>NZ_JAFIBJ010000001.1:0-5665944 GCF_017832155.1 Pseudomonas sp. PvP025 | reverse complement strand
ACTTATATATTGATCCTTATTTTGTTGGCGGGCACTTTATCAAAAATGTTTTTTTGATATTACACAAGTTCATCCCGCAGAACCTCGCCAAACACTTAAATCTTTCACATAAAGAACAAGCCGCCCTCAGGCGGCTCATTATCAAACTAAATCTGTAATTGGTTTAAAATAATCCACCTAGTACTTTTGGTTCCCAATTCATGATTACCAACTCTCCACTAATTTCGGCTTTCCCCTGCCGCTGGTTCGCCGTGCTGTAACGGATGTCCACCGTTTCAAAGTGAAACCCCTCAAATACCCGCCGGATATCAGGGTGATCGTTGATGCACACCATCACCTTGCCTTTGCAACGTCGCATGAACTCGGCCATCCGCTCGTAGTTTTCGAAGGGGAAATCTACGCCATAGCCTGCGGTCTGCCAGTAAGGCGGGTCCATGTAATGGAAGGTATGCGGCCGGTCGTAACGTTCGGCGCATTCAAGCCACCCCAGATTCTCGACGTAGGTACCAGACAGCCGCTGCCAAGCTGCAGACAGGTTCTCCTCGATCCGCAGCAGGTTAATAGCCGGCCCTGTGGTCGCGGTCCCGAACGTTTGCCCGCTGACCTTCCCCGCAAAAGCATGGTGCTGTAGGTAGAAAAACCGCGCCGCCCGCTGGATGTCAGTGAGCGTCTCTGGCCTGGTCATCTTTTGCCATTCAAATACCTGACGTGAGCTGAGCGCCCACTTGAACTGGCGCACGAACTCTTCCAGGTGGTTCTGCACGACACGATACAGCGTCACCAGGTCGCCGTTAATGTCGTTGAGAACTTCAACCGGCGCAGCCTGTGGACGCATGAAGTAAAGCGCGGCGCCGCCAGCAAAGACCTCGACATAGCATTCATGGGGCGGAAACAGTGGAATTAGACGATCTGCCAGGCGGCGCTTGCCGCCCATCCACGGGATAATAGGTGTGCTCATAAGTGATCCTTGTTTTGGAAATTGGATTCGCTTAGGCTTCGCACCCCCTGCGCAGTGGGGCGAGGCCTTGGTTGGAGCACTCGGCGTGTTCGAGTGATTCAGCGTCGAACCGGTGTTGACGCACCGGTTCGTCGCCTCGTTTACTGCGCAGGGGGTTTTAAGCCCCTACGGGAATTTCATAAGGTTTGAAGCGCACGACCTCCTCCCCAAGCCAGTCATTCACCTGCGCCATACGCGCCTGAATCGGCTCCAGTTCATTAGCCGCGTAAATCTGCGCCGCCTCCCTGATCGACCCAAACCCGCCTGCGTTTTGCGGCACGATGCCCATCAACTGCGGCGGGATACGTAAGCTGGCCAGGACGTCGTCGCGGGTCTGATTTTTGATCGAGTTGAATTCGTCTTTGGCCGTCACTTCACTGACAGGAATGATCTGCAGCCCGTCTTTTTTGCCGTTCGGCGAATACACAAACAGGTTGCGGAAGTTGCCAGGCCCCTTGGAGTCCTTCAGCGCCTTGCGTAGGGAGTCGACGTCCGCTTCGTTCTGCGCGGCGTCGGTCATGTAAAGAATGAAACCGGCATGACTGCCGTTCTCGTAATACTTGCGACGGAAAAGCGTGGCTGACTCATTCAGCAATGCCGACTGCAGGGCGCTGATCCACTCGGGCAGGCCGTAGACTTCCTGATGCAGATCCGCCTCCCGCAGATGGAAAACGGTGCCTGGCTCAAATTCATGCTCTTGCTTCCAGCCCTGGACCATGAACTGCCGGCCGTCCTTGCCCTGGCGCATGTACTTCGCCAGGGGTGGAACCAGCTCGCGCACCGGACCAAGCATTGAGCGCCGGGCCTCCAGATAACCGTTTCCAAGGCACAGGAAGTCCAGAGCGAACTGTTCGAACGCCGCGCGCGATAGCAGCCGATGCGGGATGAAGGTCTTGCTCAACAGGTTGCGCTTGAACATTAAGCCCGAGTGCAGATGCACGCTGGAGCCCACCGACCGTGCCAGCCCATCCAAAGACAGCGGCGGCTCGTACCAGCGCCCGTTAAACCAGCACTCCAGATAATCGAACACCTCCCAACCGCTCAGTACGGGTGACGGGTCGCCGAAGCTGAACGCCTCCATCTTGCTGTCACTGCGCGGGATAAACTCTTGCGTTACCACGCCGGGTGCCTGAGCCAGTTGCTTGTTATTTCTGCGGCGGTTCGACATCAAAAAATCTCCATCCGCCCGGTATTGGCAGAGGTCTGCCCCTCCAGCGGTTCGTTGTGCAATGCGTGAAAGAGCGCCCATGCCAGATCGGCGTGGCCGGTGTTGTCGTTGCGGCCGGCGGTGTAAGTAAACTGGCGGCCGCCGGCGGTGATGGTTTTGCGGATCGCCATCAGCGACTGCGCCATGTCAGTCCAGCCGGCGTCGAACTCCAGCCGGCCCCGGTGGATCACGTCGTAAGCCTTCAGCACCAGGCGCGTCTTAACCTCGGGCGAATAGCTGAACGTGGTGACATTGGGGAAGAATTGGCGCACCAGCTGCGCCACGCCGCTGCCCAGGCCGGTGACGTCGATCCCGATGTACGTCACCCAGTAGCGGTCGCAGACGGCTTTAATCACGCTGGCCTGCGCCGCGAAGTCCATCCCACGGAATTGGTGACGTTCCAGCACCCGGAACTTGCCGCCCGGTACCAGCGGCGGCGCGACCACCACCAGGCCGGAGCAGTCGCCGGTTTCCGCAGGGTCATAGCCCACCCACACCTGACGATCACCAAACGGGCGCATGGCAAACGGCTTGTAGTCCTCGGCCCATTCGACCCAGCTGTCAACCATGCACGGCTGTAGCACCGTCAGCGGGAAAATGCTCGCACCGTCGTCAACGAACTCGCACATCAGCAGGTTGGCGAACGCCTCGGGGCTGTACTCGCGGCGCAGCTCTTCGATGTCGAACAGGTCGCATCCGCCCTGCTCAGCGTCGAGAATGGTGACGATCTGGCGCCACAACCGGTCCTCGCAGAATCGCCCTTGCTGGAGCGCGCCATGGGAAACATCGACCTTGGTGTGCTGCGCCGCCGGCTTGCCCTTGTTGAAGCGCTCCCCAGTCCAGAACGTGTACGCCTCATGAGCCATGGTCGACGGCGTCGAGAAGTAAGTTTTGCGCCACTTCTTGTGCATCGCCATACCCGACGCGACTTTGTTCAGCTCTTCGAATTTGAACGTCCAGAAGAATTCGTCAAAGTAGAAATTGCCGTGATAGCCCTGGGCGGTGCGCGCATTGGTACCGAGAAAAAACAGCTCGGCGCCATTGGGCAAAACGATGGGATCGCCGGTCAGCTCGACACCAATGACCTCGCGGGCGAACGCCTGGATGTACCCGCGAAACAGGTACGCCTGGTTCTTCGAAGCCGATAAGAAGATCTGATTGCGACCCGTCTCCAGCGCATCAATGAACGCCTCGCGAGCAAAGTAGTAAGTGGCGCCGATCTGCCGGCTTTTGAGGATGACGCGAGTGCGCTGGTTTCCCGCCCGATACCAATCTTTCTGGTAGTCGAAACACCCATCGATAAACGCTTCGCGCAGCAGCTCGATCTGGTCTTCGCTGATGTCGTTTTTTGGCGTCTTCTTCTTCGGCCCTTCGTTGCGCTTGGCAAGGTTGGGGTTGAGTTCGGTTTCGGTACCGCCCCCCTGAAAACGCTGAATACGCGCCTGGCGCTCCAACTGCCGGTGCAACAGGTCAATTTCCTTGAAGTCACCGCCGCTCTTGCCTTCCTTGAGGATCAATTGCACCAGGCGCGCTTCCAGTGCGCCCCCAATCCGCTCAACGTTGTCGGCCCGGTCCCACTCGTCACGGGCCTTCCAGCTGTGTAGCGTTTTTTCCTTTTCGCCCGTAGCCTCGGCAATCTCGCAGATACGCCAACCCATCCAATAGAGAAACTTGGATTGGCGTCTGGGATCGATGGGGAGCAGTTCGGTCGTAGTCATGGCCGCGATGCTGCCGCTCTGGCCTGCGACTCAGTAGCGCCGCCCCTTGTAGATCCGCCCTCTACAATCTCGTCCCGTTGCCGCAACTCGCGCGCGTCACGACCATGCCCCTCATTGCAACGCACTTAGCGCCCAACGCATTGAGGATTCCAGGCATGAAGAAATTTCGCAGTAATTGGTTCCGTGTCGCCGTCGAGGGCGCTACCTCGGACAAGCGCACCATCAAACGCAGTTGGCTGGAACAGGCGGCGAAAAACTTCAACCCATCCACCTACGGCGCCCGGATCTGGCTGGAGCACTTCCGCAGTTTGCTGCCAGACAGCCCGTTCAAAGCCTACGGCGACGTGCTCGCGGTCAAGACCGAAGAAGTTGAAATCAACGGTCAAAAGAAGCTGGCCTTGTTTGCACAGGTCGAGCCGACGCCCGACCTGATCGCTATGAACAAGGCCAAGCAGAAGATTTACACCTCCATCGAAATCGACGACAGCTTCTCGGATACGGGGGAGGCGTACATCGTCGGCCTGGCTGTGACCGATTCCCCGGCCAGTCTGGGCACCGACGTGCTGTCCTTCTCGGCGCAGAAACCAGAATCCAGCCCATTCAAGGACCGCCACTACTCAGCGACGTCGATGTTCACCGAGGCCGTGGAAACGGAACTGCGGTTTGAAGAAGTCGAAGACAAACCCAGCCTCAGCGCCCAGCTTTTCAGCAAGGTTCAGGCGCTGCTGGGCGGCAAACAGGCGAAGGACGATGCAGAGTTCGCCCAGATCGGCCAGGCCGTCGAAGCGATCGCCGACCACGTCAAAGACCTGCCGGATCAAATTGCCGCCGAGAAGAAATTCTCCGGTGAACTGAACACCAAGGTCGAGCAGCTCAGCAGAGACCTGGTCGAGCTGAAAACGACCCTCGGCAACACACAAGACCACTCCCAAGCCCAGCGCCCACCGGTAACCGGCGGCGGCAAACAAGCCCTGGCTGAATTCTGACCTGCGGCCTCAACCGCCCAGCCCCCTATCGGAGACACCCATGCGTAACGACACTCGAAAACTCTTCACCGGCTACCTCGCCCAAGTGGCACAGATCAACGGCGTCGAATCGGCCACCGCCACGTTCAGCGTGGACCCGACTATCCAGCAGCGACTGGAAACCAAGATTCAGGAATCGAGCGAGTTCCTGACCAAAGTCAACGTCATCGGCGTCGACGAACAGGAAGGCGAGAAGGTCGGTTTAGGCGTCGGCGGCACCGTTGCCAGCCGCACCAACACCAAGGTCAAGAAGCGTGAGCCCAGCAGCATTGGCACCCTGTCCAGCGACAAATACCGGGCTGAGCAGACCGACTTTGACACCTACGTCAGTTACAAGCAGCTCGACGCCTGGGCGAAGTTCCCTGACTTCCAAACTCGTCTTGCCAGCGCAATTGCCCAACGTCAGGCGCTCGACCGTATCCAAATCGGTTTCTACGGCACTTCGGCCGCCGAACAAACCGACCGCACCGCACACCCATTACTGGAAGACGTCAACATCGGTTGGCTCCAGCAGTACCGCACTCACGCGCCTGACCGAGTGCTGAAAGAAGGTGCCGTCGCCGGCAAGATCACTATCGGCAAAACCGGTGATTTTAAGAACATCGACGCCTTGGTCTACGACGCCATCCAGCTGCTTGACCCCTGGTATCGCCGTAACCCCGGCCTGGTAGTGCTGACTGGTCGCGAGCTGGTCCACGACAAGTTCTTGGCCTTGGTCAATAAGGACCAGGACGCGACCAATACCCTGGCGAGCGATCTGATCATCTCGCAACGCCGCGTCGGTGGCCTGCCCCTGTACGAAGTGCCGTATATGCCGGAAGGCGCCATCCTCATCACCACCTTCGCCAACCTGTCGGTGTACTGGCAGATCGGTGGGCGCCGCCGCTACCTCAAAGAGGAGCCGGAGTGGAACCGCGTCAGCAACTTCGAATCGTCGAACGAGGCCTATGTGGTCGAGGAATACGGCCTTGGTTGCCTGCTGGAAAACATCACCCCGGTCGAAGAAGCCGGCAGCGAGGGTTAACCCCATGGCACTCAGCATCGCTCAAGCACACCAGCGCCGCGCACGCGCGGCCATGGAGGCAGCTAAAACGGCACCACAGCAATCCATGGCCGGTGCCACTGCCTACGAGCACCAACTGAATCAGCTGCTGCAGGACCGCTTGCGCTTGAAGGCCATCCAGTCCAACGAAGGCAAGGCCGCACTCAAACTGCAACTGCTGCCTGAGTACATCCCGTATGTAGAGGGTGTGCTCCAGGCTGGCAACGGCGCCCAGGACGACGTGATGACTACCGTCATGATCTGGCGCATCGATGTCGAGGACTACAGAGGCGCCCTGGACATTGCCGACTACGTGCTCAAGCACAAGCTGATCATGCCGGACCGTTTCGAACGCACTACCGGATGCCTGGTGGCGGAAGAAATCGCCACTGCAGCACTGAAAGCTCAAAAGGCCAATGGTTCTTTCGACTTGGCGATCCTGCACCGCACGGTAGAGCTGACCAAAGACGAGGACATGCCCGACCAAGCCCGCGCCAAGCTTTTCCTGGCGACCGGCCGCGCCACCCTGAATGGCATCACCGCCGAGGAACCCGGTCAACCGGGGCAGATCCAGGCGGGCATTGATTTGCTCAAGCGCGCCATCGAGTTGCACGACGGATGCGGCGGCAAAAAAGATTTGGACGGCGCCGAACGCCTCCTGAAAAAACACGCTGCCACCGGCAGCTAACCGAGCGTCCCCACGCACCCCGCCGGCTCGGGGCGGATCGGCCAGGCCGCTCCTCCTGAACGTGAAGCCCCGACCACCGGCGATCTATCGGAGCCGTCATGAACACCGTCTTTGCCAATCTCTACCAGAGTGCTTTCACCCCTACGGAATCCGAACGACGCATGTCTGCAGCGGCTGAACAGTACGTCGCTGAAACAGAGGCATACGACCGCACCGTCTGCACTGGCCCCGTCATATGCGGCGCCATCATGCCTGCCAACTCGCACGAACGGGGCCTTTCGAATCGCAAAGCTGTGCGGGCGTTTGACTACCTCTGCACGCAACATCCCGAACTCACAACGCAGCAGATCCGGCGTGAGATTACCCGCGCGGACAGCCGGGGTCCTTCCCTATGAGCGCATTTGTAGCCAGCGGCACCGCCGCCAGCGGCCACATCAACACCGACCCGTTCTGGCCGTCGATTGACCTGGATAGCTTGCGCGCCACCCTGCGCATCGACTCCAGCGTCACACCGGCCCGCTTGGAAACCGCCGTAATCGCTGCCGCTATCAACCTCAACCGCGAGCTGAGTGACTGGCGAACAGCTCAACAGGCAGCTGGTTACGCCACCCTGGATACCGTACCAGGTGATCGGATTGAAGACGTATCTGTGCAGGCCCACCTCTACCGTCGCGCGATCGAGGCTGCAACCGGAGCCGAAGTATGCGAGCGCTACCGCGATTACAGCGCCACCAACACCGGCAACAAACAGGCCGAAGAGGTCGCCCCCACCATCGACGACTACCGCCGCGACCTGCGCTGGGCCATCCGTGATTTTCTCAGGAAAAACCGCACCACGGTGGAGCTGATCTGATGACCGTCGCCGTCCGCGCCAATCAAAACGACACCGTCGACGCCCTGTGCTGGCGGTATTACGGCCGAACCGCGGGCGTCACCGAAGCGGTGCTGCAGGCGAACCCCGGCTTGGCAGACCACGGCCCCGTCCTGCCGCAAGGTCTCGTTATCAACATGCCCGAAGCCCAGACCAGCGCGTCACAACGGCAGATGGTGAACCTATGGGACTGACCCACTGCTACCAAGGAAACCCACACCATGGCTGATCCGACTTCCAGCGTTGTGTCCGGCCTGCTCATTGGCTTGGGCCTGGCAAGCGTCACGCCAGTCATCGACGACGGGGCGCTGTTCGGCGCCATCCTCGGCGCTTGGCTGGTCACCAGCACCAAGCGCGACCTCAAGGTCTGGCAGCGCCTGGGCTCTCTGTTCCTATCGGCCGGGGTGGGCTACCTGTTCGCCCCCATGGCCTTGCAAGCAATCCCGTTCATCACCAGCGGCGGTAGCGCCTTCCTCTGTGCCCTGGTGGTCATCCCGATCAGCATCAAACTGATGGTGTGGGTGGAAAAGGCGGACATCTGGGACATCTGGCGTCGCATCCGAGGGGGCACCTGATATGCCGAACATCGAACTGGCCGTGCAGTTGATCGCGGCAATCGCCTACTTGCTGAGCGCTCTGCGCCTGGCCTGTTACACCCGAGGGGATGCGCGGTACCGGCGCAGCATCTCCCTGCTGGCAAGCCTGTTTGGCGGAGTGCTCTGCATCTGCGGTCTGGAAATCCTACTGGACCGTCAGCCGACGAGCTTCGGCCAGGCCGCAGCCATCGTGCTGCTCTGCATCCTGATTTTCCGTTCACGCGGCAACGTCGCCGCCCTATTGAGGCCCAGTGCATGACCACCACCCTTCGCCACGGCGACCGCTCGCAGGCGGTGCTTATTCTGCAAAAGAACCTCAACAGGTACGGTGCCAACCTGGTACCTGACGGCCACTACGGTGACGCCACCGAGATCGCCGTACGCGCCTACCAGTTGAAAGTTGGCTTGGTAGCCGATGGCGTTGCCGGTACCAAGACCCAATCCAGCCTGGCAGGCGGCGACTGTGCCCAACTGCTGCGCAACCACGACCTGGTAACCGCTGCTGAACGCCTCGGCGTGCCGCTGGCGACTATCTACGCCGTCAACGAAGTGGAATCGAAAGGCAAAGGCTTCCTGGAAAACGGTAAGCCGGTGATCCTGTTCGAACGACACATCATGTACCGACAGCTCGCGAAGGTTCGACACCCTGGCGACGATCCGGCGGAAGTCAAGCGCCATGCCGATGAACTCGCCGCGACCAATCCCGCCCAGGTCAACCCGAAGGCCGGTGGTTACATCGGCGGTACCGCCGAGCACCAACGCCTGGCCATGGCCCGCCAGATCGACGACACGGCCGCACTGGAATCGGCGTCCTGGGGCGCCTTTCAAATCATGGGCTACCACTGGCAACGTCTTGGCTACGCCAGCGTGCAGGACTTTGTGGCGGCAATGAGCGCCGGCGAATCGCAGCAATTCGACGCCTTCACCCGCTTCATCGAGACGGACCCGGTGCTGCACAAGGCCCTGAAGGCCCGCAAATGGGCCGAGTTTGCCCGTCTCTACAACGGCCCGGACTACCTGCGCAATCTCTATGACACCAAGCTTCAGCGCGCATATGAGCGGCACGCCAGCTGCGAGTGCGGGCAAGGGGTGGCGGCATGATCGACTTTGAAGCGGTTCAAAAACTTAGGGTGCAGGACGGTGACCTTTTGGTGGTACCGGAATCGACCGAACAGGAAGACATGGTGCGGCTAGCCGAGTGCATCCAGCTGATGAACAACGCAAGGGCGGTAATCGTGCGCGGCCCAATTAAACAGCTCGACACCGCTGCCATGAACAAACATGGCTGGTACCGGGCGTGAGCACCCTGCGCCAGGTTCTGTACGGCATCGTGCTGCTCGGCGCCCTGGCGCTGCTGATCTGGGGCCAGCAACAGCGCATAGACGCCGCCGAGGGCAAAGCCGCGCGGGCGAATGACGCCGCCAAAACGGCCCGCGAAGACGCGAACCGCAACCTGGCGACCGTCAACACTCTCGCCACCACCCTGCAGCAGGAGCGCGAAAGCCAGTCCGCTCTGCGCGCCCAGCAGGATCAACTGCGCCAGGCCCTGGCAAAGCGCGCACGAACCATAGAGGAACTCAAACGTGAAAACGACGAACTACGCGACTGGGCTGCTCGGCCTTTGCCTGACGCTGCTCGCCGGCTGCGTGAACGCCCCGCCCTCACCGGCGCCGCAGCTTACCGTGACTGGCTGTCCGGCCGTGGTGCCGTGCCAGCTGCCGGCGACAAGCCCAGCCAATAACGGCGACCTACTCAACGACGAAGACCGCGCCGAAGCCGCCTGGGCCGATTGCGCAGCACAGGTCGACATGGTCTACAAACACCAGCAGGCCCACCCATGAACAAGCCCGAAAGCCTGCGCGCCCACCTGCTGGCCACCGTTGCCGACTTGCAGCACAACCCCGACCTTTTGCTGATCTTCATCGACAACGGCAAGGTGCGCTGCACCGCTGCGGCGACCCTTTCTTTTGAGTACAGCTACGATCTGCAGATCATCTTGACCGCCTTTGCGGGTCACCCTGACAGCGTCATGCTGCCCGTACTGGGGTGGATCAGCATCAACCAACCGGAGCTGCTGGAAAACTACGAAAAAATGCAGACCGGTATTCAGTTCGAAGCCGACATTCTTGATAAAGAAAAAGTGGATCTGGGCCTTACATTGCGGCTGACGGAACGAGTGGTGGTAGGCACGGATGATCAAGGTAAAACCACTGTTCGCCATGTCGGTGAGCCACAACGAGTGGCTGGTTATCTCGATCCGCGTTGGATACCGGGTTCCCAAGGCAACGCCAGCGAATGGATGGCTCACGATGACAAATAAGCTGGAAGCGCTTGAGACCTGGGCGTCCGGCCTGCTTGAGCAGCTGCAGCCAAGTGCGCGCAATCAGCTCGCCCGCTCCATCGGTCAGGAACTGCGGCGCAGCCAACAAAAGCGAGTACTGACACAGCAAAACCCGGATGGCAGCAAGTTCGCACCACGGAAAAAGCGGGACTTGCGAGGCAAGCAAGGCCGTATCCGGCGTAAGGTTGAGATGTTCAAAAAGCTGCGTACCACGACCTACATGAAGGCCCGAGGCGACAGCAATGCGGTTACCGTAGGTTTCACCGGGCGCATTGCTAGGATCGCCAGAGTTCACCATTACGGATTGAAGGACCGCGCGGAGCGCGGCGCTATAGAGGTGCGATACGACCGACGTGAACTATTAGGCTTCAATGAAGAAAGTCTGGATTTAATCAAAGACAGCCTACTAGCTCACTTAGCGCAATAAGAAATTACTATTCTTGCTTTCCGTCCCTATTTTTAATTGCCTCTAACGCAGACAAAGGTAGAGCCTCATAGACTTCCCTTACATGTTTCGGCTCCGAAATAGTTCTTTCAACAATAAGATTTATCAACTTAAACAGCATTGTGGCGGTATCTTTATTGTCACGCAAATCGATCTGTCCGGGATGCACTGCGCTGTTGCCAATTACTCTTACTACATCTAGCGCCTGCTGAACGCGTGTATCGAGCCCAGAAGCGACAAGGGCCTTGATATCTTTATTGATATTTTCTCCAGGCTGACCAAGTTCTTTACACAATTTTTGAATAGCGAGTCTCAGTAGCGCTGCTGCACCTCTAGGAGACTGTTCCAATATCAAACTGGCCTCTTCATAATCCTTACGTATATCCTCTGACATATCAGGATTCGCCGGAATACTGATTCCAGTTTGAGGATATATAAGCCGATCAGATATCCAAAATGCAACGCCATCACAATTGAAGCACTTACTAACATGAGCATTGAATAAGTCCACCTTCACAGACTCATACCCGTTTTTTTCCTCAGAAAAAATATCACCTGCCGCCATCCTATATAGCCATTTTACAAATCCTTTGTGCGCTGCTTCGTCTTCCGGAGATTTAGCCGTGTACCCATCAGCGTAATGAGGAATTTCGCTCTTTGTTATTAAGTGGGGAAGCGGTGCATCCTGCGTTTTGGCATCCATTAAAACCCTATACCAAAATTGTTTAGCAAGCGCCCCACATCTAGGACAATTAAATGCTGTTTCCGCAATAGATGGTGTTACGTACTTCATATTCACCCCCCAAAAAAAACACTGACGGCAAAAAAATAGACGTTCGATACTTCTTTTTCTGCCACTAACAAGCTTCCTCGCTATCAATATACACCTGTCCCGAGTTAGCGCTTGTAGCTGACCTTCTCACAAGCCCAGCAAGATGCAGTCTCGCGTGTGTAGACCCACCATCGGCGCCATGAACGATCTCGCCGCCCTCTCTCGACTGCTCGAAAACCTCATCCGCTTCGGCGTCATCGCCGCTGTGCAGATGGAGCCCCCGCGTGTGCAGGTCACGACCGGAACACTGACCACCGCCTGGCTGCCCTGGCTGGCGTTGCGCGCCGGGTCTGATCGCGAGTGGGACCCGCCGACCCTCGGCGAGCAGGTGATCCTGTTCAGCCCATCCGGCCAACTCGCCAACGGGATCGTCGTGACGGGCGTGTTCAGTGACCACATCCCGGCCAACGGCAACCGCGAAGGCCTGCACCGTCGTACCTACGCGGACGGCACGGTGATCGAGTACGACAGCGTGGCCCACCATCTCAACGCCACGCTGGCCGACGGTGGCACCACCAATCTGATTAGCACCGGCGGCATCAACCTGGTCGGCGACATCACACACAAAGGCGACTACATCCAGACCGGGAATCAGACCGTCACCGGCCGAATCGACGTTTCGGAAGACGTCGTCGCGGCAAAGGTGAGCCTGGTAAATCACCTGACCTCTGGCGTTAAGCAAGGCAGCGATCAATCTGGGGTGCCCATCGCATCATGAACCGACACACCGGCGGCGCCATCAGCGAGCGCGAGCACATCAGTCAGGCGATCACCGACATCCTGACCACCCGCATTGGCACGCGTGTAATGCGCCGCGAATACGGCAGCTTGGTGCCCGAGCTGGTGGATCACCCCTTCAACGACGTCAACCGTCTGCGCGTTTATGCAGCCACGGTCATGGCCCTTATGCGCTGGGAAACCCGCATCAGCCTGAGCCGTGTGCAGTTCGCGGGAGCAAACATGCAGGGCCAGGCCTCGATCGATCTGGAGGGCACGGTGGTTGATACCAATGAGCCGTTGAGCCTCAGCGTGCCGCTGCAGCTGGGAGGCAGTGTATGAACAGTTTCGCCGCCATCGACCTCAGCCAGCTGCCGCCGCCGCAGATCGTCGAGCAGATCGACTTCGAACAGATCCTGGCCGAGCGAAAGGCCTACATGATCAGCCTCTGGCCGGCCGACGAGCAGGCCCAGATCGCGGCACGCCTGGAGATAGAGTCGGAGCCGCTCACCAAGCTGCTGCAGGAAAACACCTACCGCGAGACCGTATGGCGTCAGCGAGTCAACGAAGCATCGCTCGCCAACCTGCTCGCCACCGCGCGGGGCACCGACCTGGAACAGCTGGCCGGCAACTTCAACGTCAAGCGCCTGGTGATTCAGCAAGGTAAAGCCAATGCGGTCCCGCCTATCCTCACGTTGATGGAAGGCGATGACAGTCTGCGCGAACGTGCGCAGATGGCCTGGGAAGGATTGAGCACTGCCGGCCCGCGCAACAGCTACATCTTCCACGCCAGGGCAGCGGACGGCCGCGTGGCCGACGCCACCGCCGAAAGCCCCTCGCCTGCCGTAGCCGTGGTCACAGTCCAGTCATTGCTGGGCGATGGCACGGCGCCCCCCGAGCTGCTTGCCGTCGTCAACGCTTACCTGAGCGACGATGACCGCCGGCCGGTGGCCGACCGTCTCACCGTCCAGGGCGCGCAGATCCTGAATTACCAGGTCAAGGCCAAGCTCTATCTGCTGTCGAGCGGCCCGGAGTCGGAACCTATCCTGGCTGCTGCAGAACAGCGGCTGCTGGCCTACGTTCATCAACGGCGCCGCTTGGGCATGGAGGTCTCGGAATCGGCCCTCCATGCCGCGCTCCACGTCGAAGGCGTGCGCAAAGTCGAACTGGAAGACTGGGTAGACATCGTCGCGACCAAGGCTCAAGCACCTTATTGCACCAGCATCACCTTAAGCCGAGGCGTTGAGTGATGGGTGTGCAGCAGCTGCTACCGGGAAACGCTACGCCGCTGGAACGTCAGGCGGCACAGGCGCTCGCACAGATCCAGCGCGTCCCTATTCCGTTGCGACAGCTTTGCAACCCGAACACCTGTCCCGTCGACCTGTTGCCCTATCTGGCTTGGGCTTTCTCCGTTGATCGTTGGGACAGCAAGTGGACCGAAGCAGCGAAACGCGCAGCTATCCGGTCATCACACTACGTCCACTCGCGCAAAGGCACCATCGGCGCTTTGCGCCGCGTTGTGGAACCGCTCGGCTACCTGATTGAAGTGCTGGAGTGGTGGCAAACCACGCCGAACGGCGTACCGGGCACGTTTGCCATCAAGGTGGGCGTGCTGGAAACCGGCATCACCGAGGAGATGTATCAGGAGCTGACCTGGCTGATCGACGACGCGAGGCCCGTTACGCGTCACCTGACTGGCCTGGCTATCAGTCTTGAAACCACCGGTGGCATCAACATTTTCGCGAGCACATACGACGGCGATGAAATCGACGTTTATCCGCCGGTCCTCCGAGACATCGTTACCACAGGCTTAATCGGCGCACCTGGACGCGAACACACCATCGACACGCTCGACATTTACCCGCCAGTACCAGGGGTTATCAACCTCAAGTGCTACATCGGCGCCGCTGGTCGGGAACACTCCATCGACACACTGGACATCTACCCATGATTGATCCCAACTCTCAGTTCTTTGCGATTCTCACCGCTGTCGGTGAAGCCAAGCAGGCCAACGCGGACGCGCTGGGCATCCCCTGGAAACTCACCGAAATGGGGGTGGGTGATGCGAATGGCACCGACCCGATCCCAGACCGTAACCAGAAGAAATTGATCAACGAGCGCCGCCGTCGGCAGTTGAACAAACTGTCGATCGATCCTGCCAACGCCAACATCCTCATCGCCGAACAGATCATTCCGGCCGACGAGGGCGGGTGGTGGATTCGGGAGATTGGACTGTACGACGGTGACGGAGACCTGGTCGCAGTGGCGAACTGCGCCCCCAGCTACAAGCCGCTGATGTCTCAGGGCTCCGGCCGGACGCAGGTGGTGCGCATGAACTTCATCGTCTCCAGCGCGGCAAACGTGGTGCTGATGATTGATCCGGCAGTGGTGCTCGCCACTCGCAAGTTCGTGACGGACTCCATCACTGACGCCATCAATCAGCAGGATGTGAAGCAGTCGGTGCTGGTAGCGACCACCGGCCCAGTAGTCCTGGCCGGTGCGCAGACTATCGACGGCGTGGCGGTGCCGGTGGGTTCGCGGGTGCTGGTGAAAGACCAGGCGCAGGGCAAAGACAATGGCTTATACCTCACCACCGCCGAAATCTGGACCCGTACTGCTGATGCCGATATCGGCGTGGAGGTGACGCCTGGTTTGTTGGTTCACGTTGAGCGCGGCGCCGCCAATGGCGACACGCTCTGGCAGTTGATCACTGACGCGCCGATTGTGTTCGGCACCACGCCTCTTTCGTTTCAATGGGCAGGTGGGCAGAACGCCCCGACCCCACCGGTTAATGACCGATCGAAGCGGGTGGCGAACACCGAGACAGTACGCAATCAGATCGAGAGCCCACTCCAGCAGTTCCCGGTGCACGTATTCCGCAAGAACCGGTTGATCAACGGTGCATTCCAGATATGGCAGCGGGGCAAGTCAGGCGTCGTCGGAAAAGCCAACGGCGACCCCGAAAGCACGTTCGGCCCGGACCGCTGGATGATTTACAGCCCGAAAAACGCCACATGCAACTGGAGCCAACTGCCGCTCGAGCAGGACGCCAATATCAACGAGGCAAAATTTGCCCTGAGACTTTCGCGCCAGGGTGAAGGCCAGGGCTGGAACCTGAGTCAGCGCATCGAGAACGTCGAAACGCTGGCTGGCGGGAAGGTGACCGTCTCGTTCTATATGAAAACCAGCGTTCCACATACGTGCGCAGTGATTCTTCGTCAAAACTTTGGGGTGAATTCAACCGAGCCGAACGTGGATGTGGGCACCTCGGTGGAGCTGACCACGGTATACAAAAAGTACGTCGTTACCCTCGATCTGGGTGGGGTGGTGAACAAGAACAAAGGCGTCGCCAACGACTTCCTGGAAGTTATCTTTGCCAGCTGGGGGACTGGTGCCCACTACACGGACATTACCAACGTTCAGATCGAGCCTGGCAGCGTGGCGACTCCGTACGATTACAGGACGCACCAGGAGGAGTACCGCGCATGCCTGCGCTACTTCGAAAAGTCGTTCCTGCAGGATCATCCCCTCAAATCCAACAACGGGCCGTCCAGCTGTATAGCCACCTTCACGCAATCCGCCGCAGCGCAGGCCTCACAGTCAGCTTTGCGTATGGAATTCCGGGAAGTGAAACGTGTGGTGCCTACGTTGAAATTGTTTTCACCTGGTGAAAATTCGTCGGAGATCTGGGCGCAATCCTCTGTAAAACCCTGCACTGGCACGAATATCCAGAGCTTATGGGCGACAGGCTTTGCGCTTTCATGCCTGCCACCCGCCGGGTCCATTCCAGGCTATACCCTGCAAATTGAGTGGACCGCCGACGCGGAACTTTGAGGTAATGACGATGAATGATGTTGCGTACAAATTTACTCCTGCAGGTGTTCAGCGACTGACTGATCAGGTGTTTGTCCCAGAGGACATGGGCAACAAGGACTGGGTGTCGTACTTGGAATGGGTGGCCGATGGCGGTCAAACTCTACCCAAGTCGACCGCTGAAGAAGCGGCCATGGAAGAGCGCCGCTGGCGAGACTTGGAACTTCAGGGTGTCGCGTGGCTTCGCGAGCGCCACCGGGACCAGGCCGAGCTGGGTGGCGAGACAACCCTCACCGCCGACCAATATGGCGAACTGCTGACGTACATGCAGCAGCTGCGCGACTGGCCTCAGTCAGACAATTTTCCAGACGCCGACAACCGTCCAGTACCTCCCGCCTGGATCAAAGACCAGGCTCGATAAAACTCCCCCTGTAAACGCGGCCCCTACAAGGTGCCGCGCTCGCCCAGCCGGCGCGCGCGCGGCAACCTCTGCACTGTCATTCCATCACAGCGCAGGCACCAACCCATGGCCGATTATCTCCACGGCGTGCGGGTCATCGAACTCAACGACGGCACCCGACCCATTCGCACTATTCCCACCGCAGTTATCGGCATGGTTTGCACGGCTGAAGATGCGGACCCACTCGTTTTCCCTCTGGACACGCCCGTCCTGATCACCAACGTGCAGACTGCCGTCGGCAAAGCCGGCGTAAAGGGCACCCTGGCCGCGAGCCTGCAAGGCATCGCCGACCAGACCAAGCCCTATGTCATCGTCGTGCGGGTCAAAGAAGGTGCCGACGAAGCGGCCACTACCAGCGCCCTGATCGGCGGCACCACACCGACCGGCCAGTACACCGGCATGAAAGCCCTGCTCGCCTCCAAGTCTCGCGTGGGCATGGCCCCGCGCATCCTCGGCGTGCCTGGCCTGGACAGTTTGCCGGTGGCCACCGCACTCGGCGCCATCGCCAAAGACCTTCGGGCCTTTGCGTACGTCAGCGCCTGGGGCTGCAAAACCAAGGAAGAGGTGGTCGCCTACCGCGCGAACTTCGGCGCCCGCGAAATGATGGTGATCTGGCCGGACTTCCAGAACTGGGACACCGTCGCCAACAAGACCACCACCGCCTCGGCCGTGGCCCGTGCACTGGGCCTGCGCGCCAAGATCGATCAGGAGACAGGCTGGCATAAAACCCTGTCCAACGTGGCCGTCAGCGGCGTGACCGGTATCAGTGCCGACGTGTTCTGGGATCTGCAAAACCCGGCCACAGACGCCAACTACCTGAACAGCAACGACGTCACCACCCTGATCAACGCCAACGGCTTCCGCTTCTGGGGTAGCCGCACCTGCAGCGATGACCCGTTGTTCGCCTTCGAAAACTACACCCGCACCGCGCAAATCATCGCCGACACCATGGGCGAAGCGCACATGTGGGCTATCGACAGGCCTATGCACGCCTCTCTGGTACGCGACCTGGTCGAAGGCGTGAACGCCAAGATGCGCGAGCTGAAGTCCCAGGGCTATCTGATCGGCGGCAGCTGCTGGTATCCCGACGACGTCAACACCAAGGACACCCTCAAGGCCGGCAAGCTGTGGGTTGATTACGACTACACCCCTGTGCCCCCGCTTGAAGACCTCACCTTCCGCCAGCGAATCACCGACCGTTACCTGATCGACTTCGCCAAAGGCATCAACAGCTAAACCGGGCCTCCCCGCAAGGGGAGTTCACCCTGACCCCGTATCCCGGAGAACACCGCCATGGCAATGCCTCGCAAACTCAAAAACCTCAACCTGTTCAATGACGGCAACAGCTACCTCGGCTTGGTGAAGTCCCTCACCCTGCCCTCCCTCGGCCGCAAGATGGAAGGCTATCGCGGCGGCGGCATGAATGGCCCGGTCAAAGCTGACCTGGGCATGTCCGACGACGGCATCCAGTTCGAATGGAAGACCGGTGGCCTCGATCTGATCTCTCTGCGCCAGTTCGGCGCCGTCAGTGCCAACAGCGTGGCACTACGTTTCTCTGGCCCCTACCAGCAAGACGACACGGGCGAAGTCAGCAATGTGGAAGTGGTTGTGCGCGGTCGCCACGAAACCATCGAAATGGGCGACGCCCAGCCCGGTGAGGACACTGAGCACTCCATGAAAACCACCTGCAGCTACTACAAGCTGACCGTGGATGGCGAAGAAATCATCGAAATCGACCTGCTCAACTTTGTCGAGAAGGTCAACGGCGTGGACATGCTGGAGAAGCACCGCACCGCCATGGGCATCTGACGCGCCCGCTCAATCGAGACTCACCCTTTAATCACCAGGAGCAAATCCAATGAAGAACGAAGCCATCGAACAGCCCGACGTGCAGCAACTGGCCGACGACAACACCGTCACTCTCGACACGCCGATCCGTCGTGGCACCACCAGCATCGAAAGCATCACCCTGCGCAAGCCGAACTCCGGTGAATTGCGCGGCGTGAGCCTGGTGGAGCTGCTGCAGATGGACGTCGGCAGTCTGATCAAAGTTCTGCCGCGCATCAGCTCTCCGAGCCTCACCGCCATCGAAGTCGCCGGCATGGACCCTGCCGACCTGCTGGCCCTGAGCAGCAAAATCTCTGGTTTTTTGTTGCAGAAGTCGGCGAAGACGGATGCATCCCTCGTCGCGTAGAGGACGCCATGGCCGATCTGGCCGTGGTTTTTCACTGGGCACCGGCTGATATGGATCAGTTGGGCCTGCAAGACCTGATGGACTGGCGCGAGCGCGCCAGGGTGCGGAGTTCCAACGATGGCGAATGATCTGAGACTTCAGGTGCTGCTCAGCGCCATCGACAAAGCCACAGGTCCGCTGAACAAAATCACGGGCGGTAGCAAGGAATCCGCCCGCGCCCTCAAAGCCGCTCGCGACCGCCTGAAAGAACTCAACACCCAGCAACGCGACGTTGGCGCCTGGCGCGAACTGCAGGCCGCAACCCGCGCGACATCCGAGGCGCTCGCCGCCAACAACACCAAGGTAGGCGAACTCGCCCGCGAAACGGCCAAAGTCCGGCAGCAGCTCGCGCCGACTCAGGCGCTGTTCGACAAGTCCCGGCAGAAGGTCGACGCGCTCAAAACCAGTCAGACCGACCTCAAGCGCGAACTCACCGGGACACGCAATGCCCTGGGGTTGATGAGCGACGAACACCGCCAATCAGCCAGCCAAATCGCCGCGCTCAATACGGTGATGCAAAAGGGCAATGCCCTGACCCGAGCGCAGCACGACGAATACACCCGCCTCACAGCCGCACAGCGGGAGCGCAAGACCCAGCTGGACCAGCTCGCAGCCAAGGAAAAGGCCCTGGCTGACCGGTTCACACTCAACAACGCGCAGTTGCGCACCAGTCGTGCGGGCCATGCCAGTCTGCGCGACGAGATCCGCCGCCTGGAAAGCCCGTTCAAGGACCAGCTCGCGCTGCTGAAACAGCACACCGCCGAGTCGAAACGCTTGGGCGAGCAGTACGGCCAACAGCAGGTAAAGCTTGCCAACCTCGGCGAGCAGCTCAAAAACGCCGGCATCAACACCAATGCCCTGGGCGCGCACGAGCTGAAGCTCAAGCGCGATATCGACACCGCCACCCAAGCCATGAAATTGCAGATGGACCAACTGGATGCGCTGAAGCGCAAGCAGGACAGCCTGGCGAAGGCCCGCGCCACCTACGATAAAACCCAGAGCCTTGCTGGCAGTGTTGCTGTGTCCGGCGCCACCAGCCTTGGCGCGGGCTATGCCGCCAGCCGCCCAGTGGTGTCGGCAATCAAAGCTTTTGCCCCGAATGAGGATTCAGCCACTCAGCTCAAGGTGTCGATGATGGACGACACCGGCAAGGTCTCGGAGGACTTTCAGAGGATCACAGACCTGGCCACCAAGCTGGGCGACCGCCTGCCAGGTACCACTGCAGACTTCCAGAACATGATGACGATGCTTCGGCGCCAGGGCCTGAGTGCTAAGAGCATCCTGGGCGGCACTGGTGAAGCGGCTGCGTACCTGGGTGTGCAGCTGAACATGGGAGCGACAGAGGCAGCGGAATTCGCCGCCAAGATGCAGGACGCTACCGGAACCGCCGAAAAAGACATGATGGCCCTGATGGATACCATACAGCGTGGTTTCTACGCCGGCGTTGACCCGGGCAACATGCTGCAGGGGTTCGGCAACATCGCCCCTGTTATGGATAACATCAGAAAGGCAGGGCTCGATGCAGCCAAGGAGTTGGCCCCCCTACTCGTCATGATGGACCAGGTAGGCATGGAGGGAGGCTCAGCCGGTAACGCTTTCCGCAAGATTTTCGACGCGGGCCTTAATAAGGACAAGGTCGAAAAAGCCAACAACATTGCGAAATCCAGCGGCAAGGATATTTCACTCAAATTTACCGATGACAAGGGCAATTTCGCAGGTTTGAAAAACCTGTACGCGCAAGTAGAAAAGCTCAAAGCGTTCAATGACGAAGACCGGAAAGCGATTGTTAAGGAGCTGTTCGGTGATGACGCCGAAACCATGCGTGTTTTGAACACCATGAGGAATAAGGGTCTGGCGGGTTACGAAGAAGCCCAGCAAAAGCTGCAAGCCCAGGCTGATCTGCGTACCCGCGTCAACGAACAGCTCGGCACTCTAACCAACATCATGGAAGCCGCCGAGGGCAGTTTCACCAACGCCCAGGCAGAGTTCGGCGCTGCTGTTGCTCCCGAGCTGAAGAGCCTCATTAGCACCCTGGGCGAACTTGCCAACGGGGTTGGAACTTGGGCTAGAGAAAACCCGAAGTTGGCCGCAGGCCTGGTGAAAGTTGTGGCCGCTGTAGCAGCTGCTGCGGTGGTGTTCGGCACACTGGCCTTGACCATGGCAAGCATGCTCGGCCCCTTCGCAGTGCTGCGGTACGGCATGGCGATGTTCGGCATTCGCTTGGGCAGTATCAAAGCGCAACTAATCGGAACCCGCATCGCAGCTGCAGGCGCCGGTGTAGAGGTGGGCCGGATGGGACGAATCTGGAAGACGGTCACGGCCAGTCGCGCCGCCGGCAGCATGGTGAGTGTCATTCCAACCCTAATCAATTCTGCGCGGCTTGCGGCAGTCAGCGTGTTTCCAATGCTCGGCAGCGCCATCAGCGCGGTCGGTGCGGCCATCCTGGCAACCCCGGTCGGGTGGCTGATCGCCGCTGTCGCGGGCCTGGTCGCCGCCGCGTTGCTGATTTACAAGTACTGGAAGCCGATTAAAGGGTTCTTCCTCGGCTTCTGGCAGGGGCTCACTAAGGCCCTGCAGCCGGTCCTTGCCGGGTTCGGCAAGTTCGGCGGTTTGCTGGTCAGCCTGGCCAAAGCGACCTACTCCATTCCGGTTATCGGTTTCGCACTGCGTCTGCTGGGCAGGATCGTCCGACCGCTGTTCAACATGATCTCTTCCGGTATCAATAGTGTGATCAGTTGGTTCAGCGACCTATTAAAGCCGATCGAAGACGTAGGCGGTGCCGCGCAGTCGATGGGCCAGCGCTTCGGTGCCGCCTTTGGCAACATGGTCATGACACTGCTGCAGAGCATCGGCTCGATTGCCTCCGGGGCAGTCAACGTGTGGACCACCATCAAAGCCAGCTTTGACCAGGGCCTGGCGGGCATCCTGCAGCTGATCATCAACTTCAGCCCACTGGGGATGTTCTACCAGGCCTTCGCCGGGGTGATGAGTTACTTCGGAATGGAGCTGCCTGGGAAATTCACAGAGTTCGCCGGCATGATGATCAACGGCCTGGTCAACGGTCTGACCGCTGGCTTTGACGCTATCAAAAGCGCCATCGGGTCAATCGCGACTGGCGTAGTCAGTGTGTGGTCCACAATCAAAGCGAGCTTTGACCTGGGCCTGAAGGGCATCCTGCAACTGATCACTGGCTTCAACCCGCTCGGGCTGTTCTACCAGGCATTCGCTGGTGTGATGAATTACTTCGGCGCTGAGCTGCCCGGCAAATTCACTGAATTCGGCGGCATGATCGTCAACGGTCTGGTAAGAGGCTTGACCGCCGGGCTCGGCGCCGTGAAGGGTGCTATCAGTTCCATCGGTGATTCCAGCATCGGATGGTTCAAGGAAAAGCTCGGCATTCACAGCCCGTCGCGGGTTTTCGCTGAGCTGGGCGGCTTCACCATGGAAGGGCTGACAAAGGGCCTGGAGGGTGGACAAAAGGGGCCACTCAACGCGCTGGCGAGCATGGGCAAGCAACTCACTGCGGCCGGCACCATGGCCCTCACCGCGACAGCCATGCCGGCGTTAGCGGTCGATGATCGTCCTCCGATCAGCAGTGCGGGCACATCGACGGTTTATGACAGCCACGACACCTACCAGATCACCATTGCAGCGGCCCCTGGCATGGACATGCAAGCCATGGAGAAAAGCCTGCGCGCCATGCTCAACAAGATTGAAAACGAGAAACGCGCCCGTCAGCGCAGCCAGTTATCGGACCGGGATTAATCACCATGATGCTCAGCCTCGGCATGTTCGTATTCAGCCTATCGACCCTCGCTTACCAGGAGCTGCAGCGCCAAACCAATTGGCGCCATGCCAGCAACAGCCGAGTCGGGGCGGCACCCGCACTACAGTTTGTAGGCCGTGGCGACGACACGATCACCCTGCCCGGCATCATCCTCCCGGAACTGGCTGGCAGCGTGCTCAGCCTGGACGCTCTGCGTTTGATGGCGAACACCGGCAAGGCCTGGCCGATGGTTGAAGGTACAGGCCGGATATACGGGTTGTGGGTGATCGAAAGCCTGAGCGAGACCAAAACTGTATTTTTCAGAGACGGCACGCCAAAGCGCATTGAGTTCACCCTTACGCTCAAGCGTACCGATGATGACCGTATCGACCTGCTCGGCGCCGCGACCAGTACCGGGCTCAGCATTCTGCGGGGGCTGTTGTGATAGAGGCCGCGCTGTCCAAAGTCACCGGTTACCTGGTGGACACGGCGGAACGCTTCGTTCGGGATGCCGCCTACCCTGTCCCTGCCTTCCGTCTCACAGTGGACGGCAACGATATCGCCATGAAGGTGAGCCCGCGGCTGATGAACCTCGATCTCACAGACAACCGCGGCGTCGAGGCCGACCAGCTCACGATTACGCTGAGCGACCATGACGGCCTGCTGTCGATACCGCCCAAGGGCGCGGTGCTACGTTTATGGTTGGGGTGGAGCGACACCGGCCTGGTCGACAAAGGCACCTACACCGTCGACGAGACGGAACACACTGGCGCACCGGACGTGCTCAGCATTCGCGCTCGATCTGCAGATCTGCGTAAAGGGCTGAAGACCAAACGCGAACGCAGCTGGAGCAATACCACGCTGGGCAAGGTCATCGGCGACATCGCCATGGGAAACAACCTCACGTCGACTGTGGCCGGTGCGCTCGGTGCCCTGCCGATCTTGCAGCTTGACCAGGCCAACGAGTCGGATGCCAACCTGATTACCCGCTTGGGCGAAGAGTTCGACGCGGTGGCCAGCGTCAAGGCTGGGTGCCTGCTGTGCATCCCCGCCGGTGGCGGCAAGACGGCCAGCGGGCTCCCCCTGCCCCACATTACCCTCACCCGCGCCCATGGTGACCAGCACCGCTACTTGCAGGCAGATCGCGACAGCTACGACGGGGTGCGTGCATATTTTTACGACGTGCACAGCGCTAAGAAACAGGAAGCGATTGCCGGCGGCGGTGACAATCTCAAAGACCTGCGCCACACCTACAGCGACCAGCAGTCAGCACTCAGGGCCGCGAGGGCCGAATTTCGACGCCTGCAGCGCGGCAGCGCCACGCTCAGCTACACGCTCGCGATGGGCCGGCCGGATCTGATCCCCGAACTGACCTACACACTGCAGGGCGTCAAGGATGAGATCGACGAGATCATCTGGTACGGCGGCAATGTGCAGCACAGCCTGAGCCCGAACAGCGGCTATACAGTCAGCTTGGAGCTGGAAAGCAAGCTCCCAGAGGACAATGTTGAAGACCTGGCAGAAGAGAACAAGGGAGATTACACGGGGATTATCGCCTACTACCGCGATCAGAAAACCGGGAAAGAAAAAACAATTACTGCGGGGGATCAAACAAGGCCGAGGCGGTTGCGCTGGCTGTATGCGAGTGAGAAGACGGCCAAGCGAGCGGTAGATCGTGAGTGGAAGAGGATGCAAGCAGTAGGGGTGTGATATTCAGCACGCCGTAAAGAGAAAAACCCGGCACAGCCGGGTTCCTCAGTCATTAAGTGTTTAATAGCACAGCCATGAATCGCAGAATGTCCTTTTGCTGCTGCTGATCAAGTTGCCGGAACATCTGCAACACTAACTTTTCACGCTGATTCAGATCCTTAAATTCAACGTTGTCGGACTGCTCGGCCTGCACCTTTTTACTCGTAGACATGTGTTGCTCCCTTCAGCACATCCGAGTGCCCGGCACCAACCTAGGTGCCAACTAAAGCACCCGGAGGAGCGAGGAATTTTCAGTACGTGTGGGAATGCCACCAGCCTCCGTCACAATTTTTAGCAAAGAAATCAAGGCTTAGCGCATAACTCCTGCGCGATTTGTACGAGCTGGCTGTAGTCCATCTTAATGGCCGGTATGGACGGATCTTGCTTCGTAATGTCTTGTCCGTCTGACCAACCGCGACTCCTAGCCTGGGATCGGGCGCTTCCATTCAGTGCGTAAACAGTTCCGTCAGCCGTTCTCGCCAGTGCCTTCGGTGACGGGCCGTCGCACATGAGGTCGACGCTGCCGACAGTGAACGGCCAAGCATCGCCGAAATCCCCACTCGATACCGTCTTGACCCTCACGTCAGCGTGCACCACCACTGAAAAAAGAAGTCCGCCGATAAATATTGAAGCTCTCATTCCTTGATTCATTCCGACTGTCCCTATTGTTTTCGATTGAACGCACGAAGCAGCCTCTTCACTGCCCCTTTGTCTTCATCGTCTAGCGCCCGCACCTGTTCGACCATCTCAACTTCGTCAGAAGACAGCGTCGGTTCTGCAACAGGTAGCCGCTGACCAACGACGACGTAAAGGATGTCCACACCTCTTTCCGCAACAGCGGCGAGGTAATCAGCATCAGGACTTCGATCGCCCTTTTCGTAGTTGAACTGAGAGGTCTTTGCCACACCGGCAATAGCGGCGAAATCCGCTTGATTGAATCCCAAGCGGACGCGCTCCTCCCTCAGCCTTTCACCGATATTCAACAAAACGACCCCTTATTGAGTTGACTATTCAACACACGTTGAATATTCTTCCCCTGCCATCACACGAAACCACACGAAACGAGACTATGCCGAACGCATCCCCCATCGAGCAAGCATGCCAAGAGGCCCGTGACCGTCTCGCACGTCTCGGGATATCAGCCAAAGACTGGGCCGAAGAACATGAATTCAACCCATCGACGGTCTACGCGGTTTTGAACGGACAGAAGAAGTGCTTGCGCGGTGAAGCTCACCGCGCTGCCGTACTGCTCGGCATTAAAGACGGCGAGATTGCAAACTAGGGCCTCTGGCTCCAAGGGGAAACCAGAAGATGAAACGCCCAGTTCTAGACAGCAGAAAGAGCGTCGTTATGGCCGTCATCGGCGCCTACCCTGGCGGTCGGCAGTACGCCTCGGCTGACCTCGGCATGCCGCTTAAGAAGTTCGACAACCAGGCCTACGAGAATGCCGGCAGTCGTCCGCTGACCGACGAACACATTCACCGTCTGGAGCAAGTCGCCGGTACCACGTTCCTGGCCGACTACATCGCATCCATGTACGGCGGCATGTTCGTGCCCCTGAGCCTCCCGGACACCTTGGACAACGTCGAGTTGTACAGCCGCTCGCTCAAAGCGTCGGCTCAGCGGGGCAAAGTCGACCAGATCATGGCTGCGGCGCTGGATGACGGGGTGATCGAAAAGCGTGAGGCCGACGCGATTGTCGCCGCCCTGATCACGTACATGTCAGCCCGGTACGCCGAAGTCTTTGCAACCATCCAGCTTTACAGCCAGGGAGCCGTTTAGTGAGTACATACAAGCTGGTGTGCCCTTGCTGCAACAGTTCCATGCGCATCCGTACCTCCGAGGGGCAGACACCCTGCTTCCGCTCGATGTACTCGGAATGCACCAACTTGCTCTGCGGCGCCACCTTCTCCGGCTCGTTGGTTTGGGAGTATCAGCTCAGCCCGTCGGGCATTGAGCGGCCCCTGACGGTTTTGCCCACGGCGCCGACCAAAGTTCGACTCCTTGCCCGTCAGAACCTCAAGTCGAAAAACGATCAACCCGATCTGCTGGACCAACTGGAAATGGAGCGTGCGTGATGAACCTTGATCAACAAACTCATGACTACCGCAGCAGCATGCAACACGCTGCTTTCGCATACCTGCAACGCCATGAGGCAGAACACCTGGTGGATTCCGATCTGTTGTTCGATCGCTGCATTCGCCACCTGACACTTGCGTTGGAAGTGCCCGTGTTCATGGCACCGAAACTTGTCCACAACGCCTGGACAGAACTGCAGGTGATCAAAAAGCGCCGTTGGATTGGCGTCGATTGGGCGAGCGGGTCGGACAGCACCCGTGTCCACCTGGTGGATGTTCTCGCGGACCAACGCTTCCCGGTTTCGGCTCGGTTTCTGCCGCAGAAACTGCTCGACCAGCGCAGCACCGTACACAAGCCACACCCTCAGTAACGCTTCCCTTTAAACACCCGCCCTGCCCCATTCCCAATGGGTTTGGGTGAGCTTTGCCCGCAATCCGAGGTGGACCATGGAAATCGACATCGCCATCACCGCAAAACTGCCCCGCGACCACGCTGAGGCACTGCTCGTTGAGCTACGTGCGCAATACGCGGTGCTGCTCAACGAGCATTGGTATGACGACCGCTTTCGCCTGATCCCCGAGGGTTTGCGGCACGGCTCGTTGCTAGTGGCCTTCCCCGCGATGGCCGCACGTAAAAGCCTGATTGGCGCCCTTAAACACAGTCTCGACGAAGCGAAGTAAGCCACGATGGAAATGGAACAAAGGCTGCGCGCCGACGTCATCCAACGCATTGAGCGGGACTACCAGCTCAAGCACATGGCCAACACCAACTACATGCGTAAGGGTGTTTGCCCGGCCTGCCGCCAGAAGACCCTGTACACGTTCTACGACTCTCCCTGGACGCTGATCTGCGGACGGCCAGAGAAATGCGACCACCGCGTCTACGTCAAAGACGTCTATGACGACCTATTCAACGACTGGAGCAAGACCGCTCCATCGACACCCGACAACCCGCTTGCCACGGCACGCGCCTACCTGGAGTTTGCCCGGGGCTTCAAATTTGAGCTGATCACGGGCTGGTTCAGCCAGGAAAACTATTGGGATGGCCGTCAAAACATCGGCAGCGCCACGGTGCGTTTCCCCCTTGAGAAAGGCGGTTACTGGGAGCGTTTGATAGATCGGCCGGACCGGTTCGGCAAGATGAAAGCGCGCTTCCGGCCGACTGGCGAAGGCCAGCCCGGTTACAAAGGCGTCTGGTGGTGCCCGCCGAGCGTGGACCTTCTGGAAGGGGACGAGCTGTATATAGTCGAAGGCATCTTTGACTCTATCGCTTTGGTGCACAACGACGTATCGGCCGTGTCGATGATGTCCAGCGCGCCGTGCCCAATTGATTCGCTAAAGGCCCTGGTCAAGCTGCGCCACGACGCGGACAAGCGCCTGCCGGTGCTGGTTTGGGCGCTTGATAACGAGCCAGTTGCCAAGGCCAACATGCGCCGCTGGGCGAAGGAAGCTCGCGATCTGGGCTTCATCTGCAAGGCGGCAGTGATCCCCCAGCCCAATGGCAAGAAGGTTGATTGGAACGACTTGCACCTGCGGTGGAAGTCGATCGAAGGCGATGATAAGCGCGCCGAGCAGATCGAGCAGGACCTTGATGAAGCACGCCACCACGGCGACCTGCTGCTGGCTGATTCTGCTGAGGAAAAAGGTTTTCTCATTTACCTGCGCGACGAGCGCAAAGAATTCAACTTCACGTTCCGCAAGCGTCTGTACTGGTTTCGGCTGGACATTGATAAGTACGACCGCGCAATGAGCGATCTGGAAAGCTCTGAGCGACATGAAGACCAGTTGCTCACTGATGAACAGCGGCGCTACAAGGCACTGCGCCAGTCGGGCTCAGTGACCAGTATCGCCAACTGCAACTTCCAAGCGCTGTATTACATGCGCAATGACCTGACCGACGAGGCTTGGTACTACTTCCGCATCGAGCGCCCGCAGGGGCCCGCCATCAAGAGCACGTTCACGGCCAAGCAGCTCACGTCGGCACCTGAGTTCGCTAACCGCCTGCTCAACGTCTCCAACGGCGCAATGTTTGAGGGCAGCGCCCAGCAGCTCAAACGAATTCTTGCGCCTCAGCTCGACAACCTCAAATCCGTCAACACCATCGAATGGATCGGCTACAGCCGCGACCACGGCGCCTATGTCTTCAACGACCTGGCCTTCTACGGCGGCAAAGCGCAGGTACGCAACAAGGAAGACTTTTTCGACCTCGGCAAGCTGAGCATCAAGTCGCAGAGCCAGTCACCGGTGCTGCACATCAACACCGACCTCAACGCCTACAACGAAGGTTGGTTCGACATCTATTGGCGCTGCTTTGGCGTACAGGGCCTGGTGGTGCTGGCCTGGTGGTTGGGCGCATTGCACGCCGAGCAGATCCGCCAGATCCACAAGTCACTGATGTTCCTGGAGCTGGTGGGTGAAGCCGGTTCGGGCAAGACCACCCTGGTAGAGCTGCTCTGGAAGTCGGTCGGGCGTACTGATTACGAAGGCTTTGACCCGTCGAAGGCGACCGCCGCAAGCCGCGCGCGCAACTTTTCGCAGGTCAGCAACCTACCGGTGGTGTTGATCGAGTCAGAGCGTGAACAGAAGGAAGGCCAACCGGTTAAACACTTCGACTGGGACGAACTGAAAACCGCCTACAACGGCCGTAGCGTCCGCTCCACCGGTGTGAAAAACAACGGCAACGACACCCACGAACCGCCGTTTCGCGCCGCCCTGCTGATCGCGCAGAACAACCCGGTGAACGCCTCGGAACCAATCCTGCAGCGTATCTGCCACGTCCACCTGACACGTGAGCACCACACGCCAGAGACCAAGCAGTACGCCGAGCAGCTGGAGCGCATGCCGATGGACAGCATCAGCGGCTTCCTGGTCAAGGCGCTGCAGCGCGAAAGCGAAACCATGCGGCTGATGGAAGAAAACACCTCCGGCTACGAACAGGAGCTGCTGGCCTTGCCTGGCGTGCGCACCGTGCGTATCGCCAAGAACCACGCCCAGTTGCGCAGCCTGGTGGACGCACTGGCCAGCGTCGTGCCGCTGGGAGACCGCCGTAAGGCACTTGCGCACGCTGAAATCAACCGTATGGCCTTGGAGCGGCAGCAGGCAATCAACGCCGACCACCCGACCGTGCGCGAGTTTTGGGACCTGTACGAATTCCTCAATGGCATGGACGAGAAAGCCGCGTTGAACCATGCGCGCCGCGATGGGCTGATCGCCGTGAACCTCAACGAGTTTGTGGAAATGGCCGCCAATAAACGCCAGCAAGTGCCGCCGCTGAGCGACCTGAAACGCCTGCTTAAGACGAGCAAGTCACCCAAATTTCTGGAATCGAACAAGCCCGTCAACTCGGCGCGCCAGGTCGACGCCTTCGACAAACCGAAAACCATTCGCTGCTGGGTATTCCAGGGCGTTTAACCACCGCAACAACAGGAGCAGCACCATGCAAAACGAACTCAAATCGGCCATTCGCTTCAACGACTTTGTCGCCTACTTCGGCGCGCGCGGGGTACTGGCTATGGCCTGGTGGATGGGAGCGGTGCATGCGGGCCGAATTCGTGAGGACCAGACCAGCTTCCCATTCCTGCAGATCGTCGGCGCCGCCGGCAGCGGCAAGAGTTTGCTGCTGGGCTACCTCCAAAAGCTGAACGGGCAAACGCCTTATTCCAACTTCCTGGGGCATTCCACTCCAGCCGGGCGTGCGCGCACGTTTGCCAGCGCAGGGCAACGGATTGTGATTTGTGAGGAACAAGGCGAGGTAGGCCAATCCATTGACTGGGACGAATTGAAGCCGCTTTTCAGCTCCGGCAGGGTGAGCGTTCGCTCGGGGGATGGCATGAGTGAGGAAGTGACATTCCGCGGGGCTTTGGTGATAACCGCCAACCAACGGCTGGAATGCAGTGATGCGGTGACCAGCAGAATGGTGACGGTCGATCTCTCAGCTCACGACGCCCATACGCCAAGAATCCGGCCGGAAGCCATTGGCAACGTCGACGCAGCTGAGGCAAGTGCGTTCGGTATCGAGATTGCGCAGTCTGGTGAATGGATTTGCAGCAGTCTCAAGGCTTTTTTACCCGCATATCAAGGCCAGCTCACTCGTAAATACGGGACGGACCTCAACGGGCGCACAGCCCTCAACTGTGCACAGATGATCTGTCTGGTTGACCTGCTCTGCAATCTTCTCGCGGTTCCGCAGCGCCTTCAGCTTGAGACCAGGAAGTTGGTTCACGACATCGCCTTCTTCGACAACATCCCCTACTGACCCGGCCTTCGAAAGGAGAACCCGCATGACTACGTCTGCCCAAAAACAGCAACCCAACTGGTTCCAGCAACTGCAGGAGTTCGAAGCCAAGCGCCCTGCCATCCGCAAGGCCGGTATTGAAGCGCTGGCCCGGCTGGTCCCTGTCGCCCAGCGCGATACAGGCCAGAGCGCCGTGATCGGTCGCTTTCTGCTCGGGCTCTACAACGGCCGCGACTACCCCTTTGTCCTGACCAGCCTGCGCGGCCTCGACACCGCACTGTTCGACGACTGCCTGGCGGTGCTGCAACTGGACTACTCGCCGGAGCAAGAAGTGCACACGTATATCCCCAACGGAGATGCCATCTGGGAAGAATTGATAAGGGCGTGGGCATGAAATGGGCGCCGAAACGCAATAGGGACGGGCAAATCCAGCAGAACTGCTGGGTTACCGACAACGGCTACACCGTCGCGCTTTGCCGGTTGCCGGAGTCGCGCTACCCCGTCACTCGCCCAGGAGGCGAACTGCCCTTCGCTTATGCGAAAGACAGAGACGAAGTCATAACGATCATTGAGCAAGACCAGGCCAAATCGGCCTGAAAGATGGTGTCGAGGAGCGCCAACTCCCCGACACCTGCCACCAAAAGGAGAACCACCATGCAAGTGAATCAACCCCAAAGCGACATGGCAGAGGCTACCACACCTCGCTACGACACCATTTGAATCGCCTGTCTCTGTTTGGAGAGATCCGATGAATACAGCCTTTATCCTGATGGCCCAATACGATGGCCAGGCGATTATCTCGCTGGAACAGCTCTGCCGGGATTACTTTACCCACCTCACACCAGACATGTTCCAGCGCAAGGTGATGAGCGGTCAGATCAAATTGCCCATCACCCGCCTGGAGCTCAGCCAGAAGTCAGCCAAGGGCGTCCACCTCATCGACCTGGCCGCGTACTTGGACCTGCAACGCGCAGCCGCAGTTAAAGAGCACAACCAGATCAACGGGTTAAAACACGTCGTTTGAGCCACTTCATTGACGCGGCGCCCAGTTGGACGGGCGCCCTCAATATCTTTTGGTGCCACTCCCATCCCAAATAGCGGTCCCCCTTGCCACGCAGGTGGGTGTACCGCCGCATCGAATTCCAATCCCGATGGCCGGAAACACTCGCCACTCGCGGGATATCCCAATCCATCTCAAAAAGGCGACTGATACCTTCGTGGCGTAGATCGTGAAAGTGCAGATCTGCAATTTCCAGAAACTTGCAGGCTTTTGCCCAAGACGTGGAAATTGACTCAGGGCTGTAAGGGAATATGTCTTCGCCGGCTTTCGGCATTGTCTGGAGAATGTGCCACGCCTCGTCCGGCAGATAGCACCACACATCGTTGCCGATCTTCTGCCCAGGGTTTTTCATGTCGCGCACCAGCACCCGCTGACCAGGCTCGTCAACGTCCGCCCAGCGTATACGAGTTATCTCATCCAGCCGACGCGTGGAGAACAGGGCGAAACCCACGACCTTCATCATATTGGTGACAGTCGGACGCCTCGCTTGCATGTCCTCATAGTGCTGCAGCACCTTTCCCAGCTCGTCCAGCGTCGGCCGGCGGTCACGTTCGCGACTTTTCAGGTTGTAACCGAGCTTCCTCAGTACCCGCCGAGCGCCGCCCATCGCGAGCGGATCGACCTGGTATCCCCACGCGTCTTTGGCAATCGCCAGTACAGCGCCGAGGTGCGCCAGGTCATTGCCGGCGGTTTGTGGCTGAACCCCACCGCCCTCCTTGCTCATTCGCCATAAGGCAAAGTCGACCAGGGCCTGGGTGTTGATTTCTGTATCGGCCAACTGGCCCAAGTATGTCTCGCCGATTGCTGTTAGCGTCGCGCGTTTGGTCTTGCCCAGTGGTCGGGCCTTTTCCACCTCGACCAAATACTGAGCATTCATCTCCTTAACCGTGGCGCACTTGCGGCTTGCCCGCTCAATCGCACCTGGCTCATCCAGCTCCGTCTCGCGCTTACGTGCCCAAGCCTGAGCGGCCTGTTTTCGGGCGAAGGTCTGGCTCTCTTGATAGACTTGCACTCCGTCGCGCTTGATGCGGATCTGAGCCGTGTAGCTCACCGTCCCATCTGCCAGTTTTCTTGCCCTGATAGTCGCCATATAGAAAGTGGTACGCATCCGTTTCTGAGTGGTACATCGTACCACCGAGGCTTTAAAAACGCCGGAAAACGCCCCAAAACATGCCCAGAACACGTTGAGTAAAATGCTAGATAAACAGAGCTTTAGCCCAGCAGTATCAAGCCCCGCACTGTCTCGGCGCTTTAGTGTTGCACCCATGATGGATTGGACCGACCGCCACTGCCGCTACTTCCTGCGTCTGCTCTCCAAACACGCCTTGCTCTACACCGAGATGGTTACCACCGGCGCCATCCTTCACGGTGATCACGAGCGCTTCCTGCGCCACAACGAAGCCGAGCACCCTCTGGCATTGCAGTTAGGTGGCAGTGTTCCCGCCGACCTGGCTGCATGTGCTCGCATGGCCGAGGCTGCCGGTTACGATGAGGTGAACCTGAACGTCGGCTGCCCGAGTGACCGGGTGCAGAACAACATGATTGGCGCGATCCTGATGGCGCATCCGGCGCTGGTGGCCGATTGTTTGAAGGCGATGCGTGATGCGGTGTCGATCCCGGTGACCGTCAAGCATCGTATCGGCATTAATGGACGGGACAGTTATGCCCAGCTGTGTGATTTCGTCGGGCAGGTGAAGGATGCGGGCTGTACCAGTTTTACCGTGCATGCGCGGATCGCGATTCTGGAGGGGTTGTCGCCCAAGGAGAATCGTGACATTCCGCCATTGCGCTATGACGTGGCGGCGCAGTTGAAGCAGGACTTTCCCGAGCTGGAGATTGTTCTCAACGGCGGGATCAAGACGCTGGAGGAGTGCGAGGCGCATTTGCAGACGTTCGATGGGGTGATGCTGGGCCGCGAGGCTTATCACAATCCCTATGTGCTGGCGCAGGTGGATCAGAGGTTGTTTGGAAGCGAGGCGCCGGTGATCAGTCGGGCGCAGGTGTTGGTGCAGTTGCGGCCTTATATTGCTGAGCATCTGGCCAGTGGTGGGACGATGCATCACATTACTCGGCATATATTGGGGTTGGGCACCGGGTTTCCGGGGGCTCGGAAATTTCGGCAGTTGTTGTCAGTGGATATTCACAAGGCTGCGGATCCGTTGGCGTTGCTGGATCAGGCGGGGGAATTGCTGGAAGGGCGTTGATCGTTAATGTGTGGTGGTTGGGCTGGCGCTATCGGGAGCAAGCCCCCTCCCACATTGTGATCGGGATGGCATCCGGTAATCGGGTTGAACCTGCCACCGATTGCGGCCTCCAATTACCGAGTAAGGCCCGCCATTCAAACGGCTGTTTTCAGGTTGTTGCCCTCGCAAACGATCGAACGCATTTGCGCCCTTGAGCGCCTGCTGGCGCTCGGGTAATGTCATCAGACCCATAGGACAGAGCACGCCCATGACTTCCAAGCTGGAACAACTCAAGCAATTCACCACCGTGGTAGCCGATACCGGCGATTTTTCCACCCTCGCCAAGCTCAAGCCGCAGGACGCTACCACCAACCCTTCCCTGCTGCTCAAGGCCGCGTCGATCCCGGGCTACGCCAAGCTGCTGGACGAGTGTGTGCAGGACTGCAACGGCGATGTCGGCCTGGCCAGTGACCGTTTTGCGGTGGCGGTGGGTCAGGAGATTCTCAAGGTGGTGCCGGGGCGTATTTCCACCGAGGTGGATGCCCGCCTGTCGTTCGACACCGACGCCGTACTCAAGCGTGCGCACCGTCTGATCGACCTGTACGACAAAGCCGGCGTTGGCCGCGACCGCGTGCTGATCAAGATCGCTTCCACCTGGGAAGGCATCCGCGCCGCCGAGCAACTGGAAAAGGAAGGCATCCAGACCAACCTGACGCTGCTGTTCTCGTTTGCCCAGGCCGTAGCCTGCGCCGAGGCCGGGGTGTTCCTGATTTCGCCGTTCGTGGGCCGTATCTACGATTGGTACAAGAAGGCCAATGGCAACGACTACACCGGTTCCGATGACCCGGGCGTGCAGTCGGTGACGCGCATCTACAACTACTACAAGGCCAATGGCTACAAGACCGTCGTGATGGGTGCGAGCTTCCGTAATCTGAGCCAGATCGAAGAGCTGGCCGGGTGTGATCGCCTGACCATCAGCCCGGACCTGCTGGAGAAGCTGGCGGCCGATGAAGGCAAGCTTGAGCGCAAGCTGTCGCCAGGGCACGCCGGGGAAGCGCGGGTGCATATGACTGAAGCGCAGTTCCGTTGGGAGTCCAACGAGGATGCGATGGCGACCGAAAAGCTGGCGGAGGGGATTCGTCAGTTTGCCCGCGATCAGGAGAAACTGGAGGCGTTGTTGACTGCCAAGCTGTAAAGGCAGGCAGCAGCAAAAAGGGCGGCACCTGTGAGGGTGCCGCCCTTTTTTGTGGTCGCTGATCCCAAGCCGAACTCCCACATTTGATTGTGTTCCAGCAGTGGGGGATCAGTGGCGTTCGAGAGCATTCACGAGGTCGTGAAAGGCTTCGCGATTGGACTCGTTGAGCCCCATCAGGATCTTGTGCGCTTCCAGCACCTTGACCCGCACGATCTCCTCGGACTGGTCCTGGGACGGCAGGTCGGTGAGGCATTCCGGGCACGGGATCGGACGGTCGACGATGTTGAACACCTGATCGAAGCCCATGGACTGCAGCAGCCGGGTGATGTCGTCGTGGGTGGTGACGACGGTGGGCAACAGGCCGACCTTCTGCCGCGACAGAATGGACAGCTTGGCCAGCAGCCCCAGGGTGGTGCTGTCGATGCTGCGGGTTTCGGTCAGATCGATCACGATCGCCGAGAAGTTCAGCGCAGTGAAGATCCGCTCAATCGTCGCATCCAGCGCTGAACACAAGGTCAGGCGCACTTCACCGACGAATTTGAGGACGAAGGTTCCGTCCTGCTCGGCGAATTGGATTCTTCCGGTACTCATCAAAGATTCCTGCTCAACACCAGTAGGGCGATATCATCCGGCATCTCCCCCAGCGTGGCCAATCCAAAAACCTGCCGCAGGCCATCCAGGCTGCCGCCCGCCGACTTGACCTTTTGGGGCAAGGCGGCTTCTTTCTCTTTGAGTGTAGGCTCTGGAAGAAGATCCAGGATGCCGTCGGACATCAGCGTAAGGCTGAACGTCGGCGGCAGTTCCAGGATATGGTCTTCGTAGGTGGCTTCATTGAACAAGCCCACCGGCAGACCACGGCCTTCCAGATAACGCACACTGTCTGGAGTGTATAGAACAGGCATCGGCAAGTGACCGCCAATACTGTAGGTCAAAAGACCGGTTTCTTCATCGATCACGCCGCCCACCATCGTTACGTGCTTGCCCAGCTTGCAGCTGATCAGGCCCCGGTTGATGTGGCCCAGTACCTGCGAAGGCGTGAACTCCGGCAGCGTGCCATTGCGCTTGGACTCGAACAACAGCCGTGTGGTCATGAACTTCAACAGCACGGTGACGAATGCAGAGGACGCACCGTGACCGGACACGTCGGCCAGGTAGAACGCCACACGGCGCTCATCCACGCGGAAATAGTCGACAAAATCTCCCGACAGGTACAGCGAAGGGATGATCTGGTGAGCGAACTGAAAGTCGTCGATGGTCCAGGGGCTCACCGGCAGCATATTCATCTGTACCTGGCGACCGGCGTTCTGGTCTTCTTGGAGCAGGTTCAGGCTGGCTTCGAGTTCGCGGTTGGCGGTTTCGAGCTTTTCGCGGTAGCGCAGGTTTTCCTGCAGCAGGCGCGCGCGGTCAAGGGCGCGGCGCACCGAATGCTCCAGCACGGCCAGGTCTTCCAGGGGCTTGATCAGGTAATCGGCGGCGCCCAGGCGCAGGGCCTCGACGGCATCGTTCATCACGCCGGCACCGGACACTACGATCACCGGCGTCTGCGGCGCGCGCTCGGTCACCTGGCGAATCAGCTCCAGGCCGCCCATCTGGGGCATGCGCAGGTCGCAGATCACGAGGTCGGGCTGGTCGCGCTCGAACACCTGGAGACCCTGTTGGCCATTGCTGGCCTGCAGGACGCTGAAGCCACTGTCTTCCAAATAGGCCGCGAGGCTCGCGCGCACTACTTCGTCGTCATCGATTATCAGCAGCGTGGCACTGGTTTTTTGCATGTGGGCAAACGGCGCCAGAATTAGGTTGGCGTAGGCAGCGCGACAATGGCCGGGCTCACACTACTGGATTCGCTTTCTAGCCTCTCTGTCCTACAAAGCACGGGCGTTTTGCCCACGCACAACTGTAAAGCAGAGGTGCCCTTCTAAGGCGCAGACGGTACTCCCATCCGTCAGGGGTTTCAAGCTCACGCCGATGGTCGCCGAGCCTCTTTACACCGCAAATCACCGGGAGTTATAAGAACAGCTACCACCACAACACAAAGTAAGGATGGAACCTGTGAGCGAACACGAGCGCGACTACGCTGAAAAACGCGATTTCATCCGCATGCGGGTGGATGCCGATGTGTCATTGATCCATGCCGGGCAGGAAATTGCCGGGGTTTGCGTGGACCTTTCCAGTTCCGGCATGCAGGTGCAGGCACCTCGCCAGTTCAACGTCGGCGATCAGCTGACCGTCCGCATCGATTCGGAGCACGCCGCCCTCAAGGGCCTGGAGGCTGATACCGAAGTGGTATGGGCCAAGACGGCGGGCGAAGAACAGCAACTGGGGCTCAGGATCCTGAAAATGCGCTAAAAGCTGCGCACAAAAAAGGCGACCATTGGGTCGCCTTTTTCGTTTCAAAACGTCTCGACTTAGAAGTCGTCGACGACCTTGCCGTCCTTGACCTTGAACTCGCGGTTCTGCAGGTAAGCGTTACGGATAAAGGTGTATTTGTCGCCGGTGATCAGCTTTTCGCTGTCGAGCAGGCTGGCGCGGGTATCGACCAGGTTCAAGCCGAAGACGCTGTTGCGCCAGTCGATGTCATTCATGTAGCGGTACGGCGAGGTGTAGCTGTCGACGTATTTGGACGGCGCATCACGCAAGGTGCTTGGGCCGAGCAGTGGCAGCATCACGTAAGGACCGCTGCCCACGCCCCAGTAACCGAGGGTCTGGCCAAAGTCTTCATCGCTGCGCTGCAGGCCCATGCGGGTGCCGACGTCGACGAAGCCCAGCACGCCGAAGGTGGTGTTGACCAACAGACGGGCGGTGTCCACGCCAGCGTTGTGCGGCTTGAGCTGCAGCACGTTGTTGGCGAGGTTGCCGACATCGCCGATGTTGCGGAAGAAGTTATGCACGCCGTCCTGCACGAATTGCGGAGTGATGAACTGATAGCCTTGGGCAATTGGCTTGAGGGCGTAGGTATCAACCGTATCGTTGAAGGTGAAGATGGGGCGGTTGACGCTTTCCCATGGATCATCTTCCGATGCCGCCTGTGCAGCAAAGGGTACGAATAGTACGGTGGCACACACCGACAGCTGAGCGAAGTACTGGCTCCAGCGCATAGCTTTTGCTCCTTGAATGATCTGTCATGGGCGCTATGCCCTGAATTTGGCCGTCAGTATATGACGGAAGTGCGGGTTTAGGCAGCCACCTGGAAACGTCTTACGAAAAATGCGCAAATTTCTCACAATCAGCCTCGGTGTCATTTATTTGTCATGCCGACTCGATAGCGTCAGAGCTATTTCAGGGATGTTCTGATGCCACACGCTGAGATTGCCGTCGCCACGGCCCCGTCATTGACTGCCGTGCTATTTGGCCTGAGTGGCTGCCTGGTGGACTTCGGTTCCCTGGCCCGCAATGACTCGCCAGCCCCCGACTCCCAAGCCACCCCCGGCGCACTGAACAGTCTGCGCAGCCTGAAGGAACAAGGCGTGCCCTGCGCCTGGCTGGATGAACTGCCGCCCTCGGTGACCGCGCCCCTGGCGGCTACGCTGCCCGCCTGGATCAAGGCCACATCGCCCTCCTCCATTCGCTGGCCCGCGCCTCATGCGTGCTGGCAAGCCTTGATGGAATTGAACATCGAACGCCTGGAAGGCTGCGTGCTGGTCAGCGGCGAGCCGCGCCTGCTGCAATCGGGCCTCAACGCCGGCCTGTGGACCATCGGCCTGGCTTCCTGCGGCTCGCTGTGCGGCCTGGCACCCGAGCAGTGGCAAGCGCTCACCGAGCAGCAACGCGAGCAAAAGCGCGGCAAGGCGACTGTGGCCCTGTATGGGCTGGGTGTGCACTCGGTGATCGACCACCTCGGTGAACTCGGCACCTGCCTGGCGGACATCAGCCTGCGCCGGTTCAAAGGCGAGAAGCCCTGATCGAGAGCATGCACGGCGGGCCGCAGTGGATTAATCTACCGATCAGCCCGTAGACCTTTCGCGGCACGCCGCGGTCTATGCCAGTGCCTATCGATAAAAGGAAGAACACCATGCCTGCCCGCGAAAAACTGCAAGAACAGGTCAACATTCTGCGCGAGCAACTGGAACAGGATCCGCCACTGCCGGCCGAAAAGCGTGAAGCGCTGGAAGCCCTGCTTGCCAGGTTTGAAACGCAACTTGAACTGGAGCCGGCCACCCAGACGCCGAGCATTTCCGACGACGTGAATCAGGCAGCCATTGAGTTCGACGCTGATCACCCGGTTATTTCCGGGACCTTGCGCAACATCATGATCACCCTGGGCAACATCGGTATCTAAACGCTTCATGTGGGAGGGGGCTTGCTCCCTCCCACATTGGGTTTTATGTGCAGGCTACTGACGCGCCAGACGCACGTTCTGGAACGCCACCTCCTCAGTGCTGCGATACGGGTTGATATCCAGCCCGCCACGGCGCACATAGCGCGCGTACACCGTCAACCTTTCAGGCTTGAGCAAGCGCTGCAGGTCGAGAAAAATCCGCTCCACACACTGCTCATGAAAGTCCGAATGCTGGCGAAAGCTCACCAGGTATTCCAGCAGACTGGCGTGATCCAACGCCGCACCGCGATAGTCCACCACCACGCTGCCCCAGTCCGGCTGGCTGGTGACCGGGCAATTGGATTTGAGCAAGTGGCTGTGCACGCTCTCCTCCACCACGCGCGAATCGTCGCAGCGCAGCAGTTCCGGGCGCGGATGCTCATAGTTGCTGACGCTGATATCCAATGCATCAATGCACACCCCCGGCAAGGCCATCACGCCTTCGGCCTCGACCTCGGCCAGGCTGCGGATACGCACGCTCACCGGCTTGCCGGCGGCAAAGCTCAGGTCGTTGTGCAGTGTGGCTTGCAGGTCCTGGGTATCGGCGAACGCGGTCTGGTTCAGTGAATTGAGGTACAGCTTGAAGGACTTGGATTCAATGATGTTCGGCGAGTCGGCCGGGATGCTGAATTCGCCGATGGCCACCATCGGCTTGCCCGAAGGCAACAACCAGGACAGTTCGAAGCAGTTCCAGAAGTCCACGCCCTTGTACGGCAGGGTCTCGGCGCTCAGGCCCAGCTCGGCCCACTTGGCTGCGCGCGGAATCGGGAACAGCAACGAAGGGGTATAGGTGCTGATGTATTCACTGGACTTGCCCAGCGGTGAGTGTTCGGCGGCGGGATGCATGACGGGAACCTGGCTGAATAAACCGCGCCAGTCTACCAGCCTTTGCGCCCGCCCTTAATCATCGCCTCACTCAACGGTCAGCGTGCCGACCATTCCTGCCTGATAGTGCCCCGGCAGGTTGCAGGCGAACTCAAGACCGGTGGCCTTGGCGAAGGTCCAGGTCAGCTCGGCGGTTTTACCCGGCTCCACCAGCACACTGTTCGGGTCATCGTGCTTCATCGCACCATGGCCCATGGCAGCATGATCCATCTTCGCCATGCCAGTGGACGTGAGCATGCCGCTGGCCAGCATCTGCAGCATTTCCTTCTGGTGCTCGGCATGCATCGCCGCGTCGCCCAGGTTGAATTCATGGAGCAACTGGCCTTTGTTGACCAGCACAAAGCGCACGGTCTCGCCGGCCTTTACATCCAGGGACTTGGGCGCGAACGCAATGTCCTGCAGGGTCACCTCGACACTGCGCGTGGCTTTATCCGCCGCCGACGGATGACCAAAGGCGAAGCCGTGCGCCGCGTCGGCCAGAGCATCGACACTCAACACCAGCAGGCAGCCTGCCAATAACAAGGATGTACGCAAGGTCATTTCAACGCTCCCACAATGATCGAATCAGGAATATCTCAAGGCATGCGCCGGCTCGATTTTCGCCGCCCGGTACGCCGGGTACAGCGTGGCCAGAAAGCTCAATACAAACCCCGCCGTGCAGATCAGCAGCACATCCCCACCTTGCAGCTCCGAGGGCAGGTTGCTGACAAAATACACGTCCGAACTGAAGATATGCTGCCCGCTCACCCGCTCCAGCCAGCCCACCAGCTCGCTTACATTAAGCGCGGCAATCACCCCCAGCACGCCGCCGATCAGGGTGCCGACAATCCCGATGACCGTGCCCTGCACCATGAAGATCGCCATGATCTGCCGTGGCGTGGCGCCAATGGTGCGCAAAATCGCAATGTCCGCGCCCTTGTCGTTCACCACCATGATCAGGGTGGCAATGATGTTGAACGCTGCCACGGCGACGATCATCAGCAGCAACAGGCCGATCATGGTCTTTTCCATTTTCATCGCACTGAACAGGCTGCCCTGGGTGTGAGTCCAGTCATCCGGTTTGTAGGCCGCACCGAGACTGGCGGCGATATCGGCCGAGACCTTGGGCGCCGCATACAAGTCCTTTACCGCCAGGCGCACGCTTTGCACCTGATTGGGTTGCCAATGCTGGATCTCGGCGGCGTCGGCCATATGGATCAACGCCATGGAGCCATCCAGCTCGGCACCGACCTTGAAGATACCCACCACGTTCAAGCGCTGCATGCGCGGGGTGATGCCGCCGGGGGCGGTACTGATTTCCGGCACGATCAGGGTCAGTTTGTCGCCCACGTTCAGGCGAAAGCGCCGCGCGGTGATGTCACCGATCACCACGCCGAACTCGCCGGCCTTCAAGTCGTCGAGTTTGCCGCGCACGATGTGCTGGGCCACGATCGACACCTTGCCTTCCTGTGCCGGGTCGACGCCGCTGATCTCGATCGGCTGCATGGCGCCCTTGTAGGAAAACATGCCGTCCATCTGGGTGAAAGGTACGGCAGCGGTCACTTCAGGATTTTTCATCGCCGCCGCTGCCACCGGCCGCCAATCGTCCATCGGCTTCACGCCGACGATGGTGGCGTGGGGCACCATGCCGAGGATGCGTGAGCTCATTTCACGCTGGAAACCGTTCATCACCGAGAGCACCACGATCATCGCCAGCACGCCCAGGGCGAGGCCGATCATCGAGGTCATCGAGATAAACGAGACAAAACGGTTGCGGCGCTTGGCGCGGGTATAGCGCGTGCCGATGAAAATCGATAACGGTCTGAACATTAGCGGGCACCGTCTGAAAAAATGAAAAAGCCCGGCACGTGAAGCACCGGGCCTGAAACGGGTCAGATGGCGACCAGATGACCTTCCTGCAGATGCAGCACGCGATCCATCTGGCGGGCCATGCTCATGTCATGGGTCACCACCAGGAACGCGGTGCGCATCTGGGTGCTCAGTTCCAGCATCAGGTCCTTGATGCCCTGGGCGGTGTGGGAGTCGAGGTTGCCGGTGGGCTCGTCGAGCATCACCAGTCCCGGGTTGTTGATCAGGGCGCGGGCAATCGCCACACGCTGGCGCTCGCCGCCGGACAACTCGGCCGGTTTGTGCTCCAGGCGATGGCCGAGGCCCACGCGCTCGAGCAAGGCCTTGGCGCGCTGGCGTGCTTCGGGGATCGCGGTCTTGCCGATCAGCAGCGGCATGCACACGTTCTCCAGCGCGGTGAATTCCGGCAGCAGATGGTGGAACTGGTACACAAAGCCCAGCGAGCGGTTGCGCAACTGGCCACGGGCCTTTTCACCGAGGGCCGACAGTTCTTCGCCAGCCAGCCATACGCTGCCCTTGGACGGCGTATCAAGGCCGCCCAGCAGGTTGAGCAAGGTACTTTTGCCCGAGCCGGAACTGCCGACGATCGCCACGCGCTCGCCCGGATGCAACTCAAGTTGCAGGTTGGACAGCACCACCACCGACTCCGGGCCTTCCTCGTAGGATTTGCCCAGGTTGCGGCAGCTCAGGATTGCTTTTTCACTCATGCCCGATTCACTCATAACGTAAGGCCTGTGCTGGCTGGGTACGTGCCGCGCGCCAGGCTGGATACAGGGTGGCAAGAAAACTCAGGACCAACGCGGCGCCGCCCACCATCAACACGTCCTGGGCCTGAACCTGGGACGGCAGGTAGTCGATGAAGTAGACGTCGGCGTTGAGGAACTTGTGACCGAGCACTTTTTCCAGCGCGGCAATCGCGGCGCTGACATTGAGCGCGGCCAGGATCCCGACCGCCGTGCCGATCAGGGTGCCGACCACGCCGATCACGGTGCCCTGCACCATGAAGATCGCCATGATCTGCCCCGGCGTGGCGCCGAGCGTACGCAGGATCGCGATATCGCCCTTCTTGTCATTCACCACCATCACCAGGGTGGAGATGATGTTGAACGCGGCCACGGCGACGATCAGCAGCAACAGCAGGCCGATCATGGCTTTTTCCATGCGGATGGCTTGATACAGGTTGCCATGGGTACGGGTCCAGTCGCGCGCGTAGTACTCGGACTCGCCCAGGTGCTGGGCAATTTCCCAGGCGCCGCGCGGCGCATCGAACAGGTCGTTGAACTTGAGGCGCAGGCCTTGCACCTGGTCCGGCTGCCAGCGATGCAGGCGCGCAAGATCGGTGAGGTTGGTAAGGCCCAGGTAACCGTCGATCTCGCCGGCGCCGACGTGGAAGGTGCCGATCACGGTAAAGCGCTTCATGCGCGGGAACATGCCGGCCGGGGTCACGGTCACTTCCGGCGCGACGAAGGTGAGCTTGTCGCCGACGCCCACGCCGAGCTTGGCCGCCGCCTTGTCGCCGATCACGATACCGAAGCTGCCGGGAGCCAGGTCGTCGAGTTTGCCCTGCAACATGAACTTGTCGATGATCGACACGTTGCGTTCCTGGGCCGGGTCGACGCCATTGAGCAGGATTTTCTGCACCTTGCCGTCATGGGTCAGCAAGCCCTGCATCTGGGTAAAGGGCGCTACGGCCAGCACCTTGGGGTTCTGCTTGACCCTGGCGGCCAGGCTTTGCCAGTCGCTGATCGGTGCATCGCCCTCGATGGTCGCGTGGGGCACCATGCCCAGCACGCGGGTGCGCATCTCATGATCGAAGCCGTTCATCACCGACAGCACCACGATCATCACGACCACGCCCAGGGCGAGACCGATCATCGAGGTCAGGGAAATGAACGACACAAAATGATTGCGACGCTTTGCACGGGTATAACGCGTGCCGATAAATACGAAGAGAGGTCTGAACATGTCGGGGCTTGTTCGGAGGAAAAGAAGACGTCCCGGTGGCGGGGGCTGGTCAGCAGCTTTACACTCAGACCATTGCCGCTAACTGGGGTTCGCCATGTCGACATTAGATGAAGAAGAGCGCCGCGAATACTACCGTATCGACGACATGATCGCACTTCAAATCAAAACCTTGTCGGCCCCCGAAGCGGCGGGCAAGGAAGTGTTGCTGGATGATTCACCGCTGTTCAATCTGCTCAGCGAACTGCACCTCAGCGAATTCGAAGCCCAGCACCTGCTGCGCCAACTGAGCGAGAAGGATCGCACCCTCGCCGCCTTCCTGCGCGTGCAGAACAAACGTCTGGACCTGCTCAGCCAGATCATGGCGCGCGGCCTGCTCGATGAAGTCGGCGCGCCGCAGCCGGTGATCATCTCCGAGGGCGGCATCGACTTCCATCACCCGGCCCCCGTGGCACCCGATTCGCACCTGGCGGTCAAGCTGGTGCTGATGCCCCAGGCGCTCGGCCTGCTGCTGCGTGCGCGAGTCACCCAGTGCACGCCACAGGACGACGGCTTTGAGGTGGCCACGGAATTCGAATCCATGACCGATGCCCAACGCCAATTGCTGGCACGCTACATCCTGCAGAAACAGGCGCAGGAACGCCGCCTGGCGCGGGAACAAAGCGACGACCTCTGACTACGAATTCACTACGCCAGCCACCCTGGCGCAAAGGAGCAACTGTGACCCTGATCTACGGCCATCGCGGTGCCAAAGGCGAAGCACCGGAAAATACCCTGACCAGCTTTCAGGAATGCCTCAAGCACGGCGTACGCCGCTGCGAACTGGACCTGCACCTGTCCATGGACGGCGAGCTGATGGTCATCCACGACCCGACCCTCAAGCGCACCACCGACCGGCGCGGCAAGGTGGTCGAGTATTCAGCGGCGGACCTGGTGAAAATGGATGCGCGCAAAGGCGGACCCGGCTGGGTGAAGCCGTGCCCGATCCCGCGCCTGGAGCAGTTGTTCGAACAGTGCGATTTCGATCATTGGCAACTGGAAGTCAAAAGCGCCTCACGCACCCGCGCCGCGACCACCGTGCTGGCGATTCGCGAGATGGCCGTGCGCTTTGGCCTGATGGACAAGGTCACCGTCACCTCAAGCTCGCGGGAAGTATTGAAAGCGGCGGTGGACCTCACCCCGGACCTGTCACGCGGGCTGGTGGCCGAATACGCCTGGCTCGATCCGTTGAAGGTCGCGCAGAACTACGGCTGTGAGTACCTGGCCTTGAACTGGACACTGTGCACCCCTGAACGGCTGGAAAAAGCCCAGCGCCAGGGTTTGCACGTGTCGGTGTGGACAGTCAACGAACCTGCGCTGATGCGCCGGCTCGCCGACTTCGGCGTAGATAGCCTGATTACAGACTTTCCCGGTTTGGCCACTGCCACCCTCGGGAATTACTGAAATCGGTCTCCCCGGCCGGCTCAGGCCACCGGCCGGAGCCGCTCAAAAAAGCCGGTTGAGGCCGTCGTAGGCGGCTACCCGATAGGCCTCAGCCATGGTCGGGTAGTTGAACGTGGTGTTCACAAAGTACTTGAGGGTATTTTGCTCACCCGGCTGACTCATGATGGCCTGACCGATGTGCACGATCTCCGAGGCCTGGTAGCCGAAGCAGTGCACGCCGAGCACTTCCAGGGTCTCGCGGTGGAACAGGATTTTCAGCATGCCTTGCGGCTCACCGGCAATCTGCGCCCGCGCCATGCTCTTGAAGAACGCCTTGCCCACTTCGTAAGGCACCTTGGCCTTGGTCAGCTCGTGCTCGTTCTTGCCGATCGAGCTGATCTCGGGAATCGTGTAGATCCCGGTCGGCACGTCGTTCACATAGCGCCAGCTGCCGTTGTCGATAATGCTGCCGGCGGCCGAACGACCCTGGTCATGCGCCGCACTGGCCAGGCTCGGCCAGCCGATCACATCGCCGGCGCCGTAGATGTTCGTCACGCAGGTGCGGTAGTTCTCGTCCACTTCGATCTGGCCACGGCTGTTGACCTTGACCCCGATGTTTTCCATGCCCAGCTTGTCGGTGTTGCCGGTACGGCCGTTGCACCACAGCAAGGCGTCGGCCTTGATCTTCTTGCCGGACTTGAGGTGCAGGATCACCCCGTTGTCCAGGCCTTCGACCCGCTCGTACTCTTCGTTGTGACGCACGGTGATGTTGTTGTTGCTGAAGTGGTAGCTCAACGCCTGGGAGATTTCCGAGTCGAGGAAGCTGAGCAACTGGTCGCGGTTGTCCACCAGCTCGACCAGCACACCCAGGCCGCTGAAGATCGAGGCGTATTCACAGCCGATCACACCGGCGCCGTAGATGATCAGCTTGCGCGGGGTATGGCCCAGGCTCAGGATGGTGTCGCTATCGTAGATACGCGGGTGGTGGAAATCGATGTCCGCCGGGCGGTACGGGCGCGAACCGGTGGCGATGATGATGTGCTTGGCCACCAGCTTCTCGACCACGCCATTGGCGCAGACCACTTCGACAGTCTGCTCGTCGGCGAAGCTGCCGGTGCCGAAAAACAGGTCGACGCGGTTACGGGCGTAAAAGCCGGTACGCGAGGCCACTTGTTTGGCAATGACTTTTTCGGCGCTTTTCAACACGTCCGGGAAGGAGAACCAGCGCGGCTCACCAATGGCCCGGAACATCGGGTTGGTGTTGAACTGCATGATCTGGCGGACCGAGTGACGCAAGGCCTTGGACGGGATGGTGCCCAGGTGGGTGCAGTTGCCGCCGACCTGGCGACGGCTGTCGACCATCGCCACCTTGCGCCCCGCTTTGGCGGCGTTCATTGCCGCGCCTTCTCCAGCCGGGCCGGAACCCAGTACCACCACGTCGTAGTTGTAGACAGCCATGCGTACTCCTCAGAACAGGCCAGGCGTACGGTTGGACGCCTGGCTAAATCATGCCGCGGCCAGCGGTCATGAAGGACAATTTGGCTCAAGTGTGTGAACCGGGGCACAGTCTATAGAAGGCTCACCGCCGCGCACATTAACCCTTGGTCGCGTCGTAGGCCAGTCTTGCCATACTACAGCACCCAAATCAGCGCTGAATTCAGGAAGGGCCATTATGCGACAACTCTTTATCTGCTTGATGCTCATGCTGTCGATCACCGCGCACGCCAACGATGCCGACCGACTCAGGCAAGCGGCTTTCCGGCCGCAGGTCGAGGGGCTGGTGCTGAAAAATCAGGCGGTGCTCAATTATCTCTGGGCGGATGTGTATGCGGCTGCGCTGTATGCGCCAGCGGATTCGAGCGCAAGGCAAGCCTGGGATCAGCAGAAAGCGCTGCGCCTGGAGCTCTATTACTTTCGCGACATTGACCGCAATGATGTGATCAAGGCCGCGACGGCTACCCTGGAGCGCCAGCAGGCCAGCGCCCGGTTAAAGCCGGAGCTGGACAAGTTGCACGCCAGTTTTCGCACTATCCGCAGCGGCGATCGCTATGCACTGGATGTTCGACCGGGACGCGGTTTGAACCTGGAGATCAATGGCAAGGTGGTGTTCAGCAGTCGCGATGAGGCGCTGGCGAAGGCCTATCTGGGCATCTGGCTGGCGCCCAAGGGCTTGTCCGACAGCCTGCGCAGCGCGTTACTCAATTGAGGAGAATGTTGACTGCCCCGCCGCTATCGGGAGCAAGCCCCCTCGCACATTTCGACTGCATTCACACAGTCGAAATGTGGGAGGGGGCTTGCTCCCGATGAGGCCCTCACAAACAACACAAACTGCGCGCCATAAAAAAGCCCCGAACCAGTCGGGGCCTTTTCATTTCAACACACAGGCTTAACGCGGAAACGCCGGCGGGTTAACCCCAGCCATGTCTTCCATCACGCGCACCACCTGGCAGCTGTAGCCGAACTCGTTGTCGTACCACACATACAGCACAACGCGGTTGTCCTGGCTGATGGTGGCCTCGGCGTCCACCACACCGGCGTGGCGCGAGCCCACGAAGTCGGTGGACACCACTTCCTGCGAGTTAACGTAGTCGATCTGCTTGTGCAGATCCGAGTGCAGCGCCATGTAGCGCAGGTACTCGTTCATCTCTTCACGGCTGGCGGCAGTCTCAAGGTTGAGGTTGAGAATGGCCATCGACACGTTCGGCGTCGGCACGCGGATCGCGTTGCCGGTCAGCTTGCCGGCCAGCTCAGGCAGGGCCTTGGCCGCAGCGGTGGCGGCGCCGGTTTCGGTGATCACCATGTTCAGCGCAGCGCTGCGGCCACGGCGGTCGCCCTTGTGGAAGTTGTCGATCAGGTTCTGGTCGTTGGTGTACGAGTGAACGGTCTCGACGTGACCATTGACGATGCCGAACTTGTCGTTCACCGCCTTGAGCACCGGCACGATGGCGTTGGTGGTGCAGGACGCAGCGGAGACAATCTTGTCGTCAGCGGTGATCTCGCCATGGTTGATGCCGTGCACGATGTTCTTCAGCTTGCCCTTGCCGGGCGCGGTGAGGACAACACGGTCGATACCCGGGCAGGCCAGGTGCTGGCCGAGGCCTTCGGCGTCACGCCATACGCCGGTGTTGTCCACCAGCAGGGCATCCTTGATGCCGTACTGGGTGTAATCCACCTCGGACGGGTTCTTCGCGTAGATCACCTGGATCAGGTTACCGTTGGCGGTGATGGTGCTGTTTTCTTCGTCGATGACGATGGTGCCGTTGAACGGACCGTGCACCGAATCGCGACGCAGCAGGCTGGCGCGCTTGGTCAAGTCGTTGTCGGCACCTTTGCGCACCACGATGGCCCGCAGGCGCAGGCCGTCGCCGCCGCCGGTTTTTTCGATGAGGATGCGCGCCAGCAGGCGACCGATCCGACCGAAACCGTACAGCACCACGTCGGTGCCCTTGCGGGCGGCGGCGCTTTGCTGGCCAACCACGTCGGCCATTTCTTCACGCACGAACTGCTCGGCGCTGCGGCCGGCGCCTTCCTTGCGGAATTTGTAGGCCAGTTTGCCGAGGTCGACCGAGGCCGCGCCGAGCTTGAGCTCGCTCATGGCCTTGAGCAGCGGGAATGTTTCGTGGACGGAGAGTTCGCTGTCGTCGGCGGAACGGTGACGCGCAAAGCGGTGGGCTTTGAGAATCGCGATGACAGACTGGTTGATCAGGCTGCGGCCATAGATCGAGCTCACCACATTGTTATTGCGGTACAGCTGACCGATAAGCGGGATCATCGCTTCTGCGAGTGCTTCACGGTCGATCCATTCACCAAGACACTGGTCGGGCTTCTGAGTCACGGGAACCTTCCACATGTAGGGGCTGAAAAAAGGGGCTACATTATGTCGTCCGAGTGCGCGATGAGCAATGCGCCAGGGCGAACAAAAACCCCTTGCAAAAAACCACCACCCCGCCACAGCCCTTGAAATACGTGGCTTCCAGAAGGCCACCAGTGGCACGCCACGGCCGACTTGTCCGTAACCCTCCGAAATATCCATCGTTTTTGGCACTACATATTGAGTCAAAACCGAGCATTGTTTGTCTTAGCCACTACATTTCCCGAAAACCGCATCAGGCACAGTCAGCAACTGACAGGCGGCACCTCTGGCCGTTACAATTACCGACTTTGTCGCAACGCTTGGAGCTCAACCTTCCGTGCCCGTCCTGCGTCTACCGCTCCTCCCTGCTGCGGCAGGTAAACAGCACTGGGGCAACCTGCCCGGTGCCGCCCTGAGCCTGGCCATTGCCGAGGCTGCCAGCGCAGCCAAGCGCTTTACCCTGCTGCTCACCGCCGACAGCCAGAGCGCCGAGCGGCTGGAGCAGGAGCTGAGCTTCTTCGTGCCGGATTTGCCGGTGCTGCATTTTCCCGACTGGGAAACCCTGCCCTACGACCTGTTCTCGCCGCATCAGGACATCATTTCCCAGCGCATTGCCAGCCTGTACCGCCTGCCGGAACTGGCCCACGGCGTGCTGGTGGTGCCGATCACCACCGCCTTGCACCGCCTGGCGCCGACCAAATTTCTGCTGGGCAGCAGCCTGGTGCTGGACATCGGCCAGAAGCTCGACGTGGAACAGATGCGCACGCGCCTGGAGGCCAGCGGCTACCGTTGCGTCGACACGGTGTACGAGCACGGTGAGTTCGCCGTGCGCGGCGCGCTGATCGACCTGTTCCCCATGGGCAGCAAGTTGCCGTACCGCATCGACCTGTTCGATGACGAAATCGAGACGCTGCGCACCTTCGACCCGGAAAACCAGCGCTCCATCGACAAAGTCGACTCGGTCAAGCTGTTGCCGGCCCGGGAGTTCCCGCTGCAGAAGGACGCGGTCACGCGCTTCAAGGCGCGCTTTCGCGAACGCTTCGACGTCGACTTCCGCCGCTGCCCGATCTTCCAGGACCTGAGCAGCGGGATTACCCCGGCCGGTATCGAGTACTACCTGCCGCTGTTCTTCGACGAAACCTCCACGCTGTTCGACTACCTGCCCCAGGACACCCAGGTGTTCTCGCTGCCGGGCATCGAGCAGGCGGCAGAAAACTTCTGGAACGACGTGCGCAACCGCTATGAAGAGCGTCGCGTCGACCCGTCCCGCCCGCTGTTGCCGCCCGCCGAGCTGTTCCTGCCGGTGGAAGACTGCTTCGCCCGCCTGAAAAACTGGCCGCGTGTGGTCGCCAGCCAGCAGGACGTGGACGCCGGCAGTGGCCGCGAGCGCTTCCCCGCCGCGACCCTGCCGGACTTGTCGATCCAGGCCAAAGCCACGCAACCGTTGGAAGCGCTGTCCAACTTCCTCGGCGACTTCCCGGGCCGCGTGCTGTTTACCGCCGAGTCCGCCGGGCGCCGCGAAGTGCTGCTGGAGCTGTTGGAGCGCCTCAAACTGCGGCCGAAAACTGTCGACAGTTGGCCGGACTTCGTCAACAGCCAGGAGCGCCTGGCCATCACCATTGCGCCGCTCGATGAAGGCTTGCTGCTGGACGACCCGGCGCTGGCGCTGATCGCCGAAAGCCCGCTGTTCGGCCAGCGCGTGATGCAGCGTCGCCGCCGCGAAAAACGCGCCGACCACAACAATGATGCGGTGATCAAAAACCTCACCGAGCTGCGTGAAGGCGCGCCGGTGGTGCATATCGACCACGGCGTGGGCCGCTACCTCGGTCTGCAGACCCTGGAGATCGACAACCAGGCCGCCGAATTCCTCACCATGGAATACGCCGAGGGCGCCAAGCTCTATGTGCCGGTGGCCAGCCTGCACCTGATCGCACGCTATACCGGCAGCGACGACGCGCTGGCGCCGTTGCACCGCCTCGGCTCCGAGACCTGGCAAAAAGCCAAGCGCAAGGCCGCCGAACAGGTGCGCGACGTGGCGGCCGAACTGCTCGATATCTACGCACGACGTGCCGCGCGCGAGGGCTATGCGTTCGCCGACCCCAAGGCCGACTACGCCACCTTCAGCGCCGGCTTTGCCTTCGAAGAAACCCCGGACCAGCAAACCACCATCGAAGCCGTGCGCGCCGACATGCTCGCGCCCAAGCCGATGGACCGCCTGGTGTGCGGCGACGTCGGCTTCGGCAAGACCGAAGTAGCAATGCGCGCCGCGTTCATTGCCGTGCACGGCGGTCGCCAGGTCGCCATTCTGGTGCCGACCACCCTGCTCGCCCAGCAGCACTACAACAGCTTTCGCGACCGCTTTGCCGACTGGCCGGTGAGCGTGGAAGTGATGAGCCGCTTCAAGTCGGCCAAGGAAGTCAACGCCGCCATCGCCGACCTGGCCGAGGGCAGGATCGACATCGTCATCGGCACGCACAAGCTGCTGTCGGACGACGTGAAGATCAAGAACCTGGGCCTGGTGATCATCGACGAAGAGCACCGCTTCGGCGTGCGTCAGAAAGAACAGCTCAAGGCGCTGCGCAGTGAAGTCGACATTCTCACCCTCACCGCCACGCCGATTCCGCGCACGCTGAACATGGCGGTGTCGGGCATGCGCGACCTGTCGATCATCGCCACGCCACCGGCGCGCCGGCTGTCGGTGCGCACCTTCGTGATGGAGCAGAACAAAAGCACGGTCAAGGAAGCGCTGCTGCGTGAACTGCTGCGCGGCGGCCAGGTGTACTACCTGCACAACGATGTGAAGACCATCGAGAAATGCGCCGCCGACCTCGCCGAACTGGTACCGGAAGCGCGCATCGCCATCGGCCACGGGCAGATGCGCGAACGCGAACTCGAACAGGTAATGAGCGACTTCTACCACAAGCGCTTCAACGTGCTGATCGCCTCGACCATCATCGAGACCGGCATCGACGTGCCGAGCGCCAACACCATCATCATCGAGCGTGCCGACAAGTTCGGCCTGGCCCAGTTGCACCAGTTGCGCGGCCGGGTCGGGCGCAGTCACCACCAGGCCTACGCCTACCTGCTCACGCCGCCGCGCCAGCAGATCACCTCCGACGCCGAAAAGCGCCTGGAAGCCATCGCCAACACCCAGGACCTGGGCGCCGGCTTTGTGCTGGCCACCAACGACCTGGAAATCCGTGGCGCCGGCGAGTTGCTGGGCGACGGCCAGAGCGGGCAGATTCAGGCCGTGGGCTTCACGCTTTATATGGAGATGCTGGAGCGCGCGGTCAAAGCCATCCGCAAGGGCGAGCAACCCAACCTCGATCAACCGCTGGGCGGCGGCCCGGAGATCAACCTGCGCCTGCCGGCGTTGATTCCCGAAGACTACCTGCCGGATGTGCACGCGCGGCTGATCCTGTACAAGCGCATCGCTTCGGCCACCGACGAAGAAGGCCTCAAGGACCTGCAGGTCGAGATGATCGACCGCTTCGGCCTGTTGCCCGACCCGACCAAGAACCTGGTGCGTCTGACCCTGCTCAAATTGCAGGCCGAGCAGTTGGGCATCAAGAAGGTCGACGCCGGGCCGCAGGGTGGGCGCATCGAGTTTGAAGCGCAGACGCCGGTGGACCCGTTGGTACTGATCAAGCTGATCCAGGGCCAGCCCAACCGCTACAAATTCGAAGGGGCGACGCTGTTCAGATTCATGGTGCCGATGGAACGCCCGGAAGAACGCTTCAATACCCTGGAGGCGCTGTTTGAGCGCCTCATTCCGAAATCTGCATGAAGGACGCCCCCATGCGCCTGTTCCGCATCTTGAGCCTGTTGCTGGTGGTTGTGGCGCCTGCGGCATTGGCCGACAGTCCTTACCAGGTCGAAATGATCCTGGTGCGCCAGAACGCGGAACCGCTGATCAACAGCCGCCCCGCCGCAGAAGACTGGGACGCCGGCGCACCGCGCCTGGGCGAGCGGATGAGCCCGCCGCGCCTGGGCACCATCGTCGACAAGCTGCGCGCCGACTCAAGCTACACGGTGTTGGCGCACAAGGCCTGGGAGCAGAACCTCGGTGAGCAACCGGTAAAAATCGCGATCACCGACGGCGCCGAACAGTTCGGCCAGTTCCCCCTCCAGGGCGTGCTGCGCCTGCAACTGGGGCGCTTTACCGACATCGACGCGGACTTCTGGATCAACCAGTTCGACGCCAACGGCAGCGTGATCGCCAGCGAACACTTGGCCCAGAAAGACGTGCGCACCAAGAACAATCAGCTCAACTACCTGGACGGCGGCCACCTGGCGTTGCTGATCAAGATCACTTCGCTGACCGCCAAGCCCCCCAGTGCGCCTCCGCCGGGCCTTCAGGACTGATCCTGCGCCATGTCCCTGACGCCGTCGTTGACCAAGCCCCTGGCCCCCTCGTGGGCCAACCGCTTCAAGGAGCAAAGCCTGGAGCGCGGCCGGCGGTATGCGCTGGAAAACCGCGTGCGCATCGTCGAATCCGGCGACAGCACCATCGTCGCCAGTTGCGAGGGCTCGGGCGGCAACGTCTATCGCCAGACCATCTCGTTGCGTGAGTCGGCCAAGGGCATGCTGATCCTGGTGGACAGCCGCTGCACCTGCCCGGTCCACACCAATTGCAAACACATCGCTGCGGTGTTGCTCAAGGTCCAGGAAACCCTGGCCTACCCGGCGGCGGTGCAGGACGCCGAGCTGCTGGGTAAATTGCAGGCCGTGCTCGACAACCGCGTGGTGCTGCCGCAGGTGGTGATGGAGGATGTGCTGCCGGTGCCGCGCCTGTGGCTGGCCAGTGTCGAGTTCAGCGCGTTCGAGCCGCGCAACGGCAAGATGCAGCGCTACATCCAGCACCGTGCGGCGTTGTCGTTCAACTACCTGGGCAACTACGTCAGCGGGCAGAAAAACGCCGACATCATCGTGCGCCAGGAAACCCGGAGCCTGCGCATCAAACGCCACCCGGAGCTTGAGCAACCGTATCGCGAGCGCCTGCGCCAGCTCGGTTTCAAGATCGCCACGCGCCAGAGCAAGGCACTGCCGGAAAGCGCCGGCGAACTGTTCGAGATGGTCAACGACAGCGCCTGGCTGAACTTCACCCTCAATGCATCGCCAGGCTTGCGCGCCGAGGGCTGGGAGCTGCAGATCGATGAGGATTTCGGCTTCGACCTGAGCCCGGTAGACGACTGGTACGCCAGCGTCGACGAAGCGCCGGAGCGCGACTGGTTCGACCTGGAGCTGGGCATCATCGTCAACGGCGAACGCCTGAGCCTGCTGCCGATTCTGCTGAACCTGATGCGCTCCCACACCGAAATTCTCAACCCGGAGAAACTGGCACGGCGCCGCGATGAAGAGCTGATCCTGGTGAATATCCCCGGCCTGCCCAACGGCCACGGACCGCTGCAGGTGGCGCTGCCGTACGGTCGACTCAAACCGGTGCTGGCCACCCTCGGCGAGTTCTATCTGCAGGAGCCGGGCACCACCACGTTGCGCCTGGCCAAGGCCGACGCGATTCGCTTGAACCCGTTGCAAGACCTGCCGCTGCAATGGGAAGGCGGCGAAAAGATCCGCAACTTTGCCCAGCGCCTGCGCGACATCAAGGACTTCACCTGCGTCGCGCCCCAAGGCTTGAATGCGACGCTGCGCCCGTACCAGTTGGAGGGACTGAGCTGGATGCAGTCACTGCGCCAGTTGGACGTGGGCGGGATTCTGGCGGATGACATGGGCCTGGGCAAAACCCTGCAAACCCTGGCGCATATCCTTACGGAAAAGGCCGCCGGGCGCCTGGACCGGCCGTGCATGGTGGTGATGCCCACCAGCCTGATTCCCAACTGGCTCGACGAAGCCGCGCATTTCACCCCACAACTCAAGGTGCTGGCGCTGTACGGCGCCGGGCGCAAGAAATATTTCGCGCCGTCGAAGGATCAGAGCCTGCAGGACTACGACCTGCTGCTGACCACCTATGCGCTGCTGCCCAAGGACATCGAACAGCTCGCCGCCCTGCCCTTGCACGTGCTGATCCTCGATGAAGCGCAGTACATCAAGAACCCCAACAGCAAGGCGGCCCAGGCGGCACGCGGGCTGAATGCACGCCAGCGCCTGTGCCTGAGCGGTACGCCGCTGGAAAACCACCTGGGCGAGTTGTGGTCGCTGTTCCACTTCCTGCTGCCGGGCTGGCTGGGGGACGTCAAAAGCTTCAATCGTGATTACCGCGTGCCCATCGAAAAGCGCGCCAGTGAGGTGCGCTTGCAGCACCTCAACGGTCGGATCAAACCCTTCCTGTTGCGGCGCACCAAGGAACAGGTGGCCACCGAATTGCCGCCCAAGACCGAGATCATTCATTGGGTCGATCTCAACGAGGCGCAGCGCGACGTGTACGAAACCATGCGCCTGGCCATGGACAAGAAAGTCCGTGACGAGATCACCCGCAAGGGCGTGGCGCGCAGCCAGATCATCATCCTCGAGGCGCTGCTGAAGTTGCGCCAGGTGTGCTGTGACCTGCGCCTGGTCAACGACGCCAGCCTGCCCGCCCATGGCAGCAGCTCGGGCAAGCTCGACAGCCTGATGCAGATGCTCGATGAGTTGTTTGCCGAGGGGCGCAGGGTGCTGCTGTTCTCGCAATTCACTTCGATGCTGAGCCTGATCGAAGTGGAGCTGCAACAGCGCGGGATCGCCTACGCCTTGCTCACCGGCCAGACCCGGGATCGGCGCACGCCGGTCAAGGACTTCCAGAGCGGCAAGTTGCAGATATTCCTGATCAGCCTCAAGGCCGGCGGTGTGGGGTTGAACCTGACCGAAGCCGACACCGTGATTCACTATGATCCGTGGTGGAACCCGGCCACCGAAAACCAGGCCACCGATCGCGCATACCGCATCGGGCAAGAGAAGCCGGTGTTCGTGTACAAGATGATTGCGCGGGGCACGGTGGAGGAGAAAATCCAGCACCTGCAGAAGGAAAAGTCGGATCTGGCGGCGGGCGTACTGGACGGCCGAACCACCGGGGATTGGCAGTTGGGCAATGACGATATTGAGGCGTTGTTTGCGCCGTTGCCCAATAAACAGGAAAAGCGTTGACCGGATAGAGCGGTTCTGTGGCGAGCAGGCTTGTCCTGCGTTGGGCTGCGCAGCAGCCCCAAAACCAGACGCTGAGCCGTATCAGGTACACCGCGTTTTGCTTGATTGGGGGCGCTTCGCACCCCAACGCGGGGCAAGCCCGCTCGCCACAATAAGCCCACACATTTTCCTTAACTGAACGGCATTAGGGCTAACCCCGCGTTGGGCTGCTAAGCAGCCCCAAAACCAGGCTCCGCGCAGTGTCAGACAGACCGCGTTGTCCTTGATTGGGGGGGGCTGCGAACCCAACGCGGGGCGAGCCCTAACGCCGTTCAGTTAAGCGCAGATTCCCTGTGGCGAGCAGGCTTGTCCTGCGTTGGGCTGCGCAGCAGCCCCAAAACCAGACGCTGAGCCGTATCAGGCACACCGCGTTTTGCTTGATTGGGGGCGCTTCGCACCCCAACGCGGGGCAAGCCCTAATGCCGTTCAGTTAAGCGCAGATTCCCTGTGGCGAGCAGGCTTGTCCTGCGTTGGGCTGCGCAGCAGCCCCAAAGGCAGGCGCTGAGCCGTATCAGGTACACCGCGTTTTGCTCGATGGGGGGCGCTTCGCACCCCAACGCGGGGCAAGCCCGCTCGCCACAATAAGCCCACAAGAGCCCTCTTGATCGTTCCCACGCGTGGGAACAATCAAAATTTCCTTAACTGAACGGCATTAGGGCAAGCCCGCTCGCCACTGCGGTCGGTGGCTGCCGTCCGATTGCACGGCCCAGTTGAAATGAGCCACACGCGTGGCGCCTGCGTTCAGGGGCAACTGAGCATCGAAGTCCAGGTAGAGGCGCTCGGTCTTGAGCGCCAGCTTGAGAATTTCAGCGCCGTCCTCCCCCTCCAGCGGAAAACTGCTGCCGTGCCGCCCATAGGCTCTTCCAAGCAACAGCAACCGACAAATACGCTTGTCCACCTCCAACATGTACGCCGGCGCGCGCGACAGGGTTTCATCGAGGGAATACAGGGCCTTGATGTCGCCGAAACCGCCCTTTTTCAGGGGGCGCGCCCGATAGACACTCAGCGACCAGCGATTTGAATAAGCATCCGGATTGAGCTGGTACAACAGGCAGATGGTGCTGCCTTTGGGTAATGACTCAATCGCGGGAGTGGTGGCAGGGATCGTGTTGAGCCATTGCTCGATCTGCGGATGAAGACGCTCGCTCGGTGCCTGCGCAGGTTCTCCTGGCTCATCCTGCTCATTCGATAGCATGTTCATGCTCAACTCGAACAAGACGGCAGCAGCATGTTTGCAGTCCATCCCCACAGGGCAGGAACACACGCAATGCATATCGCTGAAGCCCGGGCCGCCTGTGGCGGCCAGCGTGATCACCACCGAATAGACATTGCCGCCAGAGCCTCTGCATTTTGCAATGAGTCGCTGGGCGCCGACCTCGACCAGTTGGATGCGGCCTTCATCGGCATAGTCAAAAGCACGCTCAAGCGTGCTACGCGTAAAGTTATCCTGCCAGTCCAGGCTAGCGAGACGTTTGATCAGATCGCTCATGGGTACACACTTTACACCGGCCGTTAAACAGATAAAGACGGATATGTCCTGCCTACCAGTACGAACGTACAGCCACTTGATTCGGAGGCTTCCTACACTTGAAGCCGCGGACAAACACCGCTTGTCACTCGATCAATTGCGCATCCCGCAGCGCACCTGTCGCCAGCATCCAACGCGGGTCCTGCTTGTAGTCCGTCGACGCAATTGCCTGGCCGCGCATCCGCGCAATGCGCGCAGAGGGCGTGACCTTCATCCGTTGCGCGGCGGTGAGTGCAAGCTCGGCGGCCGCGCGATCGTTGCACACCAGCCCCATGTCGCAGCCGGCAGTCAGCGCTGCTTCGATACGGCTGGCGGCGTCGCCGACCACATGGGCGCCGGCCATGGACAGGTCATCGCTGAAAATCACGCCGTCAAATTGCAACTCGCCACGCAGGATGTCCTGTAACCAGCGTCGCGAAAAGCCGGCTGGCTGGGCGTCAACCTGCGGGTAGATAACGTGCGCCGGCATCACTGCCGCCAATTGCCGACTCAGCCGCGCGAAAGGCACCAGGTCATTGGCGCGAATCTGCTCCAGGCTGCGTTCGTCATTGGGAATGGCGACGTGGGAATCCGCCTCGGCCCAACCGTGGCCGGGGAAGTGTTTACCAGTGGCGGCCATACCGGCGCTGTTCATGCCGCGAATAAAGGCACCGGCGAGTACGGCAGCGCGCTCGGGGTCGCCCTCGAAGGAACGGGTGCCCACCACGGCGCTGCGCTGGTAGTCCAGGTCCAGCACCGGGGCGAAGCTCAGGTCCAGGCCAACCGCCAGCACTTCAGTGGCCATGATCCAGCCGCACTGCTCGGCCAGGTATTCGGCGTTGGGGTTGTCCGCCAGCGCACGCATGGCCGGCAGGCGTACAAAACCCTGGCGCAGGCGCTGTACGCGACCGCCCTCCTGATCGACCGCCAGAAGCAGGTCCGGACGCACCGCGCGTATCGCCGCGCTCAGCTCACGCACCTGCCGCGGATGCTCGATATTGCGCGCAAAAATGATCAGACCGCCGACCTCAGGCTGGCGCAACAAGTGGCGATCCTCGGCCGTCAGCCATGTACCGGCAACGTCGACCATCAAAGAACCTTGCAGGGCAGCAGTCATAAACCTTCCTTTAATAACGCGCACACCCCGTCGCCCTCACCAGGTACGGTGAGCACGACGGGTTGCGAGTAAATAGCTGAAATCGGCATGGCGGCTACTTTAGCGGATGCAAGCAGCCAAGCACACCCGCAGCGGTCAAACCTTGGCGGGCGCGGGTGCAGTTTTGCTGCGTGGGCGCAGTTGGGCGTCAGCCATGGCGGGGTCGGTGACACCGGTTTCGGCGCGCATGCCGGCGGCCAGGAACGGCACCATCAGGCGCATCACTTGCTCAATGGAGGTGTTGACGCCGAAATCGGTCTCGGCAATCGCACGCAGTGCCTTGATCCCGGACATGCTGAACGCGGCCGCGCCCAACATGAAGTGCACGCGCCAGAACAGTTCGATGGGCGGAATGCGCGGAGCGGCTTCGTTGACCAGCAACATGTAGCGACGGAACACCTTGCCATACATGTCTTCAAGGTAACGACGCAGGTGGCCCTGGCTCTGGCTGAACGCCAGGCCCAGCAAGCGCATGAAGATCGACAGGTCGTTTCCGCTGCGCGGTTGAACCACCAGGGCCTGCTCGACGAGCATCTCCAACAGGTCTTCCAGACTCGGCTTGTGGTCGGCCTTGGCCTGGCGGCGCTCCAGCTCGCGGTCGAGGCTGGCGCAGAACGGCCCCAGAAAGCGCGAAAACACCGCCTGGATCAAGGCTTTTTTCGAGCCGAAATGGTAGTTCACTGCGGCCAGGTTAACCCCGGCCTTGCTGGTGATCAGGCGCAATGAAGTTTCGGCGAATCCTTTTTCCGCGAACAATTGCTCGGCGGCATCGAGAATGCGTTCAACGGTTTCCGACTGGGCCATGGCTACTCCGCCTGACAAACACTTGTTTGAAACATACGTTTCAAGGTATGTCTTGTCAAGCCTGTGAGTTCGTTTTCCGGCCGGGCAGTCACCTTTTTCACCGGTATTTAATCACATCCTTGACGGTGCGTAGGCAGCGCTATCTCTGCCTTGTGGGAAGCCTGCCGAATGACCGTCCAGCGGAGGTGTGGAAAAGGATGATTGCCAAGCGCAGTCCACTGTATATAATCCCAGTCACTGTATAAAAAGACAGAGCGATCAACATGCTAAAACTGACGCCACGCCAAGCTGAGATTCTGGCTTTTATCAAGCGCTGCCTCGATGACAACGGCTACCCGCCGACGCGAGCGGAAATTGCGCTGGAGCTGGGGTTCAAATCCCCCAATGCCGCTGAAGAACACCTCAAGGCCCTCGCCCGCAAAGGCGCGATCGAGATGACCCCAGGCGCTTCACGGGGAATCCGCATCCCCGGTTTTGAAGCCAAGGCCGACGAGTCGACCCTGCCGATCATTGGCCGAGTCGCTGCCGGTGCGCCGATCCTTGCGCAGCAGCACGTCGAGGAATCCTGCAACATCAATCCGACTTTCTTCCACCCTCGCGCCGACTACCTGCTGCGGGTACATGGCATGAGCATGAAGGACGTGGGCATTTTCGACGGTGACCTGCTGGCAGTGCACACCACCCGCGAAGCGCGTAACGGCCAGATCGTCGTCGCCCGTATCGGCGATGAAGTGACGGTCAAGCGCTTCAAGCGTGAAGGCAGCAAGGTCTGGCTGCTGGCCGAGAACCCTGAGTTCGCCCCGATTGAAGTGAACCTGAAAGATCAGGACCTGGTGATCGAAGGCTTGAGTGTCGGCGTCATACGCCGCTAGGAGGCATCATGCAGTTCATGCACACCCCGCAACAGGCACAACTGTCGCTGTTTGAGGCCTTCATGGCTCAACCACTTGCGCCGCTGCTCAAGGAAACGGTCGAGGCCCCGTGGGGGTCCGAGGCCGAGGCGTTCAGTGAATTGTCGTTGCGCGGTGCTGCCGGGAACTGCCTGAGCCTGCTGGCGCCGATCCTTCGGGAATTGAGCGAGGAGCAGGACGCGCGCTGGTTGACGCTGATCGCCCCGCCCGCCAGCCTTACTCAGGCCTGGCTGCGGGACGCCGGCCTTAATCGCGAGCGCATCCTGTTGCTGCAGCCACGCGGCCTGCAAAGCGCCCAGCAGTTAACCTGCGAAGCATTGCGCCTGGGCCGTAGCCATACGGTGGTGAGCTGGTTGAATCCTTTGAACCCGACTACCAAACAGCAACTGATCAGTGCTGCTCGCATGGGCGATGCGCAGAGTTTGAATATTCGACTGGGGTAAACGGGGTTTTTGTGGCACGCGGGCTTGCCACAAAAATCCATTCAGTCTTGGCAGTGATTCAGTGAAGTACCTTCGGGCCATCGTCTTTCTCCGGCTCACCTTCCGCCAGACGACCGGCCATCTGCACACCCACGCTCAACATGGCTTTTGCCACTTCCACGTGCTGGCCTTGCAGGAACACCTTGGCGTCCTCGGAAAAGTCCAGAATAACCAGAGAACCTTCGTCCTCAGCCCGGCGCAGTTCGATGCGGCCGTCAGGCAGTTCAACAATTTCCAGAAAGGACGTCGGCATAAAAATCTGTTCTCCACGAAAGGCCGGGATTATATCAGTCATCCACCCGGCTTCGCTGTGGAACTGAAGAGGTTTCTTTACGGCTTGATGAATGGCGCTTTAGCGCAAGAAATACGAAAAACACAATCGAACGGTGGGAGGGAGCTTGCTCCCGATAGCGGTATGTCAGTCGATATCTCCATTGCTGACACATTGCTATCGGGAGCAAGCCCCCTCCCACAGCTTTTATCTGTGAGCATCAGTGACGCCGTTTCAGCACTCGTTCAAACCTTCGCGAAAGCGCAACGCCAGCTTTTTCAGCTCCTGGCGCCAGCTTTCCAACTCCTCACGGCTCAACGGCTTGGGCTCATCGTCTTCCAGCGAAATAGCCACAATCAACGGCTGTGTCACATCCCCCTTGGGCACGTGAGGCACACGCGGCGGCTGGAACATGTCGGCATGAGCCTTGAGCAGGCGCGCTATCCAGCTGTCCGGGCTCTGGGCCATTTCCACCAGCTCGGCCAGCTCGGGAATAGCCATACTCTCCAGCACTTCACGGGTCATGATCAATTCCGCACGGGGCGCACCGGCCTGCGGCAGACGGTAGTACCCGGCGATTTCATGGCACAGCCCCAGTAACGCACCATACAGATGAAACAAGGCAGCTTCCCGACCGGCCTGGGTCAGCGCGATAGCGTTCATCTCTTTGCCTTGCTCGGCACGGCCGAGGGCTTCCAGGGACAAACCCGCGAAGTAAATTTTCTGGTTGGTACGGGTATAGAGTTCGTTGGCCATGACGGCAATCTCCACAACGAATAAGCCTGATGCTGACAGTGTGGGAGCAAACTCGCTCCTACAAAAAGCAAAAGCCGTCTATACAGACGGCTTTCAACCTTAACAGACTAGCGAATCAAGCGCCCTGGCGCTTGTCCTCCACTTTCCACTTGCCACCGTCGTAGAAGGCTTTCCAGCCAGTCGGCTTGCCGTCCACTTCGGTCTGCACGTACTGCTCCTTGGTTTTGCGGCTGTAGCGGATCACGGCTGGACGACCATCCGGATCCTTCTTCGGCGCTTCACACAGGAAGTGGTACTTGGGATCGATTTCGTCCTTGTGCGGCACGATTTCCAGCACCAGCGGTGCACGGGTCTCGCGGTTTTTCGGGAACTGGCTGGCCGCCAGGAACAGCCCCGACGCACCGTCGCGCAGGATATAGGTGTCGTTGACCTTCTCGCACTTGAGCTCGGGCATCTTCACCGGGTCCATCTTCGGTGGCGCTGCGTCACCGCTTTTAAGCAGCTTGCGGGTGTTCTTGCAGGTCGGGTTGGTGCAACCGAAGAACTTGCCGAAACGGCCGGTCTTGAGCTGCATTTCACTGCCGCACTTGTCACACTCCAGGCTCGGGCCTTCATAGCCCTTGATGCGGTAGCTGCCCTCTTCGATCTCGTAACCGTTGCAATCCGGGTTGTTACCGCAGATGTGCAGCTTATGCTTCTCGTCCAGCAGGTAAGCGTCCATCGCCGTGCTGCAGATCGGGCAGCGATGCTTGCCACGCAGCACCAGCGACTCGGACTCACCCTCGTCATCGGCGGCGATTTCATCGCCCGGAACCAGGTTAACGGTGGCCTTGCAGCGCTCCTTGGGCGGCAGGCTGTAGCCCGAGCAGCCGAGGAACACGCCGGTGGACGCGGTACGAATCTGCATTGGCCGGCCGCAGGTCAGGCACGGAATGTCAGTCATCACCGGCTGGTTGGCGCGCATGCCGGTGTCAGGGCTTTCGGCCACTTCGAGCTTCTTCTTGAAGTCGCCGTAGAACTCGTCCAGCACGTTTTTCCAGTCGCGCTCGCCCTGGGCCACGTCATCGAGGTTCTCTTCCATACCGGCGGTAAAGCCGTAGTCCATCAGGTTGGAGAAGCTCTCGGACAGACGCTCGGTGACGATATCGCCCATTTTTTCCGAGTAGAAGCGACGGTTGTGCAGCGCCACGTAGCCACGGTCCTGGATGGTAGAGATGATCGCCGCGTAGGTCGAAGGACGACCGATGCCGCGTTTTTCCATCTCTTTCACCAGGCTGGCTTCCGAGTAACGGGCCGGTGGCTTGGTAAAGTGCTGGGACGGGTCGAGCTTGATCAGCTTCAGCGTGTCGCCCTGGGCCATGTCCGGCAGTACATCGTCATCACCCGGTTTGGCGATTTGCGGCATCACGCGGGTGTAGCCGTCGAACTTGAGGATGCGGCCCTTGGCACGCAGCTCGAAGTCGCCGGCACCCACGCTCACCGTGGTGGACAGGTACTGCGCAGGCAGCATCTGGCATGCCAGGAACTGGCGCCAGATCAACTCGTACAGGCGCTCGGCGTCGCGCTCCATGCCGCTCAGCTTGCTCGGCTCAGTGTTGGCGTCGGAAGGACGAATCGCTTCGTGAGCCTCCTGGGCGCCTTCCTTGCTGCTGTAGACGTTCGGCTTCTCCGGCAGGTACTTCTTGCCGAATTCGCTTTCGATATAGGTACGCGCCATTGCCACCGCGTCCTGGGACAGGTTGGTGGAGTCGGTACGCATATAGGTGATGTAGCCAGCTTCGTACAGACGCTGGGCCATCATCATGGTTTTCTTCACACCGAAGCCCAGCCGGTTGCTCGCGGCCTGTTGCAGCGTGGAGGTGATGAACGGCGCCGACGGCTTGCTGCTGGTCGGCTTGTCTTCACGCTTGACGATGCTGTAGCTGGAGGCCTTGAGCTTCTCCAGCGCGGCCATGGCCTGGGTTTCGTTCAGCGGTTTGAACGCCTCGCCTTTCTCGCGGGCCACTTCAAAGCGCACATTGTTGCCCTTGGCGGTGCCGAGGTCCGCGTGGACTTCCCAGTACTCTTCGGGGTTGAACGCACGGATCTCGCGCTCACGCTCCACCACCAGCTTGACCGCTACCGATTGCACCCGACCGGCGGACAGGCCACGGGCAATCTTCGCCCACAGCAGTGGCGAAACCATGTAACCCACCACACGGTCGAGGAAACGACGCGCCTGCTGGGCGTTGACACGGTCGATGTCCAGCTCGCCCGGCTTGGAAAACGCTTCCTGGATGGCTTTCTTGGTGATTTCGTTGAACACCACCCGCTTGTAGCGGCTGTCGTCACCACCGATGGCTTCGCGCAGGTGCCAGGCAATGGCTTCCCCTTCGCGGTCCAAGTCCGTCGCGAGATAGATGGTGTCGGCATCCTTGGCGAGCCGGCGCAGCTCTTCGATGACCTTTTCCTTGCCCGGAAGGATTTCGTACTTGGCCTTCCAGCCATGATCCGGGTCCACACCCATGCGCGAGACCAGCTGCTTGCGCGCTTTCTCTTTTGGCGTGAGTACCGGACCTTCGCCCGCGGCGGCCTTGCCGCGTTTGGCGGCAGGCTCCTTGCTGGCGCTAGCCGAACCGCTGGTGGGCAGGTCTCGGATATGGCCGATACTCGACTTCACCACGTACTCGTTGCCCAAGTACTTGTTGATGGTCTTGGCCTTAGCCGGGGATTCCACAATGACCAGCGATTTGCCCATGGATCGGAAAATTCCTGAATTCGAGAAGTGAAAGGCAGTTGGCGCCTGACGCGGCAACGCTATATATAGTGGCAACAAGGTGAGGTCAAGCGCAGCACTCTGCGCGACCTGCCGTTATTGCCCTGAAAAAAGACTGGGTTCGGCCTGCACCAAAGCAAAGCGCGGGACCTGCTCGCCGTCAACTTCGACGGACTCCACGAACATGCTCAAGGGACGCACCCAAAAGCCGTAATCGCCATACAGTGCTTGGTAAAACACTACTTGTTCTTCGGTTTCGGAGTGCCGCGCCACACTGAAAACACGGTATTGCGGACCTTTATAATGCTGGTAGAGCCCTGGTTCGACTTTCATGCTGCGGCCCCCTTAGAAAATTCGTAAAAAAAATATTACAAAACGCCAAAAAACAAAAACCGGGGCACTGGGCCCCGGCGTTCCGCCAAGCAACGCTTAGACGCGTTCGAAGACGGTGGAGATGCCTTGGCCAAGACCAATGCACATGGTTGCAACACCCAGGTTGCCGCCATTTTGCTTCATCACGTTAAGCAAAGTACCGGAGATACGTGCACCGGAGCAACCAAACGGATGACCCAGGGCAATTGCGCCGCCGTGCAGGTTAACCTTCTCGTTCATCTTGTCGAGCACTTTCAAATCTTTCAGCACCGGCAGGGCCTGTGCGGCGAAAGCTTCGTTGAGCTCGAAGAAGTCGATATCGGCGATGGTCAGGCCTGCGCGCTTCAAGGCTTTTTGCGTGGCCGGAACCGGACCATAGCCCATGATCGCCGGGTCCACACCCGCCACAGCCATTGAACGAATCACCGCCATCGGCTGGATGCCCAGGTCCTGGGCACGCTGCGCAGACATCACGATCATGCACGAGGCACCGTCGGTGATTTGCGACGACGTACCGGCCGTCACGGTGCCGCCCTTCGGATTGAATGCCGGCTTCAAGGCCGCCAGACTTTCCAGGGTGGTATCCGGACGAATGGTTTCGTCGTAGTCGAACAGTTTGAGGAAACCGTTCTCGTCGTAACCGTTCATCGGGATGATTTCATCCTTGAACTTGCCTTCCACGGTCGCCTTGTGGGCGAGCTGGTGGGAACGCAGGCCAAACGCGTCCTGGGCTTCACGGGTGATGCCGTGCATCTTGCCGAGCATTTCTGCGGTGAGGCCCATCATGCCCGACGCTTTTGCCGCGTACAGCGACATGTGCGGGTTGGGATCGACGCCGTGCATCATGCTCACGTGGCCCATGTGCTCCACGCCGCCGACCACGAATACATCACCGTTACCGGTCATGATCGCCTGCGCGGCGGTGTGCAGCGCGCTCATCGACGAACCGCACAGGCGGCTCACGGTCTGGCCCGCAGCAGTGTGCGGGATCTGGGTCATCAACGACGCCATGCGCGCGATGTTCCAGCCCTGCTCCAGGGTCTGGTTGACGCAGCCCCAGATCACGTCTTCGACTTCGTTGGGGTCGACCTTGACGTTGCGCTCCAGCAATTTGCTGATCAGGTGCGCCGACATGTCCTCGGCGCGGGTGTTGCGGTGCATGCCGCCCTTGGAGCGGCCCATCGGGGTGCGACCGAAGTCGACAATCACGACGTCTCTTGGATTCAAGCTCATAAATAGTCTCGCTCTAATGTCCGGGGGCGCTTAACCGAAGAAGCTCTGGCCATTTTTGGCCATTTCACGCAGCTTGGCGGTCGGGTGGTACAGCGGGCCCAGATCAGCGTATTTGTCAGCCAGGGCAACGAACTCGGCCACACCGATCGAGTCGATGTAACGCAGCGCACCGCCACGGAACGGAGGGAAACCAATACCGTACACCAGGCCCATGTCGGCTTCGGCGGCGGTTTCGACGATGCCGTCTTCCAGGCAGCGCACGGTTTCCAGGCACAGGGCGATCATCATCCAGTTGACGATGTCCTCGTCGGACACCTCACGCTGCTCGTAGATGACCGGCGCCAGCACTTCGTGCACCGACGGGTCGGCCACTTTCTTCTGCTTGCCCTTCTTGTCGGCCTCGTAGGCGTAGAAGCCCTTGCCGTTCTTCTGGCCCAGGCGCTTGGCCTCGTACAGCGCGTCGATCGCCGAACGGCGGTCGTCTTTCATGCGGTCCGGGAAGCCTTCAGCCATCACGTCGCGACCGTGGTGGCCGGTGTCGATGCCGACCACGTCCATCAGGTACGCCGGGCCCATGGGCCAGCCGAACTTTTCCATCACCTTGTCGATGCGCACGAAGTCCACGCCGGCACTGACCAGCTTGGCGAAACCGCCGAAGTAGGGGAACAGCACGCGGTTGACCAGAAAGCCCGGGCAGTCGTTGACCACAATCGGGTTCTTGCCCATTTTCTTGGCGTAGGCCACGGTGGTGGCAACGGCCAGCTCGCTGGACTTCTCGCCACGGATCACTTCCACCAGCGGCATCATGTGCACCGGGTTAAAGAAGTGCATGCCGACGAAGTTTTCCGGGCGCTTGAGGGCCTGAGCCAGCAGCGTGATGGAAATGGTCGAGGTATTGGAGGCCAGGATGGTGTCGTCCTTGACCTGCGCTTCCACTTCGGCCAGTACGGCCTGCTTGACCTTCGGGTTTTCGACGACGGCTTCGACCACCAGATCGACGTGACCGAAGTCACCGTAAGACAGCGTAGGACGAATGCCGTTAAGCACTTCAGCCATTTTCGCCGCGGTCATGCGACCTTTGTCCACGCGGCCGACCAGCAGCTTGGCGGCTTCCGCCAGGCCTTGCTCGATACCGTGCTCGTTGATGTCTTTCATCAGGATCGGCGTGCCCTTGGACGCCGACTGATAGGCGATACCGCCGCCCATGATCCCGGCGCCGAGTACGGCAGCCTGTTTCACGTCTTTGGCGATCTCGTCGTAGGCCTTGGCTTTTTTCTTCAGTTCCTGATCGTTCAGGAACAGGCCGATCAGGCTCTGGGCCGCCGAGGTCTTCGCCAGCTTGACGAAACCGGCCGCTTCCACTTCCAGGGCCTTGTCGCGACCGAAGTTCGCTGCCTTCTGAATGGTCTTGATCGCTTCAACCGGCGCCGGGTAGTTAGGGCCGGCCTGACCCGCCACGAAACCCTTGGCGGTTTCGAACGACATCATTTGCTCGATGGCGTTGAGCTTGAGTTTTTCCAGCTTCGGCTGCCGCTTGGCCTTGTAGTCAAATTCGCCGCTGATGGCGCCCTTGATCAGGTTCAGCGCAGCTTCAGCCAACTTGTCAGGGGCAACCACAGCATCGACGGCACCGACTTTCAGTGCGTCTTCAGCGTTGTTTTCCTTGCCGGCGGCGATCCACTCGATGGCGTTGTCGGCACCGATCAGGCGCGGCAGGCGCACGGTGCCGCCAAAGCCCGGGTAGATGCCCAGCTTGACTTCGGGCAGGCCGACTTTGGCAGTCGCCGACATCACGCGAAAGTCTGCGGCCAGGCACATTTCCAGGCCGCCGCCCAGCGCGATGCCGTTGATCGCGGCAACGGTAGGTACGTTGAGGTCTTCGAAATCGCTGAAAATCTTGTTGGCTTCGAGGTTGCCGGCCACAAGCTCCGCATCGGGAAGCTTGAAGTTGTCGACGAATTCGGTGATGTCAGCGCCGACGATGAACACGTCCTTGCCGCTGGAGACGATCACGCCCTTGACCGAAGCATCCGCTTTGATGGTGTCTACGGCCTGACGCAGTTCGTTCAGGGTTAGACGGTTGAACTTGTTGACGGACTCACCCTTGAGGTCGAATTTCAATTCGACGATGCCACTTTCAAGAGCCTTAACCGTGATGGCTTTACCTTCGTAAATCATCAACTGATCTCCACGATATGGAAGCTGAACAGTACACACTGGACGCTGGCCTAGGGTTGGACATTGAGGTTTTGCTCAATGTTCACGCCCATCCGCCAGGCACACCCGCCAATGCGATAGTCGGGATTATGTATGAAGCATCTGACAGACAAACGCTCAATTCATACGCCCGTTTGATTTGGGTACGCCACCTTCATCCAATTCCGGGCAATTGTCAATCGCTCCAAAGGCCAGGAAAAACACGACTTTCCAGTCATTTCAGGAACCACAACCCTAGCCCCGCACAGAGGGAATATTCAATTATTCACTGAATCAATAATGCAGGGATTATGCAAAAGGGCTGTACAGAACAGGTAAGCCCGCTAGGCTAGCGAGTACCTTACTGCGCCAGGATGAACATCCGACGCGACAAACAGCATTACCGGCCTGCCTGGCCAACTCCAGCCCGATGATGAATGTCGGGCTTTTTATCGCGCGGCTTTCAGGCCAGTGCCTTGAGCAACGCGTCGATGTCTCTGAGTACACTCGCCGCGCCCTTTTCGCCCCAGTAAACGGCGATCATCTGCTTGTCCGCTTCGACCTTGTAGACATTGGCCGGCAGCGTTGCAAAATGCGCCAGCAAGGCCTCCTCCACGCACACCTCGCGCCACTGGTTGACCCACACGCCTGGCTCCAGCTGCCAGTAGCTCCAAAGGGCCGGCGCACTGCCGCGTCGTGGCCGGCAATACTGCGCACAGGGGCTTGGCGGCTCGTGCTTGAGCCAGTGCGGCCACTCCTGCGGCGCCAGTTGCATGGCCAGGCCGATGCGTCGCGCCTCCATGCGCAGGGCCATGCGGCCGCTCTGCTGGCGCGACGGGCGCAGCCACGCCAGGGGGCTTAAAACCACCGCAAGGATTGACACCACTATCCACACCGTCATATGTGTACTCCCGAATTTCTAGATGAGCGGATTTGACCTGACGCAACCCCATCCGCTTGAAAGCAGCCATACTGAACTTATTGCAGTCCCTTGGAGGAACGCCTCATGCCCTACAAACATATTCTGGTCGCTGTCGATCTGACCGAAGAGTGCGATCCGGTGATCAAGCGCGCGCAGGAATCTGCATTGGCCAATGGCGCCATACTGTCGCTGGTGCATATCGTCGAGCCCATGGCCATGGCCTTTGGCGGTGACGTACCGATGGACCTTTCCCAGTTGCAGCAACAACAATTTGACCAGGCCAAGGAGCGCCTGGACCGTTTGATTCTCAAATACCCTCACCTGAAAAAGGACGACTGCCACCTGACATACGGCCAACCGCGCCAGGAAATCCACCACTTGGCCAAGGAAAAGGCGTGCGACTTGATCGTGGTGGGTAGCCATGGTCGTCACGGTTTGGCGTTGTTGCTGGGCTCTACTGCCAATGATGTACTACACGGCGCGCCGTGCGATGTACTGGCCGTCAAGCTGGTAAAAAATTCGTAAGACCGATGGCCCCTCCCATATTTTGAATCGCACTTCATATAAAAAACCCGGTGTTCATCAAATGAACACCGGGTTTTTTATTGCCCAGCAATCACTCAGGCATCCAGCTCGGCCCAACGCTCAACCAGCACTTCCAGCTCCTGGTTCAACGTCTCCAGGGAGGCGATGACCTTGGCGGTGTCTGCCGCCGGGCGCAGGTAGAAACCCGCATCAGCCATTTCTGCTTCGACTGCGGCGATCTGCTGCTCCTTGGCCTCGATCTCTCCCGGCAAGGCTTCCAGCTCGCGCTGCAGCTTGTAGCTGAGTTTCTTCCTGGCCGCCGGCGCTGCGTCCTGCGCGGGCGCAGGTGCGGCCGCCACCGGTGCAACCACGGCGGAGGTCAGGTCGGCCTTGCCGGACTTGCTCTCGGTCACGCCCAGCAGACGCGGCGAGCCGCCCTGGCGCAGCCAGTCCTGATAACCACCGACGTATTCACGCACCTTGCCTTCACCTTCGAAGACCAGCGTGCTGGTGACCACGTTGTCGAGGAATGCCCGGTCGTGACTGACCATCAGTACGGTGCCGTTGAAGGTCAGCAGCACTTCTTCCAGCAGTTCGAGGGTTTCCACGTCGAGGTCGTTGGTCGGTTCATCGAGCACCAGCAGGTTGGCCGGCTTGCTGAACAGCTTGGCCAGCAACAGGCGCGCACGCTCACCGCCGGACAACGCCTTGACCGGCGTGCGCGCACGCTGGGGGCTGAACAGGAAGTCGCCGAGGTAGCTCAGCACGTGGCGGCTCTGGCCGTCGATGTCGATAAAGTCGCGGCCTTCGGCAACGTTGTCGATCACGGTTTTTTCCAGGTCCAACTGGTGACGCAACTGGTCGAAGTAGGCCACGTCGATACGCGTGCCCTCTTCCACCTTGCCGCTGGTCGGTTGCAGGCCATTGAGCATCAGCTTGAGCAAGGTGGTCTTGCCGGTGCCGTTGGCGCCCAGCAGACCGATACGGTCGCCGCGTGCCAGCACCATGGAAAAGTCCTTGATCAGCAACGGACCGCCCGGGTGATGGAAGCTGACGTTCTCCAGCACCATCACCTGCTTGCCCGACTTGTCAGCGGTGTCCAGCTGGATATTGGCCTTGCCGGTACGCTCGCGACGCTCACCACGCTCAACACGCAAGGCCTTGAGTGCGCGCACACGGCCCTCGTTACGGGTGCGGCGCGCCTTGATGCCCTGGCGGATCCAGACTTCTTCCTGGGCCAGCTTCTTGTCGAACAGCGCATTGGCGGTTTCTTCAGCGGACAGCGCAGCCTCTTTGTGCACCAGGAAGCTGGCGTAGTCGCCGTTCCAGTCGATCAGACCACCACGGTCCAGCTCGAGGATGCGCGTGGCCAGGCTCTGCAGGAACGCCCGGTCGTGCGTGATGAACAGCACGGCGCCCTGGAAGTCCTTGATGGCTTCTTCAAGCCAGGCGATAGCGCCGATGTCCAGGTGGTTGGTCGGCTCGTCGAGCAGCAGCAGATCCGGCTCGGACACCAGCGCCTGGGCCAGCAGTACGCGACGACGCCAGCCGCCGGACAACTCGGCGAGGGTCTTGTCGGCCGGCAACTGCAGGCGGCTGAGGGTGCTGTCGACCAGTTGCTGCAAGCGCCAGCCGTCACGGGCTTCCAGCGCCTGCTGCACGTGCATCAGCTTGTCCAGGTCTTCTTCGGTGACGCAGTTCTGCGCCAGGTGATGGTATTGCGCGAGCAACTCGCCCACGCCATCGAGGCCTTCGGCGACCACGTCGAACACTGTCCGTCCGTCGGCCACCGGCAATTCCTGCGGCAATTCGCCAATCTTGAGGCCCGGAGCGCGCCAGACAGAGCCGTCATCGGGCTTCTGATCGCCCTTTACCAGCTTCATCATGCTCGACTTGCCGGTGCCGTTGCGGCCGATGATGCACACCCGCTCACCACGGGCGATCTGCCAGGACACCTTGTCCAACAACGGCATAGCGCCGAAAGCAAGGGACACATCGCTGAATTTGAGCAGGGTCATACACTTCTCCAAAAACCGGGCGCGCATTCTACCTGAGTTGAGGGTGGGATGCGGTCGGCTTTTTCGATGTCGACACGTTCTGTAGGACATTTCCGTCGAACTTGAACGAACCTCCCGGCAAAGCTTTCGCCGGTCGCTGGCAAAAGGCTAAGCTAGGGGCAATCAGTGTCGGCGGTGCCGGTGCTAGTCGTGATTTCTCTGCACGGACGTCTCATGCGCAGTCGCCTTTTCAACTTTTTATCCTGTCTGCTTCTTTCCGCCACCGCCGCCCAATCCGCCCAGGCCGTGGACCTCACCACCCAACGTCAATACTACGATGAAGCCAAACGTGCGCTGGCCAAGGGCGATACCGGCCCCTACATGCAATACAGCCAGGCGCTGGCCGACTATCCGCTGACGCCCTACCTGGCCTATGACGAATTGACCGCGCGCCTTAAAAGCGCGAGCAACGAGGAAATCGAGCAGTTCCTCGCCAAAAACGGCGACCTGCCCCAGGCCAACTGGATGAAGCTACGTTGGTTGCGCTGGCTCGCCGAACGTGGCGACTGGCAGACTTTTGAAAAGTACTACGACACCAAGCTCAATTTCGTTGAGCTGGACTGCCTGCACGGCCAATACCAGCTCACCCACAACCTGAAGGCCGAAGGCTACAAGACCGCCGAAAAGCTGTGGATGACCGGCAAAACCCAACCCTCCGCCTGTGATGTCACCTTCGGCCAGTGGGCGGCAGCCGGGCAACTTACCGAACAGAAAATCTGGGACCGCACCAAGCTCGCCGCCGAAGCGCGTAACTACGCGCTGGCCAATAGCCTGGTGAAAACCCTGCCCACCCTCGGCGCCCAGGGCCGCTTGATGGTGGATGTGGCGCAAAAGCCCGACATGCTCAGCGACCCGTCACGCTTCCTGCCGGCCAACGAGGCCATGTCCGATGCCGTGGGCCTGGGCCTGCGTCGTTTGGCACGCCAGGACCCGGACAAGGCCATGGCCCTGCTCGACGGCTACGCCAGCAGCATGCACTTTTCCCGTGACGAAAAAGTGTCGATCGCCCGCGAAATCGGCCTGACCCTGGCCCGCCGCTATGACCCGCGCGCCCTCGACGTGATGACCCAGTACGACCCCGAACTGCGCGACAACACGGTATCCGAATGGCGCCTGCGCCTGCTGCTGCGCCTGGCACGTTGGGAAGAGGCCTACCAGCTCACCCGCAAACTGCCACAGGACCTGGCCACCACTAACCGCTGGCGCTACTGGCAGGCCCGCAGCCTGGAACTGGCCGAGCCGAAAAATCCGCAAGCCATGGTGCTGTACAAAAACGTCGCCAAGGAACGGGATTTCTACGGTTTCCTCGCCGCCGACCGCTCCAGGTCGCCGTACCAGCTCACCAACAAACCGCTGGTGATGAGCCAGGCGCTGATGAACAAGGTGCGCAATACACCGGGCGTGCGCCGCGCAATGGAGTTCTATGCGCGTGGCCAGATCGTCGACGGGCGCCGCGAGTGGTATCACGTCAGCCGTCACTTCAACCGCGATGAAATGGTCGCCCAGGCCAGGCTGGCCTACGACATGAAATGGTACTTCCCGGCGATCCGCACCATCAGCCAGGCGCAGTACTGGGATGACCTGGACATCCGCTTCCCCATGGCCCACCGCGACACCCTGGTGCGCGAAGCCAAGGTGCGTGGCTTGCATTCGAGCTGGGTGTTCGCCATCACCCGCCAGGAAAGTGCGTTCATGGACGACGCGCGCTCCGGCGTCGGCGCCAGCGGCCTGATGCAACTGATGCCGGGCACCGCCAAGGAGACCGCGCGCAAATTCAGCATCCCCCTGGCCTCACCGGCCCAGGTGCTCGACCCTGACAAGAACATCCAGCTCGGCGCCGCCTACCTGAGCCAGGTGCACAGCCAATTCAACGGCAACCGCGTGCTCGCCTCCGCCGCCTACAACGCCGGCCCAGGCCGCGTACGCCAGTGGCTGCGCGGTGCCGACCACCTGAGTTTCGACGTGTGGGTGGAAAGCATTCCGTTCGACGAAACCCGTCAGTATGTGCAAAACGTGCTGTCTTATTCGGTGATCTACGGACAGAAGCTCAATTCGCCACAGCCGTTGGTGGATTGGCATGAGCGCTATTTCGACGATCAGTAATAGCCAAATGTGAAAGCGCGCTTATCGTGGCGAGCGGGCTTGCCCTAATGCCGTTCAGTTAAGCGCAGATTCCCTATGGCGAGCAGGCTTGTCCTGCGTTGGGCTGCGCAGCAGCCCCAAAGCCAGGCGCTGAGCCGTATCAGGTACACCGCGTTTTGCTTGATGGGGGGCGCTTCGCACCCCAACGCGGGGCAAGCCCGCTCGCCACAGGAGTGTGGCTGCCTGAAACGTGGGGTGTATCCACAAGCGTGGCACTACGTGTCCGCACTGAACTGCAATGCCGCCAAGCGCGCGTACAGCGCATTGCTCGCAATCAACTGCTGGTGCGTGCCCACCGCCACCAGCTTGCCCTGGTCCATCACCGCAATCCGGTCCGCATTCTTTACCGTCGCCAGCCGATGCGCGATCACCAGGGTGGTGCGGCCCTGCATCAGTTGCGGCAGCGCCTGCTGGATCAGGTGTTCGCTCTGGGCGTCGAGGGCGCTGGTGGCTTCGTCCAGCAGCAGGATCGGTGCGTCCACCAGCAGCGCGCGGGCAATGGCCAGGCGTTGGCGCTGGCCACCGGACAGGCCCAGCCCGCTTTCGCCCAGGTGCGTCTGGTAGCCGTCGGGCATTTGCAGGATGAAGTCGTGGGCATGGGCGATACGCGCCGCGGCCTCAACCTGTTCACGGGTGGCGGACGGATTGCCGTAGCGGATGTTGTCTTCGACGCTGCCGAAAAACAGCGCCGGGTTCTGTGAAACAAGCGCGAAGTGGCGGCGCAGGTCCAGAGGGTCGAGTTCGGTCAGCGCGTGGCCTTCAAGCGAAATGCGACCGTGCTGCGGGTCGTAGAAACGCAGCAGCAGGTCGAACAGCGTCGACTTGCCCGCGCCGGAGGGGCCGACCAGTGCCAGGGTTTCGCCGGGGTTGATGCTCAGGCTCAAGCCGTCGATGGCGTAAGTGTCCGGGCGCGACGGGTAGGCAAAGCGCAGGTCCTGCAATTCCAGGCGCCCGCTGACACGCTCCGGCAAGCGCACCGTGCCCTCCACCGGGGCTTTAATTTCGTTGCTCGACTGCAACAACTCACCGATGCGCTCGGCCGCACCGGCGGCGCGCTGCAGCTCACCGAGCACTTCGCTCAGGGTGCCGACGGCGCTGCCGACAATCAGGCTGTAAAACACGAACGCCGCCAGCTCGCCCCCGGAAATGCGCCCGTTGATCACGTCCATGCCGCCCACCCACAGCATCACGCCCACGGCACCGAGCACCAGCATGATCACCAGGGTAATCAGCCAGGCACGCTGGGCGATGCGTTTGCGCGCGGTGGCGAAAGCCTCTTCCACGGTCACGGCGAAGCGCTGCTCGTCCTGCACCTGGTGGTTGTAGGCCTGCACCGTCTTGATCTGGCCGAGGGTCTCGGACACGTAGCTGCCCACATCGGCAATGCGGTCCTGGCTCTGCCGCGAGAGGCTGCGTACACGCCGCCCGAAAATCAGGATCGGCGCCAGCACCAGCGGCAGCGCCACCACCACGATGCTGGTGAGCTTGGGGTTGGTGACAAACAGCAGCACGATGCCGCCGATGACCATCAGCGCATTGCGCAAAAACAGCGAGAGCGACGAGCCGATCACCGATTGCAGCAAGGTGGTGTCGGTGGTCAGGCGCGACTGGATTTCCGAGCTGCGGTTGTTCTCATAGAAGCCTGGGTGCAGGTAGATCAGGTGGTTGAACACCTGCCGGCGAATGTCCGCCACCACCCGCTCGCCGATCCACGACACCAGGTAGAACCGCGCAAATGTGCCCACTGCCAGGCCCAGCACCAGCAGCATGAACAGGCCGATGGACTGATTGAGCAGGTGCGGGGATTGCGTCATGAAACCCTGGTCCACCAACAGGCGAATACCCTGCCCCATGGATAAGGTGATGCCGGCGGTAACGATCAGCGCCAGCAAGGCACCGAGCGCCTGCCAGCGATAGGGCGCGATAAAGCGACTGGCCAGGCGAATCGCACGGCGTTGACGGACTGAGAACATGAGGGCATTACCGATGGGGAACCTGTACTCAACATTGGGGGAACTTGGGCGAATAACAATGAGTCAGGTTAATTATGCCCAGCGAACCGGGCTCCTAGAGGCTATCGGTCTAACGCGCGACTGGAAATCCATGGTGGTTTCTGGTGCACTTGTCGTTCGAACCGGTGAGTGTGCAGGGAGTTGTCACAGCGCGGTCACGCGGGGGTTTTAGAATAGGGACACAACCTGATGAGGAGACAGGCCATGACCTTGCAAAACAGCAGCAATGCCAAGATTGAAGTGATCCGCCAACCGCAGCAGTTGCCTTGCTCGTATATCGACGCCAAGGGCCGCGAAGTACAGATTACCGAAGAGATGATCCAGCAAGCCTGCAGCGAACTGGAGCAGCGATTGGTCAAGCCTGCCCAATGAGGCGAGCGCCAACGCTCTTGTAAACCCGGCCTTGATGGCCGGGTTTTTTATGGGCGCTTAAACGACCTCGGCGCCCAACGCGCGCGCAATGTTCGACAGCACCGGCGACTGGCCATTGATCCGCACCTTCAAGCCATCGATTTCGCGGCGCTCGGGGTAATGCTTGCGCAGCAGGTCGAAGGCCTTGCGCTGCTCCTGCACGGTTCCCACCAGGCTGCGGCGGAAATCCGCATCATCGCGCCGCGGGTCGTACACGCTGCGGCACAGCGTGGCCAGTGCCCAGGCCGGGTCGGTGGATGCATTCAACTGCACCTCGGCCAACCACGGCTGCGGCAGCAGGTCACTCAGGGCAATGCCGGGCGCCTGGCCAAGGTACGCGCACAACGCCTGATAGATCTGCGCCGTACCGCGCTGCTTGCCGTCCAGGCTGTAGCCGGCGATATGCGGCGTCGCCAGTACACAGAGGTCGGCCAGGTCGACGTCCACTTCCGGTTCGCCCTCCCACACATCCAGCACGGCCTGCAGGTCTTCACGCTCCAGCAGCACCTCGCGCAGGGCAGCGTTGTGCACCACGGGGCCGCGGCTGGCGTTGATCAGCCAGGTGCCGGGTTTGAGCTGCCGCAGACGCTCGCGATCGAACAGGCGCCAGGTTGCACCATTGCCGGACTTGATCAGCGGCGTGTGCAGGCTGATCACATCGCACTGCTCGATGATCTGGTCCAGGCTCACGTAGTCTGCGTCTTCGGCGATCTGCCGTGGCGGGTCGCACACCAGCACGTTCCAGCCCAGCCCCTTGAGCACCTTGAGCAACCGCCCGCCCACTTCACCGGCACCGACGATGCCGTAGGTGCGCTGGGCGAGGTCGGCGCCTTCGATTTCAGCCAGGGTCTGCAGGCTGCCGAGCACGTAGTCCACCACGCCGCGCGCGTTGCAACCGGGGGCGCTGGACCAGTGAATGCCGGCCTGCTGGAAGTAGTCGAGGTCCAGGTGATCGGTGCCGATGGTGCAGGTGCCGACGAACTTGACGTGGCTGCCCTCGAGCAAGGCCCGATTGACGTTAGTCACCGAGCGCACCAGCAGCACATCGGCCTGCCCGACCGTGGCGCGGTCGATGGCGCGGCCGGGCACGCGGCGAATCTCACCAAAGCCCTGGAAAAACTCATCGATCAGCGGAATATTCTCGTCGGCAACAATCAGCATGGCGGGGCTCCTTTGGCGGAACGGCAGTGTACAGGCTTGCGATCTGACTCACACTGAAGAACCCCTCCCACCTCAGGCCGACGCCGTTTACAAATCCCCAACACAGGTTTTTTCCTGACCATTGCGTCAACGCGTAGAATCCGCGGTCCTTGCGCTTTGCCTTTGATTGGACATCTGTACGTGAACACTGCCACCGCCCCTCTCACCCGCCCCGCCCGCATCCGCCGGGAAGTGCGCGGCCTGCTGACGCTTGCCCTGCCGATCATGATCGGTCAACTGGCCACCACCGCGATGAGCTTCGTCGACGCGGTGATGGCCGGGCGGGTCAGCCCTGAGGACCTGGCGGCGGTGGGCCTGGGCAACTCGATCTGGATTCCGGTGTACCTGCTGATGACCGGCACCCTGCTGGCCACCACGCCCAAAGTCGCCCAGCGTTACGGCGCGGGCCAGTTCAGCGAGATCGGGCCGCTGGTGCGTCAGTCCCTGTGGCTGGCGGTGGTGGTCGGTCTGTGCGGCGCGCTGTTGCTGCTGTGCGCCGAGCCGGTGCTGCAGGCGATGAAGGTTGAGCCCGACCTGATCGCGCCCTCCATGGGCTACCTGCATGGCATCGCCGCCGGCATGCCGGCGATTGCGCTGTATTACGTGCTGCGCTGTTTCAGTGACGGCCTGGGCCGCACCCGGCCGAGCATGGTCATGGGCCTGTGCGGCCTGGCGCTGAACATCCCGCTGAACTACATCTTCATTTACGGCCACTTCGGTGTGCCGGCCATGGGCGGCGTGGGCTGCGGCTGGGCCACGGCGATTGCAATGTGGGTGATGATGCTCGGCCTGGCCTGTTGGACTCGCTGGGGCGCGGCCTACCAGAGCAGCGAACTGTTCAAGCGTTTCGACTGGCCGCAATGGGCGGTGATCAAACGCGTGCTGGGCATTGGCCTGCCGATTGGCGTGGCGATCTTTGCCGAGTCGAGCATTTTTGCCGTGATCGCCCTGTTGCTCGGCAGCCTTGGCGCCACCGTGGTGTCGGGCCATCAGATCGCGCTGAACGTCAGCTCGCTGGTGTTCATGATCCCCTACTCCCTGAGCATGGCCGTGACCGTGCGCGTCGGCCAGGCCCTGGGCCGTGGCGAACCCCGTGAGGCGCGCTTTGCCGCCGGAGTCGGCATGGGCACGGCGCTGGCCTATGCCTGCCTGTCCTGCAGCCTGATGCTGCTGTTTCGCGAGCAGATCGCGGCGATCTATACGCCGGACCCGGTGGTGATCCACCTCGCCTCGACGCTGATCGTGTTTTCCGCGCTGTTCCAGTTTTCGGACTCGATCCAGGTCACCGCCGCCGGTGCGTTGCGCGGTTACCAGGACACCCGGGTGACCATGGTGCTGACCTTGTTCGCCTATTGGGGCGTGGGCCTGCCGGTGGGCTACGCCCTGGGGCTCACCGACTGGCTGGGCGCAGCCAGCGGCCCGAGCGGCTTGTGGCAAGGCCTGATCGTCGGCTTGAGTTGCGCCGCAGGCATGTTGCTGGTGCGCCTGGCGCGCAGTGCACGCCGACGTATTCACGCCGGTAAGGCGCGGGTTTAATCGACTTTCTTGCGAATCCAGTACAGGTAGGTGCCGGCCTCTTCTTTCTGTTCAACCAGTTCGTGGTCCAGGAACACACAGAACTTGGGAATATCGCGACGGGTGGAAGGGTCGGTCGCGATCACCTTGAGCAGGCCGCCTGGCGCCAGGTCACGGATGTGCTGGTGCAGCATCATCACCGGCTCCGGGCAGTTGAGGCCGGTGGCGTCGAGGGTGCCGTCAATGGGTAATTCACTCATACATCACTCCTGAAACACACCCGCTCCAGTGTGGGAGCGGGTTTGCCCGCGATGACGGGGGCACATTCAACATAATTTCGACAGCTATACCGCTATCGCGGGCAAGCCCGCTCCCTCAGGGGCGGTCAGTGTCTCTTGGGTTTCCTTGCAGACTCAAGCCGACGCAGGTGGCAGGTCACCTCCTCCCGGTCGTGATACAGCTGCTTGCAGCCAATCTCCACACGAATACCGCGCGCCTTGAAGCCCTCTTCGATCCGCTCCAGCAGGCGTTTGACCTCGGCATAACGCTGCTTCATCGGCAGCTTCAGGTTCACCACCGCCTCGTGGCAATGGCCTTCGCCGATCCAGGTTTCCAGCAGCGCGGCATTGCGCGCCGGTTTCTCGACAATGTCACACACCATCCAGTCCACCGGCTGTTTTGGCACGAAGGTGAAACCGTCGGCCATCAAGTGCTGCACCAGGCCCGTGTCCATCAGGCTTTCGGCCATGGGGCCGTTGTCGATGGCGGTCACCAGCATGCCCCGGTTGACCAGTTGCCAGGTCCAGCCGCCGGGGGCGGCGCCGAGGTCGACACCGGTCATGTCGCCGTGCAGGCGCTCGTCCCACTGGTCGCGGGGGATAAAGTGATGCCAGGCCTCTTCCAGCTTCAGGGTCGAGCGGCTGGGCGCGTCACGCGGGAATTTCAGACGCGGGATGCCCATCGGCCACATCGCCGAATTGTTCGACTCGGCCAGACCCATGAACACTTCGCGGCCACTTTTGAAGGTCAGCAGCAGGCGTGGCTTGCTCGGGTCGTCCACCAGCTTGCCGGCATTGAGCAGGGCCTTGCGCAGGTGCACTTCGAATTTTTTGCAGAAGTTCGACAGCTCCTTGCCGTCGTTGGTGTCAACCATCTCCAGCCACAGGCTGCCGCACACCGGGAATGGATGCAGGTGCGCGAGGATCACGCTGATGCGGTCGGTTTCCGGCAGGTCGATGAACACCCCGCGCGCCCACTGCCGGGGGAAGATCAATTCGGCGAAGCGCTGGCCGTGCATCAGGCGCTGGGCGCCGTCGTCCTCGGTGCAGACGAACTCGGCGCAGGCGCTGCCGGTCTTGGCCTTGGCGTAACCGGAAACGTTAAGGCGCGCGGCATGCTCGGCGATCTCGGAGCAGACTTCGCCCTCGAAACCTGGACGGCAGTGCATAAAAAGGGTGTTCATTGAATCTCCTGGCACCGGCTTGCTGTCGTGCAAGGCCTGTCATGAAAACGCGCGCATGATAGCCGAGTTCGGAACCTTGGACTTCACCCGGCAGTCCAGTTATTAGCCTGCTACTCAAAACAGGGCTAAGTTAAACGCTCTGTTCGTCCCGCCAGGTCCGTAGCCGTGCGGACCATAAGGAGTCGTGTCATGTCATCCCTTGATAGCCTGAGAACCCTTAAGACCCTGCAAATCGACAACAAGACCTACCACTATTTCAGCCTGCCCGAGGCCGCCAAGAGCCTGGGCGACCTGGACAAGCTGCCGATGTCGCTCAAAGTGCTGCTGGAAAACCTGCTGCGCTGGGAAGACGACAAGACCGTCACCGGCGCCGACCTCAAGGCCATCGCCGCCTGGCTCAAAGAGCGCCAGTCCGACCGCGAGATCCAGTACCGCCCCGCCCGCGTCCTGATGCAGGATTTTACCGGCGTACCTGCCGTGGTCGACCTCGCCGCCATGCGCGCCGCCGTGGCCAAGGCCGGTGGCGACCCGCAGCGCATCAACCCGTTGTCCCCCGTGGACCTGGTCATTGACCACTCTGTGATGGTCGACAAGTTCGGCAACGCCGACGCCTTCGAGCAGAACGTCGACATCGAGATGCAGCGCAACGGCGAACGCTACGCCTTCCTGCGCTGGGGCCAGAGCGCCTTCGACAACTTCAGCGTGGTGCCACCGGGCACCGGCATCTGCCACCAGGTCAACCTCGAATACCTGGGCCGCACCGTGTGGACCAAGGACGAAGACGGCCGCACTTACGCCTTCCCCGACACCCTGGTGGGCACCGACTCCCACACCACCATGATCAACGGCCTGGGCGTGCTCGGCTGGGGCGTGGGCGGTATTGAAGCGGAAGCGGCCATGCTCGGCCAGCCGGTGTCGATGCTGATCCCGGAAGTGATCGGCTTCAAGCTCACCGGCAAATTGAAAGAAGGCATTACCGCCACCGACCTGGTGCTGACCGTCACCCAGATGCTGCGCAAAAAAGGCGTGGTGGGTAAATTCGTCGAATTCTACGGCGATGGCCTGGCTGACCTGCCGCTGGCCGACCGCGCCACCATCGCCAACATGGCCCCGGAATACGGCGCCACCTGCGGGTTTTTCCCGGTGGACGACGTGACGCTGGACTACCTGCGCCTGTCCGGTCGCCCCAGCGAAACCGTGAAACTGGTGGAGGCCTACACCAAGGCCCAGGGCCTGTGGCGTAACGCAGGGCAAGAGCCGGTGTTCACCGACAGCCTGGCGCTGGACATGGGCAGCGTCGAAGCCAGCCTGGCCGGGCCGAAGCGCCCACAGGACCGCGTGGCGCTGCCGAATGTGGGCCAGGCGTTCAGCGATTTTCTCGACCTGCAATTCAAGCCGACCAACAAGGAAGAAGGCCGCCTTGAAAGCGAAGGCGGCGGTGGCGTGGCCGTGGGCAATGCAGACCTGGTGGGCGAGGCCGACTACGAATACGAAGGCACCACCTATCGCCTGAAAAACGGCGCGGTGGTGATCGCCGCCATCACGTCCTGCACCAACACCTCCAACCCCAGCGTGATGATGGCTGCCGGGCTGGTGGCAAAAAAGGCCGTGGAAAAGGGCCTGACCCGCAAGCCGTGGGTCAAGACCTCCCTGGCGCCGGGCTCCAAGGTGGTCACCGACTATTACCACGCCGCAGGCCTCACCCAGTACCTGGATAAACTCGGTTTCGACCTGGTGGGCTACGGCTGCACCACCTGCATCGGCAACTCCGGGCCGCTGCCCGAGCCGATTGAAAAAGCCATCCAGACCGCCGACCTCGCCGTGGCCTCGGTGCTGTCCGGCAATCGCAACTTCGAGGGCCGCGTGCACCCGCTGGTCAAAACCAACTGGCTGGCCTCGCCGCCCCTGGTGGTGGCCTATGCGCTGGCCGGCACCGTACGTATCGATATCAGCAGCGAGCCGCTGGGTAACGATAAGGACGGCAATCCGGTGTACCTGAAAGACATCTGGCCGAGCAGCAAAGAGATCGCCGACGCCGTGGCACAAGTCACCACGGGCATGTTCCACAAGGAATACGCCGAAGTGTTCGCCGGTGACGAGCAATGGCAGGCAATCGAGGTGCCCCAGGCCGCTACCTACGTGTGGCAGCAGGACTCCACCTATATTCAGCACCCGCCGTTCTTCGACGACATTGCCGGCCCCCTGCCGGTGATCAAGGACGTCACGGGCGCCAACGTGCTGGCGCTGCTGGGCGACTCGGTGACCACCGACCACATCTCGCCTGCCGGCAACATCAAGGTCGACAGCCCCGCCGGGCGCTACCTGCAAGAGCAAGGCGTGGAACCGCGCGACTTCAACTCCTACGGCTCACGCCGGGGCAACCATGAAGTGATGATGCGCGGCACCTTTGCCAATATCCGCATCCGCAACGAAATGCTCGGCGGCGAAGAAGGCGGCAATACGCTGTACATCCCCACCGGCGAGCGCATGGCGATCTACGACGCAGCGATGAAATACCAGGCCGCAGGCACGCCGCTGGTGGTGATCGCCGGCCAGGAATACGGCACCGGCTCCAGCCGCGACTGGGCGGCCAAGGGCACCAACCTGCTGGGCGTCAAGGCAGTCATTGCCGAAAGCTTCGAACGGATTCACCGCTCCAATCTGGTGGGCATGGGTGTGTTGCCGTTGCAGTTCAAGCTGGATCAGAACCGCAAATCGCTCAAACTCACCGGCAAGGAGAAAATCGACATCCTCGGCCTCACCGACGTGGAGATCGTGCCGCGCATGAACCTGACGCTGGTGATTACGCGGGAGGATGGCAGCAGCGAGAAAGTGGAAGTGCTGTGCCGGATCGATACGCTCAATGAAGTGGAATACTTCAAGGCCGGTGGCATCCTGCACTACGTGCTGCGCCAGTTGATCGCCTCATAAGCAACACTGGAGATGCAAAGGTGGGAGGGGGCTTGCTCCCGATGAGGGTGGGTCAGTCAGCTTGTTTGTAGCTGACCCACTGCCATCGGGAGCAAGCCCCCTCCCACATTTGATCTCCATTTGTCTGATACATATCACACCGCTTTGCTTTGGCTTTTGATCTTGATCTTGATCTTGATCTTGATCTCAGGCGCCCCGTCAACCACGCTGGCCGCACGCAGGCTTGAATCCGTGGGTAACCCGGCAGGACGCCGGGTTAGCCGCGCTGGGCCAGGGATGGCCCATCGCGGCGGCCCACGGATTCAAGCCTGCGTGCGGGCACACCGAGCCTAAGCGAGGTGCCGAGTGGTGGGGCAAGAGCCCTTTTGGTTACTTTTGGGGCTCTTTTCCAAAAGTGACACGCCGTAAGGGCGGAACCCTACGTAGCCGTTACCGCAGCAACGGATATGTACACCAACACCAAGAGCCCCCATCCCCCACCAAATCAGCCAAACAACCACTTCCACAACAACACCAACACCCCCACCGCCAACACCGGCCGCGCAATCCGGTAAGCCTGGGGATACTTGCGCTTGAACTGTTTAACCCGACCGCTGAACCTGTCGCTGAACGTCTTGCTCCACGCATAAGCCTGGTTAATCCCACCCACCCGCTCATCATCCAGATTCTGCGGCGCAGTCGCGCGCCCCAGCTGCTTACTGACCCAACGGTTGAGACGGGTCATCAGACGGTTGCTCAGCGGACGTTCAATGTCGCAAAACAGGATCACCCGAGTCTGCTCGGTTTCGTTCTTCACCCAGTGCACATAGGTTTCGTCGAACATCACGTCTTCACCATCGCGCCAGGCGTAAACCTGGCCGTCGACAAAGATGCGGCAATCGTCGGAGTTGGGCGTTGACAGGCCCAGGTGATAACGCAAGGACCCGGCAAACGGATCGCGGTGCGGGTTGAGGTGGCTGCCACCCGGCAACAGCGCAAACATCGCGCCCTTGACGTTGGGGATGCTGCTCACCAGCGCCACAGTCTTCGGGCACAGGGCCTCGGCCGACGGCAGCGGTTTGTCGTACCACTTGAGGTAGAAACGCTTCCAGCCCTTCTTGAAGAACGAACCGAAACCGGCGTCATTGTTCTTTTCGGCCGCGCGGATGTAACCCTCGTCGAACAGGTGCATGGCCTCTTCGCGGATCACTTCCCAGTTATCCTTGAGCACGTCCAGCTCCGGGAACTTGCTGCGGTCCAGGTAAGGTTTGGACGGTACCGCGGAGAACAGGTACATCAAGGCGTTATACGGGGCGAACAGCGCCGAATGGTTGACGAACTGGCGCAACATCGGCAAACGGGCCTTGCCGCGCAGGTGCACATACAGCGTACTGCCGATAAACAGCAGCAACACCGACAACTTGGCGGCCAAAGAAAAGGTCATGCAGCAACTCCTGAAAATAAGCGCCTGGCCAACAGCAGACGTAGCAGCCGGCCATGATAAACATTTGGGCCAGTATGCAGAAGGCCCCGGCTGACCAGCTGACACAAATCAAACCCGGCGATCAGCCGGCAGTTGTGGTGAGCATCACGCCTGGTTCTCCTGATCGGTGAACAAGTCGCTGAACAACATGCTCGACAGGTAACGCTCACCCGAGTCCGGCAGGATCACCACGATGGTCTTGCCCTGCATCTCCAGTTTCTCGGCCAGACGCACGGCCACCGCCATCGCCGCGCCGCAGGAGATACCGCAGAGGATGCCCTCCTCCTGCATCAGGCGCCGGGCCATGGCCTTGGATTCCTCATCGGTCACCCGCTCAACGCGGTCGACCATCGACAGGTCGAGGTTTTTGGGCACAAAACCGGCGCCGATCCCCTGGATCTTGTGCGGGCTCGGCTTGATCTCTTCACCGGCCAGCGCCTGGGTGATCACCGGCGACGCCATCGGTTCGACCGCCACCGACAGGATCGGCTTGCCCGCGGTGTGCTTGATGTAGCGCGACACACCGGTGATGGTGCCGCCGGTGCCCACGCCCGCCACCAGCACGTCCACCGCGCCGTCGGTGTCGTTCCAGATTTCCGGGCCGGTGGTTTTTTCGTGGATGGCAGGGTTGGCCGGGTTTTCGAACTGGGCCGGCATAAAGTAGGTGGCCGGGTCGCCGGCGACGATTTCAGCGGCTTTGTCGATGGCGCCTTTCATGCCTTTGGCCGGTTCGGTCAGCACCAGTTCGGCGCCCAGGGCCTTGAGCACCTTGCGCCGCTCGATACTCATGGACGCCGGCATGGTCAGCAGCAGTTTGTAGCCACGGGCCGCAGCGACAAAGGCCAGGCCGATACCGGTGTTGCCGGAGGTGGGCTCGACAATGGTCATGCCCGGCTTGAGTTTGCCGTTGCCTTCGGCGTCCCAGATCATGTTGGCGCCAATGCGGCACTTCACCGAATAGCCCGGGTTGCGCCCCTCGATCTTCGCCAGGATGGTCACGCCGCGCGGCGCAATGCGGTTGATCTGAACAAGAGGTGTGTTACCGATGGAGTGCGCGTTATCTGCAAAAATGCGGCTCATGACGGGTCCCTGGGGCAATGTGAACAAGGCCACAAGGGTATGCCTCAGGCTTTGAGGCGTCCAGTCGGCGGAACGTTGCGCCTGCTGCGGCAGTCCACACCCTATCTGCACGGAGGAGCCTTTCATGAAACGTCGCTACAGCTGGCCACTTTGGACCGTCGCCGCACTGGTGGTTTTCCTGGTGGCACTGAACATCGCCCTGCCCTATCTGGTGCGCAATTACCTGAACGAAAAGCTCGCCAACATGGGCGATTACCGTGGCGAAATTGCCGACGTGGACCTCGCGCTGTGGCGCGGCGCCTACCGGATCAACGGCCTGCAGATCGTCAAGGTGGACGGCAAGGTACCGGTGCCCTTCGTCAAGGCGCCGCTGATCGAGTTCGCGGTGAGCTGGCATTCGCTGTGGTACGACCATGCGGTGGTCGCCGAGGGGCATTTTGTGCGTCCGGAAATCAACTTCGTCGACGGCGGCGCCAACAAGGCCGCGTCCCAGACCGGTAAAGGCACCGACTGGCAGGAACAACTGAGCAAGCTGCTGCCGATCACCCTCAACGAAATGCGCATCGAAGACGGCAAGATCGCGTTCCACAACTTCACCTCCAAGCCAAAGGTCAATATCAACGCCACCGGGGTCAACGCCAGTTTCTACAACCTGACCAACGTGGTGGACGTGGAAGGCAAGCGCGACGCACGCTTTGAAGGCAAGGCGCTGCTGCAAGGCCAGGCACCTCTGGAAGCCAACGCCACCTTCGACCCACTGAGCGATTTCGAAGAGTTCGAGTTCCGCTTCCGTGCCCGCGACCTGCAACTGACGCGCATGAATGACTTCGCCTCGGCCTATGGCAAGTTCGATTTCAAGGCCGGCACCGGCGATGTAGTGATCGAAGCCCAGGCCGAGAAAGGCCAGCTGCGCGGCTATATAAAGCCGCTGCTGCGCGATGTGGAAGTGTTCGACTGGCAACAGGATGTCGAAAACAAGGACAAGAATATCTTCCGTTCGATCTGGGAAGCCGTGGTCGGCGCCAGCGAGACGGTGCTCAAGAACCAGCGTAAAAATCAGTTCGCCACCCGCGTGGAATTGAGCGGCAGTGTGCATCAGCAGAATGTCAGCGCGTTTGGCGCGGTCATCGCGATCCTGCGCAATGGCTTCATCCAGGCCTTCAATGCCCGTTACGAACAACCCAAGCCGAGCGCCGATTAAAACGGTGGGAAGGGACTTGCTCCCGATGGCGGTGTGTCAGTTTATACATCCATGACTGAACCAACGCTATCGGGGCAAGCCCCCTCCCACATTGATTGCATTGGCCGGAAATGAACGTGACCGTCCATTCAGAGACTGAATAACCCGTCTGCGTTCACAGTCGCCGGGGCCGCGCGGTATAGTCCGGGCATTGATGAATCCGAGGACACACCGATGAAGTTCGAAGGCACCCAGGCCTATGTGGCTACCGATGACCTGAAACTGGCCGTCAACGCCGCCATCACCCTGGAGCGGCCGCTGCTGGTCAAGGGCGAACCGGGCACCGGCAAGACCATGCTCGCCGAACAGCTGGCCGAATCCTTCGGCGCCCGGCTGATCACCTGGCACATCAAATCCACTACCAAGGCGCACCAGGGCCTCTACGAGTACGACGCGGTCAGCCGCCTGCGCGACTCGCAGTTGGGCGTGGACAAGGTGCACGACGTACGCAACTACCTGAAGAAAGGCAAGCTGTGGGAGGCCTTCGAGGCCGAAGAGCGGGTGATCCTGCTGATCGATGAAATCGACAAGGCCGATATCGAATTCCCCAACGACCTGTTGCAGGAACTCGACAAGATGGAGTTCTACGTCTACGAAATCGACGAGACCATCAAGGCGAAGAAACGCCCGATCATCATCATTACCTCCAACAACGAAAAAGAGCTGCCGGACGCGTTCCTGCGCCGCTGCTTCTTCCACTACATCGCGTTCCCCGACCGCACCACCCTGCAGAAAATCGTCGATGTGCACTACCCCGACATCAAGAAGGACCTGGTCAGCGAAGCGCTGGACGTGTTCTTCGACGTGCGCAAAGTGCCGGGCCTGAAGAAAAAACCTTCCACCTCCGAACTGGTCGACTGGCTCAAGCTGCTGATGGCCGACAACATCGGCGAAGCGGTGCTGCGCGAGCGCGACCCGACCAAAGCCATTCCGCCGCTGGCCGGCGCACTGGTCAAGAACGAGCAGGACGTGCAGTTGCTGGAACGGCTGGCATTCATGAGCCGTCGCGGTAATCGCTGATGCTGCTCAACCTGTTCAATGAAATGCGCGCCGCCAAGGTGCCGGTGTCGGTGCGCGAGCTGCTTGACCTGATCAACGCGCTCAAACAGCGCGTGACCTTCGCCGACATGGACGAGTTCTACTACCTGGCGCGGGCGATTCTGGTCAAGGACGAGCGGCATTTCGACAAGTTCGACCGCGCCTTCGGGGCCTACTTCAACGGTCTGGAAAAACTCGACGACCACCTGCAGGCGCTGATCCCCGAGGACTGGCTGCGCAAGGAGTTCGAACGCTCGCTGAGCGATGAGGAACGCGCGCAGATCCAGTCCCTCGGCGGCCTCGACAAGCTCATCGAGGCATTCAAGAAACGCCTGGAAGAACAGAAGGAACGCCACGCCGGCGGCAACAAGTGGATCGGCACCGGCGGCACCAGCCCGTTTGGTTCCGGCGGCTACAACCCGGAGGGCATACGCGTGGGCGATGCCGGCGAGCGCAAGGGCAAGGCCGTGAAGGTGTGGGACCAGCGCGAGTACAAGAACCTCGACGATCAGGTCGAGCTGGGCACGCGCAACATCAAGGTGGCCCTGCGCCGCCTGCGCAAATTCGCGCGCCAGGGTGCGGCCGAAGAGCTGGACATCGACGGCACCATCGATCACACCGCGCGCGACGCCGGCCTGCTGAATATCCAGATGCGCCCGGAACGGCGCAACACCATCAAGCTGTTGCTGCTATTCGATATCGGCGGCTCGATGGACGCCCATGTGAAGATCTGCGAAGAGCTGTTCTCTGCGTGCAAGACCGAGTTCAAACACCTGGAGTACTTCTACTTCCACAACTTCGTGTACGAGTCGGTGTGGAAGAACAACCAGCGCCGCACCTCGGAGCGCACCTCAACCCAGGACCTGCTGCACAAGTACGGCGCCGATTACAAAGTGATCTTTATCGGCGACGCGTCGATGGCGCCCTATGAAATCACCCAGGCCGGCGGCAGCGTCGAACACTGGAACGAGGAGCCGGGCTATGTGTGGATGCAGCGCTTCATGGCCAAGTACAAGAAGCTGATCTGGATCAATCCGTACCCGAAGGACACCTGGGGCTATACGGCGTCGACGGGGATTGTGCGCGAGTTGGTGGAAGATCAGATGTACCCGCTGACGTTGCGCGGGCTGGAAGAAGGCATGCGCTTTCTATCCAAATAACGGTGAGAGTCCCCACTACCTCTTCGACGTAGCGCTGTCGCGCAGCAAGCTGGGGCCTCTGTGGCGAGCGGGCTTGCCATTTCGGTCGGCTCTCAGGCCGCCGCGCTCTTGATCTTGATCTTGATCTTGATCTTAGGCGCCCCGTCAAACACGCTGGCCGAACGCAGGCTTTGGAGCGTGGGTAACCCGGCAGGACGCCGGGTTAGCCGCGCTGGGCCATGGATGGCCCATCGCGGCGGCCCACGCTCCAAAGCCTGCGTTCGGGCACACCGAGCCTAGGCGAGGTGCCGAGTGTTGGGGCAAGAGCGTTTTGCTTACTTTTGCGCTTTTCAAAAGTGAGCCGCTGTAAGAGCGGAACCGCCAGCAGCCGTTACAGCAGAAACGGATATGTACACCGAAAAAGTCGCACCGCTCTTTGCTTTGAACATCACGCTGGCTTAACTGAACGGCATTGGGGGGCGCAGCGCCCCCAATCAAGGAAAACGCGGTGTACCTGACCCTGCCCGGAGCATGGCTTTGGGGCTGCTGCGCAGCCCAACGCAGGACAAGCCTGCTCACCACAGGAAACTGGCTGCTTGAAATTTCAGGTTTTAAATCAAAAAGTTATTTTGTGTTTGATAAGAGGGGGCTGGCTCCCACAGTGGATCGAGCCGCTATTTAAAGGCCTTTGAGGTCACGCTCTTCAATCGGACGGCTCTGGCGCAGGCGCTTGCCGCCCAGCACCACCCAGTCGATCAGGCGGAACAGGCATTCGATGCCGAACGACAACAGCATCGCCCCACCCAACCCCCAGCCCATCGCTTCGGGGGTCAGCAGGATCTGGTAACTGTAGCCATTCCAGGTCTCCCGGCGAATGTCCGGGTTGGCGGCCACCGCCACCTGCAGGGCGCGGATGTACCAGGGGCCTTGCATGGCCTGGAACTGCTTGTCCAACGCAAGCTGGCGGTCAAGCATGGCACCCAGGCTGTTGGCGTCGCTCTGGAACACCGGGTCATCACTGGCGCGGTAATGGGCCACCAGCGCCTGCAGGTCGCCCTTGAAAAACTGCTGCGCGGTGGTCTCGAACCCGCGCAGGCCGGTCTGGGCCTCGATCAGGTGGGCTTCGACGCGCTTGGCGTAGTCGTTGATGAAACCCGGCACTTGCACGCCGACCAACAGGCCAATGGCAAACAGCACCAACCGCAGATAGCTGAGCAACATGGTCGATATCCTTACTCGGTAACGCCCTGGCTGACGCATTCACCGCGTCGCCACAGGCTCCATTGGCCCGGTTCGTAGCGGGTCCAGTTTTCGTTGTCGGTCAACGGTTCGGTGGCAATCACCGTCACCACGTCATTGGGCGTGGTTTCGGCCTGGAAATCGACGATCACGTCGACATCCTTCAAGCGCGCCGGGCCAAAGGGTGCGCGTCGGGTGATCTGCGCCAATTTAGTCGTGCAATAGCAAAACAGCCAGTCGCCGTCGCTGAGCAGGCAGTTGAATACGCCCTTGCTGCGGTATTCGGTGCAGGCGGCGATCAGGTCGGGCAGCACCTGCTTGATGTCCACCGGTTCCGGGAAGGCTTCGCGCACACGGTTGAGCAGATCGCAGAAGGCCGCTTCGCTGTCGGTGTCGCCCACCGGGCGGTAAAAAGTGGCGCGCGGATTGAACTGCGCCAGTTGGCCGTTGTGGGCGAAGCACCAGTTGCGGCCCCACAGCTCGCGCACGAACGGATGGGTGTTGGCCAGGCTGACCTTGCCGACGTTGGCCTGGCGGATATGCCCGATCACCACTTCGCTCTTGATGGGATAACGCTGCACCAGCAGCGCGACTTCCGACTCACTGCTCGCCGCCGGGTCCTGGAACAGGCGCAGGCCACGGCCTTCGTAAAAGGCAATGCCCCAACCGTCACGGTGCGGGCCGGTGCGCCCGCCGCGCTGCATCAGCCCGGTAAAGCTGAACACGATATCGGTGGGGACGTTGGCACTCATGCCCAATAATTCACACATGCCAGGGCTCTCGCTGCAACGTTAAAGGCGCGGTTCGACCCGCGTGCCGCTGGCGGGTGCCGGACGGTGGAAAGGCTCGTCGTCTTCAGCCGGCTCCTGGGCCAGCGCCGCATCGAACGCAGCCTTGCGCTCGCGGCGCGCATTGGCGGCGCGCTCGATGGGCCAGCGAATCAACACGATGACGATATACACGGCGAAGACGATCATCGTGTACATGAACAAATCGGAAATCGCCCGCCAGGCGTTGTTGCCGACCTTGAGCACCAGGTCCAGCGCGGTAATGGCCACGGCCGGCGCAAACTGGGTCTTGACCGGATCGACGATGGTCGGGCTGAACAGCAGCACCGCCATCAGCAATTGCAGTGGCTCGCGCAGCCAGCGCCAGATCCAGCGGGTCATGCGCCACCACACCAACAGGCAGCCCAATGCGGCGAAGGCGTAAAGGCCCCAGGCAATCAGATAATCGTTCTCGGTCATGGTGTCCATGGCAAGGCTGGCAAAGAGGCGGCTATGATAACGGCTTTTGCGTGTCGCGGCTGCAATGCCTGCCACCGTCCGCCAGACAGAGAGTGATCCATGCCCCTATCCAATGCCCCGATCGCCCGCAAGGCCCCAGGTCCAGACCCGTACGCCTGGCTGCAGGAGCGCGATAACGCAGACGTCCTCGACTACCTCAAGGCCGAAAACGCCTGGCAGCAAGCCCAGCTCGCCGACCAGCAGGCGCTGCGCGACACGCTGTTCGAGGAAATCAAGGGCCGCATCCTCGAGACCGACCTGTCGCTGCCCTCTCCGTGGGGCCCGTATCTGTATTACACGCGCACCACCGCCGGCGACGAATACGCCCGCCACTACCGCTGCCGCCGCCCTGTCGACGACAGCAATCAGGTGGATGAAGACAGCGAAGAACTGCTGCTGGACCCGAACGCCTTGGCTGGCGGCGGCTTTTTCTCGCTGGGCGCCTTCAGCATCAGCCCCGACCACCAGCGCCTGGCCTACAGCCTCGACACCAGTGGCGAAGAGATCTACACCCTGTTCGTCAAGGAATTGTCCTCGGGCAAGGTCAGCGAACTGGAATTCCAGGACTGCGACGGCAGCATGACCTGGGCCAATGACAGCCTCACCCTGTTTTTTGGCGAGCTGGACGACACCCATCGCCCGCACAAGCTGTATCGCTACCGCCTGGACGGCACGGCGGCACAGGAAGTGTTCCACGAACCCGACGGGCGTTTCTTCCTGCACTGCTACCGTTCCAGTTCCGAGCGCCAGCTGCTGCTGGCCCTGGGCAGCAAGACCACCAGCGAAATCTGGGCACTGGACGCAGGCCAGCCGCACCTGGACTTCACCTGCCTGGCGCCTCGCGTCGAAGACCATGAATACGATGTCGACCACGGCCAGCTTGACGGTGAGTGGACCTGGTTTATCCGCAGCAACCGCGACGGCATCAATTACGCGCTGTTTGTCGCCGCCGACACCGGCACCGTGCCCGGCGAGGCCGACTGGCACACGCTGATCCCCCACAGCGACGAGGTGATGCTCGACGGCGTGAGCCTGAATGCCCGCGCCATGACCCTGAGCCTGCGCATCGGCGGCCTGCCGGTGATCGAAGTGCATGCCGAGGGCGTGCCGGCCTATCGCGTGGAGTTACCCGACGCCGCCTACAGCCTCTACGTACAGAACAGCCTGGAATTCCCCAGCGACAGGATCCGCCTGCGCTACGAAGCGCTGAACCGCCCGGCCCAGGTGCGTCAGTTGGAGCTGGCCAGCGGCGCGCAACAGGTACTCAAGGAAACCCCGGTACTCGGCGCATTCAATGCCGATGACTACGTCAGCCAGCGCCTGTGGGCCACCTCGGCCGACGGCACTCAGGTGCCGATCAGCCTGGTGATCAAGCGCGACCAACTGGGCAAGCCGACCCCGCTGTACCTCTACGGTTACGGCGCCTACGGCCAGAGCCTCGACCCGTGGTTCTCCCACGCGCGCCTGAGCCTGCTGGACCGTGGCGTGGCGTTCGCCATCGCCCACGTGCGCGGTGGCGGCGAGCTGGGGGAAGCCTGGTACCGCAACGGCAAGCAGGCCCACAAGCAGAACACCTTCAGCGACTTTATCGCCTGCGCCGAACACCTGATTGCCGAGGGCCTGACCACCTCCCGGCAACTGGCGATCAGCGGCGGCAGTGCCGGCGGTCTGTTGATCGGCGCGGTGCTCAACCAGCGTCCGGCGCTATTCCAGGCGGCGATTGCCGAAGTGCCGTTTGTGGATGTGCTCAACACCATGCTCGACCCGGAGCTGCCGCTGACGATCACCGAGTACGACGAATGGGGCAACCCCGAAGAGCCCGAGGTGTATGCGCGCATCAAGGCGTATGCGCCGTACGAAAACGTCAGCGCCCAGGCCTACCCGGCGCTGCTGGTGATCGCCGGCTACAACGACAGCCGCGTGCAGTACTGGGAAGCGGCCAAATGGGTCGCCAAGCTGCGCGACACCGCCACCTCCGACAACCTGCTGCTGCTCAAGACCGAACTGGGTGCGGGCCACGGCGGGATGAGCGGTCGCTACCAGGGGCTACGCGACGTGGCGCTGGAATACGCGTTTGTGTTCAAGGCGCTGGCACTCGACGCTTAACCACCGGGGGTCTTCGGTTTGCTGTCGTTCTGCTGCAGGCCAGGCACGGTCTGGTCCTTGGGCGGCGTCGGCAACACGATCGGCACCAGCGCCGGCGAGCCGTCGGCGTTGGCTTTAGGCAACGCCGGCGGCGTCACCTGCGGGTACAGCGTCGGCGTCGGAGTGCCCGGCGCGCCTGGGGTTGGCGCGGGGGCGGCCGGTACACTCTGCACCTCCTGCGCCTGCGCGGCACCCAATGTGAGCGCGCCGAGCACAATGACCGTTAGAATGCTGCACTTCATCGATGGCTCCATGGCCTGACCGGAATGCCTCAAGGCTACTCCCAACCGCGCAAGAATGCCCTTCCCAATGAGATTTCCATGAAACGTTTCATTCTGCTCGACACCACCCCGATCCCCGACAACGGCGGCGCCCTGTGCCTGTTCGAATACGGCGAGGATTTTGTCATCAAGATCCAGGGCGGTGACGGCGGCCAGCTGATGAACACCCGCATGCACGGCTCCGAGGATGCCCTGGCGGAAATTCCCTGCCGCAAGGTGGCCGGGCGTCCCGGTTCACGGGTATTGATCGGCGGGCTGGGCATGGGTTTTACCCTGGCTTCGGCGCTCAAGCACCTGGGCAAGACCGCCGAAGTGGTGGTGGCCGAGCTGGTGCCCGGCGTGGTGGAGTGGAACCGCGGCCCGCTGGGCGAAAAATCCGGCCGCCCGCTGCTGGACCCGCGCACCGTGATCCGCCTGGAAGACGTGGCCAAGGTGCTGCAGGCCGAACCCCAGGGCTTTGATGCGATCATGCTCGACGTCGACAACGGCCCCGAAGGCCTCACGCAAAAAGCCAACAGCTGGCTCTACTCCGCCGGTGGCCTGGCCGCCTGCGCCAAGGCACTGCGGCCCAAGGGCGTATTGGCCGTGTGGTCGGCCAGCGCCGACAGGCTGTTCAGCGACAAACTGCGCAAGGCCGGCTTCAAGGCCGAGGAAGTGCAGGTATTTGCCCATGGCAACAAAGGCACCCGGCACACCATCTGGATCGCCGAAAAACTGAAAGCCTGATACCAGACACCACAAATCCCCTGTGGGAGGGGGCTTGCTCCCGATAGCGGTAGCTCAGTCACCGATGTGTTGACTGACACACTGCTATCGGGAGCAAGCCCCCTCCCACATTTCTAACCTGTTTCAGCGCAGGGATTTGCGGTAGTCAAAGATGTACGGCACTTTATTCTCGAAGGTTTTCTCCAGCGCCTTGCGATCCAGCTCGCTCATGCCGCCCAGTTGATGAGCGGTAAACCCGCTGTCACCCACCTTCGAGCCTGGCGCCAGGCTGACCATGCGCTTGGCAACGGCTTCGATGGCGTCCTTGTAGCCACCTTTGCTGTCCAGGTTGTACTGGCTCAAATCAATCTGCGTGCGCAGCCAGTCGCCCCAGTAAAACTCCAGAAATTCGGGGGCAATCTCGCCATCGTCCGGCTTGCCATAGGCGGCCTTGCGGGTGAAATACACCAGGCTGCGAAAGGTGTCGTTCTGCAGGTGCTTGAAGCCCAGATGCGCCGGCAACTGCTCAGGCGCCAGGGTCCGGCCCTGACTGTCCTTGAGCCAGACTTTGCGCGCCGCTGCCATACGCTGCCAGAAGGTGTTCATGTCCGGGCTGCTGCTGAAATCGTCGGTCACCCGGACCCACATTTTCAAGCGCGCTCCGCCGCCGGGCACTTCCCACAGCGTGGTGAAGCTGTGGTGACCGTCGGTCAGGTACAGCTGGCCGCCGGGGCCGACCACGACGGTTTTCATCTCATCCGGGTGAGCACCTACCGGATCCTCGCAGGTAAAGCTCTCGGGGTGATGCAGGTCGGCCTTTTTCGGCACCTTTTTCGCTTCGCCCTGGCCGTTGGTTTCGCAGTACTCGTCAAAGACCTTGGCCGGTTTGGCGGCGAACAACCCCAGGCTGTAATAGATCTGGTCAAAACCCACCACGGCCTGGGTGGGATGCAACTGCTCGAGGGCCACTTCGATCACCTGCCCGGGCCTGGGCACAGAAAGGGCGTGGGCGTGGGCAGTCACCCCACACAGCAGCAATGCAGCAATCCATGAATGCAGACGCATGAAGTTGAATCCTTATGGCTAAAGTGAAGCGGTTATTTAGCGCGCGAGCAGCTAGAATCCACGGTATCCGTGAACCCTCAAACAGCCAGGAGCCATGATGAGCTCGACCAACCCGCCCTCCCACACCGCCAAGCTGGACCGCATTCTCGCCGATGCCCAGCGCGACCGGGAAATGGGCTATCGCGACAAAGCCCTGAAAATGTACCCCCACGTGTGCGGCCGCTGCGCCCGTGAGTTCGCCGGCAAACGCCTGAGCGAACTGACCGTACACCACCGCAACCATAACCATGATGACAATCCTCAGGATGGCTCCAACTGGGAATTGCTGTGCCTGTATTGCCATGACAACGAGCACTCGCGCTACACCGACCAGCAGTATTTCGGCGAAGGCTCCACCAGCAGCCCGACGATTGCCAAGGCCACGCACAACCCGTTTGCGGCGTTGGCGGGGTTGATGAAGAAAGACAGCTGAACATCGTCATCGCCTGTACCGGCCTCATCGGGGGCAAGCCCCCTCCCACACTGAAATGCAGTCCAACAGTGGGAGGGGCTTGCTCCCGACAGCGATCGTGCAAGCACCGCATCACTTCAAGGCCGTATAATCGCGCCTTTTCGTCAAGGCACCCTTCCCCGTGGGCAATAAACGCTACAGCTGCATTGGTCTGTATAACCCCAAATCACCCGAGAACGTCGGCTCGGTGATGCGTGCCGCCGGCTGCTACGGCGTGGCCTCGGTGTTCTACACCGGCGTGCGTTACGAGCGCGCGCGGGATTTCATCACCGACACCAAAAAGGTCCACCACGACATTCCGCTGATCGGCATCGATGACCTGAAGAAAATCCTGCCTCTGGGCTGCATCCCGGTTGCCGTGGAGCTGGTGGAAGGCGCCCGTCCGCTGCCCGAATACACCCATCCCGACCGCGCGCTGTATATCTTCGGCCCCGAAGACGGCTCGCTGGATAAAGAGATCCGCGACTGGTGCGAAGACGTGGTGTACATCCCGACCACCGGCTGCATGAACCTTGCCGCCACCGTCAATGTGGTGCTCTACGACCGCCTGGCCAAGGGCAACAACACCCGCTCGGGGCCCAAGTACTGATTTTTCGGGAACATCCGGCGCCGGCCAGCAGTCAGCTATTTACACTAGCCCTTGTTGGAGACGGATCATGAGTGACAGCACACACCTGCGACCTATCATCGAGCACCTGCAGCCCGCCCCGCAGCATGAGCAAAACGTGCACGGCTGGGAACGCATCGGCTCGGTGGCCGGCGGTTTCATCATGCTGGGCAAAGGCCTGCGCCGTGGCGGCGTGTTCGGCCTGATCCAGGTGGCAATCGGCGGCGTGGCGCTCAAGCGCGGCTTTACCGGCCACAGTTCGCTCAAGGACAAGCTGGAGCAGGGTCGTCAGGAGATGAACAGCCTGCGCACCAAGATTGAACGGTCCGGCGCAGAGCTGAACAACCTCAAGACCAAAGCCGAAGTGGCCGCCGAGAAAGCGGTAAAAACCACCGACTGATCAGGCTTTCATGCCTGTTGAACATCCAAATGTGGGAGGGGGCTTGCTCCCGATGGCAGTGTGTCAGTCAACACATCAGTGACTGAACTACCGCCATCGGGAGCAAGCCCCCTCCCACATTTGCCCTGGTGTGTGTGCTTCCAGATCAGTGCAGTAATCTGGAATCGAGCACCGTTGATGGCTCACCGATAATGCTTGCAGCCAACTGCACAAATTGCGCCGTGTTCACGCTGTCAGCCCGCATCACCGCCTGTGCCAGATCATCCAGGGACCGCTTGTTATGGGTCTTCACGCGGATCTCACGGTCCAGGTCCTGCAACACCAGCACCGCCCGCGCCACCGTGGCGCCGCTGACGTGTTCGCCGCGCAGGCTGGTCACGTCCTTGCCCTGCTTGCCCAGCCGCGCCTGAATTGCGGCATAGCGCTCATCGGTAATCCCGCCGGCACGGCGCATCAACTCAATCGCATAAAACTCGCCGAACCCTTCGCTGATCCAGTCGCTGGTGTCGTGGTCATTGAATCGCCCGATGGCCTGCACCACTTCACGCAGCAATGGGCTGCTGCCACTCTCACTCACCAGCGGCGTGCGGCTGTTGAGGTAGATCGAGTCACGCGCCGCAAACGCGCCACGGCGCATCGGGTCGCTGGCGCCCACCACCAGCAGCTTGGCCGGGTGACGCGGGAACGCGGCCTCCACCTGCGGCCAGACGAAGGTCAGCAAGGTCAGCACATCCATGCGGCGCATGGCCTGGCCCTTGGGCGAGGCCACGGTGACGTCGGTGTCCCCCAGGCGCACGCGGCGGCTGCCGAGGGTGCCGGCGAGCATCCAGCCGGTGGGCCGGTCGAACAGGCGCGACACATTGTCGATGCGGAATTTGTGCTTGCCGATGCGCGGCCAGGCGGTCTCGACGCTTTTCCAGCCAGGCGGCAGCTCGAACACCAGGCGCGAGACCAGTTCGACACCGTCCTGCTGGTCCAGGTGCGCGGTCGGCACCAGGTCTTCACCGCGAAACAGAGCCCAGCTCGGCGTCATCCGCGCTTCATAGGTACCCGGCTTGCGCGCATGGCTCAGGCGCACGCGGTAAGTGAGGCTGGCCTTGTCGGCATCGGGTTGCCACAGGCCACGGCTGCCGGTGACCTTCCACTGGCCGTCGGCCTTGAAGTCGCTGTAGTCGCCCGCTTGGCCCAGCTCGAAATTCAGGCTGCGCACCGCCGCGCCGTGGGACAGGCTTACGCGCACTTCGGCCTGATCGCTCTGGGGCAGCAGCTTGACGTGATAGTCCAGGTCGACCTTTTTCGCACACCAGGCCGAGCTGCTCATTGTCAGCAGCGTCAGGGCGACCGCCAGCTTGATCACTTCCCTCATACCCACTCCTGGTTCAGCCCGCGCGGAAAATCAGGTAATCCTCCCAGTCATCCTCGGGCACGCTGCCTTCGCTGAGCATGCGCCCGGACTGGGAAATGCGTTCGTGGTGCACGGCGTCGCGGTCGCCGCAGACCAGGTGGTGCCACAACGGCAGGTCCTTGCGCTCGCTGACCAGCCGGTAGCCGCAGGTGGGCGGCAGCCATTTGAACTGGTCGGCCTGGCCGGGGGTGAGCTGGATGCAATCGGGCACCGAGGCCCTGCGGTTGGGGTAATCGGTGCATTGGCAAGTGTTCAGGTCGAGCAGTTTGCAAGCGATGCGCGTGTAATAGACGCTGTTGTCGTCTTCATCTTCAAGCTTTTGCAGGCAGCACAGGCCGCAGCCGTCGCACAACGACTCCCATTCTTCCTGGTCGAGGTGTTCAAGGGTTTTGCGTATCCAGAAGGGTTCGACTTTGGCGGCCATGGCTCTGCATCGGTATCGGTAGGTGAAAAGGCCGCCAGTCTAGTGCCCAAGCCGCCTGGAACCAAGCGCTGGCGACTGGCGGTGTTACAAAGCTTGTCAGGCCAACGAGTGCGCAGTAGCGTTGAGCGCCACATTGACGATCAGGAGCCCCCATGACACGTGTTGCCGATTACCCGATCCACCCGCAGTTCACCGAGCGCTGGTCGCCCCGCGCCTTCACCGGCGAAAGCATTCCACAGGAGACCTTGCTGAGTTTCTTCGAAGCAGCTCGCTGGGCGCCGTCCGCGTACAACTCGCAACCCTGGCGCTTTCTCTACGCGCGCCGTGACACGCCGGACTGGGAGCGTTACCTGGGCCTGCTCAACGAATTCAACCGTAACTGGGCGCAGCATGCGTCGGCGTTGGTGATCATCGCCTCGAAAACCGACTTCATTGCGCCCGGCGCCAGCGAGGAAACTCCGGCGCTGTGGCACACCTTCGACACGGGTTCCGCCTGGGGCCACCTGGCGCTGCAAGCCAGCCTCAGCGGCTGGCATACCCATGGCATGGCCGGTTTCGATCAGGCATTGACCCGCAAGGAACTGAAGATTCCCGAGGGTTACGCGCTGCACGCGGCGGTGGCCGTGGGCAAGCTGGGCGACAAATCGACCCTGCCGGACTACCTGCAGGGCCGTGAAGGGCCGTGAAGTGCCGAGCCCGCGCAAGCCGTTGAGCGAATTAGTGTCCGAAGGCGACTTCAGCCTGTAAGCAGGCGGGCAGCCAATGTGGGGAGGCACTTTCCCCACATTGGCGATGGGTCAATAACCGCGTTCGAAGTCCACTTCACCGCGCAGGGCTTCACGGGCCTGATACGCGCGCAGGTTCTGCACAAACAAATCCACCATCATCGACGGCGAGGTCGGCGCCGAGCTGTGCCCGGTCAGCAGCAGGCCCCACGCGGTCCAGAACGGATGGCGTTGCGGCAGCGGCTCCTGGCGACACACATCGATCACCGCGCCAGCCAGGTGCCCTTCTTTCAGCGCCTCGACCAGGTCGGCGTCGACCACCGCCACGCCGCGCCCGACGTTCATGAACACGCCCGTCGGTTTGAACTGCTTGAACAGCGCCGCGTTATACAGGTCGTGGGTTTGCGCCGTGTTGGGCAGCAGGTTGATCACGTAGTCTGCCTCTCCCACCAGCCGCTCCAGTTGATCAAGCGCGGCCACTTCAACGAACGGCGCCTGCTCCCGCGCGGTGCTGGCGATGCCGTACAGCTTCACACCGAACGGCACCAGGAACTCGGCAACACGCTGGCCGATATCGCCGGTGCCGACGATCAGCGCCGTGCGCCCCGCCAGGCTCTGGCCGGTGCGATTGTCCCACTTGCGCTCCACCTGGCTGACCAGACGCGCCAGCACTTCACGCTCGTGGCCCAGCATGTAGGTGAGCACGAACTCGGCCATGACCTGGCCAAAGATGCCCACCGCACGGGTCAGGCGATAGCCGCGCGGCAGGCCGTCGGCCAGCAGCGGCGTGATGCCGGCCCAGGTCGATTGCAGCCACTGCGGCTGATGCCCCTGGCGCAGCAGGGTCGCCAGCAGGTCCGGCTGGCCCAGCCATACCGGGCAATCGGCGGCCAGGCGCGAGAGCTCGGCCGAGTCGCCGCTGGTCAGCACCTCAAGGTCCGGCGCGGCGTCGCGCAACAGTTGGGCGTAGAGCGGGTGATCCTGTTCAGCAATCAGAACACGCATGGTTAAAACCTTTCAAAAACAGTGCAGACGGCCGCCCGCATCCTTGCGGCCACCGCCCACTCATTACGATTGCGTTGAAGAAAGTGCCCCGGCAGGGCACCCACCGATCACATCGGGTCGTTGCGGCGCAGCAGCTCTTCGGGCAAGTGTTCGATGTACTCGTCCTCGGCCGGCGGCATTTGCAGGTGGTAGCCCTGCTTGTCGAGGTTTTCCAGGACCACCAGGATATCTTCGCGCGACAGCTTGCGCTCCGGGCTCAGCACCATGTCGAAGGCGTGGTGCGGCTTGCCGAAGGCGGCCATCAGGGGCTCGGGCACGCGCTCGAGGGCATCGCTTTTGAGCACGTAGAGGTACATGCCGTCTTTTTTCAGGCTGCGGTAGATGGAGCAAATACGTTTCAAGGCTGTTCTCCGGCAGAGGCCAGGCTGTCGAGCAGCGCCTGGCCCATCAACGCGCGGCGCCAGCCACGCAGCGAGTCGGGCAATGTATAAGGCCCATCGGGGTAGCCACTCTTGACCAGGGCTTCGAGGGTTTTCTTGCGCAGCATCAGCTCCGGCGCCATGTCCAGGCGTTCGGCTTCGGCCTGGCCAAGGGCGCGCAACTGCTTGATCAGCGCGGCGGCGTCCACCGGCAGCGGCTCGGCCACGGCCGGTGGCCATTGGTCCATGGGCACGCTGGCGGCGCGCTTGATCAGGTCGAGCAGGAACGGACCGTCCTGGCGCACGGTGCGCGGGTGCATGTCTTCGATCTTGCCCAGCGCGACCAGATTGTCCGGCTGGGATTTGGCCAACGGCCACAGCGAGTGTTCGCGAATGATGCGGTTGCGCGGCAAGTCGCGGGCCCGCGCCTGCTGCTCGCGCCAGGCGCACAGTTCACGCAGCACGGCCAGTTGCGCGCGGGACAGTTTCCACGCCAGCTTGGCATCGCGGTACAGCTCGTAGGGGTCGATCTCGCGGCGCAGGTTGGCCACCAGTTCGGCACCGTCTTCCAGCACCCAGGCGTATTTATCGTCGGACAACTGCGGACGCAGACGGATGTAGACCTCGGCCAGGTGCACCGCATCTTCGGCGGCGTAGCTCACCTGCGTGTCGGACAATGGCCGCTGCAGCCAGTCCGAGCGGGTCTCGCCCTTGGGCAGCTCGATATCGAGCACGGCCTGCACCAGGCGCGAATAGCCCATGGAGAAGCCGAGGTTCAGGTAGGCGGCCGCCAACTGGGTGTCGAACAACGGCACCGGCAGGCTGCCGGTCAGGCGCAGCAGTACTTCAAGGTCTTCGCTGCAGGCGTGCACCACCTTGATCACCGCCGGATTTTCCAGCAGCGCGGCCAGGGGTTGCCAGTTGTCGATGGTCAGGGGGTCGATCAGGTAAGCGCGTACGCCATCACCGATCTGGATCAGCCCGGCGATGGGATAAAAGGTGTCGACCCGCATGAATTCGGTGTCGAGGGCGACGAATGGCAACTGCTGCCATTCGGCGCAATGCTGGCCGAGGCTATCGTTGTCGCAGATCCAGTGAATATCGATGGCCACACGGCTCTCCCTTGAAGAATGGCGCGCAGTATATATCGCGAAAGGGCCTTGCGAGCATTCGCAGTGCACAGGCAATCATGAAAACTCGGACAGTCACTGAAGAATAGTCCGACAGGCGGGAGTTATCCCCTCTTACGCAGTACGTAAACCCGCCAAAGCCGGGAGCCCGGCATGAATTCCTGATGTTTCAGGACCTTGAAGCCTGCCTGGCGAAATTCGCCTTCCACGAAGGTACGTGAGGGCACGGAGACAATCACGGTGTCGCGGCTGACCCGGTGAAACTCGCGCAGCAACGCCAGACGCCCTTCTGCGCTGGGCACATGGCGAAACAACTCCAGGCAGAAAATGCAGTCCACTGCATTCGCCGACAAGCCGATGGAAAACGCTGATCCCTGGAAGGTCTTGACCCGCTTGAGCAATGCCGCCGGGTGGTGGGTAAGCGCGTGGTCGAGCATGTCCTGGGAGTTGTCCGAGGCGAGGATCACGCGGTTGATGTGCTCGCCCAGCACCGGCCAGAATCGCCCCGAACCGCAGGCCAGGTCGAGGATCAGGCCCGGTTCGCCGGCCACTTTCAGGGCCTGGCGCACCAGCCATTCGTCGCGCCACATCGCCAGGCGCCGCCGCAGCCTGGGCGGATGCGGGTCGCCGCAGACCCGCGCGTGCTCCTGGTCATAGCGCTCGGCGAAGTCAATCTCGATGGAGGATGGAGGTTGTGGCGACATCATGGGCTCATCAGGGTGGAACGGAAGTGAACGACCTTGGTGGACAGCTTAACCAGTGCAACGTGAAAAAAAGGTTGAAAGCCGCAGGCGTCGCGTCAATGCTCGCGCCTACAAAAAAACTGCCCCAAGGACCCGCCCCCATGAAAGCTTCCCTGGCCCTGTGTGTACTGGCGTGCTCGGCAACCACCGCCCTGGCCGACCCCGCCCCGTCACGCCTCGATGAGGTGATCCAGCGCGGCACGCTCAACGTGTGCACTACCGGCGACTACAAGCCCTACAGCTCGTTGCGCGCCGACGGCCGCTATGAAGGCATCGACATTGCCATGGCCGAGTCCCTGGCCCAGAGCCTCAACGCGAAGATCAACTGGGTGCCCACCACCTGGAAAACCCTGATGCCGGATTTTCTCGCGCAACGCTGCGACATCGCCGTGGGTGGTATTTCGCTGTCGCTGGAGCGCCAGAAAAAAGCCTTCTTCAGCGAATCCCTCGGCGTCGACGGCAAGATCCCGCTGGTGCGGTGCGCCGATGTGCAGCGCTACCAGACCGTGGAGCAGATCAACCAGCCGCAGGTGCGGGTGATCGAGCCGGCAGGCGGCACCAACGAGGTGTTCGCCCGCGCCCACCTTGCCCAGGCGCAGATCCGCCTGCATGACAACGTGACGATCTTTGACGAACTGCTGGCCGGCAAGGCCGACGTGATGATCACCGACGCCAGCGAGGCGCGCTACCAGCAAAAGCTCAAGCCCGGACTGTGCGCGGTCAACCCCGAGCGGCAGATGCAATACAGCCAGAAAGCCTTCCTGCTGCCGCGCGATGATGTGGCGTGGAAAAGCTATGTCGACCAATGGCTGCACCTGAGCGTGGCGACCGGGGTGTACGACGGCATCGTCAACCAATGGCTGGCGGCGCCCTGAGCCAAGTCCGTCTACGCTGCTGTCACATCAATAATAAAGAGGGATGAAACATGAAGGCATTGCTGCGAATCACCTGGCTGCTGCTGATCTGCGCCAGCCAGGTGCATGCCGCGACGGCGCAGGAAGAAGACGCCGAGGCGGCCAAGGCGTTGCTGCAAAAAGCCGTGGCCTACTATCAGAGCAATGGTGACAAGGCCCTCGCGGCATTCAGCCGCCAAGGGGAGTTTGTCGACCACGACCGTTATGTGTTCGTGGTTGACACTAAAGGCGTACTGCTGGCCAGTGGCGGCCCGTCCTCGGCGTTGATTGGCCGTGATGTGTCCGAAGTGCTGGGCCCGGAGTTGCGCCAATCGTTCAAGGACGCGCTCAAGGTGCCGGAAAACCAGGGCGTGCAGCAGGCCGACTACCGCTGGCAGAACTGGAACGACGGCAAGGTCGAGCACAAGCATGTGTTTTACCAGCGGGTGGGCGAGCGCATTCTGGCGGTGGGCTATTACCTGCCACGGGCCACCCCGGAGCAGGCGCGGGCGCTGCGCAACAAGGCGGTGAACGCGTTGGTGAAGGATGAGGCGGGCACGCTCAAATCGATCAACTCGTTGCAGGGCGGGTTCCTGCAGGACGACCTCTACGTGTTCGTGGTCGACCTCAATACCCGGCGCTACGTGGCCCATGGCACCACCCTGCGGCTGATCAACACCGACTTCAGCAAGGTCAAGGACCCGGACGGCAGACCGGTGGGCGAGCCCATCCTCAAAATAATGGCCGAGCAAGACCAGGGCGAATACAAATACCGCTGGCAGAACCCGGTGACCGGCAAGGTCGAGAACAAGCATGCCTATGTGCGCAAGAGCGGGCACTTCATGGTGGCGGTGGGTTATTACAGCCCATGATCCGGCGCTGAAATGCAGTTCCTTGTGGGAGGGGGCTTGCTCCCGATGGCGGGGTGTCAGGCACAGGTGCTTTAACTGAAGCACTGCTATCGGGAGCAAGCCCCTTCCCACCTGTGGATCTTCGCTGATCAGTCAGCCGGCTTTGTCTTCGCGGCCGCGCAGCACCTGATTGGGCATCGCAATGGCCGCCGCCAGGCCCAGCAGCGACACCGCCGCACTCACCATCAGCAAATGCCGGAACGTCACCGCCAGCTCCGCGCGCAGGGCGTCCTGCGCCGGGCCGGGGGCGGCGTTGAGGCCGTCGAGCAGCACGCTGCCGGAACTGCCTTCGGCCGCCAGCGCGCCACTGGCCATGTGGACGAAGCTGGAATCCTGTAACAGCGCCAGCAGCAGCGCCGACATGCAGGCCACCCCCACCGCCCCGCCGAGGGAGCGGAACAGGTTGGTGGTGCTGGTGGCCACGCCAATGTCGCGTTGCGCCACCGAATTCTGCGTGCCCACCAGTGAGGTAGGAAACTGCATGCCGGCGGCGATCCCGCACAGCACCATGAACAACGCCGTCATCCCGACCGCCTGCGGCGCACTCAAGGCCATGCCGAGGATCGCCAGGGGGCTCAACAGCGCACCGCTGAGGATCATCGGTTTGTAGCGGCCGGTCACCGAGGTGAGGCGCCCGGCACAATAAGCGCCCATCGGCAGGCCCATCGCCAGCGGCAACAGGTGCAGGGCCGCGCTGTCGGCGCCGGAACCGGTCACGGTCTGGTAACGCAGCGGCATCAGCACGGTCAGGGAAATCGCCTGGAAGCTGGTGATGAAAATCGTGCACCAGCACAGCACCGCGCTGCGGTTGGCGAACAGGTGCATCGGCAACAGCGGCTCGCGGGCGCGGCGCTCGTGCCACACGAACACCGACAGCGCCACCAGCGCACAGGTCAGCAGGCCCAGCACCTGCGGGTCACGCATGGCATGGCCCTGGCCGATTTCGGTGATGCCCAGCAGCAACGCGGTGAGGCCGATGATCATCAGCACGGTGCCCAGGTAATCGATGATCGGTTTGCGCTGCGGCGCCGGCAGCCCGCGCAGGGTGCGATGGGCCACGTACCAGGCGCCGGCGCCCAACGGCAGGTTGATCAGGAACACCCAGCGCCACGACAGGTACTCGGTCATCAGCCCGCCCAGCACCGGGCCGGCCACGCTGGCCACCGCATACATGCTGCTGAAGTAGCCCTGGTAGCGCCCCCGCTCGCGGGGCGCAATGATGTCGCCGATGATCGCCTGGCTCACCGAGATCATGCCGCCGGCGCCGATGCCCTGAAGAATCCGCGCCAGCACCAGTTGCTCCATGCTTTGCGCCATGCCACAGAACAGCGACGCCACGGTGAACAGGCCCATGCCGATCAGCATCATCGGGCGGCGCCCGTACAGGTCGCCGAGCTTGCCGTAGATCGGCACCGCCACCGTCATCGCCACCATGTAGCCAGAGATCACCCAGGCCAGCAGGTCGACGTCGTGGAACCGCGCGGAAATGGCCGGCATCGACACGGCGACGATGGTCTGGTCGAGCGCGCCGAGAAAGATCGCCAGCATCAACGCGATGAGGATGCTGCGCACGGCGGGAACCGGTGGAACGGGCTGATTGAGCTGAGTCACGGCAGAACCTTCGAGCAGGGCCCGCAGGAAAGACGGCCTGCGGGAATGCTCGATACGATAGCAGGCTATTCGATAGCCTCGTAAGGAAGTCCGACGTAATTTTCCGCGATGGTCTGGCGGCCCGCGCGGGAGTGGATGAAGTAATCCAGTTCACTCTCGGCGATGCGTTGAGTGAAGCTGTCGGCCTCGGGAAACTGGTGCAACATCGAGGTCATCCACCAGGAAAACCGCTCGGCTTTCCACACCCGGCGCAGGCAGATGGCCGAGTATTGCTCCAGCAGGTCGACGCGCCCTTCGCCATACACCTTGAGCAGAATGCGATACAGCGTGCTCACATCACTGGCCGCCAGGTTCAGGCCCTTGGCGCCGGTGGGCGGCACGATGTGCGCGGCGTCGCCCAGCAGGAACAGACGGCCGTACTGCATCGGTTCGACCACAAAGCTGCGCAGCGGCGCGACGCTTTTTTCGAGGGAGGGCCCGGTAATCAGCGCTTCCGCCAGCTCAGTGGGCAGGCGTTTTTTCAATTCGGCCCAGAATCGCTCGTCCGACCAGTCGCTGACCGGCTCGTCAGCGGGTACCTGCAGGTAATAACGGCTGCGCGTTGGCGAGCGCATGCTGCACAGCGCAAAACCTCGCGGGTGCCTTGCATACACCAGCTCCGGGTGCACCGGCGGCGTGTCGCAGAGCATGCCCAGCCAGCCGAACGGATACACCCGTTCGAACACCTGCAGCGATTCGGCCGGGATCGATTGCCGCGCCACCCCGTGGAAACCGTCGCAACCGGCGATGTAGTCGCAGTCCAGGCGAAACATCTCGCCCTGATGCTCGAAGCTCAGCCAGGGTCGCTCGGTTTTCAGGTCATGGGGCTGCACCTCGCGCGCCTCGTACAGCGTGGTGGCGCCGACCGCAGCTCGGGCGGCCATGAGGTCGCGGGTGACTTCGGTCTGGCCGTAGACCATCACCGACTGGCCCCCCGTGAGTGCCTTGAGGTCGATATGGGTCAGCCGGCCATTGAGCGCCAGTTCGAAGCCATCGTGCACCAGGCCCTCGGCATCCATGCGTTGGCTCACGCCAGCCTCGCGCAGCAGGTCGACCATGCCTTGTTCCAGCACCCCGGCACGGATGCGGCCCTGCACATAGTCGGCGCTCTGGCGCTCAAGAATCAGGGTCTGGATGCCAGCGTTGTGCAGCAACTGGCCCAGCAGCAATCCCGAAGGACCGGCGCCAATGATGGCGACTTGGGTTTTCAGCGTCTTCATTATTTTTATCGCCCGCAAGTTCCACCTCGAACGGATCGGGTGAAAGCGTTGTCATTGATCGTGCTGCTGACATTTTTCACTTGAGTGGCCGCTACAAGAAGGTGAAAACTGCGCCAAAAGCTGCGCTTTTTACCAATCTGGGCGATTACCGCACCACTATCCTGAGTATCGGATTGAAACCATGAGCCAAACCGCGATTCCAGTCTTCAAGCTGTACGGGGAAAGCCTGCAGTGGCCTACCCCCGATTTGCTGCACTGCGAAACCATTTCGCGACGTAGTCGGGAATACCAGTGGGAAATCCAGCCCCACCGGCACGCGGATCTGTGCCAGTTGCTCTACGTGCACAAAGGCCAGGCACACCTGGAAATCGAAGGCCAGCGCAGCACCCTCAGCGAAGCGAGCCTGCAGGTGCTGCCGCCGTTGTGTGTGCACGGGTTTCGGTTTGCCGAGGATGTGGAGGGTTACGTGGTGACGTTGTCTGCGCCGCTAATCAGCCATTTGCAGGGGCAGTTGGGCGCGACGGTCGACGGCTTGCAGACCCTGGGCAGCTACCCGGCCGGTAAGGACAGCGACTACCTCAACAGCCTGTTCGTGCGCCTGCAGGACGAATACGTGAACGAGCAACCGGCCCGCGACATGATGATGCACGCCGTGGTCAGCGTGCTGCTGGTGTGGGTCAGCCGCCAGGCCATCCAGCGTCGCCACCCGCGTGCCCCGCGTGGGCGCGAGTATTTTCGGCGCTTTACGCAGTTGGTCGAGCAGCATTACCGCGAGCACCCCAGGATCGAAGACCTGGCCCACAAGCTGGGCATCTCGGTGTCACACCTGAACGGCACCTGCCGCGAACTGGGCGGGCAGCCGGCGCTGCAGATCATGCACGACCGCCAGTTGCTGGAGGCCAAGCGCCTGCTGACCTATACCAGCATGACGATCAACGAGATGTCGGACGTGCTGGGGTTTTCCGACCCGACCAACTTCTCGCGATTGTTTCGTCGGCGCGTAGGGTTTTCGCCGAAGGCGTTTCGCGAGCAACTCAAGTCGGATTGACTTGGCCAGGTTGGATCTTCGGTGCCTCGCGATCAGCGCAAGGCACTGAAACTGCCGGTGTGCGGCACGCATTGATCCTGGTGGCAACTGATCGCAAAGCTTGGCTGCATGCGCGTTTGCTCGACGCGGTAGGCCGCCGTGCCGTACAGCGCGCTGGCCAGGGCGCAAAGGGCGAAAATCGTCAGGTACTTTCTGGTTTTGAGGGTCATGGCACAGACCTCTGGATGACTGTTTGAAGCATAGGTCAGCCAGGGCGAGTTGCCATTATTGGGCGATATTCAAACCGTTTATGTCGACTTACAGACCGATGTCCCAGATCGGCTCTTCCGGAAACCGCTCCACCAGAAAATCCAGCAGGCTGCGCAGCGCTGACGGCATGTGTTTGCGCGAGGCGTACACCGCGTAAATGTTCATTTGTCGAGGCTCGGCCTCGGGCAGCAGGCGCACCAGCTCACCGCGACGAATGTAATCGCCAGCCTGATAGCTGGGCAGCATCGCCACCCCTGCCCCGGCCAGTGTTACCCGCAGCAAGGTGCTGGCCTCGTTGGAGGTGATCGTGCCCGTGATGGGCACCGAGACGTGCTCACCGCCTTCCTCGAAATGCCACAGACTTTTGCCGAAGTAGGAGTGGGTCAGGCAGTTGTGCCGGGCCAGGTCTTCGACTTTTTGCGGCGCCGGGTGCTCAAGCAGATAGGCCGGCGTGGCGCACACCACCGAGCGACAGACGGTGAGGCGCCGGGCGATCAGGTTGGGGTCCAGGTCATTGCTGGTGCGGATGGCCAGGTCGATGCGCTCGTCCACCAGGTTCACCGTGCGGTCGAGCATTTGCAGGTCGACGGTCACCAGGGGGTAGCGCTTGACGAAGGCGGCGATGGCGTCGGCCAATTGCGCCTGGCCGAACGAGGTGCTCACGCTCAGGCGCAACAGACCGCGCGGCGCGTCATCCGGCGTGCCGACGGCGGCCTGCATGTCGCTGCACAGTTCCAGCAATTGCCGGCAGCGCGGCAGGGTTTCACTGCCGGCGGCGGTGAGGCTGAGCTTGCGCGTGGTGCGATGCAGCAGACGCGCGCCGACGAAGTCTTCGAGTTCGGCCAGGTAGCGCGACACCACCGGGCGCGAGAGGTCCAGGTGATCGGCGGCAGCCGACTGGCTGCCCAGCTCCACCACGCTTACAAACACGCGCATTGCCTGAAGACGATCCATGATCTGCCCACTTTTAGAAACAAACTATGTCCCAGCATGGCATTTTTTGTGATGTTTCAGGCAACTAAGCTGTGCGCATCCCTTATCGAATGCAGGAGCTGCCCGATGTTCTCAACCTTCAAGCGCTTGACGCTGGTAACCGCCGCCCTGGCCTTTGCCGCCCACGCGGCGGCGGCCGAGCTGAAGCTCGACGTGTACAACCCCGGTGAAGCGGCGATTTTCCCGGTGAGTTCGGTGCTGGTCAGCGGCGCCAAGGACGCGATCCTGGTGGACGCCCAATTCGGCAAGGGCCAGGCCGAGCAGTTGGTGCAGAAGATCCGTGCCAGCGGCAAGCACCTGACCACCATCTATATCAGCCACGGTGACCCGGATTACTACTTCGGCCTCGATACCCTCACCGCCGCGTTCCCGGACGCCAAGGTAGTGGCGCCGCAGCCGGTGGTCGACCATATCAAGGCGACCGTGGCCGGCAAGCTGGCGTTCTGGGGCCCGAAAATGGGCGCCGACAAGCCGGGCAAGACCCTAGTGCCGCAGGTACTTGAGGGCAATAGCCTGACGCTTGAGGGCGAGGCACTGCAGGTGATCGGCCTCGACGGCCCGCAGCCGGACCGCAGTTTTGTGTGGATTCCGTCGATCAAGGCCGTGGTGGGCGGGGTGGTCGTCTCCGAAAACATTCACCTGTGGATGGCCGACACCCAGGGCGCGCAGTCCCACAAGGATTGGCTGACCACCCTGCAGCGCATTCAGGACCTGAAGCCGAACACCGTGGTCCCGGGCCATTACCTGGGTACGCCATCGCTGGCCTCCGTGGCCTTTACCGCTGACTACATCAAGGCATTCGACCTCGAAACCGCCAAGGCCAAGGACTCCACCGGCCTGATCGCGGCGATGAAAAAACGTTACCCCGACCTTGCCGACGAAAGCTCGCTGGACCTGAGCGCCAAAGTCGCCAAGGGCGAAATGAAGTGGTGAAGCGTTTCAATCCTTAACCGAACCGGAGAACATCATGAGCAAGATCGCAATCATCGGGGCCACTGGCCGTGCGGGCAGTCAATTGCTGGAAGAGGCGCTGCGGCGCGGGCACAGCGTAGTGGCCATTGCGCGCAACACTGAAAAACTCGCCGCGCAGCCTGGTGTCACCGTCAAACAAGTGGACGCACTCGACGCACAGGCCTTGCAACAGGCCATCAGCGGCAGCGACGTGGTAATCAGCGCCGCGCACTTCGCCAGCCTGCCCGCCAGCGCCGTGATCGGGCCGGTGAAACAGGCCGGAGTACACCGCCTGCTGGTGGTCGGCGGCGCGGGTTCGCTGCTGCTGCCGGACGGTGGACGGGTGATCGATAGCGCCGGTTTCCCTGAGGAATATCGCGCCGAAGCCAGTGCAGGGGCTGAGTTTCTGGAAGCACTGCGCCAGGAGAAGGAGCTGGACTGGGCCTTTTTGTCGCCATCGGCCGAATTCGTGGAGGCTGCGCGCACAGGTACATTCCGCCTGGGTCAGGATGAGTTGCTGGTCAGTGCCGCAGGACGCAGCTGGATCAGCTTTGCTGACTACGCCATTGCATTGATCGATGAGGTGGAAACCCCAAGGCACTCGCGCCAACGCTTCACCGTCGGCTACTGACACACCGCGGTTAAACATGTGGGAGGGGGCTTGCTCCCGATGGCGGCGGGTCAGTTGAGACGTCTTTGGCTGACACACCGCTATCGGGAGCAAGCCCCTTCCCACATTTTGATTGGCAGTGGCTCAGGCCGCAGTTTTTCAATAGCCCCAGTGATTTTCTGATTTGCCGCCCTCCCCCAGCACGTGGCCTGATTCGCCCTAGTTCATTCAAGGCAGGCTCATGCAAAACGTGCAGACGAAACCCTCCACCGCCGTATGGCTGGTGATCAGTGTGATCCTGATCGCCCTCAACCTGCGTCCGTCGATGGCGGCCGTGGGGCCGTTGCTGGCGTCGATTCGCGCCGATGTGCCATTGAGCTTCAGCGACGCGGCGTTACTGACCATGCTGCCGGTGATGACCATGGGCCTGGCGATGTTCGTGGGCATGGGCCTGGTCAGGCGCTTTGGCGAGCACCGCAGTGTTGTCGCGTCGTTGCTGCTGATTGGCGTGGCGACGTTGTCGCGGCTGTTCCTCGATTCCGCGCTGGAGCTGATTGTCAGTGCAATGGCCGCCGGTATCGGAATTGCGCTGATCCAGGCACTGATGCCGGCGCTGATCAAGTCACGGTTCAGCACGAATGTCTCGCTGTTCATGGGGTTGTACGTCACTGCAATCATGGGCGGCGCGGCGCTGGCGGCGTCGCTGTCCCCGTTCGTGCAAATGTACACTGGCAGCTGGCGCGCAGGCCTCGCGATCTGGGCCGTGCTCGCGCTGCTGGCGGTGCTGGCCTGGTGTGCACAACGCGCGGCGCTACCCGCCCTGCCCCAGGCGGGTTCCGACACGCAGCGAGGTTTTTTCGGCAACGCCCGGGCCTGGCTGCTGGCGCTGTTTTTCGGCCTCGGCACCGCCTCCTACACCTGCGTGCTGGCCTGGCTGGCGCCTTACTACGTCGAGCAGGGCTGGAGCGAACAGCACGCCGGGCTGCTCCTGGGTTGGCTGACCGCCATGGAAGTGGTGTCCGGCCTGATCACCCCGGCCATCGCCAATCGTCGCGAGGATAAACGCGGCGTGGTCGCGGTGCTGCTGGTGCTGATCATCCTCGGTTTCTGCGGCCTGATCCTCAAGCCTCAGCACCTGAGTCTGTTGTGGCCTTGCCTGCTCGGCCTGGGCATCGGCGGGCTGTTTCCGATGAGCCTGATCCTCGCCATGGACCACCTCGACCACCCGCGCCGTGCCGGCAGCCTCACCGCCTTCGTGCAGGGCATCGGTTACCTGATCGCCGGCCTGTCGCCGCTGCTCGCGGGGATGATCCGCGAACGCTCGGGCAGCTTCACGTGGGCCTGGTGGTCGCTGACTGCGGTGGTCGTGGTGATGCTGCTGATGGTCACGCGCTTCAATCCACGGCACTACGCCCGACATATTCGCTGAGGTCGTGTTGTGGACATTATTTGTCCCACGACAAACATAGAAACGCCCTACAGAACTTTCTATTGGCACGACCGTTCCGTTAAGCTTTTGCACTGTCGTGTACTGAGTTCGGTACCGAAGGTTAGCGGACGGAACCGATGCTAAACAGTAACTTGCTCAGAAAACTCGATATGCAGGACCTGATGGTGTTTATCGCCGTCTACGACCAGAGCAGCGTTACCGACGTGTCTGAGACGCTGTTCGTCAGCCAGTCCACCGTGAGCTACAGCCTGAAGAAACTGCGCACCAGTTTCGAAGATGAGTTGTTTATCAACACCCGCGCGGGCATGCGTCCTACGTCCAAGGCCACGACCATGTACGGCCATGTGCAGAGGATCCTCGAAAGCATCAACCTGTGCCACGCCGGCGACCAGCCGTTCGACCCTGCGCAGAAGGCCGTAACGTTCAACGTGTGCGCCCCGGAATACTTCGAGCAATTGATCCTGCCGCGCCTGTTGAAGGACTTCGACCGCGCCGACCTGCCGGTGATCGTCAATGTGCAGCGACTCGAAACCGACATTCCCGCCGACGACCTGCGCGACGGGCGCCTGGACCTGGTGATCTGCTTCGGCCCGCACTTTCATCGCGCACACAAGGACTTCAAGACCCAGATGCTGCTGGAGGACGACCTGGTGTGTGTGTTCGACAAACGCGCGGCGCCGCCGGAGCCGGCGTTCAGCCTGCAAGCCTTCGTGGCCCGGCGCCACGTGTTCCCTACGCCGTGGACCTCGGCCACCAACATGATCGACGGCTGGCTCGCGCGCCAGGCCCACAAGCGCCAGGTGGTCGCGCGCGCCAACAGTTACAGCGCCGCGTTGAAGATGATCACCGGCACCGACTTCATCGTTACCCTGCCGCGCCGCGTGCAGAAGCTGCTGGCTCCCGCCACGGTGTTCGGCCACTGCGAGGCGCCGAGCGGTTTGCCGGGGTTTACGCTGGATATGCAGTGGAAGGAAGCCGGCGCGCAGGACAGCGCCAACAGCTGGTTTCGCGAACAAGTGGTGAAGGCCTGCGCCGACCAGGGCTTGCTCTAGAGCGGCGCGGCCAACCCGCGATCGCTCATGAACGCCTCCAGCCGCGAGCGCACCCAGCGCTCGGCCGGGTCGGTGTCGACGTGGCTGAGCCAGACCATGGACAGGTCCAGGGTTGGCGTCTGAAACGGAAACGGTTCGCAGAACAGTTTGCCCGACACCGCCATGGCTTCGGCGGTGTAGTCCGGCAGGCTGGCAATCAGGTCGGTGCCGGCCAGCAGCGCCGGCAGCGCACTGTATTGCGGCACCGACAGCACCACCTGGCGCTTGCGGCCGATTTCTGCCAGCCACTCATCGGCAAACCCTGCCACGTTGGCGGTGTGGGACACCAGCACATGGGGACGTGCGCAATATTCGTCGAGGGTCAGCGGCGTTTGCGAGGCGTCGGCGCGCAGGATGCGCGGGTGGATATGGCGCAACAGCTTGCGCTTGGCATTGGCCGGCAGGCCGCGTGTCTGGGTGATGCCGACGGTGATGTCGCCGGACGCGAGCAGGTCGGGAATGCGCCAGTAGTCGACATGCTGCACCACAAACACCACCTGCGGCGCCTCCTGGCGCAGGCTGCGCAGCAACGGCGGCAGCAGGCCGAACTCGACGTCATCGGACAGGCCGATACGAAAGGTCATGGTGCTGATGGACGGGTCGAAATCGTGGGTCAGGCTCAAGGCCGACGATAAGGAATCCAGGGCCGGCGACAGGTGCTGGATGATTTCTTCGGCACGCGCCGTGGGCTCCATGCGGTGGCCCACGCGAATGAACAGCGGGTCATTGAACAAGGTGCGCAAGCGGTTGAGCGCCGAACTGATGGTCGGCTGGCCAAGGAACAGCTTCTCGGCCACCCGCGTTACATTGCGCTCGAGCATCAACGCTTCGAAGACCACCATCAGGTTGATATCGGCCTTGCGTAATTCATTGCGATTCATCGGCGCCTGCCCCTTCCCCACGACAAGCCGCAGTGTAGAAAGCGCCGGGGCCGGCGTCTATGTACGCGGCGCATTCAGCCCGAATCAAGGGCCGCCGATGATCAGGGTGAGGTGTGGGCACAGTAGAACGCGCCGAAAGCTCACATCCAGACGGGAACGGGCTTTAGGGGTGGCGCCGAGGATTGATAGCGAACGCACATCAATCTATCCAAATTTGTCACTTATCATTTCTAAATGTGTCAGCCACTATCTTGAGTCTTAAGCGAAACAAGCACTTTAAAAAGAACGCTGGAGACACAAAACCATGACAAGCCCTTCCCGGCCCGCCTCTGCCTCCTCGAAAGTTGGCGCGGTTTTTCGCGTTACTTCGGGCAACTTCCTCGAACAGTTCGACTTCTTCCTGTTTGGCTTCTACGCCACCTACATCGCTGCCGCGTTCTTCCCCTCTGCCAATGAGTTCGCATCATTAATGATGACCTTCGCCGTATTCGGCGCCGGCTTCCTGATGCGCCCGCTCGGCGCCATTATTTTGGGTGCTTATATCGATGACGTGGGTCGTCGCAAAGGCCTGATCCTGACCCTGTCGATCATGGCCAGCGGCACGCTGTTGATCGTGCTGGTGCCGGGTTACCAGACCATTGGCCTGTGGGCTCCATTGCTGGTGCTGCTGGGTCGCCTGCTGCAAGGCTTCTCGGCCGGTGCGGAACTGGGCGGTGTATCGGTTTACCTGTCGGAAATGGCCACACCGGGCCGCAAGGGTTTCTACACCAGTTGGCAGTCGGGCAGCCAACAGATCTCCATCGTGGTCGCCGCCGCATTGGGTTACGGCCTGAACGTGTGGATGGAACCTGCAGTGGTGGCCGATTGGGGCTGGCGCATTCCGTTCGCCCTGGGCTGCGTGATCATCCCGTTCATCTTCATCCTGCGTCGCAACCTGCAGGAAACCGAAGAGTTCGCCAACCGCACGCACCGCCCGACCATGCGTGAAGTGATGGCAACCCTGGTGAAGAACTGGACTGTGGTCATCGGCGGTATGTTGATGGTGGCCATGACCACCACCGCGTTCTACCTGATCACTGTGTATGCGCCCACCTTCGGTAAGACCGTGCTGCAACTGAGCACCTCGGACGCCCTGCTGGTGACCTTGCTGGTGGCCATCTCCAACTTTATCTGGCTGCCGATCGGCGGCACCTTGAGCGATCGCTTCGGCCGCAAGCCGGTGCTGCTGGCCATGACCGTGCTGACCGTGCTGACCGCTTACCCGGCGCTGTCCTACGTGGTCAACGCACCGAGCTTTGCGCACATGCTGGAAACCCTGCTGTGGTTCTCCTTCCTCTACGGCATGTACAACGGCGCGATGATTCCGGCGCTGACCGAAATCATGCCAGTGGAAGTGCGCGTGGCGGGCTTCTCCCTGGCTTATAGCCTGGCGACGGCGATCTTCGGCGGGTTCACCCCGGCAATCTCGACCTGGTTTATCCATATCACTGGTGACAAGGCCTCGCCGGCCTACTGGATGATGTTTGCCGCGCTGTGTGCGCTGTGTTCGACCCTGGCGCTCTATCGTCGCGCCAACGCCCGCGGGCAAGTGATGCAAGGAGCGGTGTAATGAAGTTTCTCGCTAAAACCCTGACCGCCCTGGCCCTCAGTGCCCTGGCGCTGACGGCCCAGGCCGAACAACTCAAGGTGATGACCTCCGGTGGGTTCACCGCTGCCTACAAATTGCTCGGCCCGCAATACGCCAAGCAAAGCGGCGACACCCTCGACACCATCCTCGGCCCGTCCATGGGCAAGGCGCCGGAAGCGATTCCCAACCGCCTGGCCCGTGGCGAACACGCCGACGTGGTGATCATGGTCGGCTATGCGCTGGATGAGCTGATCAAACAGGGCAAGGTCGACCCGGCCTCCCGTGTGGAACTGGCGGACTCGCGTATTGGCCTGGTGGTCAAGGAAGGCGCGGCAAAGCCTGTGATCAACACCGATGCGGACCTGAAGGCGGTGCTGAGCAAGGCCAAGTCCGTGGCCTATTCGGACAGCGCCAGCGGCGTGTATGTCGAGAAAGAGCTGTTCAAGAAACTCGGCATGCCGGCCAAGGGCACGATGATCGAACGCGCGCCAGTGGCCGAACAGGTGGCCAAGGGTGATTACGAAGTGGGCTTGCAGCAGGTGGCGGAATTGTTGCCGGTCAAGGGCGTAACCTTTGTCGGCAAGCTGCCGGAAGACGTGCAATCGGTAACGCGCTTTGCGGCCGGTATCCCGGTCAACGCCGAACACAAGGATGAGGCCAAAGCGCTGCTCAAATTCCTCGCCTCCCCCGAGGCGCAACCGGTGGTGCAATCCACCGGCCTGGACTCGGTATCACGCTGACCGAAACGGCATCTCCCGCACCAACCGTTCCAACTCCAGCGCCGCTGGCGGCAATGTCCGCCCGCGGCGTTTTATCAAGCCCACGTTGCGCATCACCTGCGGCTCCACCAGCGGCACACTCACCAGAATCGGGTGCTCGCACGCCGGCATCGCAATCGATGGCACCATCGCCACGCCCAATCCCGCCTCCACTAGCCCGATCATCGTGGTCACGTGGTGCGTCTCGCAGATGCTCGGTTTTTTCACCCGCACCCCACGCAGGGCCTGGTCCAGCAGGAAGCGGTTGCCCGAGGTCTTGTCCACCGTGATGTAGTCGTGCTCATAGGCTTCGGCCCAGCTTACGTTCGCGCGTTCGGCCAACGGGTGATCACGCCGGCAGGCCAGCACGTAGCGCTCCTGCAGCAGCAACTCGAACTCCACCTCATCGGCCAGGCTGCCGCTGAAACTCACGCCAAAATCCGCCTCGCCGCTTTCTACCGCATTGCACACCTCACCTGCACTGGCATCGAGCACCCGCAGGCGGATCTTCGGATACAGCTTGTGGAACTCGGAGATCACGTGGGGCATGAAGTAATACGCCGTGGACGGCACGCAGGCGATGGTCACGTGGCCCATGCGCGTGGAGGCGACATTGCTGATGCCCATCAGCGCGATGTCGAGGTCGTCGAGCATGCGCTCGACCTGCGGCAGGAACGCGCGGCCAACCATGGTCAGGCTGACGCGGCGCGTGGTGCGCTCGAACAGCTTCACGTCCAGCGCCGATTCGAGTTTTTCGATGCGCCGGCTCAGGGCCGGTTGCGAGATGCGGATGGCCTCGGCGGCGCCGCGAAAGCTGCCCTTGTCCACCACGGCGCGGAAGGCTTGGAGGTCGTTGAGGTCGAAGTTGATGATCACGGGTCGACTGCTGGCTCAGAGTGAATCGCGATACTACCTTACAGGCACGGTTCACGCGCAGTCAGCCCGGCCGGGCGTTGCCATTGGATTCGCTGAAAAACGTTCCGAGCAATGCAATTTAGTATAAATTGCCATCACTTTATTCATGGCTTAAAGGAGATTACCCGTGGCAACTCTGCAGGCAAAAACGGTCCGGGCATTGCAAGACAATCGCATTGACCTGCTCAACGAATGGACGCACAGCCTGGAGGCCACGGGCGCCACACGCAACCTCAAGGGGGACGACGTCAAGCAACAGACCGGCGAGTTCCTCAACCTGCTCGCCGACGCGCTGCACAACGGCGGCTCGCAAAACATCAATCACGAAAACTGGGCACAGACCCGGCTGTTCCTGGAGAAACTGTCCCACAGCCGTGCGCTGATCGGCCAGGATTCCCAGCAGACCGCCAGCTTCATTTTCGCCCTCAAGGGCCCGGTGTTCGCCCTGCTGCAGCGCGAATACGCCAGCGACGGCGCGCAACTGGCCGAACAACTGTGGGAAGTGTCGGAACTGCTCGACGGCCTGGGCATGCACACCATCCGCACGTTCCAGAAGTCCCGTGAAGCGGTGATCAAGCGTCAGCAGGAAGAACTGCTCGAGCTGTCCACCCCGGTGGTCAAGCTGTGGGACGGCGTGCTGGCCCTGCCGATGATCGGCACCCTGGACTCGCAACGCACCCAGGTGGTGATGGAATCGCTGCTGCAGCGCATCGTCGACACCGGTTCCGAAATCGCCATTATCGACATCACCGGCGTACCGACCGTCGACACCCTGGTGGCCCAGCACCTGCTCAAGACCGTTACCGCCATCCGCCTGATGGGCGCCGACTGCATCATCAGCGGCGTGCGTCCGCAAATTGCCCAGACCATCGTGCACCTGGGGCTCGACCTGCAAGGCGTGGTGACCAAGGCCAACCTGGCCGACGCTCTGGCGCTGGCCCTCAAGCGTCTGGGCGTCAACGTCAGCAAGGCAGTCTAAGCATGGAACGCATCCCTATTTTGCAGATGGGCGAGTTTCTGCTCGTGACCATCCAGGTGGACATGCACGACCAACTCGCGCTGACCCTGCAGGACGACCTGTCGGAACGCATCAGCCGCACCTCGGCGCGCGGCGTGTTGATCGATATTTCGGCGCTGGACATGGTCGACTCGTTCATCGGGCGCATGATCGGCACCATCTCGGGCCTGTCGCGCATCATGGACGCGCAGACGGTGCTGGTGGGCATGCAGCCGGCCGTGGCGATTACCCTGGTGGAACTGGGCATGAACCTGCCGGGCGTGGCCACCGCATTGAACGTGGAGCGCGGCATGAAGCTGCTGCGCGACCGGGTTGAACACTCATGATCGAAGCCAGCAGCGGCACGCATCCCGTGCTGATCGAACAGGACGTTGTGCTGGCGCGACAATTGGTACGCAGACTGGCCCAGGAATGCGGCATGCGCCTGATCGACCTGACCAAGCTGGTCACGGCCGTCAGTGAGCTGGCGCGTAATACCGTGGTGTACGGCGGTGGCGGCTACATGGATTGGGCGGTGGTGGAAAAAGACCTGCGCCCCGGCGTGCGCCTGACCTTTCGCGACGAAGGCCCGGGCATTCCCGACCTCAAGCTGGCGATGACCGATGGCTGGACCTCCGGCGGCGGACTGGGCCTGGGGCTGACCGGTGCCAAGCGCCTGGTGGACGAATTCGAACTGGATACCGCGCCGGGTAAAGGCACCCGCGTGACGATCACTCGATGGTCCTGAATATCCACAGTGCACTGACCCAGGTGTTATTGGTCGAGGACGTCAGCCAGGTGGGCTACGCGCGCCGCACGGCGCAACTGCTGGCCGAGCAACTGGGCTTTGACGAAACCGACGCCGGGCGCGTGGCACTGGTGGCCACCGAGCTTGCCAGCAATATCCTCAAGCATGCCGATCACGGCCAGTTGCACCTGCGCGCCACCGGCAACGGCGGCGTGGAGATGATCGCCGTGGACCGCGGCCAGGGCTTCGATCTGGACAGCTGCCTGGTGGACGGTTTCTCCACGGGCGGCACCCAGGGCATCGGCATGGGCGCGATTTCGCGCCTGGCCCAGGTGTTCGATGTGCATGCCGACGCGCGTGGCACAGCGATGCTCGCGCGCCTGTATCCGCGAGCCTCGGCTGCCCGCGACATCCGCTATGGGGTCAGCCAGCATTCGTTGCACGACGACCCGCATTGCGGCGACGCCTGGCACCTGATGGTCGAGCCGGGGCGCTTCAGCGTGATGGTGGCCGATGGACTGGGCCATGGCATCGATGCCGAGCGCGCCGCGCAGGCCGGTGAGGCGGTGTTTGCGCAGGACGCATTTCTCGACCCAGGCGTACTGATGAACGACCTGCATGTGGGCATGAGCGGCACCCGCGGCGGCGCCATGGCGATTGCTCAATACGACGCCTCGGCCGACACCCTGCGCTTCACCGGTATCGGCAACATCGGCGCCAGCCTGATCGGCCACGGCAAGTCTCGGGGGCTGGCCTCCCATCCGGGGATCGTCGGCGTGCAATATCGCAAGGCCCAGCCCTTCGACTACGCTCAAGTGACCGGCCAGTTGCTGATCCTGTACAGCGACGGCTTGCAGTCACGCTGGAACCTTGCCGATTACCCGGGCCTCGTACACCGCCACCCGGCCCTGATCGCCGCCATTCTGCACCGTGATTTCTGTCGCGGCCGCGATGACGTTACCGTATTCGTGATTGCCCTGGAGGCTATCAATGGCTGAAACCACTGCCTCCCTTGCCGATGAAGTCAAACGCCTGCGCCTGGAAGGGGACGCCCTGCGCGCCGAACTGGACGAGACCAACCAGGGCGTGCTGGCGCTGTATGCCGAACTCGACATGCAGGCCGACCAACTGCGCCAGGCATCGGACCTCAAGAGCCGCTTCCTGTCGTACATGAGTCATGAATTTCGCACGCCGCTGGGTTCTATCCTGAGCATCACCAGCCTGTTGGCGGATGAACTCGATGGCCCGCTGAGCCCTGAACAACACACCCAGGTCGGGTTTATCCGCAGCTCTGCCCGCGAGCTGCGGGAAATGGTCGATGACCTGCTGGACCTGGCCAAGATCGAGGCCGGGCGCATTTCCATCTCGCCGGCGTGGTTCGACATGTTCGACCTGTTCTCGGCGCTGCGCGGGATGTTCCGGCCCATCGTCGATGCCTCGTCGGTGGACCTGATCTTCGAAGAGCCGGCCGGCCTGCCCAAGCTGTATACCGATGACAAGAAGCTGGCGCAGATCCTGCGCAACTTCATCTCCAACGCGCTCAAATTCACCCTGCAAGGCGAGGTGCGGGTTTCGGCCGGCATGGAGAACGACCGCGAGATCCGCTTTGCGGTGCAGGACACTGGCCTGGGCATTCCCGCCGAGCTGCACAACAACCTGTTCGAAGACTTTTCGCAGATCGATTCTCCGCTGCAAAAACGCCTGCGCGGCACTGGCCTGGGCCTGTCGCTGTGCAAACGCTTCGCCGAACTGCTGGGCGGCCGTGTGGGTGTGGAAAGTACGCCCGGCGTGGGCTCGCTGTTCTATGTGATCATCCCCCTGTCCATCGCAAACGAGAACGTCGATGAAGCGTGACATTCGATTACTGATCGTCGACGACAACGCCGCCACGCGCTATGCCCTGCGCCGCCGCCTGGAGCGTCACTATGGTCATGTGCTGGAAGCCGGCACCGGCCAGGATGGGCTGGACCTTATTGCTCGCGAAAAAATCGATGCGCTGATCCTGGACGTCAACCTGCCGGACATGAGTGGCTTCGATATCGTGCGTCGCTTGCGCGCTGACCCGTCCACCGCGTTGCTGCCGGTGGTGCATGTGTCGGCGGCGTCCATCGAGACCGGCGACATCATCACCGGCCTCGACGCCGGGGCCGACGCTTACCTGATCCACCCGGTGGACCCGGATGTGCTGCTGGCGACCCTGCGCACCCTGCTGCGGGTGCGTGACACCGAATATGCGCTGCGCGAAAGCGAGGCGCGCTTTCGCGAGATTTTCTTCAATATCAGCGCGCCGATTGCGGTGATGGACGCGCAGCTCAAAGTCCATGAATGCAACCACGCCTTCGCGCAATTGATTCATGACAACCTCAACCCCGACGCCCTGCTCGAATGCTTCGCCGACGGCCAGGGCGCCGTCATCGGCGAACTGTGCCAGCGCCTGTCGGCCGGCGAGCGCTGGAAAGGCACACTGCAGTTGAACGTGAATGGCGAGCTGCGCGAGACCGAGTGGCAGATTTCGCCGTACAACCGCGCCGAGCTGAGCCTGGTGTTCGTGGAGGACGTCACCGAGCATCGTCACCGCGAGCGCCATCAGCAGGCCGAACTGGCCAATGCCACGCGCCAGTTGGCCCGCACCGAAGCGCAACTGCTGCAGGCGCAGAAGATGGACGCCCTGGGCAAGCTCACCGGCGGCATCGCCCACGACTTCAACAACCTGCTGACCGGGATCATCACCAGCCTGGAGCTGATCAAAAAACGCATCGAGAGCCAGCGCACCGAGAAGGTTTTGGGTTACGCCGATGCGGCCCTGAGCTCGGCGCTGAGCGCGGCCGGCCTGACCAATCGCCTGCTCGCCTTTGCCCGCCAGCAGCCGCTGGACACGCGCCCCATCGACATCAACGCGCATATCCGCTCACTCGAAGAACTGCTGATGCGCACCATTGGCGAACACATCGCCCTGAAGCTGGAGCTGACCAGCAACCCGGCGGTGGCGCTGGTGGACCCGATCCAGCTGGAAAGCGCGGTGCTCAACCTGGTGATCAACGCCCGCGATGCCCTGCCCCAGGGCGGCATCATCTGGGTCACCACTTATCCGGCGTATTCTAATGGCAACCTCAAACTGGAAAACGGCCCCTATATTGCGCTGTCGGTGCGCGACAATGGCGTGGGCATCGACCACAGCGTGATCGACAAAGTGTTCGACCCCTTCTTCACCACCAAGCCGGTGGGCCAGGGCACGGGACTGGGTCTGTCGACCATCTACGGTTTCGCGCGCCAGTCCGGCGGCGATGCGCAGATCCGCAGCGTCACCCGCCAGGGCACCGAAGTCACCATCATGCTGCCGGCCGCCGAAGGCCCGGCCACCCTGGCAACAAAACTGCTGGCGGTGCCTGGATTGAGCCAGGGTGAGCACATTCTGATTGTTGAGGACATGCCTTCGGTGCGCAGCTTTGTCGCCGAAGTGCTGATGGATGCCGGCTACCAGTGCAGCCTGGCCGCCGACGGCGACGAGGCCATGGTGATCCTGCAGGCCGACCCGAGCATCGACCTGTTGCTGACCGATTACGGCCTGCCGTATATGACCGGCCGTGAACTGGCCGACCATGCACGCCTGCTGCGCGCTGACCTGCCGATTCTGTTCATGACCGGCTACGCGGAAAATGCGGCCAATCGTCAGAGCTTTCTGGGCGAGCGCATGGACTTGATCACCAAGCCGTTTCATATCGATGAGCTGCTGGAGAAGATTCGCCAGGGGGTGGAGCGCCAGGTCTAGGCCGACGCTCCACAGGCCCTACAAGCGGAACCGCGCCACGGCGTCGTTGAGCGCTACCGCCAGCCGCGCCAGCTCCTGGCTCGAACCGCTGACCTGCCCGGCGCCGGACGACGATTGCGCCGACAGGTCACGGATATTGACGATGTTGCGGTCGACTTCCTTGGCCACCTGGGCCTGCTCCTCGGCCGCACTGGCGATCACCAGGTTGCGCTGGTGAATCTCATCGATCGAATCGGTGATCCGACTCAGCGCGCCACCGGCCCCTTCGGCCAGGCTCAAGGTCTCGGTGGCGCGCTGGGTGCTTGACTGCATCGACGCCAGCGCATCGTTGGAGCCGGTGCGCATGGCGGTCACCATCTGGTCGATCTCCAGGGTCGATTGCTGAGTGCGATGGGCCAGCGCCCGCACCTCATCGGCCACCACCGCAAAACCACGCCCGGACTCACCCGCACGCGCCGCCTCGATGGCGGCGTTAAGCGCCAGCAGGTTGGTCTGCTCGGCGATGGAGCGAATCACGTCGAGCACCTTGCCGATGTCCCGCGATTGCTCGGCCAGGTTCTGCACCAGGGTGGAGGTCTCGCCAATGTTGCTGCTCAGGGCCTGAATCGCGCTGACTGTTTCGCCAACGCGGTGCTGGCCTTCGCGCGCGGTTTCATTGGAAAGCCTGGTGGATTCGGAGGTCGACACCGCATTGCGCGCCACCTCGTCGGCGGCCGAGGTCATCTCGTTGACCGCCGTAGCCGCCTGTTCGATCTCTGCCGTTTGCTGTTGCAGGCTGCGGCTGCTCTGGTCGGTGATGCCATTGAGGTCGGTGGCAGAGGCGGACATTTGCACCGCAGACTGGCGAATCAGCTGCAAGGTATCGCGCAGGTTGCCTTGCATCGATTGCAGGGCGACGAGCAAGCGGGTGACCTCGTCGTCGCCGCTGACTTCGACGGTCTGGGTCAGATCGCCGCGTGCGACGTTTTCCGCAGCGCGCATGGCCTGTCCCAATGGGCCGACGATGCTGCGCGTGAGCAGCCAGGCCAGGGCCACGGTGCTCACGCCGGCCAGGATCACAAAACCGAACACCATGGTGAGCGAGCGGCTGTACTGCGCCTCCGCCGCCTGGCCCAGCTGGTTGATCTGGCCGTTGTAGTAGTCGCTGAGCGCATTGAGCTGGGCCCCGGAGCCATCGACCACGGTTTTCATGTCCACCAGCAGCAGCTTGTTGAGTTCAGCGCCCTGCTGCTTGTCGGCCAGCACAAACGACTGCGCCAGCCCTTGCTGGTACTGGCGCAGCGAGACCTGGAACTGGTCGTAGAGCGCACGCACCTCAGGCGTGTCGACCAACGCGTCGAGCTCGGTCAGCTTCTTCGTCAGGTCCTGGCTGCGGGTGTCCATCTGACCGCGGTAGGTTGAAAGGTTAGCCGGGTTGGGGTCCAGCGCCATGCGCAACGAAATCGTGCGGATGCGCAGCATGATTTCGCGAATATCGGCCACCAGCCGCATCTTCGGCACCAGCCCACTCTCCACCTGCACCGCCCGGGCGCGAATACTCGCCATGTTCGACAGCGCGAAAAAGCCCAGCAGGGCCACGAGCAAAGCAATCAAGGCAAAACCCAGACCGGCACGGCGGGCGATGGACAGGCTGCGAAGGGACATTTTAAGGGCTCTTATTGGGGGGGATACGACATCGTATGACAGGGTTTCGGCCAGGCAGGCCTGGACTTGAGGGAATAAATCGGAAATAAACAATCCTGAATATCCGATGTGGATTCGAGCTGGAAGCATCACATCGATCACACTGATGATGACTATCGAAACGACCGCCTGCCGATTTGCCGGCGGTCATCCCTATAATCCCCTCCCACATCCCTCCCCCCGCCTGACGACAGGCGACATTCATCCTTGGAACCCAACACCATGCCAAGTGCCAGCCAGGCCTCCAGCGGCCTTCCCGAACATAATCAACAGAGCGTCAAGCAGCAGTGGCTGGCGATTCTGTCGGTTGCCGTGGGCGCATTCGCCCTGGTGACCAGCGAGTTTCTCCCGGTGGGCGTACTCAACGACGTCGCCAGCGACCTGGGCATCACGGCCGGCCACGCCGGGCTGATGGTGACCCTGCCCGGCATCATGGCGGCCCTTGCCGCGCCGTTTCTGTCGGTGAGCATTGGTGCGATGGACCGTCGCTATCTGCTGATCAGCCTGACGCTGATCATGATCATCGCCAATGGTATCGTGGCGTTTGCCAGTGACTTCAACGTGCTGTTGATCGGGCGTGTCCTGCTGGGCATCAGCATCGGCGGCTTCTGGGCCACGGCCATCGCCCTCAGCGGCCGCCTGGCGCCCAGGGGCGTCGATGTGGCGAAGGCTACGTCGATCATCATGATGGGCGTGACCCTGGCCACCGTGCTCGGTGTACCGGTGGGCACCTGGCTCAGCGGCCTGATGGGCTGGCGCATGACCTTTCTGGTCACCGCCCTGATGGGCGTACCGGTGCTGCTGGCTCAGGTGCTCCTGTTGCCGCGGCTCAACCCGGAAAAAGCGATTCGTGTCAGTGACCTCCCGGCGTTGTTTTACAACCCGCAGGCGCGGGTGGGCCTGATTGCGGTATTGCTGATCGGCCTGGCGCACTTTGCTGCTTACACCTATGTCGCGCCGTTCTTCAAATACAGTGCCGGCTTCGATGGGCCGACCATCAGCTCGTTGCTGCTGCTGTTTGGTGTGGCCGGCGTGGCAGGCAATGTTTTCGCCGGTTTCGCCGCCAACCGCAGCGTACGCAACACCCTGCTGCTGGTCGCGCTGATGATCGGCACCAGCACCGCGCTGTTCCCCCACTTCGCCACCGGCATGACCGGCGCCGCGATGCTGATCGCGCTGTGGGGCTTCGCATTCGGCGCGTTCCCGGCGTGCTCGAGTATCTGGATGTTCGTGGTGGCACCCAAGGATGTGGAGCGTGGCATGCCGCTGTTTGTCGCGCTGTTCCAGGTGATCATTGCCCTGGGCTCGTTCTTCGGCGGGCGCATCGTCGACCAGATGGGCAGCTCGGTGCTGTTGAGCCTCGCCACGGTATTGGTAGGCTTCGGGTTTGTGACGGTGCTGGTGTTGGGAAGGAATGTCAGTAACCGCCTGGTGGCGCAACCGGCCTGACGGTTAACTGTTGAAAAGGCCTGCCGAACGATGCGTTTGGCGGGCCTTTTTTGTTTTGGGCGCAGAGGTATTCGATCTGGAAAAACCTGGTAAAGAGAATGCCCGCACTGAAACTTGCGCGCGCAAGGCTGCGAGCTAGCCTCAAATGTGTCGCCGCTGTGGCGACCTACTGTCAGGGAGCTTATATGCCAACGCGATATCGTGATGCGGTTACAGGGGAATACGTGACGGAGGGTGAGGCCAAAAAAAGGCCGAGGGAGACGGTGAGGGAAACGGATAAAAAACCGTCGAAAAAATCGGAGGGTAAAAAGTAACGTCATTGTTTTAGCATGGTCCATGCAGATCTACCTTTACCCTTTTCGGAATGACTTTCCATGACGCCGGTTGAAATCAATGCATTCATTGAACGATGGCCCACTCTGGGCCTCACGCCTGTTGAGGCCTGGCGGGTGGCACAAGACTGTGAAAACCAGGTGATGGCGTTGCTGGAACGCCTCGGCAAGGGTTATCGGCGTCATGGAAACTGTGCCATCCACGAAAGTGCGGTTGTCGAGCAAGGCGCTGTGCTGAAGGGCGCGATCATCATCGGCGAAGGATCCTTCGTGGCGGCGGGCGCTTATCTGCGCGCAGGGGTGTACCTGGGCAAGAATTGCATCATCGGCCCAAGCTGCGAGCTTAAAAGCAGCTTCATGCTGGATGGGAGCAAGCTGGCACACTTCAACTTTGTCGGTGACTCGTTGCTTGGCGAGGGCGTAAATATCGAGGCCGGTGCGATCATTGCCAATTACCGCAACGAACTGAACGGGGCTCAAATCAAAATCCGTTATCTGGATCAGGTGATCGAGACGGGAGTAAACAAGTTCGGTGCCCTCGTGGGAGACGGCTGCAAGATTGGCGCAAACGCCGTTATTGCTCCTGGCGCGCTGTTGCGGCCCGATACTCATGTGCCTCGTTTGGGATTGGTTGATCAGTTCGCTTACGATTGAACGGCTCGACGCTGGTCGGAGTTAAACGCCTGGCCGCCTCCTTGAACGCTCCGCTCATCAGACACAACTCTCGGCAGCCTCCAGCTTAGGCTTCTTCACTTATTTCTATTTTCCTGAAAAATGCCTACTCAACGCTCGCACGTAGCTAAGCAGCTAAATCTTAAATTCTAGATACCGACATCATTTCTCCACCCGTACCTCAACGTGCCATTCTCGACTGCGCAGGACGGCACCCCTAGCTTGTAGGCGCAGGCATTCCCGACGGAAAGAATTGAAGCTATCGCAAAGGGTTGAGAGAAAAGGAGTAGTGGTGTAGAAAAGAGCGGCAATGCGCCATCACAGGCACAGCCTTCACGACACGGAGTCACTATGGACGTCGCCCGCTGCACTCTTAACAACCACGACTATGATATTCCCACCTTCGAAGCACTCAGCGATCACCAGATAGGCCATTACAGACGCTTCCTCGTATGCCCTGAGTGCAGTGGCCCTGGTTTTTATAGACGAGAGTCTAGGAGTGGCCAAGCTGCTTGCTTCGGCGCACGTCCTCACACTGCTAGATGTTCCATGGCAGCAGCAGAAGCAAGACGAGGCGGCGGCCTTGGCCCAGGTCAAGATGAACTCATTAATCGAGGTGACCGCATCGAGGTAGACTTCGACTATGGCGCTCACCCAATTGTTAACCCTCTTCCTGATGAACCAGCCAACCCAGGCGGACGAGGTGGAAGATTTGTTGTAGGTGGTGCAAGAAGAAATGCAGTCATGCATCGCCGCCTTAGCACTCTTCTCCGCAACCTAATGCATAGTGAAGACTTCCGCCGCTCAGACCAACTTATAGCTCTGCCCGAGGGCGAATTTCGAGTCAGAGACTTCTTCGTAGATTTTTCCGAGATCGGTGAAGATCTTGAAGATGAGTACCGGGGATACTGGGGAATGATCTCTGACGCGGGGCTATCTCGGGAAAACCCACCAAGCCTTTGGCTTAATAGTGGCGGACGCGACGACGTAAGCATTGTTGTCGGCGATGCTCTCTCCAACGTCTTCCTAGAACGCTTTCCATTCGATGAATTGGACGATCTGGCTGGCGCATATGTACTGATATTTGGACATTTAAGATTTTCTCAAAACGGAAAAAAATACATAGCACTAAGCAATATTGAGAAAATCACAATAAGTTTTTAATTGAAATAGTGAGGGACGAGGGCTATCTTCTCTCACTATTCATTAATTACTTGGATCTAATTTCAGAAATCACACCTAGCTTTCTTGCAACATCTTCTAGTCGCTTATTACTGAATTGCCAAGCTTTCCTGCCATTACCAATAGAAACATACTGTCCGTGCAAGCCCTCCCCCCATTCAAAATCAGGATCGCCAAAAAAACCATAGAAAACGCAGACACAATTCTGAATAAGGCATAAATTTAGTACTTGCTCGCACTAGGCTTGAGCTGACCATCAATATACACCACAGATATATTTGACCCCGCAATCGCTTGATGAACAGAGTTCATATTATCGACTTGCCTCTGATTCATACCCAAATCGAGTATTAAATAAATAGCCCTTCGGGATTTTTCAGATTTCATATACTCAGGGAGTTGACGGGTGATGCCGGTTTTCAAATGGGAATTGTCCGATTTCTTAATCTCAACCAACACACTATTCTCACCATTAGAACCAAACTTGAAGTCTACTGGCCCACGACCAGAATTTGACTCCCTTGCGATCATTATCTTATTTGCTTCACAATAAGATTCCGCCACACCATAAAATGCCAACTGGATTGCCGTCTCATTTTTTATTTTCGATTTATTGTCATAGAACAAAGTATTTAAGCCGTTATTCTCCACAAGATCCTTGAACTTCTCGCAAATTTTAAGCACCAGCTTATGGACCTCATCTAAATTTGGATGGGCGCTCAGCGATAGTTCTACAGGGTGCTCAGAGACAGCATCTACTGTTCTCTGGTACCACGAATACTCACCCTTTTTATCCTCGTTAAAATCGTAGGGCTTTATTTCTTTAGACGCATACTGATCAACCAAATCATCAATGAGATCAGGATATTTCAAGATCAACTTCTTGAGATCTTCTTTTTTCATGTTGGCTAGCGAACGCCAACTTGAACCTACCAAAGCATTGAGCGTTTCTCTTAGCTCCTCACTGCTGATACCAATTTCATCTGACCCGCTCCACTCAAATGCAGCCGGTAAATCTCTAAGCAGCTCTTTGGGGACTAGTAAGATAGGTTCGGCTGTAAATGGATTTGTAGGAAGGCCACTTCGTCTATCAATGGCGCCAGCCCACCCTTTAGGCAATATTTTTTTGTAGATATTATTCGAGTAAGTCAATATATCAGCTTGAATAATATTGGCAGTCATATCACTAATACGATCTGGCCCAAAATTATCCTCAAATAGTCCCACCAATTCAAAAAGTTCAGGATCGGTCTTTCCCGCATCTATAATTATTTTAGCAGTCTCTAAAATTCGATCCCTAAGCCCCTTACCAATTCCGCTTCCTGCAGTGCCACCAGCAGAGTAACCAATACAAAGTCCTCGCACTTCATGCCAACTCATCTTAGCGGCAGCCGACCTCCAGAAAACATCATGTTTTTCCTTGCTTGTTTGCAGCAACTTCCCAATTGCTAAAAACCTGCTTTGTAAATCTGAATAACTGGAGGCGAATTCGGGGGCTTTGCAGTGTTTCAGCAGGAGAGGGTCAATAAATAGGCGGGTATCGTGATCAAGAATCGGATCAAACACTCCAAGGGAGTCCAATGTCGCTTTGGGAATTCCGAGATATTTAGATAATGAGGTTGGCATGACAATCCTTTGCGCCTAGATATTTATGTCAAAATGCCATGATCATCTTTTTTATTCAAGCTCACAGCACACAGGCGCACCTGTATCTTGTGAATGACCCATTCATACCGCCGCTAACGCTTGTCTTGAGGAACCACATAGCTGGCTGCCGCTAGCTATCTGCCTGCCTGACTTAATCCGCAGAGCATGAAATCGAGTGCGTGAAGAAGCCTTAGCTCAGCGTGAGAAGCCCGACGCGGTGTATCTCGGATGCGAAACAGCACCTGTACTGAGGTCGGAGGCCACAATCCCACAAGCTTCATCATCTTTGGCCAGATAGAATTCTGACCAAAAAAAACCCCAATCCGAAGATCAGGGCTATTTTTTGGTACAAAGCGCTGGTACAAGAGCACTTCGCCAAAACCCTTATAAGTCATTGATTCATAAGGGTTTTTAATATGGCGGAGAGATAGGGATTCGAACCCTAGGTACCGGTGAAGGTACAACGGATTTCGAATCCGTCCCATTCGGCCACTCTGGCATCTCTCCAACGGCGCGCATCATAACAGCATGGTTCGTGGATGCAAAGCGCCGAGGCGATTTTTTTCCGTGCTATCAGATGCTTGCGTCGATTACAGCGGTACGCCGAGGCGATTGGCGACTTCTTCGTAGGCTTCGATGACGTCACCCAGGCCCTGGCGGAAGCGGTCCTTGTCCATCTTCTTGCGGGTGTCCTTGTCCCACAGGCGACAGCCGTCCGGGCTGAATTCGTCGCCCAGGACGATGGAGCCGTCGTGGAACACGCCGAACTCCAGCTTGAAGTCCACCAGCAGCAGGCCTGCGTCGTCGAACAGTTTGCTCAGCACGTCGTTGACCTTGAGGGACAGCTCCTTCATGCGCGCCAATTGCTCAGCGGTGCCCCAGCCGAACGCCACTACGTGGGATTCGTTGATGAACGGGTCGCCCTTGGCGTCGTCCTTGAGGAACAGCTCGAAAGTGTAAGGGTTGAGCTTGAGGCCCTCCTCCACGCCCAGGCGCTTGACCAGGCTGCCGGCGGCGTAGTTACGCACGACGCACTCCACCGGGATCATGTCGAGCTTCTTCACCAGGCATTCGTTGTCGCCCAGCAGTTTGTCGAATTGAGTCGGAATACCGGCTGCTTCGAGTTTCTGCATGATGAAGGCGTTGAACTTGTTGTTCACCATGCCCTTGCGATCAAGTTGCTCGATGCGCTTGCCGTCGAACGCCGAGGTGTCGTTGCGAAACAGCAGGATCAGGCGGTTGGCGTCGTCGGTTTTGTACACCGACTTGGCTTTGCCGCGGTAGAGTTCTTCACGTTTTTCCATGATGGGCTCCGCTTTGAGTGAGGTGGGCTAGGCGATGTGGCGCCAGTCGAGCCCTGAATCTTGATCGGCCAGTTGCAGCCAGTCCGGGTCGCACCCGAGGGTGTCGACGAAACATTGCCGGGCAAGCTGCGGCAGGTTGTTCTTGCTGCTCAGGTGGGCCAGGACCAGGTGCTGCAGGTCTTGCCAGCCCAACTCATACACCAGGTACGCCGCCTGATGGTTGTTCAAATGCCCCAGTTCGCCGCCTACCCGCTGCTTGAGAAAGTAGGGGTAATGACCGCGCGCCAGCAGGTCCCGACAGTGGTTGGACTCGATCATCAACGCATCGAGGTCGCGATAACCGTCCAGCACCTTGGCGCAGTAGGAACCCAGGTCGGTCAGCACGCCGAAGCGCCGCTGGCCGTCACTGAAGACATACTGCGTGGGTTCCTGGGCGTCATGGGCGACTGCGATCACATCGATGCTCAAGGCGCCGATGTGCAGTTGCTCACCGCCGGCCAGGAAACCTGCAGGTTCAATGGGTTTGCGCATCCCGCGCAGGGTGCCGCGACTCAGGTACACCGGAAGATTGTAGCGCCGAGACAGCAAACCCACGCCATGCACGTGGTCGGCATGTTCGTGGGTCACCAGAATCGCGCTCAGCTGCGCGGGGTGAACCCCCAGGCGCAGCAGGCGCCGCTCGGTTTCCCTCAGCGAGAAACCGCAATCGACCAGCACGTACGTGTCGTCATGAGCGACCAGCGTGCCGTTTCCCTGGCTACCGCTGCCGAGAACGGCAAAACGCATCGGATCAGCCCAGATTGTCCTGAATGACGCCCAACACTTTGCGCGCTGTTTCAGCGGGAGCAACGGTATTGATGTTCTTCTCGACGGTGACCTGCACGCTCTCGCCTACCTTGCTCAGACGAACCTGGTAGCGCTCGGCACGGGTTTCGACTTCTTCCTTGGTCGGCGTGCTGCCGAACAGTTTGCCGAAGAACCCTGGCTCGTCGTCTTTCTTCACGGCCTTTTCAGCCACGTTGATGTAGTACAGGCCAAGGCTGCGGTTGATATCTTCAACGCGCCATGGGCCTTGTTCCAACGCGCGACCGACACTGGCCCAGGCGCGATCCAGGTCTTCACCCAGGTTCAGCACCACGTTGCCGCTGCCGTCTTCGGTGAGGCTGACACGGCTCGGGGTGTCGTAATCGCGTGCGGCGAGCAGGGAAACGGAACCGCCCTTCTCGGAGATACGGCTCATGCTGGCCAGCATCTCGTCGACCAGGGCAGCGTCGACGCCGGTATTGACCGAACGATTGGTGAACTCGACATTGGCGGTGCTGCCGGCAGGACGCTCGGCGCTGACCACATAGACTTCACTGGTATTGCGTTGCACACCCGGCTCGATGCGCACGCGCACGCGGGTCTCGCCGTCGGCGGCTACGCCACTCGACTGCAGGCGCTTGGCCATGCTGGCGGACAGTTCGCTGCCGTGCTGCCATGCGGTGGTGAATTCACCGGTCTGCGGGCGCTGCTCGTCAATGCGGAACCCGTTGTCCTGGAAGAACTGCACCGCCACCGGCCAGACTTCGGCAGGTGGGCGCTGGGCCACGATCCAACGCGAATCGCCGCTCTTCTGCAGGCTGTAGTCGCTGGCGTCCGCCACGGCTGCGATCGGCTGCGGGCGCGGCACAACGTACTCACCCTTGGTGGTGTCGTCGGCAACGTTGCGCGGAATCGGCAGCAACGGGTCAAGGCGCTTGGCGACATTGACGTCCGGCGGCAGTTGCATCGGTTTGGTTGCTTGTGCTTCCAGGTAATCGCTGCCGCGGTCACGGAAGTAGCCTTCCGGGCCCCAGATCCAACCGCAGCCACTGGTGCTGGAGATAATCAAGGCAAGTGCGGAAAGTCCGGCCAATCGCTTCATGCGTAGTGCTTCCTCAATTAAACCAGGACGCCGGACTGGCGCAGGGCCTGTCGCAGCGGTTCGTGAAAGGCTTGGCTGAGCTGGGTGAGCGGCAGACGGATACCGTCCGGCATCATGCCCATCTCGACCAGCGCCCATTTCACAGGGATAGGGTTGGATTCGACAAACAGTGTCTTGTTGAGCGGCATCAGTTTTTCGTGGATCGCGCGCGCGGTCACGGCATCGCCGGCGATGGCAGCGGCGCACAGGTCACTCATGGCACGCGGGGCCACGTTGGCGGTCACCGAGATGTTGCCCTTGCCGCCCAGCAGCATCAGTTCGACCGCCGTGGCGTCGTCACCGGAATACAGCAGGAAGTCGCTGCTCACGCCGGCCAGAATGTCCTTGGCGCGTTGCAGGTCGCCAGTGGCTTCCTTGATACCAATGATGTTCGGTACGGTGGACAGACGGATGACTGTCTCGGCTTTCATGTCACAGGCAGTGCGACCGGGAACGTTGTAGAGGATCTGCGGGATATCGACGGCTTCGGCGATGGCCTTGAAATGCTGGTACAGGCCTTCCTGGGTCGGCTTGTTGTAGTACGGGGTCACCAGCAGGCAGGCGTCGGCGCCGGATTTTTTGGCGTTTTTGGTCAGTTCGATCGCTTCACGCGTGGAATTGGCGCCGGTACCGGCGATCACCGCGATACGGCCCGCCACACGCTTGACCACGAATTCGATGACCTTGATGTGCTCTTCCACATCCAGGGTGGCCGACTCACCGGTAGTGCCGACCGCCACGATGGCATTGGTGCCTTCTTGCAGGTGGAAGTCCACCAGTTTGCCAAGGCTGTCCCAGTCGAGATGACCTTGTGCATCCATGGGTGTGACCAGTGCCACCATACTGCCCGCAATCATGCAACCGCTCCTGCCGGAAAAAGAGAGCCGTAATGGTACTGGCGCCAAGATGCTTGTACAAGCGAAGTACCGCCTGAGGATGCGTTCTGGCGCAACTAAACGACGGGCAATGCCATCATTGGGCAAAAGCGCTGCCGCAAGCAGGCCATTCACACAATGAAAACGCCATCTCCTATCCCTTCGCGATGCTTTTCGCTACCCTTGATCCTTTGATCGATACAGCCCTCACAGTATCGACCGCTCATCGTTTTAGGAAGGCTGCATGTCCACCCCCACAGTTCGCGAACAATTCCTTGTTATCAGTGCCCTCGGCGCCAACCCCATGGAGCTGACCAACGTCCTGTGCCGCGCCAGCCATGAAAACCGCTGCGCCGTCGTAACCTCGCGCCTGACCCGTCACGGCGAATGCAGCGCGCTGGTGCTGCAGATCTCCGGCACCTGGGACGCCCTGGCGCGCCTGGAAACCGGCCTGCCGGGCCTTGCCAAGAAGCATGACTTCACTGTCAATGTGGTGCGCAGCGCCGCGCTGGAGAACCGCCCACAGGCCTTGCCTTATGTGGCGTATGTCAGCTCGGCGTACCGTTCGGACATCGTCAACGAGCTGTGCCAGTTTTTCATCGACCATAACGTCGAGCTGGAAAACCTTACCTGCGATACCTACCAGGCGCCGCAAACCGGCGGCACCATGCTTAATGCCACGTTCACCGTGACTCTGCCGGCCGGTGTACAGATCAGTTGGCTGCGCGACCAGTTCCTGGATTTCGCCGACGCGCTCAACCTGGACGCGCTGATCGAGCCGTGGCGCCCACAGAACCCAATGTAAGGAGGTTATTCATGGCGGTAGTCATCGATACACCGGTCACTGATTTCGAAGCCCCGGCCACCAGCGGGCAGACCTTCAGCCTTGCTGACCTCAAGGGCAAGCAAGTGGTGATCTACTTCTACCCCAAGGACAGCACGCCGGGCTGTACCACCCAAGGCCAGGGTTTTCGTGATCTGCATGAAGCGTTCAAGGCAGCCAACACCGAGGTGTTCGGCGTATCGCGCGACAGCCTCAAGTCCCACGAGAACTTCAAGGCCAAGCAGGCATTCCCGTTCGAGCTGATCAGCGACAAGGACGAAGCGGTTTGCCAGCTGTTTGATGTAATCAAGCTCAAGAAGCTGTACGGCAAGGAATACCTGGGCGTGGATCGCAGCACGTTCCTCATCGACAAGGACGGTGTTCTGCGTCAGGAATGGCGTGGCGTGAAAGTACCGGGGCATGTGGATGCGGTGTTGGCGGCAGCGCAGGCGCTGAACAAGGCTTGATGCGATTCAGGCCTTGCGCAACCAATAGCGGTAAACACCCGCCTCATCTTCTTCGCGTTCCAGGGTGTGGCCGGCCAACTTGGCGAAGGTGCGGAAATCGCGCTGGGAGCCCGCATCCGTAGCGGTCACCTTGAGCACCGCGCCGCTGGTCATTCGATTGAGTTCCAGCTTGGCCTTGAGCAAGGGCAGCGGACAATTGAGGCCGCTGGCATCGAGTTCGGCATCAAAGGGTGCAGCGTCGGTCATGGTCTTACTCCGGGCAAGCGTTGGGTTGCTTAGAATATCTGGTCCGAAGCTCAGTGTCCGGCTACAGTAAGCTCTTTGCCCAAAAGGCTTTGTGCATGACTTTTTTGCGCCCTACCCTGTTGACGCTGGCCTGCCTGCTGGCCTCCCCAGGCTTCGCCGACGACCTGCCGTCACTTGGCGACGCCAGTTCTGCCATTGTCTCGCCACAACAGGAATACCAACTGGGCCGTGCATGGCTGGCCTACCTGCGCGGCCAGGTGTCGCAACTGAACGATCCGCAACTGAAGGATTACGTCGAGACCAGCGTGTACAAGCTGGTGGAGACGAGTCAGGTGAATGACCGACGGCTGGAATTCATCCTGATCAACAGCCCGCAACTCAACGCCTTTGCCGCACCGGGCGGGATTGTCGGCGTGAACGGCGGGCTGTTTCTCAATGCTCAGACCGAAGGCGAGTATGCCTCGGTGATGGCTCATGAATTGGCCCACCTGTCTCAACGCCATTTCGCCCGAGGCGTTGAAGCGCAGCAGCGCATGCAACTTCCCATGATGGCGGCCCTGCTCGGCGGCATTATTGCGGCCGCGGCAGGCGCAGGCGACGCGGGTATCGCCGCCATCGCCGGTACCCAGGCCGCAGCGATCCAGGAGCAGCGACGTTTCTCCCGCCAGAACGAGCAGGAAGCGGACCGCATCGGCATCCTCAACCTGGAGAAGGCCGGCTACGACCCACGCTCGATGCCCACCATGTTCGAGCGACTGATGCGCCAATACCGTTTCGATGCCAAGCCGCCGGAGTTTCTGTTGACGCACCCGGTGACCGAATCGCGGATTGCCGACACCCGCAACCGCGCCGAACAGTCCAAGCCGGGCGGCAAGGAAGACAGCCTGCGTTATCAGTTGATCCGCGCGCGCGTGCAGTTGAAGTACGAGGACACGCCAGGTCTGGCGGCCAAACGATTCCAGGCTCAGTTGGACGAGAATCCGAAAAACGATGTGGCCCGTTATGGTCTGGCAATCGCTCAGATAAAGGGCACTCAGCTTAAGGAAGCCCGGGAAAACCTGGCGCCATTGCTGGCCAAGGCTCCCAATGACATCACTTACAATCTGGCGCAGATCGAGCTGGACATCATCAACAACCGCATGCCGGACGCGCAGCAACGCACCGACCGCATGCTGAGCCAGTACCCCAGCAATTACCCGCTGAACCAGGTTCGGGTGGACCTGCTGCTTAAACAGAACCGCACTGCCGATGCAGAGAAAGCCCTGGATGGCTTGCTCAAGTCTCGTCCGGATGATCCGGATGTCTGGTATCAGGTCGCCGAGACACGCGGACTGTCGGGAAATATCATCGGCCTGCATCAGGCGCGCGCCGAGTACTTCGCTTTGGTAGGCGACTTCCAGCAAGCAATCCAGCAACTGGATTTCGCCAAGCGTCGGGCTGGCAGCAATTTCCCGCTGTCGTCGCGGATCGACGCTCGCCAGCGTGAACTGATTGAACAGGAACGTCTGGTGAAAGGGATGATGAGTTAAACCCATCGCCCACAAAAAAGCCCCGCCATCGTTAACCGACGGCGGGGCTTTTTATTGGGCTAGCAGATTACTCGGCGAGCTTGAAGGTGATGAAGCTGGCTCGACCCTGACGCAGGACGCGCATCGACACCGTACGGTTCTTCGGCAGTGCCTTGGCAATGTCGGTGAACTCCTTGGTGCTGTTGATCGCCTGATTGTTCAGGTGGGTGATCACGTCGCCCGGCTGCAAGCCGATCAGGGAGGCAGGGCCATCCTGGACTTCCTTGATCACCACGCCGCTCTTGAGGTCGAAGCTTTTCTTCTGCTCATCGGTCAGCTCGGCCACGGCAATGCCCAGGCGATTGCTGCTGCGCTCGGCGCCCGGCTTGGCGTTGCCCAGTGCATCAAGGGCTGCGCCCTCTTCCGGGATGGCGCCTACGGTCAGTTCCACGTTCTGGCGCTTGCCTTCACGAATCACTTCCAGCTTGGCCTTGCTGCCGGCCTTGAGTGCGCCCACCAGATGCGGCAGGTCTGCCGACATGATGATTGGCTGGCCGTTCATGCTCAGGATCACGTCGCCAACCTGCAGGCCGCCCTTGGCAGCCGGGCCGTCGTCCTGAATCTGCGCAACCAGGGCGCCGGCCGGCTTGTCGAGACCGAAGGACTCAGCCAGATCCTTGTTCACTTCCTGGATGACCACGCCCAACCAGCCGCGACTGACCTTGCCGCCGCTCTTCAGCTGATTGGAAACGTCCATGGCCACATCGATCGGGATCGCAAAGGACACGCCCATGAAACCACCGGAACGGGTGTAGATCTGCGAGTTGATCCCCACTACCTCACCGGCCAGGTTGAACAGCGGGCCACCGGAGTTGCCTGGGTTGATCGGCACGTCGGTCTGGATGAACGGCACATAGTTTTCGTTCGGCAGGCTGCGGCCAATGGCGCTCACAATGCCTTGGGTAACCGTGTGGTCAAAGCCGAACGGCGAGCCAATCGCAACCACCCACTGGCCGGCTTTGAGGTCCTGGGACTTGCCCAGTTTCAGCACGGGCAGGTCCTTGCCTTCGATCTTCAGCAACGCAACGTCGGAGCGCGGGTCAGTGCCCACCAGCTTGGCTTTGAGTTCGCTGCGGTCGGCAAGGCGCACGAGGATCTCATCGGCATCGGCAATCACATGATTATTGGTGAGAATGTAGCCATCCGGCGAAATGATGAAGCCCGAGCCCAGAGACTGGGCCTCACGCTGACCACCGCCGCCGCCACGCGGAGCGCGCGGCTGGGGCATACCGCGCTCGAAAAACTCGCGCAGCATAGGCGGCAGGCCTTCCAGATCGGGCATCTGCTGGTTCGAAACTTTGCGATCCGGCAGCTTTTGCGTGGTGCTGATGTTGACCACGGCAGGCGAGGCCTGCTCCACCAATTGGGTGAAATCAGGCAGCTCGGCCGCTTGCGCAGGCAGGGCCTGGCCCAGCACCAATACCGTGGCGACTATGGATAGGTAAGACTTCAAACGTGGTATCGACATACAGCTCCCGTTACGACGAGCAGGGTTGAGCGACAGGGTTCAAGAGACGCCGGAAACCGAGACCGGCGCCTTTGTTCCGCGAACAAAACAAGGTCAGCGCTGACAAGCCCTGACCTATAAAAAACATGGAGATTTTTTGCAAGTGAAAATGCTGATCCATACATTTCATGGTCTCGCCAGCCAACCTGGCATGGACTTTAGACTGAAAGGTCAGGATGAACATAGGATTAACGAATCACGGCTGGGTAGTAGCCGTTTTCTCACTGCGTACGGACAGAGCGATGCGCTCGGCAGTACCGATGGGGATTTCGCCGACAACGGTCACTATCCTTTCACCGTCCACCGTATTCAAGCGGCGAGAAACCGCAACCGTAGGGCCAATTTGCGTGCGGGTTTCCGTCGCGCTGACTTCGCTGATGGGTTCGAGAAACACCGAAAACCGCGCAAGCCCGTCTTCATACATCAGGCTTTCGACCGTTGCTTTGGTCTGCGCATCTTTGCGCGCACTGCTCTTGATTAACTGAAAACCCGGTGGCACCCATTCAAGATGCCATGCCTCGGAGGACTTGACCTCTGGCGCCTGCTCCTGAACAACTGCGACAGGCTTGCACTCACCCGTAGGCTGCAAGTCGCGATCAATTGGGGTGGTAGACGTGTCCAGCCGGGTGAATTGAAAACGCTCCAGCAATTGCCCTTGATCATTCAACAGCAGGGATTTAAGCGGCAAAGCGGTTTCGCGATCCAGATGCAGTTCAAACCCGAAGCGGTACTGGTCACGCGGCGTGATCGAGACGATCACTGCATTACGACCGGCAACACGGGATTCACCGATAACTGCCAGCTCGTAGAATTGAGTAAGTTTCTTTGGGTCAAGCGCACGTGAAGGGGATTCACGCGAATTGCCAAGGCCTGCGACAAGGACGCCGCTGACGCATTGAGTACGACCATCTACACGCACGACTTCCTGAGCAGACCCGTCAAGCTGCAATAACCGCTCGCGGACTTGACCTTTTTGGACGCGATGCCAAATGTCGTGGGTAGAAAAACTGCCATTGCGCTCGTATACGAACGTGCCTTTAAAACTTTGTTGTTGCTCTGCACGCCCAAGTCGAGTCAGCCAGTTTTGAGCTTCATCGGCATGGGCGGGGAGTGCAGACCAACCACTGAGTAAAAGCGTAAGGAGCGATATGGCGCGCATAGGGCTCCTTAAAGGTTCAGCGGTTTTCCAGGCTTGCAGCACGAGCGTATGGCAGAGCGCTTTCAGTGCCTTTCAAGGCAGATTCCTGTGCGTGTTGGCGCAGGTAGCCTGGAAGACGCTGATCCTGCCAGCCGGATTGGCCTTGAAGCACACCGTTGGCCATGGGGCCTGTGGCATCAGAGCTTTCCTTGTAGCCGGCCAGCACTGCCGGGCCCTTGACCTGCGGACCGGCCATGACCGGTTGCTGGGTCTGTTGGGCCAGTTCGGCACCCGCGATTTCGTCCTGGTTGTACAGGCGAACACCGGCCAGAACCGCAACAGTTACCGAGGCAGCCACTGCCAGGCGACCCAGGCTACGCCATGGACCACGTGCAGCCTTTGCCGGAACGGCTTCGTCAGCCAGCGCAGCAGAAACGGCCGCAGCAATATCCAGACGAGGGATTAGAAGATCCTTGTGCATCACCGCCCGAGCGACTTGGTAACGAGACCAGGTATCACGGGTTTCGGCATCATCAAATGCGTTAAGCACTCGACGAAGTTCCAGTTCATCCGCTTCGTTATCCATCACTGCGGACAGCGATTCCTGCAGGGCATCACGACTCATGGCGGTTCCTCTCTTGGCTGTCGCCGCTGTCTTTAGTTTTCCTGCAACAACGGTTGCAAGGCTTTATCGATGGCTTCCCGGGCCCGGAAAATCCGTGACCTCACAGTCCCCACCGGACACTGCATGACGCTCGCAATGTCTTCGTAACTCAGACCATCGAATTCACGTAAAGTTAACGCCGTCCGTAAATCTTCTGGCAGTTGCTGAATTGTGCGATGGACGGTGCCTTCAATCTCGTCGCGCAGCAATGCACGCTCCGGCGACTCGAGATCCTTGAGGCCGTGATCACCATCGTAAAATTCAGCATCTTCTGAACTGACATCACTATCCGGCGGGCGGCGTCCGCGAGACACCAGATAGTTCTTCGCCGTGTTGATGGCGATACGGTACAGCCACGTATAAAACGCACTATCACCGCGAAAATTGCCCAGTGCACGATAGGCCTTGATAAAGGCTTCCTGTGCAACGTCCTGCGCTTCATGGGTGTCGTGCACAAACCGCACGATCAACCCGAGAATTTTGTGCTGGTATTTCAGCACTAGCAGATCAAATGCTCGCTTGTCACCGCGTTGAACGCGCTCGACCAGCTGCTGATCCTCTTCCTGGGTTAGCATGAACACTCCTCGTAGTGCTTGAAGGAGGCTTGCATAACTAAACGATCAGGCTTGCAAACATAGACTCGGTCTTTTCGCAAAAGTTCTCCCCCTTTCAAGCAAGTTTCCGGCATGCACTGATTTGGCACACACGAAAAACGCAGCACGGTCAAAGCCGACTGCGCGAATAATCTTGTCGCCGGTTTGATGACGCGTCCAATGCTCCCGACGGGCCAATAAACTCAACTTTTTCCAGGTTTTGGGCAACCGGCTATTGAGTGGGGGCTCATGCAAAAAGTTCCCACCTTACTAACCGGCCAAGTGAGACCGGAACCGCGCTCCGTAATCTCACATTGCCACAAACGCCCGGCTATTGTGCCGCGCGCCCCCTCTATATACTAGTGGCCCGTGTGCCCCTTTGATTCGCCGATCCAGGCGTTCCTGCTTGCGCCAGCCCTGTGGATCGCTTTTTGCGGAATCCTTCCAATGAGCCAACAGTTTCAACACGATGTTCTGGTGATCGGCAGCGGCGCGGCCGGCTTGAGCCTGGCACTGACCCTCCCCAACCATTTGCGCATTGCGGTGCTGAGCAAAGGTGACCTGGCCAACGGCTCGACATTCTGGGCCCAGGGTGGTGTCGCAGCAGTGCTGGACGAGCACGACACAGTGCAATCCCATGTCGACGACACCCTCAATGCCGGCGGCGGTCTGTGCGACGAAGACGCGGTACGTTTCACCGTGGAGCATAGCCGCGAAGCCATCCAATGGCTGATCGATCAAGGTGTGCCCTTCACCCGCGATGAGCATACGGGCAGCGACGATGGCGGGTTCGAGTTTCATCTCACCCGCGAAGGCGGCCACAGCCAACGCCGCATCATCCACGCCGCCGATGCCACCGGGGCTGCCATCTTCAAGACCCTGCTCGAGCAAGCGCGCCAGCGTCCCAACATCGAGTTGCTGGAGCAACGCGTCGCCGTTGACCTGATTACCGAAAAACGCCTGGGCCTGGACGGCGCACGCTGCCTGGGCGCTTATGTGCTCAACCGCGTCAGCGGCGAAGTCGACACCTACGGCGCACGCTTCACCATTCTCGCTTCGGGTGGCGCAGCCAAGGTCTACCTCTACACCAGCAATCCGGACGGTGCCTGCGGTGATGGCATTGCCATGGCCTGGCGCTCGGGCTGCCGGGTGGCCAACCTGGAATTCAACCAGTTCCACCCCACCTGCCTGTATCATCCGCAGGCGAAAAGTTTCCTGATCACCGAAGCCCTGCGCGGTGAAGGTGCGCACCTGAAACTGCCCAATGGCGAACGGTTCATGCAACGCTTCGACCCGCGCGCCGAGCTGGCGCCGCGAGATATCGTCGCCCGCGCCATCGACCATGAAATGAAGCGCCTGGGCGTCGACTGCGTGTACCTGGACATCAGCCACAAACCGGCAGAGTTCATCAAGGCGCACTTTCCCACCGTCTACGAGCGCTGCCTGGCCTTCAATATCGACATCACCCAGGGCCCAATCCCCGTAGTGCCGGCCGCGCACTACACCTGCGGCGGCGTGATGGTCGACCAGCATGGGCGCACCGATGTGCCTGGTCTGTATGCGATTGGCGAAACCAGCTTTACCGGCCTGCACGGCGCCAACCGCATGGCCAGCAATTCGCTGCTCGAATGCTTCGTCTACGCTCGCTCAGCGGCGGCGGACATTCTCGAACAATTGCCAAACATCCCGGTACCCGCCGCCCTGCCCCGCTGGGACGCCAGCCAGGTGACGGACTCGGACGAAGACGTGATCATCGCCCACAACTGGGACGAGCTGCGCCGCTTCATGTGGGACTACGTGGGGATTGTGCGCACCAACAAGCGCCTGCAACGGGCCCAGCACCGCGTGCGCCTGCTGCTGGATGAGATCGACGAGTTCTACAGCAATTACAAAGTCAGCCGCGACCTGATCGAATTGCGCAACCTCGCCCAAGTGGCCGAGCTGATGATCCGCTCAGCCATGGAACGCAAGGAAAGCCGCGGCCTGCACTATACCCTCGACTACCCGCAGATGCTGCCCGAGGCCCGCAACACTATTCTGGTGCCAACCACCTACGGCGGCTGAATTTCAGGCGAGTGCGCAGGCGCCGGTGCACATCGGCGACCTGCGAATCTCTGGGCACACAGATAGAGCGTACCCGCCATTGCCCCGGCAATCGAAAGCGCAACACCACGATCAGCGGCAACGCCAGGCTGTCGGGGCGCAGCTGCACACTGTGCCAACCGCGCTCGGCGCTGAATAATTGCCAGCCGTCTTCATCACGGCGCAGGCCCAGAATCGACGAACGGTGAGTCAGCAGAATCTGACGCGGCAACACCCAGACGGCATGGGCCACGCACGCCAGCATGCCAAGAGCGGCAAAAGGCACGTCGAGCACCAGCAAGGCGCCCAGCGCTAACAGCTGGGCGAGGACATACGCCGCCAGCAACAGCCGCGAGGCCTGCCAGCGACATTCAAAGCGATTACTTGGGCTGGACACGATCCAGGATCATCCGAACCATGCGTTGCAGCTCCGGATCTTCAGACTCGGCGCGCTCCATGAACCAGCCGAACATGTCCTGGTCCTCGCATTCCAGCAACCGCACGTACAGGTCACGATCCACCTTATCGAGCGTCGCGTACACCTCTTTGGTGAACGGCACCAGCAACACATCCAGCTCAAGCATGCCGCGGCGGCTGTGCCAGTAGAGGCGATTGATTTCTACGTCTTCGACCATGGAACGCTCCTCAAATAGCGCGCAAGTATACAGGCCCGGCGGCACCCGAACAGCCAGCGTTGGTCGCGCCCCGAGGAAACTATCCATTTGCCGGGCGCCCCTCTATGATGCACGCATGACTTTTTGACCTGCGATGACCCATGGCCGACTCTGCTTTCTTCTGCCCCCTGTCCCACGAAGGCGTTCTCGCCGTCCGTGGCGCCGATGCCGCCAAATTCCTGCAGGGCCAACTCACCTGCAACCTCAATTACCTGAGTGACACCCAGGCCAGCCTTGGCGCGCGCTGCACGCAAAAAGGCCGCATGCAATCAAGCTTTCGCATTGTGTTGCAAGGTGACGGCGTGCTGATGGCCATGGCCACTGAGCTGCTGGAGCCGCAACTGGCGGACCTGAAAAAATACGCGGTATTTTCCAAATCCAGGCTCACCGACGAAAGCGCCGCCTGGGTTCGTTTCGGTCTTGCAAATGCTGATAAAGCGCTGAGCAGCCTGGGCCTCGATCTGCCGGACGACACCGACAGCGTCGCGAGTACCGATGCGCTGATCGCCATTCGCGTCTCCCCTGCCCGCGCCGAACTCTGGGCACCTGCCGAACACGCTGAAGCCGTACGCAGCCACCTGGCCGCGCAGCTTGACGAAGCGGGTTTGAACGAATGGCTGCTGGGCCAGATCCGCGCAGGGATTGGCCAAGTGATGCCACAGACCCGCGAGCTGTTCATTCCGCAGATGCTCAACCTGCAGGCTGTGGGCGGTGTCAGCTTCAAAAAGGGCTGCTACACCGGCCAGGAAATCGTCGCGCGCATGCAGTACCTGGGCAAACTCAAACGCCGCCTGTATCGCCTGAGCCTTGATGCCACACAGACGCCAGAACCCGGCACTGCACTGTTCTCCCCCAGCCACGGCAGCTCGATTGGCGAAGTGGTGATTGCGGCAAAAGCCGACCTGTCGATTGAACTTCTGGCGGTGTTGCAAGCCGAAGCTGCCGATAATGGCGACGTGCATTTGGGCTCGCTGGAAGGGCCTGCCCTGCAGTTGCTCGACCTGCCCTATCAACTTGATCGAGATCGAGAGATTCAGCGCTGATCACCGTACTTTTTTGCAGCACCCTTGAGAGCATGAATGAACAAACTGGCGGATAAAGTCCAACAGGCTTTGGTAAAGGCCATCGATAACGATGACCTGGTTCTGCCGACATTGCCGGAGGTGGCCCTGAACATTCGTCAGGCCGCCGAAAACCCGGATATCAGCATCAGCCACTTGAGCAAAGTGATCGGTCGCGACACCGCGCTGTCCGCACGCCTGATCAAAGTGGTAAACAGTCCGTTGTTGCGTGCCACTCAGGAAGTCACCAACCTGCACACCGCCATTACCCGGCTGGGCACCAACTACAGCAGCAACCTCGCCATCGGCCTGGTGATGGAACAGATCTTCCATGCCCGCTCCGAGGTGGTCGAACAGAAAATGCGTGACGTGTGGCGCCGCAGCCTGGAAGTGGCGGGCGTCAGCTACGCCCTGTGCCGCAGTCACTCACAGCTCAAGCCGGACCAGGCCGCCCTTGGCGGGCTGGTACACCAGATCGGCGTGCTGCCGATTCTCACCTACGCCGAAGATCACTACCAGTTGCTGTCCGACCCGGTCAGCCTCAACCACGTGATCGACAGCATCCACCCGCTGTTGGGCGACAAGCTGCTGAGCGTCTGGGACTTTCCGGAAATGCTCGCCAAGCTGCCCGGCCAATACCTGAACCTGGAGCGCGATTCCGCCAGGCTCGACTACATCGACATCGTTCAGGCAGCTGTGCTGTATTGCCATCGCGGCACTGATCATCCGCTGGCTGACGTGCCGTTGCCCGACGTGCCGTCGATCATCAAGCTGCGCATTGACCCCGACAGCGAGACCCTGCGCGCGCAGCTGGATGAAGCACGCTCGATGTTCTACTGATTCAACCGGCGACAAAACTTACCCGCACCTTCAACCCCGCCAACTCGCCATCATGCAGGCTGATCTGCGCCAGATGCGCACGGCAGATCTCGCCGACGATCGCCAGCCCCAGGCCTGATCCCATGCCCTGCTGACTGCGCCGATAGAAGCGCTCGAACACCCGGTCGCGTTCATCCAGCGGGATACCGGGGCCATCGTCCTCGACTTCAAGCACCGCCGGCGCCATGACCCGCAGGATTACATTGCCACCCGGCGGCGTATGCGCCAGGGCGTTATCCACCAGGTTGCTCAAAAGCTCGTTAAGCAGCGTCGGTTCGCCGCGCAGCCACACCGGCTCATCGGCCTCCAGCGCCAGGGCCACGCCGCGCGCATGGGCCAGCGGTGCCATGGCCATGCCCAGCTCTCGGGCCAATTGGCTGAGGTCAAGCAACTGCGCGCCGCCTTCGGCAATCGCGCGGGCACCGTTCTCGATGCGGGCCAGGGACAATAACTGATTGGCCAGATGAGTCAGGCGGTCGGTGCCTTGGGCGGCGCTCTCCAGAGTGCTGCGCCACGTGGCGGGCGCGTCGCTGCGCAGGCCCAGCTCAAGCCGGGCCTTGAGCGCCGCCAACGGGGTGCGCAATTCGTGGGCGGCGTCGGCAATGAACTGCGCCTGACGCTCGAACTGGCCGCGCAGGCGCTCGGTGAAGTGGTTGAGGGACCGCACCAGCGGGCCGAATTCATGCTGCACTTCCACCAGCGGCAGCGGGCGCAGGTCGTCGGGCTGGCGTTCTTCCACCGCTGTACGCAGGCGCTCCAGCGGGCGCAGCGCCGCGCTCACGGCAAACCACACCAGCAGCAGTGCACCGACGCCCAGCATGCCCAGGCGCAACAACGTGTCGGCCGCCAGGCTGCGGGCCATGCTGACGCGTGCTTCATCGGTTTCGGCCACGCGAATTTCCGCCATGCCGTTCATGTTCGGCTCGGAGACGGCCTTGAGCAGGCTGACCACCCGCACTTCCTGCCCTTGATACACCGCGTTGTAGAAACGCGCCAAGGCCGGATAGTCGTCAGTTCGCGGCGTGCCCGGCGGCGGGCCGGGAAGGTGCTCGTAGCCGGAGATGAGCTTCTGATCAATATCATTGACCTGGTAATAAATGCGCCCGGCGCTGTCGTAGGCGAAGGTGTCCAGCGCCACATAGGGCACATTGGCGCTGAGGGTGCCGTCGACCTGGGTCAGGCCGGCGGCGATGGTGCGCGCCGAGGCCAGCAGCGTGCGGTCATACGCCGTGTCGGCGGCCTCGCGACCGTTCCAGTAAGCACTCAAGCCACTGGCAATCATCAACACCACCAGCAACAACGCGAGGTTCCACAGCAGGCGCCAGCGCAGGCTGCTGGGCTTATGCATCGCGGGCTTCCAACAGGTAGCCCAGGCCTCGGAAGGTCACGATGGCAATGGGCTGGCCGTCGAGCTTCTTGCGCAGGCGGTGCACGTAGATTTCGATGGCGTCGGGGCTGGCTTCCTCATCCAGGCCGAAGACCTGGGAGGCGAGTTGCTCCTTGCTCATCACCCGGCCAGGCCGTGCGATCAGCGCTTCGAGCACGGCCTGCTCGCGGGACGTCAGGGTCATCAGCTCGCCGCCGACGGTAAAGCGTCGCGTGTCGAGGTCGTAGACCAGCACGCCGCAGGCCTGCTGGCGCTCGCCGCCGAGCACACTGCGCCGCAGCAGCGCCTTGACCCGCGCCTCGAGTTCCGTCAGTTCGAACGGCTTGGCGAGGTAATCGTCAGCGCCCAAATTCAAACCATGCACACGGTCCTTCACATCACTGCGCGCGGTCAGCATCAGCACCGGCAGATTTTTCCCACGGGCGCGCAGCCGCGCCAATACCTCAAAACCATCCATGCGCGGCAGCCCCACGTCGAGGATCGCCACCGCGTAATCCTCACTGCTCAAGGCCAGGTCGGCGGCCACCCCATCGTGCAGCACGTCGACGGTCAAACCCGTGCTCTTGAGCGCCTGGGCGACACTTTCGGCGAGCTGCAAATGGTCTTCAACCAAGAGGACACGCATGGATTTCTACCTCATTCAGGAGTGGTCGATGCCACGCTTCGCCGGGCAGTTTACAGGCGCCGCTTGGCCTGTGAAGCCCGAAAACATTGAAAGGCTACTGAAAGGTTAGCGAAAGCTTCGCGCTTTAGGATCCAAACACGGTGGTTCCAGCCCGCCGAGCGACCTGACCGTCGCGCCCGAAAAACGCCTCGACGCGTTTTCGCCAAAAATAAGAACAATAACGGAGTGCACAACGATGCTGTCGACACAGCCCCAGGCTTGCCCGCCTGTTCGTTTTCCCCGCATGACCCACACTGCCCTTGCCAGCGCCGCGGCCCTTGCCGGTTTTTCACCGCTCGGCCAGGCTGCCTTCTTCGAAGACAGCAGCGCGACCCTCGAAACCCGCAACATGTACTTCAACCGCGACTTCCGCGACGGCACCAGCGCCCAGCAATCCAGGCGCGATGAATGGGCTCAGGGTTTCATGCTCAACCTTCAGTCGGGCTACACCGACGGCACCATCGGCTTTGGCGTGGATGCGCTGGGCATGCTCGGCGTCAAGCTCGACTCCAGCCCCGACCGCACCGGCACCGGCCTCTTGCCCACCCATGACGATGGCCGCGCCGCCAACGAATATTCCAAGCTGGGCCTGACGGGCAAGGTGAAAGTGTCCGCCACCGAGCTGAAAATCGGTGCGCTGATCCCCGAACTGCCGATCCTCAAGCCCAACGACGGGCGCATCCTGCCGCAGACCTTCAACGGCGGCCTGCTGACCTCCAGGGAATTCAAGAACCTGACGTTCACCGGCGGCCGCCTCGACAAGGCTAAGGACCGCGACGACAGCAACTATGAGGACATCGCCCTCAACAACAAGAACAGCCGCTTCCTCAGCGGCGCCACCGGCAAGCACTTCAACTTCGGTGGCGTGGACTATAAATTCGCCGACAAGATCACCGGCAGCTACCACTTCGCCCAGCTCGACGATGTCTACCGTCAGCACTTCCTCGGCCTGGTCGCCGCCCGTCCCATGGGCCCCGGCACGTTCGGCGCCGACCTGCGGCTGGCCATCAGCGACGACACCGGCGCCGCCCGCGGCGGCAAGATCGACAACACCTCCCTCAGCAGCCTGTTCAGCTATGCCCTCAACGGCCACAAGCTCAGCGCCGGTTACCAGCGCATGTCCGGCGACAGCGCGTTCCCTTATGTGGATGGCAGCGACCCGTACCTGGTCAACTTCGTGCAGATCAACGACTTTGCCGGCGCCGAAGAGCGCTCCTGGCAGGCCCGTTACGACTACGACTTCGCCAAACTGGGCATTCCCGGCCTGAGCTTCATGAGCCGTTATCTGTCGGGTGACAACATCCGGCTGAGGAACGGCGAGACCGGCAAGGAATGGGAGCGCAACAGCGAGATCAAGTACGTGGTGCAAAGTGGCACGTTCAAGGATGTGGCGGTACGCCTGCGTAACGCCACCTACCGCTCCAACTATTCAGCCCGTGATGCGGATGAAATGCGCGTGCTGGTGAGCTACAGCGTCGCACTCTGGTAAGCAACTCATAACAACAATGACGGAGAAACCCATGACCCTTTCACTGCGTAAACTGGCCCTCGCCGCCGGCTGCATGCTGTTCGCCGGCCAACTGCTGGCCGCCGACGAGCCCAAGCGCCCGGAGTGCATCGCCCCGGCCTCCCCCGGCGGGGGTTTTGACCTGACCTGCAAGCTGGCGCAAAGCGCGCTGGTCAACGAGAAGCTGCTGAGCAAGCCGATGCGCGTGACTTACATGCCCGGCGGCGTCGGTGCGGTGGCCTACAACGCCGTGGTCGCCCAGCGCCCTGGCGACGCCGGCACACTGGTTGCCTGGTCCAGCGGTTCGCTGTTGAACCTGGCCCAGGGCAAGTTCGGACGATTCGATGAAAACGCCGTGCGCTGGCTGGCGGCGGTGGGCACCAGCTATGGGGCCATCGCAGTAAAAGCCGATTCGCCCTACAAGAACCTCGATGATCTCGTAAAAGCCTTGAAGAAAGATCCGGGCAGCGTGGTGATCGGTTCCGGCGGCACCGTGGGCAGTCAGGACTGGATGCAAACCGCGCTGATCGCCAAGGCTGCCGGAATCAACCCGCGCGAACTGCGCTACGTGGCCCTCGAGGGCGGCGGTGAAATCGCCACTGCCTTACTCGGTGGTCACATCCAGGTGGGCAGCACCGACATCTCCGACTCCATGCCGCACATCCTCAGCGGTGACATGCGCCTGCTGGCGGTGTTCTCCGAGCAGCGTCTGGATGAGCCGGAAATGAAGAATATCCCCACCGCTAAAGAGCAAGGCTACGACATTGTCTGGCCAGTGGTGCGCGGTTTCTACCTCGGGCCAAAGGTCAGTGATGCCGACTACGCCTGGTGGAAAGAAGCCTTCGACAAGCTGCTGGCGTCCGAAGAATTCGCCAAGCTGCGTGATCAGCGCGAGCTGTTCCCGTTTGCCATGACCGGTCCGGAGCTGGACACCTACGTGAAGAAACAGGTGGCTGACTACAAAGTGCTGGCCAAAGAGTTCGGCCTGATCCAGTAAACGCCCGTCATGTAACGCCGCTTCGGCAAGCCTGCCGAAGTGGCCTTGGAGTTTCCCATGCTCTTACAACGCATTTTCGCCGCGATGATGCTGCTGGTCTGTGCCGGCCTGGCCTTGATGGCCTGGCCGTATCAGGCGGCGTTTTCCTACGAGCCGGTCGGGCCTCGCGCCTACCCGCTGCTGATGCTCGGGCTGATGAGCCTGGGCCTGATCTATATGCTGTTTCGCCCGCAACCCACCCGGCACACCGAAGAAGAACCGGCGCTGGACCGCGAAACCCTGGTCAAGATCGGCCTCTGCGTTGCGCTGCTGATCGTGTTTGCCGGCACCTTCGAACCCCTGGGTTTCATTCTCAGCAGCATGCTGATCGGCATCCCGATGGCGCGCCTGTACGGCGGCCGCTGGCTGCCCAGCGTGGTGATCGTGACCTTGATGGCTGTCGGCCTTTATCTGCTGTTCGATAAAGCCATGGATGTGCCGCTGCCCCTCGGCCTGCTCGACGTTCTGGAGAACTGATATGGATACTTTTGGCTATTTGGGCCAGGGTTTCGGCGTCGCGCTGAGCCCGTATAACCTGGTGACCGCCCTGTGCGGCACCTTGATCGGTACCGTCGTCGGCCTGTTGCCGGGCCTGGGCCCGATCAACGGCGTAGCGCTGCTGATCCCTATCGCCTTCGCCCTGGGCCTGCCGCCGGAGTCGGCGTTGATCCTGCTGGCTGCGGTGTACCTGGGTTGCGAATACGGCGGCCGTATCAGCTCGATCCTGCTGAACATCCCGGGCGAAGCCTCCACTGTGATGACCACCCTCGACGGTTATCCGATGGCCCGTAAAGGCCTGGCCGGCGTGGCACTGTCGTTGTCGGCATGGAGTTCGTTCATCGGCGCGTTTATCGCCACCTGCGGCATGGTGCTGTTTGCGCCGCTGCTGGCCAAATGGGCGATCGCCTTCGGCCCCGCTGAATACTTTGTCCTGATGGTATTCGCGATTGTGTGCCTGGGCGGCATGGCCGGCGACAAGCCGTTGAAGACCTTTGTGGCGGCGCTGATGGGCTTGTTCCTGTCGGCAGTGGGTATCGACGCCAACAGCGGCGTGTACCGGTTTACCGGCGACAACATCCACCTCACCGACGGCATCCAGTTTGTCGTGCTGGTGCTGGGCCTGTTCTCCATCAGTGAGATCCTGTTGCTGCTGGAAAAAACCCACCGCGGCCAGGAAGCGGTGAAGGCCACCGGACGCATGATGTTCAACCTGAAGGAAGCCGGTGCGGTCTTCGTCGTCAACATCCGTTGCGGCCTGCTGGGCTTCATCATGGGCGTGCTGCCGGGTGCGGGTGCCACGCTGGCCTCGGCGGTTGCCTACATGACCGAGAAACGTATCGCCGGCGCCAGCGGCAAATTCGGCCAGGGCGACATGCGCGGTCTGGCTGCGCCGGAAACCGCCATCGGCGCTTCCGCCTGCGGCGCGCTGGTGCCGATGCTGACGCTCGGTGTGCCCGGTTCAGGCACTACCGCGGTGATGATCGGCGCCCTGTCGCTGTACAACATCACCCCGGGCCCGCTGCTGTTCCAACAGCAACCGGACATCGTCTGGGGGCTGATCGCCTCGCTGTTCATCGCCAACATCATGCTGGTGATCCTCAACATTCCGATGATCCGTATCTTTACGCGCATCCTCGCCGTGCCTAACTGGGCGCTGGTGCCGGTGATCGCCATCATCACCGCGATCGGTGTATACGCGGTTCACGCCACCACCTTCGACCTGTTCCTGATGGTGGGTATCGGTATCTTCGGTTATATCCTGCGCAAGCTGGACTTCCCGCTGTCGCCGGTGCTGCTGGGCTTCATCCTTGGCGGTTTGATGGAGCAGAACCTGCGCCGGGCGCTGTCGATCTCCAACGGTGCGCTGGAGATTCTCTGGTCGAGCCCGATCACCCTGGGTGTGTGGGTACTGACCGCGTTGATGCTGATGTTCCCGCTGATCCGCATCTACCGTAAACGCGCCCTGCAACGTCGTGCCCTGGCCGATGTCTGACGTCACCTTCAAGCAATGGTGGGGAACACCACTGGTCGGCCTGGCCGGTGGTTACCTGGCCAGCCTCGTCGGCTGGCCTTTGCCGTACATGGTTGGCTCGTTGCTGGCGATCATCCTGGTGCGCTGCCTCACGCCCTGGCAGTTGGCCGAGATTCCCGGCGGGCGCAAGTGCGGCCAATGGGTGGTGGGCATCGGCATCGGCCTGCATTTCACCCCGGTGGTGATCGAGCAGGTGATGAGCCACTTCGGGCTGATTTTCTTCGGTGCCTTGATCACCAGCCTGTCGAGCGTGGTCGGCGTGTGGTTGATGCGGCGCAGCGGCGAAGACCGCGCCACTGCGTTTTTCTCCAGCATGCCGGGCGGTTCCGGTGAGATGGTCAACCTCGGCGCACGCAATGGTGCCGTGCTCAGCCGGGTGGCCGCCGGGCAAAGCCTGCGCGTGCTGGTGGTGGTGCTCTGTATCCCGGCGATCTTCAAGTATTTACTGGGCGGCGGTGCGCCACAGTTTCATCCGGCACCCGTCGACTGGGCCTGGCTGGCCCTGCTGTTCCCGTTAGGCGCGCTGGTCGCCTGGGGCTGGCAACGCTTGCGCCAACCCAACCCCTGGCTGTTCGGGCCGTTGCTGGTAAGTGCCATTGCCAGCGTGACCTGGGACCTGCACATTGGCCTGCCTGACGGCGGCAGTCAGGTTGGCCAGTGGCTGATCGGCAGTGGTTTGGGCTGCCACTTCAACCGTCAGTTTTTTCGCCGTGCGCCCTCCTTCATGGGCCGCACCCTGATCGGCACGGCCTTGACCATGGCGCTGGCGACACTGGCGGCGGTAGGGCTGAGCGCCCTGACCCAATTGGACCTGCGCTCACTGACCCTGGGCATGATGCCCGGCGGCATTGCGGAAATGAGCCTCACCGCAGAGACCTTGCAACTGTCGGTGCCGTTGGTGACGGCGATGCAGGTGATGCGCTTGTTGTTCGTGCTGTTTTTGGCCGAGCCGTTGTTTCGGCGCTGGGAGCGCCAACCCGACAACATGTGAAACCTTCGACGTTTTTCTGCCGCCGGCTTCAGATCGGCGGCAGCCGCCAGTCAATTGGCGCCTCGCCATTCTGCTCAAGAAACTTGTTGGTGCGGCTGAAGTGACCGCAGCCCAGAAACCCGCGATACGCCGACAAGGGCGACGGGTGCACCGAGGTCAGTACCAGATGCTTGGTGGCATCGATCAGCTTCTGCTTGCCCTGGGCATGGGCGCCCCACAGCAGGAACACCAGATGCGGCTGATGCTCACTGACCACTTCGATAATCCGATCGGTAAAGAACTGCCAGCCCTTGCCCGCATGCGCATTGGCGTTGGCGCGTTCCACCGTCATGGTGGTATTGAGCATCAGCACACCCTGGTCAGCCCAGCTTTGCAGATAGCCGTGGTTGGGAATGTCGATATTCAGGTCGCGCTTGAGTTCTTTGTAGATGTTGACCAGCGACGGCGGTGCCGGCACGCCCGGCTGCACCGAAAAACACAGGCCATGGGCCTGGCCGGGACCGTGATAAGGGTCCTGGCCGAGGATCACGACCTTGACCTTGTCCAGCGGCGTGGAGTTGAGGGCGTTGAAAATCAGCGGGCCCGGTGGATAGATCTCCTTGCCGGCCGCATGTTCCTGACGCAGAAACTCGCGCAATTGGGCCATATAGGGCTTGTCGAACTCCTCACGCAGGGCGTGCTTCCAGCTGGGCTCGAGTTTGATACGGTCGCCGTCGGTCATGTTGGGTTCATCGTGCAGAAAAAGAATGGGCGAACCCTAGGAAACGTGCCCCCGCTTGTCAATTGATCTGACACACCACCGGCACTTTCCCGTGGAGCGATCATACTGATCCTTCACCTTCTCGATTTGAGGTCACGATGAATCTGCACTTCGAAGAGCTGACCGGCAGCGGCGGCGCCCGTATCGGCATCGCCAGCCTGGACGCTGAAAAATCCCTCAATGCCCTTTCCCTGCCCATGATTCTGGGCCTTGGCGAACGCCTGGAGGCCTGGGCCAAAGACCCCAACATCGTCTGCGTGCTGCTGCGCGGCAACGGACCCAAGGCCTTTTGCGCCGGTGGCGAAGTGCGCAGCCTGGCCCAGGCGTGCCTTGAGCAACCCGGCGAAGTACCGGCCCTGGCCGCGCAGTTTTTCGCCGCCGAGTACCGCCTTGACTACCGTCTGCACACCTATCCCAAGCCGGTGCTTTGCTGGGGCCATGGCTACGTACTGGGCGGCGGCATGGGCCTGCTGCAAAGTGCGTCTGTACGCATCGTTACGCCCGGCAGCCGTCTGGCCATGCCGGAGATCAGCATCGGCCTGTACCCGGACGTAGGCGCCAGCCGCTTCCTGTCGCGCCTGCCCGGCAAACTCGGCCTGTTCCTGGGCCTGACCGGCGCGCACATCAATGGCCGCGACGCCCTGGACCTGGGTCTGGCCGACCGTTTCCTGCGCGACGATCAGCAAGACGAATTGCTCGAAAGCCTGCTGCAACTCAATTGGCAGGAACAGAGCGCGATGCAACTCAACAGCCTGCTCAAGGCCCTGGCCCGGGAGGCCGTCGACCAGCAGCCCGAAGCGCAATGGCTGCCACGCCGGGCGCAAATCGACGACTGGCTGGACGTGGGCGATGTGCGCTGTGCGTGGCGCGCCTTGAGCCAGCTAAGTGATCACGCTGACCCGCTGCTGAGCCGCGCCGGCAAGACCCTCAGCGAAGGCTGCCCGCTGACCGCACATCTGCTGTGGGAACAGCTGCAGCGCGCACGCCACCTGTCGCTGGCCGAGGTGTTCCAGATGGAGTACACCATGACGCTGAACTGCTGCCGCCATCCGGAATTCAGTGAAGGTGTTCGCGCGCGATTGATCGACAAGGATCAGAAACCCCGTTGGCACTGGCCCGATATCAACACAGTGCCAGAAGCCGTGGTGCAGGCGCATTTTCACAAGGCGTGGGAGGGACGACATCCCCTGGCGGATTTTTCCTACTTCTGACAGTTATAGCCTCGGCTTCGAGAGTGTGAATGCACAGTTGTCAGGCTGACTGTCCTGGCAGATATACACTTCTTGTTCAAGCGGGTCCTTGGCGATCTGCCAGTGCAAGGTGCTTGTCAATGAAAAGGCTTCGGCTACGTCAGCTTTTCCTGGGCGCAACGCCACGCTCTGGCCGCTGCCGGTACGGTAAACGCACTTATCCAAGCGACCGTTTTCGCGCTCTTGATCCTTCTCCGGGATGAAAATCGCACCAATGAAACGGTCGACAAAATCCCGGTGTTGGACTTTAGAACTCTGCCAGGGCAAACGCATATCGGACGTCAGGAAAAAGCCTTCGACATACCTGATTGTCGATGGGTAAGGACAGCCAAACTCGTCGTGGGCCTGGGCGAACCCGCCAACCATAAGCAAATACAGACAAATCACGTTTCTTATCATTTTAGAGTTCCATCCATTTCCCTGGGCATTTCGGGGGCACAACGGCCGTCCCCAGTGAAGTCCATTTGAGTCTTATAAGATACCTGTTAATTCTGACAGTGCCGACAAACGGTAGGCGTAAAAAAACGGCGCCTTTGGCGCCGTTTCCGTTAATAGAGCATTCATCGATGGCCGCCACGCCCTCCGCCATGGTCACCGCCGCGTCCTCGTCCACCGTTATGCCAACGGTCTCCCCAACCCTGATTCGGGTAAGGCCGGTATCCGGCGCGCGGCCCGTAGTAACGCGGCGACGGTTGGTAGTAGCGAGGGGCCGGGGTGTAGTAGCGCGGGGCCGGGTAGTAATCCCGCCGGTACTGATACGCCGGGCCGCCGCCGTAGTAATACACAGGCGCCGGCTCGGTGTAGACCTCGGAGCGATAGTAGGTGGTGGTGCCCTCGTAATAGGGCACACAGCCGGAAAGCGTCACGCCGAGCAATGCAGCAAGCAGCAGTCGTCGATACATGGCGGCCTCCTGGACCGCGGAAGAGCACCTCCAGCGACGCTGGAGAGCGGCATTCAGCCTTCACTGAATGACGAAATATCTGACATCAAAAACTGAATCTGGTGCGTTTTGGTAATAGCTTGATACATCTCCTTTGAACGCCCGACTGGCTTGAATATTGCGTCACCGCTGGTCGACTTGATCATTGAATAAAGGAACATTTCTGGACGAAATGAAACTTTAAATAATTCGATAATGTCACTATGACATCGCACAACAGCACGGAGGCTCTAGAGCGAGCATCCTACTCTTATACCCTCGGATTTCCGCCATGAAGATTTCAACCAAACTGCTGCTCTCATTTGTCATGTGTGCGTTTATTACCCTGGGCGTTGGCGCACTGGGCATCAAAGGCGTGATCCGTCTGGCTTCGGCCCTCGATTTAACGTTTTCCAACAATCTGGTCTCGGTCAGCAACACTGCAGCGACCCTCAATGGCCTGGTGTCACACAACCGTGGCTTGTACCGGTTGATGGACGCCAATAATGGCGACGTTGCGCGTGAAGATCGTGAGCGCGTGCGTCAAGATGTTGCCAATCAACTCAAGGCCGGCCTGAGCGCTTACGCCACTTACCGCGCGACACCGCTGGAAGATGACGAACGCGCCGCTGGGGACAAGTTTGATCAGATGTTGCCCGGCTATATCAGCAACTCCGAACGCATCGTTGCATTGCTCGACGCTGGCCAGACCGAACAGGCACGAGCACTACTCAACGGCACCAACAACGAAATGTTCAGGCAGGCCCGCGAACTGATCCGGGTCATGATCGATTCCAACAACCGCCAGATCAAAGAAGGCTCGGCCGCCGCCGATGACCTGCGCAGCAGCGCCATGAACTGGATGATCGGCGGTATCGTGCTGGCCTTTATCATCGCTATCACGGTCGGCCTGCTGATCACGCGCCTGATCACGCGGCCTATCGCCCACGCCGTGGAAAGCGCCCAGCGGATCGCCAAGGGCGACCTGACCCACGCGATCCTCACCGATCGCACCGATGAAGCCGGTCAACTGCTGATGGCAATTTCGGATATGCAGAGCGGATTGAAAAGCACACTACTGGAAATCGCCAATGCTTCGGATCAACTGGCATCCTCTGCTGAAGAGCTGAGCGCGGTGACCGACGAGAGCACGCGCAGCCTCACCCGCCAGAACGACGAAATCCAGCAAGCCGCCACAGCCGTCAACCAGATGACCGCAGCCGTCGACGAAGTGGCCAGCAACGCCGTGTCCACCTCGGAGGCTTCGAGCCAGGCCACCACAGAGGCTGAAGAAGGCCAGCAGCAGGTGCAACAGGCTGTTTCCGGCATGAGCTCGATGGTGGTGGAAATCAACGACTCAACGCAATCGGTCGCCGACCTCGCCAATCAGGTTCGCGAAATCGGCAAAGTGATCGATGTGATTCGCGGCATCGCCGACCAAACCAACCTGCTGGCGCTCAACGCGGCCATCGAAGCAGCGCGCGCGGGCGAGCAGGGCCGTGGTTTTGCGGTGGTCGCCGACGAGGTGCGCGCATTGGCCCATCGCACCCAGACCTCCACCGTGGACATTGAAAAAATGATCGGCGAAGTACAGGCCGGCGCCGACGATGCCGTGGCGGCGATGAACAAGAGCCTCACCTGGGCCAATAACACCCAGACCCTGGCGCAGAACGCCGGGCACGCGTTGCAGCGGATTACCAGCAGCGTGGCGAAGATCAACGAACGCAATCTGGTGATCGCCTCCGCGTCCGAAGAGCAGGCTCAGGTGGCCCGCGAGGTCGACCGCAACCTGCTGAACATCCAGGACCTGTCGGCCCAGACCGCCGCCGGTGCCAACCAGACCAACGCTTCCAGCCAGGACCTTTCACGCCTGGCGACCTCGTTCAATCTGCTGGTGAGCAAGTTCAAGCTGTAAGTAGCCTGGCGCGAGTGGGCGCTGTATCGTGCAATGCAACCTTGCTCGATACCGCCAGCCCCATGACCACGCCCTCCCTCTGCCCCGCCTGCGGCGCCCGCAATGATTGCACCCTGGCCGACCCGCGCACCGCAGGCATGGCCTGCTGGTGCTTCAGCGTTAGCATCGACCCGGCGCTGCTGCAGGCCCTTCCCGATGAATTACGCAACAAGGCCTGCCTGTGCCCGCGTTGCGCCCAGGTGGACGAACAATTGCGCAATCCCGATGCGCGTTGACCGCTTGCTCAGCAACCTGCCGCGCTTTAATCGCAAGCAGGTACGCCTGTTATTGGTGGAACGGCGGGTGAGCGTCGATGGGGTGGCGGTCAGCGATCCGCATCACGACGTGCGCGAATTCAGCCGGGTGTGCGTGGACGATGAGGTGGTGCAAGCCGGTAAACCGGCGCGCTATTTCATGCTGCACAAACCCCGGGGCTGCGTGAGCGCCACGTCGGACCCGCAACACCCCACGGTCCTCGACCTGCTGGATGAACCGGACAAGCATGAGTTGCATATCGCCGGTCGCCTGGACTTCAACACCACCGGCCTGCTGCTGCTCACCAACGACGGCCAATGGTCGCGGCGCCTGACGCAACCGACGACCAAGCTGCCCAAGGTTTACCGGGTGGAAACCGAGCAGGCCATCGGCGACGCGTACGCGGTGACGTTCAAGGCCGGCCTGTACTTTGCCTTCGAAGACCTCACCACCCAACCGGCCGAGCTGGAGCTGCTGGGGCCGAGAACCGCGCGACTGAGCATCATCGAAGGCCGTTACCACCAGGTAAAACGCATGTTCGGGCACTTCGACAACAAGGTACTGGCCTTGCACCGCGAGCGCATGGGGCCGCTTGAGCTGGATAGCGCGCTGGCGCCCGGCGAGTATCGCCCGTTGCACCCGCAAGAGATTCAGCACGTCTGAGGCCGTGTCAGCATTGCCTGCCTGTCATAAAGCACGTGCAGAGTGGTTTACGCGCTCTACCCGCTTGCCAGGAGTCTTACGACATGACGCCAGAAATCGCTGTGTTGGATATACAGGGTCAGTATCGGGTTTACACGGAGTTCTACCGCGCGGACGCGGCTGAAAAGACCATCGTCCTGGTCAACGGCTCGATGGCCACCACGGCCTCCTTCGCCCAGACCGTGAAAAGCCTGCACCCGCAATTCAATGTGGTTCTGTATGACCAGCCTTACGCCGGTCGTTCCCGAATCCACAACCGCCATGAGCACATGCTGACGAAGGAAGTCGAAGGCCGGATCCTGCTGGAACTCATCGACCACTTCGCCGCCGAACACGTGCTGTCTTTCTCCTGGGGCGGCACGGCGGCGCTGGTGGCCTTGTCCCAGCGGCCCCGGCGCGTGGAAAAGGCGGTGATTAGCTCCTTCTCCCCGCTGATCAACGCGCCCATGCGTGACTATCTTGAGCGCGGCGCCGATTACCTCGGCAACCGCGACCGCCACCGCGTCGGCCATCTGGTCAACAGCACCCTCGGCAAGCACCTGCCGTCACTGTTCAAACGCTTCAATTACAAGCACGTCAGCAGCCTGGCCGAGCACGAATACGGGCAGATGCATTTTCACATCAGCCGGATGCTGGACGGTGATCGACAGTGTTATCTCAAGGCGGCCAAGGCCATCGACATACCGGTGCTGTTCATCAATGGCGAATGGGACGAATACACCTGCCCCCAGGATGCCCGGTTGTTCGGACAGCACGTGGCGCATAGCAGCTTCGGCACGATTCAGGCAACCGGGCATTTCCTCGACATGGAGCACAAGGCGGCATGCCGGGACAGCCAGGAGGCGGTGGTGGGATTCTTGAAAGGGGAGCGGCCATTGAACCGGTTGAGAGGTCAGCAGGAACGGACGCAGCAGGCATTCGCAATCTGAAATGCCGTCCCTGTGGACGCGACAGTGAACTCATACATTTTTGAAGAAAAACTTCAAATCGCGGCGAACATCTGGTACAAAGTCAGCCGCTTTGAGCGGGTATAGTTTAGTGGCAAAACGAAAGCTTCCCAAGCTTTAGTTGAGGGTTCGATTCCCTCTACCCGCTCCACTCTTTTTGAGTCCGACGTCGCAAAATGTTGACGGAAGATGCAGGAAAAACCGGTCCGAATGGCCGGTTTTTTTATGGCTGCGATTTGAGTCAAGCGTCAGACTGCCCTTCAAGACCTGTACAAACCAATAATTTTGTACAACCATCAACCCTTGAGCGCCGGTAATACGCCGCGCGCGGTCGAGGAGCCAGGCCATGCCGCGCCTTCTGGTTTCACTGTTGCTAATATTGAGCCTGGGCGGCTGCGCCCATGTGGGCGTCGAGCACTATGCCAATCAGCAACCGCAATTGGATCTGCAGCGTTTCTTCAGCAAGCCCGTCAAGGCCTGGGGCATATTCGAGAAGCGCTCGGGCGAAGTGGCCAAGCGTTTCGAGGTAGACATCACCAGCAGGCGCGAGGGCAATGCGCTGATTCTTGACGAACGCTTTCTGTACAGCGATGGCACGCGCCAGCAGCGGGTGTGGACGCTCACCCCCGATGGCCCTGGGCGCTGGCGTGGACGCGCCGCTGATGTGGTGGGCGAAGCCATCGGCGAAGTGGCCGGCAATGCGCTGCGCTGGCGCTACCGGCTCAACCTGTCGGTGGATGGCTCGGTGTACGAAGTCAGTTTTGACGACTGGATGTACCTGATGGATGAAGACACGCTGATCAACCGCTCGAGCATGTCCAAGTTCGGCGTTGAGTGGGGCCAGGTCACGTTGTTCTTTCGTCGCCAATAAACCTGAACGCGAGGGTGAATCATGAATGTGCAAATGCTGACCGAACTGGCCGAGAAAGACGCAATACGGGAGCTGGAACTGCTGTCGCTGGAGGGCGGCTTCTACATTGCTCGTGTGACACTCGATGACGGTGAACTGACCTTGCTGGACGATGATGGCAAAACCCTGCGCCTGCGCTCCACCACCCACTTGCGCGACCTCTTGCAGCGCGTTCCGCCATTCCCCTGTGTGCTGGTGCAGCAGTGCGTGCATGACGAAATGTGTGGCACGCGCACCGGGCCTATCGGTGCCTTGCGCATTCCGTTTTCGCTCGCGGCAACGCACTAGACGCTTCGCCTGCGTAGCAAAACCTCGCAATACCTCTCTCCGGCGTCGTTCCCAGGCGCTCATACACTGCAGTGACCACTCACCGAAATACCGCTCATCAACTTCCGGTAGGTAGAGTGTTGATATTTTATTTTCTGTGGTTATAGTCACCACCAACACACGCCACAAGGAGGTGTTGTGGACAGTCGATATTTGATAGGTCATATCGTTGCGGATGGCTGGTACCTGGTGCGTATCAGAGGCAGTCATCATCACTACAAGCACCCGACCAAGCCGGGACTGGTGACGATTCCTCATCCAAAAAAGGATCTGTTGGACAAGACCGCCAAGAGCATTTTGAAACAGGCTCTGCTGAGTTGAACGTCTGTGGAGGACAAAAGCATGCTGTACCCCATCGCAATTTCAACCGGTGACAAAGACCACGCCTGGGGCGTGGAAGTCCCGGATATCCCTGGCTGCTATTCGGCCGGCGACGACCTGGACGACGCCATGGCCATGGCCCGCGAAGCCATTGAAGGGCACTTCGAAATCCTTGCCGAAGACGGCTCGCCGATTCCCGGCGCGCAAAAAGTCACCGTGCATGCCGCCAACCCCCAATACGCCGGCTGCACCTGGGCAGTGGTGGACATCGATGTCACCCGCTATTTGGGCAAGGCGCAAAAACTCAACATCACCTTGCCTGGCTATCTGCTCAATCGCATTGATGACTATGTGCTGCACCATCCGGAAGAAAAAAGCCGTTCAGGTTTTCTGGCATCGGCAGCACTCAAGGTACTGCAGAAGGGCCATTGACCCAGGAGCGTGCTGATGTCTCACGAATACATCCTCATGCCCTCGCCCGTCGGCCAACTCACCCTGGTGGCGCGCGCCGGCAAGCTCGCGGCCATCCTGTGGGAAACAGAGCGCGCCAACCGTGTACGCCTGGATAATCTGATCGAAGCCCGCGATAACCCGGTGCTGCTGGAAACCGAGCGCCAGTTGCACGAATACTTCGCCGGAACGCGCAACCACTTCGAACTGGAGCTGGATTTCGCCGGCACCGTTTTCCAGAAGCAGGTCTGTCAAGCGCTGCTGACCATTCCCTTCGGCGAAACCCGCAGCTACAGCCAGATTGCGCGGCAGATCGGCAACCCTACTGCCGTTCGCGCGGTAGGCGCTGCCAACGGTCGCAATCCCATCTCGATCATTGCGCCGTGCCATCGCGTCATTGGCGCATCGGGCACCTTGACCGGGTTTGCCGGAGGGCTCGAGGCCAAGCAGTATCTGTTGACGCTTGAAAACCGCAACCAGACCAACATGGGGTTCTGACTACGCCTGTGCAACCGGGCCCCGCACAAAGGTCTGATAATCGAACAACCGCTCGAAACCCAAGGCTCGATAGAGCGATGTGGCCGCTGAAGTCGCCTCCAGAAAACAGAACCGCCCGCCCAGGCGCCAGGCATGAAGCAGGGCTGTCTGGATCAATCGAGTGCCATAGCCTTTACCGCGAAAACCCGCGACGGTGCCAAAATCGTTGATGCGCGCCGCCCCGTCACACATCGACAACGTCAACGAAGAAGCTACCTGGCCGTCGGCAGACAACACGAAGTGGTACAGCGCTTCACCCGCCTCAAGGGCCCGTTCGTGCCGCTGTTGATAATGCGCGACCTCTACGGGGGTCGACGAGAACGCACTGACAAGCGGGACGGCCCATTGCGTGAGGTTGCGGGTCAGGCTGATCTGCACCGCGCCGTTGCATTGCATTGACGTAAACGGTAGCAATTGAAGGGCCATTGCGCTGGTCACGTCTGCAGCACGAAAGCCAAGGCCCGTGAGCAGCTCGCGTAACGTCTCAACCTTTTGCTCGTGCATCACCAGGCGTATCGGCAGCGTGGTACGGCGGATCAAAGCCAGCGCAGCGGCCAGTTCAGCGCTCGACGGTACGCAGCCCAACCGAACGATGAGCAGGTTCTGCGGGCCGTCGCTCTCATCGATGAAATAGGTGCTGACACACGAGCCATAGCAGCGATACGGCAAGCAGGTTGCGGAATAAAAATGCTCGTCGGTTTTTTGATAGAGCGCGCTCAGCTCACAGGCGCTGTCATTGGGCATGGGCAATATCCAGGCAAAAGCCCAGTCTTGGATGTGACGCAGCAACGCGCAGTAAGCCGTTTCCTAAAAGAGCATCAAAAAAGCCTCAACTGGCGTGGGAAGCTAATTGTAAAAAGAAATTTCACGGGCCAGTCACGGTCGATATGTTCATCACCCACTTCAAAGGAAAAAGGTCATGAAATTCGCCGCCATCTCACAATCCCTGTCCCGCTGGGCAGGCAGTGCCCGGACGTTCTATGCGGCCGTCGCATTGATTTGCTTGTGGAGCCTGAGCGGGCCGTACTTCCACTACAACGACACCTGGCAGCTGATCATCAATACCTCAACCACCATCATCACGTTTCTGATGGTGTTCCTGATCCAGAACACGCAAAACCGCGACAATGACATCCTGCACATCAAGATCGATGAGCTGCTGCGCGTCTCCAAGGACGCGCAGAACGCGGTGCTGAGCCTGGATGGCCTGGACCGCAAAGAGCTGGAAAAACTACGCCAGGAATACCGCAGCATCGGCAAAACCGGCACCGTCAGCTTGAACAGCAGTTGCGGCATGGCTGCAGACGATGCGGCACAGGTCAGAACCGACTTGAACCAGGCATGAAAAAACGGCGGTTGGATCTGCTCCAACCGCCGTTTTTCATTTCAGGCCGGCGTCTCAACCGTCGCCTTGGTGACCCTTGCCATAAGTCGACGCCAACGCACGCGCTTTTTGCAGACGCTCCTCCAGCTTGGGCAATGTCTCATCCACCAGTGCCTTTATCTCGGGAACGCTGGAAGCCGCGCCCTCGCGCTTGAACAGGGCGATGGCGTCTTCGTTTTCCTTGACCTGCTGCGCCGTGTAGGCGGCGTCGAACGAATCGCCGTCCTTGAGTTCGGGCATCAGGGTTTCGGCCTTGTCGACAATCTTTTCGCGCGGCGCCACGGGCAGATCGAGCTTCTTGGCGATGGCTGCCAAGTGCTGGTTGGCCAGCGTGCGCTCGTTGATCACCTCGATGGTGTAGTCCTTGATTTCCTGGGACGAGGTTTTGGAGTGGGCCATGCGACTGGTTTCGATATCGGCCATGCCTTTGGCCGAAGCCTGCTCGATGAATTCAGCAGGCGACTGGGCGAAGGCATTGCTGGCGCCGAGGCCCAGCAGCATCGCGAAACTGGCGGTGCGTAACCGGATAGCCATGCGGCTCATGATGGGTTCCTCCAGGGCAAAAATAGGTGCGAGGACAAACACCTCGCCCTGAATTCGAATTTTCAGGGCAGCAAAGGTTTAGAAAAAACTTGTCAGTGCGACGAACGGTCACCTTCGCGTCAGGCAGGTTTGCTGCCAAACAGGCCCGGCAACGCATGGGCCAGAGCATTGATAGCAAAGCCGATGAACATCACACCGCACAGCCGAGTGATCAATATTTCGTGGCGTTGATACACCGTGCGCACACGCTGGGCGCCGACCACGCCGATCAGAATCGCGTAGGCCAGCAGGCCGCCTACAAAGCTCAGGAAAATCAGCGACGGCAGCATCGCCCAAGTCAGCAATTCGGCGCGGCTGGAGAGTAATGCCGTGAACGTCGCGACTGCCACCGGGTACGCCTTGGGATTGGTCAGGCCAAACAGGATGCCGTGCCAAAACGGATGCCGCGCCGCGCCCTGGGGCGCATCACTGTTGCGACGCTGGGTGCGAATCGCGCGCCAGCCGAGCCAGAACAGATACAACCCGCTGAGCATGCCGAGCACGTCGAATGCCGTGCTGCCGACCTCGCGCGCGCCGACAATCGCAATCAGCGCGGTGCTGCACCACACCACATCCCCCAGCAAATGCCCGCACAAAAAACCCGCCCCGGCACGGCGACCACGGGAGGCACCGATGCCAAACACCGCCAGCACGCCCGGACCGGGCGTAATGCCATAGATGAATCCTGAAGCAAGGACAGCGAGCAGCAAGGATGGGGTCATGGGCGTGACTCTGACGGAGGGTTGAGGTGGAGGGATTCTGCACGTTCCGGCGTTATGGGTAAAACTTCATGCCTGCGTAAGGTTTTTCACGACAGGCTTGCAGGCGCGAAGCCAGATCGCCGACGTGAGCCTCGAGCTTGTGCCCATCAGGGTCGAGAAAATAGTAGGAAGCGCCCTCACTGCGGTTATCACGCCACTCCTGCACACCCGCGCCCCTGAGGCGTTCAACCAATGCATCAAAATCACGAGCATGCGTGCTGAATGCGTAGTGGGTGTAATCAACCACCGGCACAGGGTCGCGCAGCGGGTCGAGGGACAAACAGAGCCACAACCCAGGCAGCGAGAGGTAAGCGCCGTTGTCCCAAGTCGCCCCGAGCTGCAAGCGCAACAGCTCGTGGTAGAAGTGCAGGCTGCGTTGCAGGTCGACGACGGCCAGCGTGAGGTGATTGAGTCCCGAAAGCATGCTGTTGTTTCCTGTTATAAACGGCCATCGCACAATACACCCCGCACCTGCCCACTCAACCACTGCAACCCCGCATCCCCACCCCGCCGCGCATGCCACGCCAACTCAAAAGCAAACGTGGGGATATGAAACGGCGGCGGCACGGCCAGCAATTGCTCCTGATCAATGGCCAGGACTCCCCGCGATGACACCGTGAGGATCAGATCCGTGCCCTGAATCAACCGCGGCGCCACGCCCCAGTGGGGCAGGCTGATCGCCACATGCCGCCGCTCCCGAATCGCTTTCAAGGCGCGTTCGATTTCCGGAGTGCCGCTGCCGCGCATCTCCAGCAATACATGGGGCCGCGACAGGTAGGTCGGCAAGTCCAGCACGCCGCTGTCCGGCAGGCTATCGCGGTCCACCAGGCAGGTGTAGTGCTCTTCGAACAGCGGTGTAGTCCGCAGTTCGGCCGGCAGGTCAGGAAAGACGCCGGCGGCCAGGTCCAGATCGCCATTGAGCACACCGTCGACCATGCCTTCACGGCTGGCCTGGACGACCTGCAAGTCGATGCCCGGCGCCTCCCGACGCAACGTGCGCACCAGCGGTGGCAAAAAAATCGCCGCGCCGTAGTCCGACATCGCCATACGAAACCGACGCTTGGCGGTGGCCGGATCAAACCGGTTCGGCGCCAGCAATGCCTGCACCTGGGCCAGGGCTTCGGCCAACGGGGCGGCCAGCTCCAGCGCGCGGGCAGTCGCAACCAATGCACCGCCCTGCCGCACCAGCAATGGGTCGCCGAGCAGGTCACGCAAGCGCGCCAGCGCATGGCTCACGGCCGGCTGGCTCAGGTGTAGACGCTCGGCGGCACGGGTGACGTGTTGCTCACTGAGCAAGGCGTCGAGGATGACCAACAGGTTGAGGTCGATGCGTCGCAGATCATTCATCAGCTGCATGCCAGATATACGTAAATGGAATTTAAATTTGCGCGACGAATACCCTAGAGTCCAGCAAAACCTCTGGGAGATTCGACATGACGACGTTGCAGTGGGCCGGGTTATTGCTGTTGGCCGTAATCGCCGGGGCGGTGGTGCCGTTTCAAAGTGCGATCAACGCCAGCCTCGGGCGCGGCCTCGGCCATCCGCTCTGGGCCACGCTGGCGTCATTGCTGGTGAGCATCATTGTGCTGCTGCCGGTGATCCTTGCCCTGCGCCTGCCATTGCCAAGCCTGGCATTTATCACCCAGGCCCCGCTGTGGATGTGGGCCGGTGGCGCGTTCGGCGTGTGCTTTATTTCGCTGGCGTTGATGCTGCTGCCCAAACTCGGCGCGTCGGGGTTTATCGCCCTGGCCATGGCCGGGCAGATTCTCGCATCGCTGCTGCTTGACCATTTCGGCCTGTTCGGCCTGGTCGAGCGCCAACTGAATACACCTCGGGTGGTGGGCGCGCTGTTGTTGATGGGCGGCGTGGTGCTGATCCAGTTCAGCAGCACACCGGCACGGGCGCTGGCTGGCTGATCAGCGCCGCTCAGCCGGCAAACCATAGCTCTCGTCTTGCTCCACCAGAGGCTGGAGTGCGCCAATGCGCTGGAGGCTGTAAATCCAGCATACCAACGGCAAGACCTGATACATCTTGCCCTGTCGCTGGGTTTAGAGCTTAAGACCAACGGCGACCACTTCCTCAAAATGCGCGCCTCAATGAGGTCTCCCCATCATTTCGAAGGGAGCCGCCGCTTATGTAATTTAAGTTAAACAACATCAAGCCAAAGACTTCAATTGGCCATCAACAATGTAGGACCCTGCTCACATCAAAATTTCCAGCCAGTGTATTACGCATAGGAAACATCTGACTTACGCTATCTAGGTTTCCCCGCTATCGTTTTCTCTCCACTACCAAGGACGAGAAAAATGGAAAATACACAACACCCTCACTTGTACTCCAATTATAGAAACGTTATTAGCATTTCCGAAAAAGACTGGCACTCAGCTAAATCTGGACGAATTTGCGAACTTAACGTAAGCGTCAAAAAAAACAACTACCTGAGTGATCAATACGGTCGTGAACTCCACCACTTCTGCACCACTTCCTACTTAGGACTGGATTACAACCAAGAAATATTGGAGGGCGCCATACTCGGAATAAGGGAGGCAAAAACCCTCCGCATTGCAAATTCAAAAAATCGATGCAAACTTGACCTACTTGATCGATATGAAACCGAACTCTCTGAACATTTCGATTCGATTTGCCTGGCCACATTATCTTGCAGCGCAGCAAGTGCTGGATTACTGCCTCTTCTCGCCAGCGGCGCTCTTACAAACGATATACCTCCAACCATGGTTTTTGACAAACACGCCCACTATTCAATTAACCACATTAAAGCTGCCTGCGCAGATGAGACTGATGTGCAAACCTCACCTCACAACGACTTATGCTTCATTGAGAGTTTATGCAAGAAGCGCAACAAAGTAGCTTATATCGCGGACGGCATCTATAGCATGGGCGGGATTGCAGATATCGAAGGCTTGCTCTATCTTAAAAAGCGTTATGGGCTGTTCATTTATCTGGACGACTCCCACGCTCTTTCGGCATTTGGAGAGAGAGGGAAAGGTTTCATCCGACCCTACTATGAACAATTGGATGATCAAACAATAATAGTAGCTTCGTTGGGCAAAGCGTTTGGCGCGAGCGGAGGACTAATCATGTTTGGCAGCGAAAATCAAAAAACCCTGATGTCCCGATACGGCGGTCCCAGCAACTGGTCGCAAAGTCTTAATTCGGCCGCCATAGGAGCTGGCCTGGCCTCAATCAAAATACATAGAACAGCAGCGTTCTCAAAACTTCAAGAACAGCTCATCACCAACATACGACTTTTTGACAGCCTCATGCCCACTGAACAATGTGGCAGCCATACCGCAATACGACTAATAACCTGTGGTGAAGCTGAAAAAGCAAACACGCTCGCCAAACAACTCGCCAACAATGGATTCTTCACGTCCGCTGTGTTTTTCCCCGTAGTACCCAGAGGAAAATCGGCAATTCGTATAACACTTCGAGCAGACATGTCTCATGAAACAATATACCTCTTCTGCTCAACACTTGAAAAACTCATGCACAACAATACAACAACCCCCAACACAGACACCTTTAGCAAACCAGCCTAACTTAAACGCTCCTTACCTAAGAATTAATAATTAATCATTTAAGGTGAAGGATGATTTATTTTGAAAAACACCACCACACTCATCCTCGCCTGCAGCGCCGCCTTCCTTGCTCAAGCCGGCATCAGCAGCTACTTGCCGGCAGTCCCGGCCATCGCCCACTCACTGCCAGCCGCAGAAGAGCAGGTGGCAATGGCCATTGCGGTGTACCTGGTGGGCATGGCACTGCCGATGCTGCTATGGGGCAGCGCGGGCGAGCGGTTTGGCAGAAAGCGGGTATTGCTTGCAGCGTTGGCGGTGTACGCGCTGGCGAGTGCGGCAATTGCGTTGGCGGTCAATGTCGAATTCTTCCTGGCAATGCGGCTGATTCAGGGCCTTGGCGCGGGTGGCGTTGCGGTAATGGCGCGCGTGCTGGTGCGCGATGCTTTCAGCGGCGCACTGCTGGCCAAGGGGTTGTCATGGTTGGGAATGACTTTTGTGATTGCCTTGGGCCTGGGCCAGTTCGCAGGTTCGCTGTTGCAGGTGGCATTCGGTTGGGAGGCGATCTTTTATACCTTGGCGCTAGGGGCCGGTGTGCTGATGGTGGTGGTGCAGCGCATGATAGTTACGACGCGTATAAAAGCCGCCCCTTCGGTCTCGACATGGCGTGTTTACACACAGATTGTGCGACATCCCCCCTTCCTGTACGCGGCACTCGCTGGCGGGCTGGGCTACGGGGTGATCATCGCGTTCAACACATGTGCACCGTTGATCCTGCAAGGGCGCTTTGGCTGGAGCGCGGCGCAATATGGCTGGCTGGGCTGGCCGATCAGCGGCGCGTATCTGGCAGGGGCGCTGCTGGTCAATCACCTTGTCGCGCACGTGGGGCGATTGACGATGATGAGCGCCGGCAGTGCGCTGGTGTTGCTGGGCACCGCGATCATGCTGTTGGGCAGTGTATTTGCGAGCGCACTGGCGGTGCTGCTGTGGATGCCCTATTGCCTGGCATTGGTGGGACAGTCGATGAGTTATCCCACCAGCTTATCCATGGCCAATGATCAGTCCCCGGTCAGTGGCGCCTACGCCATGGCCTTGAGCGGCTTCATGCATCAATTGATCGCCGCGCTGATCGGCGGCGTGGCGAGCCTGCTTGTGAACGAGCAGGCATGGCCCTTTACGCTGCTGTGCGTGCTGCTGGCGAGTGCAGCCTGCGCCTGTGTGGCTCGCTGCCGAGCGATCTAAAACGCACTGCGAAAAACCTCCTCAATCTGCCGCTGATCCGCCCGACGAGGATTGGTCAGCCCGCATGCGTCCTTCAGCGCATTGCTGGCCAGCAGTGGAATGTCCTGCAACTTCGCGCCGAGTTCGCGCAGGCCGGCGGGGATCTCCACGTCGTGGGACAGTCTGCGGATCGCGGCGATGGCGGCCTGGGCGCCCTCTTCGGCGGTAATGCCGGTGACATCGGCACCCAGCGCGCGCGCCACATCACTCAGGCGCCTGGCGCAGACACTGGCGTTGAAGCTTTGCACGTGGGGCAGCAATACCGCGTTGCATACACCGTGGGGCAAGTCATAAAAGCCGCCCAATTGGTGCGCCATGGCATGCACAAAACCCAGTGACGCATTGTTGAAGGCCATGCCGGCGAGGAACTGGGCGTAGGCCATATTCTCCCGTGCGGTTTTGTCGCTGCCGTCGCGCACCGCCAGGCGCAGGTTGGCGCTGATCAGTTCGATGGCCTTGATCGCGCAGGCATCGGTAATCGGCGTGGCAGCGGTGGATACGTAGGCTTCGATGGCATGAGTCAGCGCGTCCATGCCCGTCGCGGCGGTGAGGCCCTTGGGCATGCCGACCATCAGCGCGGGATCGTTGACCGACAGCAACGGCGTAACGTTGCGGTCCACGATGGCCATTTTCACGTGGCGGGTTTCATCGGTGATGATGCAGAAGCGGGTCATCTCGCTGGCGGTGCCGGCAGTCGTGTTGATGGCCACCAGCGGCAGTTGCGGCTTGCTCGACCGGTCGACGCCTTCGTAATCGCCGATACGCCCGCCATTGGTGGCGCACAACGCGATGCCCTTGGCGCAGTCATGGGGCGAGCCGCCGCCCAGTGACACCACGAAATCACAGGCGCTCTGTTGCAGCAGCACCAGGCCTTTCTCGACGTTGTCCACGTTGGGGTTGGGCCTGGCACCGTCATAGATCACCGAGTCAATGTCCTGCAGCGCCAGCTTCTCGGCAATCATGCCGGCCACGCCCGCCCTGGCCAGGCCCGCGTCGGTCACGATCAGCGCCTTGCGAAAACCGTAGTTGCGGATGGCGAGCATGGCGTCGTCCAGGCAATCGGTGCCCATGATGTTGACGGCGGGAATGAAGAAGGTGCTGCTCATGGTCAATCCTCGGAGGCGTTAGGCCGACAGGATCAACCCTTGCCGCACGGCGCATGTTGACCAGGATCAATGCCCGCTCGTGATAAAGTCACCGTCCAGCCGATTTTGAGTAGACCCGCCGCAATGAAGGATTTCCAGGATATCGACGCCCACCTTGAAGACTGGAGCACGCTGCGTGCTGCCCTCGACTTCAGTGGGATTCTGATCGGCAACGGCGCCAGCCGCACGATTTGGGAAGACTTTGCCTACGACTCGCTGTTCGAAAACGCGCGCACCGTCGAAGAAAAACCCCTGGGCCCCTCCGAGCTCAGCGTGTTCGACGCCCTGCAAACCCGCAGTTTCGAGCAGGCCCTGGGCGCACTGAAAACCACCAGCCGGGTCAACAAGGCACTGGCCGTCAGCTCGGCGGCGCCGCGCAACCGCTACTACGCGATCAAGGAAGCGCTGATCAATACCATCCACGCCGTGCATATCCCGTGGCGCCTGGTGCAGCCATCGACACTGGCGACGATCAACCAGGAACTGCAGCGCTACCCGACGGTGTTCACCAGCAACTACGATTTGCTCAATTACTGGGCGATCCTGCACACGCCGGGCATCGACGACCTGTTCCGCAGTGCCGACGCCCACTTCGACCTGCGCGACACCCGCACCGACGCCACGCGCATTCTGTACCTGCACGGCGGCCTGCACCTGGTGCGCAACCTCGACGGCACCGCGCGCAAACTGGCGTCCACCGACAGCACCCTGCTCAGCAGTTTTGCCATCAACAACACGATCAAGACCCTCGACGACGTGCCGCTGTTCGTCAGCGAAGGCACGGTGCAGGAGAAGCTCAAGACCATCCGCAGCTCGGATTACCTGTCGTTCTGCTATGAACAATTGCTCAGCCACAAGGGCGCGCTGTGCATCTTCGGCCATGACCTGGGGCCGCAGGATCAACACCTGGTGGATGCGATTCGCCAAGCGGATGTGAGTACCCTGGCGATCGCGGTGTCGGGGCGCAGTGACGGGTTTATCCGTCAGCAGAAAAGGCGCTACTCGCAGTTGTTGGACGGCACGGGCATGGAAGTGCGGTTCTTTGCCGCACGTACCCATCCACTGGGCAACCCGGCACTCTCCGTCCCGGTTGAGCGCTGATCAAAAGGTGGGAGGCGCTTCGCGCCACAACGCGGGGCAAGCCCGCTCGCCATAGGGGGGGTGGTTGCCTGAAATAGCTCATGCGCAGTCGCGCAGTGCCTGCAGCGTCTGGAACAATTGCACGAAGTCCTCGCCGAACGCTCGCCCCGCAGGCGAGAAGCCCTTATGCTGCACCGCTTCGAGGGCATGAGCCAGGCGCAGATCGCCCTGCTGCATTGCAAAGGCGCCTTCAATCCGACCCCGGCACGGAGCAGCCAGAATGAACCGCCTGAGCGACACCGACGCCCTGGACATCGACGCACGCGACGCCATCGATGCACAGGCCGCCAGCTGGTTTGCACGCAACCGCAACCACCTGAGCCGCACCGAGCGCAAAGCCTTTGCCGCCTGGCAGTCGGTGCCTGCGCATGCGCATGCCTATGCCGAATTCGAACAGCTGTGGGCCGACCTCGCCCAACTTCAACAACTGAACAAGCCCGTGGCGCTGCCTGCACGCAAACCGTCCCTCTGGCGCCCGGCGCTGGCCGTGGCAGCCGGCGTGCTCTGTGCCGTGCTGGCCACGCACCTGGGCGCGCCCCGCGATCCGTATCACAGCCAGGTGGCAGTTCACGCCAAGGGCATGCGCACCCTCGCCCTGCCCGATGGCAGCACGCTGTACGTGAACGCCAACACCCACATCCGCGTTGACTTCACCGCGCATCAACGCATTCTTCACCTGGACCAGGGCCAGTTGTACATCGACGTCGCCGCTGACCAGGAACGCCCCCTGTACGTGCAGGCCGGCACCGCGACTGTGCGGGCAGTAGGCACCGGCTTCGATGTGCGCCGCAGCCAGCAGCAACTGGTGGTCAGCGTCGCCCATGGCCAAGTGGCGTTCGAGCCGGACGCAAACAAACCCGTCGCCCTGCTCGACGCCCGGCACCGCGCGATTTACCGCTACGCCCAAGGCTCGCTGCAACAGCAATCCCTCACCGCCGAAGAGGTGGCCGACTGGCGCAGCGGCCACTTGTCGTTTCGCAACCTGGAACTGGCCAGCCTGATCGACGAGTTGAGCCTGTACCGCCCTCAGGCGCAGTTGCAGGTCAACAAGGCAGTTGCGGCGCTCAAGGTGTCGGGCAACCTGGATGTGAATGATCCCGACGCCCTGCTCAATGCCCTGCCCGCGCTGCTGCCGGTGAAAACCGTGGCCTCGGCGGACGGCATCCTGCGGATCGAACCGAGCCCATAAACCCGCGCTTCAGCTCAACAAACCATCCGCGTGCAGCAGGGTTTCCAGGCAATGCTCAGTGATCTGATAGAACGCCTTCAGTTCCTGGATTTTCACCAGCAACTGCGCATTGTCCAACGGCTGCGCGCGTTTCACCGCGAGGATCATCTTGTTCTTGTTGGTGTGTTCCAGCGAGATGAACTCGAACACCTTGGTCTCATAACCACAGGCCTCGAGGAACAGCGCACGCAGGCTGTCCGTGACCATTTCCGCCTGTTGGCCCAGGTGCAGACCATATTGCAACATCGGCTTGAGCAGCGCGGGGCTCTGGATCTGCAGGCGAATCTGTTTATGGCAGCACGGCGAGCACATGATGATCGACGCGCCGGAGCGGATGCCGGTGTGGATCGCGTAGTCGGTGGCGATGTCGCAGGCATGCAGGGCGATCATCACGTCCAGTTCGCTCGGCGCCACGCTGCGCACGTCCCCGCATTTGAACAGCAGCCCGGGGTGTTCGAGGCGGGCAGCGGCGGCGTTGCACAGGGTCACCATGTCTTCGCGCAGCTCCACGCCAGTGACTTCGCCTTCGACCTTAAGGGTGTTGCGCAGGTAATCGTGGATCGCGAACGTGAGGTAACCCTTGCCCGAACCGAAATCGGCAACGCGCACCGGTTGGTCGAGTTTGAGGGGCGACGAGGTCAGCGCATGGCTGAACACTTCGATGAACTTGTTGATCTGCTTCCACTTGCGTGACATCGACGGGATCAGCGCCTGCCTGGCGTCGGTCACCCCCAGATCGGCAAGGAACGGCCGGCTCAGGTCGAGAAAGCGGTGCTTCTCACGGTTGTGCTCGGCCGACGGCGCCTCACGCAGCTGCTGCGGCTTGCTTTTGAACAGCGAGCTTTTGTTTTTCTTGCTGTATTCCAGTTGCACTTCGTCGGTCAGCGACAACAGGTGCGCGTTCTTGAACGAGGCCGGCAGCAGCTCGGCAATCGCCGCCACGCCGTCCGCCAGCGGCAGGTTGCGGGTGATATCGCGGGTCTTGTAGCGGTACACGAAGGACAGGCACGCCTGCTCCTTGACCGTTACCGGCTTGATGATCAGCCGTTGCAGCTCGGCTTCCTCACCGACGTACCTGGCCAGCACCAGCTTGATAAAGGCGTTTTGCGCAAGGCTTGCGTTCAGCAGTTCGATGAACCGGGCATGATGATCCGGCGCGGGGCTGGCGGGTTTAGCGGTGACGGACATGAACAAAAACGCCTCGGGCAGGAAATGCCGGGCATTTTAGGGGGGATGGCGGTTGGGGGCACGCAGTTATTTGATCAACGGTCAGTCAGTCAACATCAAGCCAGCTCCCACAGGGCTCATGGCGTGCCTGGATTATTCGAGCACGACCAGCCGATTGGGCAACTCATTACGCGTCTGCGTCACCGGCACATGCACCTTGAGCAACTCACCACACGCCTCGATACAGGCAATAAACCCGGCCAGGGTCTGCCCCTGTCTCACCTGCCGGGTAAACGCCTTGACGATGGCGTCCCAACTGCTGTCATCCAGGCGTTTGGATATGCCGTCGTCCACCAGGATTTCCACATAGCGCTCCGCCTCGCTGACAAAAATCAGCACCCCGGTGCTGCCCAGCGTGTGGTGCAGGTTCTGTTCGAGGAACTGGCGCCGCGCCAGGTTGGACGCGCGCCAGTGGCGCACCGAACGCGGAATCAGACGGGTGGTGACGCTGGGCAGACGAAACAGCAGGCACAGCATGATGAATGTCGCCCATTGCGCCAGCAGCAAGGTGTACATGGTCATGTAGCCCGACAGGTAATGCACGATACCCGGCACCACCAACGCGATCAGGCTGGCCCACAACAGCGGGATGTAGGCGTAGTCGTCGGCACGCGCCGCCAGCACGGTCACCAGCTCCGCGTCGGTCTGTTGCTCGACCCGCGCAATCGCTTCGGCGACCTGGCGTTGTTCGTGTTCAGTCAGTAATGCCATGGTTGTACATGTCCGTTTTTAGTTGTTGTCATCACCAGCCACCTGAAGCACCGCCGCCGCCAAACCCACCGCCGCCGCCCCGGAAGCCACCGCCGCCTCCCCCACCGCCGCCGCGACCGCTGCTGCTGAGGATCGCCAGCAAGATAGCGCCCACCGGCAGGCCCATGCGGTTGCACAGCCATAACACGCCGATCAGCAGCACAAACAGGCCGATGGAAAATCCGGGGTTATCCAGCGCAAAATTCGCGTCCGCCACATGGGCCGGCACGGCCAGCGGCTCACCGCCCACCACCTGGATCATCGCGGCCACGCCGTCGCTGATGCCCTGACTGAAATTGCCGGCCTTGAACTTGGGCGCGATCACCTGGTTGATGATCACCCAGGACTGCGCATCGGTCAGCACGCCTTCCAGGCCATAGCCGACTTCGATGCGCAATTTGCGCTCATCGCGGGCGACGATCAACAGCGCGCCGTTGTCCTTGCCCTTCTGCCCGATGCCCCAGGCGCGGCCCAACTGATAACCGAAGTCCTCAATGGGCACGCCCTGCAGGTCCGGCACAGTGACCACCACGATCTGCTCGCCCGAGGTTTGTTCCAGCGCCTGCAACTGCCGGGTCAACTGCTCGCGCACCGCCGGGTCGATCATCTGGGCGTTATCCACCACCCGCCCGGTCAGCGCCGGGAAGTTCAGCGCCGCCTGAGCTGCGCCCACGCAGGCCAACAGCCACAGCGCCAACCCTATCCGTAATAAACGCATCGACACCTCAGGAAAGTCTTATTTGAACTTCACTTGTGGCGCTTTATCGGCATCGGCACTGGTGGCTTCAAACGAAGCGCGCACCGGCAGGTCGCTGTACATCACGCTGTGCCACAGACGACCAGGGAAGGTGCGGATTTCGGTGTTGTAGGCCTGCACGGCCTGGATGAAATCGCGACGCGCCACGGCGATACGGTTTTCGGTGCCTTCCAGTTGCGACTGCAGGGCCAGGAAGTTCTGGTTGGCCTTGAGGTCCGGATACCGCTCGGACACCACCATCAAACGGCTGAGTGCACCGCTGAGGCCGTCCTGGGCCTGCTGGAACTGCTTGAGTTTTTCCGGGTTGTCGAGGGTGCTGGCATCCACCTGGATCGAGGTGGCCTTGGCCCGCGCTTCGATCACGGCAGTGAGGGTGTCCTGTTCATGGGCGGCATAGCCCTTGACCACTTCCACCAGATTGGGGATCAGGTCAGCGCGGCGCTGGTACTGGTTCTGCACCTGGCCCCAGGCGGCCTTGGCCTGCTCGTCCAGGGTGGGAATGGTGTTGATGCCGCAACCGCTCAGCAGCGTGCTGATCAATAACAATGCCGCGGCCTTGAAGCCCCAACGGTAAGGGAGTGCTGCTTGCATGGTGTTTCTCCTGACGAACCTTGATGGAATGTGACGACTCATCCCACAAGCAACACGCTTGGGGCATAATCCGCCACCACTGGCATGCATCGAGCCAATCAGCTACAAAGATGCCCAGCGCGAAAAAGAGTTCAGAGTGTGCTGCATTTATCTGAACAACACCCGAACAACAATAGACGCTCCCCACATTTCGGCCGATCAGCCCAGTGCTGTGCAGTGAGCCGAAAAAGGATATTCATGAAGAAGCTGTGTTTGCTCGGCCTTGTAGCCACTCTGGCCAGTCATCCCGCATGGGCGGAAACAAAGCCTGCTGCGCTTAAAGACAAGGACGCCTTCGTCAGCGACCTGCTCAGGCAGATGACCCTGGATGAAAAGATCGGTCAGTTGCGCCTGATCAGCATCGGCCCGGAAATGCCCCGCGAGCTGATCCGCAAGGAAATCGCCGCCGGCCGCATCGGCGGCACGTTCAACTCCATCACCCGCGCGGAAAACCGTCCTATGCAGGACGCGGCCATGCACAGCCGCCTGAAGATACCGATGTTCTTCGCCTACGACGTGATCCACGGCCACCGCACCATTTTCCCGATCAGCCTGGCCCTGGCCTCCAGCTGGGACATGGACGCCATCGGCCGCTCCGGGCGCATCGCCGCCCAGGAAGCCGCCGCCGACAGCCTCGACATCACCTTTGCGCCGATGGTCGATATCTCCCGCGACCCGCGCTGGGGCCGCACCTCCGAAGGCTTCGGTGAAGACACCTACCTGACCTCGCGCATCGCCGGCGTGATGGTCAAGGCCTTCCAGGGCACAAGCCCGGCCAATGCCGACAGCCTCATGGCCAGCGTCAAGCACTTCGCCCTGTACGGCGCGGTGGAAGGCGGGCGCGACTACAACGTGGTCGACATGAGCCCGGTCAAGATGTACCAGGACTACCTGCCGCCCTACCACGCGGCGATCAAGGCCGGTGCCGGCAGCGTGATGGTGGCGCTCAACTCGATCAACGGCGTGCCCGCCACCGCCAACACCTGGCTGATGAACGACCTGCTGCGCAAGGACTGGGGCTTCAAGGGCCTGGCCGTGAGCGACCACGGCGCGATCGTCGAACTGATCAAGCACGGCGTGGCCAAGGACGGGCGTGAAGCCGCCAAGCTTGCGATCAAGGCCGGCATCGACATGAGCATGAACGACTCGCTCTACGCCAAGGAATTACCGGGGCTGCTCAAGTCCGGCGAGATCGAACAGAGTGACATCGACAACGCCGTGCGCGAAGTGCTCGCCGCCAAGTACGACATGGGCCTGTTCAAAGACCCGTACCTGCGCATCGGCAAGGCCGAGGACGACCCGGCCGACACCTACGCCGAAAGCCGCCTGCACCGCAGCGATGCGCGCGATATCGCGCGCCGCAGCCTGGTGCTGCTGAAAAACCAGAACGACACCCTGCCACTTAAAAAATCCGCCACCATCGCCCTGGTGGGCCCGCTGGCCAAGGCACCGATCGACATGATGGGCAGTTGGGCCGCCGCCGGCAAACCCGAGCAATCGGTGACCCTGCTCGACGGCATGAACGCGGTGATCGGCGAAAAAGGCAAGATCATCTACGCCCGTGGCGCCAACATCACCAACGACAAGGCCGTGGTCGACTACCTCAACTTCCTCAACTTCGATGCCCCGGAAGTGGTGGATGACGCCCGCCCGGCCCAGGCAATGATCGACGAAGCGGTCAAGGCCGCCAAAGACGCCGATGTGGTGGTCGCCGCCGTGGGCGAGTCCCGTGGCATGTCCCACGAGTCGTCCAGCCGCACCGACCTGAACATCCCGCAAAGCCAGCGCGACCTGATCAAGGCACTCAAGGCCACCGGCAAGCCACTGGTGCTGGTGCTGATGAACGGCCGTCCACTGTCGATCGTCGACGAGAACAAGCAAGCCGACGCGATTCTGGAAACCTGGTTCGCCGGCACCGAAGGCGGTCATGCGATTGCCGACGTGCTGTTCGGTGACTACAACCCGTCGGGCAAGCTGCCGATCACGTTCCCGCGCTCGGTGGGGCAGATCCCGACCTACTACAACCACCTGAGCGTCGGCCGGCCGTTCACCCCGGGCAAGCCGGGCAACTACACCTCGCAGTATTTCGATGACACCACCGGCCCCTTGTTTCCGTTCGGCTATGGCCTGAGCTACACGCGGTTTACCCTGTCGGACATGGCGCTGTCGTCCACCACCCTGAACAAGACCGGCAAGCTCGACGCCAGCGTCACGGTGAAGAACACCGGCAAGGTGGATGGCGAAACGGTGGTGCAACTGTATATCCAGGACGTGGCCGGCTCGATGATCCGTCCGGTCAAGGAGCTGAAGAACTTCCAGAAAGTCATGCTCAAGGCCGGTGAAGAACGCACCTTGCACTTCACCATCACCGAGGAAGACTTGAAGTTCTACAACACCCAACTGAAATTCGCCGCCGAGCCGGGCGAGTTCAATGTGCAGATCGGGTTGGATTCCCAGGACGTGCAGCAGCAGACCTTCGAGCTGTTGTAATACGTGCAGCCCCTCTTCCCTGAAGAGGGGGCTTGCGTGGTGACACGTATCCGCAGCAGAAAAGTCACTTTCGCTCTGCGCTCCAAGCCTATCCCTACATCAATGCCCCCGCCCGTTCGCACACGCTGTCAGCCCATTTTTATGTGCAAGTGTGCGAACTATGTCACCTACGATTCGCCCTCGAACGGCCGCTGCAACAACGCCTGCTCAATCATCGTTCAAACGAAATGCGATCGCCCTCTGTGTGCTCGGCTGCCTGTGGGGTACGCCCGTTACCGCGGCGAACTACACCGAGCAGGGACGCCTGCACGATGCCGCCAGTTGGCGCAGTGAAGAGTTCAAGAGTAACTGGGGGTTGGGTGCAGTCGGTGCGGATTACGCTTATGCCCGGGGGTTGAGTGGCGCGGGGGTTCAAATAGGCATTTACGACTCCGGAACCGACTTGCGCCATAGCGAATTTGCCTGGAAGCCAACTATCGGCGTGCTCATGGCTGACAACGGCTGCCTGAGTGGGGCCTCGCTGGAAAATGGCTGCTTCTACGCCGAAGGTGATCGTGCTGCTGTAACCGTTATCGGCTCATTGCCACCCGACGCATTGGCGACCCTTGAAGAACTGATTGCCGACGGCAGCCTTACCCGGGAGCAACTTGATGAATATCTCGGCCTGGTAAGCACTACATACGATGCGCACGGCACCCATGTTGCCGGTATAGCAACTGCCAATCGCGATGGCTCCGGGGTCCAGGGTGTGGCTTACGGGGCTAATCTGAGTGCAGTGCGCAAGTTCGGTAATACCTATCTGGGAGGTCCCATTGCCATCACCGATATTTGGAGAGCCCCGCTTCCGACAGCAGCAGCGGTAGGCGCCGCCTATGCCGATTTGCACAGACAGAATGTGCGCGTCGTCAACCATAGTTGGGGGAGCCCATTTTCCCCTGCGAATGAAGCAGAGTTGGACAGTGTATTAAGCGATACCGGAACCGCCGTTTATACAGAACTCAAGGCCATAGCCGACAACGCCAGCAAGTATGGGATGCTGCACGTCTGGTCAGCAGGCAACCTGCCCACGGCAAACGCCTCCCCTCAAACAGCACCAAATGCCGGACTGCAGCCCAACCTGCCACGTGCCATTGCAGAGTTGGAGCCCTATTGGTTGACCGTCGTCAACTTGAACAGGGAGCTGACCTTGGGCGATTTTTCCAAACGCTGCGGCTTCAGCAAAGACTGGTGCCTGGCCGCGCCCGGAACGGACATGGGGCTTACCCTCGCCGATCCAACAGATTGACCACCAGCCGGTCGATCCAGCCCCACACCCGCTGCTTCACCCGCCGCCATAACGGCCGCGCTTTCCAGGCCTCCAGACTGACCGCCTGACTCTGGGTAAAATCGCGTTCGAAACTGCTCGCCACGGCCAGCGTCAGTGCCGGGTCCAGCGCTTCCAGGTTGGCTTCCAGGTTGAAGCGCAAATTCCAGTGATCGAAATTGCATGAGCCAATGCTCACCCAATCGTCCACCAGCACCATTTTCAAGTGCAGGAAGCACGGCTGGTATTCAAAAATCTGCACGCCTGCGCGCAGCAGACGCGGGTAGTAGCGATGCCCGGCATAACGTACCGAGGGATGATCGGTGCGCGGGCCGGTGAGCAACAGGCGCACATCCACCCCGCGCCCGGCTGCGCGGCGCAAGGCTCGGCGCACGCTCCAGGTCGGCAGAAAATACGGCGTGGCCAGCCAGATACGTCGCTGGCTGCTGTTCAAGGCGCGGATCAGCGACTGCAGGATATCGCGATGCTGACGGGCGTCGGCATAGGCGACGCGGCCAAGGCCCGCGCCGGTCGGCGGCACCTTGGGCAGGCGTGGCAAACCGAAATGGGTCGCCGGCTTCCACGCCCGACGCGCTGCGTTGGCGTGCCATTGGCGGTCGAACAGCGCCTGCCAGTCCAGCACCAGCGGCCCGCTGATCTGCACCATCACTTCGTGCCAGTCGGCGGTGTCCTGCCCTGGCGTCCAGAATTCATCGGTGACGCCCGTGCCGCCGACCACGGCGGTTGCCTGGTCGATCAGCAGCAGCTTGCGATGATCGCGGTACAGGTTGCGCATCCAACGGCGCCAGCTCAGGCGATTGTAGAACCGCAGCTGCACTCCCGCGTCGGTCAAGCGCTTGCGCAGCCCGAAGGTGAACGCCAGGCTGCCGTAATCGTCGAACAGGCAGCGCACCCGCACGCCGCGTTCGGCAGCGTGCACCAGCGCCTGCACCATCGCTTCGGCACACGCCCCCGCCTCCACCAGGTACAGCTCCAGGTCCACCTGTTGCTCGGCCCGGGCGATGCCCACCAACATCTGCGGAAAAAACTGCGGGCCGTCGATCAACAACTCGAAACGGTTGGCGCTGCGCCACGGGAACACCGCGCCGCTCATGTCAGCGCGCCGTGAAAATCAGCACCGCACCCACCGGCACCGACAAACTGATCGACTTGAGCCCCGCCGCCTTGCGCAGCGCGGCCACGCCCGGCATCAGGTCAAAATCCTCGGCATGCAGCACCACCGGCTCCAGCGTCACCACCTGAAAGCGCCGATCATCCAGGCGCGTGGCCAGCAGCTCGGCGCTGTAGGTCTGGGTCTTGCCATGCAGGGTGACGCTTATCGGCAGGCGCAGCTCGATTTGCGCCCCCGGCGCCAGATCGTTGATCGGCTGCAGATTGATCTGCGCATTGATCAGCGCTTCAGGGAACGTCTTGATCTCGAACAGCTCGTTGCGCATGCGCTCATCACGCAGCGGGATGGCGCTGTTGACCGACTCCAGCTCCACTTGCAACTGCGCCGCGCCCTTGCCGTCGACCTTGCCATGCAGCACCAGAAAGCGCTGCACTTCGGCGATCTCGGTGTTTTTGGTGGTGACGAACGACAGGCGCGAGGATTCGTTATCGAGGTACCAGGCGGCGTGTGCGGGTACGGCGGCGCAGGCCAGCAGCGCAAAGGCCAGGGGTTTGACAGAGAACATAGCGACTCATGGGGCAAAAAACCTGCACGAACCTTAAGCGCAATGTCACGAACCGCGCAAATCCATTGTCTCAGGGAGTCAGGCGACAGCCCTGGCGTTCGCCCAACCAGCGTGCACTGTGCGTGCGGCCCAACCCACTCGCCGTCACCTCACTGCGCTCCGGGTTGTCACGAAACGCACTGGTGGGCACGTACTGTTTCACGTAGCCCCGGCAATACTCCGCAGGATTATTCGCCACATAGCGGCACGAGCAATATTCCTTGGCAGTGTAGGCCGCAATGATGTCGGGGAAGGCTTGCAGATTGACGCGCTCATGCCACACCCAGCCGAGCAGGACGAGCAGCAGCACGGCAAAGAGGCTGAGAATCGGATGACGACGGATCATGGCTGCACCGCCGCGAGCACGCGTTTGAGCAGTTCGTTATGGCCGTACGTGCCGTCGCGGTCGTCGCCGTAGCGCACAATCACCACGTGTTCGTCGGGCAGGACGAACAGCGCCTGGCCCCAATGGCCCAGTGCGGCGAAGGTGTCGGCGGGGGCGTCGGGCCAGGGGCGTGGCGTGCCCTGGTTGAGCCACCACTGACCGCCCGGTACGGCTTCATCCTGGCCGGCCTTATAGCCGTCGAACGGCTTGCGGTTGAAAGCCACCCAGTCCTTGGGCAGCAGTTGTTCATCGCCCCAACGTCCCTCGCGCGCCATCAGCAGGCCGACCCGCGCCAGATCGCGGGCGGTGAGGTAGGCATAGGAGGAGGCAACGAAGGTTTCGTCGGCGTCGGTTTCCCAGGTGGCCGAGCGGATGCCCAGCGGCTCGAACAGCGCATCCCAGGGGTAACTCACGTACGCCTTGTGGCCGAGCATGCCCCTCAGCGCGGCAGAGAGGATATTGCTGTCGCCGCTGGAGTAACGAAAGGCCTTGCCGGGCGCCACGGCGGCGTCGGTGTCGGCGGCGAACTCGGCCATGTCGCCATGGCCACGGGTGTAGAGCATCGCCACCACCGAGGACTTCAGCGGCGCGTATTCGTAGTCTTCCTGCCAGTCCAGGCCCGAGGCCCAGTGCAGCAAATCGGCCATGGTCACCTTGGGGTGCTGTTTCATCGGCGGGTAAAAACGTGCGGCCGGGTCGCTCAGCTTGAAGCGATTTTGCCCGTAGGCCACGCCGAGCACCGTGGCCATCAGGCTCTTGCTGATGGACCAGGTCAGGTGTGGCGTGCTGGCGCTGGTGGGCGTGGCGTAGCGTTCATAGACGATCTGGCCATCGCGGATCACCAGCAGCGCGTCGGTGCGAACGCCCTGACGGGTCGCGTCGTCGCGCGCGGGAAACGCGTAGGCATCCAGTGCCTCGACGGCGGGCCCGGCCAGTGGCTCACCTCTGGCCCACTCCTTGCCGGGCCAGGTTTCTGCGTGGGCGGCAGCGGTGACTAACAGCAGGGCAACACACAACAGGCCTCTGACCATGGACGCAGACTCAAGGGGGCATTCAAGCCCGCGAGGCTAGCCCAGGCCCATGACAGTTTGGCGACACGGGGCGTGTCACCCAACCGTCACCGTAGCTTCATGGAGATGACACCGAGCCTACATAGCCTGAGTTTGGACAAACAAGTCGACCGGCCGAAACGTGGCTGGCACTCGGAGATTCGCCATGACTCAGATCGCCCGCATCAGCGACACCGGCAATGAACGCCGTCTGCAAGCCGAACGCCTGGTTGGCGCACAGGCTTTGCAGGAAGCACAGGCCCTGCGGTTCAACGTGTTCAGCGGCGAATTCAACGCCAAGCTGAAAGGCGCGGAACTGGGCCTGGACATGGATGACTATGATGTTCACTGCAGCCACATCGGCGTGCGGGATTTGAACAGTGGTCGACTGGTCGCCACCACCCGCCTGCTCGATCACCAGGCCGCCAGCACCCTGGGCCGGTTCTACAGTGAAGAAGAATTCAGCCTGCATGGCCTGCTGCACCTGCAAGGTCCGATCCTGGAAATCGGCCGTACCTGCGTCGACCCGGCCTACCGCAACGGCGGCACCATCGCCGTGCTCTGGGGCGAGTTGGCCGAAGTGCTCAACCAGGGCGGCTACAGCTACCTGATGGGCTGCGCGAGTATTCCGATGCACGACGGCGGCATCCAGGCCCACGCCATCATGCAGCGCCTGCGCGAACGCTACCTGTGCAACGAACACCTGCGCGCCGAACCGAAAAAACCGTTGCCGGCGCTGGACCTGCCGTCCAACGTCATCGCCGAAATGCCGCCGCTGCTCAAGGCCTACATGCGCCTGGGCGCAAAAATCTGCGGCGAGCCGTGCTGGGATGAAGACTTCCAGGTGGCCGACGTGTTCATCCTGCTCAAGCGCGACAACCTCTGCCCGCGTTACGCGCGCCACTTCAAGGCGGCTGTGTAATGGGCCGCCTGCGGGTGTACGGGCGCATTGCCCGGGTGCTGCTGGTGGTGGCGCTGGGCTTGAGCATGGCCAGTGTGTTTGGCCTGTTCGAGCGCCTGGGCGTGGCCAACTCGATGGTGCGGCGCCAGCGTTGGTCGCGCTTCTTCATGGCACGCTTGAGCAATGCCCTGCCCTTTCGCGTGACGGTGCATGGCGAGCTGCCGCGCACGCCGATGCTGTGGGTGAGCAACCACGTGTCCTGGACCGACATTCCGCTGCTGGGCATGGTCACGCCACTGTCGTTTCTGTCCAAGGCCGAGGTGCGCACCTGGCCGGTGGCGGGCTGGCTGGCAGCCAAGGCCGGCAGCCTGTTTATTCGTCGGGGCTCGGGCGACAGTCAGTTGATTCGCAAGCAGATGACCCGTCATCTCGAGCAACAGCACCCGCTGCTGATGTTCCCCGAAGGCACCACCACCGACGGGCGCAGCCTGCGCACGTTCCACGGGCGCCTGCTGGCCAGTGCGATCGATGCCGACGTGTCGCTGCAACCGGTGGCGATTCGTTACCTGCGCAACGGCCAGGTAGACCCGCTGGCACCGTTTATTGGCGATGATGATTTGCTGTCGCACCTGATGCGCCTGTTTGCCAATGATCAGGGCGATGTAGAAATTCATGTGCTCAAGCCGATCGCCTGCGCTGGGCAGGAACGCGCGGCGCTGGCATTCCAGGCGCAGCAGGCGGTGCAGAAGGCGTTGTTCGGGCCGTTGCCGGAGGCTGAGCACGTGGCGGCGCGACCTGCTTACGCTGCCTGAAGCGGGCACGGTCAAACATGTGGGAGGGGGCTTGCCCCCGAGGGCGGCGTGTCAGTCACTGCATGTGCTGGCTGAACCCTTGCTATCGGGGGCAAGCCCCCTCCCACAGTTAGTCTTGTGTTGTCAGTTGAGACTGTGCGAACACCTGCAATTCAGGGTAGAAACGCCGGAAGTCGTCACTCAACGGTTCGTATAACGTGCGCAACTCCTGCATGGCATGGCTCAGCTCTTCGGGCTGCGTCAGCCGCCGCGAAATCCCGCGCAATACCTGGTCCATCACCGCAAACTCGCGGTACGAACCCAACCAGTCATCCGCTGCCATCCAGGGCGCAATCTGCGCCAGCCGCCCCGGCAGTTGCGGTTCAGCCGCCAGCACGCGGTACACCTGGGCGGTGAAATGCTCCAGGGGCTGGTCGGCATACAGTGCCCAATCCCGCGCCAGGCAGTGATCGAAAAACACATCGAGGACGATCCCGGCATAACGTCGACGCGTGAGGCTGAAGCGCGACAACGCCTCCCCTATCAACGGATGGCTGTCGGTGAAACGGTCGATGGAACGATGCAGCTGGATCGCCGCTTCGATTGGCGGGCTGTACTGGCCCTGCAGGCGGCCTTTGACAAAGTCGCCATAGAGGCTGCCCAGCAGTTGCGCGGGAAGTTGGCCGCCCAGGTGCAGATGTGCGAGATAATTCATGGCGCGCAGTCTAGCACTGCCGTCAACGTATCGTTATAACCCGATATACCGATTTGAGCTGACCTCAGAGCAAAATCATATTGGTATATCGGGTTATAACGATTTAAGGTTCGCCTCATCGCGATATAACGCTACACGACACCGAGCACCTGCCATGTCCATCGACCTCGACGAAATAATAAAAGCCCTGGCGCACCCAGTACGACGAGACATCCTCACCTGGCTCAAAGACCCGAAAGTGCAGTTCCCCGAGCAACTGCACAACCACGAATACGGCATCTGTGCCGGGCAGATCGACCAGCGCTGCGGCTTGTCCCAGTCGACCGTGTCGGCCCACCTGGCCACCTTGCAACGGGCGGGTTTGATCAGCAGCCAGAAGGCCGGGCAGTGGCACTTTTTCAAACGCAACGAGGAAGTGATCCAGGCTTTCCTCGCGGCGCTCATCGCTGAACTCAGCGCAGCGCACTAACCCAGGACACCCCAATGCCCCTCTCGCTACTCATACTGGCCCTGAGCGCCTTCGCCATCGGCACCACCGAATTCGTCATCATGGGCCTGCTGCCCGATGTGGCGGCGGACCTTGGCGTATCGATCCCGGGCGCCGGCTGGTTGGTAACCGGCTACGCCCTCGGCGTGGCCATCGGCGCACCGTTCATGGCGCTGGCCACCGCCAAACTGCCACGCAAGGCAGCGCTGGTGGCGTTGATGGGCATTTTCATCGTCGGCAACCTGCTCTGCGCCCTGGCCAGCGACTACAACGTGCTGATGTTCGCCCGGGTGGTCACGGCGCTGTGCCACGGCGCGTTCTTCGGCATTGGTTCGGTGGTGGCGGCCAATCTGGTGCCGGCCAACAAGCGCGCTTCGGCGGTGGCCCTGATGTTTACCGGCCTGACCCTGGCCAACGTGCTCGGCGTGCCGCTGGGCACGGCGCTGGGCCAGCAGGCCGGCTGGCGCTCGACCTTCTGGGCGGTGACGGTGATTGGTGTGGTGGCGCTGATCGGCCTCATCCGCTTTCTGCCAGCCAAGCGTGACGAAGAAAAACTCAACATGCGTGCCGAACTGGCCGCCCTAAAGGGCGCCGGCATCTGGTTGTCGCTGAGCATGACCGCGCTGTTCGCCGCCTCCATGTTCACCCTCTTTACCTACGTTGCCCCGCTGCTCGGCGACGTCACCGGCGTCTCGCCCCACGGCGTGACCTGGACCCTGCTGCTGATCGGCCTGGGCCTGACCCTGGGCAACATCATCGGCGGCAAGCTGGCGGACAAGCGTCTGGCGGCCACCCTGATCGGCGTGTTCATCAGCATGGCGGTGATCTCCACGGCGCTGACCTGGACCAGCGTCGCGCTGATCCCCACCGAAATCACCCTGTTCCTGTGGGCCACCGCCTCATTTGCCGCGGTACCCGCGCTGCAGATCAACGTGGTGACGTTCGGCAAGGCGGCGCCAAACCTGGTGTCCACCCTCAACATCGGCGCTTTCAACATTGGCAACGCCCTCGGCGCCTGGGTCGGCGGCAGCGTGATCGCCCACGGCTTCGGCCTCACCAGCGTGCCGCTCGCGGCCGCAGCCCTGGCGATCCTCGCGCTGCTGGTGACCCTGCTGACGTTCCGTCAGAGCGGCGATGCCGACCTGGCCCCTGCGACGCATTGATCCACTTGAACAGACTGATCCACCTAAACAGAAAGGTATTTTCTCGATGACGACTATTTTCGATCCGATCAAACTGGGCGACCTGGAACTGTCGAACCGCATCATCATGGCGCCGCTGACCCGCTGCCGCGCCGATGAAGGCCGTGTGCCCAATGCGATGATGGCCGAGTACTACGTGCAACGCGCCTCCGCCGGGCTGATCCTCAGCGAAGCGACGTCCGTGGCACCGATGGGCGTGGGTTACCCGGACACGCCAGGCATCTGGTCCAACGACCAGGTACGCGGCTGGGCCAATGTGACCAAAGCGATTCACGGCGCGGGCGGCAAGATTTTCCTGCAACTGTGGCACGTCGGCCGCATCTCCCACCCGTCCTACCTGAACGGCGAAGCCCCGGTGGCGCCGAGCGCCGTGCAGGCGGCGGGCCACGTCAGCCTGGTGCGTCCGCTGGCCGACTACCCAACTCCGCGGGCCCTGGAAACCGCTGAAATCGCCGACATCGTCGACGCCTACCGCACCGGCGCCGAAAACGCCAAGGCCGCAGGCTTTGACGGCGTCGAGATCCACGGCGCCAACGGCTACCTGCTCGACCAGTTCCTGCAGAGCAGCACCAACCAGCGCACCGACCAGTACGGCGGCTCCCTGGAAAACCGCGCGCGCCTGCTGCTGGAAGTGACCGACGCGGCCATCGACGTGTGGGGCGCCGGCCGCGTCGGCGTGCACCTGGCACCGCGCGCCGACGCCCACGACATGGGCGACGACAACCCTGCCGAGACCTTCACCTATGTGGCTCGCGAATTGGGCAAGCGTGGCATCGCGTTCATCTGCTCCCGCGAAAAGGAAGCCGGCGACAGCCTCGGCCCGCGCCTGAAGGAAGCCTTCGGCGGTGTGTACATCGCCAACGAACGCTTCACTAAAGAGAGCGCCAATGCCTGGCTGGCGTCGGGCAAGGCCGACGCGGTGGCATTCGGCGTTCCGTTCATCGCCAACCCGGACCTGCCGGCGCGCCTGAAAACCGACGCACCGCTGAACGAGGCGCACCCGGAAACCTTCTATGCCAAGGGCCCGGTCGGCTATATCGATTACCCAACCCTGGCGCTGTAACCAAATAGGAGGGGGCTTGCTTGCGATAGCCGTGTGCCAGTCAGCTGATTTACTGACGGGTATACCGCCATCGGGAGCAAGCCCCCTCCACATTTTTTAAACCTGATGTGTCCCTTTGGAAACATTGCTTCACAGAACCGAAACAATAACGCTACAAAATACTTAGCCGGCTACCTATCAACTGCGCGCCAGCCCGTATATAAAGTCATCCCACGAATAGGCAGAGGGACGATTGACCGCCCCTGCGCTTTACTGTTGACACAACCTGATGCAATTACGCATTTTGTCTCAATTGCGCAGGCTCGGGCTCAGGCGCAGCATGTCCAGCCCTGCATCGACCCAACGCTCGGCGTCCTGATGCAGTTGAAAACTGTCGGGCACCAGCAACCATTGACCGATCAAGCCGTGAATGTAGGCGTGGATACACACCGCGCCGCGCGCTGTGTCGAGGTTTTCCGGGAGTTGCCCGCGATGCACCGCGTTACGCAATGTAAGCCCGATGCGCAGGTTGCATTCGAGCGTGTGCGTCTGGCGCTGGCGGCGCATGTCGCACATCTCATCGGTGAACTCGCACTTATGAAACAGGATCTCGTTGATACGCCGGGTTTTCGGGTCCAGAGCCACTTGATGATAAAGACGAATCAGCAACTTGCGCATGCAGCCCAATGGGTCAAGTTCATCCTCGCTTTCACTGGCCCGGGCCAAGTCATCCAGGGGTTCGTGCAACGTGTCGAGCAGCGCCTGCAGCAGATCGGACTTATTGCTGAAATGCCAGTAGATGGCGCCCCGCGTGACACCCGCCAGCGAGGCGATATCCGCCAGCGTGGTGCGCGCCACGCCGCGCTCGTAAAAAGCGTGCTCGGCGGCGTCGAGAATCTGGCTGCGCGTTTCCTGAGCTTCCTCTTTGGTGCGACGAACCATGGCAGTAAAACCTCAATCAGGGCACTTCAGACTATCGTTAACGCGCAGTTAATAGACGCTAACGATCATCCGTATATTTTTGGGACGACACCGTCATGGGCACCGAACGTAATGAAATCGAGGCTTCGCACGTTGCTTTGTCAACATTCCACGAAGCCTGTCAAGAGTTTACAAACAACCATGAACGTAAGTATATTGCGTAGCAAGCTACTTATCCACTCACTTGTTTTCCACCCTTCCACACTTCTTGTGCGCACTCAGCGCGCCTGACCCGAGGATCTTCATGCAACTTAAGCCAGCTGTTACCGCTCTGGTCACTGCCGTCGCCCTGGCATCGCTGCTCAGCGGATGTAAAAAGGAAGAAGCGGCACCGCCCGCTCAAACCCCTCAGGTCGGCGTAGTCACTATTCAACCGCAAGCCTTCACCTTGACCACCGAACTGCCAGGCCGCACCACGGCCTACCGCATCGCGGAAGTTCGGCCACAGGTCAACGGCATCATTCTCAAGCGCCTGTTCAAGGAAGGCGCAGACGTGAAGGAAGGCCAGCAGCTTTATCAGATCGACCCGTCGGTGTATGAGGCCACGCTGAAAAGCGCCCAGGCCAAGCTGACCCAGACCAAGTCGATCACCGACCGCTACAAGCAGTTGGTCGATGAGCAAGCCGTCAGCCGCCAGGAATACGACACCGCCCTGGCCAACCGCATGACCGCAGAAGCCGATATGCAAACCGCGCAGATCAACGTGCGCTACACCAAGGTGCTGGCGCCGATCTCCGGGCGCATTGGTCGTTCCGCAGTCACCGAAGGCGCACTGGTCAGCAACGGCCAGGCCGATGCCATGGCGGTGATCCAGCAACTGGACCCGATCTACGTCGACGTGACCCAGTCTTCGGCCGAAATGCTGAAACTGCGCCGCGACCTGGAAAGCGGCCAGCTGGAAAAAGCCGGCGCCAACGCCGCCAAGGTCAAGCTGACCCTCGAAGACGGCAGCGACTACAGCCATGACGGCAAGCTGGAATTCTCCGAAGTGTCGGTTGACCAGACCACCGGTTCGGTCACCCTGCGCGCAGTCTTCCCCAACCCTGACCACACTCTGCTGCCCGGCATGTTCGTGCACGCCCAGTTGCAGGCCGGTGTGAACAGCAAGGCCATCCTCGCACCGCAGCAAGGCGTGACCCGTGACCTCAAGGGCATCCCGACCGCGCTGATCGTGAACAAGGACAACAAGGTCGAGCAACGCACCCTGGTCGCCAACCGCACCGCCGGTGCCTACTGGCTGGTGGAAAAAGGCCTCGACGCCGGTGACCGTGTGATCACCGAAGGCCTGCAGTACGTCAAGCCGGGTGCCGAGGTGAAGGTCAAGGAGGCTGACAACGCCAAGCCTGCCGGCGCTGCCGCTCCTGCTGCCGCAGCCGGCAAAGGGGAGTAATCCATGTCGAAATTTTTTATCGACCGTCCCATTTTCGCCTGGGTGATCGCCCTGGTGATCATGTTGGTCGGCGCACTCTCGATCCTGAAGCTGCCCATCAATCAGTACCCGGCCATCGCGCCAACCGCCATCGACATCCAGGTGACCTACCCGGGCGCGTCCGCACAAACCGTGCAGGACACCGTGGTGCAGGTGATCGAGCAACAGCTCAACGGTATCGACAACCTGCGCTATGTGGCCTCGGACAGTAACTCCGACGGCAGCATGACCATCACCGCGACGTTCAACCAGGGGACCAACCCGGACATCGCCCAGGTGCAGGTGCAGAACAAGCTGAACCTGGCGACCCCATTGCTGCCGCAGGAAGTGCAGCAGCAGGGTATCCGCGTGACCAAGTCGGTGAAGAACTTCCTGATGGTAATCGGTCTGGTGTCCGAAGACGGCAGCATGACCAAGGACGACCTCTCCAACTACATCGTGTCCAACATCCAGGACCCGATTTCGCGTACTTCGGGCGTCGGTGACTTCCAGGTGTTCGGCTCGCAGTACGCGATGCGCATCTGGCTGGACCCGGCCAAGCTGAACAACTTCCAGCTCACCCCGGTTGACGTCAGCAACGCCATCGCCGCGCAGAACGTGCAGGTGGCCACCGGCCAACTGGGCGGCCTGCCTGCCCTGCCCGGCACCCAGCTGAACGCGACGATCATCGGCAAGACCCGTCTGCAAAACGCCGAGCAGTTCGGCAATATCCTGATGAAGGTAAATGCCGACGGCTCCCAGGTGCGCCTGCATGACGTGGCCCGCATCGAACTGGGCGGCCAGAACTACAGCATCAGCGCGCAGTTCAACGGCAACCCGGCATCCGGTATGGCGATCAAGCTCGCCTCGGGCGCCAACGCCCTGGACACCGCCAAGGCCATCCGCGCCACGGTGGCGTCGCTGGAACCGTTCTTCCCGCCAGGCATGAAGGCAGTGGTGCCGTATGACACCACGCCAGTGGTCACCGAATCGATCTCCGGTGTCGTACACACCCTGATCGAAGCGATCGTGCTGGTGTTCCTGGTGATGTTCCTGTTCCTGCAGAACTTCCGCGCCACCATCATCACCACCATGACCGTACCGGTGGTATTGCTGGGCACCTTCGGTATCCTCGCGGCGTTCGGTTTCACCATCAACACCCTGACCATGTTCGGCATGATCCTCGCCATCGGCCTGCTGGTGGACGACGCTATCGTGGTGGTGGAAAACGTCGAGCGGGTGATGGCCGAGGAGCACCTGTCGCCCAAGGAGGCGACGGTCAAATCCATGGGCCAGATCCAGGGCGCTCTGGTGGGTATTGCCCTGGTGCTCTCGGCGGTACTGTTGCCGATGGCGTTCTTCGGCGGCTCCACCGGTGTGATCTACAAACAGTTCTCCATCACCATCGTTTCGGCCATGGCGCTGTCGGTACTGGTTGCGCTGATCTTCACCCCGGCGCTGTGCGCCACCATGCTCAAGCCGATCGATCCGGAAAAACACGGCCAACCCAAGCGCGGTTTCTTCGGCTGGTTCAACCGCACCTTCGACCGTGGCGTACTGAGCTACGAGCGCGGCGTGGGCAACATGATCAAGCACAAGATCCCGGCGTTCCTGGTGTACCTGCTGATCTTCGCCGGCATGATCTGGCTGTTCATGCGTATCCCGGCCGCGTTCCTGCCCGACGAAGACCAGGGCGTGATCTTTGCCCAGGTGCAGACCCCGGTCGGCTCCACGGCTGAACGCACGCAAAAAGTCATCGACGACATGCGTATCTACCTGCTCAACGACAAGGAAGGCGAGCCGGGCGAAGGCAAAGGCGTGAAATCGGTATTTACCGTGAACGGCTTCAACTTCGCCGGTCGCGGCCAGAGCTCGGGCCTGGCCTTCGTGATGCTCAAACCGTGGGATGAGCGTGACGATTCCACCTCGGTGTTCGAGATCGCCAAGCGCGCCCAGGGCTACTTCATGCAGACGTTCCAGGACGCCATGGTGTTTGCCATCGTGCCGCCGTCGGTACTGGAGCTGGGTAACGCCACCGGTTTCGACGTGTTCCTGCAGGACCAGGGTGGTGTCGGCCATGAGAAATTGATGGCTGCACGCAACCAGTTCCTCGGCATGGCCGCCCAGAGCAAGATCCTCGCCGGTGTACGCCCCAACGGTGTGAACGATGAGCCGCAGTACGAGCTCACCGTCGACGACGAGAAGGCCAGCGCCCAGGGGATCACGCTGTCGAACATCAACCAGACCCTGGCGATTGCCCTGGGTGGCAGCTACGTCAACGACTTCATCGACCGTGGCCGTGTGAAGAAGGTGTACGTACAAGGTGAAGCGGCCAGCCGCATGTCGCCTGAAGACCTGAACAAATGGTACGTGCGCAGCGACTCCGGGAAGATGGTGCCGTTGTCGGCCATCGCCTCGGGCAAGTGGATCTACGGCTCGCCGAAACTGTCGCGCTATAACGGCGTGGCGGCGATGGAAATCCTCGGCACCCCGGCACCGGGCTACAGCACCGGTGACGCGATGACCGAGGTCGAGCGTATCGCCAAGCAATTACCGGCCGGTATCGGCTACGCATGGACCGGCCTGTCGTACGAAGAACGCCTGTCCGGCTCGCAGGCGCCTGCGCTGTACGCGCTGTCGCTGCTGGTGGTGTTCCTGTGCCTGGCGGCACTGTACGAAAGCTGGTCGATCCCGATAGCGGTGGTCCTCGTGGTGCCGCTGGGCGTGGTGGGGGCGTTGATCGCCACCAGCATGCGCGGCTTGTCCAACGACGTGTTCTTCCAGGTAGGCTTGCTGGTGACGGTAGGCCTGGCGGCGAAAAACGCCATCCTGATCGTGGAGTTCGCCAAGGAACTCCACGAACAGGGCAAGGGCATCGTCGAGGCGGCCATCGAGGCCTCCCGCATGCGTCTGCGCCCGATCATCATGACCTCCATGGCGTTCATCCTCGGCGTACTGCCGCTGGCGATCTCCTCGGGCGCAGGTTCAGGCAGCCAACATGCCATCGGTACCGGCGTGATCGGCGGTATGATCACCGCAACCGTGCTGGCGATCTTCTGGGTGCCACTGTTCTTCGCAACCGTGTCGGCCATCGGCAAGCGCAAAAAGACTGAAACCACGCAAACCCCTAACGAGGCTGGCCAATGAGCAAGTCGCTACTTTCCCTAGCCGTCACCGCCTTCGTGCTCAGTGGCTGCTCGCTGATACCTGACTATCAGCGCCCCGAAGCGCCGGTGGCCGCGCAGTACCCGCAGGGGCCGGCGTATTCGTCGGCCCAGGCGCCGGGCCAGGCGGCTGCCGAACAGGGCTGGAAGCAGTTTTTCCACGATCCTGCCCTGCAGCAACTGATCCAGACCGCCCTGGTGAACAACCGCGACCTGCGCGTCGCGGCGCTGAACATCGACGCGTATGCCGCGCAGTACCGCATCCAGCGTGCCGACCTGTTCCCGGCCGTGTCGGCCAACGGTGCCGGCAGCCGCCAGCGCACCCCGGCACGTATGTCGCAGACCGGTCAATCGGGCATCACCAGCCAGTACTCGGCCACACTCGGGATCAGCTCATACGAGCTGGACCTGTTCGGCCGTGTGCGCAGCCTGAGTGAAGAGGCCCTGCAAAAATACTTCGCCACCGAAGAAGCACGGCGCAGCACGCAGATCAGCCTGGTGGCCAGCGTGGCCAACGCCTACCTGACCTGGCAGGCCGACAAGGAACTGCTCAAGCTCACTCAGGACACCCTGGGCGCGTTCGAACAGAGCTTCAAGCTCACCTCGCGCAGCAGCGAAGTCGGCGTGGCCTCGGCCCTCGACCTCAGCCAGGCACGCACCTCGGTGGAAAACGCCCGGGTGCAACTGGCACGCTACACGCGCCAGGTGGCCCAGGACGAAAACAGCCTGACCCTGCTGCTGGGCACCGGGCTGCCGGCGAATATCGCCAGCAAGCCACTGTCCGATGACCTGCTCGCCGAAGTGCCGGCCGGGTTGCCCTCGGACCTGCTGCAACGACGTCCCGACATCGTGCAGGCCGAGTACAACCTCAAGGCGGCCAACGCGAATATCGGCGCAGCCCGCGCGGCGTTCTTCCCGAGCATCAGCCTGACGGCCAACGCCGGCACCCTGAGCCCGGACCTGGGCGGCCTGTTCAAGGGCGGCTCGGGTACCTGGTCGTTTGCCCCGCAGATCAACATCCCGATCTTCAATGCCGGCAGCCTGCGCGCCAGCCTGGACTACTCGAAGATCCAGAAAGAAATCAACGTGGCCAACTACGAGAAGGCCATCCAGACCGGCTTCCAGGAAGTGTCCGACGGCCTCGCCGCGCGTGAGACCTACAAGCAGCAACTGGACGCCCAGCGCGGCTTCGTCGCGGCCAACCAGGATTACTACCGCCTGGCCGAACGTCGCTACCGCATTGGCGTGGACAGCAACCTGACCTTCCTCGACGCCCAGCGCCAGCTGTTCAGTGCCCAGCAATCGCTGATCACCGACCGCCTGGCGCAGCTCACCAGCGAGGTCAACCTGTACAAGGCCCTCGGCGGTGGCTGGAATGCGCAGACCGCGCAGAACGAGCCCGTGAAAGAAGAAGCCCCGACGTTGAAGTTGTTCTGACCGCCCGGGTGTAATCAAAAACCGCTTCCGTCATCGGAAGCGGTTTTTTTATGCCCCTCTTTTAACCGCGCCAACTTGCGTTCGATCATCGCCCAAAACCCGCCCTGCCCCACTTTCATCGCTCCCGCACCGCCCCGCACCATGCGCGCACCTGCATAACCCCAATAACAACAGGTCCTACGCCATGAGCACGTTTCGCCCGCGCCAGCTATTGCTGGCAACCGCTGTCGCAAGCCTTGCCCTGCCCGTCTGCGCCGAGGAACACGGTTTTCTCGAAGACGCCAGCGCCAACCTCAACTTGCGCAATTTCTTCTTCAACCGCAATTTCACCAACCCGACCAGAGCCCAGGGCGGCGCGCAGGAGTGGACGCAGAGTTTCATCCTCGATGCCCGCTCCGGTTTCACCCAGGGCACGGTCGGCTTTGGCGTGGATGTGCTGGGCCTGTACTCGCTCAAGCTCGATGGCGGGCGCGGCACTGGCGGCACCCAGTTGCTGCCGCTGGACCGTGATGGCCGCCCGGCGGACGACTTCGGGCGCCTGGGCGTGGCGTTCAAGGCGCGCATTTCCAAAACCGAAGTGAAGGTCGGCGAATGGATGCCGGTGCTGCCGATCCTGCGCGCCGACGATGGCCGCTCCCTGCCGCAGACGTTGCGCGGCGGGCAGATCACCGCTAAGGAAATCGACGGCCTGACCCTCTATGGCGGCCAGTTCCGCGCCAACAGCCCGCGTGACGACAGCAGCATGACTGACCTGTCGATGGTCGGCAGAACCGCGTTCACCTCCGACCGCTTCAACTTCCAGGGCGGCGAATACGCGTTCAACGACAAGCGCACCCAGGTCGGCCTGTGGAATGCCCAGCTCAAGGACATCTACAGCCAGCAGTTCATCAACCTGATCCACAGCCAGCCCCTGGGCGACTGGACCCTGGGCGCCAACCTCGGGTTTTTCTACGGCACCGACGACGGCAGCGCCCGCGCCGGCAAGCTGGACAACAAGACCTGGTCCGGCCTGTTCTCCGCACGCTACGGCGGCAACACCTTCTATGTGGGCCTGCAAAAACTCAGCGGCGACAGCCAATGGATGCGCGTCAACGGCACCAGCGGCGGCACCCTGGCCAATGACAGCTACAACTCGAGCTACGACAACGCCGAGGAAAAATCCTGGCAGGTGCGCCATGACTACAACTTTGCCGCCCTCGGCGTGCCAGGGCTGACCTTGATGAACCGCTACATCAGCGGCAGCAACGTGCACACCGGCAGCGTGACGGACGGCAAGGAATGGGGCCGCGAAAGCGAATTGGGCTACACCGTGCAAAGCGGCAGCCTGAAAAACCTGACGATGCGCTGGCGCAACTCCAGCATGCGGCGTGACTACAGCAACAATGAGTTCGACGAAAACCGCTTGATTGTCAGCTACCCCATCAGCCTGCTGTAACCCCCGCAACAGCCACGATCTGATGGGTCGTGGCTGTTTTTGTAGCAAATTGCCTCATTTACCGCATGAACGTTTCCCTGCCATGGCACGACTGAGGGGCATGCGCTGTAAGACGGCGCTACACATCACCTTATCCGACACACAGGTACAGGCCATGACCACAGTCACTTCCCATCACAACCACGCCATGGCGCCCGAACGACCGTCGGCCAACACACCGTCCGGCCCACCGCCTGTTCAGACCCACAGAAGGGTGTTGGTGGATGATGGAAATCTGCGCGCCGGTCAGGCACTCACCCTGGGCCTGAAAAACCCTGAGCGTCCAGAGACGCTGGCGAATGTTCTGTTCCTCGAAACAGATGAACGCGCCGACCGGATTCATATCAGCCAACGCCCTGATGGCCAGCTGTACGCTCAGGTGAACGGTCGTGATTACGTACTCGATACCCCAGACGGGCGCTCGAACATTCCAACCCTGCTCCACATCAAGTCCGCCGCGGGCGACGACCGTATTACCATTGCCCCCAACGTCAACGTACGTGTCGAGATCGACGCCGGAGACGGCAATGATGTGGTCCAGGCGGGCGGCGGCAAAACCTGCGTGTATGGCGGGCGTGGCGATGACGATATTACCCTCGGCAGCGACACCGGCTACGCCGAAGGCAATGAGGGCAACGACATACTCAAAGGTGGCCGGGGCCACACGGTAATGTACGGCAATGCCGGCAATGATCGCCTGTACGCCGGCAGCGGGCCGGCCGATAAACAGAGCCACCTTGATGGCGGTGCAGGCAACGACCACCTGTACGCAGGCAACGGGCACACGGTGCTCAACGGTGGCCTGGGTGACGACCTGCTGGTGGGCCACGGCAACACCACATTTTACTCAGGGCCAGGGCGCAACACCCTGCGCGCGACTGCGATCAAGGCGCGCATCCATGCACAAGCGACAGATCGCCTGATGAAAACACAAGGCTCAACGGTCACCCGTGTGACACCTACCGACGCAGGCCGACAAGCCTTCAGTATCCAGGGGCCACCTGACTTCGTTGCGCGGGTCGAAGACGATCTGACCTTGCTTCGCGCATCGCCACAAGGGCAAAAGATGCTGAAAGCGCTGGATGAGATGGCCGTAAAAAATGGCGGTCCGGTTCTCATCGTGCCCAGTGATCGCGGTAACTCCTACCGTTTCTGGAGCACCGAGCTGCAACACCTGGCTCAGGACAATCAGGTTCCCACTGAACGCACTGACCCAAAGTGGGGTTACATACAGGACGGGGTACCGGGGTCACGGGCCGACAAAGGCACGATTTTCTACAACCCGGCCACTATTTACGGGACGGACCCGCTGTTCTTGCCGCTCAACCAGCTTTTCCATGAAATGGCGCACGCCTGGAATGGCGCCAACGGCACCTTCCTGCCAGGTGCGAGCGCGCCGACCAGCGATCAACCCGAGCGCCCGGGCCCACCCAACAGCGAACTGCAAGCCGTCGGCCTGGTGAGCAACGCGCCGCCTTTCGACTTCGACAACAACGCCTCCACCCCTCCCACCTCAACCAACCCAGCCCCGTTTACCGAAAACACGCTAAACGCAGAAATGGGCCTGGCGCTGCGAACCCGCTACGCCTGAATCAGACTCGCCTGGCCAGGCGGCCATTTATACCGGTGATCGCGGCGTGTGCATGCTGTATCGTGCTCGCGCCCTCACACGGTAAAGGAACCTCAACGACACGGACGCCTACCTCTTCGCCAAGGCCGCCATGAAATACCTCATTGTCCTTTTGTCGGTTCTGCTCAGCGGCTGTATCGGCCAACCCATCGCCCTCACGCCGCAGACCGCGCAGCGTTTGCAGGCCCAGGCGCCGATCCGTTTTCTCATCACCTTCGATGACGGCCCCAGCGCCTCGGGCTACAACAACCCGAGCCGTTCGGTGTTGGGTGACCTGGCGCACAACCCGATTTTGCCGGGTATCAAGGCAGTGTTTTTCGTGCAGACCGAGGGGGCGCGTTCCGGCGGCAGTCCGCGCGGGCGCAAGACCCTGGTGCGTGAATTCGCCGCCGGGCATGTGCTGGGGTTCCACACCGCCACCGCGTTTCATACCAACCACCGCTGGTTGAGCGATGCCGAACTGGCGCGCACCCTCAGCCTGGGCGCAGCGGACATTGCCGGGATCACCGGCGCACCGCCCGTGCTGGTACGTCCGCCGTTCTGGAATTACGACAAGCGCACCTTCGCCGCCTACCAGCGCCATGGCATGGCCGTGTTGCTCACCGACCTGAGCGCCAACGACGGCAAGATCTGGGGCTTCAACGCCAGCCCCCGGCGGCGCGCCAACCTGTACCGGCAGTTGTCGGTGGTGCGCGAACACATTGCCCTGGGTGAGCTGCCGACGGTGGACGGGGTGATTCCGGTGGTGGTGACCTTCCACGATATCAACCGCTATACCGCGCGGCATCTGCAGGAGTATCTGCAGATCCTGCTGGACAGCGCGCGCGTCAACGGCATGAAGACCGCCGCCGAGCCGTTCTACACCGACACCGCCGCCCTGCAACGCGCGGCGCTGGCACGCACGGTCAAGGATGTGAATGCGCCGGTGCACCTGCCGGGGGTGTGGAATTGGGTGTGGGATGCCGATTCACACTGATGTGTTGAGCCTGTGAGAATCCCCTGCGGGAGGGGGCTTGCTCCCACCTTTCTGAGCGTATTTCACGTCGGATCTTGTTGGCGAGACTCAACCCCCAACTCATCCCACACCGATTCGGCCAGGTGGAACGTGGCGTTCGCCGCTGGAATCCCGCAGTAGATCGCGCTCTGCATCAGCACTTCCTTGATCTCGGCACGGGTCACGCCATTGCTCGCGGCGGCGCGCAGGTGCAGTTTCAACTCTTCACTGCGGTTCATGCCGATCAGCATGGCGATGGTGATCAGGCTGCGGGTATGCCGAGGCAAGCCCGGGCGGGTCCAGATATCGCCCCAGGCGTGACGGGTGATCATCTCCTGGAACTCGCCGTTGAACTCGGTCAGGGCGTTGAGGCTGCGATCGACATGGGCATCGCCGAGCACTTCGCGGCGCACCTTGAGTCCCTCGGCATAACGTTGTTTCTCGTCCACAAAAAGCTCCTCTGAACAGGAAATGTGGCGAACGGATTTTTTGTGGCAAGCCCGCTCACCACAGCCACACCGCTCGCCATTGCAAGACCAGCCATCACTGGGTCAGTGGGCCAGCAGAAACTCGATAACGCGGTCGCTGAACGCGGCGCCCGCTTGAACGTTGGACAGGTGCGCCGCATAGAACTCGGCGTACTCGGCGCCCTGCACATGGTTCTGGATAAAGTGGCCGCCGGCCGGCGGTGTCACGGCATCTTCAGTGCCGGCGATCACCAGCGTCGGCACCTTGATCGAGACCAGTTGCGCGCGCAAATCCGCGTCGCGCACGGCGGCACAGTTGGCGGCGTAGCCCTCGGGCGAGGTATTGGCGAGCATGTCGGTGATCTGTTGCGCCTGATGCGGATTCGCCGCCGCAAAGTCAGCGGTGAACCAGCGGGCAATCGACGCATCGCGCAGCGCCACCATTGCCGCCGCGCCGTCCCGCAGCACGGTCTCGATGCGCGGGTCCCACACCTCGGGGGTGCCGATCTTCGCAGCGGTATTGCACACCACCAGGCGCTGCAGGCGTGTGCCGGCGTTGATGCCCAGCCATTGGCCGATCAGCCCGCCCATGGACAGCCCGCAGAAATGTGCGCGCTGGATACCCAGCCCATCCAGCAGCGCCAGCACGTCGCGGCCCAGTTGCTCGATGCTGTAGGGCCCCGGCGTGACCAGTGACTTGCCATGACCACGGGTGTCGCAGCGCAGCACACGAAAATGCCGGGTAAACGCTGGCATCTGGATATCCCACATATGCAGGTCGGTGCCCAGGGAGTTGGACAGCACCAGCACGGGGGCATCGGCAGGCCCGTCGAGTTGGTAATGCAGTTCGCCGTCGGCGAGTTGGACAAAGGGCACGGCAGCCTCCTCAGGCGTTCAAGGCAAAATGTTCGGTGACGGCGCGGCTGACCCAGGTGTGTGCCTGGCCCAGGTAGTGCGCCGGATCGAGCAGGCGGTCCAGTTCGGTGGCTGACAGCTCGGCGGTGATCTGCGCTTCATCGGCCAGCACTGCGCGCAAATGCCGACCCTCGGCGACCGCACGCTGGCAGCATTGCTCCAGCAGATGATGCGCGGTTTCGCGGCCCAGGCGTTGGGCGAGCACGATGCTGACTGCTTCGGCGAGCACCAGGCCCTGAGTGAGGTCGAGATTGCGCGCCATGCGTTCAGCGTCGACCTCCAGGCCTTCACTCATCAGTAGCGCCTGCTTCAGCGCACCGGACACCAGCCGGCAGATGTCCGGCAGGGTTTCCCATTCGGCGTGCCACAAGCCCAGGCTGCGTTCGTGCTCCTGGGGCATGGCGCTGAACAGGGTCGCCACCAGCCCCGGCACGCGGGTGGCGGCGCTGATCAGCACGGCGGCGCCCACCGGATTACGCTTGTGCGGCATGGTGGATGAACCGCCCTTGCCCGGCGCCGACGGCTCGAAGACTTCAGCGGCTTCGGTCTGCATCAGCAGGCTGATGTCGCGGCCCAGCTTGCCGAGGCTGCCGGCGATCAGGCCAAGCACCGCAGCGAACTCCACCAGACGGTCACGCTGGGTGTGCCAGGGTTGTTCGGGCAGGCTCAATTGCAACTCCGTCGCCAGCGCCTCGGCCACCGGCATGGCCTGCTCACCCAGCGCCGCCAGGGTGCCGGACGCACCGCCAAACTGCAGCACCAGCACGCGTGGCTTCAACTGCGCCAGGCGCTGTCGACTGCGAGTCACCGCTCCCAGCCAACCGGCGATTTTCATCCCCAGGGTGACCGGCGTGGCGTGCTGCAGCCAGGTGCGCCCGGCCAGTAGCACCGCTGCGTAGCGCTGGGCCTGGGCAGCGAGAACGTCCCCCAGGCGCGCCAGGTCCGCGTCGATCAATGCCAGTGCCTGGCGCACCTGGAGAACCAGGCCGGTGTCCATCACGTCCTGGCTGGTTGCGCCCAAATGCACATAGCGCTCGGCCCCGGCGTCCTCGCTGGCAATCAACTTGCCCAGTGCCTTGACCAGCGGGATGGCCGAATTCCCCGAGGTGGCAATCGCCACGCTCAGGGCGTCGACGTCGTACAGCGAGGCCAGGCACGCCTGGGCAATCGGCGCGACGGCGGCCTGCGGAATCAACCCGACCCGGGCCTGCGCGCGGGCCAGCGCCGCCTCGAAATCCAGCATGCCCTGCAAGCGGCCCTGGTCGCAGAACACCTCGGCCATGCTGTCGGTGGTGAAGTAGGCGTCGAACAATTGGTTGCTCGTGCGCAGCGTCATAACGGATCCCTTACAAATCGTGGTGCAGGTACTCTGCCTGTTTCGGCAGGCGCAGGCTGAACAGGAACGCCACGGCCATCATGCCGGTGACGTACCAGTAAAAGGTGTTTTCCATGCCCAGGGACTTGAGGCCCAGCGCCACGTACTCCGCCGAACCGCCGAAGATCGCGTTGGCCACGGCGTAAGCGAAGCCTACGCCAAGGGCGCGTACGTGGGGCGGGAACATCTCGGCTTTGACCAGCCCGCTGATCGAGGTATAGAAGCTGACGATAGCAAGCGCCAGGGAGATCAGCACAAACGCCAGGAACGGGTTTGTCACGGTTTTCAGGGTCATCAGGATCGGCACCGTGCACAGGGTGCCAAGGGCGCCGAACCAGAGCATCGAAGTGCGCCGGCCGATCCGGTCCGAGAGCATGCCGAACAGCGGCTGCATGCACATATACACAAACAGCGCGCCGGTCATGATGTAGCTGGCGGTCTTGGCGTGCATGCCGGCGGTGTTCACCAGGTATTTCTGCATATAGGTGGTAAAGGTGTAGAAAATCAGCGAGCCGCCGGCGGTGTAGCCGAGCACGGTGATGAATGCCCCTCGGTGATCGCGGAACAACGCGGCTATGCTGCCGGCGTCCTTGTCCTGGCGCACTTGCGTGCTGGCGGTTTCCTTAAGGGTGCGACGCAGCAACAGGGAGATGACTGCTGCAATGGCGCCGATCACGAACGGAATGCGCCAGCCCCAGGCATGCAACTCTTCGTCGCTGAGAATCTGTTGCAGGATCACCAGCACCAGCACCGCCAGCAGTTGCCCGCCGATCAGGGTCACGTACTGGAACGAAGCGAAGAAACCGCGCTGGCCCTTGAGGGCGACTTCACTCATGTAGGTGGCGGTGGTGCCGTATTCGCCCCCCACCGACAAGCCCTGGAACAGCCGCGCCATCAGCAGCAGCACCGGCGCCCAGACACCGATGTCCTTGTAGGTGGGCAGAAAGGCGATAACCAGTGAGCCGGCGCACATCATCAGCACCGAAATCATCATCGAGTTCTTGCGCCCGTGCTTGTCGGCCACCCGGCCAAACAGCCAGCCACCGATGGGCCGCATCAGGAACCCGGCGGCGAACACACCGGCGGTGTTGAGCAACTGCACCGTGGGTTCGTCCGAGGGGAAAAACGCCGGGGCAAAGTAGATGGCGCAGAAGGCGTAGACATAGAAGTCGAACCATTCGACAAGGTTGCCGGAGGACGCGCCGACGATTGCAAAAATACGTTTGCGGCGTTCTTCCCCGGTGTAGTGAATCGTTGTTGTTGTCATGGTTTTTTACTCAGTGGGACGGGTATAGCCTAGACATACTTTGCAACAACCATGTCTTGCAAGAAGAGTTTGAGGAGGTTCTGACTCAAAGGGTCTCATCGGGAGCAAGCCCCCTCCCACATTTCTGAATGTATTCACCAATCAAAATGTGGGAGGGGGCTTGCTCCCGATTGGATTTCAGGCCAACTCAGTAATCGAAAAACACTGTTTCCCTGTCGGTGCCCTGCAAAATCACATTCCACTGATACACACCGGCCCCATCCTGCTCGGCAATCAACGTCGCGCGCCGCTCGGCCGGCACACAGGCCAGCAACGGGTCATCCCCATTCAACGCCTCGCCGGCAAAATAAATCCGTGTAAGCAAGTGCTTCACCAGGCCCCGTGCGAATACCAGCACCACCAGGTGCGGCGCCTGCGTCGTACCCTTGAGCCCGGGAACGCTGCCCGGCTTGATCGTGGTAAAGCGGAACCGCCCTTCGGCATCCACCGGCACGCGGCCGAAGCCTTCGAAGTTCGGGTCGACGGGTTTGGCCTGCTCATCCTCCGGGTGGTCGTACTTGCCGGCGGCGTTGGCCTGCCAGACCTCCAGCATGGCGTCGTTGACGACATCGCCGTTGCCGTCCACCACTTGCCCGCTGATCGCCACGCGGTCGCCCAGCGTGGCGGCGACGGTCAAGTCCTCGCGGTTCAGCCAGGTCAGGCCGATGTGGTAGTAAGGCCCCACCGTGTGGGACGTGGTTGCATACAGGCTCATCTCATTTCTCCATCGGCGTGGCGTCGCGGCCGCGCAGGACGATGTCCCAGCGGTAGCCGAGGGCATAGGAAGGAATGGTTTTTTCCAGGTCGAAGCTGGCGATCAGGCGCTGCTTGGCCGAGGTGTCCGGCACGCAGTTGTAGATCGGGTCGTATTCCAGCAGCGGGTCGCCGGGGAAGTACATCTGCGTCACCAACCGGGTCAGCACGCTGGGGCCGAACAGCGAAAAGTGGATATGCGCCGGGCGCCATGCGTTGTGGTGATTGCCCCACGGGTAGGCACCGGGCTTGATGGTCTGGAACTGGTACCAGCCATCGGCGTCGGTGACGGTGCGGCCGGTGCCGGTAAAGTTGGGGTCCAGCGGCGCATCGTGCAGGTCGCGCGGGTGGTTGTAGCGGCCGGCGGCGTTGGCCTGCCAGATTTCCACCAGAATGCCCGGCACCGGCAAACCGTTTTCGTCCAGCACACGGCCATGGATGATGATGCGTTCGCCTTGCGGCTCGCCGTCATGCTGGGCGGTGAGGTCGTTGTCGGTCTCATTGACCCGCTCGGCGCCGATGCTCGGGCCGGTGATTTCCGACAGGGAATGGGGCAGGAACACCAGCGGCCGGGACGGCGAACGCAGGTTCGTCGACTGGTAGGCCGGGTGCAGGTAATCAGGTTGAGTGCCCGCTTGCGGGCGCCGGTAACCGGGCTTGTCACTCATGGAGCAATCCTCTCTTATTAGACGCGTTCAATCGCCAGGGCCAAACCTTGGCCGACGCCCACGCACATAGTCGCCAGGCCTTTATGGCCTCCGGTTTTTTCCAACTGATGCAGGGCTGTCAGTACCAACCGCGCACCGCTCATGCCCAACGGATGGCCAAGCGCAATGGCGCCGCCGTTCGGGTTGACCTGCGGCGCGTCGTCGGCAATCCCCAGCTCACGCAGCACCGCCAGGCCCTGGCTGGCAAAGGCTTCATTGAGTTCGATCACATCGAAATCGCTGACGGCCAGGCCCAGGCGCTCCACCAGCTTGCGCACCGCCGGCACCGGGCCGATGCCCATCACACGCGGCGCAACACCGGCGCTGGCCATGCCCAATACCCGGGCGCGGGCCGTGAGGCCGTGTTTTTTCACCGCGTCGGCGGACGCCAGAATCAGCGCCGCCGCACCGTCGTTCACGCCTGACGCGTTGCCGGCGGTGACGGTCTTGTCAGGGCCGTTGACCGGCTTGAGTTTGGTCAGCGCTTCAAGGGTGGTGTCGCGTGGATGCTCATCGTGCTCCACCAGGGTTTCGCCTTTTTTATGGGCGACCCGCACCGGCACGATTTCTTCGGCAAAGAAGCCGGCAGCCTGGGCAGCGGCCGTGCGTTGCTGGCTGCGCAGGGCAAAGGCGTCCTGATCGGCGCGGGACACGTTGTAGTCATCGGCAACGTTGTCGGCGGTCTGCGGCATCGCGTCCACGCCGTACTGGGCTTTCATCAAGGGGTTGATAAAACGCCAGCCGATGGTGGTGTCTTCAAGCTTCATGTTGCGCGAAAACGCGGCGTCGGCCTTGCCCATCACGAACGGTGCACGGGACATCGACTCGACGCCGCCGGCAATCGTCAGCTCCATTTCGCCGCTGGCGATGGCGCGAAAGGCAGTGCCGATGGCGTCCATGCCCGAGGCGCACAAGCGGTTGAGGGTTACGCCGGGAATGCTCTGCGGCAGTCCGGCCAGCAACAGCGCCATGCGCGCGACGTTGCGGTTGTCTTCGCCGGCCTGGTTGGCGCAGCCGAGGAACACCTCGTCCACCGCGTTCCAGTCCACCGACGGGTTGCGCTCCATCAGCGCCTTGATCGGCAGCGCGGCCAGGTCATCGGCGCGTACTGTGGACAAGCCACCACCAAAGCGGCCGATGGGGGTGCGAATGGCATCACAGATAAATACGTCGCGCATCAGGCTTCTCCAGGCGCTTGGCCGTGGGCGGCGGCCGTGCGGGCTTCAAGGTCACGCAGGGCGGTCAGTTCGACCTCTGTCGGTGCGGCACTGGTGTCGACCTGATCGGCAAAGCGAATCGCCCAACCGGTGGCGGCCATTACTTGCTCGCGGGTGACCCCGGGGTGCAGCGCGGTGACCACGAACTCATGGGTGCCCTCTTCCGGCTCCATGATGCACAGGTCGGTAATAATGCCCACAGGTCCGGCACCCGGCAGGCCCAGGCGCTTGCGTGAATCACCGCCTTCGCCGTGACCGACCGAAGTGATGAAGTCCAGCTTGTCGACAAACGAGCGCGCCGACTGCTTGAGGATGATCAGCACACTCTTGGCGGAGCCGGCGATTTCCGGCGCGCCACCGGCACCCGGCAGGCGTACTTTGGGCTGGTGATAGTCACCGACCACGGTGGTGTTGATGTTGCCGAAACGGTCGACCTGGGCCGCACCGAGAAAGCCGACGTCGATGCGTCCGCCTTGCAGCCAGTAGCGGAAGATCTCGCCGGTGGGCACCACGGTGTCAGCGGTTTCCGCCAGTTCGCCATCGCCGATGGACAGCGGCAACACGGAAGGCTTGGCGCCAATCGGGCCGGACTCGTAGATCAGCACCACATCGGGCGATGAGGTCAGGCGCGCCAGGTTGGCGGCCTTGGACGGCAGGCCGATGCCGACAAAGCATACCGAGCCGTTCTTGAGGCGGCGCGCGGCGGCGACGGTCATCATTTCGTTGGTCGAGTAAGCCATTACTTGGCCTCCTGCGCGGTGGCCAGCTTGGCCTGGAATTCACTGAAATCGGCAGTGCCGTGGATGTATTCGTCGATCCAGGCGGTAAAGGTCCCACGGTCGCGGGCAATCGGGTCCCACGCCTGATAGAAACGATTGTCGCGCTCGTTGTAGCCGTGGGCGTAGGACGGATGTGCGCCGCCAGGTACATGGCACACGGCGGTCAGGGCCCAGGTCGGCAGCACGCAGCTGTTCATCGGCGCATTCAGGTCGTCGACGATTTCCTCGACGGTAACGATGCAGCGCTTGGCTGCCAGGGCCGCTTCCTTCTGCACACCGAGAATGCCCCAGAGCAGCACGTTGCCCTTGCGGTCGGCTTTCTGCGCATGAATCACCGTGATGTCCGGGCGCACCGAGGGCACCGCCGCCAGCACTTCGCCGGTAAATGGACAGGTCACGGTCTTGATCAGCGGGTTGACCTTGGGCAGGTCGGAACCGGCGTAGGCGCGCAGCACCGCGAAGGGCAGCCCGGAGGCTCCTGCAACGTAGGCGTTGGCGAGGTCTGCATGGCTGTGTTCTTCGATCTCCAGCGGCTGCGGCCACTGTTTTTCCACCGCGTCACGCAAGCGATGCAGAGAGCCCACACCCGGATTGCCGCCCCACGAGAAAATCAGCTTGCGCACACAGCCGGCACCGATCAACTGATCGTAGATCAGGTCGGGCGTCATGCGCACCAGCGTCAGGTCTTTCTTGCCCTGACGAATGATTTCATGGCCTGCGGCCGTAGGGATCAGGTGGGTGAAGCCTTCGAGAGCGACGGTGTCGCCGTCGTTCACGAAGCGCTTGACCGCATCACGCAGGGTGAGAATGTCAGCCATGGGGTGGGGCTCCCGGTGTGGATCGAAAAAGGCGCTGAGGTGGCGCCGAAGTGCCTGAAGATTAAGCCGAGGGCATGGCGCCAAACAATCCGATAATCGACTAACCGTTCGATAATCGAACATTTGTTAGCGAGCTAACTCAATCCAATGTGGGAGGGGGCTTGCTCCCGATAGGATTGTGTCAGCCCAGGATGTGCTGACTGATACACCGCTATCGGGAGCAAGCCCCCTCCCACATTTTTAAACGCCACCACCCCTCAGGTGGCATCCGCATGGCTGACCATGCCCTTGATGATCACGGCCGCAGTGGCCAGCGCGGCCGGGATCACCAGCGCAGTCAGCACCTGCTCGAAGTTCCAGCCCAGGCCCAGCAGCGTGGCGCCCATCCATGCACCGAGGATCGCGCCGAACCTGCCGATTCCGAGCATCCACGACACCCCCGTGGCGCGGCCCTGCGTCGGGTAGAAACGCGCGGCCAGAGACGGCATCGCCGATTGCGCGCCGTTGACGCACATCCCGGCAATCAGCACCAACGTCGCCAGCAGGGTGATATTGCCCAGGCTCTGCCCTACTGCGTAGGCGAAGACCCCCGCCAGCAGGTAAAACGTGCCGATGACCTTGTGCGGATTGAAGCGGTCCATCGCCCAGCCCACACCGACCGCACTCAACACGCCGCCGAACTGGAACAGCGCGCCGATGAAGGCGGCCTGCTCCATGCTGGCGCCGCTGTCGCGCATCAGGGTCGGCAGCCAGCTGGTGAGCAGGTACACAATCACCAGGCCCATGAAATAGGTAAGCCACAGCAACAAGGTGCCGGCGCTGTAGGTGCCGGAGAAGATCACCGCGAACACGTTGCGTGCCTTGACGGTTTTTTGCTCGGGCACACTGAAGGCGCTGGCCTGGGCGACCACCGTGGGCTCGATGGGAGACAGCGCTTCGCGCACCTTGTCGGTGCCGCGATTGCGCACCACCAGGTAGCGCGCCGATTCGGGCAGCCACAGTATCAGCGCCACCACCAGGACCAACGGCAGGATGCCGCCGATCATCAACAAGGCGTGCCAGCCGAACGCCGGAATCAGCTTGGCCGAGATAAACCCGCCACCGGCCATGCCCAGGTTGAAGCCGCAGAACATGCTGGTCACCAGCAAAGACTTGTGGCGCTCGGGGGTGTATTCGGACAGCAGGGTGGTGGCATTCGGCATGCCGGCGCCCAGGCCCAGCCCGGTCAGAAAGCGCAGCACCAGCAGTTGGTCGACATTCGAGCTGTAAGCCGACGCCAGGCTGAAGGCGCCGAACACCAGCACCGCCCCCACCAGCACAACCTTGCGTCCGAAGCGATCCGCCAGCGGCCCGGAGCCGAGGGCGCCGAACACCATGCCGATCAACGCGGCGCTCATCACCGGGCCGAGGCTGGCGCGATCAATACCCCAATCCTGGGACAGCGCCGGAGCGATAAAGCCCATGGCGGCAGTGTCGAGGCCATCAAGGAAGACAATCAGGAAACACAGGATCACCACACGCCACTGGTAGCGTGACAGTGGCTGGGCATTGATGAAGGACTGGACGTCCAGGGTGGAGCCGACAGAAGGTTGCGTCATTATTCTTATTCCACACCGATGGCGGGCCAACGACCTGAGGTCGTCATTATTATTGGGTGCGCCCGGAAGCGCTGCCGCACCTTAATCAGCGCGGGCAAAGACCGTCAATTCATCGCGCCCGGATCTGTGCGGTCACCGAACAGCTTAGGCAAACAGTTGGGTACTCAGCTCGCGACTGGCACTGAGCATGCTCGGCAGGAAACGCTGCTCCAGCTCGCTGCGACTGACCCGCCCGGCATGGGTGCTGACATTGAGCGCGGCCAATACCTGGCCGGAGGCGTCGTACACCGGCACGGCGATGGAACGCAGGCCCTGCTCGAGTTCCTGATCGACGATGCACCAGCCTTGCTGGCGCACCTGTTGCAGGCATTCGAACAGCGCTTGAGGAGTGGTCAGGGTGCGACTGGTCTTGGTGGGCAAGTCGGCATGGTCGAGGTAATCCTGCAGCGAAGCGTCGTCCAGCGCCGCCAGGAGGATGCGGCCCATGGAGGTGCAGTAGGCCGGCAGGCGCCCGCCCACCGACAGGTCTATCGAAATCAGGCGCTGCGTGGTGGCGGAACGGGCAATGTAGAGAATGTCGTCGCCTTCGAGCGTGGCCATGTTGCAGGCTTCGTGCAGTTGCTCGCTCATGCGGTCCAGGTACGGCTGGGCGGACACGGCCAACGGGGTCGACGACAGGTAGGCGTGGCCCAGGGTCAGGACTTTGGGCAACAGCGAATAGGTGCGCCCATCGGTGGTGGCGTAGCCGAGCTTGATCAGCGTGTGCAGACAACGGCGCACGGCGGCGCGGGGGATTTCGGTGCGATGGCTGATCTGGGCGATGGTCAGGTGGCGCTTGCGCTCCTGGAACGCCTGCACCACGGCCAGACCGCGGGCCAGGGAGGTCATGAAGTCCGGATCGCCGGTGAACGCCTGGATGCGCTTGGCCGGTGAAGCCACGATTGGCGGCGCCACCGATGCGAAGGCGTTACGCAATTGGTCGTTCATTTGGGGTCCTTTTTTCTTGTTCTGCAAGCGCAGGGAGGGCTGCTCGCCATTACAAACCGCACCGACCCGGCAGACAAGACGAGGCCGGCGTCATTGGGCGATTATCGGACGAGCAGTCGATTATCGCAATTTGTCCCGCTATAACGCCTTGAATTAATCTGTCTTCATCGGCGATGAAAACAACTAGTGATGACGTCAGCTTCTTCAGCCAATACTGACTCCCGTGTAACAAATCCCTCACACGAAGTTAGGGCTTTTTAACTTTATGCCAGTAGTGTTATTCAAATGCGCCGCTATAATGCAGGCTGTGCAGAGGTCAGCCCGGTATCAGTATCGGCTTTGGAGCTCGCCTGACGGCGCCCGTTGAGTGCTTCGTCGGTTACACGCAAGGTGTTAAACGAAGTCCTCTCGGGCATTAATGTTCCACTTGAACGGTTCAACTGTTCAATTCGAACCCTCGATCGCGAGTTTCTGCCTTATCGCTGCACATTAATTAAACTCAACTCAATTAGGTAACAACTGTGACGAAAGACGAACTGCGCGCGGAACTTGAGCGCCAGGAACAACGTTACAAGGACGTTTACGGCGGGGAAGTCACCACCTACGCCGCGCAGCCTGAGCCGGAGCGCAAGCCTTGGCGCAAGCGTGCCAGCTTGCTCGATCAGGCATTTGCTCAGGAAATCGAGAAGATTGAACAGGAACTCAAGGCCGAAGAGTCATAAGTCCTTCGGTGTGAGCGGCCAGGGTGTTGCGGTCTTTGCCGGTCGAGCGTCGGCTGAGAGCACCTGTCTTTTTCTGCATTTCAGTTAGCGGCCTACGGACCTCTGGGAAATTTCATACAAATATTTCAGAAGTGACGATTTTGTGACAAAACCGCGTCATTGCAGCCCCGCGCGTTATAAATCAACGACTTGTCAAAGCCCCGGAAACGCTGGGATGCGCGCGTTTCCCACAGATTTTTTCCGGGAAGATTGCTACCGATGAGCAGCTAGTGCATCGATTACCGAGGTTTTCTGGCATAATCGCGCCCCCTTACGACCGGGTCAGAAAACCTTCATGATCGATTTATTCAGCGGACTGGATGCGTGGGTGCTAGTGAGCCTGTTGCTCGCCCTGGCCTTTGTCCTCGCCTTCGAGTTCATCAACGGCTTTCATGACACTGCTAACGCGGTGGCCACAGTCATCTATACCAAAGCCATGCCGCCACACCTGGCCGTGTTCTTCTCCGGGGTGTTCAACTTCCTCGGCGTGCTGCTCGGGGGTGTGGGTGTCGCCTACGCCATCGTGCATCTGCTGCCGGTGGAGTTGCTGATCAATGTGAACACCGGCCACGGTCTGGCCATGGTCTTCTCCTTGTTGGCAGCGGCGATCACCTGGAACCTGGGCACCTGGTACTTCGGTATTCCGGCTTCCAGCTCCCACACGCTGATCGGCTCGATCCTCGGCGTCGGCCTGGCCAACGCCCTGATCAACGATATTCCGCTGGCGGACGGTGTGAACTGGCAGAAGGCAGTCGATATCGGCGCCTCGCTGGTGTTCTCGCCGATGGCCGGTTTCATCGTCGCAGCCCTGGTGCTGATCGGCCTGAAGTGGTGGCGTCCGCTGTCAAAGATGCACAAAACCCCGGACCAGCGCCGCAAGCTCGACGACAAGAAACACCCGCCATTCTGGAACCGCCTGGTGCTGGTGATCTCGGCCATGGCCGTGAGCTTCGTGCATGGCTCCAACGATGGTCAGAAAGGTATCGGCCTGATCATGCTGGTACTGATCGGCATCGTGCCGGCGCAGTTCGTTCTCGACCTGGGCAGCACCACCTACCAGATCGAACGCACCCGCGACGCCACCGTGCATTTGAGCCAGTTCTACCAGCGCAACAACGCCACCCTTGGCGAGTTCCTGGCACTGGGCAAAAGCGTGAAGGGCGACCTGCCGGGCAAGTTCCAGTGCAACCCGCAGCAGACCGAGCCGACCATCAATGCGCTGGTCGACACCTTGAAAGGCGTGTCCGACTATCATTCGCTGAGTGCCGACCACCGCATCGAAGTGCGTCGCTACCTGCTCTGCCTGGACGACACTGCGAAGAAAGTCGGCAAGTTGCCTGGCCTGGATGCGCGTGAGAAGTCCGACCTCGACAAGCTGCGCAAAGACCTGACCGCCACCACCGAATACGCGCCGTTCTGGGTGATTCTGGCAGTCGCCCTGGCCCTGGGCCTGGGCACCATGGTGGGCTGGAAGCGGGTGGTGCTGACCATCGGCGAAAAGATCGGCAAACAGGGCATGACCTACGCCCAGGGCATGTCGGCGCAGATCACCACCGCCACCATGATCGGCTTCGCCAACATCTTCGCCTTGCCGGTGTCGACCACCCACGTATTGTCGTCGGGCGTGGCGGGCACCATGGTCGCCAATAAAAGCGGCCTGCAAGGTGGCACGGTCAAGACCATCCTGATGGCCTGGATATTGACCCTGCCGGCAACCGTGGCCCTGTCGGCCGGGTTGTTCTGGCTGGCGTCCAAGGCGCTGGGCAGCTGATAAGCCGCCTGCAATAAAAAGGTGCGATCCGCGAGGGTCGCACCTTTTTTATTGGCTGCACCGAATCCTGTGTGCAGAGCGAACTCATTGTGGCGAGCGGGCTTGCCCCGCGTTGGGGTGCGAAGCGCCCCCAATCGAGCAAAACGCGGTGTACCTGATACGGCTCAGCGCCTGGCTTTGGGGCTGCTGCGCCGCCCAACGCAGGACAAGCCTGCTCGCCACAGGGAATCTGCGCTTCGACGATTCGACTTGCCCGCGAAAGCGGTGGGTCTTCAACATCAATGTTTGCTGGGCCGACGCCATCGGGAGCAAGCCCCCTCCCACATTTTGTACAGCGTTCGGCAGACCATTCCGGTCGGCTCTCAGGCCGCCGCGCTCTTGATCTTGATCTTAGGCGCCCCGTCAAACACGCTGGCCGAACGCAGGTTTTGGAGCGTGGCCCACGCTCCACAGCCTGCGTGAGGGCACACCGAGCCTGGGCGAGGTGCCGAGTGTTGGAGCAGGAGCGTTTTGCTTACTTTTGCGCTTTTCAAAAGTGAGCCGCCGTAAGGGCGGAACCCTAAGTCGTCGTTACCGCAGAAACAGATATGTACACCGAAAAGTCGCACCGCTCGTTGCTTCGAGCATCACGCTGGCTTAACTGAACGGCATTAGGGCTTGCCACAGGGATGGGGTCACCCCGCAAATACTCGGCAGCTGAATTTCAGGCAAAAAAAGGCGACCGAAGTCGCCCAAAATGCCTTGCGTGCCCTGTAATCCGCAAAGACCTTTGCGGATAAACATCAATAGGGCCACGTTAACGGAGACGGTGGAGCGAGGAATTGACCGGGGTCAATGGATGCACATTGTTTCAGCGCTTTTTCGGCTTGCCCTTCGGTTTTTTCTTCGGCTTTGCCAAAGGCATTGCCTGTTCAAACGCCTGGCGCACTTCATTCAAGCGCTTGTCATTGAGGTCATGCACGCGCTTGGCACGTTCGGCATTCAGATCGATCAGCTTGTCATCGTCACTCATGGCTTGGCTTACGTTGTGGCGGGGATGGCGCAATAATGCGGCCTGCCCCGCGTGACCGCAAATACACCTTCACACCTCGACGTCCACCCACAGCCCCTGACGTGGCTCATCCTCGATCAGAGGGATGACGGGAACGGTGTTGTCGGCGTTGAGCACATCGCCTGGAATCGCCAGATGCTGTTCCGGATCTTCATCGGCTTCGCGGCGGCGCTTCTGCTGTTCCTGCTGGCGGCGTTGTTCTTCACGCAGGAGGAAATTCGACTGCTCAGCGTCGCCCTTTTTCAGGTCGATGGTGCTTTCGTTGGAACTCGGCTGTACCGGCACCACGGGCGGGATATCCGGCTTGGGCCTTACCGGGTCCAGTTGCGACGTGACCGGTACGACGCTGACGGGCAACATGGGTGGCAGCATAATAATTACTCTCCTGATCTTCAGGCTGTCGGCGCGCTGCGCACCAACTTGAGCGCAGCATCGCCAACCTGTGACTCAGTCGACACTCACAAGTGCCCGCCACCCGTCGATTGAAGGCACGCGCGCCCACTCAAACGGAGTAGTTTTCGTCAGAGTCCTTGGGGGTCGGACCTTGTTCCGTTAAGATAGTCGGCTTTTTCACGGCGGGAGTCAGGCAGCATGTCGCAGCAGTATCAACCGGGGCAACGCTGGATTAGTGACAGCGAAGCAGAGCTGGGGTTAGGCACCGTTCTGGCACAGGACGGACGCTTGTTGACCGTGCTCTATCCGGCCACTGGCGACACACGCCAGTATGCGCTACGGAATGCGCCCCTCACTCGCGTGAGGTTTTCGCCGGGGGACTCCATCACCCATTTCGAAGGCTGGAAAATGACCGTACAGGAAGTCGACGACGTCGACGGCCTGCTGGTGTACCACGGCCTCAATGGGCAGAACGAGCAGGTCACCCTGCCGGAAACCCAACTGTCGAACTTCATTCAGTTCCGCCTCGCCAGCGACCGCCTGTTCGCCGGCCAGATCGACCCGCTGGCCTGGTTCTCGCTGCGCTACCACACCCTGGAACACACCAGCCGCCAATTGCAGTCCTCGCTGTGGGGCCTGGGCGGCGTGCGTGCGCAACCCATCGCGCACCAGTTGCACATCGCCCGTGAAGTCGCCGACCGCATCGCGCCACGGGTATTGCTGGCCGACGAAGTGGGCCTGGGCAAGACTATCGAAGCGGGCCTCGTCATCCATCGCCAGTTGCTGTCGGGCCGCGCCAGCCGCGTGCTGATCCTGGTACCGGAAAACCTGCAGCACCAGTGGCTGGTGGAAATGCGCCGCCGCTTCAACCTGCAGGTGGCCCTGTTCGACGAAGAGCGCTTTATCGAAAGCGATGCCTCCAACCCCTTCGAAGACACCCAGCTCGCGCTGGTGGCGCTGGAGTGGCTGGTGGACGACGAGAAGGCCCAGGACGCGCTGTTCGCCGCCGGCTGGGACCTGCTGGTGGTCGACGAAGCCCACCACCTGGTCTGGCACGAAGAAAAAGCCAGCCAGGAATATTCGCTGGTCGAACAACTCGCGCAAGTGATCCCGGGCGTGCTGCTGCTCACCGCCACCCCGGAGCAACTGGGCCAGGACAGCCACTTCGCGCGGCTGCGCCTGCTCGACCCGAACCGCTTCCACGACCTGCACGCCTTCCGCGCCGAGAGCGAGAACTATCGCCCGGTGGCCGAGGCCGTGCAGGAGTTGCTGGACAAGGGTCGTCTGTCACCCAAGGCGCACAAGACCATCCAGGGTTTCCTCGGCAACGAAGGCGAAGCGCTGCTGACCGCCGTCAACGATGGCGACAGCGAAGCCAGTGCGCGCCTGGTGCGTGAGCTGCTCGACCGTCACGGCACCGGCCGCGTGCTGTTTCGCAACACCCGCGCCGCCGTGCAGGGCTTCCCGGAGCGCAAGTTGCACGCCTACCCGCTGCCCAACCCGGACGAATACATGGAGCTGCCGCTGGGCGAACACGCCGAGCTGTACCCGGAAGTCAGCTTCCAATCGCAGCCGGACGTCGAGGAAGAACACCGCTGGTGGCGCTTCGACCCGCGCGTCGAGTGGCTGATCGACCAGCTCAAAATGCTCAAGCGCACCAAGGTCCTGGTGATCTGCGCCCACGCCGAAACCGCCATGGACCTGGAAGACGCCCTGCGCGTACGCTCCGGCATTCCGGCCACGGTGTTCCACGAGGGCATGAACATCCTCGAGCGCGACCGCGCCGCTGCCTACTTCGCCGATGAAGAATTCGGCGCGCAGGTGCTGATCTGCTCGGAAATCGGCAGCGAAGGCCGCAACTTCCAGTTCGCTCACCACCTGGTGCTGTTCGACCTGCCGTCCCACCCCGACCTGCTGGAGCAGCGCATCGGCCGTCTGGACCGGATCGGTCAGAAGCACATCATCGAACTGCACGTGCCGTACCTGGAAACCAGCCCGCAGGAACGTCTGTTCCAGTGGTACCACGAAGCGCTGAACGCCTTCCTCAACACCTGCCCCACCGGCAACGCCCTGCAGCATCAGTTCGGCCCGCGCCTGCTGCCGCTGCTGGAGAGCGCCGACGACAGCGAATGGCAGGCCCTGATCGACGAGGCCCGTGCCGAGCGCGAGCGTCTGGAGCAGGAACTGCACACCGGTCGCGACCGCCTGCTGGAGCTCAACTCCGGCGGCGCGGGTGAAGGCGATGCGCTGGTGGAGGACATTCTGGAACAGGACGATCAGTTCGCCCTGCCGATCTACATGGAAACCCTGTTCGACGCGTTCGGCATCGACAGCGAAGACCATTCGGAAAACGCGCTGATCCTCAAGCCCAGCGAGAAAATGCTCGACGCCAGCTTCCCCCTGGGCGACGACGAAGGCGTGACCATCACCTACGACCGTAACCAGGCACTGTCGCGCGAAGACATGCAGTTCATCACCTGGGAACACCCGATGGTGCAGGGCGGCATGGACCTGGTGCTGTCGGGCTCCATGGGCAACACGGCGGTGGCGCTGATCAAGAACAAGGCACTCAAGCCGGGCACCGTGCTGCTGGAACTGCTCTACGTGAGTGAAGTGGTCGCGCCGCGTGCGCTGCAACTGGGGCGCTACCTGCCGCCGGCGGCGCTGCGCTGCCTGCTGGACCCCAACGGCAACGACCTGTCCGGGCGCGTGTCGTTCGAGACCCTCAACGACCAGCTCGAAAGCGTGCCACGGGCCAGCGCCAACAAGTTCATCCAGGCCCAGCGCGATCAACTCACCCCGCGTATCAACGCCGGCGAAGAGAAGATCAGCCCGCGTCATGCCGAGCGTGTGGCCGAAGCCAAGCGCCGCCTGGCGGCGGACACCGACGAAGAACTGGGGCGTCTGACCGCGCTGCAGGCGGTCAACCCGACGGTGCGGGACAGCGAGCTGGTGGCGCTGCGCAATCAGCGCGAGCAAGGCCTGGCGATGCTGGACAAGGCGGCGCTGCGACTCGAAGCGATCCGGGTGCTGGTGGCGGGTTGATTGCCACCCTGCCCTGCTGACAGGAAGGCCCGCACCGTGCGGGCCTTTTTTATTCACTTGGGAATATCAGGGACTTTGACGGCCGCATCGGGAGCAAGCCGCCTCCCACATTTTTTGCAGGTGTTCACCGTTCAACCTGTGGGAGGGGGCTTGCTCCCGATAGAGTCAACCCGGCCTCAAGCCACCACTGCATCCGGCACCCCAACAGCTCCCAGCCCCTCCTTCATCTTCCTGGTATCGCGCACAAAACTGCGCGACGCCTGAAACAGAAACAGCATGGTCAGAAACAGCGCCACCGGAATCAGGTACATGGCGTCATGCAACCCAACTGCCTTGTAAGCCTCGGTCATCTGCTGCGCCCCCGCCGCATACATCGCTGAATGCGCAAAGTGATCGGACAGCCCGCCCACCACAATCGGCCCCATCCCACCGCCCAGCAGGTACAGTCCGGCGAAAAACAACGCCATCGCCGTAGCGCGCAAACGCGGTTCGACCACGTCCTGGATCGCCGTGTACACGCAGGTGTAGAAGTTATACGCAAACAGCCAGCCCACACTGAACAGCGCCACGAACACGCCAATCTCGATGCGCCCGGCGTGCAAGGCCCAGGCGGTGGTGACGGTGGAAATGATCAGGCTGAACGCCGCAAACAACAACCGCCCGTTGGCGACCCGCTGGTGAATCTTGTCGGCCACCCAGCCCCCCAGCGTCAGACCCACCAGCCCCGTCAGGCCGACGATTACGCCGGTGGCCACTGCAGCCTCCTGCAGCGGCAGCAGAAAATAGCGCTGCAGCATCGGCACCAGAAACGAGTTGCACGCATAGGTGGCGAAGTTAAAGCACAGCCCGGCCAGCACCAGCCAGAGGAAGGTCGGCACCGCCAGCACGCGGCGAATCGGGCGGTCGATATGTTCCTGAGAGACTTGCACGGTTTCCGCCGCGCCGCGCTTGGGTTCCTTGATGTAAAACATGAACACCGCAAGGATCATCCCCGGTACCGCCGCAATAAAGAACGGCGCGCGCCAGCTGTCGAACGCCTTGACCATCCAGCCGATGGTAAAAAACGCCAGCAACAGGCCCAGCGGCAGGCCGAGCATGAAAATGCCCATGGCCCGCGCCCGGCGGTGCGCCGGAAACAGGTCGCCAATCAGCGAGTTGGCGGCCGGCGCATAACTGGCTTCGCCGATGCCGATGCCCATGCGCACCAGCAGGAAGGTCCAGAAACTACCGACCAGACCGTTGACGGCGGTCAGCCCGCTCCAGGCAAACAGGCCCCAGCCCATCAGTTTGCTGCGTGAGCCGGTGTCGGCCAGGCGTCCGAGTGGCAGGCCGGCAATGGCATACACAAGGGTGAACGCGGTGCCGATGATGCCGAGCTGGAAGTCGCTGAGGTGCCATTCCATACGAATGGGCTCGATGATGATCGCCGGAATGGTGCGATCGAAGAAGTTGAACAGGTTGGCCAGGAACAGCAGGAACAGAATGCGCCAGGCATTCGCCGCTTGGGTCGAGTTCTGCATGGGGTCCGTCTCTTTTTATTGTTATGAGCGCAGCGATGCCCGATGCATCCTGCTCAGGTCACTGCAACATAGTCAGGCAAGCGGCGCTTGTCTGTAATGATTCGTAAAGCTGATAGGGCATGATGTGACCCGGCGTTCCGGGACTTTTCCTACAAAAAATATAAGTGCGTCCCCTCTTCCCAACGGCCACGGCCCGGATAGAATGGCGAGCCTTCCCGTTGTACCTCCCCCTTACCTTTCTTATCGATGACGCCCATGTCCGAAGCCAGTCCGTGTCTGAATTGCGGTGCCTGCTGTTCATACTTTCGTGTGTCTTTCTTCTGGGGTGAGTGCGCCTCATCCGGCGGCACGGTGCCCGATGACCTGGTGGTACAGATCAACCCGACCCGCGTGGCGATGATCGGCACCGACCAGAAACCCGCGCGTTGCTGCAGCCTGGAGGGTGAAGTGGGCAAAGGCACCAGCTGTTCGATTTATGAACTGCGCTCGAGCCCGTGCCGCGAGTTTGACGCGTCGTGGAGCCAGGGCGAGCAGAACGTCGATTGCGATGCGGCCCGCGCGGCGTTCGGCCTGTTGCCACTGGAAGCGCCCCCCTTCGAACTGGCGTTGCCCATCAGCGCTTAGCACCAAACGTTATGCCCGGCATGCCAAAATCAAATGAAAGCAATATGCCATTACGCCTTGCGAATTCCATGAGCCTTCTATACTCGTCTCCATAGGTCATCGCCGTAGGCCGTGACGCAACTACGCAATGACGGGACATGCTATGGAATGGCTGGGTCTGCACTTTTTCACCGACCTACCGCACAACGGTCACTTATTACTCAATTGCAGCCATAACCCTTTTCTGGTGCTGCTGTCCTACCTCGTCGCCTGTGCGGCCGGTTTCGGCACGCTGGACATGGCCGAGCGCGTCGGCCACGTCGAAGACCCCACCGCGCGTCGCCACTGGCGCTGGCTGGGTGCCGGGTGCCTGGCGGGCGGCATCTGGTCCACCCACTTCATCAGCATGCTGGCCTTTCAGGTGCCGATCGCCATTCACTATGAACTGATCACGACGTTCGTCTCACTGCTGATCGCACTTGTCGCGTCGCTGTTCGCCATGAAAACCCTCAGCCACGCGACCCTGCGCTTTGATCAGTACCTGCTGGCGTCGCTGTGGATGGGCATGGGCATCGCGCTGATGCACTACGTGGGCATGGCGGCCATGCGCTCCCAGGCCCAGGTGTATTTCGGCGCCGGGCTGTTCATGGCCTCGGTGGCCATTGCTATCGGCGCCAGCCTCGCGGCCCTGTTGCTGTCGAGTTACCTGCGCAACGGCGCGGGGGTGTTTCACCAGTTGCTCAAATACGCCGCCAGCCTGGTGCTTGGCGCCGGCATCATCAGCATGCATTTCACCGGCATGGCGGCCATGCAGATGGTGGTGCCTGCCGGGGCCGACCTGTCCGCACCTTCGGACAATAATCCAATCCAAATGGGCCTCTCGGTGGCAGTGATCACGCTGCTGGTGATCGGCAGCAGCATCAGCGCCGCCCTGGCCGACAAGAAACTGCAGCACAAGGAGCGTGACCTGCGGCGGGTCAATGCACTGCTCAGCGAACTGGACCAGGCGCGGGCTTCACTGCAGCAGGTGGCCCATTACGACGCACTCACCAGCCTGCTCAACCGCCGGGGCTTCAACCAGATCTTCGCGGAGAAGCTCGCGGAGAAAACCGCTGCCAGTGGCATGATGGCGGTGATCTTCCTTGATATTGACCACTTCAAGCGCATCAACGACAGCCTCGGACACGACGCCGGCGACCAGTTGCTGACCGTGCTGGCCAGCCATATCAAGAGTTCGGTGCGCAGCCATGCCGATGTGGTCGCGCGCTTTGGCGGCGATGAATTCTGCATCCTCATCAGCATCCACCATCGCGACGAAGCGCGGCACCTGGCCCAACGCATCATGCAGCAGATGAAAGAGCCCATCGAACTGGCCGGGCGGCGCATGGTGATGACCACCAGCATTGGTATCAGCCTGTTTCCCGATGACGGCGTAACCTGCGAAGAACTGCTGAAAACCGCTGACCTGGCGCTCTACCAATCCAAGGATGCGGGGCGCAACAGCCTGAATTTCTTCAGCGCCAACCTGAAGACCCGCGCCTTCCTCGAGCTGCAGCTGGAGGAAGAGTTGCGCGCAGCCTTGCGCGAGCGCACGGGACTGGTGCTGTTCTATCAACCGATCTTCGACATGAAACTGGGCAAGGTCACCCGCCTGGAGGCACTGGTGCGCTGGCAGCACCCGCAACACGGCCTGCTGGCACCCGACCGTTTTATCGGCATCGCCGAAAGCAATGGGCTGATTGCCGAACTGGATAACTGGGTGTTGCGCCAGGCCTGTCACGACTTGAGCGTTTTTTCCGACAAGGGCTATGGCGACCTGAACATGACCGTGAACTGCTCGGCGCTGAACCTGGCACGTGATGAGTTGGCCGATGAAGTCGAGGACGCCCTGCGTTTCAGCGGGATCGCCGCTACCCGCCTGGAACTGGAAGTCACGGAAAATGCGTTGATGGGCAATATCAGCAGCACGCTGGCACTGCTGCGGCACATTCGTGCGCTGGGGGTATCCCTGGCCATCGATGACTTCGGCACCGGTTATTCGTCCCTGGCGTACCTCAAGCGACTACCGCTCAACACGTTGAAGATTGACCGCTCGTTTATCCAGGACCTGCCCAAGTCCGCCGCCGACATCGAGATTGTCCAGGCCATTATCGGGATGGCGCACACGCTGCATCTGAACGTGGTAACCGAGGGCGTGGAAACCCAGGCGCAGTTCGACTTATTGCACAAGCATGGTTGCGATTTTATCCAGGGCTATCTGTTGAGCCCGGCGGTGCCCGCGAACGAGGTGATTGGGGTGATTCAGGGGATTCACCTGCGTAATCCACTGGCGCCCGAGGCTTCGCTGGTCAAGGAGCCGGCGCCGAACCAGCCGGGACCTGCTGCCTTGGTCAGGCCGATTCGGTGACGCTGCGGGTATTCAATGAGGGCTGCGGCGCCGTTTATATTTTCGCGGACAAGCCCGCGCCCACAATTTGACCGCATTCATCCTTCAGGAATGCGATCACGTGTGGGAACGGGCTTGCTCGCGAAGACAATCTGACAGCCGACCAATAATGATCGCTCTGCCACATTCTGAAACAATCTCTACCGACTGCGCTCCCGCTCAAAACTGTTCCCGTGACGTTAACGTCACCCTATCTGTGACCTTTTGCCACGGCAAGGTGCCATCACCGCTGCAGCGGTTACTCCGCTACACACTTCACCCGCGAAAAATAACGCACCTTTTCTGTGCGGCTATTTATTGCGCCGCCCTTTCCTGGATCAGAATCCACGGCGAGACCACCACCGCCCACAGGCTCGGGTCGCGCTCAACCAGGTCCAGCGCCCGCGTCGCAGACACTTCGCCAAGGTGGCCTGCGGCCAGCCAGGCGGCGACCTTGTCGCGGTTATCCTCGGCCATTCCCTCAGCGGCCTCGATCAAATCCAGGCCGGCATCGACCCACAATAGGGCACCCTTGGCGAAGAACGGCTCGAGCTCCTTCCAGGATATTTCGGCGGTTTCACCGAGCAGCTTGGCATAGAGGGTGCTAGGTTCTTGCGTCATGGGAGTTCACCTGAAGAAAAAATCGGCGCAATCATAACGTTGAGCTTCAGTCAGAAAAACCCAGTTGCAAATGCGTCATCGAAAGAAAGTGTCAGGAAAGCCAAGGATTGCGCAGAATGCTGGCATTACCCCGCCGCAATTCTATCTTTTACTTTCATTTAAGCGACACCCCCTGGATTTGCCCCCAGCACCCAGCTTTTCAAGCGATCAACCGGCGCTCTACACTGTACCGGTACAGTTGCCAGGGCACCGCCGGGGGGATATCCGCATATCCGATCCGGTTCTGCAGCCCACAAGGCCGCTGGAACTATAAAAAATACAACAGCATGAGTGGAGCACTATGAATAAGGCTACTAAGCAGATTTCCAAACTGTTTGCCGCTATGGTCCTGGCTGGGGTTGCCGGCCATTCGTTCGCAGCCGACACCATCAAGATCGGCATCGCCGGTCCCAAGACCGGTCCTGTGACGCAGTACGGCGACATGCAATTCATGGGTGCCAAGCAGGCGATCGCCGACATCAACGCCAAGGGCGGCGTCGATGGCAAAATGCTTGAAGCCAAGGAATACGACGACGCCTGCGACCCTAAACAGGCCGTGGCGGTCGCCAACAAAGTGGTCAACGACGGCGTCAAGTTCGTGGTGGGCCACCTGTGCTCCAGCTCCACTCAGCCGGCATCGGACATCTATGAAGACGAAGGCGTCATCATGATTACCCCTGCCGCCACCAGCCCGGAAATCACCGCCCGTGGCTACAAGCTGATCTTCCGCACCATCGGCCTGGACAGCGCCCAGGGCCCGGCGGCCGGCAACTACATCGCCGATCACGTAAAACCGAAAATCGTCGCTGTATTGCACGACAAGCAGCAGTACGGTGAAGGCATCGCCACCGCCGTCAAGCAGACCCTCGAGAAGAAAGGCGTGAAAGTGGCCGTTTTCGAAGGCCTGAACGCCGGCGACAAGGACTTCTCCTCGGTCATCCAGAAGCTCAAGCAAGCCAACGTCGACTTCGTCTACTACGGCGGCTACCACCCGGAGCTGGGCCTGATCCTGCGTCAATCCAAAGAGAAAGGCCTGAACGCCAAGTTCATGGGTCCGGAAGGCGTGGGCAACGACTCCATCTCGCAGATCGCCCAGGGCGCCTCCGAAGGCCTGCTGGTCACCCTGCCGAAATCCTTCGACACCGACCCTGCCAACAAGGCCATCGTTGAAGAGTTCGCCAAGAACAAGCAGGACCCGACCGGTCCGTTCGTGTTCCCGGCCTACTCGGCAGTTGAAGTGATCGCCGCCGGTATCACCGCCGCGAAGAGCGAAGACACCGCCAAAGTGGCCGAAGCCATCCACGCGGGCACCTTCAAGACCCCTACCGGCGATCTGAGCTTTGATGCCAAGGGCGACCTGAAGGACTTCAAGTTCGTGGTCTACGAATGGCACTTCGGCAAACCAAAAACCGAAGTTTCCCCTCAGTAAGCCAGGCGTTACTGCCCCAACAAGCCCACTGTGAGAGCAGTGGGCTTTGTTTTACGAGGTTTATGGGCCTGTCACCCGCGATCCGGGCGCTGGCTCACCTGAAAATCTTAAAACCGTCACCAGCGGTTCGCTGGCAAACGCTTTGTGCAAATGTGCTCACAGAACACAGCGCAAGGCCGGAACATGACTCCACCAGTGAAATGCGTATCGGGTTTTTAGGAGCGCTGTAATGCCTGAGATCTATCATTTTTTCCAACAGCTGGTTAATGGCCTGACCATTGGCAGCACCTATGCCTTGATAGCCATTGGTTACACCATGGTTTACGGCATCATTGGAATGATCAACTTCGCCCATGGCGAGGTGTACATGATTGGTTCCTATGTGGCCTTCATCGCCCTTGCCGGGCTGGCCATGATGGGCATCCACTCACTGCCGCTGCTGATGACCGCTGCGTTCCTCGCATCGATCATCGTGACCAGTGCCTATGGCTACAGTATCGAGCGCGTTGCCTACCGCCCCCTGCGTGGCAGCAACCGTCTGATCCCGCTGATTTCCGCCATCGGCATGTCGATTTTCCTGCAGAACACCGTATTGCTGTCCCAGGACTCCAAGGATAAATCCATCCCCAACCTGATCCCGGGGAGCTTCTCCTTCGGTCCGGGTGGCGCACAGGAAGTGCTGATTTCCTACATGCAGATCCTGGTCTTCGTCGTCACCCTGGTGGCCATGCTGGGCCTGACCCTGTTCATCTCCCGCTCCCGTCTGGGCCGCGCCTGCCGGGCCTGCGCAGAAGACATCAAGATGGCCAACCTGTTGGGCATCAACACCAACAACATCATCGCCCTGACCTTCGTCATCGGCGCCGCGCTGGCGGCCGTTGCGGCGGTACTGCTGAGCATGCAGTACGGCGTGATCAACCCCAATGCCGGTTTCCTGGTGGGCCTCAAGGCCTTTACCGCAGCGGTATTGGGCGGCATCGGCAGTATTCCGGGCGCCATGCTCGGCGGGCTGGTGCTGGGTGTGGCCGAAGCGTTTGGCGCCGACATCTTTGGCGACCAGTACAAGGACGTCGTCGCGTTCGGCCTGTTGGTTCTGGTGCTGTTGTTCCGTCCGACCGGCATTCTGGGCCGTCCGGAGGTTGAGAAAGTATGAGCAGATATCTTAAATCGGCGTTTTTCAGCGCCTTGCTGGTATGGGCCGTGGCCTTTCCGGTGTTGGGTCTCAAGCTGAGCATTGTGGGCATCAACCTGGAGGTGCATGGTACCGGGCCCGTGACGCTGACCATCATCGCCCTGTGTTCGGTGCTGATGTTCCTGCGCGTGCTGTTCACCCAGCAGGTCGGTGCCTTGTTCAAGGGCAACCGTGGCCCGCTGGTGTCGCCCAAGGTCAGCCAGTTCCTGACCCTGCCGCGCACCCAGCGCTACATCATCATCGGCCTGATCGTGGCCGCGCTGATCTGGCCGTTTTTCGGCTCGCGCGGTGCGGTCGATATCGCCACCCTGATCCTGATCTACGTGCTGCTGGGCCTGGGCCTGAACATCGTAGTGGGTCTGGCCGGTCTGCTCGACCTCGGTTATGTGGGCTTCTACGCCGTGGGTGCCTACACCTACGCGCTGCTCTCGCATTACCTCGGCTGGGGCTTCTGGATCTGCCTGCCACTGGCCGGCATGGCGGCGGCCACGTTCGGCTTTTTGCTGGGTTTCCCGGTGCTGCGCCTGCGCGGTGACTATTTGGCGATCGTGACCCTGGGCTTCGGCGAAATTATCCGCCTGTTCCTGCGTAACCTTACCGATATCACCGGCGGCCCCAACGGCATCAGCAGCATCCCCAAGCCGACGTTCTTCGGGCTGTCGTTCGACCGCACCGCTGCCGAAGGCATGCAGACCTTCCACGAGTACTTCGGGATCGCCTACAACCCGGTAAGCAAAGTGGTGTTCCTGTACCTGGTGGCGCTGCTGCTGGCACTGGCGGCACTGTTCGTGATCAACCGCCTGCTGCGCATGCCAATCGGTCGCGCGTGGGAAGCCTTGCGCGAAGATGAAATCGCCTGCCGCGCACTGGGCCTGAACCCGACCATCATCAAGCTTTCCGCGTTCACCCTCGGCGCCGCATTTGCCGGTTTTGCCGGCAGCTTCTTCGCCGCGCGCCAGGGTCTGGTGACCCCGGAGTCGTTCACCTTCATCGAGTCGGCGATCATCCTCGCCATCGTCGTGCTGGGTGGCATGGGCTCGCAACTGGGTGTGATCCTTGCGGCCATCGTGATGATCCTGCTGCCGGAAATGATGCGTGAGTTCAGCGAATACCGCATGTTGATGTTCGGCGCCATGATGGTGCTGATGATGATCTGGCGCCCGCAAGGCCTGCTGCCCATGCAACGTCCCCACATGGAGCTGCGCAAATGAGCCGCGAGATCCTGAAAGTCGACAATCTGAGCATGCGCTTCGGCGGCTTGCTGGCGGTCAACGGCGTGGCCCTGACCGTAAAAGAGAAACAGGTGGTGGCGCTGATCGGCCCCAACGGCGCCGGCAAGACCACGGTGTTCAACTGCCTCACCGGCTTCTACAAGCCGAGCGGCGGCAACATCCTGCTGGATGGCCAGCCGATCCAGGGCCTGGCCGGGCACGAGATCGCCCGCAGGGGCGTGGTGCGCACCTTCCAGAACGTGCGCTTGTTCAAGGACATGACGGCGGTCGAGAACCTGCTGATCGCCCAGCATCGTCACTTGAACACCAACTTCTTCGCCGGCCTGTTCAAAACCCCGGCGTTCCGCAAAAGCGAGCGCGAGGCCATGGAATACGCGGAGTACTGGCTGGACAAGGTCAACCTGACCGAATTCGCCAACCGCCCCGCCGGCACCCTCGCCTATGGTCAGCAACGTCGCCTGGAAATCGCCCGCTGCATGATGACCCGTCCGCGGATCCTCATGCTCGACGAACCGGCCGCCGGCCTGAACCCTAGGGAAACCGAAGACCTCAAGGCGCTGATCAGCGTGCTGCGCGAAGAACACAACGCCACGGTGCTGTTGATCGAACACGACATGAAACTGGTCATGAGCATTTCCGACCACATCGTGGTGATCAACCAGGGCACGCCCCTGGCCAATGGCACGCCGGAGCAGATCCGCGACAATCCTGAAGTGATCAAAGCCTATCTGGGGGAAGCGTAAAATGCTGCAATTCGAAAACGTTTCCACTTTCTACGGCAAGATCCAGGCCCTGCACAGCGTCAACGTGGAAGTACGTCAGGGTGAAATCGTCACGCTGATCGGCGCCAACGGCGCCGGCAAGTCGACCCTGCTGATGACCCTGTGCGGATCGCCCCAGGCCCACAGCGGCAGCATCCGCTACCTGGGTGAAGAACTGGTGGGTCAGGAATCGTCGCACATCATGCGCAAGAGCATCGCGGTGGTGCCCGAGGGCCGTCGTGTGTTCTCACGCCTGACCGTGGAAGAGAACCTGGCCATGGGCGGGTTCTTCACCGACAAGGGCGACTACCAGGAACAGATGGACAAGGTGCTGCACCTGTTCCCCAGGCTCAAGGAGCGCTTCAGCCAGCGCGGCGGCACCATGTCCGGCGGCGAGCAGCAAATGCTCGCCATCGGCCGCGCGCTGATGAGCAAACCCAAGCTGTTGCTGCTGGACGAACCTTCCCTGGGACTGGCGCCGATCATCATCCAGCAGATCTTCGACATCATCGAACAACTGCGCAAGGACGGGGTGACGGTGTTTCTGGTGGAGCAGAACGCCAACCAGGCGCTGAAAATCGCCGACCGCGCCTACGTGCTGGAAAACGGCCGGGTGGTGATGCAGGGCACGGGGGAACAGTTGCTCACCGATCCGAAAGTGCGTGAGGCCTACCTGGGCGGCTAGCCCGCATTCGCTGGCGAAACCGGTTCTGAACGGTGGGAGGGGGCTTTGCTCCCTCCCACATTGGTTTTGGGTGACAGGCAGTTTTTTTGAATGCCCTTGTAATGAATATCGTCCTACCGCCTCTAGTGGTGCAGGCAGGCAATCGAGCCTGCTACTTCAACCCACTGCTGGAGACACACCATGACCACCAAACTGTCTGCCACCTCCCTTGTCCTGGCGCTGAGCCTGGCCGCCCTCACCGCCCCTGCCTTTGCCGCCGACAATATGCAGAAATGCTTCGGCGTCGCAGAAGCCGGCAAGAACGATTGCAGCGCGGGCGCCGGCACAACCTGCGCCGGCACCGCCAAAACCAAGGACCAGGCCAACGCCTGGAAACTGGTCCCGGCCGGCACCTGCGGCCAACTCCCCAGCACCACGTCACCGACCGGCTTCGGCCAGGAAAAGGCCTTCACCGCCAAGTCCTGATTCCCGCCAACCTGAGTGCCGATGATGACGCATTTACCCCACCACACGGTCTCACCGGCTCAGGTGCCCGGCTTGCCTTTACGGGCCGGGCTGGGACTGAAAAGCGAGCACTTCATTGAAGTGCTCGAAACCCGCCCTGACATCGGTTTTTTTGAAGTGCACGCCGAAAACTTCATGGTGGCCGGCGGGCCTTTTCATCACTACCTGGGCTTGATTCGCGAGCACTATCCGCTGTCGTTGCATGGCGTAGGCCTGTCCATCGGCGGCGAAGGCCCGCTCAATTGCGCGCACCTGGCGCGCCTGGCCACGCTGATCGAACGCTATCAACCCCAGTCTTTTTCCGAGCACCTGGCCTGGTCCAGCCATGGCCCGGTGTTCCTCAATGACTTGCTGCCGCTGGCCTACGACAACGCCACCCTGAACCGGGTGTGTGCGCATATCGATCAGGTACAAAGCACGCTCAAACGGCCGATGCTGCTGGAAAACCCGTCGACCTACCTGTTGTTCCAGCGTTCTACCCTGGACGAGACCGACTTCATCAGCGAGGTCATCCGCCGCACCGGCTGCGGCCTGCTGCTGGACGTCAACAATGTCTACGTGTCCTGCATCAACCACCAGCGCGATCCGTTGGCCTATATCGACGCTTTGCCCTTGCAGGCGGCGGGCGAGATTCATCTGGCCGGTTTTGCCGAAGACATCGACAACCTCGGCGACCGGCTGCTGATCGATGATCACGGCGCCCCCATCGACAACGCGGTGTGGCAGTTATACGAGCAGGTGCTGGAGCGCACGGGCCCGGTCGCTACGTTGATCGAGCGCGATAATCAGGTGCCGGCCTTCAACGTGCTGCAGGCCGAGGCGCAGCAGGCCGAACGACATTTATCGCAGGTGACGGCATGAGTACCCAGCACGCGTTTTGCGCCGCCCTGCTCGCCCACGAACCGGGTTGCCCCGAGGGCGTGTTCAGCAGTAACGGCGCCGACCCGGCCAGCCGTTTTGCGGTGTATCGCAATAATGTGCACAGCTCGTTGATCAATGCGCTGGCGACCAGTTACCCAGTGACACGGCAGTTGGTGGGCGATGAATTCTTCCGCGCCATGGCCGGCCTCTACGTGCAGACATGCCCACCCGGCAGCCCCTTGATCAGCGAGTACGGCGGCACGCTGGCGGATTTTATCCAGGCATTTGAACCGGCCCAAAGCGTGCCCTATCTGGCGGATGTCGCAAGACTCGAGCGCCTGCGCGTGCGCGCCTATCACGCAGCAGACATGCCGGCGCTGGATCAACCGCGCATGCTTGAGCAACTCAACGGCCAGTCGCGCCTGCAACTGCACCCGTGCGTCGCCACGCTGCACTCGCCCTACGCGGCCGTGACGATATGGGCCGCCCACCAGACCGAGGGCGCCATCGCCAGCGCAAACCCGTGGCAGGCGCAAGGTGCACTCGTGCTGCGCCACGGGCTGGCGGTCAAGGTCTTCAGTATCGACAGCAGCTCGGTGGCGTTTATCAACAGCCTGCGCCGAGGCAAGGCGCTTGAAACGGCCGTGGAGCATGCCCTCCAAGCCTCAAGCGAATTCGACCTGCATCAATGCCTTGGGCTGTTGATCAGCCACGGCGCCATCACGCATCTGCAACAGAAGGTATCGCCATGAACACATCAGCACCCTGCCCGGTAAAGCGTGCCATTGCCCTGTTCGAACGCATCCCCTACAGCCTGATCGCGTTCCTCGCGCGTTTCTCGATAGCGGCGGTGTTCTGGAAGTCCGGGCAAACCAAGGTTGAAGGCTTTGCCATAGACCTGATCAGCGGCACCTTTGAACTGGGCGCGCCCACACTTGCCGCATCGACCGTGCCGCTGTTTCGCAGTGAATATGCGGTGCCTCTGCTGTCGCCGGAAGTGGCCGCCCCTATGGCGGCGTTCGCCGAGCATCTCTTCCCGGCACTGATCCTGATAGGGTTCGCCACGCGCTTTTCGGCCCTGGCGCTGATCGGCATGACGCTGACCATTCAACTGTTCGTCTACCCCGACGCCTACCCCACACATGGCACCTGGATCGCACTGTTGTTGCTGCTGGTCGCCAAGGGCCCGGGCTGGCTGTCCATCGACCACTTGATCGGCCGTCGCTGCGGTTAAAGGCGATTCAATGCCTCGCCGCCGCGCCTGAACCACTCCACCAGATAATCGGCCAATACCTGAGTGCGCTTCGGCAAGCCACCCTGGTAGGGATGAACCAGGTACATCGGCATGCTCCGCGTCTGGTAATCACGCAGGAGCCAGCGCAATCGTCCGTCAGCCAGTTCCGCCGGCAAGGCGTAGGACGGCAGACGGGCGATACCGGCGCCGACCAACGCGGCTTTCTTCAGCAGATTGTAGTGGTTGGAGGCAAACGTGCCGCTCACGCGCACCCGCAGTAATTCGTGCTGCTGGTGGTACAGCCATTCCTCGCGGCCGCTGTAGTGGCTGTTGAGCAAACAGGTGTGGGCGGCAAGATCCGCCGGGGTCTGCGGTTCGCCGTACTGCTCGAGGTAGGCGGGGCTGGCGCAGGTCATCTCGTGCCAGGCCAGCAAGGGCCTGGCCACCAGCCGCTCATTTTCGATATCGCCCGCGCGTACCCCCAGGTCAAATCCGTCCCGCGCCAGATCGCGGTAGCTGTTGTTGAGCTCCAACTCGACCTGCACCTGCGGGTATTGCCTGGAAAACTCCAGCAACAGGCCGTCAAAGAAGGTTTCGCCCAATGAAACCGGAACCGTCATGCGCACCGGCCCGACCACATCGTCCTTGAGCCGCGCCAATGCCTGACGCGCGCACTCCATCTGCACCACCAACGCCTGCGCCTGGGGCAACAAGGCCACGCCGGCAGCGGTGAGGCTCAGCTTGCGCGTGGTGCGGTGCAACAGCACCACGTCAAATTGTGCTTCCAACTGGCTGATGCGCTTGGACAACTGCCCCTTGCTGCAGCCCAGACGCGCGGCCGCCACGGTAAAGCTGCCCGCTTCGATCAACACGGCAAAGGCCGCCAGGTCATCCATCTCGCTCATGGACTGTTTCCAATTGAAAACCAAAGGTTGCCTATTAGCGCGTTTATCCGTTTCAAAAGCCAGCCTAGACTGGGCCTCCCAACATTTATTTCGACCCAGAGGAACAGCGCGATGAAAATCCTGTTGATAGGCGCCGGCGGCACCATCGGCTCGGCGGTCAAGGCAGAATTGGCACAACGCCACGAAGTGATCAGCGTCGGCCGCCACAGTGGCGACTTCCAGGCCGATATCAGCGACAGCGCCTCGATCCGGCGACTGTTTGAACACACCGGCACGTTCGACGCACTGGTCTGCGCGGCCGGCAGCGTGAACTTTGTCGCGCTGGGCGACATGAGCGACAGCGATTTTGAACGGGGCCTGCGCGATAAATTGATGGGTCAGGTCAACCTGCTGCTGATCGGTCGCGAGTACGCCAACGACGGCGCCTCGTTCACCTTCACCAGCGGCATCCTCAACCGCGACCCAATCCGCACCGGTGCCTCGGCGGCACTGGTCAACGGTGCACTCGACGCGTTTGTGAAGGCAGCGGCGATCGAGTTGCCACGGGGCCTGCGTGTCAACTCGGTGAGCCCGACGGTATTGGTAGAAGCCATGGACAGCTATGCGCCCTACTTCCGGGGTTTCAAACCGGTCCCGGCGGTCGATGTAGGACTGGCCTACGCCAAGAGTGTTGAAGGCTTGCAGACCGGGCAGACGTTTATCGTAGGTTGAATTCAACGTCTGTAAGAAACACCTGAAGCTCGGCATCGGGCTTGTGATGCAGAGTCAGTCTGCGTAACGTGGCGGCACTTGTCAGGAGACCCGAAAATGCGTGCCGCCCGTACCCTTGCTCTGTGTGCCTTGCTCCCTCTGTTCGCCGCCTGCCAGATGTTCGAGCGGGAGCCTGCGAAACCGTCCACCGTCGGGCTGACCCGCATGCAAGGCGAACTCACGGCAGTGGGCGGCAAGCTGTTGTTCCAGCCATGTCGCGACCAGCGTAACTACGTGGTCAAGGACACCGGCGGCACCAGCATCCTGCAGGAGGCCGCGTCGCTCGCCGGCCAGCAAGGCGCGCTGTTTGCCGACCTGCGCGGCAAGTTTTCCGGGGTGGCCAGCGGCACCCAGGGTGAAGTCGAACTGCAACAGCTTTACCGCGTCGAGCGCTCGACGTCGGCCTGCGATGACCCCGATTTCAAGCGCATGATCCTGCGCGCCAACGGCCACAAGCCGGCCTGGGCACTCAACGTCACTGCCAAGGGCATGGTGCTGGAACGCGAAGGCCAGCCGCCGTTGCCGGTGCCCTATGTTGAAGAGCAACTGGGTGATGGCCGTTTCAACCTGATGACCGAGGCCAATAACCAGCACATCGAACTGTGGGTAGCCCCGCAACGCTGCGTCGACCCGGTCAGCGGCAGCCTGCAACACATGACCGCCGAATTGCGGATCAACGGTCAAGTCCAGCGTGGCTGTGCCGCTTTCGGTGGTTCGCGGGACGACTGATGGGCGCCTGCGCTGTTTTAGCATGACGGGAAACCGTGGTTGGGGCTTATAATCGCCGGTTTGCAAAACAGCCGGCCTGTTTGCCCGCCGCCTACCGGATCCTGTCATGTTACGAATCACCGAACTCAAGCTGCCCATCGACCATCCCGAAGAAGACCTGCGGCCCGCCATCGTGCAGCGCCTGGGGATCGCCAGTGATGACCTGCTCGATTTCACCCTGTTCAAGCGCAGCTACGACGCCCGCAAGAAAACCTCGGAGCTGTGCTTCATTTACACCATCGACCTGAACGTGGTGGGCGAAGCCGCCCTGCTGCTCAAGTTTGCCGATGACCGCAACGTCAACCCGGCACCGGACATCAGCTACAAGGTGGTGGGCCAGGCCCCGCAGGGTTTGACCGAGCGGCCGGTGGTGGTCGGCTTTGGCCCGTGCGGCATCTTTGCCGGGCTGTTGCTGGCACAGATGGGCTTCAAACCGATCATCCTCGAACGCGGCAAGGAAGTGCGCCAGCGCACCAAGGACACCTGGGGCCTGTGGCGCAAAAACGTGCTCAACCCTGAATCCAACGTGCAGTTTGGCGAAGGCGGTGCCGGGACCTTTTCCGACGGCAAGCTCTACAGCCAAATCAAGGACCCGAAATTCCTCGGCCGCAAGGTTTTGCACGAATTCGTCAAGGCTGGTGCGCCGGAAGAAATTCTCTATGTCAGCAAACCGCACATCGGCACCTTTCGCCTGACCGGCGTGGTGGAAAACATGCGCCAGCAGATCATCGCGCTGGGCGGTGAAGTGCGTTTCGAGCAGCGCGTGACCGACGTGCTGATCGAGGACGGCCAGTTGCACGGCGTGGTCATCGACGGCGGCGAGCAGGTCCTCTCCCGGCACGTGATCCTCGCCCTGGGCCACAGCGCCCGCGACACCTTCCGTATGCTGCATGGTCGTGGCGTGTACATGGAAGCCAAGCCGTTCTCGGTGGGCTTTCGAATCGAACACCCGCAATCGCTGATCGATGCCGCGCGCCTGGGCAAGTACGCCGGGCATCCGAAACTCGGCGCCGCCGACTACAAGCTGGTGTACCACGCCAAAAATGGCCGTTCGGTTTACAGCTTCTGCATGTGCCCAGGGGGCACAGTGGTTGCGGCGACCTCCGAGCCCAATCGCGTGGTCACCAACGGCATGAGCCAATACTCGCGTAACGAGCGCAATGCCAACTCCGGCATCGTGGTCGGTATCACACCGGACGTGGATTACCCGGGCGGTCCGCTGGCAGGCATCGAGTTGCAGGAGCGCCTGGAGTCGCATGCCTATGTGCTCGGCGGCAGCAACTACGAAGCACCGGCGCAACTGGTGGGCGACTTCATCGCGGGCAGACCGTCCACCGCCATCGGCAGCGTGGAGCCGTCCTACAAACCCGGCGTGTCACTGGGCGACCTGGCGCTGGCGCTGCCTGAGTTTGCCATCGAGGCTATTCGCGAAGCATTGCCGGCGTTTGAAAAGCAGATCAAGGGCTACTCGCTGCACGACGCCGTGCTGACCGGGATCGAAACGCGCACCTCGTCGCCACTGCGCATTACCCGTGACGATTCGCTGCAAAGCATGAATGTGAAAGGCCTGTTCCCGGCCGGCGAAGGTGCCGGTTATGCCGGTGGCATCCTGTCGGCGGGCGTTGACGGGATTCGGATTGCCGAGGCGCTGGCACGGGATATGTTGGGTATCGAGGCCTGATTGTGTTGTGGCGAGCGGGCTTGCCCCGCGTTGGGGTGCGAAGCGCCCCCCATCGAGCAAAACGCGGTGTACCTGATACTGCTCAGAGCCTGGTTCTGGGGCTGCTTCGCACCCCAACGCAGGGCAAGCCTGCTCGCCACAACAAGCCTTCTTGCCACAAAAAACGCGCTTGCCACAGGGGGCAGTTGCCTGCGCAGAGTGTGGGTGGTGTCAGATATTGGCGCGCCGGACGCTGTCCGGTAACGGCTCACCCTGTTCCACACTGGCTGCCACAATCGCGATCAGACCTTGCAGTGCGTACCCCTGGGTCGCCAGCCAGGTCTCGTCGTAATAAGTTGTGGCATAACGCTCCCCACCATCACACAAAATAGCCACGATCGAGCCCGACTCCCCCGCCGCTTTCATCTGCTGCGCGGCCATCAGTGCGCCAATCAGGTTGGTCCCGCTGGACCCACCCACCCGGCGCCCAAGCCGCGCCGCCAGGTAGTGCATGGCCGCCAGCGACAGCGCGTCCGGCACCTTGACCATCGCATCAATCACCTTGGGCAGAAACGACGCTTCGACCCGTGGCCGGCCAATGCCTTCGATCCGCGAACCGCAGTCCAGGCGCAATCCGGCATCGCCGCTCAAATAATAGTCGAAGAACACCGAACGCTCGGCATCGGCGCACAACACGCGGGTGCAATGCTGGCGATAACGCACGTAACGCCCCAGCGTCGCGGTGGTGCCACCGGTGCCTGGGCTGGAGATCAGCCAGCTCGGTTCCGGGTGCTGCTCAAAGCGCATCTGCTGGAAGATCGATTCGGCGATGTTGTTGTTGGCACGCCAGTCGGTGGCGCGCTCGGCAAAGGTGAACTGGTCCATGAAGTGCCCGCCGCTTTCCTGCGCCAGCCGTTCGGACTCGGCATAGATCTGCATCGGGTCATCGACCAGATGGCTCTGGCCACCATAGAAGGCAATCTGGGCAATCTTTTCCCGCGACGTAGTGCTCGGCATCACGGCAATGAACGGCAGCCCGAGCAGGCGTGCAAAATAAGCCTCCGACACTGCCGTCGAACCGCTGGAGGCCTCGATCACCGGTGCGCCGGGTTTGAGCCAGCCGTTGCACAGCGCATACAGAAACAGTGACCGCGCCAGCCGGTGCTTGAGGCTGCCGGTGGGGTGGCTGGACTCATCCTTGAAGTACAACTCGATGCCCGGCAGGCCCGGTAATGGCAGAGGAATCAGGTGTGTGTCGGCGCTGCGCTGGAAGTCCGCTTCAATGATGCGAATGGCTTCGCGGGCCCAGGTACGGTGGTCGCTCATCAGGAGGTTCTCAAGGGATTTCAACCAGGATATTAGGGGGTTTCCTACGTATCACACAGATACAGTGACGACTCAATTGGACACACAATTGCTAGGCTCAAGCGCGACCCCGACTCAGTCCCTTTCTTATAACAAATAAGAATATAACTTTTGTTTTAACAACTAACGGTACGGGTTAGGGTAGCCGCCTATTGACTCTGGATTGGAGAGCATCCCTTGCCTCTGCGTAGCTCGTTTACCCGTTTTTTCCAGCTGGAAGCCTCCAGTGGCCTGTTGCTGATCGCGGCCGCCGCCCTGGCGCTGATCATCAACAACTCACCGTTGTCGCACCTGTACGCCGCGTTTCTCGATGTGCCGGTGGTGGCGCAGATCGGCGCGCTGAAAATCGCCAAACCGGCCCTGTTGTGGATCAACGATGGCCTGATGGCCCTGTTCTTCCTGCTGATCGGGCTGGAGGTCAAGCGCGAACTGCTTGACGGCCACCTGTCCAAACCGTCCCAGGTGGTACTGCCGGGCGCAGCCGCCATTGGCGGCATGGTGGTGCCGGCGCTGATCTACTGGGCGATCAACAAGGACTACCCCGCCGCGCTTGCCGGCTGGGCAATCCCCATGGCCACCGACATTGCCTTTGCATTGGGCGTGCTGGCGCTGCTGGGCAAGCGCGTGCCGGTGTCGCTGAAACTGTTCCTGATGACCTTGGCCATCATCGATGACCTGGGGGCGATCATCGTCATTGCGTTGTTCTATTCGGCCGAGCTGTCCAGTGCTGCGCTGGCCGGTGCAGCCGCCTGCCTCGTGGCCCTGATCGCAATGAATCGGCTGGGCGTAGTCAAGCTTGGGCCGTACCTGATCATCGGTCTGATTCTGTGGATCTGCGTGCTCAAAAGCGGCGTGCACGCCACCCTCGCCGGGGTGACGCTGGCGCTTTGTATTCCGCTGCGCACCAAAAATGCCGAAACTTCACCGCTGCTGAGCCTGGAGCACGCGCTGCACCCGTGGGTGGCCTATGTCATCCTGCCGCTGTTCGCCTTCGCCAATGCCGGGGTTTCCCTGACTGGCGTCACCCTCGACAGCTTCACCCACCACGTCCCCATGGGCATTGCAGCCGGCCTGCTGATCGGTAAAACCGTAGGCGTCTTCGGTCTCACCTGGCTGGCCATCAAGACCGGCCTCGCCGCCCTGCCCGCCGGTGCCAACTGGGGCCAGGTATTCGGCGTGGCGATCCTGTGCGGAATCGGTTTCACCATGAGCCTCTTCGTCGGCTCGCTGGCGTTTGTGCCAGGCGCCAGCGAGTTTGCCGGGGAGGATCGAATGGGGATCCTCACCGGGTCGATACTCGCGGCGTGTATTGGTTATGGGGTGACGGCGATGGCGAGTCGCAAGAAGGCCTGACCCATTTAGCAGGAGCCGGTGAGCCGGCTCCTGCTTCATCCAATTCCTCCTTCTTTCGCAGTTCCGTCCTACATCTACCCTCCTAGGCTTCCTCTAACGTCGGCACCCGGCTTCTACGTCGGATTTCGTTAAGCACCGCGCCATCGATTACTACCATCCGACCGGGTATGTCTCTCTGGAGAAAATATTGGGAGATACCAAATGACTATGCGATACCACGACCCATCATTGGATCACGATGAAGCAGTACGTTATTTAGCAACGACGGATAGAAGCAAGGTAACGGAGGCATTGATCTCAATTGGGCTGGATGAAATGGACGGAGAGTGGGCACAAAACACGTGCCTCCAGTTTATCGGGCACCCTGACGATGACATCGCATCAGCCGCTATCGTAGCGATAGGTCACATCGCACGTCGATTCGGTGAGATAGACATGACGAAAATCATCCCTGCGTTCGAACAAGCAAGAAGAAGGGGCACCGCCTTATCCGCATCCGTGAATGATGCGATGGATGACATAGAGATGTTTACCTGACGTCCGGAAATAAACGCCGCGGAAAGCATCAGAAACGAAAAAACCCCAACCAGTCACCCGGTTGGGGTTTTGTGTTTCCACGACTGACGTTTAGCGCGTAACGCGGCTGGTGCCATCAACCGTCATGATGCGCACGCGATCACCGATGCGGAAAATTTCATTTTCCTGCACGGCCTGCACATAAGCGCGGGTGCTGCCGTCGTCTTCGCGAACGGTAATTTCCACACCCTGAGTGCGGGTCAGGCCTTCTTCGGTGGCCGAGCCCAGCAGGCCGCCGGCGACGGCGCCGATGACGGCGGTGACAATGCTGCCACGGCCGCCGCCGATGGCGCTGCCGCCCACGCCGCCGATGACTGCGCCTGCAGCGCCGCCGATTGGGGTCTTGGTGCCTTCGATTTTCACCGGACGCAGGGATTCGATGGTGCCCATGCGAACGGTCTGCACACGACGTGCTTCGTCACGGGAGTACGAGTCGCCGGTCAGACTCGAGGCGCAGCCACCCAGCAGCAACGACAGGGTGGTAAAGCAGGCAACCAGTAAAACGGACTTACGCATAGCATCAACTCCAAAGGACAGGTATTCATTAGACGCTGCCACTTGCCGCCTGTCACGACACGCGCGGCAGAAAATTGCTTTCATTCAGCCAGAGTACAGACTGCCATCACCCGAAAACTCGACGAACGGTTTTCCGTCCCGTTGCGGATAACACTGCAACAACGCTCTTCACCAGTGTAGCCGCACGGCCGAAAGCGCCCGGAATCTGTTGAGTCGAGATTCCAGTGCAGCAGGCATCATTCAAGTCGAGTGACGAAAGGTGACGCTCAGGGCGCCAGGCGCTCGCGTGTCCAGTCGATGCCTTGCAGGCGGTAGTTCAGCCGATCATGCAGGCGGCTGGAGCGGCCTTGCCAGAACTCGATACGCTCCGGCAGCAAGCGATAGCCTCCCCAGTGCTCGGGGCAGTCGGGCTGCGTATCGCTGAAGCGCTCTTCGGTGGCCTTGAGCAGAGCCTGCAGTTCTTCACGGTCACGAATGACCTTGCTCTGCGGAGAAGCCCAGGCACCCAGCCGGCTGCCCAGGGGACGGACCTGATAATAAGCATCCGACTCCTCGTGCGAAACCTTGACCACCCGCCCCTCGATGCGCACCTGGCGCTCCAGGGTCGGCCAGAAAAAGGTCATGGCCGCGAACGGACGCGCCGCCAGTTGCTCGCCCTTGGCGCTCTGATAGTTGGTAAAGAAGGTAAAGCCCTGCGCATCCAGGCCCTTGAGCAACAGGATGCGGCAGTGCGGGCGACCATCCTCGTCGACCGTGGCCAGGGTCATGGCATTGGCCTCGACCGGGGCCTGCTCGGTGCTCACCGCATCGGCAAACCACTGGCGGAACAAGGCAAACGGCTCGCTCGGGGCGTGGGCCTCGCTCAAACCGTCCCGTGTGTAATCACGGCGCATATCGGCCAGTGCCTGGGTCATGCGGCTTTATCCTTGTGGTTCAACGACTCAGTTTTTCGCCTGATCAGCCGCAGCGGGTGCATCGGCCTTGGCCTTGGCCGGAGCGGTTTTCTTCGCAGCCGGTTTGGCCGGGGCCTTTTTGGCGGCTGGCTTGGCAGCGGCTTTCTTGGTGGCAGCCTTTTTCGCTGGAGCCTTGGCCGCAGGTTTGGCAGCCGGCGCCGGTGCAGGAACATTCTGCACGGCAACCATTTCAGCCACAGGCGGGGTCTTGCCCGAGTTGTACTTGCTCAGCAGCGCCAACATGGTTGTACGCTGCGTGAACATGATTTCCATGCGACGGTTCAGCGCACGGCCCTGGTTGCTGTCGTTGGCCGCACGCGGCATCAGGTCGCCCATGCCGCGCAGCATCAGACGATCCTGCTTCAGGCCGCTGAGGCTGAAGATCGAAGCGATGGACTGTGCACGTTCCTTGGTCAGTGCCTGGCTCGCCGGGGCGGTGCCGGTGGCATCAACGTGACCGAGCACCAGTACGGCTGTTTTGGGATCGGCTTCAACGGCCTTGGCCACCCGAGTGAACGGGCCCAGGGTCACCGGCAGCAGCATGGCCGGACGCTTGGGGTTGTAGGAGCCGTCAACCGGGGCGATCACCACCAGTACATTGTCGCGACGTTCCAGCTGCAGGTTGCTGTCCTTGATCGCTTCACGCAGGCGTGGCTCGTAGTCGTCCAACCAGGCCTGGGTAATTTTCGGGTCAGGCATCTGTACGTTGCTGACGTCGACCTTGGCCAATGGCTTGGGCTTGCTTTCGAACGGCCACCACCAGTGCGTGTCGGTGTCGGTCTTGGCGACGGCAGGCGCAGCGTCCGATGCCGGGGTGGCGGCTTTGACGTCGGCTTTCAGATCAGCCTTGTCGGCAGCGGCCTTGTCGTCGGCGCTCTTGGCGCCGAACGGCCACCAGTTGAAGCCGCTGTCGGCTTTGGCCGCCGGCGCAGGAGCGGCAGCGGTGGCAGGTGCCGGGGCAGCTGCAGCGGCCGCTGCGGCTGGCTTGGCGCCCGCAGCTGGCTTGGCGTCCGGCTTGGCGTCGGTTTGGGTCACTGCGTCCTTGGTAGCAGCCTTGTCGGATCCAAATGACCACCAGTGCCCTCCTTCGGCATCATTTTGTGGCGTTTGCGCGCAACCTGTAATAGTGAGGCACAGCGCCAGTGCCAAGGACTTGTTCGATAACATGAGATATCCACACAATGAGAAAAACCGAAGGGTCAGGCTGACCCGTTAAACAGACGCGTACAGAACATTGAAATTACATTATTCCGTCAGCGTCTTCTTATAGTCGCATTTGTAACAAAAAATTGTGAAACGGCAAGCGGTTTACAGACAATCGGCCAATATTCCGACCAACTTCTGTGCACGCGGGTCCATAAGTACGTAGGGACCTAATGTATTAGTCACGAAACCAAATGCAACATCATGCTCCGGATCGGCAAACCCCACCGAACCACCCGCGCCAGGGTGCCCGAACGCACGCGGGCCAAGGCCAAAAGTGGCATTGGGCAGTTGCGGCTGATCCAGCATGCAGCCCAGGCCGAAGCGGGTTTGGGTCAATAATGTTTTATCCGGCCCGACACTGTGTTCGCGGGTCAATTCTTCGAGCATGTCGGCTTCCAGCAAACTACCGTCGAGCAAGCCACTATAAAAACCCGCCAGACTGCGCGCATTACCGTGACCATTAGCCGCCGGCTGCTGCATGCGTCGCCACTCGGGTTTATTAGTGCTGGTCAGAATGGAGGGAGGATTGGCAAAGGCGCGTGTCGTCATGGCCGCCGGTTCACGCATCATTACTTGCAATAAACGTTGTGCGGCCGCGTCGCCCATAGTGCCTTTACTGCGCGCTATATGGGCAACACGATAAAACTCTTCATCTGCCAGGCCGATATGAAAGTCCAGGCCCAATGGCCGTGCAACCCGTGCCACGATGGACTCCCCCGGCCCACGCCCATCGGCGCGACGCAGCAGCTCACCGACCAGCCAGCCGTAGGTAATCGCCTCATAGCCATGGCCCTGGCCCGGCGTCCACCACGGGGCCTCGGCCGCCAGGGTATCGACCATCAGTTGCCAGTCATAGAGCGCCTCGGCGGGCAGCATCTCGCGGATCGCCGGCAACCCGGCCTGATGGCAGAGCAACTGGCGCAGGGTGACGGCTTGCTTGCCGGCGGCAGCAAATTCAGGCCAGTAGTTGGCCACTGGCGCATCCAGCCGCAGCTTGCCCTCGGCCACCAGTTGCAGGGCCGCAACCGCCGTAAAAGTCTTGGTGCAGGAGAACAGGTTGACGAGGGTGTCGCTGTGCCAGGCCTCGGCCCCGTCCTTGTCGGCGGTGCCGGCCCACAGGTCGACGACCGTTTCGCCACCGATCTGGATGCAGAGCCCGGCACCACGCTCCTGCGGGTCATCGAACAACGCGGCAAACGCTTCGCGCACGGCTTCAAACTGGAGCGCGTAATGACCCTGAACCTGCACCGAAGCCCCCTCGGAAAACGCCGTTAAAAGTGGCGGACATTGTTCCAGCCCTTGCAGGATTTGTGAACCCATCAGCACCGAATCAATGGCCATTCCCGGAATGCCCACCGGCATGCCCGGCCCCCTTACCCGCGCCCTCGCCCGCCGGCCCGGCCTTGCCGCCTTCATGCTCACGCACCGCGCCGGCAGCCCTGGCTTGCCCAGCCGCCTTGCCCAGTTGTTCGACCGCCGCCAGGTTGCTCTTGCGCGCGCTGTCGACAAAGCCCTGGAACGGCACATCGGTTATACCCACCAGCCCAAAGTGTCCGTTTTCGCCATCCAGCAAGCGGCCGGTCACCGGCTGGTCCAGGTACTGAAACCAGTGCACGCCAACAATCGACGGCTCGGCCATCGCCTGCTTGAGAAAGGTGGCGTACGCCGCACCACGATCCTCTTCCCGGGCCAATTGCGTCACGCCGCCCCAGAACGGGCCACGGTCGGCGGAGCCGACGTTGAATTCGGTGATCAGCACCGGCTTGTCCAGCGCACGCAACGCGGCGAAGTCGTAGCCGTCCTGAGGCTTGAGCGTATACATGTTGAAACTCAGCACATCGCAATACTGCGCACACGAGGCCACGGCTTCGGGCGTGCTCACCGCATAGCGCCCGCCCAGCAGCAACTGGTTGGGCGCATGCCATTTCAGCGAATCGGAAATGGTCTTGAAGTAGGCATCGGCGAAGGTCTTCTGGAAATACTTGAAGTCGGCTTCGATTTCCGGGTACTCAGGGTTGGGCATCGGCGGTTCAAAGCCCGGATCTTCCATCAATTCCCAGCCCGCCAGTTGAATGCCCCAGGCTTTGGAGAGGCCTTCTTCGTTGCGGTATTTGTCGCGCAGTTGCTTGAGGAACGCACGCTTGGCCGGGACGTCGGTGGTCATGCGCAAGGTGCCGTAGGCGAGCGCATAGCGGGATTTGGGATCATCACCGGGACCGGCCCAGGCCAGTTCGTTGTCGGCAAAATAGCCGATCAGCCAGGGGTCGTCGCGATGGTCGCGGGCTGCAATGGCCACGGCGCGCTCGGTGGCCATGGCGAAGCGCGGGTCGAACGGATCGGGCATGCCACCCCACCAGTCGGTGCCGGTGCTGATGCTGGCGTAATCGCCGACGATCGACAGCGGCAAGGTGTACGGCACGCGTTCGGCGTCGGCCAGATCCTCGTCGCTCCAATTACCAATGGTGTTGAAACCCCAGGCTTGCAGGCGGTCGAGGGTGTGGTTGACCCAACGCTTGTGGTCAAAGTGTTCGCTGCCGTAGGTACGTTGCAGGTTGGCGCCGTAGAAATCGTACCAGCGCCCCGAGGCGAAGTTGCGGCCTTCGCCCGAGCCGTTGCCGGTGCGGTTGTCGCTGCTGCCGTAATATTTGTCGAAGGGTTCACCAGCCTTGGGCAGCGCAGCGAACATCCATTCGCGACCGCCCACGTAGGTCTGGTTGTTGTCCGCAGCCACGGTGTTGACGCCCAGCGAGTAGAACGGATGGCCCTGCGGCGTCACCAGGTACCAGCGCCCGTCGCGCTTCTCGGTGCGGAAAAAACCGCTGGCCTCGAAGGCCGGCCCCTTGTTCCAGCCCCCGAATGTGTCCAGTGAGGACGTGTCGCGCTCAGCCAGCCAGCCCTTGAGCTGTTGTTGCTCCCGGGCAGCGGCGGCCTTGAGTTGCTCGTCACTGCTGACCTTTTCCGGCCAGCGCGCACGGGTGGACTGCCCATAGGCGTCGACCAGTTCGCCATAGGCCGCCTTGATCACCGGTTCGATATCCTGCACGCCAAAGCGCTCCAGCAGAATGCTTTGGGCGGCATTGGGCTTGAGCATCGACAAGGTCACCGACACCACCTGGCTGCGGTCGATTTCTCCACTGCTGGCGGCGAGCAACACGCGCTGGCCGTCGAGGCTGATCGGCATCGGCGGGCCGGCCTTCATGCCCTGGCTCAAGGGCGAATTGGCCTGCAGCGGGACCAGCAAAGTCTGCGCCGGGCCGGCCGGCAGGTCGATGCGGCTGACCAGGGTCTTGCCGTCGCTGCTCTGCACCTTGACGTAGAGGGTCAGCGCCCAGTCCATGGCGCTCTGGATACGCAGGCTCATGGCGCCGGACTGCGACCAGTCCCAGGTGCCGCTCTGGGGGCTGAGCACCAGGCTCGGTTCGTCCGCAGGGCTGAAGGTGATGCGGCGCAGCACCTCGCCTTCGGCCGTTTGCTCGGCGTTGTACTGCGGCAGGCTGGCGTCCTGGGTCGCCACCTTGACCACATCGGCGGGGCGCACGAAGTTGAACAGCGTTTGTTGCCCGGACGGCGCGGCCATCAAGGGCGCGGCGAACAGCAGGGCAAAAAGAGCGGGCAGCGTGCGAATCATACGAGCAAGGTTCTCCAGACGGCCGATGAATGGCCTGATGAAATACGTCGATAACAGAGACCACGAAGTGGGCGAATTCGCCCACAGTGGCTTAGGAAATTTCACGCCGGAACGGCGGCAAGGCATTCAGAATAGCCTTGCCATAGCGCTGGGTGACCAAACGCCGATCAAGCAGCGTGATGGTGCCCCGGTCTTCCTCGGTACGCAGCAGGCGACCGCAGGCCTGCACGAGCTTGAGTGAAGCATCCGGCACCGAGATTTCCATGAACGGGTTGCCGCCGCGCGCCTCGATCCATTCGGCCAGTGCCGCTTCGACCGGGTCATCCGGCACCGAAAACGGGATCTTCGCGATCACTACGTGCTCGCAGTAGGCTCCCGGCAAGTCCACGCCTTCGGCAAAGCTGGCGAGGCCGAACAGCACGCTGGAATCGCCGCCATCGACCCGCGCCTTGTGCTTGTTCAGGGTTTCCTGCTTGGACAGGTTGCCCTGGATGAACACTTGCTTGCGCCAGTCACGGTCCAGACCATCGAATACGTCCTGCATCTGTTTGCGCGAGGAGAACAGCACCAGAGTACCGCGCGACCCTTCAACCAGGCCCGGCAGGTCACGGATGATTGCGGCGGTGTGGGCCGGCGCATCACGCGGGTCAGCCTTGAGGTCCGGCACGCGCAGCACGCCGGCGTCGGCATGATGGAAGGGGCTCGGCACCACGGCCGTGACCGCCTTTTTTGGCAGGCCGGCACGCATGCGGAAACGGTCGAAGGTGCCCAGGGCGGTCAGCGTGGCCGAGGTCACCAGGCAGCCATACGCCACGTTCCAGAGGTTGCGGCGCAGCATTTCGGCGGCGAGGATCGGGCTGGCATTGACCTCGATATCAAACAACGCGCCGCTTTCCGACAGGGTCAGCCAACGGGCCATGGGCGGGTTGTCTTCCGGGTCTTCAACGGTGAAGGCGGTCCACAGCTCCCAGTTACCCTGGGAACGGGACAGCAGGCTGCCGAACAGCGGGTACCACTCCTCGGCCTGATTGCTGGCGATGCCGATGTTGACCTCGCCGTCCATGCCTTCCTTGAGCAGATCGGTGAGGCGCGTGAACAGATCGGTCAGGCGCGAAAAGCCCTTCTTCAGTTCAATCCCCATTTCGCGCATGTGCTCGGGGATCAGCCCGCCAACGAAGCGATGGCGCGGGCGCTCACGGCCTTCCACGTCTTCGCCGGGCTTGAAATCGGCCACCTGCTCGCAGGCGCTGAACATGAACTGCTGCTGGGTCTTGATCTCGCGCGCCAGCTCCGGCACCTGTTCGATCAGCTTGCCCAGGTCGCCCGGCAGCGGGTGCTGGGCGAGCAACTTGGTAAGGTTCTTGGCGGTGGTTTCCAGCCAGTCGGCGGTGGAACGCAGGCGCGTGTAATGGGCGAAGTGACCGATAGCCTTGTCCGGCAGGTGGTGGCCTTCGTCGAATACGTAGAGGGTGTCGCGCGGGTCCGGCAACACGGCGCCGCCGCCCAGGGCGAGGTCGGCCAGCACCATGTCGTGGTTGGTGACGATCACGTCGACCTTGCCCATGCCTTCGCGGGCCTTGTAGAAGGCGCACTGGCCGAAGTTGGGGCAATGACGGTTGGTGCACTGGCTGTGGTCGGTGGTCAGGCGTGCCCAGTCGGCATCTTCGAGGGCGGTGGGCCAGCTGTCGCGGTCACCGTCCCATTTATTGCCGGCCAGTTTCTCGATCATGCTGGTGAACAGTTTCTGGCTGACCTCATCGACTTCGATCTTGAAGCCTTCCTCTTCGAACAGCGAGGCGGTAGCGGTTTGCGCATGACCTTCCTGCAACAGCACGTCGAGCTTGGACAGGCACATGTAGCGGCCGCGCCCCTTGGCCAGGGCGAAGGTGAAATTCAGGCCGCTGTTGCGCATGAGGTCGGGCAGGTCCTTGTAGACGATCTGCTCCTGCAGGGCGACGGTGGCGGTGGCGATCACCAGGCGCTTGCCGGCGGCCTTGGCCGTGGGAATCGCGGCCAGGCTGTAGGCCACGGTCTTGCCGGTACCGGTGCCGGCTTCAACGGCCACGACCGCAGGGTCACCCTCGCGGCGACCTTCGTCGTCGGTGGCGATATCCCCGAGGACTTTCGCCACTTCGGCGATCATCAGGCGCTGGCCGTAGCGCGGTTTCAAGCTCTTGGCTTCGAGAAAACGCGAGTAGGCGCCCTGGATCGTGGTTTTGAGTTCAGTGCTGATCATGGATAGTCGGGCGCAAAAAACGCTGGATAAATTTTCAGTGGTTCGGATCGGCCGCTATCATACCCCGCTAATTAATCCCGCGCAGAACGGAGTACCACAATGACCGTCTTCAGCCTCGCTTACACCCTGCATGTACTGGCCGCCCTGATATGGGTTGGCGGTATGTTTTTCGCCTGGATGATCCTGCGCCCCGCCGCTGTGGCGGCACTTGAGGGCCCTGCCCGGCTCAGGTTGTGGGCGAATGTGTTTCAACGTTTTTTCGTGTGGGTATGGGTGGCGGTGCTGGTTTTGCCGATTAGCGGTGTGGGACTGCTGCAACTGCGCTTCAGCGGCTTTGAAACGGCGCCGCGTTACGTGCAGGTCATGATGGGGTTGTATCTGGTGATGACGGCGTTGTTTATCCGCATCCAGGCGTTGAAGTTCCCGCAATTGCGCGCGGCGGTGGCGGCCGAGGACTGGCCGGCGGGCGCTGCTGCGCTGGGGCAGATTCGCAGGCTGGTGGGGATCAATTTGATTGTGGGGTTGGTGGTGGTGGCGATTGCTTCGGCTCGGCCGATGTTCTGAGGCGGCCTTTAATCCGCTATCGGGAGCAAGCCTCCTCCCACATTTGAAGGTATTCACAGTTCAAAATGTGGGAGGGAGCTTGCTCCCGATAGCATCAGGCCAGGCAACTCACAGCCGCTGGAGGGTCACAGACCCCGCAGGCCCGGCCGGCCCCGGCTGCCCTTCCAAACCAGGCCGGCCCTTGTCGCCGCCATCGGCGCGGTACACCACGCATCCCTTCGATTGGCCGCCCTTGCCTGGTTTACCCGCGGTACCGGCCAAGCCACCAGGCCCGCCATCGACCCAGACCTTGATGCTCTCGGCCGGGAAGTCCTGCGGCAGTTCAACCCGCACCGTCGCCCCTGCTGCACCCGGCAAACCGTCGCCGCCGTTATCACCGTTGAAACCGCGGCCGGCCGAACCCCAGGTGCAACCCGGGTCTTCACCATTGGCGCCATCGAGCCCGGCATAACCCTGGGCTCCGGCGCCGCCACGGGCGTCCACCAACAACGTTTCAGCCGTCAGCGAATTGATCCGCAACGTGAGATCGCGCCCTGCCCTGGCTGGTTTTTCATGGGTGCCCGGGGCTCCGCGCGAGGTGATCTGGCTGCCATGTTCCAACTGAGCCTGGCGCACCTGCAACTGCAGGGCGCTATTGCCCGGCACGATGGCGATGCGTGCTTCGCGGCCCAGGTGCAGTTCATCCACCGTCACCTGGCTGATCGTCGCCGGAATCAGCAAAGTGCCGTAATCCGCTACGTCCAGGCGCTCGAGTTGCAACACGCTGGTGCTGCTGGGCAGGCGCATCAATGAGTTGGTTTCGACACTGACGCTCTGGGCCAGGGCAATGGGGCTGACCAACAGGGCCAACAGAAAAACCTTACGCATCATGGGGCTCCTGACTCTTTTCAAATTGTTATCCGGGCCACAGTAACGACTTCTGCAGGCTATTTGCCAGTGAAGCATCAAAAAACTTCAGCAGCGTTTTTTCTGTCTCCCTGGCTCTAGGCCCACGGGCGCAGCCGCGCTAGTCTCTACGGCTCTGATGTGAGGATCTGTGATGACCGCCGGTATTTCTGCCCATACTCCCCAGCAAGCCTTGGCCGCGCTGCTCGACCTGCACCAGCCCAAACGCCTGTTGCTGTTGGGCGCCAGCCGCTTTCCGGCGCTGGAGGCGTTTAAACAGGCGCACCCCGACACGTTTATCGCCGTCGCCGAACCCGGTCCGCTGCCTGCGCACCTGGCGGCGCAGCGCTTTGACCTGGCGCTGGCGGTCGATTGCCTGGAACACCTTTCCAAGCCACAGGGCCTGACGCTGCTCGGCGGCATCCGCAACCTCAATGCCAGTCGCATCGCAGTGCTGGCAGACCTCGATGCCTGCGGCTGGAGAGACACCGACTTCTTCTCTTTGGCCCTGCAGGCCGGCGAGCGTTTCCAGCGCGACGAACAAGTGCTGACGCTGTTCACCTACGATCTGCTTGACTATAAACAGGTGCCGGACTGGCTCAATGCCCGCTTCTGGGCCAACCCGGAAAATTTCGGAAAGTATTGGTGGTAACCCATGAGCACACCCATTTGCCCCTGCGGCAGTGGCAACCTGCTGGATGCCTGCTGCGGCCATTACCACAACGGCCACCCGGCTCCCTGCGCCAGCGCGCTGATGCGCTCGCGCTACAGCGCCTATGTGCTGGGCCTGGTCGATTACCTGGTGGCGACCACGCTGCCGGCCCAGCAACCCGGCCTCGACAGAGCCGCCATCGCTGCCTGGAGCGCGCAGAGCACCTGGCTGGGGCTTGAGGTGGAGCGTTCCGAAGTGCTCGGCGGCCAGCCGGAACATGCCTTTGTGACCTTTACCGCTCGCTGGCATGACAGCACGGGTGAACATAGTCACCGCGAACAGTCTTCTTTCGTACAGAATGACGGGCGTTGGTACTTCATCGATCCCACCGTTGAGGTGAAGGTCGGGCGCAATGATCCGTGCCTGTGCGGCAGCGGACAAAAATTCAAGAAATGTTGCGCAGGCTACCTCTAACACCACCAGAACAGGGACACGCCATGCTTCGTATATTCAGCTTGATGCTGGCGTTGACCCTGGGTCTTACCGGCTGCGCCTCCTGGTTCGAGGACGATTCGCCGCCGCCTCACGTCTCGCTGGTCAAGGTCGAAGTGGTACGCGCCAAGTTGCTGGAGCAGAAATTCAGGCTGTATTTTCGCGTGGACAACCGCGACGACGCCGACCTCACCGTGCGCGGCCTGATCTACAAGGTCAGCCTGGGCGACTTCGTGTTGACCGAAGGCGAGTCCAACGAATGGCTCACCGTGGCGCCGCGCAGCCATGCGGTGTTCAGGGTGTCAGTGCGCACCAACCTCTGGCCGCAGATCCGCGAGGTGGTGCATATGCTCAAAAACCCCGACCGGCCCGTGCCCTATCGCCTGGAGGGCGAGCTGAAAACCGGCTTGTTCATCGGTAATGACGTGCAGGTGGCCCACAATGGCGAGATAATCCCCGGCGATTTTATTCCGGAGCGACATCGATGACTCAGCAACCCCATGTCCATGGTCCTGACTGCAACCACGATCACGAGCACCATGATCACGACCACGGCCATGTCCACGGCCCCAATTGCGGCCACGCTCATCAGGAGCCGGTGCGCAATGCATTGAAGGACGTTGGCCGCAACGATCCCTGCCCCTGCGGCAGCGAGAAAAAATTCAAGAAGTGCCACGGGGTCTAAGTCACCCTGAAGCTGTAAAGGTGGGAGGGGGCTTGCGCCCGATGGCGGTGGACCAGTCAACAGATGCAGCGACTGGCACTCAGCCATCGGGCGCCAGCCCCCTCCCACGTTGATGTGCGATGTTTTACCCAAAACTACCCCCGCAGGAGCTTTGCCATGGCCTCGCCAGCCCTCTCACGTTTTCTTCCCCGGTTCGGCGTTGCCGCGGCAGTGGCCAGTGCGTTAAGCCTGGCCGGTTGCCAGCTCCAGAGCACCCAGGACACCCTGCCGCCCGTTGCCGGCGTGCAGCCGCTCAAAGGTCTGGCCCAGAATGTGTCGATACGCCGCAACGCCCAGGGCATGCCGCTGATCGAGAGCAATACCTTCCACGATGCGCTGTTCAGCCTCGGCTATGTGCACGCCAGCGACCGCATCAACCAGATGGTCACCCTGCGCCTGCTGGCCCAGGGCCGTCTGGCGGAAATGGCCGGCCCTGACGTGCTGGATGTCGATCGCTTGATGCGCGCCGTGAACCTGAAAAAAAGCGCCGGCGAGCTGTATAACGCATCGAGTCCACGCCTCAAGCGCTTCTTCGAAGTGTATGCGCGCGGGGTCAATGCCTACCTGTTCCGCTACCGCGACAAGCTGCCGCCGGACCTGGCCCAGACCGGCTACAAGCCCGAATACTGGAAGCCGGAAGATTCGGCACTGTTGTTCTGCCTGCTCAATTTCAGCGAGTCGGCCAACCTGCAGGAAGAGCTGTCTTCGCTGGTGCTGGCGCAAAAAGTCGGCGTCGACAAACTCGCCTGGCTCACCCCCAGCGCGCCGGACGAACCCATCCCGCTGGCCGAGGCAGAGAAGCTCAAGGGCGTGAACCTCAGCCAGATCACCGGCCTCGCCGGGCTGGACACGGTCAGCCAGCAGTTGAGCACGCTCAATGCGCTGGCGGTGACCACCTCGAGCAACTGGGCAATCGGCCCGCAACGCAGCCGCAGCGGCAAGAGCCTGTTGGCCAACGACCTCGCGGCCCAGCCGCAAGCGCCGTCGCCGTGGAGCTACGTGCAGATCCGCGCGCCGAAATACCAGGCCGCGGGCGCCTCGATTGCCGGCCTGCCGACTCTGTTGTCCGGTTTCAACGGCAAAGTGGCGTGGAGCATGAGCACGGTCAAGGGCGACACTCAGGACCTGTTCCTGGAGAAGGTCAAACGCCAGGGCAGCGCGTTGTACTACGAGAACAACGGCAAGTGGCTGCCGGCCGGCGTGCGTAACGAAACGTTCTTCATCAAGGGCCGTGGCTCGATTCGTGAAGTGGTGTACGAAACCCGCCACGGAGCCCTGCTCAACAGCAGCCAGGCACTCACCAGTAGTTTTGGCCTGGCCCTGCAAACGGCCGACCTCAAAGACGACAAGAGCCTGGACGCGTTCTTCGACCTGTCCCGCGCGCAAAACATCGGCAAGGCGTCGGACGCCACCCGCGAAATCCGCGCGATTGCGCTGAACATGGTGTTCGCCGACGCCAGCAGCATTGGCTGGCAGGTCACCGGCCGCTTCCCCAACCGCCGCGAAGGCGAAGGCCTGCTGCCCTCGCCGGGCTGGGACACGCGCTTTGACTGGGACGGCTACGCCGACGCGATGCTGCACCCTTATGACCAGGACCCGGTCCAGGGCTGGATCGGCACCGCCAACCAGCGCACCGCGCCGCGTGGCTATGGCATGCAACTGTCCAATTCCTGGGACGCACCGGAGCGCAGCGAGCGCCTGGCGCAACTGGCCAACGCCGGCAAGCATGACAGCCGCAGCATGATCGCCATGCAGTACGACCAGACCACCCCATTCGCCGCCAAGCTCAAGACCATGTTCCAGGCGCCAGGCATGGCCCAGCCCTTGAAACAGGCGATCGCTGCGCTGCCTGCGGCCGAGCAGGCCAAGGCGCGTGAAGCGCTGGGCCGCCTGATGGCGTTCGATGGGCGCCTTGCGCCATCCTCCGCCGACGCGGCGATCTACGAGCTGTTCCTGCAAGAGAGTACGCGGCAGATCTTCCTCGACGAACTCGGCCCGGACACCAGCGCCAGTTGGAAAGCCTTTGTCAGCAATGCCAACCTCTCTTACTCGGCCAACGCCGACCACCTGCTGGGCCGCGAAGACAGTCCGTTCTGGGACGATGTGCGCACGGCGCAAAAAGAAGACAAGCCCACTATCCTTGCCCGCAGCCTCGCCGCCGCGATCAGCGCCGGCGACAGCCAACTGGGCACTGATCACAAGGCCTGGCAGTGGGGCAAACTGCACAGCACCACCTGGAAGAGCACCAGTGGCCAGGTCATCCGTGGCCCGTTTGCCAGTGGTGGCGACCACAACACCCTGAACCCGGCGCCGTACAGCTGGGGCCAGAGTTTCGACACCACGCAGGTGCCGGCACTGCGCATGATTGTCGACTTCGGTCAGGTGGAACCGATGCTGGGCCAGGGCGGCAGCGGCCAGTCCGGCAACCCGGCCAGCCCCGACTATGCCAATGGCATCGACCCGGCGCTCAAGGCGCAGTACCTGAGCTTCCCGATGCAGCCGCAGAACTTCGAAAAGGTGTATGGCAAAACCCGGCTCACCCTGACGCCTGGCAAGTAACCCGGAAACTGAAGAAACCGAGTCACCATGTGGGAGGGGGCCTGCTCCCGATAGCAAAGTATCAGTCACTGCATTTATTGACTGATCCACCGCTATCGGGAGCAAGCCCCCTCCCACCGTTGAACCCCATGCATTCAGATAGAACTTACCCGCGCGCCCCCGCCTCAAAATAGACAAGCCCACCTCCCCGGTCACCCCATGGACCTTGTCATCGCCCGCCCCGAAGGCCTCTACTGCCCCGCCGGAGATTTCTACATCGACCCCTGGCGCCCGGTGGAACGTTCCGTCATCACCCATGCCCATGGCGACCACGCCCGCACCGGCAACCAGCATTACCTGGCTGCGGCGCCCGGCGAAGGCATTCTGCGCTCGCGCCTGGGCCAGGACATCAACCTGCAAACCCTGGCCTACGGCGAACGGCTGGTGCACCACGGCGTCACCCTGAGTTTTCATCCGGCCGGGCACGTACTCGGCTCGGCCCAGGTGCGCCTCGAATACCAGGGTGAAGTCTGGGTCGCATCCGGCGATTACAAGGTAGAACCCGACGGCACCTGCGCGCCGTTCGAACCGGTGCGCTGCCACACGTTCATCACCGAATCCACCTTCGGCCTGCCGATCTACCGCTGGCAGCCCCAGGCGCAGATCTTCGCCGGCATCAACGACTGGTGGCAGGCCAACGTCGCCGCCGGCAAGGCCAGCGTGCTGTTCTGTTATTCCTTCGGCAAGGCCCAGCGCATTCTGCACGGCATTGACGCGAGCATCGGCCCGATCCTCAGCCATGGCGCCGTCGAGCCCTTGAACCGGGTGTACCGCGAGGCCGGCATTTACATTCCCGAAACCCTTTACGCAGGTGACTTCAAAAAAACCGACCCGCTGTTGCGCAAGGCGCTGATCATTGCTCCGCCATCGGCTGGCGGCAGCAGCTGGATCAAGCGCTTTGGCGACTACAGCGACGCCTTCGCCAGCGGCTGGATGCGCCTGCGCGGCACACGGCGGCGGCGCGGGGTGGACCGGGGGTTTGTGCTGTCCGACCACGCCGATTGGCCGGGCTTGCTGTGGGCCATCGAACAAACCGGCGCCGAACGGGTGATGGTCACCCACGGCTCGGTGGGTGTATTGGTGCGCCACCTGCGGGAAAAAGGCCTGGATGCCCAGGGCTTCACCACCGAATACGGTGACGACGAAGAAGAGGCCACCGCATGAAGGCCTTCGCCGAGCTGTACGCCAACCTCGACGCCACCACCTCCAGCAATGCCAAGCTGGCTGCATTGCAAGCCTACTTCCTGCAGGCGCCGCCAGAGGATGCCGCCTGGGCGGTGTACTTTTTATCCGGTGGCCGACCCCGGCAACTGGTGCCGACGCGCCTTTTAAGGGACATGGCCACGCAAGCGTCAGGCATCGAAGCCTGGCTGTTCGAAGAGAGCTACCAATCGGTCGGGGACCTGGCCGAGACCATTTCCCTGCTGTTGCCCGAATCCACCTACACCTCGCAGGATGGCCTGGCCGTTTGGCTGGAAGAAAAACTGTTGCCCCTGCGCGGCCTGTCGCCAATGGACCTGGCCGAACGCCTGCCCGCGCTGTGGACACAGCTGGACCAGCCCAGCCTGATGGTGTGCATCAAGCTGATCACCGGCAGCTTTCGCGTCGGCGTGTCCAAGCTACTGGTCACCCGTGCCCTTGCCGCCATGGCCGATCTGGACAGCAAGCGCGTGGCGCAGCGGCTGGTGGGCTACACCGATTTGTCCAATCGTCCTACGGCCGAAGGCTACCTCAAGCTGATTGCGCCTGAATCATCCGACGAACACGCACAACGCGGCGGGCAGCCCTATCCGTTTTTTCTGGCCCATGGTCTGTCGCAGCCGGTCGAGCAATTCGACACGCTGCTCGGCTCGCCGAATGACTGGCAAGTGGAATGGAAGTGGGACGGCATCCGCGCACAACTGGTCAAGCGCGAAGGCCGTTTGTGGATCTGGTCGCGAGGTGAGGAACTGGTGACCGAGCGCTTTCCCGAGCTGCACAGCCTGGTCAGCGGCCTGCCGGACGGCACGGTGATCGACGGCGAGATTGTGGTGTGGAAAGACGCTGTGCAACCCTTTGCCCTGCTGCAGCAGCGCATTGGTCGCAAGACGTTGAGCAAAAAAGTCCTGGAGGATGCCCCGGTCGCGGTACTCGCCTACGACCTGCTGGAATATCAGGGCGAAGACTGGCGCAACCATGTCCAGGCCGAACGCCGCGCGCAACTCGAACAGGTCATCCGCGCGTGCGACCAGCCCGTGCTGCTGCCCTCGCCGTTGTTGCAGGCCGATACCTGGGAAGCACTGGCCGAACAGCGTGAAGCTTCGCGCAGTCTTGGCGTGGAAGGCATGATGCTCAAGGATCGCAAAGGCCTCTACGGCGTTGGCCGCACCAAGGACATGGGCCTGTGGTGGAAGTGGAAAGTCGATCCGTTCAGCGTCGATGCCGTTTTGATCTACGCCCAACGCGGCCACGGCCGCCGCGCCAGTCTGTACAGCGACTACACCTTCGCCGTGTGGGACGGGCCGCCCGGCACCGAGCGCACGCTGGTGCCGTTTGCCAAGGCCTATTCGGGACTGACCGACGAAGAAATGCGCAAGGTCGACGCCATCGTGCGCAAGACCACCGTGGAAAAATTCGGCCCGGTCAGCAGCGTGACGCCGAGCATGGTGTTCGAGCTGGGATTTGAAGGTATTGCCCTGTCCAAGCGGCACAAGAGCGGGATTGCGGTGAGATTTCCACGGATGCTGCGCTGGCGCCAGGACAAGGCGGTGGAGGAAGCCGATAACCTGGCCACCCTGCAGGACCTCCTCGCCTGATACAAATCCCTGTGGGAGCAAGCCCCTCCCACAATTTGATGCTCGTTAATGGTCCGAATGAGTGCACGGTATTTTCGATGCCCATTTTTGGGCATCGCCTACACTCCCAACGCCCTCGCCTTGCCTTTTAAAACGCTCATTCGGAACTATGGTGCAGAAATTGCTACTTGAGAGCCGTCTGACACCGTTCAGTAACAGTCCTAAACGCGCCACAAGCGCTTATCTTGGTTTCCAGGGATTACCTAATGAAAAAAGCATTGCTGACCCTTTCTGCACTGGCCCTGTGCATGGCCGCCGGTGTAGCCACGGCCAAGGAATACAAGGAATTGCGTTTTGGTGTGGATCCTTCTTACGCGCCGTTTGAATCCAAGGCCGCCGATGGCAGCCTGGTGGGCTTTGATATCGACCTGGGCAACGCGATCTGCGCGGAACTGAAGGTCAAGTGCAAATGGGTCGAAAGCGATTTTGACGGCATGATCCCGGGCCTCAACGCCAACAAGTTCGATGGCGTGATTTCGTCGATGACCGTGACTGCAGCCCGTGAAAAGGCGATCGACTTCTCCAATGAGCTGTTCTCGGGCCCAACCTCCCTGGTGTTCAAGAAAGGCGCAGGGTTCTCTACGCCGGAGTCCCTCAAGGGCAAATCCGTGGGCTACGAGCAGGGCACCATCCAGGAAGCCTACGCCAAGGCCGTACTGGATAAGGCCGGTGTGACCACCAAGGCCTACGCCAACCAGGACCAGGTGTACGCCGACCTGACCTCCGGTCGTCTGGATGCTTCGGTGCAGGACATGCTGCAAGCCGAACTGGGCTTTCTGAAGTCGCCGGCCGGCGCCGGTTACGAAGTCAGCGCCGCCATCGACGACCCATTGCTGCCGTCGAAAACCGCGATCGGTATCAAAAAAGGTAACAAAGACCTCAAGGCCCTGCTCGATAAAGGTATCAAAGCGTTACACGATGATGGCACCTACGCCACCATCCAGAAGAAACACTTCGGCGACCTGAACCTGTACAGCGGTAAATAACACGCTGGCGCCCATCGCTTGCGGTGGGCGCTTTTTTATCGCCATAGGTCCTGAATTCATGTTTGAAGATCTTCTGAACACCCTGGGGCTGAGTGCCTTCAGCTTGAAAGGGTTCGGCCCGCTGTTGCTGCAAGGTACGTGGATGACCATCAAGTTGTCGGTCGCATCCCTGGCCGTCAGCGTCCTGCTGGGCCTGCTCGGTGCCAGTGCCAAATTGTCCAGCCTGCGCCTGCTGCGCATTCCTGCCCAGCTTTACACCACCCTGATTCGCGGCGTGCCCGACCTGGTGCTGATGCTGCTGATTTTCTACAGCCTGCAAATCTGGCTGACCGGTTTTACCGACTTCATGGAATGGGACTACATCGAGATCGACCCATTCAGCGCCGGGGTCATCACCCTGGGCTTTATCTACGGTGCGTACTTCACCGAGACGTTTCGCGGCGCGATCCTCGCCGTGCCCCGTGGCCAACTGGAAGCCGCGACCGCCTACGGGCTCAAGCGCGGGCAACGCTTTCGCTACGTGACCTTCCCGCAGATGATGCGTTTTGCCCTGCCGGGCATCGGCAATAACTGGATGGTGATGCTCAAGGCCACGGCGCTGGTGTCGATCATCGGCCTGGCCGACCTGGTCAAGGCCGCCCAGGATGCCGGCAAGAGCACGTATCAACTGTTCTATTTTCTGGTCATCGCCGCGTTGATCTACCTGCTGATCACCAGCGCGTCCAATTTCGTCCTGCGCCGGCTTGAACGGCGCTACTCGGCAGGCTTACGGGAGGCAGTGCGATGATCGAGCTCCTGCAGGAATACTGGCGTCCCTTCCTTTATAGCGACGGCCAGCACATCACCGGGCTGGCCATGACCCTGTGGCTGCTGAGCGCGGCGCTGGTCATCGGGTTTATCGTGTCGATCCCGCTGTCCATCGCGCGGGTGTCGCCCAAACGCCGGGTGCGCTGGCCGGTGCAGTTCTACACCTATCTGTTTCGTGGCACGCCGCTCTATATCCAGTTGCTGATCTGCTACACCGGTATCTACAGCATCGCAGCGGTACGCGAGCAGCCGCTGCTGGGGGCGTTCTTTCGCGATGCGATGAACTGCACCATCCTCGCCTTCGCCCTCAACACCTGCGCGTACACCACCGAGATTTTCGCCGGCGCCATTCGCAGCATGGCCCACGGTGAAGTGGAGGCGGCCAAGGCTTACGGCCTCAGCGGCTGGAAGCTGTATGCCTATGTGATCATGCCGTCGGCCCTGCGCCGTTCGCTGCCTTACTACAGCAACGAAGTGATTTTGATGCTGCACTCGACCACCGTGGCGTTTACCGCAACGGTGCCAGACATTCTCAAAGTCGCACGGGACGCCAACTCGGCCACTTACATGACCTTTCAATCGTTCGGCATCGCCGCGCTGATCTATCTGACGGTGACCTTCGCCCTGGTCGGTCTGTTTCGACTGGCGGAGCGTCGTTGGCTGGCCTTCCTCGGGCCGAGCCGCTAAGGAGTGTTCATGCGTCATCAGGTACATGATCTGATCGCGCCGGTGCCCGGCACGGCGCGGCAGATTCACAGTTTTCACTTCGGCCCGGAACAGGCCGTCGGCAAAATCTACATCCAGTCGTCGCTGCACGCTGATGAGCTGCCGGGCATGCTGGTGGCCTGGCATCTGAAACAGCGCCTGGCCGAGCTGGCGGCAGCCGGGCGCCTGCGCAGCGAAATCGTGCTGGTGCCCATCGCCAATCCGGCCGGCCTGGAACAAGTGTTGATGGACACCCCGCTGGGACGCTACGAGCTGGAAAGCGGGCAGAACTTCAATCGCCATTTTGTCGACCTCAGTGCGCAGGTCGGCGACCAGGTGGAGGCGCTGCTGGACGACGATCCCCGGCGCAATGTGGAGCGGGTGCGCACCGCGCTGTCAGGCGCCCTGGCCGAGCAAACCGCCGACACCCAGTTGCAGTCCCAACGTTTGGTGCTGCAACGCCTGGCCTGCGATGCCGACATGGTGCTGGACCTGCATTGCGATTTCGAAGCCGTGGCGCACCTGTACACCACGCCCGCGGCCTGGCCGCAGGTGGAGCCGTTGGCACGCTATATCGGCAGCGAAGCCAACCTGCTGGCCACCGACTCGGGCGGGCAGTCCTTCGACGAGTGTTTCACGCTGGTGTGGTGGCAGTTGCAGCAACGCTTCGGCGAGCGCTTTCCGCTGCCCATGGGCAGTTTTGCGGTCACCGTCGAGCTGCGCGGCCAGGGTGACGTCAACCACGGCCTGGCCAGCCTCGACTGCCAGGCGATCATCGACTACCTGATTCACTTCGGCGCAATTGCCGGCCAGGCGCCGCCGCTGCCCGACCTGCCCTACCCGGCCACCCCGCTGGCGGGCGTGGAACCGGTGGCCACGCCAGTGGGCGGCTTGCTGGTGTACAGCGCCCTGCCGGGGGAATACCTGCACGCCGGGCAACGGATCGCCGAGATCATCGACCCCATTACCGACCGCGTAACGCCCGTGCACTGCCGGCACGCAGGCCTGCTTTACGCCCGTTCGCTGCGCCGCATGGCCACTGCCGGGATGGTTATCGGCCATGTCGCAGGCGCACAGGCCTACCGCAGCGGCTATCTACTTTCGCCTTGAGGATGCACGCCCCATGTACAAACTGACCGTTGAAGGCCTGCATAAAAGCTATGGCGACAATCAAGTGCTCAAAGGCGTCACGCTCAAGGCCAATACCGGTGACGTGATCAGCCTGATCGGCGCCAGCGGCTCGGGCAAGAGCACGTTTTTGCGCTGCATTAACTTTCTGGAAACCCCCGACGACGGCGCCATGACCCTGGATGGCAAGGCGATCCGCATGGTCAGTGACCGCCACGGCATGCGCGTGGCCGACGATGCCGAGTTGCAGCGCCTGCGCACGCGGCTGGCGATGGTATTCCAGCACTTCAACCTGTGGAGCCACATGAGCGTGCTGGAAAACATCACCATGGCCCCGCGCCGGGTGCTGGGTTGCAGCAAAAAGGACGCCGAAGAGCGTGCCCGCCGCTACCTGGACAAGGTCGGCCTGCCGGCGCGGGTGGCCGATCAATACCCGGCCTTCCTCTCCGGCGGCCAGCAACAGCGGGTGGCCATCGCCCGCGCCCTGGCCATGGAGCCGGAAGTGATGCTGTTCGACGAACCCACCTCGGCCCTCGACCCCGAACTGGTGGGCGAAGTGCTCAAGGTGATCCAGGGCCTGGCCGAGGAAGGCCGCACCATGATCATGGTGACCCACGAGATGAGTTTTGCGCGCAAGGTATCGAGCCAGGTGCTGTTCCTGCATCAGGGACGAGTGGAAGAGGAAGGCACGCCGGACGCGGTGCTGGGCAATCCGCAGAGCGAGCGTCTGCAGCAATTTTTGAGTGGCAACTTGAAGTAAACCTTTATGCCGCGCGAAGGGTCTGTGGAATAGACCCTTCAGGACGTCAGCTGCCGCATGGCAAAACCCCACGACTTCGCCAGGCAATGGTTCGCCGCCAAGGGTTGGAAGCCCTTCGCGTTTCAGAAAGACGTGTGGGCGGCGGTCAAGCAGGGCCGGTCCGGCCTGTTGCACGCCAGCACCGGGGCCGGCAAGACCTACGCCTTGTGGTTTGCCGCGCTCAACCGCCTGGCCATCACCCGTCCGCCGGCCACCGGTAAACGCAAGCCGCCGGCCGAACCATTGAGCGTGCTGTGGATCACCCCCATGCGTGCGCTGGCCGCCGACACCGCCCGCGCCCTCGAAGCACCGCTTGCTGAGTTGCAGATCCCCTGGAGCGTCGGCCTGCGCACCGGCGATACCAGCAACAGCGAACGCGCCCGCCAGACCCGCCGCCAGCCCACTGCGCTGGTCACCACCCCGGAAAGCCTGACCCTGATGCTCGCCCGCGCTGACAGCGAGGCCAGCCTGGGGCACCTGCGCATGGTGATCGTGGATGAATGGCATGAATTGATCGGCAACAAGCGCGGCGTGCAGCTGCAATTGGCGTTGGCCCGTTTGCGGCGCTGGCACCCTGAGTTGATGGTGTGGGGCATTTCCGCGACCCTGGGCAATCAGGCCCACGCGCTGGAGGTTTTGGTCCCACAGGGCGATGGGATCAATGTGCAGGGGCAGACTGCCAAGCAATTGATCATTGACACGCTGTTGCCGCCCGTCACCGAACGTTTCCCATGGGCCGGGCATATTGGCTTGAAAATGCTGCCGCAAGTGGTGGCCGAAGTGGACTCGAGCAGCAGTTGCCTGGTGTTCACCAATACCCGTGCGCAATCGGAGATCTGGTACCAGGCCTTGCTGGACGCGCGGCCGGACTGGGCCGGTTTGATCGCCCTGCACCACGGCTCACTGTCGCGGGAAACCCGTGACTGGGTGGAGCGCGCCTTAAAAGACGGGCAGCTCAAGGCCGTGGTGTGTACGTCGAGCCTGGACCTGGGCGTGGACTTTTTACCGGTGGAGCGCGTGCTGCAGATCGGCTCGGCCAAAGGCGTGGCGCGCCTGATGCAACGCGCCGGGCGCTCCGGCCATGCGCCGGGGCGGCCGTCACGGGTGACGCTGGTACCGACCCATAGCCTGGAGCTGGTCGAGGCCGCGGCGGCGCAGGATGCAATCGCCGAACGGCGCATCGAGGCGCGGGAATCGCCCCACAAGCCGTTGGATGTACTCGTACAACACCTGGTGAGCATGGCCTTGGGCGGCGGCTTTACGCCAGATGCCTTGCTGGCCGAAGTTCGCGCTGCCTGGGCGTACCGCGAACTCACGGAGGAGGACTGGGCCTGGGCGCTGGGCTTTGTGCGCCACGGCGGCCTGTCGCTGACCGCCTACCCGGATTACCGCCGCGTGGAACCGGACGAACATGGCATCTGGCGCGTGCCCGATGCGCGCCTGGCGCGGCGTCATCGCATGAGCGTGGGCACTATCGTCAGCGATGCGAGTATCCATCTCAAATACTGGAGCAAGGGCGGCGGCGGCAAGAATCTGGGCAGTGTCGAGGAAGGTTTTATTGCGCGGCTCAAGCCGGGGGACGGGTTTCTGTTTGCCGGCCGCTTGCTGGAACTGGTGCGCGTGGAGAACATGACCGCCTACGTACGCCGCAGCACCGCGAAAAAAGCCGCCGTGCCGCGCTGGAATGGCGGGCGCATGCCGCTTTCCAACGAGCTGGCGCAGGCGGTGGTCGAACGCTTTGACGCGGCGGCGCATGGGCGCTTCGACGGCCCGGAGATGCAAGCGGTGCAACCGTTGCTGCAAACGCAATTGCGCTGGTCGGGCCTGCCCACCCACGATCACCTGCTGGCCGAAGCGCTGAAGTCGCGCGAGGGCTGGCATCTGTTTCTCTACCCTTTCGCCGGCCGTCAGGTGCACCTGGGACTGGCAAGCCTGCTGGCATGGCGGGTCAGCCAGCAACAGCCGGTGACGTTTTCGATTGCGGTGAACGATTACGGGCTGGAGCTGCTGAGCGCCACCGAGGTGCACTGGCCACGTCTATTGAACGAGGCCCTGCTGAGCCCGGAGCATCTGCTGGCGGACGTCGCCGCAAGCCTGAATGCAGGGGAACTGGCGCTGCGCCGCTTTCGCGAGATCGCGCGGATTGCCGGGCTGGTGTTTGCCGGATACCCGGGAGCGCCGAAGAGTACCCGGCAGGTGCAGGCCTCCAGTGGTTTGTTTTTCGAGGTGTTCAAGCAATACGATCCGCACAACCTGCTGCTGACCCAGGCCGGGGAAGAAGTCCTGCGTGATGAGTTGGATATTCGACGGCTGGAAGAAACGTTGCTGCATCTGTCATCGCTCAAACGCGACCTGCATATGATTGAGCGGCCTACCCCGCTGGCCTTTCCGCTGCTGGTGGAACGGATGCGCGAGAGCATGAGCTCTGAAAAACTGTCGGAGCGCATTGCGCGGATGGTCAAGGACCTGGAAAAAGTCGCGGATAACGGGAAACGTTGATGTATTGCTCAGTCACGCTTGAGGGGGAAGAGCTCTGGCTGCTGGCGGACAAGGCCGTGTACTGGCCCGCCCGCCGTACGCTGCTGATTGCCGACGCGCATTTTGGCAAGGCATCGGCCTACCGCAGCCTCGGGCAACCGGTGCCGCAAGGGACCACCACGGCCAATCTGCACAGGCTTGACCGTGTGCTAAGCGGGTTTGCCTGCGAACAGGTGATCTTTCTGGGTGATTTTCTGCATGGCCCCGGCTCCCACGCCAGCGGAACACTGGGCACCTTAAGGGCCTGGCGTGATCGCACGCCTGATCTGGCCATGACGCTGATTCGCGGCAATCACGATAAACGTGCAGGCGATCCACCTGCCGATCTACGTATTGAGGTGGTCACCGAACCGCTTCTGATGGGCCCCTTCGCTCTGCAACACGAACCGGACGCCCACCCCAGCCACCACGTGCTGGCGGGGCATGTGCATCCGGTGTATCGATTGCGCGGCAAGGGCCGGCAAAGCCTGCGCCTGCCGTGCTTTCTGATAGGCACGCAGGTCAGCCTGCTGCCGGCCTTCGGCGCATTTACTGGCGGCTATGCGGTTGAGCAGGACGTTGATTGCCGACTGTTTGTGATCGGCGATCACGAGGTATGGCCCGTTCAGTGAGGCACTGACTGGCCGCGCATCTATCAGGCGACCGGTGCGGGCGGTGGCTCATCCGGGAGGACGGGCTCGCCTGGCTCGGTCGGCTGGGGATAATCCGGTTCAGGTTGGCCGGGAATGCCACCCGCGTGAGCAGGGTTGGCCATCAGGGACCAGGCTAAAACACCAATCTGGTTGGGTTCAAGCCGGGCAAGTTCAGCGCTGATTCGCGGGTCAATCTTCATAAGGTACTCCTCAAGCGTGGCTCGGCGCGCTTTACACGCACCGAGGCAGTACACCCAATAGAGTCACTTCTTGCAGACTAATTCCCTTAACGTGTAAGACCTTTCGATCAAGCGCGTGGGAGAGTGACGCCACGCTGGCCCTGGTACTTGCCGCCACGGTCCTTGTAGGACACTTCACAGGCTTCATCGGACTGCAGGAACAGCATCTGCGCGACACCTTCATTTGCGTAGATTTTCGCCGGCAGCGTGGTGGTGTTGGAGAACTCCAGGGTCACATGGCCTTCCCACTCCGGCTCAAGCGGCGTCACGTTGACGATAATGCCGCAACGCGCGTAGGTGCTTTTGCCCAGGCAGATGGTCAACACATCGCGGGGGATACGGAAGAACTCCACGGTACGCGCCAGCGCGAAAGAGTTGGGCGGGATGATGCACACGTCGCTCTTGATATCGACGAAGCTCTTTTCGTCGAAGTTCTTTGGGTCGACAGTGGCCGAATTGATGTTGGTGAACACCTTGAATTCGTCGGCGCAACGCACGTCGTAGCCGTAGCTGGAAACACCGTACGAGATCACGCGGTCATTGCCTTCGCCACGGATCTGGCGCTCGACGAAGGGTTCGATCATGCCGTGCTCTTGCGCCATGCGGCGAATCCACTTGTCCGATTTGATGCTCATGGCGGGTGTCCTGAATAGCGAGGTAGAAAAAAGGCTGTGGGGCATCTTACCGGGGCCGGCGATGGGGTTCAAAGGGCGCGGGGCATTTCTTCGCGGCTGCGCGCGTGGCTGCAGGCCACAGCCAGCGGGGGCGGGCTCTGACTGCCGCAAGAGCGCGCTGTAAATACCGCCGTCAGTCACGAATTTATAGAAACCTGTGGAAATACCATTGGCACGTCCCGGAAAAACGGTTAAGGTGGCGTCACTGTGTTGCTTGTGTCACTGAGAATCTCTACACGATATGTTGAATTTCGATCCAACCATCTCCAAGAATTTTTCCTGCTCTTTGCACTCAGTCTCGGCCAGGGCTTTTCCTGAGTCGCAGTTAACTTTGTTCAAGGAGTTACACCATGTCTAATCGCCAAACTGGTACCGTTAAGTGGTTCAACGATGAAAAAGGCTTCGGCTTCATCACTCCACAATCCGGTGACGACCTGTTCGTTCACTTCAAAGCTATCCAATCCGACGGCTTCAAAAGCCTGAAAGAAGGCCAACAGGTTTCTTTCATCGCTACCCGCGGTCAGAAAGGCATGCAAGCTGAAGAAGTTCAAGTTATCTAACTTGTACTGACTCAGTCGAAAAGACCCCGCCCTTAAAAGCGGGGTTTTTTTATGCCCGGAATTTGGCCTTTGCGCCATGGAATGCCGCGCACAAAAATGGGAGGGGGCTTGCTCCCGATAGCGGTGGCACAGTCGCTACAATCGGTGACTGTTTCACTGCAATCGGGAGCAAGCTCCCTCCCACATTTTGTACTGCGTTACTACTGGAACAACGACTCGCTCGACAAGCCATTCTTCTCCAGGATCTCGCGCAAGCGCTTGAGACCCTCCACCTGGATCTGCCGCACCCGCTCGCGCGTCAGGCCGATCTCCAGGCCTACGTCTTCCAGGGTGCTGCTCTCATGGCCACGCAGGCCAAAGCGGCGAATCACCACCTCGCGCTGCTTGTCCGTAAGCTCGGACAGCCACTGGTCAATGCTTTGCGAAAGGTCATCATCCTGCAACAGCTCGCAGGGGTCTGTCGGACGATCATCGGTCAGGGTGTCCAGCAGAGTTTTATCCGAGTCCGGCCCCAGCGAGACATCGACCGAAGACACCCGCTCGTTAAGGCCCAGCATGCGCTTGACCTCCGCGACTGGCTTCTCCAGCAGGTTGGCGATTTCTTCGGGCGAAGGTTCATGATCGAGTTTTTGTGTCAGCTCACGTGCCGCCCGCAGGTAGACGTTGAGCTCTTTGACCACATGGATCGGCAGACGAATTGTACGGGTCTGATTCATGATCGCCCGTTCGATGGTCTGGCGGATCCACCAGGTGGCATAGGTGGAAAACCGAAAGCCTCGCTCAGGGTCGAACTTTTCCACCGCGCGAATCAGGCCGAGGTTGCCCTCCTCGATCAGGTCCAGCAAGGACAGCCCACGATTGACATAACGTCGGGCGATTTTCACCACCAGCCGCAGGTTGCTTTCAATCATGCGTTTGCGCCCGGCCGGATCACCCTTTTGCGACAACCGCGCAAAATGGACTTCTTCTTCGGGGGTCAACAGAGGGGAAAAACCGATTTCATTGAGGTACAGCTGCGTCGCATCAAGCGCCCGCGTGTAGTCAATGTATTTGTGTTGCTTTAATGCGGAAGCGTTCTTGGATTTGGTACGAACTGAAGGTGTTGCAGGTCCCTCATTCGACATCGATTCCATAGCGATATCGGTCTCCATAAGGAGAACCTCATCGTCGATGTCCAACTCCGGCGCTTCTTTACTGAGAGCCATTGTTATAGTCCTTTGGTGAGTTCGACCTCAAGCTCAAGCGGCGCCTTTATCCTTGGCAACGCTGGAGCCTGCTCCTTCTACGTGAGGGAACAGGCTGGTAACACATCAACGACGGGGTAGGAATTGCAGCGGATCGACGGGCTTCCCTTGACGGCGAATCTCAAAATGCAGTTTCACCCGGTCTGTCCCCGTTGACCCCATTTCAGCAATCGTCTGTCCGACCTTGACCTGCTGCCCCTCCCGAACCAACAGCCTGCGGTTGTGACCGTAAGCACTGACGTAGGTGTCACTGTGCTTGATGATGACCAGCTCGCCGTAGCCCCGTAAACCACTCCCGGCGTAAACCACTGTCCCATCAGACGCAGCTAAAACAGGCTGTCCCAAATCCCCGGCGATATCAATGCCTTTATTCAAACTGCCGTTTGAAGAGAATTTTCCAATTAACACGCCGTTTGAAGGCCATCCCCAGCCCTTCGGCGCAGGGCCCGCAGGGGGCAGCGGCGCGGGTGCGGGCCTGTTTGCGACAGTCGGTGCCGCGGTGCCGGCAGGCCGAGTGGTAATAGTGGTCTTGCTTGAGGAGGATGACGAAGAGCCGCTGCTTGTCACCACGGACACGGGCGCGGAACCGCTACGGCCGTCGAAGCGAATCGTCTGTCCCGGATGGATGGTATAGGGCACGGGAATATTGTTGCGAGCTGCGAGTGCCTTGTAGTCCCAACCATAACGAAAGGCGATCGAGAACATCGTATCGCCCTTGCGCACCACATATTGCCCGGTGGTGACCGTAGGTTTCTGCGGCACCGCCTTGGTACGGTCAACGACCCGTGCGCCGCCGCTTGGCGTGCTGGAGCAGGCTGCCAGTAACGAACTCAAGACAAGGCCAAGCACCAGTCGCTGAAAGCTAGTTTTACTCATACGCTGCGCAAGACCTGTGAGACTCACCCGCCGCTCCCTTTAATGGTGGCTGAACATGAATGCCTGTATCAGGCTTGAAAGATGCCGCAAGTATAACTGGGCATTGGCTTTTTACCGGTACACGGCGCAAACGAAAGACTCATCGTGTTGACCACCAACGCTTGATCATCGTGATTCGATAGACCCCGCTGTAAGACACATCCCACGCAACGGAATTCACTGCCCGCCCATAAATGATCAGGCCAGCGGCCCATTGAGCAACGGCACGAAGCGTACCGCCCCAAGCACATGTCGGGAGAAGCCGTCGTCCTCACGGATAATCAGCATCAATTGCTGCACTTCACCAGCCCCCACCGGGATCACCAGGCGTCCACCGGGGGCCAGTTGATCAAGCAATGCCTGCGGGACATCCGTGGCCACAGCCGTAACGATAATGCCGTTATACGGCGCCAATGCTGGCCAGCCTTCCCAGCCATCGCCCCAGCGAAACACCACGTTGCGCAGGTTCAACTCAACCAGGCGCTCCTTGGCACGGTCCTGCAACACCTTGATGCGCTCCACCGAGAACACCCGCTCCACCAACTGCGACAGCACGGCAGTCTGGTAGCCCGAACCGGTGCCGATCTCCAGCACTTTGTCCAGTGGGCCCGCCGCCAGCAACAGCTCGCTCATGCGCGCAACCATGTAAGGCTGGGAAATGGTCTGGTTATGGCCGATCGGCAACGCGGTGTCTTCGTAGGCGCGATGCGCCAGGGCTTCATCGACAAACAGATGGCGAGGCGTGCGCCGAATCACTTCCAGCACTTGGGCGTTTGACAGGCCCTCTTCATACAGGCGCTGGATCAAACGCTCGCGGGTGCGCTGGGAGGTCATCCCGATGCCGCGACGCAGCAGGTCGTCCTGTTCACGAGCCATCAGCGCAGCCCCTCCAGCCAGCCATCGAGACGACTGAAGGCATCACTGAAGGTGCGATCAAATTGCAACGGGGTAATCGAAACATAACCTTGCATCACCGCATGAAAGTCCGTGCCTTCGCCACCGTCTTCGGCATCGCCGGCTGCGGCAATCCAGTAGCCTTCCTTGCCACGCGGATCAACCACCTTCAGCGGTGCCGCTGCGCGGGCCCGATGGCCCAGACGCGTGAGCCGGATACCGCGGATATGGTCGAGGGGCAAGTTGGGAATATTGACGTTGAGCACTGTGCGCGGCGGCAAATCGAGGGAAGCATGCGCCTCGACCAGCTTGCGCGCGAAATGGGCGGCCGTGGGCAGGTTGTCCAGCTGGCGCGACGCCAGAGAGAACGCGAACGAGGTTCGCCCGAGGAAACGCCCTTCAAGCGCCGCGCCGACAGTGCCGGAATACAGCACGTCATCACCCAGGTTGGCGCCGAGGTTGATGCCCGACACGATCAGGTCCGGCTGCGGCTGCAGCAGGCTGTTGATCGCCAGGTGCACGCAATCGGTGGGCGTACCGTTCACGCTGATGAAACCATTGGCGAGGACGTGCGGGTGCAGCGGACGGTCAAGTGTCAGCGAACAGCTGGCACCACTTTTGTCCTGGTCGGGGGCAACCACCACGCACTCGGCGTAATCCGCCAGCGCAGCATGAAGCGCGGCGAGGCCGGGTGCGGTGGCACCGTCATCGTTTGATATCAGAATACGCATGGGCTGTCCGTCTGCCCCACCGGCACCAGATCAACAAGCTCGCGCACCAAGACAGTGGCGAAGCATCCGGCCGGCAGGACGAATTCCAATTGCAGAATGTCAGGCCGGGGATAATGCCACGTCAACCCGCCAATGGGCAGCCGCAGAATGCGACGTTCCTGGCTCATTCCGGCATTCACCAGCCAATCACGCAGGTCAGCTTCGACGGCGGCGACAGATTGCTCCAGCGCAAAGGTAAGACCTTTCGCCGGAGAGTCGCCCTCGCCCCATTGTGGGCCGGTGGGGTGCAGGTCCAGGATCGCCAGGCGCGGGTCGTTGCATTCAGCCTCCCCCGCCGGGAAAAAACTGCGGCTGTCGGTAAATGCCAGCAGGTCGCCGACCTGTGCACGCTGCCAGGAACCGTCCGCCACGCGGGCGGCCAGCACTTTATTGAAGAGGAAACTGCGCGCAGTGGAGAGCAACCGCGAACGCACCGCGCGCTGCTCCGGCAAGGCTTTGCGCGCAGCCCATTCGCGGGCATCCACGACGTTGCCGCCGTTATGACCAAAGCGCTGCGTGCCGAAATAATTGGGAATACCGTGCTGGGCAATCAGTTGCAGGCGCGCGTCGATGGCGGCGGTATCACCGGCCAGTTGCGTCAGGCGCAGGGTAAAGCCATTGGCCGAATGAGCACCGCGCTGCAATTTGCGCTTGTGGCGTTTCATTTCCAGGATCCTGAGGGTGTCGTCTTGCGCACCGCTCATGTCCGGGTCGGCCTTGCCGGGCAGCTGCACGCTGAACCATTGGCGGGTCAACGCCTGGCGATCCTTGAGCCCGGCGTAACTGACCGTGCGCAGCGGCACACCCGCCGCCTTGGCGATGCGCCGGGCCGCCTCTTCGGTATTAAGGCCGCGTTTTTCCACCCACAACCACAGGTGTTCGCCGTCGCCACTCAGTGGAATGTCCAGCACCTCATCGACCTGGAAGTCCTCGGCGGTCGCCTTCAGGACCGCGCTGCCCAGCGCCTCGCCATAAGCCCGCGGGCCCAGCAATTGCAGTTCATTCATGCGCGCAGCAACAAGGCGACAGAGTGCACCGCAATGCCCTCTTCACGACCGGTAAACCCGAGCTTTTCGGTGGTGGTGGCTTTCACGTTCACTTGATCCAGTTCTATTTGCAGGTCGGCGGCGATCAGCGCGCGCATCGATTCGATATGGGGCGCCATTTTCGGAGCCTGGGCCACGATGGTGTTATCGACGTTGCCGACCTTCCAGCCCCTGGCGTGGATGAGTCCGACCACATGGCGCAGCAACACACGACTGTCCGCGCCCTTGAACGTCGGGTCGGTGTCCGGAAAGTGCTTGCCGATATCGCCCAGTGCCGCCGCGCCGAGCAAGGCATCGCTCAAGGCATGCAATACAACATCGCCGTCGGAATGGGCCAGCAACCCGTGGTGATGTGCAATGCGCACGCCGCCCAGGGTGATGAACTCGCCTTCGGCGAAACGGTGCACATCGTAGCCGTGGCCAATACGCATAAAAAAACGCCCCGATTTAATTCAGGGCGTGATTCTACCTACTTTTGCCGCAGATTAACCGAGCAAAGCGCGTCCGTGATGGCGCAAATGATCTTCGATGAAACTGGCAATAAAGAAGTAGCTGTGGTCGTAACCCGGTTGCAGGCGCAGTTGCAGCGGATGGTTGGCCGCCCTGGCCGCCTGCTGCAGGGCTTCGGGCTTGAGCTGCTCGGCGAGGAAATCGTCGCGATCACCCTGGTCCACCAACAACGGCAGCTTTTCCGAGGCCTCGCTGATCAGCACGCAAGCATCCCACTCGCGCCACTTGGCGCGCTCTTCGCCCAGGTAACGGGAGAAGGCTTTCTGGCCCCAGGGGCAATCCATCGGGTTGTTGATCGGCGAAAACGCCGACACCGACAGGTAGCGACCGGGATTGCGCAGTGCACACACCAACGCCCCGTGGCCGCCCATGGAGTGGCCGCTGATGCCGCGTTTGTCCGAAGCCGGGAAATGCGCTTCAACCAACGCCGGCAACTCCTGCACCACGTAGTCATGCATCCGGTAATGCGTGGCCCAGGGTTGCTGGGTGGCATTCAGGTAGAAACCGGCGCCCAGGCCGAAATCCCAGGCATTCTCCGGGTCGTCCGGCACACCCGGCCCACGCGGGCTGGTGTCGGGCGCCACGATGATCAAGCCCAGCTCGGCAGCCATGCGCTGGGCGCCGGCCTTCTGCATGAAGTTCTCGTCGGTGCAGGTCAGGCCGGACAGCCAGTACAGCACCGGCAGCTTGCCACCCTGCTCCGCCTGCGGCGGCAGGTAGACGGCGAAGGTCATGTCGCAATCGAGCACAGCCGAATGATGCTTGTAGCGTTTATGCCAGCCGCCGAAGCTTTTCTGGCAGGACAGGTTTTCCAGACTCATGGGAGTTCTCCCAACTGCAAGCCGCAAGTCTCAAGCGGCAAGCAGGCGTACACCCACTTGCAGCTTGTAGCTTGTAGCTTGCCGCTGCTTCAAAAATGAATGACGGTACGAATGCTCTTGCCTTCATGCATCAGGTCAAACGCTTTGTTGATGTCTTCCAGGCCCATGGTATGGGTGATGAAGGTGTCCAGCGGGATTTCGCCGGTCTGGGCCATTTCCACATAGCTTGGCAATTCGCTGCGCCCGCGCACGCCGCCGAACGCCGAACCGCGCCAGACGCGACCGGTCACCAGTTGGAAGGGGCGCGTGGCGATTTCCTGGCCCGCACCCGCCACACCGATGATCACCGACTCGCCCCAGCCTTTGTGGCAGCACTCGAGGGCAGCGCGCATCAGTTGTACGTTGCCGATGCACTCGAAAGAGAAGTCCACGCCGCCATCGGTCAAGTCGACAATCACGTCCTGGATCGGGCGATCGTAGTCTTTCGGGTTGACGCACTCGGTGGCACCCAGTTGCTTGGCGATTTCGAACTTGGCCGGGTTGATGTCAATGGCAATGATGCGCCCGGCCTTGGCCTTGGCCGCGCCAATGACTGCCGACAAGCCAATGCCGCCCAGGCCGAAAATGGCCACGGTATCGCCTGGCTTGACCTTGGCGGTGTTGAGCACAGCACCGATGCCGGTGGTGACGCCGCAGCCCAGCAGGCAGACTTTTTCCAGCGGCGCTTCTTTAGGAATTTTCGCGACGGAGATTTCCGGCAGCACGGTGTACTCGGAAAAAGTCGACGTGCCCATGTAGTGGAAAATCTGCTGACCCTTGTAGGAAAAACGTGTGGTGCCGTCGGGCATCAGGCCTTTGCCCTGAGTGGAGCGGATGGCCTGGCACAGGTTGGTCTTGCCCGACTTGCAGAATTTGCACTGGCCGCATTCCGGTGTGTACAGCGGGATCACGTGATCGCCCACGGCCACCGACGTCACGCCTTCGCCGATTGCTTCAACCACCGCACCGCCTTCATGGCCGAGGATCGACGGGAAGATGCCTTCCGGGTCGGCGCCCGACAAGGTGTAGGCGTCGGTGTGGCACACGCCGGAGGCGACCACCCGCAACAGCACTTCACCCGCCTTGGGCATGGCGACATCCACTTCAACGATCTCCAGGGGCTTGTTGGCTTCGAAGGCTACGGCGGCGCGGGACTTGATCATCCGGGTTTCTCCAGGGAATTTAAAACTGAGACGGTGAGTGTAAATCAGCGCCCTTTGATTAATAATCCGGACAAAAGCAAAACTTTATTGCTGTACAGGGATAATCAAATGCTGGAGAACCGCTGGGAAGGCATCGATGAGTTCGTGGCGGTGGCCGAGTGCAGCCAGTTCACGGCGGCGGCCGAGCGGCTGGGGGTGTCCTCGTCCCATATCAGCCGGCAAGTGGCGCGCCTGGAAGAGCGCCTGCAAACGCGGTTGCTGTACCGCAGTACGCGCAAGGTGACGCTGACTGAAGCCGGCCAGACCTTCCTGCAGCATTGCCAGCGCCTGCAGGACGGCCGCGAGGAAGCCCTGCGCGCGGTCGGCGATCTGGCCAGCGAACCCAAGGGCATGCTGCGCATGACCTGCGCCGTGGCCTACGGCGAGCGGTTTATCGTGCCGCTGGTGACGCGCTTCATGGCGCTGTATCCGCAGTTACGCGTGGATATCGAACTGAGCAACCGGCAGTTGGACCTGGTACATGAAGGCCTGGACCTGGCGATCCGCCTTGGCCGCCTGCAGGACTCGCGGATGGTCGCCAGCCGCCTGGCGCCACGGCGTATGTATGTGTGCGCGTCGCCGTCCTACCTCGCGCGGTATGGTCGGCCACACAGCTTGTCGGAGTTGAGTCGGCATAACTGCCTGATCGGCAGTTCGGATATCTGGCAACTGGCCCAGGACGGGCGCGAATTTTCCCAACGGGTCCAGGGAAACTGGCGCTGCAACAGTGGGCAGGCGGTGCTGGACGCAGCGTTGCAGGGCGTTGGGTTGTGCCAGTTGCCGGATTACTACGTGCTGGAGCACTTGCACAGTGGCGCGCTGGTGTCGCTGCTTGAGGCGCATCAGCCGCCGAATACGGCGGTGTGGGGGCTGTATCCGCAGCAGCGGCATTTGTCGCCCAAGGTGCGCAAGCTGGTGGATTTTTTGAAGGAGGGGTTGGCGGGGAGGCCGGAGTACAGCCAGTGAGTCTGCGTTGACTACACCGGCCTCATCGCAGGCAAGCCAGCGCTTATCAAACACAAAATAACGTATTGATTTTAAAGCTGAAGTTTCAGGCAGCCACACGCCTGTGGCGAGCGGGCTTGCCCCGCGTTGGGGTGCGAAGCGCCCCCAATCAAGCAAAACGCGGTGTACCTGATACGGCTCAGCGCCTGGTTTTGGGGCTGCTGCGCAGCCCAACGCAGGACAAGCCTGCTCGCCACAGGGAATCTGCGCTTAACTGAACGGCATTGGGGCTTGCCACAGAGGCGCCAGTTTGCTGCGCGACAGCGCTAAGTCGAAGACGTGGCGGAGCCTCCCACAGTTGACCGAGGTGTCTGCAATGACTGCGATCAAGTGTGGAAGCTGGCTTGCCTGCGATGAAGGCGACTCGGTTTAACTGACTATCTACGATTGGCCCACCGCAACCTGAGCCACTCCAGATCTTCCGGCCGAGTCACCTTGATATTGTCCGAACGCCCCTCAATCAATCGCGGCGCCTGCCCTGACCATTCCATGGCCGAGGCTTCATCGGTAATCACCGCATCCGCCACCAGACTGTCAGCCAGGGCACGATGCAAAGCGCCCAGGCGGAACATCTGCGGTGTGTACGCCTGCCAGATCAGGCTGCGATCAACGGTTTCAACCACACGGCCGCGCTTGTCTGCACGCTTGAGCGTGTCGCGCGCCGGCACCGCCAGCAGGCCGCCCACCGGGTCGTCCGCCAGTTCGGCCAATAGCGTGTCGAGGTCGTCGCGGCTCAAATTCGGCCTTGCCGCATCGTGCACCAGCACCCAATCCTCATCGCCGGCCCCCAGGGCATTGAGCTGCAGCAACGCGTTGAGCACCGAGCCCGAGCGCTCCGAGCCGCCGTCCGCACGCTGGATACGCGGGTCGGCAGCACAGGCCAGGCCAGGCCAGTAAGGATCATCAGGAGCAAGACTGACCACCAGGCCCTTGAGCATCGGGTGATCGAGAAAACAGCCGAGGCTGTGTTCGAGAATAGTGCGTCCGCCCAGTTGCAAGTATTGCTTGGGACGGTCCGCAGCCATACGGGCACCAACGCCCGCAGCGGGAATCACGGCCCAGAAGGCCGGCAAACGCTGAGTCATTGGGCCAACTGGTAGAGGGTCTCGCCCTCCTTGACCATGCCCAATTCATGACGAGCCCGTTCTTCAACGGTCTCCGTGCCTTTTTTCAACTCAAGCACTTCGGCATCGAGGACGCGATTGCGCTCCAGCAGGATTTCGTTTTCGGCGTGCTGTGCAGCAATTTGCTCAGTCAGGTCTTTTACCTGCGCAAAGCTGCCATTACCCACCCATAGGCGGTACTGCAGGCCAGCCAGCAACAAGAGCAAGACGAGGAACAACCAATTGGGACTGCGCATCGAATATCGGGTATCCAGTGAAAAAAGACCGCCATGCAAAACTTTTGCAGCAACTGACAGCACGAAGCCTGGAAAAACCAGGCTTGTGCTAGATGGCCAACAGATTAACGTCGAAATTCACTTTGTCGTGAGTTTTCCGACGCAGTCCGTCGACTTTTTTACATTTTTAACCGGTTAACGGTCAGCCGCGAAACTCGCCACGACCGTTGTACTTGGCTTTACCCGCCAGTTGCTCTTCGATACGCAGCAATTGGTTGTACTTGGAAACACGGTCGGAACGGCACAGGGAGCCGGTCTTGATCTGGCCTGCCGAGGTGCCCACGGCCAGGTCGGCAATGGTCGAATCTTCGGTTTCGCCGGAGCGATGGGAGATCACGGCGGTGTAGCCCGCAGCCTTGGCCATCTGGATGGCTTCCAGGGTTTCGGTCAGGGTGCCGATCTGGTTGAACTTGATCAGGATCGAGTTGGCGATCTTCTTGTCGATGCCCTCTTTCAGGATCTTGGTGTTGGTCACGAACAAATCGTCGCCCACCAGTTGGACTTTCTCGCCGATCTTGTCGGTGAGGATCTTCCAGCCGTCCCAGTCGGACTCGTCCAGGCCGTCTTCGATCGAGATGATCGGGTAGCGCTGGGTCAGGCCCTTGAGGTATTCAGCAAAACCTTCGGAGTTGAACACCTGGCCTTCACCGGACAGGTTGTACTTGCCGTCTTCATAGAATTCGCTGGCGGCGCAGTCCAGGGCCAGGGTCACGTCGGTGCCCAGGGTGTAGCCGGCGTTGGCCACGGCTTCGGAGATCACTTTGAGTGCATCTTCGTTGGACGCCAGGTTCGGCGCGAAACCACCTTCGTCACCCACTGCGGTGCTCAGGCCACGGGCTTTGAGCACGGCCTTGAGGTGGTGAAAAATTTCGGTGCCCATGCGCAGGCCTTCGGAGAAGGTCTTGGCGCCAACCGGCTGCACCATGAATTCCTGGATGTCGACGTTGTTATCGGCGTGCTCGCCACCGTTGATGATGTTCATCATCGGCACCGGCATGGAGTACACACCCGGCGTGCCGTTCAGGTTGGCGATGTGGGCGTACAACGGCAGGTCCTGGTCCTGGGCAGCAGCCTTGGCAGCGGCCAGGGATACAGCGAGGATGGCGTTGGCGCCCAGGCTGCCTTTGTTCTCGGTGCCGTCGAGCTGGATCATCGCGTGGTCCAGGGCTTTCTGGTCCAGCGGGTCCTTGCCCAGCAGCAGGTCACGGATCGGGCCATTGATGTTGGCTACCGCCTTGAGTACACCCTTGCCCAGGTAACGGCTCTTGTCGCCATCGCGCAGTTCCAGCGCTTCGCGCGAACCGGTAGAAGCACCGGACGGCGCGCAGGCGCTACCGATGATGCCGTTATCGAGAAGCACGTCGGCTTCGACGGTGGGGTTGCCACGGGAGTCGAGAACTTCACGACCTTTGATGTCGACGATTTTTGCCATTGTTGTGAACACTCCAAAGTTGACGAAAACGACGCAGCTGAAGGAAATCTTTTGACCGACCGCAAGGGTGGAACAACAGGGCAGGCTTGCAGACGACAAGGCTCAGGCACGCATGCCTGAGCATAAAGCGTGGGAAAGTCTACCGGAGAAATGCCGCTTACGCGGTTTCTACCGTCGCAAATCCCTTGACCAGTTCGTCCAGTTGCTTGAGCTGAGCCAGGAACGGCTCCAGCTTGTCCAGGCGCAGGGCGCAGGGGCCGTCGCACTTGGCGTTGTCCGGATCCGGGTGGGCTTCCAGGAACAGGCCCGCCAGCGACTGGCTGATGCCAGCCTTGGCCAGGTCCAGCACCTGGGCACGACGCCCGCCAGCGGAATCGGCGCGACCACCGGGCATTTGCAGTGCGTGGGTGACGTCGAAAAATACCGGGTATTCGAACTGTTTCATGATGCCAAAACCGAGCATGTCCACCACGAGGTTGTTGTAGCCGAAGCTCGAACCGCGCTCGCAGAGAATCAACTGGTCGTTACCTGCTTCGACGCATTTGTTCAGGATGTGTTTCATTTCCTGGGGCGCGAGGAACTGGGCTTTCTTGATATTGATCACGGCGCCGGTCCTGGCCATCGCCACCACCAGGTCGGTCTGGCGCGACAGGAAAGCCGGCAACTGGATGATGTCGCACACCTCGGCGACCACGGCGGCCTGTTCAGGCTCGTGGACGTCGGTGATGATCGGCACGCCGAAGGCTTGCTTGATGTCCTGGAAGATCCGCATGCCTTCTTCAAGGCCCGGGCCGCGATAGGAGGTCACGGACGAGCGGTTGGCCTTGTCGAAGCTGGCCTTGAACACGTAAGGGATACCCAGTTTCTGGGTAACCTTGACGTACTCTTCACAGACCTGCATCGCCATGTCGCGGCTTTCCAGCACGTTCATGCCGCCGAACAGCACCATGGGCTTGTCGTTGGCAATTTCGATATCGCCTACGCGAATGATCTTCTGGGCCATCAGGGTTACGCCTTCTTCTGATGTTGCGTCAGTGCGGCTTTGACGAAACCGCTGAACAATGGATGACCATCGCGCGGTGTCGAGGTGAACTCGGGGTGGAACTGGCATGCCACGAACCATGGATGATCCGGCGCCTCGACCACTTCGACCAGCTTGCCGTCACCGGAACGACCGGAGATTTTCAGGCCGGCCTCTTTGATCTGCGGCAGCAGGTTGTTGTTCACTTCGTAGCGGTGACGGTGACGTTCGACGATCACGTCCTTGCCGTAGCAGTCGTGAACCAGCGAACCCGGCTCCAGCAGGCAGTCCTGTGCGCCAAGGCGCATGGTGCCGCCCAGGTCGGAGGTTTCGGTACGGGTTTCAACGGCGCCGGTGGCGTCTTCCCACTCGGTGATCAAGCCTACGACCGGGTGGCCGCTGGTGTGATCGAACTCGGTGGAGTTGGCGTCTTTCCAGCCCAGCACGTTACGGGCGAACTCGATAACGGCCACTTGCATGCCCAGGCAGATGCCCAGGTACGGCACTTTGTTTTCACGGGCGTATTGAACGGCAGTGATCTTGCCTTCCACGCCACGCAGGCCGAAACCGCCGGGTACGAGGATCGCGTCAACACCTTCGAGCAACGCGGTGCCCTGGTTCTCGATGTCTTCGGAGTCGATGTAGCGCAGGTTGACCTTGGTACGGTTGCTGATACCGGCGTGGCTCATCGCTTCGATCAGCGACTTGTACGCGTCCAGCAGTTCCATGTACTTGCCGACCATGGCGATGGTGACTTCGTGCTCAGGGTTGAGCTTGGCGTCGACTACCGCTTCCCATTCGGAGAGGTCGGCGCTGCCGCACTGCAGGCCGAAGCGCTCGACGACAAAATCATCCAGGCCTTGCGCATGCAGGATGCCCGGGATCTTGTAGATGGTGTCGGCGTCTTCCAGGCCAATCACCGCTCGTTCTTCAACGTTGGTGAATTGCGCGATCTTGCGACGCGAGGAGATGTCGATCGGGTGATCGGAGCGGCAGATCAGTACGTCCGGCTGCAGGCCGATGGAACGCAGTTCCTTGACGGAATGCTGGGTCGGCTTGGTTTTGGTCTCGCCGGCGGTGGCGATGTACGGCACCAGGGTAAGGTGCATCAGCATCGCGCGCTTGGCGCCGATTTCGAAACGCAGCTGACGGATGGCTTCGAGGAACGGCTGGGATTCGATGTCACCCACGGTGCCGCCGATCTCGACCATCGCCACGTCGGCATCGCCTGCACCCTTGATGATGCGGCGCTTGATTTCGTCGGTGATGTGCGGGATCACCTGGATGGTTGCACCCAGGTAGTCACCACGGCGCTCTTTGCGCAGCACGTGCTCGTAGACACGGCCGGTGGTGAAGTTGTTGTTCTGGGTCATGGTCGTGCGGATGAACCGCTCGTAGTGGCCCAGGTCCAGGTCGGTTTCGGCGCCGTCGTGAGTGACGAACACCTCACCGTGCTGGAACGGGCTCATGGTGCCCGGGTCGACGTTGATGTACGGGTCCAGCTTGAGCATGGTGACCTTAAGTCCCCGCGCCTCCAGGATGGCCGCCAATGAAGCGGAGGCAATGCCTTTCCCCAATGAAGAAACAACACCGCCCGTGACGAATATGTAGCGCGTCATGAAAAACCCTAGAAGTCTGCGTTAAAGCGGTCCGAGCCGCCGGGGAAAGCGAAGGAAGGCCGAAGCCCCCGATCACCTGCATTAATCACAGTGCACCTTTCAAAAAAACCGCCGCGTGGTGACAGACCAGCAATGGAACACCGGTACGTTGATCGCTACACATTTTTTGGAATCGCCCAGCAAAGACTGCTTGGTAATCGGCAACTGCTGCGATTCAGGCGAATCCACAGAAGTTGTATCAAGAAGGGAGCGTAGTCTACCGGAAAGGCTCTATCAGCTCAAACCTTGATCGCAGCTCTGTGGCACCCAATGCAATTGCCAGCCACCCGGCGGCATGGCCCATAACCCTGCAAGGCATGGGGCAGCCAACAATCGCTCGCCCTGATACAGCAGCGGCAATCTGCCACGGACGAAGCCCGGCAACCCACTCTCATTAAGCAGACGCTTCAAGTCGCGCCGCCCGCGACCTGGCACTTCGATGATTTCGCCGCCTTGGCGATAACCGATCACCAGCGGACCGTCAGGGGCTTTGCCGATAAATTTCAGCTGACCATTGCCGGGTAACTCTAGTGGGTTTTGCGGATCGGGCCAGCTCACCGACGCATCGGAAAATTCCGACCACGTGGCGGGCAACCACCAGATGCGCTCGCCGCAACGGTGCAATTCGCCGTCCGCCAGGCGCCATATGGGCTGAGCGTCGGCCTTGGCATCGCGCAGGGAATACCAACTGGCCCAGTGGTCGCTGTCGGGTAAACGGGTCAGTGGGTTCAGCCAGTGGCGCAGAGCGTTGCGTTGTCGGGCGTCGGAAAGCTCGCGCAATGGCGCAATGGCCAATGACGGTAGCGGGAGCCACGGAAACGCCGAAGGCTGTTCGCAGGCGTGCAGGTCCGAGACGGCCAACTCGTCGAGCAGGCCCTGGGCTTCGCTCAAGTGCTCGGCGGTGCGGGCCAGGCTTGTTACGGCCTGGGGCCACCGTTCAGTCAACGCCGGGAGCACACGATGGCGCAGGTAATTGCGCGAGAACCGAGGATCGGCGTTCGAGGGGTCTTCGATCCACTTCAATTGGTGCTCATGGGCGTAGGCTTCCAATTCAACACGCGCAGCATCCAGCAACGGCCGCACCAAGTGCCCACTCGCCAACGCGCGACGGGCGGGCATTGCCGCCAACCCGCGCACCCCGGCCCCACGCAGCAGGCGGAACAACAGGGTTTCGGCCTGATCATCGCGATGCTGGCCTGTCAGGATCACCTCCCCTGCCCCGACCAGCTCGGCAAACGCTTGATAACGCGCATCACGCGCGGCGCGCTCAAGGCTTGCGCTTGGCAGGACCTGCACGCGCATCACCCGCAACGGTACGCCCAGGCCGTCACACACTGCCTGACAATGCTCGGGCCAGGCGTCGGACGCCGTTTGCAGGCCGTGGTGGACATGCACAGCACGCAGGGGAGGAGTGTTTGCCAGAGTGGCCAGGAGATGCAGCAGGACGGTGGAATCAAGCCCGCCGGAAAAAGCGACATGCCAGACCGGCGCGTTGCGCCAGGGGGCCAGGGTTTGCAGGAGCTTGGCGGGTAGCGTTGGCTTCATCAAAAATACCGGCGCAGAACTGGAGTACGGTAGCCAAGCATACACAAAGCAAATGTGGGAGCGGGCTTGCTCGCGAAGGCGGTGTGTCAGTCAATGAACATGTCGACTGATATACCGCGTTCGCGAGCAAGCCCGCTCCCACATTAGTACTGCATTGTCTGCCGGATCAGTGCTTGATCAGAGACCGTAGCTCATCAAACGCTCATAACGACGAGCCAGCAGCGCTTCGTTATCCAGCTTCTTGAGCATCGCCAGTTGCGAACCCAATTCAGCACGGATGGTCGCGGCGGCCGCAGCCGGGTCGCGGTGCGCGCCACCCAATGGCTCGGCGATGACCTTGTCGACGATACCCAGGCCCTTGAGGCGATCGGCAGTAATGCCCATGGCTTCCGCGGCGTCCGGCGCCTTTTCGGCGGTTTTCCACAGGATCGAGGCGCAACCTTCCGGCGAGATCACCGCGTAGGTCGAATATTGCAGCATGTTCAGTTGGTCGCACACGCCAATCGCCAGTGCACCGCCGGAGCCACCTTCACCAATCACCGTGGCGATGATCGGGGTTTTCAGGCGGGACATGACGCGCAGGTTCCAGGCAATCGCTTCGCTCTGGTTGCGCTCTTCAGCGTCGATGCCAGGGTAAGCGCCCGGCGTGTCGATGAAGGTCAGGATCGGCATTTTGAAGCGTTCGGCCATTTCCATCAGGCGGCAGGCCTTGCGGTAGCCTTCCGGACGCGGCATGCCGAAGTTGCGGCGCACTTTCTCGCGCACTTCACGGCCTTTCTGGTGACCGATCACCATCACCGGCTGGTCGTCCAGGCGCGCAATGCCGCCCACGATAGCGGCGTCGTCGGAGAAGTGACGGTCGCCATGCAGTTCGTCGAACTCGGTGAAGATGTGCTGGATGTAATCCAGGGTGTACGGACGTCGCGGGTGGCGAGCCAGGCGCGCGATCTGCCAGCTGGTCAGCTTGCCGAAGATGTCTTCGGTGAGCGTGCTGCTCTTGTCTTGCAGGCGAGCGATTTCATCGCCGATGTTCAGCGAATTGTCATTGCCGACCAGGCGCAGTTCTTCGATCTTGGCTTGCAGGTCAGCGATCGGCTGTTCGAAATCAAGAAAATTCGGGTTCATAAGCGTCCGTCTTGGGTCGACGGCCAGGGCATGCCTGGCCAGCCGGTTGTCTGTTCGCGCCCTACCTTAAGGGAGAGGCGCGTCCAGGTCGAGATTAAATGTTTCGTCGAGTTCAGGCGTTTCTCTTGATGAAAAAGAAAACTGCCTGGCCGTCAACGGTATTGGAGGAAGACGTTGTCACGGCCGAACTGGTCACGCAATGCTTGAATCAAGCCATCGGCAGGGTCAATTCGCCAGGTCTCGCCGAATTGCAGCATGGCCTTGGCGTCATTGCCGGTGTACTCCATGGTCACCGGGCAGGCACCACGATGGCGTTTGAGCAGATCCCCCAGCCAGCGTAGCTGGTCGCCCTTGAGCGCTTCGGTTTTCACCTTCAAACGCAGGCTTTCAGCCAGGTTGGTGCGCGCGTCCTCCATGCTCATCACCCGCTTGATGCGCAGGCGCAGGCCGCCGGAGAAGTCGTCGTTGCTGACCTCCCCTTCCACCACCACCATGGCGTCGGTCTGCAACAGCGACTGGGCGGAGTGGAACGCGTCGGCAAACAGCGACGCTTCGATCCGGCCCGAGCGGTCGTCGAGGGTGATGAAGCCCATCTTGTCGCCCTTTTTGTTTTTCATCACGCGCAGCGCGATGATCATGCCGGCCACGGTCTGGGTGTCGCGCGCCGGCTTCAGGTCGATGATGCGCTGGCGGGCGAAACGACGGATCTCGCCTTCGTATTCGTCGATCGGGTGACCGGTGAGGTACAGGCCCAGGGTGTCTTTTTCACCCTTGAGGCGTTCCTTGAGGGTCAGATCCTTGGCCTTGCGGTGGTTGGCGTATACATCCGCATCTTCTTCGACGAACAGCCCGCCAAACAGGTCGGCGTGGCCGCTGTCATGGGTGCGGGCGGTCTGCTCGGCGGCCTTGATCGCCTCTTCCATGGCGGTCAGCAGCACCGCACGATTACGGTCGATATTGGCCTGATACGCCTTGGGCTCATCATGGAAGTAAGGGCCCAGGCGGTCGAGGGCGCCGCTGCGGATCAGGCCGTCCAGGGTGCGCTTGTTGATGCGCTTGAGGTCGACACGCGCGCAGAAATCGAACAGGTCGGTGAACGGCCCATCCTGGCGTGCTTCGGTGATCGCCTCAACCGGGCCTTCGCCCACCCCTTTGATCGCGCCCAGGCCATAGATGATGCGGCCTTCGTCGTTCACCGTGAACTTGAACTCCGAGGCGTTCACGTCCGGCGCGTCGAGGCGCAGCTTCATGGTGCGCACTTCCTCGATCAAGGTCACGACCTTGTCGGTGTTGTGCATGTCCGCCGAGAGTACGGCGGCCATGAACGGCGCCGGGTAGTGAGCCTTGAGCCAGGCGGTCTGGTACGACACCAGCCCGTAGGCGGCGGAGTGGGATTTGTTGAAGCCGTAACCGGCGAATTTTTCCACCAGATCGAAGATGTTACCGGCCAGGTCTGCGTCGATATTGTTGGTCGCGCAACCCTCAATGAAACCGCCGCGCTGCTTGGCCATTTCCTCGGGTTTCTTTTTACCCATGGCGCGACGCAACATGTCCGCGCCGCCAAGGGTGTAGCCGGCCATGACCTGGGCAATCTGCATCACCTGTTCCTGATACAGGATGATGCCGTAGGTCGGTGCCAATACCGGCTTGAGGCCTTCGTACTGGTAGTCGGAGTGCGGGTAGGCCAGCTCGGCGCGGCCGTGCTTGCGGTTGATAAAGTCATCAACCATGCCCGATTGCAGCGGGCCCGGACGGAACAGGGCCACCAGTGCGATCAGGTCTTCCAGGCAGTCGGGCTTGAGCTTTTTGATCAGCTCCTTCATGCCGCGCGACTCGAGCTGGAACACGGCGGTGGTTTCCGCTTTTTGCAGCAACTGGTAAGTCGGCTTGTCGTCCAGCGGAATAAACGCGATATCCAGCGGTGCTTCGTCGACCTTGGCGCGCTCGCGGTTGATGGTCTTGAGCGCCCAGTCGATGATCGTCAGGGTCCGCAGGCCGAGGAAGTCGAACTTCACCAGGCCGGCCGCCTCTACGTCATCCTTGTCGAACTGGGTTACCAGGCCGTCGCCTTCTTCGTCGCAATAAATAGGCGAAAAGTCAGTGAGCTTCGTAGGTGCGATCACCACACCGCCGGCGTGCTTACCGACGTTACGCACCACGCCTTCCAGCTTGCGTGCCATGTCCCAGATTTCGGCAGCTTCTTCATCGACCTTGATGAAGTCGCGCAGGATTTCTTCCTGCTCGTAGGCTTTTTCCAGGGTCATGCCGACTTCGAACGGGATCATCTTCGACAGGCGATCGGCCAGGCCGTAGGACTTGCCCTGCACTCGCGCCACGTCACGGATGACCGCTTTCGCCGCCATGGAACCAAACGTGATGATCTGGCTGACCGCGTTGCGGCCGTACTTTTCGGCCACGTATTCGATTACGCGGTCGCGACCGTCCATGCAGAAGTCGACGTCGAAGTCGGGCATGGAGACCCGTTCCGGGTTCAGGAAGCGTTCGAACAGCAGGTCATATTCCAGCGGGTCGAGGTCGGTGATCTTCTGCACATAAGCCACCAGCGAACCGGCACCCGACCCCCGGCCCGGGCCTACCGGCACGCCGTTGCTTTTGGCCCACTGGATAAAGTCCATTACGATCAGAAAGTAACCGGGGAAACCCATCTGGATGATGATATCCAGCTCGAAATTCAGCCGATCCACATAGACCTGACGCTTGGCCTCGTAGTCCTCGGTGGTGTCCCTGGGCAGCAGCACGCTAAGGCGCTCTTCCAGGCCATCGAACGACACCTTGCGGAAATACTCATCGATGGTCATACCATCGGGAATCGGGAAGTTGGGCAGGAAGTGCTTGCCCAGCTTCACTTCGATATTGCAGCGCTTGGCGATCTCGACGGAGTTTTCCAGGGCCTCGGGGAGGTCGCTGAACAGCTCGGCCATCTCATCGGCGCTTTTGAGGTATTGCTCTTCGCTGTAGTTTTTCGAGCGGCGCGGGTCGTCAAGGGCGCGGCCTTCACCGATGCACACGCGGGTTTCGTGGGCTTCGAAATCTTCCTTCTTGATAAAGCGTACATCGTTGGTCGCCACCAGCGGCGCGCCCAGCTTGTCGGCCAGGGCCACGGCGGCGTGCAGGTGTTCTTCATCGTTGGGGCGGTTGGTGCGCTGCACTTCCAGGTAGAAGCGATCAGGAAAAACCTGCATCCATTCGCGCGCCAGCACTTCGGCTTCCTGGGGATTGCCGCCCAGCAGCGCGATGCCAATCTCACCCTCTTTAGCCGCCGAGAGCATGATCACGCCCTCGCTGGCCTGCGCCACCCATTCGCGCTCGATGATGATCGAACCGTTGCGCTGCCCGTCGATAAAACCACGGGAAATCAGTTCGGTGAGGTTGCGATAACCCACGCCGTTCATCGCCAGCAGGCTGATGCGGCTCAGCGGGTTATCCGGGTCCTTGTTGGACAGCCACAGGTCGACGCCGCAGATCGGCTTGATCCCGGCGCCCATGGCGTTTTTGTAGAACTTGACCAGGGAACACATGTTGTTCTGATCGGTAACCGCTACTGCGGGCATGTTCATGCCCACCAGCGTCTTGACCAACGGCTTGATGCGTACCAGGCCGTCGACCAGCGAGTATTCAGTGTGCAGGCGCAGGTGAACGAATGAAGCCGGCATAGTGATCCTGTCCAAACATGGAAACAACAAGGCCCGGGATTGTACCGGGCCTTGGCAAAAACATCAGCTTTGGGACTAAACCTCGATCAGGCTCGCGCGCAGCTCATAGGCCTGGCGCACCGGGGCGAACGAGCGTCGATGGATCGGGGTGGGCCCCAGCCGGGCCAGCGCTTCCAGATGAACGGGCGTCGGGTAGCCCTTATGCCCCCCCATGCCATAGCCGGGATAGATCAACTCGAACGCAGCCATCTCGCGATCACGGCTGACCTTGGCCAGGATCGAGGCCGCCGCAATCGCCGGTACCTTGCTGTCGCCCTTGACCACCGCTTCGGACGGCATCGCCAGTCTGGGGCAACGGTTGCCGTCGATCATCGCCATTTTCGGCGTGATATGCAGGCCTTCCACCGCGCGCTGCATGGCGAGCATGGTGGCGTGCAGAATGTTCAACCTGTCGATTTCTTCGACCTCGGCGCGGGCGATATGCCAGCTCAGCGCCTTTTCACAGATCTCGTCGTAGAGCTTTTCACGGCGTGCTTCGGTGAGTTTTTTCGAGTCATTCAGGCCCAGGATCGGCCGGTTCGGGTCGAGAATCACGGCGGCCGTCACGACTGCGCCACACAGCGGGCCGCGCCCTACTTCGTCGACACCGGCCACCAACTCGTCGGCGTGCGCAACCAGGCTGAAATCCAGGCCCATTTGCTTGCTCATAAGGCCTCCTGTGTATGACCGATCAAGTTCAACACGGCATCGGCCGCCTGGTTCGAGGCATCCCGGCGCAGGGTGCGGTGGATGTCGTCGAAACCACGGGTCTGCTCTTCGCCGCCGTCGATCAAGGGTAGTAGGGTTTGCGCGAGGGCGGCAGGCGTTGCGTCGTCCTGCAACAGCTCCGGCACCAGCAGACGTTGGGCCAGCAGGTTGGGCAGGGAGATGTAGGGGCTCTTGACCATGCGCTTGAGAATCCAGAACGTCAGCGGCGCCAGGCGATAGGCCACGACCATCGGGCGCTTGTACAGCAAGGCCTCCAGAGTCGCGGTGCCCGAGGCGATGAGCACCGCGTCGCAGGCAGCCAGGGCCAGGTGCGACTGGCCATCGAGCAAGGTCAGCGGCAGGTTGCGCCCGTCGAGCAGCGTCTCGATCTGCGCACGCCGTTGCGGGCTGGCGCAGGGCAGCACGAAGCGAATACCCGGCCTCATGGCCAGCAGGCGCTCGGCGGCGTCAAAAAACAATGCGCCCAGGCGCCCGACTTCGCCACCCCGGCTGCCCGGCATCAGCGCAACCAACGGGCCATCAGGCAATCCGAGCTCGGCACGCGCCGCAGCGCGGTCAGCCTGCAAGGGGATCGCATCGGCCAGCGTATGGCCGACAAACCGTACCGGCACGCCCTGCTCTTGGTAAAACCTGGCCTCGAAGGGCAGCAGGGTGAGCATCAGGTCGCAGCCCTCGCGGATTTTCAGCACGCGCTTCTGCCGCCATGCCCATACGGACGGGCTGACGTAATGCACGGTCTTGATCCCGGCCTGACGCAGCTTGAGCTCGATATTAAGGGTGAAATCCGGCGCGTCGACGCCGATAAAGACGTCGGGCTTTTCTTCGATCAGCGTCTGAATCAGCAGCTTGCGCCGTGCCAGCAGTTCACGCAGACGGCCCAGTACCTCAACCAGTCCCATGACCGACAAGCGTTCCATGGGGAAGTAGGACGTGAGGCCCTCGGCCTGCATGAGAGGCCCACCGACGCCGATGAATTCGACTGCCGGGTGGCGGGCCTTCAGAGCCCGCATCAGGCCTGCGCCCAGAATATCGCCGGAAGCTTCTCCGGCCACCAGCGCGATACGCACAGTGGCCATGATCAGCGGGTGATGCCGCGAGTCGACGCCTGGATCGAGTCACGGAACACCGCGACTTCCGGGAACAGCGTTGCCGGCTCGGTCAATTCAGTCAGCGCCTGTTCAACCGTGAGGCCCTGGCGGTAGACCGTCTTGTAGGCGCGGCGCAAGGCGTGGATGGCGTCATCGCTGAAACCACGGCGGCGCATGCCTTCGAAATTCATGCTGCGGGCTTCGGCCGGGTTGCCGAAGACCGTGACAAATGCCGGTACATCCTTGCCGATGGCGGTGCCCATGCCGGAAAAGCTGTGGGCGCCAATATGGCAATACTGATGCACCAGCGTGAAACCCGACAGGATCGCCCAGTCGTCAACGTGCACATGGCCGGCCAACGCGGTGTTGTTGACCAGGATGCAATGGTTGCCGATGACACTGTCGTGTCCGATATGCGCGTACGCCATCACCAGGTTGTGATCACCCAGCGTGGTTTCGGCACGATCCTGTACGGTGCCACGGTGAATGGTCACGCCTTCACGAATGATGTTGTGATCACCGATTACCAGGCGTGTTTCCTCACCCTTGTACTTCATGTCCGGGGTGTCTTCACCTACCGACGAAAACTGGTAGATGCGATTGTGTTTGCCAATACGGGTCGGCCCCTTGAGGATCACGTGCGGCCCGATGACAGTACCCTCGCCGATTTCCACACCTGCGCCGACGATCGACCAAGGGCCAACCTCTACGCCTGCGGCCAGAACGGCCGACGGATCGATGATTGCGCGAGGGTCAATCAAACTCATAGTTTGCGTTCCGCACAGATGATTTCGGCGGAGCACACCGCCTTGCCATCCACCGAAGCCTGGCACTCGAACTTCCAGATCTGGCGCTTGCAGCTGATGAACCTGGCTTCCAGGATCAACTGGTCACCCGGGGTGACCGGGTTGCGAAAACGCAGCTTGTCGGAACCCACGAAATAGTAAAGCGTGCCGTCGGCAGGCTTGAGGTCGAGCATTTTGAAACCAAGGATACCGGCAGCCTGGGCCATCGCTTCGATGATCAACACGCCTGGCATGATGGGATGCGCAGGAAAGTGACCGTTGAAGAACGGCTCGTTGATGCTGACATTCTTGTAGGCACGAATGCGCTTTTCCTCAATGTTCAGGTCCACTACGCGGTCCACCAGCAGGAACGGGTAACGGTGAGGCAGGTATTCGCGAATCTCGTTGATGTCCATCATTTCGGGGGGAAGCCTGTAATAAATTGGGGGCGGGCGGACTAAAGGCACGCCCCGCTGGCAAATCAAGGAGGCAGTCTAGCGGCTGTGCACACTTGATATGGAAATGGTATCAGCCTTGTGATGAAGCATTACCGTCAGGGGTCACGTCCCCAACACGCTTTTCCAGCTGTTTGAGACGTCGAGCCATGTCGTCGAGCTGCCGCAAGCGTGCTGCACTCTTGCGCCATTCAGCCGAGGGCTGCATGGCGGTACCGGAAGAATAGGAACCGGGCTCGGTAATCGAGTGGGTGACCATGGTCATGCCGGTGATGAAGACGTTGTCGCAAATATCGATGTGCCCCACCAGCCCGACGCCACCGGCGAGCATGCAATGCTTGCCGATTTTGGTACTGCCGGAAATGCCCACGCATGCCGCCATGGCGGTGTGGTCGCCAATCTGCACGTTGTGAGCGATATGGATCTGGTTGTCGAGCTTCACGCCGTTGCCTATGACCGTATCGGCCAAGGCTCCACGATCGACGGCAGTATTCACGCCGATTTCCACGTCATCGCCGATCAATACGCCGCCGACGTGGGCAACCTTGTGCCAAATACCTTTGGAATTGGCAAAACCAAAACCTTCACCACCGATCACAGCGCCCGACTGCAGAACCACCCGCTCACCGATACGCACGTCGTGGTAAAGGGTCACGCGAGGAGCAAGCCAGCCATCGACACCGATTTCACAACGCGCGCCGATAAAGCAATGAGCGCCGACCGTTACACCCGCGCCAATACGTGCGCCGTTCTCGATCACCGCAAAGGCGCCAATGCTGGCCGAGGGATCAACCTGGGCATCATCGGCGATCACCGCAGAAGGATGAATACCAGCGCTGGCCTTGGATTTTGGAGCGAACAGGTGCGACGCCCGGGCAAAAGCCAGGTAAGGGTCAGCCACCACCAGCGCGTCCCCAGTAAACCCTTCGGCATCGACGGCCGTAAGCAACACGGCGCCGGCTTGGCAGTCGACCAGATACTTACGGTATTGGGGCTTCGCCAGGAAGCTCAACTGAGCTGGGCCAGCCTCCTGCAAGGTGGCTAGCCCAGTGATTTCTTTCTCCGGGGAGCCACACAAGGTGGCGCCCAGGAACTCGGCCAACTCGCCGAGCCTGATAGTCGCGGTCATGGCTTACTTCAGCTGGTTCATGCGCTCGATCACCTGACGGGTGATGTCGTATTGAGGTTTGACGTCAATCACGGCGCCGCGCTCGAACACCAGGTCAAAGGCACCTTTCTTGATGACTTCTTCCACAGCGCTGTCCAGTTTCGGCTTGAGCTGCTTGAGCATTTCGCGGTCGGCAACAGCCTTGGCTTCGTTCAGTTCCTTGGACTGGAACTGGTAGTCACGGGCCTTTTGCTTGAATTCAAGCTCCAGGCGCTCGCGCTCGCCCTGCTGCATCTTGTCGCCACCGGCGACCAGACGATCCTGAATGCCCTTGGCGCTGCTTTCCAGAGTCTTGAGCTTGGTCAGTTGCGGACCGAATTTCTTCTCGGCATCCACGGCGTAACGCTTGGCCGCGTCGGATTCGAGCAAGGCCATCTGATAGTTCAGCACGGCGATTTTCATTTCGGCGAAGGCCGGGGTGGTTACCAGCACGGTGGCCAGCAGGACCAATTGAGTCAACTTACGCACGATGTACTCCTACAGAATCCGTTGTCGTTATCTTGGGTCAGACGCTTAGAACGTCTGGCCGAGGGAGAATTGGAAAATCTGGGTTTCAGCGTTATCCGGTTTCTTGATCGGCATGGCCAGAGCAAAGCTCAACGGACCCAGCGCGGTCACCCAGGTGACACCCACACCCACGGAGCTCGCCAGATTGCTGAGGCTCACGTCGTTACACTGGGTATTGGACTTCACGCCGCTCGGGTTGGTGATCTGGTCACACTTGGAATCGAACACGTTACCCACGTCCCAGAAGACCGAAGTACGCAGAGACCGCTGGTCTTTAACGAACGGCAGTGGGAACAGGACTTCCGCGCCACCCTGTATCAGCACGTTACCACCGAACGGCAGTGGGTCGTTGTCCGAGTCCACCTGGGTGCCCTGGTTACCAGTAAACGCCTGACCACGGCTCGGCGTACCACGAGGACCCAAGGTACTGTCCTTGAAGCCACGTACCGAGTTGAAACCACCTGCGTAGTAGTTCTCATAGAACGGCAGGCCATTGGTTGAACCGTAACCGTCGCCATAGCCCAGCTCGGTATGCAGGCGCAGGGTGTAGTTATCGGTCAACGGCTGGAACAACTGGCCGCGGTAATCGAGCTTGAAGAACGACAGGTCGCTGCCCGGCGTGGTGACTTCGGCAGTCAGGCTTTGGGAATGGCCACGGGTCGCCAGTACCCCTTTGTTCAGGGTCGATTCGGACCAACCGGCAGACGCCTTGAAGTTCAGGAACTTGTCGCCTTCACGACGGGTGAAGTCAAAGATCTCATCCACGGTGTAAACACCGGTCTTGATCTCATCCTGCTGCGCGGTGAGGCCGAAGGTCAGACGCGAGGTCTCACTGATCGGATAACCGATGTTGACGCCAGCACCCAGGCTGTCGATCGCGTAGCTTGCCACGTCGACATCGAGGTCTTTGTAGTCGGTGGTGCGGTAGAAGGCGTTGTAACCCAGGCTGACACCGTCAGCCGTCCAGTAGGGGTCGGTATAACCGAAGTTATAGCGGCTCTGGTATTCGCTTCGGGTCAGGCCGATGGACACACGGTTACCGGTACCGAGGAAGTTGTTCTGAGTGATCGAGCCACCGAGGATCAGGCCGGCACTCTGTGCAAAGCCGACGCTGGCGGTGATCGAACCCGAAGCTTGCTCCTCAACGGCGTAGTTCACGTCAACCTGGTCGTCCACACCCGGTACGGCCGGGGTCTCGACGTTGACCTCCTTGAAGAAGCCCAGGCGCTCAAGACGGGTCTTGGACTGGTCGATGAGGTAAGTCGACGCCCAGCCACCTTCCATCTGGCGCATTTCGCGGCGCAGCACTTCGTCGGCGGACTTGGTGTTGCCACGGAAGTTGATGCGGTTGACGTAGGCACGCTTGCCGGGATCGACCACGAAGGTGATGTCCACGGTGTGGTCTTCGTCATGGGGAGTCGGCACACCGTTGACGTTGGCGAAGGTGTAGCCTTCGTTGCCCAGACGACGAGTGATCAGCTCGGACGTGGTGGTCATCAGCTTGCGCGAGAACACCTGGTCTTTCTGCACCAGCAAGAGGGACTTGACCTGGTCTTCAGGGACTTTCAGGTCGCCGCTCAGCTTGACGTCACGAACCTTGTACTTCTCACCTTCATTGACGTTGACGGTGATGTACACATGTTTCTTGTCCGGGGTGATGGACACCTGGGTCGAAGCGATATCCATGTTGATATAGCCACGATCCAGGTAGAAGGAACGCAGGCGTTCCAGGTCACCGGAGAGTTTTTCACGGGCGTACTTGTCATCGTTCTTGAAGAACGACAGCCAGTTGGTGGTCTTGAGCTCGAACAGGCCGACCAGTTCGTCATCATCGAACTTGGTGTTGCCCACCACGTTGATGTGCTGAATGGCGGCCACGGTGCCTTCGTTGATGTTGACCTTGAGGCCCACACGGTTACGCGGCTGCGGCACCACTTCGGTCTCGACCGTGGCCGAGTAACGACCCTGGGCAACGTACTGGCGTTGCAGTTCGTTACGCACACCTTCGAGCGTGGCACGCTGGAAGATCTCGCCCTCGGCCAGGCCCGATTGCTTGAGGCCCTTCATCAGGTCTTCAGTGGAGATCGCCTTGTTGCCTTCGATCTCGATACTGGCGACGGAAGGTCGCTCGACGACGGTGATGACCAGGACGTTACCTTCGCGACCCAGTTGGATGTCTTGAAAGAAACCGGTTTTGAACAGCGCACGAGTGGATTCCACCAGGCGACGATCATCCGCCTGTTCCCCGACGTTCAACGGCAAGGCACCAAAGACGCTACCTGCGGAAACCCGCTGGAGGCCGTTGACGCGAATATCGGAGATAGTGAAGGACTCGGCGTGAACTTCGGCGATCATCAATACGGTGAGAACCGCAGTTAGCAGCAGACGTTTCATGAAGTCCTTTCTTATTCCAACTGGCAATAAACAAACTGCCGCAAAATGCGGCAGATTCGCAATTCAGCGAAGCGTTACAGACGACCCAGATCGTTGACCAGGGCTAACAACATCACCCCGACCACCAAACTGATACCGATCTGTATCCCCCAACCCTGCACCCGATCCGACAAGGGGCGACCACGCACCCACTCGACCAGATAAAACAACAGATGCCCCCCATCCAGTACAGGGATGGGCAACAAATTCAGAACTCCAAGGCTGATACTCAGATAAGCCAGGAAATTCAGGAAATCCGCGACACCCGACTGGGCAGAAGCGCCCGCCACTTTAGCAATGGTTATCGGTCCACTCAAGTTTTTTACCGAGAGCTCGCCGAACAACATTTTCTTGAGGGACTCCAGGGTCAGCACACTCATGGTCCAGGTGCGTTTCGCGCCCTCGCCAATCGCATCCAACGGCCCGAAGCTGACCTCGCGCACCATCGACGGCGGCCACTCCGGGCTTTTCACTCCGGCACCCAGGTAACCCCCGGCCGCCTTGGCTTCGCCACGAACCGACAAGGTCACGGGGACGTCGATTTGCGCGGCATCACGCTCGACTTTCAGCACAATTTTGCTGTCAGGACGTACACGCACCAGATCGACCACTTGCTGCCAGTCATTCAGCGGCTGGCCATCGAGCGCCAGCAGGCGGTCGCCGGTTTTCAGACCTGCGGCCTGGGCCGGGCCTTTCGGATCCAGCTCGGCGAGCACCGGAGGCAACGATGGACGCCACGGCCGGATACCCAGGGATTTGATCGGATCAGGCTCGTCAGCGCCCCTGAGCCAATGGTCCAGCGCCAATGCACGCGGGGTTTCGGCGCTGGAATCCTGCTCGCGCACCACCACATTGACGGTGCCGCTCTCACCCAGGCGGCGCACCAGCTGCAAATTGACCGCACCCCAACCCGTGGTCGGCTCGCCATCAATGGAAACTATCTCTTGCCCCGCCGTCAGACCGGCCTTGGCTGCGATGCTCTGCGCCTCGACCGCGCCAATGACCGGACGCACCTGCTGGCTGCCCAGCATGGCCAATACCCAGAAGAACACCATGGCCAGCAGGAAGTTGGCGATCGGGCCTGCGGCAACAATGGCGATACGCTGACGAACGGTCTTGCGATTGAAGGACTGGTCCAACTGATCAGCCGGCACTTCGCCTTCGCGCTCATCGAGCATCTTGACGTAACCACCCAGCGGGATGGCTGCGATCACGAATTCGGTGCCCTGGCGGTCGTGCCAACGCACCAGCGGCATACCGAAGCCGACGGAAAAGCGCAGCACCTTCACGCCACAACGGCGTGCCACCCAGAAGTGGCCGAATTCGTGGAAGGTAACCAGCACACCCAGAGCAACCAGGGTGCCGACAATCATGTAGAGCGCACTCATCTAATTTCTCCGCATTCCAATCCAGTGCCCGCAGGCTCAAACATGCCCACCGACTAACGCGCGTTGCGGTTCAGCCATTGCTCGGCCAGGGCCCGGGCCTTTGTATCAGCCTCGAACACCGCCGCCAACTCATTCACGGCCACTACCGGCTCAAGGTTCAGGACGTCGTCGATGATACTCGCGATCTGCGGAAAGCGGATGCGCCGTTCGAGAAACGCCGCCACGGCCACTTCATTGGCCGCATTGAGCATCGCCGGGGCGCTATTGCCTGCGTCTGCCGCCTGGCGCGCCAGGCGCAGGCACGGAAAACGCTGCTCGTCCGGCGCTTCGAAGTCCAGGCGGGCAATGGCAAACAAGTCCAGGGGTGCGACCCCCGAATCAATCCGCTCCGGCCACGCCAGGGCATTGGCGATGGGCGTACGCATGTCGGGATTGCCCAACTGCGCCAGCACCGAACCGTCCACATAGTCGACCAGGGAATGAATCACACTTTGCGGGTGGATCACCACCTCGACTTGCTCCGGCCGCGCATCGAACAGCCAGCACGCCTCGATCAGTTCCAGGCCCTTGTTCATCATGCTGGCCGAGTCGACGGAAATCTTGCGGCCCATGGACCAGTTCGGATGGGCGCACGCCTGCTCCGGCGACACATGCTCCAGCTGCGCCAGCGGGGTTTGCCGGAAGGGCCCACCGGAGGCGGTCAACAGAATCCGACGCACGCCCAGCTGATTGAGGCCACGGGCGAAATCACCGGGCATGCACTGGAAAATAGCGTTATGTTCGCTGTCCAGAGGCAGCAGCACGGCGCCGCTCTTGCGCACCGCCTGCATAAAGAGCGCGCCGGACATTACCAGCGCCTCTTTATTGGCCAGCAGAATTTTCTTGCCGGCATCGACTGCAGCCAACGTCGGACGCAGTCCGGCGGCACCGACGATGGCAGCCACCACCGTGTCGACTTCGGCGTCCGCTGACACCTGGCACAACCCCTCCTCGCCCACCAGCACCCGAGTGGCCAGCCCGGCAGCGCGCAGATCATCCTGCAAGCCGCGCGCAGCCGCCGCCTCAGGCACCACGGCAAAGCGCGGCACATGGCGCACGCACAGCGCCAGCAATTCCTTCACACGCGTGAAGCCCGTAAGGGCGAACACCTGATAGCGCTCAGGATGCCGCGCAATCACATCCAGGGTGCTCAGCCCTATCGAACCCGTAGCACCCAGCACCGTTACCTGTTGCGCACGACTCACGAAGCGATCATCCACAACAGCACGGCAAAGATCGGAATGGCAGCGGTGAGACTGTCGATACGGTCCAGCACGCCGCCGTGGCCCGGCAGCAGGTTGCTGCTGTCCTTTATCCCGGCCTGGCGCTTGAACATGCTTTCGGTGAGGTCACCCACCACCGAAATAAACACCACGATCGCTGTGCCCACCAGACCCAGGAGAATTTCCTTCAGTGACCAGTCGCGCACAATCCCGACTACCAGCGTGATCAGCAGCGTCAACGCGAGCCCGCCGTACACGCCCTCCCAGCTTTTACCGGGACTGACGGCCGGAGCGAGCTTGCGCTTGCCGAAGGCACGGCCGGAAAAGTACGCGCCAATGTCCGCCCCCCAGACCAGCACCATCACCGCCAGGATCAATTGGTTACCAATCGGGAAACGCTTGATCTCCACCAGCCCTTGCCAGGCCGGCAGCAGAATCAGCAGGCCGATCACCAATTTGCAGGCAACGCTGGACCAGTGGCCGCTGGTGCGCGGATAAGTCAGCACGAGGAATGTCGCCATCGCCCACCACAGCACCGCCGCACCCAACACCCAGGGCGCGATGTCCGGCAGGATGTACATCAGGAACAGCAGCACCGCCACCACCGCGGCGTAGACCACACGTGGCAGTTGGCTGGTGAAGCCCGCCAGACGCGCCCATTCCCAGGCACCCAGCGTCACGACCAGACCGATAAACAGTGCAAAGCCGGAACCGTCGAGCAGGAAAAACCCGCACAGCGCGATAGGCAGCAGGATGAGTGCCGTGATGATTCGTTGTTTAAGCATTTAAACCCGGGCTCCAGCTTCGATCTGCTCGCTCGTTTTACCGAAGCGACGCTGACGGGAAGCGAAATCAGCCAGCGCATTGCGCATGGCATCGTGTTTGAAGTCCGGCCAGAACAGGTCGGAGAAATACAGCTCGGTATAAGCCAGCTGCCACAACAGGAAATTGCTGATGCGGTGCTCGCCACCGGTGCGAATGCACAAGTCCGGCAACGGCAGATCGCCGGTCACCAGGCAGGTCTGCAACAGTTCGGGCGAGATGTCTTCCGGTTGCAAGTGACCGGCCTGCACTTCTCTGGCCAGTCGCTGCGCAGCCTGGGCGATATCCCACTGACCGCCATAGTTGGCGGCGATCTGCAGCACAAAACGGTCGGCGCCGGCAGTAATCGCCTCGGCTTCGCGCATGGCGGTCTGCAGTTCAGGATGAAAGCGCGAGCGGTCGCCAATAATACGCAGGCTGATCTTGTTGTCATTGAGGCGCTTGGCTTCGCGACGCAGAGCCTTGAAGAACAGGTCCATCAAGGCACTGACTTCGTCGGCCGGGCGCTGCCAGTTCTCACTGGAGAAGGCAAACAGCGTGAGCACCTCGACCTTGGCCTCGGCACACACCTCAATCACTGCCCGTACCGCGTCGACACCCGCTTTATGCCCGGCAACACCCGGCATAAAGCGCTTCTTCGCCCAGCGATTATTCCCATCCATGATGATCGCGACATGGCGCGGCACCACGGAGGGCACAGTCTGCTTGGTCTTTTCCATGAAGGCGTCCTGACCCCTTATACGGCCATCAGGTCCTTTTCTTTCTCGTCGGTAGCCTTGGTGATCTGCGCCTCGGCATCCTTGGTCAGCTTGTCGATATCGGCGACGGCACGACGTTCTTCGTCTTCGCTGATTTCCTTGTCCTTGACCAGCTTCTTCAGGTCACCCAGGGCATCGCGACGGATGTTACGCACGGCAACGCGCGCATCTTCTGCCGCGCTACGCGCCTGCTTGGTGAAGCCCTTGCGGGTCTCTTCGGTCAGCGCCGGCATGGAGATCAGCAGCAACTCGCCCAGGTTGGTCGGGTTGAGGTTCAGGCCGGCGCTCTGGATGGCCTTGTCGACGGCGCCGAGCATATTGCGCTCAAACGCCACGACCTGCAGGGTGCGCGAGTCCTTTACGGTGATGTTGGCCACCTGAGTGATGGAGGTGTCTGCGCCGTAGTACGGCACCATCACGCTGCCCAGAATGCTTGGGTGAGCCTTGCCTGTACGAATCTGACCAAATGCATGGTTCAGGGAGTCCAGGGATTTCTGCATACGCTCTTGAGCGTCTTTCTTGATTTCATTGATCATTGTTGGCCTTCCTCGATCAGAGTCCCTTCCGCGCCGCCGTGTACGATGTTCAGCAGGGCGCCGGGCTTGTTCATGTTAAATACGCGCAGCGGCATTTTGTGGTCGCGGCACAGGCAAATAGCCGTCAGGTCCATCACGCCCAGCTTGCGATCCAGCACTTCATCGTAGGTCAGATGATCGAACTTCTCGGCATGCGGGTCTTTGAATGGGTCTGCGGTGTACACACCGTCCACCTTGGTGGCTTTGAGCACCACGTCGGCATCGATTTCGATGGCACGCAGGCACGCCGCCGAATCGGTGGTGAAGAACGGGTTACCGGTGCCGGCGGCAAAGATCACCACCTCTTTGGAATTGAGATGGCGCATGGCTTTGCGGCGATCATAGTGATCGGTCACGCCCACCATGGAAATAGCCGACATCACGATGGCCGAGATATTGGCTCGCTCCAGCGCGTCACGCATGGCCAGGGCGTTCATCACAGTGGCCAGCATGCCCATGTGGTCACCGGTCACACGGTCCATGCCGGCCGCACTCAGCGCGGCACCGCGAAACAGGTTGCCGCCGCCGATCACGAGGCCGACCTGCACACCAATGCCAACCAACTGGCCGACTTCCAGCGCCATGCGGTCGAGCACTTTGGGATCGATCCCGAACTCTTCCGAGCCCATCAGGGCCTCGCCGCTGAGCTTGAGTAGAATGCGTTTATAGCGAGCCTGATAACCACTGCCCTGCTGAGCCATTGCGAATCTCTCCTGCGGCGTATTTTTTAAAAATTCTTGGCGAGCCGTTTACGGCTTGCGTTCACTCTAGCTGGACGCTGTCACAGCGCCATCGGAACACGGCTTTGTAAGCCAGTTCCGAAGGGAAGCCAAATTAAATCGGCCTGCCCATTTGAAAAGAGGCTGCGCGCGTGAGCGGGCAGCCTCTTTCGGGCGACAGTTGAAACCTGTCTTATTGCTTGGCGGCAGCCAGCTGGGCAGCAACTTCTTCAGCGAAGTTGTCGACCGGCTTCTCGATGCCTTCGCCTACCTTGAAGTAAGTGAAGGAAACGATTTCGGCACCGGCTTTCTTGGCCAGCTCGCCAACCTTGATTTCAGGGTTCTTGACGAACGCCTGCTCAACCAGGCTCGCTTCGGCCAGGAACTTGCTGATACGGCCTTTGACCATGTTCTCAACAATGTTTTCTGGCTTGCCTTTGATTTTTTCTTCGTTCAGCTGCAGGAACACAGCTTTTTCACGCTCGATGGCTTCAGCAGAAACTTCCGAAGGCAGCAGGAACTCAGGGTTGCTGGCCGCTACGTGCATAGCGATGTCCTTGGCCAGCTCAACGCTGCCGCCTTTGAGCACAACGGCAACACCGATCTTGTTACCGTGCAGGTAACCACCGACAACATCACCTTCAACGCGAACCAGGCGACGGATGTTGACGTTTTCGCCAACCTTGCCGACCAGTACCAGGCGATCCGCTTCCTGAGCTTCGATCAGCGGAGCGACGTCAGTCAGTTTGTCGGCGAACGCTTTTTCAACGCTGGCGGCAACAAACGCCTTGAAGTCATCCTGCAGGGCCAGGAAGTCGGTCTGCGAGTTCACTTCCAGCAGCACGGCAGATTTGCCGTCTTCCTTCAGAGCGATCGCGCCTTCAGCGGCCACGTTGCCTGCTTTCTTGGCAGCCTTGATGGCGCCGGAAGCACGCATGTCATCAATGGCTTTTTCGATGTCGCCGTCAGCCTTTTCCAGGGCTTTCTTGCAATCCATCATGCCTTCGCCAGTACGCTCACGCAGTTCTTTAACCAACGCTGCAGTAATTGCTGCCATTTTCAAATTCCTCTTGGATAGGTTTTCAACCATTCCACCCGATCGAACGGGGGATCAATTCTTCCCGAATCACCGTCGCAGGCCGCTGCACGTTACAGTTGCACTGTTGCGCTGCCACAAGTGGGCGCCGACAAACGGTTTCCGAGGGGGCAAAAAGGGGGCCAAGCCCCCTTTTTGCTTACTGAGTCAACGCCAGGGCGTCAATTACTCAGCTGCGGCTACCGGAGCTTCTTCAACGAACTGCTCGGCGCCACCAGCAACGTGGTTGCGACCACGGATAACAGCGTCGGCCATCGAACCCATGTACAGCTGGATAGCGCGGATTGCGTCATCGTTGCCCGGGATGATGTAGTCAACGCCTTCCGGGCTGCTGTTGGTATCGACAACGCCGATAACCGGGATGCCCAGCTTGTTGGCTTCGGTGATCGCGATGCGCTCGTGATCAACGTCGATCACGAACAGTGCGTCAGGCAGGCCGCCCATGTCCTTGATACCACCCAGGGAACGATCGAGCTTTTCCAGATCGCGAGTGCGCATCAGCGCCTCTTTCTTGGTCAGCTTGGCGAAAGTACCGTCTTCGGCTTGCACTTCAAGGTCACGCAGACGCTTGATGGAAGCACGGATGGTTTTGAAGTTGGTCAGCATGCCGCCCAACCAGCGGTGATCGACGTACGGCGAACCGCAACGTGCTGCTTCTTCAGCAACGATCTTGCCGGCGGAACGCTTGGTGCCGACGAACAGAATCTTGTTTTTGCCCTGGGCCAGGCGCTCTACGAAGGTCAGTGCTTCGTTGAACATCGGCAGGGTTTTTTCAAGGTTGATAATGTGAATCTTGTTACGCGCGCCGAAAATGTACTTGCCCATTTTCGGGTTCCAGTAACGGGTCTGGTGACCGAAGTGCACACCGGCCTTCAGCATATCGCGCATGTTGACTTGGGACATGATAGTTCCTTAATAAGTCGGGTTTGGCCTCCACGTATCCCAATGACCAACCAGCGGCATCAAGGCCTCCGGCACCCAGGTCATCGTGTCGACACGTGTGTGGATTTAAGCTCTGCGGGGTATCCCCGGAAAGCGGCGCATTTTATACCACGGCGAAGACGAAAACGGAACTCGAAATCACATCCGGCCTGCGCAACCCGACTGTAACCCTTTGAATAGCGCCAATTTAGCCCCACCTTATAGACAGAAGCGATCATCAGGGGCTCATGATTTGCCGCCCGCGTCTGATAGAATCGCGTTTTTTGCGGCTTGTGCGAATTCTGTAACCTTTTATCGCACGCCCTTGAACCGTATTGATTTCAGCGCGTTGCGCTAGAGAGAGTCCGTATGACCGTTAGTTTGAAAACCGCCGAAGACATCGCCGGCATGCGCATCGCCGGCAAGCTGGCTGCGGATGTGCTGGAAATGATCGCCGAACACGTCAAGCCCGGCGTCACCACCGAAACCCTGAACCAGATCTGCCACGATTACATCGTCAATGTACAGGGCGCCATCCCCGCACCGCTCAACTACAAGGGTTTCCCCAAGTCGATCTGCACCTCGGTCAACCACGTGGTGTGCCATGGCATCCCGGGCGACAAACCGCTGAAGGACGGCGACACCCTGAACATCGACGTCACGGTGATCAAGGACCGCTACTTCGGCGACACCAGCCGCATGTTCCATGTCGGCAACGTGCCGGTCTGGGCCGAACGCCTGTCCCAGGTGACCCAGGAATGCATGTACAAGGCCATCGAGATCGTCAAACCCGGCTGCCGCCTGGGCGACATCGGTGAAGTGATCCAGAAGCACGCCGAAAAGAACGGCTTCTCGGTGGTCCGTGAATTCTGCGGCCACGGCATCGGCACCGTGTTCCATGAAGAGCCGCAGATCCTGCACTACGGCCGTGCCGGCACCGGCATGGAGCTCAAAGCGGGCATGACTTTCACCATCGAACCGATGATCAACCAGGGCAAGGCCGACACCAAGGTGCTGGGCGACGGCTGGACGGCCATCACCAAGGACCGCAAGCTTTCGGCCCAGTGGGAACACACCTTGCTCGTCACCGAGACCGGCTACGAGATCTTCACCCTGCGCGCCGACGACACGATTGCACGCGTCTCGCCATAAGGCTTGCGCTGGTTTTCCCACGTTGCGTGCGACTCAATAGATAGAAAGGAAAGCCGATCGATGCCCCAGGTGGATCCCGAACTCTTCGACCGTGGCCAGTTCCAGGCCGAACTGGCCCTGAAGGCGAGCCCCATCGCCGCGTTCAAGAAGGCCATCCGCCACGCCCGCGAAGTGCTCGATGCGCGCTTTCGCAGCGGTCGGGACATTCGTCGACTGATCGAGGATCGCGCCTGGTTCGTCGACAACATCCTGCAAAAGGCCTGGGAGCAGTTCAGCTGGAGCCGCGAGGCGGATATCGCCCTGGTGGCAGTCGGCGGTTACGGGCGCGGCGAACTGCACCCCTACTCCGACATCGACCTGCTGATCCTGCTGGACAGCGACGACCATGAGATCTTTCGCGATTCCATAGAGCGCTTTCTCACCCTGCTGTGGGATATCGGCCTGGAAGTCGGTCAGAGCGTGCGCTCGGTGGCCGAATGCGCCGAAGAGGCCCGGGCCGACCTGACCGTCATCACCAACCTGATGGAAAGCCGCACCATCGCCGGCCCCGAGCGCCTGCGCCAGCGCATGCTGGAAGTCACCAGCACCGCGCACATGTGGCCGAGCAAGGAGTTCTTCCTGGCCAAGCGCACCGAGCAGAAAGCCCGGCACCACAAGTACAACGACACCGAATACAACCTCGAGCCCAACGTCAAAGGCTCGCCGGGCGGGCTGCGGGATATCCAGACGATTTTGTGGGTAGCGCGGCGCCAGTACGGCACCCTGAACCTGCGCGCCCTGGCCGGCGAAGGCTTCCTGGTCGAAAGCGAAAACGCCCTGCTGGCGTCGTCCCAGGAGTTTTTGTGGAAGGTGCGCTACGCGCTGCACATGCTCGCCGGGCGCTCGGAAGACCGCCTGCTGTTCGACCACCAGCGCTCCATCGCCACCCTGCTCGGCTTCGAGGGCGAAGACGCAAAGACCAGCATCGAAAGCTTCATGCAGCAGTATTACCGGGTGGTGATGAGCATTGCTCAACTCAGCGACCTGATCATCCAGCACTTCGAAGAAGTGATCCTCGCGCCCGAGGATGAGGCGCCGCCGCAGCCCATCAACTCGCGCTTCCAGTTGCACGACGGCTACATCGAGGCGCGCAACGACAACGTGTTCAGCCGCACCCCGTTCGCCATGCTCGAAATCTTCGTGCTGATGGCCCAGCAGCCGGAGATCAAAGGCGTGCGCGCCGACACGATTCGCTTGTTGCGGGAAAACCGTCACCTGATCGATGACGAGTTTCGCAACGACATTCGCAACACCAGCCTGTTTATCGAACTGTTCAAGTGCAGGATCGGCATCCATCGCAACCTGCGGCGGATGAACCGCTACGGCATCCTCGGGCGCTACCTGCCGGAGTTCGGCTTTATCGTCGGGCAGATGCAGCACGACCTGTTCCACATCTACACCGTCGACGCCCACACCCTCAACCTGATCAAGCATCTGCGCAAGTTGCAGTACACCCAGGTGTCGGAGAAGTTTCCGCTGGCCAGCAAGCTCATGGCCAAGCTGCCCAAGCCGGAACTGATCTACCTCGCCGGCCTGTACCACGATATCGGCAAGGGCCGGCATGGCGATCACTCGGAAATCGGCGCGGTCGACGCCGAAGCATTCTGCCAGCGCCACCAGTTGCCGCTGTGGGACAGCCGCCTGATCGTGTGGCTGGTGCAGAACCACCTGGTGATGTCGACCACCGCTCAGCGCAAGGACTTGTCCGACCCGCAGGTGATCCACGACTTCGCGCAGATCGTCGGCGATGAAACCCACCTCGACTACCTGTACGTGCTGACTGTTTCCGACATCAACGCCACCAATCCGACGCTGTGGAATTCCTGGCGCGCCAGCCTGTTGCGCCAGCTGTACACCGAGACCAAGCGCGCCCTGCGCCGCGGCCTGGAAAACCCGGTGGACCGCGAAGAGCAGATCCGTCGCACCCAGAGCGCGGCCCTGGACATTCTGGTGCGCGGCGGCAACGACCCGGACGACGTCGAGCAACTGTGGTCGCAACTGGGCGACGATTACTTCCTGCGTCACACCGCCGGCGATGTGGCCTGGCACACCGACGCGATCCTGCAGCAGCCGGCCGATGGTGGCCCGCTGGTGCTGATCAAGGAAACCACCCAGCGCGAATTCGAGGGCGGCACGCAGATCTTCATCTATGCGCCCGACCAACACGACTTCTTCGCGGTAACCGTGGCGGCCATGGACCAGCTCAACCTGAACATCCATGACGCCCGGGTGATCACTTCCAGCAGCCAGTTCACCCTCGACACCTACATCGTGCTCGACACCGAGGGCGAGTCCATCGGCGACAACCCGGCGCGGGTGAAGAAGATCCGCGATGGCCTGACCGACGCCCTGCGCAACCCGGACGATTACCCGACCATTATCCAGCGCCGGGTGCCGCGCCAGCTCAAGCATTTTGCCTTTGCGCCCCAGGTCACCATCTCCAACGATGCGCAGCGCCCGGTCACCGTACTGGAACTCAGCGCGCCCGACCGCCCCGGCCTGCTGGCGCGCATCGGCGGGATTTTCCTGGAGTTCGATCTGTCACTGCAAAATGCCAAGATTGCAACGCTCGGCGAGCGCGTGGAAGACGTGTTCTTTATTACCGACGCCGACAACCAGCCGCTGTCCGACCCCGAACTGTGCCTGCGCCTGCAGGCGGCGATCGTGCAGCAATTGAGCGTGACCCAGGAGCCCGGCGTTGAGCTGACCCGCCTGACTATTTGAGCCATGCCGGGATTATGTGGGAGGGGTCTTGCTCCCGATAGCAGTGGATCAGATAAAAATCAGCTGACTGACACACCGTAATCGGGAGCAAGCCCCCTCCCACAGTGGATGTTCCCCGGCAACCAGACCGCGTGCCGACAACTGAATTTGACGAGACTTGCAATGAACAACGCCCTGAACCAGCTGCAGCCCTACCCGTTCGAGAAACTGCGCGCGCTGCTCGGCAGCGTCACGCCAAACCCGGACAAGCGCCCGATTGCCCTGTCCATCGGCGAACCCAAGCACACCTCTCCCTCCTTCGTGGCCGAGGCGCTGAGCAACAACCTCGACCAGATGGCGGTGTACCCGACCACCCTGGGCATCCCGGCACTGCGCGAAGCCATTGGTGCCTGGTGCGAACGTCGCTTCAATGTGCCCAAGGGCTGGCTGGACCCGGCGCGCAATATTCTGCCGGTCAACGGCACCCGTGAGGCGCTGTTCGCCTTTACCCAGACCGTGGTCAATCGCAGCGACGATGCGCTGGTGGTGAGCCCGAACCCGTTCTACCAGATCTACGAAGGCGCCGCGTTCCTCGCTGGAGCCAAGCCGCATTACCTGCCGTGCCTGGATCAAAACGGCTTCAACCCGGATTTCGACGCGGTGTCACCGGACATCTGGAAGCGCTGCCAGATCCTCTTCCTGTGCTCCCCAGGCAACCCGACCGGCGCACTCATCCCGGTCGACACCCTGAAAAAACTTATCGCCCTGGCCGACGAGTACGACTTCGTCATCGCCGCCGACGAGTGCTACAGCGAACTCTACTTCGACGAGCACACCCCGCCACCGGGCCTGCTCAGCGCCTGCGTCGAGCTGGGTCGCCAGGATTTCAAGCGCTGCGTGGTGTTCCACAGCCTGTCCAAACGCTCCAACCTGCCGGGCCTGCGTTCCGGGTTCGTGGCGGGCGATGCCGACATCCTCAAGGCCTTCCTGCTGTACCGCACCTACCACGGCTGCGCGATGCCGGTGCAGACCCAACTCGCCAGCATTGCGGCCTGGCAGGATGAGGCCCACGTGCAGGCCAACCGTGATCTGTATCGCGAGAAATTCGACGCGGTGCTGGCCATCCTCAAGCCGGTGCTGGACGTACAACACCCGGACGGAGGCTTTTACCTGTGGCCGAATGTGCAGGGGGACGACGCCGCGTTCTGCCGCGACCTGTTTGTGCAAGAGCATGTGACCGTGGTGCCGGGCTCATACCTGTCGCGGGAAGCGGACGGCGTAAACCCTGGCGCCGGTCGCGTACGCCTGGCGCTGGTGGCACCGCTGGCAGAGTGCGTGGAAGCAGCGGAGCGGATTCGCGATTTCATTCAGCGCGCCCGGTAATCCCTTTCAAATCCCGCGCTGTGCAATGCAGTGCGGGGTCAATTTTCCCTGGGAACCAATTGAACCCTGCCTTCCACTACTCGGTACCTTATTCCGAGCGTAGAAAGCATGAGTTTCCCTATTCAAATATCGACCTTTACTCCTCACCCATCTGACATGCATAGAGAAGCTTCAGCCTCCGAACATGTATCTCGAACCAAAAGAGGCATTGCGGACACGGGTAAGAGATGGCCTGACGGCATTGTTAATATCGCATTGGACCTGAGAGACAACAGAAGTAAGGCACTGGTAATCGACGCACTCAGGGAATGGGCTCATCACACCCCCGCACTGCAGTTCAACGTTGTCGACGGCAAGGAAGGGGACATTCGAATCAGCGATGACGAGGGTTTGCAGGGTAATTGGTCGGAGATCGGTACCGACGCAGAAAACACGCCGTTGGACGAGCCGACGATGCACCTGGACAGGAATGACGACTCGGCAGTCTTTCGCACGACGGCCTTGCATGAAATCGGGCATGCCCTGGGAATGGAGCACGAACACCAACACCCGGCTAACACGATCAACTGGGACAAGGACTACGTCTATAAGTCCATGAGTGACAGCGAAGGCTGGGATGCAGATACGGTTGAGATCAACATGTTTAGTACTCATACCGGACCCGATCTACTCCTGTCCCCCTACGACGACCGATCAATCATGCACTACCACATTAATGTCGGCGAAACTATCGATGGAAAAGCAGTGCCGCCAAACTACTCATTATCCAAGGGAGACCAGGCAATCATTCGCACGCTTTATACGCCCAGCCGCTTTAAAGGCAGCGACGCCAATTCAACTGCCTACCGGTAGACGTTGCAGCTATCCAGGCCTGACTGTCCCCAGATTCGCTTCACTCATATCCAGTTCCGCCAACACCTCCCTCAACACGTCATCACCAATCTGGTGAAGACGGCTCAGGCGGTACAATTCAAGGCGCTGCGCACGCAGGGCCTTGAGGCGCAGCTTGCGTTCAAGCTGGTCCATTTGCAGCGCCAAAGCCTGGGCTTCGGCGGAGTCGTTGAACACTTCCAATTGATGGCGATACTCCGACATCAACCGCGCCCGCAACTCGGTCGCCAGGGCTGCCTTGGCGGCATCCGCAGGGTCCGCTTCGGCGGATTCCTCGGCTTCAAGGGCATGGATCGCCGCCACAGCAGTTTTCTTCCAGGCCTCGCGCACTTCGTTGTGGCGTTTTTCATCCGGGCTCTTTTCGATACCCCGCAACAGCAGGGGCAAGGCAATGCAGGCTGCGACCAGCGACAACAGAATCACCCCGGCCGCGATGAAGATCAGCAGGTCGCGCTCGGGAAAATCCTGACCCGGCGCCAGCAGCAAGGGCACCGACATGACACCGGCCAGGGTCACGGCGCCGCGCACGCCGCCAAAGGTCAACAGCCAGCACGAGCGCGCGGTCGGCACCTGGGTCAGCTCACCTTTCCCACGTATACGTCGAAGCAGGACTGACAGGCGCCAGATGCTTTGCACCCAGATAAAGCGCAACACCACCAGCACCAGGAAGATCGCAATCACGTCCAGACAGCGGTACAACAGGGTTGGCCACACGGTCGGCTCATGGCTGACAACAGCCTTGATGATGTCCGGCAGTTGCAGACCCAACAGTAGAAATATCAGACCGTTGAAGGCGAATTCCAGCAACGACCAGACGCTGCGATTGAGCAGGCGCGTACTGGTCTGGCGCGGCAGCAGGTCAAGCCAACTTTGCATCATGCCCGCCGCCACCGCCGAGAGGATGCCTGACGCGCCCAGGCGCTCGGCCAATACGTACGCGGCAAATGGCAGCAGCAACATGAACACCACGTGGGTGGCCGGATCGTCCCAGCCGCGCGCGATCATCCAGGCGCGCAGACGGCCGACCAGCCAGCTCAACGCCACACCCACTGCCAGGCCGCCCACCGCCACCAACACAAACGTCAGACTGGCGTCTGCGAGGGAAAACACCCCGGTCAACGCCGCCGCCAGGGCGAATTTGAAGGTCACCAGGCCCGACGCGTCATTCATCAGCGCCTCGCCCTGCAGCATGTGCATAAGCGGCTTGGGCAGGCGATTCTGGGAAATGGCCGACACGGCTACCGCGTCCGTTGGTGATAACACCGCCGCCAACGCGAAGGCCGCCGGAAGCGGGATCGCAGGCAACAGCCAATGAATGAAATAGCCCGCGCCCACCACGGTGAACAGCACCAGCCCCACGGCCAGCGTCAGGATCGGTCCGCGCAAGCGCCACAACTCGCGCTTGGGCATGCGCCAGCCATCGGAGAATAACAGCGGCGGCAAAAACAGAAACAGGAACAGCTCCGGGTCCAGCGCCACATGCAGCCCCAGCGTCGGCCAGGCCAGCAATGCGCCGGCGGCAATCTGCACCAGGGGCAACGGCAGGGGGATGACACGTCCGACGAGACGCGAAACGCTGACCAGCATCAGCAGGATAAGCACGGTGTAAGCGGTTTGCATAAAGCGGGGTTCCCGGACAATCGACTTGCAATGACACACATCAGGCAACAATTGGCAGTTGAAGTGCCATATTAGCTGCCTATGCTGCGCTGGCTTGTGCACAAAAGTCCTACAGCACCCAAATCCGCTGGGCATGGCATAATCCGCGATCGTTCGGTTTCATTAGTCCAAAAGGGGGCAATTCCTTGACCGATTCAAGCAAAACGTTGCACCTTTTCGGCATCAAAGCTTGCGACACCATGAAAAAGGCGCGCACCTGGCTCGACGAGCACGGCGTCACCTATCAGTTCCACGATTACAAAACGGCCGGTATCGACCGCGAACATTTGACCCAATGGTGCAATGAGCACGGTTGGCAAGTGGTGTTGAACCGTGCGGGCACCACCTTTCGCAAACTCGAAGACGAACGCAAAGCCGATCTCGATCAGTCGAAAGCCATTGAATTGATGCTCGCACAACCCTCGATGATCAAGCGCCCGGTGCTCGATCTCGGAGACAGAACCCTGATTGGCTTCAAGCCAGAAAGTTATTCGGCGGCCCTCAAGTAGGCCAGCCTTCCATTTTTGTAGAGGTAACAGCATGTCCCATTCCCTGTTCAGCCTGGGCTTCGGCGTTGGCACTCAGAACCGCCAGGGTGCCTGGCTGGAAGTGTTTTACGCACAACCCCTGCTCAACCCGTCGGCCGAAATCGTCGCGGCCATCGCGCCAATCCTCGGTTACACCGAAGGCAACCAGGCCATCACCTTCACCGTGTCCCAGGCTCTGCAACTGGCCGACGCGCTTAAAAGCGTCGACACTGCACAGGCCGCGCTGCTGAGCCGCCTGGCCGAGAGCCACACGCCGCTGGTCGCCACACTGCTCGCCGAAGACGCCGCGCTCACGTCCACGCCCGAGGCGTACCTCAAGCTGCACCTGCTGTCCCACCGCCTGGTCAAGCCCCACGGCCTGAGCCTGGCCGGTGTGTTCCCGCAGTTGCCGAACGTGGCGTGGACCAGCCAGGGCGCGATCGACATCAATGAACTGGCGGAGCGCCAGCTGGAAGCGCGCCTGCGTGGCGATCTGCTGGAAGTGTTCTCGGTGGACAAGTTCCCGAAAATGACCGATTACGTGGTCCCGGCCGGCGTGCGTATCGCCGACGCCGCACGTATCCGTCTGGGCGCGTATGTGGGCGAAGGCACCACGGTGATGCACGAAGGTTTCGTCAACTTCAATGCCGGCACCGAAGGCCCGGGCATGATCGAAGGGCGTGTCTCGGCTGGCGTGTTCGTCGGCAAGGGCTCGGACCTGGGCGGCGGTTGCTCCACCATGGGCACGCTCTCGGGCGGCGGCAATATCGTGATCAAGGTCGGTGAAGGCTGCCTGGTCGGCGCCAACGCCGGTATCGGTATTCCACTGGGCGACCGCAACACCGTGGAATCGGGTCTGTACGTGACCGCCGGCACCAAGGTGGCACTGCTGGACGAGCAGAACCAACTGGTCAAGGTGGTCAAGGCGCGCGAACTGGCCGGCCAGCCTGACCTGCTGTTCCGCCGTAATTCCGAGACCGGTGCCGTGGAGTGCAAAACCCACAAATCGGCCATCGAACTGAACGAAGCGCTGCACGCTCACAACTAAGCAGCCACTCGATGCCACTGGCGGGCCGCGCCCTCGGGGTGCGGTTCGCTTATACGAGTCTTGACCACCATGCTTGTGCCCTCCCCCTGGCGCGCCGATTTCCCGGCCATTGCCACCCTGCAACGGCAGGACCAGACCTATCTGGACAATGCCGCCACCACACAAAAACCCCAGGCCTTGCTGGATGCGATCAGCCATTACTACACCAATGGCGCCGCCAATGTGCACCGTGCCCAGCATCTGCCGGGGGCCCATGCCACCCAGGCGTTCGAAGACAGCCGTCTGAAGGTCGCGCAGTGGCTCAACGCAGGCGACAGCGGGCAAATCGTGTTCACCCATGGCGCCACCTCGGCGCTGAACCTTTTGGCGTATGGCCTTGAGCACTTGTTCAATGCAGGCGATGAGCTGGTCATCAGCGCCCTGGAGCATCACGCCAACCTTTTACCGTGGCAGCAGCTGGCCAAACGCCGCGCGCTGAAACTGGTGGTATTGCCGCTCGATACAGCCGGTGTGATCGACCTCGACGCCGCCGCCGAACTGATTGGCCCGCGTACGCGGCTGCTGGCTGTGAGCCAGTTGTCCAATGTGCTCGGCACCTGGCAACCCCTGCAACACTTGCTGGCACTGGCCCGCGCGCAAGGTGCCCTGAGCGTGGTCGACGGCGCCCAGGGCATTGTGCATGGTCGCCACGACGTGCAAACCCTGGGCTGCGATTTCTATGTATTTTCCAGCCACAAGCTCTACGGCCCGGACGGCGTCGGCGTGCTGTTCGGCCGCAACGAAGCCCTGCATCACCTGCGTCACTGGCAGTTCGGTGGCGAGATGGTGCAGCAGGCCGAGTACCACGCCGCGAGCTTTCGCCCCGCGCCGCTGGGCTTCGAGGCCGGCACGCCGCCGATTGCCGGCGTGATCGGCCTGGGCGCCAGCCTGGACTACCTGAGTTCCCTGGACCCGCACGCCATCGTCGCCCATGAAGCGGCCCTGCATGACTACCTGCTGCGCGGCCTGCAAGCGCGCAACGGCGTGCGCGTACTGGGCGCGCCTCAGGCAGCACTGGCCAGCTTCGTGGTCGAAGGCGCGCACAACGCCGACCTGGCTCACCTGCTGACCGAACAGGGCATCGCCATCCGTGCAGGCCATCACTGTGCGATGCCGTTGCTCAAGGCCATGCAATTGTCCGGGGCGATCCGCGTGTCGCTGGCGCTGTACAACGACTCGGATGACCTGGAGCGATTCTTCGCGGCGCTGGATCAGGCCCTGGATATGTTGCGATGAGCCAATTGCCGGTGGATGCGGTGGCCGCGCTGCAGGCGTTCCAGGCCGTGGGCAACTGGGAGCAGCGCGCGCGGATGCTGATGCAATGGGGCGAACGGCTGCCGATACTGGCGGAGCAAGACAAGGTCGAGGCCAACCTGGTGCAGGGCTGCGAAAGCCTGGTGTGGTTGGTGGGTCGCTTGCAGGACGGGCACTGGCAGTTTACCGCCAGCAGCGAGGCGCGGATGATTCGTGGGTTGGTGGCGCTGTTACTGGCGCGGGTTAATGGGCTTTCTGCGGCTGAGCTGCAGGTGGTGGATTTGCCTGATTGGTTCAATCAACTGGGGTTGTCTCGGCAGTTGTCGCCTTCGCGTAGTAATGGGTTGAATGCGGTTTTGCAGCGTATGCGGGCGTTGAGTTGTATGCAGAGTTGAGGGGGACATAACCGGGGGGACATATCCGTTGCTGCGGTAACGGCTACTTAGGGTTCCGCTTTTACAGCGGGTCACTTTTGGAAAAGAGCCCCAAAAGTAACCAAAAGGGCTCTTGCCCCAACACTCGGTGCCTCGCCTAGGCTCGGCATGCCCTCACTCCGGCTTTGGAGCGTGGGCCGCCGCGATGGGCCATCCTTGGCCCAGCGCGGCTAACCCGGCGTCCTGCCGGGTTACCCACGCTCCAAAGCCTGCGTTCGGCCAGCGTGTTTGACGGGGCGCCACAGATCAAAAGCAAAAGCGCGGCGGCCTTAGAGCCGACCGGGGTTGGCTGCCGAACGCTGTTCAAAATGTGGGAGGGGGCTTGCTCCCGATGGCTGAGTGTCAGTCAGCTTATGTGTAGCTGACCCACTGCCATCGGGAGCAAGCCCCCTCCCACATTTGGATCTCCATTTGTCTGATGGATATCACACTGCTTTTGCTTTGCTTTGCTTTGCTTTTGATCTTGATCTCAAGCGCCCCGTTAACCACGCTGGCCGCACGCAGGCTTGAATCCGTGGGTAACCCGGCAGGACGCCGGGTTAGCCGCACTGGGCCAGGGATGGCCCATTGCGGCGGCCCACGGATTCAAGCCTGCGTGCGGGCACACCGAGCCTGAGCGAGGTGCCGAGTGGTGGGGCAAAGCGTTTTTGGTTACTTTTTGCGCTCTTCAAAAAGTGACCCGCCGTAAGGGCGGAACCCATATCAGTCGTTACCGCAGCAACGGATATGTACACCCTTACACCTGCTTAAGACCTACGCTCCGACGGCCTGCGCCCCCCCGCCACAATCTTATCCACCGCCTTGGTCGCCGCCACCATCCCAAACGTCGCAGTCACCATCATCACCGCACCAAACCCACCCGCGCAGTCCAGCTTCACCCCATCGCCGACAAAACTCTTCTGCAAACAGATGCTGCCATCCGGCTTCGGATAGCGCAGTTGCTCACTGGAAAACACACAAGGCACGCTGTAATGACGCGTCACCGTGCGCGAGAACCCGTAGTCACGACGCAGGGTCGAGCGTACTTTCGAGGCCAGCGGGTCGTTGAACGTGCGGTTCAGGTCGCACACCTGAATCAGCGTCGGATCAATTTGCCCACCCGCGCCGCCGGTGGTGATGATCTGGATCTTGCGGCGCTTGCACCAGGCAATCAGCGCGGCCTTGGCGTTGACCGCGTCGATGCAGTCGATCACGCAGTCGATATTCGGCGTGATGTATTCAGCCATGGTGTCGCGGGTCACGAAATCGGCCACTGCATGCACCGTGCACGCCGGGTTGATGCTGCGCAGGCGCTCGGCCATGACCTCGACCTTGGGTTTGCCCACGGTGCTGTCCAGCGCGTGCAACTGGCGGTTGCTGTTGCTGACGCAGACATCGTCCAGGTCAAACAGCGAAATCTCACCCACCCCGCAACGGGCCATGGCTTCCGCCGCCCAGGAGCCAACGCCGCCGACGCCGACGATCGCCACATGGGCCGCTTTCAAGCGTTCCAGGCCTTCAATGCCATACAAGCGAGCGACGCCTGCAAACCGTGGATCTTCTGTGCTCATGACCATTACCCCAAAAACCGGCGCGCAGTATGGGCTACGCAGCGGCAAGTTTTAAGCAACAACTGACCGGTGAAGAACTTAGTGGGCGTTTCGCTGCCCAAAGTCAGGTTTTTCTCGGCTTGCTGTACGCTCAGGGAAAGGCCGGTGTAGGATGCGCGCCGTTCGGCGTTAGCCGACGCCTCTTTTCGTTCCACACCCTTTGGAACCCGAAATCGCCATGTCATCGCGTAAATTTGGACTCAACCTGGTGGTGGTGCTGGCAATTGCCGCGCTGTTCACCGGTTTCTGGGCGCTGATCAACCGCCCGGTCACCACTCCCAACTGGCCTGAACAGATCTCGGGGTTCTCCTACTCGCCGTTCCAGCAAGGCCAGTACCCGCAGAAAAACCAGTACCCGAGCGACGACCAGATGCGTCGCGATCTCGAAATCATGAGCAAGCTGACGGACAACATCCGTACCTACTCGGTCGACGGCACCCTGGGCGATATCCCCAAGCTGGCCGAAGAGTTCGGCCTGCGCGTGACCCTGGGCATCTGGATCAGCCCGGACCTGGAACGCAACGAGCGTGAAATCCAGCGCGCCATCGAAATCGCCAACAGCTCGCGCAGCGTGGTGCGCGTGGTAGTGGGCAACGAAGCGCTGTTCCGTGAAGAAATCACCCCCGAAGCGCTGATCGTGCTGCTGGACCGGGTGCGCGCCGCGGTGAAAGTGCCGGTGACCACCTCCGAGCAATGGCACATCTGGGAAAAGAACCCGCAACTGGCCAGGCACGTCGACCTGATCGCCGCGCACATCCTGCCGTTCTGGGAATTCATTCCGATGGACAAGGCCGGCCAGTACGTACTCGACCGCGCCCGCGACCTGAAGAAACTGTTCCCGAAAAAACCGCTGCTGCTGTCCGAAGTCGGCTGGCCGAGCAACGGGCGCATGCGTGGCGGCAATGAATCGTCCCCGGCCGACCAGGCGATCTACCTGCGCACACTGGTCAACAAGCTTAATCGCCAGGGCTTTAACTATTTCGTGATCGAGGCGTTCGACCAGCCCTGGAAGGTCAGCGACGAAGGCTCGGCAGGCGCCTACTGGGGCGTGTTCAACGCGGCGCGCCAGCAGAAATTCAACTTTGAAGGGCCGGTGGTCGCGATCCCGCAATGGCGGGTGCTGGCGATCGGCTCGGTGGTGCTGGCCCTGCTCTCGCTGACCCTGCTGATGATCGATGGCTCGGCGCTGCGTCAGCGCGGTCGTACCTTCCTGACCTTTATTGCGTTCTTGTGCGGGTCGGTGCTGGTGTGGATCGGCTACGACTACAGCCAGCAGTACAGCACCTGGTTCAGCCTGACCGTCGGATTCCTGCTGGCACTGGGTGCCATGGGCGTGTTCATCGTATTACTGACCGAGGCCCACGAATTGGCCGAAGCGGTGTGGACGCACAAGCGTCGACGTGAATTCCTGCCGGTGGAAGGTGATTCGGATTACCGCCCGAAAGTATCGATCCATGTGCCGTGCTACAACGAGCCGCCGGAGATGGTCAAACAGACCCTCGACGCCCTGGCCGCCCTCGATTACCCGGACTACGAAGTCCTGATCATCGATAACAACACCAAGGACCCCGCGGTGTGGGAACCGGTGCGCGATTACTGTGAAACCCTCGGCCCGCGCTTCAAGTTTTTCCACGTCTCGCCCCTGGCCGGCTTCAAGGGCGGCGCGCTGAACTACCTGATCCCGCACACCGCCGTGGACGCCGAAGTAATCGCGGTGATCGACTCGGACTACTGCGTGTCGCCCAACTGGCTCAAGCACATGGTGCCGCACTTCGCCGACCCGAAAATCGCCGTGGTGCAATCGCCACAGGATTACCGCGACCAGAACGAAAGCACCTTCAAGAAGCTCTGCTACGCCGAATACAAGGGCTTCTTCCACATTGGCATGGTCACCCGCAACGACCGTGACGCGATCATCCAGCACGGCACCATGACCATGACCCGTCGCTCGGTGCTCGAAGAACTCGGCTGGGCCGACTGGTGCATCTGCGAAGACGCCGAACTGGGCCTGCGGGTATTCGAGAAAGGCCTCTCGGCGGCGTATTACCACGACAGCTACGGCAAGGGCCTGATGCCCGACACCTTCATCGACTTCAAGAAGCAGCGTTTTCGCTGGGCCTATGGCGCGATCCAGATCATCAAGCGCCACACCGCGAGCCTCTTGCGCGGCAAGGGCACCGAGCTGACCCGTGGTCAGCGCTACCACTTCCTCGCGGGCTGGCTGCCGTGGGTGGCGGACGGCATGAACATCTTCTTCACCGTCGGCGCGCTGTTGTGGTCGGCGGCGATGATCATCGTGCCGACGCGGGTCGACCCGCCGTTGCTGATTTTCGCGATTCCGCCGTTGGCGCTGTTCGTGTTCAAGGTGGGCAAGATCATCTTCCTGTACCGCCGCGCCGTCGGCGTGAACCTCAAGGACGCGTTCTGTGCGGCCCTGGCCGGGCTGGCGTTGTCGCACACCATCGCCAAGGCGGTGCTGTATGGCTTTTTCACCACCAGCATTCCGTTCTTCCGTACGCCGAAAAACGCCGATAACCACGGCTTTTGGGTGGCAATTTCCGAAGCGCGCGAAGAGATGTTCATCATGCTGCTGTTGTGGGGCGCGGCGCTGGGGATCTACCTGGTGCAGGGCCTGCCAAGCAATGACATGCGTTTCTGGGTGGTGATGCTGCTGGTGCAGTCGCTGCCGTACGTGGCTGCGCTGATCATGGCGTTCCTGTCGTCACTGCCCAAACCGGCAGCGGCGCCCGAGCCTGTGCCTGCGGCGTAAAAACTTGCGCAATGCACTAAACGGCGGCCTCTGGTCGCCGTTTTGCTATAAGATAACGGCCGTTTTGTTGGATCAGGCAAGCACCGATTGCCTTATGTGGGAGGGGCTTGCTCCCGATGGCTGCAAGTCAGTGACATCATTTTGGCTGACTCACTGCAATCGGGAGCAAGCCCCCTCCCACATTGGATCTGCGCCGTTTCAAGTTCTGTATTCCACATTCGTCCTGCGCCCATTACACGCTTCCCGGAGTTTTCCCATGACGGCCCATGCCGACCTTTCGCCGACCCTTCAACTTGCCATCGACCTGATCCGTCGCCCCTCGGTAACGCCGATCGACGCCGATTGCCAGAAGCTGATGATGCAGCGCCTGGGCGACGCCGGTTTTGCCCTGGAGCCGATGCGCATCGAGGACGTGGACAACTTCTGGGCCACCCACGGCCAGCATGAAGGCCCGGTGCTGTGCTTTGCCGGCCACACCGACGTGGTGCCGACCGGCCCGCTGCAGGCCTGGCAGAACGACCCGTTCGACGCGCTGATCGACGAACACGGCATGCTCTGCGGGCGTGGCGCGGCAGACATGAAAGGCAGCCTGGCGGCCATGCTGGTGGCGGCAGAGCGGTTTGTGCAGGACTACCCGGACCACCGTGGTTCGGTTGCCTTCCTGATCACCAGCGATGAAGAAGGCCCGGCGCACCACGGCACCAAGGCCGTGATCGAACGCCTGGCCGCGCGCAACGAACGCCTGGACTGGTGCATCGTCGGCGAACCGTCGAGCACCACCCAGGTGGGCGACGTGGTCAAGAACGGCCGTCGCGGCTCCCTCGGCGCAACCCTCACCGTACGCGGCGTGCAGGGCCATGTGGCTTACCCGCACCTGGCAAAGAACCCGATTCACCTGGCCGCGCCGGCCCTGGCGGAACTGGCTGCCGAGCACTGGGACGATGGCAACACGTTCTTCCCGCCGACCAGCTTCCAGATCTCCAACCTCAATTCCGGCACCGGCGCCACCAACGTGATCCCCGGCGACCTGACGGCGGTGTTCAACTTCCGCTTCTCCACTGAATCCACCGTGGAAGGCCTGCAACAGCGCGTTGCGCAGATTCTCGACAAGCACGGCCTGGACTGGCACGTGGAGTGGGCGCTGTCCGGCCTGCCGTTTCTGACCGAACCAGGCGCGCTGCTCGATGCGGTATCGGCCAGCATCAAGGCGATTACCGGTCGCGAAACCCAGGCATCGACCAGCGGCGGTACGTCGGACGGACGCTTCATCGCGACCCTCGGCACCCAGGTGGTCGAGTTGGGCCCGGTGAATGCGACGATCCATCAGGTCAACGAACGCATCCTGGCCAGCGACCTTGATGTGCTCACCGAGATCTACTACCAGACCCTGATCAAGTTGCTCGCCTGATGCTCGCCTGCCCCCTCTGCAGCGCCCCGCTCAACCCAGTGGACAACGGCGTGGCGTGCCCGGCCGGGCACCGTTTCGACCGCGCGCGTCAGGGTTACCTGAACCTGCTGCCGGTGCAGCACAAGAACAGCCGCGACCCGGGCGACAACCTGGCGATGGTCGAGGCGCGTCGCGACTTTCTCAACGCCGGCCACTATGCGCCGGTGGCCAGGCGCCTGGCTGAACTGGCCGCCGAACGCGCACCGCAGCGCTGGGTCGACATCGGCTGCGGCGAGGGTTACTACACTGCGCAGATCGCCGAAGCCCTGCCGAATGCCGACGGTTATGCACTGGATATCTCCCGGGAAGCGGTCAAACGCGCGTGCAAGCGCAACCCCGCCGTCACTTGGTTGATCGCCAGCATGGCCCGTGTGCCATTGGCGTCAGACAGTTGCCAGTTCCTCGCCAGCGTGTTCAGCCCGCTGGACTGGGAAGAGGCCAAGCGCCTGCTCAGCCCCGGCGGCGGCCTGATGAAGGTCGGCCCTACCAGCGGCCACCTGATGGAGCTGCGCGAACGCCTGTACGACGAAGTGCGCGAGTACACCGATGACAAGCACCTGGCCCTGGTGCCGGACGGCATGAGCCTGGCACACAGCGAAACTCTCGAGTTCAGCCTGAGCCTGGCCGAGCCCGGGGACCGCGCCAACCTGCTGGCGATGACGCCCCACGGCTGGCGCGCCAGCGCCGAGCGCCGTGCCCGGGTGATCGAAGCGGCCGAGCCGCTGCTGGTCACCGTGTCGATGCGCTACGATTATTTCGTGCTTCAATAACGACTTTTTCAGCACCCGCGAATGGATTTTTAAAATCCCGCAACGAGGAACATCCATGCGCCAACCCGATATCGAGATTTACCTGAAGGACGCCGACGTCGACCACAAGGCCATCGCCGCCTGGCTGGGCGCTGCCCTGGGCGCCTGCTCGGACTGGGTCCAGAAAGGCCAGACCTACAAGTGCACGGCCGGCAACGTGCCCGTCACCTGGCTGCCCAAAGCCGTCGGCAAATGGAACAGCCTGTACCTGGAAAGCGACCAGACTCCCTGGGACGACGACATCGCCTGCGCCCGCGCCGCCTTTGCCGCGCTGAACGTCGAAGTGCGCTGCGCGCCGGGCACGTGGGTCGAGGAGGAAGGTGAGGAAAGCGCCGACACCTGGATTCGCATCAGCGCCGACGGTGAAGAGCAGATCACCTGGAAAACCGCCTGACCGTGTGGGAGGGGGCTTGCTCCCGATAGCGGTGGGTCAGCCAGCTTATGTGTAGCTGACTCACTGCAATCGGGAGCAAGCCCCCTCCCACATGGGTTCATTGGTGGACTTACAGGCCGACCACATCCTCAGCCTGCAAGCCCTTCTCGCCGCTCACCAGGGCGTACTCCACCTGCTGGCCCTCGGCCAACGAGCGGTGGCCTTCACCGCGAATGGCGCGGTAGTGCACGAACACATCCTTGCCATCTTCACGCTGTATAAAGCCATAACCCTTTGCATCGTTGAACCACTTCACATTGCCGGTTTCGCGCGTCGTCATCCGTCTTGCTCCCACATGCATTTTTATTGTTGAGTTGTCCGCATTGAACTGCCGAGTATAAGACAGGCTCAAAAACCATCAACTCAAGTTTACATCGCTGCTTTTTTGCCGATTTTCGGCGAATACGGCACACTACCCACCCGAGCGCCTGCTCGGTTTTTTTCCACTTCAAGCAGCTCGCCTATGACCCGCTCCCCGTTCCGCCGTCTGGTGTTCGGCACCTTGCGCCGACTGTTGTACCTCTGGGTTCGCTCGGAGACGATCAACCAGTCGTCCCTGACCCTCAACCTCGACCGCAGCCGGCCGGTGTTCTATGTCCTGCAATCGCCTTCCCTCACCGAACTGGCCGTGGTCGATGCCGAGTGCACCAAGGCCGGCCTGCCGCGCCCAGTGCTGCCGGTAGCGGTAGGCCCGTTGATGGAAGCTGCTGCGTTCTTCTACCTCACGCCGGAGCCGGACTGGCTGGGCCGCCAGGACAAGCGCGGGGCGCCGCCTACCCTGACGCGGCTGGTCAACACCCTCAGCGAACACGCCGAAGAGAATGCACAAATCATTCCGGTCAGCGTGTTCTGGGGCCAGTCCCCCGAGAGCGAGTCCAGCCCGTGGAAGCTGCTGTTTGCCGACAGCTGGGCTGTCACCGGGCGCCTGCGCCGCCTGTTGAGCATCCTGATCCTGGGCCGCAAGACCCGTGTGCAATTCTCCGCGCCAATCAACCTGCGCGAATTGATCGAGCACAATAAAGGCCACGAACGCACCGTGCGCATGGCCCAGCGCATCCTGCGCGTGCACTTTCGTAACCTGAAGACGGCGGTCATCGGTCCCGACCTGTCCCACCGGCGCAACCTGGTGAAAGGCCTGGTGAACATGCCCCTGGTGCGCCAGGCCATCCTGGATGAGGCCGAACGGGAAAAGATCGCCCCGGAAAAAGCCAAGGCCCTGGCCCTGCGCTACGGCAACGAGATCGCCTCGGACTACACCTACACCGCGATCCGCTTCCTCGAAGTGGTGCTGAGCTGGTTCTGGAACAAGATCTACGACGGCATCAAGGTCAACAATATCGAAGGTGTGCAACAGGTCGCCCAGGGCTACGAGGTGATCTACGTGCCTTGCCACCGCAGCCATATCGACTACCTGCTGCTGTCGTACCTGCTGTTCAAGAACGGCCTGACCCCACCGCACATCGCCGCCGGGATCAACCTGAACATGCCGGTGATCGGCAGCCTGCTGCGCCGTGGCGGTGCGTTTTTCATGCGCCGCACCTTCAAGGGCAACCCGCTGTACACCTCGGTGTTCAACGAATACCTGCACACCCTGTTCACCAAGGGTTTCCCGGTGGAGTATTTCGTTGAAGGCGGGCGTTCGCGCACCGGGCGCATGCTGCAGCCCAAGACCGGCATGCTGGCGATCACCCTGCGCAGCTTCCTGCGCTCTTCGCGCATGCCAATCGTGTTCGTGCCGGTGTACATCGGCTATGAACGCGTGCTCGAAGGCCGCACTTACCTCGGCGAACTGCGCGGCGCGAGCAAGAAGAAAGAGTCGATCTTCGATATTTTCAAAGTGGTCGGCGCGCTCAAGCAGCGCTTTGGCCAGGTCGCGGTCAACTTCGGCGAGCCGATCAAGCTGGCCGAGTTCCTCGACAGCGAGCAGCCGGACTGGCGCTCCCAGGAACTGGGCCCGAACTACAAGCCGGCGTGGCTGCATGAAACCACGCACCGCCTGGGCGAACAGGTGGCGCGCCACCTCAACGAAGCGGCGGCGGTCAACCCGGTGAACCTAGTGGCCCTGGCCTTGCTCTCGACCACACGCCTGGCCCTGGACGAACAGGCCATGGCCCGCCAGCTCGACCTGTACCTGGCGCTGTTGCGCCGCGTGCCCTACTCGCCGCACACCACCTTGCCCGAAGGTGACGGCCTGGCGCTGATCAAGCACGTCAAGGACATGGACCTGCTGTCGGAACAAAGCGATGCCCTGGGCAAGATTCTTTACCTGGACGAGCAGAACGCCGTCCTGATGACCTACTACCGCAACAACGTGCTGCACATCTTCGCCCTGCCGGCGCTGCTGGCGAGCTTCTTCCAGAGCAGCTCGCGCATGAGCCGCGAGCAGATGCTGCGCTACACCCACGCGCTGTACCCGTACCTGCAATCGGAGCTGTTTATCCGCTGGTCCCTGGAAGACCTCGACGCGGTGGTCGACCAATGGCTGCAAGCGTTTGTCGAACAGGGCCTGTTGCGCTTCGAAAACGAGGTGTACTTGCGTCCGGCGCCGAGTTCGCGGCATTTCGTGCTGCTGACATTGCTGTCCAAGAGCATCGCCCAGACCCTGCAACGCTTCTATATGGCAATCTCGCTGCTGCTCAACAGCGGCCAGAGCAGCATCAGCGCCGAAGAGCTGGAAGACCTGTGCACGATCATGGCCCAGCGCCTGTCGATCCTGCATGGCCTCAATGCCCCGGAATTCTTCGACAAGAGCCTTTTCCGACATTTCATCCAGACACTGCTGGAGCAAGATGTGCTGCGCCGCGACGAAGCCGGCAAATTGAGCTATCACGATTTGCTCGGCGAGCTGGCCGAAGGCGCCGCCAAACGCGTATTGCCCGCCGACATTCGCCTGTCGATCCGTCAGGTGGCGCTGCACCGTGTCGATGGCGCGGCCGAAGCGCCGGCCGAACCTGCACAAAGCCACCCGATTGAATGATCAACCTCTGAACATAAGGAAGCCTTTCATGCTCCGTAACACGCTCCGCCTGACTGCCCTGTGTGCCGGCCTGCTGCTCGGTGCCAACGCCATGGCCCTGGACCTTGGCAGCCTGTCCCAGGGCGACGCCAGTGGCGGCCTCAAGGATGCGCTGACCCAGGGCGCGCAGATTGCCGTGAAGCAACTGGGTACCCCCGGCGGTTTCAGCAACAACCCTGAGGTAAAAATCGGCCTGCCGGGCAAGCTCGGTAAAGTCGCCGACAAACTCAAGCTGTTCGGCATGGGTGAACAGGTCACCCAGTTGGAAACCAGCATGAACAAGGCCGCCGAAACCGCCGTGACCCAGGCTCAGCCGATCCTGGTCAACGCCGTGAAAAACATGAGCGTGACCGACGCCAAGGGCATTCTCAGCGGCGGTCAGGACTCGGCCACGCAGTACCTGAACAAGAGCAGCCGCGAGCAGATTCGCGCCAGGTTCCTGCCAATAGTCAAAGCAGCGACCGACAAGGTCGGCGTGGCCCAGCAGTACAACGCCCTGGCCGGCAAGGCGGCGGCTTTTGGCGCGGTGGATGCCAAGAGCGCGAATGTCGAAAGCTACGTGACGGAGCAGGCGCTGGACGGTTTGTTCAAGATGATTGCGCAGCAGGAAGAAACCATTCGCAAGAATCCGGCAGCAGCGGCGACGAGCCTGGCCAGGAAAGTCTTTGGTGCGCTCTGAGCCTGACTGACGCATGAAAAAGCCCTGACAGTGTCAGGGCTTTTTTTTGCTCAACCGAGTGCCGGGCTTGCTTGTCAGCACACTCAGTAACTTATGCGGCCTTGGGACGAGAAATTACCACTTTGAGAAAACGACATGCCCGAGTTTTCGTTGGCATTGTTGTTTTCATTGTTGATCGTGATATTGATGTCCAGCTTGTTACCCTCCCTGTCTTTGCTTTTATCTTTGTCCTGGTCCTGGCCTTGTCCATTCCCCCCTAACATCGAATTCATCATCTGCATCGGCAGCATCATCAGTATTGGCAAGATCATAAATATTCCTTTCTAGCTGAATTCACATCGGAACCCAAAGCGTCGCATTGTGTGTGCGACGGCACCTACCGGTCGGGTAATCCTTGTGTGGTATCCAGAGAGAAATGGTTCCGGAGGCTACGCGTCCTTCCTTACTCGAAACCACGCCGCATACAGCGCCGGCAGGAACAACAGCGTCAACGCCGTCGCCACAATCAGCCCGCCCATGATCGCGACCGCCATCGGCCCGAAGAACACACTGCGCGACAGGGGAATCATCGCCAGCACTGCCGCCAGCGCCGTCAGCACAATCGGACGAAAGCGCCGCACCGTGGCTTCGATGATCGCCTGCCAGGGCGCAAGGCCGGCCTTGATGTCCTGTTCGATCTGATCCACCAGAATCACCGAGTTGCGCATGATCATGCCCGACAGGGCGATGGTGCCGAGCATGGCCACAAAGCCGAAAGGTTGGCGGAATACCAGCAGGAACAGCGTCACGCCGATCAGGCCCAACGGTGCGGTGAGAAACACCATGGCGGTGCGTGAGAAGCTGCGCAGTTGCAGCATCAGCAACGTCAGCACCACCACGATAAACAAGGGCACGCCGGCCTTCACCGAGTTCTGTCCACGGGCGGCATCTTCGACGGTGCCACCCACCTCGAGCAGGTAGCCATCCGGCAACTCGGCGCGCACCTCCGCAAGGGTCGGCAGGATCTGCTGGACCAGGGTCGCTGGCTGTTCCTTGCCGTAGATATCGGCGCGCACCGTCACCGTCGGCAGGCGATTACGGTGCCAGATGATGCCCTCCTCGAAGCCATATTCGAGGGTGGCGATCTGCGACAGCGCCACACTCTTGCCGTTGTCGGTGGGCACCGCCAGGCTGGGCAGCAGCGACAACTGCGTACGCTCCTGGACGGTGCCGCGCAGCAGGATTTCGATCAACTCGTTGTCCTCGCGGTATTGGCTGACGCTGGCGCCGGTCAACGAGCGCTGGAGGAATCGCGACAGGTTCGCGGTGCTCACGCCGAGGGCGCGCGCACGGTCCTGATCGATATTGAGGTAGACGATCTTGCTCGGTTCTTCCCAGTCCAGGTGCACATTGACCACATGGGCGTTTTCGCGAACCCTGGCCGCCACTTTCCGCGCAAGGGCGCGCACTTCGTCGATGTGCTCGCCGGTCACCCGGAACTGCACCGGGTAGCCCACGGGCGGGCCGTTCTCCAGGCGCGTGACGCGGGAACGCAGGTCGGGAAATTGTTCGTTGAGGGTTTCGATCAGCCAGGTGCGCAGGTCTTCGCGCGCCTCAATGGTGCTGGCGAGCACCACCACCTGCGCAAAGCTGGTGGCTGGCAGTTGCTGGTCCAGCGGCAGGTAGAACCGCGGCGAACCGGTGCCCACGTAGGCCACATAGTTATCGACCCCCACATGCTCCTTGAGCAAACCTTCAAGGCGCTTGACCTGGTCGGCAGTGTTGCTCAGGGACGCGCCTTCGGCCAGCTTCAGGTCGACCATCAACTCCAGGCGACCGGAGGCCGGAAAGAACTGCTGCGGCACAAAGCGAAACAACACCACCGAGCCGATAAACAGCAACAGGGTCAGCACGATCACGGTTTTACGTCGGCGTACGCACCATTCCACCACACGTCTGACACGTTGATAGAACGGGGTGCCGTAGGGATCGGGCCCACTGGCGCCATGCTTGGCCGCATGAATCTTCGCCAGGTCCGGCAGAAGTTTTTCCCCCAGGAACGGCACAAACACCACCGCTGCCACCCATGAAGCGAGTAGCGCAATGGTCACTACCTGGAAGATCGAGCGGGTGTATTCGCCGGTACTCGATTGTGCGGTGGCAATCGGCAGGAAGCCTGCTGCCGTGATCAGCGTGCCGGTGAGCATCGGGAAGGCGGTGCTGGTCCAGGCGAAACTGGCGGCCTTGAAGCGGTCGTAGCCCTGCTCCATTTTGATCGCCATCATTTCCACGGCGATGATCGCGTCGTCCACCAGCAGGCCCAGCGCCAGCACCAGGGCGCCGAGGGAGATCTTGTGCAGGCCGATGCCGAGGTAATACATGCTGGCGAAGGTCATGGCCAGCACCAGCGGAATCGCCAGGGCCACCACCATGCCGGTGCGTATTCCCAGGGAGAAGAAACTCACCAGCAGCACAATGGCCAATGCTTCGGCGAGCACCTGGACGAATTCGCCGACACTGGTTTTCACTGCTGCCGGCTGATCCGACACCTTGCGCAGCTCCATCCCGGCCGGAAGGTTCTTTTGCAGCCGTGCGAACTCGCCTTCAAGGGCCTTGCCCAGCACCAAAATGTCGCCACCGTCGCGCATCGCCACGGCCAGGCCGATGGCATCGGCGCCCATGAAGCGCATGCGCGGTGAAGGCGGATCAGTGAAGCCACGCTGAATCTCGGCCACATCGCTGATACGCAGGGTTCGCTCGCCAACGCGAATCGGGAAGTCGCGAATCTGTTCCACGCTTTTGAAGTTGCCCGACACACGCAGTTGCACGCGCTCGGTCGGGGTTTCGAAGAAGCCGGCGGTGGAGACGGCGTTCTGTTCCTGCAACGCCTGCTGCACCGCCGCCAGGGGCAGGCCGAGGGTGGCGAGCTTGAGGTTGGACAGTTCGATCCAGATTTTCTCGTCCTGCAGGCCGAGCAACTCGACCTTGCCCACATCCGCTACGCGCTGCAGTTGGATCTGGATACGGTCGGCGTAGTCCTTGAGCACGGCGTAGTCGAAGCCATCACCGGTCAGCGCGTAGATATTGCCGAAGGTGGTGCCGAACTCGTCATTGAAAAACGGCCCCTGGATATCCGGCGGCAGGGTCTGGCGAATGTCGCTGATCTTCTTGCGCACCTGGTACCACAACTCGGGGATCTGCGCCGAGTGCATGGCGTCGCGGGCAATGAAGGTGACCTGGGATTCTCCAGGCCGGGAGAACGACACGATGCGCTCGTAATCGCCGGTCTCCATGAGTTTTTTCTCGATGCGCTCGGTGACCTGGCGCGAGACTTCCTCGGCCGTGGCGCCTGGCCAGTTGGTCTTGATCACCATGGCCTTGAACGTAAACGGCGGATCCTCGCTTTGCCCCAGCTTGGTATAGGACAACGTACCGACTACTGCCAGCAGGATCATCAGGAACAACACGATCTGGCGATTACGCAACGCCCATGCGGAAAGATTGAAACCCATGGGGACTACTCCTTGGCCGCCAGATTCACCACACGGTTGGCACGATCTACCGGGCGCACCTGCTGGCCTTCGTGGAGCACATGCACGCCGGCGGCAATCACCCAATCCGTGGGGTGCAAACCTTCCAGCACCGGTACGCTGTGTTCACCGAAGGCACCGATACGCACCGGGGTGCGCTCCAGGGTACTGTCCGGGCGCACACGCCACACGTAGGACGCCCCATTCTCCGCACTGAGGGCAGACAGCGGCACCGACAGCGCAATAACGCCATCGGCCTGTATGAATACGCGCGCGCTCTGGCCCAGCACGGCGGGGACTTTGCCGCCCGTGAACGCAACGCGTGCGGCAAAGGTGCGTGATTTGGGATCGGCCGCCGGCGACAGCTCGCGAATATGCCCGGTAAAGCGCTGGTCCGGCTGGTTCCACAGCTCCACCGACACTGGCTGACCGATTTTGAAACGGGCAAAGCCCTGCTCCGGCAGGCTGATCGCCACTTCCCGTTCGCCATCGGTGGCCAGGGTGAACACGGTCTGCCCGGCGGACACCACCTGGCCGACTTCCACCGCGCGCCGGGCCACCACGCCATCCTGCGGCGCGCGCAGCACGGCGTAACCGGCCTGGTTGCCGGCCACGGTGAACTCAGCCTTGATCTGTCTGAGCCGTGCTTCACCTGCCCGGTAGAGGTTTTCGGCGTTGTCGTACTGCGAGCGACTGACCATCTGCCGGTCCATCAGCGTTTTGTAGCGATCCCGCTCGGCGCGCACCAGGTTCAGGTTGGCCTCGGCGGCGGCCACCTGGGCGCGCGCGGCGTCCAGCTGCAGGCGCACATCCTGCGGATCAAGCTCGGCCAGAGGCTGGTTGGCCCTGACCCGCTCGCCCTCCTCCACCCGGCGCTGGCTGACCTTGCCGCCGATGCGAAAGGCCAGGTCCGGTTCATAGCGGGCACGCACCTCACCGGTGTAGCTGTCCATCGCCTGTGCCGAAGGCTGCGGTTGCACCACCATGGCCGGGCGGACGCTGGTTTGGACCGCTTCTTCGTGGCCGCAGGCGGCCAGCAGGAAGACCAGACTGACAGGCAACGCAAGGGGCAGGAAAGTGCTGCGCATGCTGAAGGACCTTTCGCAAATGGAGCGCGGAATAATTATACTGGCCGGTATGTTATTAATACCAAACTCACCAGTCCAGTATTAAAGGTAAAATGTCCTACAATCGCGCCAACACCAATAGCCCTGGGCGTCCCAAGGACATGGCAAAACGCCAGGCAATCCTCGAAGCAGCGAAGGTGCTGTTTTTGAGCAATGGCTACGCCAGCACCAGCATGGACGCCGTGGCCCTTGAGGCCGGCGTGTCGAAACTCACCGTGTACAGCCACTTCACCGACAAGGAAACCTTGTTCACCGCCGCCGTGGTTGCCACCTGCGAGGAACAACTGCCGGTGATGTACTTCGAGCTGCCCGCCGGCATCCCCGTGGAGACGGTGCTGCTGAACATCGCGCGGGGCTTTCATCGGTTGATCAACAGTGAAGAGTCAGTGAACCTGCATCGCCTGATGATGACCACGGGCAATCAGGACGTGAAACTCTCGCAGATCTTCTTCGAGGCGGGCCCGATGCGCATGTTGCAAGGCATGGAGCGTCTGCTGGGCAAGATCGACCAGAGCGGCGCATTGAGCATCGACAAACCGTTTACGGCGGCCGAACACTTCTTCTGCCTGCTCAAGGGCACGGCGAACTTTCGCCTGCTGTATGGCTGCGGCGGGCAGCTGAGTGAGCACGCCGCCGAAGCCCATGTGCAGGATGTGGTGGGGTTGTTCATGCGGGCTTATGGGAGAGGGGCAGCTGTAAGTGGTTAGCTGCAAGCTAAAAGCAACCGTGCTTGCAGCTCGCAGCTTGCAGCTTGCAGCTGCTCTTAAGGCCTAATCGCTTTTTTAGGATAGATGTCATACCGGCTGGACTTGCCATCCAGCGCATGACTGGGCTTGGGCCCGTCAATGCAGGGTGCCTTGCGCGGGCGTTTGACCACCACGCGGTGGCTGGCCAGGGCCAGGGCGGCCGCGAGCAAGGCCGGGGCGTCCGGGTCATCGCCCACCAGAGGCCGGAACAGGCGCATTTCCTTCTTCACCAGCGCCGTTTTCTCACGGTGCGGGAACATCGGGTCGAGGTAGATAACCTGGGGCGGTTCGCCCTGCCAGTTGAGCATCAGGTCGATGGCGTTGCCCTTGAGCAACTGCATGCGCGCGACAATCGGCGCGACTTCAAAATCATCCGCGCCGCGTGCGAGGCCGTCTTCGAGCAAGGCGCCGATCAGCGGCTGGCGCTCGATCAGGCGCATCTCGCAACCCAGGCTTGCCAGCACGAAAGCGTCCTTGCCCAGGCCTGCGGTGGCATCGAGTACCCGTGGCCGTACGCCTTGAGCAATCCCCACCGCCTTGGCGATCATCTGCCCGCTGCCGCCGCCGTATAGCCGCCGATGGGCAGCGCCGCCTTCAACAAAGTCAACACGCACCGGCCCCGGCGCGTCAGGCCCCAGCTGTTGCAGTTGCAGGCCGTGCTCACCCACTTGCAGGGAAAAATCCGCCGCTTCGAGCTGCACCGGCAAGCCGAGCAGCGCCGCCCACTGCTCGGCGCGCGCCTGAAATCCGTCGGCCAAGGCTTCGACACGAATGCGGCTGGCCGCTGGTTGTTCGCTCATCAATCGCTACGCTCAAAAATATTAAGGATCGGCCAATAACGGCCGATAAAACCAACAGTCAGGTATTTTGCCAGAGCTGAGCGTCGACCGAGAAAAATGTCAGACATTCTCCCCTTAACCATCGGTGTACTGCCGACCCACAACCACTACGGACTGCGCAATACTCAAGCGCTGGCCGGGGTGAGTCATGTGTGGCAGGACTTCTTCGCCCGCGCGCTGGCCGAACAGTTAGGCGGGACGGCGGATGCGCAGGCGGCTCAGGCTCCAGCCGTGGCGGACCCGGCGGTTGAGCCCAGCGCCGGCGCCGACGTGCTGTCGCAGATTCTCACCCAGCGCGAATGCAACGTCACCGACACCCCGATCGCCCCGCCTGAACCGCTGTTCTTACCGATTGCCGAATTCGAGACCGACCTGCTGCCACCGGCCGCGACGCCGTTCCCTGAAGAAGAACTCGTCGCTCAACAGCGTCAGCAGAACTTCGAAAGCGGCTGGGTGCGCCCTCTGGTGCTGACCGCCGGCCAGCAGCCACCCGCGCCAGGCCCAGCGCCGCAACCGCGCGCGCTGCACCTGCCGATTGCCGAATTCGAACTGGACCTGCTGCCTGCGCCTGCCGAGCCGTACCCAGCCGAAGCGCTGGTGGCGCAGCAAAAGGCCCTGGACTTCGACGCCTACTGGGCACGCCCGCTGGTGGCGCACAACTTGCGCCTGGCCGCCTAACGACACACCCACCCACGTCCCATGTCCAGGTGGAAATGATTGCGGTGTGCCGCGTTGTAGTCCGGACTCAACACCACGTTGAAATCATCACAGGCGCTGTCGCGCACATGGCGCAGGAATCGCGCACTGTCGCCCTCCCCCGGCCAATCCTTGAGCACACTGATGCGGCGCCCGTCCGCCAGGCGAAAGCCTGCGATATCCACTGCATTGGCCGACGCATGCTGGCTGAGTCGCCCGTCGGCGCGGTTATAGACATTACGGCAGGCGAAGCTGCCCAGGTGATCGACACGCGTCACCGCCTGGCCAAACACGGCCTGGGCGGCCGGTTGCAGGCTGTGGCGTTCGAACAGGGCAAACGCCACCGCCAGCGGGCAACTGGCGAGAAAGCTGCTGCTCAAGGTCACCTGCGCGCCCTGCACGCGCAATACATTGCGCAACGGGCACGCAACATCGGCCGGCGAATCCGCCTGATGGCTGACGCGCAAGCCCGAGGTCTGCAGCACCTGGTCGCACAGGGCGGGGTCATCCTGTAGACGCCCCAGCTTGAAGCGCGTCAACAGGTTGGGCGTGTCGCGCACATCCAGCGGCGCCCAGGGATTCCATTGATTCGGCAAGGGCAGCCAGCCGCGCCAGGCACCCAGTGCGACGGCGCCCGCGAGCAACAACAGCATGGCGGTGACGCTTAGGCCGCGCACCGCTTACTCCTTGAAGAATTGGCTGGCCTGGCTGTAGGACATCGAGCGTTCGGTAAAGGAAAAAGTGCCCAACCCACACACCTCCTGCGCCGCCCGATAAAACTCGCCATACGCCGCCAGCGCCATGGCCGACCCTACGCTGATGCGCTTGACGCCCATGTCGCTCAACTGCGCCACGCTGAGTTTGAGGCCACCGGACATCAACACATTCACCGGCTTGGGGGCGACGGCCTTGACCACCGCCAGCACCTCTTCGGCACTGCGCAGGCCCGGTGCGTAGAGCACGTCGGCACCGGCCTCGGAATAGGCCTGCAGCCGGCGCAGGGTGCCAGGCAAATCCAGGCGACCGTGCAGGAGGTTCTCCGCGCGGGCCGTCAGCATGAACGGGAACGGCAGGCTGCGTGCTGCGGCCACTGCGGCCTCCACACGCTCGACCGACAGGTCAAAGGCGTAGATCGGGTCGGCGGCAATACCTGTGGCATCTTCGATGGAGCCGCCGACAATACCCACAGCCGCGGCCCGCAGGATGGTCCGGGCGCAGCCTTCAGGGGTGTCGCTGAAGCCGTTTTCCAGATCGGCTGCCACCGGCAACGCCGTGGCCTTGGCAATCATCCCGGCGTTGACCAGCGTGTCCTCCAACGACAACGCCCCTTCGGCATCCGGGCGACCCAGGCTGAAGGCATAACCGGCGCTGGTGGTGGCCAGGGCTTCAAAGCCGAGATGGGCAAGCATGATGGCGGAACCCGCGTCCCACGGGTTGGGCATCACGAATGCGCGATCACGGGTGTGCAGGGCCTGGAAGGTTTCGGCGCGAAGGGTTTGGGCATCCATGACTGACTCCTGGCGGGAAAGGGAGCCCTAGAGTAACCCCAGTTGCTCCGCTGCGGGCTCGCGATGCAAGGTCGGCAACGCCGGCAGGCCCGGCAGACGCGCCATCAGTCTGGCGTGAAACCGCAACGCCAGCTGCGCCGCGAGACGGTTGTCGGAGGTGTGCAGGAACACGTACGGCGTGCGGCCTTCTTCAATCCAGACGGCGACCTTTTCCACCCAGGGCGTCAGGAACGGGTCGTTGGCCTCCAGCTCCGGATGGCCGATAAAGCGCACCTGTGGCCATTGCGTCAGCGCTGCCGGGCGCGTTGGCACCTTGGGCTTTTTCGATTGGGCATGCAGCACCGCAGGCGTTGTGGCGGTGCAACTGAACAGCGCGCGCGGATCGAGGCAGATGCGCTCCACGCCACGGTCGCGCAACAGGCGGTTGAGGCTGCGCTCGGCGTCGCCCTTGGCGAAAAACTCCTGATGACGCACCTCGACCGCCAGCGGGCGTTCCAATCCGTCGATAAACCCGGCCAGCTCGCCCAGGCGTTGCGGCGAAAACGTTGCGGGTAATTGCAGCCACAGCGGCGACACACGCTCGCCGAGCGGGCTCATCAGGCCGACGAAACTTTCCGCCGCCGGCAGCTGTTCGCGCAGGTCGGCGCTGTGGCTGATGTCACCGGGGAACTTGGCGGTGAAGCGAAAATCATCCGGCATGATCTCGGCCCAGCGCTGCACCGTGGCGGCCGAGGGTCGAGCATAAAAGGTGGTGTTGCCTTCAACGGCGTTGAAGACCTGTGAATACAGCGCCAGGTAATCGCTGGAGCGCGCATCGACCGGATACAGGTACTCGCGCCAGGCGTTTTCACTCCAGGACGGGCAACCGATGTAGTAAGGCAGACGCATCAGATATGGACGTCGAGACCCAGCACTTCCATATCCCATTCGACAAAACCGGCGGTGGTCAGGTAGCTGGCCAGGGCAGTGGCGACGCTTTTGCTCATGGAGCGGGGGAAGACCATGTCTTGCTGACGGGCCGGCAGGCCGCTGATACGCGCACCTGCGCCACTTTGGGCATGGGCGGGTGCTTCAGCGTGGACTTCGATGAAGTCAGGCGAATCCTCGACGGCATCGTCCACCCGAACGTTCGCCTTACGCGGCTTGCGCTTGATGGGGTAGGACTGTGAGGAAAAGCCGTCTATACGCATGGATGCGAGCTCGCTATCAATGATGGCACTTTACTGGCGCTTTCCGTGGCGCGCAAATGCTCTGGTGATAACTAGAACACATATTTTGAAAAATGTTTCAAAGCAGGGGTAGATTCTGACGATTGGCGCAGAATTTGGAGTCCACGCCCTCTTCAACCGTGCCCTGTGGGGAGCAGGCTTGCCCTAATGCCGTTCAGTTAAGCGCAGATTCCCTGTGGCGAGCAGGCTTGTCCTGCGTTGGCTGCGCAGCAGCCCCAAAGCCAGGCGCTGAGCCGTATCAGGTACACCGCGTTTTGCTCGATTGGGGGCGCTTCGCACCCCAACGCGGGGCAAGCCCGCACGCCACAGGGGCCTGATCACTTGAATTTGAGTGAATCAGAGACCCCGCTCGGCCTTGGTCTGGGCGACTTTATCGCGCAAATAAACCGGGGCGGCCTGATCGGCCGGGATCGCCTCGCCACGCTCGAACGCGAAGCGCGCCAGGGTCAACAGGTCTTCGGCATGGGGCAACAGCGTGGCGTCCTGGCCCACAAGCGGCACATTGATGCGCTCGCCGTACCCCCAACCGGTGCCTGCACCGAACCAGTCACCGCTGGCATCATCAGGCAACCGCGAGGATTCGGGCGACTGCACGGCCTCAACACCCACCAGGCGCATTTCACCCGCCGTCTCGCGGTAGCAGCCCCAATACACTTCGTCCATGCGCGCATCAATCGCTGCCGCTACCTGCGTCGCACCGTGCTCTCGCAGCGCCCGCTGGGCCAGCACGGCGAGGTTGGACACCGGCAACACCGGGCGCTCCAGCGCAAATGCGAGGCCCTGCACCACGCCGATGGCGATACGTACGCCGGTAAACGCGCCAGGGCCGCGGCCGAAGGCGATGGCATCGACGGCAGACAAGGCGATGCCGGCGTCTTCAAGCAGTTGCTTGATCATCGGCAGCAGCTTTTGCGCGTGCAGGCGCGGGATCACCTCGTAGTGGCTGGTTACCTTGCCATCGTGCAGCAAGGCAACGGAGCAAGCTTCGGTCGCGGTGTCCAGGGCCAGCAGGGTGCTCATCGGTGTGGGTATCCAGGTCGGAAAAAAGTGCGCCAGTATAAACAACAACGGCCCGCAAGCGGGCCGTTGTAGACAATCGAGGAGCGATCAGCTCAGTGCCTGCAGCACCTTGGCGGTAATCGCTTCCACGGAACCGACGCCAGGAATATGGCTGTATTTCGGCTTGCCGTGTGCAGCGGACAGTTTCTGATAGAAGTCCACCAGCGGCTTGGTCTGGGAATGGTAGACCGACAGGCGATGGCGCACGGTTTCTTCAGTGTCGTCCTTGCGCTGCACCAGGTCTTCACCGGTGATATCGTCCTTGCCTGCCACTTTTGGTGGGTTGTAGACGATGTGGTAAACGCGGCCCGAGCCTTCGTGAACGCGACGACCGGCGATACGCTGGACGATTTCTTCATCTTCAACCGCGATTTCAACCACGGCATCCAGCTCGACGCCGGCCTTCACCAGGGCTTCAGCCTGGGGAATGGTGCGAGGAAAACCGTCGAACAGGAAACCATTCTTGCAATCGTCCTGGCTGATGCGTTCCTTGACCAGGTTGATGATCAGGTCATCGGAGACCAGCCCGCCGCTGTCCATCACGCTCTTGGCGATCAGGCCCAGTTCGGTACCGGCCTTGACGGCCGCGCGCAGCATGTCGCCGGTGGAGATTTGTGGAATGCCGAATTTTTCAGTGATGAACTTTGCCTGAGTACCTTTACCGGCCCCGGGAGCTCCCAGCAGAATGACGCGCATCGATGTGCTCCTCAATTTTTTATAGAGATGACGCTCGGATTCGCCACGTGGGGCCAATCTCGTAAAAATAGGGTTCGAGGCCGACCAAACGGCCAAAGGCTGATCAAGATACACAGCGGGCCTTAACCACACAAGCCGCCGAAAGTCGCAGTCAATCACGCTGTGCGTGCGCTGCCGGCTGGGTGTGCCTGAGTACGACCCAAGCGCCTGAACAACGACCGCCCTGTTTTGGGCGGTCGCGCTTGTTCAACCGCAAGCCGTTGAGAACACGCAAAAAACCTTAGCCGGTGTTGCGCAAACCGGCGGCAATACCGGCCACGGACACCAGCAGCGCCTGTTCCAGAGGGCTGTCCTGTGCCGCTTCCTGCGCGCGGGAACGGGCCAGCAGTTCGGCCTGCAACAGGTGCAAGGGGTCCAGGTAGGTATTGCGCAGGCGGATGAACTCAAGGGTGTCCGGGCTATGGGCCAGCAGTTGCGACTGCCCCGTCAGGCCCAGTACCACCTCGCACGCCTGCGACAATAGGTCGCGTAAATGCTCGCCCAGGGGTAACAGGTCCGGTTGCACCAGGCGCTCGTCGTACAAACGGGCGATATCGGCGTCGGCCTTGGCCAGCACCATCTCCAGCATATCGATGCGGGTGCGGAAGAACGGCCATTGCTCGCGCATCTGCCCCAGCAGATCGCCCTCACCGCGCGCCAACGCCTTGCTCAACGCCGCTTCCCAGCCCAGCCAGGCGGGCAGCATCAGGCGCGTCTGGGTCCAGCCGAAAATCCACGGAATCGCACGCAGGCTCTCGATGCCGCCGGCACGGCGCTTGGCCGGGCGGCTGCCGAGGGGCAAGCGGCCGAGTTCCTGCTCCGGGGTGGACTGGCGGAAGTACTCGACGAACTGCGGATTTTCCCGCACCACCGCGCGGTAGGCGCTGACGCCGTCGGCCGCCAATTCATCCATCAGATGGCGCCAGGCCGGTTCGGGCGGCGGCGGCGGCAACAGCGTCGCCTCCAGCACGGCGGCCAGATACAGGTTGAGGTTCTGCTCGGCGATATCCGGCAGGCCGAACTTGAAACGGATCATCTCGCCCTGTTCGGTGGTACGGAAACGCCCCGCCACCGAGCCGGGTGGCTGCGACAGGATCGCCGCGTGAGCCGGGCCACCGCCACGTCCCACGGTGCCGCCGCGGCCGTGGAACAACAGCAGTTCCACCTGTTGCTCGCGGCAGATATCCACCAGACGCTCCTGCGCCCGGTATTGCGCCCACGCGGCGGCGGTGGTGCCGGCGTCCTTGGCCGAATCCGAATAGCCGATCATCACTTCCTGCGGGCCATGCAGGCGCGCGCGATAGCCCGGCAAGAGCAGCAGTTGCTCGATCACAGGCCCTGCGTTATCCAGGTCGGCCAGGGTTTCGAACAGCGGCACCACGCGCATCGGCCGTTGCACGCCCGACTCTTTAAGCAGCAATTGCACGGCCAGCACATCCGACGCCGCGCCCGCCATGGAGATGACATACGAACCCAGCGACGCCTCAGGTGCGGCGGCAATTTCCTTACAGGTGTTGAGCACCTCGTCGGTATCGGCCGAAGGCTTGAAATAAGCCGGCAGCAGCGGCCGACGGTTGGCCAGTTCCTGCATCAGAAAGCGGATGCGCGCGTCTTCGTCCCACTCTTCATAGCGACCCAGGCCAAGGTAATCGGTGATCTCGCTCATGGCCGCGCAGTGGCGCGTGGAATCCTGGCGTACATCCAGCCGCACCAGGAACAGGCCGAACGTCACCGCGCGGCGCAGGCAATCGAGCAGCGGACCGTCAGCGATCACGCCCATGCCGCACTCATGCAGCGACTGGTAGCACAGCTGCAGCGGCTCCAGCAGGTCACGGTTGTCCTGCAACACCTGCGCCGGCGCTGGGGTGCTGCTGCTCAGCGCGGAATGTGCCCACTGGCGTGTGGCGCGCAGGCGCTCGCGCAGTTGCTTGAGCACGGCGCGATAAGGCTCCACGCTGTCGCCGACCCTGGCCTGCAATGCGGCGCTGGCCTTTTGCATCGACAGCTCGGCCGCCAATTGATCGACATCGCGCAGGTACAGATCAGCAGCCATCCAGCGCGCCAGCAGCAGGACCTCGCGGGTGACCGGTGCGGTCACGTTGGGGTTGCCATCGCGGTCGCCGCCCATCCACGAGGCAAAACGAATCGGCGCCGCCTCCAGGGGCAGGTGCAGGCCGGTGGCGGCATGCAGGGCCTGATCGGCCTTGCGCAGGTAATTGGGAATGGCGTGCCACAGCGAATGCTCGATCACCGCAAAGCCCCATTTGGCTTCATCCACCGGCGTGGGCCGGGTGCGGCGGATTTCTTCGGTGTGCCAGGCCTCGGCAATCAGGCGTTGCAGGCGCTCGCGGATCTGCTCGCGCTCGGCAGTGGTGAGGTCGCGGTGATCCTGCAGCGCCAGTTGCGCGGCAATCGCGTCGTATTTCTGGATCAGGGTACGCCGGGCCACTTCGGTGGGGTGAGCGGTGAGGACCAGCTCAATCTCCAGGCGCCCGAGTTGGCGGGCCAGGGATTCATCGCTGTGGCCTTCGGCCTGCAGGCGCGCCAACAGCTCAGGCAACACGCGGGACTCGAACGGCGCGGGTTGCGACTCGTCGCGTCGGTGAATCAACTGGTACTGCTCGGCGATATTGGCCAGGTTAAGGAACTGGTTGAAGGCACGGGCCACGGGCAGCAGCTCGTCTTCCTGCAGCTGATTCAGCCGGCTGCTCAGCTCATCGCCTGCGCCACGCCGGTCAGCCTTGGCGCCTTTGCGAATCTGCTCGATCTTGTCGAGAAAGGCATCGCCGTACTGCTCTCGAATGGTATTGCCCAACAATTCACCCAGCAGGTGAACATCCTCACGCAAGCGTGCATCGATATCACTCATCAGCCACTCTCCAGCCAGAATTTGCGGGACGCGCAGGTTTTCCAGAGTGCCGCTCGCGCCGGTTTCTGACAAGACACTTTAAACCTTGGCGCTCGCCGCGAGTCTCAAGCCATGAGTCGACGGGTTTATTCACGCCGCCGGCTGGACGCCCATCACCGCCTGCAGACACAGGCTTTATTGAGGTTGCCATGAAAATTCGAGATCTGGCCCAGCATTGGGAAGAAACCGCCACGGGTCGATTGACCAAGACCGAGTACGCTATTCACCTGGACGTGGAGGCTGCGGCAAGGCTCTCGGCCATCGCTGAAATGTACCCCAAGCGCCAAACCGAAGAATTGCTCGGCGAACTGATTGGCGCAGCCCTTGAAGAGCTGGAAGCGAGCTTTCCCTACGTCAAGGGCCAACACGTGGTGGCGACTGACGAGGAAGGCGATCCGTTATACGAAGACGTCGGCCCCACGCCACGCTTTCTCGAATTGTCGCGTCGCTTTCTGCATGATTTATCCGCCGACGACGATCAATCGAAGCACTCCTGAACTCGAATAACCCCCTGTATTCCGGGCCTCAAGCAGGCTCGGCGTACCACTGCGCGCCGTCAAAGTTCCAAATTTCAAACGCTGACCATTCAGTCAGATATTTTTTTAGGCAAATCGCCATCTCCGCTGAACTTTTGAAAAAAGCCTCCGGTCACAACCAGTAAGCCATCACTTGGAACGGTCGTTTTAAAGGGCACGTCGATTTTTCACCGTCGGCCCCTACCGCTGAACCAGTGAACCGGATTTTGATATTTTTCAGGAGTTATCCAATGGAGTTGAAGACGATGAAGACCAGCACTGCCAAATCCTCGTTTAACCATCTGCGCGGGCTGAAGTTGGCCGCGCTGGCAATCGGCACCAGCTTCGTTCTGGCGGGCTGCGCCGGCAACCCTCCGACCGAGCAGTACGCGGTGACCCAGTCCGCGGTGAACAGCGCTGTCAGCGCTGGCGGCACCGAGTTCGCGGCCGTTGAAATGAAAGCGGCCCAGGACAAGCTCAAAGAAGCTGAAATCGCCATGCACGACAAGAACTACGACAAGGCGCGTCAGTTGGCTGAGCAAGCCGAGTGGGATGCCCGCGTTGCCGAGCGTAAGGCTCAGGCCGCCAAAGCCGACCAGGCTGTGAAAGATTCCCAGAAGGCGGTTGACGATCTGCGCCGCGAAGGCATGCGCCCGGCCGTTATCCAGCAGAAGTAAGCCATTGCTACTGATGACTGCATCGCACCTGATATCGAATTGAAAGGACGACACGATTATGCGTAAACAAATGATGATCCCTGCCCTGCTGGCGATGAGCGTTGCTCTGGCGGCTTGCTCCACCCCGCCGAACGCGAACCTGGAAAACGCACGGACCAACTTCACGGCCCTGCAAACCAACCCGCAAGCGACCAAGCTGGCCGCGCTTGAAACCAAAGACGCCAGTGAATGGCTGGACAAGGCTGACAAGGCCTACCGCGACAAGGAAGACGAGAAGAAAGTCGACCAACTGGCGTACCTGACCAACCAGCGCGTTGAAGTGGCCAAAGACACCATTTCCCTGCGTGAGTCCGAAGCCAAGCTGAAAAACGCTGGCGACGACCGTGCCCGTGCTCTGCTGGACGCGCGTGATGCGCAGATCAAACAGCTGCAGAACAGCCTGAACGCCAAGCAAACCGACCGTGGCACCCTGGTGACCTTCGGTGACGTGCTGTTCGCCACCAACAAGTCCGATCTGAAATCCACTGGCCTGGTCAACATCACCAAGCTGGCGCAGTTCCTGCGCGATAATCCGGACCGCAAAGTAATCGTCGAAGGCTACACCGACAGCACCGGTTCCGATTCGTACAACCAGAGCCTGTCCGAGCGCCGCGCGGCTTCCGTACAGCGTGCACTGGCCCAGCAAGGCGTGGACATCTCGCGCATCGTGACCCAGGGTTATGGCAAGGAATACCCGGTTGCCGATAACGGCAGCGCCTCGGGCCGCGCCATGAACCGTCGCGTTGAAGTGACCATCTCCAACGACAACCAGCCGGTCAAGCCACGTTCTTCCATGGCTAACTGATCGATTGACGCTGCAAAAAAAACCCACCTTTCGGTGGGTTTTTTTCGATCAGACTTCGACCTTACGACCGCTGTCACTCTCCGGCATCATCGCCTCCATGCCTTGGCGACCGGCCATCATTTTATCAAGCGCCTCCTGGTCCATCTGGCCGCCTTCACCGCCCCCAGCGCCACCGCCCTGCGCGCCACCCATGGCCTTGGACAGAATCTCCATGAGCATTTTCATCGGATCCTGTTTTGCCTGGCCGTCCTGCGCGCCTTGGGCACCTTGCTGGCCGCCCTGGCCCAGCTTTTCTGCGCCCTGGGCCATTTCCATCATCTTGGCGATTGCGCCAATTCCGCCCATTCCACCAATCATGTTTACACTCCCGGAATCGATATACGTAAGTTGTCTGCCAGCAACACTGACATGTCACTCAGTGGCGTCTTACGCAATACCGTTCCAGATATTTCTGGAATCGGGCGATTTAGGTGAGGGGCACGCTACTCGCGCACTGTGGGTGTTTCCTGGCCCATGCAGCGAACAGCCTGCTTTTTGTCGTTAACCAGCACGCCACTCAAACCTTTGTGTTCGGTATCAAACATCACCAGCACACCCTCGACACACTGCGCCACCTGGGCAGCCGGGGTCAGTGACACCTTATAGTCCTCGCCCGGTACGGTTTTGAGCAGGGTAAAGTCGCTGAGCAGCAACGCGTCTTCGGGTTTGGCGAAATGCAGGTAGCCGTAATACCACAGGCAGCCGACCGTACCGATGAGGGTGCCGATGCCGGTGAGGATCAGCGGGATCAGGTTGCGCTCTTCGCTCATTGCGGAGTCTCTGACGAATCGACTTGGGGAGCGGGGTAGTTCGGAATTTCCCCCAGGCGGCGCAGGCCATTGAAGTGCTGCGGGTCATCCAGATAACGCAGCATTACGGTTTGCCAGGTCTTGTCGGCAAAGGTCTGCACGTGGCCGCCACGGGTCAGTTGCAACACCCTCGGCGGCGGCGCGGCTTGATACAGGCGGATGCCGTTGGCGACCGGCACAATCGGGTCGTCCAGGCTGTGAAACAACAGTTTGGGCACACCGGTAAGACGGGGCATGGCCGTGATCGCACTGTCGGCATCCGGCACCAGCCACGACAGTGGCACCTGCAACGGCCAGGTCAACCAAGACGTGCTCAGGGCGAATTGCCCTACGGCACGATAACTGGCAGGCACGCCATCCAGCACCAGCGCCTTGAGTTGGGACTGGCGCTGTGGATGCTCTGCCAGGTAGTGCACCGCGAGCGCACCGCCAAGGCTCTGACCGAGGACGATCAGCGGCTGCCCCTGGGCTTCGGGGGCCCGGTCGAGCCAGTTGAAGGCGGCATCCACATCCTGATAGACCGCCGGCAACGAGGGCTTGCCCTGCGACAGCCCGTAGCCGCGATAGTCCAGCAGCAGCACCTGATAGCCCTGCTCAGGCAACCACCAACTGCCGCCCAGGTGCCAGGCCAGGTTGCCGCCATTGCCATGCAGGTGCAGCACCGTGCCTTTGAGCGGCACACCCGCCTTGGCCGGCAGCCACCAGGCGTGCAGCTTCATGCCGTCGGCGGTGGTAAGGGTGACATCACGGTACTGCAGATGGGCTTTCTCCGGCGTGAACGGCAGACCGGGTTCGGGGTAGAACAGCAGGGAACTACAGCCGCTCAATGTGAGCAGCAGGCACAGGATGCCGAGGATTCTCATCCGTTGAAACCTCTTGATTTGGCTGAAATTACCGTTTGCTCCAGGGTGCGGTCACAGGATATTGGAGTAATCCGCTTCGATCCGGTCCAGGCTCAGGTGGTTGAGGAAGTTGGAAAAACACATCCACGCCGCGAGCGCGTTCATGTCGCGAAACTGCTCGGGCAGGTACTTGGGTGGCACCACCAGGCCCTCGTCGACCAGTTGGCGCAGGGTGCGCATGTCTTCCAGGGTGGTCTTGCCGCAGAACAGCAGCGGCACCTGCTCCAGCTTGCCTTTGCGCACGGCAAGCTGGATGTAGTTGTAGACCATGATGAAGCCCTTGAGGTAGGACAGGTCCTTGGTGAACGGCAGCCCGTTCGGCACCGAGCCACGAAACACCCGGCTGGCGTTGCCATAGCTTTCGGCAATCTCGAAACCTTGCTCGCGGAAAAACTCGAACACCTGCAGAAAGTCCGCGCCCTCCTCCACCATATGAATGGCACGGGTGCGGTTGGTGAGCTTGCGCAGGCGACTGGGGTAGGAGGCAAACGTGATGATCTCCATCAAAATCGCCAGGCCCTCCTGGGTCACGGTGGACGACGGCGGCCCCTTGGACAGGAAGGTGCAGATCGGCTGGTTCTGGCCGTTGAGGGTAGTGCCCACGTGCACCAGCCCTTCATGCACTTCCAGGGCACGTACGTCGCGGTCGTTGAACATCGCGTCGGCGCGGATCTTGATGTAGTCGGCGCCCGCTGCGGCGTCGGCGACGATGCCATCGGACTCGAACACGCGAATGGTCTCTTCGGCCTCGCCAAACACTTTATTCAAGCGGGTTTGCAGCAGCGCCACGGCGTCCTTGGCGGTGAGGGTCTTGGCTTCGTCCTTGAGGTCGCCGCGGCCGTCGATATTGTTCAGGTAGTCGGAGAGCATCAGGCCCAGGTCGGCCAGGGTCGGGTCGCCGGCGTGGAAGGCGTCGGAGGCCGCGCCGTAGAGTTCCTGGGAGATCAGGCCGAAGTCCTCGGTGCCGCGCGCTTCCAGCATGCGCACCACCATGCGGTATTCGCGGCACATGCGGCGCATGATCTGCCCCACCGGGCTGAACTGGCCGAGGCGACGGGTGATGTCACGCTCGATGTTCTGGAACTCAAGCTTGACCGCGCTGGAATCGAACGCCAATGGCCGGTTCAGGTAATAGTCGCGATCAACGGCGGGCATCTCCCTGCCCTTGGCCTTGAGGAATCCCTGGCGAATGTTCTCGTCCCACTTCACGGCATCGAGCACGCGAATCGGTGTTTGCGCCAGCACAATGCGGTCGGACAAGGTGCGTATCGTCTGCTGGTAATCGTCCACCCGGTGCTTCCTCTTTAAACGTTATTTGCCCGCGCGCCGGTAGCGTACGGCTTGCACGAATACATCGGCGTTGGCCGGGTCATCCAGGTAGGCGAAGACCTGTTCCATGGGACTGTCGATCAGCACGCCGTCGCCTTCGACGGTTTGCACGGCAGTGCCTTGCAGCGTCTTCTGTTCCATCGCTTGATGAATCTGCTCAAGGTCGAGGTTGTAGACCACTAATTCGTGCTTTTCGTCGAATTCGAAACCCGCCAGGATGAAATGCCCGCCCAGCTTGGCCGGCAGCGGCGCCGACAGGTACCAGCGCCCGCCATGGCGCGACACGCTGAACAGGTATTCATCACGCTGCCCCGGCTTGGCTGAAGGATAGCTCACGGCTTTGTAACGCTGTTCACCGGCGCGGGTAATCTGCAGGTTCAGCGGCTCGCCCCAGGCGTTTCTGCTGACCCATTTGCCCAGCAACTCGTTGGGCGCCGCTTCGCGTGTGGGCAGCGGGTTTTTGAAGGTCACCAGGCAACCGCTGAGCAGCAGGAACGACAGGACGATGACCGCGACACGCCAGGCTTTCATTGCGTACTCCATGAAGGATGGGAGCTGGCTTGCCTGCGATAGCATCACCGCGGTGTGCCTGAACGACCCGGGAGTCTGCATCACAGGCAAGCCAGCGCCCACATAAAGCGGATCGCACACAGGCATGGCTACACCGAGGCCAACACCAAATGCATGTAACGCTTGAGGATCTCAAGCATCTCGTCACTGGTCAGCGGCTCTGCGCCGCCCAACAGGCCCTGATATTCCATCCGACTGATAATCGCCGTCAACACTTTGGCATCCTGCTGCGGCTCGCGCGAGCCCAATACCTGGAAAAACTGCCCGGTGCCCTGCAACAGAATCTGCTGGTGGGAGCGCACCAGTTCGGCCAGTCGCGGATTCAGCAGCGCTTCCTGGCGAAACGCCTGCTCGGCCATCAGGTAGTCGCGCCGATTGCTCAACTGGCGCTGCACGTAGTCCGCCGTCAGCCGCGCAATGTCATCGGCCAACTGCGAACGCGATGCCGGGCTGCCGTCGCCGTAAGCGACCATCTCGCGCAGCAGGCCTTCGTTGCGCACCCACAGCTTGCCCATGAACGCGGCGCTGCGTTCGACGTATTGGGCGAAGGTATCGGTGAGCAAGTCATCGATGTCCTTGAAATAGTAGGTGGTGGCTGACAACGGCACACCAGCCTCCGCCGCCACGGCGCGATGGCGCACGGCACGTACGCCGTCACGCACGACGATGCGCATGGCCGCATCGAGAATCTCCTGCCGGCGCTGTTCGCTGCCTCGACGACTGGCCTTGCGGCCCTGGTACTGGACACTTTCAGCCACGGCAGCAGCAATGCCGGCGGCGCCTTCTTGAGCCATTACGCGGTTCACCACACACATCCTTGGATTTGATTAAAACCTGGCGCTGTTTGCTTGACGCTTATAAACGCCACATAAAAAAGCCGCCTTATAAAAGGCGGCTCAGGATTTCACTTCGGTCAGGCTTGCGGCCGCATGTGCGGGAACAGAATCACATCGCGGATCGACGGCGAGTTGGTCAACAGCATCACCAGACGGTCGATGCCGATACCTTCACCGGCAGTGGGCGGCATGCCGTATTCCAGGGCACGCACGAAGTCGGCGTCGTAGTGCATGGCTTCGTCGTCACCGGCGTCCTTGTCGGCCACCTGGGCCATGAACCGCTCGGCTTGGTCTTCTGCGTCGTTGAGCTCGGAGTAGGCGTTGGCGATTTCGCGGCCGCCGATGAACAGCTCGAAACGGTCGGTGACGTTCGGGTTGTCGTCGTTGCGACGCGCCAGTGGCGACACTTCGAACGGGTACTGGGTAATGAAGTGCGGCTGCTCCAGCTTGTGCTCCACCAGCTCTTCGAAAATCATCACCTGCAGCTTGCCCAGGCCTTCGAAACCCAGCACCTTGGCGCCGGCTTTCTTGGCGATGGCGCGGGCCTTGTCGATATCGTTGAGGTCGTCAGCGGTCAGCTCGGGGTTGTACTTGAGGATCGAGTCGAACACCGACAGCCGCACGAACGGCTCACCAAAGTGGAACAGCTTGTCGCCGTACGGCACGTCGGTTGTCCCGAGAACAAGCTGCGCCAGCTCGCGGAACAACTCCTCGGTGAGGTCCATGTTGTCTTCGTAGTCGGCGTACGCCTGGTAGAACTCCAACATGGTGAATTCAGGGTTGTGACGGGTCGAGACGCCTTCGTTACGGAAGTTGCGGTTGATCTCGAAGACCTTTTCAAAGCCCCCCACCACCAGGCGCTTGAGGTACAGCTCCGGCGCAATACGCAGGAACATTGGCAGGTCGAGCGCGTTGTGGTGAGTCTCGAACGGCTTGGCTGCGGCGCCCCCGGGGATGGTCTGCAGCATCGGCGTTTCCACTTCGAGGAAGTCACGCTTGGCGAGAAAACTGCGGATGTGGGCGATCACCTGCGAGCGCACGCGGAAGGTCTGGCGCACGTCTTCGTTGACGATCAGGTCAACGTAGCGCTGGCGGTAGCGCTGCTCGGTGTCGGTGAGGCCGTGGTGCTTGTCCGGCAGCGGGCGCAGGGATTTGGTCAGCAGGCGCACGCTGGTCATTTCGACGTACAGGTCGCCCTTGCCGGAACGGGCCAGGGTGCCTTCGGCGGCAATGATGTCGCCCATGTCCCAGGTTTTCACCGAGGCCAGGGTTTCTTCAGGCAGGGTCTTGCGGTTGACGTAGACCTGGATACGCCCGGTCATGTCCTGGATCACCATGAACGAGCCACGGTTGAGCATGATGCGACCTGCCACCTTGACCGGAATCGCAGCCTCTGCCAGCTCTTCCTTGGTCTTGTCCACGTACTGCTTCTGCAAGGCATCGCAGTAGTTGTCGCGGCGGAAGTCGTTGGGGAAGGCATTGCCCTTGGCGCGCTCGGCAGCAAGCTTTTCCTTGCGCAGGGCGATCAGGGAGTTTTCTTCCTGTTGCAGGGCTTGCGGGTCGAGTTGTTGGTCGCTCATGTCTTTAAAAATTCCATCACAGGTTCGTTGCCCTCAGGCCTGCGGCCTGGGGATCGCGGGGCAAGGACCAGGCGTCCCCCCCGCTCCCACATAGGGTGTTACAGGCCGGATTTCAGGCTGGCTTCCAGGTATTCGTCGATGTCGCCGTCGAGCACCTTGTCGCAGTCGCTGCGTTCGATGTTGGTACGCAGATCCTTGATCCGCGACGCATCGAGTACATAAGAGCGGATCTGATGACCCCAGCCGATATCCGACTTGGTGTCTTCCAGCGCCTGGGACGCGGCGTTGCGCTTCTGCATTTCCTGCTCGTACAACCTGGCCCGCAGCATTTTCATGGCGGTGTCCTTGTTGGCGTGCTGGGAACGCTCGTTCTGGCAGCTGACCACGGTGTTGGTCGGTACGTGGGTAATCCGTACGGCCGAGTCGGTGGTGTTTACGTGCTGACCACCGGCACCGGAGGAGCGGTAGGTATCGATGCGCAGGTCGGCCGGGTTGATCTCGATTTCCACCTTGTCATCGATCTCCGGCGAGACGAACACCGCCGAGAACGAGGTATGACGGCGGTTGCCGGAGTCGAACGGGCTCTTGCGCACCAGGCGGTGCACGCCGATCTCGGTACGCAACCAGCCAAAGGCGTATTCACCCTTGATGTGCACGGTGGCGCCCTTGATACCGGCGACTTCCCCGGCGGACAGCTCCATGATGGTCGCGTCGAAACCGCGCTTGTCGGCCCAGCGCAGGTACATGCGCAACAGGATGTTGGCCCAGTCCTGGGCCTCGGTGCCGCCGGACCCGGCCTGAATGTCCAGGTAGGCGTTGTTCGGGTCCATTTCATGGCTGAACATGCGACGGAATTCAAGCTTGGCGAGGTTTTCCTCGAGACGGGCCAACTCGGCGACGACATCGCCCACTGCGCCTTCATCGTCTTCTTCGACGGCCATGTCCAGCAGGTCACGGCAATCGCCCAGGCCGGTGTTCAGCTCGTCGAGGGTGTCGACGATCTGCGCCAGCGCCGAGCGCTCGCGGCCCAGTTCCTGGGCGTATTCAGGTTTGTTCCAGACAGCAGGATCTTCAAGCTCGCGGTTGACTTCGGTCAGACGCTCATGCTTTTGATCGTAGTCAAAGATACCCCCGAATAGTTTCGGAGCGCTCGGACAGGTCCTTGATGGTGTTCAGGATCGGGTTGATTTCCATGGCGGGCAGCACTCGTTGGCGAACTTTTGAAAGCCAGCGAGTATAACGGCAAACAGGCGCAAACGGCAGCCCGCTTGGCGAAAAGGCCGGGCCAAAAGTGGGAGGGGGCTTGCTCCCGATGGCAGCGTGTCAGTCGCCCACCGCGTGGCTGATACACCGCTATCGGGAACAAGTCCCCTCTCACACGTTGATTTGCGGCGCACTCAGATCATTCGATCCCCACCTGATTACGCCCATTATGCTTGGCCATGTACAACCCTTTGTCCGCCGCCATGATCAACTGCCGGCAATCGGTGCCCTGCACCGGCGTGAGGGTCGACAGGCCGATGCTGATGGTCAGGCTCGAACCTTCAGTGGGCGCGATGTGCGGGATTTTCAGCGCGGCGACGGCCATGCGCAGCTTTTCGGCCACCAGCCGTGCGCCGCCCGGCGAGGTATTGGGCAGCACCAGGGCGAACTCTTCACCGCCGTAACGCGCCGGCAGGTCCGAGGGGCGGCTGCTGGCGTCGCGGATGGCGGCGGCGACCTTGCGCAGGGCCTCGTCGCCCTCGACATGGCCGAAGCTGTCGTTGTAGGTCTTGAAGAAGTCCACGTCGATCATCAGCAGCGAGAGCTGGGTCTGGTCGCGCATGGCGCGGCGCCATTCCAGTTCCAGGTATTCGTCGAAGTGCCGGCGATTGGACAACCCGGTGAGGCCGTCGGAGTTCATCAGGCGTTGCAGCACCAGATTGGTGTCCAGCAGCTGTTGCTGGCTGACGCGCAGCGCGCGATAGGCGGCATCGCGCTGCAACAGGGTCATGTAGGAGCGTGAGTGATAGCGAATGCGCGCCACCAGCTCGATGTTATCCGGCAGCTTGACCAGGTAATCGTTGGCACCGGCAGCAAACGCGGCGCTCTTGATCAGCGGATCTTCCTTGGTGGAAAGCACGATGATCGGGATGTTCGCGGTGGCCGGGTGGTTGCGGTATTCGCGCACCAGAGTCAAACCGTCCAGGCCCGGCATCACTAGGTCCTGCAGGATCACCGTGGGTTTGATGCGGATCGCCTGGGCAATCGCCTGGTGCGGGTCGGCGCAGAAGTGGAAGTCGATGTTCTCCTCATGGGCCAGGCCGCGACGCACGGCTTCGCCGATCATGGCCTGGTCGTCGACCAGCAACACCATGGCGGCATTTTCGTCGGTCTTGATGTCGTCGATCTGTAAGTCATTCATGTGCAGTCACCTGAATTACCACCTGCAGGCCGGCGTTGACTGGGGCATTGATCATTTTGCAAAAACCTCCAGCAACCGGGGCGCAATCCTGTCCAGTGGGCGAATTTCAACAGCGGCTTCAATCGCCGCCGCCGCTTTGGGCATGCCATACACCGCCGAACTCTGCTGGTCCTGGGCGATGGTCAAATAGCCTTGTTCACGCATTGATTTAAGTCCCTGTGCCCCGTCGCGCCCCATACCGGTCAGCAACACGCCGACGGCATCGCCATTCCAGTGGCTGGCCACGCTTTCAAAAAATACATCGATGGACGGCCGGTAGATCTCGTTCACCGGCTCTGCGGTATAGGCCAGCGTGCCGTTCTTCAACAGACGAATATGGTGGTTGGTGCCGGCCAGCAGCACCACACCGCTTTGTGGCGGCTCGCCTTCACGGGCCAGGCGCACCGGCAGGCCGGAGGAGCTGCTCAGCCACTCGGCCATGCCCGCGGCGAATACCTGATCGACATGCTGCACCAGCACGATGGCGGCGGGAAAGTCCCGCGGCAACCCTTTGAGCAGGCTTTCCAGGGCAGCCGGGCCGCCAGCCGAGGAGCCGATCGCTACCAGGCTGTGGGGCTTGCCCATGGTGCGCTGGGGTGCGGTTTCGGCGCGCACGCGGCTGCCACGCTGGCCGATCAGCCAGCCGATATTGAGGATCTTGCGCAGCAACGGCGCGGCCGCATCCCTGGGGTTGCCTACGCCCAGCGAGGGGGTGTCCACCACGTCCAGGGCGCCATGGCCCATGGCTTCGAACACCCGGCTCATGTTGGCCTGGCGGTCGACGGTCACCAGCAGAATCGCGCACGGGTTATCGGCCATGATCTGCCGGGTGGCTTCCACACCGTCCATCACCGGCATGATCAGGTCCATCAGGATCAGGTCCGGGGTCAGTTCGGCGCAGCGTTGCACCGCCTGCAGGCCATTGCCGGCCACCCACACCACCTGGTGCGCAGGCTCGAAATTCAGGGCGCGGCGCAGGGCTTCGACGGCGAGCGGCATGTCGTTGACGATGGCAATCTTCATGCCCGCGCGCCTCCGATCAGTTCAACCACGGCGTCAAGCAGGGCGTCATCATGGAAGCTGGCCTTGGCCAGATAATAGTCGGCGCCGGCGTCGAGTCCTCGCCGCCGGTCTTCTTCGCGGTCCTTGTAGGACACCACCATCACCGGCAACGATTGCAGGCGCGTGTCTCGGCGCAGGAGTGTGACCAATTCGATACCGTCCATACGAGGCATATCAATGTCTGTGATCAGCAGGTCGAAGTCTTCGGAGCGCAAGGCGTTCCACCCGTCCATGCCGTCGACCGCCACGGCCACTTCATAGCCGCGATTGAGCAGCAGTTTGCGTTGCAGCTCACGCACGGTGAGCGAGTCGTCCACCACCAGCACGCGCTTGCGCGGCGCTTCGGTGGCCTGCTGGCTGCGCCGGGCGATGCGTTCCAGGCGGCCGGTGTTGAGCAGTTTGTCCACCGAGCGCAGCATGTCCTCCACATCGACAATCAGCACCACCGAGCCATCGTCGAGCAAAGCGCCGGCGGAAATATCCTGAACCTTGCCAAGGCGGTCATCCAGCGGCAGCACCACCAGCGTGCGCTCACCGATAAAGCGCTCCACGGCAATCCCGTACACCGCGTCGCGCTCGCGGATCACCACGACTTTAAGCGTTTCGTCATTGTTCTGCCCTGGCGGGCGCTGCAACAACTGGCTGGCGGCGACCAGGCCGACATGCCGGCCCTCATGCCAGAAATGCTGGCGGCCTTCCAACTGCACAATGTCGTCGGGGGCCAGGTCGCACATGCGTTCGATATGGGCCAGCGGGAAGGCGTAAGCCTCTTCGCCGACTTCGACCACCAGGCTGCGCACCACCGACAGGGTCAACGGCACTTCCAGGTGGAAGCGGCTGCCCTGCCCCGCCGTTTGCTCCAGCACCACCGCGCCGCGCAGTTGCCGCACCATATGCTGCACCGCATCCAGGCCAACTCCGCGCCCGGACACTTCGGTGACCTTGTCGCGCAGGCTGAAGCCCGGCAGGAAGAGGAACGTCAGCAGCTCCTCCTCGCTCAGACGCAGGGCGGTTTCCAGCGGCGACAGGTGCCGATCGACGATGCTGCCGCGCAGGCGCTCCAGGTCGACGCCATTGCCGTCGTCGCTCAGTTCCAGCACCAGCAAGCCGGCCTGATGGGAGGCGCGCAGACGGATCAGGCCTTCGGCAGGCTTGCCGGCGAGCACGCGCTGCTCGGGCATTTCAATGCCATGGTCGACGGCATTGCGCAATAAATGGGTGAGCGGCGCTTCGAGTTTTTCCAGCACGTCGCGGTCGACCTGGGTCTTTTCGCCCTCGATCTCCAGGCGCACCCGCTTGCCCAGGGTACGGCCAAGGTCGCGGACCATGCGTGCCTGCCCCGCCAATACATCGGCAAATGGGCGCATGCGGCAGGCCAGCGCGGTGTCATAAAGCACCTGCGCACGCTGCCCGGCCTGCCAGCCGAACTCGTCCAGCTCGGCGGTTTTTTCCGCCAGCAGGGCCTGGGCTTCGCTCAGCAGGCGACGGGTATCGGCCAGGGCTTCCTGGGCTTCGAGGTTCAGATTCAGGGTCTTGAGCTGGCCGTCCAGGGAGTCCAGCGCGCGCACGCCCTGGCTTTGAATGCGCTTGAGGCGTTGCAGGCTGGCCAGATACGGCTTGAGCCGCTGGGTTTCCACCAGGGATTTGCTGGACAGGTCCAGCAGGCTGTTCAGGCGCTCGGCGGTGACGCGCAGCACGCGTTCGCCGCCTTCGGTCATGCGCTTGCCCGGACGCGCGGGCTCGCTGGCAGCAGGCGGCGCAGGTTCGGGCTCAGGCTCGGGCTCGAGCGGCAAGGTTTCCATGACAGGCGTCGGAGCCGGCGCTGGCTCGGCTGGCGCTGCGATCTTTGCCGTGGGCTGCGACGGATCCAGCAAGCGCTCCATCAGCGCCACATAGGCTGCGATATCGGCAGGCGAGACGTCGTTGCCCGGCGTGGCGATGCGCATCAGCAGGTCGGTGCCCTGCAGCAGCGCGTCGATGTGCTCAGGTTGCAGGTACAGGCGTGCTTCCTGGGCACTGACCAGGCAGTCTTCCATTACGTGGGCCACACTGACCCCGGCGTCCACCCCGACGATGCGCGCCGCGCCCTTGAGCGAGTGCGCGGCGCGCATGCAGGCTTCGAGCTGGTCGGCCTGGGTGGGATTGCGTTCCAGGGCCAGCAGGCCGGCACTCAGCACCTGGGTTTGCGCATCGGCTTCCAGGCTGAACAGTTCCAGCAGCGAGGCGTCGCGCATCTGGTCGGGGGTCATGTGAGGCTCCGGGTCACGGCGGACAACAATTGTGCCTCGTCCAGCCAGCGCAGGCTGCGGCCCTTCCACTGCAGAACACCCTGGGTGAAGCGCCCACTGGCCTGGGTGCCGGAGGCCGATGCCGCTTTCAGGGTGCGCTCATCGACCGCGTGAATGCCGTCGACTTCGTCCACCGGCACCACCACCGGGCCATCCTGCGCGGCGATGATCAGCATGCGCGGCATGATCCGCCCGCCTGTCGCCCCGGTGCTGGTGGCATCCAGTCCAAGCAGTTCGACCAACGACAGACACGCCACCAGCGCCCCACGCACATTGGCCACGCCGAGCAACGCACGGGAACGCTGGTGCGGCAGGGAATGGATCGGCTGCAGCGGCGCCACCTCCACCAGACAGCGGGTGGCGATGCCCAGCCACTCCTCGCCGAGCCGGAACATCAGCAGCGAACGGGTGACGATGTCCTCATCGACCTCGGCCGCCGCCGGGCGGCGGTCGTCCTGTTGCAGGGCGTAACGGTCCAGCAACCGCGTGGCGGCGGCCGAATACACCGAGCAGTTGCGACAGTGAATATGCTCCGCCAGCAGCGGGCAGGACTTGTCGCCATGAATGCCGATGCGGTTCCAGCAATCGTCGATGGCCTGGGTGTCGGCCAGGGTCAGGTCCAGGCCGGCGGTGTCGAGCGCCTTGGTGCTACTCATCGTTTGGACTCACTGTCAGCTCGCTCGCTGCGCGCGGCACGTGCCTGCAGGCGACGCGCGCCCGCACTGTCGCCCTGGGACTCGAGCAGCGCGGCCAGGTGCATCAGGGCCTGCGGGTGCTGGGGTTCCAGGTACAAGGCTTTTCGGTAATAACCCTGGGCTTCCAGGGCGCTGCCGGCCACATCGCTGAGCAGCCCCAGCCAGTAAAATACCTGGGCGGCCGGCGGGTGGTTGCTCAAATAGCGTTCGCAGGCGGCGCGGGCTTCGGCGCTCTTGCCGGCGTTGGCCAGGGTGGCGATCTGGCTGAGCAAGTCGGCCGTGTCGGAGGGCGGCGCCTTGATCGGCACCACCTGGGCGCTGGCCGTGCTGAACGGTCGCGGCTTGACCGGCAGCGGCATCGGTGCCGCGCTGCGCGCAAGCACGGGATTGGGCATGGGTACAAACACCGGCGCCGGCTTGACCGGTTCCGCGTGGCGGCTGAAGGCAAACGACTGCGGCACGCCAATCGAACGCATGCCGTGGCGCCCCAGCAGGCTGCCCTCGGCCGGGCCGATGAACAGCACGCCGTCCAGGTGGGTCAAGCCCTTGAGCACATCGAACACCTGCTGTTGCGTCGGCTGGTCAAAGTAGATCAGCAGGTTGCGGCAGAACACGAAATCGTAGGCCGATTCATTGGCGAGCAGCGCCGGGTCAAGCAGGTTGCCGACCTGCAGGCGCACCTGTTCGCGCACGCGGTCGGCGATGTGATACCCCTCGGCCTGTTCGCTGAAGTGGCGGTCGCGAAAGTCGATGTCGCCGCCGCGAAACGAATTCTTGCCGTACACGCCGCGCCGGGCGCGCTCCACCGACAGCGGGCTGACGTCCATGCCCTGCACCTTGAACTGGTGCGGCGCAAGGCCGGCATCGAGCAGGGCCATGGCGATCGAATAGGGCTCCTCGCCCGTGGAGCATGGCAGGCTCAGAATGCGCAAGGCGCGCAGTTGCTTGAGCTCGTCCAGACGCGCCTTGGCCAGCCGCGCGAGGGTTGCGAAGGATTCGGGGTAGCGAAAGAACCAGGTCTCGGGAACGATCACCGCTTCGATCAGCGCCTGCTGTTCGTCGTGGGAGCGTTGCAGGTGCTGCCAGTAATCATCCGCTGTCTGCGCCTGCACCGCCTGGCTGCGCTGGCGCACGGCACGCTCGATAATGGCTTCGCCCACCGAAGCGACGTCCAGGCCGATGCGTTCTTTCAAATAGGCAAAAAAGCGCGGGTCGTTGCTCATAGGCTCAACTCGGCAGAGAACAGCAAGGCACGCACGTCTTCGGTGAGCAGGTCATTGACGCCGATCCATTGCGTCAAGCCCGCCGCATCTTCGCGCACTGGCCCAAGGTACGGCGCCTGGCGATTGTCCAGGCCATAAGGCTGGAATTCGGCGGGGTCGCAGCGCAGGGTGTCGGTGGCCTGTTCGAGAATCAGCCCCAGCCGGCGCGGTTCGGCCCAGGATTGCGGCTGGTAGTTGACCAGCACCAGCCGCGTGCTCGTGCGGGCCTGAGCGGCGGTGCCAAAGGTCAGCGCACTCAGGTCGATGACCGGCACCAGCGCGCCGCGATGAGCAAAAATCCCCGACACCCAGGCGGGCGCGTGGGCGATGGGCTTGAGTGGCAGGCGCGGCAGCACTTCGGCCACTTCAGTGGCCTTGAGGGCAAAGCGTTCACTGCCGATGTGGAACAGCAGGAACAACGCCTTTTTCGCTGCCGTAACGGCGCCGCGTTTAGCCGCGAGGTCGCTCATCAGACTTTGAAACGCGACACGCCGCTGCGCAGACCCACCGCAACCTGGCTCAGTTCATCAATGGCAAAGCTGGCCTGACGCAGGGACTCCACGGTCTGGCTGCTGGCATCACCGAGCTGCACCAGCGCGTGGTTGATCTGTTCGGCGCCGGTGGCCTGGGCCTGCATGCCTTCGTTGACCATCAACACCCGTGGCGCCAGCGCCTGCACCTGATGGATGATCTGCGAAAGCTGCTCGCCCACCTGCTGCACTTCGAACATGCCGCGGCGCACTTCCTCGGAGAACTTGTCCATACCCATCACCCCGGCCGACACCGCCGACTGGATCTCGCGCACCATCTGCTCGATGTCGTAGGTGGCCACGGCAGTCTGGTCGGCCAACCGTCGCACTTCGGTGGCCACTACGGCAAAGCCGCGCCCGTATTCGCCGGCCTTCTCGGCCTCGATGGCGGCATTGAGCGAGAGCAGGTTGGTCTGGTCGGCGACCTTGACGATGGTCACCACCACTTGGTTGATGTTGCCGGCCTTTTCGTTGAGGATCGCCAGCTTGGCGTTCACCAGGTCGGCGGCGCCCATCACCGAGTGCATGGTTTCTTCCATGCGCGCCAGGCCCTGCTGGCCGGACCCGGCCGCCACCGAAGCCTGATCGGCGGCGGTGGAGACTTCGGTCATGGTGCGCACCAGGTCCTTGGACGTGGCGGCGATTTCCCGCGACGTCGCGCCGATCTCGGTGGTCGTGGCGGCGGTTTCGGTGGCGGTGGCCTGCTGCTGCTTGGAGGTGGCGGCAATCTCGGTGACCGAGGTGGTGACCTGCACCGAGGAGCGCTGGGCCTGGGACACCAGGGCGGTCAGTTCAGTCATCATGTCGTTGAAGCCGGTTTCCACGGCGTTGAATTCGTCCTTGCGCTCCAGGTTCAGGCGTTTGCTGAGGTCGCCCGTGCGCATGGTTTCGAGGATGTCGACGATGCGCTTCATCGGCGCCATGATCGCGCGCATCAGCAGCAGGCCACACAGGCCGGCAGCGAGGACGGCGATGATCAGCGACACCACCATGCTGATCTTGGCCGACAGCACGGCCTCATCAATGGCCGCCGTGGCGCGGTCGGACACGTTCTTGTTTTCAGTGATGATGTCGTTGAGCTTCATGCGCCCTTCGGTCCAGATCGGCGTCAATTGCTCTTCGAGCAATACGCTGGCACCGGGCAGGTCGTTGGCTTCAACGCGTTCCAGCACCTGGGCCAGAACCTTGTTGTAATTGATGTGCGCGGCCTTGAAGTTGTCGAACTCCATGCGATCGGCCTGGTCATGCACGGTTTTTTCATAGTTGGCCATCTGCTGCTCAATTCGCGCTTCGAAGGACTTGTAGTCATTCTTGTCGGAATTGGTGAGGGTCTTTTCCTCGCGCAGGCCGATGATGTCGATGGTCTGTAAATAGCTGTCGACCCACGCGCTGCGGATCATGGAGCTTAAGTAGACCCCTGGCACCGCATCATCCCTGACGGCTTCCTGACTGACTTCGATCTTCAGCAACCGTGAGTAGGACACCACGACCATCAGCAACATGATCGCAATAATGACCGCAAAGCTCGCCAAAATCCGTTGGCGCAACGTCCAGTTCTTCACAGTAATTCCTCGAAGGGCCATTCAAATGGAGGGGAGTATAGCTGAGCGGAATGTGCGAGGGGGGTTGCTTGCGAGGGCGGTGTGTTTGTATCAAAACGACTGACTGACGGGTTCAGGCAACCCCATCCCTGTGGCGAGCAGGCTTGTCCTGCGTTGGGCTGCGCAGCAGCCCCAAAGCCAGGCGCTGAGCCGTATCAGGCACACCGCGTTCTGCTCGATTGGGGGCGCTTCGCACCCCAACGCGGGGCAAGCCCGCTTGCCACAAGAAGCGGGGCCTCCCCTACCTTGATTTGCGTACCGCCTGTGGTTACTGAGCCAGAAGCACCTGTTTCTCCAGTTCGGCCTTCAGGCCGGGCTCCAGCCGGAGTTGGCGGGCCAGTTCGTCGAGGTATGACTTTTCCATGAAGTTTTCCTCGTCCACCAGCATCACGCTGGCGATGTACATCTCGGCGGCCATTTCCGGGGTGCCTGCGGCGCGGGCCACATCGGCGGGGTCCAGGGGTTTGTTGAGTTCGGCGTGCAGCCAGCTTTGCAGCTCGCGGTCGTTGTCCAGCTTGGTGAACTCGCCTTCGATCAGCGCGCGCTCGCGCTCGTCGACGTGTCCGTCGGCCTTGGCGGCGGCGACCAGCGCCTTGAGGATGCCCTGGCTGTGCTGCTCGACCTGGGCCGGCGGTAGGCGGTCGATGGTTCGCGGTTCGCTTTGGGGCGCGCTGGCCTGCTGCGCCTGCCAGTTGCCGTACGCCTTGTAGGCGATGACGCCCAGGGCGGCCAGACCGCCGTAGGTGAGCGCCTTACCGCCGAATTTGCGCGCTTTTTTGTTGCCCATCAGCAGGCCCATAGCGCCCGCCGCCAGAGCGCCACCCCCTGCGCCGCCGAGCAGGCTGCCCAGGCCGCCACTGCCGAGCAGGCCATCCAGCGCGCCTTTCTCATCCGATTTGCGCGGGTCACCAGCCTTTTTTTGCAACATGTCCTGACCAGATTTAAGCAACTGATCGAGCAATCCACGGGTATTCATAAATAGCCTCCAGGCACTTGGGTACATAGGACAAACAGACCTCAGCGTAAAACCAAGTGCAAAATTTACTGCTCGCTAGAGTGCTTCCAGATGTAACACCGCCTGTGTAGTTTGAAGTGCGCAGCCACCCCTTCGCTGGTTTGGAAATGTCTTGTCGCACATGCAGAGCCACTACCGTGCCACCAATCAATTTTCCTTGCCCATCGAACCGCTTAAGCTATCCGACGTCTGTTTAATGTCCGTTGCGTTTGGCCGAAGGCATGTCCGAACCGTTATTTCTGATCCATTACGTGCCAGGAACGGCGCGGGATTTGCTCACGACAGGTTGTCTCTATGCATCGCAGGAATTTGCTCAAAGCGTCCATGGCCATTGCGGCTTACACCGGTTTGTCGGCCAGTGGCCTGCTGGCCGCGCAGGCCTGGGCCGGTAACCGTGCCGCCGATGGCAAGGCCGTGGCATTCGATTTTGAAACGCTTAAGGCCCAGGCCAAACAGCTCGCCGGCGCAGCCTACAAAGACACGCGGCAGGTGCTGCCACCTACGCTGGCGAACATGACCCCGCAAAATTTCAACGCGATTGGCTACGACGGCAATCATTCGCTGTGGAAGGAGTTGAACGGCCAGCTGGATGTGCAGTTCTTCCACGTCGGCATGGGTTTCAAGACGCCGGTGCGCATGCACAGCGTCGACCCCAGGACCCGCGAAGCCCGTGAGGTGCATTTCCGCCCGTCGCTGTTCAACTATGAAAAGACCACGGTAGACACCAAGCAACTGACCGGCGACCTGGGTTTCTCCGGCTTCAAGCTGTTCAAGGCGCCGGAGCTGGACCGCCATGACGTGTTGTCATTTTTGGGCGCCAGCTATTTCCGAGCGGTGGACTCCACCGGCCAGTACGGCCTGTCAGCGCGCGGCCTGGCGATTGATACCTACGCGAAAAAACGCGAGGAATTTCCCGACTTCACGCAGTTCTGGTTCGAGACCCCGGAAAAGAACGCCACGCGCTTTGTGGTGTACGCCCTGCTCGATTCACCGAGCGCCACCGGTGCCTATCGCTTCGATATCGACTGCCAGGCCAACCAGGTGGTGATGGCGATCGACGCGCATATCAACGCGCGTACCGCCATCGAACAACTGGGCATCGCGGCGATGACCAGCATGTTCAGCTGCGGCACCCATGAGCGGCGCATGTGCGACACCATCCACCCGCAAATCCACGATTCGGACCGCCTGGCGATGTGGCGCGGTAATGGCGAGTGGGTGTGCCGCCCGTTGAACAACCCGGCCAAGTTGCAGTTCAACGCGTTTGCCGACACTGACCCAAAAGGCTTCGGCCTGGTGCAGACCGACCATGAGTTCGCCAGCTATCAGGACACCGTGGACTGGTACAGCAAGCGCCCAAGCCTGTGGGTGGAACCGACCACCGCCTGGGGCGAGGGCTCGATCGACCTGCTGGAAATCCCTACCACCGGCGAGACCCTGGACAATATCGTGGCCTTCTGGACCCCGAAAAAACCCGTGGCTGCCGGCGACTCCCTCAATTACGGCTACAAGTTGTACTGGAGTGCCCTGCCCCCGGTCAGCACGCCGCTGGCGCAGGTCGACGCGACCCGTTCCGGCATGGGCGGCTTTACCGAAGGCTGGGCACCCGGCGAGCATTACCCCGAAGTCTGGGCGCGCCGCTTTGCCGTGGACTTCAAGGGCGGCGGCCTGGACCGCCTGCCCGCCGGCACCGGCATCGAGCCGGTGGTGACTTGCTCACACGGTGAGGTCAAGGATTTCAGCGTGCTGGTGCTCGACAACATCAAGGGCTATCGCATCCTGTTCGACTGGTACCCCACCAGCGACAGCGTGGAACCCGTCGAGCTGCGCCTGTTTATCCGGACCCAGGACCGCACCTTGAGTGAAACCTGGCTGTACCAGTACTTCCCGCCAGCGCCGGATAAGCGCAAGTACACGTGAGGCGCCGGTTATAAATATGGGAACAGGTTTGCCCGCGATAGCGATGAGTCAGTCGTTCATGTAGCAACTGGCCTGCCGTCATCGCGGGCAAGCCCGCTCCCACAGTTGATCGCGTTCACACGCCCCGATACCGGTCGGCTCTAAGGCCGCCACGCTTTTGCTTTTGATCTGGAGCGCCCCGTCAAACACGCTGGCCGAACGCAGGCTTTGGAGCATGGGTAACCCGGCAGGACGCCGGGTTAGCCGCGCTGGGCCAAGGATGGCCCATCGCGGCGGCCCACGCTCCAAAGCCTGCGTTCGGGCACACCGAGCCTGAGCGAGGTGCCGAGTGTTGGGGCGAAGCGTTTTGGGTTACTTTTTGCGCTCTTCAAAAAGTGACCCGCTGTAAGAGCGGAACCTCCAGCAGCCGTTACCGCAGAAACGGATAGGTACACCGAAAAATCGTCATCGCGGGCAAGTCGAATCGTCGCACCGCCGCTCCCATCGTTGATTTTCGCTGGTTTTAAAACCGCGACACACTCTTCATCGCCCCCACCAGGTACCGCATCGCCACCTGATCGTCCTCGGTCAGGGCGCGATATTGCGCCAGCAATTCAGCCTCGTCCGAACTCAACCTGCGACTACGCAGGGACATCCTGCGGGTCAGAAAACACGCCACCACACCCGCTACACCATAGGACTTGGCCATGGACTGTTTCTCCTGATAACGATCAAATGCTCCTTGCGCCCATTCTTTGCCTGCGATAAAGCGCAATACCTTCGCGGGCAAACCGACTGACTTCCTGGGCCAGAACCAGACGTACCCTAAGCGTAGAAACAATCTCGTCCGGTGTGGGATTTTTTTAGAGTATTCACTTAAAAAATTGCTTCGGTAACAAATACCTACAGCCTTTTCCCACACAGATGGACAAAGAAAAACCCACCGGACCCGGGTGGGTTTTTGGTGCAGCCTGCGCAGGATCAATCGCGCAGATCGGACTCGTGGATTGGCTGGTCGCGATGGGTCGCACGCTGATACTGCGCCGGCCAGGTTGCCTTGCGTCCGCCCAGGTCGTCATCGGCATGCAGGGGCCAGTACGGATCGCGCAGCAGTTCACGGGCGAGGAAGATCAGGTCCGCCTGGCAGGTGCGCAGGATATGCTCGGCCTGCGCCGGCTCGGTGATCATGCCGACGGTGCCGGTGGCAATCCCGGACTCCTTGCGCACGCGCTCGGCAAAACGCGTCTGGTAGCCGGGGCCGGTGGGGATTTCGGCGTTGGCGGCGGTGCCACCGGAGGAGACGTCGATCAGGTCCACGCCCAGGTCCTTCAGGCGGCGCGCCAGTTCCACGGTTTCATCGGGGTTCCAGCCGTCTTCCACCCAGTCGGTGGCCGACACACGCACAAACAGCGGCAGCTCCTGCGGCCAGACATCGCGTACCGCGCGGGTCACTTCGAGCACCAGGCGGATGCGGTTTTCGAAGGAGCCGCCGTACTGGTCCCGGCGCTGGTTGCTGATGGGCGAGAGGAATTGGTGCAGCAGGTAGCCGTGGGCAGCGTGGATTTCCACCACCTGGAACCCCGCCGTCAACGCGCGCCTGGCGGCCGCCACGAAGTCGGCAATCACTTGCTGGATCTGCCCTTCGTCCAGCGGCGTGGGCTGGGTGTGCTGTGGGTCGAATGCCATCGGCGAGGGCCCCACCGGCACCCAACCGCCGTCTTCCGGCTTGACGCTGCCATGCTTGCCGATCCACGGACGGTGCGTGCTGGCCTTGCGTCCGGCGTGGCCCAGCTGGATGCCGGCTACCGCGCCCTGGGCCGCGATGAAACGGGTGATGCGCTGCAGCGGCGCGATCTGTGCGTCGTTCCACAAACCCAAGTCCTGGGCGGTGATACGGCCATCGGCGGTCACGGCGGTGGATTCGGTAAAGATCAGCCCGGCGCCGCCCACCGCACGGCTGCCGAGGTGGACCAGATGCCAGTCGTTGGCCAAGCCATCGGCGCTGGAGTACTGGCACATCGGCGAGACCACGATGCGATTGAGCAGGGTCAGTTGGCGCAGGGTATAGGGTTCGAGCAGTTGACTCATGGCGCACCTCTTCCGGGTTCTGTGGGCACATCAACGGTGCCTGGAGCCTAGTCGACAACCGTCGATCACACAGGGTTCAGAAGGAAAGACGGGAGCCGATTACCGGCTCCCGGGGCGCTGCGGTCTACATTTCGACCTGGGTGCCCAGCTCGATCACCCGGTTTACCGGGAGCTTGAAGAAGCGCAGGTTGCCGTTGGCGTTCTTCAACATGAAGGCGAACAGCGCTTCGCGCCAACGCGCCATGCCCTTGATGCGCGAGGCGATCACGGTTTCGCGGCTGAGGAAATACGTGGTGCGCATCGGGCTGAAATCCAGCTCTTCCAGATGGCACAACTTCAGCGCCTGGGGCACATCCGGCTCGTCGGTAAAGCCAAAGTGCAGGATCACCCGGAAGAAGCCCTCACCGTAGGCATCCACCTCGAAGCGCCGGGCGGTGGGTACGCGCGGAATGTCTTCGTAGACCACCGTCAGCAGCACCACTTGCTCATGCAGCACCTGGTTGTGCAGCAGGTTGTGCAGCAGCGCATGGGGCGTTGCGTCGGGCCGCGCGGTAAGGAACACCGCCGTGCCCTGCACGCGGTGAGGCGGCTGCACGCGGATGCTGTTGATAAAGATCGGCAGCGGCAGGCCGCCCTCGTCGAGGCGTTCCACCAGCAGTTGCTTGCCGCGCTTCCACGTCGTCATCAACACGAACAGCACGATCCCCGCCAGCACCGGGAACGCGCCACCCTGGATGATCTTCGGCACGTTGGCGGCAAAGTACAGCCCGTCCACCAACAGGCAGCAGAGCAACACCGGCACGGCCAGAATCGGTGGCCATTTCCACAGCAGCAGCATCACGGCCGACACCAGGATGGTGGTCATCAGCATGGTGCCGGTCACTGCCACGCCGTAGGCCGAGGCCAGCGCGTTGGAGGACTCGAAGCCCAGCACCAGCAGGATCACACCGACCATCAGCGACCAGTTCACCGCGCCGATGTAGATCTGGCCCTGCTCGGCGCTGGACGTGTGCTGGATGTGCATGCGCGGGATGTAACCCAGTTGGATCGCCTGGCGCGTCAACGAGAACGCCCCGGAAATGACCGCCTGGGATGCAATCACCGTGGCCAGGGTGGACAGCACCACCAGCGGGATCAGCGCCCAGCTTGGCGCCAGCAGGTAAAACGGGTTGCGCGCGGCTTCAGGGTCGCCCAGCAGCATGGCGCCCTGACCGAAATAATTGAGCACCAGCGCCGGCAGCACCAGGATGAACCAGGCGCGGGCGATGGGCTTGCGCCCGAAGTGGCCCATGTCGGCGTACAACGCCTCGGCGCCGGTCAACGCCAGTACCACTGCACCCAGAATCGCCACACCGATGCCGGGGTGAGCCTCGAAGAAACGCACGGCCCACATCGGGTTCAGCGCGCTGAGCACTTCGGGGTGCAGGGTGATGCCATACACGCCAAGGCCGCCGAGTACCAGAAACCAGGTGACCATCACCGGCCCGAACAGCTTGCCGATACGGTCGGTGCCGTGCTTCTGGATCAGGAACAGCGCGACCAGCACCACCAGCGCGATGGGCACCACCCACTTATCCACGCCATCGAAGGCCAGCTCCAGGCCTTCCACGGCCGACAGCACCGAGATCGCCGGGGTGATCATGCTGTCGCCATAAAACAGCGCCGCACCGCACAGGCCGCACACCACGAGGAAACTGCGCAGTCTCCTGCGCTCCCCCGCCGCACGTCGCGCCAGCGCGGTCAGGGCCATGATGCCGCCCTCGCCCTGGTTGTCGGCGCGCAGCACGAACAGCATGTATTTGATCGACACGACCCAGATCAGCGACCAGAAAATCAGCGCCAGAATCCCCAACACACCATCATGGTTGACCTGCACCCCATAACCGCCGGTGAATACTTCTTTGAGGGTATAGAGCGGGCTGGTCCCGATATCGCCGTAAACCACCCCAACCGCCGCCACCAGCATGCCTATCGGCTTGGCGTTTGAATGCTCGGCACCCGCCGCCTGACTACTTGCCTGACCCATCAACCACTCCTGCCCTTTGACCTGCGGCCATTTATAAACAACGCACCTGAGCGGACCCTAGCATGCGCCGTTTAACTTCTCGTAACAGACGTTTTATTGACTCACGGGGCTGGCCCGTGAGTAAAGGCGCGAAGCATAGCGCATGCGCTGGTTAGATTTCGCTGTTCGAAGGCATTGGGCAGCCAGTTCGCTCCCGTTGGTAGTAAATAGCGCAAACATCACGGCGCTCGAGCAAAGCTCCATGATCATAATGAGAAATTCCCCATGGCCCCTTGCGCCTTCACTCAGGAAACGGATGCCGAATTGCAGGGCACTAGTCGCCACCATCGCCTCTACGCCAATGACGGATAGCACGTTAAAGATGATATTCATTGAGTCCCCCGTCTTCACGGAAGACCTTGGCGAGCTTTTGAGCGATGAAAGCTAGGGCGGGGTACGGGTGATCGACTTCCACTTAATAGCGGCTTATCAGATCAGGCTGATTCTGATCTACCGTAAGGGGATCAAAGATGATCTTTCTCCAGCGGAAAAGAGAGTACTTGCACAATTAAACAGAGGGTGGAAGTGATGGAAAAGAATCTATTCAACCGCCTGGTCGAAAGCATGACCCAGATGGACGAGATTGGCCGTGGCGAACGTCCGCCATCCCGTGAGTTTCACGTGGACGCCGTGAAAGTCAAAATGATCCGTAAGGCTACCGGGCTTTCTCAGGCGCGCTTTGCCAAAGCGATTGATGTCGCAGTGGGAACTCTGCAGAACTGGGAGCAAGGTCGGCGGGAGCCAGAAGGCCCCGCACGGGCGCTCCTGCGCGCCATACACAATGACCCTGGGCACGTGTTGGCGGCTCTTGAGCAACGCTAGAGGTTGACGTGAGTTTCTTGCTGGGGCGCAGATCGGCGCCCTTTTTCTTTACAGGCGCAGCACTCGTCGCATTTCCCCGCATAAAGCTGGTCAAGCGCGCCGCCCATCGCTAGAATTGCGCACTTTTTGATCAGAGGCACACCCAGTGCCCGGCAACCGCCTTGTCGTGCCCGACCGGCGGCGTCATTCAATACCGAGGTTAGACATGTCCACCACCATCGCAAAAGCCAACCCCAAGGTTGGCTTTGTTTCCCTGGGTTGCCCGAAGGCTCTGGTCGACTCCGAACGCATCCTGACGCAACTGCGCATGGAAGGCTACGACGTGGTGTCCACCTATCAGGACGCTGACGTGGTGGTGGTCAACACCTGCGGTTTCATCGATTCGGCCAAGGCGGAGTCGCTGGAAGTGATTGGCGAGGCCATCAAGGAAAACGGCAAGGTCATCGTGACCGGCTGCATGGGTGTGGAAGAAGGCAACATCCGCAACGTGCACCCCAGCGTTCTGGCCGTAACCGGTCCGCAGCAGTACGAGCAGGTGGTCAACGCCGTGCACCAGGTGGTGCCGCCGCGTCAGGACCACAACCCGCTGATCGACCTGGTGCCGCCCCAAGGCATCAAGCTGACGCCGCGTCACTATGCGTACCTGAAGATTTCCGAAGGCTGCAACCACAGCTGCAGCTTCTGCATCATTCCGTCGATGCGCGGCAAGCTGGTCAGCCGTCCGGTGGGCGATGTCCTCGACGAGGCCCAGCGCCTTGTCAAATCCGGCGTCAAAGAGCTGTTGGTGATCTCCCAGGACACCAGCGCGTACGGCGTCGATGTGAAATACCGCACCGGTTTCTGGAACGGCGCGCCGGTGAAAACCCGCATGACCGAACTGTGCGAAGCCCTCAGCAGCCTGGGTGTGTGGGTGCGCCTGCACTATGTCTACCCGTACCCGCACGTGGATGAACTGATCCCATTGATGGCCGCCGGCAAGATCCTGCCGTACCTGGACATTCCGTTCCAGCACGCAAGCCCCAAGGTGCTCAAGGCGATGAAACGCCCGGCGTTCGAAGACAAGACCCTGGCGCGCATCAAGAACTGGCGCGAGATCTGCCCGGATCTGATCATCCGGTCGACCTTCATCGTCGGCTTCCCCGGCGAAACCGAAGAAGACTTCCAGTACCTGCTGGACTGGCTGACCGAAGCGCAACTGGACCGCGTCGGCTGCTTCCAGTATTCCCCGGTGGAAGGCGCTCCGGCCAACCTGCTGGACCTGGCCGTGGTGCCGGACGACGTCAAGCAGGACCGTTGGGAGCGCTTCATGGCGCACCAGCAGGCGATCAGTTCGGCGCGCCTGCAGTTGCGCATCGGCAAGGAAATCGAAGTGCTGATCGACGAAGTCGACGAACAAGGCGCCGTTGGCCGCTGCTTCTTCGATGCACCGGAAATCGACGGTAACGTGTTTATCGACGATGCCAGCGGCTTGAAGCCGGGCGACAAGGTCTGGTGCACCGTGACCGATGCCGACGAATACGACCTGTGGGCCGAAAAGCGCGACTGAATCTGCAAAGAAATACAAAAGCCCCGCCTCTGGACAAGAGGCGGGGCTTTTTTGGGTCTATTGTTTTGCCCATCAGAGCAGAGCGAGGCAAGGAGCAGCAGACATGCGCGAGCATTCGGTCATCCATACACCCAACACCGGCGACTACACAGAGTTGACGCGCATCTGGGAAGACTCGGTGCGGGCCACCCACGATTTCCTGCCGGACAGTTACATTGCGCTACTGAAAAACCTGGTGCTCACCCGCTACCTCGATGCGGTGATGCTGGTGTGCACCAAGGACACGCGCCAGCGCATCACCGGGTTCGCCGGGGTGGCGGCAGGCAAGGTCGAAATGCTGTTTATCGACCCGCTGCACCGAGGCCAGGGCCTGGGTCGCCAATTGCTGCGCTATGCAATCGAGCATTTGAATGCCGAGGCGCTTGATGTGAATGAGCAAAACCCCAAGGCACTGGGGTTTTACCTCAAGCAGGGTTTTGAAGTGGTCGGACGCACGGCCCATGACGGCCTGGGCCAGCCCTATCCGTTGCTGCACCTGCGTTTGCGTCAGCCACCCATGGCAAGCCCGCTCGCACATTTTCAAGCGCGCTGAAATGGGGCCGGGATTAACCGGCGCCAGGCAGGTACAATAGGCGCCCCTTTTTGTTACGGCCCTTGTCATGACTGACCCCATACGCCTCTCCAAACGCCTTATCGAACTGGTCGGTTGCTCCCGTCGGGAGGCTGAGCTGTTTATCGAAGGCGGATGGGTCTCGGTGGACGGTGAAGTGATCGACGAGCCGCAGTTCAAGGTCACCACGCAGAAGGTCGAACTGGACCCGGAGGCCAAGGCCACCGTGCCGGAGCCGGTGACCATTCTGCTGCACGCCCCGGCCGGCGTGGATGCCGAGACGGCGATGGCCTCGATCAGCGCCGAGACGCTGTCCGAAGAACACCGTTTCAGCAAGCGCCCGCTCAAGGGCCACTTCCTGCGCCTGACCGCCAGTGCTGACCTGCAAGCCAAGGCCAGCGGCCTGCTGGTGTTCACCCAGGACTGGAAGATCCTGCGCAAGCTGACCGCCGATGCCGCCAAGATCGAGCAGGAGTATGTGGTGGAGGTCGAAGGCGACATGGTTGCCCACGGCCTCAACCGCCTGAACCACGGCCTGACGTACAAGGGCAAGGAACTGCCGCCGGTCAAGGCCAGTTGGCAGAACGAAAACCGCCTGCGCTTTGCGATGAAAAATCCGCAACCGGGCGTGATCGCGCTGTTCTGCGAAGCCGTTGGCCTGAAGGTTGTCGCCATTCGCCGCATCCGTATCGGCGGCGTGTCCATCGGCAAGGTGCCGGTGGGCCAATGGCGCTATCTGTCCGGCAAAGAGAAGTTCTAAACGCCGCTCCCCTTTTCTCGACACCGCCTATTGGGCGGTGTCCTCAGTTGAATATCAGGATTGCCCACCATGATTCACAACGACGTACTGCGCAGCGTGCGCTACATGCTCGACATCAGCGACAACAAGATGGTCGAGATCATCAAGATCGGCGGCATGGACGTGACCAAGGAAGACCTGCTGACCTACCTCAAAAAAGATGAGGAAGAAGGCTTTGTGTTCTGCCCGGACGAAGTCATGGCGCACTTCCTCGATGGTTTGGTGATCTTCAAGCGTGGCAAGGACGAAAGCCGTCCGCCGCAGCCGATCGAAACGCCGGTGACCAATAACATCATCCTCAAGAAGCTGCGCGTGGCCTTCGAACTGAAAGAAGACGACATGCACGCCATCCTCAAGGCCGCCGAGTTTCCGGTGTCCAAGCCGGAGCTGAGCGCACTGTTTCGCAAGTTCGGCCACACCAACTATCGCCCGTGCGGCGACCAGTTGCTGCGTAACTTCCTCAAGGGCCTGACGCTGCGGGTTCGTGCGTAAGCCATGACCTACAACGTCTCGCCTGTCGGCTTCGTGCGCTCCTGTTTCAAGGAGAAGTTCGCCATTCCGCGCCAACCGCAATTGGCGCCTGCCGCGCGGGGCGTGCTGGAACTGGTGGCGCCGTTCGACAAGGGTGAGGCGGTGCAGGGCCTGGAGCAGGTCAGCCATGTGTGGCTGCTGTTTGTGTTCCATCAAGCGCTGGAAGACAAGCCGCGCCTCAAAGTGCGCCCGCCGCGCCTGGGCGGCAACACGTCGATGGGTGTATTCGCCACCCGCGCCACCCATCGGCCCAATGGCATCGGCCAGTCGGTGGTGAAGCTGGACAAAGTGGAAGCGGGCCGCCTGTGGATTTCCGGGATCGATCTGCTCGACGGCACGCCGGTGCTGGATATCAAACCGTACGTGCCGTATGCCGACATCATCGACACTGCCACCAACGACGTTGCCAGCGCTGCGCCGCAACTGATCGGCGTGCAGTGGCTCAAGGCTGCGTTGCAACAGGCGCAAGGCCATGCCCAGCGCCTGGAAGAGCCGCTGGTGGAACTGATCGAGCAGTGCCTGGCGCAAGACCCGAGGCCGGCGTATCAGGTGCCAACGTCAGAGCGCGAATATGGGGCGCAGTTCTGGGATGTGGATGTGCGTTGGCACTACCCGGAGCCCGGGATGATTTGCGTGCTGGAAGTGCTGCCGGCTCAATAGCACGCAAACCAGATGTGGGAGGGGGCTTGCTCCCGATAGCGGAGTGTCAGTCACTGTCTCGGGTGACTGATACTCGGCAATCGGGAGCAAGCCCCCTCCCACATTTTTTTGGAGCTGTGTTGTTACTGGCTCGGTATTACTTTTCGACGAAGGCGCGTTCGATCAGGTAATCACCCGGCTCACGCATGCGTGGCGAGACCTTCAGGCCGAAGCTGTTCAGCACTTCGCTGGTTTCGTCCAACATGCTCGGGCTGCCGCACAACATGGCGCGGTCGTCCTCGGGGTTGATTGGCGGCAGGCCGATGTCGGTGAACAGCTTGCCGCTGCGCATCAGGTCGGTCAGGCGGCCTTCGTTTTCGAACGGCTCGCGGGTCACGGTCGGGTAGTAGATCAACTTGTCACGCAGGGCCTCGCCGAAGAATTCGTTTTGCGGCAGGTGCTCGGTGATGAATTCGCGGTAGGCGACTTCGTTGACGTAACGCACGCCGTGGCACAGGATCACTTTTTCGAAACGCTCGTAGGTTTCCGGGTCCTGAATCACGCTCATGAAGGGCGCCAGGCCGGTACCGGTGCTGAGCAGGTACAGGTGTTTGCCCGGCTTTAGATCGTCAAGCACCAGGGTGCCCGTCGGTTTCTTGCTGATGATGATCTCGTCGCCTTCCTTCAAGTGCTGCAACTGGGAAGTCAGCGGGCCATCCGGCACCTTGATGCTGAAGAACTCCAGATGCTCTTCCCAGTTCGGGCTGGCAATCGAGTAAGCGCGCATGAGCGGGCGGCCGTTGGGCTGTTGCAGGCCGATCATCACGAACTGACCGTTCTCGAAGCGCAGGCCCGGATCGCGGGTGCACTTGAAGCTGAACAGAGTGTCGTTCCAGTGATGAACACTGAGGACACGCTCGTGGTTCATGTTGCTCATGTACGGGGGACTCCTGGAAATGGGTCTGCGCCAAAGATGTGGATGCGCAATTGCACAGCATTCTAATGGCGGCGACAATATCTGTTAACTGGATTATTAAGATAAGGGTTATCGGTTATATCGATATGCGATTTACTCTCCGTCAACTGCAAGTCTTCGTCGCCGTCGCCCAGCAGGAAAGCGTCTCGCGCGCTGCTGGCCTTCTGGCCTTATCGCAATCCGCCGCCAGCACCTCGATCACCGAGCTGGAGCGTCAATCCAGCTGCCAATTGTTCGACCGCGCCGGCAAACGCCTGAGCCTCAACGCCCTCGGCCATCAGCTCTTGCCCCAGGCAGTGGCGCTGCTGGACCAGGCCAAGGAGATCGAGGACCTGCTCAACGGCAAATCCGGCTTCGGCTCCCTGGCGGTCGGCGCGACCCTGACCATCGGCAATTACCTGGCTACCTTGCTGATCGGCAGCTTCATGCAGCAGCATCCCGAAAGTCAGGTGAAGCTGCATGTGCAGAATACGGCCAACATCGTGCATCAGGTGGCGCACTACGAGATTGACCTGGGTCTGATCGAAGGCGACTGCAGCCACCCGGATATCGAAGTGCAAACCTGGGTGGAAGATGAGCTGGTGGTGTTTTGCGCGCCGCAACATCACCTGGCTAAACGCGGCACGGCCAGTCTGGACGAGCTGACCCGTGAAGCGTGGATTCTGCGGGAACAAGGCTCGGGCACGCGCCTGACCTTCGACCAAGCCATGCGCCATCACCGCAGCACGCTGAATATCCGCCTGGAGCTGGAGCACACAGAGGCGATCAAACGCGCGGTGGAATCGGGTTTGGGGATTGGCTGCATCTCACGCCTGGCGCTGCGCGACGCCTTCCGCCGCGGCAGCCTGGTGCCGGTGGAAACACCGGACCTGGACCTGGCCCGGCAGTTCTACTTCATCTGGCATAAACAGAAATACCAGACCTCGGCGATGCGCGAGTTTCTGGAGCTGTGCCGCGCCTTCACCGCAGGTGTCCAGCGCAGCGACGAGATCGTGCTGCCGAGTATTGCCTGAGGATCAGACGAGGATCACGGCCCACACCAGCGCGATCATGGTCAGCGCCACAAACTGCGCGGCGCTGCCCATGTCCTTGGCGTTCTTCGACAGAGGATGGAGGTCCAGGGAGATACGGTCGATGGCCGCTTCCACCGCTGAATTGAGCAGCTCGACGATCAACGCCAGCAGGCACACTGCGATCATCAGCGCCCGCTCGACCCGGCTGACACTCAGGAAAAAGCTCAGCGGCACCAGGACGACGTTGAGCAGCACCAACTGACGAAAGGCCGCCTCGCCGGTGAAGGCTGCGCGCAGGCCATCCAGTGAATAGCCCCCAGCGTTGAAGATACGTTTGATACCGGTTTGACCCTTGAAAGGCGACATAGATGTAGGCAACTGAACCAAAGAAGTGGGGAAACTAGATCACGCAAAGTCAAAAAAGCGTGAAGCGGTAACAGCTTAGTGCTGCGAAATTGACTCAAGTTGTTGCAAGAGCAACGCCGCCTGGGTTCGCGTACGCACCCCAAGCTTGCGAAAGATTGCCGTGACGTGGGCCTTGATGGTCGCTTCCGACACGCTCAGCTCATAGGCAATCTGCTTGTTCAGAAGCCCTTCGCAAACCATGGTCAATACGCGGAACTGCTGGGGCGTCAGGCTCGCCAGGCCATCACGGGCCGCCTTGGCTTCGTCGGACACGTTGATCTCTTCAAACGCCTGCGGCGGCCACGACACATCACCGTCCAATACCGTACGCACAGCCTGCTGAATATCTTCCATCGCGCTGGACTTGGGGATGAAACCGCTGGCGCCGAACTCCTTGGAGCGCACCACCACATCAGCGTCTTCCTGGGCCGAGACCATCACCACTGGGATCTGAGGATACTGCCCACGCAGCAGCACCAGCCCGGAAAATCCGTAGGCACCCGGCATGTTCAGGTCGAGCAGCACCAGGTCCCAGTCGGCTTTTTCGGTGAGGCGCGCTTCCAGTTCGGCAATGCTGGCCACTTCGACCAGGCGAACATCCGGACCCAGGCCCAGAGTGACGGCCTGATGCAGCGCACTGCGAAACAGCGGATGGTCATCGGCTATCAGGATTTCGTATGTGGCCATTGATTAAATGATCCTGTTTTTATGGGGCCCCTGATCGGCGCCCAGCTTGCTCAGCGCTGCCTGAAGGGTCAAGCACTACGCTGTGGGCATTTTAGCGGGTTGTGGCGTTACCTTGCCATCATGGCTTTGCCGTCGGGACAAAGGGCGCAAGGCGCGTGTGGACGTTGTCGGTCGGGTCCAGTGGCAACTGGAATTTGGCGGCCAGGTAATGGGTGCTGAACACGTCGAGGTAGGCGTCGAGTACTTCGCTGGCGGCCAGGTCGTCGGCCAGCTCCAGGCACAGGGCTGCAACTTCGGCCGTGCAGAAATGATCATCACGCTTGGAGCGCCGCAGCTTGTAGCGCGACAGCTGGTCCGGCGCCAGGCTCAGCACCGGCAGATGCTCCAGGTAGGGGCTCTTGCGAAACATCTTGCGCGCCTCGCTCCAGGTGCCGTCCAGCAGGATGAACAACGGGCGCTTGCCCTCCTCCACGCGAACTTCACTGACCACCCGCTCAGGCGTTACAAACTCACCGGGAAACACGATGTAGGGTTGCCACTGCGGGTCGGCCAACAAGGTGAGCAAACCCGGATCAACCTCGGTGCGCGACCAGGCGAATGCGCGGGTGTCGTGAATGACATCCGCAATCAGCCAGCCGGTGTTGCTGGGTTTCATCGGTTCGACATCGTGCATCAACAGGCACATGGCCGACCGGGCGTGGACCGCTGGTCGCCAGGCGCACAGGCAATACTCGGGAATCACACGGCAGTTGGGGCAACGTTCGGCGCGCGAACCACGGTTGAGGAAGGGGCGCACGGCTCGCGCCAGGCGCTCGGTGCGCAGGCGGAAAACGGCGTGGCTCATCGGGTGCGCCGTAAAATCGGGTCAATCGACACGGGAAAAACTCGTGGCAGGTAAAAGTGGCCGCAGTTTACCAGCGATACGCCTGGCTGTAGTGGCCAGGGCTCACCTATAATCTCGCGCCACTGAACGCACAGCCCTGTGGCGGGTCTATGCACCAGTAACCGAATCAGGAGAGTTTCATGCTGCGTTCCATGCTGCGCCTTGCTGCCCCGTCCATCGCCCTCGCGCTGGTGCTGCCTGTTGGCGCCCAGGCGGCCTCACTGCTGGAGGCCCAAATGAACAGGAAGCTGCAAAGCGTCGCGGCCGAAAGTAACAAGGACCTGCCCCGGGAAATCGACGAAAAAACCCTGGAAGTGGCCTACACCGTTGAAGGCATGCAACTGATCGATCACCTCAGCGTTCTGCCTGACCGCGCCGAACAGATGCGCGCCAACCCCAAGGCTGTGTATTTCCAGCTGGGCCAGAGCGTATGCCTGAATCCGGGTTACCGCGAACTGATGGCCAAGGGCGCGGTAATGCGCTACGAAATTACCGAGAACAAGACCAACCGCCCTGTGGCGTCGGTCAAGTTCGTGGAAGCGGATTGCCCGGCACCGACTGCCGCGAAAAAGAAAAAGTAAGCCCTGCTTGATCCTCTCGTGCCCAGGACCCTGGGCGCGTGACACCCCCGCGTCAGTTTCTCCCGTACAGCCAGACACTTGCTTGACCGCCAATAAGCGGTTGCCAGCCAAGGGTTTTTCGGCCCATGATCAAGCCATCCCATCCTTTCGCTCGCAGCAGTTTCACTGCTGTTCTGTAATATTTTTCAGGGCAAAAAAGGAGAAGTTGAATGCCTTATGAATCGAATGAGCTTCTATTACGTCACTTTGAAGAAAACGGGACTGATCTCACGCAGCAGGTCGACGCGCAGCTCCAACTGATCGCTCCCAACAGTCAGAATATCCCTTTGTATCGCGACATGATTCTTACCGTCCTGCGCATGGCCCAGGACGATCGGGACCGCTGGAATGCCAAAATCACCCTGCGCGCCATCCGCGAGCTGGACCATGCCTTTCGTGTACTGGAGCAGTTCAAGGGCCGGCGCAAGGTAACCGTGTTCGGCTCAGCCCGGACGCCGATGGAAAGTCCGTTGTACGCACTTGCAAGGGAAGTCGGCGCCGCCCTTGCACGCTCGGACCTGATGGTCATCACCGGTGGCGGTGGCGGCATCATGGCTGCGGCGCATGAAGGTGCAGGCCTGGAGCACAGCCTGGGGTTCAACATTACCCTGCCGTTTGAACAGCACGCCAACCCGACCATCGATGGCACCGATAACCTACTGTCCTTCCATTTCTTTTTTACCCGCAAACTGTTCTTCGTCAAGGAAGCCGATGCGTTGGTGCTGTGCCCCGGCGGTTTCGGCACGCTGGATGAAGCGCTGGAAGTATTGACGCTGATCCAGACCGGCAAAAGCCCACTGGTACCCGTGGTGTTGCTGGATGCGCCGGGAGGCGGGTTCTGGCAAGGCGCTTTGGACTTTATCCGCAGCCAACTGGAAGCCAACCGCTATATCCTGCCCACCGACCTCAAGCTGGTGCGGTTGGTGTACAGCGCAGAAGAAGCAGTGGAAGAAATCAACCAGTTCTATGCCAACTTCCATTCCACACGCTGGCTGAAGCGCGAGTTTGTGCTGCGCATGCATCACGCCCTCAGCGAGCGTGCAATGGCTCACCTGCAGGATGAGTTCGCCAGCCTGCGCTTGAGCGGAGAATTCCAGCAACGGGCCTACACCGGCGAAGATCACGATGAACCGGAGTTCAGCCACCTGACGCGACTGGTGTTCAACTTCAATGGTCGCGATCAAGGCCGTTTGCGTGAGCTGGTGGATTACATCAACTTGCCGGAGAACTGGGCAGAGGCCCAGGGGAAAGCGCAGCAGCGAGTGGCGCCGGAACCAGCTTGATTTTTGAGCAAAAAAAAAGGCCCACTATTTTCATAGTGGGCCTTTTCTGCACAGTGCTTTAAATTTTGCAAAATGCGTTCAATGTGGGAGGGGGCTTGCTCCCGATAGCGATAGTTCAGTCTCCGTTGTACTGACTGAAACACTGCTTTCGGGAGCAAGCCCCCTCCCACATTTTTTACACGCATTATTTGATGGCGGAATTATCAACGGTCTTGATGAACGCGCCATTCAAATCACGGTAGATATTGAGCTGCGCATTATCGGATTTACGAGTTGCCAGTACATTAATGTCATTTACCGAATCACCGTTCACATCAGACTGGACGGAAACAGCGATGGGTGTCAGCGTGTTACCCGCTGAAAATGGAATATAGGTAACCGCACCGTTCGATGTAATGACTTTTACCCCTACAACACCAGAGTCCGCATCTGCATAGAGGTTGTAGGTGTCACCGTTAAGCGTGTCGGTATCATAAAGCACATTGTTGCCTACCGGCTCGGCAGCACTTGTAATCATGATGGCATCGACATCGGCGCCATCGGTGCCCGGGATTACACTGGTGCTGTTGCTGGTGTCGACCACCTTCACATAAGGATAAGCAAGCACCTTATCGACTTGTCCGTCGATATTGAAACCTGCCCAAGAGCCTGAACCACCGGATGCCTGGGAGACAATCGTGGGTGTCAGCCTGGTGTACGACACGCCATTGGCTGAGACGTACACATCAAATGAATCCCACCAGCCAGCCTCATACACGTAGATGTCGACAGCTGAAGTGCCATCAGCCTTGAGCGCATTGGGACCCACTTTAAATACTGCGCTGCCACTCTTTCCCAGGGACAGGTACTTACCATCCGGCGTGCCCACTGCATTACTTTGAATAGCGCCGTCACCAGATGCCCCACTTCCAGGACTATAGTCAACGACTGACGTGACGAATCCCACAGCAGTTCCAGGAGACTCTGCATAGGTAGAGTATTTTTCGGCATGGGCTGCGGCAGACAATAGGCACATAAGCGCGATGATGATCTTCTTCATACTGATTCCTTTCTGTTTCATGGGGACTCCTTTATGGCGGATCAAAGCGAAGCTCCGATTTTTGTGACTCAACGAATTTCTGGAACAAAAAAAAGCCCACTATTTTCATAGTGGGCTTTTTCTGCACCGCGCTCTAACTACAAGCACGTTCAAGGTACGAAGAGACTTAACCCTCCCACCTACTTATATGCTGTTCAATCGTCCATATCCCGGCCGCTTAACAAACGACTGATCATCTCCATCGAAAAACCGCGATAACTCAAAAAACGCCCTTGCTTCGCGCGCTCCCTGGCATCAATTGGCAGATGGCCAGAAAACTTGCGACGCCAGGTGTCTTCCAGCTGCGCTTGCCAACTGATACCGCACTCGCGCAGGGCAAGGTCGATATCGGCACGTTGCAGACCACGCTGGCTCAGCTCTTCGCGGATTCGCGCAGGGCCATAACCGGAGCGGGCTCGATAGGACACGAAACTTTCGAGATAACGGGATTCCGACAGCAGACCTTCTTCCGTCAAACGGTCCAGGGCTGTTTCGATCATTTCGGGCTCTGCGCCGCGCTGACGCAATTTACGCGTCAGCTCGACCCGACCATGCTCGCGGCGAGCGAGCAGGTCCATTGCAGTGCGCCGAACGGCGACGAGTGTATCCAATACAACGGTCATCGTTTGCTTCAGATATCAGTGTCAGCTTCTTCCACTTCTTCAACCGGCTCACGGTTGGCGGCAGCCTTCACATCCGGCGCTGCGGTAAGCAGCTTGTCGCGAATCTGCTTCTCAAGCGTGGCCGCGATATCCGGGTTCTCTGCCAGGAACTTGGCCGAGTTGGCCTTGCCTTGGCCGATCTTGCTGCCGTTGTAGGCATACCAGGCACCGGACTTCTCGACGAAACCGTGCAGCACGCCCAGGTCGATCATCTCGCCGTTCAGGTAGATACCCTTGCCGTAAAGAATCTGGAACTCAGCCTGACGGAACGGCGGAGCGACCTTGTTCTTCACGACTTTAACGCGGGTTTCGCTACCGACTACTTCGTCACCTTCTTTCACCGCGCCAGTACGGCGGATATCCAGACGGACCGACGCGTAGAACTTCAGCGCGTTACCACCGGTGGTGGTTTCCGGGCTGCCGAACATCACGCCGATTTTCATACGGATCTGGTTGATGAAGATAACCAGACAGTTGGCGTTCTTGATGTTACCGGTGATTTTACGCAGCGCCTGGGACATCAGACGGGCTTGCAGGCCCACGTGCATGTCGCCCATTTCGCCTTCGATTTCAGCCTTGGGTACCAGGGCTGCCACGGAGTCGACCACGATCACGTCGATGGCGTTGGAGCGCACCAGCATGTCGGTGATTTCCAGGGCCTGCTCGCCAGTGTCCGGCTGGGAAACCAGCAGGTCGTCGACGTTGACGCCCAGCTTGCCGGCGTACTCGGGGTCGAGGGCGTGCTCGGCGTCGACGAATGCGCAGGTCGCGCCCATCTTTTGTGCCTGGGCAATCACCGATAGGGTCAGAGTGGTTTTACCGGAAGATTCAGGACCGTAGATTTCGACGATACGGCCTTTTGGCAGACCGCCAATGCCGAGCGCGATGTCCAGACCCAGAGAGCCAGTGGAAATAGCCGGGATCGCCTGACGGTCGTGATCGCCCATACGCATTACGGCACCCTTGCCGAATTGACGTTCGATCTGACCCAGGGCCGCAGCCAAGGCTTTCTTCTTGTTGTCGTCCATTAAAGTCCTCACGTAATCAATAAGGCCTGGCGGCCAACACCTGTATAAGTAGACAGTATTGTTCCACAAAGATCAGAGATCGCCTACCCCTGATTTTCCATTTCTGCTGCAGCTCGTCGCAACAAGCCCTCCAGCGCGGCTTTTACCGTTTGTCGGCGGACCTCATCCCGGTTGCCGGGAAAGTGCGCCAACTGCGCCGACACCTCATCACCCACCCCCCACGCCAGCCAGACGGTGCCCACCGGTTTGTCCGGCGAACCGCCATCCGGGCCGGCCACGCCACTGACTGCCACGGCAAAGCGCGACAGGCTTTTCTCCTGCGCACCACGCACCATCGCTTCCACTACCTGCTGGCTGACCGCCCCAACCTTAGCGAACAACGGCTCCGGCACATTCAATTGCCGAGTCTTCTGCCGATTGGAATAGGTGACATAACCCGCCTCGAACCAGGCCGAGCTGCCGGGGATTCGCGTGATGGCCTCTGCGATGCCGCCGCCCGTACACGACTCGGCCGTGGTGACATGGGCATTGAGCACCTGCAAACGGCGGCCAAGTTCAGCGGCAAGCTGGGTGATTTCGTTCACGGTCGTCTCCGGGAGTGGGCGGGCGTTCGCCTACCCTACAGGAGCCAATCAACCATGCAAGTTGCAGCGTGCATCAAGACGCTAACGCACAATGGCTCGCACATAGGCCTGGCACGCACGCAAGGCGATCAGGGCGTTATCACCGTCGTCGGTGATGCCGATAATTCGCTGAGCATGCGCCGGGTCAAGTCGGGCTCGCGGGGCTGCATGAACCACGCTGCCGGTGGCGGTGGGGGCAGGCACTGCACTGCAACTGATGGCGTCGGCGGGGTCGAGAAGGACTGACAGCCGCACATCAGCAGTGGCCAGGCGGTCACGCAGAGCAGTCTGGTTACGTTGGGCATCGCTCAACTCCTGTGCATGTTGTTTGTCGCTGGCGCTGAGCTGTTGCTCAAGGGCCAGGCGTTTATCCTGTTCTGCCTGTTGCTGGCGCAACGCCGCCTGGCTTTGCTGGCTGAGCGCCTGTGTATGGGCTGCCGACTGGCGCTCAAGCTGCGCCCCCAAGCGCCAGGCCTGCACCTGCCACACCACGGCAATCAACAGGCCGAAACCGATCAGTCGATACACCGCTAGAAAGCGCATAACACCGCCTTCGCCTGTTCCCATAATTGCAAACGATCCTCCAGGCCATTAAGTCCGCCATTGATGCGCCGCGTGATGGTGGTGAACTGGTCTATATCTGCCAGCTCGTTCAGGCCATTGCTCTGCCAGAACCACGCCGCAGACGCACAGGCCCACTGCGGCTGCTCCAGCAGTTCAGGTTGTTGCAGCAGACGGTCATCACCGAACAATGCCTGGCTGCAGGCGAGGTAGTTGCGCCGCCCGGTGACCTGGATCAGTCCCCTGCCCCGATACTTCTGGCCGTCGCCATCGGCTTGGGGCGTATTGCCCAGGCGCGCGGCCAGGGTACCGGTGTCGTATTTGCTGAGGTATTGATCACTGCCCAGTTCGCGCACATAGCGCAGTTGGCCGGACTCGTGGCCGATCTGTGCGAGGAACGCCGCCCAGCGTTTTGCGGTATTGATCTCATAAAGGACGCTGGCGTCATTCAACGCCGTTAAAAAAAAGCCCGCTCTGGGGCGGGACAGGGGCATGACATTAATAAGCTGCGCGAGTGATATCACCATGGTTGTTACTCTGGAAAAGTCTAGGCCGACAAACCGCCGGCAATGATGGAACTGCGATACCCCGTGGCCGGGTCCCCCACGTGCGTCACCTTATTGATCGACCAGCGCCCCTGCATGTAAGACGGCCAGGATTCATCCAGCAGCAACAGACCTTCGGCAGCCAGCAGCGGATTACCGGGACAATCGATCATCAATGTCAGGCCCTCGCGGCCGACCCGACGCAATTCCGCTTCAGCAACGGACTGCGCTTCGGCCTGGTTCTGATAGCGCTGGCGCAGTGTCTTGAACGGCGCGACGCCAACCTGGGCCACACGTTGCTTGCCCGCTGCGGCATCCCACCAGGCAGCGCGACTGCCCATGTACTTCGAGCGCGATTTTTCGTCGAGCGTGGCGGTGATGAAGGCCGGTTCACCGGGGCGATTGTCGCGGGTCACCGATAACGTGACGTCCGGCAACAGTTGACCGGAAAGCGTTTTGACCCGCCCGGCTTCCGCCAGCACATACAGCTCGTTGATCGGCTTGGTCACCGCACGATAACGCTTGGCCAAACGGGTGATGAATGCCATGTCGCTTTCGTTGGACTGATCGACGTGGGCAATCGCAATCCCGTCCAGCTCGGGCGCCACGCGCGGTGAGTAGCCGTGGCGACTGACCAGTTGGCGAAACAGTGCGCCCAGGGTGGTCGGCCCGTAACTGGCAGAGCGACGCTGACGATAGCCACTGGCATCCTGCACGCTGAAAGGTGCAGCAGTAGCGACGATCATCAAGCGCATGGGAAACAGCACCGGCGTTCTTTGGGTAATCACGAACTCGCCTTTTTCCACCAGTCCTGACTCCTGATAACCGACTCGCAGGCCGATCTTGCCGCTCAGGCTGGGCAAGCCCTCCAGGCCCTCGATATTGAGGGTCAGTTCCAGCCGATCGGCCTCAATGCCCGCCGCATCAGTGTGACTCCAATGCATCAAGCGTTGATTGAGCAGCGCCGCATTGGCGCCGTAAAACTCAACGCTGGGGGTAAATCCCTGTGCCATGTCGCCTCCTTAATCCCAGGCCGAAACGGGACGCACGGCAGAAGGCCGCGACGCCAGCTCAGGCACAATCACCCACACGCCTGCCGGCAGCACGGAACCGTATTCGGCAAGCTCGGGGTTCAGGCGCCAAAGCGTTTCCTCCGCGCTATCGTCGCAACGGCCCAGCTCCCGGTAGAGCAGCAGGTTGACCGAATCCCCGGCAATACTTCGCACTCTACGCATTGACGAATTCCTCCAGTTCAAGGGTCCAGGTCATGACCATGGCGGTGCCGTCATCGATCACGTTGCTTTGGGCTTCCGTCACCGAATTGATCCGCCACAGGCCCCAATTGCGGCCGATACCGTCGACCAACGGCAGCGGCCCGCGGGCATTCTGCAAGGCGCGCAATTCGTCCAGTCGCTGCATGCCCACGGCGTACATCGCGATACCGCCGAAGGTCAGTTTTTCCAGCTTCTGGCCGTTCTGTCGCGACTGCGGCTTGCTGGCGATAATCGCCAAGTCCTGCCAGCCGCCATCGCTGGCGCGGGACAACGTGGAATAGGCGAACCCTCGTGACAGTCCGAAAATAAAGTCGCCGAGCACCATTTGTTGTCGCATCAATCACCTCCTGATGGATCGGCCAGTGCCGCATTACGTCGGATGCCCAGGGTGTCGGTCACCATCGGCAGGCATTGGAACTGCAGGGCCTGGATCACCTGGTTGACTACCTGCTGGGCATCTGCCGGGTTCACGCCGGTGATCTGGATGCTCGGCGAGAGGGTGACCTGGACGTTATCCGTGCTTGCGCGGGTGAGTTCCTTGCTCAGCGTATTGGGCGCAGGCAGACGATCGCTTGAGCCAAACACTTTGTCCCCGAGCCAGGCGCCCGCTTCACTGCCGAGCAAGCCGCCAATGACGCCGCCGATGGCGGTACCGACACCCGGAAAGACCAGGGTGCCAAGCGCGGCGCCAGCGGAAGCGCCAGCCCAGGCGCCACCGGCAGTACTCAAACCAGCGCCGACGGCATTGACGTCACCATTGCGTACGCCCTGCACCACATCGATGGCCGTGTCGACGTACTTCAATGGGCCCAGGCGACGGGCAGCGCCGGACTCAAGCCTGGCCAGCGTGCCGGACAGACCTGCCGCCAGGCCTTTTTCGCTGCTGCGAGCCAACGGCCGGATGGCTGCCGGCGCAACCGGGGCGGCAAACGAGTTGCCGGGAACCTGGGTCGACGGCGGGGTCACACGGGCCGCGCCGAACGCCACTGGCGGTTGGCCCATTGCACTGAGTGCTGGGCCAGGCCTGATTACCGGCGCTGGAGGCAATGGTTGGAGCTGCGCGGATTGCTGGGAGCCGGCTGTCCGGGATGGGCGTTGCACCGATTGCCGCGGGCCGGCGGCAAGGGGCTGGCGCGCAACCGGTTGGCCCGGCCTGGGAAGCCCGACGCGCCGCTTCTTGTTCGCGGCGGGTTTGGCCTTGTCTTTCCTGCGTACCGTATCGCCAACACTCTCGGGCATCTGCGCCGCAGATCCGCCCAACGCACCCGGCGCGCCGAGGGACAATGGAGCGGCGCAGCAACAATGCGCGTCCTTGCCCTTTTCGCCATCAAAACCGCCGTCCTTGAACAGCTTGCCAATGCCGGGGAGCCTGCCGAGTGTGGCATCGACCACATTGCCTGCAACCCGGCTTTTAATCGTTTCTCCCAATCCTGAAAGGACTTCGGAAATCACCGGCGTCACCGTGGTCGATACCACGGCCTGCGCCGTTTTGACCGCGCTGGCCAAAGCCGGTGAACCTTCAACAGCGCTATTGGCGCTCTGCGTCAGGCCGGTCCTGGCCTTCAACCACAGCGCTTCGCCCCACACCGGTGCGGCGTCCAGGGTGGTGGAAAAGCGTTTTTCGCTTTCACTGGACGCCTCACGCAGCACGCTGATCGACTGTTCCGAGCGGGCTGTTTTATCAAGCGTCAGGTTGCTGCCTGAATGCTGCAGCGCACTGGCCAGATCGATGATCTGCGCGCTGCCCAGCGTCAGGGCCTCGCGGGTTTGCCGCTGATCCACAGACGTGCTCGAAGTGGACTCAGACAGCGTTGTTGATTCTGTCCGCTCATCCCGGCGCACAGGCTGCCGATCAAGGGTTCTCAACGATGACAAGACGCTGTCGAGCGAGTCCACACCCTCGCGCAAGGTGCCCAGCGACTGCGCCAGTTCATCAAGCTTCAGATTCGCGTTGGTCAGCGCAGCCACTGTTTCGGACAGCGCAGGCAAGCCCGCCAGTTGGCCTGAACTGTCAGCTGACAGCGGGCCTGGACTGGCAATATCGGCATCATTGGCCCCCTCTGCGCGACCGAAAACGCCCTGGCCATCCCTGGCCAAGGCATAGGCGAGCGAATAGGTATTCTGCATCCCGCTTACTCCTGTTTGACGCCAAGGCGAGTGATCGCGATGTCGTAGCGGCGCAACGCTTTTGCGGCATCCCAATCGAGGATGTCTGCTTCATTTACCGAGTAAACCAGCGGTACCACATCAAGGATCACTTCGATGTCGCGCTGCGAAAGAAGTCCGCCGGTTGATTTAAAAAATCGTCGATGCGCTCCTGCAATTGCGTCCAGTCGGGCACGGTCAAGTCGCCCAGGTCAGGGATCATCAGGCCGGTGCAGTGAGCGGTGATGAACTCGGCGCGCTCTTTGTTGGTGGCGAGTTTCTTCATCACCTTGGTGGCACGCAGCGCGGGCATTTCCAGGGGCAGTTCGGTCAGTGTGCGGCCGGCGGCATTTAGCGGCAGCAGCAACTGGACGGGTTGGTCGTGGCGACTTTCTTCGTGCGTTTGCAGGAAGAACGACGCCGGGCGAGTCGACATTTCATGCACGTATTGCGCAATGCTCACATAATCCGGGCGCTTGAGTTGGTCGAGCTCTTTTTCCGACAGGCCGGTGGCGAGTTTCGCCAGTTCGAAAAACTGGTCGTCCTCGTCATCACCGGCCCGGGCCAGCGCGTCTTTCTGCGCGGCGTAGAACAGCGGTTTGAGTTGCACCTGCTCGATCGCAGCGCCGGTGTCGGCGGTGATCGGGGACAGCAGGCGATGCAGCGGTGGCATCCAGGCCATGGGGCTATTCCTTGATGAAAGTGGGATAAAAGCAGCGCAACCGTGAAGCCGGGCGCGGTCAATGTGGGAGCCGGGCTTGCCCGCGATGCAGGCGACTCGGTGTATTTGCTGAATCGAGGGGATGCCATCGTAGGCAAGCCAGCTCCCACATAAACCGTGCGCGCTTCAGGTTGCCGGAATGTTTAGGGCATCAGTACGGCGCGGCGGGCGTCGCCGAGAATGTCGACGCCATTGAGTACGAATTTCTGGGTGCGTACGTCGATGTCGATCACCGAAATGCCGTTATCCAAACGGTTGTAGGTGCGGCACGACAGCTCCAACGTGGTGAGCGCCTTTTCGCCCATTTTCAGCTTGGCTTCGCCCAGGGATTTCAACTTGCCGCCGACTGTGTGGTAGGTGAAATAGGTCTTGCCGTCCTGATCCTGACCGGCCTCACGCACGTTCAGCAGGATGTCGTCGCCCGTGCGTACGCCTAGGGCCAGCATGATTTCCGGGCCGGCCCCCTGCAGGATCAAGGTGGCATTGAGCACCTTGCCGCTCTTGGCCATTTCTTCAGCAATGAAGCGGCCACCGGACATGGCTTCCATATCGAATTCGATCTTCGGCGGGGTGAATTCCTCAACGGTCGCGGACAATGGCAGGCCTTGAAGGGTGGCCGCAATGGCCTGTCTGACTCGGTTGGTAAACATTAGAGAACGTCCTCCAGGAACTGCTCGATGATTTCATCGCGGGCGTTGAGTTGATAAACCATGTGTTCGTTCGGCGCGTAGCGGCCGTAGTCGATGACGATGAACCAGGTGCCGTTCTTGTACTTCTCGACGCTGTTCAATTCCGGGTGCAGGTACACGCTGCCGCCGGGGATGGTTTCGTCGGCGACCAGGGTTTGCAGCCAGTCGTTGATGCGCTTGACCTCCTGGTCCATGAAGGACTTGGTGAGGTTCTTGGCCATGGCTTTCTGCCCGGCCTTGACCAGCTTGCGGCTGATGGCGTCTTCCAGGCCGACGTAGCTGATGAACTTGCCGGTGAGGGAACGGTTACCCAGCAGCGAGAAGCCGCCGAGGATGGTGCGGGCGTAGTAGCTCACGCCATAGCGGTTGAGCAGGTCGCCTTCGGTGGAGGTGTCGAGGATGTTGTACTCGACCACGCGGGAAACGTCCTCAGCGAAGGTCACCTGATTGCCCGGGCTTTCCCACTGCTTGACCTTGGCCAGTGCGGCGATGGCCAGGGACGACGGCGACAGGAACACGTTTTTCTTCGCCGCCTTGGAGTACACCGACGGCATGTTGTGTACCAGCAGGCAGCGGTCGAAGCCGAGGTCGGCACCGCCCAGTTCACCGCTGTAGGTCACTTGATCGGCAACACTGGCGTCTTTGCCATCAAGCACCACACGGGCCTTGATGCGCTTGCCGAAGGCAGCAAACTCGCTGGCCACGGCCTTGGTGCCGGTGAAGCCCGGGGCGCCGATGATGGTCAGGTCTTCAGGGACGCTGCTCAGGGCCGCCAGGCCCAGCTTGCGACCGGTGACGGGTTCGTTGCCGCCAATCACGTTGTTGAGGGTGTCGGCCGGGGTTGCGCCCTCCTCCACGATCACCACGTAGACCGGCACCTTCACCACTTTGAGGATCTGGTACACCGCTTGAAACAGCGTGCCCGACTCAGTACCGGTGGGGTCCAGCAGCGCCTGGGTGGTGAAGCTGTTGATACGGAACGGCGCGTTTTTCGGGATCGACCCGTGGGCATTCGGCGCGGTGCCGACCAGACCGATTACGTTATCGCCCAGGCCACCCATGGCCTCGGGGGATTCGGTGGCGTTGACGGTGATGCCGTTGTGCTCGAAGTTCAAAACCTCAGCCATGATTATTCAGCCTTCTTGGGGGTGGAGTTGAGGACGCTGGTCAGTTCCAGACGGCCGGCGGTGCGCAGCGCGGATGCTTCGACGTCCAGCAGTTCCAGTTCCTCGCCAGCGGTAGACCAGTGGCCACCTCCGATGGGGAATGGGATGAGGACGGTGTAGGTTTGGCGGGTGGGCATGGTGAAATTCTCCAGATGGAAAACGCCAAAGCCCCTACGGGAGGGGCTTTGGGAGGCGAAAAAAAACCGCTTTCGCGGCAGCAAGTTATTTCAGGAAGGATGGAAAAACCGGCCATACAATCGTTGAGGGATCATTCCCTTGTTCAGGTATGTTTCGCAGTTGCTCGCGATAGGTCTTCACTTCTTCACGCTGTGCATCCGTCGCGGGGAAATCCGGCAACTGCGTAAAGTCAGTGGCGCGGAGGAAATGATTCCGTCGCTCGCGGATGGCCGCCCATTCAATCTCCGGCAACGGCTTCGCAAGTTGCGGTGCGACAGTCTCAATATCAGTATTTACAGCCATATCAAATCCTCAACTAAAAACTACAGTTTCGGCCAACGACAACTTGGTCTTTAGATCACCTACGGCAAATAGCCGACCATTACCTACGCGCATGGTGTCTATGCGAATAGTCGTGTAGTAAATATTTGGCACCAGAATCCTCAACATCACATTGCCATTTGCATCCACATAAATGGCCGGTGTCATATTGCCAAAGGTGGATACGCTTTGCAGCGATCTACTGGGCTGATAGCAATAACCAACCAACGTTTCGTCAATTATTCTGCCAGTACCGTAGCTATATCCCTGCACGTTGAACCAGAACATTTCAGAGTCCCGATTCACATTCAGAGGTATCTTGAAGTGAATATAAACTTTTTCACTGCTACCCAGATCAGTGGACACAAAGTCCCCCTGCGCCGTGGTTGCGTAGACGCCACCGGTTCCATACACATGACCTTGCAGAAGATTACGGCGGATCGTTCCCAGCGCCGTAGGATCGCCCTCGACATCTTTCAGGTTTCGCCACTCGTTGAATTGGGCCAACGCGGTTGCCATGGTCGAGTTGATAACGCCGATTTTGCCATTGACCGCGGTGGTCAAGTTGTTCGCCGCCGTCACCAGCGATGTGATAGTCGTTTCTAGACTCACGATTTAAACTCCTTAACTGATAGACCTAAAGACTAGATTCCAGCGACATCACACGGAATAACAATTCAGTATGACGAGCCATATTGTCGATATTCGCCGTCGCAAGGACCGCAATATCTTCGCCCAATAAAATATTGAGATTGTCACTCCCCACCACAATCGTCACGCTGTCCGCCGGCAACGGCGAAACATCCAACGTAAACTTTTGCAGCACCCGCGCCGCCGCCGCTTTATACGTCAGCAACTTCCCGGCCACGGCATACACCGCCAGCAAGGTTCCACTGGCGAGATAAAATCCGAACTCGCCAATCTCATACTCGCCGTCGCCGTCAAACAGCGCGGCCATCCTGAGCTGGTGGTCGCCCAGGTCTTCGTAATCCACAATGGCGACCCGCTGGCGCTCATCGCGCAGGGCAACTTCAGTGCCGTCGGGGGTGTAGCGGCCGGTGCCGGCGCCGATGTGGGTGATTTCGCCTTTCAAGCCCTGGTTCTTTGCCTGCAGCACTTCATCCAATCCCTTGGAGGTGAAGCGCACCAGGCGCGTGATGTCATCTGTCATGGCTGCGCCCTGAGGTCGTAGTCGTTAATGGTGTAGTGCCGGGCGAGCCCGGTACTGTTAAGCCGGGCAGTCAGCGCCAATTCCGGCAACGCGCCGTCCAGATAAAACTCCCCGTCGCTTAACGGGGCATCGAGAACCTGTGTGAGCGCAAGCTGACCTTCGGTCTCGTGAACAATGGTGATCGTGGCCTGGTCCCGCTCGCTTTTCGCGGCGTTGACGCGGCGGATCAGCCGATTGTGATCACCACTGGACCAACTGCGCCCGATGATCGCCTGCACGTCGAAGGTATACGGCGTACCGATGGGGTGTTGCTGAAACCAGGCACTGATGTCGGGGGTAAAACCCAGTGACTCCACCGCATGGCTCAAGGCCTTGGGGGTGCCAGCCTGACGCTGGATCTGCCAGGACAGGGCCACGGTGAGTCGCTTTTCTGACTCGCTGGCATCGGCATCCCATTCGCTGACACCGCGATCGGCAGCCAGATAAGGAAGAAACTCGCTCGGAGTGTGCAGCGGGTTCATCAGCGCCGGAAACGGCGGCATGACCCGGTCGAGCAATACCCCGAACCCTAAATCCAGCGCCTTTTCCAGCGGTGAACTGTTGGCCGGCAACAAACTCGCTTTGAGTTCACTCATAGCGTGCGCACCTCCACCTCGACACCCGTGCAATAAGGGGCCTCGAACGCCGAGCTGACAATCGGCTCCAGCGGTTCAAGGATCTGCAATTGCGCCGCGCCAGCACTGTGGATGGCATAGTCGATCCAGCTCGGGTCCACCCGCCCTTCCAGGCGATGGCAGGACTCGGCGTACTCTTGCAGCAGCTTTTGCGCGGCGACCTGGGTGAGTCCGGAATCCGGTCCGGCGTTGATCTTCGCGACCACGCGGATTTTGTACGGCAGGATGTGTGCGCCTTGCACACTGACCAAATCGGTTTCCGGACGTACATCCGGCCGTGCGAAATGCCGTCGCACGCCGTCCAGCAAGTCGGCAGACGGTGTGCCATCGCCCTCCCGCGCCAGTACGGTAACCATGACCTCGCCTGGTGCGGTTCGCCGTCCATTGCCGTCCTTGACCCGCACCGCATAACCGTCCGGGTCGAAGGTATACGTGACCGTGACCACGCCCGGTGTCGCGCTCTGCACATTCACCGCCGGCCGTTCGCCGAGGGTGAACACTTCGCGGCGGTACTGCATGCGTGAGCCGGCGGCCGGGGCGTGGGGAGCGAGGTAGTAGCGCAGCCTGGCGTCGTCGTCGCTTTCCAGGGTCGGCGGCACCGGCGGGAAAGCGGCCGGGTCGCCGGGGTCCAGCACCTGGCGTTCCAGGCCCATATCGGCCAGGCGTGCATCCAGGTTGCTGCCGGTGGCCCACCACGCCAGCATCTGCTTGATGCGGGCGTTGTATTTGCGCTCATGGGTTTGCAGACGCACGCAAAAGGCTTCCAGGGCCAGGGTCAGCAGTTCGCTTTCGTTGTCGAGGCTGACCTTGAGTTTGGCCGCGCTTTGCGGCGCGCGGGTGGCAACATAATCCACCACGAACGCCTTGAATTCGGCCAGCAAGGGTTCGAACTCATCCACCGCAATGATGGCCGGTTCCGCCAGCTGGTTCTGGCCTGGGATCAGCATGCTCATGTCACGACCTCGAAGGTTTGTTGGCGGTTTTTCCAGGTGCCCGAGAAGCGCAGCAACAAGCCGGCACCCTGGCGAGTGGCGACGATGACCTGGGGTTGAAAGTCGCCGATGCCGTTCTGGGCGTTGTAGAACGCCTGGGCGGCGTGGCTCTGCGCAAGAATCAGCAGGTCATCGCCAAGGTTCTGGCCCAGCAGTTGCGGCACCCGCGAGCCGTACAACGGACGCTTCTGGCGAGTGCCCAAGGGAGTGGTGAGCGCTCGGGTGGCGCGCTGCACGAATTGCAGCCAGTCATCGACGGCTGCCCCGCTGTTTCGGTCGATACCGATCATGGGATGTCCTTATCGGGGGCTGATGAGGCGCCCTTGGTGGTCCACCACCGGGCCACTGAAATGCGCACCACTGGCGTCAAGCAACAACGCGGTGCCGCCGATTTGCAGCGCGATGCCCTGGGCGCTGAGGATCAGGCTGGCGGCGCCGACTCGGGCCTCGATCTGTTCGCGCGAACCGGTAAAGGTGGTCGGGCCGTTGACCCAGTTGAACGTGTGGCTGGCGTCGTCGTAGTCGCTCTGCGTACCGTCCTGATGGCGGCGCCGGGTTAACGACGCAACGCTGGAGACTGGCGGAAACAGACTGCTGTTGAGGCCGAACAAGGCCACGGACTGCGCACCTCCTTCGCCGCCGCCGTAGTTGAGCAACAGGCACTGCTCACCCACCGATGGAATGCGCGTTTCGGTTTGCGCACCGGCGCTGGGATTGAAAAAGCGGATAGCCGGCGTGAGCAGATCGCCATGGCTGACCTTGCAGGTATTGGCGGCAGCATCGACCTGATGGCAAATGCCGATTCGGCAGAAACTGTCGGCACGTCGATACAGGTCTTCGAGTTGGGCTTCCATTTCTGCCAGACGCTCGACAATCGGCCCCAGTTGCATGCGTAAGAGCGCGTCGAACATGAGTTACTCCGCCAGTGGCTTGTATTGGTCAGGGTCGTTGATGTTGGTGACTTCCCAGGTGCGGGCAAACAAGGGTTGGCCTGTAGGGTCGTTGAGCAACACCGGTCCGATGTAGAGGGTTTGGGTGAAGGAAACAGTCCAGGTGTCGTAGTCCGTTCCTGCACCGGTCCGCGAAGACGGAGTGGCAACGATGTTCGTCGGCAAATCACACTGCGCCTGGGGCAGGCCCCAGCGGTTGTCCAGCACCAAGTCCATCAGTTGACTGGCCAGGTCGCAGGCATCGAACGGCAAGGCACCCGCAGCAACCATGGCCTTGAGTGAAATGGCCAGGGCGTGCGCCTTGCGCCCTTCGGGCGAGCGGATGCCGGGGCCATTGCCCTCGACCGTGACCAGCACGCCGGTGTTTACACCGCCCTCCTGAAAGTCCTGATGGCTGCCGATTTTCAGGTCGGGAAAGGCAACATGCAGCGCCTGGCCGATGGCTTGTGGCAATTGGGATGGTTTTTCGATGAACGTCATGTCAGTGGCTTCCTTGCAGCAATTAACGCGGATCCTGGCGCGGGCCTTCATTGATCCCGATACGTTTGGCCGCCCAGCGCTCGTAGAGCCCGATGGCGGCGTCGGCGCCGGCCATGGCGGTCAGGCATCCAATGGCGCCAGCCGTCCAGATCGACATGCCGGCGGCGTAACACAGCATCAGGGCTGAAACGCCGCAGACCATGCAGGCCCCGGAGCGCAGCGCCAGGCGCCGAATCAGCGACCAGCCACGGGCGCCTTCCTTGTCGGCACGCCACATTTCGCCGGACACGCCGCCGATCACCGCCAATATGATGACCAGCCAGATAGGCATTTCCGCTAACGCCTGTTGTTCGTTTGTCATGTCACGCCTCCTGGCTGAGCACTGGATAGTCCGTTTTTCATTCGTATATAGTTCGATGGGTAGGCATTCCAAAAAGCCCGGTCGCCCGGGCTTTTCAGTAATGCTGTCCGCGGACTTTCGGCGCTACTGGCGCGGTACGGTCCTTTCCTCACTGTTTTTCCGACCACGATCCCTGTCTGCCGGATAACTGCTTCTGGTGCTTTACGCTGCACACCCGGGTCAGTTGCCAACCCTCTGAACCGTTAAGGCCGGTTCATCGCTGCCTGTTTTTGAAGCGGTACCCCTAAAGAGCGTCGGCATCCTTGCCGGTGTTGCCTGGCTTCCCTGCCATCGCTTCGATGGCATCCTTGCCGATGTTGCGTGCCTTCCTTGTCTTCCCTGGCGGCATCCTTGCCGCCTCCACCAGACCTTATTGGCTGGCTTGAGGTGAAGAATATGCATGTATGCATATACAGTCAATGCATAAATGCATTTATTTTTCTGATGAAATGCATGAACGCATTTTCAGCCAGGACGGCCTGGGGCTTGAGGCGTTTTGCAGGCGAAAAAAAACCTGCTCGTTGGCAGGTTTTGTCTTACTGAGGAAGGTTAGCGAGCGTACATGCCCCACCAGAACACATGACCGAGGATGCTGATCTGCTCGTCCTGTATGTCCTGGAAGCTATAGTCCTCGTCCGGGTGCTCATCGCGATTGAAGCTGCGCAGGCGAATCCCGGAAGGCAGGCGATAGAGCTGTTTAACCCGTAATTGCCCGTTGTGATTGATTGCATACAGGTCGCCGTCAACGATATCGCCAATGCCACTCTTGCCTGCATTCACCCCGACCGTGGCGCCATCACGCAACACCGGCAACATGCTGTTGCCACGCACCGTCACACACTTGGCCTGGTCGAATTGCACACCGTTATGCCGCAGGCTGCGCTTGCCGAACCGCAGGCTGGCCTTCTCGCTTTCCTCGATGACGAATCTTCCTGATCCAGCAGCCAATTCAACCTCACGCAGAAAGGGGATCGACACCTCGTCGTCATTCACGGGGGTGTCGTCGTCCCACAGGCTTATGTCCTTGAGTTCCGAATGCATCGGGTCGCGTTCTTCGTCCCGCTGAGCGCCTACGGCCGCGCGTCCGCGCAACTGATCGGTGCTGACGCGAAAGTACTCGGCAATGCGAGAAATGTGCTTGTCCGACGGGTCAACGATCTTGCCGCTGAGGATCCGGGACAGGGTGGATTGAGGCACACCAGTACGCCGGTGAAGCTCCGTGGGGGAGATCCGGTCGCGGTCCAGCAGCTCTTTAAGGACGATTGAAACATTGCGTTTTTGCATAACGGCAGATAGTGCCGAGAGATTCAGCGCTTGGCAAATGCTGATTTGCATATTTTATGCGTTGTGGCCGAATCCTGATCCCGCATTCCGATAATGCGGCGCGTGAAAGCGGTTATCGTCACTTTGATGTGCTAATCAAAAAGCATCTGACGTCGAAAACGCTCACAGATCAGAAATGCCCCAGGGCCAGAGACCGCGAATATCCATTCTCAGCCTCGCCGGTTACCGCAGTTATTGTGCTCGGTCTGGAAGTGAATACAGCTTCCAAACCGAGCGCGATTCCTGTGCTTGGCCAGGCATGCACATCGCTGCTAACGAACGTTTTTATCCAGAAACTCACGAATCACCGGAATGATTTCCCGGCCGTGGGTTTCCAGCGCGAAGTGCCCCGTGTCGTAAAAACGAATATCCGCCTTGGGCAGATCGCGCTTCCACGCCTGTGCCCCGGCCGGCAGGAAGAACGGATCGTTTTTCCCCCACACCGCCAGCAGCGGTGGCTGGTACTCGCGAAAGTACGCCTGGAACGCGGGGTACATGGCCACGTTCGAGGCGTAATCCAGCAACAGGTCCAACTGAATGTCCGCATTGCCCGGCTTCGTGACCTGCAGCCCTTCCAGGGTGTAGCTGTCCGGCGACACCGTGCTTTTGTCGGCCACCCCTTCAAGGTATTGCCACTTGATGGAAGCCGGTGTCGGGAAGTCGTGCAGCGCGTCGCGGTTCTGTTGCGTCGGTGCGTGCCAGTACTTCTGGATAGGCGCCCAGCTGTCGCCCAAACCTTCCTCATACGCGTTGCCGTTCTGCGAAATGATCGCCGTGACTCGCTCCGGATGGGCGACCGCAAGACGCCATCCGACCGGCGCGCCGTAGTCGTGAACCATGAGCGCGTACTTCTGGAGCTTGAGCTGTTCGGTGAACTGGCCAACGGTCTTCGCCAGTTGACTGAATGTGTAGGGGTAATCGCCGCGCGCGGGCGCTTCGGTGAAGCCGAACGCCGGTAGGTCCGGCGCAATCACGTGATAGCGGTCGGCGAGTTCGGGAAGCAGGTCGCGAAACATGAACGATGAGGCGGCGAAACCGTGAAGCAACAGCACCGTCGGTGCGCTGGGATTGCCTGCCTCGCGGTAGAACACTTTCACATCACCTACTTGCTCGTAGCGGTAATGAACCTGGCGCGTTGCATCGGCGGCTTGCGCGCCGCCTGCCAACAGGGAAGCCGCGAGCGCGGCAGCGGCAATGGGTTTGGACGATGTCATGACGATTTCCTTGTAACCGTTAAATTTGAGGCTTGAAGGTTACGTACGATTTTGGTAACCTGTCAAACATATTTTATGAGTTACAAAAAATGATGACCTCGACCCCTACCGCCTCCGGCGCTCTCTTCCTGGCTGACAACCTCGCCCTCGACTTCATCAACAGTGAGTACGGCGTGGGCGAGCAACAGCATGACTGCCTCAGCGATGATCAAAGCGTGACGAATTGGCTCAAGATGGCAGGGCTGTTGCCGGAGAACGCTCAACTGCAAGCGCCCCAGGGCCTGCTCGCCGAAGCACGCCAACTGCGTGAAGCTGCAAGGGCGCTGGTGAACGCTGCAATGAATGGCGTTGCGGTGGATCTCGGTGTGATCAACCAGGTGCTTGAGGCTGGTCGCCCGTTCAGCAGGCTGGAATGGGAGAGCCAGGCGCAGGGATATCGGCTGGGCGTTCACCGAACGGACAACAGCCCGGAAAGCTTGCTGTGGCCGATAGCCGATGCGTTGGTGAATGTGGTGACGGGCGACAAGTTTGAATTCGTACGCCAGTGCGAGGCGCATGACTGCATTCTGCTCTTCCATGACTTGAGCAAATCCCACCGTCGCCGCTGGTGCAGCATGGCGACCTGCGGCAATCGCATGAAAGTGGCGGCGTTCCGGTCGAGGAAAAAACCTGACTAAGCGCCAAAAAGGGCGCGGCGCATTTGAATAAGTGCATCGTCCTCCTTTTGTGTTTTACCTGGCCGTTTGCAACCTGCGAACCCCCGACCTCGCGTGTTAACCTTGCGCCCATCGCAATAAATGCTGGGCCAAGCGCCCCTTTGCCCCACCACTTTCAACGAATTTGCCTACTATCCAATGAGTAAAAACAGCTCCGATCTGTCTTCCCACACCCCGATGATGCAGCAGTACTGGCGCCTGAAAAACCAGCACCCTGATCAGTTGATGTTCTATCGCATGGGCGACTTCTACGAAATCTTCTACGAAGACGCGAAGAAGGCCGCCAAGCTGCTGGACATCACTCTGACAGCGCGAGGGCAATCGGCGGGGCAGTCGATTCCGATGTGCGGGATTCCTTACCATTCGTTGGAAGGCTATCTGGTCAAGCTGGTCAAGCTGGGCGAGTCGGTGGTGATCTGTGAGCAGATCGGCGATCCGGCCACCAGCAAAGGGCCGGTGGAACGTCAAGTGGTGCGCATCATTACGCCGGGCACGGTGAGTGATGAGGCGCTGCTGGATGAGCGGCGCGATAACCTGATCGCGGCGGTGCTGGGTGACGAGCGTCTGTTCGGGCTTTCGGTGCTGGATATCACCAGCGGCAATTTCAGCGTGCTGGAGATCAAGGGCTGGGAGAATCTGCTGGCGGAGCTTGAGCGCATCAATCCGGTGGAATTGCTGATCCCGGATGACTGGCCCAAAGACCTGCCGGCGGAAAAGCGCCGTGGGACCAAGCGTCGCGCGCCGTGGGATTTTGAGCGTGACTCGGCGCTGAAAAGCCTGTGCCAGCAATTCTCGGTGCAGGACCTTAAAGGCTTCGGCTGTGAAACCCTGACCCTCGCCATTGGCGCGGCCGGTTGCCTGCTCAGCTATGCCAGGGAAACCCAGCGCACCGCCCTGCCGCACTTGCGCAGTCTGCGTCATGAGCGGCTGGACGATACCGTGGTGCTGGACGGCGCCAGCCGTCGCAATCTGGAGCTGGACACCAACCTCAGCGGCGGACGTGACAACACCCTGCAATCGGTGGTCGACCGTTGCCAGACCGCCATGGGCAGCCGCTTGCTGACCCGCTGGCTGAACCGTCCGCTGCGGGATTTGCGCGTGCTGCAAGCGCGGCAGACGTCCATCACCTGCCTGCTGGACGGCTATCGCTTTGAAAAGCTGCAGCCGCAACTCAAGGAAATCGGTGATATCGAGCGCATCCTCGCGCGCATCGGCTTGCGTAATGCGCGGCCCCGTGACCTGGCGCGACTGCGTGATGCCTTGAGCGCGCTGCCGCAGTTGCAAGAGGCGATGACCGAACTGGACACGCCGCACCTGCAACAGTTGGCGGTGACGGCCGGTACGTACCCGGATCTGGCCGCGCTGCTGGAAAAGGCCATTATCGACAACCCGCCCGCCATCATCCGTGACGGAGGGGTGCTCAAGACCGGCTACGACAGCGAGCTGGACGAGCTGCAATCCTTGAGCGAAAACGCCGGTCAGTTCCTGATCGATCTGGAAGCCCGCGAAAAAGCGCGAACGGGCCTGGCCAACCTGAAAGTCGGCTACAACCGTGTGCACGGCTACTTTATCGAGTTGCCAAGCAAGCAGGCCGAGTCGGCCCCCATCGACTATCAGCGTCGCCAGACCCTTAAAGGGGCCGAGCGCTTTATCACGCCTGAGCTCAAGGCGTTCGAAGACAAGGCGCTGTCGGCCAAGAGCCGCGCCCTTGCGCGGGAAAAAATGCTCTATGAGGCCCTGCTCGAAGACCTGATCAGCCGCCTGGCGCCCCTGCAGGACACCGCGGCCGCCCTGGCGGAGCTGGATGTGCTGAGCAATCTGGCCGAGCGTGCGCTGAACCTGGACTTGAACTGCCCGCGTTTTGTCAGCGAACCGTGCATGCGCATCGTGCAGGGTCGCCATCCGGTGGTGGAGCAGGTATTGACTACCCCGTTCGTGGCCAACGACCTGGCGCTGGATGACGATACCCGCATGTTGGTGATCACCGGTCCCAACATGGGTGGTAAATCCACTTACATGCGTCAGACCGCTTTGATTGTATTACTGGCGCATATCGGCAGCTTCGTGCCGGCGGCGAGCTGTGAATTGTCGCTGGTGGACCGCATTTTCACGCGGATCGGTTCCAGCGATGACCTGGCCGGTGGCCGTTCGACCTTCATGGTGGAGATGAGCGAAACCGCCAACATCCTGCACAACGCCACCGAGCGCAGCCTGGTGCTGATGGACGAAGTCGGACGCGGCACCAGCACCTTCGACGGCCTGTCCCTGGCCTGGGCGGCTGCCGAGCGCCTGGCGCACCTGCGTGCCTATACGCTGTTTGCCACCCACTATTTCGAACTGACGGTACTGCCGGAAAACGAGCCGCTGGTGGCCAACGTGCACCTTAACGCCACTGAGCACAACGAGCGTATCGTGTTCCTGCACCATGTGCTGCCAGGCCCGGCCAGCCAGAGCTACGGCCTGGCCGTGGCACAACTGGCCGGCGTGCCGGGCGACGTAATCACCCGCGCCCGCGAGCACCTCAGCCGTCTGGAAACCACGGCGCTGCCCCACGAAAACGTGGTTGCCAGCCCCGCCAAGGCCAGCAGGAAACCCGCCGCGCCGCATCAGAGCGATATGTTCGCCAGTTTGCCCCACCCGGTGCTGGACGAACTGGCCAAACTCGATATCGATGACCTGACGCCGCGCAAAGCGCTCGAAATGTTATATGCACTGAAGACTCGGATATAACGCAGACGCTTGCAAGCTGGTAGACTCTCGCGCGGTTTGGGATGCTGCAGGCTCTTAGCCTGGCCTGCAGACTATCGCTCCCGAACCTCGCGAGCCCCGCCACAAGGGGTTTCGCTGCCGCCGCCTGAGGAGAGAATTAGAAATGACCTTCGTCGTCACCGACAACTGCATCAAGTGCAAGTACACCGACTGCGTAGAAGTGTGTCCGGTGGACTGCTTCTACGAAGGCCCGAACTTCCTGGTCATCCACCCGGACGAGTGCATTGACTGCGCCCTGTGTGAGCCTGAATGCCCGGCCGTCGCGATTTTCTCCGAGGATGAAATTCCGGCAGGTATGGAAAACTTCATTCAATTGAATGTCGAGCTGGCGGAGATCTGGCCAAACATCACCGAAAAGAAAGACTCGCTGCCGGACGCGGCCGAGTGGGACGGCAAGACAGGCAAGATCGAATTCCTGGAGCGCTGAAACGCGCCACCGCCCCAATAAAAAAGGCCCTTTGCGGGCCTTTTTTGCATTCCAGGGCAGCTATTTAACGGGCAGGTATTTCACTTTTCTGCAGGCGAAAAAAAGGGGCGGTATGACCCGCCCACATTTCTTCCCTGTCCCTGTATTCCTTTTTCATCGTCCTGATGAATCGCATCCTGCGACGTTCCTTCAAACCACCGTTCCTTGATGGCCGTGTCATTCCGTGGACACAGGGCTGATGTTAAAGAGTTCCAAGGGATGTTCAACCGGATACTACGGAGCTCCTGACAGGTGCTGGAGTCCAAGACTCTATAAATAATTGTTGTTTTTCAAAAGGATAGAAAAATCTCGCAGCGATTCAAGGCAGACATGGCGAGCAAAAAAACCAAACACTTACGGAAAAGTAAGCCAATGCTTACATCAGCGATTGCGTAAAAGCGCAAGGACACGCTTGAAGCGTAGTTTTGCAGGCGCGAGCACGCTCGCCCCTGCAGCGTGAGGATCAGTCGTCGCTGACCGTAATGGTCGGCATTGCCGGCGCTGCCGCTTCCTGCAATACGATGCGCGCCCCGACATGACGCGCCAGTTCCTGATAAACCATCGCGATCTGGCCATCGGGTTCTGCTGCCACGGTGGGTTTGCCGCCGTCGGCCTGCTCGCGAATGCTCATCGACAGCGGCAACGAGGCCAGCAGCTCGACGTCATATTGGCTCGCCAGCTTTTCACCACCGCCTTCGCCAAACAGATGCTCGGCATGCCCGCAGTTGGAACAGATGTGCACGGCCATGTTTTCCACCACGCCCAGTACCGGAATGTTGACCTTGCGGAACATCTCCACGCCCTTCCTGGCGTCAAGCAACGCCAGGTCCTGGGGGGTGGTGACGATGACCGAGCCGGCCACCGGAACTTTCTGCGCCAGGGTCAACTGGATATCACCCGTGCCGGGTGGCATGTCGATCACCAGGTAGTCCAGGTCGCCCCAGGCGGTCTGGGTGACCAATTGCAATAACGCACCCGACACCATCGGCCCGCGCCACACCATCGGCGTGTTGTCATCGGTGAGAAAGGCCATGGACATGACTTCCACACCCAGAGACTCGATCGGCACGAACCATTTCTGGTCCTTGACCTTCGGCCGCGTGCCTTCGGCGATACCGAACATCACGCCCTGGCTGGGGCCGTAGATATCCGCGTCGAGAATGCCCACCCGCGCGCCCTCACGTGCCAGGGCCAGGGCCAGGTTGGCGGCCGTGGTCGATTTGCCTACGCCGCCCTTGCCGGACGCCACGGCGATCACGTTCTTCACGTTGGCCAGGCCAGGGATCTGCGCCTGGGCCTTGTGCGGCGCGATCACGCATTGAATGTCGACCGTGGCTGTGCGCACGCCGTCCAGGCCTTCGATGGCCATCTGCAGCATCTGCGCCCAGCCGCGCTTGAACAGGCCTGCGGCATAGCCCAGTTCCAACTCAACGGTTACCTGGTCACCCTGGACCTCGATGGCGCGTACGCAACCGGCACTCACCGGATCCTGGTTCAAATAGGGGTCGGTGTACTGGCGAAGAACGGCTTCCACCGCTGCGCGATTGACGGCGCTCATGGGCTACTCCCGAAAAAGGACTGACTGAAACAGGCGGCTATCCTAACCGTTCCGCTCGCTCAACGGCATGCTTTCGGCTGTGCGCAAGAGACTGAAACAGCGCCACGGGGTGAAATAAATCGCCCGGCGCTTTATAGTGGCCGACCTCCGTTTCATCAAGTAGCCGAGCCCCATGTCCGAGCCACGCAAGATCCTCGTCACCAGCGCCCTGCCCTATGCCAATGGTTCCATCCATCTTGGCCATATGCTTGAGTACATCCAGACCGATATGTGGGTGCGCTTCCAGAAGCATCGCGGCAACCAATGCATTTATGTCTGCGCCGACGACGCCCATGGTTCGGCCATCATGCTTCGCGCCGAAAAGGAAGGGATCACCCCGGAACAACTGATCGCCAACGTGCAGGCTGAACACAGCGCCGACTTTGCCGAGTTCCTGGTGGATTTCGACAACTTCCACTCGACCCACTCCGAAGAGAACCGTGAGCTGTCGAGCCAGATCTACACGCGACTGCGTGATGCCGGGCACATTGATACGCGCTCGATCACCCAGTATTTCGACCCGGAAAAGAAAATGTTCCTGGCCGACCGCTTCATCAAGGGCACCTGCCCGAAATGCGGCACCGATGACCAGTACGGCGATAACTGCGAGAAGTGCGGCGCCACCTACGCCCCCACCGACCTGAAGAATCCGAAGTCGGCCATCTCCGGCGCCACGCCGGTGCTTAAGGACTCGCAGCACTTCTTCTTCAAGCTTCCGGATTTCCAGGAGATGCTGCAGACCTGGACCCGCAGCGGCACCCTGCAGGATGCCGTCGCCAACAAGATCGCCGAATGGCTGGATGCCGGCCTGCAACAGTGGGACATTTCCCGCGATGCGCCGTATTTCGGCTTCGAGATTCCGGGCGAGCCGGGCAAGTATTTCTACGTGTGGCTGGACGCGCCAATCGGCTACATGGCCAGCTTCAAGAACCTGTGCGACCGTACGCCGGACCTGGACTTCGATGCCTTCTGGGCCAAAGACTCCACCGCCGAGCTGTACCACTTCATCGGCAAGGACATCGTCAACTTCCACGCCCTGTTCTGGCCGGCGATGCTCGAAGGCTCGGGTTATCGCAAGCCGACCGGCATTGCCGTACACGGCTACCTGACCGTCAATGGCCAGAAGATGTCCAAGTCCCGTGGCACCTTTATCAAGGCGCGCACCTACCTGGACCACCTGTCGCCGGAATACCTGCGCTACTACTACGCCTCCAAGTTGGGCCGTGGCGTCGACGACCTCGACTTGAACCTTGAGGACTTCGTACAGAAGGTCAACTCCGACCTGGTAGGCAAAGTCGTCAACATTGCCAGCCGTTGCGCCGGGTTCATCCACAAGGGCAACGCCGGTCTCATGGTGGCGGACAACGCCGCGCCGGAGCTGACCGAGGCTTTCCTGGCCGCTGCGCCAGGTATCGCCGACGCCTATGAAGCCCGTGACTTCGCCCGCGCCATGCGCGAGATCATGGGCCTGGCCGACCGCGCCAACGCGTGGATCGCCGACAAGGCGCCATGGTCGCTGAACAAGCAGGAAGGCAAAGAGGCTGAAGTACAGGCAATCTGCGCCACCGGCGTCAATCTGTTCCGCCAGTTGGTGATCTTCCTCAAACCGGTGCTGCCGTTGCTGGCGGCCGATGCCGAGGCGTTCCTCAACGTCGCGCCGTTGACCTGGAACGATCACGCCACACTGCTGGGTAATCATCAATTGAATGCGTTCAAACCCCTGATGACCCGCATCGACCCGGTGAAAGTCCAGGCCATGACCGACGCCTCGAAAGAAGACCTGATCGCCAGCCAGACCGACACGGGTGCATCTGCCTCCGCCGGCAACGGCGAACTGGCCAAGGACCCGTTGTCACCGGAAATCGACTTCGACGCCTTTGACGCTGTGGACCTGCGTGTGGCACTGATTCTCAAGGCCGAAGCCGTGGAAGGTGCCGATAAACTGCTGCGTCTGACACTGGACCTGGGTGGCGAGCAGCGCAACGTGTTCTCCGGCATCAAGAGCGCGTACCCGGACCCGTCCAAGCTCGATGGGCGCCTGACCATGATGGTCGCCAACCTCAAGCCGCGCAAAATGAAGTTCGGCATCTCCGAAGGCATGGTGATGGCCGCCGGCCCTGGTGGTGAGGAAATCTACCTGCTGAGCCCGGACAGCGGCGCCAAGCCGGGACAGCGCATCAAGTAGTAATGACAGGTTTCAATGCATGAGCCTGATTCAACGTATCGACGCGCTGTTACCGCAGACCCAATGCGGCAAGTGCGGGCACCCGGGCTGCAGGCCTTACGCCGAGGGCATCGCTCTGGGGGAGGCGATCAACAAGTGCCCGCCCGGCGGACAGGAGACGATCGTCGGGCTTGCACACCTGCTGAATGTGCCGGTGCTGGATCTGGACACGGCCCGTGGCGAAGCCCCGGCACAGGTTGCCTATATCCGCGAAGCCGAGTGCATCGGGTGCACCAAATGCATTCAGGCGTGCCCGGTGGATGCCATTGTCGGCGCCGCAAAGCTGATGCACAGCGTGATCATCGATGAATGCACAGGCTGCGACCTGTGCGTGGCGCCCTGCCCGGTCGATTGCATCGACATGCGTCCCCTGACTACTGCCCTGCCGATTGTCGGCGACCTCGCGGCCAACGATCATCAACGCCATCTGCGCAGCATCAAGCGCGACCGGGCGCGGCGTCGCTTTGAACAACGCAACGCACGCCTGAAGCGGGAGGACACACACAGGATTGCCGAGCGCCTGGCGCGGGTCCAGCCGCCACTCCCTCCCCCCCCAAAACCAATCGATGCCGCCGAGGCTGCCGTCAAGAAAGCCAAAGTCGGCGTCGCGATGAGTCGCGCACAGCTGCATAAATCCCTGAAGGCGTTCGGTCACCCGCCGACCTTTGAACAGCAGTCACAACTGATCATCCTGCAGCAGCACTTCGAGGCGGCGGAACGCACGCTGGCCGCACTGCTTGAACCCACCTCAACATCACGCTGACCGCCAGCAAGGAACACCCGCCCGATGAACGCCGCCAAACGCCTGGAAATTTTCCGCAGGCTTCACGAAGACAACCCGGAACCCAAGACCGAACTGGCCTACTCATCGCCATTCGAGTTGCTGATTGCGGTGATTCTCTCGGCGCAGTCCACGGACGTCGGCGTCAACAAGGCCACGGCCAGGCTGTATCCCGTCGCAAACACGCCAGCAGCGATCCATGCGCTGGGTGTTGAAGGTTTGTCCGAATACATCAAGACCATCGGCCTGTACAACAGCAAGGCAAAAAATGTGATTGCGACCTGCCGGATGCTGATGGAGCTGCATGGCGGTGAAGTGCCACAAACCCGCGAGGCCCTGGAAGCCCTCCCCGGCGTGGGACGCAAGACTGCCAACGTGGTGCTGAACACCGCGTTCCGGCAACTGACCATGGCGGTGGATACGCATATTTTTCGCGTCAGCAACCGCACCGGTATTGCCCGCGGAAAAAACGTGGTGGAAGTGGAAAAGCAGCTGATGAAATTTGTGCCAAGGCAATATCTGCTCGATTCCCATCATTGGCTGATCCTGCACGGGCGCTATGTCTGCCAGGCACGCAAGCCACGCTGCGGCAGCTGTCGCATCGAAGACCTGTGTGAATACAAGGAAAAAACCTCCGATGATTGAGCGATCATTGGTTTTATTGATTCGACGATTGAAAAAATCTTTTTTACCCGCCCGTGAATTATCGTTATAAGGAGCGCCAACGGCAGTCTTAGCCCGGAGTTAACCTTATGAGCGCTGGCGAAGAACAACTGGAAATGAGCGACGACCTCGTTGAGTCGGATGACGACGTGGTAGAGACGCCTGTGGTTGAGGTGGCCAAGACCAATTTGAGCAAACGCCGCACCATCGACAATCTCCTTGAAGAGCGACGTTTGAAAAAACAGTTGGCCGACTATGACTTCGACCTCTGATACAACCGAAAACGGCCAGAAGCCTCCCTTACGGAGGCTTTTTTCTGCCGGTATAGCGGGGCAATGCGTGCCTCAGACCAGCCCGTTGCGCTGGGCCAGTTCGATCAGGTCCACCAGTGAGCGCGCGTTGAGCTTGAGCAGCAGGCGCGTCTTGTAGGTACTGACGGTCTTGTTGCTGAGGAACATGCCGTCTGCAATTTCCTTGTTGGTCTTGCCGCGAGCCAATTGCTGCAACACCATCATCTCGCGCCCGGACAGGCGCTCGACCATGTCCGCCTCACTGGCGTTGCCGATGGTGGAGCGCACCGAGTTCAATGCCTGGTTCGGGAAGTAGCTGTAGCCGGAAAGCACCGCTTTGATGGCACTCAGCAGCTCGGTCAGGTCCTGCTGCTTGCACACGTAACCCGCCGCCCCGGCCTGCATGCAGCGCATGGAGAAATGGCCAGGCGCCTGCGAGGTGAGCACCAGCACCTTGAACGGCGATGGCTGTTTGCTGGAAGACAGTCGGCAAATAACTTCCAGCCCGTCGAGCTGGGGAATTCCAATATCCAATATGACAATGTCCGGCATATGCTCCCGCGCAAGTTGCAACGCATCGACACCGTTATCGGTCTCTGCAACGACCTCATAACCATGACGTTCCATGAGCATACGCACAGCAAGACGAATCACGGGATGATCATCCACGATCAGCACTTTATTCATAAGAAAGTCCAATTTCGCTGTTCGAATTATTCAGAGCAAACACAATAGCCTAGTCGTTTCCTAGTTGGCATAGTGTTCCCCCCCGAGCAACAGTAAGCAGAGACCCAAGCCACAACGATATCGGAATCAGCCTACAAAAAAACAACAATGAGGGTGCATTCGACTTTATGCAGCCTTTCAGAACTTTCCGTTCCCCTACATATTTTGAGTGAAATACGCACCGATTAAAGGGTCGGCCGTAAACGTGGCGCACGCGACTTTCAGGAAATGCCCCTTGCTTGTGGCATTCACGAGATCGCACAGGTGAAAACACTCCCTCTGATTCAGTTCCATTCAACATAGGTGTCCACACCTTAAAATTCCTACAGAAATTTCAGCGCATTACATTCACGCTGTACTTCTTTGAGTGATTTTTCTGTAAGAAACAGTTCCTGCTCAGGTGTAAACAATTCATTCGTCCCTGTGAAGTTTCAGAACAGGAGGCGTAAATCAGGGGTGGCGTGTTTAATAGCAAACAATCTTAAACATAAGTAAACAGGATGTTCGCTCTACATTAATTCCGGGCAAAAAAAGGCCCCTTGAATAAGGGGCCTTTTTTCAGATCACCTGGAACACTCAGAACAGCTTGCGACCTTTATTGGCCGCGATGCGCATGCGCAGTGCGTTCAACTTGATGAAGCCCGCCGCGTCCGCCTGGTTATAGGCGCCGCCGTCTTCTTCAAAGGTGGCGATATTGGCGTCGAACAGCGACTCCTCGGACTTGCGACCCGTGACGATCACGTTGCCCTTGTACAGCTTCAGACGCACCACGCCATTCACGTGGGCCTGGGAGGCGTCGATCATCTGTTGCAGCATCAAACGCTCAGGACTCCACCAGTAGCCGGTGTAGATCAGGCTGGCGTACTTGGGCATCAGTTCGTCTTTGAGGTGAGCCACTTCGCGGTCCAGGGTGATGGACTCGATAGCGCGGTGGGCACGCAGCATGATGGTGCCGCCGGGTGTCTCGTAGCAGCCACGGGACTTCATGCCCACGTAACGGTTCTCGACGATATCGAGACGGCCGATACCGTGCTCGCCGCCGATGCGGTTGAGGGTCGCCAGCACGGTGGCCGGGGTCATCTCGACGCCGTCCAGCGCGACGATGTCGCCGTTGCGGTAGGTCAGTTCCAGGTATTGCGGCTTGTCGGGAGCGTTCTCCGGGGAGACGGTCCACTTCCACATGTCTTCTTCGTGCTCGGTCCAGGTGTCTTCCAGCACGCCGCCTTCATAGGAGATATGTAGCAGGTTGGCGTCCATCGAGTACGGGGACTTCTTCTTGCCGTGGCGCTCGATCGGGATTGCGTGCTTTTCAGCGTAATCCATCAGCTTTTCACGGGAAAGCAGGTCCCATTCACGCCACGGTGCAATCACTTTCACGCCTGGCTTGAGGGCGTAGGCGCCCAATTCGAAACGCACCTGGTCGTTGCCCTTGCCGGTCGCACCATGGGAAATGGCGTCGGCGCCGGTTTCGTTGGCGATTTCGATCAGGCGCTTGGCAATCAGCGGACGTGCGATGGAGGTACCCAGCAGGTACTCGCCTTCGTAGACGGTGTTGGCGCGAAACATCGGGAAGACGAAATCGCGGACGAACTCTTCGCGCAGGTCGTCAATGTAGATCTCTTTCACGCCCATGGCTTGCGCCTTGGCACGTGCCGGTTCGACCTCTTCGCCCTGACCCAGGTCAGCGGTGAAGGTCACCACTTCACAGTTATAAGTATCCTGCAGCCACTTGAGGATCACCGAAGTGTCCAGGCCGCCGGAATACGCGAGAACGACCTTGTTTACGTCGGCCATGCCATCACTCCACGGGGTTGTACGGAAAGGCGACGATTCTACCGATCAAAACCGTGAATTTACAGGGGCGCGACAGCAAATGAAGATAAAGCGACAGATTATGTCGACGGCGCGACCGAGGGTCGCACCTTATGAAGTGTGTGCCGGATTGCCTGGAGCGGTAGCCTGCGGTGCCGGTTTTTCGGGGGCCGCCACGCGTTCAAGCTGAATGTTCACACGACGGTTGCGCGCACGGTTGGCCGCGTTGGTGTTGGGCGCCAGCGGATAGCTTTCACCGTGGAATCGCAGGGTGATCTGCGACTCCGGGATGCCATTGGCCTTGAAGTAGTCCATCACCGCCAGGGCACGGCGGCGCGATACGTCGCGGTTGGTCAGGCGATTGCCGCTGTTGTCGGAGTGACCGTTCAACTCCACATGGTTAACCGTGGGATCGGCTTTCAGGTACGCAAGAATCACCGACAGCTTCTGCCTGGCAGCAGAGTCCAGTTCAACGCCACCGCCAGGGAAGCCGACTTCGGTCTGTTTGACCTGGTCGTAATTCATCGGCAACAGCTTGGCGGTGCACACCTGATAGTCGTTGTAGGCCTTGTTGAATTTCACTGGCAACAGGCGAACCTCCGAGTAGCCGCCCTCGCGCCCGTAATGGCGCACAGTGGGGCTGCGCCCTTCCAGCAGGCCAGTGAACAGGCGCCCGGCCTGGGCCTGGGAACTGTTAAACAGCACATCGCCACTGCCGACCCGCACCGCGCCCAGATTGATATCGCCGCGCCCCGGCTGCCACGGTGCAGCGGCCGCCAGCAGCGTCGCCGAGCCTGCGCCGAGTGCACCGTTATAGGCTTTGAGGCGAAACGTCGCCTGCTCGCCGGCACGGCGCACGAACTCACCCGAGCCGAAATCGGTGATCGGCTGGGTCAGGCGGCACTCGAACTGATCGCCTTCCACCTTCCACTCAATGTTCTCCAGACGTGTCTGGAACGTGAGGGCCATTGCAGGCAGGCTGGCGAACACACTGAGCAGGGCTAGATAATGCTGGCGCACGGGCGGCTCCACTGGTTTCTACAACACATCAAGGCGTCATACGTCGTTAAGGCATACCCCCAGCTATCGGTCGCATCCTGCAAAACTTGATAGCGAGTGCCTGCAACAGTCTTTTCCGGTAGCATTCCCACCAGATTGACCCGCCTGGAATTCCCAATGTCCGACCGCCTGACCCTGCTGCGTCCCGACGACTGGCATATTCATCTTCGCGATGGTGCTGCGTTACCCCACACCGTGGCCGATGTCGCGCGCACGTTTGGCCGCGCCATCATCATGCCCAACCTGGTACCTCCGGTGCGCAATGCCGCGCAAGCCGACGCCTATCGCCAGCGCATCCTCGCTGCACGACCGGCCGGCAGCCACTTCGAACCGTTGATGGTGCTCTACCTCACCGACCGCACCCAGCCTGAAGAAATTCGCGAAGCCCGTGCGAGCGGTTTTGTGTACGCCGCCAAGCTGTATCCGGCGGGCGCCACCACCAACTCCGACTCCGGCGTGACCAGCATCGACAAGATTCTGCCGGCCATCGAAGCCATGGCAGAGGTCGGCATGCCATTGTTGATCCACGGTGAAGTCACCCGTGGCGACGTGGATGTGTTCGACCGCGAGAAGATCTTCATCGACGAGCACATGCGTCGCGTGGTCGAGCTGTTCCCGACCCTCAAGGTAGTGTTCGAGCACATCACCACCGCTGATGCCGTGCAGTTCGTCACCGAAGCCTCGGAAAACGTCGGCGCGACCATCACCGCCCATCACCTGCTGTACAACCGCAACCACATGCTGGTGGGCGGGATTCGACCGCACTTCTATTGCCTGCCGATCCTCAAGCGCAACACCCATCAGGTCGCCTTGCTGGACGCCGCCACCAGTGGCAGCCCGAAGTTCTTCCTCGGCACCGACTCGGCGCCCCACGCCCAGCATGCCAAGGAAGCCGCCTGCGGCTGCGCCGGTTGCTACACCGCATTTGCTGCCATCGAGCTGTACGCCGAAGCTTTCGAACAACGCAATGCGCTGGACAAGCTCGAAGCGTTCGCCAGCCTCAATGGCCCGCGCTTTTACGGCCTGCCGGCCAATACCGACCGCATCACCCTGGTCCGCGAAGACTGGACCGCCCCTGCCAGCCTGCCGTTTGGCGAGCTGACCGTAATCCCGCTGCGCGCCGGTGAAACACTGCGCTGGCGCCTGCTGGAGGAAAGCAAGTGAGTGAAGACCATTACGACGACGAACACGAGCACAGCGGTGGCGGCTCCCGCCATCCGATGGCCGAGCGGTTTCGCGGCTATCTGCCGGTTGTCATCGACGTAGAGACTGGTGGCTTCAACTGCGCCACCGACGCCTTACTGGAAATTGCCGCCACCACCATCGGCATGGATGAGCAGGGTTTCGTGTTTGCCGAACACACGCATTTCTTCCGCGTCGAGCCGTTCGAAGGCGCGAACATCGAAGCGGCCGCCCTGGAGTTCACCGGAATCAAGCTCGACCATCCGCTGCGCATGGCGGTCAGTGAAGAAGCGGCGCTGACCGATATCTTCCGTGGCGTACGCAAGGCATTGAAAGCCAATGGCTGCAAACGCGCGATTCTGGTTGGCCACAACAGCAGCTTCGACCTGGGCTTCCTCAACGCCGCCGTGGCGCGCCTGGACATGAAGCGTAACCCGTTTCACCCCTTCTCCAGCTTCGACACCGCCACCCTCGCCGGCCTGGCCTATGGTCAAACGGTATTGGCCAAGGCCTGCCAGGCCGCCGGTATCGACTTTGACGGCCGCGAGGCTCACTCGGCGCGCTACGACACCGAGAAGACCGCCGAGCTGTTCTGCGGCATCGTTAACCGCTGGAAGCAGATGGGCGGCTGGGAAGACTTCGGCGACTGAGACGGGTGGCAGCAAGCCCACTCCCGAAAAAGCCTTTTCCATGCATGCATAAAAAAACCGGCCCTCACAGGCCGGTTTTTTTGTACCTCGAATTCGGCTTACAGCTTGCCGGCGTTCTCGGTCAGGTAAGCCGCAACACCTTCGGTGGAAGCGGTCATGCCCTTGTCGCCTTTTTTCCAGTTGGCAGGGCAGACTTCACCGTGCTCTTCGTGGAACTGCAGCGCGTCGACCAGGCGGATCAGCTCTTCCATGTTACGCCCCAGCGGCAGATCGTTGATGATCTGCGAGCGCACAACGCCCTTGTCGTCGATCAGGAACGCGCCACGGAACGCCACGCCGCCTTCGGATTCAACGTCGTAGGCCTTGGCAATCTCGTGCTTCATGTCGGCAGCCATGGTGTATTTGACTTTGCCGATGCCGCCATCGTTGATGGCCGTGTTGCGCCACGCGTTGTGGGTGAAATGGGAGTCGATGGACACGGCAACCACTTCAACGTTGCGCGCCTTGAAATCGTCCATGCGGTGGTCCAGAGCGATCAGCTCGGACGGGCAGACGAAGGTGAAGTCCAACGGGTAGAAGAACACCAGGCCGTATTTGCCTTTGATGGCTTCAGACAGCTTGAAGCTGTCTACGATTTCGCCATTGCCGAGCACGGCAGGTACGTCGAAATCCGGGGCTTGTTTGCCGACGAGTACGCTCATTGGGTATCTCCTGATGTTAAGGGTGAAGATTGAAGTAACAGGACCGGCCTTGAGTCTGCCGCGTTCAAGCGACAGAGCTGTGACGCAGTCACGCTTCGTGAAGATCGAGCATCATACACTGAAAAAACCGTTCGTCAGCGCGGGCGCCGCGCCGGGAAATCCCCTGTGAATGTACTTTGACAATCATTCTCGTTAACATTAAGATCCAACGCATTCAAGCCTCACACCGCGATGGTTCTCCCTATGTATGTGTGCCTTTGTACTGGCGTCACCGACGGACAAATCCGCGAAGCAATCTATGAAGGTTGCTGCAGCTACAAGGAAGTGCGCGAAACCACCGGCGTTGCCAGCCAGTGTGGTAAATGTGCCTGCCTCGCCAAGCAAGTGGTACGGGAAACGCTGACCCAACTGCAGACAGCGCAAAGCGCGCCCCCCTACTCAGCAGAATTTACACACGCTTAAATAGGCGTGTTTTAAAGAACCGGACCCGAAGTCCGGTTTTTTTATGCCTGTAATTCAATTAGTTAGCGCCAAGACGCGGAACACAAACATTCTTATTCCGATTAATTTTCATTTATTATTCAATAACTTAGGTTTGACACTAAGGTTTCCGCCGCTCAAACTCTGCCTTATACACAGCTATTACAGGGCAGGACCCCAGTCATGAAAGGCGACATCTCAGTCATCCAGCAACTCAACAAAATCCTTGCCAATGAACTGGTCGCGATCAATCAGTACTTTCTGCATGCCCGCATGTACGACGATTGGGGCCTGGAAAAGCTCGGCAAGCGCGAATACAAAGAGTCGATCAAGGCCATGAAGGACGCCGATGCGCTGATCAAGCGCATCCTGTTCCTGGAAGGTCTGCCGAACGTGCAGGACCTGGGCAAGCTGAACATCGGCGAACACACCCAGGAAATGCTCAACAGCGACCTGGGCTTTGAGCGCAAGAGCCACAGCGACCTCAAGGCCGCCATTGCCCACTGTGAAACCCACGGTGACTTCGGCAGCCGTGAGCTTCTGGAAGACATTCTGGAAGACCAGGAAGAGCACATCGACTGGCTGGAGACCCAACTGGGCCTGATCGTCAAAGTCAGCCTGGAGAATTACCTGCAGTCGCAGATGGGCGAATAACCCACACCACGCAGGTACAAAAAAGCCCCGCTCTCTTTCGAGAAGCGGGGCTTTTTATTGCGGGCCAATCAAGCGTCGGTCTTGGCCGCCGCATTGGCTGCTGCATCTTTGACCAGCGCCTGCAACGAACCGTCCGCTGCCATTTCAGTGATGATGTCACTGCCGCCGACCAGTTCGCCAGCTACCCACAGTTGCGGGAAGGTAGGCCAGTTGGCGTACTTGGGCAGGTTGGCGCGGATTTCAGGATTCTGCAGGATATCCACGTAGGCGAACTTCTCGCCGCACGCCATGATGGCCTGGGATGCCTTCGCGGAGAAACCGCACTGAGGCGCGTTCGGTGCACCTTTCATGTAAAGCAGGATGGTGTTGTTGGCAATCTGCTCTTTGATCGTTTCGATGATATCCATGGAACACCTCGGCTGGAACTTTGCGACTCACAGGTCGGCACGGTGGCGCATTGTAACGCAAAATCCCGGCACAATGCTCAGGCTCCTTATGCGGCCGCTACCTGCACCGGCACTCCGTTCAATGCGGCATTGCCGGACAATTCATCCAACTGCCGTTCGTCAGTCAAGTCATTGGCACTCGCTCCCGGCTGGCTGCTGGCGATTGTCATCCGCACGCCTGGGCGGCCATGGCCCCAACCGTGGGGCAGGCTGACCACCCCAGGCATCATCTCCAGACTGGCGAGCACTTCAACTTCGATCATGCCGATGCGCGAACTGACGCGCACGCGCTGGCCATCAGTCAACTGCCGGCTCGCCAGGTCCTCGGGGTGCATGTGCAACTGGTGCCGTGGCTTGCCCTTCACCAGCCGGTGATAGTTATGCATCCACGAATTGTTGCTGCGCACATGGCGACGGCCGATCAGCAGCAGCTCGTCAGCCACAGGCGCCGGTTGTGCCGCAAAGCGCACGAGGTCGGCAAGGATCACCGCCGGTGCTGCCTGCACCTTGCCATCCGCGGTTTTCAAGCGCGCGGCAAGGTTGGCCGACAGTGGCCCCAGGTCCAGTCCATGGGGATGGTCCGCCAGCATCGCCACCGACAGCCTGTGACCGGAGGCATCACCATAAGTCCCGGCGCGCAGGCCGGCATCGATCATCTGCGCCGGCGCCACCGTCGGCTTGAGCACCACGCCGGTCTGCGCGGCAAAGGCCTTGGCCAAACCGACAAAAATCTCCCAGTCATGCAGAGCGCCCGCCGGCTTGGGCAGGATCGCGCGATTGAAACGGGTGACGTTGCGCACCGCGAACATATTGAACGTGGTGTCGTAGTGATCATTCTCCAGCGCCGAAGTGGACGGCAGAATCAGGTCGGCATAGCGCGTGGTCTCGTTGATATACAGGTCGACACTGACCATGAACTCCAGCCCCTCCAGCGCCTGCTCCAACTGGCGGCCATTGGGCGTGGACAGCACCGGGTTGCCCGCCACCGTCACCAGCGCGCGGACTTGCCCTTCGCCTGCAGTAAGCATCTCTTCCGCCAGGGCCGACACGGGTAATTCACCACCGTACTCCGGACGCCCGGACACGCGGCTCTGCCAGCGATTGAAATGCCCGCCACCAGTGGACGCCACCAGGTCCACGGCCGGCGTGGTGCACAGCGCGCCGCCCACCCGGTCGAGATTGCCGGTCACCAGGTTGATCAACTGCACCAGCCAATGACACAGCGTGCCAAACGCCTGGGTCGACACCCCCATGCGCCCATAGCACACCGCTTTGTCCGCGGCGGCAAAATCACGCGCCAACTGACGGATCTGTTCAGCGGGCACGGCACACTGGCTGCTCATGGCCTCGGCGGTAAACCCGGCAATGGCGCGGCGCACCTCCTCAAGGCCGGCTACCGGCAAATGGCTGGTACGGGTCAGGTTCTCGGTAAACAGGGTGTTGAGCAGGCCGAACAGCAGCGCCGCGTCACCGCCAGGCCGCACGAACAGATGCTGGTCCGCTATCGCCGCCGTCTCGCTGCGCCGAGGGTCGACCACCACCACTTTGCCGCCCCGGGCCTGGATGGCCTTGAGGCGTTTTTCCACATCCGGCACGGTCATGATGCTGCCGTTGGAGGCCAACGGATTGCCACCGAGGATCAGCATGAAATCGGTGTGGTCGATGTCCGGGATCGGCAGCAACAGGCCGTGGCCGTACATCAGGTGGCTGGTGAGGTGATGGGGCAGTTGATCCACTGAGGTCGCGGAAAACCGATTGCGCGTCTTCAACAGCCCCAGGAAATAGTTACTGTGGGTCATCAGCCCATAATTGTGCACGCTCGGGTTGCCCTGGTAGACCGCCACCGCGTTCTGGCCATGACGCGCCTGAATGCCTGACAGACGTTCAGCCACCAGCGCGAAGGCATCTTCCCACGGGATCGGTTGCCATTGGCTGCCGACGCGCAGCATGGGCTGATGCAGGCGGTCCGGGTCATTCTGGATATCCTGCAACGCCACGGCCTTGGGGCAGATGTGCCCACGGCTGAAGCTGTCCTCGGCGTCGCCCTTGATGGACGTGATCGCCAGGCTGCCGTCGTCGGCCTGGGTGGTTTCCAGGGTCAGACCGCAAATGGCTTCACACAGATGGCAGGCACGGTGGTGGAGAGTCTTGGTCATGGCCAGTCTCTTTATAGGGGCTTTGGGGCAACTATGGGCCGCCGGGAACCTTGGCACCAGTAACCTTCGCGGCATGAATCGACTGGCATCAGGCCAGGCCATGGCCGAGAGCGTGAGCAAATGTTTCAACGGTGCACGCATCGTCGCAGAAAACCGACGCAGCCTGGCCTGGCCCCGCCGCCGCGCATTGCAAAAGGTTACGGCGCCAGTGTACAAATGGCCCGCTGCTGTCAGGAAGTTGTTTTCAAACGCGCATTGACGCCCCGCTGAACACCCTTAAAAACCGTAGCCCTATTGGTAAGACGCGACATTTAATTATAAGATCGCGCCTTCCCCTATTTCGTCGCCCCGTGCGGCTTTCGCCGCAGGTCTCGCCCGTTGTCACAATAAACAAGGCTTTGAGTATCTGCGGTCTGTTGCAAAAGGTAGTTAATGATGAGCGCTAGGCACTTTCTCTCCCTGATGGATTGCACGCCCGAAGAGCTGGTCGGCGTGATCCGTCGAGGCATTGAGCTTAAAGACCTGCGTAACCGCGGCGTACTGTTCGAGCCTTTGAAAAACCGCGTGCTCGGCATGATTTTCGAGAAGTCATCGACCCGCACCCGCGTGTCGTTCGAAGCCGGCATGATTCAACTGGGTGGCCAGGCCATCTTTTTGTCATCGCGCGATACGCAACTGGGCCGAGGCGAGACCGTCGCCGATAGCGCCATCGTCATGTCGAGCATGCTCGACGCCGTGATGATCCGTACCTTTGCCCACAGTACCGTGACCGAATTTTCCGCCAACTCGCGGGTGCCGGTGATCAACGGCCTGTCCGACGACCTGCACCCCTGCCAGTTGCTGGCCGACATGCAAACCTTTCTTGAGCATCGTGGCTCGATCCAGGGCAAGACCGTGGCCTGGATCGGCGATGGCAACAACATGTGCAACAGCTATATAGAAGCGGCGATCCAGTTCGACTTCCAGCTGCGTGTTGCCTGCCCTGAAGGCTACGAGCCTGACGCGCGCTTCCTCGAACTAGCCGGAAGCCGCGTCACCCTCGTGCGCGACCCGCGTGAAGCCGTGGCCGGCGCGCATCTGGTGAGCACCGACGTGTGGACCTCCATGGGTCAGGAAGAAGAAACCGCCAAGCGCCTGGCCCGGTTCGCGCCGTACCAGGTCACCCGCGCCCTGCTCGATCTGGCCGCGCCCGATGTGCTGTTCATGCATTGCCTGCCGGCGCACCGTGGCGAGGAAATCAGCCTCGACCTGCTCGACGATCAGCGCTCGGTGGCGTGGGACCAGGCCGAAAACCGCCTGCACGCGCAAAAGGCCCTGCTCGAATTTCTTGTGCCGCCGTCGTACCACCACGCATGAGCCAGCCCCTACTGCTGAACCTGCGCAATCTGGCATGCGGTTATCACGATCAACGGGTGGTGCAGAACCTCAATCTGCACCTCAATGCCGGCGATATCGGTTGCCTGCTCGGGTCCTCGGGTTGCGGCAAGACCACCACGCTGCGAGCGATTGCTGGGTTCGAACCGGTGCACGAAGGTGAGATCAGCCTGGCCGGTGAAGTCATCTCCAGCGCCGGTTTCACCCTGGCACCGGAGAAACGTCGTATCGGCATGGTGTTTCAGGACTACGCCCTGTTTCCCCACCTCAGCGTGGCCGACAACATTGCGTTCGGCATTCGCAAGCACCCGCACAAAGACCGCGTGGTTGCCGAACTGCTGGAACTGGTCAACCTGAAGAACCTGGGCAAGCGCTTCCCCCACGAACTCTCCGGCGGCCAGCAACAACGCGTCGCCCTCGCCCGCGCCCTGGCGCCGGAGCCGCAACTGCTGTTGCTCGATGAGCCCTTCTCCAACCTCGATGGCGAACTGCGGCGCAAGCTCAGCCATGAAGTGCGCGAGATTCTCAAGGCACGCGGCACCAGTGCGATCCTGGTCACCCATGATCAGGAAGAAGCGTTTGCCGTGAGCGATCAGGTGGGCGTGTTCAAGGAAGGCCGGCTGGAGCAGTGGGATACGCCTTACAACCTTTATCACGAACCGCAGACCCCTTACGTCGCCAGCTTTATCGGCCAGGGTTACTTCATCCGTGGCCAATTGAGCTCGCCGGAGTCCGTGCACACCGAACTGGGTGAGCTGCGCGGCAACCGCGCCTACACCTGGCCTGCGGGGGGAGCGGTGGAGGTGTTGCTGCGTCCGGACGATATCGTCCATGCGCCGGACAGCGCCCTCAAAGCGCGGATTATCGGCAAGACTTTCCTCGGCGCCTCGACGCTCTACCGTCTGCAGTTGCCGACCGGTGCGCAGCTGGAATCGATTTTCCCCAGCCATGCGGACCATCAGGTGGGCGTGGATGTAGGCATTCGGGTTGCGGCAGAACATCTGGTGCTGTTTCAGGCAGCACGCTGAAAGTGCAAGGGAGCTTGCTCCCACCTTGGATTTTCAGTGCCCCGACATCATATTCTGCCAATCGGGGCGAAGGTGGCCTGAGTGTTTTCAGCCAGCGCCGAAGCTGTCAATTCCACTTCCAGCCCTCGCCTCCCCGCACTCACAAAAATCGTCCCGAGCGGCTGCGCCGTCACATCGATAAACGTGCGTAAGCGCTTTTTCTGCCCCAACGGACTGATCCCCCCCAGCAAATAGCCAGTAGCGCGCTGCGCCGCCGCCGGGTCAGCCATTTCGACTTTTTTCGCGCCCGCCGCTTGCGCCAGGGCCTTGAGGTCAAGGCTTCCGACGACCGGCACCACCGCCACCAGCAACTCACCCTTTTCAGTGCTGGCCAGCAGGGTCTTGAACACCCGCGCCGGGTCGAGGCCCAATTTTTCTGCGGCCTCCAGACCATATGACGCCGACTTGGGATCGTGCTCGTAACTGTGGATGCGATGTTCGGCGCGAACTTTCTTCAGCAGGTCCAATGCGGGGGTCATGATGTCTCCGGTCAGGCAAACAGATGGCCGATGTTAAGCCAAGCCCACGTAAAACGCTCTAGCGTGGGCCACGCTTGCCCTAATAAATGCTGTCACAAGCATGATCATTCATCAGACCAATAGTTGGAAAATGACTGACAGTTCACTTTCGACCTTTGACAGCCGTCATTCTTGTCTATATTTTTTCGTTTCCGAATGCTGTAGGAATGGTTTCCGCAGTATTCAAGCAGTAAGCCGTGGCGCGGATGGGGATCCTCGTCATTGGTGAAAATCGCGCAAGGCCCAACGAGGCCGTACGCCAGACAAGAACAACAAATGAGGTTTTCCATGACAACTGCTCTTCAACAGCCTTCACTTTCGAGCCAATGCATGGCCGAATTCCTCGGCACCGCGCTGCTCATCTTCTTCGGTACCGGTTGCGTTGCTGCGCTCAAGGTCGCAGGTGCCAGCTTCGGTTTATGGGAAATCAGCATCATCTGGGGCATCGGCGTCAGCATGGCGATCTACCTCACCGCCGGTATTTCCGGGGCCCACCTCAACCCGGCGGTCAGCATCGCCCTGTGCCTGTTTGCCGATTTCGAAAAGCGCAAACTGCCTTTCTATATCCTCGCCCAAGTCGCCGGCGCCTTCTGTTCCGCGGCGCTGGTGTACACGCTCTACAGCAACCTGTTTTTCGATTACGAACAAACCCACCATCTGGTGCGCGGCACCCAAGCCAGCCTGGAATTGGCCTCGGTGTTCTCCACCTACCCCCATGCCCTGTTGAGCACGGCCCAGGCGTTCCTGGTGGAGATGGTCATCACCGCCATCCTGATGGGCGTGATCATGGCCCTGACCGACGACAACAACGGGCTGCCACGCGGCCCCCTCGCCCCCCTGCTGATCGGCCTGCTGATTGCGGTGATCGGCAGCGCCATGGGCCCGCTGACCGGCTTTGCGATGAACCCGGCGCGGGATTTCGGGCCCAAGCTGATGACCTTTTTCGCCGGCTGGGGTGAAATAGCCTTCACCGGCGGTCGCGACATTCCCTATTTCCTGGTGCCGATTTTCGCGCCGATTGTCGGCGCATGCCTGGGTGCTGCGGCCTACCGCGGGCTGATCGCCCGTCACCTGCCGAGCGCCGTCCCTGCTGTAGCTGAAACACCTGACACGGCTGTCAACGGCAACACGCGTATTTCCTGAAAGCGCCGGCCTGGTCCCTGCCCTTTGCGGCCCAGGCTGACTTCCGACTTCCCTTTTTCGTACAAGGCAATCGACATGACCGACATTCAGAATAAGAACTACATCATTGCCCTCGACCAGGGCACCACCAGTTCGCGAGCGATCATCTTCGATCGTGACGCCAACGTGGTGTGCACCGCCCAGCGCGAGTTCACCCAGCATTACCCGCAAGCCGGCTGGGTTGAGCATGACCCGATGGAAATTTTTGCCACCCAGAGCGCGGTGATGGTCGAAGCCCTGGCACAGGCCGGCCTGCACCATGACCAGGTCGCCGCCATCGGTATCACCAACCAGCGTGAAACCACCGTGGTGTGGGACAAGAACACCGGCCGCCCGATCTACAACGCGATCGTCTGGCAGTGCCGCCGCAGCACCGAGATCTGCCAGCAGCTCAAGCGCGACGGCCACGAGCAATACATCAACGACGCCACCGGCCTGGTCACCGACCCGTACTTCTCCGGCACCAAGCTCAAGTGGATCCTCGACAACGTTGAAGGCAGCCGCGAGCGTGCGCGCAACGGCGAACTGCTGTTCGGCACCATCGACAGCTGGCTGATCTGGAAATTTACCGGCGGCAAAACCCACGTCACCGACTACACCAACGCCTCGCGCACCATGCTCTTCAACATCCACACCCTGGAGTGGGACGCGAAGATGCTGGAGATTCTCGACGTACCGCGCGAGATGCTGCCGGAAGTGAAATCGTCGTCGGAAATCTATGGCCGCACCAAAAGCGGCATCGCCATCGGCGGCATCGCCGGTGACCAGCAAGCGGCGCTGTTCGGCCAGATGTGTGTGGAGCCCGGCCAGGCCAAGAACACCTACGGCACCGGCTGCTTCCTGCTGATGAACACCGGCGACAAGGCGGTCAAATCCAAGCACGGCATGCTCACCACCATCGCCTGCGGCCCGCGTGGCGAAGTGGCTTACGCCCTCGAAGGCGCTGTGTTCAACGGCGGCTCGACCGTGCAATGGCTGCGTGATGAACTGAAAATCATCGCCGACGCCACCGACACCGAATACTTTGCCGGCAAGGTCAAGGACAGCAACGGCGTGTACCTGGTGCCCGCCTTCACCGGCCTGGGCGCGCCGTACTGGGACCCGTATGCCCGTGGCGCACTGTTCGGCCTGACCCGTGGCGTACGCGTGGACCACATCATTCGTGCAGCCCTCGAGTCGATTGCCTACCAGACCCGCGACGTGCTCGACGCCATGCAGCAGGACTCGGGCGAACGCCTCAAGGCCCTGCGCGTGGACGGTGGCGCAGTGGCCAACAACTTCCTGATGCAGTTCCAGGCCGACATCCTCGGCACCCAGGTGGAGCGCCCGCAAATGCGTGAAACCACGGCTCTGGGCGCCGCTTACCTGGCGGGCCTGGCCTGCGGTTTCTGGAGCAGCCTGGACGAACTGCGCGGCAAGGCGGTGATCGAGCGCGAATTCGAACCGCAACTGGATGAAGCCGCCAAAGAGAAACTCTACGCCGGCTGGCAGAAAGCGGTAAGCCGCACCCGCGACTGGGAGCCGCACGAAGGCGCCGAATAAGTCAGGCGCCGGTCCCTCTTGGGGTTGTAACTGGCAGGGAGCGGATTCCTGCGTCATCATGGGCCACTTTTGTATGGCAGCCCAAAGGACGCCCCATGAATCTGCCTCCCCGCCAGCAACAAATCCTCGAACTGGTCCGCGAACGCGGCTATGTCAGTATCGAGGAAATGGCGCAGTTGTTCGTTGTCACCCCGCAAACCATCCGCCGCGATATCAACCAACTGGCGGATGCCAACCTGTTGCGCCGCTACCACGGCGGCGCAGCCTATGATTCCAGCGTCGAAAACACCGCCTATGCTATGCGGGCCGACCAGATGCGCGACGAGAAACTGCGCATCGGCGAAGCCATCGCCGCGCAAATCCCCGATCATGCCTCGCTGTTCATCAACATCGGCACTACCACCGAATCCATCGCCCGTGCACTGCTCAATCACAACCACCTGAAAATCATCACCAACAACCTCAATGTCGCCACCATGCTCAGCGCCAAGGACGACTTTGACGTGCTGTTGACCGGCGGCAACGTGCGCCGTGACGGCGGCGTAGTGGGCCAGGCCAGTGTGGATTTCATCAACCAGTTCAAGGTCGACTTCGCCCTGGTGGGTATCAGTGGGATTGACGAAGACGGCAGCCTGCTGGACTTCGATTACCAGGAAGTGCGGGTGTCGCAGGCGATCATCGCCAATGCACGCAAGGTAATCCTGGCGGCGGACTCCAGCAAGTTCGGGCGCAATGCCATGATTCGCCTGGGGCCGATCAGCCTGGTGGACTGTCTAGTGACCGATCAGCAGCCGGTGCCGGCGTTGGTGCAGTTGTTAAATGAGCACAAGGTCAGGCTGGAAGTGGTGTAGCGCCAGGACCGCCGCCATCGGCAGCAAGCGCCCTCCCACACTTGACCTGTTTCCAATAGAAGGAATGCGGTCAACATGGGGAGGGGGCTTGCTCCCGATGACAATCCGACAGTTACCTTTTTGTTAAGCCCTTCCCCAGGCGAATGTTCACAAATTTTCCCTTCCCCGTCCTTCGATGAGTTTTTTCAATCGAAGTCGACTGGCTGTGCCCGCGTTTATCAGCTACCATTTTCGCAAATGAACATTAATGTTCGAATTCCAATACGAAAAGATTGCGAGGCCAGCCGATGAACCCTTCTACCTTGCCTGCTCCACCCCTTGCCGAAGTCTATGACGTTGCCGTAATCGGTGGCGGGATCAATGGCGTCGGGATCGCAGCAGACGCAGCCGGGCGCGGTTTGTCGGTATTCCTTTGCGAAAAGGACGACCTGGCCAGCCACACCTCTTCGGCCAGCAGCAAACTGATTCATGGTGGCCTGCGCTACCTTGAACACTATGAGTTCCGTCTGGTGCGCGAAGCGCTGGCCGAACGTGAAGTACTGCTGGCCAAGGCGCCGCACATCGTCAAGCAGATGCGCTTCGTGCTACCGCACCGCCCGCACCTGCGCCCGGCGTGGATGATTCGTGCCGGCCTGTTCCTGTACGACCACCTGGGCAAGCGCGAGAAGCTCGCCGGATCCAAGAGTCTCACCTTCGGCGCCGACAGCCCGCTGAAAAGCGAAATCACCAAAGGCTTCGAATATTCCGATTGCTGGGTCGACGACGCCCGCCTGGTGGTACTCAACGCCATGGCCGCACGGGAGAAAGGTGCGCATATCCACACCCAGACCCGTTGTGTCAGCGCACACCGCAGCCAGGGTGTGTGGGAAATGAACATGGAGCGCGCCGACGGCAGCCTGTTCTCGATTCGCGCCAGGGCGCTGGTGAATGCCGCTGGCCCATGGGTCGCCAAGTTCATCCGCGACGACCTCAAGCTGGATTCGCCGTACGGCATCCGCCTGATCCAGGGCAGCCATCTGATCGTGCCCAAGCTCTATGAAGGCGCCCACGCACACATCTTGCAGAACGAAGACCAGCGCATCGTCTTCACTATTCCGTACCTGAACGACCTGACCATCATCGGCACCACCGACCGTGAATACACCGGCGATCCGGCCAAGGTGGCAGTGACCGAAGGCGAAACCGACTACATGCTCAAGGTGGTCAACGCGCACTTCAAGAAACAACTGAGCCGCGACGACATCGTCCACACCTACTCCGGCGTGCGTCCGCTGTGCAACGACGAATCGGACAACCCATCGGCCATCACCCGCGATTACACCCTGTCGCTGTCCGGCGGCACCGGTGAGGCGCCGATTTTGTCGGTGTTCGGCGGCAAGCTGACCACCTATCGCAAGCTGGCTGAGTCGGCCATGGCCCAGTTAGCACCTTATTTCGCGCAGATGCGCCCAAGCTGGACCGCCACCGCCAGCCTGCCGGGCGGTGAGGACATGACCACGCCGCAAGCCCTGGCAGACGCCATTCTTAATAAATTCGACTGGGTGCCAGGCGAAATCGCCCGCCGTTGGTCCGTGACCTACGGCAGCCGCACCTGGCGTCTGCTGGAAGGCGTGCAGTCGCTGGCAGACCTGGGCGAACACCTGGGTGGCGGCCTGTATACCCGCGAAGTCGATTACCTGTGTGCAGAAGAATGGGCGACCCAGCCACAGGATGTACTGTGGCGCCGCACCAAACTTGGCCTGTTCACCACCCCGGAAGAACAGGAAAAGCTGCAGCGTTATCTGTCCAAGGTCGAGCAAAACCGCAAGATCGAAGCCGCCTGACCTGTATGGGAGCGAGCCTGCTCGCTCCCATACCATTCGGTTTTCCGAACACCATCTCCCTCCCCCATTCGGTTTGCCGTACTCACACTTGGCAAATCCGCTGTCACATAAAGTTAATTCCTATACAAATCAGCGCATTAATCTTTTAACCGCTGACTGGCACGACTCATGCTCTACACTTCCAAACGATTGCCCAGGGCCTCCCAGCAGCCGTTATGGGCATTCGCCGTACAAGAGAGCCGCCTATCCGGCTTCATAAAAAAAACAAATGTCGAGGAAGTAATGATGCGCATCGTTCCCCATATCCTGGGCGCAGCTATCGCTGCTGCTCTGATCAGCACTCCAGTGTTCGCCGCCGAACTCACCGGCACGCTGAAGAAAATCAACGACTCCGGCACCATCACACTCGCGCACCGCGACAGCTCAATTCCGTTTTCCTACATCGCAGATGGCTCGGGCAAACCTGTGGGCTACTCCCACGACATTCAGCTGGCTATCGTTGAAGCCCTGAAAAAAGACCTGAACAAACCCGACCTGAAGGCCAAGTACAACCTGGTCACCTCGCAAACCCGTATTCCGCTGATCCAGAACGGCACCGCGGACCTGGAATGCGGCTCCACCACCAATAACGCCGAACGCGCCCAGCAAGTCGACTTCACCACCAACATCTTCGAAATCGGCACTCGCTTGCTGGTCAAGAAAGACAAGGATGGCAAGCCGTCCTACGGTGATTTCGCCGACCTCAAAGGCAAGAACGTCGTGACCACCGCCGGCACCACGTCCGAGCGCATCATCAAAGCGATGAACGCCGACAAGCAGATGGGCATGAACGTCATCTCCGCCAAGGACCACGGCGAATCCTTCCAGATGCTCGAAAGCGGCCGCGCCGTAGCGTTCATGATGGACGACGCGCTGCTGGCCGGTGAAGAAGCCAAGGCCAAGAAGCCGGACGACTGGGTCATCACCGGTACGCCGCAATCCTTCGAAGCCTATGCCTGCATGGTTCGCAAGGACGACCCGGCCTTCAAGAAAGCCGTGGATGACGCCATCGTCGGCCTGTTCAAATCCGGCGAGATCAACAAAATCTACAGCAAGTGGTTCGAAAGCCCGATCCCACCCAAAGGCCTGAACCTGAACTTCCCGATGAGCGAAAAGGTTAAAGAGCTGATCGCCAACCCAAGCGACAAGCCGGCGCCCGACGTAAAAATCTGACACTGAACTAACCTTATCGCCTGAGGGAGTTCACCCTCCCTCAGGCATCTGTTACTACCTGCTGGCAGTATTTTTGGAACACTCGACCTGGCGGTTTCCGAGCCGATCGCGTGTGCCTGGCGTTCAACGTCGGGCGGGAATGGACTTTCCCCAAGCGGGTGCTTGTACATCGATCGATTTCGAGGGGAGACCCTAATGAATTACAACTGGGACTGGGGCGTGTTCTTCAAGTCCACCGGCGTTGGCAGCGAGACCTATCTCGACTGGTACATCGCAGGCCTGGGCTGGACCATTGCCATCGCCGTCGTGGCATGGATTATCGCCTTGCTGCTGGGGTCCATTCTGGGCGTCATGCGCACTGTGCCAAATCGCCTCGTGGCGGGCATCGCGACCTGCTACGTCGAGCTGTTTCGCAACGTGCCGCTGCTGGTTCAGCTGTTCATCTGGTATTTCCTGATACCCGACCTGCTGCCGCAAAACCTGCAGGACTGGTACAAACAGGACCTCAACCCGACCACCTCGGCCTACCTCAGCGTCGTCGTGTGCCTGGGCCTGTTCACCGCCGCCCGTGTGTGTGAACAAGTACGCACCGGTATCCAGGCGCTGCCACGCGGCCAGGAATCCGCGGCCCGCGCCATGGGCTTCAAGCTGCCGCAGATCTACTGGAACGTGCTGCTGCCGCAGGCCTACCGCATCATCATTCCGCCGCTTACCTCCGAATTCCTCAACGTCTTCAAGAACTCCTCCGTGGCGTCCCTGATCGGCCTGATGGAACTGCTGGCGCAAACCAAACAGACCGCCGAATTCTCGGCCAACCTGTTTGAAGCCTTCACCCTGGCCACGCTGATCTACTTCACCCTGAACATGAGCCTGATGCTGCTGATGCGCGTTGTCGAGAAGAAAGTCGCCGTGCCCGGCCTGATCTCCGTGGGGGGCAAATAATGGAACTTGATTTCAGCGGTATCATCCCCGCCATACCGGGCCTGTGGAACGGCATGCTCATGACCTTGCAGTTGATGGTCATGGGCGTCATCGGCGGCATCGCGCTGGGTACGGTGCTGGCGCTGATGCGCCTGTCGTCGAGCAAACTGCTGTCGCGTGTGGCCGGCGCCTACGTGAACTACTTCCGCTCGATCCCGCTGCTGCTGGTGATCACCTGGTTTTACCTGGCGGTGCCGTTCGTGCTGCGCTGGATCACCGGCGAAGACACACCGATTGGCGCATTCACCTCCTGCGTCGTGGCCTTCATGATGTTCGAAGCCGCGTACTTCTGCGAAATCGTGCGGGCCGGCGTGCAGTCGATCCCCAAGGGCCAGATGGCCGCCGCACAAGCGATGGGCATGACCTACGGCCAGACGATGCGCCTGATCATCCTGCCCCAGGCGTTCCGCAAGATGACCCCGTTGCTGCTGCAACAGTCGATCATCCTGTTCCAGGACACCTCGCTGGTCTACACCGTGGGCCTGGTGGACTTCCTCAACTCCGCCCGCTCCAACGGCGACATCATCGGCCGCTCCAATGAGTTCCTGATCTTCGCCGGTGTCGTCTACTTCATCATCAGCTTTTCCGCCTCGCTGCTGGTCAAGCGTCTGCAAAAAAGGTTTGCCGTATGATCTCTATCAAGAACATCAACAAGTGGTATGGCGACTTCCAGGTGCTGACCGATTGCAGCACCGAGGTTAAAAAAGGCGAAGTGATCGTGGTGTGCGGGCCGTCCGGCTCGGGCAAATCGACGCTGATCAAATGCGTGAACGCACTGGAACCGTTCCAGAAAGGCGACGTGGTCGTCGACGGCACCTCCATTGCCGACCCTAAGACCAACCTGCCCAAACTGCGCTCGCGGGTAGGCATGGTGTTCCAGCACTTCGAGCTGTTCCCGCACCTGACCATCACCGAAAACCTGACCATCGCGCAGATCAAGGTACTGGGCCGCAGCAAGGAAGAGGCCACCAAAAAGGGCCTGCAACTGCTTGAGCGGGTCGGCCTCTCGGCACACGCCCACAAACACCCGGGCCAGTTGTCCGGCGGGCAACAGCAACGTGTGGCGATTGCCCGCGCACTGGCCATGGACCCGATCGTCATGCTGTTCGACGAACCGACCTCGGCCCTTGACCCGGAAATGGTCAACGAAGTGCTCGACGTGATGGTGCAACTGGCGCAGGAAGGCATGACCATGATGTGCGTGACCCACGAAATGGGTTTCGCGCGCAAAGTGGCCGACCGCGTGATCTTCATGGACGCCGGCAAGATCATCGAAGACTGCCCGAAAGAGGAATTCTTCGGCGACATCAGCGCCCGCTCCGAACGCGCGCAGCACTTCCTCGAGAAAATCCTGCAGCACTAAGTACTCCACGGCTCCCACTGTAGAAACCGGGCCAATGTGGGAGGGGGCTTGCCCCCGATAGCGGTGGATCAGTGACAGATGTATCGACTGACAGACTGCTATCGGGAGCAAGCCCCCTCCCACACCGAACCTCACAGGCTGGCAAGCGCTGGTTGACCCAAGGCATCTGTGATGAAATGCGACCCCAACCAATTTCGCGCCGCACCGCCATCACTTGCCGTGAAACCTCGTCTGATACGCCAACTGTTCCTGCCGCCACTGGTCATCGCCCTGATGATCGGCCTGGGTTTCATCGGCTTCTGGATCAGTGAGTACTATGGCATCCGCACCCTCAGCGACACCGGCGAGCGCCAGCTTGAGCTGCACGCACGCACGGTCGAGAGCGAATTGGGCAAATATACCTACCTGCCCAGCCTGCTGGAGCTGGAATCCAGCGTGTCCAAACTGCTGGCCGAGCCCAATCAGGAAACCCGCAAGACCGTCAACGATTACCTCGAAGGCCTGAACCGACGCAGTCGCAGTCGGGCCATCTACGTGATGGACACCACCGGCCGTGTGCTGGCCACCAGTAACTGGCGCGATGCCGACAGTTATCAGGGTGAAGACCTGTCCTTTCGCGCCTACTTCCAGAATGCCGTGCGCGGCCAGCCCGGGCGCTTCTACGGCATCGGCAGCACCAATGGCGAACCCGGCTACTACCTGGCCCACGGCCTGGAAGAGCACGGCAAGATCATTGGCGTGGCCGTGGTCAAGGTACGTCTCGAAGCCCTGGAAGAACGCTGGCAGCGCGCGCGCCTCGAAGCGTTCGTCAGCGACGAGAACGGCATCATCATCCTCTCCAGCGACCCGGCCCGGCGCCTCAAGGCCGTGCGCCCGCTGAGCGATGACACCCGCGACCGCCTGGCCCACAGCCTGCAATATTACTGGGCGACGCTGAACGAACTCGAACCCCTGGCCCGCGAACGCCTCAACGAGGTCAGCGAAAAACTGACCTTCCCGGCCAACAGCGAAGTGGTCAACGACGCCCACGAGGTGAGCTACCTGGCGCAAACCCGCCCGCTCCTCGATACGCCGTGGAACTTCACCCTGCTCACCCCGCTCAACGACCTGCGCCGCGCCGCGATCAACCAGGGCATTCTGGTGGCGGTTGCGTTCGGGCTGGTGGCATTCCTGCTGATCGCCTGGAACGAGCGACGCAAAGTGATCGCCACCCGCCTCGCCGCGCGCGAAGCCTTGCAGGAAGCCAACAGCCAGTTGGAACGGCGGATCGCCGAGCGCACCACCGACCTGCGCGCCAGCAACGAACGGCTCAAGGGCCAGATTCGCGAGCGCCGCCAGGCCGAAGAAACCCTGCGCCGCGCCCAGGATGAACTGGTACAGGCCGGCAAGCTGGCGGCCATCGGCCAGATGTCCACCAGCATCGCCCACGAACTGAACCAGCCCCTGGCCGCGCTGCGCACCTTGTCCGGCAACACCGTGCGCTTCCTTGAGCGAGGCGCGCTGGACACCGCCAGCGCCAACCTCAAGACCATCAACGAGCTGATCGACCGCATGGGCCGCATCACCGCCAGCCTGCGCTCGTTTGCCCGGCGTGGCGATGACCAGAGCCAGGCCAGCCTCAGCAAGGCGGTGGACGCTGCATTCCAGGTGCTCGGCGCGCGCCTGGACAGCCTGCCGCTGAGCGTGCACCGTGACTTCGCCGCCGTGCAGTTGCAGATCGACCAGACGCGCCTGGAGCAGATCCTGGTCAACCTGATCGGCAACGCGCTGGATGCCATGCAAGCCCAGCCGATGCCCGAACTGTGGCTCGAAGGCAGCAGCAGCGACGGCAAATACCGCCTGCGGGTGCGCGACAACGGCCACGGCGTCGACGCCGAGGCGCGCAAGCATTTGTTCGAACCGTTCTTCACCACCAAACCCGGCGAGCAGGGCCTTGGCCTTGGCCTGACCCTGTCGGCCAGCCTCGCGGCGGCCACCGGCGGCAACCTTGCCGTGGAACACCCGGCCACTGGTGGCACGGCCTTTGTCCTGAGCCTGCCGCTGGCGGGCACTCAACCCACTGAGTCGACATGAATATCACGCCCCAAGACCTCACCGTGCTGATCGTCGAAGACGACCCCCATGTGCTGCTCGGCTGCCAACAGGCGCTGGCGCTGGAAGACATTGCCAGTGTCGGCGTGGGCAGCGCCGAAGAGGCGCTCAAGCACGTCGGCGAGCACTTCGCCGGCATCGTCATCAGCGACATTCGCTTGCCGGGCATCGATGGGCTGGAACTGCTCACCCGCCTCAAGGCGCTGGATAAAAGCCTGCCGGTGGTGTTGATCACCGGGCACGGCGACATCGCCATGGCGGTCGGCGCCATGCGCAATGGCGCCTACGACTTCATGGAGAAACCCTTCTCCCCCGAACGCCTGGTCGATGTCGCCCGCCGCGCCCTGGAGCAGCGCGCTCTGGCGCGGGAGGTCTGGGCACTGCGTCGCCAACTGGCCGAGCGCGACTCGCTGGAAGGCCGCATCATCGGGCGTTCGCCGGCCATGCAGAACCTGCGCGAACTGATTGCCAATGTCGCCGACACCTCGGCCAACGTGCTGATCGAAGGCGAGACCGGCACCGGCAAGGAACTGGTCGCGCGTTGCCTGCATGACTTCAGCCGCCGCCATTCCCATCAGTTCGTCGCGCTCAACTGCGGCGGCCTGCCGGAGAATCTGTTCGAAAGCGAGATCTTCGGCCACGAAGCCAATGCCTTCACCGGCGCGGGCAAACGCCGCATCGGCAAGATCGAACACGCCCACGAAGGCACGCTGTTCCTCGATGAAGTGGAAAGCATGCCGATCAACCTGCAGATCAAGTTGCTGCGGGTGTTGCAGGAACGCACCCTCGAACGCCTGGGCTCGAACCAGAGCGTGGCGGTGGACTGCCGGGTGATCGCCGCCACCAAGTCCGACCTCGACGAACTGAGCCGCGCCAGCCTGTTCCGCAGCGACCTGTATTACCGGCTCAACGTGGTCACCCTGGAACTGCCGCCGCTGCGCGAGCGTCGCGAAGACATCCTGCAACTGTTCGAACACTTTTTGCAGCAGTCATCCCTGCGCTTCGACCGCAGCGTGCCTGACCTCGACAATCAGACCCTGTCGAGCCTGATGAGCCACGACTGGCCGGGCAATGTGCGCGAACTGCGCAACGTCGCCGAACGCTTCGCCCTGGGCCTGCCGGCCTTCAAAAAGTCCGGCGCGGGCGGCAGCAACCATGGGCTGGCCTTCACCGAAGCGGTGGAGGCCTTCGAGCGCAACCTGCTCGCCGATGCCCTGCAGCGCAGCGGCGGCAACCTGACCCAGGCCAGCCAGGAACTGGGGATGGCCAAGACCACGCTGTTCGACAAAGTCAAAAAATACGGGTTGAGCCACTGATGGACCTACTGTTGAAGGCCGCCCTGGGCGCGGCGGTGGTGTTGATACTCGCCGCGCTGGCCAAGACCCGAAACTATTACATCGCAGGCCTGGTGCCACTGTTCCCGACCTTTGCGCTGATCGCCCACTACATCGTCGGCAAGGGCCGGTCGGTGGACGACTTGAAGACCACCATCCTGTTCGGGATGTGGTCGATCATTCCGTATTTTGTGTATTTGGCGACGCTGTATGTGATGGTCGACCGAATGCGGCTGGAGGCGTCACTGGCTGTCGCCACCGTCGCCTGGCTGATGGCGGCAACGCTGCTGGTGAGCGTATGGGTCAGGGTTCACACCTGACACACTGCCGCTCCCACAGAAAATCCCTCTCAGCGCACTATTTTGTCCACTTGAATCCCCAGCTTCTTCAGCCGATACCAGAAGCTCCTTTCGGAAATCCCGATCTTCGCCGCGGCTGCGGCCTGCACGCCGTTGCTCTCCTGCAGCGCCGCCAGAATGTAGCCCTTCTCCACCTCCGCCAGCGCCGCATCCAGATCCTGGGGCACGTCCGGGGCGTCGCTGCGCAGCACCGTCTCGGCGGGCCTTGAGGCATACAGGTAACCCGGCAGGTCGATATCTTCGATCACAGGCGACGCCGCCACGATCGTCGCCCGCTCGACACAGTTCTGCAGCTCACGAATATTGCCCGGCCAGTGATACGCCGCCATCGCCTGCAACGCTTCGGGGCTGAAGCCGGTGATACGTTTGCCGGCCGTCGCGCTGATGGTGTGGGCAAAGTGGCGGGCCAGCGGCACGATGTCTTCTGCGCGGTCGCGCAGCGCCGGCAGCGGAATCGGGAAGACGTTGAGGCGGTAATACAGGTCTTCGCGAAACTCTTTCCTGGCCACCGCCTCCAGCAGGTTTTTATTGGTGGCGGCAATCACCCGCACATCCACCTTGCGCTCGCGCGGATCGCCCACCGGCTCGATCACCCGCTCCTGCAAGGCACGCAGGATCTTGGCCTGCAACGCCAGGGGCATGTCGCCCACTTCGTCGAGAAACAGCGTGCCCTTGTCGGCCTGCATGAACCGCCCAACCCGGTCCGCCACGGCGCCGGTGAAGGCGCCCTTGCGGTGGCCGAACATCTCGCTTTCCAGCAGGCCTTCGGGAATGGCCGCGCAATTGACTGCCACGAAGGGCTTGTCCGCACGGCTGCCATGCTTGTGGATGGCGCGGGCGACCATTTCCTTGCCGGTGCCGCTTTCGCCGGTCAGCAGGATGGTCGCGGTGCTGTCGCGCACCGAATCCACCGCTTGCAGCACCTGGCGAAACGCCGGGCTGTCGCCCACCAGGCTGTCGAACTGGGCGTGTTCGTCCAGCTCGGCGCGCAGGCGTGCGTTGTCGCGAGTGATGTCGCGAAACTGCAGGGCCTTGGCCACGGTGATATCCAGCTCGTCGATATCGAACGGCTTGGCGATGTAGTCGTAGGCGCCGTTGCGCATCGACTGCACGGCATTTTTGACGGTGCTGTAGGCAGTCATCACGATCACCGGCACCTGCGGGTAGCGCACACGGATTTCGGCCAGCAGCGCCGGCCCGTCCATGCCCGGCATGCGCCAGTCACTGATCACCAGGTCAATGTCTTCCTGTTCCAATACCTTGAGCGCGTGCAGGCCGTTGCCCGCAGTGAACACCTGGATGCCGCTCTGGCTGAGGGCGGATGACAGCAGGTCACAGAGCTTGGGCTCGTCGTCGACCACCAATACGTTATGCGTCATGACCTTCCTCATCGTCGCCGTCGTCTTCACCGTCAGCCGGAATGTACAGGCTGAAGGTGGCGCCGGCATCTTTCTCGCTGGTGCACTCGATGCTGCCGTCGTGACTTTCCATGATCGAATAGACTTTGGCCAGGCCCAGGCCCGTGCCCGACGCCTTGGTGGTGACAAAGGGTGTGAAGATGCGCTCGATCATCTCCGCCGCAATGCCCTGGCCGGTGTCGGCGATGCTGATCACCGTATTGCTGCCCTGGCTGCGAATGCCCAGCGTCAGGCGGCCTCCGTCGGGCATCGCGTCGATGGCGTTGAGGATCAGATTGAGGCAGGCCTGCTTGAGCTGCTTGGCATCGGCATACAGGGTCGCACCGGGCGCCTGGTCGTCGATGCGCGCATCAATGTTGTGGGTGGTCAGTTCCGGGCTGCAAAAACCGAGGATTTCCTCCACCAGCGGGCGTGCCGCCTGCTGCACCCGCAGCGGCGGGTTGGGCTTGGCGAAATCGAGAAACTCGGTAATCAACTCGTTGATACGGCTGACTTCGTTGATCACGTATTCCAGGTGGCGCTTGTCGCTGTCCGGCAGGTCGACGCGGCGGTGCAGCAGTTGGGTGGCGGTCTTGATGATGCCCAGCGGGTTGCGGATTTCGTGGGCCAGGCCCATGGCAACCTCGCCCAGGGCATGCAGCCGGTCGCGCCGGCGCAACTGGGCTTCGAGGTGATGCAGCTCGCCCAGGCGCTCGGTCATGTGGTTGAAGGTGCTGCTCAATTGCGCCAGTTCGTCACCGCCGCTGGCCCGCACCCGGTGCTGATAATCCCCCGCGATCACGGCATCGACGCCCTCGGACAGGTCGCGCAGCGGCCGGGTCAGGCGCCGCGACACCAGCACACCGGCAGCCAGCGACAGCGCCGAACTCAGCAGGAAAATCAGCACGAACAAATTGCTCTGATTGACCAGCCCCACCAGGCTGGTGTGGCGCAGCAAGCCGCTGAAGATCACGCCCTGCAGTTCGCCGGCATCATTGAAGATCGGCCAGTACAAACCGCTGTAGTTGCTGGTGAACTGCTCGCTCGGCTGGCGGCTGGCACGCATGGCCGTTTCGATATTTGCCGGGATGCGCAACGGATGATCGTCGAAACGCTGGGTCGAGAATATTTCCGAAAAACCCTCGGGGTTGGCCAGGTACAGGCGCAGGTCGAGGGAATGCACGTCGGCCACGCTGGTGAGGAAACTGCTGTCCAGGTAGGTGGCCACCAGCAGCTGGTAGTCCACGCCATCGCGGTTGGTTTCGAAGGTCGACACCACCAGGCCGGTCATCACGCCGGCCACCTTGACGGTTTGCAGGACCGCTTTGCTGGTGAGGTTGATCTGCTTGACCACGTCTTCGGACGCGGTACTGAACACCACCTTCTGATCGCTGCTGCGGATCAGCGCGACCACATCGATATCGGTGGCATCGGCGATGTCGGCGGTCAGCCGGTCGTGCCGCGCCGCCTGCGGGCTCGACGGCGGGCTGGTGTAGCGCAGGAACAGCTTGGCCATGCGCGCGTTGTCGTGGAGGATATCGCCAATCTCGTCCTTGACGATCTTGGTCGACTCCTGCAGCCAGATGCGCACGTTGCTGTCGAAAATCTGCGACAGCGTGGTCGCGGCCAGTTCGGCGGCGATCATCGTTGGAATAACGCTGACCAGCCAGAACGCCAACACCAGCTTGCGCTGGACACTCCAGCGCGAAATGGCAAATGGACGGGCTTTCTGGCGGGTCTTGTTGATCATCAGGTTTCGCTTATCACGGCAGCCATGGCAGGGTCGGAACGGTCCGGTCGAAGAAACGCTTTCACCAGGTTGAGCAGCACGTTGACCACCCGGTTGCGATGGCGAAAGAACAAATGCCTGCCCTGGAACTCGCAACCCAGGCGCAGTTTACTGGCATAGCCTTCCTGACCGCACTCATAGAGCGGGATCCGGTGCGCAATACAATAGTCGACATTGGTCAGCCAACTGCGAAAGTACAGGTTGTACTCGCGACCGAACGCGCTGTCATGCCCGAAAAACTTGTCGATCAGCCGATGCTCGTCCACCAGGATCAGATTGAACGCCACCAGGTGTTCGCCCACCCAATACAGCACACACACCGCACGCCCCTGCATCCGTTCGAGCAGCCCGGTGAAGTAGCTGGCCGGCAGGCGCTCGAATTGCAGGTCGGAGCGGCTGAGCGTGGCATCGTACAGGCGCATGACCTCGGGCAGCACATCATCGATGTTACGCCGCCACTCCAGGCGCGGCCCCGGCGCCCGCAGCTTGCGGCGCAGGTCCTTGCGGGTCGACTTGCACAACGAACCGAGGTAGGCGTCCACCGAGCCGTAGGGCACCTTCAACACGCCGCCGGGCAGGCCCGGCATGCTTTTGAAACCTGCGCTGCGGCAACTCGCGGCCCACTGCGAGTCCTGTGAGGCAACGTCCTTGACTGCCACCAGGCTGATACCGAATTCACTGGCATCCTGGCGCGCGGCCTTGATCAACTGCTTGAGCAACAGCGGGCGCCTTGCCGGCGGCACGCGGCTGGCAATGCCTGCATCACAGTGCTCGGCCATCGGCGAACCGATGGCGTACAGCGGCAGTTGCAAAACACCCGGCCACAGTCGCTCCAGGCGTTCGGTAAAACGCTTGCCGGCGCCCGATACCGTGGTGTCGAGGCGATAACGGGTGATGAATGCGGCCGCCACCGCCACCAGCGTGCCGTCCTCATAGACCGCCAGGTAGCGCCATGTGAAATCGGCGATGGCGGCGTTCTCCACCACCACGTAATAGTCCCAATCCTCCAGCGCACCCGGAAAACAGTCGTTCCAGGCACTGCGCTGGATGGCCCGGATGGTCGAGAAGGCTTGCGTGGTGATCACGGATTTCCCTTATTTGTGTACTGAGCACCGAACCCATGTGGGCGCTGGCTTGCCTGTGATACAGGCCCCTCGGTGGATCAGGCAGACCGCCGTGATGCAATCGCAGGCAAGCCAGCTCCCCCATTGACCACGGTGGTGTTTATCGTCGTGTGTTGCTCAACGAACCGGGCACTCAACTCGATCACCCGCCGGTATTGCAGGTCGACGGTGATCATGTGGTAGCAGTTGTCCAGCAGGATCTTGGTCACCGGGCCGCCGAGGTGACGCTCCACGTAGTCGGCGTTCCAGCGGCTGGTGATGTCGTCCTCGATGGAATGCAGCACCAGCGCCGGCACCTTGACCTCGCGCATGCGTTTTTTGACCACGGCGTTCATGCGGTGCAGCTCGCGCACCGTGATGCCCTCCATGGTCAACAGGCCAGCCTCGCTGCTCTCCCCTTCTTTCATCTGGCGTTCAACAACGGCCCGCAGGCGCTCGTTCTTGATGCCGTACGGCGGCTTCTCTTCGAAGCGGCAGACATGCACGCCGAACGGAATCTTCATCAGCAACGGCGACAGAAACGCCAGCTTGCTGATGCTCCAGCCGTCGTACTTCAGGGTCGTGGAATACATCAACAGGCCGGCCACCTGCCCTGGGTGCTCGGCGGCCACGTACATCGACATCACCGCGCCCATGGACAGGCCGCCGACAAACACCTGCGCATGCCGCTGTCTGATCTGTACGAAAGCCTTGCGCACACCTTCGTACCAGTCACGCCAGCCGGTGGCCTGCAGGTCGCTGTTGTCACCGCAGTGCCCGGCCAGGGTCGGCACGTACACCGTGCAATGACCGGCCTTGACCAGGCCCTTGGCGACCTGGCGCAATTCCGTCGGGGTGCCGGTCAGGCCGTGGATCAACAGGATCCCGACCGGACCTTCACCGAGAACGAAGCCGGCAGTACCTTCGCCGAGGTCGATCCCTGCACCGTTCACCGCTGGGTTGCCCGCACCAGCAGTTGCTCGAGCAGCTTGAGGCCCAGGTCGATTTCCGGGTAGCTGATTTCCAGCGACGGTGCCAGGGTGATCACGTTCTTGTAGTAGCCGCCCACGTCGAGAATCAAACCGAGTTTGCGGCCGTCCACCACCATGTCGCCCTTCATGCCTTCCTCGACCATGTAGTCCAGGGTCGCCTTGTCCGGGGTGAAGCCATCCGGGCCGCAGATTTCGCAGCGCAGCGCCAGGCCCAGGCCGTCGACGTCGCCGATGATCGGGAAACGCTTCTGCAAGTCCTGCAAGCCTTCGAGGAAGTATTTGCCCTTGTTCATGACCATGGCGCCGTAGTCGACTTCATTGGTCATCTTGAACATTTCCAGACCCACCGCCGTGCCCAGCGGGTTGGAGGCGAAGGTGGAGTGCGTGGAGCCCGGCGGGAAGATCTTCGGGTTGATCAACTCTTCACGGGCCCAGATGCCGCCCAGCGGGTTGAGGCCGTTGGTCAGCGCCTTGCCGAACACGATCACGTCCGGCTGCACGTCGAAGTGCTCGATGGACCACAGTTTGCCGGTGCGGTAGAAGCCCATCTGGATTTCGTCGGACACCATGAGGATGCCGTGCTGATCCAGCACATGCTTGAGCTCGCGGTAGAAGTTCATCGGCGGGATTACGTAGCCGCCGGTGCCCTGGATCGGCTCGACGTAGAACGCGGCGTATTCGCACTGGTTGGTTTTCGGGTCCCAGACCCCGTTGTATTCGGTCTCGAACAAACGCGCGAATTGCTGCACGCAGTGGCTGCCGTACTCTTCCTTGGTCATGCCCTTGGGGCCACGGAAGTGGTAAGGGAACGGGATGAAGTTGGCGCGTTCGCCAAAATGACCGTAGCGTCGACGGTAGCGGAAGCTGGAGGTGATCGACGAGGCGCCGAGGGTGCGCCCGTGGTAGCCGCCTTCGAAGGCGAACATCAGGCTTTTGCCGTTGGAGGCGTTACGCACCACTTTCAACGAGTCTTCGATGGACTGCGAGCCACCGACATTGAAGTGCACGCGACCGTCGAGGCCGAACTTCTTCTTGGCGTCGACCGCGATCATTTCCGACAGCTCGATCTTGCCCTTGTGCAGGTACTGGCTGGCGATTTGCGGCAGGGTGTCGATCTGTTGCTTCAACGCGTTGTTCAGGCGTGGGTTGGCGTAGCCGAAGTTCACTGCCGAGTACCACATCTGCAGGTCGAGGTAGGCCTGGTCTTCGGTGTCCCACACGTAGGAGCCTTCGCAACGGCTGAAGATGCGCGGCGGCTCGATGTAGTGAACGGTGTCGCCGTAGGAGCAGTACTTGGCTTCTTTATCCAGAAGAATCTGGTCTTCGGCGGTGGCGATACGGATATCAGACATGGTGGAAGAGTTCCTGGTTGTCGGCAGCAGTAAAGGAGGTGGCGTTGGCCGCGATGCCCTGGGGCAATTGCGCGAGCAAGGCGGGCATTTCGGCAAAAGTGTCGAAACGCGCATGGGGAATGTGGTGGGCGACGCAGTAGTCGGCGAGGCTGCCTTTGGCAAACACGAAGTCGGCGGTGGCGGCCACGCACATGTCCGACTTGCCGTCGCCGATCACCAGCACGCGCTTGTTGCCCGGCGTGGACTTGCACTTGCAGTTGCCGGAGGCGGCACGGCAGGCGTCGCTTGCATAAGGAAAGTCGATGCGCCAGCTGTTCTGGTCGACCTGGCGCAGGCGGTTGGCGAGGATCGGCAGCAAGGTCACGTAGTTGCGCGACAGGATGCGGGCGATGCCCTGCTCGATGCCGTCGCTGACCACTTCGAGGGTCGCGCCCAGGCCCATGACGTGATCGACGAAATCCGGGAAGTCCGGGTCGATCTCGACACTGTCGAAGTACGCCAGCAGCTCGGCGGGCGTGGCCTTGATCAGCGCCAGTTGGCGGCTCAGGCATTCGCGTGAACCGATGTGTCCGTCCAGCCATTCCTGTTCGATGGTTTCCCACTCGGGCCCGGCGAAGCGTTGGAGGACGTTGTCGATGACGTCGGTGGGGGTGATGGTCCCGTCGAAGTCACACACGATATGCCAGTGAATCATCTGCGTCGTACCTTGTGAGAGCGCGCTCTGTGCGCTTGCACCAGGGATAGAGCAGGGAGTGTGCCAAGTGGATAAAACCCAACGGAACCGGGCTTTCGGCGGATTCTGGCGAGGGTTTTGTACCCGGCAAGCTACAATTTTTGTAGCTTGCTACAAACAAGATGAGTGCTTGCGCCGGAGCAGCCCTTCGCGCGTGAATGCGCGCATGTTCCGATCAAGGAGTGCGCACCATGCGCCAGGTTACGACGGCTGTACTGGCCGGTTTATCGTGGGTGTTTTCCAGCGCGGTGCTGGCCGCCGGCATCAGCGGTGAAGTCGGCGCGGGCCTCGCCTATCAGCCCCACGACCCGAGCGGCAACCACTACGAAGCGCGCCCCATCCCCTACTTCGACCTGGACTGGGGCACACTCAGCCTGGACACCGATGACGGCCTGACCTGGCGCGCACTCAACAGCCAGGGCATCAGCGCCGGCCCCTATATCAATTACCTGCAGGGCCGGGAAAGCAATGGACCGTTGCGCGGCCTGCGCGATGTGCCGGACATGGCCGAAATCGGCGGCTTCGTCCAGTACGCCCCGGCCGATTTCTGGCGCGTGTATGCGCAAGTGGGCCAGGCCGTCGGCGGCGGTCACGAACAGGGTGGCGTGCTCGGCAAGCTCGGCGGCGAGCTGGGCTACCCGCTGGGCGGCGTCATCGGCAGCACCGGCCTGATGGCGCACTTTGCCGACGCGCGTCAGACCCAGACCTTTTTCGGCGTGGATGCCAGGGAGTCGGCCGCTTCCGGGATCCGCGCCTATAACGCCAGCGCGGGGTTCCAGAACCTCACGCTGACCCAGAGCTTCGAATTCCCCCTGGCCGCACACTGGTCGCTGCTGACCAGCGCCAGCTGGGTGCACCTGGTCGGCTCGGCGGCCAACAGCAGCCTCGTCAAGCAAGCCGGTCATGTCGACCAGGGCCAGTTGCAGACGGCGATCAGCTATAAATTCGACTGACCGCCGCCCAAAGGCTCAGCCCTTGGCTTCCTGAATGATCTGGCGAATCGCCCCGACGAAGGCTTCGGCCGGCTGGCCGCCGCTGACGGCGTACTGGTCGTTGAACACGATGGTCGGCACCGAGGTCACGCCACGGGAGATCCACAGCTGCTCCTGCTCGCGCACCTCGGCGGCGTACTCGTCGCTGGCGAGAATCTCGGCGGCGCGCTGCACGTCCAGGCCGACGCTCTCGGCGATGATCGCCAGGATGGCGTGGTCGGACGGGTCCTGGCCATCGCTGAAGTAGGCCTTGAACAGCGCCTCCTTGAGGTTGTACTGCAAGCCTTCAAGGCCGGCCCAATGCAGCAGGCGGTGGGCGTCGAAGGTGTTGTAGATACGGCTCTGGCCATCGGTGCGAAAGGCAAAACCCAACGCGGCGCCCATGTCGCGGATACGCGCGCGGTTAGCCTGGGACTCTTCGGCACTGGAGCCGTATTTTTCAGTGATGTGTTCGACGATGTTCTGCCCGATGGCAGGCATGTTCGGATTGAGTTCGAACGGCTGGAAATGGATCTCGGCCTGCACCTCGGTGCCGAGCTGGTCCAGTGCTTCGGTCAGGCCGCGCAGGCCGATGATGCACCAGGGGCAGGACACGTCACTGACGAAATCGATTTTCAGGGGAGTACTCATGGCAGGCAACCTCGCTGGCAAAATGTGCCGGAAAGGCTGCACGATACACCAATGTCACAACACCTTCGAAGGCGCCACCGCATCGATCTGCGCCCAGTGCGCCGCATCCTCGCGGTGGGCTTGCAGGTACGGCAGCACCGCCGCCAGCAACGGCGCCTTGAACGCTTCCTGGAAACGATGGGCCAGGCCTGGAATCAGCTTCAACTGGCTGCCCTGGATATGCGCGGCCAGGTGGATGCCGTGCATCACCGGCAACAGCGGGTCGGCGGTGCCGTGCACCACCAGCGTTGGCACGCGCAGCTGGTTGAGCAACGGCACGCGGCTCGGTTCGGCGAGGATCGCCATGATCTGGCGCTTCACGCCGTCCGGGTTGAAGGCACGGTCGTAGGACAGCGCCGCCTGATGCAGCAACACCTGGCGATCGTCCTTCACGTTCGGGCTGCCCAGGGCTGCAAGCAGATCCGCCTGCTGCTCCAGCGCCACTTCGCGGTTGGGCGCGCTGCGCCGCGCCAGCAATTGCACCAGGGCCGCGTTCGGCGCCGGCAGGCCTTCGGCGCCGGAGCTGGTCATGATCAGCGTGAGGCTTTCCACCCGTTGCGGCGCCATGGCCGCCAGGTGCTGGGCGATCATGCCGCCCATGCTCGCGCCGAGTACGTGAAATTGCTGGACCTGCAAGGCGTCCATCAGGCCCAGGGCGTCATCGGCCATGTCGGTCAGCGTATAAGGCGCCGACACTGGCAGGCCGAGCTTGTAGCGCAGCACCTCGAAGGTCAGGTTGGCGTTGGCCGGCGCCTGGCGCCAGGTGGACAGGCCGACGTCACGGTTGTCATAACGGATCACCCGAAAGCCTTGCTCGCACAAGGCGACCACCACTTCGTCAGGCCAGTGGATCAACTGCCCGCCCAGGCCCATCACCAGCAGCAAGGCAGGGTCGGACGCACGGCCGATGCTCTGGTAGGCAATGCTCACCTGCGCCAGGTCGACAGTTTGGGTCGGGACATTGACATCGCATCGAGACGCCGCAAAAGACGGCAGGCCGAATAAAAGAGCGGCCAGTAAAAGCAACACACGCATGGAAAACACCGAAACGCAGAACCCCAGTAGAGCGCGAGTCTGATGAAGTTTGTTCAAGCGCGCTGCCACAGTTGCATGACAGTTTGATGAAGAGTGCCCAGCGGTCATTTACGCCGGATGCCAGACAGGAATACCGCCTGACGCATCGCAAATTCCCGTGCAATGGCGACTTTGCAAGAGGAGCAGCCCGCTCCTCACGACGAGGCCCGCTGATCATGCCCCACGAACATCCCCCAATTACCCCGGCAACGGACCTGGATGACTTCAACTACACCTCCCACCTGGGACGTCTGTGGGTTGACGAAAGCCTGTTGCTCTCAGCCCTCCAACACTGGGCAGACTGCCGTCAGGCAATGCTCGATCTCATGCGCGCCATTCCGTCCCCGCAACGTCTGGTGGCGCAACTGATCCTGGAAAAACTGGACCTGGACGGCGACACCGTTGGCCTGCGCAGCACGGATAAACCCTTCATCAACGTGAACAACGCGCTTGCCTTGCTGCAACAGCGCCCTGAGGTGCCGGCCTCCATTAACCAGGACTTCATTGTGGTGGGCCTGCGCAGCACGCATCCCTTGTTTGCGTTGACGGCGAGCGAAATGCTTGAGCGCCTGGACTCGCTGGACCTGCGGGGTTTCATCACCCATGGCTGGAAACGCTACTGGGATGACCGTGCGCCACACACGCCGGTGTCGCGACGCACACGCGCCAACCAGCTGTATAAAGGCCACTTCGAAGCCGCTGCCCAAGTGGCATTCGCCCTCGGACAACTGAATACCGAGCAACTCAAACCGGCTCTGGCCAAACTGGCCTTGCCCGAGGACTCCGACAGGGCCGTCTACGCCGAGCGATTGCGCTTCAAGTGGGCCGACGGCCATTGCGTCCCTCTGCACGCGGCACTGGTGCTGACCATCGACACCGTCCCCCTCACCGCACAGTTGCTGTACACGCCCTTCAGGCAACCGGTGTTGCAGATTTTCAAGGAACGCAACGCGCTGGAAAGCTGGATGCTGGCCGAACAAGGCCAACTGATTGCATCGGACCGCCCGACACCAGCGTCGGAGATCGACTATGCGCTGATCGACAACCCCTTTACCGACGCGATGGATGCCTGGCTCGCCGACGCCGAGGCGCGCCTGCTGGCAGCGCTGACCCAAAACAGCGGCACGGACTTCGCCACACAAGGTGCGAACGCGTTGCACGCCATTGATTTGACTTACCGACAGCTGCGCGACGACGGGCTCTTCCCGGCGCCGCCTGATTCACCGGTCACGGCAGAGGCCGACGAAGAGCGCGGCGTCGAACCCACACCCTTCGGTTTACTCAGCGCCGACCTGCCGCTGGCGACACGCCTGGCCACGCTCAAGCAGCAGCGCCTGGCCCTGGAAACCGTACTTGACCCAGGGCAGGCCGACCCCCTGCACAGGCTCAAGCCCCACATTGATGACTTGAGCGCGGCACAAAATTCGGCCGACAGCGCACTGGCCACACTGCTGGAAAACAAGACCGGCCTGCAGTTGCAGACCCTGCACAAAACCGCCTCACGCGCCAAAAGCGAACTCTACGCCGCGCGCGTCAAAGGCCTGCGCGCTGAAGCCGAGATACAACGTTTGCTCAAGCAGATCAGCCAGGACGAATACCTGAGGCTGCAGGCGGTCCTGAACCAACCCGACCGCCAGGATCGCACCCTGCCGGTTGCGGCTTGCCGCCTGCTCGTGAGCAAGCGCAGCAGCAACGGTGAATATGGCGAGACCGTGGTGCAAAGCCAGGAGCTGCAAGGCCCGCTGGCGATCATCAATGCGGCTGACCTGCAAGATCCGTCAAGCGACCACGGCGTGCTGCTCTGGTGGCCGGGCCGGTCAGGCGGGCTGCAACGCTTCGCTTCGCGAGAGGCGCTGCACACCGCGCTGTTCAACATACAAACGGATGATGCCGAGCTGAGCCTGCAACTGACCGAGGTGCTGCGCGAGGCGCTCGACTACGGTCTGCAGTCGCAGACACATCAATGCTCACAAAAGGCCGCGTTGTTGATGGAAACCGACGCCGACCCGACCGTGCTGCACGCACGCGCGGCCGAGCTGCAGGCACTGCCGGAAAAATGCAGGCTCGAATGGCAGGTGCACCGCCATGACGCGCGCGACCTTGCCTATGCGCAACTGGTCGAACAACAGCGCAGCGTCACGCTGGCCGAACAGCGGCCGCAATGGGTCAGTGAACTGTCCGACGCCCAGGCAGCCGAGGTCAAGCCAATGATCAACGCCAGTGTGGACGCATTGCGCCGATCGCAAGTGCTGGTGCAACGCGACCTGCCGTCCGCCAGCCGCTTCAGCCAGGGCCAGGTCGACCAGCGTCTGCGCGAGGATTTCTCGCTGCTCAAGCCCTTCACACTCACCCTTGACCTTCCGGTGACGGTTGAAAAGCAACCGCTGCTGGGTTCAGGCGCTCCCGGCTCGTTTTCACCGCGCACCGTGAACAAGGCCAGTACCGCACGCAGCACGCTGACGTTGCACGAACTCGCCCTGTTCACCGTTGACGACACACTCAAGGACCGCCTGGAGTTCATGAAGGTCGAGGTGCTCAACGACGATGAGGCCGAGCGCCAGCGACTGCTGATGGGCATCACCGCCCCCTACGTCAAACGGATCATCGCGGAACTGGACGTCGCGCAAAAATATGAAGACCTGATCACCCGCACTTTCCTGGGCACGCCTGCCGCCCCCAGCTTCAGTGACGCCTACCAGCAGGAAACCCTGCTGGAAAACTGGCGGTTGCTGCTCAAACTGCAACGCAGCATTGCCAAGGTCCGCGGGCACCTCAAGGACGACGCGCTGCAGATCCTCGACATCGCCATCGACGCCAGCACCGACCAGGCCTGGCGCCAGGGCAATCGCCGGATCGTCATCAAACCGGCACTCCTTACAGTGGGAGGCAGCGACACAGAGGGTCTCAGTTCAACGCTCTTGGGCGTGACCTTTATCGAGGAATTGATCAGCGGCGTTACCCTGTTGTACTTGCCCGACCGCGTCGATGGTCAGTTTTTCTACCGTTTCGACACCCTGGAAGCGGCTCGAAAAGCGCTGTTCAACGGGTGCTTTCGCGAAGAAATGCACCAGTACGTGGCGGGGCGTGCACTGGGTGGTAAAACCGAGCAACACGCTCACCGCATCAAGCAGGCGCTGCTCGAGCACTACGACGCCATCATCGGTGTGGGCGTCGCCTGGCCAGCCTCCACCTCTCTTTCGAAAAACCTGCTCAATATCCATATGGGGCAACTGCTGGAAGCTCATCGCAACACCTCACGCTCCAACAGCGCACAGCGTCTGCGCGAATCGGCGGGCAAAGGTGCGCAGGCGATGTATTTCATAAAACTGGCCATGGGATTCGTGCCGTTTGTCGGCACGGCTATAGGCCTGTATGACGCGTGGGTGCAAGCCAACATGGCTGTCGCGGCGTTCCTGCGCGGCGATGTTCAGGAGGGTATCGACGCCCTGGCATCCAGCCTGCAAGCGCTGATCGACGCCGGCGTCGACCTGGGCACAGGGCTGGGTGTCGCCCCCGGTGCGACCCGCCCCGAGGTTCGCCTGCATCAGTTGATTCGGATCGGCCGCAGCGGGGCCCACCTGTCGCCGCCGTCATTGCGCAAGTCGTCAACCCTCGTCGAACGCTTCGCCGGCTACGAGTACGAACAACCACTATCCCTGCACGGCCTGCAACCGCACAGCGAAGGGATCTACCGCAACGTCTACCGGCACGCACGAGGGGATTTCATGCTCAGCCAGGGCCGTGTGTTTGAGGTCGAACTGGATCAAAGCCTGCACACGTTGCGCTTGAAAGGGACGCGCACCAAAACCTACAAACAGCCCATCGTGCTCGATGAGGCCGGCGACTGGAACACCCACGGCGCGGTGTACGGCACGCTGGTCAACGGTGGACTCGCCGGCGGCGGTGGTGTGCTCGGGCACCTGGCGGACCGCCTCGATCCCGTCTGGCCTGTGGCGATTCGCGAGCGCCTGCCCCTCTGGTGGACCGATCGCGCATGGCGCCAGCAACTGCGTCTGCAAGATGAAGTAATGACCCTTGGCCAACGTGTCAGCACCCAGATCAACAAAACAAAACGCCTGGAACTGCTGTACCTGAACGCTGAGGTCCAGGGCAAATCCGCCGCTCTGACGGACCTGCGCCAGTCCCTGCGAGAATCAATCGAGCTTGCCCTGCGGCATGACAGCAGCCTCGATCAACTGCCTCGGCCCGCCAGTCGTGTGGCCATTACCTTTCATCAGGCGGTGCGCCGCGCGAATGCTGCAAGCATCGTCAGAAATAACATCCAGCTTGCCAATTATGCGAGAAGGGAAATGCTGACCCGGATCGAGCAGTTCTCCGCGCTGACCATCGAACGAATCGAGATTGGCTACCTGATCGATCACGCCAGGCGACGTAAAGCCATCAGCCTCGAGATTCGCGATGCGCTCGATGATGTGGAGCGTTGCGCACACATGGCCAACACCTGGCATCAGAAAATCATGCACGACCGTAACTTCAAGTTCACCGAGACTGACCCCCGCATTCTGAGTGCTTACAAGGCGTTGGACACAGACCTCACAGAGCTTAATCACAATTTCGGCGCGGACTATCGACGTTACGCCAAAATCAGTTTCAGTCTGGAATGCTTCAATCGTTATGACGGCATCAGCGAGTTGTCCTGGTTCTATCTATTCCAACGGTCCCTCAAGAGCCATGCCGGTGTCTCGCGTGCGCTCAACCTTCACTTCCTCCTGGACCGTTCGCCCGCCACTCGCAGTGAACGCCTGGCCATACTTAAGGCCTGTATTCAGGACTACCAGAACTTCAGCCGCGATCTGAAAACCTGGAACCTGGGCTACCCACAGCACTTCGATCAGCCTCGCCTGAGTACACTTCTCGATGACGTGGAAAAAATGATCGAGCTTGCTCGCAACGACATCGGCATCACGCCCAGCCGTGCCCGAGACCCAGGACTCAAGGTCTTTACCACCGACGAAAACCGATTGCAGGTGGGTACCGAAACAATCAACCCACAGACCAGCGCCCGCCAATACATCGTCGAAGCACCTACCGGCCACGTCGAAACCTGGCACGTGGACCCGCACTCCAATCGCGCCCGCCTAGCCGTGACTGAGCGATCGGCGCCGGTTCCCGAACTCAATCCTGCGCGCTCCACCCTGGTGAATGACGCGCAGTCCCGGCTCAGCGCCGTGGACCACTACCAAAGCAAGGTCCAGAGCTATGCGCAACAGAACATGAGCCCGCTTAACCTGGAGCACATGCTTGTCAGCGAAGCTGCAGAGTTGACCGTGCGCGCCAATCGGATCGGACGTGTATCCCCAGACGAACCCATCATCGGCCAATTGCGCAGCAAGGCTGCTGAGTTGACCGTGGCCGGGCGACACCTGCGCGTCCAGCAATCGATGAGCAGTAAACAGCCTACCGGCGGCTTCCTCGATTACCTGCTTTCGCCCCAACAGGGTGATCGGCAAACGATCCGCCTGAGCAAACTGGGAGCGCGTATCGCCAACGGAAAACGCCAGGACAATCGCAGCGATTTTCTCCAGGAGTACGCCGTGCATGACCTAACCCGGCCCGGTGAGCCGGTGCTGTGGTACGTCCATGCGCATTACGACTCGGCCACAACACCCTTCGATAGCGTCGTCAAAGCGCACGTGAAACTGCCGGAGCAACGGCGACTGGGCCTGGAATGGCAAAAACAGCAGCCCGGCCATACGCCGATCTGGCGCGGCGACGTCAGCCGTGCTGTATTTATCGAACAATTCAAAGATCTGTGAGCCACGGCACGGTCGACACCCATGGGAACATGAGACAAACTCACTCTATGTGTGTTTGTCTCAAATTACCTTCATGGAAAGCCCGTGCTCGAAATCCGTCATCTCAAGACCCTGCACGCCCTGCGTGAAGCCGACAGCCTGGTCGAAGCCGCCGAACGCCTGCACCTGACGCAGTCGGCGCTGTCGCACCAGTTCAAGGAATTGGAGGAGCGCCTGGGCATGCAATTGTTCGTGCGCAAGACCAAGCCGCTGCGCTTTACCAGCGCCGGCCTGCGCCTGCTGCAATTGGCTGACGCCACCCTGCCGCTGCTGCGCGGCGCCGAGCGAGATATTGCACGGTTGGCCGGTGGCACCGCCGGGCGCTTGCACATGGCGATCGAGTGCCACAGCTGCTTTCAGTGGCTGATGCCGACCATCGACCAGTTTCGCGATGCGTGGCCGGAGGTCGAGCTGGACCTGGCCTCGGGCTTCGCCTTCGCGCCGCTGCCGGCGCTGGCCCGCGGTGACCTCGACCTGGTGGTGACGTCCGACCCGCTGGAGCTGCCGGGCATCACCTATGTGCCGCTGTTCACCTACGAAGCCATGCTGGCGGTGGCCAACCAGCACGCGTTGGCCGGCAAGTCGTACATCGTGCCCGAAGACCTGCTCAGCGAAACCCTGATCACCTACCCGGTGGAGCGCGATCGCCTGGACATCTTCACGCGCTTTCTGGAGCCCGCCGACGTGGAGCCTGCGCAAGTGCGCACCTCGGAGCTGACGGTGATGATGATGCAACTGGTCGCCAGCGGCCGAGGCGTGTGCGGCATGCCCCATTGGGCGCTGCATGAATACAGCTCGCGCGGTTATGTGAAAGCCAAGCGCCTGGGCGAGAAAGGCTTGTTTGCCACGCTGTATGCGGGGGTGCGCACCGACATGCTGGACGCGCCGTATATGCGCGATTTTCTGCTGACAGCCAAAGACACGTCGTTTTCCACGCTGGATGGCGTGAGTGCCGTGCGCTGAACATCACAATGAAACCAGGCGAGCGCTGGCTTGCCTGCGATGACGGTGTGCCAGCCACTCCATCCTCCACTGACAGACCGCTATCGCAGGCAAGCCCGCTCCCACATTGAGCGGTGTGATAACCACGGCCTCACTCGGCCTTGAGTTCACGCCACATGTGAATCTTGTCGAAATACTCCACGCCCACCCGCACCGCCAGCGGCTCCAGGCCGTACTGGATAAAGCCGCAGCGCCGGTACAACGCAAACGCAGCGTCATTGCCGGCGGTGACGGTCAACTGGATCACTTTGAGACGAGGATGCCGGCGCGCTTCAGCCAGCGCCGCCTCCACCAGCCGACGGCCCAGGCCCTGCTGCTGATACGCCTCGATCACGTACATGCCAAACAAGGTCACCTTGTGCCGCGCCTTTTCCCGAGGCTCGAACGCCAGGCCGACAATGCCTGCAAGCAGGTCCCCGGCAAACGCGCCGAGCAGCCGGTCCAGCGGGTTGTCGAGGCGTTTTTCCCACCAGCTCAGGGGCATCGCCGCACGCTCGGCGACGCTGGAGGTAAACGCCTGGGGATAGGCGTCATACGCTTGCAGCATCAATGCGCGATAGGCTTCGGCGTCATGAGCCTGCAGCGGGCGCAGGATCATGCGCTGAGCGCGGCGCGATAAAACGGCAGGATCAGGTCACGGGTCAACGGCGCCAGCTGCAGGCCACCATCGCCAGCCGGGTCAATCCAGCGGATTTCTTCGATTTCTGCGGCGGGCGTCACGGCCACATCGATGTTTACCCGGAACAGCTCGGCTTCGACGGTGAAGCCTGGCTCGTTGGCAGCGGGTGCCGAGAAGTGGCCAAGGTAGACGGCGGCGTCCGGCTCGATGCGCAGGTTCAACTCTTCGAACAGCTCACGGGCCAGGGCCTGCACAGGTTGTTCGCCAGCGTCGATCTTGCCGCCCGGTTGCATGAAGGCCTGGGTGCCGCGCTTGCGCACCAGCAGGGTCTGGCCGTCATTCCCGATCAAGAGGGCGGCGGCGATGCGAAGGGTTGAGGTCATGGACAGGCTGCCTTGAATGCAAAGGCGCAAGGATCACATGGCCCAAGGTTACACCGCAAATCCATGCGGGAGAGGGCTTGCTCCCGACGGCGGTATGGCAGTCAGCTTACCTGGAACTGACCCGCCGTCATCGGGCGCAAGCCCCCTCCCACACTTCAATTGGCTTGAGCCTTGATGAACACGCTGTACCGCGCGCCTTCCATCGTCTCGAACGCAATCAACTTGTCCACCAACGGCAAATTCAGCGACTTGCCCGCATTGAGCAGCAACATGCCGTTGTCTGCATTCAGGTTGCGCGCCAGCACCATGCCCTCTTCCAGCTCGCGGGTGCCCAGCACCTTGACGTTGGGATCGCCCAGGGTCACGTCATTGAGGTAGGTGGCGCAGACCCGCACGAAGTCTTCCACCAGATTGGGGTCGTAGAGCCGCCCGGCGTATTTGCGGATGTACAGCAACGCTTCGTCACTGTTCATCTGGCGCTCCAGGATCAGGCCCTTTTGCAGCTCGATAAAGTCCACCGCCAGCTTGAGCAAACGCGAACCCGCAGGAATAGCATCGCCCTTGAGGTGGTCGGGAAACCCGCTGCCGTCCCAGCGTTCCTGGTGATGGCGGATCAGCCGTGCGGCGTCTTTCATCGGCTCCAGGGTCATCAGCAGCGATTCGCTCTGGCTCGGATAGGCACGATAGCGTTCGCGGTCGGTGCTGTGCAGCAGGTCCGAGGGCGCGGCGGTCATGCTGTCGCTCCAGCTCAGCTTGCCGATGTTGTAGAGCGCGGCGGCCATGGTCAGGTCGCGGTTGCTGGCGCTATCGACGCCGTGGGACACACACCAGGTGCGCACCAGTTCGATGATTTGCCGGTTGGTCTGCTTGGCGCGCGGCAGGCGCAGGTTGGCCAGCAGCGAAAACACCTCGGTGCCGGTGGCGTAACTGTGCTTGAGCTCTTCATAGGCCAGGTCGAGCATGTCGGCGGTTTGCTGCAACTCACTGGTGCGCGCTGCCACGCGTTTTTCCAGGGACACGTTGAGCTGCTTGAGTTCATCGTTCTGCCGCTGGATCAACTGTTCAAGACGCGCGCGCTCACGCTCTGACTGCTGGTGGGCCAGGGATTGGCGCAGGGCCAGCAGCAGTTCCTCATCCTTCCAGGGTTTGCTCAGGTAGCGGTAGATCTCGCCTTCGTTGATGGCTTTGACGATCAGGGTCAGGTCGGTTTCGCCGGTCAACAGGATGCGCACGGTGTGCGGGTATGCCTGATGGATATGCGCCAGCAGCGAGGCGCCGTCCATGTCCGGCAGGCGCGCGGCGCTCATCACCAGGTCGACGGGATGACTGGCCAGAATGGCCAACGCCTCAGCGGCACAGGTCGCGCTGTGCAGCGCAACAGGCTCCAGGCGCAGCAACTGCGTGAGGCGCTGCAACACATCGGGGTGGGCATCGATCAACAGCACCACCGGGCGCTCGGCCTCGGTGAACGTAACGGACTCTCCCATGGAATACCTCGGTTCGTCGGTGTGCGCTCCTTACGGTCTGGGCAACTGCCTCCTGGCGGACAGTGAAGAGTTTAGTTGGGTTTTCATGAACTGAACCGAACGAGGCGGAGCGTTTGAGACATTCAGTAATATCCAGACTTTGCAATTGCTTACAAATACCGCCAACCTGCGCCCGCCCGACGCACGGCCTGCACCACCCTGCGCGCGCCTGTCCCTACTAAACAATTTGTTCATAGAGCCCGCTGCCATGCTGAACGGACGCGACCCGCGCATCGATTTCTTTCGGGGCCTGGCGTTGATCTTCATTTTCTGGGATCACGTCCCCCACAATCCCCTCGGTCAAATCACCTTGCGCAACTTCGGCTTCAGCGACGCCGCCGAAGTGTTTGTGTTTCTGGCCGGTTACGCCTCGGTGCTGGCGTACGGCAAGGTGCTGCAGCGCGAGGGGTACTGGATCGCCGCGTTGAAAATCCTGCGGCGCACCTGGGTGCTGTACGTGGTGCATATCTTTTTGCTGGCGATGCTGATGGGCATCGTGTTTTTTGCCAACAGCCATGTGGAAACCCGCGACCTCGTGGCGGAGATGGGCCTGACGCATTTCGTCACCCACCCGCAACAGGCGCTCACCGATGAATTGCTGCTGCGCTTCAAGCCCAACCTGATGGACCCGTTGCCGCTGTACATCGTGCTGCTGGCCGGGCTGGCGGTGGCGTTGCCCCTGATGATGCGCATGACCTGGGCGGTGATGGCAGTGTCGGCCACGGTGTACCTGATGGCGCCCTGGATGGGCTGGAACCTGCGGGCGATTGCCGACGGCGTGTGGTACTTCAACCCGGTGACCTGGCAGCTGTTGTTCGTGTTGGGCGGTGCAGCGGCGATTCACGCCAGCCGACCGCGTCCGGTGCACACACGACCGCTTGCCAGGCAACCGCTGTTCGTACTGGCGGCGCTTTACACGCTGATCGCCGGCGTGATCACGCTGGCCTGGCGCTGGCCCGAGATCCACGATGCGTGGATGCCAAGCGCCCTGAGCGACCTGTTGTACCCGATCAGCAAGACCGACCTTTCACCCGTGCGCCTGCTGCATTTCCTCGCGCTTGCCTACGTCACCGCCAAGCTGCTGCCGGGACGTGGCTGGACGCAAAACTGGCTGGCCCGGCAAACGTGCCGCATGGGCCGTTATTCGCTGGAGGTGTTCTGCCTCGGCGTGCTGCTGGCGCCGTTGGCCGACATGGTCAACGCGCTGACCGGAGATACCGCGACCCTGCAAATTGGCACCGCGTTGGCGGGGGTCGCGCTGATGGCGGCACTGGCCGCATGGCTGGAATTCAATAAACGCCTGAATCAACCGGAGCAAGGTCGCGAACCGCTAAATACATAGCCCCGGCAACCAAAAACGACGTGCTCCCATTAGCCTTCAACTCAATGCGAAGGCGAGCACACGTGACCACCTACAACCTCCTCAACGACCTGTCCGGCAATCTGCAATCGAGCACAGAATGGGGCCAGCAACAGGCGCTGGAACTGATCCAGCGCAACGTGGTACAGGCCATGCACACGCTGAGCGCACAAGAGCAGGCCGACTACCTCACATTGCTGCGCGAAGCACAACAGGCGCTTGCCGACCTCGAAGCCAAGAAGGCCGCGCTGATTTCGGCCTTCAAGACCGAAGGCATGACGCAGTTGCGCGCCAGACTCGATGGCCGCGATCCCGAGCAACTGCACTTCGAAACCGACTACCTGCAAAAACGCGAGCAACCCTTCCCCCTGGACCCGCCGGTGCGTGTACCGGAATCGCGGCCGCGCCGCGCCTATGACGAATGGCGCCATACACTGCACACCAAACGTGTCACGTTGTGGGAAGCCGCCTGCCTGAACTTCGGCTTCACCCATTCCGTCATACAGGACTCAGGCTATAGCCTGGTGGAGTCGAGCAGAATTATCGGCCCCGGTAAGCCGCTCGACGCCCTGGCATTCATCAACATTGCCCGCGAACTGAACCTCGGGGGCCAGTTGCAAGTGCGCCTGCAGACGGCCCTGGCCGTCAATGGCAATCTGCGCAGTCTGTTCGTTAGCGCGACCCGGGCCATGTTGCGCTTCGAGCTGCTGGAATCATGGCGTACCCGGGCCGCCACCGGCCTTGCGCAATCAATGTACGACACCCTGCGCAACGCCCTCGAACCGGACGGCCCGCCGCTGGATTTCGACACTCTGAACCTCAACGGCGCGCCCACCCCCATCGTGGCCGTGCCCTTCGTACCCTGGGAAACCTCGATCCCGTTGCCACTGCTGGTGATCCGCGTCGCCAGCCTCGGGGTGGTGTCATATTTCCCCCTGCGCCCCGGTGGCGCGTTCCGTTATCACGCGGATGCCAAGGGCGCGAACAGCAGCCTTCGCCAGCAACTCAAGACCAGTCATCAGCAACAGGACCTGGGCTGGTTTTCCCGGCAGTTGCCCCTGATCGGTATGTCGGTGTTCAAGCCACTGCTGACCCAGGAGCCGCGCCCCGAGGGCATGAGCTGGCTGGCCTCAAAGCTGTATGACGGGTTCCACGAGGTCTTCCCGGAACGTACGCTGGACAGCGTGCGCTTCTCCGCCGACGCCAAGACCGGGCGCACATTGTCACTGGTGAACACATTGGTCGGGCGGCATATCCAGCGCTATCAGACCGACCTGTCCAGCCTCGCCACCACCCGCTCGGAAGCCGACTGGAAGGCGCTCAAGGATGGCGTCGCAGCGGTCGCCGGGGAGATCCTGCAACTATTGCTGACCCCCATGCCCGGCGGTGTCACCGGGATGAACCGGATCATGCAACTGGCGGTGATGGGCAGCATGACCTACAGCCTTGGCCAGGGCCTGGATGCGGCGGTCAAAGGCGAAGCCGGCAGCTTCGCCTCGGCGCTGTCGGATGTCGCCGATCTGGCCATCAGCGGCCGATTGATCGGCGTGGCCGGACGCGCCCATCGACGGCGGATGCTCAACTACCTCGACAGCCTGGGCAACCCGCGCAAGGTCACGCGCGCCGACGGGGTCGATGAGTTGTGGCGGCCCCACGCCCAGCCCTATGCCCATGCGTCGCAGCACCTGCTCGACGGCCGCGAAGCGGACGCGCTGGGCCTTTATCACGTGCAAGACCGCACCTATGCCAAGCTGCACCATGCCGACCAGACCCGGGTGGTCGAGGTCAGCCACGACGCAAACACCATGCGCTATGTGCTCAGGCACACCAACGGCGGCCTATACACGCCGCCGATCATTTTCGAGCCGGCCTTGCAGGCGTGGGTCTTCGACCTGAATAACACCCACACCCTCTCCGACCCCCAACTGCTGCAACGCATGCTGCCCAATGGCTCGGACATCATTGCGGTTGCCGATCTGGAACTGATGCTGCGCAGCACAGCCACCACCCGCACGACCCTGGACGCCGTGTGGAGTGCGCAGCCTGCCCCGCTCAACCTGATCGAAGGGGTGCGGCGCATGCAGGCCGACCAGGCGATTCGGCAGATCGCCGAGCGATTCAATGAACCGGGCTACCTGCCACCCCACGCCGACGGCCTGGTGTTCAGCCTGTTGACACAATTACCCAACTGGCCGGCCGACACCCTGCTCAGCGTGCGCGACGAACAAGGCAGGGTGATGGAAACCTACAGCCCGTCGGCCAAGCTCTCCGCCAAACCGCACAGCGTAAATCTCACCCGGCAGGAAGACGGCCGCTACGCCGATGTCGACAACCAGCGTCTGCCGCCCGGTACGCTTGACCCGCTGCTGCGCCTGATCATACGGCAACAGCCCGCCACCTCGACCCTGGGCAAGGACGCTGTGATTACCCATACCGAAGGCCAGCGTATCCAGGCCGTGCGCCAGCAGGTGGCGACGTTGGCCGGCCACGAACGCACGACCCTGTTCAGCACCGTGGTCAACTACGACGGTTACGAAAAAACCGACCTGGTCCCCCCCGCCGAGGCCCGCCGCTTCTTGCCGCTCAAGGCCTCGCCACGGCTGGTGGCGCCTGCCCCCTTGCTGAAAAAACTGCGCGACCTCAACCGCCCGCTCGCTCCCACAACCCTTGAGCGCCTGCTGGAACAGCAACCCCTCACGGCCCGTCAGCAAACCGCCTACTTGCAACACGGCACCCTGCCGGTCGAGTTGCGCGACCTGATAGACCAACAGCGCACCGTGCTGCGCATCGACGCGGTGATTGACGGCCTGTACCACCCACGCGACTACGCCGAAGACACTGACCAGTGGGCGAGGGAATTTGCCGCGGCGCTGATTCGCAACACTCTCAAACGCCCATTCGTCATTACCGAAGCAGGGGGCCAAACCCCCTATATCTCCACCGGGCCCGACGACCTGACCGTCGAATTGCGTCACTACGGCGCCGGCGACTACCGGGCCTACGACATGCGCAACGGCGGCGAGATTCCGGTGGCGCCCGTCGTCGACAGTTTCTACCTGTCCATCGGCTCGGTGCTGCAACCCCATGAACGCCAACTGCTGGGGATGACCAGTGCTAGCGATGCCAAGGGTTTGCGCAAGACACTGGGCGACTACATGGGCGCCCAGCGCAGCCCCGACAGATTCGTCAGCCTGGTCGACCGCTCGTTGGTGCAATACGAACAACAACCGAAGCTGCCGCCGGACATGAAGCCCGCGACCAACGGCGTCTTCGAGTTCAACACCCGGGTCTACCTGCCCTTGCTGGGCGCGCTGTATCAGATCATGTTCGATAAAAACCTGTTCAAGTGGCGCCTGGTCCATCCGAAAAAATCCGGTGTCAACACCCCCACCCTCGAGCAGAACGGCGAGGGTGCCTGGCGCCTGTCGAGCGACAACCCCATGACCTGGGACGACCACAGCCTGCTCTATCGCCTGGGCAATCAGCAGTACTTATTCACCCAGGAAATCGCCGGCAAAATCATGGCGTTGACCGACACGTCCCCCGAAGCCCTGCGTCAGGTTCACTGCACCGCAAAGCCCGCGCCCCCACTACTGGCCGACACCTGCAAACGCTTCAAGATCGATCACGAAATCCAACTGTTCATCGAAGCAATGCGCACCGACCCGACCGCCGCGCCTGCGCGCCCCGAGCTGCAATTACTGGTGCTGACCGCGATCAAAGGCTGGCCGGCCGACCATGTGCTTCAAATTGTCGACAACGAGCAGCGCGTGCTCAAACAATACCCGGACAGCAATCTGCCAAACGTCCAGGCCGTCAAGGTGACGGATCAGGCTTACAACAGCGGCAAGCTGCTTCCAACCGTGCTCGAGCACGACAAAGTGTGCGAAGGCCTGCTGGGCGAAACGCCCACTTCCGACGACGAACGTCTGTTCAAGCTGGTGGAAAAAATCCTCTCGTTCACCGAGCAGGAACGCGCAAAACTGCTCAATTCAATCTATGCACGCAGCGAACGCGATGGCTCCGAGCAAGTGCAGCGCCTCAAGGCCAAGTACCCGAGCCTGCCTGCCAGCACCGCCAAGGTCATCCTGGGTCACGCGACGTCTCGGGAACTCAAGCAACTGCATGAAAAAAACCAGGTGGGCCTGCGGCTCTCGGAACAGGCTCGCCTGTCGAGCCACGACCTGCGGTTGAACCGGGCCTTCGAAGGCCTCTACCTGCCCTCCTGCGCCAACGCGGACAGCGACAAAATCGCCTTGAACCTGCTCAAATCCCTGCCGGACTGGCCAAAAAACCTGCGTGTCGATATTCATCAAGACACCTACCAGGGGCCATTGCTGGAAAGCGCGGGGCACCTGGACGGTACATCGCGCCGTCGGCTGGCCCGCAGCAACCGTGCGTATCAAGCCTATGACGCTCAAGGTGGCACGCTGGGCAGTGCGTCGAACTCACTGCTGGAGGCGTTGGCACATCTTCTGTCTGACAGCGAAAAGGCGTCCCTGGGCATCACCGAGCAGGGTGACGTGTCAGTCTGGCGCGAGCAGATCGTCGCCCTGGCCCTCGGCCGCCGCATTGAAATCAAAGGCTGGCTGGACCTGCCCCACCTGCAGCCCTGGATGCAGCCACCCCTGCACGTCGACCGCTCGTTTCTGGCGTACCCGATATGGGGATTGCGCTGGCTTTCCGGCGGTAATGGCGCACCCGACCTGATCTCCAGGGCCCGCGAGCTGTACCCCAGCCTGAGCAGGCGCGAAGCCCGGGCCGTTATCCACTCGATGAACCTGAGCGAACCCGCCGCGCTGATCGAACTGGACAGGCGCAAGGCCGAATACGACGCCATGGACACCGAATTGAGGCGCTGGGCGCAAGCCCCTCAATCGGACAATGGCCCCAACGACCTTCTCGAACTGCAAAGGGAAAACCGCCTGTTCACGGCCGAACTGCTTCGCCAGGCCTGGCGGCGCGATGGCCGGCATACCTACGTGCACGACCTGTTCTTAATACCCTCGCTGGAGCTGCGGATAGACCATGGTGGGCTGCCTCCCGCCTTGTTCCTGGCAGGGTTGACCGGCTTCGCCCACATTGAGCACCTGGCACTCCTGGGCAGCGCGTTTCCCGACAGCGCCGACCTCTTTCTGCAAAAGTTTCCGGGGCTCAAATCACTGCACATCCGGTGCGGCATGACCGAACTGCCCACCGCCATCACCGACATGACTCAACTCATCTCACTGGACCTGTCCTACAACCAGTTGGTGCTGAACGAAGAATCGTCGGCACGCCTGGCCAACATGACCCGCCTGCGATACCTCGACTTGAGCCACAACAGGCTCGCCATTGCGCCCAACGTCAGCCGGCTCAGTGAGCTGCGAAAACTCAACCTGCGTAATACCCGGATTACCCAGTGGCCTTCCGGCACCTGGCAACTGACTCAGCTGTGGTCCCTGTTCCTGGAAGACAACCTGATCAGCAGCGTTCCCGAGCAGGTGTTCACGGGCCCGCGGTCAATGACCGAAGGCGAGACCTTCCTGCATGGCAACCCGCTGTCCGACACCGCCCGCCGGCGAATTCGCTACGCCGTGGCTCCCAGGCCCATCAACGTGGACGCGCCGCAGGCTACGCTGCACAACACGCCGGAGTCTGACGACATCAACCTGTGGCTCACCGGCGTCCCCGCCACCGACATAACCGAACGCAGCTGGTTGTGGGAGCAGTTGCGCGCCAATGAAGAAGTACGCGCCGACGATGTGTTCCAGGTACTCCGGGACCTGCCAGAGACGTTCGCCTACAAGGCCTCGACCGACGCCAGGCAAGCGCTCACCACTCGGGTCTGGACCTTGCTGCAGGCCATGGGCGATTCCACCGAATTGCGCAACAACGTGTGCCTGAACACCTATGGGGCCGGGACGTGCGGTGACAGTGCACTGCTGGCCTTTACCAATATGGAACTGGAACATCGGATCCACCAGTCCAAGTCACTGAGCCGCACCTACGAAAGCGACCGGGCGTTGATCGCCTTGTCCACCGGGCGCTTCTACCTGAACCACCTGGACCATATTTCCGACAAGTTCATTCATGCCCGAGAACTGGCTGGCCAAGAGGTTGACCCGGCTGAGGTCACGATTTTTTTCCGCGCGCGCCTGGCCAAGGAGTTCAACCTGCCCTTTTACCCACTGGAGTTGCTGTACACCGTTGAAAGCTACGTGACCCCCGCAGTGCTTGAAGACGCACGCACTCAACTGCAACGTCTGGGCAAAAGCCCGGCCTTGCAGGAATGGCTGCTGATGGAAGCGTTCTGGATAGAGTACTTGACCAAGAGTCACCCGGAGCCCTTTGCTACCGTGAAAGAGACCATCGAATACAAAGTGCAGTTATTGGAAAAACAACTGCCATCTAAGCAGTCGGACGAATACCTGGAGCGACGTCAGTCACTGGTTGACCTGGAGAACGACGAACACAACCGCCTGGTGCGCCAGCTCACCTTGGCCACACAGGCCGCATTGCGACGTGTGAGCCAAGCGTCCGAGTAATTTTTCACACAGCGCCGCCAGCGACTACGCTTCATTCAGGTCCAATCAATCGGCGTGAAGGGATCAATCGACTATGGGCGCTTTATGGCAAACCGATTCGAACAAAGCTGCGGTAGACACCGACAGCGCGGATCAGCCGCCCTTGCCACAAGGCCCCCGCTCGCGAGCGCAATGGTGGCGGCTGATGTGGCTGGTGGTGGTGATCGCGCTGGTGGCGATGGGGTGGTCCGCGAGCAACGAAATGCGCACCTCGCGCTTGCAAGCCGAGCACTTGAGCCCGTTTGCCGCGTCGCTGGATTACCGCGTGGAGCCCGGTGCCAGCGACGCGATCATCTACCCCGGCGCCGGCCCTTTCGATCAGCGCCTGGGCTACAGCGCGCTCGATGAATTCCTGCCACGCCTGCTCAAGCGCAACTACCTGATCGCGGCGCAGGCGCGCTTCTCCCCGGCCTTGATGGCTTACGCCCAGCGCGGGCTGTACGTGCCCTACGCCGAAAAAGTCCAGGCCGGTCTGAGCCTCACCGATTGCCACGCTGAGCCGCTGTACAGTTTTACTTACCCGCAACAGCTGTATGCCAGCTTCGCCGCGATCCCCCCGCAGGTCGTGCAAAGCCTTTTGTTTATCGAAGACCGCGACTTGCTCGATCCCCAACACCCCACGGCCAACCCGGCCGTGGACTGGCCGCGCTTCGCCAGGGCTGCCGGGTCGCAGATGGCCCGGCTCCTGCATCTGCCTGGGCAAACGGCCGGCGGCAGCACCCTCGCCACCCAGTTGGAAAAGTACCGCCATTCGCCCGACGGCCTGACCCTGTCGGGCGGCGAGAAAATCCGCCAGATGATTTCCGCCAGCGTCAGGGCCTATCAACCGGGGCCGGACACCCTGGCCAGCCGTCAGAACATCGTGCGCGACTACCTCAACACCGTGCCGCTCTCGGCTGTGCCGGGGCACGGCGAAGTGCATGGCATGGCCGAAGGTTTGCGGGTGTGGTTCGGCGCCGACTTCAATCAGGTCAATGCGCTGCTGGCTGACGATGCACCGCAGGACCTCGCGCCAAAAGGCCTGGCCCTGCGCCAGGTGCTGTCGCTGATGATCGCCCAGCGGCGGCCCTCGCACTATCTGAACAAGGGCCGTGACGAACTGGCGCAATTGACCGACAGCCATATCCGCCTGTTGGCCCAAAGCAAGGTGATCGACCCGGCGCTGGCCGCGGCCGCACTCGCCAGGCATGTCACCTACCGCGACTGGCAACAGCAGCCGACGCTGCAGCCGGTGGACACCAACAAGGCCATCACCGTCGCGCGCAGCCGCCTCGCCAGCCTGCTCGACCGCCCGCTGTATGACCTGGACCGCCTCGACCTGGCCGCCAGCAGCACCCTGCAATACGACCTGCAAACCCAGGCCACCGACTACCTCAAGCGCCTGGCCGATCCGACCTTCGCCGGGCAGATCGGCCTGCTCGGCCCGCGCCTGCTCACCGCGCAAAGCACGCCCCAGGTGCGTTACAGCTTTACCTTGTTCGAACTGACCCCAGGCGGTGCGCGCGTGCGGGTGCAAACGGACAACACCGACCAGCCGTTCGACATCAATCAGAGCAGCAAACTGGAACTGGGCTCTACCGCCAAACTGCGGGTGCTGACCACCTACCTGCAGATCATCAGCGAGTTGCACGGGCGCTACGCCGCGCAACCCGCCGAGGCGCTGAAAAAAATAGCGGTGACCGAACAGGATGCGTTGTCGCGCTGGGCCCTGGATTACCTGATACGCAACCCCGAGCGCAGGTTGTCGAAGATGCTCGACGCGGCCCTCGACCGCACCTATTCGGCCAATCCCGGCGAGGCGTTTTTTACCGGTGGCGGCCTGCACCGCTTTCACAACTTTCGCAACGAGGATAACGGCCGCAACCCGACCTTGCGCGATGCGTTGCGCGAGTCGATCAACCTGCCATTCATTCGCCTGATGCGTGATGTGGTGCGCTACGTCACCTACGCCAATGAGAGCACCAGCGTGCAATTGCTCAAGGACGACAGCGACCCGCGCCGCCAGGAATACCTGGCCAGATTCGCCGACCGTGAAGGCAGCGCGTTTCTGCTCAAGTTCTGGAAAAAATACCGCAACAAGGACACCCAGGCGCGGCTCGACACGTTCATCGACAGCCTGCACCCCACCGCTATCCGCCTGGCCGCCGTGCACCGTTACCTGCTGCCCCGGGCCAGTCAGGAGAACTTCAACAGCTTCGTGCGCGCGCACCTCAAAATCGCTGACACGCTCAGCGACCAACGCCTGGCCACGCTCTACCAGAGCTACGGTCCCGGCGCCTACGACCTGCCGGACCAGGGCTACATTGCCAAGGTGCATCCGCTGGACCTGTGGCTGCTCGGCTATCTGTTCAACCACCCCGAGGCGACCTTCACCGAGGTGATCAAGGCCAGCGAGTTCGAGCGCCAGGAAGTCTACAGCTGGCTGTTCAAGAGCCGTCACCAGAGCGCCCGCGACAGCCGTATTCGCACCATGCTGGAGATCGAAGCCTTCCTCGACATCCACCAGCGCTGGCAGGCCGTGGGCTACCCGTTCGATCACCTGGTGCCGTCGCTGGCCACCGCCATCGGCAGTTCCGGCGACCGCCCCGCCGCCCTCGCCGACCTGATGGGCATCATCCTCAACGACGGCGTGCGCCTGCCCGTGGTACGTATCGACCAACTGACCTTTGCCGCTGGCACCCCTTACGAAACACACCTGGTCAGCGACCCTGACCGCGCGCGGCGGGTACTGCCCAGTGAAGTCGCCACGGCGTTGCGCGGCGCGCTCTCGCAAGTGGTGGATGCTGGCACGGCCAAGCGCGTGGCCGGCAGTTTCAAACTGGCGGACGGCACGCCACTGTCGATGGGCGGCAAGACCGGCACCGGCGATAACCGCATCCAGGCCATGGGCGCCGGCGGGCGCCTGATCAGCTCAAAATCCGTCAATCGCACCGCGACCTTCGTGTTCTACATCGGCGAGCATCACTTCGGCACACTCACCGCGTTCGTGCCCGGCGCATCGGCCGAGCATTTCACCTTCACCTCAGCCTTGCCGGTGCAGGTACTCAAGGGCATGGCACCGATCCTCACACCGTACCTGCAACCCGGCGCGAACACGCTGTGTGTGGCGCGCTAAAAAAAGGGTGGCATCCCGGTAGTTTTCAGCGCTGAAATGTTGACCGTTAGGCACGCCTAACCGACTAATTTTTAAGCTTATTTCAGGCGTATCGAGTGAATAGACTCAGGTGCTCAACTGGTCTATTCAGGTTCACATCATGCCTACTGATTTATCCGCAGCCCCGTTCCAGGGCCGCCATGTCGAGCTGATCCAAAACGCACTGCCCGCGTGGATAAAAAACACTAATCCGGCCCGTATCCAAACCCTCCAGCGCGATGGCCTCGGAACGCCGGTGCCCTACCCCAGGGCCTCGCCTGCACAGCATCAAGCGCTCAAGACCGCCGTTGCCGAGCATTGGCAGGCCCAGACGGCGCTGGATAAACGCCTCGGCCCGCTGAACGACCTGCGCGCCTTTGCCGAGTCGTTGCTCAAGGGCGCGTTGCTGCCCCACTACGGCGAAGTGGATGTGCGCAACACCTCGCTGCGCGTCTATGTGGACGCGCCTGTGGCCTGGTGGTCAATCAACCTCAAGGGCGGTGTACACAGCAAGACCCTGTCATTGCTGGACATGGCCCTGCATAACTTCGCCGCCGACGACCGCTTCGTCGACCATGCCTTCATGGGGCCGGAAGATGCCCGGGGCCAGCGCCAGATCCTCTCGATCCGGCATCAGAGCACCGCGCAAAAACTCACGGTCGATAACTTCAAGGCGATCTGCCGCGCGTTGGATATCGGCGCGAGTTACCAGGCCGAACTAAGGACTGTTCTGGGCTTCGATCAACCGGCAGTGGCCAGCGTGGTGCGCGCTGAAGTGGTCAGCCAGCTCAAGGCGGACCTGCGCAGCAGCGCGCACCTGGGCCTGCACAGCGATCATTTGCCGGCCGATACGCATCACGCGCTGCTGGGCTTTATCGACAACCCGGCCAACCTAACACTCGATGGCCAGCGTTTGCGCTGCTACTCGCTGAGCGTGGCCGGCAGCCCATTGGCCGGGGTCATGCTGTTCACCAGCAACCCGGAGCAGCGCCAAGCCCACGGGCGCGTCATCGCCTGGGTGCCCCAGGACCCCGAACACCCGCTCAAGCAATACGCCTCGCCCAAGGCCTTTGTCGAAACGCTGACGCGGCAGTTACGCAGCGGGCCCGACTACCCGGTATTTTTCAGCCAATTCGTGGCACATGCCGAGCGCGGTGCCTTCTTCGCGCAGGTGAAAGCAGGTAGCAACCTGAAGTTCAGCCTGCTGGACATCACCCAGGACACCGCCCACCGCGCGGACGACCCGAAGAAGGACAATCCCTGGCACTACCTGTACCGGGTCAAGCTGAACAAGATCGTCAATGACGCCCGCGAACTGGCGGTGTCTACTGCCTACGTCGACCGGCTGGCGCGCTGGGCGTGGTGGGACAACCTGGAGAAAATCCTCTCGGATGTGCTCAACGCGGCGCTGTTCGTGGCCACGCCCTTTGTGCCGGTGCTGGGCCAGATGATGCTGGTCTACAGCGTGTATCAACTCTGCGACGAGGCATTCGAAGGCCTGCTCGATTGGGCCCAGGGCCGGGGCGCGGAGGCTGCCGAACACCTGTTGGGGGTGGCGGAAAGCCTGGTGCAGTTCGCGGTGTTCGCCGGTGCCGGCAAGGTCGGCGAAGTGATCCGCCCGAAACTCTCGGCGTTTGTCGAGGGCATGCATCCGGTGCCATCGACCGGGGGCGAGCTCAAGCTGTGGAACCCGGACCTCGCACCCTACGCCCACCCCGCAGACAGCTCGACAGAGGGGCTGCGCGCCTTGCAGGACCGTCACTACAGGGTGCGCCACGACGCCGAGGCGAATGAGCATCGCATCGTGCACCCCACACGCCCGGACGCCTACCAGCCGCGCGTCGTGTTCAATGCCGACGGCGCCTTCGTGCATGAAGGCGAGCAGCCGCAACGCTGGGACAGCCAAACGCTGATGCGGCGCCTGGGGCCACGGGTCAAGGGCTTCAGCGACCAGCAACTGGAAGACCTGCGCATCGCCAGCGGCACCGATGAAGGCACCCTGCGCGGCCTGTACCGCTACAACGAACCGACGCCGCCGCTGTTGGCCGCCAGCCTGGAGCGTCTTGAAGCTCAGGTGTTTCCCGAGGCCGTCAGCCGTAAGGTGCGTGCCGGTGAACCACTGCCCAACGGGCCATCGTCGGACTGGTTCCCACAACTCATCACCGAACTGCCAGGTTGGCCCCGGGACAAGGCGCTCAGCGTGTACCTGGACGGCAACCCGTCCGGCGCCGCCCTGACCTTCGGCAATGCCGAAGCTACCGAGGCCGATACGCTGACGCTCAGCCAATCCCAGGCGCTGTCCGGCAACTTGCCGGATCGGGTACTGGCCTACCTCGATGAAGACGCAGTCGGCACCTTGCTCGCTGGCGACATTGCGCCACAGCATCAGGTGCAAGCCTTACGTGATCAACTCGCCGACCGGGTGCTACACAATGCTCCCGAGATCACCGACAAAATCTATCAAAGCTGGCAACTCACCGACGACCCGAGCCTTGTTACCTTGCGCGACCCCTTCGACTACCTGGATTCCAATACCGCGCGCACCCTGCTCGCCAGCGCCACCCCGCCCGAGCGCGAAGCACTCAGCCAGCAGCAATTGCCGCTGCGCCTGCGCAATCAGGCACGGGAACTGGCGTTTGCCAACGAATCGGCGCGGGCCTACCAAGGGTTTGACCAGCCCGCACCATTGCCACTGGCGTCCGAGCGCCTGGCGCTCAATGCCCTTAAGGTCCACAGCGACACGTTTGGCAAGATGCGCCTGGAAATTCGCGAGCAGTCGGCCACTGGCAAGGTGCTCTGTGCAGTCGGACCGCTGTCGGCCGAGACGCGCATATTGGTGCGCAATGCACGGGGTTATCTCTTCGTCGATCCCGCCAACCCGCAAGCCGCCACGCGCACCTCGCTGTACCGGGCGATCCTGCAGGCGCTGCCATCCGAGCAGCGCAATGCGCTGGGCTTTGAGCTGGGCGAAGGGCGCGCGCTCAAACAATGGATCAAGCAGCGTGTGGCCTCCCTGGCCGAGCGCCGTGTAGTCCTCGCCGAACCGCCGGTGCCCGTTGTCCAGACGCGCGAAACCGGTGAGTTACTCGGTGGTCCCGTGCTCAGTCGCTGCACCGGCGCAACCGCGCAAACCCGACTTGAGCACGCACGGCAGACCTTGCAATTGCTGTTCCCGAACATGACCGAGGAACGCGTGAGCCTGTTCCTGGAGGAGGTTCCGGAGTTTGACCTGAGCGACACGCTCAAAGCCCTTGAAGCAGAAAAGCAGTTGCTGCATGTCGAGCTGCAAAACTGGAAAGACACCTTCACGCTTAACATCGACAGCCTGAACGCGGACCTCAATATTCGTACGTCCAAGAAGCTGGTTGCGCAACTGCTCGAGCGCTGCTGGGCTGATCGGTTCGCCGACTACACCGACGGTTGGGGCCATGTGCAAAAAGGCGCCGTGCTGCGTTTCAACCACCTGCCCTTGCCGCCCAGGCTGCCCACCCTGAGTGCCAGTTTCGAACACGTCACGGTGTTGGAGGCCACCCACTGCGAATTCGGCGATGCCCACAGTGACTTCCTCAAACATCTGCCCTCGTTGCGTGGGCTCAACCTGGCGAACAACCGTCTTACGCGGGTGCCCAAGGCGTTGCGAAACATGCGTTTCCTGCGCGACCTGAAACTCTCTGGCAATCGCATGGCGCTAAACGACGACGAGCTCGCACAGTTGAAAACCATGAAGCACCTCAAAAGCCTGGACCTGAGCAACAACCCTTTGCAACAGGCACCGGACATCAGCAGGATGCCCGGACTGCGCATGCTGGCCCTCTCCAACACACAGGTGGACAACTGGCCCAGTGGGCTGTTTGCGCATCCGCGCGGCGATGAGTTCATCCTTGAACTGCACGGCACGCGCATCAACCACCTGCCCGAGGTTGCAGAGGGCTCGGCCCAGGCCAGGCTCGTGGCGCGCACACGCCTGGACCGGCGCACCCTCAACGAGGAGTCACGCGAGCGTTACGAAACCTACCGCAATGACGCAGGCCTTGACCCCAACCGCACCTATGAGCCGCGTGGTTCCAACGCGTTCTGGCTCGAAGGCATGGAGGCCTCCAAACGCAGCGAGTCGCAAGCCTTATGGACAGCATTGGAGCGCGAGCACGGCTCTCAGGGTTTTTTCGAAGTGATCGAGGCGTTGCAGCTCGAGCGTCAATTCGAAAACGACGGTGACCAGCGCCGCTACACCGCTAATCGCCCGCTGCTCACCCAACAGGTTTGGCGCGTGCTGCTGGCGGCCCATGAGGACAGCCCGTTACGTGAGCGACTGTTCAAGATGGCCAGCTTCCCCGGCTTGTGCCCGGATGCCGGGGCGCAGATTTTCAACGAGATGGGGGTCGAGGTGATGGTCAGCGAAATCTACCGTAACGCGCCCACCAGCGCCGAACTCGAAGCGCAACTGGTCACCCTGGCCAAAGGCAGCGCGCGCCTGAAGCACCTGACAAAGGTCGTTGGTCAGGACATCGCCTGGCGCTTGAAGCCAAAGGATCAGGGCGGCCTGGGCCAGCGATTCAGCTCGGATGTACGCGCCGGAGTGCCCGGCAAGATCGATGAAGTGGACGTTCACCTGGCGTATCAGACTTCACTGGCTGATCGCCTCGACCTGCCCTGGCTGAGTGATCACATGCTCTACCGGGTAACCGCCAATGTCAGCCCGGAACGGATCGAGCAGGCGTTTACCTCGGTGATGGCCCTGGGCGAAGGCGACGGCCTGGTCAATCAGATGCTGCTCGAACCCTGGTGGGAGCAGCACTTGCGTGATGCCTACGACAGCCAATGCAGCGACAACGAGCGCGAGTATGGCGAGCGCTTTCTGGCGCTCGATGACTTGCAGACCGAGCAGGCACAATGGGCCGGCGCCGACACCCTGGAGGCCTCCGAACGCGATCGCCTGCGCGAGCGCCTCAAAACCCTGGCCGACGCGGTGCAGGCCCCCGAAAGCGTGGTATTGACCGATGCCCCCATAAACGACGATCTGTACAACCGCTTGCTCAACGACCTGGGCTACAACCAACAGGAATGGATGCGCCGCCTGACCCGCGCCGCGTTGACTGCGGCTGCCGATCGTACCAATCGTTCGCAATAGCGCCCAATTGCAGCCGGCTTGTGGAGAGGGGTCAAGCCCTACGCAGCCCCCCTGTGGGAGCGGCGGTGCGACGATTCGACTTGCCCGCGAAGCGGTGGGTCTTCAACATCAATGTTTGCTGGGCCGACGCCATCGGGAGCAAGCCCCCTCCCACATTTTGTACAGCGTTCGCAAACCATTCCGGTCGGCTCTCAGGCCGCCGCGCTTTTGCTTTTGATCTGGAGCGCCCCGTCAAACACGCTGGCCGAACGCAGGTTTTGGAGCGTGGGTAACCCGGCAGGACGCCGGGTTAGCCGCGCAGGGCCAAGGATGGCCCATCGCGGCGGCCCACGCTCCAAAGCCTGCGTTCGGGCACACCGAGCCTAGGCGAGGTGCCGAGTGTTGGGGCAGGAGCGTTTTGCTTACTTTTGCGCTTTTCAAAAGTGAGCCGCCGTAAGGGCGGAACCCTAAGTCGCCGTTACCGCACAAATCGATATGTACACCGAAAAGTCGCACCGCTCGTTGCTTCGAGCATCACGCGGGCTTAACTGACGGCATTAGGGCAAGCCCGCTCGCCACAAGGGGGTGCGGGTTTGCTATAAGCATTGCGGCGAAGATCAAATGTAGGAGCGGTGATGCGACTTGCCCGCGAAGGCGAATTTTCGGTGTGCATGTCCGTTTCTGCGGTAACGGCTACCGGCGGTTCCGCCCCTACGGCGGATCACTTTTGGAACTGCCAAATTTCGGATTGGCCATCTTGATATATTCCAAGACCTACTCCACGTATTTCCAACGCATAGGTCCGCGCTCGAGTGGCCTGCTGTTCAGCGTCTCTGGCTTCCATCCTGTTTTGATAATCAGCAATTTCCGCTTTCTCACCAGCGATGGCATTGCCCCACCAGTGAATGCTGAAGATCAATAACAACGGGCCGACAATAGCGGCGATGCCCCAGGCCATTACGGGTTTCATATCGCGAAGAACCCTATTGGTTTCCAATATTCTGCTCGCATCTACACCACCCGCACATTCAGCGCATGGCTCGCCACGCCATGACAGCCGCAGGCCAGCCGATGCCCTTGCAGTACCACCGGTATTGCGTTCATGCGTCGATGGGGATGCCCCTCGATAAACGCAAACAGGCCCCCGTGTAACGGGCAGGAGGCTTTGTCACCTTTGACTGCCGGGGTTTTGCCGTTGAGCGTATGGGTGCCGGCCAGTTGGCACGACACCACGCTGCCGCCGCTGCTGGTGGGGTCGCCGAAGCAGATGGGATAGCTCATGTTTTGGGTGCCCCGCCTGTTGGGGAACCGAACTTGAAGGGGTCGGCGCCACGGTACTGTTGGTTCTTCGCCTTCTGCGCATCACTGGGTGGGCTGATCATTTGCACGGTCAGGCTGCCATCGCTGCCGGCGTAGACCACGGCGCTGGCGCCGCCGTCGAGGTAGCTGGCGATGGTGGCCAGGTTGATTTGCACCAGGGCGCCACTCACGCCCGTATTGCCCAGGCGCCGGCCGATGTCATAACCCTCCTCAACGTTGCCCACTTCCAGGCCATGGCCGTCGGTATTGAGGCTGTGCAAGGCGTTGGTCAGGGCGATTTCTGCTTCGAGGTTGTCGGTGGTGTCGTAGAACACGCGCACCGGTTTTTGTCCGTCAGGCAGGGTGTCCAGAGCTTTGAGCCAGCCAGCTTGCAGGGCTTTGACTTGCAGGGCAGGTTTGAGGCGTTTGCCGCTTTCGTCCTGCAGAGGGACCTTGATGGGACGGTGCAGGTAGCCCAGCATTGGCGCGGTATCGAATTCCTTGAGCTGATGGTCGGCCCAACGGATGGGCAGCCAAGGGGAAGGCTCGAAATAACCGGGGCCGCGGTTGCTGATGGTTTTCCAGAAGGTGGGGAGCTGGGACTGCCAGTAGGCGGTGGACATGGTGCCAGGGGCCAAGGGGTCCTTGGCGCCTTTGGCGCGTTCCGCGTTCTCGTATATGTCGATGAACTTGGGCGATTGCTTCCAGTAAAAGTCCCAGAGCTTGCCCATGTCGGTATTTTTATTTTGATTGTCCTCAGGCTCGTGAGTGGCGAATGGGCGTATGTAACGGTCCACGCGATCCGAGCGAGTGACAAGAAGTCCGGTCATGCTTTCGTAGATGGTGGGTACGACTTGGGCGCTTTGCAGTCCGGGAGTTCCCGCTACACGTAAGCCGTTTCGAGTCACGTCGCCGTCTTCACTGACCATCAACGCTTGTGGGACTTTAGGGTTGTCATCAAAGAACTTGAACAGTCGCTCGACCATGCCCTGCGCGTGAGTTGTATTCTCGGCGTCTTGCCACAGGAAAAGTGTGACGCCCAAGGTGGCCGCATTGCGACCGTTGAGGATGCTGTCCGCTGCGCCTGTGTCTGAGGGTTGTTTGGGTGGGCCTATGGAGAACGCTGGGATGGGCCAGTAGGCTACCGATTCGCTTGCTGAATGTTTGAAAGCAATACGTATTTTGATATCTCTACTGATCTCTCGTGCGTCTAGGGAGTCTGTGTAGTCCTTAGGATTTTGAGAGTAAATGGAGACGAAATTATTCCTCTTCTTTTCGATGAACTGCCAAATTTCGGATTGGCCATCTTGATATATTCCAAGACCTACTCCACGTATTTCCAACGCATAGGTCCGCGCTCGAGTGGCCCGCTGTTCAGCGTCTCTGGCTTCCATCCTGTTTTGATAAGCAGCAATTTCCGCTTTCTCACCAGCAATGGCATTGCCCCACCAGTGAATGCTGAATATCAATAACAGCGGGCCGACAATCGCGGCAATACCCCAGGCCATTACGGGTTTCATATCGCGAAGTGCCATGTTGAGTTCCTGTGCTTTGATTTGAACAATCCAGATAAACCCAACCCAAACCACGAGCAGCACGCAAGCGATCCAGAGATAAGGCTTTAGGTTGGGTAAAGTTCGAGTGGACTGCTGTTGATCCTTCATTGGCCAGCTCCTTTTTTTGCAGAGCCAACTACCAGAGAAGGTGGCGTTAGTGATACCAGGTCGGTAGAAGGGAAAATTCCATCTTGGTAATAACGAAGACTGGCCTTAACCGATGTTTGAGCCTCCTCACTCAATCGCGCCCACCCAGGCAGCTTGCTGATTATCGCAAATTGTTTTTTGTCTATCCTCCAATCCGCAATCGCCACCAACACCTCCCGCATAACCGGATCGTCAAGGCAATGAGCCTGACCCACCGCAATATCCATCGCTGTCACCCAGCGCTGATTTTCGGGGCTGCGTAAAATCGCAGAGTGATAACTGTTGGGCTCCAATTCAGGTTTATCCCTCAGTCGGGCACGAATCTCGTTTGCGGTCTCTTCCCTGAGGAGGATGTATAGCGACCCGTCCATGCGCGCGTTCGGGATTTTAACTTGACTCATGCGCGCGTGATCGCCGGTCTCCTTTCCCTCGTTCCATCGGCTGGCTTCCTGCTCCAGATCGAACGCTGTCGTACGTTCATCGATCTTTAGCCGATTGAATTGTGCATGGGGGTTGCCCAGCGCGGACTCGATAGCGACATCGTCCGGTTTGTCCAGGCCTGCCGTGTTGCGGGTTCCAGGTACGGCCTCACCACCGAACATTTGCGGTATGTGCAGGGGGTTTAGAGGTTCGCCATTGATCAGGCGCTCTTCGCGCTCCGCAGTGCCCGTTCGCGAGATAACCCCAACGAACTGGTCGTCCCCTGAGTAACGGGGTTCGCCCCCTGCGCGGAGAAAGTCTGGTTGAGGGGCTTTCCCTATCGTGAACGGTTCACCGTCGCGTTCACGTTTTGTCCACATTCGTTGATAAAAACGTAAAAACTGCAGGGCCATCATGGCGGGCCGACCGAAATCCGGCACAACGTCTGGTACGCCAAAAGTACCGATACCCTTCACCGTGTCGAGGGCGACCGTGGTGTCATCGGGGCAGAAGTACAGATAGACCTTGCCGCGATTGTCCCGCTCGGGAAAAACCGTGAGGTTGCCGACTTTGTTTTTGCGGGTGCCCTGGGTCGGTGACCATTTGGGGCCCGTGCGACCGCCATAGGTTTTAGTCTCTCGCAGGGCAGACAGTGGTGGCTGCGCGTGAGGCGTTCCGGTAATGGCAGTGACGATGCCGATCAGCGTGGCGAGGGTGTCATGGCCTTTGGGGGTGGCGCCGGGCATCAGGCTGTACGGCGAGTCCACCATGATGACGGTGTCGGCGCATCGCTGGGCTTTATCGATCAACAAGGCTTGGGCCAGCAGGGTGATCAAGGTGCCTTGACTGTGACCCATGATGGTGATGGTTTCATCGGGCGAGACGCGTCGAATTTCGCTGATCAGCATGGCCAACCGGGTTGCTGCGAGTACGTAATAACGCCGATGAGGCCCCCGGCCCATGTACTGAGTTTTTTTCAGGGTGAGTTGGGCACCATGGCGCATCCAATTGTTGAACCCTTCCCTGTACATTTCCAGCAAGTTATTGGTGGCGTTGGCGAAGAAACCGCCACCCTTGGCGAAGTGTCGGTCCAGACGGTTTTCGAACGCGTCCTGGTATTGATCGCGCAGCTTGGTGGGGTCGTTGTTTTTATCCCGCTTTATCTCGCCTGGCTCGGCGCGGTAGCCCCAGTAGAACGGGATCATCAGGCTGCGGATTTTTGGGTCGGTAGTATCACGCCGATATAGATAGGTGTCTGGGTCGTCGAGGATGGTTTTCTGGTCAGTGCTCAGTTCTTCAGGCGGCGCATCTTTAGCCGCGCCGTATACAGCCCCATACCTTCCCGCCTTCAAATCCGGCCGATCCAACCGCTCATTCACCCCCTGACACAACCCCGTCTCCACTGACTCATAAGACGCCCCCGGGTCATTCACCCCATGCAGAAAAATCACCACCCCTGGCAGGTCGGCGGGGACTTCCATTTTGCGGTCGGTGCTGAAGTTGGGTATCAGCCGGGTCACGCTTTCTGCCACGGTGTATTGATCACCACTCATTGGCTGCCTCCTTTCGGGTCGCGTTTCGCGGCGATTCGCGCCTGGTGCATGGCCTCGCGTTCGACGCGCTCGGTCAGGCCGCTGGCGTCGGTGAGGCCTTGCACGGTGCTGCCGTCTTCCAGCTTTATCTGGTAGGCGTGGTCGACTGCCATTCTGTGGCCATGGATATAGCGCACGCCGCCGTCGGCCAGTTCGATTTCGAGGTGGGCGGGTTGGCCGATCAGGGATTTGAGTTCGCGCCGGACGTCCTGACAGATCAGCGACAGCTCAAAGCTGAACAGCGTGGAGAGTGCTTCACTCCCGCTGAAGTGCTCCAGCAGCAGTGTCTGCTCCTCGTTGACGGCGGTGATGAGCTTGATCAGGCGTCGGTTTTGAGTTGCGAAAACTTGGGTCAGATTCATCAGTGTTGTAACTTCCTGTAAAACGGCAAATGCTCATTTTTCGACCTCCATGTCTAAGTGGCGGAAACTCTAACCGCCGATGCGCTGTGCAAACAAATGGAAACGCTGATGAGTGGTGGTAGACAAGGAGAAAAATTGTATCACCGTGTAGCCCGCTATTTGCTTTTGCCTGAACGGCATTAGGGCTTGCCCCGCGTTGGGGTGCGAAGCGCCCCCAATCAAGCACAACGCGGTGTACCTGATTCGGCTCAGCGCCTGTTTTTTGGGGCCGCTGCGCAGCCCAACGCAGGACAAGCCTGCTCGCCACAAGGAATCTGCGCTTAATTGAACGGCATAAGGCTTGCCCGCTCGCCAGCGCGGTTTGCCATGGACTCACCGCCAAAAGGTCAGCCTTTGATTTCGATGGCTTTTCTCACCTTGCCTTCAATCAGGATGAAGCGGTATTCGCGCCCTGGCTCCTTGTCAAACACGAAGGAGCGCCCCGCCATGACGTGGTGCTTGAGGGGGCGGCGGCAATCGTGGGGGTTACCGGCAATGCAGTCCTTGAACTCATCGATCACCACCACGCTGTTGCCCTGGATGCGCAGTGAATAGCGCGCAATGCCGATCAGCACCCGAACGCTCGACGCCAGGCTGTATGTGTAGGCCTGGCGCTCTTGCTCGCTGATGACAAATTCATCTTCGGTCTGCGGCAACACAGGTACAAAACGCACGCGAAAGTATCGCTCCTTATGGCGATTGCCCATGAACAGCAAACGCGTGCTCTGGCTACCGTTGGCCGGGATGATCAGCCGCGCGGGGCTGGCAGCCAGGCCATCTGTGGCGCTGGCATCGGCGCGGCTGTTGAGCGGCACTTCGCGGTAGCTGCCATCGGCGTCGTAAATCAGTTCCAGAATATTGACCTTGACGAAGGCGGTGGAAGTCCCGTCATTCAACACCTGCTTGAGATAGCTGCTTTGTCCGGCATCCAGGCAGTCGTAGACCCCTCCCACATGGATCTGCGGGCTGGCCTGGGTAACAACAGGGCGCCGCCGAGCATCCAGAGAAGTGTCATCGATGCAAACCCTTAAGGTGGAAGGGGGGAGCACCTGCTCCCCCCCGATGGATCTGCGCTGTTATCTCAAGGCACGCCCATGACCAGCACACCAGTGCCGCTGGTGGCGCCGGCGGTCGGCACGGAACCGTTGCGCCGCACCAGGGCGAAGGTCACATCGTCACCACCGACGCTGTTGGTGATATGGGTCAGGAACGAGCCGTTCACCGGGACTGCACTGCCAGCACGGACCATGGCGGTGCCCACGTTCGGGTTGCTCATCAGCAACAGGCGCGAATCGAACGAAGAGGAAGTGCCCTTGTAGGTAATGGTGATGGGCGAGTTCACTCCGCCGTCCGGGCAGGCGTAGGTGAGCCTGCGGTTGCTGACAATGGTGGTGGACAGCGGATCGGTCCCGATGGCGCGCTGCGGGACGTTGCCGAAGTTGATCTCGATCGGGGCGTTGTTGTTGATGGTGCAGGTGGACGGCGAGATGTCGAAGTTGTTGGCCGCGGTGTAGAGGACGCTCAATTGCGGCTGACTGGAATCCCAATTGTTCGAACTGGTGAGACGCAACATGCCGAGGTTATCACCGACGCGCACGTTGATCGGGTTGGCCGGAAAGTTACGCACCAGAATATAAGGGCTGACGTTGATCGGATACGTCTGTTTGTCATTGGGCAGGGTCGCGACCAGGATGCCCGATGGGACCGGGGAGTTAAAGAACCCGCCGTTGATACGCAGTCCCGTGCCATGGCCGGTGAACTTGGGACCGGGGGTCCACGGCGCGCCCGATGAATTGCCCGTCCGCCAATAGTCCTGGCCCCAGGCGGGACCCTGTCCAGGGGAGTATCGGCATTCCAGCCGTGCGCCTTCGAGCAGGATGCGCGTGCGGTCGGCGCTGAGGGTGACCGCCACCGGAACCTGCATGTTCGGGTTACCCGTAAACCAGGCGCCGCCATTGATCCGACAATCGACGGCCTGTGCGGTCGTGCTGATGCCCACCAGGAGCAGAAGCACGAGGGCGCTTTTGAGTGTTTTCATTTTCATTTCTCGTTGCTTACTCAACCCGGTACGGTCAGCGCAAACATTTCGCTTGCTGAGCCTGCCAGGAAGAGACGGGGTTATGAGTTCAAGTGCTTCAGGGCACGCCCATCACCAGCACACCACTGCCGCTGATGGCGCCCGCTGTGGGTATCGAGCCGTCGCGGCGCACCAGCGAGAACGTGACGTCATCGCCGCCGACACTGTTGGTGATGCGCGTGTGAAACAAGCCGTTGACCGGGACGGGAGTCCCCGCGTGGACCATGGCAGTGCCAACGTCCGGGTTGCTCATCAGCAGCAGGCGCGAATCGAACGACGAGCGGGTGCCCCGGTAAGTAATGGTGATGGGCGAGTTGATCCCACCGTCCGGACAGGAATAGGTCAACCGGCGGTTGCTGACAGTGGTGCTTGTCAACGGATCGGTACCGATCGAGCGCTGGTGCACGGTCCCGAAATCGACCGTAATCGCGTTGTTATTGTTGATGGTGCAGGTTGACGGCGAGACCTCGAAATTGTTGGCGGCGCTGTAAGTCACGGTAAGTAGCGCCACCTGGGAGTCGTAATTGTTTGTTGCGGTGAGACGCAACAGGCCGAGGTTGTCCCCGATGCGAACATTGATCGGGTTGGTCGGGCTGTTGTGCATCACGATATAGGGCGTGATGTTGATCGGATAACCCACACCGTTGTTAGGCATCGTGGCCAGATGAATACCGCTCGGAACCGGCGTGTTGTAGAACGACGCATTGATGCGTAATCCGGTTCCTTCTCCGGCAAATTTGGGCCCGGGCGACCAGGGCGTGCCTGCCACACTGCCCGAGCGCCAGTAGTCCTGGCCCCATGCCGGGCCACCAGGGGTAAAGCGGCATTCGAGCCTGGCGCCTTCCATCAGGATCCGCGTGCGGTCGGAGCTCAGAGTAACCGTCACGGGCACCTGCAGGTCGGGGTTGCCGTTGACCCAGGGTCCGCCATTGACCCGGCAATCCACAGCCTGCGCGGTGGTCGTAACGCCAATCAGTGCCAGGAGCACAATGACTGCGTGCATCTGCTTCATCTTGATCTCTCTTTATTCTTCGACCCAGGCAGGCCGCGGGAGCTAGGGGTAGTCCAGGGTAAACGTGGACGTCACGGTGTACGCGCCATGCCCGATGGTCTGGTCGCTGATAGCCTTGGGCTCACCCTGCACGTAGGCCTTCAGTTCGATCACATTGGCGCCGTTGGTCAGCACCTGTTCGTCGCTGGTGGCGTTCAATGGCAGTGGCTTGCTGGCCGGTGTCTCAAGGCCCACGCCGATACCCGACGCCCCGCTGCCACTGTCCAGTGCAAGCAACCCGGGCAGCTCGCGGTTTTCCCGGCCGCCGAAGGTGATGGTGACCGTGTTGCCGACGCTGGTGTCGCAGTCCTCCAGGTGCAGCCTGAAGCCCTTCCCCACCGAACGCGTGTTGAGGTAGAGGTACTTGCTGGTCAGGTCCCAGAGTTCCAGGGAGATCGCCTCGTCGCCGGGGCGGATCGTGCAGGCCTCTTCCACCAGGTTGCCCTTGAAGCTGAGGTTGTCTGCTGCCTGCGCCGTGGGCAACAGGCCGCACGCGAGCAGCAGCGCCAGCCCAGCCTTTTCAACAATTGGATGTCGCATAGACCCACTCCTACTCGTATTCGGCCAACAGCGTGGCCACCGCCGTAAACCTGGCGGGTGCCAGAATCGCGCCGGGCTGCTGTACCGGGACGACTTCAAGAGTCGGCGGCGATGACAGGCTGATGTCCATCGGCGCATTCAGCGCAAACGGCTGGTTGTTCTGGAACACCCGAATACCCAGGGCCGGCACATTGGTCTGCACCGCCGCCGTATCAAACCCGGTGGGTGTGCCCTTGATGCTCAAGCGCAGTTCCCAGGGCAGCGTGTCAGTGCCGCAACTGATGGTGTAGCCGAGCCCGCGGCGGTATTTCACGCCGTCGATGCGCTTGATCCCGACATCGCCAAAATCGACCTCAATGGTGTTGCCCGCATCGATGGTGCATGGCGGCGGCTCGTTGAGCGTTCCGCTGAACGTCAAGTTGGCCGAGGCGCCATTGCACAGGCCGACAGTGCACAGGGCGAGCAAGGCTCGCGGCGGCCAACCAGTCATGGATCGTTTTTCTTTTTGCGTACTCATTGGTAATCCACCACCAGTGTGGCGGCGGCATCGAATGCGCCGCCCGTGAGTCGGCTGCCCGCGCGTTTGACAGGCACCGCCTGCACCTGCGGGAAGTTGGGGTGGGTGAAATTCACCCGGGTATTCAACGGCCAGTCGCCGCCATTGACGAACAGCTTGACCCCAAGATCCGCCTTGCGGGTCGAGAGCACGCGTGTGTCGAACGCGGCCCCGGAGCCCTTGAGTTCCAGGGTCAGCGCATTGCTGAACGGCGAGTCGCAGGTGACGGTGTACGGCACGTTGCGCCGGTAATTCACGCCGTCCACCCGTGAGGTTTGCAGGTCATTGCCGAACGGCACATCCAGCGTGCCGCCGCCATTGATCACGCACGGCGGCGGCGCGATGATCGTTGCGCGGATGATCAGGTTGGTGTCGGCTTGCACACCCTGGCTGACTGCCCACAGCAGGCAGCCTCCCGCCAGCATGGCGCCAGCGCCGGTTAACTTAGCCATTGTTCTGCCCTTACTCATAATTGAGCCTGAAATCCACTACAGCCCTGAACGCGCCGCTGCTCAACGGCGCAGCGGTTCGCGTTGGCCGAACCTGCCAGGTGCGCGTGCTGTTACCCATCGGCAGTAACAAGGGTTCACCCCGTTGCCCCAATTGCACATCGCGGCCCAGCGCATCGGTCAATTGCAGGCCCATTCCGCTGATGCCCTGCACCTTGACCAGGCGTGGATCATCGGCATCGGCGGGCGCAACGAACGCCACCGACACCACCGGTTGAAAAGCGCTCCAGGTCAGGTTGCCGGTTCGTTCACTGCGGATGCTGCCTTCGCGGCGCTGGCAATCCAGGAACCGCAGTTGAAAGGCCTTGGCGGGCGCTTGATCGCCAGGCCGCTGCAACTGGCTGGTCGACACCGCGCCCAGGTCGACCGTCTGGTGCATCGAGCTCATCTCCAGACTGCAAGGGGCCTCGTGCATGGACCCGAGAATGTTCAACATCCCGTGCATGCCCTCGACATCCTCGGCCTGCGCGCCTCCCGCAAAGGCCAGTAACAGCCCGCCCAGCACCTTGATACGTTGCGACTTCATGACGTTCTCCAGCGGCAGGCATTACTGAGTGGGCGTTGACGCTTGCACGTCGACCGTGCACGTGTTGCCGGTGCAGGTGAAGGCCAGCACCGGGCGGCCGCCGTAGTCATTCACATAGGCCAGGTAAGGCGCATTGCCCAGCGACTGAGCCGTCGGCCCCAGGGTCAGTGCGCCTTTTGGCGGCACCATCAGCGGCTCGAAACCGGGCAGGGTTTTACCCTCCTTGGTGCTGCGTGCATCCACCAGCGTCACGTAATACGGCGTCGGGTTGTTGACCTTGTAATGCTCGCCTTCGCGGGTCAGGGTCAGCTTTTGCTGCCAGGGGTTGGACAAGTCCTGCTGGCTGGGCGTGATCGCTTGCGGCCGGTAGAACAGCTTGATCCGGGTCTGCAGGGCGATCTGCAGGGTGTTGGCCTTTTCGCTGCGTGGCGGAATCTCGCGCAGGTTGAAGTAGTAGACCGTCTCGCGGTCCTGCGGCAGCAATTTGGCCGCCGGCAGCGCCTGCACTTTCACCTGGCTCTGCTTGCCCGGTTCCAGGCGTTGCACCGGTGGCAGCACGATCAGCGGCGAGGTGATCTTGTTACCGCGCTCATCTTCGATCCAGCCCTGGGCCAGGTAGGGCAGCTGGGTATTATTGTTGGTGATATTGACGCTGGTGGCCTCCTTGCCGCCGTCGAAAATCACGCGGGTGCGGTCCAGGCCAACGGCGGCGAAGGCGCTGTTGCTCAAGGCCAGTAACGCCAGGGCCAGCAGGGTGAAACGCGTAGTGAGCATCATGTGGCGGTGTTCTCCATGTCGAGGTGCTTCCCGGGCAGCGCGGCTGGCTCGGGCGAGGATTGTTCAGCGGCTACCGGGCGGCAGCCGAGTGGCAGGGCATCGGTCAAACCATCGTCGGGCAGGACGTCGGGCAGCGTGAGGATGCAGCGCTCGCGTCCGCCCCAACTGACGATCATCAACTCCCCGAGCTGGATGCCGCTGAGGTAGACATTGCCGTCGTCATTGACGATGCCGGTGTCCTGCTGCTTGACGTTTTTTACCGTGGCGCCGAACGGCGGTGCGCTGCCATCGGCCAGGCGTAACACTGCCATCGCCTTGGCTCCGGCAATCACGTCCAGGGATCGGTAGCCGATGGCCCCTTCGGTAAGCGTCAGTTGAGTGACCGACTGCATGGCTTCGACGTTGCTCGGCAAGCGTTCGAGATCGACACTCACCGCCGTGCGCTGATAGCTGCTGATATCGGAAATCACTGCTTTGCCGAACGCATTGCTGCGCGTCGGCGAGCCGTAGCCGCGCACCGGTACATCGGGCACACCACCGGTGTCGACCATCAGCCGCGTGCCGCCGGTGCTGCCGGTACGGTGCAGCGCAGCGCCCTGTGCCGTGAGCGTGCCACCGCCGCGAGCCGATACGCTGAGGGTGCGGTAATCGCCTTCCTGCGTGCTGGCGCTGAGGTCGATGTCGGCCTGATCGCCCGTGTGGCTCAGGTACGCACTGGCCGAACGGTTGCTGGCACTCAACTGGTAGCTGTTGCGCTCGTCGAGGCGGTCGCTGTAGCGCGATGAAAAGGTGTTGCTGCCACCCGCCCGGCTGGAATCCAGCGACAGGGTGCCGGTGCGCCCCAGCGGCAGGCTCACCGTGAGCGCCATGCCGTTGTCCTGGTGCTGGTATTCCTGGCTGCGGTACAGGTTCAGCGACAGGCTCATGTTCTTGACGCTGCCCACGTTGAAGTAGCGCGACAGCGACAGGTTCCAGCGCTGGGTGTCCGGCCGGCTCCAGTAGGTCTGCTTGTTGTAGCTGGCATAGACCGTAGCGCCAAGATCACGAAACTGCTTGTTGACCGTGACCGTGTACAGCGCCTTGCTGCCGCCGATCGGCTTCCAGCTCTCGACGTATTCACCGTGTTCGTTGAGTGTGCCGCGTCCGCCTGCGCGCTCGCCGTTCAACCCGTAATGGCGGGCGTCCAGGTATTCGCTCATGCTCAGGAAGTTCTTCTCGGAGAAGCGGTAACCGGCGAACGTCACCTGGCTGTCGTACTCCTCGAAGTTCTTGGAATATTGCAGGCGGTAGGATTTGCCCGTCAGCGTATCGCCCCAGAGTTGGGTGTGAGACTGCGTGACGTCCACCGACACAGCGCCGAAGGCCAGCAGGTCGCGACCGGCCCCGACGGACAGCGCGCGATAATTGTTGTCCGTCATGCCGCCGCCAAACAGCGACCAGCCGTTGCTGACGCCCCAGGAGAATTCCCCGGTGCCGAACATGTTGCCGTCAGAGCCGTAATGAAGGTTGGTCGGTCGCCCGGCCGCCAGCTTGTACCGCACCTGCCCGGGCCGCGTCAGGTAAGGCACGCCGGCGGTATCGACCTTGAAGTTGTGCACAGAACCGTCCTGCTCTTCAACCCGCACATCCAGCGAACCCGTCACCGCATCGTGAAGATCCTGGATACGAAACGGGCCGGCGGCCACCAGGGTTTCATAGAGCACGCGGCCCTTCTGGCTGATGATGACCTTGGCATTGGTCTTGGCCACCCCGACCACTTCGGGGGCATAACCGCGCAGGTTTGGCGGCAACTGACTCTGATCCGAATTGAGCGACGCCCCGGTAAAGCGGAAGCTGTCGAACAGGTCCGAATACAGGTAGTCCTCGCCCACCACCAGGCGCGCCTTCAGTGCAGGAATGGCGCGATACGCGTAGAAACGACTCCACTCCAGCGTCTGATTGCCATACGCGCCTTCGTTGGCGCGCTCGACCCGACCCTGCCAATCGGCGCGCACGCGCCAGGCCCCGGCATTGGCGCCGACGGTACCGTTGCCACTCAGGTTGTTTCGGGTGCCGTCGTTTCTCCGGTAGTTGGACTGTGCCGTCAGGTTGTAGTCCACCAACAGCCCTGGAACGCCTTCGTCCCAACGCGCGGGCGGGTCCCAGTTGATGGTGCTGTACTCAAGGTAGGCATGGGGCAAACTGATGCTCAGCGTGGAGGTGGCCAGGTCGCCACTGACTTCCATACCGGGCAGGCTTTGCGGATCCAGGCACTCGCCGCCTTTCCACCAGGTGAACTTGGCCACTGCGGCCGCTTTGAGGCCCAACTGCTCGACAAGGCTTGCGGATAAACAGGCCTGGCTTCCCTTCGGATCATCATCCGGTGCATGGAACGTCACCGATTGCTCAGGAATAGACTGGCCATTCAACTGCACGACCATCGGGTAGGTACCCGGCAGGATAAACCCGCTGCGTGCAAACCGAGACAAGTCGATATTGGTGCGATCACTCAGATCAAGAACGTCGGTATTGAACTCGATGTCCCCAGCCCCGAGCGCTGTTCCTGCCAGTGTCATCAACCCGCCAAAGAGACTGGGGCGAAGCGTATTTCTGACCTTCGACGTATTCCACATGCAAGCAACCCATCATTCTTCAAAAGTATTCCAACTTGAACCGCACAGCGGCACGATGAGGCCCGACAACTATCGGGCGCCCGTTACCCACCAGACGAAGCGTGAAGTGCAGGGTCATGTCGCCCTCAACCAAGGGTTTGCGCGGCATGGCTTCACCTGGAACGCTGCCGTGGCCGTCCGCATCGGTGATATCCAGCGCAACGCCCTGGGATTCGCCAAACAACGCAAAGGAGCGCCCGTCCATGTCGCTGGCACCGTCGAACATCACACGCAGGTGCTCCCAATCCGGCAGGCTCCCGCCGGGGCGGAATGGATCGGGGCGACTCAACGAACAATTGACCAGGCGCAGCTCGAAGGGATGAGGGTCCCCCTGCGTATTGCGTAACAGGCGACCGACAGGCTCAGGCGGCATTTCAATGGTTTGATCACGACTGGCCAGTTCCAGCCCGCAGGCCGAGTCCATCACCTGCCCCCCCAATGTGACGATCCCTTCGCCCTGGGACGCTGCGATGCCAAGGCTGGTGAAACTCATCAGGGAGCAGGCGACAGCGAGACTTATGAATGTTTTCACCTTTATCTCCCGCCAGATTCCCCCGCCGCACCCGGTGCGGCGGGGGAACAGACTTACTGGTAAGCCAGGGTGAAGTTGGTGACGGCGCTGAAATCACCCGGAATGATCGGGTCGGTGGCGGCGCCTTTCACGTAGGCACCGAATTCCAGGGTGTTGTCACCCGTGCTGATGATCTGCGGCGCAGTAGGCTTGCCCAGCTCAACCAGGCTGCCGCCGTGGCTCATCATGATGCCCACGCCGCCGGCGCTGCCGACGGTACCGATCGCACCCGGTACGACAGTCGACGGTGCTGCGGTGAAGGTGGTGGTTACGGTGTTGTCGGTGAGGCCGGACAAGTCGCAGCCTTCGAGTTTGATCAGGACTTGCCGAGGGTTGGATTGACCTCCCGACTGCAACTGATGCTTGGCGATGGCGCCCAGCGGAATGGTTTGATCGACGGACTCAGGCTTGATGGAGCAGGCGCCCGAATGCACTGAACCGGTGAACGTTACTGTTCCGTCAGCCGCCTGAACAGACGCCGAACCTGCCAACAAACCGATAGCCAACAGCGCGGTTTTCATTTTGGTTTTCATATTGCACATATCCATCTAATAAAAATGCCAGTAAGAGAGCCCGGCCCCGCTGCCCGCGAACTACGGGCGTTGAGGACCAGTGACACGGAAAGGCTTCCGTGTTTTTCCAACAAGTTGCATTGACAACAGGACGCTCGATTAGCGCCGGAGAAGTATCCCGAGTTACTTGTGCGAAGTAAGCAGGCGCTTTCGCTTACTCGAGTAGTCGAAAGTCAATACAACTTATGGGAAAAAACTGGCACTTTGCCAAAACTTTGAATTCGACTGTAAGAAATGGACTACTTGAAGTTTTCGAGAACTATTAGTGTCTATCAGCGACTGTAAGAACGGTATTACAAGTTGCACTAAGATGAACTAAACAACGCGTATCCAGATATGAACGCGCCTAGAAGGCTGCGTGACCGTCCGTCAGCACGGCTTGCTTCCGCTTCAAGATATATCTTAAGTTGTATCTAACCATGACGGAGAGCAGACACATGAAAGAGCATCATCATCATCCCCACCACGACAGCCGCGACGGCTTTGAAAGACGTCCTGGCCGCGAACGCGGGGGCCGAGGCCCGCGCGTGTTTGCACCGGGTGACCTGAAATTGCTGCTGCCGGCGCTGATCGCCGAGCAGCCGTGCCACGGCTACGACCTGATCCGCCGCATCGAGGGCCTGTTCGACGGTGCCTACAGCCCGAGCCCCGGCGTGATCTACCCGACCCTGACCTTTCTCGAAGAGAGCGAATTGATCAGCGGCGACGCCGATGGCGGGAAAAAACGCTACACAATCACCGACGCCGGTCGTCTCTTCATAAGCGAGCAGGCGGTGGCCCTGGACGGGGTGCGCATGCGCATCGACGTGAGCAAGCGCTCGCTGCGTGGCCAGGACCGCCCGCCGCAGATCCATGAGGCGGTGCACAACGTGCGTCATGCCCTGCACTCACACCACGGGCGCTGGAGCCCGGAAGAAATCGAACGTGTCGCGGCGCTGCTCAATCGCACCGCGCAAGCCATTGCCGACGGGAAGGACCAATGAATACCCAAGCCATCCATCGCGTGACCCATGAAATCAAACGCCGTCGCCTCGAGGTGCTGCGCGTGGTCGACATCACCCCGCGCATGCGCCGCATCACCCTCGGCGGGCCCGAGCTGGCGGGTTTCGTAAGCCTGGGCAGCGACGATCACATCAAACTGCTGTTTGCGCAGAACGCCGCCGAACAGGCCGCACTGGAAAGCCCGACGTTCAGCGTCAAGGGCGACGGCCCGCAACCGGCCATGCGCGACTACACGCCACGGCGCATTGACCTGGACATTGGTGAATTGGATATCGACTTCGTACTGCACGGCGATGGCCCTGCGTCCACCTGGGCCGAGCAGGTCAAGGTCGGCCAGCACCTGCATATCGGCGGGCCACGGGGTTCGATGATCGTGCCGGATATCTTCGACAGCTACCTGCTGATCGGCGATGAAACTGCGCTGCCGGCCATTGGCCGACGCCTTGAAGAACTGCCGGCCGGGCGCCAGGTGCTGGCGGTGATTGAAATCGAGAATGAAGCGGAGCAGCAGGCCCTGCAGAGTGCGGCGGACGTACGAGTGATCTGGGTCATACGTGGCCGCGATGACTTGTTGGATACGGTGCAGCAGCTGACGCTGCCGGATGGCTCGCTGTACTGCTTCGTCGCCACGGAATCCAGACTATCGCGCCAGCTGCGCCGCGTGCTGCTGGACACACATCAGGTCAACGAAGAGTTCCTCAAGGCCGCCGGCTACTGGCGCGCGGAAGGCAGCGACGAAACCTGAGCCAGCCCCTGTGAAAGACTCGACATGTCATTGTGTGGCGAGCGGACTGGCCCTAGTGCCGTTCAGTTAAGGAAATTTTGTGGGCTTATTGTGGCGAGCGGGCTTGCCCCGCGTTGGGGTGCGAAGCGCCCCCAATCGAGCAAAACGCGGTGTACCTGATACGGCTCAGCGCCTGGCTTTGGGGCTGCTGCGCAGCCCAACGCAGGACAAGCCTGCTCGCCACGGGGGAGCTGCGCTTAACTGAACGGCATTAGGGCTTGCCACAACAAGCCCGCGCATCACAACACGCTGGTTGCCTGAGATAGCGCCTGCTGCTGCCCATCAGTTCGCGCAAGTCTTCGCATACTTGCCCAGCCCCACCATGACCAGCGCGACCAACACAAACCCCAGCAGAATGCCTGCGGCATTCACAAACACCTGTGGATAACCCAGCGTGCCCACGTCGATGAACGGGTACTGATACTGTCCCAGCAAATCCCCGCGCAGCAGCACATAGCCGAAGTACACCAGCGGGTAGATCACCCACCCCGCAATGTGCTTGAAACGCAATGAGTCCTTGGGCACGCAGCGCCACCAGTAGATGAAGAACAGCAGCGGCATCACGTCGTGCAGCAGTTCATCGGCAATGAACTGAAAGCCTTGCGGGCTCCATAAATGCCGCAATAGCAGGTTGTAAGCCAGGCTCACGAAGACGATGCTCACGGCGACTCCACTGCTGACCCTGGGCGCCAGGAAAAAACCTTTGGCGGCGCCACTCCGAGGTACCAGCGCATAGCTCAGCACCACCACCGCCAGGGTATTGGTGAGCACCGTGAAGAAACTGAAAAAATTGACCAGCCCACCCAACAGGCTGGCGCCGGTCTCCCAGCGCGAATGGAAAATCAGGTACTGCTGAATCGCCAGCCCTACCCACCCGGCCAACGCCGCCGCCGCAATGAAACGCTTCATCGGCTCAATCCAGCGGGCGTTTGGTGCGCATCAGTTTGACGTACAACCCTTCGACTTTCTCCCGCGCCCAAGGCGTTTTACGCAGGAACGTCAGGCTCGACTTGATGCTCGGGTCACTCTTGAAACAGCGCACATCGATGCGTTCGGCAAGGCCCGACCATTCGTAGTGTTCCACCAGGGTAGTGAGGACGTGTTGCAGGGTCACGCCGTGCAGAGGGTCGTTGTGTGTTGCGGTCATGCGGGGCCTATCAGGGAAATGATCACGAGGGTGTACACCTTACCACCGCGCCGATCCAGGTAAAAAAGTTCCCCTTCCCGGCGAAAAAAGAGATGTTATATTGTAACTACAAATATCAAACGTTTTACCAAGGAATGTACGATGTCTCTCTGCTCTTTGTGGCGCCTGACCCCACTCGCTGCCGCCCTGTTGATCTGCTCCGAAGCACACGCCCTCGAACTGCAACCCCAGGTCATCACCGGCAACCCGCTGGGCAGCCAACAGCTCGCCTCGCCCACCACCGTGCTCGAAGGCGACGATTTGACCCTGCAACAAAAAGGCAGCCTTGGCGAAACCCTGAACAAGCAGCCGGGCGTATCGTCTTCGTACTTCGGCCCGGGCGCCAGTCGGCCGATCATCCGCGGCCAGGACGGCGACCGCATTCGCATCCTGCGCAACGGCGTGGGCGCGCTGGATGCCTCGTCGCTGTCCTACGACCACGCGGTGCCGCTGGACCCGGTCAATGTCGAGCGCGTGGAAATCGTGCGCGGCCCGGCGGCGCTGTTGTATGGCGGCAGCGCCATCGGCGGCGTGGTCAACACCTTCGACAATCGCATCCCCACCGAAGCCATCGAAGGCATCCACGGTGCCGGCGAGTTGCGCTACGGCGGCGCCGACACCACCCGCAGCAGCGCAGGCAAACTGGAAGCCGGCAACGGCGCCTTCGCGCTGCACCTGGACGCCAACGCACGGGAATTCGACGATTTGAAGATCCCCGGTTTCGCACGCAGCCGACACGCGCCGGTCAGCGAGGACGGCCCTGGCAAAGACGGGCGACTGGGCAACAGCGACGGGCGCCAGGACGGCGGTGCCGTGGGCGCCTCCTACACCTGGGACGACGGGTATGCCGGGCTGTCCTACAGCACTTACGACGCCAATTACGGCTCGCCGGCCGAACAGGCGGTGCGTATCCGCATGCAGCAGGACCACTACGCTTTCGCCTCCGAGATCCGCAACCTGCAAGGCCCGTTTACCTCGGTAAAACTCGACGCGGGCTACACCGACTACGAGCACCGCGAAATCGAGGGCGGCGAGACCGGCACGATCTTCAAGAACAAGGGCTACGAGGCCCGCGTCGAAGCGCGCCACCAGCCCATCGGCCCGCTCGACGGCGTGGTCGGCGCCCAGATAACGCGCAACGAGTTCTCGGCATTGGGCGAAGAAGCCTTCGTGCCACAGACCGACACCAATGCCGCCGCGCTGTTTATTCTCGAAGAGCTGCAGGCCACCGAGCGCCTGAAACTCAGCCTCGGCGGGCGCCTGGAACACACCAGCGTCGACCCCGATGCCAAGGGCAACGCCCGCTTTGCCGCAGCCGACAACCGCAATGATTTCACCGCCGGCAGCCTGTCGTCGGGCGCGGTGTACACGCTGACCCCCATCTGGTCGGTGGCCGCTACCCTGGGCTACACCGAGCGCGCGCCGACCTTCTACGAGCTGTACGCCAACGGCGCGCACGTCGCCACCGGCACCTATGAACTGGGCGACGCCAACCTGAAGAAAGAAAAAGCGGTGTCCAGCGACCTCGCCCTGCGCTTCGACAACGGCACCCACAAGGGCAGCTTCGGTGTGTTCTACAGCCACTTCTCCAATTACATCGGCCTGCTGGGCACCGGTCGCACTTTGAACGACGAAGGCGAAGCCGACCCGAGCGGCATTCCCGAGTACACCTACTCCGGCGTGCGTGCCCGTTTCGCCGGCTTCGAAGCCCAGGATCACTGGAAGCTCGGCGAAAGCGCCTACGGCAAGTTCGCTCTGGAACTGTCGGGCGATTACACCCGAGCCACCAACCTCGACACCGGCGAAGCCCTGCCGCGCATTGCGCCATTACGCATGAGCAGCGGCCTGCTGTGGGAACTGGACCGCTGGCAGGCACGCATCGACGTGGAACATGCCGCCGGCCAGGGCCGCGTGCCGGACAACGAAAGCGGCACCGACGGCTATACCACCCTGGGCGCCAGCGCCGGTTACCGCTTCAACATGGGCGGCAGCCAATGGCTGGCGTTCGTCAACGGTGAAAACCTGACCAACCAGACCGTGCGCTACGCCAGCTCGATCCTGCGCGACATCGCCCCGGCGCCGGGGCGCAGCGTGCAGGTCGGCGTGCGCACCACCTTCTAACGCCCGCACCGCAGGTCCCCCTGCAGGAGGGGGTTGCTCCCGATAGCGGTGGGTCAGTGACATATATATCAACTGGCCCAACGCTATCGGGAGCAAGCCCCCTCCCACATGAGCCTGCTATCCCCTTCAGTTTTTGCCGCGACATTCAGTCACTGTTACCAAATCTGAAATGATGCATCTTGCGATTTACGCTTTCTCAAAACGCCCCGCCGCATTATCCTTCGCAACAATCTGAAACGCTTCACCTCCCGGTCGTCCCCTTTCGCCGAAAGCCCCCAGGCATAAAGACAGCGCTGTCTTAAACCGGCCTGCGTCTGGGGAATCTATCGTCCGGCTGTGGATAAGCCTCGCGTTCCCCAGAAATAGAAAAAAACCCTGAACCAAGCCCGCGTCGAATCGTCATCTACAGTGAAGCGCGGGGTTACATAATTATTCCAACGTGACGGAGAAACACACTATGAGCACTGATGGTGCTTCGAGCCCAAGCCGCCTGCTGCCCAGGCTGCTTGGCGTCTTGCTGCTGATCATGGGCCTGGCCTTGCTGGCCGGCGGCGTCAAGCTGAGCATGCTCGGCGGATCGCTGTACTACCTGCTGGCCGGTATCGGCCTCACCCTCACCGGCGTCCTGCTGCTGGCCACCCGCCGCGCAGCGCTGGGCCTGTACGCGCTGGTGCTGTTCGCCAGCACCGTGTGGGCATTGTGGGAAGTCGGCCTGGACTGGTGGCAGTTGGTGCCGCGTCTGGCGCTGCTGTTCGCCCTGGGCCTGGTCATGCTGCTGCCGTGGTTTCGCCGTCCGTTGCTGCGTGGTCAACCTGCGCCACTGGGCACTGGCGCGCTGAGCGTGGCCGTGGTGCTGGCGGGTGCCGCCGCACTGGCCAGCCAGTTCACCACGCCAGGTGTAATGGTCAAGAAAGGCCAGCTCGACCGCGACGCGGTGCCGGGCATGACCAACGCCGCGCCCGCCCAGGCCGACGGCGACTGGAACTCCTACGGCCGTTCGGCCTTCGGTGATCGCTACTCGCCACTGGCGCAGATCACCCCGGCCAACGCGCACAAGCTGGTACCGGCGTGGACCTTCCGCACCGGCGACATCCCGGGCGCCGGTGACCCGGGCGAGACCACCGCGGAAAATACCCCGCTCAAGGTCAACGGCATGCTCTACGTGTGCACCCCGCACAGCCAGGTCATTGCCCTGGACCCGGACACCGGCAAGGAAATCTGGCGCTTCGATCCGAAGATCAGCAGCCAGGGCGCCGAGAACTTCAAGGGGTGGGCGCACATGACCTGCCGTGGCGTGTCGTATCACGATGACGCCGCCTACGCCTCCGAGCAAAGCCCCACCGGCAGCGCCAGCCCGGCCGCCGCGCCGACTGCCTGCCCGAAACGCATCTTCGTACCGACTGCCGACACCCGCCTGATCGCCCTCAACGCCGACACCGGCAAGATGTGTGAAGACTTCGGCGACAAAGGCCAGATCGACCTGCGCGCCAACATCGGCAGCTTTGCGCCAGGCGGTTACTACTCCACTTCGCCACCGGCGGTCACCAAAAACCTCGTAGTGATCGGCGGCCACGTCACCGACAACGTTTCGACCGACGAGCCAAGCGGCGTGATCCGCGCGTTTGACGTACACACCGGCAAGCTGGTGTGGAACTGGGACAGCGGTAACCCGGACGACACCACCCCGTTGGCCGAAGGCCAGACCTACACGCGCAACTCGCCGAACATGTGGTCCATGTTCGCCGTGGATGAAAAACTCGGCATGCTCTACCTGCCGATGGGCAACCAGATGCCCGACCAGTACGGCGGCGACCGTACCGACGAATCCGAGAAATACGCCTCCGGCCTCACCGCCCTGGACATCGACAGCGGCCACGTGAAGTGGAGCTTCCAGTTCACTCACCACGACCTGTGGGACATGGACGTGGGCGGCCAGCCGTCGCTGATCGACGTCAAGACCGAAGCCGGCGTCAAGCAGGCCGTGATGGCGTCGACCAAGCAAGGCAGCATCTACGTGCTGGACCGCGCGACCGGCCAGCCGGTGGTGCCGATCCACGAAGTGGCGGTGCCGCAAGGCGCAGTGGCGGGTGATCGCACCTCCCCTACCCAGCCCAAATCCGAGCTGAACTTCATGCCGCCGCCGCTCAAAGAGCGCGACATGTGGGGCGTAACCCCGTTCGACCAGATGCTGTGCCGCATCGATTTCAAATCCATGCGCTACGACGGCCCGTTCACCCCGCCATCGCTGCAGGGCTCGATCGTGTACCCGGGTAACTTCGGCGTGTTCGACTGGGGCGGCATTTCGGTTGACCCGGTGCGTCAGATCGCGTTTGTGAACCCGAGCTACATGGCGTTCAAATCCAAACTGATCCCGGCCGCCGAGATCGCCAAACAAGGCCCGCGCGTCAGCGAAACCGAAGGCGTGCAGCCGAACAAGGGCGCGCCGTACGGCGTGATCCTCGAAGCACTGCTGTCGCCACTGGGCCTGCCGTGCCAGGCACCGGCGTGGGGTTATGTGGCGGCGGTCGACCTGACCAACCACCAGACCATCTGGATGCACAAGAACGGCACCGTGCGTGACAGCTCGCCGATTCCGATCCCGCTGACCATGGGCGTACCGAGCCTGGGCGGGACCTTCACCACTGCCGGCGGCGTCGCGTTCCTCAGCGGCACCCTCGACCAGTACCTGCGTGCCTACGACGTGAAAAACGGCAAGCAACTGTGGGAAGGTCGCCTGCCAGCCGGCGCGCAGACCACACCGATGACCTACACCGGCAAGGACGGCAAGCAATACGTGCTGGTCATGGCCGGCGGCCACGGCTCCCTGGGCACCAAGCAGGGCGACTACGTGATGGCGTTCAAACTGCCTGATTAAGCGGCACGGGCGATCATAAAAAGGCGGCTACCCTCAACAGGTAGCCGCCTTTTTCATGGGCATAAACATTCAATGTGAGAAGTTTCAGGCACAACCCCATCCCTGTGGCGAGCGGGCTTGCCCCGCGTTGGGCTGCGCAGCAGCCCTAAAACCATGCGCTGCGCCGTGTCAGCTACATCGGCACCTCCTTTATTGGGGGCGCTTCGCGCCCCAACGCGGGGCAAGCCCGCTCGCCACAACAAGCGGGCTTGCCACAGCGTCTCCAGTTTGCTGTGCGACGGCGCGGGCTAGTGCTCGATCACTTCACCGCGCAACGCCGCCAACCGCGCAATCAGGCGGTTCTGCACCGGTACGGCGATGCCTTCCTTATCCATCGCCGCAATCAAATCCTCCACCAGCGCATTGAAGTCACTGCGGGTCACGTTCTGGCCCTTGTGAGTCTCGGCCATGCTGTCCCCGGTGTAGGTGCACGGCCCGCCCGCCTCCACGCAGAATTTCTCGATCAGTTTGTTGCGCAACCGCTGGATATCGACGCGCCGGAAGTGCTCGACGATGCGCGGATCACGGGCCACGTTGAGCAGCATGCCTTCCACAATCCGCGTAATGCCGGGCATCGCGCCCAGGTCGCGGTACAGGCTGTCATCCCTGGGCGGCTGCTGGGCACAGGCGCTGAGCAGTACGGCCAGCACAACCGATAGAAAGCGCATCAGAAACTCCCCTGCACTGACAGATAGGTGCCGTTCTGGTCAGCCAGCGTGGCGATTTCGCCGAGGCGCGCGTACGCCAGCACCACCGACACATGCTTGTTGGGAAAGTAGCCGACAAACAGATCCGCCCAGTCGCTTTCGCCGGCAAATGACAGGTTGTCCGGTTTTTCCCGGTATTCCACGCCGACCGCCCAGCGCGGGTTGAACAGCACCGCCACCGAGCCCTCCTTCAGCAGGCTGCGACGGTCGCGGCGGTCGCCGCCAAAACCGAGCAGGCCGGTTTCATTGGCGCGGCTGTAGCGCAGGCTGCCGTTGACCAGCACGTTGTAACCAAAGGCCGCGCCCATCAACAAACGGCTGGCGGCGAGGTAGCCTTCCACATCGCTGTCGCGCCTGGCGCCGACCAGGCGAGGAATATCGAAAGTGTTCTGGTGTTTGTATTCCAGGCCCAGTGACACCTGGGGCAAACGGTCGTAAATCACGTCGCCGAACAACCGCACCTTCATCCCCAGCACATCCTGGCCAAGGTGGTCATCCGGCAGGTTGAGCCGGTGCACCAGGGTGCCGAGGTCAAAGCGTTGCCGGGCGAAAGACAGCTCGACACGGTTGTCATAGGCCAGCGCCAGCCCGGCCACGTCCAGGCGATAATCCGGCAGGTTGACCGTGGTGGCGAATGCCGTGGCGCCCCACTCGTGCTGTTCGCCATAACCGGCAAGTACCGCCCACGGCGTGATGCCGCCGCCGGCCGCGCCTTCGAGGCTGCTGGCACCGCCGGTGGCGATCAGGCGGCCGTTATCGGCCAGGGCGGTTTGCACAGTCAGGGCGGCCAGGCAGCCGATCAGGAAAGGACGCACGTCGGCCTACTCAATGAACCAGGGAAGTTTGCGCACTGAGCGGCAACGCCACCCAGGCTTCGAAAGCATCGGCGCTCAAGGGCCGGCTGATCAGGAAGCCCTGGGCCGTGTCGCACTGCCAGCGCTCCAGCAGGCGCAGGCTGTGGGCATACTCGACGCCCTCGGCGACCACCTTGAGGCCCAGGTTGTGGCTCATCTCGATGGTGGAACGCACGATCACCGCGTCCTCACTGGTTTCATCGAGGTTGCGCACGAACGACTGGTCGATCTTCAGCTCCTGCACCGGCAGGCGCTTGAGGTGGGCCAGCGATGAATAACCGGTGCCGAAGTCATCCACCGACAGGCTGATACCGCAGTCGCGCAGCAGGTGCAGGACTTTCAGGGCCTTTTCCGGCTCGCGCATGACCGCGCTCTCGGTGATCTCGAACACCAATTGTTCGGCCGGCAAGCCATAGCGCCGCAGCAGCGCCGAGACGCGGTGCGCCAGTTCGTCGCCCTGCAAGTCTTCTGCCGAGATGTTCAGCGACAGTTGCAGGTACAGGCCGCGCCGGTTCCATTCGCAGAGCTGGCGGATGCCCTCCTCGATCACCCACTGGGTCAGCAACCGTATGCTGCCGGAGCGCTCGGCCAGGGGGATGAATTCCGCTGGCGAGATCATGCCGAACTGCGGGTGCTGCCAACGCAGCAAGGCTTCGGCCTGGCGCACTTGGCCCTGGCGAATGTCCAGCTTGGGCTGATAGTGCAACAGCAATTGACCCTGGCCGGGCGCATGCCGCAGGTCGCGGATCAGGGTGATCTGGCGGCGATGGGCAAGGTCACTGCCCTGCTTGTAAACCTGCAGACGCCCGGGGATTTTCGCGGCGTCCGCCATGGCAATCGCGGCGCGTTCGAGCAAGGTGTGTGCGGTTTCGCCATCGGCCGGGTAGGTCGCGATGCCAAGGCGACAGTCCAGCGCCAGGTCATGGCCGTTGATGCTTTGGGGGCGCAGCAGCAATTGTTGAAGTTTGTCGGCCATGCCCACCGCCTCGTCGCTGCCGGCGCCTTCGAGCAACAGCAAAAACTCGTCGGCGATCAGGTGCGCCAGCGTATCGCCGGGGCGCAGCACCGCTTGCAGGCGCCGGCCGACGGTGAGCAACAATTGGTCCACCGCGTCCGGCCCGGCGGCTTCGCTGGCGGCACGCAGGTTATCGATGCCCAGGTGAATCAGCGCAATCGGCCGCTGCTGGGCAATCGCGCTGCCCAGGCGCTCCATCGCCAGCGCACGGTTCGGCAGGCCGGTGAGGCGATCATGCAGCGCGTTGTGCGCCAGTTGCTGCTCGCGTTCGGCGATGCCTTTTTGCATGGCATTGAGCGCGCCGGCCAGCAAACCCAGTTCGTCGCTGCGGGTCAGGGTCACCGGCGTGAGGTAGTGGCCCTGACCGATGCGCTCGGCCGCCGACGCCAGCGCCTGCACCGGCCGCGACACCGTGCGCGCCAGCAGCAATGCGCCGATCAACGAAGCCAGCAGGGCCACCAGCGCAATGCCGAGGATCTTTTCATCGAGCGGCACGAACGCCTGCATTGCCGCATCCAAGGGGCTTTGCAGCAGCGCCAGCACTTTGCCGTCGTCGTCGCTGGCCAGCACCAGCGACTGGCTGAGGAAGCTGTGTTCCAGATGATCAGTGGTCGACACGCCCCGGCGGCTCGAATCACCCTCCATCAGGTCCAGGATGCTGTCGCGCAGCGCCTGCGGCTGGGTGCTGACCAACTCGCCGGGCACGCCTTTGTCGATTGCCAGGAACGACACTTCCAGGTTGCTCAACGAGCGCAACTCATCGGCAAACGTGCCGTCCATGCTGAAGCCCATCACCACCCGCGCAATCGGCAGCGGTGCCAGCACCGACGCTTCAACCAGCAGGTGCGGCCGGCCTTGCAGCGGCACGATGAGCGTGGCCTGGTGCTTGCTTCTGGCTTCGCGCAGTGCCTGGTCGTAGCGGAAGGTCGAGCCTTCAGGCACTTCGCTCAAGGTGCTGGACAGCACTTTGCCGTCCATGCCGAGCAGGATCATGTCGCTGGCATTGATGCGCTTGCCATGGTTAAGCAGCACCGAGCGCATCGTCGCCGAGTCGCCACTGGCCACCGCATCGCGAAAGCCGAAGTCGGTGGCCAGCAGTTGCACAGCATCGGCCAGGCGTCGGCTGCGCGCATCCAGCAGGCGCTCGAACACTCGCGAGCCTACCTCCAATTGGGTCATGGCCTGACCTCGCACCGCTGAGCGGGTGGCGACTTTTACACTGAAATACAGCGCACCGATCACCACCAGCGACAGCAGGATCAGCACCGTGGCGACCCGCGCCTGGAAACTACTGCGCAGTTTCATGGGCGGCTCGATGGAAGGCATCGCCAAACGCCGATGGCGTGGGCGGAAGATCGGCGGACACTGGTTCCAGGGCCAGCACCACGCTGTGGCTCAGGCCCGTAGCGGGAATGTGCAGGGTGCCGCCGTCCAACGGCTGCATGGCCTTGAGTTGCGGGTGCCACAGGGTGGCGTGGTAGTCGCCGGGCGGCAGTTGCTCCAGGCGCACTCGGCCCTGAGCGTCACTGACACCGAACACCGGGTCGTCGGTGACGTAGATGTAGCCGAGCATCCAGTCATGGATATTGCAGCCCAGCACCACCACGCCGGCCTTGTCGAACAGCAGCGGTTCGCTCGGCGTGCCTTCATAAAGCCGCAACTCGAACCGCTTGGCGGCCGAGAAGGAATACACCTGATGACGGATGTTGTCGCTGTTGGGGAAGCGCACCTGGGTGCCCGTGTGCACGGCCAGCACATGAGGCGCGAAACGCTGGCCGCGCTGGTCCATGTCGGCCTTGAGCAGCCCCGTCGGCGCATGGGCCGGGCCCTGCAGGGTGACCACTGCATCCGCCACCGGGCTGCCATCGGCCTGATGCATGACCACCTCGAGCGTGGCCGCCGAGACGGGGCCAGCCGCCGCCAGTAACAGCGCCGCGCGAGATAGCAGTTGAACAACTCGACCCATGGGAGATCCGCGAATTAAGGAGAAAAGCGGCCAGCCTTGGCAAAAATTGGAACCAATGGCAACTATGATGCCGCAAACAAGGCAAATGGCCACCATTGAACAGCGTCGCACGCCTGACCGTCGGTCGGTAAAAAACCTATGCAATCGGTCAGGCTCATTGAGGTTATCGCCTGCCTGCGCAAAAACTGTAGGGATCAGACCGGCACGCTTTGCTGACCCATCCACTGCTCGAACGCCATCGCCTCCAACGGTCGGCTGATCAGGTAACCCTGGGCGGTGTCGCAGTTCCACAGCTTGAGCAACCTGAGGCTGGGCTCGAATTCCACCCCTTCGGCCACCACCCTGAGCCCCAGGTTATGGCTCATTTCAATGGTGGACCGCACGATCACGCCGTCACCGGTGGCGCTGTCGAGGTGGCGCACGAAAGACTGGTCGATCTTCAACTCCTGCACCGGCAGACGCTGCAACTGCGCCAGCGACGAGTAACCGGTGCCGAAGTCATCCACCGACAGGCTGATGCCGCAATCGCGCAGTTGCTCCAGCACAGTGAGGGCCTGCTGCGGGTTGTGCATGATCGCGCTTTCGGTGATCTCGAAAATCAGTTGCCGGGCCGGCACGCCGTATTGCGCCAGTAACCCGGTGACACGCAGGGCCAGGTCATCGTCGGCCAGGTCATCCACGGAAATGTTCACCGACAGTTGGATCAGCAGCCCGCGCTGCGCCCAGTCGGCGATCTGGCGGATGGCCTCTTCGATCACCCAGGCGGTGAGCAGGCCCATGCTGCCGGTGCGCTCGGCCAGGGGAATGAATTCGGCCGGCGAGACCAGGCCCAGCGTCGGGTGCTGCCAGCGCAGCAAGGCTTCGGCCTGGCACACATGGCCGAGCCGGAGATCGAGTTTGGGCTGGTAGCAGAGCAGCAATTGGCCTTCGACGGGGGCGCGGCGCAAGTCGCGGATCAGCGTGATCTGCCGCTGGTGGGCCAGGTCGCGGTCCTGCTGATAGATCTGCAGGTGGCCGGGCAGGCTCGCCGCATCATGCCGGGCGATGGCGGCGCGGCTGATCAGCTCTTCCACCTGCTGGCCATCGGCGGGGTAGGCGGCGATGCCGATGCTCACTTCATGGCGCACCTCGTCATCACCGATGCGCCGAGGCTCGGTGAGCAACGCATGCAGGCGGTCGGCGCGGGCCACGGCGCGGTCGACCTGGGTATTTTCCAGCAACAACAGAAACTCGCTGCCGGCGATGCGCGCCGCCGTGTCGCTGGTCAGCAGGCTCATGGACAGGCAGCGGCTGGCTTCACGCAGCATTTCCTCGACGCCCTCCGGCCCGAAGCCCTCATTGATCACCCGGTAGTTTTCAATCCCCAGGTACAGCAATACCACCGGCCGCCGCGCGCTGATCGCACTGCCCAGGCGCTCCATCGCCAGCGCGCGATTGGGCAGGCCGGTGAGCGGATCATGCAGCGCGTTGTGCGCCAATTGCCGCTCGCGCATGGCGATGCCGCTTTGCATGGCGTTGAACGCCCGGGCCAGCAAGCCGAACTCATCCTGGCCGCGCACCCGCACGGGCGTGCGGTAGTCCCCGGCGCCGATGCGCGCGGCGGCGTCCACCAGGGCACTGAGCGGGCGCGATACCCGCCGCGCGAGGAACAACGCCCCGGCCAGCGACACCAGCAGCACCGCCAGGGCGATACCGAGAAACTGCCGGTCGAGTGGTTCAAAGGACTCCAGCGCCTGGTCCAGCGGAGTTTGCAGCAGCACGCGCACCTCACCGCTGTCGCCGGTGTTGGCCAGGGCCAGCACCTGGCTGAGCACACGCTCGCCATAAAACCGGGTGATCTGTGGTTCGGGGTTGAGGGGCGCCTCACGCAGCAGACTGACAACGCCGGCCTGCCAGCCCTCGGGCTGGGTGCTGAACAGCGGGCCGGGTTGACCGCCATGCACGCTGATAAACGACACATCCAGGTTGCTCATGGAGCGCAGTTCACTGGCGAACTGCGTGTCCATGGGGAAACCCATGACCACACGGGCGATGGGCAACGGGGCGTACACGTCTTTCTGCACCAGCAGGTAGGGACGCCCGTCCATCGCCACGATCAGCATCTGCAATCCCTTGCGCCGCGCCTGGCGCAGAACGCCGTCAACGGGAAACGGCTGGCCGCGCGTGAACACCGGCAAAGTGCTGACCACCACCTTGCCGTCGAGCCCCAGCACAAATACTTCGCTCGCACTGATCCCAGTGCCGTGCCGACGCAACGCCGCGAGAATCGCCTCGCTGTTGCCCTCGGCCACGGCCTGTTTGAACGGGGCATCGGTGGTCAGCCAGTCCAGACCGTAGTGCAGGCGACGGCCGCGCAGGTCGAGCAGGCGTTCGAATACCTCGCTGCCGGTTTTCATCTGGACATGCGCCTGGTTTTCCACAGCACGGGTGGTGGCGGCCTTGACAGCGAAATAGGTGGCGGCGACGACGATCAGCAGCAACAGCGCCAGGACCGCGGCGATGCGGGTCTGGAAAGTGTGACGCCAGGTCATGGCGGAGCTTTCGGGAGAGGCTCGCCGTTCTTGACCGCGGGTGGCTGTCGGTATGTGCATTCCTTGCGGCCTGGTGATGGGGTGTCAGGAATATATCTATTTTGGTGGAGTGATTGGTTTTAGCAGATTGCTGAGAGGGGTGGCGGGTTTTTGGCGTTTTGGTTGGGTGAATATCCGTTTTTTTGGTCACGGCGGCTGACGGTCCCGCCCTTACGGCGGGTCACTGTTGGAAAAGAGCCGAGATCCAAATGTGGGAGCGGGCTTGCCCCGCGCTGGGGTGCGCAGCAGCCCCAAACCATGTTCTGTGTAGTGTCAGGTACACCAAGTTTTCTTTGATTAGGGGCGCTTCGCCCCCCAACGCGGGGCAAGCCCTAATGCCGTTCAGTTAAGCGCAGATTCCCTGTGGCGAGCAGGCTTGTCCTGCGTTGGGCTGCGCAGCAGCCCCAAAACCAGACGCTGAGCCGTATCAGGTACACCGCGTTTTGCTTGATTGGGGGCGCTTCGCACCCCAACGCGGGGCAAGCCCGCTCGCCACAATAAGCCCACAAGAGCCCTCTTGATCGTTCCCACGCGTGGGAACGATCAAAATTTCCTTAACTGAACGGCATTAGGGCAAGCCCGCTCGCCACAGAGGTCCCAGTTTGCTGCACGACAGCGCTAAGTCGAAGACGTGGCGGAGCTTCCCACATTTTACGGCGTACGGCAGACAACCCCGGTCGGCTCCAAGGCCGCCGCGCTGCGGAACCCATACCCGCCATCACCCAAATAACCGATATACCCCCAATCAAGCCAACCGAGCCCGCATCACATCCCCCCACCGCCGCACCAGATAATTATGCTCATCCATCACCGAATTCCACACCGCAATATGCCCCATACGCTGCTCATACGCCCCCCCATCACGCACCTCCCCCACCTCGATCAGGGGCAGCCCGTCACTCCCCAGCAACTCCTCGCGCGCGGGCTTGCCGGCATACCAGTAATCCCATTCCGCCGCGCTCAAATGATCACGGCTGCGCGCCGGATTGCCAATGTAATAACCCTGCCGTGCCATCACTGCCCCCGGCCAGCCGGACAACCACCAATTGAGGTACGCATACGCCGCATCCAGCACCGGCCCCTGGGCGTGGCGCGACAGCGACAAACCGCCGAACCACCCGCGATAGCCTTCACGCGGCACCGCCAGCCGGTATTTCACGCCGGCGCGATGCAGGCGCATCAGGGTCGGCGACCACAGGCTCTGGATATCCACATTCGGGCTGAGCATCAGTTGCGCCGCCTCTTCATCGTCAGACCAGAACGCCGCGAAGTGCCCTGCCTTCTGTTTGCGCACGAGGATGTCAGCCAGCACATCGATCTCTTCAATGCTCATATTGCCGATGTCCTTGAAGCGCGCCAGGCCCGCGCCCTGCATCGCCAGCGCCGCGTCCAGCGCGCCGATGGCGGCATCGCTTTGCAGCGCGGTGCGCGCGCCCCACGCCGGGTCGAGCAACCAGCCCCAACTTTCATTGCCGTGACTGAACCCTTCGGGCACGCGCTCGGGGCGGTAGGCAAAACTGTCGGCGTTATGGGTCAGGGGGAGCATGCTGATACGCTCGGTCACGCTGCTGCCCAGGCTGCCATCGTGCTGCACGAACAGGCGCTCGCTGGGTACGCTGCCGCTGCCGAGGCGATCGTTGGGCGACAGCCGACCGCGCTTGGGCAAGTCGTTGATCTCGTGCCACAGCGCGATGCGCCGCGTATCGATAGGCTGGATCGCCCGCGCCGGCCACACGAAGTCGACGTTGTGGAACCACTGGTCATACAGGTCGTAGCTGTCGGGCTGCATCACCGCGATACGCTGGGCCTGGGCGACGTCGTGCACCTGATACACCAGGCGAATACCCAGCTCCTGCTCCGCCCTCACTCGCAGACATTCGAGCAGGGTCACCGACGTGCCGAGCACGCGCAGGGTGATCATGCCGCGAAACGCCGCGAGAACACGTCGAAGGAGCGCCGCAGTTGCGCAGGGTCGAGGCCGCGCAGGATGAACACCAGCCGCGACTGGCGGTCGCTGCCCGGCCACGCGGGCAGGTGCACCGGGGCATGCAGGCAGTGCTGCACGCCATGAATGACGATGGGGGCCGAGCTTGCGTTCACGTTGAGCAGTCCTTTGACGCGGAGGATTCGTTCGCCGTGGCATCTTAGCAGCATCGATAACCACACCCCGAAACCGACCCAGTCGAGCGGCTGTTCAAACGTGAGGCAGCACACTTGCGCGTCGCCGTGGGTGACGGTGGTGGCCTGATGCAGTTGCCAGCGGCGCACTTCCAGCGCCGGTTCAGCGCTGCGCAGACCTTCGCCGAGCAGCAACTGGTCGCCGCTGTGGATCGTGTGGGTGTCGAGGATCGGCGTGCCGGCATTGAGCGCCTGCAGGTGCGCGCGCAAAGGCGCGCAGTCGTCCACCAGGTCGGTCTTGCTCAGCAGCAGACGGTCGGCCGCCGCCACCTGGGCCAGCCATTCCGGGTGCAGGCGTTCCTGCAGGGCGGCGTGGCTGGCGTCGACCAGGGTGATCACCAAACCAATATGAAAACGCCCGCGCAGTTGCACGTCGTTGTTCAGGGTGGCGAGGATCGGCGCCGGGTCGGCCAGGCCCGTGGTTTCCAGGATCACCCGTTTGAACGGCGGAATGTCCCCGCGCTCGCGACGTTGCAGCAGGCCCAGCAGCGCGTCTTTCAACTCGCCGCGAATCGAGCAGCACACGCAGCCACTGGGCAGCAGCACGGTGTCCGGCGCGACTTCCTCCACCAACAGATGGTCGATGCCCACATCGCCGAATTCGTTGATCAGCAACGCGGTGTCGCCGAGGCTTTCACCTTGCAGCAGGCGCGTGAGCAAGGTGGTCTTGCCGCTGCCGAGAAAGCCGGTGATGACGTTAAGGGCGATGCTCATGCTGACTCCAGATGGTCGAGCAGGCGTGGATCAAGCGGGTCCAGCGGTCGTCCGAGCATGGCCTCGGCCGCTTGCCACAATTGATCCAGACCGCTCGCCAATGCCTGTTTGCCGGTGGCCCCCAGCAGCAGGTACGACGCGCCCTGGAAGTCTTCGACCTTGAGCCGGAACACCGCCAGTACCTGGTTGATCGCCGCGATCCGGCGCAGGCGTTCGCGGCGCCGGGGCACTTCGTCGCCCAGGGGGTCGCTCCAGTGCAGGTCTTCGCCGAGCAATCCGCAGAGTCCGCACATGGTTACACCCCGCTCATGGCATGACATCGCCGGAGTTCGGCCCGAGGGTCTGGCCGACGAACAGATTGCCACCCGGCTCGCTGGCCAGCAGCACAGCGGTGGGCGCCACTTCGTCGGCCAGGCCGAAGCGCCCCAGCGGCAGCTCGGCGGCCTTGGCGCGTTTCCAGTCGGCGCTGATGCCACCCACCAGCGGCGTTTCAATCGGCCCCGGGGCGATGGCATTGACCAGCACGTTGTCCTTGGCCACTTCCAGCGCCAGGGACTTGGTGAAGCCGATCACCCCGGCCTTGGCTGCCGCGTAGTGGGTCAACTCGGCACCGCCCTTGATGCCCAGCTGCGAAGCGACGTTGATGATCCGCCCCCAACGCTGCGCAAGCATGTGCGGCAAGGCGCGCTGGCTGGCGATGAACACACTGGTGAGGTCGACACGCAGCATGTCGTTCCACTGCTCGATGGACAGGTCGACGCAGCGCGCCTGGGTGAGCATGCCGGCGTTGTTGACCAGAATATCGATGCCACCGAAATGCTCGACGCAGCGGTCGACGCTGGCCTGAGCGCCTTCGACGGTGCCCACATCGACCACGCACTCGACCACTTCGGCGCCGAGGTTGCGGCAGGTGATCGCGGTTTCAGCGAGGCTCGCGGCGTTACGGTCGGCCAGCAGCAGACGAGCGCCTGCGGCAGCATAAGCGCGCGCGATGGCGGCCCCAATGCCGCTGCCGGCGCCAGTGATGACGGCGCGGCGATTAGACAGAGCGAGCATGTAAATTCTCCTCAAACAAACACAGGTCCCCTGTGGGAGGGGCTTGCTCCCTCCCACACTTGGATTGAGTACATCCCTCAGTCGGGCCAGCGCACGGTTAAACCGCCGTCGATGACGATGCTTTGCCCGGTCAGGTAACTCGACGCCTCACTGGTGAGAAACTGCACCAGCGACGCCACTTCATCCGCGCGCCCGACCCGCCCCAGCGGAATCGCCCGCGCCGCCCGGGCCAAACCCTCCGGCCCCAGCGAGTTCTTCGCGTCCAGCGACTGCGGCGTCTCGATCAGCCCCGGAATCACCGCATTGCAGCGAATGCCCAGCGGCGCCAATTCCACCGCCAGCGACCGACACAACCCCGGCACCCCCGCCTTGGCCGCGGCGTAATGGCTGTGTTCCTGCCAGCCATACACCCCGCCGGCAATCGAAGAAATCGCCACCAGCGCGCCGCCTTCCTGCATGTGGCGGGTTGCCGCGCGAAAGGTGCGCATCACCCCTGTCAGGTCGACATTGAGCATCTCGTCCCACAGCGTATCGGTCATTTCCAGCAACGGTGCGCGACGCAGCAGGCCGGCATTGGCCACCGCGTAATCGAGGCGGCCGAAATGCTGCACCGCCTGCTCGGCCAGGGCATCGACCGAGGCGGTGTCGCCCACGTCCAACGCCAGCATCAGGCACTCGCCGCCGGCCTCCTCCACCTGCGACACGGTCATGCACGGGTCGTGCGGGTCGGCCGGGTAATACCCGCCGACCACCGCAACGCCATGGCGCGCATAGGCCACCGCGAGCGCCTGGCCGATGCCGCTGGCGGCACCGGTAATCACAGCCACTTTGCGACTCATCGATCACTCCTTACTGAACGGTTTCCGGGCGCACATGGCGTGCGGCAAACATCAGCACACCGGACAAAAAGCACGGCACGGCGCCGAACCACAGTGCGGCGGTCTGCCAGTCGCTGCCGGCGGACAACACCTGCGTGGCGCCAAACCCTGCGACCACTGCACCAATGGGGCCCATCGCGTGGATGATTGCGCCGCCGGTGGCGCGGATGCTGGTGGGGAAACTTTCACTGATAAAGAACAGCGCCGCCGAATACGGTCCGATCAGGAAGAACAGACCCAGACTGTACAGCCCGACCACCATCGCCATATTGCTCGGACCAAACAGCATGCCGGCGAACGACAGCCCGCCGAGCATCCAGCCCAGGCCGATGACGTTGCGGCGGCCGATCCGGTCGCCCATCCAGCCGTGGCTGAGGTAGCCGCAGTAGCCCACCAGGTTGGACAGCACGAGGATGATCAGCGAGTTCTCGAACGAGATGTGGTGCACGCTGACAATCACCGAGGTGCCCAGCACGCTGAACACCTGGATCGCCGCCCAGTTGAGCAGCAAGGCGGCGCCGATCACCAGAGTGGCGCGACGGGCCGGGCCCCGGAAAGCCGCTTTCAAGCCGGCCTTGCTGTGTTCGTCATAGTCCACGCCGTAGGTCACCGCGACGTTTTGCGCCTCGGTCACCTGGCCGCTTTTGCGCAATTGGCTGATGCGCTGGTGAATCTGGAACTGCGGACTCTCCTTGAGTTTGCGCGCCATGATCGCAATGACGACGGCCGGGATGGCCGCGAAGACGAAGCAGCCCTGCCAGCCGATGATCGGCAGCAACAGCGCGGTCAATCCCGCCGCGATCAACGCCCCCACCGGCCAGCCGCCCTGCACCAGGCTGTAGATGAAGCCACGGCGCTTGGTCAGCCGTGGATCCTGCGAGGCGCCATACAGCTCGCTCAGGTAGGTAGCGTTGACGGTTTCCTCGGCATAGCCCAGGCCGCCCAGCGAACGGATCAGGATCAGCGGCGACTTGCCCCACGCCCCGCCGATGGCGGTGAGCGCCGAGCACAAGGCCGAGCCGGCCACGGTGAAGATGATGCCTTTGCGCCGGCCCAGCTTGTCGACCACCGGGCCAATGGCAAAGGCCACCACCGCCGTGCCCACTGCGACCCAGGTCGCGATCTGCGCCTGCTCCACTTCACCCCAGCCAAAGTGCCGGCCGATCTCCGGCAGCAAGGTGCCGAACAGGATGAAGTCATACACCGCAAACACCCAGGCGAAAAACGCGATCCAGGTGGCGAAACGTACTTCCTGGGACGACAGTTGCCGGGGTTTCCAGCCAGTCAGGTCAAGCTTGTTGTAGATGGACATGGGTCGCGCCTCAAGGGTGGGGTGAAATCAGGTTCGGGGTTGGCGGCGGATAAAGTCGTCGGCGATTTCGTCGAAGGTGACGAAGCGCACGCCGGCATGGCTCTGGATGTGTTCGATCAGGCGCTCGAGCATCAACAGCACTTGTGGGCGACCGGACACGTCGGGGTGGATGGTCATGGTGAACACCGCGTGTTCGTGTTCGCGGTACACCCAGTCGAACTGGTCGCGCCACATTTCTTCGAGGTGACGCGGGTTGACGAAGCCGTGGCTGTTGGGGGCTTTTTTGATGAACATCATCGGTGGCAGGTCGTCGAGGTACCAGTTGGCGGGGATCTCCACCAGGTCGGTTTCTTCGCCGCGCACCAAGGGCTTCATCCAGGTGTCGGGGTGCTGGCTGTAGTCGATCTTGGTCCAGCTGTCGCCCTTGCGCACGTAGTACGGATGGAAGTCGTTGTGCATCAGGCTGTGGTCGTACTTGATGCCTTTTTTCAGCAGCAGCTCGTTGGTCACCTTGCTGAATTCCCACCACGGCGCCACGTAGCCGGTCGGGCGTTTGCCGGTGACCTGGGTGATCAACTCGATGGATTTATCCAGCACGATCTCTTCCTGCTCGGCGGTCATCGCGATGGGGTTTTCGTGGCTGTAGCCGTGCACGCCGATTTCATGGCCGGCGTCGGCCACCGCTTTCATTTGCGCGGGAAAGGTTTCCATCGAGTGGCCGGGGATGAACCAGGTGGTGCGCAGGCCGTAGCGCTCGAACAGCTTGAGCAGGCGCGGCGCGCCGATTTCACCGGCGAACAGGCCGCGGGAGATGTCGTCCGGCGAGTCTTCACCGCCGTAGGAACCGAGCCAGCCGGCGACGGCATCAACGTCGACGCCAAATGCACAGAGGATGTCTTTAGCCATGGTGTGTCTCCTTAAATATTCAGTACGAATTCAACGGATAACGCGGCGCGCAACAGGCGAGCGTCTTCGCCGCTGGGGGCGCTGAGCAGCAGCCCGGTGGGCAGGCCCTGGGCATCGCGGCCGCTGGGCACGTTTACGCCGGGCATGTCGAGCAGGCTGCCGGGCATGGTCAGGCGCAAGGTGGCGAGGTTGGTGCTGACGAACAACGCGTCATCGGCTTCCAGCGCGGCCAACGGCGGCGCGACATGGGCCACGGTGGGGGTGATGAGGATGGCGCCGTCGAGGTCGTCGAGCAGTTGCTGTTGCAGCTGGCGGCGCGCGTCGGTCAGGTGGATCAATTGGCTGGCCGGCAATGCCCGCGCAGCTTCAAGGCGCCAGCGTACGCGAGGATCGAGGCGTTCGGCATCGGGGCTGTCGAGCAGCGCCTGGTGCAGGGCGAAGGCTTCGAAGGCGCCGAGCCAGCCGTGGTGTTTGATCAGGTCCAGCGTTGCCTGGAAGGGCGGGCATTCGCGCTCTTCGATCAGCGCCCCCCGGGCCTTGAGTTGCTCCATGGCGCGCAGCAGGTTGTTGCCCACGGCCGGTTCGACGTCCTGTTGCGCCAGCACAAAGCGCTGGCCCTTGAGGCTGCGGGCACTGTGCTGCTGAGTGCGACCATGCAGCAGGTCGTCGAGGGTCAGTGCATCGCGCACACTGCGGGTGAGCGGGCCGAGGCTGTCGAGGGTGTGCGCCAGCGGGAACACGCCGTCGCGGCTGTAGCGCCGGCTGCTGCTGCGGTAACCCACCAGACCGTTGAGGGCGGCGGGAATGCGAATCGAGCCTGCGGTGTCGGTGCCCATGGCGATGGGCACGATACCGGCGGCGACGGCCACGCCCGAACCGGACGATGAACCGCCGGGAATGCGCGGCTGATCAAGGCCATGGGGATTGTGCGGCGTACCGAAATGCGGGTTCAGGCCCAGCCCCGAATACGCCAGTTCGCTGAGGTTGGTCTTGCCCAGGCTGACCATCCCCGCGCGGCATAACAGGCCGACCACTGGCGCATCGAGCAGAGCGGCCGGCGCATCGCGGCGGTAGGCGGCGCCCGCCGTGGTGACGCTGCCGGCGACGTCGAACAGGTCCTTCCAGGCCAGCGGCACGCCATCGAGCCGGCTCAAGGGCTGCCCGGCACGCCAGCGCGCGGCGGCGGCTTCGGCTTCGCGGCGGGCGCGCTCGGTGCTCAGGCTGATAAACACCGAGGGTGAACGGGCGGCTTTTTCGAGCGCCTGTTCGAGGGCTTGCACCGGGTCGTTACGGCCGCTGGCGAAATCCTCGGCCATTGAGGTGGCGTCTGACATCGGGATCAACCTCATAAAACGTACATATTAATAAAATGTACATTTTATAAAGGCAGCTTTCGTGCCAGTCTCTGCATCGGCCTTTGCGCTTTCACAGCATAGCTGCGGGCTAGAGGGTGTGCGGAGCGATAAAAATACTGGCGCAGCCCGCCCCAAGGGTCTTGAATGAAATGATGTACCTTTTAGTAAAAAGTACATTTTTGTGCAGAAAGGTAACACCAGCCCCAAAACAGCGCCGCCGACGTGACGCAGAGTGACAACTGCATCTATGAGAGAATCCGTCGCCCCGTCCTACAAGGTCCCGAGAAACCGATGAAAGCAGTGTCCACCCCGGCCTCCCGTTACGCGATGATTCACCAGGTATTGCGTGACTCGATCGTCAACGGCACCGCGCGTCATGGCCTGGTATTGCTCGAAGCGCCGCTGGCTGAACTGTTCGGCACCAGCCGCGTACCGGTGCGCAAGGCACTGGACCTGCTGCACGCCGAAGGGCTGATCTGCCGCTTCAACGGCCGGGGTTACCTGATCAACCCCGACGACCTGGCGATAGAGCCGCTGCGCCTGCCCCTGAGCCATGCGCACCTGGGCCTCAACGGCGAGGCCGAGTTGGTGGACACACGGCCGCTGGGCGAGCGCATCGTCGAGGACATCGGCGCGGCGCTGTCCACCTGCATCGCCTTCGGCCATTACCGCCTGGATGAACAGGCCGCCGCCGAGCACTTCAAGGTCAGCCGCGCGGTGGTGCGCGAAGCCTTGATGCGCCTGCGCGACCGTGGCCTGGTGGAAAAGGAGCCGTACTCCCAGTGGCTGGCGGGCCCGCTGACCGCGCGCGAAGTCACCGAAGACTACGAACTGCGCGCGTGCCTCGAGCCCGAGGCGTTGCGCCAGAGCGCGCCGAACCTCGACCGCGAGGAACTGCAGGCGATGCTGCAACGGGTGCTGGCAGCACAGGACAACCCTCAATGCAGCCTGCAGGCCATCGAGCAGATCGAGGAGGACTTGCACCAGCGCTGCCTGGCCGGCCTGCAGAACCGCAAGATGGCCGCGCTGATTCGCCAGGGCCAGAGCCCGATGATCATCAGCCGGATTTTCCATCGCCTGCTCGGCATCGGCGCCGACCCGGCGATGCTGGCCGAACATCGCCTGATCCTGGAATTGTTGCTGCACGGCGCCGTGGATGCGGCCGCGTTGAACCTGCGCGAGCACCTGCAACGGGCCAGCCAGCGCATGTTGCAGCGTTTGAAAGTGTTGTCGGTACTGCCGGAACAGCCGATTCCGGCCTACCTGCACAAAATCAGCTGACGGCGTCACGCCGGTTATTTTATGCAATATGTTGCTATCGCCGCCGCGCCATTGAAACCCTCGCTGCCCCGCCCCATCTAAGCACCATACTTCCTTATGCAGGTGCCCCATGAGCGACCAGCAAGATTCCCCTGATTACGACATCAACGATTACGCCGATCCCGAAAACGCTGAATCCGCTTCGTCCAACACCGGGCTGGCGCTGCCTGGGCAAAACCTGCCGGACAAGGTCTACATCATCCCGATCCACAACCGCCCGTTCTTCCCGGCGCAAGTGCTGCCGGTGATCGTCAACGAAGAGCCATGGGCCGAAACCCTGGAACTGGTGAGCAAATCCGATCACCACTCCCTGGCCCTGTTCTTCATGGAAACCCCGCCGGAAGACCCGCGCCACTTCGACACCTCGGCCCTGCCGCTGTACGGCACGCTGGTCAAGGTGCACCACGCCAGCCGCGAGAACGGCAAGCTGCAATTCGTCGCCCAGGGCCTGACCCGCGTGCGCATCAAGACCTGGCTCAAGCACCATCGCCCGCCCTATCTGGTGGAAGTCGAATACCCGCACCAGCCGAGCGAGCCGACCGATGAGGTCAAGGCTTACGGCATGGCGCTGATCAATGCGATCAAGGAACTGCTGCCGCTCAACCCGCTGTACAGCGAAGAACTGAAGAACTACCTCAACCGCTTCAGCCCCAACGACCCATCGCCGCTCACCGACTTTGCCGCCGCGCTCACGTCGGCCACCGGTAACGAGTTGCAGGAAGTGCTGGACTGCGTGCCCATGCTCAAGCGCATGGAAAAAGTGCTGCCGATGCTGCGCAAAGAGGTGGAAGTGGCGCGCCTGCAGAAGGAGCTCTCCGCCGAGGTGAACCGCAAGATCGGCGAGCACCAGCGCGAATTCTTCCTCAAGGAACAGCTCAAGGTCATCCAGCAGGAGTTGGGCCTGACCAAGGACGACCGCAGCGCGGACGTCGAGCAATTCGAGCAGCGTCTGGAGGGCAAGGTGTTGCCCACCCAGGCCAAAAAACGCATCGATGAAGAATTGAACAAACTGTCGATCCTGGAAACCGGCTCGCCGGAATACGCGGTCACGCGCAACTACCTCGACTGGGCCACCTCGGTACCGTGGGGCGTGTACGGCAAGGACAAGCTCGACCTCAAGCACGCGCGCAAGGTGCTGGACAAACACCACGCCGGGCTGGACGACATCAAGAGCCGCATCCTCGAGTTCCTCGCGGTGGGTGCTTATAAAGGCGAGGTTGCCGGCTCCATCGTGCTGCTGGTGGGCCCACCGGGCGTGGGCAAGACCAGCGTCGGCAAGTCCATCGCCGAGTCCCTGGGCCGGCCGTTCTACCGCTTCAGCGTCGGCGGCATGCGCGACGAGGCCGAGATCAAGGGCCACCGCCGCACCTACATCGGCGCCCTGCCGGGCAAGCTGGTGCAGGCGCTCAAGGATGTGGAAGTGATGAACCCGGTGATCATGCTCGACGAGATCGACAAGATGGGTCAGAGCTTCCAGGGCGACCCGGCCTCGGCGCTGCTGGAAACCCTCGACCCGGAACAGAACGTCGAATTCCTCGACCATTACCTCGACCTGCGCCTGGACCTGTCCAAAGTGCTGTTCGTGTGCACCGCCAACACCCTGGATTCGATTCCCGGCCCGTTGCTCGACCGCATGGAAGTGATTCGCCTGTCGGGCTATATCACCGAAGAAAAAGTCGCCATCGCCAAGCGCCACCTGTGGCCCAAGCAGCTGGAAAAAGCCGGCGTAGCGAAAAACAGCCTGACCATCAGCGACGGCGCCTTGCGTGCGTTGATCGACGGCTACGCCCGCGAAGCCGGGGTGCGCCAGTTGGAGAAGCAACTGGGCAAACTGGTGCGCAAGGCGGTGGTCAAGTTGCTGGATGCGCCGGACTCGGTGATCAAGATCGGCAACAAGGACCTGGAAAGCTCACTGGGCATGCCGGTGTTTCGCAATGAGCAAGTGCTGTCCGGCACCGGTGTGATTACCGGCCTGGCCTGGACCAGCATGGGTGGCGCGACCCTGCCGATCGAGGCGACGCGTATCCACACGCTCAATCGCGGTTTCAAGCTCACCGGGCAGTTGGGCGAGGTGATGAAGGAGTCCGCTGAAATTGCCTACAGCTACATCAGCTCCAACCTGAAATCGTTTGGCGGTGACCCGAAGTTCTTCGACGAAGCCTTCGTGCACTTGCACGTGCCGGAAGGCGCCACGCCAAAAGACGGCCCGAGCGCGGGCGTGACCATGGCCAGTGCGCTGCTGTCGCTGGCACGCAACCAGGCGCCGAAAAAAGGCGTGGCCATGACCGGCGAACTGACGCTGACCGGGCACGTGCTGCCGATTGGCGGAGTACGCGAGAAAGTGATTGCGGCGCGGCGCCAGAAAATCCATGAGCTGATCCTGCCCGAGCCCAACCGTGGCAGTTTTGAAGAGCTGCCGGAGTACCTGAAGGAAGGCATGACGGTGCACTTTGCCAAGCGCTTTGCGGATGTGGCCAAAGTACTGTTCTGATCGTTATGCAGTGCCGGTAAGGGCCTCATCGGGAGCAAGCCCCTTTCCACATTTGAAGGTATTCACACTTCAAAATGTGGGAGGGGGCTTGCTCCCGATAGCGCCATCCGCCACACCACACACCTCGCCTGTCACACCTCGCGCCATCTTCGGTTATGCTCGCCCTTCGTCGTGTACAACCGGAGCCCCCATGACCGTTGCCCGCCTGTTTCTCCCCTTGAGCCTTGCCTTGTTGTCCGCGTGCGCCAGCGCGCCGAAGCAAAACATCACCGTGGACGACCAGAGCGCCTGCCCGCTGCAGCTCAAATCCGGTCAGAACCTGATCCTCACTCTGCCGAGCAACCCCACCACCGGCTACCGCTGGGCCATTCAGGACTCGGCCGGCGGCGTGTTGCGCGCGCTGAGCCCCGAGGTCTACAGCAGCAGCGAATCCGGCGTGATTGGCGGCGGCGGCCAGTCCACGTGGCGGTTCCAGGCGTTCACCGCCGGGCAGGGCCGTTTGCGCCTCACCTCCCAGCAACCGTGGGAGCCGGAAGCCGAACCGGTCGACACCTTCGACTGCGCCATTACGGTGAACTAGGGCACCCCATCAGACAACCCGCGCACCGAAGGGCCAAGTTGGCTAAAATGCCGGCCCTTCCCTTTCGTCGCCGGAACAACCGTGAGCAAAGAACCCGATCGCCTATTCGCCCAGCCCTTGCCCCAGGTGCCGGACTTCGCCTTTAACGAGGACGTGGTGCGGGTGTTCCCGGACATGATCAAGCGCTCGGTGCCGGGTTACCCGACCATCGTCGAAAACCTCGGCGTACTCGCGGCGCAGTTCGCCCAGCCGAGCAGCGTGCTCTACGACCTCGGCTCATCCCTCGGCGCCGTCACCCAGGCCCTGCGCCGCCATGTGCGCACGGACGGCTGCCGGGTGATCGCGGTGGATAACTCGGCGGCGATGGTCGAGCGTTGCCGTGAATACCTCAATGGCCAGGACTCGATGTTCCAGGAGCTGCTGCCGGTAGAGGTGATCGAAGGCGATATCCTTGCCTTGCAGTTCCAGCCGGCGTCGGTGGTGGCCCTGAATTTCACCCTGCAATTCATCGCTCCGGACGAGCGCCTGGCTTTGCTCTCGCGCATTCGCCAGGCGCTGGTGCCGGGCGGCGCGCTGATTCTTTCGGAAAAGCTGCGCTTCAATGACGCGCAGGAACACGCACTGCTCACCGACCTGCATATCGCGTTCAAGCGCGCCAACGGCTACAGCGAACTGGAAATCGCCCAGAAGCGCAGCGCCATCGAAAACGTCATGAAGCCCGACAGCCTCGAAGAACACCGCGAACGCCTGCTGGCGGCCGGGTTCTCGAGCGTGGTGCCGTGGTTTCAGTGTCTTAACTTTGCCTCGTTGATTGCCTTGCCATGATTGATCTGTCCCCCCTCGCCCGCCATCTGGTTGGCACGCCCCTGGCCGTGTGGGCCCAGGGCCTGCAAGCGCAGCTCGATAGCAAGATGGAAAAAGGTCACGGCGATCTGGAGCGCTGGCAAAGCGCGCTGGATGCGCTGCCGGCCATTCAGCCAAGCACCGTCGACCTGCTGAACGGCCTGACGCTGGACACCGATTGCGACGATCAGACCCGCGCGCAGATGCACACCGCCCTGATGGGTCTGAGCCCGTGGCGCAAAGGCCCGCTCCACCTGTTCGGCGTGCACGTGGACACCGAATGGCGCTCGGACTGGAAGTGGTCGCGGGTGGCGCCGCACCTGAACCTTACGGGCAAGCGCATCCTGGATGTGGGCTGCGGCAACGGCTACTACATGTGGCGCATGCTCGGCGCCGGTGCCGACAGCGTGATCGGCGTGGACCCCAACTGGCTGTTTTTCTGCCAGTTCCAGGCGGTGCAACGCTACCTGTCCGAACCCAGGGCCTGGCACCTGCCGTTCCCGTTCGAAGACTTGCCGGCGAACCTCGAAGGCTTCGATACGGTGTTTTCCATGGGCGTGTTCTATCACCGGCGTTCGCCCATCGAGCACCTGCTGGCGTTGAAGGACACCCTGGTCAAGGGCGGCGAACTGGTGCTGGAAACCCTGGTGGTGGAAGGCGACCAGCAACAGGTGCTGGTGCCCGAAGACCGCTACGCACAGATGCGCAACGTGTGGTTCCTGCCCTCGGTGCCGGCCCTGATGCTATGGCTGCGCCGCGCCGGGTTCAGCGAAGTGCGCTGCGTGGACGTGAGCGTGACCACGGTGGAGGAACAGCGCGGTACCGAGTGGATGAAGTATCAGTCGCTGAGTGATTTTCTTGATCCGCAAGATCACAGCAAGACTATCGAAGGGCTGCCGGCACCGATGCGGGCGGTGATCATTGCCAGGAAATAAACCACAACGTCCCTGACTAAACGAAGATCACCCGTGGGAGCTGGCTTGCCTGCTCCCTCATTGGTTTCCCGGTGTCAGCTAGAAGAGGGTTTGGCTCGGCGGGCTTTGAAGAATTCGCTCAGAACGGCTCCGCATTCCTCGGCCAGCACCCCACCTTCAAACAACACCCGATGGTTGAGAAAGTCCTGGGTAAAAAACTGTCCCTGACTCTGCACAATCCCGGCCTTGGGCTCCAGCGCGCCATACACCACCCGCGCAACCCGCGCATGCACGATCAAGCCTGCGCACATGCTGCACGGTTCCAGGGTCACATACAGCGTGCTGCCCACCAGCCGGTAGTTGCTGATGGCCTGGGCTGCCGCGCGAATCGCGACCATCTCGGCGTGGGCGCTGGGGTCGTTGCCGCTGATGGGGCAATTGAAGCCTCGGCCGATGATTTCGCCGTTTTGCACCAGCACCGCGCCCACCGGCACTTCGCCGAGTGCCGCGCCCTGGGCGGCAAGGGTCAGGGCTTCGCGCATGAAGTGCTGGTCGCGGCTGCGATCGATGATCGCTGCAGGACGAATCTGGCGCATCACGCCACCTCGATGGCGGCCATCAGGCCGGTTTCCATGTGGTCGATCACATGACAATGGAACATCCACACCCCGGGGTTATCCGCCACCAAGGCCACGCGGGCGCGTTCGTTCTTGCCCAGCAGGTAGGTGTCGGTAAAGTACGGCACCACCTTGTGGCGGTTCGAGGCGATCACCTTGAAGCTCATGCCGTGCAAGTGGATCGGGTGCTGGTACTGGGTCATGTTCTTCAGTTCAAAAATGTAACTCTTGCCTTTTTCCAGCCTGGCAATCGGGCGGTCGGCGCAGGTCTTGTCGGTGATGTCCCACGCCTTGCCGTTGATCTGCCACAGGCTCGGCGGCTTGCCGTCATCCACCGACACCGTGCCCACCCATTCAAAATTGAAGTTGAGTTTCTCCGCAGTGGCCAGGTCCGGCTCGCTGATCGGGTTGGCCGGCAACGCGGGCGGCCATTGGCCGGGCGCGTCGGTATTGGCCACCGAGCGGAAAGTGCCCAGGCGCACCGGCCCGTTACGGATCGACAGTTCTTCACCCGCCGGCGGCGCCTTGATTGCCAGGCAAATGCGCATGCCAGGCCCCAGCCAGTATTCCTTGCCGAGCGGGCGCGGTTCGATGGGGTTGCCGTCCAGCGCGTAGATCTGCGCGTCGACGTCCGGGATGTTGATGCGATAGGTCAGGGTGTTGTCGAGGTTGAGCAGGCGCACGCGGGTGATCTGCCCGGCCGGCAGGTCGATCACCGCCTGGGACACGCCGTTGATGGTCGACAGACGCCCCGCCGTACCGCCGCGCGCCGCTTCGCGTGGAATGCTGAACGCGACGAATGCGCCGTCTTCGTCCACATGCCAGCTTTTCAGGCTGAGGGTGCGTTCGTGCTTGAAGCCGGTGGGTTCGCGTTCCTCGATGATCAACGGGCCGACCAGGCCACGGCCGAGCTCTTCGCTGCTGTTCACATGGGGGTGGTACCAGTAGCTGCCGGCATCGGGCACGCGGAATTTGTAGTCGAAGTATTCGCCGGGCAATACCGGCAGCTGCGAGACGTAGGGCACGCCGTCCATCTCCAGCGGCAAGCGGATGCCATGCCAGTGGATGGTGGTGGCCACCGGCAGGTGATTGATGAAGCGCACCCGCAGCCATTCGCCCTGACGCACCCGCAGCTCGGTGCCGGGCGCCGAAGGGCCGAACGCCCAGGCCTGGGTGAGGTGACCGGGGACCAGCTCCACATCCAGGGGCGCAGCGATCAACTCGTAATCGTGCCCCGCCTCGGACTCGGCGACCTTCCCCAGCCAGTAGCGATAGCCGCCCCCGGCGCCGACGCCTACAACGGCCAGGCCCGCAAGACCACCCAGGATTTGTCGACGGGAAAAGGATCGGGACACAACAACCTCGCGTATCAGCCGCAGGCGCAGGGCCTGCAAAGGGCGGATACGATACACCTGCAAGGGCTAAACAGTAAGGCTTCGCATTGCCACACCGTTGATTGCTGAAGCCTGATGGCGATCAAAATGTGGGAGGGGGCTTGCTCCCGATGGCGGTGGGTCAGGCAGGGATTGGCTGGCTGACACACTGCTATCGGGAGCAAGCCCCCTCCCACACTGGACTTTCTGCGTTCTTCAGGCCCTGGAGGCGGCGAGGATCAGCGCCTTCATCTCGGCCACCGCGCCTTTGAAACCGACGAACAGCGCATGGGCCACCAGCGCGTGGCCGATGTTCAGTTCGTTGATGCCCTTGATCGCGGCCACCGCCTGCACGTTGTGGTAATGCAGGCCATGGCCGGCGTTGACGATCAGGCCTTGATCGAGGCCGCACTTCACGCCGTCGATGACGCGCTGCAGCTCGTCGGCGACTTCGGTGGGCGTGGTGGCGTCGGCGTAACGGCCGGTGTGCAGTTCGATGGCCGGCGCACCGACACGGCGCGAGGCTTCGATCTGGCGCTCGTCGGCGTCGATGAACAGCGAGACTTCGCTGCCGATCTGCGACAGGCGCTCCACGGCGGCCTTGATCCGCGCTTCCTGGCCGGCCACATCGAGGCCGCCTTCGGTGGTGAGTTCCTGGCGGGTTTCCGGTACCAGGCAGATGTGCGCCGGGCGGATGCGCTCGGCGAACGCCATCATCGCTTCGGTGACGCCCATTTCGAAATTCATGCGGGTTTGCAGCACATCCTTGAGCAGCAGCACATCACGTTCCTGAATATGACGACGGTCTTCGCGCAGGTGCACGGTGATGCCATCGGCGCCTGCTTCTTCGGCGTCCAGCGCGGCCTTGACCGGGTCCGGGTAGCGGGTGCCCCGGGCCTGACGCAGGGTGGCGACATGGTCGATATTGACGCCAAGAAGAATGCGATTGCTGGTGCTCACGGAAGCGCTCCTGAAAAGGGAAAGAATCGGTGCACAGCATACACGGGGATGTCAGGGCTTTCGAAACAACTCGCGACTGACCAGCGGCTTGCCCCCCAGGTGCACCGCGAGGGCTTGGCGCATCAGGCGCTTGGCAGCGGACAGCGCGCCGGGCGCGGTCCAGTCCGCCTCGCTCATGGCCAGCAACTCGGCGCCCTGGAACAGCCCCGGCTGCAGCAAATAGACGCGCTCCAGGCCGGCGTCGACCTGCAGGCGGTACATGCCATCGACGGCGACGGGCTCGCCGTGCACGTCGTTGCTCAGTTCGAAGCCGTAGCCCAGATCGTCCAGCAGGCGCCATTCGAATGCGCGCAACAACGGCTCCAGCGGGCGGCCTTCGGCGAGGGCGAGCAAGGTGGCGGCGTAGTGATCGAACACGCCGGGGTGCGGGTCTTCGGCGGGTAGCAGGCGGATCAACAGTTCATTGAGGTAGAGGCCACTGAACAGCGCATCGCCATTGAGCCAGGCGGAGGTGCCGACGCTTTCCAGGCGGCCGACGTTCTTCAGCTCGCCCTTGCCGCGAAATTCCACGTCCAGCGCCACGAACGGCCGGGCCAGTGTGCCGGCCTTGCCGCGCGCGCTGCGCAACACCGCGCGCAGGCGACCTTGTGGCGTGAGGAAATCCACCAGGGCGCTGGTCTCGCGGTAGGCGCGGCTGTGCAGCACGTAGGCGAGTTGGCTGGGAGGTGGGGATTGGGACATGAGACGGGAAATCTCTGAAGAGCAATCGATGTGCCGAATGAACACTTATTGTGGCGAGCAGGCTCGCCCTGCGTTGGGCTGCAGAGCAGCCCCTATAAGATCAACCCGATTCTACGGACAGACCTCAGTTGCAGGTTTTGGGGCTGTTTCGCAACCCAACGCAGGGCAAGCCTGCTCGCCACAGCAAGCCCTCCCACATTTTTGGTCCAGCGGTGTTCTTACAGGTCGCCGTAGCCGAGGGAGCGCAGCGCGCGCTCGTCATCGGACCAGCCACCCTTCACCTTCACCCACAGGTTGAGCATGATCTTGGAGTCGAACAGCAGCTCCATGTCCTTGCGCGCTTCGGTGCCGATACGCTTGATGCGCTCGCCCTTGTCGCCAATGATGATTTTCTTCTGGCCGTCACGCTCGACGAGAATCAGCGCGTGGATGTGCAAGGTCTTGCCCTGCTGCTTGAACTCTTCGATTTCCACGGTGATCTGGTACGGCAGCTCGGCGCCCATCTGGCGCATGATTTTTTCGCGCACCAGTTCAGCGGCGAGAAAGCGGCTGCTGCGGTCGGTGATCTGGTCTTCCGGGAAGAAGTGTTCGTTTTCCGGCAGGTAGCCGGCGATCACGCGCTCCAGGGCTTCGAGGTTGTGGCCGTGCTGGGCCGAGATCGGCATGATCTGCGCGTTCGGCAGTTGCTCCTGCAACCAGGTCAGGTGCGGCATCAGCTCGGCTTTGTCTTCAATGCGGTCGGTCTTGTTCAGCGCCACGATCAACGGGCCGGTGACGTACTGCACGCGCTCCAGGACCATCTGGTCTTCGTCGGTCCACTTGGTGCGGTCGACGACGAAGATCACCACGTCGACGTCTTTCAACGCCGCCGAGGCGGTCTTGTTCATGTAGCGGTTGAGGGCTTTCTCGCCACCCTTGTGCATGCCCGGAGTGTCGACGTACACCGCCTGCACATGGCCTTCGGTCTTGATGCCGAGCATGTTGTGCCGGGTGGTCTGCGGCTTGCGCGAGGTGATCGCAAGCTTCTGGCCGAGGATATGGTTGAGCAACGTGGACTTGCCCACGTTGGGGCGGCCGACGATGGCAACATAGCCACAGCGTGTTGCGGTTGAATCAGTCATGGCCATTCTCCACGCCCAGGGCAATCAGTGCTGCAGCGGCCGCTACCTGTTCGGCAATACGACGGCTCACACCCTGACCTCGGCTTTTTTCGTTCAATAAGGTGATTTCACATTCCACGAAGAACACGCGGCAATGGGGCTCACCCTGGATATCCACCACTTCGTAGCGTGGCAGTTCGCACCCGCGCGACTGCAGGTATTCCTGCAGGCGGGTCTTGGGATCCTTGTTGGTGTCGACCAGGGTCAGGCTCTCGATCTCCGAGGCCAGCCAGGCGACCACCCGCTCTTTGGCGGTCTCCATGCCTGCATCCAGGTAGATCGCGCCGATCAGGGCTTCGAGGGCATCGGCCAGGATCGACTCACGACGAAAGCCGCCGCTCTTCAATTCACCAGACCCCAGGCGCAGGTACTCGCCCAGGCCGAAGCCACGGGCCAGCACGGCCAGGGTCTCGCCTTTCACCAGCCGTGCACGCAGGCGTGACAACTGGCCTTCGCGGGCCTGGGGGAAGCGCTCGAACAACGCCTCACCGGCGGCGAAATTGAGGATGGCATCACCGAGGAATTCCAGGCGCTCGTTATTGCGCCCTGCAAAGCTGCGGTGTGTGAGGGCAAGGACCATCAATTCCTGATCCTTGAAGGTGTAGCCGAGCTGGCGCTCGAGACGACTCAGAGAAACGGTCACGGTTTATCCATATCTAGTTGGTGGCACCGGCGGCCATCGACGATTGACGCAGTGTTCAAATTCAAATCCTGATAGTTGCCGCGTGAGGCCGGACATTGTCCAGGCCCCAGAAAAGCATTCGGCGCTGTGTTCACAGCGCCGCCTGTATTACTTGATCAGCCCGACCCGCGAGAAGTTCGGCAGGTGGCTGAGCTTGGGTTCCGGCCAGCTCATCCAGACCGCGAAGGCCTTGCCGACGATATTCTGGTCGGGGACCATGCCCAGCAGCTCCTTGGGAATGCTGGGATCATCCCAGTAGCGGCTGTCGTTGGAGTTGTCGCGGTTGTCGCCCATCATGAAGTAGTGCCCGGCCGGCACTTTCCACTCGCCATCGGGCGTGGCGCGGTAGCGGCTCATTTCCTTGCGGATCTGGTGCTCCACCGCACCGAGCTTTTCCTGATACAGCTCGGCGCTGCCCAGGGTGTTCGGCTCGGCGCCCAGCAGCTTCTCGGCCACCGATTCACCGTTGATGAACAGGCGCTTGTCGCTGGTGTAGCGAATCACGTCGCCCGGCAGGCCGACCACGCGCTTGATGTAGTTGACGTTCGGATCGCTCGGGTAGCGGAACACCATCACGTCGCCGCGCTGCGGGTCACCGACTTCGATGACTTTCTTGTCGACCACCGGCAGGCGAATTCCGTAGGAAAATTTGTTCACCAGGATGAAGTCGCCCACGTCCAGGGTAGGTTTCATCGATCCCGAAGGAATCTGGAACGGCTCCACCAGGAACGAACGCAGCACCAGCACGATGAACAGCACCGGGAAGAACGACTTGCCGTATTCAACCAGCAGCGGTTCCTTGTTCAGCTTCTCGACCACCACCGCATCAGGCTGGCTGACGCTGCCCTGATACGACGCAATAGCCGCGCGCCGACGTGGCGCGAAGAACACCAGATCGAGCAACGCGAGGAGGCCGCAGACGGCGACGGCAATGACCAGCAACAGCGGGAAATTTAGTGACATAGGACCTAACTATCCAACCTGAGCACCGCAAGGAAGGCTTCTTGTGGAATTTCCACATTGCCCACTTGCTTCATGCGTTTTTTACCGGCCTTTTGCTTCTCAAGCAGCTTGCGCTTACGGCTTACGTCACCGCCGTAGCATTTGGCCAATACGTTCTTTCTGAGAGCCTTGACGGAGGTTCGCGCAATGATCTGCCCGCCGATGGCGGCCTGGATCGCGACGTCGAACATCTGACGCGGAATCAGTTCTTTCATTTTTTCGGTCAACTGGCGACCTTTGTAGTGCGCGTTGTCCTTGTGCACGATCAGCGCAAGGGCGTCCACTTTGTCGCCGTTGATCAGTACATCCAGTTTCACCAGATTGGCCGATTGGTAGCGGTCGAAATGGTAATCCAGCGAAGCATAGCCGCGACTGGTGGATTTGAGACGGTCGAAGAAGTCCAGGACCACTTCGTTCATCGGCAAATCGTAGGTCACTTGCACCTGGGTACCGAGGAACAGCATGTCGTGCTGCACGCCACGCTTTTCGATACACAGGGTAATCACGTTGCCCAGGTGTTCCTGGGGCACCAGGATATTGGCGCGCACGATCGGTTCGCGCATGTCTTCGATGGAAGACAGGTCTGGAAGCTTGGAGGGGTTGTCGACGTAAATCGTTTCACCGGTTTTCAGCAACAACTCGAAAATAACGGTTGGCGCGGTGGTGATCAGGTCGAGGTCGTATTCGCGCTCCAGGCGCTCCTGGATGATCTCCATGTGCAGCATGCCGAGGAACCCGCAGCGGAAGCCGAAGCCCAGGGCGTCGGAGCTTTCCGGGGTGTACTGCAACGACGAGTCGTTGAGGGTCAGCTTTTGCAGGGCCTCGCGGAAGTCTTCGAAGTCGTCGGAGCTGACCGGGAACAGGCCGGCGTAGACCTGCGGCTGGATACGCTTGAAGCCCGGCAGCATGTCGACGTCAGGCGTGGAGCTGAGGGTCAGGGTGTCACCCACCGGCGCACCGTGGATGTCCTTGATACCGGCGATGATGAAGCCTACTTCACCGGCTTTCAGATCCGTGGTCGCGGTATGTTTGGGGTTGAACACACCGACGCTGTCCACCAGGTGGATCTTGCCGGTGGACTTGACCAGGATCTTGTCGCCCTTCTTCACACGGCCGTGGCGCACGCGTACCAGGGAGACAACGCCCAGGTAGTTGTCGAACCAGGAGTCGATGATCAACGCTTGCAGCGGATCTTCGTAGTTGCCGGTGGGGGCCGGAATGGTCTTGACCAGGCGCTCGAGCACCTCGTCCACGCCCAGGCCGGTCTTGGCGCTGCACTCGACGGCGTCGGTGGCGTCGATGCCGATGATTTTTTCGATTTCTTCCTTGACGCGGTCCGGATCGGCCTGGGGCAGGTCGATCTTGTTCAGCACCGGCATTACTTCAAGGCCCTGCTCGATGGCGGTGTAGCAGTTGGCCACGGACTGGGCTTCCACGCCCTGGCCCGCATCCACTACCAGCAACGCACCTTCGCAGGCGGCCAACGAGCGGCTGACTTCGTAGGTGAAGTCAACGTGGCCGGGAGTGTCAATGAAGTTGAGCTGGTACCGGATACCGTCTTTGGCGGTGTAGTACAGGGTGACGCTGTGGGCCTTGATGGTGATCCCGCGCTCGCGTTCGAGGTCCATGGAATCCAGAACCTGGGCTTCCATTTCACGCTCGGCAAGGCCACCGCACATCTGGATGAATCGATCGGCCAGCGTCGACTTGCCATGGTCAATGTGGGCGATGATGGAGAAATTGCGGATATGACTCAAATCACTCACGGATCAACACTCAAAAAGGCTGCAGGCAGATTGCCCGCTGAAAAATAGCCGGGAATTGTACCTGATGCTCGGGCCAGACGTCATCTTTGCTGTCCAGAACGCGAAAGGCCCCGTCAATACGGGGCCTTTCGCTTGCCGGGGCATTCTTACCCGGCGCGGCGCAGCAGCCAGAACCCGGCCAGGGCGCAGATGGCGGTGGGCACCAGCACCGCAAACAGCGGCGAGAAACCGAACACCAGGCTCGACGGCCCGAGCAGATCCTGGGCAATGCGGAAGGTAAAGCCCACCAGCACACCGGTGAAGACGCGCTGGCCGAGGGTGACCGAGCGCAACGGGCCGAAGATGAACGAAATAGCCATCAGCACCAGCGCGGCGGTGACCACCGGCTGCAACACCTTGACCCAGAATGCCAGCCAGTAGCGGCCGTTGTTCAGGCCCTGGTCCTTGAGGTAATGGATATAGCTCCACAACCCGGAGATCGGCAGGCTTTCCGGGATCATCACCACGGTATTGAGCAGCTCCGGCTTGAGGGCGATGTCCCATTGCTCGGTCGGCACGTTGATCACTTCGGTGCTGGCCTTGGTGCCCTGGCCCGCGTTGCGGAAATAGGTGGTGGTGACGTCGGTCAGTTGCCACTGATTGGCGCTGTACTGCGCACGCTTGGCGAAACTGGACGACAACATGTGGCGCTCTTTGTCGAACGTGTAGCGCGTCACCCCGATCAACAGGCCGCCCGGTTGCACGGCGTTGATGTGGATGAACTCTTCACCCTGGCGGTGCCACAGGCCGTGCTTGGCGCTTTGCGCATCCCCCGAACCCTGGGCCAGGGCGCGATTGGCCTGGGCGGTGGTTTCGGCCGGCGGCGCGACGTATTCACCGATCAGCACGCTGCACGCCATCAGCAGCAGCATGGGTTTCATCACCGCCCAGACGATACGGCCGACGGAAACCCCGGCAGCGCGCATGATGGTCAGTTCGCTGTTGCTGGCCAGGCTGCCCAGGCCAATCAGGCAACCGATCAGCGCGGCCATCGGCATCATGTCGTAGAGACGGCGTGGCGCGGTGAGGGCCACGTAGCTCAGCACGTCGGTCACCGTGTAGGTGTCGCTGACGTTGCTGACCTCATCAATAAAGGCAAACAGCGACGCCAGGCCGAGGATGATGCCCAATACCGCCAGGATGGCGACCAGTACACTTTTGCCAATGTAGCGATCGAGCTTAACCACGCGCCATCTCCTTCTGGCCACGACGGCTCTTCATTTTCAAGCGGATAGGTTCCCAGTACAGCAGCCCCAGGCCGATCACCAGGAAGATCCCGTGCACCCACCACAGGCCAAGGGTCGGCGACAGCTTGCCCTTCTCCAGGGAGCCACGCGCGGAAATCAGGATGGTGAGGTAGGCCATGTACAGCAGGATCGCCGGCAGCAGTTTGAGGAAGCGGCCCTGGCGCGGGTTGACGCGCGACAGCGGCACGGCCATCAGCGTCACGATAAACACCAGCAGCGGCAGGGAAATGCGCCATTGCAGCTCGGCGATGGAGCGCAGTTCGGTGCTGCCGAACAGCTCCTGGGTGGGGATCGCGTCGCGGTCGGTGACTTCGTCGCTGACATCCGGCCGCGCGAGCATCACGCCGTAGGTGTCGTACTTGATGGCGCGGTAGTCGGCCTGGCCGGGGCTGCCGTCATAGCGATAGCCGTTTTCCAGGATCAGGTAGCGGCTGCCGTCGGGCCGCACTTCCTGGCGCCCGGCATCGGCGACCAGCACGGAGATGCCGCGGTCCTTCTTGTCCTGGCCCAGGCGTTTTTCGGAGATGAACACCCCGCCGAGGTTGGCGCGGTCGTCGGTCAGGGTTTCGGTGTAGGTGACCCGGGTGCCGTCGTTGAGCGCCTGGAAGCGGCCAGGTTCCAGGGTATCGAACTCGGTCATGGCGTCCTGCTTGTTCAGCACCAGCTGAAATTGCATGGCGCCCTGGGGCGCCAGGCTCAGGCTCAGCCAGGCCACGATCAGCGCGACGCCGGCTGCCGGAATCATGGTCATGGCCAGCAGGCGTTGCTGGCTCATGCCGGTCGCCGACAGCACGGTCATTTCGCTCTCAAGGTACAGTCGGCCATAAGCCAGCAGGATCCCGAGAAACAGGCCCAGCGGCAGGATCAACTGCAAAAAACCCGGCAGGCGAAAGCCCATGATCAGGAACAGCGAACCGGGGTCGAGGGCGCCGGAAGCCGCCTGGGCCAGGTATTTGACGAAACGACCACTCATGATGATGACCAGCAATACCGCACTCACGGCACTCAGGGTCAGCAGGACTTCGCGGGATAGATAACGGAAGACGATCAAACCAGACACTCCAGGGTTGTCAGGCTAAGGCGGCCAAACAAGCAAGCATACCGAGCGACCCGTTTGCACGGGCCGGCTAAAAAGATGGCGCATTATCCTGTGATTGACCGCGCCTGTCACGGAGCAACCTCATGCGCGAGCACAAAGCGTGCGCCGAGGGTTGTCAGGCTTCGCCTGCGAGGTTCAAACTGCGGCCCTTGTCGCGGGCGGTTTTTTACACAGCTGCCTCGCTTTAAGCCTGGCTATACAGACGCCAGGCTCACCGACCTTTATAAGGGACCCGAACATGGAACTGGTTGTAAAAAGCGTTAGCCCCGAAACGTTGAAGACCGCCACCCTCGTGGTCGCCATCGGCGAAGGCCGCAAGCTGGGCGTCGCCGCCAGCCAACTCGACGAATTGAGCGGCGGCGCCATCAGCGCGATCCTCAAGCGCGGCGACCTGGCCGGCAAAGTGGGCCAGTGCCTGCTGCTGCAAAGCCTGCCCAACCTCAAGGCCGACCGCGTATTGCTGGTGGGCGTGGGCAAGGACGCCGAACTGGGCGACCGTCCGTTCCGCAAGATCATCAGCACCCTGCTCACCACCCTCAAGGGCCTGGGCGGCACCGAGGCCGTGCTGGCACTCGATGAAATCGTCGTCAAGGGCCGTGACAGCTATGGCAAGACCCGCCTGCTGGCCGAAAGCCTGGTGGACGGCGGCTACGTGTTCGATCAATTCAAGAGCCAGAAAGCCGAACCGCGCGCGCTCAAGAAAATCACCCTGCTGACCATCAAGGCCGCCCAGGCCGAAGTGCAGCGCGCCGTGACCCACGCCACCGCGATTGCCAACGGCATGTCGTTCACCCGTGACCTGGGCAACCTGCCGCCGAACATCTGCCACCCGACGTACCTGGGCGAACAGGCCAAGGCACTGGGCAAGGAGTTCAAGGGGCTGAAGGTTGAAGTGCTGGACGAGAAAAAGATCAAGGAACTGGGCATGGGCTCGTTCTACGCCGTGGGTCAGGGCAGCGAGCAGCCTCCACGCTTGATCGTGATGCAATACAACGGCGGCAAGAAATCCGAGAAGCCCTACGCCCTGGTAGGTAAAGGCATCACGTTCGACACCGGCGGCATCAGCCTCAAGCCTGGCCTGGGCATGGATGAGATGAAGTACGACATGGGTGGCGCCGCGAGCGTGTTCGGCACCCTGCGTGCCGTGCTGGAACTCAAGCTGCCGATCAACCTGGTGTGCATCCTGGCCTGCGCCGAGAACATGCCGAGCGGCGGCGCGACCCGTCCGGGCGATATCGTCACTACCCTGAGCGGCCAGACCGTCGAGATCCTCAACACCGACGCCGAAGGCCGCCTGGTGCTGTGCGACGCCCTCACCTACGCCGAGCGCTTCAAGCCACAGGCCGTGATCGACATCGCCACCCTGACCGGCGCCTGCGTGGTCGCCCTGGGCGCCCACACTTCGGGCCTGCTGGGCAATAACGATGAGCTGATCGAGCAACTGCTCAGCGCCGGTCAGGCAGCCGACGACCGCGCCTGGCAATTGCCGCTGTTCGACGAGTACCAGGAGCAGCTGGACAGCCCGTTCGCCGACATCGCCAACATCGGTGGCCCGAAAGCCGGCACCATCACGGCCGCCTGCTTCCTGTCGCGCTTTGCCAAGAACTTCAACTGGGCCCACCTGGACATCGCCGGCACCGCCTGGACCAGCGGCGGCAAGGACAAGGGCGCCACCGGCCGTCCGGTGCCCCTGCTGACCCAATACCTGCTGGATCGCGCCAAGGCCTGAAACTGAAGACGCCGGGGCGGTGATCATTTCGCCGTCCCGGCCTCAGGAACCGCAATGACCCAAGTCGACTTCTATATATTGCCCAGCGCCGACCCGCTCGCGCGCCTGGACTTTGCCTGCAAACTCACCGAAAAAGCCTGGCGCATGGGCCACCGCATCTACCTGCATTGCAGCGATGCCGGCCAGCGCGATGAGCTGGATGCGCGCCTGTGGCGCTTCAAGGGCGAAAGCTTCGTGCCCCACGGCCCCGCAGAATCCGAGCCCGACGGCCGTGTGGTGCTGGGGTTGGGCGACGGCTGCGGCGATCACCAGGACCTGCTGATTAACCTGGACCTGAAAGTACCGGCCTTTGCCAGGGCATTCGCCCGCGTGGCGGAGGTGGTGGTGGAAGATCCGGCTGTTCGTCAGGCCGCGCGGGAGAGTTTTCGTTTCTATCGCGAACAGGGCTATCCTCTGCAGGATCACCGGCTACAACGACTTTGAGTAGATGATGGACACGCCAAACCCGATTAAAAAAGACGACCATTTACTGGACGACCTCGAGTCGATCCGTCAACTGCTGGGTGATGACGACCTGCAGCCGCCGTTGCTGACCGAAGCGGTCATGGACGAGGCACAGATTGCCATGGCGTTCGACACGCCAACGCCGCAACCCGCTGCCGCCACAGCGGAAAAACCGCAGGACGCCTTGTTGCTGCACCTGGACAACGAACTGCGGGCCGCTGCGCAATTGATCATGCAGGACGTGATCGACGACTTCGCACCGCACATCGAAACCGAGATCAAGCGCCGGCTGGATGCGCGAATGGAGCGGTTGCTCAGCCAATACCAGTCCTGAGCTTCACCCATATCCCGTGTGGGAGGGGGCTTGCTCCCGATAGCGGTGTGTCAGTCATCAATTCATAGCTGATCCGCCATTATCGGGAGCAAGCCCCCTCCCACAGTTGATCGCGTATCCCTTAAGCCTGTCTTCGTCTCGCCCTCTCCCCTATCCCCCGTTATACTTGCCGGCTTTCCTGAATAAATGCCAACTAGGGTCCCGCCGCGCATGGATAAGACCTATCAGCCCCACGCTATTGAAACTTCCTGGTACAACACCTGGGAGTCCGAGAACTATTTCGCCCCACAAGGTGCGGGCGACCCCTACACCATCATGATTCCGCCACCGAACGTCACTGGCAGCCTGCACATGGGCCATGGCTTCAACAATGCGATCATGGATGCGTTGATCCGTTTCCGCCGCATGCAGGGTCGAGACACCCTGTGGCAGCCGGGCACCGACCACGCCGGCATCGCCACGCAGATGCTGGTGGAGCGTCAACTGGAAGCCACCGGCCAAAGCCGTCATGACCTGGGCCGCGAGAAATTCCTGGAAAAGATCTGGGAATGGAAGGACCAGTCCGGCGGCAATATCAGCCGTCAGATCCGCCGCCTGGGTTCGTCCGTCGACTGGAGCCGCGAGCGGTTCACCATGGACGACGGCCTGTCGGAGGCCGTTAAAGAAGCCTTCGTGCGCCTGCATGAAGACGGCCTGATCTACCGCGGCAAGCGCCTGGTCAATTGGGACACCAAGCTGCACACGGCAATCTCCGATCTTGAAGTGGAAAACCACGACGAGAAAGGCTTCCTGTGGAACCTCAAGTACCCGCTGGCCGACGGCGCCAAAACCGCCGAAGGCAACGACTACCTGATCGTCGCCACTACCCGTCCGGAAACCATGCTCGGCGATGCCGCCGTCGCGGTTAACCCGAATGACGAGCGCTACCAGGCGCTGATCGGCAAATTCGTCGAGCTGCCGCTGGTCGGCCGCCGCATTCCGATCATCGCGGACGACTACTGCGACCCCGAATTCGGCACCGGCTGCGTGAAGATCACCCCGGCCCACGACTTCAACGACTATGAAGTCGGCAAGCGCCACAACCTGCCGCTGCTGAACATCTTCGATAAAAACGCCGCCGTATTGCCAGCCTGCCAGGTGTTCAACCTGGACGGCACACTCAACGACAGCATCGACGGCAAAATCCCGGCCGCATACGCAGGCCTGGACCGCTTTGAAGCGCGCAAGCAGATCGTCGCCGCGTTCGATGCCGCCGGCTTGCTGGTCAGCGTCGACGACCACGGCCTGAAAGTGCCGAAGGGCGACCGTTCCGGCACCGTCATCGAGCCGTGGTTGACCGACCAGTGGTACGTGTCCACCAAGCCGTTGGCCGAGCCTGCCATTGCTGCTGTCGAAGACGGCCGCATCCAGTTCGTGCCCAAGCAGTACGAAAACATGTACTTCTCTTGGATGCGCGACATTCAGGATTGGTGCATCAGCCGTCAGCTGTGGTGGGGCCACCGTATTCCGGCCTGGTACGACGAGTCGGGCAAGGTCTATGTCGGCCGCGACGAAGCCGAAGTGCGTGCCAAGCACAACCTCGGAGCCGACATTGCGCTGCAACAGGACAACGACGTACTGGACACCTGGTTCAGCTCGGGCCTGTGGACGTTCTCGACACTCGGCTGGCCGCAGCAGACTGAATTCCTCAAGAAATTCCACTCCACCGACGTGCTGGTCACTGGTTTCGATATCATTTTCTTCTGGGTTGCCCGGATGATCATGCTGACCATGCACCTGGTGAAGAACGAGGACGGCACGCCGCAGGTACCGTTCAAGACCGTGTACGTGCACGGCCTGGTGCGTGATGGCCAGGGCCAGAAGATGTCCAAGTCCAAGGGTAACGTCCTGGACCCGCTGGACATCATCGACGGCATCGACCTGGAAACCCTGGTGCAGAAACGCACCTCGGGCCTGATGCAGCCGAAACTGGCGAAGAAGATCGAGAAGCAGACCCGCGACGAGTTCGCCGATGGTATTGCCAGCTATGGCACCGACGCCCTGCGCTTTACCTTCTGCTCGCTGGCGTCCACCGGTCGCGACATCAAGTTCGACATGGGCCGCGTCGAAGGCTATCGCAACTTCTGCAACAAGATCTGGAACGCCGCGCGCTACGTGCTGGACAAAGGCGAGGACTGCGGCCAGAACGGCGAAGCCTATGAGCTGAGCCTGGCCGATCGCTGGATCATCTCGCAGTTGCAGCGCACCGAAGCCGAAGTAACCCGCCAGCTCGACCAGTTCCGTTTCGACCTGGCCGCGCAGGCCTTGTACGAGTTCATCTGGAACCAGTATTGCGACTGGTACCTGGAGCTGTCCAAGCCGGTGCTGTGGGACGAAAACGCGCCGGTCGAACGCCAGCGCGGCACCCGTCGCACCCTGGTGCGCGTGCTGGAAGTGGCGCTGCGCCTGGCGCATCCGTTCATGCCGTTCATCACCGAAGAAATCTGGCAGCGCCTGGCGCCGCTGGCCGGTATCGACGGCAAAACCATCATGCTGCAGCCGTGGCCGGTGGCCAATGAAGCCCGCATCGATGAAGCCGCCGAAAGCGATATCGAATGGCTCAAGACGCTGATGCTCGGCACGCGCAACATCCGCGCCGAAATGAACATCGGGCCGGGCAAGCCACTCGCCGTGTTCGTCAAGAACGCCAGCGCCGAGGATCAGCGTCGTCTCGATGAGAACGATGCGCTGCTCAAGAAACTGGCGAAGCTGGAGTCGATCACCGTGCTGGCTGATGGCGCCGAAGCACCGCTGTCTGCCACCGCACTGGTGGGCGACATGGAAGTGCTGGTGCCGATGGCCGGGCTGATCGACAAGGGCGCGGAACTGGCCCGTCTCGACAAGGAAATGCTGCGCCTGCAAGGCGAAGTGCAACGGGTGGGCGGCAAGCTGTCCAACGCGGCATTCGTCGACAAGGCGCCGGCTGAAGTGATCGACAAGGAACGCGCCAAGCTGGCCGAGGCTGAACAGGCCCTAGGCAAGCTGGCGGAGCAGCATGCGCGGATTTCCAGCCTGTAGTAGGACACGCAATTGCGTGTTACGGAGGCGGGAGGCCAGAACGGCCTCCCTTTTTTGGGAAAATCACGCTGCATCGCTCTATTTGTCAACAAAAACCAACATGATGCCTGGAGCGGTGGTCGTTTAACGGGGGTAGAGCTTTGGAAGTGAGAGTTAGATTGACACCGCTAGAAAGCCTCTATAGAATCCGCCCCGGTGCAAGTAAAGCCTAGGGTTTCCGCGACGCTTCAATAGTATCGTAAGCGCTCTGTAAGAGCGTCGGACTTAGGGTTTGCACCACCTCATTCCTGAAAAAACCGCTTCCATGACTAAAAATTTCATATATTTAGATGAAAGCGGTGACCTGGGCTGGAAATTCGACCTTCCGTATCGACGTGGCGGCTCCAGCCGCCATTTAACGATTGCCTCCTTGATAATTGACGAACATAAACGTCACCTCCCTAAACGGCTGATAAAAAAGCTGTACCAGAAGTTCAACTGGCCTACTTCAGAAGAAAAGAAGTGGTCCATGATGAATGCACTTGAGCGAAGTGCCTTCGCAGAAGCTGCCAAACAACTAGCGAACGCACACCCTGGAGTAATCAGATATTCCTCCATCACGGTTTTCAAAGCCAATGTTCAGGCGCATATAAGAGCGGATGAAAATAAGCTCTATAACTATATGATCGGTTTGTCTCTTCTTGCCGAAATGGGAGCGACTGACGAAGTCGAATTTGTTCCAGACCCAAGAAGCATTAAGGTGGAAAGTGGAAACAGTCTTCACGACTATCTCCAGACCAAGCTTTGGTTTGACTGTCAAAAGACGACAGTACTTTTGACTCGTCCATGCGACAGCTCTTGCAGTACCAATGTGCAGTTTTCAGACATGCTTTCTGGCATTGTCCAGTCTCATTTTGAAGACGGAAACTCGGCTGCCTGGGCGATTCTTAAATCTCACATCTCCGTGAAAACGCTTTATTTCCCGTAATCCTGCGTTTTTTTTCAGACCGTAAAAGTTGACGGGGCGAGCAGGAATGCCCCCCCCATCCAACGCTCAGTTATGCATCAGCCGCTAAATCTCGATAGATGTGTGACAATACCTGCCACTTTTGACGCAACCCCAGAATCGACGCCGCCAATGACCGCCCCCACTACGCCCAAACCTCCGCGCAAGAAGCCCAAAACCGCCGCCACGGCCAAGCCCGTCGCACCGCGCAAAGAGGCTACCCTGCACCCGCGCAACCGCCACACGGGCCGTTACGACTTCCCGGCGTTGATCAAGACCACGCCGGAACTGGCGCAATTCGTGATCATCAACCCGTATGGCAAGGAAAGCATCGACTTCGCCAGCCCCGACGCGGTGCGCGTTTTCAATCGGGCGTTGCTCAAGTCGTTCTATGGCATCCAGCATTGGGATATACCGGCCGACTACCTGTGCCCGCCGGTGCCGGGGCGCGCCGACTACGTGCACTTCCTCGCCGACCTGCTGGCCAGCGGCAATGAAGGCAAGATCCCGCGTGGTTCGATCGTCAAGGTGCTGGATATCGGCATGGGCGCCAACTGCGTCTACCCGCTGATTGGCTATATGGAATACCGCTGGAACTTCCTCGGCTCCGAGGTGGACCCTACCGCCGTCGCAGCGGCCAAGGCCATCGTGCAGTCCAACGACCTCAGCAAGGTTATCCAGTTGCGCCTGCAACCCAACCCGAAGCAGATCCTGCTGGGCCTGCTGGAGCCGGGCGAGCGTTTTGACCTGACCATGTGCAACCCGCCGTTCCACGCGTCCATGGATGAAGCCACCAAGGGCAGTGAACGCAAATGGCGTGCCCTGGGCAGGGCCGATCCGAAGCGCAAGCTGCCGGTGCTGAACTTCGGTGGCCAGTCGGCCGAGCTGTGGTGTGAAGGCGGCGAAGCGCGCTTCGTGACGCAGTTGATCGCCGAGAGCGCGCATTTTGCGCACAAGGTGCTGTGGTTCAGCACCCTGGTGTCAAAAGCCTCCAACCTGCCGGCCATCGAAACCGCCCTGAAAAAAGCCGGCGTGCTGGAGAGCCAGGTGGTGGAAATGTCACAGGGGCAAAAGCAGAGCCGGTTCGTGGCCTGGACTTTTCAGACCAAAAACGAACAGCAGCTGTGGCGCCAGCGCTGGGTGCGCTAGGACTGAATCGCAGGCAACAAAAAACCGTGCCCGGATCGCTCCGGAGCACGGTTTTTTTTTGCTGCGTCTTACTTGTTAACAGCGTCGGTCAGGCCTTTGGCCACAACCAGCTTGATAACTTTTTTGGCAGCGATTTCGATGGCAGCGCCAGTCGAAGGGTTACGGCCAGTACGGGCAGGACGCTCGGTCACTTTCAGTTTGCCAACGCCTGGCAGAGTGATTTCGCCGCCGTTTTCCAGCTGATCGGCAACAACCTGGCTCAGTTGGTCCAGCAGAGCGCGCACGGTGGTTTTCGGTGCGTCTACTGCTTCAGCCAGGTCAGCGATCAGTTGGTCTTTAGTAATAGCCATTGTGGTGTTCCTTCCCTATCAAATTCATATGGATTGCAGAGTGCAGTGTCAGCCATCGAGCCCTGCCATCTAGGCCTGGCACCCCTGGCTTATAACCGTCGGAGATCGGGGTTATAGATGCTCTAAACAGGGATTGGTTCGACCTGACAGATGCTGAATGCACGCTTAACGCCGAGACTTGGCGCAAGACCGGGCAAAACTAGCACAGAGACGGGGAAATATCCGCCTCTACCTACCCATTTGGTCAGCTTTATCGCTCTAAACCGTGAAAAAAAGGCATATGGCCCGTAAGCGAGCGCGCAAAACACCTTCCAGGCGCCCCCCGACCAATGGGTGCGGTACACTGGACGACTTTTTGGGGAGGCCCACCGCTCCCCCTCAACCAGCCGAGAAGCCTATGCCGATCCGTCATTGCATCGTCCACCTGATCGACAAAAAACCCGACGGCACACCTGCAGTTCTTCACGCGCGCGACTCGGAGCTGTCCGAATCGGCCGCCATCGAGAACATGCTGGCCGACCTCAACGAGAGCTACAACGCCAAGCAGGGCAAGGCCTGGGGGTTTTTCCATGCTGAGTCCGGCGCGCATCCGTTCAGCGGCTGGTTGAAAGAGTATTTCGACGGCGGCCAGGATTTCACCACCTTCAGCCGCACAGCGGTCGAGCATCTGCAAAAGCTGATGGAAGAGTCCAACCTCTCCACCGGCGGCCATGTGCTGTTTGCCCACTACCAACAGGGCATGACCGACTACCTGGCGATCGCCCTGCTCCACCACAGCGAAGGCGTTGCGGTGACCGACGAGCTGGACGTAACCCCGTCGCGCCATCTGGACCTTGGCCAGTTGCACCTGGCGGCGCGCATCAACGTGTCCGAGTGGCAGAACAACAAACAGTCCAGGCAGTACATCTCGTTCATCAAGGGCAAGAACGGCAAGAAGGTCTCGGAATACTTCCGCGACTTCATCGGCTGCCAGGAAGGCGTCGACGGCCCCGGCGAAACCCGCACCCTGCTCAAGGCGTTCAGCGACTTCGTTGAGAGCGAAGACCTGCCGGACGAGTCCGCCCGCGAAAAGACCAAGACCCTGGTGGACTACGCCAGCAGCCAGGCCAAGCTTGGCGAGCCCATGGGCCTGGAAGAACTGTCGGGCCTGATCGACGAGGATAGGCCCAAAGCGTTCTACGACCACATCCGCAACAAGGATTACGGCCTGTCGCCGGAGATTCCGGCCGATAAGCGCACCCTTAACCAGTTCCGCCGCTTCACCGGCCGCGCCGAAGGCCTCTCGATCAGCTTTGAAGCGCACCTGCTGGGCGACAAGATCGAGTACGACGAAGCCGCAGGCACGCTGATCATCAAGGGCTTGCCGACCCAACTGACCGACCAGCTCAAGCACCGCAACTGATGCTCGGCGGGGTCTTTAAAAAAGTCCTGCTGGTGTTGCTGGTCGTGGTGGTGATCCAGAACTGGGGCAAGATCGAGCGGCTGTTCAACCCGTCGCAGGTGGTGTCGGAGCAGGTACGCACGTCGGCGCGCGTGGTGCTTTATTCCACGCAATGGTGTGGCTACTGCAAGCAGATCCGCCGCTTCCTGGACAAGAAAGGCATTGCGTACCAGGCCTTCGATATAGAGAAGGACGCCCAGGCCCGCACGGCGTACGAAGCGCTGGGTGGCGGCGGCATTCCGTTTGTGGACGTGAACGGGACGTTGATTCGGGATTACAACCCGGACGCGATAATGGCGGCGTTGGAGTGAAAGCCTTGGGCATCTGTGAGATGCCCAAGGCCTGCATCTTAAGGATTGCAGCCTGCCGCCTCCGCTGCGGCCTCTGACGTATCTTTTCGGTAAGGCTCGAGATTCCACGGCGATTTATCGCGGGCGATCACGTAATGACAGACCAACTGCCGGCGCATCCCGCCACCGTCGTTATTTTTCCACTGCGGGTCATTGCCGAATTTTCTCTGCAGTTCCGCCAATACGGCGTCGGTTCTGTCTGCCTTGGCGTCCTTGCCTAATTGCGTTGGCGTGATTGACAGACTCCACTCATCCTTGCCGGTGCCTGGGTCGTGCCTTTTGACCCATTCGGCCGACTGAATGTACTCGGCAGCAGGTGTGGAAGAGCACTTCTGATCACCCGGCAGATAGTCGAATGTGGCGTCCTGGGATAAAGACTGTGGCAACGTCATCTTGATGATCGGCAGACAGGTTCCGGTAGCGTCCCTGTAATCATTTTGATCAAACTGCGCATCGGCCAGGCCATCCTTCAGGTAAAACAATGCCTGGATAGGCAGGGTCTCGGGCTTGGTCGAATCCCAGGTGGCGAGGCGGAATTCATTCTGCTGATCGAAGGTATCCGAATCCTTGCCGGTCGCCTCAATAAAAGCTTCGAAGGACTGGGTGCCTTTTTCATTTGCGTCATCACGCACGTTAAAGGCGCACTGGTTCACATTACTGAGACGGTCTTTCTTGTGTTTGGCGAGCCACTGGTTCGCGTTCACGATACCTTGCTCGTGACAAATCCGGCTGTCGGAAGTTGCGCTGGTACTGACGCCACAACCTTGCCTGTCGCGTGTGTCAGTACCGCCATCCTCGGGAAATGCACAGAGTACGTGTACCGGCGTTTTATCCGGCGGCGTCAACAATGGAGGAAAAATAATATTGCCATTATTCTCGTCGCGCACCAGCCGTTTAAACTTGGCATCCCGCCGAAGATAGGAATATGACCACCCTCCACTGGCCTTGGCTTTTGGACTGGGATCCCAAAACTTATAATCAGGAGAAGGTATGGTAGCTCTAAAAATAACACCATTGCAGGTGAATCCAGGTGCGGAATATCGAGTACAAGACATTCGGGTGTCATGATAGCGAGTCCGCAAATCAGCCGCGACTTTTTGCCCTATCGCATCACCGGCGGCATCCGCCATTATAAGTCCGGACCACGCAACCGTTACAACAGCGCTCGAAAAAATAGCAACACTTATCCGTTTGGTTTTCATAATAACCTCTTGCAGCTCGATTAATAAAATACATACAGCAAGGGTAAAAATTATTGAGTTCTATACAGGATTACATTGGGCAGCCACCGCAGCCTCATGCGACACATTGGGTCTGAACGGTTCAAGATTATAAGTAGTGTTATTTCGATAAGTTGTCAGCAAGCACGCCAGTTGACGCCGAACGCCGCCTTTATTCTCGGCAAGCCACTGATTATCACGTCCGTACTTGGCCACTACTTCGGCGTAGAACTTGTCCAGCTGATTGGCTTGACTCAGCCTGCCGCAATCCGTTGGCGTTAGTTGCAATGTCCAGCGATCAGCCTTCGCACCGGGGTCATATCGGTTTACCCATTGAGCCTTGTCTATAAATCGACGGCACAGCACGGTGTCCAATCGAGCCTGGTCTGCCGGGTTATAGGAGAAGGTCGCCTCCTGAGCCGGGGTCATCGGAAGCGTCATTCGGATAATGGGCAGGAAATGCCCGGAGTCTTCGTAGAGAGCGATCTGGTCTCTCTGCGCATCAACCTTGCCTGCGTCGGAGGCGGCGCCGGTCACCGTATTATTACTGATCCAGAAAAGTGCCCAGATGGGTAGACGACTCCCATCGCTTTGCGGCCAGGAGGCGATCCGCACCTCATTGTTACTGAAAAGAATCGCAGCGAAATGCTCACTTAATACTTCTTCAAACGCATGGGCTTTTACAAACTGCATGAACGCATTGGCGCCAGCAGGCTCGGTGGCCGGCCTGAGATCAAAACCACATTGGCGATGCTTTGATCGTTTATTCAACATGTAGTCGTCACGCCACGCCGCAGCCGTTGTAATACCCAACTCCTGACAACTACGTTCTATTTCTGCCGTTTTGATAAAGTCTCCACAACCCGCCTGCGCCCGCATGTGCGTGCCCGCATCCATGGGAAATGCGCAAAGCACCTGAAGCTGAATATAATCATCGGGAGCCGTGACGATCGGCCGCATCAAGTAGCCATGACGATGGTCCGAGGCCAATTGGCGAAACTTTGCATCTTTGCGCAGCCAGGAAAAAGACGTTGCTTCTTTAGAGGCCGGCCCAGGATTCCAGAATCTGAACGCCGACGAATAAATGGTGCCGCGGATGGTGACGCCGGAACACAGGATGGACGGGCGCTTCTCTGATCCACAATCGACAGCGGTATTATTATAAGCCGCGACAATCTCCGATGCGGTCGCTGCGCCGGTTTCGTCATGCGTCAAATATTTCGCATGCGCGGAGCTGCCAAAACACAACACACAAACAATAACAGGCAAGTTCAACAAGTGCTTCATGACGTGCACCTTCAATAGGGGCTGAAGAAACCTTCAGCCCATGAAAACGCACAAACAAAAAGCCTTCTACTGTCATAATTAACAGGCGACGATATTGATTGGTAATAAATACCATAACGAAAATATCATTTAATCGTTGCGAACTGGAGAGGTTGACAGTGTCATTGAGTGTGTTTTTGTTGTAGCACTCAACGCACGATAATCACTTTTCCCAGGAGATTGTGCTGTTCAAACCCCAGCACAGTTTGCAGCGCATTCAACACAGCCTGCGGGTCCTTGCTTGGGAAGCTGCCACTCACTCGCCGGGCACCCATCGCGTCATCCAGCAACAGGATGCGTCCAGGGTAATAACGGCCCAGGTCCTTGATGACATCGGCCAGCGGCGTCTTGTAGTAATTGAGCCAACCATCGCGCCAGGCCAGGCGCGCTTCGCTGTCGACCGTCAGCAGGGGCTGGGCGATACCATCGGCGTAGGCCATTTGCTGGCCTGCGGTGAGAATTTGCTGTGAGCCCAGCTGTGATGCGGCAACACCCACCCGGCCTGACAACACTGTCACCTCGGCACCGGTCGGTTGCAGGCGCACTGCGAACTGCGTGCCCAGCACCCGCGCATCACCACTGCCTGCCTCCACCACGAAGGGTTCGCCGGTGTGGGTCACGCTGAAAAACCCGGCACCGCGACGCAGCTGGATGAACCGTTCGCCGTGGTTGAAATCGACGGCAATCGCGCTGTCGGCATCCAGCGTGACCCTCGATTGGTCGGCCAGCGTGAAGGTCTTTACCTCTCCCGGCGCGGTCACGTAATCAGCGCCGATGTCGTCGATCCAATGCGACGGCTGCCAGCCGACGCCCAGCGACACCATCATCCACAAACAGGCGGCCACGGCCAGCGCACCGAACCGGCGCACCCGCCGCGAGCGCTTCGAAGTATTCATCGCGTTCAGGTAGCCCTGTAACACCAACGCTTCTTCGCTGGCCAATGTTCGCGCCGGCGCTTCGCTCAGTTCCCACAGCACCTGGGCCTGGGAATAGGCCTGGACATGGGCAGGGTCAGCACGCAGCCAGCGGGTGAAAAGAGCCTGATCGCCACTGCCGGGCTGGTCATGCAACCGGCCAAGCCATTCGAGTGCAGCCCTTTCCTGGGCGGGCGTCGGGGTGACGTTCACGGGGCTTTCCCTGGCGTGCGTGGAGGCGGTGGCTCGCGAAGACTGGCCTTGCAGGCTTCGAGGGCGCGCATCATATGTTTTTCCACGGCACTTTGGGACAGCCCCATGGCCTTGGCGATCTGCGCGTATTTGCGCCCGTGGATGCGATTGAGCAGGAAAATCTGCCGGGTGCGCTCCGGCAGGCTGCGCAGGGCGGCTTCGACGTGGCGCAGGTCGTTGCCCGCCTCCAGCGCGGCCTCGGGGTCGGCGCCGTGATTGTCCTGTTGCTCCGGCAGCCAGCCTTCACGGCTACGCACACGGGCGCCTTCGCTGCGCAGGTGGTCAATGGCGATATTGCCGGCGCAGCGCAGCAGGTAGGTGCTGAGTTCTTCGACCTGCACCAGCGGTCGGCGCCAGAAGCGCAGGAATAAATCCTGCACCAGGTCGGCCGCTGTCGCGCGGCAACCGACGCGCCGGCTCACCAGGGCTTCCATCTGCGAACGCTGGGACAAAAACACCTGCAGAAAATACGCACGGCCGCACATCGCATCAACGGGCGGGCTGTCTTCGGAATCCGGTGGCGTGCTGATGATCATGGCGTGGGCTCAGAGGGTCACAAACGCCGCAACGGGGCTGGCCAACAACCCAGCACCCGCCAGGCTCAAGGCCAGCCTTGGCCAGTACGGCAACAGCAGCACCAGCAGCAGTGCGCTGAGCATCAGCACCGCGCACCACTCCACCAGGCCCTGGCTCCAGCCGGCAGCGGCGACGGCCGGCCAGATCGAGCCGGGCAACAGCAGCCAGCCGCTCACGCGCAAACCGACACGGCGACGTGGCGTTGGCTTGCTGTGCAGCAGCTCGCCGTGGTGCCGGTCGGTGGACAGGCACAGCGCAGTGAATCCGGCGTAGCACAACAGCACCGCGAGCAGCATGTCAGTGAGCCTCCTGCTTGAGGTTCAGCCGATGGGCGCGTTCGGCCTTGGGCCGAGGCGCCGTGCGGTGCCGCATCTTCCACGCAGCCCAGGCCAGGAAGGCTCCGCTGCCCAGGCATGTCAGGTCGAAGCCGGCCATGGCCCAGTCGCCCCTGGCCAGTGACACACCCAAGTGCTGATCGGTGGTGAGGGCGTTCAACAGCGGCACGGCCGCAAACAACAGCGCAGCGCAGCTCAGTTGCTCGACCCAGCCCTGGCGCCCGCGGCGCAGCGCGGCATGCAACAGACTCAGGCCCCAGGCAATAAAGAACGCCTGCACCTCCCGGTCGGAACGCTCGGCAAAGCTCGCCGGCAACAGGCGGTTGGCCCAGAAGAATGCGCCGATGGCGATCAACAGCCCGGACATGCTGGCGATGTTCAGCATCTCCACCAGTCGCAATTCAAACGGCATGACGCCGGTCCTGGCGTGCTTGAGCTGGCGCTTGCCCAGCCACATCACCAGCCCGGTGCCGATCATCGCCGTGCCGGCCAGGCCACAGATGAAGTACAGCCAGCGCAGCATCGGGCCAGCGAAATGGCCGATGTGCAGGCCATAGAACGTGCCGCTGACCAGCGTCGGCAACGACTGCCCGCCGCCCACCCGCAGCAACTCACCCGTGGCGCCGTTAAACGACACCACGCTGCCAAAATCCTGCGCCACACGGTCGGAGCCTGAACGGAATATGTTCACCGACGCGTTCACATCGCCCGGGTTGTTCACCGCCAGCCGGCCGACCTGCCCGCCCGCCCATTGCGCGCGAGCCTGCGTGTACATCGGCACCAGCGACTGCAACGGCGCCGGCTGCCCGAGGGCCGGCGCGTTGTCGGTGGCGGGGAACAGCTCGCTGAAGAACGCGCGGCTGTCGTCGCCGTAGGACGCCATGATGGGCGCCGGCATGACCATGCTCATGAAGATCACCAGGCTGCTGTAGGTGATCATCAAGTGAAATGGCAGCACCAGCACTCCCACCGCGTTATGCCCGTCAAGCCACGAACGCTGGCCCTTGCGCGGGCGGAAGGTGAAGAAGTCCTTGAAGATTTTTTTGTGGGTGATGATGCCGGTGATCAGCGCCACGAACATCACCATGGCCGCGAGGGTCGACAGCCAGCGGCCCCATGGATAAGGCATTTGCAGCTGGAAATGGAAACGGTAGAAGAACTCGCCGCCTTTGCTGTCGCGGGCTTGAACGGCCTGGCCGCTGACCGGGTCAACGACCTTCTGGACGAAATTGCCGCGCTTGCCGGGGTCGAGCTTGTCTTGCCACATCACCGACAGGCCGGGATCGCGGCTGTTGGGCAAGGTGATGAACCAGCGCGCGGCGTCGGGCGCCTGCTGCTGCAGGTAGGCCTGGGCGACGTTGAGGCTGCGCGCATCGTCCAGCGGATGCGCCTGCACCTCGGGCTGCATCCAGTGGGTAATCTCGTCCTTGAAATAGGCCAGGGTGCCTGTCAGAAAAATCGCAAACAACAGCCAGCCAAAGATCAATCCGGCCCAGGTGTGCAACCATGCCATGGCCTGACGAAAGCCCTCTTTCATGTGCGCACCATCCACAAACCCACGCCCGCCAGGGTGGCAAACGCCGCCGTCGGCAGCATCACGCCAAACCAGGCCCGCCAGGCGCTGCGGCAGGCAAAGCACCAGAGCACCGCGAGCAGGTAGAACACGAATGAGCTCATCATGCCGGTCACCACCGCATCGGCACGTGACGTCGGCAGCCACAGCGCCAGGCAAACAGCGGCCAGAGACGCCATCAGGTAGCCGCCGACCACGGCCGCCAGCACGCGTGAGGTGACGGCGAGGCGGTAGGAGACGGGCAGTGTGGTTTTGCTTTTCATCGCGGCGGCGCCAGATTATTCAGTTGGCGATATTAATGATAAATATTCTCATAAGCAAAACCGAACGGATGAATCACCTGCTCTGGCGCATTGCCGAACCCACTCGCGCGCCCTACAATGCGAACAATTCTTGTTCTCTAAAGCTTGCTCATGCTTGCGGAGTGTTTGCGTTGAGCCCGTCCACCACCGTCGAAGTCTTGTATCAGGACCATCACCACTGGCTCAACGGCTGGTTGCGACGCAAGCTCGGCTGCCCGGAAAGTGCTGCAGACCTGGCGCAGGACACCTTCATGCGCGTGCTCACCGCGCCGCCAACACCCACACTGATCGAGCCCCGCGCGTTCCTCACCACCGTCGCCAAGCGGGTGTTGTTCAACTTCTACCGCCGCCAGGACCTGGAGCGCGCCTATCTTGACGCCCTCGCGCAGATGCCGGAACAGGTCGCGCCGTCGGAAGAAGAACGCGCGATCATCCTGCAAACCCTGCTGGAACTTGACCAGTTGCTGGACGGCCTGCCAACGCCCGTCAAACGTGCATTCCTGCTGGCCCAGCTCGACGGCCTGACCTACGCGCAGATCGGCGCCGAACTGGGTATCTCCCTCGCCACCGTCAAACGCCACCTGAACAAAGCGGCCATGCGCTGCTACTTTGCCCTATGAATTTCTCGACCCAGGTGGCCGAACAAGCCGTGCACTGGCTGATGGAAATGCAGCAAGGCGCGCTCAACCCGCGCCAGCAGGCAGCCTGGCAACAGTGGCTGAATGCCCACAGCGAACACCAGCGCGCCTGGGACCACATCCAGCGTGTCAACCAGCGTCTGCGCGGCATGCCTTCGCCTCTGGCACACGCGGCGTTGAACGCGCCCACATCCAGCAGCCGGCGTCAGGCGCTTAAATTGCTGTTGATCCTCGGCGCCGGCTCGGCGGCGGCCTGGGGCCTGCGCCAGCAACATATGCTGCCGCCGCTGAGCGCCGATTACCGCAGCCCGGTGGGTCAGCGCCGCACGGTGCAACTGGCGGACGGCAGTCAGCTCAAACTCAACACCGGCAGTGCAGTGGATGTGCACTTCGATGGTCAACAGCGGCTGATCCGCCTGCTCGAGGGGGAAATCCTGCTGACCGTCCGCGCCGACGACACACCGCTGCGCGTACTGACCGGCCAGGGCCTGCTCAGCAGCCAGGCAGCGCGGTTGAACGTGCGTCAGTTCAATGACCATACGCAACTGGCGGTCTTCGACGGCCATGTCGAGGTGATGCCCAACCGCTACAGCGGCCTGCCGTTGACAGTGGACGCCGCGCGGCAGGTCAATTTCACCCGCAAGGGTTGGGACACGCCACGGCCCACCGACGCCAACAGCGGCGCCTGGGCCGACGGCATGCTGATGGCCGCGCACATGCGCCTGGAGGATTTCCTCGCCGAGCTGGGCCGCTACCGGCGCGGCCAGCTCCATTGCGACCCGCAGGTGGCCAACTTGCTGATCTCCGGCAGTTACCCGCTGGACGACAGCGAGCGCATTCTCGACCAGCTGGAAGTCAGCCTGCCGGTAAAAGTGCGGCGGTTTACCCGCTATTGGGTCACCGTGCAGGCGCGCGCCTGAAAATACTTTTCTACCGAGTGAGCCGTTTTCCATACCTCGCGTGACAGAGAAGGAAAGCCCCCTTGATCCGTCTTCTCAGGACCGCGTCCCATGCCCCAGCAACCCTCCCTGCTCGCCCGCACCCTGCGCCACTTGTTACTGGGCGCCAGCCTCAGTTTCACCCTGCTGCCGCCCGTCATGGCGGCCGATGCCAAGCCTTATCACATCGCCCCCAGCTCGCTGGAAACAGCCCTGAACCAGTTTGGCCGCGAAGCCGGCGTGCTGCTTTCCTTCGGTTCCCAAGTGACGGCCGGCATGCAGAGCCGTGGATTGTCGGGCAATTACAGCGCCGCCGAAGGCCTGCAGAAACTGCTGGAAGGCACCGGCCTGCAAGCCCGCGCTGAGGGCAACAACGCCTTCAGCCTGCAACCGGCAGACGCCCCGGCCACGCTGGAGCTGGCCACCTCCAGCGTGGTTGGCGACTGGCTCGGCGATGCTGCGCAGACCAACGTCTTCGAACACCCCGGCGCCCGCGATGTGATCCGCCGCGAGGAATTCGAACGCCAGGGCGCCACCCAGGCCAAAGATGTGCTCAACCGCATCCCCGGCGTCAACGCCCCGGACAACAACGGCACCGGCAGTCATGACATGGCGCTGAACTTCGGCATTCGCGGCCTCAACCCACGCCTGGCATCGCGCTCCACCGTGCTGATGGACGGTATTCCGGTGCCGTTCGCGCCCTATGGCCAGCCGCAGCTGTCTTTCGCGCCGATCAGCATGGGCAACATGGACGCCGTCGACGTGGTGCGCGGCGGTGGTGCAGTGCGTTACGGCCCGCAGAACGTGGGCGGCGTGGTCAACTTCGTGACCCGCGCGATCCCGGATGCGCCCACCGTCAAGGGCGGCCTGCAGACCGAAACCAGCCCGTCCTCCAGCCACGACGGCTTCAAGACCACCGGCAACCTGCTTGCTGGCGGCACCGCCGACAACGGCCTGGGTGGCGCCCTGTTGTATTCGGGCACCCGCGGCGGCGACTGGCGCGAAAACAGCGACACGCGTATCGACGACCTGATCCTCAAGGGTAAATACCAACTGGACGATGCCAACAGCTTCAACGCCATGGCGCAGTACTACGAAGGCCAGGCCGACATGCCCGGCGGTCTGAACGTGGCCGACTACAAGGCCGATCCGTACCAGTCCACCCGCGCCTACGACAAATTCTGGGGTCGCCGCACGATGTTCAACGTCGGCTACCGCTACGAGCAGGACCGCCGCGAATTCACCATCAACAGCTTCTTCACCAAGACCCTGCGCAGCGGTTACCTGGACCAGGGCAGCTTCCTTTCCCTGTCGCCGCGCGAATACTGGGTACGCGGTATCGAGACCCGCTTCGCCCAGGGCTTCGACCTCGGCCCCACCAGCCATGAAGTGGGTGTGGGCTACCGCTACATCAACGAAGCCGGTCATGAGCTGCGCTACCGCACGCCGATCTCGGCCAACAACCAGCAGATGCCCACCACCAACAGTCGCAACGACCGCGATACCCGTGGCGGCACCGAAGCCAATGCGTTCTTTATCGATGACCGGATCGATATCGGCAAATGGACCATCACCCCGGGCATTCGCTACGAGATGATCGAGTCGCAGCAGACCAACAACCTCAGCAACGTCAAGTACAAGGGCGACTACAACACCGCGCTGCCGGCGCTGAACGTGCTCTATCACCTTACCGACGAGTGGAACCTCTACGCCAACACCGAAGGTTCGTTCGGCAGCGTGCAATACAGCCAGATGCCCAACCGCGTGAGCAGCGGCGAAGTGAAACCGGAGAAGGCCCGCACCTGGGAACTGGGTACGCGCTATGACAACGGCAACCTGCGCGCGGAAATCGGCGCGTTCCTGATCAACTTCGACAACCAGTACGAAAGCAACCAGACCAACGATTCGGTGATCGCTCGCGGCGAGACGCGTCATCAGGGCGTCGAGTCGAGCATCAACTACGCCCTCGACGGCTTGAGCCCGGCGCTGGCAGGCTTTGATGTATACGCCAGCTACGCCTACGTCGACGCCACCATCCGCGAAGACGGTCCGAACAAGGGCAACCGCGTGCCCTTCTCGTCCAAACACAAAGGCACCCTGGGCGTGGGCTACACCGAAGGCCACTGGAAGCTCAACCTGGACAGCAGCTATCAGAGCAGCCAGTTCGCCGACAACGCCAACACCCGCGCCGAAAGCGCCGACGGTGCCAACGGGCGCATCCCCGGCTACATGCTGTTCAGCAGCCGCGCGGCCTATGATTTCGGCCCGCAACTGTCGGATTTGAACGTGGCGGTGGGCGTCAAGAACATCTTCAACAAGCAGTACTACACGCGCTCGTTTGACGATAACAACAAGGGCAAATACGTCGGCGAGCCGCGCACGGTGTACGTACAAACCTCCATCGCGTTCTGATCGACGCTTGAACGAAAACGGGCCTGCATCTGCAGGCCCGTTTTATCAGGGGGTGAAAAACCGTCAGCTGTTGATCGCGGCGTTTTCGTTTTCCAGGAATTCCTGTTCCAGCGCATCTTCATTCACTTTATTGATCGGCTGGTTTTTCGCGGCAGCGCGGGGCTTGCCTTGCAGTTTGCCGAACAAGTGCTCCAGCGCGTGATCGAGCTTGGTGGCTGCACCGTCGATTGCCTGTTCCAGGGTATCGGCCTTGTGCAGGACCGACAGCGGCTGATGGCCCTTTGGCCGTGCTTCCAGGCGGCAACTTAAATCGTGGGGACCGGGCTTGTCGCCGTTCTCATCGCGCAGGTAAACCTCAACGCGGGTCAGGTCTTCTTCATAACGTTCGAGCGTGCTTTCGATGGTAGTACGTACCCACTCCTCCAGTCGGATGCTGCTTTCAATATGGTTATCGCTATTGACTTGGATTTGCATAGTTCTTCCCTTATTTCAGCTAGCTCGCCAGAGATCACAAACTGCAACACCGGGGTGGTGAAACCATGACCTCCTGCTTACACAATTGAGCACCCGCTGAAACAATTCAACCCCTTTTCAAAGATAAATCCTACATTACAAATTAACCCTGACGACAAGCAGAAACGCTGTTAGGGTGGGGAGTTGGTTACATCTTCTTACGACCACATTTCCTCATGATTGCCCCTCCCCCAACGGGTGCAATGCGCGAAAATTCCCTGCTTCCTCCACCAGCCAATCATGCACCGCGCGCACGCCCGGATGATTCAGCGCGCCCGGCGCGTACAGCAGCACATAGCGTTTATGGTTGGGCACAGCCAGACCGAATGGCACGATCAAGGTGCCGCGTTCCAGCTCATCGTTGAGCAAAGTGCGCCGCGCAATGGCCACGCCCATGCCGGCGATGGCGGCCTCGATGGTCAGGTGGTTGCGGTTGAACGTGTGCCCACGGCGCACATCGGCGTGGTGATAGCCGATTTCATTCAGGTAGAACTCCCACTCCGCGTACTCATAACTCCCACGCCAGGCGGTAATGTCGTGCAGCAACGGAAAGTGCACCAGGTCCGCCGGCCCGTGCAGCGGCGGGCGGCCACGCAGCAGGCTGGGGGCGCACACCGGAAAAATCTGCTCATCCAGCAGGGCTGTGGATAACAGCCCGGGGTAGCTGCCGTCATTCAGGTCAATGGCCAGATCGAAATCCCCTTCATGCAGGGCGACGCTGCTGTCTTCGGCAACCAGACGCAGTTGGATGTCGGGGAAACGCTGCTGCAGCCGTGGCAGGCGCGGCGTCAGCCATTTGCCGAGAAACGACGGGATCGAGCGCAGCCGCAGGGTACCGCTGATCATGCCCGCATCCAGCCGCTGCAGTTCGGCGTCGATGCTGCCGTACGCCTCCCCCACCGTGGCGGCCAGCCGCTGCCCTTCAGCGCTGAGCTCCACGCCCCGAGCCCGCCGATGAAACAGCCGAAAGCCCAGGCGCTCCTCCAACTGACGAATTTGCTGGCTCACTGCGCCTGGCGTGATGTGCAACTCCTCTGCGCAGCGGGTAAATGACAAGTGCCTCGCAGCGCAGGAAAACACGTGCAGCCACATATAGGTCTGGCCATGAAGGGGACGTGGCATAGGGTTTAGTCCTGCTAAAGGGTTTCTTAGGATAATTCGTTGGTCAGCACCAATCCACACGCTCAGTATCACGCCAATTGCGCTCGTCCCACAAAAGATGGCAGCGATTTTTGTTCCATTGCTTGTAAGGGTTTAGCATGGCTATCAGTGTTTTTGATCTATTCAAGGTGGGCATCGGTCCCTCCAGCTCCCATACCGTCGGCCCGATGCGGGCGGCGGCGACCTTTGCCCAGGCGCTGATCGACCAGCAGGTGCTGGCCGCAACACGCCGCGTCGAAGTGCGCTTATACGGTTCGCTGTCCGCGACCGGCGTAGGTCATGCCACCGACCGCGCCTGCGTCATGGGCCTGATGGGCGAATGGCCGGATCAGGTCGATCCCACTTCGATCAACCCGCGTATCCAGCAATTGCGCGAGTCCGGCCGGCTGTTGCTGGCAGGCCAACAGGCAATCGCCTTCGACTGGCACACCGACCTCCTGCTGCTGGACAAAAGCCTGCCCTACCACCCCAACGCCATGTCCCTGCACGCCTACGGTGACAACGGGCTGTTGAGCGAACAAACCTACTACTCGGTCGGCGGCGGCTTCATCATCGACGCGGCTGAAGCGGACTCGGGTATTGCGCCGACCAGCGATGTTGAATTGCCCTACGACTTTTCCAGCGCCGTTGAACTGCTGGCTTTGTGCAATAAACACGGCCTGCGGGTTTCCGAATTGATGATGGCCAACGAGCGCGCCTGGCGCAGTGACGAACAGATCCGCAGCGGCCTGCTGCATATCTGGTCGGTGATGCGCGAGTGCGTGGAGCAAGGCCTGCGCGATGAGGGCATTCTGCCCGGCGGCCTGGATGTACCGCGCCGTGCGGCAAAACTGCATCGCAGCCTGCTGGAGATCGGCAAGCCCAACGTCATCACCTCGACGTTATCGGCCATGGAGTGGGTCAACCTGTTCGCCCTCGCCGTCAACGAAGAAAACGCCGCCGGCGGGCGCATGGTCACTGCGCCGACCAATGGCGCGGCGGGTATCATCCCGGCGGTGCTGCACTACTACATGAAGTTCAACCCCGACGCGTCTGACGATGATGTGGTGAATTTCTTCCTGGCCGCCGCCGCCGTCGGCATCCTGTGCAAGAAAAACGCCTCGATCTCCGGTGCCGAAGTCGGCTGCCAGGGCGAAGTGGGCTCGGCCTGCGCCATGGCCGCCGCAGGCCTGGCCGACATCCTCGGCGCCACGCCCGAGCAACTGGAAAACGCCGCCGAAATCGGCCTGGAACACAACCTCGGCCTCACCTGCGACCCGGTCGGCGGCCTGGTGCAAGTGCCGTGCATCGAGCGCAATGCCATCGCGGCGGTCAAGGCCATCAACGCCACGCAAATGGCCTTGCGCGGAGACGGCAAGCATTTCATCTCGCTGGACCGGGTGATTCGCACCATGCGCGACACCGGTGCCGACATGCACGACAAATACAAGGAAACCTCGCGCGGCGGCCTGGCGGTCAACTGGGTGGAATGCTGAGTGCGCTGCAAGCGACCGTTTTATCGGCGCTGCCCTGAAACAGGTCACCCGTCCCCCCACCCCACCGACCCCATGTGGGGAGGGGGCTTGCTCCCGATAGCGGTACATCAACCAAGTATCCATTGGCTGACACACCACTATCGGGAGCAAGCCCCCTCCCACAGTTGCATCTCCTTGTAACAGGGACCGTTGTACGGCACGCCCTTTGCTGTACAGCTATTGAGGAAAACGGACCTTGTGAACCCTCAGCGACGGAGTGACCGGTGGTCAGGCAATGCGAACCAATCCCGACACCGGTCGTCAATGACTGCATGTTCTTATCAGGCGGTAACGCACCATGGACAATCCTTTTCAGATCATCACCGACACCTTCAGCCCTCAATACCGCGTCAACCTTAGCATCCAGCGGCTGGACGGCAGCATCATGCTCACCCTCTCCAACGAGGATGGCGTGGTGGCCAAACGCATGATCAGCGCCGAACAGCGCAAAGACCCGAAACGGCTCAAGCGCCTGGTGCAGAGCATCCAGTTCGGCATTGCCATCGAGCAGGGCCACAGCGCCATGGATATCCTGGCGGTGATGACCGATGGCGACAGCCACAACATACTGCAGCCACCGCCCCCCCGTAACCAGCCCTTCAGCGCCGGGCTCTAGAGCTCGCCCTTCTCGGTTTCCAGGCTCGCCTCGCCTTTGCGACGCGGGCCTTCGATCTTCATCGACGGGAAGGCCGACGAGGCGTAGCGCACTACCAGAATCGCGAACGCCAGTAACAGAATGCCGCCACACAGGTAGATGATGCCCAGGTCCGGCGGGTTGTGGTGCGACACGTTGGAAATCAGCAGGCGCGTCAGCGCGGTGATCGCCACGTAGATCAGGAAGCGTACCGGCATGTGATTGGTCTTGAAATAAATCCCGACCATCGCGCCCAGTTCCAGATAGATGAACAACAGCAGGATGTCATCAATCTTGATGTGCCCGTTCTCCAGCATCCCCAGAAACTCCATCACCGCTGCCCACGCGGTCACCGCACCAATGGCGAACAGCGCCAGATAGTGGAAGGTTTCGACAAACAGATTGCCCAGCGACTCGGCCAGCCCGTGTACCTGCCGGCGCAGCCTTTCGGCCCAGTTGATTTTCACGATGGTGCTTCCTTAGGTCGACTCGACCGGATAATGCGGGATGGACGTGACGGTTGTTCTGCATGCAGAAAAAAGGCCAGTGCTGGGAAGTGAGAGGGCGGCGGGGTGCGACGGGGCACGTCTGGGAATTGGAAAAGTGAATATTACGCTCATCCGAGAAGCAGTCGCTCATGGATACCGTTGGCGCGCGTGTAAAACCGAAAGGATCCGGATGTGGTCCGTCACTTTGTATACGACCAGATAATTGGGATGTACCACCATCTCACGCGTGCCGTTGATTCTTCCGGGACGGTAGAGATGTGGCCTACGAGAAAGAGCCAGTATAGAAGCCTCGATTGATCGCATAAGCTCCAGCGCTGCTACAGGATTGCGATCACTCAGATAATCAATAATTTGACGAAACTCCACCCGCGCCGCGGGTAGCCACTCAATCAGCATCGCCTTTCTTGAGTTTAGACTCGATGAGCGATTTCATTTCAGCCATTACCTCGTCGTGAGGAATACCGGGGCTTTTGTCATCAAGCGCAGCTTGTACCCTGGCGCGAAACCAGCGGTTGTAGCCATCGGACTGCTCTTCGGTGTCTGCGTGGGTACCAGAGGAAAAGGAAGTGTCCATTGAAGGCTCCGTTGTCGATGAGGAAGGAGTCTAGCCGCTGGCCCTTTTACTGTCGTGCTCCAAGCGATGAAGTGAGTAACAGGAAAAATCCAGGCTTGTGCGACGGTTTTTTTTGGCCGCCCCACTAGCGTGCGAACAGTCTGTTAGAGGCATCAGGGTGGCGGGACGCGACGAGGCACAGATTGATCAAGAGAGGCTATTTCCGACTACATTAAAAACCTGCTATCCAAACCGCTGCGTTTGGCTTATGCTTTTCGCTGTATATAAATACAGTAGTCGCAAAAGACATCTATCGTGAAGGCATGTGAGGTGGTGAATGGCCGTCGAAGTGGTATACCGCAGCAGCCGAGATCTGGAGCGTTTGTTCATGGATAAAGCCGAAGCTGACCGTCATGACAAAATGCTTGAACTCGCTGAGTTGCTGGCAGAAGTGTTGCAAAAAGCCGTGCCGTCCCTCAGCGAGCAGCAGGTGGAGGAAGCCGGGATCTACATGGCGAAAAATCGCGATGTGTTTGCCAAGGCGTTCAAGAGCCAGCCGGACGCGTTGTCCGAGTTGCTCAACGCAGCGGCGGAATAAGCCCGAATTGAACAGGCCCTGAATCCTTGATTCAGGGCCTTTTTAATGCCCGGTCAGCGGTAGAGCAGGCGCTCGGCCAGTTCGTCGGCCACGCGTGCGGGTGAGCGTTTTTCGGCCTGGGCGTGGGCGAAAATTTCGGTCAGGCGCGTGCCGATGTTGGAAAGGTGCGCGGTGATGGTCGGCAATTGCGCGCCGCTGTGCTTGAGGGCGACGTAGATCAGTCCGCCGGAGTTGATCACGTAGTCCGGGGCGTAGAGGATGCCGCGCCCTTCCAGTTGGTCGGCGATCTGCAGGTTGGTCAGTTGTGCACTGGCAGAACCGGCCACGGCGGCGCAGCGCAGTTGGGCAACGCTCTGGCGGTTGAGCACGGCACCGACGCCGCAGGGCGCGAGGATATCGCAGGGCGTGCTGAGCAAGGCATCGTTGGCGATAGGGTGCGCGCCGAGCTGTTCCATGGCCAGTTGCACCTTGCCGTGGTCGATGTCGCTGACCAGCAGTTCGGCACCGGCGGCGTGCAGTTGTTCGGCCAGCGCGTAACCCACGTTGCCCAGGCCCTGGATCGCCACGCGCAAGCCTTCGAGGTTGTCGCTGCCCAGGCGGGCCATGGCCGTGGTGCGAATGCCGGCGAACACGCCCATGGCCGCATGGGGCGAAGGATCGCCGGCAGCGCTGGTGCTGGTAACGAAACGGGTGTGCTGGGCGATGCAGTCCATATCGGCCACCGAGGTCCCGCTGTCGGTGGCGGTGATGTAGCGACCGCCCAACTGCTCGATGCAGCGGCCAAAGGCTTCAAACAGTGCCGCGCGGTCTTCCACATGGGCAGGCCGCAGGATCACCGCCGTTGCGCCGCCCACCGGCAGCCCGGCCAGGGCCGCCTTGTAGCTCATGCCCTGGGCCAGGCGCGCAGCATCCGCCACGGCGCTTTCGTCATCGGGGTAGGCAAGGTAGCGACAACCGCCCAGCGCAGGACCGAGGCGGCTGTTATGAATAGCGATGATCGCCTTCAGCCCGGTCACCGGGTCGATGCTCAGGTGCAGCGATTCAAGGCGGGTGTCATGCATGAGAGCAAACATCGTCAAGCTCCCGGATCACGTCTGGTCGTGGGCCAAGTATAGGCTCGCGGTAAAAATCCGCTGAAGCGTGCTGGAATAAGCAGGCGGAATTGGTAGGCGTTCCGATATAAGCAGGTAGGATATTTCTCAAGACACTGGACGTACATTCGCAGCAAGGCTAAAACGGGGCATCTGCCGGAGATTGCAATGACTCCCCGCCAAGCCTTTTTCGCCTGCCTGCAACGCTCGCCGCCTGCGCTGTTTGAAGCCGCGCTGTGGATTGCCGCCGAGCACGACCCGGCCGTGCAGCCGGCGGCGATCCTGCGTGACGTTGCCTTGCTGCAGCAACAGGTCAGCCTGGCCATGCCGATATTGCCGATGGATGAACTCGGCCAGCCGCTGCTGCGACGCATGAATGACCTGGGCTTTGCTCAGGACGACTTCACCCCGCTGCGCCCCGCCGCGGCCTTGATGGACAAGGTGCTGCAACGCAAGCGCGGGCAACCGCTGGCCATGGGCCTGATCGCACTGGAACTGGCGCGGCGCCTGGAAATCCCCCTGCAGGGCGTGAACTTCCCAGGTCACTTTCTGCTGCGTGTGCCCGGTGCCGATCATCTGCTCGACCCCTGCGGCGGTCGACGCCTCTACCCCAACGACTGCCGCGAACTGCTGCAACGTCAATACGGCCCCAACCTCACGCTGAAATCCGAGCACCTGCACACCGCCGAGCCGCGTTCGATCCTGCAACGGCTGTCACGTAACCTGCGGCAGTTGCACCTGTCCAACGATGATTACCTGGCCGCGCTGGTCGACGCCGAGCGCGTGCTGGAACTGGGCAACGCCAGCGCCGCCGACTACCTGGCGCGGGCCAGTCTGTACCAGCGCCTGGACTGTCCCAGCGCCGAGCGGTTTGACCTGGAACATGCGCTGCTGCTCAGCGAAGACCCGATCCAGCGCCTGCGCCTGGCCGAACGGCTGGGTCATCTGCCCCCCAACTCGGTCGTGCACTGAACACGTGCACTCCTAATGGCGATAGGGCCTGTTGTGGCGAACCGGCTTGTCGTGGCGAACCGGCTTGTTGTGGCGAGCGGGCTTGCCCCGCGTTGGGGGGCGAAGCCGCCCCAAAACCAGGCGCTGAGCCGTATCAGGCACACCGCGTGTTTCTTGATTGGGGGCGCTTCGCACCCCAACGCGGGGCAAGCCCGCTCGCCACAACAAGCCCGCTCACCACAACGAGTTCGCTCGTCGCGGAACCTCTCGCCTCCTGAACTAAGGCGCGTCAGCTTGACTGCCGGGATGTGCCCGGATAAACGCCGGATGCTGCGCCGCCAACGCCGCTACCCGCTGAATTCGTGGATACGCCGCCAACGACACCTTGAAGCGCTGCGCGGCATACACCTGCGGAATCAAAAACACATCCGCCAGCCCCGGCTGCTCGCCCAGGCAATACCCCTCATCGTCAATCAACTGCTCGACTGCGGCCAAGCCCTGGCTAATCCAGTGACCGATCCATTCCAGCAACTGCGCCTCATCGTGTCCCCACTGGCGCAGCAGGTTCTGGGTACTGGAGTTGTGCAACGGGTGAATATCACAGCCAATAATCGACGCCACCGCACGTTCGTGGGCACGGGTCGCCAGATCCCTGGACAGCAGCGGCACCAGTGGATAACGCTCCTCCAGGTACTCAATGATCGCCGGTGACTGAATCAACAGTTCGCCGTCATCCGTGCGCAACGCCGGAACGCGCCCTTGCGGGTTGATCGCAAGGTACTCGGGCTGATGATTCGCGCCGCCCGGCGGCACCAGCAGGTTGACCGGCACCGCGCTGAACGCCAGGCCTTTCAGCGCCAACGCAATACGCACCCGGTACGACGAGGTGGAACGGTAGTAGGTATAGAGTTGCATCGCCCTGCCCTCTCAGCGCGCCGCGATGACAGTACCCCGGCAGTCACCGAATCCGATGGACGCAAACCCGTCACGGCGGCAGCGTGCGCGCAGGATGATTTCATCGCCGTCCTCAAGGAATTTGCGCACCTCGCCGTTGGGCAATTCGACCACCCGTTTACCGCCTTCGGTCATCTCCAGCAAGCTGCCGAACTGTCCTGCTTCGGGCCCGGACAGGGTGCCCGAACCGAACAGGTCACCGGCCTGCAACTGGCAACCGTTGACGCTGTGATGCGCCACCAACTGCGCGACGGTCCAGTACATGTGCAGGCTGTTGCTCAGGGCCAGACGGTGCGCCGGCAGATTCTGCTCGCGCATGGCCTGCGTGAGCAGCAGCACCTCGAGTTCGATATCCAGGGCGCCGGCAGCTTGATCGCGGGTGTCCAGCAGGTAGGACAGCGGTTGCGGATCACCTTCGGGTCGTGCCGGCTGCGCCTTGCGAAACGGTTCCAGCGCTTCCACCGTCACCACCCAGGGCGACAGGGTGGTGATAAAGCTCTTCGACAAGAACGGCCCCAGCGGCTGGTATTCCCAGGCCTGGATATCGCGCGCCGACCAATCGTTGAGCAAACAGAAACCGGCGATATGCTCGGCCGCATCGCCGATGGCAATCGCGTCGCCCATGGCATTGCCCTGGCCAATCCAGATGCCCAGCTCCAGCTCGTAATCGAGTCGCGCACAGGGGCCGAAAACCGGTTCGGTGTGGCCGGCCGGCAAGGTCTGGCCCTTGGGGCGACGCACCTCGGTGCCCGACGGGCGAATGGTTGACGCACGGCCGTGATAGCCGATAGGCACGTACTTGTAATTGGGCAGCAGCGGGCTGTCGGGGCGGAACAGTTTGCCGACGTTCTGTGCATGCTCGATGCCGACATAGAAGTCGGTGTAGTCGTTGATTCTGGCCGGCACGTGCATCTGGCAGTCGGCGGCGCGATGCAGCACCTGGGCCTCACGCGCCTGCAGTGAGCCGCCTTCGGCCAGCAGCTCCAGCAGGCGTTCACGCAGCGCCACGCGCGGGCCACGGCCGAGTTCGAAGAAGGCGTTCAACTGGCCGCCAGCGGTGGCCTCGACGGCGCGGCGCGCCTGACCCTCGAACGCATCCAGGGCGGCGTGCAGGTCGAGAATGCAGTCACCAATCGCCACGCCACTGCGCGGGGCAGAACCGTTGACGCTGAACACGCCCAAGGGCAGGTTCTGCAACGGGAAATCAGGATGACCGTTGGCGGAGGCGACCCAACTGCGGGTGAGGGTTGGCTGCGTCATGGTTATCTCCGATTCGGGTTGAAGGTGGCGGGCAGCGAGGCCCAGCAGGCGTCATAGGAAGGTTGCAATTGCGCGCACTCAAGGGCGAACCGAGTGGGCCGCAGCACCTGGCTGGTCTCGAACATGAACGCCATGGTGTTATCGATCTTGTGCGGCGCAAGGTCAGCGTTGATCGCTTTGGTGCAGGTCTCGCCGTCCGGGCCGTGGGCGCTCATGCAACTGTGCAGCGACGCGCCGCCGGGCAGGAAGCCTTCGGCCTTGGCGTCGTACGCACCCTGGATCAGGCCCATGTATTCGTTCATCAGGTTGCGGTGGAACCACGGCGGGCGGAACGTCTTTTCGGCCACCATCCAGCGCGGCGGGAAGATCACGAAGTCGAGGTTGGCCAGGCCGTGGGTGCTGGTGGGCGAGGTCAGGACGGTAAAGATCGACGGGTCAGGATGATCGAAACTCACGGTGCCCAGGGTATTGAAACGGCGCAGGTCATATTTGTACGGCACGTTGTTGCCGTGCCAGGCCACCACGTTCAGCGGCGAATGGTCGAGCTCGCAGGCCCAGAGTTCGCCGAGGAACTTCTGCACCAGCGTTGTAGGTTTTTTCAGGTCTTCGTAGTGCGCCACCGGGCTGAGAAAGTCGCGCGGGTTGGCCAGACCGTTGCTGCCGATCGGGCCGAGGTCCGGCAGGCGCAGTGGCGCGCCGTGGTTTTCGGCAACGTAGCCGCGGGCCTGTGCATCAAGCAGTTCGATGCGGAATTTGAGGCCGCGCGGCAGCACGACAATTTCCAGCGGCTCCACGTCCAGCACGCCGAGTTCGGTGGCGATGCGCAGGCGGCCCTGCTCGGGAACGATCAGCAGTTCGCCGTCGGCGTTGAAGAACACACGCTCCATCGAACGGTTGGCACGGTAGGTATGAATGCTGATGCCTGACGGTTTTTCCGACGCCGCGTTGGCAACCATCCCCACCAGCCCGTCGATAAAGTCCGTCGGCTCATCCGGAATATCCAGGGGGTTCCAACGCAGCCGGTTAGGCGTCACCGCGCCCAGCGGCCCGCCGGCCAACTGCCGTTCCAGCTTGACGAACGCCGGGTGATTGGCCGACGGCTGAATGCGGTACAGCCAGGTGCGCCGGGCTTCACTGCGCGCCACGGTAAAGGCGGTGCCGGAGAACAGTTCGGTGTACAGCCCGTAGGGCGCTTTTTGCGGGGAGTTCTGGCCGACGGGCAAGGCCCCGGGCAAGGCTTCGCTGGCAAATTGATTGCCGAAGCCCGACAGGTAGTCCAGGTGCATGGATCGTCCTCTGCAAGGAAGTTGTTTTTATCGTAATCCAGTTACGCACAACGTAATTTGATCACCGTCGAGCGTCAAGCTATAAAGACGCCCACTCATCTCTCGGATTCTCGCCCTTCCATGGAAAAGCCCCGCGACACCGGTAAACAGAAAGTCCGCTCGGCCGAAGTGGGCACCGATATCCTCAAGGCCCTCGCCGAGCTGTCACCGGCCACTTCGCTGTCGCGCCTGGCCGAGCATGTGCAGATGCCGGCCAGCAAGGTGCACCGCTATCTCCAGGCATTGATCGCCTCGGGGTTTGCCGAACAGAACGCCGCCACCAACCATTACGGCCTGGGCCGCGAAGCCCTGCGCGTGGGCCTCGCCGCGCTGGGCAGCATGGATGTGCTCAAGGTAGGCGCCCTGCCCCTGGCCGAACTGCGCGATGACTTGAATGAAACCTGCTTCCTGGCGGTGTGGGGCAACCAGGGCGCGACCGTGGTGCAGATCGAACCGGCGGTGCGCGCGGTTACGGTGGTGACGCAGTTGGGCTCGGTGCTGCCACTGCTCGGCTCGTCCACCGGACTGGTGTTCAGCGCCTACCTGCCCGCGCGGGAAACCGTGGACTTGCGTGCGCGCGAAATCCAGGCCGGCATCGCCCACGTACTGGCGGACGATCAGGCTTACGCCAGCACCTGCGCGCAGATCCGCAGCCGCGGCCTGCATTTTGTACATGGTTTGCTGATGCCCGGCGTGGATGCGCTGTCGGCGCCGGTGTTCAACGCGGTCGGGCAGGTGGCGGCGGTGATGACCGTGGTCGGCCCCACTTCGGTGTTCCACGCCGATGAACACGGCCCGGCGGCGCAGCGCCTGCTGGCGGCGACCCGGGCCGTGAGTTGGCGGATGGGCTACCAGCCGTGAATCAGTCGTGCCACTGGCTCAGCGCGACGGCCAGGCGATTTTCCAGGGCGCGAATTGGCGCCGCATCGCTGACGTAGTTATTGCTGATCATCGAGAACACCAGACGCCGCCCGCCGGCGTCGGTGATGTAGCCACTCAGTGACGACACCCCGGCCATCGAGCCGGTCTTGGCGTGCAGGTTGTTTGCGGCGGCGGTGCCCCGCAGGCGATAACGCAGGCTGCCGCCGGTGAGGCGATCGGCATTGCCGGCAATCGGCAACGCGTTATACCAGGCGTCGAACCAGGGCTGTTTTGCCGTCGCCAGCAGCACGTCCGTGAGGTTCTGCGAAGACACCAGATTACGCCGCGACAACCCCGAACCATCGACCTGACTCAAGGTTGCCGGGTCCATGCCCTGGCGTCTCATGAACGCCGCCACTGCCGCCACGCCGGCCTGCGCGGTGCCGGCATCGGCGGTCTTGCGCCCCATGGCCTTGAGCAGCGCTTCAGACATATTGTTGTTCGAGAGTTTGAGCAGCGGCGTGATCAGTTCCTGCAGCGGTGCCGAGTGGTGCTCGGCCAACAGCAACGCGGTGGTCGGGCTGGCGCCACCGATCGCCCGCCGGCCCATCACCTGAATGCCCTGCTGCGCCAGCGCCTGTTCAAACAGATTGGCCACCAGTTGCGTCGGCTCCCACACACTGACCCACTGCCGGCTCTGCTTGCCCGGCGCCAGCGCGCCGCTCAGTTGCAGCAGGTTGGTGCCGTGCTGGCGGGTAATGCCGTAGCTGTTGCCCGGCCCGCTGACGGCGCGATTGCTCAGTTGCACGTAATCGGTGGCGGGGCTGATCTCCACGCTCACCGGCTGCCCGAGCGTCACGGGTGCCTTGGCGGTGACCAGCAAGGTGCCCGCATCAAAATCAGCATTTGGCGACACGGTCAGCGCCGAAATCTGCGCGCCGTAGTAGGTGGATTCGTCGTCCTGGGCCCAGTCGACGCCCAGGCGCTCGGCGTCAAACCAAGTGTCGTCGACCACCAGATCACCCTGCACCTGGCGCACACCGAGGCTCGCCAATTGCGCGGCCAAGGCCTGGTAATCAGCGAATTGCAGGGTGGGATCGCCCAGGCCACGCAGGTACAGGTTGCCCGTCAGGCGATCACCCTGCTGCGCGCCGTTGCTCAACAATTGCGTGGCAAAGCGGTACTGCGGCCCCAACACATCCATCGCCGCCGCCGTGGTGAGCAGCTTGAGATTGGACGCGGGAATCAGCCGTGTACGCGGGTTGTGCTGGTACAGCGTGCTGCCGCTGCGGGCGTCGCGCACCATCAGCGACACGGTGGCGCCATTGAGCGCAGGATCCGCCAGCAGGGGGTCCAGCGAGGCCATGGACGTCTGCGAGACGCTCGCGCAGCCGCCCAGTAAAAGGCTCAGGCCCGCCAGCAGCGTGAGAGGATGTAACCATCGTCCAAAATGCATCGCCAGGGTGTATCCGCAAAAAAAGTTGCGGCAACGCTACCAGCTCGCCTCCCTTGTGGCGAGCGGGCTTGTCCTGCGTTGGGGTGCGAAGCGGCCCCAATCGAGCAAAACGCGGTGTACCTGATATGGCTCAGCGTCTGGCTTTGGGGCTGCTGCGCAGCCCAACGCAGGACAAGCCTGCTCGCCACAGGGGAGCTGCGCTTAACTGAACGGCTCGCTCGCCACAACAGCCCCCCATCAGCCCTTTTCGCAGCAAACCCGCCCAGCGCTAGAACTCCAGCGTACTGGACACCGACACCTGCCGCGCATCGCCCATCGACACAAACAGACGGCTCGCCGCCGAGGTGTAGTAGGTGCGATCAAACAGGTTCTTCACGTTGAACTGGAACTTGACCTTCTGCCCCTCGATCCGCGTGTCGTAGGTGGCAAACGCGTCGGCCACGGTGTAGCCCGGCAGGTTGAAGCTGTTGTTCGCGTCGCCTTCGCGCTGGCCCACATAGCGTGCGCCGGCGCCCACGCGCAGGTCATCGCCGCCCACCAGGCTGCCGACGTCGTACACCGCCGACAGTGAGCCGGTGTGCTTGGCCACGTTCTGCAGGCGCTTGCCTTCCAGGGCCGGGTCTTTGGTGACTTCGGCGTCGGTGTAGGCATAGCTGCCGATCAGGCTCCAGTTGTCGCTGAGCTGGCCGGTGGCATCCAGCTCCAGGCCGCGCGAGCGTACTTCGCCGGCGACGCTGTAGACCGTGTCCAGCCCGGTGCCCACCGACACCAGCACATTGCGCTTGTTGATATCGAACAACGCGGCGCTGGCGGTGATGCGCCCCGGTATATCCAGCTTGGCGCCCAGCTCCCAGGCTTTGGACTCTTCCGGCGTGAGGCTGCCGCTCAGGGTGCTGCCATCGGCCAGCGCCGCGATGGTGGAGTTGGGTTTGAACGACTCGGTGTAGCTGCCGTAGAACGACAGTTCATCGGTGTAGCGATACACCAGGCCGGCACGCGGCACCCACTTCTGACCGTTGCCGTCGGTGTTGGCCTTGAACGGCACGCCTTTGCCGGCGTACTGGTCGTACATCTGGTAACGCGCGCCGCCCACCAGAATCCACTGGTCGGTCAGGTGGATCGCGTCCTGGAAGAACAGCGAGTCGCTGCGCAGCAGGTCGGTCTGGGCGCTGTCCGGGGCACTGACGGTAGAGCCCGCCACTTCGTTGCCGTACACCGGGTTCAGGTAGCTGAAGACACCGCGCGGTTTCTGCCGAATCAAATCGGCGCGGTAGACCTTGCGGTACTCGTCATCCAGGCCGAACACCAGGTCATGTTGCAGCCCGCCGGCCTGCACCTTGCCTTCCAGGCTTGCCGTGGTGAAACGGTCGGTGGTGATCGCGCCCTGGGTGCCGTCCATGCTGCGGGTCAGGGTGCCGTTGGCGTTCACTGCACTGACACGCACCTGGCTGGCGTCGTAGGTCTCGCGGTTCCAGCTGTAGCCGAAGTGAGCCTTCCAGTCGTCGTTAAGATCATGGTCGACTTCCAGACGGTACAGGTCGGAGCGACCTTCCATGTTGTTGAACGGCTCGTCCAGGCGACGGGTTGCAGGGATGTTCAACGGGTGGTTGGTCTTGGGGTCGATGGCGGTGCCACGGTCGAACGGCGAGAGAAATTCGCGATGCTCGTAGGCAAACACCACCTTGGTGGTCTCGCCATACCAGGCCAGGGACGGTGCCACCAGTGTCTCGCGGTGGGTGCCGAAATTGCGCCAGTAATCCTCGTCTTCGTGGTCGACGATCAGCCGATACGCCAGCCCGCTGTCACCGATGGGGCCTGTGGTGTCGAGGCTGCCGCCGCTGCCGTTCTTGCCGTCGCCGAAGGTCGAGCCGCGCGCGGTGAGGGACGTGGACTGCACCTGTTCAGGCTTTTTGCTGACGATATTGACCACGCCGCCCGGGTCCTGAATGCCGTACAACAGCGACGACGGACCTTTGAGCACTTCGACGCGATCGGCCGTGGCATTCAGCGCACGGCCCTGCACCACGGGCATGCCGTCCTGCATGATCGAGCCGTTGCGGTTGTCGCCGAAGCCACGCAGCATCACCGCGTCCTGGGTGCTGCCGAGGGTATTGGCCTGGGTGATGCCGCTGATATTGGCCAGGGCGTCGTCAAGGTTGCGCGGGGTCTGGTCGCGCAACACCTGGGCGGGCACCACGTTGACGGTCTGCGGGGTTTCCAGCAGCAAGCCCTGGGAGCGCATCACCGAGCTGGTGGGCGGCGGCTGATAGCTGGTGCTGTCCTGGGCAAGGCCGGCACCGCTGATGGTGGTGGCGCCGAGGTTGACTGCCCCGCTGGTGGGTACAGGTTCGAGGGCCAGGGTACGGGCGTCGATCTGGCGGAAGGTAAAGCCGGAGTTGCCCAACAGTCGTTGCAGGGCGTCGGTGGCGCTCATCTGCCCATTGATCGACGGCGCGTTGAGGCCGTAGGGCGCCTCGTCGGTGTAGATCACACTGATCCCGGTCACCCGGCTGAAATCGCTCAGCGCCTGGGGCAGCGGCTTGGCTGCCAGGGCAAAATTGAACCGGGCACTGTGCTGCTCCTGCGCCTGCGCGACGCACAGGGGCAGCAACGCCAGCCCCGAGACCGCCAATACCGAGGCTCCCAGCCACTGTTTAACCCAACCGCCCGCCATCGATTTCATGCTCAAAGGAACCCGTGTAGAAAAGCCGTTAATGCGAATAGCTCGCAGTTTCAAGCACTACACGGATGGGCCGGCGGTTTACCTCACATTTTGTTTGCAAATATTTTCGATTATTGCGCCTGAATGCGAAAACCCCAGCGCGGGAAGTGCACATGCACGGTGCCTGCGCGTTCGTCGGTGCGGCGCAGGATCAGCGCTTCGCGCCCGGCAAACAGCAGCTCGCCCGCAACAGGATCAACGCCGTAGTCGATTGCGCTGACAGTGACTGCCTGCCCGGGGTGGAAGCCATTCAAGTCCTCGAACACCTCGTCCGGCAACGCGGCCGGCGTGGCATTACGGGAAATCTCCAGCGCCTGTTCGGCACTCATTTCACTGGCGCTGCCGTGACCGAACGCCAGCACCCGCGCCAACCACGCGGTCACCGCCGGATACGCATCCACCAGCGGCGCAGTCACCGGCGTGGCCGTGAGAAACCACAAACAATGAGCCAGGGCAAAGTCGGCAATCGAGGGTTCGCCGAACAGAAAATGTCCGGCCTTAAGCTGCTGCTCCAGGCGCGCCATGATCGCCGGCCACTGATGCTTGGCCAGCTCCACCGGCAACCTGCTCGCCGTGCCGCCGCTGAACAGTGCGGCGCGGTCGGCAAGAAAGCCCTTGACCGCGTCCGGGGACAATTTGCCGAAGCGCACCGCCACCGATTCCGGCTGGAATACCAGGCTCACGGCGTGGGCGAATACCACGCTGTCGGCCCAGGTGGCGAAGGTCTGGGTGATCATTTCCTGGCCCGGCGGGAACAGCGCAGGACTGGCTTTTTCCTGCTCCAGACGGCGCGCGATCAGCGCGGTATCGCAATAGATATCCGCGCCCACCTGCAACACCGGGGTCTTGCGATAACCGCCGGTCAAGGCGGTCAGGTCCGGCTTGGGCATCACCGGCGAAATATGCACGGAATGCCACGACAAGCCTTTGAAGCCCAGCAGCAGCCGAGCTTTTTCTGCGAAAGGTGACGTTGAGTAGTGATGCAGGATGAGCTCAGACATGTGGCGTTCCACTTGGCGAATGAACCCGCAGCTTAACGCGCCAAGTGCTCAGGTGGCGTGATGAGACGCTATCAGTCAGATCAATGCACCACTACGGGCCAGGCACTCCTTGGCGCTTTTTTTCAATTTCTTGATCAACCGTTCCTGACGCAACGCCTCGCCCTTCGTCGCGCATTGCTCGGTGTACACCAGCGCCACAGCCGGGCTGGACAGGAAGAACCGCGCGCCCTTGCCGCTCTGGTGCATGGAAAAACGGCGTTGCGGATCGTTGCTGATGCCGCAATAGAGGGAGCCATTGGCGGCACGCACCAGATAAACGTACCAGGGCTTGGCTTCAGTCGGAGGGGTCACGGGGCGATTCGGCACAATGGGAAAGCGCCAAGCTTATCAACGCCCGGCCTGGAATGCCTGCAAGCCTTTGCGCGCCTGGGCCCGCACGGCGTTTTTCAGCGCCGGCGACCAGCCCAGCAGCCAGCCCTTGAGGCCCAGCGCCTGGCGCGACCAACGCCACAGGTCAAAGTGGTCATGGTGCTCGCAGATCTTGCCATCGCGAAACACGAACCGCGCGCCGATATCGTTGACCACCGTGTTGCCGGTCGCACTGAACAGGTAAGTCGCCACCCAATGCGCGCTGCCGGTGCTGTCATCGCTGCGCACATGGTCGAAGGTCAGGGAAAAACTCTTGGCGCGCGTGGTGAGCATGCGCCACATATCATCGGCATCACGCCCGCGCAGTTCGCCGAACGCCGGGTCGCTGAACACCACGTCTTCGGTGTAGCAGGCGGCCATGGCTTCGGCATCCAGCCGTTGGAAGGCCTCGTAAAAACGGGTGATCAACGCGGTGTGGGCATCACTCATGTGCAGCTCCGTGAATCGTTTTTGTAGGAGCGCACAATAGTCTGCACGGCAATGGAAAGCCACGGGCATTCACTAAGGCACCATCCCTGCATCCCGCGCGTAAGCAAACAAGTCCACATCGGTAGAGATACACAAGCGGTGCATGGCAGTGCTTTTCTGTTTACTGATGGTGGAAATACTGCGATTGACCCGCGCCGCGATCTGGCTGACGGTCATGCCGCTGGCGAGCATCCTGACCACTTCCTGTTCCTTGCCCGACAGCTGCGGTGCCTGCGTGGGCTGGGCCAGGCCCGCCAGGTCGAGCTGCGCACGCAGGGACTCACTGATAAAGTTGCGCCCTTGCACTACGGTTTGCAGGGCCTGGGGCAATTCACGCGCCGACGCACTTTTGGCCACCACCGCCCGCGCACCGTGGGACAGCGCTGTGCGCAAGGTCGCAACGTTGGCGAACATGGTCACCACGATCACCGGCACCTTGGGAAACTGGCGGTGCAACAAGCCCAGCAGGCCGTAGCCATCCGCTTGCTGGTCGCCCGGCATGGCGAAGTCCGTCACGATCACATCACAGGGGGTCTTGGCCACCAGCGCCAGCAGTTCGTCCGGGCCATTGGCCTCGCCCACGACTTTACATTTACCACTCGCCTCTATCACGACTTTTTGCCCGACTCGGACGATAGGGTGATCGTCAGCAATAATTATGCGAAGCATCGGTTTTTCCCATGACGGCAATTAGTTAGTAGCAAAATATCCCGACTGGCTGTAGGCAACAACCGTCAATAACTGCGTGAAATTGGCCCCACCCAATGATTTAAGTGCCATCAGTTGTTACCCACAGAAATAAAAGAAATTACATACAGAAAAGTATTACGACTCAGAAGGATGTATTCCTACAGCAACTAAGGATTAGAGACTTCCCAAGTACTGTAGGTAATGTTCCACATCCCAAAAAAAATCCTGCAGAGCCACTGCATTGTCCGAAACACCCGATTGATTGACCCGTTCAATCAAATGCACGGCCCGTGGTTCAAGGCCGGTGTTGCCCAGAAACGCGACGCTGCCCATCAAACGGTGCAGCCGTTGACTGGTCAACGTCCCATCCAGACAGGCCAGGGCGTGCTTCAGAATGAAGAGATCATCGCGGGCTTCCTGGATCAGGCTGACTAACAGCGGCTGGGTCATTTCCCAGGAACCGAACATGGCGACCAGACTGGCGCGCGTGGGTCGCCTGCCGTGCACAGACAAAGAGAAAGGCTCGACTGCGCCCACCCGTACCTGGGGCGCGGCCAACCAATAGCGCAACACCTCACGGAGTTTGGCCAGGCCGATCGGCTTGACCAGCCAGCCATCCATGCCACAGGCCAGGCAGCGCTGGATATCCCCGGGCCCCAGGCTCGCGGTAAAGGCCAGCACGCAACAGGCTGGGCTGCGCGCCGCACGCTCGCGACGGCGCAGTTCACGCGTCATTGCGTAGCCGTCCATCACCGGCATGCAACAGTCGGTGATGACCACGTCATAGTGCAGCGCCTCCAACGCCTTCAACGCCTGACGACCATCACTGCAACAGAGATGCGAGACGCCAAGCTTTTCCAACAGAGAACCGAGCAACAGGCGGTAGGTGCCGTGATCGTCCACCACCAACACGCGAGCGCCACTTTCACGCCACTCGCAGGCAGCGTCGGGGTCTGCCTGGCATGAACTTCCTTCTGGAAACGTGCCCGACATAAAGCCCTCTTCACGAGAGCGAACTGCCCAGCCGGCATGACGGTGGTCACACGCGAACCTTTCGCCCAAAGACGATGCCCTGAACCTCAACGATGAGATTCAAATAAATGCGCTTCGAGCTTTGAACATATCCGGACGAATGCACATCAGCGATACAACAAGTACGAAAACTCCAGTAGGCGCTTCCCATCTGATAAAGCGATCCGACATTGCCGACCGTGGCTGTACGACATTCGCTCAGTCTCGCATTAGTTGCATTTCCCCACGGAGCCCCTCTGGCTAAATTCCCCGGCGCCTCATCAAGGGGGACAACGCTGACCTACCCCACTTAAAAAACAGACACCGGAGCCGCACCCCATGAAAAAGCCTTTAGCCGCCTGCTCGGCCATTCTTCTCACTGGATGCCTGAGCAACGCCTTCGCCGCCAGCAGCGTCGACCTGAGCGTCAGTGGCGTGATCACACCGAGCGCGTGCACGCCCGGGCTGTCCAGCAACGGCAACATTGACCTGGGCAAGATTTCGGCCGGAGACCTCAAGCAGGACACCAACACCGTGCTGCCCAGACGCACGCTGCGGATGAGCATCGATTGCGACGCCAGCACCTTGTTCGCCCTGCAAGGCACCGACAATCGCGCCTCGTCCTCAACGGCCTCGACGGGCTACGGCCTGGGCCTGATCGACAACACGCAAAAAATCGGGCGTTACTACTTGCTGATGGCCAATTCCGTCGCGGACACCGCGGTCGTCGCGGCCATGGAATCATTCGACGGCGGCGTGACGTGGATGGAACTTGACGATGCCATATGGCAACGCAACAACCTCGCAGCCTTCGGGGCCGGTTTGAACGGTCCGTGGGTGCCGATTCCGATCAAGGCGCTGACGACTGACCTGGTGGTCGCGCCGATGATTGCCCCGGCCAAAGACCTCAACCTGGCCAATGAAGTGCAAATCGACGGCTCTGCCACGCTGACCATCCAGTACCTCTGACGTGCAACACGCTTGAAGAGGGCAACGTCGCGCTCCACTGCAGGGTCGCCACACCACAACCGGCGGCGATGCCCTCAACAACAGGCCTCAATTCCATTGCCACCGTGTCATTCGTATTAGTTGTATTTCCGTTCCGCCGGCCCGGCGCTAAATTTACTCCCACGCGCCCTTCAGCGCTTTAACGACGGCCCTGGGCAACTGCACCACCAGGGTGGTTTGGCTTTCCCCCAGGATTTTTCTTAGAACCCAAGGACGTGTACCTATGGACAGAACCACCCTCGCCTTCCTGCTTGCGGCCTGTGCGCCAGGCGCCTTCGCCGCCAGCACTACCGACTTGAGCGTCTCCGGGGCGATTGTGCCCAGTTCCTGCACGCCCACCCTCACCAATGGTGGCTTGATCGACCACGGCAAGATGACCGCCAAGGACCTCAAGCAGACCCAGCCCACGCTGCTGGCCCCGGCTGAGTTGCGCCTGGAAGTGCACTGCGAGGGTGAAACGTTTTTTACCCTGACCACCATCGATAACCGCGCGGGCACCTCGGCCATCAACCGGCAAGACCACGGCCTGGGCCTGACCCCCAAAGACGAGAAGCTCGGCAGCGTGACGTTCACCCTGTTCGATCCGGTGGCCGATGAAAACGCGGTCAACGTGATCGTCTCGCGCAATGGCGGCAGCAGTTGGTCAGCGTCCAATTACCTGGGCCACGATGGGCTGACGTCGTTCGCGGCCATCGGCACCAACACCCCTATCGCCATCAAGGAACTGAACGCTCGGCTGCGGGCGTTCTCGATCATCGTGCCGGCCAATGCGCTCACGCTAATCGACGAAGTACCCGTCGATGGCCAGGCCACGTTGCAGCTCAAGTACCTGTAAATCCGTTTACCCCCTTCCCCCTGTAGGAGTACCACCATGAAGCCCCTCAATACCCTTTTCGCCGCCTTGTTGCTGACCACTGCCGGCAGTGCAGTGGCGGCCTCCAGCGTTGACCTGACTGTACGCGGGCTGATCACCCCGAGTGCATGCGAGCCAAGCCTGCCGAATGGTGGCAATGTGGATATTGGCAAGATTTCCGCGAAAGATCTGAAGGCCGACAGTTATACCGCTCTGCCCTTCCAGTCGCTGCAACTGACCGTGAGGTGCGATGCGGCAACCCTGATGGCCCTGGAGCCGAAGGACAATCGCGCAGGCTCGGAGTACGAAAACGACACGGGGTTATTCGGTCTGGGCATGACCAACGACAGCGAGAAACTCGGCGGGATGGAGCTGACGCTCTTGAATGCAACCGCCGATGGCGTCGCTTCCCGAGTTATCACATCGTTCAACAACGGCACCAGTTGGACACCGATGCACATGTTTCAAAAGGGCGCCCTTCTTTCGGTCACCGCAAGCGACGTGAACACGCCCACGCCGGTTAGCCAGATGACCGCTGACATGATTATCCGCCCGGTGATAGCCCCCGCCAATGGCCTGACCCTGAACAACGAAGTGGCCATCGACGGCTCTGTCACCCTGACCGTCAAGTACCTCTAACGCCCGGTCCGCCATGCCTGCACGGCGTGGCGCGATTGCCACGGATGTCTCCTTAAATCACGGTTTCAAACCTGACCATGAACATGCTCTCGCGCCGTCTGCTGACGCTGTGCCTCTGCCTTCCCGCCACACCTGCGCTGTGTGCGTCGTCCACCGAGATGACATTAACCGGCGTCATCACGCCCAGCGCCTGCGCACCGTCCCTGTCCTCCGACGGCGTTGTCGATCACGGACGGGTGCCGGCGCGCTCACTCAACCACTACGAATTCACCGCGCTGCCCACGCGCAACCTTGACCTGCACGTGAGCTGCAATCAGCCAGTGCTGTTTGTGCTGGTGGGTGTGGATAACCGCGCCGCGTCGTCTGTAGGGCCGGGATTTTATTACGGCCTGGGCCACAACATTCATGCGCCAAGTGAGCGCCTGGGATCGGTCTCGTTGGCGATTCGCGAAGCGTACGGCGACAGCCTGCGCGTGCTGGTCCTGGCGTCAAGCAACCAGGGCGAGACCTGGTTTCCGGAAGACAATGCGTATCCAGACAATTACATGGGCTTCGCCACGCCCGGCACGCTGATCCCTGAACCCCATCGCAGGATCGACGCCACCTTGCAGATCGACACGTCGATCAACGCCGCCGCCTTTCTGACTCTCGACCAGGACGTGCCGCTGGACGGCTCCATCGTGCTCGACCTGAGGTACCTCTAGCCATGTTTCCCGCCCCGCGTTTTGCCCTGCTCTCACGGCTGTTCAACCTTGTTCGCTACACCGGCCTGTACCTGGCCGCCGTGGCCCTGACCTTGTGGGGGCCGACCCTGGTGCTGGCCGACGGCATGGTGCCGGATACCTCGGTGGTGATCGTCAATGAAGCCGATGGCGAAGCCTCGGTGTCGGTCACCAACACCGACTCAAAGCTGGCGCTGCTGCATGTGACCCTCGAAGACATTCCGGAAGACACCGCAACGCTGCTGTTTGTCACACCACCGCTGACGCGGGTTGAGCCGTCCAAAAGCCAGCTGATCCGTTTCATCCTGCAATCACCGACGCCACTGACCACGCAACGCTTGAAACGCGTGATCTTCGAAGGCATGCCCCAGGGCCGTGCCGCCGCCGAGGCCGGCCATGCCCGCGTGGGCGTAACGGTGCGCCAGAACCTGCCGGTGATCCTGCATCCCAAGGGCTTGGCCCCCAACCGCACGCCCTGGACCGGCCTGACCTGGAGCCTGCAAAACAACCAGTTGAGCGTGCATAACCCGACGCCCTACGTGGTGCGCCTGGCCCAGGAGCTGAGGCTGTTACCGGGCAACGGTTCGGCACTGTTGCCACGCACCTATGTGTTGCCGGGCGAAACCCTGACGGTCACCGCCAGCCAGACCCGGGCCAGCACCGTGCAATTGCAGCCGGCCACCGTCTACGGGTTTGCCGTGGGGCCTTACGAAGCACCGATCACCCTTTGATCACAGCGCCGCAGGACGGGTTGCGGCGCCCTGACGACGAAGTGGCCTCCCATTGAAGGCCACCAGGAGTGTGCCCGAGTCAGGGAGTGGCGCGGCGCATCTCTCTAATACGAGTACACCTTGTGAGCACAGTTAAGACTGATCGTGACGGCAAAGCCATGCCCGGCGTTTCACCGCGTACACTGCGCCGACTGCTGGCAGGTCTGGCGCTGAGCCTGGGCACCACGCTGCCGAACGGCGATAGCCTGGCCGACGAAAGCGCCGGTTCGTTCGACCCACAAACCCTGTCCCAGCGCGGCATCGACCCGCAGCTTGCCAACCTGCTGCTACAGGCGCCCCGATTCGCGTCCGGGCGTCATGCCCTCAACCTCAACGTCAATGGCCAGCGGCGCGGGCGCGTGGAGGTGGTGTTTGATGACCGCGGCGCGCTGTGCTTTAACCAGGCGCTGTTGGACGCGGGCAATTTGCGCGCGCCGGACGCCAACGCCGAGTGCCACGGTTTTCTCGACGCCTACCCGCAAACCGTCATCGAGCAAGACCCGGCCAGCCTCAGCCTGTCGCTGGTGGTGCCCACGGACGCATTGCGTCCGGCGGAGCAGGACGTGTCCGGCTACCAGACCGGCGGGTTTGCCGGGCTGCTCAACTACGACCTCACCGGTCTGTATAACGAGTATGGCGAAGACAACAGCCGCTTCGGCTCGGCCAACACCGAGGTGGGCTTCAATGCCGGTGACTGGATCGTGCGCAGCCGCCAGGTGCGCACTTGGCAGGACAAGGTCTCGCGCACCACGCACCTGGACGCCTACGCCCAACGCACCTTCGCCGAACAACAGGCGGTGTTCCAGGCCGGACAGCTCACCCTGTACAACCCGGTGCTGGCCGGCGCGCAGATTACCGGCGCCCAGGTGCTGAACGAAACCGCACTGCAGGACCAGAACCAGGGCGCAACGATCACCGGCATCGCCAACAGTCCGGCCCAGGTGGAGGTGCGCCAGAACGGCACGCTGATTCATTCCACCGTGGTGCCCGCCGGGCCGTTTTCGCTGACTGACGTGCGACGCCTGAACGGGCGCTCCGATGTGGAAGTCACGATCAGGGAAACCACGGGGCAAGAGCGACGCTTCACGGTGCCGGCCGCCATGCTCGGCCTGGGACTGCCGGCACCGGGCTATTCGGTGGCCGCCGGTCGGGTGCGCAAGGTCGGCCGAGGTGAAGGCGCCGAGCCGTGGGTGCTAAGCGGCGGCTGGAGCGGCGCGCTGCACCCGCAGGTCAGCATTGGCGCCGGCGTGCTGGCCGCTGAAGACTACCGCGCCAGCGGCCTGAACCTGGGGTGGTTGCCCTGGCAGGACGGCCAGTTTCAGGTCTCGGCCCAGTTCGCCCAGGCCAGCCGCCAAGGCAACGAACGCGGCGTGCAAAGCGATTTTTCGTGGTCCCAACGCGTGTCCGAAAGCTGGTCGATCACCACGGCCGGCTCCTGGCGCAGCCTGGGCTACCGCGACCTGGAAGACTCCACCTACACCACCACGACCCGCGAACAACAACGTACGCGCTACCGCGACCAGCAAAGCGCCACAGCGTCCTGGTCGCACCCGATGCTCGGCGCGTTCAGCGCCGGGGTCTCGCGCTCCTCCAACTTCACCGGCGACAACAGCAGCCGGGCATTGGCGTCGTGGGGTAGCCGTGTTGGTCGGGTGTCGGTGTCGGCCAGTGCCGAGTGGCAAGTCGGCGGGCGCCAGCAGAGCGATGACAGCGTGTACCTGAACATCAGCGTGCCCCTGGGCGAAAACCGCAGGGGTCGCGCCTGGACCCGTAATGCCGGCGGCGAACAGCGTACAGGCGCCGGACTCAGCGAACAGCTCAACGACCAACTGAGCTACCGCGTGGGCGTGGAGCGCGACAGCCGCGACCGTGAGGTGGAATCGTCCCTCGGCGTCTCGGCGCTGCCCTATTACAGCCAACTGGACTTCAACTACACCCGCAACAATGCCGAGCGTTCCAGCTATCAGGGCGGCGCGCGCGGTGGCGTGGTGCTGCACGGCGACGGCCTGACCTTCTCGCCCTACCCCGTGCGCGAGACCTTTGCAGTGATGTCGGTGGGCGACATGGCCGGTATCCAGGTCAGCACCCCCAGCGGCCCGGTGTGGACCGACTGGCAAGGCCAGGCCGTGGTGCCGCAACTGAGTCCGTATGGGCGCAGCCCGGTGGAAGTGCAAACCCGTTCGCTGCCGCGCAATGCCGATATCAGCAACGGCCTGGCGGTGCTGTCCGCCGGGCGTGGTGCGGTGGATAAAGTCGAGTTCGGCGTCGCCCTGACGCGCCGCGCGCTGCTCAACGTCAGCACTGCCGATGGCCGACCGCTCGCACGGGGCGCAGCCGTGAGTACGGACGACGGCGAGTTCGTGACCCTGGTGCAGGAAGGCAGCCAGGTGTTCCTGCCCGACGTGCTCAACCGCCGTGCGCTGTGGATCAGCGAGCCGGGCCAGGCCCGCTGCCGCCTCGAATTCGAGCTGCCCGAACGCGGCAATCCCGACGCGTATTACGAAACCGCACCGGCGCGGTGCCAACCATGAGGACCTTAACCATGGGTTTGAAACCTGCCTTGCTCGCCCTCGCCTTGCTGCCGGGCGCCTGCGCCTTCGGCGCGGATGAGTGCCAGTTGAACCTGAGCGAATCGCTGGTGGATTTCGGCCTGATGAATCGCGCCGTCGCATTGACGCCAAAGGCCGACCGTTTATTGGGCGAACGGCGCTTGAGCCTGACCTTCAATTGCCCGAACACCACCGACATGAGCCTGTTCTATCGCGCCATGGGCGCAGGCATCGAGCGCTTCGCGTTCACCGCGCGCGGCAGCTACGGGTTGCAGGTGGGCGATGCACTGCTCGATGGTCGGGCGGTAGACCTGGGCTTGCTCGCCGGCAGCGGCCAGTCCCCGATCAGCACCGCGACAAGCCTGCGCTGGCGGCCGGAACACGGCATCGTACCGATGCGCGCCGGCGTGCCGGTGAGCGGGCGCAGCTTGTCAGTGCAGATTCACGTCAGCGCCTGGGCCAGCGCAGACGCATCGCGGGTCAACGATGCGGTGACATGGGACGAAAGCGGCGTGTTCGATGCCATCAATGGCGGCCGCTCGCAGGAACTGCGCCTGCAGGCACGCTTTGCGCCGGCAGCCTGTACGCCGAGCCTGTCCGGCGGCGGCACGGTGGACTTCGGCAAACTGTCGGTGATGGACCTGAACATGCACAAGGAGACCACGCTGCCCGCACGTCCCTTGATCGTCAGCGTGGCGTGCGATGCGCCCAGCGCCTTCACCCTGCGCCTGGGGGACAACCGCGTCGGCTCAGCAACGGGGCCGGCCGACGACACCCTCTTCGGCCTTGGCCTGGACGCCCGGCAAAACAGAATTGGCCGCTATCGCCTGATATTCGATCCCGCACGCACCACCGCCGACAGTTGGCCACAGCTGTATCGCACCGATTCGGCCACGGGCACCTCGGCCTGGAGCAGCGCCAGCGCCAGCCCGCTTTCGATAAGCGCCAGCCGTTACCTGGGCTTCAGCGCGAGCGTCGGCAGTACCAGCGGCCCTTTGCCAATTCAACAACTCAGCGCCACCGCGAGCCTGGAAGCGGTGATCGCACCGCTGAGTTCCCTGGACCTGGCCAGCGAGGTGCGGCTGGACGGCGCGGCCACCCTCGAAATTCACTATCCCTAGGAGCACCGCCATGAAACCCCTGCTGATGCCACTTATTGCATTACCCCTGCTGACGGGCGCGGCGCACGCCGCATCGACCGTTGACCTGACCGTCACGGGCCTGATCACGCCGATGGCCTGCACGCCACTGTTATCCAGCGGCGGCCTGATCGACTTCGGCAAGATTTCCCGCAATGACCTCAATCTCACCAAAGGCACCCGCCTGCCCCTTAAATACTTGACGCTGACAGTAAACTGCAACGCCCCCGGCCGTTTCGCCCTGCGCATGCGCGACAACCGCGACGGCACGGCCCACGTCAACAGCGAAATTTTCTACGGCCTGGGACTGGACACCAGCGGCAACAAGATCGGTGTGTATTCGGTGAGTTTCGACCCGAAACAAACCGTCGTCGACGACCTGGCGGTGGCGTACGGCACCGAGTCCACCACCGGCGGCGTGGCCTGGCGCACCGCCAACCTCAACCCCATCGATATTGGCTCGCGCAGCCTGTTGGGATTCACCGACGTGATGGGCAGCGTTGCCGGCCCCTCGGCCATCCGAAGCCTGACCAGCACGCTGACGCTTGAAGCCACGATCAACGCCCGGCAGAACCTTGATCTCAGTGTGGAAACGCTGATGGACGGCTCGGCCACCCTGGAAGTTGTGTACCTGTAAACAAACACACGACACCCACCCTTTCCCTGAAAAAAGGAACACTTCATGAAGCGCCTGAACATGTTTTTTGCCGCGTCCGTAATGGCGAGCGCGGGCCACGCGGTCGCAGCGTCCAGCGTCGACCTTGGCGTTCGCGGCCTGATCACACCCAGTGCCTGCACCCCGAGCCTGTCCGGTGGCGGCGTGATCGATCACGGTAAAATCTCCATTAAAGACCTGAACCTGACCGAACCGACCCTCATCGCAAGCCACCTGCTGACCCTGGGCGTGAACTGTGAGGCCGCCACCACGCTCGCCTTGCACTCGATCGACAATCGCGTCGGTTCGAGCGTTTTTGACGACCGATACGGGTTGGGTTTCATCGCGGGCGGTCAGCGGCTGGGCCATTACACACTGGGCCTGGCCAATGCGATCGCCGACAACGTGGCGGTGCAGACAATCGGCTCCGATAACCAGGGCGACACCTGGTACAAGCACGATTTCATGAAACCCGGCCGCTACACCTCGATCGCCACGCAGGACGATGCCTCCCAGGTATTACCGGCCAAAGACCTGGTGGTCGACCTGCGCGTCGACACCATCATCTATCGCGCCGACAACCTGAACGTGGACTATGAGCTGCCGATCGACGGCTCAGCCACGCTGGAAGTCAAATACCTGTAGCCCTCAGCGCCGCGCGCGGCCGGCACCCACGTACAGCGCGCGGCCAGCGCCAAGGCCGGCGATGATGGCGGCCACCCCGATCACGCCGAACGCCCAGCCGACCGCGCTCCAGCCGCCGCTCCAGTCGTGGATCAAACCCACGGCCAGCGGCCCCATCGACGCCAGGGTGTAGCCGAAACCCTGGGCCATGCCCGAGAGGCTGGCCGCCACGTGTGCGTCCCGCGAACGCAGCACAATCAGGGTCAGCGCCAGGCTGAACGTGCCACCCTGCCCCAGGCCGAGCAAAACCGCCCAACCCCAGAGGCCGTCGATCGGCGCGTACAGGCAGCCGAACAAGCCACCGAGCGTCATTAGCATCACCACCACAATCGCCAGGCGCTGATCCTTGCCACGCGTGGCCAGCCACGGCGCGGTCAGTGCGCTGAGCAGTTGCAAGACGATGGATCCAGACAGCGCCAACCCCGCGTCCGTCGCATTCAGGCCCCGGTCGATCAGAATCGATGGCATCCAGCCAAACACGATATATGACAGCGACGATTGCAGCCCCATGTACAGGGTCACTTGCCAGGCCAGCGGATCGCGCAACAGACCTTTGACCCGCGAAGCCACAGGGTGAGCGGTGTGTTTGTGCCGGGCCTGGGGCAACCAGAACAACGCCGCGATAAGCGCCGGCAGCATCCAGAAGCCCAGGCCAAGCGACCAGCTGTCGGCAAAGTAATGGCTCAACGGCACCGTCGCCCCCGCCGCCAGCGCCGCCCCCAGGGACAGGGCCATGGTGTACACACCGGTCATGGCACCGGCCTGCCTGGCGAAGTCGCGCTTGACGATACCCGGCAACAACACGCCGATGATGCCGATGCTGGCACCGGCGATCAGGCTGCCGCTAAACAGGCCCGCCTCACCAAACGCGCTGCGCAGCGTAATACCAGCGGCCAGCATCAGCAAAATCCCCAGCACCACACGCTCGGCGCCAAAGCGCCGTGCCAGGATCGGCGCCAGCGGTGCGAACAGGCCCAGGCACAGCACCGGCAAGGTGGTCAGCAACCCGGCCCTGGCTGCCGATAATCCAAGGCTGTCGGACACCTGGCTGAGCAGCGGAGCCAGGCTCGATAACGCCGGACGCAGATTCAGCGCCACCAGGATCAACCCCAGCAACAGCAACCAAGGCCGCGTGACGACCGGATGCCTGTGCTGCACCACCTCGTCGTCGATTTCAGCGTCGATCAACAGTTCTTCGAGTTCGGTCGCAGGTTTGGTTTTACGGTTCATTGATCAACTGCCGGCAGAGGGATTTGGCGCGCTGCGGATCTTGCTGTTCCACCGCATCGAGCAGTTCGGTGTGCAGGTCGAACACCGCCTGGCGACGTGGCGTGATGTTCAGGGTCTGGCGCAACTGCGCGCCGACGATCGCGGAAAAGTATTGGTACAGCTCGCTCAACGCGGTGTTGTGCGCGGCATCCACCAAGTATTGGTGGAAGACCAGGTCGGCGCTGATATAGGCCTCCAGGTCGCCGTGGTACAGCGCGGCGCTGGCCTCGAGTGCCACCCGCAAGACCTTGAGGTCGTGCTCGGTACGGCGCAGGGCTGCAAGGCCGATCGCTTGCACTTCCAGAATCTGCCGCGTCTCTTGCGCTTGCTCCAGGGAGCAATGGGACAGCACACGCATCGTGCCCAGTGGGTCGCTCATCGAACGCAGGTAACTGCCGTCACCCTGGCGAATTTCGATCAACCCGGAAAACGCCAATACACGCATCGCCTCGCGCACGGTGTTGCGGCTGATGCCCAGCTCGGCGGACAACTCCGGCTCGGTGGGCAGGCGCTCGCCGATGGCCCATTTGCCTTCGGTGATACGCCAGCGCAGTTGCTCCAAGGCCTGGTCGACCAGGGAGCGTTTGATCAGGGGGGCGATGTCTGTCATGGATTTCGTGCTTTCGTCCAATCATAGGATGAATTTTCCTACAACCTATTCGGAGTTGCCTACAAAGGCAAGGCACTAGGGTTCTGAAGCAGGAAAAGGAGCAGTATTTTCGATTGGTAAAATTACCCTTATAGGGTAATTATTGGACTCAGGTGTCTTATGGAAAAGTACACACCTCATTACGATTTGGCGGTGATAAAGGCGGATGTGAGGCGGCTTGGCAGGAAAGCGTTTACCCGCACGGCAGAGGAGTGCGGTGAGGCTCTTGGCTATAGCATCGAAGACATGCAGGCCGTCATTTATGAGTTACAGAACTGGATGTTGTACAAGTCGATGACCACTTATGGAGACCATCGAGTCTGGCAGGACGTGTACCACACTCACTCAACAGGCACGCAGATTTACATCAAGGTCACGTACCGAACAAACGGTAGACCTCCGGTAGTCTCTTTCAAGGAGAAAAATCCATGAAAAAAGCAGAGCTGTGCTACATCTGCGGCGCCCCCGACGCATTGCACCACTTCGAGGGTCGCAGCGAAACCATCAGCATCAAGGGCATGGAACGTCGGATCGACAATCTATCAGGCTGGGAATGCAAGGTCTGCGGCGACGGATTCTGGGACCAGGACAACGACAGCGCAGACCGCTACGGCCAAGCAAAGGATGAGTTGATCCTCGCCGCTCGGCAAATGATCGGCGCCGAGATGAAACGCATCCGCCGCAAACTGCACCTGACACAAAAGGAAGCGGTGGAGTTGCTGTCCGGCGGCGGTCACAACGCATTCTCTCGCTACGAACGTGGCGAGTTGCTTGCCCCCAAACCGTTGGTACTGCTGATGCGGCTTCTGGATCGTCACCCGCACTTGCTTGCGGATGCGAAGATCCTGGCAGACGGCGCTGATCTGCGTGGCGCCTTCACCTACACCGTGAACGACGACGCAGAAGCACTCAAGGCGTCCTAGCCCCAAAAAACAAACCCGGCGCCAGGCCGGGTTTATTCATTCACGCTTCGATCAATGCAAAATCTGGCTCAAGAACAACCTGGTCCGATCATTCTGCGGATTGTCGAAGAAGTCATTCGGCGCCGCCTGCTCAACGATTTCGCCCTTGTCCATGAAGATCACACGGTTGGCCACAGTGCGCGCAAAACCCATTTCGTGGGTCACGCACAACATGGTCATGCCGTCTTCGGCCAGGCCGATCATGGTGTCCAAAACCTCTTTCACCATCTCGGGATCAAGCGCTGAAGTCGGTTCGTCGAACAGCATGATCTTGGGTTTCATGCACAGCGCGCGGGCAATCGCCACACGCTGTTGCTGGCCGCCGGAGAGTTGCCCCGGAAACTTGTGCGCCTGCTCCGGAATGCGCACGCGCTCCAGGTAGTGCATGGCGATTTCCTCGGCCTTGCGCTTGGGCATCTTGCGCACCCACATCGGCGCCAGCGTGCAGTTCTGCAGGATGGTCAGGTGCGGGAACAGGTTGAAGTGCTGGAACACCATGCCGACTTCACGGCGGATCGCTTCGATCTGCTTGAGGTCGTTGGTCAGCTCCACGCCATCGACCACGATGCGGCCCTGCTGGTGCTCTTCCAGACGGTTGAGGCAGCGGATGGTGGTGGACTTGCCCGACCCCGACGGGCCGCACAGCACGATTCGCTCGCCCTGCTTGACGTTGAGGTTGATGTCTTTCAACACGTGGAACTGGCCGTACCACTTGTTGACGCCCTGCATCTGGATAATGCCTTCAGGGCTCACAGGCTGTTTGATCGCTTCGCTCATCACATCAACTCCTAACGCTTGTGGCCTGTGTCGAGCTTGTGTTCCAAATGAATGGAATAGCGCGACATACCAAAACAGAAAATCCAGAACACCAGGGCAGCGAACACGTAGCCTTCAGTGGCCATACCCAACCATTTCGGGTCGGCGGCAGCTTGCTTGACGCTGTTGAGCAGGTCGAACAGGCCGATGATGATCACAAGGCTAGTGTCCTTGAACAACGCAATAAACGTGTTGACGATACCCGGGATCACCATCTTCAGGGCTTGCGGCAGAATCACCAGGCCCATGCTGCGCCAGTAGCCCAGGCCCATTGCCGCAGCCGCTTCGTACTGACCTTTAGGAATGGCTTGCAGACCGCCGCGCACCACTTCGGCCACGTAGGCCGACTGGAACAGGATCACGCCGATCAACGCCCGCAGCAGTTTGTCGATGCCCATGCCTTCGGGCAAAAACAACGGCAGCATCACCGAGGACATGAACAGCACGGTGATCAACGGCACGCCACGCCAGAATTCGATGAAGGTCACGCAGACCACCCGAATCGCCGGCATGTTCGAGCGCCGTCCCAGCGCCAGCACGATGCCCAGCGGCAAGGCGCCGGCGATGCCGACCGTGGCGATCACCAGGGTCAGCATCAGGCCGCCCCATTGGCTGGTCGCCACGTTGGTCAGGCCGAAGGCGCCGCCGTGCAGCAGGAAGAACGCGATGATCGGGTACAGCACCAGAAAGCCCAGGCCGTAGATCGCCTTGCGCGGGAAGCGCGAGATGAACAACGGCGCCACGCCAACGATGGCCAGCCACACGGTGAGATCCACGCGCCAGCGCAGGTCGCCCGGGTAGTAGCCGTACATGAACTGCCCGAAGCGCTGTTGGATGAACACCCAGCAGGCGCCCTCCTTGGTGCAGTCGGCGCGGGTGGTGCCAACCCAGTTGGCGTCGAGGATGGCCCAGCTGAGGATCGGCGGGACCACCAAATAAATCAGGTAAAACGCCAACAGGGTCAGCAGGGTGTTGAGCCAGCTGGAGAACAGGTTGGCGCGCATCCATGCCATCGGCCCGAAGACTTTGTTCGGCGGCGGCATATCAGGTTTGAACGTATGCGAACTCATGCAGGTTTCCTCACCGCTCGATCAGCGCAATGCGCTTGTTGTACCAGTTCATCAGCAGGGAAATGCTGATGCTGATCGCCAGGTACACGCTCATGGTGATGGCAATGACTTCAATCGCCTGGCCGGTCTGGTTGAGCACCGTGCCGGCAAACAGTGAAACCATTTCCGGGTAACCGATACCGGCGGCCAGTGACGAGTTTTTCGCCAGGTTCAGGTATTGGCTGGTCAGCGGCGGAATGATCACCCGCAGCGCCTGCGGGATGATCACCTTGCGCAGCGTCGGCCCGGGGCGCAGGCCCAGGGAGCGCGCGGCTTCGGTCTGGCCATGGCTGACGGACTTGATGCCCGAACGCACGATCTCGGCAATGAACGCCGCCGTATAGACCGTCAGCGCCAACGTCAGCGCCAGCAGTTCGGGGATCAATACCCAGCCGCCAACGAAGTTGAAGCCTTGCAGTTTGGGCATTTCCCAGTGCAGCGGCGCGCCGAAGATCAAGGCGCACAACGCCGGGATCACGATGAACAGTGCAAGACCGGCCCAGAACTTGTGGAACGGTACGCCCGTGGCCTCGAAGCGCTTGTTAGCCCAGCGCGTCATCAGCACGATGGCGACGATGGCGAGTACCACACTGATCACGAACGGCCAGAACCCATCGGCGGCCAGCGCTGCCGGCATGTTCAGGCCACGGCTGCTGACGAAGAAGGTATCGCCGAAGTTGTGACTGGCGCGCGGCCCCGGCATGGTCAGGAACACCGCGAAGTACCAGAACAGAATCTGCAGCAATGGCGGGATGTTGCGGAACACTTCCACATACACGGTCGCCAGCTTGTTGATCATCCAGTTGGGCGACAGGCGCGCCACGCCGATGATGAAGCCGAGCAGGGTCGCCAGGACCACACCGATCACGGTGACCAGCAAGGTGTTGAGCAAGCCGATCACAAACACCCGGGCATAGCTGTCCGATTCGGTGTAGTCGATCAGGTGCTGCGCGATGCCGAAGCCGGCACTGCGCTCAAGAAAGTCGAACCCCGAGGTGATGCCCCGGTGCTGAAGGTTGGTTTGCGTATTGTTGAAGAGGTACCAGCCCAGCGAGACCACCGCCACAATCGTGATGATCTGGAAGAGCCACGCACGCACTTTGGGATCGCTGAAGCTGAGCTTCTGCTTGGGTGCGCCGATTTGATTTTGCATGAAGTGCCCCGAAAAGAATGGAACAGAACATCACCCGGCGGTTGGCCCACCGGGTGACAGAACCATCAGCGATCAGCGCACAGGGGGTGCGTACTGGATGCCGCCGTTGTTCCACAGTGCGTTCAGGCCGCGGTCGATTTCCAGCGGGGTGCTCTTGCCCAGGTTGCGCTCGAACACTTCACCGTAGTTACCGACTTGCTTGACGATCTGCACGACCCAGTCTTTCTTCACTTTCAGGTCTTTGCCGTATTCGCCGTCGGCACCGAGCAGACGTGCAACGTCCGGGTTCTTGGTGGACTTGGCTTCGGCTTCAACGTTTTTCGAGGTGATGCCGGCTTCTTCAGCGTTGAGCATGGCGTAGCCAACCCAGCGCACGATGGCCAGCCACTCGTCGTCGCCGTTACGCACGACCGGGCCCAGCGGTTCTTTGGAAATGGTTTCCGGCAGCACCACGTAGTCCTTCGGCGAAGCCAACTTGCTGCGCTGGGCGAACAGTTGGGACTTGTCGGAGGTCAGCACGTCGCAACGTCCGGATTCCAGCGACTTGGCGCTTTCATCGGAGGTGTCGAAGGTGATCGGGGTGTATTTGAGGTTGTTGCCACGGAAGTAGTCGGAAACGTTCAGCTCGGTGGTGGTACCGGCCTGGATGCAGATGGTTGCACCGTCCAGTTCCTTGGCACTTTTAACGCCCAGCTTGTTGTTTACCAGAAAGCCGATGCCGTCGTAGTAAGTGATGAAGCCCGGGAATTTCAGGCCCATGCCCGCATCGCGAGAGCTGGTCATGGTGGTGTTGCGCGACAGAATGTCGACTTCGCCCGATTGCAGCGCGGTGAAACGCTCTTTGGCATTCAACTGGCTGAACTTGACCTTGGTCGCGTCGCCAAAGACGGCAGCGGCTACGGCGCGGCACACGTCAGCGTCGATCCCGAGGATCTTGCCGCTGGCATCCGGTACCGAGAAACCCGGCAGGCCGTCACTCACGCCACATTGCACAAAGCCTTTCTTCTGCACGGCGTCCAGGGTGGCACCAGCTTGGGCAAAACCACTGACACCCAATACAGCGGCCGCAGTGACGATGGCCAGGGTGGATTTCAATACCTTCATTCAAACCTCCAGTTTTGCTCTTGTTGTGTCGGAGCTCGAACCCCACCGCACCCTTTTGAGGCGACTTTGACCCGTGTTGGCTTTTTTTGGGGTCAAACGGTTTGAGGCTGTCGCTATAAGTCCAGTTGCTATCCCACAAGCGGCGTCACTGATAGTGTTACCGACGTGGAAGAGACCTGACATCGCTCTGTGCATAGCAAGCGCCGTACCAGAGTGACGACTGAGTCGATTCAGCACAGGGTCAAGAGCAAAAGATTCAACCTTGCGACACTTTGTTAACAGATCAACCCGCTACGCACCGTTCCGACGCACCCAATCGGAGCGCCCGCACATTTATGGAGCAGACATGACCGACCCCTTGATTCTTCAGCCCGCCAAGCCCGCAGACGCCTGCGTTATCTGGCTGCATGGCCTGGGCGCTGATCGCTACGACTTCATGCCGGTGGCCGAAGCGCTGCAGGAAACCCTGCTGTCGACCCGCTTCGTGCTGCCCCAGGCGCCGACCCGCGCGGTGACCATCAATGGCGGTTACGCGATGCCCAGTTGGTACGACATCAAGGCCATGAGCCCGGCACGCTCGATCAGCCTGGAAGAGCTGTACGCGTCCACGCAGAGGGTCACGGACCTCATCGAAGCGCAGAAGAGAACCGGAATAGACGCCTCGCGGATTTTTCTAGCAGGCTTTTCCCAGGGCGGCGCAGTGGTATTTCATACCGCGTATCTGAACTGGCAGGGGCCGTTGGGTGGCGTGATCGCCCTCTCCACCTATGCGCCTACCTTCGACGACGAGCTGCACTTGTCCGCCAGCCAACAGCGCATTCCGGCGCTGTGCCTGCATGGCCAGTACGACGAGGTGGTACAGAACGCCATGGGCCGCAGCGCCTTCGAGCATTTGAAGAGCCGTGGTGTCACCGTGACATGGCAGGAATACCCAATGGGCCACGAAGTGTTACCTCAGGAGATTCACGACATCGGTGCCTGGTTGCTCGCGCGACTGAGCTGAACCCGGCCTTTATGTAGCCGTATGACAGACGCACTACGCCGCGCCCGATTCTTGCATTACACTGGCCGGCGTACATTCCTTAACCCATTAATGAGATCACCGTGCTCAAAGCACTCAAGAAGATGTTCGGCAAAAGCGAGGCTGAGCCGCTCGCGCCAGTTGCCAGTGCGCCTGTTCCTGCCGCCCCTCGGCGCACGGACGCTCATCAGCCAGGACGCAGCGCGCCGATTGCCCAACCGCCTGAACCTGCCGCAGCGGTGGAACCCGTCGCCGCTCCCAGGCCACCTCGCGAACGTGCGCCCAAGCCCAAACCGGTAGTCATCCCCTGGAAACTCGAAGACTTCGTCGTCGAGCCTCAGGAAGGCAAGACCCGCTTCCACGATTTCAAGCTCGCCCCGGAACTGATGCACGCCATCCAGGACCTGGGCTTCCCGTACTGCACGCCGATCCAGGCGCAGGTGCTGGGCTTCACCCTCGCCGGCAAGGACGCCATCGGCCGCGCCCAGACCGGCACCGGCAAGACCGCCGCGTTTCTCATCTCGATCATCACCCAACTGCTGCAGACGCCACCGCCCAAAGAGCGCTATATGGGTGAACCGCGCGCACTGATCATCGCCCCCACCCGCGAGCTGGTGGTGCAGATCGCCAAGGACGCCGCCGACCTGACCAAGTACACCGGCCTCAACGTCATGACGTTCGTGGGCGGCATGGACTTCGACAAGCAACTCAAGCACCTCGAAGCCCGCCACTGCGACATCCTCGTGGCCACGCCGGGCCGCCTGCTCGACTTCAACCAGCGCGGCGACGTGCACCTGGACATGGTCGAAGTGATGGTGCTGGACGAAGCCGACCGCATGCTCGACATGGGCTTCATCCCGCAAGTGCGTCAGATCATTCGCCAGACCCCGCCAAAAGACGAACGTCAGACCCTGCTGTTCTCCGCGACCTTCACCGAAGACGTGATGAACCTCGCCAAGCAGTGGACCACTGACCCGTCCATCGTCGAGATCGAAGCGCTGAACGTCGCCAGCGAAAACGTCGAACAGCACATCTACGCCGTGGCCGGTGCCGACAAGTACAAGCTGCTCTACAACCTGATCAACGACAACGGTTGGGAGCGCGTGATGGTGTTCGCCAACCGCAAGGACGAAGTGCGCCGCATCGAGGAGCGCCTGGTGCGCGATGGCGTCAACGCCGCGCAACTGTCGGGCGATGTGCCGCAACACAAGCGCATCAAGACCCTCGAAGGCTTCCGCGAAGGCAAGATTCGCGTGCTGGTGGCCACCGACGTGGCCGGACGCGGGATTCACATTGACGGCATCAGCCACGTGATCAACTTCACCCTGCCGGAAGTGCCGGACGACTACGTGCACCGCATCGGCCGGACCGGTCGTGCGGGTGCCGCTGGCGTGTCGATCAGCTTTGCCGGGGAAGATGACTCGTATCAGTTGCCGTCGATCGAGACGCTGCTGGGGCGCAAGATCAGCTGTGAAACGCCGTCGACGCATCTATTGCGGGCTGTGGATCGCAAACGCCCATAAGGGCTAAAACGCGGTCAACAATGTGGGAGGGGGCTTGCTCCCGATAGCAGGTTGTCAGTCAATGATGTTGTGACTGATCCACCGCTATCGGGAGCAAGCCCCCTCCCACATTTTGATCTCTGCTGGTGTTGAGATATGTGTCCGGCTGGCTATTTCCAGCGATCCGCTGCCGCGTGATCACTGCTGCGCCCTTCCACCCAACGCGCCCCGTCCGGCGTATTTTCCTTCTTCCAGAACGGCGCCCGGGTCTTCAGGTAATCCATCACAAACGCACAGGCATCAAACGCAGCCTGGCGATGCGCACTGGCGGCCGCGACGAACACAATCGGCTCGCCCGGCTCCAGCACGCCAATGCGGTGCAGCACTTCCAGCTTGAGCAACGGCCAGCGCTGCTCGGCCTCCACGCCGATTTTCGCCAGGGCCTTTTCGGTCATGCCGGGATAGTGCTCGAGAAACATCCCCGACACATCGCGCCCGTCATTGAAGTCGCGCACATAGCCGACAAAACTGACCACCGCGCCCACACCGGCATTGGCCGCGTGCATCGCATTGACCTCGGCGCCCGGGTCAAAGGCGCCGGCCTGCACACGAATCGCCATGTTCAGCCTCCGGTCACGGGCGGGAAAAACGCGATTTCATCACCGGCCTGCACCGGTTCATTGAGATCGCACAATTCCTCGTTGCGCGCGCACATCAAGCTGCTCTCGTTGAGCACTGCAAATTCAGGGTCGCTCGCCAACGCCAGGCGCACTGCATCGACGGTGGCGAAATCGCCCTCCATCTCCAGCGAATCAAAGCCCACCGCTTCGGCGTAGCGCGCAAAAAACAGCACATTGATGCTCATTGCTCATCCGCCTTGAAATGCCCGCTCTTGCCGCCGTGCTTTTCCAGCAGACGCACGCTTTCGATGGTCATGCCACGGTCCACGGCCTTGCACATGTCGTAGATCGTCAGCGCGGCAACACTGGCGGCGGTCAGGGCTTCCATCTCCACGCCAGTCTGGCCGGAGAGTTTGCAGCGCGCCACGATGCACACGGTATCCACGCCTTCGGCGCTGAGTTCGACCTTGACGCCGGTGAGCATCAGCGGGTGGCACAGAGGGATCAGATCACTGGTTTTTTTTGCCGCCTGGATCCCGGCGATGCGGGCCACGGCGAACACGTCGCCCTTGGGGTGGGCGCCGTCGACAATCATTTGCAGGGTGGCCGGCAACATGCGCACCCGCGCTTGGGCCACCGCCTCACGGAACGTCACGGACTTGTCGGTGACGTCGACCATATGGGCGCGACCTTGGGAATCGAGATGAGTCAGCACAGCGTTACTCCTGAACAGGAGCAGGGATTGTAAACCCGAGGCTCAAGCCGGTGCACGTCTGATTGTCCGGGCCTTGCCAAGATGATGAAGACGACGCTCATCTGCCGCAATTGCGTTTATTTGATTGTGATCAGAGGCAGGCCGGTTTCCGAGTCCAGGCCTTTCTCTTGACTCAATGCGCGAATCATTTCTTCCGACGGTTTTTCGGGTGGTGGCGTTGAGTCCCGTTTTTTCTGCCATTCGAATGTGCCGTCCCAATCCGGTAGCTTCGCTGGAGGCAGGGGGACGATATTGTCGATATCGGGAACGGTGGCACCAAGGGATTCGTAGCGATCCAAAAACTGACTGATTTTTTCGTACCGACGAGCACGTTCTGAATCTTTCGATAATGCGAAGTAATTTAGTCTGTCTTTCGGGTCTGATGTTGAAAACCCCTCACTCAAAAAACTGGCACTGGTGCTATCGCCATTACGAGTGCCAGCCTGAAACCCCTTAATCGCTTCCGGGTAGTCACCTCGGACTTTATAAAAAAGACCGTAATTAAGTGCACTTTTGGCGTGCCCTTGATTCATTGCGCAACGCCTCATGGCAATAACGACAGGTTCTGCGGATTCAATCTCCTCAAGTAATGTTGAAACGTAAAACTGTGCGTCAGGGTTGCCCATATCTGCCGCTCTACGAAAATAGGCATGTGCTCTACTCGCATCTTGCTTGACGCCATAGCCGGCCTCTAAATAATGACCCATGTCATAGTATCCGCCGGGGATGCCCTGGGATATGAGATTTTCGACAATATCGATCACTTCTTTTTCGGGATTTTCGCTTGTGATGAGACCTTGCGATATTAAGGCATGCAAGTTTGTGGCTGCTTTGTAATTACCGTCAGCATAAGCAAGTCGATAAAGTCTGCCAATGCCTGCGTAGTTTTTTTCGCCTGGGCTCGACGCCAGAAATCTACCATAACGATAGAGGCTTAGTGCTCTTTCACTAATAGCCGGCAGGTGAGCATTTTCGTTTATACAAACGAAGACAAGCTTGTTCAAGCTTTGATTAATATCACTTACTGACACGTGCAAATCCCTCTCCTTTTCGCACCCGACGAGATTAACCATTAAAAAAAATAAAATAATAATTCTGACGATCATTGATACTCCCTATAGTACATTTTTTTAGCCCGACTATAATGAGGCGCAGTTTTTGCACCAGAACGTCTTTCTATCTGGTACCTCCAAAGGGTCTGCAATGTGCTGGCTTTGCTCACAACTGAATTCCGAGCATTCTCCTCAGGGCACTGGCAAGACAAGCCTGTATCAGCAGTGATCGTTATTGAGCCCCTTGTAGCGACAGTCCTGTTTGAGGATCGAGACTTTTCTCTTGGCTCAATGCACGTATTATTTTTTCCGATGGCTTTTCTGGAGGTAAAGTTGAATCCCGCTTTTTCTTCCATTCGAATGTGCCGTCCCAGTCTGGTAGTTTGGCAGGAGGCAGCGGGACAATGTTGTCTATTTCCAGGACGGTGGCCCCGAGCGATTCATAAGTGGTTAAAAACTCGTTGATGACTTCGTAGCGCTTTGAGCGCTCAACATCCACCTTTTGCCCTATATAATACAATCGCTTGCTTGGATCGGATGTCAGAAATCCGTTTCGCAGAAATGAAGCGCTTGACGCATTACCAAAACGCACGCCTTCTTGAAATCCGACCAACGCAGAGGCGTAGTCACCAACAGCTCGCATGTAGCCAACGTAATCCAAAGCTGCTTCGGCGTGTCCTTGCTGTAGCGCACACTTTCTCATTTCCAGCGCGACGCCACCTGCTCCCTTAATACTCCCAAGCAGTTTAGAAACATAAAACTGGGCGTCTGGATTACCCATATCTGCAGATTTTCGAAAGTACGCATTTGCACGGCTGCTGTCCTGCTGAACTCCGTAGCCTAACTCGAGGTAATGCGCCATATCGTAGTACCCTCCTGGAATACCATCAGCAATCATTTTCTCTACAATATCTATTGTCTCTTTTTCAGGGTGTTGACTACTTATAAGACCTTGAGAAATAAGCGAGTGTAAATTTGTCGACGCTTTGTAGTTGCCTGCCTCGCTCGACAGCCTGTAATATCTTGCAATCTCAGAGTAATTCTTGGGTCCAGCACTGTGAGCGAGATACGCTCCATAGTTATAGAGCACTTCCGCCTCACGGCTGATCGGAGGGAGAGTTTCAGACTCATGCCGACAAACAAAAGAAATATTTTTATAGGCGCTACTTATTTCGCCTTCCGTTATATGCATTGATTTCTCCTCGTCGCACGCACTCAGATTCAATATAAAAACAATTAATAAAGCTTTGCGAAAAAACATAGTCAGTCCTTGTAGGTGCGCGCAGCGCTGTCTCGTCTAAACTCTGTTAGGGAAGCGATGGGCGATGCTTTTGAACCGTCTATGGCGCCTTGTATAGATGCCTCTCTAATCCAGGCATTTGAGCGCGCTATTTCCGACCATTTATCGAAAGCCTTTCCAACTTGATCCTGCTGACCCTCTCCATTCGTATGAATACCCCACAAATGTTTTCTCAGGGGCTTAGATACAGCCGGATTCTCGATACATATATTTAACTCGCTATCGACCTCCATGCTCCGATTATTTATATTACTAGACCCCAGGGTAGTAAAAACATCATCGATAATCATCAATTTGCTGTGAATATAAACATCAATCCAGTTTCCCGGCTGAGAGTCGGGCGCCACTAGTGTACAGACAAGGACTTTTAGCCCTGAAATATCCTCAACGACTATCGACTTGGAACTTTCCTCAGGCAGTTTGGCCTTCAGCGCTCTGTATTCCTCTTCGGATGTTTGTAGCTCTCGTCTTTGCGCCTCCCAAAGCTTAGTATTGGAAGCGTTATACGAAGTCCCATAAGTACCTTCGATGATAGTAATCTTGCTTCTCGCAGAATCGTAGCGATCCTTGGCTTGCTTAACTTGAGTTTGCAGTTCGTCATTACGCTCCAATCGGGCTACGCTGGGAATAATATCGGGGCGACCTAGTTGCTTTAGCATTCTGTAGGTATTTACTGTACCGTCCCCCATACCCTCTTGTGTAGAGTTGGTGACTACAAATAGATAGATTGGGCCATCAACATCTAAGCGTCGCCCCGCGTTGAACTGAATTCGAACAGCCTCTTTGATTTTTTCAGCCAATGGCGGCCAGCGAAAGTATTGATTTTCTATGTACAGATATTTGGTTACGTTTAAGGGCGTTTGCAGATAAAGCTTCTTTATGTCTCGCACACCTCTCTGCGTCTGCGTTCGCAAGACCTGAGCCAGCATAGGTGGGCCGAAACCGGTACGAACTTTAAGGGCCTTTGCGATAGGTTTTCTCGGTGTTAAAAGATCGACATTCGTCTCCTTCAACCAAGCCTCTGCGAAATTCTGATTCAAATATTCCAACGGCGGCCCGGTAACACGACTGGAAATATCCTGCCGTGGGGTTTGGCCATTACGCCCAAACTGCGCGTGCATCTTCGCAGCGCTATGGTCGTCCTTATCCCAATAGGCATCCAACATATTGTGACCCATGACGAAGCCAACGGCCTCAGTCGGGGTTTCGTAGTCGATCAGCACCATCTTCTGATGGTGTGTTGGAACCGCCGCCATAGAACCCGCCGTAACGGCCTTGTTGTACAATGAACGGCCACTGTCAGCACTCCTCATCGCCACTTGCCAAGCAATCTCCACTCGGTCAATGAGGCCCAAATCACGTGCTACAAACTCAATATTAGTGAAGGCTTCTTTACCTGCGCTGAAAAGCTCGGCCAATAAATTACTGCCACCACGCGAAAGTAGACCAAGGGGCGTTTTGCGTTCTACCCAAGAATGTTTTTGAATTTGTGCACTTGTCGCGCGTTTTTGCCATTCCCAATCAAACTCGCGTTGCTCGTCATTTCTCCCGCCAGACATGAATGATGCGGCATTGCGACCGGGTGTCATATTTTCCGAAAAAGCAGCCGTTACGTGCGCACTGTCTGACCAGCACAAAACGCGCACCTTGACCCCTTGATTCGCTTTTAAACAAAGCAATTGGCCAATACACAAGGTGCTGGTATCTCCCCGTTTGAAATACATCGACGGCTGAAAGCCCCAACAGATGATTTCTACACTGTGCTTAGCAGCCATGATTGCGTCGTACAAAGCACCAAAGGCGCGCTCACCATTGACCAACGGCTCAAACGTGGCAGCTACTGGAGGGTATTCAGTGTTTTCCACGAACCACCGCAAGTTGAGGTTGCATGAGCTGGTCTTGCTGGTCGCGATGGGAGTAGTAATGGGTACACTCATGCTCAAGCCTTCGTATCTGGGGTGGTCAACTGGGTGTAAGACTCTCGGAACTCGCTCCGACTACCCGGAGGGGTAATGTCTGGGTGTGGTTGGCTTTGATGGCGATGTAAACCTTGGTTAGCGAGTTCGGCGTTGCGTGGTTCGCCGACGTAGTCGCCGTTTACTGGAACCTCGTAGCTAGCGCCATTGGCCAGCTCAACCCGGTAGCGACTGGTCGTAACGTGGTGATCCACTGCAATGCTACCTGTCTCGTCCATCACCCCTTGGCCAGCAACGGCCCCGTCTGCGAAGATCTTATAAGGCATGCCCGCCCACGCCTGGTAGCCGGCCGCGTTACTTTGACCGGCAACAAAGCTGAGTTTCTGTGTGACAGAGTCTCTCGGCCATGCGGGGTTGTCGCGGTTGAGTTGGGCAGGACCGCTAAGGAAACTCTGAAAAAGACTTTCAGATTTGGTGAAATAGCCGTCTGATCCGAATACGACGGTTGAGCCCCGATGAAACAGATGTCCTTCGCCGATGCCGAGTACGCCGGCAAACGTAAGCAGACCCGCCGCGAGCGTTTCCTGATCGAGATGGATCAGGTCGTGCCCTGGAAGGGTCTGATTGCCTTGATCGAGCCGTATTATCCGAAAGGCGAAGGTGGTCGTCCGGCGTATCCGTTGATGGCGATGTTGCGAGTTCATCTGATGCAGAACTGGTTCGGCTACAGCGATCCGGCGATGGAAGAAGCGCTGTACGAGACCACTATCCTGCGCCAGTTTTCGGGACTGCATCTGGATCGGATTCCCGATGAAACCACGATCCTCAACTTCCGGCGCTTGTTGGAGAAACATGAATTGGCCGGCGGGATTTTGCAGGTCATCAACGGTTATCTGGGCGACCGTGGCCTGATGTTGCGCCACGGTACGGTGGTCGATGCGACGATCATTCATGCGCCGAGTTCGACCAAGAATAAAGACGGCAAACGCGACCCCGAAATGCATCAGACGAAGAAGGGGAACATGTATTTCTTCGGGATGAAAGCGCATATCGGCGTCGATGCCGAGTCGGGTTTGGTGCATAGCCTGGTGGGCACGGCGGCCAATGTGGCGGACGTGACGCAGGTCGATCAGTTGCTGCATGGCGAGGAATCATACGTATCTGGCGATGCCGGTTACACCGGCGTGGACAAGCGTCCTGAGCATCAGAATCGCAAGATGATCTGGTCGATTGCCGCCCGGCCCAGCAGCTATAAAAAACACGCGAAAAAGAGTTTGATCGGGCGCCTGCGGCGCACAATCGAATATGCGAAAGCACAAGTGCGGGCGAAGGTTGAGCATCCATTCCGAGTGATCAAGCGTCAGTTTGGCTATACGAAAGTGCGCTTTCGCGGCCTGATGAAAAACACCGCGCAACAGGCCACGCTATTTGCCCTGTCGAACCTGTGGATGATGCGAAAACGACTGCTGGTCGCGGGAGAGGTGCGCCTGTAATGCGGGAAAAGCGCCTTGAAAAGGCGTCGCTCAAGGGTGAAACGATGAGTTAAGAACAGGAAAGGTCTGATTTCTGACCAGCCAGCGTTTTTTGAATCTCTACCAACGAGGGCATCAAAAATCGCTGACTACTTCAGACCTTCCCTAAAGGACTTTTTCACTCCCTTGACGTCCACCGTTCCGGGGGCATGGATCTCGATATTGCCGCCTTTAATGCGAATATAGGCTCCTCCGCTTGTCAAAAGAATTTCATCTTGAGCCGCAATCTCTACCGTGCGAGCGGTCGACGTTATGCGCACACTATCTTTGGCGGTTAGTTCGATGCTGTCGGTTTGCGCTTGTATCTCAATTTTTCCTTTAGCGGCGAAGAGTTTTGCACCTGCTGCCTGGGCGAACAAACTTATGCTATGAGCAACACTGGCGAGTAAGGACTGGCTGCTGGCCAGGTTTATATCCGCGCCCGTCGAGATACTTAGCTGTTTACCGCTGTGCAGGTGGGTATTTTCTGGCGTGGAGGTTACGATGTCAGCCGGTGCCGATACGATCAGTAATGGTTTGCGGTAACCAGCAGTCTGGCCGTGACCACCGCTACGAATCGCGGCATCGGTATCACCGCCATTACGGGGGGGCTTTGAGGTGTCGGTGGCTACTTCGCCAGTACTACCGTAATTAAACCGGGTGTCTGCATTTAGTTGGGTAAGGCTATCTACCGCGCCTTTCATGGGTAAGGCGTTATGCTGACTGGCGATATCCGACAAGGTCTTGAACCTTTGCTCTGCGTTGCTTAACTGCTGCTGCGCTTCATCAGTGTCGACCTGTCCGCCTTGAGCCTTGGTTCGTGGCCAAGTGCTTAGATACAGACCTTTTTGCGCGCGTAACGCACCATAGGCATCCGTTCGCAATTCGAAGCCCGCACCACGCATAGCGCCCCGGTTATTACCTTGTTGATCAATCAGGTATCCAAGATTCAACTGGCTATGCTCATGACTGCTGTGGATTTGGGTACGCACTTGGCCCGTAGAGTCATCCATCACCCACTGGTTGTAACCACGTCCGCCGATTTCCTGGCTTTTATAACCGCTCATTAACCCATTCGTATGCCAAGCCGGCTTGTGCCCACCGTAAACTTGGCCCAACACCAGCGGACGGTCGATATCATTATCCAAAAAGGTGATCAGCACCTCCTCTCCACCGCGTGGGACATTAACGCTACCCCAGTCTTGTCCGCTGCTTGCCTGCATCATGCGCAGCCAGCACGAGCCCAGTTCACCATCCTTAACAAGGCGGTCCCAATGAAAGCGCACGCAGATGCGGTTTAGATTATCTGTAAAGACCTCGCGACCTGAGGGGGTTACCACTACGGCTGTCTGAGGTCCTGGGTTTGCTGGTTTGGGATGTTCGAAGGGACTGCGGTAGGGTACATCGAGACGCTGGGCTTCGAAGCGATTCATGTAGAGCGCATTGTTAGTTTGCTGAGCGCAGGGCTGATCCTCAACACTATCGAGAAGGGCTTTCAGGCTTCCTGGCGGGTCTCGGCGCACGGCGCCCACAGGCAGGTTACTCCGGGCAAAGAACTCAACCCCAATGATCAGAAACTGTCGTTCCTGAAGTTGCTTGCGCTCGTACAAAGGGTGTTGGCTCAACTCGAAACCGTAACCGGGTAGCATTTCACGCACGCCGCCCTGCCCATGAATGCGCTTGGCAGCGGACTCGTCCTGCTCAATTTGTACACGGCCCAACCACTCTCCTCGCTCAAGGCTCTGCCAAGCATATTGCCCGCGGTACTGGTAACGCTCCAAAGCAGTGGGTGTCGATGCAGACTCTAATGCCCGCACTTGGGTTATCTGTGTTCGAGCGTGGCTGCGATAATCGTTACTGCTCCATTGCACCAAACCGTTGAGCAACCGTGCGCCGGAACTCCATTGTGTAATGCTGTCCTGGTTGTCGGCAGCTTGCTGTGTGTGGAACCTAAGAGTGGCAGGGTCCATCATTGGTAACGCAACAAGGTTGTCAGTGAACACTATGCAGTGCTTGTCTGGAGAGTGTTCGACATACCAGAATATGCCCTCCTGCTCGCACCACCTTTGCACGAAGTTGGCATCTGACTCGTTGAATTGGGTCACATACGATAACGGCGGGTAATCCTGCGACAACTCAAAGCGGTAAGCATTCTGTGCTTGGGCGTAGTTTTTGAAAACATCGATCAGGATCTCTGGCAGCGCCAGCTCTTGCCAAATACGACAGTCGGTGCGGTATTCCAGCAAGCTGAACCAAGGCGAGAAAACGAGTTGCCAATCTTCTAAGCCACCGTCGCTCCCCAAGTAGCGTACACTTTCGACCCAGCCATGACGTGGACTCAAACTACCGTCGGCAAGTTTAATGCTCAATAGCAGGGCTTGGCCGATAAGTTGATCAGGATTAAATTCGGTCGCTTGACTGATAACATCCACTGTATAGCGAGGTGATCGTCCCAGCCGTTCAACGCCATGGGCTCGTAACGCGAATAGGTCCTGACCTTTTGGCGCGGTCACTTGCAGTAGACGTTCAGTTTGATCCATCGTCGCTCCAAATATAGCGGTGAAGCTTTCCATGATTGAATCCACCTTGAAACTCCTGTTCTAAAATTGATTCAGTGCTTCAGCCAATCAGCCAGCCCTGAGTCAAGTCAGATTGGCGGCGCTCCAGCACCCATGCAGCACTGCCCGGCTCGGCACTGGCCACCAACCAAGCCAAACCAATTTGCACCCACTGTTCCGCAGCGATGCCGATACGACCACTGATGGCATTGAGGCGTACTTGCACTTCCAGATCGAGGTTTGGCAGCGAGCTTTGGGCAAATGCGTATAGCTGCTGCAAACGCTGATCGGCCAGCTCCCCATCACCTATCAGAACGCTCAAACGCGCAGTTTCAATGCCACTGCGCTCGATGAGCAAGCTAAGGATCTGCTGCAACGCTTCGATGTCTTGGCGTGATTGACTGGCGCGCGGAGGGTGTTGCACAAGCTCAGGGGCGTATAGTTTCAGATTATCGTTGCTGTCAGGCCGGTACGCGTTCGACTGCCTTTGTAACAGCACGGCGCTGACAGCTTCGCCCACCATTTCGCCTTCGGCGCAGGCCAGCATTTGTTCATTACATGCCCAACTGTCGAGGCTGAGGCATAGCAGACATTCGGCTCCAGCGCTGTTGGTCAGTATCTGCGGCAACCACTGCGAGGGGGGCTGGCTTTGTACATCGAATCCATATCCAGGTAGCTGGTCACGGGGCCACATGTTTATCGCTTGTGCAAACCAGTCTAAGGGGGTGATCGATGTAGGGGCAAAAAGCACAATTTGGGTAGTTTCCCAGTCTATGCTGGTATAGAACGATTTACTCCATTTAGCGAATACAGTGCTCAGGATTTCCCCCGCACGGCCAGCGCAGTCAACGGCGGGAAATCTGATCCCGGGCGTTTCCAAGCGACGTATTGGGCGACGCAAACCGCGCGCATCGAGTAAGCGCGGGTCATGGTCGAAGTCTGCGCGCATTCGGGCCAATTTATTTGCTGGCAGCGGGGTGTCAAATACTCCACCGGGCAGCCATACCCACGCGTTGAGAATGATCACTCCGTCAGAAGTGTATTCACCAATGGGCACCTGAGCTTTGATCAAGCGCTGCTGCTCAAGTTTGGCCACACGCTGTTCGGATAGGCGATCGTATATATTTCTACGGTACGGTTGCATCTCTATTCCTTTAAAGATCGCAGGTGTCAGTCTGCGTTGCGATCAGGGTTGCTCCACAAGAAATAAGATCGCCTTCGCGCGCTACCGGACGTCCTTCCACCAGTAGAGTTTCGTCACCACTGACAATTGTGCCGATGCCATGAGGGCAGGATACCCGATCGCCAAGCCGTGCTACGGCTAAGCCGTTGATGGTGGTTTCGAGGGAGCCTTCAAGTACGCGGCCTCCGTCTGAGGTCGGATCATTGATCAAGATTAGAGGACGCAAGAGATAACTTCCTTGTTACTAAGTGAACGGGTTCGCGCTCTGTGCGACGGCAATACGTTTAACCAAGCCACGTGCGTGAAGGCGAATACTCGTAGTCAGTCAACGTAAAGTCAACATGAATCATCCAACGTTTCGACAGGGCAAATAGCATGACGGTCACGGCAGCCAATGTGGCGAACGTCATGCAGGTCACCAACCTGCAAATGGCGAAAAAAAACTAATCTGCGCCGACACGGGTTATACGGAGTCTAGAAACGCGAAAAGCAGGTGAGAGGTGAAGCCACTTGCCATGACTGCAGCCGTTTAAACAGTACTGACGACTCTATAGCGGAAAAAATTCCGGCTATTCAAAACATCCTTGAGCAACATCAAGCCAATCCAGCGCTAACAACCAATTTAAAAAATAGCCACCACACGCAAGAACTTTCTTACACCCTAGTCCTAGGATGTTATACGAAAACTCCTCATTGTTTGTTTTGGTATTAATTTCAGTGGCAAGTGCTTTTAAAGCTTAGTCAGTTATTTTTAACTTAAAACAACGGCGTCATGAGCCGTTTTGACTTGGCGAGTCATCGGCACGCTGGTAGGTACGCTGTTTTTAATGCCGTCGGCGTACACCCTGTGTTCCAAGGCGAATAAACCGGCGATTGACTGGAAACTGTTCGAACAATCGGCCCGACCAGTGAACAAAAACGGGCGCCCCCCCAGGGACGCCCGTTTTTTTCTCAGAACCAACAGTCAGAGATGCGACTCTGCGTATTCAGCCAGAATCGAGCGTGGTACCCCTTGCAGCGCAATGTGCACGCCGTTCGGGAAGTCCTTGAAGCGTTCCGTCAGGTAAGTCAGCCCGGAGCTGGTCGCGGACAGGTAAGGGGTGTCGATCTGCGCCAGGTTGCCCAGGCACACCACTTTGGAACCGGCGCCGGCACGGGTGATGATGGTTTTCATCTGGTGCGGCGTGAGGTTCTGGCATTCATCGATCAGGATCAGGCTCTGCTGGAAGCTGCGACCTCGAATGTAATTGAGGGATTTGAACTGCAACGGCACTTTGCTGAGGATGTAGTCGACGCTGCCATGGGTGTTTTCATCATCCATGTGCAAGGCTTCGAGGTTGTCGGTGATCGCCCCCAGCCACGGCTCCATTTTCTCCGCCTCGGTGCCGGGCAAAAAGCCGATCTCCTGGTCCAGGCCCTGCACACTGCGGGTCGCGATAATGCGGCGATAGCGCTTGGTGACCATGGTCTGCTCGATGGCGGCCGCCAGGGCGAGGATGGTTTTCCCCGAGCCTGCGGCGCCGGTCAGGTTGACCAGGTGAATGTCCGGGTCGAGCAACGCATACAGCGCCAGGCTCTGGTAGATGTCACGCGGTTTCAGGCCCCAGGCTTCCTGGTGCAACAGGGGCTCCTGATGCAGGTCGAGGATCAGCAGCTTGTCGACCTGGATCTCTTTGATCCAGCCTACAAAACCCTGTTCGTCGATGATGAACTCGTTGATGTGCACGGATGGCAGATTGTCGATCAACTGCACCTGGTGCCAGGTGCGGCCATGGTCCTGACGGGTCTCGACCTTGGCCACCAGGTCCCAGAACGAGCCCGGCACCGTGTGATACCCGCGCGAGAGCATCGACACGTCGTCGACCAGTTGGTCGGTGCTGTAATCCTCGGCCGCGATCCCGCAGGCGCGGGCCTTGAGGCGCATGTTGATGTCTTTGGTCACCAGCACCAGGCGCAGGTCCTTGTCGCGCGCGTGCAGGTCGATCAATTGGTTGATGATCTTGTTGTCGTTGAGGTTTTCCGGCAGCAGGCTGTTGGGCTCGCCGCGCTTGCTCATCAGGATCGACAGCAGGCCCTTGGGTCCGCTTTTGCCACGCTGGATCGGCACGCCTACTTCAACGTCTTCGGGCGAAGCCTCGCCCAGCGTCTTGTCGATCAAGCGAATGGCCTGGCGGCATTCGGCGGCCACGCTGTGGTGCCCGCTTTTGAGTTTGTCGAGTTCCTCAAGCACGATCATGGGGATGGCAACGTGGTGTTCTTCGAAGTTGAGCAGTGCGTTTGGATCGTGGATCAATACGTTGGTATCAAGCACATAAAGGATTGGCTGGTCGGAAGAAGGGTTACGTCCATGATCATCCATACTCGGTCACCTTTGTGGGAGCCATTCGACGCAATACCTGAGCGGTGCTGCGCCTCGATTCGACCACCGCGCACACCTGAGTGACGTCAAGTGCATTGCCCACAGGAGGAGTCTTGGAAGACGCCACCTGTGTTGCAGGGTTCGGCGGTCTGACTTCGTAATACCGCAAAACCCATGACAGAAAAAAGCACTTTGACGCTTTTTTGAAGTTTATTTTTCAGGATGACGAATAGCACTAGCCGAGTGCCATCTACCCCGCTAAAGTCGGAAGTCCGCCTGCCTTGAAATACTTCGAAAATTCACCGCAAAAACGCCTCATACCCAACAGGGCCGGGCACTTGCGCTTTTCAGCGAAACGCCTCCCGACAGTCCTGCCATCCCAGCCCGCTCTGCGCCGTTTCATGCAACAACATCGGCAATGCCAACCGCGCCCGGTCCTGGGTGTCGTGGAATACGATCACGCCTTTGCGCCATAACAGCATCAGAGTGAGCACCCGCTGCGCCGACTCATCGGCCTTGAGTTTGCCCGGCTCGTCCTGGGAGTCGATATCCCACAACGCCACCTGCAAGCCCTGGGACTGGAAAAAGCCCTGGCTGTCGGCACGGCGCTGCCCATACGGCGGCCGGAACTGCGGCACATAGTTTTCCGGCATCAGGTTCTGCGCCAGCGCGGCGCTGCGGGTGATGGAGCTTTGCCAGTCGACCCAGTGACTGTGGGAACGGTACTGCCAACCCTGAGTCCCCACACACTGCCCCTGATACAACGCCTGCACGTCACTGGCCGAACTGCGCTCCACACGGGTTTGCAGGCTGCTGCCGAGCACGAAGAAGGTCGCGTTCATTTTCTGTTTGCGCAGGTAATCGGTGAGCCAGTCGGTATTGCCGCCGACCGCTGCCGGGCCGCCGTCGAAGGTGAGCAGGAACAGGCGGTCATTGAATTCGTCGCCGTTGCGTTCATGGTCGCCGAAGCGCGCAACTTCGCTGCTGATCTGCGGGAACAGGGCCGCCTTGCGCAGTAATTCGTCCAGGTAGCGCTCATGGAAGGCATGGCTCGGTGCGGCCCAGCCTATATAGAAGGAGTCTTCGCTGAGCTGCAGCTTGCCGGCCTGCTCGCGCAGGTCGTCCATGCTCTCCACCAGGTAACAGAACGAGGCATCTTCCTCGCAGCTCTGCTGGGCGAAGGTGTAGTTGGCCAGCAGGCGTTTCCACAGTTGGCGGCGCAGATCGTCGATGGCGGCCAGGTTGATGATCTTCAAGCCCAGGCGCTGTTTGAGCGCGGGTTCATCGAGGGACTCGCTGGCCAACAGGCTGCGGGAGAACATCAGGATTTCGGCGCGTGAAGCTACGTCGAACAGCGCCGGGCTGCCGAGCTTTTCGGGCCAGGTGCCGCGGTCCAGGCTGGCGACGTCAGCGGGGGCGGCTTGGGCGTTCAGGCATAGCAGATATGCAGATAATAAGAGTGCTAATCGCACAGGGGGACTCCCTTCCGGAATTGTTGGGCACTATAGCTGATCGACTCGTGGGATTGGGGTGAGTGCCCACCACTCGGTGCCTCGCTTAGGCTCGGCATGCCCAAACGCAGTCTTGACGGGGCGCTTGAGATCAAGCTCAAAAGCCAGAGCCAAGCAGATCAAAAGCAGTGTGATATCCATTAGACAAATGAAGATCCAAATGTGGGAGGGGCTTGCTCCCGATGAGGGTGGGTCAGTCAGCTTATTGGTAGCTGACCCACTGCTATCGGGAGCAAGCCCCCTCCCACATTTTGCACAGCGCTCGGCAAACCATTCCGGTCGGCTATTGGGCGCGCCGCAAGGGCGGAACCCCTATCAGCCATTACCGCAGCAACGGATATACCCCCAATCCCCGCAACCCCCTACAATCCCCCAACGACTAAAGGAGCCAACCCATGCTGACGGTCATTTCCCCCGCCAAAACCCTAGACTTCGAATCCCCCCCGGCTACCCAGCGATTCACCCAACCGCAATACCTCGACCACTCCCAGGAACTGATCGAACAACTGCGCCAACTGACCCCAGCGCAAATCAGCGAGTTGATGCACGTTTCCGACAAGATCGGCGGCCTCAACGCCGCGCGCTTCGGCAGCTGGACGCCCTCCTTCACCCCCGAAAACGCCAAGCAGGCGCTGCTCGCGTTCAAGGGCGACGTCTACACCGGCCTCAACGCCGACACCCTCAGCGACGACGATTTCAGCTACGCCCAGGACCACCTGCGCATGCTCTCGGGCCTCTACGGCCTGCTGCGCCCGCTCGACCTGATGATGCCGTACCGCCTGGAAATGGGCACCAAACTCGCCAACGCCCGTGGCAAGGACCTGTACGCCTTCTGGGGCACGCGCATCAGCGAATGGCTCAACGAAGCGCTGGCCGCACAAGGCGATGACGTGCTGCTCAACCTGGCTTCCAACGAATACTTCTCGGCGGTCAAGCGTCCGGCCCTGAAGGCGCGGATCATCAACACCGAGTTCAAGGACCTGAAGAACGGCCAGTACAAGATCATCAGCTTCTACGCGAAAAAAGCCCGGGGCATGATGAGCCGCTTTGTCATCGAAGAACGCATCAACGATCCGGCCAGGCTCAAGGAGTTTGACGTGCAGGGCTATCGCTTCAATGCAGAGCAGTCCAAACCGGACAAGCTGGTGTTCCTGCGCGATCACGCACCGCAATAGCGCCTGATCGATACTGACATCCAAAGGTGGGAGCACGCAGCCTCCCACCTTTCTACCTGCCTCTCACGCCACGAAATGGCGTTTTATTGGCGTCAAAAAAAATTCACATGAAATCCTGAAAAATCTTTCACTCGACATTCGGCGATTTTTTTCGTAGTGGCACCACTTTTCCAAAACACTAGTGGCACAAAACTATCTTTGCGCACCATGTCCCCATGACTACTGGCTTAAATAGCAAGTGCTATCAATATAATACCAGTGCCATCTTTTCTAATATTTCAAGAAATTTCCAGAAACAGGATGAGCGGCCAGGAACTTCACCTCAAAGCACTGCTCATACCACCGGTAACGAAATTCTATGTTTCTGTAGGAGATGACTTACATGGCAGACCAACGGAAGTAGCGAAGTTGTCACATCAACTTTCGCTCAGGGGTCACAACACCAACCCACTAGTTAAGAGCGGCGATAAGGATGCATTGCCACACACTATAAGGCCAAGGCCGAGCTTCCCCTGATGGGTCAGTGAGACTACCCAAGCTATTGATAATTAAAGGCTTATAGCCACTATCAAGGCTTTGCGGCACTGGCGCCACGTCCTTCTCCCAGGAAGGCTGGCTGCATTTGAGGGCAGGCCCCAATAATAAGGCCACGTTGCGCACAACTTGAGTGCAATCGTTAGTCACTCGTTATTCAACATGCCTGCATGCGGCAAGTCGGCGTCTATTCGCCTAACTTTCGCGGCATTAATGACGCTTGCAAACATGAACTCCGGCCATCTAATGGCACTGATTTAAATACAGAGGTAATTGCGATGCGCATCAGCATATTTGGTTTGGGTTACGTTGGCGCAGTCTGTGCCGGTTGCCTGTCTGCCCGTGGCCACGATGTGGTTGGCGTAGACATTTCCAAGGACAAGATCGACCTGATCAACGCTGGCAAATCGCCTATCGTTGAACCCGGTCTGGGCGAGCTGTTGAGCCAGGGTATCGAAACCGGCCGACTGCGTGGCACTACCGACTTCGCCGAAGCGATTCGTGACACCGACCTGTCGATGATCTGCGTCGGTACGCCAAGCAAGAAGAACGGCGACCTGGAACTGGACTACATCGAAGCCGTGTGCCGCGAAATCGGTTTTGTGCTGCGTGACAAGGCCACCCGTCATACCGTGGTAGTGCGCAGCACCGTGCTGCCAGGCACCGTGGCCAACGTGGTCATCCCGATTCTCGAAGACTGCTCGGGCAAAAAGGCCGGCGTCGACTTCGGCGTCGCGGTCAACCCGGAATTCCTGCGTGAATCCACTGCCATCGCCGACTACGACCTGCCGCCGATGACCGTTATCGGCGAGTTCGACAAAGCCTCCGGCGACGTCCTGCAGTCGCTGTACGAAGAACTCGACGCACCGATCATCCGCAAGGACATCGCCGTTGCCGAGATGATCAAGTACACCTGCAACGTGTGGCACGCCACCAAAGTGACCTTCGCCAACGAGATCGGCAACATTGCCAAGGCCGTCGGCGTCGACGGTCGCGAAGTGATGGAAGTGGTCTGCCAGGACAAGACCCTCAACCTGTCCCAGTACTACATGCGCCCTGGCTTCGCGTTCGGCGGCTCGTGCCTGCCAAAGGACGTGCGCGCCCTGACCTACCGCGCAGGTTCGCTGGATGTGGAAGCGCCGCTGCTCAACTCGCTGATGCGCAGCAACGAGTCCCAGGTGCAGAACGCCTTCGACATCGTCTCCAGCCACGACAAGCGCAAAATCGCCCTGCTGGGCCTGAGCTTCAAGGCCGGCACCGATGACCTGCGCGAAAGCCCGCTGGTGGAACTGGCCGAAATGCTGATCGGCAAGGGCTATGACCTGAGCATCTACGACAGCAACGTCGAGTACGCCCGTGTCCACGGCGCAAACAAGGACTACATCGAGGGCAAGATCCCCCACGTGTCGTCCCTGCTCAACGCCGACTTCGACGATGTGATCAACAACTCCGACGTGATCATCCTCGGCAACCGTGACGAGAAATTCCGCGCCCTGGCGCATAACGCACCGCACGGCAAGCAAGTGGTCGACCTGGTGGGCTTCATGTCCAAGGCCACCAGCGTCAGCGGCCGCACCGAAGGCATTTGCTGGTAACAGCAACGGCGAGTTTCAAGCTGCAGGCGCACTCGGCGCCTGCGGCTTGAAGCCTTCTTCACCTTCGGATGACGCTTATGTCCAAGTTAAAACATGTACTCCTGCAATCGGCTGGCTGGCTGTTCTTTCTCAGCCTGCTGATGGGACTCGCCCTGCTGCTGCCGGCGAGCACGTTCGACTCCGAGTCGAAGAATTTTATTTTCCTGATTGGCGCCGTGGGTATCTGGCGCTATTCGATGGGTGCGACGCATTTCTTTCGCGGCATGCTGTTCCTGTACGTGGTGTACCCGCACCTGCGCCGCAAAGTGCGCAAGCTGGGCAAGGCTGCCGACCCGTCCCATGTGTTTCTCATGGTCACCAGTTTTCGTATCGATGCGCTGACCACCGCGCAGGTCTACAGCTCGGTGATCCGCGAAGCCATCGAATGCGGCTTCCCCACCACCGTGGTCTGCTCGCTGGTGGAAATGTCCGATGAGCTGCTGGTGAAAAGCCTGTGGGAGAAGATGAACCCACCCGAGCACGTGAAGCTCGACTTCGTGCGCATCGCCGGCACCGGCAAGCGTGACGGCCTGGCCTTTGGTTTTCGCGCCATCTCCCGCCACCTGCCGGATGACCGCGCCGTGGTAGCCGTGATCGATGGCGACACCGTGCTGGCCGAAGGCGTGGTGCGCAAGACCGTGCCGTGGTTCCAGCTGTTCGGCAACGTCGGCGGCCTGACCACCAACGAGTTCTGCGAAGTGCGCGGCGGCTACATCATGAGCGAGTGGCACAAGCTGCGCTTCGCCCAGCGCCACATCAACATGTGCTCCATGGCCCTGTCCAAGCGCGTGCTGACCATGACCGGACGCATGTCAGTGTTCCGTGCCAGCGTGGTCACCGACCCGGGCTTTATCGCCGACGTGGAAAGCGACTCGCTGCAACACTGGCGCCTGGGCCGCTTCAAGTTCCTCACCGGTGATGACAAGTCCAGCTGGTTCAGCCTGATGCGCCTGGGCTACGACACCTTCTACGTGCCGGACGCCGCGATCAACACCGTGGAACACCCGCCGGAAAAGAGCTTTATCAAGGCCAGCCGCAAGCTGATGTTCCGCTGGTATGGCAACAACCTGCGCCAGAACTCCCGTGCCCTGGGCCTGGGTGTGCGTCGGTTGGGCGTGTTCACCAGCATCGTGCTGTTCGACCAGCGCGTGTCGATGTGGACCTCCCTGCTCGGCCTGACCGTGGCGATCATTGCCACTTTCAAGTACGGCGGCGCCTTCATCCTCGCGTACCTGCTGTGGATCGGCATCACCCGCCTGATTCTGACCCTGCTGCTGTCGTGCTCCGGTCACACCATCGGCCCGGCTTACCCGGTCATTCTCTATTACAACCAGATCATGGGCGCGCTGGTGAAGATCTACGTGTTCTTCCGCCTTGATCAACAGTCCTGGACCCGCCAGGACACCAAACTGACCCGCGATTTGGCCAGCTTTCAACGTTGGTTCAACACCTGGTCGTCTCGGACCATGACCTTCTCCGCCGGCAGCATTTTCGTCGCCGTGCTCTTGATGATGGTCTGACCCTGCCAAGCCTGAATTAACCTAGGAATTACACCGATGAATAGCCAAGTAAACGCCAACGTTGTCCACGAGTCCGAAGCCCAGCGCCAACATGCCCGGGTCAAAATCCCGGCCAAGCTGCGCTTTTTCAACACCGACCGCACCCAGACCGAAGCACGGGTGATCGACCTGTCCGCCGGCGGCCTGGCGTTCACCGCCACCCAGCCGTTGACCGTGGGTGAAGTGCACAAGGGCCGCCTGCAATTTGTGATCGATAACCTCGGCCTGGCGATGGACGTGGAGCTGCAGATCCGCTCCTACGACCGCCAGACCGGCCGCACCGGTTGCCAGTTCCAGAACCTCGACGCCCAGGATATTTCCACCCTGCGCCACTTGATCACCTCGCACCTGTCCGGCGACATCGTGACCATGGGCGACGTGCTCGCCACCCTGCAGCGTGACAACTTCACCAAGGCGCGCAAGGTCAAGGACGGCGGCAGCGGCATGACCGCGTTCGGTCGCCTGCGCGCCGTGGTGTTCAGCGCCGGTATCTTCATCGTCGGCCTGGCCGCGTTCGGGTTTGTCTTCAAATCGGTGTACGGCATGTACTTTGTCAGCCACGCCCAGGCCGGCCTGGTCAGCGTGCCCGGCATGAACGTGACCATGCCGCGCGACGGCACCGTGCAGAGCCTGCTCAAAGGTGACGCGATTGCCGCCAAAGGCGCACCGCTGGCCACCTTCAGCACCAGCATGCTCGACGTCCTCAAGGGACATCTGGACGAAGACCAGCTGCAACCGGCCAAGGTTGAAGAGCTGTTCGGCAAGCAAATGACCGGCACCCTGACCTCGCCGTGCGATTGCGTGGTTGCCCAGCAAATGGTCGCCGACGGCCAATACGCCAGCAAAGGCGATGTGATCTTCCAACTGGTGCCACGCGGCGCCCAGGCCAACGTCGAAGCGCGCTTCACCTATCGCCAGTTCGGCGACGTGCGCCCAGGCACGCCGGTGAGTTTCCAGGTGGCCGATGAAGAACAGGTGCGTACCGGCACCATCGTCAGCAGCACCAGCCTGAACAGCGCCGACCTGTCCTCCGACATCCGCGTGCAGATCAAGCCCGATGCACCGCTGGACAGCGCCTACGCCGGCCGCCCGGTGGAAGTCACCAGCGACCGTGGCCCGTCGCTGAACTGGCTGATCGACAAAGCCATGGCTCACGGTCTGTAAGCGAGGACATGCCTGTGAAGCCTATTTCAAGCACAACACAATCGCTGTGGGAGCGGGCTTGCTCGCGATGGGATCAGCGCGGTTTGCCTGATTCACCGAGTCGCCTGCACCGGGGGCAAGCCCCCTCCCACATGGGTTCGGTGGCGTTGCTGGCGGTTGCGGTGAGCCTGGCCGGTTGTGCCGGCCTGCCCGACCAGCGCCTGGCCAATGAAGCCCTCAAGCGCGGCGACACCGCCACCGCCCAGCAGAACTACCAGCAGCTGGCGGAGCTGGGTTACAGCGAGGCCCAAGTGGGCCTGGCCGATATCCAGGTCGGTACCCGTGACCCCGAGCAAATCAAACAGGCCGAAGCCACCTACCGCGCCGCCGCCGACACCTCGCCGCGCGCCCAGGCCCGCCTCGGTCGCCTGCTGGTGGCCAAGCCGGGCAGCACCGAAGCCGAGCACCATGAAGCCGAAGGCCTGCTGAAAAAAGCCTTTGCCAATGGCGAAGGCAACACGCTGATCCCGCTGGCGATGCTGTACCTGCAATACCCGCACAGTTTCCCGAACGTGAACGCGCAGCAACAGATCACCAAGTGGCAAGCCGCCGGTTACCCGGAAGCCGGCCTGGCCCAGGTGCTGCTGTATCGCACCCAGGACACCTACGACCAGCATCTGGCTGACGTCGAGCGCATCTGCAAGGCCGCGCTCAACACCACCGATATCTGCTATGTCGAGCTGGCCACCGTGTACCAGAAACAGGCCGCGCCGGAAAAACAGGCCGAACTGCTCAAGCAACTGGAAGCCGGCTACAGCCGTGGCACCGTCACTGCGCAGCGCGTCGACAGCGTCGCCCGCGTGCTTGGCGATGCCACCCTCGGCACCCCGGATGAAAAAACCGCCCAGGCCTTGCTGGAAAAAATCGCCCCCGGCTACCCGGCCTCCTGGGTCAGCCTGGCGCAACTGCTCTACGACTTCCCGGAACTGGGCGATGTCGACCAGATGATGCAGTACCTGGACAACGGCCGCGCGGCCGACCAGCCGCGCGCCGAACTGCTGCTGGGCAAGCTCTACTACGAAGGCAAGTGGGTGCCGGCAGACGCCAAGGCCGCCGAAGCGCATTTCGAAAAAGCCGTGGGCAGGGAAGTCGCTGCCGACTACTACCTCGGCCAGATCTACCGCCGTGGCTACCTGGGCAAGGTTTACCCGCAGAAGGCCCTGGACCACCTGCTGACCGCTGCGCGCAACGGCCAGAACAGCGCCGACTTCGCCATCGCCCAACTGTTTTCCCAAGGCAAAGGCACCAAGCCCGACCCATTGAACGCCTATGTCTTCAGCCAGCTGGCCAAGGCCCAGGACACCCCGGAAGCCAATGAGTTGGCCACCCAGCTCGAAGCACCGCTGACGCCTGAGCAACGCACCGAAGGCCAACGCCTGGTGCAACAGGAATTGGCCGCCCGCGGCACCCTGGCCCAGAGCACGCTGCAATTGCACGCCCTGGATGAAGAAGACGACGGCGAGGAATCCCTATGAAGCTCAACCCATTCGTCAAGGCCGGAATCGGCCTGACCTTCGCCCTGCTGTGGTCGTGCCCGACCCTGGCCGCGCTCACCGAAGCGAAGAACTTCGGCCTGGAAGTCAAAGTCACCGGCCAGTCCGAGGACGACCGCGACCTGGGCACCCAGAAAGGCGGCGACGTCAACGGTATCGGTATCGACCTGCGCCCGTGGATCTACGGTGAAAGCGGCAACTGGAGCGCTTACGCCATGGGCCAGGCCGTGGCCTCCAGCGACATCATCGAAACCGACACCCTGCAACAGTCGGCCGATGACGAGAACCAGCAAACCAGCAACAGCGACCGCAAGACCAAAAAGAATTACCTGGCAATGCGCGAATTCTGGGTGGCGTACGGCGGCTTCACGCCCTACCCCGGCGAGCTTCTCAAGTTCGGTCGCCAGCGCCTGCGCAATGACGACGGTCAATGGCGCGACACCAACATCGAAGCGCTGAACTGGACCTTCGACACCACCCTGCTCAAGGCCAATGTGGGCGCCGCCGAACGCTTCAGCGAATACCGCACCGACCTCAAGGAACTGTCCCCGGTCGACAAGGACCGCCAGCACCTCTACGCCGACGCCGCCTACCAGTGGACGCCGGGCCAGTGGATCGGCCTGCGCGGGCACCACACCCATGACAACGGCAAGCTCGACTTCCCGGAACCGGGCGTGGCCACCGACTCGCTGGACAAGCGCGAAAACGGCGACCTGACCTGGCTCGGCATCGAAGCCAACAGCGACGCCTATAACTGGCGCAACACCAACACCGTCAACTACTGGGCCAGCGTCACCGGCATGAAAGGCGACCGCGACACGGTCAACGCGCTGAACGCCGACGGCAGCCGCCCTGCCACCGCCAAGCGCAGCGACAACATCAGCGGCTGGGCCACCGACCTGGGCGTGCGTCTGCGCCTGGACCCGCAGTGGCAAGTGGGCGCGGCGTACTCCCGTGCCAGCGCCGAGTACGAGCAGAACGGCCTGCAAAGCAACCGTTCGAACTGGACCGGCACCCAGTCCCGCGTGCACCGCTTCGGCGAAGCGTTTCGCGGCGAGATGAACAACATGCAGTCCATGAGCCTGTTCGGTTCCTGGCAACTGCGTGAGGACTACGACGCCAGCCTGGTGTACCACAAGTTCTGGCGCGTGGACGGCAACAAGCCGGTGGGCAGCAACGGCATCGACGCGGTGCAGAACAACACCGATGACGTGACCGGCGCGATCCTCTCCAGTACCTCGCTGCCGCTTGAAGACGGCAAGAAAGACCTGGGCCAGGAGATGGACCTCGTCGTCACCAAATACTTCAAGAAAGGCCTGCTGCCGGCCGCGCTCAGCCAGTCGATTGACGAGCCGTCGGCGCTGGTGCGCTTTCGCGCCGGCGTGTTCAAGCCGGGCGACGCCTATGGCAGCCAGGTCGACTCGTACATGCATCGCGCCTTTGTCGACGTGATCTGGAAGTTCTGATGGGAGCCTGTGCAATGAATGCTCAAAGCCTACTCGTCGCGGCAATGCTGATGGCCAGCGCCACGGCCTTTGCCGACACGGCGGCCAAGGCGCCGACCATCGCCAAGGAACTGCAACAGGCCAAGACCTACACCATTTCCAGCCCGCCCACCGCGCCGCTGGAAATGGCCAAGCCGGCGCTGCCCGACCTCTCGGGCTACACCGCGGCGGCGATGGAAAAGAAGATCGTGCGCAGCACGCCGGGCAAGGTCAGCATCCGTCGCATGATGCAGGAAGACGCGCTCAAGGACTTTATCGGCGGTGATAACAAGATGGCCGAATGGGTGGTGCGCCAGCACGGCATTCCCCAGGCGATCTTTGTCGACGACGGCTACATGAACCTCAAGGACCTGTTGGCCAAAGTGCCCAAACAGTACTTGAGCGAAACGTCGCCGGGAGTGTTCCTGGCCAAGCTGCCAATCGTGGTGGGCCGCAAGGGCATCCTCGAAATCGACGGGAAAACCCAGGAGCTGCGCCTGTCCCAGCAAGCCGGTTCGTTCCTGATCAACGACGGCCAGCTGTTTGTGCGCGACACCAAAATTACCGGTTGGGATGAAAAAGCCAACGGCCCGGCGCTGTTCAAGTCGCCCAACGAATTCCGCCCGTTCCTGCTGGCCTGGGGCGGTACCCAGACCTATATCGCCAACAGCAAGATGGCCAGCTTCGGCTACGCCAACAGCAAGTCGTACGGGGTGAGTATTTCCCAGTACACGCCAAACATGGCCAAGGTGCTCAAGCGCCCTGAGCCGACTGGCTGGATCATCGATTCAGAGTTCTCGGACATGTGGTACGGCTTCTACTGCTACGAGACCACGGGCTTTGTGATCAAGGGCAATACCTACAAGGACAACATCGTCTACGGCATTGACCCCCACGACCGGTCCCACGGCCTGATCATCGCGGACAACACCGTGTACGGCACGAAGAAGAAGCACGGCATCATCATTTCCCGCGAAGTGAACGACAGCTTCATCTTCAACAACCGCAGCTACGACAACAAGCTCTCGGGCCTGGTGATCGACCGTAACAGCGTCAACAACCTGATCGCCGATAACGAGATCTACCGCAACCACACCGACGGCATCACCCTCTATGAGAGCGGCGACAACCTGCTGTGGGGCAACAAGGTGATCAGCAACCGTCGTCACGGCATCCGCGTGCGTAACAGCGTGAACATCAAGCTGTACGAAAACACTTCGATGGCCAACGGGCTGACCGGCGTGTACGGCCACATCAAGGACCTGACCGACACCGACCGCGACATCGCCCTCGACCCGTTCGACGCCAAGGTCTCGCTGATCGTGGTCGGCGGTGAACTGGCCGGTAACGGCAGCGGGCCGCTGTCGATCGACTCGCCGTTGAGCATCGAGCTGTACCGCGTGTCGATGCTGGCACCGACCAAAACCAGTGGCATCAGCTTCTCCGGGATTCTCGGTGAACGCCAGGAAGAAATTCTCGACCTGCTGGTGCGCCAGCAGAAAGCCGTGCTGATCGACCCTGTCGAACGCCAGACCGAAATGCTGGACTGAGGATGACCCTTATGCACCCACACATGATCAAACTGCTGAGCCTTTCGGGTCTGACCCTCGGCCTGCTGGCGGCCAGCCAGGGCGTGCGCGCCGACGAAGTGAAGGCACCGACCTTCACCGCCGAACCGTGCTGCAGCCTGTGCCCGGCCGCCCATGACGCGAAGAACTACACCACGCGCTACCAGCAGAACTTCACCACCCTGGTGCAAGCCCAGGGCGACTGGCTGTTCCGTACCCAGGAAGACCTGCGCACCGAATTCGACACCAGCCCCGCCGGCTACAAGCGTCTGCAACAGCTGCACGATGCGTTCAAGGCCAAGGGCGTGGAACTGGTGCTGGTGTACCAGCCGACCCGTGGCCTGGTGAACCGCAACAAGCTCAACCCGGCGGAAAAAGCCTCTTTCGATTTCGACAAGGCACTGGGCAACTACAAAACCATGCTCGGCCGCTTCGCCAAAATGGGCTACGTGGTGCCGGACCTGTCGCCCTTGACCAACGAGCAACTGCCGGATGAATTGCCGGCCCACGATTTCTACTTCCGCGGCGACCAGCACTGGACCCCGTACGGCGCCCAGCGCACCGCGAAGATCGTCGGCGCCAAGGTGCGCTCACTGCCGGAATTTGCCGATATTCCTCGCCAGGAATTCGAAACCAAGCGTTCCGGGCGCATGGGCAAGACCGGCACCCTGCACAACATGGCCGGCCAGCTGTGCGGCACCAGCTACGCGATCCAGTACATGGACCAGTTCACCACCGAGCCCAAGGGCGAAGCGGGCGACGGCGACCTGTTCAGCGATTCGGGCAACCCGCAGATCACCCTGGTGGGCACCAGCCACAGCGGCAAGAACTACAACTTCGCCGGCTTCCTCCAACAGGAAATCGGCGCCGACATCCTCAATGTCGCCTTCCCCGGCGGTGGCCTGGAAGGCTCGATGATCCAGTACCTGGGCAGCGAAGAATTCCAGAAAACCCCGCCGAAAATCCTTATCTGGGAATTCTCGCCGCTGTATCGCCTGGACCAGGAAACCATCTACCGCCAGATGATGGCGCTGCTCGACAACGGCTGCGAAGGCAAGCCTACGCAGATGAGTGCCAGCACCACGCTCAAACCCGGCAAGAACGAACTGATGGTCAACAGTTCGAACAAAGACCTGCGTAACGTGAACCACCAGGTCGATATCCGCTTCGCCGATCCGTCGGTGAAAACCTTGCAAGCCACCCTCTGGTACATGAACGGGCGCCACGAGGACATCAAGATCGAGAAACCCGAAACATCCGATACAGACGGGCGTTTCGCCTTTGAACTGCGCACCGATGAAGACTGGGCCTCGCAGAACCTGCTGGCCGTGGAAGTGCAGGGCCCCGAAGCGGGCGCTGCCGCGCAGAAAGTCGAAGCGAAAATTTGCACACGCAACGTATTTCCAGGCGGCGGTCAACAGACCGCCCAACTCGGAAAGTGAGGTTACCTATGCAAAAGTTATTGATTCCATCGTTGCTCGGCCTGGCGATCTTTGCCGGCGCCGCCAACGCCGCCGCGCCGCTGCGTCCGCCCCAGGGCTATTTCGCCCCGATCGAAGCGTTCAAGACCGGCGACTTCAAGGAAAACTGCGACACCATGCCCACGCCCTACACCGGGCCATTGCAGTTTCGCAGCAAATACGAAGGCTCCGACAAGGCACGTTCCACGCTGAACCTGCAGTCGGAAAAAGCCTTTCGCGACAGCACCGCCGACATCACCAAGCTGGAAAAAGACACCAGCAAGCGGGTGATGCAGTTCATGCGCGACGGCCGTCCGCAGCAGCTTGAATGCACACTGAACTGGTTGGTGTCGTGGGCCAAGGCCGACGCCTTGATGTCCAAGGACTTCAACCACACCGGCAAGTCCATGCGCAAATGGGCACTGGGCAGCATGGCCTCGGCCTATGTGCGCCTGAAGTTCTCCGACTCGCACCCGCTGGCCAATCACCAGCAGGAATCGCAGTTGATCGAAGCCTGGTTCAACAAACTCGCCGACCAGGTGGTGAGCGACTGGGACAACCTGCCGCTGGAAAAAACCAACAACCATTCCTACTGGGCCGCCTGGTCGGTGATGGCCACGTCCGTCGCCACCAACCGTCGCGACCTGTTTGACTGGGCCGTGAAGGAATACAAGGTCGGCGTGAACCAGGTCGACGACCAGGGCTTTTTGCCGAATGAATTGAAGCGCCAGCAACGCGCCCTGTCGTACCACAACTATGCCCTGCCGCCGCTGTCGATGATCGCCAGTTTCGCGCTGGTGAATGGTGTGGACCTGCGCCAGGAAAACAACAGCGCGCTCAAGCGCCTGGGCGACAAAGTGCTGGCCGGGGTCAAGGACCCGGAGATCTTCGAGCAGAAGAACGGCAAAGAGCAGGACATGAAGGACCTGAAACAGGACATGAAATTCGCCTGGCTCGAACCCTTCTGCACCCTCTACACCTGCGCCCCGGACGTGATCGAACGCAAGCACGGCATGCAACCGTTCAAGACCTTCCGCCTGGGCGGTGACCTGACCAAGGTCTACGACCCGGCGCATGAAAAAGGCAACAAAGGTTCCTGAGCAAACTCGGTTAGAAATGTGGGAGGGGGCAAGCCCCCTCCCACAGTTTGAGCCGGTTTTGTCAGTAGGAATGTTGTACCGCCCTCCCCGTCTTTTCGTGGGGGGGTTTGGGGGGGCTGCGGCCCTTGACTGTTGGTTAAACATGGAGAGATCGGGATGGTTTTCTCGTCCAATGTGTTCCTGTTTCTGTTCTTGCCGATCTTTCTCGGCTTGTACTACTTGAGCGGGCAACGCTATCGCAACCTGCTGCTGCTGATTGCCAGCTATGTGTTCTACGCCTGGTGGCGAGTGGACTTCCTGGCGCTGTTCGCCGCCGTCACGCTGTGGAATTACTGGATCGGCCTGAAGGTCGGTGCGGCGGGCGTGCGCACCAAGCCGGCCCAACGCTGGCTGCTGCTGGGCGTGGCGGTCGACCTGTGCATTCTCGGCTACTTCAAGTACGCCAACTTCGGCGTCGACAGCATCAACGTGATGATGAAGTCGGCGGGCCTGGAGCCGTTCATCCTCACCCACGTGCTGTTGCCGATCGGCATCTCGTTCTACATCTTCGAGTCCATCAGCTACATCATCGACGTGTATCGCGGCGACACCCCGGCCACGCGCAACCTCATCGACTTTGCCGCGTTCGTGGCGATCTTCCCGCACTTGATCGCCGGCCCCGTGCTGCGTTTTCGCGACCTGGCCGACCAGTTCAACAACCGCACGCACACCCTCGATAAATTCTCCGAGGGCTGCACGCGGTTCATGCAGGGTTTCATCAAGAAGGTATTCATTGCCGACACCCTCGCGGTGGTGGCCGACCATTGCTTCGCCCTGCAAAACCCCACCACGGGCGATGCCTGGCTCGGCGCGCTGGCCTACACCGCGCAGCTGTACTTCGACTTCTCCGGCTACAGCGACATGGCCATCGGCCTGGGCTTGATGATGGGTTTTCGCTTCATGGAAAACTTCAAGCAGCCGTACATCAGCCAGTCGATCACCGAGTTCTGGCGGCGCTGGCACATCAGCCTCTCCACCTGGCTGCGTGACTACCTCTACATCACCCTGGGTGGCAACCGCAAAGGCACACTGACCACCTACCGCAACCTGTTCCTGACCATGCTGCTCGGTGGCCTGTGGCACGGCGCGAACATCACCTACATCGTGTGGGGCGCCTGGCACGGCATGTGGCTGGCGATTGAAAAAGCCATTGGCCTGAACACCGCGCCGCGCAGCTTCAACGTGGTGCGCTGGGCCTTCACCTTCCTGCTGGTGGTGATGGGCTGGGTGATCTTCCGCGCCGAAAACCTGCACGTGGCCGGGCGTATGTACGGCGCCATGTTCAGCTTTGGCGAGTGGTCGCTGTCGGAACTCAACCGTTCCAGCCTCACCGGCCTGCAAGTGGCAACCCTGGTGGTGGCCTACGCCACCCTGGCGTTCTTCGGCCTGCGCGACTTCTACACCAACCGCCCTGCGGATAAAGCCAAACCGGCCGACCCGAGCCTGATCAAGGCGGTACCGGGCGACAACCCCGGCAGCATCCATCAGCCCGGTTTCAGCGTGGGTCGCGATGCGGCCGTGCAACCGGCCTACTGGACCGCTGACTGGCCACGCTACGCCATGCGCGCGGCGGTGCTGCTGCTGTTCGTGGCGTCGATTCTGAAACTGTCGGCGCAGAGTTTCTCGCCGTTCCTTTACTTCCAATTCTGAGGGAGCCGACCATGACCCGTTCATTACGCGTCCTCTATATAAGCCTGTTCCTGGCGCTGCTGCTGGCCCTGGGCGCCTGGTCGCTGCGCAGCTTCATGGGCTTTAGCACCAACGCCGACGCGACCGTGCTCAACGGTCGCTGGACCAAGGCCGTCGAGACCCATTACGACAAAGAGTTCCCGATCAAACGCCTGGGCACCAACCTGTGGGCAGCGCTGGACTACAAGCTGTTCAACGAAGGCCGCACCGGCGTGGTACTGGGTCGCGATCACTGGCTGTACAGCGATGAGGAATTCAACGCCATCGCCAACCAGGACCAGAACCTGCAAGACAACTACGCGCTGGTCGAGGGCGTACGCCAGCAGCTCAAGGCCCGTGGCATCCAGCTGGTGATGGCGATTGTGCCGGCCAAGGTGCGCCTGTACCCGGAGCACCTGGATGAGGTGAAACCGGCGAGCATCCACGCCAACCTGTACCAGGACTTCCACGCCCGTGTCGCCGCCGACAAGATCGTCGCGCCGGACCTGCTGGGGCCGCTGCAACAGGCCAAGCTGGCTGGCACGCAAGTGTTCCTGCGCACCGACACCCACTGGACTCCGGACGGCGCGGAAATCGCGGCCAGGCAGTTGGCCAAAACCATCTCCGAGAAAACGCCGTTGAGCGGCGAGCCGCAGCGCTTTGTCACGGAGGCGGAAAAAACCGAGCCGCACAAAGGTGACCTGCGCCTGTTCCTGCCCCTGGACCCGCTGTTCGAAAACCTGATGCCGCCCAAGGAGCCCCTGCAAAAGCGCGTGACGCACCTGGCTGAAGACAAAGGCGACGACGCCCTGTTTGCCGACAGCGAGACCCCGGTGGCACTGGTGGGCACCAGCTACAGCGCCAACCCCAACTGGAACTTCGTCGGCGCGCTCAAGCAGGCCCTGCACAGCGACGTCATCAACTACTCCGAAGACGGCCACGGCCCGATCCTGCCGATGCTCAGCTACCTGAAAAGCGATGACTTCAAGAACAACCCGCCGCAAGTGCTGATCTGGGAATTTCCTGAACGTTATCTGCCTGTGAACAACGAAATCGGCGACGCCGACCCCGACTGGGTTGCGCAGCTCAAACAAGCCGGTATGCGCCAGCAAGACATGGCGTTGAACAACACCCTTAAAAAATCCGAGACGCCCGACCGGGCGCAAAACTGAAAGAGAGGTAACTCACATGACTTTCACTACAACTGCGCGCCATCTCGCCAAGTCCCTGGCCATCGCTGCCGGCGTAAGCTTCGTATCGATGTCCGCCTTCGCCGGTGGTGACGCCGCCCTGTACGGCCCCACCGCGCCAAAAGGCTCGAGCTTTGTGCGCATCTACAACGCCAGCAACCAGGAAGTCAGTGCCACCGTGGGCAACACCAACCTCAGTGAGGTTGCGCCACTGGCCAGCAGCGACTTCAGCTTCATGCCCGGCGGTGACTACAGCGCCAAGGTCGGCAGCCAGACCGTGCCGGTCAAACTGGCCGCCGATCACTACTACACCCTGGTCAACAGCGGCAGCGGCCAGCCGCAGCTGATCGAAGAGCCGCCCTTCAAGAACAAACAGAAATCCCTGGTGCGCGTGCAGAACCTCAGCGACAAGGCCCTGACCCTGAAAACCGCCGACGGCAAGACCGATGTGGTCAAGTCGGTGGCCGCCAAGGGCCGTGGCGAGCGTGAAATCAACCCGGTGAAGGTAAGCCTGGCGTTGTATGACGGTGACAAGAAAGTCGGCGATGTGAAGCCGGTTGCGTTGGAACGTGGTGAAGCGGCGGTGCTGTATGTCACCGGCACAGGTTCGAGCCTGTCGCCAGTGTGGGTGAAACGCCCGGTATCGACCCGCTGATTAGCTTTTGAAATTGACTCTGACTCAATCGATTCAAGGAGAAATACCGATGATTCCAGTAATCCTTTCCGGTGGCAGCGGCTCACGTCTTTGGCCGCTTTCGCGCAAACAGTTCCCAAAACAGTTCCTGGCCCTGACCGGTGAGCACACCCTGTTCCAGCAAACCCTGGAGCGCCTGGTGTTCGAAGGCATGGACGCGCCGATTGTGGTGTGCAACAAGGACCACCGTTTCATCGTCAACGAGCAGTTGAGCGCCCGCAAGCTCGAGTGCCAGCGCATCCTGATGGAACCCTTCGGCCGCAACACCGCGCCAGCCGTGGCGCTGACCGCGATGATGCTGGTCAACGAAGGCCGTGACGACCTGATGCTGGTGCTGCCGGCCGACCACGTGATCGACGACCAGAAAGCCCTGCAACGCGCCCTGGCCCTGGCCACCGTGGCCGCCGAGCGCGGCGAGATGGTGCTGTTCGGTGTCCCGGCCACCCGCCCGGAAACCGGTTATGGCTATATCAAGTCGGCCAACGACTCGCTGCTGCCCGAAGGCGTCAGCCGTGTTGAGCAGTTCGTGGAAAAACCAAACGAGAAGCGCGCCGTCGAGTTCGTCAAAAGCGGCGGCTATTTCTGGAACAGCGGCATGTTCCTGTTCCGCGCCAGCCGCTTCCTCGAAGAGTTGAAAAAGCACGATCCGGACATCTACGACACCTGCCTGCTGACCCTGGAGCGCAGCGAGCAGACCGCCGACACCGTGACCTTCGACGAGGCCACCTTCGCCTGCTGCCCGGACAACTCCATCGACTACGCCGTGATGGAAAAAACCCAGCGCGCCTGCGTGGTGCCGCTGAGCGCCGGCTGGAGCGACGTGGGCTGCTGGGCCTCGCTGTGGGCGGTCAACGAAAAGGACGCCAACGGCAACGTGAGCAAGGGCGACGTGGTGATCCAGGACAGCCGTAACTGCATGGTGCACGGCAACGGCAAGCTGGTGTCGGTGATCGGTCTGGACAATATCGTCGTGGTGGAAACCAAGGACGCGATGATGATTGCCCACAAGGACAAGGTCCAGGGCGTCAAGCAGATGGTCAACACCCTCAACGAGCAGGGCCGCAGCGAAACCCAGAACCACTGCGAAGTCTATCGTCCGTGGGGCTCCTACGACTCGGTGGACATGGGCGGGCGCTTCCAGGTCAAGCACATCTCGGTCAAGCCGGGCGCGTGCCTGTCGCTGCAGATGCACCACCACCGCGCCGAACACTGGATCGTGGTGAGCGGCACCGCCGAGGTCACCTGTGACGAGAACGTGTTCCTGCTCTGCGAGAACCAGTCCACCTACATCCCGATCGCCTCGGTGCACCGTCTGCGCAACCCGGGCAAGATCCCGCTGGAGATCATCGAAGTGCAATCGGGCAGCTACCTGGGCGAAGACGACATCGAGCGCTTCGAAGACATCTACGGCCGCTCGACGCCGATTGAACGTGGCGTGTCGGTGAAAACTATCGCGCAGTAACACGGTCGTAGAACAAGCCCCCACCCGGCCCACTGCGTCCCCTATCCGCAGTGGGCCGGGTGGGGGCTTTTTTTTGGATTGCTGGCGACTGTGAAGGCCCCTGCGCTTTTGCCTAGCCAGGATTAGGCGGCATATAGGGTGTCTCACCACGAGAGATGACTCGATTGGTCAGCCCCGAGCCAGGGCCGGTCCTGTACTGCAATGGGATGTCGAACTTGGTGTCCACATAGAAGATATGTGGGTAATCCGGGTCGCTCAACAGCACCAGGCCTGAGGTGTTGACCTCGAAATAGTTGGTCATTTTATCCAGCGTGTTGCCATATTTTCGCCGCCCGAAAATCAGCCGGGATATCTGCTCCGTTGGCCTGTCTTCAGGGGCCAGGTCCGTAAAGTAGTGCCTGCCCTGCCCTCGGGGCAGAGGGGTTCCGTTCAAATGCGTGGAGGATGGCTCGAAGGCGCGTTGCGCGGCGAACGAAGCCTGACGGTCTTGCGACGTATATTTGTAGAACACGTTCTTTCCTTTGACGGGCGGCTCCAGCTCAGCCTTTTCACCGGGAAAGGCTTCAGCCAACCTGGGCCGCTTGAACGTGGATTGCCCGGTCTGGCCGTCGCTGGACGTTGCTGAAGCCGAGGTCCCAGTCGCGTCTCGCGGGCGCTTGCTCGGTAACTGCTGCCCTTCCCTGCCACCGCCGAGCATTCTGTTCATACGCCACTGGCCGTTGCCTGTCGGCTCCAGCAGCATCACCCTGGCTCTGGTCACCGGATTGATAACCCAGACAGGCCCTCCGGATTTGTAGACACGACTGATTTCGAAAACCCCGCGTTCACCCCCGCCTTCGCCGTAGCGCACATAATGCTGCTCCCCGACCTGGTAAGTACCGTCGCCCTTGATCGTGCAGCCCTCCAACAGGGCATCGGGCAACGCGTGTTCGCTGAAGTCAGGTAACCCGATATCGGCCTCGCTGAACTCCGGCACGATCACGGGAGGCCCTTCCTGGGGAAGCGTAAAGGGGTCGTCGACTTTCGCCCCGCCACTGATCGAAAACAGGGTGTTGAGCATGCCGTCGATCACCTTGGCGTTTCCAACCGCACGCTCTGCCTGTGTATCGCCAGAAACAGTTTTTTCGCCCCCCACTGCAGCTTCCGCAAGGCCTGTGAATACGGCCGCCGCAGCAGCAGGCGCGCCCAGAGGCGCCAATCTGGCCAACAATTGGGCAGCAACCGACAGGTCGTTAAGCCAGGTGTCGCGGGTGACTTCACTGTCGGATTTGATGGCAACATCCGCGTCGCTGTACATACGCTCGGCTGTCAGTTGCGCCATGTGGCTGAAAATATCGTCCTTGATGGCGAAATTGCTGCGGTCAATGACGGTACCTTCCAGATTATCGCTGGCGCCCGTACCGAGATGTTCCAGGGACACGTCGACGCCTTCCTTTGGGCGGCTGGGAATCAGCGCGATCAGCTCGGTCAGCGGGTTCACGGCGTAAAGCAGGTTCAGCCAAAAGGTATCGGCCCCCCTGTCCTGCCGATTTTCTAATGAGAAGTGCGATTCCAGAGCTTTTCGCGTTGATGCAGAACGGGCTTGGTCGGCGACCCACTGGTCCATTTTCTCCAGTGAGGCGAATGTAAGAAATGCGGGCCTGGCGCCCGGTATATAGAGGATCTGCCTGCCGTTGAGGCGGCCCTTCAAGTACTCGCGCGGGCCTGTGTCGGGCAGAGTGAAACGCAAAATATCAGTGGACTTGAATCCATTGATATCGAAGGCATGGACGTCCACGCTGCCGCTGACCGGAAACGGGGCCTTCAACTGTTCGACGCCCAGAGGCTGGTTTTCATCCACAGGCACGCCGCCTATCGCTTCCATCAGCCTGCGAAAATCATTACGGGAGAACTGATGCTCAGGGACCTGCAATGCCCGCTCGGCAGGCAGACTGTTCAATTGGGTTTTCAGTTGCTGACGCGCCTGGTAGATGAATTCGCCTTTCAGGACTGTTCGGTAGTCATCGGCATGATCTTTCCAGAAACGGGTAATTTTTTCGGTGACCTTCGCCTGCAAATCGTACTTCCAGACGCCGCGCATAAAATCCGACGGGGCCAGCGGAATTTGATTATGCGCGCCGTACCCTGATTTTTGACTCTGGCCGGGGCCGTCTTTATACAACCCGGCCTCCAGGTCCAGATTGCCCGGAACCCAATCATGCTCGGAAAAGTTGTTCAATACTGCGTCGGTCAAGCTGATTGAGGAGGCTGGCTCCTCATCCAGATGTTCCCAACCGGATGCGGTCGAGGCCGATTGCGAACCATGAAAACGGTTCAGGTAGGTCTTGTCGGCATCCACATGCAAGCCGGTCAGGTCGAACACAATTGCTTCAGCGCATCGCCTGGCTTCGGCGCGCACATCCGGGAGTGCAGCCGCCGCACTCATTGCAAGCTTGCTGAACTTGTCTTTCTCGAGCGAGGCCCTGGCGGCTTGCCCGGTATCGACCACAGGGGCATTTGAGCGTGCAGTCAACGGGACAGAACGGACAGGCTCTTGCGGCATAGACCGCACCGCCACCGGCTCTGGCGGATAGGCAGGCTCAATGGGAGCTGTCTGATGTTGCGAACGCTGAGGAGCGGTGATCATTGGCGGGGGCTCATATACGTTGACAGACCATCTGGTCTGGGAATTATCCGAAAGGACGTCATGACCTGAGTGTCAATCCGAGCAAAAAAACGCGAACACACTCCGTTAGGATTAATGTCTATTGCAGAACATTGCGCCCGTCATCCGCAGCGAGTTGGACACCGCTTTTTTTGGGACGTGTGGTGGCATCCCCATCAAACATGCACGCGAACGCACCAGCGACGTATCAGGCATTGCCCGTGTACTCACACTGGCTGTTCAGTCAGTAAGCGTTCGCGAGCAAGTCGCACCGCCGCTTCCACAGAGCATCTGCACTTGACTGAACGGCATCAGGGCTTGCCCCGCATTGGGCTGCGCAGCAGCCCCAAAACCATGTTCTGCGTAGTGTCACGTACACCGCGTTTTCTTTGATTGGGGGCGCTCCGCGCCCCAACGCGGGGCAAGCCCGCTCGCCACGGGGATGTGGCTGCCTGAAACTTCAGGTTTTAAAATCAATAAGTTTGATAAGCGCTGGCTTGCCTGCGATGGCGTGCGAAAGCACACCGGATAGTCAACCCGCCTCCCCCACAGTAGGATGGTCCATCCATTCGCGAGGCGGTTTCCATGTTCTTCGGCGTTCTCCTGATCATCACCTGGCTGATCCTGCTGCTGCGCTACCCGGCCAAAGCCTTGCCGGTGTCCCTGGCCGCCGCCGCAGGCCTGGGTCTGGTCGCGGTGTGGGTGGTGTGGCTGGACAACCGCGAAGCCTCGCAACTGGCGCGCCTTGAACTGCGCATCGTCTACGCACCCCAGGAATGCCCCGCCGACCGCCCACTGAAACTGACCCTGAACAACGGCAACGACGTACCCCTCACCGAACTGCGCTGGCGCGTCGCCGCCTACGCACCGGGCGACAGCGTGAACCTGGCCGACAACGTCTACGCCGCTCCGCGCTATCGCGGCCCCGGCGAACTGCAGGCCGGCGCCACCTGGGACGACTGCCTGCCCACCCCGCCACTGCGCCCCGGTTACCGCGCGCAAACCCTGGAATTTCGTGCCGAGCACCTGCAAGGCAGTTTCTCGGACTGACAAAGGATTGACCCATGCCCAACGTACTCATCACCGGCTGCTCCAGCGGCATCGGCCGCGCCCTGGCCGACGCGTTTAAAAGCGCAGGCTTCGACGTGTGGGCCAGCGCCCGCCGCGCGGACGATGTCGCCGCCCTCGCTGCCGCAGGCTTGCGGGCCGTGCAACTGGACGTCAACGACAGCGCCGCCCTGCAGCACCTGGCCGAGCAACTGGGCGAGCTGGATGTGCTGGTCAACAACGCCGGCTACGGCGGCATGGGGCCGCTGCTCGACGGCGGCACCGAAGCCATGCAGCGCCAGTTCGAGACCAATGTGTTTTCCATTGTCGGCGTGACCCAGGCGCTGTTCCCCGCCCTGCGGCGCAGCAAGGGCCTGGTGGTGAACATCGGCAGCGTCTCCGGTGTGCTGGTCACCCCGTTTGCCGGCGCCTACTGCGCCTCCAAAGCCGCCGTGCACGCCCTGAGCGATGCCCTGCGCATGGAACTGGCACCGTTCGGCATCCGTGTGATGGAAGTGCAACCCGGCGCGATCAATACCCAATTTGCGAAAAACGCCGGCGCCCAGGCCGAACAGTTGATCAACGAACAATCACCCTGGTGGCCCCTGCGCGAAAGCATCCGCGCCCGCACCCAGGCCTCACAGGACAAGCCGACACCCGCCGGCGTATTCGCGGCGCATGTGCTCCAGGCCGCGCAGCGGCAACAGCCCCCGCGCCTGCTGCGCTCGGGCAATGGCAGCCGGGTGTTGCCGTTGATGGCGGCGTTGTTGCCCAGGGGCTTATTGGAAAAAGCATTGAAGAAACGCTTTGGCTTGAATGGGAGTTTATAAATGATCGACTACAGCGACTTTTTCGAAGAAGTGATTCAGACCCACATCGAGATCGAGCAATGGTTCGCCGGTGTCGCGCCGCAGGGCACGCTGCAACAGTTGCTGGCGCGCTTCTCGCCGGAGTTCACTATGATTGCGCCGTCCACCGGTACGCGCATGAATGCGGCCGGGGTCAATTATCTGTTTACGCGGCTCGGCGGGCAGCGGCCGGGGTTGAAGATCACCTTGAGCGAGCTGACCGGCATTGACCGGCACGCACGCGGGGCCATCGTCAGTTACCGCGAGCATCAGGTCGATGACAGCGGCACCCAGACAGACCGCCGGGCCACGGTGGTGTTCGAGAAGCTGGCCAGCGGCGCCCTGCTGTGGCGCCATTTGCACGAGACCTACTGCCAGGCCTGATCGGCCACTTCCCCAAGGCTGGCCCGCGCGCGCGGTCGCCAGCCCGCTCATTGCGCTGCAATACAATTTCGCTACAGAACTGAACGGGCGCTATGGGTACAGTCGCGTCCTGAATCCAGACTCAGCATCCTCAGACCCCTCTCGCGTTTGTCGTTGATCGTAGTCCGCCTCGATCCAATCACGCCCTTGGGTGACCCCTATCAAGTTTCCTAGCAGATCGCGCTCGTGTCGCATGCTATGCACCCTGTCCCTGGTGTTGATCGCCGGCTGTTCGGTAGCCCCCCTGCCGGCCTTGAAACCGTCCACGCCGCAGGCCTGGCGCAACACCCCGCCAGACCTGGCGCCGCGCAAGCCCGACGTCAATCAGTGGTGGCGCGCCTTCAACGACCCCGAACTCGATGCCCTGGTGGTGCGTGCCCTGCACAACAATCTGGAGGCGGGCGCGGCCATCGAGCGGTTGCGTGCCACCCGCGTGCTCAGCCGCAGCGCGCAGGCACCTTACCTGCCGTCGCTGGGCGTGAAGACCCATGATGCGATCAGCCCTGACACCAGCACCTCGTACTTTCTGATCGGCTTCGATGCACAGTGGGAGTTGCCCCTGTTCGGTGCCCGGCAGAGTGCCGAGCGCCTGGCCCAGGGCCATGAAACGCTGCTGCAGGCCGAGGTGCGCAGCGTGCAAGTGTCACTGGTGGCCGAACTCACGCGGCAGTGGCTGGAGCTGCGTTCGGCGCAACAGGCGCAGCTCAGCCTGACCCGCCAGCGCGACACCCAGCGGGAAAAACTGGCGCTGCTGCGGGTGCGCGAGCACCTGGCCCTGGCCTCGCCCGCCGAAGTGGCCGCCGCTGAAGTGGAACTGGCGCAGGCCGAGATGAGCCTGAGCACGCCGCGTCAGTTGATCAACCGCCACGCGCAACAGTTGGCGCTGCTGGCGGGCCAATCCGAACCTGAACCGCGCTGGCTGCAACCGCGACCGCTGCCCACCCTTGGCCCGTGGCAACTCGACAACCTGCCGGCGGACCTGCTGCGCACACGCCCGGAAATCGCCAGCGCCGAAGCCCAGGTGCTGGTCGCCGCCGGTGAGCTGGGCATGAGCCGCGCCGACATGTACCCACGCCTGAGCCTGGGCGCCTCGTTGCAGTGGTCGGTGAACATCGCCAGCAACCGCAAACGCACGCCCAGCGGCAACGGCATTTTCTCGGCCGGACCGGGCATCAGCATTCCGCTGTTCGACTGGGGCCAACGCGCCAGCGCCGCTCGCGCCAGCGACCACCTGCTGCAGGCCGCCCTGCTGGATTATCGCCAGGCCGTCCTGCAAGGCGTCACTCAGGTGGAAATGGCGCTGGGGGACCTGGAACAGACACGCTTGCGTGAACAGGCATCCCGCCAGGCACAGGCAGCGACGCAAGCACGCCTGCACGCCTTGCGACAGCGCACGCAGCTGGGGTTGATGAGCACGCTGGAGCTGGCGGGCGCCGAGGTGCAGGCGCAGCAGGCCCGGCAACAGGCCGACGCTGCCAGCACTGAACGGGGTATCGCCTACATCGCGCTGTACAAGGCGCTTGGTGGCGCGCCGTTGCCGGCCGGCGCAATCAAGGAAACGGACTGATGGTTGCGCTCGCCCGCCTGACCCTGATCCATGAATGGCGCCGCTTCCTGCCGGCAATCATTGCCGTGGGCTTCGCCGGGTTGCTGCAATTGCTGCAGGCCGCGCTCGTGCTGGGCATCTTTGGCAGCGCCAGCGTTTATATCACCGGATCCACGGCCGACCTGTGGGTCGGTTACCCCGGCACCCAGAGCGTCAACCTCGGCAGGCCCATCGACGCCGGCGTAGAGATGCGCTTGCGCATGGACGCCGATGTGGTGCGGGTGGAACCGTTTCGCTGGGTCGACGCCGATTGGCGCGGCGCACGGGACACCGGCGGCGTGTCGGTGTTTGTGTCGGGTATCGACGCGGGCCCGCAAGGCCTGATGTTTGAACGCGTGCTATCGACCGATCTGCGCGCACGCCTGGACGAACCCGGCGCCGTGATCGTCGACCGCGCCGACCTCGACAGCCTGGGCGTCAACCTGGGGGACGCCGCAACCATCAACGGCCATCGCGTGCGCGTGGTCGGCATCGCCAGCGGCCTGCGCGCGCTGGGCGGGGTGAACGTGCTGGCGTCGCTGACCACCGCGCGACAACTCGACACCACCGCTCCCGCAGACCGCATTACCTACCTGGTGGCCAAGGTGCGCGACCCGGCTCAGGCCGAGGCGGTTGCCACACGCCTGGGCGACGGCGCCGCGTTCGGCAGCTACGCGGTGTGGACGGCACAACAGTTCGCCCAGCGCTCGCAGTGGTACTGGATGTTCGACACGGGCGCCGGGGCCGGCGTGCTGTTTCTGGCGGCCATCGTATTTCTGGTGGGCGCCGTGATCACCAGCCAGACGCTGGTGGCTGCGGTCGTCGGCTCGATCCGCGAATACGCCACCTTGAACGCCCTCGGCGTCGGCGTCACGGCCTTGCGCAAAGTGGTGATGGAGCAGGCGTTCTGGGTCGGAGCCCTGGGCCTGCTCGGCAGTTCGCTGCTGGCCGGGCTGTTCTTCGTGCTGGCCGGCTACTACAACGTGCCACTGCAGCTCTCACCCATCGCAGCCCTGGCGTGCCTGCTGCTGAGCATGACCCTGGCCCTGGTGTCAGGCCTGGCGGCCATCCGCACTTTACGTCACGCCGACCCGGCGAGCCTTTTGAGATGACCCGCCCATGCGCATCCTGACCTCGGCAGCCCCTATCACCCTGCACGCCAGCGGGATCAGCAAATCCTTCACCTCGGGACGGCTGGTGACCCCCGTGCTGCACGACATCACCCTGGCGATACGCCCCGGCGAACTGACCCTGATCTCCGGCCCGTCCGGCTGCGGCAAAAGCACCCTGCTCGCGATTCTCAGCGGCCTGCAGCGGCCCGACCGCGGCAGCGCCAGCGCACTCGGGCACGACTTGGCCAGCCTCGACGCACGCGCCCTGGAGCAGTTTCGCCTACGGCACACCGGCTTTGTGTTCCAGGGCTTCAACCTGTTTCCGGCGTTGACCGCGCTGCAGCAGGTGGCGCTGCCGTTGGGCTACCTCGGGCTGCCGGCCAGGGAAATCCAGCAACGCGCCATCGAAGCGCTGGAAGAGGTCGGCCTGGGTGCGCGCCTGAAACTGCGCCCGGCCGAATTGTCCGGCGGCGAAAAGCAGCGCGTTGCGATTGCGCGGGCAGTGGCCAAGGCGCCCGAGTTGTTGTTCGCCGACGAACCGACCAGTGCGCTGGACGCCGCCAATGGCCACATCGTGATCGACATCCTGCACCGCATCGCCCGCACCCGGGGCACCACGGTGCTGTGCGTCAGTCACGACCCGCGGTTGATCAGCAATGCCGACCGGGTGTTGACCATTGAAGACGGCCGCATCCTCAACGACACCCCTTCTCCCTTCCAGCCGGCGACGATCGCCGGTGCCCAGGAACCCAGCGCATGAACCCACGTCTGTTTCGCCCCTGGCTGTTGTTGAGCAGCGCACTGCTGGCGCTGAGTGCCTGCTCCCGTGAAGACGTCCCGGCCAAGCCCGCTGCGGCGCCCCCGACCTATCTCGCGGTGGCGCGCGGCCGCATCGACGTGGAGGGCGGCCTGCTCAGGCTGGGCGTCACCCGTGACGGCGTGGTGGCCGAGGTCAAGGTCAATGAAGGCGAGTCCGTCAAGCAGGGCCAACTGCTCGCCACGCTGGACAGTGAGGCCGCGCAACTGGCGGTGGCTGCCGCGTTGGGGGAGCAACAGCAGGTGGAGGTCCAGGCCAGGCAACTGGCCAGGCAACTCACGTTCGCCGAGCAGACGGCCACGCGCCTGAGCACGGCCGCTGCCGCCGGTGCTGGCGATAGCCAGAGCGCCGACGAGGCCCGCGAGAGCGCCGCGCGGTTACGCGACGCGCTTGAAAAGAATCAGGGCGACGCCCAGGCAGCCGCAAGAAAACTGACGGCGGCCCGCTACGAACTGACCCGGCGCAGCCTGCGTGCGCCCATCGACGCCGAAGTGGTCCGCCGCCTGATCCAGCCTGGCGCCGCCGTCTCCGCACAATCGGGCGCAGCATTCGTGTTGCTGCCCAACCAGCCACGCATCGTGCGCGCCGAGCTGAATGAGTCATTCACCGGCGTGGTGGTCCCGGGGATGAAGGCCGAGGTCACCGCCGACAGCGTCAACGGCTCCACGCCGCGGACCGCCCACGTGGTGCGCATCAGCTCAGTGCTGGGCAGCAGCACCCTGGAAGACGACCCCCAGGTCAGAGCCAATATGCGCACGGTCGAATGCATACTCGCGTTCGACCAACCACCGCCGGCATCGCTGCGGGTGGGGCAGCGCATGCTGGTGCGGTTTGGGCCTTAGCTATCGGCAAAGGCTGCCCTGTGGCAGACGGGCACTGTGGCGAGCAGGCTTGCCCTGCGTTGGGCTGCGCAGCAGCCCCAAAACCAGGCGCTGAGGCGTATCAGGTACACCGCATTTGCTGGATTGGGGGCGCTTCGCACCCCAACGCGGGGCAAGCCCGCTCGCCACAAAAGACCGCCGTCACAGCTTGCTCGCCACAGTTCGCCAAGGTTCAGTGCCGCACTGGCGTCACGATCACGGTGCAGGTGATCCCGGCCGCCAACACAACACCCTCCGGCACTTGATCGATATGAATGCGCACCGGCACGCGCTGGGCCAGTCTCACCCAGTTGAAGGTCGGATTCACATCCGCAATCAGCTGCCGGCTCTCGGGGTTGTCGCGGTCGTAGATGCCGCGCGAAATGCTTTCCACATGGCCTTTCAAGGTCTCGCCGCTCATCAATTGCATATCGGCGCTGTCGCCCACCTTCACATGGGGCAACTTGGTTTCTTCAAAGAAGCCGTAGACCCAGAACGAGTTCATGTCCACCACGGCCATTTTGGCTTCGCCGATACGTGCATAGTCGCCGCGGTGCACGTTGAGGTTGGTGACGTAGCCGTCGACCGCCGCGAGCACCCGGGTGCGTTTGAGGTTGAGTTCGGCGGCCTCCAGTTGCGCCAGGGCGTGCTGGTAATCGGCCAGGGCCGCGTCGGCGATGTTGCTGGCGTCGTCGCGATTTTCCCTGGAGATCACCAGCGCGTCGAGGTCGGCGCGGCGGTGGGCGTTGACCTTGCGCATGTCCCAGGTGGCTTTGCGGGAGGCCACCAGGGACTGCGCCTGCTTGACCGCAATGCGGTAATGCTCGGGGTCGATCTGCATCAGCAGGTCACCTTTTTTGACCAGCTGGTTATCGCGCACGGGCACCTCGATCACCTCGCCGGTCACGTCGGCCGCGACGTTGATGATGTCGGCACGCACGCGGCCGTCGCGGGTCCAGGGTGTGTCCATGTAGTGCACCCACAGCGTGCGGCCAATCCAGATCGCCAGCGCCAATACCAGCAAGGTGGCGAGCAGGCTGAAAAACTTTTTCATCGGGGCATTCTCAACGGTAGATGCAGAGCGCCAAGGCGCCGAACAGGCAGACGAACAGGCTCAGGCGCAGCAACGCCGGGTGCCAGAAGAAACGGTACAGATCAAACCCCGCCATACAGCGATCCAGCGCCCAGGCAAGGCCCGCCGCGATCAGGAACATCAGGGTGATGCTTGGCATGTAGAGGCCGTGGAACGCGATTTCACGAGGCATGCAGCGGTCCTTGCGGGTCGAGCAACGAGGTGCGGATAAAGTGCAGGTAGCTTTTGATCCGGCGCAGGGCCGAGGTGTCGAAGTGCGGGGCGAAGGGTTCGTCGGTGGCCTGCACGCGGCTGATCGCGTGGTCGACGGCGATCAACCCGCGCTCCAGATTGCCGGCGTTGGGTTGCAGGAACAGGCGCATCAGCGCACGGCCCATCACGCGGATGGCCTGGCGCCAGGGTTGGGACTCGGCGTAGGCCGGGTGCACCGGCAGCATCGCCTGCTCGTTGCGCAACTCAATGATCGCGTGGCCGACTTCCTGCACCAGCAGCATCCAGCGCAGCAGGTCGCGTTGCACCTGCGGCTGCGCGACGGCGAGGCCGTAGGCCTGGTGCAGCAGGTCACGGGTGCGGCTTTCAAACCGTGCGGCCAGGCCCTTGAGTTTGCCACCGATGGCATACACCACTTGCTCGCGCAGGTCCTGTTCGAGGCGGCGCCACAGCCAGCGGCTGTTCGGCGGCAGGATGATCGCCCCGGCCGCCGCGCACACCAGCATGCCGATCACCATGGCCAGGTAATCGTTGATAAAGGTGTAGGGGTTGTAGACCGTGAGGTTGTCCGGCACCGAGCCGGTGCTGAAGAAAATCAGCAGGCCAAGGCCCACCCCGGCGTACTGCGGGCGTGAGGCGAGGAAGGCACCCAATACGATCACCGGCGCAAGCACCACGCACAGCAGCGGGAAACCGTCGATCCAGGGGAAGATGAAGAACATTTCGACAAACCCCACCAGCGCGCCGATCAAGGTGCCGCAGGCCATCTGGAACGCCATGCGTTTGGGGTTGGGCGTGGCGGCGGAAAGGCCGACCGTCGCAGCGGCGATCAGCGTCATGGTAGCTCCGCTGGGCCAGGCGGTGGCCACCCAGTAACTGCCCAGAACAATCAGGATAAACGCCGCGCGAATGCCCGAAGCGGCGCAGGCCAGCCAGTTGGTTTTTGGGCTGTAGGGTTCGTTCCCTTGTTCGCGCGCATGGCGATGATCGGCCAGGGACGCGTGGGTTTGCGCGTAGTTGTGCAGGTCGTCGACAAAGCGATAGAGCAGCTCGCAGGCGGTATGGAAGTCCAGTTGCTCGGCGTCGCCTGGGCTGCCCTGCTCAAAGCGCGCACGCAGGCTGCGCAGCGCAGTGGGCAGGTCTTGCCGATAGGCGCGCAGTTGCTCGGCAAGGCGTGCGGCGTCGGCACTGGTGAGGGCGCGGCCCGAGAAACCATCGAGGTGTTCTGCGAGGTCCTGCAGGCCCGGTTTGATTGCATCCACCGCATGATCGGCGCCGCCCGCCCGCAGTCGCGCGAGCAACTGATGCAGGGCGTTGAAGCGCGTGGTCAGGCTCATGAATTCGCTGTTGAGGCGGTTGAGCCGACCGTTGCGCCGACGCATGTGCGGGTCTTCGAACACCGTGACGCTGCGCAGCCCTTCCAGGCCCACAGCCTCGGCGATAAAACGCACGTTGGCGGTTTCGAACCCATCGCGTTGGTAGCGCCCACGCAGGCCGTCGGTGACAAACAGCGCGAACATGCCAAAACGCTGATACAGCGCATTGCGCATCGCGGCGCTGGCGGTTTGCGGCAGGATCGCGGCGCTGACCAGCGTGGAGCAGAGGATCCCCAGGGAAATTTCCAGCACGCGCCACACTGCCGCCATGAAGGCGCTGTCCGGGTGCGCCAGCGCTGGCAGGCCGACCATCGCCGCCGTGTAGCCGGCCAGCACAAAACCATAAGCGCGAAAGTTGCGGTTGCGCGTCGCGCCCGCCGTGCACAGGCCAACCCAGATCGCCAGCGCGCCGAGGAACAGTTCGGTGTGCTGCGCAAACAGCGCGATCAGCAACACCATCACCGCCGAGCCGGCCAGGGTGCCGAGCAAGCGATAGAAACTCTTGGCGAACACCTGGCCGCTCTGCGGCTGCATCACGATAAACACGGTGATCATGGCCGTGCGTGGCTGCGGCAATTCCAGGCGCATGGCCAGCCATAGCGTGAGGAACGCGGCGATCAGCACCTTGAAGATAGATACCCAGGTCACGCCGTCGCTGCGCGCCCAGTCGAAGAAACCACGGCGCCATTCAAGGGACTGCAGGTATTTCATTGCGGCGCGTCCTGCCCGGCGTCGAGGCCACCGCCCAGTGCCGTCACCAACTCGGCATGGGCACTCAGGCGTGCGGCCTGCACCTGCTGCTCGACCCGCTGCTGGCGAAACAGCAGGGTCTGCGCGTTCAGCACATTGAGGTAGTCGGTGAGGCCACGTTGGTAGGCGATGGTCGCGATGTCATAGGTGTTCTGCGCTGACGCCACCGATTGCGCGGCGAAAGAGGCTTGCTTGTCCATGGATTCGCGGCGGATCAATTGGTCGCTGATGCCCTTGAGTGCATTGACCAGGGTCTGGTTGTAGTGCGCTACGGCGATGTCATACCCGGCACTGGCTTCTCCCAGCTCGGCACGCAACCGCCCGCCGTCGAAGATCGGCAAGGTGATCGCCGGCCCGAGGGTGTAGTTGAATGTGTGGCCGGCCAGAAAGGCCAGCAAGCCGCCGCCGGTGGCCATGTAGCCAAGGCCGCCGACCAGGTCGACATTGGGGTAGAAACCGGCCTGCGCGACATCAATGCCACGTGCCTGCGCCGCGACCTGCCAGCGACTGGCGACCACGTCCGGGCGCTGACCGAGCAACTGCGCAGGCAGGCGCGATGGCAACTTCAGCGGCGCGGCGAGTGACAGCGTCGGGCGCTGCAACTGCGCGCCCTCGCCGGGTCCTTTACCGGCAAGCGCCGCCAGCTGGTTGCGGCCGAGGGCGATTTCTTCGTCGAGAGCGTCCAGTTGGCGACGGGTTTCCGGTAATGGGGTTTCAGCCTGGCTAACCTCGAGATGCGTGCCGATACCCGCGTCCAGACGCTTATTGGCCAGGTCGAGAATTTGCTGTTGCTGGGCCAGCGTGGCCGCCACGCTATCGCGGTTGGCGTAATGCAACGACCACTGGATATAGGCGCGCACCACGTTGTTTTGCAGCTCGAGTTGAGCCTGGCGCGCCTCGGCCGCGCGCATATGGGCCAGGTCGACGGCACGCTCGGTGGCATTGCTTTCGCGGCCCCACAGGTCAAGGGCGTAGCTCAGGCCCAGGGATGAAGTGTTGTCCCAGGTGGTCGCCCCGCTCAGCTCGCCAGGGCCATAGAACTGATCCGTCGGCCAATGGTGGCGCTTGAGGGTGGTGTCGCTGTTGATCTGCAGGGATTCGGCCGACTCGGCAATGCCGGCCAGCGCACGTGCCTGACGCACTCTGGCGGCGGCCATGGCCATGCTCGGGCTGCTGTGGGTGGCAAGCTCGACCCAGCGGTTGAGCTGAGGATCGCCGTAGGCCTGCCACCATTGCGCGGTGGGCCAGTGCGCGTCTCGGGCGGCGTGCTGGATCGCCTCATCGGTGGCCAGGTCATTGGCGTTCAAGGACTGGCCTTGGGGGGCGATGCCTGCGGTTCCGATACAGCCGCTGATTGCTAACGATAAAGCCCAAACACTGAGAGTCTTCAGCTCTCTGCTGATGCGACGCGGCACGGCAAGCGAATTCCTGAGGTGGGGTGCGGGAGAGGCGGCGCAATTCTAGGCGGGGCGTTGGAGGAGGATAAGCTGGCATTCCTGTGAATCTTTGTTACCGTTCACGCGATAATCCGTTGGTAGGGATCACTGGACGGGGCCACTTTCTGTCACAATTTGTCATCTCCCCTGAGAACTCTCCATGGACACTTTGCAAAACATGCGCGCGTTCAGTTGCGTGGCCGAAGCCGGCAGCTTCACCGCCGCCGCCGTGCAACTGGACACCACCACCGCCAACGTCTCGCGCGCGGTCTCCAACCTTGAGGCCCACCTGCAAACCCGCTTGCTCAACCGCACCACCCGCCGCATCGCCCTCACCGAAGCCGGCAAACGCTACCTGCTGCGCTGCGAACAGATCCTGGCCTATGTCGAGGAAGCCGAGGCCGAAGCCAGCGATGCCCATGCGCGCCCCGCCGGGCAATTGAAAGTGCACACCATGACCGGTATCGGCCAGCATTTCGTGATTGACGCCATCGCCCGCTACCGCCGCACGCACCCCGACGTGACCTTCGACCTGACCCTGGCCAACCGCGTGCCCGACCTGCTGGACGAGGGCTACGACGTGTCCATCGTGCTGGCCAGCGAACTGCCGGACTCGGGCTTCGTCTCCCAGCGCCTGGGCATCACCTACAGCATCGCCTGCGCTTCGCCGGACTACGTCAAGGCCAAGGGCTGCGCCCATCGCCCCCATGACCTGCTCAACCACGCCTGCCTGCGCCTGGTCAGCCCGGTGATCCAGTTGGACAAATGGATCTTCAACGGCCCCGAAGGCCAGGAAAGCGTGGCGATCAACAGTTCGCCGTTTCTGGTGAACTCCGCCGACGCAATGAAAACCGCGATCACCAGCGGCATGGGCATCGGCCTGCTGCCGGTGTATGCGGCCATCGAGGGCCTGCGCAACGGCACGCTGGTGCGGGTGATGCCCAACTACCGTTCCCAGGAGCTGAACCTGTACGCCATCTACCCGTCGCGCCAGTACCTGGATGCGAAGATCAAGACCTGGGTGGAATACCTGCGCGGTTCGTTGCCGGAGATTCTGGCGGCGCATCAGGCGGAGCTGGTGGCGTATGAGCTGAGTGGCAGCCTCAGCGGGGCGCGGCTGGCTAACTGAGCTGTCCGCTATTTCAGGTGACCAGATCGCTATGGCTTAAGGGCTTGTCGTGGCGAGCAGGCTTGTCCTGCGTTGGGCTGCGCAGCAGCCCCAAAGCCAGGCGCTGAGCCGTGTCAGGTACACCGCGTTTTGCTCGCCACAATAAGCCCACACATGTTCCTTGACTGAACGGCACTAGGGCTTGCCACAACAAAGCCCGCTCGTGCTGGCTGCGCGGCCTGACAATTGTCAGTGGGGATGTTAGCGTGCCTGGCATTCTTCCGTAGTCGATGAGCCCGCCTGCCATGAAAAAGACTGTCCTCGCCTTCAGCCGTATCACCGCGCCCATGATCGAACGCCTGCAACAGGATTTCGAGGTGATCGCGCCCAATCCCAAGCTCGGCGACATCAACGCGCAGTTCAATGAAGCCCTGCCCCATGTCCACGGTCTGATCGGCGTGGGGCGCAAGCTGGGCCGCGAGCAGTTGCAGGGCGCGAGCAAACTGGAGGTGGTGTCCAGCGTGTCGGTGGGCTACGACAACTATGACGTGGCGTATTTCAATGAGCGCGGGATCATGCTCACCAACACCCCGGATGTGCTGACCGAAAGCACTGCTGACCTCGCTTTTGCGCTGCTGATGAGCAGCGCACGCCGGGTGGCCGAGCTGGACGCCTGGACCAAGGCCGGGCAGTGGAAAGCCAGCGTTGGCGCACCGCTGTTTGGCTGCGATGTGCACGGCAAGACCCTGGGTATCGTCGGCATGGGCAATATCGGCGCCGCCGTGGCGCGGCGCGGGCGCTTGGGTTTCAACATGCCGATCCTGTACAGCGGCAACAGCCGCAAGACCGCCCTCGAGCAGGAGCTGGGTGCGCAGTTTCGCAGCCTGGAGCAACTGCTGGCCGAGGCGGACTTTGTCTGCCTGGTAGTGCCGTTGAGCGACAAGACGCGTCATCTGATCAGCACCCGGGAGCTGGCGCTGATGAAGTCCAGTGCCATCCTGATCAACATTTCCCGAGGCCCGGTGGTGGATGAGCCGGCGTTGATCCAGGCCTTGCAGAACCAGACCATTCGCGGCGCCGGGCTGGATGTGTACGAGCAGGAACCGCTGGCCGAGTCGCCGCTGTTCCAGTTGAGCAATGCGGTGACGCTGCCGCACATTGGCTCGGCGACCGATGAAACCCGCGAAGCCATGGCCAACCGCGCCCTCGACAACCTGCGCAGCGCCCTGCTGGGCCAGCGCCCGCAGGATCTGGTGAACCCGCAGGTGTGGAAGGGCTGACAGCACACACAGTGTGGGAGGAGGCTTGCTCCCTCCCACATTGGGTCGCCACATGAACGAAAAATCGGTTAAAGGCTGGCTTTTTCAAGTCGATAAAGGTTCATAGACTGTCTTCCCTGATCCACAGAAGGTTTTTATGCCCACCACCAAAGCCCGCGCAGACTCACTCTCGCTTCTGCTCTTTACCTTGCGCAGCGGCAAGCTGATGGCGATCAACCTACTCAAGGTCAGCGAAATCATCCCCTGCCCGCCGCTGACCAAGCTGCCGGAGTCGCACCCGCACGTCAAAGGCATCGCCACCCTGCGCGGTAACTCGCTGGCAGTGATCGACCTGAGCCGGGCGCTGGGTGAAATGCCCCTGGCGGACCCCGACGGTGGCTGCCTGATCGTCACCGATGTGAGCCGTTCCAAGCAGGGCCTGCATGTGCAGGCAGTGAGCAAGATCGTGCATTGCCTGACCACCGACATCCGCCCGCCGCCCTACGGCTCGGGCGGTAACCGTGCGTTTATCACCGGGGTGACTCAGGTGGAAGGCGGCCTGGTGCAGGTGCTGGATATCGAGAAGGTGATCCACGGCATCGCGCCGGCACCGATTGAAGCGGCGCCTACCGACTTGACCATGGACGAAGCCGAAGTACTCGGCAACGCCCGCATTCTGGTGGTGGACGACAGCCAGGTGGCCCTGCAGCAATCGGTGCACACCCTGCGCAACCTCGGCCTGACCTGCCACACCGCGCGCAGCGCCAAGGAAGCCATCGATGTGCTGCTGGAGCTGCAAGGCACCGTCGAGCAGATCAATGTGGTGGTGTCCGACATCGAAATGTCGGAAATGGACGGCTACGCCCTCACCCGCACCCTGCGTGAAACGCCGGACTTCCAGAACCTCTACGTGCTGCTGCACACCTCCCTGGACAGCGCGATGAACAGCGAAAAAGCCCGCCTGGCCGGCGCCGACGCGGTGCTGACCAAGTTCTCCTCGCCCGAGCTGACCAAGTGCCTGGTGGTGGCCGCACAGACCGTGGCGCAAAAAGGCCTGTAAAGGGTGACCGAGTATTACCAGTTGCTGCGGCGCGACCTCATGGGCAACTTGCCCGCGCCGCAGTGGCCGCCGGCTATGCGGCTGGAGCCTTACCGCGACGAGCTGGCGCCGGCAATTCATGCGCTGTTGCGCCTGACCGAAGACCAGGGCGGTGGTCGTGTCGCCAGCCTGGCGCAATGGCGCCAGTCGTTTTTCACCGATGCCGAGTTCGATCCTGCGTTGTGCCTGGTGGTCAGTCGCGCGAATTCCGTCCTCGGCGTGGCGCAATGCTGGACCAGCGCGTTTATCAAGAACCTGTCCGTACACCCTTGCGCCCAGGGCCAGGGGCTCGGCAGGGCCTTGTTGCTGCATGCTTTTGCAGTGTTCAAGCAGCGCGGCGAACCCTGTGTCGACCTCAAGGTACGCGAAAGCAACCTGCGCGCTCGACAGCTGTATGAAAGCGTCGGCATGAGATTCGTCCTGCGCGACCTGGTGCCTGACGCCTGACAACCACTGGCGCATAACTTGCTTCCAGAGAGTCTGAACGCTGGGTAGCGGTAAAAAACCGCCGCCGTTCAAGAGCGCCCTCTGACCTTGCCTGGTGACAGATACGCCATGAACACTCACTTTTCCTGCGTCGGTTGCGGCAAGTGCTGCACTGACCATCACGTGCCCCTCACCCTCGCCGAGGCCCGCCAGTGGGCGGCCGATGGCGGCAATGTCATCATCCTGGTGGAAGCTTTTCTCGGCAATGGCCTGGGCCTTCCGACAGACCAGCGCGAGCATGCCGAGCGCCGTTCGGTGGTGGTGCCCAGCGGCACGGCCGAGGCGTTCGTGGCGATCACCTTCGCCGCCTACAACGCCGGACGCTGCCGGAATCTTGACGAAGACAACCGCTGCGGCATCTATGAACGTCGTCCATTGGTGTGCCGTATCTACCCGATGGAGATCAACCCGCACATCCCGCTCAACCCCGGTGCCAAGGACTGCCCGCCGGAATCCTGGGAACAGGGCCCTGCACTGATCGTTGGCGGTGAACTGGTAGACGGGGAATTGGCCGAGCTGATCAAGCGTTCACGCCAGGCCGACCGCGATGACGTGCAGACCAAGGAGGCGGTGTGCGCGCTGCTGGGCATCTGCACCACCGCCCTGAAAGGGGATGGATTTACCGCGTACCTGCCGGATATGAACGCCTTTGCCCAGGCGATCGAATTGGCGATGCAACAGCCGGCAGAGAACAACGAGTGGGTGTTTCATGTGTCGGCAATGGACATTGCCGAACAGATGCTCGATTCCGGCGCCCGGATTGCCACACAAGTGCCGGCCAATTACGCCTTTATTTCATTGCGCGCGTCCTAGCGCGCCAGCTCACAGCCCGGCCAGGCATTCGATTTCTATGCGGGCATCGTCCAACAGCTTGCCGGCGGCGAACGTGGTACGCGCCGGCAGGCGATCGGACGGGAAATAGCGGGTGTAGACGCTGTTCATCGCCGAAAAATCGTTGATGTCGGCAAGAATCACCGTGCACTTGGCCACCCTGTCCATTCCCAAGCCTCTGCTCTTGAGGGTATTGCGCAGGGTCTCAAGGGCCTGGGCCGTTTCTGCGCGAATGCCACCGCGCACGAGCTTGCCGCTTTCATCCTGCCCCAGCACCCCGGAGAGGTAGAGGGTTTGCCCCAGTTGCACGGTTTGCGAAAACGGCAGACCAGCGCCTGCCGGTACGTAAACCATCGTGGCCTGCTGTGGCCTGGCGGCCGCCGGCGCCAGGTACGACTGGGTGATCGCCGCGTATTTGCCGTTGTCTTTCAAGTTTTGCAGGGCACGGTTGAGGGCTTCCGTCAAAGCGGGGTCAGTCTTGCGTGTGGCAATCGCAACACCGCCGCCGAGCATTTCATCGACAATGCTGGGGCCCGCGAAGGCAAACGCATGGCCTTTCGGGGTGTTCAACAAGGCTTCGGTGATTTCGATGGTGTTCTGCAAGGTCGCGTCCAACTCGCCTTTGAACAGGCTGGCGATCAACTCACCATTGAGGTTGAAGCTGCGTACCACCACGCCCTGGGGCGCCCAGCGTGCCTGGGCGAAGGCTTCCCGGCTGGTGGCGGCCAATACGCCGACACGCTTGCCCTTGAGCGATTGCGCATCGGGCAACAGATTGGCCCCGGTACGCGCTACCAGGCGGCTTTCCAATGGATAAAGCAGGTGGGTGAAGTCGAGGGTTTCGCGCCGCGCCGGGGTCGGCGTCATCGGCATGATTGCATCGAAGCGCCCGCTCTGCAGCGCCGCAATATTGGTGGCATAGGGCTGATCGACCCACACGCAGCGTGCGTTGAGTTCGGCACACAGCGCATTGCCCAATTCGATATCCAGGCCCTTGAGCTCGCCTCGCTCATCCCGGTACTCGAACGGTTTCACATCGGCTTCGACGCCAAAACGTATTTCGCTCCACGAAGCTGCAGGCGGCGGGGGAACCGCACATCCGCTCCCGGCAAACAATGCCAGGCTAAGCGCCAGTATTCGTCTAGTCATACAAACTGTCCTGCGCAAAGAGGGTGGGAGGCGTCGCGGCTCAACCACTCAGGCCCGAACGCACTCAACTTTCCAGAAGATCACTTTCCAGCAGACACTTTTTAGCAGGCCCCCGACAATGTCCAAGCGCGACGTGTCCGTTTACCGCGTAGGGAATTTCCCAGAGACCCCGAAAGGCATGGGTCCATCGTCACAGATCACTCAGCCATCACCCTGGGGAGCGAGCGCATCAAGGCGGTAAGGCTGGACGATCCGCTGGTACTCGCCGTTGTGCATCAACTGCTCAAGCGCGCCGTTGAGATCGCGCCGCAACGCGCTATCGGACTTGCGCACCGCGATCGCTACGCTGTTGCCAAGGAGGCTCGACGAGACAACCGGGCCGAGAAAGCCGAAATCCTGGCCAACAGCGGTGTCGAGCAGCACCTCGCGAATTTCCACGGTGCCTTGCAATGTAGCGTCGATATCCCCCGCCACCAGCGCGCGAATCAGTTGATCGTTGAGCCAGTAACTCTTGACCCTGACCCCCTTGGGGGCCCACTCGGCCAAGGCGAAGGCCTCGCGATTGCTGCCCAGCAAGACGCCCACGCACTTGCCCTTGAGCGCGCGCGCGGAGGGCGTCAGGCCGGAGTTTTTGCGCGCAACCAGGCGCGTGGTGAACGGATAGAGGTCGTCGGTGAAGCTCACCTGTCGGCGACGCTGCGGTGTCGGGGCGATGCCCATGATCGCGTCGAATTGCCTGGCCTCAAGGCCCGAGAAATTTTCTGACAACACCTGGTCGACCCAGGTGCACCGCACATTGAGCTGCTGGCACAAGGCACTGCCCAGTTCGATATGCAGCCCTACCAACTGGTCCTGCCGATTACGGCTTTGGAAGGGCGGAAATTGTGCGACGACGGCAAAACGGATTTCGTTTCGCGGCGAATCATCCGCCAGGGCGAAGGGAAAAATACCCGTCGATAGCGCTAAGGCAAACACTACGCAGGTGCGTATCTGGGCCACGGGAACGTCCTTTTCCAGAGAGATCGGCATGGGTAACGGCCCCTTTCAGGTGGGGCCATGGGCAAATGCCGTGCAAGCTTTCAAGAAACGGACGTGGACCTACAAGCGGAAATATCAGCCAGCTTTGTAGGCAAAGGCCGATAAAGTGCTCAGCCGAATATTCTCAACGTTTACCCATTGACCGACGCGTACCCGGTGGCGCCATGCCCGGCGACTTGGTGTGACCGTTTTTGGCACCGTTCTTGTACCAGGGCTGGGCAGTCTGCTTGGCGCCGGCCAGTTCACCCGGTTTGAACGGGAATTTGAACGGCGCAATCCCGGTTTTTTCAACGCCGTCAGCGCTGGCCGGATCGACGAGATTAGTCGCTTCAACAGGGGGTTGTGTCGGGGAAGTCATGGGGCGCTCCGGGCGTGCAAAAAATGATGCGAGGCCGGCTTGCGGGCCACGTTGGCGCGCAGTATACCTGCGCGGTTCAGATGTTTAAGCACGTCCGTACGAATGGTCGGTGTTTACTGACAGCGCTGTCAGTTAGCAGTCACCGTGCTGACCCGATTGCCCGGCTATAAAGAACGCTCACGTCTCCCTCCTTGCCCCGGCGCGCCTACCTGATGCCCAATCAACGCAAAACCGCTCTTATCGTCGGCCTCCTCGCGGTGCTGGCCGTGACCGCCTGGGCCCTGACCCGCCCGGCCAAAACCCGGCTGGCAGCGCCCAGCGCCATACCCGTAAGGGTAGTGACCGTGGCGCAGCAGGACGTTCCGCGCTTTGTCAGCGGCATCGGCACGGTGCTGTCGTTGCACAGCGTGGTCATTCGGCCCCAGGTGGACGGCATTCTTACCCAATTGCTGGTCAAGGAAGGCCAACGGGTCAAGGCCGGCGACCTGCTGGCCACCCTCGACGACCGCTCGATCCGCGCCAGCCTCGCCCAGGCCAGGGCGCAATTGGGCGAGAACCAGGCTCAGTTGCAAGTGGCGTTGATCAACCTCAAGCGTTACAAGGAACTGAGCGTCGATAACGGCGTGTCGAAGCAGACCTATGACCAGCAACAGGCCCTGGTCAACCAGCTCAGGGCCACTGCGCAAGGCAACCAGGCGGCGATTGATGCGGCGCAGGTGCAGCTTTCCTACACGCAAATTCGTTCGCCGGTCAGCGGTCGCGTGGGGATTCGTACCGTCGACGAAGGAAACTTGCTGCGCACAAGCGACACTCAGGGATTGTTCTCGGTCACCCAGATCGACCCGATTGCCGTCGAGTTCTCCCTGCCGCAACAGATGCTGCCGACCCTGCAGGCCCTGATCGCTGCCCCCGACAAAGCCAGCGTCGACGCGTATCTGGGCGCCGACACCGACGGCCAGACCGGTGACCTGCTCGGCGCCGGCCACTTGAGCCTGATCGACAACCAGATCAGCTCCACCACCGGCACCCTGCGCGCCAAGGCCGAGTTCAATAACGCCACGCAACGCCTGTGGCCGGGTCAACTGGTGACCATCAAGATCCAGACCGCCCTCGACAAAAATGCCCTGGTGGTGCCGCCTACCGTGGTGCAACGCGGGCTGGACACGCACTTTGTGTACCGGGTCAACGCGGGCAAGGTTGAAGCGGTGCCCGTGCAAGTGACCTATCAGAACAGCGACCTCAACATCATCAAGGGCGTGCAGGCCGGCGACGTGCTGGTGAGCGACGGGCAATCGCGGCTCAAGGCCGGCGCCCAGGTGGACGTCCTCAAGGAGCCGCCGCAGGTGATCCAGACCGTCGATGCCAAGGTGCAGCCATGAAGTCGCCCTCGGCCTGGTGCGTCGACCACCCGGTCGCCACCCTGCTGCTGACTTTCGCCCTGGTGCTGCTCGGGATCATTGCCTTCCCGCGCCTGGCCATCGCCCCACTGCCGGAGGCGGAATTTCCGACGATCCAGGTCACCGCGCAACTGCCCGGCGCCAGCCCCGACACCATGGCCTCATCGGTGGCAACGCCACTGGAGGTGCAGTTCAGCGCCATCCCCGGCATGACCCAGATGACCTCCAGCAGCGCACTGGGCTCAAGCCTGCTGACCCTGCAGTTCACCCTCAGCAAGAGCATCGACACCGCCGCGCAGGAAGTGCAGGCGGCAATCAATACTGCGGCCGGCAAGTTGCCCCGTGACATGCCCAACCTGCCGACCTGGAAGAAGGTCAACCCGGCCGACAGCCCGGTGCTGATCCTCAGCGTCAGCTCCAGCAGCATGCCCGGCACCGAGCTGAGCGACTACGTGGAAACCCTGCTGGCGCGTCAGATCAGCCAGATCGACGGGGTCGGCCAGATCAATATCACCGGCCAGCAACGCCCGGCGATTCGTGTGCAGGCCTCGCCGGACAAACTCGCTGCCATCGGCCTGACCCTGGCCGACGTGCGCCTGGCCATCCAGCAGTCCAGCCTCAACCTGGCCAAGGGCGCGATCTACGGCAAGGACAGCGTGTCGACCCTGTCGACCAACGACCAGCTGTTTCAACCCGAGGACTACGCCCAACTAATTGTGTCCTACCGAAACGGTGCACCGGTTCAACTGCGCGACATCGCCAACGTTGTCAACGGTTCGGAAAACGCCTACGTGCAGGCCTGGTCCGGCGATACGCCCGGCGTCAACCTGGTGATCTCGCGCCAGCCCGGCGCCAACATCGTCGAGACCGTGGACCGCATCCAGGCCGAGTTGCCGCGCCTGGAGGCGATGTTGCCGGCGTCGGTGCAGGTCAGCGTGTTGACCGACCGCACCCGGACCATTCGCGCCTCGCTGCATGAAGTGGAAGTAACGCTGCTGATCGCCATCCTGCTGGTGGTGGCGGTGATGGCGCTGTTCCTGCGCCAGCTGTCGGCCACACTGATTGTGTCCAGCGTGCTGGGGGTGTCGCTGATCGCCAGTTTCGCCTTGATGTACCTGATGGGTTTCAGCCTGAACAACCTGACGCTGGTGGCGATCGTGATCGCCGTGGGCTTTGTGGTGGACGATGCAATCGTGGTGGTGGAGAACATCCACCGTCACCTCGAGGCCGGACTGGGCCAGCGTGAAGCGGCGATCAAGGGCGCCGGCGAGATCGGCTTTACCGTGGTGTCCATCAGTTTTTCGCTGGTGGCGGCGTTTATTCCGCTGTTGTTCATGGGCGGTGTGGTCGGGCGGCTGTTCAAGGAGTTCGCGCTGACGGCGACCTCGACCATCCTGATTTCGGTGGTGGTCTCGCTGACGCTGGCGCCCACCCTCGCCGCGCTGTTCATGCGCGCGCCCACGCACCCGGCCCACGACAAACCGGGCTTCAGCGAACGCCTGCTGGCCGGTTACGCGCGCAACCTGCGCCGCGCACTGGCCCATCAGCGCAGCATGGCGGCACTCTTTCTGGTGACGCTGGCGCTGGCCGTGATCGGCTACGTGTTTATCCCCAAAGGCTTTTTCCCGGTGCAGGACACCGGCTTTGTGCTCGGCACCAGCGAAGCAGCGGCCGACGTGTCGTACCCGGACATGGTCGCCAAGCACAAGGCCCTGGCCGAGATCGTCAAGGACGACCCGGCGGTGCTGGCGTTTTCCCATTCGGTGGGCGTTACCGGCAGCAACCAGACCATCGCCAACGGCCGCTTCTGGATCGCCTTGAAGGACCGCGGCGAGCGCGATGTGTCCGCCAGCCAGTTCATCGACCGTATCCGCGCGAAACTGGCGAAGGTGCCGGGCATCGTCCTGTACCTGCGCGCGGGGCAGGACATCAACCTCAGCTCCGGCCCCAGTCGCGCCCAGTACCAGTACGTGCTCAAGAGCAACGACGGTGCGACGCTGAACACCTGGACCCAGCGGCTCACCGAAAAACTGCGTGGCAATCCGGCGTTTCGCGACCTGTCCAACGACCTGCAACTGGGCGGCAGCATCACCCACATCAGCATCGACCGCCAGGCCGCCGCGCGCTTCGGCCTCACCGCCACCGATGTCGACCAGGCGCTGTACGACGCGTTCGGCCAGCGCCAGATCAACGAGTTCCAGACCGAGACCAACCAGTACCAGGTGGTGCTGGAGCTGGACACTCGGCAACGCGGCAAGGCCGAAAGCCTCCACTACTTTTACCTGCGCTCGCCACTGACCAATGAAATGGTGCCGCTGTCGGCGCTGGCCAAGGTCGACGCGCCCACGGTCGGGCCGTTGTCGATCAGCCATGACGGCATGTTCCCGGCCGCCAACCTGTCGTTCAACCTCGCGCCCGGCGTGGCCCTGGGCGACGCGGTGATCATGCTTGAGCAGGCCAAGAATGAAATCGGTATGCCGACCACGATCATCGGCAACTTCCAGGGCGCGGCCCAGGCGTTCCAGAGTTCGCTGGCCAGCCAGCCCTGGCTGATCCTCGCGGCGCTGGTGGCGGTGTACATCATCCTGGGGGTGCTGTACGAAAGCTTCGTGCACCCACTGACGATTATTTCCACCTTGCCATCAGCCGGGCTGGGGGCGCTGATCATGCTGACGTTGATGGGCCAGGATTTTTCGATCATGGCGCTGATCGGCCTGGTGCTGCTGATCGGTATCGTCAAGAAAAACGGCATCCTGATGATCGATTTCGCCCTGGAGGCACAACGCGTGCGTGGCCTGCCGCCCCACGAAGCGATTTACGAGGCCTGTGTCACGCGGTTCCGGCCGATCATCATGACTACGCTCGCCGCCCTGCTCGGCGCCGTGCCGTTGATGCTGGGTGCCGGCCCCGGTGCCGAGTTGCGCCAGCCACTGGGCATCGCGGTGGTCGGCGGGTTGCTGGTGAGCCAGGCACTGACGCTGTTCACCACGCCGGTCATATACTTGTACCTCGAGAAGTTTTTCCACCGGCCCAAACCAGCTGCCGAGCTGGCGACCACACGCTGAGGCGGTGTCATGCGCGTCCTGATTATCGAAGATGAAGAAAAAACCGCGGACTACCTGCACCGCGGCCTCACCGAGCAAGGCTACACGGTGGACGTGGCGCGCGAGGGCGTCGAGGGTTTGCACCTGGCGCTGGAGAACGATTACGCGGTGATCGTGCTCGACGTGATGCTGCCCGGCCTCGACGGCTTCGGCGTGCTGCGGGCGTTGCGCGCGCGCAAGCAGACACCGGTAATCATGCTGACTGCCCGCGAACGTGTGGAAGACCGCATTCGCGGCCTGCGTGAAGGCGCCGACGATTACCTGGGCAAGCCGTTTTCCTTCCTCGAACTGGTGGCGCGCCTGCAGGCGCTGACCCGGCGCAGCGGCGGCCACGAGCCGGTGCAGGTGACGGTCGCCGACCTGTGGATCGACCTGATCAGCCGCAAGGCCAGCCGCAACGGCGTGCGCCTGGACCTTACCGCCAAAGAGTTTTCGCTGCTCAGCGTGCTGGCCCGGCGCCAGGGTGAAATCCTCTCCAAGACGGCGATTGCCGAAATGGTCTGGGACATCAATTTCGACAGCGACGCCAACGTGGTCGAAGTGGCGATCAAGCGCCTGCGCGCCAAGCTCGACGGGCCGTTCGAGCACAAACTGCTGCACACCATTCGTGGCATGGGCTATGTGCTGGAGAACCGCAGTGTCGGTTAACTCGATTGCCGTGCGTCTGAGCGGCCTGTTCACCCTGGTGGCGGCGCTGATTTTTCTGTTGATTGGCGGCGTGCTGTATCAGCAGGTGGATCGCGGCCTGGGCCTGTTGCCAGGGGCGGAGCTGGACGCGCGTTACAGCGTGCTGGAGTCCTCGGTCAATCGCTTCGGCACGCCGGAGCACTGGGTGAAGATCCGCGCCAAGCTCAAGCTGCTCGGTGAAGAAGACAAGCGCATCCGCTTTTGGGTGGTCAGCAGTGACCCCAACTACGAGTACGGCGAACCGGACGCGCAGATTCGCGCATTCGCCGCAGGCCCCGTCGGCAAGCGCGATTTGCGCCTGCCGGGCCATGCCTACCCGTTCAAAGTGCTGGTGAGCCAGTTCGCCGCCCGGGACCAGCGCCCGCCGCTGCGTTTCATGATTGCCATCGACACCGAGAACTTTCGCGCCACCCAGCACCACCTGCTGGTGGCATTGGTCAGCCTGGCGCTGGCCGGCGTGGTGCTGGCCTCGCTGCTGGGTTTCTGGGTGGCGCGTATCGGCCTCAAGCCGCTGGAAAGGCTCTCGGGCGAAGCGCGCAAGCTGGCGCCGCCCAAACTTTCCGGACGCCTGCAACTGTCGCCGCTGCCGCCGGAGCTGAGTCAGTTCGTCAACTCGTTCAACGCCACCCTCGACCGCGTCGAACAGGCCTATTCACGCCTGGAATCGTTCAATGCCGACGTGGCCCACGAGCTGCGCTCACCGCTGACCAACCTGATCGGCCAGACCCAGGTGGCCCTTACACGCGGCCGCTCGGCCGAGCATTACTTCGAGGTGCTGCAATCGAACCTGGAAGAGCTCGAGCGTCTGCGTTCGATCATCAACGACATGCTGTTCCTGGCCAGCGCCGACCAGGGCAGCAAGGCCACCAAACTGATCGAAAGCTCCCTGGCCAATGAAGTTGCGACCACGCTCGACTACCTGGACTTCATCCTCGAAGACGCCCAGGTGCAGGTGCGGGTACAGGGCGACGCCCAGGTGCAGATTGAAAAAGCCCACCTGCGCCGTGCACTGATCAACCTGCTGAGTAATGCGGTGCAACACACCACGCCGGGACAGGTCATTGAGGTCAATATCGATGTGCAACAGGATCACGTGGTGATTGGCGTGACCAACCCCGGCGAGGCGATTGCCGACGAGCATCTGCCACGGCTGTTCGAGCGTTTCTATCGGGTGGACGCGTCGCGCAGCAACAGCGGGGCCAATCACGGGCTGGGGCTGGCCATCGTCAAGGCGATTGCGTTGATGCACGGCGGCGATGTGTTCGTGCGCAGCGAAAGTGGTGCGAATACCTTCGGCATCACCCTGCCCCTCTAAGCACTGTTGCGGTTTGGGCAACAGTCATTATCTTGTTACACTCCTCGCTTCCAAAAGCCGCTGCTCTTCAGCGGTTTTTTTTTGCCATCCATTCAGGAGCCCACCGGTGCAGACCTCGCTCACCCCGTTATTCCTCGCCATTGCAGCAACGATCAGCCCCCTTGCCCACGCAGCCGATACCACTCCCGCCGACGGCTTCGTCGAAGGCTCCAGCCTCACGCTCAATGCCCGCAACTACTACATGAACCGCGACCGTCGCGACATTCATACCGACGACAGCAAGGAGTGGGGCCAGGGCTTTCTCGGCACGTTCGAATCAGGTTATACCCAGGGCCCCGTGGGTTTTGGCCTCGACGCCCATGCCATGCTCGGCCTCAAGCTGGACGGCGGTGGTGGCACCGACGGTTCCAGCATCCTTCCCTACGGCGGCGGCAACGGCAAGGCGCCCGGCGCGTTCTCGACCGCTGGCGGCACCCTGAAAATGCGCGCGTTCGATACGGAGCTCAAGGCCGGCGACCTGTTCCTCAACAACCCGGTGATCGCCGGCGGCATGACCCGTATGCTGCCCCAGACCTTCCGTGGCGTCAGCCTGACCAACCACAGCATCGACGGCTGGCTGCTCGAAGGCGGCCAGGCCAGTTTCACCAAGCCCTACAACCAGAGCGGCCACCGACGCATCGGCACCAGTTACGGCGCGCTGCCGCTGAACACCGACAGCCAGCACCTGAACTGGGCGGGCGTATCGTTCAGCGCCATTCCCAGCGTAACCAGCAACCTCTACGCCTCCGAACTCAAGGACGTATGGCAGCAGTACTACTACGACCTGGACTACACCTATGTGGTGAACGAGATGATCAGTCTCAATCCCGGCCTGCACTACTACCACACTCAGGACACCGGACAGTCGCTGCTGGGGGCTATCGACAACAACACCTACAGCCTGCACTTCACCGTCGCCGCCGGCCATCACAGCGTCACTGCCGCGTACCAGCGGGTCAACGGCAACACCCCGTTCGACTACATTGCCCAGGGCGACAGCGTGTTCCTCGACAACTCCCAGCAGTACTCGGACTTCAACGGCCCCAACGAACGCTCGTGGAAACTCAAGTACGCCTATAACTTCGGTGGCCTGGGCCTGCCCGGCCTGACCTCGGCCGTGTCCTACATCAGCGGCCAGACCGACCTGACCAGCGTCGACCCGCAGAGCCGTGGCTACAGCGCGTGGTACAGCGCCGACGGCAAGGATGCCAGGCACTGGGAACGGGATATCGATTTGAAGTATGTGGTGCAGAGCGGCAAGGCCAAGGACCTCGCCGTGCGTCTGCAATGGGCTACCCACCGGGGTAGCAACGGCTACTCGGCGGTGGACCGGGACGTGGATGAGTACCGCATGATTCTCGACTATCCATTCGAAGTGTTCTGACGCGCCAAATCTTTCTTTTTAGCAGAGCATTCACTTTTTATCGGGTAGAACTAAACTGCCAGCATCTGCGCTGCTGAAGTCTGCCCGATGAATAAACGCTCTGGTCGCACCCCGCCTGCTCGCCCGGAACTGTTGCTGATGTTGGGCAGCGGTCTTACCGTCGCGCTGATTATGATCATCGTCACGGGGCTGTTGATCCGTGAGCATGCCAGCACGCTGCTGGCGGCCACGCGCTCGACCACCAACATTGCCCAGTTGATCAACGCCGATGTGCTGCGCAACGTCGAGCTGTACGACCTGGCCCTCACCGGATTGATCGAGGCCAGGCAGCGCGAAGACTTGTCCGGGGTAGCCGCGGACATTCGCCATCGGCTGCAGTTTGATCTGTCTACTGCCGCGCCTTACAAGGGCGAAGTGCTGTTACTGGACGCCAAGGGCGACGTGATCGCGGACTCCTCGACCCTCAAGCCCACGCCGCGTAATTTTGCCAAACGTGATTATTTCCAGGCGCACGCCAGCGACGCAAAGACCGGCTTGTTCATCAGCCGCCCTTTCAGGATTCACTGCAACTGCGACCAGGTCTGGCGCATGGCATTCAGCCGGCGTGTGTCGGGGCCCAACGGTGAGTTCGCCGGCGTCGCGGTGGCGACCATGCGCCTGGCCTACTTCGACCAGTTGTTCAGCAGCCTGACCATCGGCAACGGCAGCAGCATCAACCTGTTGAGCAGCAAAGGCGTCCTGTTGGCCCAACAGCCGCTGATGGAGCGCGACATGATCGACAAGGACCTGAGCGACCGTCCCAACTTCAAGCGAATACTGCGTGAGGGCATGGGCAGTTTCCAGGCGATTTCCGCCATCAGCGGCAAGGAGCGCCTGTACACCTTCACCAGTGTCGGCGCGCTGCCACTGATCGTGGTGGTGGCGCTGTCCAGCGAGGATGTCTTCGCCCAATGGCACCGCGCGGCGCTGCTGACCGGCGGGGCCACCGGCATATTGTGCATTGGCGTGCTGTGGCTGAGCTGGATGCTGCGCCGCGAACTGCGACGTCGGCATCGCGCCGAACGCGTGCTGTCGGAACTGGCCGCCACCGATGCGCTGACCGGTCTGCCCAACCGTCGCATTCTCGATGAGCGTCTGCGCCTGGAATGGGACCGCGCCCAGCGCTCAACCGAGTCGCTTACGCTGCTGATGATCGATGTGGACCACTTCAAGGCCTTCAATGACCGGCATGGCCATAACGGCGGCGACGAGGCACTGCGCAACGTGGCCCAGGTGATCGGCAGCAACATTCGTCGCCCGGCCGATCTGGCGGCGCGCTATGGCGGGGAAGAGTTTGCAGTGGTGCTGCCGCATACCGACGCCAAGGGCGCCTGGGTGATTGCCGAGCATATCCGCAGCGGCGTGGAGCATTTGCCCAGGGTGGCCGAAGATGGCCGCCCCATCACCGTGAGCATCGGCATGAGCACCTGGAACAAGCGCAGTCGAACCTCCCTGGAGGCGTTGCTGCTCAGTGCGGATCAGGCGTTGTATGAAGCCAAGCACACGGGCCGCAACCGGATTGTGGATGCTGCAGCCCTGGGTTGAAAAACGCCTGCCTTTGGCACAGGCGTTTTCTGAGTGCCGGCGTTTAAACCGTATAGCTGGCGTCGGCAGAGAACCTGACATAGGGTTGAGCTGCAACGGAAGCGCTGAGACTGACCGGCCAATCGCGGGGTAACAACGACACGCCGACGCTAAGGTCCCCGTCCACCCGCACTCCGGGTGACACGGACACTTCAGTTTTGGGGGGCGTCTTGCTCGCAAGGTCAGTGCTGAACGTCACTTTGTACTTGACCGTAACACCCGGTGAGACCCTGGCCCCCGCATTGACCGTAATAGGACCGGCCTGGGCGTTCGCGTTGACGGACGTTCGCGGCAGGAAGCTGTAACTGTTGGAGATGGACACCGTTTTATCAAAGTTCTGCGTTATCGTCGGCCTTCCAGCAGGTGTCATTTCGAACTTGACGCCTGGACCGCCGAGCTTGAACTCTTGCTGCGTCTGATGCGTAAAAGCCTGATCCACCCCAGCGCCAGCGCCAAATCCCGAGGCTGAAACACGGCCCTGCACCCCACCATTAAGCCCAATACGCTGGGTAGTTGTCAGTGCGGGATTGAGATTGGCGCTTACGTTAAATGAAAGGTCCGGATTCAGATTGAAGCTGGCCTGCGGAGCATTGAACGTAAACCACTTGGAAGCACTGCCGCCGCCCCTCACGCCAATCCCCGTCCCCAGGATATTGGGAATGCCAGCCGTTAAATCGGCGTTCAGTTCGAGCTGCATCTTGGGCGTTACGCTGACATTGAGGCCGCCCGCATCGTTTGGACGCAAGACGATTTCGGGTAGAAACTTCGCCGTCGCGCTTGCACCCACGCTCGGGCCGCCAGGCAACGGAGTGATTCTGGCCGCAATGGTGGCAGACGTAGCGGGCACAAAAGTGACGGTGGGAATGGGTTGAAACTTGGCCTCGCCTCCAAACACATTGGCGGTATAAGGGGCAGTGAAGGCCCGCGAAGGGTGTTGTTGTTTATTCACCTCACTATTGTTTTGTGGCTGTGGGGTAGGCGAACGATACGGAGAATTTGCAGAAATCTGGTTCATGGCTAATACACTCGCTTTATTGGTGTGTGCAGCCCCTGATGAATTGACGATTATCTATTCGAATGTCGTAATTCGACGGGTCTACGCAAACTATGTGGGACACAGCGAAGTAACAGTTCCTACAAATACTGCGTAGGTAGTTTCAACAAATGTCACGAGGAAGACGTGCTTGCACCCGAGATCGATACCGTTCTGTCGAAATTGCTGGATATTCTTGGCTGGCCGGTGGAACTCAACTGAAACTGAACGCCCGGTCCACCGACTTTTAACTGCTGGGCAAGACTGTGTGAAAAACGCTGATCCGCACCGACACTGACAGCGCCCGCACCAAAGTTCGCGCCAGCATTCACGCTTAATGTTTGCTCACTGCCAAACGTGGGATGTAAATCGGCCTTGGCTTTGAATACGCCCGTCGGTTCGAGATTGGCCCTGAATTGCGGAGCACCAAACGTAAACTTCTGTGCGCCACCCAGCCCCCCATTCACGCCCAGTCCAGTATTAAAGATATTCGTCAGGCCTGCACGGACGGCTCCGCTTAATTCCACTTCCAGCCGTGGAGCGAAGCCCACAGTGACGCCGCCAGTGTCTGTCGGGCTGATCCTGATCAACGGATCGAATCGAATGGTCTTGCTGGCGCCCGCGCTGACAAGACCAGGAATCAGGTTGGCTGTCGCATTGAGCGTGAGATAAGTCTTAGGGCGAAAAACAAGCGTGGGGATTGGCTGAAACGAGGCCTGGCCACCGAAAACATTCGCGGTATAGGCGGCAGTCAAAGCGCGCGGTGCCTGGATGGCGTCGGAATTTATTTGCTGTTTTCCTATATCGCCCTCAATGCGTGACCGAATATTAGCGGGACGACAAATTTGAGCTGCAGACACGCCATTCATAAACAACCTCTTTAGTTGTTACTAATAGTTTATTTTCCATATCGACCTTTATCCAACATTCACACTCCATTAATAGCTCATCCCTACTTGCATATTGGATTATTCGACGATCTGATATTTAACTTGTGGTACGTATAGCTGTATCAGTTCCCACAAAAAAAATGACTGCTTTCAAAAAAATATCATCTGCGCCGAATTTTCAGCAAAAAAAAGGCCACCCGAAGGCAGCCTTTAAAAACTAAAGAAAGAGAGTTGTTACTTACACCGCCGCAACGGGACGCATGTAAGAGATCGGTGCGGTGCTGGCATCTTCGAAGGTCACGACTTCCCAGGCGTCTGTCTGCTCAATCAACTTGCGCAGCAGCTGGTTATTAAGGGCGTGGCCCGACTTGAAGCCTTTGAACTCGCCTATCAGGCTATTGCCCAGCAGGTAGAGGTCACCGATTGCATCGAGGATCTTGTGCTTCACGAATTCGTCTTCGTAGCGAAGGCCGTCTTCGTTCAGTACACCGTCCGCGTCGACCACAATGGCATTTTCAACGCTGCCGCCGAGTGCGAGGTTGTGCTTGCGCAGGTACTCGATGTCACTCATGAAACCAAAGGTACGGGCGCGGCTGACTTCTTTTACGAACGAAGTGCTGGAAAAATCCACGCTTGCACTTTGTGTGCGGTCACGGAATACCGGGTGATCGAAATCGATCTCAAAGCTCACTTTAAAGCCTTCGAACGGGACGAAGGTGGCGCGCTTGTCGCCGTCTTCTACTGTCACTTCCCGCAGAATGCGAATGAACTTCTTGGCTGCGTCCTGTTCTTCCAGGCCGGCAGATTGAATCAGGAATACGAAGGGTCCAGCGCTGCCATCCATGATCGGGACTTCGGACGCGGAGAGCTCGACGTAGGCGTTATCGATGCCCAGACCGGCCATGGCCGAGAGCAAGTGCTCCACCGTGTCCACCTTGACGTCACCGTTGACCAACGTGGTCGACATGGTTGTTTCGCCAACGTTTTCCGCGCGCGCAGGTATCTGCACGACAGGGTCCAGGTCGGCACGCACAAACACGATGCCGGTGTCGACAGGTGCAGGCTTGAGGGTCAGGTAGACCTTTTCCCCGGAGTGCAGACCTACACCTGTGGCACGAATAATATTCTTCAGAGTGCGTTGTTTAATCATGGCTTGGACCGCTTCAGCGCAAATTGCGAACTGGTATCAACAAAGGCTGGCGATAATAGCAGACCAGACCTTTGCTGAACACCAATCACCTTCATAGCCCTGATACATTCCATTAATCGGCCTGACGACGCAGGAATGCCGGGATGTCCAGGTAATCCAGATCATCTTGCGGATTCGGGCTACGGGACGCAGCAGCACCGGCCTGAGCCTGGTTGCGCATCACGGTCGGACGGTCCAGGTCACGGTAATTCACCGACGGCAGTTCCTGGCGCGCAGGCGCTGGAGCGGCAGCCGACTGGCTCGCCTGGCTGCTGTGCAGGGTGTTGTCGATGACCTTCACAGGCTTCTCGATTTTCGCACCCAGGCCGGTGGCAACCACGGTTACGTGCAGCTCGTCGCGCATGTCCGGATCGATAACGGTACCGACCTTGACCATGGCGTGCTCGGACGCGAAGGCTTCGATGATGCTACCCACGTCGGAGTACTCACCCAGGGACAGGTCAGGGCCGGCAGTGATATTCACCAGGATGCCGCGTGCACCTTGCAGGTTCACGTCTTCGAGCAGCGGGTTGCGGATGGCCGCTTCGGTGGCTTCACGCGCACGGTTCGGACCGCTGGCGCAGCCAGTGCCCATCATCGCCATGCCCATTTCGCTCATGACGGTACGTACGTCGGCAAAGTCGACGTTGATCATGCCTGGACGCTTGATGATGTCGGAAATACCGCGCACGGCACCGGCCAGTACATCGTCAGCCTTGGCGAACGCGGACAGCAGGCTTGCGTCCTTGCCCAGGATGGTCAGCAGCTTCTCGTTGGGGATGGTGATCAACGAGTCGACGCTTTCAGACAGCAGACGGATACCTTCGTCGGCGATCTGCATGCGCTTGCGGCCTTCGAACGGGAACGGACGCGTTACCACGGCAACGGTCAGAATGCCCATTTCCTTGGCCACTTCGGCAATGATCGGCGCAGCACCGGTACCGGTACCGCCGCCCATGCCGGTGGTGATGAACACCATGTTGGTGCCTTGCAGCACTTCGGCAATACGCTCGCGGTCTTCCAGGGCGGCCTGACGGCCGACTTCCGGATTGGCGCCAGCGCCGAGGCCCTTGGTCACGGCTGTGCCCAATTGCAGGATGGTCCGCGCGCCGATGCTTTTCAGCGCCTGGGCATCAGTGTTGGCGCAGATGAATTCAACGCCTTCAATGTTGCTCTTGACCATATGGTTGACAGCGTTACCGCCGCCACCGCCGACACCGATTACTTTGATAACCGGGCTAGCGGGGATGTTGTCTACGAGTTCGAACATGTTCCCTCTCCTTTCATTTTCTCTAGTTTTTTCGCCTACTGCTTTACATCAGCTACAAGTTGCAAGCCATGAGCTTGCAAGCTTGAAGCGTGTTACTTGAAGCTTAAAACTTGTCGCTTGAAGCTAACTTCGTCAGAAGTTTCCTTTGACCCAAGCCTGCAAGCGCTCGAACAACGGTGCTTTCGCTTCGTCGTCGCTGCGGTAGCTGTCGCGGATACTCGGGCCCGACATGGAGATGCCGTCGGTCTGCTTTTGCAGCCCGTACAACAGCAAGCCCACACCGGTGGAATAAATCGGGTTGCGCACAACATCGCCGAGGCCTTTGACGCCATGGGGCACGCCCAGGCGCACCGGCATGTGGAAGATTTCCTCGGCCAGTTCGACCGCGCCTTCCATCTTCGAGGTGCCACCGGTCAGCACGATGCCGGCCGGGATCAGATCTTCGTAGCCGCTGCGGCGCAGTTCAGCCTGAATCAGGGTGAACAGCTCGTCGTAGCGCGGCTCGACCACTTCGGCCAGGGCCTGGCGCGACAGCTCACGCGGTGGACGGTCGCCCACGCTCGGCACCTTGATGGTCTCGCCGGCGCCGGCCAGTTTGGCCAGAGCGCAGGCGTAGCGAATCTTGATTTCTTCGGCGTACTGGGTCGGTGTACGCAACGCCATCGCGATGTCGTTGGTGACCTGATCGCCCGCAATCGGGATCACGGCGGTGTGACGGATCGCACCCTCGGTGAAGATTGCAATGTCAGTGGTGCCGCCGCCGATATCGACGAGGCACACGCCCAGTTCTTTCTCGTCGTCGGTGAGTACCGAATACGCCGAAGCCAGTTGCTCCAGAATGATGTCGTCGATTTCCAGGCCGCAGCGACGCACACATTTTTCAATGTTCTGTGCGGCGTTGACGGCGCAGGTCACCACGTGGACCTTGGCTTCCAGACGCACGCCCGACATGCCCAGGGGCTCACGCACGCCTTCCTGGTTATCGATCACGTAGTCCTGCGGCAGGGTGTGCAGCACACGCTGGTCCGCCGGGATCGCCACGGCCTGGGCAGCGTCGAGTACGCGCTCAAGGTCGGCGGCGCTGACCTCACGGTCGCGGATCGCCACGATGCCGTGGGAGTTCAGGCTGCGGATATGGTTGCCGGCCACGCCGACGAACGCCGAGTGAATTCGGCAACCGGCCATCAGCTGCGCTTCTTCGATGGCGCGCTGGATCGACTGCACGGTGGACTCGATGTTCACCACCACGCCCTTCTTCAGGCCCCGGGACGGATGCGTGCCAATACCGACGATCTCGATCACGCCGTCTTCACCGACCTCACCGACCAGCGCCACCACCTTGGAGGTGCCGATATCGAGACCGACGATCATTTTGCCGCTTTGCACGTTTGCCATGGGTCCTGCCTCTTCTTAATTCTTCGCGACAGCGGGTTTGTCTGTCGTCGGCGCAGCCGGTTCACGCCAGCCGACGGCAAGGCCGTTGGCGTAACGCAGGTCGACGCTCGCAATGTTCGTAATCTGTTCTTTCAAGGTCTTGTCGTAGATGGCAATGAAACGGCGCATCTTCTCCACCAAGCGGTCGCGTCCCAGCAACAACTCGATACCCGGGCCGGAACTGCCTGCCCCGGTGGTCAAAAACCAGCTGCCCCGCTCACGCAGTTCCAGGCGTGCAATGGAGAAGCCCAGCGGCCGCAGCATCTGGCTCAAGGCCTGGTACTGCTGCATCACTTGCTGTTGCGCCCGCTGCGGCCCGAACAGCTGCGGCAGATGCTCATAGTTGGCCAGCTCACGCGGGGTAAACGCCTGGCCCTGGTTGTTCAGCAGCGCCTCGTTGCCCCAACGCGCCACCGGCAATTGTTCTTCCAGGCGGATCGTCACCTGGTCCGGCCAGACGCGGCGCACCTCGGCGTGGGCGATCCACGGCATCTGCTCCAGCTCCGAGCGCATCCCGGCCAGGTCGATGGTAAAGAAGCTCGCCGCCAGGTACGGGCCGATGCGCTGCTGTACCGCCTGCTGGCTGATGTAGCTCAAGTCACCCTGCACGCTGATTTTGGTGATCGGCCGGTCGGCATACGGCAGCAGCCGCTGTGCACCTTCATAAGTGCCAAAGCCAAGCACCACCAGCAGCACCGGCCAGAACAGCGCCTTGAGGAAGCCAAAATTGGCTTTCGGCAGGCGCGCCGACATCGGCTCTTTAGCCACCATGCGGCTGGCACCCCGTGGCACAGGCTTGCGGCTCGGTGCTTGGGAGGGCTGATGACGAAGCGATGCGCCTTTCATGTCTTAGCCTCTTGGCTCAATACTTTCGGCAAGGATCGCCAGCACCAACTGCTGGAAATCCAGACCGGCGGCACGGGCTGCCATGGGGACCAGGCTGTGGTCGGTCATGCCCGGCGCCGTGTTGACTTCCAGGAACCAGAAGTTGCCCTGGTCATCCTGCATCACGTCTGCCCGCGCCCAACCGGCGATACCCAGCGCCTCACAGGCTTTGGCCGTGAGGTCCATCAATTGCTGTTCTTTGTCTGCGTCAAGGCCGCACGGGATCCGGTACTGGGTATCGGAAGCCACATACTTGGCGTCGTAGTCGTAAAAGGTGTGGGGCGTGCCCAATGCGATGGGCGGCAATACCTGGCCACGCAGGGTGGCGATGGTGTACTCGGGACCCTGGATCCACTGTTCAACCATCACTTGCGAATCGTAGGTACTGGCCGCTTTCCATGCGTCGATCAATTCGGCGGCCGAGTTCACTTTGGCCATGCCGATACTGGAGCCTTCATGGGCTGGTTTGACGATCAAAGGCAGGCCCAGTTCCTTGGCTGCAGAAATACAATCGTCTTCGCTGCGCAGCACTCGGTGACGCGGCGTCGGAATGCCCAGGCTGTGCCACACCTGCTTGGTACGCAGCTTGTCCATCGCCAGTGCCGACGCGAGGATCCCGCTGCCGGTGTAAGGGATGCCGGCGCACTCCAGCAGGCCCTGCATGCTGCCGTCTTCACCGCCACGGCCGTGCAGGATGATGAAGGCACGGTCGATCTTTTCGGCCTGCAGACGCGCGAGAAAATCATCGCCGACGTCGATGCCGAACGCATTCACACCGGCGCTCTGCAGCGCCTGGAGTACCGCGTTGCCGGACTTGAGCGACACTTCACGCTCGGCGCTCCTGCCGCCGAACAACACAGCCACGCGGCCGAAGTCGGCAGGCGTGATGGTGGAGAACAGGGAGGCGTAGTCGGTGATCATTTCGACGCCCCCTTGGCGGACGCAAACAGCGGGCTCGCGAGCAATTTCGGGGCAAGGCCACCGATGTCACCGGCACCCTGGCACAGCAGAATGTCGCCGGCACGCAGCAGCGGCTTGACGATCGGCGCCAGGTCCACGCCACGCTCGATGTAGATCGGGTCCAACTGCCCACGCTGGCGGATGCTGTTGCACAGTTTGCGGCTGTCGGCACCCGGGATCGGCTCTTCACCGGCCGGGTAGACTTCCATCAACAGCAGCACGTTGGCGTCGGCCAATACATTGACGAAATCGTCATACAGGTCGCGGGTGCGGCTGTAGCGATGCGGCTGGTAGACCATCACCAGGCGGCGCTCCGGCCAGCCACCGCGCACGGCCTTGATCACGGCTGCCACTTCGGTGGGGTGGTGACCGTAGTCATCCACCAGCATCACGTCGCCGCCTTCCACCGGCAGTTGGCCGTAGACCTGGAAGCGGCGGCCCACGCCGGCAAAGCGCGACAGGCCTTCGACGATGGCTTCATCGCTGACGCCCTCATCGGAGGCGATGCAGATGGTTGCCAGGGAGTTGAGCACGTTGTGGTTGCCCGGCATGTTGACCGAGACATCCAACGGCTCGCGGTCGGGACGCAGTACGGTGAAGTAGGTCTGCATGCCTTCCTGGCGCACGTTGATCGCACGCACGTCGGCATCTTCACTAAAGCCATAGGTCACGGTCGGACGTTTCACCTGCGGCAGGATTTCACGCACCACCGGATCATCCAGGCACAGCACCGCTAGCCCGTAGAACGGCAGGTTGTGCAGGAACTCGACGAAGGTTTTCTTCAACTTGTTGAAGTCACCGTCGTAGGTGGCCATGTGGTCTTCGTCGATATTGGTGACCACGGCGACCATCGGTTGCAAGTGCAGGAAGCTCGCATCGCTTTCATCGGCTTCGGCGATCAGGTAGCGGCTGGTGCCGAGCTGGGCATTGGTGCCGGCTGCATTCAGGCGGCCACCGATAACGAAGGTCGGGTCCAGGCCACCGGCAGCGAACACCGAGGCGATCAGGCTGGTGGTGGTGGTCTTGCCATGGGTGCCGGCCACGGCGATGCCGTGACGATAGCGCATCAACTCGGCAAGCATCTCGGCACGCGGCACCACCGGGATGCGGCGCTCAAGGGCAGTGGCCACTTCCGGGTTGGACGTGTTCACGGCGCTGGACACCACCAGTACGTCAGCCTCGGCAGCGTTCTCGGCACGGTGGCCGATGAAGATCTGCGCGCCGAAGGTTTTCAGGCGATCAGTCACCGGCGACTCTTTCAAGTCCGAGCCGGACACCTGGTAGCCCAGGTTCAGCAACACTTCGGCAATACCACACATGCCCACACCGCCGATGCCGACGAAGTGGATACGACGGATGCGGCGCATTTCGGGTTGCGGCATGGCTTTCTGATTCTCAACCACGGGCCACCTCCAGGCAGATATCGACCACGGTGCGGGTTGCGTCAGGTTTGGCCAGGCGGCTTGCGGTGCTCGCCATGCTGTTGAGTCGTTCCGGTTGCATCAAAACCTCGGTCAGGCGTGCGGCCAAATCGGCGGCGCCAGTCGTTCTTTGCGGCAGCAGGAAGGCAGCGCCCTCCCCGGCCAAATATTCGGCGTTGCGGGTCTGGTGATCGTCGATGGCATGGGGCAAAGGCACCAGCAACGACGGCAGACCGGCGGCGGCCAGTTCACTGACGGTCAGCGCACCAGCGCGGCAGACCACCAGGTCGGCCCAGCCATAGGCATGGGCCATGTCTTTGATGAAGGGCTGCACATCAGCCTCCACACCCGCTTCGCGATAACGCTGGGCGGTGACTTCATCGTGATGTTTGCCGGCCTGATGAAACACTTCGGGACGCAGGTCCACGGGCAGTTGCGCCAGCGCTTCAGGCAGCAATTTGTTCAGCGGTTCAGCGCCCAGGCTGCCGCCAAGGATCAACAGATGCGGCTTGCGCCCTGCGAGTGCCTGACGGGCAATGCCCATGAACAGTTCGGTGCGCACCGGGTTGCCGGTGGTGCGTAACTTGTCCGAGGCACCAAAGGTCTTCGGGAAGGCCTCGCACACACGCGCCGCCAGCGGCACCAGCAGGCGATTGGCGGTGCCGGCGACGGCATTTTGTTCGTGCACGATCACCGGCACGCCGGCGAGTTTTGCCGCCACGCCGCCGGGGCCGGTCACATAACCGCCAAAACCGAGCACGCACACCGGCTGCAATTGACGGATGACCTTGCGTGCCTGCCACACCGCCTTGAGCAAGACGAACGGCGCTTTGAGCAGGGACAATTTGCCCTTGCCGCGCAGGCCGGTGACATTGATCAGGTGCAACGGCAAGCCGGCATTGGGCACCAGTTCGTTTTCGATGCCACGCGGTGTGCCGAGCCAGTGCACGCTGTAGCCACGGCTCTGGAACTCACGCGCACACGCCAGGGCCGGGAACACGTGGCCCCCGGTGCCGCCCGCCATGATCAGCACATTAGCGCCCATGGGTCGGCTCCTCGGCGAAGTCGCTTTCGCTGAACTCCATCTCTTCGCTGCCCAGGTGGGTTCGACTCTCCCACTCGATGCGCAGCAACAGGCCCAGGCACGCGCAGCAAATCACCAACGAACTGCCGCCGTAACTGAGGAACGGCAAGGTCAGGCCCTTGGTCGGCAGCAGGCCGACGTTCACGCCGATGTTGATCAGGAACTGGCCGATCCACAGGAACGACAGGCCGTACGCCACATAAGCGGCGAAATACTGTTTGGCCTTCTCGGCCCACAAGCCGATGTACATGCCGCGAACGCAGACGAACACGAACAGCGCGACGGTGCACAGCGAACCGACCACGCCGAGCTCTTCGGCGAGTACCGAGAACACGAAGTCGGTGTGGGCTTCCGGCAGGTAGAACTGTTTCTGCACACTGTTGCCCAGGCCCACGCCCAGCCACTCGCCGCGACCGAAGGCAATCAGCGCCTGGGTCAACTGGTAGCCGGAACCGAACTGATCGGACCAGGGATCGGTAAAGGTAATCAGACGGGCCATCCGGTAGGGTTGCGCCTGCACCAGCACGGTAACCGCAGCCACCGCCAGCACCACCATCAAGGTGAAGCGGAACAGACCGACGCCGCCAAGAAACAGCATCGCCGCCGCCGCGCCCATCATCACCACGGTGGCGCCGAAGTCGGGTTCCATCAGCAACAGGCCGGCCATCGGCAGCAGCACGATGAACGGCTTGAAGAAGCCCATCCAGCTTTCGCGCACCTCTTTCTGGCGACGCACCAGGTAGCCGGCGAGGTAGATCACCACGAACACCTTGGCGATTTCCGACGGTTGCACGTTGAACGCGCCGAAGCCGATCCAGCGCATCGAACCGTTCACCTCGCGCCCGATGCCGGGCAGGATCACCATGATCAGCAGGCCAAACGCGCCGATCAGCATCAGCCAGCCCAGGCGTTGCCAGGTGGCGATGGGGATCATCATGGTGACGATGCACGCGCCGAGGCCGATCACCAGGTACACCAGGTGACGGATCATCATGTACAGCGTGTTGCCCGACTGCACGGCGGCCACTTCGGACGACGCCGAGGTGATCATCACCAGGCCCAGGCCCAGCAGCGCGAGGCAGCCGGCGAGCATCGGGAAATCGAGGTCGATGCCGCGCCCGGTGATGATCGGCGACGGGTACGGCTTGATGATGTTTTTCAGGTTGAGGCTCATGCCAAAGCCTCCACGGCGCGGGCGAACAACTGGCCGCGCTCTTCATAGTTCTTGAACATGTCGAAACTGGCGCACGCCGGCGACAGCAGCACCGCATCGCCCGGTTGGGCCAGCGCCTTGCACCGGGCAATCGCGTCGTCCAGGGAGGCGGCACGTACGTGCGGTACATCGTTGCCGAGGGCAGCGGCGATCAGGTCCGAATCCCGACCCATCAACACCACGGCGCGGCAATGGGCGGCGACCGGCGCCTTGAGGTCCTTGAAGTCGGCGCCCTTGCCGTCGCCACCGGCGATCAGCACCAGCTTGCCATCGATGTCGGCGCCCAGGCCTTCGATGGCCGCCAGTGCCGCACCGACGTTAGTGGCCTTGGAATCGTTGTAATAGCCGACGCCGTCGAGGTCGCGCACCCATTGGCAGCGATGCTCGAGACCGCCGAAGGTGCGCAGGCTCGACAGCATGGCGTCGAACGGCAGGCCCACGGCATGCCCCAGCGCCAGGGCCGCGAGGGCGTTGGACTGGTTATGGGCGCCACGGATTTTCAGCTCGCGCACCGGCATCAGGTTCTGGAATTCGAAGGCCAGGTATTTCTCGCCGTTCTCTTCACGAATGCCGAAGCCCTTGAAGTCGGGTTTGCCCAGGCCGAAGGTCCAGCACGGCAGGCCTTCGCCCATCAGTGGACGGCTCAGGGCATCCTGGCGGTTGACCACCACTTGCCGTGCACCGCGGAAGATCCGGTGCTTGGCCAGGTGATAGGCCGGCAGGCCGCTGTAGCGGTCCATGTGGTCTTCACTCACGTTCAACACAGTGGCGACTTCGGCGCCCAGGTCGTGGGTGGTTTCCAGCTGGAAGCTCGACAGTTCCATTACGTACAGCTCGACGTCGTCGCTGAGCAAATCCAGCGCCGGCACGCCAAGGTTGCCGCCTACCGCCACGCGCTTGCCGGCCGCAGCGGCCATTTCGCCCACCAGGGTGGTCACGGTGCTTTTTGCGTTGGAACCGCTGATGGCCACGATCGGCGCTTTGGCGTTACGCGCAAACAGGTCGATATCGCCGGACAGCTTCACACCACGTGCCGCCGCCGCTTGCAGGGCGGGGGTCGCCAGGGCCAGGCCGGGGCTCACGTAGAGCTCATCGGCGCGGCACAGGAACTCGACGTCCAGTTCGCCACAACGCACTTCCACATGCGGGTAGTCACGGCGCAGCGTGACCAGCTCCGGTGGATTTTCCCGCGTGTCGGCCACGGCAAACGACGTGCCCCGGTTCGCCAGCAAGCGAACCAGGGACATGCCGCTCTTGCCGAGGCCGACAATGATGCGGAAGTGGTCTGAAGCGATCAGGGACACTCGTTTCTACCTCAGTTTCAGGGTGGCAAGGCCGACCAGGACCAGAATCACGGTGATGATCCAGAAACGGACGATCACGCGTGGCTCGGGCCAGCCCTTGAGTTCAAAGTGGTGGTGAATCGGCGCCATGCGAAACACGCGGCGCCCGGTCAACTTGAAGGACGCCACCTGGATGACCACCGACAGGGTTTCCATCACGAACACACCGCCCATGATGAACAGCACGATTTCCTGGCGCACGATCACGGCGATGGTGCCCAGAGCGGCGCCCAGCGCCAGTGCGCCGACATCGCCCATGAAGACCTGCGCCGGGTAGGTGTTGAACCAGAGGAACCCCAGGCCCGCGCCGATCAGCGCGCCACAGAATACGATCAGCTCACCCGCGCCCGGTACGTAGGGAATCAGCAGGTACTCAGCGAATTTCACGTTGCCCGACAGGTAGCAGAAGATGCCGAGCGCGCCGCCCACCATCACCGTCGGCATGATCGCCAGACCGTCGAGGCCGTCGGTCAGGTTGACCGCGTTGCTGGAGCCGACGATCACGAAGTAGGTCAGCACCACGAAGCCAATGCCCAACGGGATGCTGGCGTCCTTGAGCATCGGGATGATCAGGGTGGTTTCCACGGCGCTTGGCGCAGTGGTGTACAGGAAGATCGCCGCGGCCAGGCCGAACACCGACTGCCAGAAGTACTTCCAGCGGCTCGGCAGGCCCTTGGAGTTTTTCTCGATCACCTTGCGGTAGTCATCGACCCAGCCGATGGCACCAAACAACAGGGTCACCAGCAGCACCACCCACACGTAGCGGTTGTGCAGGTCGGCCCAGAGCAAGGTGCTGATGCCGATGGACGACAGAATCAACGCGCCGCCCATGGTGGGCGTGCCGGATTTGGACAGGTGCGACTGCGGGCCGTCATTGCGCACCGATTGACCAATTTGCAGGTTCTGCAGGGTGCGGATCATCCACGGCCCCAGGAACAGCGACAAGCACAACGCGGTCAGCACACCGAGAATCCCGCGCAGGGTCAGGTACTGAAAGACCGCGAAGCCTTTGTGAAACTGTTGCAGATACTCAGCCAGCAGCAGCAGCATTAATGTTTCTCCGTACTGGAACCGCACAAGGCTGCGACGACGTTTTCCATCACCGCGCTGCGCGATCCCTTGATCAAAAGGGTTGTCTGTGGGTCTTGTTCAGCCGCCGTCAGCGCCTGGATCAACTCGCCCTGAGTCGTGAAATGCTGCGCGCCGGCACCAAAGGCTGCGACGGCGTGGGCCATATTCGGGCCCACGGCGTAGAGCGCGTCGACCTTGCCGGCGGCATACGCGCCGACTTCGCGATGGCCTTGCTCGGCCCAGTCGCCCAGCTCGCCGATATCCCCCAGCACCAGCACCTTGCGCCCGGCAAAGCCGTTGAGCAGGTCGACCGCCGCATTGATGGAAGACGGGTTGGCGTTGTAGGTGTCATCGATCACGCGCATGCCGTTGCCGGCCAATTGCGCGACCGTGCGGCCCTTGACCGGCTGCACCGCGCCCAGGCCGCTGGCAATACCGGCCAGCGAGACGCCCAGGGCATGGGCGGCGGCAGCGGCAGCCAGGGCGTTGGCGACGTTATGGTTGCCCAGCAGATTCAGTTGCACCTGCGCGCTGCCTTGTGGCGTGTGCAAGGTGAAGGACGGGCAGCCACGCGCATCGGCGGCGATGCTGGAGGCGTGAAAATCCGCTGCGGCGTTGAGCACCGCAAACGTCAGCACCTTGCGACCGTCGGCGCGGATGCGCCAGGTCTCGAAGGCCTTGTCGTCGAGGTTCAACACGGCCGTACCCGACGCGTCCAGGCCTTCAAGGATTTCACCCTTGGCCTCGACGATTTTTTCCGGGCCGCCGAACTCACCGACGTGGGCGGTGCCGGCGTTGTTGATCACGGCAACGTGGGGCTTGGTCAGCGCCACGGTGTAGGCGATTTCGCCGACGCGCGAGGCGCCCAGCTCGATCACGGCGGCGGTATGTTCCGGGGCCAGTTCGAGCAGGGTCAGGGGTGCGCCGAAATCATTGTTCAGGTTGCCACGGGTGGCGAGCACCGGGCCGCGCGTACGCAGCACGCCGGCGAGCAATTCCTTGACCGTGGTCTTGCCGCTGGAGCCGGTGATGGCCGCCACGGGTTTATCGAATGCGGCACGGTTCAGCGCACCCAACTGGCCCAGGGCCAGACGGGTGTCGGCGACCAGCAGTTGCGGCAAGGCAGCGTCAGTCACTTCGTGCTCGACCAGAGCGCCAACGGCACCTTTGGCGGCCACGTCGTTCAGGTAGTCGTGGCCGTCGAAACGCGGGCCGGTCAGGGCCACGAACAGTTGCCCGGGGGTGATGTTACGGCTGTCGATACTGACGCCGTCGAAACGGCAGTCGCCGGACAGTACACGGGCCGACAGGGCCTGGGCCAGTTCGCGGAACGTCATGGCTTTAAGCATGGGCGGCCTCCCAGGCAGTCAGCGCGCGATCAGCCTCGACCAGATCGGAGAAGGCATGGCGCTCGCCGTTGATTTCCTGATAGTCCTCATGACCTTTGCCGGCCAGTACCACCACGTCGTCCGCGCTGGCGCTGGCGATCAGTTGGGCAATGGCGGCGCCACGACCGGCGATGAACGTCACGTTCGCGGGGTCTTTGAAGCCTTGGCGAATGTCATCGAAAATCCGCGCGGGGTCTTCGCTGCGCGGGTTGTCATCGGTCACCAGCACGCCGTCCGCCAGGCGCTCGACAATGCCGGCCATCAGCGGGCGCTTGCCGCGATCACGGTCACCGCCACAGCCGAACAGGCACAGCAGCTTGCCTTTGGCATGCGGGCGCAGGGCCAACAGGACTTTTTCCAGCGCATCGGGAGTGTGCGCGTAATCGACCACCACCAGCGGCTGCGTGCCGCCGCCCAGGCGCTGCATGCGTCCGGCCGGGCCTTCAAGCATTGGCAGCACGTTGAGAATTTCGTCGAGGGCGTAATCCAGTCCGAGCAAGGCGCCGACAGCGGCGAGTACGTTGCTCAGGTTGAAACGGCCGAGCAAGGTGCTGCGCAGGTGGTGCTCGCCTTGCGGCGTCACCAGGGTGGCGCGCACACCTTCGTCGTTGAATTGGGCCTGACGGCAATACAGGTACGCGCTGGAATCTTCCAGGCTGTAGGTGATCAGGCGCGCTTCGCTGTGCTGCGCAGCCAGTTGCCGGCCGAAGTCATCGTCCAGGTTGATCACCCGGCACTTGAGGTCGTTCCAGGCAAACAGCCTGGCCTTGGCGGCACCGTACGCTTGCATGGTGCCGTGGTAGTCAAGATGGTCGCGGGACAGGTTGGTCATCACGGCCACATCAAAGGCCAGCGCGGTAACGCGACCCTGGTCGAGGCCGTGGGACGACACTTCCATGGCGACGGCCCTGGCCCCGGCCTTTTTCAGGTCGGCCAGGGTTGCCTGCACGGCAATCGGGTTCGGCGTGGTGTGCAGACCGCTTTGCAGCGCGCCATAAAAGCCGGTGCCCAGGGTGCCGACGATGCCGCAATGCTGACCCAGCAGGTCAAGGGCCTGGGCGACCAGTTGGGTCACGCTGGTCTTGCCGTTGGTGCCGGTGACGCCCACCAGATTGAGGTGACGACTTGGCTCACCGTAAAACCGCCCGGCGATATCCGACAGTTGTCGGGCCAGGCCCTTGACCGGAATCAGCGGCACGTCGGTGATCGGCAGCACGGTGGCGCCTTCCACTTCATAGGCAACAGCTGCGGCGCCACGCTGCAAGGCATCGGCAATATGTTCACGACCATCGAACTTGCCACCCGGCACGGCCAGGAACAGGTCACCGGCACGGACATTACGGCTGTCCAGGGTCAGCTCGCGAATCAGCAGATCGCGGCCGGCGTGGGCAAAAATCTTGTTCAGGCTAAGAGACATCAGCCACGCCCTCCATTGGCTTTGACAGCGGCGGCCGGAGGTGCGGCGTTGGCTTGCTGGGTCGGCGGCAGGTTGTCCGGGGTGATGTTCATCAGGCGCAGGGTGCCGGACATCACTTTGCTGAACACCGGCGCCGAGACCAGACCACCGAAATAGCCAGCCTTGCTCGGCTCATCGATCACTACGACGATGGCGTAGCGAGGGTCACTCATCGGACCGAAGCCGGCGAACAGCGAGCGGTAGGAGTTCTCGGCGTAACCCTTGGTGCCCACCGACGTTTTACGCGCGGTACCGGACTTGCCGGCCACGTGATACGCCGGCACCTGGGCGCGGAATACACCGCGCGGCGCTTCGATCACCTGTTGCAGCATGCCCTGCATGGTCTTGGCAACTTTCTCCGGAATCACCTGGGTGGCTTTCGGTGCCTCATCGACGTGGATCAGGCTCAACGGAACCATGCGGCCGTTATTGGCCAATACAGAGAAAGCGTGAGCCAATTGGATCGCGGTCACCGACAGGCCGTAGCCGTAGGACAGCGTGGCGGTCTCGGCTTTTTTCCAGTCACGGTAGTTCGGCAGGTTGCCGACGCGCTCACCGGGGAAATCGAGGCCGGTGGGTTGGCCCAGGCCGATCTTCTGTGCCAGGTGATAGATGGTTTCGCCACCGATATCGAAGGCGACCTTGCTCATGCCGACGTTACTGGAGTTGATCAGGATACCGGTCAGGTCCAGCACCGGGCCTTCGGTGCGAGATACGTCGCGAATGGTGTATTTGCCCAACTGCAATGTGCCCGGGTACACCTCGACCTTGTCGCTGGGTTTCCAGCGTCCGGTTTCCAGGGCGGCACTCATGGAGATGGCTTTCATGGTCGAACCCGGCTCGAACACGTCGATCATCGCGCGGTTGCGCATCATCGCCGGTTGCAGGTTGCGACGGTTGTTGGGGTTGTAGGTGGGCTGGTTGACCATGGCGAGGATCTCGCCGGTCTTCACGTCCATGATCACCAGGCTGCCGGCCTTGGCGCCATTCTCGATGATCGCGTTGCGCAGCTCGCGGTTGGCCAGGTATTGCAGGCGCAGGTCAATCGACAACGCCAGCGGCTTGCCGGCCTTGGCGTTCTTGGTGACCTGGACGTCCTTGATCAGCCGACCGCGACGGTCCTTGATGACCTGGCGCTTGCCGGGCACGCCCGCCAGCCACTCATCGTAGGCCAGCTCGACGCCTTCGCGGCCGTGGTCGTCGATGTCGGTAAAGCCGACCATGTGCGCGGTGGTTTCACCGGCCGGGTAGAAACGACGAAATTCCTCGATGCCGTAGACACCGGGGACCTTAAGATCGAGCACCTGCTGGCCCTGCTCGGGCGTGAGGCCGCGCACCAGATAGATGAATTCCTTATTGGCCTGGGCTTCAAGCCGTTCGGCCAGGGCTTTTGGGTCCTGCCCCAGGGCGGTGGCCAGTTGCGGCCACCGGTCCTTGGCTACCTGCAATTCCTTGGCGTTGGCCCACAGGGTGGTCACCGGCGTACTCACGGCCAGCGGCTCGCCGTTACGGTCGGTGATCAGCCCACGGTGCGCTGGAATCGGGATATGCCGCAGGCTGCGAGCGTCGCCCTGGCCGATCAGGAAGTCACGGTCGACCACCTGCAGGTCGATGATTCGCCAGGCGATGGCGCCCACCATCAAGGCCAGCAGGCCGAGCATCAGGCGAAAGCGCCATGGGTAGAGTGCACCCTCGAGCTTCATCATGGCGCCACCATGCGCACGTCAGCCGCGCCGGGGATGTGCATTTTCAATTGTTCGGTGGCCAGCACTTCGATACGGCTGTGGGCCGTCCAGGTGCTTTGTTCCAGGATCAAGCGACCCCATTCGGCCTGCGCCTTGTCACGCACGCTCAGCTCCCCGTAGAGGGTATTGAGCAATTGACGGTTGTAGTGCGCGCTGTAGGACACCGCAATGGCGGACACCAGCACGCCGACAAACAGCAGCAACATAAAGAAGCTGCCGCCCGGCAGGGGTTTGGCGAAAAGCTTGCTCACCGCAACTTCTCCGCGACGCGCATAACGGCGCTACGGGAACGTGGGTTGGCCTTGAGTTCGGCTTCGGAGGCGAACTGCGCTTTGCCATGGACTTTGATTTTCGGCACAAAGGCTTCGAACCGCACCGGCAGGTTGCGCGGCAGGTTGTCGGACTCGCCCTTGACCAGGCGGCGCATGAACAGTTTGACGATGCGGTCTTCCAGGGAGTGGAAGCTGATCACCACCAGGCGACCGCCCACTTCCAGCGCTTCCAGAGCGGCTTCGAGGCCGGCTTCCAGATCGCCCAATTCGTTGTTGACGTGAATACGCAAGCCCTGGAACGCACGGGTCGCCGGGTTCTTGCCCTTTTCCCACGCGGGGTTGGCGACTTTCAGCACTTCGGCGAGGTCTGCGGTGCGCTCGAACGGCTGGATCTCCCGACGCTCGACCACGGCACGCGCCATGCGGCCGGCGAAGCGTTCTTCACCGTATTCCTTGAATACGCGGGCGATTTCTTCCACCGGGGCAGTGGCGATGAACTGCGCAGCGCTGACGCCACGGGTAGGGTCCATGCGCATGTCGAGCGGGCCGTCATTCATGAAGCTGAAGCCGCGCTCCGGATCGTCGAGCTGCGGCGAAGACACGCCCAGGTCGAGCAAAACCCCGGCCACCTTGCCCGCCATGCCGCGCTCGGCCACTTCGGCACCCAGCTCGGCAAAGCTGCGCTGCACAACGACAAAGCGGCCGTCTTCGGCCGCTAGCGCTTGCCCGGTGGCAATCGCTTGAGGGTCTTTGTCGAACCCGAGGAGTTTGCCATCGGGCCCGAGCTGGCTGAGTATCAGGCGGCTATGCCCGCCCCTGCCGAACGTGCCGTCCAGATAGCAGCCATCCGCGCGTACGGCGAGAGCCTCAACGGCTTCGTCAAGCAGTACGGTGATGTGGTTAAAGCCGCTATCAATAGTCACAGGATCAGATCACGCAGTTCGTCGGGCATGGCACCCGGTTGTTGAATAGCCGCCAGGTCAGCTGCGGAAACAGCATCCCAGGCATCTTCGTCCCACAATTGGAACTTGTTCAGTTGGCCGACCAGCATTGCGCGCTTGTCGAGCCTGGCGTATTCGCGCAAACGCGGAGGCACCAGGAAACGACCACTGCCATCGAGCTCGAGGTCGACGGCATTACCAATCAGCAAACGCTGCAGACGGCGGTTTTCTTCACGCAATGAAGGCAGGGCACGCAGCTTGGTTTCGATCAGCTCCCACTCATCGAGCGGGTAAACACACAAACAAGGGTCAACAGCGTCAATCGTGATGATTAACTGCCCTGAACTTCGCGAAATCAGCTCGTCACGATACCGGCTCGGCATAGCGAGACGGCCTTTTGCATCGAGACTGATTGCATTAGCTCCGCGAAACACAGGTGCGTTTCTCCAAATTTTAGCGTTTTACGTTCAAAAAACCCACTTTGTGCCACTTTCCGCCACTTGCGCACACTATAGGAATGCGCCCACCACACCGTCAAGGCGCGAATACGCGGAAAAGCCTTACAGAACGGAGATTTAGGAGCGTTAAAGGAGGAGAAATCAGAGTTCGACGGTGTTTTTGGCTAATCAAGCGTAAGTAGCTCAAAGAACTAGAGCCAAAAGTTAAAGTGATTTATTAAGAGTAAGATTTTTTTGGTATTACGAAGACGCATCTGCCAATGATTTGGCAGGGAGGGATTCTTGCGTTACTACCGGTTTTCTGCCCTGGAGTCGGACAGAAGGAAAAAGGTGGAGAGTCGATCTGTAAGCCGGGTTCTGTCTTGAACAGTCATTCGTCTACGATGGCCATCACTGGACATCTTTAGCAACCTACCCGGTCCCAGCGCGGGCCACGCCTTGGGACCCTATTTGGTCTTGCTCCAAGTGGGGTTTACCTAGCCACGAACTGTTGCCAGTCGTGCGGTGCGCTCTTACCGCACCTTTTCACCCTTACCGGCACCGAAGTGCTTAGGCGGTTATTTTCTGTGGCACTTTCCGTAGGCTCACGCCTCCCAGGCATTACCTGGCACTTCGCCCTATGGAGCCCGGACTTTCCTCCCCCCCCTAATTTTCATAGAGGGCAGCGACTGTCCAATCGACTCTCCGCCGAGAAGGTTAACGGCCCGGCGGCCTCAGGACAAGTATTAAAAGTGCAGCAATGCCATCACGTTCTGACGAAATGCCGGCTACCCCCCGGAACTATTCGGCTTTCTGTTTATCCAGCGCCACCTGATACAGAACATTCTTGCGCAGCCCGGTAATATCGGCTGCCAAAGCTGCCGCCCGCTTGAGCGGCATCTCCTTGAGCAGGAGGTCGAGGATGCGCATGGCTTCACTGCCGACAGCATCCTCGCTCTCCGGTGCGGTCCACCCCGCGACCAGAACCACGCACTCGCCGCGCTGCTGGTTGCTGTCGCCCTCAACGAAGGCGCGCAGCTCTTCGAGCGGCAAGCCCTTGAGGGTTTCGAACGTCTTGGTCAGTTCCCGCGCCAGCAGCGCCAGGCGATCACCGCCGAATACCAGCTCCATATCCTGCAGGCATTCAAGGATGCGGTGCGGCGCCTCATAGAAAATCAACGTGCGCGGCTCTTCCCTTACCGCCTGAAGACGCGCCCGACGCCCTACCGTCTTGGCCGGCAGGAAACCCTCGAAGATGAAGCGGTCCGATGGCAGGCCTGCGGCAGATAATGCAGCAATCAGCGCGCACGCTCCGGGAACAGGCACTACAGTAATACCAGCGGCACGCGCCTGACGAACCAGGTGGTAACCCGGATCGGAAATCAGAGGCGTGCCCGCGTCGGAGATCAGTGCAACATCATCCCCAGCCAGCAGTCGGGTGATAAAACGGCTGCCCTCTTCCCGTTCGTTGTGTTCGTGGCACGCCGCCAAAGGCGTGCTGATACCAAAGTGCTGCATCAACCGCTGGGAGTGCCGCGTGTCTTCTGCCGCGATCAATTTAACCTCGCGCAGGATTTTCAGCGCCCGGGAACTGATGTCGTCCAGGTTGCCAATAGGCGTCGCCACCACAAAAAGCGAGCCGGCAGTGGAATTCAAAGGACCTGGAGCAGTCAAAACGCACACCTCGATGTTTGGCAAAAGCCGCATTGTAGCGCGTAGATGCCTTGAGAATGTGCCATCACGGCCTGCCCGTACTCGACAGCGGGTGGTCATGAACACCTTTTGCACGACCTTATTCAACGCTTTAACGCCACTAACATCGCGCCTGGGCCAGTGCTTGGGTACACTTCCACGCTAATTTGATCGGTATCAGGACACTTACATGATCGCTTGCCTGCGGCTGCTCTCCGCCCTCTGCCTCGCCGCCTTATTGGCCGCGTGTGCCAGCTCGCCCTCGTCCAGCCTTGGCGACCTTCCACGGACCCCGGACGCCAGTATCGAGCAACTGCTCGAACAGGCGACTACCGCCAAAACGCCCGAACAGGCTGCGCTGCTGCGCCTGAGCGCGGCCGACCTGGCCTACAGGCAGAACAACCCCGGCCGCTCGGCGCAGATTCTTGCGCAGGTGCCCCTGGATGCCCTCAAACCGGCACCGCAAGTCTTTGCCAGCACCCTGGCGGCCGAACTGGCGATGGCGCGCAACCAGCCAAAGGCTGCGTTGGCCGCGCTGAACCATCCAAGCCTGCAAAACCTGAATCAACTGCCCGCAGAGCAACAGGTGCGTACCGGCACCGTGCATGCACGTGCCTATGAAGCCGATGGCCAGACCCTGGCTGCTGCGCGCGAGCGCGTGGCAATAGCGCCATTGCTCAAAGGCGATGCCGCCAGCAGCAACCACGACGCGATCTGGGCCCTGATTGCCGCACTGCCGGCAGAGCAACTGCAAGCCAGTGGCAATCCGACGCTGGACGGCTGGATCAGCCTGGCCAAGGCGGTCAAGGGTGCTGGCACCCTGGAGCAACAACAGGCGGCAATCGACACCTGGCGCGCACAGAACCCTGGCCACCCAGCCGCCGTGCAGTTGCCGACGCCACTGACCAAGCTCAAGGAACTGGCCAGCCAGCCCCTGAACAAGATCGCCGTGCTGCTGCCCCAGGATGGCCCGCTGGCCGCCGTCGGCAAGGCGCTGCGTGAAGGCTTCATGGCTGCGCACTACCAGGCTGAACAGGCCGGGCAAAAAGCGCCGGTGATCGAGTTCTACGACAGTTCGCGCTTGACCTCCCTTGATGATTTCTATGCCAAGGCTCAGGCCGCCGGCGTGCAATTGGTGGTCGGTCCGCTGGAGAAGCCGCTGGTCAAGCAGCTCAGCGCGCGCCCTCAATTGCCAATCACCACCCTGGCGCTGAACTACAGCGAAGCCGATCAAAGCCCGGCGCAGTTGTTCCAGTTTGGTCTGGCGGCTGAGGACGAAGCCCGCGAAGTGTCGCGCCGCGCCCGCGCCGACGGCCTGCACCGCGCCGCTGCGATGGTGCCTCGCGGCGAATGGGGCGAGCGTGTCTACAAGGCCTTCCGTCAGGATTGGGAAGCCAATGGCGGCACCGTGTTGGGCGTCGAGTACGTCGATCAACCGGTCGCCCTCGCCCAGCAGATCGCCGAACTGTTCCAGTTGCGCAAAAGCGAAGGCCGCGCCAAGAGCCTGCAGAACACTGTAGGCACTGACGTCGCAGCCCAGCCTTCGCGTCGTCAGGACATCGAGTTCATTTTCCTGGCTGTGCCGCCGCAACTGGCCCAGCAGATCAAGCCGACCCTGAACTTCCAGTACGCCGGCGATGTGCCGGTGTATGCCACGTCCCACGTGTTCAGCGCCAGCGGTGACAAAAACCAGTACCTGGACATGACCAACGTGATGTTCTGCGAAACACCATGGCTGCTCAACACCACTGACCCGCTGCGCAACCAGGTGGCGGCACAATGGCCGCAAGCCAATGGCAGCCTTGGCCGTCTGTACGCGATGGGCGTCGATGCCTACCGCCTGGCGCCGCGCCTGGGCCAGCTCAAGGCACTGCCGGACAGCCGCATTGACGGCCTGTCGGGCAGCCTGGGCATCAGCACCAACCAACGCGTCGACCGTCAACTGCCATGGGCGAAGTTCGTCGGTGGCGAGGTCCAGCGCCTTCCCGATACCCCACGCTGATGCCCGAGCGGTCCAGCGCACAAAGCGGCAAGGATGCCGAACTGCAAGCTCTGAATTACCTGCAGCAACAGGGTCTGCGCCTGCTGGCGCAGAACTGGTTGTGTAAACGCGGAGAGCTTGATCTGGTCATGCTTGACGGCGATACAGTAGTATTCGTCGAAGTCCGCTACAGAAAACACGCACAATGGGGTGGCGCGCTCGCCAGTATCGACGGGCGCAAACGTCAGAAGCTGATACTCGCCGCGCAGTTTTTCCTGCTCAAGGAGCATCGCTGGTCAGACGCCCCCTGCCGTTTCGACGTGGTTGCCATAGAAAGCACACGGTCTGGCAAGGCTGATCTGAACTGGATCAAAAGTGCCTTCGACAGCTGATTCGCCCGGCATCTTCACCCCACATTTTTGCTCTTTGCTTTGCGGGCTGCACATTTCTGTGCCAAACAGCCGCGCTACTTAAGGTCACACAGATGGACATGCAATCCCGAATTCGCCAGCTTTTCCAGGCCAGCATCGACACCAAGCAACAGGCGATGGACGTACTTGCACCGCACATCGAGCAAGCCAGTCAGGTCATGGTCAACGCCTTGCTCAACGAGGGCAAAATGCTTTCGTGCGGCAACGGCGGTTCGGCCGGCGATGCCCAGCATTTCTCTTCCGAGCTGCTCAACCGCTTCGAGCGTGAGCGCCCGAGCCTGCCGGCCATTGCCTTGACCACCGATTCGTCGACGATCACCTCGATCGCCAACGACTACAGCTACAACGAAATCTTCTCCAAGCAGATCCGTGCTCTGGGCCAACCGGGTGATGTGCTGCTGGCGATTTCCACCAGCGGCAACTCGGCGAACATTATTCAGGCGATCCAGGCCGCACATGATCGCGAAATGATTGTCGTAGCATTGACCGGACGCGACGGCGGCGGCATGGCCTCGCTACTGCTGCCCGAAGACGTGGAGATTCGCGTCCCGGCCAATGTCACCGCACGTATTCAAGAAGTCCACCTGTTGGCGATCCACTGCCTGTGCGATCTGATCGACAGTCAACTGTTCGGGAGTGAAGAATGACCGTTAAACGACTCAGCCTGGTGACTATTGCGCTGTGCCTCGGCATCAGCGGTTGCAGCACGGCCATCACCGCGACAAGGGATACCCCCATCCAGGACGACAGGGGCACGCGTACCTTCGGCAGCACCATTGATGACTCGCTGATCGAAACCAAGGTCAAGGTCAATGTGGCCAAAGCCGCGACCGACCTGGGCAATGGCGCCTCGCGCATTGTGGTGACCAGCTTCAACGGCGTTGTACTGCTGGCAGGACAAACGCCGCGCGCCGACCTCAAGGCCCAGGCCGAACAGGCCGCCTCGGCGGTGCAGCGGGTCAAGAAAGTGCACAATGAACTGCAGGTCATGGACCCGATCACGCTGCTGGCCATCAGCAACGACGCCCTGCTGACCACCAAGATCAAGGCGCAGATGCTCACCGACAATGCGGTGCCAGGCTCGCGGATCAAAGTGGTCACCGACAACGGCATCGTTTACCTGATGGGTCTGTTGACCCAGGCGGAAGCGACCCGCGCGTCCAACCTGGTACAGGGCGTGTCCGGCGTACAGAAGATCGTGAAAGTGTTCGAATACATCGACTGATATGAACCCGCCGCCATAAAAAAGGGCGCCGTGCATTGACTGCACGGCGCCCTTTTTAGTGGCCAGCGTTTATTGGTACTGCTGGTACGGATTGCCCTGGAACTGGTTGTTTTGTTGTGGCGCCTGCTGCTGACCGGCAGGTTGGCCGTATTGCTGACCTGGGATCGGGCCGAGGTTGACCTCGACGCGACGGTTTTGCGCCCGGCCATTCACGTCGGCGTTGCTGGCAATCGGGTTATCCGGGCCGGCACCGCGTGCGCTCAGGTTGGTCGGGCTGACGCCCTGGGAGGTCAGGTAGTTGGCTACGCTCTGGGCGCGACGCTGGGACAGGTCCATGTTCAACTGGCGACTGCCGGTACTGTCGGTGTAGCCGACGATCTGGATCGTGTTCTGGCTGAACTGCTTGAGCGAGTTGGCCAGATTGTTCAGCGGCTGATAGAAGCTGCTGGCGATCGCGTCCGAGTTGGTGGCGAAGGTGATATTGCCCGGCATGATCAGCTTGATCTGGTCACCCTGGCGCTGCACTTCAACCCCGGTGTTGGCCATGCTTTCACGCAGTTTCTTTTCCTGCTGGTCGGCGTAGTAGCCATAACCGGCAGCGCCGGCACCGGCAACCGCCGCACCGATCAGCGCGCCCTTGCCACGATGGTTGTGGTCAATGGCGGCACCGGCCAGGGCACCGGCCAAGGCACCAAGGCCGCCGTATTTGGCGGTCTTGCTCATACCGCCCTCGGAACCACTGCTGGCCTGCCCCTGATTGCCGCTGTAGGGATTGGGAGAGGCGCAGCCGGACAAAAGGGCTACGGCGGTGGCGACAACAAGCAGACGACGCGGAGTGAACATGAAGAGAGCTCCTACTTTTGCATTCTGTGATGCAGAGGACATTGGCAACTGGCCTGTGCCGAGTTTGGATCGCGACAAATGGTAAAGATTCCGTTGCGGCTCACCGAGGTGCATCGAGGGCAACCCGTTCTTGTCGCTTTACAGACCGTAGCAGACCCAGGCTGAACGCGGCCTGCGGTTTTGCTGCAACGCTGCGCGCAAGGCGATACCGTTTTCGGACGAATGTCGCCAGAATAATTGCGCGATGAAACCGGTTGTCCCCCTCCCCCTTTTCCGCTAACCAATCAATCTTAACGCCTGCGCCCGCGCCACGGCCTGCGTCCTGCGCTCCACCCCCAGCTTGCTGTTGATATGGCTCGCATGGGTCTTGACCGTGTGCAGGGAAATAAACAGCCGGTTGCTGATCTCCTGGTTCGAGCAGCCCTGGGCGATCAATTGCAGCACCGCCAACTCTCGGCTGCTCAGGGTTTCATGAGCAGGCGTGGCGTCTGGCGCCAGCGTTGCCGGCAGCAGCGCCAGCAAGCTCTGATTGAGTACGCCGTGGGCGTCTTTGCCCAGTTGCTCGCGCATCCACTCCGGGTACGCGTCCAGCAGTCGCTGGAATGGCAGCAGCGCGCCGCCCGCCCCCGCTTCGAGCGCACGCGACAGTACCGGCCGCGCCTTGACTTCCTGGCCGCAGTCGAGCAGCAATTGCGCCTGCTGGGTCAGCGCCAGCAGGGCGATCATCTGCCGCCCGCTGTCGTGGGCGTGTTGCGCCAGATCGTCGAGACGTTGCAGTGCGGCATCGGGTTGATGGCGGATCGCATCGAGGGTGGCCTGCTGCAGCTCGATATGCTGCGCCAGGTGCGGATGAAATTCCGGCGCAGCGGCCGCCTGCTCGCCGCTGTAGGTTTGCGCGAGCCGCGCCAGCCAGGCTTCGGCCAGGTCAGTGCGGCCCTGGGCCAGCCACAGTTCGCATTTGATCAGGGTGATCATTGCCAGGTAGTAGATCGGCGGCACGTCCCAGATATGCATCAGGCGCTCGGCCTCGGCCAGCTCGGCAAAGGCCTTGGCGAAATCCGCGCGGCGCCCTTCGAAACTGGCGATCACACAATGACCGATCAGTACGCTGATATCGCGGCACGCCCGCGCCTCGGTCAGGCCGGCGCGCAGGCGCGCGATACCGGCGTCGGGCTGATTACGCATCAGCAGTAGATACCCTTCGTACAACGACAGCCGCGCGCGCACCGCATACAACCGTTGCGGCGCAAGGCCGTTCAAGCGCTGCAGCCCCTGGTGCACTTCATCAAGGGCCCGCAGGACCTCGCCGCGCGCCTGCAATACCCGCGCGCGGTCGTAATGGGCCAACGCCTCGAACAACGGGTTGCCGACGCGTTGCGCCAGCTCCAGGGACTCACGGTTCAGACCACGGGCACGCCACAGATCGGCGTCGACGATGGCCAGGTTGGACAGCGTCGACAGGCACATCAGACGCTGGCCATAACGCCGCTGCGGAAGGCTTTCCAACGCTTCACTGCAATAACGCTGGGTCAACTCGCGGTCGCCCCGACCCCGAGCGATGATCCCGCTCAGCGCCAGCCACTGCGCCAGCATCGACCTTTGCGCCGTGGCCGACGGCGCCGGCAGAAAGCGGCTGAGGTAGCTGGACAATTCTTCCGCCGCATCCAACTGGCAGGCCAGGCCCAATGCCCAGCTGTACAGCACGATCAGGCGCGGCGTGCTGATCAGCAGGCTGTCGGGCAGGTCCATTTTCCAGCGCAGCAACATGCCGATATTCTGCTCGGCCAATAGCTGTTCTTCGGACAGGTTCTGCACCAGATTGGCCGCTACATCCAGATGGCCCGCGCGCAGCGCCTGCTCCACGGCCTCGTCGATCAAGCCCTGGGCATTGAACCAGCGACAGGCACGCAGGTGCAGGCTCGCCGCCGGCAGCACGGCGGCACTGGCACGCCGGGTGCGCAACAGGTCGGAGAACAAATGGTGATAGCGGTACCAGTGGCCCTGATCGTCAAGCGGGACGAGAAACACCTGGTGCGATTGCAGGTAGCGCAGGATTTCCGCGCTGTCGTGGGCTTCGCGCACGGCGTCGCACAGTTCGCTGCAGAAGCGTTCCTGGGGGGCGGTATCGAACAAAAAGGCCTGCACTTCAGGCGGCAGGCAGTCGATCACCTCTTCGAGCAGGTAGTCGCGGATCAGCCCCTCGCCGCCGTGCAGACTCTGCGGCAACGCCTCTTCGCTGCCGGCTTCGGACGCCGCCAGCAGCCAGAAACGCAGGCCGGCCACCCAGCCTTCGCTGCGGCGAATCAGGTTCTCCAGCGCCTCGCCGCGCAGTGAGCTGCTGTGGTGGTCCAGTACTGCCAGGGATTCGGCATGGGTCAGGCGCAGATCCTGCTCGTTGAGCTCCAGCAAGTGCCGGGACAAACGCAATCGCGCCAGGTGCCAGTCGGGACGCTGGCGACTGGTGACCAACACCACCAGGCCCTCGGGCAAGTGGTTGAGGAAAAACTGCAGGCAGCGGTCCAGCACCGGGCCCTGGGCCAGATGGTAGTCATCCAGCACCAGCAACAGCGGCGCACCGGTGGACAGGTGCAGTGCAAGCTCATCGAGCAGGCCGTCGAGCCATTCTTCGAAGGCGAAGGGCTGATGACGCTGGCGCATTTTCAGCAGGCCAAGGGACTGGGCGCCAATGTGCGGGAAATAGTGCTGCAAACCTTCGAGTAGCCGTTCGAGGAATCGGCCCGGGTCACTGTCCCTCGCGCTCAATCCCAGCCACAGGCTCTGCCAATGGGGCGGCAACGCCTGGCAGAACTCCACCGCCAACGAACTCTTGCCAAACCCCGCAGGCGCGCTGACCAGCAGCAACCGCCCTTCGAGTCCCGCGCTCAGCCGTTCGCACAAGCGGGGTCGCGGCACGTAGCCGTCAGGCAGCGGAGGCCTGTAAAAGCGACCTTCCAGAGGCGGCATGACCGCATTGGCAGGCCCCTGGATTCGGGACAGATCAGTCATCGCCGGGCTCTTGTAGAAGGCTGTTGTCGGCATTGCAGATGTCCGCAGACTAGCGGTAAAAGCGCCTGCCTTGTATATCTTTGCAACATTTGCCTTAAAAAGAACTGCGACAAGAAATGTGAAAGGGGCTTGCTCCCAATGGCGGCGGATCAGTCAACCGATGTACCGACTGATCCAACGCCATCGGGAGCAAGCCCCCTCCCACAGTGGTTACCGTTACCGCTTAGCGAACACCATCCTGACGCAGAGCCGCCGGAGTGAAGTCGCTGGTGGTGGCGGTGAAGCCGAAGTCATAGGCCTGTTTCTCTTCGTTCTTCATGCCCAGCGCGAGGTAGCGGCCGGACTGCAGGTCGTAGAGGGTTTCCAGGGCGTACCACGGCACTTGCTTGTCGTAGTAGTTCTCGGCATGGGCCTCGGCGACGCGCCACAGTTGGCCACGCCCGTCGTAATGGTCGATCACCGCAGCCTGCCAGGTGTCTTCGTCGATGAAGAAGTCACGCTTGGCATAGATGTGGCGCTGGCCTTCCTTCAGGGTGGCGACCACGTGCCAGACACGGCGCAGTTCATAACGCGTCAGGTCCTGGTTGATGTGGCCGGCCTTGATGATGTCGGCGTACTTGAGCTTGGGGTCGTCGATCTTGTAGCTGTTGGAGGCGATGTAGATTTCTTTCTTGCCTTCCAGCTTCCAGTCGTAGCGATCCGGTGCGCCGTTGTACATGTCGAGGTTGTCGGAGGTACGCAGGCCGTCGGCGGCAGTGCCCGGCCCGTCATAGGACACTTGCGGCGCCCGGCGCACGCGGCGCTGACCGGCGTTATAGACCCACGCCGAACGCGGCTCCTTCACCTGGTCCAGGGTTTCGTGCACCAACAGCACGCCACCGGCCAGACGCGCCGGCGCGGTCACTTGCTGCTTGAAGTAGAACAACACGTTGCCCGGGTTTTTCGGGTCGAAGTCCTTCATCTTGTCGCGGAACACGAACTGGTCGCGGAAGTACACCAGGCTGTAGGAACCGTTGGTTTGCGGCGTAGCCTGGGTGACCAGACGCGTCACGCTGCCACCGCGATAGCGGGTGATGTGGTTCCAGATCACCTCAACGCCGGTCTTCGGAATCGGGAACGGCACGGCCGTTGAGAAGTTTTCCAGGCCGTTGCCGCCGGACACCAGGTTGGTGGTGGTAGCGTTCTTCTTGATCGCGGCGAACACATCAGCCGGCACGGTGGCGCCACGATGGGTCGGGTAAACCGGCATTTTGAAGGTTTCCGGGTAGCGCTTGAACATCGCGTATTGCCCCGGCGCCAGCTTGTCCTTGTACTGCTCGACGTTCTGCGCGGTGATGGTGAATTGTGGTTGCTCACTGGCGTAGGGGTTGGCCAGGAAACCACGGGCATCGACCGCACCGGCGTTGGTTGGCATGGGCGACCATTTCGGAATGGTGCCGGCTGCGTTACCGGCCATTTCGGCGCCCATTGGCGTCAGGCTTGTGCCCAGCTTGGCGGCTTCATCCGCCGAGACGGCCGCCATGACGTGGCTCGCCATGATCGACAGCCCCAGCACCCCGATGTGCAACAGACTTTTGCTTATTTTCATGTTGTTGTTCTTCCTGAAAATGCATGCCGCTTGGAAAAGTGTGCTTAGAAGTTGGCGCCGAAGCTCAAGGCCACGAAGTCGCGGTCGTCCACGGTGCTGAACTTGCCACCAAAGAAGTTGGTGTAGGCCAGGCTCGCGGTGTAGGTGTTCTGGTACTCGGCATCCAGGCCCAGGCTGACCGCCTTGCGGCCTTCTTCAAAGTTGCCGCCAGGGCCCGGGGAGTAACCCTTGACGTCATGGGACCAGGCCACGTTCGGCTTGAGGTTGACCCCGGCGAACACATCCGGGTATTCCCAGATGGCGCGTGCGCGGTAGCCCCACGAGGTGGCGGTGGTGTAGCCGTCGTTGCTGCAGTTGGTGTTCAGGCCGGCCGCATTGGGCAGACCGGCGCCGTTGGCGGTGGAAGCGTTGAGCGCATTGCAGAAGCCGCCCGGCAAGGTGCCCGGGCCGAAGACCGGATCACGGCCATAACGGGCCTGGGACTTGCTCTCCAGCCCGCCCACATGGGTTACACCGATTTCACCGACGGTGGTCAGGCGGCTGGCGCCCATCACTTGGTCGAAGAAGTGCGTGAAGGTGGTCTGGAACTGCGTCACTTCCTTGCGGTTGTAACCGTGCAGGTCCTGGCCCGGGCTGCCCTTGAGCACGGACGCATTGCCAAAGCCCGGAATCGGCGTGACGCCGGCGAACAGAATGTCGGTGGTGCTCAGTTGCACCGGTGCATTCGGACGGTAGCTCAGCTCACCGCTCCAGGCGGTGCCGGTAGGCAGCGTGGTGGAGAAGCTCAGGCCGTAGAGACGGATATCTTCCGGGTATTCGACGAAGTAGTTGGAACTGCCCGCCACGATCAGCGGACGCAGTGCCGCCAGCGGCCCCAGTGGTCGAGTGAACGCCGACGCCGGCGCGCCCTGGGCGCTGAAGATCGGCGCACGGCTGTGGTAGTTCATGAAGTACGCGCCGAACTCGGTGTCCAGCGGTTCGAAGTTGTAGTGCATGGCCATGCCGAACTGGCCGCTGTCGCGCGCATCACGGTCCGGCCCACGGCGCACCAGCACGCCCTCGCCGTTGACGTCCACGCCCAGCGCATTCAGGGTCGGCAATGCTGCGCCCGGAATGGTCGAGCGCTTGTTCAGCACGCGCAGGTTATTGCTGCAGCCGTCGGAAATCACGTCAGGCTGGGAGAAGAAGGTGCCGCAGTTATCGGTAACGGTCTGGTCCCACTCCAGTTGGTAAAACGCCTCGGCCGACAGGTTGTCGGTGAGTGTCTGGGACACATAGAACATGTTGACCGGGATCAGGCCTTCCTTGATCTCGGCACCCGGACGACGGAACGCAGACACGTCGATCGGGTTGATGGAGTTGATGCCGCCGCCGATGAAGGTACTTTCACCCCAGCTCACCACCTGCTTGCCGAACCGCACGTTACCCGGCTGATCGGCAATGCTGTAGTTGTGGTAGATGAACGCATCGAGAATCTGCCCGCCCGAGGACTTGGCGCCCTCTTTGCGGTTGTTGTCACTGATGTCCTTGAATGGCCGGCTTTCGTCTTTGAGCTCAAAGTCATACCAGTATTTGCCACGCACAAACACGCCGGTATCGCCGTATTTCAGTTCCAGGTCGTGAATGCCCTTGAAGATCTTCGAGAAGGTCTCGCCGCGCTTGAAGTTCAGGTGGCCGTCATCGGACGTTTGGGACAAACCCCGGCCGCCGTTATTGGCGCCGATCAGGTCACGATTGGCCTTGGCAGTGGACCAACTGGCGCCCACGGACAGCGACGAGTCAAAGCTCCCTTCGATTTCACCGATATTGAAACTGACGCCGAATGCAGGCCCGGCGAGCGTAGAGGCGAGACTGACGGCCAGGGGCAGTTTTGCCCGGCGCCAGAACTGGTTTACTGAGGTCATCGACGCTACTCCATGTGCATTATTGTTATGGCAGTGAGTTTTTTCGTTGATGCGTGTAACGGCCGGAATACAACGATTCCAATGCCGCCCGGCAACCAGGCCCCCATGGCCTGAAGTGCAACATCCTTGAAAAACTCTGTGAGTGACTATAGCCAGCAGGGCATACCGCTTGATCCCTCTAAAGTGTGATTTGCATCACCAACCCGTCTGCCACAGTCCTTTCGCCACGTCGGCGAAGGCCGACGCGGGAAGGATGGCTGAAAATCGGCAAATCACAAGTAAAGCCGCAAGATAGAGCATTGCCGTGCCCGAACGGGCACGGCGAACGCACTCAGAGGGTGGACAGGAACGTGCTGTTGTTGGCCTGCCATTCGATGATGTCGACGCGGATACGTTTTTTGTCGAGTTTGCCGACGCTGGTCTTGGGAATTTCCGTAACAACGGCGATCTGGCTCGGAATCGCCCACTTGCTCAGGTGGCCCAATTCCACGAACGGCTTGAGGTGTTCCTTGAGTTCGCGCGCGCCAATCTCATGGCCATCGCGCACCACCAGCAACGCAAACGGGCGCTCGCCCCACTGTGGATCGGCGATGCCCACCACGGCAACTTCGCGCACCGCCGGGTGACGGCTGACCAGGTCTTCGAGGGCCAGGGACGAGACCCACTCGCCGCCGGTCTTGATCACATCCTTGATGCGGTCGCGAATATCGATCACGCCAAACGCATCCAGGGTGGCCACGTCGCCGGTGTGCATCCAGCCGCCGGCCCACAGCTCGGCGCCCTTTTGCGGCTCGTTGAAATAGCCTTCACTGAGCCACGGCGCACGCAGCACCAGTTCGCCCTGGGACTCGCCATCGGCGGGCAGAAAGTTGCCATCGGCGTCGACAATCGCCGCATCCACCAGTGGCCCCGGCACACCGGCCTTGATGCGATAGGTGGTGCGTTCATCTTCGCTGCCGGCCATCAACTCATCGTTGAGGTGGGCGCAGGACACCAGCGGCCCGGTCTCGGACATGCCATAGGCGGCAGTCAGCTGAATGCCCCGCGCCTTGGCCGCTTCATACAGGGTGCGGTTGAGGGCGCTGCCGCCGATGACGATTTTCCAGCCGCCAAAGTCCACGTCCTGGGCAGCCTTGGCGTTGAGCAGCATTTGCAGAATGGTCGGCACACAATGGGAGAAGGTAACGCGCTCCTTGTGCCATAACTCCACCAGGTATTCCGGGTCGTAGCGGCCGGGGTACACCTGCTTCAAACCGAGCATGGTCGCCACGTATGGCAGGCCCCACGCATGCACATGGAACATCGGTGTGATCGGCATGTACACGTCGCTGGTGCCCAGCAGGCGCACGCTGTCGACGCTGCCCATGATGGTCGCCACGCCAATGGTGTGCAGCACCAGTTGGCGATGGGTGAAGTACACACCCTTGGGATTGCCGGTGGTGCCGGTGGTGTAGAAGGTGGTAGCGACCGAGTGTTCGTCGAAATCCTCGAAGGTGTACGTGGGGCTGGCAGCGGCCAGCAGGGTTTCGTACTCGCCTACCAGGTTGGGCAACTCGGCGGTGTGGGCGTCGCCGTCGGTGAGCAGCAGGGTCTTGTCCACCGTGGTGAGCTGCCCGGCGATGGCCTGGTAGAGCTCGACGAACTCGCTGTTGACCAGCACAAAGCGGTCCTCGGCATGGTTCATGGTGTAGAGGATCTGTTCCGGCGACAGGCGCACATTGATGGTATGCACCACCGCGCCGATCATCGGGATGGCGAACATGCATTCCAGGTAGCGGTGGCTGTCCCAGTCCATCACCGCGACGGTGTCACCGGCCTTGACCCCGGCCTCAGTGAGCACATTGGCCAGCCGCGCGACGCGCTCGATCAGCGTCGGGTAGGTGTAGCGCAGTTTGTCGCGGTAGATGATTTCCCGGGTCTTTTCGTAGCGGGTGCCGGACATCAACAGGCGTTTGATCAACAACGGGTATTGGTAAGCGCCTTCGGCGGGTGGGATAACACGGGTCTGCAACATACGAATCCCTTTTTATGACTGCACGGTCTTGGCTTGAAGACTTGCACTGTAGAGACCTTGTGTTTCAACCAAATCAGCCAAAGGAATGATTTGCAGAGCGCTGCAAATGCTAGCTTTGCGCCAGCAGTTGAGGCGCTCAAGCGGGTTATTTCACGCTGGTAAACGCCAATTTCACCCCAATCGCAATCAACACCGCCCCCATCGTCCGATCAAACCAGTGGCCCATCCGCGCAAACCCCGCGCGCACGCGCTGCTGACTGAACAGCATCGCCACCAGGCAGAACCACAACGCGGTCGCCACGGCCAGGTACACGCCGTAACCGGCCTGGATCGCCAACGGTGTGTGCGGGTTGATCACCACGGTGAACAACGAGAGGAAAAACAACGTGGCCTTGGGGTTCAAGCCATTGGTCACGAACCCTGCGGTAAACGCTCCACGCGGCGTGCGCTCGCCCACTTCTCGGTGCAACTCGCCCTCGGCCGGCGGTTTGGCCGGCTGTGCGCGTAGGGCCTTGAAGCCGATGTACAGCAGGTAGGCCGCCGCCGCCCATTTCAGCGCGTTGAACAGCACGATGGATTGGGACACGATCAAGCCAATGCCCAGCAGCGAGTAACCCACGTGCAGGAAAATAGCCGAACCGACGCCCAGCGCAGTCCAGGTCCCGGCGCGACGGCCGTGGGTCACGCTTTCGCGCACCACCACAGCGAAATCCGGGCCGGGGCTGGCCACTGCCAACAGGTGAATCAGAGCCACGGTCAAAAACTCGGCGAGGTACATGTTCGCTCCCTTTACGTAACGGATTATTTCATCTGATAGTCTCGGCAGAGTACGCCTTCGAACTTCGTCGCAAAAGGTACAGTTGAGCATGAACAATCGCCGCGCCGTCTTCCTCGATCATCCTTCCCTCGACCTGGGCGACCTCGACCTCAGCGGTTTGCAGGCCTGCTTCAGCGACCTGCAGCTGTTCGAGCAAACCACCGCGCAGAATCTGATCGAGCGCCTGCAGGGTGCCCAGGTCGCCATCAGCAACAAGGTCGCGCTCGACGCCAACACGCTGGCCGCCTGCCCCGAGCTCAAGCTGATCCTCGTAGCGGCCACCGGCACCAACAACGTTGACCTTGCGGCCGCCCGCGCCCACGGCATCACCGTGAGCAACTGCCAGGGCTACGGCACGCCGTCGGTGGCGCAGCACACGCTGATGCTGCTGCTCAACCTGGCCACGCGCCTGCAGGACTATCAGCGCGACGTGGCCGCCGGCAAATGGCAGGCGGCCACGCAGTTTTGCCTGCTGGACCATCCGATTGTCGAGCTGCAAGGCAAAACCCTCGGCCTGCTCGGCCATGGCGAACTGGGCGGCGCCGTTGCGCAACTGGCCGAAGCCTTTGGCATGCGCGTGCTGCTGGGCGCCATTCCTGGCCGCCCTGCCCGAGCCGATCGGGTGCCGCTGGATGAGTTGCTGGCGCAGGTCGACGCGCTGACCCTGCACTGCCCGCTCAACGAGCACACCCGCAACATGATCGGCGCTCGCGAGCTGGCGCTGCTCAAGCCCGGCGCGTTGGTGGTCAACACAGCGCGCGGCGGTTTGATCAATGAACAGGCGCTGGCCGACGCGTTGCGCAGCGGCCATCTGGGCGGTGCCGCCACGGATGTGCTGAGCGTGGAGCCGCCGGCCAATGGCAACCCGCTGCTGGCCGGCGATATTCCTCGGTTGATCGTCACGCCGCATAACGCCTGGGGCAGCCGCGAGGCGCGCCAGCGCATCGTCGGACAACTGGCGGAAAACGCCCGAGGCTTTTTCGACGGCGCCCCGCTGCGGGTCGTCAGTTGATAGACTGCGCCCTTTTTTCAAGGAGCAGACCATGGATCCGCGCAGTGAAGTGCTGCTTCGCCAGCCCGAACTTTTTCAAGGCAACCTGCTGCTGGTCGGTTTGCCGGCTGACGACTTGCTCGGTCGTCTGCCCAATGCCCACGGCTGGTGCTGGCACGCCGGTGACCAGGCGGCGCTCGACGCACGCTTCCCGGAGCGCAGCGCGTTTGGCGTGAATGTACCCGAGCGCGCGTTCGACGCGGCGGTGATCTTCCTGCCCAAGTCCAAGGACCTCACCGATTACCTGCTCAATGCGGTGGCCGCACGCCTGCCCGGCGCCGAGCTGTTTCTGGTGGGAGAGAAAAAAGGCGGTATCGAAAGTGCCGCCAAGCAGCTGGCCCCATTCGGCAAACCGCGCAAGCTGGACAATGCGCGGCATTGCCAACTGTGGCAAATCACCGTAGTCAACGCACCGCAGAGCGTAGAACTGGAAAGCCTGGCACAGGTGTTCGAGGTGCCGCTGGCCGAGGGCCCGCTGAAGGTGGTCAGCCTGCCAGGCGTGTTCAGCCACGGGCGCCTTGATCGCGGCACCGAGTTGCTGTTGGCGCATCTGGACAAGCTGCCGAGCGGCCATCTGCTGGACTTCGGTTGCGGCGCTGGTGTGCTGGGGGCGGCGGTCAAGCGTCGCTACCCGCACAACAGCGTGACGATGCTGGATGTCGACGCCTTCGCCACCGCCAGCAGCCGCCTGACCCTGGCAGCCAACGGCCTGGAAGCCGAGGTGCTGACCGGCAACGGTATCGACGCCGCGCCGATGGGTTTGAATGCGATCCTGAGCAACCCGCCGTTTCACGTCGGCGTGCACACCGATTATTTCGCCACCGAGAACTTGCTGCGAAAAGCGGCAAAACACCTGGCAAAAGGTGGCGAACTTCGCCTGGTCGCCAATAGCTTCCTGAAGTATCAGCCGCTGATCGAAGAGCACCTGGGCATCTGTGCGGTGAAGGCCGAGGGTAACGGTTTTCGCATTTACCGCGCCAAGCGTCCCTAACGGGCGTTTGAAAAAGAAGGCTTGCCGAATGTGTCCTGGCTAGGCAGAATCCGCTCCGTCCTAGGGGAGTAGTCTCCCACGAGTTCAATCTCGTCCGGCATACGTCAACATACTTGGTCAACAGACCATGGCGTATGCGACCCAGGAGTCCGCACAGACGGACCGGGGTTTGACAAGACCTATGACACGCACACCTTACCCGGGGCGGGAAGGCTGTTCGTGTCATAGCCGTGTCGACCCGCCCCTGGAACCTACCTGATGCTGGATTCTCTGCTCGTCCCCACCGCAATCGTTGCCTTGGCCGAAATTGGCGACAAGACGCAACTGCTCGCGCTCATCCTTGCCGCACGCTTTCGCAAACCCTGGCCGATCATCGCCGGCATCGTCGCCGCGACCCTGGCCAACCATGCGGCCGCCGGTGCCGTAGGCGCCTGGTTTGGCAGCTTTTTCTCGGACGCGGTGCTGCACTGGATTCTCGCCGCAAGCTTCTGTGCCACGGCCTTGTGGACGCTGGTACCGGACAAACTCGACGATGACGAGGCCAGCACCACGCGCAAGTTCGGACCGTTTCTGACCACGCTGATTGCGTTCTTCCTCGCGGAGATCGGTGACAAGACGCAGATCGCCACGGTGATGCTGGCGGCGCAGTACCCGGAGCTGTGGCTGGTGATTATCGGCACGACCCTGGGCATGTTGATTGCCAACGTACCGGTGGTGCTGGCGGGGAATTTTGCCGCGGAGAAACTGCCACTGACCCTGATTCGCCGGTTGGCAGCGACGGCGTTTTTCATCCTGGCGATTGTGGCGGTGTACAAGGCCATGCAAAGCAGCGGGTGGATCTAGCGCCAAATGTGGGAGGGGGCTTGCTCCCGATTGCGGTGCTTCAGCCAGGTATGCCTTGGCTGATCCACTGCTACCGGGAGCAAGCCCCCTCCCACACTCAGGTCTTCATCAGCTTGGAATATCAGGATTTTTTGGCCTGTTGGTACAGCGGCATCACTTTCGGAATGGCCGCCTGCAGCGAGGCGATCCGGCTATCGGAGGCCGGGTGAGTGCTCATGAACTCGGGCGGTGAGCCTTCGGAAGCCTTGGCCATCTTGTTCCACAGCGTGATCGCCGCGTTCGGGTTGTAGCCGGCGCGGGCCGACAGCTCCAGGCCGATCAGGTCGGCTTCGTTTTCATTGCTGCGGCTGTTGGGCAAGGTCATGCCGTAGTTGGCCACGGTATCGGCCAGCGCCAGGCTGTCCTGGCCCAGGCCGAATATCGCACCGGCGCCTTGCTTGGCCATCTGGATGCCATAGGCCTTGGACATGGCTTCACGGCCATGCTCGCGCAAGGCGTGGGCAATTTCATGGCCCATCACTGCGGCCAGTTCGTCATCGGTGAGCTTGAGATTGTCGATCAATGCGCTGTACACGAAGATTTTGCCGCCAGGCCCGCAGTTGGCGTTCATCTCGTCGCTCTTGATCAGGTTCACTTCCCACTTCCACTGCGCCGCATCCGGACGGAAGGTGGGCGCCTGGGCGATCAGCCGATTGGCAATCGCCTGCACGCGTTTGGCGTTGGCACTGGTTTTGTCCACCAGGCCTTTGCCACTGGCTTCGCCCAACGTCTGCTGGTAGGACTGGGCATACATCTGGTCGACTTCCTGACTCGACAGCATGCTGAACATGTATTGCTTGCGCTCAACCCCAACGGCGCCGCCGCTGGTGGTGTTGACCGACTGACACCCGGCCAGCAGCATGGCCGCCGCCAATACACTTACTGCCAATGACTTTTTCATGCGAGACGCTCCCTGAAAACATGGCGCGTATCGTAGGCCCTCGTGTGTATCCGCGCCAGATACACACGACGTTTAACTGCTGTATTTCCGATACATCCCACAAGAGTGTACCGACGGCAGCAACTGTCAGGCCGGGGTCAGGCACTCCGGGCCGTTGAGCTTGGGATCGTTGACCATATTGGCCAGGACCCTTTCGCGCAACGCGGTGGGCTCACTGGCCAGCAGCGCCTGCAATACGTGCAACGGGGTCTCGGGATCGAGCCACGCCGCCTGGCCCGCAGCATCCAGGATCAGCGGCCGGCGCTGGCTTTGCGCGGCCTGGGTGACCACCGCAGTGCTCAGCCACACCTGTTCCTGCACCGGGTAGGCTTCCCAGATCGCCGCGAAAAACAGCGTCGAGCCCTCCCCCGGCGTCAACCAGTACGGGCGTTTGCGCTGGGTACCGCGCCATTCGTAAAAACCGTTGGCCGGCAGCAGGCAGCGACGCTGGCGAAACGCCTCGCGGAACATCGGTTGCTCCGCCAGGGTTTCGGCGCGCGCATGGGCCGGTGTGCGGGAAAGATCAGTCAGCCACGGCGGGGTCAGGCCCCAGCGGGCACGCGCCAGGGTGCGCTGGCCTTCGCTCTGGCGCTGGATCAGCACTGAGTCATTCGGGGAAATGTTCCACTGGGCCTGCTGGTCCGCCGGAAAGCCCGGCAGGGCGGCAAAGCCGGGATTCCAGCGAAACAGGGCATAACGTCCACACATGGGGCAACACGACTCTTGGGGTAAACCGACCGACAGCCTAACAGACCAGCACGTCGGGAAAGCTGTCGGGTTCATCACCGGGCAGGGGCTGCGCGCCGATATAGGCGGTGATCAGCTCACGGGCATAGGCAGCGTGATCATTATCGACCTCCAGCCCCAGCAGGCCGAAAATCGGCAACTCGCCAGTGCCCCCGAGCAGATGGCGCCCCACCAGATGTGCCTCGATGCCCTCGCTGGCGAGCATCTGTTGCAGCAACTCGCCTTCCATGAGGTTTTCCGGTTCGTAGATTCGCTGCATGGGCGTGCCTGCTATTCGTTCTCGGCGTGGACTTCAAGCATCCATTCATGGCCATCCGTTTGCAGGATGAAATTGATCGGTCGGCAACAGACCGGGCAATCCTCGATATAGCACTGATCGCCACCGGAAAGATCCAGCACCGCCTCCGCCGGCTCACCACAATAAGGACAATCATACGGTTCAGTTTCCAGCATCGCAGTCTCCCAGGTGACTTGTGCGTATAATCGCCGGTCTATTGACAGGGCTATTGATCGGCCGGGCCAACTTACCCGCGCCGCACCCTGGTATTTCCTCTACTTACCTTAGCCGTTTCCAACAAGAGAGCATGATGGGCGAATTCGATACCATCCGACCTTACAACGACAGCGAAGTCCCGGCAGTGCTGGCACGTCTGTTCAGCGACAAGGCCTTTCTGGACATCCTGACCCACTTCCGCTTCCCCCGCTTCGCCGGCACCCTGGGCTGGCTGCTCAAGCCGATGATTGCCCGCAAGCTGCGCCGTGAATTCGCCGGCGTCACCACCGTGGCCACGCTGCAGGACAAGGTCGAGTACTACGTCGACCACACCATCGACCGCGCGACCGACGGCGTGACCTACACCGGCGTCGAACAGCTCAAGTCCGGCACCGCGTACCTGTTCCTGGCCAACCACCGCGATATCGTGATGGACCCGGCGTTCGTCAACTATGCCGTGTACCACGCCGGTCTGCCGACGCCACGCATCGCCATCGGTGACAATCTGCTGCAAAAGCCGTTTGTCAGCGACCTGATGCGCCTGAACAAGAGCTTCATCGTGCACCGCTCGATCACCGGGCGAAAGGAAAAGATGGCGGCGTATCATTTGCTGTCGGCCTACATCAATCATTCGATCCGCAATGACTGCCAGTCCATCTGGATCGCCCAGGCCGAAGGCCGCGCCAAGGACGGGGATGATCGCACCGAATCGGCGATCCTCAAGATGTTCCACGTGAGCCGCAAGGATGAGCCGTTTGCCGAGGTCATCCAGTCGTTGAACCTGACGCCGGTATCCATCAGCTACGAGTACGACCCCTGCGATACCGCGAAGGCGCGCGAGCTGTATATCCGCGCCACCACCGGCACCTACAGCAAGGCGCCGGGCGAGGACGATGTGAGCATCGCGCTGGGTATCACCGGCTACAAGGGCCGCGTGCACATCAACTTCGCACCGCCGATCACCGAGCGCTTCGAGGACACCAAGCTGCTGGCCGTGGAAATGGACCGGCAGATTCTCGGCGGTTATCGGTTGTTCCCGGTGCATTACCTGGCGTATGCGCAGTGGGCCGATGCAGACCCGCAGTTGCAGGTGCCAACCGCGGCTGAAGTCTTCCCGGCCGATGAGCTGGCCAAGGCGAAAACGGAATGGGAAAGGCGTTTGAATGAGTGCCCAGCGGAACACCGGCCCTACCTGGTGACGCAGTACGCAACGCCGGTGCGCAACCAGTACCGCGTCAAAGCCGGAATCCCTCTGTAAGCACCTTCACACAGGGGGTATTGCAGTGATCTTAAAAATGGGTGCTGAGCCAGGACAGGACCAGCGCCAGCCCGAGACCTGCAAACCCTATACGGTAAGCCAGGCGATGCGCCCGCTCGATGCGCACATCCAGAAACAGCATGGGTTGGTCGATCGCGCGCTCTTCGCTCTGGGCGGTGAGGTCGGCCATTGCGCGCTGCTCGCAAAAACGCGCAACGAACAGCAGCGCCGCCGCGAGGCCGGCCAGCAATAGAGCCATGACATTGATCAACAGTGCGGGCAGCGCCATCGCAAACCTCGGTGAACCCATACGCTGATATCCATTCGGACACACCTGAACGGTAGTGGCGCCCTGCGCCTGTAACGATCCCGTCCACTTGCGATTAATGTATCGAGTAATTTACAGCGTCACCTGAACGTCACCTTAACAAGCCATTCTGTTGCCCTTCGAACGCCCGGGAGCTTGTCATGTTGCATGCGCAGAACCAGGACCGGTTGTATCTGGTCGCCCAAAGTGATGAACAGGAGGCGCTGATCGGCAGCCTGGCGTTCAACGTTCAGGACCGCCACTGGCTGGTGTATTGCGCCCTGGGCGGGCATCAACATGCGGATTGGCCGGAGATGGATCTGCTCACGGGCGTGAGCATGCTGGACTTCCACGTCGACAGCGCCGCGTGAAGAAACGCCCGGCGAAAAAAAACCGGGCTCAGCGATGAGCCCGGTTTTTTTGTGAACGGCTTACTGCTGCGAGCTGAGCAACTGGCCGATGCTGGGGTCCTTGAACAGGCGGGTCAGCGCGTCGCTGAGCACGTCACTGACCAGCTTGGTGTTGGTTTCCTGGTTCGGCGACATGCCGAAGCGCTGGTTGAGCGACGCCGCGTAACGGCCGCTGTAGCGACGGGTACCGGCGCTGACATCGGACTTGAACGTGGCACCGATGGAGGCTTCAGTCACGTACAGGCCTTCCTTGGGCGACTGGTATTTCAGTTCGGCCAGGGTAACGGTCAGTTGGGGGGCACCCGGCGAAGTGGTCGGCGTGAACCCCAGCAGGCGCACGGCGGCTTCAGCCTGGGCCTGCAGCTTGGGCAGCACGTCCTGGCCGGTCACCGAAATCAATGCGGTCTCCGGGTACAGGCCGCCGCGCGAGCCCAGGGTTGGCGATGGACGACCGTCCACCACACGCACCGACACCGGCTGACCATGCCCCACCGGCGCCAGCTGCGTGGTGATCTTGGGTTGCGGGCTGAGTTGTTGCGGGCTGTTGGCGCAGCCAACCAGGGTCAAACTGGTCACAGTGATCAAACCGAACAACAGGCGTTGCAACATACTCATTTCTCCAGGACTAGATGCAAACAGGCCGCCAGTATAACGGTGCACGCGCGCCACTCACCAGCGATCCTGAACGGCAGCTGAAGCCACGGCGAAATTACAATTTCGCATAAATTCGTCATTCCAGTGTCATGGCAGACTGGCAACCTTCAAGCATGTAACACAACCGGTACACGCCATGCGCCTGCTCAAATCGTTGTTCATGTCACACACCCGCCATCGCCAGTTCGCGCTGCTCGACGCCAGGGGCCATTGCCTGGCCTTCAAGCAATGCAGCCTGCCACCTGTCGGCGAGGGCTGGGTGGAAGTCACCGAGACACGCCTGTGCTGGATGCACCGTCCACTGCCCGCCAGCGCTCGGGTTCGGCCGGGGGTCGCGCACGCACATCCGCGCCAGGCGTTGGCCTCCTGACCACAAGCCTAATAAAAGTCATAAAACACGCCCATTTCTGCGGCGTTCTTCGCTACAATCTCCCCCCGATTATAAGGACGTCTCCTGATCGGGCCTCGCAGCACCGTTAATGCCTCGGCATTAACCCAAGAATCGCCCACAGAGAGCCGCCCACACAGATCGAGTGAAGCTGGCGCGCTTGCTGTTTTCCTTGCAGACCACCCGCCTTTACCGCATCTGCCAGAGCTGCCATTGCGCTCGGCCACTTGAGTTGTTTGCCCGTTTTGCCGCGTGTCGGCAAAGGTGTTTCGGGCCAGGTGCCAGGCTGAGGCAGCCCTTTTTTGAGGTTCACGTCTTCAAAAGAGCGTGAAAAAACGGGTTTTCACAACTTCACAAGAGTGTGGCGAGCAAATGAATAGTTTGGCGTTTGTACAAGCACCATCAGCGTCTGGAACAGCCCAACCCCCCAGGACCGAGTACGCCTCAATAACCGGAGCTTGAGCCTGTCCGCGACGGATTGATTGCACGAATCGCACGCTTTGACCATAAGTCGAATTGCCACAGGCGCCCATGAATGCGTTCATAGGCAGATCAGCCCGGCAGCAAGCGTGCGCTGGAAGTTGCAAGGAATTGCGAAACGGACATGGCGATCCTGGCCATGGGTAACCTGGGGCAACACGTGAACCGCCCCGTCACTCCTGGCAGCCATGCCGTCAATTTGGTGCTGCAGATTTTGGAGACGCGTTAAATGGCGCATAACGAAGCAGTCGACGTAGTACTGGTAGGGGCCGGCATCATGAGTGCCACCCTGGCCGTGCTGCTCAAAGAGCTCGACCCCGGCCTCAAGCTGGAAGTCGTTGAGCTGATGGACTCGGGTGCCGCGGAGAGTTCCAACCCGTGGAACAACGCCGGTACCGGCCACGCCGGCCTGTGTGAGCTGAACTACACGCCGCAGGCTGCCGATGGTTCCATCGACATCAAGAAAGCCGTGCATATCAACACCCAGTTCGAGGTGTCGAAGCAGTTCTGGGCGTACCTGACCAAAAAGGGCACCTTTGGCTCGGCCAGATCCTTTATCAGCCCGGTGCCGCACCTGAGCTTCGTGCAGGGTGAAAGCGGCGTGTCGTTTCTCAGGAAGCGTTTTGAAACCCTCGTGCAGCATCATGCGTTTTCGGACATGCATTACACCGAAGACCGTGGCGAAATGGCCGAGTGGATGCCGCTGATGATGCCCGGCCGCCCGCTGGATGAAAAAATCGCGGCCACCCGTGTGATGAACGGCACCGACGTCAACTTCGGTGCCCTGACCAACCAGTTGCTCGGTCACCTCACCAGTACACCTGAGGCCCAGGTCAAGTACTGCAAGCGGGTCACCGGCCTCAAGCGCAACGGTGCCGGCTGGACGGTGAGCATCAAGGACGTGAACAGCGGCGAAAGCCGCGAAGTCGACGCCAGGTTCGTGTTCCTCGGCGCCGGTGGTGCGGCCCTGCCGCTGCTGCAAGCGTCGGGCATCGACGAAAGCAAAGGCTTCGGCGGTTTCCCGGTCAGCGGCCAGTGGCTGCGTTGCGACAACCCGGACGTGGTCAAGCATCACCAGGCCAAGGTGTACAGCCAGGCGGCGGTGGGCTCGCCACCGATGTCCGTGCCACACCTGGACACCCGGGTAGTGGATGGCAAGAAATCCCTGCTGTTCGGGCCATACGCCGGCTTTACCACCAAGTTTCTCAAGTACGGTTCATTCCTCGACCTGCCGATGTCGATTCGCGCCGGCAACATCGGCCCGATGCTGGCCGTGGCGCGCGACAACATGGACCTGACCAAGTACCTGGTCAGCGAAGTGCGCCAGTCCATGGAACAGCGCCTGGAATCCCTGCGCCGCTTCTATCCGCAAGCCAAAGCTGAAGACTGGCGCCTGGAAGTGGCCGGCCAACGGGTGCAGATCATCAAGAAAGACCCGAAGAAAGGCGGCGTGCTGCAATTTGGCACCGAGCTGGTCGCAGCCAAAGACGGCTCGCTGGCGGCACTGCTGGGTGCGTCTCCGGGAGCTTCAGTGACGGTTTCGATCATGCTGGAACTGATTGAGCGTTGCTTCCCGGAAAAAGCTGCCGGCGAATGGGCGGCCAAGCTGCACGAGATCTTCCCCGCACGTGAGAAAGTGCTGGAAACCGATGCCGAGCTGTATCGCAGGATCAACACGCAGAACAACATCAGCCTGGAGCTGGTTGAACAAGGCGACGAGGCTGAAAGCTACGCTTGAGGTCTGAACGCAATAAAAAACGCCCCTCGCAGGGGCGTTTTTTTTGGCCGGGGTCATCAGCCGCGGGCTTTTTCGATCAGCTCGATGTACTCGGGCGCGTGGCGCTGGTCCTTGATCACGTCGACGAAGGTCTGACCATGCTCGTCCTTGCCATCCAGATCCAGGCCGGCGGCCTTGAAAAAGCCTAGGAAGCGCTCGAAATCATCGATACGCAGGCCACGGTAGGCCTTGATCAGCTTGTGCAGAGACGGTGAAGTCGCGTCAACCGGCTCGAAATCCAGGAACAACTTGATCTGGTCGTCGCCGATCTCGTCACCAATCACCTGTTTCTTATCTTTACGCATTACCGACTCCAGCCTGCAGACATTTTCACGGGGTCTGAAGTCTACCTTTGGAGCGATGAAGCGCCTAGTCGAACTGGGCCAGCATCCACGCTTGATAAGCCGCCACTTCGGCATCGCCTTCACGCGGCGCCCAACTGGCCAGCTCACCTTCGCCCACCGGACGATACGGTCCGGCCTTGCATTCGAACATCACCGTGTCGGGCTCCAGCACCACCAGCCCGTGGAGAACCCCCGGCGGCAAGTCAACACCTGCGCACTCGCCACCGGCCTGCATCACCCGCCTGGCGATCACCTCACCGGTGTCGTTGAAGATCAGCAAACCCAGGCGCCCCTTGAGCACCAGCAGGGTTTCCGCCTTATCGGCGCTCAAATGCCGATGGGGCGGCACGTAGGTGCTGGGCTGCAGGCCGACGGCCATGCGATGGCACGGCTCTTCCATCTGGTGAAAGTTGTGATGGTGCCGGCCACGTGGGCTGGCGCCCGCCTTCTCGGCCAATTCGGCATACAGCGTCTGATCAAGAAAGCGGGTCATGACTTACATCCCTTTGACGGCGTAGATGCCATTGGCGTTGCGCCAGTAACCTTTGTAGTCCATGCCGTAACCGAAGATGTAGCGGTCGATGCAGGGCAGGCCGACGTAATCGGCTTTCAGGTCCGGGCGTGCCTTGCGGTCGTGGTCTTTGTCGATCAGCACGGCGGTGTGCACTTTACGCGCACCGGCGTGTTTGCAGAAGTCGATGATTGCACCCAGGGTGTGACCCTCATCGAGGATGTCGTCGATGATCAGCACATCGCGGTCGATGAACGACACTTCTGGCTTGGCCTTCCAGAACAGGTCGCCGCCGCTGGTTTCATTGCGATAGCGGGTGGCGTGCAGGTAGGACACCTCCAGCGGGAACTGCAGATGGGTCAGCAGCTTGCCGGCGAAGATCAGGCCGCCGTTCATCACGCAGAACACTACCGGGTTGCTATCGGCCAGTTCGCGACTGATATGCGCGCCAACCTTGGCGATCGCCTCTTCGACTTGCGCTTCGCTGTACAGGCAGTCAGCCTCGCGCATGATTTGACGGATATGCTCGAGATCAGCGGACATGGCGCTCTCCAAGGGGGTGCTGTGGCAAGAAAAGCGGGCAAAGGTACGCATGTGAGCGGCAACGTTCAAGCCTTTATGGACTAACGTACTTGATTGTCTATAGGACATCATCCTCGGATAGATTAATCTAGGCCGGTTTTTTTGCCCGCCGCCGGAGCCTTTCCCATGCCCACTCGCGAGATCCGCCACCCGCTGATCCAGCACAAGCTCGGCCTTATGCGCCGCGCCGACATCAGCACGAAGAACTTCCGTGAGCTTGCTCAGGAAGTCGGAGCGTTGCTGACTTACGAAGCCACCAAGGATTTGCCCCTGGAAACCTACGAGATCCCCGGTTGGGCCGGTCCCGTCCAGGTGGAGAAAATTGCCGGTAAGAAAATCACCGTAGTGCCGATCCTGCGCGCCGGTATCGGCATGCTCGAAGGCGTGCTCAGCCTGATCCCGGGCGCCAAGGTCAGTGCCGTGGGCGTGGCCCGCAATGAAGAAACCCTGCAGGCCCACACCTACCTGGAAAAACTCGTCCCGGAAATCGACGAGCGCCTGGCGATGATCATCGATCCGATGCTCGCCACCGGCAGCTCCATGGTTGCCACCATCGACCTATTGAAAAAGGCCGGCTGCAAGGACATTCGCGCCATGGTGCTGGTTGCCGCGCCCGAAGGCATCGCCGCCGTCGAGAAAGCCCACCCGGACGTGCAGATCTACACCGCGTCCATCGACGAGCGCCTGAATGAACACGGCTACATCATCCCGGGCCTGGGCGATGCCGGTGACAAGATCTTCGGCACCAAGCAGAAGGACGCGTGAACATGCAGGATGAATTCAACGACCCGCTTTGGCGCCAGATCCTGTCCGGCGCACAGATGCTCTTCGTGGCATTTGGCGCGCTGGTGTTGATGCCACTGATCACCGGCCTTGATCCAAACGTTGCGCTGTTCACCGCAGGCCTGGGCACGCTGTTGTTCCAGGTGGTCACCGGGCGACAGGTGCCGGTGTTCCTGGCATCGAGCTTTGCGTTTATCACGCCGATCATTCTCGCCAAGGGCCAGTTCGGGCTCGCGGCGACCATGGGCGGGGTGATGGCGGCCGGTTTCGTGTATACCTTTCTCGGCCTGGCGGTGAAGATCAAAGGCACCGGCTTTATCGATCGCCTGCTGCCGCCGGTGGTGATTGGCCCGGTGATTATCTCCATCGGCCTGGCCATGGCACCGATTGCGGCGAACATGGCGATGGGCAAGTCCGGCGACGGCGCCGAGCTGATTCATTACCAGACGGCGATGATGATCTCGATGCCGGCGCTGCTGACCACGTTGATCGTTGCAGTGTTCGGTAAGGGCATTTTCCGCCTGGTGCCGATCATTTCCGGCGTGCTGGTGGGCTTTGCCATGGCCTTCTACTTTGGTGTGGTCGACACGGCCAAAATCGCCGCCGCGCCCTGGTTCGCCCTGCCACACTTCACCGCGCCGGAGTTCAACTGGCAGGCGATCCTGTTTATCGTCCCGGTGGCCCTGGCCCCGGCGATCGAACATATTGGCGGTGTGATTGCGGTGGGCAGCGTGACCGGTCGCGACTACCTGAAAAAGCCCGGCCTGCATCGCACCCTGCTGGGTGACGGCATTGCCACCACGGCCGCCGGCCTGTTTGGCGGCCCGCCGAACACCACCTACGCCGAAGTGACCGGCGCGGTGATGCTGACCAAAAATTACAACCCGAAGATCATGACCTGGGCGGCAGTATTCGCTATCAGCCTGGCGTTTATCGGCAAGTTCGGCGCACTGCTGCAGAGCATTCCGGTGCCGGTGATGGGCGGGATCCTGTGCCTGCTGTTCGGCTCGATTGCCGCCGTGGGCATGAACACGCTGATCCGCCATCGGATCGACCTGGGCGAGGCGCGCAATCTGGTGATTGTGTCAGTGACCCTGGTGTTCGGCATTGGCGGCGTGCTGGTTGGCACCGGCACCGGCCCGGATGACTTCGGCCTCAAGGGTATCGCCCTGTGTGCGGTGGTGGCGATTGGTTTGAACCTGCTGCTGCCGGGCAATGATGGCTGGAAGCACAAAAAGCCGGATGAGCCGCTGCTCTAATTAACACCGCAAAACCAAATGTGGGAGGGGGCTTGCTCCCGATAGCGGAGTGTCAGTCGATGCATACTTGACTGGAACACCGCCATCGGGAGCAAGCCCCCTCCCACATTGTATTTCAGCGCCTGTCAGAGCTCGCCAAGCCCGTCGATCAACGCCTGGTTCTGCTCAGGCGTACCGATGCTGATCCGCAGGAACTGGGCAATCCGCGCCTGCTTGAAGTGCCGCACGATCACCCCTTGCTCACGCAGTTTCGCAGCCAAGCCCGCAGCATCATGGTGTGGGTGACGGGCAAAGATGAAGTTGGCCGCCGACGGCAGCACTTCAAAGCCCTTCCCTTCCAGTTGCGTCACCAGCGTCTCACGGCTGTCGATCACCAGCTGACAGGTCTTGGCGAAGTACTCGCGGTCCTCGAACGCCGCCGCCGCGCCGGCAATCGCCAGGCGATCCAGCGGGTAGGAGTTGAAGCTGTTCTTGACCCGCTCCAGCGCTTCGATCAAATCAGGGTGGCCCACGGCCAGGCCCACACGCAAACCGGCGAGTGAGCGCGATTTGGACAGGGTCTGAGTGACCAACAGATTCGGGTAGCGATCCACCAGACTGATGGCGGTGTCGCCGCCAAAATCGATATAGGCTTCATCGACCACTACCACCGAGTCGGGGTTGGCCTTGAGGATCTGCTCCACGGCGTCCAGCGCCAGCACGCAGCCGGTCGGGGCATTCGGGTTGGGGAAGATGATCCCGCCGTTGGGCCTGGCGTAGTCCGCCGCACGAATCTGGAACTGCTCGTCCAGCGGCACCGGTGCGGAGGTGATGCCGTAGAGACCGCAGTACACCGGATAGAAGCTGTAGCTGATATCCGGGAACAACAACGGCAGGTCGTGCTGGAACAGACCATGGAAGATGTGCGCCAGCACCTCATCGGAGCCGTTGCCGAGGAACACCTTGCCGGTATCGATCCCGTAATGGTTGGCCACGGCCTGCTTGAGCAGGTCGCTGTTGGGATCCGGGTACAGGCGCAGGTTGTCGTTCAACTCGGCCCGCATTGCTGCCAGCGCCTTGGGCGATGGGCCGTAGGGGTTTTCATTGGTGTTGAGCTTGACCAGTTTGGTCAGCTTGGGCTGCTCGCCAGGCACGTAAGGCACCAGGTCCTTGACGAAGGGGCTCCAGAATTTGCTCATGTTTCATTTCCCCTCTTCAAGGATGCGGTATTCGGCGCTGCGTGCGTGGGCGCTGAGGGACTCACCACGGGCCAGCACCGAGGCGGTCTTGCCCAGTTCGGAAGCGCCTTGTGGCGAGCAGAAAATGATCGACGAACGTTTCTGGAAGTCGTACACCCCCAGCGGCGACGAGAAACGCGCTGTGCCGGAGGTGGGCAGCACGTGGTTGGGACCTGCGCAGTAGTCGCCCAGCGCTTCGCTGGTGTGGCGGCCCATGAAGATCGCACCGGCGTGGCGAATAGACGGCAGCCAGGCTTGCGGATCGGCCACGGACAGCTCCAGGTGCTCCGGCGCGATGCGGTTGGCCACCTCGATGGCTTGCTCCATGTCGCGCACCAGGATCAGTGCGCCGCGACCATTGATCGACTTCTCGATGATCTCGGCGCGGTCCATGGTCGGCAGCAGCTTGTCGATGCTGGCGGCGACCTTGTCGAGGAACTCGGCGTCCGGGCAGACCAGAATCGCCTGGGCGTCTTCGTCGTGCTCGGCCTGGGAGAACAGGTCCATGGCGATCCAGTCAGGGTCGGTCTGGCCGTCGCACACCACCAGGATTTCCGAGGGGCCGGCGATCATGTCGATACCAACCTGACCGAACACATGGCGCTTGGCGGTGGCCACATAGATGTTGCCGGGGCCGACCACCTTGTCCACCTTCGGCACGCTCTCGGTGCCATAGGCCAGGGCTGCAACTGCCTGGGCGCCGCCGATGGTAAATACGCGGTCAACGCCGGCGATGCAGGCCGCCGCCAGCACCAGCTCATTGATTTCGCCGCGCGGAGTCGGCACCACCATGACCACTTCGGTCACGCCCGCCACCTTGGCCGGAATCGCGTTCATCAATACCGACGAGGGGTACGAGGCTTTACCGCCCGGCACGTACAGACCCGCACGGTCCAGTGGCGTGACCTTCTGGCCAAGCACGGTACCGTCGGCCTCGGTGTAGCTCCAGGAATCCTGTTTCTGCTTTTCGTGATAGCTGCGCACCCGCGCCGCCGCCACTTCCAGGGCTTCGCGCTGCGGGCCGGTGATGCGCGTCAGTGCGAGCTCCAGGCGCTCGCGCGGCAGGATCAGGTCAGCCATGGATTTGACGTCCAGGCCATCGAACTGGCGGGTGAAGTCCACCAGCGCCGCATCACCGCGCTCGCGCACGGCCTTGATGATGTCGAGCACTCGCCCGTTGACCGAGTCGTCGGACACGCTTTCCCAGCTCAGCAGATGATCCAGATGATGGGCGAAATCCGGGTCGGCAGCGTTGAGTCGGGCAATTGCAGTGGACGTGGTCATAGCGAGGGCCTCATAGGATTGGCAAAAATGCTCAGGCGCCGAACGTTAGCAGTCGATCCGCTTGGGCACCTGAGAATTCTGGCTATGAGGCGGATAGACGGGCGCGACCTAAGGCCGCGCGGGTGAGTCAACCGCGGTGTCGCGACTCCACTGCCTTGCGCAGGGTGTCGATCAACGCCTGGATACGGGCATGCTGCATCTTCATCGATGCTTTGTTGACGATCAGCCGGGAGCTGATATCGGCAATGAAATCCTGGGGTTCAAGCCCGTTGGCACGCAGGGTGTTGCCGGTGTCGACCACGTCGATGATCTTGTCGGCCAGGCCGATCAGCGGCGCCAGCTCCATCGAGCCATAGAGCTTGATGATATCGACTTGGCGGCCTTGTTCGGCGTAGTAACGCTTGGCAACGTTGACGAACTTGGTGGCCACCCGCAAGCGACCTTTAGGCTCGACATCACCGACACGGCCGGCGGTCATCAGCTTGCACAGGGCAATACGCAGGTCCAGCGGCTCGTACAGGCCCTGGCCGCCGTATTCCATCAGCACGTCCTTGCCGGCGACGCCGAGGTCGGCCGCGCCATGCTCGACGTAGGTCGGCACATCGGTAGCCCGCACGATCAACAGGCGCACGTCGTCCTGGGTCGTGGGGATGATCAGCTTGCGGCTCTTGTCCGGATTCTCGGTCGGCACGATGCCCGCTTCAGCCAGCAGGGGCAACGTGTCGTCAAGGATGCGGCCCTTGGACAGTGCGATGGTCAACATGGGAACGTCAGTCCTTCATCAGGCAATTGCGGTCTGGTCGCAAACGGCGCCAGACACAGATCGAGGCCGTGACAGCCTCGACTTGAAACAAATTCAGCACACCGCTCACTTAACGGCAAGCACCTCACTGTGGCGAGCGGGCTTGCAACGCGCTGGGTTGCGTAGCGATCGCAAAAAGCGGGACTGCTGCGCAGTCCAACGCGGGGCAAGCCCGCTCGCCACAAAAGCCCGCTTGCCACAAAAGCCCGCTTGCCGCAGGAGCCCACTTGCCGCAACAGCGGCGGTGTTTACGGCGCCAGGACTAGCCCGGTACGCGGCGGATCTTCGCGCCGAGCATCTGCAGTTTTTCTTCGATGCACTCGTAACCACGGTCGATGTGGTAGATGCGGTCGATGAGGGTGTCGCCGTCAGCGCACAGCGCCGAGATCACCAGACTGGCCGACGCCCGCAGGTCGGTAGCCATCACTGGCGCGCCCTTGAGCTTGTCGATACCGGTGACGATGGCGGTATTGCCTTCAACCTGGATCTTGGCGCCCATGCGGTGCAGTTCGTACACGTGCATGAAACGGTTTTCGAAGATGGTCTCGATCACCGCACCGGTGCCTTCGGCGATTGCGTTCAGGGAGATGAACTGCGCCTGCATGTCGGTCGGGAACGCCGGGTACGGAGCAGTGCGCACGTTAACGGCCTTTGGCCGCTTGCCGTGCATGTTCAGCTCGATCCAGTCTTCACCGGTGGTGATTTCAGCACCGGCTTCCTTGAGTTTTTCCAGAACGGCTTCAAGGATGGTCGGATCGGTGTCCTTGACCTTGACGCGGCCACCGGTAACGGCGGCGGCAACCAGGTAAGTGCCCGTCTCGATACGGTCCGGCATCACTTTGTAGGTGGCCGAGTGCAGACGCTTTACACCTTCGATGGTGATGGTGTCGGTGCCGGCGCCGCTGATATTGGCACCCATCGCGATCAGGAAGTTGGCCAGGTCGACCACTTCCGGCTCGCGCGCGGCGTTTTGCAGGACGCTGCGGCCGTTGGCCAGGGCCGCGGCCATCATGATGTTCTCGGTGCCGGTGACGCTGACGGTATCGAAGAAGAAATTGGCGCCACGCAGGCCGCCTTCTGGCGCCTTGGCCTTGATGTAGCCGCCTTCAACGTCGATGACCGCGCCCATGGCTTCAAGGCCACGGATGTGCAGGTCGACCGGACGCGAGCCAATGGCGCAACCGCCAGGCAGGGCCACTTCAGCCTCGCCGAAACGGGCAACCATGGGGCCCAGCACCAGGATCGACGCACGCATGGTCTTGACCAGTTCGTACGGGGCGATCAGAGTCTTGATGGTGCGCGGGTCGATTTCGACCGAGAGCTTCTCGTCGATTACCGGCTCGATGCCCATGCGACCGAACAGCTCGATCATGGTGGTGATGTCGTGCAGGTGCGGCAGGTTGGCCACGGTGACCGGGCCATCACACAGCAGGGTCGCTGCCAGGATCGGCAAGGCGGAGTTTTTCGCACCGGAGATGCGGATCTCGCCATCAAGGCGGGCACCGCCGGTAATAATCAATTTATCCATAAGAATCTCGACGCCTTGGGGGCTCAGGTGCGCTCGGCCCAGGCCGCGCGGCTGAAAAATTTCATAGTGACCGCATGGATGCTGCCATCGGTGATCCATGGGTTCAAATGGGCATAGATCTGCTGCTGACGCTTGACCGGGCTCAATGCCGCCAGTTCATCGCTAATCACGTTCAGCTGGAAATTGCAGCCTTCGCCTTCAACTTCTACGGTCATTCCCGGCAGCTTTCCTTCGAGAAAGCTCTTAACTTCTAGGGCCTGCATGTTCAACCTCTATCGGCGCCCAGTGCGCACGGGTCGCACATCATACAAAAAAGCCCCGCGCCTGCGAACCCCGCATAGCAGGACTCTGACGGGGGGCTCCTGTAATAACGTGTATTAAGGATGCGCCAGCAGCTCGGTCAGACCGGAAACCTCGGCGATCTCACGCATGTCCTCGGGCAGCGCACGAATGCTGAGCGGCTTGTTGGCCGCTTCGGCATCACGCATGAAGCACAGCAACAAGGACAAACCCACGCTGCTGGACTTGGTCACCGCCGAGCAATCTAGCACCAGCGCAGGTGCGCTGCTGGCCTGGATCAGCGCCTGGCCCTGCTTGCGCAGGTCAGGCCCGGTACGGTAATCCAGCACGCCACTGAGGAACAGCTCGCCGGCAGCGCCGATACGAACAGCCGACTCGGTCATTGCGCAGACTTCCCGGCTTCTTTGTCGGAGGTTTCCTTGGCCTTGGCCACTTCACCGGCCCAACCATTGATGGTCTTGTCCAGGTCGTTGCCATTGCGCTGCATCGCGTCGGCGAACTGGTCACGGAACAGTTTGCCGATGTTGATGCCGTTGATGATCACGTTGCGCAGCTTCCACTCGCCCTTGACCTTCTCCAGCGTGTACTGCACAGGGTACACCGCGCCATTGTTGCCTTTGACGCTCATGTTGACGCTGGTGCGGTCACCCGATTCGTCGCCGGCCGGGGCCACGGTAATGCCCTGGTTGTTGTACTCGAGCAAGGCGTTGCCGTAGAACTGGAACAGCCCGCGCTTGAAGTTTTCCTGGAAAGTCTGCATCTGCGCCGGCGTGGCCTTGCGCGAATACTTCACCGTCATGATGCTGCGGGAGATGCCTTCGGCATCCACGACCGGGCCCACGATGGTGTCGAGCGCGTTGTAGAACTGGCTCGGGTCCTGTTTGTACTTTTCTTTGTTGGCCGTCAGGTCAGCCAACATCTTGTTGGTCGTGTCCTGCACCAGGTCGTGGGCAGAACCTGCCGCGTTTGCCATCAGCGGCAACGCTGCAAGCAGTACCAGCAGGCCACGTCGCAAGGTAGAGATCATGAACAGATTCCTCATTTGGCGTCTTTATTGACCGTGTTGAGCAGGAACTTACCAATCAGGTCCTCAAGCACCAGCGACGACTGCGTGTCGTGGATGGTCGAACCATCCTTGAGCAGGGCTGTTTCCCCACCCACGCTGACACCGATGTACTTCTCACCGAGCAAACCCGCAGTGAGGATAGATGCTGTGGAGTCAGTCGGCAGGTTATCCACCTTCTTGTCCAGTTGCATCGTCACTCGCCCGGTGAAGCTGTCGCGATCCAGATCGATTGCCGTGACCTTGCCGATGGTGACACCGGCCATGGTCACTTTAGCTCTGACAGTCAAACCGGCGATATTGTCGAAGTACGCGTAAAGTTTATAGGTATCGGCGGTGGGGCTGGCCGAAAGACCGCTGACCCGCAGGGCCAGCAACAGTAAAGCCAGGATGCCAGCCAGCAAGAAAAGGCCGACACCGATTTCCACAGTGCGGTTTTGCATCAGAAGTCTCCAAACATCAAGGCGGTCAAAATGAAGTCAAGGCCCAGTACCGCCAGCGAGGCGTACACAACGGTCTTGGTGGTGGCACGGCTGATCCCCTCTGAAGTGGGCTCACAGTCATAGCCTTGGAATACGGCGATCCAGGTCACGACAAACGCGAAGACAATGCTCTTTATGATGCCGTTGAGCACATCACCCGTGAAGGTCACGCTGTTTTGCATGTTGGCCCAGTAGGAACCGTCATAGACGCCCAGCCAGTCCACGGCAACCCAAGAGCCGCCCCAGATGCCCACCACGCTGAAAATCATCGCCAGCAGCGGCAGGGAAATGAAGCCGGCCCACAGGCGTGGGGCAACGATGTACTTGAGCGGGTCCACACCGATCATTTCCAGGCTGGACAACTGCTCGGTGGATTTCATGTTGCCGATTTCGGCGGTCAGTGCAGAACCTGCGCGCCCGGCGAACAGCAGCGCGGTCACCACCGGCCCCAGCTCACGCAGCAGCGTCAGGGCAACCATCTGGCCTACCGCCTGTTCCGAGCCATAGCTCGAAAGGATGTTGAAGCCTTGCAGCGCCAGCACCATGCCGATGAAAACCCCGGACACCACGATGATCACCAGCGACATCACGCCCACAGCGTGCAATTGCTTAAGCAGCAGGCCAAAGCCACCGCCGATGCCACCGCGCCCCAGCAGGGCGTGGAACAGGAAAATGGTCGAACGACCCAGCACTTCGATGATATCGATGCCGGACCGACCGAAAAGGCGAACCTTCTCGATAAGAGATGTCTTGCGCATCAACGCTTCCCCAGAAGGTCTGAGCGGTAATCCGCTGCCGGAAAATGAAAGGGCACCGGACCATCGGGATCACCGGTCATGAATTGGCGAATGCGCGGGTTGTCGGCGTTCATCAGCTCTTCGGGCGTGCCCTGCCCCAGCACCTGGCCATCGCCGACGACATACAGGTAGTCGGCGATGCTCGCTGTTTCGGCCAGGTCGTGGGAGACCACGATACTGGTGATTCCCAGCGCATCGTTGAGCAGACGGATCAGGCGCACCAGGACACCCATGGCGATCGGGTCCTGGCCCACGAAGGGCTCGTCGTACATGAGGATCTGCGGATCCAGGGCAATGGCTCGCGCCAGCGCGACACGGCGCTTCATGCCGCCGGACAGTTCGTCCGGCATCAGGTCGATGGCTCCGCGAAGGCCGACGGCCTGCAGTTTCAACAACACGATGTCACGAATCATCTCGTCGGACAGCTGGGTATGCACCCGCAACGGGAAGGCCACGTTCTCGAACACGTCCAGGTCTGTGAACAGCGCGCCGCTCTGGAACAGCACACCCATGTGCTTGCGCGCGTCGAACAGATCACTGCGCGACAGCGTCGGCAGGTTCTGGCCATTGACCCACACTTCGCCGGCGCTGGGCCGCAACTGCATGCCCATCAGACGCAACAGGGTGGTCTTGCCGCAACCGGAAGGCCCCATGATGCCCGTGACCTTGCCGCGGGGAATGCGAATATCGACGTTATTGAAGATGCTGCGCGTCCCGCGCTTGAAGGAAAGGCCCTTCAGCTCGACCGCGTAGGCGTTATCGGCACTCATCTAAACTCCTTGGGATGCGGACTCACACTCAGACACCACGTGAACGACAAACGTTTACACGCTTGCGCAATATAAATAGCCGCGTGTGCTGGGCGGGCCGAACAAGCGGCGAACTATATCACCGCTGGTGCAGAGCCCCCAAGGCCGGAACATCGCTCGTTCAGAATCAGGACAGCGAAAAAACCGCGAGGATGTAACCGAGTGTAAATTTGCGCCTATCGAATAAACCCTGACGATCTAGCGTGAGGGAATTGTTCATTACCGCTATAATCGCCGACTTTTCGTCAGGCTATACGACTTCAGACATGAGCCAATCCAGCGACCTCATTCAATCCGCACAACGTACGATCCGCCTGGAGCTTGAAGCCGTAGAAGGCTTGCTGGCCCATATCGACGCTGATTTTGTACGCGCCTGCGAGCTGATTCTGGCCAGCAAGGGCCGCGTTGTGGTGGTCGGCATGGGCAAATCCGGCCATGTCGGCAATAAGATTGCCGCCACCCTGGCGAGCACCGGTACCACCGCTTTTTTCGTGCACCCGGCTGAAGCCAGTCATGGCGACATGGGCATGATCACCCGCGACGACGTGATCCTGGCCCTGTCCAACTCCGGTACCACCAACGAAATCGTGACCCTGCTGCCGCTGATCAAGCGCCTGGGCATCCAGATGATCAGTGTCACCGGCAACCCGGAGTCGACGCTGGCCAAGGCCGCCGACGTCAATCTGAACGTACATGTGACCCACGAAGCGTGCCCGCTTAACCTGGCGCCGACCTCCTCCACCACCGCCACCCTGGTGATGGGCGATGCGCTCGCCGTGGCGCTGCTCGAAGCGCGCGGGTTCACCGCTGAAGACTTCGCGTTTTCCCACCCCGGTGGTGCCCTGGGCCGCCGCCTGCTGCTCAAGGTGGAACATGTGATGCATTCGGGCGATGAACTGCCTCACGTCCAGCGCGGCACCCTGCTCAAGGATGCGCTGATGGAAATGACGCGCAAGGGCCTGGGCATGACCGTTATTCTGGAAGCGGACGGGCGACTGGCCGGCGTGTTCACGGACGGCGACCTGCGTCGCACCCTGGACCGCACCATCGATATCCACACGGCCACCATTGATGCGGTGATGACGCCCCACGGCAAGACGGCACGCCCCGAGATGCTGGCAGCCGAAGCGCTGAAGATCATGGAAGACCACAAGATCGGCGCGCTGGTGGTGGTCAATGCCGACGACCGCCCGATTGGCGCCCTGAACATGCACGACTTGCTGCGTGCGGGAGTGATGTAAATGAGCGACGACCTGCTGCAACGCGGCAAACACATCAAATTGGCGATTTTCGACGTGGACGGCGTATTGACTGATGGCCGCCTTTACTTCCTCGAAGATGGCAGCGAATTCAAGACGTTCAACACCCTCGATGGCCAGGGCATCAAGATGTTGATGGCCGCAGGCGTGCAAACGGCCATTATCAGTGGTCGAAAAACACCCGTTGTGGAACGCCGCGCACAAAACCTGGGTATTCCTCACCTGTATCAGGGCCGTGAGGATAAACTGGTGGTGCTCGACGAGCTTCTTGGCCAACTCAACCTAAGCTATGAGCAGGTCGCCTACCTGGGTGACGACTTGCCGGACCTGCCGGTGATTCGCCGCGTGGGCCTGGGCATGGCCGTCGCCAATGCTGCTGCGTTCGTGCGTGAACACGCCCATGGCGTCACGACCGCCCGCGGCGGCGAAGGCGCCGCCCGCGAGTTCTGCGAGCTGATCCTGCGTGCCCAGGGCCGCCTTGAAGCGGCCCACGCCGCCTACCTATAGAGCGTTTTATGCTGAGCAAAAAGATTCGCAACTTCCTGTTATTCGGGGTCATTGCCGCGCTGTTCCTCGCGGTAGGCTACTGGAATATCAGCCCGGAGCGCTTTCTCGACCAGCCTGTTGCGCAGGTTGACGAAGGGGTTATCGACTATTACGCAACCAACGCCTACAGCGTGCAGTTTCTGCCCGATGGCAAGGTGCAGTACGAGATGACATCGGACAAGGTCGAGCATTTGAAGGCTTCCGAAGTCACGCTGCTGACCAACCCGGACCTGAATCTGTACCGTGGCACCGAGTTCCCGTGGCACGTGACCAGCAAGCGTGGCGAGGTCAACCCGGACGGCACCGAGGTGGAACTGATCGACTCGGTGCGCGTCGCACGAACTGACGCGCAGAACCGCGACACCATCATTACCAGCAGTCGCATGACCGTATTCCCACAAAGGCAATATGCGCAGACCGAGCAAGACGTTAGAATCGACGGCGCTGGCGGTGTATCGACTGGCAAGGGAATGAAAGCGTATTTGAAAGAAAGCAGGATACACCTGCTATCGAACGTAAGAGGACAGTATGAGGCTCGTTAAAACTCTCCCTATTTTGCTCGGTCTGGGCGCAGCACTGGGAAGCGTGAGCGCCTGGGCTCTGCCGAACGATAGCCAGCAACCGATCCACATCTCGGCTGACGATGCTCAGCTCGATGACAAGCAAGGCGTCGCAACCTACACCGGCGGCGTCATCATCACCCAGGGCTCGATGAAGATCACCGGCAACACGGTGACCCTCACCCGCACCCCGGCTGGCGACATCGACGTGGTGACGTCGGTGGGTAACCTGGCCTACTTCGAGCAGAAGCAGGCCCCTGCCGATACCGGCCCGATGAAGGGCTACGGCAAGACCATCCAGTATCACGCCCAGCAGAATCGCATCGTGCTGATCGACCAGGCCAAGGTGCTGAGCCCCGATGGCAACTCCACGGAAGGTGAAAAAATCACCTATGACACCGTGAAGCAGATCGCCAACGCCGGTCGCGCCAATGGCTCCAAGGTCACTGCACCCCGTCCGCGAATCGACATGGTTATCCAGCCGAAGAAGAAGGCCGAGTAATGGCAACCCTGAAAGCCCAGCATCTGGCCAAGGCCTACAAAAGCCGTCAGGTCGTGCGCGACGTCAGCCTGTCGATCGACAGCGGCCAGATCGTCGGCTTGCTCGGCCCCAACGGCGCCGGCAAGACCACCTGCTTCTACATGATCGTGGGCCTCGTCCAGGCCGACCAGGGGCGTGTGCTGATCGACGACCTCGACGTCAGCCACCAGCCCATGCACGGTCGTGCACGCGCCGGTATCGGCTATCTGCCACAGGAAGCGTCGATTTTCCGCAAGCTGTCGGTTGCCGACAACATCATGGCGATCCTCGAGACCCGCAAGGAACTCGACCGCGACGGCCGCCGTCAGGAGCTGGAAAGCCTGCTGCAGGAATTCCACATCAACCACATTCGCGACAACCTCGGCATGAGTCTGTCCGGTGGTGAGCGTCGCCGCGTGGAAATCGCCCGCGCCCTGGCGACGGCACCCAAGTTCATCCTGCTGGACGAACCGTTTGCCGGCGTCGACCCGATTTCGGTCGGCGACATCAAGCAGATCATCCATCATCTCAAGGCCAAGGGTATCGGTGTGCTGATCACCGACCACAACGTCCGTGAGACCCTCGATATCTGCGAGACCGCCTATATCGTCAACGATGGCCAACTGATCGCCGAAGGCGATTCGGCGACTATCCTGGCCAACGAACTGGTCAAGGAAGTGTACCTGGGTCACGAGTTCCGCCTGTAGACACGGTGGTATCAGGGCGTTCGCCGACGAGCGCGCGAGTCAATGAAAACCTCAGTATTTTTATTGTCATCGCGCTCTAGGCAAAGCACCTGATATCAGGCATATAATTTGCTTATGTTTGGCGCTCGCGCGCCCTGTCGTGGATGGCGCATTGCGCCGGCGAATAAGGTGTTAAGCCCCTGCCATGAAACCATCGCTAGTCCTGAGAATGGGCCAGCAGCTGACGATGACACCGCAGCTGCAACAGGCCATCCGCCTGCTCCAATTGTCGACCCTGGACCTGCAACAGGAAATCCAGGAGGCCCTGGAGTCCAATCCGATGCTCGAACGCCAGGAAGAAGGCGACGACTTCGATAATGCAGACCCACTGGCCGACAACATCGAGCAAAAACCCAACCCGGACGTGCAGGAACCCTCCTATCAGGAAACTGCCCCCACGGTGGACAACCTCGAGGAAGGCGACTGGAACGAACGCATTCCCAACGAACTGCCCGTGGACACCGCCTGGGAAGACGTCTACCAGACCAGCGCGAGCAGCTTGCCCAGCAATGATGATGACGAGTGGGACTTCACCACCCGCACCTCCGTCGGCGAGAGCTTGCAAAGCCACCTGCTGTGGCAGTTGAACCTGGCGCCGATGTCCGACACTGATCGCCTGATCGCCGTCACCCTGATCGACTGCATCAACAACCAGGGCTATCTGGACGAGACGCTCGACGAAATTCTGGAGGCTTTCGACCCCGAACTGGATATCGAGCTGGACGAGATTGAAGCCGTCCTGCACCGTATCCAGCAGTTTGAGCCCGCCGGTATCGGTGCGCGCAACCTCAGTGAATGCCTGCTGCTGCAATTGCGTCAATTGCCCGCCAGGACGCCATGGCTCGCTGAAGCCCAGCGCCTGGTTACCGACTACATCGACCTGTTGGGCAGCCGTGACTACAGCCAGCTGATGCGTCGCATGAAGCTCAAGGAAGATGAACTGCGCCAGGTCATCGAGCTGGTGCAGAGCCTCAACCCGAGGCCGGGCTCGCAGATCGAATCCAGCGAAGCCGAATACGTGGTCCCCGACGTGATCGTCCGCAAGGACAACGAGCGCTGGCTGGTGGAGTTGAACCAGGAATCCGTGCCGCGCCTGCGGGTCAACCCGCAGTACGCCGGCTTTGTGCGCCGCGCCGACACCAGTGCCGACAACACCTTCATGCGCAACCAGTTGCAGGAAGCCCGCTGGTTCATCAAGAGCCTGCAAAGCCGCAACGAAACCCTGATGAAAGTGGCCACCCAGATCGTCGAGCATCAGCGCGGCTTCCTGGAGTACGGCGACGAAGCGATGAAACCGCTGGTGCTGCACGATATCGCGGAAGCGGTGGGCATGCACGAATCGACGATTTCGCGGGTCACCACACAGAAATTCATGCATACCCCGCGGGGTATATATGAGCTGAAATACTTTTTCTCCAGCCACGTCAGCACCTCCGAAGGCGGCGAATGCTCGTCCACGGCGATTCGCGCAATCATCAAAAAACTGGTTGCCGCGGAAAATCAGAAAAAGCCATTGAGTGACAGTAAGATCGCTGGTTTACTGGAGGCACAAGGCATTCAGGTCGCCCGTCGAACCGTCGCCAAGTATCGCGAATCCCTTGGGATTGCGCCTTCCAGCGAGCGTAAGCGGTTGATGTGACGGGCGGGCCACAGCGTTCCAGTGGCAGGCGCTTTTCGCCTGTCGCTTTATGCACTGGCAACGAAGGAGAAGCTGTATGCAAGTCAACATCAGTGGACACCAGCTGGAAGTCACCAAGCCCCTGCGTGAATACACCGAGAGCAAGCTGAACAAGCTTGCGGGGCATTTCGACAAGATCACCAATGTGCAGGTCATCATGGAGGTCGACAAGCTCAAGCAGAAAATCGAAGCCACCCTGCACGTACCGAATGCCAAGCTCGTCGCCAATGCGGAACACGAAGACATGTACGCGGCGATTGACTCGCTCTACGACAAGCTCGACCGCCAACTCATAAAGCATAAGGAAAAGAATCTGCACCTGATGCAAGGTACAGGTCGTTAACTCCCCCCCATGATCCGACTTGAAACCATCCTGACCCCCGGCCGTTCCCTGGTGAACGCGCCGGGAGGCAGTAAGAAAAAAGCCCTCGAACACATTGCCAACCTGATCAGCCGGGAAGTGCCCGAGCTGGATGAGCAGGTCGTGTTCAAGGCCCTGATCGACCGTGAAAAACTGGGTTCCACCGGTTTTGGCAACGGCATCGCGATTCCTCACTGCCGACTCAAAGGCTGCGACACACCGGTCAGCGCCTTGCTGCACCTGGAAAGACCCATTGATTTCGATGCCATCGACGGCGCTCCGGTCGACCTGCTCTTCGTTTTGCTGGTCCCGGAAGCGGCCACCGATGCTCACCTGGAACTGCTTCGGCAGATCGCCAGCATGCTCGACCGCAAGGAAGTACGTCATAAACTGCGCAACGCCAGCAGCAATGAGGCGTTGTATCTGGTTGTGCTGGACGAGCAATAACCATGCGCCTGATCATTGTCAGTGGCCGCTCCGGCTCGGGTAAAAGCACCGCACTCAATGTGCTTGAAGACAGCGGTTTTTATTGCATCGATAATTTGCCCGCCGGCCTGCTGCCGGAACTGGCCGAACGCGCGCTTATCCATACCGAATTGGCGCAACCGCTGGTCGCCGTTTCGATTGATGCACGCAACCTGCCCAGCCACCTCTCGCGGTTCCCTGAACTGCTCGAAGAAGTGCGCGGCAAGCATATTCATTGTGATGTGCTGTACCTGGACGCCGACGAAGAGACGCTGCTCAAGCGTTTCTCCGAAACCCGCCGGCGCCACCCGCTGAGCAGCCCGAACCGCTCGCTGGCCGAGGCCATCGAAGACGAGACCACGCTGCTGGGGCCGATCATTGATCTGGCCGACCTCAAGATCAACACCACCAACCTGAACCTGTACCAGCTGCGCGACGCCATCAAGCTGCGTCTGCTCAATCAGCCTGAGCCCGGCACGGCCTTTCTGGTCGAGTCATTTGGCTTCAAACGCGGCATGCCGGTGGATGCCGACCTGGTGTTCGACGTGCGCTGCCTGCCCAATCCTTACTGGAAGCCAGAGTTGCGCGAACAATCCGGTCTGGATCAGCCGGTGATCGATTACCTGGCCGCGCAACCGGATGTGGAGGATATGTTCCAGGACATCTCCACCTACCTGCTCAAATGGCTGCCGCGCTTTGCCGCGAGCAATCGCGCTTATGTCACCATAGCCATCGGCTGCACCGGCGGTCACCACCGCTCCGTCTACCTGACCGAACGTCTTGGCCTGGTGCTGCAGCAAACCCTCAAGAACGTTCAGGTCCGCCACCGCGACCTAAGCTGAAAGGAACACCTCCGCGATGCCCGCTCTGGAAATTCAAATTATCAACAAGCTGGGCCTCCACGCCCGGGCTTCGGCCAAATTCGTCGGCGTTGCCGGGAAGTTTCCTTGCCAGATCCGCGCCGGGCGTACACCGGAGTCGATGGTCGATGGCAAAAGCATCATGGCAATCATGATGCTGGCTGCGAGCAAGGGCACCACGATTCATCTGAAAACCGAAGGTGAGCAGGAGGAGGAAGCGATGGCAGCCTTGGTGGAGTTGATCAACAACAAGTTTGACGAAGGTGAATAACCTCCAACCTGAGTAGCAGCGCGGCCTAACCCAGGGCAGTGTCCATCACCATCATCAAGCAAAACCCCAGGCACAACCCAAGGCTGGCAAGCTTGTCGTGACCATTGCGCCGCGACTCGGGGATCACTTCGTGAGTCACCACCAGCAGCATCGCGCCCGCAGCCAATGCCAGGCCCAATGGCAACAGCACTTCTGCAAGGGTGACCAGCCAGGCACAGAGCACGGCGAACACCGGCTCCACCAGGCCTGAAGCGGCGCCGATCAGGAACGCCTTGACCCGCGACATACCTGCTCCCGCCAGTACCAGCGCGATCACCAGTCCTTCCGGCACATCCTGCAGCGCGATGCCCATCGCCAGGCTGTCGGCATCCGGCATGCCGCCGCCGGCGGACACCCCCACCGCCATACCTTCCGGAATGTTGTGGGCGATGATGGCAAATACAAACAACCAGATTCGAGGCGGGATGACCGGTTTATCCGGTGTGCCCACCAACATCTCCGGACTGGTGCCGGAAACCTTGCGATCCACCAGATACAGCCCGAATGCGCCCAGCATGATGCCGAAACTGATCAGGCCACTGGCGGCCCAAGGCGAAAGCCCCAGGCTTTCGGCGGCGGAAATACCCGGCACCACCAGCGAAAAGGCGGTCGCAGCCAGCATCACCCCCGCCCCGAAGCCCAATAGCGTATCGCTCAACGCCACCGGCATGCGCCGGATTACCAGTACGGGCACCGCGCCCAAAGCTGTGCCGAGCGCGCAGAGCGCACCGCCCTGCAGGGCACGCAGGATGCGCGGTTCCAGGTCCAGCCAGGCCAGCCCGTGGGCCACCAGCAATGCAGTGCCTGCCAGCAGCAGCAGCGAGCCAAATGCATAGCGAAACAATCGCACGCTGCTGATCGCCAGTGTTCCAGTACCCATAGTCGGCCTTAGGTCTTGTTATGGAGATAAATATCAGGCCACGGCGGCCTGATAGCGTGCAGACACTTCGGGCCAGTTGATAACGCTGTAGAAGGCGTTGATGTATTCCGGGCGGCGGTTCTGGTACAGCAGGTAATACGCATGCTCCCAAACGTCCAGACCCAGGATCGGGGTATTGCCGTTCATCAGCGGGCTGTCCTGATTACCGCTGCTTTCCACCACCAGGGTCTTTTGCGGAGTAACGCTCAGCCAGGCCCAACCGCTGCCGAAGCGGGTCAGCGCGGCTTTGGTGAATGCTTCCTTGAAGCTTTCGAAGCCGCCCAATTGCTGATCAATCGCCTTGCCCAGTGCGCCTTCGGGCTTGCCGCCACCTTTGGGCGACATGACGGCCCAGAACAACGAGTGGTTGGCATGGCCCCCGCCCTGATTGATCACCGCAGCGCGCAACTTCTCGGGCAACTGCTGGACGCTGGACACCAGCTTTTCAATCGGCCAGTCGGCAAACTCAGTACCATCAACCGCAGCGTTCAAGTTGTTGATGTAGGTCTGATGGTGCCTGGTGTAGTGGATTTCCATGGTTTGCGCATCGATGTGCGGTTCCAGGGCATCGTAGGCGTAGGGCAAGGCAGGCAAGGTGTAACTCATATCAATGTGCTCCGTATTGAGACGGGGTCGGTTGCACCGCGGCACCGCCCAGCAGGCGATGAGTGCGTGGGTATTCACCGTGATCGCTGATGAAATTCAGCAGTTCGACGTAGGTTTTGCTGCTTTGGCGCAATGCCGCCTCACGCAGTTGCGGCGGCAGACGCGGGTCCTGCATGGTCTGCAACAGGCGCTGATGGACCGCGCAGAGGTATTCGGCGCTTTCCTCAGGCTGGTTCAGGCGCAGGTGCAGGTCCGCCAGGTTGTGATGGGAAATGACGCAGGCCGCCACCGCTTCGTCGGCATCCGCCCAGCGTTCGAACAACACTTGCGCCAGGGCCAGGGCTTGCAGGTAGGCCTCGCGAGCGTCAACCAGTTCACCGGCCATAAAACAGCGATTGGCCCGTTCGATCGTGCGTTTCCAGTGCTCCATGGTGAGCCTCCAAAGCAGGTCGGTGATTACACGCCGCCGGCCGTGAGCTTTTCCGGGTCCAGCAGGACCTCTAGTTGGCTACGCGGCAAGTCAGTGTGTTCAAGGGCGACATCGATCACCGGGCGACCCTGCTGATAGGCCTTTTTGGCGATTTCAGCCGCCTTCTGGTAACCAATGATCGGGTTGAGTGCCGTCACCAGGATCGGGTTGCGCGACAACGCTTCCTTGAGCCGGGCTTCGTTGACCTTGAAGCCGGCAATCGCCTTGTCCGCCAGCAGACGGCTGGAATTGCCCAGCAGTTCGAGGCTGCTGAGCAGGTTCTGGGCGATGATCGGCAGCATCACGTTGAGTTCGAAGTTGCCCGACTGGCCGGCGATGGTGATCACCGTGTCATTGCCGATCACCTGCGCGGCGACCATGGCGGTCGCCTCGGGGATTACCGGGTTGACCTTGCCGGGCATGATCGACGAACCCGGCTGCAAAGCCTGCAGTTCGATTTCGCCCAGGCCGGCCAATGGGCCCGAGTTCATCCAGCGCAGGTCATTGGCGATTTTCATCAGTGACACGGCGGTCGCCTTCAGTTGGCCCGACACCGCAACGGCGGTGTCCTGGGAGCCGATCAGCGCGAACAGGTTCTTGCCCGGGGTGAATTTCACGCCGGTCAGGCTGCTCAGTTGCTGACTGAAGCGCGCGGCGAATTCGGGATGTGCGTTGATGCCCGTGCCCACGGCGGTGCCGCCCTGGGCCAGGGCCTGCAGACTGGGCAGCAGGTCCTGCAGATGCCCGATGTTGGCCTTGAGCTGCTGCGCCCAGCCGTTGAGCACCTGACTCATGCGTACCGGCATGGCGTCCATCAGATGGGTGCGGCCGGTCTTGATGAACGGATGCACCTGCTCGGCTTTCTGCTCGATAACCTGCACCAGATGCAGCAGCGCCGGTAACGTTTGCTCATGCAACACCATTGCTGCGCTGACGTGAATGGTGGTGGGGATGATGTCGTTGCTGCTTTGCCCGCAGTTGACGTGATCGTTGGGGTTGACCCCCTCGCCCAGCAGGCGGCTGGCGAGGGTGGCGATCACTTCGTTGGCGTTCATGTTGGAGCTGGTGCCGGAACCGGTCTGGAAGATATCCACCGGGAAGTGGCGCATGAAGTCGCCTTCGAGCAAACCCTGGGCGGCGTCGACGATAGCCTTGCCCTGCCCTTCGCTGATCTGTTTGAGCTCGACATTGGCCTTGGCGGCGGCGGCCTTGGCCAGGATCAGCGCGCGAATGAAGGGCGCCGGCATGCGCTGATGGCTGATCGGGAAGTTGTCCACGGCGCGCTGGGTCTGGGCGCCGTACAGAGCCTCGGCCGGTACGTGCAGTTCGCCCATGCTGTCGCGTTCGATACGGGTGTTACTCATCGGAGGATCCTTGCACCAGGTCAGAAACAGAAAGGGAGGGCTGCAATTGGCACGTCGCCAATTGCCAGGCAAACGCCTGCCAGCGCTTGAGGCGACAGGCACAGCTGGAAAGTTTTTCCAGGTCGCGCAGCGGGCGCCAGGCCTGATCCAGGCACAGCGATCGCCAGTGCCACGGCAGGGCAATATCGCTGGCGGTGTCGATCAGCAAGCGGAATGAGGTTTCAGCAATTGTCCACGGGTGAGTCGCCGTACAGCACGCGAGGTAACGACCCTCGTTGAGGTAATGCTCGATCAGGCGCGGCTCGTTGGGATCGAGGCCGCAGCGAATCTGACGGCTCATCCAGCGCCAGCTTTCGAGGTAGGGATCTTCATGCAGGACGCGACTCATAACCCACTCTCATTCGGTAATGATATTTATTATTAAATGATAATCAAAATCAACGCAATGGCGGCAGCGTGATCCGTCGACAATCCAGGCATAAAAAAAACGCGCTATCCGTGTGGAATAGCGCGCTTTTTATTTGAGACGAAAGGGGGGTCAGCTGCCCGCCACTGTCATCCGCTCGATCAGTACCGAACCTGTGCGAATGTTGCTGCGCAGTTCCAGATCATTCCCGACCGCTACGATCTGCTTGAACATATCGCGCATGTTGCCAGCGATGGTGACTTCCTGGACCGCGAACTGAATCTCGCCGTTCTCCACCCAGAAACCCGCGGCGCCGCGCGAGTAATCCCCGGTGACCATGTTCAGGCCGTGCCCCATCAGTTCGGTTACCAGCAGGCCACGTCCCATACGACGCAACAGCGCGGCCTGGTCTTCATCGCCATGGCTCACGAACAGGTTATGCACGCCGCCAGCGTTGGCGGTGCTGGGCAGGCCGAGCTTGCGACCGGCGTAGGTACCCAGCACATAGGACACCAACTCACCCTGCTCGACGAACGGCTTGGCGTAAGTGGCCAGGCCATCACCGTCGAACGATGAACTGCCCATCGCGCGCATCAGGTGCGGACGCTCATCGATGGTCATCCACTCCGGAAACAGCGTCTGACCGATAGCCCCCTCAAGGAAAGAGGATTTGCGGTACAGGTTGCCACCGGAAATCGCCCCCAGGAAACTGCCGAACAAGCCCCCGGCCAGCTCTGCGGAAAACAGCACCGGCACTTCACAGGTTGGCACCGGACGCGCACCGAGGCGGCTCGCGGCGCGCTGTGCTGCGCGCTGGCCGATGCTGACCGGGTCGGCCAGCAACTCGCCCTGGCGATTTACGTCGTACCAGTAGTCACGCTGCATCTGGCCATTGGCTTCGGCAATCATGACGCAACTCAAACTGTGACGAGTCGACGCATAACCACCGATAAACCCATGGCTGTTGCCATACACACGGCAACCCTGGTGAGTGCTCAACGTGGTGCCATCGGCGTTCTTGATGCGGGCATCTGCGTCGAACGCCGCAGCCTCACACGTCAGTGCCTGTTCGATCGCCTGCTCAGGCGTGATGTCCCAGGCGTGGAACAGATCGAAGTCCTGCACGTCCCTGGCCATCAGCGCCTTGTCGGCCAGGCCCGAGCTTTCGTCCTCGGACGTGTGCCTGGCAATCGCCAGAGCGGCGGCGACGGTTTCGCGTATCGCGTCCGGGCCGCTGGCCGAGGTGCTCGCCGAGCCTTTGCGCTGACCGACGTACAGGGTGATGCCAAACCCCTGGTCACGGTTGAACTCGACAGTTTCCACTTCCCGCTGACGCACCGAAGTCGACAGCCCCTGCTCCAGCGACACCGCCACTTCACAGGCACCGGCCCCCTGGCGCTTGGCCTCGGCAAGGATCTGCTCGACTTGTTCCTGCAGTGCCGGTAACGCTTGCGGACCGACGCTTTGGGCTGCACTCATGGTTTTCTCCACTCAAAATCTGCTTTCGGTTAAGGCCATCGAGCGACCGGGCCGGACAAGCGGCCCCCGACTGGTTATCATGGCGGCGTTTCTTTGCGGACTGCCACCATGGTTGATTCTTACGACGACTCCCTCGATGGGGAGAAAAGCAAAACCCAGGTCAAACGCGAGCTGCATGCGCTGGTTGACCTCGGCGAGCGCCTTACAACGCTCAAGAAAGATTTGATTGCCAAACTGCCACTGACCGACGAAATGCGCCGGGCGCTGGCCGATGCGCCCAAGCACAGCGCGAATATCGCGCGTAAACGGCACATCATGTTTATCGGCAAATTGATGCGCGATCAGGACATTGACGCCATCCTGGCCCTGCTTGATCAAACCGATGCCTCCACTCGCCAGTACAACGAACGCTTCCACAACCTGGAACGTTGGCGTGACCGCCTGATTGCGGGCGATGACGCCGTGCTGGAGAAATTCGTGCTGGACTACCCGGACGCGGACCGCCAGCAACTGCGCTCCCTGATCCGTCAGGCCCAGCACGAGCAGGCGCATAACAAGGCGCCAGCCACCAGCCGTAAAATCTTCAAGTACATCCGTGAGCTGGACGAGACTCAACGCGGCCTGCGCTGATCCTCTTCCCCGGGTGGCGGTCTGCGCCACCCGAAGCTCCATCTCTTACGACCCCGTGCCACCCACGGTGATCGCATCAATCTTCAGCGTTGGCTGGCCGACACCCACCGGCACCGACTGCCCATCCTTGCCGCATGTGCCCACGCCGCTGTCCAGCGACAGGTCATTACCGACCATCGACACCTTGCTCATCGCTTCCGGACCGTTGCCAATCAAGGTCGCCCCTTTGACCGGCGCGGTGATCTTGCCGTCTTCGATCAGGTACGCCTCGCTGGTGGAAAACACGAACTTGCCGCTGGTGATATCAACCTGGCCGCCGCCGAGGTTGGCGCAGTAGATCCCGCGCTTGACCGACGCAATGATTTCCGCCGGGTCGCTTTCGCCGCCGAGCATGTAGGTGTTGGTCATGCGCGGCATCGGCAGGTGAGCGTAGGACTCGCGACGACCGTTACCGGTACGCGCCACGCCCATCAGGCGGGCATTGAGCTTGTCCTGCATGTAGCCCTTGAGCACGCCGTTCTCGATCAGGGTGGTGCACTCGGTCGGCGTGCCTTCATCGTCCACCGTCAACGAGCCACGACGGCCGGCCAGCGTGCCGTCATCAACAATCGTGCACAGTTTGGACGCAACCATTTCGCCCATGCGCCCGCTATAGGCCGAACTGCCCTTGCGGTTGAAGTCACCTTCCAGGCCATGGCCCACCGCTTCGTGAAGCAGCACACCGGACCAACCGGACCCCAGCACCACCGGCAACGTGCCCGCAGGCGCCGGAATGGCTTCCAGATTGACCAGCGCCTGGCGCAGCGCTTCGCGGGCGTACCCCATGGCGCGGTCGTCGGCGAGGAAATACCGGTAGTCGGTGCGCCCGCCGCCGCCATGCCCTCCGCGTTCGCGGCGGCCGTTCTGTTCGACGATCACGCTGACATTGAAACGCACCAGTGGGCGCACATCCGCTGCCAGGCTGCCGTCAGTGGACGCCACCAGGATGCGCTCCCACACCCCGGCCATGCTTACGGTGACTCGCTGGATTCGCGGGTCCAGCGCACGGGTGGCGGCGTCGATGCGCTTGAGCAGCTCGACCTTTTCCGCACGGCTGATCACTTCGAGCGGGTTATCCGGGCCGTACAACTGGGCGACATCCTGGGTGCTGAACGCCTGCACTGTGCCATTCTGGCCGGCGCGGGAGATCGAACGCGCGGCACGCGCAGCCTGGCCCAGCGCTTCGAGGGTGATCGCGTTGCTGTAGGCAAACCCGGTCTTTTCGCCCGATTGCGCACGCACGCCCACGCCCTGGTCGAGGTTGAAACTGCCTTCCTTGACGATGCCGTCTTCCAGCGACCAGGACTCGGAAATCTGCCCCTGAAAATACAGGTCGGCCGCATCGATACCTGGCCCGGCCAGGTCACCGAGCACGGTTTGCAAGCTTTCGATGGTCACGCCACCGGGTGCCAGGAGGTGTTCACTGACTGAGGACAACAACTCGCTCATAGGTTTGGCCTTAAATTCATCGTTCTGAAGCAGGTCGCTGCGCGCCCTGCGAGAAAAAGCGCCGGTGATTCACCACCGGCATGCGCGCCCGTATCGACGCCTGTTCCGTGCTGTCGCGTGCGGCCAGCAACACCGCTTCGCCTTGGTCCTGTTGCGCCAGCACGCGACCCCAAGGGTCAACGATGGCGGCATGTCCGTGAGTGTCCCTTGGGCCCGGGTGCACGCCGCCCTGAGCCGCCGCCAGCACATAGCACTGGGTTTCGATGGCCCGCGCGCGGATCAGCACGTCCCAATGCGCAGCGCCGGTGACCGCCGTAAAGGCCGAGGGCGCGCTGATCAGCTCAGCGCCCGCCGCACGCAACTCGCTGTACAACTCCGGGAAGCGCAGGTCGTAACACACCGTCAGGCCCAGTCGCCCGACGGGGGTGTCCGCCACTATTACAGTGCTGCCAAAAGCATAGTCGTCGGATTCACGATAGCGACCCCGGGCATCCGCCACGTCGACGTCGAACAGGTGCAGTTTGTCGTAACGGGCAACCACCTCACCGCGATCATCGATCAGCAGCGAGCAGGCAGTGGACTTGGCATTCGGCTGATCCCTGGGCGGCAACGGCAATGTGCCGGCCACTATCCATAAGGTGAGGTCGCGGGCGGCCTGTTTCAACCATGGCAGGATCGGGCCTTCGCCCAAGGCTTCGGCTCGGCCGATATCGGCCACGTCGCGGCGGCCCATGGCGGCGAAGTTTTCCGGCAGCACCGCCAGCCGGGCACCGCCTTGGGCGGCCTGCTCCAGCAGGCGCCGGGCCTCGGCCAGGTTGGCCAGCACGTCGCTCTGGCTGACCATCTGAATTACCGCAAACGTCATGGCCGATACTCCATAAAAGAATAGCCACAGGCTACTCCATCAAGTCTCACTTGGCCTTTTCGAAAGGCTTGTCGAAGGTAATCTTCGGATCCTTCCACGGCCCTTGCACGGTGTATTGCACGCTGGCGAAGCGCGAAACGCGGTCACCGATCAGCTTGTCGATCAGAAACAGCGCACCACCGATGGCTGGCGCGCCGACAATCAGTGCCGCAATCGGCAGGTTGTTGGTCACCGGCAGGGTCACCAGCAGCTTGGCATCCACGCGGTCGGCCACCAGGTCCAGGGTGCCATTGAGTTCAAGGTTGGTCGAAGGCCCGGTCATGGTGATCGGCTCTCGCGTTACAAACACGCCATCACTGGCCGCCAGCAGGCCTTTGACCCGGTCATAGCTCAAGCCCTTGCCGAGCAGGTCGGAGAAGTCCAGGCGCAGGCGACGACCGATGGAGTTGAAGTTGAGCAGCCCAAACACGCGCAACGCCTGGGCACCGCCCTCGACTTCGACAAATTGACCCTGGCGGAAATCGGCATCGAGCATGCCGGAGAAGCGCTTTGGCCCGACCCACGCCGGCGAACCCGGCCAGCGGCCGTCCACATCGAGGTGAAACTCCTGACTGGTCACGGTAGGCGCAAAGCCCCAGCCCTTGAGCACATCGGCGATATTCTTGCCGTCCAGGCGCCCTTTGTACCAACTGCTGCTGTCGCCGGCCGTGCCTTCCCAACCGCCCGCGCCCTTGAGCTGCAAGCCCTTGAGGCCCAGGTCCAGGCTGTTGAAGGCCAGGCCCTTGGCCGTCGGCCGAATTTTCAGCGACCACGCCCCGATCAGGTCCGGGCCCTGGAACAACTGCTCGATGTTGATATCCAGCGCGGGAATGTCCTTGGGGTCGATGTCGGCCAGCGGGTCCGGCGCGTTTTCATCCGCCTGCACGGTCGGGTCAACCGCAGGCAGTTTTACGTACTGCAGGTTGATCGCGATGGGCGCGCCCTTCGCATCCGGCAGGTTCACCGAGCCTTTGGCCTGCTGGCTGTCGAGTTGCAGGCCCCAGGCCGCCGGTTTGCGGTCCAGCAGCAGGCTGACCTGATCGAACTGCTTGCCAAAGCCTGTCAGCTTGCCGACCTTGAAATCCGCGCCACTGAGCAGTTGCTTGGCGCTGCCACCCGGGTCATTACCGGCGTAACGGCCAACCAGTTTCTTCCACGGATCGATATCCAGCTCCGACAGCACGCCGCGAATGCGCAGGCCTTTCGCACCCGGCAGCACTGCATCGCCATCACCGAGGAACAACTCGCCGCGCCCCTCGTTGAAGTTGTCCGGTGGTGCGGCAAAGGTGAAGTTCGCCAGCTCCCCGTAATCAAACCAGTAACGCCGTTCGGCGCCCTGCAGGGTCATGCGGAACGTGCTGTCTCGGCCCTGGCTCGCTGGCATGCCAAACGGCGCCGGCAGATCCACCGCCACACCCTTGAGGTCGGAATTGACCATCAACTGACTGTCTGCGCCATTAAGGATGACTTGTAACTGGTAGGGGATATCGCCGGATACGGGCAGCGGCTGGGTAACGTTCAGCCAGTCAGTCAGCCGCTTGACCGTGACCTGACCCTTGGCGACCACGCGGGTGCTGATAGCACCCGGCCTGCCTTCGGCGAAGATCTGCGCGCTGATGGGCCGATCGAACGCCTGGGCGCTGATTTGATCGCCGCTCAAGCCCTTGGCACTGTCGAAACGGAAATTCCCCTTCAGTTGGTTGAGGTCCAGGGTCGGATCGGCCAACTGCAGGCGGGCCTTGTCGGTCTGGAAGTCCACCACGATCTTCGGCTCGGTGCCTTTGGCCAGCGGCACATCCAGGTCCAGCTTGCCTTGCAGATCGCCCTCGCCTTTCCATCCGGCAAAGGTCGACGCCGTACCAATCGGCGCTTCCTGCAAAATTTTCAGGCCATCGCCCAGGCCGCCGGAAAAACCACCGGTCAACAGCAGGTGGCTGTCCTTGCCCGCAGGGGCATGGGGAATATTGACGTAGACGTCCTTGACCTTTGTGTCGAGCAACTGGCCCTTGCTGGCCAGAATGCGCACGCCGCTTTCCTCGACGAACACTTCGCCGTTGACCTTGCTCACATGAGGCCAGCCCGGCTGGAACGCCAGCTCGGCGTCATGCACCTTGAAGAACAGACTGATGTTGCGCGAAGCCGGCAACGCGTTATGGTTCAACGACCCCTGATACTGGAAGAAACCCTGGTCGACCGCGCCTTTGAGAATCGCAGTGCGCAGCCACTCATCCAGAGCCGGGCTCAGCACCGCCGGCAAGTACTTGGGCGTAAAGCGCCCATCGCCATCGACCATGCCCACCCGCAGGTCCATGTAGTCTTCCTGGCTATGATCGAAATGCAGGCGAATCAGGAAGTCGGCGGCCACCTTGCCTTCTTCGCCCAGCACCTTGATATACGGGGCGATCAGGGTGAAGCCTTGTTTATCCAGCTTCCAGGTCAGCCGCGCATTGGCCTGGATGTATTGCCAGGGCTTGGCGAAGATCGGGTCCAGGTGCAGGGAAAAATCCTTGCTGTCCATGCGCAACTCGCCCTGGCCCAGGTCGCCGCTGATGCTGCCGGACACGTTGCGCGCCGCCGGCGCGCCGGAATAGGCATCGAAACCCACGCGCTCAAGATTGGCGGCGAAGCTGAGTTTCTGGTCGGTGCTGTCCTCCGGGCGGAAATCCACCAGCACATTGCGCAGCAGGCCGGTGGCCTTGAGGTGTGCGATGGTTTTGGCGAAGCCTTCAGGCAGCGGCGCCAGGGCATTCAACAGGGGAGTAATCGGGGTCAGGTCCACGCGATCGGCCTGCAACTTCCAGGTTTCCGGAGCCTTGTCGGTCGCCAGCGCCTGCTGCAATTGCAGGCGCGATTCCCAGCGGTTGTCGCCGAGGTTCATCGCCAGCGAGTCAAACAGCACCTTAAGGCCTGTGTCACTGCGCTGCAGGTACGCCGTCAGGGCAAAGTTCTCGATATGCACCGGCTTGCGCCCGGCATAACTGCCTTTTATCTCGGGAGCGTTGAGACGCGCCGCAGCGCTTTGCACGGTGCCCTTGGCCCAGGTCAGCCAAAATTCTCCGCCGGACTTGAACTCGCTGAGTGTCCATTGCTGAGTGAGGCGGGCGGGAATCCACTTGGCCCAATCGCTCTGGGGCAGGCTCAGGTAAGCCTGGACTTCGCCGTCCTGCCATTGGCTGGCACGGATGCGCGTGCGCAGGTTGAGGGCCAGCGGCTGGCCATCGGGCAGGGTCAGGCGCGCATCTAGGCGTTGGCGATCGGTGCCGGTGTGCAGGCTCAGGCCAACGTAGGTGAGGGTCGCCGGCGCCTGATCGAAGGGTTGCAGGGTGACCTGGCTGTCGAGCACCGACACCCGCTTGACCCGCTGCATGCGCTCGAGCAACTGCTGCGGGTCCAGCGGCTGGTCGTCCGGCAGCGGCAAGCCCTGCAGGGCCCAGTGGCCATCCTTGTCTTCCTTGACGCTCAATTGCAGGCCGCTGACTTGCAGGTGGGCAAGGCGCACTTCACGGGCAATCAGGCTGGCCCAGATATCCGGCACCACTTCGACCTGGTCCAGGCGCAAGGCGCTGTTGCCCTCGCCGACCATCACATCGTGAGCCAGCAACACGGGAGCAAAGCCGCTCCAGCGCCCTTCCAGGCTGCCGATACGCAGGGGCATGCCCACCGCCGACTGGGCCTTGGCCTCGATCTCGGCACGGTATTCGGCCACCAACGGGGTCAATTCACGCCCCAGGCTCACGTACACCGCCGCCAAGACCAGCAGCAGCGCGCACAGGCCCAGGCCCCAGCGGGTCAAAGCGGCAAAAAAGCGTATCAGACGCTCCATGTCAGGCGACCCTCAACTCGGTGGGCGGACGGCAGATCAAGGTCTGCCGGGCTCGAAGAAAACAAGCGATTGGGGATCAGAGCAGCACCACGTCGTATTGTTCCTGGGAATACATGGTTTCGACCTGGAAGCGAATCGTGCGCCCGATAAACACCTCCAGCTCAGCGACGTTGCCGGACTCTTCGTCCAGCAGCCGATCGACCACTTTCTGGTTAGCCAGCACTCTATAACCTTCAGCCTGGTAGGCCCGTGCCTCGCGCAGGATTTCCCGGAAAATCTCGTAGCAAACCGTTTCCGGGGTTTTCAATTTTCCGCGCCCCTGGCAACTGCTGCAGGGTTCGCACAACACCTGTTCGAGACTTTCGCGGGTGCGTTTGCGGGTCATCTGCACCAGGCCCAGCACGGTGATGCCGATGATGTTGGTCTTGGCGTGATCACGCTCCAATTGCTTCTCAAGGGTGCGCAACACCTGGCGTTGGTGCTCTTCATCTTCCATGTCGATGAAGTCGATGATGATGATCCCGCCCAGGTTGCGCAGGCGCAGTTGGCGGGCAATCGCGGTGGCCGCTTCAAGGTTGGTCTTGAAGATGGTCTCTTCCAGGTTGCGATGGCCGACAAATGCCCCCGTGTTGACGTCGATGGTGGTCATGGCTTCCGCCGGGTCCACCACCAGATAGCCGCCGGACTTGAGCGGCACCTTGCGCTCAAGGGCTTTCTGGATCTCGTCTTCGACGCCATACAGGTCGAAGATTGGCCGCTCGCCAGGGTAATGCTCCAGGCGGTCGGCAATTTCCGGCATCAGTTCGGCGACAAATTGGGTGGTGCGCTGGAAGGTTTCGCGCGAGTCGATGCGAATTTTTTCGATTTTCGGGCTGACCAGGTCGCGCAGGGTACGCAGCGCCAGGCCGAGGTCTTCATAGATGACGCTGGGCGCGCCAATGGTCTTGATCTGCTCGCCGATCTGGTCCCACAGACGCCGCAGGTAGCGGATGTCCATGAGGATCTCATCGGCACCGGCGCCCTCGGCGGCGGTGCGCAGGATGAAGCCGCCGGCTTCTTTGATGCCTTCGGCCGCCACGCAGTCGCTGACCACTTTTTTCAGACGTTCGCGCTCGCCTTCGTCTTCGATCTTCAAGGAAATGCCGACATGGGCGGTACGCGGCATGTACACCAGATAACGCGAAGGAATCGACAGCTGTGTCGTCAGCCGCGCGCCTTTGGAGCCGATGGGGTCCTTGGTGACTTGCACCACCAGGCTCTGCCCTTCATGCACCAAGGCACTGATGCTCTCCACCGCGGGCCCTTCGCGCAGAGAAATCTCCGACGCGTGAATAAATGCCGCACGGTCCAGGCCGATGTCGATAAACGCCGCCTGCATCCCCGGCAGCACGCGCACCACCTTGCCTTTATAGATGTTGCCGACGATCCCGCGCTTCTGGGTGCGCTCGACATGCACTTCTTGCAGAACACCGTTCTCTACCACTGCCACGCGCGATTCCATCGGCGTGATATTGATCAGAATCTCTTCACTCATGGCTGGGTCTCGTTCTGGCGTTTTCACAATAGTGACCGATCGCTCAAGGCTTGGCGCTGCAATACGGCGTTCAGCGCACGGTAAGGTTTTGCCAACAGGGTATGCCGAATCGGCTAAGCAGTTGCGCGGTTTCGCACACCGGCAGCCCGACCACGGCGGAATAGCTGCCATTGAGCCCGGCAACAAACACCGACCCCAGCCCCTGGATAGCATAGCCACCCGCCTTGTCCCGGGGTTCGCCACTGTGCCAGTAGGCGGTCGCCTCTTCGACGCCAATCTCGCGAAAACGTACACGGCTGCTGACGCATAGGGTTTCGCAGCGCTGACCCTCCGTCAGGGCAACGGCGGTGAGCACCTCGTGTTCATTTCCCGCGAGGGCCATCAACATCGCCAGGGCATCGGCCTGGTCCACGGGTTTGCCGAGAATCCGGCCATCGACAATCACCGCCGTGTCAGCGCCCAGCACACAGGCATTGAGGGGTGTTTCAAGCACGGCGAAACCCGCCGTTGCCTTGCCGCGCGCAAGACGCTCGACGTAGGAAACGGGTGATTCATTGGTAAGAGGTGTTTCGTCAATGGTGGCGCTGACCACAGTGAAGGGCACACCGATCTGGGTCAGCAGTTCACGCCGTCGGGGAGAACCCGAGGCCAGATAAAGCGAATTCATTGCAGACTCTCCCTGTGGGGTTCGATAACCAGGCAGAGCCTCGCAATCCATTCAATTGATTTTGTAGCGGCGACGCAGACCACGCAGGCCAAAACTGACCCAGGGCCACAACAGCGCACTGACCAGGGCCGGCAATACCAGCGCCAGCGTTGGCTGGCGGTTGCCGGTCAAGGCGCTGAGCCAGAGTTGCACCAACTGCGCCAGGCCGAAGATCACCAGAATCACCAGGCACTGCTGCCACATCGGGAACATGCGCAAACGCTGCTGCAACGACAGCACCAGAAAAGTAATCAGGGTCAGGATCAGCGCGTTCTGGCCAAGCAAGGTGCCATAGAGCACATCTTCCGCCAAGCCCAGGAACATCGCAGTGACCATGCCCACCCTGTGCGGCAGGTGCAACGCCCAGAACGCCATCAGCAAGGCCAGCCACAACGGGCGCAGGATCTCCATGAACTGCGGCAGCGGCGATACGCTGAGCAGCAAGCCGACGGCGAACGTCAGCCACACCACCCAACCATTGCGCGAATGAGTACTGGCCATTATTCCTCCCTCTGTCGCGTAGTGGTCGCAGCGCCGGCAGGCGGCTTCGCGGCAGGCGTGGTGCTGGCTGCCGGTTTGGCCGGACGAGTGCTGTGCGTGGCGGGCTTGGCGGGTGTCGCCACAGGCGCCGCTGCAGGAAGATTTGCCGGCGCCGGTGGCCCTACAAAGGCCGGTTTGGGCACGATGGCGGGCGTGACCGGCAGGGTGCCGTTGCGCTTGTCTTCCGCTTCCTGGGCCTGCGCGGCATCGTTGGCGCGCTCTTCCGGGGTGCGGTTATCGCTGAACACCAGCAGCAGGTAACGGCTGCGGTTCAGGGCGGCAGTCGGCACGGCACGCACAATGGCGAACGGCTGACCGGAATCGTGGATCACTTCCTTGACCGTCGCCACCGGGTAACCCGCCGGGAACCGCTGGCCAAGACCGGAGCTGACCAGCAGGTCGCCCTCCTTGATATCGGCGGTGTCAGCCACGTGACGCAACTCCAGGCGCTCGGGATTGCCGGTGCCGCTGGCAATCGCACGCAGGCCGTTGCGGTTGACCTGCACCGGAATACTGTGGGTGGTGTCGGTGAGCAACAGGACGCGGGAGGTGTAGGGCATCAACTCGACCACCTGCCCCATCAGGCCACGGGCATCGAGCACCGGCTGGCCGAGCACCACACCGTCGCGCTCACCCTTGTTGATGATGATGCGATGGGTGAAGGGGTTGGGGTCCATGCCGATCAGCTCGGCCACTTCGACCTTCTCGTTGACCAACGCGGAAGAATTGAGCAACTCGCGCAGCCGAACGTTCTGCTCGGTGAGGGCCGCCAGCTTTTGCATGCGTCCCTGCAGCAGCAGGTTTTCAGTCTTGAGTTTTTCGTTTTCGGCGACAAGCTCGGTGCGGCTGCCGAACTGGCTTGCCACCCCCTGATAAAGCCGTTGCGGCAGGTCGGTGATCCAGTAGGTCTGCATCAACACCAGCGACATTTGACTGCGCACGGGCTTGAGCAGCGCAAAGCGGGCGTCGACCACCATCAGCGCGACCGAAAGCACGACCAGCACCAGCAAGCGCACGCCCAATGAGGGGCCTTTGGCGAAAAGCGGTTTAATAGGCCGCTCCTCCCGGGCAAATGTTCTCTTTATTCATACGGCATCAAACCGGCCTGGATGCAGATTGAAGAAGATAAACGCCGACAGGCAGCACTGCAAAGTGCTGCCTGCGGGCGAAGCATGGCGCAACCAGCCGATCTTATTCGCTGGAGAGCAGGTCCATGGTGTGTTTATCCATCATTTCCAGTGCACGACCACCGCCACGGGCAACGCAGGTCAGCGGGTCTTCGGCGACGATCACCGGCAGGCCGGTTTCCTGGGCCAGCAGCTTGTCGAGGTCACGCAGCAAGGCGCCACCACCGGTCAGTACCAGGCCGCGCTCGGCGATATCGGAAGCCAGCTCCGGTGGCGATTGCTCCAGCGCACTTTTCACTGCCTGAACGATGGTGGCCAGGGACTCTTGCAGAGCTTCCAGCACTTCATTGGAGTTCAGGGTGAAGGCGCGTGGCACGCCTTCGGCCAGGTTGCGACCGCGAACATCGACTTCGCGCACTTCGCCGCCTGGGTAGGCCGTACCGATTTCCTGCTTGATACGCTCGGCGGTGGATTCGCCGATCAGGCTGCCGTAGTTACGACGCACATAAGTGATGATCGCTTCGTCGAAGCGGTCGCCGCCCACGCGCACGGATTCGGCATATACCACACCGTTCAGGGAGATGAGGGCGATTTCGGTGGTACCGCCACCGATATCCACCACCATCGAACCGCGTGCTTCCTCCACCGGCAGGCCGGCACCGATTGCAGCGGCCATCGGCTCTTCGATCAGGAACACTTCGCGGGCGCCGGCACCCAGGGCCGATTCACGGATGGCACGACGCTCCACCTGCGTGGATTTGCACGGAACGCAGATCAGCACACGAGGGCTGGGCTGCAGGAAACTGTTTTCGTGAACCTTGTTGATGAAGTACTGCAGCATCTTCTCGCAGACGCTGAAGTCGGCAATCACGCCGTCCTTCATCGGACGAATGGCAGCAATATTGCCAGGTGTTCGGCCGAGCATGCGCTTGGCCTCGGTGCCGACGGCAACGACACTTTTCTGATTACCATGGGTCCGAATGGCCACAACTGATGGCTCATTCAGAACGATACCGCGCTCGCGCACGTAAATAAGGGTGTTGGCAGTGCCCAGGTCAATGGAAAGATCGCTGGAAAACATGCCACGCAGTTTCTTGAACATGGGGAAAGGACCCTAGGCAACGCGTGGGTAAAAAAGTGCGGCAAACTCTAACAACGACAGGGATTTTGGGCAAGGCGCCAATGTGCTAAATTGGCCGACTTTCTGTGCACCAACCCCCACAATCGCGGCCTTATGACCGTAGAAATGCGGTAGTGTTCCGACAATCTAACACACGGATGCCCTCCGTTCTGTTTTCCACTGGAGAAACCCATGGCGCTTGAACGCTCCGACGTGGAAAAAATCGCGCATCTGGCCTCGCTTGGCCTGAATGACGCCGATCTTCCACAGACCACCGCAGCCCTGAACAGCATTCTCGGGCTGGTCGACCAAATGCAGGCCGTCAATACCGACGGCATCGAGCCCCTGGCTCACCCGCTGGAAGCCAGCCAGCGCCTGCGCGCAGACGTCGTGACCGAACGCGATAATCGCGAGGCCTACCAGTCCATCGCGCCAGCGGTCGAAAACGGCCTGTATCTGGTTCCGAAAGTCATCGACTAAAGGGAAAGAGCCTTTCATGCATCACATGACTCTGGCCGAGATCGCCCGCGGTCTCGCCGAAAAAAAGTTTTCTTCTGAAGAATTGACCAAAACCCTGCTGGCGCGCATCGCCGAGCTCGACCCCAAGGTCAACAGCTTCATCAGCCTCACCGAGGAACTGGCCCTGAGCCAGGCCAAGGCTGCCGACGTGCGTCGCGCCAACGGTGAAAACGGCGCACTGCTGGGCGCTCCAATCGCCCACAAAGACCTGTTCTGCACCCAGGGCATACGCACCAGTTGCGGCTCGAAGATGCTCGACAACTTTAAAGCCCCCTACGACGCCACTGTGGTGTCCAAACTCGCCGCCGCCGGGGCCGTGACCCTGGGCAAGACCAACATGGACGAATTCGCCATGGGTTCGGCCAACGAGTCGAGCTACTACGGGGCAGTGAAAAACCCGTGGAACCTGGAACACGTGCCCGGCGGCTCGTCCGGTGGTTCGGCCGCTGCCGTTGCCGCGCGCCTGCTGCCGGCCGCCACGGCCACCGACACCGGCGGTTCGATCCGCCAGCCCGCCGCCTTCACCAACCTTACCGGCCTGAAGCCGACCTACGGTCGCGTGTCGCGCTGGGGCATGATCGCCTACGCGTCGAGTCTCGATCAGGGCGGCCCGTTGGCCCGCACTGCAGAAGACTGCGCAATATTGTTGCAAGGTATGGCCGGCTTCGATGCACAAGACTCCACCAGCATCGATGAACCGGTGCCGGACTACAGCGCCAGCCTCAACACCTCGCTCAAGGGCCTGCGCATCGGCGTGCCGAAGGAATACTTCAGCGCCGGCCTCGACCCGCGTATCGCCGATCTTGTGCACAACAGCGTCAAGACGCTGGAAGGCCTCGGCGCCGTGATCAAGGAAATCAGCCTGCCGAACAACCAGCATGCGATTCCCGCCTACTACGTGATCGCGCCGGCCGAAGCGTCCTCCAACCTGTCGCGCTTCGACGGCGTGCGCTTCGGCTACCGCTGCGAAAACCCCAAAGATCTTTCCGATTTGTACAAACGCTCCCGTGGCGAAGGCTTCGGCGCCGAAGTACAGCGGCGCATCATGGTCGGCGCCTACGCGCTGTCGGCCGGCTACTACGACGCGTACTACCTCAAGGCGCAAAAAATCCGTCGCCTGATCAAGAACGACTTCATGGCGGCCTTTGAAGAAGTCGACGTGATCCTCGGCCCTACCACGCCGAACCCGGCGTGGAAGATCGGTGCCAAGACCGGCGATCCGATTGCCGAGTACCTCGAAGACCTCTACACCATCACCGCCAACCTCGCAGGCCTGCCGGGCTTGTCCATGCCGGCCGGTTTCGTTGACGGTCTGCCGGTGGGCGTGCAATTGCTCGCGCCGTATTTCCAGGAAGGCCGCCTGCTCAATGTGGCGCACCAGTACCAGTTGAACACTGACTGGCACACTCGCACCCCAACCGGCTTCTGAGGAGAACACTATGCAATGGGAAGTCGTGATCGGGCTGGAGATTCATACCCAGCTCGCCACCCAATCGAAGATTTTCTCCGGCAGCGCCACCACGTTCGGCGCAGGGCCTAATACCCAGGCCAGCCTCGTCGACCTGGGCATGCCTGGCGTGCTGCCGGTGCTGAACCAGGAAGCGGTGCGCATGGCGGTAATGTTCGGCCTGGCGATTGACGCCGAAATCGGCCAGCACAACGTGTTCGCGCGCAAGAACTACTTCTACCCGGACCTGCCCAAGGGCTACCAGATCAGCCAGATGGAATTGCCGATCGTCGGCAAGGGCTACCTGGACATCCCGCTGGAAGACGGCACCATCAAGCGCGTCGGCGTGACCCGTGCGCACCTGGAAGAAGATGCCGGCAAGAGCTTGCATGAAGAATTCAACGGCGCCACCGGCATCGACCTGAACCGCGCTGGCACGCCGTTGCTGGAGATCGTGTCCGAGCCGGACATGCGCAGTGCCAAGGAAGCGGTGGCCTACGTCAAGACCATCCATGCACTGGTGCGCTACCTGGGCATTTGCGACGGCAACATGGCCGAAGGCTCCCTGCGTTGCGACTGCAACGTGTCGGTGCGTCCTAAAGGCCAGGTTGAGTACGGCACGCGCTGCGAGATCAAGAACGTCAACTCGTTCCGCTTCATCGAAAAGGCGATCAACACCGAAGTGCGTCGCCAGATCGAACTGATCGAAGACGGCGGCAAGGTCATCCAGCAAACCCGCCTGTACGACCCGAACAAAGACGAGACCCGCGCCATGCGCAGCAAGGAGGAAGCCAACGACTACCGTTACTTCCCCGACCCGGACCTGTTGCCGGTAGTGCTTGAGGATTCGTTCCTCAACGACATCCGCGCCACCCTGCCGGAATTGCCACCGCAAAAACGCGAGCGCTTCCAGGCGCAGTTCGGCCTGTCGGTCTACGATGCCAGCGTGCTGGCGTCGAGCCGCGAGCAGGCCGACTACTTTGAAAAGGTCGTGAGCATTGCCGGTGACGCCAAGCTTGCGGCCAACTGGGTCATGGTCGAGCTGGGCAGCCTGCTGAACAAACAAGGCCTGGAAATCGACGAAGCGCCGGTCTCGGCCGCGCAACTGGGCGGCATGCTGCTGCGCATCAAGGACAACACCATCTCCGGCAAGATTGCCAAGACGGTGTTCGAAGCGATGGCGGCAGGCGAAGGCAACGCTGACGAGATCATCGAGAAGCGCGGCCTCAAGCAAGTCACCGACAGCGGCGCCATCTCCGCCGTGCTCGATGAAATGCTCGCGGCCAATGCCGAACAGGTCGAACAATACCGCGCGGCCGATGAAGCCAAGCGCGGCAAGATGTTCGGCTTCTTTGTCGGCCAGGCGATGAAAGCGTCAAAAGGCAAGGCCAACCCGCAACAGGTGAACGAGCTGCTCAAAAGCAAGCTCGAAGGCTGATAGCGGTGACGGGGCCGGGCGGATTTCACACCCCACCCGGACCCTTTGTGGAATCGGCCCCATGTGGGAGGGGGCTTGCTCCCGATAGCGGTGTATCAGCTTGCACACCTGTGTCTGACACACCGCTATCGGGAGCAAGCCCCTCCCACATCAGCCCTCTTTTTCCACAGTTGATACGGGGGTAACGTCGAACATGAAGCGTCTACTCGGTCTCCTGGCCCTGTCTTCCCTGCTGGGCGGTTGCGCCAGCGGTCTCATCGACCCCAATGGCTACGATGAAACCGGCACCGCCTCCTATTACGGCGCCAAACACCATGGCAACCGCACCGCCAGCGGTGAACCCTTCAACCAGAACGCCCTGACTGCCGCCCATCGGCGCCTGCCCTTCGGCACGCAGGTCAAGGTGACCAATCTCGACAATAACCGCTCGGTGATCGTGCGCATCAATGATCGCGGTCCGCATTCACGTGGGCGCCTGATCGACCTTTCACGCCAGGCGGCCGCACAATTGGGCATGCTGAGCCGCGGCACTGCGCCGGTTCGCGTGCAGGCCATGAGCAACTGAAGAAGGAGCACAGGCCATTTTCGCACTAAAAGCCCTCTCGCCCTGGAGCCTGCTCGAACTGTTCAGCGGCCTGCTACTGCTGATCGTCGGCGCCGAAGTCCTGGTGCGCGCCGCCGTGCGCCTGGCCGCCAGCCTCAAGGTGCGACCGCTGATCATCGGCCTGACCATCGTCGCCTTCGGCAGCAGCGCGCCGCAGATGACCGTCAGCCTGCAGGCCACCCTCGCTGGCAATACCGATATCGCCGTGGGCAGCGTTATCGGCAGCAGCATCTTCAACGTCCTCGTCACCCTGGGCCTCGCGGCCCTGATCATTCCGCTGCGGGTGTCGCGCCAGTTGGTACGCCTGGACATCCCGGTGATGATCATCGCCGCGCTGCTGGTGTTTACCCTGGCGGCCAATGAGGAACTGACACCCCTCGACGGCCTGCTATTGCTGATCGCGCTGCTGGCCTACCTCGGCGTGCTGCATTACCAGACGCGCCATTCACGGCGCCCGCGCACTCTCGACACGGTGGCCCGGGCGCCATGGCTGAGCAGTGTGCTACGCATCGTTGGCGGGCTGCTGGTGCTGGTACTGGCCGGGCACCTGCTGCTTGGCGCGGCAGTGGACGTGGCGAGCGACCTGGGCCTGTCGGAGCGTATCGTCGGGCTGACGCTGATTGGCGTCGGCACTTCCCTGCCGTGCCTGGCGACGTCGCTGATCGCCGCCCTGCGCGGCGAGCGCGAGATTGCCGTAGGCAACGTGATCGGCAGCAACCTGTTCAACCTGCTCGGCGTGCTGGGGCTCACCGCCCTGCTCGCGCCGACGCCACTGTCGGTGTCGCCCAATGCCGTGGACTTCGACCTGCCGGTGATGCTCGGCGTGGTGGTGCTGTGCCTGCCGGTGTTCTACAGCGGCTACCGCGTGACCCGCGCCGAAGGCCTGGTGATGCTGGGCCTGTACCTGGCGTATGGGCTGCATGTGATGGCGTTTACTACGGGCATGCCCCTGGCCGGCAAGCTTGAACACCTGATGCTGTATTACGTCCTGCCGGCGCTGGTGGCTTTTCTGTTGTTCAGCACGCTGCGCGCCTGGCGCCGCCAACACAAGAGGGAACCGCAATGACCGATCAGAAGAAACCCGGCGTAGCCATGCGTCGCCAGGTGATGGGCGATGTGTTCGTCGACCGCGCCCTGGGCAATGCCACTGAATTCACCCAGCCGTTGCAGGACTTCGTCAACGACCATGCCTGGGGCAGTGTATGGAACCGCGAGGGGTTACCGCTCAAGACCCGCAGCCTGATTACCCTCGCCGCCCTCACCGCGCTCAAGTGCCCGCAGGAACTCAAGGGCCACGTGCGCGGGGCGTTGAACAATGGCTGTACGGTGGAAGAGATTCGCGAGGCGCTGCTGCATTGCGCGGTGTATGCGGGGGTGCCGGCGGCGATTGATGCATTCCGGGCGGCGCAGGAGGTGATTGAGGTGTATCAGGCAGAGCAGCGGTGATCTTCAGATAGCTATCGCAGGCAAGCCCACCGCAACCTTAGATCCACCCACCCGCCTGCAACACGAAAATCCCGATATTGGTGGTCACCGCCGCCATCAGCGTGGTGATCACGATAATCGCCGCCGCCAGCTCGTGATTACCCTCGGCCGCGCGGGCCATCACATAACTGGCTGCGGCGGTGGGCGCACCGAAGTACAGAAACAGAATCCCCAGTTCGGGCCCGCGAAAGCCCAGCAGCCAGGCCCCCAGGGTGGCGACGATCGGCAGCCAGACCATCTTCATCAGGCTCGCACTGAGCGCCATGTTGCCACTCTTGCGCAGCGCCGCCAGGGACAAGGTGCCACCGATGCAGATCAGCGCCAACGGCAGCGTGGTGTCGGCCAGGTACTGCATGGACTTTTCCAGCCAACCGGGCACGCCGAGCTGGAAGTAGGCGAACGGCGCGGCGACGAACACGCTGATGATCAGCGGATTGGCCAGCACACTCTTGCAGATGCTCCACGGGTCGGACTTGATCACCGGGCTGTACACCGCCAGCACGATGGTCGACAGCGTGTTGTAGAGCAGGATCACCAGCGCCGCGAGGACGGCGCCCAGGGAGATGCCGTAGTCGCCGTACATGCTGGCGGCCAGCGCCAGGCCGATCACCCCGTTGTTGCCGCGAAACGCGCCTTGGGCATAGATACCCCGGTCTGCCGGCTTGCAGCGAAAAATCGCCCAGCCCCAGGCCACGGCAAAACTCAGCACGGTGGCGACCGCAAAATAGATCAGCAAGCCCGGTTGGAGCGCCGCATGCAGGTCGGCGTGCAGGATGCCGAGAAACAGCAGCGCCGGCATGGTGACGTTGAACACCAGGGAGGAAGCGGTATGGATAAAGTTGTCGTTGATCCAGTTGATGCGCTTGAGCAGCACACCGAGAAACAGCATGGCAAACACCGGCGCGGTGATGGTAAGGGTGGTGAGGAAGATAGCCAGCATGCCGGGGAGAACCTTTGAGCGTCGTCAGAAGGTCAATGATAAGCCATGCGGCGCGGTGGCGTCTGGTAGGCCGCTATCGGGAGCAAGCCCCCTCCCACATTTGACTGCATTCACAGTTCAACATGTGGGAGGGGGCTTGCTCCCGATGCAGGCGACGCGGTCTCAGGTAATCGGTGCCGGGTTGAACAAGGTGATGTCGTTATGCAGCTTGTGATGCTCGGCCCAGGTCTGTTTCTTGCCGCTGGCGACGTCCAGGTAGAAGTGGAACAACTCCCAGCCCAGTTCCTCGATGCTCGCACGCCCGGTGGCGATGCGCCCGGCGTCGATGTCGATCAGGTCCGGCCAGCGCTGCGCCAGCTCCGTGCGCGTCGACACCTTGACCACCGGCGCCATCGCCAGCCCGTAGGGCGTGCCGCGTCCGGTGGTGAACACGTGCAGGTTCATGCCCGCCGCCAGTTGCAAGGTGCCACACACAAAGTCGCTGGCCGGCGTCGCGCAAAAGATCAGGCCCTTGCTCTTGAAGCGCTCGCCGGGGCCCAGCACGCCGCTGATCGCGCTGCTGCCGGATTTGACGATGGAGCCCAGGGACTTCTCGACAATGTTCGACAACCCGCCCTTCTTGTTGCCCGGCGTGGTGTTGGCACTGCGGTCCGCCTCGCCCTTGGCCAGGTAACGGTCGTACCAGTCCATTTCCCGCACAAGCTCCTGGGCAATTTCCTTCGTTTGCGCGCGCGACGTGAGCAGGTAGATGGCATCACGGACTTCGGTCACTTCGGAAAACATCACCGTGGCGCCGGCCCGCAACAGCAGATCCGAGGCATAGCCCAGCGCCGGGTTGGCGGTGATGCCGGAGAACGCATCGCTGCCGCCGCACTGCATGCCCAGGATCAGCTCGGACGCCGGCACGGTTTCGCGGCGACGCTGGTCGAGTTTTTTCAGGCGGGTTTCGGCCAACGCCATGATCTGCTCGATCATTTCGGTGAACCCGTGACTGGAATCCTGTAGCCGATACAGCCACGGCTCGCTCAGGTCGACCGAGCTGTCGTTCTCATGCATCACCTGCCCGGCCTGCAGTTTCTCGCAGCCCAGGCTGATCACCAGCGCTTCGCCGCCCAGGTTCGGGTTGCGCGCCAGGTTGCGCACGGTGCGGATCGGGATGTAGGCATCCGTCGCCGTGATCGCCACACCGCAGCCGTAGCTATGGGTCAACGCCACCACATCATCGACATGAGGATACTTGGGCAGCAGTTCGTCCTTGATGCGCTTGACCGCGTGGTCGAGTACACCGGTGACGCACTGCACCGTGGTGGTGATGCCGAGGATATTACGCGTGCCCACGGTACCGTCGGCGTTGCGATAGCCCTCGAACGTGAACCCTTGCAAAGGCGCCTGGGCTTCGGGCACCTCGGTGGACAGTGGCAGGCTGTCCAATGGCGGTGCGGTGGGCATGCGCAGCTGGTCTTCCTGCACCCAACTGCCGCGCGGGATCGGCGCCAGGGCGTAACCGATGGTCTGGCCATAGCGAATGATCTGACCGCCTTCGGGAATATCTTCCAGGGTCACCTTGTGGCTCTGGGGGATGAAATCCACGGTGACCAGGCCGTCCGGGAACTCGGTCCCGGCCGGGACGCCCTGGTCATTGACCACGATCACCACGTTGTCGCGCTCGTGCAAACGGATCGAGCGCGGCGAGTCGGCATGTTCAATCAATTGCATCACGGGGCCTCTCAGGAATGCGCTTCGGTTAGGTTGGTCAACGCTGGCCCCTTGCTTGGCGGCTCTTTGAGGACTACACGCTTGATCGGGCCGACGATGACCAGGTAGCTGAACACCGCCACCAGTGCGTTGGCACCGACGAACACCAGCGCCCATTTGAACGAGCCGGTGGTGCTGATGATGTAGCCGATCACGATGGGCGTGGTGATCGACGCCAGGTTACCGAAGGTGTTGAACAAGCCGCCACTGAGGCCGGCGATCTGTTTGGGCGAGGTGTCGGACACCACCGCCCAACCCAGTGCGCCAACGCCTTTGCCGAAGAAGGCCAGGGCCATGAAGCCCACCACCATCCATTCGATATCCACGTAGTTGCACGCCACGATGCTGCTGGAAATCAGCAGGCCGCCAATGATCGGCGCCTTGCGCGCGAAGGTCAGCGAGTGGCCCTTGCGCAGCAGGTAGTCGGAAATCACCCCGCCCAGCACACCGCCGATAAAGCCGCAGATGGCCGGCAACGAGGCGATGAAACCGGCCTTGAGGATGGTCATGCCACGGTCCTGCACCAGGTACACCGGAAACCATGTCAGGAAGAAGTAGGTGATGCCGTTGATGCAGTACTGGCCCAGGTACACGCCGAGCATCATGCGGTTGGTCAGCAACTGGCGGATGTAGTCCCACTTCGGACCGTCGGTTTTCTTGCCTTTGCCCTTGTCCTGATCCATGTCGACCATCGCGCCATTGGCCGCAATGTAATCGAGCTCGGCGGCGTTGATCATCGGGTGCTGGCGCGGGCTGTGGATCACTTTCAGCCAGACCAGCGAGAAGACGATGCCGATCACGCCCATCACGATAAACACGTGCTGCCAGCCGAAGCTGTAGACGATCCAGCCCATCAGCGGCGCGAATAACACCGTGGCAAAGTACTGCGCCGAGTTGAAGATCGCCGAGGCCGTGCCGCGCTCGGCCGTGGGAAACCACGCCGCCACGATACGGGCATTGCCGGGGAACGAAGGCGCTTCGGCCAGCCCCACCATGAAACGCAGCATGAACAGCGCGACCACGGCGGTGGAGATACCGAATTCACCGACATAGCCTTGCAGCACGGTGAACAGCGACCAGGTGAAGATGCTCAAGGCATAGACTTTCTTCGAGCCAAACCGGTCGAGCAACCAGCCACCGGGAATTTGCCCGGCCACGTAGGCCCAACCGAATGCAGAGAAGATATAACCGAGGGTGACCGCGTCGATGCCGAGGTCTTTTTGCAGGCTAGAGCCGGCGATGGCGATGGTGGCCCGGTCGGCGTAGTTGATCGTGGTCACCAGGAACAGCATGAGCAGGATCAAATAGCGGACGTGGGTCGGCTTGGTCGCTTGCATGTAGAAGTACTCCCACTAATTATTTTTTTTGCGGGTAATCAAGTTGTGCTGCGCACACCGCTTCATGTGGGAGCTGGCTTGCCTGCGACACAGGCACCGCGGTGTGTCAGGCACACTCCGGTAATGCTATCGCAGGCAAGCCAGCTCCCACACCATGCGGGCGCCACAGGTGTTGCGTATTACGAACCGATGTAGCTGGTCTTCACCACGGTGTAGAACTCTTGTGCATAGCGGCCCTGCTCGCGTGAACCATAGGATGAGCCTTTACGGCCACCGAACGGCACGTGATAGTCCACGCCGGCGGTTGGCAGGTTGACCATCACCATCCCGGCCTGGGAGTGGCGCTTGAAGTGGTTGGCGTACTTCAGGGATGTGGTCGCAATGCCCGCCGACAGACCGAACTCGGTGTCGTTGGCCATCGCCAGTGCCGCTTCGTAGTCCGCCACACGTACCACGTTGGCGACTGGGCCGAAGATTTCTTCACGGCTGATGCGCATGGCGGCTTCGCTGTCGGCAAACAGCGTCGGCGCCAGGTAGTAGCCTTCAGTGTCGCAGGTCACCAAACCGCCACCGCTCACCAGCCGCGCACCTTCGCTCTGGCCGATGTCGATGTATTTCAGGTCCTGGTCCAGTTGGGCCTGAGACACAACCGGGCCGATGTCGGTGCCGCTTTTGAGGGCGTGGCCGACCTTGATCGACTTCATGCGCTCGGCCATCGCCGCGACGAACTGGTCGTGAATACCGGCGGTGACGATCAGGCGGCTCGATGCGGTGCAGCGCTGGCCGGTGGAGTAAAACGCGCTCTGCACGGACAGCTCGACGGCCTGCTTGAGGTCGGCGTCATCGAGAATGATCTGCGGGTTCTTGCCGCCCATTTCCAATTGCACCTTGGCCTGGCGCGACACGCAACTGACGGCGATCTGGCGCCCGACACCCACGGAGCCGGTGAAGCTGATGCCATCGACTTTCGGGCTGTTGACCAGCACGTCACCGACCACGCGACCGCTGCCCATCACCAGGTTGAACACACCGGCAGGGAAGCCCGCGCGCGAGATGATCTCGGCCAGGGCCCAGGCGCAGCCGGGTACCAGTTCAGCCGGTTTTATCACCACGCAGTTGCCGTAGGCCAGGGCCGGGGCGATTTTCCAGGCGGGGATGGCAATCGGGAAATTCCACGGGGTGATCAGGCCAACCACGCCCAGGGCTTCGCGGGTCACTTCAACGTTGACGCCCGGGCGTACCGACGGCACGTAGTCGCCGGACAGGCGCAGGCATTCACCGGCAAAGAACTTGAAGATATTGCCGGCGCGGGTCACTTCACCGATGGCCTCGGGCAGGGTCTTGCCCTCTTCCCGGGCCAGCAGGGTACCGAGTTCTTCACGGCGTGCGAGGATTTCGCTGCCGACTTTATCCAGCGCATCATGGCGCGCCTGGATGCCGGAGGTGGACCACGCCGGGAACGCAGCGCGGGCGGCGTCGATGGCCGCATTGACCTGAGCGACATCGGCCTTGGCGTATTCACCAATGACATCGGACAACTCCGACGGGTTGAGGTTGGTGCAATAGTCGGCACCGGCTACCCATTGGCCATTAATGTAGTTTTCAAAACGCTTTGCTTGGGACACGAATCTTCTCCTGACGCAAAAGGCCGCTGATTGCTCAGCGGCCTTGTTGATAAGTTATTGCGGGCCTTGCTTGTCGATCAGCGCGGCCAGGGCTTCGTATTCTTCCGGCAGCAGGTCGGTCAGCGGCGTGCGCACCGGGCCTGCGTCGTAGCCGGCGATCTTCGCACCCGCCTTGACGATGCTCACGGCGTAGCCGGCCTTGCGGTTACGGATATCAAGGTACGGCAGGAAGAAGTCGTCGATGATTTTGCCAACGGTGGCGTGGTCGTCTTTGGCAATCGCGTGGTAGAAGTCCATCGCGGTTTTCGGGATGAAGTTGAACACCGCCGAGGAGTACACCGGCACGCCCAGGGCCTTGTAGGCAGCGGCGTAAACCTCTGCAGTCGGCAGACCGCCGAGGTAGCTGAAACGGTCGCCCAGACGACGGCGGATCGACACCATCAACTCGATGTCACCCAGGCCGTCCTTGTAGCCGATCAGGTTCGGGCAGCGCTCGGCCAGGCGTTCCAGCAGCGGCGCAGTCAGGCGGCAGACGTTGCGGTTGTACACCACGACGCCGATCTTGACCGATTTGCACACGGCCTCAACGTGGGCGGCAACCCCGTCCTGGCTGGCTTCGGTGAGGTAATGCGGCAGCAGCAGCAGGCCTTTGGCACCGAGGCGCTCGGCCTCCTGGGCGTATTCGATGGCCTGGCGCGTCGCACCGCCCACACCGGCGAGAATCGGCACGCTGGAGGCGCAGGTATCGACTGCGGTTTTCACCACCTGGGAGTATTCGCTGGCGGCCAGGGAAAAAAACTCACCGGTGCCGCCGGCGGCGAACAGGGCCGTGGCGCCGTAGGGGGCCAGCCACTCGAGACGCTTGATGTAACCCGCCTGGTGGAAATCACCCTGGGCGTTGAAATCGGTCACCGGGAAAGACAGCAGACCGTGGGAGAGGATGGACTTCAGTTCTTGTGGATTCATTATTCGAACACCCTGGGCGAAGACTTTCTGTCGAAAGGTTATTGTTGGTTATGATGATGTCGTACGTCATCGTACAACTATAAAAGGATTCGTCAACTGCAATTCATCGCAACGGGGGTGCAGCGGGATTTTCCAGACAATGGAAGTCAATGAGGGAGGGGGCTTGCTCTGATGCCAGTCAGTTAAGCGCAGATCCCCTGTGGGAGCGGCGGTGCGACGATTCGACTTGCCCGCGAAAGCGGTGGGTCTTCAACATCAATGTTTGCTGGGCCGACGCCATCGGGAGCAAGCCCCCTCCCACATTTTGTACAGCGTTCGCAAACCATTCCGGTCGGCTCTCAGGCCGCCGCGCTTTTGCTTTTGATCTGGAAGCGCCCCGTCAAACACGCTGGCCGAACGCAGGCTTTGGAGCGTGGGTAACCCGGCAGGACGCCGGGTTAGCCGCGCTGGGCCAAGGATGGCCCATCGCGGCGGCCCACGCTCCAAAGCCTGCGTTCGGGCACACCGAGCCTAAGCGAGGTGCCGAGTGTTGGGGCAAGAGCGTTTTGCTTACTTTTGCGCTTTTCAAAAGTGAGCCGCCGTAAGGGCGGAACCCTAAGTCGCCTTTACCGCAGCACCGGATATGCACACCGAAAAATCGCCATCGCAGGCAAGCCAGCTCCCACATTTTGACCGCATGCAACCCCTGCTTCAGTTGCGCTGCGCCTCTGCCTCTTCATGGGCATGGCGCAGGCGTTCGCGGCTGTTGGTCAGGTGCAGGCGCATCGCGGCGCGTGCTGCGTCCGAATCCTGGCGGGCGATGGCGTCGTAGATTTCTTCGTGTTCGCGGCTCAGGCGGACCATGTAATGCTGCTGGTCGTCATGGGCCAGACGCGCCGAATTCAGGCGGGTTCGCGGAATGATGCTGGTACCCAGGTGGGTCATGATGTCGGTGAAGTAACGGTTGCCGGTGGACAGGGCGATTTCCAGGTGAAACGCAAAGTCCGAGGCAACCGCATCGCCAGCGTGGGCAGCGCTCTCGTTGAGCGCGTCGAGGGCAGCGCGCATGGCCGCCAGTTGCTCATCGCTACGGCGCAAGGCCGCCAGGCCCGCCGACTCCACTTCCAGGCTGATACGCAACTCGAGGATCGCCAGTACGTCACGCAAGGTCACCACGGTGGCCGGGTCAATGCGAAAGCCGCTGGGGCTTGGCGTATCCAGCACAAACGTGCCGATGCCGTGGCGGGTCTCCACCTGCCCCGCCGCCTGCAGGCGCGAGATGGCTTCGCGCACCACCGTGCGGCTGACACCATGGGCGTCCATGATCGCCGACTCGGTGGGCAACTTGTCACCGCGCTTGAGCTGGCCGTCACGGATCTGCTCGGACAACACCGTGACCAATTCCTGGGCAAGGCTGCGGCGCTTGCGGGGAAGACGAGGGGCGGCGCTGGCGTTTTCCATGATGAATCATCTTTCTCGGTGAGCTTGAGCACGCATCATAGCCCATGGTGGTTGTACGATCACCGTCCAGGCGCGACTTTCACCCCTATCCTGCGCGCAAAAAAATGCCCCGACACACGCCGGGGCATTGATTCAGTGCGTCCGCAAGGACAAACCTTTTACTTCACCACTTTCAAGCTCGGCCGGCCGCTGGGGCGCGGGGGTTCCGAATCCGGCGGCGGTAGATCACTACCGCCCTCGCCTTCGATGGACGGCTCGTCCTCGAAAGGCGATTCCAGATCGAAGACCATGCCCTGGCCATTTTCCCGGGCGTAGATGCCGAGGATGGCGCCAATCGGCACGAACAGCGTGTGCGGCACACCGCCGAAACGCCCTTCGAAGCTGACGGCTTCGTTGTCCATGTGCAGGTGGCGCACGGCACTGGGTGATACGTTCAGCACAATTTGTCCATCACTGGCAAAACCCTGCGGCACATCCACCTTGGGGAATTCGGAATTGACCAGCATGTGCGGGGTGCAATCATTGTCCACAATCCACTCGTAGAGCGCGCGGACCAAATAGGGTCGACTGGAGTTCATCAACGGCTCCTTAGGCCTTAGCGCATGTCGCGTTCGACACCAGACAGACTCGCCTGGAAAGCCTCACGCGCAAATTGGCGCTCCATGTAATCAAGCAACGGCTTGGCCGGCCGTGGCAGTTCAATGCCCAGAATCGGCAAGCGCCAGAGTATGGGTAATAGGCAGCAATCCACCAAACTTTGTTCCTCGCTGAGGAAAAAAGGTTTATCCGCGAACAACGGCGAAACGCCTGTCAGGCTCTCGCGCAATTCCTTGCGCGCCACGACACGGGCGGCCTCTTTGCTGCGCGAATCGAGGATCACATCCACCAGCCCGCACCAATCGCGCTGGATCCGATGAATCAGCAGGCGGCTGTTGGCACGCGCCACCGGATACACCGGCAGCAAAGGCGGATGCGGGTAACGCTCATCCAGGTATTCCATCACCACGGTCGACTCCCACAACGCCAGGTCACGATCGACCAGGGTGGGCAAGCTGCCGTAAGGGTTCACTTCGATCAGCTTCGGCGGATGACGACCCGCTTCCACACTGATGATCTCGGCGCTGACACCCTTCTCTGCGAGCACGATGCGTACTCGGTGGGAATAGTGGTCGGCGGGGTCGGAGTAACAGGCCAACCGGTTGGTCACGCCCATGGCGGTCCTCCTCGCTTGTTGAAATTATCGAAAGCTCAAAAACGAGCGCGCCCAGGGGGATTCTCTGCAGCATCCGGTTCAACCGGGTCGCCGTGTAGTCAGAGAAGCCGCTGGGCGCGCAAGATTAACAGCAATTGCTCACGGTTGGATCAATGCACATCCTTCCAGTATTCACGTTTGAGCAGATAGGCGAATACAAAGAAGAAAGCCAGGTAAAGCAAGACGTACGTACCGATGCGCTGGTGCTGCAATTTGACCGGGTTGGCCGAATAGGCCAGGAAGGTCACCAGGTTTCTGACCTTCTCGTCAAACTGCGCTTCACTCAGCTTACCGGTGTTGGGCACGATGGTCAGTTGATCACACGCTTGGTGGGTCAGCGGCGTGCCGGTCAACGGATCATAGTGCTTCTTGCCGTCTTCAACGACCTGAACCTGCGTGCATCCTAACACCTGGCGACCCTGCAGGCCGACCAGAACGTTCGGCATGCCCACATTCGGGGAGACCTTGTTGTTCACGCCCCATGGCCGGGCCGGGTCTTCGTAGAACGACGTGAGGTAGCCGTACAGCCAATCGGTGCCACGAACCCGGGCCACCAGGGTCAGGTCGGGCGGTGCCGCGCCAAACCAGGCCTTGGCGTCCGCAGGCTGCATGCCGATGTCCATGTGGTCGCCGATCCTGGCGCCGGTGAACACCAGCTTCTCCAGCATCAGCGCGTGAGGGATGCCCAGGTCGTCGGCCACGCGCTCATAGCGCTGGTACTTGGCGCTGTGGCAGCCCATGCAATAGTTGACGAAGGTGCGCGCGCCGTCCTGCATGGCGGCCTTGTCGGACACGTCGATGTCGACGTGCTCCAACGGCGCGCCTTGCTCGGCGGCGCAGGCCAGCAGCGGCAGCGCCGCCACCATCAATGCCACGAATAGTTTTTTCATCGGCCCGTCACCCTTTCCGGTACCGGTTTGGTTTTCTCGAACCGGGTGTAGAACGGCATCAGCATGAAGTAGGCGAAGTACAGAAAGGTGCAGACCTGTGCCAGCACCGTGCGCCCAGGCGTCGGCGCCAGTAGCCCCAGCACGCCCAGGGTCACGAACGAAATGCAGAACAGCCACAGCCAAATCCTGCTCAGCCAGCCCTTGTAGCGCATGGACTTGACCGCACTGCGGTCAAGCCAGGGCAGCACGAACAACGCGGCGATGGCCGCGCCCATGGCGATCACGCCCATGAGTTTGTCGGGGATGGCGCGCAGGATCGCGTAGAACGGCGTGAAGTACCACACCGGAGCAATGTGCTCAGGCGTCTTGAACGCGTTGGCAGGCTCGAAGTTGGGCTTCTCGAGGAAATAACCACCCATTTCCGGGAAAAAGAACACGATCGAGCAGAACACGAACAGGAATACCACCACGCCCACAAGGTCTTTCACGGTGTAGTACGGGTGAAACGGAATGCCGTCCAGCGGGATGCCGTTCTCGTCCTTGTGCTGCTTGATGTCCACACCATCCGGGTTGTTGGACCCCACTTCATGCAGCGCCAGAATGTGCAGCACCACCAGACCCAGGATCACGATCGGCAGGGCGACTACGTGCAGGGCGAAGAAACGGTTCAGGGTGATGCCGGAGACCAGGTAGTCGCCCCGGATCCACTGGGCCAGGTCGCTGCCAATCACCGGGATCGCGCCGAACAGCGAGATGATCACCTGGGCGCCCCAGTACGACATCTGCCCCCATGGCAGCAGGTAACCCATAAAGGCTTCGGCCATGAGCGCAAGGTAGATCAGCATGCCAAACACCCACACCAGCTCGCGGGGTTTCTGGTAGGAACCGTAGAGCAGGCCACGGAACATGTGCAGGTAGATGACGATAAAAAACATCGAAGCGCCCACGGCATGCAGCAGGCGAATGATGGCTCCGTGGTTGACGTCACGCATGATGCCTTCAACGGAGGCGAACGCCTCTTCAGCCGTGGGTGTGTAGCTCATCGTCAGCCACACGCCGGTGATGATCTGATTGAACAGCACCAGCAGCGCCAGGGAGCCGAAGAAGTAAAAGAAGTTGAAGTTTTTCGGCGCGTAATACTTGCTGAGGTGGTCTTCCCACATTTTGGTGGCGGGGAAGCGCGCGTCGATCCAGTCCATGAACTTGCTCATCACCCATTCTCCTTGTCGAGGCCAATGACAATCAGGTCGTCCGTTTCGTAGGAATGCGGCGGTACGGGCAGGTTCAGCGGCGCAGGCTGGGACTTGTAGACGCGCCCGGCGAGGTCGTAGTGGGAACCGTGACACGGACAGAAGTAGCCGCCGACCCAGTCCTTGCCCAGGTCTATCGGTGCTACTTCAGGGCGAAAGGAAGGTGAGCAACCCAGGTGAGTACACAGACCGACCAGCAGCAGAATCTCGGGCTTGATCGAACGCACTTGATTCCTGGCGTAGGCGGGCTGGTCGGAATGCTCGGAGGTGGGGTCAGACAGCCGGCCGTCCAGGGTTTTCAGGTTCCTCAGGATTTCCTCGGTACGGCGCACAATGAACACCGGCTGGCCGCGCCACTCGGCAATCATCTGCTGCCCTGGCTCGATCTTGCTGACATTCACCTTCACCGGCGCGCCCGCAGCTTTCGCCTTGGCACTGGGGAACCATGACCCCACGAACGGAACCGCAGCACCGACCGCTCCTGCAGCGCCCACCACGGAGGTGGCTGCTACCAGGAAGCGGCGCCGGCCCGCATTCACGCCGTCATTGCTCATTCAGTCCTCTCCCCATCGGCTCTATGGCCTGCTAAATCAGGCACCTGCTCAGCGTTGAATGTCTGTCTGTAAAAATGTTGTCGGATGGTAGTTAAAAGCCAGACTAATGAATAGGGAATGTCCCTGAGCCCAGCCAGCAGCCCTTGAAGTATAAGGACGCGGCATGTTGTCACGGCAAAAAATACGAAAAATCCGCGCAATAAAAAACGCCCAGCTCCGTGAGGAGACTGGGCGTTTTTGTGGAACGTAAAGCGAATTAACGCTTCGAGTACTGCGGACGCTTACGCGCTTTACGCAGACCGACTTTCTTACGTTCAACTTCACGGGCATCGCGAGTCACGAAGCCAGCTTTGCGCAGAGCGCCACGCAGGGTTTCGTCGTACTGCATCAGAGCGCGAGTGATACCGTGGCGGATTGCGCCAGCCTGACCACTTACACCGCCACCGATAACAGTGACGTAGATGTCGAACTTTTCAACGGTCTCGGTCAGTTCCAGCGGCTGACGAACTACCATGCGGGCAGTTTCGCGACCGAAGAAGTTTTCCAGAGTGCGGTTGTTGATCGAGATGTTACCAGTGCCCGGACGCAGGAAAACGCGTGCGGTTGCGGTTTTGCGACGGCCAGTGCCGTAATTTTGAGTCGCCGACATAATGAACTATTCCGTTAAAACTTCAGTTCTTGGGGCTGCTGAGCAGCATGAGGGTGTACAGCGCCCGCATAGACTTTCAGCTTGCGAAACATATCGCGACCCAGTGGGCCCTTCGGCAGCATGCCTTTGACCGCGATTTCGATCGGGGCTTCAGGCTTCTTGGAGATCAGGCCTTCAAAGTTGGAAGACTTGATACCGCCTGGGAAACCGGAGTGACGGTAGTACATTTTGTCTTGCGCTTTGTTGCCGGTAACACGTACCTGCTCAGCGTTGATGATCACGATGTAGTCACCGGTATCAACGTGAGGGGTGTACTCAGGCTTGTGCTTGCCACGCAGACGGCTGGCGACTTCAGTGGCCAGACGACCCAGGGTCTGACCAGCGGCGTCGACGACAAACCAGTCGCGCTGAACTGTTTCCGGTTTTGCAGTAAAAGTTGTCATTCTTTAATAGCCTCAGGGGCCGCCCTGTAAATTAGACGGCGGATCTTACTGAATAGTGCGTACTTTGACAAGTCAAAGGCAGCCGGATACAGACGCTATCGGGGGCTCGGGTCGGCGCGTCCGTTCAACGGCAAGATTCTTCGGCAGACGGCGCATCACTTCCACTGCAGAAAGAGGTGGGCAATTATGCAGATTGCGAAAAAAAATTCAACCTGCTTTTATGATTGTTTTCCCTGCAAGGAGTACCCGATGGATTATCGACAGCTGGGCCGTACGGATCTGAACGTGAGCGCGATAGCCCTGGGCACCATGACCTGGGGTGAGCAGAACAGCGAGGCAGAGGCTTTCGCACAGATCGAGCGGGCCAAGGCGGCCGGGATCAACTTCCTCGATACCGCCGAAATGTACCCGGTGCCGCCCAAGGCCGACACCTATGCCACCACCGAGCGGTATATCGGCAACTACTTCAAAAGCCGCGGCGACCGGGCCGACTGGATCCTCGCCAGCAAGATCGCCGGCCCCGGCAACGGTATCGACTATATCCGCGACCGTAACCTCAAACACAACCGCACCCACATCGTCCAGGCGCTGGACGCCAGCCTCAAGCGCCTGCAAACCGACTGGATCGATCTGTATCAACTGCACTGGCCGGAGCGCAACACCAACTTCTTCGGCAAGCTGAGCTACCAGCACGAGGATCAGCCGGACATCACCCCACTGGAGGAAACCCTCGAAGCGCTGGACGAGCAGGTCAAGGCCGGCAAGATCCGCCACATCGGCCTGTCCAACGAAACCCCATGGGGCACCATGAAATTCCTGGCCCTGGCCGAAGCCCGCGGCTGGCCGCGCGCGGTGTCGATCCAGAACCCCTACAACCTGCTCAACCGCAGCTTTGAAGTAGGCTTGGCGGAAGTGGCGATTCGCGAACAGTGCGGCTTGCTGGCCTACTCGCCGCTGGCGTTCGGCATGCTCAGCGGCAAATATGAAAACGGCGCGCGCCCGGCCAAGGCGCGGCTGACGGAATACAGCCGCTTCAGCCGCTATTTCAACCCGCAGTCGGAAGCGGCATGCAGCCGCTATGTGGCGCTGGCACGGGAACACGGCCTGGACCCGGCGCAGATGGCCCTGGCGTTCGTCACGCAACAGCCGTTCGTGACCAGCAATATCATTGGCGCCACAAGCCTTGCACAACTGGACAGTAACATTGCCAGTGCCGGGCTGACGCTGTCGAAGGAAGTGCTGGAAGGGATTGAGGCGATTCAGAAGGAGCACCCTAACCCTGCACCCTGATTGATCAGTAGACCGCCATCGGGAGCAAGCCCCTTCCACACTTGATGTGTGAACACGCAGGGGAGCTGCTTTCGATGGCGTCACGGGGCACTGGACACACACGACGAAAAATAAGACGATCCAGCCGTCTGGTGACCACTTTCCCCTATAAGAATAAATGAAATCATGTCCAACCAAGCCTCCACGCCGTTGCGGCGCGTCAGCATCCTGGCCATTGACCGGGTGTTCGCGTCCACGCTCATGCAAGCCAAGGATTTCTTTCACCTCGCCAGCCTGCGCTACGGCAAACAGCAGGGTCTGGGCCTGACCCCGGGCTTCGAAACCCGCCTGGTCAGCCCCGACGGCCAACCGGTGCGCAGCTTCAGCGATGTGATCATGCCGGTGGACGGCGGCCTGGAAGACGCCGACATCATCGTGTTGCCGGCCTTCTGGGACGACTTCGAGACCCTGTGCACCCGCTACCCGCAAGTGCTGCCGTGGCTGCGCGAACAACACGCACGCGGCGCCGTACTCTGCGGCGAGGCCACCGGGGTGTTCTGGCTGGCCGAAGCCGGTCTGCTCGATGGCAAGGAGGCGACCACCTACTGGCGCTTCTTCACGGCCTTCAGCGAGCGCTTTCCCCAGGTGCACCTCAATCAGGACAAGCACCTGACCGACGCCGACAACCTGTATTGCGCCGGCGGCACCACCTCGGCCTGCGACCTCTACATCTACCTGATAGAACGCTTCTGCGGCGCCAATATCGCCCAGGCCGTGGCCCGCGACATCCTCTATGAGGTGCAGCGCAATTATTCGCCGGGACGCATTGGCTTTGGCGGGCAGAAGCTGCACCAGGACGTGATCATCCTGCAGATCCAGCACTGGCTCGAAGAGCATTTCGCCGACAAGTTTCGCTTCGAAGACGTGGCCCGCGAACACGGTATGAGCATTCGCAATTTCATGCGCCGCTTCCAGACCGCCACCGGCGACAAGCCGCTGCACTACCTGCAACGCCTGCGAATCGAGACGGCCAAGGGCCTGCTCTCGGGCAGCCGCAAGAGCATCAAGACCATCAGCTATGAGGTGGGGTATGACGATGCGAGCTTCTTCGCGCGGTTGTTCAGGCAGCACACCGAACTTTCACCGAACCAATACCGCCAGCAATTCCAGCAAGCGGCTTAATTGGGGATAGACACAAAACCAATGTGGGAGGGGGCTTGCTCCCGATAGCAGTCTGTCAGCCAATGATGCACTGACTGATTCACCGCTATCGGGGGCAAGCCCCCTCCCACATTAAAACTCCACAGCTCTGGAAACTGCTTACGGCTTGTGCCCGCGCGACAGGAACTCGTGGGACTGCATCTCGAGCAAACGGCTCAGGGTACGCTGGAACTCGAAATTAAGGCGACCGCCGGTGTAGAGATCCTTGAGCTCGACTTCCGCCGAGATGATCAGCTTGACGTTACGGTCGTAGAACTCATCGACCATGTTGATGAACCGCCGCGCAATATCGTCGGTGGTCACGCTCATCTGTTCCACGCCGCTGAGGATCACCGCGTGGAAGATCTTGCCCAGTTCGATGTAGTCGTTCTGGCTGCGGGGGCCGTCGCACAGTTGGCGGAATTCGAACCAGGCCACGTCGTCGCAGGTACGCAAGGCGATGATTTCGCGGTTCTCGATCATCAGCTTGTCGTTTTCCACCGCCTGGGTGCATTCCGGCGTCAGCGCGCGGAAGCTTTTCTTCAGGCTTTCGTGGGCCGCTTCGTTCAACGGGAAGTGGAACAACTCCGCTTGCTCGAGATGACGCAGGCGGTAGTCGACGCCGCTGTCGACGTTGACGATTTCGGTGTTCTGCTTGATCAGCGCAATGGCCGGCAGGAAGCGCGCTCGTTGCAGGCCGTCCTTGTACAAGCCGTCGGGCACGATGTTCGAGGTAGCAACCAGGGTCACGCCGTTCTTGAACAGCTCTTCCATCAAGGTGCCGAGGATCATGGCGTCGGTGATGTCGGAGACGAAAAACTCATCGAAACAGATGACCCGCGCTTCGTCGGAGAAGCGCTTGGCAATGATGGTCAGCGGGTTCTTCTCGCCCGGCAGCGTCTTCATCTCTTCGTGCACGCGCTTCATGAAGCGGTGAAAGTGCGTGCGCACCTTTTCCTTGAACGGCAGCGCTTCGAAGAAGGTGTCCACCAGGTAAGTCTTGCCCCGGCCGACGCCGCCCCAGAAGTACAGGCCCTTGACCGGCGTCTGGTCTTTCTTGCCAAACAGCTTGCTGAACATCCCGGGCTTGTTCTGCGAAGCCGCGACGAGGTCGTCGTACAGGCGCTGCAAATGACGCACGGCATTTTCCTGCGCCGCATCATGGAAGAATTCAGGGCGTTTCAGATCAGCTTGATATCGTTCTAGGGGCGTCATAATTTCGTTAGCAAGGCAACAAAAACGGGCCGTCACTGTAACGACGGCCCTGAATAATGGCAATCAACCCTTGGTCGGGTTAATCCTCGAGGGGGGTCAACGCAATGCGCAAGGCGGCGATGGCGGCATCGCGTGACGCTTCGTCGGCGAACTCGGCACTGTCGGCCACCGGGTTGCCGTCCAGCCATACGCTGAAGGCCAAGCCTTCATTGCGCACGTCCAGCGCGTCGCCGCTGTGCAATTGCTTGGTTACCGCGCCCGCCGCTTTGCCATCGGCGAAGTTGCGCGACAACAGCAACTGCTCGCCATCGGCGGCCAGGAGACGAAAGCGGAAACTGTCGTCTTCGCGGAAGCTTACAAAACGCGCGGTTTTCGCGGCTTTCTTTTTCGTGGCGACCGGTGCTGCAGCCTGCTCGACGAACGAACGCAGGCCAACGGCCTCGCGCAGTTCAGCCAGAAACGGTGCGGCCACGGCACGGGCCTTCTTCGCGCCCACCAGCAGCAGGTCTTCCATGTCCGACGGGCGCGACATCAACGTGTGATAACGCTCGCGGGCTTCGCCAAGCTGGCCGTCGAGCAGTTGGAACAGGCGGTTCTTCGCCTCGCCCCAGCCCAGGCCCTGTAATAACTCAGCGCGGAACTGTTCTTCCTCGGCCTTGCTGGCAAACGCCTGGTACAGGGTGAACAGGTGTGAATTGTCCGGATCCTTGGCTTCGCCCGGTGCGCGGGAATCGGTGACGATGCGCGAGATCGCGTCCTTCATGTCCTTGGCGCTGGTGAACAACGGGATGGTGTTGTCGTAGCTCTTGGACATCTTGCGGCCATCCAGGCCCGGCAAGGTGGCAACGCTTTCTTCGATCAGCGCCTCGGGCATGGTAAAAAACTCCTTGCCCTTGCCGAACAGGTGGTTGAAACGCTGGCCGATATCCCGGGCCATCTCCACGTGCTGGATCTGGTCGCGACCGACCGGCACCTTGTGCGCGTTGAACATCAGGATGTCCGCTGCCATCAGCACCGGGTAGCTGTACAGGCCCATGCTGATGCCCGCATCCGGGTCTTCGCCGGCCTCCACGTTCTTGTCCACCGAAGCCTTGTACGCGTGGGCGCGGTTGAGCAGGCCCTTGGCCGCCACGCAGGTCAGCAGCCAGGTCAGCTCGGGGATTTCCGGGATGTCGGACTGGCGATAGAACGTCACCCGGTTCACATCCAGGCCACCGGCCAGCCAGGTCGCGGCGATTTCCATGCGCGAGCGCTGGATGCGCTGCGGGTCATCGCACTTGATCAGGGCGTGGTAGTCGGCCAGGAAATAGAAGGAGTCGGCATTGGCGTCCTGGCTGGCGAGGATCGCCGGGCGAATCGCACCGGCGTAGTTGCCCAGGTGCGGCGTGCCGGTGGTGGTAATGCCGGTGAGGATACGGGTACGAGTCGTCATGGGTAATCGCTTATCAGACTGCTGTCAATTCGAGAGGCGCGGCAGCACCAGATCCTTCAGATCGGTGAGCTTGCCATGAAAAAAGTGCCCGCATTCTGCCACTTTCAGCAGCTCATGGGGGCGATTCAAGGCAGCGGACCAGTCGTAGACGAGTTGCGGGTCGACCACTTCGTCGGTTTCCGGCTGGATCACGGTCAGCGGGCAACCCAGCGGCAGCACATCGTTATCGCGCAGGCGCATCACCGCAGCGGCGACCATGAACAAATGCGCGAGTTGTTCGCCCCTGGCTTCCAGGCGCCCGCCGAGGCTGGCGGCCACATAACCGCCGAACGAAAAGCCGAGCAGGGTGATCGGCAGGTCAGGGTGTTTTTCCCGCAGCCAGGTGGCAGCCGCTTCGGCATCGTCGACTTCACCGGTGGCCATGTCATGGGTGCCAGCACTGGCGCCGACGCCACGGTAATTAAAACGCAGCGTAATCAAACCGGCATCGCGTGCAGTGCGTTGCAGGGTCGAAACGACTTTATTGAGCATGGTCCCGCCCTGCACCGGGTTGGGATGGCAGATCAGCGCCAGGCCGCGTGGCTCGGGGTGATCCAGGTACAGGGCTTCCAATTGGCCCACCGGGCCATCGATCAAAACGGGGGTTTCACGCATGAGCAAGAGATGAACTCCGTGACCTCTCAAAGGGTCGACTCGTCTAGCTAAAAGTCTGTGCATGGCATCATTGCGAGCTTAATCGCGGTATACAGCGCAGGTCCGAGCCGTTAACGTAAAGCAAAGCCGTTTATAGAGGAAGGACTCGTGGAACACTCGCTCTTAGTTTGGTTGTTGCCGACTCTTGCCCTGGTTGCCGGTGTCGCCATTGGATTCCTGGTTGCTCGCCTGCTGCCGAATGCCGCGCCTAACCGCACGCAGCGTCAGCTGGATGACATTCAGGAACGTTTTGACAGTTATCAGAACGAGGTTGTTACCCACTTCAACAGCACCGCGACCCTGGTCAAGAAACTCACCCAGAGCTACCAGGATGTACAGGATCATCTGGCCGATGGCGCCAACCGCCTGGCCCTGGATGACATCACCCGCCAGCGTCTGCTGGCCGCGCTGCATTCCGATGCACCGCAAGCGCCACGGGAACGCCTGACCCCACCCCGGGAAAACCAGGAGCCACCACGGGACTACGCGCCAAAAACGCCGAACGCCCCCGGCATGCTGGATGAGCATTACGGCTTGAAGAAGTAAGTCTTTTCAGGCACGACAAAAAGCCCGGCTGATCGATGATCAGCCGGGCTTTTTGTTTGAGACTCGCTTCTCCAACACAACAAAAATCAAATGTGGGAGGGGGCTCGCTCCCGATAGCAATGCATCAGTCAGCTCAGCTGTAACTGACACCCCGCTATCGGGAGCAAGCCCCTCCCACCCTGACCGCAGCCAAGGTTCAGGAAACGGGTTGCTCCTGCAACCAGCCACCCTCGATCCGCACATGCCGCCCATGGAAACGCTTGAGGCTGCTGCGATGGCCGACGCTGACGATGCTCAGCCCCGGCAGCTCATCGATCAAGGCTTGATACAGACTGGCCTCATCCTCCTCATCCATGGCCGATGTCGCCTCGTCCATGTACAGCCACTGCGGCGCGAACAACAAGGCGCGGGCAAAAGCCAGACGCTGCTGCTCGCCGGGCGAAAGCATGCGCTGCCAATGGTTGGCCTCGTCCAGGCGCGCAACCAGCTGCGGCAGACGGCAGGTTTCCAGCACCTGTGCATAACGTTCGGCCGTGTAGGCGCTGTCGTCCTGTGGATAACTCAACACCGCCTTCAACGTGCCGATCGGCAGGTAAGGCTTTTGCGGCAGGAACAGATAACGTGCCGCTGGCAGGCGAATACTGCCGTGACCCGCCGGCCACAAGCGGCCCATGGCACGCAGCAGGGTGCTCTTGCCGCTGCCGGAGCGACCGCTGAGCATCAGGCGCTGGCCCGGCTCGACAATCATGTTCGCATCGGTGAGCAAGTGACGGCCATCGGCCAGGTTCATGCCCAGGCCCTGCACCATCAAGCGTTCGCCTTCGGCATTCACCTCAATAGCGGCCGGACGCTGCTCGTTTTCGGTCATGGCTTGCTGGAAGCTCAACAAACGGTCGCTGGTGGCGCGCCAGGCGGCGAGGTCGGTGTAGGCACTGATAAACCAGCTGAAGTTGCCCTGCACGTTGCCGAACGCCGAGTTGATCTGCATCAGCTCGCCCAGCTCGATCTTGCCGGCGAAGTAACGCGGGGCCGCCACGATAAACGCGAACACGATAGCGATCTGCTCATAACCGGCGGTAAAAAAGGTCAGGCGCTTGGACACTTTCATGATGTCCCAGTAGTTGTGCCATACCCTGCCGAAGCGCGTCTTCAGGCGCTGGTTCTCGTTGGGCTCGCCGTTGTACAGGGCGATACTCTCGGCATTCTCGCGCACCCGCACCATGGAGAAACGCAGGTCAGCCTCGAAGCGTTGCTGCTGGTTGCTCAAGCCGATCAAGCGACGCCCGATCAGGTGGGTCAACCAGCTGCCGACCCCGGCGTAGACCAGCGCACACCAGAACATGTACCCGGGGATGGTGAAACCGAACACTTCAATGCTGCCCGACACGCCCCACAGGATCACGGAAAACGACACCAGGCTGACGACGTTGCGCAGCAGTCCCAGACCCAGGCTCAAGGTGTTGGACGTGAAGCTGTTGAGGTCTTCGGAAATCCGCTGGTCGGGGTTGTCGGTGTAACCGCCCTGCTCCAGTTGGTAATAATTCTTGTGCGCCAGCCAGCGCGCGAAGTGTTTTTCGGTCAGCCAGGCGCGCCAGCGGATGGTCAGCATCTGCGTCAGGTACAAGCGGTAGACCGCACCGAGAATGGCCACCGTCGCGATCCCGCAAAAATAGCCGATCAGTTGCCAGAACGCGGCGGTGTCCTTCTTCTCCAGTGCGTTGTAGAAATCCTTGTACCAGTGGTTGATCCACACGGAGATCGCCACGCTGAACAGTGACAGCGCGATCACTGCCGCCAGCAACAACCACGCCCTGCCCTTCTCCTCACTGCGCCAATACGGCGTGATCATCGCCCAGGTTCGACGGAAGAATTGCCCATGCACGGCGTCATTGACCGCGGAATACTCTGCGTTCTGGTTCATCGTTCAGGCTCTGTAGGAAAAATGGCAGGCGTTTGAACCGATCATAAGGGATCGGTTCAAGGCTCCGTGCGGCCTGAGACGGGTCGTTCAGCTTAGGTTCAGCGGCGCACCGGACGCTTTTGCAACTTGCGTTGCAAGGTACGGCGATGCATGCCGAGGGCGCGGGCGGTGGCCGAGATATTGCCTTCGTGCTCGGTCAGTACACGCTGGATATGCTCCCACTGCAGGCGGTCCACCGACATCGGGTTTTCCGGCACCAGGGTGTCGAGGTCGGCGTGCTCGGAGAGCAGCGCGGCCAGCACGTCGTCGGCGTCGGCCGGCTTGCACAGGTAGTTGCAGGCGCCGCGCTTGATGGCCTCGACGGCGGTGGCGATGCTGGAGTACCCGGTGAGGATCACTACGCGCATTTCCGGGTCGAGTTCCAGCAGCTTGGGCAACAGCACCAGACCCGAGTCGCCGTCCATTTTCAGGTCGAGCGCGGCGTAGTCCGGCAGATCGGCCTGGGCGATGCTCAAGCCTTCTTCGGCGGAACCTGCGGTGCTCACGCGAAAGCCGCGACGGCTCATGGCACGCGCCATCACGCGGGTAAAGGTGGCGTCGTCGTCTACCAGCAACAGGTGCGGCAGTTCTTCGCCTTCGACTTGAATCTCGTCACTCATCGCTATCTCCTCGTGCGACACGGGGCAGGCGCAGCTCGGTGAGCGTGCCACCTTCCTCATGACTGTAGAGTTTCACTGAGCCGCCCGCGCGGGTCACGCTGGCCTTGCTCAAAAACAGGCCCAGGCCGAAGCCTTTGCCCTTGGTGGTAAAGAAGGGTTTGCCGATCTGCTCGGCAATGGCCAGCGGCACGCCGGCGCCGTGGTCACGGATGCTGATGGTGACGTGTTCCGCGTCCCAGTCCAACTGCACGCCCAGGCCTTCGGGGCAGGCGTCGGCGGCGTTGTTCAACAGGTTGAGCAACGCCTGGGTGAGGTCAGGCGGCGGCGCCATGCGCGGCACGCTGCCCTGGCCCAGCAGGGTGAAGCGGTAACTGGCTTCGGGGCGCATCAGGTGCCAGCGGTTCAGGGCTTCGTCGAGCCATTGGGTGACGTCCTGCATCTGCACCGCCAGCCGGCGATTGGCTTCGGCGGCGCGCACCAGTTGCTGCAAGGTCAGCTTGCACTGCTTGACCTGCTCCTGCAGCACGCCGAGGTCGTCCTGCAAGGCCGGGTCATGATGATCCTGGGTCATTTCCTTGAGCAATACGCTCATGGTCGCCAACGGCGTACCCAGCTCATGGGCAGCGCCGGCGGCCTGGGTGGCGACGGCCAGCAGTTGCTGGTCGCGCAGGCCCTCTTCGCGGCGAATGGCACGCAGTTCTTCCTGGCGGCGCAGTTCTTCAGCCATGCGTGCGGCAAAAAAGGTGATGACCGCCGCCGACAGCGCAAAGCTCAACCACATCCCGTAGATCTGCAGGTTTTCCCGCGCGATGGGGAAGGTTTGCAACGGATAGAACTGGGCCAGCAGCAGGGTGTAGAGGGTCAGCGCAATCCCCGACAGCACCACCGAATAGCGCCATGGCAAGGTCACGGCGGCGATGGTCAGCGGCACCAGGTAATAGGAAACGAACGGGTTGGTAGAACCGCCGGAGAAATAAAGCAACACACTGTGGATAAACAGGTCGCAGGCCAACTGCAGCGCATACTCCAACTCGGTGACCGGCCAGGTGGTACGCAACCGGATCACGGTAAACACGCACAACACCGTGGAGAACCCCAGCGTCACACCCAGCGGCAGCCAGGGCAGCGGCAGCAGATCGAACCAATAGGCGAGCCCCACGGAGCCGGCCTGTGCTGCCAGTACCAGGGTGCGGATAAACGTCAGGCGCCAGAGGTTCTGGCGGGTGGCGGAAGTCAGTTTTACGGCGGCGAGCATGGGCTCTCCCGATGAGCGCTGCAGGCGGATCGCCAGGAGTATAAACGAAGCAGCAGCGCAGACAGGGCGCGTGTGGCTCTTTGACGCAGGCCGCACAGACCGCCGTTCGTCGGCATGCGCCGCATTGTAGGTAATGTGTAAACCCGAAGAACCCGACACCAACGTCTACAGTCATACCAACACCACTGTCCCAAGGAGCTTCCATGTCTCGTTTCACTCGCAGCGCAGCCCTGCTCACCCTCGGCGCCAGCACCCTGGCCAGCCTGCCGGCGCTGGCCGCCGACGAACTGCATTACAACCAGATTTCCCTGCGCGCCGAAGTCAGCCAGGAAGTCGCCCGCGACAAGATGATCGTCACCCTCTACACCGAATCGCAGAACAGCGACCCGGCCAAGCTCGCCGCCGACATCACCAACACCATGAACACCGCGCTCGGCCAGGCCCGTGAAGTCAAGGCCGTGACCCTGCGCCAGGGCAGCCGCAACAGCTACCCGATCTACGACAACAAGAACCAGAAGATCACCGGCTGGCGTGAACGCGCTGAACTGCGCCTGGAAAGCGCGGACTTCCCGGCGCTATCCAAGCTCACCGGCGAGCTGCTGAATACCCTGAAAATGCAGAACATGGACTTCGCCATCGCCGACACCACGCGCAAGACCAGCGAAGATGCGTTGCTCAAGGACGCAGTGGCTGCGTTCAAGGCCCGTGCGCAATTGGCGACCGATGCCTTGGGTGGCAAGGGCTACAAGATCGTCAACCTCAACTTCAACACCAATGGCTACCCGATGCCCTACGCACGCAATGGCGCGATGATGATGAAGGCGGCCATGGCTGATTCAGCGCCGACGCCGGAAGTCGAAGCCGGCACCAGCCAGGTAAGCATGAGTGCTGATGGAGTGATTGAAGTTCTGCAGTAAGCCTCTCAATTCAAAAAAAACGGCGCAGCCTTGAAGGCTGGCGCCGTTTTTTTGATCATCGGGTCTCTAATGCCCATAGCGGTAAGTTTTACCCACACGCTGTAGGCCTCTTCTTATGCACGTTTTTTTCCATACAGGGCACAGGCATAACGTGGAACCTTGCGCACGCATTTAGCCACCCAATGATAAATAACTCCATGCGCAAGGTTCCAAACTGTAGCAGGCAGGCCAGCATCAACAGATGCACCAGAAAGATGAGTAATCCCCCGTGGCTTATATAAATTACGAAGCCGAAAACATGAGTTAATCAGTGGCGAAAGAACACTGACCCGCTTCTCTTAATATCATGACATGACGCGGCGCACGCACTGCCAGCGGTGCTATCACGCGCCCGGAAAATGTTGTTAATCACTGATAAGTAGATAGGTCCGACAATGAATATACGCTCGTCTGTGCTACAGCTCCCTGTTACAACGCCTGCTCAACACAGTCGCCCAACGCATGCAATTAACACTGCGCTGCCCTTGGAAAATACACTTCCGGGCACGCCGACCCGCTCAGAAGCTGAAGCGTTGGGTCTGGGACAAAAACCGAACCCCGCCCCAACCCCCAATCATGAATTTGATGTCGCCAAGGGGATCATTTATGGGTCAGTCAGCGTTTCCCCGCCCACGGCAAGCTATACGCAACAGGAGCGTCTACAACGGATCGACGCCTACGCCGGTCGTGTAGTAACGCAAATCAAGAACATAGAAAGTGGCGAGGAAGGCGAAAGTAATATCCGGTTCCAGAAGACTCGCCAGTTTCTGGAGCCTGCCGGCTACTTCAGCGGTGGATTGTTAGCCGCGGGATTCGATCCCCATGAAAAAATCACCGTAACGTTCAATTCATACGTTGGGAAATGGAAACCGGAAGTCAAGACCGACACTGAGAAGCGCACGTATTTTGCCTGGGAAATTGCAGCCGGAGCCCTGAAGCACGATAGACCAGCGGGCGGCGGCCTGCTCAACTTTCAAACTCTGGAAATCAAGCCACAGGACCGGAGCAAGATAAACGATCTGGAAGCGCTGGGTGCGAAGCTGCAAGATCATTGGAAAGATGAAATAGCCAAGCCCATGAGCGACGAGTCAGGCGCATTGGCAAAACGCTCGGGAAAAGCCGATGCCTATGTCGTGAAGGGTATCTTGCAAGGTCTGCGTAACGACAAAGACACTTATAAGACGTTAACACCTGAGGCGCGCGAGGCAATCGATCGCACGCTGGACAAGAATGGAAATGTGGTCATCCCGAATATATACGGCTATCCGCTGTCGGGGTATGCGTTTATCCCTTACGTCAATTATCACGGCAATTATGACACCCGGCCCAATCAAGGCGTGATGTTTGATCTGAAGAACGGCACGGTCGCTGAAATAAAAGGCGATAACGATTTTGCCCAATGGGCTAAAAACAACCGTGAAGCGTTGCAACGTAGCTTCAACGCTCGAGACCGGCAAGGTGGAAACGATGCTCACTGGCCCTCAGCGACAAGTGTGCTCGATAATTTGATTTCAGGTAACCACGCCACCTACCCCGGACGTCGAAACCTGCTCAGTGACAAGCAAGTACCGGTCAGAGAGGCCTTTAATTACACCCAATCTCGCAAGCATCCTTACCACTTGAGATTCGGAGACTTAAAGTCTGGTATTGCCGCCAGTTACCAGGAGGTAAACGTCAACAATGCAACGTGGGCTGACCAAACTGAAGTATTTGGTTCCTCACAGCAAATGTGGAAGCAGGCCAAAGAGTTGTGGGGGCGTACCTTCGGGTACGTACCCATCGTGGGCAACGCAGGCAATATTGTCTTCGGTGTCCATGATTCCATATATGGCATGACCGCCAATGATCGCGTGGGCGGTACGGCCGCAGCCATCATAGCCAGCCTGCAACTGGTACACGAAATTGCGCCATCGGCAGCGGAGGCTGGGCTGGGTGAAGCACAAATCAAACCTAATACCATAAACCGCGAACAATACGGCTGGACATACGATGAGCGCACCCGAAGTCATCAGTTCGTGCGAAAAGTAGAAGCCTCGAACCAGAGCGACATGCCGCACACCGCCAATACCCTGCAAAACGAACAAGGTACGCCATCGGCCGGTGAAGTGGAGCGCACTCATCCGACCGGCGAAATACCCGATAATAAACCTTCAATTTTAACCTCTATAGAAGGTTTGCCGACTGGCGAAGCGCTTTTCTCCACGCCTGAAAAAAACGTAATCCTGAGTGGAGAACTCAACGAACTAAACACCCTAGATAAAAAACTTTATACCTTTACCGACTTCAACAAAAAAGGCACTCAAGAAAGACTCAACATATTGGTACACGGCAGTGTCGACCCTGAGACGGGCATTGCAAAAGTTTCATATAACGAAAAACTCCATACGCCGGCAGAGTTACTTCAGACACTTCACGACGCAGACATTCATCCGGAAACGTTCGACAATGTGCGGCTGTTGTCATGTGACTCTGCAAGCGGTGGAGACGCCTCCTTTGCGGCTCAATTTCAGAAACTCATCGGGCGTCCTGTCAAAGGCTACAGTGGTACCCTGACAACGAACCTCGCGCCGGAAAATATAAACGCGGCCATTCTTAAAGTGGAAGCTGTCTATCTGGAAGCCCTGAAAAACAACCATAGTACCCCACTGACTGCAGCCGATAAGGCGCTGGTCAGATCAGAAGCTGAACAATATGTCTCGCGAGAATTGGCTAAAACCGTAAAACTCAAACCGTCAAAGAAAAACCCCTACTGGCATCCTGTTAAATGGTGGGCCTTTGCGTATAAACCCGTGACCTTCCCCGCACCGTAATATCGAGAGCCCGCTCACGGACGTCCACTGAGCACTACAACGACCTGTGTCAGCCTGGCCCTGAAGCGAAGGCTGCATGAATTTTGCGGCCTCCAGCCTATAGAACGCTGCGAAAAACCAGGATTCTGTGCCCAAGTGCGCCTCAGTCTCTACCTGACAACCCTGAACGGCGGTAACCTCGGTGACCGTCGTTTTCGTTTGGGCCGCTTTTAAGCCTGCCACTTCAGGGGACTCCATGGAAAGAATCGCTTTTAAACCACTGCTCCTTGCCGCCAGCCTCATGGCCTGCATGCCCATGGCCCAGGCGGCGACAACGCTGGTCTACTGCTCCGAAGCCAGCCCCGCCGGTTTCGACCCCAGCCAGTACACCAGCGGCACCGACTTCGACGCCTCGGCCGAAACCGTGTTCAACCGCCTGACCCAGTTCAAGCGCGGCGGCACCGAAGTCGAACCCGGCCTTTCAACCCGCTGGGATATCTCCAAAGACGGTCTGGCGTACACCTTCCATCTGCGCGATGGCGTGAAGTTCCACACCACTGATTTCTTCACGCCGACTCGCGACTTCAATGCCGATGACGTGCTGTTCACCTTCAATCGTCTGCTCGACGCCGACAGCCCGTTTCGCAAGGCCTACCCGTCCGAATCGCCGTACTTCACCGACATGGGCCTGAACACCATGATCAGGAACGTCGAGAAAATCGACGCGCATACCGTGCGTTTCAACCTGAACAACGTCGATGCCTCGTTCGTGCAGAACCTGGCCATGAGCTTCGCCTCGATCCAGTCCGCCGAATACGCCGCGCAGTTGCTCAAGCAAGGCAAGGCCGAAGACATCAACCAGAAACCCGTCGGCACCGGGCCGTTTGTGTTCAAGCGTTACCAGAAGGACTCGCAGATTCGCTACGTGGCCAATAAACAGTATTGGAAGCCCGAGGATGTGAAACTCGACAACCTGGTGTTCGCGATCACCCCGGATGCGGCCTCACGCCTGCAAAAGCTCAAGGCCGGTGAATGCCAGGTGAGCGGCTACCCTCGCCCGCAGGACATTGAAGTGATCAAGCAGGACCCCAACCTGCGCGTGCAGCAGCAGGCCGGGTTCAACCTGGGTTTTCTCGCCTACAACGTGACCCACCCGCCGCTGGATCAGCTCAAGGTGCGCCAGGCGCTGGACATGGCCATCGACAAGCCGGCAATCATCAAAGCCGTGTATCAGGGCGCCGGACAATTGGCGCAGAACGCCCTGCCGCCGGCGCAGTGGTCTTATGACCCGACGATCAAGGACGCCCCGTATGACCCGACCAGGGCCAAGGCGCTACTGAAAGAAGCAGGTATTGCCCCCGGCACTACGATCAACCTGTGGGCGATGACCGTTCAGCGTGCGTCCAACCCCAACGCGCGCATGTCGGCGCAGATGATCCAGCAGGACTGGGCCAAGGTCGGCATCAAGGCCAATATCGTCAGCTATGAGTGGGGCGAATACATCAAACGCGCTAAAAACGGCGAACACGACGCCATGATCTACGGCTGGACCGGCGACAACGGTGACCCGGATAACTGGCTGGGCGTGCTCTACAGTTGTGCCGCGGTCAAGGGCAGCAACTACGCCAAGTGGTGTAACCCGGCCTACGACAAGCTGGTGCAGCAGGCCAAGGTCAGCAATGACCGCGAGCAGCGCATCAAGTGGTATCAACAGGCACAAAAAATCCTTAAGGAACAGGTGCCTATAACGCCTATTGCAAACTCGACGGTTTTCCAGCCGCTGCGTAAGGAAGTGCAGGACTTCAAGATCAGTCCGTTTGGGCTGACACCGTTCTACGGCGTGAGTCTGGAGAAGTAACACAACCGCCCCAACCGGGTGCGCCAGGCGCCTCGGCTGGGCGTTTCTGGTGCGCCCGATGCACCGAAAAAACGCTCTAAATATATGCATTTATGTCAAAACTTTCATAAATGCGACATTCCTGTACGTTCGTACCACACTTTGAGCCCTGCAGCGGTTCAGCATCTTGCAATGGGTATGGCGCCTGCATAAGTATCCGCAGGCCGACTCACGAGGTCGCCCTCACCACCAAAAATGACAACAAATCATGAGGCCAACATGCTCAAACACGCAGTCCTTCCGTTATTAGTGAGCGCGGGCCTAATGGCCGCCGCCCCTGCAGCCCTTGCGGCAACTAACCTGGTGTTCTGCTCCGAAGGGAGCCCGGCCGGTTTCGATCCAGGCCAGTACACCACCGGAACAGACTTCGATGCTTCGGCCGAAACCATGTTCAACCGTCTGAGCCAGTTCGAACGTGGCGGCACCGCCGTGGTTCCTGGCCTGGCCACCAGCTGGGATGTGTCCCCGGATGGCCTGACGTACACCTTCCATCTGCGCGAAGGCGTCAAGTTCCACACCACCCCGTACTTCAAACCGACTCGTGAATTCTCGGCCGACGACGTACTGTTCACCTTCAACCGGATGATCAACAAAGACGATCCATTCCGTAAGGCCTACCCCACCGAGTTCCCGTACTTCACGGACATGGGGATGGACACCAACATCAAGAACATCGAGAAAGTCGATGACCACACCGTCAAGTTCACCCTTGGCACCGTGGACGCGGCGTTCATCCAGAACCTGGCCATGAGCTTCGCCTCGATCCAGTCCGCCGAATACGCCGCCCAACTGTTGAAGGAAGGCAAACCTGCCGACATCAACCAGAAGCCGATCGGCACCGGCCCGTTCGTGTTCAAGAGCTACCAGAAAGACTCGAACATTCGCTACACCGGCAACAAGGACTACTGGAAACCTGAAGACGTGAAGATCGACAACCTGATCTTCGCCATCACCACCGACCCGTCGGTGCGTATCCAGAAGCTCAAGAAAAACGAATGCCAGATCACCCTGTTCCCGCGTCCGGCCGACCTCAAGGCGCTGGGCGAAGACAAGGACCTGAAACTGCCGCACCAGGCCGGTTTCAACCTGGGCTACATCGCCTACAACGTCATGCCGGTACTCAAGGGCCAGACCGCAGCCAACCCGCTGTCCGACCTGCGCGTACGTGAAGCACTGGACATGTCGGTGAACAAGCAGCAGATCATCGACTCCGTGTACCAGGGCGCCGGCCAACTGGCCGTCAACGCCATGCCGCCGACCCAGTGGTCCTACGACACCACCATCAAGGATGCCAAGTACGATCCTGCCAAGGCCAAGGAACTGCTCAAGGAAGCCGGCGTCAAGGAAGGCACCGAGATCACCCTGTGGGCCATGCCGGTACAGCGTCCGTATAACCCCAACGCCAAGCTGATGGCCGAGATGCTGCAGAACGACTGGAAACAGATCGGCCTGAAGGTCAACATCGTCAGCTACGAGTGGGGCGAGTACATCAAGCGCTCCAAAGGCGGCGAGAACCAGGCCATGATCATTGGCTGGAGCGGCGACAATGGTGACCCGGACAACTGGCTGAACGTGCTGTTCGGCTGCGACTCCCTGGCCGGCAACAACTTCTCCAAATGGTGCGACAAGAAATTCGACGGCATCGTAAAAGAAGCCAAGGCTACATCGGATGTCGCCAAACGCACCGAGCTGTACAAGCAGGCGCAACATATCCTCAAAGATGCAGTACCGATGACACCCATCGCGCACTCGACGGTGTATCAACCCATGCGCAACACCGTGCAGGACTTCAAGATCAGCCCGTTTGGCTTGAACTCCTTCTACGGCGTCAGCGTAAGCGGCAAGTAAACATCACTGGCGGCGACGTTTCATAACGTCGCCGTTATTGTTTCTGCCTGGATCGTAGGCAAAAGACTACATATGCATCCATTGCGTCCTACAGCAATGGACTGCGATATGTGCTTCCGCTGCCTACACGGTCCATCCGTCTTTGCGCATTTACTGCAAAGTCCGCGACCCCTAACGTCGTACGACAGCAGAGATGCCACGTTCGGAAAGGCACTTGCTGTGTGTGGGATCAGTAATGTCTTCCTGGCAGGACGCCCGGTTGATTGCTTGCTGATCGATAACTACAAACAAGGATTGGGATCGTCATGCGCCATACCACCGTTCTATCCGCGATTTTCGGCACCAGCCTGCTGGCTGTGGCCACGCTGGGCCAGGCCGCCGACAAGAAGAGCCTGGTGTTCTGCTCCGAGGGCAGCCCGGCAGGCTTCGACACTGCGCAATACACCACCGCCACCGACAACGATGCGGCCGAGCCGCTGTACAACCGTCTGGTCGAGTTTGAAAAAGGTGAGACCAATGTTGTGCCGGGCCTGGCGACCAAGTGGGATATTTCCGAAGACGGCCTGACCTACACCTTTCACCTGCGTGAAGGGGTGAAATTCCACAGCAACAAGGAATTCAAGCCGACGCGGGACTTCAATGCCGACGACGTGCTGTTCACCTTCAACCGCATGCTTGACCCCGACCACCCGTTTCGCAAGGCCTACCCCACCGAGTTTCCATACTTCAACGGGATGAGCCTGAACAAGAACATCGCCAAGGTCGAGAAAACCGGCCCCTACACCGTGGTGATGACCCTGAACACGGTGGACGCCGCGTTCGTGCAGAACATTGCCATGAGCTTTGCCGCCATCCTCTCGGCCGAATACGCCGAGCAGTTGCAGAAGGACGGCAAGCCCAGCGACATCAACCAGAAGCCGATCGGCACCGGGCCGTTTGTGTTCCAGCGCTACCAGAAGGATTCGCAGATCCGTTATGTGGCCAACAAGCAGTATTGGGACCCGAGCCGGGTCAAGCTCGACCAGTTGATCTTCGCCATCAACACCGATGCGTCGGTGCGTGTGCAGAAGCTCAAGGCCGGCGAATGCCAGGTCACCCTGCACCCGCGCCCGGCCGACGTCGACGCGCTCAAGGCCGATCCGAACCTGCAGTTGCTGACCAAGCCCGGCTTCAACCTGGGCTACATCGCCTACAACGTGCGCCACAAGCCGTTCGACCAGCTCGAAGTGCGTCAGGCGCTGGACATGGCGGTGAACAAGCAGAGCATCCTCAACGCCGTGTACCAGGGCGCGGGGCAACTGGCGGTGAACGCCATGCCGCCGACGCAGTGGTCCTACGACGACAGCATCAAGGACGCCGCCTACAACCCGGAAAAAGCCAGGGAACTGCTCAAGGCCGCCGGCGTGAAGGAAGGCACCGAGATCACCCTGTGGGCGATGCCGGTGCAACGTCCGTACAACCCCAACGCCAAGCTGATGGCCGAAATGCTGCAGAACGATTGGGCCAAGATCGGCCTGAAAGTGAAGATCGTCAGCTACGAGTGGGGGGAATACATCAAGCGCACCAAGAACGGTGAGCACGATGTGAGCCTGATCGGCTGGACCGGTGACAATGGTGACCCGGACAACTGGCTGGGCACGCTCTACAGCTGCGACGCCATCGGCGGGAACAACTACTCCATGTGGTGCGACCCGGCGTACGACAAGCTGATCAAGCAAGCCAAGGTTGTGACCGACCGCGAACAACGGACTGTTCTGTACAAACAGGCGCAGCAACTGCTCAAGCAGCAGGTGCCGATCACGCCAGTCGCCCACTCGACGGTCAACCAGCCGTTAAGCGCCAAAGTCGAAGGCTTCAAAGTGAGCCCCTTCGGCCGCAACGTGTTCTCGGGCGTCAGCATTACCCCATAAGAAAATAACCGGATTGCAGAGAGCGAATCGGGCTCTCGCGCAAACGTACGGCCTTTTGTAGGGAAATTTCCTACAGCAAACGTTTGCAACAGCTTGAACGAGTTACACACCCAATAGCCGGATCACCAAAAAAGACCGGCATTAAAAAGAGAACCAAAGGAGCTCCACCCATGAAACTGAGCAACAAAGCGCTTCTGGCCCTGGCCATCAGCAGCATCACGGCAACCGCCTTCGCTGACCCGATCAGCCAGGACTTCGTGCCGACCACACTGGCCGGTACCAGCGCCCAAAGCGAAGCCAAGGGCTTTATCGACGGTCAAAGCCTGGGCGGTACTACCCGTAACTGGTATGCGAACGAAATGAAGTTCCGCAACGACCGCTTCAGCTACCGCAAAGACGGCGTGAAGACCCCAATTTCCCGTCGTATCAACTGGGCTCAGGGCACCATCCTCAACTACACCTCGGGCTTCACCCAAGGCACCGTTGGCGTCAGCACTGAAGTCGCTGCCTACAATTTCATCGCCCTTGACCGTGACCGCAAAGATATTGCCGGCGGCTCCAACCGTACCCTGGCTGACTCCGGCGGCGATGCAGTAGGCCAATGGAGCAAACTGGGCCTGGCCAACGTCAAGTTCCGTGTTTCGAACACCACCTTGACCGCCGGTCGCCAGAACTTCAGCACCGGTATCGTCGACACCATCGGCAACCGTGCCCTGCCTTCGAGCTTCGAAGGTGTGAGCTTCAACAGCGAAGAGTTCAGCAACCTGTCGTTCCAGGGCGGTATCTTCGATCGTGTTTCGCCACGTACCGAGCAGAGCCTGTCGAAATTCCGCTCCGAATACGGCAATGGCCAGGAAACCGACAAGGTCAAGACCCTGGGCTTCAACTACCAGCCGTTCAAGAGCCTGAAAACCAGCGTATTCGCGGCCAACGTCGAAGACTTCTGGAACCAGTACTACTTCGGCGCTACCCACGAACTGGGTGATGCACAGACCCTGGCACTGACCACCGGCCTGAACTACTACAAGACCACCGATACCGGCAGCAAGAAGATGGGCAACATCGACAACGACACCTACTCGTTGTCCCTCGGCCTGACACACCAGGCCCACAGCCTGACCTTCTCGTACCAGGCCGTTAACGGTGACGAATACTTCGACTACCTGCACGAAACCAACGGTATCTACCTGGCCAACTCCCTGACCTCGGACTTCAACAGCCCGAACGAGAAGTCCTTCCAGATCGCCTACGGCATCAACATGGCCGAATACGGCGTACCAGGCCTGAAGTTCAACGTTTACTCGGCTCGCGGCTGGGGCATCGACGGTACTCACTACACCGGCACCGCCTACGGCGAAGCTGGCGCATCGCGCAGCGACCTGCGCCTGATGGATGGCGAGAAACACCAGGAATACGGTGTGGGCACGTCCTACGCGATTCAGAGCGGCCCACTCAAGGCTACGACCATTCGTGGCACCTACGTCACTCACCGCGCCAGCGCACAACAGGCTGACGGCAACATCAAAGAGTTCCGCCTGGTCACCACCATCCCGTTCAACATCCTTTAATTAGCACCAGGTAGACGGCGGGCTCCCAGGAGCCCGCCGTATACGTTTGTCTGGTCCCATCGATTGCAGAGGGCTCTGAATGAAAATGCTCCCGCTACAAGCCGCCATTGCTGCTGCGCTGTTGAGCGTTGCGATCGGCGTTTCGGCAAAACCGCTGGTGGTCTGCACCGAAGCCAGCCCGGAAGGTTTTGACCCGGTGCTGTACACCACCGCCGTCACCGCCGACGCGGCGGCCGAAACCATGTTCAACCGTCTGGTAGACTTCAAGCCCGGCACTACCGAGATCGTGCCCGCGCTCGCCAACGCCTGGGAAATCAGTGAGGACGGCCTGACCTACACGTTCCATCTGCGCGACGACGTCAAGTTCCACACCACCGACTACTTCAAACCCACGCGCAACATGAATGCCGATGATGTGCTTTGGAGCTTCCAGCGCCAGCTGGACCCGAAACACCCATGGCACAACAAGTCCAACGTGGGCTACCCGTACTTTGAAAGCATGGGCTTCAAGGATCTGCTCAAGAGCGTGGAGAAGACCGACGACCACACCGTGGTCTTCACGCTAACGCGCCCTGAAGCACCGTTCCTGGCCGATGTTGCGATGCCGTTCACCGCCATCCACTCCGCCGAATACGCCGACAAGCTGCTCGCTGCCGGCAAGACCGAAGAGCTCAACAGCAAACCGATCGGCACCGGGCCGTTCATCTTCACCCGCTACCAGAAAGACGCCCAGGTGCGCTTCAAGGCCAACCCGGAGTATTTCCGTGGCAAGCCTCCAGCCGACCCGTTGATCCTGGCCATTGCGGTCGACAACAACGTGCGCCTGCAAAAGCTCAAGGCCAACGAATGCCAGATCGCGCTGTATCCCAAGCCCGATGACCTGCCCAGCATCAAGAACGATCCGAACCTGAAGGTCGCTGAACTCGCGGCGATGACCACCGCCTACACCGCCCTGAACACCACCCACAAATACATGAGCGACGCGCGGGTGCGTCACGCGATCAATATCGCGTTCGACAAAAAGGGCTACAACGAATCGCTGTATGGCAAAGGCAACGCCGTTGACGCCACCGGCCCGTACCCGCCGACCCTGCTGGGCTTCAGCGACAAGCTGAAAAACCCGCCGCGTGACCTCGACAAGGCCCGTGCCCTGCTCAAGGAAGCCGGCGTGCCGGAAGGCACTGAGTTCACCCTGTTCACCCGTAACGGCGGCGGCCCGACCAACCCGAACCCGATGCTCGGCGCACAGCGCATGCAGGCGGATCTGGCGCAGATTGGCCTGAAGGTGAATATCAAAGTTATGGAATGGGGCGAAATGCTCAAGCGTGCTAAAAACGGCGAGCACGACATGGTTTCCGCCGGCTGGGCCGGTGACAACGGTGACCCGGATAACTTCCTCACGCCTAACTTGAGTTGCGATGCAGCGAAAAACGGCGAAAACTACGCCCGTTGGTGTAACAAAGAGTTTCAAGACTTGATCGACAAGGCGCGCGCCATCGCTGAACCCGCTCAGCGCGCCGCACTCTATGAACAAGCCATGGACGTTTTCGACAAGGATCAACCGTGGATTCCCATGGCCTACCCGAAAATGTTCACCGCCATGCGTAAAAACGTCGAGGGTTATATCCAAAGCCCTCTGACCACAAATAACTTCGCCACCACCCAGGTGAAGTAAATAAGAGAAACGCTCGGCACCGTCGACATTGACGGTGCCGAACCTGCCTAACCGGCTGATTGAGGTAAACGACAAGATGTTTAGTTTTATTGCCCGCCGACTGGGGTTATTGATCCCCACGTTCTTCGGCATCACGTTGCTGACGTTTGCGTTGATTCGCATGATCCCCGGCGACCCCGTAGAAGTCATGATGGGCGAACGCCGCGTCGACCCCGAGATGCACGCACAGGCAATGGAACGCCTTGGCCTTAACAAGCCCCTGTATGCGCAATACCTGGACTACGTCGGCAAGCTCGCCCAGGGCGACCTTGGCGAATCGCTGCGCACGCGCACCAGCGTGTGGACCGAGTTCACCGCCCTCTTTCCCGCGACCCTGGAACTGTCCATGGCCGCCCTGTTGTTCGCCGGCATCCTGGGCCTTCTGGCCGGGGTGATCGCGGCACTCAAGCGAGGATCCCTGTTCGACCACGGGGTGATGGGCATCTCCCTGGCGGGATATTCGATGCCAATCTTCTGGTGGGGCCTGATCCTGATCATGTTCTTCTCGGTGAGCCTGGGCTGGACCCCGGTGTCCGGGCGTATCGACCTGCTCTACGACATCGAGCCGCGCACCGGCTTCATGCTGATCGACACGCTGCTGGCTGACGAGCCGGACGCGTTCTGGGACGCGCTGCACCACCTGATCCTGCCGGCCATCGTGCTCGGCACCATCCCACTGGCGGTGATCGCGCGGATGACCCGTTCGTCCATGCTCGAAGTGCTGCGTGAGGACTACATCCGTACCGCCAAGGCCAAGGGCCTGTCGCCGGCGCGCGTGGTATTCGTCCACGGCCTGCGCAACGCGCTGATCCCGGTGCTCACCGTGGTCGGCCTGCAAGTCGGCACCCTGCTGGCCGGTGCAGTCCTGACCGAAACCATCTTCTCCTGGCCCGGCATCGGCAAATGGCTGATTGAAGCCATTGGCGCGCGGGACTACCCGGTGGTGCAAAACGGCATCCTGCTGATCGCCTGCCTGGTGATCCTGGTGAACTTCGTGGTGGATATCCTCTACGGCTTCGCCAACCCACGCATCCGTCACCAGCGCTGAGATCATGACCATGACCACACCTACTCCAGTGTCAGCAGTCGATCAAAGCCTGCTGTACCCGTCCCCGTACAAAGAATTCTGGCAAGCCTTCTCCAAGAACAAAGGCGCAGTTGCCGGCCTGGCGTTTATGTTGCTGATCGTGTTCTGCGCGATCTTCGCCCCCTGGGTTGCACCGCATAACCCCAGCGAGCAATACCGTGACTTCCTGCTGACCCCGCCGTCGTGGCTCGAAGGTGGGCAGATCCAGTTCCTGCTCGGCACCGACGAACTGGGCCGCGATCTGCTCTCGCGCCTGATCCAGGGCTCGCGCCTGTCGCTGCTGATCGGCTTGTCGTCGGTGGTGATGTCGCTGATTCCGGGCATCCTGCTGGGCCTGTTCGCCGGGTTCTTCCCGCGTTTGCTTGGCCCCACCATCATGCGTTTGATGGACATCATGCTGGCCTTGCCTTCACTGCTGCTGGCCGTTGCCATCGTCGCGATCCTCGGCCCTGGCCTGATCAACACCGTGATCGCCATCGCCATCGTCTCGCTGCCGTCCTACGTGCGTCTGACCCGTGCTGCGGTGATGGGCGAACTGAACCGCGACTACGTGACCGCCGCGCGCCTGGCCGGTGCCGGCCTGCCACGCCTGATGTTCATCACCGTGCTGCCCAACTGCATGGCACCGCTGATCGTGCAGGCCACGCTGAGCTTCTCCTCGGCGATCCTCGACGCAGCCGCCCTGGGCTTCCTCGGCCTTGGCGTACAACCGCCAACGCCTGAGTGGGGCACCATGCTGGCCTCGGCCCGTGACTACATCGAACGCGCCTGGTGGGTCGTGAGCCTGCCGGGTCTGACCATTTTGCTCAGCGTGCTGGCAATCAACTTGATGGGCGACGGCCTGCGCGATGCGCTCGACCCGAAACTCAAGAACGCCGCCTGAGGAGATTCCCATGTCACTGTTAGAAATCAAGAATCTCAATGTGCGCTTCGGCGACTCGACCGCCGTGCCGGTGGTCGACGGCCTCGACATTTCGGTCGACAAAGGCGAAGTGCTGGCCATCGTTGGCGAGTCGGGCTCGGGTAAATCCGTGACCATGATGGCGCTGATGGGCCTGATCGAGCATCCAGGCATTGTCACCGCCGATGCGCTGACCTTCGACGGCAAGGACATGCTCAAGCTGAGCAACCGCCAGCGCCGCCAGATCGTCGGCAAAGACCTGGCGATGGTGTTCCAGGACCCGATGACCGCGCTGAACCCCAGCTACACCGTGGGTTTCCAGATTGAAGAAGTGCTGCGCCTGCACCTGAAAATGTCCGGCAAGCAAGCGCGCAAACGTGCCATCGAGCTGCTGGAAAAAGTCGAGATCCCGGGCGCCGCCAGCCGTATGGACGCCTACCCGCACCAACTGTCCGGCGGGATGAGCCAGCGTGTGGCAATCGCCATGGCAATTGCCGGCGAGCCCAAGCTGCTGATCGCGGATGAGCCGACCACCGCGCTGGACGTGACCATCCAGGCGCAGATCATGGAACTGCTGCTGGCCCTGCAGAAAGAACAGAACATGGGCCTGGTGCTGATCACCCACGACCTCGCGGTGGTGGCCGAAACCGCCCAGCGCGTCTGCGTGATGTATGCCGGCCAGGCCGTGGAAGTCGGCCAGGTGCCGCAACTGTTCGACATCCCGGCGCACCCCTACAGCGAAGCGCTGCTCAAGGCGATCCCCGAGCACAGCCTGGGCGCCACGCGCCTGGCCACGCTGCCGGGCATCGTGCCGGGCCGCTACGACCGTCCGCAGGGCTGCCTGCTGTCGCCACGCTGCCCGTACGTGCAGGAAAACTGCCGCACCCAGCGCCCGACGCTCGACCCTAAAACCAACAGCCTGGCGCGCTGCTTCTACCCCTTGAACCAGGAGGTGGCGTAATGGCCGTCGTTCTTACCGCCCGCGACCTGACCCGTCACTACGAAGTGTCCCGTGGCCTGTTCAAGGGCCATGCACTGGTACGCGCGCTCAATGGTGTGTCGTTCGAACTGGAAGCCGGCAAGACCCTCGCCGTGGTAGGCGAGTCGGGTTGCGGCAAGTCCACCCTGGCCCGTGCCCTGACGCTGATCGAAGAGCCGTCTTCGGGCTCGCTGAAAATCGCCGGCCAGGAAGTCGCTGGCGCCGACAAGGCCCAGCGCAAGCAACTGCGCAAAGACGTGCAGATGGTGTTCCAGAGCCCGTACGCCTCGTTGAACCCGCGCCAGAAAGTCGGTGACCAGCTCGGCGAACCGCTGTTGATCAACACCAACCTGTCCGCCGCCGAACGCCGCGAGAAAGTGCAGGCGATGATGAAGCAAGTGGGCCTGCGCCCCGAGCATTACCAGCGCTACCCGCACATGTTCTCCGGCGGCCAGCGCCAGCGCATCGCCCTGGCTCGCGCGATGATGCTGCAACCGAAAGTGCTGGTGGCGGATGAACCGACCTCCGCGCTCGACGTGTCGATCCAGGCCCAGGTGCTCAACCTGTTCATGGATCTGCAGCAGGAGTTCAACACCGCCTACGTGTTCATCTCCCACAACCTGGCGGTGGTACAGCACGTTGCCGATGACGTCATGGTGATGTACCTCGGCCGCCCGGTTGAGGTGGGCCCCAAGGAAGACATCTACGCGCGTCCGCTGCACCCCTACACCCAGGCGCTGCTGTCGGCCACCCCGACGATTCATCCGGACCCGAACAAGCCGAAGATCAAGATCGTCGGCGAACTGCCCAACCCGCTGAACCCGCCGTCCGGCTGCGCGTTCCACAAGCGCTGCCCTTACGCGACCGCACGGTGCAGCAGCGAGGAGCCGCTGCTGCGGCCGCTGGATAATCGGCAGGTGGCTTGCCATTACGCGGAGCAATTCGTTGCTTAGGTAACCTGTGGGAGAGGGCGTGCCCGCGAAGGCGGTGGGTCAGTCGACAGCGCCGCGACTGACACTCCCGGATAGGTCAGCTCCCCTACACAGCGTTCTACAGCCCTTCCCGTCAGGTTGCGCATCAGCCTGGCGGGAGGGGCTTTCTTTTGGCGACTCAGGTGTCGCCGTCGTCGTAGGTTTCGCTGTCTTCCCCTTCGTTAAGCGGCTGCTCCGGATCTACCTGAGGCTGGGGTTGGGCTTGGGGTTGCCAACTGCCGGAATTGACTTCGTTCTGCTTTCTCTTGGTGACTGGGCCGGTGTCTTTCCATTGTGGGGTTCCTCTGTCCGCCGACGCGGGGAGAGCCGTCAGTCCCAGGGCCGCGGCCAATGCCAGATGGATTGCGTATTGAAGGTTTCGCACGGGGGGCTCCTTTTCAGTCGATAGGTAGACGCTAGACCTGATGTGGGGTTAGCGCCAATGGCTGGGCAGGGTGGGGTTGGATCGGGGGCATATCCGTTTTCGGGTGATAGCGGATATGGGTTCCGCCCTTACGGCGGCTCACTTTTGAAAAGCGCAAAAGTAAGCAAAACGCTCTTGCCCCACCACTCGGCACCTCGCTCACGCTCGGTGTGCCCGCACGCAGGCTTGAATCCGTGGGCCGCCGCAATGGGCCATCCCTGGCCCAGTGCGGCTAACCCGGCGTCCTGCCGGGTTACCCACGGATTCAAGCCTGCGTTCGGCCAGCGTGGTTAACGGGGCGCCTAAGATCAAAAGCCAGAGCCAGAGCCAGAGCCAGAGCAGATCAAAAACGGTGTGATACCTATCAGACAGATGGAGATCCAAATGTGGGAGGGGGCTTGCTCCCGATGGCAGTGGGTCAGCTACACATAAGTTGACTGACCCACTGCCATCGGGAGCAAGCCCCCTCCCACATTTTGTACAGCTTTCGGCAGACAATTGCAGCCGTTACCGCAGCAACGTATAGGTAAACCCCACCCTAAAAAAAGGGCGAAGCCATCACAGCTTCGCCCTTGGATCTACCGCACAGACCTTAGTGATGCTCACGCGTCGCGCGGAATTTCACATCCGGCCAGCGCTCTTCCATCAGCGCCAGGTTCACCCGCGTCGGCGCCAGATAGGTCAAGTGCCCACCGCCGTCAATCGCCAGGTTTTCCACGGCCTTGTTGGAGAACTCTTCCAACTTCTTCTTATCGGCGCAATCGATCCAGCGCGCCGAATACACGGTGATCGGCTCATACGAGCACTCAACCTTGTATTCCTCTTTCAAACGGCTGGCGACCACGTCGAACTGCAGCACACCCACAGCACCAAGGATGATGTCGTTACTGCGCTCGGGGAAGAACACCTGGGTAGCCCCCTCTTCCGCCAGTTGCTGCAAACCCTGGCGCAATTGCTTGGACTTGAGCGGGTCACGCAGGCGTACGCGACGGAACAGTTCCGGGGCAAAGTGCGGGATGCCGGTGAAGCCCAGCGCTTCGCCTTCGGTGAAGGTGTCGCCGATCTGGATGGTGCCGTGGTTGTGCAGGCCGATGATGTCGCCGGCGTAGGCCTCTTCGAGTTGTTCACGCTCGGAGGAGAAGAACGTCAGGGCGTCGCCGATGCGCACGTCCTTGCCGGTGCGCACGTGGCGCATCTTCATGCCTTTTTCGTAGCGACCCGAGCAGATGCGCATGAAGGCAATACGGTCGCGGTGCTTGGGGTCCATGTTCGCCTGGATCTTGAACACGAAACCGCTGAATTTCTCTTCGACCGGCTCCACGGTGCGCTCGTTGGCGACACGGGCCAGCGGTTTCGGCGCCCAATCCACCACGGCATCAAGCACATGGTCGACACCGAAGTTGCCCAAGGCCGTCCCGAAAAACACCGGGGTCAGTTGGCCGTCGAGGAATTCCTGCTGGTTGAACGCGTGGCAAGCGCCCTGCACCAGTTCCAGCTGGTCGACAAAGCGGTCGTACTCGTCACCCAGGTGGGCTCGGGCTTCATCGGAATCGAGCTTCTCGATGATTTTCACATCGGTGCGTTCATGACCGTGGCCGGCGGTGTAGACAATGATGTAGTCGTCGGCCAGGTGGTACACACCCTTGAAGTCGCGGTAGCAACCAATCGGCCAGGTGATCGGCGCGGCCTTGATCTTCAGGACGGCTTCGATTTCATCCAACAATTCGATCGGGTCGCGGATGTCGCGGTCGAGTTTGTTGATGAAGCTGACGATCGGCGTGTCGCGCAGGCGGCACACGTCCATCAGCGCGATGGTGCGTGGCTCGACGCCCTTACCGCCGTCGAGCACCATCAACGCCGAGTCCACCGCCGTGAGGGTGCGGTAGGTGTCTTCGGAGAAGTCTTCGTGGCCCGGGGTGTCAAGCAGGTTGACCATGTGGTCGCGATACGGGAACTGCATGACCGACGTGGTAATGGAGATACCCCGTTGTTTTTCCATTTCCATCCAGTCGGAGGTGGCATGGCGGTCGGATTTACGCGATTTCACCGTGCCGGCCACTGCGATTGCCTTGCCCATCAGCAACAGCTTCTCGGTGATGGTGGTCTTACCGGCATCGGGGTGGGAAATAATAGCGAAAGTGCGGCGTTTCGCGACTTCGGCGGCCTGGTGGGTCATGGGAAATCGCCTGGCAGGTGAGTCAAAAAAGGGGCGCGAGTATAGCGCAAACCCCACGGGTCGGACCACCGTTCACCCGATCAGGGGTGGCTAAATGCTGCCAAGTGTGGAACCTTTTAAAAGGTGGAGACGTCCACTCCCCTGTTATCGCACTCGTAACAGGGCTGAAAAATCAGCAAGTTAGCCTGACGGGGCTGCGCTCATGGCTCGATACATACCGCGTTGCCGGTATCGACGAGCTGCTTTTCGCGAACGCTTTCGCCGACAGCCAGCAATGGCATTGCCGCCGGAGAATGTGTTCGCCGACAAAAGAAAAAAGGAGTCCGCCTGTGGCTATTCGCTATGGCAAAGGGCTGATAGGAGGTGCGGTTGTCGTCGCGCTCCTGGCCCTGCTGGTCCACTGGATCGGCATCAACACGATCGAACTGTACCGCGACGATTTGTTGTTTTACCTGCAAGCTCATCTGATTCTGGTTTTAGTCTCCATGCTGGCCGCCCTGATTGTGGGCATCCCTGCCGGCATCCTGCTGAGCCGACCGAACATGGTCGGGCGCGCCGAGCGCTTCATGCAGATCTTCAATATCGGTAACACCGTCCCTCCCCTGGCCGTACTGGCCATCGCCCTCGGCGTCCTCGGCATCGGCAGCGGCCCGGCCATTTTCGCGCTGTTTCTCGCCTCCCTGCTGCCCATCGTGCGAAACACCTACGAAGGCCTGAAGAATGTGCAGGGCTCGCTGAAGGAAGCCGCCACCGGCATCGGCATGACCCCGCGCCAAGTGCTGTTTCGTGTGGAATTGCCCAATGCCGTGCCGATCATCATCGGCGGCGTGCGCGTGGCCCTGGCGATCAACGTCGGCACCGCACCGCTGGCGTTCCTGATCGGCGCCAACAGCCTGGGCAGCCTGATCTTCCCCGGCATTGCCCTGAACAACCAGCCGCAACTGCTGCTCGGCGCCGCGTGCACCGCGCTGCTGGCGTTGCTGCTTGACGGTCTGGTGACCATGGCCAGCCGCCTCTGGCTGGAACGCGGGCTGCGTCCGTCTTAAGGCTGGGTAAAGGAATTCACATGAAAAAACTAACGTTGATATTGAGCTGCGTCCTGCTGTGTGCAGGCATCGCGCAAGCCGCCGAAAAACCGGTCATTCGCATCGGCGCCCGGGTGTTCACCGAACAGACCCTGCTCGCCGAAATCACCTCCCAATACCTGCGCACCAAAGGCTATGACACCCGCGTCACTGGCGGCCTGGGCAGCAACCTGGCGCGCAGTGCCCAGGAAAGCGGGCAACTGGACCTGCTCTGGGAATACACCGGCGTGTCGCTGGTGGCCTACAACCACATCGACGAGAAACTCGACAGCGCACAGTCCTACGCCCGGGTGAAAGAACTCGACGCGAAAAAAGGCCTGACCTGGCTGTCGCCGTCGCGCTTCAGCAACACCTACGCCCTGGCGCTGCCGGACAAGGTGGCCAGAGAACATCCCGAAATCAACACTATCAGCGACCTCACCAAGGCCATGGCGGCAGATACCCGGGAACACCGCCTGGTGGCGCTGGACACCGAGTTCGCCAACCGCTCCGACGGCCTCGCCGGCATGGTCAAGCTCTACGACATGAACCTGACCCGCGAGAATACCCGGCAGATGGACGCAGGCCTGGTATACACCGCACTGCGCAACGGCCAGGTGTTTGCAGGGCTGGTCTACACCACCGACGGTCGCCTCAACGCGTTCAAATTGAAGCTGCTGGAAGACGACCTGCACTACTTCCCGGACTACACGGCCGCGCCGGTGATCCGTCAGGAATACCTCGACCAGCATCCGCAACTGGCCGCCGAGCTCAAGCCACTGGCCGATCTGTTCGACGATACAACCATGCGCCAGCTCAATGCGCGGGTCGACGTGGACCATGAGAGCCCGTCCGCCGTTGCCGCAGATTTCCTGCGCCAACATCCCATCAACTAACGAGGAGAAGACATGGAATTTTTAAACGCCTTTTCCCATCTTGATTGGGCCCAGGTGCTGCAACTGACCTGGCAGCACATCACTCTGGTCGGCATTGCCGTACTGCTGGCGATCTTCATTGGCGTGCCCCTGGGCGTGCTGATGACACGCTTCCCGACGCTCGCCGGCCCCTTGCAGGCCAGCGCCACGGTGCTGCTGACCGTGCCGTCGATTGCGCTGTTCGGCCTGTTGCTGCCGTTCTACTCCAAATTCGGCCAGGGCCTGGGACCGATGCCGGCGATCACCGCCGTGTTCCTCTACTCGCTGCTGCCGATCATGCGTAACACCTACCTCGCCCTCACCGGCGTGGAACCGGGCATCCGCGAGGCCGCCAAAGGTATCGGCATGACCTTCGGCCAGCGCCTGCGCATGGTCGAGCTGCCGATTGCCGTGCCGGTGATCCTCGCCGGCGTGCGCACCGCCGTGGTGATGAATATCGGTGTGATGACCATTGCCGCCACCATCGGCGCCGGTGGTCTGGGTGTACTTATTCTGGCTTCCATCAGCCGCAGCGACATGTCGATGCTGATCGTCGGCGCCGTGCTGGTCAGTCTCCTGGCCATCTTCGCCGACCTGCTTCTGCAATGGCTGCAACGCTCGCTGACTCCAAAAGGACTGCTCAAATGATCGAACTTCAAAACCTGACCAAGACTTTTCAAAGCAACGGCAAGACTGTCTCCGCCGTGAACGACGTAAGCCTGACCGTCAATGAAGGCGAAATTTGCGTATTCCTCGGCCCGTCGGGCTGCGGCAAGAGCACCACGCTGAAAATGATCAACCGCCTGATCAAACCCACCTCGGGCAAGATTTTGATCAATGGCGAAGACACCACCGACCTCGACGAAGTGACCCTGCGTCGCAACATCGGGTATGTGATCCAGCAGATCGGTCTGTTCCCGAACATGACCATCGAGGAAAACATCGTGGTGGTGCCCAAACTGCTGGGCTGGGACAAGCAGAAATGCCACGACCGCGCCCGCGAATTGATGAGCATGATCAAGCTCGAACCCAAGCAGTACCTGCACCGTTACCCGCGTGAATTGTCGGGCGGCCAGCAGCAGCGCATCGGCGTGATCCGCGCACTGGCGGCCGATGCGCCGCTGCTGCTGATGGACGAACCGTTCGGCGCGGTCGACCCGATCAACCGCGAGATGATCCAGAACGAGTTCTTCGAGATGCAACGCGCGCTGAACAAGACCGTGATCATGGTCAGCCACGACATCGACGAAGCCATCAAGCTGGGCGACAAGATCGCGATCTTCCGCGCCGGCAAGCTGCTGCAGATCGATCATCCGGACACGCTGCTGGCGCACCCGGCTGACGAGTTCGTGAGCAACTTCGTCGGCCAGGACAGCACCCTCAAGCGCCTGCTGCTGGTGAAGGCCGAAGACGCGGCAGACAACGCCCCGTCGGTAAGCCCGGAAACCCCGGTGGCCGATGCGCTGGAACTGATGGACGAGCATGACCGCCGTTATGTGGTGGTCACCTGCGCCGAGAACAAGGCACTGGGTTATGTACGCCGCCGCGACCTGCACCGCCAGGCCGGTACTTGCGGCCAATACCTGCGCGAATTCAACGCCACGGCGGCGTATGACGAGCACTTGCGCATCCTGTTGTCGCGCATGTACGAGTTCAACCGCTCATGGCTGCCGGTGATGGACGCGGAGCGGGTGTTCCTGGGTGAAGTGACTCAGGAGTCGATTGCCGAGTACCTGAGTTCCGGCAAGTCCCGTGGGGGCAAGACCAGCATCGTTTCGCCTGCCGAGACTGCCCTGGCCTGATCTGACACCCTGCGGTTAAAAATGTGGGAGGGGGCTTGCTCCCGATGGCGGTGTGTCAGTCACTTCATCTGTCACTGATCCACCGCTATCGGGAGCAAGCCCCCTCTCACATTTCCCCTTCGGTGAGTCAGGGAAATCGCCTCGATTACCACTCAGCGGGGAACATCATTCCGTCACACCGGTCGGTTACATAAGTAGCTGCACGCGGTCGCGCGACGAACGCGTGCAAAAACGCGACATTTTTAGTTGATCCCACGCCCATCAAGCCCTAAAGTTCGCGCCGAACGTCCATGCTGGAAACGATCCATCCGGCTCAAGTACTGACGACGAGACAGCAAGGCCAAGGGACGCGTAAATCCCATGGCCTTTTTGCTTTCGGCGACATGCCTTGGGAAGTAGGCGAACCAAAGTGGGGATACGGAGGACGTTCATTTGCACCCATTGCTCAAATCAGTTTGCCCTTAGGAGTTCCCAGCATGTCGATCAACGTCGAAGATTATTTCGCGCGCGCCACCTTTGACAAAATGAAGGCGTTCGCCGACAAACAGGAAACCCCGTTCGTGGTGATCGACACCGCGATGATCAGCCAGGCCTACGATGACCTGCGCGCCGGTTTCGAATTCGCCAAAGTCTATTACGCCGTCAAGGCCAACCCTGCCGTCGAGATCATCGACCTGTTGAAAGACAAAGGCTCGAGCTTCGATATCGCCTCGATCTACGAGCTGGACAAGGTCATGGACCGCGGCGTCAGCGCCGACCGTATCAGCTACGGCAACACCATCAAGAAATCCAAAGACATTCGCTACTTCTACGAGAAAGGCGTGCGCCTGTTCTCCACCGACTCCGAAGCCGACCTGCGCAACATCGCCAAGGCCGCACCGGGTTCGAAAGTGTACGTGCGCATCCTCACCGAAGGCTCGACCACGGCCGACTGGCCTTTGTCGCGCAAATTCGGCTGCCAGACCGACATGGCCATGGACCTGCTGATCCTCGCCCGTGACCTGGGCCTGGTGCCTTACGGCATCTCGTTCCACGTCGGTTCACAGCAGCGCGACATCAGCGTGTGGGACGCGGCCATCGCCAAGGTCAAAGTGATCTTCGAGCGTCTGAAGGAAGAAGACGGCATCCACCTCAAGCTGATCAACATGGGCGGCGGCTTCCCGGCCAACTACATCACCCGCACCAACAGCCTGGAAACCTACGCCGAAGAAATCATCCGCTTCCTCAAGGAAGACTTCGGCGACGAACTGCCGGAGATCATCCTCGAACCCGGCCGTTCGCTGATCGCCAACGCCGGCATCCTGGTCAGCGAGGTGGTACTGGTGGCACGTAAATCGCGCACCGCCGTCGAGCGCTGGGTGTACACCGACGTGGGCAAATTCTCCGGTCTGATCGAAACCATGGACGAAGCCATCAAGTTCCCGATCTGGACCGAGAAGAAAGGCGAGATGGAAGAAGTGGTCATCGCCGGCCCCACCTGCGACAGCGCCGACATCATGTACGAAAACTACAAGTACGGCCTGCCGCTGAACCTGGCCATCGGTGATCGCTTGTACTGGCTGTCGACCGGCGCCTACACCACCAGCTACAGCGCGGTTGAGTTCAACGGCTTTCCGCCGTTGAAATCGTTCTACGTGTAACCTCTGCCCGATCAAAAAGCCCACGCCTTGTCGTGGGCTTTTTGCATGTAAAAAGGAATGTTTCTCGACAACCCACGGCATACTAAGCGCCGTCAATCCCTATCCTGCTTTGCGAGGCCGTACGACGTGTTGAAGAAAACCCTGTTCCAGTTGCACTGGTTCTTCGGCATCACGGCCGGGCTGGTGCTGGCCCTGATGGGGATTACCGGGGCAGCGGTGTCGTTTCAGGATGAAATACTCAGGGCGCTCAACCCCAGCGTATTGACGGTCGAAAAACGCGAAGCCGGCGTGCTGCCACCCGCCGAACTGGTGCGCAAGCTGCAGGCCACCGAAGGCAAGACCGTGTCGATGCTGTCGGTGGAAAGCGACAGCGGCAACGCGGCACGGGTGTTCTTCAGCGCGCCACCGGGTGAGCGACGTGGCCAGATGCGCTACTTCGACCCTTACACCGGCGACTACATGGGCGACGCGGTGGGCCAGGAGCTGTTCGGCTTTATCCTGCAAGTGCACCGCTTCCTCGTCATGGGTGAGACCGGGCGGCAGATCACCGGCGCCTGCACGCTGATCCTGCTGTTCTTTTGCCTGTCCGGCCTGTATCTGCGCTGGCCGCGCCAGGTGACGAACTGGCGCGCCTGGCTGACCCTGGACTGGCGCAAAAAGGGCCGCAGCTTCAACTGGGATCTGCACTCGGTGTTCGGCACTTGGTGCCTGCTGTTCTATCTGTTCTCGGCGCTCACCGGCTTGTACTGGTCCTACGACTGGTACAACAAGGGCCTGACCCAACTGCTGTCCGACGCGCCGCAGAACGAACGGGTACGCACGCGTAACCCGGCGCCTGCAGACGCCCTGCCTGTGGCCAATTACGCCGCGATCTGGAGCAGCATCTACAGCAACGCCGGCCCCGGCTTGAGCGCCTACAACATCCGCATGCCGACCGTCGCCGGGCAGCCGGCCATCGTGTATTACCTGCTGCGCAACGCGTCCAATGACCGCGCACTGAATCAGATCAATCTCGACCCGGCCACCGGCGAGGTCAAATCCCATGACCGCTACGCCGGCAAAAGCCTTAAGTCGCAGCTGCTCACCAGCATTTATGCGCTGCACACCGGCAGCTACTTCGGCGTCGTGGGGCGGGTCATCCTCACTGTCAGCGCGCTGTGCATGCCGTTATTCTTCATCACCGGCTGGCTGCTGTACCTCGACCGCCGTCGCAAAAAACGCCAGGTGCGCGAGGCCCGCAGCGGCCTTGCGACCCACCACAGCCAGGCACCGGCCTGGCTGATCGGCTTCGCCAGTCAGAGCGGCTTTGCCGAACAACTGGCCTGGCAGACCGCCGGGCAACTGCAGTCCGCCGGCCTGCCGGTGAATGTGCAACCCTTGGGCAGTCTCAGCCAGGATGAGTTGAGCCAGGCGCAAAACGCACTGTTCGTGATCAGCACCTTCGGCGATGGCGAAGCCCCCGACAACGCCCGTGGTTTCGAGCGCAGCATCCTGGGCCAGGACGTGTCCCTCACAGGCTTGAACTACGCCGTACTGGCCCTGGGTGATCGCCAGTACCCACACTTCTGCGGCTTTGCGCGGCGCCTGCAGTTCTGGCTGACCCAACAGGGCGGCAACCCGCTGTTCGCCGCGGTGGAAGTCGACAGCGGCGACACTGCCGCCCTGCTCGACTGGCAACAACAACTGGGCCAACTCACCGGCCACGCGCCACCAGCGGCCTGGCCGGTGGCGCAGTATGAACAGTGGACGCTGAGCCAGCGCACGTTGCTGAACCACGACAGTGCGAGCGCGCCGGTGTACCTGCTGGGTTTGACCTCAGCGTCGCCCCACGCCTGGCTGGCCGGTGATCTGGTGGAAATCCTGCCGTGCAATGGCCAGCACGCCATCGAACAGTTTCTCCAGGGCCTGGGCCTGAACGGCAGCGAAGGCGTGCTGATCGACGGCCTGCCGCAACCACTTGCCCAAGCGCTGGCCACACGCCAGTTGCCGGCCAACCTTGCGCACATGGTCGGCCTGCACGCCCAGGCGCTGGTGGATGCACTGGTGCCGCTGGGCATGCGCGAGTATTCCATCGCCTCGATTGCCAGCGACGGTGTACTCGAACTGATCGTGCGCCAGGAACGCCACGCCGACGGCAGCCTGGGCCTGGGTTCCGGCTGGCTCACCGAACACGCCGCCATCGGCTCGGCAATCCGCCTGCGTCTGCGCCGCAACAGCGGCTTCCACCTGCCCGACGTACCGGTGCCGCTGATCCTGCTGGGCAACGGCACCGGCCTCGCCGGCCTGCGCAGCTTGCTCAAAGCGCGCATCGCCGAGGGCCAGCAGCGCAACTGGCTGTTGTTTGGCGAACGCACGCGCCAGCATGACTTCCTCTGCCAGGACGAGCTTCAAGGCTGGCTGGCAAGTGGTGACCTGGCGCTACTGGACCTGGCGTTTTCCCGCGACCAGGCGGAAAAAATCTACGTGCAGGACCGCCTGCGCGAATCGGCCGACGTGCTGCGCAAATGGCTGGCCGAGGGTGCAGCGATCTATGTGTGCGGGAGTTTGCAAGGGATGGCGACGGGGGTGGATCAGGCGCTGGCGGACATACTGGGCAGTGAGGCCGTGGCGCGGTTGATTGAGCAAGGGCGTTATCGGCGGGATGTGTATTGATGTGCCGAACGCTGTGCAAAATGTGGGAGGGGGGCTTGCTCCCTCCCACATTTGGATCTGCATTGGTCTGATGGAAATCACACTTTGGGGCTTTTTTTCCAAGGTGACCCGCGTAAGGGCGGACCCCCTATCCGCCATCACCCAGAAACCGGATATACGCACCCAAAATGCCCCCGCATCAAACAGGCTGCAACCTCTGCTCAAACACAGAAACCCCGTCCAGATCCCGCAAAACCACCGTCAACTCCCCCGTCTGCCCATCAATTTGCACCTCACCAAAAAACTGAAACCCGGCAAACGGTGAGGTGTTCTGCGCTGGCGGCGCCTTCTCGAACACCACCTCGGGGCCAAAGGTCTTGTCCAGTGGATTAGGCCCAAAACTCCCCGCATTCAAGGGCCCGGCGACAAACTCCCAGAACGGTTCAAAATCCTGAAACGCCGCGCGGTCCGGGTGGTAATGATGCGCGGCGCAATAGTGCACATCCGCCGTCAGCCACACATGGTTGCGCACCTGCTGCGCCCGCAGAAACCCGAGCAGTTCGGCGATTTCCAGTTCACGCCCCTGCGCCGGGCCCGGGTCGTTGTTGGCGATGGCCTCCCAGCGCGGCACGCCGGGGCTGACTTCGCCGTCGGGCACGCCAAGCCCAATGGGCATGTCGGCGGCAATGACTTTCCATTGGGCCGTCGAGGCCTTGAGTTCGCGCTTGAGCCAGTCCAGTTGTTCACGCCCGAGAAAGGGCTTTTCACCGCCCAGGTTGTCATCGTTGGGGCCGCGATAGCTGCGCATGTCGAGCACGAACACGTCCAGCAACGGGCCGTAGGCGAGCTTGCGATAAATCCGCCCGCCGGCATCGGCGCCCTGCCTGCGCATCGGCGAATATTCCAGCCAGGCCTGGCGTGCACGGCCGACCAGGGTGTTGATGTCCTTGACCTTGTAACGCTCGTCGAGCTGCTTGCCGGGCGACCAGTTGTTCACCACTTCGTGGTCGTCCCACTGCCAGATCTGCGGCACCTCGGCGTTAAAGCGCCGTACGTTTTCGTCCAGCAGGTTGTAGCGATAATTGCCGCGATAGTCGTCGAGGGTTTCGGCGACCTTGCTCTTGGACTCGGTGGTGAGGTTGCGCCAGATGCGTCCGCCTTCGGTGGGCAGTTGCGCCGGCACCGGGCCGTCGGCATAGATGGTGTCGCCGCTGTGGATAAAGAAGTCCGGCAGGCGCAGGCGCATGGCCTCGTAGATGCGCATGCCGCCGATGTCCGGGTTGATGCCGAAGCCTTGGCCGACCGTGTCGCCGCTCCACACAAAGCGAATGTCGCGGCGTTGTTGCGGCACGCTGCGCAGGTGGCCGAACCACGGTTCGCTGGCGACGCCGCTCTGGGCGTCCTCGAAATGCACGCGGTAGAAAATCGCCTGGTCGACCGGCAGGCCGGTGAGTTCGACGCGGGCGGTGAAGTCGCTGCGGCTGTCGGCCAGCGCCGAGACAAACCGGCGCGGGTTGCTGAACACGCTGCGGGTGTCCCACTCCACCACCATGCGCGCAGGGCGGTCGCTGCGGCTCCAGATCATCGCGCGGTCGCCCAACAGGTCGCCGGACTGCACACCCTCGGTGAGCTGCGGCCGGTCCTTGACCGACGCGATCACGGCCGGGGCCAGGCCAGGCAACAACAGGCCGGCGCCGACGACTTGCATCACGCGGCGACGGCCGAGATCGAAGTGGCTCATGCGGGTGCCCTCTGGGTATCAAAGAGGCCACTAAACCATGCCGATATGACACCGACCTTACAGCCAATAACGCGCTGAATGTGGGAGGGAGCTTGCTCCCGATGGCGGTGGGTCAGTCAGATATTCATCGACTGATAGACCGCTATCGGGAGCAAGCCCCCTCCCACAGAAAGCTTCCCTGCCGAATCTTCTAGGCGGGCGCGACTGCCAGCTCTACCGCCTCCGGGCGTTTGATCAGCGCATACACGACACCGGTCACCACACTGCCGGCCACAATCGCCAGCAAATACAGCAACGCGTGATTCATCGCATTCGGAATGATCAGCACAAACAATCCGCCATGGGGCGCGGCCAGTTTGCAGCCGAAGTACATCGACAGCGCGCCGGTCAACGCGCCGCCGGCGATGCTGGCCGGGATCACCCGCAGCGGGTCCTTGGCCGCGAAGGGAATCGCGCCTTCAGAGATGAAGCACATGCCCAGAATCATCGCCGCTTTGCCGGCCTCGCGCTCGGTCTGGGCAAACTTGCGCCGCGCCAGGAAGGTGGCGATGCCCATGCCAATCGGTGGCACCATACCGGCGGCCATGGTCGCGGCCATCGGCGCACCGCTGGAGGCCGCCAGCAGGCCGACCGAGAACGCATACGCGGCCTTGTTGATCGGGCCGCCCAGGTCGACGCACATCATGCCGCCCAGCAGGATGCCGAGCAGCACGGCGTTGGTGGTGCCCATGGTGCTGAGAAAATCCGTGAGGCCGGTCAGCAGCCGCGCCACGGGCGGGCCCACCAGGTAAATCATCGCCAGACCGGTGAACAGGCTGGCCAGCAGCGGAATGATCAGGATCGGCTTGAGCGCTTCCAGGCTCTGGGGCAACTTCACCGCGCGGGTGATCAGCTTGACGCAGTAACCGGCGAGGAAACCCGCGAAAATCCCACCGATGAATCCCGCCCCCAGCGTACCGGCCAACAGGCCGCCGATCATGCCGGGCGCGATGCCGGGACGGTCGGCAATCGAGTAGGCGATATAGCCTGCAAGCAACGGCACCATCAGCATGAAAGCCTGGTCGCCGACGCTCTTGAGGGCCGCCGCCAGGGTGCCCTTTTCTTCGAAGGCATGGATGCCGAACACAAAGGACAACGCGATCAACAAGCCGCCCGCCACCACCATCGGCAACATGAACGACACCCCGGTGAGCAGGTGCTTGTAGACCCCGGTTTTTTCCTGCCTGGCCACCGCGCCGCTGGCGGCGCTTTCCACCGCACCTTCGGCCAGCGCCTTGTTGAGGGTCGCTTCCGATTGCTTGAGGGCGATGCCGGTGCCGCAGCGATAGATCTTCTTGCCGGCGAAGCGCTCGGTGGCGACTTCGATATCGGCCGCCAGCAACACTACGTCGGCCTCGGCGATGGCCTGCGGGCTCAAAGGTGTCCGTGCGCCGACCGAGCCCTGGGTCTCCACCTGCAGGTCGTACCCAAGGCGCTTGGCCGTCTGCTGCAAGGCTTCGGCGGCCATGAAGGTGTGCGCCACGCCCGTAGGGCAGGCGGTGATCGCGACGATACGCGGCGCCTGACTGGCCGCTTCCTGCGTGGCGACGTACACCTGAGCCTCTTCGGCCCCACGGCGCAATACCGCCTCGACATCGGCCAGCGCCTGGGCCGGCGTGCTCTGGAACACGCGCTTGCCGATGAACCGTTGCATGTCCACCGGCGTGCTGCTGACCAGCAACACCCACTCGGCATCGTTGAGGGTCGCTTCGGACAACTGACGTTCAGGGTGCTGCACATCGATCACTTCGACGCTGGTGCTCCACCCCTGGCGCTGCGCGGCGGCGTCCAGCAAGCGGGCGCACAGCACACTGGTGACCATGCCGTTCGGGCAGGCGGTAACGATGGCTAATTTCATGACAAACCCTCTTATTGTTCTGTCAGCGCGCGCACTTGGACGCCGCTCTGCAAAATGTCCAGCTGTGCGTGGTCGCCGATGCCGAAACCGACCTGCGTCACCGCCATCGCGGCAATCGCCGTGGCGCGGCCCAGGGTTTGCTCCGGCGTATCGCCACTGAGCAGGCCGTGGAGCATTCCGGCCAGCAGCGAATCGCCGGCGCCCACGGTACTGGCCACCGTTACGTTGGGCGGCGTGGCGTGCAGGGTTGCGCCGGGGCTGTACCAGCTCACGCCCGCAGCACCGTCGGAAACCACCACATGTTGCACGCCCAACTGATGCAGACGGCTGATGGCATCCGGGGCATTGCCCAGCGCTTCGGCCAGCTCTTCGGTATTGGGCTTGACCAGCCATGGCCCGGCCTGGAGCCCTGCGCGCAGGGCTTCGCCGCTGGTGTCCAGAGCGACTTTCAAGCCTTGCGCCTTGAGCGTTTCCAGCAAGGCCTGAAACCACTGCGGGCTGACGCCGCGCGGCAAGCTGCCGGCGACCACTACCGCGTCGAACCGGGGGCCGATCTCTGCGAGCAGCTCGAGCAATTGCGCTTGCGCCTGCTCACTCACCAGCGGGCCTGGGGCATTGATGTCGGTGACGCGGCCATCGTGTTCGGCAATCTTGATATTGCTGCGGGTTTCGCCCGGCACGCGCACGAATGCGTCGCCGAAGCCACGGTGGGCGATCAGCGCATCGAAGGCCTGGGGGTTGGCGTCGCCGAGAAAGCCGCTCACGCTCAACTGATGCCCCAGGTCGGCGAGCACCTGGGCAACGTTCACGCCCTTGCCCGCCGCGTGGGTGAGCATGTTTTCGCTGCGGTTGACTTCGCCCGGTGCCAGGCGTGGCAGGCGTACCGTGAGGTCCAACGCCGGGTTCAGCGTCAGGGTCAAAATTTTCGCCATTTACACGGCCTCCACAAGGGCTCGCACTTCGGCGGGCGAACCCACCGCCAGTGCTTTTTGCGCCAGGCTCCGGGCCTCGCTCAGGCTGAATTCACGCACCCGCGCTTTCACTTCAGGAATGCTGCGGGCCGACACGCTCAACTCGTCCACTCCCAGGCCCACCAGTACCGGCACGGCCAACGGGTCTGCGGCCAGCTCGCCGCACACACCCACCCATTTGCCATGGGCATGGGCCGCGCGCACGGTGATGTCGATCAGTTGCAAAACGGCCGGGTGCAGACCATCGGCCTGGGCGGACAACGTCGGGTGGCCACGGTCGATGGCCAGGGTGTACTGGGTGAGGTCGTTGGTGCCGACGCTGAAGAAGTCGACTTCTTTGGCGAGTACCGGCGCCAGCAGCGCGGCCGACGGTACTTCGATCATGATGCCCAACTGCAAGTCGGCCACCGGGATCTCCAGGCGCAGGCGCTCGGTCATGTCGCGGGCCGCGCGCCACTCATCGACGCTACCAACCATGGGGAACATGATGCGCAGCGGGCGGTTGTCCGCCGAACGCAACAGGGCGCGCAGTTGCGCTTCCATGATCTGCGGGCGTTGCAGGGTCAGACGGATGCCGCGCACGCCGAGGAAGGGGTTTTCTTCCTGGGCAATGGGCCAATACGGCAGCGGTTTATCGCCGCCCACATCCAGGGTGCGCACCACCAGCGGGCGGCCGTCGAGGCCATCCAGCACGCGGCGGTATTCGGCTTCCTGGGTGGCTTCGTCCGGAGCCTGGGAGTGGGCCATGAAAATCAGCTCGGTGCGCAGCAGGCCGATGCCTTCGGCGCCCTGCTCCACCGCGCTGGCCACGCCGGCGCTTTCGCCGATATTGGCGAACACTTCCACCGAATGACCGTCGCGGGTGCAGGCCGGCTCGTGGCGCTGGGCCGAGGCGGCTTGCAGGCGTTGCTCGCGGGTGTCGCGCTCCACGGTGGCACGCTGCAGCGTGGCGGCATCGGGGTCGACATGCAGGCGACCGCGCTGGCCATCAAGCAGCAACGGCGTACCGGCAGCCAGCAGCAACACGGCCGGCCCGGCGCCGACCAACGCGGGAATCCCGAGCGCACGGGCGACGATGGCGCTGTGGGCCGTGGCGCCACCGCGGGCGGTGAGGATCCCGGCCACGCGAGTCGGGTCCAGACGTGCGACGTCCGAAGGGCCGACCTCGTCCATCACCAGAATGTAAGGCTCGCTCGGCTCCTGGGCGCTTTCGACGCCGCACAGTTGCGCCAGCACACGGCGGCCGATGTCACGCAGGTCGGCGGCGCGCTCGGCGAGCAAGGCGTCCTGCAGCGACTCCTGCTGTTTCGCGGCGCTTTCGATCACGCTCATCCACGCCGCCTGCGCGCTTTCGCCCTGCTTGAGGCGGGTGTCGACGTCGTCGGTGAGTTCCGGGTCGTCGAGCATTTCCTGGTGGGTGATAAAAATCTCGCGAATCGCCTTGGCCTGGCTGCGCTCGATCAGGCCCTGAATATCGCTGCGCACATCGGCCAGCGCGTCCTGCAGGCGCTGGCGCTCGATGGCGCAGGACTCGCCGCGCAACGGGTAATCAAACACCTGTTGCACCTGAATATGCGCAGGACCGATGGCGATGCCCGGCGCTGCGGCGATGGCCTGGCTCTGACTGCCGGCAACAGGTGCGCTGATCACCGGCTCGATATCGACCATTGCGGGCTCGGCGCTCACGGTCGGCAGCGGTTCGACGTCTTCGCCAAGGCCCTGCTCGACGGCGGCCAGCAAGGCCGGCAACGCGTCGCCGGCAATGCCTGGTTCGGCGACAAATTCCAGCACCTGGCCGCGACGTGCGCCGAGGCTGAGCAGCTTGCTCAAGCTTTTTGCCGACACGGCGCCCACGGCCCCATCGACAATGCGCAGGCGAATATCGCCGTCAAAGCTTTTCGCCAATTGCGCGAGAATCTTCGCCGGGCGCGCATGCAGGCCGTGGGCGTTGGCCAGGGTGATGCGCGCACTGGGCCAGTCTGGCGGCAGTTCGCCGCCGAGCACTTCGAGCACCGCGCGACTGCTGGTGGCGCGCCCCAATTCCTGGCCGCGTCCTTCGATCAACAAGGCGCACAGGCGTTCGAGCAAGGCCTGATGCGCTTCGCCCAGGCTCGCCAGGCAGAACAGGCCATTGAGGGGCTGGCCGAGGTAGCGCATGGGTTTGTCCGGGGTGACAAAGGCCAGGCCCGGACGCTTCACCGTTTGCTCGCTGTGCAGCCACCACAGGCCATCGCCCAGGGGCAGCGCCTCGACCTGCTGCAGCACTGCGGCGAAACCATTGCTCACGCAGTCGGCCTGGCGCAGCAGCCGGGCACCGCGCCATACGAGTTCTTCAAAATCATCGGCGGACACACCCAGGCTGATCATCTGGGCGTCCAGCGCCAGTTCCTGTGGCGCGCCTTGCAACAGTTTCAACAGCGCTTCGGCGCTTTCGGCGCGGCGCAGCGCCTGGCCCAGGTCGGTTTCACCGAGGGCGCGGGTCAAGAGTTGCAGCAGGCGCAGGTGTTCATCGGACTTGGCGGCAATGCCGATCGCCAGGTAGACGATCTGGCCGTCGCCCCAATCCACCCCTTCGGGGAACTGAAGCAGGCGCACGCCGGTGGAAAATACCTGGTCGCGGGTTTCCGGAGTGCCGTGGGGAATGGCGATGCCCTGACCAAGGAAGGTCGAGCCTTGGGCTTCACGGGCTTGCAGGCCACTGAGGTAGCCCTCGGCGACCAGGCCGTCGGTCACCAGTGTGTCAGCGAGCAGTTGCAAGGCAGCAGATTTATCCACAGCCACCTGGCCCATGGATATCTGCTCTACAGTGAGCTCAAGCATGCCGATCTCCTAGTTAGTGCGCGCAACGCACTAGGTATTGTTTTGAATAAAACAGTGTAAGCGTGTTTATGAACCAAACGGCTGATGGTCAATTGGCAGTAGCCAGTCAGTCGCGAACGTCGTAAAAATACGCTGGCTGAAACGTTTAATCTAGAATTTATGGCAGATTACGCGTTAATTGCGCAAGCTTGAAGGACCACTCGGCACTTGAGCTTGGACATTGGTCGCATGCCGGAATCGGTTACGATTGGACAAAATGTCGGGGCAAGCGCCAAAAAACAAGGAAATCCCGCTTTGAAACTCAGCGATATCGCACGCCTGGCCGGTGTTTCCGTGACCACCGCCAGCTACGTCATCAACGGCAAGGCCACACAGCAGCGCATCAGCAGTGCGACGGTCGAGCGGGTGCGTGCCGTGGTCGAGGCCCATGGCTTTACTCCTAACCCTCAGGCCGCCGGGTTGCGCAGCCGGCACACGCGCACCTTGGGCTTTATCCTGCCGGACCTGGAAAACCCCAGTTACGCACGCATCGCCAAGCTGCTGGAGCAAGGCGCGCGGGCGCGTGGCTATCAGTTACTGATCGCCAGCTCAGACGATGACGCCGACAGCGAGCGCCAGTTGCTGCAACTGTTCCGTGCGCGGCGCTGCGACGCGCTGTTCGTCGCCAGTTGCCTGCCGGCCAGCGATGACAGTTACCGCGAGCTGCAAGCCAAGGGCCTGCCGGTGATTGCCATCGACCGGGTGATGGAGGCCGAGCAGTTCTGTTCGGTGGTCAGCGACGACCGCCAGGCATGCCAGCAACTGACCAGTAGCCTGCTGCGACCGCTGCCCGGTCAAATCGCGCTGGTCGGCGCGCGGCCCGAGCTGAGCATCAGCCAGGAGCGCGCCGCAGGTTTTCACCAAGCGCTGCAATGCTTTACCGGCGACGTGATCATCGAACAGGGCGAGGCCTTCAGCCGTGAATGCGGCCGACAGTTGATGGAGCAATTACTGCAACGCCTGGGGCATTTGCCTGACGCGCTGGTGACGACGTCCTACGTGCTGCTGCAAGGCGTGTTCGATGCGCTGCACGATTATCCGCTCAAGTCGCAACCGCTGCGCCTGGGCACCTTCGGTGACACGCAACTGCTGGACTTCCTGCCGCTGCCGGTCAACGCCATGGCCCAGCAACATCAGTTGATTGCCGACGCGGCGCTGCGCCTGGCCCTGGCCGCCATTGAAGCGGAACATTACCAGCCCGGCGTGCACGCCATTGGCCGCACCTTCAAGCAGCGCATTATCGAGGCCTGAGCGTGGAGCTGATCGACACCCACACCCACCTCGACTTTCCGGACTTCGACAGCGACCGCCGTGACGTCCTTGCGCATAGCCGACAGCTCGGCGTGCAGCGCATGGTGGTGCTCGGGGTGTATCAGCAGAACTGGCAGCGTGTGTGGGATATGGTGCAGACCGATGCCGGCCTGTTCGCCGCTTTTGGGCTGCACCCGGTGTACCTCGAGCAACATCGCACCGCCGACCTGACTGAACTCGGTGACTGGCTGACGCGCCTGCAAGGCCATCGGCAACTGTGCGCCGTGGGCGAGATTGGTCTCGATTACTTTCTTCAGACGCTGGACCGTGAGCGCCAGCAACCACTGTTCGAAGCCCAGTTGAAGTTGGCGGTGGACTTTCAGTTGCCAGCGCTGGTGCATGTGCGCCGCAGTCATGCTGCCGTCATCGCCACGCTCAAACGCATCCGCCTCTCGAGGGGCGGCATCATCCACGCGTTTGCCGGCAGCCTGGAAGAAGCCCGCGAATACATCAGGCTGGGCTTCAAACTGGGCCTGGGCGGCGCAGCCACCTGGCCCCAGGCCCTGCGCATGCATCGGGTGCTTGCGCAACTGCCACTGGAGGCCGTGGTGCTGGAGACGGATTCGCCGGACATGCCGCCGGCCATGTACCCAGGCCAGCGCAACAGCCCGCAGCACTTGCCCGCCATCTGCGCGGCCCTGGCCGAACGCATGGGCATCAGCCCCCTAGTGCTGGCTGAGACGAGCACACGCAATGCGCGCGAGCTGTTCAATTGGTAGCACGTGGGCCGGGCTGACCACTTGCAGCTCCAGGATCATCCGCTGCTGGTGACGGACATAACGCAACACCAGAAAATGTACCAGCACCACGCCCAACGACAGGTTCAGTTGTTCAGTGAAGCGGATGAACCCGACCCACTGCGCCACCAGCGCCGCGATCAGCGTGGCACAGGTCAGCACAATCATGCCCGGCCGCACCAGCGCCCAGTGGTCCAGGGCCTTGAACCGGCGCAACTGCCTGGGGCAACTCAACTGCAGGATGCGCTGACAGTAAGGGCAGTCGAAGGGCTCCTGGATGGCGATGGCATTCATTTGCCAGGGCTTGAGTTCAAAGGTGATGTCGCAATGGGCGCAGTGCCCCTTGATGCCGATTGCAGCGGTCATCGTCGTGCCTCCATTGGAACGTGAGTGAATGATATAAATTCTCACTCATCCTCGTCGCCAAAAGCGCCACGCGGGGAAATCAGGATATAAACCACAACGCCGGACGAAACTCCTTACAACCTTCTCTCACCTACAAAATATGGAAAGCGCCGCCAAGCTTTCGACCTGGCTCTGTCACGCAGCAAACAGAGCCTCTGTGGTTGACTGAATCAGCTCATGCCCCACCAAAAGAGGCGCTTGATCAAGGCAACACGGTCCAGATGGCGAAGCCGGCATACCACAGCACGGCGGCGCGCAGCAGCAATTCCCACAGGCGATCGAGGCTGTTGATGCCTTCTGCACCCACGGCTGGCGGCGGGATTTCGGCGGCGACCAGGCCGACTTTTTCCACCAGCTGTGCGGCGCTGATGTCCCAGCTCAGCAATTCGTGAAGCATCACCCGGCCAACCGCGACGAAGTTGCCCACCAGGGCAAAACTCGCGGCCAGCAGGCGTACCGGCACCCAGTCAAACGCATGCCGCAGTTGCCCGGCACGCTCGGCGACCTGGGGGTTCTGGCTGTGCTCACTGGCCAGGGCCAGCAGGCGATACGCCAGGGCTGCGACCGGGCCCAGCAGGAAGTACCAGAAAATCACCGCAAAAAAACTCTGGTACGCCTGCCACAGCAGGTGGCCCTGGACACGCTCCAGCAACTGCTCGCCACTGTCGGCACCCACGTTCAAATCACGTTCGGCCACATGTTCGGCGGCCTGCAAATCGCCGCGCCGCCAGGCGTCACGGAACGGGCCGAGCGCCGCCAGCAGATCGCCACGCCCGAGGCTGTAAATCAGCACCAGCAAGTGCACCGGCAGTGCCAGCAGGCCGTATGCCACTGGTTCCAGAACCAGCAACAGCAACGCCAGCAACGCGACCGGCAACAGCACCAGCACGACCAGAACCAGCCAGGGCTGCTTGCCCAGGCGCGGGTTCGCTTCCAGCCTGGCCAGCTCACGCAGCCAGCCACCATCGCGCTGCAACCGCTGACGCAGGGCCGAGAATTTCTCGATCCATACCGCCAGTACCAACACCAGGAAACTCATTGTGTGCGTTCTCCTTGCTGCAGGGCGCTGCGAAAGCGCGCCCAATCAAAAGCCGGACCGGGGTCGGTCTTGCGTCCCGGCGCGATATCGCTGTGACCCCGGATACGTTGAGGGGTGATGCCCGTGTAAGCCGCCAGCAACTGGCGCGTCAGCCTGATCAGCGATGCGTACTGGGCATCGGTGTACGGCAGGTCGTCCGTGCCTTCCAGCTCGATGCCCAGGGAAAAGTCATTGCACGTTTCACGCCCCTCAAAGCATGAGACACCGGCGTGCCAGGCCCGGTCGAGGCAGGACACAAACTGCGTCACCGCGCCGTCACGCTCAATCAGAAAATGCGCAGACACCCGTAGGTCGGCAATCCCTTCAAAGTAGGCATGTTCCGTGACATCCAGGCGATTCTGAAAAAACTCCTGCACCTTGCCGGTGCCGAACTGCGCCGGCGGCAAACTGATGTTATGCACCACCAACAGTGAGATTTCGCCTGAGGGGCGTTCGTTGAAGTTGGGCGAAGGGCAGTGACGAATGCCCTGGCACCAACCACTGACGGGGTCCAGTTGCATGCAGGATCCTTGAACGTGACTAAGTGTGACCAGTATGCCGCGTTCCACCCCGCCGTTGCGATCACTTGCCGCGATTGAGTTGGCGCAGTTTGCCGGTCACCGCAGTCAATGCACGCTCAAACAGCGGGCCATCATCCAGCAGGCGCAGAGCGTCATGCTTGAATGCCAACGCCAGTTGGCCGACGCTTTTCTCCATGACCTTGAGCCCCGAGCGGTTGACGAACACGTAACTGCCGGCAGGTGCCATGATCGCCAGCAGCTTGCAGCGCACGGGGGCTGGCCGCTCGTCCTGCCATTCGATCCAGCCTCCGATCCGCAGCTGCAACGCCTTGAGCAGATCAGGGTCGTCCGCCGGCAGGACTTCGGTGGCATCGACGGCACCGGGGCCGAGCACAAGCGGCTCACTCACCTCGATCAGTGCCTCGACACCCTCGGCCGGTGGTAGATGCAACGCCTGCAGGCGCACAAAGAAATCGCGCGTGCCGAACGGATCGAACGCTGCGCTGGTCAAGCCGTCCCGCAATGCCTTGAGCAACCCCGGCAAGTGCTCCACCAGATGCCGACCGGCCTCGGTGTCTTGCTGAAGGCTGACGCTCCAGATCAACTCGTCCATGGTGCGCAGCCCCGCCTGCCACTGCACCGACTGCTCACCATGGTTGAGGCTGGCCAATAACAACACCTGGCTCCAGGCCTGTTGCAGAAACTGCACCACGGCCTGCGGCAACACCTTGCCCATCAGCCGGCGGTTGAGCACGTCAGCCACACGCTGGCGTGCAGCATCGGCACGAATGCGCCCGTCTTCAGCGTCGTGGGTGTGTTGCTCGATCAACTCGCGGCGCCGCCGCTCCTCGGCGCGCAACGTGCTGAACTGCGTCAGCAACCGGGAAAAAATCGCCGGGTCGTCGACGTATTCATTGAGCAGGCACTGCACGGCCTGTTCGATGCGCAGGTACAAGCTGTCGCGCAGATAATCCTCGCACGGGTTCCAGCCCAGGGCCGAGGCGGCTATTTCATTGAGCAACTGCCGCGCGGGATGACTGGCGCAACTGAAAAGACGCTTGTCCAGCAACGCCACCTTCAGCATTGGGATCTGCAAGCGCGCAATCAACGCCTTGAAGGCTTCAGGCACCGCAGGGTCATTGAGCATGAATTCGAACAGCAGGGCGACCAGGTTGATCACGTCTTCGTCGGCGCCCTCCACCACGCGGGACTTGCCACTCTTGACGCTGAAGCGGGTCAACAGTTGCTCAAGCTGATTACGCAGGTCGAAATCATCCTCGGCCTGTGGCTCCGGGACGTATTGCTGCAGATGGGAAAGCAGGCGCAGCAGGTCGCGGGTGGCTATCGGCTGAGGTTCGGCGCTGGCTTCCAGGGTGGGCGCCACACTGCCGCGTACGGCCGCGAGCAACTGCTGCAGCGCAGCGAAGTCCTGCTGGCCGCTTTCATCCAGAGCCTGGTCGGTTCCTGGCAAGCTGCCTGGGGGGGCAGGCTCACTCGCCACGCATCCAGCACGACGACGGGAAGGCACACTATTGAGTTCGGGTAAAACACCGGTCGCCACCAGCAACTGATTGGCCTCGCCGTACAACAGGTCGGCGTCGCTGAGCACGTATTTTTCAAACAGCTTGAGCATGATCAGCTTGACGCGGATTTCCACGCCGAGACTGCGCCCGGCGCGCAGGAAGAACTCGCACAACAGGGCCGGGCCCAAAGGGTTCTCGCGCTCGGCCAACTGCGTACCGAGCACTGCGTTCAGACGCGCGGTCAACTGCCCGAGGGCCAGTCCATCACGGTGCCGCACCCGACCGAGCATTGCGTCGAGCGCCACGGCTTTTTCGCGGGCATCGCCAGTGGTCCCTGGCAGCGACTCGTAGGACACCACCGGCACCATTCTTGGATCACCGCTGCCCACCTGGCCTAGATGGGCAAAGGCCTGGAACAGTTGCGCCATGAAGACGCGTTCGAAATTCTTGCGCTTGAGCCGCAGGTCGCGCATGGCCTCAAAAAAGATATGGTGATCGGCGTTACTGCGGGCCTTGTCGGCCATTTCGAACAAGGTGTCGTCGGCGTTATCAAACAGCTCCTGCAAGCCGCGTTGCAACTGTTGGGCAGCCTTGTCGCGAACCTGCAGCAACACCACCGGCAGGCGCGCGAGCGGCGATGGCGTAGCCTGTGCCCTGTTGATGGGCACCACCTTTCCGTCATTGTGCATCCTGGCCTCCTGAAACGGCGGTGTAAGGGGGTAGGACGATCAGGCGGGCACCGCCGATATCCGATTATCACCGGGACGTCAAAGCTATGACGCCAATTGCAAGGCGCGGGATTATCTTGCAAATAGGGGGCGTTACGCCAGCAAACTCTGAGATTCACCGGCAAAAGAGCAGGCGGCGGTGGGTTCGGCCACGCAGTGCCCCTATAATCGGCGCACATTGTTTGTGGAGCCTGTTATGCCGAATCTCCGTCTTGCCGACCTCACCGCCGAAATCGAAGCCAACGTGCGCCGCGCACTACTGGAAGACATTGGCAGTGGCGACATCACCGCGCAGTTGATCCCGGCTGAACGGTTGGCCAAAGCCACGATCATCACCCGCGACGCGGCGGTTATCAGTGGCACGGCCTGGGTGGATGCCGTATTTCGCCAACTGGACCCGCGAGTCGCCGTGCATTGGCAGGTGGCCGACGGCGAGCGCGTCAGTCCCAATCAGGCGCTGTTCCACCTGGAGGGTCCGGCCCGCTCGCTGCTCAGCGGTGAACGGTGCGCGTTGAATTTTCTGCAACTGCTGTCAGGCGTTGCCACGCGTGCCCAGTACTTGGCGGACTTCGTCGCCAGCACCCAGGTCAAGTTGCTCGACACGCGCAAAACCCTGCCGGGCCTGCGCCTGGCGCAGAAATACGCGGTGACCTGCGGCGGCTGTCATAACCACCGCATCGGTTTGTACGACGCCTTCCTGATCAAGGAAAACCACATCGCGGCGTGCGGCGGCATTGCCCAGGCGGTTACTGCCGCGCACAGAATCGCGCCGGGCAAGCCGGTGGAAATCGAAGTGGAAAGTCTGGATGAACTGCGCGAAGCTCTCGACGCGGGAGCCGACATCATCATGCTCGATGAATTGAGCCTGGACGACATGCGTGAAGCGGTGCGCCTGAACGGCGGCAAGGCCAGGCTGGAAGCCAGCGGCGGGATCAACGAAAGCACCTTGCTGCCCATCGCCGAAACCGGGGTGGACTACATTTCGATTGGTGCGATGACCAAGGATGTGAAGGCAGTGGATTTGTCGATGCGACTGAGTATCTGACGCCGGTTTGATGCAGGAGCGAGCAAGCCCGCTCCTGCGCAGGTTCGCGTTCAGACGACCAGGTTGTTCATCTCGCAGTACTCGTCCCATTCGACACCCAGCACTTCGGCCGCCTCTTTGTGCAAAGCCAGGCGTGCGGTCTCGAACTCTTCAGATGTCGAGGTGTACTTGAGGGTCAGTTCCCAGGGCTGGAGACTCTGGCTCTCGGCCTCATCCTCGAATGCCCACTGGATCTGGTCGCGCTGATCATCAGCGCTCAGGTCCTTGATCTCTTCTTTGAGCTGCGGCGTGTCCTCAAGGTATTTTTTGAGGGCCTCTTCGTGCCGGGCTTCCTGGGTCACTTCAGTCGTGGTCATGGTGTTCTCTCAGATCTGGGAATGGAAATGCATCTGGGTCATCAAGGTTGCGCAGATACAAAAGAGCGGGCATCAATACCTGCTCGTCTGGCCTTCAGAAACCATTCTGGGATCAGCTGAAAACAGTGTTGCTGTTGAAACCGTTCGCGCGTCGGGCGCTCAGCCCGACACGCTGATCGATAATAGGCACTCTGCCGAAAGATCGCCACCCTCAGAATGTGACTGGCGAAACCTCATTCGTTCGTTGACTACCTGATGTTTCATGAGTGACGATCGAACCAAGATTCCTACGTGGAGAATGCATTTGCCCGCCGCCCCGAAGACCTTCTCACTTGCGCAGGTCCAGCACCAGCTCCGGCAAATGGGTGTTGCCTTTGTCTGCCACGGCACAGTTGCGCAAAGCGCCTTTGCATTCAAGAGCCTGCGTCAGGTTGAGCCAGGCGGGATTTACTTTTTATCGCCAGGCATTGGTCATCCGCCGCACATAACCCATTCCATTGTCCTGCGCGAAGAAGCCGATGCGTGCGGGGAAGGCAATGTGATACTCCAGGTCGATCATCCACAGCTTGTGTTTTATCGCCTGATGGAAGCCATGGTGGCAGACCGTAAAAAACGTCAGGGCATCCACCCTACCGCCGTTATTGGGGAGGATTGCGAAGTCGACCCTGCGGCTTACATAGGACCTTTCTGTGTACTGGAGGACTGTGTTGTGAAGGCAGGTGCGAACCTTCACTCCCACGTGACCGTGATGCGCGGAAGCACCATCGAAGAAAATGTCACGATTGAATCGCACTCCACTGTCGGCGCAACGGGAGCGGCCTGGATCTGGGATCCGGCCACGCGCCAAAGAGTGATTCAGCCGCAGATCGGCTACACCCGAATCATGGAAGGCGCCTTCCTCGGCACGGATGTGACCGTGGTGCGTGGTTCGGTCAACGAGACAACCATCATTGGTCAGGGGTGCGTCATCGCACACGGCAGCAAAATTGGTCATGGCTCACTGATTGGCGACGAGTGCCACTTTGCCAATAACGTATCGATTGCCGGCAACGTCACGCTCGGAAATCAGTGCTTTCTTGGCTCGGGTGCTATCGTAAGACCACAGACGCGCATAGCCGAGCGCACGGTGGTTGGCGCCGGAGCGGTAGTGGTGAAACACATCGACAAGCCCGGACTTTTAGTAATGGGTACGCCAGCCAAAACGGTGAAGTCGGCAACTGACGATCTGTCAGGTGTCCCAAAATCATTGAAAAACTAAAAGTATCGAAATGAACAATTACTCAATCGTTTCAGACAAGGCAGTAATAGGCGACGGTGTTGTGATCGGCCGATTCTGCATCATTGAAGATGATGTTGAAATCAAAGAAGGCACTGTGATCGAAGACTATGCCATGGTGCTCAAAGGCGCCAAAATCGGCAAACACACAAAAATCGGCACCTATACGAAAATCGGTCGGAATGCAGTGATTGGCGATGATTGCTCATTCACCTCATACTGTGAAATTCGAGACAACTGTCGGTTGGGCAACCGCGTACTGATGGGCAGTCGAGGCACACTTTCCGCCAACACCATTGTTGAAGATGATGTGGTGATGAAATATGCATTCGTGGTCACTGATACGCCCGACCTGACCAAAAATGACGAAAAATGCGTAGGCACACTCAAGAAAGGCTCACGCTTCGGCGCCAGCGTCGTGATCATGCCGTCTGTGACCATTGGGGAAAATGCCGAAATTGGTGCGTGCTCTCAGGTGCGCAAGGACGTGCCCGATAATCAGGTGTGGTTTGGCATACCGGCCAAGTACTATCGGGACGTTTAAAAACCGCTGCCTCAGGGCTTTGGCAGAGCAATCACGCCCTGGGCCCAGAAGCGCGGCTGCAAATGATCACCACGCCCGCCCAGATAGCTTTGCCGGGCTTGCTCCAGATGCGGAACGTCGCGGATCACCACATACACCAACAGCCCCACTGCCAGCACCGTTGCTACTTTCCATGCGCCAACAGCCAGCGGCACAGCAGCCGGCTCGGGGGCTCGCCGCACATGCAGCGCCATCAGCCAGCCCACCACCAGCGCCAGCCACACCTGCGAGTTGGGCATCACGATCACGCCATCGACCATGGACTGCGTCAGTGCACCGACCAGCGCCGCAAACAGGCATAAACGCAGAAGATCGGCACGCGTGGCAAGCACGGCACGCTCACGGATCAGGCCAATAGTGGCCCAGCCGCCCCAACCTGTGAGAATGGCCACGCACACTGCCGACGGCACTCCCCATTCACTGGCCCATTGCAAGATGGCCTGGTGAGGGTGGGCGGCAATGGGGTTGGCCACATCGGCAAAATGCATGGGCCCGAAGCCCAGCCAAGGGCGTTCGGCAATCATCTGCCAGCCCTGCCACCAGATCGGGCCACGTCCCGACAGCGACGTAGTGAGACGGTCACCGGCGGCACTGGCAATCTCGTTGCCGAAATGGTGCGCCACCAACATGAACAAACAACCGTACAGCAACAGCCCACCGCACACGCCCGCCAATTGCCAGGCTACCCAGCGCCGCCCCCAGGGGCCAAGCCACATCAGCACGGCCGCAGCGGCTGCCATGCCGAGCCATGTACCGCGGGTGCCGCCGCTGATTGCAATCAACCACCAGACACACAATAACGCCAACGCGGCCGCACGGGCCGGGCGGGAGACCTTGGGGATCAGCAGGGACAGCGCGAGCAATGGCAGGGTGAACGTCTGGAATTGACCATAGAAGCGCTTGTTGGAAAACCCGGACAGCAGCAGGTCAAGGTTGAGCAGGCGCTGACCACTGCCGAACGCGAGTATCAGCGCATACAGGTACTGCACTGACTTGATCACGCACAACATCAGCACGATCAACATCAGCGCGCTATCGATCGACTCACCGCCGTGGCGCCTGAGCGAGTTGACCGCCAGCGCAATCGCCCCACTGCAGATGAACAGCGCCACTTCGGTGAGTGCCCACAGGGGCTGATGCGCAAGCGCCGACGACACCAGGCCCACTACCATAATCAGTGCCAGGCCTGCAGCGGCATGCCGATTCACCGGCGGCTCGGGTGAAGAGACCGACAACCCGTACAGCACCGCGCACAGCCCCAGGCAGATCTGCGTGCCCCTTTGCAGGTCATGCCCGCTGAACGGCGCACAGATGCCCAGCGCCAGCAGGCACGCCATGGCGATCAGAAACAGGCTGTCGCGATGAGTGCGGGTTAGCAACACGCTTTATGCCCCTGTGACGCCACACCCTTTGGCGACGTATTTCGCCTCGGCGGTGGTCACGCACTTCCAACCTTCGGTGGCACTGCGCGTGAGAGTAATGCTCTTGCCCAGCACTGGCGCCGGGGCGTCGAGTATTTCGCAACTGATGGAGCCGATGCCGGTGGCGACATCGCCTGTCACGTCGATTCTGCAGTTGGCGGTGGGGCTGGTGCCGCCGATCAAGGCGACGGTGGGTACGGTCCCCTGATTGAGGGTATCTTCGTAGCCGGCCTTCAACGCGCTGATTTCAGCCAGCCCGGCCGTGAACTTGGCCTTGGCCTGGTGCGTGGTGTACATGGGCAGGCCAATGGTGGCCAGGATGCCGATAATTGCCACGACGATGAGCAATTCGATCAAGGTAAAGCCTTTTTGACGTATCACATTCACTCTCCAGAATAGAACCATGACAAGGCGCGTCCTGCGCCCCGCAGTCTGCAACGGCGCCAGTGTACTCATGCGCAGGCGCTCAATCGCGCCTTCGTCGCACATTCTGACATTTTGCCGCTCAGCGCGAGCCTGCCCGAGTCATTCCCCTGACTAAGCTGTAGGTCTTCAACGACCTGTGTGCGGAACCGTGACATGAACAACGCTTCAACGATGTACGACTGGGAAGGCATCAATCGCAAAGGCCGCAGGGTGTCAGGGCAGACCACGGCGCACAACCCTGCGCTGCTCAAGGCGCAATTGCGCCAGCAGGGGATCAGCCCTGGCCGCGTGCGTAAAAAGCACCCAGGGCTGCCAGGCCTCACTCAGCCGATCAAACCATCCGATATAGCGCTGTTCACCCGCCAGTTGGCCACGCTGCTCAAGGCCGGGATTGCGCTGTTGCAAGCCTTCGACATCATCAGCGAAGGCTTTGAGAATCGACAGATGCAGGCGCTGGTCAAAGGTTTGAAACAGCAGGTTGCCGCCGGTAACAGCCTGACGCAGGCGCTGCGTAAACAGCCGCGCCACTTCGATGATTTGTACTGTCATCTGATAGCGGCGGGCGAGCAGGCCGGCGCACTGGAAACCCTGCTGGAACGCGTGGCCATCCATCAGGAGAAGACTGAGCAGCTCAAGGCCAGGGTCAAAAAGGCGATGACGTATCCCATCGCCGTCATCGTGGTCGCCGGCGTCGTGTGCAGCGTGCTGCTGATCCACGTGGTGCCACAGTTCGAGCAATTGTTCGCCGGGGTCGGCGGCACGCTGCCTGGCTTTACCCAGCAGGTCATCGCGCTGTCGGCGTTCATGCAGCAAGCCTGGTGGATCATCGCGCTGGGCCTGGCGGCGGGGGTTGTTGGGCTGCGCCACGCCTGCCGCACCTCACCAGGTTTTCGTCATGGGCTGGACGCCAGTGTGTTGAAACTGCCCCTGGCAGGTACACTGCTGAAAAAATCCGCAGTCGCCCGCTACGCCCGTACGCTTTCAACCACCTTCGCGGCCGGTGTGCCGTTGGTGCAAGCCCTGGAGTCCGTGGCTGGCGCGGTGGGCAATGAGCTGTTCAAACAGGCGATAGAGCATATGCGTCACGATGTATCCACGGGCATGCAACTGCATCAGTCCATGGCAAACAGCGGGCTATTCCCGCGCATGGCGATCCAGATGACCGCCATCGGCGAAGAATCCGGCACCCTGGAGCACATGCTCGAAAAGGTCGCGAGCCACTACGAATCCGACGTGGATAACCGGGTGGACAACCTCACCAGTCTGATGGAGCCGTTGATCATGGTGGTGCTGGGCGGCATCGTCGGGGCGCTGGTGATCGCCATGTACCTGCCGGTGTTCCAGTTGGGTACGGCCTTTTGAACCTGCTATTGATCGGGCAGCCCTGGGCTTTTGTCACCTTGGCGGTGGTGCTCGGCCTTGTCGTCGGCAGTTTCCTCAATGTGCTGGTATGGCGCCTGCCAAAGATGCTCGAACGGGACTGGCGCGAGCAGGCCCGCGAGATGCTCGGCTTGCCCGTGGAGCCCGCCGCGCCGCCGTACAACCTGATGCACCCGAACTCCTGCTGCCCTCATTGCGCTCAGCCAATTCGGCCCTGGGAAAATATTCCACTGCTCAGCTACCTCATGCTCAGGGGACGCTGCGCCCATTGCCATCAACCGATCAGTGCGCGCTATCCGCTTACCGAGCTGGCATGCGCCGTGGTCTCGGCCGTGGTCGCGTGGCATTTCGGTTTCGGTTGGCAGGCCGGCGCCGTGATGCTGTTGAGCTGGGGATTGCTGGCGATGAGCCTGATTGATGTGGATCATCAATTGCTGCCGGATGTGTTGGTGCTCCCCCTGCTCTGGCTGGGACTGATCGGCAACAGCTTCGACCTGCTGGTGCCACTGCCCGAGGCGTTCTGGGGCGCAGTGTTTGGTTATATGAGTCTGTGGACGGTGTTCTGGCTGTTCAAGCTGGTGACCGGCAAGGACGGCATGGGCTACGGCGACTTCAAGCTGTTGGCGCTGCTCGGTGCCTGGGGCGGCTGGCAAATCCTGCCAATGACGCTGTTGCTTTCATCGCTGCTGGGCGTGATTACGGGGCTGATCCTGATGCGTCTGAACAAGACCCAAACCTCCACGCCGATACCGTTTGGTCCCTATCTGGCAATTGCCGGCTGGATTGCGCTGCTCTGGGGTGGTCAAATAACCGACTTCTATTTGCAGTTCGTCGGTTTCAGATGACCTCTTCTGTCGCAACACCCTGGATTCTCGGCCTCACCGGCGGCATCGGCAGCGGTAAAAGCGCGGCGGCCCAGCACTTTATCGACCTGGGCATCGATTTGGTCGACGCCGACCACGCCGCCCGCTGGGTGGTCGAGCCCGGCCGCCCGGCGCTGGCACGCATCGCCGAACACTTTGGTGACGGCGTGTTGATGCCCGACGGCAAGCTGGACCGTGCCGCGCTGCGCACGCTGATCTTTGAGGTTCCCGAACAACGTCTGTGGCTGGAAGCCCTGCTGCATCCGCTGATCGCCGAGGAAATCCGCAGCCACCTGGCGCGTGCGCAGTCCCCCTACGCCATCCTGGTATCGCCGCTGCTGATCGAATCCGGGCAGTACAGCATGACCCAGCGCATCCTGGTGATCGACGTGCCGCAATCGCTGCAGATTCAGCGTACCCTGCAGCGCGACGGCATCAGCGAGCAACAGGTGCAGGCGATTCTCAAGGCCCAATCCAGCCGCGAAGACCGCCTGAACCATGCCGATGACGTACTGGTCAATGACCAGGACCTCGCCTGGCTGCACGCCGAGGTCGAGCGACTGCACCACTTTTACCTTACTTTGCGTGGAGGCCGATCATGAGCCAACCCTTGACCGTCGACTGCCCAACCTGCGGCGCCCCCGTGGAATGGAATGCGACCAACCTCAACCGGCCGTTCTGCTCGGACCGCTGCAAACTCATCGACCTGGGCGCCTGGGCTGCCGAAGAGCACAAGATTCCGGTGGCGCCGGACGCCGAAGACGAGCTGTTCTCCGAGGATCTGACGCCGCGACACTGAGGTCGTATAAAGGTGGGACTTCCTGAGGTCATCGTTTGAACGCTAAGCTGCAGGCATGGACGACTCAGATTATTTGCGCCTGCTCACCGTGGCGGCCGAACAAGCCAATGCTTTCCTGTCCAATGCGCGCAAATGGGAGCGTGAGCGTTGGGTCTGCCAGCGCCTGCTGCAAGGCCTGAACGTGCCCTTCCGTGCCGAAGAGTTTCACGCCGCCGGGCAGGAACCGCCGGACGTGCTATTTCGCGACGCCAGTTTCGAGGTGTTCTTCGTGCTCGATGAGGGACGCCGTCTTAACGATGAGTGGCGCGATGAATTGCTGCGCAGGCGCAGTGCGTTTTCCCTCAGCCAATTGGTGCGGCGCGAAGCCAAGCCACGACGCATTCCCGCCCATGAGTTCCTGCTGCGTCTGGCGCCAACGTTGCGCAAAAAAGCGCATAACTATAAAGAGCGCGGCATGGACCTGGGCGAACTGGATATCGTCGCGTTCACCAGCCTCAAGCGCGAAGTGCTGGACCTCAATAGCCATTTCCCTCCGCCTACCGAATACCTGCGCCAGGGCTGGCGCTCACTGTCGCTGGTAGGGCCGACGTTTGCACGCGTACTGTTCGCCCACCCGAACGCCCCGGATTTCTTGCGCAACAATCTGGGGCGCAGCATAGTGTTCGATGTGGGCATCAGCCTCTGAGACCGCGCCTGTAACGTGGCGCCCGTTTGCAACGTCTACCAGACGAGGCTCGTATGCCCAGCCGCCTTTTTGAGTTACCTGACGCTATGAGCTGCCTGGCGCTCGCGAGGGTAACGGCTCCGATTTCCTTTAGCCTTGCGAGATATCCCCATGACCCATCGTATCATCATCGTCGGCGGCGGCGCCGGCGGCCTGGAGTTGGCTACCCGCCTGGGTAAGACTCTGGGCAAGCGCGGTACTGCCAGCGTCACACTGGTGGATACCAACCTGACCCATATCTGGAAACCGCTGCTGCATGAAGTGGCTGCCGGCTCCCTGAACTCTTCGGAGGACGAACTCAATTACGTCGCCCAGGCCAAATGGAATCACTTCGAGTTCCAACTGGGCCGCATGAGCGGGCTGGACCGTGAGCAGAAGAAAATCCAGCTGGCTGCCACCCTCGACGAAGAAGGTCGCGAACTGGTGCCGGCACGGGTGCTGGGCTATGACAGCCTGGTGATTGCAGTGGGCAGCACCACCAACGATTTCGGCACCGAGGGCGCGGCGCAGCACTGTTTGTTTCTCGACACTCGCAAACAGGCCGAGCGTTTCCACCAGCAGTTGCTCAATCACTACCTGCGCGCCCATGCCGGGCAGACCGATGCCGTTGAGCAGATCAGCGTGGCCATCGTTGGCGCCGGCGCCACGGGAGTGGAGCTGGCCGCCGAGCTGCATAACGCCGCCCATGAACTGGCCGCCTATGGCCTGGACCGCATCAAACCGGAAAACATGCACATCACCCTGATCGAAGCAGGGCCGCGAGTGTTGCCGGCGCTGCCGGAACGCATCGGCGCGCCTGTGCATAAAACCCTGGAGAAGCTCGGCGTGACGGTGCTGACCAATGCAGCGGTGAGCGAAGTGACCGCTGACGCATTGATCACCAGCAGCGGCCAGGCGATTCCCGCAAGCCTCAAGGTGTGGGCAGCCGGCATTCGCGCACCGGCCTTCCTCAAGGAGATTGATGGGCTGGAGACCAACCGCATCAACCAGTTGCAAGTATTGCCAACCTTGCAGACCACCCGCGATGAAAACATCTTCGCCTTCGGTGACTGCGCCGCCTGTCCGCAACCGGGCACCGACCGCAACGTGCCGCCCCGTGCGCAAGCAGCGCACCAGCAGGCGTCGTTGCTGGCCAAATCGTTGAAGCTACGCATCGAAGGCAAGGATCTGCCCCACTACACATACACCGACTACGGTTCGCTGATCTCGCTGTCGCGGTTTTCGGCGGTGGGTAACCTGATGGGCAACCTGACCGGCAGCGTGATGCTGGAGGGCTGGCTGGCGCGCATGTTCTATGTGTCTCTGTACCGCATGCACCAGGTGGCACTGTATGGGTTCTTTCGTACAGCGATGTTGATGCTGGGCAGCAAGATCGGGCGGGGCACGGAGCCGCGCTTGAAGCTGCACTGACGTTATCCGCACAGGAGCGAGCTTGCTCGCTCTCTGCCCGCTAATGCCCTGCTGAAGGCTAGAATGGTTCAATACAGGCGACGACCGGCGGGAATAATGCGCCTTAAGCGCCATTCTTATTCGATAAAGCTATAAAAAAACAGAAGTTGCGCACTTTAGATCGTAATAATAAGATACAATTCACGGGTTTCGTTATCGCTCGACATCCGTGCCCACGCGGATTTTGTGAGCCCGAAACGGGTCGGACATGGGCGGCAATCGGCAGAGTTAATAAGGCAGATCATGGAAAGACCAAGCCTGTATAGACAAGTTTATTCCAGAATCGCCCGATCCATTTACCAGGAGACTTTAAGACCTGGGCAGCGAGTTCCCTCCATACGTTCGCTGGCAAGCGAGTTGAACGTGTCAAGGAACACCGTTGAAATTGCCTACAACATGCTCATGAGCGATGGATATCTGGAAGCCCGCGGTCAGGCGGGCACCTACGTTTCAACAACGCCCTCCATAAGAAAACCCCAGCAGGGACACCCCCAAACTTCAAAGCCACTCATAAAGAGTACCGGCCCTGGCGCGCGGCATGAAAAGGCAGTGCCAAACAGCCCACTCTTTTATCAGTTGGGTTTACCGGCACTGGACCTGTTCCCGCACAAGTTGTGGTCCAGTTTGAGCGCCAGGCAAATGCGGCTGCAGAACAGGATGCTCAACTATCCAACCCCGACAGGCTATCAACCGCTCAGAGACAGCGTATGCGCCTACCTTCAACTATCGAGGGGAGTGGATTGTTCGCCGGAGCAGGTATTCATCACGGCGGGCTATCAAGGCGCACTCAGACTGGTAGGCCGCACGCTGATAAAACCCGAGGACGAGGTGTGGATAGAAGATCCGTGTTTCCCGCCTAACCGTCACTTGCTGACGCAGATGGGCGCCAAACTTGTACCCGTACGCGTGGACGAAGAGGGCCTCAGAGTGGAGGACGGAAAAGCCCGCGCCCTGCATGCGAAGTTCGCACTGGTCACACCCGCACATCAAAGTCCGCTCGGCGTCACGTTATCCCTTAAACGGCGATTTGAACTATTGGCATGGGCCACTCACAACGACGCCTACATCATTGAAGACGACTATGACAGTGAATATTGCTATGACGCGCGGCCGCTGCCGGCACTGTCCAGCCTGGACGCGAATGGCAAGGTGCTGTACCTGGGTACATTCAGCAAAGTGCTGAGTCCGTCATTAAGGCTTGGTTATCTCGTCGTTCCCAAAAAGCTGGTTTCAATATTTGAAAATGCGTGCCATCAACTCAACGATGGCTGTCCATTGTTGAGCCAGGCTGTAGTCGCCGAATTCATGCAAAATGGTTATTTCGCCCGACACTTGCGCAAGATGCGAGCGGCTTACTCACAACGAAGAACCCTGGTAATCGACAGCCTCACGGCAGAGTTTGGCGGGCGAGCAACGTTCAGCGCCCCGGCGACAGGATTGCATCTCCTGGCCAGGCTCGCTCCGGAAGACGACGACCAACTGATGGCGCAGCGTGCCCGTGACCACCAGTTCGGCATAGCGTCATTGTCGGCACGCAGCATCGAACATGATTGTGGAAAAGGGCTGCTATTGGGATTTGCCAATATCGCTACGCCGGAGCAGGCCGCCAGTCTGGCTCGACAACTGCGCTTGAGTGTGGAGCCACACCGGCAACGTTGATGACCCGCGTTAGTCAGGAATAACCGCCATGGCCTCAATCTGCACTTTGGCGCCCTCCACCATCAAACCTTGCACCTGGAAAGCGCTCATGGGTGGGTAATGCCCTATTAACGTCTTGTAAACGAGCCCTACTTCACGACCTTCGGAAAAATAGGCATCCCGATCACTGACATACCAGGTGAGACGAACCAGATGCTCCGGACGAGCGCCCGCCTCTGCCAGCACCGTGACTATGTTACGCAGCGCCTGTATCGCCTGCTCTGCGTACCGATCACTGACCAGACGGCTCTGAGCGTCCCAGCCGAACTGGCCAGACAGGCAAATCAGCGTCCCGCGGGCGACAATACCGTTTGCGTAGCCACGCGGACGATCCCAGCCGGGTGGTTGAAGGATATTCATAAGGCACCCTCGGCCACGGGAATAAAGTGACCCAGCGAACGGCGAATATCTGCCGGTATTGGCGTGGACGTTCCGTCCGTCAAGCAGGTTTGGACCATCGTTTGTTGGCTGCGCATGCGCAAAGCGCCGTTGACATGCCCTTCGATAACAACAGTCAACGAGCTTCGACCCAGGCGCTCAACGCGTAAATCAAATGTCAGCTGGTCTCCATGACGCGAGGGCGCTGTAACTTCACAGTTCAGTTTTACCAGCGGAAGTCCCAACTGGCGCTTACCGATAAGGTCAGAGAAATCGATGTTCAAGCCTTCGGTAAACCAGTCCTCCACAAGCCAGTTTGTTAACACCAGATATTGGGGAAAGTAAACGATGCCTGCCGGGTCGCAGTGTTGAAAACGGATCAGATAGGTTTTGGAGAAATGCGGATTTTCCATGATGTGTTCCACGGGGTCTGTTCAGGCAACAGTGCGAAGGGCCTGACCCTGCGCAACCTGTTGGAGGTAATTTGCCGACATCGTCATGCCGGTTGGCGTCATCAATGACTCGGGGTGAAACTGCAGGCCATAAATGGGCAGTTCCCTGTGACGCAGCGCCATAATTTCGCCCCGCTTGCCGTCCTGATCCAGGACGTGTGCCGTCGCCACCAACTCACTCGGCAACTCGCCGGCAACTAACGAGTGATACCTCGCCACTTGCAACTCTGTCGGCAATCCCTCGAACAGATCGCGTCCGTCATGACAGATACGCGACACCTTGCCATGTAACACCTCGCGGGCACGGCGCACTTCGCCGCCAAAAGCCGAATCGATCGGCAACCGCAGAAAGGAATGCACTGGCTAATGCGACACGGGCAAGGATCAGCGCGAATTTCCAGGAGGGGTATACGGGCATGTCAGCTTCTCATTCTTGACTGGTCGTCCGATTCAGACGCCAGGGTGTCTTCGATGCGGCGACTGTAGGCCGATCTACCTGGCCGTTTAAGGGACAAGATTCGACAACTGGAACACGACAAGAAATCGAATTTGAAACAAGGCTGGGCGCCCGCAGCCTCGGGACTGACAACTCTTGTCATGGGCTGTTTTACGTTTTTTGCCCCTAGGAGAATCACTCACAGCAGCTAGGATGGTTGTCTCTGAAGTGTTGGCCGCAGGCCTGCTTCGTTCCCGATGAATGCTCAAAGAGGTAATTGCAATGTCGCGTAAAGTTCTGGTCGCAGGCGCATCCGGTGTCATCGGTACCGCCTTGATCAAGTTGTTGGTCGAGGCGCAATTCGAGGTGTACGGCACCACGCGTCACAGCGAGAAAGTGAAGGACATCGAAGCGGCAGGTGCAACGGCGGTGGTCGTTGACGTTTACGACGCGAAACGCCTGGAGGAAGCGTTGATTGGCATACAGCCCTGGGGGGTCGTGCATCAACTTACGGATCTGCCACGCGGGCTGAGTCCCGAGCTGATGGCCAAGGCCGTGGAAAACAACGCACGCATCCGCACCGAAGGGACGCACAATCTGGTGGCTGCGGCAAAGGCCGCGGGTGCCAGTCGCCTGGTCGCCCAAAGCATTGCCTGGGCCTACTGCCCAGGCGAAACGCCCTATCTGGAAACCCATCCCCTGGACGTAGAGGCCGAGGGTGCCCGCCGCATAAGTGTGGGAGGCGTGGCAGCATTGGAACATCAGGTACTGAGCGAACCCACACTGCATGGCACGGTTCTGCGTTATGGCCAACTGTACGGGCCCGGCACCGGCACGGATGAGCCCAGCGGTGCAAGTCCCGTGCATGTAAACGCCGCAGCGCGCGCCGCCTTGCTGGCCTTGCAGACAGAGGAAGGGGGTATTTTCAACATTACCGAGGACAATCCAACCGTCAGCAACGAGAAAGCCAAGCGCGTGCTGGGCTGGTCTGCCGAGGTGATAAAGGCTTGATCCTCACAGGTGCGGCGGACGTAAGGACAGCGCCCGCGTCCACCCGCGCCGCCAACACCAATGACCCGTAAAGCTGCACGGAGGTACATAACATGACGTCACTGGACACTGTTTTTCATGATTTGCACAACCAGGGCCTACTGATTCTGGCCAACGTAAGCGACGCAGGTGGCGCACGGATTGTGGAGTCACTGGGCGCTGCAGCAATCGCCACCACCAGTGCCGGTATGGCATGGTCGAATGGCTACGCAGACGGCAATCAGCTCCCTCTGGCACTGTTGGCCGCCAACGTTGAGTCCATGACGCGGGTGCTGCGTGTGCCGCTGACCGTGGACATCGAAGGCGGATACTCCGACGACCTGCAACACGTTGCACACGTCATCGATGCCGTTGTCGCGGCAGGTGCGGTGGGGATCAATATTGAAGATGGCGTTGGGCCGCCCGAGCAACTGGTGCGCAAAATAAATGTCGTCAGGGAGGTAGCCGAAAAACGCGGCGTTAACTTGTTTGTGAATGCGCGCAGCGATGTTTACCTGAAAAACCTTTTGCCCAATGATCGAAAGCTCGAAGAGATCATCAGGCGTGCTGCGCTTTATGCAGAAGCGGGCGCCAATGGCTTGTTCGCCGTCGGGATGCTCGACCCGGCCGAGATAGGGATCCTGTGCAAAGAATTGAGCCTGCCCGTGAATCTTTTGGCGCGTGACGCCCTGCCCCCGCCGGATGAGCTGGCGCGTCTGGGCGTCAGGCGCTTGAGTGCAGGCTCAAGCATCGCGGAATTTCTATACGGAGCAATGGAAGGACTCGCGCGCTCATTTCAGGAACGCGGCAGGCTGGATACGCAGGCACTGAAGGGTTTCACGTATGGGGAGCTGAACGGCTTGATGCCTGAATAGAAAACCCTGGCAGCATCAATTCCCAACTGCCAGATTCAGAGCAAAAAAAAGGCGCCTCATGGAGGCGCCTTTTTTCTAAATATGGTCGGGGTAAGGGGATTCGAACTCCTGACATCCTGCTCCCAAAGCAGGCGCGCTACCGGACTGCGCTATACCCCGGTAAAAAAAAGGCGACCTTTCAGTCGCCTTCTTCGATCAGCGCTTTTGGCCTCTGATCTTAAGATTCGATTCCAGCGCTAACTGGTCTCAAAAATGGTGGGTCGTGTGGGATTCGAACCTACGACCAATTGGTTAAAAGCCAACTGCTCTACCAACTGAGCTAACGACCCAAATATGGTCGGGGTAGGGGGATTCGAACTCCCGACATCCTGCTCCCAAAGCAGGCGCGCTACCGGACTGCGCTATACCCCGGTTTGAAATTGGCTCCGTGACCAGGACTCGAACCTGGGACCCAATGATTAACAGTCATTTGCTCTACCGACTGAGCTATCACGGAACTGAATATTTCAAATTTTACTGCGGTGTAACTTCCTCTTCAGCCCCGTCCGTATCGCTACGTTAGTGCCTCTGAGGCGCGCTATTCTACAATCTTAAAAACCTCTGTCAACCCTTTAAATTGCTTTCAAGACAAGGATTTGCGCTTCTTTCTGATTTCTTCCTGGGGGGAAGAAACCCGTGGGCTGACATTGCTGCGGGGCGCACTTTACAAGCCTTTGCCTTACAGTTCAACGCCCTATCGAAAAAAAAGGCCCCGCAATGCGGGGCCTCTCTTTATTTGCGTACAGACCGGGCTTAATGGAAAACGATTTCGTCGTTCTCCACCGTCGCCTCGACGCTGGTGCCCGGCATGAAGCTGCCCGACAGGATCAACTGCGCCAGCGGGTTCTCGATCCAGCGCTGGATGGCGCGTTTGAGCGGCCGCGCGCCATACACGGGGTCGTAACCGACCGCGATCAGCTTGTCCAACGCCTCTCGGCTCAGCTCCAGCGACAGTTCTCGCTCGGCCAGACGTCCACGCAGGCGCCCCAGTTGGATCTCGGTAATGCCCGCGATCTGATCCCGCGCCAATGGCTCGAAGATCACCACCTCATCGACCCGGTTGATAAATTCCGGACGGAAGTGTGTGGTCAAGGCATCCATGACCGCCGCACGCTGGGCTTCGCGATCACCCACCAATTCCTGGATCTGCGCCGAGCCCAGGTTGGAGGTCATCACGATCACCGTGTTGCGAAAGTCCACGGTACGCCCATGACTGTCGGTCAGGCGACCGTCTTCGAGCACTTGCAGCAGGATGTTGAACACATCCGGATGCGCCTTCTCGACCTCATCCAGCAGGATCACCGAGTAAGGCTTGCGCCGCACGGCTTCGGTCAGGTAACCGCCCTCTTCATAGCCGACATAGCCTGGCGGTGCGCCGATCAGGCGCGCCACCGAATGTTTCTCCATGAACTCGGACATGTCGATACGCACCATGGCCTCTTCGGTATCGAACAGGAACTCCGCCAGCGCCTTGCACAGCTCGGTCTTGCCCACACCGGTCGGGCCCAGGAACATGAATGAGCCGCTCGGACGGTTCGGATCGGACAACCCGGCGCGCGAACGCCGTACCGCGTTGGAGACCGCCACCACCGCCTCGTCCTGACCGATGACGCGCTGGTGCAACAGGTGCTCCATCTTCAGCAACTTGTCGCGCTCGCCTTCGAGCATTTTCGATACCGGGATACCGGTCCACTTCGAGACGACTTCAGCGATTTCTTCCTCGGTCACCTTGCTGCGCAGCAACTGGTTCTCGGACTTGCCGTGCTGGTCGACCATCTGCAGGCTGCGCTCCAGGTCCGGGATCACCCCGTACTGCAACTCGGCCATGCGGTTCAGGTCGCCTTTGCGGCGCGCAGCTTCCAGTTCCTGGCGTGACTGCTCGATCTTTTGCTGGATCTGCGCAGAGCCCTGCACTTCGGCTTTTTCCGAGGTCCAGATTTCTTCGAGGTCTGAATACTCGCGCTCCAGGCGCTGGATTTCTTCCTGGAGTTTTTCCAGGCGTTTCTTCGCAGCGTCGTCTTCTTCTTTCTTCAGGGCCTGGGATTCGACTTTCAGTTGAATCAAGCGCCGGTCCAGACGGTCGAGTACCTCCGGCTTGGAGTCGATCTCCATGCGAATGCGGCTGGCCGCTTCATCGATCAGGTCGATGGCCTTGTCCGGCAACTGCCGGTCGGTGATATAGCGATGGCTCAACTTGGCCGCCGCAATGATCGCGCCGTCGGTGATCGCCACCTTGTGATGCACCTCGTAACGCTCTTTAAGGCCACGCAGGATTGCGATGGTGTCCTCTTCGCTCGGCTCCTCCACCAGCACTTTCTGGAAACGCCGCTCAAGGGCCGCGTCCTTTTCAATGTACTGGCGGTATTCGTTGAGCGTGGTTGCCCCGACGCAGTGCAACTCGCCGCGCGCCAACGCCGGCTTGAGCATGTTGCCGGCGTCCATGGAGCCCTCGCCCTTACCGGCGCCGACCATGGTGTGCAGTTCGTCGATAAACAGAATGATCTGCCCTTCCTGCTTCGACAGTTCGTTGAGCAGGGATTTCAGGCGCTCTTCGAACTCGCCACGGAACTTGGCGCCGGCGATCAGCGAGCCCATGTCCAGCGACAACAGGCGCTTGCCCTTGAGGCCGTCCGGCACCTCGCCATTGATGATGCGCTGGGCCAGGCCTTCGGCAATCGCGGTTTTACCCACGCCAGGCTCGCCGATCAGCACCGGGTTGTTCTTGGTGCGGCGTTGCAAGACCTGAATGGTGCGACGGATCTCGTCATCACGGCCGATCACCGGGTCGAGCTTGCCCTCTTCGGCGCGCTTGGTCAGGTCGACAGTGTATTTGTCCAGGGCCTGACGCGACTCCTCATGATTGGGGTCGTTGACCGCATCGCCGCCACGCAGGTTGTTGATGGCATTTTCCAGGGCCTTCTTGCTCACGCCCTGCCCCAGCAACAACTTGCCGAGCTTGCTGTTCTCGTCCATGGCGGCGAGCAGCACCAGTTCGCTGGAGATGAACTGGTCGCCTTTCTGCTGGGCCAGGCGATCAGCCTGGTTGAGCAGGCGTGCCAGGTCCTGGGACATATTCACGTCGCCAGTGGGGTTCTGGATTTTTGGCAGTTGGTCGAGCTCTTTGCTCAGCTCCTTGCGCAGGCTGTTGACGTCAAAGCCCACCTGCATCAACAAGGGCTTGATAGAACCACCTTGTTGTTCCAGGAGTGCCTGCATCAGATGAGCAGGCTCAATCGCCGGATGGTCGAGGCCGACCGCCAGAGATTGGGAGTCCGATAAAGCCAACTGTAATTTGCTGGTTAAACGATCAATACGCATTAGTCACCTTCCTTTTGAGCAGGCCGGAGCTGTAAACACATCCTGAATGAAGAAACCTGCCAGATACCCTTATAGATGGGGTGGATTCTGGAAGATTCAAGCGGGCGACACGTGACGTGGATCAGGAGAGTCTAGCGTTCAAGCCAGATAAGGGAGGCAAATCGGCCGGTGCGAGGGCTGCGACGGTAGGAGAAGAAACGCGGGTCGGTCACGGTGCAAAAACCGCCGCCGTAGACCGCTGTTACGCCCCGAGCAGCAAGGCGCATTCGGGCCAGTTCGTAGATGTCGGCCATGAACTTGCCGGGATTGCGACTGGGTACAAAGGCTCGTTCGGTGATCGGCAGTTGGTGCATGAACGCTTCGCGCACCTCCGGCCCCACTTCAAAGGCTTGCGGGCCGATTGCCGGACCGAGCCAGACCAATACGTCGGCCGGCTCGGTGGCCAGGCTTTCGACCGCCGCCTCCAACACGCCAGCCGCCAAGCCACGCCAACCGGCGTGGGCCGCCGCGACACGGGTGCCGGCGCGATTGCACAACAACGCCGGCAAGCAGTCGGCGGTCATGGCCGTGCAGGCGATACCCGGCGTGCTGGTCCAACTGCCATCGGCTTCGGCAATGCGACCAGGGTCTGCCTCGACCACGCTAACCCCATGGACCTGGCGTAACCAGGCCGGCTCGATAGCGAAGGCATCGGTAAGGCGCCGCCGATTTTCCAGTACGGCGTCTAGAACGTCGTCGACATGATCGCCCAGATTGAGGCTGTCGAACGGCGCCAGACTGACGCCGCCCGCCCGGGTGGTAACGCAGGCTTTAACCTGAGACGGCGCAGGCCAGTCAGGAATCAGCCAGTCACTCATCCGACAAACGCCTCGCGATCCTGCTTGAGCAACGACAACAACCAGACCAGATCGTCTGGAAGCGGCGATTCCCAGCTCATCCGCTTACCGCTCGTCGGATGATCCAGCTCCAGGAAGCGGGCATGCAGTGCCTGGCGCGGGAAAGTTTTCAGCGATTCAACCATGGTCTGGCTCGCCGCAGGAGGGATGCGGAAGCGACCGCCGTAGGCCGGATCACCGACCAACGGGAAGTTGATATGGGCCATATGCACGCGAATCTGGTGGGTACGCCCGGTTTCCAGCTTCACCCGCACATGGGTGTGGGAGCGGAAACGCTCCAGCACGCGGTAGTGGCTGACGGCCTGCTTGCCGCCTTCCATGACCGCCATGCGCTGGCGCTGCTGGCCGTGGCGACCGATGGGCGCGTTGATCTTGCCGCCCGCCACCACCACACCGATCACGATGCATTCGTAGATCCGGCTGACGCTGCGGCTCTGCAATTGAGTAACAAGCTGCGTCTGCGCCTGGATGGTCTTGGCCACCACCATCAGGCCGGTGGTGTCCTTGTCCAGGCGGTGCACGATGCCGCAGCGCGGGACGTTGACGATGTCCGGCACGTGGTGCAGCAAGGCATTGAGCAAGGTGCCATCAGCGTGCCCGGCGGCCGGATGAACCACCAGGCCTGCGGGTTTGTTGATGACCAGGATGTCGTCATCTTCATAGACGATATCCAGCTCGATGTCCTGGGCGACCCATTCTCCCTGGGCTTCCTGCTCGGCAGTCAGCTCAAGAATCGCACCGCCATGGACTATGTCTCGCGGGCGGATAACCGCTCCATCCACAGTCAGGCGGCCGTCTTTGATCCAGGCGGAAAGGCGCGAGCGCGAGTGCTCAGCGAATAATTGTGCGGCGACTTGATCGAGGCGTTGGCCGCCCAATTCGGACGGCACCTCTGCGCGAAGTTCAATTTTATCGGACATGCTCAGACTAGGCGTGGCACAGCCTTTGGTTTCGGCTGCGCGCTTGTGGTTAAATACGGCGTCTTTTGCCCCGAGGCTTTCAACGGGGCGCTCATCATAACAGGACGGCCCCGCCCAAGACAGCGGCCGTCATAGGGACGCAAGCCGCCATGCAAGTGAAACACCTGCTGCTGATCGCCATCCTCGCCATGACTGCTGCTTGCTCGTCAACAAAGGACGTCGTCGACGAAAACCTGAGCGAAGTCGAGCTGTACCAGCAAGCTCAGAAAGACCTGGACAATAATAGCTACACCAGTGCCACAGCCAAGCTGAAGGCCCTGGAGTCGCGTTATCCGTTCGGGCGCTACGCCGACCAGGCGCAGCTCGAGCTCATCTACGCGAACTACAAGAACGCCGAGCCGGAAGCTGCCAAGTCCGCTGCAGAGCGGTTCATCCGCCTGCACCCACAGCACCCGAACGTAGACTATGCCTACTACCTCAAGGGCCTGACCTCGTTCGATCAGGACGTAGGCCTGCTGGCGCGCTTCCTGCCGCTGGACATGACCAAGCGTGACCCGGGCGCTGCCCGCGACTCCTACAACGAGTTCGCCCAGCTGACCAGCCGCTACCCCAACAGCCGCTACGCGCCGGACGCCAAGCAGCGCATGATTTACCTGCGCAACCTGCTGGCGTCCTACGAGATCCACGTCGCCCACTACTACCTGACCCGTCAGGCTTATGTAGCGGCCGCCAACCGTGGTCGCTATGTAGTGGAAAACTTCCAGGAGACCCCTTCGGTGGGTGACGGCCTGGCGGTAATGACCGAGGCCTACCAGCGTCTGCACCTGGACGAGCTGGCCAACACCAGCCTGGAAACCCTGAAGCTCAACTACCCTGATCACCCAAGCCTGAAAGACGGTCAGTTCGTGCCTCAGGTGGCTGAAGCCGACAATCGTTCGTGGCTGAGCAAGTACACCCTGGGCCTGATCGACTCCCGTCCACCGCTGCCGCCGGGTGAAACCCGCGCCAACCAGGACGTGATCAAGCAGTACCAGGACGCCAAGGATGCCATTCCTTCCGAGCTCAAGCCCCATGACGAAAACGGTGACGTGATCGAGGAGCAGGAGCCACAGGCCCTAGGCAATAACCAGGACCGCTCGTGGTTCAGCTACATGACCTTCGGCGTGTTCGACTGACCTGTCCAACGCAACGCAAAAGGGAGCTCTCGGGAGCTCCCTTTTTCATGGGCGCGTATTTATGCACTGTGCGCCCGTCGCGTCCTTGGCTAAACTGCCGCATTCCCTGTCGAGAAACTGCCCATCATGGTTCGTCTACTGTTCTGGATTGCCGTCATTGCTGCCGCGGTATGGTTATGGCGCACGTTCAAAAGCCCGGCAGCTCGGCAGCAACGCCCCGGCGAGTCCGGCGCGGCGCTGATGGTGCGCTGCGCCCACTGTGGCGTGCATTTGCCGCAGGATCGCGCCATCAGTTCGCACCAGGACTGGTATTGCACCCAGGCGCACCTGGAGCAGGGGCCGAAATCTATCCAGCGTTGAGCCGACCTGCCGGCGCATAGGGCGCAGGGTCGATGATCGGCACCTGCTCAAGCAGCAAGTCCGCAAACAACTGACAGGATGCCGGGGCAAGCACCAGGCCATTGCGGTAATGCCCGCAGTTGAGCCACAGCCCCTTGAAGCCAGGTACCTCGCCGATATACGGAATGCCCTCCGGCGAGCCCGGGCGCAAACCAGCCCAATGGCCAACCACTTCGGCATCCGCCAACCCGGGTATCAACTCCACGGCCGACGCCTTGAGACTGTCCAGCGCGAACCGGGTTGGCGTCTTGTCGAACCCTGCGTGCTCCAGGGTGCTGCCGATCAGAATGTGACCGTCGCGTCGCGGAATCGCATAACGCCCCTTGGCCAGCACCATGCTCGATAAAAAGTCAGGCGCACATCGGTACAGAATCATCTGACCCTTGACCGGCTCCACGGGCAGCGACAAGCCCAGTTTGGCCAGTAGCTCCCCGCTCCAGGCGCCGGCCGCGAGCACCACCTGATCACCCAGGATCGGACCCGCTGGCGTGTTCACACCCACCACGGTGTCACCGTCCAGAACGAACCCGTCGACCTCGCACTGCTCTTGAATGGTCACACTCGGCAATGCCAACAACGCGGCCTTGAGGGATTTGACCAGGCGCGGATTGCGCACATTGGCCACGTTTGCCATGTAGATGGCCTGGGAGTAACCGCCGCCCAATACGGGAACGGCATCGTGCGCCGCCGAAACATCGACCTTGCTCAACGGTCGCCCTTCGCGGGCTGCCCACGCCAGCGCTGCGTCTTCGTCATCCAGGTCCAGCCAGTACAAACCGGTGGTGTACACCTCTGGATCGACGCCGGTTGCAGCAAATAATTGCGCTGCCAGCTGTGGATAAAAATCCTGGGACCAATGGGCCAGTGCAGTGACTGCCGGGCTGTAGCGCCAAGGGTACAGCGGCGAAACGATCCCGCCACCCGCCCACGAAGACTCCTGGCCAAGGCCGGCGCGGTCCAACAGAACCACTGCCAGCCCTTGAGTGGCAAGGTTGAACGCCGTCAGCAATCCAATTACACCGCCGCCGACAATCACCACTTGCTGTTGCTTAGCCATTATTTGATCCAGCCAATAAAAGGGGAAAGGCGCGCCCGGCGCCCATTCTTCCTGCACGCTCATCACTGCCCCCAGCATGTCTTGCGCGACATGTCGGGAGTCGCCCCCGGGTTGGTGCGCTCCCCCGTGCTGGCGAGACCGAATGCCCCGCAGGGATCAGCCGCCATCACCGAATCGGCGACAGGCGTCGCGAGCAGGCTGAATGCGTAGAGATCCAATGCAGCCGTGATTCTATAGCGATCATTGCCATCACTGACGCCGCTCGCATCAATAAAGGTGCCGTTTCGGCTGTAAAAGCGCTCGAGATGCTGCGCCTGCTGCGTCAACAAGGCGACGATTTCTGCACGGTATGCCTTTTTTACATGGCCGGTGTAGCCGGGATAGGCAATACCGGCCAGCAACGCGATGATCGCCACGGCGATCAGTAACTCGATCAGGGTAAACCCCCTGCTATCCCTGCCCATTTACACGCTCCCTAGTGCAATTGCCGCCACAGGACCCGCCGATACTGCGCGTCCTCCCCCTCTCCCATCTGCGCGTACATGGCCTCCAGCACGGTACGCACCTGCCCACTGATCCCCACGGCCGTGACCCGAAACAGCGGCGCCGCGGCCTGGGGCAGCAGATGCGGCAACCCCGTTGTCGGCCCCAGCGACTGAACCCCATAGAAACCGTTCGTCATGGCAAGCCACTTCACTGCCGAAACAGGATGGGTCCCAGGCCCCGTCACTGAAGCCGACTCCCCCGGTGGCCCACAGGTCATGACCGATGCGCACAACGGCCACGCGGCAGCGGCTCGACGCAGGCTCGACTCACCCAATCTCAGGCCGCTTTCGGCACTTTGCAGCGATTGATTGCGATGCCACGCACTGCCCGCGCTTTTCTGCTGCGACACAGCGTCCTGCATCGACGACAGGCCGGCCAGTGACAACAGCAGCAGGAATACCAGGCTGATCATTAACGCCATGCCCTTCTGCCGATGATCAATTGCGCACATACGCCCCTATCCCACCCGATTACGCAGCGCCGCAACGACGCTGTAGGTCTGGTTTTTCACGCGCCCAGTGGGGTCCTGCAGTGTCAGGCGGATACGCACGCTACGGATCAACGACTCGTCCGCCGGGCTCTGTTCATAACGCACAACATGGCGCGACTCGGATCGAGCGGCCACGCCAAAGCTCAAGTCGAACGCCTGCACGTTATCCACCAGCACCGTTTTCGCCGGAGCTGCCGGGGTGCTGACCTTCAACTGGCCCGACTCGAAGGTGTAGGTCAATTGCCGTATCGCGAAACGTATCTGCCCTGGGGTTAACGAAGGCGGTGCACCGGCAAAGGCTTGCGCATGGCCGGAACAGTCGGACAGCACCGTCCAATCCGGCAGGCCGTTGCCCTCTCCCACATCGGCCGTCACCAACGTCAGCGACTTCGAGCCTCCCGTCGCACGCCAACTGATCGGCCGCTCAAACGCCACCGGCGCATTGTCGACAAACGCCGTGGCCTGGCAGCCAAACATGCCCACCTGCCGAATATCCTGAATCATTTTGCCGAGCACGAAGCGTGCATCATCCTGCAGCAGCATTGCCGCCTGCTGGCTGGCCTGGGACGCTCGAGCACTGATCGCCACATGGCTGACACCCAGGGTCAGCAGCAGGCCGACTGCCAACGCCAGCAGCATCTCCACCAGGCTGAAACCTCGAACAGCGCGATTCATCGGGTCACGTCCGCGTCGCCGCTGATGCGGCTGGTCAGGGTGAAGGTTTGCCGAGCCCCCTGGATGTTCGAGCCCCGCGTGTCATCCCAACTGATACTGACGGTCACATCGCTACCGCGAATGGCGACCGCGCCTTTGGCACTTTCACCGGCAAACTCGGTGATGTTGGCGTCGAAATCATGCAAGTCGAGGTCACGCACACTGGCGCTCGAGCTGGCCGGTGGCGCGTGCTCGGTGCGCGCCCATGCGTAATCAGCCCCGGCATTGGCGCGCATGCGGTCCAGCATGTCGTAGGCGATAAAGCTGGCCTGACTGATCATGCGTGCACTGTCGGTGTACTTGAGCGCGTTGAGCTGGACCACCGCCGCGCCCAGCAGGCCGACGGCGAGTATGAGCATCGCCACCAGCACTTCGATCAAGGTCATGCCCGCTTGGCACTTGGGGCAAAAGGGAGTTGGGCAGCCAGGCATTTACCGTCGTTATCCATGTCGAGGGCCGAAAACAAGCAGGAAGAGCCTGCGGTGCGACCCAAGACTAGCGGCGCTTTTCGAACCCCGCCGCTGCCGGAACAAAGGGAAATACTTTGGACATGAAGGCCATCATTCAGCGCACGGACTGGCGCGCTATACCTGAACAGGCAACCTCAATACCCATCGCGTCCACGGAGGGACGACTTATGAAACAGCGAGGCTTTACCCTGATCGAACTGCTGCTCGGGTTAATCATGAGCGGCATCCTGGCGCATTTGGCCGTGCCGAGCTTCAAGGGCTTGCTGGAGTCCCGGCACCGCCAGGACGCCGCGCAATCCCTGGCCAGCGGCATGCGCTACGCGCGCACCGAGGCCATCGCACGGAATCGGCCAGTGATCATTCACGCCGTGGACGACGACTGGAGCCGTGGATGGCGCGTGGTAGTGGACATGAGCGGACGCGGCTATAAGGACGACGATAATCCGGTGCTGCGGGTACGCCAGGACGGCGCACGCGTACCGATGGTAGGTAACAGCCCGGTCAGAAGCCAGGTGCGTTTCAGTGGGATGGGCGAGCCGGTCTTCGCCGGCGGGGGATTTCGTGCTGGCACTGTGCATGTATGCGACGCGGATCAGGCGCTGAGCCTGTATCAGGTGGTGCTGGCGCCCAGCGGACGCATCAGCCTGCGCAGCGACAGGGCCGAGCAGGCGTTGTGCCGGAGTGGCTCCGGCACCCTGGCAATCAGAGCAGCGAGCGAACCCGCAGCTCCTTGGGCATGGAGAAAGTGATGTTTTCTTCACGACCGGCCAACTCGTCGGCACCGGTGGCACCCCAGGCGTGCAGTTGCTGGATCACGCCGCGCACCAGCACTTCCGGAGCCGAGGCGCCAGCGGTGATGCCGATGCGCTCGACACCGTCGAACCAGCTGCGCTGCAGGTCTTCGGCGCCGTCGATCAGATACGCTGGTGTCGCCATGCGCTCAGCCAGCTCGCGCAAGCGGTTGGAGTTGGAGCTGTTGGGGCTGCCGACCACCAATACCACATCGCATTCGTCGGCCAGTTGCTTGACCGCATCCTGGCGGTTCTGCGTGGCGTAGCAGATGTCGTCCTTGCGCGGGCCGCCAATGGCCGGGAAGCGGGTGCGCAAGGCATCGATCACACGGCTGGTGTCGTCCATGGACAACGTTGTCTGGGTCACGAAAGCCAAACGCTCGGGATTCTGCACCTGCAAGCTGGCGACGTCTTTTTCGTCTTCCACCAGATAAATGGAGCCGCCGTTAGTGGCGTCATACTGGCCCATGGTGCCTTCGACTTCCGGGTGACCGGCATGGCCGATCAGGATGCATTCACGGCCGTCGCGGCTGTAGCGCGCCACCTCGATGTGCACCTTGGTGACCAGCGGGCAGGTGGCGTCGAATACTTTAAGGCCCCGCCCCGCCGCTTCGGTGCGCACGGCCTGGGAAACCCCGTGGGCGCTGAAGATGACGATTACGTCGTCCGGCACCTGGTCAAGCTCTTCGACAAAAATGGCACCGCGTGCGCGCAGGTCTTCGACCACGAATTTGTTGTGGACGACCTCATGACGCACGTAAATCGGTGGCCCGAAGACTTCCAGGGCGCGGTTGACGATTTCGATCGCCCGGTCCACGCCGGCACAGAAGCCACGGGGGTTGGCGAGTTTGATTTGCATGCTGTGCCTCGTGTCTTGCAGCCAGTTTGAGTCAGGTGTTGACGCTGGCCGAACTGCCTGTGGAGATCAAAGGTGGGAGGGGGCTTGCTCCCGATGGCGGTGCGTCAGTCAATTTTTTCATACCTGACCCACCACTATCGGGAGCAAGCCCCCTCCCACATTTAGTTACAGCGCTTTAACGTCGATGATTTCAACGTCGAACGTCAAGGTTTTACCGGCCAACGGGTGGTTGAAGTCGATGGTCACTTGCGCGTCATCGAAGGTTTTGACCACGCCGGGCAATTCGGTATTGGCCGCATCATTGAAGATCACCAGCAAACCTTCCGACAGGTCCATGTCCTGGAACTGCGAACGCGGGATGATCTGCAGGTTTTGCGGGTTGGGCTGGCCAAAGGCGTTTTCCGGCAGGATCTGCAGGGTGCGCTTGTCGCCGGCCTTGAACCCGAACAGGGCCGCTTCAAAACCCGGCAGCAGGTTGCCGTCGCCGACCTTGAAGGTCGCCGGGGCCTTGTCGAAGGTGCTGTCGACCGTGTCGCCATTTTCCAGGCGCAGTGCGAAGTGCAAGGTAACTTGGGTGTTCTGGCCGATGCGTTGTTCAGTCACTGCATGATCAGTCATTGACGGGCTCCCCGGTCTTCTTGCTCTTGAACATATCCAGCGCGAGCATGATGGCACCGACGGTGATGGCGCTGTCGGCAAAGTTGAACGCCGGGAAATAGTGGCGGTTCTGCCAATGCACCAGGATAAAGTCGATCACATGGCCGAGGGCAATGCGGTCGTACAGATTGCCCAGCGCGCCACCCAGCACCAGCGCCAGGGCGACGGCCAGCCAGGTGTCATCACGGCCCAGACGCTTGAGCCACACTACCAGCACCGCACTGACCACCACGGCGATCAGGGCGAACAGCCAGCGTTGCCAACCGCCGCTGTCAGCCAGGAAGCTGAAGGCGGCGCCGGTGTTGTAGGCCAGGGTCCAGCTGAAGTAATCCGGGATTACCACGATTTGCTGGAACATTTCCAGGGAGCCTTCGAAATGAGCTTTGCTGACCTGGTCGATGACCAGCACCAGCAAGCTCAATACGAGCCAGCCCAGGCGTCCGAAACGGCTGCTTGCCTCAGGCATAGTGGCGTACCTCGCCACTGCCTGTGATGTTGTCGACGCAACGACCGCAGATTTCCGGATGCTCAGGATTCACGCCGACATCTTCGCGGCAGTGCCAGCAACGGGCGCACTTGGGGAAGGCCGACTTGACCACTTTGAGCTTGAGGCCCGGCACTTCGGTGGGGACCGCGTCTGCCGGGGCCTGGGCGAACGGTGCCAGGCTCGCGGTGGAAGTGATCAGCACGAAGCGCAGTTCGTTGCTCAGCTTGCTCAGGTCGGCGGTCAGGCCTTCCTCGGCAAACAGGGTGACTTCGGCTTGCAGGTTGCCACCGACGGCCTTGGCCGCACGCTGGACTTCCAGCTCCTTGTTCACCGCGACCTTGACGGCCATCACGCCTTCCCAGTACTCGCGGCCCAGTTCGAAGTCGGCCGGCAGTTCGGTCAGGCCTTCGTACCAGGTGTTGAGCATCACGGACTCGTTACGCTCGCCCGGCAGGTATTCCCACAGTTCGTCGGCGGTGAACGCCAGGATCGGCGCGATCCAGCGCACCAGCGCTTCGCTGATGTGGTACAGCGCCGTCTGCGCCGAGCGGCGCGCCGTGCTGTTGGCGGCGGTGGTGTACTGGCGGTCCTTGATGATGTCGAGGTAGAAACCACCCAGCTCCTGCACGCAGAAGTTGTGGATCTTCGAGTAGACGTTCCAGAAACGGTATTCGCCGTAGTGTTCCTGCAACTCGCGCTGCAGCAACAGGGTACGGTCCACAGCCCAACGGTCCAGGGCCAGCATGTCCTCGGCCGGCAGCAGGTCGGTGGCCGGGTTGAAGCCGGTCAGGTTGGACAGCATGAACCGTGCGGTATTGCGGATGCGCCGGTAGGCATCGGCGCTGCGCGCCAGGATCTGCTCGGAAACAGCGATCTCGCCCGAGTAGTCGGTCGACGCTACCCACAGACGCATGATGTCGGCGCCCAGGGTGTCGTTGATCTTTTTCGGCTCGATCACGTTTTTGAGCGACTTGGACATCTTGCGGCCCGTCTCGTCGACGGTGAAGCCGTGGGTCAGCAGCTCGCGGTACGGCGCGTGGTTGTCGATGGCGCAACCGGTCAGCAATGACGAGTGGAACCAGCCACGGTGCTGGTCCGAACCTTCCAGGTACAGGTCGGCACGCGGGCCGGTGTCGTGGCCCATCGGGTGCGAACCGCGCAGCACGTGCCAGTGGGTGGTGCCGGAATCGAACCACACGTCGAGGGTGTCGCTGATCTTGTCGTACAGCGGCGCTTCGTCGCCCAACAGCTCGGCAGCGCCCATCTTGAACCAGGCTTCGATGCCTTCCTGTTCGACGCGCTGGGCCACGACTTCCATCAGTTCGACGGTGCGCGGGTGCAGTTCGCCGCTTTCCTTGTTGAGGAAGAACGGGATCGGCACGCCCCAGTTGCGCTGGCGGGAGATGCACCAGTCCGGACGGTTGGCGATCATCGAGTGCAGACGCGCCTGGCCCCAGGCGGGGACGAACTGGGTGTCTTCGATGGCGCTGATTGCGCGCTTGCGCAGGGTGTCGCCGCTGACAGGCTCTTTATCCATGCCGATAAACCACTGCGCGGTGGCGCGGTAGATCAGCGGGGTCTTGTGGCGCCAGCAGTGCATGTAGCTGTGCTTGATGGTTTCGGTGTGCAGCAGCGCACCGACTTCCGTCAGTTTTTCGATGATCGGTTCGTTGGCCTTGAAGATGAACTGGCCGCCGAAGAACTCCAGGGACGGCGCATAGACGCCGTTGCTCTGTACCGGGTTGAGGATCTCGTCGTTGACCATGCCATAAGCCTTGCAGGTCACGAAGTCGTCCACGCCGTAAGCCGGCGCGGAGTGCACCACGCCAGTACCCGAACCGAGCTCGACATACTCGGCCAGATACACCGGCGACAGGCGGTCATAGAACGGATGGCGGAAATTGATCAGCTCCAGCGCGGAGCCGGTGGCGGTGGCGATCACCGACCCTTGCAGTTCGTAGCGCGCCAGGCACGCCTCGACCATTTCCTCGGCCAGCACCAGCAGGCGATCACCCACATCCACCAGGGCATAGGTGAACTCCGGGTGAACGTTCAACGCCTGGTTGGCCGGGATGGTCCACGGGGTGGTGGTCCAGATCACGATGGCCGCCGGCTTGCTCAGGCTCGCCAGGCCAAACGCCTGGGCCAGTTTGGCTTCGTCGGCGATCGGAAAGGCCACGTCGATGGTCGAAGACTTCTTCTCTTCGTACTCGACTTCCGCTTCGGCCAGCGCCGAACCGCAGTCGAAGCACCAGTTCACGGGCTTGAGGCCCTTGAACACGAAACCGCCCTTGACGATTTCGGCCAAGGCGCGGATTTCACCGGCCTCGTTCTTGAAGTTCATGGTCTTGTAGGGGTTGTCCCACTCGGCCAGTACCCCCAGGCGGATGAATTCGGACTTCTGCCCTTCGATCTGCTCGGTGGCGTAGGCACGGCACAGCTCGCGGGTTTTATCGGCGCCCAGGTTCTTGCCGTGGGTCACTTCGACCTTGTGTTCGATCGGCAGGCCGTGGCAGTCCCAACCCGGGACATACGGCGCATCGAAGCCCGACAGGGTCTTGGAACGCAGGATCATGTCCTTGAGAATCTTGTTCAGCGCATGACCGATGTGAATCGTGCCGTTGGCATAAGGAGGGCCGTCGTGCAGGACGAATTTCGGACGATCCTTGCCAATTTCGCGCAACTTACCGTACAGGCCAATACTGTCCCAGCGCTGCAGGATCTGCGGTTCGCGCTGTGGCAGGCCGGCCTTCATTGGGAAGGCGGTGTCCGGAAGGTTTAGCGTGGCTTTATAGTCGGTCATTTAAGGCTCTTCGGTTAGCGATGGGCGCTAGGTGCGGCTAGTGCACGGGCGGCGGCGACATCCGCATTGATCGCCGTTTTCAATGCCTCAAGCGAGGCGAAGCGCTGCTCTTCACGCAGCTTCTGGTGGAAAACCACCGTAATGCGCCGGTCGTATAAATCGCCGGCAAAATCCAGCAGATGAACTTCCAGGTGGGCCTTGCCATCACCTGCAACCGTGGGCCTGACGCCTATGTTGGCGACTCCTGGCCACGATTGGCCGTCAATGTCCACGCCAACCAGATAGACCCCGGTCAGCGGCACACGGCGGCGCTTGAGTTGCACGTTGGCCGTTGGCGTGCCCAGTTGGCGCGCCAGCTTCTGACCGTGCAGGACCCGCCCGGCAATGCGGAACGGGCGACCGAGCAAACGCTCGGCGAGGGCGAAGTCGGCAGCGGCCAGGGCGTTACGCACCTGGGTACTGCTCACGCGCAGGCCGTCCAGTTCGACGGTTTGCGCGGCTTCAACGGTGAATCCCTGGTTGACGCCGGCGTGTTGCAGGAAATCGAAATCGCCCACGCGGTCGCAGCCAAAACGGAAGTCGTCGCCGACCTCCAGGTGCTGCACGCCCAGGCCGTCGACGAGGATACGGTCGACGAATTCAGCAGCGCTGAGGCTTTGCAAGCGCTGGTTGAAGGCCAGGCAGAGCACGCGGTCGACGCCTTCTTCGGCCAGCAACTGCAGCTTGTCGCGCAAACGCGCCAGACGCGCAGGCGCTGTATCGGGGCTGAAGAACTCCCGCGGCTGTGGTTCAAAAATCACCACGCAGCTGGGCACGCCCAGCTCGACAGCACGCTCACGCAGCCGGGCCAGGATAGCCTGGTGACCACGGTGAACACCGTCAAAGTTGCCAATAGTGGCGACGCAGCCCCGATGCTCGGGGCGCAGGTTGTGGAGACCTCGAACCAGCTGCATAACGCGCTTCTTGCTCATAAAGTGGTCGATTATAACCACACCCGGCCCCGGACGACAGGCAACAGCGCAGGCCAAATGGGTCGAATCGATAAAACAGCTGTTTTATCGCGGCAAACTCTCTATTGCAGGGACTTGCGATTGAAATCGCGCAAGCGGAAACCCTGCAGCAGCAACATCCCGAAGTACACCACCACCCCGGCCACCACCAATACGCCAAGGCGCATGAAGCGCTCCAGCATGAAGCCCTGGTCCCACGCCGGCATGAAGTGCATCAGCCCGAGCAGCACCGCCGACATCACCACCACCGCCACCAGCAGCTTGAGCGCAAACAGCCCCCAGCCCGGTTGCGGCTGATACATCTGCTGCTTGCGCAACTGGTAGAACAACAGGCCTGCGTTGATGCAGGCACCTGCGCTGATGGCCAGGGCCAGGCCGGCATGGGCCAGCGGGCCGATAAACACCAGGTTGAGCAGTTGCGTGACGACCAGCGTGAAGATGGCGATTTTCACCGGTGTGCGGATGTTCTGCTGGGCATAGAAGCCCGGTGCCAGCACCTTGATCACGATGATGCCGAGCAGGCCCACCGAATAGGCGATCAGTGCGCGCTGGGTCATCAAGGCGTCATGCGCGTCGAACTGGCCGTACTGGAACAGTGAGACGGTCAATGGTTCGGCCAGGATTCCCAGGGCCAGGGAGCACGGCAGCACCAGCACGAAACACAGGCGCAGGCCCCAATCGAGAATGCGCGAGTACTCCTGGCGATCCTTGCTGGCGTAAGTGCGCGCCAGGGTCGGCAACAGAATCGTGCCCAGCGCCACGCCGAGCACGCCGGAGGGCAGTTCCATCAGGCGATCGGCGTAGTACATCCATGACACGGAGCCCGAGACCAGCAGCGAGGCGAACGCGGTGTTGATGATCAGAGAGATCTGGCTCACCGACACGCCAAGGATCGCCGGCAGCATATTGCGCATGACGCGCCAGACGCCGGTGTCCTTGAGATTCAAGCGCGGCAGCACGAGCATGCCGATTTTTTTCAGGTGCGGCAGTTGGTAAAGCAGCTGCGCCAGGCCACCGGCGAGGACGGCCCAGCCGAGCGCCATGACCGGCGGGTCGAAGTAGGGCGTGAGGAACAGCGCGAAAATAATCATGCTGACGTTGAGCAGGGTCGGCACGAACGCCGGCACCGAAAAGCGGTTCCAGGTGTTGAGGATAGCGCCGGCCAGGGACGACAGCGAGATCAACAATATATAAGGAAAGGTCACGCGCAGCAGATCGGTGGTCAGCGCGAATTTTTCCGGGGTATTGGCAAAACCGGGGGCCGTGGCCCAGATCACCCAGGGCGCGGCGAGCATGCCCAGGATCGTTACCAGCATCAGCACGAGGGTCAGCAGGCCTGAGACGTAGGCAATAAAGGTGCGGGTGGCCTCCTCGCCCTGCTGGGTTTTGTATTCGGCCAGGATCGGCACAAACGCCTGGGAAAACGCACCCTCGGCAAAGATCCGTCGCAGCAGGTTGGGCAGTTTAAAGGCGATGAAGAACGCATCCGTGGCCATGCTGGCGCCGAAAATGCGCGCCAGCAGGGTGTCGCGCACAAACCCCAAAACCCGGGAGATCATCGTGATAGAGCTGACGGCAGCCAACGATTTGAGCAGATTCATTGAAAGAGTTTGCGCCTATAGATAAAGAGCAGGCGAACTAAGCGCCTACTTATGCGATACTGCGCGCCTGCAACAGCACAGCGCCAAAGCTCGCGAGTTTACAGGTCAAGCGCCGGAAATAAATCACCCGCCTCTTCAGATCGACCACTCAGCAGTTCGCATCAGCCGCCCTTGACAACCCGTCAAGTCATCGGCATGATTCGCGGCCTATTTTGTTTGCTATTTCCTAAAAAGTCTTTCGAGGAGCTCGACGGTGGCCAACACACCTTCCGCCAAAAAACGTGCAAAACAGGCTGAGAAGCGTCGCAGCCACAACGCCAGCCTGCGTTCCATGGTTCGTACCTACATCAAGAATGTAGTTAAAGCCATCGACACCAAAGACGCTGAAAAAGCTCAAGCAGCCTACGTTCTGGCTGTGCCGGTTATCGACCGTATGGCTGATAAAGGCATCATCCACAAGAACAAGGCCGCTCGCCACAAGAGCCGCCTGAATGGCCACATCAAGGCTCTGAGCGTTCCTGCTGCAGCCTGAGTGGTAACAACTGCACACGCGACGTCAGTTGCGTAACAGTTAGAAAATGCCCCGTATCGAAAGGTCCGGGGCATTTTTGTGTGTGCCTGAAAATCACCACAGCTCCACCTGTGGGAGGGGGCTTGCTCCCGATGCCGGAGGATCAGTCACCAGATGCGCTGACTGACCCTCCGCAATCGGGAGCAAGCCCCCTCCCACATTTGGATCGCGTACATTCTCAGGACAAAAAAAACGCCCCGAACCAGTCGGGGCGTTTTTGCTGCCAGCTGATTAACGCATCAATCAGTGCTGGTGACCGCCTTCGCCGTGAACGTGGCCGTGAGCCACTTCTTCCTGGGAAGCGTCGCGGATGGCCACGATCTTCACCTGGAAATTCAGACGCTGGCCAGCCAGCGGGTGGTTACCGTCGACGGTGACGTCATCGCCGTCCAGGTCGCGGATGGTGACGATCTGCATCTGGCCATCCGGCGCTGAAGCGTGGAACTGCATACCCACTTCCAGCTCGTCGACACCTTCGAACATGCTGCGGCTCAGGGTGCTGACCAGTTCGGCGGAGTATTCGCCGTAGGCATCTTCAGGTTCTACGGCAACGGTCAGCTCATCACCCACCTCTTTGCCCTCCAGAGCCTTTTCCAGGCCTGGGATGATGTTACCTGCGCCTTGCAGGTAGACCAGCGGCGCGCCGCCGGCGGAGCTGTCGATGACCTCACCAGCGTCGTTGGTCAGGGTATAGTCAATGGAGACAGCCTTGTTGGCGGCGATCGGCATGGGGCGAGACCTTTTGCAGAAGAATGAAGAACGGACAAGTCTAAACAAGGATTTGCCCGAAAGCGAACAGAACCCGGACGGACGGGACCGAATAACGATAACCTTGGCACCTGATTTACGGTAGACGCTCACGCATAGAGCGCCACCCAAGCCATGCACCTCCAGAGAATTCGCATGCAGACTTTTTTTATCGCGCCCACCGATTTTGGTGTGGGTCTGACCTCCATCAGCCTCGGGCTGGTGCGCACCCTCGAGCGGGCCGGGCTCAAAGTCGGCTTCTTCAAGCCGATCGCCCAGCCGCACCCGGGCGACACCGGCCCTGAACGCTCCACCGAGCTGGTCGCCCGCACCCATGGCCTGAAACCACCGCAACCGCTGGGCCTGGCCCATGTGGAACGCATGCTCGGCGACGGTCAGCTGGATGAGCTGCTCGAAGAAATCATCACCCTTTACCAGCAGGCTGCCGTGGGCAAGGACGTGCTGATTGTCGAAGGCATGGTGCCGACCCGTAGCGCCAGTTACGCGGCGCGGGTCAACCTGCACCTGGCCAAGAGCCTGGATGCCGAAGTGATCCTGGTGTCGGCCCCGGAAAACGAAGTGCTCACCGAACTCTCCGGCCGCGTCGAATTGCAGGCCCAGCTGTTTGGCGGGCCGAAAGACCCGAAAGTGCTCGGCGTGATCCTCAACAAGGTGCGCACCGATGAAAGCATGGAAGCCTTCTCGGCGCGCCTTAAAGAGCACTCGCCTTTATTGCGCAGCGGTGATTTCCGCCTTCTGGGCTGCATTCCCTACCAACCCGAACTCAACGCCCCGCGTACCCGCGACGTGGCCGACCTGATGGGCGCGCAGGTGCTCAACGCCGGCGATTACGAAACCCGGCGCATGACCAAGATCATCATCTGCGCCCGTACCATGCGTAACACCGTGGAGCTGCTCAAGCCCGGCGTGCTGGTGGTGACCCCCGGTGATCGCGACGACATCATCCTCGCGGTGAGCCTGGCCGCCATCAACGGCGTGCCGCTGGCCGGCTTGCTGCTGACCAGCGACACCCTGCCCGACCCACGCATCATGGATTTGTGCCGGGGCGCCTTGCAGGCCGGGCTGCCAGTGCTGTCGGTGAGCACCGGCTCCTACGACACGGCCAACCAGCTCAACAGCTTGAACAAGGAAATCCCCATCGACGACCGCGAGCGCGCCGAGATCATCACCGATTTCGTCGCCAGCCACCTCGATGCGCGCTGGCTGCACCAACGGTGCGGCACGCCACGGGAGATGCGCCTGTCGCCGGCGGTGTTCCGCTACCAGTTGATCCAGCGCGCCCAGGCCGCCAACAAGCGCATCGTATTGCCCGAAGGCAGCGAGCCACTGACCGTGCAGGCCGCCGCCATCTGCCAGGCGCGGGGCATCGCCCGCTGCGTGTTGCTGGCCAAACCTGCGGATGTGGAAGCGGTGGCTCGTGCCCAGGGCATCGAACTGCCCGCCGGCCTCGAGATTCTCGACCCGGACCTGATTCGCCAACGCTATGTCGAACCGATGGTGAAGCTGCGCAAGAGCAAGAGCCTCAACGCACCGATGGCCGAGCAGCAACTGGAAGACACCGTGGTGATCGCCACCATGATGCTCGCGCTGGATGAAGTCGACGGCCTGGTCTCCGGCGTGATTCACTCCACCGCCAACACCATCCGCCCCGCCCTGCAGTTGATCAAAACCGCACCGGGCTGCACGCTGGTGTCGTCGGTGTTCTTCATGCTGTTCCCCGAGCAGGTGCTGGTGTACGGCGACTGCGTGATGAACCCGCACCCGAGTGCGGCGGAGCTGGCGGAAATCGCCTTGCAAAGCGCCGACTCGGCGGCCGCGTTCGGCATTACCCCGCGAGTGGCGATGATCAGCTACTCCAGCGGCGACTCGGCCAGCGGCGAAGAAGTGGAGAAAGTCCGCGAAGCCACCCTGCTCGCCCAAGAACAGCAAAGCGCGCTGCTGATCGACGGCCCGCTGCAATATGACGCCGCCGCCAACGAAGCGGTGGCCCGGCAACTGGCGCCCAACAGCCAGGTGGCCGGCAAGGCCACGGTGTTCGTGTTCCCTGACCTGAATACCGGCAACACCACCCACAAGGCCGTGCAACGCAGCGCTGATTGCGTGAGCCTGGGGCCGATGCTTCAGGGCCTGCGCAAACCGGTCAACGATCTGCCGCGCGGCGCGCAGGTAGACGATATCGTGTACACCATCGCACTGACTGCGATCCAAGCCGCTAACCGACCTATGGATATCTGAATGCTGGATTTTCTGCCTGCTGCCGTGCGCGGGGTGATTGCTTCCCTGCTGCTGGCGTTGAATACGATCCTGTTGTGTTCGTTCCTGTTTATCGTCGCGCTGTTCAAAGCGCTGCCCTTCGCCAAGCGTTTCAGCGAATGGCTGATGAACCACACGCATGAAGCCTGGGTGACCAACAACAAGGGCTGGATGAACCTGGTGCGCCGCACGCGCTGGCACCTGAGCGGCCTTGAGGGCCTGGACTACCAGCACTCGTACCTGGTGACCAGCAACCACCAGAGCTGGGTCGATATCATGGTGCTGCAATACGTGTTGAATCGGCGGATTCGCCCGCTGAAGTTCTTTCTCAAGCAGGAGCTGATCTGGGTGCCGGTAATTGGTCTGGCCTGGTGGGCGCTGGGCTTTCCGTTCATGAAGCGCTACACCAAGGCTTACCTGGAAAAGCACCCGGAGAAGAAAGGCAAGGACCTGGAAACCACCCGCAGGACCTGCGCGAAGTTTCGTCACAATCCGGTGGGGATTTTCAATTTTGCCGAAGGCACCCGGTTTACACCGGGCAAGCATGCCCAGCAGAAATCGCCGTTTCGCTATCTGCTCAAGCCCAAGGCTGGCGGGATCGCGTTCGTGCTGGATGCGATGGGTGAACAGCTCAAGTCACTGGTCAATGTGACTATTCATTATCCTGGCGGGCGTCCGGGGTATTGGGATTTGCTGTGCGGGAATGTGAAGGATGTTGTTGTGCACTTTGAAGAGGTGCAGATCCCGGCCGGGTTTATCGGCAAGAATTATGAGCAGGATGGCGAGTATCGACTGGCGTTCCAAGGGTGGATCAACCAGCTGTGGGAAGACAAGGATGCGCTGCTGGACAGGCTGCACACCGATTTCCCAGCTAAAAGATGACCAAAATGTGGGAGGGGGCTTGCTCCCGATAGCAGTGGATCAGTGACAGATGTACTGCCTGACACACCGCCATCGGGAGCAAGCCCCCTCCCACATTTTTAGATCGCGCCGCGTTGACGCAACAACTCCAGCACCTGCTTGACGCTGTCTTCCAGCGACACGGCCTGGGTGTCGATCACCAGATCGGCGTTCAACGGCACGTCGTACGGGAAGGACTCACCGGGGATGTTGTCCCCGCCCGCCGCGTACAAGCCTTGCGGATCACGCTCGGCACACACCAGCGGCGACGCCTGTACATACACGGTCAGCAAGCGGTCACTGCCGATCAGCGCCTTGGCCTGTTCACGGCCTTCGGCATCCGGGGCGACAAACGCGGCCAGGGTCAGCAGACCAGCTTCGTTGAACTGGCGCGCCACATGGGCGGCGCGACGCCAGTTCTCGGTGCGACCGGCGCGGTCCTGCGGCAAGCCCTTGTTCAGGTCGTGACGCAGGTTCTGGCCATCCAGCACGAACACCGCGCGCCCCATGTCGAACAGCTTGCGCTCGACCGCATAGGCCAGCGTGCTCTTGCCGGCGCCGGAGAGGCCGCTGAACAACACGGTGGCCGGCTGCTGGCCGAAGCGCTGGGCGCGTTCTTCGGTGCCCACGTGGGCGAGGCTGCCGTGTTGCGCCGCGCCGCCATGACCGACTGGTGGCGCGATGATCATGCCCGCCGCCACGGTGCCGTTGGTCAAGCGGTCGATAACGATAAACGCGCCGGTGGTGCGGTTGCTGTCGTAACCGTCCAGGGCGATGGCGGCGTCGAGGCTGACCTTGACCCGGCCAATCTCGTTCAACTGCAGGGAACTGGCCGGGCCTTCGGCCAGGGTGTTCACGTCCACACGGTGCACGATGCTGGTGATGGAACCCGGCACGTAGCTGGTGGCGCGCTTGATGTCGTATTTCTTGCCCGGCAGCATCGGCTCTTCGGCCATCCACACCAGCATGGCGTCGAAGGCGTCGGTCACTTGCGGCACGTTGCCGGCGTGTACCAGCAGGTCGCCACGGGAGATATCGATTTCGTCTTCCATGGTCAGCGTCACGGCCTGGCCGGGGCCTGCCTGCTCCAGTTCACCCTCAAAGGTGACGATGGATTTGACGCGGCTGCTTTTGCCGGACGGCAGTACCACGATCTCGTCCCCCTTGTGCACGATGCCGCTGGCCAGGGTGCCGGCGAAACCACGGAAGTTCAGGTTCGGACGGTTGACGTACTGCACCGGGAAACGCAGGTCGGTGTAGTTGCGATCGTTGGCGATCTCGACGGTTTCGAGAATCTCCATCAGCGACTGCCCGGTGTACCAAGGCGAACGCTCGCTCTTGTTCACCACGTTGTCGCCCTTGAGCGCCGACATTGGCACGAAAGCCAGGGTGCTGGGCTTGAAGGCGATACCGTCGGCAAACTTCAGGTAATCGGCCTTGATCTGCTCGAATACGCTTTGGTCGAAGCCATTGATGTCCATCTTGTTGACGGCCACCACGATGTGTTTGATGCCCAGTAACGAGGCGATAAAGCTGTGGCGACGGGTCTGGGTCTGCACGCCATAGCGGGCATCGATCAGGATAATCGCCAGGTCACAGGTGGAGGCACCGGTGGCCATGTTGCGGGTGTACTGCTCATGCCCCGGGGTGTCGGCAATGATGAATTTGCGCTTGGCGGTGGAGAAGTAGCGGTAGGCAACATCGATGGTGATGCCCTGCTCGCGCTCGGCCTGCAAGCCGTCGACCAGCAAGGCCAGGTCGATGTCATCGCCGGTGGTGCCAGACTTCTTCGAATCGCGGGTGATGGCTTCCAGGTGATCTTCGTAGATCATCTTGGAGTCGTGCAGCAGGCGCCCGATCAGGGTGCTCTTGCCGTCGTCGACGTTGCCGCAGGTCAGGAAGCGCAACATCTCTTTGCGCTCGTGCTGGCCCAGGTAAGCGAGGATGTCCTCGCTGATCAAATCAGATTGATGGCTCATTGGGTTCAAGCTCCAAGCTGTAAGCTTCAAGCGGCAAGCTTGTCGGCGTACAGCTAGTCAGAAATTTTGTTGATCAGGCCGCAGAGCATTTTTGACAGCTCGCGAGTTTCTGTAATCCAGTTGTCAGCCAGCGGCTGGGCGATGTAAGCAACGTCACTACCAATGAGAATTTGTGTCCGTAACTCTCCACAGGAAGCCTTCGCAATCCAAAGAAAACGGATCTTTTCTTTGGCACTGCAACGCTCCATGCCTTCGGCAATATTGGAGGGTATTGAGAGTGCCGAGCGAGTAATCTGGTCTTTGAAGCCAAAATCCTTGCATCGCGCAAACTCTCGATAGATTCCCACCGCCAAACCCTTGCTTCTTTGCCAAACAAGCAACTTCTCGAAGTCCATTACGAGTCACTCAATCGCGGCTCGCAACAACCGGCTGCAAGCACCAAACCACAAAGCTACGCATACCGCCTTTAACTTGCAGCTTGCCGCTTGTAACTCAAAGCTTAGAAATACCCTTGCCGTTTTTTATCTTCCATGGAGCCGGCGCCATCGTGGTCGATGACCCGGCCCTGGCGCTCGGAAGTTCGCGTCAGGAGCATTTCCTGAATGATGTCCGTCAGCGTCTCGGCTTCGGACTCCACCGCGCCCGTCAACGGGTAGCAGCCAAGGGTACGGAAACGTACTTTCTTTTTGACGATGCGGGCTTTGTCTTCGTCGGACAAGTGCTCGAGGATGCGGTCGTCGTCGATCATGATCAACGTGCCGTTCTTCTCTATCACGTCACGCTCGGCGGCGAAGTACAGCGGCACGATCGGGATGCCTTCCAGGTAGATGTACTGCCAGATGTCCAGCTCGGTCCAGTTGGACAGCGGAAACACACGGATCGACTCGCCCTTGTTGACGTTGCCGTTGTAGACGTTCCACAGCTCTGGGCGCTGGTTTTTCGGATCCCAGCGGTGCTTGCTGTCGCGGAACGAGTACACGCGCTCTTTGGCACGGGATTTCTCTTCATCGCGACGGGCACCGCCGAACGCTGCGTCGAAACCATGCTTGTCCAGGGCCTGCTTGAGGCCCTCGGTCTTCATGATATCGGTGTGCTTGGCGCTGCCGTGGGTGAAGGGGTTGATGCCTTGCGCCACGCCGTCCGGATTGATGTGGGTGATCAGGTCCAGGCCCAGTTCTTCAACCATCTGGTCGCGGAACTTGTACATTTCCTGGAATTTCCAGCGGGTGTCGACGTGCATCACCGGAAACGGCAGCTTGCCCGGGAAGAAGGCCTTGCGTGCCAGATGCAGCATCACGGCGGAGTCTTTACCGATCGAGTAGAGCATCACCGGGTTGTCGAACTCGGCGGCGACCTCGCGGATGATGTGGATGCTTTCCGCCTCCAGCTGTTTCAGATGCGTCAGTTTGTCGACCATGGTTACTCACGGAAAAACGATCTTATGGACGGCCTGCGGGCCGTGTTCGAGCGGGGCATGCTAGCACAGCGACTTCTTCTATTCAGGGAGCCAGCTAGATCGAAACGGTATATGAATATGCCGCCGAGTTTGGCAGTGCAATGCAGTCAATGTGGGAGGGGGCTCGCTCCCACATGTGCCGCAAATTAGTGGCTTAGATTGGATTGGGGCAGTCGATGAACAGGTGTTCCAGGGCGAAGCGCCGCGCCAGGTAATCGCCCAGCGCCTGCACGCCATAGCGTTCGGTGGCGTGATGGCCGGCGGCGATGAAGCTGATGTCGTTTTCCCGCGCGCTGTGGAAGGTTTGCTCGGAGGCTTCTCCGCTCAGGTACAGGTCGACACCTGCGGCAATCGCCTGGTCGATGTAGCCCTGGCCACCCCCGGTGCACCAGCCGATACGGCGGATCATCGGGCTGCCTTCGATCAGCAACGGCTCGCGGCCCATCACGTCCTGCACACGACGGGCGAAGTCGCGGGGCGACAATGGCTCGGCCAGGGAGCCGACCAGGCCGACTACCTTGGGGTTGCTCGGGTCCAGCGGGCCTTCGACCGTGATATCCAGCTGCCGCGCCAGTTGCACGTTATTGCCGACATCGGCGTGCAGGTCCAGCGGCAGGTGGTAGGCCAGCAGGCTGATGTCGTGCTGGAGCAGGGTTTTCAGGCGGCGCTGCTTCATGCCGGTGATGCACGGGCTTTCGCCCTTCCAGAAATACCCGTGGTGCACCAGCACCAGGTCAGCGCGCGCGTCGACCGCCGCGTCCAGCAGGGCCTGGCTGGCGGTGACGCCGCTGACGATGCGCATCACCTGCGGGCGCCCTTCCACCTGCAGGCCATTGGGGCAGTAATCGGCAATTTTTGCGCTGGCGAGGTAGCGGTCCGCTTCCTCGACGAGGGTAGTAAGGGGGACGGCCATAAAAGACTCCTAAATATCCGGTTCCGAGGCGCTCGCAGCCTCGTATAATGCGCGACATTATGGGCGCTCCCCCGCCCCCTGCAACCTGTCAGGACTTACTTGATGCTCAAGGCACTGCGTTTTTTTGGATGGCCATTGCTGGCTGGCGTGCTGATCGCGACGCTGATCATTCAGCGTTTCCCCCAGTGGGTGGGCCTGCCAAGCCTTGACGTAAACCTGCAGCAGGCGCCGCAAGCCACCACCGTGGTGCAAGGCCCGGTGACGTATGCAGACGCGGTCGTCATCGCCGCTCCGGCGGTGGTCAACCTGTACACCACCAAGGTCATCAACAAGCCGGCCCATCCGCTGTTTGAAGACCCGCAATTTCGTCGCTACTTCGGCGACAACGGGCCCAAGAAACGCCGTATGGAATCGAGCCTCGGTTCCGGGGTGATCATGAGCCCCGAAGGCTACATCCTTACCAACAACCACGTGACCACCGGTGCCGACCAGATTGTGGTAGCCCTGCGTGACGGCCGCGAAACCCTGGCGCGCGTAGTGGGCAGCGACCCGGAAACCGACCTCGCGGTGTTGAAAATCGACTTGAAAAACCTCCCCGCGATCACCCTAGGCCGCTCCGACGGCCTGCGCGTGGGCGACGTGGCGCTGGCCATCGGTAACCCGTTTGGCGTGGGCCAGACCGTGACCATGGGCATCATCAGCGCCACCGGGCGTAATCAGTTGGGTCTTAACAGCTACGAAGATTTCATCCAGACCGACGCCGCCATCAACCCCGGCAACTCCGGCGGCGCGCTGGTGGACGCCAATGGCAACCTGACCGGGATCAACACGGCGATTTTCTCCAAGTCCGGCGGCTCCCAGGGCATCGGTTTTGCGATCCCGGTGAAGCTGGCGATGGAAGTGATGAAGTCGATCATCGAGCACGGCCAGGTGATTCGCGGCTGGCTGGGTATCGAAGTGCAGCCGTTGACCAAGGAGTTGGCGGAATCGTTCGGCCTCACCGGGCGCCCGGGGATCGTGGTCGCCGGAATTTTCCGCGACGGCCCGGCACAGAAAGCCGGCCTGCAGTTGGGCGACGTGATCCTCAGCATCGACGGCGCACCCGCAGGCGACGGGCGCAAGTCGATGAACCAGGTGGCGCGCATCAAGCCGACCGACAAGGTGGCGATCCAGGTAATGCGCAATGGCAAGGAGATCAAGCTGATGGCGGAAGTCGGCCTGCGTCCGCCGCCTGCGCCGGTGAAAGAAGAAGAATAAGCCGTTCAGGTGCTCCTTTCGCGAGCACCTGTAACTTTATGTTTCGCCGCAAAAACCTCTCTATTGGCATGTTATATTGTTTCAATATAGTCCTTGGAACGCTCTCTCATGTCGTCTCGAAAGTTTGCCCCCCTGGCCGGCCTCGCCCTGGGTTTGCTGCTCGATCCCGCCTACGCCGAAGAAAACACCGTGGAACTGGACACCATCAGCGTCACCGGTGATACCTATGAGTCCGCCACCAGCCCGGTCACTGGCTACCGCGCCAGCCGCTCTGCCAGCGCGACGAAAACCGACACAGCCCTGCGCGACATCCCGCAATCGATCAGCGTGATCCCCGCCACAGTGCTCAAGGACCTGGGCAGCACCAGCGTGGAACGCGCGCTGGAATTTGCCGGCGGCGTGTCCAAGCAGAACAACTTCGGCGGCCTGACCCTCTACGAATACAGCGTGCGCGGTTTCACCACCTCGGAGTTCTACCAGGACGGTTTCAGCGCCAACCGCGGCTACCCGAGCACACCGGATGCGGCCAATATCGAACGCATCGAAGTGCTCAAGGGCCCCGCCGCCAGCCTCTATGGGCGTGGCGATCCCGGCGGCACAGTGAACATCGTCACCAAAAAGCCCCAGCCCGAAGCCTTCACCACCCTGCAAACCAGCGCTGGCAGCTGGGACCGCTATCGCACCGCGCTGGACGTCAACACTCCGCTCGACGCCGAAGGCAAGGTGCTGTCACGGGTCAACCTGGCCGTGGAGGACAACCACAGCTTTCGCGATCACGTCGAGAGCAAGCGCGTGTTCGTCGCGCCCTCGTTCAGCTGGCAGCTGGACCCGGACACCAGCCTGCTGGTGGAAAGTGAATTCGTGCGCCACAGCTCCACCTTCGACCGTGGCATCGTCGCCGCCCCCGGTGTTTCGCGTTCCACCTTCCTCGGCGAGCCCAATGACGGTGACATCGACAACCACAACAACCGTATCCAGGCCACCCTCGAACACCACCTCAATGACGCCTGGAAACTGCGCCTGGCCAGCCATTACAAACAGGGCAGCCTGTGGGGCGATGCGTCGGAAAACCGCGCGCTGAATCCCGACGGCCACACCCTCAACCGTCGTTACCGCGAACGCTCCATGGGTTGGCACGACAGCATCACCCAGCTGGAGTTGCGCGGCCTGTTCGACATTGGCAGTTGGCAGCATGAGGTGCTGATCGGCACCGAATACGAGGACTACCGCAAGAAGGAACGCGTGACCGCCATCGGCGGCAGCAATTACGCCATCGACCTCTACAACCCTGTCTACGGCCAGCCCAAGCCCAATGGCCTGCGCTCCGGTACCGATTTTTTCGAACAGACCAAAAGCCACGCGCTGAACCTGCAGGACCAGATCATCTTCACCGACCGCCTGCGCGGCATGGTGGGCGCGCGTGTTGAGCATTTCGAGCAGAGCACCGACGATTTCACCCGCAACGTCACCAGCCAGCAGACCCACGACGCCCTCACCCAGCGCGCCGGCCTGCTGTATCAGCTCACGCCTGAAGTCGGAGTGTTCGCCAACGCCTCCACCTCGTTCAAGCCCAACAGCGGGCTGGATGCCGGCGGCAACACATTCAAGCCGGAAGAAGGCGTGGGTTACGAGGTGGGGATCAAGACTGAGCTGTTCGAAGACCGCCTGAGCGCCACCGTCGCCGCGTTCCATATCGAGAAGGAAAACGTGCTCGCCCTGGACCCGGCCACCAACACCAACCGCGCCATGGGCAAGGCCCGCAGCCAGGGCGTTGACCTGCAATTGAGCGGGCAACTGACTGACGCTGTGCGGGTGATCGGCGCCTACGCTTACATCGATGCCGAAGTGACCAAGGGCGACGCTACCATTCCCGCCGGCAGCCGCATTCTCGGCGTGGCCAGGCACAGCGCCAGTCTGCTGGGGGTGTATGAATTCCAGGATGGCGCGCTGCGCGGATCAGACCTGGGCGCGGCGTTTACCTACGTGGGCGATCGCTCCGGCGAGGCGGGCACCCGCTTTGAATTGCCCGCCTATCACACCGTGGATTTGCTGGCCCACTACAAGGCCAGCAAAAACGTGACCGTGGGTTTGAACCTGAACAACCTGTTCGATGAAAAGTATTACGAACGGTCCTACAGCACTTACTGGGTGAATCCGGGCGAGCCGCGCAACCTCACGGTCAGCCTGACCCTCAACCTGTAAACACAGAGCAAAAATGTGCGAGGCCTCGCCAAGTCTTCGACTTAGCGCTGTCGCGCAGCAAACTGGGGCCTCTGTGGCGAGCAGGCTTGTCCTGCGTTGGGCTGCGCAGCAGCCCCAAAACCAGACGCTGAGCCGTATCAGGTACACCGCGTTTTGCTTGATTGGGGGCGCTTCGCACCCCAACGCGGGGCAAGCCCGCTCGCCACAGGAATGTGGCTGCCTGAAACTTCAGGCTTTAAAATCAATAAGTTATTTTGTGTTTGATAAGAGGGGGCTTGCTCCCGATGCAGTGGATCAGTCACCAGATGCCGTGACTGACACCCCGCAATCGGGAGCAAGCCCGCTCCCACATTTGGAGCTGTGCCGGTTTCGATTACAGTGACACCGGCGCGCGCTCGCAGAGCGTGTTGAGCGCCGCCGCCCATTGCGGGTCATCGTTGAGACACGGCACCAGCACCAATTCCTCGCCCCCCGCTGCGCAAAACTGCTCGCGCCCGCGATCGCCGATCTCTTCCAGCGTCTCGATGCAGTCGGCCACAAATGCCGGGCACATCACCAGCAGCTTTTTCACACCCTGCTGGGCCAGCGCTTCCAGGCGCGCTTCGGTGTAGGGCTCGATCCACTTGGCGCGGCCCAGGCGCGACTGGAACGCCACCGACCACTTGCCGTCCGGCAACCCCAGCCGCTCGGCAAAATTACGCGCAACGCTGAAGCATTGCGCGCGATAACAGGTGGCGAGCACCGCAGGCGAAGCATTCCTGCAGCAATCGGCGTCCTTGAAGCAATGCTGGCCAGTGGGGTCGAGTTTGGTCAAATGGCGCTCGGGCAGCCCGTGAAAACTGAGCAACAGGTGATCGTAATCCTGCTCCACATACGCCCGCGCGCTCTGCGCCAGGGCGTCGAGGTATTCCGGCTGATCGTAGAACGGCTGCAGGATCGAGAGTTGCACCTTCAGCTGCTTCTCACGTATCACCCGCCAGGCCTCTTCAATCACGGTGGTGACCGTGCTGTCGGCAAACTGCGGGTACAACGGCGCCAGCGTTACCTTTTGGATGCCCTGCGCGGCCAGGCGCGTCAGCGTGGTTTCCAGAGACGGCTCACCGTAACGCATCGCCAGTTCGACCGGGCCCTGGGTCCATTGCCGGGTCATCTGCTCTTGCAGGCGACGGCTGAGCACCACCAGGGGCGAGCCCTCGTCCCACCAGATGGAGGCGTAGGCATGCGCCGACTGCTCGGGGCGCTTGATCAGGATCAGCGACACCAGCAGGCGCCGCACCGGCCACGGCAGGTCGATCACATAAGGGTCCATCAAAAACTGGTTGAGGTAGCTGCGCACATCGGCCACCGAAGTGGACGCGGGAGAACCCAGGTTGACCAGTAACAACGCGTGATCCGTCATGCAACTTCCTATGGCTTAAAGGCGGCTGGACAAATCGTCCAGGGCCGCATGCAACTGCGTGAACTGAAATGTAAAACCGGCGGCCAGCAGCCGTTCAGGCACGGCCTTCTGCCCGCCCAGCAGCAATCCCGACAACTCGCCCAACCCCACCTTCAACGCAAACGCCGGCATCGGCATGAAGGCCGGGCGATGCAGCACCTGGCCCAGGGTCCTGGCAAACTCGCGGTTGCGCACCGGGTGTGGCGCGCAGGCATTATAAGGACCGCTGGCGCCTTCCTTGTGCAGAAGAAAATCAATCAGGGCGATTTGGTCCTTGATGTGCACCCACGGCATCCACTGCCGCCCATTGCCGATAGGCCCGCCCAGCGCCAGTTTGAACGGCAGCAGCAGGCGCGACAAAAAGCCGCCCTCGGCCGCCAGCACCAGGCCAGTGCGCACCAGCACCACGCGCACCCCGAGGGCTTCGGCGCGCTGGGCGGTTTCTTCCCAGGCGATGCACAGCTGGCTGGGGAAATCGTCCTGCACCGGGCCACTGGCTTCGGTCAATTCGCGCTCACCCCCGTCGCCGTACCAGCCCACCGCCGAACCGGAAATCAACACCGCCGGTTTCTGCGCCAGGCCTTCGATCCACGCCAGCAGGCTTTCGGTGAGGCTGATGCGACTGCTCCACAGCAACGCCTTGCGCTTGTGCGTCCACGGACGGTCGGCGATCGGCGCGCCGGCAAGGTTGACCACCGCGTCCACCTCGCCGATCACGTCCTGCAAACGGCCAACGCCCAGTACCTGGGCGCCACACAACCTGGCCACTGTTTCCGGCTGACGGCTCAAGACAGTCAGGCGATGGCCCTGGGCAAGCCAGTGGCGACACAGTTGGCGGCCGATCAAACCTGTACCGCCGGTCAGCAAAATATGCATGGGATCTTCCTCATGTAACGTTCACCGCCCGTCACTGGTCTATTTTACTAATTAGGGACAATGTTGAATTCGGACGTAACGTTGGTTAAGTCACCGACGTTAACCATAGGTCACGCCACACAATCAGGCACGCCAAAACTTATACCAAAAAACGAGATTGTACAGCTATTGGTGTCGGCGTAGGCTGTACCCAACGGTAAAACGAGGCCTCCCATGAGTGTTCCCATCGCAATCATCGGCACCGGCATCGCCGGCTTGTCCGCTGCCCGAGCGTTACGAGACGCGGGGCAGGTCGTACACCTTTTCGATAAAAGCCGCGGCAGCGGCGGCCGCATGTCCAGCAAGCGCAGCGATGCCGGCGCGCTGGACATGGGCGCGCAATACTTCACCGCCCGCGACCGCCGCTTCGTCAACGAAGTACAGCGCTGGCAGAGCAACGGTTGGGCCGAGCAGTGGAAGCCGCAGTTGTACAACTCCAAGGCCGGCCAGCTCACGCCCTCCCCCGACGAGCAGATCCGCTGGGTCGGCACACCGCGCATGAGCGCCATCACCCGTGCGCTGCTCGACGACCTGCCGGTGACATTCGGTTGCCGCATCACCGACGTGTTCCAGGGCGAACAACACTGGAACCTGCTGGACGCCGACGGCGGCAACCATGGCCCGTTCAGCCACGTCATCATCGCCACGCCCGCTCCCCAGGCCACTGCGCTGCTGGCGGCCGCGCCCAAGCTGGCGAGTGCCGCTGCCGGCGTGAAGATGGACCCGACCTGGGCCATCGCCCTGGCCTTCGACAAACCTCTGGATACGCCGATGCAAGGCTGTTTCGTGCAAGACAGCCCGCTGGACTGGCTCGCGCGCAACCGCAGCAAGCCCGGGCGCGACACCACCCTCGATACCTGGGTGCTGCACGCCACCAGCGCCTGGAGCAAGGCGCACCTGGACCTGTCCAGGGAAGCCGTGATCGAACACCTGCACGGCGCCTTCGCCGAGTTGCTGCACTGTGCCATGCCGGCGCCGTCGTTCAGCCTGGCTCACCGCTGGCTCTATGCTCGCCCGTCCGGCAGCCACGAGTTCGGCGTACTGGCCGACGCCGACCTGGGCCTGTTCGTGTGCGGTGACTGGTGCTTGTCCGGCCGTGTCGAAGGCGCATGGCTTAGCGGCCAGGAAGCGGCGCGACGCCTGATCGAGCATCTGCAATGAACCGCATCAATCCGGCCAAGCTGCTGCTGTCGAAATGGACCGCGACCGCGCCGAAGAACAAGGAAAAGCATTTCCTCGTCACCGAGCTGTTTCGTGACGAGGAAAACATCGTACTGGAAATCGAACTTCAGGCAGTGATGACCCGGCGCACCCAACGCCTTGCGTGGCAAACCCTGCAAGACGCTGACCACTGGACCATGGGCTGGAAGTAACCCCCGCAGCAAAACCTATACAAAATATTTGACTTGTACACCATCAAACCTATGATGAGATTAGTTGTACAGAGCCTTAAGCCTGTACAGGATTTTTTTGCCGAGGTTTGCCCATGCCCAGCACCGCAAAACCCAGGATTGGCATCAGCGCCTGCTTGCTGGGCGAGAACGTGCGCTTCAACGGCGGACACAAACAATCCCAGTTGTGCAGCGAGACGCTCGCCGATTACTTCGACTTCGTGCCGCTGTGCCCCGAAGTCGCCATCGGCCTGGGTATCCCGCGTGAAACCATCCGCCTGGTCGGCGACGCCGCCAACCCGCAGGCGGTGGGCACCGTGCACCGTGAGCTGAACGTCACCCAGCCTCTCGACGAATACGGCCAGCAGATGGCCCGTGAACACACCGACCTGTGCGGCTACATCTTCATGCAGAAGTCGCCGTCCTGCGGCCTGGAACGGGTCAAGGTGTACCGTGACAACGGCGCCCCGGTCGACGGCGGCGGGCGCGGCATCTACGCCCAGGCATTCTGCGCGCGCCACCCCAACCTGCCGGTGGAAGAAGACGGCCGGCTGAACGATCCGGTGCTGCGGGAAAATTTCCTCACCCGTGTGTTCGTTTACGACAGCTGGCAACAGCTGCTGGCCGAAGGCCTGACGCGTCATCGCTTGCTGTCCTTCCATGCGCGCTACAAATATTTGCTGATGGCCCACAGCCCGGCGCATTACAAAAGCCTGGGTAACCTGCTGGGCAGCATGAGCAAGGGCGATAACCTCTCGGAGTTGGCCGACTGTTATTTCAGCGACCTGATGACCGGCCTGAAAAAATGCGCCACCCGCGGCACCCACACCAACGTGCTGCAGCACATCAGTGGCTACCTCAAGCAGGCCATCAGCAGCGACGACAAGCAGGAAATGCAGACCGTCATCGACCAATACCGCCACGGCATCGTGCCGCTGGTGGTGCCACTGACCCTGCTCAAGCACCACTTTCGCCAACACCCGGATCGCTACATCGCGCAGCAGGCCTACCTGCAACCGCACCCGGAAAACCTCAGCCTGCGAAATGCGATCTAAGCCATGAAAGCCGCCCTGCTAGACGAACCCGATGACATCGCCCAAGCCCTCGAAGACGGCTGGCTGCCGATTCGCGAGGTGGCGCGCCAGACCGGCGTCAACGCGGTCACCCTGCGCGCCTGGGAGCGGCGCTACGGCCTGATCGTGCCGCAGCGTACGCCCAAGGGGCATCGGCTATTTAGCGACGTCCATGTGCAACGCATCCACACCATCCTTACGTGGCTCAATCGAGGCGTGCCGGTCAGCCAAGTGAAAAACCTGATCGACTCTGCGCAGACCGGGCCGGACGCCGTGGAAAACGAATGGCACGCGCTGCACCAGAACCTGCTGACCGCCATCAGCGAACTGGCCGAGCGCCGGGTCGACGACGCCTTCAACCAGGCCATGGCGCTGTACCCGCCGCGCACGCTCTGCGCGCAATTACTGTTGCCGCTGCTGCAGGCGCTGGAGCAACGCTGGCAGGGCCAGTTCGGCGCGCAGATGGAGCGGGTATTTTTCCTGTCCTGGCTGCGCAGCAAGTTCGGTGCACGCATCTACCACACCAATCGCCAGTTACAGGGCGCGCCACTGCTGCTGGTCAATCACTCCGACCTGCACCTGGAGCCGCACCTGTGGCTCAGCGCGTGGCTGGCCAGCAGCGCCGACTGCCCGGTGGAAGTCTTCGACTGGCCGCTGCCTGCCGGCGAACTGGCCCTCGCGGTGGAACACCTGCAACCGCGCGCGGTGCTGCTGTATTCGAGCAAGGCCCTCAATGTGCCGGCGTTGACCAAACTATTGGGCGGCGTCAGTTGCCCGATTTTGCTCGCCGGACCAACGGTGTGCATCCACCACGCCGAACTGGCCGTACTAACCCAGGACATCCCTGACCTGTTCGTCGCCGAAGACCCCTTGGCGGCCCATCAGATACTGATTGAGCGTGGAATTGTCTAAATGCATTTGATCTGGCTGCGCACCGACTTGCGCCTGCACGACAACACCGCCCTGGCCGCCGCGAGCCAGCGCGGCCCGATGGCCGCCGTGTATCTGATCACGCCCGAGCAATGGCTGGCCCACGACGATGCCGCGTGCAAGGTCGACTTCTGGCTGCGCAACCTGCAGTCCCTGAGCCAGGCGCTGGGCACACTCAACATTCCCTTACTGATCCGCACCGCCCCGACCTGGCACCAGGCACCCGCCGTGCTGAGCACGCTGTGCCAGGAACTGTCGGTGGAATCGGTGCACATCAACGAGGAATACGGCATCCACGAAAGCCGTCGCGACCAGGCCGTGGCCCAGGCACTGGAAGCCTGCGGCGTGACGTTCCACCGCTACCTCGACCAACTGTTTTTTCAACCCGGCAGTGTGCTGACCAAGACCGGCACCTACTTCCAGGTCTTCAGCCAGTTTCGCAAGGTGTGTTACAGCCGCTTGCACAGCGCGCTGCCGCGCTTGGTGGCAACGCCGAAAGCCCAGCAAAAACTGCCGTTCGCCAGCGACCCGATTCCGCACAGCGTGCCCGGCTTCGAAACGCCCAGCGACAGCCTGCGCGCACTCTGGCCGGCCGGCGAAGACGAAGCCCGACGCCGCCTCGACGCCTTCACCGACCAGCAGATCGGCTATTACAAGGACGAGCGCGACTACCCGGCCAAACCGGGCACCAGCCAGCTCTCCGCCTACCTCGCCGCCGGTGTGGTGTCGCCGCGTCAGTGCCTGCACGCGGCGTTGCAGAGCAACAGCGGCGAGTTCGAAACGGGCAACGTTGGCGCCGTCACCTGGATCAACGAATTGCTGTGGCGTGAGTTCTACAAACATATTCTGGTCGGCTACCCACGGGTATCGCGCCACCGCGCATTCCGGCCCGAGACCGAAGCCGTCGCCTGGCGCCACGCGCCCGAGGACCTGGCGGCGTGGCAGGAAGCGCGCACCGGCCTGCCGATCATCGACGCTGCCATGCGTCAGTTGCTGGAGACCGGCTGGATGCACAACCGCCTGCGCATGGTGGTGGCGATGTTTCTGACCAAGAATCTGCTGATCGACTGGCGCGAGGGCGAGCGTTTTTTCATGCGCCACCTGATCGACGGCGACCTCGCCGCCAACAACGGCGGCTGGCAGTGGAGTTCTTCCACCGGCACCGACTCGGCGCCCTATTTCCGCATTTTCAGCCCGCTGAGCCAGTCGGAAAAATTCGACGGCGAGGGCGTGTTCATCAAGCACTGGCTGCCGCAGTTGGCGGCGCTGAACAAAAAGGACGTGCACAACCCCGAGGCCGCCGGTGGGCTGTTCGGCGTGGCGGACTACCCGCGTTCGATCGTCGACCTGAAAAAATCCCGCCAGCGCGCCCTTGCCGCCTTCCGCAGCCTGCCGTCCCGTCAAGCGGTGGCCGCGCATGAGTGACTTTCTGCGCCGCTTCGCCCAGGCCTTTGCCACGCTGGACAAGCACAACCTGCACCTGCTCGACAGCCTGTACAGCCAGGACATCGCCTTCGCCGACCCGCTGCATCAGGTGCATGGCCTGCCTGAACTGCGCCGCTACTTCAGCGAGCTGTACAGCCAGATCAGCCAGCTGCGTTTCGACTATCAGGGTTTCGATGAGGTGGCCGAAGGCGAAGGCTACCTGCGCTGGAAAATGAGTTTTTGCCACCCGCGCCTCAACGGCGGCAAGGTCATCCGAGTGGAAGGCTGCTCGCACCTGATGTGGCGCGACAACAAGGTGTACCGCCATCGCGACTATTTCGATGCCGGCGCCATGCTCTATGAACACCTGCCGGTAGTCGGCCGAGCCATAAGCTGGCTGAAAAGGAGAATCGCATGAGCCTGACCTCGCCCCGCCGTTACTGGTTGACCGGTGCCAGCAGTGGCATCGGTGCCGCCCTGGCCCTGGAGCTGCTCGACAGCGGCGCCCACGTGGCCGTCAGCTCGCGCTCCCAAGGCCCGCTGGACGCGCTAGCCCGGCGCTACCCCGGCCAGGTGCTGGTGGTGGCCGGCGACCTGACCAACAGCCAGACCGTGCGCGAAATCGGCGAGCGCATCGGCGAAGCCTGGGGCGCGCTGGACACCGTGATTCTCAATGCCGGCACCTGCGAATACGTGGATGCGCGTCAGTTTGATTCGTCCATCGTCGAACACGTGGTGCGCACCAACCTGTTGGCCAGCAGCTACTGCATCGAAGCCGCCCTGCCGCTGCTGCGCGCCGGGCGCACGCCGCACCTGGTGGGCGTCGCCAGCGCCGTGACCTACTTACCGATGCCACGGGCCGAAGCTTATGGCGCGTCCAAGGCCGGTTTGCGTTACCTGTTCGAATCCCTGCGCATCAGCCTGTCGCCGGAGCATATCGACGTCACCGTGATCAGCCCGGGCTTTGTCGATACACCGCTGACCGAACGCAATGATTTCCCGATGCCCTTGAGCTGGCCGGCCGACAAAGCGGCACGGCACATTTTCGCCAAGCTGGACAAACGCCCGCTGGAGATCGCGTTCCCGGCCATGTTCATCGCCGCCCTGTGGCCGCTGTCGAAACTGCCGAACCGCGCGCAACTGATCATCGGCAAGCGCATGCTGCGCAGCCCGCCGCCGCAGAAGGACGACCTGTGAAGATCGCCATCATCGGCAGCGGCATCGCCGGCCTGACCAGCGCCTACCTGCTCAGCCGTCGCCACGACATCAGCGTCTTCGAAGCCAACGCCTGCATCGGCGGGCATACCCATACCGCTCATGTGACGGTCGATGGCCAGCCTTACGCGGTGGACACCGGTTTTATCGTGTTCAACGACTGGACCTACCCCAATTTCATCCGGTTGCTGGGGCAAATCGGCGTGACATTCAAACCCACCGAAATGAGTTTTTCAGTGAACGACCAGCGCAGTGGCTTCGAATACAACGGCAATAACCTCAATAGCCTGTTCGCCCAACGCCGCAATATGCTCTCGCCGGGGTTCTGGGGCATGTTGCGTGACATCTTGCGCTTCAACCGCCAGGCGCCGCTGGACCTTGAACAGCAACGCATCAGCGCCGACATGACCCTGGGCGACTACCTGGCAGCCGGCGGCTACGGCCCGCGATTCATCCGGCATTACATCGTGCCGATGGGCGCAGCGATCTGGTCGATGTCACTGGCGGACATGCTCGGTTTTCCGTTGCAGTTCTTTGTGCGTTTCTTCAAGAATCACGGCCTGCTGTCGGTGAACAATCGCCCGCAATGGTGCGTGATTGAAGGGGGCTCCAGCGCCTACATCGAACCGCTGACCCGCGGCTTTCGCGAAAAAATCCGTCTCGATTGCCCTGTGCACAAGGTCGAGCGCAACGCTGATGGCGTGGTGATCCACAGCGCCGCTGGCAGCGAGACATTCGACCGCGTGGTGTTCGCCTGCCACAGCGACCAGGCCCTGGCCCTGCTGGCCGACCCGAGCGAGGCCGAGCAAGCCATCCTTGGCGCCCTGCCCTACGCCGACAACGACGTGGTGCTGCACACCGACACCCGCCTGCTGCCCACGCGCAAACTGGCCTGGGCCAGCTGGAATTACCGCCTCACCGGCAGCGCCGACACCCAGGCCGCCGTCACCTACGACATGAACATCCTGCAAGGCATCGACAGCGCCACCACGTTTTGCGTCAGCCTCAACCAGACGCCAATGATCGATCCGCGCAAAATTCTTGCGCGCTTCACCTACGCCCATCCGCAATACAGCCTGGCGGCGGTGGCCGCGCAGGAACGCTGGGAAGAGTTGAACGGCGCGCGCAATACCTTTTACTGCGGCGCCTACTGGGCCAACGGCTTTCATGAGGACGGCGTGGTCAGCGCGCTGCGCGTGGCCCAGGCCTTCGGGGAAACCCTGTGAACAGCGCCCTGTACAGCGGCTGGATCGCCCATCGCCGGTTTGCGCCCAGGGCCCACGCCTTTCGCTACCGCATCGGCCTGCTGTACCTGGACTTAAGCGAGCAGGACCAGGTGCTCGCGCTCTCGCCCCTGGCCGGCACCCATCGCCTGGCGCCGTTCGGCTTTCGCCAGCAGGATTACCTGCGCACCTTGACCCGCCACGGCATGAGCCTCACCGACGCGGTGCGTCTTGAGGTGGGCAAGGCGCTGGGGCGCACGCCCCAGGGCGCGATCTGCCTGCTGACCCAGGCCCGCAGTTGGGGCCTGGCGTTCAACCCGGTGAGTTTCTTCTACTGCTACGAGGCAGGTGGGGAGCTGGCCGCGATTTTGTGTGAAGTCACCAACACCCCGTGGCGCGAGCGCTATCACTATGTGCTGCCGGCCCTGGCCCTTGGCGCAGGCGAACATCAGCACTTCGCGGTGGCCAAGGCGTTCCATGTGTCGCCATTTTTGCCGCCCGACCTCGAATACCGCATGAGCTTCAGCCCGCCCGCCGACCGGCTGGGCGTGCACATGGCCGACTGGCAAGGCGAACTCAAAGTCTTCGACGCCACGTTGAGCCTGCAAAAAGAGCCGCTCACCCGCGCCAGCCTGCACCGTTACCTGCGGCGCTTCCCGTGGATGACCGCCAAGACCTGCCTGGCCATTTACTGGCAGGCCGTGCGCCTGTTGCTCAAACGCACACCGATTTTCCCCCACCGAGCCGCCGATGGCGCCTCTCGCACTGCAGTTGGGTATACCAAGGATCGCCGCCATGAAATCCCCTAATGTATCGGTCAAGGCCACCCGCCTGAACGTCAATGGCATGACCAGTGCGCTGCTGCGCAAGGGCGTGCTGCGTCAGCTCAGCCAATTGCGCCACGGCCAGTTGGTGCTGATCGAGGACGGCGAGCGCCACGTATTTGGCGCACGGGAAGCGCATCTGTTGGGGGAGATCCATATCCTCGACGCCGCCGTGTGGGGCCTGGTGGCGGCCAACGGCTCTATCGGTGCGGGTGAGGCATTTATCCACGGTTATTGGACCAGCCCCGACCTCACCGCCGTGGTGCGCGTGATGGTCAGCAACCTCGACGTGCTCGATGCGATGGAAGGCGGTCTGGCGCGCCTCGCACGGCCGTTCACCCAGGGCCTGCACTGGCTCAACCGCAATACGCGCAAGGGCTCGCAGAAAAACATCGCGGCGCATTACGACCTGGGCAACGACCTGTTCGAGGAATTCCTCGACCCAACCATGATGTACTCGGCGGCGCAGTTTCTTAAGGCCGACGACACCCTGGAACAGGCGCAACTGAACAAGCTGGAACGCATCTGTCAGAAACTGTCGCTCAAGCCCGGCGACCACCTGCTGGAAATCGGCACTGGCTGGGGCAGCATGGCGCTGTACGCGGCGCAGCATTACGGCTGCAAGGTCACCACTACCACCTTGTCCAAGGAACAGTTCGCCTACACCGAACAGCGCATTGCCGCCCTGGGTTTGCAGGACCAGGTGACACTGCTGCTGAGGGACTACCGCGACCTCACCGGCCAGTTTGACAAGCTGGTGTCCATCGAGATGATCGAAGCGGTAGGCCACCGCTTCCTGCCGACCTACTTCAAGCAATGCGCGCACCTGCTCAAGCCCGACGGGCTGATGCTGCTGCAGGCCATCACGATTCGCGAGCAACGCTTCGAGCAGGCCAGGAACAGCGTCGATTTCATCCAGCGCTACATTTTCCCCGGTGGGGCGCTGCCCAGCGTGCAGAACATGTTGCACATCGTCAGCCGCGACACCGACATGAACCTGCTGCACATGGAGGATTTCGGCCTGCACTACGCGCGCACCCTGCGCCTGTGGCACGAGAACTTTCGCCGTGCTCATGGCCGTCTTGCGGAATTGGGCTACGACGAATATTTCCTGCGCCTGTGGGAATTTTATCTGTGCTACTGCGAAGGCGGCTTCATGGAACGCACCATTGGCACGGCGCAGTTGCTGTTGGCCAAGCCGGCGGCGATCAACCCGCCATTGCTCGGGCGCTTCGATGCTTAAATCGTTGGCCAACGCGGCGCTGTTCCAGTGCGGCTGGTTCGCCTGCGTGCTGGGCGGTGACAGCCTGTGGTTGCTGGTGGGGCTGGCGGTACTGGCCATTCACCTGCTGTGGATCAGTTCGTCGGCCGAGGATGGCGTGCTGATCATCAGCGTCACGCTGGTGGGCACGCTGTTGGACACGGCGTTACGTGCCCTTGGCGTGTTTCACTTCAACGAGCCGGGCCCACTGATTCCGTTCTGGTTGATGTTGCTGTGGGCTCTGCTGGCAACCACGCTGCACCATTGCCTGGCCTGGAGCGCGCGGCCATGGTGGCGCGCGGCATTGCTGGGGGCGATGGGCGGCCCGGCGTCCTACTACGCGGGGAGCCAATTGGCCGGCGTGCAGTTCGGTTACGCCACAGGCCCGACGATGGCCGGGTTGGCGGTGCTGTGGGCGTTTGTGTTCACGCTGCTGACCGCAGCAGCCGCCAGCGACAAGTTTCAAGCGGCAAGCAAAAGATGAAGCCGGTCGGCTTCTACTTGCAGCTTGCCGCTTAAAGCTGGAAGCTGCCCCCATGACCACCATCCCTCACATACAGCTCAACGAACCCGCCGTCACCTGCTCGACGTGCGCGGCCTGTTGCTGTCAGCTGGAAGTGCTGCTGATCACCGACACCGGCGTGCCGGAACGCTACATCGACACCGATGACTGGGGCGGCGAAGTGATGCTGCGCCTGGATGACGGCTGGTGTGCAGCGCTGGACCGCGACACGATGATGTGCACGATTTACGAGCGACGCCCGCTGATCTGTCGGGAGTTCGAGATGGGTGCACCGGAGTGCCTTGAAGAGCGCCAGGGTATTGCGACGGCGTATCGCTGAGGCTTAATCGAAAGTCGCCATGTGGGAAGGGCTTGCCCCCTCCCACACTTCAAGCATTACAGCGGCAGGGTGTAGTGCACCGCGTAGCTTTCCACACCATCGTTGTTGCTGCTCATGCCGGCATTGGAATAGTGCGTGGCACGAATGCCCACTTCATGCCCGCCGGCAAAGCGCAGACCAAAGCCGATACGGTCTTCGAACTGGAAGGCCTGGCCGATGTTGTTGTCTTCCAGCTGAGTGCGCGAGAACACGGCCAGGCCGATGCCCGCTTCGATGTAAGGCTTGACCGACTGCCCGGCAAACTCATACACAAACACTGGCGAGAACGACAGGCTGCTGGCACCGGCAGTCTTGTCGCCGTCCCAGTAGGTGTAGGCGCCGCTCCAGTAGCCGGTCAGCCGACCCACGTCGCTCTGCCACCAGCTTTTGTCCCAATCGGAGGTCAAGCCAAGCCGATAGGTCATGGTTGAATCGCTCGTTCCCCCCACTCCAAATTCCAGGCCGGCAGCATTGGCCGAAACAGAGTGTCCTACCACAGCGGCCACAATCGCGGCCAAACAGAACAAGCGCTTCATAAGAAACATCCTTTCCAAACGAAGTTATAGAGTGTTGTACAGGCTATCTCGCTATAGAAGCTGGCACATAGACGGAAGTTCCACACCAATAGCGAGCTATTTCACGAATTTTTCACGCGCCAAATATTCGCACAACGCTCGGATATTTCCATAGTGTCGGTAGGATATTTCTTAGGTGATACAGATCACCGCTGGTCCAGAACTGGGCCGGACTCGGGTTGCCCGTCGCTAAAAGGTCGCGCTGGCCCAGTAAATGCTTGAGCTGACGGGCCACGGCGGCGCCGGTATCGATGAGGATGACGCTGGGTGGGAGCATCTGCGCCAGCAGCGGTTTGAGAAAGGGATAGTGGGTGCAGCCGAGAATAATGGTGTCGCAGCCCGCGTTGAGCAACGGCTCGATATAGCCCTGCAACAGCTGGCGCAGGGCCGGGCTGGTCAAGTCGCCGGTTTCAATCAACTCCACCAGACCCGGGCACGGCTGCGTGATCACCCGCACATCGGTGGCGAACCGATCAAGCAAGGCGGCGAACTTGGCGCTTTGCAGGGTGCCGGTGGTGGCAAGCACTCCGACGACCCCGCTGCGGGTGGCGGCGGCGGCAGGCTTGACGGCGGGCTCCATGCCCACCAACGGCCAGTCCGGGAAGTCCAGACGCAGGTCGGCCACGGCCGCCACTGTCGCAGTGTTGCAGGCAATCACGAAGGCCTTGGCGCCTTGACTGCGGAAAAACTCGGCCACCAGGCGCGAGCGTTCGAGAATGAACGCGGGGGTTTTCTCGCCATAGGGAATATGCCCGCAGTCGGCCACATACAGCAGTGATTCGTGGGGCAGTAACTGCTGGATTTCGTCCAACACCGACAGGCCGCCGACGCCGGAGTCGAACACGCCGATTGGCGCATCCTTAAGCATGCGGCGCCCCGCATACGCTGCAAGCGGGATCGCGCTTGACGCGCAACTCACGAAAACGCGTGGTCAAGGCATCGATCAGCAGCAAACGGCCCACCAGCGGCTCACCGAACCCGGCCAGCAGTTTCAGCGCCTCCAGGGCTTGCAGGCTGCCAACCAGTCCCACCAGCGGGCCGATCACGCCGGCTTCGCTGCAGGTGAGTTCGGTATCGCTGCCGTGCCCGTATAAACAGTGATAGCAGGGGCTGTTGGCGCGGCGCGGGTCGAACACCGACAATTGCCCTTCCAGGCGAATCGCTGCGCCGCTGACCAATGGCCTGGCGGCGGCCACGCAGGCCGCATTGACCGCTTCGCGGGTGGAGAAGTTGTCGCTGCAATCGAGCACCACGTCTACGGCCGCCACGGCGGCGGCCAGGGAGCCGGCGTCCAGCGCGCTGCGGTGGGTAACCAGCCTGACCTCAGGATTGACGGCGGTCAGGCGGCGCACGGCCGAGTCGACCTTGGTCTGCCCGACGCTGTCGGTGTCGTGGATGATCTGGCGTTGCAGGTTGGTCAGGTCGACCGTATCGAAGTCGGCCAGGTGCAGCTCGCCCACGCCGGCTGCGGCGAGGTAAAGCGCCACCGGCGCGCCCAGGCCACCCAGGCCGACGATCAATGCGCGGCTGTTTTTCAGGCGCAACTGGCCTGCGATGTCCACCTGCTGCAACAGAATCTGCCGGCTGTAGCGCAACAGCTCCTGGTCGGTCAGCACGGCCATTGCCCCAGGCTGATGCGTTCGTGACCGCCGAGGTCGATGCGGCTGTGAACGCCCTCGAACCCCTGGCTCAGCAGCAGATCGCGCACGGCCTGCGCCTGGTCGTAACCGTGTTCGAGCAACAGCCGGCCTCCGGCATTCAGGTGAATCCCGGCCTGCTGGATGATCAAGCGCAGATCGTCCAGGCCATCGCGGCCTGCCACCAGCGCGCTGGCCGGCTCGAAACGCACATCGCCCGCCACCAGGTGCGGGTCGTTGTCGGCAATGTAGGGCGGGTTGCTGATGATCAGATCAAATGTACGACCGCCCAGGGCGCTGAACCAGTGACTGCTCAGCACCGTGGCGTTATCAAGGTGCAGCCGCTGGCGATTGCGCTCGGCCAGGGCCACGGCCTCCAGCACGCGATCAACGGCGGTCACCTGCCAGGCCGGGCGCTCGCTGGCCAGGGCCAGGGCAATGGCGCCGCTGCCGGTGCCCAGGTCGAGCACCGTAGCGGGCGTGGCCGGCAGCAATTCCAGTGCGGCCTCCACCAGCAGTTCGGTGTCCGGGCGCGGGATCAGCGTGTGCGGCGCCACTTCCAGGTCCAGTTTCCAGAAGCCCTGCTGGCCGAGGATATAGGCCACCGGCTCGCCGGCTCGGCGCCGTTGCAGGTAACCGGCAAACGTGAGCGCCGCTTCGCTGCTGACGATTTTTTCCGGCCAGGTGTGCAGGTAGCTGCGCGACTTGCCCAGCGCAGCCGCCAGCAGCAGCTCCACATCCAGACGCGCGGTGGGCGAGTCTGGCAGGTCAGCGGCGCGCAACAGGCTGGCGATGATGGTCATTTATTCACCAATGGCTGCGAGTTGATCGGCCTGGTATTCGGCCAGCAACGGCTCGATCACCGCGTCCACGCCGCCGGCAAGGATTTCGTCGAGCGAATAAAGGGTGAGGTTGACGCGGTGGTCGGTGACGCGGCCTTGGGCAAAATTGTAGGTGCGGATACGCTCGGAGCGATCGCCCGAGCCCACCAGCAGCTTGCGCTCGCTGGCAATGGCGTTGGCGGCGGCGCTGGTCTGCTGGTCGTTGAGCTTGGCCGACAGCCAGGACATGGCCCGCGCACGGTTCTTGTGCTGGGAGCGTTCTTCCTGGCATTCCACCACGATGCCCGACGGCAAGTGGGTGATGCGGATCGCCGAGTCGGTCTTGTTCACGTGCTGACCACCGGCGCCCGAGGAGCGGTAGGTGTCGACGCGCAGATCCGCCGGGTTGATCTCGATGGTTTCCTGCTCGTCCGGCTCGGGCAACACCGCCACGGTGCAGGCCGAGGTATGGATACGGCCCTGTGACTCGGTCGCCGGCACCCGCTGCACGCGATGTGCGCCGGACTCGAACTTGAGCTTGCCGTAGACGTTGTCGCCCTCGACCCGCGCGATGACTTCTTTATAGCCACCATGCTCGCCTTCGTTTTCCGACAGGATCTCCACCCGCCACCCGCGCCGCTCGGCGTAGCGCGAATACATGCGGAACAGGTCGCCGGAGAAAATGGCCGCTTCGTCGCCGCCGGTGCCGGCACGGATTTCGAGGAATACGTTGCGCCCGTCGTTGGGGTCCCTGGGCAGCAGCATGCGTTGCAGGTCGCCTTCCAGCTCAGTCAGCTTTTCCTTGGCCTCGCGGACTTCTTCCACGGCCATTTCGCGCATGTCCGGGTCGTTGTCCTTGAGCAGCGCCTGGGCGCCTTCGAGGTCGGCCTGCACTTTCAGCAAATTCGTGTAAGTGGCAACCACAGGCTCAACTTCGGCGTATTCCTTGGAATAGGCGCGGAATTTGGTCTGATCGGAAATGACTTCGCCATCGCCAAGCAAGGCGGTCAGTTCTTCGAAACGGTCCTGGAGCACGTCCAGTTTATTGAGCAGTGAGGCTTTCATTGCGGTTTTTTATCCGAAGAGCTGTCTGACGCGCCCTCACCGAGGGCAAAGAGTTCCTGGGCCATGGCCAGCGCATCGAGGCGGCCTTCGGCAGTCAATTTTTTTAGCTGTACGCTGGGCGCGTGGAGCAGTTTGTTGGTCAGGCCACGCGCCAGCTGCATCAGCACCTCTTCGGCGCTGCTGCCGTTGGCAAGCAGACGCTGGGCCTTGATCAACTCCTCGTCACGCAGGCGTTCGCCCTGTTGACGATAGGCCTTGAGCACGTCCACCGCCGCCAGTTCGCGCAGGCGCACCATGAAATCTTCGGCGCCGACGCTGACCATCTCCTCGGCGGCCTGGGCGGCGCCCTGGCGGCTCTTGAGGTTTTCGGCGACCACTTCGTGCAAGTCATCGACGCTATAGAGGTAAACGTCGTCCAACTCGCCGACTTCGGGTTCGATATCCCGTGGAACGGCAATGTCCACCATGAAGATCGGCTTGTGCTTGCGCAGCTTCAGTGCACTTTCTACCGCGCCTTTGCCCAGTATCGGCAATTGACTGGCGGTGGAGCTGATCACGATATCACTGCGCACCAGTTCGGCCGGAATATCCGACAGCAACACCGCGTGGGCACCGAACTGTTCGGCCAGGCTGCTGGCGCGTTCCAGGGTGCGGTTGGCGACGACGATGCGCTGCACACCCAGCTCGTGCAGATGGCGGGCGACCAGGGTGATGGTCTCGCCGGCGCCGATCAGCAGGGCCTGGCTGCGTTGCAAATCGCTGAAAATCTGTTTGGCCAGGCTGACCGCCGCAAAAGCGACGGACACCGGGTTTTCGCCGATGGCCGTGTCGGTGCGCACCTGCTTGGCAGAATTGAACGTGGCCTGGAACAGACGGCCCAACAGCGGGCCGACCGTGCCGGCCTCGCGCGCGACGGCATAGGCGGACTTCATCTGACCAAGGATCTGCGGTTCGCCCAATACCAGCGAATCAAGCCCGGAGGCGACGCGCATCATGTGACGAACGGCCGCATCCTCTTCGTGCACATACGCGCTGGCGCGCAGGTCGTCGAGGCTCAAATGGTGATAATCGGCGAGCCAGCGCAGCACTACATCCGCTGACAGATGTTCCTGCTCTATATAGAGCTCGCTGCGATTGCAGGTCGAAAGGATTGCAGCTTCGCGGCTGTCGGTGAGCCGGCAGAGCTGTTGCAAGGCCTCAACCAACTGCTCCGGCGTAAACGCCACGCGCTCGCGCACGTCGACTGAGGCAGTCTTGTGGTTAATACCGAGTGCGAGGAAGGCCATTCAATATCGCTGATGAGGTCGGGAAGCCGGCAATTGTCCTACTTCGAAAGATCCAGAACAACCACCGTCGTCTATTGTCCTAGTAGCTTGTGCCTATAAAGGCGCCCACTGAGACTCGGTTATGTTTGGCCGAAGGCTTGTGTCATGATGATCCGACCGCAGGTTAGTCGTCCTCTTCCTATATGAATAGATCCTCCGCGTTGCTCCTAGCTTTTGTCTTCCTCAGCGGCTGCCAGGCCATGGCACCCGTGCCGCCGGGCGATACGCCACCGGCAGAAGACACCGCCCCCGCGCCTGAAAAGCCCAAGGTTTACTCCTCGTTCAGTGAGGAAACGGTGTTCAGCCTGCTGAGCGCTGAACTGGCCGGGCAGCGCAATCGCTTCGATATTGCGCTGGATAACTATGTGACTCAGGCCATCAACACCCAGGACCCGGGTATTTCCGAGCGGGCGTTTCGCATCGCCGAGTACCTCGGAGCCGATCAGGCGGCGCTGGACACGTCGCTGATCTGGGCGAAAAACGCGCCGGATGACCTCGAAGCGCAACGGGCCGCGGCTGTCCAGCTGGCGCGCGCCGGGCGCTACGACGATTCCATGGTGTATATGGAAAAAGTCCTGCAGGGCAAGGGCGACACGCACTTCGATTTCCTCGCGCTGTCGGCCGCCGACACCGACCAGGACACGCGCAATGGCCTGATGAAGAGCTTCGACCGCCTGCTGCAAAAGCATCCGAAGAACAGCCAGCTTATTTTTGGCAAGGCCTTGCTGCTGCAACAGGATGATGAAGCCGAAGCCGCCCTCAAGCTGCTGGAACAGAACCCGCCGGAAGACGGCGAAATCGCGCCGATCCTGCTGCGCGCGCGCCTGCTGCAGAACCTCAATCGCGGCAAGGAAGCGATTCCATTGCTGGAAAAAAGCATCAAGCAATACCCGGAAGACAAGCGCCTGCGCCTGACTTACGCGCGCATGCTGGTGGAACAGGACCGCATGGCGGACGCCAAAGTGCAGTTCGCCAACCTCGTCCAGCAATATCCCGACGATGACGAATTGCGTTATTCCCTGGCACTGGTGTGCCTGGAAGCCAAGGCGTGGGAGGAAGCCAAGGGGTATCTGGAAGAACTGATCCAGCGTGAGAGCCACGTTGATTCGGCTCACCTGAACCTTGGCCGCATCGCTGAAGAGCGCAACGACCCGCAGGCCGCCCTGCTCGAATATGCCCTGGTCGGCCCGGGCAATGACTACCTGCCGGCTCAGCTGCGCCAGGCCGATATCCTGATGAGCAACGGTCGTACCGACGAGGCGGAAAAACGCCTGGCGGCGGCGCGCGATGCCGAGCCGGACTACGCCATCCAGCTGTACCTGATCCAGGCCGAGACACTGTCGGCCAACAAGCAGGGCGAACGCGCCTGGAAATTGCTGCAACAAGCCTTGCTGCAATACCCCGACGACCTGAACCTGCTGTATACCCGCGCCATGCAGGCAGAAAAACGCAATGACCTGGCGCAGATGGAAAAAGACCTGCGCCTGATCATCAAGCGCGACCCGGACAATGCCATGGCCCTCAACGCTCTGGGCTACACCCTGTCCGACCGCACCACGCGCTATGCCGAGGCCAAGGCACTGATCGAGCAGGCCCACAAGCTCAATCCGGAAGACCCGGCCGTGCTCGACAGCCTGGGCTGGGTGAATTACCGCCTGGGCAACCTGGACGAGGCCGAACGCCTGCTGCGCCAGGCGCTGGAGCGTTTTCCCGATCAGGAAGTCGCTGCCCACCTGGGTGAAGTGCTGTGGGCCAATGGCAAACAGCGCGAAGCCCGGCAAGTCTGGGAAAAATTCCTCAAGGAACAACCCGAAAGCCCTCTTTTGCGCGGCACCATCAAGCGCCTGACCGGATCCGAGACCCTTTAAGCTTATGTTCCTGCGCCACATTGTTGTATTCAGTCTTATCGCCCTGCTCGCCGGTTGCGCGGGCACAGGCAGCCGCGAATCCGTTGAAGGCCAGGGCAACCCGGCGCAATGGCAACAGCACAAGGACCAGCTCGGCAGCATCGACGGCTGGCAGATAGAAGGCAAGGTCGGGGTGCGCGCGCCGAAAGATTCCGGCAGCGGCACCCTGTTCTGGCTGCAACGTCAGGATTACTACGACATTCGCCTGTCCGGTCCGCTGGGCCGCGGCGCGGCACGCCTGACCGGCCGCCCGGGGCAGGTGAGCCTGGAAGTCGCCAACCAGGGCCGCTACGAGGCGACGTCTCCGGAAGCATTGCTGGAGCAGCAGATCGGCTGGAAGTTGCCCGTGTCGCATCTGGTCTGGTGGGTGCGCGGGCTGCCGGCACCGGACAGCAAGAGTCGCCTGAGCCTCAACGGCGACAGCCGTCTGGCCACGCTGGAGCAGGATGGCTGGAAGGTCGAGTATTTGAGTTATGTACAGCAAGGCGGCTACTGGCTGCCCGAACGCATCAAGCTGCATGGCACCGACCTTGACGTCACGCTGGTGATCAAGGACTGGCAACCGCGCAAGCTGGGGCAGTGACGTGAGCGAGCGCCTGACCCTGCCCTCCCCGGCCAAGCTCAACCTGATGCTGCACATTCTGGGTCGCCGTGAAGACGGCTACCACGAGTTGCAGACGCTGTTTCAATTTCTCGACTATGGCGATGAACTCACCTTTGCCCTGCGCGACGACGGCGTGATTCGACTGCACACGGAATTTGAAGGCGTACCTCACGACAGCAATCTGATCGTGAAGGCAGCCCGCAGACTTCAAGCGCAATCCGGCTGCACATTGGGCATCGATATCTGGATCGACAAGATCCTGCCCATGGGCGGCGGTATCGGTGGCGGCAGTTCGAATGCGGCGACCACCCTGCTGGGTCTCAATCACCTGTGGCAACTGGGCTGGGACCAGGATCGCCTGGCAGCCTTGGGCCTGACACTGGGTGCCGACGTTCCGGTTTTCGTGCGCGGGCACGCGGCTTTTGCCGAGGGCGTGGGCGAGAAACTCAGCCCCGAATACCCCGAAGAGCCTTGGTATGTTGTGCTTGTTCCGCAAGTATCTGTAAGTACAGCAGAAATTTTTTCAGATCCGCTGTTGACACGTAACTCTCCTCCCATTAAAGTGCGCCCCGTTCCCAAGGGAAACAGTCGAAATGACTGCTTGCAGGTTGTGGCAAGGCGTTATCCAGAAGTACGTAACGCTTTGAATTTGTTAGGTAAATTTACCGAAGCAAAATTAACCGGCACTGGAAGTTGTGTGTTTGGGGGCTTCCCAAGCAAAGCTGAAGCTGATAAAGTCTCGGCCCTTCTTACAGAGACCCTTACAGGGTTTGTAGCAAAGGGAAGCAACGTTTCGATGTTGCATCGCAAGCTGCAAAGTCTGCTCTAAAAGGAATCGAGTACTGGGTACTCGTTGCAACAGATACAGGGGCGTCGCCAAGCGGTAAGGCAGCAGGTTTTGATCCTGCCATGCGTTGGTTCGAATCCAGCCGCCCCTGCCATTTTCCTATACTCATCCAGGTTACCCTCAGCCTCTAGGTACTGCGCGTGTCCAAGATGATGGTCTTTACGGGGAACGCCAACCCCGATCTGGCTCGACGTGTCGTACGTCAGCTGCATATCCCTCTCGGTGACATCTCTGTCGGTAAATTCTCCGACGGCGAAATTACAGCCGAGATCAATGAAAACGTTCGCGGTAAAGACGTCTTCATTATTCAGCCGACCTGCGCTCCGACCAACGATAACCTGATGGAACTCGTCGTGATGGCTGATGCCTTCCGCCGCTCCTCAGCAACTCGAATCACAGCTGTAATCCCTTACTTTGGTTATGCCCGTCAGGATCGCCGTCCGCGCTCCGCACGTGTGGCCATCAGCGCGAAAGTCGTTGCTGACATGCTGACCGTGGTAGGCATCGACCGTGTGCTTACAGTTGACCTGCACGCTGACCAGATCCAGGGATTCTTCGATATTCCGGTAGATAACATCTACGGCTCCCCCGTTCTGGTGGATGACATCGAAGACCAGCGCTTTGAAAACCTGATGATCGTGTCCCCGGACATTGGCGGCGTCGTGCGTGCACGGGCTGTTGCCAAATCCCTGGGCGTTGATCTCGGGATCATCGACAAACGCCGCGAGAAAGCCAATCACTCTGAAGTGATGCATATCATCGGTGATGTCGAAGGGCGTACCTGTATTCTGGTTGATGACATGGTCGACACCGCCGGCACGCTGTGCCATGCGGCAAAAGCCTTGAAAGAGCACGGTGCGGCCAAAGTCTTCGCCTATTGCACACACCCTGTGCTGTCGGGCCGAGCGATCGAGAACATCGAGAATTCCGTGCTGGACGAACTGGTGGTGACCAACACCATCCCGTTGTCCGCCGCTGCTCAAGCCTGTGCGCGTATCCGTCAACTGGATATCGCACCGGTCGTTGCCGAAGCGGTTCGCCGTATCAGCAACGAAGAATCGATCAGCGCGATGTTCCGTTAAGGCTCAGGCCTTGGCGACATCAACCTGACGAAAAGCGCCCCGCCCCAGCATTCTGTTGGGGCGGGGCTTTTTTGCCCATATCGCCTTTAGCGCTGGTCGCAAACGCTGGGGCGAATGTGGTTAATTTGGAGATACAACATGAACGATTTTACTTTGAATGCTGAACTGCGTTCCGACCTGGGGAAAGGTGCGAGCCGCCGCCTGCGTCGTCTCGCAAGCCTGGTTCCAGCTGTAGTCTACGGTGGCGACAAAGCCCCTGAGTCCATCAGCATGCTGGCCAAAGAAGTTGCCAAACTGCTCGAAAACGATGCTGCCTACAGCCACGTTATCGAACTGAACGTTGGCGGCAAGAAGCAGAACGTTATCATCAAGGCTCTGCAGCGCCACCCGTCCAAGGGTCACGTCCTGCACGCTGACTTCATCCGCGTTGTAGCCGGCCAGAAACTGACCGCTATCGTGCCTGTGCACTTCATCGGTGAAGAAGCTCCGGTCAAGAAAGGCGGCGTTGTATCGCACACCACTACCGAACTGGAAGTGACCTGCCTGCCGAAAGACCTGCCTGAGTTCATCGAAGTCGACCTGTCGGCTGCTGAAATCGGCACCATCATTCACTTGTCCGACCTCAAGGCCCCTAAAGGCGTTGAGTTCGTTGCACTGGCTCACAACGACGACAAGGCTGTTGCCAACGTCCACGCGCCACGTGTTGTAGAAGAAGATGATGCTGCTGAAGGCGAAACCGCTGCAGAGTGATGCACTCTGTAACGTCGGAGCTTGAGGAAACATCGCGGACCGGAACGTAGCGAGAAAGCGGGCGATAACGCGAAGTTTATCTCTGGATAAGTGAGCTCCTGTCGTCCCCTTTCGCCGCACACCTTGCGCGGCGATGTTATCCACAACTCCAAAGGAAGGGCCCCTGTCGTGACTGCCATCAAACTGATCGTTGGCCTGGGAAATCCAGGCGCCGAATACGAACAGACCCGGCATAACGCGGGGGCCCTTTTTGTTGAGCGTATTGCCCACGCCCAAGGCGTAAACCTTGCGGCCGACCGCAAATATTTTGGCCTGACCGGGCGCTTCTCGCACCAGGGTCAGGATGTTCGTCTGCTGATTCCCACCACCTACATGAACCGCAGCGGCCAGGCTGTCGCGACGCTTGCGGGATTCTTCCGGATCAAACCCGAAGAGATCCTGGTGGCCCATGACGAACTGGACCTGCCACCCGGCGTCGCCAAGCTCAAGCTGGGCGGCGGGCATGGCGGGCACAATGGTCTGCGCGACATCATCGCGCAGTTGGGTAATCAGAATAATTTCTACCGCCTGCGGCTTGGCATTGGCCACCCGGGCGTTGCCAGTATGGTTTCAAATTTCGTCCTGGGTCGTGCGCCACGCGCCGAACAGGAAAAACTCGATGCCAGCATCGACTTTGCCCTCGGCGTGCTGCCGGATATCTTCGCCGGTGAATGGAACCGCGCGATGAAAAACCTGCACAGCCAGAAGGCCTGACTCTTACCGAGGGGAAACACCATGGGATTCAATTGCGGCATCGTCGGCCTGCCCAACGTCGGCAAATCCACCTTGTTCAACGCTTTGACCAAGTCCGGTATTGCGGCGGAGAACTTCCCCTTCTGCACCATCGAACCCAACAGCGGTATCGTACCGATGCCGGACCCGCGCCTGGACGCCCTGGCGGCTATCGTCAACCCCAAGCGCGTCCTGCCGACCACCATGGAGTTCGTCGACATCGCAGGCCTGGTGGCCGGCGCGTCGAAAGGTGAAGGTCTGGGCAACAAGTTTTTGGCCAACATCCGTGAAACCGATGCCATCGCCCACGTGGTCCGCTGCTTTGAAGACGAGAACGTGATTCACGTCTCCAACAGCGTCGACCCGAAACGCGACATCGAGATCATCGACCTGGAGCTGATCTTTGCCGACCTCGACAGCTGCGAGAAGCAACTGCAGAAAGTCGCGCGCAATGCCAAGGGTGGGGACAAGGACGCCGTGGTCCAGAAAGGCCTGCTGGAACAGTTGATCGCACACTTCACCGAAGGCAAGCCGGCACGCAGCCTGATGAAAAAAATGGGCGTCGACGAGAAGGCGGTGATCAAGGGTTTCCACCTGCTGACCACCAAGCCGGTGATGTACATCGCCAACGTCGCCGAAGACGGCTTTGAGAACAACCCGCTGCTCGACGTGGTCAAGGCCATTGCCGACGAAGAAGGCGCCATTGTCGTTCCGGTGTGCAACAAGATCGAAGCAGAAATCGCCGAACTCGATGACGGCGAAGAAAAAGACATGTTCCTCGAGGCCCTGGGCCTGGAAGAGCCTGGCCTGAACCGTGTAATCCGTGCCGGCTACGAAATGCTCAACCTGCAGACCTACTTCACCGCTGGCGTTGAAGAAGTCCGCGCGTGGACCGTCAAGGTTGGCGCTACCGCGCCACAGGCTGCCGGCGTGATCCACACCGACTTCGAAAAAGGCTTTATCCGCGCCGAAGTGATCGCCTACAACGACTTCATTCAGTACAAGGGCGAGGCGGGTACCAAGGAGGCCGGTAAATGGCGCCTGGAAGGCAAGGAATACATCGTCAAAGATGGCGACGTGATGCACTTCCGTTTCAACGTCTAAAGATTGCCTGCGGCGTTGACCGCAAATAAAAAAGCCGATGCACTGCATCGGCTTTTTTGTGGGCGGCTCTTCAGGTAAACGTTTAATGTGTAAGCATCGGGTAAAAATAAAACATCCCCCTATCTAATTTATCCTACATCACTCGCGCAAGTTCCTACTTTAAGACTCACGCGCGGAATCTATAATTTGCACGCCACAGACCAGCAGTTGATGACTGCTTTCTTAATTGCATATAAATAATGGAGCACTCTTTCGATGCCGGACTCCTTTCCTGGGGAAATTGAAAACGATTTTTCATTCCTGGAAGGCTCAGACATTGAAAGCACGCTTCATCGTACTGCGCCACTCAATATAGATATCCTGTTACTCGGAGAAACCGGCACAGGCAAAGACACGCTGGCGCAACGAGTGCATTACTTGTCGGGGCGACGAGGTAACTTCGTTGCCGTGAACTGTGCGGCCATTCCCGAAAGTCTCGCAGAAAGCCAACTGTTTGGAGTCAACAGCGGTGCCTTTACCGGGGCGATGCAGTCCCGGGCCGGCTTTGTAGAGGCCGCCCATCTGGGCACTCTTTACCTCGATGAGATCGACAGCATGCCTTTGAGCCTGCAGGCCAAACTGCTGCGTGTGCTGGAGTCGCGCGGTGTGGAACGCCTGGGCTCGACGCGCTTCATCCCCGTGGACATGCGAGTCATCGCCTCGGCCCAGAGTTCGCTGCACGAGATGGTCGAACAGGGCACTTTCAGGCGTGACCTGTTCTTTCGCCTGAATGTCGTCAATATTCAGCTTCCGGCCCTGCGGGACAAGCGAGAAAGGATCGTCCCGTTATTCCTGCAGATGGTCCAGCAAGAAGCCGAGCTTTTCGAATGCGCTGCTCCGACACCTACCGCCGAGCTGTTGCAACAGCTGTTGTGCCAAGGCTGGTTGGGCAATATCCGTGAACTACGCTCGACGGCCAAGCGATTCGTACTGGGCCTGCCACCGCTCTCGCTGCCCCTGAGCAAGCCGCAAGGCCATGAAATGAGCCTGAAAGCGCGTCTGCAGGAAATCGAAAAAGCACTGATCGAAGAGTCATTGCTGCGCAACGACCGCTGCGTGGATCGCGTGGCCATTGAGATGGGCATTGCCAAGCGCACGCTCTACCACCGGATGAAGCAACTCGCTATCTAAATCAGCGTAAGGAATTTCCCTCCTCGCGGTAATTTTTAGTTTTCCAATCGTAATCCATTACGCCGAAATAATTTTAGACGCATCACCTCCGAGACAAATTGGAACGCTTCACTTCTTTCCCACCACGAATGAAATGAGCACTTAAAAAATCGCTCAAAAAAAATGAGATAGTGAAAAAAACTATCAGACTTTATTACTATTCAAGAGGTGAACTATGTCTGTAGGTGGCCTGGGTACAAGCCCACAAGATGTCGCAGCAAAAGGCATCGAAGAGCAAAAGAAATGGGAAGCAGTGAAGAAGGCGAAAGAAGGCGCCGAGAATGAAAAATTCTCTGCCGCGATAACCAATATCAAATCTATTCGTTTTTAAGCGGTGCGGTCCTCTCAACTCAACCGTTGAGGGGACTTTCCTCCCAATTGTGCTTGCCGCACTCGACACCCACAAGAGAGAAACGAATGTTCATCACCCCCTCAGCGTTTACAACAAGCGAAAAAATCACCACTCGCTCGGACACGCCTGCTCTGAACGATCGTGCGTCTGACATTAATTTTTTTCTCTCTGAAATACACCAGACCGACAAAATCGATAAACGAACCGTGCACGCCGTCGCCTCTTCCGACTCCACGTGGGCCGCTACGGGGTCGACGACGATAGCGAGACAACTGTCCAAAGGGTTTCGTGACGCAAGCCAGAACAAGCAGACAACGGACGCGAGCAAGTTTCCCCAACTTCTTGCCGAGTCGCAGGTAAACGTGATGTCCCAGATCAAGGTCGTTGGCGCCATCGCAAAAGCCTGCGACAAAATTTCAAGCATGGGGTAGAGGTATGTTCCGCCGTCTAAGCACCCTGTTATTTCTTTCATTGGCGCTGATGCTGACGGGCTGCGGTGAAAGCGTCGAACTTCATCGCAATATTTCCGAACAGGAGGCCAATGAAATCATTGCTGAACTGGCGGATAAACAAATCCGGGCTCAAAAGATTCAGGGAAAAGACGGCGTCGCCGTTCGTGTCAAAGCAAGTGACATCAATCGCGCGGTTCGGACACTGGACGCTGTGGGACTTCCCAAGGTGGCACGCTCGACCTTGGGGCAGATCTTTCGCAAGGAAGGCGTCATCTCTACCCCACTGGAAGAACGCGCACGCTACATCTATGCGCTGTCTCAGGAGCTGGAGGCGACCTTGTCGAATATCGACGGTGTAGTCGTCGCACGGGTGCATGTGGTGTTGCCTGAACGCATAGCGCCAGGCGAGCCCGTACAACCGGCATCCGCCTCAGTATTCATCAAGCACGACCCTCGGCTGGACCCTGACAACATCAATGCGCGCGTGCGCAGGATGGTGGCCAGCAGCCTCCCCGGCATGGCCTCAGCGATAGACAATACGGTAAAGCTTACCGTCGTTTTCGTACCGGCCACGGCTTACAAGGAAACACAACAACTCGCCTACCTCGGCCCTTTCCTGCTACCCGAGCACGATCTCGCATTCTGGCGTATAAGCCTGTTCATGCCGCTGGTCGTCCTCGTGTCGGGCGGTGTCGCCTGGTTGCTGTGGCGACGAAAGACAAGGTACGACCCTGCGATAACACGCACTCATGAGTGACGATCTCAATTGGGTCAGGTGGTGGGCCTTCCCGTGGCAGCAAGCCCACATCGACTGGCTCACGCAAACCGGTTTTGTGGACACAGCAGCGCTTTCACGCAGCCACCATGGTCGGGTGAGCAGGATGTTCGATATCCAACCCGAGCTTCCTCCACCCATGAGTCCGGCCCTGCTGCAACTGGCGCAAATCGACGCGCAATCACGAGATCTCATACTCCTACTCGTCAATGAGGTCTACAACGCACCTCACCACAGTCGGCTCAATCAGGAACAGCTGCTTTGGTGCCAGCGCCTGGCCAAGGCACTGCCGCCTGACCCGACACCGGCAACCATCGACGACCCGCTGCACTACCTGCGGGCGTGGGTTTCACCGCCGGTGTGGCAGCGGCTGCGCCTGAGCTTTGCCTGTCAGAGGGTGCTTGAGCTGGAGCAATACCCAAAGCTTGAGGACACTCAAGGCCGGCTGGGTATTTTATGGCAAGCCGCCATTTGGCGTGCGACCTCGACCCCCACCGTTGATGCGCTACACGCCCCCCCGGAGAACGCCAAGCATGTTTTGCGCCCGCAAGATTGAGCTGCACACCCGCCCCGACGACCTGCCGACAGCGCTGATATCCAGGGAAATGCTAGTCGAACATACCCACGCCCGTCAGATGCTTGAACAGGCCGAAGCTCAGGCACAGGCGCTCATAAATCAGGCCCATGCCAAGTGCCAACAGCTGCTGGACAACGCCAGCAGTGAGTTCTGGCAACGCGCCAATGCCCAACTTCATCGTTGGGAGTCAGAACGCCTGGCAATGGCCGAGAATCTTGAGCGCGTTGCCACCTCAGTCATCAATACGGCCATTAGAAGCTTGCTCGATGAGGCCCCACCTGCCCAACGCATCAGTGCACTGCTCGATAAATTACTGGCAGCCGGATTGCCGCCGGTCGAGGCCAACTTGCTGTGCAATCCGCAGGACCGCGAATCCGTCGAGCACTGGCTCATCCAACACTGTGATGTGCCCTGGACGCTTCGGGTTGAAGCCGGGCTTGCCGCCCAGTCGCTGATTGTTGAAACAGACGATGGCGGGTATCACATCAACTGGACGGATGCGGTGGACAGCCTGGTGCCGATCCCGCCCCAGGGCCAAATCAAATGATCACTCTGTTCTGCTTTTTTGTTAACAAATTAATCCGCCGAAGGAACTGGACACCTATCAGTTGCCACACAGGAGTAGACCCCCACCGGAGTTAAAGCAATGAATAATGACGCCCGCATACTTGATAGCCTCTACCGCCAGCGGAGCCGCTCCGATAAGGCTTTTGGACAGATCGACGAGGATATTTCCGCTGGAGGTGACGACGAGGAACTCTCAAGAGTCTTCGACCAGCTTATGCAGGAGAAGATCGTCGTTGCCAATAGCTACGCCGTGACCTCGGTCTATGTCAATTACAAACACGAAACCCTGAAAAACGCCATCAACGTCGCCTAGTGACTGGCAGCAACGTCACGGGAGCCTCCAGGGCAGTTCAGCCCGGGTCCCCCGCACGGCGCGTCGGGCTTTTCGCCGGGCGCCGGTCACCTCTGCTTGCTGCAATCCCTGCTACGCGATTGCAGTCAGCTGCAGCGGTTGAACCCCCTTTAATCGCAATGCAACCCAGACGAGACCTGGCGCAGCGTAACGGCGCGCCTGACGAAGGCCGGGTGCGAATCAACGCTCACTTCATCAAGTGCGCTCGCGCACTGAAACAGAGACCCTGTCATGCATAGCAAGACCCACAAGCACACCCGCTTGCGTTTAAATTCGCCCGCACACCAGGCTAAGCGCACTCAATGGCGCCTCCTGCTCGCGCTGCCCTTTTTATTGGCACCGCTTCACAGCGCCGTCGCCGCTATTCCCTCCGACTGGAAAAACACCGCTTACGCCTACGAGGCCGAACATAAGCCCCTGCGGGATGTGCTGGAAGATTTCGCTCAGACATTTGGCACACAGTTGCAGATCGATGGCCTACTGGACGGCATCGTAAATGGCAAGATACGCGCCAATACCCCGCAGTCATTACTCGACAGACTGGGGGTGGAACACCGCTTCCAGTGGTACCTCTACAACAACACGCTTTATATCAGCACGCTGGACCTGCAAGAGTCCGCACGCCTTGAAGTCTCCGCCGAAACCGTCGCCGACCTCAAGCGAGCCCTGACCGATATCGGCCTGCTCGACAGCCGTTTCGGTTGGGGCGAACTGCCCGATGACGGCGTGGTGCTGGTCTCCGGTCCCAAGCGTTACATTGACCAGATCAAGCAATTCAGTAGCCAGCGTAAATCAGCCGACGAAAAACAGAGCGTGCTCAGCTATCCGCTGAAATTCGCCAACGCAGGAGATCGCCAGATAGATTATCGCGGCGAGAAAATATCCATTCCTGGCGTCGCCAGCATGCTGCGCGGGTTGTTGGAGCCTCGGTCACCTTCCACACTGTCGACGATGAGTCCACGGTCCTCTTCATCCAAGCCGTCGCCCATCACGCCGAGTTATCCAAGGTTGAACAATCCGATGCTGGGGCAGATGCTCGGCCAGACAGCGAACGGCGGGCCGTTGGAGACCGGCGCAACGCTTACCCCGCGAGCCCCCGTGTCGTCCGGCCGAATCCGCGTCGAAGCCGATGTGCGTAACAACGCCGTGCTGATCTATGACCTGCCGGAGCGGCAAGCGATGTACCGCGAGCTGATTTCCCAGCTCGACGTCGCGCGAAAAATGGTGGAAATCGACGCCATCATCCTGGACATAGAACGCAGTCAATTGCGCGAATTCGGGGTCAACTGGGGCAACAGTCGTTTCAGCAGCGACATGAGGCTGGCACCGGGAAGTTCATCGCAGCTGTCGATCGAAAACCGTGACCGTTTCTTTGCCAAAATACGGGCGTTGGAGCAACGCGGCCTGGCAACCATGGTCTCCAACCCCTCGGTCCTCACCCTGGAAAACCAGCCTTCGGTGATTGACTTCAATCGCACCCAGTACCTGACAGCAGGCACCGAGGTCGCGACTATACTGCCCATTACTGTGGGCACCAGCCTGCAAGTGGTGCCGAGGGTGATTACCACCCGCGGCACTCATCAGGTTCACCTGCTGGTGGACATCGAGGACGGCAACTTCGACGAGTCGGACCCCAATCGCCTGGGCCCCGATGTGCGCCGGGGCAATGTCAGCACGCAGGCGGTGATGGCGGAAAAACGCTCGCTGGTGGTCGGTGGATTCCATGTCACCGAAAGCACCGACAGGCGCAACAAGATCCCTTTGCTGGGGGATATACCGCTACTGGGCAAGGTGTTGTTCTCCTCCAGCGAACGCAAGAACAATCGTCGCGAACGCCTGTTCATCCTGACCCCGCGCGTGATCGGTGATCAGGCCGATCCCTCACGTTACCTGCCGCAGGACGACCAGGCCGAACTGCAGGCAGCCCTCAAGCCGCTGGCCAGGCGTTATGCCGAACACGCGCCCGTCATCAACCGCAGTGACATCACCAGCACGCTGGCGAATTTGGTGACCGGGCGAGTGCCCCTGGCCTTCAAGCCGGCCCCAATGCCCCTGGGCCTGGACACCTTGTGCAGCACCCGCGACTTACTGGCCATGAATACCGAACGCAGCCAGTGGTACGCCGGCCCGCAGTTCAATGTGGCCGTGGTCGTGCTGCGCAATCAGCTCAAGCGCAATGTGCGTATCGACGAAAAGGAATGCAGCACCTCGCAAACCCTGGCCGTGACCGTGTGGCCGCGAGCCTGGCTCAAACCAGGTGAAGAAGCCGAGGTATTCATTGCCATGCGCCCGGTGGTTAAAGATGAACACCTGAGCGTGCCGCGCCCCTCCTTGCTCACTCCAGCTAAAAAGGCCACGCCATGAAACACCGCTTGTTGTGCGTCACTCTGATCAGCGCAGTGCTGCTCATCACCGGCTGCAGCCCCACGTGTAAAGGCGACTCCTGCTCGCGTCCGCAATCGACCAAAGACACGCTGGTGATCTGGTGGCCACCGCAGATGCGCGTCGAGCCCGGCCCGTCCGGCGAACGCGCGGACTACCAGACGATCTCGCTGGAACGATAAGCTCAGTGATCAACGCCCGGTGTTACCGGGCGTCTGATCTGCAGATGGATAAGAGCGTCGCCTGACGGCGCGCAAGGCGCTGATCAGCGCAACTCCAGCGCCGGCAACTCCAGGGTTTCGCGCTTGGCGTCATCGTCAAGCTCGCGCAAGGTGCGGTAGATCAAGGCCACCGCCTGCAAGGTCTCGCGGGGAATACCAGCGCCCAGTTTGTGTGTATAGAGTGTACGGGCCAGCCAGACACACTGGATCACCGGCACCTCGGCCGCCTTCGCCTGGCGGATCAACTCGCGGGCCTCGTCGTCCGTCCCCTTGTTGACCAGCACCGGCAGCGGCGTTTTGCCAGGGCGGTAATACAGGGCCACAGCAAAGTGCGTCGGGTTGACCACAAGCATGTCGGACTCCTCGAGCTTGGGCAGCTTGACCTTCGGTTCCTCCTGGGCCAACTGCTGTGCCAACGCGCGGCGCTTGCCCTTTACATGCGGATCGCCTTCCATGTCCTTGTACTCTTTGACGACCTCGACCTGGGTCATGCGCATGCGTTTGGCGAAAAAGTGCTTTTGCAGAACCAGGTCAATGAGTGCCAGCACCAGCAGCAGCGCCAGGCAGGCGTGCAGCAAGTAGCGGAACAGCACGATCAACGCCAGGATGTAGGTTTGCAGGTCACTGTTGGCCAGGTTGATCAGCGCACCCAATGAAGGTCTGATCACCAGATACACAACCAAGCCCAGCAGCAGCGCCTTGGCGATGCTCATCAACAGATTCATGACCGATTGAGCAGAGAACATCTGCTTGAGCTGCTTGAGCGGGTTGACGCGGTTGAAGTCGAGCTTCAACGTCTCCGGCGCGAACAACAATCCGAACTGCATCCAGCTGCTGATCAGCTTCATGAGAATGGCCGTCGCGACCATCAGCAGGGCGAACGAGAAAAACACCGTCAGCCCCTCGAACAGCACTTCCTCCAGCGCCCGCGTGAAAGGCTGGGCCATGCTCGACATGGGCAAACTGATCAGTTGCTGGAAGCGTTGCAAACTGGCTTCGGCAGTGAACAACGCAATCTCGCTGATGGCAGCCAACGCCATCAGCTTGCCGATGTCCTGACTCTGGGAAACCTGGCCTTTCTTGCGCTGATCGCGCAGTTTTTTGGCTGACGCGGGGTGTTTCTTTTCACCTGAGTCGCTCATGGCGTCGAGACCTGGAACATCAGCCCGAGTGAATGCTTGAGATCGCTCAACAGGTTAAGGCGCCCGACCATCAAGTCCTGCAGCAACGCAAAGTACAGCAACAAAATGCCAATGCCTGCGAGGCACTTTACCGGTGGCGCCAGCGTGCTCACCTGTAGTTGCTGACTGTAAACCCCGAGCAGCGCAATGCCGAACTCCATAAACAACAGCACCGCAATAAAAGGCGCGGCGTAGAGCATCATGTGGGTAAAGGTATCGCCGAGTATCCCCAGGAACACGCCGAATCCGTTGACTGCCGGCAGCGGTATCCAGGCCGTGGCCGGCCAGATCCGATAGCTGTCCCAAATCACTTGCATGAGGACACTCAGACCCAGCACAGCGATCAGCAGGTAAATCACCAGTTGCTTGAACAAATGCCCGACTGGCGTTGCGTCCGGCCCCAGCGAAGGGTTGAGCTGACCACCGGCCAGGGCGCCGCGCTGGTTGTCCAGCAGGGCACCGACCGACTCGAACATCCAGAAGGGCATCGCCAACAGGACACCCAGCAAAATACCCAGGGCCGCCTCTTTGCCTATCAGCCCGATGATCATCAGCGCCGAGTAGTCCTGGCCCGCGAGTACGGCATGGATACCCGGCGCCGGAATGAAGGCCATGACCATCACGACGGCGTGACGGGGCAAGCCGCGTATGTGCTGGAAACAGAACGCCGGCACCAGAATGGCACAGGGATAGATACGCGCCATGCCAATCAACAGGCTCGTTAGTAAATCGAGATAAAGCACCACGGACATGCCCTCAGTTCAATGCCGAGCGAGCGATCATGTCGAACATCAGGTTGATCAGTTGAATCAACTCCACGCCGATCCAGCGTCCCGTCAATATCAGTGTGATACCCACCGCAACCAGCTTGATGCCAAAGGGCAGGGTCTGATCCTGGATCTGCATCAGCGCCTGAACCAGCGACGTCAATACGCCGACCACCACTGCCACGATCAGTGGCGGTGCCGTCAACACCACGACCAGCAGCATGCCCTGCTTGAACAGCACGATCGGTTCCATAGGGTACTCAGAGGTAAGAAAGGAAAAGGCTGTCGAGCAACCGCGACCAGCCGGAAACCATGACGAACAGCAGCAGCTTGAGTGGCAGGGAAATGGTCATGGGCGAAACCATTTGCATGCCCAGCGCCAGCAGCAGGTTGGACACGATCAAATCGATGACGATAAACGGGATATAGATCAGGAAGCCGATCTCGAACCCGGCCTGCAACTGCGACACCACAAACGCCGGAATCAACAGCACCAGGTCTTCGCGCTGGGTGCTTTGCACCATTTCCGGCGGCCACATGCGCGCGCTGTTCTCCTGCAGATGGGTGAGCACATCCGGGTCGGTATTGCGCTTCATGAAAGTGCGCAACGGCTCTATTGCCACAAGGCCCGTTGCCTGAAGCGTCTGTACATTGCTCATGTCCAGCGGGGATGTCTTGAGGTTCTCGGCGATCTGATAGCCCACCGGGGCCATGACAAAGAGCGTGGCAGCCAACGCTATACCATTGATCGCCATGCTCGGAGGCACCTGCTGCACGCCGATGGCGTTACGCGTAATCATCAGCACAATGACAATCTTGAGAAACGCCGTACAGACGACCAACAGCATCGGCAGCACCGACATTGCACCGAAGAACAGCGCGAGTACAACGGGATCAACGCCCTGGAACATCATCGGGAGAACACCACGCGCGTCAATTGCAAGCCGAGTCGACCTTCCACTTCCACCAACTGCCCTTGCCCAATGGGACGGTCACCGTAATACAGGCCGGCGACGCCGGGGGCGTACCCGGTAATGCCCACCACGGTACCGGGAGCCAGGTTGCGCAATTCGCCCAGGGTCAGCGTGAGGACACCACAGCGCACGGTCAACGCCATGCTCAACTCGTCAAAGGGCTCCCGGCCGAAGGCATCCTCCACCGGGTGGTCAAGCTCAGGCCCCGGGTATTCTTGTATGACAAACTCTTCGTCCACGGACGCTTCCTTGATCGCAATAAGGTTCAGGCATAACCGCCCGGATTCATCTTCAATACGCCCTTGCAACAAACGACTCCCAACAGGCAAGTGGCCAAGGCCCTGCACATCGAAAAAGGCCTGTTCGAGCATCAACACATCACCCGCTCGCAGATCGCGCACTTGTGCGACGGGCAGGCTCAAGCCGCCCAGCTTCACGCTGATTGCCAATGGAAAAGACACGGGCAGCGCAGCGGCCATCTGCTCCCAGGGGCCGGCCGCATAGGCAGCCAGCAAACTTTCGGGGGCCAGCCACAGGTGACCTGCAACCCTGGAGAGCCCCAGCGTCACGGTAAAGCGACAACCAAAGTCTAGCTTTCTGGGTGCGGGCAGCAAGCGCAGATAGCCAAACAACGACGACACCTGCGGGGCGAGGTGAAGCTGGAACAATTCCCAGAACCAGGATTTGGGATCGTTGCCAACCTGCGCCAGGGTGACCGGGCATTCCCCCATCAAGCTGAACATCGCTTCCGGGTCAGAAAACGCCAGCACGCCCAGAGCGCTCTCGAAACACAACGGGTTCACCCCTACGGGCGTGAGGCCGGGCTCAAGCAAAAAAGCACCACGCTGATCACCCACCTGGAACGACAGGCGCAAGCCGCGCCCCAGCCGATGCAGCGCTGCCGCCCTTCCCGCCTCGACCCTTGGCAATGTCAACGCCGACATGATCATGCCGGGCTCACGCGCGCGAGCTGAACGTCGACAGGCTGCCCCAACGCCTCGACCAGCCTGCTCTGAAGGCTTTTCTGCACCGTACCGAGCCACTGCGTCGTGTGCGCCTCTTCGGCTTGCAACTCGATGTCCCAGCTACCCGGCGATCTCTGCACACGGGCGTTGATCCGCCCTCGATGCGGCAGGTAAAGCACTGCCAGCAAGGGCCATTGCGCAGTTGCCTGTATTCGCGACGCCAACTGCCCAGCCAAGGCTTCGAGCATCAATTTATTCGTCGACACGATTGAGCCTGGCAGGCCGGAAACATAACCGCCTTCGCCTTGCTCGTAGGTAAACAGGTGGGTGAACAGACTTGCGTAGTTCAGGGGCAACACACCTTCGATAGCCGATTCGTCTTCTCGTCCGTACTCGCGCGCACGCGGCCGCTCGGGCTTGCTTGCAGGTATTTCTTTCATGTCTCTTCCTGCGCCAGTAAACGGGACAATTCCAGAATTTTTTCAACCTCACGCAAACATTGGGTGACCTGCTTCTGCGCAAGGTCGACCTCGGTCACTTGCTGCTCCTGCTGCCCGTGCAATCCTTGCAATTGGGCTTCTTCGCGCTGCGTCGTGGCGGACAATGAGCGTTCCTGGTTATTCCACGACTTGAGCGCCTGAAACGAGATCACCTGTCCTTGATGCTGGCTCAGAAGCTGTGCACCCGCCTGGGCTTCCTGCAGGCGGGTTTGCTCGAGGACTTGCTGTGCCTGCTCAACTTGCAATTGCAGGGCTCGCTGATGCCTTTTGGCCTTGCCCAATACGCGCTCGGCCCGGTCCGCCCGATGCTTGCGCAGACGCCGCAAGGTTTCCAATTCAGAAAGGAACATGGGCGGTAAGCTCCGTCAGTTGATCCAGGGTCGAGTCCATCAGCGCGGGCTCGCGCAAGTCCTGGCGCAGAAAACCATCCACGCGCGAACGGCTGTCCACCGCCATGTCGGTCAGGGCGTCACTGCCAGGCTGGTACTCACCCAACTTCAGCATCAGCTCGATCTGCTGGTACGCCGATAACAGACGACGCAGTGCCGTACCGGCCCGAATATGCTCGGGCGTGGCGACGTTGCTCAAAATTCGCGACAGACTGGCCAGTACGTCAACCGCCGGGTAGTGACCTCGCTCGGCCAGCTTGCGGGACAGCACAATGTGGCCATCGAGCAGCGAGCGAACTTCGTCAGCCACGGGGTCGCTCATGGAGTCCTGTTCGATGAGCACGGTGTAGATCGCCGTGATAACGCCGTCCTGGGTCAAGCCGGCGCGCTCCACTAATCGCGGCAGCAGGCTGTAAACCGAGGGCGGCAGGCCGCCTCGTCCCAGCGGTTCACCGGCTGCCAGACCGATTTCGCGCTGGGCGCGCGCAAACCGCGTCAGGGAGTCGATCAGCAGCAGCACGCGCTTGCCCTTGCGGCGATAGCCCTCTGCCAGGGCCGTCGCCGTGAAGGCCGCGCGGGCGCGCTCCATGCTTGAACGATCGGACGTCGCGCACACCAGCACGGCCTTGGCGCGCAATTGGTCATCCAGTTCGTGATCGAGAAACTCGCGCAGTTCGCGTCCGCGCTCGCCGATCAGGCCAAACACAATCACATCGCACTCGACGTTACGGGCAATCTCCGCCAGCAAGGTGGTCTTGCCGCAGCCAGCGCCGGCAAACAGCCCCACACGCTGGCCCTCGCCAAGCGTCAGCAAGCCATCGATTGAGCGCACTCCGGTCGCCAATGCGCGATGGATCCTGGGACGTTCGGTCGGCAGCGGCGCCTCACACAACACCATGCTTGCATCGGGACTGTCGGCCTCGACAAACGCACTGGGGCCAACGCCACTGATCGGCCGGCCGAAACCATCCAGCACCTGGCCCAGCAACTCATCACTGACCAGCACCCGGTGCGACACCCCCAGGCGCTGTACGCTGGCGCCCACACGTATCCCTTCAAGATTGCCAAGGGCGCTGAGTACGGCGTCCTGCTGATCAAAACCGATGATCTCAGCCAGCATGTAGTCGTCGACGGACTTTTCTACCTGGCACAGGTCACCGATACGCGCGTCAGGCAAACGACATTGCAACAGCATGCCATTCACGCGCTGCACTCGACCGCGCATCGTCACCGGCGTGAAGTTGGCCAGCGACCGCGTCTGGCGCTGCTCCCAGGCCGCCAGACGCGCCTGCAGTTCCGTACTCACCAGCGCACCTCATAGCGCTGCGCGCCATCGAAAACCACCTTGGTGTTGTCGATCAACACCAGGCGCAAACCATCCACCTCGTCCCCCACGAACAGCCGGCTGCCTTCCTCAAGAACGACGTGGCCGTTCGGCCCGCCGACGATCTGCACGATCTTGAACGGCAGCGCCCCATCACGGGCGCGTACACGGCTGATCACCGGGACCGCACTGTCGAACAGCTCGCCAAAACGGCTGAGCATGCGCGCGACCAGTTCCATATCGTCCGGGGATACAACGCCATTGAGCGCGATCTGGCCATTGATCACCTCCAGGCTGACCCTTTGGCTCAGCTCGCGCTCGCTGAGCATTTTCAATAATTGCTGACGGACTTCAAACGGCGAGGCCAGTTGTTGTTTAACCGCCACGGGAGGCATCAGGGAAGCCTGCGCATCACGTTCTCCGGAGGACACCATGCTCACCACCACACCGATGACCGCCACCAACAGCACCGCGCTGATCAGGCGTTTTTGCTGCCTGTTGGAGATGGAGGACAACTGCAGCGTCGGTGATGCCTCGCTTGCTCGCGGCGCGGGCGCAGGGGCCGGGGCGGGTGTTTCAGGCCAGGGTTGATCGGCCAGGCTGACGTAGAGTCGAATGGCCCCTACCGAAAAAGGGACGTTCAACGCCAGGCTCGCAATCTGTGCCAGCACTTGCCCCTGGGCGTCGTGCAGCAGTCCGGCTTCAGCCTGCACCGACCATTGCGAGTCAGCCAACCGCAGCCGCGCATGCTGCTCGGCGATACCGGGGTCGTTGAGCATCAGGTCGGCATCAGGGTGAGCACCGATGCTCCACTGCTCGCCAAATAGCGGTAACGCAGCCCCCTGGCGCTGACCATTAAGCACTCGCAGCTCAAACATCATCGAGCCCTCCCGTGCGTTGAACCCGGGTGAAAAATCATGCCGCCGCACCGCGCATCAATTCGTCCTGCCCCAGATCAAAACGCCCCAGGACCTTTACCTTGGACGTGCTTGCCAACTCGGCAAACGACAGCACAGGTACGTGGTTGAACTCCTCCAGCAACAAGGCGCGTAGAGGGCTGCGCAGGTCCTGCGCCACCAACATCACGCTCTTGCTCCTGGCGCGCACGGTGAATGCCTGGTTGAGGAGGTTGACCAACGCGGCGCTGCTTTCGTTATCAAGCGCAAAGAACACCCCGGTCTGGGTCTGGCGCAACGCCTCGCGCAGGATGTTCTCGGTATGGGGAGACAACAACCAGGCATGCAGACCATCGTCCTCGCTGTACTGCTGGAAGATCTGCGCCTTGAGGGCAATGCGCGCATAGTCGGCGAGCGCGTCGGGTTCGCGCTCATGCTGGCCGTGCTCGATCAGCGACTCGACAATCAGCCGCACCGCACGCAGCGGCACGCCCTCACTGGCCAGGCGCTGCAAAACCGCCGAAAACCGCGATAGCGGCATGATACGTTGCAACTCCTGCACCAGCTCCGACTGGTTGTGCTCAAGCCAGCTGAGGATCGCCTTGCTCTCCTGAATACCCAGGAACTGCGGTCCGCTGAGCATCATTGCCTGCCTCATGCGATCAAGGATCAGGCTTGTCGCGGTAAAGCGTTCAAGCGCGGGGTCGGCAAGCAGCGGATCATCAGGTGGCAACCAGAGCCAATCCTGCTCATCACGCTCGGCCAGTCCTGGTATCGCGTGCTCCGGCTCGACCGCCAGCGCCTTACGTTCAACGGCAACGAGCGTGACCACCGAGGCCTTGACCATCGGTACCTCATGCACACAAAAACGCATTTCATCGGCGGCCAGCGAGTCGTCGAGCTCGACTTCGAACGGCGGCAAGGTCAGGCCAATATTGGCGACCAGCGAATTTCGTGCCTGGCGGATCCCGTGAATAAGGTCCGTAACCTCAGGCGTCCCCCGTAAGGACGGAGGAAACTGCAACAGATAAGGCCGCGATGGATCGAACCCACGCAAGTCCTCATTACCGTTCTCTTCGGGGCGCACCACATTGGCAACGTCCTCCTTGGGCTTTTCTTCGCGTTGACGCTGACGCATCAGGAAATAGCCCAGGGAGCCGGTGGCCGCCGAGATCAGGATAAACACCAGGGTAGGCATGCCGGGCACCACTGCAAACGCGAGCATGCCGACCGATGCAATCATCCAGCTCTTGGGTTCACTGGTCATTTGCCGGGCGATTTCAGCGCCCATATTGCTCGCACCGTTGCGTCCGTCCGGCGCCACACGGGTGATGATCATGCCGGCCGTCAAGGAGATCAGCAGGGCTGGAATCTGCGCAATCAGGCCGTCGCCGATGGTCAGTACCGAATACAGCTGTATCGATTCGGCCGCGCTCAGGTCGTGTTGAAACATACCCGTGGTGAAGCCGCCCAGCAGGTTGACCACAACGATGATCAAACCGGCGATGGCATCCCCCTTGACGAACTTCATGGCTCCGTCCATGGCACCGAACAACTGGCTCTCGCGGGACAACTGCTCGCGTTTATCGCGTGCCTGCATACCGTCGATCAGACCGGCACGCAGGTCACTGTCGATGGACATCTGCTTACCCGGCATCGCATCCAGACTGAACCGCGCGGCGACCTCGGCGACCCGCTCCGAGCCCTTGGTGATCACCAGAAAGTTGACCAGGGTGAGGATCAGAAAGATCACCATGCCGACGGCCAGATTCCCCCCCACCACGAAGTTGCCGAACGCCTCGACGATATGGCCGGCGTCCTGCTCCAGCAAAATCAGACGCGTCGTGGCAATCGACAACGCCAAGCGAAACATGGTGGTCAGCAGCAAAATCGAAGGAAACGAGGAGAACGCCAAAGGCCCTGGCAAATACAGCGCCAGTACGATCAACAGGCATGATATGCAGATGTTGATTGCAATCAGGATGTCTACCAGCCAGGTCGGCAGCGGCACGATAAAAATGAATACGATGCCCAGGACCACCACGGCGCCCAGCACTTCGGCACGCTGTGCCACTTTGAGCAACGCCAGGTTGATGGTAGACAGTACCGTCACGCCAGCGCCCCCAGGTCACCGGCAAAGCGCGAGGGTTTGCGCTCACTGCGTTCCAGTTCGCCCATTACCGCCAGGAAGCAGTCCAGGGCGTCCTGCCGCACTCGACTGTCCGGCCACAACGCCAGGGGCAAATCGCGCATCAGCGGATAAAGTGCGTTGAGAAGCACCACTTGCCGAAGCGTCGGATGACCTCCCAGATCATGCCCAAGCCGCAGGATTTCACCTGCATCGATACCGCTGCCGGCATATCCCAGCAGGCGCTGCAGAAGACTTACGCCGTCGCAATCGAGGCCCAGCCGCTCGATCACCGCATTGCAACTGGCTAATACCGTGCCTAATTGCCCACAACTTTGCAGTGCCAGTAACAAGGTGCGCAATCGGGGCGTGGTCATTGCCGAAACCAGGGTCGCGATGTCGTCAGCCAAAGCCTTGCGCATGTTGCCGAGCCTGGCGGAAAACGTGTCGCCACCGTACTCGCCCAGCAAGGCCTGCATTATCGTCGCCAGGGATTGGCGCGTGGAGATGCTGGCATAATAGAGCGTACGCAGCGCCTGGCGCTCTTGCGGATCGCCACCTGCCTTCAGCAGCGCACCGGCAAATGTAAGGCCCGCCTGGATTTCCCCCTTGAAACCCACCGACAACAGGGCAATGGCCTCCCGCGCCCTCGCAGCTTCGGAGGGGCGTGCCTCACTGTCCAAATGCACTTCCAGATGCTTGAGCACCACGAACGCACGCGCGGGATCCCCCTCGGCAAGTTCCACCCACTTGTCGACACTGACGTTGTGCTGCAACTGCTGCCTGAACCGCCGCGAAATGGCTGCCAACGACTCCTGGGCCGGATAACCCAGCTGATCGTAAAGCTGCGTCAACTGCGCGGAGGGAGGTATGCGTATCGCCATGGCCTGCTGGGCCTGGTTAACGGCAAGAACCTCATGGTTGAAGATCTGGACAAGCTCATCGACTTTCGCCAGCGCGGACGCGGAGACAAGCGAAGTGGCGGACTGATCCAGATGCCGGGCAGATGACACATCGTTGGGAGATTCGACTTTCATGGGCATGCCAATACAGGAAGAGTGTGCTTCGTGTGTGGTTACGCCCGCCGATGCAGTTCCATCAAAACGCGTCTATCGATGCGTTTGACAAGACTGGCACGCGCCATCGGTACTTTTTGCAAGTTGCTGCGTAAAAACGCGGCATTTCAATATATTTATCTATCAAAATCATGAGGTTGCAGGTTTTTTCCGTTTGGCACAGCCAGTGCTAAAGGGGTTTCCATCGAAATTTTTTCGATAGCGTTTACCCTGAGGAAAAAATCGTGAATATCCCTATTGAAGCTTTAGCGCAGCTCGTTGGTAACTCGCCTCAATTCATGCTCCAACTGACGGACGAACAGCAGAAAAAACTCCGACGTTTTATTCACAAACGCGTGCTTAACCCCGAAGATGCCGACGATATCCTGCAACTCACCTACCTGGAGGCATGGCGCAACAGGGAACGATTCAGTGGTCAGGCGAGCCTCAGCACCTGGATGTGCGGCATTGCGCAGAACCTGGTCCGCAACCACTTCCGACGCCTTTATGCCAAACCGGTGCATTGCGAATTCGATGAGTCGCTGTGGCATGGACAGGAGGAAAACAAAAACCTGGATTGGGAGTTCGAAATCAACCGCAGACTGGAGAAAACCCTGAGCGCCATCGACCACCTGCCTGCAGAAATGCGCAAGACGCTGTACGCCTCACTGGAGACCGACGGCAGCTATCAGGACACTGCCAACGCGTTGGACATCCCCATCGGGACCGTTCGTTCACGCCTGTCTCGGGCGCGCGAACACCTTAAACGCGTCACGTATAACCCGCTGCAACCGTAAGCGCCTGGGAGCAAGCGTTGGGCGGCAGGGATATCTGCCCAACCGAATGTAAAACGAATTTCTTTAATAACGCCTCTGCAACGATCCCCTCTCTCGCCTCGTCTTCAAAGATGCCCAACTCGAAACTACCGGCCAATCAAAGCGCGTCAGCCGCCCTGCTCGATCGCCGCGCACACCTGATCGCCCGTCTTCAGCGGCGCCAGCTCCGGTTAAACAATTGAAAGCGTAGAAAAAATCTCAACAAAATTGCTTGACGCATTCTCGTTCTGCGCGAATAATGCGCGCCACTTGGCTACGTAGCTCAGTTGGTTAGAGCATAGCATTCATAATGCTGGGGTCCGGGGTTCAAGTCCCTGCGTAGCCACCAAGTACTAAAAACGGCTTACCGAAAGGTAGGCCGTTTTTTTATGCCTTGAGAAAAGTGCCTGAAGCGCACAAAAACTTCCCAACTGTATTTTGACGCCCTCCAACCCCACTGTTAGTGTCCTGCCTCCCCCACATGGAGCGCCCCACGGTGAAACTGGACATCTACCAAGTCGACGCCTTCAGCCAGCATCCGTTCGGCGGCAACCCCGCAGCCGTCTGCCCGCTCACCGAATGGCTGCCCGACGAGCAACTGCAGAACATTGCCGCTGAGAACAACCTCTCGGAAACCGCGTATTTCGTGCCCCGTGGCGAGCACTATGAGTTGCGCTGGTTTACCCCTTCAGTTGAAGTCGACCTGTGCGGCCATGCCACGCTGGCGGCAGCCTGGGTATTGTTCCATATGCTGGCGGATGCGCCGCAGGTGCTGCGCTTCGCCACTCGCAGCGGCGAGCTACGGGTGACGCGCCAGGGCGAAGAACTGGCAATGGACTTCCCGGCCCGGCAACCCGAACGCTGTGAGCCGCCCGCCGGACTGCTGAGCGCGTTGGGGATTGAGCACGCCGAGGTATTCAGCACCGATGACTACATTGTGCTGGTGAGCGACGAGGCTCAAGTCGCTGCACTGACGCCGGATTTTGCAAGCCTCAAGGGCTTGCCCAAACGCGGCATTGCCGTGACCGCCAAAAGCACGGGGTTTGATTTCATCTCGCGCTGGTTCGGGCCGAATGTGGGCGTCAATGAAGACCCCGTCACGGGTTCCGCGCACACGTCACTGGCGCCATTCTGGGCGGCACGCCTGGGCAAATCGCAATTGACTGCCGAGCAGGGCGGTGCGCGCAAGGGCCAGTTGCGCTGCGAGCTTGAGGGTGAGCGCGTGATTATTTCCGGCAAGGCGGTGCTGTACATGCAAGGCACGATTTACCTGTAAAACGCACGACCCAAAGGACGGTCGAGCATTCTCAACGTAAACGGAGTTCAACACGTGTTTTCAATTTCCCGCCGCCCTTTGTCGATCATCGCCGCAGCCTTCGCCCTGTCGGCCTGTCACACCGCGCTCAACGAACCGCCTCCCGCACCGGAGTCGGGATCGGGTTATCGCAACGACCTCACCCTGCGCCATGCCGAACGCCACATGGCGGCCGCTGCGAACCCGCTGGCCGCCGAAGCCGGGCGGGAGATGCTGCGCCAGGGCGGCTCGGCGATTGACGCGGCGATTGCCATGCAAGCCGTACTGACCCTGGTGGAGCCGCAGTCGTCCGGCATCGGCGGCGGCGCATTCATCATGCTGTGGGACGGCGAAAACGTGCACGCCTATGACGGTCGCGAAACCGCGCCAGCCGCAGCGACCGAGCGTCTTTTTCTGAACGCCGATGGCACCCCGATGGCTTTCACCGATGCCCAGATCGGCGGGCGCTCCGTCGGCACACCCGGTGTGTTGCGCGCATTGGAGATGGCGCACAAAAAGACCGGGCACCTGCAATGGGCCAAACTGTTCGAGCCGGCGATTCGTTTGTCGGAACAGGGTTTTGCGATTTCCCCACGGTTGCACAGCCTGATCGCGGCCGACCGTTTTATTGCGCAGTCGCCGGACATGGCCGCCTATTTCCTGAAGGCGGATGGCACGCCGAAAGATACCGGCACGGTGCTGAAAAACCCGGCGCTGGCCGCTGTGTTCAAACGCATCGCCAAGGAAGGCCCGGACGCGCTGTACCGTGGTCCGATTGCCGAAGAAATTGCGCGCAAGGTGCAGAGCCACCGTAATGCAGGTGGCTTGTCCAAGTCCGACCTCGCGGGTTACGTCGCCAGGGAGCGGGCGCCGCTGTGCACCGACTACAAGCGCTGGAAAATCTGTGGCATGCCGCCGCCGTCGTCCGGCGCGATTGCGGTGGCGCAGATCCTCGGCACCTTGCAGGCGCTGGAAACCCGCGACCCGCGCCAGGCCCTCGCGCCGATGACCCCGGTCAAGCTTGCCACCCCGGCCGGGTTCGAACCCACGCCGCAGGCCGTGCACCTGCTTGCCGAGGCCGGCCGCCTGGCGTTTGCCGACCGCGCGCAGTATGTGGCCGATGCTGACTTTGTGCCGGTGCCGGTTGCCGGTCTCGTTGCGCCGGATTATCTGGCGCGGCGTGCCGACCTGATCGGTGAGCGCAGCATGGGGATCGCCAAACCGGGACAGCCGGCGGGCATCCAGGTGGCCTACGCGCCGGACCGGTCGCCGCTGCGCATTTCCACCTCACAGGTGGTGGCCGTGGATGACCTGGGCGGCGCCGTATCGATGACCACCACGGTGGAAGCGGCCTTTGGCTCCCATGTGATGGTCCAGGGCTTCTTGCTGAATAACCAGATGACCGACTTTTCGTTCATCCCCGAAGAGCACGGTCAGCCGGTTGCCAACCGTGTGCAGCCTGGCAAACGCCCGCGCTCGGCCATGGCGCCCACACTTGTATTCGACCGCCAGAGCGGTGAACTGCTGGCCACGCTGGGCTCGCCCGGCGGCTCGCAGATCATCGAATATGTGAGCAAGACGCTGGTGGCAATGCTCGACTGGAACCTTGACCCGCAAGCCGCCATTAACCTGCCCAATTTCGGCAGCCGCAATGGCGCGACGGAACTGGAGGCCGGATTGTTCAGCCCGGGCACGAAAAAGGCATTGAAGGAAAAAGGCCATGCACTGAGCGAGATCGACATGACCAGCGGCGTGCAGGCGATTGTTCGCGCGCGCGATGCCCAGGGAAAAGTGTCGCTGAGCGGCGGCGCGGCCCCTCGGCGTGAGGGTGAAGCCTTGGGTGACTGACCTGATGCCATAAACTGTGCAAAACCTGCTCCCCCATGTGGCGAGCAGGCTTGTCCTGCGTTGGGGTGCGAAGCGCCCCCAATCGAGCAAAACGCGGTGTACCGGATACGGCTCAGCGCCTGGCTTTGGGGCTGCTGCGCAGCCCAACGCAGGACAAGCCTGCTCGCCACAGGGAATCTGCGCTTAACTGAACGGCATTAGGGCAAGCCCGCTCGCCACACAGCTGTCAGCGACTGATCTTCAAGCCCTTGCGCCCCGCATGCCGCTCCAGCGCCAGGTCGATCAGCCGGCTCACCAGTTCGCTGTAACTCATCCCGGCAGCCTGCCACAGCTTGGGGTACATGCTGATGCGGGTGAAGCCGGGCAGTGAGTTGACTTCGTTGATCAGTACTTCGCCGTCGTCCGTGAGAAACACGTCAACCCGCGCCAGCCCGGCGCAACCCAGCACCTCGAACGCCTCGACCGCCAGGCTGCGAATGCGCTCGCAGGCTTCAACGCTGATATCCGCCGGCACCACCACCTGCGCGGCATGCTCGTCGATGTATTTACTGTCGTAGGAGTAGAAGCCGCTGCTCACCACGATCTCGCCGCAACCGCTGGCAATCGGGTGTTCGTTACCCAGCACCGCGCATTCGATTTCACGGCCACTGACGGCGGATTCCACCAGCACTTTTTCATCAAACCCGAGCGCCAGTTCTACCGCGGCGTGGTACTCGGCTTCGTCGGCAACTTTGCTGACGCCCACCGACGAGCCCTGGTTGGCGGGCTTGACGAACATCGGCAGGCCGAGTGTGTTCACCGCCGTGGCAAAGGATGTACGCGCCGCGGTGCGCCGGGTCAGCGTGATGAACGGGGTGACGGCTATGCCGGCGTCACGCAGCAGACGCTTGCTGATGTCCTTGTCCATGCACACCGCCGAGCCAAGCACGTCGGCGCCGACGAAGGGCAGGTCCGCCATGCGCAACAAGCCTTGCAGGCAGCCATCTTCGCCAAGGGTGCCGTGGACGATGGGGAAAATCACATCGATAGGTGCCAGCAGCCCCTGGCCGGAGGTTTCCACCACTTGCTGGCTGGCCTTGCCAGGCACGACCGCCAGCTCACGATTGGATTGGTTGAGGGCGATCAGGGCCGGGTTTTCCTGATTGATCAGAAAGTCCGAAGTGTCGTTCAGGTGCCAGTGCCCGGCCTTGTCGATCCCAATGAGGATCGGCTCGAAGCGCGACCGGTCCAGGGCATCGACGATGTTGCGCGCCGATTGCAGCGACACTTCATGCTCAGCCGATCGGCCACCAAAAATAATACCTACCCGCAACTTGCTCATGACCCGGCCTCAGTGTTGAACGTAGGGCTTCTTACCATGGGCTCTGCCCCTGCACAATCGTTCAAGACCCGCACAGACAAGCAGCGGCAGACTGGGTTAACGTCATTCCATCTCTTCTCGTGGCAATCATCATGGGTAAATCAACCGCCCCCCTTGACTGGCTTCACCGCGCGCCGCACGCCAGCGGCCTGGACCGTATCGAGGCATACTTTGCCGGCTTTGCGTTCGACCCGCATCGCCATGACACCTACGCCATCGGGCGTACCTTGTTTGGCGTGCAGAGTTATCACTACCGCGGCTGCATGATCCACAGCCTGCCGGGCACAACCATGGTGATTCATCCCGATGAAACCCATGACGGCCGCGCCAGCAGTGTGGAAGGTTTCAAGTACCGCATGATTTACGTGGAGCCTGCGCTGATCCAGCAGATTCTCGGCGGCCGGCCACTGCCGTTTATCCACAGCGGCCTGTCGACTGATCCGCGTCTGTTGCGTGCCAGCGAAGTGCTGCTGCAAGGCCTGGACTGCCCGATTGACCCGATGCAGGAGCAGGATGCCCTGTTCGACCTGGCACATGCGCTGAGCGCTGCGTCGGGCGCGATCATCAGCCGCAAGTCCTTCGACTATGTCGCCGCCGAGCGGGCCCGGGAATTTATCCACGGGGCCCTGGGCCGCAGCATTACCCTGGATGAAATGGCCGACCATGCCGGCCGCGACCGCTGGGCCCTGTCGCGGGATTTTCGCCTGCTGTTCGGTACCAGCCCCTATCGCTACCTGACCATGCGACGACTCGATCTACTGCGTAACCTGCTTGCCCAGGGCCAGTCGCTGGTGGATGCGGCGCTGACGGCAGGCTTCACCGACCAGAGCCACATGACCCGACAATTTCGCAGCACCTACGGCATGCCGCCGTCGCGCTGGGTGAAGATGCTGGGCCGCTGAGACTCAAGCGGCATCACTTCATGCGGCATACGCCCATCACTTGATACTCCAGGGTATTGAGCTTGCCGACCGAATCCCAATAGGTCATGCGCGACGGCACCGCGTTGCACGAGCGAATTGGCGGCGAGATGTTGACCACCTTGGCAATATCCAGATTCATGCCGTAGCGGTACACCTGCACCTGAGGTGCCGGCAGGCCTCTTTTCTCAGCGTAAGCCGCCATGGCGTCCTCGTTATCTTCCAGAAGCAACGCATAAGTGCGCTTGCCGTCCGCCACTGCGCCAAATGACAGCATTGCAACGAGCAATCCCAAGCCAACTGTCTGTAAGTTCATCACACGTGCCTCGACTGAAAAGTTCAGCGCCGAGACTATCCAGATCACCCTTGCCACAGGTTCGCTGCAAGATTACTTATTTGATAGATAACAGTAACTTTCCAGGATCGTAATGTTTGCGCCACTCAGTCGTTATTCGTCGTTTGCAACTATCGCTCTGGGCACTACAACGCCCACTCTCATAAATAAGAAGCTGGTTATTGCCAGACCCAGGAGCGAACATGAATATCCTCAACATGACTCTGCCTCTTTCGTTATGCGCCGCGTTGCCGCTGGCAGCGGTGGCGGCACAGGAGCATCCCGAAGGCTTTATCGAAGGCAGCAGCGTCAAGCTGTTGATGCGTAATTTTTACTTCAACCGCGATGATCGCAATGGTCGATCCAGCCCTACCGGCAATGGTTATTCCGAAGCCTGGGCCCAGGGCCTGATCGGCAAATTCGAATCCGGCTTTACCCAGGGCACCGTGGGCTTTGGCCTGGACGCGTTTGCCATGCATGGCCTCAGGCTCGATTCGGGCAGGGGCCGCAGTGGCGGCAAGGGCTCATTCAGCGTAATGCCGGTAGACAGTAGCAACCGCCCGGAAAGCACCTACAACAAGGTGGGTGGTGCCGCGAAACTGCGCTTTCTGGACACCGTGATCAAGGCCGGCGATGTGTTCCCCTACACGCCCGTCGTGGCGGCCGGCGACTCGCGCGTGTTGCCGGAAAGCTTTCGCGGCGTCACCGTACAGAACACAAGTATTGAAGGCCTGAGCCTGCAGGGCGGGCAATTGAGTGGCATGAGCCAGCCCTCCCAGAGCGGCCGGAACAAAGAGTTCGCCACGTTTTACGCGGGCAAGGTCGATTCACCCTGGGTTGGCTATTTCGGCGGCGATTACCAGTTCAATCCGCACCTGAGCGCGAGCGTCTATGGCAGTCGCCTGAAGGATGCCTGGGACCAGTACTACTTCGGCACTACCGCCAGCTATCCACTGGGCGAGGACGTGTCGCTGTTTGGCAATTTCAACTATTACAACGTGAAAGACGAAGGCCGCAAACTGCGAGGGGAACTGAACAACAACATCTGGAGCGCGCGCCTGGGGGTGAGGGTCGGCGCCCATCGTGTGACCGTTTCTCACCAGCGCAACAACGGCGACAACGACTTCGATTACCTGCGTCAGTCGGATTCCAACATCCTCGAAAACTCCATGCAGTACAGCGACTTCAACTCGCCCAAGGAGCGCTCATGGATGGTGCGCTACGACCTGGACATGCAACCCTTCGGCATCCCCGGCCTGTCGTTCATGACCCGCTACGGCAGAGGCTCGGGCGCCGACTATAGCAACGCCAATTCGGTCTATGTGCGCAATGATGCGGCAGGCAACCCGCTGACCGGGCAAAGCCGTTGGGAACGGGATGTGGAAGCCAGGTACGTGGTGCAAACCGGCAATTTGAGGGATTTATCCCTCAGGCTGCGTCAGGCCACCATCCGTTCAAGTGCGTTCGACGCAGACCTGGAAGAAGTTCGCCTTATCGTCGAATACCCATTAGCCATACTTTGAACCGGCGCCTTACATTCATTTACCGATGCCCTATATCTGCTGACGCGCTCAAGTCTGTCAGAACAGTAATATCGGACTCACCTTCTCGTTAAGTTGTAATTTTTAAACTCGCTTACTCGACATCCTTCATCTCTGCGGCTTTTGTATAGCTCCTTTGGAACAGAGATGAATATTTACGCCCCCGCCGGGGCGTTTTTTTTGCGTTGAACTTCAGCGGCCAAATGTCACACCTGCCTTACATCGCTTGACCCTAAAGCCTCTTCACGTTTGAGACTTCCCCTACAGCTTACTCAGAGCCTTTTGTGAGGCCATATCATTTCCCTATTCTTGAAGGAAAATCCCTATGCGCATCCTGGTTGTTGAGGACGAGCAGAAAACCGCCGACTACCTGCAGCAAGGCCTGACCGAAAGCGGTTACGTCGTCGACTGCGCCGCCAGCGGCATCGATGGCTTGCACCTGGCGCGGCAACACAGCTACGAACTGGTGATCCTCGATGTCAATTTGCCCAACACCGATGGTTGGGGCGTGCTTGAGCAATTACGCCGCGACGGCAACCAGCGAGTGATGATGCTGACGGCACGCGGGCGTCTGGCAGACAAGATCAAGGGCCTGGACATGGGCGCCGACGACTACCTGGTCAAGCCCTTTGAATTTCCTGAATTACTGGCCCGTGTGCGCACCTTGTTGCGCCGCAGCGAACACATCCCGCTGCCGGAGGTGCTGCGCGTCTCGGACCTGGAGCTGGACCCGCGAAGGCATCGAGCGTACCGCGGCAACCGACGTATCGACCTGACCACCAAGGAGTTCGCCCTGCTGCATGTATTGATGCGCCAGACCGGCGAGGTGATGACCCGCACGCAGATCATTTCCCTGGTGTGGGACATGAATTTCGATTGCGACACTAACGTGGTGGAAGTGTCCATCAGCCGCCTGCGCGCCAAGGTCGATGACCAGAGCGAGGTCAGGCTGATTCATACCATTCGCGGCGTGGGCTATGTGCTGGAGGCACGCCAATGAAAACCAGCAGCTTGTCGACGCGTCTGGGGCTGATGGTCAGCCTGATGGGCGCGGGTCTGGTGCTGCTGCTGGCGACTCTGGCCTTTCTGGTGCTCGATCACGAACTGGAAAAAATGGCGCGCAAGAGTCTGGAAAACAAGATGGAACTGATTCAGCACAGCCTGACCATGAATCTCAACACGCGCGAGATTGCAACGCGCAACCATCCTCTGCCGGACCTGGTGATGGGCCACGATAATTTCTACCTGACCATCGTCGGGCCATTGCCGACCACCGACGTGTTGCTCAGTGTTGGCACCAGGGTTCAGGCACCCTTGATGACAGACTTTACTGCCAGTGAAACCCTCGGCTACCTGACATGGGCCGACGGGCGCGGCAACCAGCAGCTCGGTGCCTCACGCCTGATGCGCCTGCGCAGCGGCGAAAATGTGCGGGTGCTGCTGACGCGAGACCGTGCCGATGACCAAGCGCTGCTCAGTGCCTATCTGCGCTCCACCCTGTTCGTGCTGCCGTTGCTGCTGGTGCTGATCGGCCTGGGTGCGTGGTGGCTGGTACAGCGCGGGTTGGCACCCTTGAAGCAGTTCAGCCACGTCGCGGCCAAAGTCACCACCCAGGACCTCACGCATCGTCTGGCGGTGGACAACCTGCCAAAGGAGCTGGCGGAGTTGGCGCAGGCGTTCAACGTAATGCTCGACCGGCTGGACGCGGGGGTGCAGCAGCTGTCGCAGTTTTCCGACGACCTTGCCCACGAATTGCGCGCGCCGCTCACCAACCTGATGGGCAAGGCCCAGGTAACCCTCTCGCGCCCGCGAGTGCCAGAGGCCTACAAAGCGGCGCTGGAGTCCAGCGTGGAAGAGCTGGAGCGCCTGGCACGCATCGTCTACGACATGCTGTTTCTGGCGCAAGTCAGCCATCCGTCCGCCCGCGCGTCGTTCACCACGGTGTCGCTGGCGCAGGAAGCCGAGCGGGTAATGGAACTGTTCGCCTTCAGCGCCGAAGAAAAGCACCTGAGCCTCTCCCTGAGCGGAAATGCCCAGGTACAGGGTGACCGCCTGATGATTCAACGTGCGCTCTCGAACCTGCTGTCCAACGCAATTCGCCATAGCCCGGAGGGTGGGTACGTGCCTCTGAGCGTAGAAGCAGGCGCCGACAGCATCTGCGTATTGGTTAGCAACGCGGGGGCAGGCATCGAAGCCCATCACCTGCCGCATGTGTTCGAGCGTTTCTACCGCGCCGACAGCAGCCGCGCGCGCACCGAGGGCGGCACTGGCCTGGGCCTGGCCATCGTGCAGTCGATCATGACCCTGCACCAGGGGCAGGCCGACGTACACAGCCAGCCAAGTGGATTTACGCAGTTTCGACTGGTGTTTCCTCGTCCTTGCGGTGCGCCCACTGATACAGCGCCGGCAGCACCAATAATGTCAGCAACGTTGATGAAATGATCCCGCCGATCACCACCGTGGCCAACGGCCGCTGCACCTCGGCACCGGTGCCGGTGGCCAGGGCCATGGGGATGAACCCAAGAGACGCCACCAGCGCAGTCATCAATACCGGGCGCAGGCGCGTCAGCGCACCTTCGTTGATCGCCAGCGCCAGCGAATACCCTTCTTCGCGCAGATTGCGGATAAAGGCGATCATCACCAGGCCATTGAGCACCGCCACGCCAGACAACGCGATAAACCCCACGCCCGCCGAGATCGACAGCGGGATATCGCGCAGCCACAGGGCCATGATCCCGCCGGTCAGCGCAAACGGAATCCCGGTGAACACCAGCAAGCCGTCCTTGATGTTGTTGAACATCATGAACAACAGGCCGAACACCAGCAGCAATGCCACCGGCACCACGATGCGCAGCCGCTCGGAGGCCTCCTTCAGTTGCTCGAACTGGCCGCCCCAGGAGGTCCAGTAACCTGCGGGCACTTTCACCTCGCCGCTGATTGCGGCCTCGGCTTCTTCCACAAACGAACCGATATCGCGCCCGCGCACGTTGGCACTGACGATTACCAGGCGCTTGCCGTTCTCGCGACTCACCTGATTGGGGCCCAGTACCAGGTCGAGGCTGGCCACCTGTGACAACGCGATAAATCCCAGTTGCCCGGAAGGGCTGCCCGCCAACGCCGGCACCGGGATCAACAGGCGTGACAGCCCGTCGATATCGGTGCGCAGCGTGTCGGACAAGCGCACGACCATGTCAAATCGGCGGTCACCTTCGTACAGCGTACCGGCCTTGCGACCACCGACTGCGACGGCAATGGTGTCCTGCACATCACCGGTATTGAGGCCAAAACGCGCCGCCTTTTCGCGGTCGATATTGATCGTCAGCACCGGCAGGCCGGATGTCTGCTCTACCTTGACTTCCGAAGCGCCATCAATCCCGCGCAGGGTCCCGGCGATCGCGCCGGCGGTGCTGTTGAGCACCGCCATGTCATCGCCAAATACCTTCACCGCTACATCGCTGCGCACGCCTGAGATCAGCTCGTTGAAACGCAGCTGGATCGGTTGCGAGAGTTCATACGCGCTGCCCGGCACTATTTCACTGGCGCGCTGAATATCGGCGATCAGTGCCTCACGGGATTTGTTGGGGTCGGGCCATTGCTCCTTTGGCTTGAGCATCAGGTAACTGTCGGAAATATTCGGCGGCATCGGGTCGGACGCAATCTCAGCCGTGCCCGTACGCGCGAACACCCGCTCGATTTCCGGCACCTGTGCCAGCAAGGTCTTTTCCAGTTGCTGCTGCATCTGCACCGATTGCGTGAGGCTGGTGCCGGGCACGCGCAGGGCCTGCTGGGCGAAATCGCCTTCGCTGAGGCTGGGGATAAACTCGCTGCCCATGCGGCTGGCCACCAGACCGGTGCCGACAATGGTCAGCGCCGCCAGTGCGAAGACCAGCGGCCGACGCGCCATCACCCAGTCCAGCACCGGCGCGTACACCCGACGCGCGCTGCGCATCACCAGATTTTCCTCTTCCTTGACCTTACCGGTGACAAACAGCGCAATCGCCGCCGGCACGAAGGTCACCGACAGGATCATCGCGCCCAACAGGGCGATGACCACAGTGAACGCCATCGGGTGGAACATCTTCCCGGCCACGCCGGTGAGGGCAAAAATCGGCAGGTACACCACCATGATGATCAGTTGCCCGTAGATCAGCGCCCGCCGCGCTTCCTTCGCGGCGGCGAATACCTCGTGCAGGCGCTCGCTGCGGGTCAGCAGGCGGCCGTGTCGATGTTGCGCATGGGCCAGGCGGCGGATCGAGTTCTCGACGATCACCACTGCGCCGTCGACGATAATGCCGAAATCCAGCGCGCCAAGGCTCATGAGGTTGGCGCTGACTTTGTAGGTGAACATGCCGGTGAACGTGAACAGCATCGCCAGCGGAATGACCATCGCAGTGATCAGCGCCGCGCGGATATTGCCCAGAAACAGAAACAGCACCGCGACCACCAGCAGCGCCCCTTCGAAGAGGTTGCGCTTGACCGTGGCAATGGCTTTTTCGACAAGGTTGGTACGGTCGTAGACGGTAACCGCTACCACGCCTGCGGGCAGCGAACGGTTGATCTCCTCGAGTTTCTTCGCCACCGCCTGGGACACACTGCGACTGTTCTCGCCGATCAGCATGAACACCGTGCCCAGCACCGCTTCGCGGCCGTTCTCGGTGGCTGCGCCGGTGCGCAGTTCGCGGCCGATCTCGACCTGCGCCACATTGCGCACGCGAATCGGCGTGCCCTCCGTCGAGGTGATGACGATATTGGCAATATCCTCGATGGACGCCACCTGCCCCGGTGCGCGGATCAGCAACTGCTCGCCACTGCGTTCGATATAGCCGGCGCCGACGTTGGCATTGTTGCGCTCCAGCGCCGTGACCAGGTCGTTCAATGTCAGGTTGTAGGCCGCCAGGCGCTTGGGGTCCGGGGCGATCTGGTATTCCTTGGCGAACCCGCCAATCGTATTGATCTCCGCCACGCCCGGCACGTTGCGCAGTTGCGGCTTGATGATCCAGTCCTGGATCACGCGCAGGTCCGTCGGCGTGTAGGGCGTGCCGTCGTCCTTGCGGGCGCCCTCCTCGGCCTCCACGGTCCACAGGAAAATCTCCCCAAGCCCGGTGGAAATCGGCCCCATGGTGCTCTCGATGCCTTCGGGCAATTGATCGCGGGCCACTTGCAGACGCTCGTTGACCAATTGCCGGGCAAAGAACAGGTCGGTGCCGTCCTTGAAAATCACCGTCACCTGCGACAACCCCGAACGCGACAACGAACGCGTCTGCTGCAGGCCCGGCAACCCGGCCATGGCGGTTTCAATGGGAAAGGTGATGCGCTGCTCGGTTTCCAGCGGCGAGAAGCCCGCCGCCGCCGAGTTGATCTGCACCTGCACATTGGTGATGTCGGGCACGGCGTCGATGGGTAATTTCTGATAGCTGGCGATGCCGACACCGGCCATCAACAGTACCGCCAGCAGCACAATGATGCGCTGCTCGATGGCGAATTGAATAAGGCGCTCAAACATGAAAAATCACTCGCGGAATCAATGGCCGTGTTCGGCCGAACCTTTGCCCAGTTCGGACTTGAGGATAAAGCTGCCGACCGTGGCCACCTGCGCGCCTGCGTCGAGCCCCTGGCGCACTTCGACGTAGCCGTTCTCGCGCATGCCCAGCTCCACATGGCGGGTGATGAAGCCGCTCGGGGTACGCTCGAATACCGAAGGTTTGTCCTCGACCGTCTGGATCGCCTCCTGTGGCACGGTGACGCTGGCCTGCGTGGTGTCGGTGGCCAATTGCACGCTCACAAACAGGCCCGGGCGCCACGCGCCGTCAGGGTTGGGCACGCTGACACGCACAGTGGCGGTACGCGTCTGTTCGCCCAGCAGGTTGCCCACATAGGCCACGGTGCCTTGCACCCGAGTGTCCATTTCCGTGGAGCTGACGATCACCGGCTTGCCAGCGCGGACCTTGTTCAAGTCCTTGGGAAAGACCCCGAACGTGACCCACACCTGGGACAGGTCCGAGAGGGTGAAGGCGTTGCTGGTCTCACTGACCACTTCGCCGACACCCAGATGTTTTTCCACCACCACCCCGGCGAACGGGGCGCGCAGTTCATAACGATTGCCGCCGGCCGAGCCCGCGTTGCCGCTGAGGGCGGTCATCTTCTGGCGGGCGTTATTGCGCGCGATCTCGGCCTCCGCCAACGTCTGGCGTGCGAGCAGGTAGTCCTGCTCGGCAGAGATTTTGTCCTGCCACAACTGACGTTCGCGCTGGAAGGTTATGCGCGCCAGCTCGACCCGCCGCTCACTGGCGGCCAGCTCGCTGCGTTGATCGGAAATCTGCTGGCTGGCAATCACCGCCAGCAACTGCCCCTGCTTCACCGATTGGCCAAGGTTGACGCTCACCGACTCCACCACACCCGCCGCGCGCGGAATAATGTGCGAGGTACGGTCTTCGTCAAAACGCACTTCGCCCGGCAGTGTCAGCAGCGTACTGATCGGACGGGACTGGGCCCTGGCAAGCTGAATACCGGCGGCCTGGACCTGCTGTTCGGTGAGTTCAAGCGTGCCCTCCTCCTCGTCGCCATCGGCAAAGCCGGCTACCGGCCAGGCCAGTATCAGGGCGATGGCAAGCGCCACACCGTGTGGTTTGTTCATGGGTTGCTCCTGAAAAATCAAAACTGGACGAGATCGCCGTATATCCGTTCGAGGCGCACCCAGGCGTCGATCGCCTGGGCGGTGGCCGTCAGGTACTGGGTACGGGCGGCAATCAAGGTGCGCTGGGCGTCGAGCACGTCGAGGAAGTTGAACTTGCCCATCTCGAAGCCACGGGTCGCGCTGTCCACGGCGCTTTGCGCGGCGGGCAGGATTTGTTGGTTGAAGGTGTGCACTTCGGTATTGGCGGTTTGCCACAAGGCCAGGGCCTGAAGGGTTTCGGCGCGCAGCCGCAGTTCGACGGCGTTGCGCAGGTCGCGCGCCTGGTCGGCGCGGCGGTTGGCGGCGAGCACGTTGCCCTGGTTGCGGTTGAACACGGGGATCGGCATCGAGACGCCAACGAGATTTACGCGCTCGCGCGTGCTGGCGTCGTACTGGCTGCCAATGGACACATCCAGATCGGGAATACGCTGGGCTTTCTCCAGCGTCACGCTGGCTTCGCCCTCGCGGATACGCAGTTCGGCCAGTCGCAATTGCGCAGTTTGCTCGACCCGTGCCAGCAGTTGTGCGCGGGGCGGCAGCGACGGCACGGGCCGGTTTTGCGCGGCGACAGCGTCGAAGTCCGGGGCGGCGCTGCCGGTGCTGGCGGCGAGTTGGCGGTAGGCATCGTTGAGGCCGACCTGCGCACGATTCAGCTCCAGGCGAATCTCCGACAATTGCACCTGTGCTCGGGTGGCTTCCACCGGCGACGACTTGCCGGCGGTAACCCGGCCGTTTGCAATCACCAGCCCGCGCTCGGCAAGCGCCAGGGAGCGTTGCGCCAGATCCAGCCGTTCCTGGGCACGCAGGGCGCCGTAGTAGCGGTCGATCACATCGGCGCGCAGGCTGTTGCGCTGCTGCTCCAACGTCAGCGCCGCAGCGACCTGGGCCTGGGTCGCCAGGTCAATCCGCGCACCGCGCTTGCCGCCCAGTTCAAGGGTCTGGCTGAGCTTGACGGTGGTGGTACGGGCATTACGGCGCGTGTCTTCGACGTCCCAGGAGGCAACCGGATTGGGGATCAACCCGGCCTGCTGGCGACCGCCGCGGGCGATATCGATTTCCCATTGCGCAGCTGCCAGATCCGGATTGTTGGCAAAGGCGGTCTGCAGCGCTGCATCGAGGGTGAGGGTTTGCGCCTGGGCAACACTTGCGGTTATCCACAACGCCGCAGCCCCCAACAATGTTCCAACGGTTATGTACATAACGACAGTTCCACGCCCATGAAGTCGCTGAGGGTTCCCAGCGAGGGCAATGTAGCTATCGCGACTTATCAGGGGGGTGGAGGCAGGATTACAAACCTGACAGGCAAGCGGTCGGGCATACACGTAGTCATGTTCATCGTAATGGGCCACGTGCTTTCGACCTGCAAGGTGACGTGGAAAATATCAACTGTTCGCGCGGCCACACCCGGAAACCGATAGCGGCCGCCTTATAAGGTATGCTCGCCATCAGAAACATAAAGAAACATATCAGCCAAGCCGTTCGCCAAGGAGTCCCGTTTTGGAGTTATCGACTGCCGCGTGGATGTTCCACGACACACGCCTCATGCTCTGCGTCCTGCTCGCCATCGCCAGCATTATCGTGCTGATCAGCGCGACCAGGCTGCCGCCGTTCCTGTCGATTCTGATCGGCACCTTTATCGCCGGCGTCGGCGCCGGCCTGCCGCCGGAGGAGGTTGCCAAGGCCTTCAGCAAAGGCGCCGGGGCGATTCTTGGCGAGGCCGGGATCATCATTGCGCTGGGCGCGATGCTCGGCGCGTTGATGGCCGAATCCGGCGCGGCCGACCGTATCGCCACCACCCTGCTCGGGCTGGGCAAAGGAAAGTCACTGCCGTGGGTGATGGCGCTGGTGGCGATGGTGATCGGCTTGCCGCTGTTCTTCGAAGTGGGCCTGGTGATGATGGTGCCGATCATCTTGGTGATGGCCAAACGCTCGAACCAGCCGCTGCTGAAAATCGCCATTCCGGCCCTGGCCGGCATGACCACCCTGCACGCCCTGATGCCACCGCATCCGGGACCGCTGATCGCAGTGGGTGCGCTGCACGCCGACCTGGGCCTGACCATGTTGCTGGGTTTTTGCCTGGCCGTGCCTGCGGTGATACTTGCCGGTCCGATCTATGGCAACTGGCTGTCCAGGCGCCTGCACGTGGATGCACCGGCCGACATCGGCGCGTTGTTCAGCGCACCGCCCAAGGCACCGCGCCAACCCGGCTTTGCGGTGTCGTTGCTGATCATTCTGTTGCCGGTGATTCTGATGCTGGGCAGCACGCTGGCCAAAGTCGCACTGCCGACGGAAAGTAGCCTGGGCCTGACGTTGAAGTTCCTCGGCGAGCCGCTGATCGCCCTCGCCCTGGCGGTAATCGCCGCGGTGATCTGCCTGGGCTGGGCCGCCGGCATGCCTCGCGCCGACGTCGGCAACACCTTGCGCAAAGCCATCGCCCCCATCGCGGTGCTGTTGCTGACCATCGGCGCCGGTGGCGGCCTCAAGCAGACCCTGCTCGACGCGGGCGTGAGCCAGACCATCAGCAAGGTCGCCGAAGGCGCGCACATGCCCTATCTGCTGCTGGCGTGGCTGATCGCCGTAGCGCTGCGTCAGGCCACCGGTTCGGCGACGGTCGCGACCACTACCACGGCCGGCATCCTCGCGCCGATGATGGCGGGACTGGCGGCCACACAAAGCTCACTGGTAGCGCTGGCGATTGGCGCAGGCTCGGTGTTCTTCTGCCACGTCAACGACGCCGGCTTCTGGATGGTGCGCGAGTATTTCGGCTTGCAGTTAAAGCAGACGATCTGGGTGTGGTCGGTGCTGCAGACGATTGTTTCGGTGGTGGGGTTGGTCGGTACGTTGGTGCTTTGGCACTTTTTGACCTGAGCCTCAGCCCGCCAGCGTGTGGCGCTTGCCAAACAACGCCACACTCGCCACGCCCACAGCCCCCATCACCACGCCATACCCCACGCACACCCACGGGCTGGTCGGCATCAGCGCGATCAGCAACAGCGGCGTGGTACTCGCCCACAGTGCATAGGCGACGTTGTAGGTGAAGGAAATCCCCGACACCCGCACCGGCGCCGGAAACAGCCCGACCATCACCGAAGGCACCGCGCCCACCACGCCGCAGCACAGGCCCGCCAACGCATACGCCGCGCCGAGCCAGAGGCCGCCGTGGATCAGGCTGGTGTACAAAATCGCGATTCCCGCCGGCAGCAACAGGCTGTACACCAGCACCGCACGCCAGGCGCCGATGCGGTCGACCAGCAGGCCCGCCAATACGCAGCCGATGTTCAGAAACACGATGCCCAGCGCGCTGAGGGCGAACGTGTGGCCGGGGCTCATGCCGAAGGTTTTCTGCATCATCGTTGGCGTGATGACCACCAGCACCACCACCGCCGAGGTGAGCACGCAGGTGAGAATCATCGCCGGCAGCAACACGGCGCGGTGCTCGCGCAGCACGGTGCGCAGCGGCAGTTCGGCAGCGGCCTGGCGGCGCGCCTGCATGTCGAGGAACACCGGGGTTTCGTTGAGCCAGCGGCGCAGCCACACACCGATCACGCCGAAGACGCCGCCAAGCAAAAAGGGCAAACGCCAGGCGTAATCGAGGATTTCTGCCGGCGTGAAGACCTGCGCCAGCAGCGTCGCGGTGAGCGCGCCGAGCAGGTAGCCGAAGGTCAGGCCGGCCTGCAGGAAACCCAGGGCATAGCCGCGATGAGCAGGCGGCGCATGCTCGGCGACGAAGGTCCAGGCACTGGGCACTTCACCGCCCACGGCCGCGCCTTGCAGCACGCGCAGTGCCAGCAGAATCAGCGGTGCGAAATAGCCGATTTGCGCGTAGGTGGGCATGATCCCGATCAGCAGACAGGGTAAGGCCATCATCAGGATGCTCAGACTGAACACGCGCTTGCGCCCCAGATGATCGGCAAAGTGCGCCATCAGGATGCCGCCCAACGGGCGCGCGAGGTAGCCGGTGACGAAAATGCCGAAGCTCTGCAGCAGGCGCAGCCACTCAGGCATTTCCGGCGGGAAGAACAACTGGCTGAGGGTCAGCGCGAAAAACACGAAGATGATGAAGTCGTAGATTTCCAGGGCCCCGCCCAGAGCGGCCAGGCCCAGGGTTTTGTAATCGGAGCGGGAAAAACGCTGCGCCTGTGCAGGAAAGGTGGCAGTCATGTGCAAGCTCGGCAGACAGACAAAATGGCGTGCAGGTTAGGAGCTGAACCGGATCATGGCAATCACGACAGATACATTTGTTTTGCTCATTGATCGATGAAGATAACTGCATTCCCAAATCAATGGCCGTGGAGCAACATGCCGGAAAGCTGCCGCCGCCATAATAACTACAAGAGGAAGCCCCCATGGCCGATGCCATTGAAGAAAGCCGCTATGCCCGTTTTGCCCTGCGCTGTTCCAACTTCGCCGAACGCTGGTTTCCGGACTCGTGGGTGTTTGCCGCGCTTGCAGTGATTGTCGTCACCGTCGCGACCCTGGGCATGGGCGCCGCGCCGACCGACGCCGCGAAGGCCTTTGGCGATGGGTTCTGGAGCCTGATTCCGTTCACCATGCAGATGGCCTTCGTGGTGATCGGCGGTTATGTGGTCGCCAGTTCGCCGCCGGCGGTCAAGCTGATCGACCGCCTGGCGCGCATTCCCAAAAACGGCCGCTCGGCCGTAGCCTGGGTGGCCTTGATTTCCATGGTCGCGTCGTTGCTCAACTGGGGCCTGTCCCTGGTGTTCGGCGGTTTGCTGGTGCGGGCATTGGCCCGGCGCACGGATTTGCGCATGGACTACCGCGCGGCCGGTGCTGCGGCTTATCTGGGGCTTGGTGCGGTCTGGGCGCTGGGGCTGTCGTCGTCGGCCGCGCAGTTGCAGGCCAACCCGGGCAGTCTGCCGCCGTCGATTCTGGCGATCACCGGAATGATCCCATTCACCGAGACCATTTTTCTGTGGCAATCGGGCGTGCTGCTGCTGGCGCTGATCGTGGTGTCGCTGATCATCGCCTACGCCACCGCGCCCGGCCCGAACAGTGCTCGCGATGCCAAGGCCTGCGGCGTCGACCCGGCGTTCAACCTGCCCAAGGTCCAGGCGCCGACCCGCCCCGGCGAATGGCTGGAACACAGTCCGCTGCTGACCATCCTGCTGGCGCTGCTGGCGGCCGGTTGGCTGTTCCACGAGTTCTCGACCAAGCCTGCAATCAGCGCGATCTCGGGGCTCAATACCTATAACTTCCTGTTCATCATGGTCGGTGCGCTGTTGCACTGGCGCCCGCGCAGCTTCCTGGATGCAGTGGCCCGCGCCGTGCCGACCACCACCGGCGTGTTGATCCAGTTTCCGCTGTACGGCTCGATCGCCGCGCTGATGACGCTGGTCAAGGGTGGCGACGGTCAGACCCTGGCGCACCATATCTCGCTGTTCTTCACCTCCATCGCGTCCCACGACACCTACGCGCTGTTGATGGGCGTGTATTCGGCGGTGCTGGGTTTCTTTATCCCGTCGGGCGGCGGCAAGTGGATCATTGAAGCGCCTTACGTGATGCAAGTGGCCAATGACCTGCAATACCACCTGGGCTGGGCGGTGCAGATCTACAACGCGGCCGAAGCGCTGCCGAACCTGATCAACCCGTTCTACATGCTGCCGCTGCTGGGGGTGCTGGGCCTGAAGGCACGGGACTTGATCGGTTTTTCGTTTGTGCAGTTGCTGGTGCACACGCCGCTGGTGCTGTTTTTGCTGTGGGCGTTGGGGACGACATTGGCGTATGTGCCGCCGGTGATGCCATAGGAGCAGTTATAAGTTGCAAGTTTTTAGCTTCAAGCTTGGAGCCAGGAGCCAGCAGCTGCCTTAATGCCGTCACATTGCATTGCTACCGTCCTGCGAAATATCTTGCAACATATCGACAGGGACTCCCGCAATGAGTGACGAGCACGAAGACCGCCCTTCCCCCGATTCCGTTGCACAACCGCCGGTCGATACCAGCCGGCGACGTTTCCTGGGAGGCGCGGCGGTGCTGGGGGTGGGCGCCACCTTGAGTGCCTGCGGCAATACCAGCGAAGCGCCGGGCAAACCGGCGGATCGACCGCTCACGCCACAGGAATTGGACAAGGCATTGCGCGACCAGGTGAAGACCGTGGTGGTGATCTACGCCGAAAACCGCAGTTTCAATAACCTGTTTGCGGATTTCCCCGGCGTGGAGAAACCGCTGTCCGCACTGTCCGCTGCCCAGACCCGGCAGCGCGACCGCGACGGCAGTGTGTTGAACAGCCTGCCGCCGACCTGGGGCGGTGTGTTGCAGGTCGGCCCGCAAAGCGTGGACGGCGTGACCTATCCCAGCGAAGTGCAATTCCAGGAGAACCTGCCCAACGCACCCTTCGCCCTCAAGGGCCCGAATGGCGCGGACCTGCCTTTGAGCCTGGTCACCCGCGACCTGTGGCACGTGTTCTACCAAAACCAGATGCAGATCAACGGCGGCAAGAACGACGGTTTTGTCGCCTGGGCCGACTCAGGCGGCCTGGTGATGGGCCATTACGCCCAGAGCCGTTATGCCCTGCGTCTGTGGGACGTGGCCAAGGAGTTCGTGCTCTGCGATAACTTCTTCCAGGGCGCGTTCGGTGGCTCGTTCCTCAACCATCAATACCTGATCAGCGCCACCGCGCCGTTTTATCCGAACGCTGCCCAATCGGTGGCCAAGGCACAGATCGCCACGTTGCAGAGCGATGACCCTGCCGACCCGCGCCTCAAACCGCTGGATGCATCCCCGGCCAGCGCCATGACCGGCCCGCCGCAGTTCGGCCCCAGCGCCCTGACCCCGGACGGCTACGGCGTAAACACCCTGGCCCCGCCGTATTGGCCAACCTGGATCCGCGACCCGCAGAACCCGGACTACTCCAAGCCCGACCTGCCCAATGTGCTGGTGCCGCAAACCCACGAGCACATTGGCGACAAGCTGTCGAAGAAGAACGTCGACTGGGCCTGGTACGCCGGCGCGTGGCAGGCGACCCTGGATCAGTTCAAGGACTCGGGCGGTATCCCGAAAATCCCGAACTTCCAGTATCACCACCAGCCCTTCAACTACTTCAAGCAACAGGGGCCGGAAAATCGCGCCGAACGCGACAAGCGCCTGCGCGACGGCGGCCTGGGCGATGAGTCCAGCACCAATAAATTCTTTGCCGATGCCGAGGCGGGCAAGCTGCCTGCCGTGACCTTCTACAAGCCCCAAGGCAACCTCAACATGCACGCCGGTTATGCCGACGTGGCCTCGGGCGACCGTCATATCGCCCGTGCCTTGAAGGTGCTGCAGGAAAGCCCGCAATGGAAAAACATGGTGGTGGTGGTAACTGTCGATGAAAACGGCGGCTGGTGGGACCACGTGGCGCCGCCCAAGGGCGACCGCTGGGGCCCCGGCACGCGGGTGCCGGCGCTGGTGGTGTCGCCGTTTGCGCGCAAGGGCATGGTCGACCATACGGTGTACGACACGGCCTCGATCCTGCGGCTGATCACGCGGGTATTCCAACTGGAAACACTGGACGGCCTCAAGCAGCGCGATGACGCAATGAGTGCCCGGGGCCAGAAGCCGATGGGGGATCTGAGCAATGCATTGCGCTTCGACCTCTAAGGCGCTTATCCAATAGCGACACCGGCAGCGATTTAGCACGCGATTTTCCTGGCCAGCCGCTACTGTGTGCAGGTGGGCTTTTCACCCGCGCAGACGGGCTTTCGCTGACAAGGAATCGACTATGTTTAAACAGACCAGGCTGTCCTGCACCCTGATCGCACTGCTGGCCAGTGCGGTCGTACAGGCCGACATCAACGTACCGCTGGGGAACACCCAGCGCGTCACGCAATTATTCGCCTTCCCCAATAACTGCAACGTGATCTGCTTCAAGCCGTGGACGCTGGAACAGACTGCCGAGCACTACCTCAACCAGAGCCTGCAACGTGACGGCTACAGTCGCGCCAAGGTAAGTGTCAAAACCGACGGCGACCAACTGACCGCCACATTCAGCGGGGTACCGGATACCTACGGCCAGCCTCTCACCCAATTGCTCAACACCGCCGATCTGGCCTATCAGGGCGCCAGCAAGTTGAACAGCGACGGTAAATGGGCCTACAACTGGTACCTGTTCCTGCCGCTGGGCATGGCCCTGGAAAACCGCAAAAGCGTCGAGCTGTTGCACTTTCCGCCGGATTATTCGTTGACCCACTTCCAGGACTACCTGGAGTCGGCCACCACCGACCGCTGGGCCGCCCTGCTCACCGACAACGGCGTGCCGGCCAGCGAAACCCCGGCCTACCAGACCATCATCGATATCGCCCCGATTGCCGCACCGTCCAATGCGGGCAAGGACCTGGAAAACGTCTACGGCTATTTCACCGACTACCAGACACGCATGGTCAGTGAACTGAGCCTGCGGCCCGACGGTGCGCTGCCCATGGTGGCCTTCGGCGCGCCGGTGCGCAGCTGGATCAAGCAGCAATACGGGCAGACCGTTGACGTAATGGGCCTGGCGCAGATCAGCCCGGTGGCCGGCAAAAGCGTATCGGTACTGGGCGCCAACCACCCCAGTTACATCTGGTACGCGGCGGACCCGGCAAGCTATGGCGGTAACGAACAGAAAGCCGACGAGGCCGGCCTGAAGGTGATGGGGCAGGATTTGAGCGCGGCCTGCTGGCAAGCCGGCATGGGCCGCAAGCCGGCCAGTGACCCCAACGTGTTGCTCCAGGCGTGCAACACCACTTGGCAAGTGACGCGCAAGGAACAGACCTGCGAATTGTTCTACACCTCGGTACGCTCGCTGACCCCGGAACAGGCAAATGCCAAATGCGCCACTGCACCGATCAAGGCGCAGTTGAAACAGCTGAAGAACCCCGCGCCAGCGACTCTCCTGCCTGCGCCCAGCCTGTAGAGAGCACACAGGGCTGGCTGATATCTACTGTCAAATTTGACAGTAGATATCAGCCAGCCCATCGGCGAACCTTGAGCCGGGCCCATTCGCTGCAAGACTGGCAGTCAGACATCACCTGCAGGTCGATGCAGCCCATTCAAGGAACGTGATGAAAACTCGTGCCATGGATAAGGCGATTCGCGCGAATTCTGACGACGACTGTCTGTATCCCTTTACGACGACGTTGGCGGAGTATGGCTACCCCTCCAACCGGCAATTTGAAATGGTTTACGACAAAGCCGGCGAAATCATGGGTGTCAAATCCCGCGTCGCGTTCGACAGCCGCACCCTCATCGCTCGCGTATTCGGCTATGCCTTGGGCGAATGCCGCCAGCACACGTTTCAGATCTCGGGGCGTATCTGGCTATATGACCCGTGGTTGTGCGGTCAACTGCAGCATGCCTGCCACCCCAATACGTATTTCGACACGTCCTACCTGGAGCTTTGGTCAGTGATGCCCATCGCAGCCGGTACCTGGCTGACCATCGATCACGCCACCACCGGCGACACCCTGCCCCGACAGTTTGCCTGCACCTGCGGAGCACCGGACTGCCGGGGCTGGATCAAAGGCTCGCAGGAACAACTCAGCGCAGAAGGCCGGCTGTTCCTGGAGCAGCGCGAGCGCGCCGAGCGACCTTAGGCGTCACCCAGCGGGCGCAGGCGATATTGCGGCGGCAGTTGCTCGAAGCCGCTGATGGTGGTGTTCAGGCTTTTCCAGCGACCATCCTTGATGCCGTAGATGCAGCCGTGGATCGATAGGCTCTGCCCACGGTGCCAGGCGTTTTGCACAATGCTGGTGTGGCCGACGTTGGCCACCTGCTGAATCACGTTCAGCTCGCACAGGCGGTCGACCTGTTCTTCTTCGGTGGGCAGCTGCGCCAGCACTTCGCGGTTTTCGTAGTAGAGATCACGAATGGTGCGCAGCCAGCCATCGATCAGGCCGAACTGGCGGTCCTGCATCGACGCACGCACGCCGCCGCAGCCGTAGTGCCCGGTGACAAGGATGTGTTTGACCTTGAGCACATCGACCGCGTACTGGATCACCGACAGGCAATTGAGGTCGGTGTGCAGCACCACGTTGGCCACGTTGCGGTGCACGAACAGATCGCCTGGCAGCATGCCGACGATCTCGTTGGCCGGTACGCGCGCATCGGAACAGCCGATCCACAGGTATTCCGGGGTTTGCTGGCGGGCGAGCTTGGCGAAGAATTCGGGATCTTCCTGTTTGATCGCATCCGCCCAGCGTTCGTTGTTATCAAGCAGGTCTTGTAGTTCGTTCATCAGGGAAAGCCTCGGGAATGATGCGCAGCTGTGTGACTGACAACCCCTCGTTCGGGTCACGCCTGGCGCAAATTAGCTTGAATCTTTGGGGTGCAGAGCCTGTCCACACACTATAAGCCCCACAGTATGAGGATTGGCCATGACTGAATCACGACGTCCCTACGGCGCTACGCAGCCCGAACCGATTGACGATAACGAAGACCGCATGGGTTCGATGCGCGAGCTGGACTTTGACCAGGAAGACCAGACCGCGGAAATCGGCGATGAAATCCCGCGCGGCGAGCGCGAACACCTGATGCCCGATGAGCGGGTGCGCGCGGCTGGGATGACCGGGGCTTCGACGGATGACCATGAGTCGACTGACGATGATATGAGCCCGGAAACCCTGATCCATGAGGACGGGGCGCGGGATGCGCGAGAGGCCGGGGAGGACAACCCAGCCGACTTCGACCTCAGCATTGTGGATGAAGATGAGATCGGAGGCGGCAATGGCCTGGACGAAGCGGAGCTGGCGGATATCGATCCGGTCGACGGCAACCGCTGATACGACACTGTTAGCCATGTGGGAGGGGGCTTGCCCGCGATAGCAGGGTGTCAGTTACTTGATAAGTCGCTGATACACCGCCATCGGGAGCAAGCCCCCTCCCACACTGATCCATGTGTTCAGTCGACGAGCGTGCAGGCCATAACGACTGCGTCTTCGCGGCCGCCGACAGCCGGGTAGTAATCGCGCCGACGCCCAATCTCATTGAAGCCATAACGCTCATACAACCGGAACGCCCCGGTATTGCTGTCGCGCACTTCCAGGAAACACTCTCGCGCACTGGCGGCATACGCGCGGGACATCAAGTGTTCCAGCAATGCCAGGCCCAGGCCACGCCCCTGGTTCTCCGGTTTGACGGTGATATTGAGCAAATGGGCTTCATCCAGAATGATCTGCACCACACCGTGCCCCACCTGCTGCTCACCCTCGAACATCAGCCAGATCTGGTACTTGCCCAGCCCATCGAGAAAGATGCCGCGCGTCCAGGGATGGCTGAACGCCGCGTATTCGATTTTCAGCACGGCGTCGAGGTCGGCCTCGGTCATCGGGCGGAAGGATAAAGCCTCACTCATCGGTTGTTTTCCAGCGCGCCATCAGCCGGCGCATGGCTTGCCAGACATCAGCCTTACGCTGTGGCTCTTCCATTAATAATTCCAGGCCCGGCAGGGCCCACACCGAGCCCAGGCCTTCGACCTGCAGTTCGCGGTACCAGGCTTCGGCGTTGGCCTCGCCGGCAAAGCGCACGGCGGGCAGGCCGATCAGCCACAGGCACACGCAGGGTTCGTCTTCCAGGCGTGCCGAGACAAAACCTTGCACAAAATCCCGCGCGGCGTCCGGGCCCTGATCCATGGTGCCGCGCACCAGCAACGGCCAGCGCACCGGGTCGCCGACGATCTGCGGGCTGTCGGGCAGGCCGGCGGCGCGCAGCATGTCCTTGAGCAGCATGTAGGCCGGGTCGCGGGTCTGGAAGCGCTCGCCGGTGGGCAGTTCCACCAGCAGCAGGCAACGCCCGGCTCGCAGCAGTTGCAGGGCAAAACGCGGCGGCGGCACCACTGGCGCCTTGGCCACCGACGTCGTGTCTTCGGCCACCATCGGTTTGGTCACTGGCGAGGGGCGCGGCACTTCGATTTTGGCCCGTTCGACCACCGGCCGCACCTCGGGCACAGGCTTGACCACCGCAACCGGCGCAGCGGCCTCCTCGCCCGAGGCGTCGAACGCCTCATAGGGCTCAGGCGCCTGCAACAACGCGGGCCGCGACGGTGCGGCAAACGGCAGTTCGGTGCGGGGCAGCCAGTTGACCACCTGCATGGCGGTCAAGTAAGCGCGACGTCGGGACTCGATAAGCACAGCTCGGCCACTTGTGGATAAGTAAAGAGCGGGGATTCTACCGCTGTTCGGCAACAATCGCCCACTGCGCGCTGACCGGCTGTGGATAAATCCCACTCCCGATGCAGTACAATCGCGACCTTTAATCGCCAACCAGCCGGCCTTTCCCATGATCGAACCCAAGCGCGTCCTGCGCGCCCTCGCCGAACACTGGGCCTTGCTTGAGCCACTGTGCGAACACTTCGACCAAGGCACCCTGAGCCTGGGCGAGCTGCGCGCGCAATTGGCCGCCCAACAACTGGACAGCACGCCCCAGGACATCACCAGCCTGCTGGATGTGTGGATTCGCCTGGACATCCTAGTGCCTGTGGCCAAGAGCCCGAACCGTTTCGAGCTCAACGCACAGATCCACGACTTCCTCGCCTATTTGCGCAAAGAGCACCGGCTTGGCCTGTGCCTGGAAATCGAAGCCTACCTGCGCCACCTCGAGCGTCTGGCCGGCTATATCCAGGACGCCTTTGACATCCGTGACGGCCACGACCTGGCCCGGCAATTGCGCCTGCTGGACATGCGCGTGCGCGACGTGCTGAAAAAACTCGCCAACGACGAACAAGCCCTGGCGGCCGTGGCCGACCGCGCCAAGACCAGCGACCGGCAGATCCCGTTGCGCCAGCGTTACGCCGAGGTCTTGGCGACCTGGGATGAATACGTCGAACCGATGATCCAGTTGGTGAACGCCGACGGCGCCTTCGAGCAAGGCGTGCGCAAGGTCGAGAATGTGCTGCTGCGCATGCTCACCGAGCAACAGCGCCTCGGCCACTTGGTGGACGACGACATGCTGCTGCGTACCCACGCGCGCATCCTCGAAATGCAGACCAGCGCCCAGTTGACCCTGCGTCACGCCCGCGAACTGCTGTTGCCGTTGCGTGAGGAGGCACGCCGCCACAACGCAGTGACCCGTGGCGCGGCGCTGGCCCTGTCGGCGATCCGCCGCAAAGGTCTGGACGCGGTGCCGCAGGCAGCGATGCCGCTGTTCACCCGGCCGCAAAGCACCTTTCTGGGCAGTGCCAGCCAGGTCGAGGCCTACGTGTATGCCCTGGCGAATTTCGAGCCGAAACCGGCGCGTTTCCCCAAGGCGCACACATCCCACAAGGGTCAGGCGCAACGCGCGCCGCGCACGGTCAAGGAAATGCTCGAACGCTGCGAAGACGCACTGCCGATGCCCGACCTGATGACCTGGCTGCTGGAGCAGGAACCGGACGGCGCCACCGACGAATTGCTGTACTGGTTCTCCCGCCTCTCGCGCGAAAAACGCTTCAAGCGCGAACGCCTGGAACGCCGCGATTACCACACACACGAGCACCAGGTCAGCCTGCGCTCATTCGCCCTGCTCCCGGCCGGCACAGACGCCGCCGAGCAACCTGCGAGTACACCTTATGCATCTTGATCTATCCGAACTGTCCCAACTGGCGCCGATCTTTCGTGAGCTGTTCAAGGGTTACCACGTCAGCCGCCGCGACCCGGAGCTGTACGCGCAACTGTCGAACTTCCAGGACCAGTACCGCACGCTGTTCAAAGCCCTGGGCTTTGAGCTGGTGTGCGACACCCGTGGTTTTTATTACTTCGTGCCCGACTCCGCCATCGCCAGTGCGCAGGTCAACAAGACCGCCCAGCGTCTGGCGCTGTTCACCTTCATCATCGTCGAACACCTGGCCGACCAGGGCCGCGACCCGATCGCCGTGCTCGACGGCGGCAGCCTGGGCCGTGATGAACTGCCGTCGCTGCTGGATAAATACCGCGACCTGTTTATCCAGGCCGAAGTGCAGACTCAGGAAGAACTCGAAGAAAAAATAATGCGCCGCATGACCCAGCTGGGTTTTGCCAGCGAAGACAACGGCATCTATCGCTTCCTGCCGCCGATGCATCGCTTCCTCGACGTGTGCCTGTCGGTGCAGCAGGACCGCGACCTTGCCGCCAGCGTGCACAGCGTGTTGCCATTGCCAGCGCCGGTAATCATTGACGAAGACAGCGATGAAAAACTGCTGAAGACCGATGACCCGCTGGACTTGAGCGACTTCGAGGAAGAAAGCGAAGAAGACGCCCTGGCGCGTGCCATTGCCGAAGAACAGGAGACCGATGCATGAGCAAGCAACGCTACGGCATCCGCCGCTTCGCCCTATTGAACACCGCCGGTTACAGCCTGGGCCTGTTCCCGCTGGAAGAGCCGCTGTCGGTATACGGCGCGAACAACCTGGGCAAATCCGCCTCGATCAACGCCCTGCAGTTTCCGATTCTGGCGCGCATGTCGGACATGAGTTTCGGCAAGTACACCCTCGAGCAATCGCGGCGCTTCTACTTCGCCACTGACACCAGCTACATCCTCGTGGAAGTCTCGCTGCCCCACGGCCCCCATGTGATTGGCGTGGTCGGGCGCGGCCCGGGTGGCGGTTTCGGTCACCAGTTCTTCGCCTATGCCGGCAAGCTGGACCTGGCGCACTACCAGAAGAACGACACCTGCCTGCGGCAGAAAGAGCTGTTCACCAACCTTGAGAAAGAGGGCCTCAAGGCCTACGAACTCAAGCCGGATGAACTGCGGCGTTTGCTGGTGGGCGGTCACACGTCGATCCCGCTGGACCTGACGCTGATCCCGCTGCGCTCCACCAGTGAGCAGAGCCTGAAGACTTTCCGCGCGCTGTTTATCAACCTGCTGCACATGCGCGAAATCACCGCGGCCAAACTCAAGCAACTGTTCCTTGATGCCTTCGAACACAGCCTGCGTTCCGGCAGCGTGGATTACATCGCAGCGTGTGAAGAGGCCTTCCGCGACGTACGACGCATGGAGCAGGACTACAACTCGCTGGTGGCTGCCGGGCCATTGGTCGAAGCGCTGGCCAATGGCGTGCGGCAACGCGATGTGTTGCGCGGCAAGTTGCACCGCCTCTCACCGCTATTGGACTCGCTACTGGGCACCTGGTCGGACTACGCCAGTGCGCGCAAGGAAGAGCTGACCATCCAGGCCGAGCACTACCGCAATGAACAGGATGCGCTGCAACATGACCAGCGCGGCGGCACCCAGGAGCTGATGCGCCTGGAGCGGGAGATCAGCGGCATCCAGCGCTGGCTGGGCGAGCTGTCGGTGCTCAAGCATCGCTTTGCGCTGGTGGACGACGTGAAGATGCTGGAGCAGCAGTTGCTCGCGGCCAAGGATGCTCACGATGAATTGGCGGGTGCGCTGGCGCAGTCGCGGCAGTTCAGCGCCGAGGATCTGGACGAACGTCTGCGCGACCTGGAAAAACGCCTGAAGTCGGTCAAACAGCAGCTTGATCACGCGGACAACAACAGCTACGCCAAGCTGCGCGAAGAATTCTCACAGCAGGACGTCGAGCGTCTGATGCGGCTGTTCAACAGTTCGCTGTTCAGCCTGCCATTGGGTGAACAGGGCATCACGCTGGATGAAGACGGCCACTGGGTCAAATCCCTGGAGCGGATCCTCGATGGCTTCAAGGGCGAGCGCTTTGAGGTGCCGGGGCTGTCCATCGACATCTCGCACATCGAACCACCCGCGTTGCAGGCGTTGGCGGATCGCGCGGCACTGCGCGATCAAAAAGAGCGTCTGGAAAAAGAACTCAAGCAACTCAAGACTCAGCAGGCTGTGGCGTCCGATCGCGCAGCCAGCAAGACCCAGACCGAGGCGCTGTACCAGCAGGTGCTGGATGCGCAAAAAGCCCTGGAAGATTTCCGTCGCGCGCAGACTCTGAGCGCCGAAGAAGGCGAGAAGCTCCAACAGCTGGCGCAGATGGAGGCGGCGCAGGATGAGTTGAAGCGTTCCAGCGATGCGTTCACCGAGCGTGTCCAGCAATTGTCGGCCAAGCTGCAACTGGTCGGCCGCCAGATTGGCGATATGGAAGCCAAACAGCGCACCCTGGATGACGCCTTGCGCCGTCGCCAGCTGCTGCCGGCGGACTTGCCGTTCGGCACGCCGTTCATGGACCCGGTCGACGATTCCATGGACAACCTGCTGCCGCTGCTCAATGACTATCAGGACAGCTGGCAGGGCTTGCTGCGTGCCGATGGCCAGATTGAAGCGTTGTACGCTCAGGTGCGGCTCAAGGGCGTGGCCAAGTTCGACAGCGAGGATGACGTGGAGCGTCGTCTGCAACTGCTGATCAACGCTTATGCGCACCGCACCGATGAGGCGCTGACGCTGGGCAAGGCGCGGCGGGCGGCAGTCACCGATATCGCGCGGACCTTGCGCAATATCCGCAGCGACTACGACAGCCTGGAACACCAACTGGCGCTGTTCAATCGCGAGATCAACAAGCGACAGGTCTCCAACCTGCAAAGCTTCCGCATCGTGCTGGCACCGAACAAGGAGGCGCTCAAGCATATCGACCAGATCATCCATAGCGCCGGTCAGTATGAGGAAGGCGAGACGCTGTCGGTGTTCGACCTCAGTCAGAGCGCCGAGCAGGACAACAAGAACGAAGAGGCCAAGGAATACCTGGCGCGCCTGGTGGCGGCCAACCATAACCAGTTGGGCCTCAAGGACCTGTTCGAACTCGCGTTCGAGATCACCAAGGTGAACGGCCAGCCGGTGATTCACACCGACATTGATGGCGCCGCGTCCAATGGCACCACCATGACCATCAAGGCGCTGACCAACATGTACCTGTTGCTGCACTTGATGGACCGCGACCAGGCCGGGCGCGTGCGCTTGCCGTACTACCTCGACGAGGCAGCCGATATCGACGAGAAGAACCAGGCGGCGTTGCTGGAGACCAGTTTGCAATTGGGCTTCGTGCCGATCCTGGCGAGTGTGAAGCCGCAGGTGTCCGCCCAGGTGGCCATCGACCTGGAAGGCGGCAGCGGGCCGAACGGGATCTACATTGATGAAGCAGATTGGAAGTACATCCGGCGTCATGATGAGGTGAAGGCGACGGTGATTGCGCAGGCGGAGTTGGATGAGGTCTGACGTCGTGCGTTGAAATGCAAAAAAGGCCGCGATCTATGGATCGCGGCCTTTTTTTGTGGTGCTGCAGAGGGCCTCATCGGGGGCAAGCCCCTTCCCACACTTTGAACTGTGAACACCGTCAAATGTGGGAGGGGGCTTGCTCCCGATAACCGCGCCTCGGTTTATTTGCCCAATGGAATCTTGGGCGCCCAGGTCAGCCACTCATCCTCAAATTTGTCGAACAACGGGAAGGTCTGCTGCGGCCGCGCCGCATTGCCCATCCGCTCGCCATCCGGCGTGGCGAAGGCGATACCGCCGGCGACCAACGTCTCCAGGGATTCGGTGCGCACCGTCGCGCCCTTGAACAAGCCGAAGTCCACGCCAAAACCACTGGTGTTCCAAAAGCGGCTGCCGCTGCGAACCAACGGTGCGTACTTGGGCTCGATCAGGATGTGCACCAGCACGCGGTCGGCAGTCTGGCCCAGCTCGTAGCCGGTGACCTTGCCCACGGTGACTTCGCGGTAGGTCACCGGTACGCCTTCCTTCAGTGAGCCACGACGCGCGGCACTGAGCACCAGACTCAAGCCTTGCTCCTGGCGCACGGCCTCGGGCGGCTGGGCCAGGGCGACGAAGTTTTTCTGCGGGCCTGCGTTTTTCGTCGCAGGCTGCACTTCGATGTATTGCCCGGTCACCAGGGTTTCCAGGTTGGCGGTTTTCATCAGGCCCAGTTCCGGCTTGACCACCCAGAACTGGCTGCCGGCACGTGCGATGCGGTCGGCCACCTGGGTGATGCGTGCGCCGAGCAGCACCGATTGCATGTCCGCACTCAGATTGACACTTTCGATCTTGCCCACGTCCAGCCCTTTGAAACGCACCGCCGTGCCGGGGCGCAGGCCATCGGCGCGATCAACCTTGATAGTCACCAGAGTGCCGTGCTGATTGGCGGCTTCGCGATCGGGGTACAGACGGAAGCGCGGAATGTGTTTTTTCAGCGGCACATTCGGCTCAGGCGTTTCGAACGCGATACCGCCGGCCATCAGGCTCGCCAGGGATTCACTCTTGACCTGGATGCCGCCAGTGAGGCCACCGGTCAGGGTGACGCCGCTGGCATTCCAGAAACGCGTCGAGCCGTTGACCAGGTTCTCGTATTCTTTCTCGATATGTACGCCAATCACCAGTTGCTTGTTCTTGCGCGAGAACTGGTAGCTCTGCACCGAACCGACCTTGACCTGCTTGTAGAGAATCGGGCTGCCGACATCCAGGGAGCCGAGGTTGTCGGTAAACAACACCATGTGCAAACCAGGGGAACGCAGATCCAGCGGAGGCGCCTTCGCGCGGGCGACATACTCGCGCTGCGGCGCAGTACCTTTGTCGCCTGGGCGGATGGCGATGTAGTTACCTTTGACCAGGGCTTCCAGGCCGGTGATGCCAGCGAGGGAGATGGATGGCTTGACCACCCAGAATTGGGTGTCTTGGACCAGATAGTCTTCGGCCAATGGGTCGAGGGTCAGTTCGGCGCTGGCACTGGACAGGTCCGGGTCGATCTTCAGGGTTTTCAGGCTGCCGACCTGGATGCCTTTGTACATCACCGGCGTGCGGCCGGCCTGCAGGCCTTCGAAGTCGCTGAGCTTGACCTTGACTCGGATGCCGGCGGCGGCGGCGTCGAAATCTTCGTACAGACGGAATGGCAGGCTGGGATCGGTGGGCGGGCTGTCCTTGCGATTCTCGGGGGTGGCAAAGGCAATACCACCGGCGACGATGCTGGACAACGACTCGCTGCGCACCTTCACGCCGGACAGGTTGGCGTCGATGCTGATGCCGCTGGCGTTCCAGAAGCGCGTATGTTTACGCACCAGGTGGGCGTAGGTCGGTTCGATATAGAGCTTGATCTCGACGGTGCTCTGGTCTTCGGACAACAGGTAGCTTTTAACCTGGCCGACCTGGATCTGCTTGTAGAACACCGGGCTGCCACGGTTGAGCGAGCCGAGGCGATCTGCCTTGACGGTGATGTGCAAGCCGGGCTTGGCGTCGGACAGCGGCGGCTCTTCGGAGAGCGCCTTGAATTTGCGGGTGGGCTCGCCGTCGCCAGGGCTGGCGGCGATGTAGTTACCCGACACAAGGGTTTCCAGGCCAGTGATGCCGGCCAGCGTTACGCTGGGCTTGACCAGCCAGAAGCGGGTATTGGTCTTAAGGTATTGCTCAACGTCCTTGCCCATCTCGATGGTGGCAATTACCCCCCGATTGTTGCCCTCGTCGTCGAGCGCCAAGGCTTTGACCTTGCCCACAGGCATGCCTTTGTACACAACCTCGGTCTTGTTGACCTGGATGCCTTCACCGCTTTCAAAGCGCACCTGGATCTCGATGCCCTGCTGGGAATAGGCGCGCCATCCGAGCCAGCCGCCGATGATCAGCGCAATCAGGGGCAACACCCAAATGGCTGACCAGTTGGAGGCTGGGCGGGTTTTAGCTTTAGGCAAATCACTCATGGTCGTCGTCCGACTCCGTGTTATCCCAAATCAGTCGGGGATCGAAAGTTACTGCGGCGAGCATCGTCAAGATCACCACACTGGCGAATGCCGCAGCGCCGAGATTGGCCTCAACGCTGGCGAGCCGCCCAAAGTTTACGACCGCCACCAGGATGGCGATCACGAAGATATCCAGCATGGACCAGCGGCCAATGAATTCGATAAAGCGGTACATGACAATGCGTTGTTGTGCGGACAGCGGTTGGTGACGCTGCACCGAGAACAGTAGCAGACCAATGCCCACCAACTTGAACGTCGGCACCAGAATACTGGCGATGAACACCACGGCAGCAATAGGAAACATCCCATGCTGCACCAGCTGGATCACACCGGCCATGATGGTACTGGGCTCGCCCTGGCCGAGTGAGTTGACGGTCATAATGGGCAACAGGTTGGCGGGGATATAGAGGATCGCCGCAGTGATCAGCAGTGCCCATGTGCGGGTTAGGCTGTTGGGCCGACGCGGATGAATCAACGCACCACAGCGGGTGCACGTTTGTTCATCGGTATCCGGCTCTTGCGTATTCAGCTCGTGACATTCGGTACACACCAGAATGCCTGCATCAATCGCCCGCATGATCATCCTCTCCTGACAACGCCTGCCAGATCTGGTGGGGCGACATCACCACCTCAAGCAGAACCTGAACCACTAATAGACTGATGAAACAAACGAGACCCACACCCACCGTGATGGAAGCCATGTCGGCGAGCTTGACGATCGCGACCAGCACGCCCATCAGATAGACCTCCAACATCCCCCAATCTTTCATGTGATGGTAGATGCGGTATAGCAGCAGCCCGTAATTACGGCCGATCTTCCAGCGAATGCTGAGCAGCACGGCCAATTGGCAGAGCAGCTTGAGCAACGGAATACCCATGCTGCACAGGAACACCACAATTGCGACGCCTTGCATGCCCGTATCGAACAGGCCGACGACGCCGGTCCACACTGTGTCCTCTGACGTCTGCCCGAGTAGATTGAGCTGCATGATGGGCAGAAAGTTCGCGGGGATGTACAGCAATAGCGCAGCAATCACCAAAGCGAGGCTGCGCTCAATGACATTGTGGCGGTGAGCGTACAGCTCATAACCGCAACGTGGGCATTCTGCCTTTTCGCCTCGTGCGAGCACAGGCTTACGCATCAGTAAGTCGCATTCATGGCATGCCACCAGATCGTCCAGTGGTAAGTCAGCCACCTGTGGGGCATCAACCGGCTCGGGCATGGATAGGGCTCTTACTCTAAAAAAGGTTAGGCGCCTATTCTAGTGGTCTGGTTCAGAAATAACTGTGCAATTTTATAGGCGAAGGCTTACTTGACTTTCCAACCGCCCAAAACAAAACCCCATCTGCTTTCGCAAATGGGGTTTCGGAATTTAATCTTGACGATGACCTACTCTCACATGGGGAAACCCCACACTACCATCGGCGATGCATCGTTTCACTACTGAGTTCGGGATGGGATCAGGTGGTTCCAATGCTCTATGGTCGTCAAGAAATTCGGGTACTGAGTCGCGGCCAGACGGCCTCGCTTCAGCAAATTGGGTATGTGACAGCTGTCGGTGTTTTGTGAGCGTCGAACTTTCGGTTCATCTCGTCTTCACACACCGCAATCTGATGCTTCTACTTGTTTCCAAGTCAGGAGTAGTCAAATTGCTTGGGTGTTATATGGTCAAGCCTCACGGGCAATTAGTATTGGTTAGCTCAACGCCTCACAGCGCTTACACACCCAACCTATCAACGTCGTAGTCTTCGACGGCCCTTTAGGGAACTCAAGGTTCCAGTGAGATCTCATCTTGAGGCTAGTTTCCCGCTTAGATGCTTTCAGCGGTTATCTATTCCGAACATAGCTACCCGGCAATGCCACTGGCGTGACAACCGGAACACCAGAGGTTCGTCCACTCCGGTCCTCTCGTACTAGGAGCAGCCCCTCTCAAATCTCAAACGTCCACGGCAGATAGGGACCGAACTGTCTCACGACGTTCTAAACCCAGCTCGCGTACCACTTTAAATGGCGAACAGCCATACCCTTGGGACCGGCTTCAGCCCCAGGATGTGATGAGCCGACATCGAGGTGCCAAACACCGCCGTCGATATGAACTCTTGGGCGGTATCAGCCTGTTATCCCCGGAGTACCTTTTATCCGTTGAGCGATGGCCCTTCCATACAGAACCACCGGATCACTAAGACCTACTTTCGTACCTGCTCGACGTGTCTGTCTCGCAGTCAAGCGCGCTTTTGCCTTTATACTCTACGACCGATTTCCGACCGGTCTGAGCGCACCTTCGTACTCCTCCGTTACTCTTTAGGAGGAGACCGCCCCAGTCAAACTACCCACCATACACTGTCCTCGATCCGGATAACGGACCTGAGTTAGAACCTCAAAGTTGCCAGGGTGGTATTTCAAGGTTGGCTCCACGCAGACTGGCGTCCACGCTTCAAAGCCTCCCACCTATCCTACACAAGCAAATTCAAAGTCCAGTGCAAAGCTATAGTAAAGGTTCACGGGGTCTTTCCGTCTAGCCGCGGATACACTGCATCTTCACAGCGATTTCAATTTCACTGAGTCTCGGGTGGAGACAGCGCCGCCATCGTTACGCCATTCGTGCAGGTCGGAACTTACCCGACAAGGAATTTCGCTACCTTAGGACCGTTATAGTTACGGCCGCCGTTTACCGGGGCTTCGATCAAGAGCTTCGCGTTAGCTAACCCCATCAATTAACCTTCCGGCACCGGGCAGGCGTCACACCCTATACGTCCACTTTCGTGTTTGCAGAGTGCTGTGTTTTTAATAAACAGTCGCAGCGGCCTGGTATCTTCGACCGGCATGAGCTTACGGAGCAAGTCCTTCACCCTCACCGGCGCACCTTCTCCCGAAGTTACGGTGCCATTTTGCCTAGTTCCTTCACCCGAGTTCTCTCAAGCGCCTTGGTATTCTCTACCCAACCACCTGTGTCGGTTTGGGGTACGGTTCCTGGTTACCTGAAGCTTAGAAGCTTTTCTTGGAAGCATGGCATCAACCACTTCGTGTTCTAAAAGAACACTCGTCATCAGCTCTCGGCCTTAAGATCCCGGATTTACCTAAGATCTCAGCCTACCACCTTAAACTTGGACAACCAACGCCAAGCTGGCCTAGCCTTCTCCGTCCCTCCATCGCAATAACCAGAAGTACAGGAATATTAACCTGTTTTCCATCGACTACGCTTTTCAGCCTCGCCTTAGGGACCGACTAACCCTGCGTCGATTAACGTTGCGCAGGAAACCTTGGTCTTTCGGCGTGGGTGTTTTTCACACCCATTGTCGTTACTCATGTCAGCATTCGCACTTCTGATACCTCCAGCAAGCTTCTCAACTCACCTTCACAGGCTTACAGAACGCTCCTCTACCGCATCACTTACGTGATACCCGTAGCTTCGGTGTATGGTTTGAGCCCCGTTACATCTTCCGCGCAGGCCGACTCGACTAGTGAGCTATTACGCTTTCTTTAAAGGGTGGCTGCTTCTAAGCCAACCTCCTAGCTGTCTAAGCCTTCCCACATCGTTTCCCACTTAACCATAACTTTGGGACCTTAGCTGACGGTCTGGGTTGTTTCCCTTTTCACGACGGACGTTAGCACCCGCCGTGTGTCTCCCATGCTCGGCACTTGTAGGTATTCGGAGTTTGCATCGGTTTGGTAAGTCGGGATGACCCCCTAGCCGAAACAGTGCTCTACCCCCTACAGTGATACATGAGGCGCTACCTAAATAGCTTTCGAGGAGAACCAGCTATCTCCGAGCTTGATTAGCCTTTCACTCCGATCCACAGGTCATCCGCTAACTTTTCAACGGTAGTCGGTTCGGTCCTCCAGTTAGTGTTACCCAACCTTCAACCTGCCCATGGATAGATCGCCCGGTTTCGGGTCTATTCCCAGCGACTAGACGCCCTATTAAGACTCGCTTTCGCTACGCCTCCCCTATTCGGTTAAGCTCGCCACTGAAAATAAGTCGCTGACCCATTATACAAAAGGTACGCAGTCACCCAACAAAGTGGGCTCCCACTGCTTGTACGCATACGGTTTCAGGATCTATTTCACTCCCCTCTCCGGGGTTCTTTTCGCCTTTCCCTCACGGTACTAGTTCACTATCGGTCAGTCAGTAGTATTTAGCCTTGGAGGATGGTCCCCCCATATTCAGACAAAGTTTCTCGTGCTCCGTCCTACTCGATTTCATGACTAAGAGATTTTCGCGTACAGGGCTATCACCCACTATGGCCGCACTTTCCAGAGCGTTCCGCTAATCTCAAAGCCACTTAAGGGCTAGTCCCCGTTCGCTCGCCACTACTAAGGGAATCTCGGTTGATTTCTTTTCCTCAGGGTACTTAGATGTTTCAGTTCCCCTGGTTCGCCTCTTACGCCTATGTATTCAGCGTAAGATAACCATCTTATGATGGCTGGGTTCCCCCATTCAGACATCTCCGGATCAAAGTCTGTTTGCCGACTCCCCGAAGCTTTTCGCAGGCTACCACGTCTTTCATCGCCTCTGACTGCCAAGGCATCCACCGTATGCGCTTCTTCACTTGACCATATAACCCCAAGCAATCTGGTTATACTGTGAAGACAACATTCGCCGAAAATTCGAATTTCTCAGTTAAGAGAACTCACAAATTTTACCTTAGCCTGATCCGTTACCAGTGAAAGTAACGTTCAGTCTATCTTTCTATCACATACCCAAATTTTTAAAGAACGATCTAATCAAAGACTAGAAATCAATATTCACTTCAGAATATTCATTTCTAAACTCTAACAGCAGAAGCAGTTAATGGTGGAGCCAAACGGGATCGAACCGTTGACCTCCTGCGTGCAAGGCAGGCGCTCTCCCAGCTGAGCTATGGCCCCATAACAAAATTGGTGGGTCTGGGCAGATTCGAACTGCCGACCTCACCCTTATCAGGGGTGCGCTCTAACCAACTGAGCTACAGACCCAATTTCGGGCTGCTTCTTATCGTCTTCTTCAATGAATCAAGCAATTCGTGTGGGAACTTATGGAGCAGCTGATGTCGTCGATTAAGGAGGTGATCCAGCCGCAGGTTCCCCTACGGCTACCTTGTTACGACTTCACCCCAGTCATGAATCACACCGTGGTAACCGTCCTCCCGAAGGTTAGACTAGCTACTTCTGGTGCAACCCACTCCCATGGTGTGACGGGCGGTGTGTACAAGGCCCGGGAACGTATTCACCGCGACATTCTGATTCGCGATTACTAGCGATTCCGACTTCACGCAGTCGAGTTGCAGACTGCGATCCGGACTACGATCGGTTTTGTGGGATTAGCTCCACCTCGCGGCTTGGCAACCCTCTGTACCGACCATTGTAGCACGTGTGTAGCCCAGGCCGTAAGGGCCATGATGACTTGACGTCATCCCCACCTTCCTCCGGTTTGTCACCGGCAGTCTCCTTAGAGTGCCCACCATTACGTGCTGGTAACTAAGGACAAGGGTTGCGCTCGTTACGGGACTTAACCCAACATCTCACGACACGAGCTGACGACAGCCATGCAGCACCTGTCTCAATGTTCCCGAAGGCACCAATCTATCTCTAGAAAGTTCATTGGATGTCAAGGCCTGGTAAGGTTCTTCGCGTTGCTTCGAATTAAACCACATGCTCCACCGCTTGTGCGGGCCCCCGTCAATTCATTTGAGTTTTAACCTTGCGGCCGTACTCCCCAGGCGGTCAACTTAATGCGTTAGCTGCGCCACTAAAAGCTCAAGGCTTCCAACGGCTAGTTGACATCGTTTACGGCGTGGACTACCAGGGTATCTAATCCTGTTTGCTCCCCACGCTTTCGCACCTCAGTGTCAGTATTAGTCCAGGTGGTCGCCTTCGCCACTGGTGTTCCTTCCTATATCTACGCATTTCACCGCTACACAGGAAATTCCACCACCCTCTACCATACTCTAGTCAGTCAGTTTTGAATGCAGTTCCCAGGTTGAGCCCGGGGATTTCACATCCAACTTAACAAACCACCTACGCGCGCTTTACGCCCAGTAATTCCGATTAACGCTTGCACCCTCTGTATTACCGCGGCTGCTGGCACAGAGTTAGCCGGTGCTTATTCTGTCGGTAACGTCAAAACAATCACGTATTAGGTAACTGCCCTTCCTCCCAACTTAAAGTGCTTTACAATCCGAAGACCTTCTTCACACACGCGGCATGGCTGGATCAGGCTTTCGCCCATTGTCCAATATTCCCCACTGCTGCCTCCCGTAGGAGTCTGGACCGTGTCTCAGTTCCAGTGTGACTGATCATCCTCTCAGACCAGTTACGGATCGTCGCCTTGGTGAGCCATTACCCCACCAACTAGCTAATCCGACCTAGGCTCATCTGATAGCGCAAGGCCCGAAGGTCCCCTGCTTTCTCCCGTAGGACGTATGCGGTATTAGCGTCCGTTTCCGAACGTTATCCCCCACTACCAGGCAGATTCCTAGGCATTACTCACCCGTCCGCCGCTCTCAAGAGAAGCAAGCTTCTCTCTACCGCTCGACTTGCATGTGTTAGGCCTGCCGCCAGCGTTCAATCTGAGCCATGATCAAACTCTTCAGTTCAAACATCTTTGGGTTTTTAAGAAACCCTAAACTTGGCTCAGCAATCGTTGGTTATTCTTTGATTTCTCGCGGAGTAACTTGTGATGCTGATAATCTTGTTGACTATCAGTCTGACTCCACAAGCACCCACACGAATTGCTTGATTCAGTTGTTAAAGAGCGGTTGGTTAAGATGTTTCGTCTCAACCGAGGCGCGCATTCTACAGCAGCCTCATTTGCTGTCAAGTGATTATTTTCAGAAGCTTTCGAAGAATTCTTCAACAACTTCAACCACTTGCGCTTCCGATCTCTCATCAGCGGGAGGCGAATTCTACAGCGTTACACGCTGCTGTCAACACCTCTTTTTCTCCGCTTTCGACCGAGAAGATCGAAACGTTAATAGCGCCAGACAACACCGCACTATCAACTTCTTCTGGACTTCGATGAACTGAAGCAACTCGCTGTCGAATCTTGCATAACTACTTGTTTACCAAGGAGTTTTCCGTTTCGACTGCGCCGGAAGTGGGGCGAATTATAGACTTCCAGAATCTGCCGTCAATACCTATTTTCATCTTTCTGTCATAAACCCCAAAAACAAAAAAAGCCGGCCCAAAGGGGCCGGCTTTCATCGCATCCTACAAACTAGGGAAAGCAAACTGCGACGCTTCATGACTGGCCCGCTGCGGCCAGCGCTGGGTGATCGCCTTGCGACGCGTATAAAAGCGCACCCCGTCGGGCCCATAGGCGTGCAAGTCACCAAACAGCGAACGCTTCCAGCCACCAAAGCTGTGATAGGCCACCGGCACCGGCAGTGGAACGTTCACACCCACCATGCCCACCTCAATTTCGTCACAGAACAAACGCGCCGCCTCCCCGTCACGGGTAAAGATGCACGTACCGTTGCCATACTCGTGATCGTTGATCAGTTGCATCGCCGCTTCCAGGCTGCTCACGCGCACTACGCACAGCACCGGCCCGAAGATCTCTTCCTTATAGATACGCATCTGGGGTGTCACACGGTCAAACAAACTGCCGCCCAAAAAGAAGCCCTGCTCATTCCCGGCAATGCTCAAGCCGCGCCCATCCACCACCAACTCAGCACCCGACGCCACGCCGTCTTCTATATAGCCGCTGACCTTGTCCCGTGCCTGCCCCGTCACCAATGGGCCCATATCCAGGCCGCACGTAGTGCCCGCACCAATCTTCAGCGCCTTGACCTGCGGCACAAGCTTGGCGATCAACGCATCCGCCACCTGGTCGCCCACGCACACCGCCACCGAGATCGCCATGCACCGCTCACCGCACGAACCATAGGCAGCGCCCATCAGGGCACTGACGGCGTTGTCCAGATCCGCGTCCGGCATCAGCACCGCATGGTTCTTCGCCCCGCCCAGCGCCTGCACGCGTTTACCGCGTCTGGTCGCCTCGGCATAAATGTACTCGGCAATCGGCGTCGAACCCACAAAGCTAAGCGCCTTGACCTCCGGCGCTTCAATCAAGGCATCCACCGCCCCTTTGTCGCCGTGCACCACACTGAGCACGCCCTTGGGCAAGCCGGCTTCCTGCAGCAATTGCGCGATCAACAGCGTTGAGCTCGGGTCACGCTCCGACGGTTTGAGGATGAAACAGTTACCGCACACGATCGCCAGCGGGTACATCCACAACGGCACCATCGCCGGAAAGTTGAACGGCGTAATACCGGCCACCACGCCCAACGGCTGGAAATCCGACCAGGCATCAATATTCGGCCCCACGTTGCGGCTGTACTCGCCCTTGAGAATTTCCGGCGCCGAACACGCGTACTCCACGTTCTCGATCCCGCGCTTCAACTCACCGGCGGCGTCTTCCAGCGTCTTGCCATGCTCCTCGCTGATCAGCTGCGCGATACGCGCCTCGTTCTGCTCCAGCAATTGCTTGAAACGAAACATCACCTGCGCCCGCTTGGCGGCTGGCGTATTGCGCCAGGCCGGGAAGGCGGCCTTGGCGGTGTCAATCGCACTTTGAATGGTTTCGCGACTGGCCAACGGCACCTGGTGGATGACCTGGCCGGTGGACGGGTTGTACACATCAGCCGTACGGCCGCTGTCGCTGACCCATTCACCGTTGATCAAATGCTGGATAACGCTCATGCAGGACTCCTGAAAATTGTTCTATAGAGAAGGAGAAAATCAATCGATCTTGCGCAGCACTTCGCCAACGGCATCAAACAAGCGGTCCAGGTCCTGCGCCTTGCTGTTGAACATTGGCCCGAACTGCAAGGTGTCTCCGCCAAAGCGCACATAGAAACCGGCCTTCCATAACGCGATACCCGCCTCGAAGGGACGCACAATCGCATCACCATCACGCGGCGCAATCTGGATGGCACCGGCCAGGCCATAGTTGCGGATGTCGACCACGTTCTTGCTGCCCTTCAAACCATGCAGCGCATTCTCGAAGTGAGGTGCGATGTCGGCCACGCTCTGCACCAGGTTTTCCTTCTGCAACAGGTCGAGTGCCGCCAGGCCCGCCGCGCAGGCCACGGGATGGGCCGAGTAGGTGTAGCCGTGGGGAAACTCCACCGCGTACTCCGGCGTCGCCTGGTTCATGAAGGTTTGATAGATCTCACTGCTGGCGACCACCGCTCCCATAGGGATTGCGCCGTTGGTAACTTGTTTGGCGATACACATCAGGTCCGGCGTCACGCCGAAACTGTCGGCGCCGAACATTGAGCCGGTACGGCCGAAACCGGTGATCACTTCATCGAACACCAGCAGGATATTGTGCTGATCGCAGATCTCGCGCAGACGCTTGAGGTACCCCTGTGGCGGCACCAGCACACCGGCTGAACCTGCCATCGGCTCGACAAATACGGCGGCGATATTCGAGGCGTCGTGCAACTCGATCAACTTGAGCAACTCATCGGCCAACGCAACGCCGCCCTGCTCCGGCATACCGCGGGAGAACGCATTGCTCGCCAGCAACGTGTGAGGCAGATGGTCAACATCCATCATGGCCTGACCAAACATCTTTCGGTTGCCATTAACCCCGCCCAGGCTGGTACCGGCAATATTCACACCGTGATAACCACGGGCGCGGCCGATCATCTTGGTCTTGGTCGCCTGGCCTTTCAGGCGCCAGTAGGCACGTACCATCTTCACCGCGGTATCGGCGCACTCGGAGCCCGAATCGGTGAAGAACACATGGTTCAGGTTGCCCGGGGTCAGCTCGGTAATCTTTTCCGCCAACTGGAAGGACAACGGATGACCGTATTGAAAGCCCGGCGAGTAGTCCAACGTGCCCAATTGTTTGGTCACCGCTTCCTGGATTTCCTTGCGCGTATGCCCGGCGCCGCAGGTCCACAGGCCCGACAGGGAGTCATACACCTGGCGCCCCTTGTCATCCGTCAACCAGCTACCTTGCGCTGCCACGATCAGGCGCGGGTCACGCTGGAAACTGCGATTGGCGGTATACGGCATCCAATGCGCATCCAGCTTCAACTGGCTGGCAAGGGACGATGGAGCGTTTTCGGGCATGTTCATCAGCAAAACCTCGCAGGGCAAACGGCAGCGTCGGGATCGATAAAGCGTAGTTGCGAGTAAATTGCCATGGCGATAAAGTCAATGAAATCCAACTTTTCTAACCTTCAGTCGGGCCTTCACTAAACTATGAGCAGTCGCAGGCCAGATCCCCTCGCTCAAGTCAGCGACTTCGATATCCGCCTGCTGCGCATCTTTCGCAGCGTGGTCGAATGTGGCGGTTTTTCGGCGGCGGAGACCGTACTCGGCATTGGCCGCTCGGCCATCAGCCAGCAAATGAGCGACCTGGAGCAACGCCTCGGGCTGAGACTCTGCCAACGTGGACGCGCCGGGTTCTCGCTGACCGAAGAAGGTCGCGAGGTCTACCAATCCGCCCTGCAACTGTTGAGCGCGCTGGAAAGTTTTCGCACCGAGGTCAACGGACTGCACCAGCACCTGCGCGGCGAGTTGATCATCGGCCTCACCGACAACCTGGTCACCCTGCCCCACATGCGCATTACCCACGCCCTGGCGCAATTGAAAGAACGCGGCCCGGACGTGCAGATCCAGATCCGCATGATCGCCCCGAACGAAGTGGAACAAGGCGTACTCGACGGCCGCCTGCATGTCGGCGTCGTACCCCAGGCCAGTGCATTGTCCGGCCTTGAATACCAGCCGCTGTACAGCGAACGCTCACTGCTCTATTGCGCGGTCGGCCACCCGCTGTTCTACGCCGACGACAAACAGCTGGACGATGCCCGCATCGACAGCCAGGACGCCATCGCGCCCACCTTCCGTCTGCCCGCCGAGATCCAGGCGCACTACCAGGCCCTGCGCTGCACGGCCAGCGCCTCCGACCGTGAAGGCATGGCGTTCCTGATCCTCACCGGGCGCTATATCGGTTATTTGCCCGACCACTACGCCAGCCTGTGGGTGCAACAAGGCCGACTGCGCGCGCTGAAATCGGCTACACGTTTTTACGATTTGAGCCTGGCATCGGTCACGCGCAAAGGCCGTCGCCCTCATTTGGTGCTGGAAAGCTTTCTCGAAAGCCTCGCCGCAACCCGCTGACTCGGGTCTCAAGCAAAAAGCTGAGCAACTGGACAGTTTTTTGCAAGGACGCAACTACCTTGAACCGTCCGCCTTGAGTTGACCCACCATGCCCCCAGAATCCTTGAGCCCCAGCGACCTGATCTACGGCCTCGACGACCGCCCGAAACCCGCACCGGCTATGCTCGCCGCCCTGCAACATGTGCTGGCCGCCTTCGTCGGCATCATCACCCCGCCACTGATCATCGGTTCCACGCTGGGTCTCAGCGCCTACTTGCCCTACCTGATCAGCATGGCATTGATGGTTTCCGGCGCAGGCACGTTCATCCAGGCGCGCAGGCCGTTTGGTATCGGAGCCGGCATGATCTGCCTGCAAGGCACCAGCTTTGCGTTTCTCGGCGCAGTGCTGTCGGCGGGTTTTCTGGTGAAGCAACGCGGCGGCAGCCCGGAGGACATCATGGCGATGATCTTCGGTGTGTGTTTCTTCGGTGCCGCGGTGCAGATCGTGCTCAGCCGCTTCATCGGCCAACTGCGTCGGGTGATCACCCCGCTGGTGACCGGCATCGTGATCACGTTGATCGGCATCAGCCTGATCAAGGTCGGCATCACCGACCTGGGCGGCGGCTTCAACGCGCCCGACTTCGGCGCGCCCACCAATTTGGCGCTCGGCCTGTTCGTGGTGCTCACCATCATCCTGCTCAACCGCTCCGCTACGCCGTGGGTGCGCCTCTCGGCCATCATCATCGGCCTGGCCCTGGGCAGCCTGGCCGCCTGGTTCAGCGGCAAACTCGTCCCCCAGGCGCTGCCGGACTTGCCCTGGGTCAGCGTGCCGACCCCGTTTCGCTTCGGATTCAACTTCGACTGGAGCGCCTTCCTGCCAATCGCGCTGATTTATCTGATCAGCAGCATCGAAACCGTGGGCGACCTCACCGCCAACTGCATGATCGCCCGCCAACCCATCAGCGGCCCTTCCTATATAAGCCGACTCAAAGGCGGCGTACTGGGCGACGGCGTGAGCTGCATGATCGCCGCCACCTTCAGCGCCTTTCCCAACACCACCTTTGCGCAAAACAACGGCGTGATCCAACTCACCGGTGTGGCCAGCCGTTACGTCGGCTTATATATAGGCGTGCTGCTGTTTTGCCTCGGATTGTTTCCGCTGATTGGCGCCGTGCTGCAGCAAATCCCCAAACCGGTGCTGGGCGGCGCGACCCTGGTGATGTTCGGCAGCGTGGCCGCCGCCGGCGTGCGCATCCTCGCCCAGGCCCCGCTGGACCGGCGCAGCATGCTGATCATCGCCACCTCGTTCGGCGTCGGCCTGGGCATCGCCGCCCAGCCCAATCTGCTGCACCTGATGCCCACCCTGGTGCAGAACCTGTTCGACTCGGCCATCACCAGCGGCGGCTTGACCGCTATCGTGCTGTGCCTGCTGTTGCCCGAAGCCAAGGCGAGCCCGGTTGGCGCAAACCCGGCAACCGAAAGCGACACCCTGGAACCGCTTTGACGGTTTTATTGCATCAGGACTTGTCTGAGGCTTGAGGGTGGGTTATCTGTGCACACGTCGTCTCTATCGATCAGCACGGAAACCTCCATGAGCCTCGAAGTTCCTGCCCACAGCAACCACGCCGGTAAACCTGCCAGCCGCATTCGGCAAAAGAACGAACAAGCGATTCTGCGGGCTGCTGAAGATGAGTTCGCGCGCCATGGCTACAAAGGCACGAGCATGAACACCATCGCGGCCAGTGCCGGACTGCCCAAAGCCAACCTGCATTACTACTTCACCAACAAGCTGGGCCTGTATATCGCAGTGCTCAGCAATATCCTCGAACTGTGGGACAGCACCTTCAACGCGCTGACCGCCGAGGACGACCCCGCCGTGGCGCTCAGTCGTTACATCCGCACCAAGATGGAGTTCTCTCGGCGCCAGCCCCAGGCCTCGCGGATCTTCGCGATGGAGATCATCAGCGGCGGCGAATGCCTCACCGAATATTTCAGCCAGGACTACCGCGCCTGGTTCAGCGGCCGTGCGGCGGTGTTCCAGGCCTGGATCGACGCCGGCAAAATGGACCCGATCGACCCCGTGCACCTGATCTTCCTGCTGTGGGGCAGCACCCAGCACTACGCCGACTTCGCTACCCAGATCTGCCGCGTCACCGGTCGCACCCGGCTGACCAAGCAGGACATGGAAGAGGCCGGCACCAACCTGATCCACATCATTCTCAAAGGCTGTGGCATCAAGCCAGCCCAATAAACGAAGCGACTTATGCCTTACACGCTGACCGGCCTTTGCGAATTTCGCGAAGAAATACGCAAAAGCCGCTTTATTACCCTGGCCGCGCCGATCACCACTGCGCAGGACGCTCAGGCGTTTATCGAGCACCACAGTGACCTCAACGCCACCCACAACTGCTGGGCCTGGAAACTGGCCGACCAATACCGCAGCAACGACGACGGCGAACCCGGTGGCACCGCCGGGCGCCCGATACTCGCTGCCATCGAGGCGCAAGGGTTCGATCAGGTCGCGGTGCTGGTGATCCGCTGGTACGGCGGCATTCAACTGGGCACCGGCGGGCTGGCCCGCGCCTATGGCGGCGGCGCCAACAAGTGCCTGCAAACGGCCGAACGCATCGAGCTGATCAGCCGTGTGGCGCTGAGTTGCGCCTGCGGCTTCTCCGAACTGAACCTGGTCAAGCTGCGCGTGGCCGAACTGGACGGGCTGATCGTGGAAGAAAATTTCACCGCCAACGGTGTCGAGCTGCAACTGGCCCTGGGCGAAGCGCACATCGACACCCTGCAGACCCAACTGGCCGATCTGAGCCGTGGCCGTATCCTGCTGCAACGCTGAACCTGCTACTGTTGCCCACTGCACCCTGAACCGCTACTGCAAAGGAAGCTTTTCATGTCTACGCAAAAAACCGCACTGATCATCGGCGCCTCGCGCGGCCTGGGCCTTGGCCTGGTCAAGCAATTGCTGCAGGACGGCTGGGACGTCACCGCCACCGTGCGCGACCCGAGCAAGGCCGATGCCCTGAAGGCCGTCGGCCCGGTACAGATCGAAAAACTGGACATGGACGATCAACAAGCCGTAATCGCCCTGAGCCAGCGTCTCAAGGACCGCACCTTCGACCTGCTGTTCGTCAACGCCGGCGTCAAGGGCCCGGACAACCAGGAACCGGGCCACGCTACCCTGGCGCAGGTCGGCCAGCTGTTTTTTACCAACGCCGTGGCGCCGATCAACCTGGCCCAGCGCTTTGTCGGGCAAATCCGCAAGGACAGCGGTGTGCTGGCGTTCATGAGTTCGGTGCTGGGCAGCGTGACCATCCCCGACGGTTCGGATATGGCGCTGTACAAAGCCAGCAAGGCCGCGCTCAACTCCATGACCAACAGTTTCGTCACCCAACTGGGCGGAAAAAAACTCACCGTACTGTCGTTGCATCCGGGTTGGGTGAAGACCGACATGGGCGGTGAGAACGCGCACATCGATGTCGACACCAGCGTGCGCGGCCTGGTGGACCAGGTAAATGCCTACACCGGCAAAGGCGGTCATCACTTCGTGGACTACAAGGGCGACACCATCGCCTGGTAATCTTCCCGCCTGGAGCGAGCTTGCTCGCTCCAGCACCTCGCCCTCCACGGCGACCCTGGATCAGCAGACAGGGCAACACTGAGCTGGCAAACCTGAACCCATCATTCAGAGGAGCCGGCCAATGCCTGCGACCCGTATCTGGTTAAAAACCCCCCTCGCGATATTCACCGCCAATGGCCTCGATGCCCGTGGCGGCCTGGTGCTGCAAGACGGTGTGATCAGCGAAGTACTGGCCCACGGCCAGGCGCCCGCACATCCCTGCACACAGGTGTTCGACGCCCGCGAGCACGTGACCCTGCCGGGCCTGATCAACACCCATCACCACTTCTACCAGACCCTGACCCGCGCCTGGGCACCGGTGGTCAACCAGCCGTTGTTCCCCTGGCTGAAAACCCTCTACCCGGTGTGGGCGCGGCTGACGCCGCAAAAGCTCGCGCTGGCATCCAAGGTCGCCCTCGCCGAATTGCTGCTCTCCGGCTGTACCACCGCCGCCGATCACCATTACCTGTTTCCCGACGGCCTGGAGCACGCGATTGACGTGCAAGTGCAAAGCGTGCGCGAACTGGGCATGCGCGCCATGCTCACTCGCGGTTCCATGAGCCTGGGCGAAGCCGACGGCGGCCTGCCGCCGCAACAGACCGTGCAACAAGGCCAGGTGATTCTCGACGACAGCCAGCGCCTGATCCGCGACTACCACGAACGCGGCGACGGCGCGCAGATCCAGATTGCCCTGGCGCCCTGCTCACCGTTCTCCGTCACCCGCGAAATCATGCAAGCCAGCGCCGAGTTGGCCAGTCAACTCGATGTACGCCTGCACACGCACCTGGCGGAAACCCTCGACGAAGAAGATTTCTGCCTGCAACGCTTCGGCCTGCGCACCGTGGATTACCTCGACAGCGTCGGCTGGCTTGGCCCGCGCACCTGGCTGGCCCATGGCATTCACTTCAACCCGGATGAAATCGCACGCCTGGGCGCGGCCGGCACCGGTATCTGCCATTGCCCCAGCTCGAACATGCGCCTGGCGTCCGGCATCTGCCCCACCCTCGACCTGCTCGCCGCTGGCGCGCCGATTGGCCTTGGCGTGGACGGCTCGGCGTCCAACGATGCGTCGAACATGATCCTCGAGACGCGCCAGGCGTTGTATATCCAGCGCCTGCGCTACGGCGCCGAAAAAATCACCCCCGAAGGTGTGCTTGGTTGGGCGACCAAAGGCTCGGCGCAGTTATTGGGACGTACGGATATCGGCGAATTGGCCGTAGGCAAACAGGCAGACCTGGCGCTGTTCAAACTTGATGAACTGCGCTTTTCCGGCAGCCATGACCCGATTTCGGCGCTGCTGCTGTGCGGTGCCGACCGGGCCGATCGGGTGATGGTGGGCGGCAAGTGGCGCGTCATCGACGGTCAGATCGAAGGCCTCGACCTCAAGGGCCTGATCGCCGATCACACCCAGGCCGCGCGGCAATTGATCGCCGGGACCTGAGCCAGACACTGTTCAAAATGTGGGAGGGGACTTGCTCCCGATAGCAGTGGATCAGTCAGCTTATCTGTAGCTGACACACCGCCATCGGGAGCAAGCCCCCTCCCACATTCGTTATGCGGTGCTTAAAGTCCGAGCAGCGACAACATGATGAACGTCGCAAACAGCACAAAGTGCGTCATCCCTTCGATGGCATTGGTTTCGCCATCGTTGAGGTTGATCGCACTCACGATCAGCGTGATAAACACCATCACTGTCTGCACCGGGGTCATCGCCATCTGGAACGGCTGGCCGCTGTAGAGCGCCATGGCTTCCATCACCGGTACGGTCAGAATCACCGTCGACAACGAGGCACCCAGGGCAATGTTCACCACCGACTGCATGCGATTGGCCAGCGCCGCACGCAATGCGGTCAGGATCTCCGGCGCCGCGGAAATGGCCGCTACCACAATCGCCGTGATCACCGGCGGTGCGCCGGTGCCTTCCAGGCCCAGGTCGAGGGTCTTGGACATCACTTCGGCCAGCGCGCCAATCACGATCACACCGAACACCAGGGTGCCGATGGAAAACGCCAGGCTCACCGGCGCCTCATGTTCGGCTTCCGGCAGCTTCTTGCGGCGTTTTTCCGGGTAGCTGTAGCTGAAGAAATAACTGTGCGGCCCGACCTGCATGCGCAGGAACAAGGTGTAGAGCACCACCATCGCGCCGATGGTGAACGCCGAGTAAATCTTCCAGTCGGCCTGGGGAATAAATTCCGGCACCACCATCGACACGCCCATGGCGGTCAGGATCATCACGCTGTAGGTGCGCGCCGAATCATCGTTGTAGGACTGCTCACCGTGCTTGATGCCGCCCATCAGCGCGGCCAGGCCGAGGATGCCGTTGATGTCCAGCATCACCGCCGAGTAAATGGTGTCGCGCACCAAGGTGGGCGAAGGTTCGTTGCTCATCATGATGGCCAGGATCACCACTTCCACCAGCACGGCGGCCAGCGTCAGGATCATGGTGCCGTAGGGGTCGCCGACCTTCTCCGCCAATTGCTCGGCATGGTGGGCGACGCGCATCGAGGCCATGACGATAAAGCCGATCAACACCACGCCCGCCACCAGCGCCACGACCTGCCCGCTGTGCAGCATCCAGTGCTCCAGCGGGTAGGCGGCGATGGCGGCAATCAGCGCCAGCAGCATGAATTTTTCTTGCTTGAGTGAGGTAAGCATTACGGGCCTTCTGGTAGGGCAAATCAGTCATTGATGGGGTACAGACTGCATCGCGCCGCTAACGTTTCGTTACACCTTAATTCAAGTCGCCCTTGCGCGAATAATAGGAATACTCTCCTGCCGGTCAGGTTTTGCCGATTATTTCTGCCATGGCCTGTAGAATGCCGCCATTGCACCTGATGAGAATTTGACTATGTACGATTGGCTCAACGCCCTGCCCAAGGCCGAATTGCACCTGCACCTGGAGGGCTCGCTGGAGCCTGAGCTGCTGTTCGCCCTGGCCGAACGCAACAAGATTGCGTTGCCGTGGAACGACGTCGACGCCCTGCGCAAGGCCTACGCTTTCAACAACCTGCAAGAGTTTCTCGACCTGTATTACAAGGGCGCCGATGTGCTGCGCACCTCCCAGGACTTCTACGACCTGACCTGGGCCTACCTGCTGCGCTGCAAGGCCCAGAACGTGATCCACACCGAACCGTTCTTCGACCCGCAAACCCATACCGACCGTGGCATTCCCTTTGAAGTGGTGCTCAACGGCATCGCCGCCGCACTCAAGGACGGCGAGCAGCAACTGGGCATCACCAGCGGCCTGATCCTCAGCTTCCTGCGCCACCTGAGCGAAGCCGAAGCCGAAAAAACCCTCGACCAGGCGCTGCCGTTCCGTGACGCATTCGTGGCCGTAGGCCTGGACAGTTCGGAAATGGGTCATCCGCCGAGCAAGTTCCAGCGCGTGTTCGACCGCGCCCGTGGCGAAGGCTTCCTCACCGTGGCCCACGCCGGCGAAGAAGGCCCGCCCGAGTACATCTGGGAAGCCATCGACCTGTTGAAAATCCAGCGCATCGACCATGGCGTGCGCGCCATCGAAGACGAGCGCCTGATGCAGCGCATCATCGACGAACAGATCCCGCTGACCGTGTGCCCGTTGTCCAACACCAAGCTCTGCGTATTCGACGACATGGCCCAGCACAACATCCTCGACATGCTCGAGCGCGGTGTGAAAGTGACGGTGAACTCCGATGACCCGGCGTACTTCGGCGGTTATGTCACCGAGAACTTCCATGCGCTGTACACCAGCCTGGGCATGACCCAGGACCAGGCCAAACGCCTGGCGCAGAACAGCCTGGATGCGCGGTTGATCAAGCCATAACTTAATCAATAAAACCAAATGTGGGAGGGGCTTGCCCCTCCCACATTTGGTTTGCAGTGTTCTTCATGCTTCGGTGAGTTCTTCCAGGGTCTTGCCCTTCGTCTCCATTCCGAACACCCACACCACCAGTGCCGCCACGGCAAAGCACAGCGCGCCGAGGGCAAACACCCCGCCTTGCCCGGTTATCGGGAATACCAGCCCGGTCACCAACGGCCCGAGCAGCGAGCCGACCCGGCCTATGGCCGAGGCAAATCCGGAGCCTGTCGCACGCGCCGACGTGGGGTAAAGCTCCGGCGTGTAGGTGTACAGCACCGCCCACATGCCAAACAGGAAGAACTGCATCAGCAGCCCCGAGGTGATCAGCAGGCCGACGTTGCCGCCAAACACCGCGCTTTGTCCGTAGAGAAACGCCATCACCCCGCCGCCGAGCAGCGTCACCACGCACACCGGTTTGCGCCCCCAGCGCTCCACCAGCCAGGCCGCCATCAGGAAGCCGGGAATTCCGCCCAGGGAAATGATCACCGTGTAATACACCGACTGTGTCACCGCAAACCCCGACTGTTGCAGCAGCGCGCTCAGCCACGAGGTCAACCCGTAGAACCCGAGCAGGGCAAAGAACCACACGCTCCAGATCATCATCGTGCGCTGACGGTACTGCGCCGACCACAGCTGGTGGAACGCAGAGAAGAACGTGCCCGGCGCACTCTCAACCCGTGGTAATGCAATCGGTTCGGGCAAGTCCGCGCGGCCCAGCGAATCGCGCACCTTCTGCTCGATCCCCAGCAGCACCTTGTCCGCCGCCGCATGCCGCCCGGCCTGCTCCAGCCAGCGCGGCGATTCCGGGATAAAGAAGCGGATCGCCAGGACAAACACCGCCGGCACCGCCAGCACCAGGAAGATGTCGCGCCAGCCAATCACCGGCAACAGGAAGTAAGACAGCACCCCGGCAGCCACAAAACCCAGCGGCCAGAAGCCGTCCATCAAGGCGATGTAGCGCCCGCGCCGCTTGGCGGGAATCAGCTCCGACAGCATCGACTGGGCAATCGGAAACTCCATGCCCATGCCGATGCCCAGCAGCACACGGAACAAGGTCAGCGCCTCCACCGTCTGCGCCGTGGAACACAGGTAGCTGGCCAGGCCCCACAGCACGATGCTCCACTGGAACACTGGCTTGCGGCCGAAGCGGTCCGCCAGCATGCCGGACAGGGACGCGCCCACCACCATGCCAAAAAAACTCGAGCTGGCGAGCAACCCGGCCTGGGCCGTGCTCAGGCCAAACTCGGTTTTGATCGAGCCCAACAGAAAGGTCATCATCGCCAGGTCCATGGAGTCGAAGAAAAACGCCAGGGCGATGATGATAAAGATGACGCGGTGATAGCCGCTCAAAGGTAACCGTTCCAGCCGTTCCGCTGCGCTATAGCCTTGCCTGCCCATGCTGCACCCCACCGTGTGAAATTCCCCTCGGCGAGTGTGCGGCATCGTATTGGCGGGCTATTGCTGGATGCGACCTGACTGAAACCCTGAACGACGCCAACCGTCTCAGGCCTGGGCCGGTTCGGCCAGGCGGGCGATTTCCAGCAGCCCCATGGGGCTTACCAACAGGCCGCGCGACTCATGCGTGGCGCGGATCCAGTTCGACTGCAAAAACAGTTGCATCAGCCCCGCCCCCAACGCGCCGCCCAGGTGCGGTTGCTGCTGACTCCAATCGAAACAATCGCACACCAGCGGCGTGCTCAGCGCCTGGGTGAAAATCCCCAGGCCGGCCAGTTGCTGCGCGCCCTTGGGCGTGACTTCGACGCGCTGCTCACAGCGCTCGATCCACCCCGCCGCTATCATCCGTTGGTACAACTGCGCCGCCAGTTCACCGCCCAGATGGCCGTGACACAAACGCGCGTGGCGTAACAGCGCCGGCGCTGCCAACGACACGGGCGCCACCTGGGGTGAACAACGCGCGGCACTGGCCATGGTGGTGCTGGCCAGGGCGTCGATGGCCAGGCTGACGTCGGCGGCGGCAACGCGGAATAGGCGCCGGCCACGCCGCACCTCGACCCGCAGCAGGCCGCTGCCGGTCAGTCGCGCCAGGTGCGCATTGGCCGAGGTCGACGACACGCCCGCCAGCGTCGCCAATTCCTCCGACGACCTCGCCGAACCGTCCATCAATGCCCAGAGCATGGCGGTGCGCTTGGGCTCGGCCAGCAAGCTGGCAATACGACTGATGCATGGTGCCTGTTCCATCTATCCACTCCCTGTTGACGCATTTTTCTGATGCGGTTGCCGCCAGAGTACAGGCACCCAAAGTGCCGGTTCCATGGGGTCTTACAGTATGGATAGGGACATAAGCTGAGTGAAATTTCCGACATTGATGGAAGGTTTTACGTCGCACGCATTCATCCGGGCATTTGCGCCGTCAATGTCGCACAGCGGGACACGAGCATTTCCCGCAGCAGGTTGATGGGCTTGCTCAATTGCGCACGGTGTGTGCACAGCAGATTGAGGGGCGTGCCCTCGCCGCGCAGCGCCGGCAGGATCAGGCGCAGGCGCCCGGTCAGCACCTCGGCGCTCACATCCAGCCAGGACTTGTAGGCAATGCCCATGCCCGCCACTGCCCAGCGCCGCACCACATCGGCGTCGTCACTGAAGCGATCGCCCGTAACCGTCAGGCCGACCTTGCGCTTGCCGTCGTGAAAGCCCCATTGATCGTGCACGCGGGTGCCGAGCATATACAGCAGGCAATTGTGCTGGGCCAGTTGCTCCAGATGCTGCGGCTCGCCATGCCGCGCGAGATAGCTGGGCGCGGCGCAAAGCACGCGGATATTGTCCGGCGCAACAGGCAGCGCGACCAGGCTGGAATCCTCGGGCTCGCCATAACGCAGGGCAATGTCCACCGGCTGGCGAAACAGGTCGGCAATACGGTCGCCCAGCAGCAGACGGATATTCAGTTGCGGGTGCTCGCGCTGGAACTCATCCAGCCACGGCAACAGCAGGTTGCGGCCGAAATCCGAAGGCGCCGACAGTTGCAGCACACCGCTGACGTGGTCCTGGCCGCTGGCCAGATGACGCCGTCCGTCCTCCAGCGCACCCAACGCGGTGCGCGCGTAGTCCAGAAAGCCCTCACCCTCGGCCGTCAGGCGCAGGCTGCGGGTGGAACGCGCCAGCAAGCGCGCGCCCAGTTGCTGCTCGATGCGCTTGAGGGCGGCACTCGCCACTGCCGGTGACAGGTCCATCACCCGCGCCGCCGCCGACAGACTGCCCAGGTCCGCGGCGCGTACAAACAGCTGCAAATCATCAAAACGCAGCATCAAACCCACCCATTATCAAAATTATATTGAAACAGACCTCTGTTTTAGCGGCTTTTATCCGCCCTGCAAATAGCCAATCATCTGTGCATCCCGCTCATCACGTATCTGGAGTCGACCATGTCCACCGCCTTTAACGTCATTGCCACGCTGATCGCCAAGCCCGACCAGCAGGACACCCTGGAAAAACTCCTGCGCGAGCTGTTGGAGCCCACCCGCCTTGAAGCCGGTTGCGAGCAATACGACCTGCACCAGGACCTGCAACACCCGCAGACCTTCTACATGCTCGAACGCTGGAGCGACGACGCCGCCCTGGCCGACCACAACCAGAGCGCACATATCCAGAGCTTTCGCGCCAAGGCCGCCGATGTGATCGAACATTTCGAACTCAAGCGCCTGACATTGCTCGCCTGATCACCGCACCTTCCCATCACCCTTTTGCGGAGCCCCCATGAAAGCCATCGCCTATTACGCTTCACTGCCGATCAACGATCCAAAATCCCTGCAGGACATCGAACTGCCCGAACCCGTCGCCGGCCCGCGCGACCTGCTGGTGGAAGTCAAAGCCATCTCGGTCAACCCGGTCGATACCAAGATCCGCCAGAACGTCACCCCGCAGGACGGCGCCGCCAAGGTGCTGGGCTGGGACGTGGCGGGCGTGGTCAAGGCGGTCGGCAGCGACGTGACGCTGTTCAAGCCCGGTGACAAGGTGTTCTACGCCGGCTCCCTGGTGCGCCCGGGCGGCAACAGCGAGCTGCACACCGTCGACGAACGCATCGTCGGGCACATGCCCAAACGCCTGAGTTTCGCCGAAGCGGCCGCCCTGCCCCTGACCGCCATCACCGCCTGGGAACTGCTGTTCGAGCGCCTGCAGGTGCGTGAAGGTCAAACAGATGAAGGCCAGAGCCTGCTGATCGTCGGCGCCGCCGGGGGCGTGGGCTCGATCCTCACCCAACTGGCCAGCCGACTTACCGCACTGAAAGTGATCGGCACCGCCTCGCGCCCGGAAACCCAGGCCTGGGCCAAAGACCTCGGCGCCCACCTGGTGATCGATCATAGCCAACCGCTGAGCCAGGCCCTGCAACAGGCCGGCCACCCGCAGGTGACCCACGTCGCCAGCCTGACCCAGACCGAGCATCACCTGGAGCAACTGGTGGAAGCGCTGCAACCCCAGGGCAAACTGGCGCTGATCGACGACCCCAAGGCGCTGGACGTGAGCACGCTCAAGCGCAAGAGCCTGTCGCTGCACTGGGAGTTCATGTACACCCGCTCGATGTTCGAAACACCGGACATGATCGAGCAACACAACCTGCTCAACCGCGTCGCCGACCTGATCGACGACGGCACCCTGAAAACCACACTGGGCGAGCACTTCGGCGTGATCAACGCCGACAACCTGCGCCGCGCCCACGCGTTGCTCGAAAGCGGCAAGGCCAAGGGCAAGATCGTGCTCGAAGGGTTCTGATCGGTCAGACCTGCGCCTGCTCGGCCCGCGCCCGTTGCAGGCGCTGGGTCGACACGGCAATGGTCACCGCGAGTACACCGCACAGGCTGATGACCATCGCCATCGGCAGCGCGGTGCCATCGTGCAACACCCCCACCAATGACGCGGCCCCCGCCGCCACGCCGAACTGAATGCACCCCAGCAACGCCGAAGCACTGCCGGCCCGGGCGCCCTGCCCGGTCATGGCACAGGCCGAGGTGTTCGGCAAAATACAGCCCAGGCTGGCGATGCAGATAAACAGCGGCACCAGCAACGGCCACAGCGCCTCGGTGCGCAACGCGGCGATGCCCAACAGCGTCAGCGCCGCCAACGCATACAACCATACGGTACGCGACAGCAGGAACGCCGGCCCACGCTTGGCCAGCAGCCGCGCATTCACCTGCGCCATCAGGATAAAGCCCGCCGCATTGGAGCCGAACAGCCAGCCGTAGTGCTCGGGCGCCACGCCATAGAGCTTGATGAAGACGAAAGGCGAACCGGCGATGTAGGCAAACATCCCGGCAATCGAGATACCGCCGGTCAGCGCGTAACCGAGGTAGACACGGTCCGAGAGCAGCGCGGCGTAACGACGCAACGATCCGGACAACGGTTGGCGCGCTTGATGGGCCGGGAAGGTTTCCGGCAACCCCACCGCCACCGCGATGGCGGCCAGTGCGCTGAACAGCGACAACGCCAGAAAGATCGACTGCCAGCCCCACAAGCCGACCATGACCCCGCCCGCCAACGGCGCCAGGATCGGCGCCAGGCCGGTCACCAGCATCAGTTGCGAATACACCTTGGCCGAGCCTATGGCATCGCACTTGTCACTGACCACCGCGCGGGAAATCACCATGCCCGCGCACCCGCCCAGGGCCTGCACGAAGCGCGCGCCAATCAGCCATTCCAGAGACGGCGCATACGCGCAGGCGCAAGACGCGAGGGTAAACAGAATAACGCCGCTGAGCAGCGGCACCCGGCGCCCGAAGCGGTCGGCCAGCGGGCCGTAGATCAATTGACCAATGGCCAGGCCTGCGAAATACACCGCCAGGGTCAGCTGGATATGCTTTTCATCGGTGGCAAACGCCGTGGCCATCGCCGGAAAGCCCGGCAGGTAAAAATCGATCGACAACGGCGCGAAGGCGCTCAAGGCGCCCAGGATCAGGATTATGCGAAGGTTCATCAGACACCCAAGTGAGTCGGCAGCCCGATAGTCTAGCTGCGGGTGGGTTTCTTGGATAGAACGATAGCTCGCTAACTATTGAAGTTCAGATGCCCCTGTCGCCTTCTTCCCATCAAGTTCCAGCAACATCGGCCGGGCTGGTATTTGCACGCGCGGTCGGCCAAGCTGCACCTCTCTTTGCATCTGAACCACGGAGCATTCGCCATGCGCTGGTCGTATTTCGCCGTTGCCGGCCTGCTGAGCCTGTCTACCGCTGCGCCCCTGGCCAGTGCCGCACAGGATTACGCAGTGCTGATCATTTCCCGTGAACGCCTGGAAGTGCCGACCACCTGCGAAATCGGCCTCTACATCCAGGACCAACTGGCCGGCCGCCTGTTCCAGGAAGAGTCCACCTCGTTCAACCTGCCGCCGGGCGACGTGTCGCTGCGCCTCAAGCTGCTGCCGGGCCAGACCCCGGGTTGCCTGCCGGGCCTGCTTGCGCCGCCCGCGCAGAACATCACGCTCAAGGCCGGCGACATACGCAAGTTGCGTATTGCCCAGGGGCCGGACGGCATGTACCTCAAGGCGGCCGAACTCGATTACTGAAACATCAACCTTGACCTTCCCCACAGGTCAAGGTTGATGCTTGGGGGCAACTTCCCTTGGAGGACTTGCCCCATGAACCGATCCACCACCTTCGACCTGCCCATCAGCGGCATGAGTTGCGCCAGTTGTGCCGGCCGGGTCGAACGCGCGCTGGGCCAGGTGCCGGGGGTGCACAGCGTCAGCGTCAACCTGGCCAACGAACGCGCCCATGTCCAAGTAGTCGGCCCAATGGACCCTGGCGTATTGATCGCCGCCATCGACAAGGCCGGCTACACCGCCACCCTGCCCCAATCCGACATTGATACTCAGGCCGACCAGGCCCGGCGCCTGCACCGCGAGCGTTGGGCGTTGCTGCTGGCGATTGCGCTGGCGTTGCCCCTGGTGCTGCCGATGCTGGTGCAACCCTTCGGCCTGCACTGGATGCTCCCGGCCTGGGCACAGTTCGCCCTGGCCACGCCGGTGCAGTTCATCCTCGGCGCGCGTTTTTACAGCGCCGCCTGGAAGGCCGTGCGGGCCGGCAGCGGCAACATGGACCTGCTGGTGGCCATTGGCACCAGCGCCGCGTATGGCCTAAGCATTCATCAGTGGCTGAGCGCCACCGCGCCGCACTTGTATTTCGAAGCATCTGCGGTGGTGATCGCCCTGGTGCTGCTCGGCAAACACCTGGAAAGCCGCGCCAAGCGCCAGACTGCCAGCGCCATCCGTGCCCTGGAGGCGCTGCGCCCGGAGCGGGCGGTGCGCGTGCGGGACGGGCGTGAAGAAAGCGTCGCCATCCACCAGCTCAAGCGCCACGACCTGGTCATGGTCAAACCCGGGGAGCGCTTCCCGGTGGACGGTGAAGTGGTGGACGGCCACAGCCACGCCGACGAAGCACTGATCAGCGGCGAAAGCCTGCCGGTGCCCAAACAGCCGGGCGACCCGGTTACCGGCGGCGCCATCAACGGCGAAGGCCGCCTGCTGGTGCGCACCCTGGCCATTGGCGCAGAAAGCGTGCTGGCGCGGATCATTCGCCTGATGGAAGACGCCCAGGCGGCGAAGGCCCCCATCCAGAAACAGGTGGATAAAGTCAGCCAGGTGTTCGTCCCGGCGGTGCTGACGCTGGCGTTGGTCACCCTGGTGGGCTGGTGGCTGTACGGCGCGCCGCTGGAAACCGCGATCATCAATGCGGTCGCCGTGCTGGTGATCGCCTGCCCCTGCGCCCTGGGGTTGGCCACGCCCACCGCGATCATGGCCGGCACCGGCGTCGCCGCGCATCACGGCATTCTGATCAAGGACGCCGAAGCGCTCGAGCGCGCCCATGCCGTAAGCACTGTGGTGTTCGACAAGACCGGCACCCTCACCAGCGGCGCGCCAACCATCGCGCACCTGGTGGCGGTGGTGGGCAACGCGTCACAGCTGCTGCAACAGGCCGGCGCGTTGCAACGTGGCAGCCAGCACCCGTTGGCCAGGGCGGTACTGGATGCCTGCAACGAACAGGGACTGCCCGTCGCCGACGCGAGTGCCAGCCAATCCCTCACCGGACGCGGCATGACCGGCACCGTTGACGGTCGGCAACTGGCGTTGGGCAACACGCGCATGCTGCAGGAACACGGCTTGAGCGCAGGCGAACTGGCAACCCGCGCCAGCGCTTGGGAAGCCGAAGGCCGCACCCTGTCCTGGCTGATCGAGCAAGGTGCGCAACCGCGCGTGCTCGGGCTGTTCGCCTTTGGCGATACGCTCAAGCCCGGCGCGCTGGCGGCGGTGCAGGCGCTCAAGGCGCAACACATCGGCTGCCACTTGCTCACCGGCGACAATCGCGGCAGCGCGCAGGCCGTGGCTCAGGCGCTGGGCATCGAGGACGTGTACGCACAGGTGCTGCCCGGCGAGAAAGCCGCCATCATCGCGCAACTGAAAAAAACCGGCGTAGTGGCCATGATCGGCGACGGCATCAACGACGCCCCGGCCCTGGCCGCTGCCGATATCGGCATTGCCATGGGCGGTGGCACCGATGTGGCCATGCACGCCGCCGGTATCACCCTGATGCGCGGCGACCCGCGCCTGGTGCCGGCGGCGCTGCAAATCTGCCGCAAAACCTGTGCAAAAATCCGCCAGAACCTGTTCTGGGCCTTTGTGTTTAACGTGATCGGCATTCCGCTGGCGGCATTCGGCCTGCTCAACCCGGTGATTGCCGGCGCGGCGATGGCCTTGTCCAGCGTCAGCGTGGTGAGCAATGCGCTACTGTTGAACACCTGGAAACCGCAGCACCTGGAGGACAAACACCCATGAACATCGGCCAAGCCGCTCGCCACAGTGGCCTGAGCGCAAAGATGATTCGCTACTACGAAGCCATCGGCCTGCTCGAAGCCGCCCAGCGCACCGACAGTGGTTACCGCGTATACGGCGCGCAGGACCTGCACACCCTGGCGTTCATCAAACGCTCGCGGGACCTTGGGTTTTCATTGGAAGAGGTCAGCAAGTTGCTGACCCTGTGGCAGGACCGGCAACGCGCCAGCGCCGATGTAAAGGCACTGGCGCGTCAGCATATCGAGGCGTTGAACCAGAAGATTCTGGAGCTTGGGCAACTGCGCGACACCCTGCAGGACCTGATGGATCACTGCCAGGGCGACCACAGGCCGGACTGCCCGATCCTCAAGGAATTGGCGTCCGGAAGCTGTTGCGCCTGAAGATCTTAATGACACACCACGAACCAATGTGGGAGGGGGCTTGCTCCCTCCCACATTTTTAATCTTCATTTATCTGAAGATCACTGCATCCAGGGCGGCGGCGGTGGCTCGTCGGATCCCTTGCTCGGTGGCGCATCATCCGCCGCCCGAATCGCCTGCTTGCGCGCTTCATCCAGCCGCGCCGCTTCGATCTCGCGGATCACACCGCCCACGTCCGCCAGCTCTTCCGGCTCGTCGAACTCACCGGTCAATACGCTGGCCGGGTGCAAGGTGCCGGCTTCGTACAACGCCCACATTTCCTTGGCGTATTTGGTCGCCTTCAACTCCGGGGCAAAGCGCCCGAAGTAGGACGCCATGTTGCCTACATCGCGCTCGAGCATGCTGAACGCGTGGTTGTTGCCCGCCGCATCCACTGCCTGGGGCAGGTCGATGATCACCGGGCCCGTCGGCGTGAGCAGTACGTTGAACTCGGACAGGTCACCGTGCACCAGGCCGGTACACAGCATCAGTACGATCTGGGAGATCAGGAAGGCGTGGTATTCGCGCGCCTGATCCGGGTCCAGGGTCACGTCGTTCAGACGCGGCGCCGCATCACCATATTCATCGGCCACCAGTTCCATCAACAGCACGCCTTCGAGGAAGTCGTACGGCTTGGGCACGCGAACGCCCGCACCGGCCAGACGGAACAATGCCGCCACTTCCGCGTTCTGCCAGGCGTCTTCGGTTTCTTTCTTGCCGAACTTGGAGCCCTTGGCCATGGCCCGGGCCTGGCGGCTGTTGCGGACCTTGCGGCCCTCCTGGTATTCGGACGCCTGACGAAAACTTCGTTTATTCGCCTCCTTGTAAACCTTGGCGCAACGCAATTCGTTGCCGCAGCGCACCACATAAACAGCTGCTTCTTTACCACTCATCAGAGGGCGCAGCACTTCGTCGACCAGACCGTCTTCGATCAGGGGTTCAATGCGTTTAGGAGTCTTCATCAGCTTTTATTGTGGGTCCTTTATTACCAAATACGCGTATGGCACTCGTTATACGGCAATCGGCGCGCCGGTGGGAGAGGCGACCGACCTTTGACCACCCAAGAATGCATCCTGTGTGCCAATTTCACTGCCCATCAGCGTTCAATGATGGCAGTCACCCCCTGCCCACCTGCGGCGCAGATCGAAATCAAGCCGCGCCCCTTGCCCGCCGCGTCGAGCAACTTGGCCAGGTTGGCGACGATCCGCCCACCGGTGGCCGCAAACGGGTGCCCGGCGGCCAGGGAGCTGCCCTTGACGTTCAGCCGGCTGCGGTCGATAGCCCCCAGCGGCGCGTCCAGCCCCAGGTGCGTCCGGCAATAGTCGGCGTCTTCCCAGGCCTTGAGCGTGCACAGCACCTGGGCGGCGAACGCTTCGTGGATTTCGTAGTAATCAAAGTCCTGCAGCGTCAGACCATTCCTCGCCAACAGGCGCGGCACCGCGTACACCGGCGCCATCAAGAGGCCTTCGGCGCCGTTGACGAAATCCACCGCCGCCGCTTCGCCGTCGCGCAGGTACGCCAGAATCGGCAAGCCGCGCTCACGGGCCCAGGCTTCGCTGCCCAGCAACACCAGGGATGCACCATCGGTGAGCGGCGTGGAGTTGCCGGCGGTGAGCGTGCCTTTTTCACTGCGCTCGAAGGCAGGCTTGAGCGCGGCGAGTTTTTCCAGGGTCAGGTCGGGGCGCAGGTTGTTATCACGGGTGAGCCCCATAAACGGTGTGAGCAAATCGTTGTGCCAGCCTTCGGCATAGGCGGCGGCCATTTTGCGATGACTCTCAAGGGCCAGTTGGTCCTGCTCGGCGCGGGGGATCTGCCAGGTCTGCGCCATCAATTCACAGTGCTGGCCCATCGACATTTTGGTGCGCGGTTCGCCATTGCGCGGCAGCTCGGGCTTGAAGTGCTGCGGGCGAAGTTGTAACAGGACTTTTAATTTATCCGCCATGGACCTGGCGCGATTGGCCTGCAGCAGGATCTTGCGCAGCCCTTCATTCACGCCAATCGGCGCGTCCGAGGTGGTGTCGACGCCGCCGGCAATACCGCACTCGATCTGGCCCAGAGCGATCTTGTTGGCCACCAGCAACGCCGCCTCCAGCCCCGTGCCGCAGGCCTGCTGGATGTCATAGGCCGGCGTCTGCGGCGACAGCCGCGAGCCCAGCACGCACTCGCGGGTGAGGTTGAAGTCGCGCGAATGCTTGAGCACAGCGCCGGCAACCACTTCGCCAATGCGCTGGCCGTGCAGGTCGTAGCGTTCGATCAGGCCTTCCAGCGCAGCGGTCAGCATCGCCTGGTTGCTCGCCGTGGCGTAAGGGCCATTGGAGCGGGCGAACGGAATGCGGTTACCGCCAATGATCGCCACACGGCGCAATTGAGTCATAAGAAGCTCCCTCTGTCGGTTGCGGGCTGGATCACTGAGCCTAGTCGAACGACTGCTACCCTGGAATGGTCAACCTTTTGAACCCCAGCCTTCGGAGAGCGTTCCATGTCTGACCGTTATATCGACTTCGCCAACTCAAGCCTCGGCCATCGCCTGGTCGCCGCCATTGGCCTGCCGTCACCGGTGCGCCTGGAACGCTGGCAAGCCGGGCGCCTGCGCCCGGTGGAGGGTGCGCTGTTGCTGAGCGGCGGCGCGCTGGCCGACAAGGTGCAGGCGTTTGCCCACAAATTTACCGACGCCACTTACCGCTATGGCACCGAGGCCTCGACCTGGATTCCCGGCCACGGTCCCAAACTCAAGGCAGTGGTGTTCGACGCCAGCGGCTTGCAGCACACCGATCAGCTCAAGCAACTGCGCGAGTTCTTCCAGCCGCTGCTGAAGAACCTCGACCACAGCGCCCACCTGGTGATCCTCGGTCGCGCGCCGGAAAGCCTCGACGATCCGTTTGCCGCCAGCGACCAGCGCGCCCTCGAAGGGTTCAGTCGTTCCCTGGCCAAGGAGTTGCGCAGCGGCGGTGTGCTGCAGTTGCTGTATGTCGGCGCGGGGGCTGAAGACCAGTTGGAAGGTGCGCTGAGGTTTTTCCTCTCGCCCAAAAGCGCCTACATCTCTGGCCAGGTGCTGCGCCTGCAAGCCTGCGCAACGCCAGTGGAGGACTGGACGCGCCCACTGGCCGGGCGCAAGGCACTGGTCACCGGCGCCGCACGCGGGATTGGCGCCTCCATCGCCGAAACCCTGGCCCGCGATGGCGCCGAGGTGATCCTGCTGGACGTGCCCCAGGCCAAGGCCGACCTCGACGCCCTGGCCGCGCGCCTGAGCGCGCGCACCATCACCCTGGATATCTGCGCCGAAGACGCCGCCGCCCAACTGATCGAACACCTGCCCGACGGCCTCGACATCCTGGTGCACAACGCCGGCATCACCCGCGACAAGACCCTGGCCAACATGACCCCGGAATACTGGGACGCCGTGCTGGCGGTCAATCTCAATGCGCCGCAGGTGCTGACCAAGGCCCTGCTCGACAGCGGCACCCTGCACGACAACGCGCGCGTGGTGCTGCTGGCCTCCATCAGCGGCATCGCCGGCAACCGCGGGCAGACCAACTACGCCGCGAGCAAGGCCGGCCTGATCGGCCTGGCCCAGGCCTGGGCACCGCTGTTGCAACAACGAGGCATCAGCATCAATGCCGTGGCGCCGGGGTTTATCGAAACCCAGATGACCGCGCATATTCCGTTCGGCCTGCGTGAGGCCGGGCGACGCATGAGTTCACTGGGCCAGGGCGGCCTGCCCCAGGATGTCGCCGAAGCCGTGGCATGGCTTGGCCAGCCGGGGTCCGGCGCGGTCACCGGCCAGGCCCTGCGGGTCTGTGGGCAAAGTCTTCTGGGAGCGTAAGCATGGATTGGCAAACACTGGACAGCCCGCCGTTTCTTCCGCCGCTGTACTGGCGCGCGGCGCTCAAGCGCAAGATCAGCGGCAGCACGCTGCCCGACAAGGGCCTGCGCTGCCGGGTCAGCCTTGAGCCACGGCACGTGGCGGCGTATCGCAAGGTCTGCGGTTTTGCCGACGGGCCGATATTGCCGGCGACTTACCCGCATATCCTCGCGTTCGGCCTGCAGATGCAACTGCTCACCGACCGGCAGTTCCCGTTTCCCTTGCTGGGGCTGATCCACCTGAGTAATCGCATTCGCCTGCATCGGCCCCTGGGCAGTGTCAGCGAGCTGACCCTGGCGGTGCATGCCGAAAATCTCCAGCCCCACGCCAAGGGTGCCACTTTCGATCTGGTGACCACCGCCCACGATGCCCTCGGCCTGCTGTGGCAAGCCGAGAGCCGCATGCTGTGCCGAGGCGTCAAGCTCGACGGTGAAGCGCCGGATGACACGCGGCCTGCGCCCTTGGACGTCAGCGAACTGACCCGCTGGAAAGCTCCGGCCGACATAGGTCGACGCTATGCACGGGTGTCCGGCGACTACAACCCGATCCACCTGAGCGCGCTCACCGCCAAACTGTTCGGCTTCCCCCAGGCTATTGCCCATGGCTTGTGGAACAAGGCGCGCCTGCTTGCCGCGCTGGGAGAGCACTTGCCTGCGGCGAATGTGGAGATCGACGTGGCGTTCAAAAAGCCGGTGCGTCTGCCCGGCGAAGTGACGCTATCTGCCAGCGCACCGGGGGCCAGCGGTGAATTGCAGCTCAAAGGTGCGGGTGATATCGAACACATGGTCGGCACCTGGCGACCCATTGCTTGAATGTGGGAGGGGGCTTGCTCCCTCCCACATGAACCCCATTCACATACTGGAGCTGGGGTGTCTTTAACGGGGCGGGTAGCTGGAGAGGATTCGCGCCACCGTGGTGCGTATGGCTTTGTCGCGATCCTGCGGGTTGGGCGAGCTGGCCATCAGTTGCTCGTCGCTGCCGCGCCACACCAGCTTGCCGTCCTTGCCGTCGAGCAGATCGATCTGCAGGGTCGCCACCTTGTAGGTGAGGTTGCGCGTTTCGTTGTACATCGGCGCGCCCCAGTAGCCGTTCCACGGGTTGCCCCACGGGCCGCCGTAATTAGTGGTGACTTGTTGCTGGCGATCTTCGACGATCAGGTAGGCCTGCACACGCAGGTCGGCCCGCGCGCCTGGCGCGGCAGCGCGCAGGCCGCGCTGGTCCAGTTGCTCGCCCACGGCCTGGCGGATGCGCTGTTCGGTGAGGTCGCTCTTGATGCGCGGATCATCCGGGCTGTATTGCAGGGCCGGGTCTTTCCAGGCCCAGCTGCGGTAGGCGCCGAAGTCTCGGCTGGCGTCAAAATCGTGGTTGACCTGGCCGCTCTGGCAACCGCCCAGCAGCAGGACAACGGCAAGCACAGCGATACGTCCAAACATGGTGATTCTCCCAGACCCTAGCGTTAATGCGGAGGATACGCCGTCAGCGCCTTTTGCACCGCCTGGCGCAACGCATCGGCGCGCTCGCCCAGGCTGCCCGAGCTGCCGGTCTCCGCGCTGGCACTCCACACCGGCTGGCCGCTGCGCGCGTCGAACAGGTCGACCCGCACCACAACCACCTGCACTTCATAGGTGCGCACCAGCGGTGCCGAGTTGTACATGCCGTAGCGATTGCCATAGCGGTTGTAACCGCCGTAGCCGCCGCCGTAACCCCCGCCGTATTCATAATCATCGCGCACCTGCCGCAGGCGCCTTTCCGTGTGCACGTCGGCGCTGACCAACAGGTCCGGCGCACGGTTATCATGCAGCGGGCGCAAGCCACGCTGGTCCAGCGCACCGCTGACCGCCTCGGCAATCTGCGCCGAATCCGCCCAGGCACTGCCCGCCGGGAGCTGGCCGTTGCGCCAGGCCCAATTGCGGTAGGCGCCGTAGTCGCGCACGGGCGCCGGATACGCGCTGGCATCGAACACGTTGGCCGCCTGCGCAGGTGCCGGCGGCATCGGCGCCGAACTGGCCACGTAAGGGTTGGGGCTGGAACAGGCGCCCAACCCCAGGGATAACAGGATCAAACCGAGACGACGCATTTGGACCTCCGCACACTGGCGTGCTTAAACCGGACGGCACATCCAGTGCAAATAGCGCCCAAGTCCGGCAAAGGCTGGGTGACGACGATGAGCGAGCTCCATCTCGACCAGGTCCTGCAACTGGGCGCGGGCCTGGAATTCCACCGGCATGTAATCGTGAAACACTCTGACACCGCTTTGGCTTTCGACCTGCCACGCGCCGGCGAGTTGCGCCGCCAGTTCCCGTGGATCGAGGGGTTGCTGGGGGGTGAGGCTCTGCTTCTCACCGGCCATGTCATTGTTGCGCATCTTGCGAAAGTGGCCCTTGAGCAGGTTGCGGTAGATCAGCGCATCGCGATTGTAGAACGCCAGCGACAGCCAGCCACCCGGCACGGTCAACTGGTGCAGCACCGGCAGGATCGCGTGAGGTTCGGCCAGCCACTCCAGCACGGCGTGGCACAGCACCAGGTCGTAGCGCTCGGTGAGCTGGCCGGGCAGATCCTGCCAGGGCGCATGAATGAAGGTTGCGCTCTGCCCGGCCTCGGCGAAACGCTGGCGCGCGCCGTCGAGCATTGGCGCGGCGGGTTCGGCCAGCGTCACCGTGTGGCCGCGTTCGGCCAGCCACAGCGACATGTGGCCCAGCCCCGCGCCGATGTCCAGCACCCGCAATGGGCGCTGCGGCAAGGCCTCGGCGAGGTCGGCCTGGAGCACCGCCAGGCGGATGGCGCCTTTGGCGCCGCCGTAGATCTTCTCGGCGAAGCGCGTGGCCAATTGGTCGAAGTGGCGGTCACTCATGGGCAAACCGCCGTTCGCTGTCGGCCAGCTTGGCGCGCACCACCGCGTCCATGTCCAGGCCCAGTTCGCTGCACAGCAGCAGCAGGTACAACACGATATCGCCGACTTCCTGCCCGGCATGGGCGAGCTTTTCCGGCGGTAGCTGGCGCGACTGGTCTTCGCTGAGCCATTGGAAGATTTCCACCAGCTCGGCCATTTCCACACTGGCAGCCATGGCCAGGTTTTTCGGGCTGTGGAACTGCTTCCAGTCGTTGGTATCGCGGATGCGGTGCAGGCGTTCGGTGAGGTGTTCGAGGTTCATGCTGGGCTCCTGAAGGGGTATAGCTTCAGGGGGATGGGGCTTGAAGGCAAGTGAATAGCCTGCGCTGGCCTTCAGGACACTATCGGGAGCAAGCCCCCTCCCACAGTTGAAGGTATTCACACCACACAATGTGGGAGGGGGCTTGCTCCCGATGAGGCCTTAATCAACAACGCTGAACTCAATCCTGGCCGTCTGCCCGGCCTCATCCAGCACACTGAGCTGATAACGCCCGAGCCGATCAAAGCTGGCATTGATGCTGTCCTGGTTGGCACTGTCCCCCAGCGGCGCGCCGTTGAGGAACCACCAGCGCCGACCACTGCCCCCCAGCGCCGATAGCTTCAGGCGCAGCGCCTGCTGGCTGGCGGCCGGCAGGCGCAGCTGGTCACCTTCGCGCACGCCGACAATCGACAACGGCGACGCCGCCGCCAGTGCCGGCGGCGGGCAATCCGGGTCCGCCGCCGGAATCCGCGCTTCACGGCGCTCCACCTTCGGCAGCCACGGTTCCAGCGGCGCGGGCCACAGGGCAATGTCCCGGGCAACCGCGCCGGGGCAATGGGCGTCGACGCGCAAGCCCTTGGCGTTGACCCACACAGTTTCCTTGAGGCCCACGCTCAGCGGCTGATCCAGCGCCTGCAGGGTCGGCGGCGTGGTGTTGTCAAGCGTCCAGGCAAAGCGCTGGCGCCGACAATTGGGGTCGCTGCGGCTCATGGGCTGGCCCAGCGGCCAGCAGATCGCCGCGACCCCGACATTGGCCGGCACCGGCTTGACCGGCGCACTGATGCCGCGCTGGCTGTCGCGGTTGGCCAGCACATCGTGCACCTGCAACATCAACGGCGCCGCCGACGCCAGGCCGAACTGCCCCGGCACCGGCGTGCCGTCCGGCCGGCCGATCCACACGCCGATCAGATAGCGCGGCCCCACGCCAATCGCCCAGGCATCGCGAAAGCCATAGCTGGTGCCAGTCTTCCAGGCCAGCGTCGGGCGTTGCACCAGCTCGGCACGCGGGTCACGGTCGGGCCGCGCCTGGCCGCTGAGGATGCGCCGCACAATCCAGGCGGCCCCCGGCGACAGCAACGGACGCTCGCGCAAGACGTCGTCCGGCTGCAAACGGAGGGTCGCGCTTTTGCCGTCGCGGGCAAACGCACTGTAGCCACTCACTAAATCCTCAAGGCGACTGCCAGCCCCGCCGAGGATCAGCGCCAGGTTTGGCTCGGCCAGCGCCGGCAATGCCAGGGGCACGCCGCCGATGCGCATCTGCGCGGCAAACCGCTTGGGCCCGTAGGCTTCCAGCAACTGCACCGCCGGCAGATTCAACGAACTGGACAGCGCGGTACTGGCCGGCACCGCGCCGGTAAAGCCCATGGAAAAATTGCCCGGTCGATAATCGCCATAGCGCCGGGGCACGTCCTGCAACAGCGATTCGGAATGAATCAGCCCCTCGTCCAGGGCCATGCCGTACAAAAACGGTTTCAAGGTCGAGCCGGGCGAGCGCAGGGCGCTGATCATGTCCACATGGCCGAAGCGCCTGGCGTCGTTGATGTCCACCGAGCCCAGGTAAGCGCGCACGGCCATGGTTTCTTCCTCCACCACCAGAATCGCGGCCGAGGTGTGCTCGGGCAGGCGCGCGCGCCAGCCCAGCAACAGGTCTTCGAGACGGCGCTGCAGGGTGGCATCCAGCGTGGTGCGGATCAGCGGCGGGCTGTCCGGGCGGTTAAGGCGACGCGCGAGCAACGGCGCCAGGCTCGGTTCCAGGCGCGGCGCCAGCAGCAGCGGTTCTTCCAGGGCCTCATCGACCGCCGCCTGCGGCCACACCTGAAACTCGGCGAGGCGGCGCAGCACTTTGTCCCGGGCCTGCTGGGCACGCTGCGGGTGGCGGTCCGGGCGCAGGCGGCTGGGCGCCTGGGGCAATACCGCGAGCAAGGCGGCTTCGGCACGGGTGAGCTGCGCCGGAGACTTGCCCAGGTACGCCCAACTGGCCGCCGCCACTCCCTGCAAGGTACCGCCGAACGGCGCGCGGTTGAGATAGAGGTTAAGAATCTGCTCCTTGGACAGGTGCCACTCCAGCTGCGCGGTGCGCCACAGCTGACGCAACTTGCCGTGCCAGGTGCGCGAATGCGGGTCGAGCAGGCGCGCCACCTGCATCGACAGGGTGCTGCCGCCCGACACCACCCGTGCGCCGGTAAGGTTCTGCCAGGTGGCGCGCACCAGTGCCAGCGGGTTTACGCCGGGGTGCTCGTAGAACCAGCGGTCTTCGTAGGTGAGCAGTGCATCGAGGTAATACGGTGAGACTTCACCGGTTTGTACGGGGTAACGCCATACACCGTTGGCATCGGCAAAGCGCCACAAGGGCGTGCCATCCTCGGCCAGCACCACACGGGCGAGGTCATCGCGGGGCAGCGGCAAGGGCCAGAGGCGGTCGGCCAGCCATAGCAGCGCTATCACCAACAACACAATCGCAAAGGCCCAGCGCAGCACCTGTGGGAGGGGGCTTGCTCCCGATGGCGACCTTCCAGCCAACTTATTCACCGCTGACACACCGCTATCGGGAGCAAGCCCCCTCCCACGTTGAATTGCATGATTAATCGAAAACTCAAACCGCCAAACCTCTATGCTTGCAGGGAACTAGCCCGCGTTATCGGCAACCAAAGGCACACACACGCCCACCTTCTCATCAGGACACACACATGCAGGTAGAAAGCTTCTTCGAATGGTTGGGCCAGGCACTGGGTTCGGTGATCCGGTTTATCGTCGACGGCCTCAGCGGCCTGTTCGGGGCGTTGACCCATGCCGGCGGCAACTTTGTCGAAGGCCTGTCGCGCACCCTGGGCATGGACACCTCGATCATCAGCATCATCACCCTGATCATCGGCCTGATGCTGCTGTACTCGGCGGTACGTGCGTTCATGCGCGCCTCGATCATCATGGGGATCATCTGGCTGATGCTGGGGTTGTGGTTGCTCAGCTGGGTGGTGCACTGATCCCCTGTGGGAGAGCGCTGGCTCCCTCCCACATTTGCCCCCTTACACATCGGGCCGTCAGCGGCCCTTGATCACCATGTCTGCCGGGGTCTCGCCCACCGCCTGCCAGTTCGGCCGGTACATCGACTCCACCTGCGGCGGCGGCACACGGTAGGTGCCCGGGGTGACCGCACGCGCCAGGTACAGCAGGTGCGTGGCGCCGTAGCCGTCCAGGTTCAGCGCCGCCACATAGCGGTCATCGCGGAACTCCTGATGTTTGAGCGATGCGTTCTGCATCGACTCGCGCCATTCCTTCACCTGGCTGCTGGCGTTCTCAAGGCTGGCGGCGCTTTGCGCCAGGTTCTGGTTTTCCAGCTCCAGGCCGGCCGGCAGCAGGTCCACCACCAGCGCATCCGGCACGCGCTGTTTGGCACCGACCGTCAAGTGCACCAGCACCAGGTCGCCGCTGTTGAGGTTACGCAGGTTCAACGGCTGCCCGTTCATGCCCAGGTATTCGCGGTGGATACTCAGGTTGTCGCCGCCCGGCGCCGGTGGCACTTGTGGATAACCCGAAATCGTCAGTTGCTGATACACCGGCGTTTCACCCCCGTTGCTCAGGCTGAGGTCGCCCGACAGCGACTTGTCATCCAGTTGCACAGTCGAGTGCTGGTTGTTCAGTGCCTGCGCACCGCCGCTGCCGGTCAAGGCGACCTGCCAGTTCGCCTCGGGCTGGGCAAACCCGAGCCGCCCGGCCAGGAACAGTGAATTGCGCTCCTGGGTCGACAGGTACGGACTGGCCGCCAACTGGTCCGACAAGCTGAACAGGCGCTCTTCACGCGTACCCTTGGCCAAGTCATTTTCCTCCAGCAACGCCAGGATCATCGCCTGATCGCGCAGCGGGCTGCCGTAGTCGGCCAGCCATTCCTTGGCGCCGCGCTGGGCGGCGAGCCCTGCCTGCAATGCCTGATCGGCACGCGGCTGGTCACCCATCTTCTGCAACGCGATGGACAATTGCACCAGCGGCAACCCGGAACGCGCGTCGCTGCGTCGCTCGAAAATGCTGCGCAATGCGCCCAACGGCGCCTGTTGACTGCGCGCCAGCACCATGCCGGCGTAAGCCTGTACGGCAAAGCGGGTGTGTTCGGCGTTGTCGCTGTAGTCCACCTCGATCAGGTTGCGCTCCTGCACATAGCGCAGCAGGCGCTCACTGGCTTTTTTCAAGGCGTCAGGCGGCACGGCAAAACCCTGGTCGCGGGCGCGCAGCAGGAAGTCGGTGACGTAGGCGGTCAGCCAGTATTCCTCCTCGCCATCGGCGCCCCACAGGCCAAAGCTGCCGTTATAGCGCTGCATGCCCAGCAGACGCTCGATGCCCAGCTCGATCTTGCGCTTGCGCTCGGCGTCCGGTTCGCCCTTGATGCTCAGGCGTTTGAGCAACGCCTCATCGGCATACAGCGAGGGATACAAGCCGCTGGCGGTTTGCTCCAGGCAACCGTAGGGATACGCCTTGAGCGCCGCGATTTGCGCGCCCAGGTTCAACGGCGGCCGGCTCGACAGGCTCAACAGCGCCTCACGCCCGGAGGCATCGAACTGATCCAGCGCGCCCGCCGGCAGGCTCCACGGCTGGTCCTTGAGCACCGCGCGGTAGTGTTTGAGCAACGCCGGGTAGGCCGGGCGCACGCCCAGGGTCCATTCGCGGCTGAACGGCGGCAGGTTTTCGCCCGGCAAGTCCAGGCCATTGACGCTCACCTTGACCTTGCCCTGCCCCAGGCCGCCCCAGGCTTTCACCGGAATGCGCAACGTGGTGCGCTGGCCCTGTTTCAACTCGACGGTTTGCGCACCGCCATTGACCAGCTCCAGTTGCCCTTCGGCGCTCAACTGCACTTCCAGTTTCTGCGCCTTGCCTGACAGGTTGGACAGGTCCAGCGCCAGGCTGGTCTGGTCGCCACCGGCCAGAAAGCGTGGCGCCGACAGTTCAGCGATCAGCGGTGCGGCGATCACCGTCTTGCCCTCGGCCATGCCGTAGCGGTCATCGCTCCAGGCCTGGGCCATCAGGCGCAGTTCGCCGTTGAAGTCGGGGATATTGACGCTGACTTCGCCCTCACCCTGCTCGTTCAAGGTGACCGGCGCGCTTTGCAGGGCGACGATGGTCACGCTGGTGTCCGGGCGCTTGCCGCCCTTGGCCAGCGCGGCGTCGCCACCGAACGCCAGGCTGGCCAGACGGCCCTGCCCGGCTTCGATCAACTGGCCGTAGATGTCGAACTGATCGACCCCGTAGGCCTTGCGGCCGAACAGGCTGGAGTACGGGTCGGGCGTCGGGTATTCGGTGATATTGAGGATGCCCACGTCCACCGCCGCCAGCAGCACATGCACCTGCCTGGGTACGCTGCCGTCGGCATTTTTGGCGGCGATCTTCACCGTCAGCGGTTGTTTGGGCCGCATTTTTTCCGGCGCGGTGAGGGTCAGGCCGAGTTTGCGCTGGGTGCGATCCAGCGGCAGGTGCAGCAAGCCCACGGCGCGCTTGGGGGTGATATTGGCCTTGCGCTCGCCGGGACGAACCACCAGGGCGCTGACGTACAGGTCATGCCGCGCCCATGTCGGGTCGAGTTTAACGGCGAAGCTTTTGCCTTCGGCCGGCACGTCGATTTCCTGCCACCACAACGGCCCTTCGGCGGATTCCACCAGCAGGTAGCCCTTACCGGCCGCCGGCGGCGTCACCGTGACGTTGGCGGTGTCGCCGTCGCCATAGGCGGGTTTATCCAGCGCCAGCTTGACCTGATCCGGCCGCACGGCGCCGCCTTCAGTGTTGTCCTGGGCCTGGTAGCCGGCCCAGAACCGCAGGCTGCTGACCAGCCCGGTCTGCGGGTCTTCAACCTCGACGCGGTAAGGGCCCCACTCCACCTGGAAGCTGACCCTGGCGGTATCGCCGGCCTTGATATTGAGGGTCTGCTCGTCGAGGTTGAGGAATTTTTCGTTGAAGTGATAGCTCCAGCCGTCGTTGTCGGAGTAGTTCCAGTAGTAGTCACGACGCTCGCGCACCAGGCGCACCTTGAGGTTCTGCGCGGCAAGTTTCTGCCCCGCCTGGTTGGCCACCAGCACTTCGAATTCCGCCGGGCCGTCACCATTGGTTTCCTTGCCGTCAAACAGCCCGCGCAGGCCCGGCAGCTGCTCGGCCGGCCAGATCGGCTGCACCAGACGCCGGGTGATCGGGCGTCCGCCGGACTCCTGCAGGCTGGCCTGCACGATCAGCTGCAGCGGTGATTTGGCCTCGGCCCATTTGCTTTCCAGGGTCAACGCCTGCTGGCCCTTGGCGTCGAGCACGCTTTCGTCCAGCTCGAAATCCTGGCTCAGCTCTTCTTCGGTGACCGAGCCGAACTGGTAACCCGGCAGCGACTTGACCGCTTCGCGCAGCGGGCGCACGTAGACCTGGCCGCTGACCCGATTGCCCGACGCCGGGGCGCCGTACAGGTAGCGCCCATTTACCTGGATGACCGGGTTGTCCGCCGGGCTCAGCGCGGTGTCGCTGCCCTTGAGTTCCAGCGCCAACCGCTCGGGCAGGAAATCCTCGACGAGAAATTCATACAACTGCGGTTTGCCGTCGCCCAGGTCGAACACCAGTTGCCAGCGCCCGGTCGGCGCTTCGCCGGCCAGTTGCAAGGGGTATTGATAGAGGCCAGAGGCATCGGCCTCCCACACGAATTTGCGGCTCACCTGTTCGTCCGGGCGGCGCACCTCGACGCTCACCGGCTGCGGCTTGACGGCGTTGCCGTCCTTGTCGCGCAGCAGGGCATTGAGCAGCACGGTTTCGCCGGGGCGATACAGGTCGCGCGGGCCAAACACAAAAAACTGCAACGGGTGTGACGGTTGCCCGCCGATATCGAATTCGGCCAGGTCCAACGCCGCACTGTCCAGACGCAACAGGCTGGTTTGCTCGCCCTGTTTGGCCAGCAGCACCTGGGCCTTTTTCGGCAGCGGCAACTCGGCGTGGCCGCCCTGTTCGGTCTTGCCCTGGCCCAATACGCGGCCCTCGGCGTCCAGCACTTCAAGCTCGACGCCCTCCAGCGCCTTGCCGCCTTCCAGCGCCTGGGTGAACACATCCAGGCGATTGGCGTAGCGGTGCACCGACAGGCCGATATCACTCAAGGTGAACAGCGTGGCCGGTTGCGAATAGTTGTAGGTGCCCGACGCGCGCATCACCGCCAGGTACACGCCTGGCTGCTGCAATTGCTTGAGCCCGGCGATCGGCAACAACAGGGTTTCACGGGTGTTGCGCGCCGGGTTCAGGTCGAAGCGGCCGCCGTAGACCAGGTCGGCCAGGGGCAGCAGTTCCTGGGATTCATAGCTTTGCAGGCTGGTGTTGCGCCCCCATTGCGCCAGGAACGTGGGCAGGGATTCGGGCTTGATGCGGAAGAACTCCACATCGATCTTGTCGACATTCAGCGCGATCACCGGCAAACCTTCGGCCAGACGCGTGGGCAACAGGGTGCCGCGGCTGGCGAAGCCGACGGTGGCCTGCAGGTCACGGGTTTCCAGGCGCGCGGTGTATTCGGCGGGCAGCAGATTGTTGTTCACCGCCTTCACACCGGGGTCGACGGTGAGCACCAGTTTGCGCTGCGGCTCAAGATGACGCAGGCGCAGTTCCATGAGGTTGTCGGACAGCTCCCAGGCGCCATCGACCTTGCCGGACTTGCTGTCGACCAGATGCAGCTTGTCGGCGAATTTCTGGTCCGGATCCAACGGGATGGAAAAGCTCACCGACAAGGTACTGGCCCCGTCCAGCTGTACTTCGGACACGTCCACCACGCTCAACTCGCGCCCGGCGTAGCGTTGCTTCAACGCCGCCACATCCGGCGCCACCTTGGCCGACTTGGGCACCGCCGCCGCGCTGGGCGCAGACGGTGCAGCCGGTTTATCGGAGGAATCGCAGGCGCTCAGCAGGGCCAGCGCACAGGCCAGGAACAATCCTTTGTTAAGCATGGGGCACTCGTAGTGAGAGGGAACCGGGTGTGAACTATATATCAGCCGTAGCGAGACTGCCGCTGGAGATCAAAAGGTGGAGAGACCTTTTATCAAACACAAAATAACGGGTTGATTTTAAAACCTGAAACGTCAGGCAACCCCACTCCTGTGGCGAGCGGGCTTGCCATAATGCCGTTCAGTCAAGCGCAGATTCCCTGTGGCGAGCAGGCTTGTCCTGCGTTGGGCTGCGCAGCAGCCCCAAAGCCAGGCGCTGAGCCGTATCAGGTACACCGCGTTTTGCTCGATTGGGGGCGCTTCGCACCCCAACGCGGGGCAAGCCCGCTCGCCACAATAAGCCCACACATTTTCCTTAACTGAACGGCATTAGGGCTTGCCACAGAGACTCTGTTTGCTGCGCGACACTGCCTCCCACATTGGTTCCTTGGTGTGGTTAATACGAGGTTACAATGCCGCTCCCCGAAGGAGTCCCCATGCCGACCTTACTGAACGACTGGCGCGACCGCCCCACTCATCGCCGTGTCTGGGCGCTGGCGGCGCCGATGATTCTTTCGAATATTTCCGTGCCGCTGGTGGCGCTGGTGGACAGCATGGTCATCGGCCACTTGCCTCACGCCCATCAGTTGGGCGCCGTCGCGGTCGGGGCCACGCTGTATACCTTCCTCGCCTGGGCCATGGGCTTTCTGCGCATGGGCTCCACCGGCTTTGCCGCCCAGGCTGCCGGGCGCAATGACGGCGCGGCGTTGCGGCAAATTCTGCTGCAGGGTCTGCTGCTGGCGCTGGGCCTGGCGATGCTGCTCGGCACCGTGGGCATCCCCCTCAGCCATCTGGCGCTGGAATGGATGCAGCCCTCGCCCGAACTGGGCCAGCTCACCCGCGAGTTTTTCCACACCCGCCTGTTCGGCCTGCCTGCCGCGCTGGCCAGCTACGCCCTGGTCGGCTGGTTTCTCGGCACGCAGAACGCCCGTGCACCGCTGGCGATTCTGCTGACCACCAACCTGGTGAACATCGCACTCAACCTGTGGTTCGTGCTCGGCCTGGATTGGGGCGTGGTCGGCTCCGCCCGCGCGTCGGTGATCGCCGAATGGACCGGCGCCCTGCTGGGCCTGGCCCTGACGCAAAAAGCCCTGCGCGCCTACCCCGGACAGATCGCCTGGGCCGCGCTCAAGGTGTGGCAGAACTGGCGGCCGCTGCTGGCGGTCAACCGCGATATTTTTATCCGCAGCCTGGCCTTGCAGTCGGTGTTTTTCATGATCACCGTGCAAGGCGCGCGCTTGGGCGATGCCACGGTGGCGGCCAATGCGCTGCTGCTCAACGGCCTGTTGCTGACTGCCCACGCGCTGGACGGCCTGGCCCACGCGGTGGAAGCCCTGTGCGGTCACGCCATCGGCGCCCACGACCGCCAGGCCCTGCGCCGCTCACTGATCGTCGCCTGCGGCTGGTCACTGATCGCCAGCGTCGGGTTCGCCCTGCTGTTCACCTTCGCCGGCCATCTGTTTATCGCCATGCAGACCGACATCCCCAGCGTGCGCGACACCGCCGACCGCTACCTGCCCTATCTGGCCGTGCTGCCGCTGATTGCGGTGTGGAGTTACGTACTCGACGGGCTGTTTATCGGCGCCACCCGCGCGCGGGAGATGCGCAACGGCATGCTGCTGACGGTGTTGATCCTGCTGCCCATCGCCTGGCTGTTGCAGGGTTACGGCAACCACGGCCTGTGGATCAGCTTCCTGCTGTTCATGGCCGTGCGCAGCCTTACCTTGTGGGCAATTGCCTGGCGCTTGAATCGACAGGATCGCTGGCTTGGATGAATGCCGTGACGCGCTCCAGCACCGGCGCCAGCCAACGCAGGGGTTTGGACAGGGCCGCCACCAGCGTCTGGTGGTTGGTGCGACCGAAGTAGAACGTCTGCACCGGCACGCCTGCCGCCGCCAGTCGTTCAGCCAGCCCACCGGTATTGCGCGTGGGATTGACCAGGTTGTCATCGTTGGAAGCAATCAACAGGCTGGGCGGCGCCGCAGCGCTGACATGGTTGATCGGCTGCGAATCCGGCGGTGAATCAGGGAAGAAAAACACCGGTTTCACGTCCGGATTTTCAATCGGCAGAAAGTCATAAGGCCCGGCCAGGCCAATCCAGCCTTTGAATACCGACGGCGCCAGTCCCACCTCTTTCAGCCAGCGTGCATCCAGCGCCAGCATCGAAGCGTTGTAGGCGCCGGAGCTGTGGCCCATCACGTAGAGGCGCCTAGGGTCGGCGCCGTAGTCCGCGCTGTGCTGAACGGCCCAGGCCACTGCCTTGGCGCCGTCCTGAAGAAACGCGGGGTAACGCACCTGCGGGTAAAGCCGGTAATCGGCAATCACCACCACAATGCCGCGCGAAGCCAGGGCTTCGCCGACAAAACCGTAATCTTCTCTGGAACCACTGTTCCAGCTGCCACCGTAGAAAAACACCACCACGGGGGCATTCGAGACGGCCGGGAGTGGCCGGTAGACATCGAGCTTCTGCCGGGGGTCGCTGCCATAGGCGATTGCGGGTGTTTTGGTGAAGGTGCTGGAGGGCGTGAGTGCGTTGAGCACTTTGATGGGCGAGCAGGCGGCCATGAAGGCAGCCATCGCCAGGGTGAACATTTGCAGCCATTTGCGCGACATTGCTCAGCCCCCACAAAATTTCAGGATCAGCAGTGCTTCAAATGTGAGAGGGGGCTTGCTCCCGATGGCAGTGTGTCAGTCAACACATGCATCAACTGACAAACCGCAATCGGGAGCAAGCCCCCTGCCGCATGGGTTACGAGGACAGGTACGAAGAGCGCGTCAGGCCCAAACGCAACGCGTCCAGGAACTGCGTGCGTTCCGACGCGGAGATCTTCGCGCTCGCGCACTTGTCGCGGTAGTGGGTCATCAACTCCTCCGGCGACAAATGCACATAACGCAGCATGTCTTCGATGGTGTCGTGGGTCTCGATGCCGGCGCTGTACACCGAACCGTCTTCGCGCTGGTAGATGTTCACCGAGTCGGTGTCACCGAACAGGTTGTGCATGTCGCCAAGAATTTCCTGGTATGCGCCCACCAGGAAGATACCCAGCAGGTAGTCTTCGCCTTCGTTGAGGGCGTGCACCGGCAGGCTGGTCTCGATGCTCTGCTCGTCGACGTACTGCTTGATCTTGCCGTCGGAGTCGCAGGTCAGGTCCTGCAGCACCGCGCGGCGCAGCGGCTCTTCGTCGAGGCGGTGCAACGGCAGGATCGGCAGCACCTGGCCGATGGCCCAGGTGTCCGGCAGGCTCTGGAAGACCGAGAAGTTGCAGATGTACTTGTCGGCCAGCTTGTCGTTGAGTTCGTCCAGCACCTGGCGGTGGGAACGCTGACGCGCCTTGAGCGAGTTGTGCAGGCGGCGGCACACGGCGAAGTAGCATTGTTCGGCCAGGGCTTTTTCGGCCAGGGTCAGTTTGCCGTCGGCGTACTGGGTGGCCACGTCGCTCATGTAGTGGGTGGCGCGCCAGTAGGTCTCGGTGACCATCTCGATGTCGGTCGGCCCCAGCAGGTCCACCAGCCATTGCACGGTTTCCGGCAGGCTTTCCTTGTTTTCGATGGTCGGGATTTCGTCGTTGTGTTTCTCGACGTCGGTGACCTGCACCACCAGCATGGCGTGGTGGGCGGTCAGCGAGCGGCCGCTTTCGGAGAAGATGTTCGGGTGCGGCAGGCTCTGCGCGTCGCAGAACTCCTTGAGCATGCCCACCACCACGCCGGCGTAGTCATCCATGTCGTAGTTGATGGAGCTGGCGTTGCGCGAGTGGGTACCGTCGTAGTCCACGCCCAGGCCACCGCCAACGTCGATGTGGTCCACCGGCAGGCCGAGGTTGCGCAGTTCGCCGTAGTAACGAATGGCTTCCTTGAACCCGTGCTGGTAGTCGGCCAGGTTGGCGATCTGCGAGCCCATGTGAAAGTGCAGCAGGCGGATGCCCTGGTCCAGGCCGGCCGCGCGGAAGCGCTCGACCACCGACAGCAATTGCGCCGCCGACAGACCGAACTTGGACTTCTCGCCACCGGTGTCCGCCCACTTGCTCGACGCCAGGGACGACAGGCGCACGCGCAGGCCCACCTGTGGCTTGACCTTCAGCGACGCGGCCTCTTCGATCACCAGCTCAACTTCGGATTCTTTCTCGATCACGATAAACACGTTGTGACCGAGCTTCTGGCCCATCAGCGCCAGGCGGATGAACTCGCGGTCCTTGTAGCCGTTGCAGACGATGGTGCCGCCTTTTGGCGCCAGGGCCAGCACGGCCAGCAGCTCCGGCTTGGAACCGGCTTCCAGGCCGATGGACACATTCTGGGTAGCGATGATGTTTTCGATCACCGCTTCCTGCTGGTTCACCTTGATCGGGTACAGCGCGGTGTATTTGCTCTGGTATTCCAGGCGCTCGATGTTCGCATCGAAGGCACCGGTGAGCTGGCGCACGCGGTCTTGCAGAATATCGGGGAAGCGCACCAGCAACGGCAGCGACAGGCCGCTTTTGCGCAGTTGGTCGACCTGCTCGTAGAGGTCGACGGGGGTGCTGTTCGGGCCGTTCGGACGGACTTCGACGCGACCGGCTTCATTGATCGCGAAATACCCGGCCCCCCAATGGCGAATCCCGTAAACGCTGCGGCTGTCCGCAACGGTCCATTGGCTGCCATCGTCTTTGCGTGTGCGTCGTACGGACATCGAAGTCCCCTATAAATGAAGGCGAAAGCGCCACCTCAAGCGGAGGCTGGCGCAGTCTAAAGAATGAAAATGACGATTTGCCTGTAAGCAGGTGAGACCTCGCCTGCGGGGCAGAGTTTAGACACAGGTTGGCAAGCGGCCTTCAGCCGCCGGACTTCCTGGCCTTGTAACCGAGCTTGATCAGCTCGGCCAACAGCAGTTCGACGTGATCGCCCTGGATCTCGATGACCCCGTCCTTCAATGCGCCGCCGGTGCCACAGCGCTTTTTCAGCGTGGTGGCCAGCTCCTTGAGCGCGTCTTCGGCCAGGGGCACGCCGGTGATGGTGGTCACCGTCTTGCCGCCACGGCCTTTGCTTTCGCGGCGCACGCGGGCAATGCCGTCACCTTCGGGGATCAGGGTTTGTTTGCAGAGGCAGGCGTCCACGGGCTGGCGACAGTCCGGGCAGTGTCGACCTGCGTCGGTGGAAAATACCAGGCCACCGAGGGCGGCGAAGGATGCGGCTTTTTTGGCCACCGGCAATCCTCTTGGGAGGATGGAGACTGATCGACGTTAGCACAGGGCGAATATCGACCGCGAAGCCCCACTCAGGCAGGGGCAGCGCTACCGAATCGCCAAGGCGGTTCGGGTGAAAAGGCGCGCAGTGTAACGGCAAAAACGCAGCTTGCTAAGGGCCAAATGGCGCCAATTCATGCCGCTTTAGCGACGTGAAGCCAGATAGCGTCGCAAGCCCTCCTGGGCGTCCGGGCAGTAAGGCTTTTGCTCAGCCTCTGCGAGCACGGCTTCCAGGGGCAGAAAGCGCGCTTCCATGACCTCTTCGGGCTGCAGCAACAGCGGTCCGTCCCATATGGCGGAATAGGATGTGCACCACAGGCGGCTGTCGCCGTCTTCGAAATAGAAGTGGTCATGTTCGACCAGTTCGACCCCGCTCACCCCAAGCTCTTCTGCAAGCTCGCGGGCCGCCGACACGGCGTAGCTCTCCCCTGCCGCCACCATGCCGCCGGCTGCCGTGTCCCAGAACCCGGGATACAGCGCCTTGCTGAGGGTGCGCCGATGCACACACAGCTCGCCTTTGGCATTGAACAGAAAGATGAAGGTGCAACGGCCGATCAGGCCGCGCTGGCGAAGGTCGGAACGTACAAGGTGGCCGAGCAGGTTGTCCTGCTCGTCCACCCAGCAGATCAATTCAGCATCCGAGGCCGCTCGGTGTGCGGCCTCTTTTTGAATAGCGTCCATCATCAACCCTGATTGAGGAGCTGACGCAAATCGATCACTGCAGCGTTTGCTCGGGAAATATAGTTGGCCATCACCAGCGAATGATTCGCCAGTACCCCGAAGCCACTGCCGTTAAGAATCATCGGACTCCACACCGGTTCCTGCGAGGCCTCCAGCTCACGAATGATCTGGCGCACGCTGACGGTGGCGTTTTTCTTGGCCAGCACGTCGGCAAAATCGACTTCGATGGCACGCAGCAGGTGGGACAGGGCCCAGGCCTGGCCGCGCGCTTCGTAGAACACGTTATCGATCTGCATCCATGGGGTTTCCACCACTTCTTCGTCGACCTGCGGCACTTCACCTGGCGCCAGCGCCTCGGTTTTCAGCGCGGTGTTGAGTTTCACCCGGCCCACGCTGGCCGACAGGCGTTGCGACAGCGAGCCCAGGCGCGTAGCAACATCGCCCAGCCAGTTGTTGAGGTTGTCGGCACGCGCATAAAACAGCGCGCCGCGCTGGTTCGGGTCGGACAGACGCGCTTCGTAGCGGCTCAGGGAGTTGATGCCTTGCTGGTATTCCGACTCGCTGGAGGGCAGCACCCAGCTCTTGTTGTCAAAGTTGAAGCGCGGCTCGGCCTTGGCCAGGTCAGCGTCTTCGGCCGATTGCGACTGGGAACGGGCAAAATCCTTACGCAGGGCACGGGTCAGGTCACGCACCTGCACCAGCACGCCGTATTCCCAGCTCGGCATGTTGTCCATCCACAGGCCGGGCGGGAAGCGGTCGTTGGAAATGTAGCCACCTGGCTTGTTCAGCAAGGTGCCGACAACGGTCTTGAGGGTTTCGACGGTGGTGTAACCGATCACCATCTGCTTGCCTTCCTGCTCGGCGGCAAGCTGGGCATTCTGCTGCACCGGAAACAGCGCAGGCTCTTCGCTCCAATACCAGCCCAGGGCACCGGTGACCAATAGGTACAAGCCGAGCACAGCGAGCACGGCGCGGCTCATCAGTACGCTGCGCAAATAGCCGCGTTGGGTCGACTTGGGCTCAGGGGCGGGGCCTTTGGCACTGCCTGCGCGGTTTTTCCAGTCCAGCATGGCGATATCCTTTCAATCACTTGAGTTCATGCACTTCAAAAGGCGGCGTGCGTTCAAATATTCCGACCACAACCCTAACCCATCGTGCCCGTCAGTGCGCAGGCTTTGCGCAAACTGGCGGTTGCCGGGCAGTCGACTATAAAGGATGCACGCTTTTTTTTGCGCGACGCGACGAGCAGGACCGTGACTGAATATCAGCGGCGCGCAGTTTATTGACATACAACACTCATCCGACCGAAAGAGGTGCTAGCATAGCGCCATCAGTCGACCTCAGCATGCAGCCTAACTAGTAGTCAGGATATGACCGAGTCAGAAGACCCCAGCCGTGAACGCCTCAAGCAGCATTTTGCCCAGCGGGTAATTCATCAGGCGCGTCAAATTCTCGAGATCTGGCAGCGCCTGCAACGCAGCGAATGGTCCGAGGCTGACTTTTGCGAACTCAGCGAGGCCACCCTGCGCCTGCTGCGCTTTGCCGAGCGCTTCGAACAGCCCGAGCACTGCCAGTTGGCGCGGCATATCGGTGAATCGCTGAAAGCGGTGGACGAAAATCGCGGCCGCCTGAGCAGCCACCTGATCACCGATCTCAACCGCCTGATGCAGCGCCTGTCGCGCACCGGCCTGCGCCAGGGCGACCAACTGGAGCAGACGTTCCTGCCGCCGATGCGCAAGCCGATCTACGTGATGCTGGCCGATCACGACCGCGCTGAACGCCTGGCCAAGCAGCTGGAATTCTTTGGCCTGAGCGCGCAATCCCTGGACAGCGTGGCGGCGTTTCGCTCGTCCATGGCCGAGCGCCTGCCATCGGCGCTGGTGATGGACGTGGACTTCTGCGGCGCAGGCCTGGGCCTCAAGCTCGCCGCCGAAGCCCAGGAGGGACTGGAGCAGAAACTGCCGCTGCTGTTTTTCAGCCTGCATGAAACCGACACCCCGACGCGCCTGGCGGCGGTGCGTGCCGGCGGCCAGGAATTCCTTACCGGCACCCTCGAAGCATCGAGCCTGCTGGAAAAGATCGAGGTGCTCACCTGCGTCGCCCAGTACGAGCCCTATAAAGTGTTGATCATCGACGACTCGCGGGCCCAGGCGCTGCACACCGAGCGGCTGCTCAACAGCGCCGGCATCGTCACCCGCACGCTGATCGAGCCGATCCAGGCCATGGCCGAGCTGGCCGATTTCCAGCCCGACCTGATCATCCTCGACATGTACATGCCCGCCTGCACCGGCACCGAACTGGCCAAGGTCATCCGCCACAACGACCGCTACGTGAGCGTGCCGATCATCTACCTGTCGGCCGAAGACGACCTGGACAAGCAGCTGGACGCCATGAGCGAAGGCGGCGACGACTTTCTCACCAAGCCGATCAAGCCGCGCCACCTGATCACCACCGTGCGCAACCGCGCCGCCCGCGCCCGTAACCTCAAGGCGAGGATGGTGCGCGACAGCCTGACCGGGCTGTACAACCACACCCATATCCTGCAATTGCTCGAAGACTGCAGCTTCCGCGCGCGCCGCGAGAACAAGCCGCTGAGTTTTGCCATGCTCGACATCGACCACTTCAAACGGGTCAACGACAGCCACGGCCACCCCATGGGCGACCGCGTGATCAAGAGCCTGGCGCTGTTTCTCAAGCAGCGCCTGCGCAAGACCGACTACATCGGGCGCTACGGCGGTGAAGAGTTTGCCATCGTGATGCCCGACACCGACCTGGAATCGGCCAGCAAAGTGCTGGATGAAATTCGCGAGCGCTTCGCCGAAATCCACTACCCGGCCAAGCCGCAGGATTTGTGGTGCACCTTCAGCGCCGGGCTGGTGGAGCTGTGCGATGATTCCGACAGCCTGATGATGGCCGCCCAGGCCGACGAAGCGCTGTACCGCGCCAAGCACGCTGGACGCAATCGTGTGCATGCCGCGCATGCACCGAATCAAAGTGCCATCTTTTCACCGGAATCGACTGATTCCGTCATAAGGATGTAATGGAAACGCAATAACTTCAGGCGCTTACCTTTTGCTGTCGGTAGAAACCCCGCATGCGCCTGAAGCTGCTGACCAATCTTAATACCCTGCTGCTGGTGGCCGTGTGCCTGGCGCTGGGAGCGACGCTGTGGTGGTCGCAACGCGCGCTGGAGCGTCCCTATTTGCTCATGGAGCGTTACCTGGGCCTGTCACAGACGTTCCAGAACCAGGCCGCGCGCAATATCGACGACTACCTGGCCAGCGGCGATGCCCTGCGCCTGAGCAGCGCCAGCCAGAGCCTGGAAACCCTGTTGCAACAGCTCGACGAATTGCCCGCCGAACTTGCGCAAAACCTGCGCCCCAGCCTGACCAACCTGGAAGCCTTCAGCAGAACCGAGCTGCTGGCCGCCGGCAAACTGGCCGGCGACCCGCAGGCGCTGTTGCTGCAAGCCGAGCGCGAATTGGGCGCCAACCTTGACCAGCTCAGCCAGTACGCCAGCGGCATAAACTCCGCGGATGCCGCACGCTACCTGCCGCCGCTGCTGGCAGCGTCGCAACACCTGGGCCGGTTGTCTCTGGCCCGCGACAAATTGGTGAGCAGCGGGCGCGCGGAACTGGCCGACGATGTAGAGCGCGAAGTCAGCAATATGCGCACCCAGGCCGAGGTGCTGGAACACCTGCCGCTGCTGGGCGTCAAGGCCAGCGCCGACTCCAACACCGACGATTTTTCAGCGCTGATGGGTTTGGAAAACACCACGAAGACCGAAACCCAGGACACCGGCGTCGACCTCAAGCGTGAACTCAACAGCCTGCTCACCCGCTACCCCGCCGAACTCAAGCGCACCCGCGAACAGATCCAGCAGCGCACCGACCTCAGCGCCGCCACCCACCTGAAAATCGCCGCGGTGCAGCAGGCCATTGCCGGGCTGGAACCGGTGGTGCGCGCCCAGCACGGCAAGATCCAGGGCGAGGTGCGCCTGATGCAAGGGCTGATGATCGGCCTGATCCTGCTGATTGCGCTGCTGATCGACACCCTGCAACGGCATCTGGCGCGCAAACTGACCAGCCTGGCACCGGCCCTGTCGACCTGGGCCGAAGGCGACTTCAGTCAGCCGATAGCCCTGGGCAGGACCAACCGCGAACTGCATGACATCGAAGCGTCTCTCAACCGTCTGCGCACGTACCTGGTGGAGCTGGTGGGCACCATTCGCGGCAATGCCGAAGCGGTGGCCGGCACCAGCCGCACCCTGGCCGAGCTGAGCAGCGGCCTGCACGACGGTGCCGAACGCCAGGCCGGGGACACCGCGCAGATTCGCGATTCGCTGGGCGAACTGGAGGCAACCATCCAGCAGGTCGCCGACGATGCCAGCCAGGCCGCCGGCGCCAGTCGCAGCGCCGGCCAGGCGGTGGAACAGGGCCAGCGCGTGATCGGCCTGAGCCTGACCGGGCTGCATGCGCTGGTGGACGAGGTACAGCAGAACGCGCAGATGATCGAGAAACTCGCGGAAGAATCGGCCACCATCGGCGGCGTGCTCACGGTGATCCGCTCGATTGCCGACCAGACCAACCTGCTGGCGCTCAACGCGGCCATCGAAGCCGCGCGCGCGGGTGAGGCGGGGCGCGGGTTTGCCGTGGTCGCCGACGAAGTGCGCTCGCTGGCCCAACGCACCGCCGGCGCCACTGCCGAGATCCAGAGCCTGATTGCCGGCCTGCAGACCGCTGCCCATCAGTCGGTGCAAGGCATGCGCGCGCAGGTCGAACACGCCGAGGCCACCGCCCAGCAAGCCCAGGCGGCGGATGGCGCACTGGATGAGATCGTCGAGGCGATCCAGACCATTTCCGGGACGGCGGTGCGCATTGCCGACGTGACCGCACAGCAAAGTGGCGCGGTGAGCGAGATACGCGACAACAGCGAGCGGATTCACCAACTGGGTGAGGACAATTTGCTGCGTATCGGCCAGGGCCGCAGCCAGGGCGAGCACTTGCTGGTGCTCGGCGGGCAACTGAACACGGCGGTCAAAGCCTTCCGCGTCTAACCTGCCCACTGCAGATCCAAAACCCAATGAAGATCAACAGGTGGGAGGGGGCTTGCCCCCGATTGCAGTGTGTCAGTCTCAGTATCTGTAGCTGATACACCCCTATCGGGGGCAAGCCCCTCCCCCAATGTGATCTCCACAGAATTGGAGACAATGTTACCGATGACTGGATTCAAGCGCTTAGTCACAAATTTTTCGCTATCCTCGCTAATCGTGCTGCCTACTGCATAGAACTGGACAGTCACAAAGGCTTTGCGGCATAGTCGCCGGGTTCTGCCGTACCCACATCAATAACAAGGAACAGCCGATGGCGACCTTTCTGGTTCTTCACGGACCCAATCTGAACCTGCTTGGCACCCGCGAACCGGGCGTCTACGGGGCAGTCACCCTGGACCAGATCAACCTCGACCTGGAACGCAGGGCCCGTGAAGCCGGCCACCATTTGCTCTACCTGCAAAGCAACGCCGAGTACGAACTGATTGATCGCATCCATGCCGCGCGTGGCGAAGGCGTAGATTTTATCCTGATCAATCCCGCCGCTTTTACGCACACAAGTGTTGCATTACGTGACGCGCTGCTGGCGGTGAGCATCCCATTCATCGAAGTGCATTTGTCGAACGTGCACAAACGCGAAGCTTTCCGCCATCACTCCTACTTCTCCGATGTAGCGGTAGGTGTGATCTGCGGCCTTGGCGCCAGCGGTTACCGGCTGGCCCTGGAGGCCGCCCTGGAACAACTTGAACAACCGGCCAAGCGCCCCTGACCGACCCTTGGGAGTTGATGATTCATGGATATCCGTAAAGTCAAGAAACTGATCGAACTGCTGGAAGAATCCGGTATCGACGAGCTGGAAATCAAGGAAGGCGAAGAGTCCGTACGGATCAGCCGTCACAGCAAGACCCCGGCCCAACAGTTCTACGCGCCGCAAATGCAAGCGCCGGCTCCGGCCGCTGCTGCTCCGGCCGCCGCACCTGCTGCCGCTGCGCCTGCCGCACCGGCAGAGCCTGTGCTGAACGGCTTCGTGGTCAAGTCGCCAATGGTCGGTACCTTCTACCGTACCCCGGCACCGACCTCGCCAGCCTTCGTTGAAGTCGGCAAGACCGTGAAAGTGGGCGACACCATCTGCATCGTTGAAGCGATGAAGATGATGAACCACATCACCGCTGAAAAAGCCGGCGTCATTGAATCCATCCTGGTAGAAAACGGTCAGCCGGTTGAGTACGACCAGCCGCTGTTCACCATCGTTTGAACCGCGGAGCGCCTTCGATGTTGAAACCTGCGAAGAAACTGCAAAAAGTCCTGATCGCCAACCGCGGCGAGATCGCGCTGCGTATCCTGCGCGCCTGTAAGGAAGAGGGCATCAAGACCGTCGCTGTTTACTCGACGGCCGATACCGAATTGATGCACGTGAAACTGGCGGACGAAAGCATCTGCATCGGCCCGCCGCTGGCCACGAACTCGTACCTGAAAGTCTCGAACATCATCGCGGCCGCTGAAGTGACCGGCGCTGATGGCATCCACCCAGGCTACGGCTTCCTCGCGGAAAACGCCGACTTCGCCGAACAGGTGGAAAAATCCGGGTTTGCCTTCATTGGCCCGAAAGCCGACACCATTCGCCTGATGGGCGACAAGGTCTCGGCCAAGGACGCGATGATCGCCGCTGGCGTGCCAACCGTTCCAGGCTCCGACGGCCCACTGCCGGAAGACGAGGAAACCGCCCTGCGCATTGGTCGCGAAGTCGGTTACCCGGTGATCATCAAGGCCGCCGGTGGCGGTGGTGGTCGCGGCATGCGCGTGGTGCACAAGGAAGAAGACCTGATCGAAGCCGCCAAGCAGACCCGCTCCGAAGCAGGCGCCTGGTTCGGCAACCCGATGGTCTACCTGGAGAAGTACCTCACCAACCCACGTCACGTGGAAGTGCAGGTACTGTCCGACGGCCAGGGCCACGCCATCCACCTGGGCGACCGCGATTGCTCGCTGCAACGTCGTCACCAGAAGGTACTGGAAGAAGCCCCGGCACCCGGCCTGGACGAAAAAGCCCGCCAGGAAGTACTGGCTCGCTGCGTCAAGGCGTGCATCGACATCAACTACCGTGGCGCCGGTACTTTCGAGTTCCTCTACGAGAACGGCCGCTTCTACTTCATCGAGATGAACACGCGTGTGCAGGTAGAGCACCCGGTGTCGGAGATGGTCACAGGTATCGACATCGTCAAGGAGATGCTGAGCATCGCCGCCGGCAACGTGCTGTCCTTCACCCAGGACGACGTGAAGATGCACGGTCACTCGCTGGAGTGCCGGATCAACGCCGAAGACCCGAAAACCTTTATCCCAAGCCCTGGCCTGGTCAAGCATTTCCACGCGCCCGGCGGCAACGGCGTACGTGTGGATTCGCACCTGTACAGCGGCTACAAGGTTCCGTCCAACTACGACTCGCTGATCGGCAAGCTGATCACCTGGGGCGCCACCCGCGACGAGGCCATGGCCCGCATGCGTAACGCTCTGGACGAAATCGTGGTCGACGGCATCAAGACCAACATCCCGCTGCATCGGGATCTGGTGCGCGATGAAGGCTTCTGCGAAGGTGGTGTGAACATTCACTACCTGGAACACAAGCTGGCCAACCAGTAAGTGCTCCAACCAACAAAGCCGCCTTCGGGCGGCTTTGTTGTTTTTGAGGATTGGCAAAATACCTGTGCCGAGCGGGCTTGTTGTAGCGAGCGGGCTTGCCCCGCGTTGGAGTGCGAAGCACTCCCAATAGGGCATTCCCGGTTTGCCTGCCTAACCGAGAGTGCCGATTTCAGGGCCGCTTCGCGCCCCAACGCGGGGCAAGCCCGCTCGCCACAAGCCCGCTGCTCGCGTAAACTTGCGCGCTTTCGCAGCCCCCTCCCCGCTGCACACTCATTTTTCCAAAGGTGCCCGCCATGCCTTGGCTGCAAGTCCGTCTCGCCATCAGCCCAGAACAAGCCGAAACCTACGAAGACGCGTTCCTCGAAGTGGGCGCCGTGTCGGTGACCTTCATGGACGCCGAAGACCAGCCGATCTTCGAACCCGAACTCAATACCACCCCGCTGTGGTCCCACACCCATTTGCTGGCGCTGTTCGAAGATGGCACCGATGCCGCCTCCGTGCTGGCCCATATGCAACTGCTCACCGGCAGCCCGCTGCCCGAGCATCACAGCGAAGTGATCGAGGACCAGGACTGGGAGCGCAGCTGGATGGACAACTTCCAGCCGATGCGCTTCGGCCAGCGCCTGTGGATCGTGCCGAGCTGGCATGCCGCGCCAGAACCCGATGCGGTCAACCTGCTGCTGGATCCGGGTCTGGCATTCGGCACCGGCACCCACCCCACCACCGCGCTGTGCCTGGAATGGCTGGACGGCCAGGACCTGACCGATTGCAATGTGCTGGACTTCGGCTGTGGCTCGGGGATCCTGGCCATTGCCGCACTGTTGCTGGGCGCCAGGGAGGCCGTGGGCACCGATATCGACGTGCAGGCACTGGAAGCGTCGCGCGACAACGCCGGACGCAACCACATTGCCGAAGGCAAATTCCCGCTGTACCTGCCCCAGGACCTGCCGCAGGTGCAGGCCGATGTGCTGGTGGCCAATATCCTCGCCGGGCCGCTGGTTTCCCTGGCGCCGCAGTTGTCGAGCCTGGTCAAACCGGGCGGGCGCCTGGCGCTGTCGGGCATCCTCGCCGAGCAGGGCGAAGACGTTGCCGCCGCTTACGCGAAGGATTTTGAGCTGGATCCGATCGCCAACCGCGATGGCTGGGTACGCATCAGCGGACGTCGGCGCTAGAATGAGCGCTTGCCTGAATCGGATGGCCGCATGACCGACAGTTTCGTCACCCAGTGCCCGCATTGCCAATCGCGCTTTCGCGTCAACCACGCTCAATTGAGCGCGGCTCGCGGCGTGGTGCGTTGCGGATCGTGCCTTCAGGTCTTCAACGCCCTGCGCCAACTGCTCGAGCAGCGCGCCGAGGCGGGCGACGCCGACCTGCCGGTGGCCGTTGAACCGGCGCCCGAATCACCGCGCGCCATCAGCCAGAAACAGTGGAACGCTGAAGAGCTGGACCTGGACAACCTGGACCTGGACGAAGAGCTGGCCAAGCTGGAGCAGCGCGAAAAACCGCTGGGCGCGGAGCGTCGTCACGCCGGCTCCGACCGTCGCCAAAAGGACGATGCCCTCAGCGCCAGCCGCAACACCGTGAAGGCCGAGGAAGAAAAATGGGCCGCCAGCCTGTTCAGCGAGCCGCCGCAGGAACGCGCCCCGGTTGTCGACGAGCCCGCGGACCCGAGCAGTGGCCGGCAGCGCACCGAACCGTCGATGTCGCGGCGCGCCGAAGCCCTCGACGACGAACCCGCCCTGGATGATGAAAATCCCGACCCACCGTTCACACTCCTGACCCACGCGGCCGAGCCGCAGGAACAACGCCCGCCGCTGCGCCGCAAGCGCCCGCGCGCCGAAACCCGTGTTCACGACGAGCAACTGCTGGACCTGGAAGACGACCCGCTGCACTTGTACGCGCAGAAACGCGCATCGACACCGGGCCGTCGCCTGCTGTGGATTCTGCTGGTGCTGATCGCCGCTGCCGGCCTCGCCGGTCAGTTCATCGCCTACCAGTTCGACGACCTCGCGCGCCAGGACGCCTACCGCCCGTGGTTCCAGCAAGTGTGCCCGGTGCTTGGCTGCAAGGTGCCATCGCGGGTCGATATTGCGCACATCAAGAGCAGCAACCTGGTGGTGCGCAGCCACCCTGAGTTCGCCGGGGCGCTGGTGGTGGATGCGATCATCTACAACCGTGCGGCGTTCTCCCAGCCTTTTCCCTTGCTGGAACTGCGCTTTGCCGACATGAACGGCGGCCTGATCGCCAGTCGTCGCTTCAAGCCCGCCGAATACCTGAGCGGCGAGCTGGCCGGAGTGAGCGAAATGCCATCACAAACGCCGATCCACATCTCGCTGGATATCCTCGACCCCGGCAACAAAGCCGTAAATTACAGCCTGAGCTTTCATTCGCCCGAGTGAAACGGCCCGCTCTGCGGGGCTTTGGTGGCAGATACCTGCCAGAATCGCCGGTTACCGAACTGACGGCGATAAAGAAATAACTGTTCAGATTTTATCCAATTCAGCCTTTATCCAGTCATCGAGAGCGGGTATCATGCCAACCCTTTTTCGAACTCTAATGATCCGGCCCCACAACAGGGAAGTCCTATGTCGGCGGTACGCATCGGCCCATACACATTGCAGAACGGCTTGATCCTCGCCCCGATGGCGGGCGTCACCGACCAGCCCTTTCGTCAGCTGTGCAAACGTTTGGGTGCGGGTCTTGTAGTCTCGGAAATGGTCACCAGCGACATGAGCTTGTGGAACACCCGCAAATCGCGGATGCGCATGATCCACGAAGGTGATCCCGAGCCGCGCTCGGTACAGATCGCCGGTGGCGATGCGCAGATGCTGGCGGACGCGGCCCGGGCCAATGTGGAACTGGGTGCACAGATCATTGATATCAACATGGGCTGCCCGGCCAAGAAGGTCTGCAACAAGGCCGCCGGATCCGCGCTGTTGAAGGACGAGCAGTTGGTTGCCGAGATCCTGCAGGCCGTTGTGGCCGCAGTCAATGTGCCGGTAACGCTGAAGATCCGTACCGGCTGGGACCGGGACAACAAGAACGGCCTGACAGTGGCGAAGATCGCTGAACAGGCAGGCATTACGGCGCTGGCGGTGCATGGTCGCACCCGCGCCGATCTGTACACAGGTGTTGCCGAGTACGACACCATTGCCGCGATCAAGCAGGCGGTGTCGATGCCGGTGTTTGCCAATGGCGATATCGACTCGGCCGAGAAAGCCCGGCGCGTGCTGCACGCCACCGGCGCCGATGGCCTGTTGATTGGCCGGGCCGCCCAGGGGCGGCCATGGATCTTTCGTGAGATCGAGCACTTCCTGCGCACTGGCGAGGTATTGCCGGCACCGGAGTTGCCCGAGGTGGAACGTATTCTGCTAGAGCATCTGGCGGCCCTTCACACGTTTTACGGCGATGTGATGGGCGTGCGTATTGCTCGCAAGCATGTGGGTTGGTATCTCGCAACCCTGCCAGGCGCCAGGGAGTTTCGCGCCGGGTTCAATCGTTTGGATGAAACGCAAGCACAGGTCACCGCCGTTCGTGAGTTCTTTACCGAGCGAGACAAGAGCCTGAGAGCAGGGGACGGAGAATGGGTGGCCGCATGACGATGATGACCGAGACTTTAGTGAGTGGAACAGCACCCGTGAGCGACAACGTCAATTTGAAACAGCACCTGAACACGCCGAGCGAAGAAGGCCAGACCCTTCGCGGGAGTGTGGAGAAGGCGCTGCACAATTATTTCGCCCACCTTGAGGGCGCTTCCGTCACGGACGTGTACAACCTGGTGCTTTCCGAAGTCGAGGCGCCCCTGCTCGAAAGCGTGATGAACTACGTCAAGGGTAACCAGACCAAAGCCAGTGAGCTGCTCGGCCTCAACCGTGGCACCTTGCGCAAAAAGCTCAAGCAGTACGATTTGCTGTAAGCATTCAATCAAACCAGAAAGGCGCCCGCGTAGAACCGGTCGCCTTTTTTGCTGACTCCTTTGCTTTTGATGGAAATTGAAATGACCGACCAGACTACCCGCCTGCCGATCCGCCGCGCCTTGATCAGTGTTTCCGACAAGACCGGGATCCTCGAATTTGCCCGGGAGCTGGAAGCCCTGGGCGTGGAAATCCTCTCCACGGGCGGGACCTTCAAACTGCTGCAGGACAACGGCGTGGCCGCAGTGGAAGTGGCGGACTACACCGGTTTCGCAGAAATGATGGACGGTCGGGTCAAGACCCTGCACCCGAAGATCCACGGCGGTATCCTCGGCCGTCGCGGTATCGACGACGCCATCATGAGCGAGCACGGCATCAAGCCGATCGACCTGGTGGCCGTCAACCTCTACCCGTTCGAAGCCACCATCAACAAGCCCGGCTGCGACCTGCCGACCGCCATCGAAAACATCGACATCGGCGGCCCGACCATGGTCCGCTCGGCGGCCAAGAACCACAAAGACGTGGCCATCGTGGTCAACGCCGGCGACTACGCCCAGGTGCTCGAAGGCCTCAAGGCCGGCGGCCTGACTTACGCCCAGCGCTTCGACCTGATGCTCAAGGCCTTCGAACACACTGCGGCCTACGACGGCATGATCGCCAACTACATGGGCACTGTGAATCAGGCCGCCGACACCCTGAGCACCGAAGACCGCAGTCAATTCCCGCGCACCCTCAACAGCCAGTTCATCAAGGCTCAGGAAATGCGCTACGGCGAGAACCCGCACCAGAGCGCGGCGTTCTACGTGGAAGCCAAGCCTGCCGAAGTCGGCATCGCCACCGCGACCCAACTGCAAGGTAAAGAGCTGTCCTACAACAACGTGGCCGACACCGACGCCGCGCTGGAATGCGTGAAGAGCTTCGTCAAGCCAGCCTGCGTGATCGTCAAGCACGCCAACCCGTGCGGCGTGGCGGTAAGCCCCGACGCGGAAGGCGGGATTCGCCAGGCCTACGAACTGGCCTACGCCACCGACACCGAGTCGGCCTTCGGCGGCATCATTGCCTTCAACCGTGAGCTGGACGCCGAAACCGCCAGGGCCATTGTCGAGCGTCAGTTCGTCGAAGTGATCATCGCCCCAAGCGTCAGCGCAGAAGCCCGCGCCATCGTGGCAGGCAAAGCCAACGTGCGCCTGCTGGCCTGCGGCGAATGGTCGGCCGAGCGTGCCGCTGCCTGGGACTACAAGCGCGTCAATGGCGGCCTGCTGGTACAGAGCCGCGACATCGGCATGATCGGCAGTGACGACCTGAAAGTCGTGACCCAACGCGCGCCGACCGAGCAGGAAATCAACGACCTGATCTTCGCCTGGAAAGTGGCCAAGTACGTTAAATCGAATGCCATCGTCTACGCGAAGAACCGCCAGACCATCGGTGTCGGCGCCGGCCAGATGAGCCGCGTGAACTCGGCGCGCATTGCTGCGATCAAGGCTGAGCACGCCGGTCTGCAGGTGGCGGGTTCGGTGATGGCCTCCGACGCGTTCTTCCCGTTCCGTGATGGCCTGGATAACGCCGCCAAGGCAGGCGTGACCGCCGTGATCCAGCCGGGCGGCTCGATGCGTGATGCTGAAGTGATCGCCGCTGCGGATGAGGCCGGCATTGCCATGGTCTTCACCGGCATGCGCCACTTCCGTCACTGATCCAACTTGATCGAAATGTGGGAGCGGGCTTGTGTGGGAGGGGGCTTGCTCCCGATGGCGGTGCATCAGTCAACTAATGTGCTACTGAACCACCGCTATCGGGGGCAAGCCCCCTCCCACATTTAAAAGCGCTCCTGCAGCGCCTACAGAATTTGAGGTTTTTGAAATGAATGTTTTGATCATTGGCAGCGGTGGCCGTGAACACGCCCTGGCCTGGAAAGTTGCCCAGGACCCACGCGTCCAGAAAGTCTTCGTGGCACCCGGCAACGCCGGTACCGCCATTGAAGCCAAGTGCGAGAACGTCGCCATCGACGTACTGGCCCTTGAGCAGTTGGCCGACTTTGCCGAAAAGAACGTTTCGCTGACCATCGTCGGCCCGGAAGTACCGCTGGTGGCGGGCGTAGTGGATCTGTTCCGCAGCCGTGGCCTGGATTGCTTCGGCCCCACCGCTGGCGCCGCGCAGTTGGAAGGCTCGAAAGCCTTCACCAAGGATTTCCTGGCGCGTCACAAGATCCCCACCGCCGACTATCAGAACTTCACCGAAATTGAGCCGGCCCTGGCTTACCTGCGGGAAAAAGGCGCGCCCATCGTGATCAAGGCCGATGGTCTGGCCGCCGGTAAAGGCGTGATCGTCGCCATGACCCTGCAGGAAGCCGAAGACGCGGTACGCGACATGCTCGCCGGCAATGCCTTTGGTGACGCAGGTTCCAGGGTAGTGATCGAAGAGTTCCTCGACGGCGAAGAAGCCAGCTTTATCGTGATGGTCGACGGCAAGAACGTGCTGCCGATGGCCACCAGCCAGGACCACAAACGCGTCGGCAACGGCGACAGCGGTCCGAATACCGGCGGCATGGGCGCCTACTCCCCTGCCCCCGTGGTCACCAGCGAAGTGCACCAGCGCGTCATGGACCTGGTGATCTGGCCGACCGTGCGCGGCATGGCCGACGAAGGCAACGTCTATACCGGTTTCCTGTACGCGGGCCTGATGATCGACAAGGCTGGCAACCCGAAAGTCATCGAGTTCAACTGCCGCTTCGGCGACCCGGAAACCCAGCCGGTGATGCTGCGCCTGCAGTCCAGCCTGGTGCTGCTGGTGGAAGCCGCCCTGGCCCAGGCGCTGGACAAGGTTGAAGCGCAGTGGGACCCGCGCCCGAGCGTCGGGATTGTGCTGGCCGCCGGGGGTTATCCCGCCGACTATGCCAAGGGCGACGTGATTGGAGGTCTCGAAGACGCTGCTACGCTGGAAGGCAAGGTGTTCCATGCGGGCACTGCGCTCAAGGATGGCAAGGTCGTGACCGCCGGTGGCCGCGTATTGTGCGCCACCGCGATGGGTGCCAGTGTCGACGCCGCGCAGCAACAGGCGTACAAGCTGGCGGCGAAGATCGACTGGAAAGGCTGTTTTTACCGTACGGACATCGGCTACCGCGCCATTGCCCGTGAACGTGGCGAGAACGCGTAACCGCTATCCGTTCGGTTAGGTGAGGGCCTGCGGCCCTTGCCGTACTCATGCCTCCCCGCGCATAGTTCACCCGTGCACCAACCTACGAAGGGATTTCGCCTTGCGCTGGCTCAGGATCGCCATAGGTTTCACTGTCAGCCTGCTGACATTGCTCTGCTTGTTCCCGGCCCAGGCGGCCGCACAAGGCAGTGGTTGGGCGATATTGCTCGACGAACAGGCCGACCTGCAACTGAGCGACATACGGTCCCCGCGCTACACCAATCAATTCAGCCCCACCGAACTGGACCGGATCACCGCTGCTCCGCCGGACGGTGCACTGTGGGTACGCTTCAAGCTGCAACCCGGCAAGCACGAGCAACTGCTGCGGGTGTTCGCCCCTGACCTGTCGCACCTGAGCCTGTACGTGCTGGACGGCGACGCCCTGGTCGAACAGCAGAACACCGGCACCCGCCAGCCGCAATCGGAGCGCCCGCTGCCCAGCAGTGACTTCATGCTGCCGATGCCCCAGAGCCAGAAGCCTCTGGAGGTGTACCTGCGCATGGTGTCGGAACACGAACTGCGCCCCTATATCACCCTGGAGCCGGCGGTACTGGCCGCCGCCAACCAGAACCAGACGCTGATCTACGGCCTGCTGTTCGGCGTACTGGCGATGTTGATCCTGCATAACCTCACGCGTTTCGCCTATCACCGCTCGCGCAGCAGCCTGTGGCTGGCGGCCTGCGAAGTGCTGTTGATGCTCAGCCTGGCGCTGCTGCTCAACCTGGTGGGACCGTGGCTGCCCAACTGGCACGCGATCCAGACCCCCGGCGCCTACCTCGCCCTGCTGCTCACCGCCCCTTGCGGGCTGATGTATGCCTACCGTTTCTTCATGCCGCTGGGCCCGCACCCGCTGAACAAGCTGTTGATGGCCGATATCCTGGTGATCGTGCTCTGCGGTCTGTTGCTGCTGTTCGTCAACACCCTGCCGCTGAACATCATCACCTACGCACTGGTGGCCCTCGCCGGCCTGAGCATGCTGTTCGTCTCGGCGTATCACTGGCAAAAAGGCTACCGCCCGGCGCGCCTGTTCGTGGCGGCGATGGTGGTGTTCAACATCGGCACACTGATCATCCTGCCCGCCCTGCTCGGCTTGACGCTGGTGGCGCCGCAAGGGCTGATCGTGACATTGCTCGGCTTTATCTGCCTAAGCGGTCTGCTGATGAGCCTGGCGCTGGGCGAACGCCAGCGCGCCATTGTCGAAACCCGTTTCAGTCTCAGCCGCGACCTGGCCGCGAGCAACGCCGAAATCGCCGCCAAGGCCGAGTTCCTGGCCAAGATCAGCCATGAAATCCGTACCCCCATGAACGGCGTGCTGGGCATGACCGAGTTGCTGCTGGGCACGCCGCTGTCGGTCAAGCAGCGCGACTATGTGCAGACCATCCACAGCGCCGGCAACGAACTGCTCACGCTGATCAACGAGATTCTTGACATCTCCAAGCTCGAATCCGGGCAGATCGAGCTCGATGACGTGCAGTTCGACCTCAACGCACTGATCGACGACTGCCTGAGCATCTTCCGCGCCAAGGCCGAACAGCAGAACGTCGAGCTGATCAGCTTTATCCAGCCTCAGGTCCCCCGCGTCATCAGCGGCGACCCCACGCGCCTGCGCCAGGCGATGCTGAGCCTGTTGGAAAACGCCCTGCAGAAAACCGACGAAGGTGAAGTGCTGATCGTGATCGCACTGGAAGACCGCAACACCCAGCCACGCCTGCGCATTGCCGTGCAGGACAGCGGCCTGCCGATGGATGCCGCCGAACGTGACGCCTTGCTGCACAGCGAACTGCACAGCAAGAACTTCGTGTCGGCCACGCGCCTGAGCGGCCACCTGGGCCTGGTGATTGCCCGCCAGTTGATCCTGTTGATGAACGGCGAGTTCGGCATCAAGAGTGGCACGCACCAGGGCAGCACCCTGTGGCTGACCCTGCCGCTGGACCCGCAGCGCCTGCAACACCCGACCTGCGACCTCGACGGCCCGCTGCAGGATGCGCGCGTGCTGGTGGTGGACGACAACGACACCTGCCGCAAGGTGCTGGTGCAGCAATGCAGCGCCTGGGGGCTGAACGTGAGCGCCGTGTCGTCCGGCAAGGAGGCCCTGGCGCTGCTGCGCACCAAGGCGCACCTGCGCGATTACTTCGACGTGGTGCTGCTGGACCAGAACATGCCCGGCATGACCGGCATGCAGCTCGCGGCGAAGATCAAGGAAGACCCGAGCTTGAACCACGACATCCTGCTGATCATGCTCACCGGCATCAGCAACGCGCCGAGCAAGATCATCGCGCGCAACAGCGGGATCAAGCGCATCCTCGCCAAGCCGGTGGCCGGTTATACACTCAAGACCACCCTGGCCGACGAACTGACCCAGCGCAACAAAGGCAACACTCAGCCACGCGCGCAACTCAGCGCACCGGCCGCGATTACCGTGCCAGCCGACTTCCGCATCCTCGTGGCCGAGGACAACAGCATCTCCACCAAAGTGATTCGCGGCATGCTTGGCAAGCTCAACCTCAACCCGGACACCGCCAGCAACGGCGAAGAAGCCCTGCAAGCGATGAAGGCCCAGCGCTACGATCTGGTGTTGATGGACTGCGAAATGCCGATCCTCGATGGCTTCTCCGCCACCCAGCAACTGCGCGCGTGGGAAGTCAGCCACCAGCGCATCCGCACGCCGGTGGTGGCGCTGACTGCGCATATCCTCTCGGAACACAAGGAACGCGCACGCCAGGCCGGAATGGACGGGCACATGGCCAAGCCGGTGGAGTTGTCGCAGTTGCGTGAGCTGGTGGAGTTCTGGGTGGCGCAGCGCCAACAGCGCCCGGAACACACGCCTTCCTGACTTCAACGGGGTTGTCTTGCTGCAAACTCTAGCCGCTGTGGCGAGCGGGCTTGCCCTGATGCCGTTCAGTTAAGTGCAGATTGGGAACGGCGGTACGACTTGCCCGCGAACGCGGTGGGTCAGTCAACATCAATGTTTGCTGGACTACCGCCTTCGCAGGCAAGCCAGCGCTTATCAAACACAAAATAGCTTATTGATTTTAAAACCTGAAGTTTCAGGCAGCCTCATTCCTGTGGCGAGCGGGCTTGCCCCGCGTTGGGGTGCGAAGCGCCCCCAATCAAGCAAAACGCGGTGTACCTGATACGGCTCAGCGTCTGGTTTTGGGGCTGCTGCGCAGCCCAACGCAGGACAAGCCTGCTCGCCACAGGGAATCTGCGCTTAACTGAACGGCATTCGGGCAAGCCCCTCCCACCGTTGGTCCCACAGGCCTGATAAATGCCTCAGATGCGGTATCTGGCGATAGCCGACTGCACCTTGTCTCCCGCGCTCTCGCGCATCAGCTGGATGGTCTTTTCGTTGACCAGCGAGGTATTGAGCACCAGGCAGGTCTGCCCGCTGAAGGCCTCGAACGAGGAACTGTCCCATTCCAGAAACGGCAGCCCTACCTGTTTGCTCACGCCCTGGCTGCTGTAGGTCACCAGCACCATCATCACTTCGCCGTTGGCTTCGGTGCACGACGCCACGCCAAAGTCTCCGCCCTGACGCAGCGTACTGTTGCGTTTGAACAACTCGAACGAGGCGGGTTGCTGCTTCATGGCCTCCAGCGCATCCGCCGCCAGCTTGGGCAAGGCCGCCAGCACCGGCCCGGCCAGTGCGGTCGAGGCGAGCATCGCGGCAATCATGTTCAGCACCGCCAGTTGCACCGTCAGGCCCTTGCCGCTGCTGGAGACCCGCTCGAAGCTGCTGCGCATCGGCAGCCAGCCCAGGCTGATCATCACCTTGATGAACTCGTCATACCACGCCTCGGTGCCGCGATGAATCTTCAACACATCGCTGACATAACTGCTGGCCAGCAAGTAACTTTTGCGAATGTATTCGCGGCTCAGGCCGGACAGGCCCTCGGCAAACGAGATCACGCTGTTATTGACCACCGCCGCGTTCGAATCGTCGTCGGGGTCGGGCGCCGACAAAGCCTGCGCACCGAACGCCGCCGGAAGCTTGTAGGCCGCAATCAACTTGCGCCTTTTTGTACTGTTGATCCTTCTATGATGTCGCTCCATGTTCAGCTCTCCACAAGTGCCCCACATTGGGGCTGCCTCCACCCTAGTCCAGTGACGGGCGCGCTTGCCAGACGACACTTATCCCTTGCCTGCGCGCACCGCAACACGCCGCCCAGCAATTGCCGGGCGCAGCGTCAGGTCGCGCCTGTTTCATCGATGAAAAAAGAAAAAGCCCCGACCACCCACCGGTATAACCCGAGAATCAATCGGAGCTTTCCCACGGTATCAGGCGTTGGGTTTGTCGCCGTACCAGCGCGGCGTGTACACCCACTCACCGCCACCGGCACGCGGAAATGTGCAGGTGGTGGACGAGCCGATCAGCACCATGGTGCGCATGTCCACCTGCTCGGGCGTGAGTTGCCCCAGGGTGGTGACGCGCAGGGTCTGGCCCGGTCGCCCGATATCGCGGCCGAGCACCACCGGCGTTTCGGGCGTGCGGTGCTGTACGACGATGTCCAGCGCTCGCCCCAGTTGCCACGGCCGTGCGCGGGAGATCGGGTTGTAGAACGCCAGCGCCAGGTCGGCCTGGGACGCGAGGTCCAGGCGTTTTTCGATGATCGACCAGGGCTTGAGGTTGTCCGACAGCGACATCACGCAGAAGTCATGACCCAGCGGCGCTCCGGCCTGGGCGGCGGTCGCCAGCGAGGCGGACACCCCCGGCAAAATCTGCAGGTCGACCTGATGCCACGCCGGGTCACTGGATTCGTGCAGCGCCTCGAGTACGGCCGCGGCCATGGCAAATACGCCCGGGTCGCCGGACGACACCACCACCACCGAACGGCCTTGCACGGCCAGTTCGAAGGCGTGCCGTGCGCGCTGCATTTCTTCGCGGTTGTCGGTGCAGTGCTGCACCTGATCGTCGCGGAACGGCCCGGCCATGCGCACATAGGTTTCATAGCCCAGCACATCGGTGCAGCGCGCCAGCTCGGCCTTCACCGCCGGCACCATCAACTCGGAGGCGCCGGGGCCAAGACCGATCACTGCGAGACGACCACGCGCGCGACCGACCAGGGACAGCTCCAACGGCTGCTCGGCAACATCGATCACGATATCGGCGTCCTCGCTGACGCTGGCGAACCGCAGCGGCACCGCCAACTGCGTTGCGGCTTCGTGCAACGACGCGTCCGCCATCTGCGTGTCGCTGGCCAACAGACAGGCCAGCGATTGCAGCGCGATGCCGGCCTGTTGCAGCGCGGTGCGCACCCGCTCGGCCAACTGCGCGCCCGGTTTGCAGGTGACGCTCACATTTTTCGGGTAGATCAGCAGTTCATTGGCCGCAGGCGCGCGCGCGGCGCTGCCCACGTGAATCGCCAGATGAGCCTGTTGATCCTGGGGCAGATTCGCCTCGTTCAACCATGGCGCCGCCCCTTCGATGCGCACACGTTCACCGGCCAGCAGATCGCTGACAAAGCGCTTGCCCAGCGCCAGGTCTCCCAGTTCATAACCCTGGGGCGGGTTGAGCAGGCAGGTGCCGAAACGCAGCTCGCCACTGGTGGTGATCGCCGCCGCCACGTTCAACGCCGCCGCGATCTCGCGCGCCATGACATTCACACCGCCCAGGCCACCGAGCAGCGGCACCACCGCACTGCCGTCCTCGGCCACCGCCAGCACGGCGGGCTCTTCGCCCTTTTCCAACAACAGCGGCGCCAGGGTGCGAATCACAATGCCGGCGGCGCACAGCGCAATCAGCGGCGTGCCCTGCTGGTAGAGCTGGCGCAGCGTGGCGCCGAATTCGCTGTAATTTACGTCCGCGCCGTCGACGCGTCCGGCCAGGCCGTGGATCAATGCAGCGGGGTACACCTGCTGGATAGCGCGCGCGGTGGCGAGGCTGCCCTGGCCAAGGATGACAATCGCGGGATCGATCACCCTTGCCACCGTTCACCGGGCACGATGATCAGCGAGAAATACGGCGACGACATCGGCACCACCTGGTCCAGCGGCACGATTTTCTGATTGGCCATGGTTGCGCGCTCCACGTACAGCGCACGCTCAGCGAGCCCGAGCTCTTCCAGCACCTGGCGCACCTTGGGGAAATTGCGGCCCAGCTTCATGATCACCGCCGCGTCGGCATCGGCCAGCCGGCGCTTGAGGTCTTCATGGGGCAATACGCCCGACAGCACCGACAGGCTCTGGTTGCGGTACACCAACGGCGCACCGAGCACCGAAGCGCCACCGAGCATCGAGCACACGCCGGGGATGACCTGTGCTTCGTAGCGCTCGGCAAGGCGGTCGTGCAGGTACATGTAGGAGCCGTAGAAGAACGGATCACCCTCGCAGATCACCGCCACATCGCGGCCGGCGTCCAGATGCGCCGCCACGTGCAGGCTGGCGGTGTCGTAGAAGTCGCTGATCACCTGTTCGTAGGACAGCGGCGCCGGCAACGCTTCGGTGGTCACCGGGTACACCAGCGGCATCAGGGTCTGCTGGGGCACCAGGTGGTCCTCGATGATGCTGAACGCGTTGCCTTTCTTGCCCCTGGCCACGAAGTACGCCACCACCGGGGATTCGCGCAGCAGGCGCAGGGCCTTCACGGTGATCAGCTCCGGGTCGCCGGGGCCGACGCCCAGGCCGATCAAGCGTCCGCGTGCCGGCATCACTCCACCTCCGTGGCAAGCGCATTGACGGCGGCGGCAGCCATGGCGCTGCCACCGAGGCGACCCTGCATGATCACGAAGGGCACGCCACGGCTGTCGGCGGCAAGCATCGCCTTGGATTCGGCGGCGCCGACGAAGCCGACAGGGAAGCCGAGGATCAGCGCCGGTTTCGGCGCGCCGGCATCGAGCATCTCCAGCAGGTAAAACAGCGCGGTCGGTGCGTTGCCGATCACCACCACACTGCCTTCCAGGTGCGGGCGCCACAGCTCCAGCGCGGCGGCAGAGCGGGTGTTGCCCAAGTCGCGCGCCAACTGCGGCACGCTGTCGTCACGCAGGGTGCAGATCACCTGATTGTTGGCCGGCAGGCGCGTGCGGGTCACGCCTTCGGAGACCATCCGCGCGTCACACAGGATCGGCGCGCCGGCCGCCAGCGCATCGCGCCCGGCCTTGCCCGCACCTTCGGAGAACTGCAGGCCGTCGATGGCGCCGACCATGCCGCACGCATGAATCACCCGCACCGCGAGTTTTTCCAGGTCGGCCGGGATGCGCTCCAGGTTGGCTTCCGCGCGAATGATGGCGAAGGAGTTGCGATAGATCTCCTGACCGTCGCGGATGTAATCAATCATCGGTGTTGCTCCGTGGACGAGCGCGCAGCACGGCGCCCGCCGCTTCAATGGAAAGGTTGCGCGCGTGCAGCCGGCCGAAACCCGGCTGGGCTGCATCGCGAAAATAGAGGTCGTAGTGGCCGCGGCTCACCGCCAGCAAGGTGACTGGCGCGATGTGCGCAGCGGCGCAGGAGCGCGAGCAGCCGGACAGGTGCACGTCATGGCCGGGCGGCAGGCCGAGGGCGTCGGCCTTGGTGTCGGCCAGGCCCTTGGCGCAGCCGCTGGAACCGGTGCAGGCGATCACCTGGGCCAGGGGGGCGTCGGCCGAGCAGAGAAAGCCCAGTTGCGCCAAACCTGCAGTCACCGCTTGAGGTTGCGTGAGGTTGGGCAGCAGCACGCCTTGCCAGGGGGTGAAGCGCAAGGTGCCGTCGCCGTGCTCGCTGGCCAGTTGTGCGGCGCCGTTGAGCATCGTCGAATCCAGACGACCCAACGGCGCCACGGCGGCGACATAGCAGCGGTTTTTCTGCCGTTGTGGATGACTGCCCAGGTGCAGCAAGGCGCTACTGGCCGCGCGTTTGAAGCCATCTGCCGGCAACAGCGGCAGGCTCAGGCGGCTCACCAGGTTATCCACAGCCAGATGACGCATGCGTGTTTGCTGCGGCGTCGCCAGCGCCAGAAACGCTTCCAGCACGGCGACCACCAGGGCATGCCCCTGCTCAAGACGCACGGCCGCCAGTGGCGCATCCAGCCCCGGGCACCCGGCCAGGCCGAACGCCAGCAAGGTATCGCCGCCGCGTTCAAACGCCGACAACCACACGTCGTGCGGGTGCTCGAGCATCGCCAGGGCCTCGCCGCCGTCCAGTTGCACGGCGAACTTGGCCGACAGCTCATGAAAGCGCGGATGGTTTTCCAGCGTGGCGAGGATCTGCGCGGCCAGCGGGCGGGTGTCGAACAGCATCTGCGGGTCGATGCCGGCACTGGGGCTGAGCATCAGGTTACGCACGTCGTCACCCGCCGCATTATTCGGCCCAAGGCCTGCAGCCAGCAGGGCCGCGATCAAGGCGTCCTGCTCGGCGCCGATCCCGCGAATCTGCAGGTTGGCGCGGTTGGTCGCCTCGATCACGCCGCCCGCGTAGGCCCGGGCCGCGTCCGCCACCGCGTGGGCCTGGGTGGCGGTGATCGAACCGCCGGCCAGTTTGATCCGGCAGATGCCGCCATCCAGCGCCTGGACGATACGCAGCAACCCCGGACAAGCCGAGGGGCGCAAGGTGTTCAGGGCGGGCGATGGGTTCACGGGGCTACCGATTGACGGGTAAAGGCGCGGTATTATGCCTGCTTTGTCCGGCGGCATGAAAAGCCTGCCCGTCGGATGTCGCTCAAGGAATGGATATGTCGCCCTGGCTGACGGTTGTAGGCATCGGTGAAGACGGCTTCAAGGGGCTGGGCAAAAACGCCCGGCACGCCCTGTTGCGCGCTACGCGGATTATAGGTGGTCAGCGCCAGTTGGACCTGCTGCCGGTGTGTATTCGCGGCGAGCGGCACGTGTGGCCGAGCCCGTTTTCTTTGGCGCCGGTGCTGGCACGGCGCGGTGAGCCGGTGTGCGTGCTGGCCAGCGGCGACCCGATGTTCTACGGCGTGGGCGCCAGCCTGGCGCGGCAGGTGCCGGCTGACGAACTGCTGGTGTTGCCGGCGCCGTCGTCCGTCTCGCTGGCGGCGGCGCGGCTGGGTTGGCCGTTGCAGGACGTGGTGACGTTATCCGTGGTCGCCCGGCCGCTGGCGGCGCTCAACGCGCATCTGGCCAGCGGCGTGCGTTTGCTGGTGTTAAGCAACGACGGCAGCAGCCCTGGGTTGATCGCCGCGTTGCTGGCACAGGCCGGATTTGGATCGAGCCGACTGAGCGTGTTTGAACACCTGGGCGGCGCGGATGAGCAGCGCATCGATGGGCTCGCGCAGTCGTGGACGCTGGACCGGGTCGCCGATTTGAACTTGGTCGCCATCGACTGCCAGGCCTGCAGCGACACGCCGGGGCTGTCACGCCTTGCCGGCCTGCCGGATTCGGCGTTCCGGCACGACGGTCAACTGACCAAGCGTGACGTGCGCGCCATGACCCTCGCGCGCCTCGCGCCGCTGCCCGGCGAACTGCTGTGGGACGTGGGCGCGGGCAGTGGCTCCATCGGCATCGAATGGATGCGCACGCACCCGAGCTGCCGCGCGTTGGCGATTGAAGCAGATACTGGTCGCCAGGGCCTGATCGAACACAACCGTGATGCCCTTGGCGTGCCGGGCCTGCAACTGATTCGCGGCAAGGCACCCGAGGTTCTGGCGGGGCTTGCGGCGCCGGACGCGATCTTCATCGGCGGCGGCGTCACCCGCGAGGGCGTGCTGGAAACCTGCTGGCAGCAATTGCGCCCAGGCGGGCGGCTGGTCGCCAACGCAGTAACTCTGCAAAGCGAAATGACCCTGATGAACTGGCGCGCCCGGTATGGCGGCGAACTCACGCGCATCCACGTGGCCCAGGCGCAGCCGTTGGGGGAATTCGATACGTGGCGCCAGGCGCTGCCGATCACCCTGCTGGACATGGTCAAGCCGTCATGAACAGGATTTTGCTGCTGGGCGGCGTGACCGAGGCGCTGGCCATCGCGCGGACGCTGGGGCCGCAGCATATCTACAGCCTGGCGGGTGTTGGGCGCGTGCCCACCGACCTGACCTGCCAGGTGCGCGTGGGCGGTTATGGCGGTGCGGACGGCCTGGCGCAGTTTGTGCGCGCCGAAGGCGTCAGCCTGATTCTCGACGCGACCCACCCGTATGCGGCGCAGATCAGCCACAACGCAGCCCAGGCGGCGCGCGCCTGCGGGGTGCCGTGCTGGGCACTGCGGCGTCCGGCCTGGCAGCCGCAGCCCGGGGACGACTGGCGCGAAGTCAGTGACTGGACGCAGTTGGTTGAAGCGTTGAAACCGTTCAAACGACCGTTGTTCACCCTGGGGCGCGAGCCGTTGCAGCACTTCGACGAAATCCCCGACCACCAGTTCTGGACCCTGCGCGCGCTGGCGGTGTACCCGGGCAATGAGCGCTGCGAAGTGATCGGCGCGCGCGGGCCGTTTCTGCTGGAGGATGAGCGTCAGTTGTTTGCGCGCCAGCGAATTGATGTGCTGATCAGCAAAAACAGTGGCAGCACGGCCACCGAGCCGAAGCTGGAAGTGGCACGGGAGTTGGGGGTGCCGGTGCTGGTGTTGAAGCGGCCAGTGTTGGCAGGAGTGGATCGAGAATTCACAGCGGTGGATGCGGTGCTGCAGGCAATCCACTCTCACTGAGAAATGCGCATCCACTACGGCCCTGGATATCGGGTGTACTTCAAGCGCATAGATGAAGTTACCTGCTGTTGATGGGTGGCGATAAATCAACGCAAAAACGCGATATACAACGCGCGAGACACATCGCAGCTGAATTTGAAAAACCGGAGTGACGCATGACCAGGTTCAAAGATTTCGATATAGCCGAGCACCTCAACACCCCCGAGGATATGGCCGAGTACCTTGAAGCCTCTTTCGAAGAGGATTCCGGTGATGGATTGCTTATTCGCTCAGCCCTTAACAACATCGCCCGCGCCCAAGGCATGACCCAGATAGCCCGCGATACAGGCCTGGGCCGCGAAAGTTTATAAAAAGCCCTCTCCAGCACTGGCAATCCCGAGTTCGCGACTATCATGAAAGTCATGAAGGCGCTGGGGCTCAAGCTTCACGCCACTGCCATCTGATTGCACTGCGCCACCCCACCACACCAGCCCTTTTTACTTATCCACCCCGTTCAGGCTAAATACCCGCCTGATCGCTTACCCTCACGGATTTGTCCGCCATGGCCCGTCAACGCTTTGCACTTGCCTGGATCGCCTGTCTTGCAGTGCTGTTCAATGCGTTTGCCATGCCGCTAGCCAATGCGATGCAGCCAGCGCACGATCCGGTCAAGCAGCTGTTCTGGGGCGGGTTCTGTTCGTCCACTGGCGCAAGCCTCAAGACCGTCGCCCTGGGCCAGTTGGAGATCCCGGCGCCGCAGCAGGACGATCACTCCACGATGCAGCATTGCTGGTGCTGCTCGGGCTCGACGCCATGGGTGGCGCTGCCGGGGCATGTGCCGCAGTTGTACGTCGCTCGTTTTGAAGCCTCCCAGGGCCTTTCACCGCCGTCGCCACACGCCCCAAACCCGCGCCGTCAATGGCCGAGCCTCAACCCGCGCGCCTCTCCCACGGTCTGATTTGCTTCGCTCGTGAACTGCGTTCAAAACCGTTCTGGAGAACTGTCATGCTCAAATCTTCCCTGCTGCTGGCCGCATTGCTGATGCCCGTGTTCAGCGCCGCCAATGCCGATGACTACAAGGCCGGCGAGCTGCTGGTCAGCGACCCCTGGTCCCAGGAGCTGCCACCGAATGCGCCCACCGTCGCAGCGTATTTCGTGATCCATAACGACGGCAAAACCCCGGACCGCCTGCTCGGTGTCGAAACCCCCGTGGCCGACAAGGCCGAGTTGCATGAGCATGTGATGCAGGGTGACCTGATGAAGATGCAGCAAGTGACCAGCGTCGCGGTGCCGGCCCACGGCGAGCTGACCTTCGCGCCCATGGCATATCACGTGATGCTGCTGGGCCTCAAGGACCGCAGTTTGTTGGCCGATGGTAAGCACTTCCCGCTGACCCTGACCTTCGAAAAGGCCGGCAGGGTCGAGGTGCAGGTGTCGGTACAAAAGGCACCGCCCCACGCGCATAACCACGCCCAATAGGTCGCTGATCGATGGGCGCCTCTCGCGCCGGGTTGTCTGCACGCCACCGCCTGACACGCGGCGGCTGGGTCAGCCTGTTCGCCATGCTGATGATCTTTATCGGTCCGCTGATTTCCCAGGCGATGCCGATGAATCATCACGTCGGCATGTCCATGGACATGCCGGCACACCACGGCAACTCCCATCACCCTCAAGCCCCCGACGATCATCACGCACTCTGGGCAAAATGCGGCTACTGCGACCTGCTGTTCAGTTGCCCTGCCCTGCCCGGCGGCGTGTCCTGGGTCGCCCTCGACATTCCGCCGCCGATAGCCGCCCTTACCCCCGCTCCGCGCCTGGGCCATGCCCGGCAAAGTACCTTCCCCGGCGCCCGTAGCCGCGCTCCGCCCGCTGCCGCGTAGGCCCTTCACACCCTGTGCTTGTAAAAAGCATCGGGAGCTAGCCCCCTTCGCACCTGTAAATGTGTGGGAGGGGGCTTGCTCCCGATGACGGCCCAATCGGCATCCAATATTCATGGCTTGCGGAGCCCCTGATGACCCCCCAAAAAGTATCCTTCTACAACCTCGCCTGGCGCTGGCACTTCTACGCCGGCCTCTTCGTGGCCCCGTTCATGGTGCTGCTGGCCCTCACCGGCATCATCTACCTGTTCAAACCCCAGCTCGACCCGCTGATGTACGCCGACCTGCTCAACGTAAAAAGCGCCGAACACGCCCTCAGCGCCGATGAACAGTTGCAACGCGCCAGGGCCGCCTACCCGCAGGCGACGATCAGCAAGTACCTGCCACCGACCGACGCCACCCGCAGCGCGCAATTCGTCATGCACAACAGCGGCCGCGAAATAACCGTGTTCGTCGACCCCTATCGCGGCAACGTGCTCGGCGAGCAGGACGCCAAATACAACCTCCAAGCCATCGCCCGTGCGCTGCACGGTGAATTGATGATCGGCACCACCGGCGACCGCCTGGTGGAGCTCGCCGCCGGCTGGGGGGTCATGCTGGTGGTGTCCGGCCTGTACCTGTGGTGGCCGCGTGGCAAGTCATCGGCTGGGGTCTTGTGGCCGCGCCTGAACGCCAGGGGCCGCCTGCTGTGGCGCGACTTGCACGCCGTCGCCGGCTTCTGGGGCGCGGCCTTCCTGCTGGTGATGCTGCTCAGCGGCATGACCTGGACCGGCTTCTGGGGCAAGCAATACGCCGCCCTGTGGAACACCTTCCCGGCGGCGATGTGGAACAACGTGCCGCAGTCCGACCAGCAGGCGCGCATCCTCAACAGCGCCAGCCAGCAGACGGTGCCGTGGGCGATGGAAAACACGCCGATGCCGATGTCCGGCGACCATGCCGAACACATGAACCACGGCGCCATGCATGCAGGCCCCGCCGCGCCCGGCGTGCGCCTGCAACAGGTGGTCGACCTGGCCACTGCGCGCAAGGTCGAACCCGGCTACAGCATCACCTTCCCCACCACCGCCACGGGCGTGTTCACGGTCTCGGTGTTCGCCGACGACCCGCGCAATGACGCCACCCTGCACGTGGACCAGTACACCGGCAAGGTCCTCGCCGACGTGCGCTGGCAGCATTACAACCTGGCGGCACGCGCCACCGAGACCGGTGTGATGCTGCACGAGGGCAAGATGTTCGGCTGGGTCAACCAGCTGATCGTACTGCTGATCTGCCTGATGATTCTGCTCAGCGCGGTCAGTGGCGTGGTGATCTGGTGGAAGCGCAGGCCCGTGGGCGGGCTGGGCGTTCCGCCGCTGCGCCATGACCTGCCGAAATGGAAAACCGCGATGCTGATCATGCTCGGCCTGGCGATCATTTTCCCGTTGGTGGGCGCTTCGTTGATCGCCGTGTGGGCAGTCGATCGCCTGGTGCTGTCGCGTCTTTTTGCTCAAGGTGAATCCGCCTCAGGTTCTGCATGAAACCGGCGAGATGCCCACGCCACAAGGCTTGTGTAGGCTGCGCGGACGTTAGTCACGCAGCCGATAAGTGTTAACTTATAACACTTTGTGCGTTATCGTTGCTCGCCGCGCCCTGCGGCGAGCACACCCCAGGAAGACTGATCGACCGATGAACAAGTACCTAGCGTCCGGCCTGTGCCTGCTCGCCTTGCACAACAGCGCCCAGGCCCTGACCCTGCCCGCCAGCCCCGTCACCGCGCCCGCCGTGGATGACGAACGGGTCGACCTGAACACCCCGACCACCGCTGGCTCGCGCCTTAACCTCAGCGCCCTGCAAACCCCGGGCAGCGTCGAAAGCCAGACCGGCACGCAGATTCGCCAGCGTGGCGATGCCAGTGTGCAGGACGCCATCTCCCGTGCCACCGGCATCAGCCGCACCGGCTCGCCGGGCGACGGCGGCACCTCGTTGTCGGCGCGCGGTTTTACCGGCCAGGGTTCGGTGATGCAGCTGTACGACGGCAACCGCATGTACATGGGCATGGGCACCTCGACCTTCCCGGTGGACACCTGGTCGGTGGAGCGCGTCGACGTGCTGCGCGGCCCGGCTTCGGTGCTGTACGGCGAAGGCGCCACCGGCGCGGTGATCAACACGGTGCCGAAAAAACCGTTCGAAGGCGAAATCGAAAACCACGTGCGCCTCGGCTACGGCTCCTACGACCGCCAGCAGCAAGCCCTCGACAGCGGCGGCTCGCTGAGCGACACCTTGAGCTACCGCCTGAACCTCAATCGCCTGCGCAGCAACGGTTTCATCGACCGTGGCGATTCGGCCAGCGACTTCGTCAGCGGCGCCCTGCGCTGGCAAGCGGCGGACACCCTGAGCTTCACCCTCGCCAGCGACTACGGCGACCAGCAACCGCAAAACTACTTCGGCACCCCCTTGATCAACGGCCAGTTGCACAAGGGCCTGCGCGACAAGAACTACAACGTCAGCAACGACACCCAACACTACAACGACCAGTGGACGCGCCTGACCAGCGAGTGGCAGATCAACGACAGCGTCAGCGCCACCAACGAGTTGTTCTACCTGAAAAACCAGCGCCGCTGGCAGAACGCCGAGAACTACAACTTCACCAACGGCCAACTCACCCGCAGCGGCAACTTCGGCATCAAGCACAATCAGCAACAGGTGGGTGATCGCCAGACCGTCACCTTCAAGCACACGCTGTTCGGTCTCGACAGCCAGACCGTGACCGGCATTGAGTACAACCGCATCCGCTTTCGCCTGGCCAGCAACTCGCCGTTTGACGACACCTTTGCCAACGGCCAGCCCATCGACGTGAACCACCCGCAACCGGGGCCGTTTGCCAGCGCCGATCCGTTCGAACCGCTGTTCGCCACCACCACCAAAACCGTCGCAGGTTTTGCCGAAAACCGCCTGCAGCTCACCGACCAGCTCGCACTGGTTACCGGCATTCGCCGCGACTACGCCCATGTCGATCGCGATGATTTGCGCGATGGCAGCCAAACAAGCAGAACGCTGACCGGCAACAACTGGAAGGCCGGGCTGGTGTATGCGATCACGCCGGACACCTCGCTCTATGGCCAGTACGCCACCAGCACCGACGGCGTCGGCGGCCTGATCTCGCTGAGCCCGGGCCAGCAGCAGTTCGACCTGTCCACGGCCAGACAAAGCGAAATCGGCATCAAGCAGGCGTTCTGGAGCGGACGCGGCGACTGGACCCTGGCGGCCTACCACATTGTGAAAAAGAAGCTGCTGACCGACGTTCCGGGCAACCCGAACCTCAAGCAGCAAGTCGGCCAGCAATCCTCCAGTGGCCTGGAAGCCAGCCTCGACCTGCAACTGCCCAATGCCTGGCAGCTGCAAGCCAACGCCGCCCTCGTGCGTGCGCAGTACGACGACTTCCAGCAGGACGTCGGCGGTGTGCAGGTATCGCGCGACGGCAACCGCCCAGTGGACGTGCCGCGCCGTACCGCCAACCTGTGGCTGAGCAAGGCCGTGAGCGATAGCATCCGCGCCGGTGCCGGCGTGCGGTATGTCGACGCGCGCTATGCCGACATGGCCAATCAGAACGAGCTGCCGAGCTACACCGTGGTGGACGCCAGCGTGTCATGGAAGGCCCTGCGCAACACCACCCTGGGCCTGCAACTGAACAACCTGTTTGACCGCACCTACGCCGTCAGCCAGTACAACGACGGCCAACAGTGGATCCTAGGCGAGCCGCGCTCGCTGTTCGTCACGGCGGACTACACCTTCTGACCGGCATTACACACAGCCCCCTCCCACCTTTAGCCCCTGCACTGCACCTGAGAAAATTGATGACCGCACTGAGCCTCACCCACCTCACCTGGACCCCACGGGACCACGGCAGCTGTCATCACCAGTTCCACCTGTGTGACGCCAGCCTGCACGTCGCCGCCGGTGAATTCGTGGGGCTGATAGGCCCCAATGGCAGCGGCAAGACCAGCCTGCTGCGCTGCGCTTACCGCTTCTGCAAACCGGACCAGGGCGACGTACTGCTGCAACATCAGAACGTGTGGAAGCAAAGCGCCAAATGGTGCGCGCAACGCATCGCCGTGGTGCTGCAGGAGTTCCCCGATGCCTTCGGCCTGCGCGTGGATGAAGTGGTCGCCATGGGCCGTACGCCCCACAAGGGCCTGTTCGATGGCGACACCGTGCACGACCGGCAGTTGGTGTGCAACATGCTCGAATCAGTTGGCATGCAAGGCTTCGAAGACCACGCTTTCGCCACCCTCTCAGGCGGCGAAAAGCAGCGTGTGATCCTCGCCCGCGCCCTGGCCCAGGAGCCGCACCTGCTGATCCTCGACGAGCCGACCAACCACCTCGACCCGCGTTACCAACTGGAGCTGCTGCGCCTGGTCAAGCGCCTGCACATCGGCACACTGGCCAGCATCCACGACCTCAACCTGGCCGCCGCGTTCTGTGATCGCCTGTATGTGATCGACCACGGCCGCATCATCGCCAGCGGCACGCCCCATGAAGTCCTCACTGCCGAACTGCTGCACGACGTGTTTGGCGTGCAGGCACTGATCGACACTCACCCCTTGTCCGGCTACCCCCGAATCACCTGGATAACTCAACCATGATGCTGCGCTCACTGCTGTCTCTCGCCCTGCTGTTCGGCACCGCCCAGGCGTTCGCCGAGGCCACCCATTACCCGGTGACCATCAAGAGCTGCAACCGCAACGTGACCTTCCAGGAAGCGCCGCAACACGCGGTCAGCCATGACATCAACATGACCCAGATGATGCTCGCCCTGGGCCTCAAGTCGCGCATGGCCGGCTACAGCGGCGTCACTGGCTGGAAGTCGGTCACCCCTGAAATGGCCGCGATCCTCGACGGCCTGCCGGAACTGGCGAGCAAGTACCCATCGGTGGAAACCCTGCTCAACGCCAACGTGGATTTCTTCTTCGCCGGCTGGGACTACGGCATGCGCGTGGGCGGCGACCTCACGCCCGCCACCCTGCAACCCCTGGGCATCAACGTGTATGAGCTGACCGAGTCCTGCGCGTTCGTGATGAAGCGCAAGGCCGCGAGCCTGGACGACACTTACAACGACCTGCGCAACCTGGGCAAGATCTTCGACGTGCAGGACCGCGCCAACGCGCTGATCGCGCAGATGCAGGCGCAAGTCGCCGAGGTGCAAAAAGACCTGCCGGCCGACAAGCCCCGCGTGTTCCTCTACGACAGTGGCGAAGACCGCGCCATGACCTCCGGGCGCCTGGGCATGCCGCAGGCGCTGATCGCTGCCGCTGGCGGGCGCAATATCCTCGACGACATTGACGCCAGCTGGACCCGGGTTAACTGGGAAACCGTGGTGGAGCGCAACCCGCAGGTGATCGTGATCGTCGACTACAGCGAAATCACTGCCGACCAAAAGGAACAATTCCTGCTCAACAACCCCGCGCTGCAAGGGGTGGACGCGATCAAAAACCAGCGCTTTATCGTGATCCCTTATGTGCAGGCCACGCCGGGCATCGACAACGTGCAGGCGGTGGAAACCCTGGCCAAGGGGTTCCACGGCGAATGATCAGTCGTCGCTACGCCCTGTTGCTCGCCGCCCTCGGTGCGCTGTTGCTGGTGTCCTGCGTGATCTCCCTGGGTTTTGGCCCGGCGCGGGTGCCGGTGGACGTGGTGTGGCGCATCCTGCTGCACAAGGCCTTTGGATTCGGCGAGGTGAACTGGCCGGCCGGGCAGGCGCATATTGTCTGGCTGATCCGCGTGCCGCGCATGCTGCTGGGGGCGCTGGTCGGTGCCGGCCTGGCGCTGATCGGCGCGGTGTTGCAGGCGGTCACGCGCAACCCGCTGGCCGACCCGCATCTGCTCGGCGTCACATCCGGCGCCACCCTCGGCGCGGTGATCGTGGTGCTGCATGTGGGTGAAATCATCGGTTTGCTGACCCTGCCCATCGCCGCATTCATCGGCGCGCTGGCGAGCATGCTGGTGGTGCTGGCGGTAGCCAGTCGCAATGGCCGGCTGGAGAGTGATCGCCTGTTGCTGTGCGGCGTGGCGGTGTCGTTCGTGATGATGGCCGCCGCCAACCTGCTGCTGTTCATAGGCGACCATCGCGCGGCGTCGGCGGTGATGTTCTGGATGCTCGGCGGCCTCGGTTTGGCGCGCTGGGAATTACTGGCGATCCCCGCCGTCACGGTACTGCTGGGCTTGCTGATTCTGCTGGGTATGGCCCGACCGCTCAACGCACTGATGGCCGGCGAACAGACCGCCGTGACCCTGGGCCTCAACGCGCGCACGGTGCGCCTGAAGGTGTTTCTGGTGGCCTCGCTGATGACTGGCGTGCTGGTGGCCATCAGCGGCTCCATCGGCTTCGTCGGGCTGATGGTGCCGCATATCGCGCGGCGTCTGGTCGGCGCCGAGCATCGTCGTCTGCTGCCGGTGTGCGCGCTGCTGGGCAGCTTGTTCCTGGTGTGGGTCGACGTGGCCGCTCGCACCCTGATCGCCCCCGAAGACCTGCCTATTGGCGTGGCCACGGCGGCGATTGGCGGGTTGTTTTTCATCGGGTTGATGCGCAAGCGCTAACGGCTCACAGTTCGTCCTTGTCCGGGACGAAACTGCCATTCACATCCTTGAAATCCGCCTCCACCTTGCCCTGCAGCCTCCAGAAGCGTCCCGGGTGAATCACTTGCAACTCGCCAATGCCTGCCAGCTCAATGACAACCCTGGAAGGGGCTGGTGCATCGGCTGAGTAGCCCTCGTCTTTCGACCACTTGGCGGCAGTGTCGAATAGCGTGGCCTCTTCATTGCTGAACCGCGGCATGTAGCTCAACAACGCACCATCGCGCACCGATAGATAGACTCGGTTTACAGGCAGCCCCTTGCGTTTCAACTCATGAAGGTAGAACCCCAGCTCACGCCAGGAGACGAAGTACTGTCTGTACTCACTTTCACCGACCGCTTCAGGCTGGTCGAGCCCCGCATGAAACACCAGGTGAGCAGCATTCAACTGGTAACCCTGAGGCAACTGCGGCAGCGGGAACGCAAGGGAGGGGCTCGGTCCGCCCGCAAAGCGCGCCTGAGGAAACAATCGCTCGGCCACTGCCGAGGGAAAACCGTCGTCGGGCTGCGCAAGCACTGGCAGGTAGCAAAGACCGTCCTGGCTCGCCAGTTGAGCACCCAGATACTGTTCGCCGCTGAATGTCCCCGCCCGTCCATGGATATAGTGCGCGGCATCTTCGGCATGGGAATGAATCGGTCCCAGCACCAAACGGCTGTCGCGCGGGTCTGCAACGGCTCGTGTATGGCCCAGTTGCCAATCGTCGCCGACCACGCCCAGCCCTGGCCAATTTGCGCTGGAGCGGAGCACCCGCAGCTCCCCGGCCGACGCCATGCGGCGAATATAATCACGCGGACTCAACAACCCCAGCCTTAAAAAGAGCAGGTCATTGGGCTTGATAAACTGCCTGTCCTGTATCACGAACTTGAGCAACGCACCGTCCGCACAGGAGATATAGAGCGGCAGGGCCGCGCGCGACGCGGTGGCATGCAGAAGCGCAAGCGCACTTTTCAAATCAGCAGGCGAGAACAGCCCCAGGTACCGGCTGGCCCCCGCCACCGACGACCTCGCCGGATGAAAGTCAGCGTGCTGCGGCACGCAAAAATACAGCCCGGCCATTTCATAGCGGTAGGGGTAACCGACGTCGCTGAACACCCGGCGATGAGCAAACCTGGCGCCCCTGTCGGCCACTGGCAACGTCGCGGTGAAGTTGCCGTTTTTCATGGACTTGAGCAGGTAACCGAAACTCAGTTCGGCACGCGTCGTCACTTGTTGGTGTACACACAGTGCGGCGTCGTCCGGTTGGGCGCAGATCGCGCTACAGGACGGATCAGTTTGAGCCATGGGGTAGCCCCGATCGGTACTGGCGGCCGAAGCGAACGGGAGCCACCAGTTCGATACCTGGCCCGGCTCACCCCACATCCGGCTGCCCACCACCACCTGCAATGGGTAGGTCCCGGCGACTAGTTTCACATACTCCAAAGGCGTCAACTCGCCGGAGCGAAGCTTGCGCTCAAGCTCTCCATGCAGCCAATCGTGGCGGCCTTGCGGGTGCAATACCACATTTTGACGGCTGATCAGCCTGGAGCGAGGTGTTATCAGCAGGCTGATCAATGATCCGTCCGCCCCCAATGAATAGTGATGCATGTGATCGTCTACGGCGGCCATGGCCTGGGCCAGGACCCGCGTGGAAAACATGGCGCTGTAGATCACTGCCTGCTCGGCTGTCAGCAGGAACGGCATGTGCCTCGCAGGTTTTGAGTGATACAGCGCAACCACCGAGGTGAGAACAGGATGAAGCCCCAGGTCGGCCAACCTGTCAGGAAAAATCTGCTTGATATCGAACACTTCATTGAGCACCACAACCGGCTCGGTGGCCAGGAACCAGCCATCGTCGCGTCGCAGGATCGCACCGCCGTAGCAAACGCGCGCTGTCACCGGCACACGCCGACGCACATACCGCGCAGCATCGTCCATCGACAGGAAAGCGGGGCTCAAGCGGCGACGCTGAATATGCGCGTAGGGCTGCCACTGCCCCGTTACCTTGCCCAGGCGGTCCCAGCAATGACTGTAGCGGATGACCTGCAGGTCACCCGAATTGGCCACCTTGTGGACAAACTCCGGTGCAGAGAGGGTACCGCTATCCAGCTTGGCCTGGACCGTCTCAAACGTATCGCCTTCGCTTTGCGCTTCAAACAAGGCGCTGGTAGAGGGTGAGCGATAGCGTAGCAATACACCTTCGGGCGGTGCGATATACAACGAAGGCTCCCTGGTCGACGGCGACTGGGCGTTACGTAACTGGGTAATCGCAATACTCAAATCCTGCGGCGCGATAAAAAAACGTTCCAGCCATTTCGTCTTGCCTTCATTCGACCATTGCTGGGAGTAGTACACACCACAGCAACCAAAACCTTCAGGCACCGGGTTTGCGGATACGTCCGCGAGGGACAGCAGCGGTGTCTTGCGCGTGGTCGCCACGAGCTCGCTGGCGAGGTACTCCTGTTTTTCTTCGTGCTTGAAAATAAAGGCGAAGTACTGATCGGCATAGCGCTGCTGCTCCCGCTCAGGCCGACGATGGTAGACATCCAGCGCGGCCGCATCCGCCGTTTCGAATAGCCCACCGTAACTCAGCTCGACCGGGCGCTGAAACTCCAGCACGCGAACAAAAGGCCCCCAGTCCACTGCCACTTTCTCGGCCGGCCCCCACAGCGCCGTGCCGGTCATGACCCGCAAGGTGCCCCCCTCGGCAAGGGAGCGGACCACGTCGGCTGGCTTGATCTTGCCGTCTTCGAGTTGCCTGGCGATGGGGCTCATCCCGCCGGCTGCATCGGCTTGCCACTGCTGCCGCCAATTGCCTGGGGCGGGACCTGGCTGGAAGCTGATCAAGCTGTCATGTGTCCCTGACAAATACCCCGGCAACCCGGACTGAACAATCGCCTCGACCTCCTGATCGGTGAACATTTGCCCATACAGTTCGGCTTCCTGGTGCGTCCACTTGAGCCGGGCGCTATTGGCCGTCTCCATCATCGACAGTCCTGGACAGGCGCCGTAGCGCCCTTTCAAGCGATGGCCTGCATGCAGAATAATCATTTTCCCCAACCGGCCCTTTGGGTACCAGCCGTCATGCAGCAATCCCCGCACAGGCGTCTCAACAGGTTCTGTGACCACAAAGCGACCGTCACTGCGTTGCAAAACGAGCCCGCCGGACATCTTGTCCCGACGCCCGCCGATACTGGCGTGAGCGTAGCGAACCGCATCGTCGGCCGTCAGAAAACGGCGACTGAGCCCCGGCAACGGAAAATCGGCGTAGGGTTCCCACGTCTCCTCGACCACACCGAGGCGGTCCCACAGCGCACTGGTCTTCTGCACCGACAATTCACCTGCCTGCGCCACCTGGCGCACGAACGCTCGAGTCAACAAGGTGCCGGCCTTGAGTTTGGCCTGGTGCCCGTTGTCATTGACTGTGCCGTCGCTGCCCGTGTCGAACAGCTTCGACTCGGCGGCCGAACCAGAGAAGCGGTAGTACAGGATCGCCTCATCACGTAGCCGGATGAACAGCGAAGCACCGAGGTTTGATTGCACGCTGCGGGCAAAATGTCGGTAGTGGGCGATGTGCCGGGCCAGCTGCATCGGGCTGATGAAGTTTTTGTACAGCCAGTCTTCCAGTTCAGGGTAATTGGCCGGCAACGGTCGCGCCTGCACGTAGAAGCCGCGTACGTAGCAGCCGGCAGGGAGCGGCGGCAGTGGATCGAACAGCGGCTCGACCGCGACGGGTTCGCTGGCGATGTAACGCTCCGAGAGCGTCTGCTGCAGGATCACCACCTGTTGTTGCAACGCGGGCTGGCGCTGAATGCGCTGTTGAGCGTAGTTCAGCGCCAGGTCCTGCGAGGGAAACACCGGCCCGCAGGGCAAGGTCAGCGGTTCGCTGGCGAACGGTCTGAGCGGTTGCCAATCCTGCGGCACCTCGCCGACGGAGCCGCCCCATGACGGGCTGGATACCAGGAACGTCAATTTGCCCACACTGGCGAGCTTTTTGAACGCGCCTTCCAGGGTCCCATCGGGCGCGTCAGGTGAGGTCCAGGGACCCTGCGTCTTCAACCAATTCACATGGCCTTCGGCAGCCTTGACGTCGTGCACCTGATACTTGAGCAAGGCGCCGTCCGGGCCAGACAAATAGGCCAGCCTGAATCGCGCGCGCTCGGTGAAGTTGAAAATAATATCCGGCTCGGAATAGAAGCTGAGAAACGCCTTGACCTGCGGCATCGACCACGACGGGTTCAATTGACTGGTGGACTGAACGATGTCCGGGTGGGAATGCAGGCTGGCCACGATCCGGTAGCCGGTCGGCTCAATGAAGTCTGCGGTGGGTCCGGAGCGATCCAGCAGTTGGGTCCAGTCAAACGCGCTGGCGCGGCCAACAACAGGTTGCGAGGCGACAAACAGATCATCGGACAGCCGCTGCAGGATCACGCTGCCGTACTCGTGCTCGGCGGTGCGCGGGATGCGCTCGTGCACGTAGCGTGCAGCATCATCGGCGCTGAGAAAAGCGGGGGTCAGGGTGCCGAGAGTGGCGCGCTTTTCCCGGGAGAGGGGTGCATCCATGACATAAACCTCGAAACGCAATATGGATAAGCGTTTCATCCTCTCCCGTCGCCAACGCCGCGGGCGCTACATAGTTGCTCTCGCTGACACTGTGCGGTTCGTACCCCACGGTGTCCTGCTGCAAACCTGGCTTGAACATAGCTAACGCGCGTCATTTTGGCGCTTGGCAGCGCACCATCAATTGCGCCTGCCCGCTTGTGGTGCGCCATCGCGCCAGGCCCCCTGGCGAAACGACCGACAGGTGCTCTTTTCCGACTAGGCACACCCCTTGCAATGCCTCCTGCATCTGCCCTTACAACACCAACAGGTTCTCGGAGATCGCACCATGAAGCGTCGCAGCTTGATCAAGGCTTTCACTCTTTCCGCCTCCATCGTCGCCATGGGCCTGACCTGGACCGCACAGGCCGCAGAGACCATCAAGGTCGGCATCCTGCATTCGTTGTCCGGCACGATGGCGATCTCCGAAACGTCCCTTAAAGACATGGCGCTGATGACCATCGACGAGATCAACGCCAAGGGTGGTGTGAACGGCAAGATGCTTGAGCCGGTGGTCGTGGACCCGGCGTCGAACTGGCCGCTGTTCGCCGAGAAGGGCCGTCAGTTGCTGACCCAGGACAAGGTCGCCGTGGTGTTCGGTTGCTGGACCTCGGTGTCACGCAAATCGGTATTGCCGGTGTTCGAAGAGCTCAACGGCCTGCTGTTCTACCCGGTGCAATACGAAGGTGAAGAGATGTCGCCAAACGTGTTCTACACCGGTGCGGCACCCAACCAGCAGGCGATCCCGGCAGTGGAATACCTGATGAGCGAAGAAGGCGGCAGCGCCAAGCGCTTCTTCCTGCTGGGAACCGACTACGTCTACCCGCGCACCACCAACAAGATTCTGCGTTCGTTCCTGCACTCCAAAGGCGTGGCGGACAAGGATATCGAAGAGGTCTACACCCCCTTCGGCCACGCCGATTACCAGACCATCGTCGCCAACATCAAGAAATTCTCCGCCGGCGGCAAAACCGCCGTGATCTCCACCGTCAACGGCGACTCCAACGTGCCGTTCTACAAAGAGCTGGCCAACCAGGGCCTGAAAGCCACCGACGTGCCGGTGGTGGCTTTCTCGGTGGGCGAAGAGGAACTGCGCGGCATCGACACCAAGCCGCTGGTGGGCAACCTCGCCGCCTGGAACTACTTCCAGTCGGTGGAGAACCCGGTGAACAAGAAATTCGTCGCCGACTGGAAAGCCTACGCCAAGAAACACAACCTGCCGGGCGCCGACAAAGCGGTGACCAACGACCCGATGGAAGCCACCTACGTGGGCATCCACATGTGGGCGCAGGCAGCGGAAAAAGCCAAGTCCACCGACGTCGACAAAGTGCGTGAAGCCCTGGCCGGCCAGACCTTCGCCGCGCCGTCCGGCTTCACCCTGACCATGGACAAGACCAACCACCACCTGCACAAGCCAGTGATGATCGGCGAGATCCAGGCCGACGGGCAGTTCCAGGTGGTGTGGCAGACCGAAGAGCCGATCCGTGCCCAGCCGTGGAGCCCTTACATTCCGGGCAATGACAAGAAGCCGGACTATGCGGTGAAAAGTAACTAAAGCCGCACCACAGGTTAAAAATGTGGGAGGGGGCTTGCCCCCGATGGCGGTGCATCAGTGACAGAAGTTTCACCTGACACTCCGCTATCGGGGGCAAGCCCCCTCCCACACTGTCCACGCATGATCAGGACATTTGTTTATGCCCACTGCCCTCACACGCTATCTCCTGACGCTGCTGCTATTGCTGCCCTTCGCCGCACACGCCGGCGACGCCGAAGACTTCCTTGCCGCCAACCCGGCGCAGCAAGCCAAATTGCTGCAGGACTGGGCCGCCCAGCCTGACCCGGCGCGCATCGAGCTGGTGGACGCCCTGCAACAAGGCCAGCTCACACTCAACGGCGAAACCAAAACCGTACGCCTGAACAATCGCCTGCGCAGCCTGATCGATAACGTACAGGCCAGCCAGCAACTGCTTGCCGCCGATCCCAAAGTGCGCCTGGCGGCCGCCCGCACCCTGCAAAAAAGCGCCGTGCCTGCGCAACTCAAATTGCTCGACCAGCAGGTCGCCGCCGAGACCGACGAGGGCGTGCACACTGCCCTCAGCCTGGCCCTGGCCAACCTGCAACTGGTCGACAGCGACCCGCTGGTGCGCCTGGCCGCCGTGCGCCTGCTCGGCGGCACCGGCGATCCGCTGGCCCGCACTCGCCTTGAGGCGCTGCTGGCGCCCGGCGTGGAAACCGATGCCGCCGTGCACACCGCCGCCGAGACCAGCCTGGCCCAGGTCAAACGCAAGCTGATGTTTGGCGAGATCCTCGGCCAGGCGTTCAGCGGCATGTCCCTGGGCTCAATCCTGCTGCTGGCCGCGCTGGGCCTGGCGATCACCTTCGGCCTGCTCGGGGTGATCAACATGGCCCACGGCGAAATGCTGATGCTCGGCGCCTACTCCACCTATGTGGTGCAACTGCTGATGCAGCGCTACGTGCCCGCCGCCATCGAGTTTTACCCGCTGCTCGCACTGCCGGTGGCGTTCTTCGTGACTGCCTGCATCGGCATGGCGCTGGAACGCACGGTGATTCGTCACCTCTATGGCCGCCCACTGGAAACCCTGCTCGCCACCTGGGGCATCAGCCTGATGCTGATCCAACTGGTGCGCCTGGTGTTCGGCGCGCAGAACGTCGAAGTGGCCAACCCCGCGTGGCTGTCCGGTGGCATTCAAGTGCTACCCAACCTGGTGCTGCCGTACAACCGCATGGTGATCATCGCCTTCGCGCTGTTCGTGGTGGTGCTGACCTGGCTGCTGCTGAACAAGACGCGCCTGGGCCTCAACGTGCGCGCCGTCACCCAGAACCGCAACATGGCCGCCTGCTGCGGCGTACCCACCGGGCGCGTGGACATGCTCGCCTTTGGCCTCGGCTCCGGCATCGCAGGCCTGGGCGGCGTGGCGCTGAGCCAGATCGGCAACGTCGGCCCGGACCTGGGCCAGAGCTACATCATCGACTCGTTCCTGGTGGTGGTGTTGGGCGGCGTCGGCCAGTTGGCCGGTAGCGTCATGGCCGCGTTCGGGCTGGGCATCGCCAACAAGATTCTGGAGCCGCAGATCGGCGCGGTGCTCGGCAAGATCCTGATCCTCGCGCTGATCATTCTGTTTATCCAGAAACGTCCGCAGGGACTCTTCGCACTGAAAGGACGGGTGATCGACTGATGAACCAGCCATTGATGCTCACGGCCACGCAAAAGGCCGGCCCCAAGGTGACGATTGCGGTGGGCGTGGTGATCCTCGCGGTGCTGCTGGCCCTGCCGCTGCTGTCATTGTTGCCGCAGGAAAACGCTTTTCATGTTTCCGCCTACACCCTGACGCTGGTGGGCAAGATCCTTTGCTATGCGATTGTCGCCCTCGCCCTGGACCTGGTGTGGGGCTATGCAGGGATGCTGTCCCTCGGCCATGGCCTGTTCTTCGCCCTCGGCGGTTATGCCATGGGCATGTACCTGATGCGCCAGGCGTCCGGCGATGAGCTGCCGGCGTTCATGACCTTTTTGTCGTGGACGGAGTTGCCCTGGTACTGGGCCGGCACCGACCATTTCCTCTGGGCCCTGTGCCTGGTGGTGCTCGCTCCCGGATTGCTCGCTCTGGTGTTCGGCTTTTTCGCGTTTCGCTCGCGGATCAAGGGCGTGTATTTCTCGATCATGACCCAGGCGCTGACCTTCGCTGGAATGCTGCTGTTCTTTCGCAACGAGACCGGCTTTGGCGGCAATAACGGCTTCACCAATTTCCGCAGCATCCTCGGGTTCGGCATCACCGAGCCCGGCACCCGCGCGGCGCTGTTCATCGCCACCGTGCTGCTGCTGATCGCCAGCCTGTACATCGGCTGGCGCCTGGCGCAAAGCAAGTTCGGCCGAGTGCTCACCGCCCTGCGCGATGCCGAGAACCGCCTGATGTTCTGCGGCTACGACCCGCGCGGTTTCAAGCTGTTCGTGTGGGTGCTGAGCGCGGTGTTGTGCGGCCTGGCCGGGGCCTTGTATGTGCCGCAGGTGGGCATTATCAACCCCAGCGAAATGTCGCCGACCAACTCGATCGAAGCCGCCGTGTGGGTGGCACTGGGCGGACGCGGCACGTTGATCGGGCCGCTGCTCGGCGCCGGCGTGGTCAATGGCATGAAGAGCTGGTTCACCGTGGCCTTCCCGGAATACTGGCTGTTCTTTCTTGGCGCGCTGTTCATCATCGTCACCCTGTACCTGCCCAAGGGCGTGATCGGGCTGCTGAAAAAATGAGGAACGTCATGCTGGAACCTATCTTCGATGCGGGCAGCGGCCGCGATGCCATCGGCCTCGGCCAGGCCGCAGGCAAGGGCCTCAATACGCGCCACGGCACGATCCTGACCCTGGAAGACATCAGCGTCAGTTTCGATGGTTTCAAGGCGCTCAACGACCTGAACCTGTACATCGGTGTCGGCGAACTGCGCTGCATTATCGGCCCCAACGGCGCAGGCAAAACCACGCTGATGGACGTGATCACCGGCAAGACCCGCCCCAGCCACGGCAAGGCCTGGTTCGGCGAAACCCTGGACCTGACCAGCATGAGCGAAGTGCAGATTGCCCAGGCCGGCATCGGTCGCAAGTTCCAGAAGCCCACGGTGTTCGAAGCGCTCAGCGTGTTCGAAAACCTGGAGCTGGCGCAGAAGACCGACAAGTCGGTATGGGCCAGCCTGCGCGCGCGCCTGAGTGGCGAGCAGAAGGACCGCATTGAGGAAGTGCTCGAGACCATTCGCCTGACCGCCTCGGCGCAGCGCCCGGCCGGGTTGCTGTCCCACGGGCAAAAACAGTTTCTGGAAATCGGCATGCTGCTGATGCAGGACCCGCAACTGCTGCTGCTGGATGAACCAGTGGCAGGCATGACCGACGCCGAAACCGAGTTCACCGCCGAGCTGTTCAAGCGCCTGGCGGGCAAGCATTCGCTGATGGTGGTGGAGCACGACATGGGCTTTGTCGGTTCGATTGCCGATCACGTGACCGTGTTGCACCAGGGCAGCGTGCTGGCCGAAGGGTCGCTGGAACAGGTGCAGGAAAACGAGCGGGTGATCGAGGTTTACCTCGGTCGCTGAAAAGTGCGTGGTATGCACACCTGCTTGCCACAGAAGCCAGGCACCCGCACGATTTGAGGAGTATTTGAACATGCTGCAAGTCGACAAGCTGCACCAGTACTACGGCGGTAGCCACATCCTGCGCGGGCTTTCGTTTGACGTGAAGATCGGCGAAGTCACCTGCCTGCTCGGGCGCAACGGCGTGGGCAAGACCACCCTGCTCAAGTGCCTGATGGGCTTGCTGCCGGCCAGGGAAGGCGCAGTGAACTGGGAAGGCAAAGCCATCACCGGCTACAAGCCGCACCAGCGCGTGCACGCCGGCATTGCCTACGTGCCCCAGGGCCGGGAAATTTTCGCTCGATTGACGGTGGAGGAGAACCTGTTGATGGGGTTGTCGCGTTTTCCTGGCGCCGAGGCCAAGGAAGTGCCGGCGTTCATCTACGAGCTGTTCCCGGTGCTGCTGCAGATGAAACATCGACGCGGCGGCGACCTGTCCGGCGGGCAGCAACAGCAATTGGCAATCGGCCGCGCCCTGGCCAGCCGTCCGCGCCTGCTGATTCTTGATGAACCGACCGAAGGCATCCAGCCGTCAGTGATCAAGGAGATCGGCGCGGTGATCAGAAAACTCGCGGCTCGCGGCGACATGGCGATCCTGCTGGTGGAGCAGTTCTACGACTTTGCCGCCGAATTGGCCGACCAGTACCTGGTGATGTCGCGGGGTGAAATCGTGCAGCAGGGCCGTGGCGAAAATATGCAAAGCGAGGGTGTACGCGGCCTCGTAACCATCTAACCTGTGGCGTCCCGATACTAAGCCAGAAACCATGAACCTGCCCGTTTCCCCTGCCCTGTTCACCCCCAGCTGGCACGCCGCGCTGGACCTCGGCTACGCGCGTTTCGGCGATACCACGCGCCCGGTGATGCGCCGGCACAGCGGCCCGCTGCGCGTGCAAAAGCACCTCTACGCCGAAGGCCCCGAGGTGTGTCAGCACATCATCGTGCACCCGCCCGGCGGCATTGCCGGCGGTGATCGGCTGGATATCCGCGCCCACGTTGGCGACGGGGCGTGGGCACAATTGACCAGCCCCGGCGCCGCCAAGTGGTACCGCGCCAATGGTCCGGCGTATCAACAGCTCGAACTGACGGTGCAGGACGGCGCCACGCTGGAGTGGCTGCCCCAGGAAACCATCGTGTTCAGCGCCGCCCAGGCCGAGTTGACCACACGCATTGAGCTGCAGGGCGATGCACGTTTGCTCTACTGGGACGTGGTCGCCCTCGGTCGCCCGGCCAGCGACGAGCGCTTTGACCTGGGCCACTTCCAGTCGCACCTGGATATCCGCCGCGACGGCCAGTTGCTCTGGCATGAGCGCCAGCGCATTGTGGGCGCCGATGGCCTGCTCGACTCACCCATCGGCCTGGACGGGCAACCGGTGTTCGCCACCCTGCTGCTCACCGGCGACATCGATCCTGACTTACTTGAAGCCTGCCGCGCCCTGCCCCATGCGGTGCGCGGCGACCTGACCCAACTGCCCGGGCTGCTGGTGGCCCGCTGCCTGGCCAGTGAAGCACTGCAGGCGCGGGCCTGGTTGATTGATTTATGGCGTTTGCTGCGCCCGGCGGTGCTGGGACGGGAAGCGGTAGCACCGAGAATCTGGAGCACATGAAGATCAACACTGTGGGAGCAAGCCCCCTCCCACAGGGATCTCCAGTGTTTTTATGAATGTAGTCTGAAGGACCTTGAACCATGGATCTGACCCCACGGGAAAAAGACAAACTGCTGATCTTCACCGCCGGCCTGGTTGCCGAGCGCCGCCTGGCACGCGGGGTGAAGCTCAACTACCCGGAAACCATCGCCTACATTTCCGCTGCGCTGATGGAAGGCGCGCGCGATGGCCGCACCGTCGCCGACCTGATGCACTACGGCACCACCCTGCTCAGCCGCGAACAGGTGATGGAAGGCATCCCGGAGATGATTCCGGATATCCAGGTGGAAGCCACCTTCCCGGACGGCACCAAGCTGGTCACCGTCCACCAGCCCATCGCGTGAGAGGCCGGCCATGATTCGTGATGCCATTGAAAGCGACCTGTCGGCGATCTGCGCCATCTACAACGATGCGGTGCTCAACACCACGGCGATCTGGAACGAGCAACCGGTGGATCTGGCCAACCGCCAGGCCTGGTTCCAGGCGCGACAGGCCCTGGGCTATCCGATTCTGGTGTCGATCGAAAACGACGAGGTCACCGGCTACGCCTCGTTTGGCGACTGGCGGCCCTTCGAAGGCTTTCGCTACAGCGTCGAACACTCGGTGTACGTGCGCAACGACCAGCGCGGCAAAGGCCTGGGCCCACGGCTGATGGAAACCCTGATCGAACGCGCGCGCACCTGCGGCAAGTACGTGATGGTCGCGGCCATCGAAAGCGGCAACCTGGCCTCGATCCGCCTGCACGAACGCCTGGGGTTCGTCACCACCGGGCAGATGCCGCAAGTGGGCATCAAGTTCGGCCGCTGGCTGGACCTGACCTTCATGCAACTGGCCTTGAACCCGGGCGCCGAACCGCCCAAGGAGTGACATCGATGAGTACTGCGCAACTGCGTCGAGTCAATGCTGAAAGTTTTGCCCACTACCGCCTGGGGTTGATCGAGCTGTTGCTGGACGCGGTACAGCATGGCGCCTCGGTCGGCTTCATGGCCGACCTCGACGAGGCCCAGGCCCGCGCCTACCTGACCGGCGTACAGGCCAGCATCGAAGACCAGAGCCTGCTGCTGTGGGTAGTGGTGCGCGACGAGCAGGTGATCGCCAGCGTGCAATTGGCGCTGTGCCAGAAAGCCAACGGGCGCAACCGCGCCGAAGTACAAAAGCTGCTGGTACACAGCAGCGCGCGCCGCCATGGCCTGGGCCAGCAGTTGATGAACACGCTGGAACTCGCCGCGCGCCAGCACCGGCGCGGCCTCTTGTATCTGGACACCGAGGCCGGCTCCGGCGCGGAAGCTTTCTACCAATCGCTGCACTACACCAAAGTCGGTGAACTGCCCGACTACTGCCAAAGCCCGGACGGGCGCTACAGCCCGACCGCCATCTACTTCAAGACCCTGGGGCAACCTGCATGATTCCTGGTGAATATCAGATCCAGCCTGGCGAGATCGAACTGAATGTCGGCCGCCGCACCGTCACCCTGAGCGTGGCCAACAGCGGCGACCGGCCGATTCAGGTGGGCTCGCACTATCACTTTTTCGAGACCAACGACGCGCTGACCTTCGACCGCGCGGCAAGCCGGGGCATGCGCCTGAATATTCCGGCGGGCACGGCGGTGCGCTTTGAGCCGGGGCAGAGTCGCGACATCGAGTTGGTGGACTTGAGCGGTGGGCGGCGGGTGTTCGGGTTTGCCGGCCGAATCATGGGTGATCTTTAGGGCCTCATCGGGAGCAAGCCCCCTCCCACAGTTGAAATACGTTCCCCTGTGGGAGGGGGCTTGCTCCCGATAGCGGTTTCACATTCAACACATTTTTTCAGGGTTCACACACATGAAAATCAGCCGCCAAGCCTACGCCGACATGTACGGCCCCACCGTCGGTGACAAGGTCCGCCTGGCCGACACCGAGCTGTTCGTCGAAGTGGAACAGGACTTCACCGTCTACGGCGAAGAGGTCAAATTCGGCGGCGGCAAGGTGATCCGCGATGGCCAGGGCCAGAGCCAGTTGCTCGCCCACGAAGTGGTCGACACGTTGATCACCAACGCGCTGATCATCGACCACTGGGGCATCGTCAAGGCCGATGTGGGCCTCAAGAATGGCCGCATCCACGCTATCGGCAAAGCCGGCAACCCGGACATTCAACCCGGCGTGACCATGGCCATCGGCGCCAGCACCGAAGTGATCGCCGGCGAAGGCATGATCCTCACCGCCGGCGGCATCGACAGCCACGTGCATTTCATCTGCCCGCAGCAGATCGAAGAGGCGCTGACCAGCGGCGTCACCACCATGATCGGCGGCGGCACCGGGCCGGCTACCGGCACCAACGCCACCACTTGCACCTCCGGCCCCTGGCACCTGGCGCGCATGCTCCAGGCCAGCGATTCGTTCCCGATGAACATCGGCTTCACCGGCAAAGGCAACGCCAGCCTGCCCGAACCGTTGATCGAACAGGTCAAGGCCGGCGCCATCGGTTTGAAGCTGCATGAAGACTGGGGCACCACACCGGCCAGCATCGACAACTGCCTGAGCGTCGCCGACCAATACGACGTGCAGGTGGCGATCCACAGCGACACCCTCAACGAGTCCGGCTTCGTCGAAACCACCCTGGCCGCGCTCAAGGGCCGCACCATTCACACCTACCACACCGAAGGGGCCGGTGGCGGCCACGCGCCGGACATCATCAAGGCCTGCGGTTTCCCCAACGTGCTGCCCAGCTCCACCAACCCGACGCGACCGTTCACGCGCAACACCATCGACGAACACCTGGACATGCTGATGGTCTGCCATCACCTCGACCCGAGCATTGCCGAAGACGTGGCCTTCGCCGAAAGCCGCATCCGCCGCGAGACCATCGCCGCCGAAGACATCCTGCACGACCTCGGCGCGTTCTCGATGATCAGCTCCGACAGCCAGGCCATGGGCCGGGTCGGCGAGGTGATCACACGCACCTGGCAGACCGCCGACAAGATGAAAAAACAGCGCGGCCCGCTGCCCGGCGACGGCCCCGGCAACGACAACTTCCGCGCCAAGCGCTACATCGCCAAGTACACCATCAACCCGGCGATCACCCACGGCGTGAGCCATATCGTCGGTTCGATTGAAGTGGGCAAGTGGGCCGATCTGGTGCTGTGGCGTCCGGCGTTTTTCGGTATCAAGCCGACGCTGATTCTCAAGGGCGGCGCGATTGCCTCAAGCCTGATGGGCGACGCCAACGCGTCGATTCCCACGCCGCAGCCGGTGCACTATCGCCCGATGTTCGCAAGCTTTGGCAGTTCGCTGCACGCCACCAGCCTGACCTTTATCAGCCAGGCGGCGCAGGACGCCGGATTGCCCGAGGCCCTGGGCTTGAAAAAGCAGATTGCGGTGGTCAAGGGCTGCCGTGACGTGCAGAAAACCGACCTGATCCACAACGATTACCTGCCGGACATCGAAGTGGACCCGCAGACCTACCAGGTCAAGGCGGACGGCGTGCTGCTGTGGTGCGAGCCGGCCGAGGTGCTGCCGATGGCGCAGCGGTATTTCTTGTTCTGACTCGGCCTTGGCGACCCTGAATACCAGGCGGTGTTCAGGGCCGATGCCTCACGCAAATTTGTTCTTGATCATGTTTTCGGTGTAACCGTAATCCATCCGCAGTTCCACACCTGCCGGGATATCTTGCGTGGCAAACATCGTATTCAACCGATAGGTCGTTCTCTTGCCTGGCGCGCTGGTGGCGTGCTCGGCTTCCACCTGGAACGGCACGCACTCGACGTTGTACCCGCCGGTGGCCTGGCGTACCGGCGTGCCTTGAGCATCGTATTCGAAGTTCGTGTTGATCCTGGAGGTGATGGTGTCGCCGATGATAAAGATCGGATCGGCGCGAAACGCGCCGGCATCCGGGAGCATTTTATAGGCAACGACCATGCCGAACGTGCTCTCCGAGCGCACCGACATGTCGTAGGGGATCACCACCCCGCCGTACAGGCCGATGATTTCGCCCTTGGCGATCCGCCGGTTGGCCACCACCATGGACTGCCCGATCAAGGCTTTTTCTCCGGGCACTTTCACGTCATCGGCGGTGAACGTGCGCCATTGCAGTTTCTCTTCATACAAGGCCGCCACGCGCTCATACCCTTCAAAGCGGATGTAGGGTTTGATCTGGGTCGAGGCATAGGTCGTCCCGGCGTCCATCCGGGCCTCTCGCTCCAGACTGCGGATACGAATCGGCCGACCTTGCAGGTCCCTGAGAGGATACTTGCCGTTGTTGGCCCGGTTGTAGCGCCCCAGCACGTTCTTCTGAGCCGAAAAGTGCACGGCCTGACGCATGAAGGCGAGTTCGTCAGCGCTGTAGGGCGTGACCGGCATGGACTCCGACGCAGACTCGTACTCGTCCTCGGAAACGCCCCCGCCTTTGAGGCCCCTGCGCTTCCACACCCCCGCCGCATCCGGCTTGGCGATGATGCCGCTGTTGGCCAGTTCATAAGGATTGTCCGAGCGTTGCACGCGCAACAGATAATGCTGCCCATCCCCGGCGTCCGGCAGGCTTGCGATGAAATACTGTTTGCCCTCGAATTCGATGGCCTGGGCGTTCGAAAACTGCAAGGTGAGCTGACTGAACACCGGTTCGTTCAAGGTTTGAAGCGGCTCCCTGGGGAGCAGGTGCGCGGCGATCTCCTGGCGGGTCAGGGTGTCGATCAGCGCGGCATCATCAATCGCCAGTTGGGCTTGCAGCGCCCTGGCCTGCGTGTCGTAGGCCGCTTCGGCCAGGGTGCCGTCAGAAAACCTGTCGTGCAAAGCCGCCATCCGGTCCTGATACGGTTTGCTCTGTGCCTCGAACCGGGGCCGATATTTCTGCGTCACGTAGTCCTGCCAGAATTCCCGGGCCAGCAAGGCCTGGAACATCTGCGCCGAATTATCCAGTGCCACAACGCGGGTGTAGGCAGCGTCCAGCATGGCCGGGGTTACGTTGCCCAACTGGGTGAACTTGACGTCCAGGGGTTGCCCAGGCAGTTGCAGGCGGTCCTTGAGGCCGTAGCGATAGGCCAACCTGATTTCAACCTCCTCCAATAGCGCCAGGCGCGTGTATTTTTCGGCCGCCGTCAACGCCGGGTCGGCATTGATCGTGGCGCGACGTTGATCAATATCGCGCAGGGCAATCCGCTCAACCTCGTCCAGGCGCAGCAATCCCCTGGACAAGCTCGACAGCGCCACGCCCTGGGTCGCGTCCAACGCCTGGAGCCGGGCCTTGTCGACCAGCGACATGACTTCCAGGTTACTGAACGACAACGCCGCCCGGTCGCAGCATGCCGCCCTGCCCGCCCACTCGAACATTTGCGCGCGCAGGCTTTCCGACTGGGTGGAGTTGGCCGTGATGGAATCGATCACCGCCCAGACGCGGCGCTGCAGGTCTTCCTGCCCGTCGACAGTGGTTTGCAGGTCCCGGAGCATGTCGAAGAACCCTTGCGAGCCGGTCTGCCCACGCAGGCCTTGCCACTGGATCTGGCGGGCGGCCGCCTCGGTTTCGGACAGGCCGACGGCCCAACGCCGAAAGACCGCATCGTTGCCCCCACTCCGCGCCACTCGCCCCGTGCTGCGCGGCGCTGTAGCGACCAGCCGGTTCGGGCGCTCCGGCGAAGCCAGGCCCGCGCGTTCAAGCCGCTCGCCGTAAGCGCGTGTGGCCTGCAAGGTCGCGTCGGTCCAGGGGTTGTCGCTCGCATCCGTCACGTTGTTGACCCGCGCGGTGGTTGCCAGTTGTTCGTCGGAGGGCGCGATGATCGAGGCGGGAATGGTCGTTAGCCGGTTGCCTGAAAGGTTTATCCCGTCGAGCAAGGGTTGCTCAAGCAAACCCGCCGGCCAGGTCTCCAGACCAGTGTGCGCCAGGTTGAGGGAGCGCATATCGGTGATTTGAGTGAAGTCGGGGGTCAAGCCCAGGTCGTTGTAGCTCAGGTCCAGGGCGCGCAAGGTGACGCGCTCAGACAGAATGCCGGCCGCCTCGGGACTCAGGCGAATACTGTTGAATTGCAGGAACAAGCGCGTCAAGCCGTGCATTTGGCCCAGGGCTGGCGGTAGTTCTCGCAGGTGGTTGCCCGACAAATCCAGCCAGCGCACCCCGCGATAGCGCGAGAGAAAGCCCTCCGGGGAGGTGGTCAGGTTCATGTTGTTCAACTTGAGCGAGCCCACATGGCCAAGGTCCGCTTCCAGGTCAGGCAGGCTTGGCAGGTTGAGGCCGCTGAGGTCCAGCTCCAGGCCAATTGGCGTGCCATCGGTGGCCAGCATCTGCGGGGTTTCCTTGCGCCAGCAGCGCAAAATGCGTTCCCGGGCTTCGTAGCGTCCACTGTGCACCGCCATAGTCATTTGCCATTGCTGCGGCCTGACATAACGCTGCTGCGCGCCCACACCCGAGAACGTCCAGGCGTCCAGTTGAGATTCGAGCAGATTGAACTCGCGCTCCAGCGCGATCAACTCGGTGCCTGCGCCGGTCCCCAGCTTCCAGATAAAGTCCCTGATCTGCTGGGCGCTGTAGTTCGGGTAGAGCCTGCGCATGATCGACTTGCCCGTGCCCATGCCGCTATCGAAAGCGTCGTGCAGTGCACCGGCGGCCAAGTCGGGACGGGACTCACCCAGACGCTTCCAGTAAGCATCGAAGACTCGCCAGTAGTCCCCGGGAAATGGGTTGCCGTCCAGCAACGTGACACGGTTGATCCTTGCCATGGTTTCGACTTGTTCAGGCGGCGGGTTCACGTGTGCCTCGGGAACCTGGCGCAGGTTATTGTTGCGCAGGTCCAGAAGTTCCAGCGAGGGCGACAAGCCGGTTGGCCACCGCTCCATCTGCGTAGCATTGAGCGTGACGCGCTTGAGCGCGGGCATCGTACTGAAATCGAGAGGTACGCCCAGCGGATTATGGCCCAGGTTGAGCGTTTCCAGGCTGGTGAGCGAGTTCAGCGCCGTCGCGCTTTGCGGGGTAAGGCGAATGTCATTGCCCTCCAGTTCCAGCGAGGTCAGGGCCTTCATGTCGGCGACGGCCAAAGGGACATCAGCCAGAGCACCGCTCACCTTCAAATGCTTGAGATGAGTGAAGTTTTTTAAAAACGTGTCGACACCGCCACCTGCGCCCACGTTATAGAGATCGAGCGTCTGGACATGGCTGAAGTCGCCGCTGATGGCCGGCAACTTTGCTGCTCGTGTGTTGAGGCTTAGATGCTCTGTCCTCCATCCCCGGCGCCAGCAATACAAAATATCCGAGGCCTCGCCAGCGATTAATGAAACCACAGAGGCAAAACCGCTGCCTGTGGGTTGCGGTGTATTTTCCTTGACCCAACGCTTCAACGTGCGCTCAAGCGTGTCCAGTTCAAGCTCGCGCCGAGCCAGGCTACTCGATACATCGCTACCCAGCGACTGAATGAATTCGGTGACCATCGCCTCACTGAACGTTGGAAACAGCCGGCGCACCCTCGCCTCGGGAGAACGCAGCACCTGCGCCGTCCTTGTGAGCAGTTGCCGGAAACCCGGGCCACCGCCGAGCAAGTGCAAACCACGATGGTAGGCCGGTTTGCGCACCGGATGTTTCAACAGGACCTGGCGCAGGGGCTCACGCGGCAACGGCGATTGCTGGATCGCTAGCTTGAGTTGCGAGGCATCGCTCAACCCCATCTGTTGCCACTGGGCAGGCGGCAATACCTCCCATGCCGCGCTGTAGAAATCCACGCCCAGCGGCGCTGAAAACAGTCCGTCGTCCTGCAATACCAACGCCTTGCCCAGCGGCGCGTCTGCGGCGCCGATGGCATCCAGCAGCGGCCCATCAGTCCGATAATGGCGCAGTTCCACACGCGTGCCGCTCGACCATCCTGGCACGGTTTGGAGCGTATGCAATGCCAGGCGATGGCTGTCGATCACGTTCAGCGTGTCCAGATGCAGCCCTTCGTAGGCGCGGGACACACGGGTTTCCTGTGCGCACCAGCGCATCTGCTCGGCGAGGGTGCCGGACAGCCGGCCGGTGGCGTGAAAGTGTTCCAGGGCAGCGGCGTCCAGGCCTTCGAGCATGTGCGCAGCCATTGGGGCGGAAAGCCCCGGGTAATCGGCCTGCACGCGTTGAACATTGGGATCGCTTGAGCGGGTGGAAGCTGCGTAGCGCTCGTCCATCAGGTTACCTTTGAGCTCGCCGACCGTGCGGGCAATGAACCTGCGCAACAGGCGCGCGCGCACCGACAACGGATCTTGAGGGGTACCGGGTATTTCCAGCAGTGACGGGTCAACACCTTGCAAGGTGTAGAGCACCCCGTCGAGCAGTTGGCCGCTGTCGAGCTCGGCCTGGCTGATCGGCGCAATGCGACGTTCGGCGGACGCTGGAGCGACGCTTTCCCAGAGCACTTTGCCGCTTGGGTCGAGCACCCGCAGGGATGAGCTTTGCGGCAGCATGCCGCGCCGCTGCATGATGTCGAGCTGCAGCGCCGGGTCTGCCTGTGCGTAGACCAGGGGATCGCTGCTGCTCATCTGCTCTACAAAGGTGCTGAGTTGCTGATGGATTTGGAAACGCTGGATCGTCTCGTCCAGCACCATCGGCAACGGCTCTTGGCTCATAAAGGTTTCGCGCAGGGTGGGCGCTTCGACGCCGCTGATGCGCACCTGATCCACGTAATGCTCCAGTCCAAGGCGCCGGTACAGCGTGTGCTCATCCCAGGTCAAGGGTTCTTCAACTTCATGGCTCCAGCCGCCCTGAGGGTGACGTGCGACTTTTGGCGTGTAGGCCTTGGGCCGCTTCGGGTGCTGGATGCGGTACTCGCCGGTCTGCGCGTCCGGGCTTACCTGATAGGACTTGCCCTCAATGGACAGCAACGTCTTGCCCTCGTGCACGTGCAGGCCAAGCGCATCGGGTTTGACGTCGGGTGCCGGTTTGATCGGTGACTCATAGGGTTCAAGGTCGGCCTTCCACAACATCCGCTTGCCCTTGGGCATCGTGACCGGTTTGTAGCGGTCCAGCACATTCACGTACTGGACATGGGGCAGTACTTTGGCGCCGCCAGCAAAGAACGCCGCATTCAGAGCCACCGAGGAAAAGTGTGCCCACATCTCGCGAACTTCGCCCTGCTCCGCCGCTTCGATGCCTTCGAAGACCTCACCGCACATTTGCGCAGCACCCACGGCCAGCATCACCGGGCCCAGCCCTGGCACAACGAAAGCCGCCAGGTTCAAGAAGCTGACCACCGCATCCAGATAGCTCTCCAGGCGTTCGTTGCGCGCCTTGATGTCTTCGTCGCCTGTCGGCACGGCAACCGCCCGGGCATCGCTGAGCGTCTTGTCGACAAACGCGTTGGCCTGGTGCGCCCACAGTGTTCCGGTAACGACCGCCTCGCCCAGGCGCAAGCGTTCCGAATCGGGCTGGTGCGGGAAGTCGAGGGACGCGGCGCTGTTATCGGCAGGTTGGTACAGTTTGTTGAATTGTTTAAAAAATGCCCCTTGGTCGCGCTTGGGTATAAAGCTGCTGAAAAAGCGCCGATAGGAAGCACTGTGCAGGCGCGTACGCAGGTCGGCCATGAAATCGGCGCTGGACGCATATTCCTTGAGGGGTTGCTGCGGGTCGTTGGGGATAAACACCAGCACCCGTTCACCACGGTCGCTGTGCAGGCGATCCGGGCCGATCAGAATGGGTCCGACCAGTCGGATATCGAAGACTTTCAAGGCGGCGAACGTCACCGGGCGGCCGTCCAGGTTGGCGCCGGGCGTCTCGGACAGCACGCGCTTGAGCATTTGGTAGGCTTCGTCACTCACGCCTGAATCCATTTCGCCGTTGCCTGGTACGCTGGCCACTTGCAGGTGCGCCATCTCAACGCTCACGGCCAGTTGTTGGCGGTAGTAATCCTGCAGGCGCTGCTGCACTTTATCGCGCTCGTACGTGACCGATGGGCGCAGCACGCTGTTGAGGTGTTCCAGATAACGCTCGCCCAGGTCAAGCGTGCGGCACAGTTTGGCGAAGGCATGCGGGGTGATGGGCACGGCCTGGCGCTGGAGTGCCTCGAACGGTGGACTGGCCTCGCCATCAAACCCGCTGTAGCGGGTAATAATGTGGCAATCGTCGCAGGCTGCAGGGATTTCTTCGTCGGGTTCGAAGTTGGCCAGCGCCGCTTCCAGCAATGAAACACCACGGTAGCGGTAGCCAAGCGCGGGGTCGTCCTGGCGCTCAAGGGTGAATGCACCAAACAGGTCGGTACGCCCGGTTGCATAGGCGTACTTCCTGGCGAAGTAGACGTTCTTGACATCCAGATCGAGGTTGAAGGTGCGCTTGATCGCCGCTGTCAGGGCCTCTTCGGCGAAGGCCTGGATATCGGTGATGTCGCCCAGCGTCTGCTCAAGCGCATTGAGCGCCTCGCGGTAGCGGGTGTGGTTGGCCTCCAGCACGCGCCGGGCCTGGGGCAGTGCCGCCCGATACCAACTGGGCAACTGGTGCAGTTCGTGGCTGGCGAGTTCTTGCTGGCGCCGGGTGCTGGCTTGGTTGAACCAATCGGGTACTCGCGCCTTGAGAAAGTCGTAGTGCGCGCCGCGCAGGTCGACATTGAAGACGCCATGGGTGGGGAGTGTGACAAGCTGAGGTGACATAAAGGGCCATCCTTGAAGGCTGTGAAAAAACAGCCTATCGAATGGCCCTGGCGGGAAAGCCTACCTATTTATCGGCGCTCAGAAATGCTCTCGCGGGTTGAACGCCGCTTTTTTGGCCAGCTCCTGCCACAACGCCTTGACCTCTTCGTCGCTGCTCTTTGGCATCACGGCCTTGAGCTGCACAAACAGATAGCCACGCTCGCCGGCCTTGTTCAGCAAGCCATGACCCCTGGCGCGCATGCGCTGGCCGTTCTGGCTGCCGGCCGGCACCTTGAGGTTGATTTTGCCGGTGAGGGTCGGCACCGCCACTTCCGTGCCCAGTGCCAGTTCCCACGGCGCCAGCGGCAGGTTGATGATCAGGTCGTTGCCATCCACTTCAAATTTTGGATGCGGCGCAAACCGGATGATCAGGTACAGGTCGCCATTGGCACCGCCACCGATGCCGGGCGCGCCCTGGGCCTTGAGGCGAATGCGCTCGCCGTCGGCCACGCCGGCGGGGATCTTCACGTTGAGGCTCTTGGTGGTGTTGCTGACGTGGCGACCGGAGGCGTCGTATTGCGGCACCTGGAAGCTGATCTGCTTGGACTCGGTGGCCAGTGTCTCTTCCAGCGAGACCGTCAGCTGCATCTCCACGTCCTGGCCCTTGCGCCCGGCAGGACGACGCTGACCGCCGCCAAAGCCGTCGCCGCGATTGCCGAAGATCGAGCTGAAGAAGTCGGAGAAATCCTCCGTTCCCGCGCCGCCACCGCCAAAGCCGCCACGGCTCTGCCAGCCCGGCGGGCCCTGGAACGGCTGGCCGTGCTGGCCATATTTGCGCAGCTCGTCGTATTCGGCGCGTTTGTCGGCGCTCTTGAGCGCTTCATAGGCTTCGGACGCGTCCTTGAATTTGGCTTCGGCGTCTTTTTCCTTGCTCACATCCGGGTGATATTTGCGTGCGAGCTTGCGATAGGCGGCCTTGATTTCCTTGTCATCGGCGCTCGGCTCGACACCCAATATCTTGTAGTAGTCTTTGAAATCCATCGGCGGTTCACCTTCCTTAAATCGAGACCGCACCGCCGGCTCTACACCGTGCGATGGTTTGCACATGTCGAGTGGTGTAGCCGGGGGTGCGTCAAAGTGTTATCGGCGAGTGCCGTATGCAGCAGATGTGGGGGCGAATCGCGCCGTTTCAAGCACTATTTAACGGATGGTCGGCCTACGCATCCGCCCCCGACTGGCATACACTGCGCGGCCGTTTTGCAACCGGAACCCGATAGACATGAAAAACCCAGCCCCAGCCCGTGCCTGCGGTATCGACTTCGGCACGTCCAACTCCACCGTCGGCTGGATCCGCCCCGGCGAGGAGACGCTCATTGCGCTGGAGGACGACAAGATCACCTTGCCGTCGGTGGTGTTCTTCAACTTCGAGGAGCGTCGCCCGGTATACGGCCGCCTGGCCCTGCACGAATACCTGGAAAACTACGAAGGCCGGCTGATGCGCTCGCTCAAGAGCCTGCTGGGTTCCAAGCTGATCAAGCACGACACCAGCGTGCTCGGCACCGCGATGCCGTTCACCGACCTGTTGGCGCTGTTTATCGGCCAGCTCAAGAGCCGCGCCGAAGCCACCGCTGGCCGCGAGTTCGAGGAAGTGGTGCTGGGCCGCCCGGTGTTCTTCGTCGACGACGACCCGATGGCCGACCAGGAAGCGGAAAACACCCTGGTGGACGTGGCGCGCGCCATCGGGTTCAAGGATATTTCGTTCCAGTACGAGCCGATTGCGGCGGCGTTTGACTACGAGTCGACCATCCAGAAGGAAGAGCTGGTGCTGATCGTCGACATCGGCGGCGGTACGTCGGACTTCTCGCTGGTACGCCTGTCGCCGGACCGCCGCCACAACGACAACCGCCAGAGCGACATCCTCGCCACCGGCGGCGTGCACATCGGCGGCACCGACTTCGACAAACAGCTCAGCCTGCAAGGGATGATGCCGCTGTTCGGCTACGGCAGCCGCATGAAAAGCGGCGCCTATATGCCCACCAGTCACCACATGAACCTGGCCACCTGGCACACCATCAACTCGGTGTACTCGCAAAAATCCCAGCTGGCATTGGGCAGCATGCGTTACGACATTGAAGACACCGGCGGCATCGACCGCCTGTTCAAGTTGATCGAACAGCGCGCCGGCCACTGGCTGGCGATGGAAGTGGAAGAAACCAAGATCCAGCTGACCCATGAAGACAGCCGCCATGTGGCGCTGGACCGCATCGAAAAAGGCCTGAGCGTGGACTTGAGCCGGGCTCTGTTCGAGTCGTCCATCGACAATTTGCTGGAACGTGTGCGCGGCAGTGTCACGCAGTTGCTCAATGACGCCTCGGTGAGCGTCGAGCAGGTGGACACGGTGTTCTTCACCGGCGGCTCCAGCGGCATCCCGGCGCTGCGCCACAGCATCTCTGCGATGCTGCCGAATGCGCGGCATGTGGAAGGGAACATCTTCGGCAGTATCGGCAGTGGTTTGGCGATTGAGGCGAGCAAGCGCTACGGCAGCTGATGTCCTGAGTGCGAGGCGGCTGCGCCGCCTTGTTCAGCACAGTGCTCCAGGCGCTGATGGGGCATTTGCTCCTGTAGCGCCAAATTTGATCAGAACTGAATATCGGAAAAACTATAGGGCTCAAGCCCGGCGAGCTGAGAGAGAAAGATAAGGTGCTCAACGGCCTTCACCTTTTCAAGATGATCAAGCGTGTCCGGGCCACCGAGCATCAATGCTGGAACGTAACCATACATCTCGTCGTGGCGTAAAGTGCCGAGCTTTTTCCTGGCGGGTTTGAAGAGATCGCCAAAGTCGTTGGATTTCACGCTTATGGACAGTAAAAAGTCCTGAAGTCTGCGATCCATTATTTCCGGTGTGGGTTCGAAGTCGTGGATAACGCACCGGGAAACAATGCTGCTTATCTTCAGGGAATATCCGGTCCTTTCGCCCCACAGGTACAGGCCGCCAAATGCACCGCGCGCAATCAAATGGTAAGTATCGTGCTGTTCAAGCTTCGTCCCCTCAATCCATGAAGCTACTACCCCCTCATATTCCTGCGGATTTACCAGCCAGAAAATTCCGTTTCCGTATCCGCACCAGCCGTGTTCAGCCCAGTACTCCAGCAGCTTGTCAGGCAGTTTGCCTCTGTAGCGCTCGATGCTTGATGCTGGCACTTCCTGTCGGTCGATAGGGTCACCCAGCTTCTCTATAAACCTTGCAAACACTTCGTCCACGGATGCCTCCTGTTCAGCACTTATGCAGTTTTACGTTAATAAAAGTTGATTTGCGCTGTGATTCTGGGATTTTCTCAGCAGCTTCTTTCAGGTTTTGAATTTTTGGCTTCCACTGCGGCCCTATGCTGGAATTGACTTGCCGATCACCAAAGTCGGCGATGACATCCTTCCCTCCAGCCCTCAGATCAGGATTATGGAGTGCGGCAAGGCTTGTCATCGTTTCCTTGGCTTTTTTGATTGCAGCTTCCTCCGCATCAGTGGGACTCAATTCTGCGAAGTCGAGTTGAAATCTCGCGCTCAACCTTTCCTCCAAGTCTCGTCGGGCCTGCCTGGCAGCTTTAGCACTGCGCTTCACCGGACTCGCAATATTCTCCAAATACTCCTCAATCGTCAGCCGATTCAACCCACCTTCCTGCCCCTTCAACTGCCGCTTGAATTCTCCCACCTTGTAAACCGGCAGCTTGTCCGCCTTGAAACACTCAACATTATGCAGCGCCATCCTGCCGGGCTTGACCACGGTCGGCTGTCTGGATTTTGCAGGAGTGGCTACCGGAGCAGGCTGCTGAGGCACATACGACCCAGTGTGCGATTTTGCCGTTTGCAGTTCCGGACGACTTTTCAGGGCTTCTTCATGTTTCAGTACCCAGGCGCCCAGTCGCTTGCCTTTGGCGCTGGCTTGCATTTGTTGGGCGAGGGCGTGCGCGTCGCCGCGACCGCGCGTGAGGTAGCTGACAATGGCGCCCAACAGCAGGATGACGGCTTCTACATGGCCCTTCGCGATTTCCTGGGAGGCGCAATAAATGGCGAAAGAATCGTCATGGCTATAGGCCGTCAGCCCCTCTTCACCACGCGGTGCGCCCCAGGCGGTGCGAATGCCCCTGAGGTAATACTCGGCAATTGCAGGCAATCCCTCGGCAAAGAACTCCGTCAGTGCGGCCAACCCAAGCACACTCAGGATCCCGCCGGCGACTTGCAAGCCCAGGGCAGCACCGGTGGCGCCCAGCGGAATGGCGCCGGCACCAGCGCCCAGCACGCCCACGCCGGCACCGATCACAGCACCGGTTAAAACGCTCCCGGCCACAATCATCGCCATTTGAGCGACGGCGTCGATCAAATCGTTAAGGACGCTGGATATGTCCAGGTCAGCGAAGCGTCGTCTCAAAAGATCGGCGGCTTCCCACTCGGCATGGATGAAAGCCGTTCTGATGCATTTAAGCCGACGCAGGTTAAACGCGAGAGAGGGAACAGACTCGTTGTACGCGGTACGAAAGCTGGCGCCTGGCTGATAACCCATTGCATGGGTCAAGCGTGACTCTATGTCGAACCAGGAAGGCACTGGCAATGCAAGCATTCACTGTCTCCAGCGTCCGCCCTGCCTGATCTTTATTAAGTTGGAAGAACCCAACTAACTCACGATAAGGATTGGCAGGTGTGCGGCTTAACGTTATTCGGTCGAGCAACTTACTGAGCCGAAGAAACTGCCGCCATAGGTAAACGCCGCAAAACAGTTAATTAGAACGTTCCTATAGTTCGCCATGAAATAAGTGTAAGAACGGTACTACAGCGATGCACAATTATAGAGTTGCCTTATATAGGCAGTCGAACCTGAAACTTCACGCCGTTGGCATAAGTAACTTAGTTTTTCAGGATTGGATAATGCCGCGTGCCAGTTGACCCGCGGCGCCCCTCTAAACCATCCCACCCAGCTTCAGCTCACTCTTGAGGTACGCATAGTAAATCGGCCCCGCCACCACGCCTGGCAAGCCGAACGCGGCTTCAAACACCAGCATCGCCAGCAGCAATTCCCACGATTTGGCACTGATCTGCCCGCCGACGATGCGGGCATTGAGAAAATATTCGACCTTGTGGATCACGATCAGGTAGCCCAGCGCGGCCAATGCCACCCAGATCGACAGCGACAGCGCGACGATGGTGATCAGGGTGTTGGACATGAGGTTGCCGATCACCGGCAGCAGGCCGAGCAGGAAGGTCAGCACGATCAGGGTTTTGGTCAGGGGCAGGTGGATGCCGCACAGCGGCAGCACCACGGCCAGGAAGATCGCGGTGAAAGCGGTGTTGAGCGCAGCGATCTTGATCTGCGCGAAAACGATGTTGCGAAAGGCCTGCACCAGCAGGTGCAGGCGGTCGAACAGCGCGGCGGCCAGGGGTTTGCGTTTGGTCAGGTCGGGCACGCGCTGCAGGGCAATGATGGCGCCGAGTACCATGCCGATCAGCAGGGTGACAAACATGTGCGCAGCGTCTTTGCCCACCAGTTGCAGTTCGCTCAGGTGCTTGCTGAGCCAGTCGCCGATGGCCACGCGAAATTCGGCGGCGCTGGCGGGCAGGTAGGCGTCGAGGAACGGCGGCAACTGGCCGCGTGCACGGTCAACCACGCCCATGAATTTGTCGAGAGAGGCGCCGGGATTTTCCGCTTCGTGCAGCAGAAAACTGATGGCGCCGGCGAAGATCAGCGCCAGAACGCTGACGATCAGCGTGCCGAGCAACGCCACCGCCAGCCAGCGCGCGCGGCGACCCTCTATCAGCCGCTGCAGTTGGGGGGTGAGCATGTTGACCAGTTCATAGACCAACAGGCCTGCCAGCAGGCTGGGCAGCAACTTCAGCGGCAGCACCAGCAGCAACCCGCCGAGAATAATGATGTAGCTGGCCAGCAATATCACGTGACGCTGAGAAAACGTTGGCATACAGCCTCAGAACGAACGGCGATAAAAGGATGGGCAGTCTGCCAGCCTTGAGGGAATCAAGCGAGGGGGATGCGATCAAGTGTGGGAGGGGGCTTGCTCCCGATGGCGGTAAGTCAGCCAGCACATCTTTTACCTGACATCCCGCTATCGGGGGCAAGCCCCCTCCCACACTCGATTGCCAGTGGCTACAAAAGCGTCGTCAGCCCTTGAGGCAGGTGCTCATGTAGGCCTTGCGCGCATCGCCGGCCAGCGCCTTGGTTTTTGCTGACGCGTTGCAGTCCTTCATCTTTTGCTGCTGCGGCGTGACAGCCTTGGCGTCATTGGCGGCCGGGGCCGACAGGCAGGTCTTCATAAAGGCCTTGCGCTCGTCGCCCTTGAGGGTCTTGGTAGTGGCTTCGGCGTTGCAGGTGGTCATCTTGTTTTGCTGGGCAGTGGCGGCAAAGCCTTGGGAACACAGCAAAAGTCCCATCATCAGCAAAGGAATACGCAGCATCTTCATGGAGTTTTCTCCCGGTTACCGCGCCGACGGGCACGGCCTTGGCAGAGTGTAGTCAAACCCTGTTACACCTTCCTGCGCGGACGGTGGATAATCCTCGCCCATCCATCTATACGGCGATGTTCATGCAATACGCGTATCCCCTGCTGGCCATTTTTATCTGGGCCGGCAACACCGTGATCAACAAATTGGCGGTGGGCTCGATCTTCCCGGCCGAAATCGGCTTTTACCGCTGGTTGCTGGCGGCGCTGCTGTTCACCCCGTTCATGCTTAAACCGGTGATTGCCCACTGGCCGTTAATCCGCCCTAACCTGGGCAAGGTCTTCGTGCTGGGCGTGCTGGGCATGGCGGTGTATCAGAGCCTGGCCTATTACGCAGCGACGCTGACCTCGGCGACCAACATGGGCATCATCCTGTCGCTGATGCCGTTGATGGCGCTGACTGCCGCGATTATCAGCCTGGGCCAGCGCCTCACGTACGGCGCGCTTGCCGGGGCGGTGCTGTCGTTTGGCGGCGTGGTCGTGGTGGTGTCGTCCGGCAGCCTGGGCGCGCTGCTGCAACACGGGGTCAACCTGGGCGACGGCATGATGCTGGTGGCCACCCTGGCCTACGCGGTCTACAGCACCCTGCTGAAAAAATGGCAACTGCGCCTGCCGCCTTTGGTGTTGTTGTACTTGCAGGTGCTGGTGGCGGTGGTGGTGCTGTTTCCGCTGTTCCTGTTCTCGCCCAAAACAGGGTTGGGCTGGGCGAACATTCCACTGGTGCTGTACGCCTGTTTGCTGGCCTCGATGCTGGCGCCGCTGGCGTGGATGCATTCGGTGAAGACCCTGGGCCCGAGCCGCACAACGCTGTTTTTCAACCTGCTGCCGTTGATCACCGCGCTGATTGCAGCGGTGGTGTTGAAAGAAGAACTGGCGCTGTATCACCTGCTGGGCGGCTTGCTGACCCTGGGCGGGGTGATCCTGTCGGAGCGCTGGACGACACCGGTGAGCCAGAACCGTCAGCCAGGCCCTCGTGACACATCCGGTAAAATCCGATAAAACTTTTTGCCCTGGCCGCGACTCACAACCTGTAGCGATCACGCCGACAGAGCGTGGCGTACAACCGGATTAGCACCAGGAGATTGAGATGACCGAAGCAAACTTGACTGACGTTGCGACCCTGCGCAGCCGCGCCCGCCAGAACGTCGAAAACGGTGCCGTGACCGAAGGCTACAACGCCGACCGCGAAGAGATCATTCGCCTGCTCAACACATCGCTGGCCACTGAGCTGGTGTGCGTGCTGCGCTACAAGCGTCACTACTTCATGGCCAGCGGCATCAAGGCCTCCGTTGCCGCCGATGAATTCCTCGAGCACGCGACCCAGGAAGCCGAACACGCCGACAAACTTGCCGAGCGCATCGTGCAACTGGGCGGCGAGCCGGAGTTCAACCCTGACCTGCTGTCGAAAAACTCCCACGCGCAGTACGTGGCGGGTAATTCGCTGAAGGAAATGGTCTACGAAGACCTGGTGGCCGAGCGAATTGCCGTGGACAGCTACCGCGAAATCATCCAGTACATCGGCGACAAGGATCCAACCACCCGCCGTCTGTTTGAAGAGATTCTGGCTCAGGAAGAAGAGCATGCCGACGATATGGCGGACATTCTCGAAAGCCTGTAAGTCGTCGCACGAAAAAGTCGCACGAAAAAGAGGGGGGAGAGCCGGTTAAACGGCTCTCCCCTCTTTTTTTGCCACACCGAAAATAAACGGTGGGAGGGGGCTTGCTCCCTCCCCCATCGGACCATGCGCCGTCAGTTATTTAACGGTCTTGGGCGCCTTGCCTTCCTTCATCTGCTGCAGCAACGGCGCACACTCGTTGGGCTCGCCGCCGCTCGGCGCCACCAGCGCGAGCAGGCCGGCGGCCGGACCTGCGATGACGCCCAATGCCACCATCCCCGCGCCACGCAGGGCCAGCGGGATGGCTTTGACGCCAGCGTTAGGCTTGATAAACGGCCCGTTCACGTACAGCGGCGAGCGCAGCGAGAATAGACGGAAGCCCTTGGATTCCGGGGTGATCGTGAGATCAAGCTGCTCGGTGGCCATGTTCGCGGTGCCATCGATGTAGATGATGGCGTTCTCGGTATCGAACACGAACAGCCGGGTGGTCGCCAGGCCCGTCTTGATGCCGAAGTCCGCCGCCGCACAGTTGATCTTCACTTCCTTGTCGCCGAACAGGCGGCCAACCACGTAGTTACCCACGTTGAGCCCGGCGATCTCCATCAGCCCACGGCTGATGGCGCCGTCGTTGATCAGCATCTTCAAGTCACCGTTGGAACTGCCCAGCAAGGCTGCGACCGAGTTGCCGCGCCCCGCGATGTCGGCATCGCCGTTGAGTTCGCCAAAGCTGGTTTTCATCGGTTCAAAGGTCGGGAACAGCTGCTTGAGCTTGAAGTTGCGCGCGCTGAGTTTCGCGCGGCCTTCCATCGGCGTGATGCGGCCGTTGAGGCGAATCTGCGCATCGAGCTTGCCGCCGGCCACGCCGAAACGCAGCGGCTCCAGGCTCAGTTCGCCATCGTTGAGCACCACATGGGTGTAAAGGTCGGTGAAGGGCAGGTCGGCGCTGTGCACGATGCGCTTGCCGGTGAATTCCACATCGGCATCCATTTCACGCCAGCGCTGGGTACGGAACTCTTCCACTGGCAGCACCCGGGTGGCCGGCTGCTTGCTCGCACCGCCACGGACCTTTTGCTTGGCGTTGGAGTCGGCGCCGATCAGCGGCGCAAGGTCGGTCATCAGCAACTGGTTGGACAACAGGGTGCCGCTGAGCTTGGGCCGTGGCTGGCTGGCGACGTAGGCCAGGTCGCCGTGGATATCGCTGTTGCCGATCTTGCCGTTGAAGTTTTCATAGCGGAACGACGCACCGCTGGCTTCATGCAGCTTGGCGATCAGGTGACCGTCGGTGGAATAGGCCGGCGAATCCGGCAGGGTCACGCCGGTGAGCGGGTAGAGGTTGCCCAGGCTCGCGCCAGCGAGTTTGAGGCGCAGGTCAAGCGCACCGAGGTTGAGCGGGTCGGTCAGGGTACCGGCCACGGCAATGCTGGTGTCGCCGATCTTGACCAGGGCTTGCAGGGGAAACGGTTTGGCCGCGTCCTGCAGGGCCAGCAGGCCGCCGATCTTGCCGCTGCCATCGAGTTTCTGCCCATGGTATTGGCCTTTTACCTTGAGGCCGAACGCGTAATCCTGCGGCGCAGCTCCTTTTTCCAGGGCCTTTTTGGCATCGGCGTCGCCGACGATTTCGGCGAAGGGAATCGGCTGGCCCAGCGGGTCAATGATCACATCGAGCTGGGTGTTGAGGGTCTGGTCGTCGAGGGTCACGTGGCCCTTGTCGAACTTGATGGCGCCGATGTCGACCACCCAGTTGGACGGCTCGGCGTCCGGGTCCTTGGGGTCGAACGTAAAGGTCCAGTTGGCGCGGCCATCGGCCAGGCGCTGCAACTGGGCACTCGGTTCGGTGAGGTCGATACGCGGAATCGCTACGCGCTGCGCCAGCAAGGCCAGCGGCGAAATGCGCAGCTCGACTTTTTTCAAGGTGACCATCTGCGGCTGCTTCGACCAGTCCGGGTTACCCAGGGTCAGGTCCTCGGCGATCACATGGGGCCACGGCACCCAGGCGCGCCAACCGCCTTCCTCGGGTTCGCGCTGCCACACCACCGCGAGGTTGCCATTAATGGCGAACGGACGATGCAGCTCTTCGGAGACTTTGGCATTGAGCGGCGGTTTGATGCGGTTCCAGTCGAAAAACACCAGGAACACCACCACCACGGCGATCAATACGGCGAAGCCGGCGCAGCACCAGGCGACGATTTTACGAGTGCGCGTCATTGCACAGAACTCCTGAACACGGATAGCTGGAATACAGCTCATAAGGGTACGACTGGCAAACCTCAGCAGGGTTTAACCCATTGATGGATTTAACCGCAGAGCGCTTTTTTTCTGACCGGACCGACAGATTTCGCCTGCTCGCCTGCACCATTGCTACCCACCATTGTGTCGAAAATACCCACTTGGGTGCAAAACCGCGTGCTTGAGAGGCCCGATCTAGAGCCCTCCGCTTGAACCATCAATTGTGTTGATTATTACCATTGCGTTTATGAACTTTTATATCGATATATCGAGAGTAGCATGAGTCCTGTACCCACTTTATCGCCCTCCCAAGGAGCAACCATCATGAAACGCCAAGTACTCGCTACCGTCCTGTTGTCTGTCCTGGCTTCCAGTGCCTTCGCCCTGCCAGCCGCCGAGCAGACTATCCCGCAACACCAGGCTCAGGCCGTTCAGTCCAGCCAGACTCTGGCCCGCAGCGGCTCGCAAGAAGATGAGAACCGCGACTACGCCAAAGGCGTTGCCGAAAACGGTTCGGAGCAAGCCAACAAACGCGCTTATACCGAAGGCCTGAGCGAAAACGGCCGTCACCGCCTGGAAGAAAAACGCCTGGCTGAGGGCGGCGCCGAGCAAGCCAACGAGCGTGCCTACACCGAAGGCGTTGCCGAAGGTGGTGCTGATCGCCTGCAAGACCTGCATCAAGCACAGAGCTGAGCCTGTGGTGGCCCAGACAGCTCGCTCCGACATCCGTAGGAGCGAGCTTGCTCGCCAACGTCACTAACGCCTGCCCCCCCCCCTGACTTCACGCAACGCCCTCGCTTCATACCGCCAAGTTCGACGCCGGCAAAGCGCTTTTGCTAGAGTGCGTCGCTGTACTTGCCGACAAAGCTCACCCGCCATGCTGCCCCGTGCCGAACAGAAGCAACAGACCCGCCTCGCCCTGATGGACGCAGCCCGCCATCTGATGGAGTGCGGCCGTGGGTTCGGCAGCCTGAGCCTGCGCGAAGTGGCCAAAACCGCCGGGATCGTGCCTACCGGTTTCTATCGGCACTTTGCCGATATGGATCAGCTCGGGCTCGTGCTGGTCAGCGAGGTCGGCCAGACCTTTCGCGCCACCATTCGCCTGGTACGCCACAACGAATTCGTGATGGGCGGCATCATCGATGCCTCGGTGCGGATCTTTCTCGACGTGGTATCGGCCAACCGTTCGCAATTCCTGTTCCTGGCCCGCGAGCAATACGGCGGCTGCCTCGCCGTGCGTCAGGCCATCGCGGCCCTGCGCGAAGACATCACCCGCGACCTCGCCGCCGACCTCACCCGCATGCCCAAGCTGGCGCACCTGCAGGCCGACGGTTTGCACGTGATGGCCGACCTGATCGTCAAGAGCGTGTTCGCCACCCTGCCCGATATCATCGACCCGCCCGCCCACGCCCTGCCTGAACACCTCACGCCCCAGGCGAAAATCACCCAGCAGTTGCGCTTTATCTTTATTGGTCTCAAGCACTGGCAAGGCCTGGGCAGCACCGAATAGGCCGCCAGGCAAAAACGCCCTCATCCAGTGCCCTAGCACACGCAATGCACCACATTGAGTCACGCCCTGAACAGGCCGCCGCCCTATTCGGAGGCACAACGGCGCGCGCCGACAGGCAATTCCTACAACCCGCCCCGGGTTGGCAAGCCCCTTGCTCTAGCTCCGTTATCGCTCATAGCTGGAAGCCCCCTGATGCTGGTGATCCACCGCCGAATCGCCCCCCAGGCCCAATGGGCTGCCGAGCTGCTGCTCAACTTCGAAGCCCGCAGCAAAAGCCGTCTGCGCTGTTTCAGTGCCGACGGCGAAGACGTCGGCCTGTTTCTGGAGCGTGGCCAGCCACCGCTGCATGACGGCGAATACCTGCAGGCTGAAGACGGCCGGGTGGTACGCGTGTGCGCACGGCCAGAACAGCTGCTGCACGTCACCTGCAGCAGCGCGTTTGAACTGACACGCGCCGCCTACCACCTGGGCAACCGCCACGTGGCCCTGCAAGTCGGCGATGGCTGGTTGCGCCTGCTCGATGACTACGTGCTCAAGGCCATGCTTGAACAGTTGGGCGCGCAGGCCGAAACCATCGAGGCGCCGTTCCAGCCGGAACACGGTGCCTACGGCGGCGGCCATCATCACTCGCGCCATGGCGATGAAGATTTCAACTACCCGCCCAAACTGCATCAATTCGGCGTGCGTACATGAATCCAGCCTGGGCATTGCTGCGCCTGGCCAGTCCGCAATTGCCGATTGGCGGCTACAGCTATTCCCAGGGCATGGAAATGGCCGTGGACAACGGCCGCGTGCCGGATGCCGCCAGCGCACGCCGCTGGATCAGCGACCAGTTGCTGCTTAACCTGGCGCGCTTCGAAGCGCCGCTGCTGCTCGCCCACTGCCGTGCCGCCGCTGTTGATGACTGGTCGCAACTGGCGCACCTGTGCGAAGAGCACCGCGCCAGCCGTGAGACCCGCGAGCTGTACCAGGAGAGCCGGCAGATGGGCTACTCGCTGCAGCAGCTGCTCAATGGCTTGCCCGAACTGGATGACGCGGCCCGAGACTTTCTCGCTCTGCGCGCCGAACCTCACCTGGCCCTGGGCTGGGCCCTGGCCGCGCGCGCCTGGCACATCAGCCCCGACGACGCCCTCGCCGCCTGGCTGTGGAGCTGGCTGGAAAACCAGCTGGCGGTGCTGATGAAAACCCTGCCCCTGGGCCAGCAAGCCGCGCAGCGCCTGACCAGTGAACTGCTGCCGCTGCTGCAGCAGGCCCAGCAGGACGCCGCGCGCATCGACCCCAACTCAACAGGCAGCGCCGCGTTCGGCCTGTCTCTGGCGTGCATGGCCCACGAGCGCCAATACAGCCGCCTGTTCCGTTCCTAGATTCCCTTGATGTGGAGAAGCACATGAACTCACAACCCCTGCGTGTCGGCATCGGCGGCCCGGTGGGCTCCGGCAAGACCGCCCTCACCCTGGCCCTGTGCCTGGCGCTGCGCGATCGCTACAACCTGGCCGTGGTCACCAACGATATTTATACCCGCGAAGACGCCGACTTTCTGGTGCGCAACCAGGCCCTGGCGCCGGAGCGCATCATCGGCGTGGAAACCGGCGGCTGCCCGCACACGGCGATCCGCGAAGACGCCTCGATCAACCTCGAAGCGGTCGATCAGCTCAACCGGCGCTTTCCCGGCCTGGACCTGATCCTGGTGGAGTCCGGCGGCGACAACCTGTCGGCCACCTTCAGCCCGGAACTGTCAGACCTGACTATCTACGTGATCGATGTGTCGGCCGGCGACAAGCTGCCGCGCAAGGGCGGGCCCGGTATTTGCAAATCCGACCTGCTGGTGATCAACAAGATCGACCTGGCGCCACTGGTGGGCGCCTCGCTGGAGCTGATGAACAGCGACACCCAGCGCATGCGCAACGGTAAACCTTTTGTGTTCAGCAACCAGAAAACCGGCGTCGGCCTGGACGAGATCGTCGCCTTCATCGAACGCCAGGGCCTGCTGACCGCCGCCTGATCAACCCATTACGGAGCCTGTTTATGAGCCTCAACAAACTGTTCGCCGCCGCCGCACTGCTGCTGGCCCCTGCCCTGGCCTTCGCCCATCCGGGCCATGGCGACAACGGCCTGGTGGCCGGCATCAGCCATCCTCTGGGCGGCATCGACCACTTGCTGGCCATGCTCGCGGTGGGCCTGTGGGCCGCCCAGCAAAAAGGCGCGGCACGCTGGGCGCTGCCGTGCACCTTCGTCGGCACCATGCTGATCGGCGGCGTGCTGGGGTTTGAAGGCCTGGCATTGCCGGCGCTGGAAAGCGGCATCGCCGCCTCGGTGCTTGCACTGGGCCTGGCGGTGGCGCTGGCGGTGCGTCCGCCGCTGTTTGTGGCAGTGGGCGCGACGGCGCTGTTTGCGCTGTTCCACGGCGTGGCGCATGGCCTGGAACTGCCGGAGATGTCCAGCCCCTGGGCGTACGCGGCGGGGTTTGTCGGTGCGACGGCCATGTTGCATGCCGCCGGTTATGCCGTGGTGCGCGTGCTGCCGGCCGCGGCGGCGCCGTTGGTGCGGGTGGCTGGGGCGGCTTCGGCGGCGACTGGCGTGTGGTTGCTCGCGGGCTGATTTCGGCACCTGTGCCGGCCCCATCGCAGGCAAGCCAGCGCCCACATTTGAGCGGATTCGCCATTCAAAAATGTGGCAGCGGGCTTGCCCGCGATAACGGTGGCGCAGACACCACCGCACCCAAGCCTGCTACCATGCGCGCCTACACCCCTGCCGTGACGACGCCAGCCGATGCCCAGCGCTTCCCAACCGCTTTTGAATACCGTGCTCAACCATTTCCATGATCTGATCGTGCCACTCTGGCAAGGCCCGGGCTGGAATGCCGAGCTGGCGCTGCCTTACGAGGCACTGGACGCCGATCACCAGCCCTTGCCGCCCCAGCGCTACCGCGCCATGGCCTGCGCCCGTCAGTTGTACCTGTTTGCCAGCCTGATCGGCGAGCCCGAGGCCGATTTTGCGCACGCGCGCGCAGCTGCGCTGTTCCGCTCCCTGCAACAGCACTTCCATGACGCCGAACACGGCGGCTGGTTCTACAGCATCGACCCGGCGGGCCAACCGCTGGATACGCGCAAAGACCTCTACACCCACGCCTTCATCATCTTCGCCTGCGCCCATTACTCGGCCAAGGTACGCGAGCCGCTGGTGGCGTCGGTCCTCAATGCCGCGCTCGAAGTGGTTGCCCAGCGGTTCGCCAGCGGTGACGGCCTGTACGACGCGGTGCTGGAGCGCGACTGGTCGTCACTCTCGTCCGGCCCGCTGCAAAACCCGTTGATGCACCTGGCCGAAGCGTTCCTCGCCACCCTGGCAGTGCGTGAGGACGCACACGTGCAAACCGCCCTGCTGAACCTGGCGACGGCCATGCAGCGGCGCTTCATCGACCCGGGGCACGGCGTGATGCTGGAAAAGCCGCTGGGCGCTGTGGACAACTGGTTCGAGCCGGGCCATCAGTTCGAATGGTTCTTCCTGCTCGACTCATCCGAGGTGCTGCGCGGCACGCCGCTGCATGCATCGCTCAGCCGGGCATTTGCCTACGCCGAGCAAAAGGGTGTGGATAAGCTGAGCGGCGCCGTGAGCGGCATGCTCGACCTTGACGGCAAGGTGCGTGACGGCACTCAGCGTATCTGGGCCCAGGCCGAATACCTGCGCGCGCTGACGTTGCGGCCGGGCAGCGAAGCGGTGTTGCAGCGCCAATTGCTGGCGCTGCAAGACCATTTCCTGCATGCAAAAGGCTGGCATGAATGCCTGGATGCCAAGGGTGTCGTGAGCCGACGGGATATGCCGTCGACCACCCCTTATCATTTGGCGACTTGCTATCAGGGGCTGATCAAGCATCTCGGCTGACCTTTCGGGCCTCATCGGGGGCAAGCCCTAATGCCAGTCAGTTAAGCGCAGCTCCCCTGTGGGAGCGTCGGTGCGACGATTCGACTTGCCCGCGAAAGCGGTGGGTCAGTCAACATCAATGTTTGCTGGGCCGACGCCATCGGGAGCAAGCCCCCTCCCACATTTTGTACAGCGTTCGGCAGACCATTTCGGTCGGCTCTCAGGCCGCCGCGCTCTTGATCTTGATCTTAGGCGCCCCGTCAAACACGCTGGCTTAACTGAACGGCATTAGGGCAAGCCCCCTCTCACACTTGACTGTGCTGAATGTGGGAGCTGGCTTGCCTGCGATTGCCTCACCGCGGTCTAACCGGCCTCATGCAATCCACTTGCGATCCCCGGTAAAGCTGATCGTCAGCCAGCGCGCCGCATCCGGCGTGCCGAGCCCTGTGGATATCTCTTCGCGCAGTCTGTCGAAGGTGGCCACGTTATCCACCGGGTAATCCGCCGGCAGCACCACATGAATTTCGATAAACCGCGCGCGCCCGTGCTTTTGCACGTAGGACACGTAGTCGTCGAAACCATGCCGGGCCTTGGCCGCGTCCATCACTTCACGCACCTTGTCGTCCAGGTGATCCGGAGCGATCCCCAGCACCTCGCGCAACGCCGGACGCAGGATCTTGAAGGCCGGCGCCAGCATGCTCAGGGCCAGCAGGATCAGGATGGCCGGGTCGACATACACGGCCCACTCGCCATAGCCCCGGGACTTGAGCAACAGCGCAGCGAGGAAACTGAACAGCAAGCCTATCGACAGCATCGCGTCCACCAGCCAGCTGATGTTGTCGAACTGGATCAGCGAGGATTTGAGCGTGCGATTGCGGTAGCGCACATAGAAGAAGTAAGCGAACTCGACGACGGTAAACACCGCTGCATAGATGATCACCAGCCCCAACTCGATCTCGCGCCCGCCGTTGATAATGCCGAACACCCCGTTGAGGAATGCATAGAGGGCGATCAGCAGCAGGAAACTGCCTTCGATCAACAACACCATCGGCTCCAGGTGCCAATAGCCGAACTGGAAACGCTCGTTGCTTTTCCTGGCGATCAGCTTGGCCGTGATCAGCATCAACACCTTGATGGCGGTGGCGATCAGCGAGAAGAAGCCGTCGAACAGAATGGACTGGGCGCCGGATATCACACCCGTGACAATTCCGGCGATCGCGACCGCGAACATCAGAATCGTCGATTGTTTGAGCAGTGCCTGCTCACCTCGGTTACTCACATTTCCTCCCGTCAAAACCTTTGAACCGCCGGGTGCGGTGGGGTTTTCAGGGTGGGAGTGTACCTTATGGCCTGTTTTGGCCGATTTGACGCCATCGGGGGCAAGCCCGCTCCCACAGGGGACTGAGTTCTCACATTCAGACGTGTGAACACCGTCAAGTGTGGGAGGGGGCTTGCTCCCGATGGCAACGACCCGGTTTAAAGCCTTACTTACCGCCCCGCTCAATCGCAAACCCAGCCCAGGTCTGGCTCACCGGCATCAGCTCCAGGCGGTTGATGTTGACGTGCGCCGGGGTGTTCATCACCCAGAAGATCGTGTCGGCGATGTCCTGCGGCTGGATCGGCTCGGCGCCGGCGTAGGTGGCGTCATAGCGCGCCTGGTCACCACCGAAGCGCACCAGCGAAAACTCGCTCTCACACAAGCCCGGCTCGATGTTGGTCACGCGCACGCCGGTGCCCTGCAGGTCGCAACGCAGGTTCAGCGAGAACTGCTTCACGAACGCCTTGGACGCGCCATACACGTGGCTGCCCGGGTAAGGGTAGTTGCCGGCGATGGAGCCCAGGTTGATGATGCCCGCGCCTCGCCCATGGGCAATCAGGCGCGGCAGCAGCAGGTTGGTGGTGGTCAGCAGGCCCTTGATGTTGGTGTCGACCATGGTCTCCCAATCGTCGAGGCTGCACTTGGGCGCAGGGTCGGTGCCCACGGCCAGGCCGGCGTTGTTGATCAGCCCGCGCAGGGTCGCGAACGACGGCGGCAGGTTGGCGATGGCCTCTTCCATGCCCTTGCGGTCACGCACGTCCACCACCAGGCCGTGTACTTCGGTCTGCTTGGAAAGCTCTTCGACCAGCGCATTCAAGCGTTCGGCACGGCGACCGGTGAGCACCAGTTTCCAGCCGGCCTCGGCAAAACGACGGGCACAGGCTTCGCCGAAACCTGAGGTGGCGCCAGTAATAAACAACGTGTCGGACATGGTGGTCTCCTTGCGAACATCGGGAAAAAGTTGCCAGCAGAATGCCCGTACGCGGCGCTTGCGGCAACCGCCAGGCACACCAACTGATCATTTTTTGATCGATTTATTCAACGCCTTATGAACCGTGGCTTGCAGCCATATGCGCGCAGGTTATCCACAACTGCGCCCACAGTCTTTGGGGGCAAGTCGAAAAGGCTCCAGGCCGCTGTACACAAGGCCCGCAGGCGATTTTAGAAAGTTTTTTGCTTGACCTGGACCGGGCCGTATGTAGGCCTGGGTGAAAAGGCAAAAACCGAACGATGGCTCCAGGCCAGTTAATCCGGCCCCTACGGAGGTCTTTCCAGAGTTTAGTCACAGACTTATCCACAGGCTGATCCGACATCAATCGGTCATATACCTGTGTCTTTAAACAGGTTGACAACCCCCTCGACAGGCCACGAAAAAACCGCTGATCAATAAACGACCACCGCGCTGAAAGCCACGGCGTTAAAGGCTTTCAGCCAGCTACACCCACGTTACCCACAGCCGGTTCCACAGCGGATGGGGACAAGTCAAAACTGTGACAAAACAGGGATTTGCGGCGGCTATATGTCGCGGTTTGGAGGGCGGCTGGATTTGTTTTCCACAATTTCGAAAGGGGTCTTGCGGACCACACAAAACCCGTGTGGGAGGGAGCAAGCCCCTCCCACAGCGATCAGTGCCCGCCGAGGTAGGCGCTGCGCACGTCCTCGTTCACCAGCAACTCCTTGCCGGTGCCCGTCAGGCGAATCTCGCCGTTGACCATCACATACGCGCGGTCGGAAAGGCGCAGCGCGTGGTTGGCGTTCTGTTCCACCAGAAAGATGGTCATGCCGGTGGCCGCCAGCTCGCGCAGCGTGGAGAAGATCTGCTTCACCACAATCGGTGCCAGGCCCAGGCTCGGTTCGTCCAGCAGCAGCAGCTTGGGCCGGCTCATCAGCGCACGGGCGATGGCGAGCATTTGCTGCTCGCCGCCGGACATGGTCATGGCGCGCTGGTTGCGCCGCTCCTTGAGCCGTGGGAACAGCTCGAACATGCGCTGCATGTCTTCCTGCGCGAACTTGTCGCCGATGGGGATGGTGCCCATCAACAGGTTTTCCTCGACCGTCATGTCGGGGAACACCCGCCGCCCTTCCGGCGACTGTGCGATGCCATTGGAGGCGATGTAGTGGGACGACTTGTGGGTAATGTCGACGCCGTTGTACAGAATCTGCCCGGATTCTGCCCGTGGCTGGCCGAAGATCGACATCAGCAGCGTGGACTTACCCGCGCCGTTGGACCCGATCAGGCTCACGGTTTCGCCTTCGTTGATGTGCAGCGAGACTTTTTTCAGGGCCTGGATCGGGCCGTAGAACACATCCAGGTCCTTCATTTCGAGGATAGGCCCGCTCATACCAGCTCCTCTTCGTCGGCGCCCAGGTAGGCGGCAATCACTTTCGGGTCGTTGCGGATCGCTTCCGGCCCGCCTTCAGCGATCACGTTGCCGTGGTCGAGCACCACGATGTGGTCGGAAATACTCATCACCATGCCCATGTCGTGTTCGATCAGCACCACCGTGAGGTCGTGTTCGTCGCGCAGCAGGCGAATCATCGCGCTGAGGGCTTCGGTTTCCTGCGGGTTGAGGCCGGCGGCCGGTTCGTCCAGGCAGATGATCTGCGGCCGCGTGCACATGGCGCGGGCGATCTCCAGGCGGCGCTGCTGGCCATAGGAGAGTTCGCCGGCGAGGCGATTGGCGCAGTCCACCAGGTCGACCACCTCCAACCAGTAGAAGGCGTGGTCGAGCGCATCGCTCTCGGCCTTGCGGTAGCCCCTGGTGTTGAGGATGCCCGCGAGCATGTTGCGGTTGACCCACATGTGCTGGGCCACCAGCAGGTTCTCCAGCACCGACATTTCCTTGAACAGGCGAATGTTCTGGAACGTACGGGCCAGGCCTGCGCGGTTGACCAGGTGGGTGCCGCCGAACATCTTGTAATACACACGGCTGAAGAAGCTTTTCGGCGAGACGAAGTCGACGGCCTTGAAGCGTTCGCCGAGCAGTTGGATCACGTTGGTCTGCTTGCCGCGGATGTTGAGTTGGATCTTGCCGCCACTGGCCTTGTAGAAGCCGGTGAGGCAGTTGAACACGGTGGTCTTGCCGGCGCCATTGGGGCCGATCAGGGCGAAGATCGAGTTGCGTTCGACCTTGAGGCTCACATCGCTCAAGGCCTTGATGCCACCGAAGTGCATCATCAGGTGTTCCACGGACAGAACAACTTCCTTGCTCATGGCGCCACTCCTTTGCGTGGGGTCACACCGGTTCGGCTGATGCGGATCAACCCGCGTGGTCGCCAGATCATCATCACCACCATCAACACGCCAAACAGCAGCACGCGGTATTCCGAGAAGCTGCGCAGCAACTCAGGCGCCACGGTCAATACGAACGCCGCGATCACCACGCCCACCGTCGAACCCATGCCGCCCAGTACCACGATGGCGAGGATCAGCGCCGACTCGAAGAAGGTGAACGACGACGGGTTCACAAAGCCCTGATAGCTGGCAAAGAACACCCCGGCCAGGCCGGCAGTCGATGCACCGATGGTGAACGCCGAAAGCTTGACCAGCACATGGTTCAGGCCCATGGAGCGGCAGGCGATCTCATCTTCACGCAGGGCTTCCCAGGCGCGGCCGACCGGCATGCGGGTCAGGCGGTGCTTGATGTAGAGTACGGCCAGCACTACCAGGAACAGCACGATGTAGATGAACAGGAATTTGATATTGGGGTTGTAGTCAATGCCAAAAAATTCGTGGAAGGGTATCCCGCCGTCCTTCGCGCGCCGGCCGAACTCCAGGCCCAGGAAGGTCGGCGACGGCACGGGCATGCCGTTCGGCCCGCCGGTGAACGACAGCCAGTTGTTGAGCACCAGGCGGATGATTTCACCGAAGCCAAGGGTCACGATGGCCAGGTAGTCACCGTGCATTCGCAGCACCGGGAAGCCGAGTATGCACCCCGCTAACGCCGCCGCGATGGCTGCCAACGGCAGCACCGTCCAGAAGCCCAGGCCGAGGTATTGATAACCCAATGCCAGGCCGTAGGCACCGATGGCGTAGAACGCCACGTAACCGAGGTCGAGCAGACCGGCCAGGCCGACCACAATGTTCAGGCCCAGGCCGAGCAGCACGTAGATCAGTCCGAGGATCACCACGGTGAGCAGGTACTTGTTGGCGAAGATCGGGAACACGATGGCGATCACGATCAGCGCCGGGATGATCCAGCGCAGCCGCGATTTATAGTCCGGCGCCCGCACGTGCACGCCGGAGCCGCTGCTTTCGAAGCCCTGCAGGATCTTCAGGCCCCTGGGGGTTTGCAGGAACAGGCTCATGGCAAAGCGGCCGACCATCACGATGGCCACCAGCAGGCCCACGCGGGCCGGTTCCAGATTGAAGCTGTAGCCGTCGAGGACCACGCCGACGATCGGACCGAACACGATCAACGAAATCAGCCCGGCAAGGATCGTATCGACCGCACTTTTCTTGATATCGATAGGTTTGGCAGCAGACATGTTTACACCTTAGCCACGAGTGGGCGACCCAGCAGGCCCTGGGGACGGAAAATCAGAATCACCACCAGCAGGGAGAAACTGAACACGTCTTTGTAGTCGGAGTTGATCAACCCGGAGAACAGCGACTCGGAAATCCCCAGGATGATCCCGCCGAGCATCGCCCCAGGCAGGGAGCCGATGCCGCCGAGCACCGCTGCGGTAAATGCCTTGATGCCGATGATGAAGCCGGCATAGAAGTCGAAGGTGCCGTAGTTGAGGGTGATCAGCACGCCGGCCAACGCAGCCATGGCGGCACCGATGACGAAGACATAGGAGATCACGCGGTCGGTGTTGATACCGAGGATCGAGGCCATCTTGCGGTCTTGCTGCGTCGCGCGGCACATGCGGCCCAGCTTGGTGTACTTGATGATGTAGGTGAGCAGGGCCATGCCGGCAAACGCCGCCACGAGAATGAACACTTTGGTGTAGGTGAGTTGCACGAACCCGCTGCCGATATCGACGCGCCAGGCGCCGGCCAGCAGGGTCGGGATGCCTTGTTGCTTGGCGCCCTGGGCGATCTGTGCGTAGTTCTGCAGGATCAGCGAAATCCCGATGGCGCTGATCAGCGGGGCCAGTCGGGTGGAGTTGCGCAGCGGTTTGTAGGCAACCCGTTCGATCACCCAGCCGTACACGCCGGTGACGACCACGGTGAAGATCAGGGTGCCGAGAATGAGCAGCGGGAAGGATTCGATGCCGAAGTAAGCCAGCAGTGCCAGACTGATCGCCGCGAGGTACGCGGAGATCATATAAACCTCGCCGTGGGCGAAGTTGATCATGCCAATGATGCCGTAGACCATTGTGTAGCCGATGGCGATCAGGCCGTAGACCGACCCGAGGGTCAGGCCGTTGACCAGTTGCTGCAGGAAAATACCATCCATAACGCAAATCTCACGCGGTGAGCACCTGCACACCGGGTGGGTGTGCGGCGCTTCTGGAGGAAAAAACAGATCTCGATAACAGCCCCGTCTCCTGTGGGAGGGGGCTTGCTCCCGATGACGGTGGGTCAGTCATGCAGGTGTTGCCTGACATACCGCTATCGGGAGTAAGCCCCCTCCCACAGTGGAGCTGTGGTGCTCAGGCTTACTTCTGTTTTTCCAGCTGGTGGTATTTGCCGTCTTTATCCCACTGGTAAACCACGTAGTCGGAGATTTTCAGGTCGCCCTTGGAATCCCAGGCTTTTTCGCCCATGACGGTTTTTACCGGGTGAGCCTTGAGCCACTTGGCAGCGTCTTCGCCCTTGTTGGACTTGGCGCCATTGAAGCCGGCCGCCAGCGCCTGGACCGACGCGTAGGCGTACAGGGTGTAGCCTTCCGGCTCGTAGCCGCTCTTCTGGAACTCTTCCACGACGGTCTTGCTGTCCGGCAGTTTGCGCGGGTCGGCACCGAAGGTCATGTACACGCCGTCCACGTACTGCTTGCCGCCGGCGGTGGCGACCAGTTCGTCGGTGACGATACCGTCATCGGACATGAACTTGACGTCCTTGAGGCCCGCTTCACGGATCTGGCGCACCAGAGGGCCGGCTTCGGGGTGCAGGCCGCCGAAGTACACGACGTCGGCGCCGGTGGAGCGAATTTTGGTGACCAGGGCGCTGAAGTCTTTCTCGCCACGGGTGAGGCCTTCTTCCAGCACCGGCTTGACGCCGCGCTTGGTCAACTGGGCAGCGGTGGCGTCGGCCAGGCCTTTGCCGTAGGTGTCCTTGTCGTTGATGACCGCGACTTTCTTGCCCTTGAGCACATCGACGATGTAGTCGCCGGCGACGACGCCCTGCTGGTCGTCACGCCCGCACATGCGGAACATCGCGCCCAGGCCACGTTCGGTGACTTGCGGGTTGGTGGAGCCCGGCGTGATCGCAATGATGCCGGCCTCGTCATACACCTCGGACGCCGGGATGGTGTTGGAGGAGCAGAAGTGCCCGACCACGCCGATCACTTTGTCCTGGTCGGCCAGGCGGTTGGCCACGGCCACGGCCTGTTTGGGCTCGCACGCATCATCGCCAGCCACCAGCACGATTTTTTCGCCGTTGATGCCGCCGGCCTTGTTGATCACATCGGCCGCCGCCTGGGCACCCTTCATGTACTGCTCACCGAAAGCGGCGTTGGCGCCCGTCATCGGGCCCGCCACGCCGATTTTCACATCAGCTTGAACAAACGTAGAAACACCCAGCGCCGCTGCAACGGCGAGGGCCAGAAAACCTTTCTTGTAAAACGTCTGGGACATGAGTGGTGCTCCGTATTTTTGATTTTAGGCACGACGACTTGCATTCCATCCTTTCACCGAAAGCTCAGAGCAAGCCGCGTGCCATTACTTTTTTATTCTTCAAAAAGACACCGTGTCATTGTTATTGCAGGCGTTTCGGCGCCGCTTGCCAGTACGTGCAACCCTCTGGCAGGCATAGGTGCAACCAGCAGGCAAAAAAAGTACAACCCGACCCGGTGGCACCTGCAACCGGACCCGCAAACGACAGCGCCTGCACCTGTAACAACAGGCGTAACGGAACTGCACATTTACAGTGCGCGATTGCTACGACTTGCACCAATACAGATGGGAAGCCTGCCAGGAAGAGGCAGGCTTTTACACGCCAGGTCGCTGTTCAGATCACGATTCGCAGGCATTGCCCGGCGTGATACAGCGAGAATCCCGCTTCATACAGACAGCTGCGCACGCCCACGCCGGTCAGGGGCTGCATCGGCGCAAACGGTATCGGCAAGGCCTGGGGATTCTGGTGACACAGGTAATCGGCAAACGCCTTGCCGACCACACTGCCGGTGGTGACGCCGCGCCCGTTATAGCCGGTGACGGCGACCAGGCCCGGCGCCGGTTCGAACAGGCGCATCAGGTGATCCGGGGTAAACGCGATGCAGCCGGTCCAGGTGTATTCCCACTGCACCGATTTGAGGTACGGGAAGTAATGCTGTTGCACCCGATCAGCCCACGCCTTGAGGAACCAGCCCGGCTTCTGATTGCCGTTGCCCAGGCTACCGAGCAACAGGCGGCCATCGGCATCGCGGCGAATGCTGCTGAGCACCTGACGGGTGTCCCATGACCCCTGGCCGCCGGGGAGGATTTGCCGGGCGGCGTCATCGGTGAGCGGCGCGGAGGCGACCTGATAGTAATAACCGGGGAAAAAATTGCGCCGCAACTCGGTCCATTCGCCTTCGGTGTAGGCATTGGAGGCGATCACCACCTGGGCCGCCTGTACCGAACCCTGGGCCGTCTGCACCGACCAGTTCGCGCCCTGGCGTTCCAATTGCGTCACCGGGGAATGGTCGAACATCTGCCCGCCCAGGCCGGCCGCGGCATTCGCCAGCCCCGTGGTGTACGCCATCGGGTTCAACGTGCCGGCGCGCTTGTCGAGCAGGGCGGCGGAAATTTTGCGGGTGCCGATGGCCTGCTCACAGGCCTGACCGGTCAGCAGCTCGACCGGCGCGCCACGGCGCTTCCATTGTTCCTCACGACTGCGCAAATCCGCCTCGCCCCGGGCGTTGTGCGCCATGTGCAAGGTGCCCTCGCGGCGCAATTGGCAATCGATGTTGTATGTGTCGACCAGGCTGAATACCAGCGACGGCGCCGCACCCAGCATACGGTTGAGCTGGCTGCCCACCGCTTCGCCAAAACCGGCTTCGATCTCGTCCGGCGGGATCCACAGGCCCGCATTCACCAGCCCGACGTTACGCCCCGAGCCGCCGTGGCCGGTGCGATGGGCTTCGAGCACGGCGACGCTTTTGCCCTGCTCCAGCAGGTGAATGGCTGCCGACAACCCGGTGATGCCGGCGCCGATCACGCACACATCCACCTTGACCTCGCCCATGAGCGCGGCGCGGTCGGGCCGGCCGGGGGTGAGGTGTTCCCACAAACATGCTTCGCGCAGTGCCATTGCCAGACTCCGATGAGACCCAACAAACAACCATTCTTGATGTGCAAATGCGATCAACTGTGGGAGCAAGCCCCCTCCCATCTTGACCGCGCTCCGCCTTGGGGAATCAGTCGAAGGTGATGCCCTGTGCCAGCGGCAGCTCCAGCGAGTAGTTCACGGTGTTGGTCTGGCGACGCATGTACCCGCGCCAGGCATCCGAACCCGATTCACGCCCGCCGCCCGTTTCTTTCTCGCCGCCGAACGCGCCGCCGATCTCCGCGCCGCTCGGGCCGATGTTGACGTTGGCGATGCCGCAGTCGCTGCCCACCGCCGACATGAATTGCTCGGCTTCGCGCACATCAAGGGTGAAGATGCACGACGACAGGCCCTGGGGCACCGCGTTGTTCAGGCGCAGGGCTTCGGCAAAGTCACTGTAGCCGACCACATAAAGGATCGGCGCGAAGGTTTCGGTGCACACCACGTCGCTCTGCTCAGGCATTTCCACAATGGCCGGGGACACGTAGTACGCATTGGGGAATTTGTCCTGCAACTGGCGCTGGCCGCCGAACACCTTGCCGCCTTCGCTCAACGCCTGTTCCAGGGCGTCCTGCATGGCATCGAAACCATGTTTGTCGATCAGCGGGCCGATCAGGTTGCCTTCCAGCGGGTGGCCGATGCGCACCTTGGCATAGGCGGCCTTGAGGCGGGTGACGATTTCCTCCTTGACCGACTCATGGGCGATCAGGCGGCGCAGGGTGGTGCAACGCTGGCCGGCGGTGCCGACGGCGCTGAACAGGATGGCGCGCACCGCCATGTCCAGGTCGGCGCTGGGGCCGAGGATCATCGCGTTGTTGCCGCCCAGCTCGAGGATGCTGCGGGCAAAGCGTGCGGCGACTTTCGGCGCCACTTCGCGGCCCATGCGCGTACTGCCGGTGGCGCTGATCAGCGCCACGCGTGGGTCATCCACCAGCGCGGCGCCCGCATCGCGACCACCGATGATCACCTGGCAGAGGTACTCCGGAGCGCCGTCGAAGGTCTTCAGCACGCGCTCGAACAATGCCTGGCAGGCCAGGGCGGTGAGCGGGGTCTTTTCCGACGGTTTCCAGATCACCGCATTGCCGCACACCAGCGCCAGGGCGGTGTTCCACGCCCACACGGCCACCGGAAAGTTGAACGCACTGATCACGCCGACCACGCCCAGCGGGTGCCAGGTTTCACGCATGTGGTGGCCGGGACGCTCGGAGGCGATGGTCAGCCCGTAGAGCTGACGCGAAAGGCCGACGGCGAAGTCGCAGATGTCGATCATTTCCTGCACTTCGCCCAGGCCTTCCTGGGTGATCTTGCCGGCTTCCCACGACACCAGCTCGCCGAGGTCGGCCTTGTATTGGCGCAGCACATCACCAAACTGGCGCACCAGTTCGCCGCGACGCGGTGCCGGCACTTTACGCCAGGCGTCAAATGCATGCTCGGCGCGACTGACCTGTTGCTCCACCTCGGCGGCACCTTCCCAGTGCACACTGCCGATCAGGCTGCCATCAATCGGCGAATGCACGGGCTGTTTACCCGCCTGGTACAGCGCCGGGCTCACCCCGAGACGATCAAGCAATGCGGCAACCATGGGTCACTCCTTCAATCTGCACACAAAAATCGCGCCGCCACACGCACGGCAATTCAGGGCCTATTTGTAGCTGGCCCAAGACTTGCCAACAAACGACGATTAGGCGAGATATCATTCCGTTTATTCATGCAAAGAATAAAAAGAGGCGTGCCGTGCTGAACAAACGCTATTTGCCCTCGATCACTGCCCTGCAGTGCTTCGAAGCGGCCACCCGCCACCTGAGCTTCACCCGCGCCGCCGAGGAACTCAACCTCACGCAAAGCGCGGTGAGCAAGCAGGTGGCGCAGCTGGAAGAGTTGCTGCAACACCTGTTGTTTCGCCGGGTGCGGCGCCGCCTGCAGATGACCCCGGCGGGGGATCTTTACCTGGTGGAAGTGCGCAAGATCCTCACGCAGGTGGAGATGTCCACCCATTACCTGCGCTCCTACGGCGGCGAGACCGAAGTGCTGCGCGTGTCCACGCCCTACACGTTCGGCGCGCGCTGGCTGGTGCCGCGCCTCAAGGGCTGGCGTTTGCGTCACCCGCAGATTCATCTGGACCTGTGCAACGAGCAGGAACCGGACGAACTGCTGCAAGGCAAGGCCGATATGGCTTTCTACTTCGGCCAGGGCTCGCGGCCCGGCACCGAGAGCCTGAAGCTGTTCAGCGAGGAACTGGTGCCGGTGTGCGCCCCGGAAAGCCTGCCCGCGACGCCGTTCACCGACCCCACACAATTGAGCGACCTGGTGCTGCTGCAAAACGCCTCACGCCCGCAGGGCTGGCATGACTGGTTCGCCGATCAGGGGCTTCATACCGAACACAGCTACCACGGGCCACGTTTTGACACCTTCTACATGTGCATTCGCGCCGCGCAGGTGGGGTGCGGTGTGGCGCTGTTGCCGAGGTTTTTGGTGGAAGAGGAACTGGCCGAGGGCAAGCTGGTAATTCCCTGGCAGCATGCGATGCCCAGCCAGGATGCGTATTACCTGGCGTATCCGGAGCATTCGGCAGAGGTGCCCAAGGTGCGGGAATTTGTGAAGTGGATGATGGAGCAAGTCATTTAGTGCGTGGAATACCGCTATCGGGAGCAAGCCCCCTCCCACACTTGACCGGGTTGGCACATGAGTACGCGGTCAACTGTGGGAGGGGGCTTGCTCCCGATAGCGCCAGTGGCCTCAGCAAAAAAAATCGCTGGCAAAACCCCACAGGTCTATGCGCCACTAGCTCTTTCCTCAATTATGCGTAAAGGCCGGCGCCCATCGCCGACCCGTCTGGAGATTCCCGTTATGAGCGAGAGTGTGTTTGCCGATCGCATCGTGCAGAACCTGCTCGACACCGACTTCTACAAGCTGACCATGATGCAGGCGGTGCTGCACAACTACCCGAACGTGGACGTTGAATGGGAGTTTCGTTGCCGCAACAGCGAAGACCTGCGTCCGTACCTGGCGGAAATCCGCTACCAGATCGAGCGCCTCGCCGAACTGAGCCTGAGCCCCGACCAACTGGGCTTTCTGGAACGCATCAGTTTCATGAAGCCGGACTTTTTGCGCTTCCTCGGGCTGTTCCGCTTCAACCTGCGCTACGTGCAGACCGGTATCGAAAACGGCGAGCTGTTTATCCGCCTGCGCGGGCCGTGGCTGCATGTGATCCTGTTTGAAGTGCCGATGCTGGCGATTGTCAGCGAAGTGCGTAACCGCTACCGCTACCAGAGCGTGATCCTCGAACAGGCGCGCGAGCAGCTGTATCGCAAGTTCGACTGGCTGACCGCCCATGCGAGCAGCGAGGAGCTGGCGGAGCTGCAAGTGGCGGATTTCGGCACGCGCCGACGCTTTTCGTACCGCGTGCAGGAAGAAGTGGTGAGCGTGCTCAAGCACGATTTCCCAGGGCGCTTCGTGGGCACCAGCAACGTGCACCTGGCCCGCGAATTCGACATGAAGCCGCTGGGCACCATGGCCCACGAGTGGATCATGGCCCACCAGCAACTCGGCCCGCGCCTGATCGACAGCCAGATCGCCGCGCTCGACTGCTGGGTGCGCGAATACCGTGGCCTGCTCGGCATCGCCCTGACCGACTGCATCACCACCGACGCGTTCCTCGGCGACTTCGATCTGTACTTCGCCAAGCTGTTCGACGGCCTGCGCCACGACTCCGGCGACCCGGTGCAATGGGCCGAAAAAGCCATCGCCCACTATCACAAACTGGGCATCGAGCCGATGAGCAAGACCCTGGTGTTCTCCGACAGCCTGACGTTGCCCAAGGCGCTGGAGATATTCCGTGCGCTGCGCGGTCGCATCAATGTGAGCTTTGGTATCGGCACCAACCTGACCTGCGACATTCCAGGGGTGGAGCCGATGAGCATCGTGCTTAAAATGACCGCCTGCAATGGCCAGCCGGTCGCGAAGATTTCCGATGAAGCGGGCAAGACCCACTGCACCGACCCCAATTTCGTCGCCTATTTGCGTCACGTTTTCAAAGTACCTGCCCTATCCAGCAAGGAGTGAACCATGCAAGCCGTACAGCGTGAAATTGCGCAGCAGCTCAAGGTCCAGGCGCCGTTCAACGACCAGGCGGCCCTTGAGGCCGAAGTGGTCAGGCGCATAACGTTTATCCAGGACTGCCTGCGCAATTCCGGACTCAAGGCCCTGGTGCTGGGCATCAGCGGCGGCGTCGACTCCCTCACCGCAGGCCTTTTGGCCCAGCGCGCGATGCAGGAACTGCGCGCCAGCAGCGGCGACGAGGCCTATCGCTTTATCGCGGTGCGTCTGCCCTACGAAACCCAGTTCGACGAACTCGACGCCCAGGCTTCGGTCGACTTCATCAACCCGCACGAGCGCCACACCGTGAACATCGGCCCGGCGGTGAAAGCCCTGGCCACTGAAGTGTCGGCGTTTGAAGACAAGCCCGCCGCGTCCCGCGACTTTGTGCTGGGCAACACCAAGGCGCGCATGCGCATGGTGGCGCAGTACACCATCGCCGGCGCGGCCGGTGGCCTGGTGATCGGCACTGACCATGCGGCGGAAGCGGTGATGGGTTTCTTCACCAAGTTCGGCGATGGCGCCTGCGACCTGGCCCCCTTGAGCGGGCTGGTGAAAAACCAGGTGCGCGCGATTGCGCGTTACTTCGGCGCGCCGGAGTCGCTGGTGGAGAAAGTGCCGACGGCGGACCTGGAAGATTTGTCGCCGGGCAAGCCGGATGAAGCGTCACATGGCGTGACCTATGCCGAAATCGATGCGTTCCTGCACGGTGAGCCGGTGCGCGAAGAGGCGTTCCGGATTATCTGCGAGACGTATCGCAAGACCGAGCACAAGCGGGTGATGCCGTTTGCGCCGTGAGGTGAGTCAGGTAGTTTTGTGTTGACTGTCAGATAGTCATCGGGGGCAAGCCCCCTCCCACACTTGGAATGCGGTCGAATGTGGGAGGGGGCTTGCTCCCGATAAACGATAACGCGGTGTTACTTGACCACCACCGTACCTTTCATCATCGAAATGTGCCCCGGGAACGAGCAGAAAAACGCGTAGTCAGTACCCGCAGCCAGCTTCGACACATCAAAAGTCACCGAATCCTTCTCACCGGCACCGATGATCTTGGTGTGCGCGATGATGCGCGCATCACCCTCTTTCAGGTAGCTCTTGTCGATGCCAGCAGCCATGCCTTCGATGGCGACCGGTTGCATATCGGCCGCGCTGGTCAGCACCCAGTTGTGACCCATAACGTTTTTCGGCAGGTTGCCGGAGTGAGTCAGCTCGACGGTGAAGGTCTTGCAGCTTTTGTCGATGGTGATTTCCTGGGTGTTGAAGGACATCTGATCGGTGGAATCAACAGTGACCGCGCACTCTGCTGCAAGCAACTGGCCGCTGGCCAGAGTGAGCAGGGAAACAGCAACGATTTTGGCAAACATGTGAATCTCCATGGCAAGGTTTTAAAACGCGTAATACCGCAAAGGGCGCCTCAGACGGGCTTGAATTCTTATGATCTGCACCGGCAGATTGTATACAACTTTAGGCTATCAGACTGCTCAGCACAATCTGCCAGCCGCCAACCGCGCCGCTAAGCTGCTACCATAGCGACCCAAAGGCAGCTGCGCGCCGCCCCCCTCCCCTTCGACCCTAGAGGATCGCCCATGGCCAAACCTAATTACTCCTTCGCCAAACGTCAGAGAGACTTGGCCAAGGAACAGAAGAAAGAGGAAAAACTGCAACGCAAAAAAGCCGCTGCAGACGAAGAAGCCGGTGGCGAGACCCCGGATGCAGATGCTGAAGTAACGAGCGACGAGAGCGAAACACCAAAAGATCCGGCTGAATAAGTATTCCCCACACTGTGGCAAGCGCGCTTGCCACAGTTATTCCAGCGGCATCACCGTCACCCGCACCTCCGGGTCATGGCTCCCCCCTCCCAGAATCACCCCCCGCAACGGCGACACATCGGAGAAATCCCGGCCCCAGGCCAGGGTGATGTGCTCCAGTGCCGGCTGCACGTTATTCGTCGGATCAAAATCGACCCAGCCCGACACCGGGCAAAACACCGAAACCCACGCGTGGGACGCGTCGGCGCCGATCAGCCGTGGCTGGCCAGGCGGCGGCTGGGTGAGCAGGTAGCCGCTGATGTAGCGCGCCGGCAGGCCACGCGAGCGCAGGCAGGCGAGCATCAGGTGGGCGAAGTCTTGGCACACGCCGCGTCGACGTTCCAGCACTTCCACCAGCGGCGTGGCGACCTGAGTGGCCTCGGCATCGAAGGTGAACTCGCTGAAGATCTTTTCCATCAATGCCTGCGTGCCTACCAGCAACGGCGCGCCGGGCGGGAAACAGCTGGCGGAGAACTCGACGAAGGTTTGTTTGAGGTGCACGTAAGGCGATTCGAACCGGTAGCGACAGGCTTCGATCCGCTCTGGCGACAGCGGCTGGCTGCTGTAGGCCAGGCTGTCACGGGTGCGGTCCCAGGCCGGCGACTGCCGAAAATCCAGCGCCGGCCGCGCCAGCACTTCCACGCTCAGGCTGGCATTGACCAGCAACTCATCGTGAGGCCGCTCGAACGCCAGGCGGGTGATCGGGTTGCCGAACACATCCAGCTCGTCGCGCCGCGAGGACGGCTCGGGGCTGATGTCCAGTTGCTGCGAGCTGCAACGTTGCCAGGCGCAAGGCCGGGGCCACAGGTGGGCCAACTGCTGGGCCAGGGAAACCGGGCTGTCATAGTGGTAATGGGTATCGTGAAAAATCTGATAGCGCGCGCTCATTACACCGACACCGTTTGCTGGCTGACATCATCCACATGGGCAAAATGGCGCAGGGCCAGGCGATCCGAGACTTGCCCGCTCTCATCGGCGACCGCCTGCAACAGGTCGGCCAGACCGTTCAGTGCGGCGCGCACACCGGGCTCGCCAAACAGCGGGTTCTCCAGGCACGCCAGGTCGAAACGCGCCAGACGCTCCACCAACGGCGCCAGGCCGGTTTCGCGCGGCACGCCGAAGTCGTCGTTCAAGCGGCGCAAGGTACGGCTCACCAGTTTGAGCTGGAACAGCACCGCATGGGGGTTCTGCTCATCAAGCAGCAACAGGTCGAGCACCGGGATCAACTGCGGCACCGCCAGGTAGCGTGAGCGGTAGGTGATGCTGCTGTTGCCCAGCTCCAGCAACCACTCAAGCCCGGCCTGATCGAACACCGCCACACCGCGCAGGAACGCTGCCAGGCTGCTGCTCAGGAACTGCAGGCGCTCGATGCGCCGCCCCATCATCAGAAAGCGCCAGCCTTCGTCGCGGGTCATGTCGTCCAGGGCAAAGCCGGACAGCGCCGCCAGGGACATCACCAGGCGGTTGAGGAAGTCCAGCAGCTCGCCCACATCCGCAGCGTCGCGCTCCAACTCCATGGCTTCGCGCTGCAGCTCCACCAGCGCCTGCCAGTTTTCGCGGGACAACTTGCCGCGCACCTGGGACGCCGCCCACTGCAAGCGTTGCAGGTTGGCGCGCAGGCTCGACGGCCAGTCATCTCCCAGCAAGGCCGCGAGCAGGCGCTCCGGCAACTCGCCCTCCTCCGGCAGCAGGCGCAGGTTTTCTCCCAGCTCCACCGCCGCCTGCAAGGCCAGCGGGTCGTCGCCGTCGACATAGCGCGCGAGCACGATACGCAACCAGCGCGCGCTGTTATCGCAGCGCTCGCAATAGCGGCCGAACCAGAACAGGTTTTCCACCACGCGCGAGGGCAGATAAGGGTCTCGGCGCACCAGGTCATGGGCGCCAATTGTGCGTTGTGCACGCCACAGCTCACCAGCGGCGGCGCGCTCGCCGAGCACCCAGGTGTCCTTGCTCGCGCCGCCGCGCTGCATCGACACCACTTCAGCGTCGGCATCGGCCGCCACGCGGGTCAGGCCGCCGGGCAGCACGCGATAACCGTCCTCACTGGCCACGGCGTACACGCGCATGCCGATGGCGCGGTGTTGCAGGTGGTCGTCGACGGTGTGCCACACCGGCGCCTGGGACAATTGCGCCAGCTCCTGGGCGACGTAGGCGTAGGGCCGCGCGCGCATGCGCTCGGCCAGGGCCTGGCGTTGTTCGGGGTTGAGGTCGCGGCCGAATACCGGGGCGAAACTCTGCGAGGGAAACGCCGGTTTGATCAGCAACTCGGGCAGTTTCTCCAGGGCTTTGGCCAGCACCGGCGCCTCGCCGCACCACCAGGTGGCAATCGACGGCAGGATCAGTGTTTCGCCGAACAGGAACTCGTTGATCTTCGGCAAAAAGCCCAGCAGCCCAGGGGACTCCAGCACACCGCTGCCCAGGGCATTGGCCACCAGCACATTGCCCTGGCGCACGGCGTCGAGCAGGCCGGGCACGCCGAGTGCCGAGTCGGTGCGCAGCTCCAGCGGGTCGCAGAAGTCATCGTCCAGGCGGCGCATGATCGCGTGCACCCGACGCAGGCCGCTGAGGGTTTTGAGAAACACGGTGCTGTCGCGCACGGTCAGGTCGCCGCCTTCCACCAGCGGGTAGCCGAGCTGGCGGGCCAGGTACAGGTGTTCGAAATAGCTTTCGTTGAAGCGCCCCGGGGTGAGCAGCACAATCAGTGGCGGCTGGTTGTCGCCCGGTGCCTGGCGCGCCAGGGTTTCCTGGAGTGTGCGAAAAAAACCGGTGAGGTGCTGCACTTGCAGGTCGCGGTACAGGTCCGGGAAGGCGCGGGACACAATGGTGCGGTTTTCCAGGGCGTAGCCGGCGCCCGAGGGGGCCTGGGTGCGGTCGGCCGTCACCCACCAGCGACCATCCGGCGTACGCGCCAGGTCCACGGCGTACAGGTGCAGAAACGCGCCGTCCGGCGGCTGGATGCCCTGGCACGGCCACAGGAAGTTGTTATGCCCGAACACCAGCTCGGCCGGCAGCAGGCCTTCGGCAATCAGGCGTTGCGGACCGTACAGGTCGGCGAGCACGGCATTGAGCAGGCGCGCACGCTGGGCGATACCGGCCGCCAGGTGCTGCCATTCATCGGCAGCCAGCACATGGGGCAGCAGGTCCAGTTCCCACGGGCGGTCGGCGCCCTTGGGGTCGGCGTAGACGTTGTAGGTCACGCCGTTTTCCTGGATCTGCCGGGTCAGCAGCGCCTGGCGCTGGGCCAACTGGTTGGGCGTGCTGCGTTGCAGGTGGTCGAGCAGGCGCCGCCAATGGGCACGCACGGCACCGCTGCCATCCAGCAGTTCGTGGTAGGTGCCCGCGGTCAGCGGGTAACGGTCGAGCAAATCGGACATGGAACGCTCGGCAGGGCAAAGGGGGGTCAGTGTAATTCAAACTTGCCGCAATCCAATGTAGGAGGGGGCTTGCTCCCGACGGCGGCGGATCAGTCACTTATGTATCGGCTGATATACCGCGATCGGGAGCAAGCCCCCTCCCACAGGTTGAATTGCATTCAGTCATTTTTATTGGGGAAGCGGCGCAGATCGAGCGTCATCGGCAGTTCATCGTTGAGCACCACCGTGGGCACGGTGAGCTTCCCAGGGCTGTGCCCCAGACGGAAAAACCGCGCCATGCGCCGGCTCTCGGCCTCATTGGCATTCACCGGCAGGCTGTCGTAGTTGCGCCCGCCTGGATGGGCGACGTGGTACTGGCAACCGCCCAGCGAGCGTTGCATCCAGGTGTCGAGCAGGTCGAACACCAGCGGCGCGTGCACCGCGATAGTCGGGTGCAGGCAGTTGGCCGGTTGCCACGCGCGGTACCGCACGCCGGCGACGAACTCGCCAACGCGGCCGGTGGGCTGCAGCGGCACGGGAATGCCGTTGCAGGTCAGCAGGTAGCGCTGCGGCGCCAGGCCGGTCAGCTTCACTTGCAGGCGTTCCAGCGACGAGTCCACATAACGCACCGTGCCGCCCACCGCGCCCTCTTCGCCCAGCACATGCCAGGGCTCCAGGGCCTGGCGCAACTCCAGCTCGATGCCGCTGACGGCGTAGTCGCCGACTTTGGGGAAACGGAACTCCAGGTGCGCGGCAAACCACTCGGCGCGCAGCGGGTAGCCGGCCGTGTTGAGCTCGTCGATCACGTCGGCAAAATCCTGCGCGATAAAATGCGGCAACAGGAAGCGGTCATGCAGCTCGGTGCCCCAGCGCGCCAGTTTCGCCGGCGCGTAAGGCTCACGCCAGAAACGCGCGACCAGGGCGCGCAGCAGCAATTGCTGGGTCAGGCTCATGCGCGCATGGGGCGGCATCTCGAACGCGCGCAGCTCCAGCAGGCCCAAGCGTCCGGTGGCGCCGTCCGGTGAGTAAAGTTTGTCGATGCAGAATTCGGCGCGGTGGGTGTTGCCCGTCACGTCGATCAGCAGGTTGCGCAGCAGACGGTCGACCAGCCACGGCGGGCATTCTTCGCCCGGTTCGGGCATTTGCGCAAAGGCGATTTCCAGCTCATACAACGCGTCGTTGCGCGCTTCGTCCACCCGTGGCGCCTGGGAGGTCGGGCCGATGAACAGCCCGGAAAACAGGTACGACAACGACGGGTGATTGTGCCAATAGCTGATCAGGCTGCGCAGCAGGTCGGGCCGGCGCAGGAATGGCGAGTCCTTGGGTGTCGCGCCGCCGAGCACGAAGTGGTTGCCGCCACCGGTGCCGGTGTGGCGCCCGTCGATCATGAACTTTTCCGTGGTCAGGCGGGTTTGCCGTGCCTCTTCGTAGAGAAATTCGGTGCGCTCCACCAACTCGTTCCAGGTGGCGGACGGCTGTACGTTGACCTCGATCACCCCTGGATCGGGGGTGACGCGGAAGTTGCTCAGGCGCGTATCGGCCGGCGGCTCGTAACCTTCGAGCAGCACCGGGCACTGCAACTCCTCGGCGGTGGCTTCGATGGCGGCCACCAGTTCCAGGTAATCCTCGAGCCGTTCCAGCGGCGGCATGAACAGGTACAGCCGCCCTTCCCGGGCTTCGGCGCACAGCGCGGTGCGGGTCAGCCAGTCGGCGGACTCGTCCACCTCGGGCACGCGCTCATCGCTTGGCGCGGGTTCGCCGTGATGGTGCAGTTGGGTGGTGGTGGGTAACGCCGGCAGATCCTGATTGGGGTCTGTGGGGTGCACGAACGGGTACTCGGCTGCCGTCACCCAGGGTTGCGAGGCCAGCGGCAGGCGGTAACCCAATGGCGAATCACCCGGCACCAGGCGGCAGTGGTTGTCGCGCAGGTACCAGCGCCCGCTCTGCCAGCGATCATTGGCGGCGGTGCGCGCCAGCGGCAGCACCTGGCCGATGACTTTATCCAGGCCCTGGGCGAACACTTTGCGCAGGCGTTCGCGTTCCAGTTCATCGCTCAAGCGCGGGTCCTGGGCGGTGACGTTCTGCGGCAACGCCCCTTCACGCCACAGGTAGTAGAAGTTGTCTTCGAAGGCCGGGAACACGAAGCGCGCCGGCAATTTCAGACGTTCGGCCACACTGGCCAGAAAGCGCCCGGCCAGCTCGCCGTCGGCGCCATAGTCCTGCTGCTCATCGGCGATCAGCGCGCTGTTGTGCCAGATCGGCACGCCATCGCGGCGCCAGTAGGCATTGAGCGACCAGCGCGGCAATTGCTCGCCGGGGTACCACTTGCCCTGACCGAAGTGCACCAGGCCCTGCGGCGCATAGTGCTGGCGCATGCGCTGGAACAGTTCGGCGGACAGGCGCCGTTTGTCCGGGCCCAGGGCGGCGGTGTTCCACTCGGCGCCGTCGGGGTCGTCGATGGACACGAAGGTCGGCTCACCGCCCATGGTCAGGCGCACGTCGTGCTTGAGCAGGTCGCTATCGATCTGTTGGCCCAGGGCCTGGATCTCCTGCCACTGTGCTTCGGTGTAGGGTTTGGTCACCCGTGGGGCTTCCCAGATCCGCTCTACCGACATCTCGTGGGTGAATTCGCAGCCGCACGGTTCCACCAGGCCACTGATCGGCGCGGCGGACGATGGATCGGGACTGCAGGCCAAGGGGATGTGGCCTTCACCGGCGAACAGGCCGGACGTCGCATCCAGACCGATCCAGCCGGCGCCGGGCAGATACACCTCGCACCAGGCGTGCAGGTCGGTGAAGTCCACCTCGGTGCCGGACGGGCCGTCGAGGGCCTTGACGTCCGCGGTGAGCTGGATCAGGTAGCCGGACACGAAGCGCGCGGCCAGCCCGAGGTTGCGCAGCAACTGCACCAGCAGCCAGGCCGAATCGCGGCAGGAGCCGGAGGCGTTCTGCAGGGTGAATTCCGGGGTCTGCACCCCCGGTTCCATGCGGATCAGGTAACCGATATCGGCGGCCAGACGCTGGTTGAGGCCCACCAGAAAATCCACCGCTGGCAAGGGCGTGCGGTCGATACCGGCCAGGTAGGCGGCAAACGTTGGCGTCAGCGGTAGGGTTTCCAGGTACGGCGCCAGCTCGCGCTGCTCATCGGCGGCGTAGCTGAAGGGGATGTTCTCGGCGTAGGGCTCAAGGAAAAAGTCGAACGGATTGAACACCGCAATCTCGGCGACCAGGTCGACCTCGATGCGCAGCTCGGCGGTCTTTTCCGGAAACACCAGGCGCGCCAGGTAATTGCCCTGGGGGTCCTGCTGCCAATTGATGAAGTGCTGCTCGGGCTGCACGTTGAGCGCGTAAGACAGAATCCGCGTGCGGCTGTGGGGCGTGGGGCGCAAACGCACGATCTGCGGGCCGAGTTCGACAGCGCGGTCGTAGCGGTAATGCGTAACGTGGTGCAACGCGACATGAATCGACACGGCGGCCTCCTGCGAGCCAAAGCATGGGAACAACGCGCGCAAGACTTATGCCAGCGCGGCGGTCATTGCGCTTTCTCAATGGACCCGGTGCAGTACAGCACCAAAACGGCGCCAACGGGTGGGTAGTGGTGCGAGCGTTGCACGTATTTGTGGCGCCCGTGTGGCGATCAGTGGCGAATCTACCCAACTAGCGAGCTTTGCGGGTGGCGATGATGGCTTGCCGCAGCCGCCGTACTTCGACCAGTTTGCGGCGCATTACACGGTGACGCTTGCTGTTGAGCAGCAGCAATCCCAGCAGGGGAAACAGCAGGCTCAAGCCAAACGAAAGCCAATGTGGACCGCAAGCGATCGTGGGCAGCACCGCCAACATGCAGAGTACCAGCAGCGTCGCCAGCGGCCGTACCCACTGCGGCCGACCGCGCGCGATCATGAAGTTGCACTGCACCACACCCCACGTCAGCGCCAGGCCGCCGAAGAAGGAATACTGGAGATTGTCCTCCAGCGGCAGGCGCGGGAAATAGCTGTCGACCACCAGCGGGACCGCGAACAAGGGGGTTGCCCATGGGGTGATCTTCCTTCAAATGGGCGATTCGTTGCACGCGCTGCACATACTTATGGCGCGCGTGCGAGGCTGGGGGGGTGAATCTACCCATTCAGCGAGCTTTGTGCTTGGCGCTCTTGGCTTCACGCAGGTGACGGATTTCCCGTAGCTGACGGCGCATTGCCCGATGACGCTTACTGTTGAGCAACAGCAGTCCCAGCATTGGAAACAGCAACCCAATGACATAGGCAGCCATATGGGGCCGATAGCCATAGGTTGGTAATACGATCAAAAAACACACCGCGTAGAAGGCGACGATGGCCCAAACGCCCCAGGCTCTCCCCCGAATCATGAAGAAGTGACTGACCGCCAAGAGCAGCCCCAAGACTACCGCCGCCACAAAGGAGTAACGCGCTCGCTCTGGTTCACCCCGGAAAAAGGTACTGGATGCCAATGAAATGGCAGCGGACAGGGAAAAACAGGCAAGGAAAAATGCACAAATAAACGCAGGGAAGTAGTCAGCCAAAAAAGCTTTTAACGAGACTTGGCGCACCATCACTCAAGCTCCTCGTACAACCCTACTGCGATGGTTCGAATGTTGCCGGACACTGCACTGCCGGTGAAACCAATAGCGGCACCGAGGGAGTCCCTGATCTGCGTAATAGTCGCGTGATTGATCTCGGTCGCCGAATAGCGCTTCACCAACTCACCGGAGCGCTGGCGCAACTTCAGCAGCTTATTGCTCAGGCTTGGGTCTTTCAGGCTTAGCAACTCTTTGGTGAGCGCCTTACGTTGCTGGCGGGTCAAACCCTTGGACAGCTCATACCAGCTTCTACCGGTCGTTGCTTTTCGAGCCTGCAACAGTCGAACAGTCGTCAGGGTAGAGGCGCCGGCGCCCAACAGCGAGGCCGCGTCCAATACCGGCATCGCATAGCGATACCATTCCTCGTTGTCCATATCGTCGTTGGCGGTCGGGTCGTTGAGTTCGTTGAACGTTCTCATGCCTCCAACCACGCACTGCGCGGTACTGGCCGCGGCAGCGGTGGCGCCCAGGCCCGCCACCACCAAGCTCGCGCCACCCGTGAACGGTACGGCGACAGTGCCGCTGAACACCACAATCCAACCCAGAATCGCGCCGGCACATGACAATGTCGTATTGACGGCCTCCCCCACGAGTCGAGACTCACGCGGATTGTTGGTTACCTGATCGGCAAACTGCGCGGGGGCTATGTACTTCTGCGCCTCACGCAAAATGATGCGCTTGGGCTTGATGCTGCAGATGGGCTTGAATTCGCGCAGCGTCACGACATTAAAATCAGCGTCGATGTACACGACACCCGTGCCGACGATGCCGGGGTCGCCATCGATGGCCGCAAACAGGCGGGGCAGATTGAGTTGGCTTTCGATGCGCTGGCGGGCCAGGAACTGGGAGCGGTTGAAGTCCATGCCGATGCCGGCCAGGGGGTTGCCCATGGGGGTGCTCTTCCTTGAAGGGGGGTGACTGAACTGACGCTATCGGGAGCAAGCCCCCTCCCACAGTCTGAACGGTGAATACATTCAAACGGTGGGAGGGGCTCGCTCCCGATAGCGATCCAATGCCCACCACCTTATCAAACGGTCTACACATCGCCTAGAAAGCAAAACGCCAGCCCTTAAGGCTGGCGTTTTGTATTTCAGGCTGCGATCAACGCGGCACTACCGGCTTGCGCGTTGGCTTGCCGCCTTTGCCCTTCGCCGCATCCGTGCGTTCCTTGGCCGCCTGTTTGTTGCGCGCTTGCGCGGCAGCCTTGGCCTGTTCGCGCTTGTCCCAGGGGTTGCTGCCGTCGCTGCCACGCGGCGGCAGGCCGGTGTGCTGGGTAAGGATTTTGGTAGTGGTTTCCTTGGCAACCTTGTGGCTGCCGGCCGGCGTCGAGTTCTTGCGCCGGGCGCTCTGGTAGCTGTCGGTGCTCGGCTGGTGCAACGGAATCAATTGTTCCTTGCCCGGCCCGATCAGGTCGGCGCGGCCCATGCGGGTCAAGGCTTCACGCAGCATCGGCCAGCCCTTCGGGTCGTGGTAGCGCAGGAAGGCCTTGTGCAGACGGCGTTGCTCTTCGCTCTTGACGATGGTCACCGCGTCGCTCTTGTAGGTGACCTTGCGCAGCGGGTTCTTGCCCGAGTGGTACATCGCGGTGGCGGTGGCCATCGGCGAGGGGTAGAACGCCTGCACCTGGTCGGCACGGAAGCCGTTGCCCTTGAGCCACAGGGCGAGGTTCATCATGTCTTCATCGGTGGTGCCGGGGTGGGCGGCGATGAAGTACGGGATCAGGTACTGCTCCTTGCCCGCTTCCTTGGTGTACTTCTCGAACATGCGCTTGAACTTGTCATAGCTGCCGATGCCCGGTTTCATCATCTGGTTGAGCGGACCTTCCTCGGTGTGTTCCGGGGCGATCTTGAGGTAGCCACCGACGTGGTGGGTGACCAGCTCTTTCACGTATTCCGGCGACTCGACGGCCAGGTCGTAGCGCAGGCCGGAAGCGATCAGGATCTTTTTCACACCCGGCAACGCACGGGCGCTGCGGTACAGCTGGATCAAGGAGGAGTGGTCGGTGTTCAGGTTCGGGCAGATACCGGGAAACACGCAGGACGGCTTGCGGCACGCGGATTCGATCTCCGGGCTCTTGCAGGCGATGCGGTACATGTTCGCGGTGGGGCCGCCGAGGTCGGAGATCACGCCGGTAAAGCCCGGCACTTTGTCGCGGATCTCTTCGATCTCGCGAATGATCGACTCTTCGGAGCGGTTCTGGATGATGCGGCCTTCGTGCTCGGTGATCGAGCAGAAGGTACAGCCACCGAAGCAGCCGCGCATGATGTTCACCGAGAAGCGGATCATGTCGTAGGCCGGGATCTTTTCCTTGCCGTACGCCGGGTGCGGCACGCGCGCGTAAGGCATGCCGAACACGTAGTCCATTTCTTCGGTGGTCATCGGGATGGGCGGCGGGTTGAACCACACGTCCACTTCACCGTGCTTTTGCACCAGGGCGCGGGCGTTGCCTGGGTTGGTTTCCAGGTGCAGCACGCGGTTGGCGTGAGCGTAGAGCACCGCGTCGCCACGGACTTTTTCCACCGAGGGCAGGCGGATCACGGTCTTGTCGCGGGTCATGCGCGGGCTGGCCAGGATCTGTACGACCTTGGCCTCTTCCGGGTCTTCAACCGGCCCCTTTTCCTGCTCGATAGCGCAGGCCTGGGTGTCCTGGGTGTTGACGTACGGGTTGATGATCTTGTCGACCTTGCCCGGGCGATCGATACGCGTGGAGTCCACTTCGTACCAGCCCGCCGGGGTATCGCGGCGAATGAACGCGGTGCCGCGCACATCGGTGATGTCTTCGATCTTGTGGCCCCACGACAGGCGCTGAGCCACTTCGACGATGGCCCGCTCGGCGTTGCCATACAGCAGGATATCGGCGGCGGCGTCGATCAGGATCGAGTTGCGCACGCGGTCCTGCCAGTAGTCGTAGTGGGCGATGCGGCGCAGGGAGGCTTCGATGCCGCCGAGCACGATCGGTACGTGCTTGTAGGCTTCCTTGCAGCGCTGGCTGTACACCAGACTCGCACGGTCCGGGCGTTTGCCGGCCATCCCGCCGGGGGTGTAGGCGTCGTCGGAACGGATTTTCTTGTCGGCGGTGTAGCGGTTGATCATGGAGTCCATGTTGCCGGCCGCGACGCCGAAGAACAGGTTCGGCTCGCCGAGCTTCATGAAGTCGTCTTTGGACTGCCAGTTCGGCTGGGCAATGATCCCCACGCGAAAGCCCTGGGACTCCAGCAGCCGGCCAATGATCGCCATGCCGAAGGACGGGTGGTCCACGTACGCATCACCCGTGACGATGATGATGTCGCACGAATCCCAGCCAAGCTGATCCATCTCCTCCCTGCTCATCGGCAGGAATGGCGCTGGACCGAAACATTCGGCCCAGTACTTGGGATAGTCAAATAACGGCTTGGCTGTTTGCATGACGATAACCGGTGTTGAGATGAAAAATCGCGGGCGCGGAATATAGCACAAATTTTGACCAATTCCGACGGCAGTGGTCGGCTTTTCCATGAACACCCAACTGGGGCTAACGGGCTAGGGCCCCGTCAAAAAAATCATGGATAGCCTGAAAGCGACCAACCACAGCCCATGAGGGCTCGATCCATGCCCCAACACGTTTCGGCAATGCACACACCCGCCTCGCCCCTGACGCCCCACCTGGACTTCATCAAGAATCAGTTGCCCTCCTGGCTGAGCGAAGCGCCGGAGCAGTTGCGCCGGAGTTTTCGCAGCAGCCTGATCAGCAGCAACCAGGCCAGGCACGACCTTGACGCCCTGCTCGATGCAATACAAAGCCCGGAAGCGTTTGCACGCAAGTTGTTGCGCGAGAAAATCCGATCCTGGTTCTTTGGCCTCGTTACGAACGAAGACGCCGTCCTGTCCCGCGAGTGGAAGAATCATCACCTGCTGGGTCTGATCAAGAACCACGCAAAAACCACCCGGCAGACACTCCTGGAGGCTGCACTGCAGAACTTCGAAGCCTCGGAGGCAGAGGCGGGAGGCATGGAAATCGGCACGGCGATTTTCAATCCGACTGACTCGGGAGAGGTGCCGAGTGCGGTTTGCGCGACCGCGTTCGCACGCTTTTGTCGCAAGCTGGATATCGGCGGCCAGTATCTAAAACACATCAGCGATGTCCTTGAGCCTGCGTCTGCCGACAAGGTCCGGGGGCTATTCAGGGCCCAGGCGCGGCATGCCTTCGGTGTTGCACTGCACAGCAGCAACATGCGCCAGAAGATAATGGCTCGCCAGCATTTGCAATTGCAGGTCCTCCAGGAAGCGGGAAAACACCTGGAGATAACCTGCAACCACCTGACCCTCAATGAGGTGGTACTGCCCAGTGTTTTGGTGATCAAGGCCGAGAGCATCGGTATCCCATTCCTGCTCTACACCCCCGAGGACCCGCACGCAGCGCTGCGTCAACACGCCTCCCTGGCTGAGCTTGTGGCAGAGCTGGCGACGCGCCTGCTTAAACCGGATTACCAGGCCTTCTTCAAACACTTGGTGCCGTTGCAGCATCAAGGCAATCTGCTGGAAGTGACTGCGGCCCGCCTTCGCCATCCCGAGGCGCCAGCCCTGCAGAAAAAGCTGCCAGCCACACTCAAGGCGGCCATTAGCCTCACGGCAGTTGAAGGCGACCTTTTCAAAGCCATTGCCCGGCAGCGAATCGACCAGATCAAAAGCGATGCACGCATCGTGGCTGTGCCCACCGCCGACGTCGACCTGATCAGCCGGCAAAAACGTCTGCAGGGCTGGCTCGACCTGGGCAAGTCCGCGCTGTTTTTTGCAGCGTCTTTCATTCCCGTGGTGGGCGAAGTGTTGTTGGTCGTCACCGCTGCACAGGTGATCGGCACCGTGTATGAAGGGTTCGCGGCCTGGAGCCGCGGCGACAGCGATGAAGCCTTGAATGACTTGCTCGACCTGGTGGACAGCGCCGCTCTGGCGGTGGCCACGGCGGGCGCGGTGCGCACCGTCGGCTTCAGCACCCGGCTGGTCAAGGTCAAGGTGCGCAACAAAGGCTGGCGTTTGTGGAACACCGACCTCAAACCCTACCGCCATCACGAAGCATTGCCCAGCCATGTGGTGGCCGATAAACAGGGAATTTACAAGGATGGGCAGCAGCACTACCTGAAACTGGACGATCACGCCCATGCCATACAACGCGCCGCCGATGGTCAGCAATGGGAGCTTTCACACCCCACCGATCCGGATGCCTACCAACCCGCTCTCCTGAGCAATGGAGCCGGCGGTTGGCGCCACGCCCATGAAACGCCACACGACTGGGACGAGCTTAAACTGATCAAGCGCCTGGGGCCTGACGCCGCAACTATCACCCTGCCCAAGGTTGAGCCCATCCTCCTGCTCAGCGGCCTGGACAAGACCCAGCTGCGTGAAGTCCACCAGGATATGCAGCGCCCGCCGCCCCTGCTGCTCGATACGGTCAGGGACTTCAACCTGGACCAGGAGCTGACCGACTTCAACCTGGAGCGCGCCGAAGGCACAGCGGTGACGCCCTGTTCACCACAAATTCAATTCCACCTGCTTACATCGCTGCCTGAATGGCCAGCCAACCATGTGCTGAAAATTGTCGGCGAACAACAACAGGTCGTGATGAGCCACGGCACCGGAACAGTCGAAATAAAAATCAGCGAAGCGCGCTTCAGAAAGGGCGAGCTGCTGCATGCGCTGGAAGAGCAGATGCCACAGCTCGAATTCAACAAGCTGCTACCCAGGTTCTATGTCGATTATTTAACCAAAATCGAAAATCTGGCAGTACGGCTGGCGGATGACGTTCCGCGTAAAAAGCAGCGACTGCTTTCCTTGCTCGACGAGTCCGGTGAAACAGCGGTCACGACGATGGAAAAACGCTTGCCGCCGCCCCTGCAAATGGAGGTAAAGGCCACCAGTGACGCTGCGCAGGCTGCCCGTTTGCAGGCCGGTATTTTTCTCGAGGCCAGGCGCAGCCCCGAGAGCGTGCCATTGGTTCTCTATGCCCTGGAGCAAACGCCCGGCTGGCCGAAGGCACGAAAAATCAGCGTACACGACGCCAGTCCCGACGGCCCGTTGCTGGGCAGCATCGGCGATCCAGATAGCATCACCAGCCACGTACTGGTTCGTGAAGGTGAGCTGTACGCAGAACAACCTGCTGCACCGACCGACCTGCTTGGCGCTATCGAGGGCACGCTCACCGACTCCGAACGCACTGCGCTCTTGACCCGGGCAAACGCCACTTCCTTCGAAGCCGCGCTGCACAAGACCGGCGCGTCGCTGATCGCCGAGCCTGCCGCGGCCTATCGGGGCCAAATGCTCTTGAGGCACGCGCCAACAGAGCCAGGGTTGCCACTTGATCCATCATTTGCACAAACAAGCCCCCCGACCGGGCTGACGTTGCGCGCGGACGGCCTTCATCAAAGCCGTCCCGCTTCAGACGGCAGTTATCGCTACTACCTTCAGGACCAGCAAAGGTATTACGAAGTCAAAGCTGACCCGCAGGGATGGCGACTGATCGATGCCCGCAATCGTTTCCGCGCCTATCAGCCCTACGTTCGTCAAAAAACCGGGGGAGGCTGGGAAACTGATCAAGCCACTGGGTCACTGCTCGGCGGCGGAACATCACCTGCACCGTCACTTCAAGGCATGGAGTCCAGCGACGAGTTTGAGTCGACGCAGTCTTCCAGCGATTACGGATCAGCCGAAGGGGACAGCGTGCAGCCGGCTTACACCGCACAGGAACTGACCAGCATGCGTAGCGAACGGGGCTATCAGCACAGCTGGAACTACCGGTGCATCTACGACCGAGCCAACAACGGTCGATATCCGTTACGTGACCAGACAGGTCAGCCCATGCGGATCCGGCATCTGCAAATCCAGGGGAAGTCGTTAACGTCCGACGTGGTATACGCAAGCGCGTCGATCCGGCCTTACATCCAGTGGGAAGGTTATGAAAACGTCGCGCGCCTTTACGAGGACAAGCTCGAAGTAACGCCTTTCACAGCGGCGCATCAGAAGTTTGCGCAGGAATCTGCGCTGATCGGGCAGGCCACCGTCATTACCCGCAAACCGCTCAGGAAAGGCGAAGCCTTGGGCGTGTATGGCGGGGAAGTGCTGCCTTTGTACGTTGCACACGCTCGGCATGACCCGTATCTGATGGCCATTAAAGAAGTCCGGCCCGCCTCCCCTTACGCCGTCAACACTCAACCGATCCTGTCGGGCGACAACGCGTTGTCGAGGATAAACACGATTTTCGAATACGAGGCAGGCCATCCGGTGCGGCAGGCCAGTACGGGCTACAACGTTGAAGCCGCGCACTTTCGGGTGAATACCCAGGTCGGCGATGCGCCACAGGAACAAATGATTCTGACCGGCATGTTTGCCAGCGAGGATGTCCCCGCAGGCGCCGAACTACGCTGGAACTATCAATACAGTGAAGCCACCGTCAGGCAACTGTTCCCATTGCCGCCCGGGTGACTACTCGTCGTCGAAGTTGTAACTGCCAGGCGCAAGGTTTTCGAAGCGCGTGTATTTACCGATAAAGGCCAGCCGCGTCGTACCGATAGGGCCGTTACGCTGCTTGCCGATGATGATTTCGGCGATGCCCTTGTGTTCGGTTTCCGGGTGATACACCTCATCGCGGTAGACGAACATGATCACGTCGGCATCCTGCTCGATCGCTCCGGATTCACGCAGGTCGGAGTTGATCGGGCGTTTGTTCGGACGTTGTTCCAGGGAGCGGTTGAGCTGGGACAGCGCCACCACCGGGCAATTGAATTCCTTGGCCAGGGCTTTCAGGGAGCGGGAAATCTCGGAGATCTCGTTGGTACGGTTGTCGCCGCCGGAGCCCGGGATCTGCATGAGCTGCAGGTAGTCGATCATGATCAGCGCCACGTCGCCGTGCTCACGCACCAGGCGTCGGGTGCGCGCACGCATTTCCGAGGGGCTGATGCCGGCGGTGTCATCGATGAACAGTTTGCGGTCATTGAGCAGGTTGACCGCCGACGTCAGGCGCGGCCAGTCGTCGTCTTCCAGGCGGCCGGCACGCACCTTGGTCTGGTCGATACGACCGAGGGACGAGAGCATCCGCATGATCAGCGATTCGCCTGGCATCTCCAGGGAGTACACCAGCACGCTCTTGTCACTGCGCAGCACGGCGTTTTCCACCAGGTTCATGGCGAAGGTGGTCTTACCCATGGACGGACGGCCGGCCACGATGATCAAGTCCGCCGGCTGCAGGCCGCTGGTCATGCCGTCAAGGTCGGTGTAGCCAGTGGAGAGGCCGGTGATGGCGTTGTCGGTGTTGAACAGGGTGTCGATACGGTCGATGGCCTTGGTCAGCAACTCGTTGACGCCCACCGGGCCGCCGGTCTTGGGGCGCGCTTCGGCGATCTGGAAGATCTGCCGTTCGGCCTCGTCGAGGATTTCTTCGGCGGTGCGGCCTTCGGGGTTGAAGGCGCTGTCGGCGATCTCGGTGGCGATGCCGATCAACTGGCGCAAGGTGGCCCGGGCGCGAACGATCTGCGCATAGGCCTTGATGTTGGCGACGGACGGCGTGTTTTTCGCCAGCTCACCGAGGTAGCCCAGGCCGCCGACCTGGGAGGTCTGGCCCTCCTTGTCGAGTTGCTCGGCCAGGGTCACCACGTCGATCGGTGAGTTCAGGTCGGCCAGCTTGGCGATGGCACGGAAGATCAGGCGGTGGTCATGCCGATAGAAATCGCCGTCCGAGACTTGATCCAGCACGCGTTCCCAGGCGTTGTTGTCCAGCATCAGGCCACCGAGCACGGCCTGTTCGGCCTCGATGGAATGCGGCGGCACCTTCAGGGCAGCGGTTTGCAGATCGTATTGCTCGGGAGCTGAAATATCGTTCATGGCCACTTGGAATTTGGGAAGTGTAGAAAAACAAAAGGCACGACCTGTAAACAGGATCGTGCCCGATGTTAACCGGCTGGCACGCGAGGTGCCACCCAGTTAGGTGCTGCTTAAGCTGCTACCACGACAACGCGTACGGTGGCTTCAACTTCGGCGTGCAGGTGCACGGCTACGTCGAATTCGCCTACGTTGCGGATGGTGCCGTTCGGCAGACGAACTTCGCTCTTCTGCACTTCAACGCCGGAGGCGGTCAGTGCATCAGCGATGTCGTGGGTGCCGATCGAACCGAACAGCTTGCCTTCGTCACCGGCAGTGGCAGTGATAGTCACTTCCAGCTCAGCCAGTTGGGCAGCGCGAGTTTCGGCCGACGCTTTTTTGTCTGCTGCGGCTTTTTCCAGCTCAGCGCGACGCTCTTCAAACGCAGCCAGGTTGGCAGCGGTTGCAGCGGTGGCTTTGCCGTATGGCAGCAGGTAGTTACGACCGTAACCGGCCTTAACATTTACTTTGTCGCCCAGGTTGCCCAGGTTGGCGACTTTTTCCAGAAGGATCAGTTGCATGTGAAAATCCTCTAACTTTTAACCTTCACCGTTCGCGTTGTCGGCGTCTTTCGGCGCCAGACGACCGCGAAAATCAATCAGGCCGTCGACAATGGCCAAAACCACGAGTAACGGATAAATCAGCTGCATGAACAGCACCAGCGTCACGTACAACCCCGCCAGCCAGAACCTGGCCAGGCGCTTCTGCGCCACCAGCCCATGAATCAGAGCCAGCCCGGAAAACACCAGCGGTACGCTGCAAAACAGCAACAACAGGGCGGCCTGTGGACCGAAGTTCGGTCCGACCACCATGCATGCCAGCAGCAACATCGCCGGGCCCGCAGGGATTCTGATGCTGCGAAACTCGCGACCAAAACCACCCGGGTTGTACAACAACGCCTGCCAATAACGCCCAAGCATCAGGCTCAGCAGGCTGACGACCTGCAACACCACCGCCATCAGGCCGATCAGGGCCGGTGCTATCAATGCTGCGAGACGCGCTCGCTCGTCTACCGACAATTGCTGGTAGAGCTCCCCGAGAGCCGACGGCAGGACCTTGACGATCTCTTGCGCCAGCGCCTCGATTTGCGGGTGGAAAGCCGCGCCGAGCAACACTGAATACACCAACCCCACTGCCACGCTGACCAGCAGCGTGCGGACCCAGGACTCACTTGCGCGCAAAACCAACGCAAGGCTCGACGAACCCAACAGCACCATAAGCACCTTGGGTTCGCCCAATTGCAGCCACCAGACAAGGCCGGCCAACAATCCCAGGGCCAGGACGCCAATGGCATCCTGTAAACCGCGCCGCAGGAGCACAAGGCATCCGGCGGCAGCACCCAACCAATACAACAACGGCAATGCCGCACAGCCGGCCACTACCAGAGTGGCCTGCATACGACCGCGCATGATGAACTCAGCTAAGGCGCGCATGCATTTAATCCCTTACTACTTGTCGACTGCCCGGTCTCAGCGGCCGTGGCTGTCGGTGTAGGCCAGCAGGGCCAGGAAGCGGGCGCGCTTGATAGCGGTGGCCAGCTGACGCTGATAACGTGCTTTGGTACCGGTGATACGGCTTGGAACGATTTTGCCGGTCTCGGATACGTAGGCTTTCAGAGTGTTGAGATCTTTGTAATCGATCTCTTTCACGTCTTCAGCGGTGAAGCGGCAGAATTTACGACGACGGAAGAAACGTGCCATTTGATAGGCTCCTTAAAAGGTCCGTGGATTACTCGTCAGCGTTATCGCTGTTGTCGCTGTCATCACTGTCAGCGCTATCAGCGCCTTCGTGCTCAGGACGGTCGCGACGCTCACGGCGCTCACTGCGGTTTTCTTCAGCCTTGAGCATCTCGGATTGGCCGGTAACGGCTTCTTCGCGACGGATGACCAGGTTACGGATCACTGCATCGTTGTAGCGGAAGTTGTCTTCCAGCTCGGCCAGGGCCTTGCCGGTGCATTCAACGTTCAGCATCACGTAGTGAGCCTTGTGAACATTGTTGATTGCATAGGCCAGTTGACGACGGCCCCAATCTTCCAGACGGTGGATTTTGCCGCCGTCTTCTTCGATCAGCTTGGTGTAACGCTCAACCATGCCGCCGACTTGCTCGCTTTGATCCGGGTGGACCAAAAAGATGATTTCGTAATGACGCATGAATGCTCCTTACGGGTTGTAGCCTGCCGCTCAAAAACGGTCAGACAAGGAGTGAATGACACTTATGGATCTTGCCGCAGGGGAGGCACATGCGTGCCTGCCGGGTGGGCAAGGGGCGCAATTGTAGAGAAGGGGAGGAACAGGCGCAAGGTGATTGGTGATTATTTGAACAATCTCCCAATCGCCGCAAAACAACTGTGGGAGGTGGCTTGCTCCCGATTGCGGTGGATCAGCAACATTATCTGTTACTGACTTACTGCTATCGGGAGCAAGCCCCCTCCCACATTTGCATCTATGCCAGGCCAAAAATTACTTTTTGGTCTTGGCCTTGGCGCCACGCTGACGCCGCGCTTCGAACAGGCATACACCGGTCGCGACCGACACATTGAGACTGCTGACACTACCGGCCATCGGCAGGTGCACCAGGTAATCGCAATGCTCACGCGTCAAGCGACGCATGCCTTTGCCTTCAGCGCCCATGATCAGGATGGTCGGGCCGGTGAGGTCCTGGTCATAGATACTGACCTCGGCCTCCCCCGCCGTGCCCACGACCCACAGGCCGCGCTGCTGGAGTTTTTCCAGGGTGCGCGCCAGGTTGGTCACGGCCACCAGCGGAATCACTTCCGCCGCGCCGCAGGCAACCTTGCGCACCACAGGCGTCAGGGTGGCCGACTTGTCCTTGGGCACAATCACCGCCAGGGCGCCGGCGGCATCTGCCGAGCGCAGACAGGCGCCGAGGTTGTGCGGGTCGGTCACGCCGTCCAGCACCAGCAGGAGCGGCGCACCTTCGGTACGGTCGAGCAGCTCGTCGAGCATGGCCTCGCCCCACACCTGGCTCGGGCTGACGTCAGCAACCACGCCCTGATGCACACCTTCGACCCACACATCCATTTCACGGCGCTCGGCCTGGCCGATGGCGACTTTATTCTGGGTCGCCAGCTCGACCAGCGCCTGCACGCGTGGCTCGCTGCGCCCTTCGGCCAGCCATACCTGCTTGACGCGCTTGGGATGGTGACGCAGCAGTGCTTCTACGGCGTGGACGCCGTAGATTTTTTCCAGACTCATGACTTGGCCTTAGGTTTGCGCGACCCGCTGCTTTTGGCAGGGGTCGAACCCGTCTTGGACGGGCCTTTACGGTGTTTACTGGTCTTGCTCGAGGTTTTTTCCGCCGCTTGGGACTTTCCCCCAGACGCCGCTTTACCACCGCTTTTGGCTTCGTTAAGCAACTGCTGCTTCAACTCGCGGCTCTTGCGCAGCTCGGCGTTTTTCGCCGCGGCATCGCTCGGGCGATAGGCTTCCGGGGCCTTATCCTTGGCAGAGGAACGACGGCCCGACTTGGCAGGCGCAGACTCTGTCGCCGCGGTTGTGGCAGCCGCTTTGCCTTTCGCGGTCGGCGCTGTGGTGTCGCTGCCGCGTTTTTTACGGCCGGTCGGCTCGGTCGGCTTGTCAGGCATGCCGAAGTCGATCTTGCGCTCATCGAGGTCGACGCGCATGACCTGCACTTCCACCGTGTCGCCCAAACGGAAGCTGCGACCGGTGCGCTCGCCCGCCAGGCGGTGATGCACAGGATCGAAGTGGTAATAGTCGCCCGGCAAGGCGGTGACGTGCACCAGGCCCTCGACGTAGATGTCGGTCAGCTCGACAAACAGGCCAAAGCCGGTCACGGCGGTGATCACACCCGGGAACGACTCGCCCACGCGGTCCTTCATGAACTCGCACTTGAGCCAGTTCACCACATCGCGTGTGGCCTCATCGGCGCGGCGCTCGCTCATGGAGCACTGCTCGCCGAGCTGTTCCAGGGCGGCTTCGTCGTACGGATAAATCCGCGCTTTCGGAATGCTCATGGCACCGGCGCGCTTGACGTGCGGGGTGTCCTGTCTGGAATGGATCACGCTGCGGATCGCCCGGTGCGTGAGCAGGTCCGGGTAACGGCGGATCGGCGACGTGAAGTGGGTGTACGCTTCGTAATTGAGGCCGAAGTGGCCCTGGTTATCGGCGCTGTACACCGCCTGGCTCAGGGAACGCAACATCACGGTCTGGATCACGTGGTAATCCGGACGGTCCTTGATGCTGGCCAACAGTGCCTGGTAGTCCTTCGGCGTCGGGCCGTCCTTGCCTTTGTGCAGAGACAGACCAAGCTCACCGAGGAACGCGCGCAGTTTTTCCAGACGTTCCGGCGGCGGGCCATCATGCACTCGGTACAGCGCAGGGATCTCGTGTTTTTTCAGGAATTCAGCGGTGGCCACGTTGGCCGCCAGCATGCATTCCTCGATGAGCTTGTGCGCATCGTTGCGGGTGGTCGGGGTGATTGCGGCGATCTTGCGCTCGGAACCGAAGACAATTCGGGTTTCCTGGGTTTCAAAATCGATCGCGCCACGCACATGACGAGCACCCAGCAATACCTTGTAGAGCGAGTAGAGCTGCTTGAGGTGCGGTACCACGCCAGCGTATTCGGTACGCAGGGCCTTGGCTTCGCTGGTTTTCGGTGTTTCCAGGATAGTGCTGACCTTGTTGTAGGTCAGGCGCGCCTGGGAGTGAATCACCGCCTCATAGAACTGGTAGTCGGTCATTTCACCGGTTTTCGAGATGGTCATCTCGCACACCATGGCCAAACGGTCGACTTTCGGATTCAGCGAGCACAGGCCGTTGGACAGCTGCTCAGGCAGCATCGGGATCACGCGCTCAGGGAAATACACGGAGTTGCCGCGCACCTGGGCTTCGTTATCCAGCGCAGAACCGATTTTCACGTAGCTGGACACGTCGGCAATCGCGACATACAGCTTCCAGCCGCCGGAGAACAAGCGCAATTTGCCAGGCTTGGCTTCGCAGTAGACCGCATCGTCGAAGTCGCGGGCGTCTTCGCCATCGATGGTGACGAACGGCAGATGGCGCAGGTCGATGCGCTTCTCTTTGTCCTTGTCTTCCACTTCCGGCTTGAGCTTGCGCGCTTCCTTGATGACCGCTTCGGGCCATACGTGAGGAATATCGTAGGTGCGCAGCGCAACGTCGATCTCCATGCCCGGCGCCATGTAGTTGCCGACCACTTCAACGATATCGCCCTGAGGCTGGAAGCGCGCCGTTGGCCAGTGGGTGATTTTCACCTCGACAAACTGGCCGACCTTGGCGGCGCCATTGCGGCCCGGGGTGATCAGCACTTCCTGCTGGACCTTGGGGTTATCCGGGACAACAAAGCCGATGCCGCCTTCTTCGAAGTAACGGCCGACGATGGACTCGTGGGCGCGGGACACCACTTCGACAATCACACCTTCGCGGCGACCGCGACGGTCCAGCCCGGAAACACGTGCCAGGGCACGGTCGCCATCGAACACCAGGCGCATTTGCGCCGGGCTCATGAACAGGTCATCGCTGCCGTCATCCGGGATCAGGAAGCCGAAGCCGTCACGGTGACCGGCAATGCGGCCCAGGATCAGGTCGAGTTTGTCCACGGGCGCGTAGGTGCCACGGCGGGTGTAGATCAACTGAGCGTCGCGTTCCATGGCACGCAGACGGCGGCGCAGGGCTTCGAGCTGGTCTTCGGTGGTCAGACCGAACTCTTCAACCAGTTGCTCGCGGCTAGCAGGCGAACCCCGATCGGCGAGGTGCGCCAGGATCAGTTCGCGGCTAGGAATAGGGTTTTCATATTTTTCCGCTTCACGAGCGGCCTCGGGATCGAGGGACTGCCAATCGGCCATTAGAGAGTTTTCACCTTGTCTATATAGGGGTTAGTTTGGCATACGCGTATTGAAACGGGAAATTTCAGGCGTCAACAAGCCCTTAAAAGGCCTTTTGTGCAATCGGTTGCACACCTTGCACGACCATTGGCGAAGTTTTCCAGAGTTTTTTGATAGCGGGGGTTTACAGCGTAAATTCGGCTCCGTATAGTGCGCGCCATCGACGACGGCAACGTGGTTGATGCTGCCCAGGTGGTGAAATTGGTAGACACGCCAGCTTCAGGTGCTGGTGATCGCAAGGTCGTGGAAGTTCGAGTCTTCTCCTGGGCACCAAAATTCAGATCAAACCCGCGAAAGCGGGTTTTTTCGTTTCAGGCCTTTGATTTTTAACGAAAAAATTGATTTATATTTTTCGAGCCAGGGGTTTACAGATTAAATAGCCCGCCGTATAGTTCGCCCCATCAACAGCGGCAACGTTGCTTGATAATGCCCAGGTGGTGAAATTGGTAGACACGCCAGCTTCAGGTGCTGGTGATCGCAAGGTCGTGGAAGTTCGAGTCTTCTCCTGGGCACCAAATTCAGATCAAACCCGCGAAAGCGGGTTTTTTCGTTTCCGGGGTTTGAAAACTTCCCGGCGATTCAGCCCTCGCCCGTACTTGAGAAGCTTTATCGTTTATCCTTGCAAAGATTTGTTGCATTCAAGCGAGGAAACCGTCGGATGACTATCCGCTCTACCCATCTCAAGACATCCCTTCTGCGTGGCCTGACGCTCACTCTACTCAGTCTGACCCTGCTCTCCCCTTCGGCTCACAGCGCCGACAAGGTCTCACTGACCCTCTACAACGGCCAACACAAAGAAGTCGGCGATGAACTCGCCAAGGCCTTCGAAGCCAAAACCGGCATTCACGTCAACGTGCGCAAAGGCAGCAGCAACCAGCTGGCCAGCCAGGTCGTCGAAGAAGGTGAGCGCTCCCCGGCCGACGTGATCTATACCGAAGAATCCCCCCCGCTCAATAAACTGGGCGAGCAAGGCCTGCTGGCCAACATCGACGCCAGCACCCTCAACGTACTGCCCAAGGACTACGTGGGCAGCAACGGCAACTGGATGGGCGTGACCGCCCGCACCCGCGTGGTGGCCTTCAACCCGAAACTGATTGCGGAAAAAGACCTGCCCAAATCGGTGCTGGATTTCGCCGGCCCCGAGTGGCAAGGCAAAGTCGGCTTCGTGCCTACCAGCGGCGCATTCCAGGAACAGGCCGTGGCAATCCTCAAGCTGCACGGGCGCGAGGCGGCTGAAGAATGGCTGACCGGCCTGCGCGCCTTTGGCAAGGTGTACAGCAACAATATGGTTGCGCTCAAAGCGGTGGAAAATGGCGAAGTCGCCACCGTGCTGGTGAACAACTACTACTGGTTTGCCTTGAAGAAAGAAAAAACCAACCTGGATTCGCAACTGCATTACTTCACCGACGGCGATGCCGGCGGCCTGATCACCGTGTCTTCGGCAGCCGCACTCAAATCCAGCAAACACCCGAAAGAAGCCCAGCAGTTGCTGGCATTCATGGCCAGCGAAGACGGCCAGCGTGTGATCACCAACACCTCAGCCGAATACCCGCTGCGCAAGGGGATGCAATCGAGCCGTGGCCTCAAGCCATTCTCTGAGCTGCAACCGCCGAAAGTCACGCCTGCCGACCTTGGCAATGCCGAGGAAGCCCTGGAGCTGGAACGCGAGGTTGGCTTGAACTGATGAGCCCATCGCTATCGGCGCCGGGGTTCATGCCCCGGCGCAAACGTCCGTCGATCTGGCTGCTGTTGCCCGTGTTGTTGCTGGTTGGCCTGAGCCTGCTGCCGCTGGTCTACGTTGGGCTCAAAGCCTGGCAGGCGGGCTGGGCGCAGGCCCTGCACCTGCTGTGGCGGCCTTACGTGTTCGGCCTGCTGCGCAATACTTTGGCGCTGATGGTCGGCGTTACCCTGGCGTGCGGCGTGATCGGCCTGTCCCTGGCCTGGCTGCTCGAACGCAGCAACCTGCCGGGACGGCGCATCTGGGGCGTGATCCTGTGCCTGCCGTTTGCAGTGCCGGCGTTTGTCAGCAGCTTTACCTGGGTGTCGCTGAGCGCCAATTTCGAAGGGCTCGGCGGGGCGATCCTGGTGATGACGCTGTCGAAATACCCGCTGGTGTTTCTGCCAGTGGCGGCAACCCTGCGCAACCTGGATCCGTCTCTTGAAGAGTCGGCGCGCACGCTGGGACACAATCGCTGGGGCGTGTTCGTGCGCGTCACCCTGCCCTTACTGTGGCCGTCCCTGCTGGCCGGCGCATTGCTGATCGCGCTGCATATGCTGGTGGAGTTCGGCGCCCTGTCGATCATCGGCCTGCAGACCTTCACCACGGCGATCTACCAGCAATTCGAACTGGAGTTCAGCAATGCCAATGCCGCGATGCTGTCGGCAGTGCTGCTGGTGATGTGCCTGACCCTGCTGTGGCTGGAGCTGCGTGTGCGCGGCAAGGGCCGACACGTGCGCATCGGCCAGGGCGCGGCGCGGCATGCCGGGCAGGTGAAGCTGGGCCAGTGGGCGCCGCTGGGCCAGCTGTATTGCCTGGCGCTGGCGGTGATCGGCAGCGGCATTCCGCTGGGCATGCTCGGGTATTGGCTGGCGGTGGGTTCGTCGGCAGCGTTCCCGCTGGCCGAGATTGGCGAGGCGCTGCTGTCGTCCCTGGCGCTCTCGCTGGGCGGCGCGGCGCTGTGCCTGCTACTGGCGGTGCCGGTGGGGCTGCTGGTGGTGCGCTACAAGGGCCGACTGGCGATCTGGGCCGAGCGTCTGCCCTATCTGCTGCACGCTCTGCCTGGGTTGGTCATCGCCCTGACGCTGGTGTATTTCGCACTGCATTATGTGCCAGTGCTGTATCAAACCTCGGCGCTGTTGCTGATCGCTTATGCGCTGCTGTTTTTACCGCTGGCCCAGGCGCCGATTCGTACGGCCCTGAACAAGGCTGCACCGCAGCTGGAAGAGGCGGCGCGCACCCTGGGCGCGTCGTCGTTCAGTGCGTTCTGCCGGGTGACCCTGCCGATTATTTTCCCGGCGCTGGGCGCAGCATTTGCGCTGGTATTTCTGGATGCGATGAAGGAATTGACGGCGACGTTGCTGCTCAGTCCGACCGGGCTGAATACCCTGGCGACTGCGGTGTGGGCGCATACCTCGAATATAGAATTTGCGGCGGCGGCGCCTTATGCGGCGTTGTTGATTCTGGTGTCGGGGTTGCCGGTGTATTGGCTGACGACTCGGATGTATCTGAGCCGCTGAAATCGCTATCGGGAGCAAGCCCCCTCTCACATTTGAAGGTCTTCACACATCAAAATGTGGGAGGGGCTTGCTCCCGATAGGGCCAGCACTAGGCCCGAAACTGTCCCAGGCTGGCCTTAAGCTGCGCCGCCAACCCATCCAGCACCTTGCCACTGGCCGTGGTCTCCACCACCGCCTGCGCCGCGCGCTCGGCCTGGGCATGGATCACCTCCACCCGCCCACGCACCGCATGCGCCCCCTGGGCCTGATGCTCGGCCGCGCGCGTCGCCAGGCCGATGGCCGCGTGCACCTGCTCCACCGAGGCCTGCACCGTCTGCTGCAAGCGCACACTGTCACGCAACACCAGCAAACCTTCGCTGGCCTGGTGCCCGGCCTTGCCGATGGTTTCCACCGCCTCGCGCGCGCCCTGCTGCAACGCGACGATATGCGCCTGGATGTCACCGGTTGAGCTTTGGGTCTTGCTGGCCAGCGCACGCACCTCGTCCGCCACTACCGCAAAGCCGCGTCCGGTCTCACCGGCACGCGCCGCCTCGATGGCCGCGTTGAGCGCCAGCAGGTTGGTCTGTTCGGCGATGCCATGAATCACGGTCAGCACCACTTCGATCTGCTCGCTTTGCTGCGCCAGCCGCTCGATGACCTGGGAACCGGCCTGCACCTGCCCCGCCAGCGCCTCGATCAAACTGCCGACTTCGGCCGAAGTGCGCGCGTTTTCATCGGTGGCCTGACGAATATCCACCACCTGCTGCAACGCCGCCTGCATCGCCTGGCTTTCGGCCTGGGCTTCATCAGCCATCTGCGAAAGCTCGCGCAGGCTCTCGGCCACCTCATCGCGCTGCAAGCCGGCCGCGGCATCGGCGCCGGCATTGCGCAGGGTCATGGCGCCGATTTCCACCCCGGTGCGCTGGGCCACATCGCCCGCTTCGCGCACGATAGGCTGCAACTTATCCACAAAGCGATTGACCGCCGAAGCCATGGCGCCGATTTCGTCCTTGCTGTTGATTTGCACGCGCCGGGTCAGGTCGCCGTCGCCCGCCGCCAAGTCATCCATGGCGGCAATCAACAGTTTCAGACGATTGACCACGCGCCGCCCCAGCACGATGGCGATCAGCAGCAACACCGCCAAACCCACGATGGCGAGCCCCATACCGATGCGCCAGCGCAGCGTGCCCGCCGCATCCTGCACAGCATCGGTGGTGTTGGCGGTCATCTGGTTGGCGGTGGCCTGGGCCGATTGCAGACGCGCGCCCATGGCGGACGCGCTGTCAGCGGCTGCGCCCTTGAGGCTGTCGCCCACCAGTTGATCGCCGCTGGCGATCAACGCGGCGAAGCGTTTGTCGAGGGCTTGCAGATTCGCCTCCACCGAGGCGGTCGAAACGCCCATGCGCACCTTGCCGATCTCGACCCCATTGGGGCTGATGGACGCTTCGACGTAGTACACGGCAGGATCGGACCTGGCCGCATCCAGCACTTTGTCGAGGGCGCGCTCACCGGCGCCCTTGGCCAGCAGCGCCTGGTTGATCGGGTTTTCACGATTGAGGTAGCGGGTCAGATGCTCACCGGTGGCGTCGTCGTAGACCACGAACAACACGTTGGGATTGCGCTGGGCGCGCCGGGCGAATTCGGACAACGTCGGCACATCGCTGTCCCACATGGCGCGCGGCGCCACCGAGGCCAGCAATTGCGCCATGTCGTTGGCGGAGTCTTGCAGGTCTTTTTCCAGGGTCGCACGCAGTTGCTTCTGCTCTTCCTGCAGGCGTGTTGAAAGCCCTGCAGTCAGACGCTGACGCGTGCTGGTGGACAAGCTCTCCAGACTCGACGTGACTTCCTTGCCAGCCTGGGCCAGTTCACCTGAGAGCTTCTGGCTGTCGATGCCCAGACGCGCGGCCAAATCTGCTTCCAACGCCGTGACCGTGCTCCGCGTCAGCGCGACGGCGACCAGCACTTGCACCAAAAGGGCGATACCCAGAGTAACGAACACCGGACGCAACAGACGACTTTGTAACACTGAGAGAACGGCAGACATCGGTAATCCCTCGACCACGGGTGCCATTAATTTGATAGCACCGCGAAAGAGAGAATAACAGCAAGTGTCGTGCCGTCTGGCAGACGCCCATGAAAAAGGGCTCCCGAAGGAGCCCTTTGCTTTTCACATCAATCGCTTATCAAGCGAACGGGTGGCGCAGAACGATGGTTTCGTTGCGGTCAGGCCCCGTCGAAATAATGTCGATCGGCGCACCGATCAACGCTTCAACACGCTTGATGTAGGCACGGGCGTTAGCCGGCAGTTCTTCCAGGGTCTTGGCGCCCACGGTCGATTCGGTCCAGCCCGGCACTTCTTCGTACACCGGCTGCAGGCCTACGTAGCTGTCAGCGTCGGTCGGTGCGACGTCATTGCCTTGCGCATCCTTGTAGCCGATGCAGATGTTGATGGCTTCCAGACCGTCGAGTACGTCCAGCTTGGTCAGGCAGATGCCGGAGATGCTGTTCACATCGATGGCGCGACGCAGGATAACGGCGTCGAACCAGCCACAACGACGGGCACGGCCGGTGGTGGCGCCGAATTCGTGACCCTGCTTGGCCAGATGCGCGCCCACGGCGTCGAACAGCTCAGTCGGGAAAGGACCCGAGCCCACGCGGGTGGTGTAGGCCTTGGTGATGCCCAGGATGTAGTCGAGGAACATCGGGCCAACGCCGGAACCGGTGGCAACGCCGCCGGCAGTGGTGTTGGAGCTGGTCACGTACGGGTAGGTACCGTGGTCGATGTCCAGCAGCGAGCCCTGTGCGCCTTCGAACATGATGTCCTTGCCGGCGCGACGCAGGTCGTGCAGCTCGGCAGTCACGTCCAGCATCAGCGGCTTGAGCAGCTCGGCGTATTCCTTGCACTCGGCCAGGGTCTTGTCGAACTCGATGGCCGGCTCTTTGTAGTAACCGACCAGCATGAAGTTGTGGTAATCCACCAGTTCACGCAGCTTGTCTTCAAAGCGCGGCATGTTGAGCAGGTCGCCCACACGCAGGCCACGACGGGCAACCTTGTCTTCGTACGCCGGGCCGATGCCGCGACCGGTGGTGCCGATCTTCAGCTCGCCACGCGCCTTTTCACGGGCCTGATCCAGGGCAACGTGGAAGGACAGGATCAGCGGGCAGGACGGGCTGATGCGCAGGCGCTCGCGCACCGGCACGCCTTTTTCTTCCAGCTTGGTGATCTCGCGCAGCAGGGCGTCGGGAGCTACCACCACGCCGTTGCCGATCAGGCACTGCACACCTTCGCGCAGCACGCCCGACGGGATCAGGTGCAAGACGGTTTTTTCGCCATCGATGACCAGGGTGTGGCCAGCGTTGTGGCCGCCCTGGTAGCGCACTACGGCGGCAGCATGTTCGGTCAGCAGATCAACGATCTTGCCTTTGCCCTCATCACCCCATTGGGTGCCCAGGACTACGACATTCTTACCCATAACACTTGTCCTCATTCGCGCAAACTTGGTGCCGGCGATGGCCGGCAGGAAAACTCAAGAAGCCAGTGGCGATACTTGCCAAAGCCCGTTCTGCTGAATCAATTGCCGGTCGCAGTCCGCTTCACGGGCGGCGGCCAATGGCTGCCCAGGCAAAGCCTGGACCACACGCTGACCCTCACTGCGCAACTGGCAAACCTGCTGCCAGAGTGCTGCGTCCGTACTGTCGGGCATCCAGATGCCACCAGACGGCAGCTCGACCTCAGCACGCCCCAGGGTCACTAGGGTTTTCAAATCGGTGGAAAAGCCGGTAGCCGGACGCGCGCGACCAAAGTCAGCGCCGATATCGTCATAACGACCGCCCTGGGCGATGGCCTGGCCAACACCCGGTACGAATACGGCGAACACCACACCCGTGTGGTAGTGGTAGCCGCGCAACTCGCCCAGATCAAAGTACAGCGGCAACTGCGGGAAACGCGCCGACAACTGCTCGGCGATGGCCTCCACGTCGTCCAGCGCGGCCAATACCGACGCCGGCGCATTGGCCAGGCGCTCACGCGCGGCCACCAGCACTTCACGACCACCGCACAGGTTGACCAGCGCACGCAGCATGCCGGCCAGGTCCGCAGGCACGCCTTCGGTGAGGGCAATGACTTCATCGATGGCCTTGCGTTGCAGGGCATCGAACAACTGTTGCTCCACTTCGCCGGACAACCCGGCGGCACGGGCCAGACCACGGTAGATACCCACGTGACCCAGGTCCATGTGCACATCCGGCACATCAGCCAGTTGCAACATGGCCAGCATCAGGCTGATCACTTCAACGTCGCTGCTCGGGCTGGCGTCGCCATACAACTCGGCCCCCAGCTGGATCGGGCTGCGCGAAGACGACAGGGCACGCGGCTGCGCATGCAGCACACTGCCGGCGTAGCACAGGCGGCTCGGGCCTTCGCGGCGCAGAGTGTGCGCGTCGATGCGCGCAACCTGTGGCGTGATGTCGGCACGAAAGCCCATCTGCCGGCCCGATTGCGGGTCGATAACCTTGAAGGTGCGCAGATCCAGGTCCTGGCCCGCGCCGGTCAGCAGGGATTCCAGGTACTCGATATGGGGAGTCACGACAAACTCGTAACCCCAGCTCTGGAACAGATCCAACACCTGGCGACGCGCTACTTCAATGCGCGCAGCCTCTGGTGGCAGTACTTCTTCGATGCCATCTGGCAGCAGCCAGCGGTCTACCGTTGCCATTACGCCATTCCCCTTTGATCCGGGCGGCCAGCCCTCGGCCGAGCCTTGAGTGAAGCAGAAAACACCCGCCCCTTGCATAAACCACGCGCAAGAGCAACGTGACGAACGGCCTGTCAATAGCCTCGTCGGGCACTTTCCTCGAAAAACCGGTGGCGCCTGCTCGACCATCAACAATCAAACATGCAGACGCAAAAAAGCCGGGAATTTCCCGGCTGCCGCATCATACACCCGTTTTCTGAAAGGATCACCCCGCCCGGCATTTTAGCCGCCCGACGGAGTGGTTCCTGCAGAGTGACGAGCTGATTACTTGGCTTTTTCCAGGTAGCGGAAGAAATCGCTGCTTGGGTCCAGCACCATGACGTCGGTTTTGTTCGCGAAGCTTTCGCGGTAGGCACGCAGGCTACGATAGAACGCGTAGAACTCCTGGTCCTGGCCATAGGCCTTGGAGTAGATCGCCGCCGCTTGCGCATCGCCATCACCACGGGCCTCTTCAGACTCGCGATAGGCTTCCGCCAGCAGGACACGACGCTGACGGTCGGCATCCGCACGGATCCCCTCAGCCAGTTCGTTACCCTTGGCGCGGTGCTCACGTGCCTCACGCTCACGCTCGGTGCTCATACGCTCGAACACGCTGCGGTTCACTTCCTTGGGCAGATCAATGGCCTTGACGCGCACATCGACCACTTCGATACCCAGTTCCTTTTCCGCCATGGTGTTCAGCGAGCGGGTGATATCCGCCATCAGCGCATCACGCTCGCCGGATACCACTTCGTGCAGGGTGCGCTTACCGAACTGGTCGCGCAGACCCGACTCGAGACGACGCGACAAACGATCATCGGCAAGCTGCTTCTGGCCGGAGGTCGCGGTGTAGTACCGCTCGGCATCCTTGACGCGCCACTTGGCGTAGGCGTCAACCATCACGGCTTTCTTTTCCAGGGTCAGGAAGCGCTGCGTCGGTGCATCCAGGGTCATCAGGCGACCGTCGAACTTGCGCACCTGATTGACGTAAGGAACCTTCACATGCAGGCCGGGCTGGACATCCGCCTGGACCACGCGACCGAATTGCAGCAGCACCGCGCGCTCGGTCTGAGCGACGATGTAGAAGCAGTTCCAGGCAGCGATGACCACGACGACGCCCACAATCAGGGCGGTCAGCGATTTATTGCTCATCAACGACTCTCCCTGGTACGTGTTTGCTGTTGCAGCAGGTCAGCGGCCGCACGGGCGCTGGCTTCGTTGGCAGCGGCGTTCGAACCGGTCGACGGCGCGCTGGCGCCACTACGACCACCTTCGATCATCTTGTCCAGCGGCAGGTACAGCAGGTTGTTCTGCCCGCCCTTGCTGCCGGTCACGAGAACCTTGCTGGTGTTGCTGAAGACTTCCTGCATGGTGTCCAGGTACAGACGCTCACGGGTGACCTCGGGTGCCTTGCGATACTCGGCGACCAGCTTGGTAAAGCGATCCGCCTCACCCTTGGCGCGCGAGACCACTTCGTCACGGTAGCCGTTGGCATCTTCAAGGATGCGCTGGGCCTGACCACGGGCTTCCGGCACGACGCCGTTGGCGTAGGTTTCAGCCTGGTTGCGCGAACGCTGCTCGTCTTCACGGGCGCGGATCACGTCGTCGAAGGCTTCCTGCACTTCACGCGGTGCCGCTGCGCTCTGCACGTTCACCTGGGTGACGGTGATACCGGTGCGATAGGTATCGAGGAACCGTTGCAGACGCTCCTTGATTTCGCTGGCCATCAACTCACGGCCTTCGGTCAGCACCTGATCCATGGCGGTGGAACCCACCACATGGCGCAAGGCGCTTTCGGTCGCGTGTTGCAGGCTGATTTCCGGCTGGTCGACGTTCAGCACGAAGTCCTGCAGGTTGGTGATCTTGTACTGCACGGTCAGCGGCACTTCGACGATGTTTTCGTCTTCGGTCAGCATCTGGCCCTGCTTGGTATAGGAACGCTCACGTGTGACGTTCTCCATGTACTTCTTGTCGATCGGCGGGAAGTAGATGTTCAGGCCCGGCCCGACCGTCTCGTAGTACTTGCCGAAGCGCAGCACCACGGCTTGCTCCTGCTCGTCCACCACGTAAACGGCGCTGTACAGCCATACGGCCGCCAGCACGACAAGACCCAGGCCCAGCAGGCCATAGCCACCGCCCTTGCTTGTGCGACCGCCGTCGTCACCACCCCGTTTTTTCCCACCACCGAACAACCCATTCAGGCTTTCCTGCAGCTTTCGGAAGGCCTCGTCGAGATCTGGTGGCCCCTTGCGGTCGCCATTATTGCGGCGCTTACCACCCCAAGGATCCTGATTATTCGAGTTGCCACCCGGCTCATTCCAAGCCATAGCGCTCTCCATCTGATAAAGCAAAGACGCGCCCACGGCGCGCCGACCAATGCTACAGAATGCCTGCCATTGCGGCACAACCGCTTTAGGAGGCTTTTATTGCAAAGTGTGTTGTTCGATGAACTCCGCTGGCACCTCACCCTCGCGGCTGACCAGCCGATTGAGCTCCGAGCGCGGCAACCGAACGGCCAGCAAGCTGACACCTTCTTCGTCGTGTTCTTCTTTCTGTACCGCGCCCAGTTCGAAAAACTGTGCACGCAGTCGAGCAAAACGCTGCGGCAAGCGCAAGGTGCCGACGAACAAATCACTGCCGAGCAGTTCGGCAATCGCTTGTTCAAGCAGCTCCAGACCACTGCCATCACGCGCCGACAGCCACACCCGCTGGGGTACGCCGTTCTCGTCGCGCTGAATTTGTGGCTCAACGCCTTCAAGCAAATCGAGTTTGTTATAGACCTCGAGGATCGGCAAGTCCTGGGCACCAATCTCGCCCAGTACCACCATCACCTGTTCAATCTGCAGCATGCGGTCCGGTTCGGCCGCATCGATCACATGCAGCAGCAGGTCGGAGTTGCTCGACTCTTCGAGCGTAGACCGAAAGGCCTCGACCAGCTTGTGGGGCAAGTGACGGATGAAACCTACCGTGTCGGCCAGGACAATCGGCCCCAGGTCGCCTATATCAAGGCGGCGCAAGGTCGGGTCGAGAGTGGCGAACAGTTGGTCGGCCGCATACACGTCCGACTTCGTCACATTATTGAAGAGTGTGGATTTGCCGGCGTTGGTATAGCCCACCAGCGACACGGTAGGAATATCCGCACGCGAACGGCCTCGACGCGATTGCTCGCGCTGGCTGCGTACCTTCTCCAGGCGCCCCTTGATCTGGCGCAGGCGCACCCGCAGCAGGCGTCGGTCGGTTTCGAGTTGGGTTTCACCCGGACCCCGCATGCCGATACCGCCCCCCTGACGCTCAAGGTGAGTCCAGCCGCGCACCAGACGCGTACTCATGTGGTCAAGCTGGGCCAGTTCGACCTGGAGCTTGCCTTCATGGGTGCGGGCGCGCTGGGCAAAAATATCGAGAATCAGACCGGTACGATCGATCACGCGACACTCGAAAACACGTTCGAGGTTGCGTTCCTGACTGGGCGTGAGGGTGTGATTGAAGATCACCAGATCGGCTTCTTCGGCGTGGACCAGGTCGCGCAGTTCCTCGACCTTGCCGCTGCCGATCAGGTATTTGGCGGTTGGCCGATGACGCGGCACGTTAAAAAACGCAACGGTCTCGGCGCCGGCCGAATTTGCCAACTCCTGAAACTCCTGCGGATCTTCGCGCGCCTCAGGGTCCTGTCCATCCAAGTGAACGAGGATTACTCGCTCACCACCACCGTGGCGCTCAAAGAACAAAGGAGACTCCTATCAGGCGTTACCTGGCTCAGCGTCAGCTGCATCATCACCGGCTGCGCTAGGCAGACGGATTGGACGGACTGGAACGACTGTCGAGATAGCGTGCTTGTAGACCATCTGGCTGACGGTGTTTTTCAGCAGGATCACGAACTGGTCGAACGACTCGATCGTGCCTTGCAGCTTGATACCGTTGACCAGGTAGATGGAAACCCCCACTTTCTCTTTACGTAAAGTGTTCAAGTAAGGGTCTTGTAGCGAATGCCCTTTTGACATGTGTCGCACTCCTTTAAGGATCAATAATTAAAAAATCGGAAAATGGGTAGCTTATGGCCGTCACACCCCCAAGGATAGACGGCAATTGCAAGGACTCAGCTCAATATGGAGACCGACCCCAGGTATTTCAAGGCGCGTGACAGATTGTCGCTGTCCAGGCTGTCCAGCCAGTGCAAATCGCTCCAGCTGCGCAGCCAGGTGAACTGGCGCTTCGCCAATTGGCGCGTGGCGATGATGCCGCGCTCCTGCATGTCGGCTGACGTCAGCTTGCCATCCAGGTAATCCCAGACTTGACGGTAGCCTACAGCGCGTATCGAAGGCAGCCCGGCATGCAGGTCACCTCGGGAACGCAAAGCTACGACCTCGTCCACAAACCCCTGTTCCAACATAATCGTGAATCTTTGCGCAATTCGTTCATGCAGCACTTGGCGATTTGCCGGGGCAATGGCCAGATTCGCGACAGTATAGGGCAATTGTGATTGACCCGACGCGTCTGCATCAGCACTTTGCGCAGTTTGTTTCAGCCTGTGTTCAGTCATGGTCTGGCCGCTCACACGCCAGACTTCCAGCGCGCGCGTGAGGCGCTGCGGATCGTTGGGGTGAATACGCGCGGCAGACACCGGGTCTACCGCCGCCAGTTGGTCGTGCAGGGCTTGCCAGCCAAGGCGGGCAGCGTCGTCCTCAAGTTCGGCGCGCACCTGGGCGTCGGCGGGCGGCATGTCGGCGAGCCCTTCCTGCAAAGCCTTGTAGTAGAGCATTGTGCCGCCCACCAGCAGCGGGATATTGCCCCGCGCGGTGATGTCGGCCATGGCTGCCAGGGCGTCAGTGCGAAAATCCGCAGCCGAATAGCTCATCGACGGGTCGAGGATGTCGATCAGGCGGTGGGGATGTTCGGCCAGCAGCGCTTTGGAAGGCTTGGCGGTGCCGATATCCATGTCCCGGTAAACCAGGGCAGAGTCGACGCTGATCAGCTCGCAGGGCAGCACCTTGCTCAGCTCGATGGCCAGGTCAGTCTTGCCGGCGGCCGTGGGGCCCATCAGAAAGATCGCGGGGGGCAAGGCACTCATCAGCGGCCGCGCAGGAACAGTTTGTCCAGATCGTCCAGGCCCATCTGGGTCCAGGTCGGCCGGCCGTGGTTGCACTGGCCACTGCGCTCGGTGTTTTCCATGTCGCGCAGCAGGCCGTTCATTTCCGGCAGGGCCAGACGGCGATTGGCGCGGATCGCGCCGTGGCAGGCCATGGTGCCGAGCAGCTCATTGATGTGCGCCTGGATACGGTCACTGGTGCCGTATTCCATGAGGTCGGCCAGCACGTCGGCCACCAGGCGGTTGGCCTCGGCCTGTTTGAGCAGCGCCGGAATCTGACGGATCGCGAGGGTTTCCGGGCCCAGGCGTTGCAGTTCAAAACCGAGTTTCTGGAACACACCATGGTGTTCTTCGGCGCAGTCGGCTTCCCGCTGACTGACGGCCAGGGATTCGGGCACCAGCAGCGGCTGGCCGCTCAGGCCTTCGCTGGCCATGGCGATCTTGAGGCGCTCGTACATGATTCGCTCGTGGGCGGCGTGCATGTCCACCAGCACCAGACCGTGGGCGTTTTCCGCGAGGATGTAGATCCCCTTGAGCTGGGCCAGCGCATAACCCAGCGGCGGGATATCACCGCCACCTTCGGGCAACGCAACGGGGGCGCCCGGCTCGGCACCCGGCAGCGGCGCGAAAAATTCGCGATAGGCCGCCTGGGCCTCGGCCACCGGCACAGTCGATTGCGGGCGCGGCGTGTATTGATACTGATAGCCCGCGCCAGCACCCGAGCCCGGCGCGGTGTACGAAGGCTGTGGCTGCGGCGATTGCAGCAGGTTGGCCGCCAGGCTCATTTCGCCCTGCGGCCCGAACTCACCGGCCTCGGGGCCGGTCGGCCGCACCACTGCCGTCACGATCGGCGCCGACAGTTGATCGTCCGGACGCACATCGCCCAGGGCGCGGTGCAAGGTGCCATACAGGAAGTCATGCACCATGCGCCCATCACGGAAGCGCACTTCATGCTTGGTCGGGTGCACGTTGACGTCGACCACCGAAGGGTCGACCTCAAAGAACAACACAAAGGTCGGATGCCGACCGTTGAACAACACGTCGCGATACGCCTGACGCACCGCATGCGCCACCAGTTTGTCGCGCACCGCACGGCCATTCACGAAGAAATACTGCAAGTCCGCCTGGCTGCGCGAGAACGTCGGCAGGCCCACCCAACCCCACAGACGCAGGCCATTGCGCTCGATCTCGATCGGCAGCGCCTGCTCCAGGAAACCCGCGCCGCAGATCGCCGACACCCGTCGGGCACGCGCAGCATCGTCATGGGCTTCGTGCAGGCTGAGGATGGTCTTGCCGTTGTGACGCAGGTGAAACGCTACGTCGAAACGTGCCAGGGCCAGGCGCTTGATGACTTCCTGCAGGTGATCGAATTCGGTTTTCTCGGCCTTGAGGAATTTGCGCCGGGCCGGGGTGTTGAAGAACAGGTCGCGCACTTCCACCGACGTACCCACCGGATGCGCCGCCGGCTGAACGCGCGGGGCCATGTCGCGGCCTTCGGTTTCCACTTGCCAGGCCTGCTCGGCGTCGCGGGTGCGCGAGGTCAGGGTCAGGCGCGCCACGGAGCTGATCGACGCCAGGGCCTCACCGCGAAAACCCAGACTCATCACCCGCTCCAGGTCTTCGAGGTCGCGGATTTTGCTGGTGGCGTGACGGGCCAGGGCCAGCGGCAGGTCATCCGAGGAGATACCACTGCCATCGTCGCGTACGCGCAGCAGCTTGACGCCGCCCTGCTCCACGTCGACATCGATGCGTTTGGCGCCGGAGTCGATGCTGTTTTCCAGCAGCTCCTTGATCACCGACGCCGGGCGTTCAACCACCTCACCGGCGGCAATCTGGTTGGCCAGGCGCGGGCTGAGCAATTCAATGCGCGAGCCACTGTTCAACAAGGACTCGCTCATTACTGCGCCGCCAATTCAGTGCCGGGGATGGTCAGCACCTGGCCGACTTTCAGTTCGTCGCTCTTCAGGTTGTTGGCACTGCGCAACGTGGCAGGCGACACCTGGAAGCGCACCGCCAGCATGGCCAGGGTGTCGCCGGGCTGCACGCGATGGTCGCGCGGGCCCTGGGCGATTTTGCCGGAATCACGCAGCCAGGCAATGTAGGTACCCGGCGGCGGATTCTGCTGGAAGAACTGCCGTACGCCGGCGCTGATGGAACGCGCCAGGGCCTGCTGATGGCTGGCACTGGCCAGCTTGGAGGCTTCGTTGGCGTTGGAGATAAAACCGGTTTCCACCAGGATCGACGGGATATCCGGCGATTTCAACACCATGAACCCGGCCTGCTCCACGCGCTGTTTGTGCAGCGAGGTGACCCGGCCGATGTTGCTCAGGACTTTCTGGCCGACGTTGAGGCTGGAGGTCAGCGAGGCGGTCATCGACAGGTCGAGCAGTACGCCGGCAAGCATCTTGTCCTTGTCGTCGAGGGACACGTTGCCGGCCCCGCCGATCAGGTCGGAACGGTTTTCACTGTCGGCCAGCCAGCGCGCCGTTTCGGACGTGGCGCCGCGATCGGACAGGGCAAACACCGAGGCACCGAAGGCGGCGCTGGACGGCGCAGCGTCGGCATGGATCGAAACGAACAGGTCGGCGCCCTTCTTGCGCGCGATTTCTGTACGGCCGCGCAGCGGAATGAAGTAGTCACCGGTGCGGGTCAGCTCGGCGCGATAGCCTTTCATGCCGTTGACCTGGCGCTGCAGCTCGCGGGCGATGGCCAACACCACGTCTTTTTCATGCTGGCCGCGCGAGCCGGAGGCCCCCGGGTCTTCACCGCCGTGGCCGGCGTCGATCACCACAATAATGTCGCGCTTGCCCGGCGGCGCGGGCGGCGGCGGCGGCAATTTCACCTGCGGTTGCGATGGGTTGACGGGTATCGCGGGCACGGTCGCCACGCTCGGCGTCGGCGCAGGCGTCGGGTTGGCGTCGGCGGCATTGTCGAACAGGTCGACCACCAGGCGGTTGCCGTACTGGGCGTTGGGCGCCAGGGAAAAGCTTTTCGGGGTCACGGCCTTTTTCAGGTCGATGACCACGCGCAAGTCAGTGGGCGTACGCTGGGCCGAGCGCATGGCGGTGATCGGCGTGTTGGCGGTGGACACCTTGAGAGGCGCGGCCAGGGTCGCACCATTGATATCGATCACCAGGCGATCAGGCGCCGCCAGGGTAAAGACGCTGTGCTGGACAGGGCCAGACAGGTCAAACACCAGTCGCGTGTTATCCGGCGCTCGCCACAGGCGAACACTTTTCACCTGTGAAGCAGCCAGAGCATTGACAGTCATTGCCGCAAGCAACACTCCCACGACAGCAACCAACGCGCGAAAGCGCATACCTAACCCCACCAATTATTTGAATTCCAATGCCAAAGCGGCGCACCACGACTGGCCACGCGCGCTCTGGGGCAACAACTTCAACTGACGTCCTGTTTCATGCGGCGTAATGGTAATGGTCATGTCCGGCTTTGGCAAAAAGCCTGCACCTTTATCTGGCCACTCGATCAGGCACAGCGCATCTTCGTCGAAGTAATCACGAATGCCCATGTATTCCAGCTCTTCGGGGTCGACCAGGCGGTACAGATCGAAGTGAAAGGCGCGCACGTCGCCGATCTCGTAGGGTTCGACCAGCGTAAACGTGGGACTTTTCACCGCGCCAGCGTGCCCCAGCCCACGAATAATCCCCCGCGACAGCGTGGTCTTGCCCGCGCCGAGGTCGCCTTCGAGGAAGATCAGCCCGGCGCCTGCCGTGACGGCGGCGATACGATTCCCAAGCGCCACCATGGCATCTTCATCGGCCAGGAACAGGGTTACGTCAGACACGGCGACTGCTCCTCCAGCAATTGACGAATGGCGGGGATCAGGTCGCTGGCCGCCAGCCCGCGACCGAAGGTGCCCTGGCGATCACCTGCCGTAGCGTGCAGCCACACCGCCAGGCAGCTGGCGTCATAAGCCGGCATGCCCTGGGCCAGCAATGCACCCACCAACCCGGCCAATACATCACCCAGACCGGGCGCAGCCATGGCGGGATGGCCCTGATCACAGCGGGCAACGTCCCCATCGGGGCTTGCAATCAGACTGCCAGCTCCTTTGAGAATAACCACGGCATTTAATGTGAGGCTAAGCGCGAGTGCCGCATTGAGGCGATCAGCTTGAACCTCGGCGGTGGTAATGCCCAGCAAACGCGCGGCCTCGCCCGGATGGGGGGTGATCACGCAATTGGCCGGCAAGTCGACATGGCCTGCAGCGAGCAGGTTCAATGCGTCCGCGTCCCACACCTGCGGCAGTTTGGCGTTGGCCGCCACCGACAACAGGCTTCTGCCCCAGGCTGATTCGCCCAGGCCAGGCCCCATGACGATGACCGAGGTTTTTTCCAGCAGGCCCATCAACTGGTTGGCCGAGCTCACGCCCAGCGCCATGACCTCCGGCAGTCGCGCCAGCGCCGCCGGCACATGCTCAGGCCGGGTCGCCAGGGAAACCATGCCGGCGCCACTGCGCAGGGCGCTTTCGGTGCTCAGCAGCGCGGCGCCGCCTAAGCCATGGTCGCCGCCAATGACCAGCAGATGGCCAAACTGGCCTTTATGGGCATCCGGGGAACGTGCAGGCAGTTGCGGCAAATTGCCGGGCAACAGTGGCTGAACGTCGGTTATTTCGTGTTTTGTCTGAGGCATGCGTCTTCAAGCTCCGATGTCTGGCAGAATTATACCCATCTAACCTGTGGTTTCTTGTGTCTCATGCCTGCCATTACCTCCGATCTGCCCGCGCTTGCCCAATCGATCAAAGACTGGGGCCGCGAGCTGGGCTTCCAACAAGTGGGCATCAGCGGCCTGGACCTGGCCGAGCATGAGCAGCACCTGCAACGTTGGCTCGACGCGGGCTATCACGGCGAGATGGATTACATGGGCGCCCATGGCAGCAAACGCTCCCATCCCGAGCAACTGGTGCCGGGCACCCTGCGCGTGGTGTCGCTGCGCATGGATTATCTGCCCGGCGACACCCAGATGGCTCACTTGCTGGCACAGCCGGAAAAAGCCTACATCTCGCGTTACGCCCTGGGCCGCGATTACCACAAGCTGATCCGCAAGCGTGTGCAGCAACTGGCCGACCGCATCCAGGCGCAGATCGGCCCGTTCGGCTTTCGTGCCTTCGTCGACAGCGCGCCGGTGCTGGAAAAAGCCATTGCCGAACAGGCCGGTCTCGGCTGGATCGGCAAAAACACCCTGGTGCTCAACCGCAAGGCCGGCAGTTACTTTTTCCTCAGCGAGATGTTCGTGGACCTGCCGCTGCCGGTGGATGCGCCCCACAGCACCGAACATTGCGGCCGCTGCACGGCGTGCCTGGATATCTGCCCGACCAATGCCTTCGTCGGCCCCTACGTACTTGACGCCCGGCGCTGCATTTCCTACCTCACCATCGAACTCAAGAGCGCCATTCCCGAGGACCTGCGCCCGCTGATCGGCAACCGCGTGTTTGGCTGCGATGACTGTCAGATCGTTTGCCCATGGAATCGTTTCGCCCGGCCCACCGCCGAAAGCGATTTCAAGCCACGGCACAATCTGGATAACGCAGAACTGGCCGAACTGTTTCTGTGGGACGAGGACAGATTCCTCAGCAGCACCGAAGGCTCACCGCTGCGGCGCGCCGGTTATGAGCGCTGGCTGCGCAACCTGGCAGTGGGCCTGGGCAATGCGCCATCGAGCATTCCGGTGCTGGAGGCGTTGCAGGCGCGGCGCGATTACCCTTCAGAGCTGGTGCGCGAACACGTGGAATGGGCGCTGAAGCAGCACGCCGGACGTCAGTGAACGTCGTCGTTATAGACGAACTTGGGCATTTCCCAATGAAAGCGGATCGCCAGCAGGCGCAACAGAAAACCGCTGAACAGCGTCAGCAGAATGGCCTGTTCGCTGGGTAACTCGAGGTAAAGGCACAGCAGGTAGAACCACGCGGCGAGAAATGACACGCTGGCGTACAGCTCACGGCGGAACACCAGCGGGATGTCGTTGCAGAAAATGTCCCGCAGGATGCCACCGAACACCCCGGTGATCACACCGCTGACCGAAGCCACCAACATGCCATGGCCCATTTCCAGGGCGGTCATGCAGCCAATCAGGGTAAAAGCCACCAGCCCCACGGCATCCAGCGCGAGAAACAGCGAGCGCAGGCGGCGCATCAGCGGTGCGGCGAAGATCGTCACCAGCGCGGCGATCGAAGTCAGTATCAGGTATTCCGGGTGTTTGACCCAAGTCAGCGGGTAGTGGCCGAGCAACACATCGCGCACCGAACCGCCTCCCAGTGCCGTCACACAGGCAATCAGCACCACGCCAAACCAGTCCATGCCGCGCCGACCGGCGGACAGCGCGCCGGTCATGGCTTCGGCGGTGATGGCGATGAGGTAGAGCATCAGCAGCATGCGGGCGATCCTTGCATGGGCATCAAAGGTGACCGAGTCGCGTCCATCGGGAGCAAGCCCCTCCCACAGTTGACTGCGTTCGCAGATCAATGTGGGAGGGGCTTGCTCCCGATAGCGCCAGGCCAGTCAATACCTCTTCAAGCCTTGATGAAATGCTTGCGGTAATGCTGCAACTCGGCAATCGACTCGCGAATGTCATCCAGCGCCAGATGCGTGCTGCCTTTATGAAAGCTGTCTTTAACCTCGGGCGCCCAGCGCGCGGCCAGCTCCTTCAAGGTGGACACATCCAGGTTGCGATAGTGGAAGTAACTCTCCAGCCCCTTCATGTGGGTATAGAGGAAGCGCCGGTCCTGGCAAATGCTGTTGCCGCAGATCGGCGACTTGCCCTTGGGCACCCACTTTTCCAGAAACGCGATGGTTTCGGCTTCGGCGTCGGCCATGCTGATGCGGCTGTCGCGCACGCGCTGGGTCAGCCCGGAGTTGCCGTGGGTGCGGGTGTTCCACTCGTCCATGGTGGCCAGCACCGCGTCACTGTGGTGGATGGCGATCACCGGACCTTCGGCCAAGGTGTTGAGGTTGCTGTCGGTGACAATCGTCGCCATCTCGATGATGACGTCGGTGTCTGGGTTCAGACCGGTCATTTCCAGATCGATCCAAATCAGGTTCTGTGGATTCAGCATGGCTTGATTCTCTTGGCACCTTGGCGTAGCCGCGCAGTTTAGCAGGCGGCGGCGTGCTAGACTCGCGACCGTTTCACCCTATCTTTGCATTATCGACACGGAACACCAATGGCCAAACGCCAGCTCAATCGTCGCCAAAACTGGCGCATCGAAAAGATTCAAGGCGAACGCGCCGCGCGCGCCGCCAAACGTGAATCCTCCGCCGTGGAAGCACTCGAGGGTGGCGACCTCGGCCCGGAACAGACGGGCCTGGTGATCGCGCACTTTGGTGTGCAGGTCGAAGTGGAGGCGCTGGAAGGCGAACTCGCCGGCTCAGTGTCACGTTGCCACTTGCGCGCCAACCTGCCGGCGCTGGTCACTGGCGACAAAGTCGTGTGGCGTGCCGGCAACCAGGGCATCGGCGTCATCGTCGCGCAACTGCCGCGCACCACCGAGCTGCGCCGTCCCGACAGCCGTGGTCAGCTCAAGCCTGTGGCAGCCAACGTCGACATGATCGTGATCGTGTTCGCCCCGCTGCCCGAGCCCCATGCCAACCTGATCGACCGCTACCTGGTCGCGGCCGAGCATGCCGGCATTCGCCCGCTGCTGCTGCTGAACAAATTCGACTTGATCGACGATCAGAACGCCCCCGCGCTCAACGCGCTGCTGGCGGTGTACCGCACCCTGGGTTACCCGGTGCTGGAAGTGTCGGCCCATCACGGCGACGGCATGGAACAACTGCAACAGCAGCTGGACGGGCGTATCAGCGTGTTCGTCGGCCAATCGGGCGTGGGCAAGTCGTCGCTGGTCAACAGCCTGCTGCCGGAAGTCGACACCCGCGTCGGCCCGCTGTCGGAGCTGTCCGGCCAGGGCACGCACACCACCACCACCGCACGCTTGTTCCACTTCCCGGGCGGCGGCGAGTTGATCGACTCCCCCGGCATTCGTGAATTCGGCCTGGGCCACGTTAGCCGCAGCGATGTGGAAGCGGGTTTTATCGAGTTCAACGACCTGATCGGTACCTGCCGCTTCCGCGACTGCAAACACGACCGCGAACCTGGGTGTGCGTTGCTCAAGGCACTGGAAGACGGACGTGTGCAGCAGCAGCGGATGAACAGCTATCGGTCGATTATTGCGAGCTTGCCTGAGAGCAGTTACTGAACGTATTGGCGAGCGGGCTTGCCCCGCGCCGGGCTGCGCAGCAGCCCTCATCCAAACGGCTTATTTATTCCAGAAATGATTCATCAGGCTTTGGGGCTGCTGCGCAGCCAAACGCAGGACAAGCCTGCTCGCCACAATAAGCCACAGCCTATTTAGCTATGAACCCGTCCCAGGCACCGTCGGATCCTTCACCCCACCGTCATCGAACAAATTCAGCTTCTGGCGCAGTTCATGGGCCGGTAACGGCTCCTGCCCCGGCGCAATCGCATTCGGGTCGGTGGGCACTTCACCCGGTGCGCCTTCACCCTGGGCGGGTGCCGGTGGCGGCTGGTCGCCTTCAATCGCGCGCTGGGCCTTTTTGGTCAGTACGACGATATCGATGCGGCGGTTGACCGGATTGAAGGGGTCCTTGTGATCAAACAGCTGCGAGGAGGCAAACCCCACCACGCGCGCCACTTGCGGGTCCGGATAACTGCCGGCGACCAGCGCACGCCGGGCGGCGTTGGCGCGGTTGGCCGACAGCTCCCAGTTGCCGAAGTCGCCCTGGCCCGCGTAAGGCTTGGCGTCGGTATGGCCGCTGATGCTGATCTTGTTCGGCACCGCCTTGATGGTGTCGGCCATGGCCAGCAGGATGTCTTCAAAGTACGGTTTGAGGCGTGCGCTGCCGGAGTCGAACATCGGCCGATTGGCGGCGTCGGTGATCTGGATGCGCAGGCCTTCCGGGGTGATTTCGAACGAAATCTGATCCTTGAACTTGAGCAACTGCGGGTTTTCTTCAACCTTGTTCTGCAACTCCTGCAGCAACAGTTCGAGGCGTTCCTGCTCGACCTGTTCGGCCATGCTCTCGACGGTATCGCGCTCCACGGGAATTTTGTCCTGCGGCGACTCGGTCTGCACCTCCGGGTTGATGGTGCGCTCCGGCGCCAACTGCGGTGATCCACCCAGGTCGATCACAAAGGGCGTGCCGCTTTCCGAGAAGCCGATCGGGTCCTTGAAGTAACCGGCAATGGCGATCTTCTGTTCCGGCGTGGCGGTGGACATCAGCCATAGCACCAGGAAGAACGCCATCATCGCCGTGGCAAAGTCGGCGAAGGCGATCTTCCAGGCGCCACCATGGTGCCCCGCAGCGAAGCGCTTGACGCGCTTGATGATTATCGGCTGGTTGTTTTCCATGGCTTAGCGACCGCGAACCGCTTGCTCCAGCTCGGAGAAACTCGGGCGATGTTTGGGGTAGAGCACCTTGCGCCCGAATTCCACGGCCAGCGACGGCGGCATGCCGGACGCCGACGCCACCAGGCTGGCCTTGATCGCTTCGTACAGATTCACTTCTTCCTTGGCGTCGTGGGCCAGGCAGGTGGCGAGCGGACCGAAGAAGCCGTAGGCCGCCAGGATACCGAAGAAGGTGCCCACCAGCGCCGCACCGACGTGCATGCCAATGGCCGCCTGGTCACCTTCGCCGAGAGAAGCCATGGTCACCACGATGCCGAGCACTGCCGCAACGATACCGAAACCGGGCATGCCGTCGGCGACGCCGGTCACGGCATGGGATGGATGCTCCAGCTCTTCCTTGAGGCTGAACAGCTCCATGTCGAACAGGCCTTCGAGTTCGTGGGGAGCCATGTTGCCGGAAGACATGATGCGCAGGTAATCACAGATATACGCGGTCAGGCGCTCGTCCTTGAGCACCGTCGGGTACTTGGCGAAAATCGGGCTGGCCGCGGCGTCTTCGATATCCCCTTCAATGGCCATCATGCCTTCGCGACGACTCTTGTTGAGGATCTCGTAGACCAGACCCAGCACGTCCAGATAGAAGGTGTGAGAAAAGCGCGAGCCGAACATGCCCACCGATTTCTTGATCACGTGCATGGTCATGTAGCCGGGGTTGGCCTGCAGGAATGCGCCAAACGCAGCACCGCCGATAATCAGCACTTCGAAAGGCTGGATCAACGCGGCAATTTTACCGTGGGACAAGACGTACCCACCGAGCACACTTGCGATGACGACAATGATGCCGATAATTTTAGCCATAGGGGATCTGTACTTGCGCCGTCGGGTTCATGGACATAGTGGGTGCAGCTGAAAACTCTTGTTCTACTTATCGGCAAAACTGCGCCAGACTATAGCCCGTTAAGGCGAAAAGCCAACTCAGCCCGTTCCGGGCGTATTGAACGCAAGTGATGATCACGCCCCAATGATGGCTAATGAAACCAGCGTCCCAAGTGCCAAACCCGCCACCCTCGCCGCCTGGATCAAGCGCCTGGACGATGTGCTGCTGCCCGTGCCGCAGGCCGCCCATGAGCGCGTGTGCAAGGCCATTCGCGACAGCCGCAGTTCGTTGCGAGATATTGCCGAGCTTATGCAGAACAGCCCGGCGCTGGTGCTCAGCGTGATGCGCGAAGCCAACGGCCACACCCAGGGCGGCATGACGGAACCGGCAGAAAACCTCGAAGTGGCGCTCAACCGCCTGGGCCTCAAGCGCGCCGAAGAACTGCTCGCGCGGCTGCCCTCGGTGCCCGCCCAGGACATCCCGCTGGCCTTGCGCCAATTGCTGCTGGTGAGCCAGCACGCGTCCCAGCAGGCCAGCGGCTTGTTCGCCAGCCGCCTGGCGCGCCTGTGGCAGGACATTCATTGGGGCAGCCTGCTGTTTCTGTCACCGCTGTGGCCGATGGCCGTGGCCTATCCCAAGCTGCTGGAAGAATGGGAGCTGCGGGTTATCCATAAAGGCGAGAGCGCCCGCGCGGTGGAGCAACAGGTGTTCGGCGTGCGCCTTCTGGACCTGTGCCTGGGCCTGACCGAAGCCTGGCACCTGCCGGTCTGGGTGTCCCAGGGTTATACCTTGCTGCGCAACGAGAAACGCCTGCTGGTCAAGGCCTTGCGCATCGCCCGCGAGGATGACGCACTGCGCCACCAGCAATTGCTCGACGCCGAACCCAACCTGCGTCGCTGGCTCAACCAGCCGGCCAATACCGTGCTACTGGCCAACGGCCTGGCGATGTCGGCCCAGGAGTCCTGGACCTGCCCACACGCCGAGCGCTGGCAATACCTCACCGCGCTGTACCTGCAACAGCCGCTGGCCGATGTGCAGCAACAGGCTCACCAGCAGGCCGTCACCAGCGCCCGTACCACCTTGATGCCCGACCTCTGGCACCCGGCGCTGTCGCTGATCTGGCCGTGGCATGTGCAGAAGGTCCATCGCGGCCTGCTGCCGGCGCCACCGCCCACCGCCGAAGCCCTCGCTGTGTGGCGCAGGCACTGCACCGAGTTGTTGCTGGAGCCGAGCCGCTTCGCCAACGCCATGCACCTGACCACCTGCGCCCGGGACGCGCTGGTGGCCAGCGGCATGCAGCGGGTGATGCTGATGATGACGGATCGCGCCCAGAGCACCTTGCGCGTGCATCAGGTTGACGGCCTGCCCCGGGACGCGGCCAACCTGAGCCTGGACGTGGTCAACAGCACGCTGCTGCAGCGCTTGCTGGAGAAGTCCGCCCAGGTGCGCCTTACGCCCGACAACCATGCGCAATTCTCGGCCCTGCTGCCGCCGATCCTGCGCCGCCTGTTCGCTGGCGAACACCTGCTGCTGCGCTCGCTGAGCTGCAATGGCAAGGTGGTGATGCTGATGATCGCCGACCAGGGCGGCGGGCCGTTTTCGGAAACCACCGTGCAGGCCTTCGGCAAAACCGCCCAATGCGTCGAGAAAGCCCTGCACTGCTTTACCAACCGCAGCGCCTGATGCTTGCGCTACAATCGCCCTCCTTTATCACCCACTTTTGTGCCCAGGAGACCTCACATGCCTGACTTCTCTGGCTTGCCGCTGGTGATCGAGTCCAGCGACCTGCTTGGTCAACTGGATGCCGAGCACCTGATTGTGGTGGACCTCACCAGTGCCGCCCGCTACGCCGAAGGGCATATTCCCGGCGCGCATTTCGTTGACCCCAAACGCACCCAACTGGGCCAGCCACCGGCACCGGGCCTGCTGCCGGACAAGGCCGAACTGGAGAAGCTGTTCGGCGAACTGGGCCACACCCCGGACGCCACCTACGTGGTGTACGACGACGAAGGCGGCGGTTGGGCCGGGCGCTTCATCTGGCTGCTCGACGTGATCGGCCACCAGAAGTACCACTACCTCGATGGCGGCCTGCTGGCCTGGCTGGAAGAACACTACCCGCTGTCCACCGAGGCACCCGCCCCGGCTGGCGGCCCGGTCAGCCTCACACTGCACGACGGCCCCACCGCCACCCGCGAATACCTGCAAAGCCGCCTCGGCGCTGCCGATCTGGGCATCTGGGACGCACGCGGCCCGCTGGAGTATTCCGGCGAAAAGGTGCTGGCAGCCAAGGGCGGGCACATCCCCGGCGCCGTCAACTTCGAATGGACCGCCGGTATGGACAAGGCGCGCAACCTGCGCATTCGCCGCGACATGCCGCAGATCCTCGAAGACCTGGGGCTTACCCGCGACAAGGAAATCATCACCCACTGCCAGACTCACCACCGCTCTGGCTTCACCTACCTGGTGGCCAAGGCGCTCGGTTATCCGCGAGTCAAAGGTTATGCCGGTTCCTGGGGCGAATGGGGCAACCACCCCGACACCCCCGTTGAGATTTAAGGTTTAAGGACAGTTAATGAAAAAGCAGTTGTTTATCCTCAGCCAGTACTTGCTGCCGCACCACTTGCTGTCGCGCCTGGCCGGCTGCATTGCCGAGTGCCGTGTGCGCTGGTTCAAGAATGCCTTCACCACCTGGTTCGCCAAGCGCTATCAGGTGGACATGTCCCAGGCCCTGGTGGAAGACGTGACGGCTTACGAGCACTTCAACGCCTTCTTCACGCGTGCCTTGAAAGACGGCGCGCGCCCACTGGACCAGACGCCGGGCGCGGTGTTGAGCCCGGCCGACGGCGCGGTCAGCCAGCTTGGCCCGATCGAACACGGCCGGGTCTTCCAGGCCAAGGGCCACAGCTTCAGCGTGCTGGAGCTGCTGGGCGGTGACGCGGCCGTGGCTGCGCCGTTCATGGGCGGTGACTTCGCCACCGTGTACCTGTCACCCAAGGACTACCACCGGGTGCACATGCCACTGGCCGGCACCCTGCGCGAGATGGTCTACATTCCGGGGCGCATCTTCTCGGTGAACCAGACCACCGCCGAAAACGTGCCCGAGCTGTTTGCGCGTAACGAACGTGTTGCCTGCATTTTCGACACAGAGCGCGGCCCGATGGCGGTAGTGCTGGTCGGCGCGATGATTGTGGCGTCGATTGAGACCGTGTGGGCAGGCCTGGTTACGCCGCCCAAGCGTGAGCTGAAAACCTTCCGTTATGACGAAGCCGCGCGGGCGCCGATTCATTTGGAGAAAGGCGCTGAATTGGGCCGCTTCAAGCTGGGTTCGACGGCGATTGTGCTGTTTGGGCCCGACCAGGTGAAGTGGGCGCAGGAATTGGTGGCCGGCTCGCCGGTGCAGATGGGCCAGGGTATCGGCTCACCCAAAGCCTGACACCGCTCTGAATGTGGGAGGGCGCAAGCCCCCTCCCACATCTTTACTGCATGCCTGCAGTTGGAAACCGCTTAACCCTGCCCATCGCGTTCGCGAAAGCCCAGCAGATACAACACCCCATCCAGCCCCAGCGTCGAAATCGCCTGTTTGGCCGACTGCTTCACCAACGGCTTGGCGCGGAACGCCACACCCAGGCCAGCAATTGCCAGCATCGGCAAGTCATTCGCGCCGTCGCCCACCGCGATGGTCTGTTCCAGTCGCAAACCTTCCTTGTGCGCCAACTCCCTGAGCAAATCAGCCTTGCGCTGCGCGTCGACAATCGGCTCGACCGCCACGCCGGTCACTTTGCCGTCCTCCACTTCCAGCTCGTTGGCGAACACATAGTCGATGCCCAGCTTGACCTGCAATTGCCTGGCAAAGTAGGTGAAGCCGCCGGACAGGATCGCGGTCTTGTAGCCCAGTCGCTTGAGTTCGGCGAACAGGATTTCGGCGCCTTCGGTCAGGCGCAGCGAAGCGCCGATGGCGTCCAGTACGCTGACATCCAGCCCTTTGAGCAACGCCAGGCGCTCCTTGAAGCTGGCGCGAAAATCCAGCTCGCCGGCCATGGCACGCTCGGTGATGGCCGAGACCTGTTCGCCCACGCCGGCGGCCTTGGCCAGTTCGTCGATGACTTCGGCCTCGATCAGCGTGGAGTCCATGTCGAACACCGCCAGACGGCGGTTGCGCCGGTACAGCGAGTCTTCCTGGAAGGCGATATCGATATTCAATTCCTGCGCCGCACTGAGGAACTCAGCACGCAGGGCCTGCGGGTCGGCCGGTTCGCCGCGCACGGAGAACTCGATGCAGCCCTTGCCCAGGTCGGTCGACGTGTCCAGGGGCATGCGCCGCGACAGGCGGTCGATATGGTCGATATTCAAAGCGTGATGGGCGGTGATCGCGCTGACGCGCTGCAACTGCTCGGCCGTGACCTTGCGGCTCAGCAACGTAACGATGTGGCGCTTATCACGCTGGCCGTCCACCCAGTGCTGGTAGTCCGCTTCGGACAGCGGGGTAAAACGCACCTGTTGATCCAGTGTTTGCGCGGTAGACAGGATTTGCGTACGCAGGGACGCAGCCTGTTCTTCGCTCGGGATTTCCACCAGGATGCCGAACGACAGGGTGTCGTGAATCACGGCCTGGCCGATGTCGAGAATGTTCACACCACCCTGGGCCAGAACACCGGTAATGGCCGCGGTAAGACCCGGGCGGTCAACGCCGGTGATGTTTATCAGGACAATTTCGCGCAAGGCGCACCCCCAGGCTGGAAAAAAACCGCATTCTACCCACTTTCAGTGACCATCGGGCACAGCGAGCGCTTTGCCGGTACAGGGCCTGTCGCTATACTGCGCGTCAACTTCACGGACCAAGAGCCGAGCGCAAGTGAACCGGCCCACGCCAGTAAAAACCGATAACTTCTTCCTGCTGATCTTCCGGGCACTGCGCCATCGCCGTGTGCCGATAGCATTACGCATCGCCAGCCATAACGTGATCCTGGTCGCTCTGGCCCTGGTGATCTACGCCTGCGTGATGGGCTTGCAGTTCAAGCAGGCCATGCACGAGCAGGCTGACGCCCTGGGCGAGAGCCTGACGACCCAGACCGCCACCTCGGCGACCGAGCTGCTGGTGTCCAACGACATCCTCAGCCTCAACGTGCTGCTCAACAACCTGACCAAGAACCCGCTGGTGGCCCATGCCGCCATCTACAGCGTGGACAACCGGATCATGGCCGAAGCCGGGCAACGCCCGAAGAACGGCCTGCTGGGCGAAGCCGAAGGTCTGTACCAGAGCAATATCACGTTTCAGGATGTGAAGGCCGGCCAGTTGCGCATCAGCCTGGACATGCAGCAATTCCAGCAGCCGATGACCATCAGCCTGCAAAGCATGGGCATCCTCAGCGCGATTCTGCTGGCGCTGGCGCTGGCCTTGAGCCTGCGCCTGGGGCGGCATATCTCCACGCCGTTGATGCAACTGCGCATCTGGCTGCGCGATATCGACGAGCACACCCCGGCCACCGACCGCCAGGATGAAATCGGCGACCTCGCGCGCCAGCTCCACGCAAGCTTTGCGCCGGAACCGGTGGTGCCCGAGGTTGAACCCGAGCCCGAATACGACGACACCGATTACGACGACGAACCCGAGTTTGAAGTACGCGACCTGCGCGACCCAGGCTTTGACGAAAGCGCCCCGGTCGCCAGCGCCAAACCAGCACCGCGCCAGGTGATCAGAGCCCAGGAAGACGAACTGGACGACGAAGACCCGTTCGCCGACCTGCGCGACACGTCGGCTGCCAGCCCTGCCGTGGCGCCAAAAGCGGCGGTGGTGAAAAACACCGAACCGCAGCACAGCGCCGTACTCGCCGTGCAACTGGGCTCTCAGGAGCAACTGCGCCGCCTGCCCCGCGCACGCCTGACCGAACTGCTGGAACGCTACCGCGATTGCCTCGATCAGGCTGCCTCGTTGTACCAGAGCGAGCTGCACACCCTGAACGACGGCAGCACGCTGATGCTGTTCCACAGCGAAGACAGCGGTGAGGACTACCTGACCAATGCCATTTGCTGCGGTGAGCTGCTGCGCGCCCTGGGGCATGAACTGCAGATCGAAGTGGCCGACAGCGGCATAACCCTGCAATTGCAGCTGGGCCTGACGGTCGGCGACGATCTGTTCGGCATGAGCCAGATCGACTTGCTGCTGACCGAAATCGCCCAGGATGCGCTGGCGCTGTCCCAGCACAGCCGCAACCTGCTGCTGGTGGAACGCAAGATCAGTGAGGACGGGCTGATCCGCCAGCGCGCGCGCATTCGCCCGATTGCCAGCCCTGAGGGAGCGAGCTGCGTGGAGCGGTTGATGGAGCCGTACCCATCGATGCTGGAGCGGCAGCTGGCGCGGATGCATGAGACCCGTAGCAAGCCCTGAACAACACGGTAAAACCACAATGTGGGAGGGGGGCTTGCTCCCGATAACGGTGTATCAGTCACCAATGAGTTGACTGACCGACTGCTATCGGGAGCAAGCCCCTCTCACATTTGCCTGGGTGCCAGGACTTGAATCCTGGCCAAACAAAAGGCCCGCTTACTCAGCGGGCCTTTTTTTTGGAGCGGTTTTGGCTCAGAACCTGAACACTTCCATATCCGTACGAATCGGCGTGGCCATCGGCATCTTCGGCTTTTCCGGCGCGGCCGGCTTGGCCTGCGCGGGTGCCTGCCTGCGCGTGGCTTCGGCAATCGGCGGCTGGTTGGCCAATGGCTTGAGAGCCACCGACAACTGCTGCGCCAACTGCTGCAACAACACGCCCTGAGCCTGGACCTGGGACGCGGTGGTGCCGGCATGCTCTTCCTGCAGGTGCACGATGCGGTTATCGCGCACCTGACCACGGCGGTCGATCAAACGCCACTGCGCATCGAGGATCGCCGGCTGCGACTTGCCGGAGTCAAGCCGGGTGATGGTCAACAGCACCTGCACATCCGGGGTGAAGCCGGTGGGCGCAGGCGCCAGTACCACACGCTGGCTGTCGAGCTGACCGGCCACCTGACGCAGCATCAACTGGTTGATGTCGGACGACAGGCTGCCCGCCCAACGACCGTCCAGGGAACCTTGCAGGCTGCCGTCGCTCTGACGTTGCAGCAGGGTTTCGCGTTGCAGGTAGTCGGCAACCACCACCGGACCCAGTAATACAGCCATGCCAGCAGTTTGTGCCGGCTGAGCCGGACTTCCGCTGTCCAGCTGGTACAGCGACACCGGCTGGTGCGTGCTGCAACCCGCCAGCCCCAATAGGCCAGCGAGCATCAAAAATAGAGGAAGGCGTGGAGCAGTCATCATCCCATCCAGGTGGCTGCCACAAGGCGAACCACAATGTAATACTAAAAATAACCTAAACACGCTCGGCCACGCCGGCGCTGGAAAGGCCATATCATCCGTGAATATGCGCCATGACTCCAGCGCCAAAGCACCGATCTACCGGTTAAATCGTAGATCAAGGGCTCTAAACCGCGTTAAACGGGCGTTTCCACGAGCAAAGCATCCACACGCTGGAAGCCACGTGGCAATTTGTTACCACGGCGACCGCGCTCCCCCTTGTAATGTTCCAGGTCGTCAGGGCGCAGCGACAACGTGCGCTTGCCGGCCTGGAGCACCAGGGTGGAACCTTCAGGGATCACCGCGATGTCGGTCACGTATTCTTCGCGACTGGCCACCCGCTCCCCTGGAATACCAATGATCTTGTTGCCCTTGCCTTTGCCCAACTGCGGCAGATCGCTGATCTTGAACACCAGCAGACGCCCTTCGGTGGTCACCGACGCCAGCCAGTTGCTTTCGCGATTGTCCACCGGACGCGGCAGAATCACCTTGGCGTTGTTCGGCAGGCTCAGCAGCGCCTTGCCCGCCTTGTTCTTGGCCTGCAGGTCTTCCCCCTTGACCACGAAACCGTAGCCGGCGTCGGACGCGATCACATACAGCGAGTCGTCATCGGGCAGCAGCACACACTCGAAATTCGCCCCCGGCGGCGGCGTCAGGCGCCCGGTCAGCGGCTCGCCCTGCCCGCGTGCAGACGGCAAAGTGTGGGCCGGCACCGAATAGCTGCGCCCGGTTGAGTCGATAAACACCGCAAACTGGTTGGAACGCCCGGCCGCAGCGGTCTTGAAGCCATCGCCGGCCTTGTAGGACAGGCCTGTAGCGTCAATATCATGCCCCTTGGCGGAACGAACCCAGCCCTTTTCCGACAAAACGACGGTAATTTTCTCGTTCGGCAACAGCTCGGTTTCTGTCAGGGCTTTGGCCTCGGCGCGCTCGACAATCGGCGAGCGGCGGTCGTCGCCGTAGGTTTCAGCGTCCTTGATCAGCTCGCTGCGCACCAGCTTCTTGAGCTTGGCTTCGCTGCCCAGCAGCGCTTGCAGCTTGGCCTGTTCCTTGAGCAGCGCATCCTGCTCGTCGCGCAGCTTCATTTCTTCCAGTCGCGCCAACTGGCGCAAGCGGGTGTCGAGGATGTAGTCGGCCTGGATCTCGCTCAGTTCGAAACGCGCGATCAGCTCGGCTTTCGGGTGCTCGGCGGTACGGATGATATGGATCACTTCATCCAGGTTGAGGTAGGCGATCAGCAAACCGTCCAACAGGTGCAGGCGGCGCTCGACCTTGTCGAGGCGGAATTGCAGACGGCGACGCACGGTCTGCACGCGGAACTCCAGCCATTCCACCAGCAGGTTGCGCAGGTTTTTCAGCTGCGGCTTGCCGTCCAGGCCGATGATGTTGACGTTGACCCGGTAGCTGGACTCCAGGTCGGTACTGGCGAACAGATGCTGCATCAGCACTTCATGATCGACCCGGCTGTTGGTCGGGATGATCACGATGCGGCACGGGTTTTCGTGGTCGGACTCGTCACGCAGGTCGGCAACCTGCGGCAGTTTCGACGGCTTGGCCTGCATCAGCGCGGCAATCTGCTCCAGTACCTTGGCCCCGGAGACCTGATGCGGCAGCGCGGTGACAATAATGTCGCCGTCTTCGACGTGGTACACGGCGCGCATGCGCACCGAGCCCTTGCCGGTCTCGTACATCTTCAGCAGGTCGGCGCGCGGCGTGATGATTTCCGCTTCGGTCGGGTAGTCCGGGCCCTGAATATGCTCGCACAGCTGTTCGACCGTGGCCTTGGGCTCATCGAGCAGACGCACGCAGGCGGTGGCGACTTCGCGCAGGTTGTGCGGTGGCACGTCGGTGGCCATGCCGACCGCGATGCCAGTGGTGCCATTAAGCAGGATATTCGGCAAACGTGCCGGCAACACCAGCGGTTCGTCGAGGGTGCCGTCGAAGTTCGGCCCCCAGGTCGCCGTGCCCTGGCCCAACTCGCTGAGCAGCACTTCGGAATAGCGCGACAGGCGCGCTTCGGTGTAACGCATGGCCGCGAAGGACTTGGGATCATCCGGCGCCCCCCAGTTGCCCTGGCCGTCCACCAACGTGTAGCGGTAGCTGAACGGCTGGGCCATCAGCACCATCGCTTCATAGCACGCCGAGTCGCCGTGGGGGTGGAACTTGCCGAGCACGTCACCGACGGTACGCGCCGACTTCTTGTGCTTGGAATCGGCGTCCAGGCCCAACTCACTCATGGCGTAGATGATCCGACGCTGCACAGGCTTGAGGCCGTCGCCGATATGCGGCAGGGCCCGGTCCATGATCACGTACATGGAGTAGTTGAGGTAGGCATTTTCGGTGAAGTCAGCCAGCGATCGGCGTTCTACGCCATCTAAGCTGTCTGCGAGGATGTCACTCATGCGGGCCTCATCATGGTCTGGTAAGGCGCGGTGGCAAGGCCACTGCGCCGGGTCAATTCAAGTGTTTGGTGGTTCATGGCTGGGCACTCCAGCCACCGGCCGGGGCGGCAAAACGGTAGACCACCGGGCGTTTTTCACCATCGGCGCGCGGGCCGAAGTTGTTGTCGATGCCCAACCAGGCACCGTCTTCGTCAATTACCAGGGCTTCGGCCAGGCCATAGGGCTGGGCGTAGCGCCGCTCGGGCTTGAGGGTTTCGTCGGCAAACGACCAGCACAGCTCGACCTTGGCCGTAACCGCGTCACGCCGGCAGATCTGGAACGCATTGCGCTCAAGGGTGAACAGCTTGCCCTTGAACAGCGCCAGGTCGGCAAAATCCCTGGACACCGCCTTCGCGTTGGTGAACTGGGCCGGCTGCACTTCCTGGCCGGCTTCGCTGAGCAACACGCAGGCGCCGTCACAGTCCCACAGGCTATGCGGGCGCTTGATGGACATCAGCCCGCGCCGCTCACGCTCGGCGGCGAGCCAGATCTGGTTGCCCTCGGGGTTCACCGCCAGGCCTTCAAACAGCGCATTGAAGTGCAGCAACATGCCGCTGGCCCGCGCTTCGCGCACCATGCGCGGGGCGATCTGCAGCCATTGCGGCGCACCTTCCACCGGTACCTGCAGCACCGCCGCATGGGCTTCGCTGACGATGTAGCGGTTACCTGCGGCATCACAGCTGATGCCTTCAAAATCCAGGTCGCCGCCGCGAATGAACGACGCCGCCGTGGTGCGCGAGCGCAAGCCCCAGGGCAAACCGGACTCGGGCACCGGCGGCACCTCGATCTTTACCGTTTCGGCCTGCCACACGGGCGCGCTGATATCCAGGCGATAGATCTGCTCGTCGTCGCGGTCGGACACCGTCCACAAATCCTTGCCGCACAGCGCCAGGCCCGACAGGTTACCGCCGCGCATGCCGTCCACGGCGTGTTCGGACACCAGTTTGAGCTCAGCCACGGGGGCGGCCAGTGCTTCGCTGGCCGCCAGCCCGCTCACCATCAGGATCGCCAGGGCGATGCCTGTGCGCATCAGCCCAGCACCTCGGCCAGGTTGCCCTTGGATTCCAGCCAGGCTTTGCGATCCGGAGCGCGTTTTTTTGCCAGCAACATGTCCATCATTTCCGACGTGCCGGCGAAGTCTTCCAGGGTCAACTGCACAAGACGCCGGGTGTTGGGGTCCATGGTGGTTTCGCGCAGTTGCGGCGGGTTCATTTCGCCCAGGCCCTTGAATCGCGTGACCTGTGGCTTGCCGCGTTTCTTCTCGGCCACCAGGCGGTCGAGGATGCCGTCGCGCTCGGCTTCGTCCAGTGCGTAGAAAATCTCCTTGCCCAGGTCGATGCGGTACAGCGGCGGCATGGCGACGTACACGTGACCGGCATCCACCAGCGGGCGGAAGTGCTGCACGAACAGCGCGCATAGCAGGGTGGCGATGTGCAGGCCATCGGAGTCGGCGTCGGCGAGGATGCAGATCTTGCCGTAGCGCAGCTGGCTCATGTCCGCCGCGCCCGGATCGACGCCGATGGCCACAGCGATGTTGTGCACTTCCTGGCTGGCGAGCACTTCGCTGCCATCGACTTCCCAGGTGTTGAGGATCTTGCCGCGCAACGGCAGGATCGCCTGGAATTCCTTGTCCCGCGCCTGCTTGGCCGAACCGCCGGCGGAGTCACCCTCCACCAGGAACAGCTCGGAGCGCATCGGGTCCTGCCCGGCGCAGTCGGCCAGCTTGCCGGGCAGTGCCGGGCCCTGGGTAATGCGCTTGCGCTCGACTTTTTTGCTGGCCTTGAGGCGACGGCCGGCGTTGTTGATCGCCAGTTCCGCGAGGGCCAGGCCCAGCTCCGGGTGTGCGTTGAGCCACAGGCTGAAGGCGTCCTTGACCACACCGGAAACAAACGCCGCCGCTTCACGGGACGACAGGCGCTCTTTGGTCTGCCCGGAAAACTGCGGTTCCTGCATTTTCATCGACAGCACGAACGCGATGCGCTCCCACACGTCTTCCGGCGCCAGCTTTACACCGCGCGGCAGCAGGCTGCGGTACTCGCAGAATTCGCGCATGGCATCGAGCAGGCCCTGGCGCAACCCGTTGACGTGGGTGCCGCCCTGGGCCGTGGGGATAAGGTTGACGTAGCTTTCCTGCACGCTATCGCCGCCTTCGGGCAGCCACAGCAGCGCCCAGTCGACCGCTTCCTTATTACCCGCCAGGCTGCCGCAGAACGGCTCGTTGGGCAGGCGCTCGAAGTCGCTGACGGAATCTTCCAGGTAGGAACGCAGGCCGTCTTCGTAATGCCATTCGACCTTCTCGCCGGTGCCTTTGTCTTCAAAAATGACCAGCAGGCCCGGGCACAGCACGGCCTTGGCCTTGAGCACGTGTTTGAGGCGGCTGATGGAGAATTTCGGCGAATCGAAGTATTTCGGGTCCGGCGCGAAGTACACGCTGGTGCCGGTGTTGCGCTTGCCGACGGTGCCGACCACTTGCAACTCGGTGGCTTTGTAGCCATCGGCAAAGGTCATTTCGTACTCGTTGCCGTCGCGCTTGACCTTGACCCTGACCTGCGTGGACAGGGCGTTGACCACCGAAATACCCACGCCGTGCAGGCCACCGGAGAACTGGTAGTTCTTGTTGGAGAACTTGCCACCGGCGTGCAGCTTGGTGAGGATCAGCTCGACGCCCGACACGCCCTCTTCGGGGTGAATGTCCACCGGCATGCCACGACCGTCGTCGGACACTTCCAGGGAGTGGTCGGCGTGGAGAATCACGTGCACCGACTTGGCGTGCCCGGCCAAGGCTTCGTCGACGCTGTTGTCGATGACTTCCTGGGCGAGGTGGTTCGGCCGACTGGTGTCGGTGTACATGCCGGGGCGTTTGCGCACCGGGTCGAGGCCCGAGAGGACTTCGATGGCGTCTGCGTTATAAGAGCTAGCGCTGGGAGTGGCCATGGGGTCTCGTCTAGAGTCTTGCGATTAAAAAGTACCCTGGGATTTCACAATGCGCTGAAATCGAAGGATTGATACTGATCTGCACCGATGCCGGCAAAGCTGAGCAAGGCCGGCAATTGTCGGGCGAAGCCCTGGTAACCATGGTCGCCGCCGGCCTGGATGCGCAGGGCGCAGGCCCGGTAGTACTGCTGGGCGAGGCGATAATCCAGGGTTTCATCCCCGGTCTGCAACCACACCTGATAACGCGCAGCCTCCTGGGGCGCCGGCACTTCCAGTTCGGCCAGCGCCGTGACGTGGTCGTGGGTCAGCTCCCAGGTTTCATCGGTATAGAGGTTCTTCTGGGTGCCCAGGTAACCGTCGAACATCCGATGGGGGCTGACCGCCGGGTTGACCAGCAGCGCCTTGAGGCCATGGCATTCGGCAAGATGGGTTGCATAGTAGCCGCCGAGTGAGCTGCCGACCAGCAGTGGCCGCCCCAGTTGGACAATGGCCTCCTCCAATTGAGGAATCGCCTTGCGCGGGTGGTGATGCAGGGCCGGCACCCGCAACTGATCGGTCAGGCCGAGGCTGTCCATCACGGTTTTCAGCTGGCTGGCCTTGTTGGACACCGGCGCGCTGTTGAAACCGTGGATATACAAGATCGAAGCGGACATGCCGGGGCTCTCCGTGACTCAGCCAAAGAGGCGCAGTTTACAGGGAATATGGGCAAACGAGGATCGAATGTGGGAGGGGGCTTGCTCCCGATGGCGTTGCATCAGGGCGTACAGGTGCCGACTGATACAGCGCTATCGGGAGCAAGCCCCCTCCCCCCAATGTGTTTGGTGTTTGCAGCTTTTAATAACCGTTACTGCCGTAATCGACAGTAAACGCAAAGTCTGTGACACGCTCCACCCCGGTCTCCAACCGCCCGTCGGCATGCAGGCACAGCCAGCGATAACCCGGTGCCTGTTCGCTGACCGCAAAATCCTCGCTGCCCGGCGTGAACTGGATGCAGGTGGACGGCGATGCAAGGAGCCGCACGCCGTTACGCACTTGATCGATCTCCTGATGCACATGCCCCCACAGCACCGCCCTCACCTGGGGGAAGCGGTCGAGCACGGCAAACAGCGCTTCCGGATTGCGCAAACCAATGGGCTCCATCCACGCGCAGCCAATGGGCACCGGATGATGGTGAAAACACACCAGGTGATGTTGATCAGGCGCTTCGCTCAAGGCCTGGGCCAGCAGTTGCAGTTGCTGGTTCTCCAGGTAGCCCGGCACCGAGCCGGGCACGGCGGAATCGAGCAGGGTGATGCGCCAGTTGCCGACATCGACCACCGGTTCCAGCAGGTCACTGTTCACGGCGGCCTGGGTCATGAACTGTGGTTCGTCGTGGTTTCCTGGAATCCAGCGCGTCGGTGCGCCAAGCGGCGCGGTCATAGCGCGAAATTGCTGATACGACGCCAGCGTGCCGTCCTGGGACAAATCTCCCGTGGCCAACACCAGATCGACACAGGGCTGCTGCTCGCGCACGAGCGCGATCACCCGATGCAGGCTGTCACGGGTATTCAAGCCCAGCAGCGCGCCATCGCTCTCGGCAAACAGATGGCTGTCGGACAGCTGCACCAGCAAGGCAGCGTCAGGGTTCACAGTGGGTACGCGGGGCAAGGCGCTCTCCCTGGCGATCACAGTCATGGATAGGTGTGGCGATTATGCTGAAGCGGGGTCTAGCGCACCACTTCGAACTCATGGCCCAGGGCCAGGCAATGGCTCAACCACTCGCCGAGGAACACATTGAGCTGTGCTTTCTCATCGGGCTGGTGCATGAACACATTCGGGTAGGGATAGATGCTGCGAAAACGCCGCGCATGTTCGGCGCTGATCACCTCGGCCATGCGCGCATCGTGGTACACCTGCACCTCCAGCTGCGGCACCGGCAGCCACGGCAGGCTGTGCTCCTGGCGCACACGCAAGGTGGTGGTGTAGGGGCAGTTGACGATGACTTCCAGGGCCAGCACGCCGAGCATCTGGTCGCCATGGGTCACCCCGATGCGCCGCGCCTCGGGGGCGTGGCGCATATCGGGAAGCAGGCGCATCAGCCGCGCATAGTTGGCCTCGCAGGCCGCCTGCAACCCGATCAGATCAACGCGATAGCGTTCCCGTGCCTTTACTGCCATAACCCCCTCACTTCCGCGCGGTTCAGCGCGAGCCACTGCAGGGCGATAATGCTGGCTGCGTTGGAAATTCTGCCGTCGCGCACGGCTTGCAGGGCGTCTTCGAATGCCCACACCGTGACGCGGATATCTTCTGCCTCTTCTTCCAGTCCATGGACGCCACCGGCTCCCGCGCTGTCGCAACGACCCAGGAACAGGTGCACAAATTCGGTACTGCCACCGGGCGACGGGAAATACTTGGTGATCGGCCACAGCGCGGAGAACGTCAGCCCAGCTTCCTCCTCGGCTTCGCGGTGTGCAACCTCCTCCGGTTCTTCGTCCTTGTCGATCAGCCCGGCAACCATTTCCACCAGCCACGGGTTATCGGTACGCCCCATGGCGCCGACGCGAAACTGCTCGATCAGCACCACTTCATCGCGTTGCGGGTCGTAGGGCAGCACGCAGACAGCATCGTGGCGCACGAACACTTCGCGGTTGATCACTCGGCTCATGCCGCCATCGAATTTTTCGTGGCGCAGTTGCACGCGGTCGAGCTTGTAGAAGCCTTTATAGGCATTGTCGCGCTGAACGATTTCGATTGTGCTCGGCGTCGATTTCGCAATGTCCGTCATGTCCCATCCTCGATAAGCCTGCGCAATGGGCGCCATCCTAACGCGCTCCTGCCCTCGGATGCAGCCCCTTTCCAGTTGCCGGGATAGACGGCTGGCGTCAAACTCACTCTAATCAGCTTAGTGGCGAACTGACTGCCTTGCCGGTAGTCGAAGCTCCACGAATTTCGCTCTTATCGACGGAAGAAGACCTTACATGTCGCTCTTGAAAATCGCCTCCGTGGCGTGTATCGCATTGACCCTCGGCGCCTGCCAGAGCCTGTTCCAGCCCGCGTGGCACACACCTCTGGAAGCCACCCGCGACACCAGCGAGCAAAGCAAGCCGGGTTGCACCAGCGCCGATTGCCCGCTGGTGAATATCGACACCGTGCATTTTGCCAAAGAGCCCAAGCTGGACGCGCTGATCGAACAGCGCCTGCTGGAAATGACTCAAACCAACGCCAGCGACCCGCTGCCGACCAGCCTGGACACCTACCGCGAACAATTCCTGAAGACCGCCGCCCCACGCAACAGCATGTACTTGCAGGCCAAGGTACGCGAGCAGCATGACGGCTTGGTGATCATCGAACTGTCCAGCTACCTGGACCAGGGCGCCACCCACGGCGAACCCGGCCGTGCCTTCATCAACTATTCGCGCCAGCAGCAAAAGGCCCTCTCGCTCACCGATATGCTGTTGCCCGGCAAGGAAGAGGCCTTCTGGAAAGCCGCCCAGGTGGCGCACAACAGCTGGCTGATCAGCACGCGCCTGAGCCTGGAGCCGGAGTTCGTGAAGAAATACCCTTTCCAGAAAACCCCGAACGTGGCGCTGACCTATGGCGGTGTGATCCTCAAGTACCCCACCAGCACCATCGCGCCGTACGCCCTGGGCCACGTCGAGTTGCAGATCCCCTACTCGCGCCTGGAAGGCATCCTCAAGCCTGAGCTGGTGCCCGCACGCCGCTGAAGGCTCGAACCAGGACAAATTGCAACATCCCTGCCAGCACCAGCGCCGGCAGGGTTGCGCCGATGTCCGGATACAGGTTGGCCAGCAAGTGGTAAGTGGCAATGCCCCCCAGCCAGGCCACTAATGCCGGCCAACGCAGCCCAACGACCGCTCCCTGGCCGCGACGGCGCAGGATGAAGTGATCCACCAGCACCACGCCAAACAGCGGCGCAAACACCGAACCGATCAGCAGCAGGAAGTTCTGGTACTGGGTCAACGGCGCAACGCAGGCAATCAAGGTGCAGACCACCCCAATAGCCAGCGCCAGGTGCTCGACCTTCAAACGCACCAGCATCGCGCTGGACACCGCCGCCGAGTGGATATCGGCGAACGCGTTTTCCGACTCGTCCAACAGGATCAGCAGCAGCGGAACGCCAAGACCCGCTCCGGCCAACGCCAACAGCAATGCATTGACCTCACCGCTCGGCGCAAACGCCAGGGTGTAGGCCACGCCCAGGCTCATCAGCCAGACATTCCCGATAAAGAACCCCAGCGCCGTACCACCGAACACGCTTTTCGCGCGTTTGCCGAAGCGTGAGTAATCGGCAATCAACGGCAGCCACGACAACGGCATGGCAATGGCGATATCAAAGCCCACCGCAAACGGCAGCGAACCATCGCCGGGCCGAGTCCAGAGCGCGGCAAGGTCGGCCCTGGCGAACAGGTTCCAGGTCAGCCACAGGCAGGCGGCGAGCAACAGCCAGATGCCCCACTTGCGCAGCACCTGCCGTACGAACGTCAGCGGGCCGCTCACCGCCAGCAGCGTCGCCAGGCCGCCGAAGAACAGGGTCCACAGCAGCGGGCTGGCGAACACACTGCCGTCGCTGAACGCCCGCGTGCCCAGCAGGCTGGCGGCGTCGCGCATCACGATGATTTCGAACGAGCCCCAGCCAATCAACTGCAACAGGTTGAGCAGCGCCGGCAGGCTCGCGCCTCGGCTGCCGAGGCTGAGTTTGAGCGCGGCCATGGCGGACAGGCCGGTGTCGCTGCCGATCACGCCGACGGCAGCCAGCAGCAACACGCCGACCAGGGTGCCGAGGAAGATCGCCAGCAATGATCCCGACAGACCGAGGCCAGGCGCCAATAACGCGCCGGTCTGCAGGACCATCAAGCCGATGCCGAGGGAGAACCACAGGGAGAACAGGTCGCGTGCGCCGAAGACGCGTTTGTCGGCGGGCACGGCGATGTCGGGGGAATAGGTGCTGGGTTGAATGTTCAAGGGAGATTGTCTCTGAGAGGCACTTGTTGTGTTCAAGAGGGTTATCGGGAGCAAGCCCCCTCCCACAGTTGGCATGCATTTCAACTGTGGGAGGGGCTTGCTCCCGATGAGGCCGGTACAGACCACTAAAATCCCGAATCAGACCTTTTTATACAGCTGACTGCCTTCCTGCTTGAACCGCTCCGCCTGCTCCGCCAAGCCTCTGGCCACGTCCACATCCACCGCTTCAATGCGCTGGTTGGCCGCGTACTCGCGCACTTCGTGGGTCACCTTCATCGAGCAGAACTTCGGCCCGCACATCGAGCAGAAGTGCGCGACCTTGGCCGACTCCTTGGGCAAGGTCTCGTCATGGAAGGCCCGCGCGGTGTCCGGGTCCAGGCCGAGGTTGAACTGGTCTTCCCAGCGGAACTCGAAGCGCGCCTTGCTCAAGGCATTGTCGCGAATCTGCGCGCCCGGATGGCCCTTGGCCAAATCCGCCGCATGCGCCGCGATCTTGTAGGTAATGATCCCGGTTTTCACGTCATCCTTGTTCGGCAAGCCCAGGTGTTCCTTGGGCGTGACGTAGCAGAGCATGGCGCAGCCGAACCAGCCGATCATCGCCGCGCCGATGCCGGAGGTGATGTGGTCGTAGCCCGGGGCAATGTCGGTGGTCAGCGGGCCGAGGGTGTAGAACGGCGCCTCGTCGCAGCACTCGAGCTGTTTGTCCATGTTCTCCTTGATCAACTGCATCGGCACGTGACCGGGGCCTTCGATCATGGTTTGCACGTCGTGCTTCCAGGCGATCTTGGTCAGCTCGCCGAGAGTTTCCAGCTCGCCGAATTGCGCGGCGTCGTTGGCATCGGCCACCGAGCCCGGGCGCAGGCCGTCACCCAGGGAGAAACTGACGTCGTAGGCCTTCATGATTTCGCAGATTTCTTCGAAGTGCGTGTAGGCGAAGTTTTCCTTGTGGTGCGCCAGGCACCACTTGGCCATGATCGCCCCGCCCCGGCTGACGATGCCGGTAACCCGGTTGGCGGTCAGCGGCACGTAGCGCAGCAGCACACCGGCGTGGATGGTGAAGTAGTCGACGCCTTGCTCGGCCTGTTCGATCAGGGTGTCGCGGAACAGCTCCCAGGTGAGCTCCTCGGCCATGCCGTCGACTTTTTCCAGGGCCTGGTAGATCGGCACAGTGCCAATCGGCACCGGCGAGTTGCGGATGATCCACTCGCGGGTTTCGTGAATGTGCTTGCCGGTGGACAAATCCATGATGTTGTCCGAGCCCCAGCGAATGCCCCAGGTCATCTTCGCCACTTCTTCCTCGATGGACGAGCCGAGGGCGCTGTTGCCGATATTGCCGTTGATCTTCACCAGGAAGTTACGACCGATAATCATCGGCTCCAGCTCGGTGTGGTTGATGTTGGCCGGGATGATCGCGCGGCCGCGGGCGATTTCCTCGCGCACGAACTCAGGGGTAATGATCTTCGGAATGCTCGCGCCAAAGCTGTGCCCGGCGTGCTGCTGCTTGAGCAGGCCGGCGGCGCGGGCTTCTTCGAGCTTCATGTTTTCGCGGATGGCGACGTATTCCATCTCCGGCGTGATGATGCCCTTGCGCGCGTAGTGCATCTGGCTGACGTTGGCGCCGGCCTTGGCGCGGCGCGGGTTCTGCAGGTGGGCAAAGCGCAGGTAGGCGAGGTCCGGGTTATCCAGGCGTTCCTGGCCGTAGCGGGAGCTCAGGCAGCTCAGGCGCTCGGTGTCGCCGCGTTCTTCGATCCACGGCGAGCGCACATCGGCCAGGCCTTTGCGCACGTCGATAATGACAGTGGGGTCGGTGTAAGGGCCGGACGTGTCGTAGACCACCACCGGCGCGTTGATTTCGCCGCCGAATTCGGTGGGCGTCACGTCCAGGCTGATCTGGCGCATGGGCACGCGGATATCGGGGCGCGAGCCCTGCACGTAGATCTTCTGCGAGCGGGTAAACGGCTGCACGGAGCCGGAGTCGACCTTGGCCGATTCACTCAGGTGCACAGTATTTTTTGATTTTTGGCTTTTTAGTTCAGTGCTCATCACAGGCTCTCCAACTTATCCAGGCGGTGGATTGTTGTCGGAGCGAACCTGGGACGGATGGACGCACTGATAGCAGTGCTGTGCTTTGTGCACGAGGGCGTTCGATGGTCGAACAGCATCCCGGACGAAGCACAAGAGGACTCGCCGGGTGACGAGAAATCTTGTTCCCTACGCAGGCGTTAACCTGATCAGGTTCAACGGGATCCGGTATTTACCGATCTCAGCCTTCCAACAAGGCACCCCGACAAGAACGCGGCCAGTCTAGACCATGGCGTGGGCAAGTTGCCAATAACGGTGGATCAAGCGTGATGAATGGCGTGATTGCAGGATTGTTGTGCCGAGGTCGCGCCACTACACTCCAGAGCGGCCTCAAGGCTTGACGCTCTACAAGCGCCACCGTAGCCTTGGGCGATTAATTATCAGCGTAATATTTATTCAGGGATCGCCTCATGCTGCGCAAACTCTCACTGGCCCTTGCCGTGTCTTGTGCGACCAATGGATGGGTCTGGGCAGCTGAAGCGCCCTTGTCCGTCAACACCGATCTGGTCAGCGTCTACCAGGAGGCGGTGAACAACAACGCCGACCTGGCCGCCGCCCGCGCCCAATATGGCGCGCAAAAGGAAGTGGTGCCCCAAGCCCGCGCCGGCTTGCTGCCCAACCTCTCGGCCGGTGCCGACAGCAATAATGTGCGCACCCAGCTCGACCAGCCGGCGGCCACCGTCAACCGCGACGCCCACTCCTGGCGCGCGACCCTGAGCCAGCCACTGTTTCGCGCCGACCGCTGGTTCCAGCTGCAGGCCGCCCATGCGGTCAACGAGCAGGCCTCGCTGCAACTCTCGGCGACCGAGCAGAACCTGATCCTGCAAAGTGCCGAAAGCTACTTTGCGGTGCTGCGCGCCCAGGACAACCTGGCCTCGACCAAGGCCGAAGAAAACGCCTTCAGGCGTCAGCTGGACCAGTCCAACGAACGCTTCGACGTGGGCCTGTCGGACAAGACCGACGTGCTGCAATCCCAGGCCAGCTACGACACGGCCCGCGCCAACCGCATCCTCGCCCAGCGCCAGGTCGACGACGCCTTCGAAGCGCTGATCACCCTGACCAACCGCCAGTACAACGCAATCCAGGGCATCGTCCACAGCCTGCCGGTGCTGCCGCCGATGCCGAACGACGCCAAGGCCTGGGTCGAAACTGCCGGCCGTCAGAACCTCAACCTGCTGGCCAGCAACTACGCCGTCACTGCCGCCGAAGAAACCCTGCGCCAGCGTAAGGCCGGCCACTTGCCCACGCTCGACGCGGTGGCGCAGTACGAAAAGGGTGACAACGACGCGTTGGGTTTCGGCAATCCGAACCAATTGCCGATTCCTTACGGCGGCGATGTGTCCCAACGCACCGTCGGCCTGCGCCTGAACATTCCGCTCTACAGCGGCGGCCTTACCAGCTCGCAGGTGCGCGAATCCTATTCGCGCCTGGACCAGTCCGAGCAACAGCGCGAGGGCCTGCGCCGCCAGGTGGTGGAAAACACACGCAACCTGCACCGCGCGGTGAACACCGATGTGGAACAGGTGCAGGCGCGCCGACAGTCGATCATCTCCAACCAGAGCGCGGTGGAGGCCACCGAAATCGGTTACCAGGTGGGGACGCGCAACATCGTCGACGTGCTGGACTCGCAGCGCCAGCTCTACGCGTCGGTGCGCAACTACAACAACAGCCGCTATGACTACATTCTCGACAACCTGCGCCTGAAGCAGGCCGCGGGCACCTTGAACCCGGGTGACCTGCAGGAGCTGACGCGCTACCTCAAGGCCGACTACAACCCGGACCGCGATTTCCTGCCACCGGACCTGGCCAAAGCCGCCGCCGAACAGCTCAAGGCCCGGCCCGGTAACTGAACATGTGAGAGGGGGCTTGCCCCAATGCCGTTCAGCTAAGCGCAGATTCCCTGTGGCGAGCAGGCTTGTCCTGCGTTGGGCTGCGCAGCAGCCCCAAAGCCAGCTCCCACATTTAACCGCGTTCGCACTCCCTACACCGATCGGCTATAAGGCCGCCGCGCTTTTGCTTTTGATCTGAGGCGCCCCGTCAAACACGCTGGCCGAACGCAGGGCAAAGACCTTTTGCTTACTTTTGGGTCTTTCCAAAAGTGAGCCGCCGTAAGGGCGGAACCCTAAGTCGCCGTTACCGCAGAAACGGATATGTACACCGAAAAATCGCATTCGCGAGCGAGCCCCCTGCCACAGTTTTATCGGTGCTGTGTCAGTTGATCAGTCGGCCAAGGCCGTCCAGCAACCGCTGCAACGCGCCCTGATTGGCCTGCATCACTTCAAGCCCCGCCTGCGCCATGCGGCGGGCATCCTGCGGCAGTTCGAACAGCTGGCGTACCGCCTCAGCCAATCCGTCAGCATCATCCACCTCACGCAACGCCCCGGCCTCGCGCATCATTGCGGTGATCTCCAGAAAGTTGAACAGGTGCGGCCCCATGATCACCGGCAACCCCAACGCCGCCGGCTCGAGCGGGTTATGCCCACCGGTCGCTACCAGGCTGCCGCCGACAAAGGCGCTGTCGGCCAATGCATACAGAAACAGCAACTCGCCCATGGTATCGCCAAGCAACACGGCGGTTTGCGCCGTGACGGGTTCGCCGCTGGAACGGCGCACCGTGGCAAAGCCCTGTTGCTCGCACAGCTCGAACATCGGACCGAAGCGTTCCTGATGGCGCGGCACCAGAATCAACAGCGCATTGGGATAGCTGTCGAGCAGTTGACGATGAGCCGCGAGCACCACCGCATCCTCGCCTTCGTGGGTGCTGGCGGCGATCCATACCGGGCGCTGGGTGGCGCCCCATTGCTCACGCAGGGCCGCGGCGCGTACCGGTAATTGCGGGTCGATGGTCAGGTCGAACTTGATCGAGCCGGTCACCTCCACCGTGTCCGCTCGCGCGCCGAGGCTTCGGAAGCGCTCGGCTTCGGTTTGCGTCTGCACGGCCAACAGGCTCATCTCTGACAGCATCGGCGCGGTGAGCTTGGCAAACCGCGCGTAGCCCTTGGCCGAGCGCGCCGACAATCGCGCATTGGCCAACGCCACCGGAATGCCGCGCCGAGCGCAGGCGTGGATATGGTTGGGCCACAATTCGGTTTCCATAATGACCGCAAGCCTGGGCTGCACGCGATCAAGAAAGCGCTTTGCCGCGCACGGCACGTCATAGGGCAGGTAGCAGTGCTGGATGCGCGGCTCGTTGGCGAACAGCGCCTGGATACGCTCGGAACCGGTCGGTGTCATGCAGGTGACCGTGATCGGCAACTGCGGATAACGCTCCAGCAGCCCACGCACCATCGGCGCGGCGGCAATGCTTTCACCCACCGACACCGCATGCACCCAGATCCCGCCGGGCTGCATCGCCGGCAAGCCAAGGGAAAACCGCTCGCCCACGCGCTTTGCATAGGCCGGAGCCTTGCGTGCACGCAGCCACAGACGTAAAGCCACCAACGGCAGCGCCAGGTAAAACAGACAGCTGTAGAGAGTTCTATTCATGGCGGCGGAGTTTATCGGCTTTTTCAATAGTGAGCCTATAGAATGCCCATCCTGATACCGCCGCAAGCCGAGGACTCCCCATGAATGCCGCCTACTACTACCTGGCCATCGCCATCTGCTCGGAAGTGATCGCCACCGTGTCCATGAAAGCCATCAAGGGCTGGAGTACGCCGATCCCCCTGCTGCTGGTGATCGTGGGGTATGGCGTGGCGTTCTGGATGCTGACCCTGGTGGTACGCACGGTGCCGGTGGGCGTGGCGTATGCCGTGTGGGCCGGGATGGGCATTGTGATGGTGAGTATCGCGGCGTTGTTCATCTACGGGCAGAAACTCGATGTACCGGCGATGCTGGGGATGGGCTTGATTGTGCTGGGCGTGGTAGTGATCCAGCTGTTCTCGAAAACCGCCGGGCACTGACCGCCACGCTACAGCCTGTATACTGCGCCCCTTGTCTTGAACACTGAGGTCGCCCATGCCATCCGATATTTCCACCGACGTCCTGATTGTCGGCGCCGGGGTTGCCGGCCTCTGGCTGAATGCGCGCCTGCGCCGCCAGGGTTTTTCCACGGTGGTGGTGGAAAGCGCCACCCTGGGCGGCGGGCAGAGTGTGAAATCCCAGGGGATCATTCACGGTGGTGCGAAATATGCGCTGCACGGCGCGCTGACCGGCGCCTCCGAGGCGATTGCCGACATGCCACGCCGCTGGCGCGAAGCCCTGGCCGGCAGCGGCGAGCTCGATTTGTCCGGCGTGCGCCTGCTCTCCGAGGCCCACTACCTTTGGTCTCCCGGCACCCTGGCCGGCAACCTCACCAGTTTTTTCGCGAGCAAGGCCGTGCGCGGTCGGGTCGATCAGGTCAAGGGCGACGAGCTGCCGCCAGCCCTGCAGGACCGCCGCTTCAAGGGCAAGGTCTATCGCCTGGCGGAGCTGGTCGTCGACGTGCCCAGCCTGATCGAACGCCTGGCGCAACTGGCCGGTGACGGGCTGCTCGCCGGGCAACGGATCGAGCCGCTGCGCGAGGGCAATACGCTGGTGGGTCTGACGGTGGATGGCCGTGAGATCCGCGCCCAGCGCATCGTGTTGAGCGCCGGCGGCGGTACCGCCGAGCTGCTGAAGGCCCTGGGCCTGAGCACACCGGCCATGCAAAAACGCCCGCTGCACATGATCATCGCCAAGGGCCCCGGCCTCAAGCCGCTGTACGCCCACTGCCTGGGCGGCGGCACCAAGCCGCGCATCACCATCACCACCCACCCGGCCGCCGATGGCAATTGGGTGTGGTACATGGGCGGCGACATCGCCGAGGCCGACGGCGTGACGCGCACCCCACAGGAACAGATCGCCACCGCGCAAAAAGAGCTGGCGCAACTGCTGCCGTGGATCGACATGAGCCAGACCCAGTGGGCCACCCTGCGCGTCGACCGCGCCGAACCGCTGCAGTCCGGCCTGGCGCGCCCCGACAATGCCTTCCTCGCCGAAGAGGGTCGGCTGCTGGTGGGCTGGCCGACCAAACTGGCGCTGGCGCCGGACTTTGCCGATCGCGTAATCAACAGCCTCGAACGTGACGGCATCCGCCCTGCCGGCGGCGAGCCGCTGCCCGCCCTGCCAAAACCTGCCATCGGCGTACCTGCCTGGGAGCACCTGTTGCCATGAGCCTGCCAACCCTGCACGACCTGCACCGCCCCCTCGGCAGCACCGGCCTGCTGGTCTCGCCGCTGGGCCTGGGCACCGTCAAACTCGGCCGCGACCAGGGCGTGAAGTACCCCAACGGCTTCCAGATCCCCAATGACGAGGAGGCGCGGATGTTGTTGCGCCAGGCGCGCCAGTTGGGCATTAACCTGATCGACACCGCGCCGGCCTATGGCTTGAGCGAGGAGCGCCTGGGGCCGCTGCTACGTGATCAGCGCAAGGACTGGGTGATCGTGAGCAAGGTTGGCGAAGAGTTCGAGAACGGCGTTTCCCGCCACGACTTCAGCGCCGCCCACACACGGCTGTCCATCGAGCGCAGTTTGAAACGCCTTGAAACGGATTTTATCGACCTGGTGTTGGTGCATTCCGACGGCAATGACTTGCACATTCTCAACGACTGCGAAGTGTATGAGGCCCTGGCCGCGCTGAAAAAAGAGGGCAAGATTCGCGGTTTCGGCTTCTCCGGCAAAACCGTCGAAGGTGGCATCAGGGCCCTTGAACAGGGGGACTGCGCGATGGTCACTTACAATCTGAACGAACAATCGGAGAAAGCCGTCATTGATTATGCGGCGGCCCACGGCAAGGGCATTCTGGTGAAAAAAGCCCTGGCCAGCGGCCATGTGTGCCTTGACCCTGGAATGGATCCAATTCGTGCCAGTTTCATGTTGTTGTTTGCGCAAACGGGCGTCGCCAGTGCTATTGTCGGGACCATTAATCCGCTGCACCTGGCCCATAACGTGGCGACCGCTGCCCAGGTCATTCGTCAACTCTGATGCCGCCGACGCGGCCGACCCCGTCGCAAGAAGGAGCCGACATGCCGCGAACGCTCATAAGAAAAAACCCGAGTAACTTCAAGACCCTGCCCCTGCACGTCGAAGCCAGCCCCGAAGGCCTGAGCTACCAGAGCGTCGGCATGCCGCTCAACTTTGCGCAGACCCTGCAACGGCGCAAGCCGGTGGAGGTGGCGGACCCCGAGCGTTTCGCCCTGGAGCTGGCCAATCTGGGCGTGTCGGTACGCCTGACGTTGCACTGGCAAAACAAGGACTACTGGGTGCTCGTGCGCCAGCGCCGCCAGGACCGTGGCGATGTAGTGCTCAAGCTGATCTCCGGCTACGTGCCCGCCCACGAACTGAACCTGCCGCTGCACACCGCCATCCAGGAAATCGCCGAGGAATGCCTGCTGGAAACACCGGAAGGCTGGCTTGGCGGACGCTTCAACGACACCTGGCTGCCGGCGCCCTACTCCGCCGCCCTGCACTACCGCGAAGCGCTGCCGTTTCGCTTGAGCCCGCTGTCCGGCGCGGCCCGTCCGGTGCGCTGCGCGACCATGCAGTTGATCGAGCGCCCCCGGGCCTATGTGCACTTGCCCACGGCCTCGCTGCAATTGATCTACGACCTGCGCCTGGAAGTGCCCAGGGAGGCCAAGTCCCTGAGCCTGTTCCATGTGGATGAGCGGCTGGAAGGCGATCAACTGGTCGCGCGCCTGGACCGCCAGCGCCCGGATCTGTACCTGATGCCGCTCAAGGACGGCCAGCCATTGGCCGAGCTCTATACGTTGAAGAAAGACCAGTTGTACCCGGCCAGCACGCGGGGCCTGTACCTGGCGGAAAGCTTCGCCCAGCAGGACGGCTGGCTGGTACGCGACGAGCGGATTCGCTGGAAGGACTGGCTGCGCCAGCAAGGCCTGGCAGAGCCGGAAAAGGAATCCAAACTCAAACGCCTGGCCAAGCGCGTACTGCGCAAGATGGTGCCGAAGAAAAAATAAGGTGGGAGCCCCCGCCAGTTCTTCGACTTGGCACTCTCGCCCAGCAAACTGAAGCCTCTGTGGCGAGCAGGCTTGTCCTGCGTTGGGCTGCGCAGCAGCCCCAAAACCAGGCGCTGAGCCGTATCAGGTACTCCGCGTTTTGCTGGATTGGGGGCGCTTCGCACCCCAACGCGGGGCACGCCCGCTCGCCACAACAAGCCCGCTGGCCACAGGGATTGCGGTCAGACGTTGAGCAAGCGCTCCAGGCCCACCTTGAGCGGGGTCGGTTCGGGCAGCTTGAAGCTGGCCAGCAACCGTTGGTTATTGGCTCGCGAATGGCGAATGTCCCCGGAGCGCGCCGGGCCGTAGGTGATCGTCGGCAACGTGCCCACCACTTGCTCAAGCGCCTGCAATACCTGCTTGAGCGTGGTGGTGCGGTTCCACCCCACATTGATCGCACCCAACGGCGCTTGCGGCGCTTCGATGGCCTGCACCAGCACATCCACCAAGTCTTCCACGTACATGAAGTCGCGGGTTTGCTCGCCATCGCCAAACACGGCAATCGGTGTGCCCGTTTGTACGCGTTCGCTGAAGATGCTGATCACCCCGGAGTACGGCGATGACGGATCCTGGCGCGGCCCGAAGACATTGAAGAAGCGGAAGATCACCGGCTCCAGGCCATGCTGGCGGCGGTAGAAGTCAAAGTAATGTTCACCGGCCAGTTTGTCCGAGGCATAGGGCGTCAGCGGCGCCTTGGTGGTCTCTTCGTCAATCGAAGCACCCTCGCCATTGTTGCCGTACACCGCCGCGCTGGAGGCAAACACCACGCGCTTCACCCCGGCCTTGCGCATGGCTTCGCAGACATTCAGCGTGCCGACGAAATTGCTCTGGTGCGTGCCCACCGGGTCGTCCACCGAAGCCTGCACCGAGGCCACCGCGGCCAGGTGCACCACGGCGCTCACGCCAACGGCGGCCTGGGCCACCTGTTTGGCATCGGCCACATCGCCTTCCAGCAGTTGCACCCGTGGGTTGTCCAGCGGCAGATTACTGCGCTTACCGGTGGACAGGTCATCCAGCACCCGCACCGAGTAACCCTTGGCGAGCAACGCATCGACCAGGTGGGAGCCAATAAAACCCGCGCCCCCGGTAATCAGTACGCACGCGTCACTCATGGCTGCGGATCTTCTCGACAATGGCGGTGGTCGAGCTGTTCTCGACCAGGCCCAGCACTTTGACCTTGCCACCATAGGCACTGACGATATCGGCGCCCACGACCTGATCGACCGAATAGTCGCCGCCCTTGACCAGCACGTCCGGCTTGACCTGCGCCAGCAGGTTTTCCGGTGTGCCTTCGGAGAAGCTGATCACCCAGTCCACCGCGCCCAGCCCGGCCAGTACGGCCATGCGTCGGTCGACGCTATTGATCGGTCGGCCCGGCCCTTTGAGACGGCTGACCGAGGCATCGTCGTTCACCGCGACGATCAGACGATCGCCCTGGGCGCGCGCCTGCTCGAGGTAGGTCACGTGACCGGCATGCAAAATGTCGAAACAGCCGTTGGTGAACACAATGCTTTCGTTGTGCGCGCGCGCATCGTCGATGGCCAGCAGCAATTGTTCGATGGTCAGCACGCCACGCTCGGAGCCTTCGGAGCGCTGGATCGCACGGCGCAGCTCAGGTGCGCTGATCGCCGCGGTACCCAGTTTGCCGACGACGATGCCGGCCGCCAGATTGGCCAGGGCCACCGCGTGGGGCAGTTCTTCGCCGGCGGCAATGGAGGCCGCCAGGGTGGAAATCACGGTGTCGCCCGCGCCGGTGACGTCGAAGACCTCACGGGCCCGCGCCGGCAAGTGCATGGCCGGATGGTGGGGGCGCAGCAGGGTCATGCCGTGCTCGCCACGGGTCACCAGCAAGGCACCCAGGTCGAGGTCGGCCATCAGCGCTGCGCCTTTGGTCACCAGGTCGTGTTCGTCGACGCATCCGCCAACGATGGCTTCGAACTCGCTGAGGTTCGGCGTGATCAGGCTGGCGCCTCGATAGATCGAGAAGTCCTTGCCCTTGGGATCGGCCAACACCGGGATACCCCTGGCCTTGGCGGCCTGGATCAGCATCTGATGGTTCTGCAACGCGCCTTTGCCGTAGTCGGAAAGCACCAGCACCTTGATGCCTTCGAGCAGCGCCTCGACCTGACCGCTCAGGGCCAGGGCGTCGGTGGCGAAGGGTTCTTCGAAATCGATACGCAGCAATTGCTGGTGACGGCTCATCACGCGCAGCTTGACGGTGGTCGGCTGATGGGCAATCCGCTGGAACAGCGCACGCACTCCGGCACCGCGCAGGCTGTTGGCCAGGCTGTCGGCGGCTTCATCGTCGCCGGTCACGCCTACCAGGGAGGCCGGGGCGCCGAGGGCGGCAATATTGAGGGCAACGTTGGCAGCGCCGCCCGGACGGTCTTCGATTTGCTCGACCTTGACGACCGGCACTGGCGCCTCAGGGGAAATCCGTGAGGTTCCGCCATGCCAGTAACGGTCGAGCATGACATCGCCGACTACCAAGACTGGGGCTTGATCGAATCGCGGCATGGACAACTTCATGGAGCAACCCACTACAAAATGAACAGGGGCGCGATATTAGCACAGGGTTATAGAAGGCTTGTGGAGCACCGCAAGCAAATGTGGGAGCAGGCCCCCTCCCACAACAAGTCTCACACAGACGCCCTGTGTGCCCCCATCGAATCAGGTGATGTCGGCCGACACCGGGGCATCCAGGCCCATGGCATGCAGGCGGGCGTAGTAACCGTTCTGCGCCAGCAGCTCGCCGTGGGTACCACGCTCGACAATACGGCCATCGTCCATCACCAGGATCAGGTCGGCCTTCTCGATGGTGGACAGGCGGTGCGCGATCACCAGGGTGGTGCGGCCTTGCATGACCTTGTCCAGCGCCGCCTGAATGTGGCGCTCGGACTCGGTGTCGAGGGCCGAGGTGGCCTCGTCGAGAATCAGCAGCGGCGAATTCTTCAGCAGCGCCCGGGCAATCGCCAGGCGCTGGCGTTGGCCGCCGGACAGCAGCACGCCGTTTTCACCGACCTGGGTGTCGAAGCCCTTGGGCAACTGGTCGATGAAGTCCTTGGCATTGGCATCGGTCGCCGCCGCTTCGACATCGGCCCTCGGCGCGCCGGCCAGGTCGCCATAGGCAATGTTGTTGGTCACGGTGTCGCTGAACAGGGTCACATGCTGGGTGACCTGCGCGATGTGCTTGCGCAGGTTGAGCAGCTTGTAGTCTTCGATCTCCACGCCGTCGAGCAGGATCTCGCCGCTTTCGTGGTGATAGAAACGCGGGATCAGGCTGGCCAGGGTCGACTTGCCGCTGCCCGAACGGCCCACCAGGGCGATCATTTGCCCAGGCTCGGCGGTAAAGCTGATGTCCTTGAGCACATGGCGTTCAGTGCCGGGGTAGGTGAAGTTCAGGTTGCGCACTTCCAGACGACCGCTGACCTTGTCACGCTCGATGGTGCCGTGGTCGATTTCGACGTCTTCGTCCAGTTGCTCGAAAATGCTCTCGGCACCCGCCACACCCTTCTGGATGGTGGAGCTGACTTCCGACAGTTGGCGAATCGGCTTGGGCAACAGGCCGGCCAGGGTGATGTAGGCCACCATGTCACCCGCCGATGCATCGCCACGCAGGTACAGCACCAGAAACATCAGCACGGCCATGGCGGTGTAGATCACCAGTTGCAGGGCCGGGGTGTAGATGGCGCCCGTACGGGTCATGCGCAACTGCTTGTCGGTATTGCTCTGGCTGGCCTTGAGGAAACGCTTCTCCTCGTAGACCTCGCCGCCGAAGCTGCGCACCACGCGGTAGCCCTGAATGGTTTCCGAGGCCACATGGGTGACGTCGCCCATGGCCACCTGGATTTTCTTGCTCTGCTTGCGAAATTTCTTGCTGGCCGTGCTGACCATCACCGCGATCAGCGGAAGAATGGCGATCATCACCAGCGTCAGGCGCCAGTTCATGTACAGCAGCGAGGCGAACAGGAAGATCACCGTCATGCCTTCGCGGATCACCACCTTGATCGCATCGGTGGCCGCCCCCGTGACCATGGTCACGTTGAAGGTGATGCGGGAAATCAGGTGCCCCGAGTTGTGGTTGTCGAAATAACGGTTGGGCAGGGTCAGCAGGTTGTTGAACAGCTGCACCCGCAGGTCGTGGACCAGGCCCAGGGACACCTTGGCCAGCAGGTAGTTACCCAGGAACGAACCCAGGCCCTGCCATGCCGCGATCAGGATGATCAGCAGCGGCACGGCCTGCAGCAGCTGCAGGTCGCGCAGGAACGGCACGCTGGGGAACAGCACCGCTTCGGGGTTGGACAGGCCGTCGACGAAGTACTTGAGGATGTACCCCAGCATCGGCTGGGTCGACGCGAAAATCAGAAATCCGAGGATACTCAGTGCAAACAGCCCCGCGTAGGGCCTGACGTAGCTGAGTAGACGGAAGTATATTTTCAAGCTCGAAGGGCTTGCGCTCGGACTGGAATCGGTCATAACACGCGGCGTTTTGAAAAAGGAGGCTGACTTTAGCACAGCTTCTCTGTTGTACTTGCACCCGGCATGACCCGCGCGCCCGCGCTTGCTGCCGACGACAACCAATAACGCCTGCTTTACGATGGTCGGCTTTCTTTCTCTGGAATGGCTTTTGCGTATGCACTCCAAGCGTCTCAACTATGGTTCAAATCGCGTTTTCGACTTTCTGGTCATGTGGATTTTACCCATTGGCTTATTGCTGCTGCTGAGTGCGCTGTTCCTTGTCTCCAATCGTAATGTGCTGCATCGAATCGTCTACCTCCTGTTTACTGTGCCGACCTTGTTCATGCTGTTCCAGCGCCCCAGGGAGTTCCGGGAACTGCTGCGCGAACCACTGGCGATCGCCTTTCTGGTGTTTGCCGCCTGGGCCCTGACCAGCCTGCTGTGGAGCCCCGAACCGAGCATCGACACCGACCTGTTCAAACGCCCGCTGAACACCTTCATGCTGTTCGGCGGCTGCGGGCTGCTGCTGCATTATCGCAACGACCTGTTCAAGCCGATCTTCTTCGCCGCTGCGGTGATCGCGATGGTGGTGTGCGCGTTCAACCTGGTGGCTTTCGCTAAGGGTTTCCAACCCGGCATGCGCATGATCGGCGGCCGTGGCGCCCTGGATAACCCACTGCTCAGCTCCCACCTATTCGGTTTTTTCTGCGTGTACTGGCTGTACGTGTGCATGACCACACGGCGCGCCCATGTGCTGTGGTTCAGCGTGCCGGCCCTGACAGTGATGACGGCGGCGGTACTGGCGACCGGCTCGCGTACACCCCTGGTCGCCATGACCCTGGCCATCCTGTGGATGAGTTTTGTCAGCCGCAACCGTCGCTCTGCCGTGCTGATCGCGGCGCTGGTGGTGAGTGCCATTGGGCTGCTGCTGGTGTACCCGGAACTCATCACCCAACGCGGCAGCTCATTTCGGTTCGAACTGTGGAGCATGTCGCTGGAGCGAATTGCAGCCCATCCGTGGATCGGCCACAGCTACGATTCGGAGCTGTACCTGACCCTGGCGGACGGCTACGTGCTGCGCGAGCCGCACAGCTTCGCCCTCGGCGTGCTGTATTACGTCGGCATCATCGGGTTCATCCCGTGGATATTCATGCTTGGCTGGGGCCTGTACAAAAGCTTCAAGGAGCGCGCGCAACCGCTGTTCATCCTCGCCTCCTCCCTGCTCGCCTACGGCATCGGCGCGGGCCTGACCGAAGGCGGCGGCATCCTGTCGCGGCCCAAGGAGCACTGGTTCCTGTTGTGGATTCCGCTGGCGCTGATCGCCGGTTTGAGCATTGCCAAACGCCGCCACAGCCTGCTGCGCCTGCCCGTGCAAAGCCTCAAGCCTGCCGCTTTTGAAGCGCTGTGCAGCGATGCCCAGGTGATCGAAGCCGATGGCCTGGGGCCGAAAGTCCTGCGCCTGGTCGACGGCCGCTTCCTCAAGGTGTTCCGCGCCCGCCGCTGGTACACCTCGGGCAGCTTCAACCCCTACTCGGAGCGGTTCGCCAGCAACGCCGAACAACTGCGCAGCCTGGGCATTCCCACGCCGCAGATACTTGCGATCTACGCCCTCGCCGAGGGCAGCAGCGCCGTCACCTATTCGCCACTGCCCGGCCTGACCCTGCGCCAAGCCCTGCAAAGCCTGGACAGCAGCCTGCGCGAGTCATTGATCGAACGCTTTGGCCAGTTCATGGCGCAGTTGCATGAGCGCGGCGTGTACTTCCGCTCGCTGCACATGGGTAACGTCCTGCTGATGGACGACGGCGAGTTCGGCCTGATCGACATTGCCGACCTGCGCATCTTCCCGTCGCCCCTGCGCAACGCCTTGCGCCAACGCAACCTGCGCCATATGCAACGCTATCCGCAGGATCGCAACTGGCTGTTCGATACCCACTTCGAACAGTTGACCAAGGGTTACGCGACCGTTGCCAGCGCAGGCGCCACGGCGAAGATCCGCGCGCACGTACTGGCCGCGCCCAGCGCTTAGGAGCGCAGCGGCGTCAGGTAGAGCCGCACCAGGCCACGCAAGGTCTTGCGCCCCCAGAATTTGAGCGGGATCTGCTTGAGAATCTCCCGTGCCAGCGGTCGGTCACGATCGGCGGTCTTGAGGAACATCGAGTTCAGGAAGTTGTAGCGCACCGCGTCATAGGCCGGGTGATGGCTGAAGTGGGCATAGGTCTTGAGGATGTTCTCGATCATGTAGCGATGGTTCTTGTAGGTGTTGCTCGCATGCTGGCGGTACTGCGCCATCACCACGCCAAGGGCGTCAATGGTGTAGCCCGCTGCCGTGACCTTCAACTGAATGAGCAAGTCTTCCAGGGGGATCAGCGGGTCGAAGCCACCGACCTCCTCCAGCACATGCCGGCGAATCAGCATGGTCGGCGCCGGCGGGAACGGCTTGCGATCCATGAACATGTCATCGAAATCCAGGCTGCGAAACGGTACGTCGCGGCGCTGTTTTTTCTCCGGGTGCAGGTTGCCGTCGCCATCGATCAGCTCGATATTGCCGGCGCAGATGCCCACCTTCGGTTTGTCTTCCATATACGCCACCTGGGTGGCAATACGGTCCGCCAGCATAATGTCGTCGGAGCCGAACGGTGCAATCAGGCTGCCCTTGGCCCGCGCAATCGCCCCGTTTAGGGTCGCGGTGAGACCCTGGTTCTGCTGCACCTGGAAGTCAAAGCCATGCTCGGCCTGCAGACGCCGGATGCGCTCGACGCTGTCATCCTTAGAGCCGTCGTCCACCACCAGCAGTTCGATATTCGGGTACGTCTGACCGAGCACGCTGAGGATGCTCTGCTCGATGTACCGGCCGTGGTTGTAGGACGCGATAATCACCGAGACCAGGGGTTGTTGCGTTGTCATGCTCTACCTACTTGTTTCAAACCGGTGTCGATAAGGTCCAGGTACTTCTGCTGGAATTCTGCCAGGGCGTGATGCTCTTCGAGATAGCGAAACACCTGCTCGCCCTTGGCGCGCAGCTGTTCGTCACTCATGGCCAGGTAAGTGTCCAGGGCCGCGCTGAGTTGCTCGACATTGCCCGGCTCGTGGAACAGGCCACCCGCCCCTTCCACCAGCGGCAGCATGGCCGGGACGTTGGAGGCGATCACCGGCAGGTGCCCGCTCATGCCTTCGAGCAACGCCAGGCCGAGGCCTTCCTGCAGCGACGGCATGGTCCAGATATCGAAGGCGCGCACGTACTGGAGACCGTCCTCGCGAAAGCCCAGCAGGTGCGCGCGGCCGGTGAGCCCAAGGCGTTCGATGTCGGCGCGCAGGTCAGCTTCCGCGCGACCGGAGCCAATGATGCCGAGCTGCGCGTGGGGGTATTTGTCCTTGAGCCGTGCGAACGCCTGCAACAGGTGCGTATGACCCTTGATCGGCACCAGTCGCCCCAACGCGCCAATGATCCGCGCGTCGGGCGCCAGCCCGAGCGCCTGGCGCGCCTGCTCGCGCGGCAACTGCAGGGCTTCGGCCTGCGGAATGTCGATGGCATTGGTGACGAAGGTGGTGTTCTCGCGGGTAAAGCCGCAGCCCAGGCCCACCAGATAATCACGCACTGCCGCCGAAACCCCGACAAACCGCCACGCCGGGCTGACCAGACGGCGCGTCTGGCGCCGGCGATAAGCACGCTCATATTCGCCAAAGCCATGGGAAATGCCGATGCACAACGGGATCTTCAGCCAGCGATTGAGCGACAGCATCATGTTCACCGACTTGAAGCGGTTGCAGATGACCACGTCGAACTGCTGCTCACGGCAATACTTGTAGATTTCCCACATCGCGCCCAGACGAATGCCCTTCAGGGCTTTCTCGGGAAATTGAAAATACTTGGAGTGATCGGCGACGCTCAACGGCTGGCCCGGTTGCGGGTGCCCGCTGAGGAATGCCGAGGTAACCTCGAAACGCTCAGGCGGCAACGACTTGACGATTTGCTCACCGAGGTCGGCAAAATCGTTGAGCTTGACGTTGTAGTCCGGCTGTAATTGCAAAACCTTGAAACGAGGCTTCATAACACTCCATGGGGCAATCGGGCCGCTGCAAGCCGCCCGACGATAAAGTCAATTTCAGTCCTGCTTCAGCACCCAAAGCAGTTCGTGACGGCGCACGGCCTTGCGGAAAAACTCGTTCTCGCCGTAGGGCGATGGACCACGATCCGCCAGCAGTTGTTGCAACAGGCGTCGGACGCGGCGCTTGAACGGCGCGCTCGGTTGCAGGTCATGCATCATGCCCAGCGCCATGGCCTTGTCCACTTGCTGGCTGTGGCTGAGCACGCGGCAATACGGCTGCAGCACCCGGTCGGCATCGAACTGCGGCGGCAACGCCACACCGGCGCCCGAATCGCCCATGGGCCAGCGGTCGTTATCGTGCAAATGGTTGGCGTAGCCCAGCAATGTGCTCGGCTGCCACTCAAGGCCCTGCAAAGCCTCGATGACGGCGTTGTAGGCACAGATGTGATCCGGGTGCGGATCGAGCAGCGGCGTCGGCAACACGATCACCTCGGGACGTGCCTTGAGCAACAGCGCGCGCAGGTCGGCGAGCAGGTTGTGCCAGGTCGGCAAACCGTCCGCATCGCTGGGCAACGCAAGCCTGTTGAACTGGCGAAACAGCCGCGTATCGGCGCATTGCGCCTCGCGCGAAGCCTGGGGCTGATCCGGCGCGGCCTGCATGGCCGGCAGTTGCAGGCAGAAGTAGCCCAGTTGCACGCACTGCGCCTCGGGCACCCCGGCCCAGCGCGGCACGGCAATGCTGTCCCAGGCGCGCAGGCGCCCTTTCAGACGCGCGGCATCGGCCTGCGGCAGGCCCATCTGTTGATAATATTCGGCTTCGATCTCACCGGCGGTGAGGGTCACGATCCAGCTTTCATCCGCCTGGGCATACAGGCCGAACGCAGCCAGCTCGGCATCGTCGGCATGGGGCGCGATCACCATCACGCGTTGGCGCGCCGGGTCCGGCTGGCGGAACACCCAAAGCGTCGGCTGACCGACAATGCGACAGAATCGCCCACGCACGCGAACCTCACCCGCAGCCAGGGCCGCCGCTGCACCGGTGAGGTTGAGGTAACGCGTGCCAGCAACACCGCGCTCGAAGGCCTGGCGATCACCCGCCAGCTCAACCGCAGGGTCCAGGAAACGTCCGAGCCAGCTGCTTTCAAGCTGCACCTGGACGATCAGGGTTTCATCACCCGCAAGTTCCAGCGGTGTGTCCGAGAGCAAACGCCCAGCCTCCAGGCGCAGGTCGCCGTGACGGCTGTGCGGGGCAAAGCGGTACTGGTAGTCATCCTTGGGCGAGTAGAACAGATGGTCGGCAAACCAGGCTTCGTGGGCCACCCACAGCAGCACTGCGAGGATCAACGGCAGCCACCAGGCCACCAGCACACCCACCGCGATCAACAGCAACAAGCCCACCAGCAAGGCGATGCGTTTGTTGCGCCGATGGCGCTTGAGCAGTTGCTGTTTGCGGCTCATAGGCTGAACACCGGCACCGGGTTGCACCAGCGCTCTTTATATTCGCGGTCGGCGCGCCCAAAAGAGAAACGCAGTGGCTTGTTGAGCGTGCGAGCCTGCTCCCAGGCACTTTGGGTGTTGAGAAAGCTCAACACGCTGCCGGGGCTGAACGCACGGGTTTCGGGGTCGACGCCGCCGTTGACGTATTCGATGCTGACCCATTCGGGCGCCTCGACGCGGTACACCAACTGCACGGCAATTGGCGCATCGTTGAGAAACAGCACCGAACCCACCAGAAACTCCTGGAGCAATGCCAGCACTTCGGCCAGGCGTTCGGCGCCGGTGGCGGCAAAGCCCCAGCGACGCTGGAACAGGTCGCGATAAATCGCCGCCAGCTCCGCACTGGAAAACTCACTCACCGCCCGCACCACGCCGCCCGCCTCTTCCAGCAGGCGCAGTTCGCGGCGCTGGTTGTAGCGAAACTTCTTTGACAGGTCTTCCGGGGTGCGCGCCATGGCCAGTTGCTCGGCCTGGGGCTTGAGGGTACTCACGCGCCCTTCGTTCAAGGCCGACAGGTAGCGCCCGCGATGGCGCACCGGCAACTGCGCATCGGCGGCAATCGGCAGGATGATCTCGGCATTACCGAGGTCAAACAGGCCCTTCTTGCCGTGGCGCTTGAGCACGTCCTTGGACAGCGCCAGGTCGCGCCCCCAGGTGGCAATTGCGCCCTTGAGTTCGCCGTCCTGCTCCCAGCCCAGGTAACGCACCGGAATCTGCGCCAGGCCGGCCAAACGCTCGACGACCCGAGGATGGGTCGCCACGCTGCCACCAAATCGCTGCCAGGCTTGAGCGTAAGCCTCGGCCTCGACAGGCACCCAGCCTCGCTCACGCCAACCCTGGAAGCGGTTCAGCATTTAGACCACGGCGTCATAAGGGTCCACACCGTCCTTGACCACGAGGATGTCTTCCATGATCAGGTACTGCAGGTCGGAGCCGAAGAACATGTCCAGCGCGTCCTTGGGCGAGCAGATCATCGCTTCGCCACGGCGGTTGAGCGAGGTGTTCAGGGACACGCCATTGCCCGTCAGCACTTCGAGCTCTTTCATCATGTCGTAGTAGCGCGGGTTGTATTCGCGCTTGAGCACCTGGGCGCGGGAGGTGCCGTCTTCGTGCACCACTTCCGGTACGCGGGTTTTCCATTCTTCCGACACTTCAAAGGTGAAGGTCATGAACGGCGCCGGGTGGTCGACCTTGATCATCTGCGGGGCCACGGTGTCGAGCATCGACGGGCAGAAAGGCCTCCAGCGCTCGCGGAACTTGATCTGGTGGTTGATGCGGTCGGCCACGCCGGTTGCACTTGGGCAACCGATGATCGAACGACCGCCCAACGCACGCGGGCCAAACTCCATACGGCCCTGGAACCAGGCCACCGGGTTGCCGTCGACCATGATCTTGGCGATGCGCTTGGGCATGTTTTCGATCTTGCGCCACACCGGCTTGCTCTCGTGTTTGGCGCAGGCAGCGATCACGTCTTCGTTGCTGTAGGACGGGCCGAGGTAGACGTGTTCCATCTTCTCCACCGGCACGCCACGGGCGTGGGACACGTAAGCAGCAGCACCAACGGCAGTGCCGGCATCACCGGAGGCCGGCTGTACGAACAGCTCTTTCACGTCGTCACGGGCGATGATCTTCTGGTTCAGCTTGACGTTCAGCGCGCAACCGCCCGCGAAGGCCAGCTTGCCAGTGTCCTTGAGGATGTCGCCCAGGTAATGGTCGATCATCTGCAAGGCCAGCTTCTCGAACAACGCCTGCATGCTGGCCGCGTAGTGAATGTAAGGCTCGTCGGCAATATCGCCTTCGCGCTTTGGCCCCAGCCACTCGATCAGTTTTGGCGAGAAGTAGAAGCCTTTGCCCTTCTCCTTGTAGCGGCGCAGGCCGATGACGTTGGCGTAGTCGGTGTTGATCACCAGCTCGCCGTTTTCAAAGGAGGCCAGGCGCGAGAAATCGTACTTGCTGGCATCGCCGTATGGCGCCATGCCCATGACCTTGAACTCACCGTCGAGCATCTCGAAACCGAGGAACTCGGTGATCGCGCCATACAGGCCGCCGAGGGAGTCAGGGTCGTAGAATTCCTTGATCTTGTGGATCTTGCCGTTCTCGCCATAGCCAAAGAACGTGGTGGCGTACTCGCCCTTGCCGTCGATGCCGAGGATTGCGGTTTTTTCCTGGAAGCCCGAGCAGTGGTAGGCGCTGGAGGCGTGGGCCAGGTGGTGTTCAACCGGCTCGATCCTGATTTTCTTCGGATCGAAGCCCAGTTGCTCCAGGCACCAGACGATCTTGTTGCGATAACGCTTGTAGCGACGGTTGCCCATCAGGATCGCATCGAGGGCGCGGTCCGGGGCGTACCAGTAACGCTTGGCATAGTGCCAGCGCGCCTCGCCGAACAGGCTGATCGGCGCGAACGGGATCGCCACCACATCAACGTCGCAAGGCTTGATGCCAGCCTGTTCCAGGCAGAACTTCGCCGACTCGTAGGGCATGCGGTTCTTTGCATGTTTGTCGCGTACGAAGCGCTCTTCTTCGGCGGCCGCGATCAGCTTGCCGTCGATATACAGGGCTGCGGAAGGATCATGGCTAAGGGCGCCGGACAGGCCAAGAATCGTCAATGCCACAGGGGTCTAGCCTCTTTTAGTCTGCATGCAGGCGGGTTGCGCCTGAAAAAAGTGTGCTTCCCGCCTGGGCAGGAAACAGCTAAAGGGCGGGATTATAGCTTAAAAGCAGTGGGGAGCTGTTAGCGGCAAGCGGCAAGGCAAAAGCGGGCGGTGTAGAGCCCATCACTGGGGCCTACCTGAGTTCGATACTGCCGTCGGTGCTTTGCCGGTAGACCGTGTAGGGCAGGACGAGGGTATCCAACACGCCGGAGGCCACTACATCGATGAAAATCAGCGGCACGAAATTCACCCACACACCGGTGGTGGCCGACGGGGGAGCGTGCAGTTGACACAGGTCATAGGCGACCCCGCTGTAGACGCGGGAGATGGACTGGCAATAGGTTTTCTGCTTTTTGAGCGCCTGCACGGCGACGTGGTCTTCGCGCATGACTGTGTTGACGGTGCCGCAGCCGAGCAGGCTGAGTGCTGATGCCGCCAACAGAATTTTGAGTGCAGTGTTCATTCGGTGACCTCCGGTAGGTCACGCACGCTAGCATTACGGCCCTGTGCGATATAGACGGAATAAGGGCATGCAAGCGTGGGAATTTTCCGATGCCGATGCGGTGCTGAGCGTGTTTGGTTGTGTACATATCCATTGTTTCGGTAACGGCTGCTTGGGGTTCCGCTCTTACAGCGGCTCACTTTTGAAAAGCGCAAAAGTAAGCAAAACGCTCTTGCCCCACCCGGCAAAAGCAGTGTGATACCCATCAAACAAATGGGGACCCAAATGTGGGCATCAGGCTCGCTCGACCAGCCGCCGGCTGGCAAAACTGAACGTCAACACCACAAAAATCAACACCCCCGTCGCCACCTGCTGCCAATAAAAATTCCAGCCAATCAACAACAACCCATTGGCAATCACGTTGATAAACAGCACCCCCAGCAACGTCCCACACACATTCGCCCGGCCCTGTCGACTCAACGTCGTGCCCATAAACACCGCCCCAATCGCATTCAGCAAAAACGCATTCCCCGACAACGGCACATACGCGCTCACCGTCGCCGCGAGTAGCACCCCGGCTACCCCGCACGCCAAGGCCGTGGCCAGCGCCACCACGGTCACGATCCGTCGCACCGACAACCCCGAGTAATACGCCAGCAACGGCTGCGAGCCCTGCGCCAGCAATTCCCGCCCCAGGCGCCCTCGCGCCAGTAAAAGACCGTAAAACAACGCCAATCCCAGCACGATCAGCAACGGCGTGAGTCCCGCCACCCCCGGTTTCAATCCCTGGGCTATGTAGATCGGCTGCCCTCCGTCCGAGAGCAGCTGCTGCGCACTGGTGCCGATAAACAAGGTGCCGAGGGTGGCCAGGAACGGGCTGATGCGCAGCCCGCCAATCAGCACAGCATTCACCAGCCCCACCAGTAATGCCGCGGCCAATGCGCCCGCAGTCGCCACGGCCCAGCCATGCCCGCCGTTGAGCAGCACCACACAGCTGAAACTGGCGAAGTCCAGCGCCGTCCCCACCGACAGGTCGATGCCGCCCGCCGCCACTGCGTAGGTCATGCCGATGGACACAATCGCCAGCAGCACAAAATTGTTCAGCACCAGGCTTTTGAGGTTGCCGGCGCTGAGGAACCCCGGCGCCTGCACGGCAAACACCAGCACAATCACCACGAATACCAGCGGCAAGGTCAGTGGCAACAAGGCACGCAGCTTCATGGGCGGCTCCCTCGACTCAACGCGCTGGACGCGGCCACCACCAGCAGGATCAACACTCCCTGCACGCCGTTGACCCAGAAACTCGATACGTTGAGCAGTTGAAAACCATTGATCAGAAAGCCGATCAACAACGCCGCGAACAGCGTGCCGGGGATACTTGCCACCAGCCGCCGCGAAAACACCACGCCCAGAAACGCAATCGCCACCACCGACAGCAGCATGTCGCCGGACCCGGTGGTGCTGCCGCTGAAAAACGCCGCCGAACACAACGCAGCAACAGCGGCGCACAGCCCCGCCAGCAGATAACTCGACAACATATAGCGCGCATTGCGCAGCCCCGCGGCCTCGGCGGCCTGCGGGTATTCGCCCACTGCATGCAAACGCAGCCCGTAGGGCGAGTGCTGGATCAGCAAGGTCAGCAGCCCCGCTGTCACCAGCAATACCCAGGCCAGCGCCGGCACCCCCAGCCAGGCGCCGCCGCTGAGCAGGTCCAGCAGCGGCGAGTCGGTAGACACCACGGTATTTTCGGTCAGCACCAGCTCGAGTCCGGCCAGCACATTCATGCTCGCCAGGGTCGCCAGCAGCGGCGGCAGGCGCAATAGCACCACCGCCAGGCCATTGACCAGGCCGACCACAACGCCGCACGCCAGGGTCAGCGACACCGTCAGCCAAAGCTCCAGCCCGGCGTTGTTGAGGCGGCTGAACCCCGCCGCACACAGCCCCAGGTTGGCCGCCAATGACAGGTCCAGCCCACCGGCGAGCACATTCGAGCCGCCGCCGATGATCACGCAGGTCAGCCCGAACGCCAGCACGCCGAGGATCGCCGACTGACTGAACACATTGGCCAGATTGCCCACCGAGAGAAAATTCGGCGCGGCCACGGCAAACCCCAGCAGGATCGCCAGGAACACGCCGACCGAACCGCGTCGCAGCAGCGCCTCAAGCATGCTCGACCTCCCGCGTCCGCAACGCTGCGGCGGGCACCGCTCCGGTGGCACACGCCAGCAACCGATCGCTGTCGGCCTCGCCGGCACGAAACTCACCGGCGATTTCACCGCGATGCAGTACCAGAATGCGGTCGCTGATCCCCAGCAGTTCGGGTAAATCCGATGACAGCACCAGCACCGCCGCGCCCTCCTGCACCAAGCGCCCGATCAAGCGATAGATCTCGACCTTGGCGCCCACGTCCACCCCCACGCACGGCTCGTCGAGCAGGTACACGGCCGAGCGGCGGCTCAGCCATTTGCCCAGTGCAACCTTCTGCTGGTTGCCACCACTGAGCTGGCTGACCGCCGCGTGAGGCCCCGGCGCCTTGATCGCCAGCTCATCGATCAGCCGCGCCGTTTCCGCCTGCTCCCTGGCGCGGCTCAACAGGCCCCAGCGACTGAACCTGCCCAGCCCGGCCAGCGTCAGGTTTTCCAGCACCGACAATACCGGCGCAATGCCCTGGCTGCGCCGCTCTTCCGGCACCAGCGCGATCCCGGCAGCAATCGCCTGGCCCGGTGAACGCAGGCGCAGCAGGCGACCTTGCAGATGAATACTGCCGCTGTCGGCCTGCTCGATGCCAAACAGCGTCTTGAACAATTCCTTGGCCCCGGACCCTACCAACCCGGTGAGGCCGACGATTTCTCCGCGCCGCACCTGCAAGTCGATGTGACGATAACGCCGCGCCAGGCTCAGCGACTTCACCTGCAGCAACGGCTCGCCCACTGCCACACGGACTTTGGGGTACATCTCCTGCACCTCCCGATTGACCATCAGCCGCGCGATCTCGGCACTCGAGGTATGCCGAGGCTCGACCACCGCTACATCGCGCCCATTGCGCAGCACCGTGACCTCATCGCACAGGCTGTCGATTTCCTGCAGGTAATGGGAGATGTACAGAATCGACAGCCCCTGATCGCGCAGGCGCCTGACGATGTGCAACAGCTGGTCGACCTCGCGCTTGACCAGCGCCACGCTGGGCTCGTCGAACACCAGAATCTTCGGCTGGCGAATCAGCGCACGGGTGATCTGCAACACCTGGCGCTCGGCGCTGTTCAGCTCGCTCACCAAGGCGCCAGCCGGCAATTGCAGGTCGAAATAGTCCGCCAGCAAACGCTGCGCCTCTCGTTGCTGGCGGCGCCGATCCACAAACGGCCCACGGCGCAGCTCATGCCCGAAAAACAGCGCCTCGCCCACAGTGAAACTGGCCGGCAAGAGCCGCTCCTGATGGATGAACTGCACGCCCAGCGCGTCCACCTGACGCGGCGACAGCCTGTCGTACGACTGCCCGTCGATGCTCACCTGCCCTGCGTCGGCGGTGTGGATACCGGCCAGGATCTTGATCAGGGTCGACTTGCCCGCGCCGTTCTCGCCTACCAGCCCGTGGACCGTACCGCGCTCGACCTTGAGGCTCGCGCCATCCAGCGCCAGGGTGGCGCCAAAGCGTTTGTGCATATGCTGCAGGTGTAGGGCCGGCATCAGTCACCTCGCAATTGTTGGACCTGTGGCAGGTTTGCGGCGGTGGTCAGCAGCGTCGCCACATGGGTCTCCCTGGGCAAGTCACGCTGCCCGGCGAGGTAGCGCGCCACGTTCTGCACGGCGGTCTTGCCGATCAGCGCCGGCTGCTGCGCCACCACCGCGCCCACTGGCGAATGGTCCTGGCCGAGCAGCGCCAGCACTTCCGGTGTCCCATCGACGCCGTAGGTCTTGATCTCGGTGCGCCCGGCGTCGATCAATGCCTTGCTGGCGCCCAACTGCGGAATATCCCACGCCGACCAGATCGCCGAGAGGCTGCCCTTGGGGTATTTGTTGAGCAGCGCAGACACTTGGGAATAGGCGTCCTGCACGGTGTTGGGAATCACATCGCGCAACTCGGGCTGGATGATTTCCAGCTGTGGATAATCCTTGAGTGCCAGCTTCAACTGGTCATAACGAATCGCGCACACCGGCACGCCGTAGAAGCCGTTGAACACCAGAATTTTGCCCTTGCCGCCGGCGTCCTTGATCAACTGATCGGCCAGGGCCTTGCCGGTGGCGACGTTATCGGAGGTGGTGTTGTTGAGGCTGTACTGCGACGGCGCATCAATGGTGAACAGCGGGATGCCGGCCTTGCTGATGCGCTTGAGCCAGGGGTCGATCACGCTGAGGGTGCCCAGGGTCTGGATCACCGCATCGGGCTTCTGGGTGACCACGGTTTGCAGCTGGGTCACCAGGTTCCTGTCATTGCGCCCGGCGTCCAGGGTGATCGGCGTACCGCCCAGGCGCTTGATCTCATCGACCTGTGCCTGGAATGCCTTGATATCGAAATAATGACTTGTGCCGGTCATGCTCACGGCGATGCGCTTGCCGGCAAGCGACGGCACCTCATCATCGGCGTGAGCCGTGCACACCTGGCCCAGCAACAGCGCAGCGCCAAGGCAGATCAAACGGGAAAGCGAGGAAAGGCTGGTGGGCATACAGGGCTCCGCTGAGGCGACCGGTGAATGGGTTCACCGATTGGCATTGCAGAGTGCGTGCCAGGATTTTTATCTATCTAAATCAATGAAATAAAGGAAAAAAGCAAACGCCGACTGTTCTTGCGCAACACCAACTGCCCCATTGCTGTTGCCCAGGCAACATATAAATGGATCCATCTGACATGAATCATTCCAGTCAAGGAGCCTGCTAAAAATCTTCGACTTGGTGCTGCCGCGCAGCAAACCGCAGCCTCTGTGGCGAGCGGGCTTGCCCCGCGTTGGGGTGCGAAGCGCCCCCAATCGAGCAAAACGCGGTGTACCTGATACGGCTCAGCGCCTGGCTTTGGGGCTGCTGCGCAGCCCAACGCAGGACAAGCCTGCTCGCCACAGGGAATCTGCGCTTAACTGAACGGCATTAGGGCAAGCCCGTTCGCCACAGGAATGTGCTTGCCTGGAACTTCAGGCTTTAAATTACACGTTGTCTTTGTGCTTAATAAAAAGGGGCCTCGCTCCCGATAGCGGCGGGCAGTCAACTCAGGTACCGACTGACACATCCTCATCGGGAGCAAGCCACCTCTCACCCTGGATCTCATGCGACCGTGCGAGTGGGTAAGCGCTGATCAATCAGTTGATGCAAGGCACTTTCCGCCGGCCAGTTGCGCATGAACCGCGCGCGGTCCCTGGCAAACGCCGGCGCAAAGCTGGCATCGGAGGCGTGTTGGCACATCGCATCCAGGTCGATCAGCGACCACCGATCCCCGGCCCAGAACAGGTTGTGGCCTTTGAAATCCCCATGGCTGATGCGCTCGCGGATCAGTTCGGCAAACAGTTGGTCCAGCGCCTGCAACTCGGCTTCGGGGGCGTCGCCCTTTTCCACGTAAGGCGCAAAGCGCTCGATGATGTCCGGGCCTGGCAGGTACTCCGTCACAAGATACGCTCGGCTGCGCAGCCAGAAAAAGCGTTTTTCCAATACCGCCAACGGCTTGGGCGTGGCGATGCCGAGGAATGCCAGGCGGTTGCCCTCGCGCCAGGAATGCCAGGCGCGGCTCGGGCGCCAGAAGCGCTTGAGCCAATGGGCGAAGCCCTTGATGTTGTAGCGCTTGATCACCAGCGGCCGGCCGGCCACTTCGACCCTGGCCACGCTGGCCGCGCCGCCGGTCTTGTACAGGTGGCCCCCGTCCAGCAGTGCATCGGCCTGCTCCAACACGGGCAACATTGCCGCTTCTTCTTCGCGACGAATCGCGCGCAAGCCAAAGGCGCCGCGTTGCACGCTGAACAGCGTGCACTCGCGGCCCACTTTGCCGAGGAAGTCCTTCAGGCGCCAGGCGCTGACCTTGCGCACCTGCTTTTCCAGCGCCTGCAGCGGCAATGCGTGCTCGCCGTTGCTCAGCAGGTAATACACCAGCAACTCTTCGGTAAACGGCTCGAGGTTCTTCGGCAGTTGGGCAAAAAACACCCCGAGGTTCTCCAGCACGCGGTTGCGCGACAACGGCTTGCCCGCCTCTTCAACCCGCACACCGGCACCGTCGATCAGGTACAGCGTGTCACCCTGGCGCAGCAGATTGTCCAGGTGCAGGTCTTGCTGCCACACGCCTTTGGCGTGCATCTGCGCAATCGCGCCCAGGGCTTGGGCCAGCACCGCCGTCTGCTCGTCGGCCAACGGCGGCAAGCCTTCGACCGCGCGCCAGGCGTCGGCCAGGCTTTGGGCGCCCTCGATAAATTCGAACAACAGCCAGCCGCCCTCGCCTTCCTGCAAGCCATCGGCGAGCAGCAGCGGCGTGGTCAGCCCTTGCTCGGCCAGCAGGCGCACACCGCTCAACTCACGCTGAAAGTGCCGCGCGGCCTTGCTGCCCACCAGCAACTTGGCCAGCACCGGGCGCCCGCGCCAGACTGCCGCGCCCACGTAGCGCTCGCCCGGCAACACGCGTAACAGGCTCAGCAGTTGCAACTGGCCGGTGCCGGCCGCATCCGCCAGTTCGATGGTCAGCGGCAGGCTTGGGCGGCGCCCGGCCTGTTTGAGTTCGGACAAACGCATCAGCGGTTCTCCTTATGGCTGCGCCGCGCAGTGAGGCGCTGGTACCAGGTGTCGACCAGCGCGCTGTCCTGCGGCTGCTCGAGATACGCCGCCAGCAGTTGCCGCACCTGGGCCTGCGACCACTGCGGTGCGCGGCGCAACAGCGGTTCCAGATCCTTGACCCGGTCACGCCAGCCGAACAGCAACGGCCTGGTTTTCTCCAGGTCGATCAACTGCGCGGCGTAGCCGTCGCCGGTCGCCTGCAAAAAAATATGCTTGGGGTAAAAGCAGCCGTGTACCTGGCCCACGCTGTGCAGCTGACGCGCCAGCAGGCCGCAGGCCAGCAGGATCGCGTGGTGCTGGGCGTCGCTCAGTGACGACCATTGCTCCAGCAACGAATCCAGGTCGTTCCAGCCATCCAGCGCGCGGGTCAGCAGCATCGCACGGCGTTCGCCCGCGACCTTGCGCTCACCAAAAAACGCCGCTTGCAGTGCCGGAATGCCCAGCGTTCGATAGCGGCTGATATTGCGAAACTCGCGGGCAAAGCTCGGCTCGCCCAGCGGGCTGTGCAGAGTGCGCGTCAGGTAATTGCTCTGGCGCTTGAGGTAGTAACCGTGGCCGTCGAGCTCCAGGCGAAACACGCTGCTCCAGCCGCCACGGCTGGTGTTCGGCTCATCCACCGCGTCCAATTGCTTGGCCCACAGGGCGTCGAAAGTGGCCAGGCCATTGCGCTCAAGCAGAGCGCGGTCCTCGGCCGCCAGGAAGTCACTCATTCGCGTCCCTCGAAAAACTTCACCACGTGGCGAATCCGCAGTTTGTCCGACACCGTCAGGTGCGTGCGTTGGCGATATTGCATGTAAAAGCGCAGGCGTTGGGTGGCCGACAGGTGATACTTGGCCACTTTGTCAAGGCATGCCAGGTCCTTGGTGATGCGGTACTTGAGCCAGAAGCCGCGCCAGAAATCACCATTGGGGCAGTCGATCAGGTACAGCGTGGCCTGGTCGTCCACCAGCAGGTTGCGCCACTTCAAATCGTTATGGGTAAACCGGTGCTCGTGCATCGTCCGCGTGTATTCGGCGAGCTGGCGGCTGACCGCATTGACCCAGCGGGGGTCCTTGAGGCGCGCGTCCTTGTGCTCGGCCAGCGCCGACAGGTCTTCGGTCCTGGGCAGCTCACGGGTGATCATCGCCCCACGGTCGTAGGCAAGGCCGTTACGCTCCAGGCCCCAGGCAACCACGTCGGCGGTGGGAATGCCCCACTTGGCGAAACGCTTGAGGTTCTGCCACTCGGACTTCACCCGGGGCTTGCCCAGGTAGCGACGCAAGCCCTTACCGGCACCCACGTAGCGCTTGACGTAGTAATTGACCCCACCGCGCTCCACACGGATTACTTCCGACAGCGGGTCGCGGGTCAGCCGTTCGCCCTGCAAGTCGAACACCGCCTCCAGGCTGCCGAAGTCCTCCGCGAGGTTGGCGTACGCAGGTTCCAGGTTCCAACCCGCCATCAGAGCGCATCCCCGTAGCGCTGCTTGCGGGCATACAACTTGTCGGCCTTGCCCTGCAGCCACTGCAGCAGGGCGCTTTCTTCGGCCAGGATGCGGCGCAGCGGCTGCTGGAAGTAGCCCTTGAGGAAGCGCAATTTGTCGCGGCGGGTAAGGCCGATGTCCAGCGCCGAGAAGTACAGCGCGGCCAGGTCCTTGTTGCGCCAGCGATGGCTGATTCTGGCGCGGGTCTGCGCGCGGTGCAGGTCGATCACCGACAGCTTGAAATGCTCGGCGGTCACCGGCGTGTCGGTGTGCAGCAGGAAGTGGCAGATGTAGCAATCGCGATGGTTGACGCCGCCGCGATGCATCATGCCGGTCATGCGCGCCACTTCGGCGATCAGTGCGCGCTTCAGACGCGGCTCGGGCGGCTGCCTGACCCAGTCGATGCTGAAATCTTCAAGGCTGATGGTCGGCGCCAGTTCCTCGGTGATGATGAACGAGTGCTGGTCGGCAGGGTTGCTGCCACGCTCGCCGTAGGCGACGGCGGTCATGGTTGGCACGCCGACTTCCTGCAGGCGCTGGATCGCCAGCCACTCCTGGCCCGCGCCGAGCACCGGCAGCTTGACGGTGACAAGGTTCTTGACGATCTCGCCCCAGCCGATGCCCCGGTGAATCTTCACGAAATAACCACGCCCCGCGACCTCGGTGCGCAGCGTGCGACGAGCTTCGAGTTCGCGGTACACCTCGCCCTCCAGACGCTCCACTTCGGCGAACGCATCGCGCCCGGCCCAGAGGGTCTTGAACGGTTCGGCAAGCATCAACTTCATGGTTTTGGCTCCGCCAGAATCACATCCGCCGCGTGCTGCGGCATGCTGTAGAGGTCGGCCGTCTCGGCGTAGGCCAGCCCATTGCGGCCCCAGGCCGCGCGCTGTGCAGAGTCGGTCAACATGCGAGCCAGGTACGCGTTGAGCTGGATTTGTTCAAACGGCTCATCGAGCACCAGGCCGCTGTCGGCCTCGGCAATGTAATGGGCGTAGCCACACACCGCCGACACCAGCACCGGCAGACCGGCCACCAGTGCCTCAAGCAATACGGTACCGGTGTTTTCGTTGTACGCCGGGTGGATCAACAGGTCGGCGCCCAGCAGGAAACGCGGGATATCGCTGCGCCCCTTGAGAAACTGCACATTGTCGCCCAGGCCCAGGGTGGCGCTCTGCAATTGGAATACTTTGGGGTCGTCCTGGCCGATTACAAACAGGCGCGTGCGTTTTTTCAGTTCGGCGGGCAATGCGGCCACAGCCTTGAGGCTGCGGTCGACACCCTTGGTCTTGAAGCCCGAACCAATCTGCACCAGCAGCAGGTCGTCATCGCCGAGGTTGAATTCCCGGCGAAACCCCTCGCGAATCTCGGCCGCGTTCGGCGGTGCCCGGCGGTCCTGGGCAATGCCCGGCGGCAGCAGGTGGAAACGCTCAAGCGGGGTGTCGTAGTGTTTGATGAACAGCGGCTGCTGAACTTCGGAGATCATCAGCACTTCGGTCCTGGCGTCCCTGGCGAACACGGCGCGCTCATAGTCGGCAAAGTGCTTGTAGCGCCCGAAATAGCGGTACAGCGAATGACGCAGGTTTTGCGCCTTGTCTTCAAAGCAGCCGTCGGCGGCGTAGTACACGTCCAGGCCGGGCATCTTGTTGAAGCCGATCAAGCGGTCCACCGGACGTTTGGCCAGATCGGCTTCCATCCAGGCGCTGAGCTTTTCATTGCGCCGATGGTTGAGGAACGCCTTGACCGGCGCCACCAGCACTTCGAAGCCCGGCGGGATATCGCCCTCCCAGATCAGCGTGTAGACCCGAATCCGATGGCCGCGCTGCTGGCACTCCAGGGCGATGCGCATGAAGTCGCGCTGCAGGCCACCGAAGGGGAAATATTTGTACAGAACAAATGCCAGTTGCATCAGTGCAGCTCCTCAGCCAGTAACAACGTGCTCAGTCGGCTTGCCACACGCTCAGGGTTCAGGCGCGTGAAGCACAGGGGCGACTCGCGCTGGAGGTCGAACCGACGCAGGTCGTCGGCCGTCGGTTGATAGGTACAGTGTTTTTGCAGGCAGGGCGCGCACGGCCAGTCGCTGGCCAGGTGAATCTGGCCCTTGCCGTAGGCACCGGTCAGGCCCGGGTTGGTGGGCCCGAACAGGGAAATGGTCGGCACATCCAGCGCGGCGGCGAGGTGACCGAGGCCGGTGTCGACCGCCACGCACGCGCGGGCGCCGGCCAATACGCGGGCGACGCCGGCCAGATTGAGTTTGGGCAGCACCTGGGCGTTGCTCAAGCCTTGGGCCAGGCGTTCGGCGCGGGCCTTTTCGTCGGCATTGCCCCACGGCAGTTTCACGTCGACGCCGAGGCGACCCATGCGCTCGGCCAGCTCGCGCCAATAGGCTTCGGGCCAGTGCTTGGTGTCCCAGGTGGTGCCGTGCAGCAGCAGCACAAAGGGCTTTTCCGGCGGCAGGCCAAGCAGTTTTTCCACACTCAGGCCGTAATCGCCCAGGCCTTTGGGCAGGTCATAGCCCAGGGCCACGGCGAACAGCTGGCGCAGCCGCTCCACCGCATGCTGCCCACGGGCCACGGCCAGGCGCCGCGAATAGAAACGCGCCGCCATGGGTTCGCGGGCCGAGCTTTTGTCGAACCCGGCTACGGGCGCACGCACGTAGCGGGTCAGCCAGGCGCTTTTGAGCAGGCCCTGGGCGTCGATCACCAGATCGTATTTGGTCGACTGGATGCTCTGCTTGAAGCGCCGCCACTCGCCACTCTTGATAGTTTGCCAGATATTCTTGCGCCAGCGGCGAATAGCCACTGCAATCACCTTGTCGACCGCCGGGTGCCAGGTGGGGATTTCGGCAAAGCCTTCTTCCACCACCCAATCGAACCGGATGCCGGGGATGGCCCGCGCCGCATCGGTGAGTGCCGGCAACGCATGGATCACGTCGCCCAGGGATGAGGTCTTGATCACCAGTACCCGCAACTCAGTGAACCTCGACCGTGTCGCCCTGCAACCGCTGCAACGCATCGGTCACCGGCTGCGGCAGCAATTGGCGCAGGCAATTGTAGTGGCCGAACCGGCAGGTGCGCTCAAAACACGGGCTGCACTCCAGCCCCAGGCGCACCACTTCGACCTGGTCGGCCAACGGTGGCGTAAAGCCCGGCGAGGTAGAGCCGTACACCGCCACCAGCGGACGGTTCAGCGCGGCGGCCACGTGCATCAGGCCGGAATCGTTGGACACCACCGAATCGGCGCAGGAGAGCAGGTCGATCGCCTCGGCCAGCGAGGTCTCGCCACTCAGGTTCACCGCTTCTTCACGCAGGCCGGGAATCAGGCGCTGGCGAATGTCTTCGCCTACCGAATGATCGTTTTTCGAACCGAACAGCCACACCTGCCAGCCTTCGCGAATCTTCGTTTCGGCGACCTTGGCGTAATGCTCCGACGGCCAGCGCTTGGACTCGCCAAACTCCGCGCCTGGGCACAGCGCCAGCACCGGCCGATCCAACTGCAGGCCAAACTTGCTCAGCGCGGCATCGCGGGTCAACGGGTCGATTTGCAGGCTCGGCCGTGGATACCGCGTGGGCAGCTCGGCACCCGGCGCATAGGCCAGGGCCATGAAGCGCTCGATCATCAGCGGGTAGCGCGCCTTGTCGAGGGTGCGCACGTCGTTGAGCAGCACGTAGCGAAACTCGCCGCGCCAGCCGGTGCGCTTGGGGATGCCGGCAAAATAGGGCACCAGCGCCGACTTGAGCGAGTTGGGCAGCAGGATCGCCTGGTCGTACTGGCCGGCCAGCGACTTGCCGATGCGCCGGCGCGTCGCAAGCTCAAGCGCGCCGTGGCCAAGCGGGAAGCTCAAGGCCTGGCGCACTTCGGGCATACGCTCAAGGATCGGCCGGCTCCACTCGGGGGCGAGCACGTCGATCTGGCAGTCTGGATGGCGCTGGCGCAGGCACTGGAACAGTGTCTGTGCCATCACCATGTCACCGACCCAACTGGGCCCAACGATCAGAATATTCATGTAGTTTCCACAAACGATGCGGGGAGGCTTATGCCTCCCCGCATCGACAATTACCCTAGGTTGCGGTAGCCACGGAACCGCTTTGTGTGGGAGCGGGCTTGCTCGCGAAAGCATCACCGCTGTCCGCCAGACAGATCGCAGCGCCTGCTTCGCGAGCAAGCCCGCTCCCACATAAAGCCGGTTTCCACATTAAATTGGCATCGCTCAATTAATCGAGTATCAGCTTAAACCCAGCTCACGCCAGATTCGCATCACCTGCCGCCGCTCGTCGGCAAACTGCTCCCCGCTCACGGTGCCGGCCTCGTTCTGCAAGGCCTGGCGATGTGCCGCAGAACGGTAGGCCTTGTACACCTCGCGCAGCAAATGGGCATCGGCGGCGGGCATCAGCCCGACCTGCTCCAGGCCCTCCAGAATGCGGATATTGTCGGTAAAGCGCAGCAACGCAGGATGTTGCGCAGACCACGCCAAAGCCGCGTATTGCACCATAAATTCAATATCGACGATACCTCCGGCGTCCTGCTTGAGGTCGAACACGGCCGTGGCCTCGAAGGCATTGGCAGCGGTCCCGGCTGTCGTGGCCCTGGTGCCCAGGTTGTCACGCATCTTGGCGCGCATCTCACTGACCTCCTGGCGCAGCTTCGCCAGGTCGCGTTCACGCCCCAGCACCTTGGCCCGGACCTGCTCGAATGCCTGCCCCACATCCTGGCTGCCCACCAGCACGCGCGCGCGGATCAGGGCCTGATGCTCCCAGGTCCATGCTTCATTTTGTTGATAGCGGTCGAATGCCCCCAGCGAACTGACCAATAGCCCGGACGCGCCGGAAGGTCGCAGGCGCATGTCCACTTCGTACAACTGACCGGAGTTGGTCTGGGTGGTCAGCAGGTGAATGATGCGCTGGCCCAGGCGGGTAAAGAACTGCGCGCCGTCGATCGGCTTGGCGCCGTCGGTTTCGGCATGGGGGTCGCCATCGTGGATAAACACCAGGTCCAGGTCCGAGCCATGGCCCAGTTCGATACCGCCGACCTTGCCGTACCCGACGATGATGAACCCCGGATTGCACAGGCTGCCGTCCAGCCGCTGCGGCGAGCCGTGACGCGCGACGGTCTGGCGCCAGGCCAGGGCCAGCACTTGTTCGAGAATGGCTTCGGCGAGCCAGGTGAGGTAGTCGCTGACTTTCATTAACGGCAGGCTGCCGACGATTTCCGAGGCAGCCACACGCAGGCGGTGAGCCAGTTTGAAGTGGCGCAGGGCTTCCATCTGCTGTTCGAGGTCGTCCTCGGGGATACGCGTGAGGCGCTCGCGCAGCTCGGCGGCCAATTCCGGCGCCAATGGCGGCTTGAACAGGCGGCCTTCGTTGAGCAACTCATCCAGCAGCAGCGGGAAGCGCGTGATTTGCTCGGCGATCCACGGACTGGCGGCGCACAGGGTCAGCAGGCGGCGCAGGGCGTCGGGGTTTTCGGTGAGCAGCACCAGGTAGGCCGAACGGCGGGCGACGGCTTCCACCAGCGGCAATACCCGCTCCATCACCAGGTCCGGGTTGGCGTGCTCTACGGCCTGCGCCAGCAGGCGCGGAATAAACGCATCCAGGCGCTCACGCCCCAGACGCTGCATGGCCCGCAATTGCGGGCTGCTGCGCAGGCCGGCCAGGGCCTTGAGCGCCTTGGGCGCATCGGTGAAACCGCCTTCGGCCAGTTGGCGGCAGGCCGCGTCGTCATCCTGGGACTCTTCCCACAATGGCAGCCACTCACCGCCCACGACCAACTCGCTTTCTTCACCCTCCTCCTCATCCGGATCGGCAATCACCTGGCGGAAGTGCCAGTCCACGCGGCCACGCCAGTGCATCAGGCGCTCATGGAACGCCGTCCAGTCGGCAAACCCGAGCATAAAGGCAATGCGCGCCTGGTCTTCCGGGCTGTCGGGGAGCATCTGCGTCTGGCGGTCGGCAATCGCCTGGATCGCGTGTTCGGTGTAGCGCAGGAATTCGTAACCATTGCGCAACTCGGCGATTACCGCCGACGGCAGGTAGCCCTGGCCTTCGAGGGTGCCCAGCACGTTGAGCAGCGGCCGTTGTTGCAGGCTCAGGTCGCGGCCACCGTGGATGAGCTGGAACGCCTGGGCGATAAATTCCACTTCGCGAATGCCGCCCGAGCCCAGTTTGATGTTTTCGGCCATGCCCTTGCGCCGCACTTCCTGCTGGATCAACTGCTTCATGGTGCGCAGCGCTTCGATGGCCGAAAAATCCAGGTAACGGCGGTAGACGAACGGTCGCAGCATATCCAGCAGCACCGTGCCGGCCACCTGATCGCCCGCCACCACCCGCGCCTTGATCATCGCGTAGCGTTCCCAGTCGCGGCCCTGATCCTGGTAATACTGCTCCAGCGCGTTGAAGCTGAGCACCAGCGCGCCGGCAGAACCATAGGGGCGCAGGCGCATGTCGACGCGAAAGACAAAACCATCGACGGTCATCGGGTCCAGCGCCTTGATCAACTTCTGACCCAGGCGAATGAAAAATTCCTGATTGTCCAGGGAGCGCTTCACCCCCACCGTCTCGCCGCCTTCGGGGTAGGCGAAGATCAGGTCGATATCCGACGAAAGGTTGAGCTCCACCGCACCAAGCTTGCCCATGCCGAGGATGACCATGTGCTGGGCTTCGCCGCTGCGCCGACCGGTGGGCGTGCCGAACTGCACGCAGTGGCGCTGGTACAGCCATTGATAGGCCTGGTCGATGCAGGCGTCGGCCATGTCGGAGAGGTCGCGGCAGGTTTGCACCAGGTCGGCCTGGCGGGTCAGGTCGCGCCAGATGATGCGCACTTGCTGGCGCGTGCGCTGGCGCCGCAAGAGACGACCCAGTTCATCTTCCGTTTGCGCCTGTTGCACGGCACCGGCGATCTGGCTGCACAGCTCGCCCGGTGCAAAGCCGCGATCCAGCTCGCCCCAGGCCACCAGCTCAAGCAACATCAAAGGGTCACGAACGCTTTGTTCAATGACAAAATCACTGGCGGCGCATACACGGGTAAACTCTGCCCACCGTTGCGGCGTCCAGGCACACAGTCCATTATCGTCGTCCAGCGCGGCGACGGCGTCACGAAATGACTGCTCGGCCCGCTGGGCAAATGGCAAGAGAATGGCAGGCAGTTCGGCCAGCGTTGGAAGGCTCATGGTCTATCCTTGATCGGCGTGTAAATGGCCTGTAGAGGTGAACGCGAGAACCGCGCTCGGTGAAGAACTGTCGAACAAAAGTTAGAAATAGCTGAAATTAAATTAATCTTGGCAGGTAACATCAAACTTGAACCTTTTCTTGTTCGCAAAAGATCAACATTAACGATTATGCTCACCAGCCAGACCGAGCCATACGCTCGGTCTTGTGTAGTTTTACTACTCGTATATACATTCGAAAGGCTGAAATGGCCGACGATTTGTAGTAAAACTACAGGACGCCGAAGCAACCTTCGGCCATCCAAGAATTTATGTCGTCTGCCCACAAGGCCAGTCGCAAACTTCAGGCAACCGATTCTGGTAGCCTTTCCGCCCTGGAGCAAGCCATGCAAGACCTCGATCCCGTCGAAACCCAGGAATGGCTGGACGCCCTGGAATCGGTTCTCGACAAAGAAGGCGAAGACCGTGCTCATTACCTGATGACCCGTATGGGCGAACTCGCGACCCGCAGCGGCTCGCAGTTGCCTTACGCCATCACCACGCCATACCGCAACACCATCCCCGTTACCCACGAAGCACGCATGCCTGGCGACCTGTTCATGGAACGCCGCATTCGCTCGCTGGTACGTTGGAACGCCATGGCGATGGTAATGCGCACGAACTTGAAAGATTCGGACCTGGGCGGTCACATCTCCAGCTTCGCTTCCAGCGCAACCCTGTATGACATCGGCTTCAACTACTTCTTCCAGGCCCCGACCGACGAACACGGCGGCGACCTGATCTACTTCCAGGGCCACACCTCCCCAGGCGTTTACGCCCGTGCGTTCATGGAAGGCCGCATCAGCGAAGAACAAATGAACAACTTCCGCCAGGAAGTCGACGGTCAGGGCCTGTCGTCCTACCCGCACCCTTGGCTGATGCCCGATTTCTGGCAGTTCCCAACCGTTTCCATGGGTCTGGGCCCGATCCAGGCGATCTACCAGGCACGCTTCATGAAGTACCTGGAAGCCCGTGGTTTCATCCCGGAAGGCAAGCAGAAAGTCTGGTGCTTCCTGGGCGACGGCGAGTGCGACGAGCCGGAATCCCTGGGCGCCATCTCCCTGGCCGGCCGCGAAAAGCTCGACAACCTGATCTTCGTCATCAACTGCAACCTGCAGCGCCTCGACGGCCCGGTTCGCGGCAACGCCAAGATCATCCAGGAACTCGAAGGCGTGTTCCGTGGCGCTCACTGGAACGTCACCAAGGTCATCTGGGGCCGTTTCTGGGACCCGCTGCTGGCCAAGGACGTCGACGGTATCCTGCAACGTCGCATGGACGAAGTCATCGACGGCGAGTACCAGAACTACAAGGCCAAAGACGGCGCGTTCGTGCGTGAACATTTCTTCAACACGCCTGAGCTCAAGGCGATGGTTGCAGACCTGTCCGACGACGAGATCTGGAAACTCAACCGTGGCGGCCACGACCCGTACAAGGTCTACGCGGCGTACCACCAGGCGGTCAACCACAAAGAGCAGCCGACCGTTATCCTGGCCAAGACCATCAAGGGTTATGGCACCGGTGCCGGCGAAGCGAAGAACACCGCGCACAACACCAAGAAAGTCGACGTCGACAGCCTGAAGCTGTTCCGCGACCGTTTCGACATTCCGGTCAAGGACGAAGAGCTGGAGAACCTGCCGTTCTTCAAGCCAGAGCCAAACAGCGCCGAAGCCCGCTACCTCAGCGAGCGTCGCACCGCACTGGGCGGTTTCGTACCGCAGCGCCGCGCCAAGTCGTTCGATATTCCTACGCCGCCACTCGATACCCTCAAGGCGATCCTGGACGGTTCGGGCGACCGTGAAATTTCCACCACCATGGCCTTCGTGCGCATCCTCGCGCAACTGGTCAAGGACAAGGAAATCGGTTCGCGCATTGTGCCGATCATCCCGGACGAAGCGCGTACCTTCGGTATGGAAGGCATGTTCCGTCAGTTGGGCATCTACTCCTCGGTCGGCCAGCTCTACGAGCCAGTCGATAAAGACCAGGTGATGTTCTACAAGGAAGACAAGAAAGGCCAGATCCTCGAAGAAGGCATCAACGAAGCGGGCGCCATGAGCTCCTTCATCGCTGCCGGCACCTCGTACTCCAGCCACAACCAGCCAATGCTGCCGTTCTACATCTTCTACTCGATGTTCGGCTTCCAGCGTATCGGCGACCTGGCGTGGGCAGCGGGCGACAGCCGTACCCGTGGCTTCCTGATCGGCGGCACCGCCGGCCGCACCACGCTGAACGGCGAAGGCCTGCAACACGAAGACGGTCACAGCCACATCCTGGCGGCCACCATCCCGAACTGCCGCACCTTTGATCCAACCTACGGCTACGAGCTGGCGGTGATCATCCAGGACGGCATGAAGAAGATGACCGAGCAGCAGCAGGACGTTTTCTACTACATCACCGTGATGAACGAGTCCTACCAACAGCCAGCCATGCCGGCCGGTGTCGAGGAAGGCATCATCAAGGGCATGTACCTGCTCGAAGAAGACACCAAGGAAGCAGCGCACCACGTGCAACTGATGGGCTCCGGCACCATCCTGCGCGAAGTGCGTGAAGCGGCGAAGATCCTGCGTGACGAATTCAACGTCGGCGCCGACGTGTGGAGCGTTACCAGCTTCAACGAACTGCGTCGCGACGGCCTGGCCGTGGAACGCAACAACCGCCTGCACCCAGGCCAGAAGCCGCAACTGAGCTATGTCGAAGAATGCCTGAACGGCCGTAAAGGTCCGGTCATTGCTTCCACCGACTACATGAAGCTGTTTGCTGAACAGATTCGCCAGTGGGTCCCGTCCAAGGAATTCAAAGTCCTGGGCACCGACGGTTTCGGCCGCAGTGACAGCCGCAAGAAGCTGCGTCACTTCTTCGAAGTTGACCGTCACTTCGTGGTGTTGGCAGCCCTGGAAGCCTTGGCTGACCGTGGTGAGATCGAACCCAAGGTGGTGGCTGACGCCATCGTCAAGTTCGGGATCAACCCGGAAAAACGCAACCCACTGGACTGCTGAGGAGATTTTTTGTGAGCGAACTCATTCGCGTACCTGACATCGGCAGCGGTGAAGGTGAAGTAATCGAGCTGTTTGTGAAGGTCGGCGACACCGTCGAAGCCGACCAGAGCATCCTGACCCTCGAGTCGGACAAGGCGAGCATGGAAATCCCTGCGCCCAAGGCCGGTGTGGTCAAGAGCCTGAAAGTGAAGCTGGGCGATCGCCTGAAAGAAGGCGACGAACTGCTGGAGCTGGAAATCGAAGGTGCTGCCGATGCAGCCCCTGCCGCCAAGGCTGAATCGGCCGCCGCCCCCGCGCCGGCCGCTGAAAAACCTGCCGCTGCCGAGGCCCCTGCGGCCCCGGCTGCTGCACCCGCAGAAGCCACGGTCCAGGACATTCACGTCCCGGACATCGGTTCGTCGGGCAAGGCCAAGATCATCGAGCTGCTGGTCAAGGTGGGCGACACCGTCGAAGCCGACCAGTCGCTGATCACCCTGGAGTCCGACAAGGCCTCCATGGAAATCCCGTCGCCGGCTGCCGGCGTAGTGGAAAGCATCGCGGTCAAGCTGGAAGACGAAGTCGGCACTGGCGACTTCATCCTCAAGCTGAAAGTACAAGGCGCTGCACCGGCTGCCGCTCCAGCACCCGCCGCCGCTCCGGCTGCTGCAAAGGCTGAAGCTGCTCCGGCCGCTGCCGCCCCGGCACCGGCTGCAAAAGCCGAGGCCGCACCGGCCCCGGCTGCTGCCGCACCTGCGCCAAGCGGTGCCAAGGTTCACGCCGGTCCTGCGGTTCGCCAACTGGCCCGTGAATTCGGTGTCGAGCTGAACGCTGTGTCGGCCACTGGCCCGCATGGTCGCGTGCTGAAGGAAGACGTGCAGGTTTACGTCAAATCCATGATGCAGAAGGCCAAGGAAGCTCCGGCTGCCGGCGCTGCCACCGGTGGTTCGGGCATTCCGCCGATCCCGGTCGTGGATTTCAGCCGTTTCGGCGAGACCGAAGAAGTGCCGATGACTCGCCTGATGCAAATCGGCGCGTCAAGCCTGCACCGCAGTTGGCTGAACATCCCGCACGTGACCCAGTTCGACCAGGCCGATATCACCGACCTCGAAGCTTTCCGCGTTGCGCAGAAAGCCGTGGCCGAGAAGGCCGGCGTCAAGCTGACCGTGCTGCCACTGCTGCTCAAGGCCTGCGCGCACCTGCTCAAGGAGCTGCCGGACTTCAACAGTTCGCTGGCGCCAAGCGGCAAGGCGATCATTCGCAAGAAGTATGTAAACGTCGGTTTTGCGGTTGATACCCCGGACGGCCTGCTGGTGCCTGTGATCAAGAACGTTGATCAGAAGAGCCTGCTGCAACTGGCTGCCGAAGCGGCTGCACTGGCTGCCAAGGCCCGTGACAAGAAGCTCACCGCCGACGACATGCAAGGCGCCTGCTTCACCATTTCCAGCCTCGGTCACATTGGCGGCACTGGCTTCACGCCAATCGTCAACGCGCCGGAAGTGGCGATCCTGGGTGTATCCAAGGCGACTATCCAACCAGTGTGGGACGGTAAAGCGTTCCAGCCGAAACTGATGCTGCCGCTGTCGCTGTCCTACGATCACCGCGTGATCAATGGTGCCGCGGCTGCGCGCTTCACCCAGCGTCTGAGCCAGTTGCTGAACGACATCCGCACCATCCTGCTGTAAGCATCACCCGGCCTCTCCCTCATCGGGGAGGCCGGGATTGCACCGATTTTCGAGCGCCACGCTCGTACCTCAACCCCGCCACATGGCGGGGCTTTTTTTGCGCGTACGCCGCACAGGCAATGGCTTTGCGAACAGGTTTGTACACCTTTGATCAACCCGACTGCAGAAATCCCCCAGCCGGCCGATAACAGCCTTATAGCACTTAGCCTTCATCCTCTCTTGTCAGCCTGTGCTGCATGATGCAACCTTGCCACAAGCAACAGTCAAGAGGGCGTGAGCCCGGCGCCAAGTGCGTTATTTCAAGTGAGCTTCCCCATGAAAAGCCAGCCCGATGCCGCCCGTATGGCGGCCGAGGTAGTGACGCAATTACCCGTGCCTTCGCGCCTGGGTATGCTGCGTTTCGAGCGGCTGAATGAGGCAAGCTGGGCCCTGCTGTACCTGGACCCCAATTGCGAACGCCAATTCGGCCTGTCGGCGGTGGAACTGTGTGCCCTGCTCGGCACGCCCTACGCCAGCCTGATGGAGCCACAGGCGCGCTATCAACTGCACGATGCCATCCAGCAACAGCTGAGCCAGAGCCCTCACTACCTGGTGCGCTATACCCTGCACACCAACGACGGCCCGCTGAATCTGCTGGAAATGGGCGAGGCCTACAAACAGCACAACCGCCACCTGCTGCGCGGCTACCTGATGGTCGTGGACGGCCTGCTCAACGAGCTGCCCTCCACCGCCCCGACTGTCGACCTGGAAAGCCAGAACAGCCGCCTGCAGATCGCCCTGGAACTCAACCAGCGCGCGCAACAGGAACAGCTGCAACATCTTGAGCGGGTGCGCGCCCAGCAGGAGCTGATCCTGCTGCTGGCCCGTCAGCGCTACACCACCCCCAATTCGCTGCAGGAAGCCGCCGAGCTGATCACCCGCAGCGCCTGCGATATCTACCAGATCGATTTCGCCAGTATCTGGAACCTCGAAGGCCAGCGCCTGGTGCCGATCTCGGCGTACAACCATGCCGAAGGGCGCCACCACCTGCCCGATCCAATTGACGCCAGCGGCTTCCCCGACTACCTGGAGGCCCTGCATACCAGTCGCGCCATCGACGCCAACAACGCCATGCGCGACCCGCGCACCCGGGAAATGGCCGAGACCCTGCGCGCCAATGACACCTACGCCATGCTCGACGCGAGCATTCGCGTGGACGGCCAGGTGGTCGGCGTGCTGTGCCTGGAACAGGGCGGCAGCCCGCGCGCCTGGCAGTCCGATGAAATCGCGTTTGCCGGCGAGCTGGCGGACCAGTTCGCCCAGGTCATCAACAACCACAACCGGCGCACCGCCACCAGCGCGCTGCACCTGTTCCAGCGTGCGGTGGAGCAAAGCGCGAATGCCTTCCTGCTGGTCAATTGCGACGGCGTGGTGGAGTACGTCAACCCCAGTTTTACCGCGATCACCCAGTACAGCACCGAAGAGGTCCACGGCCACCGCCTGGCGCAGTTGCCGGCCCTGGAAAACCTCAGTGAGCTGCTGTTCGACGCGCCCTCGGCCCTGGCCAAGAGCAACAGCTGGCAGGGCGAGTTCAAGAGCCGGCGCAAGAACCTGGAACCCTACTGGGGCCAGCTGTCGATTTCCAAGGTGTACGGCGACAACCGTGAGCTGACCCATTACATCGGCATCTACGAAGACATCACCCAGACCAAGCTGGCCCAGCAGCGTATCGAGCGCCTGGCGTACACCGACAACCTGACCAACCTGGGCAACCGTCCGGCGTTCATCCGCAACCTCGATGAGCGCTTTGCCCGCGACAGCGACAGCCCGATCAGCCTGCTGCTGGTGGACATCGACAACTTCAAGCGCATCAACGACAGCCTCGGCCACCAGACCGGCGACAAGCTGCTGATCAGCCTCGCCCGGCGCCTGCGCAACAGCCTGAGCAGCAGCGGCAGCCTGGCGCGCTTTGCCAGTAACGAATTTGCGGTGCTGCTCGACGACACCGACCTCGAGAGCGGCCAGCAGGTCGCCAGCCAACTGCTGGCCACGCTCGACAAGCCGATGTTCGTCGACAACCAGTTGATCAGCGTCACCGGCTCCGTGGGCCTGGCCTGCGCGCCGTTGCATGGCCGCGACCCGCAGACGCTGATGCGCAACGCAGGCCTGGCCTTGCACAAGGCCAAGGCCAACGGTAAACATCAGGTACAGGTGTTCACCGAGGCGTTGAATGCCGAGGCCAGCTACAAGCTGTTCGTGGAAAACAACCTGCGCCGCGCGCTGACGCAAAACGAGCTGGACGTGTTCTATCAGCCCAAGCTGTGCCTGCGCAGCGGCCGCCTGCTGGGCATGGAAGCGCTGCTGCGCTGGAACCACCCGGAAAAGGGCATGATCCGCCCCGACCAGTTCATCAGCGTGGCCGAAGAAACCGGCTTGATCATCCCTATCGGCAAATGGATCGCGCGCCAGGCCTGCCGCATGAGCAAGCGACTGAGCGCCGCCGGCATGGGCAACCTGCAGGTGGCGATCAACCTGTCGCCCAAGCAGTTCTCCGACCCGGACCTGGTGGCCTCCATCGCCAGCATCCTCAAGGAAGAAGAACTGCCGGCCAATCTGCTGGAGCTGGAACTCACCGAAGGCCTGCTGCTGGAGGCCACCGAAGACACGCGCCAGCAACTGGACCAGTTGAAAAGCTTCGGCCTGACCCTGGCCATGGACGACTTCGGCACCGGTTATTCGTCGCTGAGCTACCTGAAAAAATTCCCCATCGACATCATCAAGATCGACCGCAGCTTTATCCATGAAATCCCGGACAACCAGGACGACATGGAAATCACCTCGGCGGTGATCGCCATGGCCCACAACCTGAAACTCAAGGTGGTGGCCGAAGGCATCGAGACCGCCGAGCAGTTGGCGTTCCTGCGCCGGCATCGTTGCGATGTGGGGCAGGGCTACCTGTTCGACCGGCCGATCCCGGGCTCCGAGCTGCTCGAAAAGCTCAAGCGCTACCCACGCGGGCCAATCGCCTGACAGCGCTGTAACACTCGGGCACACTGGCGGTCCGATTCTTACCCAACTCAATCTGACTGAGAGGACTGATCATGGTCTTGCGCTCGGAAATTCTGGTGAACAAAAACGTGCTGCCGACTCAAGAACAAGCATTGCCTGGCCGTGAAACGCCAATGACCCTGCCGGAAACGCACTTCGTCAACGGCAACCCGCTGCTGGGCCCGTTCGTCGACGACGTTGGTTTTGCGATCTTCGGCCTCGGTTGTTTCTGGGGCGCAGAGCGCAAGTTCTGGGAACGCGACGGCGTGGTCAGCACCGTGGTGGGTTACGCCGGCGGCTACACGCCCAACCCGACCTACGAAGAAGTGTGCTCGGGCCTCACCGGCCACAGCGAAGTGGTGCTGGTGGTGTATGACCAGGCCAAAGTGACCTACGAAGATTTGCTGAAGATGTTCTGGGAATTGCACAACCCGACCCAGGGCATGCGCCAGGGCAACGACATCGGCACCCAGTATCGCTCGGTCATCTACGCCACCACACCGGAACAACTGGCGGCGGCGCACGCCAGTGCGCAGGCGTATCAGCAGGAACTGACCAAGGCCGGGCTGGGCGAGATCACCACGGAAATTGCAGAGGCGCCGACGGTGTATTTCGCCGAGACGTATCACCAGCAGTATCTGGCGAAGAATCCGCAGGGCTATTGCGGCATCGGCGGCACTGGCGTGACTTGCCCGATCTAAGACGTGCGCAACTCAAATGTAGGAGCGGGCTTGACCACGAATGCGGTGTATCAGTCGACCTATCCGTTAACTGACACCCTGCTTTCGCGAGCAAGCCCGCGCTTATCAAACACAAAATAACTTTTCGATTTAAAAACTGAAATTTCAGGAAGCCACAGTCCTGTGGCGAGCAGGCTTGTCCTGCGTTGGGCTGCGCAGCAGCCCCAAAACCTTGCTCCGGGCAGTGTCAGGTACACCGCATTTCCCTTGACCGGGGGCGCTGCGCGCGCCAACGCGGGGCAAGCCCGCTTGCCGTTCAGTTAAGCCAACGTGATGCTCGAAGCAACGAGCGGTGCGACTTTTCGGTGTACCTATCCGTTTCTGCGGTAACGACGACTTAGGGTTCCGCCCTTACGGCGGCTCACTTTTGAAAAGCGCAAAAGTAAGCAAAACGCTCTTGCCCCAACACTCGGCACCTCGCCTGGGCTCGGTGTGCCCTCACGCAGGCTTTGGAGCGTGGGCCGCCGCGATGGGCCATCCTTGGCCCAGCGCGGCTAACCCGGCGTCCTGCCGGGTTACCCACGCTCCAAAACCTGCGTTCGGCCAGCGTGTTTGACGGGGCGCTCCAGATCAAAAGCAAAAGCAAAAGCGTGGCGGCCTGAGAGCCGACCGAAATGGTCTACCGAACGCTGTACAAAATGTGGGAGGGGGCTTGCTCCCGATGGCGTCGGCCCAGCAAACATTGACGTTGACTGACCCACCGCTTTCGCGGGCAAGTCGAATCGTCGCACCGCAGCTCCCACAGGGGAGCTGCGCTTAACTGACTGGCATTAGGGCAAGCCCGCTTGCCACAGAGCCTCCAGTTTGCTGCGCGACAGCGCTAAGTCGAAGACTGGGCAGAGCCGCACATTTGGTTTGGTGCCTGGCTTGAGCGCCAATTATTCAGCGATGAGCCAATCCATCTGCCAGCCACCCTGGGTCTGGCCGAGCTTTTTGGACAGCCACGGCAGCAGCTCACGCAACTCCTCTTCCAAACCCCACGGCGGGTTGGCAATCGCCAGGCCCGAGCCGGTCAGGGTGTTGGGCGTGTCCAGCGGATGCACCAGCAATTCCACGCGCAGCAACTTCGGCGCGCCGGTGCCGGCCAGGTCCTGATAGAAGCGGCGCAACATGCGCTGATCCTTCACCGGGTACCAGATCGCCGCGACCGTCTGGCGCATGCGACCGATTGCTTCCTTGAGGGATGCGGCGCAACGCTGCATTTCATCGAGCTGTTCAAACGGCGGATCGATCAGCATCAACGCACGTTTTTCCGGTACCGGCAGCAGGGCACGCGGCACATGCCAGCCTTCGCCCAGGTGCACTTTGACCCGGCGATCGCCCTTCATGTTGTCCTTGAGCAACACCCCGTCTTCCGGGTGTTTTTCGTTGAGCAGTACGCGGTCCTGCGCTCGCGTGAGGCGGCGGGCCAGCTCGGGCGAGCCCGGGTAGTAACGCAACTGGCCATCGGGGTTCATCTCATGCAGCACGCGCATGTAGTCGGCGGTCAGTGGTGGCAGGTCGCTGGCGCCCCACAAGCGGGCGATGCCTTCGAGGTACTCACCCGTGCGGTTGGCCTGATCACCTTGCAGGTCGTACAGGCCGATGCCGGCATGGGTGTCGAGGTAGGCGAACGGCTGCTCCTTGCGCGACATCAGGGCGATGAGGCGGGTCAGAGTCAGGTGTTTGAAGACATCGGCGTGGTTGCCGGCGTGAAAGGCGTGACGATAATTCATGGTTGCTCCTGCGCAGGGGGCGAAGTTTACCTTCTGCGCGGGCAAAGGTGCAGGGCCGTGTGCCGGGCGGTGCTCAGGGCGTCAGTTCCGTACTGAGGTAGTCGATCAGTGCCGCAACGTCCAACTGCGGCCCGCGCACGAAGTACGACAGCTTGTGTTGCAGGGTCGTCGGGGTAAATGCGCCGTACAGGTCCGGGCGCTGTTCTTCCAGCCATTGCAGCAGGTTGTCGATCAGGGTCTGGGGTGACTGCGCGGCCAGATGCTCAAGCAGCGCCGGCGGTAGCTGCCACCAGGGACTGGTTTTGGCGGCGGTCACCGCACCCGTCATCACCGTAAGCGGGCAGCCATTGATCAGGTAACTCTTAAACACCGGCAATACCTTCGCGGCGCCATCGCCCAGGTGTTGCAGCAGCGGCAGAAACCGGGCGCCGTCCCAGTAGCGCAGAAACACAGCCTGCCCCTCGGGCAGCAGCACCTTGGTCAGGCCCTGCAAATGGGCGATCACGGCGTCCAGCGGGCTGCACGACACCGCCAGCCATCCCCAATCCGTCGATTCGCTGGCGGCGATCCAATCGAGAAAGGCGCTGCCCGGCTCGACAATAGCCACGTAAGGCATGACCTCACCCCACTGCGCGTAGGCCGTCCCTGCCCATACCGCATGAGGCGCAGGCCCGGCAGCCCTGGCTTGCCAGACGGCAAGCGGCCTGGCCTCGCTGGCATTGCCCAGCACCGCATAGAGGGTTTCACCAGCCTGCAAAGGCCACTGCGCCAGCCAGGCACTGGGCGTCAAAGGGATAGGCATCAGGGGAGTTTCCTGTCGACGTTGGCATGTTCGGCGATGTCACACTGCCCGTTTTTGCAGCGCTCGCACTCTTCACAAAACGGCGCGCTGCGCTTCAGGCTCGCCACTTGCACGGGGCTTAGCGGTAACAGCATGACGGCCTGCAGTTTTTCCTTTAAGCCAGGCAGTAACGGTGCCGCACCTGGCGCAGGTCCACCACCGATCTGAATCGGCACACTGCTGAAAATCCCGGCGGCAGACAGCGTGATCGACTGACCTGCGGCCTGAATCGTGACCGTGGCACCGGCATCGATGACCACGCTTTGCCCTGCGCCAATGCGGATGGTGACCCCAGCCTGCATCTGCTGCGAACCGCCGACCACCAGGTGATCATCCTGCTTGAGTTCGGTGAGCCGGTTGCCGTGGGTGATGCGTTGTTCTTCGCCCTGCAACTCGTGGTGCGACTCGCCGCCCACCTTCACCCGCCGATGATTGTCGACCTGCACCTGCTGGTCATTGAGCACATGCTGGGTCCAGTCACGCTGGGCACGCAGGTAGATTTCCTCGGCGCCCTTGCGGTCCTCGATGCGCAGTTCGTTGTAACCACCGCCCCCGGGGCTGCTCTGGCTGCGGAAAATGCTGCGGGTCTTGTCGGCCGGCAGGTCGAGGGGCACGGGTGTGGCGGCATTGGGCAGGCAGCCCATGACGACCGGCATATCACTATCGCCATTGACGAAGCCCACCAGCACTTCCATGCCAACCCGAGGAATCAGCACCGCCCCATAACGATCATGGGCCCAGCCGCTGGCAACCCTCAGCCAGCAACTGGAATGCTCGTTATGCTGGCCATCGCGATCCCAGGCCATCTGCACCTTGACCCGGCCGTATTCATCGCAATGAATCTCGCTGTCGACGGGCCCGGTGACCACTGCATTCTGGAAGCCGGATATGTGCGGCCGCGGCATAATCAGCGGTGTTCGAAACATCACCTCCCACGGTGTTACAACGAAGTCGTTACGGTAACCCTGAGAGGATTCGTCGCCATAGTCATCAGGCGCAGCCTCCTCCAGCACTTGCGGCTGATGCCCTTCATGGTGCAACTGGGTGATCAGCCACAGATCATTCCATTCCTCACGCGGATGCCCGGCCATCTTCAGGAACTGCCCGCAGACCAAGGCCGGCTGGTCGCTCAACCCCCTGGCCTGGCGATAATCACTGCGATGACGCTCCAACAGGCGTCGCGCCAGATAGTTGCCGTGATCGCGATCCATAAAATGCCCAGGATAGGCCTGCTCGTTCAGGTCGGGGCGCTGCTCTCCCGAAGCTGCGCTTTCCAGTACCAGGCTCGGCTTCCGGAAATCGTAGTCCCGCAGGTTCACACCCGTGGTGCGCGTCTCCATCTGCAGGATGAAGCGCTTGATTGCAGGCGTGTCGGCCACCATTCCGGAACCCGGCGAGTACGGGGTGGTTTGATCCGGCTGGGCGAACACGCTTTGATCATCGCCAAACACCAACAAATGGCGCTCGGGGCTGTGCTGAAAGTGATAGTGGATACCCGACTCGACGCACAAGCGCTGGATGAACTGCAGGTCGGTTTCATCGAACTGAACACAGTACTCACGCTCGGGATACTTCCCGCTCAGCTGGAATACGAAGTTATCAGCCTGGATGGCCTGGGCCTCCAGCACCAGCGCAATGATCTGCGGCACGGTTTTTTTGTGGAACATACGCTGGTGGGTGCTGTGCTCCAGATAAGCCAACTGCGGCACCAGGGTTATCTGATAGCGGGTCATACGCCTGCCCGAATCACCTTGTGCCACTCGATATACCTGGCCGTGAACGCCTCGGCCCTGGGGGTCAAACGCCAGGAAGGCCTGCCGGTGCAGCAGGCTTTCAATGTCCAGATCAGGTTGTTCGCAGACCAGTTCGAGGTCGAAGCGAAAAGGCAGGCTGATAAATTCATCTCCCGAAAACCCCTGAACCTTGAGTTCACTGGGCTCTCCGTCGAGGGTCAGGGTAAATGCACTTTGATTGGCGAGAGCGAACATCCGGTGTTTCTCTGCGAGGGAGTAGGCGAGCGATTCTGCACCACTGCCCTGCCCCACCGAACACGTGCCAGGCAAATCAGTAAAAGCCTACGTGGGCACGTATGAATTTTCGCCAACCCCAGGTAAACCGCACATAAAAAAGCCCGCCATCCAGAGGATGCGGGCCTTTGTGCTAACTCAACGGACGCTTAACGCCCGGCGAATTACTTGTTGAGATTGTAGTCTTTTTCCGCAGCATCAAAACGCTCGACCATCGCAGCGGTCGGCGCGCCCATCTTGCTCACGAAGTAGATCGCCAGGCTGGCGAAAATAAAGCCTGGGATGATTTCGTACAGCCCCAGCAACTCGAAGTGCTTCCACACGATCACGGTGATCGCGCCCACCAGGATACCGGCCAGTGCGCCGTTGCGGGTCATGCCTTTCCAGATCACCGAGATCAGCACCACCGGGCCGAACGCAGCACCGAAACCGGCCCAGGCGTAGCTCACCAGCCCGAGTACACGGTTTTCCGGGTTGGCGGCCATGGCGATGGCGATCAACGCCACCACCAGCACCATGATCCGGCCGACCCACACCAGCTCAAGCTGGGAAGCGCCCTTGCGCAGGAACGCTTTGTAGAAGTCTTCGGTCAGGGCGCTGGAACACACCAGCAGCTGGCAGCTCAGGGTGCTCATCACCGCGGCTAGGATGGCCGACAGCAGGACACCGGCGATCCACGGGTTGAACAGCAGCTTGGCCAGCTCGATGAACACACGCTCAGGGTTTTCGGTCACGGGAGCGGCCACTTCCGGATGCGCCGAGAAATAGGCAATGCCGAAGAAGCCCACCGCCACAGTGCCGCCCAGGCACAGGATCATCCAGGTCATGGAGATGCGACGTGCGTTGGCGATCGACTTCACCGAATCCGCCGCCATGAAGCGCGCCAGGATATGCGGTTGGCCGAAGTAACCCAGGCCCCAGCCCATCAGCGAGATGATGCCGATGAAGGTGGTGTTTTTGAGCATGTCGAAGTTGGTCGGGTCCTGGGCTTCAATCGCCAGGAATGTAGTGTCGACACCGCCGGTGGCCAGCAGCACGATGATCGGTGTGAGGATCAACGCGAAGATCATCAGAGTGGCCTGCACGGTATCGGTCCAGCTCACCGCCAGGAAACCACCGATAAAGGTGTAGGCAATCGTCGCCGCCGCACCGGCCCACAACGCCGTCTCGTAGGACATGCCGAAGGTGCTTTCGAACAGGCGGGCACCGGCCACGATGCCGGAGGCGCAGTAAATGGTGAAGAACACCAGGATCACCACCGCAGAGATGATGCGCAGCAGGCCGCTGTTGTCTTCGAAGCGGCTGGAGAAGTAGTCCGGCAGGGTCAGGGCATCGCCGTTGTGCTCGGTCTGAACCCGCAGGCGACCGGCCACGAACAGCCAGTTGAGGTAGGCACCGACGATCAGGCCGATGGCGATCCAGCTTTCCGACAGGCCGGACATGTAGATCGCGCCCGGCAGGCCCATCAACAACCAGCCGCTCATATCGGAAGCACCGGCCGACAAGGCGGTTACCACGCTACCGAGGCTGCGGCCGCCAAGGATGTAATCGGAAAGGTTGTTGGTGGAGCGATAGGCCATCAGGCCGATCAGCACCATTGCTGCGATGTAGATCACGAACGTGATCAGGGTAGGATTGCTAACGCTCATAAGAGTGACGCCCTGGCATTGTTTTTATGTAGCGACGGTTTCGCACGCTACCCACTGTGTAGCGGATAGACGAACCTGCGTGCCGCGCATTTATGACTGGCGTTTCCCCAGGAAAGCCGCCAGCCGATGAACCGAACCTCGAAGGTGGTTGCACCTTGGCCGCGAATGCTATTCAACAAAGTAAATAAGGTGCAACCAGTTTCTTGAGAATAAGTTGCACCTCGATGTGTTTCAGCTGCAAAGCCGGTTTTTTTGCTCCTTTTCGGAGCAAGCAATGCGTACCTCAGAAGCAAAATGCACCAGCAAGAAACACCGGCGACCCTTTCAGATGAACCGTCGAATGTTTCATGCATAAAAAGGGTTGCACCCGGTTGCACCTTCGCCTGCGCTAACGCTAATCTTGCCGCCAGCAGATGCCACTCGGTTAGTGGCACCCATGAGGATAAGAAAATGGCTACGACCACCCTTGGGGTCAAACTCGACGACCCGACCCGCGAACGCCTCAAGGCTGCCGCGACCTCCATTGATCGGACCCCGCACTGGCTGATCAAGCAGGCGATTTTCAATTACCTGGAGAAACTGGAGGGTGGTGCAACCCTGACCGAACTCAACGGTTTGAGCAGTAAGGACGCCGATGAAGCGGGCGAGGTCCAGGCCGACCACGCGCACCAGTGCTTCCTCGAGTTCGCCGAAAGCATCCTGCCACAGTCCGTGCTGCGCGCCTCGATCACCGCTGCTTACCGCCGCCCGGAGCCGGAAGTGGTGCCGATGCTGATCGAACAGGCACGCCTGCCGGCGTCGATGGCCGAGGCCACCAATAAGCTGGCCGCTTCGATTGCCGAGAAGCTGCGCAATCAGAAAAGCGCCGGCGGTCGTGCCGGGATTGTTCAGGGACTGCTGCAGGAGTTTTCCCTGTCGTCTCAGGAAGGCGTGGCGCTGATGTGCCTGGCCGAAGCGTTGTTGCGCATCCCGGACAAGGGCACCCGCGACGCGCTGATCCGCGACAAGATCAGCACCGGAAACTGGCACCCGCACCTGGGCAACAGCCCGTCGCTGTTCGTCAATGCTGCCACCTGGGGCCTGCTGCTGACCGGTAAGCTGGTCGCCACCCATAACGAAGCGGGTTTGACCTCGTCCCTGAGCCGCATCATCGGCAAGAGCGGCGAGCCGATGATCCGCAAGGGCGTCGACATGGCCATGCGCCTGATGGGCGAACAGTTCGTCACCGGCGAAACCATCGCCGAAGCCCTGGCCAATGCCAGCAAGTTCGAAGCCAAGGGCTTCCGCTATTCCTACGACATGCTCGGTGAAGCCGCACTCACCGAACACGATGCGCAGAAGTACCTCGCGTCGTACGAGCAAGCCATTCACTCCATCGGCAAAGCGTCCCACGGCCGTGGGATTTATGAAGGCCCGGGCATCTCCATCAAGCTCTCCGCCCTGCACCCGCGCTACAGCCGTGCGCAGTACGAGCGCGTGATGGACGAGTTGTACCCGCGCCTGCTCTCGCTGACGCTGCTGGCCAAGCAGTACGACATCGGCCTGAACATCGACGCCGAAGAAGCCGACCGTCTGGAGCTGTCCCTGGACCTGCTCGAACGCCTGTGCTTCGAGCCGCAACTGACCGGCTGGAACGGCATCGGCTTTGTGATCCAGGCCTATCAGAAGCGTTGCCCGTACGTGATCGACTACGTCATCGACCTGGCGCGCCGCAGCCGCCATCGCCTGATGATCCGCCTGGTCAAAGGTGCGTACTGGGACAGCGAGATCAAGCGCGCCCAGGTCGAAGGCCTCGAAGGCTACCCGGTGTATACCCGCAAGGTGTACACCGACGTGTCCTACATTGCCTGCGCCCGCAAACTGCTGTCGGTACCGGAAGCCATCTACCCGCAGTTCGCCACGCACAACGCCCACACCCTGTCGGCCATCTACCATATCGCCGGTCAGAACTATTACCCCGGCCAGTACGAGTTCCAGTGCCTGCACGGCATGGGCGAGCCTTTGTACGAGCAAGTGGTGGGCAAGGTTTCCGAGGGCAAGCTGAACCGTCCGTGCCGCGTGTACGCCCCGGTCGGCACCCACGAAACGTTGCTGGCCTACCTGGTGCGCCGCCTGCTGGAAAACGGCGCCAACACCTCGTTCGTCAACCGCATTGCCGACCAGTCCATCTCCATTCAGGAGCTGGTGGCCGACCCGGTGGCCAGCATCGAGCAAATGGCCACGCTGGAAGGCGGCTTCGGCCTGCCGCACCCGCGTATCCCGTTGCCGCGCGACCTGTACGGCAGCGATCGCGCCAACTCGGCCGGTATCGACCTGGCCAACGAACACCGGCTGGCGTCGCTGTCCTGCGCCCTGCTCGCCACGGCCCACAACGACTGGAAAGCCGCGCCGATGCTCGGTTGCGCCTCCAGCGATCAGGCGGCGGCGCCGGTGCTCAACCCGTCCGACCTGCGTGACATCGTCGGCCATGTGCAGGAAGCCACCGTCGAAGACGTCGACAATGCAATCCAGTGCGCCATCAGCGCCGGCCCGATCTGGCAGGCTACCCCGCCCGCCGAACGTGCTGCGATCCTGGAACGCGCCGCCGACCTGATGGAAGGCGAAATCCAGCCGCTGATGGGGCTGCTGGCCCGCGAAGCCGGCAAGACCTTCGCCAATGCCATCGCCGAAGTGCGCGAAGCCGTGGACTTCCTGCGTTATTACGCGGTGCAGGCGCGCAACGATTTCACCAACGACGCCCATCGCCCCCTTGGCCCGGTGGTGTGCATCAGCCCGTGGAACTTCCCGCTGGCGATCTTCAGCGGTCAAGTCGCTGCCGCACTGGCCGCCGGCAACCCGGTATTGGCCAAGCCAGCCGAGCAGACGCCGCTGGTCGCCGCCCAAGCCGTGCGCATCCTGCTCGAAGCCGGCATACCTGAAGGCGTGCTGCAACTGCTGCCGGGCCAGGGCGAAAGCGTGGGTGCCCGTCTGGTGGGCGATGAGCGCGTCAAAGGGGTGATGTTCACCGGTTCCACCGAGGTCGCACGCTTGCTGCAACGCAATGTCGCCGGTCGCCTCGATGCCCAGGGCCGCCCGATCCCGCTGATCGCCGAAACCGGCGGCCAGAACGCGATGATCGTTGACTCTTCGGCGCTCACCGAACAAGTGGTGATCGACGTGGTGTCCTCGGCCTTCGACAGCGCCGGCCAGCGTTGCTCGGCCCTGCGTGTGCTGTGCCTGCAGGAAGATTCGGCAGACCGTGTCATCGAAATGCTCAAGGGCGCCATGGCTGAATGCCGCCTGGGCAACCCGGAACGCCTGTCGGTGGACATCGGCCCGGTGATCGACGCCGAAGCCAAGGCCGGCATCGAGGAACACATCCAGGCCATGCGTGACAAAGGCCGCAACGTGTATCAGGTGGCGATTGCCGACGGCGAAGAGATCAAGCGCGGCACCTTCGTGATGCCCACCCTGATCGAGCTGGAAAGCTTCGACGAACTGCAACGGGAGATCTTCGGCCCGGTGCTGCACGTGGTGCGCTACAAACGCAAAGAGATCGACCAGCTCATCGGCCAGATCAATGCGTCCGGCTATGGCCTGACCCTGGGCGTGCACACCCGCATCGACGAGACCATCGCCAAGGTGATCGACAACGTCAATGCCGGTAACGTCTACGTCAACCGCAACATTGTGGGTGCCGTGGTCGGCGTGCAGCCGTTCGGCGGCGAAGGCTTGTCGGGCACTGGTCCGAAAGCCGGTGGACCGCTGTACCTGTACCGCCTGCTGTCGACCCGTCCTACGGATGCCATCGAGCAATCCTTCGTGCGCGGCGACAACCTGGCCGCCCCGGACGTGCGTCTGCGCGATGCCATGAGCCAGCCACTGAACGCCCTGAAAAGCTGGGCCGACAGCCACACCTTCAGCGAACTGAGCGCTCTGTGCACCCAGTTCGCCGCGCAATCGCAAAGCGGTATCACCCGCCAACTGGCTGGCCCGACCGGCGAACGCAACAGCTACGCCATCCTGCCCCGCGAGCACGTGCTGTGCCTGGCGCAAATAGAGGGCGACCTGTTGACCCAACTGGCGGCGGTATTGGCGGTAGGCGGCTCGGCGGTATGGCCGGAAACCGACCTGACCAAGGCCTTGTTCCCACGCCTGCCGAAGGAGATTCAGGCAAAGATCAAGCGCGTGGCCGACTGGACCAAAGACGAGGTGGTGTTCGACGCGGTCCTGCACCATGGCGACTCCGACCAACTGCGCGCGGTGTGCCAGCAAGTGGCGCAGCGTGGCGGGGCGATTGTCGGAGTGCATGGTTTGTCACAGGGCGAAACGTCGATTGCCCTGGAACGCCTGGTCATCGAGCGCGCGTTGAGCGTGAACACCGCCGCGGCAGGCGGTAACGCCAGCCTGATGACCATCGGCTAACTGACGAAAGGCGCTAAAAATGTGGGAGGGGGCTTGCTCCCGATGGCAGCGTGTCAGTCACCCTTATGAGACTGACACGCCGCCATCGGGAGCAAGCCCCCTCCCACATTGGGTCTCGCTTCATATTTAAATCTAAATTGGCAAAGGAAAATTAGCTGCACAATAAAATGCTATGGACAGTGCAACGGGAATTAGAATGACTGCCCTTATTGCCTGAGGAATTGTGTGCCGCTTGATTTTCTCAAAGCCTATAATCAGCAACCGTGCGGCTCCCACTACAACTAGGCCCCAACAAAAAACATTAAAGAACTCTTCAAATGAAAAACCATCCATAAAGCCTCTCAAGCCAATACGAAACATCAGGTAATTAATAAAAGTTTCAGCTCGCGCCATGACCGCGAAGGGTCACTCACCTGCCAATATCAGGCGGCGCTGTTTGGACCAGTAAATCTAGTGACATACCCTCCAGCTAGCCCTGCGTAAAGGCTGCTCATAGCAACGCCTAAAGACTGGGCTGTCGTGGTCGGCGTATAAAAACCTGCGACTGCACCCGTTGTCATTGCCGCAATAGCACCACTCAAATTCGCAGACTGGCCGGCACCAGCCTGGCTTCCTACATATGCCAGCCCTCCCGCTACAGCTCCTGCAGCGCCCCCCCACGGCCCAACCGCTCCTGTGACTTTTTCAATTTCATCAGATGTCAATTTACGCATTCGCTTACCCCATAAAAATTAGAAGCCTCATGCTGGCTCGGCCTGAGTGAGACCGACCGCACGCAATGGCTTGAGTTATCTGCCACTATCGTCTGATTTAGCGTGCAAAGATCGTTAGTATTTACCGTCGCACGATAGCAAAGAATAAAGTTCTGCATGCACCGCTGACACCCTACAGTTGCAGGGGGCAGGGAACTATCACCGCAGGAAAATGCCGGTTTGTTGGCGAGCCAATTCAAGTGCGGGTTACACAGCCAATACGGTATAAGCCTGCTCGCCACAAAATTCGCTCGCCTCGAAAGCTCATTGACGCTCAAGACCTGAACGTGAAATGTTAATCCTTAAAAATCAGAAGTTGTTTCGATAATTGACGAGAGCTGGAGTGATCTCAACTACCCTGTGGCGTTCTGCCCCTCTATCACCCAAATCAATCTTGCTATCCAGCCTCTATTTACGCACTTAGACTCGGCCTATTCCCACACAGGTAAGCCGCCATGTCCGAGACGCTGCTCAGTTCCCGCAATCTGGCTTTCGAGCTGTATGAAGTCCTCGATGCCGAGGGCCTGACCCAGCGCGAGCGGTTTGCCGAGCACAACCGCGAAACCTTCGACGCGGCCATCAGCACCGCGCGCTCCATCGCCGAAAAGTACTTCGCGCCGCACAACCGCAAAAACGACGAAAACGAACCGCGCTACGAAGACGGCAAGGCCATCCTGATTCCGGAAGTGAAACCGGCGGTGGATGCGTTCCTCGAAGCCGGCTTTCTCAACGCAGCACGCAGTTTCGAAGCGGGCGGCATGCAACTGCCCACCCTGCTGTCGCAAGCCTGTTTCGCGCATTTCCAGTCGGCCAACGCTGCGTCCACCTCCTACCCGTTCCTGACCATGGGCGCCGCCAACCTGATCGAGAGTTTCGGCACTGAGGAGCAGAAGCAGCGCTTCCTGCAGCCGATGATCGACGGGCGTTTCTTCGGCACCATGGCCCTCACCGAACCCCACGCCGGTTCGTCCCTGTCGGATCTTCGTACGCGCGCCGAGCCTGCGGCTGACGGCAGCTACCGCCTCAAGGGCAACAAGATCTTCATCTCCGGCGGCGACCACCCGCTGTCGGAAAACATCGTGCACATGGTGCTGGCCAAGCTGCCGGATGCGCCGGCCGGGGTGAAGGGCATTTCGCTGTTTATCGTGCCCAAATTCCTGGTCAACGACGACGGCAGCCTGGGCGAGCGCAACGATGTGCTGCTGGCCGGGCTGTTTCACAAGATGGGCTGGCGCGGCACTACATCAACCGCGCTCAACTTCGGCGATAACGGGAACTGCGTCGGTTATCTGGTGGGCAAACCGCACCAGGGCCTGAGCTGTATGTTTCAGATGATGAACGAAGCGCGGATCGGCGTGGGCATGGGCGCCGTGATGCTCGGTTACGCCGGTTATCTGTATTCCCTGGACTACGCGCGCGAGCGCCCGCAAGGTCGTCTGCCGGACAGCAAAGACCCGGGCACCGCGCCGGTGTCGATCATCCAGCACGCCGATATCAAGCGCATGCTGCTCACCCAGAAAGCCTACGTCGAAGGCGCCTTCGACCTGGGCCTGTATGCTGCGCGGCTGTTCGATGACACCACCACGCTGGCCACCGACACCGAGCGCAAACAGGCCCATGAGCTGCTGGACCTGCTCACCCCCATCGTCAAATCCTGGCCGTCGGAGTTTTGCCTCAAGGCCAACGAACTGGCGATCCAGATCCTCGGCGGCCACGGTTATACCCGCGAATACCCGGTGGAGCAGTACTACCGCGACAACCGCCTGAACCCGATCCACGAGGGCACCCACGGTATTCAGTCGCTGGACTTGCTGGGGCGCAAGCTCGCGCAGAATGGCGGCGCAGGCCTCAAGCAGCTGATTCGATTGATCGCCGAGACGGGCGCACGGGCCCAGGAACATTCGTCACTGACCGCGCTGCGTGAACCGCTGGAACAGTTGGTCACCCGTCTGCAAGGCGTAACGCTTGGACTGCTCACCGACCTCGGCCAGGGCAAGGTCAACAGCAGCCTGGCGAACTCGGCGCTGTACCTGAAAGTGTTCGGGCACACGGTGATCGGCTGGCGCTGGCTGGAACAGGCGATTCGCGCCGAGGAAGGGCTGGCCAAAGGCAATGCCGCGGACGCAGCCTTCTATAAAGGCAAGCTTCAGGCCGCCCGGTATTTCCTGACCTGGGAAGTACCGGGTTGCCATCACGAACTGGACATTCTGGAGGCGCGCGATGACACGTGCCTGGGGATGCAGGATGAGTGGTTCTAGGACTGGATCGCCTTGGAAATCACCTCGACCGTGGCGCTGACTTGCTCTTGGTAACGGTCGAGTTCCTGCTGGTGACGCTGCTGCATCTCGATCTGCTCGGCGCACAGATTGAGCGCGGCCAGTACCAATAACTTGTCACCGATCAGGGTCGGGTACTTTTTCTTGGTGGTGGCCAGGGATGCCTTGAGCATCGTCACGGCGTGCAACAGGGTCTGGTCTTCCCCGGCCGGCGCCTTGATCGAGTAATCCTCACCGAGAATCGAAACGACCTTTATCCCATCGTTCATGCGCTGACAGGCCCTGCGCTTACACGCTCAACGAGTGCCTGGATGCGCGCGGCGGTAGCGCCGTGCTTTTCTTCCTGCTCCATCAGGCTCAGTTGCAGGCTGTCGTTTTCATCCCTGGCGCTGGCCAGTTCGGCCTTGAGGGATTCGTTGTTGCTCAGCAGCTCTTGATTGTGCTGTACCAGGTCGCTGACCAGTTGTTCCAGTTGGCTGAGGGATGCTTCTAACATTTTGATTTCTCGAGCTTTTTAAGAGGGCGGTGACGATAAAGAAAATTCACCTCGGATGCCAGGGTTATCCCCCGGCGCGCAGCCCGATATTCCGGGGCCGGGCCGCGCTTTCGAGCCTTAGTGACTGCAATTACCCCATCTGGTTCCTGAATCGGTCAGCGCCCTGACCAACTGCGACAAAAGCGCACGCCCGCTTCAGACTTCGGCCACTGCGCCGATAGCGCATGCACACCCCGTCTCATGGCCGCATGGATCGCGCTTCACCCCAGGACTCCAGCATGTCTCTTCGTAATATGAATATCGCGCCGCGCGCCTTTTTGGGCTTTGCGCTGATTGGTGCACTCATGTTGTTTCTCGGCGTGTTCGCCCTGAACCAGATGAGCAAGATCCGCGCGGCCACCGAAGACATCACCCTGGCCAGCGTGCCCAGCATTCGCGCCCTGGATGACTTCACCCAATTGACCCTGCGCCTGCGGGTGCTGTCGTACCGCCTGCTGACCAACCGCGAGCCGGACGTGCAGCAGAAAACCCTGGAAGCCTTCGAACTGCGTAACCAGCAGATCCGCTCGGCCCAGGGCATTTACGAAAAGCTGATCGAAGGCCAGGAAGAACGCGCCGCCTACGACGAATACGTGCGCTTGCTCGGCCAGTACCGCCAGATCGAAGAACGCATGAAGAGCCTGTCCCGGGCCAACCAGACCGATGAGCTGCGCGTGCTGCTCAACACCGAGCTGCTGAGCAACTCCGAGCAGGTCAACGCGGTATTGGCGCGCTTGCTCGACCTCAATAACAAGATGGCCCTGGCCACCAATCAGGAGGCTGCGGACCAGTATAGCTCGGCCTTCAATCTGGTGGTGGGCCTGCTGGCGATCACCACCCTGATGACCGTGTTGTTCGCCTGGCTACTGACCCGCAGCATCACCTCGCCGATCTCCCAGGCCCTGGATGCCGCCGAAGAAATCGCCGAAGGCAACCTCACGCGTCCAATCAAGGTCGACGGCAACGACGAAGCCGGTCGCCTGCTGGCGGCCATGGCCAAAATGCAGGAAAAACTGCGCGACACGCTGCAACGCATTTCCGGCTCCGCCACCCAGCTTGCGTCGGCAGCCGAGGAGCTGAACGTCGTGACCGACGAAAGCGCCCGTGGCCTGACCCGGCAGAACAACGAAATCGAACAGGCCGCCACCGCCGTCAACGAGATGACCAGCGCCGTGGAGGAAGTCGCGCGCAATGCCGTCAGCACCTCCGAAGCGTCGCGCAACGCCACGGCCTCCGCCGGTGACGGCCGTGATCTGGTGCAGGAAACCGTCAGCGCCATCGAGCGCATGAGCGGTGATGTGCAAGCCACCGCCACCTTGATCGGCGAGCTGGCCAATGAATCGCGCGATATCGGCAAGGTGCTCGACGTGATCCGTGGCCTGGCCGACCAGACCAACCTGCTGGCGCTGAACGCGGCGATTGAAGCGGCGCGTGCCGGCGAAGCCGGGCGTGGCTTTGCCGTGGTGGCCGACGAGGTGCGCGCGCTGGCCCACCGCACCCAGCAATCGACCAGCGAAATCGAACGCATGATCGGCAGCATTCAGGCCGGCACCGAGCACGCGGTGGATTCGATGCGCAACAGCACCGAACGCGCCGAATCGACCTTGAGCATCGCCAAGGGCGCGGGGCTGTCGCTCGATACCATCAACACGGCGATTGTGGAAATCAACGAACGCAACCTGGTGATCGCCAGCGCCGCCGAAGAACAGGCGCAGGTGGCGCGGGAAGTGGACCGCAACCTGGTGAATATCCGTGACCTGTCGGTGCAATCGGCGACCGGCGCCAGCCAGACCAGCGCGGCAAGCAGCGAGCTGTCGCGCCTGGCGGTGGATTTGAACGGGATGGTCGGCCGCTTCCGCCTCTGACTGACTGCACCGGTTCAAAAATGTGGGACCCTCAAAATCTTCGAACGGTGGCGAGCGGGCTTGCCCTAATGCCGTTCAGTCAAGCGCAGATTCCCTGTGGCGAGCAGGCTTGTCCTGCGTTGGGCTGCGCAGCAGCCCCAAAACCAGACGCTGAGCCGTATCAGGTACACCGCGTTTTGCTTGATTGGGGGCGCTTCGCAGCCCAACGCAGGGCAAGCCTGCTCGCCACAGGGATATGGGTTTCCTGAAATAGTTAGTCGGTAGATTTGATACCGACACACCGCTATCGAGAGAAAGACCCTCCCACATTTGATCTGTGCAAATCAGAAAAAGCTTTTTGACAGCGCAGCAATTCAACAGGTTAGAATCCCTGGCACGCAGACTGCATGGTCAGTTTGCGCCTTGTCCTTTTTGCTCACGGAGTAACTGCCTTTGAATGCGACAACCATCAACAGCCTGTTCTTGATCGGCGCGTTGCTGGTGAGTGCGAGCATTCTGGTGAGTTCTCTTTCGTCCCGCCTGGGCATCCCGATCCTGGTGATCATCCTGGCCGTGGGCATGGTCGCCGGCGTCGACGGCGGCGGCATCATCTTCGATAACTACCCGACCGCCTACCTGGTGGGCAACCTCGCCCTCGCCGTGATCCTCCTCGACGGCGGCCTGCGCACGCGGGTGGCGAGCTTTCGCGTGGCGCTGTGGCCGGCATTGTCGCTGGCCACCGTGGGAGTGCTGATCACCACCGGCCTTACCGGCATGGCGGCGGCCTGGCTGTTCGACCTCAATATCATTCAAGGCTTGCTGATCGGCGCGATTGTCGGCTCCACCGACGCCGCCGCGGTGTTTTCGCTGCTGGGCGGCAAGGGCCTGAACGAGCGGGTCACCGCCAGCCTGGAAATCGAATCCGGCAGCAACGACCCGATGGCGGTGTTTCTCACCGTCACCCTGATCGACATGCTCGCCAGCGGCCAGACCGGCCTGCACTGGAGCCTGCTGACACACCTGGTGCGCGAGTTCGGCATCGGCGGCATCATCGGCCTGGGCGGCGGCTGGCTGATGCTGCAGATGGTCAACCGCATCAACCTGGCGGCGGCCCTGTACCCGATCCTGGTAATCGCCGGCGGCCTGTTCGTGTTCGCCCTGACCAACGCCCTGCACGGCAGCGGCTTCCTCGCGGTGTACCTGTGCGGCCTGGTGATCGGCAACCGGCCGGTGCGCAGCCGTCATGGCATTTTGCATATGCTCGACGGCATGGCCTGGCTGGCGCAGATCGGCATGTTCCTGGTGCTGGGCCTGCTGGTCACCCCCCACGACCTGCTGCCGATCGCCCTGCCCGCCCTCGGCCTGGCGCTGTGGATGATCCTGTTTGCGCGGCCGCTGTCAGTGATGGTCGGCCTGCTGCCGTTCAAGGCCTTCCACGGTCGCGAAAAAGCCTTTATCGCCTGGGTCGGCCTGCGTGGCGCGGTGCCCATCATCCTCGCGGTGTTCCCGCTGATGGCCGGCTTGCCCCATGCGCAGCTGTATTTCAACCTGGCGTTCTTTATCGTGCTGGTGTCGCTGCTGGTGCAGGGCACCAGCCTGCCGTGGGTGGCCAAGCTGCTCAAAGTCACCGTTCCGCCAGACCCCGCGCCTATCTCCCGTGCCGCCCTGGAAGTACACGTCACCAGCGAGTGGGAGCTGTTCGTCTACCGCCTGGGCGCGGAAAAATGGTGCATCGGCGCAGCCCTGCGCGAGCTGAAAATGCCCGAGGGCACGCGGATTGCCGCGCTGTTCAGAGGCCAGCAACTGCTCCATCCGTCGGGTAGTACGGTGCTGGAAGTCGGCGATCTGCTCTGCGTAATCGGCCATGAGCACAACCTGCCGGCCCTCGGCAAGCTGTTCAGCCAGGCGCCGCAACGGGGCCTCGACCTGCGCTTCTTCGGCGACTTCGTCCTCGAAGGCGACGCCCAGCTGGGCGCGGTCTCGGCGCTGTACGGGCTCAAGCTCGACGGCATCGACCCGGACATGCCGCTCAGCCGCTTCATCACGCAAAAGGTCGGCGGCGCGCCGGTGGTGGGCGACCAGGTGGAGTGGAACAACACCCTGTGGACAGTCGCGGCCATGGACGGGAACAGAATCGGAAAAGTCGGCGTCAAATTCCCCGAAGGAAGTCGCCCGGGTCCCGGACTCTTCCTCTAAACTGCGGGGCCACGACGCCCCCCGATTTTTCACCTAGCACGACCGGTCTCTATGCCAACCCTGCGCACTTTTTTTGCCTCTGCCCTGCTCGGCCTGACCCTTTGTGTCGGCACCGTCAACGCTGCCGAACCGCCCAGCGCCGACGCCATCCAGCAAACCCTGGACAAGCTGCCCGACCGCAAGCTGCCCGACGCCGACATGAAGGCGTTGCAGGGCATCCTGCAACAGACCCTGACCTACCTGGGCAACCAGCAGGATTACGAGCAGCGCCTCGCCGACCTCAAGCGCCAGCTGGCCGAAGCGCCGCGCGAGACCATCGACAATCAGCGCGAGCTGGCGCGCCTCAAGGCCACCAAGCCGATCCCCGTTGCCCAACGCTACGCCAACCAGCCCGTGTCGCAGCTGGAGCAACTGCTGGTGCAACGCACCACGCAGCAAGGCGATCTGCAAAAGGCCCTGGCCGACGCCAACAGCCTGACCATCGCCGCCCAGACCCGCCCGGAACGCGCCCAGACCGAGATCAGCAGCAGCCAGACGCGCATCCTGCAGATCAATTCGATCCTCAAGACCGGCAAGGACAACGGCAAGGCGATCAACGCCGACCAGCGCAACCAGCTGAACGCCGAACTCGCCGCGCTGAATGCGCTGATCCCCCTGCGCCGCCAGGAGCTGGCCGGCAACAGCCAACTGCAGGACCTGGGCAACAGCCGGCACGACCTGATCCAGGAAAAAACCGCACGCCTGGAACAGGAAATCCAGGACCTGCAAACCCTGATCAACCAGAAACGCCTGGCCCAGTCGCAGCAGACGGTGACCCAACAGTCCATCGAAGCGCAGAAAGCCGGTGGCAGCAGCATCCTCGCGACCGAAAGCGCCGAGAACCTGAAGCTCTCCGACTACCTGCTCAAAAGTACCGACCGCCTCAACGACCTGACCCAGAAAAACCTGCAGACCAAGCAGCAACTGGACACCGTCACCCAAAGCGATTCGGCGCTGGACGAGCAGATCAATGTGCTCAAGGGCAGCCTGCTGCTCTCCAAGATTCTCTATAAACAGAAGCAGGCCCTGCCCCACCTCACCGTGGACCGCGACCTGGCCGACGACATCGCCAACATTCGCCTGTACCAGTTTGAGGTCAACCAGCAGCGCGAGCTGATCAGTTCGCCCACTGCCTATGTGGATAACCTGCTGGCCAACCAGCCACCGGATGATGTCACCCCGCAACTGCGGCGCACCCTGCTGGAACTGGCGGTGACCCGTAGCGACCTGCTCGAACGCCTGAGCCGCGAGCTGAGCGCCCTGCTCAATGAATCCATCACCCTGCAACTGAACCAGAAACAACTGCTGAGCACCGCCACCACCCTGCGTGCCACCCTCGATGAGCAGATGTTCTGGATCCCCAGCAACAAGCCGCTGGACGCCGAGTGGCTGGAAACCGTGCCGGCACACCTGAGCAAGCAGGTCACCACGCTGCCATGGGCCTCCAGCGTCAGCGAACTGTACGACGGCCTGACCCAGCGCCCGCTGCTGTTTCTGCCATTGCTGCTGTTGATCGGCGCGCTGTTGTGGCGGCGCAAGGCGCTGTACCACCGCTTGAACCGGGTCCACCTGGACATCGGCCACTTCAAGCGCGACAGCCAGTGGCACACGCCGCAGGCCATCCTGATCAATATCCTGCTGGCGATGCCGGTGTCCCTGGGCCTGGCGCTGTGCGGCTATGCGCTGCAGATCGACGCCCGTGGGCAAAACGCCAACCTCGGCTCGGCCCTGCTGCAGCTCGCCCAGGCGTGGCTGGTGTTCTACACCGCCTATCGCATCCTCGCGCCGGGCGGCGTGGCCGAACTGCACTTTCGTTGGGAGAAACCCCAGGTTCAATTCCTGCAAGGCTGGGTACGCAAGCTCGGGCTGGTGGTGCTGGCGCTGGTGGCGGTGGTGGCGATTGCCGAACACCAACCGGCGGCGCTGGCCGACGACGTGCTGGGCATCGGCGTGGTGCTCACCTGCTACGCCTTGATGGCCTGGCTGCTCAGCCGCCTGCTGCTCAACAGCCCGACCCATGAGAAAGCCTCTCTGTTTCGCAAGGTCGCGGGCATTCTGTTTACCGCCCTGCCCGTCGCGCTGTTTGTCGCGGTGTGCTTCGGCTATTACTACACCGCGCTCAAGCTCAGCGACCGCCTGATCAACACCCTGTACCTGCTGATGTTGTGGCTGGTGATCGAAGCCACGTTCGTGCGCTGGCTCAGCGTGGCCGCGCGGCGCCTTGCCTACGCGCGGGCCCTGGCCAAACGCCAGGCCGCCAAGGAAGCCGGTGAAGGCGAAGCGGTGGTTGAAGAGCCGACCCTGGACATCGAGAAGGTCAACGAACAGTCCTTGCGCCTGATTCGCCTGGCCCTGCTGGGTGGCTTTATCGCCGCGCTGTACTGGGTGTGGTCGGACCTGATCTCGGTATTTTCCTACCTGGACAACGTCACACTTTACGAATACACCAGCGGCACCGGCGCCAACATCAGCATGGTGCCCATCAGCATCGGCGACCTGCTCGGCGCGCTGATCATCGTCGGCATCACCTTCGCCCTGGCGCGCAACCTGCCCGGCCTGCTGGAAGTGCTGGTGCTGTCCAAGCTGGAGCTGGCCCAGGGCAGCGCCTACGCCATCACCACGTTGCTGTCCTACGTGATTGCCGGCTTCGGTATTGTGTCCACCCTCGCCACCCTCGGCGTGAGCTGGGACAAGTTGCAGTGGCTGGTCGCGGCGCTGTCACTGGGTATCGGTTTCGGGATGCAGGAAATCTTCGCCAACTTCATCTCCGGCATCATGATCCTGTTCGAGCGTCCGGTGCGCATTGGCGACACCATCACCATCGGCAACCTGTCGGGCACGGTGAGCAAGATCCGCATCCGCGCCACCACCATCACCGACTTCGACCGCAAGGACATCATCGTCCCGAACAAAACCTTCATCACCGGGCAACTGATCAACTGGTCGCTGACCGACACCATCACCCGCGTCACCTTGAAGCTGGGCGTGGACTACGGCTCCGATCTGGACCTGGTGAAGGAATTGCTGCTCAAGGCCGCGCGGGAAAACCCACGGGTGTTGAAAGACCCGGAACCTCATGTGTACTTCCTCAACTTCGGCGAAAGCACCCTCGACCACGAGCTGCGCATGCACGTGCGCGACCTGGGCGACCGCAACCCGGTGCTGGACGAGGTCAACCGCTACATCAACAGCGAATTCAAAAAGCAGCACATCAACATCTCGTTCCGCCAGATGGAGGTGTACCTGAAAAACATGCACGGTCAGGAATACAAACTGGTGCCCGTGGAAGACGAGCGCAAGACCCTTGTCGGCCCGGTTCCGGAGCCTGAAGTACCCGAGCCGCCTGCCGCCAACGTGGTGGACGCACCGGAACCGCCGCCGAGCAAACTCGACTAAACCGCCCTTCCCCAGCAGAATGCTCGGACATTCTGCTGGAGATGGCCGGTGAAAGCCCTCGACGAACTGACCTTCGACAACCGCTTCGCACGCCTGGGCGATGCATTCTCAACCCACGTGCTGCCAGACCCTCTCGACGAGCCGTGCCTTGTGGTGGCGAGCGATGCCGCCATGGCGTTGCTCGACCTCGACCCGGCCGTGGCCCAAACGCCGGTATTTGCCGAACTGTTCAGCGGCCATAAATTGTGGGAGGCCGCAGAACCGCGGGCGATGGTTTATTCCGGGCATCAGTTCGGCGGCTACAGCCCGCAACTGGGCGATGGGCGCGGACTGCTGCTGGGCGAGGTGTATAACGCGGCGGGCGAGCACTGGGACCTGCACTTGAAGGGCGCCGGCATGACGCCTTACTCGCGCATGGGCGATGGTCGCGCCGTGCTGCGCTCCTCGATTCGCGAATTCCTTGCCTCCGAAGCCCTGCATGCCCTGGGCATCCCCAGCAGCCGCGCGCTGTGCGTGATCGGCTCCAGCACGCCGGTGTGGCGCGAAAAACAGGAACGCGGCGCGATGGTCCTGCGCCTGGCCCCGAGCCATATCCGCTTCGGCCATTTCGAATACTTCTACTACACCAAAAAGCCCGAGCAGCAGGCCGAACTGGCCGAACATGTGCTCAACCTGCACTACCCCGAATGCCGCGAGCAGCCCGAGCCGTACCTGGCCATGTTCCGCGAAATCGTCGAACGCAACGCCGAGATGATCGCCAAGTGGCAGGCCTACGGCTTCTGCCATGGCGTAATGAACACCGACAACATGTCGATCCTCGGCATCACCTTCGACTTTGGCCCGTTCGCGTTTCTTGACGACTTTGATGCGCACTTCATCTGCAACCACTCCGATCACGAAGGGCGCTACTCCTTCAGCAATCAGGTGCCCATCGGCCAATGGAACCTCAGCGCACTGGCCCAGGCACTCACGCCATTTATCAGCGTGGATGCCTTGAAAGAGGCGCTGGGCGTGTACCTGCCGCTGTACCAGGCCCACTATCTGGACCTGATGCGCCGCCGACTGGGGCTCACGACCGCCGAAGAGGATGATCAGAAACTGGTGGAGCGGCTGCTCGCGCTGATGCAGAACAGCGGCGTGGATTACACGCTGTTCTTCCGCCGCTTGGGCGATGAGTCGGCCGCACTGGCCGTGGCGCGGTTGCGCGATGATTTTGTCGACCTGGCCGGGTTTGATGCCTGGGCCGAGCTGTACAAGGCACGCGTTGCGCGCGATGGCGAGTACAGCCAGGCGCAACGCCGTGAGCGGATGCACGCGGTCAACCCGCTGTATATCTTGCGCAACTATTTGGCCCAGAACGCCATCGCCGCCGCCGAGTCAGGCGATTACAGCGAGGTGCGCAGGCTGCATGACGTGTTGAGCCGGCCTTTTGAAGAGCAGGCCGGGATGGAGCAATACGCACAGCGCCCGCCGGATTGGGGTAAGCATTTGGAGATTAGTTGTTCGTCGTAAGGAGACGGATGGTGAGATTTTCCGACATACCAGCAGCACTGTTACGCAGCACCCATTTACAGCTTGCCGCGCCGACAATCGCCAAAGCAGAGCAGATGCACCGGCTGATCCAGGACTTCACCCAACCCCACACCGACTTTCTGGTGTGGGCAAACGGCCGCAATAGCCTGGAAGATGCCCGCGCCAACCTGCAAACGGCTGTGGATAACTTCAACGCCGATCAGCACGAATACAAGTTCCTGATTATCGAAAACAGCTCCGACGCGCTGGTCGGCTGCATCAGCCTGTTTATCCGCGACCTGCGCATCCCGCACCTGGAAATCGGCTACTGGATCGGCACCGACAGCATGGGCAAAGGCTACGCCAGCGAAGCCTGCGCCCTGGTGCGCGACCTTGCCGCTGAGTTCTTCAACGCCAAACGAATCGACCTCACCACCGCCCGCCGCAATACCCGCAGCATCAACGTGGCAGAGCGATGCGGGTTCGAATGCGAGGCGGTGCTGTCCAATGCGCGGATCGACAATGCAGGGGTGGTGGACGACACCTGTGTGTATGTGTTCAAAGGCGCGTCTAGATAAAAGTTTCCACCGACACGCCAAAACGATCCGCCAGCCAGCGGATCTGCCGCAGGTTGAGCTGGCGTTTGCCGCTCAGTACTTCAGAGACCACTGATTGGGCGCCAACACCCGGCAAGTCGCTCTGAGTGAGGTTGTGCTCGCGCATCATATAGCGCAGAACATCGACGCCACTGGCCACAGGCATAGGACGATGCTCTTGATCGTAGGCCTCGATCCAATCGCTGAGGATGTCCACCAGGCTCATCAGCGGACTGTCCCCATCCTCGCCGATCAGACTCAATAACTCGTCTAATCCGCACACCAGAGCGTCGTAGTCCGCCTCGTTTTCCGGCTTTCGCAGCACGGGTGAGACAAATTGCCAGTGGTCGGCAGCGACCCGCATAAGCGCACTCATCTGATTTTTTCCTTCCATTTATCTTTCTCATAATCGCGATGATCAAGCAGGTGCTTGATGTAAACGCGTTGCACCCGATAGTCCACACAAGCAATCAATCTCAGCTTGTTGCCCCACTATCAAACACATGAAAATCGCCGACCTTGTCAGTGGCGGGAAACATGGTCTTCATTGCTGCAAAGTCCTTGGGGTGGTTTCGCTTCATAACCCGATACCACTGATCCAAAGCTGTTGCTGAACGGGGCCACTGTTCCTTTGCTTCCCAGATCCTTTTCTCGCTGATCACTCGCATGCAACATCCCTATCGCATCTTGCTATGGAGATTAAGCCCGAACGCAGACTATCGCAATTTGCGATAACGCCAAACGGACCAATGGTGCTGTTTCGAACAAGCACTCCTAGCCTAGATAGGCCAGCGAGGATCAACACGGACGATTCTGTGAGCATATGCTTCACCGCAGCCGTGCTTGATAAAGTCCACGCCTGACGCCAAATAGAAGGATTGGCCACACTCAAGGAGCCCACCATGTCCGAACCGCTTGTAATCCCCTGCCCTCATTGCAATGGCCTCAACCGCATCCCCGGTGAACGCCTGAGCGATGCCCCAAAATGCGGGCGCTGCAAACAGCCAGTGTTGCTGAAAAAGCCCTTTGAGCTGAAACAGGGCGATTACGCCAGCCAGATCAAGGGCGACTTGCCGTTGCTGGTGGATGTGTGGGCCGAGTGGTGTGGGCCGTGCAAGTCGTTTGCGCCGGTGTTCGAGCAGGCGGCCGGGCAGCTCGAGGGCAAATGCCGGCTGGCCAAGCTGGACAGTGAAGCGAACCAGCAACTGTCGGCGCAGTTGGGGATTCGATCGATTCCGAGTTTGATCCTGTTCAGGAATGGCCGGGAAGTGGCGCGCCAGAGTGGAGCGTTTCCATTGCCGCAGTTGATGAGCTGGCTGCGAAGCCAAGGGGTGTAACCCGCCCTTGAAACCGGCGCAGGCCAATGTGGGAGGGGGCTTGCTCCCGATGACGGTGGGTCAGTCAGCACACCGGTAGCTGATCCACCGCCATCGGGAGCAAGCCCCCTCCCACATTTTGACTGCGTTTTCAGCTTGCGGATATCGGGGCTTCACGGCTCATTATCTGGCCGACCAGCAATACGCCCAGCTCGCTTAATTGGTGGATAGCCAGGGCCACGTCGCGGTGTTCGCCCGTGAGGTCGTTGGACAGGTTGAGCAGTAGCGTGCGAACGGAGGAGAGGGTTTCGTAGCTGTTGAGGACTAGCGTTTCGGTGGGGAGGTTGGGTGTGATGCTGTAAAGATTGCTAGCTGTCATGGTCATTCCCGGATTGGGCTGCCCTCACCTCGCTACTAAACAAGGGGCGGCAGCTGTACGCAGGTTAGTAGACCGGGGGAACGACGCAAAGCCGGCGCACCCGAAGGTGCCCTACGCACAGCCACCATCAAGCACAGACAGAATCTGCTGGATGAAGCTTGTGCACTTTACGCCGCTCTTCGGGCTACTAAACCCGATCGCTGAACATTCAGCGACCGGCAAACCTTAGAGACGCCCATTCAGACGCACAAGCCGGCGGATTCTGGCGTAGTTGTAGGTAACGAGACAAGACTTGCCCGCTATTGCCAGAGCCGTCCTACAGCCTTTGTGAGAAAAATTCCCGAACGCAAAGGCGAGCCTAAAGAGCGTGGGGCTCTGCGGGCCTTTAATTTGGCGGAAAACTGTGAATAAACACGAATCTTCTCTAAAAAAATTCTCCACGTATGCACCGTGCCGTACGCAGGAACGCGCTTAACTTGATCACTCACGAAGTGACAGTCGGCGTGAGGTATGCTTGAGGAATCTTTGCTAGATTCCAAATGCGCCGTACAAAGTAAACACTCGTTAAGTTATTCGCATACTCAATCGACAGGACTAGGAATATTTAAATCATTGACCCAGGGCATATGTAACATCTTATTGGTTGGTTGCCTGCTCTACCTGAGCGCAAGCTGGCTAATTTCTCCCTCACAAGCAAACTTAGACGAGATTGTATATAAACAATCGCTCGGAAACGGTAACTCAATCTACGGGGCCCGCGACAATCGCGGGGGAGCAACAGTAGCCTTTTCTTATCGCTATTATATTTCGAAGGAAGTTGAGGATGATGAACAAGCGTTGAAAGCATTAAAAGAAATCAACCCTTTTTTGATAACCAAAAATCCAGACGTTTCTGCACAAATAGTAGATGGCACATTGCATCTATCCACTCGCGGAAGAATTTATGAATTCAGTAGTTATGCTCTTGAGAATGTTCAGGGCGCGAGTGCTATTAAAGTAATCATGACATTGTAAAAATCAATGTGAGAGGGGCTTGCTCCCTCCCACAGTTTTTTTGAGCTGAACTTTGCCTCAAGTGCTCTCAAGCAAGTTATGCAACTGCACAAACTGCTGCGTCAGCTTGTGCCGTGGGTCCAGGTGAATCAGCGGCTTGCTCTCCTGGTGCGACTCGCGCATGCGCACCGAGCTGGCCAGGTACACGGGCAACACCGGCAACCCTTCGGCAATCAACTCGTCCAGCATCTGCTGCGGCAGGCTCGCCCGGGCCTGGAACTGGTTGACCACGATGCCTTCCACTTCGAGGCTTTCATTGTGGTCCTCCTTCAATTCTTCGATTTCCGCCAGCAGGCCGTAGAGGGCCTGGCGCGAAAAGCTGTCGCAGTCGAAGGGGATCAACACACGGTCGGCAGCGATCAGCGCCGAGACCGCATAGAAGTTCAGGGCCGGCGGCGTGTCGAGGTAAATGCGGTCGTAATCTTCGCTCAGTTCGTCCAGCAACTTTCGCAGTTTGTTGATCTTGTGCTTGGCCTCGAGCTTGGGTTGCAGGTCGGCCAGCTCCGGCGTTGCGGTAATCACATGCAGGTTGTCGAACGGCGTTTCGTAGATATCTACCTTGTTCTTCTTGGAAAACGGTCCGGAAGACAGGGTTTGCTTGAAAAAATCGGCGATTCCCATGGGGATATCGTTGCCGGTCAGCCCGGTGAGGTACTGGGTGGAGTTGGCTTGTGCATCGAGGTCCACCAACAGGGTTCGATAGCCTTCGCTGGCGCTGACCGCCGCCAGGTTGCAGGCGATGCTGGACTTGCCGACCCCACCTTTTTGATTGAACACCACACGCCGCATGGGGAAACCTCCGGGTATCAATGAATGCCCGAGTGTAGAGGGCAAAAGCGCCTGTTAGCTACCTCGCTGATCAATGCAGTGCAAGCCGGCTCCCTATGAGCAAATAAGAAAGGTCCGACGATCCCATTGAGTCGGCGGTCAAGCACAATCCGTAACCCTTCCCATGCAAAATTCAATCAACCGTGAACAATTATTTACCAATGTTTGCTAGAACCCCGCAGCACCGGGATAATGCGCGCCATTCGGCCCTGCGCTGTCCCGGAAAACCGGGGCATCGGTGGCACATGGAAGCCCGCAGGGGCGGGATAACTTCTCAGTGATCAACTTCAGCATCGCCCAATGGCGCGCCTGGGCTCCGGGCCTCGACAGCGCGGACGACTGGCACGCCTGGTGTCGGGCCCCGGTGTTGCTGCCCGCCAGCGAAGCTTGCCCTGACGTGTCATTTTTACCGGCCATGCAGCGCCGGCGCCTCAGCCGCCTGGCGCGCATGGCGTTCAGCGTGGGTTGGCCGCTGGCAGAGGGCCTGCAGGACCTGCCGCTGGTGTTCATTTCCCGGCATGGCGAAACCCCGCGCACCCTCGACATCCTCAGCGACCTGGCCAATGACGAACCCCTGTCACCCACCCAGTTCAGCCTGTCGGTGCACAACGCGGTGGTAGGGCTGTGGTCGATCCTGCGCAATGAGACCAGCGAAATGACCGCCCTCGCCGCCGCCGGCGACGGTCTCGAACACGGTGTACTCGAAGCCGCCGCACTGCTCAACGAAGGCGCGCCGGCGGTGTTGCTGGTGATCACCGAAGAACAGCCGCCCGCCGCCTACGCCGGCTGGATCCACGACGTACCGTTCCCCTATGCCCTCGGCCTGCTGCTGACCCCGGGCGACGAGTGGCAGCTGGAACTCACCGACAGCACTGTCCAACCCTCGACCGCCGCCCAGTGGCCCCACGCGCTGAACCTGCTGCGCACCCTGCTCACCGAACAGGGGGCCTGCCAACATGCCTGGAAGAACCGAGTATGGAATTGGCAACGCAAGCTGTGACCGACAAACCCCGGGACGCCTACTACTGGCGCCTGTTCGCCACCGCCGCGAGCTTTTTCCTGTTCGGCCTGGGCGGCTTGTGCCTGCGCCTGCTGGTGTTTCCGCTGCTCAGCTGCCTGCCCGGCGGCGCGACGAAGCATCAGCGCCGCGCCCGCCACACCATCAGCCGGCTGTTCTGGTTCTTCATTCGCCTGATGCAGCGTGTCGGGGTGCTGACCTACAGCGTCGAAGGCGCAGAAAGACTCGGACGCCCCGGCCAGATGATCGTCGCCAACCACCCGTCGCTGATCGATGTGGTGTTCCTGATTGGCCTGATGCGCCAGACCAACTGCGTGATCAAACGCAGCCTGTTTCAAAATCCGTTCACCCGCGGCCCGGTGCGCGATGCCGGCTACCTGAGCAACGACGGCAGCGCCGACATGCTCGATGCCGCCGCCGACGCCCTGCGCGCCGGCCAGACCCTGATCATCTTTCCCGAAGGCACCCGCACCACGCCGGGCGCGCCGCCGGCCTTTCATCGCGGCGCCGCCGCCATCGCGCTGCGGGGCGCATCGGTCATCACGCCCGTGGTGATCAAGGTCAGCCCCACCACCCTGACCAAGGCCGAACCCTGGTATCGCATTCCCAAACGTCGATTTCACTTCAGTTTGCGCGTGGGTGCCGATATAGAACCACAGGCGTTCGCCTCACTGGGGCCCGCGCCCCAGGCCTCGCGCAAGCTCAACGATTACCTGCACCACTATTTCATTAAGGAGCTCGCCGAAGATGAGCGACCAACAACGCCTTGAGCGCGACATAAAGATGCTGATCATCGAGGCCCTGGGCCTGGAAGACATCAGCGTCGACGACATTGGCAGCGAACAGACCCTGTTCGGCGAAGGCCTGGGCCTGGATTCGGTCGACGCCCTGGAACTGGGCCTGGCGATCCAGAAAAAGTACGGCATCAAGATCGATGCCGACGCCAAGGACACCCGTAACCACTTCACCAATGTGGCCTGCCTTGCGGCGTTCGTCACAGCCAGACAGGCAGCTTGAGACCGGACCATGCAAACTCGTGACGATATTTTCAACACCCTGCGCGATGCCCTGGTGGAGCTGTTTGAACTGCCGCCGGAGCGCGTCACCCTCGACGCCAACCTGTATCAGGACCTGGAAATCGACAGCATCGATGCCGTGGACCTGATCGACCATATCAAGCGCCAGACCGGCAAGAAGATCGCCGCCGAGGAATTCAAGGCGGTGCGCACCGTCAACGACGTGGTTGAGGCGGTGCACCGCCTGGTCCAGCCCGCCGCATGAGCCGGTTGATCGGCCTTGGCCTGTTGCTGGCGGGGCTGCTGTACCCGTTTGCGGTGTACTACGGCACCGAGCACTTTGCCCCGTGGCAGTTCGGCCTGCTGCTGGGCAGCCTGTGGCTGTTGCGCGCCGTTACCGGTGCGCGACGCCCCGGCAGCCGCTGGATGGCAGTGGCGGTGATCCTGTTCTGCCTGTTGCTGGCGTGGTTCGACAATCCGTACCTGCTGCGCTGGTACCCAAGCCTGGTCAGCGCGTTCATGCTGGCGCTGTTCGGCCTGAGCCTCAAATACGGCCCGCCGATGGTCGAGCGCATTGCGCGCATCACCGAGCCTGTGCTGGCGCCCAAAGTGGTTGCGTACACGCGCCAGGTCACCGTGGTGTGGAGCGTGTTTTTTCTGTGTAATGGCCTGCTCGCCGCTGCCCTCACCCTGTGGGCGCCGCTGAGCTGGTGGACGTTGTACAACGGCCTCATCGCCTACGGGCTGATGGGACTGTTGTTTGCCGTGGAATGGCTGATACGACAAAGGGTTCGAGGCCGCGTATGAAAGGTTTGAAACTTGAGCACCTGCTGCTTGAGCCACTGGAGCAGCGCCTGGTCACCACCGAGCCTGCGATGCACCATGCCCAACTGCGGGCGCACGCCTTGAGCCTGGCGGCAGGCCTGCAGGCGCGCGGTATCCGCCGCCTGGCGGTGCACCTGGAAGACGCCGGCGTGCTGGCGATTGCCCTGCTGGGCGCCTGGCGCGCCGGCGTGAGCGTGCTGCTGCCCGCCGACCTGCAACCGCACACGCGCCAACGCTGGGACGCATCCGTTGATGCCTGGCTGACCCAGGCTTCGGACCTCGACGCGTTGTACCAGGCGCCCCTGCCCGGCGGCGCCCTCGACCTGGACGCCTGTCAACTGAGCCTGTGCACGTCCGGCTCCAGCGGTGAACCCAAGCGCATCGACAAGACCCTGCGCCAGTTGGCCAACGAAGTCGACGCGCTGGAAACCCTGTGGGGCGCCGACCTCAAGGACGCCTGCATTATCGGCAGCGTTGCCACTCAACATATTTACGGCTTGCTGTTCCGCGTACTGTGGCCGCTGTGCGCCGGGCGCAGCTTTGGTCGCACCCAACTGGCGTTTTCCGAAGACTTGCAGCGCGCCAGCCGCGAACATTCCCGGTTCGCCTGGGTCGCCAGCCCCGCGCTGCTCAAGCGCATGGGCGACAACCTCGACTGGCCGGCGCTGAGCCACGTGTCGCGGGTGTTTTCCTCCGGCGGCGCATTGCCCGTCGAGGCCGCCGGCAGCCTGTACGATCGCCTGGGGCAATGGCCGACGGAAATCCTCGGCAGTTCGGAAACCGGCGGCATCGCCTGGCGCCAGGGCGCACAACCCTGGCAGCCCTTTGCAGGCGTTGAGCTGAGCCAGGATGCCGACGGCGCGCTGCGTATCGCCTCGCCTTATTTGCCTGCCGGGCATATCGAACACACCGCCGACGCCGCACGCATCCATGCCGATGGCCGTTTCGAACTGCTGGGGCGACTGGACCGCATCGTCAAGCTGGAAGAAAAACGCATCTCCCTGCCGATGCTCGAACAGGCCCTGATGGCTCACCCCTGGGTCAGCGAAAACCGCTTGGGCGTGGTCCAGGAAAACCGTGCTTCCCTGGGCGCCCTGGTGGTACTGAGCGCCGAAGGCCTGCATGCCCTGCGCAATCAGGGCCGACGCGCGGTGACTCAAACCCTGCGCCAGCATTTAAGCCTGCATTGCGAAGCCCTCGCCTTGCCACGCCGTTGGCGCCTGCTGCGTCAGCTGCCGCTCAACAGCCAGGGCAAGCTGCCCCAGGCCGAGATAGACGCGCTGTTACTGGCGCCCCGGCCCAAAGCGCCCGACGTACTGGAGCAGGTCGACGCCGACGGCGAATGGACCCTGCAACTGAGCATCCCGCCGGACCTCGCCTATTTCAGCGGTCACTTCCCGGTCACACCGGTGTTGCCGGGCGTGGTGCAGGTAGAGTGGGCATTCAACCTGAGCCAACAACTGATGGACGTGCCGACCCGGTTTGCCGGCATGGAAGTGCTCAAGTTCCAGCAACTGGTGCGCCCTGGCGATTCCATCGAACTGCACCTGCGCTTTGACGCGCAACGCAGCAAGCTGTATTTCGCCTATCGCAATGCCGACACCGCCTGCTCCAGCGGCAGGATCCAGTTGGAGATGGCGAATGATTAACCTGTCGCAGCTGTTATGGCTAAAGGGCTTGTTGTGGCGAGCGGGCTTGCCCCGCGTTGGGCTGCGTAGCAGCCCCAAAACAGGCGACGGAGCTCTGCCTGATACACCTCGGCAGCCTTATGGGGGCTGCTACGCAGCCCAACGCGGGGCAAGCCCGCTCGCCACAATAAGCCCGCTCGCCACAGGGCATTTGCCCGCACGGTGGGAGCCCCATGCATAACCCCTGCGCCCTGATCCCCGTCTATAACCATGAAGCCGTCGTGCCCGCCGTGGTGCGCAGCCTGCTCGCCAGCGGCCTGCCCTGCCTGCTGGTGGACGACGGCAGCAGCCCGGCCTGCGCGGCGGTGCTGGTGCAATTGGCGACCCTGGAACACGTCACCCTGATCACCCTGCCCCACAACCTCGGCAAGGGCGGCGCCGTCATGGCCGGCTTCCGCGAGGCCGCACGCCTGGGCTACAGCCATGCGCTGCAAGTCGACGCCGACGGCCAGCATGATCTGCGTGAAGTCGAAACCTTTATCGACACCTCGCGCCGGCACCCCGACGCAATCATCTGCGGCTACCCCGAATACGACGACAGCGTGCCCAAGGGCCGCCTCTACGCGCGCTACCTCACCCACGTATGGGTATGGATCAACACCCTCTCGCTGCAGATCCGCGATTCGATGTGCGGTTTTCGCGTGTACCCGCTGGCACCGGTGCTGGCGCTGATGGACTCGGCCTACATCGGCACGCGCATGGATTTCGATTCGGACATCCTCGTACGCCTGGCCTGGCGCAACCAGCCGATGCGCTGGCTGCCGACCCAGGTGCATTACCCCGCCGACGGCCTGTCGCACTTTCGCCTGTTCCACGACAACCTGCGCATCAGCGCCATGCACACCCGGCTGTTTTTCGGCATGCTGGTGCGCGCGCCGATGATCCTGTGGCGACGGTGGCAGGCATGACCGACAACACCAAACACTGGGCCGACCGCGAAGAACGCGGCAGCTTCTGGCTGATGAAATTCACCGCCGTCGCCGCCCGGGTGCTCGGCAGACGCCTGCTGAGCCCATTGCTGTACAGCATCGTGTTCTACTTTTTTCTGTTCGGCCGCACCGCGCGCCAGAGCGCCTGGCAATACCAGCAGCGCCTGGCGCAGTGGAGCGGGCGCGATGAGCTGCGCCCCACCCGGCGCAAGGTATTCGGCCAGTTCATGGCCTTCGCCGACTCCCTGCTCGACAAGCTCGACGTGTGGAACGGCAAACTGCGTCTGGAACAAATCGAAATCAACGACCCGGCGCAACTGCGCGGGCAATTGCGCGGCGAGCGCGGGCAGATGCTGGTGGGCGCACACCTGGGCAACCTCGAGGTGTGCCGCGCGCTGGCGGAGATCGGCGAACAGGTGACCATGAACGTGCTGGTGCACACCAAGCACGCCGAGCGCTTCAACCGCCTGCTGGGCGAGGCCGGTGCCACCCACCTGCGCCTGATCCAGGTCAGCGAGCTGGACCCCGCCACCATGCTGCTGCTCAGCCAGCGCCTGGACGATGGCGAATGGCTGGCGATTGCCGGCGACCGTGTACCGCTGCATGGCGGGCGCACGGTGCGCGTGGACTTTCTCGGGCATGCCGCCGCGTTCCCCCAAGGCCCGTGGCTGCTGGCCGGCCTGCTCCAATGCCGGGTCAACCTGCTGATGTGCCTCAAGCACCAGGGCCGCTACCGCCTGACCATCGAGCCCTTCGCGCAACTGATCGAATGGAAGCGCAGCACCCGCGAACAGGTAATCGCCCTGTGGACCGCGCGTTACGCCGCACGCCTGGGCGAGTTCTGTCTGCAGGCGCCCCAACAATGGTTCAACTTTTACCCCTTCTGGAAGACCCATGATCCCGCATCCTGAGCCGGTCACCTTTGGCGAACGCCCCCTGCGCATCGAAGACGTGCTGGCCCTGGCCAACCGTCAGGTGCACACGCAGTTGCAGGAAGACGCAGCCTATCGCCAGCGCATTGCCAAGGGCGCGCAGTTCCTCGACTCGCTGCTGGACAAGGAAGGCGTGATCTACGGCGTGACCACCGGCTACGGCGACTCCTGCGTGGTGGCGGTGCCGTTGCAGCACGTCGAAGCGCTGCCGCGTCACCTATACACCTTCCACGGTTGCGGCCTGGGCAAGCTGCTCGACGCCCAGGCCACGCGCGCGGTGCTGGCGGCCAGGTTGCAATCGTTGTGTCACGGCGTGTCCGGGGTACGCGTGGAGCTGCTCGAGCGCCTGCATGCCTTCCTCGAACACGATGTGCTGCCGCTGATCCCCGAGGAAGGCTCGGTGGGCGCCAGCGGTGACCTGACGCCGCTGTCCTACGTGGCGGCCACCTTGTCCGGTGAGCGCGACGTGCTGTTCCACGGCGAACGGCGCCCGGCCGCCGACGTGCACCGCGAGCTGGGTTGGGCGCCACTGGTGTTGCGTCCCAAGGAAGCCCTGGCCTTGATGAACGGCACTGCGGTGATGACCGGCCTCGCCTGCCTGGCCTTCGCCCGCGCCGATTACCTGCTGCAACTGGCCACGCGCATCACCGCACTCAATGTGGTGGCCCTGCAAGGCAACCCGGAACACTTCGACGAACGCCTGTTCGCCGCCAAGCCACACCCGGGGCAGATGCAGGTCGCCGCGTGGCTGCGCAAGGATTTGGCGATCGACGCGCCCACCGCGCCGCTGCACCGCCTGCAGGACCGCTACTCGCTGCGCTGCGCGCCCCATGTTCTCGGCGTATTGGCCGACAGCCTGAACTGGCTGCGCTCATTCATCGAGATTGAGCTGAACAGCGCCAACGACAACCCGATCATCGACGCCGAGCAGGAACGCGTGCTGCACGGCGGGCACTTCTACGGCGGGCATATCGCCTTCGCCATGGACAGCCTCAAGACCCTGGTGGCCAACGTCGCCGACCTGCTCGACCGGCAGCTCGCGTTGCTGGTGGACGTGCGTTACAACCACGGCCTGCCGAGCAACCTGTCCGGCGCACCGGCCGACCGCGCGATGATCAACCACGGCTTCAAGGCCGTGCAGATCGGCACCAGTGCCTGGACCGCCGAAGCCCTGAAAAACACCATGCCGGCCAGCGTGTTCTCGCGTTCCACCGAGTGCCATAACCAGGACAAGGTGAGCATGGGCACCATCGCCGCCCGCGATGCGATCCGCGTGCTGGAGCTGACCGAACAAGTGGCCGCCGCCGCCCTGCTGGCCGCCAATCAAGGGGTGTGGCTGCGCGCCCGGGCCGAGGCTGCGCGCCCGCTGCCACCGGCCCTGGCCGCCATGCACGTCGAGCTGGGCAAAGACTTTCCGCCCGTGATCGAAGACCGTGCCCTGGAAGGCGAATTGCGCCTGTGCCTGCAACGCATCGCCGCGCAGCACTGGAGGCTGCATGCGTAGCCCCGGCGTGTTGCACTGCAACACTGAAATCCTCGTGCCGTTTTTCGACGTCGACACTATGCATGTGGTGTGGCACGGCCATTACGTCAAATACCTGGAAGTCGCACGCTGCGCCTTGCTCGACAGGATCGGCCACAACTACAGCGCCATGCGCGAGGCGGGCTACGCCTGGCCGGTGATCGACATGCAATTGCGCTACGTGCGCGGCGCGGTGTTCGGCCAGACGATCAACGTACGCGCCAGCCTGGTGGAGTGGGAGAACCGCTTGAAGATCAACTACCTGATCACCGACCTCGCCAGCGGCGAGCGCCTGACCCGCGCCAGCACCGTGCAAGTGGCGGTGGAAATCGCCAGCCGCGAGATGCAGCTGGCCTCCCCCACAATCTTCACCGACGCCGTCGAGAGGGCCTTGAAATGAGATGTCCTGTGGGAGCGGGCCTGCCCGCGAAAATCGCCAACGTTAATGCGATCCGCCATGCACTGCGCAGCGTCCTCAGGTTTTTCGTGGGCAAACCCGCTCCCACATTGATCGGGCTGTTGCTGAGCTTCAGCGCCCACGCTTTCGACCTGCAACAACTCAGCGATCAACTGGCCAAACCCTCCGTGATCCACGGCAGCTTCACCCAGGAAAAACACCTGCGCGCCCTGCCCCAGCCCCTGGTCAGCAAGGGCACCTTCGTGCTTGCCAAGGACCACGGCCTGCTCTGGTTGCTGAAAACCCCGTTGCAACAGGACTACCGCATCAGCGCCCAGGGCATCGCCCGGCGTGAAGGCAATGGCTGGCAATGGCTGCCGAACAAGAGTGCCGGAGCTGAGCAGAACCGTCTGTTTCTCGCCGTGCTGCAGGGCGACAGCAGCGGCTTGCAGCGTGATTTCGAGCTGCACCTGCAAGGTGAGTCCACGCAGTGGAAGCTGACCCTGATTCCGCGTTCGCTGCTGCTCAAGCAGGTGTTCAACCAAATCAATATCGACGGCGGCGCGCTGGTGCACACCATCGAACTGCAGGAGACCCAGGGCGACAGCACCGTGCTGCGCATGCAGGACAGCACCGCGAGCCTGCCCCTGACCGACGCGGAGCAACATGACTTTGCCCAGTGAGCGCCTGCTGCCGCGCCTGTTCCTGATCCTGCTGGTGGCCGTGCTGGCCTTGGCCGGCTGGCAATGGCGCCAGGGTGCGCCGCTGTCGGCCAACCTGATGGAGCTGGTGCCGGGCAGTGCGCCGGATGCGCTGGAACAGCAAGCCGAACAACGCATGCAGGAGCCGCTCAACCGCGAGATGCTGGTGCTGGTGGGGCATGCCGACCGTCAGCAGGCGGTGGCCGTGGCGCAACAGCTGGGCGCGCGCTGGCAGGCCAGCGGGCTGTTTGAAACGGTGCAGTGGAACCTGCAGGCCGACCTGCCGGCACTGCGCGAGCAACTGCTGCGCGGGCGACTGGCGATGCTCGCGGCCAAGGACCGCGAGCAACTCATCGAGCATCCCGAGGCGTTTATCCAGCAGCGCGTGCAATCGCTGTTCGACCCCTTTACCGGCTTCAGTCTGGTGCCGAGCCAGGATGACTGGCTGGGCCTCACCGGGCGCATCCAGAACAGCCAGCCACAGCATGGCTCGGTGCAACTGGATATCGGCAGCGGCGCGCTGATCGCCGATGCCGACGGCAAAAGCTGGGTGCTGCTGCGCGCGCGCACCACCGGCAATGCCTTCGATATGCACCTGCCGCTGCAAGTGGCGGACCTGCTCCAGGCCAGCCGCGCAGAGGCCGCCGAGCACGGCGCGCAACTGCTCGCGGCCAGCGGCCTGCTCTACGCGGCCAATGGGCAGCAGCAAGCCACGCGGGAAATCACCTGGGTCGGCGGCGGCGCGACCGTCGGCATTTTGCTGTTGCTGCTTCTGGCCTTCCGCCGCTGGCGCGTATTGCTCGCCTTCGTGCCGGTGGTCACAGGCATGCTGTTCGGTGCGGTGGCTTGTGTGGCGCTGTTCGGCCATGTGCATGTGATGACCCTGGTGCTGGGCTCCAGCCTGATCGGCGTGGCGGTGGATTACCCGCTGCATTACCTGTCCAAAAGCTGGAGCCTGAAGCCGTGGCAAAGCTGGCCGGCGTTGCGCCTGACCTTGCCGGGGCTGAGCCTGAGCCTGGCGACCAGTTGCATCGGTTATCTGGCGCTGGCCTGGACACCGTTTCCGGCACTGACGCAGATTGCCGTGTTTTCCGCCGCTGGGCTGGTGGGCGCCTACCTGTGCGCCGTATGCCTGCTGCCGGCGCTGCTCAAGGGCATTGAATTGCGCCCGGCGCAGTGGCCGCTGCGGATTGCCGAGGGCCTGTGGCGGCTGCGCGAATCGTTGCTGCAGCGCGTGCCGAGCCCGCTGTTGCTGGCGCTGGTGCTGCTGTTCTGCGCCGGCGGTGTATGGCACCTGAACAGCAAAAACGACATTCGCCAGTGGATCGGCGCACCGCCCCACTTGCTGCAGGAAGCCCAGGCCGTGGCACGGATTACCGGCTTTCAGCCCACCAGCCAGTTCTTCCTGGTGCGCGCAGACAACCAGCAACAGTTGCTGGAGCGTCAGGCCGCGCTGGGCCAGCGCCTGGAGCAACTGGTGAATATGGACAAGCTGCAGGGTTACCTGGCGCTCAACCAACTGGTCAGCTTGCCGGCCGAGCAACAGCAACTGCGCGATGCGCTGGGCAACCTGGCGCAACACTGGCAGCCGCTGGTGGACCTCGGTGTGCCGGCCAGCGCCCTGCAAGCCGAAGTGGCGCAGTTGCAGGCGCTGCCCACCGAAGATATCGACGCCGCCCTCAAAGGTCCGCTGGCCGAACCCTGGCGCACGCTATGGCTGGGCCCGGTCAACGGCGGCGTGGCAGCAATGGTCAGCCTGCAGGGCCTGAACAATCCGGCGCTGCTGCGGGTGCAGGCCGTGGACTTGCCTGGTGTGCAACTGGTGGATCGCCTGGGCGACCTGAACCGCGTGTTCGCCGCCACACAGATCAGCGCCGCCGAACTCAAGTTACTGTCGTGTGTGCTGATCGTGTTGCTGCTGATGGTGCCGTTCGGCTTCGGCGGGGCCTTGCGCATCGTCGCGCTGCCGTTGCTGGCCGCGCTGTGCAGCCTGGCCAGCCTGGGCTGGCTGGGCCAGCCGCTGACCCTGTTCAGCCTGTTCGGCCTGTTGCTGGTCACGGCCATCAGCGTCGACTATGCGATCCTGATGCGCGAGCAGATCGGCGGCCCGGCGGTCAGCCTGCTGGGCACGTTGCTGGCGGCGTTGACGACCTGGCTGTCGTTCGGTCTGCTGGCGGTATCGAGTACGCCAGCGGTGAGTAATTTCGGCCTGTCGGTCAGCCTCGGCCTGGCATTCAGCTTTATGCTGGCGCCCTGGGCCGGGCCGCGCAGACCCGCCCTATGAATGTGATTATCGCCCATGCGGCAAGGAGCCTCAGTGCCCACAGTTGAAATGGAACGTCGCCAGGTGGTGGTGATCGGTGCCGGTCCGTCCGGTGCCATCGCCGCCGCGTTGCTCAAGCGCAAGGGCCATGACGTCGTGATCATCGAGCGCGAGCATTTCCCGCGCTTCTCGATTGGCGAAAGCCTGCTGTCGCACTGCATCGATTTTATCGAAGAAGCGGGCATGCTCGAGGCGGTGCAGGCAGCCGGGTTCCAGGTGAAGACCGGCGCCGCGTTCGCCTGGGGCGAGCGCTACAGCGCGTTCGATTTTGGCGACACGTTCAGCAACGGCAAGCCGACCACCTACCAGGTGCAGCGCGGCGAGTTCGACAAGCTGCTGGCCGATCAGGCGGCGCTGCAGGGCGTAGACATTCGCTATGGCCAAACCATCGTCGGCGCGGATTTCAGCGGCGAATGCCGTTACCTGCATGTGCGCCGGCAAAACGGCAGCGAGTATCACCTCAAGGCCAGATTCGTGCTCGACGCCAGCGGTTACGGCCGCGTGCTGTCGCGCCTGCTCGACCTGGAGGCGCCGTCGAATTTCCCGCTGCGCCGGGCGGTGTTCACCCATGTTGAAGATCGCATCGAACACCCAGGTTTCGACCGTAGCAAAATCCTCATTACCACCCACCCTGTAAAGCGCGACATCTGGTTCTGGACCATCCCGTTCAGCAACGGCCGCTGTTCGGTGGGCGTGGTGGCGGCGCAGACGCATTTCGACGGCCGCGACAGCGACCTCGATGCCTGCCTGCGCGGTTTTATCGCTGAAACCCCAAGCCTGTCCGGCGTGCTGCAAAACGCGGTGTGGGATACCCCGGCGCGCAGCATCGGCGGCTACTCGGCCAACGTCAAAACCCTGCACGGCCCCGGTTTTGCATTGCTGGGCAATGCGGCGGAATTTCTCGACCCGGTGTTTTCGTCCGGCGTGACCATCGCCATGCGTTCGGCGAGCATGGCCGCCGGCGTGCTGCATCGTCAGCTCACGGGCGAACCCGTCGACTGGCAAACCGAATTCGCCGAACCGCTCAAGCGCGGCGTCGACACCTTTCGCTGCTACGTGGAGGGCTGGTACGCCGGGACCTTCCAGGATGTCATTTTCCACCCGGGCAGTTCGCCGGAGATTCGCCGCATGATCAGCGCGATCCTCGCCGGTTATGCCTGGGACGAGCGCAACCCGTTTGTCAGCGAGCCCAAGCGACGCTTGCGGATGTTGTCGGAAATTTGTGCGAGTGATCCGGTATGAGCAGCCAGTACCTGAGTAAACATTACGTCGAAGAAACCCGCTTCGGCCTTTGGTTTCTGCGCAGCCGCACCTGGCAACACTATGTGTTGCGCGTGGCCATCGACGACCTGCGCAGCCTGTTCAGCGAGCCTGTGCCGCACGCCCCGGTGTTGCTGGACGCCGGCTGCGGCCAGGGCAAATCCTTTGCGTACCTGCAACAGGTGTTCGCCCCGGAACGGCTGATCGGCCTGGATGCCGACCCCCACAGCCTCGACCAGAGCCAGGCCGAAGCGGCGCGCCAGGGCCTGGCCATCGAGCTGATCGGCAGCGACTGCGCCACCCTGCAAGTGCCGGACGACAGTGTCGATATTCTGTTCTGCCACCAGACGTTCCACCATCTGGTGGAGCAGCATCGCGCCCTTGCAGAGTTCTATCGCGTGCTCAAGCCCGGCGGCTACCTGCTGTTTGCCGAGTCCACCGAAGCCTATATCGACACCTGGGTGATTCGCTGGCTGTTCCGCCACCCCATGCAAGTGCAGAAAAGCGCCGAGGCGTACCTGGCGATGATCCGCGAGCAGGGCTTTGAATTTGGCCCGCAGAACGTTTCCTACCCCTATCTGTGGTGGAGCCGTGCCACGGATTTCGGCCTGCTGGAGCGTCTGGGCCTGCGCAAGGCGCCGCCGGTGGGCCAGCGTGAAGAAACCCTGGTCAATTGCGTGGCGCGCAAGCCGCTGGCGAGCAGTGCACCATGATGCGCCTGCTGCTGATCGGCTGTCTGTTGCTGCTGAGCGCGTGCGCCAGCCAGGCGCCCTTGCCGGAAAAAATCCCGGTCCTGAATTTGCCGCTGCAATTGCATGTGCAGCGCATGGAAGGCAATCAGCGCCAGGACTGGCTGCTGGTGATTCAGCGCGAGGGCGCCGCCATTCGCTGGTCGATGATGGACCCGCTGGGCATTCCCCAGGCGCGGCAAAAGTTGCTCGATGGCGCGTGGCAGGCCGACGGCTTGCTGCCGCCCAATCCGCAGGCACGCGAGCTGTTCGCCGCCCTGCTGTTTGCGCTGGCCTCGGCGGACGACCTGCGCGCCCTGTACCCGGGCGCCCAGGCCAGGGACCTGACGCGCACCCTGCCAGGGCATTGGCAAATCGTTTATCAGTCCTCCGAGGTGTTCAGCGTGAACATGACGGGCCAGCCGCTGAGCTATCGCATCACGCCGCTTGGGGTTGAGCGATGACCGCCTATCTCAATGCCCTGGGCGTGATCTGTGCCCTCGGCCGTGGGCAGGCCGAGGTCGCGCGCAGCCTGTTTGCCGGCGACTGCGCCGGCATGCGCGCCGAGAGTGGCTGGGTGCCGGAGCGTGTACTGCCGGTGGGCGCCGTGCACGGTGAACTGGCGCCGATCCCGCTGCAACTGGGCCAGCAAAGCAGCCGTAACAATCAGCTGCTGCTGGAGGCTGCACTGCAAATAGAGAACGAGATGCGCCAGGCGATCCAGACCTATGGCGCCTCGCGGGTGGGGGTTGTGCTGGGCACCAGCACCTCGGGCATCGACGAAGCCAGCCGTGGTATTGCCCAGTACCTGCGCGACCGGCAGTTCCCCGGCAATTACGACTACCAGCAACAGGAACTCAGCGCGCCGGCCAACTTTCTCGCCGACTGGCTGCACCTGAGCGGCCCCGCCTATGTGATTTCCACCGCGTGCACCTCGAGTGCCCGGGCGCTGATGAGCGCCCGGCGCCTGCTCGACCTGGGCGTGTGCGATGCGGTGATCTGCGGTGGCGTCGACAGCCTGTGCAAGCTGACCCTCAATGGCTTTACCTCGCTGGAAGCGGTGTCGGGCGAGCGCTGCAATCCGTTTTCGGTGAACCGCAACGGCATCAATATCGGCGAAGCGGCGGTGCTGTTCCTGATGACGCGCGAGCGAGGGCCCATTGCCCTGCTGGGCAGCGGCGCGAGCAGCGACGCGCACCATATTTCCGCGCCGGAACCCACCGGCAAAGGCGCGTTGCAAGCCATGCGCAAGGCCTTGAGCAGTGCCGCATTGAACCCCGAACAGATCGGCTACCTGAACCTGCACGGCACCGCCACCCAGCATAACGATGCCATGGAAAGCCTGGCCGTCGCTCAGCTGTTCCCGCACGGCGTGGCGTGTTCGTCGACCAAGCCCATGAGCGGTCACACCCTCGGTGCAGCCGGTGCATTGGAGGCGGCGTTCTGCTGGCTGAGCCTGGCTCACGGTGTGGTGCCGCCGCACGTGTGGGATGGCCAGGCCGACCCGGCACTGCCCGCGTTGCAGTGGGCACGCGGCGGTGACGCCCTGCAACACCCCCGCCTGATGAGCAACTCGTTTGCCTTCGGCGGCAACAATGTCAGCCTGATTATCGGAGAGGCCCCATGATTGATTGGCCACTCGCCGAACTGCTGCCCCACGCGGGCGACATGATCCTGATCGACCAGGTGCTGTCGTTCGATGAAGAGCAGATTCATACCTGTCTCACCGTAAAGCCCGGCGGCCTGTTCAACCGCGCGGACGGCAGCCTGCCGGCGTGGGTCGGCATCGAACTGATGGCGCAGAGCGTCGCCGCCTATGCCGGTTGCCGCGCACGCAAGAACGGCGAAGCGGTGGAACTGGGCTTCCTGCTCGGCACACGCAAGTTCGAGTGCAACGTGGATGGTTTCCCGGCCGGCGCTGAGCTGACCATCCACGGCCGGCGCTCGCTGGAAGACGACAACGGCATGGGCGTGTTCGAATGCCACCTGACCGGCGACGGCATCCAGGCCAGCGCGCGCCTGAACGTATTTCGACCGCCCCAGGCGGCCAATTATTTAGCTGAATCGAAGGACGCAACGTCATGACTCAATCCGTACTGGTCACCGGCTCCAGCCGAGGCATCGGCCGCGCCATCGCCCTGCGCCTGGCCCAGGCCGGGCATGACATCGTGCTGCACTGCCGCAGCGGGCGCGCCGAAGCCGATGCGGTGCAGGTCGAGATCCAGGCGTTGGGACGCAGTGCCCGCGTGCTGCAATTCGACGTCGCCGACCGCGCCGCGTGCCGCGAAATACTCGAAGCCGACGTAGAGCAACACGGCGCCTATTACGGCGTGGTGCTCAACGCCGGACTGACCCGTGACGGTGCGTTCCCGGCCCTCTCGGAAGACGATTGGGACGTGGTGCTGCGCACCAACCTCGACGGTTTCTACAACGTGCTGCACCCGGTGATGATGCCAATGATTCGGCGCCGCGCGCCCGGGCGTATCGTCTGCATCACTTCCGTTTCAGGACTGATCGGCAACCGTGGGCAGGTTAATTACAGCGCGTCCAAGGCCGGGCTGATCGGTGCGGCCAAGGCGCTGGCCATCGAGCTGGGCAAGCGCAAGATCACCGTCAACTGCGTCGCCCCCGGTTTGATCGACACCGCCATGCTCGATGAAAACGTGCCGGTGGAAGAACTGATGAAGATGATCCCGGCGCAGCGCATGGGCACCCCGGAGGAAGTCGCCGGCGCCGTGAACTTTCTGATGTCGGCCGAAGCCGGCTACATCACGCGCCAGGTATTGGCCGTGAACGGAGGCCTGTGCTGATGAAGCGCGTCGTTGTCACCGGCATGGCTGGCATGACCTCCCTGGGTTACGACTGGGAGACCATCGCGGCCAACTTTCGCGCCAACCGCAGCGGCATCCGGCGCATGGATGAGTGGGACCGTTTTATAGAGCTGAACACGCGCCTGGCCGGGCCGATCGATGATTTCGTAGTGCCCGCGCACTGGACGCGCAAGCAATTGCGCAGCATGGGCCGCGTCTCGCGCCTGGCGGTGTGGGCGGCGGAGCAGGCGCTGCAGGACGCCGGGCTGCTGGGCGATCCCTCCATCAAGGACGGGCGCATGGGCGTGGCCTGCGGCTCGTCTACCGGCAGCACCGATGAGATCAAGGCGTTCGGCAATATGCTGCTGAACTCGGTGGCCGAGGGGCTCAACGCCAACTCCTACGTGCGCATGATGCCGCACACCACGGCGGCGAATATCAGCATCTTCTTTGGCCTCACCGGGCGGCTGATCCCGACCTCCAGCGCCTGCACCAGCGGCAGCCAGGGCATCGGGTATGCCTACGAGGCAATCAAGTTCGGCCGCCTGCCGTTGATGCTCGCCGGCGGCGCCGAAGAGCTGTGCCCCACCGAGGCCATGGTGTTCGACGCCCTCTACGCCACCAGCTTGAAGAATGACGCCCCACAGACCAGCCCACGCCCCTACGACAGCGGCCGTGACGGCCTGGTGATCGGCGAAGGCGGCGGCATGCTGGTGCTGGAGGAGCTGGAACACGCCCTGGCGCGCGGTGCGCATATCCATGCCGAACTGGTCGGCTTCGGCAGCAATGCCGACGGTCAGCACACCACCCGCCCGGAACAGAAAACCATGCGCCGCGCCATGGAACTGGCCCTGGAAGACGCAGGGCTCGCGCCGTCCGCCATCGGCTACGTGAATGGTCACGGCACCGCCACCGACCAGGGCGACATCGCCGAAACCCTGGCCACCAGCAGCCTGTTCGGCAGCCGCATGCCCATCAGCTCACAGAAGAGTTTCCTCGGCCATACCCTGGGCGCGTGCGGCGCGCTGGAATCATGGTTCAGCATCGAGATGATGAACCGCGACCAGTACGTGCACACCTTCAACCTGGACACCGTCGACCCGCAATGCGGCGAGTTGGATTACCTGCAAGGAGGCTTTCGCGAGATGCACCACGACTACGTGATGAACAACAACTTTGCCTTCGGCGGGGTGAACACCTCGCTGATCTTTCGGCGCTGGTGCTAGCCGTCAAAAAACACGATTTTCAGAGTCAATGAGATCCAAATGTGGGAGGGGGCTTGCTCCCGATAGCGGTATGTCAGTCATGCAGCTGTCGACTGTCACTCCGCCATCGGGAGCAAGCCCCCTCCCACATGGGTTATTGCGTTGTCCTGAGGGTGAGCAACGCCACAAACGCCTTCGCCATCGGCGACTGCACACCCTTGCGTTGCACCAGCCATACCGCTGACACCGCGGCAGGGTCCAGCAAGGTGCGATACACCACCCCATCGATGCGGATGCGCTGGTACGACGCTGGCAATACCGACACCCCCAGCCCCGCCGCCACCAGGCCGATGATGGTCATCGCTTCGCCAGCCTCCTGGGCAAAGCGCGGGCTGAAGCCGGCGTCGCGGGCCAGGTCGAGCAGTTGGGCGTACAGGCCGCTGCCGTAGCTGCGCGGGAAAAACACGAACGGTTCCTCGGCCAGTTGCGCCAGGTGCAAGCCGTGTTCACTGCCTGCCGTCAACGGATGGCCGGTGTTCAACACGGCCACGAGCGGCTCACGCATCAGCTCGACGGCACTCAGGGAATCGGGCAACGGCAACGGCCGCATCAAGCCGACCTGGATCGATTCGTCCACCAAAGCCTCGGCCACCTGGGTACTGCTCATTTCCCGCAGCGTCAGGTGAACGGCCGGGAACGCCTGGCGAAAGCCATAGATCGCCTGGGGAATGCTGGCGTTGATCGGCGCCGAGGAGGTAAAGCCGATCTTCAGCTCACCCAGCTCCCCCATGTGCGCACGCCGCGCTACATCCGCCGCCTTGTCAACCTGCGCCAGCACCAGGCGCGCCTCGTGCAGGAACAAGCGCCCCGCTTCGCTCAGCTCAACGCGCCGGTTGGTACGCTCAAATAAACGCGCGCCCACTTGCTGTTCCAGCGCCTGAATCTGCTGGCTCAGCGGCGGTTGCGAGATGCCCAGTACCTGCGCGGCGCGACCGAAGTGCAGTTCCTCGGCGACGGCAATGAAGTAGCGCAAATGACGTAATTCCATCCCTTCACCATTAAGTCGCAGAAGCTATCAAACAGGTCGAACAATATATTGGAAAGAATCATTAGCCAGCTATATTCTTTTTTGCATTGCTGGCCATGGCAGTCTTGCCCACCGAGGTCCCCGTGAAATCTGCTGTCGCTCCGTTCGCCCAGGAAGTCCCGACCACTGCTTTGGATGAGGTGGCAGCCGAACTCACTGAGGCGTTCATCGAAAAAGGCACGCCGATGTTCATGCGCACGGTGCTGGCGCTGTTCTGCGGTGGCTTCGCCACGTTTGCCTTGTTGTATTGCGTGCAGCCGATGATGCCGGCGTTGTCCCATGAATTCGCCATCAATGCCGCGCAGAGCAGCCTGATCCTGTCGGTGTCCACGGGAATGCTCGCGTTCGGCCTGTTGATCACCGGGCCGATATCCGACCGGCTGGGGCGCAAACCGGTGATGGTGGCGGCGTTGTTTTGCGCGGCCCTGGCGACGTTTGCCAGCGGCCTGATGCCGAGCTGGGAGGGCATCCTGCTGATGCGTGCGCTGGTGGGCCTGTCCCTCAGCGGCCTGGCCGCCGTGGCGATGACTTACCTCAGTGAAGAGATTCACCCGCAGCACATCGGCCTGGCGATGGGCCTGTACATTGCCGGCAACGCGATTGGCGGCATGAGTGGGCGTCTGATCATCGGCGTGTTGATCGACTTCGTCAGTTGGCACACCGCGATGCTGATCATCGGTGCCCTGGCACTGATCGCGGCAACCGTGTTCTGGAAGATCCTCCCCGAGTCGCGCAACTTCCGCGCCAGCAGCCTCAAGCCGCGCAGCCTGATGAATGGCTTTGTCATGCACTTCAGGGACGCCGGCCTGCCGTGGCTGTTCCTTGAGGCCTTTCTGCTGATGGGCGCCTTCGTGACGCTGTTCAACTACATCGGCTACCGCCTGCTGGCCGATCCCTACGACTTGAGCCAGGCGGTGGTCGGTCTGCTGTCACTGGTGTACCTCTCGGGCATCTACAGCTCGGCGAAAATCGGCTCCCTGGCCGACCGCCTCGGCCGCCGCCGCGTGCTGTGGGCCACTATCGTATTGATGCTGGCCGGCTTCGTCCTGACCCTGTTCAGCCCGCTGTGGCTGATCGTGCCCGGCATGCTGATCTTCACCTTCGGCTTCTTCGCTGCCCACTCGGTCGCCAGCAGCTGGATCGGCCGGCGCGCCGTCAAGGCCAAGGGGCAGGCCTCGTCGCTGTATCTGTTCAGCTATTACGCGGGATCGAGCATTGCCGGGACGGCAGGTGGGTTCTTCTGGCACCTGGGCGGCTGGAACGGGATCGGCGGGTTTATCGTGGCGTTGTTGATCGGTGCGCTGCTGGTGGCGTTAAAGCTGGCGAAGTTGCCGCCGTTGGGGGAGGTCTGAAGGTTTCTGGCTTTTAATGTGGGAGGGGGCAAGCCCCCTCCCACATTTTTGCTCTGTATTTTATTCGTGATACTGCGCCGACAGTTCATGCACCGCGCGCAGGAACGCGCCGGCGTGCTCAGGGTTCACTTCCGGCGTAATGCCATGGCCCAGGTTGAACACATGCCCGGTGCCCTTGCCGTAGCTGGCCAGGATGCGGCCGACTTCGTTGCGGATCGCTTCGGGGTTGGCGTACAGCACGGTCGGGTCCATGTTGCCTTGCAGCGCCACGCGGTTACCCACGCGCTGGCGCGCTTCGCCGATATCGCAGGTCCAGTCCAGGCCCAGGGCGTCGGCACCCGCGTCGGCGATGCTTTCCAGCCACAGGCCGCCGCCCTTGGTGAACAGTATGACCGGCACTTTGCGGCCTTCGTGTTCGCGGATCAGGCCGCTGACGATCTTGCGCATGTAGGCCAGGGAGAACTCCTGGTACGCCGCCGCCGACAGGTTGCCGCCCCAGGTGTCGAAAATCTGTACAGCCTGGGCACCGGCCATGATCTGGCCGTTGAGGTACGCCGTGACCGACTGCGCCAGCTTGTCCAGCAGCAGGTGCATGGCCTGCGGATTGTCGTAGAGCATGGCCTTGGTCTTGCGGAAGTCTTTCGACGAACCGCCTTCGACCATGTAGGTAGCCAGGGTCCAAGGGCTGCCGGAGAAGCCGATCAGCGGGACGCGACCATTGAGTTCGCGGCGGATGGTGCTGACGGCATCCATCACATAGCCGAGATCCTTGTGCGGATCGGGAATCGGCAGGGCCTCGATGTCGGCCAGGGTACTGACGACTTTCCTGAAGCGCGGGCCTTCGCCGGTCTCGAAATACAGGCCCTGGCCCATGGCGTCGGGGATGGTAAGGATGTCGGAGAAAAGGATGGCCGCGTCCAGTTGCGGGTAGCGATCCAGCGGCTGCATCGTGACTTCGCAGGCGAATTGCGGGTTCATGCACAGGCTCATGAAGTCGCCGGCATGGGCGCGACTGGCCCGGTATTCCGGCAGGTAACGACCGGCTTGACGCATCATCCACACGGGCGTGACGTCTACGGGCTGCTTGAGCAGGGCACGAAGGAAACGGTCGTTCTTGAGGGCAGTCATGTCGGCATCCGCAAAAAAAGTGCGGGCATTTTCTCAGAGCACGACGCAAAAGGCACGGAATGCACCGTGCCTTTTGTCTATCGGGTCAATTTGTCGCGGTAGCTTGAATACACCGCAAGACAAATGTGGGAGGGGGCTTGCTCCCGATTGCGGTGTATCAGTCACCAAACTCATTGGCTGACACACTGCCATCGGGAGCAAGCCCCCTCCCACATTTTGATCCCGTTTCAATTTGGGATCAGGAGTCAGACCTGCAGGTAGTCCAGGATCCCTTCGGCGGCGTTGCGGCCTTCGAAGATCGCCGTCACCACTAGGTCAGAGCCGCGCACCATATCGCCACCGGCAAAGATTTTCGGGTTGCTGGTCTGGTGCTTGTATTGACCTTGTTCCGGGGCCACCACGCGGCCCTGGCTGTCGGTCTGGATGGTGAACTGCTCGAACCACGGCGCCGGGCTTGGGCGGAAACCGAAGGCGATGACCACCGCGTCGGCCGGGATGATCTCTTCGGAACCCGGGATCGGCTCGGGGCTGCGACGGCCACGGGCGTCCGGTTCGCCGAGACGGGTCTCGACCACCTTCACGCCTTCGACACGGTCTTCACCGACGATGGCAATCGGCTGGCGGTTGTAGAGGAATTTCACACCTTCTTCCTTGGCGTTCTTCACCTCTTTGCGCGAGCCCGGCATGTTGGCTTCGTCACGGCGATAGGCGCAGGTCACCGACTTGGCGCCCTGACGGATCGAGGTGCGGTTGCAGTCCATCGCGGTGTCGCCACCGCCGAGTACCACGACCTTCTTGCCCTTCATGTCGACGAAATCTTCCGGCGCCTTTTCAAAGCCCAGGTTGCGGTTGACGTTGGCGATCAGGAAGTCGAGCGCGTCATACACGCCCGGCAGGTCCTCACCGGCAAAACCGCCCTTCATGTAGGTGTAGGTGCCCATGCCCATGAACACAGCGTCGTATTCGGCGAGCAACTGCTCCATGGTGATGTCCTTGCCGATCTCGGTATTGAGACGGAACTCGATACCCATGCCGGTGAACACTTCACGACGGTGGCTCAGTACGGTCTTTTCCAGCTTGAATTCGGGAATGCCGAACGTCAGCAGCCCGCCGATTTCCGGGTTCTTGTCGAACACCACCGGGGTCACGCCACCACGTACCAGCACGTCGGCACAGCCCAGGCCAGCTGGGCCGGCGCCGATGATCGCGACGCGCTTGCCGGTGGGCTTGACCTTGGACATGTCCGGGCGCCAGCCCATGGCGAACGCGGTGTCGGTGATGTACTTCTCGACCGAACCGATGGTCACCGCACCGAAGCCGTCGTTGAGGGTGCAGGCACCTTCACACAGACGGTCCTGCGGGCACACCCGGCCGCAGACTTCCGGCAGGGTGTTGGTCTGGTGCGACAGCTCGGCGGCGGCGAGGATGTTGCCCTCGGCCACCAATTTCAGCCAGTTGGGAATGAAGTTGTGCACCGGGCACTTCCATTCGCAATACGGGTTACCGCAGCCCAGGCAGCGGTGGGCCTGGTCGGCCGAGTGCTGGGGCTTGAAGGGTTCGTAGATTTCCACGAACTCTTTCTTGCGTTGACGCAACAGTTTCTTCTTCGGATCCTTGCGCCCGACATCGATGAACTGGAAGTCGTTATTCAGACGTTCAGCCATGTTAAAACCTCATCAAACTCTTCAGGCGCATATCACTGCGGGTTGGCACGGATGCTGGAAAGCAACGATTTCAGGTTGGCAGCCTTGGGCTTGACCAGCCAGAAACGACGCAGGTAATCATCGAGGTTTTCGGCGAGGTTACGCCCCCATTCGCTGCCGGTCTCTTCGACGTACTCGTCCAGCACATGCTGCAAGTGGTTACGGTAGGACTCCATGGCTTCGCCGCTGATGCGCTGGATCTCGACCAACTCGTGGTTGACCTTATCAACGAAGGTGTTGTCCTGGTCGAGCACGTAGGCGAAACCGCCGGTCATGCCCGAACCGAAGTTGTAACCGGTCTTGCCCAGTACCGCGACAAAGCCCCCGGTCATGTATTCGCAGCAGTGATCGCCAGTGCCTTCCACCACGGTGTGGGCACCGGAGTTACGCACGGCGAAACGCTCACCCGCAGTACCGGCGGCGAACAGCTTGCCACCGGTAGCGCCGTACAGGCAGGTGTTGCCGATGATTGCACTGTCCTGGCTCTTGTACACGCTGCCCGCAGGCGGAACGATCACCAGCTTGCCGCCGGTCATGCCCTTGCCCACGTAATCGTTGGCGTCGCCTTCGAGGTACATGTGCAAACCGCCGGCATTCCACACGCCGAAGCTCTGGCCTGCGGTGCCCTTGAAGCGGAAGGTGATCGGCGCTTTCGCCATGCCCTGATTGCCGTGCCTGCGCGCGATTTCGCCGGAGACGCGGGCGCCGATGGAACGGTCGCAGTTACAGATGTCCAGAGCGAATTCGCCACCGCTGGCGTCATTGATCGAGGAGCCGGCCATATCGACCATCTTCTCGGCCAACAGGCCCTTGTCGAACGGCGGGTTACGCTCCACGCCGCAGAACTGCGGTTTGTCGGCCGGGATGTGATCGCTGCCCAACAGCGGCGTGAGGTCCAGGTGCTGTTGCTTGGCGGTCTGACCCTGAAGGATTTCCAGCAGATCGGTGCGCCCGATCAGTTCTTCCAGCGAGCGCACGCCCAGCTTGGCCAGCCACTCACGGGTCTCTTCGGCGACGTAGGTGAAGAAATTCACCACCATGTCGACGGTGCCGATGTAGTGGTCCTTGCGCAGTTTTTCGTTCTGCGTGGCGACGCCAGTGGCGCAGTTGTTCAGGTGGCAGATGCGCAGGTATTTGCAGCCCAGGGCGATCATCGGCGCGGTGCCGAAGCCGAAGCTCTCGGCGCCGAGGATCGCGGCCTTGATCACGTCGAGGCCGGTTTTCAGGCCGCCGTCGGTCTGTACCCGCACCTTGCCGCGCAGGTCGTTGCCGCGCAGGGTCTGGTGGGTTTCAGCCAGGCCCAGCTCCCACGGTGCACCGGCGTACTTGATGGAGGTCAGCGGCGATGCGCCAGTGCCGCCGTCGTAGCCGGAGATGGTGATCAGGTCGGCATAGGCCTTGGCCACGCCGGCGGCAATGGTACCCACGCCGGCTTCCGCCACCAGTTTCACCGAGACCAGCGCCTGCGGGTTGACTTGCTTGAGGTCGAAAATCAGCTGCGACAAGTCTTCGATCGAATAGATGTCGTGGTGCGGCGGCGGCGAAATCAGGGTCACGCCGGGCACTGCGTAGCGCAGCTTGGCGATCAGGCCGTTGACCTTGCCGCCCGGCAGTTGCCCGCCCTCACCCGGCTTGGCGCCCTGGGCCACCTTGATCTGCAGCACTTCGGCGTTGACCAGGTATTCCGGGGTAACGCCGAATCGGCCGGTCGCCACCTGCTTGATCTTCGAGCTTTTCAGCGTGCCGTAGCGCGCCGGGTCTTCGCCGCCTTCGCCGGAGTTGGAACGCGCACCCAGGCGGTTCATGGCTTCGGCCAGGGCTTCGTGGGCCTCGGGCGACAGGGCGCCCAGGGAAATACCGGCGGAGTCGAAGCGCTTGAGGATCGATTCCAGCGGTTCGACTTCACTGATGTCCATCGGCGTGTCCAGGGTCTTCACCTTGAACAGGTCGCGGATCATCGACACCGGGCGGTTATCCACCAGGCTCGTGTACTGCTTGAACTTGGCGTAGTCGCCCTGCTGCACGGCGGCTTGCAGGGTGCTGACCACGTCCGGGTTGTAGGCGTGGTATTCACCACCGTGCACGAACTTGAGCAGGCCGCCTTGCTGGATCGGCTTGCGCGCGCTCCAGGCTTCGGCTGCCAGGGCTTTCTGTTCAGCTTCGATGTCGACGAAGCGTGCCCCCTTGATGCGGCTCGGCACACCACGGAAGCTCAACTCGCAGACTTCTTCGGACAGGCCAATGGCTTCGAACAACTGCGCGCCGCGATAGGACGTGACGGTGGAGATGCCCATCTTCGACAGGATCTTCAGCAGGCCTTTGGTGATGCCTTTACGGTAGTTCTTGAACACCTCATAGAGGTCGCCCAGCACTTCACCGGTACGGATCAGGTCGCCCAGCACTTCGTAGGCCAGGAACGGGTACACCGCCGAAGCGCCGAAGCCGATCAGCACCGCAAAGTGATGCGGGTCACGGGCGGTGGCGGTTTCGACGAGGATGTTGGAGTCGCAACGCAGGCCTTTTTCGGTCAGGCGGTGGTGCACCGCACCCGTGGCGAGCGAGGCGTGGATCGGCAGCTTGCCCGGCGCGATATGACGGTCGGTCAGCACGATCTGGGTACGCCCGGCACGCACGGCTTCTTCGGCCTGATCGGCGACGTTGCGCACGGCGGCTTCCAGGCCAACACTCTCGTCGTAGTTCAGGTCGATGATCTGGCGGTCGAAGCCCGGACGCTCCAGGGTCATCAGCGAGCGCCACTTGGCCGGGGAAATCACCGGCGAGCTGAGGATCACGCGGGAGGCGTGCTCAGGCGATTCCTGGAAGATGTTGCGCTCGGCACCGAGGCACACTTCCAGGGACATCACGATGGCTTCGCGCAGCGGGTCGATCGGCGGGTTGGTCACCTGGGCGAACTGCTGGCGGAAATAGTCGTACGGCGTGCGCACACGCTGGGACAGCACGGCCATTGGCGTGTCATCGCCCATGGAGCCGACTGCCTCATAGCCTTGCTCGCCGAGCGGGCGCAGCACCTGATCGCGCTCCTCGAACGTGACCTGATACATCTTCATGTATTGCTTGAGTTGGTCTACGTCGTAGAAAGCCGAGCCGTGGTCGTTGTCTTCCATGGTCGCCTGGATGCGCAGGGCGTTCTTGCGCAGCCATTGCTTGTAGGGGTGACGCGACTTCAAGCGGTTGTCGATGGCGTCAGTGTCGAGGATCTGCCCGGTTTCGGTGTCCACGGCCAGGATCTGGCCAGGGCCCACGCGGCCTTTGGCGATGACGTCTTCAGGCTTGTAGTCCCACACGCCGATTTCCGAGGCCAGGGTGATAAAGCCGTTGGTGGTGGTGACCCAACGCGCCGGGCGCAGACCGTTACGGTCGAGCAGGCACACCGCGTAGCGGCCGTCGGTCATGACCACGCCGGCCGGGCCGTCCCACGGTTCCATGTGCATCGAGTTGTACTCGTAGAATGCACGAAGGTCCGGGTCCATGGTTTCGACGTTCTGCCACGCAGGCGGAATGATCATGCGCACGCCACGGAACAGGTCGATGCCGCCGGTGACCATCAGTTCGAGCATGTTGTCCATGCTGGAAGAGTCGGAACCCACGCGGTTGACCAGCGGGCCGAGCTCTTCGAGGTCCATCAGATCGTTGGCGAACTTGGTGCGACGGGCCACGGCCCAGTTGCGGTTGCCGGTGATGGTGTTGATCTCGCCGTTGTGGGCGAGGAAGCGGAATGGCTGAGCCAGCGGCCATTTTGGCAGGGTGTTGGTGGAGAAGCGCTGGTGGAACACGCAGATTGCGGTTTGCAGGCGCTCATCGCTCAGGTCCGGATAGAAGGCGGTGAGGTCCGCCGGCATCATCAGGCCTTTGTAAATGATGGTCTTGTGGGAAAAGCTGCAGATGTAGTGATCGGTGTCGGCGGCGTTGAGCACCGACGAACGACGACGCGAGGTGAACAGTTTGATCGCCATGTCCTGGTCGCTCAGACCGTCGCCTGCGATGAACACCTGTTCGATCTGCGGCAGGCGCTCGTTGGCCAGGCGGCCGAGCACGCTGGTGTCGATCGGCACTTTGCGCCAGCCGATCAGTTGCAGGCCGGCGGCGACGATCTCGCGGTTCATGTTTTCGCGAGCGGCTTCGGCTTTGACCGGGTCCTGGTTGAAAAACACCATGCCCACCGCGTATTGCTTGGGCAGGTCGACCGAAAAATGCTGTTTGGCCACAGCGCGCAGGAACAGGTCGGGCTTTTGAATCAGCAAGCCGCAACCGTCACCGGTCTTGCCGTCGGCGTTGATCCCACCGCGGTGGGTCATGCAGGTCAGGGCCTCGATGGCCGTTTGCAAAAGGGTATGACTGGGCTCGCCCTGCATGTGGGCTATCAGGCCGAAACCGCAGTTATCCTTGAATTCATCGGGATGGTACAGACCTGCTTTCATAGACACTTTCTCACCAGGCTGCCTCTTATACCGAGGCAAATTTCTTTTCAATTCAACCGGTTACCTTCCACGCCGAACGTACGCCGGCTTAGCGGGGGCAAAAGGGAGGTCATTGTACACACCGACACGAACGCTCACAAATTTAGCGACGAAATTTCGCAAATCTATGTCGCACTTATGAAAGGTTTAAAGCGATATGCTGTGCTAGTCAAAACTTTTTTAATTTTGACTGCCACGACTCAAAAGCTACCGTGACGCAGACACCACAAAGCGCGCGGCCTTCAGGGCTGCACGCTGTTGTAGTTTTTTTGAGGTGCCGGGAGGGCGGCCTGGGTAAGGCCGCCGGATCTTCAGCGAGCAGTTGCCAGTTCTTGTTGAACGCTGGCAACGGTGCGAGGCCAAGGTTTACCAGCCTGAACCTTCGCTGGCAAGGTTTTGATCGCGGAATCAGCCGCGGCACGGCTGGTGAAGTTGCCGTAAGTGATCACGTAGAGAGGCTTGCCGTTGAGCACTTTCTTGAAATAACGGTACTCGCCGCCCTGCTCTTTCACGAACGCCTGGGCATTGGCTTCGGAGCTGGTGCCCAGGATCTGCACCACGAAATTGCCGGTAGGCTGGCTGGCGTACCAGCCGCTGCCGGCGGCGCCGGCCTTGGCGACAGTGGCTGGCTTCTCGGCCGGCTTGGCGGCGGTGGTCGGCGCAGGCTTGGCGGCAGGTGCAGGCGTGACCGGCTTGGTCACCGGCGCGGGCTTGGCGGTGGCGACCGTCGGTGCCGGAGTCGGGGTTGCGGCAGGTGCCGGTGCAGGCTTGCCCGCCGGTACGCCGGCTGGCGGTGCGGTGGTGGTGACGGTCGGCGGAGTGGCGCTGGAGCCTTCCACCGGCACGCCGTCGTCACCTTCGGAGATGCCACCGGCTTCTTCGGCGAGCGGACCGCGCATCACCGGCTGGCCGACCATCGGCAGGTTGGTCGGTTGACCGGAGTTGGCGAACTCGACGTTCGGTGTGGGCTTGCCCAGTGGCAACTGCGCCTGTTCCGTTGGCGCGCCGGCCGTGGTCGGCGCCTTGCTGCGGCCCGGGATCAACCAGGCGGCGGCAACGGCGACCACGACAACAGCGGAAATGGCCAATACGTGCTTCTTAGGCATAGTGAACCCCATCTTTGGACGCTTGACCGCGGAGCGGCTGGCAATCATGGCTTCGATCATCGCATCGCGGGCAACCTGATTGATGTTTCCAGGCCAGCCATCGGAGCTTTCGTGAATATCAGAGATCTGATTTGCCGTGAAAAGTTCGATACCCGCCCCGGCGCCTTCGAGGCGCTGGGCCAGGTATTCGCGGGTTTCTTCTTCTTCGTAGGGCTGCAACTCGATAACGTGGAACAGCTCCTGTTCGCCGCTGATCTGCTCCAGATCGGCGATCAACGACGACTCACCAAACAGGAACACGTGCGGGCGGCCTTCCGGCGTACCGGCGGCCAGCGCCAGCAGCGCCTCAAGGGCGGACTCGTCGAGCTGCTCGGCGTCGTCCACCAGCAGGTAGACTTCCTGACCGGTCAGGCCCAACTGCACCACCTGCTTGAGAATGGCATTGGGCTCGGCGTTGGCCACGTCCAGCGCCTGGGCGACCTGACGCAACACACCCGCCGCATCGCCGGCACCACGGGCCGACACCACCACACTCTGCACCGACTGTTTGTTGGTGCTGGCAACCAGCGCCTGGCGCAGCAAGGTCTTGCCGCTGCCCAGCGGGCCCGTCACCACCAGCAGTAGCTGGCTGTAGCGCGCAAGGTGATGCAACTGACCCAGCACCGGCTTGCGCTGGGCCGGGAAGAATTTGAAACCAGGCACCCGTGGAGCGAAGGGGTCGTGGCTCAACTGGTAGTGGCCGAGGAACGCCTCGTCGGCATGCAAACTAGTCATCGCGATCTTATTAACCTTTAAGCTGGGCCAGGGCGCGGTAATCCGCTCCCAGCGTGGCCTGTAAAATCTCTTTCGGATAATCGTCGGTCACCACCGCTTCGCCCATGCGGCGCAGCAGCACCAGTCGAAGTCGACCGTCGATCACTTTCTTATCTACCGCCATATGTTCGAGGAAGTCCGCCTCGGTCATCTGCGCGGGTGGAATCACCGGCAAACCGGTACGCTGCAACAGACGGATACCGCGATCACGCTCCTGGGCGCTGATCCAGCCCAGGCGCTGGGACATCTCCAGTGCCATTACGGTGCCAGCCGCGACAGCCTCTCCATGCAACCACACACCATAGCCCATGTGCGTTTCGATCGCATGGCCGAATGTGTGGCCCAGATTGAGGGTGGCGCGCACGCCGGACTCTCGTTCATCGGCATTGACCACCAGCGCCTTGGCCGCGCAGGAGCGCGAAATGGCTTCGGTGAGCGCCACTTGATCGAGGGCGCGCAGAGCGTCCACATGCTCCTCCAGCCAGGTGAGGAACGGTTCGTCGCAGATCAGCCCGTATTTGATGACTTCCGCCAGCCCCGCCGACAGCTCGCGCGGCGGCAAGGTGTTGAGCGTCGTGGTGTCGATCAGTACGGCCTGCGGCTGGTAGAACGCGCCGACCATGTTCTTGCCCAGCGGGTGGTTGATGCCCGTCTTGCCGCCCACCGACGAATCGACCTGGGACAGCAAGGTGGTCGGCACCTGAATGAAATCCACGCCGCGCTGGTAGCAGGCGGCCGCGAAGCCGGCCATGTCGCCGATCACGCCGCCGCCCAAGGCGACCACGGTGGTGCGGCGGTCATGCCGCGCGGACAGCAGGCCATCAAAGATGAGCTGCAGGGTTTCCCAGTTCTTGTGGGCTTCGCCGTCGGGCAGCACCACGGAAATTACCGAGTACGCCGAAAGGCTGCGGCTCAGACGTTCAAGGTACAGCGGCGCGACCGTTTCATTGGAGATGATCGCCACCTGCCGCCCGGCAATGTGCGGCGTGAGCAAGTCAGGCTGGTCCAGCAGGCCTTCACCAATATGGATCGGGTAGCTGCGCTCGCCTAAATCGACCTTAAGTGTCTGCATGTGTCCCCGCGTGAGAGATGGATTGACGACCGGCAACGTCCGCTGCCTGATGGCTCCACGCCACACCTCAAGGTGATGACGCGCCGCCGAGAATAGCGCATTTCGGGCCAGGCTTTAACGGGGTGGCAGCCGATGCAGGCGTTCAAGAATCTCGACCACCACCATCCGCGGCGGCCGTTCATCGGTTTGCACCACCAGATCGGCTATTTCCCGGTACAGCGGATCACGCAGGGCAAGCAAATCCCGCAGGGTTTTTTCCGGGTTGGCCGTGCGCAACAACGGGCGATTACGGTCGCGGGCGGTGCGGCCCACTTGCTGCTCGACCGACGCATGCAGATACACAACCCGACCACCGGCATGCAGTGCTCGACGATTCTCATCACGCATCACCGCGCCACCACCGGTTGCCAATACCACGCCGTCGCAATCGCACAGCTCGGCAATCATCGCCTGCTCGCGGTCGCGAAAGCCCAGTTCGCCTTCCTTGTCGAAGATCCATGGGATATTGGCGCCCGTGCGCAATTCAATTTCCTTGTCGGAATCTTTGAACGGCAGGCGCAGCTCTTTGGCCAGCAAACGGCCGATGGTGCTTTTTCCAGCGCCCATCGGCCCTACAAGAATCAAATTTCGCACAGAATCAACGACTCACAGCAATCGCCTGGTTATTCATGATACGCGGAGTCAGGAATACCAGCAGCTCGGATTTTTTCTCCGCCAGCACATCACGCCGGAAAAGGCGGCCAAGATACGGCACATCGCCCAAAAATGGCACTTTATCTACCACTTTGCTCTGGGTATTGGAGAAAACCCCACCGATGACGATGGTCTCGCCGTCCCGAACCAGCACCTTGGCGTTGACCTCGTTTTTCTTGATCGGCGGTACGTCATTGAGTTTGTTCAAATAGTCGGGCTCATCCTTGGTGACTTTCACTTCCATGATCACATGGTCGTCGGGGGTGATCTGCGGGGTGACTTCCAGCGACAGCGAAGCCTCCTTGAACGACACCGAGGTGGCACCGCTGGAACTGGACTCCTGATAGGGAATCTCGGTGCCCTTGAGAATGCGCGCAGTCTCCTTGTCGGAGGTGACCACCTTGGGCTGTGAAACGATTTCGCCATTGCCGGTTTTTTCCATGGCGCTCAGTTCCAGGTCCAGCAGGAAGTTATCGGTGATGAAGGCGATGCCCAGCCCGGACGCGCCGGCGAGCGAGCCAAGGTCGACGAAGGGTGAGGCGGATGGGCTTTCCGGCGGCTTCGCGCCCTCGGCCAAGGATTTCGGGATACCGCCGGCGCCCCAGTTGCCGCGACTGAGCCGCCCGCCCCAACGCACGCCCAGGCTTTTGTCATAGTCGACATTGGCCTCGACAATCCGCGCCTCGATCATCACCTGGCGCACCGGAATGTCCAACTGCGCCACGATGCGCCGCAGCTCTTCGAGCCGTTCACCGGTCTGGTAGGCAATGATGTTGTTGGTGCGATCATCCACCGCCACCGAGCCGCGTTCGTCGGGGGTGCCTTCGAGGCCGTTCACCGACTGGAACAGCTTGGCCAGGTCGGCCGCCTTGGCGTAGTTGACCTGCAACAGCTCGCGGCGCAACGGCGCCAGGTCGGCCATCTGCCTTCGCGCCTCCAGGGTCAGCAGTTCGCGCGCGGCCAGTTCGTCGGCGGGCGCCACCAGCAACACGCCGGCTTTCATCCGCTTGTCCAGGCCCTTGCTTTGCAGCACCAGGTCCAGCGCCTGGTCCCAGGGTACATTCTTCAGGCGCAGGGTGACCGAGCCTTGCACCTCGTCACTGGCAACCAGATTGAGACCCGCCACGTCGGCGATCTGCTGCAACGCGGCGCGCAGGTCGATGTTCTGGAAATTGAGGTTCAGTGTGTCGCCGGTATAGGCGCCCGACGCTGCGCCACCGGGTGGCGGCAACTGGATCAGGTCTACACGATTGGGCACAGCAGCAGCCATCGGTGCCGTGAACGCTATCCATAGCGCCACACCGAAGGACGAGAAAGTCCTTTTCATTGTTCGATTCCGTTATGAGTTGACGTTCAACACAAGGGTTCGTGAGCGCTGCAGCCAGGCGCCCTGTTCATCGGGAAACAACTCGGCCAGCTCGACGTGGCCGTCATGGATGGCCGTGACGCGGCCGTGGTTCGGCCCCAGGTAGTCGCCGACCGCCAGGCGGTGCACGCTGGAGGCCGCGCGCAACAGGACGAAACGTTGAACACCGCGGGACAGCGTGCCGACCATTTCGAACTGGTCGACAGCCAGGCTTTCCAGCACGCCGCGCGGCCGTGAAAGGTCCGGCGCGGACGCAGGTTTGCCGGGCGCATGCTCGACCTGCATAGCCGAGGACTGGAACGGGTCACGCAGGGCCGCAGCGCTGTAGGCAAAGCGCGGCCCCCACTGCGTGACCGGCCCAGGCTCGCCGTGGGGCGACAGACTGCGGTAGGTCTTTGCCAACAGCTCCAGACGCAGCAAGGCCCCGTCAGACGCAAGCGCAAGATCATGCACGGTGACGATCCGCGCCAACCCGCCCAGGCCGCTCACAAAGGTCGCCAGGTCATGGTAGGTGCCAAGCATGCCAACCTGCACCGGCGCTTCGATATAAAACGGCCGAGGCTGTTCGTCCAACACCTTTACGCCTTCGACCAGCAGGCCATTACCGGCGGCCAGCCGGGCGATGTCTTCGAGCAGGCCGGGCATATCGGACTCAGCGGATAATTGCCGGAACAGCCCGCCAACCCGCGCCTGCATCGCCTGGGCCTCATCGCTGCGACGCTCAAGGTTTGCGGCAAGATCGGTGTTTTGCGCGAGCGCCTGTTGCAAGGCCACTTCCTGCGTCTGGAGCACCTGCAGCCGCTCGCGGGACGGCGCCAGGACCACACTGTTGCCCACCGCCAGCACCAGCCCGGCCAGCGCGCAGCCAAGCAAAACCTTGCCGGGCAAGGGCCATTTGGCAGCGTGGTGAGTGAGTGCAGAAAGATCGAGCCTGGGCAGGCTCATGGCTGGGCCTCGGTGGATGCCCCCTGGCGCACCATCAGTTGAAATTCATTGCGGCCATCCGCGCCTTCCGCCCGCACATGCTGCAGCCGGGTCGCGTGGGCACCCGCGGAAGCCTCCAGGCTGCGCATCAACTGGGCAATATCCTGGCTGGATTCGGCGCTGCCGCTGATGCTCACGCTATCGCCCCGGGCAACCACCTCGTGCAGATGCACACCCTCGGGCACGGCGCGGGCCAACTGGTCCAGCAACTGCGTGCCGGCGGAACGGGATTGGTGCAGGTCCTGCACGACCTTCATGCGCTCGGCCAGTTGCTGGCTCTGCTCCTGCAGGTCGTCGATGGTCTTGATCCGTGCATCCTGGGCGGCCACGTCCTTGCCCACATGGCTGTTGCGCGTTACCTGGCGGTCGATGGCCTGGTCGATGACCTGATCCGCCAGCCACACTGCCGCCAGCGCCACACAGGCGAACGCCAGCAAAAATACCAGGAAGTACTTGCGCCGACGCTGCGCCAGCGCCTGGCGCCAGGGCAAAAGATTGATTCGTGTCATCCAGCGAAACTCCTCAGGGCCAATCCGCAAGCCACTCCCATCCCGTGGGCATCCGCAGCCCATTGTGCGCCATCGACACGACGGCCCGGCGTGAAGCTGGCGAAATCCTGACTGCATGCGCGCTCCAATGCAAACCCTTCGACATCCACCACCCTCGGCACCAGCCCCGCCAGGGCCAAAACTGCCTCGCGGGTTTCGACCTGTTCCTTCAGGCACGCCGCCAGTAATACCTGCACCCGCTCGGGGTTGTCGGCACAAGGGCCGCGCACTTGAAAGTCGATGGCGACGTCGTCCAGCGGGTAAGGAATGTACTGGTCGGCTTCTAACTGGATCTGCCGGGCCATTTCCTGCTCGCTGAGCCGTGCCTGCAGGTCGATTACCCGCGTTATAACCGAGGAGCTCGCCACCGCCACCGCCGCCTGCCGGGCCGAGGTGCGCAGGCGCGGCAGAGCCTGGTGCAGGGCCCGGCCGATCAGTTCAAGGTCGAGCAGGCTGCCATCGACCACCGCCCGGCTCGGCAGCGATTGCGTGGCATAGCCTTCGACGGTATAGCCGCTGGCCGAACGGCTCAGTTCAATCAGTTTGATCCCGCTGTCATTGATGTCGACGCCGAGCACGGTGTCGACTTTTCGCCTGAAAAATCCCTTTCCCATAAAACTCCCTAAACCTTTGCCTGTCTTACCGCCTGATTGGCGCCGGGCACCGTGCATTCGGTCGACTTGTTGAACCGGCACGAATGACGCCCCAAGTCGAAAAATGCTTTAATGCCCAGCGTTTTTTTCCGCTTTTATCTGCTGCCCGGGTCGATCCATCGTTTGTCATGCATGCCCCGGCGCCTAACTCATTCTTTTCTCTGGAAATCCAAAAGCCTTGATTCGTCTGCTGAAGTTTTTCGGGTACTCCATTGTCGCCATCGTTTGCGGGCTCCTGCTCGTCCTCAGCGGGGCCTATCTCTACCTTAGTCCGGGTTTGCCCTCCGTAGAGGCACTCAGAAGTATCCAGTTGCAGATTCCTTTGCGGGTCTACAGCAGCGATGAAAAACTGATCGCGGAGTTCGGCGAAATGCGCCGGACACCGATCCGTTTCGCCGACATTCCGCCCAATTTCATTAGCGCACTGTTGTCGGCAGAAGATGATAATTTCGCCAATCACTACGGCGTGGACCCCAGCAGCCTGGTGCGCGCCGCCACACAGCTGGTAAAAAGCGGACACATTCAATCCGGTGGCAGCACCATCACCATGCAGGTGGCGAAGAACTTCTTCCTCACCAGCGAGCGCAGTTTTTCGCGCAAGGCCACCGAGATCCTGCTGGCCTTGCAGATCGAGCGTCAGTTGACCAAGGACGAGATCCTCGAGCTGTACGTCAACAAGATCTACCTGGGCAACCGCGCCTACGGCATCGAAGCCGCGTCGCAGGTGTACTACGGCAAGTCGATTCGTGACGCCAGCCTGGCGCAGATGGCGATGATTGCCGGCCTGCCCAAAGCCCCTTCGCGCTTCAACCCCCTGGCCAATCCGGCGCGCAGCAAAGAGCGCCGCGACTGGATCCTGGGGCGCATGTACAAACTGGGCAAGATCGACCAGGCCGCTTACGAAAGCGCGGTGGCCGAGCCGCTGAACGCGAGCTACCACGTGCCGACGCCGGAAGTGAACGCGCCGTATATCGCCGAAATGGCCCGCGCCGAAATGGTCGGCCGGTATGGCAGCGAGGCGTACACCGAAGGCTTCCGCGTGACCACTACCGTGCCGAGCGACCTGCAGGACATCGCCAATGAGGCGGTGCACTCCGGCCTGATCGCCTACGACCAGCGCCATGGCTACCGCGGCCCCGAATCGCGCCTGCCGGGCAAGACCCTCAGTGCCTGGACCACCGAGCTTGGCAAGCAGCGCACGATCAGCGGCCTGGAGCCAGCCATTGTCACCCAGGTGAAGAAAGACGGCGTGCAGGTGCTGACCCGCACCGGTGAAGCACACGTGGCCTGGGACAGCATGAAGTGGGCGCGACCGTTCCTGAACACCAACAGCATGGGCGCGCTGCCCAAGCAGCCGTCGGACGTGGCGCAGGTGGGTGACCTGATCCGCGTGCAACGCCAGAAGGACGACAGCCTCAAATTCAGCCAGGTACCGGTCGCACAGGGCGCCCTGGTGTCCCTGGACCCGCAGAACGGCGCGATTCGCGCGCTGGTCGGCGGCTTTGCCTTCGAGCAGAGCAACTACAACCGCGCCACCCAGGCCAAGCGTCAGCCCGGCTCAAGCTTCAAGCCGTTCATCTACAGCGCCGCGCTGGATAACGGCTACACCGCCGCCAGCCTGGTCAACGATGCACCGATCGTGTTTGTCGACGAGTACCTGGACAAAGTCTGGCGCCCGAAGAACGACACCAACACCTTCCTCGGCCCGATCCGCATCCGCGAGGCGCTGTACAAGTCGCGCAACCTGGTGTCGATCCGACTGCTGCAGGCAATGGGCGTGGGCAAGACCATCGATTACATGACGCGCTTCGGCTTTGCCAAGTCGGACCTGCCGCCCAACCTGTCCCTGGCCCTGGGCACCGCGACCCTCACGCCGATGGAAATCGCCACCGGCTGGAGCACCTTTGCCAACGGCGGTTACAAGATCGCGCCGTACCTGATCGACAAGATCGAGAGCCGCAATGGCGATACGCTGTTCACCGCCAACCCGCCACGCGTGCCGGGTGACGTGGTCAATGGCGTGGCTGCCACCGATGGCCTGGCCGCGCCGAGCAACGGCGGCATCACCATCGAGCCGACGCCGGGCGCAGCACCGGCCACGAATGCCGGCAACCCGGCCGAACCCCAGGCACCTGCGGTGGCCGAGCGCATTGTCGATGGCCGTACCACCTATATCCTCAACAGCATCCTGGAAGACGTGATCAAGAAAGGCACCGGCCGCCGCGCGCTGGCCCTGGGCCGCGCGGATATCGCGGGCAAGACCGGCACCACCAACGAATCCAAGGACGCCTGGTTCTCCGGCTACAACGGCGACTACGTGACCACCGTGTGGACCGGCTACGACCAGCCGGAAAGCCTGGGTCGCCGCGAGTTCGGCGGCACCGTCGCGCTGCCGATCTGGATGAGCTACATGGGCGCCGCGCTGAAGGACAAGCCTTTGCACACCCAGCCGGAACCGGAAGGCATCCTCAGCCTGCGGATCGACCCGGTGAGTGGCCGCGCCGCATCCCCGAGCACGCCGAATGCGTACTTTGAACTGTTCAAGAGCGAAGACACGCCGCCGTCGGTCAACGAACTGGGTAACGGCGTCGCACCGGGCAGCCCGCTGCCGGCGGATGAGGCAGCACCGATCGACTTGTTCTAACCCGATCTGCGGCCTGATACAGATCCAATGTGGGGGCTTGCTCCCGATGGCAGCGTGACAGTCACTGGATGTATTGACTGATCCACCGCTATCGGGAGCAAGCCCCCTCCCACACTTGGGTCTTCACAGGCCTCAAGTTGATCGCCAAGTCACAAAAAAGCCCCGACTCATCCGAGCCGGGGCTTTTTGTTGGTGCGCTACAACGGCTTAGCCGTTGAACACATCATCCACGCTTTGCAGCGGGTAGTGCTTCGGATACGGCAGGGTTGCCACACCGGTCTCGATGGCGGCCTTGGCCACGGCGTCGGAGATCAGGGTGATCAGACGCTTGTCCATCGGTTTCGGAATGATGTACTCACGACCGAACGCCAGCGGAGCACCACCGTAGGCGTCGCAGACGTCCTGAGGCACCGGCAGCTTGGCCAGTTCGCGCAGGGCATTGGCGGCGGCGACTTTCATTTCTTCGTTGATGCGCTTGGCACGAACGTCCAGGGCGCCACGGAAGATGAACGGGAAGCCCAGTACGTTGTTGACCTGGTTCGGGTAGTCCGAACGACCGGTGGCCATGATCACGTCGCTGCGGGTGGCGTGGGCCAGCTCAGGCGAGATCTCGGGGTCCGGGTTGGAGCAAGCGAACACGATCGGGTTCGGCGCCATGGACTTGAGGCCTTCAGCGCTCAGCAGGTTCGGGCCAGACAGGCCAACGAACACGTCGGCACCGTTGAGCGCGTCAGCCAGGGTGCGCTTGGAGGACGGGTGGGCAAACATCGCCTTGTACTGGTTCAGGTCGGTACGCTCGGACTGGATCACGCCCTTGCTGTCGACCATGTAGATGTTTTCGAGCCTGGCGCCCATGCTGATGATCAGCTTCATGCAGGAAATGGCGGCGGCACCGGCGCCCAGGCAGACGATTTTCGCCTCAGCCAGGGTTTTGCCGGCGATTTCCAGAGCGTTGATCATGCCGGCTGCGGTAACAATCGCAGTGCCGTGCTGGTCATCGTGGAATACCGGAATGTCGCACTGTTCGATCAACGCCTTTTCGATCTCGAAGCACTCAGGTGCCTTGATGTCTTCCAGGTTGATGCCACCGAAGGTGATGGAAATGCGCTTGACCGTGTCGATGAACGCCTGCGGGCTCTCGGAGTCGACTTCGATGTCGAACACGTCGATGCCGGCAAAGCGCTTGAACAGCACGCCCTTGCCTTCCATGACGGGCTTGGACGCCAGCGGGCCGAGGTTACCCAGGCCAAGAATCGCGGTGCCATCGGAAATCACTGCAACCAGGTTGCCTTTGCCGGTGTACTTGTACGCCAGCTCAGGATCGCGGGCGATTTCACGTACGGGCTCGGCAACACCAGGGCTGTAGGCCAGCGACAGGTCGCGAGCAGTGGCAGTGGCTTTGGTGAGCTCTACACTCAGCTTTCCTGGACGAGGATGGGCATGATATTCGAGAGCGGCAGTTTTCAAATCAGACATATCGGCATTCCGCTTTTACTGTTGGTCGACGGACCGCCGAGGATACGCGCGAAGCAATTTCCCTACAAGACTGGGCAGTCACGGGCCTCTAGTCCCCGCAATCAAGCACTTTAGGCGCAGCCCACGGGATACAAGGGCGCAACTGTTCACAATCGCACCTTTTAAATGTCTACAATTTTTATCAGTGAGACGACTTGAGCATGGCCGGATCGCTCAACGGCAGCAGCCAGCGCGCCTGGCCGTTTTCAAGACGGCCACGTCGAGCGCGATCCTGCACCCAGCCACGCGCTTCGACAGTCTGGCCTTGCAGACCACTGAGCGTGGCTGCGTCGAACTTCCCGGCCACATTCGGCGCAATGCGCACTACCAGCGAACCCGGCAGTTGAATCCAGATGCCACCGCGATTGCGTTCGACCTTTTTCACCCGGCCGCTGATCAGGGCAAACCCTGCGCGCCTGACCTGCGCCACGCTGCGCACGGGCGATGTGCGCCACAGCCCCAGGCGATGCTGGCGCGCGACGTTTTCAGCCGCCTGCTGGCACGCGATGAGATCGACATTGGGTGCAACGCCCACCTGAAACCCCAGGCCCTCGGCGAGCAACTGCGCTTCCAGATTGTTGCCATCGGCGCCGTACAGATGGGCCAGGGTCCGGCCGTAGTGGTCCTTGCGCTCGCGCCCCGGCACCAGCCCCACGCGACCGCCACTGGCGCGCACCAAGGCTTGCAAACGCTGACGGGCAGCGACGGCATAGGGCTCGTCAGGGCGACCTTTCCTGGCGGCTTCCGGTGCATTGAGACCGATCATGCGCACGCTGCGGCCATCCGTAAGGCGCACCGTGTCGCCATCCACCACGCGCTTGACCTGCACCTGGGCCACGGAGGCCGGCGCCGGACAGAACACCTCGGCCTGGGCGGCGGACAGCCAAATTCCGGGCACAAAAAAGGCGCCCACAAGGGACGCCTTTTTCAACAGCTGGCAAAAGCCCATAAGGCTTTTGAACCTTACTCTGCCGGAGTGGCAGCAGCAGGTTTCTTGCCGAAAGCACCAAAGCGATCTGCGAAGCGCTGTACACGGCCGCCGGTGTCCAGAGTTTTCTGCTTACCGGTGTAGAACGGGTGGCACTCGTTGCATACGTCAGTACCCAGTGGCTTGCACAGGTTCGAACGGGTTTCGAACTTGTTGCCGCAGCTGCAGGTGACTTCGATAGTTTCGTACGCTGGATGGATATCGGCTTTCATGGCACTTCCTCGGGCTAGCGTGCCGCCACTCGACACTATTGTCGAATACCGCACGTAATTAGGCCGCGGATTCTAACAGACCTTTCAAATCGCGCAAGCGGCGCTGACAACCCAGAACTGCCCTTTCATCAGAAAACTGTCGGCTACCCCAAGCCTCCCCCTGTCTGCTAGGCTCGCGCCCCTGCATCACCGCCTGCCTTTAGATGAGACCTCTCGCGTGCCCGACGCCATTTTGCGCCTAGCCCTGCCCTCACCCCTGCGCCGCCTGTTCGATTACCGCGCGCCGGCCGGTGTGCTGCGGGCGCAGTTGCAGCCGGGCATGCGCGTGCGCGTGCCGTTCGGTCGCCGGGAAATGATCGGTATCCTGGTGGAAATTGCCGACCACAGCGAAGTCCCGGCCGAAAAGCTCAAGCCCGCAGTGGCGATCATCGACGCCACCGCGCCACTGCCACCGGCGCTGTTCAAGCTGTGCCTGTGGACCGCCCAGTATTACCAGCACAGCCTTGGCGACACGTTGAGCTGGGCGCTGCCGGTACTGCTGCGCCAGGGCGAACTGGCCGAAGCGCGCCAGGAACGCTTTTGGTCCACGGTGCCCGGCGCGCGCCTCGACGACCCGCGCATCGCCCGCGCCCCGCGCCAGCGTGAGGCTCTTGCCACCCTGGCGCAGCACCCCCATGGCGTGGCGCATCAGCTGTTAAGCAAGCTGATGCTGAGCAAGGACAGCCTCGACCTGCTGCTCGCCAAAGGGCTGGTGCAGGTCGAAATCCGCAAACATGCGCCCGACCCACGCCATGAACACTGGCTGGCCCAGCCGGAGCTGCCGCTGAACCCCGAGCAACGCGCCGCCTATGAAGCGATCCGCGCAGGCTTCGACAGCTTTCACGCGTTCCTGCTGGCCGGCGTCACCGGCAGCGGCAAGACCGAAGTCTACTTGCAGTTGATCCGCGAGACCCTGCAGGCCGGCAAACAGGCGCTGGTGCTGATCCCCGAGATCAACCTGGGCCCGCAGACCCTGGCGCGCTTCGAGCAGCGCTTCAATGCGCGCATCGCTCTGGTGCACTCGGCGGTCAACGACCGTGAGCGCCTGGAGTCGTGGCTGGCGGCGCGGGACGGCGAGGCCGACATTATTATCGGCACCCGTTCGGCGCTGTTTACGCCGATGAAAAACCCCGGGCTGATCATCATCGACGAGGAGCACGACGGCTCCTATAAACAGCAGGAAGGCCTGCGTTATCACGCCCGCGACCTCGCGCTGGTGCGCGCGCGCCAAGAGGACATTCCGATTGTGCTGGGTTCGGCCACGCCGTCCCTGGAGAGCCTGCACAACGCCTACACCGGCCGCTATGGCCTGCTGCGCCTGAACGAGCGCGCCGGCGGCGCCAAACAGCCACGCTTCCTGCGTCTGGACGTAAAAAGCCGTCCGCTGGACAGCGGCATTTCCGGGCCGATGCAACAGGCCATCGGCCAGACCCTCGCCGCCGGCCAGCAGGTGCTGGTGTTTCTCAATCGACGCGGCTTCGCACCAACGCTGTTGTGCCACGACTGTGGCTGGATGTCCGAATGTGAGCGTTGCGATGCGCGCATGACCGTGCACCAGCGCCACGGCGAGCTGCGCTGCCATCATTGCGGCCATGTGGAGCGGGTACCGCGCCACTGCCCGCAGTGTGGCAAGGTCGACCTGCGCCCCGTCGGCGCGGGCACCGAGCGCGCCGAAGAGCGCCTGGGCATCCTGTTTCCGGATTACCCGGTGCTGCGGGTCGACCGCGACAGCACCTCGCGCAAAGACGCCATGAATCAGCTGTTTGCCACCATCCAGAAAGGCCAACCGTGCATCCTGGTGGGCACGCAGATGCTCGCCAAAGGGCATCACTTCCCACGGGTCACCCTGGTGTCGATCCTCGATGCGGACGGTGGCCTGTTCTCCGGGGATTTTCGCGCCAGCGAGCGCATGGCGCAGTTGATCGTGCAGGTCGCCGGCCGCGCCGGGCGCGCCGAAGAGCCGGGCCGGGTGATTATCCAGACACACCTGGCCGACCACCCGCTGCTGATCCAGCTGACCGAACAGGGCTACTTCGCCTTCGCCGAACAGGCCCTGAGCGAACGCCGCTCCGCCGGCCTGCCGCCGTTTGCCCACCTCGCCCTGCTGCGCGCCGAAGCCCATAAACCGGGGCAGGCCGAAAGCTTTCTCGATGAGGCCTGCAGCGCCGCTGAACGTTTGCTGACAGAGCTGGGTCTGAGCGGCATCGAGCTGCTCGGCCCGGTGCCCGCCCCCATGGAGCGCCGCGCCGGGCGTTATCGCGCCCAATTGCTGTTGCAGGCGACCTCCCGCGCACCGTTGCACCGGCTGTTGAGCAGCTGGTTGCTGGCCCTGGAGCAAATGCCCGGCGGCCGGCAGGTGCGCTGGTCGCTGGATGTGGATCCGGTGGATTTGTATTGATAGCCAGATCGCTATCGCAGCCAAGCCAGCGCCCACAGTTGAAATGTGAATACCTTTAAATACAGGAACGGGCTTGCCCGCGATGAGGCCCGCAGGTCCGCCATACGGTCTGAACGGTTGGCAAGCTCGCCCTCGCCACGGATAATGCCCAGTTTTTCCACCTGCGCATCGCGCGCCGCCGCTTGCGGTTGAAAGAGAACACCATGAAAGACACCATTCGCCAGCTGATCCAGCAAGCCCTCACCCAACTCGTCAACGAAGGTGTGTTGCCTGAAGGCCTGTCGCCGGCGATCCAGGTGGAAAACACCCGCGACAAGACCCACGGCGACTTCGCCAGCAACATCGCGATGATGTTGTCCAAGCCGGCCGGCATGAAGCCGCGCGACCTGGCAGAAAAAATCATCGCCGCGCTGCCCGCCGACGCCAGCGTCACCAAGGCCGAAATCGCCGGCCCGGGCTTTATCAACTTCTTCCAGAACACCCAGGCCCTGGCCTCGCGCCTGGATGCAGCCCTGGCCGACGCCCGCATTGGTGCACGCAAAGCGGGCGACAGCCAGCGCGTGGTCGTCGACCTGTCGGCGCCCAACCTCGCCAAGGAGATGCACGTCGGGCACCTGCGCTCGACCATCATCGGCGACGGCGTGGCGCGGGTGCTGGAGTTTCTCGGCGACACCGTGATCCGGCAGAACCACGTAGGCGACTGGGGCACCCAGTTCGGCATGCTGATGGCCTACCTGCAAGAGAACCCGATCACCAGCAACGAGCTGGCCGACCTCGAGAACTTCTACCGCGCGGCCAAAAAACGCTTCGACGAGTCCGAGGCGTTTGCCGACCGCGCCCGTGGCCTGGTGGTCAAGCTGCAAGCCGGCGACGCTGAATGCCTGGCACTGTGGAACCGTTTCCGTGAAATTTCCCTGTCCCACTGCCAGGACATCTACGAGCTGCTCAACGTCAAACTGACCATGGCCGACGTAATGGGCGAGAGCGCCTACAACGACGACCTGATCAACGTGGTCAACGACCTCAAGGCCGCCGGCCTCCTGGTGGAGAGCAACGGCGCGCAGTGCGTGTTCCTCGAAGAATTCAAGACCGCCGACGGCGAGCCGCTGCCGGTGATCATCGTCAAGGCCGACGGCGGCTACCTCTACGCCACCACCGACCTCGCCGCCGTGCGCTATCGCAGCGGCGTGCTCAAGGCCGATCGCGCCTTGTACTTCGTCGACCAGCGCCAGGCCCTGCACTTCCAGCAGGTGTTCGAAGTGGCCCGCCGTGCAGGTTTCGTCACCCACCCGATGCACATGGAGCACATGGGCTTTGGCACCATGAACGGCGCCGATGGTCGCCCGTTCAAGACCCGCGACGGCGGCACCGTGAAGCTGATCGACCTGCTGACCGAAGCCCAGGAACGTGCCTACACCCTGGTGAAGGAAAAGAACCCGGAGCTGGCCGAGGCCGACCTGCGCAACATCGCCCGCGTGGTGGGCATTGGCGCGGTGAAGTACGCCGACCTGTCCAAGCACCGCACCAGCGATTACAGCTTCAACTTCGAGCTGATGCTCAACTTCGAAGGCAACACCGCGCCTTACCTTCTCTACGCCTACACCCGCGTGGCCGGCGTGTTCCGCAAACTGGGCAAGGATTTCAGCGAAGTTCAGGGCCAGATCAATCTTCAGGCCCCCCAGGAACACGAACTGGCGGCCAAACTGGCGCAGTTCGGCGAAGTGCTGAACAGCGTCGGCGAAAAAGGTACGCCGCACATCCTGTGCACCTATCTGTACGAAGTGGCCGGGTTGTTCTCCAGCTTCTACGAGAACTGCCCGATCCTCACCGCCGCCGACGACGCCCAGAAGCACAGTCGCCTGCGCCTCGCCGCACTGGCTGGACGGACCCTCAAGCAAGGCCTGGAACTGTTAGGCCTGGAAACCCTGGAGCGTATGTAAGTTGGCTGCCAAGAAGAAACCAGCACCCAAGCGCGGCGCGAGCCGCTATCAGGCCCCGGCAAAGAAGCCGATTCCGGGCTGGCTGTGGATGGCGATCGGCCTTACGGTCGGCGCGTTTGTAGTGTTCCTGATGAAGCTGGACCCGGGCCAGGGCGACGACGTCAAACGCGTCAAGCAGGAACAGCAGAAGGCCAGCAAGATGGCCGAAGCCAACAAGACCGCGCCCAGTCCGACCGCACCGGTGAAGCCGAAATACGACTTCTACACGCTGCTGCCCGAGTCGGAAGTGATCGTGCCGCCTGATGCCGTGCCGGAAAAAACCCTGCCGACGCCGCAGGTGCCGACCACCCCGGTGACCCCGGCGGAAGCTGCAAAAATCGACACCGCCCGCGCCCAGGCGGCGCTGGCCGGGATCACTCCGCCGCCGGCACCGCCAGTTGCCGAAACCAAGGCAGCACCGGTGACCAAGTTCTTCCTGCAGGCGGGCTCGTTCCCGAAACAGGCGGATGCGGAGCGCGTTCGCGCGCAGATCATCCTGTTGGGCCAGACCGTTTCGGTGGAGTCCGGCACGGTGAAGGAAGCGACCTGGTATCGCGTGCTGGTGGGGCCGTTCAGCAACCGTGAGCAACTAACCGTGGCGCAGAAGCAACTGGCTGGTGCGGGCTTTAGCAACCTGCTGTTACAACAACGCCAGAGCCGCTGATCCAGACGTAACGCTAATCAAAATGTGGGAGGCTTGCTCCCGATGGCAGTGTTTCAGTCAAGCATTCAGTGACTGATGCACCGCCATCGGGAGCAAGCCCCCTCCCACATTGGATTTTCATTGATCGTCAGAATGAGTCCGACACTGCCGCTTGTCCGCACAAAGCCCTTATAGTTGAAATCCCCACCACCACCCCCATATCAGTTTCCATCAGGGCATTTTCGCCCCGCTGCGTGGAGACTCTCCCCTTGACCACCATCGTTTCAGTACGTCGCCACGGCAAAGTCGTCATGGGCGGCGATGGCCAGGTTTCCCTGGGTAATACCGTGATGAAAGGCAACGCCAAGAAAGTGCGTCGCCTGTACCACGGCCAGGTGCTTGCCGGTTTCGCCGGCGCCACCGCCGACGCCTTCACCCTCTTCGAGCGTTTCGAAGGCCAGCTGGAAAAACACCAGGGCCACCTCGTGCGCGCTGCGGTCGAGCTTGCCAAAGAATGGCGCACCGACCGCTCCCTCAGCCGCCTCGAAGCCATGCTGGCGGTCGCCAACAAGGACGCGTCCCTGATCATCACCGGCAACGGCGATGTGGTTGAGCCTGAACACGGCCTGATCGCCATGGGTTCCGGCGGTGGCTACGCCCAGGCGGCGGCCAGTGCACTGCTGAAGAAGACCGACCTGTCGGCCCGCGAAGTCGTCGAGACCGCGCTGGGTATCGCCGGCGATATCTGCGTGTTCACCAACCACAACTTCACCATTGAGGAGCAGGACCTCGCCGAGTAAGCCGTAGGCTTATTTGCGCTTGAGGCCGCCAAACACTATGTCCATGACTCCCCGCGAAATCGTCCATGAACTCAACCGCCATATCATCGGCCAGGACGACGCCAAGCGCGCCGTCGCCATCGCCCTGCGTAACCGCTGGCGCCGAATGCAACTGCCCGAAGAACTGCGCGCTGAAGTAACGCCCAAAAACATCCTGATGATCGGGCCTACCGGCGTGGGTAAAACCGAAATCGCCCGGCGCCTGGCCAAGCTGGCCAACGCACCGTTCATCAAGGTCGAAGCGACCAAGTTCACCGAGGTGGGCTATGTGGGCCGCGATGTCGAGTCGATCATCCGTGACCTGGCCGACGCTGCCCTGAAGATGCTGCGCGAACAGGAAGTGACCAAGGTCAGCCATCGCGCCGCAGATGCCGCCGAAGAACGCATCCTTGACGCCCTGCTGCCTCCGGCACGCATGGGTTTCAACGAAGACTCGGCGCAGTCGACCGATTCCAACACGCGCCAGCTGTTCCGCAAGCGTCTGCGTGAAGGGCAACTGGACGACAAGGAAATCGAGATCGAAGTCGCCGAAGTTTCTGGCGTCGACATCTCCGCACCGCCTGGCATGGAAGAAATGACCAGCCAGTTGCAGAACCTGTTCGCCAACATGGGCAAGGGCAAGAAGAAAAGCCGCAAGCTCAAGGTCAAGGACGCGCTCAAACTGGTGCGCGACGAAGAAGCCGGGCGCCTGGTCAATGAGGAAGAACTCAAGGCCAAGGCCCTGGAAGCGGTCGAGCAGAACGGCATTGTGTTCATCGACGAGATCGACAAGGTGGCCAAGCGCGGCAACTCCGGTGGCGTCGATGTGTCCCGCGAAGGCGTGCAGCGCGACCTGCTGCCGCTGATCGAAGGCTGCACCGTGAACACCAAGCTGGGCATGGTCAAGACCGACCATATCCTGTTTATCGCCTCCGGCGCGTTCCACCTGAGCAAACCGAGCGACCTGGTGCCGGAGCTGCAAGGCCGCCTGCCGATTCGCGTGGAGCTCAAGGCGCTGACGCCGAGTGACTTCGAGCGCATCCTCAGCGAACCGCACGCTTCGCTCACCGAGCAGTACCGTGAACTGCTGAAAACCGAGGGCCTGGGCATAGAGTTTCAGCCGGACGGTATCAAGCGCCTGGCCGAAATTGCCTGGCAGGTCAACGAGAAGACCGAGAACATCGGAGCCCGTCGCCTGCACACATTGCTTGAGCGTTTGCTGGAGGAAGTCTCGTTCAGTGCCGGCGACCTGGCCGGTGCGCAAAATGGCGAAGTGATCAAGATCGATCCGGATTACGTCAACAGTCACTTGGGCGAACTGGCGCAGAACGAAGATTTGTCGCGCTACATCCTGTGACCGCCCTGCTCTAAGTGTGGGAGGGGGCTTGCTCCCGATAGCAGTGTGTCAGTATCCGATAAGCTGACGGACACACCGCTATCGGGAGCAAGCCCCCTCCCACATTTTGGAATATCGCCAATGTCTAAATTCCCTACCGCTGTAAACCTGCACAAAACCTCCAACACTCTCGGCCTCACCTACGGGCCGGATGAAACCTACCAGCTGCCCGCCGAACTCCTGCGGGTGCACTCGCCTTCCGCCGAGGTCCAGGGCCACGGCAAACCGATCCTGCAATTCGGCAAGCTCCACGTTAAGTTGATCAAGGTGGAACCGGCCGGCCAGTACGCACTGAAATTGACCTTTGACGACGGCCATGACAGCGGACTGTTCACCTGGGATTACCTCTACCAACTGGCCGTGCGTCAGGAAAAGCTGTGGGCCGACTACCTGGCCGAACTCAAGGCCGCCGGCAAAACCCGCGACCCAAGCGAGTCGGTCGTGCGGCTGATGCTCTAGCTCAGGCTTCCTGCGCTTTAGAGGGCATTTTCTAATTTCATCTGCTTGAATGCTCTGTTGCGTGGTCAATGATTGGCCCGCTTGCGGAAAAAATTAAACTCGGGTAACCAATGGAACTGGCAAGTTCCCTGCATTTGACGATGCGGTATCAACGGTCACCCAAGTTGCAGTACCTGGTTTGTGCCGTGTATCGAAACTGGACGCTCGGGCATGACTGGTACTCGTCTTTCGGACAATGGAGCGTCGTAGATGAGTGACAAGAACAACGATGACTTGAAACGCCAGGCCTCGGAAAACACCCTGGGGCTGAACCCGATCATCGCGTTACGCAAAAAGGACTTACTCGCCTCGGCGAAGATGGTGCTGACCCAGGCCATCAGGCAACCGCTGCACAGCGTCAAACATGCCGCCCACCTTGGGCTCGAGTTGAAGAACGTGATGTTCGGCCAATCCGCGCTGGTGCCGGAGCACGACGACCGTCGCTTCAGCGACCCGGCCTGGAGCCAGAACCCGCTCTATAAACGCTATCTTCAAACCTACCTGGCGTGGCGCAAGGAACTGCACGACTGGATCGACGACAGCAGCCTGTCGCCCCAGGACATCAGCCGCGGTCACTTCGTGATCAACCTGATGACCGAAGCCATGGCCCCCACCAACAGCGTGGCCAACCCGGCGGCGGTCAAACGTTTCTTCGAGACCGGCGGCAAAAGCCTGCTCGACGGCCTGTCCCACCTGGCCAAGGACATGGTGCACAACGGCGGCATGCCCAGCCAGGTCAACATGGGCGCCTTCGAAGTGGGCAAGACCCTGGGCACCACCGAAGGCGCGGTGGTGTTTCGCAATGACGTGCTGGAGCTGATCCAGTACAAGCCGATCACCGACCAGGTGCACGAGCGCCCGCTGCTGGTGGTACCGCCGCAGATCAATAAATTCTACGTATTCGACCTGAGCCCGGAAAAAAGCCTCGCGCGCTTCTGCCTGCGCAATAGCCAGCAGACCTTTATCGTCAGTTGGCGCAACCCGACCAAGGCCCAGCGCGAGTGGGGCCTGTCCACCTACATCGAAGCGCTCAAGGAAGCGGTGGACGTGGTCAGCGCGATCACCGGCAGCAAGGACATCAACATGCTCGGCGCCTGCTCCGGCGGCATCACCTGCACTGCGCTGCTGGGCCACTACGCGGCGCTGGGCGAGAACAAGGTCAACGCGCTGACCCTGCTGGTGAGCGTGCTGGACACCACCCTGGATACCCAGGTGGCGCTGTTCGTCGACGAACAGACCCTGGAAGCGGCCAAGCGCCATTCCTACCAGGCCGGGGTGCTCGAAGGCCGCGACATGGCCAAGGTGTTTGCGTGGATGCGCCCCAACGACCTGATCTGGAACTACTGGGTCAACAACTACCTGCTGGGCAATGAGCCGCCGGTGTTCGATATCCTGTTCTGGAACAACGACACCACGCGCCTGCCGGCTGCATTCCACGGCGACCTGATCGAGCTGTTCAAGAACAACCCTCTGGTGCGCGCCAATGCCCTGGAAGTGTGCGGCACGCCCATCGATCTCAAGCAGATCACCGCCGATATCTACTCCCTGGCCGGCACCAACGACCACATCACGCCGTGGCAGTCCTGCTACAAGTCAGCGCAGTTGTTTGGCGGCAAGGTGGAGTTCGTGCTGTCGAGCAGCGGACATATCCAGAGCATCCTCAACCCGCCGGGCAACCCCAAGGCGCGCTATCAGACCAGCGACGGCCTGGCGGGCAAGCCGCTGGAGTGGCAGGAGAATGCGACCAAGCACACCGATTCGTGGTGGCTGCACTGGCAGGCGTGGCAGGCAGAGCGCGCCGGAAAACTGAAGAAAGCCCCCGCGAAACTGGGCAATAAAGCCTACGCCGCAGCCGAAGCGGCGCCTGGAACCTATGTGCATGAACGCTAAGCCACACAGGTTGTTTAGATTGAAATGAGATCCAAATGTGGGAGCGGGCTTGCCCGCTCCCACACTGATCTCCCTCCGGCTGTAAGACTTCACAGGGCTTGAGCATGTCGCAACCGTTCATCTTCCGCACCATCGACCTGGGCGGCCAGACCCTGCGCACGGCGGTGCGCCCGGGCAAGCCGCACATGACGCCGCTGCTGATCTTCAATGGCATCGGCGCCAACCTGGAGCTGGTGTTTCCGTTCGTGCAGGCCCTGGACCCGGACCTGGAAGTGATTGCCTTCGATGTGCCCGGCGTCGGCGGCTCTTCGACGCCCAACCGGCCCTACCGCTTCCCGGGCCTGGCCAGGCTCACCGCGCGCATGCTCGATTATCTGGACTACGGCCAGGTCAACGCAGTAGGCGTGTCCTGGGGCGGCGCGCTGGCGCAGCAGTTCGCCCATGACTACCCGGAACGCTGCAAGAAACTGATCCTGGCGGCCACGGCGGCGGGTGCGGTGATGGTACCGGGCAAACCCAGGGTGCTGTGGCTGATGGCAAGCCCGCGCCGCTATATCCAGCCGTCCCACGTGGTGCGTATTGCGCCGATGATCTACGGCGGCTCGTTCCGCCGCGATGCCAGACTGGCTGCCGAGCACGCGAGCAAAGTGCGCTCGGCGGGCAAGCTGGGGTATTACTGGCAGCTGTTCGCGGGGCTGGGCTGGACCAGCATCCACTGGCTGCACAAGATCCGCCAGCCGACCCTGGTGCTGGCCGGCGACGACGACCCGCTGATCCCGCTGATCAACATGCGCCTGCTGGCCTGGCGCATTCCCAATGCGCAGTTGCACATCATCGATGACGGCCATCTGTTCCTGATCACCCGGGCCGAAGCCGTGGCGCCGATCATCATGAAATTTCTGCAGGAGGAGCGCCTGCGCGCCGTGATTCACCCGCGACCTGCTGTGTAAGCACGCACTGCCGGCCACCTGCGTGCGCCTGCGCTCTACTCAACGATCAACCCAAGAAGACCGGATGAAGACCCGCGACCGTATCCTTGAATGTGCCCTGCAGTTGTTCAACCACAAGGGCGAACCCAACGTGTCGACCATGGAGGTGGCCAACGAAATGGGGATCAGCCCCGGCAACCTCTACTACCACTTCCATGGCAAGGAGCCGCTGGTGCTCGGGCTGTTCGAGCGTTTTCAGGCCGAACTGGCGCCGCTGCTCGATCCGCCCGCCGACGCGCACCTGGAGCCCCAGGATTACTGGCTGTTCCTGCACCTGATTGTCGAGCGCATGGCGCATTACCGGTTTCTGTTCCAGGACCTGTCCAACCTGGCCGGACGCCTGCCCAAGCTGGCCAAGGGCATCCGCCACCTGCTCACTGCTCTCAAGCGCACCCTCGCTTCGCTGCTGGCGCGGCTCAAGGCCGACGGGCAACTGGTAAGCGATACCCAGGCGCTGGGGCAACTGGTAGAGCAGATCACCCTGACCCTGCTGTTTTCACTGGACTATCAGCGCGTTCTCGGCCGAGTCGGTGAGGTGCAGGTGGTGGTCTACCAGATCATGATGCTGGTGGCGCCGCACCTGTTGCCGCCGGCACGCCAGGCCACCGAACGGCTGGCAATGCGTTACCTGCAAGACCCGGTTTAACGGGCACTTATTCAAGCGCTGTGTTTCGAACACAAAAAAACGCCCGACCTTCGCAGGCCGGGCGTTTTTGCGTGCCCCAAAAAAATCAGGACTGACTGGTTGGCGTCGGGGTGACCGGCGTCGCCGTCGAGGTTGCCGCCGGTGCAGAGACCGAGTTGGCTGCGGAGGCGGTTGATGCCGAGGTTGCCGGCTTGGCAGCGGCGGGTTTCTTCGCAGCGGCTGGTTTCCTGGCGGCAGGTTTCGCAGCAGGTTTGGCGGCAGCAGGTTTTGCAGCAGCGGTTTTTGCAGCAGGTTTTGCAGCGGCCTTCGTCGCGGGCTTCGCAGCGGTCTTCGCTGCCGGCTTGGCCGCTGCTTTGGCCACCACCGGTTTGGCCGCTGGCTTGGTTACTGGCTTGGCTGCTGCGGTTTTTGCAGCAGGCTTGGCAGCCACCTTGGCCGGGGCCTTGGCGACAGGCTTGGCCGCGCTTTTCGCAGCAGGTTTGGCGGCGGCCGTTTTAGCAGTCGCCGGCTTGGCAGCAGGCTTGGCCGCCGTCGTTTTCACGGGAGCCGCCTTGGCGCCAGTGAGTTTTTCAATCTGCCGGGTCAAGGTATCGACCTTGCTGTGCAGGGTCTTGAGTTCTGCCTTGCTCGGCACGCCCAGACGCGAAATGGCACTGTTAAGGCGCTTGTCGAAAGTCTCTTCCAACTTGCTCCACGTGTCGGAAATGCTCGACTTGGCGGAGCCGGCGCTGGCCTTGGCCGCGTCGACTTTTTTACCCACCGTGGTCTTGGTCAACTTCTCGGCTTTTTCGCCGTCCTTGACCAGGGTCTCGAAGTATTTGCCGCCGTCACTGCTAACCTTCGAATACACGCCTAAACCAGCAAGCCAGATCTTGCGGGAATATTTTTCAACTTCCCCGACCCACGAGCTGCTTTCTTTCTGAGTAGTCTTTTTAACAGCCATTCCGGTGTCTCCTTAGTGTTTACGCGCGACACGTTCGAGCAATGCCGTCAGCGCTTCGAGCTTAGCAGAGAGTGTCTCAACATCATGTTTAGACGCAATGCCGATTCGATTCAAGGCACTTGCAACACGCGAGTCAAAAGCGTGTTCAACTTTATCCAGTTGAACTTCAACCAGGCCTTTGATGCTTGAGAGATGACCCTTGACTTGATCAATTTGACTGTTAGCCGCAGCCACTTGTTCAACGGCAACTTTTTTACTTTTACTTTCAATATGTTGACCGCTCTTGACGAGTTCATTGAAGTACTCGCTGCCCTCGCCGCCGACCTTGGCATAGACACCAAGACCTGCCAGCCAGATCGTGCGGGCGTAGCGTTTAACGTCACTGAAGACAGCCGGCTGAACATCGATTTTTTTTCGCAGCATAACGTTGGCCATGGTGCACCTCACATCAATCAGGGCGGGAATCGGCCCGCAGGAGTTGAGGGCTTGAGCACAAAGTAGGCTGGAAAATTAGAATCGGCACCCTAAGTACAATCGATCAGGCCAGCGCCTTGTCCAGTGCCTTTTCGATCTCGGTTTTAAGCGTGCCGCTCATGGCCGACATCAACAGTCCCAGTTCCACGTCAATACGCAGCAAGTCTTCATCCACCCGAACCGTGCCCTTAACCCCCGAGCGTTTGAGGTTCAAGGTATCGCCAGACCAGACCGACGCCACGCCGTACTTGTCCTGGAGTTTCTGCGCCAGCGTGTCGGCCTTCGCCCGCGCCCCTTCCTTACCCAGGGAATGCTCACGCTCAACGGTTATACGGGCCATGCCAATGACTCCTTTCAAGAGGGGCTGAGAAACCTTCAATGCGGCAAAAGGTCTCGATAAGCACCTATCTTACCTGCAGCCTTGCCAAGACAAAGCAGGCCTTGGGGATTATCATGTGCCGCATTCTCTTTTGGTGACAGCGATATGACTGATCAGCGCAAAGGCAGCGATGCCGAACCCACCACTCACTTCGGCTTCAAGAACGTCCCGCAAAGCCAGAAAGCGGAAAAGGTCGCTGAGGTGTTCCACTCCGTGGCGGCCAAGTACGACCTGATGAACGACGTGCTGTCGGGCGGCATGCACCGTCTGTGGAAGCGCTTCACCATCGAGTTGTCGGGCGTACGCACCGGCAACCGCGTGCTGGACATTGCCGGCGGTACCGGCGATCTGGCGGCCAAGTTTTCCAGGCTGGTCGGCCCCACCGGCCAGGTGGTGCTGGCGGACATCAACGGCTCGATGCTCAAGGTCGGCCGTGATCGCCTGCTGGACAAGGGCGTGGCCGACAACATCAAGTTCGTCCAGGCCGACGCGGAAAAACTGCCGTTCCCGGACAACCATTTCGACTGCGTGACCATCGCCTTCGGCCTTCGCAACGTGACCCGCAAGGAAGACGCGATCCGCTCGATGCTGCGCGTGCTCAAGCCCGGCGGTCGCCTGCTGGTGCTGGAGTTCTCCAAGCCGACCAACGCGCTGATGTCCAAGGTCTACGACACCTACTCGTTCGCCTTCATGCCGCTGATGGGCAAGCTGATCACCAACGATGCCGAGAGCTATCGCTACCTGGCCGAATCGATCCGCATGCACCCCGATCAGGAAACCCTCAAGTCGATGATGGTGGAAGCCGGTTTCGACCGTGTCACCTACCACAACATGACCTCAGGCATTGTCGCCCTGCACCGCGGCATCAAACCCTGATGCTGCTCGCGGGCCTTCTTGCCGGCGTCGAACACGGCCTCAACCGTGTACTGCGCCTGGACAGTACCGCCCTGGCGCGGCTGGGGCACTTGAACGGCAAGGTGATTGCCGTCGATTGCACCCGCCCGGCCCTGCAGCTGTTCATCCTGCCCAGCGATGAAGGCCTGCTGCTCGCCACACAATGGGCGGCCGACGCCGATTGCACCCTGCACGCGCCGGCCTCCAGCCTGTTGCACCTGGCGCTGAGCCGCAACAAGACCGCCATCCTGCACAGCCCGCAGGTGCACCTGGAAGGCGAAAGCGCGGTGCTGATGGACCTGGCCGCCGTGTTGCAGGACCTGGAGCTGGACTGGGAATACGAGCTGTCGCGCTGGCTTGGTCCAGTGGCCACCCCATTGATCAGCGGGCACCTGCGCAGCCGCGCGCAGTGGTATCAGCAGGGGTTTGCCAGCCTCAACCAGAACCTCGCCGAATACCTGAGCGAAGAAGCGCGCACCCTGGTCGGGGAGCGAGAAGCGCAGGCGCGCTTTCGTGAACTCGACAAGGCCAAAATCGACCTGGAACGCCTTGAGGCCCGCTTCGAGCGCCTGAGCCGTTCCCTTGATCCAAGCGATAACGCATGAAGCTGCTCGCCGTCCGCCGTTTGTTTCGTATCCAGCGCGTGGTCATGCGCTACCGCCTCGATGACCTGCTGTTCGCCTTGCCGCTGCCTTGGTTGTTGCTGGCGGTGCGCTATGTGCTGCCGTGGCGCTGGCTGCCGCGCAAAAAGCTCGAGCTGAGCCGTGGCGCGCGCCTGCGTCTGGCATTACAGGACCTGGGACCGATCTTCATCAAGTTCGGGCAGATCCTCTCTACCCGCCGCGACCTGCTGCCCGAAGACATCGCCGACGAACTGATGCTGTTGCAGGACCGCGTACCGCCGTTCGACTCACAGCAGTCGATGGCGCTGATCGAAGCCCAGCTGGGCAAGAAGATCAGCGAAGTGTTCCGGCGTTTCGACGTCGAGCCGCTGGCCTCGGCCTCGGTCGCGCAAGTGCACGCCGCGCAGCTCAAGACCGGCGAAGAAGTGGTGGTGAAAGTGATTCGCCCGGGCCTCAAGCCGATCATCGGCCAGGACCTGGCATGGTTGTTCGTCCTCGCCCGCGCCGCCGAACGCTTCTCTGCCGATGCGCGCCTGCTGCACCCGGTGGATGTGGTCGCCGACTACGAAAAAACCATCTACGACGAGCTCGACCTGCTGCGCGAAGCGGCCAACGCCAGCCAGCTGCGACGCAATTTCGAAGGCTCGCAGTTGCTGTATGTGCCGCAAGTGTATTGGGACTGGTGCCGCCCCAAGGTGCTGGTGATGGAGCGCATCTACGGCCTGCAGGTCACCGACCTCGCTGCCCTGGCCGACCAGCGCACCGACATGAAAATGCTCGCCGAGCGCGGCGTGGAGATCTTCTTCACCCAGGTATTTCGCGACAGTTTCTTCCATGCCGACATGCACCCCGGCAATATCTTCGTCAGCACCGTCACCCCATGGAGCCCGCAGTACATTGCGATCGACTGCGGCATCGTCGGCAGCCTCACCCCGGAAGACCAGGACTACCTGGCGCGCAACCTGTTCGCCTTCTTCAAGCGCGACTACCGCCGCGTGGCGCAGTTGCACATCGACTCGGGCTGGGTGCCGGCGGAAACCAAGCTCAACGAATTCGAAGCGGCGATTCGCACGGTGTGCGAGCCGATCTTTGAAAAACCGTTAAAAGATATTTCCTTCGGTCAGGTGCTGATGCGCCTGTTCCAGACCGCGCGGCGCTTCAATATGGAAGTGCAGCCGCAGTTGGTCTTGCTGCAAAAAACCCTGCTCAACATCGAAGGCCTGGGCCGCCAGCTGTACCCGGACCTGGACCTGTGGAACACCGCCCAACCGTTCCTGGAACGCTGGATGCGCGAGCGCATGAGTCCGAAAACCATGATCGGCAACATGTACAGCCAGATGGAGCAACTGCCCCATCTGGCCAACATGACGCGTGACCTGCTGGAGCGCATGTCCCAGCCCCATGCCAAGGACCCGGAGCCGCCATGGCGCAAGCGCAAGGACGACTGGTTCCTGCGCCTGCTCGGTGCCGCGCACCTGGTGGGGGGCGTGATGCTCGCCATCGGCGGGCCGTTGAACGAGCTGGGCTTCTGGCCGGCCGGGGTCATGGTGGCCGTGGGTATCTATCTGATCGTGCGTCGATAGCCAATCCGGTTATACACTGTCGCAAATTGCCGGAGCCGAACATGAAAGACTGGCTGGACGAGATCAAGTGGGACAGTGACGGCCTGGTGCCGGCCATTGCCCAGGACTACAAGACCGGGCGCGTATTGATGATGGCCTGGATGAACCGCGAGGCCCTGAGCCTGACTGCCGCCGAGCAGCGCGCCATTTACTGGTCACGCTCGCGTGGCAAACTGTGGCGCAAGGGCGAAGAGTCCGGGCATGTGCAAACCCTGCACGAGCTGCGCCTGGACTGCGACGGCGACGTGGTGATCCTCAAGGTCGAGCAGATCGGCGGCATCGCCTGCCACACCGGGCGTCACAGCTGCTTCTACCGCGTGTTCGAGAACGGCGAGTGGAAAGTGGTGGAGCCGGTGCTCAAAGACCCGCACGCCATCTACTCGGCAGGACACTGAACATGAGCGATACCCTCAACCGTGTGGCCCAGGTGCTGGAAGCGCGCAAAGGCGCGGACGCCGACAGTTCCTATGTTGCCAGCCTCTATCACAAAGGCCTGAACAAGATTCTGGAGAAGCTCGGCGAAGAGTCCGTCGAGACGATCATTGCCGCCAAGGATGCGCAGATCAGCGGTGATTGCAGCGATGTCATCTATGAAACCGCAGACCTGTGGTTCCATAGCCTGGTGATGCTCGCCCAATTGGGGCAGCATCCACAGGCCGTGCTGGATGAACTGGACCGCCGCTTCGGCTTGTCCGGGCACGCCGAAAAGGCCTCGCGCCCGTCCGCTTGAATAACTAAGACTGGAGGATTTGCAGCATGGGCATTTTTGACTGGAAACACTGGATCGTCATTCTTGTGGTGGTGGTGTTGGTATTCGGTACCAAAAAACTCAAAAACCTCGGCACCGATGTCGGCGAGTCGATCAAGGGCTTTCGCAAGGCCATGAACGACGATGAAAAGCCCGCCGACCCTGTGGTCAATCCTGTGCCGCCGGCCCAACCCGTGCACCCGCAGGCCACCCAGCCGATCACCGAGCGTCGCACCTTCGACGTGCAGGCAGAGAAAGTCGAAGAGCCGACCCGCAAAGACCTGTGAGTACTGACTAATGTTTGGTATCAGCTTCTCTGAACTGCTCCTCGTCGGCCTGGTTGCCCTGCTGGTGCTGGGGCCGGAACGGCTGCCCGGTGCAGCACGCACGGCGGGCCTGTGGATCGGTCGCCTGAAACGCAGTTTCAATGCGATCAAACAGGAAGTTGAGCGGGAAATCGGCGCTGATGAAATCCGCCGCCAGTTGCACAACGAACACATCCTGTCGCTGGAGCAGGAGGCGCGCAAGATTCTGACGCCGGTGCAGGAGCCCGCCAAACCGGCGGAGCCTGCGGCCAACAGCATCGCACCGGTGGTTGAAACCCCGCCCGCGCCGCCGACCGTTCCCACAGAACCCGCGCCGGCGCCTGTTGCAGCGCCCGCTCCCCATGACCCTACATTGCCGCCGCGAGCCCCATGAGCGCTGATAAACCGGAAACCGACCAGCACATGCCGCTGGTCTCGCACCTCACCGAGCTGCGTACCCGCCTGCTGCGTTGCGTGGCGGCGATCTTCATCATCTTTGCCGGGCTGTTCGCCTTCACCCAGCAGATCTACACCTTCGTCTCCACGCCTCTGCGCCAGTACCTGCCGGTGGGCGCGACAATGATCGCCACCGATGTGTCGTCGCCGTTCCTCACGCCGTTGAAGCTGACCATGATGGTCTCGCTGTTCCTCGCGATCCCGGTCATCCTGCATCAGATCTGGGGCTTTATCGCGCCGGGCCTGTACAAGCACGAGAAGCGCATTGCGGTGCCGTTGCTGGTGTCGAGCATCCTGCTGTTCTACACCGGCATGGCGTTTGCGTACTTTCTGGTGTTCCCGCTGATCTTCAAGTTCTTCGCCGCCGCCACTCCGGCCGGGGTGGAAATGATGACTGACATCACCAGCTACCTCGACTTTGTAATGACGCTGTTCTTCGCCTTCGGCGTGGCTTTCGAGATCCCGGTGGCCGTGGTGCTGCTGGTGTGGATCGGCGTGGTCGACGTGAAGTACCTGAAGAAGATCCGTCCGTACGTGATCATCGGCTGCTTTGTGGTGGGCATGATCCTCACGCCGCCGGACATTTTCTCCCAGACCCTGCTGGCCGTGCCGATGTGGATGCTGTTCGAGATCGGCATCCTGTTCAGTGGTTTGATCAGCAAGCGGGGCGAACACCCCGAAGACCAGCCTGACGACGACCAGCCGCCAGCGACCCAGCCGTGAACCTGCTGCTGCTTGAGGAGGCCGACTTCATCGCGGCCGACCGCGTGGTGCTGCGCGACCGGCGCCTGGTGCACATGCAGGACGTCCACCGCGCCGCCGTTGGCGACAACCTGCGCGTTGGCCGCATCGGCGGGCTGATGGGCAACGCGCAACTGCTGCGCCTGGAAGCCGCCGAGGCAGAGCTGCACGTCAGCTTCGACCAGCCGCCGCCGGCCAAACTGCCGCTGACCCTGCTGCTGGCCCTGCCCCGCCCGAAGATGCTGCGCCGCGTGCTGCAAACCGTGGCGGCCATGGGTGTGCCGAGGGTGGTGCTGCTCAACAGCTATCGGGTGGAAAAAAGCTTTTGGCAGACGCCTTTCCTGGAGCCAGAGGCGGTACGTGAGCAGCTGATTCTCGGCCTGGAACAGGCCCGCGACACGGTACTGCCGCAGATCATCATCGAGAAGCGCTTCAAGCCGTTCGTCGAGGATCGCCTGCCGGCCATGACCGAAGGCACCCTCGGCCTGATCGGCCACCCCGGCGACTACCCGCCCTGCCCACGCGGCCTCGACGAGCCCGTCACGCTGGCCATCGGCCCCGAAGGTGGTTGGATCCCCTACGAGGTGGACCTGCTGACCAGGGCTGGCCTGCAACCGGTGCAACTGGGCGCGCGCATCCTGCGCGTCGAGACCGCCGTCACCGCCCTGCTCGCCCGCCTTTTCTGAAAAAACCCTGCGACAGCGGGTATGCACGGCTACAGAATCCCGAGCCCCTGCCGATAGCCCCTGAATAAGTCCAAGCCTTGTTCCAGGGGAGTTTGCAACATGTATCGTCAGTTAGCCGAAAAGCTGGGTAATGTCAGCGTCAAAACCAAGCTGGCCGTGGGTTTTGGCCTGGTATTGGTGCTGACATTAATGATCACCTTCACCGGCTGGACCAGCTTGGGCGATGTGATTGGTCGGGGTGACAAGCTGGGTTACATCTCCAGCCTCAACGGCGTGACCAAAGACCTGCGTCTGGCGCGCCTGGACTTCGAAATGCGCCGCGGCGAGCAAGGCACCGGCGCGGTCGACAGCCTGATCGCACAATTGGACGACGGCCTGAAAAAAGCCGCGCAGTTGATCGAGCAACCCGACGACAAGGCCCTGGTCGAACAGCAGCAGGAAGCCTTGAGCCAGTACAAAAAGGCCTTCGCCGCCATAGTCCAGGCCGGGCTCAAGCGTGAAGGCGCGCGCAGCAAGCTGGGCGATACTGCCGACAACGCCGTGGCCAAAATCAACGAGATCGAAGCCGCGCTGCTGCAAGGTGACAGCGTCAGCCAGTTCAACAGCGTGGTGAGCCTGAGCAAACTGATTCAGCAGGCACGCTTTCAGGTACGCGGCTACACCTACAGCGGCAAGGTCGAGGCCGAACAGCCCGCGCTGGACGCCATCGACAACGCGCTCAAGAAAGCCAGCGAACTCGAAGGCCAACTGCCGGCGCAGTACCTGACCAACCTGCAACAGGCCGGCGTGTCGCTGCAGGCCTACCGTGCCGCCGTCAGCCAGTACCGTGACTCCCAGACGGCCGCCGCCGCTGCGCTGAAGACCATCAACGCCCAGGGCGAGATCCTGATGGGGCACAGCGAAAAACTCACGGTTTCACAGACCGCCGTGCGCGACCGCGATGCCGCGCAAGCCAAATACCTGCTGCTACTGGCCGCCGCGCTGGCATTGATCGTGGGCCTGTTCGCCGCCTGGGCGATCACGCGCCAGATCATCATCCCGCTCAACCAGACCCTGCAGGTCGCCGAGCGCGTGGCCTCGGGCGATTTGAGCCACAACCTCGAGTCCGGCCGCAAGGACGAACTGGGCCAACTGCAACGGGCCATGCAAAGCATGACCCTGGGGCTGCGTGAGTTGATCGGCGGCATCAGCGACGGCGTGACCCAGATCGCCAGCGCGGCCGAGCAGTTGTCGGCGGTTACCGAACAGACCAGTGCAGGGGTCAACAGCCAGAAGGTCGAGACCGACCAGGTGGCCACCGCCATGAACGAAATGGCCGCCACCGTGCAGGAAGTGGCGCGCAACGCCGAAGAGGCTTCGGAAGCCGCTGTGGCCGCCGACCAGCAGGCCCGTGAAGGCGACAAGGTGGTAGCGCAAGCCATCGCCCAGATCGAACGCCTGGCCGCCGAGGTGGGCAGTTCCACCGAGGCCATGGGCCATCTGCAGCGCGAAAGCGACAAGATCGGCAGCGTGCTCGACGTGATCAAATCCGTGGCCCAGCAGACCAACCTGCTCGCGCTCAACGCCGCCATCGAGGCCGCGCGGGCGGGCGAGGCCGGACGCGGTTTTGCCGTGGTCGCCGACGAAGTGCGCAGCCTGGCGCAGCGTACCCAGAAGTCCACCGAGGAGATCGCCGAGCTGATCGTCGGCCTGCAGAGCGGCACCCAGCAGGTGGCAACCATCATGGACAACAGCCGTGGTCTGACCGACAGCAGCGTCGAGCTGACCCGTCGCGCCGGCACTGCGCTGTCGAGCATCACGCTGACGGTGTCGACCATCCAGGCGATGAACTCGCAGATCGCCACCGCCGCCGAGCAGCAAAGCGCCGTGGCTGAAGAGATCAACCGCAGCGTGCTGAACGTGCGCGACATCTCGGAGCAGACCGCTGCGGCCAGCGAAGAAACCGCCGCTTCGAGCACCGAACTGGCACGCCTGGGCACCCATCTGCAAGCATTGGTCAGCCGCTTCCGGGTCTGACGCACTTGCCTGTGCGGCGACCGGATCTCGGTCGCCGCCGGCCACCTCTGAAATTTCCTACGCGTTTATCAGGCCCGCCTGACCATCAATGGGGCTAGCGTTTAACCACGCCGGTTACGTTCCCGTTGGAGGTCGATCATGCTTCGTCGAATGACTCATCTGCTGGGTGACCTGAGTGTCACCTTCAAACTGATCCTGGGGTTTTCCCTGGTACTCGCCCTGAGCCTCGTGATTGCCACGACGGGCTGGCAAGCCCTGGAGGCGTCTCTCTACCGCTCGCAGACGCTAACGCTGCTGTCGCAACTGGCGGTGGCCGGTGAAGAATTGCGCGCGGACCGCATTGTTTACCGAACCCTGAACGATGCCGACAGCCTCAACAAGTTGGGCACCGGCATGCAGAAAGTCGATGACCTGCTGAGGCAGCTTCCCAGCCGACTCAAGGCGCCCAAGGCGGCCGAGTACCAGCAGGAGATTACCCGTATTTCCGGCACCTTCAAAACCCGCCTCAAGGAGGTGCCGGCACTGGTTGAGCAGCGCGAGACCGCCCGTGCGAAACTCAAGGAAAATTCCGCACAGACCGGCGACGTGCTGACGCAACTGGCCAGCGACCTGCCCGATCAGGACGATCAAAAAGCCCTGGATGCCGTGGAAGACCTGCGTCAGGCCATCGAACAGGCCGACGACCGTGCGCAAAGCCCGGCCTGGGCCGCCAGCTCACTGGAGACCTACGCGCAATCGGTCAGCGATGCCGAACGCGACCTGGAACAGGCTCAGGCCGCCGTGGCGAAGTTGCCGGTCAACAGCAACCTGTTGAACACCACCGTGCTGGGCATCCGCACCCATCTCACACGGCTCAAGGACACGCAACTGAGCACCGAAGCCCGGCAAAACCAGTTGGAGCAGCTGCTGGACCAATTGCTCGCGCAAAGTGATCTGCTAAGCCAGGACCAGACCCAGCGCCGCGACGGCGAGGCCGAGCAGGCGCGCACCCATACCTTGCTCATCACCGCTGCCGCCTTGCTGTTCGGCGCGCTGGCGGCGTGGCTGATTGCCGGGCAAATCGTCAAGCCGTTGCGCAAGGCACTGTCGATGGCCAACCGCATTGCCCAGGGCGACCTCAGCGACGACCTGCAAACCCGACGCAAGGATGAGCTGGGGCAGTTGCAACGCAGCATGAACCAGATGACGGCGAATTTACGCGGGCTGATTGGCAACATCAGCGACAACGCACGACAAGTCGCCAGCGCGGCCGAGGAGCTGTCCACGGTCACCGAACAAACACGCGCCGGGGTGAACCATCAGCGCGCGGAAACCGAGCAGGTGGCGACCGCCATGAACCAGATGCTGGCGACTGCCCAGGAGGTCGCGCGGCATGCCGAACAGGCTTCAATTGCTGCCAGTGCAGCCAATCAACAGACCGAAATCGGCGATCAGGTGGTGACCGATGTGGTGGCGCAAATCGAACACCTGGCCCATGAAATGGCGCGCTCAAGCCAGGCCATGCTGGCGCTGCAACGGGAAAGCCAGAAAATCGGCAGCGTGCTGGACGTGATCAAGTCCGTCTCGCAGCAGACCAACCTGCTGGCGCTCAACGCCGCCATTGAAGCGGCACGCGCCGGCCAAGCCGGTCAGGGGTTTGCGGTGGTGGCCGACGAAGTCCGCACACTGGCCCGGCGCACCCAGCAGTCCGCCGAGGAAATCGAAGGGCTGATCAGCGGCCTGCACAGTGGCACGCAACAAGTGGCCGACATCATGGACCACAGCCGCACCCTCACCGACAGCAGCGTCGGCCTGGCGCGCAACGCTGGCGATGCGCTGACGGAGATTGCCCGCACCGTCGCGGTTATCCAGGACATGAATCCGCAGATTGCGGCAGCGGCCGAACAGCAGAGCGCGGTGGCCGAAGAGATCAATCGCAGCGTGTTGAAAGTGCGCGACGCCTCGGAGCAGACCGCCACCGCCAGCGAACAGACGGCAGCGGCGAGTGTTGAACTGGCACGGCTGGGCGTGAGCCTGCAGCAGTGCGTCGAGCAGTTCAAGGTCTGACCGCTACAGGACCTGACGCAGAAACGCCTGGGCACGCGGGTCCCTGGGCGCGGCGAAGAATTCGGCCGGGGCCGCGTCTTCGAGCAACTTGCCGTGGTCGAAGAACAGCACCCGGTCCGCCACTTCACGGGCAAAACCCATTTCGTGGGTGACGCAGACCATGGTCATGCCTTCCAGGGCCAGGGTCTTCATCACGTCCAGCACTTCGCCGACCATTTCCGGGTCCAGCGCCGAGGTGGGCTCGTCGAACAGCATCACCTTGGGCTCCATGGCCAGGGCGCGGGCAATCGCCACCCGCTGTTGCTGCCCGCCGGAGAGGCGTGAGGGAAACTCATTGGCTTTCTGCGCAATGCCGACCTTTTCCAGCAGCGCCAGGGCCTTGGCTTCGCGCTCCTTTTTACCGCGCTTGCGCACCACTTTTTGCGCCAGGCAGAGGTTTTCCAGCACGGTCATGTGGGGGAACAGGTTGAAGTGCTGGAACACCATGCCGACCTCGCGGCGGTAGGCGTTCACATCGGTCTTGGGGTCGGCCAGTTGCAGGCCGTCAATGCTCACCGAGCCCGAGTCGAAGGCTTCCAGGCCGTTAAGGCAGCGCAGGAAGGTGGACTTGCCGGAACCGGACGGACCGATCACTACCAGCACCTCGCCCCTGGCCACCTGGGTGGTGACGTGATCGACCGCGCGCACCACCTGCCCACGGGTATCAAAGACTTTTACCAGATCGCGGACTTCAATCACTTTGCGCGAGCCTCCGCTCAAGCCGGCTGGCCATTTTCGACAGCGGCAGGTTGATCAGCAGGTACAGGCCTGCGACGCAGAACAGGATTTCAAACGGCGAAAACGAGGTGGTGATCACCTCACGGCCGCTTTTGAGCAGTTCGGTGATGGCGATGACCGAGACCAGCGACGTGTCTTTCACCAGGCTGATAAATTGCCCGGCCAGAGGCGGCAGTACGCGCTTGAAGGCTTGCGGCAGTACCACGTGACGCATCGACTGGCTGGCACTCAGGCCCAGGGAACGCGCGGCCTCGTCCTGGCCACGGGTGATGGACTGCACGCCGGCCCGCACGATTTCCGCTACATAGGCGCCGGTGAACAACGACAGTGCGGCGATCCCGGCGAACTCCCGGGACAGGTTGAGCACGGTGCCGATGAAGAAATAGAAGATGAAGATCTGCACCAGCAGCGGCGTGCCACGCACCAGTTCGACGTAGAGCGTCGACAGGTCGCGCAAGGTGGGGTTGCTGGACAGTCGGCACAGGCCGGTCGCCAGGCCAATCGCCAACCCGAGGACCCCGGAGACCACCGACAGCCACAAGGTTGTCCACAAGCCCCACATCAGCGGGCCGAGTGCCCAATGGCGGTTCACCCCAATCACATCGCCTTCGGCCACATCATCGCCGCGCGCCACTTGCAGGCTGTTGTCTGCCACGCTCACGCGTTGCTCGGCGCCGGCGTCATTGCGCAGGGTCACTTCAGCGATGTCGCCCTTGCGCACCAGGTCGATAACGGTGGAGATGTCGGCAGCGCGCTGGGCTTCTTCGGCCTGATAGGCGAAGTACTGCGGCACGCGGTTCCAGCGCCACTCGTAGGCCATCAGCGAGGTGGCGTAATACAACGCGCCAGCCAGGCCGACCAGCACGACCACGGTCAACAGGTGCCAGGGCCATTGGGCTTTTTTCTGTTTCATTTCACTTTCCGAAAGATTTTTCGCCTGTGATGCCGTCTTCGCGAGCAAGCCCGCTCCCACCGTTGGAGTGCGTTCCAAGTGTGGCAGCGGGCTTGCTCGCGAAGGCCGCGACGCGGTGCTCAGCCAGGCTTATTCCATGTCCTTGAGCCACTCGGCGCTCTTGAACCACTTGTCATGGATGCGATCGTAGGTGCCGTCGTTGCGGATCTGGTGCAGAAAATTGTTGATGTAGTTGAGACTGTCGTAGTCGCCCTTCTTCAGGCCGAACGCCAGGGGTTCAAAAGTGAAGGGTTCGTCGAGGAACACCAGCTTGCCGTTGCCGACCTTTTTCTCGGCGACCACGTTGTACGGTGCGTCGTAGACGAACGCGTCGGCCTTGCCATTGACCACGTCCAGCACGCCTTCCTGTTCGTTGTCGTAGCCGTGGTACTTGGCTTTGGCGATCAGCTTTTTGGCGACCATCTCACCGGTGGTGCCGAGCTTGGAGGTCAGGCGGTACTTCTCGTCGTTGAGGTCTTTGTAGGACTTGATGGTGCCTTCCAGCTCCTTGCGAATCAGCAGCGTCTGGCCGACCACGATGAAGGGTTCGCTGAAGTTCAGGCGCAGGTTGCGCTCCTGGGTCAGGGTCATGCCGCTGCCGATCATGTCGAACTTGCCGGTGAGGAAGGCCGGGATGATGCCGTCGTAGCCGGTGGACACCAGCTCCAGCTTGACGCCCATGGACTTGGCCATGGCCTTGAGGATATCGACTTCGAAACCGATGATTTCACCGCGCTTGTCGGTCATTTCGAACGGCATGTAGGTCGGGTCCATGCCGACCTTGAGCGTGCCGCGCTTGACCGCATCATCGATGGCGCCGGCCTGGGCCGCCGTGGCGGCTACCAGCGCAGTGACGCCGAGCATCAGCATCGACAGATACTTTTTCATCATCAAGTCCCCTGAACCATTCTTGTAAGGTCGGCGCGCAAAAAGGGCTGCACCATTTCGGGGTGCGATCCTAACTCACTCGCTGCCTGTCACAAAGGTTTCACGGGTAAATCTTGTTGGCATCATGACCTTCACTCGACGTCCGCCATCCAGTCAGTGTCCTTGAACCACTTGTCGTGCAGGTGATCGTAGGTGCCGTCCTGGGCCACCTGATTGAGAAAGTGGTTGATCCAGTTGACGCTGTCGTAATCGCCCTTTTTGAGGCCGAACGCCAGCGGCTCAAAGGTGAAGGGCTGCTCCAGGGCCAGCAACGTGGCGTTTTCCGGACGCGCCATGGCAATCAGGTTGTACGGCGCATCGTGAATGAACGCATCGGCCTTGCCCTCCACCACCTGCCGCACACCTTCCTCGGGGGTGACGAAACTGCTGAACCGGGGCATGCGCAAAAAACGTCGCGCGGCAGCCTCGCCGGTGGTGCCCTGATTGACAGCGATGTGATAACCCGCCTCGTCGAGGTCTTCGATGCTGGACACCTTGCCGGCCAGGCGCGGATGCAGCAGCACGGTCTGGCCCACCACGATAAAGGAGTCGCTGAAGTTGAGCGCGAGGTTGCGCTCCTGGGTGACGGTCATGCCGCTGCCGATGAGGTCGAATTTCTTCGCCATCAGCCCCGGCACCAACTCTGTATACGGCACCACGACCAGCTCCAGCTCGACACCCAGGGCTCGGCTCATGGTGCGCAGCAGGTCGATCTCGAAACCGACAATGCGTCCCTGCCTGTCCTTCATTTCGAAAGGGGTGTAAGTGGGCGTGGTGCCTACTTTGAGCACGCCACGGCGCACCGCGTCGTCCAGCGCACCGGCCGCCGACACGCCGGCGTGCGTCAATGCGACAGCGCCGATCAGCAGTGCCGAACAAAACCTTTTGATCATGAGTGCCCCGTGGCGCATTGAATGTGGGGGGCGATGCTACCCCAGCCACAGGCGCCGCAATACGTCTCGAACAAAGGTCTTTTGTTTCGAAATAACAAGGGGTTAACGCTTAAAGGAAGAAGCCGGAAACGCTGTAGGATCCGCGCTGGAAACGCCCCCGAGGAAAACCCTCGGGGGTGTCTGAATCAGGCCGGTTGGGCCCGCGACACTTGTGGCTGCAGTGGCAGCAAAGGCGCGTGCGGATCAGCCTTGATCGAGGCACGCCAGGCGTCAAGCCACTCGGCATGCCCTTCGCTCCATACCTGTTCATGCAGGCGAGCCAGGGCGACCGGGTCGCTGAGCAAGGCCACACGCTCGGCGTTGGTCAGGCCGGCAGGGCCGACTTTCAACGCATGGCGCACACGCTCGACGCGCAGGTACTCGATCGGCTCCGCTTCACGGTGCCGCGAGGTCGCCAGGGCACAGGCCAGGGCGTTCTGCTGCGGGTCGACCACCGAACGCACGAACCCGTCATTGAGGGCGTGCCAGCGGTTTTCGTGGGTGTACTTCTCGGTCGACAGCAGCGCCTGCGGCGGGTTGTATTCCTCTGGGATGAGGAACAGGCTCTCGTCGCGGGATTTGAGACCCAGGTTGACCCGGCTGGATATCACCGACACCGGAATCGACAGCATCAGCGACCCGACAATCGGCACCAGCCACCACAGGAAGCTTGGGTTCAACCACACCACCAGCAGTGCCCACAGGAAGCCCAGCACGGTTTGCGGACCGTGGCGCTTGACCGCTTCGCTCCAGGGTGTGGAGTCGTCGTCACGCTGCGGCGAATTCCAGGTCGCAGCCCAGCCGAGGAACGCGGCGAGCACGAAGCGGGTGTGGAAGATCATGCGCACCGGCGCCAGCAGCATGGAGAACAGCATCTCCAGCAGCATCGACAGGGTCACCTTGAACTTGCCACCGAACTCTTTCGCGCCCTTGGCCCAGATCAGGATGATGCTCAGCAGTTTAGGCAGGAACAGCAGCACGATGGTGGTGGAGAACAGCGCCACCGCCTTGTCCGGATGCCATTGCGGCCACAGCGGATACAACTGGCGCGGCGCCATGAAGTATTGCGGCTCCATCAGCGTGTTTACCGCCAGCAACGCGGTGGACAGCACCAGGAACAGGAACCACAGCGGCGCCGACAGGTAAGACATCACGCCGGTGAGGAATACCGCACGGTGCACCGGGTGCATGCCCTTGACCAGAAACAGGCGGAAGTTCATCAGGTTGCCGTGGCACCAGCGACGGTCACGCTTGAGTTCGTCGAGCAGGTTCGGCGGCAGTTCTTCGTAGCTGCCCGGCAGGTCGTAGGCAATCCACACGCCCCAGCCGGCACGGCGCATCAGCGCGGCTTCAACGAAGTCGTGAGACAGAATGGAACCGGCGAACGCGCCTTTGCCCGGCAATGGCGCCAGGGCGCAATGCTCGATAAACGGCTTCATGCGGATGATCGCGTTGTGACCCCAGTAGTGGGATTCACCCAACTGCCAGAAGTGCAGGCCGGCGGTGAACAGCGGGCCATAAACACGGGTAGCGAACTGCTGCATGCGCGCATACAGGGTGTCCATGCCCGACGCACGCGGCGCGGTCTGGATAATCCCGGCATCCGGCGTGGCTTCCATCAGGCGCACCAGGCTGGTCAGGCATTCGCCGCTCATCACGCTGTCGGCGTCGAGCACCACCATGTACTTGTATTCACCGCCCCAGCGACGGCAGAAGTCGTCGAGGTTGCCGCTCTTGCGCTTGACGCGACGACGACGACGGCGATAGAAAATCTTGCCGAAACCGCCGGCTTCGCGGCACACGTCGAGCCAGGCTTGCTGTTCGGCGATGCAGATGTCGGCTTCGTTACTGTCGCTGAGCACGAAGAAGTCGAAGCGATCCAGGTCACCGGTGGCGGCCACCGATTCGAACGTGGCGCGCAAACCCGCGAATACACGCGGCACGTCTTCGTTGCAGATCGGCATCACCAGCGCAGTGCGCGCGTCTTTCGGAATGGGCTCGTCGCCGGCGCTTTTACCGGAGATCCGGTATTTGTCGTGGCCGGTCAGCAATTCGAGGAAGCCCATCAACGCGGTCCAGAAACCCGCCGACACCCAGCAGAACAGAATCCCGAACATGATCAGGATGCTGGTTTGCAAGGCGTAAGGCAGGACCTGGGTGGCGGTTTGCAGCAGGGTCTGGTTGCGGATCTCGTCGAAGTCGACCAGCGACCAGCCCTGGTACGGCATGATGCCTTTCATGTACCAGCCGGCCACGATGGTCTGGCCGAGCATCAGCACCAGCAGGATATAGCGGCGGATCGAACCCACGGTACGCCAGCGCGCGGCCGGCAATACGCGCTCGTCCTTGGGTGGCGCGGGCGGGTTGGAGCGCCCGGTGATACGGCGCCAGCCGCGCACCAGGATATTGGTGCGCCATGGCTCCGGCACGACCTTGGTGCGCCGGATCGGCGGCGTGGCCTTGAGGCACACGCGACCGCTGGCATCGAGCGCGAGCATTTCCGCGTCCTGCAGCTCTTCGGCGCTGTTGAGCGTCAGGCGCCGGCCAACCGACGCCTGGGCGGCGTCGACCGGTGCGTCGAAGGTGGCGGACGACAGGCGTTCGTGCAGCTCGCTGAAGGATGAGCAACCGGCCAGTTCGGCCCGTTGCTCAGCGGTCATCGGCAGGTGCGCCAGGTACTCGGACAACGTCTCTGGCTTGGCTTGAGAATTACTCATCGGCTGGCAACTGGTAGCTCCAGGTCTCGCTCAGGACTTGTTCGGTCTTGATCGGCTCTGGTGTGACTGGGGCGGCGTCCGGCTGCTTGGCTTCCTTGTCTTTCGCTTCCTTGGCGTCCTTTTTAGCCTGTTTTTCGTGTTGCTTGGCCAGCACTTTGTCAGCCTTGAGTACGTGACTGGTGTCCTGCTCGGGGGCAGGCGGGGCAACATCCTGCACCAGTGCGGCACGCATTTCGGTCGGCTTGCCTGCGTCCTTGATCTTCATGCGCAGGGTCAAACGCCAGCCTTTGGTGTGCTCGTTGTAGCGCACGCTGTTTTCAACCAGTTCGGCGTTGTCGCCAACGCTCACCTGGCTGCGCACCGGAGCATCGGGCGGCAGGTTCTTCAGGGACGGACCCTCGAAGTCCACCAGGTAGGCCACGGTGCCATCCGGCTGACGGATCAGGTTGGACTGCTTGACGTCGCCGGTCGAACGCAAGGTCTGCTTGACCCAGGCGCTGTCGGTCGGGTGCAGGGCTTTTTCGTCCATGGTCCAGTGCAGGCGATAGGAAACGTCCAGCGGCTCGCCGACTTTCGGCAGCTCGGCCGGGCTCCAGAACGCAACGATGTTGTCGTTGGTCTCGTCAGCGGTCGGGATCTCTACCAGGTCGACGGTGCCTTTGCCCCAGTCGCCTTCAGGCTCGATCCAGGCGCTTGGGCGCTTGTCATAGTTGTCGTCTAGGTCTTCATAGTGGCTGAAGTCGCGGCCACGTTGCAGCAGGCCGAAACCACGCGGGTTCTCGACGCCGAAGTTGCTGACCGACAAGTGTTTTGGATTGTTCAGCGGGCGCCAGATCCACTCGCCGTTGCCGGCATGGATCGACAGGCCGCTGGAATCATGCAGCTCGCGGCGGTAGTTGAGCACCTTGGACGGCTGATTGGCGCCGAACAGGAACATGCTGGTCAACGGCGCAACGCCGAGCTTGCTGACCTTGTCACGCAGGAACATCTGCGATTTGACGTCGACAATGGTGTCGCTGCCAGGGCGCAGAGTCAGGCGGTAAGCGCCGGTGGCGCGTGGCGAGTCGAGCAGCGCATAGATGACCAGTTGTTTTTCACCGGGCTTGGGGCGTTCGACCCAGAATTCGGTGAAGCGCGGGAACTCTTCGCCGGACGGCAGGGCAGTATCGATCGCCATGCCACGCGCGGACAGGCCGTAGGTCTGGCCCTTGCCGACGACGCGGAAATAGCTCGCGCCGAGCATGGTCATGATTTCGTCTTGCTTGTCGTTCTGGTTGATCGGGTACAGCACACGGAAACCGGCGTAACCCAGTTGTTCGGTGGCCTTGGGATCAAACTTGACGTCGCCGAAATCGAAGCGCGTCGGGTCGTATTTGATTTCCTGAACGCTGTCGGCGGTCACTTCGTTGATCTTCACCGGTGTATCGAAGTGCATACCCTGGTGATAGAAGGACAGCTTGAACGGGGTGTTCTGATCGGCCCATTCGGCTTTCTCGTTGCGGAAACGAATTTTCTGGTAGTCCGCAAATTTCATTTCACGGAATTCGTTCGGCAGATTGCTGCGCGGAGCTTCGTATTTCTGCCCAGCCAGCTCTTTAGCCTTGGCCGACACATCGTCCAGACTGAATGCCCACAGTTGACCCGCGCCGAACAGGCAAAACAGGGCAGAGCCCGTTACCAGTGCGTTTCGTAACCGTTTGGCAGACAATTTTGGTGCATTACAGGGACTAACAATCACGAGCAACCCTCGCCGAAAACAGATCAAAAAACCAACGGCCAGCTATCTAAATGCCAGGTTGGCGAGCATTGTTCCGACTCCCATGGGGCAAAATGATTCCCCGCTGGTGGTCAGACAAGTCTCTACCTAAGTCAAAATTGGACCAAACCACGCTGATCCCCGTAGCGCGCGATTATCTAGTAGCCCGCGAGACAACGCATCAGGGACAACAAAGTATTTATAGCGAAACCCCACGATTTTTGGCCTTGAAGTCGTTTTTAGTACATTCACGTCTGTAACAGGAAGGTCACAGGGCCATCATTGACCAGATGCACCTGCATATCGGCGCCGAAACGCCCTGAAGCCACCCTGCCATGCAATTGTTGCGCTTGTAACAACAAGTGATCAAAAAGCGCCGCGCCCAGGGCAGGCGGTGCCGCCGTGGTGAAGCTTGGCCGCAACCCGCTTTTGGTATCCGCCGCCAGGGTGAACTGCGACACCAGCAGCAAGCCGCCGTCAACGTCCTTCAACGACAGGTTCATCTTGCCCTCGTCGTCGCTGAACACCCTGTAGTTAAGCAGCTTGTGCAGCAATTTGTCGGCGCTTTGCGGCGTATCTGAAGGCTCGACCGCCACCAGCACCAGCAAACCCTGGTCAATGGCCCCTACGACTTCACCGGCCACTTCGACCCGGGCGCCACGCACCCGTTGCAGCAGCCCTTTCATGCTTCTTCTGGCGGCAGATCAAGCAGGCGCCGTGCCATCTCGCCGGTCGCGCGCACCAGAGCATCGGTGATGCCGGGCTCGGAGGCCGCATGCCCGGCTTCGCGGATCACTTGCAGCTCGCTGTTGGGCCAGGCCTGATGCAGCTCCCAGGCGTTATCCAGCGGGCAGATCATGTCGTAGCGACCGTGAATGATGACGCCAGGCAGATGGGCGATCTTGTGCATGTCGCGAATCAGCTGGTTGGGTTCCAGGAAGGAATTGTTGGTGAAATAGTGACATTCGATACGCGCGATGGACAGCGCCCGCTGCGGCTCGGAGAACCGCTCCACATGTTGTGGGCTCGGGCACAGGCCGAGCATGCGCCCTTCCCAGCCGGACCAGGCCTTGGCCGCGTGCATCTGGGCGATCTGGTCGTTGCCGGTAAGGCGCTTGTGGTAGGCCGCAATCATGTCGTGGCGCTCGTCCGCCGGGATCGGCGCGAGGTAGTCCTGCCAGTAGTCGGGGAACAGGCGGCTGGCGCCTTCCTGGTAAAACCAGTGAATGTCCTGCGGGCGCGCCAGGAAAATGCCGCGAACGATCAGCCCATGCACGCGCTCGGGGTGGGTCTGGGCGTAGGCCAGCGACAACGTCGAGCCCCAGGAACCGCCGAACAGCACCCATTTGTCGATGCCCAGGTGCTCGCGGATGCGCTCAAGGTCGGCGACCAGGTCCCAGGTGGTGTTGTTTTCCAGGCTCGCGCGGGGGGTGGAGCGCCCGCAGCCGCGCTGGTCGAAGGTGACGATGCGGTACAGGTTCGGATCGAAATAGCAGCGGCTCTGCGCATCGCAACCGGAGCCCGGGCCGCCGTGAATGAACACCACAGGCAAGCCTTCGGGGGAGCCACTTTCATCGACATACAAGGTATGGGTGTCATCGACGGCCAGATCGTGCCGGGCGTAGGGTTTGATCTGCGGGTACCAAGTCTGCATTGCGCGCTCCGTAGGGGGTCGGGTTCATCCCTGGGGGGACGTCTTTTATTTTGCCGTCTGGCACTATAAACCCGAATTGTGCAATGAGCATGTCCTTGAGCAGGCAACGCTGTGAATACCCTGCAATCTGGGGCACTTAGCGCTGCCACGGCGCAAACTGGAGCCTCTGTGGCGAGCGGGCTTGCCCCGCGTTGGGGTGCGAAGCGCCCCCTATCAAGGAAAACGCGGTGTACCTGACCCTTCGCAGAGCATGGTTTCAGGGCTGCTGCGCAGCCCAACGCGGGACAAGCCCGCTCGCCACAGGGATGTGGTTACCTGAAAGTCAACGTTAGCGGGCTTTCTCCCTTCCACAGGCGTTCTGTGTTGTGTCTATGCATAGCGCGCCTGACCCCAGGCCAGCATCTGCTCAAGCAACTGCCTGAGCACCACCCGCGTCGGTTCCGCCAGGTCAGGGCGATAGCGGAACGGTTCAACCTCTTCCATATAAGCGCTCTGGCACAGCTCCAGTTGCACCGCGTGGATATCCTGCGCCGGGTCGCCGTAATACCGGGTGATATGCCCGCCCTTGAAACGCCCGTTCAGCACGTGGCTGTATTGCGGATGCCTGGCGCAGATGGCTTCCAGCTGGCTGGCCAGTTCGGGGTCGCAGGCGGCGCCGTTGAAGGTGCCGAGGTTGAAGTCCGGGAGTTTGCCGTCGAACAGGTGCGGGATCACCGAGCGGATCGAGTGCGCATCGAACAGCAGCGCGTAGCCGAACTCGGCCTTGAGTCGTACCAGTTCCTCTTGCAGCGCGCGGTGATACGGCCCCCAGATCTTTTGCAGGTAGCTGGCGCGCTCTGCCTCGCTCGGCTCCAGGCCTTCACGGAACAATGGCACGCCATCGAACAATGTTGCCGGATACAGCCCGGTGGTAGCGCCGGCGTAGAGCGGCTTGTCGTCCGACGGCCGGTTCAGATCGATGACAAACCGCGAGTACTCCGCCGAGAGGGTGCTGGCTCCCAACGCCTCGGCAAAGTCGTACAGCGTGGGGATGTGCCAGTCGGTGTCCGGCAGGCTTTGTGCCTCGGGAATCAGCCCCGCCTCGACGGCGGGCGTGAGACGCAGGCCGGCGTGGGGCATGCTGATCAGCAGCGGCGTGCGGCCTTGTTTGAAGTTCAGAACCTTATCCACAGCAATGCTCCTTACACAGTGACGTCGACGCCGTGGCGCACCACGCGTTTGTCCAGGTCGCCGCCCAGCCAGTAGGCCAGGTCGGCGGGGCGATCAATCTGCCAGGCGACAAAATCGGCGACCTTGCCCACCTCCAGCGAACCATGGGTGTCGCCCATGCCCAGCGCGGTGGCCGCATGCCGGGTGGCGCCGGCCAGGGCTTCTTCCGGCGTCATGCGGAACAGGGTGCACGCCATATTCAGCATCAGGCGCACCGACAGTGCCGGCGAGGTCCCGGGGTTGAGGTCGCTGGCGATGGCGATTTTCACGCCGTGTTTGCGCAGGGCGTCCATCGGCGGCAGCTGGGTTTCGCGCAGGAAGTAGAACGCGCCCGGCAGCAATACCGCGACAGTGCCAGAGGCCGCCATGGCGATGGCGTCTTCCTCGGTCATGAACTCCAGATGATCGGCCGACAGCGCGTGGTAGCGTGCCGCCAGGCTGGAGCCGTGCAGCGACGACAATTGCTCGGCGTGCAGCTTCACCGGTAAGCCAAGCTGCCGGGCAACCTTGAACACGCGCTCCACCTGCTCGGTGGAAAACGCCAGGTACTCGCAGAACGCGTCGACCGCATCCACCAGCCCCTCTGCCGCCAGGGCCGGCAGCATCTCGTTGCAGATGTGCTCGATGTAATCGTCGGCACGGTCCTTGTACTCCGGCGGCAGTGCGTGTGCGGCCAGGCACGTGGCGCGCACGCTCACCGGCAGCGCGTCACCGAGGCGACGGGCCACGCGCAGCATCTTGCGTTCGTTGGCCAGGTCCAGGCCGTAGCCGGACTTGATCTCCACCGTGGTCACGCCGTCTCTCAACAGGCTGCGCAGGCGCTTGTGGGCGCTGGCGAACAGCTCGTCTTCGCTGGCGGCACGCGTGGCGCGCACGGTGCTGGCAATGCCGCCGCCCTGAGCGGCGATCTCGGCATAGCTCACGCCCTGAAGGCGCTGCTCGAATTCGCCGCTGCGGTTGCCGCCGAACACGGTGTGGGTATGGCAGTCGATCAGCCCGGGGGTGACCCAGGCGCCTCGCAGGTCATGCACCTGAGCGTAGTCCGCCGCCGGCAACTGGCTGCGCGGGCCGATCCATTCGATCAGCGAATCGGCGGTGACCAGGGCGGCATCCTCGATGATCGAGTAGGTGCCGTCAGCCATGGTTGCGACGTGACAGTGTTGCCAAAGGGTTTTCATCCAACCTCCTCGTTACAGGCTCGGCAGCAACCGCGCCGGCACCAGCTCGTTCAGGCAGCGACCGGCAAGCAGTTCGCTGGCGGCGATGATGTCCGGGGCGAAGAAGCGGTCCTTGTCGTAGAACGCCACTTTATCGCGCAGCAAGCCTCGGGCCTGTTCAAGTACCGGCGAGGTGTTGAGGCCTTCGCGCAGGTCCAGGCCCTGGCAGGCTGCCAGCCATTCCACGGCGAGGATGCCTCGGGTGTTCTCGGCCATTTCCCACAGACGCTTGCCGGCGGCCGGGGCCATCGATACGTGATCTTCCTGGTTGGCGGAGGTGGGCAGGCTGTCGACACTGTGGGGATGAGCGAGGGCTTTGTTCTCGCTGGCCAGCGCGGCGGCTGTGACCTGAGCGATCATAAAGCCTGAGTTGACCCCGCCATTGCCCACTAGAAACGGCGGCAATTGCGACATGTGCTTGTCCATCATCAGCGAGATGCGCCGCTCGCTCAGCGCGCCGATCTCAGCCAGCGCCAGCGCCATGTTGTCGGCGGCCATCGCCACCGGCTCGGCGTGGAAGTTGCCGCCGGAGATCACATCACCTTCGGCGGCGAACACCAGCGGGTTGTCCGACACCGCGTTGGCTTCGACCGCCAGCACCTCGGCCGCCTGGCGCAACTGGGTCAGGCAGGCGCCCATCACTTGTGGCTGGCAGCGCAGGGAATAAGGGTCCTGCACCTTGTCGCAGTTCTGGTGCGACTGCGACACCTGGCTGCTGTCACCGAGCAGCGATCGGTAAGCCGCCGCCGCATCGATCTGCCCACGCTGGCCGCGCGCAGCGTGGATTCGCGCGTCGAACGGTGAGCGCGAGCCCAGTACCGCTTCAACCGTGAGGCCACCGCAGACAAGCGCGCCGGCAAACAGGTCTTCGCCTTCGAACAGCCCGCGCAAGGCGTAGGCGGTGGACACCTGGGTGCCGTTGAGCAGCGCCAGGCCTTCCTTGGCGGCGAGGGTCAGCGGCGTGAGGCCGGCGATTTTCAGCGCGTCCACGGCCGTCAGCCATTCGCCTTTGTAGCGCGCCTTGCCCTCGCCCAGCAGCACCAGGGACATGTGCGCCAGGGGCGCGAGGTCGCCGGAGGCACCCACCGAACCCTTGAGCGGAATGTGCGGGTAGACCTCGGCGTTGATCAGCGCGATCAGCGCGTCGATCACCTGGCGACGGATCCCGGAAAACCCGCGGCTCAGGCTGTTGACCTTGAGCACCATGACCAGCCGCACCAGCGCGTCGCTGATGGGTTCGCCGACGCCGGCGGCGTGGGACAGCACCAGCGAGCGCTGCAGGTTTTCCAGGTCTTCGCTGGCGATGCGGGTCGAGGCCAGCAGGCCGAACCCGGTGTTGATGCCGTAGGCGGTGCGGTTCTCGGCGAGAATCTGTTCCACGCAGGCGACGCTGGCTTCGATCTGGTTCGATGCACTGTCATCCAGGCTGAGGGTGACCGACTGCTGGTAGACGGTGCGCAGTTGGGCAAGGCTCAGTTGGCCTGGAATCAGGTTGAGTGCAGTCACGTTCATGCTCCTTGTGAATTATTTTTTGATTTCAATGCAAATTCGGTAATGCAGTGTCGGTGAGCACCCTGGCGGCGGCTTCAATGTCCGGCGCCAGCCAGCGGTCCTGCTCATACGCGGGGACCACCTCGCGCAGCAGACGCCAGGCGCGATCGGTGCCTGCACCGAAGCGCTGGTCCTTGAGAAACTCGAACGCCTGGGCGGCCAGCAGGTATTCGATGGCCAGAATCCGCGTCACGTTGGCCAGCAGCTGGTGCAGCTTGAGCGCGGCGTTGGTGCCCATGCTCAGGTGGTCTTCCTGCAGGCCCGAGGTGACGAAGTTGTCGAGCACCGCCGGTTGCGCCAGCTGGCGGTTCTGGCCGCACAGCGACGCGGCGACGTATTGCACGATCATCATCCCGGAGTTCACCCCGGGGTTGCTCACCAGAAAGGCCGGCAGGCCGCTGACGTGCGGGTTGATCAGGCGGTCCAGGCGCCGCTCGGCCACCGCGCCGATTTCGGCCATGGCGATGGCGAGCAGGTCGGCGGCCATGGCCACGGACTGACCGTGGGGGTTGGCCTGGGACACCACGCGGTAATGGTCCGGCGTGCCAAGCAGCAGCGGGTTGTCGGTGGCGCCGTTGAGCTCGGTTTCGATCTGGCGGGTCGCGTGCTCCACCTGATCGCGCGAGGCGCCGTGGATCTGCGGGATCGAGCGCAGGCTCAGGGCGTCCTGGGTGCGGATGCCCCTGCTGCCGGCGATCACTTCACTGCCGGCGAGCAGCGCGCGCAGGTTGCTGCCGACGCGCTGCATACCGGGGTGGCGCTTGAGGGCGAGGATCTCTTCGTCAAACGCATCGAGCTGGCCGCGCTGGGCCTCGAAGCTCATGGCGCCGATCACGTCGGCCCATTGCAGCAGGTGATGCGCGTCGGCCAGGGCCAGGCAGCTCAGGCCGGTCATGCACGGCGTGCCGTTGACCAGGCACAAACCATCCTTGGCGCCGAGCATCACGGGCTGCAAATCTTCTGCTTTCAGTGCGTCCTGCGCCGGGACGATCCGGCCGCGATAGCTGACGTCGCCAATTCCCAGCAACGCCACGCCGACATGGGCCATATGGGTCAGGTAACCCACCGATCCCTGGGACGGCACTTGCGGGGTGATGCCGTGGTTGAGCAACGCCAGCAGCGCTTGCACCACCTGCCGATGCAGGCCGGAGTGGCCGTGGCTGTAGTTGATGATGGCGGCGCAGATGATCGCGCGGGTCTGCTCGTCACTCAGCGCCGGGCCGACGCCGCAGGCGTGGCTCAGCAGGGTATTGCGCGACAGCTGGCTGAGCTGTTCGCCCTCAAGCGAGACATTGCACAGCGCCCCCAGCCCGGTGTTGACGCCATAGGCGCGCTCGCCGCTGGTGACGATGCGCTGCACGATGGCCTGGGCATTGTCGATGCGCGCCCAGGCCTGGCCCGACAGTTCGAGCACGGCGCCGTGGCGGGCGACGGCGACCACGTCCTGCCAGCGCAGCGGAGCGTCGGCGATGAGGATTGTTGCTGGCTGGGGCATCTTTGTACCTTCTTCAATGTTTGTGCAGCGTTGCCGGCCCTATCGGGAGCAAGCCCCCTCCCACAGGGAAGCGCATTTCAAATGTGAGAGGGGGCTTGCTCCCGATGAGGCCAGTCGCCTCACCACAAAACCCTGATCAGACCACCGCCGCCCGCCGCTGAACAAACCGGTCCACATACTCATCGGCCGGCGAGTGCAGAATCTCGCGCGGCGTGCCGACCTGGATCAGCTTGCCGTCCTTGAGGATCGCAATGCGGTTGCCGATGCGCACGGCCTCATCCAGATCGTGGGTGATGAACACGATGGTCTTGTGCAGGGTCTTTTGCAGCTCGAGCAACTGGTCCTGCATCTCGGCGCGGATCAGCGGGTCGAGGGCGCTGAAGGCTTCGTCCATCAGGATGATGTCGGTGTCGGCCGCCAACGCGCGGGCCAGGCCGACGCGCTGGCGCATGCCGCCGGAAAGCTGGTGCGGGTATTTGTTTTCGTAGCCCTTGAGGCCTACGGTGTCGACCCAGTGCGCTGCACGTTCGGCGCACACTTGCCTGCTTTCGCCGCGCACCTTGAGGCCATAGGCGACGTTGTCGAGCACACTCTTGTGCGGCAGCAGGCCGAAGCTCTGGAACACCATGCTGATCTTGTGGCGACGCAATTGGCGCAGCGCTTCCATGTCCAGCTGCAGAATGTCTTCGCCGTCCACCAGGATCGCGCCGCTGGTGGGGTCGATCAGACGGTTGAAATGGCGCACCAGGGTCGATTTACCGGAACCCGACAGGCCCATGATCACGAAGATCTCGCCAGTGGCGATGCTCAGGGACAGGTCATTGACCCCGACCACGCAGCCGGTCTCGGCCAGCACCTGGTCCTTGGTCTTGCCCTGGCCGATCAGCGCCAGGGCCTCCCTGGAGCGGTTGCCGAAAATCTTGAATACGTTGCGCACTTCGATTTTGCTGACGCTCGTCATTTGCTCGCCTCATGCCGTGGACGACCATAGGCCTGGGTAATGCGGTCGATGACCACCGCGAGAATCACAATCGCAAGGCCGGCTTCAAGGCCACGGCCAACGTTGAGGGTCTGGATGCCGACCAGTACGTCTTCACCCAGGCCACGGGCACCGATCATCGAGGCGATCACCACCATCGACAGCGCCATCATGGTGGTCTGGTTGATGCCGGCCATGATGCTCGGCAGGGCCAGCGGCAATTGCACGCCGAACAGTTGCTGCCAGCGGTTGGCGCCGAAGGCGTTGATGGCTTCCATGACTTCGCCGTCAACCTGGCGAATACCCAGGTCAGTGAGGCGAATCAGCGGTGGCGCGGCGTAGATCACCGTGGCGAAGATCGCCGGCACCTTGCCCAGGCCGAACAGCATCAGCACCGGGATCAGGTACACGAAGCTGGGCATGGTCTGCATGATGTCGAGCAGCGGCATCAGCACCGACCGCAGGCGATTGCTGCGCGCCGACAGGATGCCCAGCGGAATGCCGATCAGCACCGAGATCACCGTGGCGACCATCATCAGCGCCAGGGTTTGCATCAGCTTGTCCCACAGGCCCACGGCGCCTACCAGAAACAGCAAACCGACGATCACGGCGGTGGTCACCACCTTGCGCGTGGCGTGCCAGGCAATGGCGCCGACAATCGCCAGCATCAGCCACCAGGGCGCGGCGCGCAGCAGGCCTTCCAGGTTGACGATGGCCCACAGCAGGGTGTCGGAGATGTGCCGGAACACATCGCCGTAGTTGGTGACCAATGCGTCCACCCACTCGTTGACCCAGTCGGCGATGGAAAACGTAAAACTCTCAGGAAACATAGCGTGCTCTCGATCCAATGGGGTGTGGCCAGGCGCCCGGCCAGCCCTTCAGGGTAGCCGGACGCGCTTGACCTACAAGGCCGCGTCGATTTTTTTGGCGGCCTCGTCGCTGACCCAGGCGTGCCAGACCTCAGGATGTTCCTTGAGGAATATTTTCGCCAGTTTCGGCGATTCGATGCGCTCCTTGGCCATACGGCCCAGGTTCTGGTTGAGCAGGTCGATGGGCAGGTTGACCTTTTCCAGCACGGCCACCAGTTCCGGCGCCTGTTCATGGAATGCCTTGGACAGGCCGACCTTGATGCTCACGCTTTTATCCACGCCGGGTTTTTCCTGCAGCTTGACCAGGTCGACCTGACCCATCAGCGGCGTCGGCGACCAGTAGTAGAACAGGATCGGCTCGCCACGCTTGTAGCTCGACAGCACCGCCGCATCCAGCGCCGGGCCGGTGCCCGGGCGGAAGTTGGTGTAGGTGTTCTCCAGGCCGTAGCTTTTCAGCATTTCGCTGTTGTCCAGTTCGCAGGTCCAGCCGGCCGGGCAGTTGTAGAAGCGGCCCTTGGACGGTTCTTCCGGGTCCTTGAACACCTGGGCGTACTTGGCCAGATCTGCGATGTTCTTCAGGTCCGGCGCCTTGGCGGCAAGCTTGCGCTTGGCGTCGCCTTCGATCACGTAACGCGGCACGTACCAGCCCTCGATCGCACCGACGATAGGCGCGCCGACGCCCACGACCTTGCCGGCCTTCTCGGCCTTGTTCCAGACTTCGCTGCGGCCCACCCACTCTTCGGCGAACACCTGAATGTCGTTACTGCCCAGGGCGTTTTCCATGGTGATGGAGTTGCCCGGCAGGCTGTCGGTTTTGCAGTCGTAGCCTTTTTCCAACACGGTTTGCAGGATATCGGTCAGCAGCATGCCGCTTTCCCAGTTGAGGCCTGCGAACTTCACCGGCTTGCCGGATTCGCACCAACCGGCCGCCTGGGCGCCGGCGCTTGCCAGAAACAGAGTGGCCAGCAGGGTCTTATGTATTTTCATTGTGGTGACGCTCCCAATCTTGAAATGGATTACGGCAGTCAGTAGGCGTCCTGCCCTGTCCACGTCCCATCAGGCCTGTGCAACCGGCCTGGTTTTTATTGGCGCAGCGCCCTGCTCTGGCGGCAGGATCAGGTGGTCAGGTACCGCGCTGTGCCATTTTTTTGCGCACAGGTAATACAGGCCGGCGGGCAGCACCAGGCCGATGATCCAGGAGATATCCACGTCACCGAGGGCGGCCACCAGCGGGCCGGTGTAGAACTGGGTGGAAATGAACGGCAACTGCACCAGCACGCCAAACACATAGACGCTGATGCCCAGCAGGTTCCAACGTCCGTAGCGTCCGTTCGGATCGGCCAGGGCCGGCACGTCATAGCGCTCGCGGGTGATGCAGTAATAGTCGACCAGGTTGATCGCGCTCCACGGCGTGAAGAACGCCAGCAGAAACAGGATGAACGACTTGAACGCACCGAGGAACGAGTGCTGGCCGAGCAACGCGATCAGGGTTGCCGCGCCGACGATGACCAGCACGAACCCCAGACGCTGCCAGCGCGTGACTTCGAGGCGACCGCGAAAGCCGCTGATGATGGTCGCGATGCACATGAAGCTGCCGTAGGAGTTCAGGGTGGAAATCGTGACCTTGCCGAACGCGATGCTGAAATACAGCAACGCAGCGGTAGCCCCCGTGCCGCCCAGGCCGACGATGTAGGCCACTTCGTGACCGGCGAATTGCCCGTTGGACAACGCGGCGGCGAACACACCGAGGATCATCGCCACCTGCGCGCCGATCACCGAACCGGCACCGGCGGCGAGGAAGGTTTTCAGTGAGGACGTACGGCTCGGCAGGTAGCGTGAGTAGTCCGCCACATACGGGCCGAACGCGATCTGCCAGGAGGCCGCGAGCGACACTGCCAGCAGGAAACTGCTCCAGCTGAAGTGACGGATTTGCAGGAGCGCGCCAACGTCGGCCTGGCTCATCAGGCGGCTGAACAGATAGACAAACGCCACCATCCCAATGACGCTGGCGACGCGGCCGATGAAATGGATCACCCGATAGCCAAGCACCGTGACCAGCACGATGACACTGGCGAACATCAGGATACCGGTGCTGTCACTGACGCCGAACAGCTGGCCCAGCGCCTGGCCGGACAGCACGGTGCCGGTGGCGGTGAAGCCCAGGTACATCAGGCACACCAGCACAATCGGGATGGCCGCGCCGTACACCCCGAACTGCACACGGCTGGAGATCATCTGCGGCAGGCCGAGCTTGGGCCCTTGCGCCGCATGCAGGGCCATGACGCCGCCGCCGATCAGTTGGCCGATCAACAGACCGATCAACGACCAGAACACATCACCGCCCAGCACCACGGCCAGGGCCCCGGTGACGATGGCGGTGATCTGCAGGTTGGCGCCGAGCCACAGGGTGAACTGGCTCAAGAGACGACCGTGTCTTTCCGCTTCCGGGATGTAGTCGATCGAACGTTTTTCGATCAGCGGGGTGCTGCTTGCACGAGCGTCATTTACAGCCATTGTTGTTCAACCTCTGATGGATTGTTCTGCATGCGCATTGCTCTTCTGTGGGAGCTGGCTTGCCTGCGATGGCATCACCTCGGTCTTACTGACAAACCGAGTCGCCTGCATCGCGGGCAAGCCCGGCTCCCACAACAACCGAGCCGGTCTTTATTTGATCATCGGCAGGTTCAGGCCCTGCTCTTTGGCACAGTCGATCGCGATCTGGTAGCCGGCGTCCGCATGCCGCATCACCCCGGTGGCCGGGTCGTTGTGCAATACCCGCGCGATGCGTTCGGCCGCTTCATCGGTGCCGTCGCAGACGATGACCATGCCCGAATGCTGGGAGAAGCCCATGCCCACGCCACCGCCGTGGTGCAGCGAGACCCAGGTCGCGCCGCTCGCGGTGTTGAGCAAGGCGTTGAGCAGCGGCCAGTCGGACACGGCGTCGGAGCCATCCTGCATGGATTCGGTTTCGCGGTTGGGGCTGGCGACCGAGCCGGAGTCGAGGTGGTCCCGGCCAATCACCACCGGCGCCGACAGCTCGCCGCTGCGGACCATTTCGTTGAACGCCAGGCCCAGCTTGGCGCGCTGGCCCAGGCCGACCCAGCAGATACGCGCCGGCAGGCCCTGGAAGCTGATGCGTTCACGCGCCATGTCCAGCCAGTTGTGCAGGTGGGCGTCGTCCGGGATCAGCGCTTTGACTTTGGCGTCGGTCTTGTAGATGTCCTGCGGGTCGCCCGACAGCGCAGCCCAGCGGAACGGGCCGATGCCACGGCAGAACAGCGGGCGGATATAGGCCGGCACGAAGCCCGGAAAATCAAAGGCGTTTTCCACGCCGACTTCCAGGGCCATCTGGCGGATGTTGTTGCCGTAGTCGAAGGTCGGGATGCCCTGCTTCTGGAATTCGAGCATGGCTTTTACATGCACGGCCATCGACTGCTTGGCGGCCTGGATCACGACGGCCGGCTCGGTTTTGGCGCGGGCGCGGTATTCGTCCCAGGTCCAGCCGGCCGGCAGGTAGCCGTTGAGCGGGTCGTGGGCGCTGGTCTGGTCGGTGACCATGTCCGGGCGCACGCCGCGCTTGACCAGCTCCGGCAGGATTTCGGCGGCGTTACCCAGCAGGGCGATGGAAATGGCCTTGCCTTCCTGGGTGTATTTGGCGATACGGGCCAGGGCGTCGTCGAGGTCGGTGGCCTGCTCGTCGACATAGCGGCTGGCCAGACGGAAATCGATGCTGACCTGCTGGCATTCGATGTTCAGCGAGCACGCACCGGCCAGCGTGGCCGCGAGTGGCTGCGCGCCACCCATGCCGCCGAGGCCGGCGGTGAGCACCCAGCGGCCCTTGAGGTTGCTGTCGTAATGTTGGCGACCGGCTTCGACGAAGGTTTCGTAAGTGCCCTGGACGATGCCCTGGCTGCCGATGTAGATCCAGCTGCCAGCGGTCATCTGGCCGTACATGGCCAGGCCCTTGGCATCCAGTTCGTTGAAGTGTTCCCAACTGGCCCAGTGCGGCACCAGGTTGGAGTTGGCGATGAGCACGCGTGGCGCGTTGCTGTGGGTTTTGAACACGCCGACCGGCTTTCCCGACTGCACCAGCAGGGTTTCGTCGTCGTTCAGATGGGTGAGGCTCTCGACGATCTGGTCGTAGCACTCCCAATTGCGCGCCGCACGGCCGATGCCGCCGTACACCACCAGTTCTTTCGGGTTCTCGGCCACTTGCGGGTCGAGGTTGTTCATCAACATGCGCAGCGGCGCTTCGGTCAGCCAGCTTTTAGCGGTGAGCTTGTTACCGCGGGCGGCACGGATTTCGACATCACGGAACTGGGTAGGCTTGGTCACAACGCTGACTCCTGGGCGATCGATGCGCGAACAGGTGCGTGGGGAGGAAGAGTCTTACGCACACACCTTTACTTGTATGTACAAGCATATGCAATCGAGCGGCCAACTTGATGAGTCGGTCAGGGGGAATTTTTTATCGAATACACGGGAGCCTTGAGAATTAAGGCTTTGGGGGCTTTGTGAAATTTCCTGGGTGGGTGTTTTCAACGAGGGCGAAACACTGGAGTTGCATCACGCTGGGGCATTCGGTAACAAATTGGTGCACCGTTTTGTAAACACCGCCGAGAAATGTGGGAGGGAGCAAGCCCCCTCCCACATTTTTTAACCGCGCGCGGTCAGTTCGATAATGCAGCTACGGCCTGCCACGGAAATATCCAGCAAGCCGGTATTACCCTCCACTTGCAGGCAATCGTGATGGCCCAACTTCTGGTCCAGCACCTTCACTTCATCCGCCACGCTGAACACCAGCACCGTCTGCGCGGTGCTGAAAAAGCGCTGCACGCCGTCCACCCATTGCAAACGCGCGTGGTAACGCTGGGGCGAATAGATCAGGTTGAAATCGCGAATAGGCCCGGTGATCAGCCGGCAGGACACCTGACTGTCGCCACTGAAGGCGAAGGGTTGCAGCGGCAAGAGGCCGCGCTGCTCCTCGCCGTCCACGGTCAGCACCATGCCTGCGCCCTTGATCACGGTGATCACGCGCTGGTAGCCGGCGAAGGTGGAGAAACCGCCCGATTCGGCAATATCGGCAATCGACAGACGCCAGCCAAACCCCTCCAGGCCTTCGCCTGCATCACGGGTGATTTCTTCGGTGCTGCCGCCGCCATTTTTCCAGGGCATGCGCACATAGTCGGTGGCGCGCCACACGCTGACTTCACTCATTTGCTGAAACGCCCTTCGAGGCTGTGCCGGGAACCGGGGTGGATCAAGCGTGCGGCGGTTACCGGCTGACGGCCCGACCAGGTGCGCCGGCGAATCAACAGGCAGGGTTCGCTCGGCTCGATCTGCAGCAGTTTGCATTCGGCGGCGTCAGCGAGAATCGCTTCGACCACGTGCTCGCCTTCGGTGAGCGGCGCCACCTGGTTGAGGTACGCGTAGGGGGTTTGCTGGGTGAAGTCCTGCTGCAGGTAGTCGGGCGCGACTGCGGCGTTGACGAAGCGGTCTTCGATCTGCACGGGGATATCGTTTTCGTAGTGCACGATCAGCGAGTGGAACACCCGCCCGCCTTCACGCATTTCCAGCGCAACGGCGCGCTCGGAACCGGCAGCCTCTTCGCACAGGTGGATGACCTGGCAGGTATGACGATGGCCGCGCGAGGCAATCTCATCGGCAATGTTGTGCACTTCGAACAGTGCCGACTGGCTCTTGGGTTCAGCGACGAATGTGCCCACGCCCTGCATGCGCACCAGCAACCCTTCGGCGGTGAGTTCGCGCAGGGCGCGGTTGATGGTCATGCGGCTGAAGCCCAACTGGCTGACCAGTTCGCTTTCCGACGGCACGCGGTAATGGGGCGGCCAGTTACCGTTGAGAATCTGCTGGCTGATCATCTGTTTGACGCGGGCATACAAGGGCGCCGGACTTTCGTCCATGTGGGCAACCAGCGAAGACTTGGCAGGCGGAGTCGGCACAGGGAATCCTTGCAGGGAAAAAAGAAGCATAGATTGCCGGAGTTTACCGAGCAGGCAAACGTCTGTATATGTATATACAAATAAACACACGACCGGAGTCTTCTGATCATGTCCGCATTCTTTGCCGAACGCGCGCTGCTGCCTGATGGATGGGCCAACGATGTACGCCTTGAGGTGGGCGTCGACGGACTGCTGACTCGGGTCGAGGCCAATGCCGACGCAGACGGCGCCGAGCGGCTCAGAGGCCCGCTGTTGGCCGGCATGCCGAACCTGCATTCCCATGCCTTCCAGCGCGCCATGGCCGGCCTGGCGGAAGTGGCGGGCAACCCGAATGACAGTTTCTGGACCTGGCGCGAGCTGATGTACCGCATGGTCGGCAAGATCAGCCCGGACCAGTTGCAGGTGATCGCGCGCCAGCTGTACATCGAAATGCTCAAGGCCGGCTACACCTCGGTGGCCGAGTTTCATTACGTGCATCACGATGTCAGCGGCCAGCCTTACGCCGACCGCGCCGAGCTGTCGCGGCAGATCAGCCAGGCGGCCGCCCACAGCGGTATCGGCCTGACGCTGGTGCCGGTGCTCTACACCCACTCGGGGTTTGGTGGCCAGGCGCCGAACGAGGGCCAGCGGCGGTTTATCAACAGCACCGACAGTTACCTGGACCTGCAGGCCCGCTTGCGTCCGATGCTGGCGGCACAACCGGCGCAGCAGCTGGGGCTGTGTTTCCACTCGCTGCGCGCGGTCACCCCGCAGCAGATCCACGACGTGCTCGCAGCCGGCGACAAGGCGTGCCCCGTGCATATCCACATCGCCGAGCAGCAGAAAGAAGTCGACGATTGCCTGGCCTGGAGCGGCAAGCGTCCGCTGCAATGGCTGTATGACAACGTTGAGGTCGATGAGCGCTGGTGCCTGGTGCACGCCACCCATGCCGATGCGGACGAAGTCGCGCGCATGGCCAGGAGCCGTGCGATTGCAGGGTTGTGTCTGACCACTGAGGCGAATCTGGGTGACGGGATTTTCCCGGCGGTGGATTTTCTCGCCCAGGGTGGGCGCATGGGCATCGGCTCCGACAGCCATGTGTCGCTGAGCGTGGTGGAGGAATTGCGCTGGCTGGAATATGGCCAGCGGTTGCGGGATCAGCGGCGCAATCGTCTGTATCGCTCCGATCAGCCGATGGTCGGCCGCACGCTGTTTGATGCGGCGCTGGACGGTGGGGCCCAGGCGCTGGGGCAACCGGTGGGTCGATTGGAAGTGGGCAAGCGGGCGGACTGGATCGTGCTTGACGGTAATGATCCGTACCTGGCCACGGCGAGCGGAGATGGGATTCTCAATCGCTGGCTGTTCGCCGGAGGAGATCGGCAGGTGCGTGATGTGCTGGTGAACGGCAAATGGGTGGTGCGCGAGGGGCATCATGCCGACGAAGAGGAAAGCGCGACGGCCTTCACGCAGGTGTTGAGGACTCTACTCGGATAAAAAATGTGGGAGGGGGCTTGCTCCCGATTGCGGCATGTCAGTCATGAATATAGCGACTGATGCACGGCTATCGGAAGCAAGCCTCCTCCCACATTGGGTTGAGGGTGTTGCCGAGGTTATTGCGAGGTCTTGGCCATCTGCTTGTCCGAGGTGCGGAAGATCAGGCGCGTGGTGTCATAGCCCTGTTGCCGCGCCCTGCTGAGCAGGTCTTCACGAGTTTCAGCGCTCACCGTTGGTGTACGCGACAGGATCCACATGTAGCGACGGCTCGGGCTGCCCACGATGGCGGTCTTGTAGTCATCGCTGACGTACAACACCCAGTAGTCGCCCTTGGCAACGCCCGGCAGCAGCGCAGTAAACCAGTTATTGAATTCCACCCAGAGCTTGTCGGTCTTGCCCGGCACTTGCGGTGTGGCGGTGCCCTTGGCTTCTTCCCACTTCCACTCGGTGGTCAGGCAGCGATTGAACACCGACATGTCGCCATCCGGCAGCAGGTTGTAGCGGGCTTCCGACTGCGCGCAGTTGCGCTGGAAGTACATCGGCAATCGAGCCAACTCGTACCAGGTGCCCTGGTAACGTTTGAGGTTGACGTTGCTCGCGGTCTTGGGTTGCAGATCATCGCCAGAATGGCTGGCGCAGCCTGCCAAAAACAGGCTGGCGCAAAGGAACAAAACAAAACGCATCATTCTTCTTCTCCCGCAGGCTTGCGCCCCGGTTTACTTCAGGCCTTGCCCGGAAAACAACACAACCTTGTCACCGGCATATTGAACGCTGATAAAACTGTTTTTATCGCCCCAGGTGCAGCTGGACATGCCCAGTGCGCCGGAACAGTCAGTCGGCGTGCCCAGCAACGACTCCACCTCAGCCTTGGGCATCCCGGCCGACAACTTTGCGTAATTCTCTTGATTGACCTTGCTGCAAGCGGCCAGCAGCACGCAAAAAGTCAGCAAGGCGAGACGACGTAACGACATGGATAAACTCCTGGAAGGGCGAAGCAGCGTGGGTATCTGCCAGAACCTTAGAAGGGAAAAGGGGGGTCTGGTTCCCGACGCGCAAAAACAAAAAAAACCCCGAAAACGCTGAAACGTTTCGGGGCTTCTTCAACGGTGATCCGCCTCACAACACGGCGGATTGTTTATCGCACGCGCTTACTTCTTGTGATACGACGTCACGCGCTCAACTTCTTCCTTCGAACCCAGGAACACCGCCACACGCTGGTGCAGGCCTTCAGGCTGGATGTCGAGGATGCGCTGGTGACCGTCGGTGGACGCGCCGCCAGCCTGCTCAACCAGGAACGACATCGGGTTGGCTTCGTACATCAGGCGCAACTTGCCCGGTTTGGACGGCTCGCGGCTGTCGCGTGGGTACATGAACAAGCCACCACGGGTGAGGATACGGTGCACGTCGGCCACCATTGCAGCCACCCAGCGCATGTTGAAGTTTTTCTTCAGCGGGCCTTCTTCGCCAGCCATCAGCTCGCCAACATAGCGGGTCACCGGCTCTTCCCAGTGACGCTGGTTGGACATGTTGATCGCAAACTCCTGGGTGGACGCAGGAATGGTGATGTCTTCGTGGGTGAGTACGAAGCTGCCCATTTCGCGGTCCAGGGTGAAGCCTTTTACGCCGTCGCCCAGGGTCAGCACCAGCATGGTCTGCGGGCCGTAGATTGCGTAGCCGGCAGCCACCTGCTCGGTGCCTGGCTGCAGAAAGGCCTTTTCGTTCAGCGCTTCGTTCTGGCTCAGGTATTCGTTGGGGCAACGCAGTACCGAGAAGATGGTGCCGACCGGTGCGTTGATGTCGATGTTGGACGAGCCGTCCAATGGGTCGAATACCAGCAGATAGGCGCCCTTCGGGTATTTGCCCGGAATCTGGTAGGCATTGTCCATTTCCTCGGACGCCATGCCGGCCAGGTGACCGCCCCATTCGTTGGCTTCGAGCAGGATCTCGTTGGAGATCACGTCGAGCTTCTTCTGCACTTCGCCCTGCACGTTTTCAGTGCCCATGCTGCCCAGGACACCCCCCAATGCGCCTTTGGACACGGCGTGGCTGATTTCCTTGCAGGCACGCGCCACCACTTCGATAAGGAAGCGCAGATCGGCAGGCGTGTTATTGCTGCGGGTCTGCTCGATCAAATAGCGACTCAAGGTAACGCGGGACATGTAAGGCTCCGGACAATGGGGGGCTGAAAACCCGCGCAGTTTAGCGCGAGTCGGGGCTTAAATCCTCTCATCAGAGGATTTAAGCGCAATAGAGTTCATGGTCTGGCAACAGATCCAATGCGGGAGGGAGCAAGCCCCCTCCCGCACTGTGCATTGCAGCGTTTAGTCGAGCGCTTTCCAGATTTCGGTGGCGTACTCGCGGATGGTGCGGTCCGAGCTGAACCAGCCCATGCGCGCGGTGTTGAGCACCGCCGAACGCCACCACGCCTTGGAGTCGTGCCAATGCGCTTCTACCCGTGCCTGGGCGTCCCAGTAGGAATCGAAGTCGGCGCACACCAGGAAGCGGTCGTAGTCGATCAGCCCGTCGATCAGGCCCACGTAGCGGCCCGGATCATCCGGCGAGAACACCCCGCCGCGGATGGCCTGCAGCACGTCGTTGAGACGATGGGATGCAGCAATGTCCGGCCCGGCGCTGAATTCACCGGCGTGCTTGCGGGCTTCCACCTGCTGCGCGCTGAGGCCGAAGATGAACATGTGCTCGGCGCCGACCTGCTCGTGCATCTCCACATTCGCGCCATCCATGGTGCCGATGGTGAGCGCACCGTTGAGGCCGAACTTCATGTTGCTGGTGCCCGAGGCCTCGAAGCCGGCAGTGGAAATCTGCTCCGACAAGTCCGCCGCCGGGATGATGCTTTCTGCCAGGCTCACGTTGTAGTTGGGCAGGAACACCACCTTGAGCAGACCACGTACGGTCGGGTCGTTGTTCACGGTGCGCGCGATGTCGTTGGTCAGCTTGATGATCAGCTTGGCCTGGTGATAGCTCGCCGCCGCCTTGCCCGCGAAGATCTTCACCCGCGGCACCCAGTCGGTGCCCGGCTCGGCACGGATCGCCTGGTACAGCGCCACGGTGTGCAGCAGGTTCAGCAGTTGGCGCTTGTACTCGTGGATACGCTTGACCTGTACGTCGAACATCGCCGCCGGGTTGACCGAAATGCCCAGGCGCTCATGGATGATCTCGGCCAGCGCACGCTTGCTGTGCAGGCGCTGGTCGGCGAAGGCTTTGCGGAAGGCCTGTTTCTCGGCGAAGGTTTCAAGCTCCGTCAGGCGGGTTTCCATGGTGTCGAGAATGTCCGGCCCCAGCGCTTCCACCAGCATCTGCGTGAGCTTGGGGTTGGCCTGGTACAGCCAGCGGCGGAAGGTAATGCCGTTGGTTTTGTTGTTGATGCGTTCCGGGTAGAGCTTGTGCAGTTCGGAGAACACGGTGCTGCGCATCAACTGGGTGTGCAGGCCGGATACGCCGTTGACGCTGTGGGAACCGAGGAACGCCAGGTTGCCCATGCGCACGCGGCGGCCGTTGTCTTCTTCGATCAGCGAAACGGCGCGCAGCACGTCGAAATCGTGGATGCCTTTGGCGCGCAGCGAGTCGATGTGCTGGGCATTGATCAGGTAGATGATCTGCATGTGCCGGGGCAACATGCGCTCCATCAAGCCGACCGGCCAGGTTTCCAGGGCTTCAGGCAGCAGGGTGTGGTTGGTGTAGGACAGCGTTTCGACGGTCACGTCCCACGCGGCTTCCCAGGGAATGTCGTGCAGGTCCACCAGTTGACGCATCAGTTCGGCCACGGCGATGGACGGGTGAGTGTCGTTGAGCTGGATCGCGGCGTGTTCGCCCAGGCTCAGGACCGAGCCGTGCATGTTCTTGTGGCGGCGCAGCAGATCCTGCAACGAAGCGGAGACGAAGAAGTACTCCTGGCGCAGGCGCAGTTCCTGCCCGGCTTCGGTGCTGTCGGCCGGGTAAAGCACGCGGGAAATACTTTCGGCGCGGGCCACTTCGGCGACGGCGCCCAAGTGGTCACCGGCGTTGAAGCGCTCCAGGTGCAAGTCCTCAACGGCGCGCGCACGCCACAGGCGCAGGGTATTGACGCTGGCACCGCGCCAGCCGACCACCGGCGTGTCGTAGGCAACCGCGCGCACGGTTTCGCCGGGCGTCCACACCTGGATCATCTTGCCGGACGCATCCGGCAGGGTTTCGACGCTGCCGCCAAAACCAATCGGGTAAATCACTTCGGCGCGTTCGAATTCCCATGGGTTGCCGAAATCCAGCCAGCGTTCGGTCTGCTCCTGTTGCCAGCCATCGACAATCGCCTGGCGGAACAAGCCGTGCTCGTAGCGGATGCCGTAACCATGCCCGGCGATGCCGAGGGTGGACATGCTTTCCATGAAGCACGCGGCCAGACGCCCCAGGCCACCGTTGCCGAGCGCCGCATCGGGCTCCAGCAGACGAATGCGCTCAAGGTCGACGCCCAGCTCAGCCAGTGCGTCGCGCGCGATCTCCAGCACGCCCAGATTGCTCAAGCTGTCGTAGAGCAAGCGGCCAATAAGAAATTCCAGCGAGAGGTAATACACCCGCTTCTGGCCTTTGCGGTAGATACGCCGCGTGTGGTCCATCCAGTGGTCGACCATCTGGTCGCGGGCGGCCAGGGCAATGGCTTCGAACCAGTCGTGGTCGAAGGCGTGATCCGGGTCCTTGCCCACCGCGTAAGTGAGTTTGGTCAAGACGGCATCGCGAAATGCGGCTACCTCTGCTTCTCGTGCAAGTGGTTCCTGAGACATCAATTGCGACCTCGGGCGAGATAGAAGGAGTTGCTAGAGCCTAGACCGTCTGACAGACGGTAGCGGCTGCGGTTCGTCAGTTTTTTAACTCATTAACGGTTTGGTGAATTTGATGCAGGCGCCGTGCCCGCTTTTGGCTCAGGCGTGCCTTTTGGCTGAAACCCGCAAAATATTGTTCAAAAAACCACCAATCCCGGTATGATCGCGCGCCCTGCTACCGCCCCACCCTGGAACCCTGATGAAGCCTCAACTGATCGCCGCCGCGGAACTCGACCGTCTGGAAACCTGGCAGAAATATTCCGCCCACATGTGCGGCGGCTGCGTGTCCAGCTGCTGCACGCTGCCGGTCGAGGTGAAGATCAAGGACCTGATCCGCATTGGCATCGTCGACGAATTCGAGCGCGGTGACCCGCCGAAGAACATCGCCAAGCGGTTGCAGAAGGAAGGCATCGTGGAGCGCTACAACAACAAATCCGAGATCTTTACCCTGCAGCGCATGAGCAACAACGATTGCCTGTACCTGGATCGTAAGACGCGCTTCTGCACTATTTATGACAAGCGCCCGGATACCTGCCGCAACCACCCGAAAATCGGCCCGCGGCCGGGGTACTGCGCGTACAAGCCGAAGGAAGTGGTGCGCGAGACCAAGTTCAAGACCCTCGATAAGTTCTGATTCGGGTTTTGTGGGGCTGTTGAGGGCCCTATCGGGGGCAAGCCCCCTCCCACATTTTGATCTGTGAACACATTCAAAGGTGGGAAGAGGCTTGCCCCCGATGAGGCCAGTACAGCCACCACCAAAAACTGCAGGCATAAAAAAACGCCCCCGGCCTTTCGACCGGGGGCGTTTTTATTCAGCCTGAGTTAACTCAGTTCTTGGATTTCTTGGCAGCGCGGGTACGCTCGCCTTCGTCCAGGATCTTTTTACGCAGGCGGATCGACTTAGGCGTCACTTCGCACAGCTCGTCGTCCTGGATGAATTCCAGGGCCTGTTCCAGGGTGAAGCGAACAGGTGGGACCAGAGCGATGGTTTCGTCTTTGCCCGAAGCACGCATGTTGTCGAGCTTCTTGCCTTTGGTTGGGTTGACGCCCATGTCGTTGTCACGGCTGTTCAGACCAACGATCTGACCGTTGTAGATCTCTTGACCGTGTTCAACGAACAGCTTGCCACGCGCCTGGAGGGTTTCCAGGGAGTAGGTCAGCGCCTTGCCGGTTTCTACCGATACCAGAACACCGTTCTGACGACCGGACATGTCGCCGGACTTCATGGTGTCGTAGCGATCGAAGATCGAGGTCAGGATGCCAGCGCCGTTGGTCAGGGTCAGGAACTGGTTACGGAAACCGATCAGACCACGAGCAGGGATGTTGTATTCCAGACGTACACGGCCCTTGCCATCCGGCACCATGTTGGTCAGGTCGCCCTTACGCAGGCCCATCTCTTCCATGACCTTGCCCTGGGATTCTTCAGGGGTGTCGATGGTGACGTTTTCGAACGGTTCCTGCTTCACGCCGTCAACCTGACGGATGATCACTTCCGGACGACCAACACCCATTTCGAAGCCTTCGCGACGCATGGTTTCGATCAGTACCGAGAGGTGCAGCTCACCACGGCCGGAGACTTTGAACTTGTCAGCCGAGTCGCCTTCTTCAACGCGCAGTGCAACGTTGTACAGCAGCTCTTTGTCCAGACGCTCCTTGATGTTACGGGAGGTCACGAACTTGCCTTCCTTGCCGCAGAACGGCGAGTCGTTCACCTGGAAGGTCATCGAAACGGTTGGCTCGTCAACGGTCAGAGGCTTCATCGCCTCGACAGTGTCCGGCTGGCACAGGGTGTCGGAGATGAACAGCGAGTCCATGCCGCTGACGCACACGATGTCGCCGGCAAATGCTTCTTCAACGTCGATGCGGTGCAGACCGTGGTGGCCCATCAGCTTCAGGATACGACCATTACGCTTCTTGCCGTCGGCGCCGATAGCCACAACCGGGGTGTTCGGCTTGACGCTGCCACGGGCAATACGGCCAACGCCGATAACACCCAGGAAGCTGTTGTAGTCCAGTGCCGAGATTTGCATCTGGAACGGGCCTTCACGGTCAACTTTCGGCGGCGGTACGTTGTCGACGATCGACTGGTACAGCGGGGTCATGTCTTCAGCCATGTCGGTGTGGTCAAGACCAGCAATACCGTTCAGGGCCGAGGCGTAGATCACCTGGAAATCGAGCTGTTCTTCGGTGGCGCCCAGGTTGTCGAACAGGTCGAAGATCTGGTCCAGAACCCAGTCCGGACGCGCGCCTGGACGGTCAACCTTGTTGATGCACACGATCGGACGCAGGCCGGCTTCGAACGCCTTCTTGGTCACGAAACGGGTTTGCGGCATAGGGCCGTCTTGAGCGTCAACCAGCAGCAGCACGGAGTCGACCATCGACATTACGCGTTCTACTTCGCCGCCGAAGTCGGCGTGGCCCGGGGTGTCCACGATGTTGATGTGGTAGCCGTTCCAGTTGATGGCGGTGTTTTTCGCCAGGATGGTAATACCGCGCTCTTTTTCCTGGTCGTTGGAGTCCATCACGCGCTCGTCGTTGAGCTCGTTGCGCTCCAGGGTGCCGGATTGGCGCAGGAGTTTGTCTACCAGGGTGGTTTTACCGTGGTCAACGTGAGCAATGATGGCGATGTTACGTAGATTTTCGATCACTTGTGTATCTCGATCAGAGGATTCGGTGTGCTGACAGGTCGTGGCAGCGATTAACAGTAGAGTCAGGCCTTGCCGTTACAGCTTGACGGCAGAGTCGGGGGGCCGGTGACGCAGGCCACAGGCAAACAGCCCCGGGCTCTTAGCTCGGTCGATAAACGCGCACATTGGCATGCCCCTCACTGAGCAAATGGTGGGCATGCAGGCGACTCATCACGCCTTTGTCGCAATACAGCAGGTACTGACGGCTGTTATCCAGTTCCTTGAAACGCGCGTTCAATGCATAGAACGGCAGCGTTTGTACGTCGATGCCGGCGATTTCCAGCGGCTCATCCTCGGCGGCATCCGGGTGACGGATATCGACGACGATCTGACCGGCCAGGGCTTCGCTGACTTCTTCGATCTGCACATCCTGGCCCAACTCGTCGATCACGCGATCGATCGGGACCAGTTTGGCGTTCTCGAGCGCACGCTCCAGAACCGCCATATCAAACTGTTGTTCTTCATACTCCACGCGGTTGCGCTTGGCGTGGGTCTTGGGGTTCACCGAGATGACCCCGCAGTATTCCGGCATATGCTTGGCGAAATCGGCGGTGCCGATTTCTTCGGCCAGGTCGATGATGTCCTGCTTGTGGCTGGCGATCAGCGGGCGCAACACCAGCTTCTCGGTCACGCAGTCGATCAGCGACAGGTTGGGCAGCGTCTGGCTGGCCACCTGGGAGATCGCTTCGCCGGTCACCAGCGCGTCGATCTGCAACTGATCGGCAATGCGGGACGCAGCGCGCAACATCATACGCTTCAAAACCACGCCCATATGACTGTTATCGACTTTAGCGAGAATTTCGCCCAGCACTTCCTCAAACGGCACGCTCACAAACAGCACGCGCTGGGAGCTGCCGTACTTCTTCCAGATAAAGTGCGCGACTTCCATCACGCCCAATTCGTGTGCACGCCCGCCCAGGTTAAAGAAGCAGAAGTGGCTCATCAGGCCGCGGCGCATGATCTGGTAGGCCGCCACCGTGGAGTCGAAACCACCGGACATGAGCACCAGGGTCTGTTCCAGGGCGCCCAGCGGGTAGCCGCCGATGCTGTTGTGCTGGCTGTGGATCACAAACAACCGTTGGTCGCGAATCTCCATGCGCACTTCAATTTGCGGCGCTTTGAGGGAGATTCCGGCCGCGCCGCACTCGCGACGCAGCTTGCTGCCGACGTATTTCTCCACATCCATGGAGCTGAACGGATGTTTGCCGGCGCGCTTGCAGCGTACCGAAAAAATCCTGCCTTCCAGCTCATCGCCAAAGTGCAGTTTGCACTTCTCGGTGATGTCATCGAAGTCGCCCAGCGGGTACTCGTCCACCTGCAGGAAATGCGCGATGCCCGGCATGCAGCTCAGACGCTCGGTCATGTCCTTCAGGGCTTTGGCGTCGGTCAGGCGGGTTTCCAGCTCGAGGTTGTCCCACACACCGTTGACCACCACAGCCGGGTCCAGATCGCGGAGCACGGCACGGATGTTCTTGGCCAACTGACGGATGAAACGCATCCGTACCGGTCGGCTCTTGATGGTGATTTCAGGGAAGACTTTTACGATTAATTTCATGGAAACAGCGCGTGCCGGGCCTGCTGAAAAAGGGGGGCGCGGATTATAGCGGAAATCGCTCAAGGTTTAACCAGTTAATATGCACCGCACTTGCCACGCACTAAATGCGTGCATTTTCATCGGGCAACGCTACATTGCAGTGCGCATCTTTTTGCCATTTGTCGTTATGCACCTTTATAGGGTCGCATTTGGAGCACAAAACCCATGTTGGCGCACTGGCATGCAATTTGCTCTCTTGTGAGGCAGGTTGCCATGGCGGACTATCCGCGCCGGCATCACCCACATTCTAAGGGCTAACTCCACTACCCCAGCCCGAAGCCACCCGGAGGACACCATGTCGAAGTCGGTTCAACTCATCAAAGATCATGACGTTAAATGGATTGATCTGCGCTTCACGGACACAAAAGGCACTCAGCACCACGTGACCATGCCGGCTCGCGACGCGCTGGATGATGCTTTCTTCGAAGAAGGCAAAATGTTCGACGGTTCCTCCATTGCTGGCTGGAAAGGCATCGAAGCTTCCGACATGATCCTGATGCCGGACGACAGCACTGCCGTCCTCGACCCGTTCACCGAAGAGCCTACCCTGATCCTGGTATGCGACGTGATCGAGCCTTCGACCATGCAAGGCTACGACCGCGACCCACGTGCGATCGCCAAGCGTGCCGAGGAATACCTGAAGTCGACCGGTATCGGTGACACCGTATTCGTGGGCCCGGAGCCAGAGTTCTTCATCTTCGACCAAGTGAAGTTCAAGTCCGACATCTCCGGCTCCATGTTCAAGATCTACTCCGAGCAAGGCTCCTGGATGTCCGACCAGGACGTGGAAGGCGGCAACCATGGCCACCGTCCAGGCATCAAAGGCGGCTACTTCCCGGTGCCACCGTTCGACCACGACCACGAAATCCGCACCTCCATGTGCAACGCCATGGAAGACATGGGCCTGGTCATCGAAGTGCATCACCACGAAGTGGCCACTGCCGGCCAGAACGAAATCGGTGTGAAGTTCAACACCCTGGTAGCCAAGGCTGACGAAGTTCAGACCCTGAAATACTGCGTACACAACACCGCCGTTGCCTACGGCCGTACCGCGACCTTCATGCCAAAGCCTCTGTACGGCGATAACGGTTCGGGCATGCACGTTCACCTGTCCATCGCCAAAGATGGCAAGAACACCTTCGCCGGCGAAGGCTATGCCGGCCTGTCCGACACCGCCCTGTACTTCATCGGCGGCATCATCAAGCACGGCAAGGCCCTGAACGGCTTCACCAACCCGTCGACCAACTCCTACAAGCGTCTGGTCCCAGGTTTCGAAGCGCCGGTCATGCTGGCCTACTCGGCCCGTAACCGTTCGGCCTCGATCCGTATTCCTTACGTGTCCAGCCCGCGCGCTCGCCGTATCGAAGCACGTTTCCCGGATCCGGCAGCCAACCCGTACCTGGCCTTCGCTGCGCTGGTCATGGCTGGCCTGGACGGCATCCAGAACAAGATCCACCCTGGCGACGCCGCCGACAAAAACCTGTACGACCTGCCGCCTGAAGAGGCCAAGGAAATCCCGCAAGTGTGCGGCAGCCTGAAAGAGGCCCTGGAAGAGCTGGACAAGGGCCGTTCGTTCCTGACCAAAGGCGGCGTGTTCAGCGACGACTTCATCGATGCCTACATCGAGCTCAAGAGCGCTGAAGAAATCAAGGTGCGCACCTTCGTACACCCACTGGAATACGAGCTGTACTACAGCTGCTGATCCGGTAGCGCCGCCTAAGGCGGCGTGATGAAAAAAGACCTCCTTCGGAGGTCTTTTTTTTGCCTGAGCATGAAGAATGCGGGACGGGGCATACCCCGATGGCAGAGTGTCAGGCAATACCTGTATAACCTGACCCACCGCCATCGGGAGCAGGCCCCCTCCCACAAGGAGATCACCTTTGAAAGTACGTTTTTTGTTTGCCTTGATGTTTGCCAGCGCCACCGCCAGTGCCGCGCCGCCCACCCTTGAGCCGCTGCTCAACAGCATCGCCGAGCGTCTGGAGATCGCCGACCAGGTGGCCCTGAGCAAGTGGGACAGCCACAAGCCTGTGGAAGACAGGAAGCGCGAGCAGGAAGTGATCGCCAGCGTTGTCGCCCAGGCACCGAGCTACAAGCTCGACCCTGCCGCCGCCGAGCAGTTCTTCTCGGCACAGATCGAAGCGAACAAACTGGTGCAGTACACCCACTTGTCCGACTGGCAGTTCCAGGGCAAGGCGCCCGACGATCCGCGCCCTGACCTGGTCAAGCAAATCCGTCCGCAATTGGATGAGCTGCAAAAGAGCCTGCTCAAGCAACTGGCTGATTTCACCCCTCAGCGCACGGATCCGCAGTGCCCGCAATGGCTGGCCGAAGCCGTGCATGAACCGCTCAACGACCCGCTGCGCCAGCTGGCGATGATCCGCGCCACAGCCGAGTTGTGCATCTACAAAGGCTAGGCCTGTAACCCGATTAAAAATGTGGGAGGGGGCTTGCCCCTCCCACATTGGACTGTATGCATTCAGGACGTTCTCTGACACCTTGCTGAACAACCTTCACAAAATCGCACTATATTAGTGCGACAGTTTGCACCCTACCCATTCGCCGATCCCATTTTGGTTCGAAACTTCCCGCTCAAGCTGGCAGAACGCCACAGTTTCGCGCCTGCCCCCCCTATTTCAGGGCCTGCGCGCTTCTTTTCGGAGCCTTGGTTTGGTTTTTGCATTTTCCTTGTATCAGCGTGTGCCTCAAGCCTGCGCCTTGCTCCAAAAGAGGTCCTGATGACCATCAGCGATGCACTGCACCGTTTGTTACTCGACAACCTGACCACCGCGACCATCCTGCTCAATGCCGACTTGCGCCTTGAGTACATGAACCCCGCGGCGGAGATGCTCCTGGCCATCAGCGGCCAGCGCAGCCATGGGCAGTTCATCAGCGAATTGTTCACCGAGTCCGCCGAAGCCCTGAGCTCGTTGCGCCAGGCGGTCGAGCAGGCACACCCGTTTACCAAGCGCGAAGCGATGCTCACCGCCCTCACCGGCCAGACGCTGACCGTCGACTACGCCGTAACCCCCATCCTGAGCAACGGCGCCACTCTGCTGCTGCTGGAAGTGCACCCGCGTGATCGCTTGCTGCGCATCACCAAGGAAGAAGCCCAGCTGTCCAAGCAGGAAACCAGCAAGATGCTGGTGCGCGGCCTGGCCCATGAGATCAAGAACCCCCTCGGCGGTATTCGCGGCGCGGCGCAGTTGCTCGCGCGCGAGCTGCCCGAGGAGCATCTCAAGGACTACACCAACGTCATCATTGAAGAGGCCGACCGCCTGCGCAATCTGGTGGACCGCATGCTCGGTTCCAACAAGCTGCCGTCCCTGGCGATGACCAACGTGCACGAAGTGCTCGAACGCGTCTGCCAACTGGTCGAGGCCGAAAGCCAGGGCTGCATCACGCTGGTGCGAGACTACGACCCGAGCATTCCCGACGTATTGATCGACCGCGAACAGATGATCCAGGCGGTACTCAATATCGTGCGCAATGCCATGCAGGCCATCAGCAGCCAGAACGAGTTGCGCCTGGGCCGCATCAGCCTGCGCACCCGCGCGTTGCGCCAGTTCACCATTGGCCACATACGCCATCGCCTGGTCACCAAGGTCGAAATCATCGACAACGGCCCGGGCATTCCTGCGGACCTGCAGGACACCATTTTCTTTCCCATGGTCAGCGGCCGTCCGGACGGTACCGGACTGGGCCTGGCCATTACCCAGAACATCATCAGCCAGCATCAGGGCCTGATCGAATGTGAGAGCCATCCCGGCCACACCACGTTCTCGATCTTTCTGCCACTGGAACAAGGAGCCCCATCGACATGAGCCGTAGTGAAACTGTCTGGATCGTCGATGACGACCGTTCTATCCGCTGGGTCCTGGAGAAAGCCCTGCAACAGGAAGGCATGACCACCCAGAGCTTCGACAGCGCCGACGGCGTCATGAGCCGCCTGGCGCGTCAGCAGCCCGACGTGATCATCTCCGACATCCGCATGCCCGGCGCCAGTGGCCTGGACCTGCTGGCGCGGATTCGTGAGCAGCACCCGCGCCTGCCGGTGATCATCATGACCGCGCATTCGGACCTGGACAGCGCTGTCGCCTCCTATCAGGGCGGGGCTTTTGAATACCTGCCCAAGCCGTTCGACGTGGACGAGGCGGTGGCGCTGGTCAAACGCGCCAACCAGCACGCCCAGGAACAGCAGAATCAGGAAGCGCCACCGGCCCTGACCCGCACCCCGGAAATCATCGGCGAAGCGCCAGCGATGCAGGAAGTGTTTCGCGCTATCGGCCGCTTGAGCCATTCCAACATCACCGTGCTGATCAACGGCGAGTCGGGCACCGGCAAGGAACTGGTGGCCCACGCCCTGCACCGTCACAGCCCACGGGCAGCGTCACCGTTCATTGCATTGAACATGGCCGCCATCCCCAAGGACCTGATGGAATCTGAACTGTTCGGCCACGAGAAGGGCGCGTTCACCGGCGCGGCCAACTTGCGTCGCGGACGCTTCGAACAGGCTGACGGCGGTACGCTGTTCCTCGATGAAATCGGCGACATGCCGGCCGATACCCAGACCCGCCTGCTGCGCGTACTGGCGGACGGCGAGTTCTACCGGGTTGGCGGACACACGCCGGTCAAGGTGGATGTGCGCATCATCGCTGCGACCCACCAGAACCTGGAAACCCTGGTGCATGCGGGCAAATTCCGTGAGGACTTGTTCCACCGCCTCAATGTGATCCGCATCCATATTCCGCGCATGTCGGACCGTCGCGAAGACATCCCCACCCTCGCGCGCCACTTCCTCAGCCGCGCTGCCCTTGAGCTGGCGGTTGAGCCGAAGTTGCTGAAAACCGAGACCGAGGAATACCTCAAGAACCTGCCGTGGCCGGGCAACGTGCGCCAGCTGGAAAACACCTGCCGCTGGATCACGGTGATGGCGTCCGGGCGCGAAGTGCATATCAGCGACCTGCCGCCGGAATTGCTGAGCCTGCCGCAGGATTCGGCCCCGGTGACCAACTGGGAACAGGCCCTGCGCCAATGGGCCGACCAGGCGCTGGCACGCGGCCAGTCGAACCTGTTGGACAGTGCAGTGCCGGCGTTCGAGCGGATCATGATCGAAACCGCGCTCAAGCATACGGCTGGGCGTCGTCGCGACGCGGCGGTGTTGTTGGGTTGGGGACGCAATACCCTGACGCGCAAGATCAAGGAACTGGGCATGAAGGTGGACGGTGGAGACGACGACGAGGGCGATGACGCCTGATACTTTTCAGCATCCATCACCGTTCAAGTGTGGGAGGGGGCTTGCTCCCGATGGCAGTGTTTCTGTCAGCTTATCTTTAGCTGACACACCGCAATCGGGAGCAAGCCCCTCCCACACTTGGATCTTCATAGAGTTCGGGATAGTGCACCGCTTCAATGCACCATGAACCGGCATCGGGCATGAACACCGCGCCCAAAAACCAGACCCATTGAAAAAAAGTTTAAAGCTGAAAACACCAAAGCCCCGTATTCCGGGGCTTTGCGCTTTATGGCAAACGTTTTTAGCAAACCATGCAAACTCTGGCACGCGCCCTGCAATAACCCTTGTACAACCCAGTTTCGGGGACCTTGGTACAGGCAGGCCGAGAATCCCCTCTTTAACACCGAAGCCTCTGGCTTCACCCCGTTTTGGGAGCCCTGGTACAGGCAGGCCGGGAACTCCCTCTTTTATTGCTCCTGGAGATGGACCTCCAACCGCCAGCGGTCGTCGAACGACTCGCCCTTCCACTCCCCGCGCAACGGCCGAGCTGACACCAGGTTCAGCAGCAGGCCACCATCGGTCTTGCGCACGCGCCAGTTCACCAGACTTTCATTGACCTGCAATTGCCCTCCGGCAGACTTGCCCTGCGCGCCGAACAGCAGTGCCACGGTGCCGTCGATGTGTTCGCCATGCAGCTTGGGTTCGCGGTTGAACCACACCACGACGCCATCAGCGACAGTCTCCACCCGCAGCAGCTCCACCGGGTCCGGAATGGTCAGGCGACCAATCATCAACCCCACCATCAAGCCGACAATGGCCAAAGAGCCGATCACACGCGGCAATAGCTTCGGCCTCGGATCGTCTTCAGGGGTAGAATGCAGCGCATCTTTGCCTTCGGAGCCGTGCATGTTTCACGTCATCCTTTTTCAACCAGAAATTCCGCCGAATACCGGCAACGTTATCAGGCTGTGCGCCAACAGTGGCTGCCACCTGCATTTGATCGAGCCTCTGGGCTTCGACATGGACGACAAGCGCCTGCGCCGCGCCGGGCTGGACTACCACGAGTACGCCACGCTCAAGCGCCATGCCGACCTTGCCAGTTGCCTGGAAAGCCTGGGCCACCCCCGGCTGTTCGCGTTCACCACCAAGGGTTCGCGGCCCTTCCATGATGCCAGTTTTGCCGACGGCGACGCGTTCCTGTTCGGCCCGGAAAGCCGTGGCCTGCCGGCCGAGGTGCTCGACGCGCTGCCCGAGGGTCATCGCCTGCGCCTGCCGATGCGCGAGGGCTGCCGCAGCCTGAACCTGTCCAACACCGTAGCCGTCGCCGTGTACGAAGGCTGGCGCCAACTCGGTTTCAAATAACACACATAACAAATGTGGGAGGGGGCTTGCCCCCGATAGCGGTGGATCAGCCAGCTTATCTGTAGCTGACCCACTGCAATCGGAGGCAAGCCCCCTCCCACATTTTTACAGCATCGACTTATTGAACGGTCGACGTGCCTTCCTGTTGCATGCGCTGCAGCTCTTGCGCGTACAGCGCATCGAAGTTCACCGGAGCCAGCATCAGCGCCGGGAACGAGCCACGGGTAACCAGGCTGTCCAGGGTCTCACGGGCATACGGGAACAGGATGTTCGGGCAGAACGCGCCCAGGGTGTGGCTCATGGACGCTTCGTCCAGGCCCTGGATCAGGAAGATACCGGCCTGTTGCACTTCGGCGATGAAGGCCACTTCTTCACCGTTCTTGACGGTAACCGACAGGGTCAGCACGACTTCATGGAAGTCACCTTCCAGCGCCTTTTGACGGGTGTTCAGGTCCAGCGCAACGCTTGGGGTCCATTCCTGACGGAAGATGGCCGGGCTTTTCGGCGCTTCGAACGACAGGTCACGCACGTAGATGCGCTGCAGCGAAAATTGTGGGCCTTGGGCTTCTGCTGCTTCGGTGTTCTGTTGGTCAGTCATCGCAGGTCCTTGATCTTGGGGCTGTTAGGGGTTGGGAGTCAGGCGAGCAGCGCATCGAGCTTGCCGCCGCGCTCAAGGGCAAACAGGTCGTCGCAACCACCGATGTGCTTGGCGCCGATCCATATCTGCGGCACGGACGTGCGCCCCGCCTTCTGGGCCATTTCGGCGCGCACCTGGGGTTTGCCGTCGACCTTGATCTCTTCGAAGGCAACGCCCTTCTTCTCCAGCAAGGCCTTGGCCCGCATGCAGTAAGGGCACCAATCGCTGGAATACACGACAACCTGGCTCATATCACTTCACCAGCGGCAGGTTATCGGCCTTCCAGCTGCCGATACCGCCAGACAGCTTGGCGGCGGTGAAACCAAGCTTGAGCATTTCGCGAGCGTGGGTGCCGGCGTGCTGGCCCTGGGCATCGACCAGAATGATGGTCTTGGCCTTGTGCTTTTCCAGCTCGGGCAGGCGCGCGATCAGCTTGTCCTGAGGAATGTTCAGAGCACCGACGATGTGGCCGGCGGCGAAATCCTTGGCCGGGCGAATGTCCACCACGACGGCCTCGTCCTTGTTGACCAGCGAGGTCAGCTCCGACGTGCTCAAGCTGCGGCCACCACGGCTCATCTCGTGAGCGATCAGCAGCGCCAGCAGGATGACGAAAGCACCCACGAGCAGATAGTGGGCAGTGGCAAATGCAATCAGGTGATCAACCATCAAGGAGGTTCCAGGGCGTTAAAATGGCGGTAAGTATACACAGCCGTCAGGGGGGGCCAACCCCTGTAAAGCGGTGACTCAGTCTGAACTTCGCTTTAAACTGCCACTCACTTTTCAAACGCCTTCCTTTATTACCGCCGCGAGAGGATCTATGACTACCACGCCTAAACCTTTGGTCCTGATAATTCTCGATGGCTTCGGACACAGTGAAAGCCACCACGACAACGCGGTATACGCGGCGCGCAAGCCGGTGCTGGACCGCCTGACCGCCACTGTGCCCAACGGCCTGATCTCCGGATCGGGCATGGACGTGGGCCTGCCGGACGGCCAGATGGGCAACTCGGAAGTGGGCCACATGAACCTCGGCGCCGGACGAGTGGTATACCAGGACTTCACGCGCGTCACCAAAGCGATCCGCGACGGCGAGTTCTTCGAGAACCCGACCATCTGCGCAGCGGTCGATAAAGCAGTGGCCGCCGGCAAGGCCGTGCACTTCATGGGCCTGCTGTCCGACGGCGGCGTACACAGCCATCAGGACCACCTGGTCGCCATGGCCGAGCTTGCCTTCAAGCGCGGCGCCGAGAAGATCTACCTGCACGCCTTCCTCGATGGCCGCGACACTCCGCCAAAAAGCGCGCAATCGTCCATCGAACTGCTGGACGCCACCTTCGCCGCCCTGGGCAAGGGCCGCATTGCCAGCCTGGTCGGGCGCTACTTCGCCATGGACCGCGACAACCGCTGGGACCGCGTCGCCCAGGCCTACAACCTGATCGTCGACGGCCAGGCCGAATTCAATGCCGCCACCGCCCAGCAAGGTCTTGAAGCGGCCTATGCGCGTGGCGAGAGCGACGAGTTCGTCAAGGCCACCACCATCGGCGAGCCGGTGAAGGTCGAAGACGGCGACGCCGTGGTATTCATGAACTTCCGCGCCGACCGCGCCCGCGAGCTGAGCCGCGTGTTCGTCGAAGATGGCTTCAAGGAGTTCGAGCGCGCGCGCCAGCCCAAAGTCCAGTACGTGGGGCTGACCCAATACGCCGCCAGCATCCCGGCCCCCGCCGCCTTTGCCGCGAGCAGCCTGGACAACGTGCTGGGCGATTACCTGGCCAAAAATGGCAAGACCCAGCTGCGCATCGCCGAGACCGAGAAGTACGCCCACGTAACTTTCTTTTTCTCCGGTGGGCGTGAAGAACCGTTCCCGGGCGAAGAACGCATCCTGATCCCATCGCCAAAAGTGGCCACCTACGACCTGCAGCCGGAAATGAGCGCGCCTGAGGTGACCGACAAAATCGTCGATGCCATCGAGCACCAGCGTTATGACGTGATCGTGGTCAACTACGCCAACGGCGACATGGTCGGCCACAGCGGCAACCTGCAAGCGGCGACCAAGGCCGTGGAATGCCTGGACCTGTGCGTGGGTCGCATTGTGGATGCGCTGGAAAAGGTCGGCGGCGAAGCCCTGATCACCGCCGACCACGGCAATTGCGAGCAGATGTCCGACGAATCCACCGGTCAAGCCCACACCGCCCACACCACCGAGCCGGTGCCGTTCATCTATGTGGGCAAGCGCGATTTCAAGGTGCGTCACGGCGGCGTACTGGCAGATGTGGCGCCGACCATGCTGATGCTGATGGGGATGGAGAAGCCGGTGGAGATGACCGGGACTTCGATCCTGGTTTGATCTAAAAAGCGCCGCGAAACAATGTGGGAGGGGGCTTGCCCCCGATAGCAGTGGCTCAGCCAGCCTATATTTAGCTGACACACCGCCATCGGGAGCAAGCCCCCTCCCACATTGGATCTCCAGTGTTTAGAAGATGTCCTATTGCCATACCGGCGCCACTCGGAACCTATCTTGCCTTCCAGCCCGAATTGGGCGTTTTTTTTGCCGCGCTTGGCGGGCATACTAGGCCGTCCATTTCCCTGGTGTCGCCCGCCTCTATGCTTCGCGCCTTGATTACCCTTGCTCTTGTCTGCCTGCTCCAACCGGCGTTTGCCGATGAGCGCGCACAAACCCAACAACAGTTGGACGCTACGCGTCAGGATATTACCGAGCTGAAAAAACTGCTCGGCAAACTCCAGGAAGAAAAATCCGGGGTGCAGAAAGACCTGCGCGGTACGGAAACCGAGATGGGCAAGCTGGAGAAGCAAGTCCAGGAGCTGCAAAAAGAACTAAAGAAGAGCGAGTCGGAACTGGAGCGACTCGACGCTGAGAAAAAAAAACTCCAGAGCGCACGCGTTGAACAGCAACGCCTGATTGCGATCCAGGCCCGCGCCGCTTACCAGAGCGGCCGCCAGGAATACCTCAAGCTGCTGCTCAATCAGCAGAACCCCGAGAAATTCGCACGCACCCTGACCTATTACGATTACCTGAGCAAAGCGCGGCTGGAGCAATTGAAAGGGTTCAACGAAACCCTGCGCCAGTTGGCCAATGTCGAACAGGAAATCGCCGACCAGCAATCGCAGCTGCTCGACCAGAAAACCGTCCTCGATACCCAGCGTGACCAGCTCGATAAGGTACGCAAGGAACGCCAGCTGGCCCTTGCCAAGCTCAACGACGACGTCAAGGCCCGCGACGCCAAGTTGCAGGCCCGCGTGCAGGACCAGGCCGACCTGGCCAAGGTGCTCAAAACCATCGAGGAAACCCTGGCCCGCCAGGCTCGCGAGGCTGAAGAGGCGCGGCAAAAAGCGCTGATCGCCCAGCAGGAAGCCGAAAAAAAGCGCCAGCGTGAGGCCGAACAGGCGGCCACCACCGACGCGCCAGCGCCGCGTAAACCGGCGCGTGCAGCGCCCGGCCCGCTGGTTTCCAGCACCGGCGAGTCGTTCGGCGGCCCTTTTGCTTCAGCACGCGGCAAACTTCCATGGCCGGTTGATGGTCGATTACTGGCACGCTTTGGTGAAACCCGTGGCGATGACACCCGCGCCAAGTGGGATGGCGTGATGATCAGCGCCGCTGCCGGCAGCCAGGTCCACGCCGTTCACGGTGGGCGCGTGGTGTTCGCCGATTGGCTGCGCGGCGCTGGCCTGCTGGTGATTCTTGACCACGGCAATGGCTATTTGAGCCTTTACGGCCACAATCAGACATTACTCAAGTCGGCAGGTGATGTTGTAAAAGCCGGTGAATCCATCTCCACTGTGGGTAACAGTGGTGGCCAGGACACCCCGGCGCTGTACTTCGCTATTCGTCAGCAGGGCCGCCCGAGCGACCCTGCACAATGGTGCCGTTCCCAAGGATAGGGCCGTACCTACATTAGGAGTTCGTTCGACATGCTGCATTTGTCCCGCCTCACTTCGCTGGCCCTGACGATCGCCCTGGTGACCGGCGCGCCGCTGGCTTTCGCCGATCAGGCCGCTGCGTCCGCACCCGCCGCCACAGCCGCGACCTCTGCCGCGACCACCAAGGCGCCGTTGCCGCTGGACGAGCTGCGCACCTTTGCCGAGGTCATGGACCGCATCAAGGCAGCCTATGTCGAACCGGTAGACGACAAGACCCTGCTGGAAAATGCCATCAAGGGCATGCTCAGCAACCTCGACCCGCATTCTGCGTACCTTGGTCCGGAAGATTTCGCCGAGCTGCAGGAAAGCACCAGCGGTGAGTTCGGTGGCCTGGGTATTGAGGTGGGCGCTGAAGACGGCCAGATCAAAGTGGTCTCGCCAATCGACGACACCCCGGCGTCCAAGGCAGGCATCCAGGCCGGCGACTTGATCGTCAAGATCAACGGCCAGCCCACCCGCGGCCAGACCATGACCGAAGCCGTCGACAAGATGCGCGGCAAGCTCGGCCAGAAAATCACCCTGACCCTGGTGCGCGACGGCGGCAACCCGTTTGACGTGACCCTGGCCCGCGCGACCATCACGGTCAAGAGCGTGAAGAGCCAATTGCTGGAGTCGGGTTACGGCTACATCCGCATCACTCAATTCCAGGTCAAGACCGGCGACGAAGTGGCCAAGGCCCTGGCCAAGCTGCGCAAGGACAACGGCAAGAAGCTCAACGGCATCGTGCTCGACCTGCGTAACAACCCGGGCGGCGTGCTGCAATCGGCGGTGGAAGTGGTCGACCACTTCATCACCAAGGGCCTGATCGTCTACACCAAGGGCCGCATCGCCAATTCCGAGCTGCGTTTCTCGGCCACCGGTAACGACCTCAGCGAAAACGTGCCACTGGCCGTGCTGATCAACGGCGGCAGCGCCTCGGCCTCGGAAATCGTCGCCGGTGCCCTGCAGGACCAGAAGCGCGGCGTGCTGATGGGTACCACCAGCTTCGGCAAGGGCTCAGTGCAAACCGTGTTGCCGCTGAACAACGAGCGCGCCCTGAAAATCACCACTGCGCTGTACTACACGCCGAACGGGCGCTCGATCCAGGCCCAGGGCATCGTGCCGGACATTGAGGTGCGCAAGGCCAAGATCACCAACGAGATCGACAGCGAGTACTACAAGGAGGCCGACCTGCAAGGTCACCTGGGCAATGGCAATGGCGGCGCCGACCAGCCTACCGGCAGCGGCGCCAAAGCCAAGCCGATGCCACAGGACGACGACTACCAGTTGGCCCAGGCGTTGAGCCTGCTCAAGGGCCTGAGCATCACGCGCAACCGTTGATATGCGCCTTGCCCTGATTATCGCCGTGCTGTGTAGCCTGGCAGGTGTCGCCCACGCGACGCCTGCCGGCGAATCTCAAAAGGCCTACCTGACCCTGATCATCGACGACCTGGGGCAAAACCTGCCACGGGATCGGCGTGTGCTGGCCCTGCCTGGGCCGGTCACCACCGCGATCATGCCCGACACGCCCCACGCCGCCGAATTCGCCCGCGAAGCCCACAAGGCCGGCAAGATCGTGATCCTGCACATGCCCATGGACCCGGCCACCGGCCCGTTCGCCTGGCACCCTGAATTGCCCATCGAAGAACTCGGCAAGCGCCTGGACGCCGCCTTCGAAGCCGTGCCTTTCACCGCTGGCATCAACAATCACATGGGCAGCCGCATGACCGCCCAGCCGCAGGCGATGGCCTGGCTGATGGGCGAGCTGCAGCGTCGTCACAAGTTCTTTGTCGACAGCCGCACCAGCGCGCAGACCGTTGCCGCCGCCGAGGCGCAGAAGATTGGCCTGGCCAGTGTCTCGCGGGATGTGTTTCTGGATGACGAACGCACCGAAGCGGCCATCACCACCCAACTGCAAACCGCGATCAAGCTGGCGCACAAGCAGGGATCGGTGGTGATGATCGGCCACCCTTATCCACAAACCCTGGCGGTACTGGAGCGCGAACTGCCCCGGCTCAAGGCACAAGGCGTCGAATGGATCGATATCAAATCGATGATCAGCCTGCGCAGCAATCAGGCCATGGGCGGCCATGGCAAGAACGGCCAGTACCGTTAGAAAAGATGGCGACATACCACTGTGGGAGCAGGATTGCCCTAATGCTATTCAGTTAAGAGCAGACCCCTATGTGAGCGGCGGTGTGCCTGGCCTGCGAAAGCGGTGCGTCAGTCAGCATCCATGTTTACCGGGCCGACGCCTTCGCAGGCAAGCCAGCTCTTATCAAACACAAAATAACGTATTGATTTTAAAACCTGAAGTTTCAGTCAGCCACATTCCTGTGGCGAGCGGGCTTGCCCCAATGCCGTTCAGTCAAGCGCAGATTCCCTGTGGCGAGCAGGCTTGTCCTGCGTTGGGCTGCGCAGCAGCCCCAAAACCAGGCGCTGAGCCGTATCAGGTACACCGCGTTTTGCTTGATTGGGGGCGCTTCGCACCCCAACGCGGGGCAAGCCCGCTCGCCACAGAGGCCCCAGTTTGCTGCGCGACAGCGCTAAGTCGAAGACTTGGCGGAGCCTCCCACATTTTTGACCGTGTTTGTCCCGCTGATTGCCGTGCTGCAGTCGTGGGAGCTGGTGACTGCAGGTTAAAGGTAGCGCGCCATGATCTCGTCGACCACGCCGTCTTTACGCAATTGATCCAGCGTGGCCTGAAGCTTCGCCACCAGTTCATCCGACACGTTCTTGTTCAACGCGAGGTAGAGTTGAGCGCTATTGAAGCGCAACACGGTCTTGAGCCCGGTCACGCCCACCTGACGCGCCAGATAACGCCCGGCGGGATCGCCGGTGGCCCAGAGGTCGATCTGGCCGTCCATGAGTCGTTGCGCATTGTCCTGATCGCGCAGCACAACCAGCGGCTTTAGGCCTTGCCTGTCCAGGGTCTGGGCAATGGCATCGCCCTTGTAGGCACCGATTTTATAGCGGCGCGCCTGCTCGAGGCTGCTGAGCTCAATCCTGCTGTCGGCCTTGGCCAGCAGCACCCAATCATCCGGGCCGATGGGGCCTACCCATTTGAACAACGCTTCACGCTCGGGCAGGCGCGCCATCACGAAAATGCCGTAGCCGGGTTTTTCCAGGGTGAGTTTATAGATGCGCTCCCAGGGGAACCGCAGGGTGAGGTTGTAGGCAATGCCGGCGCGCTTGAAGGTCTCGCGCACGATATCTGCGGCGATGCCTTCGATGTTCTCGTCCCTGGCGAAGTTCTTGCCGTTTTTTGCCATGTTGTAGGGCGGAAAATTTTCCGTCAGCAACACCAGCGCGGCGTCAGAAGGTTCGTCGGCGTGGGCCGCACCAGCCAACAGCAGGGACGTGGCAAGCAGGAGTTGTTTGAACATGTAGGCTACCGGAATCCATGGCAAGCGCAGAGAGTGCCGCGCGCCTGCCATGCTGTCCAGCAGCGTTTAGCGCACCACGATACCGCGCGCGGCCATGTAGGCCTTGGCCTCGGGAACGGTGTATTCGCCGAAGTGGAAAATGCTCGCCGCCAGCACTGCGCTGGCGTGGCCTTCGATCACGCCATCGGCCAGGTGCTGCAGGTTGCCGACGCCGCCGGAGGCGATCACCGGGATGCCGAGCGCGTCGCTGATGGCGCGGGTCACGCCCAGGTCGAAGCCGTTTTTCATGCCGTCCTGGTCCATGCTGGTCAGCAGGATTTCGCCCGCACCCAGGCCTTCCATCTTCATCGCCCACTCCACCGCGTCCAGGCCGGTCGGCTTGCGCCCGCCGTGGGTGAAGATCTCCCAGCGCGGGGTTTCGCCGGGGCCCGAGACTTTCTTGGCGTCGATGGCGACCACAATGCACTGCGAGCCGAAGTGCTGCGCAGCCTCGCCGACGAACTCCGGATTGAACACTGCGGCGGTGTTGATCGAGACCTTGTCGGCACCGGCGTTGAGCAGGTTGCGAATATCCTGCACGGTGCGTACGCCACCGCCCACGGTCAGCGGGATGAACACCTGGCTGGCCATGCGCTCGACGGTATGCAGCGTGGTGTCGCGGCCGTCGACGCTGGCGGTGATGTCGAGAAAGGTAATCTCGTCGGCACCCTGCTCATCGTAGCGACGGGCGATTTCCACCGGGTCGCCGGCATCCCGGATGTTCTCGAACTTGACACCCTTGACCACGCGACCGTTGTCGACGTCCAGGCAAGGGATGATGCGTTTGGCCAGCGCCATGGGCTTATCTCCGATAAGAGTTGCAAGCTTTGAGCTGCAAGCTGCAAGTAGAAGCGGGTCTGCTTTTACTTGCAGCTTGCAGCTTACAACTTGAAGCTGGCCTCATAGCCATCACACAGGGCCTGAGCTTCGGACACATCCAGGGTGCCCTCATAAATCGCACGGCCGGTGATGGCGCCGATGATGCCAGGCGCCTTGGCGTCCAGCAGCGACTTGATGTCGCCCAGGTTGTGGATACCGCCAGAGGCGATCACCGGGATTTTCGTCGCGGCGGCCAGCGCAGCGGTAAACGGCACGTTGCAGCCCTGCATCATGCCGTCCTTGGCAATGTCGGTATAAACGATGGCGGAGACGCCGTCGGCTTCGAACTGTTTGGCCAGGTCGATCACCTGCACGGTGCTGATTTCAGCCCAGCCGTCGGTGGCGACGAAACCGTCCTTGGCATCCAGGCCGACGATCACCTTACCGGGGAACGCGCGGCAGGCCTGGGCGACGAAGGCCGGGTCTTTCACGGCCTTGGTGCCGATGATCACGTAGCTCACGCCCGCCTTGACGTAGTGCTCGATGGTTTCCAGCGAACGGATACCGCCACCGATCTGGATCGGCAGGTTGGGGTAGCGTTTGGCGATGGCGGTGACCACCTCACCATTGACCGGCTGGCCTTCGAAGGCGCCGTTCAGGTCCACCAGATGCAGGCGACGGCAGCCCCCTTCCACCCACTTGGCGGCCATGCTCACCGGGTCATCGGAGAACACGGTGGAGTCTTCCATGCGGCCCTGGCGCAGACGTACGCAAGCGCCGTCCTTGAGATCGATAGCGGGGATAATCAGCATCTGGCAAACCTTATTCGATATTCAGCAATGCTTGGGAAATCAGGGTTTCTCAAGCGACCACAAGTCGCTTTCGAGGCTTTCGAACCTTTCTTTAAGGAGCGTCTGCGTGTCGAAAATCGCCCTGTTGTAATAGTGCGGCGCCACCTCAAGGGTGAACAGCTCAAGAATCTCGGACACTTCGAACGAGCCCAGCGTGAGCTCGAAACGGTCCTGCATGAAGCGCTTGATCTTGTCGGTGGCCTCACGCTCCTGCTCGGGCGTGAGGGTCAAGATCGGTGCTTTGGCCTTCCTGGCCATTACCAGCGGCCATCCCACGCGGCGAAGTTCTGCAGCAATTGCAGGCCATGGGTATGGCTTTTTTCCGGGTGGAACTGCACGGCAAAACGCGAGCCTTCGGCCAGCGCGGCGGCGAAGTCGACGCCGTAATGCCCGCCGCCTGCCACCTGGCCGGCTTTACCGGCGGCGATGTAGTAGCTGTGCACGAAGTAAAAGCGCGCCATGTCCGGCACCTCATGCCACAACGGGTGATCCAGCGTCTGGCGCACTTCGTTCCAGCCCATGTGCGGGACTTTCAAGTGGGCGCCGTCTTCGTGCAGGTCTTTGCCGAAGAACTTCACATCGCCGGGGAACAGGCCGATGCAGTCGACGCCATTGTTCTCTTCACTGCGATCCAGCAGGGCTTGCATGCCCACGCAGATACCGAGGAAAGGACGGTCCTGGCTGACTTCACGCACCAGGCTGTCAAAGCCCAGGCGACGAATCTCGGCCATGCAGTCGCGAATCGCGCCCACACCGGGGAACACCACGCGGTCGGCTTCGCGAATCACATCGGCATCGCTGGTGATCAGCACCTTGCCGGCACCCACGTGTTCGAGGGCCTTGGCCACCGAATGCAGGTTGCCCATGCCGTAGTCGATAACCGCGACCGTCTGCATTACAGGACGCCCTTGGTCGACGGCATTTGCCCGGCCATGCGGTCGTCCAGCTCCACCGCCATGCGCAGCGCGCGGCCGAAGGCCTTGAACACGGTTTCGATCTGGTGGTGGGTGTTGGTGCCGCGCAGGTTGTCGATGTGCAGGCTGACGAGTGCGTGGTTGACGAACCCCTGGAAGAATTCCTGGAACAGGTCGACGTCGAAGCCGCCTACGGTGGCGCGGGTGTAGGGCACGTGCATCTGCAGGCCCGGGCGACCGGAGAAGTCGATGACCACGCGCGACAGCGCTTCATCCAGCGGCACATAGGCATGGCCGTAGCGACGGATGCCTTTTTTGTCGCCGATGGCCTTGGCAAAGGCCTGGCCGAGGGTGATGCCCACGTCTTCCACCGTGTGGTGGTCGTCGATGTGCAGGTCGCCCTTGCTGACGATATCCAGGTCGATCAGCCCGTGACGGGCGATCTGGTCCAGCATGTGCTCAAGGAAGGGGACACCGATATCAAATCGGGCCTTTCCGGTGCCATCCAGGTTGATCGAGGCTTTGATCTGGGTTTCCAGAGTGTCGCGCTCGACGGACGCCATACGTTCGACCATCACCAGCTCCGCAAATCATTGGGCGAAAAAGGTGGCCATTATAGGGGTGCGGGCGGCAAACAGAAACATCGGAGGGGATAAGACTGATGGAGTGTCGGGGATAGACATGTGCATACAACTGGAACCCGCTGATGCGAACTCGGCCCCCCCCAATGTGGCAGGGGGCTTGCTCCCGATAGCGGCGGATCAGCCTGCAAATAGGCAACTGACCCATCGCCATCGGGAGCAAGCCCCCTCCCACAAGTTATTGCGGCGTTATCAGTGGAACAGTACCGCCGTCTTCTGCAGGGTCACCCACACACCCCACGCCAACGGAATACCCACCACCAGCCAGGCGGCAATCGCCAGCGGCTTGCTGCCAGGGGAGGCTTTCCACTCCAGCACGGTGGACGCATCAGCGCCCTTGTCATGGCCCAGCGCCTGTTCGGCAGCCAGTTCGGCGTCGCTCATGAAGTACTTGTCGGCCACCGGGCGCACCAGCAGGTTGCAGATGAAGCCCAGCACCAACAGACCGGCGAGGATGTACAAGGTAATGTCATAGGCCGCAGCGCGTTCAACGCCAATGCTCAATTGATATTCACGCAGGTAGTTCACCAGCACCGGGCCCAGCACGCCGGCCGCAGCCCAGGCGGTCAGCAGGCGACCGTGGATCGCACCGACCATTTGCGTACCGAACAGGTCAGCCAGGTAAGCCGGCACGGTGGCGAAGCCGCCGCCGTACATCGACAGGATCACGCAGAACGCCGCCACGAACAGCGCCACGTTGCCCAGGTGCCCCAGGTTCGGGATCAGCGCGTACAGGGCAAAGCCCAGGGCGAAGAACACGAAGTAGGTGTTTTTGCGGCCCAGGTAGTCAGAGAACGACGCCCAGAAGAACCGGCCGCCGATGTTGAACAGGCTCAACAGACCGGTAAAGCCCGCCGCAATCGCAGCAATCGACGCCAGTTGCCCGGCATCCAGCTGGCCAAACGGCACATTCACGCCCAGCAACTTGCCGCCGAACACTTCCTGCAGCAGCGGCGAAGCCATGCCCAGGATGCCGATACCGGCGGAAACGTTCAGGCACAGCACCAGCCACACCAGACGGAATTGCGGGGTTTTCCAGGCCACGTTCACGTGCACGTGACGGTGGGTGATCATCGCATTGCTGGCTTTTTTCGCCGGCGCCGTCCAGCCCTCAGGCTTCCAGCCGGTCGGCGGTACGCGGTAGGACAGTGCGCCGCCGATCATGAACACGAAGTAGATCGCAGCCATCACCAGGAAGCTCTGCCACACGCCCACGCTGGTTGGCGAAGCGAAGTGACCCATCAGCGCTGCGGCCAAAGGTGCACCGACCATCGCGCCGCCGCCGAAGCCCATGATCGCCATGCCGGTGGCCATGCCGCGCTTGTCCGGGAACCACTTGATCAGGGTCGAAACGGGCGAGATATAGCCCAGGCCCAGGCCGATACCGCCAATCACGCCGGAACCGATCCACATCAGCCAGATCTGGTGGGTATAGATACCCAGCGCCGAAATCAACAGGCCACCGCACCAGCACAGGGCCGATACAACGCCAGCCTTGCGCGGCCCGGCGTGTTCCAGCCAGCCGCCCCAGATCGCTGCCGAGCAGCCCAGGAAAATGAAAAACAGAGTGTAGATCCAGCCCAGCATGGAGATGGGCCAGTCACACTGGGACGAAAAGACCTGCGTGATAAAGCTCATGTCCGGTGCACACGCAACCGGCGCAGTAATACCCAGCGCTTTGGACAGCGGCAGCCAGAACACCGAGAAGCCGTAGGCCATGCCGATGCACAGGTGGATGGCCAGGGCGGCCGGTGGAACCAGCCAGCGGTTGAACCCCGGTTTGGCGATAATGCGCTCCTTGGACAGGAACGCAGGCTTTGTGCTCATTGGTGTTTCCCCCAGTTGTTAGTGTGTGTCCGTCAGGCGCTCTCCCCCTCGGCATTGCACGCAAAGCGTGGCCGTGGTGGTCGAGTAAAGCTCCATTTTGGCGCGACGATAGGTCGCAGAAGGCGGACGAACGCGCAGAGATTAGCACCTGTAGAGACAAGAAAAACCAAACTGATATCACTTTTTCAGGAAATTCGTTTTTTCTGACGCCAAATTCCTGTTCTTCTCGATCTGGATACAATGTAACGATCGCTGAACTGACTCAGGCCGCCGGGCGTTATACTCTGCGGCTAAATTTTGAAATCGACATACAAGGACTCGCCCATGAAAGCGTTCGGCAAAATCCTGGGTCTGGTACTCCTCGGGCTGTTGCTGATCATTGTGGCTCTCGGCTTTGCCCTGACCCACCTCTTCGATCCCAACGACTACAAGGAAGAGATTCGCCAGATTGCCCGCGACAAGGCCCACATCGAGCTGACGCTCAATGGCGATATCGGCTGGAGCCTGTTCCCCTGGCTCGGTCTTGAACTGCATGACGCCAGCGTGGCAACCCTGACCACCCCGACCCAGCCATTCGCCGATCTGCAGATGCTCGGCCTGTCGGTGCGCGTGCTGCCCCTGCTGCGCCGCGAAGTGCAGATGAGCGATGTGCGGGTCGAAGGCCTGAACCTGCGCCTGAACCGCGACAAGCAGGGCCATGGCAACTGGGAAGATATCGGCAAGAACGTGACGGTGGCGACCACCACCGGCACCCCTGCTCCGGCGGAACAACCGGCCGAGGCCGAGCCGGAGAAACCGGCCAAGCCGATTCGCCTGGACATCGACAGCCTGACCGTCAACAACGCGCGCGTCGAATACAACGATGAGCAGACCGGCAAGCAGTTCAGCGCCGAGAGTATCCAGCTGAGCGCCGGCGCCGTGCATGAAGGCGCAAGCATTCCGGTGAAGCTCACCGCGTTCTTCGGCAGCAACCAGCCGGTGATGCGCATCAAGACCGAGCTCAACGGCAACCTGCGCATCCAGCGCGCCCTCAAGCGTTACCAGTTCGAAGACATGAAGATCTCCGGTGAAGCCACCGGCGAGCCGCTGCAGGGCAAGACCGTGACCTTCTCCACCCAGGGCCAGTTGCTGGTGGACCAGGCAGCGAACATCGCCGAATGGACCAACCTGAAACTGTCGGCCAACCAACTGCGCGCGCTGGGCGAACTGAAGGTCAACGACCTGGACAAGACCCCGCAACTCAGCGGCGCCCTGTCCATCGCCCAATTCGACCTCGCCAAATTCCTCGACAGCGTCGGCCACCCGCTGCCGCCGATGGCCGACGGCAGCCTGAGCAAGGTCGAGCTGGTCAGCCGTCTGAAGGGCACGCCCACCAGCGTGGCGCTCGAAGACCTGAACCTGAAGCTCGACGGCAGCACCTTCACCGGCCGCATCGCCGTGGAAGATTTCGCCAAACAGTCGCTGCGCATGCAGCTCAAGGGCGACACCTTCAACGCCGACAACTATTTGCCGGCCAAGTCCGAGTCCGCCAAGGGCGCCACCGCCGCCCGCCAGGCCGAAGTGCAAAACAGCGAAGCCGGGGCCATGGCTGCCGGTGGCACCACGCCGCTGCCCGACGCGCCGACCAAAAGCGCCTGGAGCACCGACAAGCTGCTGCCGCTCACCCGCCTGCGCACCCTCGACGTGAATGCCGACCTTGCCTTTGGTCAGTTGACCTTGAGCAAACTGCCGATCCAGAACGCCGTGCTGAAAGCCTCCGGCATCGACGGCCAGCTCAAGCTCGACGCCCTCAGCGGCGGTCTCTACAACGGCACCTTCCAGGCCAACGGCACGCTCGACGTGCGCCAGGATATTCCGCTGCTCGCGTTGCAAAGCCATATCAGGCAAGTGCCGGTCGAACGCATCCTGCAAGCCCAGGGGCAAACCCCGCCGGTGAAAGGCCAGGTCACCCTCGACAGCAACCTCAGCGGCCGCGGCAACAGCCAGAAAGCGCTGATCGACAGTCTCAACGGCACCGCCAGCTTCGTGATCAACAACGGCGTGCTGCTCAATGCCAATATTGAGCAACAAGTGTGCACCGGCATCGCCCTGCTCAACCGCAAGACCCTGAGCAACACGCCTCCGGGCAAGGACACGCCGTTCGAGGAACTGCGCGGCAACCTCACGTTCCGCAATGGCGTAGCCAGCAACCCCGACCTGAAAGTGCGCATCCCGGGCCTGACCGTCAACGGCAACGGTGACGTCGACCTGCGCGTACTGGGCATGGACTACCGCGTCGGCATCATTGTCGAAGGCGATCAGCGCGAAGTGCCGGACCCGGCGTGCCAGGTCGGTGCCAACTTCCAGAACATCGAAGTGCCGCTGCGCTGCCGCGGCCCGCTGGAGCTGGGTGCCAAGGCCTGCCGCCTGGACAAGGACGGCCTCGGCCAGGTCGCCATCAAGGCCGCCGGCAATCGCCTCAACGAGAAACTGGAAGAGAAGCTCGACAAGGTCAACCCGCAGCTCAAAGATGCTTTGAAAGGCCTGTTCAAACGATGAGAAACGAGCAGTTTTCAGAGGCCGTACTCGACTGGTACGACCGCCATGGTCGCCACGACCTGCCCTGGCAACAGGGCATCACGCCTTACCGGGTGTGGGTCTCGGAGATCATGCTGCAACAGACCCAGGTGAGCACCGTGCTCAATTACTTCGACCGATTCATGGCCTCGCTGCCGACGGTCGAAGCCCTGGCCGCCGCGCCGGAAGACGAAGTGCTGCACCTGTGGACCGGCCTGGGCTACTACACCCGGGCGCGCAACCTGCAAAAGACCGCGAAGATCGTGGTGGCCGAGTACGGTGGCGAGTTTCCCAGGGATGTCGAAAAACTCACCGAACTGCCCGGCATCGGCCTGTCCACCGCCGGCGCCATCGCCAGCCTGAGCATGGGCCTGCGTGCGCCGATCCTCGATGGCAACGTCAAACGCGTGCTGGCGCGCTTTACCGCGCAGGAGGGCTACCCGGGCGAGCCCAAGGTGGCCAAGCAGCTATGGGCCACCGCAGAGCGCTTCACGCCCCATGAACGCGTCAACGCCTATACCCAGGCAATGATGGACATGGGCGCGACCCTTTGCACCCGCAGCAAACCCAGTTGCCTGCTGTGCCCGCTGGAAAAAGGCTGCGAGGCCCACATGCTCGGCCTGGAAACGCGCTACCCGATCCCCAAGCCGCGCAAGACCATCCCGCAGAAACGCACACTGATGCCAATGCTGGCCAACACCGAAGGCGCCATTCTGCTTTATCGCCGCCCCTCCACCGGACTGTGGGGCGGGTTGTGGAGCCTGCCGGAGCTGGATGACCTTGCCGACCTCGAACACCTGGCCGAGCAACACGCGCTCGAACTGGGCAAGCATCAGGAATTGCCGGGGCTGATCCACACCTTCAGCCACTTCCAGCTGGCCATCGAACCCTGGCTGGTACAGGTCGAGGAATCGGCCCATCACGTGGCCGAGGCCGACTGGCTCTGGTATAACCTCGCCACCCCGCCGCGCCTGGGCCTTGCCGCCCCGGTCAAGAAACTGCTGAAGCGCGCGGCCGACGTATTGAATGCAGGAGTGTCGTCATGACCCGCACCGTAATGTGCCGCAAGTACAAAGAAGAATTGCCAGCTCTGGACCGCCCTCCGTACCCGGGCGCCAAGGGCCAGGACATTTACGACAATGTCTCCGCCAAAGCCTGGGGCGACTGGCTTAAACACCAGACCCTGCTGATCAACGAAAAACGCCTGAACATGATGAACGCCGAAGACCGCAAATACCTGGCGGGCGAAATGGACAAGTTCTTTTCCGGCGAGGAATACGCCCAGGCCGAGGGCTACGTACCACCTGCTCAATAATTGAGCAAAAATCGGGGTCAGCACGTAAGCGACGGTAATAATTAAATATTTTTCTAAAACTTGCTTGACGACCCCCTGAAAAACCCGTTTAATGCGCCCCGTTGCCCAGATAGCTCAGTCGGTAGAGCAGGGGATTGAAAATCCCCGTGTCGGCGGTTCGATTCCGTCTCTGGGCACCACTAATTAGTTTCAGGTGGTGCAACTATCATCCGAAACACACAAAAAACCCGCCTTGTGCGGGTTTTTTGTTGCCTGCGATTTGAGCAGGCCCTATACCACCCCTCAGGCACAGGCCCGCTGACGAAGGATCACCTGGCCAAACCCACTTGCGCCCCTCAAGCTTTTCACTTATCTGAATTGTGTTTTTGAGATAACGTAGTCCCTATTGAGACCCTGAACCCTCGTTTTACGGGCATCAGAGCGCTCCTTTTTTGAGATAATAAAAAATCGATTAGAGATATTTTTCGACATGGCAGAGTTTTTTCACCACGATCTTGAGCTTCTGAACCCTTCATTCGACTCAGGTCTGGTTGACGTTCTGAGTGAACTGGAACATCTGCGCCGCCTGGAACTGGGGGGCGATACGCCACCTGCCGTTTTTTTCCAGCTTAAGGACCTGTTTCACACGCTGGAGAGCCTCGGTTCCGCTCGTATTGAGGGCAACCATACGACCCTCGCGGACTACATCGAAAGTAAAGTCGATGGAAAAGCAGAAGACTCAGATCAATTGCGAGAGATCGCAAATATCGAAAAAGCCATGGACTACGTTGAAAGCATCGTGAAGCCTGGCGTAGACCTCTCCGAGTTTGCAATCCGGGAACTTCATTCGATCACGGTTCAAGGACTGACGCGCGAAGGTGATCGCACGCCAGGCGCATACCGTGAAGCTGGAGTACGTATAGCCCAATCAGACCACTTGCCTCCCGATGCCGTGCTGGTACAGGGATATATGCAAGAACTGATTGCCTTCGTGAATAAGCCGGATGCGCCCAAATATGACCTGATGAAGGTCGCCCTGGCCCACCACCGATTCGGCTGGATTCATCCCTTCGGGAACGGCAATGGCCGTGTCGTACGTCTTCTCACCTACGCACTGTTAATGAAGTACGGCTTCAACGTCAGCGCGGGCGGTCGAGTCCTGAACCCTACGGCTGTGTTCTGCATTGATCGGGAAAAGTACTATTCAATGCTCTCCAGTGCCGATACAGGCACCAAGGAGGGACTCGAAGCATGGTGCATCTACGTTCTCGCGGGGATCAAAGACGAACTGGAGAAAGTAAGCAGACTGACTGATTATGGCTATCTGATCAGGCACGTCCTGGCGCCCACCATAGCCATGGCAAAAGAGCGAGAATGGATCACGCCAATTGAGGAAAAAATTCTGACCACGGCGGTTCAACTGAAGGTCGTCAAATCAAGCGACATTGCCGATGTACTGCCAAGCCTGTCCGCCGCACAAAGAACCTACCAGATAAAAAAACTGGTCGATCAGGGCATGCTTCTTCCCGTTAACCCAGGTGCACGGCATTACACCATCGGGTTCTCCAACAACTACCTGATCAGAGGCGTTATCAAGTCACTACGCGAGGAAGGATTCATCCCTGAGCAGCTGGACAGGCCTTATGCATGAAGACTTGTCCAGACAAGGTCGCACTCACTTCAACAAAAACACCATCAACGGATTGTCATTCAATCGCCCGTTGAACGCCGGAGCCAGATGCTCCACCGGCGAGCCCTTCAGCAAGACCGTTTGCGTGCGTTCCACAATCACCCAGGACGGCCTTGGCAGCGCGTTCAATTTCTCCAGTTCATGGCGCCCTACGAACAACGGTCGCTCGTCGTGATCCAGGTTCATCATGTAGCGCACGCCCCAGGTGTCCTGGCCAAGATCGACGAACACCAACGGTCCAGGGGTGACGGCGCGTAGCGATTCGACCTGACCGACAAACGTGCGGGTGTCGAATTGCAGGTCCTTGGACGGCTCTACCACCGCCACCAGCAGCAGCCATTGCGCCGCCAGTGCGATCAGACTGAGCCACACCAGGTGCGCCGCCCGATGCCAGGCGAACAGCACCGCCACCTGCAGCAACACCAATACGCTGAACAATAGCGGCAACGATACGTCCGGCCAGTAGCCATGCTTCTGCCACGCGTGCCGACACACCAGCACGGCAATCAGGCACAGCGTTGGCAGCGCCGCGACAAGGCCTTCGTAGCATCGGCGCACGCCAGCGAGCCAGCCCTGCGCATGCAGTAGCCCATAGGCGGCGACAGCGGCAAACATCGGCACCATCGGCAGGATGTAATAGGCGCGCTTGAAATGCGGCACCGACAGGCCGAGCAGAATCATCAAGCCGCACGCACCGAGACGCACCACCATTTGCACGTCTTCATCGGTCCGTCGTAGCGCCCAGCGATGGCGCAGCGCAAACAGGGTCGCCAGGGCCAGCGGCACCACGGGAAAGTAACGGTACAAACTCAACTGGAAGTAGAAATAGAACGGCTCACCGTTTTCATCGAGGCGCCCACCCACCTGCATCTTGAATACCTCGTCGGCAAACGCATCGCCTCCGCTGATCCGCGCCAGCTTCATCAGCAGCCACCAGCAGGCCGCCAACAGCACCAGGCCGACCACACCGTGAATCAGCACCTGCCTGACCCGTTCGCCGGGACGGCCGAGCGCCCAGTAAACGCACGCCACGCCGCAGACCTCGATCAGCCCCAACGGGCCGCGAATCGCAAACGCCAGGGTGAACAACGGAAACACCGCCAGTTGCCGCCAGCGCGAACCCAGGCGCTCACCACTGTGCAGCAGATAGAAGCTGCCCACGCAGAGCAGCGCGACCATCTGATCGAGGCAGACCGAGCGGGACTTTTCCAGCAGTTGTGTGGTGAGCAAGGTCAACAGCACAGTGAGCAGCGCCCATTGCCGGCTGCGAGGGGCCAACAGCCGGTAGATCACGGCAATCACCCCGGCGGATGCCAGCGCGGTGGGCAAGATATTCGCCAGGTGATTGGGCGCACCGAAGACTCGGGCAAACACAAAACTGAAGAACGTCGCCGTGCCGGGGTAGTCCGCGTAGGGCTGGCCGTAGGTAGTAGGGAAAAGACTCGCGCCATGGCGAAACATTTCCTGCAGGAACAGCGCCCAGCGACCGTCAAAGCCCTGGGGCTGCTGGTCCCAGATACCCAAGGTGAACAACAACAGGGCGATCAGAAACAGGCCCAGGGATTCCAGGCGAAAACGGTTGCGGTGATCCATCGGTTGACCTGTCAGGTGTAAGGCGCCGCTCATGGTGCACAACGCACCCCTGAATAGCGCCTGAACAGACCTGAAACTTCATGCGTTTACCGATTGTTGCGCCACACCACTGCGGGAATCAGGCGCACGTAGAACAACTGGGCAACCAACTCGACCAGGGTCTGCAGGATCACCGCCGTTGCCGCCAACCCGCGCACGTCTTCCGGCAGCGCCAGTGCCAACGGCAGCACCACCAGCGAGTTACGCGTGGCGGCACTGAAGGTCACCGCACGCGCCGCCCCCGCCGGCAACGCGAACAATCGCGCGGCCAGCATCCCCAGCAATGGCGCCAGCAACACAAAACCCAGGTAAACCGGAATCACCGGCAGCAGCAGGTTGAGATCGCGCACCACCGAGGTGATCTGCGAACCGATCACCACAAACAGCACCAGCGCCATCGCCGGCACCGGCAACCAGGCCCAGGCGCTGTTCCACGCACTGATGACAGCAGATCGTCGCGCCAGGGACGTCGTCAGTACCGCCAGCAGCAGCGGCACCACAATCAACCACACAAACGCCGCGACAAACGGCCCGACCTCAACCACCACCTCAGACTGCGTGCCCAACATCAACCCCAGGTACACCGGCAACAGCGCCAACTGCAACAGCAGCAACACCGGCGTCGCCGCCAGCATCAACCGCGAATCGCCCTTGCCGATGTGGGTGAACACCACCACATAATCGATGCACGGCGTCAGCAACACCAGCAACGCCCCCACCAGCAGTGCCGGGCGCTCCACAAGGCCTCGGGTCAGTGCCCAGACCAGCAACGGCACAAGAATGAAATTGGCCAGCAGCAGCGCCGCCATGAAGCGCTTGCTGCCCACCCCCTGACGCAGCTCCAGAAACGGGATCTGCAGGAACATCGCATACATCAGCACGGCGATAGCGGGCGTGATCAGAGCGACGAGGCCATGCCCCAGCGAAGGCGCGAACAGGCCCAGCGTGGCAGCAAGAAGGACCGCGACGAAGTAAAGGGGGATCTGCTTGTGTTCGAGGGTTTCGCGGGTCATGAAGACGCTCTAGGCCGATGCAAAGACGCGAGCGTATTAGCAGCACAAACAAGGAGCAATAGCAGCACCGCGAATCGCCCCTTCCACACAACCCCTTGGGATTTACCCCAACCTGCGCTTCAATACCCCCCCAAACCCAAGGAAGCCGACCCATGGCCTCGCCGAACAAGCAGCAGAAACGTGCCCATCGGGCCAAGGCCAAAGCCAAGCAAAACCGCACCCAGCGCGCCGTGGCGGCAAAGCCGGATGCGTTTGCCGGTGACGACGACCGTATCGACCTTGAGTCGGTGGATTTGACCGAACTGTTCCTGGAGATGCGCGTTGCCAGCGAAGTCAGCCAACAAGCAATGTGTGCAGCGTTCCTGGCGCACCCGTTGCTGGCGCTGGTGCTGGAGCAGGAAGGCGAAGAAGAAGCCACCGACTTTATCCTGGCCGCGCTGATCGAGTATCGGCAATGGACCACGGACAGTGACGATGAAGCGGCGGCGCTGGCGTGGATTGAATCTGCAGAGTTCCAGGCCGATTACGTGGCGGCGTCACAGTCACTGGTGAATTCCCAGGACTGACGCAAAACAAATGTGGGAGGGGGCTCGCTCCCGATAGCAGCCTGTCAGTCAGCACACCTGATGCTGACACACCGCTATCGGGAGCAAGCCCCCTCCCACACCTGAACTACATCCACTCAACCATCAGTTAAGCACGGCAGCACTCGCCCGCTGAGCCTTGCGCCGGCTCGCAACAACGAGCCCCGCAGCCACCACCAGCAAGCTCAACACGCCAGTCGCGATAATCTCGACCCGGTGCGCTTCCTGGAACAGCATGATGGTCAAGGTACCCACGATAAACACCATCACCGCATAAGTGAGGCCAGGGAACAGCCACATCTTGAATTCGAGCTTCTCACCCGCCGCCACACGCTTCTGACGCATGCGCAGTTGCGACACCGCGATCACCAGATACACCAGCAACGCGATAGCGCCGGAGCTGGCCAGCAGGAATTCAAACACCGCCGCCGGTGCCACGTAGTTGGCGAATACCGCCAGGAACGCAGCCCCGGTCGACAGCAGCACCGCCCAATAAGGCGTGCCGCTCTTGTTGGTGCGCTTGGCCACAGCCGGGGCATCACCGCGACGGCCCAGGGAGAACAGCATGCGCGACGCGGTGTACAGCGCCGAATTCAGGCAACTGGTCACCGCCACCAGCACCACCAGGTCGACGATCAGCTTGGCATTCGGGATGCCCATGCGCTCCAGCACGGTCTGGTAGGAACCTACCGCCGCCAGGGTCGGATCGTTCCACGGCACCAGCGACACCACGATGAAAATCGACAACAGGTAGAACAAACCGATCCGCCAGATCACCGAGTTGGTGGCCTTGGTGATTTGCTGGCCGGGGTTCTTCGATTCAGCCGCCGCAATGGTGACGATCTCGGTGCCCATGAACGAGAACATGGTGGTGAGGATGGCCGCCAGCACCGCGCCCATGCCGTTGGGCATGAAACCTTGGGTATCGAACAGGTGCGACACGCCGCTGACCTGGCTGGTGGGCAACACGCCGAAAATCGCCGCCAGACCGAGGATGACGAAGGCCACGATCGCCACAACCTTGATCAACGCAAACCAGAACTCGAACTCGCCGTAGTTCTTCACGCTGAACAGGTTGGTCGCCGTCAGCAGCAAGGTGATGATCAGGGTAAAGGCCCAGATGGCCACGTCGGGGAACCACGCATGCAGGATGGTCGCCGCCGCGTTGGCCTCCAGTGGAATCACCAGCACCCAGAACCACCAGTACAACCAGCCGATGGTAAAGCCGGCCCAGTGCCCGATCGCGCGGTCGGCGTAAGTGGAGAACGAACCGGTGTCCGGCGACGCCACGGCCATTTCGGCGAGCATGCGCATCACCAATACCACCAGCGTGCCCGCCGCAGCATACGCCAGCAGTACGGCAGGGCCAGCGGCAGCAATCGCGTGGCCGGAGCCGACGAACAACCCGGCACCGATGACGCCGGCAATTGACAGCATGGTGACGTGACGCGGTTTGAGCCCCTGTTCGAGGTCATTGGAGCTTTGCGTACTACTCATTGACACACCTTTGCGAGGAATTGCGAAAACGGTCCGCCCGGCCTGGATGCTTTCTCGTGAAAAGAAACCAACAGGGGCGTTCTTTATTTTTTACGCAAGATTTGCGCCAAAATGTTACGAATCCACAGCCGGCGCGGCCTGTAGGACGCTTCCGCATAAATCGCAAGTCATTGAGAACAATGGCATTTCGCTATAGCGTTACCGTGCACCCCATATTCAAGACGTTTGAGCGCACCAAAAACACACACAAAAAGTGCGTGACGCCCTATTAAAGGGCTGATATGCACCGTTTGCCGGTTTTACCCTTCCAACACTTGGCCAAAGCTGGCACCATCGCGCCCTTTTTACGCAAAGCCTGCGCATATTCCGGGGCAAACGGTTGTTCGGTTGTTGATGGCGCGACACGCCGCTGTGCGGATGCGACACCCTGCCGCAGACCACCGTTTAACCGCCCGCAGCGCTGTTGGCTGTCATCCAGACGCTATGCTAGCTTGGCGCCTCGCCAGAAGGTGGCCCCGCAGCGCCGCATGCAACGAACACAATGAGGACCCCCCATGGCCGAGGCCACGCCCGCGCTTGAAATCCGCAACCTGCATAAACGCTATGGCGAGCTGGAGGTGCTCAAGGGTATCTCGCTGACCGCCCGCGACGGCGACGTGATCTCGATCCTGGGTTCTTCCGGTTCCGGCAAATCCACACTCCTGCGCTGCATCAACCTGCTGGAAAACCCGCACCAGGGCCAGATCCTGGTGGCCGGCGAAGAGCTCAAGCTCAAGGCCGCAAAAAACGGCGAGTTGCAAGCTGCCGACGGCAAGCAGATCAACCGCCTGCGCAGCGAAATCGGTTTTGTGTTTCAAAACTTTAATCTGTGGCCGCACATGAGCATCCTCGACAACATCATTGAGGCGCCACGCCGCGTGCGCGGCCAGAGCAAGGCCGAAGCGATCGAAGTGGCCGAAGCCCTGCTGGCCAAGGTCGGCATCGCCGACAAGCGCCACGCCTACCCTGCGCAATTGTCCGGTGGCCAGCAACAACGCGCGGCCATCGCGCGCACCCTGGCGATGCAGCCCAAAGTCATTCTGTTTGACGAGCCCACTTCCGCGCTTGACCCGGAAATGGTCCAGGAAGTACTTAATGTGATCCGCGCACTGGCCGAAGAAGGCCGCACCATGCTGCTGGTCACTCATGAAATGGGGTTTGCCCGTCAGGTGTCCAGCGAAGTGGTGTTTCTGCACCAGGGCCTGGTCGAAGAGCAAGGATCGCCACAGCAGGTGTTTGAAAACCCGCTTTCGGCGCGCTGCAAACAATTCATGTCCAGCAACCGCTAACGGAGCAACCTGCATGCAGAACTATAAAAAATTCCTTCTGGCCGCGGCCGTCTCGATGGCGTTCAGCGCCACGGCCATGGCGGAAACCTTGAAAATGGGGATCGAAGCGGCCTACCCGCCGTTCAACAATAAAGACGCCAGCGGCAACGTGGTGGGCTTTGACAAGGACATCGGCGACGCCCTGTGCGCCAAGATGAAAGTCGAGAAGTGCGAAGTGTACGTGTCCGACTGGGACGGCATCATCCCGGCCCTGAACGCCAAGAAGTTCGACTTCCTGGTGTCTTCGCTGTCGATCACCGATGAGCGCAAGCAGGCCGTCGATTTCACCGACCCGTACTACTCCAACAAGCTGCAGTTCATCGCGCCGAAAGCCACTACCGACTTCAAGCCCGATGCCGACTACCTCAAGGGCAAGATCATCGGTGCACAGCGCGCAACGCTGGCCGGTACCTACCTTGAAGACAAACTGCCGGACACCGAAGCCAAGCTGTACGACACCCAGGAAAACGCCTATCTCGACCTGACGTCCGGTCGTCTGGACGGCATTCTTGCCGACAAGTACGTGCAATACGAATGGCTCAAGAGCAAAGACGGTTCGGCCTATGAGTTCAAGGGCGACCCGGTGGTGGAAAGCGACAAGATCGGTATCGCCGTACGCAAGGGCGACCCGCTGCGCGAGCGCCTGAACAAAGCCCTGGCAGAGATCAAGGCCGACGGCACCTACAAGAAAATCAACGACAAGTACTTCCCGTTCAGCATCGAATGACCTGAACGGCCTGCCCGGCGCGCTCCCGTGAGCGCGCCGGCTTTTGCATTGCCTGCCACGATATGAAAACACCATGAATTTCGATCTCTACGGATTCGGCCCCGCGCTTGCCGCCGGTGCGCTGATGACCGTCAAACTGGCGCTCACCGCCCTGTGTCTGGGGCTGCTGCTGGGCCTTGCCGGCGCCCTGGGCAAGACGTCCCCCTACAAGCCGTTGCAATGGCTGGGCGGGGCCTACTCGACCCTCGTTCGCGGGATTCCCGAACTGCTGTGGGTGCTGCTGATTTATTTCGGCACGGTCAACCTGATGCGTAGCCTGGGCGAGACCTTCGGTATCCCCGATCTGTCACTCAGCGCGTTCGCCGCTGGCGTCATCGCCCTGGGCCTGTGCTTTGGCGCCTACGCCACGGAAGTGTTCCGTGGCGCGATACTCGCTATTCCCAAGGGCCACCGCGAAGCCGGTGTGGCGTTGGGGCTGTCCCGGTTGCGGATTTTTACCCGATTGATCATGCCGCAGATGTGGCGCATCGCCCTGCCGGGCCTGGGCAACCTGTTCATGATCCTGATGAAGGACACTGCGCTGGTGTCGGTGATCGGCCTTGAAGAAATCATGCGCCACGCGCAGATCGGCGTGACCGTCACCAAGCAACCGTTCACCTTCTTCATGGTCGCGGCACTCATGTACCTGGGCCTCACGGTGCTGGCCATGAGCGGCATGTACTTCCTGGAAAAACGCGCCGCCCGCGGCTTTGCAAGGAGCACCCAATGAGCGGCGACTACAGCTGGCTGGCGCATTTCGACCTGGGCCTGAACTGGGCGGTGATCATCAAGTGGCTGCCCAAACTGGCACAGGGCGCCACCCTGACCCTGGAGCTGGTGGCCATTGCGGTCATCGCCGGCCTGCTGCTGGCGATCCCGCTCGGTATCGCCCGCTCATCGCGCCTGTGGTACGTGCGTGCCCTGCCCTACGGCTACATCTTTTTCTTCCGTGGCACGCCGCTGCTGGTGCAGTTGTTTCTGGTGTACTACGGCCTGGCGCAGTTCGACTCAGTGCGCCACAGCTTCATGTGGCCGTACCTGCGCGATCCGTTCTGGTGCGCCACCGCCACCATGACCCTGCACACCGCTGCCTATATCGCCGAGATCCTGCGCGGCGCGATCCAGGCGATCCCGCCCGGCGAGATCGAAGCGGCGCGTGCCCTGGGCATGTCCAGGCCAAAGACGCTGTTCTATATCATCCTGCCGCGCGCCTCACGCATCGGCCTGCCGGCATACAGCAACGAGGTGATCCTGATGCTCAAGGCCAGCGCCCTGGCCAGCACGGTGACCCTGCTGGAACTGACCGGCATGGCCCGTACCATCATCGCGCGCACCTATTTGCCGGTGGAGATCTTCTTCGCTGCCGGGCTGTTCTACCTGCTGATGGCCTACATCCTGGTACGCGGCTTCAAACTGCTGGAACGCTGGCTACGCGTCGATGCCTGCCAGGGACGTTGAGGCGCGCTTCCACGCGCTGGATGCGTTCCTGATCGAGCACCAGGGGCTGTGGCGACCACGGCCCTTTGTTCATCGCCATTTGCCTTGGGAAACCGAGCACCCGCAACTCGCCGCCTGGCTGCGCCAACGCACCCTGGGCGAGGCGCAAGACAGCCACAACCAACCCCACGATTTACCCGCACCGGCGCCGTTTCCACAGCTCGCGCGACAAGCATTGCAACTGAGCGCTGTGGATAAATTACCAGCCCACACCCTGGCACCTGCCCGACCTCGTCTGAACGTCGACGTACCGGGCCGCAAATGGCAACAGATCGAAGCCTTCGGCGCAGCCCTGCACTTTGCCGACACGCCCAGGCATTGGCTGGACTGGTGCGCGGGCAAAGGTCACCTTGGCCGCCGCCTGCTGCACACCGGGCAAATGTTGACGTGCCTCGAATACGACCCGAACCTGATCGCGGCCGGGCAAGCCCTGAGCGATCACCATCGGCTGCCCGCCACCCATCGTCTGCAGGACGTGATGGCAGACGTGGCAATCGGCCCCGAGCACACGCCCGTCGCCCTGCACGCCTGCGGTGATCTGCATGTGCGTCTGCTGCAAGTGGCCAGCGCCGCTGGCTGCAGGCAATTGGCGTTGTCGCCCTGCTGCTATAACCGCATCAATGCCGATCGCTATCAGCCACTCTCGGGCGCAGCTCGAGCCTCGGCACTGCACCTTTCGGTGGAGGATCTCAGCTTGCCCCTCACCGAGACCGTGACCGCCGGCAAGCGCGTGCGCCAGCGGCTCGACCGCTCCATGGCCTGGCGCCTGGGCTTCGACCCTCTGCAACGGCAACTGCGCGGCGTCGACGACTACCTCGCCACTCCCTCGTTGCCTGCCAGTTGGCTGGACAAACCCTACGCCGACTACTGCAAGGAGCTGGCACGCCTCAAGGGTTTATCCACAGGAGAGCAACCGTGGGAAACGCTGGAGGCGTACGGCTGGCGTCGTCTGGCCGAAGTCAGGAACCTCGAGTTGCTGCGTGGGCTGTTTCGCCGGCCATTGGAAGTATGGCTAGTGCTGGATCGCGCGCTGTTTTTGCAGGAACAAGGCTACGCCGTTGAACTGGGCACCTTCTGCGAACCCTCGCTGACGCCGCGTAACCTGATGCTGCTGGCCGAGCGCGATTAAGGGGCAGCATTTACCCGCACGCCCTGTGGATAACTCTGTTGATGAAATCTTTACAGAGGCTGTAGCCACCTACGCTACAGCACGCAAGCGGTGCTGGTCATTTTTTGTTCACATAATAAAACGCACGCAAAACAGGCAGTTGCAACGTAACGCGAACAACGCCGCACCATGGCTGTTTTGTGACAGGTGGCACCGAACGATTGTGCATAAGCATCTGGCGTTACGCGTATAAACCGCGACTTATGGACGTTTTTTACGGGCAATCAACAGCCGGCACAGGCCGTTGATATCGTCGCCAGCCAGGCTCACGCGTATGTTATCCAGCGGGTCGGAGGCGAACGCCAAGGCTTCGCTGATGGATGAATCGTGGTGGATCACATGAACGGATCTGTCACCCAGACGTTGCTTGAAAGCCTCGAACATCTCCAGGCTGAACGCCGACTTATCATCCATTTGATTGATCACAATGTGGCAACGCGGCGCACGCTCAAGGCACGGCGCCAGCAATGCATCCACTTGATCCAGTGTGCCGAGGCAGGCGGCATTGGGCTGCGTGACCACCAGCACGATATCGGCCACGCTCAATGCCTGCTGCAAATAGACGTTATTGCCTGCCGGGGTATCGATGATCACCAGGCCGCGCTCATCCAGCGCCAGTGCCGACAAGCGCTGCGCCAGCCACTTGGGCTCACGCGTAAGCCAGCGCTGCAGGCTTTCCTTCTGATGGCTGTCGGTGTCGCCAAACGGGATGACCTGGCACCCGGCAAACCCGGATTGCACGACGCTCGTCCACGGCGCATTAAGCAGGCTGGCACGGCCCAGGCCAGGTTGCTCGGCCTCTACGCCGAAGTGGTGGCGCAGCGCGTTCTGCGGGTCCAGATCCAGGGCCATCACCGACTCGCCGAGTCGTTGCAGGCCGCTGCTCAACGCCGTGACCAGGGTGCTGCGCCCCACGCCGCCGTTGATCGACACCACCGCCACCACCGTTGGGCGGGCAACCTGCTGCTCGCCCGGCTGGAATCGCTCCTGAGGATGACTACGGTAATGCGAGCCGTCTCTCTGGTTCACCCGCGTGCCATCGTCAAACGGCACGGTGCCGAAGAAGTGCAGCCGAGCGTTTCTTCCCTCAGGGTCGCGGGAAACGCTCTTGCCGAACAGGGCAAATAGATAATCGGTGCGGCTCATGGCCGGAACTCCTTAACAGCGCCGTGTAAAGACGTGAAAGGTCGGCAAGATACTGGCTTCACCGCAGGTCTTCTTGTAGGCATTTTGATGGCTCATTCTCCGACAGCGACGCGCAAGTGTCATTATTTTGATCAAATCGCCAGCAGTCTTTCGGACGAGTGGAAAATAGCCAATTAAATGACGAACACTTTCTGTAATTCATCAAAAGTGATTCCACTGTGCCATTGTCTTTTGCAGGGTATCGCCTCACCATTGCCGCACCTTCCATGCTGCATGCCTGGGTAATCGCAGTGGCGTTACGCTTCAAACTCCCTCGGGTCCTCTACGGCTTCGCCGTCACGCTGCTGTTGGCGGGCGGGCTGCTGGGCGATTTGCTGGCCGATTGGGATTTCAGCCAGATCAGCCGACGCGCCGAAACGCTGTACGGTCCACTTGGCGCCGGGCGCCAGCGCATCGATGCGTGGCAACAGTTGCTGTCCACCCAGAAACAGGTAAGCGAGGCCGAGCAGCTCAAGGTGGTCAACCTCTTCTTCAATCGGCAGTTGCACTACGAGGAAGACATCGACCTGTGGCACGAGGTCGATTACTGGGCCACCCCCATTCAGTCGCTGTGGAAAGGCGCGGGCGACTGTGAAGACTACGCCATCGCCAAGTACTTCAGCCTGCGCCACCTCGGCGTGCCGGCCGAGAAACTGCGCATTACCTACGTCAAGGCGCTGCGTCAGAACCGTGCGCACATGGTGCTGACGTATTATGCGAGCCCCGAGGCCATGCCCCTGGTGCTCGACAGCCTGATGGACGCGATTCTGCCTGCCAGCCAACGCCAGGATTTGCTCCCCGTGTATGCCTTCAACGGCGAAGGCCTGTGGCTGACCGGCGCGGCGGGCAACAAGAAAGTCGGTGACACCAAACGCCTGTCACGCTGGCAGGATGTGTTGAAAAAAATGACCGCTGAAGGGTTTCCGGCCAGTTCGGACAATTAACAGGAGCTACGATGTCACTGTTCAAACAATTGCTGATCGCTATCTGCGTGTTCCTGATAGTCGCGTTCAGCGGTAGCTTCATGGTCAGCCTGGAGAGCTCGCGTACCCAGTACGTCAACCAGCTGCGCTCCCACGCTCAGGACGCGGCCACCGCGCTGGCCCTGTCGCTGACCCCGAACATCGATGACCCGGCGATGACCGAGCTGATGGTCAGCTCGATCTTCGACAGCGGCTACTACGCCAGCATCCGCGTGGTGGACCTGAGCAATAACCAGGTACTGGTGGAGCGCGCCGCCGAGCCGGATGCCAGCAACGTACCGGCGTGGTTCGTGAAGATGATCGGCCTGGAACCGGCCGGCGGTGATGCCATCGTCAGCCGCGGCTGGCAGCAGGCAGCACGGGTCGAGGTGGTCAGCCACCCGATGTTTGCCCTGGCCAAACTCTGGCAGAGCGCCCTGGGCAGCCTCGGATGGTTGCTGGTGTGCGGGGCGGTGAGCGCGGTGCTCGGCGCCCTGCTGCTGCGCCGGCAGTTGAAGCCGCTGGACTACATGGTCGAGCAGTCCCATGCGATTGCCCGTCGTGAATTCCTGAGCCTGCCCGACCTGCCGCGCACCCCGGAGCTGCGCCGCGTCGTGCAGGCGATGAACCAGATGGTGGAGAAGCTCAAGGCCCTGTTCCATGAGCAGACCGAGCGCAGCGAGAAGCTGCGCGTGGAGTCCTACCAGGACAGCCTCACCGGCCTTGCCAACCGTCGCTATTTCGAGATGCAGCTGCAATCGCGGGTCAGCAACCTGGAGGAATCCAGCTCCGGCTACCTGCTGATGCTGCGCGTCAACGACCTGAGCGGCCTCAACCAGCGCCTGGGCGGGCAACGTACCGACCAGTTGCTGCAGGCGGTCAGCCAGCAACTGGTGCGCACCTGCGCCAAGTACCCGGAAACCCACAACCTCATCACCCGCAGCCGTGGCGGCGAATTCGCAGTGCTAGCCCCGGGGCTGGTGCGCGACGAAGCCCTGCAGTTGGCCCAGGCGCTGGAGGCGACCCTGCAAAGCCTGCACGAAACCGGCGCCACCGACATGCCGACCGTGGCCTTCATCGGCCTGGCGCCGTACAACCCGGGCGACGCCTCCGCCGACCTGCTGATGCTGGCCGACCAGGCGCTGACCCAGGCCGAAGCCAGCGGCGGCCAGAGCTGGGTGTGCCTGGAACATCAGGTCACCGGCACCGTCAGCGATGACCCGCACAGCTGGCACACCTTGCTCGATGACGCGCTGAAGCAAGGCCGCTTCCAGTTGTTTTTCCAGCCGGTGGTCAGCAGCGGCGACACCCGGCAGGTGCTGCATTACAAGGTGCTGTCGCGCCTGCTCGACAACCAGAACCAGACCATCGCGGCTGGCCACTTCCTGCCCTGGCTGGAACGCTTCGGCTGGACCGCGCGGCTCGACCACCTGATGCTGGACCTGGTGATCAAACACCTGAGCCAGCACCCCGTCTCAGCGGCCTTGAACCTGTCGGCCGCGACCCTGCAGGACCCTCAAGCCCTGGAGCGGGTATTCGAACGACTGGCCCAGCACCCAACGCTGGGCGCACAGCTGACGCTGGAGATCGGCGAGGAGCAAGTGCCCGAACAGACCGAACTGGAGCGCCTGACCCGGCGCATGCGCAACCTGGGCTTCAGCCTCGGCCTGCAGCGTTTCGGCGGGCGCTTCAGCATGATCGGCAACCTGGCGAACCTGGGGCTGGCCTACCTGAAAATCGACGGCAGCTACATCCGCGCCATTGACCACGAAAGCCACAAGCGCTTTTTCATCGAAGCCATCCAGCGCGCCGCCCACAGCATCGACCTGCCGTTGATTGCCGAGCGCGTGGAAACCGAAGGTGAGTTGCGGGTGATCCGCGAGATGGGCATCGAAGGGGTGCAAGGCCGACTGGTCGGTGAACCCGCGCCCTGGAAGTGAAGCGCTGACACCTGGAACCTCCTTGACGGTCACGCCGTAAAGGAGGTGGCCGGGGTCAGATCAAGCCGGTTTCATCGTCGTTGATCAGCTCACTCAAGCCGCCCAGCGCGGCCCGCGCCTGGGTGCGCTCAAGAAACTTGACCTGCGCCGCCGGCGGCAGATCGGTGATGCTCATCACGTTCTTGGTGATCAGCACCTGAATCAAGTCATCCAGCACTCGAATCATCTCAAGGTCACTTTGCTTGAGCTGCTTGAGGCTGTTGTCCACCGCATCACCGGCAAACCACGCCTGGATCTCATGGTGGTCGGCCGGCAGTGTCTCGGTGGCCTCGCTAAAAGCCTGTGCCTCGACGCGAACCAGCGCGTTGTATTGATCGCGTTGCACGTAGAACATCAGCGTTCTCCCAATAAAAAATCCCTGCAGGCATCGCGCACGGCGTCCACAGAGATTACACAGATTTTCCCGAAGCTGATGCCCGGCGGCGCCAATCCTTATGGATGGGTGCCGCCTGGGTGATCAGTCGTGATGCTTGACGGTCAGGTCGCCACCGGCGATCAGGTTATTGATCGCGGCGCTGCCACTGCCCCAACTGGCGCCGTCGACCTTGATCGTGACATCGGCCGTGCCGCCGCCCGAGGCGGTGAACGTGCCCGCGCTGCTGACGCTCAGCGTCGAGGTGCCCGACGCATCGGTGGTCAGCTTCAGGTAGTTGGACAGGTTGTTGTCGTTATTGCCTTGCAGCAAGTCGGACAGGTCCAGCTTGTCGCCTTCGCCGTGCTTGAAGTCGGTGATGCGATCGAAGCCGCCGCTGGTGTTGGTGTCGCCTTTGAGCCACACAAAGGTATCGGCACCCGCACCGCCGCTGAGCACATCATCGCCCTTGCCGCCCACCAGGATGTCGTTGCCGGCGCCGCCGGAGAGGCTGTCGTTGCCGCCCTGGCCGAACAGAATGTCGTTGCCGGCATTGCCGATCAGCGTGTCGTTGCCATCCTTGGTGCCGTAGATGTTCGACGCGTTGGCCAGTGCGCCGATGTCCTGCACGTGCTCGGTGATGTACTGGTGCAAGGTGCGGTCGTCGATGTGGTCGACGGTGGTGGCCAGTTTCTCGGCGGCGAAGGACTTGAGCGCAGCGCTGCCTTCCTGGCCTTTGTAGGTGATCAGGTCGCCGAACAGAATGTCGTTGGCCGAACCGCCGGTGAGGTTGTCGGCGCCCGCATCGGCGGTGTGGCCGGTGATGGCATCGGCCAGCTTCGCCGTGTCGATGGTGGCAACCACCTTGTCGGTGTCGAACTGCTTGAGCACCGTGGTATCGATGCTCGACCCCAGGCCGATGGCCTCGACCGTGACCTTGCTGTCCACCGCGTTGACCAGGTTGGCGTAGGCCGCCTTGGCGCTGGCCAGGGCGGTGTCGGAGTCCTGATAGACCGCCGCCACGTCAAAGCCGCCCTTGGCGTTGGCGACCACGGTGCCTTCATAGATCGCCTGGCCCCAGCCGTTGTAGGAGTACACCTTGCCATCGCCGTCGACAATCATCCGCGACCAGCCGTTGATGGTGGTGTAGACCGCGCTGCCCTGGCCCAACACGTAGTTGGAGCTGTTGACCACGCTGTCGAAGTAAACGTTCGAGCCCCAGAACGTGCTGGTCGTGCCCAGGTAAGGGTTGCCGTGCACCTCGGTAAATACGTTCGGCGAACCGTCGGTAATGAAGTACGTGAGGTTGGTCGCGCCCTTGTTACTGGTGGCGTCGCTGCTCTTGAACCAGTTGGTGGCCGCGTCGAACGCATCCTGATAGTTGGTCATGTCGCTGGAGTTGGAAGTCATCTGGGTCAAGACCGCCTGCAAGGCCGCCTTGGCAGCGTCCTTGTCGGCCAGATTGACCGAGACCTGAGATTCGATACGCGTGTCGAAATCGACCAGCAGCACTTTCACCACGCCCGAGTCTTTATTGCCGGCATTGGCAATCAATGTATTGAACACGCTGTTCAGCTGGCTCTTGATCGAGTCCATCGCACTGGTGCCGATGCTGCCCGAGGTGTCGACCAGGAAGGCAATGTTGTAGTTGCTGCCCTGGGTGACCACGCCGGCCTTGTCGCCGACCACCACGTTGTTGACCGACGAGCTGCTCAAGTTGATGACATCGGCCACGCCAGTGCCTTCAGTCACCAGGTAGGCCTGCGGCGTTACCGTGATGGTGCTGGTGGCGATGCTGGAACTCAGGCTGTTGCCGCCTTCGTTGTCCATCACCGAGACCTCGATGGTGCGGTCGCCGGTAGCCGGGTACTTGCTGGTGCTGGAATATTGGAACGATTCCAGCAGCGCCTTGTAGGTCGCCGCATCCGCCGCACCCGACAGGCTCAGCATGATCTTGCCGCTGACGTCAGTGCCGACGCTGGTCAGGGTAATGCCTTTGTAGGTGCCGCCCACCGTCACCAGGCTGGAGGTCAGTTGATCCCCGGCACTGGCGTTTTTGAGGGTGATGCTCGCGCTCTGCATCTGGCTGCTGTCGACGTCGCCGATGGCCACGCTGCCGGTAATCGCCACGCCGCTGGTGCTGCGTTCGTTGTAGGTGGCGGCGAAGCCGGTGGCGACCGCGCCGTCGGCCGTGCTCAGGTCCAGGGTCGGGGCGTCGTTGACCGCAGTGACCACGATGCTCACTTTGCCGGTGGTGACTTGCGCAACGCCGGTACTCAGTTCGGTGGCCGTGGCTTTCACGGTCAGGTCGAAGCTGGCCGTCGAGTCCTTGAACGGGGTGACCGTCAGGGTTTTCAGGTTCCAAGTGCTCACATCGTAGAACGCGGTAGCGCCAGTCGAGGTGAAGCTGTGACCGCTGGTGCCGTCGGTGATCACGGTGCCGGCCGGCAAGCCGCTGATTTCCACCTTGTGGGATTCCGAGCCGTCGTTGTCGACGAACGTGGTGGTGATCGGCGCGACCTTGATGGTGGTGTCTTCCAGCCCACGGTTGTAGACGTAGCCGGTGTAGTAGCCTTCGCCATTGACCACATGACTGTCGCCCAGCACCGCACCTGCGGCCTTCAAGGCGTCCACGCCGGTGTAGGTCTGCACGCCGCTGTTACCCAGCGACATCGACGGGCCGTTGTTGATCGACACATTGATGTCGTAGTTGCCTGCGGCGGCCTGGTTGTAGTGGTAGATGTCGAGGGTGTAGTAACCCGACTCGGTCGGCGTGTACGCCGTGCCGGTAATCGTGCCGCCCTGTTCACTCCAGGTCTCGCTGGCCACCAGCTTGCCGCCCACGGTGATTGCCAGGCTGTCATCGGCAGTGCCGGTGAAGCTGTAGCTCTTGCCGGCTTCCAGGTAGATCAGGCCGGAGACTTTGGTTGCCGTCCCCTCCGCCACATTACTGTTGCTGACGCTGCTGACCACACCTGTGGAGATCGCGCTGGCAGCGGTCTTGGCGTCGATCACGCGGATCAGGTCGCTGGACAGCGCAACGCCGTTGCCGCTGTTGCCCAGGTCCTTGGCCAGCGTGCCGCCGGTCCAGGTCTGCAGGGTCAAACCGGTTGGCACCGCGCCGTATTGGCTGACACCTACCACCGGCACGTCCGTCACCGGGTGAATATCCACGGTGATGATTTTGGTGTCGCTGTAGGCGCTGCCGTCGTAGGCCTGGAACTTCAGCTGGGTGTAGTCGCTTTGCTTGTTGCCCACACCGGTGCCGCCGAAGCTGTTATCGCCCGACTCGTTGGCCGCCGGGGTGTAGCGCACGTTGTGGCTGTCGAAGTCAGCCTGGCTGAACGCCTTGCCGGCCGAGGTATCGGTTTTCAGGTCAGCGGTGGTCAGTTGCGTCCACACGCCGTTGACTTTGTACTCGATGGCGCCGGCAGGCAGGCTGGTGAACACCACTTTCGGGTTGGCGGAGTCCACATCGTTGACGCCAAAGGTGGCCCAGGTCAGTTCGACCGAGGTGTCTTCGTTGCTGGCGATGTTGCCGTTGGTAGCCGTGGGCGCGTCGTTGACCGGCGTAATGGTGATGGTGCCGTTGACGGCTGGCGAGGTCAGCACGTTACTGCCGTCAGCGTTGCCGCTGTCGGTGGCGGTGTAGGTGAAGTTCACCGTGCCGTTGAAGTCGGTGGCTGGCTTGAAGTAAACAGTCGCCTCGCCATTGCTGGCGGTGATCGGGCCGGTCACCTTGGTGGTCATGGCCGCGTCGGTGTAGAACGTGCCGTTGCTTGGCGTGCCCACGCTAAAGGATTTCACGTTCGCCAGGCCGTCTACGTCGGTAGCACTCAACTTGACGGCGATGCCGCTGGTTGGGTCTTCGGCACCGGTCGCGGTGGTTGCAATGGCGACCGGCGCATCGTTGACCGGAGTCACGGTGATGGTGCCGTTGACGGCTGGCGAGGTCAGCACATTGCTGCCGTCAGCGTTCCCACTGTCGGTCGCGGTGTAGGTGAAGTTCACCGTGCCGTTGAAGTCGGTGGCCGGCTTGAAGTAAACGGTCGCCTCGCCATTGCTGGCGGTGATCGGACCGGTCACTTTGGTGGTCATCGCGGCATCGGTGTAGAAGGTGCCGTTGCTTGGCGTGCCCACGCTAAAGGATTTCACGTTCGCCAGGCCGTCTACGTCGGTAGCACTCAACTTGACGGCGATGCCGCTGGTTGGGTCTTCGGCACCGGTCGCGGTGGTTGCAATGGCAACCGGCGCGTCGTTGACCGGAGTCACGGTGATGGTGCCGTTGACAGCCGGCGAGGTCAGCACATTGCTGCCGTCAGCGTTCCCACTGTCGGTCGCGGTGTAGGTGAAGTTCACCGTGCCGTTGAAGTCGGTAGCCGGCTTGAAGTAGACGGTGGCCTCGCCATTGCTGGCGGTAATCGGGCCGGTCACCTTGGTGGTCATGGCCGCGTCGGTGTAGAACGTGCCGTTGCTTGGCGTGCCCACGCTGAAGGATTTCACGTTCGCCAGGCCGTCTACGTCGGTCGCGCTCAGCTTGACCGCGATGCCGTTGTCTTCGGCACCGGTTGCGGTTGTAGCAATGGCGACCGGCGCATCGTTGACCGGAGTCACGGTGATGGTGCCGTTGACGGCTGGCGAGGTCAGCACGTTGCTGCCGTCAGCGTTGCCGCTGTCGGTCGCGGTATACGTGAAGTTCACCGTGCCGTTGAAGTCGGTGGCCGGCTTGAAGTAGACGGTGGCCTCGCCATTGCTGGCGGTAATCGGGCCGGTCACTTTGGTGGTCATCGCGGCGTCGGTGTAGAAGGTGCCGTTGCTTGGCGTGCCCACGCTGAAGGATTTCACGTTCGCCAGGCCGTCTACGTCGGTCGCGCTCAGCTTGACCGCGATGCCGCTGGTTGGGTCTTCGGCACCGGTTGCGGTTGTAGCAATGGCGACCGGCGCATCGTTGACCGGGGTCACGGTGATGGTGCCGTTGACGGCTGGCGAGGTCAGCACGTTGCTGCCGTCAGCGTTGCCGCTGTCGGTGGCGGTGTAGGTGAAGTTCACCGTGCCGTTGAAGTCGGTAGCCGGCTTGAAGTAGACGGTGGCCTCGCCATTGCTGGCGGTAATCGGGCCGGTCACTTTGGTGGTCATCGCGGCGTCGGTGTAGAAGGTGCCGTTGCTTGGCGTGCCCACGCTGAAGGATTTCACGTTCGCCAGGCCGTCTACGTCGGTAGCGCTCAGCTTGACCGCGATGCCGCTGGTTGGGTCTTCGGCACCGGTCGCGGTGGTTGCAATGGCAACCGGCGCGTCGTTGACCGCAGTGACCACAATGCTCACTTTGCCGGTGGTGACTTCTGCAACGCCTGTACTCAGCTCGGTGGCCGTGGCTTTCACGGTCAGGTCGAAACTGGCCGTCGAGTCCTTGAACGGGGTGACCGTCAGGGTTTTCAGGTTCCAGGTGCTGACGTCGTAAAGCGTGTTCGCGCCGGTCGAGGTGAAACTGTGGCCGTTGGTGCCGTCGGTGATCACGGTGCCTGCCGGCAGGCCGCTGACTTCTACCTTGTGGGATTCCGAGCCATCGTTATCGACAAACGTGGTAGTGATCGGGCTGACCTTGATGCTGCCGTCTTCCAGGCCATGGTTGTAGACATAGCCGGTGTAATAGCCTTCACCATTGACCACATGGCTGTCGCCCAGCACTGCGCCGGAGGCTTTCAAGGCGTCCACGCTGGTGTAGGTCTGCACGCCGCTGCTGCCCAGCGCCATGGACGGGCCGTTGTTGATCGACACATTGATGTCGTAATTGCCCGGGCCGTTCTGGTTGTAGTGATAGACGTCGAGCGTGTAGTAACCCGACTCGGTCGGCGTGAAAGGCGTCGCAGTAATCGCGCTGCCCTTGCTCCAGGTCTCGGTCGACACGACCTGACCGCCCACCGTTACCGCCAGGCTGTCATCGGCAGTGCCGGTGAAGCTGTAGCTCTTGCCGGCTTCCAGGTAAATCAGGCCGGACACTTTGGTCGCCGTGCCATCCACCACGTTAGTGTTGCTGACGTTGCTGACCACACCGGTGAAGGCTGCGCTGTCAGTGGTCTTGGCGTTGATCACCCGGATCAGATCGCTGGACTGCGCAACGCCGTTACCGCTGGTGCCCAGGTCCTTGGCCAGCGTGCCGCCGGTCCAGGTCTGCAGGGTCAAACCGGTCGGCACCGCGCTGTATTGGCCAAGGCTCACAACCGGCACGTCCGTCACCGGGTGAATATCCACGGTGATGGTTTTAGTGTCGCTGTAAGCGCTGCCGTCGGTGGCCTGGAACTTCAGCTCGGTGTAATCGCTTTGCTTGTTGCCCACACCGCTGCCGCCAAAGCTGTTGTCGCCCGACTCGTTGGCCGCCGGGGTATAGCGCACATTGTGGCTGTCGAAGTCGGCCTGGCTGAACGCCTTGCCGGCCGAGGTATCGGTTTTCAGGTCAGCGGTGGTCAGTTGCGTCCACACGCCGTTGACTTTGTACTCGATGGCACCGGCAGGCAGGCTGGTGAACACCACCCCTGGGCTGGCCGAATCCACATCCTTGACGCCGAAGGTCGCCCAGGTCAGTTCGACCGAGGTGTCTTCGTTGCTGGCAATGTTGCCATTGGTGGCAATGGGTGCGTCGTTGACCGCCACGATATTCACGTTCAGCGTGCTGCTGGAGCCGGTGTTGGTGGTGTAGCCGATTTGAGGAACGTCACCGTTGAAGTCTTTGACCGGGGTGAAGGCATAGGCACCGTCGGCACCGATGGTGATTGAGCCAACGCCCGCGATAACAGCGGTCTGGCCGGCGTTGTAACTGGTGCCGTTGACGCTGAAGGTCGCAACGCTCAAGACGTTGTCCACATCGACGTCGTTGCTCAGCACGTTGCCAGTGGCAACGTGATCTTCCAAGGCGCTGCCGGTGTCCGCTTTGAGGACGCTTGCGTCATCAACTGCGTCGATTTTTACGTCCAGCGTGCTGCTGGAGCCGGTGTTGGTGGTGTAACCGATTTGCGGCACGTCGCCGTTGAAGTCTTTGACCGGGGTGAAGGCATAGGCACCGTCGGCGCCGATGGTGATTGAGCCAACACCCGCGATAACAGCGGTCTGGCCGGCGTTGTAACTGGTGCCGTTGACGCTGAAAGTCGCAACGTTCAACACGTTGTCCACATCGACGTCGTTGCTCAGCACGTTGCCAGTGGCAACGTGATCTTCCAAGGCGCTGCCGGTGTCCGCTTTGAGGACGCTCGCGTCATCAACAGCGTCGATCTTCACATCCAGCGTGCTGCTCGAACCGGTGTTGGTGGTGTAGCCGATTTGCGGTACGTCGCCGTTGAAGTCTTTGACGGGGGTGAAGGCATACGCGCCGTCAACACCGATAGTGATGCTACCCACACCTGCGATCACGGCGGTCTGGCCAGCGTTGTAGCTGGTGCCGCTGACGCTGAAAGTCGCGACGTTCAACACGTTGTCCACATCGACGTCGTTGCTCAGCACGTTGCCAGTGGCAACGTGATCTTCCAAGGCGCTGCCGGTGTCAGCCTTGAGGACGCTCGCGTCATCAACTGCGTCGATTTTTACGTCCAGCGTGCTGCTCGAACCGGTGTTGGTCGTGTAGCCAATTTGCGGCACGTCGCCGTTGAAGTCTTTAACGGGGGTAAAGGCGTACGCGCCGTCAGCGCCGATGGTGATGCTGCCCACGCCCGCGATCACGGCCGTCTGGCCGGCGGCGTAACTAGTGCCACCGACGTTGAACGTGGCAACAGTCAGTACGTTGTCGACATCGATGTCATTCGAAAGGACGTTGCCGGTGGCAACGTTGTCTTCCAAGGCGCTGCCGGTGTCGGCTTTGAGGACGCTCGCGTCATCTACAGCGTCGATCTTCACATCAAGCGTGCTGCTGGAACCGGTGTTGGTGGTGTAACCGATTTGCGGCACGTCGCCGTTGAAGTCTTTGACCGGGGTGAAGCTGTACGCGCCGTCAGCACCGATGGTGATAGCGCCCACGCCTGCGATGATTGCGGTCTGGCCGGCGTTGTAGCTGGTGCCGTTGACGCTGAAGGTCGCAACGCTCAACACGTTATCCACATCGACATCGTTGCTCAGCACGTTGCCGGTAGCGACGTTGTCTTCCAGCGCACTGCCGGTATCAGCTTTGAGGACGCTTGCGTCATCAACCGCGTCGATCTTCACATCCAGCGTGCTGCTGGAACCGGTGTTGGTCGTGTAGCCGATTTGCGGCACGTCACCGTTGAAATCTTTGACTGGCGTAAAGGCATAGGCGCCGTCGGCAGCGATAGTAATGCTGCCGACGCCTGCAATCACCGCCGTCTGGCCGGCGGCGTAACTGGTGCCACCTACGTTGAAGGTCGCGACGCTCAACACGTTGTCGACGTCAACGTCGTTGCTCAGCACATTGCCAGTGGCAACGTTGTCTTCAAGCGCGCTGCCGGTGTCGGCTTTCAACACACTCGCATCATCAACAGCGTCGATCTTCACGTCCAGCGTGCTGCTCGAACCGGTGTTGGTTGTGTAGCCAATTTGAGGCACGTCACCGTTGAAGTCTTTGACCGGGGTGAAGCTGTACGCGCCGTCAGCACCGATGGTGATAGCGCCCACGCCTGCGATAGTTGCAGTCTGGCCAGCGTTATAGGTAGTGCCACCCACGCTGAAGGTAGCAACAGTCAGTGTGTTGTCTACGTCGACGTCATTCGAAAGGACGTTGCCGGTGGCAACGTTATCTTCCAGGGCGCTGCCGGTGTCCGCTTTGAGGACGCTCGCGTCATCTACAGCGTCGATCTTCACATCCAGCGTGCTGCTGGAACCGGTGTTGGTGGTGTAACCGATTTGCGGCACGTCGCCGTTGAAGTCTTTAACCGGCGTAAAGGCGTAGGTGCCGTCGGTACCGATGGTGATTGAACCAACGCCCGCGATGGTCGCGGTTTGACCTGCGGTATACGTGGTGCCGCCGACGTTGAAGGTCGCAACGCTCAACACGTTATCCACATCGACATCGTTGCTCAGCACGTTGCCGGTAGCAACGTTGTCTTCGAGGGCGCTGCCGGTATCGGCTTTCAACACGCTCGCGTCATCAACCGCGTCGATCTTCACGTCCAGAGTGCTGCTCGAACCCGTGTTGGTGGTGTAGCCGATTTGCGGCACGTCACCGTTGAAATCTTTGACTGGCGTAAAGGCATAGGCGCCGTCGGCAGCGATAGTAATGCTGCCGACGCCTGCAATCACCGCCGTCTGGCCGGCGGCGTAACTGGTGCCACCTACGTTGAAGGTCGCGACGCTCAACACGTTGTCGACGTCAACGTCGTTGCTCAGCACATTGCCAGTGGCAACGTTGTCTTCAAGCGCGCTGCCGGTGTCGGCTTTCAACACACTCGCATCATCAACAGCGTCGATCTTCACGTCCAGCGTGCTGCTCGAACCGGTGTTGGTTGTGTAGCCGATTTGAGGAACGTCACCGTTGAAGTCTTTGACCGGGGTGAAGCTGTACGCGCCGTCAGCACCGATGGTGATAGCGCCCACGCCTGCGATAGTTGCAGTCTGGCCAGCGTTATAGGTAGTGCCACCCACGCTGAAGGTAGCAACAGTCAGTGTGTTGTCTACGTCGACGTCATTCGAAAGGACGTTGCCGGTGGCAACGTTATCTTCCAGGGCGCTGCCGGTGTCCGCTTTGAGGACGCTCGCGTCATCTACAGCGTCGATCTTCACATCCAGCGTGCTGCTGGAACCGGTGTTGGTGGTGTAACCGATTTGCGGCACGTCGCCGTTGAAGTCTTTAACCGGCGTAAAGGCGTAGGTGCCGTCGGTACCGATGGTGATTGAACCAACGCCCGCGATGGTCGCGGTTTGACCTGCGGTATACGTGGTGCCGCCGACGTTGAAGGTCGCAACGCTCAACACGTTATCCACATCGACATCGTTGCTCAGCACGTTGCCGGTAGCAACGTTGTCTTCGAGGGCGCTGCCGGTATCGGCTTTCAACACGCTCGCGTCATCAACCGCGTCGATCTTCACGTCCAGAGTGCTGCTCGAACCCGTGTTGGTGGTGTAGCCGATTTGCGGCACGTCACCGTTGAAATCTTTGACTGGCGTAAAGGCATAGGCGCCGTCGGCAGCGATAGTAATGCTGCCGACGCCTGCAATCACCGCCGTCTGGCCGGCGGCGTAACTGGTGCCACCTACGTTGAAGGTCGCGACGCTCAACACGTTGTCGACGTCAACGTCGTTGCTCAGCACATTGCCAGTGGCAACGTTGTCTTCAAGCGCGCTGCCGGTGTCGGCTTTCAACACACTCGCATCATCAACAGCGTCGATCTTCACGTCCAGCGTGCTGCTCGAACCGGTGTTGGTTGTGTAGCCAATTTGAGGCACGTCACCGTTGAAGTCTTTGACCGGGGTGAAGCTGTACGCGCCGTCAGCACCGATGGTGATAGCGCCCACGCCTGCGATAGTTGCAGTCTGGCCAGCGTTATAGGTAGTGCCACCCACGCTGAAGGTAGCAACAGTCAGTGTGTTGTCTACGTCGACGTCATTCGAAAGGACGTTGCCGGTGGCAACGTTATCTTCCAAGGCACTGCCGGTATCTGCCTTGAGGACGCTTGCGTCATCAACCGCGTCGATCTTCACGTCCAGCGTGCTGCTGGAGCCGGTGTTGGTGGTGTAGCCGATCTGCGGCACGTCGCCGTTGAAGTCTTTGACCGGGGTGAAGGCATAGGCACCGTCGGCACCGATGGTGATTGAGCCAACGCCCGCGATAACAGCGGTCTGGCCGGCGTTGTAACTGGTGCCGTTGACGCTGAAGGTCGCAACGCTCAAGACGTTGTCCACATCGACGTCGTTGCTCAGCACGTTGCCAGTGGCAACGTGATCTTCCAAGGCGCTGCCGGTGTCCGCTTTGAGGACGCTTGCGTCATCAACTGCGTCGATTTTTACGTCCAGCGTGCTGCTCGAACCGGTGTTGGTGGTGTAGCCGATTTGCGGCACGTCACCGTTGAAGTCTTTGACGGGGGTGAAGGCATACGCGCCGTCAACACCGATAGTGATGCTACCCACACCTGCGATCACGGCGGTCTGGCCAGCGTTGTAGCTGGTGCCGCTGACGCTGAAAGTCGCGACGTTCAACACGTTGTCCACATCGACGTCGTTGCTCAGCACGTTGCCAGTGGCAACGTGATCTTCCAAGGCGCTGCCGGTGTCAGCCTTGAGGACGCTCGCGTCATCAACTGCGTCGATTTTTACGTCCAGCGTGCTGCTCGAACCGGTGTTGGTCGTGTAGCCAATTTGCGGCACGTCGCCGTTGAAGTCTTTAACGGGGGTAAAGGCGTACGCGCCGTCAGCGCCGATGGTGACAGCACCCACGCCTGCAATGGTTGCAGTCTGGCCAGCGTTATAGGTAGTGCCACCCACGCTGAAGGTAGCAACAGTCAGTGTGTTGTCTACGTCGACGTCATTCGAAAGGACGTTGCCGGTGGCAACGTTATCTTCCAGGGCGCTGCCGGTGTCCGCTTTGAGGACGCTCGCGTCATCTACAGCGTCGATCTTCACATCCAGCGTGCTGCTGGAACCGGTGTTGGTGGTGTAACCGATTTGCGGCACGTCGCCGTTGAAGTCTTTGACCGGTGTGAAGGCGTAGGCACCGTCTGCAGCGATGGTGATCGAGCCAACGCCTGCGATGATTGCCGTCTGGCCGGCGGCGTAACTAGTGCCACCGACGTTGAACGTGGCAACAGTCAGTACGTTGTCGACATCGATGTCATTCGAGAGGACGTTACCAGTGGCAACGTTATCTTCCAGAGCGCTGCCGGTGTCCGCTTTGAGGACGCTCGCGTCATCAACCGCGTCGATCTTCACATCCAGCGTGCTGCTCGAACCTGTGTTGGTCGTGTAGCCGATTTGCGGCACGTCGCCGTTGAAGTCTTTAACGGGGGTGAAGGCGTACGCGCCGTCAGCTCCGATGGTGATGCTGCCCACGCCCGCGATCACGGCCGCCTGGCCGGCGGCGTAACCAGTGCCACCGACGTTGAACGTGGCAACAGTCAGTACGTTGTCGACATCGATGTCATTCGAAAGGACGTTGCCGGTGGCAACGTTGTCTTCCAAGGCGCTGCCGGTGTCCGCTTTGAGAACGCTCGCGTCATCAACTGCGTCGATCTTCACATCCAGAGTGCTGCTGGAACCCGTATTGGTGGTGTAGCCGATTTGAGGCACGTCACCGTTGAAGTCTTTGACCGGTGTGAAGGCATAGGCGCCGTCGGCACCGATGGTGATTGAGCCAACACCAGCAATGGTCGCGATCTGGCCTGCGTTGTAAGTGGTGCCATTAACGTTGAAGGTTGCAACGCTCAACACGTTGTCGACATCGACGTCGTTGCTCAACACGTTGCCGGTGGCAACGTTGTCTTCCAAGGCGCTGCCGGTGTCCGCTTTGAGGACGCTCGCGTCATCTACAGCGTCGATCTTCACGTCCAGGGTGCTGCTGGAGCCGGTGTTGGTGGTGTATCCGATTTGCGGTACATCACCGTTGAAGTCTTTGACTGGCGTAAAGGCATAGGCGCCGTCGGCGCCGATGGTAATAGAACCAACGCCCGCGATAATCGCGGTTTGACCTGCGGTATACGTAGTGCCGTCGACGTTGAAGGTCGCAACGCTCAACACGTTATCGACGTCAACGTCGTTGCTAAGCACGTTGCCGGTAGCAACGTTGTCTTCCAGGGCGCTGCCGGTATCGGCCTTCAACACGCTTGCGTCATCGACCGCGTCGATTTTCACGTCCAGCGTACTGCTGGAACCCGTGTTGGTGGTATATCCGATTTGCGGTACATCACCGTTGAAGTCTTTGACTGGCGTAAAGGCATAGGCGCCGTCGGCGCCGATGGTAATAGAACCAACGCCCGCAATCACGGCCGTTTGGCCGGCGTTGTAAGTGGTGCCACCTACGTTGAAAGTCGCAACGCTCAACACGTTGTCCACATCAACGTCGTTGCTCAACACGTTACCAGTGGCGACGTTGTCTTCCAATGCGCTACCGGTGTCCGCTTTGAGGACGCTTGCGTCATCAACCGCGTCGATCTTCACGTCCAGCGTGCTGCTGGAACCTGTGTTGGTGGTGTAGCCAATTTGCGGCACGTCACCGTTGAAATCTTTGACCGGGGTGAAGCTGTACGCGCCGTCAGCACCGATGGTGATAGCTCCAACACCTGCGATGGTTGCGGTCTGGCCGGCGGCGTAACTGGTGCCACCGACGTTGAACGTGGCAACAGTCAGTACGTTGTCGACATCGACGTCGTTGCTCAACACGTTGCCGGTGGCAACGCTGTCTTCCAAGGCGCTGCCGGTGTCCGCTTTGAGGACGCTTGCGTCATCAACCGCGTCGATCTTCACGTCCAGCGTGCTGCTCGAACCTGTGTTGGTCGTGTAGCCGATTTGCGGTACGTCGCCGTTGAAGTCTTTGACGGGGGTGAAGGCGTAGGCGCCGTCAGTACCGATGGTGATTGAGCCGACGCCCGCGATAACAGCGGTTTGACCTGCGGTATATGTAGTACCGCCCACATTGAAGGTGGCGACGGTCAGTGTGTTGTCTACGTCGACATCGTTGCTTAGCACGTTGCCGGTGGCAACGTTGTCTTCCAGCGCACTACCGGTGTCTGCTTTGAGGACGCTCGCGTCATCTACAGCGTCGATCTTCACATCCAGCGTGCTGCTGGAACCGGTGTTGGTGGTGTAACCGATTTGCGGCACGTCACCGTTGAAATCTTTGACCGGCGTAAAGGCGTAGGCACCGTCTGCAGCGATGGTGATAGAGCCAACACCTGCGATAGTCGCGGTCTGGCCTGCGTTGTAAGTGGTGCCATTAACGTTGAAGGTCGCAACGCTCAACACGTTGTCCACATCAACGTCGTTGCTCAACACGTTACCAGTGGCAACGTTGTCCTCCAACGCGCTACCTGCGTCCGCTTTGAGGACGCTTGCGTCATCTAAGGCGTCGATCTTCACGTCCAGCGTACTGCTCGACCCCGTGTTAGTGGTGTAGCCAATTTGCGGCACGTCACCGTTGAAGTCTTTGACCGGCGTGAAGACGTAGGCGCCGTCTGCACCGATGGTGATTGAGCCAACGCCAGCAATGGTCGCGATCTGGCCTGCGTTATAGCTTGTGCCGTTGACGCTGAAGGTCGCAACGCTCAACACGTTGTCGACGTCGACATCGTTGCTCAGCACGTTACCGGTGGCGACGTTGTCTTCCAATGCGCTACCGGTGTCCGCTTTGAGGACGCTTGCGTCATCAACCGCGTCGATCTTCACGTCCAGCGTGCTGCTGGAGCCGGTGTTGGTGGTGTAGCCGATTTGCGGTACGTCGCCGTTGAAGTCTTTGACGGGGGTGAAGGCGTAGGCACCGTCTGCAGCGATGGTGATCGAGCCAACGCCTGCGATGATTGCGGTCTGGCCGGCGGCGTAACTGGTGCCACCGACGTTGAACGTGGCAACAGTCAGTACGTTGTCGACATCGATGTCATTCGAAAGGACGTTGCCGGTGGCAACGTTGTCTTCCAAGGCGCTGCCGGTGTCCGCTTTGAGGACGCTCGCGTCATCAACCGCGTCGATTTTCACGTCCAGCGTGCTGCTCGAACCTGTGTTGGTGGTGTAGCCGATTTGCGGTACGTCGCCGTTGAAGTCTTTGACCGGGGTGAAGGCGTAGGCGCCGTCGGCGCCGATGGTGAGGCTACCCACACCTGCAATCACGGCCGTTTGGCCGGCGTTGTAAGTGGTGCCACCTACGTTGAAGGTGGCAACAGTCAGTGTGTTGTCTACATCGACGTCATTCGAAAGGACGTTGCCGGTGGCAACGTTATCTTCCAGGGCGCTGCCGGTGTCCGCTTTGAGGACGCTCGCGTCATCTACAGCGTCGATCTTCACATCAAGCGTGTTGCTGGAACCCGTGTTAGTGGTGTAACCAATTTGTGGCACGTCGCCGTTGAAGTCTTTAACGGGGGTGAAGGCGTACGCGCCGTCAGCGCCGATGGTGATGCTGCCCACGCCCGCGATCACGGCCGTCTGGCCGGCGGCGTAACTAGTGCCACCGACGTTGAACGTGGCAACAGTCAGTACGTTGTCGACATCGATGTCATTCGAAAGAACGTTGCCGGTGGCAACGTTGTCTTCCAAGGCGCTGCCGGTGTCCGCTTTGAGGACGCTCGCGTCATCTACAGCGTCGATCTTCACATCAAGCGTGCTGCTGGAACCGGTGTTGGTGGTGTAACCGATTTGCGGTACGTCGCCGTTGAAGTCTTTGACCGGGGTGAAGGCGTAGGCGCCGTCGGCGCCGATGGTGAGGCTACCCACACCTGCAATCACGGCCGTTTGGCCGGCGTTGTAAGTGGTGCCACCTACGTTGAAGGTGGCAACAGTCAGTGTGTTGTCTACATCGACGTCATTCGAAAGGACGTTGCCGGTGGCAACGTTATCTTCCAGGGCGCTACCGGTGTCTGCCTTGAGGACGCTCGCGTCATCAACAGCGTCGATTTTTACGTCCAGGGTGCTGCTGGAGCCGGTGTTGGTGGTGTAGCCGATTTGCGGTACGTTGCCGTTGAAGTCTTTGACCGGGGTGAAGGCGTAGGCACCGTCTGCAGCGATGGTGATCGAGCCAACGCCTGCGATGATTGCGGTCTGGCCGGCGGCGTAACTGGTGCCACCGACGTTGAACGTGGCAACAGTCAGTACGTTGTCGACATCGACGTCGTTGCTCAGCACGTTGCCAGTGGCAACGTTATCTTCCAACGCACTACCGATATCAGCTTTGAGGACGCTCGCGTCATCAACCGCGTCGATCTTCACATCCAGCGTGCTGCTGGATCCGGTGTTGGTGGTGTAGCCGATTTGCAGCACATCGCCGTTGAAGTCTTTGACCGGGGTGAAGGCGTACGCACCGTCGGCGCCGATGGTGATTGAACCAACGCCCGCGATGGTCGCGGTTTGACCTGCGGTATATGTGGTGCCGCCGACGTTGAAGGTCGCAACGCTTAAGACGTTATCCACATCGACGTCATTTGAGAGCACGTTGCCGGTGGCAACGTTATCTTCCAGCGCACTACCGGTGTCTGCCTTGAGGACGCTCGCGTCATCTACAGCGTCGATTTTCACATCAAGCGTGCTGCTCGAACCGGTGTTGGTGGTGTAGCCGATCTGCGGCACGTCACCGTTGAAGTCTTTGACCGGCGTGAAGGCATAGGCACCGTCGGCACCGATGGTGATTGAGCCAACACCAGCAATGGTCGCGATCTGGCCTGCGTTGTAAGTGGTTCCACCGACATTGAACGTAGCAACAGTCAGTGTGTTGTCCACATCGACGTCGTTGCTCAGTACATTGCCGGTGGCAACGTTGTCTTCCAGGGCGCTGCCGGTGTCTGCCTTGAGGACGCTCGCGTCATCAACAGCATCGATCTTCACGTCCAGCGTGCTGCTCGAACCCGTGTTGGTGGTGTAACCGATTTGCGGCACATCACCGTTGAAGTCTTTGACTGGCGTGAAGGCGTACGCGCCGTCAGCGCCGATAGTAATCGAGCCGACGCCAACAATAGTCGCGGTCTGGCCGGCGTTGTAAGTGGTGCCGTTGACGCTGAAAGTCGCGACGCTCAATACGTTGTCGACGTCGACATCATTCGAAAGCACATTGCCAGTGGCAACGTTATCTTCCTGCACCGTGCTAGTGTCCGCTTTCAACACGCTCGCGTCGTCGACCGCCACCACGTTCACATTCAGCGTGCTGGTCGAACCGGTGTTGGTGGTGTAGCCGATCTGCGGCACATCACCGTTGAAGTCCTTGACCGGGGTGAAGGTGTACGCGCCATCGGCGCCGATGGTGATGCTGCCCACGCCGGCAATGGTCGCGGTCTGGCCGGCATTGAAGGTGGTGCCGCCGACGTTGAAGGTGGCAACCGACAGCACATTGTCGATATCGCTGTCGTTGCTCAGCACATTACCGGTCGCAACGCCGTCTTCGGCGAGGGTGGCGGTGTCGGCCACCAGCACGCTCGGGTTATCCACAGCGATCACTGTGGTGGTCGCCGCTTGCGGGTTGATCGCGAGGTTCTCGTAGTTGCCACCGCTGGCGGCCGTGATGCTCGCGCTGACGGTCAGGTCCTTGCCATCGGCCAGGTTCGCCGGGGTGTCGACGCTGACGGTGCCGGTGGTTTTGCCGGCTTCAATGGTGATGGTGGTGTTGTTGGACAGGGTGACGGTGACGTCGGTCTGCGCGGCGTTGGTCACCGTGGCGGTGTAGACGATCTTGCCGCCCTCATCCACCGAGGCGGCGGAGGTGAGTGTCACGGTGGTGGTGTCGATGGTGTCGTTGACTTGCGTCACCGCAGGCGTCGGATCCGTGGTGACGACCACGTTGCCGCCGCCGGAAGTGCCGGCGATGGTGGCGGAGATCGACGAGGCATCCAGGTACGGCGTGTCTTTGCCGGCGAAGGTGACGTTCAGCGCGCCGGAGGTCTGGCCGGCCGCGATCACTACGGCCAAGCCGTTGGACAAGGTAACGGTGAGGTCGCTGGTCGGCGCCTGGGTGGCGAATGCGGTGTAAACCACCACGCCGCCGGCTTCGGTGATAGTTGGCGTGGCGGTCAGGGTGACGGTGACGTTTTGCGCAGTGGCGCCGTTGTTAGTGTTGCCGGCGGTAAGCGGCGCAGCGCCGGCATCCGCAGCGTTCAGGCCGTTGGTCGGATAGCCGATGGTAGGGTCGACCACGCCTGCGGTCGCGTCCAGCACCACGAAGCTGTGCCCGCCCCCGACAGCGCCGTCTGCACCGGCCGCGCTCGGGCCGGCGGCGGTGGCTTCGAGGTCCTGGGTCGGGTCGGCGCCGGCGGCGATGGCTTGCTGCAGCTCGGCAACGGACGGTGCGGCCTGGGCAGTGGCGGCGCTCAGGTCAGTGGACGAGTCAGGCGCGTCGGCGCTCCACTGGCTGTCGCGGCCCAGGTCGATCACGCGGCCATCGGTAAGCTCCAGCGACACGGCGCCAGCGGGGCCGGTATCGACCTGCTCCCCGGCGAACAGGCGATCACCTTCTACAAGCAGGCGACGAATCCCTTCCGGGGATACCGCAAACACTTGACCGACAATGCTTTTGACGACCGCAACGCTGCTCATAAAAAATCTCCGAAATACCGTTCAGGGGGCATCCATCAAGGAGACCGGCCCTACCGCTGGTGCCGATTCAATAGCTGGAGTACTTGAATTTCTGCGTAAAAATTTTGGCGTCAATATTTTGATGTTTTTCCGGAAAAATTACTTTTCCGTCAAGGTATTGACCTATTGGGCGCCATCCTAAACAATCCGCCCCGTAATGTCACATTGATATTTAAGCGGCCTCGCGACTTTCTGTTTGCGCCCTCCGGCGCCCAATAAAAACGGGCATTTCGAGTTGCCACTCCCATGCAATATTCCAATTTTGTTGCAGCTTTGCAGGCAACCAGATCTCCGGGGAAACATCAGAATGCGTTTGCACTTTTTCATCGCCGTGCCGTTCGCTCTCGCCGCCAGTTTCGTGCAGGCCCAAACCCTCCCTGAGGCCATGCAAAAGGCAGTGGACGTGCACCCGGAGATCCAGGCTGGCGTGAACGCGCGCATCGCTGCCGACTATCAAGTGCGAGCGGCCCAGGGCGGCTACCTGCCTAAAGTGGACTTGCTGGGCGGTTATGGCCGTGAAAGCTCCGACAACATCAACACCCGCGCCGCCAGCAACAGCCATGACTGGAAAACCCTGAACCGGGGTGAGTCGAGCATTCGCCTGCAACAGAACCTGTTCCAGGGCTTCGGCACGCAAAATGAAGTCAGCCGCCAGCAAGCCACCGCCAATTCCCGTGGCTATGCGTTGCTCAACACCACCGAGCGCACTGCCCTGACGGTCGCCCAGGTTTATCTGGATGTGCTGACCCGTCGCGAGATGGTGCAACTGGCAGAAGACAACCTGAAAAGCCACGAACGCATTTTTGACCAGATCAAACTGCGCACCAGCCGTGGCGTCGGAAGAATGGCGGACATGGACCAGGCCGAAGCCCGACTGGCTCAAGCGCGTAACAACCTGCTCACCGAGCAGACCAACCTGGAAGACGCCAAGGCCAACTACATCAGCGCCGTCGGCCAGGAGCCCGATCAACTGGAACGACCGCAGGGCTTTGTCGCCCTGATGCCGGCCAACCTTGAAGAAGCGCGCCGCCAGATGGTGGAGAGCAGCCCGGTATTGCGCTCGGCCGAATCGGACATCGCCGCCGCCGAAAAGCAGTACGAAGCCGCCAAGTCGACCTTCTACCCGCGCTTTGATGCCGAACTGCAGCGCTCGGCCAACAACAATGTCGGCGGCGAAGAAGGCCATGACAATGGCTACTCCGCCATGCTGCGCATGCAGTTCAACCTGTACTCCGGCGGCAGCAACAAGGCCGACCTGCAGTCCAAGGCCTCCCAGGCGTCCCAGGCGCTGGATATCCGCAACAACGCCCTGCGCGAATTGAACCAGGAATTGAGCCTGGCGTGGAACGCCTACAACAATGCCACGGCGCAGGTGCCGATCGCCCAGGAGTACGTGGACCGCAGCACCCGCGTGCGCACCTCTTACCAGCAGCAGTTCAGCCTCGGTGAGCGTACACTGCTCGACCTGCTCGACAGCGAGAACGAACTGTTCACCGCGTCGCAGCGTCTGGCGCAGATCAAGAACCTGCAGTTGTACACGCAATACCGCATCAAGGCCGACATGGGCCAACTGCTGAGAAGCCAGGGCATCGTCGCCCCGCTGGCCTCGGTCGTGCAAAACGAAGTCAAAACGAAAGTGAACCTGCCAGGGATGAACTGATTTTTTACGGAGTTGGAGCACTCAACGCATTAAGAGAGAGTCAGCTTGAATTCTGATATCGATGTGGCGCAGCTCAACCATGACCCGCGCAGTCAGCACGACGATCCTTTACTGGATGGTCTGCTGACCCTCTGTTCCCTGCATTACAAACCCGCCAGCCGGGCCATGCTGACCACCGGCCTGCCCCTGGCCGCGCAACGCCTGAGCGCCGAGCTGCTGCCACGCGCAGCCGCCCGCGCAGGTTTGCAGGGGCGGTTGCTGCAACGCAAGCTGGAACAGATTCCGACGATTGCCCTGCCGGCCATGCTGCTGCTCAAGGAGGGGCGCAGTGCGGTGCTGCTGGGCTGGGACGGGGACACGGCGCGCCTGCTGCTGAGCGAAAGCGACGGCGGTGAGGTTCATGTCAGCCGTGAACTGTTGAGCCAGGACTACAGCGGCCGGGTGTTCTTCGCTCAGCCGCAGCACAAGTTCGATGTCACCAACGGCACGCTGATCCCGCGTGCGCGCTCGTGGTTTCGTGACACGCTAAAACGCTCACGCTGGCTGTACGCCGACGCCATCGCCGCGAGCCTGGTGATCAACCTGATCGCCCTGGCCGCGCCGCTGTTCGTGATGAACGTGTACGACCGCGTGGTGCCGAACCAGGCCACCGCCACCCTGTGGGTACTGGCCATCGGTATCTGTGGCGCCTACCTGTTCGACCTGCTGCTCAAGAGCCTGCGCAGTTTGTGCCTGGACCTGGCGGGCAAGAAAACCGACCTGATCATTTCCGCGACGCTGTTCGAGCGCATCGTGGGCATGGCGATGAAAGTGAGGCCGGCACGGGTGGGCAGTTACGCGCAAAATATCCATGAGTTTCAGGGGATGCGCGACTTCCTCACGTCCCTGACCCTCACCAGCCTGATCGACCTGCCGTTTACCCTGATCATCCTGCTGGTGATCGCCCTGCTCGGCGGCCACCTGGTGTGGATCCCGATCATCGCCTTCCCGTTGGCGCTGGGTATCGGCCATATGCTGCAGAAGCCGCTGACGGCGACCCTGCAACGCACCATGGCGCTGGGCGCCGAGCGCCAGTCGAGCCTGATCGAAACCCTCGCCGGGCTCGATGCGGTGAAGGTCAACAACGCCGAGAGCGAGCGCCAGTACCAGTGGGAACAGACCATCGGCACCCTCAGCCGGCTCGAACTGCGAGTGAAAGTGCTGTCGGGCCTGGCCATGAACATCACCTTGCTGATCCAGCAAGTGGCGGGCGTGGCGATGATCATTTTCGGCGTGTACCAGATCATCGACGGCAACCTCAGCATGGGCGGCCTGGTGGCGTGCTACATGCTCAGCGGCCGCGCGCTGGGGCCGCTGGCCCAACTGTCAGGGCTGTTGACCCGTTACCAGCAGGCCAAGGTGACGATGGTGTCGGTGGACGAGATGATGGAGCTGCCGCAGGAGCGCAATTACGACGAGCGCCCGCTCAGCCGTAAAGCGCTGCAAGGCGCGATGGCGTTCCGTGAAGTCGACTTTACCTACCCGAACCAGCAGACCCTGGCGCTGCGCGGTATCAACCTGAACATCCGCCCCGGCGAGAAGATCGGCATCATCGGCCGCAGCGGCTCGGGCAAAAGCTCGCTGGCCAAACTGCTGGTCGGCCTGTATCAGCCGGACGCCGGCTCCTTGCTGGTGGACGGCGTGGACATCCGCCAGATCGACGTCAGCGAACTGCGCCACAACATCGGCTACGTGGCCCAGGACATTCAATTGCTGGCCGGCACGCTGCGCGACAACCTGGTGTCGGGTGCGCGCTATGTCGACGATGAAATGGTCTTGCAGGCAGCCGAGCTGGCCGGCGTGCATGAGTTTGCCAGGCTGCATCCGCAAGGCTACGAGCTGCAAGTGGGCGAGCGCGGGCAAAACCTGTCCGGCGGCCAGCGCCAGAACGTTGCCCTGGCCCGTGCGCTGCTGCTCAACCCGCCGATTTTGTTGCTGGACGAGCCGACCAGCGCCATGGACAACACCGGCGAAGAGCGCCTCAAGCAGCGCCTGCAGTCGGTGATCGAAAACAAGACGGTGATTCTCGTCACCCACCGTGCTTCGCTGCTGAGCCTGGTCGACCGTCTGCTGGTGATCGACCGCGGGCAGATCCTCGCGGACGGCCCGAAAGCGGCCGTTATGGAAGCGCTGAAAAAGGGGCAGATCAGTGTCGCTTAAATCCGGACCACGTCGCCTCAAAGACGTCATCGTCGGTTATTTCAGAGGCACCGACTCCCTCGACGACCAGCCCTTGCCCGAAGTGGAAAAAGCCCTGGTCGACGACGCACCGCGCATCGTGCGCCTGACCATCTGGGGCGTGATCGGCTTCTTCGTATTCCTCGTGCTGTGGGCGCACTTCGCGATCATCGATGAAGTGACCAAGGGCGAAGGCAAGGCCATCCCGTCATCGCGCATCCAGAAAATCCAGAACCTTGAAGGCGGCATCGTCGCGCAGATCTACGTGCACGAAGGCCAGATCGTCGAACCCGGCGCGCCGCTGGTGCGCCTGGACGACACGCGCTTTGCCTCCAACGTCGGCGAAACCGAAGCCGACCGCGTGGCCATGGAACTGCGCGTGGAGCGCCTGAGCGCGGAAGTGGAAAACCGCCCACTGAACATCACCGAAGATGCCCGCAAGGCCGTGCCCAACCAGGCCTCGAACGAAGAGTCGCTGTACCTGAGCCGGCGCCAGCAACTGGCCGACGAGATTGGCGGGCTGCAACAGCAATTGCTGCAGCGTCAGCAGGAGCTGCGTGAATTCAGCTCCAAACAGGAGCAGTACCGCAACAGCCTGAGCCTGCTGCGCCAGGAGATCGGCATGTCCGAACCGCTGGTGCAGCAGGGTGCTATTTCGCCAGTGGAAGTGCTGCGCTTAAAACGTTCGGAAGTTGAAACCCGTGGCATGCTCGACGGCACCACCCTGGCCATCCCGCGTGCCCAGGCAGCCATCAACGAAGTGCAGCAGAAGATCAACGAAACCCGCGGCAAATTCCGCAGCGAAGCCCTGGCCCAGCTCAACGAAGCACGCACCAACCTGAGCAAGGCCCAGGCCACCTCCAAAGGCCTGGAAGACCGCGTGAGCCGCACCATGGTCACCTCGCCGGTGCGCGGCATCGTCAAGCAGATGCTGGTGAACACCGTGGGCGGCGTGATCCAGCCCGGCAGCGACATCGCCGAAGTGGTGCCTCTGGACGACACCCTGCTGGTGGAAGCACGCATCCGTCCGCAGGATATTGCCTTCCTGCACCCGGGCCAGGAAGCCATGATCAAGTTCACCGCCTACGACTACACCATCTACGGCGGCCTCAAAGGCGAACTCGAACAGATCGGCGCCGACACCGTGCAGGATGAAGAGAAGAAAAACACCTTCTACGTCATCAAACTGCGCACCGAACGCAGCCACCTGGGCACCGATGAGAAACCGCTGCTGATCATCCCGGGCATGGTGGCGTCGGTGGACATCATTACCGGCAAGAAAAGCGTGCTGAGCTACCTGCTCAAGCCGATCATCAAGTCACGGGCCGAGGCATTGCACGAGCGTTGATGGCTTTGGATTTACGCGGTGTGCGTAGGGAATTGGAGAAAACTGAGGATTTCGCAAAAATAGTCAGTTTTCAGGGGTTTACAGGATCTCGCCAATCGCTATAATCGTCGCCCTAACACGCCGGTATAGCTCAGTTGGTAGAGCAACTGACTTGTAATCAGTAGGTCCCGGGTTCGACTCCTGGTGCCGGCACCATACAAGGTTCCAGAGAAGGCTTTCAAAATCTCTGAAACCCCCGAAAAACCCGCCTTCTGGCGGGTTTTTTCGTTTTGGCGTTCCGTCGGTTTCCGCCAAAATCTTATGGATACCAGCCGTTTTAAGGATAAAGATAGGGGTAAGGTCATTCGATAAAGGGAGGAGTACCCTTATGTCGCGCACCACTGCCCCACTCTCCGATTCGGCTTGCCGTTCAGCCAAGCCCACCGACCGCGCCTACAAGCTTTTCGACGGCGACGGCCTCTACCTTTTAGTCCAACCCAATGGCCGCAAAGGCTGGCGTTTCAGGTATGTAAAACCTGATGGTCGTGAAGGACTGACCTCGTTCGGCAACTACCCCGTGGTCGGCCTCGCCGATGCGCGCAAGAAGCGCCTGGAGGTCAAACGGATGCTGGCGGAAGGGCTCGACCCCATCGAGTCCAAACACCAAGCCAAGACGCAAGCCACAATCCGAGGCCGAACCTTTGAGAGCGCAGCCTTGGACTGGCACAAAGCGATGTCTGCCAAATGGGCTCCGGGCCATGCCAAGACGGTCCTGAGCCGTCTCAAAACCCATGTTTTTCCACTAATCGGTGATCGCGCTATTGTCGACCTAGACACTCACGACTTGATGCAACCTCTGGAAGCAATCCAGAAACGTGGCACGATTGACGTCGCGTTAAGGGTACAAAACTACCTGCAAAGTATCATGCGCGAGGCGAAACGTGCTCGACAGATCGCGGCAAACCCTGCCTCCGACCTTGAGGGTTTGATCAAAGCCCCGAGGGTAGTTCACCGCCCAGCTTTACCCTTATCGCGTCTGCCTGAATTGCAGGAGCGCATCGACACCTACAAAGGACGAACGCTGACTCGGCTGACAGTCATGCTCTCGCTACATGTGTTTGTCCGCTCCAGCGAACTGCGCTTCGCCCGCTGGAGCGAGTTCGACCTCAAGCGCGGCACCTGGGAGATACCGGACACTCGACCCGCGTTGGACGGAGTACCCTTTTCAACAAGAGGTACGAAGATGGCCGGGGACATCCACCTTGTACCCTTATCGCCGCAAGCCGTGACCCTGCTTGAACAGATCCGCACCCTCACCGGCGAATTCGACCTGGTATTTGCAGGCGATGCCAACCCGTCGAAACCGATGTCTGAAAACACGGTGAACAGCGCGCTTCGAAATATGGGTTACGACACCAAAACCGAAATCTGTGGCCATGGCTTCCGCTCGATGGCATGTAGCGCACTGATTGAGTCAGGACTGTGGTCCGAGACCGCAATTGAAAGGCAGATGAGCCACAAAGAACGCAACAACGTCCGCGCCGCTTACATCCACAAGGCCGAATTCATTGAGGAGCGCAGATTGATCATGAACTGGTGGAGCCGGTACCTTGAGACGAATCGACAGGAGCATGTCACCCCCCACGAATTCGCGAACCAGATCGGACCGAACGTCACTCGCTTAAAAGCAAAACGTGGCGCAACTGAGTAAGCGCTCGGTCTTTATCTCAGTGATCCGCTTGTCCACGCGGGTCCATCCAAACAGGGCTGCAAAGCCGCCCTGCTTGGATGGACCTCACTTAAAAAATCTAAAGCCCACACAAGTGTCTGTGGAAAACCACTGATTTCCACCGGTGGATAATTTCATCCACAGCCGCAGAACTCCCGAAAATTCGAGCCTTGACCCGAATTATCCACAGGCGTAGAAAAGATCGGGCAAAGCGCTGTCGTTGACAGCAACCCAGGTAGCCAGAACCTTTAAGGCTACGCCACACCGTGGTGGTTCTCCCAAAGTGCGATTAGCGTCCGGCGGCTCGCACGGTCACAGCGATGTGATGGATGCCTACTTTTACCAGTGTGCCCACTGCGGCAACTCCCCCCTTTCATAGCTGCCCTGCAGCAACCTATCCGCTTGGCCATTTCCTTGCGCCAACCTGCGCCCGTCTCTTTCTTCCGGAAAGAGACGGGCGCTCCTACCGCTGCTGCAGCCCAACTCGTACAAGGCTTTGCGGCATTCCCCCTCGTGACAATCGGCGTGACAAACACCGAAGTCACCTATAACAGCGACGCAAATGATGGTGCCACAGCCCACGGAATGGGCTGCACCTGACTGACAGTCAGGCACGCCCCGGTCATCGCATCGCTGCCCTCACCCGACTCAGGATCTCGCGGCATTGGTCTCGTCAGCCAGTGCAACCTCCACCCGCCCACGTCTTCGGAAGTGCTCAGGAGGTCAGATCATGAGATGCCCAAGCTCCCGGTCGTAAAGAGCCGCCAGTCCCGCGTTAGTGGACAACCCTCACAGGTCGCAGGGGCCTTGATCCCTGATAACACTCAACATTCGTGGCGGGATGACGTGGGGAAAGTTTCAAAGGTTTGGCTTCGGGAGGAGTTTGATCATGGCACTGGTGGGCAGGCGAGATGGACGCAATTTTGGCTACGGTCGGCAACTGAGCTATGCCGGGCCGCAGGCATTGCGGGACCTGTTTGGCGGCGGGCATTACGGCACGGTCAAAGCGCACAGTGATCGATGGCAGGCGTTTGTACGGTGGTGTCGGTCGGAAGATGGACCGGGGCTTAACGATGCGCGGCAGATTGATCGGCAGACGTTGCTGAACTATGCCGGACATCTGCGTCACCAGGTTGAACAAGGCGCTATTGGCATCGCCACCGCGCAAAACCGATTGTCCAGCGTGAACCGAACCATGGCGGCGCTTCGCGGTGATCAGTATGTGAAAGTGCCTAGCCCGAGCAAGACGCTGGGAATGCGGCGCACCAGTGTTCGTCGCTCGCTGCCACAAGGCCAAGACCCCGAACACGCGAAGCGGATCGTCGACGTGCTCTGCGAACACCAAATGCCGCGCGCCGCGGCCATCGCGCAGTTGGCGCGAGCCACCGGCATGCGCATGCGCGAGGCCATTTTGGCCGACCTGCCTCGATTGCAACGTGAAGCAGAGCAACTTGGCAAAATTAACATCCAGGATGGCACCAAAGGTGGCCGCTCAGGTGCATCGGGACCTCGCTGGATTACGGTAGATGATCATGTTCGTGACGCACTGAGGTTTGCAGAACAGACCTCGCCCGACGGTAGCCGCAACCTGCTTGCTCCGAACGAAAGCTACCTTGATTTCCAACAGGGAATCGTCCGCCCCGCACGGAACATCCTCCATCAGCACAACCTCAAAGGCTTCCACGAATTGCGCGCGGCTTATGCATGCGAACGCTATGAGCAGATCACTCATCACCTAGCGCCCATCAACGGTGGCAGGTGCAGGCGCCTCGATCCACGCCTTGATCGAGAGGCACGCTTACAAATCAGCTATGAGCTGGGACACGGTCGAATCGACGTGGTATCGGCGTACATCGGTGGTCGGGTATGAATAAACCATTCGATATGGAGATCTTCTTGGCTGGGGCACTGACTGGAGCACATGCCACACGCGAACGTCACATCCGCCAGGCCAAGACTATTCAAGCAGCCATTTCTGAACGCTGGAACCGAGATAATCCATGGACATGGCAAAGAAAGCATCTCGTTTGGTTTTTGAACCACCACATGAACTCAAACTCGAAATCGACGCGCTACTACTACCTGCTGACCACAAGCCTGATCACTCTGCGCCTAGGAAAATCCTGGAATTTTCAACGTTAGCCGAATGCCAGCAACTGCGCGCTCTGTATCCCTAACTGGCAGATTGAGCCAGCCAACGATTTGATTGGGATTAGGGCGGGCCTCTTGAGCCCCTGAACCTAACCTCTGTTGTTTGATAACCTCTATGTTTTACTGATGGACTGAGGGTTGTAGCTCGAGGCTACAGGCTTCACCTGAGACGTAGAGGCTGAAGGCGGTGATAGACACTAGTCTGGTGGCGAAGCTAAGGGCTGAAAATGCAAGATTGGTTGCCTTGCTGGATGCTCATGGCATCGAATGGCGCCCGCCTGCTGAGCCAGTCAAGATAGCGATTCTCCGAGCAGAACAATCACAGCAACTCGATACTGATGGAAAGCTTGCCCTATTCCGAAGCTTGTTTCGTGGTAGGACGGACGTTTATCCCATCCGCTGGGAAAGCAAGGCAGGAAAATCAGGATACGCACCCGCTTGCGCAAACGAATGGAGGCCTGGCGTTTGTGAGAAGCCCCGAATTAAATGTGGCGACTGCGGTAACCGCCAGCTGCTTCCGCTGACCGATGAGGTGGTCTATCGCCATCTGGCGGGCGAAGTGGTCGTTGGCATCTACCCCCTACTCTCTGATGACACTTGTTATTTTTTGGCGGTCGACTTCGATGAGGCCGAATGGCGTGATGATTCCAAAGCTTTTGTGCAGTCATGCCATGAGCTGAACGTCCCGGTGGCGCTGGAAATATCGCGCTCAGGCCAAGGGGCTCATGGCTGGATTTTCTTTGAGCGTAATGTTCCTGCCTGCGATGCGCGCCGCCTCGGTGCCGCAATCATCAGTCATGCCTGTGAGCGCACTCGGCAGTTGGCGCTCAGCTCCTATGATCGACTGTTTCCAAATCAGGACTATATGCCTAAGGGCGGCTTCGGAAATCTCATCGCGCTCCCTTTGCAAAAGCGGGCCAGGGCCCAAAACAACAGCGTTTTTGTAGACGACACGCTTGAGCCTCATCCTGATCAATGGGCCTTCCTGGCATCGATTCAGCGCATGAGTCCAGAAGATATCCAGCCCGTTATTATCCAGGCGATGGGTAATCGGGACCCTCTAGGGGTCGCCTATGTCGATGACGAAGGTGATGCAGAACCTTGGAAAGATTGTGAATCGAGATCACGTAAATTGACATGCCCGTTGCCTGCTGCTGTCAACATCACGCTGGCTAACTTAATTTACTTTGAAAAGTCGGAATTGCCACAGCCATTGGCAAACCAGCTTGTCCGGCTCGCTGCCTTTCAAAATCCCGAGTTCTACAAAGCTCAGGCCATGCGCATGTCAGTGTGGAACAAGCCAAGGATTATCGGCTGTGCCCAGAACTTCCCCAAACATATTGCGTTACCACGTGGCTGTTTGGATGCTGCGCTGGAGCTTTTAGGGGAAAACGGGGTTACCCCTATTCTTAAAGACGAACGCTTCGCGGGCGACACCATCGACGTGAGTTTTCTCGGAACCCTGCGTTCTGACCAAGAGGCGGCTGTCAGCGCAATGCTAAGTCATGACACTGGTATCCTCTGCGCACCGACGGCTTTCGGTAAAACTGTCAGTGCTGCTGCGTTGATTGCCGCACGTGGCATTAACACGTTGGTGCTTGTGCATCGGACGGAACTGTTAAGGCAGTGGCAAGAGCGCTTGCAGGTGTTCTTGGGAGTCGGGAATGGTGTCGTTGGAACTCTTGGGGGCGGAAAAGCGAAGCTTACCGGCATCATCGACATTGCCGTCATGCAGTCTTTATCGCGAAAAGGCGAAATCAGCGATCAGGTAAAAAACTACGGCCAGATCATCGTTGATGAGTGTCATCACCTATCAGCGGTGTCATTCGAGGCACTACTGAGGAGCGCGACCGCGCGGTACGTGCTGGGACTCACGGCAACCCCAGTGCGCCGAGATGGGCAGCAGCCCATTATTTTCATGCAGTGCGGACCGATCCGACATTCTGCTGCTCGACCAGCGAGTGCGCCCCATGACCTCTCTGTCGTGCCTCGATTGCTGTCCAAACCAATAGTGGTCCCCGACGGCTTTGGGATTCAGGACGTTTTTCGGCATCTAGTGGACGACTCTGAGCGGACAGCCAAAATCGTCTCGGAGATTGAGCTGGCGTACAACGAGGGTAGAAAAATTCTAGTGCTAACGGAGCGAACAGAACATGTGGATGCCCTTGAATTAGAATTGAAGCAGCGCGTGCATAACCTTTTCACGCTTCATGGGCGAGTGCCTAAGAAACAGCGGATTTCCCGTATGCATGAGCTTGAGTCCCTTCCCCCTGATGCTCCACGAGTGCTGTTGGCAACAGGAAAACTAGTAGGTGAAGGCTTCGATCATCCGCCGTTGGACACGCTGGTGCTGGCAATGCCCATCTCATGGAAGGGAATCCTTCAGCAATATGCGGGGCGGTTGCATCGATCACATGCCGATAAGGCCGACGTGCGAGTGATCGACTTCGTTGACGAGGGTAATGTCGCGCTGATGAGGATGTGGGATAAGCGCCAGGCGGGTTACAAAGCGATGGGCTACCGCATGGCTGATTCCATGGCCACCATGGACCTACTCTAACTCTAACGTGGTTGACAGTTGACACATCAACGGCCCAACTCTCATAGACGAATGGCCGGCCGCTGTGGGGGCAACTCCGGCCCTTCGCCGTTAGTCACGTCAAGCAAGATCCTCAGGCGTACGAGGACCTTGAGGTAGTTTTAGAGGTAGACTTGCACAGGTCTTTAAGTATTAATCAGCTAATTCAATAACTTATTAGATCGTTCGACTCCTGGTGCCGCACCACATTAGGCTCCATTGCATTCCACTGAATGCTCTGGAAGCCCCGAAAACCCGCCCTTTGGCGGGTTTTTTCGTTCCAGGACCCTCTGTCGGGATCCAACAAAATCCCCCTTCCCCGAGGGTATGTTAGGGGTACTGCGATTTCCCGGTCAGGAGCGCGTACCCCTATGCCACGTCTAGCGATCCCCCTCAGCGACCTGCAATGCGCACGGCCAAAACCCGCGAACGCGCCTACAAACTGTTCGACGGCGGCGGCATGTACCTTTTCGTCAAACCCAATGGCGTGAAGACCTGGCGCTTGAAGTACACCAAGCCCAGCGGCAAGGAAGGTACGCTCATCATCGGCAATTACCCCATCGTTACCCTTTCCGTCGCACGACGTAAGCGAGACGAAGCCAAGGCGTTGCTGCTCGACAACCTCGACCCAATGGAAGAAAAGAAGAAGGCCAAGATCGTAGCCCAGCGGGCGGCGCTGCTTTTCGAAACCGTTGCCCTGGAGTGGCACGCCGATATGTCCCGTCGCTGGACCGAAGGACACGCAAAAACCGTGACGAGCCGACTGCGTACTCACGTCTTCCCGCTGATCGGCCAACGCCCCATCGCTGAACTCGATACCCATGATCTGTTAGAGATCACCCAACGCATCAAGGAACGCGGCACCATGGATGTGGCGTTACGGGTACAGAACTACTTATCCACCATCATGCGCGGGGCCAAAAGGGCTCGGCAGATCACCATGAATCCTGCACTGGATCTGGCAGGCTCGATTCACGCGCTGCGCACAGTCCATCGCCCGGCCCTCTCCCTCAACCGCCTACCCGAACTGCTACACCGTATCGACAACTACAACGGCCGCGAGCTGACGCGCCTTGCCGTGCTGCTGACTCTCCATGTGTTCGTCCGCTCCAGCGAGTTGCGCTTCGCTCGATGGAGTGAGTTCGACCTCCAACGCGCCATGTGGGAAATCCCCGATACCCGCGCACCGATTGAAGGGGTACGCAACTCCACACGCGGGACCAAGATGAACGGCGATATTCAAATGGTTCCGCTATCGCCGCAGGTCATCGAAATACTGGAGCGCCTGCGCAGCCTCAGTCGCTTTTCAGAGTTGGTGCTACCGGGCGACCACAAGTACTGGAAGCCCATGTCCGAGAACACGGTGAACACCATGCTCCGCAACGTCGGCTATGACACCAGCAAGGACGTGTGCGGCCACGGCTTCAGGACCATGGCCTGTAGTGCTCTGCTGGAGTCCGGATTATGGACCGACGCAGCCATCGAAAGACAAATGAGCCACAAGGAACGCAACCGCGTGCGCGCCGCGTATATCCACAAAGCTGAATTTCTGGAGCAGCGCCGGCTGATCATGGCGTGGTGGAGCAACTACATTGATGCCAATCGCAGCGGCCATGTAACGCCTCACGAATTCGCTCACCCAGTCGGCAACAACATCACCGCCCTACAAAATAGCCGTGGCGCATCCAAACGCGGGTAAGCCAATGAGATCGCCGCAGTCCGCCCTTCCACGCGGGTCCATCCAAGCGGGGCTGCAAAGCCGCCCTGCTTGGATGGACCTCACTTAAAAAATCTAAAACCCACGCAACTGTCTGTGGAAAACCACTGATTTCCACCGGTGGATAATTTCATCCACAGCCGCAGAACTCCCGAAAATTCGAGCCTTGACCCGAATTATCCACAGGCGTAGAAAAGATCGGGCAAAGCGCTGTCTTTGACAGCAACCCAGGTAGCCAGAACCTTTAAGGCTACGCCAAAGTGCGATTAGCGTCCGGCGGCTCGCACGGTCACAGCGATGTGATGGATGCCTACTTTTTCTAGTGTGCCCACTGCGGCAACTCATACCCCTTCATATCTGCCCTGCAGCAACCTATCCGCTTGGCCATTTCATTGCGCCAACCTGCGCCCGTCTCTTTCTCCCGGAAAGAGACGGGCGCTCCTACCGCTGCTGCAGCCCATCTCGTACAAGGCTTTGCGGCATTCCCCCTCGTGACAATCGGCGTGACAAACACCGAAGTCACCAGCAACAGCGATGCAGATGATGGTGCCGCAGCCCACGGAATGGACTGCACCTGACTGACAGTCAGGCATGCCCCGGTCATCGCTTCACTGCCTTCACCCGACTCAGGATCTCTCGGCATTGGTCTCGTCAGCCAATGCAGCCTCCACCCGCCCACTACTTCGGAAGTGTTCAGGAGGCCAGATCATGAGATGCCCAAGCTCCCGGAATGCGATTCCCGGTCGGAAGGAGCCGCCAGTCCCGCGTTAGTGGACAACCCTCACAGGTCGCAGGGGCCTTGATCCCTGATAACACTCAACATTATTGGCGGGATGACGTGAGGAAGGTTTTAAAAGTTTTGGCTTCGAGAGGAGTTCGATCATGGAATTGGTCGGTAGACGGGATGGGCGCAATTTTGGCTATGGCCGGCAATTGAGCTATGCGGGGCCGCAAGCGCTGAAAGACCTATTTGGCGGCGGACATTTCGGCACGGTCAAGGCACACAGTGATCGGTGGCAGGCGTTTGTGCGCTGGTGTCGGTCGGAGGATGGACCAGGGTTTAACGATGCGCGGCAGATAGATCGCCAAACCTTGCTGGACTACACCGGACATCTGCGCCAACAAGTTGAACAAGGTGAGCTGGCTATCGCCACTGCGCAAAACCGGTTGTCCAGTGCGAATCGAACCATGGCTGCGCTTCGCGGTGATCAGTATGTGAAAGTGCCGAGCCCGAGTGAGGCGCTGGGAATGCGGCACACCACTGTTCGTCGTTCAGTGCCGCAAGGCCAAGACCGCGAACAGGTGAAGCGGATCGTCGACTTGCTCTGCGAACACCAAATGCCGCGCGCGGCGGCGATCGCTCAGTTGGCACGAGCCACCGGCATGCACTTAAGCGAGGCCATATTGGCAGACCTACCGCGTTTAAAACGTGAGGCCGAACACTACGACAAGATGAACATCCAGAATGGCACCAAAGGTGGCCGCTCAGGTGCGTCGGTCCCTTCGCTGGATCACGGTGAACGATCAAATCCGCGGCGCACTTGCATTCGCCCTTCAAGTCTCGCCTAACGGTAGCCGCAACCTGTTAGCTCCACACGAAAGCTACCGCGATTTCCAACAGGTGCTCGTTCGCCCCGCACGGGAGATTCTCCATACGCACAACCTCAAAGGCTTTCATGAACTACGGGCGGCCTTTGCATGCGAACGCTATGAGCAAATCACCCACCATCCCGCACCCATCAATGGTGGCCATCGCTATCAACTCGACCGGCGCCTGGATCAGGACGCCCGAGTACAAATCAGCTATGAGCTGGGGCACGGCCGTATCGTCGTGGTGGCCGCTTACATTGGTGGTCGAGTATGAGCAAGGTATTCGATATGAAACTATTCCTGTCAGGCGCCCTGACCGGATCGCACACCACGCGCCAACGCCACCTGCGTCAGGCGAAGGCCATCCAAGCAGCAATCACTGATCGCTGGCAACGGGACAATCCATGGACTTGGCAGAGAAAACACCTTGCGTGGTTTTTGAATCACCACCTAAACCAGCACACTGAATCGACGCATTATTACTATTTGCTGACCATGCAATTACTCACTCATCGCTTAGGAAAACCCTGGCAGTTCAACCGCTAAACGAAGGTCAGAAAACGGCCGATTCCGTTGAGAAAGTCGATCCACCCAAACCTCCCGAGTACCGATGGAAACGCCATTTTTGCACGCTGCTACGTGAAATATGAGCCTGAAAGCCTCTGCTCAAAATTAGGATTTTAATCTCAGACGCGTACTTTTTTGTCGTGAAAACCATAACGGACTTTTCAACAAAATCGGCAAAAAGCAGCCGGTCGAATGCATCTAGGAGAACAGAGGCAATTCAGGGTGCGGCATTTTACAAGAAACCGCTTTTAACGAGCAAAAGCAATTATTCCTCGCTCTACAGATTAGCTTCGTGATATCAATATGCCTTCGGCTCTTGGTGCCTCAGCTGACAGCCAAAAATGTAATGGATTCACCCGCGAGCTAGAGATAGGTATGAGGCAAGGATGCTTTATGACTTCCACATCGTTACCACTAGGCAATGGCTTCGACGATCCTACGAGTGCTCCTAACGCCTTACGGGAATCGAAAAAAACCGCATGCATTGCTAACAATTTGAAAATACTCAACGTAACCACCAGGGTGATGATTGGCGCTCTAAAGCGTCTCCGCCTAACAGAAAAACGACCCGCTACAATTTTCGCTATTTATCATATTGTAAATTCAGCGGCGCGCCATGCAAATACGCCGAAGCATACATACAAACTCGCTCCGAACTTAGCACCTCAAGCTTTCACAGCCGCAATAGCTAACTGTATAAATTCGCCATTGATAAAACCACAAGAAAAGCAGACATCAAGCTTAATGCACCAGAATATTGCAAAAGTACAAGTTCACTTCCAGCGCCCTAGACTGGAAACTTTATCCCGCCCCCTTCCTTCCAAATACAATACTCACGCCTCACTCAACAGTACATTTTCAACCTATTCAGATTCAAAGCGCCACACATAAAAACTCTATATACAAGGAGAAAACTCTTGATAAACAGAATGCCTTGGCTAGAAAAACTTAGAACAGCGCTAATAGTGAATCCAATTCAGCAGGATGCTCGCACCACTAATAATAAACCACTAGGAAAAGAAAGTAGCTGGATCTTCAACACTGCCATTGGTGGTGGTCAAGCAAATTTTGATCTGCCAATAGGCGACATTTCCTCAAGAGATAGAGTAATGCTGTACGCTCTATTTAACCAGAAAGCACATGTCGATGAGTTGATCCATGCTTTTACCAAATTTCTGACTAACACAAAACATTTTCAAGGTGCTACTGTCGTTGACATCGGATGTGGCCCCTTTACAGCAGGACTGGCGCTAGCAAACGTCGTAGGAAAAAGAAGCGACTATAGATACTATGGAGTTGACCTTTCTTCATCAATGTGCGCTTTAGCAACGGAGCTTTCAGACGCTGTTCGAGCAGAAAATCAATTCAGTGATCGCACTGAGATTAGCTTCTATCAAAACATAGCCTCAATTTCGTTCGGCCAACGCCGCGCCACTGAAACCACACTATTCGTACTATCTTATCTTTTAGCGAGCAAAAGCATAAATGTCAACACTCTAGTTGCTGAAATAGATAAAGCACGCAATGACATTGGGCTTGGCCCAACATTCCTACTTTATACAAACTCAGTAAAGGATGGCCCTCGCCAAGCGTACCCTCTATTTAAAAAACAACTGTTGTCTGTAGGCTTCGAAGTTGAGATAGAAGAAGAGGAACGCTTCATTGACACGGACAAGCCTCGCAATATCCACTACGCATTTTTTGTACGGCATGCACCGAAGACACTTCCAATTACTGAGTTTTCATAATGAAGCTACCAAGTTTTAACGATCTAATCCCTGAGCAGAGCGATATTCTTGACTGCCCTCCAGACAGCTCCATACTCGTAGTAGGCCCCCCAGGCTCTGGCAAAACCTCAATAGCTATTTGGCGAGCACGACTTTTGACAGGGCCAACTCTAAGACGTAGCGTCGTGCTTGTCACGCGAAATAGGCTACTTGCGTCTGCAGCAGAAAAACTGGGTCAAGAAAATGGCGGTGCAAGAATCACCTCGACCACAATGAACACCTTCATTTCACAAGATTATTTTTATAGATTTCGCCAACCGATTCCGCAATGGCAACCATTTGACTACAAATGGGGTCAGATCCTAAGCGAGTACGAAACCGCACACATCCAGCCAGATCTTGATCATCTAATTATTGACGAAGGACAGAACCTACCAGTTGAATTTATTATATGGGCCTCACGCTTCAAAGCAAGGGCTGTTTCTGTATTCGCCGATGAAAACCAATCCACATCAAATATCGGCTGCCGTGTGGCAGATCTCCATACCGCTGGCTTTACAGAAATATATCCTCTTACCGTGAATCATCGTAATACGCAGGAAATTGCTGAAGTAGTTTCTCACTTCCATGTAGATAGGACGCTTCCTCAAGCGACGCCCAAGAGAGGCCGTAGCTTCGAGATTCCTTACCTGATGAGCACGCCCGACTGGGAAACACTTGCCAATGCTATTACCGCGCGCTTAGAAAACCGAGCAGAAGCCATTGGCGTTATCGTTTATTACAAGCAAGATGTCGAAACGCTCGCAGGCCTGTTACGCAGCCGACTAGGAAATACTCGCGTCGATTTCTATACAAGCGACGCAAATGCCGGAGCAGAATCAGTTATTCAAATGCGGGATTACGGGGTCACGATCCTTTCCGGGGAGTCCGCAATCGGCCTAGAATTTGACACGCTATATTTGCAAGACCTATCACGCTCCCTGCCAACCAACAATCCACTTGACTCGAGGCGGCTATACATGCTAATGGCTCGAGCGCGCGATACCCTGATCTTAGTCAATGGGCCGAATAGGTTAACGCCGCACCAATTGACCTCGCTACCTCCTAAACATATTCTTAATCGATGAAAAAACGCATCGAAACCCAGCTGGACCTGTTGAGAGAGCCAACCCAGGATATGGATGGGCCTCAAGGTCATCCGAATCTAGTTTTAGAGCTGGATCATAGAAGCTGGTTGCAGTTCCTGAGTGATGAATGGCTATTTCCTGGGGAAACCGGGTGCATTCTGCTGGGAATCAGAAAACCCTGCGAAACGCATATCTCACCTAAACTCATGTCCGTAAATGTCTGGTTCGACCATACAAAACTTCCGGACTTGAGCGTCATCGTTTGGCGTAACGGTATCTGGGCAAGTACTTATTTCAGTAAACTAACGGATTTTGATGAGGCTGTGATTTGGAACGGCCCTCTCCCTCTTTTCGCCGTTGAGCGTTTCTCAGTTACCTCCAGTGATATAAGGGCGCACTTACTGGGCCAAGCCAACAGCTTTGATGACATCGACCCACCAGTTCAACCAATGGACATTGTAGCCGCCCAAAAAATTGATGTTCCCATGCCTTCAAAAAACATCTTTCCTTTTGGAGCGAAAAAATCCCCTAAACATTGGAACTCTCTCAGAGGTGCTGCTGCCATGGCACTTCATTGCGTGCCTACGATTGGTCCATGGCTGCAATTATTAAGTGAACTACTTACAAAAAAACAGGCAAGTTCTGCCGCTAGCTTTGTGAATGCACCTTGGTTACGATCAGCCCTATGCCCAAATGAAGCGCAATTGGCGGATCAAGACCCACCACTATGGAAAGCTATTGTTCATGAGTTTTCACACTTAGACATTCGAAATGAATGGAGACCAAGCCTACTATTGAACGCAATTTGCTCCCAGGCTCGCATCATGGGAGGAGATAATCAGCGCTTAGATAAGCTTATCGCTTCTACGGAAAGCCTACTAAAAGATAACGGTACAATTCGAGAGCTAGGCATAACGGATAACCCTTTGGAGCTTGCCCTTCAATTAGTACTACTTCGACCAAAGCCAGGACGCTATGTAAATTGGAAGAAAGATTGGCCATCTATTCCACCAGCGGCTTGGTGGACAGGCGCAATCTTAACTGGCTATCTCTGTGGTTTTCGCTCACTTCCAAGATATCTGCGTGGCTCCTTAGAAGCCCGTAGGCTTCTAGCTCTCCGCACCTGGCAACTCATGGATGAAAAATCCTCGAGTGAGTGGGCGGCGAAAAATAGAGCGATGGTTAACTGGTCGCTGCAGCATGACGCCATTTTGTTGGAAGCAGGCGAAATAATAATTTCCGAGTACAAACCAAGCAATAGAGGTCGCTGGTACGAGCTAGACCTGAGTAATGAGCTAAATATGAACAATGCAATTTCTGTTGCGAAATCATTTTGCCCTGAATTCATTAAGCAGATATTAGCTTTGCAGGTTGGAGTTTATAATCTAATTGGAACCGGACGCGCGGAACTAGACGAGTCAAAAACTCGACTTAGCATAAGTGGTACCGTCGAACTCTCTTTGGAGTCGCCTGTAAGCCTATCTCAGCGCCTTGATATTGAAGGGTTTCGTAATTGGATTGCGACATCAGCAATACAGACACGCCTTCCAAGACTCTCGCCGCTCGAAAACATCTACTCACAATCCATCACCAAATCGGTAATTGAAAAACCAATACAAATCAATACAGCCCCCCGCTTACCTCAACGACTTGATTCTTTACAACCAAAATCACCTTTTGGCTCTGCGCCACAAGGACTTCTTTTAATACCCGACTTCATAACGCCAAAACAAGAATCTTCACTTCTTGCCAAAATTGAATCGTCCCCCTGGGACACGACAATGAGTCGCCGAGTTCAGCATTATGGATGGCGCTATGATTACAAATCCAGGAAAGTTGACGCCAAAGCATATATTGGGCCTCTACCGAGTTGGGCCGCAAACCTGGGCAGGATGTTATTTGAGAGAGGGCTGGTAAAAGAGTTACCCGACCAAGTAATTGTGAATGAATACTCCGGAAATCAAGGTATAACGAAGCATATTGACTGCCTACCTTGTTTTAGAGGCGAAGTCGTAACAATTAGCTTACTAGAGAGCTGGGAAATGATTTTTAGTCGTAAGCTGGAACGTGATTTAGATGAAAAATATAAAATCATCTTAACCCGTAGAAGCGCAGCGGTTCTTTCAGGTGAGTCTCGAACCACCTGGTATCACGAAATCCCAAAGCACCTAAAAGAGGCGGGCATTATAAGACACCGCCGTATATCCATCACTTTTAGAAAGGTAGACACTCCTGCTTAAAGTGTAGAGAGCTCCTGCCATCACCTTTTAGGTAGTTACGCACGAGGGCGTGGCGAAGCCCTGGCCGTGCAGATACCAATTTTTGAAGTAAGCCATTCTCGTGGCGGGGATGTTTTTTATCCAAGTCATTATTGACAAACGTTGATTACAGCGCACAAATAACGATCAATTCCTGCATTGGAGAAAGTGCTTGCGAACCTCACAGGTCCGACTTAGGCTCGAAGGCGTATAGAAAATCCGGAGCGATTCAGCGCATTAAGTAAGCCTTGTAGTGAAGCTGTGTCGGCTTGATTATTGGGTGAACGCTCATGGTAACTGGGCGACTTGGATGCTCCAGCCTGCCTTTAGAATCTTTGTCTCTGCTCTATTAGCCATGGCCTCCGTTTGAACAAAGTAGAAGAGTTGGCCACTTTGCTGGGAAAGCTTCGCAAGCGTATTGCGCATGCGCGAATCGATAGAACCTTCAGGCTTGGCAGACGTAGTTATTTCAGCCGACACCACGATTACTTCATTCTGCATACCATGCAGATCAGGCTCGGTAGCATCACCAGTCTGACGAGGGTTCCAGTACCATTGTGTGTCTAAATCGCAGATACCCCATGAAAGGAGCCACTCAGCTGCACAAATGATTAAGTGTTCGTGCTGAATTTGGTTGAGGTCCTCGTACACTTCTGATCGAAGACGCTGCAGTATCCGAACAGCTTCGCTGGACGTGCCGAAAGTAATTTTTGCAATATCTTGGACACGCTCCAAACAACGTTGAGCATCATTTAATACCTTGGTTTTAGCTTCTTCTATGACGCCGAGAACCTGCATATTTTTACCACCCAAAAATTGGTTGAGGGACGAGCTTAAGGTCCAGTCCAGTACATCAAAACGACTGGCATGCTGAGGATCAGTATGCAGCACGCACACAGCGTCAGCTGTTCAGCGTCAAGGCTTCGGAGTAATAAAACACGTCAAGCTGAACACCATAGTGCTGCACCGTACGCTCGAACGAAGGTAGGAAATCGCGCTGAATCGTAAAGGCGTCAGCGGGCCTTGGCGGTACATTACACTCGCTTGAGGGGATCGATGCACTCATTAATACGCGTCGACTCACGCTGGAATGGGCGACGAAAATTGAGGTGCTAGGGCCTGTTTTTAAACTGTACAGTCTGACGCATCTGTAGATATTCGAATTCCCCAAGTTACGCCGACTAGATGGTATTGAGGCTTTAAGCGAGCTGGTCGAATTTAATCTGTCCGGGTACCTAGGGGGAGGTTCCTCACCTCTGAGGCTCACCTCAATCGAGCCTGTATCACATATTTCCAAACTCACTAAACTCTCTTTGGTGAATACGAAGCTTGAGAGAGATGACATCACCAGCCTCGCTCAATGCTCCCATCTTCGCCATTTGAGGTTGTCGAATCAGTTTCAACGAGCCCAGGCCGCATTTCTGGCGAGTCGCTTGAACGATCAGCTTGTCGAACCTTTGACTGCTTAGGTCAACACTCACCTGCGTTACGAGAAATGCAATGGCCTGAAGTCAATGTTCGTGGGGCGAAGAATGCCGTTCCTTTGCCGTACCTGTTATTCCCCTCGGTTTGAAAAACTTGCGCGTGAGTTCGAGCAGATGGTTATCGAGGCGTAACCGTTCAAGTTGTTCTTGATCGCCTTGAATGTCCGCTCCTGGCCGTTTGCGTGCCTGTCGCCACGGGCGGCTTTTGGCGGACTCCTGCCTATTCTCTACGGAGGGGATGATCGACAACGTTCGAACTCAGGAGGTTTACCATTCCCTATGCGGCTCTGAATTACTTGCAGATCGACAGCGTGCTGACATCTCAAAAATCCCGAGTTCGATTCCACCGAACGCCATAAATAGCTGATTTGTTTATAGTTACTAGTTGGGTACGCCAAATTTTCTACCGAATTCCAGACCCGCAGAAAACCTAGCCCCGTCGGCCACTACCGTTCGTCTGGTGCCGGCACCATATCTCGAAGCCCCGCAATGCGGGGCTTTGTGATTTCTGGGGTTTGGAAAACTCCGAAAATCCATACTGTACTTTTTGGGAAAACGTCCACACTCAAAAGATCACAGTCCGTATTTCCACAAGCTTCACTTCTTTTTGGTTGCCTCATCGGTCAGCTCATGGCCGATTTTCATCGCAGCCTCCAACAGATCTGCTGCCTCGCAGAAACTATCTGGATCTGTAGTCCCTTCGAAAAGTGATCCGCCGATGGTGACATCTAATCTCACGCTGTCAGCCAATTGATAGAAACGGACAATCTGTTTAGCTTCATTCGGCGACAATCCACCGAGCCGAGTCACGTTTGCCTGATACACCCGGTTGTAGTGCTCATGAATGTTGACGGAGTACTTTAAAAACCTGGGCTCAAAGATTTCTGTTACTGAGGCTCCGTCAGGTGGCGATAGATAAGCCTGGGCTTCTCTCAAACCTTCAAGATATCCACGGAGCTCTACCAGTTCAACTAACGCCATTACTTCCGCCATTAACGCCGCACGGACGCTCTCACGCTCTCTCGCCGCCTGACGATGCCAGATCCAAAACGGTCCGCCAGCAGCAGATACCGCCGTAATCAATGCAACAGAAACCGTGGTCCAATCAATTCCAACAGTCATGGCTTGCCCTTCTTCGTCAATTGAACTGCCGCTAAAAGATTCAGCAACACCACCTCCGCCAAATGCCCCGGACTAAAATGCGCATACTTCATCGTCATAGCCAACGATCCATGCCCCAGCACCCGCTGCAACGTCAGAATGTCGACCCCATTCATCATGTAATGGCTGGCAAACGTATGCCGTAGCACATGCGTCAACTGCCCTGCCGGCAGATCCAACTTCACCGCATCCACCGACGCCTCAAACTTCTTGTAGCAATCCCCGAAAGGCAGCGCCGCCTTGATCTGCTTTTGCAGATCCTCAGAAATCGGCACCGTACGATTCTTCGACGACTTGGTTCGCGCAAAATGGATACGCCCGCCCCGTACCTGGCGCCTCGTAAGCCCCTCAGCCTCAGACCACCGGGCGCCGCTCGCCAAACAAATCCTGGCAACAACACCCGTCGCAATATCCCTCCCATCCAAGTCGGCCAATAGCGGCCCGATCTGCTCCGCCTCAAGGTAGGCCATCTCCGTTTCATCAAACTTCAGAGCCCGCACCTTGCCGACGGGATTGTCCCCCTCCCACTCGCCCAAGCGTTCCAACTCGTTGAACAGCGCTCGTAGATAGGCCAGTTCATGATTCACGGTGTTTGCGCTGACTGGCTTGGCGTCCTCGCCCTTCTTGCGACCACTACCGATGGAGACTCCGCAGAACTTCCCAGCAAGACGTTCAGCCCGGTAGGTGGTGAAGTGGCTGGTCGTTAAATCGGCGGCGCAAGGATAATGGCATCACTTTTTAGCATCCATTTTTTAAACCCGGTAATTTCAGAACGATTACTCCTAATAAATTAAATGATCACCGAGACTCCAACATCAGCACAAAGACGCCACGTTGAACTAAACTCACGCCTCTTAGACTCAACAGAATACTCATTAAACACCGCGCGCCCTTAACACAATCGGCACACCATTAACTCAGGCAAACCAAACCATGAATCAACCCCCCGAAAACGCAAAGCGTCCAATATCCATTACGATTATCTGCGTACTGGGAATGCTGAGCGTACTTATCTCAATCGCTCTTATTTTTTCGAACGTTACCCAACAGATCGGCCCATGGTTTGCACCCTACCTGGGCTTCTGTTCTGTCGTTGGACTTGCGTGTTTTATTGGCCTATGGAAAATGAAAAAGTGGGCCGTCTATACCTACACAGGTTTTTTTCTACTCAATCAGACAGTGATGATTGCGATGGGAATATGGACGGTCATGACCATAGTGAGCCCAGCGATAGTCATCTTCTTCGCGCTTAAGCATGTTTCGAAGATGTCCGCATAACCCCACGTCGGGGCACGAGCCAGAAATTACGCTTTCACACCGGGTAATCAGCAAACCGCCCCAGCGTGCAGACAACAGCCATAAAAAACCCCGAACCAGTCGGGGGTTTTTATCGCCTTGAATCAAGCACTACGCCCAATCAATCAGAAAACATTGATCGGGTAATCAGCAAACAACCGGATTTCATTACCGCCCACGTTGTACTGATCGGCGTTGTTCGACACCCGCAACCAGGACGCACGCGCACGCAGGCTGAGGTCTTTGGCCGGGCCGCTCTGGACCACGTACTTGAACTGGTTCCAGATCTCACGCTCGGTGCCATCGCCACGGCCAGTGCCGTCGTCGATGTTGGTACCGCGCACGTAGGCAACGTTGTAGGTCAGGCCCGGTACACCAAAGGTGGTGAAGTCGATACCGTAGCCGACTTGCCACGAGCGCTCGTCCTTGCCGTTGAAGTCGGACCAGTAGGAGTTGGCCAGCAGGATGGTGTTGCCGCCATCGCCGATGCCGCCTGCGTTGCGATAACCGCCGTACAGGTAGCCGGTGTCGCCGGTGCTGCGCTGGTGAGCGACGGTGAAGCTGTGCGCGCCAACGGCCCAGGTCGCGCCCAGGCTCCAGATCTTGTTGTCGCGGGCGTCAGCGTCTTTCTGGTTTTCCAGGGCGAAGCTGCGGTCCAGCTTGGTTTTGTAGCCGTTGAAGTCAAAGGTCAGCGACTGCTTCTCTGGCAGGGCCAGCACGTAGTTGACGTTGACGTATTGCTTCTTCAGCACGTCCTGCATGTGGGACGCATACAGCGCGGCCGACAGGCTTTCGGTGAATTTGTAGCTGCCACCGATGTAGTCGATGTTCTTGAGGCGGCCGCTGTCGGTGCCTTCGGCACTCTTGCGCGCTTCCTTGGTGAAGTGACCGGCGTCCAGTTGCAGGCCGGCAATTTCTTTGGAAACGATCGAGGTACCGGTGTAGGTTTCCGACAACAGGCGCGAATTGTCGTACTGCAATACCGGCACGGCCGGGAACTGGTCCCCGTACTTGAGCACGGTGTTGGACACACGGAATTTCACCGCCGCGCCGCCCTTGGCCAGGTCGTGGGGTGCGGAGCCCGGGTTATCGGTGGTGCCGTTACCCTGTTTGAAGAAGTCGATACCGCCGGCGCCGGCGCGACCTTTACCGCCATCCAGACGAATGGCGTACTGGCCGATCACGTCCACCCCCACACCCACGGTGCCTTGGGTGAAGCCCGATTCCAGCTTGCCGATAAAGCCCTGGCCCCATTCGGCTTTGTCCTGCTTGCCGTTTTTATAGTCACGGCTGATGTAGGCGTTACGTGCGGCGATGTTCAGGTGGCTGTCTTCGACAAAACCCTTGGATTGCTCCTGGTCGTTTGCCATGGCTGCCGATGCGCTCAAAATCCCCAGAGCGATCAGACTCATCCGTTGCTTCAACATTTTTTATATTCCTTATTACCGTTTGAGTACGCGCTGTGACACCAGGCCCCGTATCGCTTTTTCTGGTGTCGACTTTGTTCCAAAAAAAAGAAGGCCCGCGGACGACTGAACTGCCGCGGGCCTTTTTTTATTGGATGAGTCATGGCGGTTAGCCACAGGCGTTGGGCGCAATCCTAGTCGCGCGTTGAACTTTGTGTCAATTTCGTGAATGTTCTGAGTTCAGACGAAAAGATTCTAAACCGCGGACTGCGCTCCTTGAGCCACCACCAGTCAAATCTGAGAAGGGCTTGCTCCCGATAGCGGGGCGTCAGTTACAAACAAGCCAACTGAGCCACCGCAATCGGGAGCAAGCCCCCTCCCACATTTTTTTGATCCTGGTGTTTTCTTCAGTTACGTGCCAGCTCGCACAGCGCCTTCATCTCGTCCTCGCTGAATAGCCCCGCCGGGTAGCGGTCATTCATCAGGCTACGCAGGTCGGGCTGGCGCGAGTCGTTTGCCTTCAACCACTGTGCCAGCGCATGAATTGCATCGCTATTCACCCGCGCCGGGTGATGCGTAAACGTCTTGATCGAATTGCTCTCGGCATTCATTTCTACGCTCTCCCTACTGCGTGAGCGGCTAACTTACTCAAGGTTTATGACAGAACAGCACCGTCATCCACCTTGAGCCACCGTTACAACCGCGATACAAGAGCTATGCCAATGTCCCCGGCGCGTAGGCATCCAGACACAGAAAAGCCCGCGACCCTGCCAGGTCGCGGGCTTGCTGAAACGCTGCGAAAACATGGCCTCAAGCCACTACTCGCAACGCTGTTACAACTGCACTCAGTTTTTGTGCGGAGCCGGTTGCTGTTGGGTCAGACAGTGGATATTACCGCCGCCCAGTAACAGTTCGCGCCCCGGCACCATCACTACTTCGTGCTGCGGGAACAGGCCCTGAAGAATGTCCCTGGCCTGGCTGTCCAGCGGGTCGTCGAAGCTGGGGGCGATGATGCCGCCGTTGACGATCAGGAAGTTCACGTAGGAGCCGGCCAATCGCACGCTCGGGTTGCGTTCCTGGCTGCCATCCACCGGATCCACGCCGGCGCACTCGTCCTCGGTGGCATACAGCGGCCCCGGAATCGGCATTTTGTGCACGATAAACGCGCGGCCCTTGGCGTCAGTGCTGCTTTGCAGCACATCCATGGCGGCATGGCAGCGTGCGTAGTTGGGGTCTTGCGGGTCATCGGTCCAGGCCAGCAACACTTCACCTGGGCGTACGTAGCAGCAAAAGTTATCCACATGGCCGTCGGTTTCGTCGTTGAACAGGCCGTCCGGCAGCCAGATGATCTTGTCCACAGCCAGGTGATCGCTGAGCACCGCCTCGATCGCCGCGCGGTCGAGGTGCGGATTGCGATTGCGGTTCAGCAGGCATTCTTCGGTGGTAATCAGCGTGCCTTCGCCGTCGACGTGAATGGAGCCGCCTTCCAGCACGAAGCCTTCGGTGCGGTAACGGGACATGCGCTCGATCTCGAGAATCTTGCCGCCCACCTGCGCGTCGCGGTTCCACGGCGCATACAGACCGCCGTCAAACCCGCCCCAAGCATTGAAATCCCAGTTCACGCCGCGCACTTCGCCACTGTCATTAATGACAAATGTAGGGCCGGTGTCGCGAACCCAGGCGTCGTCGCTGGACATTTCCACCACACGAATATTCGGCACATCCAGGCGGGCGCGGGCGTTTTCGTACTGGCCGGCAGACACGGCCACCGTCACCGGCTCAAACCGTGCGATAGCCTTGGCCACGGCCACGTGAGCCGCCTGCACCGGCTTGCCACCCAGGCGCCAGTTGTCCGGGCGTTCGGGCCAGATCATCCAGGTCTGGGTCTGTGGCGCCCATTCGGCGGGCATATGGAAGCCATCGGCGCGAGGTGTGCTGTGCAAAGTGGTCATGGCAATCATGGCTCCGAATGGGGTGAAGGCCGACTTTATAACGGATAAAAATCGGCTTTAACAGAAATCAAAGAGGGTAGACGAAAAATATGACGGAAAATAACCGATAACAATCGGGATCAACGTGGCAAGCAGTACTGTGACGACCCCGGCATTTTCAGGCATGTATATCGCCATTGTTCAGGGGGGTAAGGCAACCCCTGTGCGCACGTCACGCTTGCGCCACCTGACGCCACCACTCAAGCTATGCTTCATCCGCTTAATGTCCGTCTAAGGAAAAGGCCCCCGACATGCGCATTCTCGTTACCGGCGGCGCCGGTTTTATTGGCTCCGCCCTGATTCGTCACCTGATTCAACACACCGAGCACGAAGTGCTCAACCTGGACAAACTCACCTACGCCGGCAACCTGGAGTCGCTGACCAGCATCGCCTCCAACAGCCGCTATGAGTTCGTGCAGGCCGATATCGTCGATCAGGACGCCGTCAGCGCGGTGCTGGCGCGTTTCGAGCCGCAGGCCATCATGCACCTGGCGGCCGAGTCCCATGTCGACCGCTCGATTGACGGCCCGTCGGATTTCATCCAGACCAACATCGTCGGCACCTATAGTCTGCTGGAAGCCACCCGCGCCTACTGGCAGAAGCTGGCGGAGCCTGCCAGGAGCGCGTTCCGTTTCCATCACATTTCCACCGATGAAGTGTATGGCGACCTGCACGGCGTGGACGACCTGTTCACCGAAACCACGCCCTACGCCCCAAGCTCGCCCTATTCGGCCAGCAAGGCCGCGTCCGACCACCTGGTTCGCGCCTGGCAGCGCACCTACGGCCTGCCGGTGCTGCTGACCAACTGCTCGAACAACTACGGGCCGTTCCACTTCCCCGAAAAACTGATCCCGCTGGTGATTCTCAACGCCCTCGCAGGCAAGCCATTGCCGGTGTATGGCGACGGGTTGCAGGTTCGCGACTGGCTGTTCGTCGAAGATCACGCACGCGCGCTGCTCAAAGTGGTGACCGAAGGCGTGGTAGGCGAGACCTACAACATCGGCGGACACAACGAGCAAAAGAACATCGACGTGGTTCGCGGCATCTGCGGCCTGCTCGAAGAACTGGCGCCACAGCGCCCGGCCGGCGTAGAGCAATTCACCGACCTGATCACCTTCGTCAAGGATCGCCCCGGCCACGACCAGCGCTACGCCATCGACGCCGGCAAGATCGAACGTGAACTGGGCTGGACCCCGGAAGAAACCTTTGAAACAGGGCTGCGCAAAACCGTGCAGTGGTACCTCGATAATCTGCAATGGTGCCGCAGGGTCCAGGACGGCAGTTATCAGGGTGAACGATTGGGCAACACCGACGTGAAGGATTTGATCGCATGATGAAGGGAATCGTATTGGCCGGCGGCTCCGGCACCCGTTTGCACCCGATCACGCTTGGCGTGTCCAAGCAACTGCTGCCGGTGTATGACAAGCCGATGATCTACTACCCGATCTCGGTGCTGATGCTGGCGGGGATCAAGGACATTCTGATCATCTCAACGCCGGTCGATTTGCCGCAATACCGCAACCTGCTGGGCGATGGCAGCCAGTTTGGCGTGCGCTTCACCTACGCCGAACAGCCCAAACCGGACGGTTTGGCTCAGGCGTTCATCATCGGTGAAGAATTCATCGGCAAAGACCCGGTTTGCCTGATCCTGGGCGACAACATCTTCCACGGCCAGCATTTCGGTGAGCAACTGCGTGCGGCTGCCGAGCGTCCGTCCGGCGCTACCGTGTTCGGCTATTGGGTCAAGGACCCGGAGCGTTTCGGCGTGATCGACTTCGACAAGGAAGGCCGCGCCCTGTCCATCGAAGAGAAACCGGCCAAACCCAAGTCGTCTTACGCGGTGACTGGCCTGTATTTCTATGACAACGACGTGATCGAGATCGCCAAGGCTGTCGAGCTTTCTCCACGTGGAGAGCTGGAAATCACCGACGTCAACAACGCTTACCTCAAGCGTGGCGATCTGCATGTTGAGCGCTTTGGCCGTGGCTTTGCCTGGCTGGACACCGGCACCCACGACAGCCTGCTTGAAGCCTCGACGTACGTGCAGACCATCGAGCACCGTCAGGGCCTAAAAGTGGCGTGCCTCGAAGAAATCGCCTACGAAAATGGCTGGATCAATCGTGACTATTTGCTTGAGCGCGCAAAATATTTTGGCAAAACCGGCTATGGTCAATACTTGTACAAACTCGCCGGGGACAATGAATGAATGTGACCGCTACTGAGCTGCCGGGTGTATTGATCATCGAGCCCAAGGTTTTTGGCGATGAGCGCGGTTTCTTTTACGAAAGTTTCAATGCGCGCGACTTCGCTCAAGTCGCAGGACTGGAACAGCAATTTGTGCAGGACAACCACTCGCGCTCGCAAAAAGGCGTGTTGCGCGGTCTGCACTATCAGATCGAACATGCCCAGGGGAAACTGGTGCGCGTGACGGCGGGCGAAGTGCTGGATGTGGCAGTGGATATCCGTCGCAGCTCGCCCAATTTCGGCAAGTGGGCCAGTGTGCGGTTATCAGCCGACAACAGCCGACAACTGTGGATTCCACCAGGGTTCGCCCATGGCTTTGTGGTTCTCAGCGACTACGCGGAGTTTCTGTACAAAACTACGGACTACTACACTCCGTCGGCAGAACGCTGCATTCGCTGGGACGACGCCGAGCTGGGCATCGACTGGCAAATGAGCGGTGCACCGACCTTGTCCAGCAAAGACCAAAACGGTACAAGCCTTAAAGACGCGGACGTGTTCCCATGAGCGGCGCTCTCAAAATTCTGATCACCGGCCAGCATGGCCAGGTTACCCAGGCGCTGCAACAGCAGTTGGGGGGCCTGGGCGAACTCATCGTGTTGGGCCGCGATCAGTTGGACCTGGCTAACGCTGACCAGATCCGCCAGCAAGTCCGCGCCCACCGCCCCAACCTGATTATCAACGCAGCCGCACACACGGCCGTCGATCAGGCTGAAAGCGAGCCGGATGCGGCCTTTGCCATCAATGCCATCGCGCCCGGTGTGCTTGCCGAGGAAGCCAAGGCGCTGGGCATCCCGCTGATTCACTACTCCACTGACTACGTGTTCGACGGCAGCAAGCCTGCGCCCTACACCGAGGCGGACGCGACCAACCCGCTGGGTGTCTACGGCCAGAGCAAATTGGCTGGAGAGCAGGCAATCGCGGCCGTGGGCGGTGAGTACCTGGTGCTGCGTACCAGCTGGGTTTATTCCACCACCGGTAAAAACTTCCTGCTGACCATGCAGCGGCTGCTGCAAGAGAAACCGCACATGCGCATCGTCGCCGACCAGATCGGCGCGCCGACCTGGGCCGGGACCATCGCCAACAGCACCCGCATGCTAGTCGAGCGCTGGCAGGCCGGCCAGGCGGGCGATTGGGGCGTGTATCACCTGACGGCACAGGGCGAAACATCGTGGTTCGGCTTTGCCCAGGCCATTGGCGAGCAGTTGCAGGCCGCCGGCAAACCCTGCGCCGAACTGGAAGGGATTCCCTCCAGCGCCTACCCGACGCCCGCCAGGCGCCCGTTGAACTCGCGCCTGGATTGCAGCCGTCTGCAGCAACAGTGGCAGGTCAGCCAACCGCAGTGGCAGGATGCATTGCGCGAGTGTCTTGCCGGTCAGCACTAGGCATAATGCGCCTGTACCCACAGGCGCACGGTCCCCATGACTCCACCCCTTCCGCGAAGACCCCGCTGGCGCAGCCTGGCGCTGCTGGCGTTGTGCCTGGCACCGCTGTTGTGGCCGCTGGAGCACCTCGCCGAGCGTTATTACCGCAACGAACTGGCCGGGCAGAACCGTCAGACCCTCGACCTCTACGTCGCCAACCTGCTCGGTACGCTGCATCGCTACGAGGTGCTGCCGCAGATCCTCGGCGACTTGCCAGCCTTGCGTACCGCGTTGGAGGCGCCGCAGGTCAGCACCAACCTGGTCGGCGCCAACCTGCTGCTCAAGGACATCGCCGCCCAGGCCGGGGCAGAAGTGATGTACCTGATGGACACGTCCGGCAAGACGCTCGCCGCGTCCAACTGGGACAAACAGGACAGTTTCGTCGGACGCAACTTCTCGTTCCGCCCGTATTTCAGTGAGGCCATGGCCGGGCACCTGGGACGCTTCTTCGGCCTGGGCACCACCTCGGCCAAGCGCGGCTACTTCTTCGCCGCCGCCGTGCGCGACCACGACAAAATCATTGGCGTGCTGGTGGTCAAGGTCGACCTGGACCACACCGAAAGCCTGTGGGGCAACACTCCGGAACAACTGCTGGTGACCGACCACAATGGCGTGGTGATCCTCACGTCGCGCCCGCAATGGCGCTTTCGCGCCACGCGGCCCCTGAGCGCCGAAGAGCGCCAGGCCATCAGTGCCATTCAGCCCTACCCCACTCGCGACCCGCAGCCGCTGAGCCTCAGCAATACGGCCTGGCTGCGTCAGTCCACGGCCATCGCCGAGACCGGCTGGAACGTGGAAATCCTCGCGCCACAATCCTTGATCAACCGCCCGGTACGCACCGTGGTGGCAGTCGGCGGTGCCACGCTGCTGGTGCTGATGCTGCTGCTTGGGCTGCTGATGCAGCGCCGTCGCCATTATCTGGAGCGCATCGCCTTCGAAGCGAAGGCGCGCCGCGAGCTGGAAATGCGCGTGGTCGAGCGTACCAGCGACCTTGAAGGCCTCAACCGGCGCCTCAAACAGGAGGTGCTGGAACGCGAACACGCCCAGCAGGAACTGGTGCGCGCCCAGGATGACCTGGTGCAGGCCGGCAAGCTCTCGGCACTGGGCACCATGTCGGCGAGTATCAGCCATGAACTCAATCAGCCCCTGGCGGCGATTCGCAGCTACGCGGAAAACGCCGAAATCCTGCTTGATCATGAACGCACCAGCGATGCCCGTGGCAACCTCAAGCTGATCAGCGAACTGACCGGGCGCATGGCCTCGATCATCGCCCACTTGCGCGCGTTCGCCCGTCGCGACCGTCACGCGCCGGAGAGCGTGGCGCTGCAGCCGGCGCTCGACGACGCGTTGGCGTTGCTGGCCAAGCGGCGTCGGTCGATGGAGGTGGAGCTGATCCGCGACCTGCCGGAAGCCACCTTGTGGGTGCAGGCCGGCGAAACCCGCTTGCGCCAGGTGCTGGGCAACCTGCTGGCCAATGCCCTCGACGCCCTCACCGAAAAAGGCCCGCCGCGCAAACTGTGGCTGAGTGCCGAAACCACTGCGCAAGGCGTCAACCTGTACATCCGCGACAACGGCCCGGGCTTTTGCATGGAAGCCCTGGGCCGCGCCAGTGAGCCGTTCTATACCACCAAGACGCGTACTCAAGGACTCGGCCTGGGCCTGGCGATCTGCGAAACCTTGATGCGTGCCTTTGGCGGCGAACTGCTGTTCGCCAACCACAGGGAAGGCGGCGCGCTGTTAACCCTGAAATTGCGCGCCGGCTCGCCGGGCGTGAGTCTGCAACCGTCCGAGGACCGCAGTGTATGAGTATCGATAACCAGATCCAGGTGGTGTTGATCGACGACGATCCACACTTGCGTCAGGCCCTGTGCCAGACCCTGGACCTGGCCGGGTTGAACGTCCTGCCCCTGGGCGAAGCCAATGGCCTCACCGCGCGCCTGTCCCGCGATTGGCCAGGCGTGGTGGTCAGCGATATCCGCATGCCCGGCATGGATGGCCTGGAGCTGCTCGCCGAATTGCACGGCCAGGACCCGGACCTGCCGGTGCTGCTGATCACCGGCCACGGCGACGTGCCGCTGGCGGTGCAGGCCATGCGCGCCGGCGCCTATGACTTCCTCGAGAAGCCCTTCGCCAGCGACGCCCTGCTCGACAGTGTGCGCCGCGCCCTGGCCCTGCGCCGGCTGGTGCTGGACAACCGCAGCCTGCGCCTGGCCCTCAGTGACCGTCAGCAGTTGAGCACGCGCCTGGTCGGCCATTCGCCGCAGATGCTGCGCCTGCGCGAACAGATCGGTGCCCTGGCCGCGACCCGTGCCGACGTGTTGATCCTCGGCGAAACCGGCGCCGGCAAGGAGGTTGTGGCGCGTGCGCTGCATGATCTGTCGAGCCGGCGCAGCGGGCCGTTCGTGGCGATCAACGCCGGGGCACTGGCCGAATCGGTGGTCGAAAGCGAACTGTTCGGCCACGAACCGGGCGCGTTCACTGGCGCGCAGAAACGTCGGATCGGCAAGTTCGAGTTCGCCAACGGCGGCACGCTGTTTCTGGATGAAATCGAAAGCATGAGCCTGGATGTGCAGGTCAAGCTGCTGCGCCTGTTGCAGGAGCGCGTGGTCGAGCGCCTGGGCGGCAACCAGTTGATCCCGCTGGACATCCGCATCATCGCGGCCACCAAGGAAGACCTGCGCCAGGCCGCCGACCAGGGGCGCTTTCGGGCCGACTTGTATTACCGCCTCAACGTCGCGCCGCTGCGCATTCCGCCGCTGCGCGAGCGCGGTGAGGATGCGTTGATGCTGTTCCAGCACTTTGCCGACGAGGCCAGCAGCCGCCATGGCCTGCCGCTGCACGAACTGCAACCGGGCCAACGCGCGTTGCTGTTGCGCCATAGCTGGCCAGGCAACGTGCGCGAACTGCAGAACGCCGCCGAGCGCTTCGCCCTGGGCCTGGAACTGGCGCTGGACAGCACGCCGGGCAATCCTGGCGCCAGCGTGCTGACGTCCACATCGGGCGGCTTGAGCGAACAGGTCGAGCAGTTCGAAAAAAGCCTGATCGCCGCCGAACTCACCCGCCCTCACAGCTCCCTGCGCAGCCTTGCCGAAGCGTTGGGCGTACCGCGCAAGACCTTGCACGACAAACTGCGCAAGCACGGCCTGAACTTCGCCGACAGCGCCAGCCACAGCACTGACGACGAATGACCCCGTCCACCTGCCAAGAGACTGCCATGAGCCGCGACAGCCGTTACCTGGAATCCATCCTTCATCACGACATCCCCCTCACTCGGGAAATGGGGCTCAAGGTGCTCGACTGGCAACACCACCAGCTGCAACTGCATCTTCCCTTGCCAGCCAATATCAACCACAAGAGCACCATGTTTGGCGGCAGCCTCTACTGCGGCGCCGTCCTGGCAGGCTGGGGTTGGTTGCACCTGAGACTGCGCGAACACGGCATTGAAGACGGGCACATCGTGATTCAGGAAGGACAGATCAGTTATCCGTTGCCGGTGACGCAGGGTGCCACGGTGATTTGCGCGGCGCCGGAGGAGAAGGTGTGGAAGCGTTTCGTGGCGACCTACAAACGCCATGGCCGGGCGCGGTTGACGCTGGACACATGGATTGTGAATGAGGGCAGCGAAGACCGCGCAGTGACTTTTACCGGCCAATACGTCCTGCACCGCTAGTCGTTATTACACAAAGCAAATGTGGGAGGAGGCTTGCCCCCTCCCACATTTTTAATTTGCGCAGGTCTTAAGACCTGGCCAGGCTCAACAGGCGATCGCGCCACGCCGCCTTCGCCGGTAACGCCAGAAAGAAAGGGTTGAGCAACGATTCCCGCGCCGGATAACTGAACCGCTCGCCGTTCAACTCCAACACCTCACCGCCCGCGCCTTCCAGTACACCCTGGGCCGCCGCCGTATCCCACTGCGACGTGGGCGCCAGGCGTGGGTAACAATCGGCGCTGCCTTCAGCCAACAGGCAGAACTTCAGTGAGCTGCCGATATTCGCCAGCTTCAACTCACCCAGGCCCTGGCTCAAGCCGTCCAGCAAGCGCTCCTGCTCGGGACTGCTGTGGCGGCGGCTGGCGACGACGGTAAACGCTTCGCCTGCAGCCGGGGTCTTGCGTACCTGGATCTGCCGGGGCGCTTCGTTTACATCCGAACGCCACGCGCCCAGGCCAGCACCACCGAAGTAGCAACGACCGCTGGTGGGCATCGACACCACGCCAAACACCACGCGGCCCTGTTCGATCAACGCCACGTTGACGGTAAATTCTTCACTGCCGCTGATGAACTCCTTGGTCCCATCCAGCGGGTCCACCAGCCACCAGCGCTGCCAACCGGCGCGCACGCTCTGGTCGATATCGGCGTCCTCTTCGGACAACACGGGAATACTCGGGTCCAGTGCAGTCAGGCCGGCGAGGATAAGGTGGTGAGCGGCCAGGTCCGCCGCCGTCACCGGCGAATCATCTGCCTTGGCGGTGACCGCCACATCGGCGCGCCAATACGGCAGGATCACTTCACCGGCCTGGCGTGCCAACTCAATCACGGGGGCGATCAACGGGTGGCCTAAAAACAGTTCGCTCATGCGCTGAACGCTCCTCGCTGGGTCAACAGGTCTCGTACCAGGTACAGCGCAGCCAATGCACGGCCTTCGCTGAACTGCTCGTTTTGCGCCAGTTGCGACAGCTCGCGCAGGTTGACCCTGTCTACACGCATCGGCTCGGGTTCATCGCCTTCCAGGCGTTCTTCGTACAGCTCGGTGGCCAGTACCACCTGAATTTTCTGGCTCATATAGCCAGGCGACAACGACAGCTCGGTAATGTGCTCCAACTGCCGCGCGCCGAAGCCCGCTTCCTCCTTGAGCTCGCGGTTTGCCGCCGCCAGTACGTCCTCGCCAGGCTCGATCAACCCCTTTGGCAAGGAAAGCTCATACTCGTCGATCCCGCCACAGTATTCCTCGATCAGCAGCGCGTGATCCGCATCGATCATCGCCACGATCATCACCGCGCCATAACCGGCGCCGCGTCCAACCAGACGCTCGTAGGTCCGTTCAACGCCATTGGAAAAGCGCAGTTGCACTTCCTCCACGCGGAACAAACGGCTACTGGCGACGATTTCGCGGGCGAGGACGGTGGGTTTCTGGCGCATGAGAGGCTCCTTGGCGTGATCGGGTTACTATACCGTGGCTTTTCCGATTGTCTGTGTCGGATATCTTTACTTACATGAGACCGCCCCATGCCCGCTTTGCCCTGGCACGCCATCGACACCGTCCTGCTGGACATGGACGGCACCCTGCTCGACCTGCATTACGACAACCACTTCTGGATGGAGCACCTGCCCCAACGCTACGCTGACCTGCACGGGGTGAGTCGGGCCATGGCCGCGATGGAGCTGCAGCCGCTGTTCGAGCGTAACGCCGGACAATTGCAATGGTATTGCCTGGACTTCTGGAGCACCGAACTGAAACTCCCGGTGCGCGAACTCAAGCTGGAAACCGCCGACCTGATCGCCCTGCGACCGGATGCCGACACGTTTCTGGCGGCGATCAAACAGGCCGGCAAGCGGGTGATCATGATCACCAACGCCCATCGTGACTCGTTGTCGCTGAAGCTGGAGCGCATTGAACTGGCGCCGTATTTCGAGCGATTGATCAGTTCCCACGACTATGGTTTCGCCAAGGAAAACCCACAGTTCTGGGATGCCCTGCAGGCCGATATCGGCTTCGACCCCGCACGCAGTCTGTTTATCGATGACACCTTGCCGATTCTGCGCAGTGCGCGGGATTTCGGCGTGGGGCATTTGCTGGCGGTGAAAGAGCCGGACAGCAGGAAGGGACCCAAGGACACCGCTGAATTTACCGCGGTCGACGACTACCGCGATCTCATTGCCGGGCTCTGACCACTGCGGGAAGGAGCTTGCTCCCGATAGCGGTGCATCAGAATCACCTCGGTGACTGACACTGTGCTATCGGGAACAAGCCCCCTCCCACATTTTTGATTTGCGTATTACTCGGGAATACGCAGTGTCTGGCCCGGATAGATTTTGTCCGGATGCGACAACAGCGGCTTGTTGGCCTCGAAGATTTTGTTGTACTGGTTGGCGTTACCGTACACCGCCAGGGAAATCGCGCTGAGGGTGTCGCCTTTTTTCACCACAACGAAACGGGCGGCAGCCACAGCCGGGCCGGATACGGTGATCTGATCATCGACGCTCGCAACGCCTGCAATATTGCCGGCAGCCAGAAGGACTTTCTCCTTCTCTTCCTGACTGGCAACGGTCCCCGTCAGGGTGACCTTGTCACCCTCGACAGTGGCGTGCACGTCCGGATTGCCCAACCCGACCTGCTCGATGTGTTTTTTCAAATCATCGCTGGCATTGGCATTACCCGGTGTGAGCAGGTCGATCAGCTTCACGCCTGCTTCCTTGACAAAACTCAAAAGACTCATGGTGCTCTCCTTGGTAGTTGTGTTCCAGATTGCTCAAGACTAGACCCGTCCACACCTGAATGGGTTCCGGCCCGAGCACAGACCCAAACGCGCTAGAATCCCCCCGCCATTGGAATAAGCACCGGAGCGAAGATGGACATCAAACAGTTGAAATTCCTCATCGCCCTCGACGAAACCCGTCACTTCGGCCAGGCGGCGGCGCGTTGCCACATCACCCAGCCGACGCTGTCGATGCGCCTGCGCAGCCTGGAAGAAGAGCTGGACCTGCCGCTGGTCAATCGCGGCCAACGTTTCGAAGGCTTCACCGCCCCCGGCGAACGCGTGCTGGCCTGGGCCCGTACCGTGCTGGCGGCGTATGACGGCTTACAGGCCGAGGCGGCCGCCTGTCGCGGCAATCTGGTGGGTACGCTGCGCCTGGGCGTGGTACCGCTGTCGAGCTTTGACCCGTTGGCGCTGATGCAGCAACTGCACAAGGAGCACCCCAGCCTTCGCTTTGAATTGTCGGCCCTCAGCTCCGAACAGATTCTGGAACAACTGTCGAGCAACCGGCTGGACCTTGGCGTTTCGTACCTGGAGCGCCTGGACAACGAACGCTTCGACTCCCTGGTCCTTGGCGAAACGCGCATGGGTCTGCTCTACGATCAACGCTTCTTCAGCTTCGGCGATACGCCGTTGAGCTGGGAGTCGCTGATTGAGCTGCCTCTGGGCATGCTCACCAGCGGCATGCACTTTCGCCAGTCCATCGACCACAACTTCCACAGCCGTGGCCTCAACCCACAGCCGTTGTTACAGACCGACGCCGTTCATCAGTTGCTTCAAGCGGTGCACGGCGGGCTGTGTTGTGCAGTGATGCCACTGGAGGGCGGCCTGGATGCGCTCACCGAGCATCTGCGCCTGCAACCCATCGAAGATGCCCACACCCTCGCGCGCCTGGGGTTGATCATGCGCCGCAGCGCACCGCGCTCGGCCCTGGCGGAGGCCTGCTTCGCACTGCTTCAGAAATCGCCGACAGCTTCTTGATCGACGTCATCTATCGGCAGATCAGTACTGGCGATTAGACGCGACGCTTTGTCGCGCCTAGTCTAAGCACTGACCAATCCGCCGATGGTACTGCCCCATGAACGCCAAGCACCCGGTCTGCGCGGCGCCCGCTCTCGACACACCTGCGCCCGCGGCCAGCCAGAGCTACCAGTTCTGCAATCTTGAACACACTGAAGTCGCCAGCACCGCGCTGGCCGAAGAGGTGGCGTTGGCGATTGCCTACAACGACATCAGCCAGGCCGTCATGCTGGTGACGCCAACGGACCTGGAAGACTTTATCGTCGGCTTCAGCCTGGGCAGCGGCATCATTGCCGACGTCAGCGACATTTATGACCTCAAACTCAGTGGTTCCGGTTCGGCGCAGTACGCTCAGGTACAGATTTCCAGCCGCGCGTTCTGGAACCTCAAGCAGCAGCGCCGCCAACTGGCCGGTACCAGCGGCTGTGGGTTGTGCGGCGTCGAAGCGGTGGAACAAGCCTTGCCGGACCTCAACGTGCTGCCCGGCGCGCCGTTGCCGCCTGCTGACTGGCTGAACGGTCTACGTCAACGCATCAGCGCATTTCAACCGTTGGGCCAGCACAGCGGCGCCGTGCACGCAGCGGTGTTCATGAACGGCCAGGGCGAGTTGCTGCTGGGCCGCGAAGACATCGGCCGGCATAACGCCCTCGACAAGTTGATCGGTGCATTGATTCGCCAAAAGATCCCTACCGACGGCGGCCTGGCGATTGTCACCAGCCGTTGCAGCCTTGAATTGATTCAGAAAGTCCTGCGCGCGGGCATCCAGACTCTGGTCAGCCTGTCGTCGCCCACCGGCCTGGCCCTGCAATGGGCGCGCCGGCACAACCTCAATCTCATCCACCTGCCGCAGAAAAGTGCGCCGCGGGTCTACAGCCCCGCGATGGAGAACCAGCCGTGAGCAATCATCATCAAGCCGACCAAACCCCGACCCCGCGCTACAAGCCCTACAAAGGCCCGGCCGGCGGCTGGGGCGCACTGATCAGCGTGGCCCAGGCCTGGTTGACCAGCGACAATGCGCTGAAAAACCTGCGCATGATGCTCAAGACCAACCAGAACGGCGGATTCGACTGCCCGGGCTGCGCCTGGGGTGACTCGCCGGAAAGCGGCATGGTCAAGTTCTGCGAAAACGGCGCCAAGGCGGTCAACTGGGAGGCCACCAAGCGCCGGGTCGATGCGGCATTCTTTGCCAAGCACAGCGTCACCGCGCTGCTGGAACAGAGCGACTACTGGCTCGAGTACCAGGGCCGCCTGACTGAGCCGATGCGTTATAACGCCGAAACCGACCGCTATCAGTCGGTCAGCTGGGAAGCGGCATTCGACCTGATCGGCAAGCACCTCAATGCTTTGCCCAGCCCGGACATGGCCGAGTTCTACACTTCGGGCCGCGCCAGCAACGAAGCGGCGTACCTGTATCAGCTGTTCGTGCGCGCCTACGGTACCAACAACTTTCCGGATTGCTCGAACATGTGCCACGAGGCCAGTGGCGTAGCCCTGGCGCAAAGCGTGGGCGTCGGCAAAGGCACCGTGACCTTTGATGACTTCGAACATGCCGATGCGATCTTCGTGTGGGGCCAGAACCCCGGCACCAACCACCCGCGCATGCTCGAACCGCTGCGTGAAGCGGTTAAACGCGGCGCCCAGGTGGTGTGCATCAACCCGCTCAAAGAGCGCGGTCTGGAACGCTTCCAGCACCCGCAGCATCCGCTGGAAATGCTTACCAACGGTGACAAACCTACCAACACCGCCTACTTCCGTCCGGCGCTGGGCGGCGACATGGCCATCCTGCGCGGCATGGCCAAGTTCCTGCTGCTGTGGGAACGCCAGGCCCAGGCCGAAGGCAAGGAAGCGGTGTTCGACCACGACTTCCTCAACGAACACACCGCCAACGTGCTCGATTACCTGGCCAGGATCGACGACACCTCGTGGGATGAAATCGTCGAGCAGTCCGGCCTCCCTCTGGTCGAGATCGAGCAGGCCGCGCGCATGTACGCCAAGGGCAAGAACGTGATCATGTGCTGGGCGATGGGCATCACCCAGCATCGCCATTCGGTGCCGACCATCCAGGAAATCGCCAACCTGATGCTGCTGCGCGGCAACATTGGCCGCCCCGGCGCTGGCTTGTGCCCGGTGCGTGGCCACAGCAACGTGCAGGGCGACCGCACCATGGGCATCAACGAGCGCCCACCGGTGGCGTTTCTGGATTCCCTGGAGCGGCGCTTCCAGTTCCAGGTGCCACGCACCAACGGCCACAACGTGGTGGAAGCGATTCACGCCATGCTCGAAGGCCGCTCCAAAGTCTTCATCGCCCTGGGCGGTAACTTCGCCCAGGCCACGCCGGACAGTTCGCGCACCTTCGAAGCGCTGCGCAATTGCGACCTGACCGTGCAGATCAGCACCAAGCTCAACCGCAGCCACCTGATGCATGGTAAGGACGCCCTGATTTTGCCGTGCCTGGGCCGTACCGACATCGACATCCAGGCCGACGGCCCGCAGGCGGTAACGGTAGAGGATTCGTTCAGCATGGTTCACGGCTCCAATGGCCAGCTGCAACCGCTGTCGAAGCTGATGAAATCGGAGCCAGCGATCATCGCCGGCATCGCCGCCGCCACTCTGGGCAGCAAGCCGGTGGACTGGAACTGGCTGGTGGCCGACTACGGGCGCATTCGCGACCTGATCGCCGACACCATCCCAGGCTTTAAGGACTTCAACGAACGCATCAAGCACCCCGGCGGTTTCTACCTCGGCAACTCGGCCGGCGCGCGTCGCTGGAACACCCCGCTGGGCCGCGCCAACTTCCGTGCGAACATCCTGCCCAAGGACCTGATCCACGAACGCACCCACGCCACGGGCCGGGTGCCAGACCTGATCATGCAATCGATGCGCTCCCACGATCAGTACAACACCACCATTTATGGCCTGGACGACCGTTATCGTGGAGTGAAAGGCCAACGTGACGTGCTGTTCGTCAACGAAGCGGACATCATCCGCCTGGGCTTCAAGCCGGGGCAGAAGGCCGACATCGTGTCGCTGTGGGAAGACGGCCGTGAGCGCCGCGTAAAGGGCTTCACCCTGCTGGCCTTTGATATTCCGGCCGGCCAGGCCGCCGCGTACTACCCGGAAGTGAACCCGCTGGTGCCGCTGGAAAGCACCGGGGATGGCAGCCATACGCCAACCTCGAAGTTCGTGGCGATCCGCCTGGAAGCGGCGAGTGACAACGGCTTGATCATGGCCCGCACCGCATAAATCACAGGCACAAAAAAGGCCGCTTTTGTATAAAAGCGGCCGTTCCGAAGTCAATAGAGACTGGCTAAAACGACTTAAGTTCACTATACAAAACAGTAAGTTAGCGAATTGTATACAACTATAGCCACTGGTCGGATTTCGATTGTCAGCATTCTCCCACGACCTCAGGATCGCGGCGTTATCCTCTTGAGGTCTCCCTATGAAGTTCTCCTCGATTCTCTTGCTGTCCTTTAGCCTCGCCAGCGGCGCAGCCATGGCAGGTGGCACCACCGAAGCCGGTGTGGGCGGCGCATTGGGTGGGGTTCTGGGTTCGGTTGTAGGCCAGCAGATCGGCGGCAACACAGGTTCGGCCATCGGCGCAGCCCTGGGTGGCGCGGGCGGCAGCGCGGTGGGCGCCGACAAACGCAGCCGTGGCGAAGCCGCCATCGGTGGTGCGTTGGGCGCGGCCGGTGGCAACGTGGTAGGTCGCAGCGTTGGCGGCAACACCGGCAGCCTGGTCGGCGCAGCCGCCGGCGGCGGTGCTGGCGGCGCGCTGGGCAACTACATGGGCAACAAGAGTGATGACGATGATCGCCGCTACCGTGGGCGCGACAATCGCCGTTATGACCGTGATGACCATCGCGGCCGTGGCCATGCCTATGGGCATCGCAAGCATCACCATCGTCACCGCTGAGGTCTGAAGACCACAGCACATCCAGGGTGGGAGGGGCTTGCTCCCTCCCACATTTGGATCGGTGGTGTTGCGGCTAAATAACCAATCGCTGCAGCGCATCGCGCAACTTCTGCGCGATCGTCACAGGTCGGTTCGAAGCCCGATCCACGAATACATGCACAAACCGCCCCGCCGCACAGGCCTCTTCCTCGCCGGCCTTGAACACCGCCAACTCATACTGCACCGAACTGTTGCCCAACTTGCCCACGCGCAGACCGACGTCGATGCGCTCGGGAAAGGCAATCGACGCAAAATAATCACACGCCGAACTCACCACAAAGCCCACCACCTCGCCGTCATGAATGTCCAACCCGCCTTGCTCGATCAGGTAAGTATTCACCGCCGTATCGAAAAAGCTGTAGTAGGTGACGTTGTTCACATGGCCATACACATCATTGTCGTGCCAGCGTGTGATGATCGGCTGGAAATGAGCGTAGTCGGCGCGTTGCGGCACTGAGTCAGGCATTGGCAAATCTCTTCAAGGTGGCTGTTTACAGGTCCTGCAAATGGGCATCGGCCCACTCGCGAACCTCTGCGTAGGGATACTCCTCCAGCGCGGCAAACCCGGGAATGCTGCGCGCCTTCAACCGGGTAAACAACGGCACGCTGATGCCGCCGAGAAAACGCGTAAGCCGTTCGGCGCCCGGCAATTCGCCGGTGTGTTCATGATGCCTGTGGATAAAATCACCGCTCAGGCCCATGAAGTTTTTATCCACAAGCGGCGCCAGGCCAGGCGGCGGTGGGAGGTAAGCAATATGGCCGTGGCACACCGAGCAATGTCCACAACGCTGCGGCGCCTGGTCATCGCCGAAATACTGTGCCAGACGCTGCCCCAGGCAGTGTTCGGTGGCGAACAGATCAAGCATGGCGTGAATACGCGCCACTTCCGTCACCTCGTGTTGCTTGAAGCCTGTGTATAACTCGGCGCTCAATACCTGCGGGTCGAAATCCGTATTCAGCAAACTGTAGACCTCGGTCATCTGCTTGCTCTCCAGCTCGATCAGCCCCTGTTCCTGGAAGTAATCCAGGGCCTTCACCACCCGATTGCGCTCAGCGCCATGCTGTTGATAAAGCGCATCGAAATCCACCGTCGCCCAGGTTTTGGCGCGCTTGCACACCTGGATGATTGCCGCGACAAACTGCTGTCGCTCGCCGGAAAAACGCGCCAGCAAGGCCTCGGGCTCAATCAGGTATTTGAAACGGTACTCGGCATAAAACGCATAGCGCGGCGCGATCACGCCCTTGAGTTCGAGTTGTACCAGCAAGGTCTTGAGCGGCAACTCGCGGATATTGCTGTGGTCCGACAGCGAGCGCAGCAAAAACTCCCACTGCCCCTCGCTGCGTGACGCGTGCAACTCGTCCAGCACACGGCGGATGCCCTCCTGCTCCGGCGTGTCACCGTACACGAAATTTTCCAGCACGTTGAGGCTGTCACGGTTGGCCAGCACCAGGCAGTCCGATGGCTGCCCGTCACGTCCTGCGCGGCCGATTTCCTGGCTGTAATTCTCGATGGACTTGGGCAGGTCGAAGTGCACCACGTTGCGGATATCACTCTTGTCGATACCCATGCCGAACGCGATGGTCGCGACGATGCAATTGGAGCGCCCGCCCATGAATCGCTGCTGGATGCCCTCGCGTTTATCGTGCGGCAAGCCGGCGTGATACGCCTCGGCCTGGATGCCGTTGCGGTTCAGGTGCTCGGCGATCTGCTCGGCGGTTTTTTGCAGGGTGACATAGACGATACTCGGCTGGTTGGGCCGCTCGCTCATCCACTGCACCAGGCGCCGGCGTTTGTTCGCGCCGCTCACCGGCTCCACCAACAGGTTGAGGTTGGGCCGATAGAAGCCTGTGGTGATCACATCGCCGGGCGCAATGGCGAACTTGGCCTGCATGTCGGCAATCACCTTGGGCGTTGCCGTAGCCGTCAGCAGAAGGGCTTGCGGGATATTGAACTGGCGTTGGTAGTCCGGCAGCTTCAGGTAGTCCGGACGAAAGTTGTGGCCCCACTCGGAAATACAGTGGGCTTCGTCCACCACCAACAATGAAATCGGCACGCTTTGCAGGAAGTTACGAAAGCGCTCGTTCTTCAGGCGCTCCACGGAAATCATCAGGATCTTCAGCTCACCGGAGCGCGCACGCGCCATCACCTCATTGGCGTCCTCGCGACTTTGCGCCGAATCGATGCTGCCGGCTGAAATCCCGTGGCGCTGCAGAAAGCCCAACTGATCCTGCATCAACGCCAGCAGCGGTGAAACCACCAGCGTCAGGTGCGGGAGCAAAACCGCCGACAGCTGATAGCACAGGGATTTACCGGAGCCGGTGGGGAAAATAGCAGCCGCCGAGCGCCCGGCCAGCACGGCGCTGACCACTTCTTCCTGGCCGGAACGAAACTGTGGATAACCAAAGACCTGCTGGAGGGTGTCGTGCATTAGGCTGTCACTCCATTGACCGCTGAGGGTGGCTTAGAAACGTAGCTCACCCGGGTCAGCGAATCGAGAAAGGTCGCGTGTAAAAAAGAGACAGGATGATACACAGCGGGGTGGAAAGCAGGACTATTCGCGCAAGCTTGTAGGAACAACTACCATATCTTGCCTATCCAAAGACTGCCTTCGCGCAGACGCATTGCGCTACAATCAAGCCTTGCTACCTAGGAGTACGCTGCGATGAGCGAACTGACGTTTGAGCAAAAACAGGATCATTACCACAAGATCCGCCGTTCCAATTACTTGGCCAGCTTGCGCCTGGAGGGGTTCGACACCCAGCCGGCGGACGTCGACAAACCGCTGCCCACTCGCGAAGCCGTCCTTGCCAAGTACCGCAATACCCCGCGCTGATGCTCGACAAATACGGGGTGGGCCAGGATCCTTACTGCTATCCCGGTAGCAGCGTCCTGCGCAACCGCCTCGATTTGCTCGATGAAGCACGCTTGCATGAAGCCGAGCGGGAACTGTCCGAAATCGCCATAGGCAATCTTCCCCTCTTCCCGCCGCCCTACGACCTTGATCGCCTGCAAAACATCCACCGCACTTTATTTGGCGATATTTACGACTGGGCCGGCGAACTGCGCAGCGTCAATATCCAGAAAGGCGACACGCTGTTCTGCACGCCCGAGCGTATCCTTCCGGAAGCGGAGAAGATTATTCGGCATATGGAAGAGGCGAACTGGTTTGTCGGCGCCCCCCAGGCTGGACTGGTGACTCAAATCGCTGAAGTTTATGGCGACCTCAACGTCATCCACCCTTTTCGCGAAGGCAATGGCCGGGCACAACGGATCCTGTTTGAACAAATCATCGTAAATGCGGGGTTCTCGGTGAACTGGTGGCTGGTAAAAGACGTAGCGTGGATACCTGCGAACATCGACGCGGTGGCGTGTGATTACAGGGGGCTGGAAACGATTTTCAAGCGCTGCATAAGCACACCTGCAAGATCCTGATCGCTCCCATAGTTGGGCAGTTGCGGCCGAAAGATCGACGCCAAGCTGAAGATGCCGATAATCACTGTAGGAAAAGACGAAATACCGCGCAATCCGCTTCCCAAATTGCAAAAAACACCTGCTTACCCCTCTATTGAATATCCCTCTTACTGACCGAAACTAACGTCCTCTCCACTTTCTCGGTAAAGCCCGTGAACATCGAAAGGACTCAACACAGCGACCGTTGCGGTTTCAAATTTGCCGTGATTCGCCCTTCAAGAACAATCCGACAACGCCAGGGCGGTCACTTCAATGACTGAATATATCTTCTGGATCAGTCTGACTCTCTTCCTGGTTATTTCTGCCCTGATCACCCGAAACAGCTACCGCCAACGACGTAATGCTCATCCACTGCTGCGAACCCACACCATGAACCTGGCTCCCAACTTCCCCGAAGACTCCGACATGCAGCAACTCCTGCAACTGCTGCACGAAGAAATTGGATTGCCGCAACATAAAACCCTTCGCCTGCAAACCGCGATCAATCTCGACCTGGGCTGCGACGGCGGCGACGCCAGGCAACTGATGGAGGCGCTGGAGCAGGATTTCGCCGTCGACCTGGGCGACTACGATGCCTACCGTTACTTCCAGCCGCCGGTTTTTGACGTCTTCCTCAAACACCGCGCCAAAGGCCGTGGTGAAAAGATCCCGCTGACCATCGGCATGCTCTACCTGGCAATCAAGACCCACAGCTGGGACACGCAGACACTGGAAAACCTGAGTTAAGTGCATCACAGAGCAAACTGTGGGAGTGGGCTTGCTCCTTCCCCCCACTGAATCCATATTGACCTGGCGAGCACGCACAAAAAAGCCGCCCAATGAGGGCGGCTTTTTCATAACGCTTGAGTCTTACAACTTGGGACCCGCCGCCTTGATCGCATCACTCACTTCAAACTTCTTGAAGTTCTCGACAAACAACCCGGCCAGCGCCTTCGCCGCTTCGTCATAAGCAGCCTTGTCGGCCCAGGTATTACGCGGGTTCAACAAACCGGTCTCGACACCCGGCACCGCCAATGGCACGTCCAGGTTGATGGTGTCCAGGTGCTCGGTCTCGGCACCGATCAACGCGCCGCTCTGGATGGCGGCGATCACGCCGCGAGTGGTCGGGATGTTGAAACGTTTGCCGACGCCGTAGCCGCCGCCGGTCCAGCCGGTGTTGACCAGGTAGACCTTGGAGCCGAAGCCGCGGATGCGCTTGATCAGCAGCTCCGCGTACTCGCCGGCCGGGCGCGGGAAGAACGGCGCGCCGAAGCAGGTGGAGAAGGTCGACTTGATGCCGCCGCCGGAGCCCATTTCGGTCGAGCCCACCAGAGCGGTGTAGCCGGACAGGAAGTGATAGGCCGCTTGTTCTTCGCTGAGGATCGACACGGGCGGCAGTACGCCGGTCAGGTCGCAGGTCAGGAAGATCACCGCGTTTGGCTCGCCGCCCAGGTTCTTTTCGGAACGCTTGGCTACGTGCTCCAGTGGGTAGGCCGCGCGGCTGTTCTGGGTCAGGCTGACGTTTGTGTAGTCGGCGTGCCCGGCCTCGTCGATGACGACGTTTTCCAGCACGGCGCCGTGCTTGATGGCTTTCCAGATCACCGGCTCGTTCTTCTCGGAGAGGTCGATGCACTTGGCATAGCAACCGCCTTCGATGTTGAACACCACGCCCTCGCCCCAGCCGTGTTCGTCGTCACCGATCAGGTAACGGCTTTCGTCGGCGGACAGGGTGGTCTTGCCGGTGCCCGACAGGCCGAAGAACAGCGTCACGTCGCCTGCTTCGCCAATGTTGGCGGCGCAGTGCATCGGCAGCACGTCGGAGGCCGGCAGCAGGAAGTTCTGCACCGAGAACATGGCTTTCTTCATTTCACCGGCGTAGCGCATGCCGGCGATCAGCACTTTTTTCTGTGCGAAATTGAGGATCACGCAACCGTCGGAGTTGGTGCCGTCACGCTCAGGCACGCACTCGAAGTTGGCCACGTTGAGCACTTGCCACTCTTCACGGCCGGCCGGGTTGTACTGGGCCGGGTTGATGAACAAGCAGCGACCGAACAGGTTCTGCCAGGCCGTCTGGGTGGTCATTTTCACGGCCAGGTAGTGGTCTTCTGCGGCCCCTACGTGAACGTGGGAAACGAAGTGCTCTTGCGCGTTGTTGAATGCCTCGACGCGAGCCCACAGGGCATCGAACTTGTCGGCCGGGAACTTGCGGTTGATCGGGCCCCAGGCGATGGAAGCCTGAGTGGAAGGCTCTTCAACGATGAAACGGTCGACCGGCGAACGGCCGGTACGGTGACCGGTTTCAACGACCAGTGCGCCAGTATCGGCAAGCACGCCTTCACCGCGCTGCAGGGCTTCTTTAACCAGATCGTCAACACTCAGATCGGTGTATACGGCGTTGTTGGCTTGCGTCATGAGGTTCCCCGTCGGCCTATGGCCGAGTGCTCCAAACGTTTTGTAGTAGAAAGTTGCGCACTACTACCGCGAAAAAAGTGGGCCGGATTATGCCAGAAAAGCCCAAAAAGAGTAGGGCCCTCCCGTCAGAACAGCGCTATCTCGGCATTTCTCAGGTGATTTACCTGTGCTTAAACGTTTTAGTGGCGGGTGTCGGAAGGGGTATCGATGCCTGCGCCGGCGAATAATTGAGCAACATCGGCCGCATCGAACAGGTAGCGCTGGTTGCAGAACTGGCAATCGATCTCGATATGGCCGCCGTGTTCGACTACCAGATTCTGTGCATCTTCCAGTCCCAGGCTGACCAGCGCGTTGCCGGAACGCTCGCGCGAGCAGCTGCAGTGGAAGCGCAGGGTTTGCGGGTCGAACAGGCGCACGGCTTCTTCGTGGTAAAGGCGGTGCAGGATGGTCGGGTTATCCAGGCCCAGCAGCTCTTCCGCCGTGAGAGTGCCGGCCAGGGCGGTGAGGTTGCGCCAGCTTTCGGCGCGGTCATCGTCGTCCTTGATGCGGTCCGCCGGCAGTTGTTGCAGCAGCAGGCCACGGGCGCGCTTGCCGTCGGCGTTGAGCCAGAACCTGGTGCCGACCTGCTGGGACATCACGAAATAGTTGGTGAAGCAGTCCGACAGGGTGTCGCCGTCGAGGTCGACAATGCCTTGATAGCGCTGGCCGACAGTGGGATCGACCGTCAGCGCCAGCACGCCGTTGGGCATCAGGTCGCTCAACGTGGCGTCAGGGGCGATCAGGTCGGCGTCGTAACGGGCCAGGCCACGGATGTCGCGCTCGCTGGAACACTCGATCATCAGCAAGGGAATCGGGCCTTCGGAGCGGGCCTGCAAAATCAGCAAACCATCGAACTTCATGGTGCCCACCAGCAGCGCCGCAGCCGCCATCAACTCACCGAGCAATTGCGCGACCGGCTCCGGATAGGCGTGCTTGGCGAGGACTTCGGCATAGCTGCGCTCCAGCGAGACCAGTTCGCCGCGGGCGTCGTTCTCGTCGAAGATGAAGCGTTGGGTGAAGTCGGTATCCGGTAGATCAGTCATAGGTCTGGGTATCTGAATTGATGACAAAATGATTACAACGTTTATAAAATTAAACGCTTTAGCACCATCTTGGTGCGGTTTTCTCCTGGAAACAGAGAACTTACTAGAGCGAAGAGGGACAGTTTATGAACAATCCGGGTTTGTTCCAAGCCAAGTGGAACCTCCGGCGATGGGCTCTTTGCAATCTACTCGCTATCGGACTGCTGTGTTTTTGGCTGTGGCCCACGGGCCAGATGCTGTGTGTGATTTTCGACGAATGGCTGTTTCACCTGCTCAATGACCCACTGGCGACCAGCGCAACCTGGCTGCACATGTGGGCCGTGGCCAGTCTGCGCCCTTTTGATGCGGTGGTTGGCGTGATTTTGCTGGCGCTGCTGGTTCGCGGTGACTGGGTGTTCAAGACGGTACAGGTACGCCAGGCTTTCTTTGGCTTTCTCGGTATTCTGCTGTTGCTGCTGTTTATCCGCATGCTGTTTTCCAAACTCGCCGCGCACATGGGCTGGCAACACAGCAGCCCGTCGATGGTGATCGGCGGTGCCGTGCAGATGAGCGACTACTTCCCCGGGCTTGAGAAAACCTGGGAGCTGAAGGACCGTTCGAGCCAGAGTTTCCCAGGGGATCATGCTTCGGTGCTGCTGATCTGGGGCATGTTCATGACGGTGTTTGCCCGTAACATCGGCCAGGTGCTGGTGATCTGGGGCCTGGCGCTGCTGTTCATGATGCCGCGCCTGGTGGCGGGCGCACATTGGGGGCAGGACGATTATATCGGTGGCGTTTTGCTGGCATTGCTCGCATTGGGATGGGGGTATTACACGCCTTTTGCGGCGACGGTGTCGGGGGCGTTGCTGCGCGTGACGGCGCCGGTCTTCGGGTTGCTGGGTAAGCTGCCGGTGATTGGGCGATTGAGTGTCATACGACAAACTGCGTAACGCCGAGCCTGTAATGTGGGAGGGGCTTGCTCCCGATGAGGGAGTGTCAGGGCATGCAAAGGTGACTGATACACCGCAGTCGGGAGCAAGCCCCCTCCCACATTTGAACCGCGAGATCAGCGCGATCAGTCGTCATTGCCGCTGCCGCGAAACTTGAACAGATCGCGACGCTGCTTCTTGCTCGGCTTGCCATCCGTGGTCAGGCCTGACGCCCCGGCCTTGCGCATGGCCGCAGCGTTTTCACGTTTGGCGATGCTCGCCTCGGTCTCGGCGTACAGTGCCTGCGCCTCGGGAGCGCCACGGCGCACGATGGAAAGCGCCTGCACCACGATGGTTTTTTCATCAAACCCTGTACGAATCTGAAACTCGTCACCGACACGCGGTTCCTTGCCCGGCTTGCAGCGTTCGCCGCGATGGTGCACCTTGCCGCTCTCGATGGCAGCCTTGGCCAGGGCACGGGTTTTATAGAACCGCGCCGCCCACAGCCACTTGTCCAAACGGACCTTTTCTTCCTCTTCCTGCTTCTGAGCCACTTGAATTCCTCGCTCTGAAAAATGTCGCAACCTTACCGTCGAAACCCTTCGACGCATAAACCCCAAGGCTCACCTAAGATACGCCGGGTAGCACCCTGTTTTCGCGAGGATACGCTGTGACCGACTTCCCCACTTCACTCACCTCGCCCAATCAGCGTTGCGTGGGTTGCCAGCAAAGCGAGCCGCTGAGCTTCGACTTTGCCTTCGCCTACCAGCCTATCGTAGACCTGCGCGATCATTCCATTTTTGCCCACGAGGCGCTGGTGCGAGGCCCTCACGGTGAAGGCGCGCTCTCGGTGCTGAACCAGGTCAATGACGGCAACCGCTACCGCTTCGACCAGCGCTGCCGCACCCAGGCCATCGCCCGCGCGGCGGCGCTGGACATGCAGAGCCATCTCTCAATCAACTTCATGCCCAACGCGGTGTATCGGCCGGAGCTGTGTATCCGCAGTACGCTGGAAGCGGCGCGGGCACACAATTTTCCGCTGAATCGGCTGATTTTCGAGACGCTGGAAAGCGAGTACGTCGATAACTATCGCCATTTGACCAATATTCTGCGTGAATACCGCGAATTCGGCTTCAAGACCGCCATCGACGATTTCGGCGCGGGCTATTCGGGGCTGAATCTGCTGGCCGATTTCCAACCTGACCTGATCAAACTCGACATGGCGCTGATCCGCGATATCGACAAGGACCGTGTCCGTCAGGTGATCGTCCGGGGGATTGTCACAATCTGTGAGCAGTTGGGGGTTACTGTCATCGCCGAGGGCATCGAAAGTGCCGGCGAGCGCGATTTCCTGTCCGACTGTGGAATATTTCTGATGCAGGGCTACTGGTTTGCCAGGCCCGCATTCAACGCCCTGGCCAAGGTTGCTCCTCAAGCCTGGGCGAATTGACCGGTTATCTATATTGAAGACATTTGACCATTTGACCGTTGTGGGTCTGCGTGAATGGGTGGCCCTTCCCGATCTGGGGGTGGCGGGCCTGCGCGCGAAGATCGACACCGGGGCCAGTACCTCGAGCCTGCACGCCACCGATATCGAGCCGTTTGAGCGCGATGGTGCGCAGTGGGTACGCTTTACCGCACACCTGGGCACCGTCGTGCAACTGCGTCATCGCCGCTGCGAGGCGCCGCTGGTGACCATGAAGACCATCAAGAGCTCCAACGGTCACGCGCAGGTGCGCTATGTGATCAGCACCACGCTGGCGTTGGGTGATCGGGTGTGGCGCGTGGAGTTCACCCTGGCTTGCCGCAAAGCCATGCGTTACCGCCTGTTGCTAGGCTCCAAGGCGCTGATTGACGGCCAATTGGTGGTCAGTCCCGGCGTCAAGTACGTTCAAGACAAGCCGGTGTTCCCGGTCTCTACTATTTCTGCCCCAGGTGCTGCATGAAGATTGCTGTGCTGTCGCGAAACCCGCGTCTGTATTCCACCCGCCGCCTGGTTGAGGCCGGCACCGAACGTGGCCACGAAATGGTGGTGATCGACACGTTGCGTGCCTATATGAACATTGCCAGCCACAAGCCGCAGATCCACTACCGGGGCAAGCCGCTGGAAGGGTTTGATGCAGTGATCCCGCGCATCGGCGCATCGGTGACCTTCTACGGCTGCGCGGTGCTGCGCCAGTTTGAAATGATGGGGGTGTTCCCCCTCAATGAGTCCGTGGCCATTGCCCGCTCGCGGGACAAGTTACGCTCGCTGCAACTGCTGTCGCGCCGTGGCATCGGCCTGCCGGTCACCGGTTTTGCCCACTCACCCGACGACATCCCGGACCTGATCGAAATGGTCAACGGCGCACCGCTGGTGATCAAGGTGCTGGAGGGGACCCAGGGCATCGGCGTGGTGCTGTGTGAAACGGCGACTGCCGCCGAGTCGGTGATCGAGGCGTTTATGGGCCTCAAGCAAAACATCATGGTGCAGGAATACATCAAGGAGGCCGGCGGCGCGGATATTCGCTGCTTCGTGGTGGGTGACAAGGTGATTGCCGCAATGAAGCGCCAGGCCAAACCGGGCGAATTCCGCTCCAATCTGCACCGTGGCGGCAGCGCCAGCCTGATCAAGATCACCCCGGAAGAACGCATGACCGCATTACGCGCAGCCAAGGTGATGGGGCTGGCCGTGGCGGGTGTGGATATCCTGCGCTCCAACCATGGCCCGCTGGTGATGGAGGTGAACTCATCGCCAGGGCTGGAGGGGATCGAGACCACCACAGGCAAGGACGTGGCGGGGATCATCATTCAGCACCTGGAAAAGAATGGTGGCCCGAACATGACCAGGACCAAGGGCAAGGGCTGAAACCCTTCCTCCTCTGACACACCATAAAACCAAATGTGGGAGGGGGCTTGCTCCCGACAGCAGAGTGTCAGTCAAACATTTTTGACTGAGACATCGCTATCGGGAGCAAGCCCCCTCCCACATTTATTACCCTGTGCTGCTCGTCAAACAGCGTCTCTTGGCAACATTAGCCCCAACGGCAAGCGCACCCGCGCCTCCAACCCACCGTCCTCACGGTTGCGCAGTTCAACATTGCCGCCATGCATCGACGCAATCCGCCGCACAATCGCCAGTCCCAGCCCCGTGCCTTTGCCGCCACGGGCACGGTCACCACGGGTGAAGGGGTTGAAAATGCCTTCCAGTTCGGCGGGATCGATACCGGCGCCACGGTCCATCACGCTCAGCACCACATAGGGTGCCGTACTGTCCCCGGACACATAGGCCGCCACCTCCACATCGGAACCGGCATGGTGCAAGGCGTTGCCGATCAGATTGTTCAGCAGGCGCTTCATCGAAACCCTGCGCAAAGCAAACGGCTGGATCGGCTCCAGGCGCGTGCGCACCTGTTCGCCGTTCTGGTTGTAGGGCGCCACGACTTCACGTACCAGGTCCGTCAGGTCGACTTCTTCAACCAGTTCATCACGGCCGTCGCGGATAAACGCCAGAAACTGATCCAGAATCGCATCCATGTCCTCGATGTCGCGAACCATGTCGTCCGTCAGGTCGCTGTGATTGCCCATCAATTCCAGCGACAGCCGCAAGCGCGTCAGCGGCGTTCGCAGGTCATGGGACACCCCCGCCAGCATCAGTTCCCGCTCGCGCCCGGCCTGTTCGACGTCTTCCGCCATCTGGTTGAACGCACCGTACACCTCGGTCATTTCGCTGGGTGTGTCACTCACCGGTAGCCGCACACTGCGTCCCTGGCCGAGTTGGCGGGCGGCGAATACCAGGCGCTTAAGCGGCTGGTTGAGCTGACGCACAAAAATCCACGCGGAGGCGGTGGAGAGCAAACCGATCGCCAGAAACCAGCCAAGCACGTTCCAGATCTTCTGGCCGCGCAACGGGTGCGGATACAGCGGCACTTTCAGCCAGTCTTCACCCAGACTCGGCGCACGCACCCACAAGGCAGGCGACACATGCATGCGCAAGCGCACCTCGGTGTCTTCACCGAGCTCGGCCTGCATCTGGCGCTGATAGATTTCGCTGTAGGGCCAATGCTGCTCACCCTCCGGCACGCCTGCACCGGCAACTCGCACCAGCGTGGCGGCCTTGGCGATCTTCTCGCGGTTTTCGGGGTCGGCCGCCCAATAGGCACGCAGCGTCAGCGCGACGCCGTGGCTGTATTGCCGGTCCACCAGCACGTCCTCGTTCATCAGCAGATAAACCAGTGTGAGTGCCTTGGAAAACAGAACGACGATCAACACCAGCCAAAGGGTGCGCGAGAAGAAACTTTGTGGGAACCACAATGGGGTTTTCATAAAAGACAGCTGGACACCTGGCAGGAAAAAGCAGCGCTCGCAGAATTGCAGACGCCGAGCATCCCGTCGACCCTCAAGGGGTCAAACGCCGGGATACCCGTACCTGCAAGTCATCGGTCACTTGGTCGCTGTGCCATCCGGCACAAACACGTAACCCACACCCCAGACTGTCTGGATATAGCGAGGCTTGGACGGGTCCGGCTCGATCATCCGGCGCAGACGGGATATCTGCACGTCGATGGAGCGCTCCAGCGCGTCCCATTCCCGACCACGGGCCAGGTTCATCAGCTTGTCGCGGGTCAGCGGCTGGCGTGCGTTCATCACCAGGGCCTTGAGTACCGCGAACTCGCCGGTGGTGAGCATGTGTACTTCGTCGCCACGCTTGAGTTCACGGGTCGCCAGCGACAGCTCGTAGTCGCCAAAGGTAACGCTTTCGTCTTCGCTGCCTGGCGCGCCCGGTACCGGGGCTGCCTGGCGACGCAATACGGCCTTGACCCGGGCCATCAGTTCGTCAGGGTTGAACGGCTTGGCCAGGTAATCATCAGCGCCCAGTTCAAGGCCCTTGATGCGACTCAGCTCATCGCCCTTGGCGGTGAGCATGATGATCGGAATCTGGTTGTTCGCGCCACGCAGGCGTTTGCAGGCGGTGAGGCCGTCTTCGCCGGGCAGCATCAGGTCAAGTACGACCAGGTTGAATACTTCGCGCCCCAGCAGACGGTCCATCTGCTCGGTGTTCGGCACCGCGCGGGCACGGTAGCCCTTGGAGTTGAAGAAGCGCTCCAGCAGGCTGCTCAGCCCCGGATCGTCGTCAACGATGAGAATTTTTTCGCCTTCAGCAGTTTGTGCAGTGCTGCTCATTGGATGCTCCTCTTATCTCGGCGCGCATTATGGCCTAGCTGCCGTTATACGCACCGTGTGCATTGTTAGCAGATTTTTCCTCGACCACCAGCAGACCTGCGTCCTACAACCACTGGCGCAGTACCCCTCAAGGACAGAACGCTGGTTATAATGCGGCGCCGTCTTGCAGAGCAACGTCAGATCGTTTCCGTTTACTGCCGGCTTTTTTTACCCGCTTGACGCGACTTTTTCGATTTCGAGGGTCAATTGGCTGCCTCTTGACCCAGGCAGCGGTGCCGGTCGGGCCGCTCAACCAGTCTTTCCGGGCCTTGTTCTGCGGGCCCGCGAGCTGCTTTTCAGAATTTCAGGTGGTTTTATGGACAGCATCAACAGCCGCATCGCCGAAGAACTCGGCGTACGCCCCCAACAGGTCGAAGCGGCCGTCGCTCTACTGGATGAAGGCTCCACGGTGCCTTTCATCGCCCGCTACCGTAAGGAAGTGACCGGCAGCCTCGACGATATCCAGCTTCGGCACCTGGAAGAACGCCTGCGCTACCTGCGAGAACTCGACGAACGGCGTATCAGCATCCTCGCCAGCATCGAGGAACAGGGCAAGCTCACCCCGCAACTCGAACGCGACATCAAGCTCGCCGACACCAAGACCCGCCTCGAAGACCTCTACCTGCCCTACAAGCAAAAGCGCCGCACCAAGGGCCAGATCGCCCTGGAAGCCGGCCTTGGCGAGCTGGCCGATGGCCTGTTCAACGACCCGTCGCTAAGCCCGGAAACCGAAGCCGCACGCTTCATCGATGCCGACAAGGGCGTTGCCGACGTCAAGGCCGCCCTCGAAGGCGCCAAATACATCCTCATGGAGCGCTTCGCCGAAAACGCCAACCTGCTGGAAAAACTGCGCAACTACCTCAAGCAGGAAGCCGTGCTCAGCGCGCGCGTCATCGCCGGCAAAGAGGAAGAAGGCGCCAAGTTCCGCGATTACTTCGAGCACGACGAACCGCTCAAGAGCATGCCGTCCCACCGTGCGCTGGCGATTTTCCGCGGGCGCAACGAAGGCATTCTGAGCTCGGCGCTCAAAGTCGGCGACGAACTGCCGGGCACCATGCACCCGTGCGAAGGCATGATCGGGCAACAATTCGGCATCCAGAATCAGAACCGTCCTGCGGACAAGTGGCTCGGTGAAGTCGTGCGCTGGACCTGGAAGGTCAAGCTCTACACCCACCTGGAAACCGACCTGCTGGGCGAACTGCGTGACGGCGCCGAAACCGAAGCGATCAACGTGTTCGCCCACAACCTGCACGACCTGCTGCTGGCCGCCCCCGCCGGCCCGCGCGCCACCCTGGGCCTGGACCCCGGCCTGCGCACCGGTTGCAAGGTCGCGGTCGTCGACGCCACCGGTAAGCTGCTGGACCACGCCACCGTGTACCCCCACGTTCCGCATAACAAGTGGGACCAGACCCTCGCAATCCTGGCCGCCCTGTGCGCCAAGCACTCGGTGGACCTGATCGCCATCGGCAATGGTACCGCCAGCCGTGAGACCGACAAGCTGGCCGCCGAACTGATCAAAAAATACCCAGCGATGAAGATGACCAAGGTCATGGTCTCCGAAGCCGGCGCTTCGGTGTACTCGGCGTCGGAACTGGCGTCCAGGGAATTCCCGGACCTCGACGTGTCGATCCGAGGCGCAGTGTCCATCGCCCGTCGCCTGCAGGATCCGCTGGCCGAACTGGTGAAGATCGACCCCAAATCCATCGGTGTCGGCCAGTACCAGCACGACGTGTCGCAGCTGAAACTGGCGCGTGGCCTGGATGCGGTGGTGGAAGACTGCGTGAACAAGGTCGGCGTGGATGTGAACACTGCCTCGGTCGCGCTGTTGGCGCGTATCTCCGGCCTGAACACCACCCTGGCACAAAATATCGTGACTCACCGCGACGAAAACGGCGCGTTCAAGACCCGCGCCGCGCTGAAAAAAGTCGCACGCCTGGGTGAAAAAACCTTCGAACAGGCCGCCGGTTTTCTGCGCGTGATGAATGGCGACAACCCGCTGGATTCGTCCGCCGTCCACCCGGAAGCCTACCCACTGGTGCAACGCATCGCCGCCGAAACCGATCGCGATATTCGCTCGCTGATTGGCGACGCCGCGTTCCTCAAGCGCCTGGACCCGAAGAAATACACCGACGAAACCTTCGGCGTGCCGACCATCACCGACATCCTGCAAGAGCTGGAAAAACCCGGCCGAGACCCGCGTCCCGAGTTCAAGACCGCCGAGTTCCAGGACGGCGTCGAGGACCTCAAGGACCTGCAACCGGGCATGATCCTCGAAGGCGTGGTGACCAACGTGACCAACTTCGGCGCGTTCGTGGACATTGGTGTACATCAGGACGGCCTGGTGCATATCTCCGCGCTGTCGGAGAAATTCATCAAGGACCCGCGCGAAGCGGTCAAAGCCGGTGACGTGGTCAAGGTCAAGGTCATGGAAGTCGATATCCCGCGCAAACGCGTGGGCCTGTCGATGCGCATGAGCGATACCCCCGGCGAGAAAGTCGACGGTGCCCGAGGCGCACGCCCGGGTTCGGCACCGCGTCAGTCGCAGAACCGCTCGGAAAACAGCCAACCGCGCAAGGAAACCGCGACGGCAGCGCCAGCCAACAACGCCATGGCGTCGCTGTTCGCCAACGCCAAGCAGTTGAAAAAGCGCTGAGGGTCAAATCAACGTCTTGCAGGTAACTGCATGCAAAACATGTCGTAAAAGCGCAGGGCACCTTCGCTGCCCTATAGCTCCCCAACCTCGATTTGAGTTAATTTCGGCGCTGCAATCACAGCGTCGGAATTTTCTTGATGCGCTGTAGCCCAATTCATGGAGTGAAGGAGGCTTTTTCAATGCGAGTCTTCTCGACTCAAAACCAGGCGATAACGCCAGTTTCCACTTCACCCTTGTAGACCGTCCTGCCCACCCCCATATTGGGGCGACTGACGCGTGAAGGAATCCAACTTGAGCGAACTTCTCAACCGCCGCCTGGCCCTGCTCGGCAAGCGCGAACACCTCTCCCTGCTGGAGCAATGCTTGCACGGCATCGAGCGGGAATGCCTGCGCGTCACCGGTGAGGGTCGCCTGGCGCAAACGCCGCACCCCGAAGCTCTGGGCGCTGCACTGACCAACGAATTGATCACCACCGACTACTCGGAATCGCTGCTGGAGTTCATCACCCCGGCGCTGCCCAACCCGGCCGATACCTTGAGCAGCCTGGACAGGATCCACCGCTTTGCCTACACCAAGCTCGGCAGTGAATACCTGTGGAGCCCGTCGATGCCGTGCCCGTTGCCGGCCGAGGAAGACATTCCGATTGCCTACTACGGCACCTCCAACATCGGACAGCTCAAGTACGTGTACCGCAAGGGCCTGGCCCTGCGTTACGGCAAGACCATGCAGTGCATCGCCGGTATCCACTACAACTTTTCCCTGCCGGAACAGCTGTGGCCGCTGCTCAAGGACACCGAGGGCTTTGTCGGCACCGAGCGTGACTATCAGTCCACGGCCTACATCGCGCTGATCCGCAACTTCCGCCGTTACAGCTGGCTGCTGATGTACCTGTTCGGTGCCTCGCCGGCCCTGGACGCCGGGTTTCTACGCGGGCGCTCGCACCAGCTCGAAGTGCTGGACGCCGACACGCTGTACCTGCCCTATGCCACCAGCCTGCGCATGAGCGACCTGGGTTACCAGAGCAACGCCCAGGCCGGCCTCACGCCGTGCTACAACGACTTGAGCAGCTACACCGACAGCCTGCGCGAAGCGGTGGCAACGCCCTACGCGCCGTACGTCGAAGTCGGCACGCACAAGGACGGTGAGTGGGTGCAGCTCAACACCAACATCCTGCAGATCGAAAACGAGTACTACTCCAACATCCGCCCCAAGCGCGTGACCTACACCGGCGAGCGGCCGATCCAGGCGCTGGTGGCCCGTGGCATCCAGTACATCGAAGTACGCTGCCTGGACATCAACCCGTTCCTGCCAATGGGCATCGACCTGCCGGAATCGCGCTTTCTCGACGCGTTCCTGCTGTATTGCGCACTCAACGACAGCCCGCTGTTCGCCAACAACGAATGCGGCAACGCCACCTCCAACTTCCTCAGCGTGGTCAAGGAGGGTCGTCGTCCGGGCCTGGAGCTGCAGCGCGATGGCGCGGCGGTGGACATGAAGCAATGGGCCACCGAGCTGCTGGAACAGATCGCGCCGCTGGCCGCCCTGCTCGACGAGAGCCACGGCATCAGCGAACACAGCCAGGCACTGGATGCCCAGTTGGCGAAAATCCAGGACCCGTCGCTGACCCCGTCGGCCCAGGTACTGGCAGCGATGGCCGAGCGCAAAGAGAGCTTTGCGCAGTTCTCCCTGCACCAGAGCCAGTTGCATGCCGAGTATTTCCGCAAGGAGCCGCTGGCAGCTGACGAACAGGAGCGCTTTGAAGAACTGGCGCGCAAGTCGCTGGCGCAACAGGCGGAGCTGGAGCAAACCGAAGTGGGCGACTTCGATGTGTTTGTCGGGTCGTACCAGGCGAGCATCCTCGCCATCAGTAATTAAGGACCTACTCTGTCCACTGTGGGAGGGGGCTTGCCCCCGATAGCTGTGGGTCAGCTACAGATAAGCTGACTGATCCACCGCCATCGGGGGCAAGCCCCTCCCACATTTGCCTGCACCAGACTGAAGATTGGCGTTCGCTTCTCTTCTAATAAGCTAATTCGAAAACGTTATTTATTTTCGGATTCTTAGATCATTTAGTCTCCTCACACGCCGACCTCCGGCCGCCTGATTGAGGAGCTTCCCCCTTGAAACTGCTGACCCCTCTGCGCCTCCTGGCCGCATTGTCCCTGGCCGGTGCCAGCCTGTTTGCCCAGGCGGCGGATGTGACCATCGCTTACCAGACCACCGTCGACCCGGCCAAAGTCGCCCAGGCCGACGGCGCTTATGAAAAAGCCACCAACGCCAAAATCGACTGGCGCAAATTCGACAATGGCGCCGATATCATCGCCGCCCTCGCTTCCGGCGACGTGCAGATCGGCTACCTCGGCTCCAGCCCACTGACCGCTGCGATCACGCGCAAGGTGCCGGTGGAAACCTTCCTCGTCGCCACCCAGATCGGCGGTGCCGAAGCCCTGGTAGCGCGCAACGGTGCGGGGATCAACCGCCCGCAGGACCTGATCGGCAAGAAAGTCGCCGTGCCGTTCGTGTCCACCGGCCACTACAGCCTGCTGGCCGCGTTGAAGCACTGGAACATCGACCCGTCGAAAGTCACCATCCTCAACCTCGCGCCACCGGCCATCATCGCTGCCTGGAAACGCGGCGATATCGACGCCACCTACGTGTGGGACCCGGCACTGGGCGTGGCCAAGGAAAACGGCAAGGTGCTGATCACCTCCGGCGAACTGGCCCAGTTCGGCGCGCCGACTTTCGATGCCTGGATCGTGCGCAAGGATTTTGCCGAGAAGCACCCGGACATCGTCACGGCCTTCGCCAAGGTCACCCTGGATGCCTACGCCGCCTACCGCAAGGACCCTCAAGCGTGGCTGGCCGACGCGAGCAACATCGCGAAGCTGGTGAAGCTCTCCGGCGCCAAGGCCAGTGACATTCCATTGCTGCTGCAAGGCAACGTCTACCCGCTGGCCGCAGACCAGGTGACCCTGCTGGGCGCACCGACCACCAAGGCGATCACCGACACCGCTGCGTTCCTCAAGGAACAGGGCAAGGTCGACGCCGTGCTGCCGGACTACGCGCCTTATGTCAGCGCCAGGTTCATTACTCAATAAGGAATTCAGTGCGATGACCTTGCTCAAGCTGGAGCGCATCAGCGCACAGTACCCAGGCGCCACAGAACCGGTACTGTCTGACATTTCACTCGAGCTTGGGCCCCAGCAATTGCTGGTGGCCCTCGGCCCGTCCGGCAGTGGCAAAACTTCGCTGCTGAACCTGATTGCCGGCTTTGTCGAACCGTCTGCAGGGCGCATCAGCCTCGATGGCGTGCCGGTCCAAGGCCCGAGCGCCGAACGTGGCGTGGTGTTCCAGGACGACGCCCTGCTGCCCTGGCAGGACGTGTTGGCCAACGTCGGCTTCGGCCTGGAGCTGGCTGGTGTGCCCAGGGCGCAACGTGAAATCCGCGCCCGGGAAATGCTCGCGCTGGTCGACCTGGCGGGGTTCGACAGCCGGCGTATCTGGCAGCTTTCAGGCGGCCAGAAGCAACGCGTCGGCCTGGCCCGCGCCCTGGCCGCCGACCCACGCGTGTTACTGATGGACGAACCCTTCGGTGCCCTCGATGCCTTTACCCGCGAACAGATGCAGGAGCTGCTGCTGCAAGTCTGGCGGCGCACGGCCAAGCCGGTCTTCCTGATTACCCACGACATCGAAGAAGCGGTATTTCTCGCCACTGACTTGATCCTGCTGGCGCCCAACCCCGGCCAGATCGTCGAACGCCTGCACCTGGACTTCGGCCAACGCTACGCCGCCGGTGAGTCGGCGCGGGCGATCAAGTCCGACCCGCGCTTTATCGAAACCCGCGAACACGTGCTGGGCAAAGTCTTTTCGCAACGGCAGGTGAGCGCATGAGCAGCTATGAACTACCCGCCAGCGCCGCCAAGCCGGTGGCACACGCGGTTATCCCGGTGCGCCGCAGCTTGAGCACGCGCTGGATCAGCCTGCTCACGCTGGTCGCCTTGCTGGCGATCTGGTGGGCCGTGACCGCCACCGGCCTGATCGAACCGCTGTTCCTGCCGCCACCCTCCGCCGTGCTGCAAAAAAGCTGGCTGCTGGCGACCACGGGCTATATGGATTCCACCTTGTGGCAGCACCTAAGCGCGAGCCTCAGTCGTATCGGCCTGGGCTTGGGCTTTGCCGTGCTGACCGCCGTTCCGGTGGGGATTGCCATCGGTTCGAACCGCATTGCGCGTGGCATCCTCGACCCGCTGATCGAGTTTTACCGTCCAATCCCGCCGCTGGCCTACCTGCCATTGATCGTGATCTGGTGCGGCATCGGCGAGCTGTCCAAAGTGCTGCTGATTTACCTGGCGATCTTTGCACCGATCGCCATCGCCACGGCGACCGGCGTGCGCACCGTTGACCCGGCCAAGCTGCGGGCCGCGCAGTCGTTGGGGGCGACGCGTGCCCAGCTGATTCGCCATGTGATCCTGCCGAGCGCCCTGCCCGACATCCTCACCGGCGTGCGCATCGGCCTGGGGGTTGGCTGGTCGACGTTGGTTGCGGCCGAGCTGATCGCGGCCACCAGTGGCCTGGGTTTCATGGTGCAGTCGGCGGCGCAGTTCCTGGTCACCGACGTGGTGGTGCTGGGGATTCTGGTCATCGCGCTGATCGCCTTCGCCATGGAAATGGGCCTGCGCGCCCTGCAGCGTAAATGGGTGCCGTGGCATGGGCAGGCACGCTGAGTGAGAACAGTATGAGCAGCCTGACCATTACCCCACTAAGTACCGCCCTGGGCGCCGAGATCAGTGGCGTCGACATCACCAGACCGCTGCCCGCCGAACAGCGTGACGCCATCGAACAGGCTTTGCTCACGCATTCGGTGCTGTTCTTCCGTGGTCAGCCGATCACCCCGCAGCAACAGGCGCTGTTTGCGGCGAATTTCGGTGAGCTGCACATCCACCCGATCTACCCCAACGTGCCGGAACAGCCTGAAGTGCTGATCCTCGACACCGCCGTCACCGACGTGCGCGACAACGCCGTATGGCACACCGACGTGACCTTCCTGCCCACCCCGGCCCTCGGCGCGGTGCTCAGCGCCAAGCTGCTGCCGGCGTTTGGTGGCGACACCTTGTGGTCCAGTGGCATTGCGGCGTATGAGGCGCTGTCCGAGCCCCTCAAGCGCCTGCTCGATGGCCTGACGGCGACACACGATTTCACCAAGTCCTTTCCGCTGGAGCGCTTCGGCAACGCTGCCGAAGACCTGGCGCGCTGGGAAGCAACCCGCAAGACAAACCCTCCGCTGTCACACCCGGTCGTGCGTACGCATCCAGTGAGTGGGCGCAAGTCGCTGTTTGTCAGTGATGGGTTTACCACCAAGATCAATGGGCTGGAGCCAGCCGAAAGCGAAGCGATTTTGAAGCTGCTGTTCGCCCACGCGACCCGCCCCGAATTCACCATTCGCTGGCGCTGGCAGGAGAACGATGTGGCGTTCTGGGACAATCGCGTGACCCAGCATTACGCGGTGGATGACTACCGGCCGCAGCGGCGAGTGATGCATCGGGCGACGATTTTGGGGGATGTGCCGTTCTGAAAACTCATAACAATAGGGCAATCAAACAGCAAAAGAAGGGTACCGCCTGGATAAAAAACCAGTAACACCACTTCCATAACGAAGAAAAATGGCGTAAAAATCCGCTTACCGAATAGTGAGTGGTGATTACGTGGTCACAAAACAAGACGTCCAGGGCTTCATTCGCGCGCAAGTAAACAAAGAATTTTTTGAGGAGTTGGGGGTTTTGCTCCCTCAAACCTTTCAAAAAGCCTTGAAGGGAACTCAAGAGCTACTGATTCACACCCCTCACGAGGATTTACGAGGGCATTTACGGCACTCTTTAGTCCAAGAGTCCCTGGCTGGAATGAAGCGATGGAACCCGATCGTCAAGACAACAGATCCAAAAGGGCACAATTATGTGCTGCTGGAACTGGGCTCCTTAAGGATCACAGCGGTAGTGCTTCCCTGGCAGAAAGAGATTCGCGGTGCAAAACACCGAAGTGAGCTAAAAACGCTCAATGAGTCACTTGCAGAGACCCAGATGGACTGGATCGACGGGCTCAAACATACCGTAGCCGAACAATTGATTCATGCGCTTGTCGTAGTCCATGCACCTCCTTCGCGCTCTGGAGATCAATCAGAACCGCGCGCAATCATGATGGCCGTACCGTATTTCAATGGTAAGGGCTTTCACATGAATTGTACTTTTGACGATTTACTTCAAAGCTACTCTGATAGTGACGCGGTTCAGCGGAAACCCATTGAATTGGTGAAATTGCGAGATAAGATGCGCCGCGCTGAAGAAATCGAAGACCATGCTGATGAAGAGCAAAAAGCCAAGAGGTAAACCATGAGAACAGGAGTCGCGGGCTTTCAGTCAGAGCGCCTCAAGCAGTTGCGCCTTGCGTTTGGTATGACCCAAACCACTCTCGCCGAAATGGTGGGGCGCGCCTCTGGCAATATCTCAAAATGGGAAAATGGCCTTCAGGTACCAGAAGCTGACGCCTTCCAACGTCTGTGCGAGGTTTTTGGAGTCAGTGAAAACTGGCTACTTGAAGAGCAATTCAGGACTGACGAGAACACTCCCTTTTTCTTCCGCTCGCAGGTCAGTGCTACGACCAGCGCTCGTGAAATAGCGGAAGTGCGCTTGGGGTGGTTACAGGAGGTCTCCTACAAGCTTCAAGAAAGCCTTGAGTTCATCGAAGTCAATGTACCTCACTTAGAAGAACGACACTGCGAGCTGATCTCTGATGAGGAGATCGAGCAGATGGCAAGCCTATGTCGTCAAACCTGGGGGTTAGGAATAGCCCCGATCTCCAATGTGGTTCAAGTATTGGAAAATGCCGGCGTTGTCTGTGCTCGAACCACACTCGGCCACCTGAAGATGGATGGCGTATCAAACTGGTACGAGCTGGACCAGCGCCCATATGTTTTGCTTGTCGCAGATAAGGCCAACGGAATTAGAAATCGCTTTGATGCGGCTCATGAGCTTGGGCATGTCGTTCTGCACAGATACATTTCCAAAGAACAGTACGACTCGCATTACGCGCTCCTTGAGGCTCAAGCGCACCGTTTTGCAAGCGCCTTTTTACTACCCGCAGAAAGCTTTTTGCGAGAAGTTCGTTGGCCCACGCTGGACACATTGCTAGCTCTGAAACCACGCTGGAAAGTCTCAGTAGCTGCGATGGTAAGACGTTGCTTAGATTTGGAAATCATCAACGACACCACAACTACAAGACTATGGAAAGCAAGATCTGCGAGAGGCTGGGTAAAGGGAGAACCAATGGACAGTGATTTTGGCTTCGAAAAACCTCAGCTAATCGCTCGCGGAGTCAAAATGCTCGTCGAAAACGATGTGCTCTCGCGATCTCAGGTAAGGCAACTACTCGGATTACCACTGCATATCATGGAAAATCTCTGCAGCTTGGATGAAGGTTACTTCAACCTTCCGGACAAATCACAGGTGATAGATATACAGCTGAGAAAGAGATCTGCACGCGAAACCTTTTTCTCTGAAACCGCAGAAATACTCGGGTTTCCGAGCAAAAAATAGCGTCATCATCGGAGTGTCCCAATGACAGGCCCTACCCCTTGGGTAGGGCTCTTTGTCCGATGCTATTCAGCGGTAGAAGGCTTTTCCCACAGGTTGATCCCGCCTTCCTGCGCAAATCGATCAATCTGCGCCAGTTCCTCTGCGCTGAAGCTCAGATTTTTCAACGCCCCAACGTTCTCAATGATCTGCTCCGGCCGGCTTGCGCCGATCAGTGCGCTGGTCACCCGTGGGTCACGCAACGTCCAGGCCAATGCCAGTTGGGCCAGGCTTTGGCCGCGTCGCTGGGCGATTTCGTTGAGGGCGCGCACGTGGGCGAGGTTGGCTTCGGACAGGTGCCCCGCCTGCAGCGAACCACCGCCCGGGCGGTTGACCCGTGCGTCGGCCGGCACGCCGTTGAGGTACTTGTCGGTGAGCAGACCCTGGGCCAGTGGTGTGAACGCGATCACGCCGACGCCGAGTTCTTCGGTGGTGTCGAGCAGGTCTTTCTCCACCCAGCGATTGAGCAGGTTGTAGGCCGGCTGGTGAATCAGCAATGGCACTTTCCATTCTTTGAGCAGCGCTGCCATTTCACGGGTTTTCACCCCGGAGTACGACGAAATACCGATATACAACGCCTTGCCCTGCTGCACGGCAGTGGCCAGGGCGCTGGCGGTTTCTTCCAGCGGCGTGTCGGCATCGAAACGGTGCGAGTAGAAAATATCTACGTAGTCGAGCCCCATGCGCTGCAGGCTCTGATCGAGACTGGCCAGCACGTATTTGCGCGAGCCGCCGCCCTGGCCGTATGGGCCGGGCCACATGTCCCAACCGGCCTTGCTGGAGATGATCAGTTCGTCGCGGTAGTGCTTGAAGTCTTCGCGCAGCAGACGGCCGAAGTTGATCTCGGCACTGCCATAGGGCGGGCCATAGTTGTTGGCCAGGTCGAAGTGGTTGATCCCCAGGTCGAACGCGGTGCGCAGCAGGGCGCGCTGAGTGTCGATCGGGGTGCTGTCGCCAAAGTTGTGCCACAGCCCCAGGGACAGGGCGGGCAGCACCAGGCCACTGCGGCCTGTGCGGCGATACGGGATAGATTCATAGCGGTTTTCGGCAGCAATGTACGTCATCGAATCCTCTCTGGGCTGTTGGGTGTGGTTTCCCTTTTACAGCAATTTACTCCCAGAGTGGACGCGCAGATGATCGTTCCCACGCCGAGCGTGGGAACGATCACAGGGCTCAGCGCACCAGATGCAGGAACTGCAAATGCCGCTCGTACTGATCGAGGATGTCGTTGATGATCTGCTCCTTGGTGTAGCCCACCAGATCGTAGTCCTGGCTGCCCTCGCTCAAGTGCACTTCCGCGCGATAGTAGCGACGGTTGTTGATCTGTTTGGAGCCCATGCCGCCACGGGCGAACGACGGTGTGAAGTAACCGCGCATCTGCACCTGGTAGATGAACGGGTGTTCCTCGCCATGGCCGATCTCGAGGCTGACGCTGTCGTTGGCCGGGTCCGGCTGGGTGACCACCGAAAGGCCCTTCTCGACAAACACCGCCGTCACTTCTTCAATCGCCGGGCGCACCGTCGACTCGAGGAAGCGGTATACCTCGTCCCGCGACGGGAAGTGCACCGCCTGGCTCAAGCGCTGGCGCCAGCCGCCTTTGCCCTTGCGTGAAGCCGACACCGGCGCCAGCGAATGCAATTGCGCGATCTGCTTTTGTGATTCCAGATGGAACGCCTTGTGCAGCCCCCACATCATCAACAGCAGAATCATCGAGAACGGCAACGAGGTGAGCACCACCGCCGATTTCAGCGAATCGATGCTGCCGGCAAACAACAAGGCACTGGTGACCAGCGCGGTCATCGCGCCCCAGAACACCCGCAGCCACTTCGGCCCGTCTTCATCGGCGTTGCCGCCCTTGGACGACAGCGTCGACAGCACCACGGTGCCGGAGTCGGCGGAGGTGACGAAGAACACGAAGCTGATGAACACCGTGACGGCGATCACCGTCTTGCTCCACGGATAGGTTTCCAGCAGCAGGTACAGGCTCATCGACGGGTCATCGATGGCCGACTGACCGAGCGCGGTCATGCCGTGGTTGAGCACCTGATCGATGGCACTGTTGCCGAAAATCGACATCCACGCCAGGGTAAAGCCCAGCGGGATCAGCAGCACACCGAACACGAATTCGCGGATGGTGCGGCCACGGGAAATCCGTGCGATGAACAGGCCCACGAACGGCGACCACGCGATCCACCAGGCCCAGTAGAACACCGTCCAACCGCCCAGCCAGTCGCTGGGCTTGTCGTAGGCGTACACATCGAAACTCTTGGTCGGCAAGGCGCCAAGGTAGTCGCCGATGTTCTGGATCAGGGTGTTGAGCAAATGCTGGGTGGGACCGGCGAACAACACGAACAGCAGCAGCGCACAGGCCAGCAGCATGTTGATGTCGGACATCACCCGCACACCCTTGTCGACGCCGGCCACGGCCACAAGAATCGCCGCGCCCATCATCAGGGTGATCAGGCCGACCTGAATCCACTGCGTATGGGCAATGCCGAACAGGTAGTCCAGCCCGGAGTTGAGGTGCAGCACACCAAAGCCCATGTCGGCTCCCAGGCCGAACACCGTGGCGATGATGCCGAAGCCGTCCACCGCGTAGCCGATGGGGCCGTTGATGCGCTTGCCGATCAGCGGGTACAGCGCCGAACGCAACGCCAGCGGCAGGTTATGCCGGTAGGCGAAGTACGCCAGGGCCATGCCGACAAAGGCGAACACGCCCCAACCATGCAGGCCCCAGTGCAGAAACAAAATCTGCATGGCCTGGCGCGCTGCATCGGCGTTCAGCGGCGCGCCCTGGGGCGGTTGCACCAGGTGCGTCAGCGGCTCGGACACGCAAAAGAAGAACAGCGTGATGCTGATGCCGGCGGCGAACAGCATCCCCGCCCAGGACAGGTAACTGAATTCGGGCTCGTCGTGGTCGGCACCGAGCTTTATCTTGCCGTAGCCCGATAGCGCGGTGACCACCACGAAGACCAGATACAGGGTCATCGCCAGCATGTAGTACCAGCCGACCGTATTGGCCGCCCAGTTTTGCGCAGCCAGCAGCCAGGCACCGGCCTGTTGCGGGATCGCGATAACGGTGATGCCAAACAGCAGAATGAAGGTTGCGGCAAAGTAGAAAACGGGCGCATTCATGCGCACCAGGCCGCTGGAAGGGGTGGACGATGCACTCATGAACGATGCACCCCGAGGGTTGGGTATGTGGCTGTAAATAACGGACTCAGCAAAGGTAAGCCTCCTGTTGTGAGCGGGCAGCGAACCACCGGTTTAACTTGAACGAGCGTTCAATTTAAACATGAATAGGCGTTCGGGGACTAATCGCAGGGCCGAGTGGTAGACAATTCCTACGTCAAGCCAAGGTCTTGTATGACGGATAAGGATCACAAAACGTTCAGCGATAAACAGCTCATGTGTGAGACACGGATCAAACTGTGGGAGCTGGCAAGCCAGCTCCCACAAATTGAAAGGTGTTCGGCGCTGGGGCTATTTTTGCGCGCCATCCTCATGCTGCAGATTGGCCTGAGTGATGTTCACCCCCGCCGGCACGCTGCGCGTCAGCCACACATTGCCGCCAATGGTCGAGCCCTTGCCGATGGTGATGCGCCCCAGAATGGTCGCCCCGGCATAGATCACCACATCGTCTTCCACGATCGGATGCCGTGGATGCCCCTTCTGCAACTGTCCGTCTTCGTCCGCCGGAAAGCGCTTGGCGCCCAGCGTCACCGCCTGGTAGATGCGCACGCGCTCACCGATGATCGCGGTTTCACCAATCACCACACCCGTGCCGTGATCGATAAAGAAGCTCGGGCCGATCTGCGCGCCGGGGTGGATGTCGATGCCGGTGGCCGAGTGGGCGATTTCTGCGCTGATCCGTGCCAGCAACGGCAAGCCAGCGCGGTACAGGTGATGGGCCAGGCGATGGTGAATCACCGCCAGAATGCCGGGGTAGCACAGCAGCACTTCGTCGACGCTGCGCGCAGCCGGGTCGCCGTGGTAGGCGGCCAGCACATCGGTATCCAAGAGGCTGCGCAGGGATGGCAAGGCCAGGGCGAAACCCTGGATCAGGCGGATGGCATGGGCATCGATCTGGCTGTCGTCCTGCCCGCCCTGGCGCGCGGCATAACGAAGCTCCAGGCGCGCCTGGGCAAGCAAGGCGTTCAGCGCGACATCCAGAGTGTGGCCGACGTAGAAATCTTCACTTTCCTCACGCAGGTCCACCGGCCCCAGGCGCATCGGAAACAGCGCACCACACAAGGCTTCGAGGATCTGCGCCACCGCCTCGCGCGACGGCAGTTCACGCCCGCCATGCTCGCCGCTCAAACGGCCATTGCGCGTGCGCCACTGATCGCGGGCGCTGCGCAGCTGGCTGACGATGGTCTGTAATTGCCAATGACTGGAACGCTCACTCACGGTCTTTACTCCTGACGTAATGGCCGCCACTTTACGGTATGCACCCCGGCCGCCCTTAAGAACCAATGGTGTGATGCCAAGCACTATCGGCTATAAGCGATTGGCGGTTGCCTGCGCAAAAGGGCCTGCCTATAGTCGGCCCATTCCTCAGCAACCGTGCGCAACCATGATCAAGCAACAGCTCGACCGCTTTAACCGCCTGGACCTGCTGGGCGGCGCCACCGCCCTGGAAAAACTCGAACGGCTGTCGACATGGCTGGGTCGCGACGTCTACGTCAAGCGCGACGACACCACGCCGCTGGCCATGGGCGGCAACAAACTGCGCAAGCTTGAATACCTCGCCGCCGATGCCATCGCCCAGGGCGCCGACACCCTCGTGACCGCTGGCGCCATCCAGTCCAACCACTTGCGCCAGACCGCTGCGCTGGCCGCCAGGCTCGGCCTGGGCTGCGTCGCGCTGCTGGAAAACCCCACCGGCACCGAAGACCCCAACTACCTCGGCAACGGCAACCGCCTGCTGCTCGAGTTGTTCGACGCCAAAGTGGAGCGGGTGGAAAACCTCGATAACGTCGACGACCAACTCAATGCCCTCGCCGACCGCCTGCGCAGCAATGGCAAGAAGCCGTACCTGGTGCCCATCGGCGGCTCCAATGCGCTGGGGGCGCTGGGCTATGTACGGGCCGGCCTGGAACTGGCCGCGCAGATCGACGCCAGCGGCATCGACTTCGCCGCCGTGGTGCTGGCCTCCGGCAGCGCCGGCACCCACAGCGGCCTGGCGTTGGCCTTGAGCGAAGCCTTGCCCCATCTGCCCGTGGTGGGCGTGACCGTGTCGCGCACCGACGAGGCCCAACGCCCGAAAGTGCAGGGCCTGGCCGAACGCACCGCCGAGTTGCTGGGCGTGGCCCTCCCGGACGCGTTCAAGGTGATCCTGTGGGACGAATATTTCGGCCCGCGCTACGGCGAGCCGAATGCGGGCACTTTGTCGGCGATCAAACTTTTGGCCAGCCAGGAAGGTCTGTTGCTGGACCCGGTGTACACCGGCAAGGCCATGGCTGGCTTGCTGGACGGCATCGGGCGCCAGCGGTTTGAGGACGGGCCGATTATCTTCCTGCATACCGGCGGGGCACCGGCGCTGTTTGCCTATGACTCCGTATTTAACTGAGTCCGTACGGACCCATGTGAGAGGGGACTTGCTCCCGATGGCGGTGTATCAGTCACAGATGAGCTGGCTGACACCTCACGATCGGGAGCAAGCCCCCTCTCACCTTGAAACTTCCTATATTCAAAAATAGAATATCAGGCTGAATTTATATTATTTTCAAGTCTTAAAAACCGGCCTTATAGTCGCGCGCTTTAAGGCAGGATACGACCACTGCGTCACCTGCTTCGCTCACCATAAAAACACAGGGGCTCTTCATGACTATTTCTGCATTGCGTCGCACATTACTGGTTGGCACCTTGGGCCTGGCGCTGGGCGCCGGTCTGCTTGGCCAGGCCGTTGCCGGTGAGCAATTGAGCAACATCAAGAAGGCGGGCGAGATCAAGATCGGCCTGGAAGGCACCTACCCGCCGTTCAGTTTTGTCGATGAAAGCGGCAAGCTCACCGGTTTCGAGGTGGAGCTGTCCGAAGCCCTGGCCAAAGAGCTGGGCGTGAAGGTCAAGCTGCAGGCCACACCCTGGGATGGCATCCTTGCTGCCCTGGAATCCAAACGCCTGGACGCCGTGGTCAACCAGGTGACCATCTCCGAAGAGCGCAGGAAAAAATACGATTTCTCCAAGCCCTACACCATTTCCGGTATCCAGGCGCTGGTGCTGAAGAAGAACGCCGGCGAGATCAAGACCGCCGACGACCTGGCCGGCAAGAAAGTCGGTGTGGGCCTGGGCACCAACTACGAACAGTGGCTCAAGGACAACCAACCCAAAGCCATCATCAAGACTTACAACGATGACCCGACCAAGTTCCAGGACCTGCGCATCGGCCGCATCGACGCAATCCTGATCGACCGCCTGGCTGCGCTGGAATACGCCAAGAAAGCCCCGGACACCGCCGCTGCCGGTAATGCGTTCTCGCGCCAGGAGTCGGGCATTGCCCTGCGCAAAGGCGAGCCTGAACTGCTCGACGCCGTGAACACTGCCCTCGACAAGCTGCGCGCCGACGGCACCTTGAAAAAGCTGTCCGAGAAGTACTTCAACGCTGACGTCACTCAATAATGGAAGCAGGCTTCCAACTCGCGCTGGACTCCGCGCCCTTTCTGCTCAAGGGCGCGTACTACACGGTCATTCTCAGCCTGGGCGGGATGTTCTTCGGTTTGCTGCTGGGCTTCGGCCTGGCCTTGATGCGCCTGTCGCGCTTCAAGCTGCTCAGTTGGACCGCCCGCGTCTACGTGTCGTTCTTTCGCGGCACGCCCTTGCTGGTGCAGCTGTTTCTGATCTACTACGGCTTGCCGCAAGTGGGCATCGAGCTGGATCCGATCCCGGCGGCCATGATCGGCTTTTCGCTAAACATGGCCGCTTACGCCTGTGAAATCCTGCGGGCCGCCATTGCGTCCATCGAGCGGGGCCAGTGGGAAGCCGCTGCCAGCATCGGCATGACCCGCGCGCAGACCCTGCGCCGGGCCATTCTGCCGCAGGCGATGCGGACCGCCTTGCCGCCGTTGGGCAACAGCTTTATTTCGCTGGTCAAGGACACCGCGCTGGCCGCCACCATCCAGGTGCCCGAGCTGTTTCGCCAGGCGCAGTTGGTGTCGGCGCGCACCTTCGAAATCTTCACCATGTACCTGTCCGCTGCGCTGATCTACTGGATACTGGCCAGCATCCTGGCGCATTTTCAGAATCGCCTGGAAGACCGGGTCAACCGGCATGACCTGGAGTCTTGAAGCATGATCGTGGTTGAAAAGCTGACCAAACAATTCAACGGTCAGGTGGTGCTCAACGGCATCGACCTTGAGGTCAAGGCCGGCGAAGTCGTCGCGATCATCGGCCCCAGCGGTTCGGGCAAGACCACCTTCCTGCGCTGCCTGAATTTCCTCGAAGAACCCACCAGCGGCCGTATCAAGGTGGGCGACGTCGAGATCGACGGCAGCAAACCGCTCAACCAGCAACAGGGCCTGGTGCGACGTCTGCGCCAGCACGTGGGCTTCGTGTTCCAGAACTTCAACCTGTTCCCCCACCGCACGGCGCTGGAAAACGTCATCGAAGGCCCCATCGTGGTCAAGAAGATGCCACGCGAAGCCGCCACCGAGCTGGGTCGCAAGCTGCTGGCCAAAGTTGGCCTGGCGGGCAAGGAAGACGCCTACCCACGGCGCCTGTCCGGTGGTCAGCAACAGCGTGTGGCGATTGCACGGGCGCTGGCCATGGAACCGGAGGTGATTCTGTTCGACGAACCTACCTCGGCCCTCGACCCCGAACTGGTGGGTGAAGTGCTGGCGACCATTCGCAGCCTCGCCGAAGAAAACCGCACCCTGGTCATCGTCACCCACGAAATGAGCTTTGCCCGCGATGTGGCCAACCGGGTGATCTTTTTCGACAAGGGCGTCATCGTCGAACAGGGCGAAGCCAAGGCGCTGTTTGCCAACCCGAGGGAAGAACGCACCCGCCAGTTCCTGAGCAAATTCCTCGCCCACTGACAGGCTCAATCAATCCCATCCCTCTGGCGAGCGGGCTTGTTGTGGCAAGCAGGCTTGCTGTGGCGAGCGGGCTTGCCCCGCGTTGGGCTGCGCAGCAGCCCCAAAACCATCCTCTGCGCAGTGTCAGGTACACCGCATGTTCCTTGATGGGGGCGCTTCGCACCCCAACGCGGGGCAAGCCCGCTCGCCACATTGACGCAGCCTCCCACCCTACAGCGCGTCGACATTCCTCTGGGTAAAACACCCCGCCGCGCCCACGCAAAAATCCCCCTCCCGGTCAGACCCTTCTGAATCTGCACCGCCACACCGTTTAGCCTTTTGCCGCCATTGACTGACCCTGGCCAACCCTCTTATCTAACGTCCAGAGGATTGGATCCTATCCCGGCTATTTACTGAATCGTTCCTTTCGGACCGCTTGCGCACCCGCGCCAATGGCTCGGAACGAGCGCTGCTGGCTGCATCAAGGAGATGACTTATGACGCGCACTGCAACCCCGGCCATGCTGACCGCCCCAACCCTGCCCCAGGCCCTTGGAAACGGCATCAATGCCCACGCCGCCGCCCACTTGCAGGTCGATATCGCCCCCTACCCCGGCATGGAGGAAGGTGACCTGATCGAACTGTTCTGGAACAACTGCTTCGCTGCCTCACGACGGATAACCGCGTGCCGCATCGGCCAGCCGACCCACCTGCGTATCCCGCAAAGTTTCGTGCTCGATGGCCCCGCGCGCGTGCATTACCAGGTCATGCAAATCGGCCACGGCCCGGCACGCTCGGCCACCACCCAGGTACGCGTCAAAACCGACTGCCCGGGCGGACAGCCGCCCAACCTGTACAGCGACGAAAACCAGAACCTTGCCCCGGTTGGCCTGCCCGAGACGATCCGTCGCCAGGGTGTCAACAGCCGCCAGGTGCAACGCGGCATTCCCTTGACCATCGAGCCCTACCCGAACATGAGCAGCGGCGATGCGATCACCCTGCGCTGGGGTGACGTGCGCATGGACCTGCCAAAAATCACCGCCAGCGGCGTCGGCCTGGCCGTGCAGGTGTGGGTGCCGTCGAGCGTGATTGTCGAAGGCGGCGATGACTGCCGGCTGGACGTGACCTACTGCGTGCTGGACCGCGTCGGCAACAATTCGCGCTGGGCGCCCACCCGCACCGTGCGCATTGCAGCGCTGCTGCCCACCCGTCCGGCGACAACCACGCCGGTCTACCAACCCCGTCCGCTCGGCTAACCCTGCAAACCTGGGTGATCGCCCTTCTATGCATATTCCCAAAAGTTAGTTTATTTAAATATTTAACACGCTTAGGGTATATGCACCGGACCACCGGACATTCCTGATTTTTCTGTTTTTATTTCATTGAATGCGAGGTCGGTATGATCAAAATTACCCCGGTGCATAACGCCAGGGCATTACGTGCAGCCAAGGAGCGGCGCTGATGCCTAACGTGGCTGCAACACCCCCCCAAAGTGATCTGGACGAAGCCCCCCTGCTGTTGCCGGCCGCCGTGCTGCGCAACGATGCAGAGGCGCTGAGCGCCGCCCACACGCTGGCTCAGGCGGCGCGGCTGCACGCCGCCAAGCGTGACCAGCAGCGCAAGTTACCGTGGGCGCAGCTCGAGCAGTTCACCCGCAGCGGTCTGGGCAGTATTTCCATTCCCCGCGAATACGGCGGGCCCCAGGTGTCCTTCGTGACCCTGGCCGAGGTGTTCGCCATCATCAGCGCGGCGGACCCGGCCCTCGGGCAGATCCCGCAGAACCATTTCGGCATCCTGCACCTGGTGCAGGGCACCGCCACCGAACGCCAGAAAAAGCAGCTGTTCCAAAGCGTCCTCGACGGCTGGCGCATCGGTAACGGCGGCCCGGAACGCGGCACCAAAAACACCCTTGAACTCAAGGCACGCATCACCGCCAAGGGCGACAGCTACGTGGTCAGCGGGCAGAAGTTCTACTCCACCGGCGCGTTGTTTGCGCACTGGGTCGCGATCAAGGCGCTCAACGATGACGGCAAACAGGTCCTAGCGTTCGTGCGCCGTGGCAGCGAAGGGCTGCGCATCGTCGATGACTGGTCCGGCTTTGGCCAGCGCACCACCGCCAGCGGCACCGTGCTGCTGGACGAGGTGGCAGTCGACGCCGAGCTGATCATCGACAACTGGCGCATCGGCGAAAGCCCGAATATCCAAGGCGCGGTCTCGCAACTGATCCAGGCCGCCATCGATGCGGGCATCGCCCGGGGGGCGCTCGACGACACCCTCGCCTTCGTGCGCGAACGCTCGCGGCCGTGGATCGACGCCAAGGTCGAACGCGCCAGTGACGACCTGTACGTGATCGCCGATATCGGCAAGCTGAAGATCGAGCTACACGCCGCCGAAGCCCTGCTGCGCAAGGCTGGCCGGGTGCTGGATGACGTCAGCGCGGCACCGATCACCGCGCAGTCCGCGGCACGCGCGTCCATCGCGGTGGCCGAGGCCAAGGTGCTCACCACCGAAGTGGCGTTGCTGGTCAGCGAAAAGCTCTTCGAATTGGCCGGCAGCCGCGCGACGCTGGCCGAATTCAACCTCGACCGCCACTGGCGCAACGCCCGGGTGCACACCCTGCACGACCCGGTGCGCTGGAAGTACCACGCCGTCGGCGCCTACCGCTTGAACGGCACCCTGCCGGCTCGCCATTCCTGGATTTGACCATGACCCTTTCTCATCACGTCGCGGTCATCACCAGCGACGAGCACGCCCTGATTATCGCCAGCGACCTGGCCGAAGACTTTCGCCGCGACAGCGCCCTGCGCGACCGCGAACGCCGCCTGCCGCTGCCCGAGCTGGATGCTTTTTCGCGCTCGGGCCTGTGGGGCATCAGCGTGCCCCGCGAATACGGCGGCGCAGGCGTGTCCAACGTCACCCTGGCCAAGGTCATTGCACTGATCGCCCAGGCCGATGCCTCCCTGGGCCAGATTCCGCAAAACCACTTCTATGCGCTGCAAGTGCTGCGCGTGAATGGCAACCCCGAGCAGCAACAACGCCTGTACGCCGAGGTGCTGGCCGGCCAGCGCTTCGGCAATGCGCTGGCCGAACTGGGCACCAAAACCGCCCATGATCGCGTCACCCGGCTCACCCGCGACGGCGACGGATTCCGTATTACCGGCCGTAAGTTTTACTCAACCGGCGCACTTTACGCCCAGCGCATCCCCACCTCGGTGGTGGATGAACACGGCGTGCAGCAATTGGCCTTTGTGCCGCGTGACAGCCAGGGTCTCAGCGTGATCGATGACTGGAGCGGCTTCGGCCAGCGCACCACCGGCAGCGGCTCGGTGGTGTTCGATAACGTGTGGGTCGCCGCCCGTGACGTCATCCCTTTCCAGAGCGCCTTCGAACGCCCGACCACCGTCGGCCCGCTGGCGCAGATCCTTCACGCCGCCATCGACACCGGCATCGCCCGCGCCGCCTTTGAAGATGCGCTGCACTTTGTGCGCACCAGGACCCGCCCGTGGATCGACGCCGGCAACGACAAAGCCAGCGAAGACCCACTGACCTTGAAGAGCTTCGGCCACCTGAGCATCCGCCTGCACGCGGCCGAGGCACTGCTTGAACGGGCCGGCGAATTCCTCGACCGCGCCCAGGCCGACAGCAATGCCGAGACGGTTGCCGCCGCCTCGATTGCGGTGGCCGAAGCGCGCGCCCTGAGCACGGAGATTTCCCTGGCCGCCGGCAGCACCCTGTTCGAACTCGCCGGCAGCCAGGCCACCCTGGCCGAGCATGGACTGGACCGTCACTGGCGCAACGCACGGGTGCACACCCTGCATGACCCGGTGCGCTGGAAGTATCACGCAGTAGGCAATTACTACCTCAACGACGAAAACCCGCCGCTGCGGGGGACCCTCTGATGGCGAAGAAAAAGATCCTGCTCAATGCCTTCAACATGAACTGCATTGGCCATATCAACCACGGCCTGTGGACCCACCCACGGGACACCTCCACCCAGTACAAAACCATTGAGTACTGGACCGACCTGGCAAAAACCCTGGAACGCGGTCTGTTCGACGGACTGTTCATCGCCGATATCGTCGGCGTGTACGACGTCTACCAGAATTCCGTCGATGTACCGCTCAAGGAGTCGATCCAGTTGCCGGTCAACGACCCGTTGCTGCTGGTGTCGGCGATGGCGGCGGTCACCCGAAACCTCGGCTTCGGCCTCACCGCCAACCTCACCTACGAGCCGCCGTACCTGTTCGCCCGGCGCATGTCGACGCTGGATCACCTGAGCCGTGGCCGCGTGGGCTGGAACATCGTGACCGGCTACCTCGACAGCGCGGCCAAGGCCATGGGCCTGACTGAGCAGGTCGAGCATGACCGGCGCTACGACCAGGCCGACGAGTACCTGCAGGTGCTCTACAAACTGTGGGAAGGCAGCTGGGAAGACGACGCCGTGCTCAACGATCCGGCGCAACGGATCTACGCGCAGCCGGGCAAGGTGCACAAGGTCGAGCACCACGGCGAGTTCTATCAGGTGGAGGGTTATCACCTGTGCGAGCCGTCGCCGCAGCGCACGCCGGTGTTGTTCCAGGCCGGCAGTTCGGACCGTGGCCTGCTGTTCGCCGGGCGCCACGCCGAGTGTGTGTTCATCAGCGGCCAGACCAGGGCCGCAACCAAAGTGCAGGTGGACAAGGTGCGCGCCAGTGCCGTGGAGGCCGGGCGCAATGCGCACGACATCAAGGTGTTCATGGGCCTCAATGTGATCGTCGGCGCCACCGAGGAACTGGCCTGGGCCAAGCACGCCGAGTACCTGAGCTACGCCAGCGCGGAGGCCGGCGTGGCGCATTTCGCCGCGTCCACCGCGATTGATTTTGCCGCATACGCATTGGACGAACCGATCCAGTACGTGAAGAGCAACGCCATCCAGTCGGCCACCAAAAACCTGCAGAACAACGATTGGACCCGGCGCAAGTTACTGGAGCAGCACGCCTTGGGCGGTCGCTATATCACCCTGGTGGGTTCGCCCGAACAGGTCGCCGATGAACTGGAATTGTGGATCGGCGAAACCGGGCTGGATGGTTTCAACCTGACGCGCATTGTGACGCCGGAGAGCTACGTGGACTTTATCGACCTGGTGATACCGGAACTGCAAAAGCGCGGTTCGTACAAGACCGAATACGAGACCGGCACGCTGCGCGAAAAAGTGTTCGGCACCGCGCTGCTGCCAGCGCAACACACCGGCTCCACCTACCGCCATTGAATTAGAAATGTGGGAGGGGGCTTACTCCCGATAGCGGAGTGTCAGTGAACCCATCCTGTGACTGACCCACCGTCATCGGAGCAAGTCCCCTCCCACAGTGGAACTTCATTGTTTGCACCTGCACCTTATGACTGGAAATCGACCATGAAAAAAACACTGCTCTCCCACCCAGTCAAAGCACTGGCCCTTGCCCTCGGTGTGTTCAGCTCGTCGGTGTTCGCCGCCGATGCGCCACTGAAAGTCGGCACCACCGCCGCCTTCGCCATTCCTCTGGAAGCCGCCGTCGCCGAAGCCGGCAAGCAGGGCCTGAACGTCGAGCTGGTGGAATTCACCGACTGGATCGCGCCCAACGTCAGCCTGGCCGCCGGCGATATCGACGTGAACTACTTCCAGCACATCCCCTTCCTGGAAAACGCCAAGGCCGCCGCCGGTTTTGACCTGGTGCCGTACGCGCCGGGCATCATCAACAACGTCGGGCTGTATTCGAAAAAATACAAAGCCATTGCGGACCTGCCCGAGGGCGCCAGCGTGGCGATTGCCAACGACCCGATCAACAGCGGACGTGGCCTGCAACTGCTGGCCAAGGCCGGGCTGATCACCCTCAATCCGGGCGTAGGCTACAAGGCCACCGAAGAAGACATCGTCAGCAATCCGAAAAAGCTGAAGATCCTGCAAGTGGAAGCAGTGCAACTGGTGCGCGCCTATGACGACGCCGACCTGGTGCAGGGCTACCCGGCATATATCCGCCTCTCGAAGACCTTCGATGCCGAGTCGGCGTTGCTGTTCGACGGCCTGGACCATCCGGAATACGTGATCCAGTTCGTGATCCAGCCCAAGAGCAAAACCGACCCGCGCGTGATCAAGTTCGTCGACATTTACCAACACTCGCCGGTGGTGCGCGCCGCCCTGGATAAATCCCTCGGCACGCTCTACCAGGTAGGCTGGGAAGGTAAAAAATGAGCGCCGCCAATGCCCGACTTCGCGACCTGGGCACACCGCTCAGGGACGCCGAACAGACCCAGTTGCACCCTGAACTGAACCGCGCCCATGTGCGATTCATCAACCTGGGCAAGACCTACGACGGCACGGTGCAGGCCCTGCACGGCATCGACCTGGCGATCCAGCGCGGTGAAGTGTTCGGCATCATCGGTCGCAGCGGCGCCGGTAAATCCTCGCTGATCCGCACCATCAATCGTCTGGAACAGCCCAGCAGCGGGCGCGTGCTGATCGATCAGGTGGACATCGGCGACTTCGACGAAGACCGCCTGGTGGCGCTGCGCAGGCGCATCGGCATGATCTTCCAGCACTTCAACCTGATGTCGGCCAAGACCGTGTGGCAGAACGTCGAATTGCCACTCAAAGTGGCGGGCATCCCCAGGCCGCAGCGCGAGCAAAAGGTGCGCGAGCTACTCGAACTGGTGGGTTTGCAGGACAAGCACAAGGCCTACCCGGCGCAACTCTCCGGCGGGCAAAAGCAGCGCGTGGGCATCGCCCGTTCGCTGGTGCACGACCCCGAGATTCTGTTGTGCGACGAGGCCACCTCGGCCCTCGACCCGGAAACCACCCAGTCGATCCTCGCCCTGCTGCGTGAGATCAACCGGCGCCTGGGCCTGACCATCGTGCTGATCACCCACGAAATGGCGGTAATCCGCGACATCTGCGACCGCGTAGTGGTGCTCGAACACGGCAAAATCGTCGAGCAAGGCCCGGTGTGGCAAGTGTTTGGCAACCCGCAACATGCGGTGAGCCAGACCCTGCTGGCGCCGTTGCAGCATGACTTGGCGCCAGAGCTGCAAAGTCGCTTGCAGCCGACGCGGGTAGCGGCTGACGCGGCTGTGGTGCTGCGCTTGCAGTTCACCGGCAGCGCCACCGACGAACCCGACTTGGCCGCGCTGTTCAGCGCCCTCGGCGGGCGCGTGCGCTTGCTGCAGGGCGGCGTGGAACGGATCCAGGGTCATGCCCTGGGGCAATTGCTACTGGCGGTGAATGGCTCGGCCCATAGCGCCGAAGAACTGCGCAACCGCGCCGCGAACTGGGCGCAACAGGTGGAGGTGCTGGGCTATGTGGTTTGATCGTTTGGTGCAGGGCGCCATCGACACCTTGTTGATGGTTGGCGTGTCGTCGCTGATCGCCTTGCTGGTGGGCATTCCGCTGGCGGTGTTCCTGGTGACCAGCGACAAGGGCGGCATCTATCAGGCCCCGGCGTTGAACCGCGTGCTGGGGGCGTTCGTCAATCTGTTCCGTTCGATTCCTTTTCTGATCCTGATGGTGGCGCTGATCCCCTTCACCCGCCTGATCGTGGGCACCACCTACGGCGTCTGGGCGGCCGTGGTGCCGCTGACCATCGCCGCCACGCCGTTCTTTGCACGCATTGCTGAAGTGAGTCTGCGTGAGGTCGATCACGGGCTGATCGAAGCCGCACAGGCCATGGGTTGCCGGCGCTGGCACATCATCCGCCATGTGCTGTTGCCGGAGGCGCTGCCGGGTATCGTCGGCGGGTTCACGATTACCCTGGTGACGATGATCAACTCATCGGCCATGGCCGGGGCGATTGGCGCCGGTGGCCTGGGCGACATTGCCTACCGCTATGGGTATCAGCGCTTTGACACGCAGATCATGCTCACGGTGATTGTGCTGCTGGTGGTGCTGGTGGCGGTGATTCAGTTGGGTGGGGACCGGTTGGCGCGGGTGCTCAACAAGCGGTGAGGTATAGTCGAGGCCTCTCAGCACCCGGTACCGCCGCTCATGCCTCTCAAGCCCGAAGACCTCAACCAGATCACCTCCACCACCCTGGGCCACTACAACCAGGTGGCCGAGGACTTTCGCGAAGGCACCCGCGACCACGATGTGAGCCAGAACATCGATGCGCTGCTGCGCCATATTCAGGGCGAGGCGCCGTTTACCGTGCTGGATTTCGGCTGCGGGCCGGGGCGCGATCTGCAGACGTTTACGCGCATGGGTCATGTCGCCGTAGGCCTGGACGGCTCCGAGCGCTTTGCGCAGATGGCGCGCGAGGACAGTGGCTGCGAGGTCTACCAGCAGGATTTCCTCAAGCTCGACCTGCCCGCCGCACGCTTCGACGGGATCTTCGCCAACGCGGTGCTGTTTCATATCCCCAAGCAGGAATTACCGCGCGTACTCAAGCAATTGCAGGCTGCGTTGAAACCGGGCGGTGTGTTGTTCAGCTCCAATCCACGCGGGGACAACCGTGAAGGCTGGAATGGGCCGCGCTATGGTGCCTACCACGACCTGGAGGCGTGGCAATCGTTGCTGACCACAGCCGGGTTTGTGGAACTGGAGCATTACTACCGCCCGGCCGGGCTACCCCGCGATCAGCAACCGTGGCTGGCGAGTGTCTGGCGCAAGCCTTAAGACCACCCCCTCCCACATTGGGTTGCCCATATGGTTTGAGGTCAGCGTTGCTTCATGGTCGTGGAATCCAGGATGAACACTGGCTGCAAACTCTCCGCCGATTGAAACTGTGGGAGGGGGCTTGCTCCCGATAGCAGTGGGTCAGCCAAATAATCGGGTGGCTGACCCACTGCTATCGGGAGCAAGCCCCCTCCCACATTTTTAACCGCGTTTTTCCTGCTGGTCCTGCTTCGGCTCACGAATCTTGTACCAGGCCACATACAGCGCCGGCAAAAACAGCAGCGTCAGCAGCGTGGCAATGATAATCCCGCCAATCATCGCGTAAGCCATCGGCCCCCAGAACACTTCCCGCGCAATCGGGATCATGCCCAGGCTGGCTGCCGCAGCGGTGAGCAGGATCGGCCGGCGCCGGTGCTCGGTGGCTTCCACCACCGCATCCCATGGCGTGTAGCCGGCCACTTCATATTCGTGAATCTGCGTCACCAGAATCACCGAGTTGCGGATGATGATACCGATCAGCGCCAGAATGCCGAGGATCGCCACAAAGCCCATGGGTGTGCCGGTGGGAATCAACGCCAGCACCACGCCGATAAGCCCCAGAGGGGCCACACTGGCCACCAGGAACATCTTCTGCACGCTGTGCAACTGAATCATCAGGAAGGTCGCCATCAGGAACAGCATCAGCGGCACCACGCGGGCAATCGGGCCCTGGGCCTTGCCGCTTTCTTCCACGGTGCCGCCGGTGGCGACCTTGTAGCCCACCGGCAGGCCGGCGCTGAACGTGTCGATCTCGGGTTTGAGCTGCTTGACCAGGTCGGTGGGCTGTATCTCATCGCGTACCGAGGCCTTGACCGTGATGGTCGGCTTGCGGTCGCGGCGCCACACCAGCGGCTGCTCCAGCTCGTAGCGCACGGTGGCGAACGCCAGCAGCGGAATCGAGGTGCCGTTGGGCGTGACAATCTGCAGGTTCTGCAGGGTTTCCGGCGTGCCGCGTTCGGCGTCTTCGGCGCGGCCGACCACGTTGATCAGGTAGATGTCGTCGTGCACCTGGGTCACCGAGGCACCGCTGACCACGCTGTTCATCAACTGCGCCACGTCTTCCGACGACAACCCCAGTTGCCGCGCCTTGTCCTGAGCAATGTCGACACGCAGCACTTTGCCCGGCTCGTTCCAGTCGTAGATGATCTCGCCCAGGTGATCGTTCTGGTCAAGCAGGGTCGCCAGTTCGATGGCGTGCTTGCGCACCTGGTCGGTGTCATTGCCCGACACGCGATACTGCACCGGCCGCCCTACCGGCGGGCCCATTTCCAGCGGCTGCACATAGCTGCCGATGCCGACAAAGTCATCGCGCAGGCGCTTTTGCAGACGCGCGATCAACGCGCCACGTTCTTCCAGGCCTTTGCTGACAATCACCAACTGCGCGTAGTACGGATTTTCCAGTTGCTGGTCGAGGGGCAGGTAGAAACGGATCGCGCCCTGCCCGATGTAGGTGCTCCAGCGCGCGATATCCGGGTCGTCCTTGATGATCGCTTCGAGGCGGTCGACGGTCTTGCGGGTTTCGTTGATCGAGGCGTTTTGCGGCAGGTTCAGGTCGACGAGCACTTCCGGGCGGTCCGACGACGGGAAAAACTGGTTCTGCACAAACTGCATGGAAAACACCGACGCCACGAACAGCCCCACAGTGATACCGATGGCCCACCAGCGATTACGCATCGCCCACAGCATGCCGCCGTTGAAGGCACGGCCAATGCGTCCCGGCTCACCGTTGTGCGGTTTCACATTGGCGCTGAGGATATGCACGCCGATCACCGGCGCAAACAGCACCGCCACCACCCACGACACCAGCATGGCCACGGCAATCACCGCGAACAGCGTGAAGGTGTATTCCCCTGCCGAACTGGCGTTGAGGCCGATAGGCACAAAGCCGGCCACGGTCACCAGCGTACCGGTGAGCATCGGGAAGGCAGTGGAGGTGTAGGCGTAGGTCGCCGCCTGCTCCTTGGTTTCGCCTTTTTCCAGACGCGTGATCATCATTTCCACGGTGATCATCGCGTCGTCCACCAGCAGGCCGAGGGCGATGATCAGCGCGCCCAGGGACACGCGCTGCATGGTGATGCCGCTGTATTCCATGAACACGAACACCAGCGCCAGCACCAGCGGAATCGAACACGCCACCACTAGGCCCGCGCGCATGCCCAGGCTGATGAAGCTCACCACCAGCACGATGATCACCGCTTCGAACAACGCGCTGGTGAAACCGCCGACGGCCTCTTCCACTACCTCAGCCTGGTCGGACACCTTGTGCACGCCCACGCCCACCGGCAGGTCGGCGGTCAGCTCGTCCATGCGCGTGTGCAGCGCCTTGCCGAACGACTGGATATTGCCGCCCTTCTGCATGGCAATCGCCAGGCCGATTGCCGGTTTACCGTTGAAGCGGAACATCGGCCGCGCGGGGTCGACGTAGCCACGGCTGATCTCGGCGATATCGGCCAAACGGTAGAAGCGGTCATTGAGGCGCAGGTTGACGTTGGCCAGGTCCTTTTCCGAGGCGAACTGCCCGGAGGTGCGCACGGAAATCCGCTCCGGCCCGGCCTCGATCACCCCGGCGGGGGTCACCGCGTTCTGCGATTGCAGGCTTTGCACCACCTGGCGCTGATCAACCCCGAGGGCGGCCAGTTTGCGCGTGGAAAAATTGAGGTAGATCACTTCGTCCTGCTGGCCGATCATCTCGACCTTGCCCAGCCCCGGCACCGAACGAATCTCGGCACGCACCTGCTCCACATAGTCGCGCAGCTGGCGCATCGACAGGCCGTCGCCGGTAAAGGCATACACCGAACCGAACACGTCACCGAACTCGTCGTTGAACGAAGGCCCCTGCAAGCCCTGGGGGAAGCTGCCGCGAATGTCGTCGATCTTCTTGCGCACCTGGTACCAGGTGTCCGGGATGTCCCTGGCGCTGGTGGTGTCCTTGAGGAACACGAACACCGTGGACTCGCCCGGTCGCGTGTAGCTTTTCACGTAATCGAGGGCATCGAGTTCTTCGAGTTTTTTCTCGATGCGGTCGGTGACCTGCTTGAGGGTTTCTTCCTGGGTCGCGCCCGGCCAGCGGGTCTGGATCACCATGGTCTTGATGGTGAACGAAGGGTCTTCCTCACGCCCCAGGTTCATGTACGAGAACACGCCCATCAGCAGCGCGACGAACATCAGGTACCAGACGAAGGACTGATGCTTGAGGGCCCAGTCGGATAAGTTGAAGCTGCGTTTCATCGCGGGCTGTCCTTGTCGATTTTGACTTTCTGCCCAGGTTTCAGGCTGTTCACGCCGGCGGTGACGACGCGCTCGCCGGGCTTGACCCCGCCCTTGAGCAAGACGCTGTCGCTGTCACGGCTGAGCACCGTGACATCGCGCGGCTGCACCGTCTGGCTCTGGGTGTCGAGCAGCCAGATGCGGGTGATGCCGTCGACTTCCTGCAAGGCGCTCAGGGGCAGCTCGATACGCGGCGCAATGGCGCTGCTCAATGTGACGCTGATCGCCGTGCCCAGACGAAAGGCGGGCGGTGTCTCGGCCAGGGTCAGGCGCGCGCGACGGGTGCGCGTGGCGCTTTGGGCCTGGGGTTCGATCTCGCGCACGACGGCGGTGGTATTGACGCCGGGGTCGAGCTGCCCGGCCACCAGAAACACCACGTCCGCCGGCAGACGCTCGGCGAGGCCCGCCGGCAGGTCGATCACCGCTTCCTTGATGTCCGGGCGGGCCAGGGTCACCACTTGCTGGCCGGCCGTCACCACCTGGCCAGCCTCGGCGTTCCAGGCCGTGACGATACCGGCGTGGTCGGTGCGCAGTTCGGCGTAGTTGAGCTGGTCCCTGGCCTGGTTGACCGAGGCCTGGGCTTGCTCAAGGGTGGCGCGGGTGGTTTTCAGGTCGGTCTGCGCCACGTCCAACTGGGCCTGGGCGCCGACGCCGCGGTTGAACAGTTCCTGCTGCCGACGGGCGTTGGCCTGGGCGTTGATGTACTGCGCCTGCACGCGGGCGAGGTCGCCCTGGGCAGCGCGCAGCTGATTTTGCTGATCGGTGGGGTCGAGCACGGCGAGCAGGGCGCCCTTCTCCACTTCGGCGCCCACGTCCACGGCGCGCCGCGCAATGCGGCCGGGCACGCGAAAGCCGAGGTTGCTTTCATAGCGGGCCTGGATGGTGCCGGCGAAGCGGCCGAAGGTTTCCTGGTCTTCAGCCTTCACTTGCATCGACAGCACCGGGCGCACCGGCTCGGGCGGCGCTTCTTCCTTGGAACAGGCCGTCAGCAACAGGCTGGCGGCCAGCAGAGCGGTCAGGCGCTTCATGGCTGCGCTCCTGGCTGGGCAATCTCGACAAGCATGCCGGGATGCAGCAACTGCCCACCCGCCACCACGACTTTTTCGCCGCCCTTGAGGCCGTCACCGATGATCACTTTGCCGGTGAGGTAGCGCGCCACGCTGACCTTGTGCAACTGCGCCTTGCCGTCGCCGTCGACCAGCCATACGGCGGGGTCGTTGATGTCTTTGGTCAGGGCCGACCAGGGCAGCTCGACACTGGGCGCGGCCTTGCCCTTGGCGGTCGCGCTCACCACCGAACCCAGTTGCATGCCCTTGGGCAGGCTTTGCAGGGCAATCTTGACCTGCACGGTGCCAGTGTTGGCAGCCACGGCGGGGGTGATTTCACGCACTTTGCCCACTGCCTGAATGCTCGGGTTGTCGAGCAGGCTCACGGTGATCGGCGTCTGTGGCGCCGGCTGCCCCAGCAGCGACTCATAGACGTTGAACACGGCATCGCGCTCGCCATCGGTGGCCAGGCTGAAAATCGGCATGGTGGCCTGCACCACCTGGCCCACCTCGGCCTGGCGCGCGGTAATCACACCGGGGGCGTCAGCTATCAGCGCGGTGTAGCCCAGTTGTTCGCGGGCGTTGGCTAACTGCGCCTGGGCGGCGGCCAATGCGCTTTGGCTGCTGCGCAAGGCGGCCTGGGCCGAATCGTATTCACTGCGGCTGGTGTAGCCCTTGGGCAACAGTTTTTCCTGGCGCACGAAGGCGGCGGCGGTCTGCTTGACCCGCGCCTGCTCGGCGACCACCTGGGCCTGGGCCGAATCGACGTTGGTCTGCAGATCCTTGGGATCGAGCCTGGCCAGCACTTGTTTGGCCGTGACGCGATCGCCCACATCGACCATGCGCTGGATGATCTTGCCGCCCACGCGAAAGGACAGGTCGGTCTGTACACGGGCCTGGATATCACCGGTCAGGGTCACCGCTGCGGCGAAGTCCGCCGGCGCAACGGTTTGCACAAAGACCCGGGAATGCTGCTTGGGCTCGGCGTTTTCTTCACTACAGCCGCTCAGTAGCGCCAGTAGGCCAAATCCGAAAATACAGGTGGAAATACGACCGCCCATGCAGGCTCCTTTTGCGTGATGCCGACTTGCCAGTGAGTATGCGACTGTGAGCGTAGTTCAGGGTTCCTTATCTGCATGGAGGCTTACATACTCCGATGGTTCCCAAGCCGAATGAATCCCCATGCTCAAGACCCTCGCGGTGGCCAATTACCGCTCGATCAATAAATTGGTGGTGCCGCTTGATCGCTTGAACCTGATCACCGGGGCCAATGGCAGCGGCAAATCCAACCTCTATCGAGCCTTGCGCCTGCTGGCCGAAACCGCCCAGGGCGGGGTGATCAATGCACTGGCCCGCGAGGGTGGGCTGGATTCCACATTCTGGGCCGGGCCGCAGACTATCAGCCGGCGCATGCGCAATGGCGAGGTGGCGGTCGAGCCCAGCGTGCGCCAGGGCGTCAAACGCCTGCGCCTGGGCTTTGCCGCCGAAGACTTCAGCTATGCCATCTCGTTAGGGTTGCCTGAACCCAGCGCGTCGTATTTCTCGCTGGACCCGCAAGTGAAAAAGGAATGCATCTGGGCCGGGCATATTTACCGCCCGGCCAGCCTGCTGGTGCAGCGTTCCGGGCCAATGGTGCGCGCCCGTGACGGCCGCGCCTGGGATGTACTGGCCCAGCACACGCCGAATTACCAGAGCCTGTTCGACCAGGTCGGTAATTTGCGCGGCTCGCCGGAGGTGTTACTGCTGCGCGAGAGTATTCGCGGCTGGCGCTTTTATGATCACTTTCGCAGTGACGTGGATGCGCCGGTACGCCAGCCGCAACTGGGCACGCGGACACCGGTGCTGCATCACGACGGGCGCGATCTGGCGGCCGCGTTGCAGACCATTCGCGAGATCGGCGACCCCGAGGCGTTGCAGCACGCGATCAGTGATGCATTTCCCGGTGCGCGGCTGAATATCGAGCCGTTACAGGGTGGACGCTTCGCCATCGAGTTTTATCAGGAAGGGTTGCTGCGGCCATTGTCGGCGGCTGAGTTGTCCGACGGCACCTTGCGCTATCTGCTGCTGATCGCCGCGCTGCTGACACCCAGGCCGCCGAGCATGATGGTGCTGAACGAGCCGGAAACCAGCCTGCACCCGGATTTGCTGCCGGCGTTGGCGCGCCTGATCATTCAGGCATCGCAGCAGTGCCAGGTGTGGGTGGTGTCCCATGCCAGCCGGTTGATTGCCGCACTGGAGCAGGATGAGGGGTGTAACTCGATTGTGCTGGAGAAGGTGATGGGGCAGACGCAAATTGTCGGGCAAGGGATGCTGGATGCACCGGCGTGGCATTGGCCGGACTAGTCTTGGCATGCACCGGCCTTATCGGGAGCAAGCCCCCTCCCACACTGGATCGGGTTCACAGATTCTGATGTGTGAATACCGTCAAATGTGGGAGGGGGCTTGCCCCCGATGGGGCCATGACCATCAATGAATAATCAGCCCTGCCACTTGCCGCCTTCGACAATCACACTCTCAGGCTTGGTGTCATCGCTCAATTCCTTGCGCACATATTGGTCGTACAGCTTGAGCAAAAACTTCTCCTCGCCCAGCTTGGCCAACTCCACATTCGCCCAGTCACGCAGTTCGATATTGCCCTTCTTCACCGCCGGTGCAATCGGCGCTTCATCACCGAGTTTCTCGTCCAGCACGCGGTAGCCCGGGTTCTGCTTGGCCCAGCTGAACAGCACCAGGTTGTCCTAGGCATACGCATCGCCACGCCCGGCCGGCAGCGCGAAGTACACAAAAAACAGCTGGATCAGCAGCGGCGTGTTGCGCGCCAGCTGCACATACCACGCAACCAGGCGCGCCAGATACGGCGTGCGAAACACCAGCAGCGCGGCGTTGATCAGCGCTACCAGCAGGGAAGTGGCAATGGCGATCAGGCCCACTTGCAACGTCACGCCCACGGCTTTGAGAAACGTTGGCAGGGTGCCGAGGATAAAAGCGGGAGGGGGCTCGCTCCCGATGACGGTGTCTCGGTTATTACTTGAGTGACTGGAACGCCGCTATCGGGAGCAAGCCCCCTCCCACAGTTTTGATTGGGTCTTAAACAAAAAAACGCCGACGCTGTAGAAGCCGTCGGCGTTGAAACCTTGAAGGGGTTTTGCGTTACATCAGAACGCCGGCACGACCGCGCCGCCGTATTTTTTCTCGATGAAGGCTTTCACTTCCGGGCTGGTCAGCGCCTTGGCCAGTTTCTGGATGGCGTCGCTGTCCTTGTTGTCCGGACGGGCTACCAGGAAGTTCACGTACGGCGACTTGGCGTCTTCGATGATCAGCGCGTCCTTGGCCGGGTTGAGGCCGGCTTCCAGAGCGTAGTTGGTGTTGATCAGCGCCAGGTCAACCTGGTCGAGCATGCGTGGCAGCAGTGCCGATTCCAGCTCGCGGAACTTCAGGTGTTTCGGGTTGCTGGCGATATCTTTTGGCGTGGACAGCGCATTGGTCGGATCTTTCAGGGTGATCACGCCGTTCTTTTGCAGCAGCAGCAGGGCACGGCCGCTGTTGGAGCCCTCGTTCGGGATGGCAACGGTGGCGCCGTCCTTGAGGTCTTCGATTTTCTGGATCTTTTTCGAGTAAGCGCCGAAGGGTTCAACGTGCACGCCGATCACGGTGACCAGATTGGTGCCCTTGCCCTTGTTGAAGTTTTCCAGGTACGGCAGGGTCTGGAAGTAGTTGGCGTCCAGACGCTTCTCGGCCACTTGCACGTTGGGCTGTACGTAGTCGGTGAAGACCTTGACCTGCAGGTCCACGCCCTCCTTGGCCAGGGTCGGCTTGACCAGCTCGAGGATCTCGGCATGCGGCACCGGCGTCGCGGCCACCACCAGTTTCTCGTTGGCCTGGGCGAAGCCGGCGGTCAGGGCAGCCGCCAATGCGGTAAACAGCAAAACCTTTTTCATGCAGTGTCCTTAATCGAAAGTGCGGGGCGTCTCTGACGACCGTTTTTATGTAAGGTGCCAGCGATGTGCTATCGCGGCGTGAAGCGGACAATACCGATATTTTTTATTCCCGAACAATATCTTTTATTCACGTTGATATTCCATTTTGCTCATGCAGGAATTTCAGCAGGGTTTCCTGCTCGGCAGGACTGGCGCTCTGGTAAATCCGTCGTACTTGTTCCAGTGCAGAACCGGCCACCGGCAGGTTCAAATGCTCCGGCAGGATCTCATCGCCGCTGCTCACCAGTAACGCGAAGTGAATAACGTTTTCCAGCTCACGGGTATTGCCGGGCCAGCTGTGCTGCTCCAGCACGCGCTGGGCCGCTTCGCTGATCAGCGGCACCGGCAACTCCAGGCGTTGACTGTAGATGCCGAGGAAATATTCGGCCAGGGACAGGATGTCGCCCACCCGCTCGCGCAGCGCCGGCAACTCCAGCTTGCCTTCGCTCAGGTAATGAAACAGCCGCTCATTGAATTTTCCGGCCGCCACGGCCTGGGCCAGGTCGATGCTGGTAGCCGCCACCAGGCGCACGTCCACCGGGCTTGGCTGCTGGGCACCGACGCGGGTGACTTCATGGTTTTCCAGGGCCGCAAGCAACTTGACCTGGATCGGCAGCGGCAGGTCGCCGATCTCATCCAGGTACAAGGTGCCGCCATTGGCCGAGCCAAACCAGCCAGCGCGGCTGCTCACCGCGCCGCTGTGGCTGCCGGCGGCATAGCCGAACAATTCGGCATCAGCGTAGGTGGGGCTGATCGCGCCGCAGTTGACCGACACAAACAGCCCGCTGCGATCACTGCCTCGGTGGATATGCCGCGCCAGCAGCTCCTTGCCGCTGCCGGTCTCGCCGCGAATCAACACGGGCAAGGCGCGTGGGGCCAGGCTTTCGAGGTCTTCGCGCAATTGCCGTGAACGTGGGTCGACAAACACCAGTGCCTTGGCGCGGATGCTCAGCGGGCTTTTTTCGGCGTCGGGGAAGGTCAGCAGTGGCTGGCCGAAGGTTTCATGCAGACTCATGGCAGGCTCCCGCCCCAATCCACTCAGGGACGGGGCGTTGAAAAATTTATGCGCTACGCCGGGCGTGGTGCTCAAGGCGACTTTGCAGGCGATAGAGGTAGGCGAAGCCCTGCTCCCAGCGCCGGTGACCAGACTTCACATTGATATGCCCGGCACCGGACAAGATGCCCGCTTCGGCACCCCAGTTGCGGGCCAGTTCCAGGGCACGCGGGGCGCTGACGGCACTGTCGTTGTCGGAACTGACCACCTGGCTGGGAAACGGCAGCAAGTCGGTCGGAATCGGCGCGAAGTTGCGCAGGGCCGGGGCGCAAGCCGGGCGCTCTACATCGGCCGGCGCCACCAGCAGGGCACCGCGCACCTGCCGCAAAAAGTGCACGGGCGCGGTGGCCGCCCAGTGAGCGACGGTGATGCAGCCCAGGCTGTGGGCGATCAGGATCACCGGCGTGCCGTCGGCCGCGATAGCCTCGGCCAGCGCGGCCACCCAGTCTTCGCGGCGCGGGTTCAGCCAGTCGGCCTGCTCCACGCGTGCGCTGTTGGGCAGGCTATTTTGCCAATGGGTTTGCCAATGATCTTCTGGCGATCCTTGCCAGCCCGGCACGATCAGGTAACGAATCGACTCGCTGTGCATGGGTGTGCCCTCCTGCAGCGTTTAGCGTTGCTGGACAGTATAGGGAGGGGGTTTATATCCGTTAAGGAATAAGAAGCTATTTATTAATAACTAAACGACAGCATCAAGTTTTTAGCTGCAAGCTGCAAGTTGGGGTCGGGCTCTTCATACTGGGTGTTTTTGATGTTCAGGGACGGATCTGCATGGCGCTTAATTCTTCACTCGCGGGCCGACTTGCTGGCTGGGGCCTGCTGGTGGTGCTGGGTCTTAACCTGCGGCCGATCCTCAGTTCCATCAGCCCATTGCTCGGTGAGATTCGCCAGGCGACGGGCCTGAGTTTTCAGAGCAGCGCCCTGCTCACCAGTTTGCCGGTGGTGTGCATGGGCCTGGTGGCACTGGTGGGGGTGCGTGTGGAGGCGCGCTTGGGTGAGCGCCGTGGAATCGCCCTGGGCCTGATGATGATTCTGCTGGCATGCCTGGCGCGCTGGCTGCTGGGCCAGGCATCGGCGCTGCTGGTGACGGCGCTGCTGGGCGGCGCGGGGGTGGCGCTGATCCAAACGCTGGTGCCGGCAATGATCAAGCGTGAATTTCACCAGCGCGTGCCGGTGGCGATGGGCGTGTACTCGGCCTCGCTGATGGCCGGCGGCGGGCTGGCAGCGTTGCTCAGCCCGGTGGTGGCCACGCATTTCCAGCAGTGGCAGGCGGGGCTTGGCGTATGGCTGCTGCCCGCGCTGGGGGCGTTGCTGTTGTGGGCATGGTTGCCCCTGGGCGCGGCGAGAAATGCGCAAGTGGCACCGGTGTTCAAAGGGCTGCGCAATCGTCGCGCGTGGCTGCTGGCGCTGTATTTCGGTTTGGTCAATTGCGGCTATATGAGCCTGGTGGCCTGGCTGCCCGCGTACTATCAGCAACTGGGCTGGGACGTGCTGCCCAGCGGTTCGCTGCTGGCGTACATGACGATCTTCCAGGTGCTCGCCGCGCTGCTGATGCCGGTGCTCGCGCAACGTGGCAGCGACCGTCGCCCGCTGCTCGGCATCAGCCTGTCGGCGCAGGCCATCGGTTATCTGGGATTGATCCTCGCGCCGCAGACCCTGCCGCACCTGTGGGTAGCGCTGTGCGGCTTCGGCCTGGGAGCGTGTTTTGCCCTGAGCCTGCTGCTGACCCTCGACCACCACCGCGACCCGCGCCAGGCCGGGCAACTGGCCGCGTTCGTGCAGGGTGTGGGCTTTTTGATCAATGCGATTTCGCCGTGGCTGACCGGTTGGCTGCGCGAACTCACCGGCCATTTTGTCAGCGCCTGGATCGTGCTGACCGTGACGGTGCTGGCGATGCTGCTGGTAACGCGGCTGTTCAGCCCGGCGAGCTGTGCGGATGGACCTTTAACGTCCAACTGATCTTCCAGTGGCGAGCGGGCTTGCCCCGCGTTGGGGTGCGAAGCGCCCCCAATCAAGCAAAACGCGGTGTACCTGATACGGCTCAGCGTCTGGTTTTGGGGCTGCTGCGCAGCCCAACGCAGGGCAAGCCTGCTCGCCACAGGGAATCTGCGCTTAACTGAACGGCATTAGGGCTCGCCACACCTGCATTTCGGCAATAATTCTTTCAAGCGTGCGCAGTCGGCTCCAGCCGATTGGCCCGCGCAAACGTGCCGAAATCATTGAAGCGTACACCCATCTCGGCCATCACCTTATGCCCCACCTTGGCGGTCATCTGGCGGATATAAAACGGCTCCTTCACTACAAAATGGTGAATCCCGTGGGTGCTGCCGAAATTGAAGCAGAACGCCTGCATCGGCCATAGCCACCAGGGGTTGAGCACCTGGGTCTGCTGGAGCACATTGCCCAGCTCCACATCGCCGTAGTAGTGCATGTTGGAGCTGACAAAGTGCAGGCAGAACGTGCGAAGCACGTTGGGACCGATGATCACCACAGCAGCAATGTCGATCACCTGCATCATCTGCAAGGTGCCGGCCGACCAGTCGATCGGCGCGCCCAACAGGCTGGCGATGCCATTGGCGGCATGGAAGCCGAGGAAGACATACCACGCGCCCCAATGCAGCAGCGCCAGCGGCGCGTAGACCCACACAACGCGCTTGAGGATCTTGAACTTGTGGCCCCAGGTGTTGGCGCGCAGCAGGCGGATCAACGCCGACATCAGGTTATCGCCCACCATCAGCAAACGCGCAAAGCCCCAAGGCTCGCCATTGGTGATGGCGCGCTCTTCCATATCGGCTTCGGTGCCGGAGAACTTGTGATGGTTGAGGTGCAGGTGCCGGCGTATCCACGGGTTGATGGTGCTCGGGCGCGCCAGCCACACCAGGCCCATCATCAGGTTGTGGGGCACACGCTGCTTGCGAAAGTACATGCTGTGGATCAGGTCATGTTCCAGCTCGTGGGTCAACGAGGCCAGAAACGCATTGAGCAGCAGGCACGCCCACCAGGCCATATACCCGGTGATATACAGCGCCGCCGAACCGATCATGCCCAGCAAAGCGAAGGCCAGGATGCCCGCGCCGAGGGCGTCCTGATGCGACAGCCAGGGGTGCTGCCGGCGCAGACGCACGCCTTCGGCCAGCACCACTTCACGGATATGCGCGGCACGCTGTTGCGCGTTCATCTGCCGGGGGCTTGCAGAAGTACCGTCCATGCTCCCATCCTCTATTTATTGATGGATGTATCCTGACTCACGCGGTACGTCAGGGCATCAGCCCCACACGCCAACCTGTTGACCGCAAGCGCCAATCGCCATGACCGAACCCACGTCCCTCGCCAGTTGGACCCGCGCCCTGCGCAAGCAGCTCGATGCCCTGGGCCTCGACAGCGCCGCGCTGTGCGTGCAGGCCGGGCTCGACCCGCAGCAGATGGACGACCCCAATGCGCGTTATCCGCTGTCGGCCACCACGCGCCTGTGGGCGCTGGCGGTGCAGGCCAGCGGTGACCCGGCGATTGGTTTGCGGGTGTCGCGGTTTGTCAGTCCCACCACGTTTCACGCGCTGGGTTACGCACTGGTGGCCAGCGGCAGTCTGCGTGAGGTGTTCGAGCGTATCGTGCGTTATCACCAGGTGGTCAGCGATGCGCTGAGCCTGGAGCTGACCCGTCACGGCGATCACTACAGCTTTCGTCTGCTGCAACCCGAAGGCAGCCCGGCACCGGCACCGGAAGCCATCGATGCGTTTGCTGCGATCTATGTGCGCACCTGCCGCAACCGCCTGGGCCGCGACTATGCGCCGTTGGCCGTGTACCTGCGCCGCGCCGAACCGGCCGATGCCGGCCCGTGGCACACGGTGTTCCGCGCACCCGTGTTTTTTGGCGCTGAGGAGGACCGTCTGGAGTTCGCCGCCCACGATTTCGACAGCCACCTGGACGACGCCAACCCGGAGCTGGCCGAACACAACGAAACCGTGCTCAAGCGCACCCTGGCGCAACTGCAACCGCTGACCTGGGAGCGCAAGGTACGCGCCGCCATCGAGGCGCAATTGCCCGACGGCGAGCCGGGCGCCGAGCGCATTGCCCAGGCGCTGCACTTGAGCCTGCGCAGCCTGCAGCGGCATCTTGCGGATGAGGGGTGTCGCTTTGATGCGCTGCTCAATGAGTGCCGGGAGAATCTGGCGCTGCAGCATTTGCGCGATCCGCAGTGCTCATTGGCTGAGATCAGTCATCTGCTGGGGTTTGCCGACACCAGCAGTTTCAGCCGGGCGTTCAAGCGCTGGACGGGGATCACCCCGGGGCAGTTCAGGGATGGGTTGCGGTAGCGGGATGTGGGGTGTTTTTGGGGGCCTCATCGGGAGCAAGCCCCCTCCCACATTTGACTGTATTCACAAAGCTAAACAGGGAAAACTTGCTCCCCACTTGAATGTGTTCACAGATCAAACTGTGGGAGGGGGCTTGCTCCCGATAGCGATGGCCCAGGCATTCACCGCCCGCGATCACGCCGCAACAGCTTCCTCACCCGCGCTACCAACGTCCTGGCCTCGAACGGTTTGAGCAGGTAGTCATCTTCATGCAACTCCAACCCGCGCAGGCGATCTTCGATCCCGCCCGGCGTGGTCAGGAACAGTACCGGCGTGTCGCCGCGCTGCCGAATGGCCTGTTGCAGCTTCCAGGCGTTCAGCCCGGGCAGCATCACATCCAGGATCACCAGGTCGTACACGGTGCTTTCCACAAACCGCTGCGCCGCCATGCCGTTGGCCGCGACTTCCACGCCGAAGCCCGCTTCGCTCAAGCCCTGGGCCATACGCTGCGCCAGCTCGGGCTGGTCTTCCACTAACAACACCTGCATGCCTTACCTCTGGGTTTGATTACAAACCTGTCATCAAATTGTGCGGCTTCTGACCACGTTCACTGGCTACCGTGACGGCCTGCTTTCTGGAGCCATCACCATGCATCGCACTGCCCTGTTCCTCAGCCTCGCCGTCTGCACCGCAGCCCTGGCGACGCCGCAACTGCCCCGCTACGCCACGCTGGATTTGCACACCGCGCGCCAACTGGCCGATGCGAGCCTCACCCATTGCAGCGCCGCGCTGACCGTACTCGACCGTGGCGGCAACCTGCTGCTGGGTCTGCGGGCGGACGGCGTCGGGCCGCATAACAGCCTCGCCAGCCAGCGCAAGGCGTACACCGCGCTGTCGACCAAAACGCCGACCCGGCTGTTTGCCGAACGGGCGCGCAACAACCCCGAAGCCGCCAACCTTAACAGCTTGCCCGAGTTGCTGTTGCTCGGTGGCGGCGTGCCGTTGTTCGCCGACGCTGAGCTGGTCGGCGCGCTGGGCGTTGCCGGTGCCGGCGGCGCAGCCCAGGACGAGTCCTGCGCACTACAGGCCGCCGAGCAACTGGGCCTGAAAACTTCCCTCTGATTCCAACTCCCTCAAAAGGACTTCTCGATGAAAACCCTCAGCATGACCCTCGCCGCCCTCAGCCTCAGCGGCCTGTGCACCCTGGCCCAGGCCGACGGCAACCCGTTGAGCGTACATGTGCTCAACCTGGAAAACGGCCTGCCGAGTGCCGGCGTGAACGTCACCCTGGAGCAGCACGTGGGCGATCAATGGCAATCGCTGTCTGCGGGCGTCACCAACCCGCAAGGGCGCATCGCCGAACTGTTCCCCGCCAACCGCAGCATGACGCCGGGTGAATACCGCGTGGTATTCAAGACTGGCGACTATTACAAAAAGGCCAACCGCGAGACGTTTTTCCCGGAAGTCCCGGTGATTTTCCAGGTCAAGCAGGCCGACCAGCATTACCACATCCCGCTGTTGCTGAGCCCTTACGGGTTCTCTACCTATCGCGGCTCGTAGGTTATGCTCAAGCCTCCAACAGGAGGAACAACAATGAAAAGCCTCGTCGACCACCTCAGCCAATACGCCGCCTATCACCGCGACCCACGCAATATCGCCAGCCACTTCATCGGTATTCCGTTGATTGTGGTGGCGGTGGCCGTACTGCTGTCGCGCCCCGAATGGACAGTCGGCGGTCTGTGGATTTCACCCGCGGTGATCGTGGCGTTGTTTTCGGCGTGGTTTTACCTGCGCCTGGAACTGGCCCTGGGCGTGCTGATGACGGTGCTGATGGGATTGTCGGTGTGGGCCGGGCACGCGCTGGCCGCGCAGAGCACGCTGGTGTGGCTGAGCAGCGGCATCGGTCTGTTCGTGGTGGGCTGGGTGATTCAGTTTGTCGGGCACTACTACGAAGGCCGCAAGCCCGCGTTTGTGGATGATGTGTCGGGGCTGATTGTGGGGCCGTTGTTCGTAGTGGTGGAGGCGGCGTTTTTGCTGGGGTTGCGACGCGAGCTGAAACAGCAGATCGAAGCGCGCTCCGGGCCAATGGCACGCCGTGATCTAAAACCGAGTGAAATCTGAATGTGGGAGGGGGCTTGCTCCCGATGGCAGTGGGTCAGCTGCTGAACAGGTGGCTGATACACCGCTATCGGGAGCAAGCCCCCTCCCACATCGGCCCGATTTTCACATTGGGTATGGCGGGGTTGTCAGGCTTTTTGCCAGACCTTGGGTTTGAAGAATAACGTCTCGCCACGGGCCAGGCCGGTGAGGCTGTCGTGGTCTTTCACCACTTCGGCTTCGATCAGCTCGCTCTGGCCTTCGACCTTCAACGTCACCCGCGTAGTCGCGCCCAGCGGGCGAATATCGCGCACCTCGGCCGCGTGGTGATCCTCCAGCTCATGGCGTGACAGCGACACCTCATGCGGGCGGAACAGCACGTGCTGGTCTTCGCCCAGGTGCAGGCGGTTGGAGTCACCAAGGAAGTGATACACAAAATCGCTGGCCGGATTTTCGTAGACTTCACCCGGTGAGCCGATCTGCTCGATCACGCCCTTGTTCATCACCACGATGCGGTCGGCGACTTCCATCGCCTCTTCCTGGTCGTGGGTCACGAACACCGAGGTCAGGTTGATGTCTTCGTGCAGGCGCGCCAGCCAGCGGCGCAGCTCTTTACGCACCTTGGCGTCGAGGGCGCCGAACGGCTCATCCAGCAGCAGCACCTTGGGCTCGACCGCCAACGCGCGCGCCAGGGCGATGCGCTGGCGCTGGCCGCCGGAGAGTTGTTCCGGGTAGCGATCCGACAGCCAATCGAGCTGCACCATGTTCAGCAGCTCGTGAACCTTGGCGGCGATCTGGCTTTCATTCGGGCGCTGGTTTTTCGGTTTCATGCGCAGGCCGAAGGCGACGTTGTCGAACACGGTCATGTGGCGGAACAGCGCGTAGTGCTGGAACACAAAGCCGACGTTGCGATCGCGCACATCGTGGCCGGAGACGTCTTCGCCGTGGAACACGATGCTGCCGTCATCCGGGGTTTCCAGCCCGGCAATGATGCGCAGCAAGGTGGTCTTGCCGCAGCCGGACGGGCCCAGCAACGCCACCAGCTCGCCACTCTGGATGTCCAGATTGATGCTGTTCAGGGCCTTGAAGGCGTTGAAGTTCTTGCTGACATTACGGACTTCGATCGACATGACTTATTCCTCACCGGCGCTGTTGCGCAGGCGGTTGATACGGTTCTCGCTCCACTGCTTGAGCAGCAGGATGAAGAGCGCCAGGATCAGCAACAGGCTGGCCACCGCAAACGCGGCAACGTGGTTGTATTCGTTGTAGAGAATCTCGACGTGCAGCGGCAGGGTGTTGGTGACACCGCGAATGTGCCCGGACACCACCGACACCGCGCCGAATTCGCCCATGGCCCGCGCAGTACACAGCACCACGCCGTAGATCAGGCCCCATTTGATGTTTGGCACGGTCACGTGCCAGAACATCTGCCAGCCATTGGCGCCGAGCAGGCGCGCGGCCTCCTCTTCCTGGGTGCCCTGCTCCTGCATCAGCGGGATCAGCTCACGGGCCACGAACGGCACCGTGACAAAAATGGTCGCCAGCACGATGCCGGGCAAGGCGAACACGATCTGAATATCGTGCTCCTGCAACCATGGCCCGAAGAAGCCCTGGGCGCCGAACATCAGCACGTAGACGAGGCCCGCGATCACCGGCGATACCGAGAACGGCAAGTCGATCAGCGTCACCAGGATGCTCTTGCCACGGAACGAGTACTTGCTCACGCACCAGGCCGCGCTGACGCCGAACACCACGTTGAGCGGCACCGAAATCGCCACGGCGATCACCGTGAGTTTCAGCGCCGACAGCGCGTCGGGTTCGAGGATGGCCGCGAAGAACGCGCCGAGGCCGTTCTTCAGGCCCTGGGACACCACGATAAACAGCGGCAGCAGCAAAAACAGCGCAAACACCAGCCAGCCAAGGCCGATCAGGATACGCCGCGACACCGCGCTGCCACGCCGGGCCGCATTGGCCGAGGACGCGGCGGAAATAGACGATTGGGACATGTTCCGCGCCTCCTTATGGACGTTCGATGCGCCGCTGCAGCAAGTTGATCAGCAGCAGCAACACAAAGGAAACCACCAGCATCAGCACACCGATGGAGGTGGCACCGCGGTAGTCGTACTGGTCGAGCTTGACCATGATCAGCAGCGGCAGGATTTCGGTCTTCATCGGCATGTTGCCGGCGATGAAGATCACCGAACCGTACTCACCCACGCCTCGGGCAAACGCCAGCGCAAAGCCGGTGAGCCAGGCCGGCAGCAGCGCGGGCACGAGGATGTAGCGGAACACCTGCAGCGGCTTGGCGCCCAGGCAGGCGGCGGCTTCTTCGATCTCCCGGGGGATGTCGGCGAGTACCGGCTGCACCGTGCGCACCACGAAGGGCAGGGTGACGAAGGTCAGCGCCAGGGTGATGCCCAGGGGCGTGTAGGCGATCTTGAAGCCCAGGTCGGCAGCGAACTGCCCGACCAGGCCGGTCGGCGTGTACAGCGCGGTGAGCGCGATACCGGCCACGGCGGTGGGCAGGGCGAACGGCAAGTCGATCATCGCATCGATGATCTTGCGACCGGGGAAGGTGTAACGCACCAGCACCCAAGCCAGCAGCGTGCCGATCACACCGTTGATCAGCGCGGCGTAGAGCGCGGTGCTGAAGCTCAGTTTCAACGCCGCCAGCACGCGCGGAGCGGAGATGATGGCCCAGAACTGATCCCAGGTGAGTTGAGCGGCGTGGACGAACATCGCCGCCAGGGGGATGAGCACAATCAGGCTGAGGTACACCACGGTGTAGCCCAGCGTCAGCCCGAAGCCGGGTATGACGGGGGAGATACGACGCGACATGAGAGTCCTTGGTTAAAGGGTAGATACCACTGCAGGAATGAGTTTTTGTGGGAGCGGGCCGCATTCCACAGGGAGGCCGGTATGTTTATTGCGCCGTGTAGATCTGGTCGAACACGCCACCGTCGTTGAAGAATTTCGGTTGGGCAGTTTTCCAGCCGCCGAAGTCTTTGTCGATAGTCACCAGGTCCAGTTTGGGGAACTGCTGGGCGTATTGGGCGGCGACTTTTTCATCGCGTGGGCGGTAGAAGTTCTTCGCCGCAATCTCCTGACCAGCCGGGCTGTACAGGTGCTTGAGGTATTCGGTGGCGATTTCGGTGTTGCCCTTTTTCTCGGCGTTCTTGTCGACCACGGCCACCGGTGGTTCGGCGAGGATCGACAGGGACGGCACGACGATGTCGAACTTGTCGGCGCCGCCGTCTTCTTTCAGCGCCAGGAACGCTTCGTTTTCCCAGGCCAGCAACACGTCACCCTGACCGTTGTTGACGAAGGTGATGGTCGAGCCACGCGCCCCGGTGTCGAGGATCGGCACGTGTTTGAACAGTTCCTTCACGTATTCCTGGGCCTTGGCTTCGCTGCCACCGGCCTTGAGGCCATAGGCCCAGGCGGCGAGGAAGTTCCAGCGTGCACCGCCGGAGGTTTTCGGGTTCGGCGTGATCACCGACACGTCTTTCTTGATCAGGTCGCCCCAGTCCTTGATGCCCTTGGGATTGCCCTTGCGCACCAGGAACACGATGGTCGAGGTGTACGGCGTGCTCGCGTCCGGCAGGCGGGTCTGCCAGTTTTCCGGCAGGGTTTTGCCCAATTTTGCAATTTCGTCGATGTCGCCGGCCAGGGCCAGGGTCACCACGTCGGCGCGCAGGCCGTCGATCACAGCACGGCCCTGCTTGCCCGAACCGCCGTGGGATTGCTGGATCTTGACGGTGTCGCCGGGGTGGGACTGCTTCCAGAAGTTGGTGAACTCCGCGTTGTAGTCCTGATACAGCTCACGGGTAGGGTCGTACGAGACGTTGAGCAACTCGTAGTCCTTGGCAACGGCGGAACCGGCAAACACGGCACTGGCCAGCGCGGCCAGGGCATAACGGCGAATCGACGACATGGAAGCTCCTAGAATTCTGGGTGTTGGCTTTTTCTTATGGTTGCGGGTGTTGCGAATCGCCGTGGCTGCCTAGCTCGGTTTGTTACCCGGGTTCTGCAAACGGAATTTCTCTTTACGTTCGATCTGTACCACCTGTGCGTTGTGCACAGTGATTTCCACCGCGCCGAACCGCAGGTCACGCAGCGCGCTCTGGATCTCACGCAAAATGGCTGCTTCGTCCTGGCCGTCGACGCTACGAAGAGATGCGCTCATGGTCTCGCTCCTGAAATGAATAGTGCCTGGCAGTCGCGGAACTGCTTGCGGCGTGGGAGCGATAGTAGATAAGCGCGGATATTCTTAAAAATACTATTTAAGAATGTTTATATAACTAAAAATTCAATTCGAACGAAGATGCAATTGTGGGGGAGGCTTGCTCCCGATGGCGGCGGATCAGTTGATCAATGTGCCAACTGGTAAACCGCAATCGGGAGCAAGCCCCCTCCCACAGTCGACTGGGTTTCAAGTTCGAATTGCGAGGGAGTTTGACCATTCAATGTCTGTGGCCGGCTTGGGCTTGCCAAACCAGTATCCCTGGCCCATATCGCACGCCTGCGCCAGCAGGAACCGCGCCTGCTCCACCCGCTCGATGCCTTCGGCGTGCACCTGCATGCCCATGCTTTTGGCCAGGGCGATCACCACGCGTACGATGGCAACGTCATCGTCATCCTCCGGCAACCCGGCGACGAAACCCTGGTCGATCTTGAGTTTGTGCACCGGCAGGCGCTTGAGGCGCAGCAGGGAGGAATATCCGGTGCCGAAGTCATCGATGGCCAGGCGCAGACCCAGTTCGCGCAGGCGGTGCAGCTGTTCCAGGGCCATGTCGGGGTCGTCCATTACCGCGCTCTCGGTGACCTCCAACTCCAGGAAAGCCGGGTTCAGGCCGGTGTCGTGCAGCACCCGCGCCACGTGGTCGTACAGCTCGCGCCGGGCGAACAGACGGCTGGAGACGTTGACCGCCATGAACCCCAGCAGCTTGCCCTCGGCCAGCCATCGGCACATCTGCCGACAGGCCTGGAGCATCACCCACCCGTCGATATCGGCAATCAGCCCGGTGCGCTCGGCGATGGGGATGAATTCGCCGGGCGGTACCAGGCCGCGCTCCGGGTGCTGCCAGCGCACCAGCGCTTCAACACCGATCAGGCGGCCGTCCTGCAGGTTGTGCACCGGCTGGTAGTAGACGCGCAGTTCGTCGCGGTCGAGGGCGCGCCGCAACTCGCCGGCGATTTCCACCCGGCTTTGCGCGTGTGCGGTGAGCTCTTCGGTGTACAGCGCGAAGCCTTCGCGACCCGCGCTCTTGGCCTTGAACAGCGCCGAATCGGCGTTGCGCAGCAGTTGTTCGGCGCTCAGGGCATCGCCGGGGAACAGGCTGATGCCAATGCTGGCGCTGATAAACAGCTGGTTGCCATCGAACACGAACGGATCCTTCATCGCCGCGAGCATGCGGTGCGCCAGGGCTGCCGCCTGGGTCACCTGTGGACAGTTTTCCGCCAGCACGGCGAACTCATCCCCGCCCAGACGCGCCAGGGTCACGCCGGGGCCGAACAGGCCCGCCAGGCGCTCGCCCACGTGCTTGAGCAACTGGTCACCGACGTTGTGGCCAAGGCTGTCGTTGATGATCTTGAAGTGGTCCAGGTCCAACAGCAGTAACGCACAGCCACGTTTGTGCACCTGCGCCGACGCCAGCGCCTGTTCGGCGCGGTCGCTGAACAGCAGGCGGTTTGGCAGGTCGGTCAGCGGGTCGTGATGGGCCAGGTGCGCCAGTTCTTGCTCGGAGTCCTTGATGGCACTGATATCGGAAAACACCGCGACGTAATGGCTGACATGGCCGTCGTCGTCATGGATGACCCGGATGGTTTGCCACTGTGGATAAATCTCGCCGCTTTTGCGCCGGTTCCAGATTTCGCCGCTCCATTCACCCTCTAGTTCGAGGGTCTCGAACATCTGCCGGTAAAAATTCGACGAATGGTGCCCGGACTTGAACAGGCTCGGTTGCCGCCCCAGCACCTCTTCGCGGCGGTAGCCGGTGATGGTGATAAAGGCGCGATTGACATGCACGATCTGGCCCGCGCTATCGGTGACCAACACGCCTTCGCGGGTGCAATCGAACACAGCGGCAGCCTGGCGCAGACGCTCGCGGTTTTCCTTCAAGGGGCGCAGCAGACGGTTGGTACGGGCAGCGCGGGCGCAGATCAGGCAGATCAGCAGCGCGCTCAGCGCCACCCATATAGAGCCGCTCACCGGAAAACCGTACTGCAATGCCGGTGGTTCATCGAGAAAGTTGATCAATAAAAGGGGGCTGAACAGCAGCCACGCGATGGAAAACAACAGGTAGACCAGCCCCGTCAACAGGGCACCTCGGTACGAAAACAGCATATGCCCAGTAATCCTTACCCAAAAACAGCATCGCCCTACAAAGGTTACGGATTATAGAATAAGAAACATCCAGTCACTCCTATCTGAAAGGGTGTCTGGTTTTCTGTGTAGGCTTAGTGATAATGCGTGAGCTGTTCTTTTCTTTATCTGAGGGCCATACAGCCTATGTGGTACAACGGTTTTCTCGATCTGTCAGCCTGGCAACTGGTGGCAGTCACCCTGTTGATGACCCACGTGACCATTGTCGGGGTCACGGTTTATCTGCATCGCTATTCAGCCCATCGCTCCCTGGAGCTCAATGCCGGCCTGAAACACTTCTTCCGTCTCTGGCTGTGGCTGACCACGGCGCAGAACACCCGCGAGTGGACCGCCATCCACCGCAAGCACCACGCCAAGTGCGAAACCGTCGATGACCCGCACAGCCCGGTGATCAAGGGCCTGTCCACCGTCATGCGCAAGGGCGCCGAGCTGTACCGCGCCGAAGCGGAAAACCCGGAAACCCTGCGCATCTACGGCAAGAACTGCCCGGACGACTGGATCGAACGCAAGCTCTACACGCCCTACCCGCTGCTGGGCGTGGCGATCATGGGCGTGATCGACCTGCTGCTGTTCGGCACCATCGGCATCACCATCTGGGCGATCCAGATGATGTGGATTCCGTTCTGGGCCGCCGGCGTCATCAACGGTCTGGGTCACGCCGTGGGCTATCGCAACTTCGAATGCCGCGATGCTGCCACCAACCTGGTGCCATGGGGCATCATCGTTGGCGGCGAAGAGCTGCATAACAACCATCACACCTACCCCAACTCCGCCAAGCTGTCGGTGAAGAAATGGGAGTTCGACATGGGCTGGGCCTGGATCAAGGTGTTCAGCTTCCTGCGTCTGGCCAAGGTGCAGCGGGTTGCGCCGATTGCCCATCGCGTCGAAGGCAAGGGCCATCTGGACATGGACACCGCCATGGCGATCCTCAACAACCGCTTCCAGATCATGGCCCAGTACCGCAAGCTGGTGATCGGCCCGCTGGTCAAGCAGGAGCTGGCCAGGGTCGACCATTCGGTGCGCCACCAATTCCATCGCGCCAAGCGCCTGCTGTCCCGTGAAACCAGCCTGCTGGACGATCGCCATCACCTGCGCATCCAGAGCCTGCTGGAACACAGCCAGGCCCTGAAAGTGATCTACGAGAAGCGTCTGGCGCTGCAACAGATCTGGCTCAAGACCAGCTCGAACGGTCATGACATGCTGGCGGCGATCAAGGAATGGGTGCACGAGGCCGAGGCCAGCGGTATCCAGTCGCTGCGCGATTTTGCCCACCAATTGAAAACCTACTCGCTGCGTCCCGCGACGGTCTGACGGTACCGTGGGAGGGTCCGCCCTCCCACTTATCCTGTTTCTGACGTCATTTTCCGGGCACCGACAATCCGTGCCGTTCATGGAACTTCGACGCATTTACCCTCTCTCAAAGAACACTTCGCCATCATGGTGGCCCCTTGTTGTGACCGCTGTTCCACCTTGCGGCGCGCCCAGAGAGAGTTGTGCCGATGGTTCACGAAAAGCCCCTTTCGCCTGACCTTCCAACCGCTGAACCGCCCCGCCCGGCGGCGGCTGCCACCCTGCTTGCGCTGATGCATGCCCAGGGTGAAGTCGAGCGTCTGAGTGAGCGCGAGAAGTTGCTGAGCTCACTGCTGGTGAGCGTGAATGCGGTGCTGTGGGCTGTCGACTGGGAAACACGTCGCGTGCTCTATGTGAGCCCGGCCTACGAGCGTGTTTTTGGAAGAGCGGCAAGCCTGCTGCTCGCCGACCACCGTGAATGGCGCAACAGCATTCACCCCGAAGACCTCGACTACGCCGAACAGAGTCTGGCCCGCGTGCTGACCACTGGCGCCGTGGAAGACCGTGAATACCGCATCATCACCGCCGACGGGCAAATTCGATGGCTCTGCGATAAGTGCTACATCAATCAGCAGGCCGACCCCGATAAACCGCTGATCGTGGTGGGCATCGCCGAGGACATCACCGAAAAGAAGCAGTTGGAGCTGGAGTTGCACCGCCTGGCCACTACCGACGTACTGACCCAGAGCAGCAACCGCCGGCACTTTTTCGAATGCGCCAACCAGGCCTTCGACGTCGCTTGTGCCCAGGGCGCGCCGCTGGCGTTCCTGTTGCTGGACATCGATGACTTCAAGGACATCAACGACACGTACGGCCACCTGGAGGGCGATCAGGTGCTGCGGCGTATCGCCGAAAGCGGCCGAGGGGTATTGCGCCGTGGCGACCTGTTCGGACGCATTGGCGGCGAAGAGTTCGCCGCCGTGCTGCCCGGTTGCGCACCGGAGATGGCGCTGCAGGTGGCGCAGCGCCTGGGCAGAGAGATCCAGGCGCTGAGCTTCAGTTATGACGGCCGCGCTTTCAACGTGACGGTCAGCCAGGGCCTGGCGAGCCTGCGCGCAAGCGACTCGACCCTCGACAGCTTGTTCGCCCGCGCCGACGCCGCCATGTACGAGGCCAAGCGCCTGGGCAAAAACCGCGTGATCGCCGACTGATGTGATGCCAGGCACAAACTAAATGTGGGAGGGGGCCTGCTCCCGATAGCGGTGTGTCAGCCCTCTATTTGTTGGCTGATAGACCGCTATCGGGAGCAAGCCCCCTCCCACAAGGGTTCATCTGTGTAATCAGATGCTTAGAGCTCGGAGAAACACTCTTCGATGATCGCCAGGCCCTTGTCCAGTTGCTCGTCCGGCGAGGTCAGCGGTACCAGCACGCGCAACACGTTGCCGTAGGTGCCGCAGGACAGCAGGATCAAGCCCTTGTCCCGCGCCTTGGCCACCACGGCGGCGACCGCTGCAGCGTTCGGCTTGTGGCTGTCGCCGTCTTCGAACAGTTCCAGCGCGATCATCGCGCCCAGGGCGCGCACTTCACCGATCACCGGGTACTTGGCCTGAATCGCCTTGAGGCCGGTCACCAAACGCTCACCCACCGCTTTGCAACGGTCCAGCAGGTGCTCTTCCTCGAACACGTCCATTACCGCCAGCGCAGCCGCGCAGGCAATCGGGCTGCCGGCGTAGGTGCCGCCCAAACCGCCCGGGGCGATGGCGTCCATGTATTCAGCCTTGCCGCACACACCGGCCAGCGGGAAACCGCCGGCGATGGACTTGGCGAAGGTGGTCAGGTCGGCGGCAACGCCCATCTGTTCCATGGCGAAGAAGGTGCCGGTACGGCCAGCGCCGGTTTGCACTTCGTCGGCGATCAGCAGGATGCCGTGCTTGTCGCACAGTTCGCGCAGGCGCTTCATGAAGGACTTGGGCGCGACGTAGAAACCGCCCTCGCCCTGCACCGGCTCGATGATGATGGCGGCGATATCACGCGGCTCGGCATCGTTCTTGAAGATGCGCTCGATGCTGGCGATGGCATCGTCGTCGCTCACACCGTGCAGTTCGTTCGGGAACAGCGCGCGGAACACGCCGCCGGGCATCAGGCCCATGCCGGCCGAGTACGGCACGACTTTGCCGGTGAGGCCCAGGGTCATCATGGTGCGGCCGTGGTAGGCGCCGGTGAAGGCGATCACGCCGGCACGGCCGGTGGCGGCGCGGGCGATCTTCACGGCGTTCTCAACGGCTTCGGAACCGGTGGTGACCAACAGGGTTTTCTTGGCGAAATCCCCCGGCACCTTGGCGTTGATTTTTTCACACAGCTCTACGTACGGCTCGTACGCCAATACCTGGAAGCAGGTGTGCGTCAGCTTGTTCAGTTGCTCGGTCACGGCGGCGATGATTTTCGGGTGCACGTGGCCAGTGTTCAGCACGGCGATACCGCCGGCGAAGTCGATGAACTCGCGACCTTCAACGTCGGTCACGGTGGCATTCTTCGCGGACTCGGCGAAGATCGGGTGAATCTGGCCAACACCGCGCGGTACAGCGGCTTCGCGGCGTTTCATCAGGGAAGCGTTGGTCTTGCTCATAAAGTCCTCATTCGCCACTCATCGGGTGGCGCTGTGCAAGGAAATACGTGGCGGGGAAGCCACTGCGGCAGCATGCGATGATCGACTGCCACAGCGTTCCCGGCCACTGCGAATAACGGTGTGAAACACGCAAAGGGTCAGCGCTCTCGTGCCCTTTGCGTTTACTGCAATGCCAAACCGGGGCTTAGATGCCCAGGCAGAGGTATTTGATTTCCAGGTAATCCTCGATCCCGTACTTGGAGCCTTCACGGCCCAGGCCCGACGCCTTGATGCCGCCGAACGGCGCCACTTCGTTGGAGATCAACCCGGTGTTGACGCCGACCATGCCGTATTCCAGCGCTTCAGCCACGCGGAACACACGGCCCAGGTCGCGGGCATAGAAGTAGGACGCCAGGCCGAACTCGGTGTCGTTGGACATCGCGATCACTTCGGCTTCGTCTTTGAAGCGGAACAGCGGCGCCAGCGGGCCGAAGGTTTCTTCCTTCGCCACGGCGGCATTCTTCGGCACATCGACCAAAATGGTTGGCTCGAAGAAGTTGCCTTCCATCGCCTTGCCACCGGCCAACAGCTTCGCGCCTTTGCTCAGGGCATCAGCGATGTGCTCCTTGACCTTGGCCACGGCTTTTTCGTCGATCAGCGGGCCGGTGGTGGTGCCGTCTTCCAGGCCGTTGCCGATCTTCAATTTGGCCACGGCCACTTTAAGTTTTTCGGCGAACGCGTCGTACACCGAATCCTGAATGTACAGGCGATTGGCACAGACACAGGTCTGCCCATTGTTGCGGTACTTGGAGATGATCGCGCCTTCGACGGCCTTATCCAGGTCAGCGTCATCGAACACGATAAACGGCGCGTTGCCGCCCAGCTCCAGGGACACTTTCTTGATGTCCTTGGCGCATTCGGCCATCAGCTGGCGACCGATTTCGGTGGAGCCGGTGAACGACAATTTACGCACGATCGGGTTGCTGGTCAGCTCACCGCCGATGTCGCCGGCGCTGCCGGTGACCACACTCAGCACACCGTTCGGGATACCGGCACGGTGCGCCAGCTCAACCAGAGCCAGGGCCGAGAACGGCGTTTGCGACGCCGGCTTGATCACCATGGTGCAACCGGCGGCCAGGGCCGGGCCGGCTTTACGGGTGATCATCGCGGCCGGGAAGTTCCACGGGGTAATGGCAGCGGTCACGCCGATAGGCTGCTTGATCACGATCAGGCGCTTGTCGGGCTGGTGGCCGGGAATCACATCGCCATAGATGCGCTTGGCCTCTTCGGCAAACCACTCGATAAAGGACGCGGCGTAGACGATCTCGCCCTTGGCCTCGGCCAGCGGCTTGCCCTGCTCCAGGGTCATCAGGCGAGCGAGGTCGTCCTGGTTTTCGATCAGCAGCTCGAACCAACGGCGCAGCTTGTTCGCACGCTCCTTGGCGGTAAGGGCGCGCCAGGCCGGCAGCGCCTTGTCGGCGGCCTCGATGGCACGGCGGGTTTCCGCGGCGCCCATCTTCGGCACGGTGCCGAGAATCTCGCCCGTGGCCGGGTTATTGACCTTGATGGTTTGACCGTTGTCCGCGTCGACCCAAGCCCCATCGATAAAGGCTTGCTGGCGGAACAACTGGGTATCTTTGAGCTGCATGTCGGCTTTCCTTAACAGCACCGCGCGCACGCGGAGCGAATTAGAGTTGTAGAAAGGCGCCTTGTGGGCTGCCGTCAGGGAAATCAGCCCCAGCGCGCAACGTGAGTGAAACGGCGCACGGGAGACAGAGCGTTTGAAATCTCAAACGAATCCTAGGAGCAATGGGGGTACAGGGCAATAGTCTGTTCGAAAAAAAGAACGAAAAGCGCCCGCGTGTCCGGTGAGTCTGATCAGCGTGTGAGAACAGCGTTCCACCCCATCGACCACCGGCCCCCGCTGCAGAGCCCTGGCGGGAGGGTTTCCTACGATCCAGCGGCCAAACCCAGCATGGACGCCCAAGGTCGACATGGGTATGATGGCGCCCGCACAAGCATCCGTAGCTCAGCTGGATAGAGTACTGCCCTCCGAAGGCAGGGGTCGTGGGTTCGAATCCCGCCGGGTGCACCAGATATAGAAGAAGCCTCAGGTCGAAAGGTCTGGGGCTTTTTTACGTCAACGCCCTCGCACCCCCTCCAACAACCCAGGCAAATCCTCCTGCGGAAACCGCTCATGCAACGCCAGCAGCTTCTCATCCGCCGCTCTGCTTTCCCCCGCCTCACGTAGCGCGACAATCTCCCGCAACCCCTCCTCCAGCGTAGGCGATGCCACCGGCGCGCGTTTGCTAAGTCGCTCGACTGCAGATTGCCCCACCATCGCCCCTGCACTCTCATCCCTGGGCGCCATCGCAATCCGGGCCATCGGTGCCTGCACAGAAAAGGTAGCGGTAGATATCTCGTTATGCGCCACCGGCTCACGCATCACCACCCCCACCATCAACGCCAGCCCGGCCACGGTGGCGAATGCCATTTGCCAGCGCGGTTGTTTACAGACGTTGCGCCAGCGTTGCCACACGCTCATCTGCGGCGTTGGGGCCTCACGTCGGGCGGTGTCGAGGAGGAAGGCGTCGAGGGCTGCAGGCGGTTCGCCCGGGCTGTGTTGGCGATAGTGCTGCAGCGTGTCATCGGGATCCGGTGTGGCGCGTTTGTCGGTCATGCGGTGATCTCCTCGGCCAGCAGGCGGCGCAGTTTCTGCTGGGCGTAGCGCAGGCGGCTTTTGACGGTTTCCAGCGGGGCGTTGGTGAGGGCGGCGATTTGCGGTACGTCGAGGTCGCCGTGCAGGCGCAGCAGGAAGACTTCGCGCTGGTCGTCGGGCAGGCCTTGCAGGGCGGCGTCGAGGCGGGCCTGGTCGCGGCTCAGGCTCAGTTGCTGCTCGGGGCCGGCGTCATGGTCGGGCTGGGCGTGCAGTTGTTCGTCGTAGCTGTCGTGCAGTGGGCTGTGGATGCCGTGCTTGCGCCAATGATCGATCAGGCGGTTGCGGGCAATCTGGAACAGCCAGGTGCGAAAACTCGCGCGGCCCTGTGGCTGGGTGGTGCTGCGGATCAGGCTCAGCCAGGTTTCCTGATAGATCTCTTCGGCCAGTTCGGCCTTGTTGCACAGGGCCACGAGAAATCGGTAGAGGCCCTGGCGGTGACGTGCGTAGAGCGCTTCGAACGCAGCGGCGTCACCGGTTCGATAGCGGACCAGCAGCGATTCGTCGCTGGGTGAGGCAGCCGGGGTGGGCATGTGAGGGGCGGGCTCCTGTTGGTCGCGGCGCGTCAGTCAGACAATTCAGTGAATGGCATACCGCTATCGGGCGCAAGCCCCCTCCCACACTGGATTGTGGAGGGCCGGGGTATTGGCTTAAACGAGTGTGTGAATGATTCACTCACTTGGGTGAGACGTAGCAATTCACCCGGTAGGTTCATTCGCCGGTCAATCTGGATAGATTCCACGGACTCGGCGGCACGGCCAGCAGCGACGGGGTCGAGGGTTGAATTTGAATATTGCATAAACACTTTGCCCTCTGCCCAACCGTCCAAAAAAGTCTTGTTCGGACACATATCCACCTTTGGAAACTCTTTCCCGGGCTGGCAGTTTTACCCCCCTGCACAGGGAGTCTGCGGCGTCGTTCAAGTAAGGAAAGGTGACAGCACCCAGCGGAAAATACCATCGTGAGAATAGACTTCAGGGCGCCCTTTTATGCCTATCAACCGTACGCTCAACCCGCTCTGAGACCGTTCAATCGGTGGCTTGGAACGCTCTTTCGGCCATTTCTGCAGCCGTCTATTCCGCACCGCTATGTGCGCAAGGCGCCACCACACTACGTCCAGTCAAATCACTTGCCGCATCCTCCAACCAGCAGTACTCGCAACGCCGACTACGACCAGACCCTGCGCCGGGACGATCCGCACGCGGCCAGGATCCACAAGCGCTCGCTCGACAAGCAGCAAGCCGTTGAGCAACTCACCCGGAAAACGGAAAAGTGGGATGACCGGGATCAGAACGGCAAGACTGAAATTGCCTATACCTTCAACACCCATGCGCAACGGTTCAACGAAGCTCAAAAACAGGACGCCCGGCGCTCCATGCAATCCTGGAGTGATGTCGCCAACCTGGAGTTCACTCAGAGCGATTGCCAGACAGAAGGTCGATTGAGCTTCGGCATTTCCAGACACGTCGGCACTGCAGTGGGCTTTTTCCCCGGGCACTTCTGGAACAGCGGCAATACGCTTTACAACCCACGCCGAGTGACACGCCACGATCTGACCCACGAAATTGGTCACACCTTAGGGCTGACTCATCCGGGCCATTACGACGGTTGGAGCGGGGCAAAGGCGCCTCACCACGTACAGGACTCCAGAGCTCATAGCGTTATGAGTTACTTCGACGCCGAACACTGCGGCAAACAGCTTGGAGAACTGCCGAAAGCACCAATGATGGACGACATCAGCGCCGTGCAAAAAAGGTACGGGGCCAATCATCACATTCGTCGGGAAGACAACACCTACGGCTTCAATTCCAATAGCGGCAGGGATTACTACTCCCTTCGAAATTACCGGGACAGCGCCGCGTTCTGCGTCTGGGACGGCGGGGGCAACGACACGCTGGATGTCTCGGGTTACGGAAACGACCAGGTCATCAACCTCAGGGCGGGTTCGTTCTCCGATGTGGGGGGCTTGCGAGGCAACGTTTCCATCGCGCGCGACTGCACCATTGAAAATGCCGTCGGCGGTTCCGGCCATGACACCTTGATCGGTAACGACGCTGCTAACCGGCTCACGGGCCGCAGCGGTGCGGACCGGCTGCGCGGCGGCCGAGGCGCCGACACGTTTGTCTATGAACGCGCCAGCGATTCCACGCCTGAGGCACCGGATGAAATCATGGACCTCGCTACCGGCGTCGACAAAATGGACCTGCGCAGCCTCGAGAACGAAGCCAATACACACCTCAAACTCGTCACTGCCTTCACCGGGCGCGCCGGCGAAACCATCGTCAGTTTCGACCCGGCTATCCATCGCTATTTCGTCGCCATCGACCTGACCGGCACAGGCAAGCCAGGGTTCCGGGTGAACAGCCTGCAATTGATCAAGCCCAAGGACATCCTGGTGAACTGAACAGCAAAAGCCTGCGCTGACCAGGCGGCCAGGCAGGGCTTTTAAAACACGTCAGTCGGTGCCGTATTTCGGATTACGCGGGCCATACAGAATGCCGGTGCGTTGCCCTGCCGACAGCAGGCGAGCGCTGGTAATCCCGGCAATCGGGTGCGCCGCATCGGTGGAGCTGTTGATCACCTGCTTGACCGCCGCCGTGATCAGCATGCCCACCAGGCCGCCGCCGTTGTTGTTGCCTTCCTCGCTGGACGCACGCGCCGCGCCGGTCCACAGCGTGGTGCCGGTACGCAGGTCGACCAGTTTGGCCGAAGCCGTCACGGAGGTGTCGCTGGAGATCAGCATGTACTTGGTGCCGTACTCGCTGACCGTGATGTACAGCGCTGCGTCGGCACCAAAGATGTCATGCAGTTTGGTGGGCGGCACGGCCTGGATATCGTTGGCGGTGGTCAGGCCGTTCTGGCGGAAGGTTTCGTCCACCAGCGCGATCGGCAACACGTAGTAGCCGGCTTCGGCCAACGGGTAGGTCACCTGCGACACAAGGCTGTAGGAGGCCTGCACTTCTGGCGACTCATTGATCGGCGGCAGCACTAGGATCGACTTGGGCCGCGCCTGTTTGTAGGCCGTGTAATCAATGGTCTTGGGCGCCGCGCAACCGCCGAGCAAAGCCAGGGCCAGCAAGGCGCCGGTGAGTTTCAAGAGGTTCATTTGAGGGCGACTCCGGCCTTGGCGTTTTTCAGCAGAAAGTCCATGTATGCGGCGGACTCGGGGAACAACGCCTTTTCGGTACGCAGCTCCTGCACCATCTGGTCATCCTTGCCCATGCTCATGTACAGCATGCCCAAATGCGCGTGGTAACCCGGCGGCGCCTTGCGGCCACTGGCGTTGATCTTCTGCAGATCGCGCTCGAGTGCCTCGACTTGCGCCTCCTTGGGCTCGCCCTTGAAGTACTCGTAAACCTGCGGCTGATAGCTTTCCCATTGATACAGGGGCTGGGGCGCCGTCTGGCACCCGGCGACCGCTGCGATTGCTGTCAGCATCAACGCCAACTTCACTGCCTTGCTCATCCGTGTACTGCTCCTTGTGGTGTGGCTGATCAGTTGCGCGGGTTCCAGGCGCCGGCGTTGATGCCGTCGACCAGACGATTGATCGCTTCGCGCATGGCCAGGTCCAGCACCTTGCCATTGAGGGTGGAGTCGTAGCTGGCGGTGCCGCCGAAGCCGATCACTTCACGGTTGGACAGCGCGTACTCACCGGCGCCCTGGGTGGAATACACCACTTCGGACGTGCTGATGTTGACGATATTCAGTGCAACTTTGGCGTAGGCCACCTGGGTTTTGCCACGGCCAAGAATGCCGAACAGTTGGCGGTCGCCGGTCTCTTTGCGACCGAACTCGGTTACATCGCCGGTCACTACGTAGTCAGCGCCCTTGAGCTTCTGCACGGCGCCTTTGATCGCGGCTTCCTGGGAGATTTCGCCCATGTTGTCGCGATCCAGCACGTTGAAGCGGTTGGTCTGCTGCAGGTGGGTAATGAGGATGGTCTTGGCCTGGCCACCGAGGCGGTCGACGCCATCGGAGAAGATGCCGCGCATGTAGCTGGAGCGGTTATCGAACTTGCCCACGGCAATCGGCACGCGCACGCCGGAATAGGCGATCTTGGCGCTGGCGACCTGCTCCACCGGCATCGCGCGGTTGCTCTCGGTGGCGCAACCGGCCACGGTCAACAGCGCTGCGGCGGTGAGGCCAGACAGCAGGATTTTGGAGAGTGTCTTCACGTGTTGCTCCTGAAATGGAAAATCGGCAGAGCTGAGGCCAGCGGCGATTCCGGGAGGAGTAACACGTGCGTCTGCATTCGTCCCTGAACCTGTAGTGCCGCAACGGCTGGCGCATTTTACGGAGTTAAGGGGGGTTCTCAAGTTGTTTCGCGCGGATATGTGAACCCTGCAGAACATGAAGATCCACTAGGCTTACTTGAGCTCCTTCACCAGATACTGGCCGGAGATCTGCGTGATCCCGGTCAGCGCCCGGCGCAAGGCCTCGGGGTCGGTGCGGTAGGTCAGCGGCGTGTAGCCATACACATTCTGGCCATTGAACGGTGTGATCGTCTCAAACGTGCGCCAGATCATCTGGTCGCCACGGTCCATCTGCGCAATCACCGAAATGGTCGGGTAGATCACGCTGCTGAAACCCTGGGTCAGGCGAAACCCCCACTCGGTCACCGTCAGCTGAATCTGCGCATCGGCGGGCTCATCGCCACCCACCACCTTGAGCGTTGACGTCTTGCCCAGCGCATCGACAAAGCCCTGCTTGAGCAATACACCCACGTCGATGTTTTCGGCGTCCATCACCGTCAATATCGCCGCCGGCGTCGACATTTCAGCCAACTGCCCAAGCTTCATGCCGGCGGCAAACCCCGCACCGCTCAACGCCGCGGTCCCCACCCTGGACGCCCCGCTCGCCATGCCCACACCGGCACCCAGCCCGGCCCCCAGCGCCGCGCCCCAGGCCTGTTCACGACCGAAATACACCATGTTCTTGCCCCACTTCACGGGCAGCACTTTCACCGTTTTGACCTGCGCGCGATTTTCCGGTGTGAGCGGATGGCTGACGCAGCCGCCGAGGATGAGGGTGGTGAGGAGAATGAGGAGAAGGTTTTTCACGGCAGTCCCTTGGTGTTTTGGGATAAGAAGATGAAAAGCGGCCGGGCTCAGGTCCCGGCTGCTTCAAGCGCGCTCAGATCACTTGCTTTCTTTTATGACGGTACCCAGGGATGCATCCTTGACCAGATAACGGCCTTCCAGATCGCTCAGCGACTTGAGGCCGTTGCGCGCCACGGCGAAGCCCATTTCGACTTCCTGCTTAAGGTAAACAACCTCACCCGCCTTCACGCTGATCTGCAAGTCAGCCCAGTTCTCGGCTTTGGAACTGATCACATGCTTGCCCGGCGTCACGAAGAAATAAATGTATTGATTACCCCGGTTGTAACCCATCTCCGAAGCAGCTTCCTTGTCATCCAGGAATACATTGAACCGTACCAACATCCCAACGTTGCTTGGACGCACCACATACACCAGGCCTTTGTCGGCGACGGCAGCCTTGGGCAACGAATAGTTCGCCACATCAGCCTGCATTTTCTCGACGGAAGGCGTCGAGGAACAGCCAAACAGCGTGACCAGAGACAACACAACAGCAGCTTTGCAGAACAGCCTGATCATGTACTTCTTCCTTGTGTGCAGCGGTAAAACGGAATGGGGAGCGCCAGCGATTACCGGCGTGGCGGGGTGATGCGTTTAGTCATCGCCAGTGTGTCGGCAATGAAGGCGAAGACATTAGTAACCGCTCGATAAACACACCCAGCCAACGGCGAATAGCGCGTTAAGTGGTGAGAGGTTCGCAGTCCACGGCGGCGAGAATTAGTCATCCTCGTGAGTACGTGTAGGCCGTCGATGAACTTTCGGAAGTAGACCGGCTTGGGTGGAAGTGGACTTTTCGATGTTGGAGTCGGGAACACAGCATCCGGGATTAAATGTAGGTTTTACTGCACTGGCATTGAAGTTCAGTCGGTTCGCCGCCGCGTCATACGTGAACTCTTCACTATCCACCAACCGGCCAGTATCACGACTGTGCAACTGGCCGTTAGCTTCGTACTCGTATTTGATCTCGCCGCGCAGTTTGTCGAGCGTGCGGATCAGTTCGCCAGCGGGGTCGTATTGGTAGCGGCGGTGAATCGGGTTGTAAGCGTGCTCGACCAGCAGGCTGGTGTTGACGCCGGGGTTGTGCACACCGGAGAGTTTTTCGGCGGGCAAGGTTGAAGCGAACTGCCACGTCTTACGCCCCATGGCGTCGTAGCCGAAGCAACTCGTGAGGGTGCCCTGGGTGCGATAGACCTCGCGGTGCAGGTCGTCGCGCTCCATGTCGCTGATCACTTGGCCGTCGAGGTTGAGTTGGTGCAGGTGGCCGCTGCCGTAATCGTATTCGTAAGCCAGTGCGCTTGAGGTGTGGTCTCTTGGAGCAAGCGGCTACTTACATAGTAGGGAAAAATCGAGATTTTCTTCGCGAGGACACGTTAACCGCCATAGGCCTCGTTACTTTTAAAGATTCCCCTGCTTCCTGCTTTTACGCCGAAATCATAGAGCCACTAGCCTAATCACAGTAAAACTTAGTTAAATCACCAATCACCACGCCACTTCTCCAGAAACTCGCTACTTCTGGAAAGCCCAACTAACTCACCTAACTGATAAAGAACATCCAATATGGACTCTCTCTCAACCGTCTCAATTTCCATTTCAAAACCGTTTAGCTTGATAACACAATTCCTAAACATGGGAAGCGCCCCTTTCCCAAAGCTTGACTCTGGCAAACTTTTCAAATCAAAAACCAGCTCAGAAATAACCGTACGAATCTGTATTAGAAGATTTTCATCTCCCTCCAGCAAGTCGAGTTTCTCATAAAGTTCGGAATCTGTAAAAAAAATTTAATCCCCTATAATGAATAATTAACGAGACGGCTGTGGAGGCTCGATCCCTGGGAAAAGGTACTTCTTAGATGGATCCCAGTTGACACCAGTGTCAAAATATATTTTAAGTCGATTGAGTATTTTTTCAGGACTACCAGCCATCCCACATAGATCGTACTCATAAATTAGGTCTAGATCTTTCTCAAGTGTCAAGCCTGCCTTTACTAAATCGGCATCAATATTAGAGTACTTATCCGAAAGATCAATTAAATCTGCCCCCCCCACTTCATCGAAGTTAGCCGACAACATACGTTTCTTGACGGGGCGATTATTTCGAATGACCGAATCATCAACAGCGCGATCCGAAAATATACTTTTAATGTTTTTGGGGGATACAAAAATACAAAATATTATTTTTGCGCTATTTAGATCTACTCCTTCCCAATTCTCATCACATCTAAACACATCGAAAAACTCAAGAAGATAATTCTCTCGCATCTGCGCCAAGGTAAACAGATCCTTTTCAACCTGAACGCTCAATACCAAATCTTTTTGCCACTTTAACGTTTTCAACATGCTACCCCTTTAACTCCAGCTGTTTTACTACCACTTGCCTTATAGTCGTCTGCAGCTGTTAGATATCTATTTCTATTGGGATTGTTTTTCCCTACAGGATTCTGCTTATTTGAAGTCTTATCCAAACCGCCTCGCTCTTCAAATGTTCGCTGCTCTAGCCCACGCGCAATGTCTTTACCTGCTTGCCCGTCACCGACAAAAATTGGTTCAGGGACTACATCAAAGTGTGCAGTATTCGAATATCTGTAGTCCAGTACATCTTGAGCTGAATGCCCTAACCCTGGCTTGCTAGCATATCCAACATATGGCTTACCATTTTTTATGCCCTGATACGTTATATGAGTGGCATTCGCAGGGTTACCTGCCCAACCTAACGGATCTAACCAGCTCAAGGGATTTAAAGCATATTGATAGAGGTTGGCACCACCGAGAACACTTATCGGATCCTGCGTTATAAACCGCCCCACCTGCGGATCGTAATACCGAAACGTATTGTAGTGCAGTCCCGTCTCATCATCGTAATACTGCCCCTGAAACCGCAGGTTCTGCTCAACCTCACTCACCGCCAGCGTTTCAATCTCGCCCCACGCCCTATACGTCGCCTGCCAAACGATCTGACCGTCCGGGTCCGTCATTTCCAGCGGCGTACCGATCTGGTCGGTGTGGAAGTAGTAAAGCTTTTGCGCTTCTCCTTCGCTTTGGTCGACTCTTGCTAACGGCGCGTAGCTGCCGGGTTCGTAGATGTAGAGGCTGCTTTGTTGTGGGCTTTCCTCACGCAACATGCGCAAGCCTTGCCAGAGGAAGTTTTTGTGCTGCGTTTTGCCGTTGATTTCAGAGGTTTTGCCGACACGCCGGCCCAGGCTGTCATAGCGATAGGTGCCAGTGCTTTCAAGCCTGCTGTTGACCATCGTTTCAGCGCCGACCAGGCGGTTTTCGCAGTCGTAGCTGAACGTTTGAAGTCGGGTAATCCCGCTGCGTTTTTCGATCAGGTTGCCCCACGCGTCGTAGCGGTATTCCTGATCGCGCCATTGCTTGATGCGGTTGTCTTTAACCTGGTCAAATTGGCTCGTATTGAAGTTAAGACGGTTGGCTGCCGCGTCATAGCGAAACTCTTCACTGTCCACCAACCGGCCAGTATCGCGGCTATGCAGTTGGCCGTTGGCTTCGTATTCGTACTTGATTTCGCCGCGCAACTTGTCGAGCGTGCGGACCAGTTCGCCGGCGGGGTCGTACTGGTAGCGGCGGTGAATCGGGTTGTAAGCGTGCTCGACCAGCAGGCCGGTGTTGACGCCGGGGTTGTGCACACCGGAGAGTTTTTCGGCGGGCAAGGTTGAAGCGAACTGCCACGTCTTGCGCCCCATGGCGTCGTAGCCGAAGCAACTCGTGAGGGTGCCCTGGGTGCGATAGACCTCGCGGTGCAGGTCGTCGCGTTCCATGTCGCTGATCACTTGGCCGTCGAGGTTGAGTTGGTGCAGGTGGCCGCTGCCGTAATAAAGGTGGTTGAGGTGTTGGCCAGTGGGAAGCGTCAGTGTGGTCAGGTTGCTCAGAGGATCGTATTCGTAGGCCAGTGCGCCTTGGGGTGTGGTTTCCTGGATCAGGCGGCCAAGGATGTCGTAGGCAAATTCAAGTTTTTCTGGTGAGACGCCGAGCTTTTTACCGGTACTGGTTGGAGACCGTGTAATCGACAGCAGCCGGTCGCCCTCGTCGTACTCATAGTCCTGACGCGCGTCGTCGTTCAGCTTGGCCAACAATCGTCCGATGGGGTCACGCTCAAACTCGGTGTGGCGTTGTGGCCGTTCGGCTCGTTCCCCATAGCCGATTTCGTCAACACGGGTCAGATGACCGCCAATGGAGTAGCTGAAACGGCGCGTCAGGTTGTCGATGCGTTTTTCTTCAATCAAGCGGTCCGAGGCGTCGTAGGCAAATTGGTACGCCGCGTTGTTTTCGTTGACCAGTGCGGTCAGGCGAATGGCTTTGTCGTACTCGTACCGAATGCGCTGGCCCTTGGCGTCCTGGCGGCTGCTAGGCAAGCCACGTGCGGTGCGCAGTAATCGGGTGGTCTGGCCTTTGCCATCGGTGTGCGTGAGGACCTGGCCGAGAGCGTTGTAGGTAAACGACTCGGCAGTGCCGTCTGGGTGGTCGATACGCAGCACTTCGCCGTCGGGCTTACGCTCAAGTTTTGTAGTCTGGTTCAAGGCGTCGGTGACGGCGACCAGGTACTGCCGTTCGTCATAACGGTAATAGGTGCTCTTGCCTGAGCAATCCTGAAAGCGCTCGACCTGCGCGAGGTTGTTCCACCACAGGTATTTCGATTTGCGCGTGGCATCAATGATGGTGTGCGGCAGGCCATCTTCGCCGTTGAGGTATTCGGTGGAGTTGCCCATGGCATCGATTTCAGCGATCAAGTTGCCCTTGGCGTCGTAGCGGGCTTTCCAGACGCTGCCATCAGGGTAGGTGACTTGCGTCACCAGTGTGGTGAGTACGAAATACTTGTAGTGGATCTTCCTGCCGAGCGGGTCGGTTTCTTCGACAAGGCGCGAATATTCATCGTACTTGAGCGCAATCGTCTGACCATCGGGCAAGGTGACACCGGTCATATTGCCGGTGTCGTCAATGTCGATGGCGTAACGTTCGCCACCGTAGTCACGGCTGGCAATTACCCGGTGATCGGCGTTGTAGTGGATTTCCAGCTCGCGGCCCAACACGTCAGTGGCCCACGAAGTCCGTTGTTTGAAATCGTAACGGAAGTGAAAGTGCTCGCCGTCGCTGGTCCAGTGTTCGACCACGCGTGGTTTGCCATCAAGGGTTTCCCAGCGATAGTTGCAGCTCAGGCCCAAGGCGTTGGTGTGGCTGGCCATGACGCCGTCAATGTAGCTGAACCGCCGCACCGAATCGCCATTACGGTTGATCACTTCGGCGAGTTGGCCATTGTCGTCGTAGCGATATTGCACGAGGGTTTCAACCGCTTCGTTATCGACCACACGTTTGACGTCGGTCAGGCGCCCCAGGGGGTTGTCGTAGTGAAGGTGAACGCGCACACCGCCCGTGGCGCTGATGTCTGTAAGCGTACCGTCGACGGTGCGAGTGAAGTGCAGGAAATGACCGAGTGCATTTTCGATACGCTGCAGCGGTACGACTGCGTTGCTGTTGGGCACTTCGCCGAAGTAGAAGAAGATATTGTCGAGCGTCTGCAGCAGGTAATGGCCACCCTCAGTACAAACCAGATAGACCTGCTCATGCGGGTTATAGATGCGTTCGCCTGGCTGGACATTAACAAAAGGGACGCTGCGCCCCTGGTTATCAGTCAGGTAAACAAATTCTCCGCTGCGACGCAGGCTTTGCTCCCACGGCAACACCCAGCCCTTACCCAGAATGCTATCGACGCTCAGATCGCTGGCGTAAAAACGTGACCACTCAATGGGCATCAGCCCCGGCAGGCTGAAGTCGACTTCGTCAGGAATGATCTTGCGCCCGGTGGTGAGGTCGACCGGGTTGCCGGTCAGGCCGCCAACCGCGCGCGCCCAATAACTCTACTCTTCAAGGAGTATTGAAATTTTAATTATTAAAGAGCAAATTTTAATTGCCTAAGCCAGTATTTACAAGGGCTTTTAGTTAACGAATTACCCACTCAGGTCACTTGCGAGTCTGTAGTGAGTGCGATAGACCTAGCGGTGCATGTCATTGTTCTAAAACTCAAACAAGATGCTGCCGTGCGAGTAGCTTTACAGCTTCTATATTTGTGTAATTATTTCGGATAGCTACTGGAACCTGCTCGACTAACGATAAAGCCACTTCAATCTCCGCCAATATAATCTGTCCCTCATCATAACTTTCATCTGCCTCATAATTTAGCAAATCAATATTCTGGAGGAACATATTCACGCATCGGTCAAGATCCGAATAATCCAAATGCATTACAAACAACAGAAAGTAATTTAGTGAGATCATTAAGTTTTGTGCAAAACTCCCCTCCTGCTCAGAAAACTCGTCTGTATCGGGTATATTAGCTTCAACCTCTTCCTGAGTACGTTTTATAAGACCTGAAGCATTATCGACAGCAGCGCCAAGCGCACTTATAAAGAGCTCAGATAACTTTTCAGAGTAAACTTGATCGAACGCCTTAATGAGTCGAAACTGCCTATAAAGATAAGCGGCGATAACTAATATTTTTTGCTGACTATTTAAATTTTCAAATTTTGAAAAAACTTTCTCGCTTTTAAAAATCAAATCATATTGCATGTTGCTCCTCCAAGACGCTTTCGACTTTTCTTACCTGTAGAATGCGTTTCTGTTTTTACGCCGTGCTCTTTCATCAAGTGCTCACAGTCGAGACATACACCACGTGATGCGTCAATGTTAGTGGCACCTTTGCCTGCTTTTATGATGGTTTCCTCTGCATGTCCTTGCCCATTAACTATAGAGATACCTTTTCCCTGGGCCCACTCCCTTTGAACTTTCGGTACTGTTTTATCACTAGAAGCGATAAATAACTTTCCATCCTCGCTCATTCCCAGCGCAGTTGTTTTGAATTTCTGGGCAGTCGGGTCAAGGAGGCCATGAGCTTCAGTAACAAGGCCAAGTAGTTCTGAGAGCCCCCAAGGGTCTATCCAACGCATTGGGTTATTGCCGTACTGATAAAGATTATCCCCACCCAACAACCCAATCGGGTCCTGTGTTATAAACCGCCCCACCTGCGGATCGTAATACCGAAACGTGTTGTAGTGCAGCCCCGTCTCATCATCAAAATACTGCCCCTGAAACCGCAGGTTCTGCTCAACCTCACTCACCGCCAGCGTTTCAATCTCGCCCCACGCCCTATACGTCGCCTGCCAAACGATCTGACCGTCCGGGTCCGTCATTTCCAGCGGCGTACCGATCTGGTCGGTGTGGAAGTAGTAAAGCTTTTGCGCTTCTCCTTCGCTTTGGTCGACTCTTGCTAACGGCGCGTAGCTGCCGGGTTCGTAGATGTAGAGGCTGCTTTGTTGTGGGCTTTCCTCACGCAACATGCGCAAGCCTTGCCAGAGGAAGTTTTTGTGCTGCGTTTTGCCGTTGATTTCAGAGGTTTTTCCGACACGCCGGCCCAGGCTGTCATAACGATACGTGCCGGTGCTTTCAAGCCTGCTGTTGACCATCGTTTCAGCCCCGACCAGGCGGTTTTCGCAGTCGTAGCTGAACGTTTGAAGTCGGGTAATCCCGCTGCGTTTTTCGATCAGGTTGCCCCACGCGTCGTAGGCATATTCCTGATCGCGCCACTTCTTGATCCGGTTGTCTTTGACCTGGTCAAATTGGCTCGTATTGAAGTTAAGACGGTTGGCTGCCGCGTCATAGCGAAACTCTTCACTGTCCACCAACCGGCCAGTATCGCGGCTATGCAGTTGGCCGTTGGCTTCGTACTCGTATTTAATCTCGCCGCGCAACTTGTCGAGCGTGCGGACCAGTTCGCCGGCGGGGTCGTACTGGTAGCGGCGGTGAATCGGGTTGTAAGCGTGCTCGACCAGCAGGCTGGTGTTGACGCCGGGGTTGTGAACACCGGAGAGTTTTTCGGCGGGCAAGGTTGAAGCGAACTGCCACGTCTTGCGCCCCATGGCGTCGTAGCCGAAGCAACTCGTGAGGGTGCCCTGGGTGCGATAGACCTCGCGGTGCAGGTCGTCGCGTTCCATGTCGCTGATCACTTGGCCGTCGAGGTTGAGTTGGTGCAGGTGGCCGCTGCCGTAATAAAGGTGGTTGAGGTGTTGGCCAGTGGGAAGCGTCAGTGTGGTCAGGTTGCTCAGAGGATCGTATTCGTAGGCCAGTGCGCCTTGGGGTGTGGTTTCCTGGATCAGGCGGCCAAGGATGTCGTAGGCAAATTCAAGTTTTTCTGGTGAGACGCCGAGCTTTTTACCGGTACTGGTTGGAGACCGTGTAATCGACAGCAGCCGGTCGCCCTCGTCGTACTCATAGTCCTGACGCGCGTCGTCGTTCAGCTTGGCCAACAATCGTCCGATGGGGTCACGCTCAAACTCGGTGTGGCGTTGTGGCCGTTCGGCTCGTTCCCCATAGCCGATTTCGTCAACACGGGTCAGATGACCGCCAATGGAGTAGCTGAAACGGCGCGTCAGGTTGTCGATGCGTTTTTCTTCAATCAAGCGGTCCGAGGCGTCGTAGGCAAATTGGTACGCCGCGTTGTTTTCGTTGACCAGTGCGGTCAGGCGAATGGCTTTGTCGTACTCGTACCGAATGCGCTGGCCCTTGGCGTCCTGGCGGCTGCTAGGCAAGCCACGTGCGGTGCGCAGTAATCGGGTGGTCTGGCCTTTGCCATCGGTGTGCGTGAGGACCTGGCCGAGAGCGTTGTAGGTAAACGACTCGGCAGTGCCGTCTGGGTGGTCGATACGCAGCACTTCGCCGTCGGGCTTACGCTCAAGTTTTGTAGTCTGGTTCAAGGCGTCGGTGACGGCGACCAGGTACTGCCGTTCGTCATAACGGTAATAGGTGCTCTTGCCTGAGCAATCCTGAAAGCGCTCGACCTGCGCGAGGTTGTTCCACCACAGGTATTTCGATTTGCGCGTGGCATCAATGATGGTGTGCGGCAGGCCATCTTCGCCGTTGAGGTATTCGGTGGAGTTGCCCATGGCATCGATTTCAGCGATCAAGTTGCCCTTGGCGTCGTAGCGGGCTTTCCAGACGCTGCCATCAGGGTAGGTGACTTGCGTCACCAGTGTGGTGAGTACGAAATACTTGTAGTGGATCTTCCTGCCGAGCGGGTCGGTTTCTTCGACAAGGCGCGAATATTCATCGTACTTGAGCGCAATCGTCTGACCATCGGGCAAGGTGACACCGGTCATATTGCCGGTGTCGTCAATGTCGATGGCGTAACGTTCGCCACCGTAGTCACGGCTGGCAATTACCCGGTGATCGGCGTTGTAGTGGATTTCCAGCTCGCGGCCCAACACGTCAGTGGCCCACGAAGTCCGTTGTTTGAAATCGTAACGGAAGTGAAAGTGCTCGCCGTCGCTGGTCCAGTGTTCGACCACGCGTGGTTTGCCATCAAGGGTTTCCCAGCGATAGTTGCAGCTCAGGCCCAAGGCGTTGGTGTGGCTGGCCATGACGCCGTCAATGTAGCTGAACCGCCGCACCGAATCGCCATTACGGTTGATCACTTCGGCGAGTTGGCCATTGTCGTCGTAGCGATATTGCACGAGGGTTTCAACCGCTTCGTTATCGACCACACGTTTGACGTCGGTCAGGCGCCCCAGGGGGTTGTCGTAGTGAAGGTGAACGCGCACACCGCCCGTGGCGCTGATGTCTGTAAGCGTACCGTCGACGGTGCGAGTGAAGTGCAGGAAATGACCGAGTGCATTTTCGATACGCTGCAGCGGTACGACTGCGTTGCTGTTGGGCACTTCGCCGAAGTAGAAGAAGATATTGTCGAGCGTCTGCAGCAGGTAATGGCCACCCTCAGTACAAACCAGATAGACCTGCTCATGCGGGTTATAGATGCGTTCGCCTGGCTGGACATTAACAAAAGGGACGCTGCGCCCCTGGTTATCAGTCAGGTAAACAAATTCTCCGCTGCGACGCAGGCTTTGCTCCCACGGCAACACCCAGCCCTTACCCAGAATGCTATCGACGCTCAGGTCGCTGGCGTAAAAACGTGACCACTCAATGGGCATCAGCCCCGGCAGGCTGAAGTCGACTTCGTCAGGAATGATCTTGCGCCCCGTGGTGAGGTCGACCGGGTTGCCGGCCAGACCACCAATCGCGCGTTCGATGGCAGGCCCAATGATCACGCGGCTGGCCACTTCACCGGCCACGAAACCTGCGGTGAATTTCATCACGCACGGCATGATGGCCTTCATCCCGGCCTGGCTCCCGGCTTTGATCAGTTGAGCGATACCGCCCGCCGCACCGGCGATGGCCATAAGCACATCCACCGTGGTGCGCAGCCAGCCGGGAATTTCATCGTCGACCGGCAGGTAACGGTGGGTGCCGCCACCAATAAATACGTTATTCGATCCGCTGGAAATGGTCGCGCCGCAGGTCATCTTGTCGTCTTTGCGGGCCGCTGCCGTGCTGTTGATAAACACATTGGTCGAGCCCTCCGCAACCTGCACCGGGCCGGGGTGCTTGTCGCAGGCGCCGAAGCTGGCTTCAACATGAGCGGCCTTGCGACTGTTGATAAACACGTTGTCCGAGGCGGTAATAATGGTTCCCGAGGGCGAAGAAAACATCTTCCCTATCGCCTCCCCTGCGGCGGTCAGCAGGCTACCTCCTACCCCGGCAGCCAACCCGGCCAGAAGTGCCACACCAAACCCACAGGTGAACGTGGCGATAGCAACCGTGGCAACCAGCGCGATACCGAGAGCGGCGCCGATCAGGAATCCGCCCAGCGCACTGGTATGCGACAGCTCATCACCAAACCTGGCCGCTTCGAACATACGCGTTACTCCTGCTGGCCGGAGTCGGTCTGGGTCACGTCTGGTTGACGCGGCTGGAAGCTGGCGAGCAGGTTGATCCAGTCCTGGTTTTGCTCGTTGCTGAAGTCCGCTGGCGCGGTGGTCGAGAAGATGATCGCGCGGCTGGGCTCAATCAAGAAGGCTGCCTGGCGCTGGTAGAACGGCCGTCCCTCGGTCATGTAATAGGCGTCGATCTGTACTCCGTCTATAGGGGCCGAGGTGGAAAGCGAAACGCTCTTTGTGCCGAGAACCGTGTAGCCACGCAGTTTGGAAGCCAGCATTTTGATTTGGCGATCAACGTACGCTTTAAGAGCTTCAGCGGGCAGCAATACATCTCTGGAAATCGTGATACTCAGCGGGGCGGGCACGCTCGCACCCAATACAAACATGTTCACCGTGCGGTCTTGAAAACCTGTCGGCAGCACGATACTTCCTTCCTGCAACTCGTAATCCATTTGAAATAAATTCCTGAAATCAACAAAAAGGGTTTTAGCGCGAGGCAAGACCATCAAGCATGCTGTCAAAGTCGATCAGCCATCGGCTGAGGCATGGCTTGGTGGGGTCAATCACGCAGGAAATACTCAACCACTGCCGCTCATCGCCCCCGTCCAAAGGCACAATGGCACCGACAAAGCGTCCATGGCGCTCGTCCTGGCCCGAAGTGAAATGGAAGTCCAGCGACTTTGCCGCATTGCCGGCCACGTTACGATCAGACTCACGAATGATCCGTAACTGCGGATAAATTTTGTATAACGGTTGCATCGCCCCATCCAGAAGCTGCTGCAGTGTCTGGCCCTCATGTACGTCACGGCGTTTGATCGTCAGCACGATGGACTCACCCTCGTGCTCAAGGGTGGTGTGGATGTCGCGGAAGCGAAAACCCGGCGCAAATGCCAGGTTAAAGCCGCCAAAGCTGAAACTGCTTGGCGTCTCCTGCAGGGCCATAACGGGCTCTGGAACAGGCTCAGGTTCGGGTTGAACAATAGGCGAAGCCTGTTTCTCGCGGTCAGCCTGTTCGAGCGCCAAGCGCTTTTCGGAAATACGGTCGTAAATGCTCGTGCGGACCATGCTCGAATCCCTTACTTGTTGATATCGACCCGATCACCCTGAATGAAGGTGTTTTTGCCAAGAATATCGATGGCATTGCCTTTGATCTCGATACCGTCCGGCGTCAGCGTGATGCTACTGTCACCCACCTGCAGAATGATGTGCTGCTTGGCATTGACCTGGATGAACTGGTTGTCGACCTGAATCGTCAGCGACCCTTCCTGCACGTTCATCACCGTGTCTTTCTTGATCGTTTCGGTGTGTGTACCACCTACTGTGATCGTGCGGTTGCTACCAACACTGTGGCTCTCATCAACCTCGATTTCGGTGTCCAGGTTGCGCTCGGCGTGCATGATGATCTGCTCGGCGCCGGCCTTGTCTTCGAAGCGGAAAAAGTTGGCGGTGCCGCCATCGCCCTTGGTCGACCGCGTTAAAAAACCACTCTGCGTCTTGTTCGCCGGCAACGACCATGGCGGTGTGTTCTGGCTGTTGTACAGGCTGCCCATGACCAAAGGTCGGTCGGGATTGCCGTCGAGGAACACCACCACCACTTCGTCGCCGACTCGCGGGATCTGGATGCTGCCGAAGCCACCGCTCGCGCCGGTTTGGGCGACGCGGACCCAGCAAGAGCTTTTGTCGTTGTGTTCGCCCTTACGGTCCCAGTGAAACTGCACTTTTACCCGGCCCAGTTCGTCGGTGAAGATTTCCTCACCCGCAGGCCCCACGATGATCGCCGTCTGTGGACCGGAAATGGTTGGGCGTGGCGTGGTGAGTTGCGGGCGGAAGACTATCTTTTTGCGCACGCAGGCGAAGGTGTTGAAGTAGCTCGCCTGGTGCCCATTGAGGTAATTGTTGTGGCCTTCGCTTTCGACGCTCATCAGCAGGAACTGGCGGTCGTCGGGTGAGCCCTGATCGTGGTCGTAATGCTGCAAAAGTTCGAACGTGTAGCCCGGTTTCATCGCCCGGCAGTTGCTCGCGCCCTGGAAGCTTTTGCCTTTGAGTTCCAATGCTTCGACACGCAAGCGCACCAGCGCTTCGCCTTCGTCGTAAGTGCCGTGGGTGTATTGACCAGGGAAGTCATATATCTCGAAATCATCCACATCGCCTTGCTTGTTCAGGCTCTTCATCGCCACTGGCAGGCGGTTGCCGGGTTGGCGATAGTCGAAGGTCTGAACGGCGATCTTGCCGGACTGCAACTGGCGGTTTCCGCTCCACTGGGTGATGGAGTCGGCCGTCTCGGTAACAGAGGCGGTGTGGAAACGAATTTGAGGTTGTTCCGGCAACGGCACCAGGGTGGTGGAGTCGTCGCAGATGATCATGGTGTGGGTTTCGGCGGTGTGCTCGAAGTAGTAGAACATCCCCTCCTCTTCCAACAGGCGCTGGACGAAGTTGAAGTCGCTTTCACGGTACTGGGTGATGTAGGTGTAGCGCTTCTGCGGGCGGGTCAGACGGAACTCGTGGCGAGAAAACGCCGTGCACAGCGCAAACACCTGAGTGACGACTTCTTCGACGGTATTGCCCTGAAAGACCCGCGTATCAAAGCGATTCTTGAGCATCGAGAACCACGGGTTCATCGTTGCGGTATAACGCGCCATTCCGCCGTCACTGCCAATGCTGGCAAAACGTGTGAGGTAGCCTGCGATATAGCGCGGCGCACCCTCGGCCAGCTCGATCTCGATGACCACGTGTTGGCCCATCATGGACTTCAGTTCAACACCGGAGTCCTGGCACACCAGTAGCAGTTCGAAGTTATAGGCACGCGACAGACCTTCCACGCCCTTGAAAGACTCAAGCAGTAACTCTTGCTCAGGATTGGCAAGGTTCTTGAACTTGAAAAGGCGCCGGTTCTGGGTCGAAAGCAACCCGGCAAGGTCCGTCAACATGTGTATCTCCCTGGAAGCATGATAGTAAGCGACTGCCGGTACTCGGCAACTGCTGGTTACGAACAGACAACTGGGTTATGCCCAAGCGCAGCTCCACCCAGGCTACAAAGATGGCCAAACGGCCATCACTGGATGGATAACCAACGCGCTATCACTCTGGACGGTCGGACCACAGCGCCAGGTAAAAGTGCCGATTTTATGAGCGTGGGAAAGGAGACACCGATGGGTATCGTCGTGTCAACCCGAGGTATTTTTTTTGAGAAGGGCGTAACGTGAAGCGGCTCATCGCTTACAAAATTATTCAGAGCTTGTTTTTGATGAGGGGATAACACGCAAACCCGCGCAACACCCAGTACAGAGCTGTCTCAGCCGCAAATAAATAGCAGATAGAGCCCTTATGCCATCATTGCAGAAACGTGCTCCTATAAGAAGAATGCCCGCGTGGTGAAATTTCGCTGGCATACTGAGATTAGAGATTGCGGCCAATGGCCACCCATTATCCGGATGAGCTAACTCGGCGCCTCTGCTTCGAAAGAGACTTTTTCGCATTCGCATCCCATACAAGGACAGTGACGTGTAAATGGACCTTTTAGCCAATATCCCCAGTTGGGACGACATCGAGCGAAACCTCGATCAGAAATTCGGTGAGCTGAACCAGGGTGTCAATGAGGGCTTGCAGAGCGCCAACGACAGCTGGAATGGCTTCACGCGGCGCGTCGGTGATGGAGCCAGCCACGCCTATGGCTACATGGGCGGCAACCGGATTGATAACGTCCGCCACGCCATGACGTTGTCCTACCCGATTATCCAGTCAGACCTGAAACGCAAGTGGGCCTCGATCGAAATCGAGCAGATCCTTCCTGTGCTGCTGCAACTGGTCAAGGAAGTGTCGATGATCCTTGGCGCCAGTGTGGCTGTCGGCACCATCGCCGGTGGCGCTGCGGGAGCGTTTGCGTTTGGTGTCGGCGCTGCCCCTGGCGCGGTAGCCGGGGCAGGTATAGGTTTGCAGGTCGGCAATCTGATCCTGATGGCACTGGGCTTGTCGGCCATCGCTGAGTATTTTTATCAGGGCTTGCCCGCCTGCCTCTCCACGCTGCAGGAAGGCCTTGCCACAGCGTGGCATGCAGAGGACGGCGTCAAACCGTCCGGGCTCGACCCGTCAGGCGGCTCCGCAGCACAAGTGCAAGAGCGCACCGAACGTGCGGCGCGGCAACTGGCACGCGGGCAGGAGCAACTGGTATTGCTGTTGCTGACGGCTATTGTGACCTACCTGACCCGTGGGCAGATCAAGTCCGGGGTCATGACCAGCATGGACAGCATCGCGGCGCGAAGTGCCAAGTTGCAGGCGGAGATTTCGAACAAGCAGTTTGCCACCTGGCTGGCGAGGAATGAGCAGAAGATGCTGGCGCAGCCGGAATTGCAGGTGAAGGATCCCGCACCGCTGAAACGTGCAGAACCAGAGCCCGCGCCGCTCCGCGACCAACCCGCTGCCAAACCGGCCGCAGAACCTGTGACCGACCTAGCGTCACGCCGGGATTATTTGAACAAGAAGTTTGGGCGAACAGGCGATCTCGTCCAGGACATCAATATTCGCGGTAACCAGGAAACAGCCGCCAATTTCTTCAAGTCCCAGGGATACAAACCAGCGGACTACGAGGGCTACATGAACGGACTGGACTTCACGAAGCCTGTCAGCGTCGAGACAATCAACAGTGGCAAGAAACTCTGGCAATTCCAGGTGCCAGGAGGCAGACAGGGCATGTGGTATTCTCCGACCCCCGATATCGTTCCTTCCCAACTGGGTATCAACCCTCTGGGTCAGATCTATAAAACCGAAACTGTCGTGCCGAAAATTGTCAACGTTTATCAAACCACCGAAAAAGTCACGCTGCTACGAAGCACGTCTGCCCCCGTGCTCGACAACTGGTCTGTCCCCTCACAACCGTTTGATGCGATTGGCGGAGCCCGACAAATGACCTCTGGACAGCGAGAACTTTTCAAGCTCATCACTCCGGGTAACCCATGAAATTAGCAACTCCCCTCGCTTATGTTCAAAAAGCCATTGAGCTGACGGCGGACCGCCGTAACGCATGCCCACAATTTCCGGTCTACGACCTGCTTCTCAAACAACTGGACTATGTGAAAGCGGTTTTTGACGGCTCAGAAACCGACAAATCCAGGCTGCATCAGCTCAGCATCGGCGCAATTGCGTCGAAGGAGTTCGAAGAGAATGATCCGGAGCTGGCAAGAGCATTGAAGGATGCTTACTACGTTGCTATTCAATCGGCTCGCGGGTTGAAAATACAGCTTCCTGATTGACCTCGCGAGCCAGAGAAGGCAGGAGCGAATCACTGAAAACAAGGAGAGTAGATTTTGAATAGATTCCATCTGGCCACCGCATGCTGCACAGCTGTTTTGTTCTCGGGCGCGCTTCAGGCGCAAGACAGTGAAGAAGCCCTGAAAAGTGTTATCGCTAAACAGCAGCAGCAACTCCCCATCATGCTGGACCCAGCGACGCGCGTAGACGCTATCACCTACGCGAATCACACCGTGCGCTACACCATCACCCTCAGTGGCTATCAAGGCCAGCCCGGCGAACAGGCGTATTACCATAGCTTCCTGACCCAACAGATCGACAAATCGCTGTGCGGCCAAACGGCCTACTTGCTCATGCTGGCGCTTGGCAACAACATCACTTACCAGTATGTGAGCTCAACGGCTGCCCCCATCACTGAAATCACCCTGGCGCCAGACCACTGCAACTAAGAAATCTCCGAACAATGCCCCCATATGTGCTGAAGGCGCATGACCAGCTAACCCGAGCCAACCATGAGCCAGATGAGCTTTTCCGACTGAGAGTACGCCGGCGAGCACAAGCAGACCCGTCGCGAACGCTTCCTCGCCGAGATGAATCAGGTCGTGCCCTAGACGGGTCTGCTGGGCTTGATCGAGCCTTTCTACCCCAAGGCCGTCGGCGGTTGCTGCTCAGGGATTACTCACCCTACCCTAAACTTCTAGTCTCTGGTTCGACATAGCAGCTAATTTGGGTAAAAGATGAAAGAGTTGCTGCGCAACGGTTTCAAGATCAGCGTCGTGCTCAACCTGGGAGCGGCCCACCACGAGAGAGAGGGCTGGGACCGATGTCGTGTATAGGTCGCACATAAGATTTTGGAAGCTGGCAGCTCAACAAAACTCATAAGAATCACGCACTGCCTATATCAGTTGTACCGAACTAAAGCACTTGCCGAACTGCATCTGTCAGATACCATTGCCAAAATTTTCGGCGTGACTCAGGGTCACCGTTTTCTGCCAGACCTCCGGCGAACGCTGATGCCACCAGATAACTAGGCTCAAACGCTGCGGGATCTAGATCCCGATCACTTCGTCGACCTGCTGGGTCAAAATCATATTCGCTTGCAGCTGTGATCACAGTATTCGCAGCTGCATGCCCAACAAACATCGCAGGATATTCATTAAATGAATAACTTTGATCCTCAACTACCGCCACATAAAATTTATCCCGCACACTCATAGCTTTTTCTTCGGGAATTACTCCATTTGCCAGAGCGAGAGCCATCGACAATATACTGGATAGCTCTTCAATATCCCCAAATTTTTTAACCCAAAAAGATGAACCATATTCTACGCAAATAATATCGAGCTTTGTAAGAGTGAGGCGCCGCTCTTCTTCAGATTGATCCTCGGTGATCGTCTCCCAAAGAAGCTTTCTTAATGGTAATAGTAACTCCCCGGATGCAGCCGCCGTTACCTCACTCAACAAAGCTTTAATCAGTGCTAAAGACTTCTCGTTCATTCTGACCTCAATATCCTATTGTTAGTGCCATCAGGCATTGAAATTTAAAATAACCTTTAGCAAAGCAAAATTTTGCACTCTTAAAATGCAGAGCTTTTTGAAGGTTCTTTTGGTAGTCATACGTGCTTGTTTAGATATGCCTTTCGGCAGGTCCATAATCGAAAAAATTAGACTACATTTTTCATAAAAATAATTTTGATTTTAATTATTCAAAATACTTCCTGAAGAATTGTAATTTGCGGAGTGTAACTATCAATAAAACCAATATAAAGCTTACTATCTCGTTCTTACCAAGAGTTATTTTCCTACCAATGCTCTCTGAGCATTCTTGCTGGCTCAGCACCGAGCGAACTTAAAACTTTTGGCGTGTGGTACACGATCAACAGGCTTTATTTAAATCCACAATAGAAAAAATTTAATTAACCTGCCTCTTCACCCTAATCAAACTTTCTCAATACCATAGCAACCATAAACTCTAGCAGCTCATCAAAGCCTTGAATTCCTCAATGATATTATCAAAGGTTTTACGCCAAGCTTGGCAATTACCATTTTTTAGCTCCAACACATACTTATCTTGCCCGCCATCACCGAAAACCAAAAATTTTTAATCTCCTCCAACTTCGCTGATAAAATATTCATCTCGAAAAATGCGAGAGCTTTTCGTGTACTGACACTTATTGGTAATCTACGAGTTGAGTACGAAAACATGCCCTCAACGGCAAACCCGTTGTGCAACCTTAGAAAATTAATATAATCCAAGGTGAATACCGGGCCAATGCTGACGAGCATAAAGATAAGAAACTTGAAGCACCAACATAGTCAATGCCTCGGGAAAAAAAGCAGTTTTCTTCGCTCTTACTTTACGAATTAGTAGTAATTCATCATTAACGATAGAGCTCATATCATACCTCACAGCATTGGCACTTGTGAGCCAGCAACTACTACTCCTAGCCTTCAATGCCAATTCAAACTTTCACCCTACAGCTAGCAGTTGAGCCTTTATTCACTCTCCTCCTCATCTAAGAGGTAAGCAAAAAAGCTTGAGTAGTCATCCCAAAGATCAGGTTTATTTGAGAAAACCATAGTATTTAAATTCTCAACTTCAACTGCATCGCACCAAATTACAGCTGGGCGCCCAAATACATTCAACACAATAATACTTCCGGATGGCTCTGCCAAAACAACAAACTTCTCATCCAGACCAATCGCCCCTCTAATTCTTATTGTTTCTTGAGTAATGTTCGTCGCCTCACTAGTGCTTGCGATTTCATAATGACTTATCCCCCCAAGTAAACCGCCACTGTAAAAATTCGCGATTTCTTTGAAGTCCTCAGGAAAGTTCACACCCAAACTTTGTTCTATTTTCTCAAGCTCAGCGTTAGAACATCCCTCAACTCCGTAAAGGGATGTGTATGTATCTCTCAACCTCTTAATATCACTCATCGTTTACTCCGCGTCATTATTTGCTCGCCACTTCCAATACTCACGAGTATCCACATCGAATTTCTTTCGATCCGGTTGCAACGTCGGGTGCGGCTTACTCCGCCCATATTGACTATGCAGAATATCTTGACCTGGCTTTCCTACACCATGATAACGTGTACTTCCCTCCACTAGCGGCCCTGGCGATTTTTGCCCGATATGGTGAAGAGTCGCAAAATTACCATCAGGCAATTGTGGAGACAATCCTTTTGATGCAGCCTCTAAGTTAGTTTTACCTATAAATCGCTTATCACCGGAGGTCCGAATTTGGTTCCAGTTAACATCCTCCCTCTGAAAGACCTTATAATTCAACTTCGTACCAGACGGTCGAGTTGCGCTCCAGTTCACAGGATCTTTACTGAAAAACTTAGCCTTACGACCATAATCAACAGGCCTGAGGCTAGTGCCTTTCCCTGAGAGGGTTTTCGGAACAATCTTCACATTCCCAAGATTCGACCCCAACCCCTGGACCTTAACCTCATACCGCGCATCAAACCACTTACCACCCTTCGCACCCAACCCGCCCCCCAGCAGCGCACCGCCAAAGGCCATCAACTTCTGACCATCAGAGCCTTCACCAAACAGCTTGCCGCCTGCCCAGTTACCTCCAAGGCCACCTGCAATACCGCCCACCAGCCCGACAATCACAACGACCGGGCTGGCCAGCACAAAGGCGCTGCCCAACCCCACCACCAACACTGCCCGCTCCAGCCAACCCGGCACCTCTGGGCTAATGATGTCTGTTGTTTCGATGCCGCCCCCGATAAACACGTTGCCGGACCCAGCGTTGATCTTGGCATCACACACCGTTCTGTCACCCACGCGAGCCGCGGGCAGGCCGTTGATGTAAACCGAATCACTGCCCTGAGCCAAAGTCTGCGGTGTGGAAGCATGGTTATCACATACGGCAGTATCCACATGCGCCCTGGCTGCCGGCTTGCCATTGGTAAAGACATTCGCGGAGCCGGTCTTGATGTGCCCGGTATCGTGGCAGGCAAATGAAAGGCTCCCCAGCAATTGCCCTATCCCAGCGCCAGTGGCAGCGCCCGCGCCGACCATCGCACACAAGGCCACCGCGCCGAGCCCGCCGGTGCCAACGATGGCGATTCCCACCAACACCGCACCTGCGCCAATTGCAAGTCCAGCCAGCAGGCCTCCCAGCGCACTGGAGTGTTCAATCGGGTCGTCAACGCGAGCCGCTGCTTCGCTCATGAGAGCAGGTCCTGGTCGCCGCTCTCCTCCTCGTCTGTCGCGGGTGGGTGACGCAGTTCCAGCGTGTGCACCAGGGCGTCAAACTGAGCACGCTCCTCAAACGTCATGCCTTTGGGATTGTTGCTGGTGCCGGTGATCTGCATGAGCAACGGCTGCAGGTGTTCATCGTGATGCAGAAAAATCAATTGCAGTTGATGAACCGGTTGCCCCTGCTGTCGCCAGCGAAACTCCACCCGACGCGCGTCAACTCCCGCGACCTCGGTAGGGGTTACAGGCTCGATCCACTCAAGATGCGTCAGTGACTTTTTAAGTTCTCCGAGAAGTTGCTGCGCAACGGCTTCAAGATCAGCGTTGTGCTCAACCTGGGAGCGGCCCACCACGAGAGAGAAAGGGCTGGGGCCGATATCAGTGAGGGTGAATACGTGAAAAGTTTTGTCCTTGAAGCCAGGCGACCGTACAAAGCTCAGTTCATTGGTATGGAAGCGCTCGGGAGGCGGGGGTACAGCATCAGCAATAGCCTGTTCCACACGAGCCGCCTCCTCCTCACGGAGACGGCGTTCAGAGAGACGGTCATAGATATTACGTCGCATACGGCTGTTCCTTGTCCGTCGAGCTAGTTAAGGTTGATTTTGGTGCTGCCAAGCGCATCAATGGTCACGCCGCTCAGCGTAATAGTGCCGTCAGACTTCATAACCAGTTTGCTGGCACCGACTTCGAGTGTGATTGAGGTCGCTGAGGTGATCTTCACCTCGCCGCTATCTACCGTGACGTAGTAAGACCCTTCCGTCACCGCGATGCTCGTTTCCAGTTTGATCGTTTCTGTATGCTTGCCGTCGACTTTCAACTCACGGTTACCGCCAACGGTGTGGCTTTCGTCAGCTTCAATCTCGGTGTCCAGATTACGCTCGGCATGAAGGCTGACTTGCTCGGCACCGGCCTTGTCTTCAAAGCGAAAGAAGTTGGCATTGGCGCCCTTGCCTTTCATCGACCGCGTTAGAAAACCACTCTGCGTCTTGTTCGCCGGCAACGACCAGGGCGGGGTGTTCTGGCTGTTGTACAGGCTGCCCATGACCAAAGGTCGGTCGGGATTACCGTCGAGGAACACCACCACCACTTCGTCGCCGACTCGCGGGATCTGGATGCTGCCGAAACCACCGCTGGCGCCGGATTGGGCGACGCGGACCCAGCAGGAGCTTTTGTCGTTGTGTTCGCCCTTACGGTCCCAGTGAAACTGCACTTTCACTCGACCCAGTTCATCGGTGAAGATTTCCTCACCCGCAGGCCCCACGATGATCGCCGTCTGTGGGCCGGAAATGGTTGGGCGTGGCGTGGTGAGTTGCGGGCGGAAGACTATCTTTTTGCGCACGCAGGCGAAGGTGTTGAAGTAGCTCGCCTGGTGCCCATTGAGGTAATTGTTGTGGCCTTCGCTTTCGACGCTCATCAGCAGGAACTGGCGGTCGTCGGGTGAGCCCTGATCGTGGTCGTAATGCTGCAAAAGTTCGAACGTGTAGCCCGGTTTCATCGCCCGGCAGTTGCTCGCGCCCTGGAAGCTTTTGCCTTTGAGTTCCAATGCTTCGACACGCAAGCGCACCAGCGCTTCGCCTTCGTCGTAAGTACCGTGAGTGTACTGGCCAGGGAAGTCATAGATTTCAAAATCATCGACATCACCCTGCTTATTCAGACTCTTCATGGCGACCGGCAGACGGTTGGCAGGCTGGCGGTAATCGAAGGTCTGGACCGCAATTTTGCCGGATTGCAATTTGCGGTTTCCGCTCCATTGGGTAATGGCGTCGGCCGTCTCTGTGACCGAAGCGGTGTGGAAGCGTATTTGCGGCTGTTCGGGTAACGGCGCCAGCGTGGTGGAGTCGTCGCAGATAATCATGGTGTGACTGTCTGCGGTGTGCTCGAAGTAGTAAAACATCCCCTCCTCTTCCAGCAGGCGCTGGACGAAGTTGAAGTCGCTCTCCCGATACTGAGTGATGTAGGTGTAGCGCTTTTGTGGGCGGGTCAGGCGGAACTCGTGGAAGGAGAAGGATGGCACAGTGCGAACACTTGGAAATGCAACCTATGCCTACCAACGTCTGCTGTAATATAAAAAATAAGCAGCGCGCATAAATTCCTTACATCCAGCTCATCAACTTACTCCGCCTTTCATACGAACTCCTCTAAATCGGCGTTATCTATACCAAACCCTCTCAACAGGTTTAACGCCATGACTGACACAACAAGCCGGTAGTCATCAGCCAATCCAAAATCATCGAGACCTGCCTTCCCTCCAATTTTAAGCCAAACGAATTTTGGTAATGTAATATCTGGATTTATCTCCTCAAACTCGTCAGACTTAGTTATAAGTACGTCTTCAAAAAACACACCTGACAAACGATATTCGCCAATTGCTATCGCCAAGCTATCACTCACTATAAAGCAAGGAAAGCTCTCTAATAAAGCGTCACCTAGCCAACCCTCAAATCGATATTCTAAGGCGGTGACTTTTGGAGGATGAACACTAGTATCCATAACGGTACTATCTCCCAAACCACCTGCGACTTCCGGCTCAATATAATAGTACATATATTCCTCCGTTAAATTTTAATCGGCGGAGCAAACTGCGAGCCGATCATATTATCAATTTCAGTCGCTTTATCCAATAGCTGTTGCTTGGTCGCAGAAGGTGTTTCGCGATAAAACTTATTCCACTCTTTGCGAATAAAACTCAGATGGAGTTCGGAATTTTGTTCCTTTGGAATTCCTCGGAGATTTTCAAGCGAATGAAGCTCCTCATTTTTCACTACGCCGGGGTACCGCTTTTGAACCTGCTGCTCGACAGCATGGTGGACCACTACCTTCCCTTTTTGGCTGGGATTAGCTTCAAAAAAAGTTGCTTTATAATCGTCTGAAGTCGCCTTGCCAAAGGTAGCCTTTGGAGTTTTAGGAACAATCTTCACATTCCCAAGATTCGACCCAAGCCCCTGCACCTTGATCTCATACCGCGCATCAAACCACTTCCCGCCTTTTGCACCCAAGCCACCGCCCAGCAGCGCACCACCAAGGGCCATCAGTTTCTGGCCGTTAGAACCGTCGCCGAACAGTTTGCCGCCTGCCCAGTTACCACCCAGCCCGCCAGCAATGCCGCCGACCAGCCCTGCGATTACAATCACCGGGCTGGCCAGTACAAAGGCACTCGCCAATCCCAAACCCAATACAGCCCACTCGAGCAACGCTGGAACTTCGGGACTTATCTCATCGGTGGTTTCGGTCTCGCCACCTATCCAGACATTGCCCGATCCGGAACTGATCCTGGCATCGCAGACTGTCCGGTCATCCACTCGGGCAGCCGGCATATTGTTGATGTAAACCGTACTGCTGCCCTGTGCGAGCGTCTTTGGCCCAGGGCCATGGTCATCGCATTTAGCCGTATCGACGTGCGCCCTCGCGGCTGGCTTGCCATTGATATGCACGTTGCCAGAGCCGGTGAGGATATGCCCTGTTTCATGATTGCAATACGACAGGCTACCAATGACCTGGCCGATACCCGCGCCTGCGGCAGCGGATGCACCGATGATGGCAACCGCGGCCAACCCACCGGTACCCACGATGAGCGCAGCACCTATCGCACCTACCGCCAGCCCCGCGAGCAACCCGGTTAGTGACCCTGTGTGCTCAATGGGATCACCTACCCGTGCCGCGTGACTCATGCGGGCCTTTCCGACTCGTCGTCGACGGGAGGCTCTCTCAGTTCCAAGGTATCGACCACTGAATAGAAGGCAGCACGCTCTTGCAGTGTCATGCCTTTCGGGTCGTTACTGGTGCCAGTGATCTGCATCAACAGCGGGTGTTGATGCTCGTCCTGATGCAAAAAAAGAAGCTGAAGTTGATGGACCGGCTGCCCTTGTTGTCGCCACTTGAACTCAACGCGCCGAGCCTCAACGCCTGCAACCTCTGCCGGACAAAGGGGCTCGACCCATTCCAGATGTGAGAGCGCTTTTTGCAAGTCAGCCAGTAGCTGCTGGGACATGGTTTCAAGGTCCACATCGCCATCAATGGGGGTGCGACCGATCACGACCGACAAGGGATGATCTTCGTTTTAGTGAATCTCCAGCTTGCAGCCCAGCACGTCCGCTGAAAGTGCAACTAACCATCCTGCCCTCCTAATCCCAATCTAGCCTTCAGCAAACTCAGACAATTTTTGCAAAAGCTTGGGAAGGTCCATGCTATCCTCATCCGTTCTATTTCTGATTAGTGTGTAAACATCCTTCCTTGGCGATAGCACCTCAAGGACTTCACCTTTATAATTAGTTACTTCGATAAACCCATTTACCACCCCATTCAAATTCTCAACTTCAGAAATAAAGGTTGGGAATTTTAGAAGCGCACCGTTTTCATACGTACCACTGCCTGTTTTCGGGTTGTCAAAATAAACTTTTAGTTTTGGACAAGCACTTCGTTTCCAACGAAAGACCGGAATCATTCGAGTCATCATTTCTTTAAATTCGGATTCAGTTTCGTCTCCCGAAAACTCGCTTCGGTAAATAGGAACACAAAGAAATAGTTTCCCGCGCTTAGGTTCTAGCCTTCCCTTCAAGCTAGCATGATACGTGCAGGGAACAGCAATGGCGTGAGTAAAGCCATACTCGTTCCCTGCCAACTTGTAGATATTTGGCTTCGAAGGTGAAAGCAGTGATGGTGCTTGATCTAAAACCTCCGCAGCAAATTCCCTATCATCAACATCTTCCGAGACATTCAAAACATCTCGATCACTAGAGCTTTTGAGGCAGTAATTGTAAGTGACTTTTGGAAGTTTATGTTGAAAAAAATAATGACCGCCGCTTCCTTCATCAACAACAGCGAAGCTCTCCATCAAATCTTGCTTTGTAAACATTTCACACCCTTCCTTAATCATAGTTAGGGCCTACATCCTGACGATACCTAATACCGTCAGCAGCCATTTTTGCCCCATCAGAACTATTTGCAGAACGAAGCCTAATGCTCATATTATCTGTATTGTTATAAAATTCATTGCGAGATGCGCGGGACGAATTATAACCTTGCTCATTCCAATGTTCAACTACCGCCTTATTATGTTCAATCGTAATCCTAGGATCAGTTCTAGGTACTACATCGAGGTCAGCTGTTAAAATTTTCCCCGCATCTGGCCCCTCTTTAATAGTATTAGCATCTAAAACCTTGTCTTTGATACCTGCTCGATAACCACTTGGATATTGAGATTTACGATTAAACTGAATCGGATTTTCAGAGCTTTTAAGGAAGCGCCCATCAGGACCGCGTGTTGGGGGGACCGCGAGAGGATCTTGAGGCGGCCTCGGAACAATCTTCACATTCCCAAGATTCGACCCAAGCCCCTGCACCTTGATCTCATACCGCGCATCAAACCACTTCCCGCCTTTTGCACCCAAGCCACCGCCCAGCAGCGCACCACCAAGGGCCATCAGTTTCTGGCCGTTAGAACCGTCGCCGAACAGTTTGCCGCCTGCCCAGTTACCACCCAGCCCGCCAGCAATGCCGCCGACCAGCCCTGCGATTACAATCACCGGGCTGGCCAGTACAAAGGCACTCGCCAATCCCAAACCCAATACAGCCCACTCGAGCAACGCTGGAACTTCGGGACTTATCTCATCGGTGGTTTCGGTCTCGCCACCTATCCAGACATTGCCCGATCCGGAACTGATCCTGGCATCGCAGACTGTCCGGTCATCCACTCGGGCAGCCGGCATATTGTTGATGTAAACCGTACTGCTGCCCTGTGCGAGCGTCTTTGGCCCAGGGCCATGGTCATCGCATTTAGCCGTATCGACGTGCGCCCTCGCGGCTGGCTTGCCATTGATATGCACGTTGCCAGAGCCGGTGAGGATATGCCCTGTTTCATGATTGCAATACGACAGGCTACCAATGACCTGGCCGATACCCGCGCCTGCGGCAGCGGATGCACCGATGATGGCAACCGCGGCCAACCCACCGGTACCCACGATGAGCGCAGCACCTATCGCACCTACCGCCAGCCCCGCGAGCAACCCGGTTAGTGACCCTGTGTGCTCAATGGGATCACCTACCCGTGCCGCGTGACTCATGCGGGCCTTTCCGACTCGTCGTCGACGGGAGGCTCTCTCAGTTCCAAGGTATCGACCACTGAATAGAAGGCAGCACGCTCTTGCAGTGTCATGCCTTTCGGGTCGTTACTGGTGCCAGTGATCTGCATCAACAGCGGGTGTTGATGCTCGTCCTGATGCAAAAAAAGAAGCTGAAGTTGATGGACCGGCTGCCCTTGTTGTCGCCACTTGAACTCAACGCGCCGAGCCTCAACGCCTGCAACCTCTGCCGGACAAAGGGGCTCGACCCATTCCAGATGTGAGAGCGCTTTTTGCAAGTCAGCCAGTAGCTGCTGGGACATGGTTTCAAGGTCCACATCGCCATCAATGGGGGTGCGACCGATCACGACCGACAAGGGGCTTGGCCCAATATCGGTCAGGGTAAAAACATGGAAGGTCTTGTCTTTGAAGCTCGACGGCCGAACGAAGCTCAGCTCGTTGGTATGGAAGCGCTCAGGAGGTGGCGGAATCAGCGCAGCAATACGCTCCTGCTCCAGCCTCTGCGCTTCGATATGCTTCTCTTCACGAATTCGCGCCTCGGAAATACGATCATAAATGCTTCTACGCATGGGCTTTCCCTGTCCGTCAGCTTAGTTTGTTCAGGTTGATGATGGTTTTGCCTTCCACATCCACCACGGTGCCGGACAAGGTTATGGTCCCATCCGAATGCATGACCAACTTGCTAGCCCCCACTTCCAGCGTGATGGAGGTCGCCGCTTTGATCTTCACCTCGCCTTGATCAACGGTAACGAAATAAGAACCCTCTTCTACCGCGATACTGGTTTCGAGCTTGATGGTTTCGGAGTGCTTGCCTTCGACCTTGATGGTGCGATTACCACCGACCGTATGGCTTTCATCCGCCTCAATATCGGTATCCAGATTGCGCTCGGCATGGAGGCTGACTTGTTCCTCCCCCGTCTTGTCTTCAAAACGGAAGAAGTTAGCGTTAGAGCCTTTGCCTTTGATCGACCGGGTGAGGAAACCACTCTGCGTCTTGTTCGCCGGCAACGACCAGGGCGGGGTGTTCTGACTGTTGTACAGGCTGCCCATTACCAAAGGTCGGTCGGGGTTGCCGTCGAGGAAAACCACCACGACTTCGTCGCCGACTCGCGGGATCTGGATGCTGCCAAAACCGCCGCTCGCGCCGGATTGGGCGACGCGGACCCAGCAAGAGCTTTTGTCGTCATGCTCACCGTAACGGTCCCAATGGAACTGGACTTTTACCCGGCCGAGTTCGTCGGTGTAGATTTCTTCGCCCTTGGGACCCACAACGATGGCGGTTTGCGGGCCACTGATAACCGCACGAGGGGTGCTCATCGGTGGTTTGAAAGGAATCTTGCGTCGAATGCAAATAAATTGATTCTGGTAAAATGCTTTGTCCGATCCAGAATAGTTATTACGTCCGAATTGCTTAACGCTCAAGAGAAGAAACTGTCGATCCTCAAGCGCACCGCTGTCGTGATCGTAGTGTTGAATCAACTCAAAATAGTAGCCGGGCTGCATGGCGCGACAATTACTTTTACCTTGAAACGTTTTGCCCTGAACCTCCATAGCTTCCAGCCGATTACGAGCAATCTGCTCACCATGTTTGGGGTCAGAGTAGCCGTATAGACCTTCGTACTCGAAGACCTCGTACTGCCCAACGTCTCCTTGTTTCGATACAGTTTCGAGCTGCACCTGGTTGGGAAAATTTGGCTGTTTGTAATCAAACGACTTTAATGAAAGCCGGGTGGAGTGAAAGGTGCGTTGGGAGGACCATTCCGTAATGGAGTCGGACTCCTCTGTCACCGAAGCGGTGTGAAAACGTATAGTCGGCTGATTTGGCAGCGGGGCCGCGTCAAGGCTGTCATCAAAGATCACCATACGATGGCCGTCTCTGCTGTGTTCAAAGTTGAAAAACAGACCTTCCTGCTGTAGGAGCCTTAATACAAAATTAAGATCGGACTCTTGATATTGCGTGCAGTAACTAATCGGCTTTAGCGGACGACTTAACCTGAACTCGTAACTCGCAAGACTAAGATAATATGCAAATACTTCCTTTATAATCTCTTCGACGGTCTTATCATGAAATATACGAGAATCACGACGACGGCTTAAGATCCACAGCCAAGGAACAACGATAGCCACATAATTTGCAACGCCAGCATTGGCACCAACGTGGTTAAAGTGAGAGCAATGCCCACTGATCACTTTAGTACTGCCGTCGGCCAAAGTAATACCGATTGAAACTTTCTTACCTATGAGCTTTTTAAGCTCGATTGTCGCATCGCTGGACAATAGCTGAAGCTCGTACTCAAACAGCGTCGACAATCCCTCCTCACCACTGAAGCTCTCCAGCACCAACTCCTGCTCAGGGGGCAATGGCGAGTCGAACGTGATGAGCCTGCTATTCTGGACGTTGATCTGTTCGAGGAGGTCGGAAATCATTGACTGCATCCTGCAAAATTAGAGCTTAAATGGACGATGAAAAACCCTTTGTAGCTACCTTGTCAAGCGAGAGCGGACCCCGCCGCGATGGCAATATGCCTGTTTGATTTTATTTTGCTCTCAGTGCACTCTTGCCCGCGCATGTGCTGCAGCGCAGAGCGAGCAGCATCAGAGACAGGGAGTACATCATGAGCTTGAGCGATACCCAGCTCAACAAACTTGATCGAGACATGGACAACAACCAGCAGGAAATGGTCGTTTTGAGCATGGAGCACTCATACGCCCTGATAGCCGAACACAATACGTCGTTCGGTGCTGGCACGCAGCCTCCGCTTATTTGTGCCAGAACCCAGCCGGGCATGCTCGACGGCCTCTGGGGCGGCACACAATCTATCTACAATGCGACGATACACACCGCAGTCAACACGACGTGGGCAACATCAACAGCCCTTGGCGCTTACGATGCTTACAACATCACCCGATTACTTCGCGATATCGGAGGGCTTGGAACCAAAATCCGGATTTCTGTTAAAAACGGCAAGCAATTCGTAATTTTGACCGGTTATCCAGGCTTGCGGCGTCGTCTAAACGGAACCCGTTATGGGATTCGTAACGCCGAATTGGTTGAAGTGGGAATAGGTAAGTATGGTATTCGGGGTTCCTCGGTAGCCGGGTTCAAGCTCTCGTGTTATGTAGCAGTCGGTATCGAAGTTTTGGAATGGATATTCAACGACGAAGCAGTGATGTCGGATCTGTTTGCAGGTGTAGGTGTTGAGCTGATAAAGGCGGGTATCGCCTCTGCGGTTGGCTATGCTGCTGCAATGGCGGCAGGGGCTCTCCTAACAGCGGCCGCGGCTCCCGTTATAGCCGGAGCAATAATTGTATTCGCAGTCGCCATCGGGCTGAATATTTTAGATAATAAATATGATATAAAAAACAGCGTGAAAGCCGGCATGCGTTATGCCGTGGATAACATACAGCTCTTGCATGAGCGGATAACAAAAATTAGTACAAAGGACCTGCAGCGATACACCGAAAATATAGCGGCTCACGTCGTACAGGGCATTCTTGATCAAGCATACGACGAAACCAAATCCTGGATCTTGCGAAAAATTCAGCCCGGTGATCTTCCGCTGCCCAATTGGCCAAAAAGCCCTAGGTTGCCCAATCTCTCTGATTTCAAGCTTCCCAAGTTTTAGGCCCAACATGAAAAACAATTCAAATACGACCACGCACTTTATGTCATCGCTAGGCTTTCGATTCGGCGCAGCAGCCTTTGGTTTTTTAATGTTTGCTGTTGGCCTCTTTTCACTGTATTGGCTCTGGGCGCATATTGTACCGATCTATGGCCGAATTTACCGAGGCGCGCCGATCGTTGAAACACCCTACCTGGCATTCTGTTTGTTAATGGCCCCTCCGGCTGTACTGGTTTTTGTAATTGCGGCTTCAGTCTGTGCCTGGACGGGAAAGAAATTTGACCCACCCAACCATTCATTTTTATTTCGCTTTCAAAACCTGATGTTCTCCACCTCTATTAAAACAATAATTTATGCCGTTCCAGCCATGATGATCATCACGACAGCAATATTGTTGCTCCGGGATTACTCACCTTGCCCGAAACTTCTCATCTCAGGCTCGGCCTGGCAGCTATTTTGGGTAAAAGACGAAAGGGCATGTTTTAAGCCTACTCGCTATATTAACGACAACTGGCCTTGTAAGATAATCGGAGATCAGGAGGTCTGCTTTCGCCCAGACGGAAAATAGTTTAGAAAATAGCGCTACGCACCGAGCAAATGGCGACTTGTAGCCGTTCCGTGGAAAGTTAATCGGAGTATCCCTAAGTTTTAGGCCAGCAGATGAAAAATTCAAGCGCCGTTGCACAGCCCTTATCATCGATGACGCTCAGACTTATCGCGGCCCTTATTGTTTTATTTATGTCTGTCATTGGCGTATTTTCGCTGTATTGGATCTGGGAGCACGTGATACCCATCTATGGACGCATTTATCGGGGTGCACCCATTGTAGAGACACCTTATTTGGCATTCTGTTTACTGATGGCCCCACCAGCCGCGCTGATCTCCGTTGTAGGTGCCTCAATTTGTGTGTGGACCGGAAAAAAATTTGATCCCCCGAAAAATTCTTTTTTATACCGTTTTCAATCCCTAATGATTTATCTGTCCATCAAGACAGTAGTGTATGCCGTACCTACCATCATGATTATCACGACGTCGGTGTTGCTGCTTCGGAATTACTCACCCTGCCCGAAGCTTCTAATCTCTGGTTCGGCATGGCAGCTATTTTGGGTAAACGATGAAAGAGCATGTTTTAAACCCACTCGCTATATAAATGATAACTGGCCTTGCAAGATGATCGGAGACCAAGAGGTTTGCTTTCGCTCAGACGGAAGATAGATACGCTACCCCTTCTAAGGAGAGAATGGTAAAGAAGGTTGTGAGTCCATTGCCTCGCGAGCGCGCTGAATCTTGCTCAACATTTACTCACCTTTTGCATTTCAGATGTATCGCACAGATTGCGCATGTCGCAGGGCAAGGAATACGGTGATTGCAGTTTCCAGTTCACGCACCGAACTGTAACTGCCCTGATGCAAATAAACCGTGATATCTCGAAAAAAGCGCTAAACCCTGTTCATCCACAAACTAGAGGTCGGCGTGAAATGCATTTGGAAACGTTTGTGCTTCTCCAGCCACGCCATCACTTTCGGATGCTTGTGGGTGAAGTAGGAGCAGAGAATTATTACTCAGTATGAACTCCTGGAACGGTTGCCAACCTGCGCATTTAATAACTCAGTAAGATCAGGTCAATGACTAAAAAATACACTCTAGTGAACGGAACACTCACTGTAGGCGGCGCAATAGTTAAGCTCCCCTACACAGCAGTTGAGGGACTTACCTACAACGGCTTGGTAATCGTAAAAGTTGAGCCTCCAGCAAGGATCATATTTAACAGAAATATTTTCGGCGTTCTAGATCATGGCGAGATCCTTTGGCAAATTGAGGAAAGCCCACATGGCACGCAGATGGACAAGCCCTATATAGACATATTCATCGATCCCAGCGGAGAACTCATTGCTGCAAACTGGAACGGAGTTAGCTATGCCGTCGATCCGGCTAGTGGAAAAATCTCGATAAAATCGTTTGACAAGTAATTCAGAATAGATCTTTTTTATTATTGAGATAGACCAAAGCCCATCGTCAGGGCGATCTACCCATAACCATCGCTTATGAACGCTAGCCAATCTGTGCGCGGGTTGAAGATACAGCTGCCGGATTGAAGTTTGGGGCGGAAAAGGCTCCTGAGGACGGTGCCCCTATGGTAAAACCATCGAGTTATCGAACGGAGTCGACTGCAATGGCAAACCTCGCCGAAATCACGACACTCATGGCACGCCTCTCACAGCTGCTAAGCCTCGGCGGCAGAGAAGACTGGGCTGCCAGCGTTGATGCGTTTCGGGCGAAGCTGCCGCATGATACCGCCTACACGCTGTCCAGAATCGTTGCGCTTTATGGCGGAATGGGGTCAATCAATGACATCGTCCTGTATCGCAACGGGCAACCATTAATTGCCGAAAACAATGAGTTGGCCGCCCTGCGCTCTGTACTCTACGAGAGTTGTGTTGGTTGCCCGTCCCAAAGGGAAACCCCATGACCCCCAAAACCCTGAAAGAAAAATCCCTCAGCCTTCGCGCCGAGATAGACACTCTGGTGGCCACCGTCCCCGCCGCCGCAACTATGCGCCAGGCACTTGCTTCACTGATGACGCAGGCCGAGCAGGGTCACGTCCACGCACCTATGGCGTGGCGGGATATTCCCGGTTGGTATCTCTTCACCGAGGCGGGCCTGCAACAGTATTCGGACCTGGAGCGCGCCTTCGGTGAATTTCGCATTGAGTTAACCGGTGGCGTGTCGCTGACGCTGCAACGACTCAAGGAATCGATGGGTGAAGAGCCAAAATACGAGAAATAACGCAGCTCACTTCAGATAAGTGCCATCATCTGCCTAATATCCAGTCTTCATTTGGACGAGCACAGGTTTTGAGCGCTCAGCCGCATCAACAGGCGAGCGCATTGACGGCTGATACCGAGCCAGCCTCGTCCACATTGTTTAAAACGCTGAGCAGGATTTTCTGAAGAAGCACACATCACTAATACACAAGGACGCAATGATGAGCACTACGGAACAGCTGCAAGTACCGAGTACACACAAACCTAAATGGCAAGAGCGCTTCGATTTTTTTGACACCTATGGCGCACCGAACGACCCGCGCTATAAGCCTGCCCTCAAGGCGTTGCCGACCTTCGGCAAAAAGGTTCTGATCAACGCAAATGTCATTGCCTTCTTCTTTGGCCCTATCTATCTGTTCGTGCTGGGCCTGTGGAAGAAAAACCTGGCGTTGATCGGCATCATGTTTGCCGTCTATGCGTTGATATCGATCGTCCTGGCCATACTGGGCATGGAGTTCCCACGTGCGCTCGACAACGGCATCGGCTTCGGATTTTCGTTCCTGTACGCGATCCTCACTAACTACGCGTACTACCTCAAAGAGGTGAAGGGCGAACAGGGCTGGAATCCGTTCAAGGGTATGCGCTTCTAAGCAGCGATAAAGCCTTAGCCCCCCCCGTCCGCATGGCGGGGGTGCCATCATCCACTGCCAATGCTCACAGCTCCTCACCCATCCGGCTGTCATTCGAAATCAGAAAAACACGACTGTCTTCGCATTTTTCTACTTCATTTGAAAAGAATAACCCTACAGAAATCGGAATCCTCCCCTTGATTTCCGGGGTTTTACAGTTTCTTAAGACCTACACTCCGAAAAAAGTGGCTCAAAGCCATTATTGCTACTTATAGCAGAAACAAGAAAATATACCTGCTCATGGAACTAAACCGGGTGAGCGGTTGCCATAACGCACAAATGATGGCTTATGAATATCAACGCGCCAGCATCTTCGTTATCGTAGACTGTCAGGCGCGCCTAGAATGGCGCCGCGGTTCGCCAACGGCACGACGTGAACCGGCTTGCAGTCGAGAATTTCGTAACTCATGTCCTCCCCGACGATCACGACGGGATGCAGAGATGAGTTCAAGGACGATGTACTGATGACTCAGACCTTTGATGTTGAAGCACTGATAAAGCTGCGCAGCCAGACCCGGGCGATTTCTGACGTGCTCAAATCCCAGGCGTCCGACTATCTGTCGACGCTGGCTTTATTGATTCGCCCGCAAACCTTTTTCGGCGAATACCTGCAAGGCGCCCAGCGCAGCAGCGGGCGCGAAACGCAGCATCACTTCAAAGAGCTCAAGGCGCTGTACGACCGCATTGGTTCGGCGGCGCCCTTTCAACTGGTCAATGAGCTGGAAGTCCCGCTCAATCTCATCAGCACCACACCTCAATTGTTTGCGCTGGAGTACGACAAGGTCCTGTCGGACAGCGGGCAGACCATCCGCATCACCAGCCCCGTGCGCTGGGTGGTGGGTTTCAGTTCGTTCGACCTTGCGCACTTTCGCCAGATCATCAAAGACCCCAATCGCAGTAACGCCGAGCTGTACCGCTACGTGGTGCATTACCTGGTGCTGTTCTATTGCCTGAGCAAATCGCCCGGCTTGAGCCGCTTGATGGGCGGTTTGCGGTTTCCGCTGAGCTTCGAGCGCTTGAAGGATTTTGGCGAGCTGCCGTTCTGCATCATCAGTTCGCCGGTGCGTTCTGCGCTGCCGGACGACACCGTTATCCGCAATAGCACACAGATTGCCGGCAACACCACCTTCGAAGAGCTGGTGGGACGCGAAAATATTTTGGAAATGGATGATGAGATCCGTCAGCGCCTGCTGCTGACGGTCGATGGACTGTAACGCTCTCGGCCAATAATCGCCGAGGCGAAAATAACTTTCAGCGAGTTGCTCGCACAGGAGATCACGATGGCGAAGAAGGAAAGTACCCAGCATAAACTCGACCGCGTTCGTGCGCCCCGAGTCCACATCACCTACGACGTGGACATTGGCGACGCGCAGGAAAAGAAAGAGCTGCCCTTTGTCGTCGGCGTGCTGGGCGATTTCTCCGGCAATCCGCTTGAGCCTTTGCCCAAGCTCAAGGATCGCAAGTTCATCTTCATCGACCGCGACAACTTCAACGGTGTGCTCAAAGGCATCAAGCCGCGCCTGACCTATCGCGTCGACAACACGCTGGTCAAAAACGGCACCCAATTGGGCGTGGAGCTGAACTTCAACACCCTGGAAGATTTCGAGCCACAGAACGTGGTTCGCCAGGTGGAGCCGCTGCGCAAACTGCTGGAAGTGCGTAACAAGCTGGCTGACCTGCGCAACAAAATGGGCGGCAACGACAAACTCGAAGAACTGCTGATGGACGTGCTGCAGAACACCGAGAAGCTGAAAACCCTGGGCAAGGAATTTGGCCGCGAAGGCGCCGTTCCCTCCACCGACCCTAAAGCGTAAGCAGGAGCCTGATGATGACCGACAAGCAACCCGTGACTCAGCAGGACAACGAACTGGTGGAAGTGGAAAACTTCGCTCCGCAGTCGTCTCTTCTGGACAGCATCATTTCCGAAAGCCGCGTGGCACGCTCCGAAACCGAGCGCACCCGCACCCGTGACCTGATCGGTGAACTGGTCGGGCAGGTCCTGGAAGGCGAAATGACGCCAAGCAAGGACCTGATCGCCGTGCTCGACGCGCGCATTGCGGAAATCGACGCGATGCTCTCCGAGCAAATGAATGAAATCATGCACGCCCGCGAATTCCAGGCTCTGGAAGCTTCGTGGCGCGGCCTGAAATACCAGGTTGACCAGACCGAGACCAGCACCACGCTGAAAATCCAGTTGCTCAACGCCTCGAAAAAAGACCTGGTGCGCGACCTCAAGGCCTCGTCCGAATTCGACCAGAGCGCGCTGTTCAAGAAGATCTACGAAGAAGAATACGGCACCTTCGGCGGCGCGCCGTTCGGCATGCTGCTGGGCGACTACGAGTTCAACCGCAGCCCGGAAGACATGTACCTGCTCGAAGAGATCTCCCACGTTGCCGCCGCCGCACACGCCCCGTTCATCTCGGCGGCGTCGCCTGAGCTGTTCGGTTGGGACTCCTTCACCGACATGTCCGGCCCGCGTGACCTGGCGAAGATCTTCGACACCGTCGAATACGCCAAGTGGAAGTCGTTCCGCGCCTCCGAAGATTCGCGTTACGTTGGCCTGACCCTGCCTCACGTGCTCGGTCGCCTGCCGTACGGCCCGGATACCACGCCGGTGGAAGAATTCAACTTCGTCGAAAGCGTCGATGGTCGCGACCACAACAAATACCTGTGGATGAACGCGGCCTACGCGCTGGGCACTCGTGTCACCGACGCGTTCTCGCGCTACGGCTGGTGCGTGGCGATTCGCGGCGTGGAAGGCGGTGGCCTGGTTGAAGGTCTGCCCACCCACACCTTCAGCACCGACGATGGCGAAATCGCGCTCAAATGCCCGACTGAAATCGCAATCACCGACCGCCGTGAAAAAGAGCTGTCGGACCTGGGTTTCATCCCCCTGGTGCACTGCAAAGGCACCGACTACGCCGCGTTCTTCGGCACCCAGTCGGCGCAGAAGCAGAAGCATTACAACACCGACATTGCCAACGCCAACGCACGTCTGTCGGCGCAGTTGCAGTACATCTTCGCCACCTCGCGTATCGCTCACTACATGAAGGCGATCATGCGCGACAAGATCGGTAGCTTCGCCTCGCGCAAAGACGTCGAGCTGTTCCTCAACAAATGGCTGTCCAGCTATGTGCTGCTCGATGACACCGCAGGCCAGGAAGCCAAGGCCAAGTTCCCGCTGCGCGAAGCCCGTGCCGAAGTGTTTGAAGTACCGGGCAAGCCGGGGGTCTACAAGGCCGTGACGTACCTGCGTCCGCACTACCAATTGGACGAACTGACTGCATCGCTGCGCCTGGTCGCAGAACTGCCAGCTTCGACGCGCGGTTAATCACACTCAGCCAGGGAGGCCGTCATGAGTAGTCAGCACAGGTTGTTGCCTTCGTTGCTGGATCGATTGCTGGACGATCGTCCGCATCAATCCGTTGAAGCAGCCTCGCAACGCCTGTGTTCGCTGGCCGATTACAAGGCCAGCATCGTGCGCGACCTGGAGGTGCTGGTGAACACTCGCCAGTCCCTGGTCGCAGGCGACCTGGACGGTTTCGCCAATCTGAGCGGCACCATCCTCGACTACGGCATGCCCGATTTCACCAGCAGAAGCGTGCTCGATCCACAGGATCGGTTGCTGATTCAACGTCAGTTGGAAAAAGCCATCACGGTCGGTGACCGACGCTTTCGCAGCGTGAAAGTACAACTGCTCGCACAACAAACCGGCCAACGCATGCTGACGTTTCGTGTGGATGCAGTTTTGCGTCTGCAGGACATTTCGCGCCAGGTCTCCTTCGATGCGGTGCTGCAAGTCAACACCCAGGAATACAAAGTGCAGAATCTCAACTGATGCTCGACGATCTGCTGCCCTATTACGAAAAGGAACTCTCGCACCTGCGCTTTTTGGGCCAGGAGTTCGCGAGCCAGTATCCGAAGATCGCTTCGCGGTTGCTCATCGAGGGCGATAACTGCGAAGACCCGCATACCGAACGGTTGATCGAGGCGTTCTCGTTCCTGTCGGCGCGCGTGCACAAAAAACTCGACGACGAGTTTCCCGAAATCGTCGAAGCCTTTCTGGAAGTGCTGTACCCCCACTACCTGCGACCCACGCCGTCGATGTCGATTGTGGAGTTCAACCTCGGCAAGCAGGAGAAGGTCACAGAGTCCTACCGTGTGGCCCGCCACACCGAGCTGCATGCCAACCCCATCGACGGCGTGGTGTGCAAGTTCCGCACCTGCTACCCGGTCGAACTGTGGCCCGTGGCGGTGCAGGAAGCCTCGTTCATCGAGATGGAACGCTCGGCGTTCAACGGCCACAGCGCCGACCTGGTCGCGCGCCTGCGCATTGGCCTGGTGGCCACCTCGGACGTGCCGTTCGGCAAGATGGAACTGGACAGCCTGCGGTTCTTCCTCGACGGTGAAAGCACGCTGATGCTGCAGCTGTACGAGTTGCTGTTCAACAACCTGGCCAAGGCCACGCTGTCGTTCAAGGACGAAGAGCGCACTCGCGAAGTGGCCCTGCCCCCAGGCGCACTGAAAGCAGTCGGCTATCAGTTGGATGAAGGCCTGGTGGACTACTCCGAGCGCTCGTTCCTGGGCTACCGCTTGCTCCACGAATACTTCACCTTCCCCGACAAATTCATGTTCTTCGACCTCTCGGGTTTTGCGCGCATTCTGGCGGGCAAGGAAGTCGAGAACGTCGAGATCAATTTCTACTTTTCCGATTACGACCTCACTGACCGCCTGGTCCGTCTGACGCAAAATATCGGCCGCAACAACTTCAAGCTCAACTGCACGCCGATCATCAACCTGTTCCGCCAGCAGGCCGAGCCGATCAAGTTGACCCATGCCCAGCATGAGTACGCCGTGACGCCGGATGTGCGCCTGCAAAGCGCGTCGGAAGTGGTGTCGATTGACCGCGTACGCCGCGTGAAAAAAGTCGGCGGCACCGATCAGGTCGGCACCTGCCACCCGTTCTTTGAACCGCGTGGCGATCAAGGCCCCGGCAGCAGCTTCTGGATTGCGCGCCGTCGTGCCGTGCAAACCCAGCAACGCGACGGCTCGAACATGTTTATCCGGGTGGTGGACCGCAACCTGGAGATGATTGATTCAAACAACGACACCCTGAGCATCCGCCTCACCTGCAGCAACCGCGACCTGCCGTTGATGCTGCCGTTTGGTGGTGAGCGCGGGGATTTCAATATCCCGGCCAACTCGGTGATCAAAGACATCCGCTGCCTGCGCAAGCCCACCGCCACTGTTCGTGTGCCCTTGGGCAACGGGGTGATCTGGCGCTTGATCTCGCACCTCTCGCTCAACCACATGTCGCTGGTTTCCAACGGCCGCGAAGTGCTGCTGGAGCTGCTCTCGCTCTACAACTACCGCAATCTGTCGGCGATCCGCAAACAGATCAACGGCATCGTCTCGATCACCAGCGAGCCGGTGGTGGCGCGTATCGGTCACCCGCGCCCCAACTTCGTACGCGGCGTTGGCATCACCCTTAAATTCGACGAAAGCCAATACACCGGCAGTGGTGTGTTTTTGTTCGGCATGGTGCTCGACCATTTCTTCGGTCAGTACTGCACGATGAACAGCTTTACCCAACTAACCCTTCGCACCCTGCAGCGCGAAAAGAGAGTGGTCCAATGGCCCCCGCGAACCGGCGATCAACCCCTGGTCTGATCGACCAGGCCAGGGCCGAGCCGCACCGATTCGAGTTCTTTCAATTGGTGCGTCTGCTGCGCCTGCATTACAGCAAAACCGGGCGTATGGACCTGCAAACGCGGCCGCACGAAGACCCGTTGCGCTTTCGCTCGCAGCTGTCGCTCAACTTCCCCGCCAGTGAAGTCAGCGACCTGCGCTTTGAGCACGCGCGCAATGTGTCGGCGGCAGGCCTGCCGCTGACCGAAGTGCAGGTGACGTTCATGGGTCTGGTGGGGCCGTCCGGGGTGCTGCCGCGTCCATACACCGAACTGTTGATGGAACGCCACATCCAGTACCGCGACGACGCGGCGCATGCGTTCCTGGATATTTTTTCGCACCGCATGACCACGCTGTTTTACGAAGCCTGGCAGAAGTACAAGTTTTATATCGAATACGAGCGCAACGGCACGTCCGGGTTTGATCGCTACCTGCTCAACCTGGTGGGCTTCGGGCCGCAGGCGCAGAAGCAGAAGTTCGACAAGGGTGAGTCGCCGCTGCACCGCGAACTGTTCAGCTACTTCTCGGGCATGTTCGCGCAAAAGCCGCGCAACGCGCTGAACCTGCAAGTGATGTTGAGCTTCTACTTTTCGCTGCCGTTCAAGGTCAAGTCCTTTGCCGGCCGCTGGCTGCGCCTGGACGCCAGCCAGTGCACGCAACTGGGCCGCAAGAACGCCATGCTCGGGCAAAGCGCCGTGGCCGGCAACCGGGTCTGGGACTACCAGTCGTGCGTACGCATCGAACTCGGCCCTTTGGAGCTGACCGACTACCAGCGCTTCCAGCCAGGCAAGGTGGATTACCAGAAGCTGGTCGAGCTGGTGCGCTTTTACGTCGGCGCCGAGCTGGACTTTCAACTGGCCCCCACGCTCAAGCGCGAAGCGGTACCGGTTGCCAGTCTTGGCCGTAAAGGCAACGTTTCCCTGGGCCGGCTTGGCTGGCTCAAACGCCCCGGCGTCGACGTGGAACCCTCCCGTTGCGCCCTCTTTCACATTCCTTTTGATGGGGTCTGCCTGTGAACCTGAAGTCCCTGTTTGCCAAGTTGAACGACAACAGCCGCGCCGCCACCGAAGGCGCCGCCGCCCTGTGTCTCTCGGAAAACCATTACGACGTCGAAGTCGAGCACTTGCTGCTGCAATTGCTCGATACCAGCGACAACGACCTGCCGGCCATCCTGCGCCACTACGATGTGGTGCCGGATCGCCTGCAAGCGCAGTTGATGACGGCCCTGGGCACGTTCAAAAAAGGCAACACCCGCACCCCTGCGCTGTCGCCGCATATCACGCGGATGATCGAACAGGCCTGGGTGCTGGCATCCATCGAATTCGGCCAGGCGCAGATTCGCACCGGCTACCTGTTGCAGGCGCTGCTCGATGATGCCGAGCTGCGCCGGGTGGTCATCGGTTCTGCGCCCGAGCTGGAAAAAATCAACGCCGATGACCTGCGCCTGCATTTCAATGCGCTGGTTGAAAGCAGTGTCGAGTCCAGGCTCGCCAAACCCCTGGCCGGCGCAAGCAACGGCGATGGCAGCCCGGTGAAGGGCAACGGCAAGACCCCGGCGCTGGACCAATACACCATCAACCTCACCCAAAGTGCGCGCGACGGCCGCATTGACCCGGTGCTCGGTCGCGAGTTCGAAGTGCGCCAGATGGTCGACATCCTGACCCGTCGACGCCAGAACAACCCGATCCTGACAGGCGAGGCCGGCGTGGGGAAAACCGCCGTGGTCGAAGGCCTGGCCTTGCGTATCGTGCAGGGCGATGTGCCAAACGTCCTCAAGGACGTGGCCCTGCACACCCTCGACCTGGGCTTGCTGCAAGCCGGTGCGGGCGTGAAAGGCGAGTTCGAAAACCGCCTCAAGTCAGTCATCGAAGAAACCAAGCGCAGCCTGCACCCGATCATCCTGTTTATCGATGAAGCCCATACGCTGATCGGCTCCGGTGGCCAGGCCGGGCAGAACGATGCCGCCAACCTGCTCAAGCCGGCACTGGCGCGTGGCGAGTTGCGCACCATTGCCGCCACCACCTGGGCCGAATACAAAAAATACTTCGAAAAAGACGCCGCCCTCGCCCGCCGCTTCCAGGTGGTCAAAGTGGAAGAGCCCGACGAGGACAAGGCCATCCACATGCTGCGTGGCCTGCTCGCCAAAATGCAGGAGCACCATAAAGTCACCGTGATGGACGAGGCGCTGGTGCAAGCTGTGCGTCTGTCCAACCGCTACATCACCGGTCGCCAATTGCCGGACAAGGCCGTCAGCGTGCTCGACACCGCCTGCGCCCGTGTCGCTCTGGGCCAGTCGTCGCAACCCGGGCCGCTGGAAGACTGCAAACGCCAGATCGACAACCTCCAGGCCGAAATAACCGTGCTGGAGCAGGAAGCTGCCAAAGGCAGCGACCATGCGCGCCGCTTGAGCGCCCTGACCGAGCAACTGCAGGCCGAGCAGACCACGCGTGAAGCCTTGGAGCTGCAGTGGAAGCGCGAGCTGGAACTGGTGGAAAAACTCGGCGCATTGAGCGCCCCCAAAAGCGGCGCACCGGATGCCGCCGAGATCGCGACGGTGCGCGCCGAACTTGCCAGCGTGCAGGGCGAGCAGCCGCTGGTACACGCGCTGGTCGACGGCGGCACCATTGGCGAAGTGATTTCCGGCTGGACCGGCATCCCGCTGGGCAAGATGCTGCGCGACGAGATCGACACCGTGCAACGCCTGCCGGCACTGCTGGGCGAGCGGGTGCTGGGCCAGGATCACGCACTGATCGAGATCGGCAAACGCATCAAGATCTCCCGTGCGCGCATGGAAGACCCGAACAAGCCCATCGGCGTGTTCCTGCTACTCGGCCCGAGCGGCGTCGGCAAGACCGAAACTGCCCTGGCATTGGCCGACACCTTGTACGGCGGCGAGCGCAACGTGATCACCATCAACATGTCCGAGTACCAGGAAGCCCACACGGTTTCCAGCCTCAAAGGCTCGCCGCCGGGTTATGTCGGTTATGGCGAAGGCGGCGTGCTGACCGAAGCGGTGCGGCGCAAGCCTTACAGCGTCGTACTGCTGGACGAAGTGGAAAAAGCGCACCCGGACGTGCTGGAGCTGTTCTTCCAGGTCTTCGACAAGGGCGTGCTGGATGACGGCGAAGGCCGCGAGATCAACTTTCGCAACACGGTGATCCTGCTCACCTCCAACACCGGCACCGACCGCATCATGCAGTGGTGCCTGAACACAGACGAGCAGCCGACCCCGGAACAACTGGTCGAAGGCCTGCGTGACGAGCTGAACCAGGTATTCAAGCCGGCCTTCCTCGGCCGCCTGACCGTGGTGCCGTACTACCCGGTCAAGGACGCGATTCTGGAGCGCATCGTCGCACTGAAACTGGCGCATATCCGCAAGCGTTTCGAGCGCAATCACCACGCGCTGCTCAGTTACGACGAAGCGCTGGTCAAGGCCATTGCCGCGCGCTGCACCGAGGTGGACAGCGGTGCTCGCAACATCGACAACATCCTCTCCAAAACGCTGATGCCCGAATTGGCGCAGCGCGTTCTGGAGCGGATGGCACAGGACAAACCGATTGAAAGCCTGACCATCGGCCTGGGCAGCGACGGTGATTTCACCTACAGCCTGGCCTGATCGACCACTACGGATAGCAGTTATGGACAAGACACGAATATCGGCTTATGCGACCTGCGTGGCAGCCCTGGTAATGACCGCGATGCTCAGCGGATGCGGCGTCACCGAGCGCATCGGCAAGCGCGCCGACGATACCTGGATGGGCGACATGTTTTACGGCGACAACGAAAAGGTGATTCTCAATACCTACGCCGGTAACCAGCTCAATCTGGACGCCGACGGCAAGCCGTTGTCGGTGGTGCTGCATGTGTATCAGTTGAGCGCGCTGGAGCGCTTTGCGGCGGTGTCCGCCGACGATTTGTCCGCCACGCCCAAGCAGGCGCTGGGCAACACGCTGATCGATGAGCGCGAGATTGTCCTGCTCCCCGGCATGGGCCAGACCGACACGTGGCCGCTGAACAAGGCCACTCGCTACGTGGGCGTTGCCGGGTTCTTTCGCAGCGATGAAGACAGCCAATGGAAGATCGCCTTTGATGCCAACTCGCTGCGCAAGGATGGCATCTGGTTCTCCTCCGACGGCGTGCGCGTGCTGGCCGACTTCTACACAGTGCAGGCGGTGGGTGGCGTTGATGTGCTGAACACACCGAAAACCGCCGCACCGTCGACGGACACCGCCAAGGCCCCGGCAATCCCCCAGCCGATCAGCGACATGGCGCAGAAGCAATCAATGGACATGGCCAACGGTGCCGTGAAAAAGGCCGCCGATGCGCAAACGAATTCTTTATTGGAAGGCGCTAAATGAGTAAGCAAAGCCGTGTGATGTGGTCAGAAGGCATGTTCCTTTTGCCGCAGCATTTCCAGTATCAGGATGAGTTTCATCAACATCAGTTGAGCGAGTCGACCCTGCGCAGCACACCCTTCCACTGGGGCGTGCAAACCTTGAAGATTGACGAGGAGGCCCTGGCCACCGGCACTCTGCGTCTGATTCGGCTCAAGCTGGTGTTTCCCGACGGTAGCCTGTATGACGCGCCCCAGCACGACCCGCTGCCGGCCGCCCGCGACTTGAAGGACTTGCTCAAGGGCAATGACCTCAAGGTGTACGCGGCGCTCAAGTTGCCGGAGCCGTTTGGCCTCAATTACGTGGAAGACGGCCAGGAACAAAAAAGCGCGCGACGCTTTCGCAAGCAGTTCGATACCTTGCCCGACCTTAACGAAGGCGACCTGGAAAACGAAATCACCAGTCTGCGCCTGAACGTGGTGATGCTGATCGACGGCGACAACCTCGACGGCTACAGCTATTGCCCGATTGCGCGGCTGTCGCGTAATAACATCGGCGGGTTCAACCTGGATGCGCACTTTGTGCACCCGACGCTGCACGTCGGCACCCATGAAACCCTGGTGGGCCTGGGCAAGCGCCTGCTCGGTGCGTTGCATTCCAAGAGCAAGGCGCTTTCCGGTCGTCGTCGTGAACGCGCCGACCAGATTGCCGAGTTCGGTTCCAGCGACGTAACACTGTTCTGGCTGCTGAACACGGTCAACCGTGCCTACCCCAACCTCGCGCACTTGCTGGCCCACCCGCGCCTGCACCCGGAGCGCCTGTATCTGTTCCTCGCGGAGCTTGCCGGCGGCTTGCTGACGTTTTCCCTCGACACCCAGCTCAACGACATTCCCGAGTACGACCACCATGACCCGGCGGCCTCGCTGGTCAAACTCGACGAGATGATCCGGGTGCTGCTCGACAACGTGATCCCCAACCAGTGCATTGTCATCAACCTGACACAGACCAAGCCGTCTTATTGGCAGGGCCAGTTGCTCGACGCTCGCTTGACCGAGGCCGACTTCTATCTTTCGGTGCATGCCGACATGCCAGGTTCCAGCCTGCTGGAACTGGTGCCGCGCGCCATCAAGGTGGGCTCGCCGGAAGACATCGAAGTGGTGGTCAACAGCGCCATGCCCGGCGTCACGTTGAACCATTCGACTCGTTTGCCCAACGCCATTCCGGTGCGTCTGGACAACCACTATTTCTCCATCGAGCCGCATGGCCGGGTGTACGAGCGAATGATGAGCGCCCAAGCCATCTCCTTCTATGCGCCCAGCGCTTTTACCAATCTCAAGCTTGAACTGATGGCGGTACTCAAATGACTGAAGCCGTGATGCAAGGCGCCGTAGCCGCGGCGCATGAAAAGCCTACCCTCAAAGACCTGGTTCAGGACTTCATCAGCATGGCGCTGATCGTGCGCCGTGGCCGGCAGGTCACATCGGTGGATGCCTTTGAAGCCAGTGTCGACAGCTTCTTCAAAACGCTGGAGCACGATGCACGCAGCGCCGATTACAGCGTCGACGAAGTCAAGGACACCCAGTACGCCCTGTGCGCATTCCTCGACGAAAGCGTGCTGCGCTCGGGCGAAAACGCCCTGCGCAATCATTTCGAGTTACAGCCGTTGCAGTTCCGCTACTTCGGCGTACACCTGGCCGGTGAAGGGTTCTTTGAAAAGATCGAGTCGTTGCGCAGCGACGTGAAAGCCAACCTGGATGTGCTGGAGGTGTACCACCTGTGCCTGGCGCTGGGTTTCGAGGGCAAATTCAGTCTCGGCCAGAAAGACCAGTTGCGTTACCTGGCCAACACCCTCGGGCAGGACATCGCACGTTACCGCAAGACACCAAAAGCGCTATCGCCGGACTGGGCGCTGCCCGATCAGGTCTCGCAAATGCTTCGTCACGAAGTTCCCGTGTGGCTGTATCTGGTGCTCATTGCCCTGCTCTGCGTTGCGGTTTACCTGACGCTGGACTGGCTGTTGGGTAAGGACGTCGCTGCGTTGGCAGAACAAATCAGCCAACTGTTCAGTGCCTGAGCACAGATCAGGTAACCGGGTCAGGAAGACATGAAGACATTACTGCGCTTGTTGAAAAGTTTCTGGTTCCTCATCCCCGTACTGTGGGTTGCGAGCCTGCTGGCATGCTGGATTGCCGCACCGCGTGTACCGCGGTTGCAGAGCCATTTACCGGAAGCACTGATTCTGATCAGCGCTTTTTATGTGCTCATTATTGTGTTGCGCCAATACAGGCGTATTCGCACCGAGCACAACCTTGAGAACCTGGTACAGCGCGAAGTTGATCGCTCGCTCGACTCCGCCGGCGAGTTCCGCGACCAGCAAGTACTGCGCGAACGCCTGAAGCACGCCATCGCCATGCTGCGTACCGACCGTGCGGCCGGTGGCGGTGGTTCTTCGGCGTTGTACGACTTGCCGTGGTACCTGGTGATAGGCATGTCGGCGGCGGGCAAGACCTCGCTGCTCAGTCGCTCGGGCCTGTCTGCCCGCATTGCCACCAGCGCCAATGACAGCGAAAGCGGCACCCAGCACTGCGACTGGTACTTCAGCCCCGACGCCGTAATGATCGACACCGCCGGGCGTTATCTGCGCGACGATCAATCGGCTAGCGAATTTGCCGACTTCCTGCGCATGCTCAAAAAGCAGCGCAACAAGGCGGCGGTCAATGGGTTGGTGCTGGTGGTGAGCCTGCCGGAACTGCTGGCCGCCACCACCGATGAGCGCGATGCGCTTGCGGCGCAACTGGTGACGCGGATTGAAGAGTACGTTGACTGCCTGGGCGTGAACCCGCCGATCTACTTGATGCTCAGCAAGACCGACCAACTGCCCGGCTTCAGCCAGGCCTTCGAAGGCCTGGACCTCAACGAGCGTCAGCAACCGCTGGGCATGACTTTTGGTTTGTCGGAGATTCGCAACCAGGGTTTGCGCAGCGTGCTCGACACCAAACTGGCCAACCTGCAGGGGCATATTCGCCGTCACGTCGATGCGCAGATGATCGCCCTCGGCGCCGATGCCAGCAGCGCGCTGCTGAATTTCCCGAACTACTTCGCTGAACTGACGGGCGTACTCGAGCAGTTCCTCCAGCACTTCGCCCCGCACGCGCATCAGGCCAACCCGCTACTGCTGCGCGGCCTGTATTTCACCAGTGCGCTGCAGACCGACCGGCAGTTGAGCCCGGTGTTCGAAGACGACCTGGCCGAGTCGTTCGCCTTGCGTCCACAAGACGACCCGGCACTGGCGGCTGACGCCGGCAACCGGAAAATCGGGGATCGCAGCTACTTCATTACCGATACCTTCCGCCGCGTGATTTTCGCTGACCGCGACCTGTCGCTGTATCAGTCGCGGTCGGGACGCAAGTCAGCGCTGAACCCGCTGGTGATCGGCCTGGCGCTTTTCGCCGGGGTGGTGTTCATCGGTTGGCAAGGCCTGTCGTTCAAGAACAACCGAGAGTGGCTGGCCTCCATGCGTCAGCAACTGAGCGAGCTGGAGCAATCCCCGGACCGCGAGCAGTTGCTTGCCTCAGGTCAGGGCCTGGAGTTGTTGCGTAACCAGATGACGACCATCGAGCGCTATCGCGACCACGGCGTACCGCTGCGCCTGAGTGGCGGCCTGTACCGGGGCGATGATATTTATCTGGCCACCCAGAGCGCGTATTTGCAGCAACTGCGTACCCAGGCACTGGAGCCGATTACGCTCAATCTGCAACGGCATCTGCGTGAGTTCAATGACTTCGCAAAAACCATGGACCCGCAGAGTGTCACAGCGGTGCAGCCTGCCAAGGGCGCACGCAAGGGCGCTGCCGCCAGCAACGCACGACAGTTGGCCGCACGTGCCGGGGCGAAGCCTACCCTTGCCAGCATTCCACGAAGTGCCAGCGATGTCAGCCAACGGCTGACCGGCGCAGCCAAGGGTTCGGCCCGGCAGGCGCGTGACAATGCCCTCGCCGCCCTGCGCAACCCGGCCACCGCCAGTGATGCGGCGGACCTGTCGGCGACCACTGGCGGGCTGTCACTGTCGGAAGAGATGCTGGGACGTCTGGATGAGCGTCAGGTAGCGTCAATCATCGAGTCGTACAACACGCTGAAGCTGTACCTGATCCTCACGCAACCTGCGGGGCACCCGGAGGCCGAGTTTGTCGGCGCCGCGTTGCCGGTCGCCTGGGCAAACACGCTGGGCCAGGACAACCCGGTCAGCGACCAGGTGATTGAGGACAACGTGCCGGTCTATATACAGATGCTAAAGAACGGCCAGGCTCCGACGCTGGCACGTAACGAGCAACTGATCAGCGAAACGCAAAAAAGCCTGAAGTCGTTCATGATCTCCAGCTCTCTGGTCGACCGTGAATACCTGCGCCTGCAACTCGAATCCAGCCGCCAGTTCCCGGCGATTGGTTTGAGCGACCTGGTGCCGCTGCCAGGCCGCCAACTGCTGTACGGCAGCGAAGTGGTGCCGGCAATTTTCACCCGCCAGGGCTGGGACGAATTCGTCAAACCGGAGCTGATCAAGCTGGTGTCGAGTAACCTGCACAACGAAACCGACTGGGTGCTGGATGGCGAAGGCGGTGACAGCGTGGTGCAAAAGGCCAACTTCATCCGTGAGTTCATGGCGCGCTACAAACGTGATTACACCCAGGCCTGGTACACCCTGGTCGGCAGCGTCGGCGTGCGTCACTTCACCGATATGGCCAACGCCACCCAACAGCTCTCGCTGCTCAGTGACGTACAGAACTCCCCCGTCAAACGCTTGCTGTCGGCGGTCAATGACAACACCCGCTGGGACCTGCCCGAGTCGCACGAGGCGCAGCAACCGGGCACCAAGCATGAAGACAGTTTCTGGAGCAAGGTCAGCGGCATCTTCGACTCCCCCACCGTCTCGCCGGGCACGCTGGTGTCGCCACTGCCTGCGGTAAATGACGGCAGCCTGGCCGCCCGGTTCGAGCCTGTATCACGGGTGTTTGCCGCACAGAACGCCGAAGGGGCTGACAGTACGATCATGGACCGCTACCTGGCCGCGCTGCGTAAACTCAAAGTGCGGGTCAACAACATCCAGCGCTCGCAGGACGTCGGCAAAAGCAGCAAACAACTGATCAGCGAAACGCTGGAAGGCCAGCCGAGCGAGGTCACCAATGTGCGCAACTATGTGGAGACCACGATCGACACCAGCCAGGGCGGCCTGTCGAATTCGCTGCAAAGCCTGTTCAGCCTGCCGATTCAGTACACCTGGGAAACCCTGCGTGATCCAGCCGGCGAACAAATTGCCAAGGCCTGGGCACAGCAGATTGCCAAACCGTGGGAGCAGGTCATGGCCCATCGCTACCCGATTGCCGCCGGCAGCCGCAACGAGGCGTCGGTCAAGGATCTGCAACGCTTTGTCGACCCTCAATCGGGCTTGTTGCCGAACTTCAAACGTAACGAAATCGGCAACCTCGCCGGAGGCGAAGGCCTGGGCATGAGCAGCGGCGCAAAAAGCACCCCCCTGGTCAATCCGGGCATGGTCAACAGCATCGACAAGGCCAGTTCGTTGGGTGAAGTGATTGCCAGCCTGTCCGACCGCGACAACGGCTTCGAGATCATGCTGGAACCGTCGGCCTACTTCACCGACATCGTCTTCACCCTGGACGGCCAGGTGCAGCACTACCGTAACGGCAAGACCAGTTGGAGTCGGTTCTCGTGGCCGGGCACCACCACTGCCCCGGGCGCACGTCTTGATGTCGTGACGCTGAGCGGCGAGCGCGTTACGGTGTTCGACTATCCGGGACGCTGGGGCCTGCTGCGCATGAACGACAGTGCACGGGTCAACGACCTCGACGGCATTCAGCAGCGTTTCAGCTGGAACACCGCCAGCGGGCCGGTCAGTCTGACCGTGCGCAACTATGGCGGCGTCAAGCTCACCGACCTGGCCAATGTCAAAGCGCTGAGCGCATTGAACGGCGGCGACGGACGCGCCAAGTGAGGATTCAACGCATGCATCAGGAGGACCGCCGGTGATCGGGTGTTTTGGCAAAGTGCCTGCCAGCGCAGATTTCGTCAGCCTGCACGGTGCGGCGGAGGAAGTCTGCGAGTTCGACACGTGGTTGCAGGGAGCCCTCTCGGCCATGCAACACCGCGAAGACTGGCGCGAGCTGTTCGATCGTTTGCCGGTGTGCCTGTTCAGTTATCGTGCGCGCAACGGCAACTGCCTGTTGGGTGGCATGATCAGCTCAAGGGACTCCAGTGCACGGCGCTACCCGTTCTTCATCTTCCAGACGCTCAAGGCAAGCGATGTGCAGCCGCTGGTGAACCCGTTCACCCTGAGCGAATTGTTCTGTGCGCAGATCAAGCCGTTGCTGCACATGGCGGCACAGGGCGAAAGCAGCGCCGTGCTGTTTGAACGCATCAAGGCCCTGCGCCCGTTGCAGGCCCAGGACTTTGAACTGTTCCGCCGCGTGCACCACAAGTTTCTGATGAATTTCAATCTGCGCGACATCACGCGCTCACTGGAAGACTCGTACCCTGAGTTCGTCAGCAATGCCGTGCTCACCCGACTGCTGGCCCTGCAACAACCGATGCTGCATAAAAACAGCATGGCGATTTCCCTGCCGCTGCCGGCGGAGCGCGGTTTAAAGAACCCAACTGCCGATCTGTGGATCGACTGGCTCACACGCATGAAGAGCGCCGACACCGCACCGCAGATCAGCATGCTGATGGACGACTTCATGCGGCCCAAGCTGCTGTGCTTTGCTTCGCGCAACAGCAATGCCCTGTACCGGGTGCTCACCGGCACCAGCGAACGCCTGGACAATTATGATGTTCTGGCGCCGTTTGATGCCTTCGACGAGCACCATCGTGTACACGCCTTTCCTGCAATCGACTGCCCTCTTTATGACGTTATCGACCGTTTTGTCGATGCTCTGGATTTGAAGTCCGTATGAACAAGATCAAATACTACTTTTTGCGCTACCAACCCTACCTTCTTGGTGTGCTGTTCTTCCTGACGATCTTTATCGTGTGGGGCATCGGTCGTGCGCTCAACTTCACCTCGCTCAATAGCCTGCTGACCGGAATCGGCGTGTTCCTGCTGCTGTCGTCCGGCTATGTGCTGTTGCTGTATCGCGGTGTCTCCCGGCATCACAACCTCGAAGGCCTGCTGCGCGAAGACGCCGATCAGGCCGTATTGAATGCAAGTCCCGCGGACCGTGAAGAAGTCAGCCTGTTGCGCGAGCGCCTGTTACAAAGCATCGAGCGTCTGAGCAGTAACAAACCCCGTGGCACCCAGGCCAAGGATGCGCTGTATGCCCTGCCCTGGTATCTGGTGATCGGCCAGCCGGCCGCCGGCAAGAGCACCATGCTGTATCAGTCCGGACTGAATTTTCCCTATGCCGAACGTGAAGGCGCAAGGGTCGCGGGCCTCGGTGGCACACGCAATTGCGACTGGTTCTTCAGCTCGGAAGCGGTGCTGCTGGACACCGCCGGCCGTTACATGGACAACCCGGAAGAGGCCGGCAAATGGCGCGCTTTTTTGCAGCTGCTGCGCCAGCATCGCCAACGTCGCCCGCTCAATGGGTTAATCGTTGCGGTGAGCATCCACGACATTCTGCAAGCCTCGCTCGAAGACCAGGAACGCATCGCCAAACGCTTGCGCGAACGCATCCAGGAAACTCACGCACTGCTGGAGGTGCGGTTGCCGGTGTATCTGGTGTTCACCAAGTGCGACCTGGTGCCGGGGTTTGCCCCCTTCTACAGCCAGCTCGATGACGTGGCACGCGGCGAAGTGATGGGCAAGACCTTCTCCCACAAGGGGTTTGAGCAGGCTGACTGGGGCCGGCGCTTCGGCGTGGCCATGGATGAGCTGATCACCTATTGGCAGGACGTGGCCAGCCGGCAACTGGTGCTGCAGGACATTCAGGTGACCCGCCAGAACTCGGCGGTCTACCGTTTCCCGCTGGAACTGGAGGCGCTCAAGCCACGCCTGCAACTGTTCGTGGATGCCTTGCTGCGGGCCAACCCGTATCAAAACGCAGAACTGCTACGCGGCTTCTACTTCACCAGTGCGCTGGATGCCGACCAGCCTGAGTTAGGTGGCCACGCCCGCCAGGTCACTGAGCGTTTCTCACTGGAAAGCGCTCAGGAAGCGGCCAGCGGCCAGGCGCAACCGAGTGCGCTGTTCATCAATAGCCTGTTTCGCAAGGTGATCATTCCCGACCAGCACCTGGTGGCCCTGTACACCACCAACCACCGCGAACGCAGGCGCAAGGCGGCCTGGATCGGTGGTTTCGGCGCCCTCGCCCTGCTGCTGTGCGGTATGTGGGGCTGGTCTTACTGGAACAACAAAAACGCCATCCAGAACTTGTCTGCCGAGCTGGCCCAGGCCTCTGATGGCGACCGCACCGCCACCGGCCAATACACCGCATGGCGTACGCTGGACAGTATGCGTTCGTGGACTACGCACTATTACAGCCAGCACCACGAGGACGGCGTACCACTGCGCATGCGCATGGGCCTTTACCAGGGTTATAAAATCGAACCGTTGCTGCGTAGCCGCTATTTCGCAAGGCTGGAGACAGTGATGCTCAAGCCAACGGCCGACAATCTCACCCGCTCCCTGTACCTGCTGACCACCATCAAGGTATACCAGCGCAATGCCAAGGACCTGCTGCCGGTAACCGGTATCGACAGTGTCGAGCCCAAGGCGCTGCCGGTGGACAACCGCGCCCAATCGATCGCCAACTTCGGCACCGCGACGCTCGACACCTACATCATGTTGTCGCGAGCCCAGCGGGACAAGGCTGACCCGGCCTTCCTCAAGGCGAAGATGCCGGACTACTGGTACCCGGCCATTGCCCGCCAGACCGGCGTGACCATCGGCCAGAAGGATGGCTCAGGTGCCGCGCAGGATTACGAATACGCCAGCCGCCAGATCAATTTCTACAGCGATCAGATTCATGAGCCGGACGTACCCCGCATCCTCGACAACGCGTTCCTCACCTCCAGCTCGCGCAACTACATCAACAGCCTGCTGACCCAGTCGCTGCGCTCGATCGAGACGATCACGCTGGAGTCCGACACCTTGTTCGCCTTTGGCCGTGCCGATTTCCAGAGCCTCAAAAACGAAGGCCAGGCACAGTTGAGCGCCATCGCCGGCAAGCTGTTGAGCACGCCCAACATCGGCAAGATCATCATCGCCGGGCATGCCGACCAGTTGGGGGATCGCCAGGGCAATCTGGCAGTCTCAAAACAGCGCGCGCAAACTATCAAGACCTATCTGGTGGGCAAAGGCGTACCGGCCGAGCTGGTAGATGTAGTGGGCGAAGGCAGCGAGAAACCGTTGGTCAAATGTGACATGCAACTGCCCCGCGCTGCGCTGATTCAGTGCCTTGAGCCCAACCGGCGGGTAGAAATCGAAGTGCGCGCGCTCAACTGAGCCGCGTGCGCTGACCGAGTAGCGCTGTCCGGGCTGATGCCGGGGCGGCGCAACGAGAAGCCTGTCCTGATTTTTCAGGACGGTTCAAACAAGAGTTGAGACCCCACGGCGGGTTCATTCAGCTCTTAAACAGTGAAAGGAGATATTAGAAATGGCATTTGACGCATATATCCAAATCGATGGCATCCCAGGCGAAGTGAAGGACGAGAAGCACAAGGACTGGATCGAAGTGCTGGGTTACGAGTACGGTGCTACTCAAGCTACTTCTGCCACTGCCAGTTCCTCGGGCGGCGCCTCGTCCGAGCGCGTGGCGCTGAGCGACTTCAGCATCCGCAAATCCGTGGACAAGGCCTCGGCCAAACTGTTTGAAGCCTGCTGCAAGGGCACTCACATTGCCAAGATCCAGTTGAACGTCAACCGTGCGGGCGGCGACAAGCTGACCTACCTGACCATCAACCTGGAAGAAGTTGTCGTGTCCTCCGTCAAGGCCATTGCCGGCGGCAACCAGGACGGCGAAGACAAGGCAGTCAGCGACCTGCCGATTGAAGAAGTGAGCTTCAACTTCGCACGCATCAAGACCACCTACACCCAACAGAGCCGTTCCGACGGCCAGGGCGGCGGTAACGTCACCGGTGGCTGGGACCGTACCGCGAACAAAGTTTTCGCTTAAGTACCGGCGATTTCGGGATGCGCCTGCATCCCGTACTTCACACCGTGCCTGCTTGCAGGCACGGCGTTTTTTTCTGAGCAGAGTTTCCTATGCCTGAATTTCTCAACGGCCTTTCTCTGGCCGAGCTGACCGCCCCCATCGATGGGGGAAGTGGCGCAGACCTGAGTTTTTCCACCCTGTTCGATCAAATCAAAGAAGCGCGCCGAGCAGATCCCGACTACCTGACCCAGGGTGACTGGCAAACCGAACTCAAATCCTCGGATTGGGAGTTGACCGTCACCCTTGCCGCACAAGGCCTGGCTCAACAGAGCAAGGACCTGATGCTGGTTGCCTGGCTTGCAGAAGGCCTCGCGTATCAGTACCAATTTATTGGCATCGACTTCGGCCTGACGCTGGCCGAACGTATTTTGCAGACGTTCTGGGACGATCTATACCCGACCCTTGAAGACGGCATGGAAGAGCGCAATGCCCGGCTGAGCTGGCTCAAAGCCTCGCTGGTGGACGTGGTGGGCGGGTTGCCGATCACTCAGGGTGATAACTTCGGCCTGCTGCGGTATGACGAATCCCGACATATCGAAAACCTCGCCTTGCAAAACCCCCAGGCCATGCGGGCCGCTGTGGATGAAGGCAAGATCAACGCGGAAATCTTCCAGCGCTCGGTGGTGCTCACCGACACCGATCACCTTCGCCTCAAAGCCACGGAAATTGCTGCCAGCCTTAATGCCTGCCGCCAACTCCAGGCAACCTGCGACAACTTGTTCGGACGCGACGCGCCGAGCTTTGCCGCACTGGACGACATCCTGTCACGCGCCGCGCAACTGGTCGAAAAGTTGTTGAAGGACCGCGGCATCGAACTTAACCCGGTGCCCGTCGAACCGACCGCCCCCGGCATTCCCGAACTGGCCACCCCGCAGGCAGGTGCTGCAATGCCCTCACCACAGCAGACCCCATCGTCCACCCCGCTGCGTACCACCCCCACCACACGGGACGAAGCGTTCACCCTGCTGGCAAGCGTGGCGCAGTTCTTCAAAACTACAGAACCTCACAGCCCCGTACCCTACCTGATCGAACGCGCCATCAAGTGGGGCAACATGCCGCTTGAGGGATGGTTGAGCGACGTGATCAAGGACGGCAACGTCATTGACGGTATTCGTGATGTGCTGGGGACCAAGGACACGAAGTCCTGATGGTCGCGGACCGGACCACGCAAAACCCGCAATACCGGGGCACAACAGTCGCGAGCAAGCTGGCGCCTACAGTGAGCTGCGCTTGGTCGATACCTGCCCCGGCACCAGCGTCGGCGGCGAGCGCTCCACGTCACGGGAGACGTGGGATTTCACTTCGCCCACACCGCCCTCTTCGTCGTTGTGAATCACCAGCACGCCCGGCCTGCGCAGTTGCTCGAGGTCGCCCTCGGCCAGGTTGAAGCTTTCACTCAGGTGCTGGTCGCTCAGCGCATTGGCCTGGGCGCGGCGTTGGGCGAACTTGCGGCCCTTGCGTTGCTGGTAACGCGCCCAACTGACCAGGATCAACGCGTTGAACACGGCGATCCACAGGTAGATCTGCAGGGTATTGAGCGCGGCGAAGATCGGCGCTTCGATGCGCGGTCCGCCATGGGTTTCCAGCATGGCGTCGATGCCGCGCGCCAGCAGCCAGACCAGGCCGCCCCACGCAAGCAGGGTCAGCGCCACATCGATGAGCCACATCACGGCATGCTGGCGAGTTCTGACAAGTTTCATGTCACGCCTCCTTATTCAATTGGTTTGATGCCACGGTCCGGGCTCACCCAGCGCGCGCGTTTCTGGTGCTGGTTGAACAGCACCTTGGGAAAGCTGACCAGCGTGGTAAACAGGCTGACCAGCCAGAACACCATCGGGTACCACACGGTCCAGAACAGGGTTTTCCACAGGTCCTTTTCGTAACGCCGGTCGATCAGGATGCTCACGGCGAACTGCAGCAGGCACACCATCGCCAGCACCAGCCCGGTAAACGCCGGCGGCATCAGGGAGTCGACCGCGATGGCCTGGGGCAGCGGGATGAATTTGCCCACACCCCAGAAGATCACCGAAAGCATGAAGGTGAAGGCCCAGCCGGTGGACAGGCAGTATTCGAACAGCAGCGGCCACAGGTAGCGATGGCGCCATTGCCAGATGCCACGAATGTTCTTGAACAGCACTTCGGCGCCGCCCTGGGCCCAGCGCAGGCGCTGCTTCCACAGGCCGCCGACGGTCTCGGGCATCAGAATCCAGCACAGTGCACGCGGCTCGTAGAAGATCGCCCAGTGATCGAGTTGCAGCTTCCAGCTGACGTCGATGTCCTCGGTGATCATGTCGGTGCTCCAGTAATCGATGCGGTCCAGCGCCTTCTTGCGAAACGCCACCACCACTCCCGATACCGTGAAGATCCGGCCGAACACCCGCTGGGTGCGCTTGATCAAGCCGATGATCGACGAGAACTCGCCCACCTGCACGCGGCCGATCAGGGTCGAGCGGGTGCGGATGCGCGGGTTTCCGGTGACGGCGCCCAGGCGCGGGTTGTCGAGCATCGGCGCGACCAAGTAGGCCGCCGCGTTTTTGTCGAGCAGCGCATCGCCGTCGATGCACACCAGGTATTCGCTGCGCGCAGCCACTGCGCCCATGCGCAGGGCCACGGCCTTGCCCTGGTTCTGCGCCAGGTGCAGCACGCGCAAACGCGGGTGTTGCAGGGCCAGCGCGTCGAGCAGCGCAGCGGTGTTGTCCTTGGAGCCGTCGTTGACGGCGATCACTTCGATGTTCGGGTACAGCTGGTCCAGCGCGGCGTGGATGGTCTCGCCCACGTTATCGCCCTCGTTGTAGCAAGGGATGATGATCGAGATCAGCGGGTTGCCGGCCAGCGTCGGCGCGGGGGTGTCTTCTTCCCATGGCCAGTGGCGCTCCCAGTGCAGCCAGAAGTACAGACCGCCGGCGATCCACAGCGCCGACATGAACAGCGGGTAGAAGAACACGAAGTCCATCAGGAACTGCCCGGTGACCAGGAAGATCAGGCCCAGGGGCACGCCCAGCACCAGCGCCAGCACGAATAAAGCCAGGATTCTGTCGAACATGGTCAAGGGTTCCATTGGTTGGAAAGGGCCGGACGTACCGTGTTCAGGTCCGGGGAATTTTCCAGAAAGTTGTCCGGGTAGTAGCCGAAGCTGGTGACGCCCTGGCGCTTGAGCACGCCCATCCATTGCGCCATCTGTGCGCCGTCGATATCCGGCGCGGCCTGGGTCCGCCAGTCTTTGGCCTGCAGCTCGAACACGGTGCGTTCAAGCGCACCCGGACGGGCCTTGACGGTGGCCACCAGTTTCTCCAGCCAGGCATTGGATTGCTTCAGTGTCTGGCCTTCCATCAACGGCATGGCCATGGGTGCGGTCCAGTCGTAGGCCTGGAGGAAATCGTCGAGGTTCTGCGCGAACCACGCTTCGCTGTCGGGGTTGAGCATCGGCTCAGCGAAGATATTGCGCGCGGTCTGCACCTGCGGGCCGCCGATGGCGCGCACCCTGGCGGTCAACTCCTGGGTGAAGTCGATCAGGTAGCGGCTCTTGAAGCGGGTCCAGCGTTGCATCACGGCCGGGTCGGCACGCAACGCGGCGATGTTGCCGGGCAAGCCGTTGGCGGCGTAGACCTTGAGCGCGGCGGGGCTGGCGTCTTCGAAATCCGTCAGCACCGCGTCGTCGTGGTAGAGCACGCCGTCGATGGCACTGTTGCGCGCCAGGTCCTCGTAGATTTCACCGATGAGCCTGCGTACCTGCGGGTCGAACGGCGACAGGCGTTTGTATTGATCGGCGTCCGTGGCCACCTGGCCGGTGTGCGGATCCCACCGCGTAACACGCGGCAGCTTGGGGTCGAGGGCGAAACTCAGCACCGGCATCCACGCATACACGCTGGCATGGGCGCGAGTGCGCAGTTGCCAGGCGACGCGGTTGAACAGGTCGGCGCGCACCGGCAGGTGGCGGTTGGGGAAGTACAGCGAATGCACCAGGCCGTCGCCCTTGGGGTCGGCGAAGGCTTGCAGGAACACGGTGCCTGCGCCCATGTCCACCACGCGCTGCACCAACTGGTCGAGGTTGCGCGCCTGCTGGGCCGGGTCCGGGTCGTAGACGTTGTCCAGGTCCACATGCAGCACGCGCATCGGCGCCTTGGCCTGCACGGCGACAATGCTGTTGGCGAAGTGCTCGCCGTCCGGGTCGGAGGCCACCAGAAAGCGCGGGCTGTCCATCAGGTTGCCCAGGCTGTCGAGGCCGTCTTCCAGGGTCAGGGCCATCTGGTAGCCCTGCTCGCCAACCACCGCCAGGGACGTGCCCTTGGCCGCGCCATAAGGCCATACCCACACCCGTGGCGCCTTGCCGGTCACGCTGCGGATTTTCTGGCTGATGGCCGCGACGTCAGCGCGCATCCGTGTCTGAAACTGGGCATCGGTTTCGTAGCGGCCGGTCGCCGGGTCGTAGCGCATCGACGTCGCCGCCGGTTCCAGGTTGCCCTGGGGGTTGGCCAGGATGCCTTTGTGATTGTTGTCGGTGTGCGCGGCGATTTCCACCAGGCCCGACTGGGACACTTCGCGGATCTGCTGCCAGGTGAGGAATTCACCCCGCGGTCGTGGCGCGCCGGCAAAGTCCACCGGCTTGTCGAGCGGCGTATCGATCCAGTAGCCCACCGGCGCCAGCAACGCCGGCCAATGGTAAGCGCGCAAAATCGGCATCACCCGGGTGTAGAAGCTGGCGTAACCATCATCGAAGCTGAGCATGATGGCTTTGGGCGGCAAGGCCGGCCCGCCACGGCGCGCGGCCAGAATCTGATCGACGCTGACCGCCTGGTAGCCGTTCTCGCGCAGCCAGGCCAGTTGCTCGATCAGGCGCTCGGTGCGCACCGCCACCACAGTCTGGTCGGGATCGCGGTCACTGACGTCGTGGTAGGCGATGCCCAGGAAATGGTTTTTCGGCCACGGCGCTTCGTTGGCCGGTGTCGGCCGTTCGGCGGGTGGAGTGAATGGCGCGGGTTGCTGGGCGCAGGCACTGGCCAGCACTACACCCAGGACCAACAAGCAACGGCTGAGGACGGTCATGGTCGGGCTCTTTTAGAAACGGTAGGTAAGGTCGACGAGCAGGCGCAGATCGCGTTCGCGATCACCGTCGTAAGGTCGGCTGATCAGGCTCAGGTTGGCGCCGACATCCAGCACGTCGTTCCAGCGAAAGCGTTGGCCGTAGCCGACCAGCCCCACCCCGCCGGTGGAGTAATCGCGCTGGCTGTAGGTGCCTGCGCCGATCTGGAACTGCTGGCTCCACTGCGTCTCGTAGCGGTGATAAAGCACATGGTTGATGTTGAGCACGGGCAGCACCGTGAGGTCGGACCGGGGGTTGAAATACACCACGTCCTGCTTGCTGTTGCGGCTGGCGCCCACTTCCAGGCCCAGGTCCACTTGCACGTGCGGCGCGCTGTAGAGGCCCTGACGGCCGCTGAGCAAGGCTTCGAAACGGTCGTTGCCATCGCTGAAATGGGACGGGCTGAGGGTCAGTTTCCACTCGCGGCTTTCATTGGCGCGCCAGCGGATAAAACCACTGCCGCCGTTGGCCGTGACCCCGTCGTTGAGTGCGCGCAGCGGCGTGGTGCTGAGCAGGTAGCCGAGGCTGCCGCCGTATTGCCAGTTGTCGTTGATGTCGCGCGCAATCGACACGGCGGCGCCTTGCTTGGCGCCATCGCCATAGGAATGGTTGGACACCTCGGCCTCAATGGTCATGTCGCGGGTACGCCGCTCCACGCCCACGCGCTGCCAGCGATGCTGGCCGGTGCCTTCGGTGAAGTCTGCGGTGGCATAACCGGCGCCGGCGAACAGGCGCCAGTCTTCGTCGATGGGCGGCGTGTAGAGCACGCTTTCGATGCCCCAGTCGCGGCTGCCGGTGGCGGCGCCGGCGTCTTCATTGGGACCACCGCCGAAGCTTTTGCCGGTGTAGGCCTCCACGCGCAGTTCGGCCATGTCGTGCACGTCCCGCAAACGGCTGAGGCGCTGCACCTGACGGTTGTCCGGGTTGCGCGCGAGCACATCGTCGGTGAGCACATCGAGCTGGCGCCACTCCTGCAGATCCATCGCGGTGTAGGCCTGGGACACTTCCAGGCCAATATCGCGCGGGGCCTGGGCCTCGGTTTCCTTGAGGACGCTTTCGGCGCGCCGAGGCAAATCACGGGCGCGGTACATGTCGGCCTGGGCCAAGCGCAGGCCGACGTTGCCGGGGGCCTTGGCCACCAGGGCCTCCAGACCGCTTTCGCTGCCCGGCAGGTCGCCGCCATACGTGCCGGCCTGGGCGGAGAGTTGCTGCGCGTCCATCCAGTTGTCGTTGGGGTTGCCGATGGGCAGGCCCTTGAGTTCGACCCGTGGTTGCTGTTCGTTGGCCAATTGCGCGGCGACGTCACGCGCCTGCTGCACCTGGTCACTTTCCAGCAAGGCATAGAACAACGCGGTGCTGTCGTCGACGCGGTAACTGGCGTCGGCATCCGGCGCGGTCAATACCTGGCGATACAGGGTCTGGGCGCGTTCGGGCTGGCGCTGTTCGAGGTAGGCACCGGCCACCCAGCGCAGGGCATAGGTGGGCAATTGCACGCCTTCAGCGGTGAGGGTTTCGTACTCGCGCACCACGTCGGCGGTGCGCGCGCGGGCCTTGAGCGCGCCCAGGCGGTCGATGCGCCAGCGCACCACGTCTTCGCGGGCGCTGGCGTCCGGGGCCCAGCGGGTGATCAGTCGGTCGTAGTCCTGCAGCGCGCGGTCGGCCACCACGTAGCGCTCTTTCTCGGAGCGCGTGGCGTACTCGGCCAGGCGCACGCGCTCGGCGGCGAGGTCGCCTTCGAGGCGGCGCTGGGTGACCGCGTCCACCAGGCCGGGACGCTGGGCCGACAGGCGCAACGCAGCCTCTGGCAGGCGCGCCTGTTGCAGGGCGATGAGGTATTCGCGGGCGACTTCAGGTTTGTCGCCGGCGCGGGTGAAGGCCTGGTCGAATTCGAACAGGGCGTCGTAGTTCAAACCGGCGCGGGCCAGCGCGTAGCCCAGGGCCATGCGCCGGTTCGGGTCTTCGGGCTTGGCCGCCACCAGCGCGCGGGTGCGCTGCACGGCTTCGGTGGCTTTGCCGCCGTCGGCCTGGGTGAGGGCCAGGCCCAGTTGCAGGTCGATGTTGTTCGGCTCGCGCAGCAACGCCTGGCGATACACCGCCTCGGCCTGGGCCCATTGCTTCTGGTTGCGGTAGGTACGCGCCACCGTGGCAAGTGCCTGGGTACTGAGGTTGCGATTTTTGCCCTGGGCTTCGTACACCTTGAGCACTTCGGCATCCTGGCCGGCCCACCCGGCGATGATCAGGTGATCACTGACTTGGCCGGGCGTCTGGCGTTCGGCGGACAACTGGCGCAGCTGGGTCAGGGCGGGGGTGAAGTTGCCATTGCGCGCCTGAATGATCAGCGCGTCATAGGCCGGGTCGGCCGAGGCAAAAGCGGGCATCAGTAATTGGCTGCACAAGGCGACCCCGATCAGCAGACGCAACCGGCCTGAGGCACTGAGTGGTAGGTTTCGCAACATATCGTGAGCTTCCTTACACACGGAAAGCGTAACGATAGGTGTCCTGAGCAAAGCGCTTCAGGGTGCGGCGTCCACTGACGCGGCCTAGCTTTCCTGGGCGAACTATCGCTCAGGAAAACGGGGTGATGGCCAAATCGGAACAATTGTTCAGAATTGGGCTCCGTCGGGCAGCAAACTGGAGCCTCTGTGGCGAGCGGACTTGTTGTGGCCAGCGGGCTTGTCGTGGCGAGCGGGCTTGCCCCGCGTCGGGGTGCGAAGCAGCCCCCAATCGAGCAAAACGCGGTGTACCTGATACGGCTCAGCGCGTGGCTTTGGGGCTGCTGCGCAGCCCAACGCAGGACAAGCCTGCTCGCCACAGGGAATCTGCGCTTAACTGAACGGCATTAGGGCAAGCCCGCTCGCCACAACAAGCGGGCTCGCCAGAGGAATGTGATTGCCTGAAACGTCTTGGCTGCGTTGATCCTTACTGGGCGCGGCTGACTGCGCCGACTTTGCCCATCACGAAGCCGATGAATTGCTCGACGGTCATCTTCTGGCCGTTGAAGGTCACTTCGTTGTTGGCGTAATGCAGCTTGGACACCACGTCAGTCCCGACCACTGTGGCCAGCTGCGTGCCGACCGCCATGCCGCTGATCATCTGCGACGCCATCTGCGCTTGCTGCTCGATGGCTTTAGGATCGGTCACGCCGCCGAGCTGCGCCTGCAGAGCGGCGACGTCGGCGATCATTGGCTTGGACAGCGTGAGGTTGGCGTCCAGCAGCGACACCATCTGCTTGCCCAGTTCAACCGGCGGCAGTTCCATGCTGGCGGGTTTGGCCAGGTCCAGCACGAGGTTGAACTTGCTTTCGCCATGGGTGGTTTTCAGCGACAGGTTCTCTACCGCCACTTGCGGCTTGGCGGCCAGCAGTTGGTTGACGTTGGCCTCGGCCAGGGTCTGTTCGGCTTCAGTCAGTTGCAGCTCCGGCGCCGGCTCGCCCGCAGCGGCGGCCGCTTGCACGGGTTGCATTTTTTCCTGATAGAGCTTGGTGAGCACCACCATCGACGGGATGTCGACATCCTTCATGCTCACGGCCATGGCGGCCGAACCCACGGGTTTGCCCTGGTAACCGATCTCGTCGATCTTGTAGTCGACGCGGCCGGCCAGGTTGTTGTCCTTGATGTTGCTCGAATCTTTCTGCTCGAAACCCTTGAGGGTGAGCACGCTTTGCTGCGGGCCAAAGGTGAACTTGGCGTCGGTCAGCTCCACGGTGTTTTGCCCGGTGTAGAAGTCAAAGGTGGACTTCTCCAGGTTGCTGGCCACGGTCAGGCCGGCCAGATCCGCTGCGAGCGGCGTGCCGTTGGCGTCCACTGCCGCCACCTTGAGGCTGTTCATGTAACCGTCGAGCTTGACCTTCTTGCCTTCGGCGGTGCTGTCAAAGTTGAGGTTGAGGCCGGAGAAGCTCGCCGACGACTTGTCGTCCTTGAACTCCAGGGGCAGCAGTTCGACGTTGCCGTTGACCGAGCGGGTGTAGCCGATATTGGTCACGCCTTTGAGCGGCGACACATCTTTGGCGGCGGCGAACCATTTTTCGCTGGTGGGGTTCTTTTCCAGCTCAAAGTGACTGGTGGCCATCACCGGCAGCCATTTCAGCGTGACCAGGCGCGAGAACGGCAGCGGGCCGTGTTCGATATGGTCGACGAACAGCAACTCGGGGTTGGGGTTGTCTTCACCGAAGACCGCGCCCTGCGCCTTGAGGCGGTAGTGGGCGGTGCTGCTGAACACGCCACGGTCGAGCGAGACCAGCTCCAGGGAGACCTTGCCATCGACACCGGCCATGGAGGTCTGCAGTTCCTTGTTGGCGTTCTGGATTGCGGTTTGCAGCACCGGCTCCAGTTGCTTACCGGTGTACCAGGCGCCGCCTGCACTGACGACGCCAACGGCGACCACAAAACCCAAAAGAACGACTGCTGGCTTATTCATGAAGTGACCTGATCAAATCCTGTGAGAAGTGGGCTGTCTTCCTTGAACCCTGTAGGGGTTGGCTCAAGCCCGCCGAAAACGGGGGAAGATTAGCACTGGCGGCCACGAACGGCCCAGCCTTTCAGAGGGGCTTGGCCAGCGGGAGTTCACGCGGACGCCCTATCAATCTCATACGGTGGGCGACAGACGGGCCGTCCCGGTGTACGCCAGCGCCCCGAACTCAAGGTGTGTCAAGGCGTTGCCGGGGCCTGGGATCCTTGCGTTCGTGCGTTTTCCCAGCCGCCACCCAGCGCCAGGAACAGGTCGATCTGGCTCATGGCAACCTGGGTGTTGGCGGCCGCCAGTTGCGCGCGTACATCGGTGTAGGTGCGCGTGGCTTGCAGGTCGGCCAGGAACGACGCGCGACCGGCCTGGAAGAAACGATGGGTCTGCCCCGCCGCTTCCCTGGCGGACTCGCCGGCTTCGGCCAGCGCGTCGCGGCGCTGCAACATGGCGGTGTATTGCGCAAGGCCGGTCTGGGTTTCGCGGATGGCATTGAGCACCACCCCGTCGAAATGCGCCAGGGCGCCCTGAGTGGCCGCCTCGGCTTCATGGATGCGGGCGCGGGCGCCGTTGGTGGGGACGGTCCAGCTGATCATCGGGCCGAAGCCCCAGCGGTTGGTCGCCGGCGTGCCGAGGTCGTCGAGCAGGCCCACGGTGCCGACAGAGGCGCCGATGGCGATGTCCGGGTACAACGCGCCGGTGGCCACGCCGATGCGCGCGGTGGCGGCGGCCAGCTGGCGTTCGGCCTGGCGTACGTCGGGGCGGCGTTTGAGCAGGGCGGCGCCGTCGCCCACCGGCAGCAACTGGGCAATGTGTGGCAGCTCGGCGCAACTGGCGGTGCCGGCCGGTAATTGATCCAGCGGCCTGGCCAGCAGCATCGACAGGCGGAACAACCCGGCCTGGCGTGCGGCTTCATAACGCGGCATGTCGGCGCGCAAGGATTTGTATTGGGTCTGCGAGCGGGTCACCTGGGTTTCATCACCGCGACCGGCATCGCGCAGGCGCTGAGTGAGCCGGGTGCTCTGGCCTTGCAGGTCAAGGGACTCGTGGGCAATCGCCAGTTCCTCGTTGGCCGCGCATACCCGCGTGTACGAGCGCACCACATCGGCCACCAGGGTGATGCGGGCGATATCGGCCGCGGCCTGGGCTGCGTCGGCATTGGCCTGGGCGCTTTCGATGCCACGTTGCAAGGTGCCGAACAGGTCGAACTGGTAGGAGGTGGTAATGCCCACGCTGCCGATGTTGTCCACCGGGACCTTCTCGGGCTGCAGGAACGCCTCGCCAGACTCCTGCAGGCGCTGGGCTTCGGCCTTGGCGCCGGCACTCCAGCCGCCGGCGGACTCGGCCTGCTGGCTCTGGAAACGCGCGCGCTGCAGGTTGGCGGCGGCCACGCGCAGGTCGGTGTTGGAGGCCATGGCCTGGCGCACCAGTTCATTCAGGCGCGGGTCCTTATACAGCTTCCACCAGTCGGCCGGCACCGGCGCCGACACCACGTTGTCGCCCTCGCCCGCTATCGGCCCTTGCAGGTCTTTGCGGTTGACGGCGGCCGTGTCCGGCAGCGAGTAATCCGGGCCCACCACCTGGCAGGCCGACAGCAGCAACCCCAGCGCGGACGTGGCCAGAAGCCGTTTCATGGTTGCTCTCCGTCTTTAACCTTGTCGCCGATGATCGACACCGTGGCCGTGCGCCCGGCGATCATGCGAAAGTCGGCCGGCACGTCGTCGAAGGCGATGCGCACCGGAATCCGCTGGGCCAGGCGCACCCAGCTGAACGCCGGGTTGACGTTGGGCAGCAGGTTGGAGCCGCTGCTGCGGTCGCGGTCTTCGATGCCGGCGACGATGCTCTGCACATGGCCGCGCAGGCGGGCGTTGTCGCCGATCACACGGATGTCCACGGCCATGCCGACATGGATGCCGTCGAGCTTGGTCTCTTCGAAATAACCGTCGATGTGGAAAGAGTTGCTGTCCACCACCGACAGCACCGGGCGCCCGGCGGTGACGAATTCCTGGCTGCGCGGCGCGCGGTCGTTGACGTAGCCATCCACCGGGCTGCGGATCACCGAGCGATCCAGGTTCAACTGAGCCGCGTCCACCGTTACTTGCGCTTCGGCCAGGGCAGACTGGGCGCGGGCCACACGGGACTGGCTTTCTTCGAGTTGCTCGCTGGGCACGAGGTTGCCCAGGCCACGGTTACGCTTGTACTCGCGCTGGGCCTGGGCCAGGGTTTCCTGGCGGTCGGCCACGGCGGCACGGGCCTGGCGCAGGGCGAGTTTGAAACGGTCCTGGTCGACGGCGAACAGCACCTGGCCCTTGGTCACTGGCTGATTGTCGTGAACGTCCACGCGCTGGATCAGCCCGGACACGTCCGGCGCAATCTGCACGATGTCGGCACGGATGTGCCCGTCGCGGGTCCAGGGGGCAAACATGTAGTACATGACCATGCGCCACACGACGACGACCGCAAACGTCACGATCAACAGCGTGAGGACCACACGGCCGATGGTCAAAAAAGGTTTTTTCATGTCATCAGGTATCGACTGAGTGAGTCCACCGCGCCCAGCATCAGCGCGTAGAGCCCCACATTGAACAATGCCCGGTGCCAGACCAGGCGATAGAAGTGCATGCGCGTCAACAGCCCGTGCACCACCAGAAACAACAGGTACGTAATGCCCATCAGCACCAGCAGCGTGGGCAGGAACACCCCGCTGATATCCAGATCACCGATCATAAAGGTGCTCCATCCGGCAGCGGCGCTTCCAGCTCCGTGCCACCAATGAATTCAACCCCCGGCAGCAGCGCCAGCCGTAGGCCGGCCAGGGCGTGTAGTAGATGCAGGCGGGTGTCGTCGGTGTCCTGCAGGCCCTGCCCGTTGAGGGCGCGACGGGTGCGGTCGAGTGTCATCAGCAGACCGCCGGGCGCGGGCAAGCGTTCACCCGCCTTGAGGCAGGCCTTGAAGTAGCCGCCCACGCCTTCCACCACCTGGTTGAGCAGCACCCGCGGCACGCCGAGGATGCGCGGCGAGTAGGCCAGCAGGTCGAGCAGGTTCAGCGCCACGCGCAAGTCGCGCAGGGCGATGCCGGTGTCCTGCCCGGTGAGGGCCAGGCGCGGCAGGTGTTGCATCAGGCGGTCGAGCATCTGCGCGGCCATGTGCCGGTGCTCGGCCAGGGTGGCGGGTTCGGTGAGGCTGACGATGTCGCGCCAGCTGAACCGGGTCAGGCGCTTGGCCGCCAGCTCGGCGCCGAAGGGCCGCGCGATCAGCGTCCACACAAAGGCAAACAGCAGGCCCACGGGCCCGGCCAGATTGACGTTGGCGAAGTTGAGAAAATCGGCGTCGTAGGCACCCTGGATGCTGATGAACGACGAGGTGTTGACCAGCGTCAGCAGCATGCCCAGGTAGAAGCGCGGCTGGACTGTGAGGGTGCCAATGCAGATGAACGGCACGGCGAAGGCCAGCACCAGCATCGGGAAGTCATGCAGGTTGGGCAGCACCAGAAACAGGTACAGGCTGGCGAACAGCACCGACATGGCGGTCCAGAAAAAGAACCGGTAAATCTGCGGCGCCGGGTCGTCCATCGTGGCGAAGAAGCTGCATGCAACGGCGGCGAGGATCACCGCGCTGCCGCCGTCGGTCCAGCCCAGCAGAATCCACAGCACCGAGGCGACGATGATCGCGCTGACGGTGGAAAACGCCGAATAGAACATCAGGCCCCGGTCGAGGAACGGCGTGAGCCGGCCCAGGCGCCAGTGACGGTACACGGCGCGCCAGGTGTCCTGGCTTTCGCACTGGATGGCGGCTTGCAGGCTGCGGCAGTCCTGCCACAGGTCTACCCACTCGGCCAGGCGATAGAGCGCGTTGGAGAACAGCAACGTGTGGCGGTCGTTGAGCGCGTCGCCCTGGGGTTGCGCGGCGTCGATCTGGTCGCGCAACACACGCCAGCGTTCGAGGGGCGCGGTGTCGGTGGTGCCTTGTAGCCAGGCGTCGGCCGCTTGCAGCAAGGGCATGAGGCGCTCGATAAACTCGGGGGCGCGATGTTCGATGGCGTACACCGCGTCGTCCAGCGCGTCGATCACCGGCAGCAGGTGAATCATGCGCCCGCGCAGTTCCTTGGTGTTGCGCACCGTCTGTGGCCGCGCGCCTTCATGGGGCAGCTGGCCGATCATCAGCTCGAGGGTGTTGAAGGTGGCGACCATGCCGCCACGCAGGTTGCTGACTTCCTCGGTGTCGACGTTGCGCGTGAGAAAGCGCTGGCTGTAGACCTGCGCGTCGGCAAACCACTTGGCCACCGAACCGTCGAACACCGGCATCAGGCGACGCGGCCAGAACATCGCGCCGACCACGGCGGCCACGACGATGCCGAGGAAGATTTCTTCGGTGCGCGCTTCGGCCACATCCCACACTGCCAGGGGGTTATCCACCACGGGCAGCGCGATCAGCGGCAGCGTGTAGCCGGCGAGCATCAGGGCATAGTTGTTGGCGGTGCGCAGGTGCATGGAGAGGAACAGCAAGGTGCCGGTCCACAGTGCAATCACCACCACCAGGATGTAGGGCGACTGCACGAACATCGGCACGAACAACACCGCCGCCGCCGCGCCCATCAGGGTGCCGATGGCGCGGTACAGCGCCTTGGAACTGGTAGGGCCGACAAACGGGCTGGAGACGATGTACACGGTGGCCATCGCCCAATACGGACGCGGCATTTGCATGAGCATGGCGATGTACAGCGCGATCATCGACGCCGCGAAGGTGCGCACGCCGTAAAACCAGTCGCGGGCCGGCGGCATGCCGGTAAAAAATCCGTTCAAGGCGCCACCGCCCCCGCCGCTTCGAAGGCGCGCAGCACGCGCAACGCGGCTTCGAGGTCGTTGCGCGGAATGTCGGCCAGCACTTCGCGGCGCAGGCGCACCAGTTGCGCTTCCACCGCCTGCACCAGCTCACGGCCGCGCTCGGTGAGGCTCAAGGCCTTGGCGCGGCGGTCGTGGACGTCTTCGGTACGGCACACATAGCCGCCGCTGCACAGCTGGTCGAGCAGGCGCACCAGCGACGGGCTTTCCATGCCGGAGGCCTGGGCCACCTTGACCTGATGCACGCCGTCGCCCAGGCGGCCGATCATCAACAGCGGCACGGCGCAGGCTTCGGAGATGCCATAACTCACCAGCGTGGCCTGGCAGATTTTGCGCCAGTTGCGGGCGCCCACCACCATGCTGCTGCTGAGGTTCATCTGAAGGTGTTCAAGGGATTGGGACACAGGATTGATCGCATACAGTTAGTTTGCTAACTATCAATATGGTGGAAGCTGGCTTGAGCGTCAAGTTTTGAAACAATTTGGCGGATGGGTGGTGGCAAAAATGTGGGAGGGGCTTGCTCCCGATGGCGCAGGGTCAGTGTCGGATGAGCTGACTGACACACTGCCATCGTGAGCAAGCCCCCTCCCACATTTGGATCAGTCTTGGCTCCGGGGCTGGCGCGTCGAAGCCCAAGCCCAGTCTAGGGACAGCCCTCGGGCAACATCGACGGCACATTGCACAACACAAACAAGCGTGCCCTGGCACCCCCGCCGTCCTGGCGACTGAGTTCGTGCCAGCCCTGGGGCAGTGGCGCAAATTCGTCCGGCGCTTCGTTGCTGCTGATCAGCCATACGCGCCGGGTGCCGGCGGGCAGTGACGAGAGGTGGTCGAGGTAGATGCGCCCGCCGTCTTGATCCACCAGGGTGCCGAAGCCGTAGGCGTTCGGGCGCGTTGACGTACCGTCGGGCTTGGGCGGGGTATAGAGCTGCAGTTGGGCGTCGGTCTGGTCGTAATAGACATAGCTGAGGTACCACAGCATGTCGCTGAGCACGATGCGATCGTCTTCCTGGTAGTTGCGATTGACGAACTCCACCGGCACGTTGAATTGGTCCTGCTCGTCCACCGTGAAGTTGTTTTTCAGCCCAACCAGTTCCACCCCCACCAGCAACACGAACAACGCCGCGCCCCACCACGAGCCGCGGTCGATGAGCAGCGCCAGCAGGATCGGCAAGCCCAGGGCATACACCGTGAGATAGCGCTCAATGAACACCGGCGAGATAAACGACACGGCGTAGACCAGCAGCAGCGGCAGCAGGAAAAACAGCGCCAGCAGGCTGGCAGGTCGATAGGGTTGGCGATCACGCCAGACGCTGACGCCAACCAGCGCAATCAATAGCAGGGGGAATCCCCAGAACAGCGGTCGCCATAGCGCCAGGCCTTCATCCTGCAACATGAATTGCCAGACCATCGATGGCACAGACAGCGCATTGACCGGATCTTCCCAGCCAATGTCACCGCCCACCTTGAGCTGGTCGACGTGCTGCACCAGGTCCAGCAGGCCTGGCAACCAGGGCAGGTACGCCAGCACAATCGCGACGTTGGTCGCCCACCATGCCCGACGCGTGATCAGCCGCTGACCGCAGGTGCCCAGCACCCCCAGATACGCCCAATGCACCAGCACGCAGAGTGCGGTGAAGTAATGGGTGTAGAAACCTGCGGTCATCAGCAGCCCATAGGCCACCAGATAGCGCGTGCGTTCGGGTTGGCGCACCCAGTACACCAGCGCCAGCGTGGCGCCCAGCAGCCAGACGCCCAACAGCGAATACATGCGCACTTCCTGACTGTACCGCACCGCGGTCGGCAGCAGCGCCAGCAGTACGCCGGCCAGTACCGCCGCGCGCCGGGTGGACAACTGCCGCGTGAGCCAGATGCCCAGGCCCACGGCGAGCGCGCCCGGGATGGCGCTCATGGCCCTGATGGAGCCGATGCTGTCGCCGAACAGTTCGATCCAGCCGCGCAGCAGGAAGAAGTACAGCGGCGGGTGTACGTCATGGGCCGCGTGAAACCACAGGTCGTCCACGGCGTATTCGCTGAGCAACAGGCTTGAGCCCTCATCGCCCCAGATGGCCGACGCCGTCAGGTTGTAGAACCGCAGGGCCATCGCCAGCGCCAGGAGCGGTACCCACCAAAGCTGGCTGATCCAGCCGGCACGTTCCCAGCCCAGTCGGTTGAGCGCGGGCAATGCCGCGACTTTTTCGTTTTGCTCTACCACAGACCGACGCACCTTGATTCCCCTGCCACTGCTCTGATTGCCGACACGCAAACCAACGCCACTTTAGGACAAATGCCCCTGATTCGCTTGTGCAATCGGACAAATCGGCCAATTGCGCAGGACTTCACCGAAGCGCTGGTCGGATCACGCTATGATTGCCCTCCTCCAAGGACTCAGGCTCAAGGACACCTCATGCGCATCGGTTTTCTGTCACCCCTGGCACTGGCACTGCTCGCCGGTATTTCCCAGCAGGCGTTGGCCAGCTCGGACGACTCGTGCTACCCGGACTGGCGGGTGTCGCGTGACAGCCTGGACCCGTGCAACAACCTGCCCTTTCTGAGCCCGGGCAACGACAGCCGGGTCAACCTGCGCCTGCTGCTGTCCGACAAAAAGGTCGCACCGCTGGCCCCCAATGCCCTGGACGACACCGACCGGGCCGAGGGATTCGGCCAGGTGCCGTTTGCGGTGTATCGCCTGAGCCCTGCGCCTGCCGGTGACGACGAACCCGACGACAAGCCCGACGACTCGCGCACCGCTGAACTGGACACGCTGCTCAAGACCCTGGGCATCAAGCGCGAGGACTACAAAACCGCCGGCGAAGCGTTTTTGAGCTGCGAAGGCAGCCGCTGCCGCAGCAACGACGATGACAGCGCCACGGCGTTTGTCAGCCAGGTGATCAAGGCCGATATGCCGGATACCGAACGCGTGCTGCTGGCCAGGGCGCGCCTGCAATTGCTCACCGCCTGCAGTTGGGAGGGCGCGGTGGTCACCGGCGAAATCGAGTCCTCGAACGGCCGCCTGCTGCGCACCTACCTGCAAGCCGCCGCCGACTTCTACAGCGGGCGCTTCAGTGAGGCCGAACGCGGTTTTGCCGCCGCCAGCGGCTCAACCCTGCCGTGGCTGCAGGAAACCGCGCTGTACATGACCGCGCGCACCGCGCTGAATCAGGCCCAGGCCGAAGCGTTCGACGAATACGGCATGCCGCAGCGCGAGCATGTGGATAAGTCCGCGCTGGGCAATGCCGAAAAGGGCTTGCTCGGCTATCTGAACACTTATCCACAGGGCCAGTACGCGACTTCCGCTCGGGGCCTGTTGCGCCGCGTGCATTGGCTGGCCAATGACGATGGCAAGCTCGCCGAGGACTTCGCCTGGCAAATGACCGAAGCCACCGCCGAGCAGCGCAATGTGTCCCTCGATGACCTGGTGCAAGAGGCTGATCTCAAGCTGTTGATCGACAGCAACGGCAGCCTTGAGAACCCGATGCTGCAGGCGGTCAACGACCTGATGCTGATGCGCGCCGAGACGCCGCCCAAACTGACCCGCGCCGACCTCGACAAACAGAAGGCCACGTTTGCCGACGAGCCGGCGCTGTACGCCTACCTGCAAGCGGCGTTTGCGTTGTACGTCGAGCATCAGCCCGAGGCCGCCCTGAAACTGCTGCCCAAGGATGTGCCGTCGGGCCTGGATTACTTCGCCTTCAGTCAGCAGACCCTGCGCGGCCTGGCCCTGGAAGCCGGGCAGAATTGGAAAGCGGCGCAAGCCCTGTGGCTGCAACTATTGCCGCTGGCCAAACAGCCTCTGCAACGCGACCAGCTGGAGCTGGCCCTGGCGATGAACTACGAACGCAGCGGCGAGTTGGCCAAGGTGTTCGCGGCGGACTCGCCGATCAGCGCCAACAACGTGCGCTACCTGCTGCTGCGCAGCGTCGCCGGCCCCGACCTGCTGCGCCAGCAGATCGCCAAGGCCAGCGACCCGGTGGAGCGCCACACCGCGCAATTCGTGCTGCTCTACAAGGACCTGCTGCGCAGCCAGTTCGCCACCTTCGCCGACGACCTCAAGCAACTGCCGGCCACGCCGCCTGAAGACAAACTCGACACCAGCCTTGGCTACACCTATGGCGGCGGGCAAACCTTGAAACTGTTCCAGTGGAACGGCGACAAAGCCGCGTCCGGCTACACCTGCCCGAGCATCGCGCAAACCGCCGCGACCCTGCAGAACGACGCGAAAAACCCGCAGGCGCTCAATTGCTTCGGTGAGTTCATCCTGCGCAACGGCCTGGACGGCATGCCACTCGAGCAAGCCCGCGCCGCCGGCAGCCTGGGCAGCAGCGCGTCGAACTTCAGCGGTGAAACCTTCTCGCGTCTGGACGGCTACAAACAGGTGATCGCCAACCCCAAGGCGCCGAAAACCGACAAGGCCTACGCGCTGTTTCGCGCCATCAACTGCTACGCGCCCGCCGGCTACAACAGCTGCGGCGGCGAAGACGTCGCGCCGGCCGTGCGCAAAGCTTGGTTCCGCCAGCTGAAGACAGGCTTCGGTGACACCCAGTGGGGCAACGCCTTGCAGTACTACTGGTGAAACACCTGTGGCTGGGCCTGCTGTTGCTGGCAAGCCCGGCCTTCGGCGCCGTCGACGCCCGCGACTATGACGCCTTCTGGCTGTGGAGCGGCGTCACGCCGCAGCCGGTACTCAAACAGGCGAAGACGCTGTACATCCTTCAGGGCCAGATCAACTCCACCCGCCGCACGCCCACCGTGCGTTTGATCGCCCAGGGCATGAGCGTGCCGCGTATCACCAAGGGCGAGGTCTGGGTCGTCTACCGCGCCCACACCCTGCACTGGCCGGAGCGGGTCTACGCCCAATTGCTCGGCCAGGTGCAACGCTGGCGCGACGCGGGCAATCCGGTGGTCGGCATACAGATCGACTTCGACGCCCGCACCCAATACCTGCACGAATACGCGGAGTTTCTGCGCGACCTGCGCCAGCGCCTGCCGGCCGACCTGCGTCTGAGCATCACCGGCCTGCTGGACTGGGGCAGCAACGCCGACCCCGCTGCCATCGCCCAACTCAAAGGCGTGGTGGATGAAGTGGTGGTGCAGACGTACCAGGGACGGCACAGCATCCCGGATTACGCGGCGTATCTGCCGAGGGTGAGTCGGATGGGGGTGCCGTTCAAGGTAGGCTTGATTCAGGGTGGCGAGTGGCAGGCGCCGGCGTACTTGCGCGAGAACGAGTGGTTTGGCGGGTATGTGGTGTTTTTGCGCAATCCTTAGCGCCGCAAATGGGCTATTTCAGACACCCCCATTCCTGTGGCAAGCGAGTGTATTGTGGCGAGCCCTAATGCCGTTCAGTTAAGCGCAGATTCCCTGTGGCGAGCAGGCTTGTCCTGCGTTGGGCTGCGCAGCAGCCCCAAAACCAGGCGCTGAGCCGTATCAGGTACACCGCGTTTTGCTCGATGGGGGGCGCTTCGCACCCCCACGCGGGGCAAGCCCGCTCGCCACAACAAGCCTGGTCACCACAAAAAAGCCTGCACACCGCAATAGTCACAAAGCGCGCCAAGGCTCAGCGCTCGGCTGTTTGCACCGGATACACCGACGCCCACCCGCCACCCAGCGCCTTGTACAAACCGACCATGGCCAGCGACACGTCGGTGGAGCTTTGCACCCATTGCTCCTGGGTCGCCAGCAACGCGCTCTGCACGGTGAGAACGTTGACGAAATCCGCCACGCCTTCGACGTACTGGTGTTGCGCGGTGGTCAGGGCGATCTGGTTCTGGCGCACGGCTTCGGCGAGGCTGTCGCGGCGCAGCTGGCTGGCGTTGTAGCGGGTCAACTGGTCGTCGATCTCGTGCCAGGCACGCAGCACGGTGTGCTGATAGGCCAGCGCTGCCTCCTGCTGCTGGGCTTCGCGCAGCGTCAACATACCTTGCAGGCGTCCGCCGTTGAACAACGGCAGGCTGAACTGCGGGCCGAAGGCAAACGCGCGCGAGCCCCAGGAGCCGAAATCCGCCAGTTGCAGAGCCTGGGAGCCGAGGCTGCCGGACAGGGTGATACGCGGGTAGAAATCGCCCTTGGCCACGCCGATGTTGGCGGTAGCGGCATGCAGGCGCGCCTCGGCCTGGCGGATATCCGGGCGGCGTTCGGCCAACTGTGACGGCAGGCCAATGGCGACCTGGCGCGGGGTTTGCGGTACGGCGGCGTCTTTGGACAGTTGGGCGTGCAGGGCCTGGGGCGGCTCGCCCATGAGCAGGCTGAGGGCGTTGATCAACTGATCCTGACGTTGTTGCAGCTCCGGCAGGCGCGCTTCGATGGTGGCGACCTGGGCGGCGGCTTCGGCCACGTCCAGGTCGGTGGCAACGCCATCGGCGAGGCGCAGTTGCGAGAGCTTCAGGCTGTGCCGGGCGACGTCGAGGTTCTGCTCGGTGACGTTGCGGGTGTTCTGCACGCCGCGCAGTTGGATGTAGTCCTGGGCGGTCTCGGCCAGCACCGACAGCAGCACGGCGCGGCGGTCGTCTTCGGCGACTTGCAGGGTGGCATCGGCGGCCTCGGTCTCGCGCTTGACGCGGCCCCAGAAGTCCAGCTCCCAGGCGGCGGAGAAGGCCGTGTCCCATTGGTTGAAGGCCGAGCGGCCGTTTTCTCCGGAGGGGTCGTTCAGGCCTTCGCCACTGTTGCGCTTGCGCTGGTAGCCACCGCCTGCCGCGAGGTTGGGGTAACGCCCCGCCGTGGTCACCTGGCGCACGGCTCGGCTTTGTTGCAGGCGGCTGCCGGCCAGTTTCAGGTCGAGGTTGTCGGTGAGGGCGCGGCGTGTGAGGGCTGACAGTTGCGCGTCATGGAACACGTCCCACCAGCGCTCCTGCAGCGGATCGGCCACGGCGCGGCTGTCGGCCTGACGGCCCTGAGGTTCGCGCCAACGCTCGACGTGCGGCACCTGGGGCGTGTGAAAGTCCGGGCCGACGGTGCAGGCACTCAGGCTGATGACGCTCAAGGCGAGCCAGGCAAAACGTATCATTGCTGGGCCACCTCACGCGGCTGCGCGGCGGGCTGGGTGTCGACGCTGGCCTCCACCGACATGCCCACCCGCAGACGTTCGGTGAGGGGCTGGCCGGGTTCGAGGATGATCTTCACCGGGATGCGCTGCACCACCTTGGTGAAGTTGCCGGTGGCGTTGTCCGGCTTGATCGAGGCGAACGTCACACCGGTGGCCGGCGCCAGGCTCTCCAGATGACCGTTGAGCAACTCGCCGTCGAGGCTGTCGACGCGCACCTGCACGGGTTGGCCGGCATGCATGTGCGACAGCTGGGTTTCCTGGAAATTGGCCACCACATAGGCCTCGCTCAGCGGCACCACAGCGAGCAGCTTGCTGCCCGGCGTCACGTAGGCGCCGACCCGCACCGCGCGCTCACCGACCATGCCGTCCACCGGCGCGACGATGCGCGTATAGGACAGTTGATAGCTAGCCATTTCCAACGCCGCCTGGGCGCGCTTGAGCCCGCCTTCGGCCGCATCGAGCTGGGCACTGAGGATTTCCACCTGCTTGCGTTCGGCCGCCAGCACCGCGGTGGATTTGGCCAGGCGCGCGGTGGCCTGGTCGATGCGGGTTTTGGCTTGCTGGGCGTTCTGCACGGTGCCCGCGCCCACGCCGGCGAGGTGGTTGTAGCGGTTCAGCTCGTGCTCGGCGAACGCCACTTCGGCGCGGTCTGCCGCCACGGTGGCCTGGGCCTGGGCGATCACCGAGCTTTGGCGCTCCAGGGTGGCGCCGGCGTTTTTAAGCTGGGCTTGGGCGACCAACGCATCGGCATCGGCGGCCTGGGCGGCGGCGCGAAAATCGCGGTCGTCGATCAGCGCCAGCAGTTGGCCGGCCTTGACCTGCTGGTTGTCTTCCACCAGCACCTCTTTGATAAAGCCGGCCACACGCGGGGCGATCAGGGTGAAGTCGGCGGCGACGAAGGCATCGTTGGTGGTCTGACGCGCGTTGCCCAACAGGCCCGGCGTGACCAGATACACCAGCACGCCAACGGCAAATACAGCGATAACGGAGACGGCAATTTTGTCTTTGCGTTTCATGGGGAGTCCTTGAGGCTATGTCGGTGCGCGAGGCGGATAAATCCGCGTGGGCATCCAGAAAATCAGCAGGATCAACGCCACCGCGACACCGGCCATGACGACATACAGATCCGACGAGGTGAGCACCACGGCCTGTTCGTGCAGGCGGTGGGCCAGGCCCGGCGCATCGCCGTCGGCCAGGGGTGAGTTGCCCAGGCGATCCACCAGCATGGTGGAGTGGAAGTGTTCACGGCGGGTGGTCAGGGTTTCGAGCACTGCGGCGGCGATCACCGCAGACAGGCCTTTGATGGTGTTGAACCAGGCCGAAGCGAACGGCCCTTCAACGGGCTGGATGCTGCCGGTGGACAGCATCAGCAACGGCAGAACCGCCATCGGTTGCCCGATGATTTGCAGCAGGTACCAGCCATAGAAATCGTCGCGAATCCACGCCGAGGTCAGCTGCGAACTGCCCAGGCAACTGAGCACCAGAAGGCTCAAGCCGAGCCCCAGCACCCAACGGCAATCGACCCGACGCAGGTTGCACAGCGCCGCCACCAGCGGCAGCGCGATCAATTGCGGCAGGGCCATCAGCAACATCACCGGCGCGGTCTGCAGCGGCCTGTAGCCCTGCACCTGGGCGAGGAAGCTCGACGGGATGATGATCACCGAGGTCAGCACCATCAGCACGCCGGCCAGTACGATCAGGGCAAACGCCAGGTTGCGCAGACCGAGCATCTGCACGTTGAAAAACGGCAGCGGCTGCGACCACTCATTGAGCAGGAACAGCACCAGCAACAGGCTGCCGCCGCTGAGCAGGAAAGTGATCAGGCCGGACTCGAACCAGTCCAGGCGGTTGCCTTGCAGCAGGCCGATCACCAACATGCAGATCGCCGGAAAGCCCAGCAGCAGGCCGCGCCAGTTGAACTGCCTGAAGCGCTCCAGGCGCAGCGGGTCCTGCGGCAAACCGTAGGCCACCGCCGCCATGGCCAGCAGGCACGGCGCGACGATCTGCCAGAACGCCCACTGCCAGCCCACGTACTCGGTCCACAGCGCCGCCAGCGGCGTACCGAGGCTCGGGCCAAAGGTGGCGGTGAGCGCGTAGCCGGCCAGGCCATACAGCTTGATGTTGGCCGGCAGAAAGCGCAGCGCCACCGACATCAGCATCGGCGGCAATGCGCCGCCAGCCAGGCCTTGCGCGGTGCGCAGCAGCAGCAGGCTTTGGTAATTGGGCGCAAACGGGCAGAGGATGCCCAGCAGGGTGAACAGGCCGATGGCGCACAGGGTGAAACGGCGCAGGGAGAAAGTCACCGCACACCAGGGCGCGAAGGCCATGGCCGCCACGGAGGTGGCGGTGTAGGCCGCGACCAGCCAGGTGCCTTCGTCATAGCCGATGAACAGCGCGCCGCGGATATCGGCGAGGGCGATTTTGGTGACCATGTCGTTAAGGCCGGACACCAGCACCGCCAGCAGCACACCGACCAGGCCGATGATGATGCGCAGGCCGAACACCGGCGGATTGAGCGCGACAGGTTTGGCTGCGGCCTGCAGGGCGGGGGCAGCGAGGGAGGTCATGTACGGGTAACTCGGAATGATAGATACCCGAGCAGTTTAAGCAGCTACACACATGACAAAAAGTTACTTATTGGCAGGGTATAAGTGCACGCAACGCAATCTATGTGGCAGCAAGCCCCCTCCCACAGTTGATTGTGAAATGCTCAGGTGGGCTGGGCTTCGAGCCAGGTGGCCTGGAAGCTTTCGCGAAAGGTTTCGCGCAGCCATTTGTGCGCCGGGTCCTTGTCGAAACGCGGGTGCCAGGATTGGGTCAGCATCAGGGTCGGCAACGAGATCGGTAGGGCGAAGGCGCGCAGCGGCAGTTTCAGACGCTTGACACTCAGGAGGGCTTCCTTGGGCACCGGCAACAGCAGGTCGGAGTCGGGCAGCATGAACATTGCGCCGTGAAACCCAGGGGCGATCATCGCGACGCGGCGCTCCAGGCCCTGGGCGTTCAAAGCAGTGTCGATGGGCCCGCGCGCGATGCCACGGCGCGAGATGCTGATATGGGAATAACCGGCAAACCGTGCGGCGGTGATTTCCCCGTCGAACAACGGGTGGCCTTCGCGCGCCAGCCCGACGAAGGTGGTGGAGAACAGGTTCTGCACCTTTACCTCAGGGGTGACGGGCAGCGTGTTGCTCACCCGCAGGTCCAGGCGCCCTTCGCGCAGGGCTTCGTCGTCGGTGTCGCCTTCGGGCACGAAGTACAGCTCGCACAGTGGCGCCATGCGCTCCATGGTGTCGAACAGCCGGCCGCCATACACGCCGATGAAGAAGTCGTTGGCGCGCACGCTGAAGCGACGCCGCAAGGTGCTCAAGTCCACCTGGTCGGCCGAGCGAAACAGCAGCGCGGCCTGCTCCACCACGTTGCGCACCTGGCCTTGCAGTTGCAGCGCCTTGGGCGTGGGCACCAGGCCGCGTCCGGCGCGCACCAGAATCGGGTCGCCCACCGCCTCGCGGATGCGCGTGAGGGTGCGGCTCATGGCCGCCGGGCTGAGGTTCATCCGCCGTGCGGCGCCGACCACGCTGCCTTCATCGAGCAAAGCGTCGAGGGCGACCAGCAGGTTCATGTCCGGTAATTGCATGCCAGGCACTCGCGGTCGTAAAAGCGTGAATTGGCCGCAATCCTAACAGGGATGGCCGGCCTAGCGCTGCATGCCCCAGCGTTTCACCGTGAGCCGCTCGAAGGTGTCGAACACCAGGTTTTCCACCAGCAGGCCGATCAGAATCACCACGGCCAGGCCGGCGAATACCTTGTCGGTGTACAGCTCGTTGCGGTTCTGGAAGATGTACCAGCCCAGCCCGCCCTTGCCGCTGGTGGCGCCAAAGACCAGCTCGGCGGCGATCAAGGTACGCCAGGCAAAAGCCCAGCCGATTTTAAGGCCGGCGAGAATCGACGGCAGCGCAGCCGGGATCAGAATGAACAGCACGAAGCGCATGCCCTTGAGGCCATAGTTGCGACCGGCCATGCGCAGGGTTTCGGACACGCCAAGGAACCCCGAATAGGTATTGAGCGCCAGCGCCCACAGCACCGAATGCACCAGCACAAAGATCAGGCTGTTCTGGCCCAGGCCGAACCACAGCAGCGCCAGCGGCAGCAACGCAATCGCCGGCAGCGGGTTGAACATTGAGGTCAGCGTGCTCAACAAGTCGCGGCCCAGTTGGGTCGAGACGGCAAGCGTGGTCAGGGCAAAGGCCAGCACGATGCCGATCAGGTAGCCCTTGATCAGCACGGCCAGGGAGATGCTGACCTTGCTCAGCAGTTCGCCGCTGAGCAGGCCGTAGTAGAGCGCGTGGAAGGTCTGCAAAAAGCTCGGCAGCAGCAGGTCGTTGTTCTGATAGCGCGCCACCGACTCCCAAATGACTGCCAGCACGATCAGGATCAGGCCTTTGCGCAGCCAGCCTTGTTGCCACAGGCGCTGACGCAGCGGCAGTTCGCGTTCCACCGGCACGCTGAGCAGCGGTTCGAGGGTTATTTCGTATTCCTGGCGCATGGGGCGACCCTTTAGTAAGCGATGCGAATATCGGCGAAACCCAACTCACGTTCGGCCTCGGGGGCTTCATCGAACAGCAGGCGATGAATGCGCCGCGCCGAGGCCTGGAAGTCCACACCGCCGAGGCTGTGCAGGTCGTATTGATGGCTGTGGATTTCTGCGCGCACGCGCCCCGGGTGGGGCGACAGCAGGAGGATGCGGTTGCCGACCACCAGCGCCTCCTCGATGGAATGGGTGACGAACAGCAGGGTGAAGCGCACTTCTTCCCAGAGCCGCAGCAGCTCTTCCTGCATCTTGCGTCGGGTGAGGGCGTCCAGGGCGGCGAAGGGTTCGTCCATCAGCAGAATTTTGGGCTGCATGGCCAGGGCACGGGCGATGGCCACGCGAGCTTTCATGCCGCCGGACAAGGTGTGCGGGTAGGCATCGGCGAAGGCACTGAGGCCGACTTTGTCGAGGTAGTGCAGCGCGCGTTCTTCGGCTTCGCGGCGCTTGAGGGTTTTGGACGCCAGCAGGGGGAACATGACGTTCTGCTTGACGGTTTTCCAGGGCGGCAACTGGTCGAACTCCTGGAACACCACGATGCGATCCGGGCCAGGTTGTTCGACCTTTTGCCCCAGCAGGCGAATCTCCCCTTCACTGGGCTTGATAAACCCGGCGATGGACTTGAGCAACGTGGATTTGCCGCAGCCCGACGGGCCGAGCAACACGTAGCGGTCGGCCGGGTCGATCTCGAAGCTGACCTGGTGGGTGGCGCGTACTACTCGTTCGGGGGTGCGGTACTCAAGGCTAACGTTGTCCACCGCCAGCAACGGTTGGGCGGTGATCAGGTTGCTGGCCGCGTGGCCTGGCAAAGGCGCGTTCATTTCAACTCTCTTGCGATAGGGTTCAGAAAGGCGCATCGCCCTGGATGGTGGTGCGGAACAATTTGCGCCGCAGATGGCTGGGGCAACCGGCGGCGAGATGAATCAGCGAGCGGTTGTCCCAGAACACCATGTCGTGGGGTTGCCATTGGTGGCGGTAGATGTTTTCCGGCAGCACGCTGTGGGCATAGAGCTGGGCCAGCAGGTCGCGGCTTTCGTCTTCGGGCAGGCCGACGATGCGGGTGGTGAAACCTTCACTGACGAACAGCGCCTTGCGGCCGTTTTCCGGGTGGGTGCGCACGATGGGATGAACCACTTCGGCTACCTGGGCCAGCTGCTCCGGGGTGAGCGTCGGGCGCCAGTTACCTTCGAATTTGGTTTCGCTGTAGCGCGCCGTGTAGGAGTGCGCGGCGCTGCGGCCTTGCACGGCGTTGCGCAGGTGCTCGGGCAACTGGTCCCAGGCTTTATGCATGTCAGCGAACAGGGTGTCGCCGCCCTCGGAGGGCAGCTCCTGGGCATGCAGCATCGAACCCAGGCTCGGCAGTTCCTTGTAGGAGAGGTCCGAATGCCAGAATTTACCCGCATCTCCGAGGCCGATGGATTGACCGTTTTCCAGGATGTTGGAGACGATCAGGATTTCCGGGGGATTGGTCAGCAGAAACTGTTTGAGCACGTGAATCTGCAACACGCCGAAACGGCGGCTGAAGGCGATCTGCTGTGCAGGGGTGATGCGCTGGTCGCGGAACACCACGACGTGATAGTCCAGGTGCGCGCGGTGAATGCGCGCAAACTCTTCGTCGCTGACCGGGCGGGACAGGTCCAGGCCAATAACCTCGGCACCGACGCTGCCGGATAATGGGCGAATCTCGAATGCTTGTGGGGTAGCGGTCGCTGTTGGAACAGTAGAGGCGGCGGACATGAAGTGACTCCCGGTCGGACAGGAGAGTAACTTTATAGACATAAGAAGGTCAGTTTAAATACCATTAGTGAATATCTATAGACGTTAATGTGTTCATCAAGAGGCTGGACCGGCTACGCTGAGCGAGTAAGGAAAGGTGGCGAATCATTCAGTTGTTGCTGGCGTGTAAGACGTCGCAAAACCACGGTGTGGGCCTGGAGAACCCCGTGTTTAAGCACTTACAAGCCGAAAACCTTGTTCGTTTGACAAGCTTTTGAGCTGTCTCTAGTGTGCTTTGGATCCAATTAGCCATACTTATTTTAAAAAGGGAGGAGAGCGTAGCCGTGACGCAGAAGCCGAACCTGTTGAACAGCATTAAGGTCAGCGGACCTATCCCCGCTCATCTTGCTCGTTCCGTAATTGAAGAAACCTTGCGCAACGCCATTCTCGATGGCCGGTTGCCCTGCGGCACCGCCATGCGCCAGCAGGAACTGGCCAGCCTGTTCGGCGTCAGCCGCATGCCGGTGCGTGAGGCCTTGCGCCAGTTGGAAGCGCAGTCATTGCTGCATGTGGTGACGCACAAGGGCGCCGTGGTGGCGCCCCTGATCGAAGACAACTCGGCTGAAACCTACGCCTTGCGCATACTGCTGGAGTCCGAAGCCCTGCGCCTGTCGATCCCCTTGCTCACCGAGGCCGACATCGCCGAGGCCGAGACATTGATCAATGCCCTGGAGCGGGAAAAAGACTATACCGAGATCGGACGCCTGAACCGCCTGTTCCACATGGCGCTGTATGACAAGGCGCCCAATCAAAGGCTGCTCAAGCTGGTCGAACATGGCCTGAATGAAGAAGAGCGCTTCCTGCGCTTCAACCTGGAGGCGATGGGGCTCGGCGAGACGTCCCAGGAAGATCACCGCACACTGCTGAGCCTGGTGGCGCAGAAGAAGACCGATGAGAGCATTCTCACCCTGCGCAATCACCTCACGCGCGGGATGGAAGTGATATCTGCCTATCTCAACGGCCTTGAAGCGGCCGGCAAGTAAACCTCATGCCGTTCGGGGCCTCCTTTTTATCAGGGGGAAGCCCCCGCGCCGATACAACTTGATTAAGCCTGCGCAGGTTAAAGAAACTTCCCACACTTAAGCAATTAACTTACTCACAACATGTATTTTCTCGAAAAACTTTTAATACATTTGCAAGCTCATCCAAACGTTTAATCCGCTTATTATCCTGCGCCACTAAACCAGACACTCAAACCGGCCGCGCAATCCCTTGCCCAAGTGCGGCTACACGCTCGGCCCGGCAAAAATCCTGACTGTCCATTTCAAGCTTAATAACAGTCCTTCTGTCTTCAGCGCAGTCGCAACAAACTTATAGGCATCAACCATGCATCAAACTTTACTAGAGCAGAAAAAACTGCAACTGTGCAGTCATCCTTTATTTAATGAAATAACTTCACTCAGCAAGTTACAACTTTTTATGCAGAGCCATGTATTTGCTGTGTGGGACTTCATGAGTCTCACCAAACGCCTGCAACGGGACCTGGCCGGCACACAGGTGCCCTGGCTCCCCCCAACCGATCCTCAGGCCGCTCGGTTGATCAATGAGATCGTGCTGTGTGAGGAGTCGGATGAACGTCCAGGGGGTGGTCATTGCAGCCATTTCGAGTTGTACCGTGGGGGCATGCTTGAAACAGGTGCCAGTACTGTCGCCATCGATCGGTTCGTCATGCTGCAACGCCAGGGGGTAGACGCTCAGGTAGCGTTGCAAACGTTAGAGAGTCTGCCCGGCACGGCACGGTTTGTCGGCAGCACGCTGCACACCGTACTCGACGCACCTACCCACTGTGTTGCGGCGGCCTTCCTGCACGGCCGTGAGAGCGTCATACCGACCATGTTTGAACGCCTGTTGCAAGGCAGCGCAGCGTGGATCGGCCAGGCGCCGATGCTGCGCCATTACTTCAACCGACACATTCAATTGGACGCCGAGGACCATGAACCCGGCGCGCGGGCGATGCTTGAGCGCCTGATCGATGGGGACGTGCATCGCCGGCAACAGGCTGACGCGTTCGCCTTGAGCGCGGTTGAACAGCGCATCCATTTCTGGGACGACCTGCGAGCCTCGCTGCAGGAGGTGCACCCATGAGCATCACGGATTACTGCTCCATCGCCGACGACTGGGAGCGTCGCGCAACCATCCGCACGCGCCCGCGCCGTCTGCTGGAAGACGATGACAAATTGATCTTCCCGCTGTGCCGCCAGCCGCTGGTATTGAGTGCGACGTTTGTCGAACACTGTGCGCAATGGCGAGACTTTGTGCTGGTACAAAGCTTTTACAAATACATTAATGACGTGGTGATTTTCGAGACCGAAATTGTCGACAGGACCGCCCGCAGCATTGCCAAGAACCGCTTCACACTGCCCTTCCCCCTTGCCTGTCGCTACGACGCAATGTCCGTCGTGGTGGACGAGGATTACCACGCAATGGTGGCGTTGGACTTCCTGCATCAGACGGTGAGCATGACCGGCATCCAGCCCCTCGACCTGCCCAGGCAGATCGAACTCAGCCGCGCGCTGCCGGCAGCGCAGGCACAGGCGCCCACTCATCTGCGCGATGCCGTGGAGCTGATTGGCGTGGCGATTGCCGAAAACACCGTGACCCATGAGGTGGCGGCGTTTTCCAGGGACGACAGTGTCAAGTCGTCCATTCGCGGCATGATGGCCGATCACCTGTTTGACGAAGGCCGCCATGCCCGTTTCTGGACAAGTCTGGTACATCTGTATTGGCAGGCGGCCAGCCCGGCAGATCGCGACAGCATCGCTCAGGTGCTGCCGACGTTTCTGATGCACTACCTGACCAACGATCTGCAAAAAACCTTCGACCTGCAATTGATCGAACACCTGGGCGTAAGCGCGCGCATCCGTGAGGCCTTGAGAGACGAGGTGGAGGCACTGGCGTTTCCCATCACCCGCCAGCACCCTCTGATTGGCAACATCATGAAGTTTTTGCAGCACAGCGGTTTGCTCCAGACGCCAAGCGTGGCAGCGGCCATGAATGACTATCTGTCGCCGGCGGGGAGAGCGGCATGAGGTGCCTGACAGTGGGATGGGTCGGCACGAGCAAAGCGCTGACCGAAGTGCGGACGGAGCTCGAAGCATATGGTCATCGGTGCGCAGACGAGGACGCTGATCTGGTGATCGACGACGGCAGCCAGCCACTGCCGATACGTTGGGCCTGCACGCCGCGCCTGAGTCTGCGACTGGGGATCGGCTCAGCGACCGAGTCCGGATTGCCTGTGCTGCAATTGCGCAGCTATAACCATGAACATCGCCTGGTGGACGTGCTGGACGTGGCTGAAGAACCCAGCGGGAACGGCCAACACTTGTGCCGCCGGGCGACACGCGCGCTGGTGGAGTGGGTGGCTCTGCAGGTGAGTCGCTTTGCACGCGACCCGCAGTTATGTGTATCGCCTACCTTTGCCAACGACTGGCCTGACCTGGACTTGCAAAGCCTGGATGCGCTGGCCTACCTGCATCGGTTCAATTGCACGGCAGATCCTGAACTGCTGCGGGCGGCGCAAGTGCCGATTATCGAGCGACTGCAGACCAGCCTCATCACCTTCGCTGAGCGACCGGCGCTGAATGTAGCGGGCGAGGTTGTCACTTACCGGCAACTGCAGACGCACGCCTGGGCGATCCAGCAACGATTGTCGGCAGTGCTGGAGGGTGTTGAAGGTTCAGCGATCGTCGGAGTCTGCCTGGAAAAGTCTGCCGCGCTGTACGCGAGCATCCTGGCGATTCTCGGCTGCGGCGCAGTCTACCTGCCACTGGCTGCGCAGCTTCCTCTTCGGCGCCAGCAGGTCATGCTGGAAAGCGCAGGCGCCCGTGCTTTACTGGATGAGGGCAGCCACCCGCTGCGTGAACACTTCATGGCGCTGGATGTGCGTGGTGCCGATCGGCAAGACGCCTCGCAACCGCTGCCGCACCCTCGACCAGACCCGAGCGCACCGTGCGTCGTGCTCTTCACGTCCGGCACCAGTGGCAGACCAAAAGGCGTGCGGCTCAGCCAGGGCAACCTGGCGCACTTTACTGCCTGGTTCGGTGGCTGCATGGAATTGAGTGAACAGAGCCGCGTGCTGCAGTTCGCCGCATTGAACTTTGATGCTTCGCTGATGGATATTTTCCCGAGTCTGATTGCCGGCGCGCAGTTGATCATTCCCGGCGAGGCGCAGCGGCGTGACCCGCAGCAATTGGTGGAGTTGATTCGCCAACAGCACGTCACCCACGCGTTCCTGCCACCGGCGCTGCTCGGTATCCTGCCGCTGGATGAGCTGCTGGGCCTGACTCACCTGCTAACCGGTGGCGAAGCGTGCGAACCCCATGTCATCGAACGTCTGGCCGGCCAATGCCACCTGCACAACCTCTACGGCCCCACCGAAGCCACGGTACTGGTGACGCATCGCCTGCTGCAGCGCAAAGATGGCAACACCCGGGTGGGCCGGCCAATCGCCAACAGTCAGGCGCTGATCCTCGACGAGGACATGCAGCCGGTGGATGAGCAGGTAATGGGTGAGTTGTATATCGTCGGGCCTGGGGTGAGCCTGGGGTACTTGAGCACCGCGCCGGTACTCGACAGTCCCTTTGTCGAGCTGACACTGCCGGACGGTCAGGTTGTCAGGGCCTACCGCAGTGGCGACCTCGCGAAATGGACGGACGACGGTATAGAACTCGGTGGGCGCCGTGATGACCAGGTAAAGATCCGCGGGGTGCGGATCGAGCCGCAGGAGATCGAGCAGTGCCTGCGCGACAGTCGGCTGTTTCGTCAGGTTGCGGTGGTGATCGAGCGTGACGGCAAGATTCGTGGAGTTGTCGCCTATCCGGAGGCCGGTGCTACGCTGGCCGATCTCAAGCAACACGCGCGGCAGTGGTTGCCTGATTACCTGCAACCACAGGTGTGGGCCGAACTGTCTGCCCTGCCCTGCTCCGGCAGCGGGAAGATTGACCGTCAGGCCTTGCTGGCATTGCCGATTCAAGCCTCACTGGCTGGCAATGGCCGCACTGCGCATACGCCCCTTCAACGGCAACTGGCGCGGCTATGGAGTGAATTGTTGCGCGTGCCTGTGGATGATTTGAGGCTGGACGACAGCTTCTTCAACCTCGGTGGGCACTCCATTTTGCTGTCGACTTTGTTGCTGAGCATTCGTGAACAGTTCGGCCGCAGTGTACCGCTGAACCACTTCTTCGAGAGGCCGACGATCAGTACGCTCGCCTTGCTGATGCAGGACAGTGCGCTGCCAGACGCAGCGTACGGCCAGGCCGTGCGCGATGCTCAGCGTGAACAGGCACTGAGGGTGCTGCCCGAGACTCGAGCTGGTGATCGACGCAAGGTGATTGTGACGGGGGCCAACAGTTTTATCGGCGTACATGCCGTCGAGGCATTACTGGCAGGCGGTGCAACAGCGGTAGCGTGTCTGGTGCGTGAGTTGCCGGGTCAACCGGCAGCCAGCAGGTTCAGCGAGGCACTGAAGGAGTACCGCCTGGAACATCTGGACACGAGCCGGGTGCGGGTGTATCCGGCCGATGTCAGCCAGCCACGCCTGGGGCTGGCGTGCGAGGTGTATGACGCGCTCGCGAGGGACTTTGGCGTGCTGGTGCACAACGCTGCACAGGTCAATCATGTGATGGACTATGGGTCGCTGGTGCCGGACAACGTCGACCCCGTGCGGGAATGTTTGCGCCTGTGCGAGACCCACTGCAAAAAGGTTCTGAACTTCATCTCGACGCTGTCCGCCTGCAGCAGCATTGATGCCGAAGGCTACGTTCTGGAGTTACCGGCCGCGGCGACACTGCCGATCTACATCAAGAATGGCTACAACCTCTCCAAGTGGGTGGCCGAGCGGCTGTTGGGACGTGCGGTGGCGCAAGGCGCGTGGGTCAATATCCTGCGTCCGGGCAACATCAGTTTCAACAGCCGCAACGGTGTTTGCCAACCCCGGAAAAATCGCCTGATGCTGATGCTCAAGGGATCGCTGCAATTGGGTCTGATGCCCCGTCAGGAGGTGAACTTCGACCTGATGCCGGTGGACTTTTTTGCACGCTTTCTCGCGTTTCACTGTGGCCAGTTCGACAGCGAGCGCAGCGTTTTCAACCTGCACAACCCGCAGCCGCTGAGTTGGGACGACTACCTTAATGCGTTCAGCCAGGCGGGACATGCCTTCGACCGCGTCACTGTTGTGCAGTGGCAACAGGCCTTGCGCACAGTTGATCGCGACAACGCGTTGTTCGGGGTACTCGGGTTTTACATGGATGGGCCGGGCGAAGACATCGGCGACACTTCAATGATCCGTTTCGACAACGCACGTCATGGCGTGGAACAAATGGGCACGCACTACCCCGAGAAAAGTCCCGCCTTGTTGCGTCAGGGCTGCGACTACCTGAAGGCTGTGGGCTTTCTTTGAACTGCTTTTAAGGACCTTTCTCATGAAACCACTGCAACCCGATACGCTGATTCGCAATCCCTGTACCGCACCGGTGCAGGCCTGTGTCGTTGTCGAGTGCGAAGCGGCTCGCTTGTGGGCCGTAGTCGGTCACTTTGCAGGCTTTGATGCGTTCATTCCGGCCCTGTCACATATAGAAATGACCGGCACGGGTGTCGGAGCCTTGCGTACCAAGTTCTTCCACGATGGTCACTGCGTGGTGGAACAACTCAACAGCCGGGATGAAGACGCCATGTGCATGACCTGGACTACGGTCTACAACACCTTGGGCGTCGCGCGCCTGTGGGCGGCGATGAGTGTTGAGGCGGTTGACGCCGGCCGTGCCAGGGCGACCTGGACGATCATCGGCGAACCTGTCGGAGACACCCAGGTGGAATTTGATGCGTTTGCACAAGCGTTTGCCGACAGTGCGCTGGAGAATGTGCGCCGGATGCTTGGCTGAACGCAGGAGCGAGCGTGCTCGCTCCTGCTTTGCACTCAAAAGTCAGAGCTTGAAGCTGTCAACCAGCTGCTTCAATCGACTGGCCTGCTGGGAGAGCGCATCGCAGTCTCTCAGCGTTTCATTGAGGTTGACCACGCCTTGCTGGTTCAGCAGGTTGATCTGGTTGATATCCACGTTGAGGCTCTCAACCACGGCAGTCTGCTCCTCGGTAGCGGCAGCCACCGATTGGTTCATGCCGTCGATCTCGACAATCCGCTGCGTCACGCTGATCAGGCGCTCGCCGGCCTGGTTGGCCACTTCAACGCTCTCTTCGCTGGAGGCCTGGCTGGCGTTCATGGTAGTTACCGCTTCACGCGAGCCCACTTGCAGCGAGGTGATCATTTTATGGATCTCTTCAGCCGACTCCTGGGTGCGGTGAGCGAGGTTGCGCACTTCGTCAGCGACCACTGCAAAGCCACGACCTGCCTCGCCGGCCCGTGCCGCTTCGATCGCGGCATTGAGCGCGAGCAGGTTGGTTTGCTGAGAGATACCTTTGATCACATCGAGAATGTGGCCGATGTTGTCGGTACTGGCATTCAGCGTTTCGATCTGGGTGCAGGACAGGCTGATTTTTTGCGACAGCTCCGACATTGCCAGGATGGTTTGCTCAACCACTTTGCGTCCGCCATCCGCTTGCTCGCTGGCACCGCTGGCATGTTGCGAGGCGTCGGCCGCGTTACGTGCAATTTCCTGGGTGGCGGCGCCCAGCTCATTGATAGCGGCGGCTACGCTGTTGGTGCGCGCGCTCTGCTCGTCGGAGCCAACGATGGAGGCATTGGACGAGGCCATCACTCGCTGGGACAGATCGTGTACCTGGCGCGTCGCCGAGGACACTTCGGAAATGGACGCGTGGATTCGCTCGACGAATTGGTTGAAGGCACTGCCCACTTCGCCAAATTCGTCCTTGCTGGTCACATTGAGGCGACGAGTAAGGTCGCCTTCACCTTGGGCAATGTCCTTCATCGCCGCGCCCATGGTGGTCAAGGGCCGCAGCAATACTTGAATCAGCAGGCTCAAGAGCACGGCAATCGCTACCACGGCGATCAGCATGGCAATCAGCGCTGAAGTGCGGAATTTACCCAGTGGTGCGTAGGCTTTGTCTTTGTCGATCGACAGACCGATATACCAATCCGCGCCTGGCAAGCCGCTGATAGGCGTGAACGACAGGATGCGCTCCTGACCGTTGAGGACGACATCCTGGTTGACCTTGTCGATACGCAGGCTGATGCCTGGATAGATATCCTTGAGGTTCTTCATCACCTGGTCCTCGTCCGGACTAACGATGACCTGGCCATCGCCGCTGACCAGAAACCCGTGACCAATGCCCCCGAAGTCCACGGCATTGATGATCTTCACCAGGGTTTGCAGGCTCAGGTCTCCACCGACGACACCCAGCAGCTCACCGTTCCTCTTGACCGGCATGGCGATGGTAACGATCTGCCCACCTACTGCGGCCATGTAGGGCGGTGTAAGCATGGGCTTATCGGCAGCGACGGCTTGTTTGTACCAGGGACGCTGACGCGGGTCGTAGCCATCGGGCATCTTGGCGTCGGGGCGCTGCGTGAACACGCCGTTGGTTTGGCCAACGTAGGTGAATTGAAAATTTGAAGTGAGCGCAGGCTGATCAACCAGACCCGGAAGGTCGGCAGTTGCGCCTTGGTGTGCGATGTTCTGTGCCAGGTTCTCGAGGACCAGTACGCGGCCACTTAGCCAGTTCTGCACACTGCTGGCGGTGAGTTCACCTGACTGCTGGATGGACGACTCCAGATTTTGCTTGATCGTGCTGCGCTGCAGGTAGTCGTTGTAGAGCGTGAATAACGCGAAGGCCAGGACAACGACGCCTGACGCGGCCAGCAGGATTTTATGACTGAACTTCAGATTCATTTCGTCGACTTCTTTTGCCAAAGGGGATGAGCGTGCCGCGTGGAACATTCCATGTAGCGCTATAAGCAGGCTCTTCGGCCGCTCTATCTCGGGGCACGCGTGGCTCGTCAGGCTTTCGGCAGGGAGTGCGGAAATCTTGAGATGTATTCTCATCCCCTACAGGGCAGCCGACCAATGGTTATCGTACAAGTGCAAGCATGTAAGCGTGATATGGGACCAGGTAAGGCGAGCACCCTGTCCAAGTCCCTAAACGACAAAACCCCTGTCTGCGCTAGCAGACAGGGGTTCTGGAATTCAATCTTGACGATGACCTACTCTCACATGGGGAAACCCCACACTACCATCGGCGATGCATCGTTTCACTGCTGAGTTCGGGATGGGATCAGGTGGTTCCAATGCTCTATGGTCGTCAAGAAATTCTGTATACCAGAGCGTTGTTCAAACAACACGCCGGTGAAAATTCATGGACTTCTACAAAAACAAAACCCCATCTGCTTTCGCAAATGGGGTTTCGGAATTTAATCTTGACGATGACCTACTCTCACATGGGGAAACCCCACACTACCATCGGCGATGCATCGTTTCACTACTGAGTTCGGGATGGGATCAGGTGGTTCCAATGCTCTATGGTCGTCAAGAAATTCGGGTACTGAGTCGTGGCCAGACGGCCTCGCTTCAGCAAATTGGGTATGTGACAGCTGTCGGTGTTTTGTGAGCGTCGAACTTTCGGTTCATCTCGTCTTCACACACCGCAATCTGATGCTTCTACTTGTTTCCAAGTCAGGAGTAGTCAAATTGCTTGGGTGTTATATGGTCAAGCCTCACGGGCAATTAGTATTGGTTAGCTCAACGCCTCACAGCGCTTACACACCCAACCTATCAACGTCGTAGTCTTCGACGGCCCTTCAGGGAACTCAAGGTTCCAGTGAGATCTCATCTTGAGGCTAGTTTCCCGCTTAGATGCTTTCAGCGGTTATCTATTCCGAACATAGCTACCCGGCAATGCCACTGGCGTGACAACCGGAACACCAGAGGTTCGTCCACTCCGGTCCTCTCGTACTAGGAGCAGCCCCTCTCAAATCTCAAACGTCCACGGCAGATAGGGACCGAACTGTCTCACGACGTTCTAAACCCAGCTCGCGTACCACTTTAAATGGCGAACAGCCATACCCTTGGGACCGGCTTCAGCCCCAGGATGTGATGAGCCGACATCGAGGTGCCAAACACCGCCGTCGATATGAACTCTTGGGCGGTATCAGCCTGTTATCCCCGGAGTACCTTTTATCCGTTGAGCGATGGCCCTTCCATACAGAACCACCGGATCACTAAGACCTACTTTCGTACCTGCTCGACGTGTCTGTCTCGCAGTCAAGCGCGCTTTTGCCTTTATACTCTACGACCGATTTCCGACCGGTCTGAGCGCACCTTCGTACTCCTCCGTTACTCTTTAGGAGGAGACCGCCCCAGTCAAACTACCCACCATACACTGTCCTCGATCCGGATAACGGACCTGAGTTAGAACCTCAAAGTTGCCAGGGTGGTATTTCAAGGTTGGCTCCACGCAGACTGGCGTCCACGCTTCAAAGCCTCCCACCTATCCTACACAAGCAAATTCAAAGTCCAGTGCAAAGCTATAGTAAAGGTTCACGGGGTCTTTCCGTCTAGCCGCGGATACACTGCATCTTCACAGCGATTTCAATTTCACTGAGTCTCGGGTGGAGACAGCGCCGCCATCGTTACGCCATTCGTGCAGGTCGGAACTTACCCGACAAGGAATTTCGCTACCTTAGGACCGTTATAGTTACGGCCGCCGTTTACCGGGGCTTCGATCAAGAGCTTCGCGTTAGCTAACCCCATCAATTAACCTTCCGGCACCGGGCAGGCGTCACACCCTATACGTCCACTTTCGTGTTTGCAGAGTGCTGTGTTTTTAATAAACAGTCGCAGCGGCCTGGTATCTTCGACCGGCATGAGCTTACGGAGCAAGTCCTTCACCCTCACCGGCGCACCTTCTCCCGAAGTTACGGTGCCATTTTGCCTAGTTCCTTCACCCGAGTTCTCTCAAGCGCCTTGGTATTCTCTACCCAACCACCTGTGTCGGTTTGGGGTACGGTTCCTGGTTACCTGAAGCTTAGAAGCTTTTCTTGGAAGCATGGCATCAACCACTTCGTGTTCTAAAAGAACACTCGTCATCAGCTCTCGGCCTTAAGATCCCGGATTTACCTAAGATCTCAGCCTACCACCTTAAACTTGGACAACCAACGCCAAGCTGGCCTAGCCTTCTCCGTCCCTCCATCGCAATAACCAGAAGTACAGGAATATTAACCTGTTTTCCATCGACTACGCTTTTCAGCCTCGCCTTAGGGACCGACTAACCCTGCGTCGATTAACGTTGCGCAGGAAACCTTGGTCTTTCGGCGTGGGTGTTTTTCACACCCATTGTCGTTACTCATGTCAGCATTCGCACTTCTGATACCTCCAGCAAGCTTCTCAACTCACCTTCACAGGCTTACAGAACGCTCCTCTACCGCATCACTTACGTGATACCCGTAGCTTCGGTGTATGGTTTGAGCCCCGTTACATCTTCCGCGCAGGCCGACTCGACTAGTGAGCTATTACGCTTTCTTTAAAGGGTGGCTGCTTCTAAGCCAACCTCCTAGCTGTCTAAGCCTTCCCACATCGTTTCCCACTTAACCATAACTTTGGGACCTTAGCTGACGGTCTGGGTTGTTTCCCTTTTCACGACGGACGTTAGCACCCGCCGTGTGTCTCCCATGCTCGGCACTTGTAGGTATTCGGAGTTTGCATCGGTTTGGTAAGTCGGGATGACCCCCTAGCCGAAACAGTGCTCTACCCCCTACAGTGATACATGAGGCGCTACCTAAATAGCTTTCGAGGAGAACCAGCTATCTCCGAGCTTGATTAGCCTTTCACTCCGATCCACAGGTCATCCGCTAACTTTTCAACGGTAGTCGGTTCGGTCCTCCAGTTAGTGTTACCCAACCTTCAACCTGCCCATGGATAGATCGCCCGGTTTCGGGTCTATTCCCAGCGACTAGACGCCCTATTAAGACTCGCTTTCGCTACGCCTCCCCTATTCGGTTAAGCTCGCCACTGAAAATAAGTCGCTGACCCATTATACAAAAGGTACGCAGTCACCCAACAAAGTGGGCTCCCACTGCTTGTACGCATACGGTTTCAGGATCTATTTCACTCCCCTCTCCGGGGTTCTTTTCGCCTTTCCCTCACGGTACTAGTTCACTATCGGTCAGTCAGTAGTATTTAGCCTTGGAGGATGGTCCCCCCATATTCAGACAAAGTTTCTCGTGCTCCGTCCTACTCGATTTCATGACTAAGAGATTTTCGCGTACAGGGCTATCACCCACTATGGCCGCACTTTCCAGAGCGTTCCGCTAATCTCAAAGCCACTTAAGGGCTAGTCCCCGTTCGCTCGCCACTACTAAGGGAATCTCGGTTGATTTCTTTTCCTCAGGGTACTTAGATGTTTCAGTTCCCCTGGTTCGCCTCTTACGCCTATGTATTCAGCGTAAGATAACCATCTTATGATGGCTGGGTTCCCCCATTCAGACATCTCCGGATCAAAGTCTGTTTGCCGACTCCCCGAAGCTTTTCGCAGGCTACCACGTCTTTCATCGCCTCTGACTGCCAAGGCATCCACCGTATGCGCTTCTTCACTTGACCATATAACCCCAAGCAATCTGGTTATACTGTGAAGACAACATTCGCCGAAAATTCGAATTTCTCAGTTAAGAGAACTCACAAATTTTACCTTAGCCTGATCCGTTACCAGTGAAAGTAACGTTCAGTCTATCTTTCTATCACATACCCAAATTTTTAAAGAACGATCTAATCAAAGACTAGAAATCAACATTCACCATCATCACAATGGAATGCTCATTTCTAAGCTTTCATACAACAGAAGCAGTAGTGGTGGAGCCAAACGGGATCGAACCGTTGACCTCCTGCGTGCAAGGCAGGCGCTCTCCCAGCTGAGCTATGGCCCCGTATTTCTACAGGCGTTTCCCACACAAAATTGGTGGGTCTGGGCAGATTCGAACTGCCGACCTCACCCTTATCAGGGGTGCGCTCTAACCAACTGAGCTACAGACCCAATTTCGGGCTGCTTCTTATCGTCTTCTTCAATGAATCAAGCAATTCGTGTGGGAACTTATGGAGCAGCTGATGTCGTCGATTAAGGAGGTGATCCAGCCGCAGGTTCCCCTACGGCTACCTTGTTACGACTTCACCCCAGTCATGAATCACACCGTGGTAACCGTCCTCCCGAAGGTTAGACTAGCTACTTCTGGTGCAACCCACTCCCATGGTGTGACGGGCGGTGTGTACAAGGCCCGGGAACGTATTCACCGCGACATTCTGATTCGCGATTACTAGCGATTCCGACTTCACGCAGTCGAGTTGCAGACTGCGATCCGGACTACGATCGGTTTTGTGGGATTAGCTCCACCTCGCGGCTTGGCAACCCTCTGTACCGACCATTGTAGCACGTGTGTAGCCCAGGCCGTAAGGGCCATGATGACTTGACGTCATCCCCACCTTCCTCCGGTTTGTCACCGGCAGTCTCCTTAGAGTGCCCACCATTACGTGCTGGTAACTAAGGACAAGGGTTGCGCTCGTTACGGGACTTAACCCAACATCTCACGACACGAGCTGACGACAGCCATGCAGCACCTGTCTCAATGTTCCCGAAGGCACCAATCTATCTCTAGAAAGTTCATTGGATGTCAAGGCCTGGTAAGGTTCTTCGCGTTGCTTCGAATTAAACCACATGCTCCACCGCTTGTGCGGGCCCCCGTCAATTCATTTGAGTTTTAACCTTGCGGCCGTACTCCCCAGGCGGTCAACTTAATGCGTTAGCTGCGCCACTAAAAGCTCAAGGCTTCCAACGGCTAGTTGACATCGTTTACGGCGTGGACTACCAGGGTATCTAATCCTGTTTGCTCCCCACGCTTTCGCACCTCAGTGTCAGTATTAGTCCAGGTGGTCGCCTTCGCCACTGGTGTTCCTTCCTATATCTACGCATTTCACCGCTACACAGGAAATTCCACCACCCTCTACCATACTCTAGTCAGTCAGTTTTGAATGCAGTTCCCAGGTTGAGCCCGGGGATTTCACATCCAACTTAACAAACCACCTACGCGCGCTTTACGCCCAGTAATTCCGATTAACGCTTGCACCCTCTGTATTACCGCGGCTGCTGGCACAGAGTTAGCCGGTGCTTATTCTGTCGGTAACGTCAAAACAATCACGTATTAGGTAACTGCCCTTCCTCCCAACTTAAAGTGCTTTACAATCCGAAGACCTTCTTCACACACGCGGCATGGCTGGATCAGGCTTTCGCCCATTGTCCAATATTCCCCACTGCTGCCTCCCGTAGGAGTCTGGACCGTGTCTCAGTTCCAGTGTGACTGATCATCCTCTCAGACCAGTTACGGATCGTCGCCTTGGTGAGCCATTACCCCACCAACTAGCTAATCCGACCTAGGCTCATCTGATAGCGCAAGGCCCGAAGGTCCCCTGCTTTCTCCCGTAGGACGTATGCGGTATTAGCGTCCGTTTCCGAACGTTATCCCCCACTACCAGGCAGATTCCTAGGCATTACTCACCCGTCCGCCGCTCTCAAGAGAAGCAAGCTTCTCTCTACCGCTCGACTTGCATGTGTTAGGCCTGCCGCCAGCGTTCAATCTGAGCCATGATCAAACTCTTCAGTTCAAACATCTTTGGGTTTTTAAGAAACCCTAAACTTGGCTCAGCAATCGTTGGTTATTCTTTGATTTCTCGCGGAGTAACTTGTGATGCTGATAATCTTGTTGACTATCAGTCTGACTCCACAAGCACCCACACGAATTGCTTGATTCAGTTGTTAAAGAGCGGTTGGTTAAGATGTTTCGTCTCAACCGAGGCGCGCATTCTACAGCAGCCTCATTTTCTGTCAAGTGATTATTTTCAGAAGCTTTCGAAGAATTCTTCAACAACTTCAACCACTTGCGCTTCCGATCTCTCGTTAGCGGGAGGCGAATTCTACAGCGTTACACGCTGCTGTCAACACCTCTTTTTCTCCGCTTTCGACCGAGAAGATCGAAACGTTAATAGCGCCAGACAACACCGCACTATCAACTCCTTCTGGACTTCGATGAACTGAAGCAACTCGCTGTCGAATCTTGCATAACTACTTGTTTACCAAGGAGTTTTCCGTTTCGACTGCGCCGGAAGTGGGGCGAATTATAGACGTCCAGAATCTGCCGTCAACCCCTAAATTTGCATTCCCTATCAATTAGTTGAGGTTGATTAAAAAGTCATCAATTACCCACTCCTCTATATAGAAGAGAAAGGTCAGATAACGCCAGCCTCTTTCAGAACAGCGATTTTCTCAGGACTCATCCCCAACAAAGCCTGCAGCACCTGGGCCGTATGCTCCCCTAATAGAGGAGGGGGGCTGCGATATTCAACAGGCGTCTTGGACAGCCGCATCGGGCTGGCAACCTGAGGCACTCTCCCGGCCAGTACATGAGGCAGCTCCATCGCCAGACCACGCGACTTGACCTGCGGATCGGCAAACACCTGCGCAAGATCATTGATCGGCCCACACGGCACACCGACACGCTCCAGCGATGACACCCACTCGGCTGTCGTCTTGAAAACGGTGACTTGGCGAATCAACGGGATCAACTGCGCTCGGTTGGCCACCCGCATCTGGTTGGTGGCGAAACGCGCATCATCCGCCCACTGCGACTGCCCGGCAGCTTCAGCGAACTTGCGAAACTGCGCGTCATTACCCACCGTCAGGATAAAATCGCCGTCGGCCGTGGGGAAGTCCTGATACGGCACGATGTTCGGATGAGCATTACCCAGGCGTTTGGGCGAAACACCTGTGGTCAGGTAATTCATCGCCTGGTTGGCCAGGCAAGCCACCTGCACATCCAGTAACGCCATATCGATATGTTGTCCCCCACCGTCGTGGTCGCGGTGCGCCAGCGCCGCCAGGATCGCCACGCTTGAGTAAAGGCCCGTCAGAATGTCCGTCAACGCCACCCCAACCTTCAACGGCCCCGCCCCCTCATCATCCTCCGACCGGCCGGTCAGGCTCATGAGCCCACCCAACCCCTGGATCATGAAGTCATAGCCCGCGCGCGACGCATACGGCCCCGTCTGACCAAACCCCGTAATCGAGCAATAAATCAGCTCCGGGTTGATCGCCTTGAGCGACTCATAGTCCAGCCCATACGCGGCGAGGCCACCCACCTTGAAATTCTCGATCAGAATGTCGGACTTGGCCGCCAGCTCACGTACCAGCTTCTGCCCCTCCGGCCGGGTGAAGTCGATGGTCACCGACTCCTTATTGCGGTTAGCCGACAGGTAATACGCCGCCTCACTCGTGTTCTCGCCGTATGCGTCCTTAAGGAACGGAGGCCCCCACGCGCGGGTGTCATCACCCTTACCCGGCCGCTCAACCTTGATCACCTCAGCCCCAAGGTCCGCAAGAATCTGCCCAGCCCAAGGGCCTGCAAGCACTCGCGATAAATCCAGTACCCGTAAATGCGAAAGCGCGCCCATGCCCATGCTCCTATTAATAGAAAGCCTGGAGACCGGTTTGCGCACGCCCAAGAATCAGAGCGTGCACATCGTGGGTGCCTTCATAGGTGTTGACCACCTCAAGATTGACCAGGTGACGCGCCACCCCGAACTCATCGGAGATCCCGTTGCCGCCCAACATATCCCGCGCCATACGCGCGATATCCAGGGACTTGCCGCACGAGTTGCGCTTCATGATCGATGTGATCTCGACCGCAGCCGTGCCCTCGTCTTTCATCCGCCCCAGACGCAGGCAGCCTTGCAAGGCCAGGGTGATTTCGGTCTGCATGTCGGCCAGCTTCTTCTGAATCAACTGGGTGGCGGCCAACGGTCGCCCGAACTGCTGGCGATCAAGGGTGTATTGGCGAGCGGTGTGCCAACAGAATTCCGCGGCACCCAATGCGCCCCACGAAATGCCGTAACGCGCCGAGTTGAGGCACGTAAAAGGCCCTTTCAAACCGCGCACGTCGGGAAAAATGTTCTCTTCCGGCACAAATACGTTTTCCATCACGATCTCACCGGTGATGGAAGCCCGAAGCCCCACCTTGCCGTGAATCGCCGGAGCACTCAGGCCCTTCCAGCCTTTGTCCAATACAAATCCACGGATATCACCGGCATCGTCCTTGCCCCACACCACGAACACATCCGCGATCGGGCTATTGGTGATCCACATCTTGGCGCCGGTCAGGCTGTAGCCGCCTTCCACTTTGCGTGCACGGGTAATCATCGCGCCAGGGTCGGAACCATGGTCAGGTTCCGTCAGGCCAAAACAGCCGATCCACTCGCCGGACGCCAGCTTCGGCAGGTACTTCTGTTTCTGCGCCTCGGTGCCGAACTCATTGATCGGCACCATGACCAGTGACGATTGCACACTCATCATCGAGCGATAACCCGAATCGACACGCTCCACTTCGCGAGCAATCAACCCGTAGCTGACGTAATTCAAACCGCTGCCACCGTACTGCTCGGGAATCATTGCACCGAGCAATCCGGTCTCGCCCATTTCACGGAAGATGGCAGGGTCGGTCTTTTCATGGCGGAAGGCTTCAAGAACGCGCGGCGCCAGCTTGTCCTGCGCGAATTGCTCGGCCGTGTCGCGCACCATGCGCTCCTCTTCGGTGAGCTGTTGATCCAGCAGAAGCGGATCGATCCAGTTGAAGCTTGCCTTGCCAGCCATGAATAAGTCCTCGGTGAGAGATTCAGAAGTCGTGCATGCAGCGTAGGTCGGGCCAGAGGAGACGGCAAACGAGGTTTCCGCATAGCCTTGTGATAATTTGTCACTTCGTAATACTCAAGATCGCCGCAGACGCGCCTTTGATGTGAGAGCACGGTACATGCGCAGAAAAATCCCCAGCACCACCGCCCTCGTCAGTTTCGAAGCCGCGGCCCGTCACGAGAGCTTTACCAAGGCGGCCTACGAGCTTTCCATTACTCAGGGCGCCATTTGTCGACAGATTGCCAGCCTTGAAGAGTTTTTGAGTGTCGAGCTGTTTCGTCGCTCGCGACGCGGCGTCAAGTTAACGGAAGCCGGGCTGTCCTATAGCCGCAGAGTTGCCACGCAACTGGATGCCGTAGAACGCGACACTTTGTCGGTGATGGGCCAGCAGGGCACCAATGTCATCGAGCTGGCCGTGGTGCCGACTTTTGGTACGCAATGGCTGATCCCCCGCCTGAAGGACTTTCAGCACCAGCACCCGGAAGTCACCGTCAACCTGACAAACCGTACGCGCCCGTTCCTGTTTGCCGACACGGAATTCGACGCGGCCATCTACTTTGGCGACGCCGACTGGTCCGGTACCGAATCCCACAGGTTGATGGGCGAAAACCCCGTGCCGGTCTGCAGCCCAGGACTGCTCGGCACGCGCAAATGTTTCAGCCCGCAGGAAATAGCGGAACGGCCGCTGCTGCAACAGACCACGCGCCCTTATGCCTGGCGCCAGTGGTTCAACGCCCAACAGCTGAATGTACCTCGCGACATGACAGGCCCCCGTTACGAGCTGTTCTCGATGCTGTCCCAGGCAGCCATGCATGACATGGGCATCGCCCTGATTCCGCCCTTCCTTATCCAGCGAGAGCTTGAAGAACAGCGATTGGTGATCGCCAACCCTGAAGCGCTGGCCAGCACCAAAGCCTATTTCCTCATGATTCCCGAGAGAAAGGTCGGATCTGCCTCATTACACGCTTTCAGAGACTGGCTGATTGAGCAGTCACGGCGCTACAGCCCCAGCATTTAAAGGAAAACAGTAATTTACTGACCTTGTAGTCAAATACTTTAAAGCCCTACAGATATATTTATATGTCGCAATTAAGCCGACTGTATTCCCCATCCAAAAAAAGCTTCAACCTCATTATTTCCAAGGGTTGCAGCGACTCTCAATGTTCAATCCACGACGTTTCATAGCAGCCCTGACAAAACACGCTATAAACACAGTTACCCGTCTAACTATATGATGTTGAACGGGTTAATCCATCATATTGCGACAATCAGTCACACGGTGACTTGTAGTTAATTATTCGTCACCCGTCATAATCCCTTGAAGGCCGTAAAGTTCGCCTGCAAAATGCCGCGCCCCGCTGTCATTTCTGCGGGGTCGTGCTGATCGGCCGCCCCAGTTGCGCCACTCGCGGTGCACTGGCCTTTTTACAAAAAGATCAAAAGCAAAAAGATCATGCAGGAGATTTGACGTGCACATTGGTGTTCCTCTCGAAACCCAGACCGGTGAAACGCGGGTGGCTGCCACCCCGGAAACCATCAAGAAGCTGATCGGCCAGGGCCACAAGGTCACGGTGCAAAGCGGAGCAGGCGCCAAGGCCAGCATCGTCGACAGCGCCTATGAAACGGCCGGCGCAACCATTGGCAGTGCCAACGATGCCTTTGGCGCCGAGCTGATTCTCAAGGTCGTGGCACCCAGCGACAGCGAACTGGCGCTGATCAAAAGTGGCACCGTCCTGGTGGGCATGCTCAACCCGTTCAGCAACGAAACCATCGCCAGGCTCGCCGGGCACGGCATCACTGCCTTCGCCCTCGAAGCGGCGCCGCGTACATCACGCGCCCAAAGCCTCGACGTGCTGTCCTCCCAGGCCAACATCGCCGGTTACAAGGCCGTGTTGCTGGCCGCGCACCACTACCCGCGCTTCATGCCGATGCTGATGACCGCCGCAGGCACCGTGAAAGCGGCGCGCGTGTTGATCCTTGGCGCCGGCGTCGCAGGCCTGCAGGCCATCGCGACAGCGAAACGCCTGGGTGCGGTGATCGAAGCGTCCGACGTGCGTCCGGCAGTAAAAGAACAAATCGAGTCCCTCGGTGCCAAGTTCGTTGACGTGCCCTACGAAACTGATGAAGAACGCGAATGCGCGGTCGGTGTCGGCGGTTACGCCCGCCCGATGCCCGCCAGTTGGATGCAGCGTCAGGCCCTGGCCGTGCATGAACGCGCCAAACAGGCCGATATCGTCATCACCACCGCCCTGATCCCTGGCCGCAAGGCGCCAACCCTGCTCAGCGCCGAGACCGTTGCGCAGATGAAGCCTGGCTCGGTGGTTATCGACCTCGCCGCCGCCCAGGGTGGCAACTGCCCACTGACCGTCGCCGATCAGGTCGTCGTGGAAAACGGCGTGATCATCTGCGGCCCGACCAACCTCGCCGGCGCCGTGGCCGCCGACGCCTCGGCCCTGTACGCGCGCAACCTGCTGGACTTCCTGAAGCTGGTGTTCACCAAGGAAGGGCAGTTTGAAATCAATCTCGAAGACGACATCGTCGCCGCGTGCCTGATGTGCCGCGACGGCCAAGTCATCCGCAAAAACGCCTAAGCAGGGATTCAGACAATGGAAGAGCTTATCTCCCCGGGTATCTACAACCTGATCATCTTCGTGCTGGCGATTTATGTCGGTTACCACGTGGTCTGGAACGTTACACCCGCGCTGCACACGCCATTGATGGCGGTGACCAACGCGATTTCGGCAATCGTGATCGTCGGCGCCATGCTGGCCGCCGCCCTCACGGTGACGCCGCTGGGCAAGACCATGGGCACCCTGGCCGTGGCCCTGGCGGCGGTGAACGTATTCGGTGGTTTCCTGGTGACTCGTAGGATGCTTGAGATGTTCAAGAAGAAAGCGCCCAAGGGTAAAGAAGAGGTGCAGAAGTAATGAGTATGAATCTGGTGACGACGCTCTACCTGATCGCGTCGATCTGTTTCATCCAGGCCCTCAAAGGCCTGTCGCACCCCACCACGTCACGACGCGGCAACCTGTTCGGCATGCTCGGGATGGCGCTGGCGGTACTCACTACAGTGGGCCTCATCTATAAGCTCGGCGCTGAACTCGCGACGGCCGGCATCGGCTATGTGATCGTCGGCCTGCTGATCGGCGGCACCGCCGGCTCGATCATGGCCAAGCGCGTGGAAATGACCAAGATGCCAGAGCTGGTGGCGTTCATGCACAGCATGATTGGCCTGGCTGCGGTATTTATTGCAATTGCCGCTGTGGTCGAGCCGCAATCGCTGGGTATCGTCAAACAACTGGGTGACGCGATTCCTGCCGGTAACCGCCTGGAACTGTTCCTCGGCGCAGCCATCGGTGCCATCACCTTCTCCGGTTCGGTGATCGCCTTCGGCAAGCTGTCGGGCAAGTACAAATTCCGCCTGTTCCAGGGCGCGCCGGTACAGTTCGCCGGTCAGCATAAGCTGAACCTGGTGCTCGGTCTGACAACACTGGGCCTGGGCCTGCTGTTCATGCTCACCGGCAACCTCACAGCTTTCGCGCTGATGCTGGCCCTGGCGTTTGTACTGGGCGTGCTGATCATCATCCCCATCGGCGGCGCTGACATGCCGGTGGTGGTGTCGATGCTCAACAGCTATTCCGGCTGGGCGGCGGCAGGTATCGGCTTTTCGCTGAACAACTCGATGCTGATCATCTCCGGCTCGCTGGTCGGCTCCAGCGGCGCGATCCTGTCGTACATCATGTGCAAGGCCATGAACCGTTCCTTCTTTAATGTGCTGCTCGGCGGTTTCGGCAATGCGCCGGATGCCGGTGCGGCGGCAGGGTCGAAAGAAGCGCGCCCGGTGAAGTCCGGCTCGGCCGACGACGCGACGTTCCTGCTGACCAATGCCGACACCGTGATCATCGTCCCAGGCTACGGCCTGGCCGTGGCACGCGCGCAGCATGCGCTCAAGGAACTGACCGAGAAGCTCACCCACCGCGGCGTCACCGTGAAGTACGCGATCCACCCCGTGGCCGGCCGTATGCCAGGGCACATGAACGTACTGCTGGCCGAGGCGGAAGTGCCTTACGACCAGGTGTTCGAGATGGAGGACATCAACTCCGAGTTCGGCCAGGCCGACGTGGTGCTGGTGCTGGGCGCAAACGACGTGGTCAACCCGGCCGCCAAGAACGACCCGAATTCGCCGATTGCCGGCATGCCAATCCTCGAGGCATTCAAGGCCAAAACCATCATCGTCAACAAGCGCTCGATGGCCAGCGGCTATGCCGGGCTGGACAACGAGCTGTTCTACCTCGACAAGACCATGATGGTCTTTGGTGATGCCAAAAAAGTCATTGAAGATATGGTGAAGGCCGTCGAATAACCTGCTCCAGCGCAACACACCAAACCCCGGCCTGTCGTAGGCTGGGGTTTTTTAATGCGCGGGTAAACCGACCAAAGGCTCTACATCAAGCGTTGGCATGCGACCATGGTAGCGCGCCGAAACTTTTTGAAATGACTAAACTGCGCACCTTGCCTCCGTAGCCCGAGATAACTATCCATGTACCGTGATCGTATCCGCTTGCCTTCATTGATGAACAAGGTCATGAGCGCGGCCGACGCCGCCGCACTGATCGAGGACGGCATGACCGTCGGCATGAGCGGCTTCACCCGCGCCGGCGAAGCCAAGGCCGTGCCCCACGCCCTGGCCGAACGCGCCAGAATTTCACCGCTGAAAATCACCCTGATGACCGGCGCCAGCCTGGGCAACGACCTGGACAAGCAATTGACCGAAGCCGGTGTGCTGTCCCGCCGCATGCCGTTCCAGGTCGACAGCACCCTGCGCAAGGCGATCAACGCCGGCCAAGTGATGTTCATCGATCAGCACCTGTCGGAAACCGTCGAGCAATTACGCAACAACCAGCTCAAATTGCCGGACATTGCCGTGATCGAAGCGATCGCCATCACCGAGCAGGGGCATATCGTGCCCACCACGTCGGTGGGCAACTCGGCCAGCTTTGCGATTTTCGCCAAACAGGTAATCGTCGAGATCAACCTGGCGCACAACCCGAATCTGGAAGGGTTGCACGACATCTATATCCCGACTTACCGACCGACCCGCACACCGATCCCGCTGGTGAATGTCGACGATCGCATCGGCAGTACCGCGATTCCGATTCCACCGGAAAAGATCGTCGCCATCGTCATCACCAACCAGGCGGATTCGGCTTCGACCGTGACGCCACCGGACAGCGACACCCAGGGCATCGCCGATCACCTGATCAACTTCCTCAAGCAGGAAGTCGACGCCGGGCGCATGACCAACAGGCTCGGCCCGCTGCAGGCCGGCATCGGCAATATCGCCAACGCGGTGATGTGCGGCCTGATCGAATCGCCGTTCGAAGACCTGACCATGTATTCGGAAGTGTTGCAGGATTCGACATTCGACCTGATCGACGCCGGCAAGCTGAGCTTCGCCTCCGGCAGCTCCATCACTTTGTCGGAACGTCGCAATGCAGACGTATTCGGCAACCTGGAACACTACAAGGACAAGCTGATACTGCGCCCACAGGAGATTTCCAATCACCCTGAAGTGGTGCGGCGCCTGGGTATTATCGGTATCAACACGGCGCTGGAGTTCGACATCTACGGCAACGTCAACTCCACCCACGTTTGCGGCACGCGCATGATGAACGGCATCGGCGGCTCCGGCGACTTCGCGCGCAATGCGCACCTGGCGATCTTCGTCACCAAGTCGATTGCCAAGGATGGCGCGATTTCCAGTGTGGTGCCGATGGTCAGCCATGTGGACCACACCGAGCATGACGTCGATATCCTCGTGACCGAAGTCGGCCTGGCCGACCTGCGCGGCCTGGCGCCACGGGAAAGGGCGCGGGTGATCATCGACAACTGCGTGCACCCGGCGTACCGCGATGCCCTCAACCGTTACTTTGAAGCTGCCTGCGCTATCGGCGGGCATACGCCGCACATCCTGCGCGAAGCACTGAGCTGGCACATTAACCTGGAAGAAACCGGGCATATGCTCAAGGCGTGATGGACACAGATTCGAGCTGATGCAAACACAGTTTGCTCAGCTCGCAGCCAACGCCCGCACTTATTTAAAAAACTGTACTGCTGTACTGGTCATTTCCTACCGAAATATCCTACGCCTCAGCTCGAAATTACTTATTTCGCACTGTTTCAGTGCGTACAGGTACAGTTGCCCCATTTCCGTACAGTACAGCACCTTTAAACAGTTAACTGGGCCCTCACAATACAGGTGAACTGTATCTGGAGAGTCTTGCGCCCGAGGAGGATCATTGGCATCAGTTAAACCACTACCTAATCCCGCCATAAGCGGAAGGATGCAATCATGGAACGTACACTCAGTTCCGAACTGTTCTTCGAAGAAAAAGCTGTAAATAACCAGGCTTCCATGCCTTTGCGCGTTCTGGCCAACCTGATGTTGTGGCAGCGCCGCATCTCCAGCCGCCATCAACTGGCTCGCCTGGATTCGCGTCTGCTGGCTGACGCCGGTATCAGCGAAGCTCAACGCTACGAAGAGCTGAGCAAGCCGTTCTGGCGCTGATTGGCGCTCGCTGGCCCTGACCTTCCGGGTCCAACGCCAGCAATCTGATTTGTCAAAACAAAGCCCGCCCCGGGAGACCGGAGGCGGGTTTTGTTGTATTCGGCGTTTGGATCTGAAAACGATTTACTTCGAAAACAGTACAGTTCTTATAAAATAAAAAATCACCAGTACAATTCAAGCAGCGATATAAAATTACCCGAACACTCAAGCGGCAGCCTAATATCCCGCTACTACGTGGCGAACCGTGCAGAGCTGACGTCTGATTGCTCAATGGCAACATCGCCCACAGCGCAGAGGTCCTGCGCCACCTTGATTGTTCATCCACAGGAGTCACCCCATGTCCCGTCTTCGTCTGTTGAGCGCTGCCACGCTTCTCGTTGTGGCCGCCAATGCTCACGCCAGCAGCTTTATCGTCACCACCGATTCCATCGTCGGCGCGCTGAAAGCCACATCCGATGCAACCTCCGACGCCACGTCCTCCCTGCGCGACAACAAAGTCGTACGCGCCGCGCGTGACGACGCCGCCAGTTTTGTCGCCAGTGAAGGTGCTATCCGTGGCGTGAAGCTGGAGAGCGCCCTGGCGCAGATCCGCCAACAGGCGCCGCAGCTCAATACCGCAACCGATGCACAACTGGCCCAGGCGATCCTGGCTATCTGATAACCGCGGTGTAGGAAAAGGGAGCGCCAGCCGCTCCCAAACGCCGCTGCGCTGGCTCTCGCCGGGGCATTGCGCTAGCCTTGGCGCTCGTTTTCAAGCGTCGAGTCCCATGGCTTTTTCTTACCGCCTGTTCACTGTTGCCGCGTTGATGTGCGCTGGCTGGTCACCGTTGGCTTCGGCCTTTGACGTGACCGTGCAGAGCACCGTCGTCAGCGTGTACGCCACCAGCAAGGTGACGTCCGCCCCCTTCGACAGAAAAAGAGTAATGGCCGCACGGGATGATGCTGCCGCTTTCATTGCCACTGACGGCCAATGGCGGGGCGCACGCCTGGAGTCTGCGCTGGATTACCTGCGCCGCACCCGGCCAAAACTTCATGCAAGCGACCTTGAACTGGCGCAGGCAATTCTCGTCCAATCATCATCTTAATATTCTGGAGCCATTCCATGCGTAGCCCGCTGATCGTCGCCGTCCTCGGCCTGCTGTTCCTGGCGGATGTCGCCCAGGCGCAAACCCTCAAGGCCACCAGTAACATCGTCGTCCGTGCCTCAGCGCGCACCATCGACTTCACCTCGGACACCACCACCTCCATCCGCGACTCCAAAGTCGTGCGTGAAGCCCACGATGATGCTGCCAGTTTCGTCGCCACCCATGGCGAGATCCGCGGCGCACAACTCGAAGCCGCCTTCGACACCCTGCGCACCCGCGTGCCCGAAGCCCGCGACGCCACTGACCAGACCCTCGCCGAAGCTATTCTCGCTCTGTGAGGCGCCTGCTCGCCTGGCTCCTGGCCGGGACTGTGCTGCTGTGTAGCGGCGCAGCCCAGGCCAGCCTGCAACTGCGGCTCAAGACCGAAGGCCTGAGCCCCGCCGAACAGCAGGCCAGCCAGGCACTGCTCGATGAAGCGATGCGCGCCTTGCCGCCCCGTTTTATCGAGCAACTGGACCGCCGCATTGATGTCGGCTGGACCGACCAGATGCCCGAAAACGCTTACGGCCAGGCCTCGCTGGTGTCCGAGCTCGACCTCAACCGCAACCTGCTCGCCAGCCTCACCGACGGCAGCGCTGCCACCCGGAAGACCCAGCGCCCGCACGGCACCGTGCGCCGGGAAATGCTCGCCACCGTGCTGCATGAACTGACCCACATCTACGACCGTGCGCGCCTGTGGTCCAAAGACGAGCGCGCGCTGATCAACCGCTGCAGCCGCCAGAACAGCATCACCGGCCTGATCGGCCTGCCCGACCAATGCCGTGGTCAGAACAACCGCCGCTTCACCCTCAGCGATGATCCACGCCTGCTGGACATCGCTGGCTGGCCGCAATATGTGGGCCGTCGCGGCGAACGCGAACAACACAACCGCCAGATCGCGCGCAGCCCGGACATCTACGAAACCACCAGCCCGCTGGAGTTCGTGGCGGTCAACATGGAGTACTTCCTCCTCGACCCAAGCTACGCCTGCCGTCGCCCTTCGCTGTTCCGCTATTACAAAGAACACTTCGGCTGGGCGCCGCCCCAGCAGGACGCCTGCGAAAAGACCTACGCCTTCCTCAACGCCGGCAATGACTTTGCCAAAACGCCACTGGGCCACGTCGATCCCGAGCGCGTCTACGAAATCGACTACCTGCTCGCCGAAGCCAACCAGAATTTGGTCAGCCGCTGGGGTCATAGCATGTTGCGTCTGGTGATCTGCGCCCCCGGGCGCCCTCGTGGCCCGGATTGTCGGCTGGACCTGGACCAGCATCTGGTGTTGTCCTACCGCGCATTCGTCGGTGACGTACAACTGTCGAGCTGGGACGGCCTGGTGGGCAAGTACCCGTCACGCCTGTTCGTGCTGCCGCTGGCCCAGGTGATCGACGAGTACACCAAGACCGAGCTGCGCGGCCTGGCCTCCGTACCGTTGAAGCTGTCGCGCCAGGAGATCAACGACACCGTCGAACACGCCGCCGAGATGCACTGGAGCTACGACGGCAACTATTTCTTCATCTCCAACAACTGCGCCGTAGAAAGCCTCAAGCTGTTGCGCAGCGGCAGCGCCAACCCGCAACTGACCGGGCTGGACAACATCACCCCCAACGGCCTGCTCGAAGTGCTGCAAGCCCGGGGCCTGGCGGACACCAGCGTACTGGACGACAAACGCAAGGCATTGCGCCTGGGTTACCACTTCGACTCGTTCCGTGAGCGCTACCAGGCGATGTTCGATGTGCTGCGCAAATACCTGCCGATCAAGCAGACCGATGTCGAAGACTGGCTGTCGCTGAGTGCCCAGGAGCGCCGTCAATGGTTCGACCAGGCCGACCTGCGCACCAGCGCCGCGTTGCTGCTGCTGGAGCAGGCCAGCTTTCGCAGACAGTTGATGCTGGCGCAGGACGAAGTCAAACAACGCTACCTCGGTGCCCGCGAGTTGAAGAACGGTGGCATGGAGAAGGCCAACGCCACGCTGCAACAGATCCTCGCCAACAGCGGCTTCCTCAGCCGCCCGGCGGAGCTGCTTGGCAGCAGTGGTTACGGTCTGCCGCAGCCGTCGGAAGCCAAGCGTCTTGAATCGGAGAGCGCCGAACGCCAGAAACAACTGCAATCGCTGACTGGCGAGCTGGATAAAGAGGTGAGGGCGCTGCTGGAGCCATCCCGCGCCGCCGAGATCGCCGCGTGCGAGGCGAATCTCAAGCAAGTCGGCGAGCACCTGCGCAGCCTCCATAAAGCCGCTGGCGGCCTTGAACTGCCGTAGACCCTGTGTTGCACCACAATCCAGATCTGGGAGGGGGCTTGCTCCCTCCCACATAAAGCCAGGCTATATAAATTCAAGCAGTGTGAAATTTTTTACCGTGTGTCCCCCGTTTCCCCGGCGAAAGCTGGCTGAAAGCTTACGCGTCTAGGATCGCCCTCACTGTCGGCAACAGACCGACTGTTAACAACAACAATGGTGATCCCTGATGTCCGCTAGTAACCGCCTGCTTGCCCTCACTCCCCCCGTACGCCTCGTGCCTTTCGTTCTGCGCTGACCCCAACCGGTTCGCCATTCCCTAGCCGCGCTACGCCTGGAGTATCCCTATGCTGACTTTCCTTGGCTTTGCCATGGTCATCACGTTCATGTTCCTGATCATGACCAAGCGCCTGTCCGCGCTGATCGCCTTGATCATCGTGCCAATCCTGTTCGCGCTGTTCGGCGGTTTCGCACCGAAGATCGGCCCGATGATGCTCGAAGGCATCACCAAGCTTGCGCCGACCGGCGTGATGCTGATGTTCGCCATCCTCTACTTTGCCCTGATGATCGACTCCGGCCTGTTCGACCCGGCCGTGCGCAAGATCCTCAAGATGGTCAAGGGCGACCCGCTGAAAGTGTCCGTGGGCACCGCCGTGCTGGCGTTGGTTGTGTCACTCGACGGTGACGGCGCCACCACCTACATGATCTGCGTGGCGGCCATGCTGCCGCTGTACAAACGCATCGGCATGAGCCCGCGGATCATGGCCGGCCTGATCATCCTCGCCGGTGGCGTGATGAACATGACCCCCTGGGGTGGCCCGACCGCCCGTGCCGCCAGCGCGCTGCATGTGGACCCGTCCGACATCTTCGTACCCATGATTCCGGCCATGGCTGCCGGCATAGTGGCGATCCTGGTGATCGCCTATATGTACGGCAAGCGCGAACGTGCACGCCTGGGTGAGCTGCACCTGCAGGGCGACGACATCGACCATAGCGACATCAGCGTGTCGCAATTCCCCGACGCCCGCCGTCCCAAGCTGATCTGGTTCAACGGCGCGCTGACCCTGGGCCTGATGTGCACACTGATCGCCGGCCTGTTGCCGCTGCCGGTGCTGTTCATGGTGGCGTTCAGTATCGCCATGATCGTCAACTACCCGTGCCTGCAACAACAGAAAGACCGCGTCGCCGCCCATGCCGGCAGCGTATTGGCGGTGGTCGGGTTGATCTTCGCCGCCGGTATCTTCACCGGCATCCTGTCGGGCACCGGCATGGTCGACGCCATGTCCAAGAGCCTGCTGGCGGTCATCCCGGAAGCCCTGGGTCCTTACCTGGCAGTGATCACCGCGCTGGTGAGCATGCCGTTCACGTTCTTCATGTCCAACGACGCGTTCTACTATGGCGTGCTGCCCGTACTGGCCGAAGCCGCCAGCCACTACGGCATCACCGCCGTGGAAATGGCCCGCGCCTCGATCGTTGGCCAACCGGTGCACTTGCTCAGCCCGCTGGTGCCTTCGACGTACCTGCTGGTGGCTCTGGCCGGTATCGAATTCGGCGATCACCAGCGATTTACCCTGAAGTGGGCAGTGCTGGTATGCCTGTGCATAATGTTCGCCGCATTGCTGATGGGGATTTTTCCGCTGTTCAGCACTCTATAATCCTACCGACTCACTCACCGCGCGGCGCTGCAGCTTGCGCGGTTTAACATTTGCTCAAAGGAATACACATGGAATGGCTGACCAATCCGGAAATCTGGATTGCCTTCTTCACCCTGACGGCCCTCGAGATCGTCCTGGGCATCGATAACATCATCATGATTTCGATCCTGGTCAGTCGCATGCCCAAGCACATGCAGGCGCGCACCCGGATCTTCGGCCTGGCCCTGGCCATGGTCACGCGCATCCTGTTGCTGCTGTCGATCACCTGGGTCATGCAGCTCACGGCCGACCTGTTCGTGGTGTTCGGCCAGGGTATTTCCGGTCGCGACCTGATCCTGTTCTTCGGTGGCCTGTTCCTGCTGTGGAAAAGCTCCCAGGAGATGTACCACGCCCTCGAAGGTGAAGACGAATCCCAGGACGAACCCGGTGGCAAGGGTGGCAAGTTCATCTACACCATCATCCAGATCGCGATCATCGACATCGTGTTCTCCCTGGACTCGGTGATCACCGCCGTCGGCATGGTCTCCCATGTGCCGGTGATGGTCGCGGCGATTGTGGTCGCGGTGCTGGTGATGATGCTGGCGGCCGGCACCATCAGTGCGTTCATCGACAAGCACCCGTCGCTGAAGATGCTGGCGCTGTCGTTCCTGCTGGTGGTGGGTACCGTGCTGATCGCCGAATCCTTCGACGTGCACGTGCCAAAAGGCTACGTCTACTTCGCCATGGCGTTCTCACTGGCGGTGGAAGCGGTCAACATCAAGATGCGTACCGCCATCGCGAAAAAGAAGAAACAGCAGGACCCAGTGAAACTGCGCAAGGATGTTCCGGGTCAATAATCCCCGAGCCGCTGCTGAACGCTCCCACACTCCGCGTGGGAGCGCTCCTCATGACAGTTTTGTTTCAATCCCTGATGTAGCTATGCGATGCTGGCGCGGAGCCTATTCGCCAACTACAGCTTAAGTACAAGACGTAGAACGGCACGCGGCACCTTTCCTTCGCTCTTCATGGAGCACACCCACACGGGGGGCCGAGCATGCTGACCTTGCTCAATCTGCTTTCCGCCGTGACCCTGCTTATCTGGGGCACGCACATCGTCCGTACCGGCATTCTGCGGGTCTACGGTTCCAACTTGCGCCAAGTCATCGGACAGAACATGTCCAAACGCTGGCTGGCCTTCGTCGCCGGTATTCTGGTGACGGCCATGGTGCAAAGCAGCAACGCCACCGCGATGCTGGTGACGTCCTTTGTCGGCCAAGGCCTCATGGGGCTGGTGCCCGCACTGGCGACCATGCTCGGTGCCGACGTCGGTACGGCGCTGATGGCGCGGGTGCTGACCTTCGACCTGTCCTGGTTGTCACCGCTGCTGATTTTCCTCGGTGTTATTTTTTTCCTGTCGCGCAAACAGACGCGCGCCGGCCAACTGGGCCGCGTGGGCATCGGCCTCGGCCTGATCATCCTCGCCCTGCAATTGATCGTCGAAGCCGCCGGACCGATCACCCATGCTCAGGGCGTCAAAGTGATCTTCGCCTCGCTGACCGGCGACATCCTGCTCGACGCCCTGATCGGCGCGCTGTTCGCCATGATTTCCTACTCCAGCCTGGCCGCCGTGCTGCTTACCGCCACCCTGGCCGGTGCCGGCGTGATCGGCCTGCATGTGGCCATCGGCCTGGTGATCGGCGCCAATATCGGCAGCGGCATACTGGCCTTCCTCAGCACCAGCATGCAGAACGCCGCCGGGCGCCAGGTGGCGCTGGGCAGCCTGCTCTACAAACTGATCGGCCTGCTGCTGATCATCCCGGTGCTCGACCCGCTGGTGCTGTGGATGGACAGCCTGGACTACAGCGCCCAAGGCATGGTCATCAGCTTCCACCTGCTCTACAACGTCAGCCGCTGCCTGATCCTGCTGCCCACCATCGGCCCGATGGCGCGGCTGTGCGAGTGGTTGCTGCCGGAGCGCGAAGAGGTCAACGGCAAGGCCAAGCCGCGCCACCTGGACCCAGCCGCCCTCGCCACACCGAGCCTCGCCCTGGCCAACGCTGCGCGGGAAACCCTGCGCCTGGGTGACCTGATCGACAACATGCTGATGGCCATGCAGGAAGTGCTGCGCGGCAAACAAACCGCCATCACCCAGGAAATGCGCAGTCTCAGCGACGACGTCGAGGCGCTGTACAGCGCGATCAAGCTTTACCTGGCGCAGATGCCGCGCGAAGACCTGGGCGAACACGACAGCCGGCGCTGGGCCGAGATCATCGAGCTGTCGATCAACCTGAAGCTGGCCGGCGACCTGATCGAGCGCATGCTGCGCAAGGTGCAGCAGCAGAAGACCTCGCAGCGCCGCCAGTTTTCCGAGGTCGGCCTGGAGGAGCTTTCGGGCCTGCACAGCCAGTTGATCGCCAACCTGCGCCTGGGGCTGTCGGTGTTCCTGAGTGCCGACCCGGAAAGCGCCCGCCAGTTACTGCGCGAGAAACGCCGCTTCCGCGCCCAGGAGCGTCGCCTGGCTCACGCCCATGTCAGCCGGCTGCAACACAAGATCGTACAGAGCCTGGAGACCAGCTCCCTGCACCTGGAGCTGATTGCCGACATGAAGCGCCTCAACTCGCTGTTTTGCAGCAGCGCCTATGTCGTGCTGGAAACGTCCGACACCGGCGCACTCTCCTCCGACGATATTGCCGACATCACGCATTCACCCTGAACGGATGGTGGCCCGTGAAGTCAGTTAAAGCTGACCTCACTCGCCAGGAAGCTTGTTATGCGTCGCCTGTTGTTCGCCTGCCTGCTCATGGGCTCTGCCCATGCCTTTGCTTTTGACCGTTTGCAAGTCGAGGGCTACACCTTGCCCAACGGCCTGCAAGTGCTGCTCAAGCCAGGCACCGAACGCGGGCATGTGGCGATTCGCCTGGTGGTTGGCGTGGGCCTGGATGACTTCAGTTGTGAGCAAAAAGAGCTGCCGCACCTGCTCGAACACCTGTTGTTCAGCGGCATTGACGGTGGCGGCGAAGGTGATCTCGAAGACCGCATGCAAGCCCTGGGCGGCGAGTGGAACGCCTACACCAGCAATGCCGACACCACCTTTGTGATCGAGGCACCGGCACACAACCAGCGCAAGGTGCTCGACCTGCTGCTGGCCATCCTCACCCGCACCGAACTGACCGACGCCAATATCAATGCCGCCAAGCGCGTCGTCGAGCGCGAGGACGGCGGGCATTACTCGCACCTGCAGCGCCTGCTCGACCGCCAGGACCTGGGCCACACCGCCAGCAATCAACTGGCGGTCGAGCTGGGCCTCAAGTGCGCCGAACGGGCCGAGGTCGGTCAACTTACGCGCGATCAATTGGAGGCACTGCGCAAAAACTGGTACGCCCCCAACAACATGACCCTGATTATCGTCGGCGACCTCGACAAACTGCTGCCGGCCTACCTTGAGCGCACCTACGGCGAACTCGACCCGGTCGAGCCGACCGACCACCTGGCCCTGCCCGAAATCCAGCACGCCGCCGCTCATCGTCGCGACCTGATGCGCGGCTGGGTCGGCGACGGCGCCAAGCTGCACTGGCTGTTTCCCGAGCCGATGCTGGACGATCAGCACGACGAAACCTACGACCTGCTCAAGGATTACCTCGACTGGGCGTTGTATCGCGAACTGCGCCTCAGGCACGGTTTATCCTACGGCCCCTGGAGTGAGCGCGAAGTACTCGGCGGTGTCGGCTTCCTCAGCCTGAATGCCGATCTTGAACGCGAAGACCTCCCCGAGGCCCAACAGGTGCTGCAAGACCTCACAGCCAGGCTGCTCAAGGACGGCCTCGATCCGGCCGCCTTCGCCCGCCTGCAACAGGCCGCCGTCGCCCGCCAGGCCTGGGCCGTGCAGGGCAACAGCGCCTTGGCCGACTATTATTGGAGCGCGTCCGGCGAGTACGCCAACGGGCGCTTCAGCGACCCGGTCAAGCGCATCAAAGCGGTCAGCCTGGAACAGACCAACCAGGCCATGCGCCAGGTGTTCAAGCAACCGGGCTACTGGCGCATCGAAAAACCGCTGCTCAGCTACGACGCTCTGAACTGGATCGGCGCCGGCGTGCTCGGGCTGATCGCGATTGTGTTGATCGGCGTGCGCGGTTATCGCAAACGGATCGCGCAGTGAGCCACCGCACACGCGTACCGAGACGCTATTCTGTCCGGGATCTTTTCCTACACCTACTGCGAATCGCCGAATGCCAAACCTGAGTCACGTAATCCAGCGCATCCTCGAACTGATGAAGCGCTACCCAGGGGTGATCGCACTCGGCGGCTTCATCTCGGGTGTGGGCAGCTTCATTCTGGTGGACCGCCAGCAGGGCATGGCCAGCTGGATCGCGGTGATCATGCTGGTGAGCTGGTTGTGGCTGATGCTGGAAAACAGTTTCACCCAACTGTTCGCCAAGCTGTTCAAGCGGGAAATCCCCGAACCGCTGTTGCGCTATGCCACCCAGATGATTCACCAGGAAAGCCTGTTTTTCGTGCTGCCGTTTTTCTTCGTCACCACCGCCTGGAACAGCGGCCAATCGGTGTTTACCGGCCTGCTGGGCGCGGCGGCGCTGGTGTCGATCATCGACCCGCTGTACTACAAATGGCTGGCGCCCAAGCGCTCGCTGTTCCTGGCCCTGCACACCCTGACACTGTTTGCCGCGCTGCTCACCGCGCTGCCGATCATCCTGCACCTGACCACCGCCGAGAGTTACAAGCTGGCGCTCGGCGTGGCCATGGCGCTGTCGATCCCCAGCCTGGCGTTGAGCCTGCCGCTGCGTAGCCTCAGGGGCTGGGCGATGCTGCTGGGGGTCACGGCCGCCATCGGCTGCGCCGGCTGGTTCCTGCGCAGCTGGGTGCCGCCCGCCACGCTGTGGATGACCGAAGTGGCCATCAGCACGCAAATGCAGGATCGCACGCCCGGTGACGACCTCAAGGAAGTCAACGCTGCCCAGTTGCGCAGCGGCGGGCTTTACGCCTACACCGCCATCAACGCGCCGCGCGGGCTCGATGAGCGGATCTACCATGTGTGGAAATTCAACGGGAAAGAAGTCGACCGCATCGCCCTCGATATCCATGGCGGACGCAAGGAAGGCTACCGCGCCTGGACCCACAAACAGAACTTCCCCGGCGACGCCGTAGGGCGCTGGCAGGTGCAGGTGCTCACCGAAGACGGGCAGGTGATCGGCGTGCTGCGCTTCAAAGTGACGGACACCGCACAAACGGACAACCCAACGTAGACGGTAGTGTGCTATTACGTAGCCATTGCGAAATAGCAGACAAGCTCGGAGCTTATGACCAGCAGTCCCACGCCCGGCGCAGCCCACCTCGATACGTCCATCTCGCCGCCACAGTTGCGGATTACGGGGGACTGGACACTGGCCCACTACGCAAGCCTGCGCACACTGTCAGCCAGGCTCGACGGCCAGTACGACGCCGCCGCACGCATCGACCTCAACGGCCTCGGCGCGCTGGACACTGCCGGCGCGTCGCTGCTCGTGGAGTTGCTCGGCCCCACCCGCATCGAGCAATCGGCCGAACAGACCGATTGCAGTTTGTCCGCCGCCGACCGCGCGTTGCTCAAGACCGTCTACCGCTCCCTCAACGATTTCTGCGTGCCCGATAAAGGCCCGGAAGAGGCCACCGGCGTCCAGTTGCTGGCGCGTATCGGCCGGGCGGTGGACACCGTGTGGCAGGACAGCAAACAGCTGCTGGGCTTTATCGGCCTGATCCTTGAAACCTTCGCCCGCGGCATCCTGCGCCCCAAACGCTGGCGCCTCACGCCGATGGTCGCGCACCTGGAGCAGGTCGGCCTCGACGCGGCGCCCATTGTCGCCCTGCTGACCTTCCTGGTGGGCGCAGTGGTGGCGTTTCTGGGCGCCACGGTGCTCAAGAGCTTCGGCGCGACGATTTTCACCGTGGACTTGGTGGCGTTCTCTTTTCTGCGTGAATTCGGCGTATTGCTCACCGCCATCCTGATCGCCGGCCGCACGGCCAGCGCCTTTACCGCGCAGATCGGCTCGATGAAGGCCAACGAAGAAATCGACGCTATCCGCACCCTGGGCCTGGACCCGATGGAGCTGCTGGTGTTGCCGCGCGTCATGGCGCTGCTGGTGGCGCTGCCGATGCTGACGTTTCTGGCGATGCTCTCGGGCATTGTCGGCGGTGGCGTGGTGTGTGCCGTTGCCCTGGATATCTCGCCGGCAATGTTTCTGTCGCTGCTGCAATCGGACATCGGCGTGCAGCATTTTCTGGTGGGCCTGGTGAAGGCGCCGGTGTTCGCGTTTCTGATCGCGGCCATTGGCTGCCTGGAAGGTTTCAAGGTCAGCGGCAGTGCCGAGTCGGTGGGTGCCCACACCACCTCCAGCGTGGTGCAGTCGATTTTCGTGGTGATCGTGCTGGATGCGGTCGCCGCACTGTTCTTTATGGAGATGGGCTGGTGAGCCGTCCACTGCGTGCACCCGCCGAGGCGGTGATTGAAGTGCGTGGCTTGTGCAATCGCTTTGGCAGCCAGAGCGTGCACGAACACCTCGACCTGGATGTGTACAAGGGCGAGATCCTCGCCGTGGTCGGCGGCTCCGGCAGCGGCAAGTCGGTGCTGCTGCGCAGTATCGTCGGCCTGCGCCGGCCCAGCGCCGGCGAGGTGCGTGTGTTCGGCCAGAACCTGCCGAACCTGCCCGAGCACGAACGCTCCCTGGTGGAACGCCGCTTTGGCGTGCTGTTCCAGAAGGGCGCGCTGTTTTCGTCACTCACCGTCACCGAGAACGTCGCCCTGCCGCTGATCGAACACGCCGGCCTCAGCCGCGCCGACGCCGAGCACCTGGCGGCGGTCAAGCTGGCCCTGGCCGGCTTGCCGCTGTCGGCCGCCGACAAATACCCGGCATCGCTGTCCGGCGGCATGATCAAGCGCGCGGCCCTGGCCCGTGCCCTGGCACTGGACCCGGATATCCTGTTTCTCGACGAACCCACTGCCGGCCTCGACCCGATTGGTGCGGCGCAATTCGACCAACTGATCCTGACCCTGCGCGACGCGCTGGGCCTGAGCGTGTTTCTGGTCACACACGACCTGGACACGCTGTACACCATCACCGACCGCGTGGCGGTGCTGGCGCAGAAGAAAGTGCTGGTGGCCGACGCCATCGATGTCGTCTCGGAAACAGACGACCCCTGGATTCACGACTATTTCCACGGCCCACGGGGCCGCGCGGCATTGGATGCCGCTCAACCGCTCAACGAGGTATGACATGGAAACCCGCGCCCATCATGTGATGATCGGTCTGTTCAGCGTGATCGTGGTGGTCGGCGCGATGCTGTTTGGCCTGTGGCTGGCCAAATCCAGCGTCGACAGCGCCTTCCAGGATTACGAAGTGATCTTCAACGAGGCGGTCAGCGGCCTGTCCCAGGGCAGCTCGGTGCAGTACAGCGGGATCAAGGTGGGCGACGTCACCAGCCTGCGCCTGGACCCGAAAGACCCGCGCCGCGTGCTGGCGCGCATCCGCCTGGCCGGGCAGACACCGATCAAGGAAGACACCCAGGCCAAGCTCGCGCTGACCGGCATCACCGGCACCTCGATCATCCAGCTCAGCGGCGGCACGCCGCAAAGCCCCGAACTCAAGGGCAAGGATGGCGAGCTGCCGCTGATCATCGCCTCACCGTCGCCCATCGCGCGGCTGCTCAATAACAGCAATGACCTGATGACCGGCATCAACCTGCTGCTGCACAACGCCAACAATATGTTTTCTTCGCAGAACGTCGACCGCCTGAGCAAGACCCTCGACAACCTGCAGCAAACCACTGGCGCCATTGCCGATCAGCGCGGCGATATCAAGGTGGTGATGCAACAACTGATGCAGGTAAGCAAGCAGGCCACCGCTGCGCTCGAGCAGACCACCGTGCTGATGCGCAACGCCAATGGCTTGCTCAACGATCAGGGCAGACAGGCGTTCGGCAGCGCCGAGCAGGCAATGAAATCCCTGCAGCAAAGCACCGCCACCATCAACACCTTGCTCACCACAAATAAGGATTCGGTGAACAGCGGCATGCAGGGCCTCAACGAACTGGCGCCGGCCGTGCGCGAGCTGCGCGAAACCCTCGCGTCGCTGCGCGCCATTTCCCGGCGCCTGGAAGCCAACCCCAGCGGCTACCTGCTGGGCAGCGACAAAAACAAGGAGTTCACGCCATGAAGCGTGCTTGCCAACTGATCGTTCCACTGGCCCTGGCACTGCTGAGCGCGTGCTCGATCCTGCCCAAAGCGGACCCTTCGGACGTGTATCGCCTGACGGCAACGCCCGCCGACACGCAAGGCGCCCCGCTGAGCTGGTCGCTGCGCGTGACCAAGCCCCAGACCAGCGAGTTTCTCGACAGCCCGCGCATTGCCGTGGTGCCCAATGGCAACCTGATCAGCAGCTATGCCCACGCGCGCTGGAGCGACCCGGCGCCGGTGCTGCTGCGCAATCGCCTGCTCGACGGCTTCCAGCGCGATGGGCGGGTGACGCTGCTGAGTACCGACGAGACCAACCTGCAGGCCGACTATGAGCTGGGCGGACAGCTGCAGGCGTTTCAGAGCGAATACCAGGGCAGTGCGGTGCAGGTGGTGATTCGGTTGGATGCGCGGGTGGTGCGGGGCAGTGATCAGCGGATTATTGCCAGCCGGCGGTTTGAGGTAAGGCAGCCGGTGGCCGATACCAAGGTGCCGGCGGTAGTCGCCGGGTTTGGATTGGCGGGGGATCAGTTGAACAGGCAGGTGGTGGATTGGGTGGTTGAGCAGGGCAGTAGAGCAACGAATCGCTGAGGGCCTCATCGGGAGCAAGCCCCCTCCCACATTTTGACCTGTGGACGCTTTCAAAATGTGGGAGGGGGGCTCGCTCCCGATAGCGACTTCAGCCTCAGCCAAAGAACCAGTAACACACCGCAATCGCCGCAACCACACCGGCAAACTCCGCCAGCAACGCACACCCCACGGCATGCCTTGCCCGCTGAATCCCCACCGACCCAAAGTACACCGCCAATACATAAAACGTGGTCTCGGTGCTGCCCTGAATCGTCGCCGCCACCAACGCGGGGAAGCTGTCCACGCCCTGGGTCTGCATGGTCTCGATCAGCATCGCCCGCGCCGCGCTGCCTGAGAACGGCTTGACCATCGCGGTCGGCAAGGCATCGACAAACCGCGTGTCCATGCCGGTCCACGCCACCAGGTGACGGATGCCTTCCAGGCCGAAGTCCAGCGCCCCGGAAGCACGCAGCACACCGACTGCGCAGAGCATCGCCACCAGATAGGGCAGCAGGTTTTTCGCCACATCGAAGCCTTCCTTGGCCCCTTCGACAAACGCCTCGTATACCTTGACCTTGCGCAGCGCACCGATCAGCAGAAACAGCATGATCAACCCAAACAGCGTCAGGTTGCCGAGGATCGACGACAGCGCGGCCAGCGCCGTGGCAGACAGGGTGGCCAGCAACGCCATGAAACCACCCAGCACCAGCGCACCGGGAATCAGGTAGGCCAGCACCACCGGGTCCCACAACCGCAGGCGCTGCATCACCGCTACCGACAGCAGGCCCACCAGGGTCGAGGCGCTGGTGGCCAGCAGGATCGGCAGGAAGACCAGCGTCGGATCGGCGGCGCCTTGCTGGGCGCGGTACATGAAGATGGTCACCGGCAACAGCGTCAGCGACGAGGCGTTGAGCACCAGAAAAAGGATCTGCGCGTTACTGGCGGTGTTGGGGATGGGGTTGAGTTCCTGCAGCGCCTTCATGGCCTTCAGGCCGATGGGCGTCGCGGCGTTGTCCAGGCCCAGGCCATTGGCGGCGAAATTGAGGGTGATCAGGCCGATGGCCGGGTGGCCGGCGGGCACTTCGGGCATCAGCCGGCGAAACAGCGGCCCGAGGGCCTTGGCCAGCCAGTCGACGATCCCGGCTTTTTCGGCGATGCGCAAAAAGCCCAGCCATAAGGTCAGGGTGCCGAACAGCAGCACCATGACTTCCACCGACAATTTGGCCATGGCGAAAATGCTTTCGACCATCGCCGCGAAAATTCCGGCGTTACCGCCCACCAGCCATTGCGCCAGTGCTGACACCATTGCCACGACAAAGAAGCCAAGCCACAGGCCATTGAGCATCAGTTAAATCCCCCGAAAGATGGGGCGAATGATAACGGGGCTGACAGAAACGACAAACCCCGGAATTTTCCGGGGTTTGTTTCAGCGCCTGAGGGCGATCAGCCGCGAGTGGCCTGGGCGGTCGGCACTGCTGTGCGGGTGCGCCAGTGCGGCAGCGAGTTCCAGTAGCGCTCGCCTTTGGCATCGTCGTACATGCCTTCCCAACGAGAAATCACCAGCACGGCGAGGGCATTGCCGATCACGTTGAGCGCGGTACGCGCCATGTCCATGATGCGGTCGACACCGGCGATGAAGGCCAGGCCTTCCAGCGGAATACCCACGCTGCCCAGGGTGGCCAGCAGCACCACGAAGGACACGCCCGGCACGCCGGCAATCCCTTTGGAGGTGACCATCAGGGTCAGCACCAGCATCAGTTGCTGGCCGATCGACAGGTCGATGCCATACAACTGGGCGATAAAGATGGCGGCGATGCTCTGGTACAGGGTCGAGCCGTCGAGGTTGAATGAGTAACCGGTCGGCACCACAAAGCTGCAGATCGCCTTCGGCGCGCCGTAGGCTTCCATCTTCTCGATCACGCGCGGCAGCACGGTCTCGGAACTGGCGGTGGAGTAGGCCAGCACCAGTTCATCCTTGAAGATGCGCATCAGCTTGATCACCGAGAAGCCGAACAGGCGAGCGATCAGGCCCAGCACCACGAAGGCGAAGAACAGGATGGCGACGTAAACCAGGATCACCAGCTTGGCCAGCGGCAGCAGGGAAGCGAAGCCGAAGTTGGCGACGGTCACCGCGATCAGCGCGAAGACACCGATGGGGGCGTACTTCATGATCATATGGGTGACTTTGAACATGCTCTCGGACACGCCCTGGAACATGGTCACCAGCGGCTCGCGCAGCTCGGGCTTGAGGCTCGACAAGCCAAGGCCGAACAGCACCGAGAAGAAAATGATCGGCAGCATCTCGCCACGGGCGACGGCGGCGAAGATATTCGAGGGGATCAGGTTGAGGATGGTCTCGATGAACGCATGTTCATGCTGCACCTCGGCGGCAGTCGCCTGGTACTTGGAGATATCGACAGTGCCCAGGGTACTCATGTCGATGCCTGCGCCCGGATGGAACAGGTTGGCCAGCAACAGGCCGACAACAATGGCAATGGTGGTGACGATTTCGAAGTAAAGAATGGTTTTGACACCGATCCGACCCAGCTTTTTCGCGTCACCGACCCCGGCAATGCCGACGATCAGCGAAGAAATCACAATTGGGATCACGATCATCTTGATCAGGCGGATAAAGATATCGCCTGCCGGCTGCAAGACGTTGCTGATCCACCAGGCCTTTTCAGCACTGAAATGGTTGAGCACCGCACCGATTGCAATCCCCAGGACCAGACCGATGAGGATCTGCCAGGCGAGGCTTAGTTTTGCCTTCTTCATGTCATTACCCTTACTTCACGTGAACTTAAGGCGAATGCGCCAGCCGCAACGCTCGAGAGCGAAAAAGTGTGTGCACAAGCCTCCATGGAAGGTCACCGCCGCATGGCCGAAATGGCTTACTGGCAGGCGAAAAAAGGCGCAACTATTCCCATGCAAGGGCGCAACGTCTAATGCCGTAAACGCCTACCCTATGCCGAATCGGCATGGCTTTTTTGGAAAATAACTGTCCGAACGGTCAGTTCGATTACGCCAATCTGACGGGCAAACATGCCGTGAACCTGCCAATACAGGCTTGCTCAGAGAGACAGACGCGCGCTGAAGGGCTGGCACAAACACCCGTAAATTAACGGAGTACGTGTCAGAAATACCCTATGGAGGGGGCAAAACTTTCTCGATAGGTGGTCGCGACGACACAACCAGTAATGGTTGGTAAAGAGCGAAAACGAAATATTCGGCTAAGGCCGGTATGGGAAGCAGCCCATCAGAGCAACGAGCCCGCCGCAAGTTCAGCAAGCTTGAGGACTTGTGAACTTGCGTCGCAGCTTTTCACCTGACCCGGCCCTTGCGCAGGCACTCCCTGTACCCGTAGGTCACGCCGATCTCGATTGATCAGAGCAACCCGGCCCCCTGGTCATGCATCGCCCTTGGCGAGCGATGCAGACAGAAAAAAGCGACGGGCTTCTTTCTATGGACGCCGGCCCCGCAGACGCTGAGTGCGTCAAACGGAACCTAGTACCAATTCGGATCTTTCTTGAGCTGTTCCATCAACAGCTTTTGCATGCCTTCGTCCGGCTTACCGATAAACCGGTAATCGGCGTGCCGCGTCGGCGATTTGTCCTTCGGCAAACCGGCCGGAACTTCCACCAACAGGGCGTAGGCATCTTCCTTGTCAAAGCTGACGGCTACGATCAGACGCTTGTTCAGGCAGGTGTCTGCAGTCTCGCAAAGCGGCCCGACCAGGTATTTGTCGCCATCTTCTTCAACTGCGGTCATCTGTTGTTCGGCCGAGCCGGACAGGTTCATCACCCATTCCGGCAGGCGCTCTTCTTTCTTCACCACGTCTCGCCAGGTTTCACGGTACTGCGGGTCCGCACTGAGCAATTCGTTGGCTCGGGTCTGACCGTCATTGGCGGCCATCGCCAAACCGCTGCCGCCCAACAACAGGGCGACAGTAATGGCTTTAAAAGAAAGAGTGGTCATCTTCAGCCTCGGCCTTTACGACCAAAGAAGAACGAAGCGATGAACATCACCAGGAAGACAACGAACAGGATCTTGGCGATACCTGTGGCGGTGCCGGCGATGCCACCGAAGCCGAGGACTGCAGCCACAATGGCGATGATCAGAAACGTGATTGCCCAACTCAACATGGTGATTCTCCTTACGCTTTCATAGGGGGTAACAGCTGTAGTGCAGTGCGGTCGCTCAGTACGGCGCCCGATTTATTGCCTAGAACACCCAGCGCTCTTGCGTAGGCAGCGCGTCCAGGGTGGAATCCTGGTCGACCACACGCAATTGCGGGGCAGTCACATCGGCAGTCGCGCTGGCGATGGAACGAAAATGGTTTTGCGTCATGGCCGGACGGTCGAATTGCGGGACTTGCTGCTGACTCTGTTGCCAGTGCTGCAACTGCTGGCCGCCAATCAACGTGATCATCAGGGCCAGGCTGGCAAACAGACCCTGTTGCAGGCGCAGTGGCGATACACGCAATTGGCTGAGGCTTTGGCGAGTCATGCTGCATTTCTCCCGCATTCTGATTATTGGTTCATGACACTCTTGGGAGATGTATTGCAGAGCGCATGCCAGCTTTTTTTCAAAATAAATATTAATAAAATCAATGAGTTAAGATTGAACCAAATACAAACGCCCCAGCATCCTGCACGATGCCCCCTTGCAGGCCGTGCGAAATGCACGATGGCCAGTGGTCGGGTCAAGGGATAGAACCCGCCGCAGCGGTTGCCGAAGTGGCACGAAGGGCTAAAAACGCCACTAGCCTGGGGTGCTGTAAGAAGGTGCGCAGATAGCTGCGCGAAGTCGCCTTTTATCGATCAGAATAAACCATGCAACTTGCCCGATTATTCCGGGACTAATCACCATCATCATTTAAAGTTAAGGAGCGCGGGACAGATGGAATCAGCCAAGGAACTTCAAGGCCGCATTCTTTTAGTGGATGACGAATCCGCGATTCTCCGCACCTTCCGTTACTGCCTGGAAGACGAAGGCTACACCGTAGCTACCGCCAACAGCGCCGCCCAGGCCGATGCCCTGATGCAGCGTCAGGTGTTCGACCTGTGCTTCCTCGACCTGCGCCTGGGCGAAGACAATGGCCTGGACGTGCTGGCGCAGATGCGCATTCAGGCGCCGTGGATGCGCGTGGTGATCGTCACCGCGCATTCGGCCGTCGACACCGCCGTGGATGCGATCCAGGCCGGCGCGGCCGATTATCTGGTCAAGCCGTGCAGCCCGGACCAATTGCGTCTGGCCACCGCCAAACAGCTGGAAGTGCGCCAGCTCTCCGCGCGCCTGGAGGCGCTGGAGGGCGAAGTGCGCAAGCCCAAGGACGGCCTCGACTCCCATAGCCCGGCGATGATGGTGGTACTCGAAACCGCACGCCAGGTGGCCGGCACCGACGCCAACATCCTGATCCTGGGCGAATCCGGCACCGGTAAGGGTGAGCTGGCGCGGGCCATTCATGGCTGGAGCAAGCGCACCAAGAAATCCTGCGTCACCATCAACTGCCCGTCTCTCACGGCGGAACTGATGGAGAGCGAGTTGTTCGGCCACAGCCGCGGCGCCTTCACCGGGGCCAGCGAGAGCACGCTGGGTCGGGTCAACCAGGCGGACGGCGGCACGCTGTTTCTCGATGAGATCGGTGACTTTCCGCTGACCCTGCAGCCCAAGTTGCTGCGCTTTATCCAGGACAAGGAATACGAACGCGTCGGCGATCCGGTGACCCGCCGCGCCGATGTGCGCATCCTCGCGGCCACCAACCTGAACCTGGAAGACATGGTGCGTGACGGCCGCTTCCGTGAAGACCTGCTGTACCGTCTCAACGTCATCACCTTGCACCTGCCGCCGTTGCGCGAACGCAGTGAAGACATCCTGACCCTGGCGGACCGTTTCCTGGCGCGCTTCGTCAAGGACTACGCACGACCGGCGCGAGGTTTCAGCGACCAGGCTCGCGAAGCACTGCTCAACTACCGCTGGCCGGGCAATATCCGCGAACTGCGCAACGTCGTGGAACGCGCGAGCATTATCTGCCCCCAGGAAAAAGTCGAGATCAGCCACCTGGGGATGGCGGAACAGCCGACCAACAATGCGCCGCGCATCGGTGCGGCGTTGAGCCTGGATGAGCTGGAAAAAGCCCACATCGGCGCGGTACTGGCCACCAGCGACACCCTGGATCAGGCGGCCCGTACACTGGGTATCGACGCCTCGACGCTGTACCGCAAACGCAAACAGTACAACCTGTGAGCTTTACCTTATGAAGCTTGCGATGAAACTGCGCACTCGGTTATTCCTGAGCATCTCCGCACTGATCACCGTGGCCCTGTTGGGCCTGGTGCTGGGGCTGGTCAGCGTGATGCAAATGGCAAAGAGCCAGGAATCGCTGATCCGCAGCAACTTCATCACCCTGGACCTGGGGCTCAAGCTGCGTCAGAGCCTGGGGGACCAGTTGATCCTGATGCTGGAAGAGCAACCCGACGCCAAGGCCCTGGAGACGTCCAAGCAGCAATATTTTGCGTTGCTGGACGAAGGTATCGCCCATGAAAAGCGTGATGGACGAATCAACGGTTTCAGCCAGGCGCGCATCGACTACCTGGACTTTCTGAAAGCGTTCGACGAAGCCCAGCGATCGCCACTGGCGAACAAAAAAAATCAGAAACTGACCGATAGCTTCAACGCCTTGCGCAATGGCCTGATCGCCGAACACAAACAAGCCCTGGAAAACATCAACGCCAGCGAACACAAGTCGCGCAACCGTGCATTATTGATCGCTGCGGCGCTGGGGGTGGTTGGACTTGCCGTGCTGATTATCGGCTTCATCACCGCCCATGGCATCGCACGACGCTTTGGTGGGCCAATCGAAGCCCTGGCCAAGGCGGCCGACAAGATCGGGCAGGGCGATTTCGAGGTGACGCTGCCGATCTCGTCAGCGGCGGAAATGAACCAGCTGACCCGGCGCTTCGGCATCATGGCCGAGGCGCTGCGCCAGCATCAGGCAACCAATGTCGACGAACTTCTGGCCGGCCAGCAGCGCCTGCAGGCGGTGCTCGACAGCATCGACGACGGCCTGCTGATGATCGATCGCCAAGGCCGCCTTGAGCACCTCAACCCTGTGGCACAGCGTCAACTGGGCTGGGACGAGGAGCGCCTGGGGCAGGGACTGGGCGAAGCGCTGGTGCGCCCGGAACTGGATGAACAATTGCAGTTGGTGCTGCGCGGCGGCAACCTGGAGCGGGCGCCGGACGATCTGGAAGTGGAAGTCGAAGGCGAATTGCGCCTGCTGACCTACAGCCTTACGCCGGTGAGTCATACCCAGGGGCATATCCTCGGCGCGGTGATGGTGCTGCATGACGTCACCGAGCAGCGTGCCTTCGAGCGGGTGCGCAGCGAGTTCGTATTGCGCGCCTCACACGAGTTGCGCACGCCGGTGACCGGCATGCACATGGCGTTTGGTCTTTTTCGCGAGCGCGCGAAGTTTCCGGCAGAGTCCCGTGAGGCGGACCTGCTGGATACGGTCAACGAAGAGATGCAGCGCCTGATGCAGTTGATCAACGACTTGCTCAACTTCTCGCGCTACCAGAATGGCCTGCAGAAACTCACGCTGGGGCCATGCGACGTGACGGACCTGCTCGAGCATGCGCGCGCGCGCTTTGCCGAGACGGCAAACGCGCAACATATTGAATTGCTGGTGGAAGCCCAGGCCGACGTGCCACGGCTGTACGCCGATCAGGCGCAACTGGAGCGGGTGCTCGACAACCTGCTGGCCAACGCGCTGCGTCATACCGCCGAAGGCGGGCAAATCCACCTGCAGGCGCGACGCCATGGCGAGCGGGTGATTGTCAGCGTCGAAGACAATGGCGAAGGCATTGCCTATGGCCAGCAAGGGCGCATCTTCGAACCTTTTGTGCAGGTGGGCCGCAAGAAAGGTGGCGCAGGCCTGGGGCTGGCACTGTGCAAGGAAATCGTGCAATTGCACGGCGGACGCATGGGCGTGTACTCGCGGCCGGGGCAGGGCACGCAGTTTTATATGGCGTTGCCCCTGTAGTTCGCAGGCTTCGTCGGGAGCCCGCTGCCACAGAGGCCGCTCACCATAAAGGTCGCTCGCCACGCGCCCTCCTGGGGTTTAGCGTTGGTTCAGAGCACTCAGGATCGCGGCGCTTTCGGCGTCTGGCGTGCCGTCGAACAGCGACGCACGGAAGTGCATCTGAAACGCCGCGATCACATGCCGCGTGGCCACGTCCAGTTCGCCGGTCTGCGGCGTCGGGTAGCCCAACTTCGCCAACTCTTCCTGGAACCAGGTGATGCTCGGCAGCTGCGTTGCGTACTGCTGCCGGAAGCGGGCGACCGCCTGGGCGTCGGGCCACTGGCCCAGGCCTTCGTCGGCCAGACGCTTCCAGGGGAACAATGGACCAGGGTCGAGTTTGCGCAGCGGCGCGATGTCGCTGTGACCAATGATGTTCTTGGGATCGATGCCGTTGCGTTTACTGATGTCCTTGAGCAACACCACCAGGGACTTCACCTGGGCCTCTGAATAGGGGTACCACAAGCGACCGGTCGGCGTGTCCGTGTACCCGGGGTTGACGATTTCAATACCGATGGAGCTGGAGTTGAGCCACGTGCGGCCCGCCCACTGGCTTTCCCCGGCATGCCAGGCGCGCTGGCTCTCATCCACCAGCTTGTAGATGGTGGCGCTGGCGTCGTCGCCGATCAGGTAGTGGCTGCTGACCTGGCCGTGGGTGAGCAAGGCCAGCGAGCGCTCAAGGTTGGTGGAGGTGTAGTGGACGATCACGAACTGCACGCGATTGTCGTGGTTGACCGAGGGATGGTTGGTGTCAATGCGCGGACCACTGGCGCAGCCGGCGAGCAGAATGAACAGGAAGGCGAAGTACAGGGTTTTCATAGGGAGTGACGTCACGCTGAAGACGGTAATGCAACAGTGTAACGTAAGGTGTGTGACACAGCGCTCAAATCATGAAATGGAACATTTTTACGCCGCCTGCACCTGATTGCGCCCAGCGGCCTTGGCGCGATACAACGCCTCGTCGGCGCGTTTGAGCGCCACGTCGCTGCGCTCCCCCGGCTGGAACTGCGCCACGCCCATGGACAGCGTGATCGTCACCGGCTCGCCCTTGAAGTGGAAGGGGCAGGCCTCGATGGCCGACCGCAGCACTTCGCCCACAGCCAGCGCCTGAGTGAGTGAAGTGTCGGGCATCAGCAACACAAACTCTTCGCCGCCAAAGCGCGCAATAAAGTCGCGGCCATGCAGGTGCTTGCGCAGCACGTTGGCGATGATCTTCAACACCTTGTCGCCGGCCAGATGGCCGTAGCCGTCGTTGACGCGCTTGAAGTGATCCAGGTCCAGCATCGCCAGCGACAGGCTGTTGCCGCGCTGATGCCAGGCGTTGACCTCGTGGTCCAGACGCTCGCTCCACGCTGCGCGGTTGGGCAGGCGGGTCAGCGGGTCAATCAACGCCTTCTGACGCTGTACCTCCATATGTTCGCGATAGCCCAGCGCTTCCTGCTCCATGTGGGCGACGCGTTCGGCCAGCCCCTGGAGCCGCGCTGCCACTTCCTCTTCGCGCTGGTCCCGTTGCTGGCGGTGCTCGTCCATGGTGCCGAGCAAGCCTTCGATATGGCTTTCCAATACCTGCTTGAGGCTGTCCAGGTCGGCCGCTTCCTGCACGCTGCTTTGCAAGCCGTCGACCTGTTCGCGTATCTGCGTGTCAAGCTGGCGGGCGGCGGAGCGGCTGTCGAGGTGGTCATCGCTGGCCACCTGCAGATGGCCCTGGAACGCTTCAAGACGCTCGTTGAGGTGCTTGAGATAAGCCTCGAACTCATGCTGGCCGCTGTCGGTGACCGCCAGCATCAGCACCGCCAGGTCATCGAGAATCGGCAGCAGCTCGTACCAGTTCAAGCCATTGGCCAGGCGCTCGCGCATGGCTTCGGCCTGGGGCCGGTGGCGCTCTGGGAGGCTCAGGTCTTCCAGCAGGCCGAGCAAGGTGCTTTCGATATGCCGGGCCACGGAGCTGTAGGAAGGCTCCGGCGAGTCGGGCAGGGCATAGCCGCTTTCCCCGGGCTGCTCGTCGGCTTCTTCGTCCTCAAGAACGGGCGGCAGCGACAGGCTGCCGATGCTGGTCTCCTCCGGTGTATCAACCAGCACTTCGGGGGTTTCAATAAAGGCCGCGAGCGCGCTTTCGTTGGGCGGCTCTTCGGCTTCAGGTTCGGGTTCAGGATCAGCGGCAGGTTCGGCGACGGCGGTTTCTGCAAGTGCCGCTTCGACCTTGGGTTGTGCGGCGACTTCAACCGCAGGCGCTGCTGTCAGCGATTGCGGCAATGGCGCAGGGGTCGGCAAGACTTGGGGTGGCGGTTCGGCAGGTGCAGCGGCCTGCTCTTCAGTCACAGGCTCTGGAGCAACCGGTTTTGACGTCGGCTTTACCGGAGGCTCATCGGCCACCGTTTCGGGCGCGACCTCCTTGGCGCTCCCGAACAAGCGTTGCAGCAAACCTGGACCAGGCCGTGGAGTTTCGCCGTCAGCCTCCAGATTATTCAACGCCTGCCCCTGCAGGCTGCTCAATTCGCTGAGCAGCAGCGGAATCTCACGAGCCTGGCCCACGCGACTGTCCAGTTGCTTGGCGAAGGCTTTGAGCGGGCGCGCCACCTCGCGCGGCAGTGGCAATTGCTGCAGCTGGGCGACCAGGGCGGTGAGCGCGGTGCTGATCTGGTCGACACGGGTCTCGCGGCGCTGCTCTGAATCGAGCACGGCTTTTTCCAGGCGCGGCAGCAAGGCGGCGAGGGCGGCGTCCATGTCGTCGGTGCGCACCACATCGCGCATTTCCTTCATGCATTGGTCGACGGCGCGGTCGGTGCCTTCAGCGGCCAGCGTACTGCGCACCAGGCCCCGGCGCAGCAGGTCGAGGCGGGCGGCCCAACGGCGTTCGAGCTTGTCCTGCTGCTCGATGCTTAACAGGTATTTTTCTTTCCAGCGCTCGGCGTCGTCGCTCATGCAAGGGGTCCGCGAGGGCTGGTGCTCAACGCGGGCAATGCATCAACCGTGAGCGAACCCGGCAGACGAATCTCTACCGCGACGGGCAGGTGATCGGAAATGGGCTGCGCCAGGACCTGCACACTTTCCAGCGTGAGGGTCGGGCTGAGCAGGATATGGTCCAGGCAGCGCTGCGGGCGCCAGCTGGGAAACGTCGCTTCGACCTGCGGCGCCAGTAGCCCGAGGTCACGCAACGGTGAATTCAGAAGCAGGTCGTTGGCGTGGGTGTTCATGTCCCCCATCAACACCTGGTGCTTGTAGTTGCCGATCAGCTCGCGCACGTAGGCCAGTTGCAGGTTGCGCGTCCGCCCGCCGAGGGCAAGGTGCATCATCACCACTACCAGCGCTTCCGGGCCTTCGCCGAATCGCACGAGGATTGCGCCGCGCCCCTTCGGGCCTGGAAGCGGGTGATCCTCGATGGCCGTCGGCTTCAGGCGGCTGAGCACACCATTGCTGTGCTGCGCCAGACGCCCGAGGTTTCGATTGAGTTGCTGGTACCAGTAGGGGAAGCCGCCGAGCTGGGCCAGGTGTTCCACCTGGTTGATATAGCCCGAGCGCAGACTGCCGCCGTCAGCTTCCTGCAACGCGACCAGATCAAAGTCATTGAGCAGGGTGCCGATCTTCTGCAGGTTACCGGTGCGCCCTTTGTGGGGCAGCAGGTGCTGCCAGCCACGGGTCAGGTAGTGCCGATACTTCTCGGTACTGTTGCCCACCTGGATATTGAAGCTGAGCAAGCGCAGACGGCTGTCCGCCGGCAGGCCCGTTGACTCCAGGTGATGTTCATTGACCTGCGGTTCGTGCAGGCCAATGCCACGTTCGGTTCCCCAGCGGCGCATGACGAGCCCCTTACTTGGCTGCACGCTCTTTGGCGATCAGTTGGTCAGCGACATTGAGGGTCGCTTCAGGACCACCAGTGGAGCCCAGGTCGAAACGGTATTTGCCGTTGACGATCATGGTAGGCACGCCTTGCACCCCGTACTTCTGCGCGAGTTCCTTGGCCTGCTTGATCTGGCCCTGGATGGCGAAGGAGTTGAAGGTAGCGAGGAATTTTTCTTTGTCGACACCCTGGGTGGCCACGAAGTCAGCCATTTCGTCCGGCTTGGTCAGACGCTTGCCTTCCTTCTGGATGGCGTTGAATACGGCGTTATGCACCTTGTGCTCGACACCCATGGCTTCCAGGGTCAGGAACAATTGGCCGTGGGCATCCCAAGGGCCGCCGAACATGGCCGGGATGCGTTTGAAGTTCACGTCTTTGGGCAGTTTCTCGACCCAGGGATTGATGGTCGGTTCAAATGCGTAGCAATGCGGGCAGCCATACCAGAACAGCTCCACCACCTCGATCTTGCCTGGTACCGAAACCGGCACCGGGTTAGCCAGCTCGACGTAGGTTTTACCCGCTTCAAGCGGCACATCGGCGGCCTGTGCGGTCATGCCGAAAAGACTGGCAGTGACGAGAGCGGCGCTGAGGATCAGATTACGCATGCTTTACTCCTGGACAAATAAAGTCGCCTCACGCGACCTTTAGTTGTGACAGGTCTACGCGGACATGAGTTCGTTAGTGTAACGGCAGCGGCCACAAAAAAGGGCGGCCCGGGCCACCCTTTTTATGCTTGCATCGCGGGATTAATCGAGTGTTAACGTCGCGGCCCGTCAGTGCAGACCCTCGATGTAACTGGAGAGGGCCGCAATGTCCTCATCGCTGAGCTTGCGGGCGATGGTGCGCATGGTCATCGCCTCGCCATCGTTGGCCCGGCCTGCGTCTTCCTTGCGAAAATCAGTCAGTTGTTTGGCGGTGTACTGCGCGTACTGACCGCTCAACTGCGGAAAGCCCGCGGCAGCATTGCCCGTGCCATCGGGCGCGTGGCAACCGGTGCAGGCCGGCAGGCCCTTGCTCAGGTCACCGCCGCGGAACAGCTTTTCGCCACGGGCGACCAGCTTGGGGTCAGCGGCGCCCACGCTGCCTTTCTGGGCGGCAAAGTATGCCGCGAGGTCGGCGATGTCCTGGTCGCTGGAGTTGGCCAGCAAGCCGGTCATTTCCAGCACCGTACGCTTGCCGTCCTTGATATCGTGCATCTGCTTGGCCAGGTAGCGCTCGCCCTGACCTGCCAACTTGGGAAAATTCGGCACCGGGCTGTTGCCATCGGGCCCGTGGCAGGCCCCACATACGGCAATTTTGGTCTGGCCCGCCTTGGCGTCACCCGCAGCCTGGGCAACACCGGTGATGCCCAGGGCCAACAGCAGACTCACGATCAGTTTATTCATCAGCTAATCCAACTACTCATCCAACTGCGGCCAGAAGTTTTAAACGTTATCTACCGGGTTTACTCATCATCAACGGATCGACGACCTGGTGATCTCCAGCCTTGCGGCCCTGCATAAAACCACGCGCGGTATTGCCTTTGAACACAAACTCGGTTGTACAGCGCCTGGGGTTCCTGTGTAGCCTGAGCGCCATGAAAGCACACACAAAATCTGCGGCATCATATACTCGCGTTACTTAAACGGAAACGACACCGCTTGCCGCCCCCTTTTTCGGCACCGCTCACATCGGAAATCTCATGCAACTCAAGAATCCCATCCTCGGTCTGTGCCAACAGTCCACCTTCATGCTCAGCGCCGCCAAAGTGGACCAATGCCCCGATGACGAAGGCTTTGAAGTCGCCTTTGCCGGCCGCTCCAACGCTGGCAAGTCCAGCGCACTGAACACCCTGACCCACGCCAGCCTGGCGCGCACCTCGAAGACCCCGGGCCGCACGCAACTGCTCAACTTCTTCAAGCTGGACGACGAGCGTCGTCTGGTCGACCTGCCAGGCTACGGTTACGCGAAAGTACCCATCCCGCTGAAGCTGCACTGGCAGCGTCACCTGGAGGCCTATCTGGGTGGCCGCGAGAGTTTGAAAGGGTTGATCCTGATGATGGACATCCGTCATCCAATGACCGACTTCGACCTGCTGATGCTCGACTGGGCTGTCGCCAGCGGCATGCCGATGCATATCCTGCTGACGAAGGCCGACAAGCTCACCTACGGCGCGGCCAAGAACACCTTGCTCAAGGTGCAGGCCGAAATCCGCAAGGGCTGGGGTGACACCATCACCATCCAGCTGTTCTCGGCGCCAAAGCGCATGGGCCTGGAAGACGCCTACACCGTGCTGGCCGGCTGGATGGAATTGGCAGACAAGGGCGCAGAAATCGCCGAATAGCTTTTCTGCAGGCAAAAAAAACCCCGGACTTCGTATGGGGAGGGGAAGTTCGGGGTTCAAGTTCCGGACCGCTAGGGCGGAGTCCGGATATCTGCCAACACTTAACACAACATAGGAGCTTTGAAGGGCTTCACCACCCATTCAGAGACTCTGAGTAGCAATTCACAGGTTAAGTTCCGGCCCGCCCGAAAAACTGTGAAATACCTGAAGGCTATTTCCCACGTCAAACGCTGTGCCACCGCCCGTTGCCGGTGGCGAACGCTCGCCGTCAGTGCGCTTCGTCCCAGTTGTTGCCCACACCCACTTCCACCAGCAGGGGCACGTCCAGTTGCGCGGCAGCGCTCATGTGCTCACGAATCCTCTCGCTGACTTCGGCGACCAGATCCTCACGCACCTCCAGCACCAATTCATCGTGTACCTGCAGAATCACCTTGGCATCCAGACCCGAGTCGGTCAGCCAGTTATCCACGCGCACCATGGCTTTCTTGATGATATCGGCGGCGGTGCCCTGCATCGGCGCGTTGATCGCCGTGCGCTCGGCGGCGGCGCGTTCCTGGGGTCTGTTGGAATTGATATCCGGCACATACAGGCGGCGGCCGAAGAAAGTTTCCACGTAGCCCTGGTCGGCAGCCTGGGCGCGGGTGCGCTCCATGTACTCGCGGACCCCGGGATAGCGGGCGAAATACACGTCGATATAGGCCTTGGCGGTCTTGGTATCGACGCCAATGTCTTTGCCCAGCTTCTGCGCGCCCATGCCATAGATCAGGCCGAAGTTGATCGCCTTGGCACTGCGGCGCTGGTCGGAGGTGACCTCGCCCAACTCCACCTTGAACACCTCGGCCGCGGTGGCGGTGTGCACATCCAGATTGTGACGGAAGGCATTCATCAAGCCTTCGTCCCTGGACAGGTGCGCCATGATGCGCAGCTCGATCTGCGAATAGTCCGCTGCCAGCAGCTTGTAACCTTTGGGCGCGACAAACGCCTGGCGGATGCGCCGCCCCTCAGCGGTGCGCACCGGGATGTTCTGCAGGTTCGGGTCGCTGGAAGACAGGCGCCCGGTCGCGGTCACCGCCTGGTGATAAGACGTGTGGATACGCCCGGTGCGCGGGTTGATCTGTTCCGGCAGGCGGTCGGTATAGGTGCTTTTGAGCTTGCTCATGCTGCGGTACTGCATCAGCACCTTGGGCAGCGGATAGTCATCCTCGGCCAGTTTGGCCAGCACTTCTTCCGCCGTCGAGGCCTGCCCCTTGCCGGTCTTTTTCAGCACCGGCATGCCGAGCTTGTCGTAGAGAATCGAGCCGAGCTGTTTGGGAGAACCCAGGTTGAATTCCTCACCGGCGATCTCGAATGCCTGGCGCTCCAGTTCGACCATCTTGTGGCCCAATTCGATGCTCTGGATACCCAGCAACTCCTTGTCCACCAGCGCGCCCTGACGCTCGATGCGCGCCAGCACCGGTACCAACGGAATTTCGATATCCGACAGCACGCTGGCCAGGCTCGGGATCGCGGCCAATTGCGCGTGCAGCGCCTGGTGCAGACGCAAGGTCACGTCGGCATCTTCGGCTGCGTACGGGCCGGCCTGTTCCAGTGCGATCTGGTCAAAGGTCAGTTGCTTGGCGCCCTTACCGGCGATGTCCTGGAAACTGACGGTGTCGTAGTCCAGGTACTTCTTCGCCAGGCTGTCCATGTCGTGCCGGGTGACGGTGGCATTGAGCACATAGGACTCAAGCATGGTGTCGAAAGCAATGCCGCGCACGGTGATGCCTTGCGCCGGGTCGCCGCCGATGGCGCAGTTGGCGAGGATGTTCATGTCGAACTTGGCGTGCTGGCCGACCTTGAGTTTGGCCGGGTCTTCCAGCAGCGGTTTCAAGGCAAGCAGCACGGTGTCACGGTCCAGTTGGTCCGGCACGCCGATGTAGGAGTGGGTCAGCGGGATGTAGGCCGCTTCATGGGACTGCACGGCGAAGGACACCCCGACCAATTGCGCTTTTTGCGCGTCGATGCCGGTGGTTTCGGTGTCGAACGCGAACAACGGTGCATCCTGGAGCTTCTTCAACCATAGCTCGAAGGTCGGCTGGTCGAGGATAGTGGTGTAGGCCGTTTCCAGGGGAGCCGTGGGTGCAGCCTCGACCACCTCGACCGCCACGGGCGCCGCGCTCAGCTCGACGCGCTTGGCATCGCGCTGAATCTCGTCGTACCAGCTCTTGAACTCGAGCAGGGTGTACAGCTCAAGCAGCTTTTCACGGTCCGGTTCGATCAGGTGCAGGTCGTCCAGGCCGATATCCAGCGGCACATCGATCTTGATCGTGGCCAATCGGTACGACAGGAACGCCATCTCGCGGTGCTCTTCCAGCTTGGCGCGCAGGGTCTTGGCGCCGCGAATCGGCAGGCTCGGCACAATGTCCAACTGCTCATAAAGCTCTTTGAGGCCGCCATTGACGCCCACCAACAAGCCGGAGGCAGTCTTGGGACCAATACCCGGCACGCCGGGAATGTTGTCGGACGAATCGCCCATCAATGCCAGATAGTCGATGATCTGCTCCGGAGCGACGCCAAATTTCTCCTTCACGCCCTCTACGTCCATCGCGCTACCGGTCATGGTGTTGACCAGGGTAATGTGCCCGTCGACCAACTGCGCCATGTCCTTGTCACCGGTGGAAATCACCACCGGCCGGCTGGCGGCCGCGCTGCTGCGGGCGAGGGTGCCGATCACGTCATCGGCTTCGACGCCTTCGACGCACAGCAACGGAAAGCCCAGAGCGATCACACTCTGGTGCAGCGGCTCGATCTGCAGACGCATGTCATCGGGCATGCTCGGACGATTGGCCTTGTAATCGGCATACATGTCATCGCGAAAAGTCCCACCCTTGGCGTCGAAAACCACCGCGAACGGGCTGTCCGGGTACTGCCGGCGCAGACTCTTGAGCATGTTCAGCACGCCCTTGACCGCGCCGGTCGGCAGGCCTTTGGAGGTGGTCAGCGGTGGCAGTGCATGGAAGGCGCGGTACAGATAAGAAGAACCGTCCACCAGGACGAGGGGCGCTTGGCTCATGAGCAGGATCAACCTTTTCGGCGGGTCAGGCGCTAGAATAGCCGGACCAATGAAAACAAAGGGACAAGGTTATCATGCGTACATTCAATCGCCTGCTGTTGACTGGCCTGATTGCACTCGCTCCGATGGCTGCCATGGCGGCAGACGATGCGCCGTCGGCCGACCCGGAAGTGACCATTCGCACGGAAGGCGACAAGACCATCCAGGAGTACCGCCAGAATGGCTTTCTGTATGCGATCAAGGTCACGCCCAAAGGTGCACCGCCGTATTTTCTGGTGCGCGCGGACGGAACCGACGCGAACTTCATCCGCTCTGACCAGCCGGATATGCTGATTCCGTCATGGAAGATCTTCGAATGGAAATGATTTCCCCACTTTAATCGACGCTGCAATTCGCAGCGTCCGTAACGGCAGTTTACCCATGTCTGTGTTTACCCCCCTGGCTCGGCCCGAGCTGGAAACCTTTCTCGCGCCCTACGGGCTCGGCCGCCTGCTCGACTTCCAGGGGATTGCCGCTGGTAGCGAAAACACCAATTTCTTCATCAGCCTGGAACAGGGCGAGTTCGTCCTGACCCTGGTTGAGCGCGGCCCTGTGGCAGAAATGCCGTTTTTCATCGAGCTGCTCGACGTACTGCACGACGCCGACCTGCCGGTGCCCTACGCGCTGCGCACCACCGACGGCGTCGCCTTGCGCGAGCTGGCCGGCAAACCGGCGCTGCTGCAACCGCGCCTGGCCGGCAAGCACATCACGCACGCCAATGCGCAGCATTGCGCCCAGGTCGGCGAACTGCTCGGCCATCTGCACCAGGCCACCCAGGGCGACAAGGTGCTGGAACGCAAGACCGACCGCGGGCTGGACTGGATGCTCAGTGAAGGTGCACAGATTGTTTCGCACTTGAACGCCGCGCAGCAAAGCCTGCTGCAGGACGCGCTGGCCGAGATCCAGGCGCACAAGGCCGACATCCTGGCCCTGCCGCGGGCCAACCTCCATGGCGACCTGTTCCGCGACAACGCGATGTTCGAAGGCACCCACCTGACCGGCCTGATCGACTTCTACAACGCCTGCTCCGGGCCGATGCTGTATGACGTCGCGATTGCGCTGAATGACTGGTGCTCGAACGCAGAAGGCGCAATCGATGGGCCGCGGGCCCGCGCGTTGCTGGGCGCCTACGCGGGGCTACGACCGTTTACCGCGAAGGAAGCCGAACTGTGGCCGACGATGCTGCGGGTGGCGTGCGTACGGTTCTGGCTGTCGCGCCTGATTGCTGCTGAGTCGTTTGCCGGGCAGGATGTGCTGATTCACGATCCAGCGGAGTTCGAACACCGCCTGGCGCAACGCCAGCGGGTCAGCGTCCACCTGCCGTTCGCCCTCTGAAGCCTTACCGGATCAAAAAATGTGGGAGGGGGCTTGCTCCCGATAGCGGCGTATCAGGCAACTTATGCATGCCTGGCACACTATCATCGGGAGCAAGCCTCCTCTCACACTTGATCTTCGCTTGGTCTTAAAGCGATTCCAGGCACCCCGCCAGGTCGTTACCCAGCTTGTCCAGCACTTGCTCGTAGCCATTAGCGGTGGCCGGTGTATAACCGCCCAGCGCATCCAGCTCCGCCAGTTTTACCGGCAGACCCGCCACCAGGGTTTCAGCCAGACGCGGGCGCAGCGGCGGCTCGCTGAACACACAGGTCTTGCCCACTTCCTGCAGACGCGTGCGCATTGCCGCGACATGCTGGGCGCCCGGTTGCACTTCGGCGGCAACGCTGAACACGCCGGCATGCTTGAGCCCGTAAGCCTCTTCGAAGTAATCGAAGGCTTCGTGGAACACAAAATAAGGTTGGCCGGCGATCCCTGCCACGCGCTTTTTCAGACGCGCATCCAGTGCGTCCAGACGCTCGTCGAAAGCCTTCACGTTGCTCTCATAACGGCCGGCGTTCTGCGGGTCGGCGGCACTCAGGTCAGCCGCCATGCGCGCTGCGATCACTCGCGCATTGAGCGTAGACAGCCACACGTGAGCATCCAGGCTGCCCGGACGGTGATCGTGGTCATGCTCGTCGGCATCGTCGGCGTGAGAGTGGCTATCTTCGGCGAAGCGACGCAGTTTCATGCCAGGCAGGTCCTGCACCGCCACCGTTGGCGCGCTGCGGCCCTTGAGCACGCGCGGCAGGAAGCTTTCCATGTCCGGACCGATCCAATACAGCAGGTCCACCGACTGCACGCGCCGTACGTCGGATGGGCGCAACGCGAAGTTATGCGGCGACGCACCCGGCGGCAACAACACCTCGGGAACCGCCACGCCGTCCTGCACAGCGGCGGCAATCAGCTGCAACGGCTTGATGCTGGTCAGCACCTTGACCTCGGCCTGAGCGGCCCCCGCAACGAAAAAACTGGCGATAAATATGACAAAAACTGGAAAAAGTCGGGACACGATGACCACTCAATGGCGTAGGAACGGGTAACATAATAACGTCTCTATCAAATGTCTGTCGCCGCTCATGCCTAAAACACCGCTTGCCAGCCGTCCCCACGACCATTCTCACTGCGTGCACACCGCGCTGGCGGAAGCCGACACCCTGTGTGCGCAAAAGGGTTTGCGCCTGACCGCCCTGCGTCGCCGCGTGCTGGAACTGGTGTGGCAAAGCCACAAACCGCTGGGCGCCTACGACATTCTCGGCGTGCTCAGCGAACAGGACGGCCGTCGCGCCGCGCCGCCTACCGTGTATCGCGCGCTGGATTTCCTGCTGGAAAACGGCCTGGTGCACCGCATCGCCTCGCTCAACGCCTTCGTCGGCTGCAACCACCCCGAACACGCGCACCAGGGCCAGTTCCTGATCTGCCGCGAGTGCCACGCCGCCATCGAGCTTGAACAAAAAAGCATCAGCGACGCGATCATCAAGAGTTCTGCCGAGGTGGGCTTTCAGGTCGAAGGGCAAACGGTCGAAGTGGTCGGCCTGTGCTCGGGCTGCCAGGGGGCTTGATGAGCAACGCGTTAATCCGCCTGGAGCAGGTCGGGGTCACGTTCGCCGGGCAAACCGTGCTGGATAACATCGCCCTGAGTGTCCAGCCACGGCAGATCGTCACCCTGATCGGCCCCAACGGCGCCGGCAAGACCACCCTGGTGCGCGCCGTGCTCGGCCTGCTCAAGCCCGACACCGGTAGCGTGTGGCGCAAGCCCAAGCTTCGCGTGGGCTACATGCCGCAAAAATTGCACGTCGATCCGACCTTGCCGTTATCCGTGCTGCGCTTTTTGCGCCTGGTGCCCGGCGTTGACCGCGCCCGCGCACAGGCGGCGCTCAAGGAAGTCGGCGCCGAGCAGGTGATCGACAGCCCGGTGCAAAGCATCTCCGGCGGCGAAATGCAGCGCGTGCTGCTGGCCCGCGCCCTGCTGCGCGAGCCCGAACTGCTGGTGCTCGATGAGCCCGTGCAAGGCGTCGACGTGGCCGGTCAGGCCGAGCTGTACAGCCTGATCACCCGCCTGCGCGACCGCCATGGCTGCGGCGTGCTGATGGTGTCCCACGACCTGCACCTGGTGATGAGCACCACCGACCAGGTGGTGTGCCTCAACCGCCACGTGTGCTGCTCCGGCCACCCGGAACAGGTCAGCGGCGACCCGGCCTTTGTCGAGCTGTTCGGCAAGAACGCGCAGAGCCTGGCGATCTATCACCACCATCACGACCACGCCCACGACCTGCATGGCGCCGTGGTCGACGACCCTTCTGCACCCCACGTGCACGTTCACGGAGATAGCTGCAAGCATGGCTGATTTTCTGCTCTACGCCCTGCTGGCAGGCTTGGCTCTGGCGTTGGTGGCGGGCCCGCTGGGCTCGTTCGTGGTGTGGCGGCGCATGGCGTATTTTGGCGACACCTTGTCCCACGCCGCCCTACTCGGCGTGGCCATGGGCTTTTTGCTGGATGTGAGCCCGACCATCGCCGTCACCGTGGGCTGCCTGCTGCTGGCGGTGCTGCTGGTGACCCTGCAACAGCGCCAGCCGCTGGCCTCCGACACCCTGCTGGGCATCCTGGCGCCGAGCACCTTGTCCCTGGGCCTGGTGGTGCTGAGCTTCATGCATGAAGTGCGCATCGACCTGATGGCCTACCTGTTCGGCGACCTGTTGGCGATCAGCCCGACCGACCTTGCGTGGATCCTCGGCGGCAGCGCTGCCGTGCTGATGCTCCTGGTGACGCTGTGGCGCCCGCTGCTGGCGATTACCGTGCACGAGGAGCTGGCCAAGGTCGAAGGCTTGCCGGTGCCGGCCCTGCGCATGGCCCTGATGTTGTTGATCGCGGTGGTGATTGCTGTCGCGATGAAGATTGTCGGCGTATTGTTGATCACCTCGCTGCTGATCATTCCCGCCGCCGCCGCCCAGCGCCACGCCCGCTCTCCGGAGCAGATGGCAATCGGCGCCAGCCTGTTGGGGATGCTTGCCGTCTGTGGGGGCCTGGCGTTGTCCTGGTTCAAGGACACGCCGGCCGGGCCATCGATTGTGGTCGCGGCCGCTGCCCTGTTTCTGCTGAGTTTTGTCCTGCCCCGTCGAGGGGTGTAGACTTGCTCGCTTTTTGCGCAATTAGAGAGTCGCAGGAATGAAGCCGTTCACCTCCCGTTATCTGCTCCTTGCCGCATTTTCCCTGCTGCTGGGCGCCTGTCAAAGCACACCGCCCGCCGCCCTCGCGACGCCGGACGCTCGCGCTGCGGCCATCGCGCAGCTGGAGCAAAACCTGGCCAGCAGCGAGCTGGCAACCGCCGAGGACCAACTGGCGGCCTTGCAGGCACAAACACCCAATGACCCGGCGCTGGAGGCTTACCAACGCCAGTTGGCCGAAGCCTACCTGCAGCGCAGCCAGATCGTCCTGCAAAAGGGCGACGTCAACGCTGCCGCCACCGCCCTGAGCCGTGCCCGTGCGCTGATGCCCAAGGCGCCGGCCCTCACCGGCGGCGTCAACAGTGCGATCAGCCATGCGCGCAAAGCCGAGCTGGACAAAGCCGAGGCCGCCTTGAAAGCCGCCGAAGCCAAGCCGCCCGCCAAGGTCATCGACCCGGCGGCGCCCAGCACCACGGTGGCGTTGAACCTCACCGATATCGAAGCCCTGCGCCATCAACTGGATGCGATTGCCACCGATGTGGTGAATTACCAGTGCGACGTGAGCATCCAGGCGCCGCGCACCGAGGATTACCCGTGGCTGGCCACATTACTGACCAAACGGGTGAAGCGGATTGATTCGGGGTATGAGCTGAAGATCCACCGCCAGATCCTGAAACACATTCCGGCGCAGGTTGTGCTGATTCCGCGCAAGGCGGACTAACGCAAATCGGGAGCAAGCCCCCTCCCACCCCTGGAACGCATTCCAGGGGTGGGAGGGGGCTTGCTCCCGATTGCGGTTTAAGAAACAACCAATAAGTTAAGCCGGAATTGCCTTGGCCTTGGCCTCACGATCCCAGACCCGATGCTCGGCAATCGCCGCAAAGAACGCCTTGAACGCCTTCGCATCCGCGCCCACGATCAGCCCCTCGTCCGCCTCCAGCTTCAGCAGATCCAACAGCGGCTTCACGTCACTGGCGACCGCAATCGCCTTCAGGTGCTTGTACGCCTCCAACACATAGTGCAGCGCCACACCGTCACCGCTCAGCGCGTCCACCGAAGCTTTACCGCCCGGGATAAACACCGCGTCAAAGGCAATCGACGGCATGCCTTCCATCGACGCATCCACCGGCAGCGCCTTGCCATCTGCCGTCGTCACCGGCGCCGAAGTCGGCCCCAGCAACTTGGCGTGGGCACCTTCTGCCTCCAGCGCTTTTTTCATTGCATCAATCGCTGCGCCGTCCACGCCATTGGCCGCCAGAATCGCCACTTTGCGCGTCTTGATATCACCCGATAGCAGGTTCACCTGGCTCAAGGCCGGCGATTTTTTAACCGAGGTCTCACGCACAGGCACGGTGCCTTTGGCCGGCGCCGGCAGGCCCAGGTTCTGCGCAACGCGCTTGGCCAGTTCCAGGTCGATGTTGGCGAGGATCTCGTTGACCTGGCGGGCACGGATGTACTCGCGCTCGACCTTGCCCAACTCGAAGCTGTAGGCCGCGATGATGTGCTCTTTCTCGTGGTGGCTCATGCTGTTGAAAAACAGGGTGGCCTGGGAGAAGTGATCGCCGAACGACTCGCTGCGCTCACGCACCTTGTTGGCGTCAACACGCTCGTAATAGGTTTCGAAACCGCCGTCAGTCGGGCCTGCCGGTGTTTCTTTCGGCCAGCCACCGTCGATGGAGTTCGGCTCGTAGGCGGCGCGGCCCTTGTCGATCACGGTGCGGTGCTGCGCGTCGCGCTGGCCATTATGGAACGGCGCAACCGGACGGTTGATCGGGATCTCGTGAAAGTTCGGCCCGCCCAGTCGGCTGATCTGCGTATCCGTGTAGGAAAACAGACGGCCTTGCAGCAGCGGGTCGTTGGTGAAATCGATACCCGGCACGATGTGGCCTGGGCAGAACGCAACCTGCTCGACCTCGGCGAAGAAGTTGTCCGGGTTGCGGTTAAGCACCATCTTGCCGAGCGGGGTGATCGGCACCAGCTCTTCGGGGATGATCTTGGTCGGGTCAAGCAGGTCGAAGTCGAAGTTATGCTCGTCTTCTTCTGCAACGATCTGAACGCCCAGCTCCCACTCAGGGTAGTCGCCGCTCTCAATCGCTTCCCACAGGTCGCGACGGTGGTAGTCGGTGTCTTTACCGGCCAACTTCTGCGCTTCGTCCCACACCAGGGAGCAGGTGCCGACCTTTGGCCGCCAGTGAAACTTGACGAAGCTCGACTTGCCTTCGGTGTTGATCAAACGGAAGGTGTGCACGCCAAAACCCTGCATGGCACGCAGGCTTTTTGGAATGGCACGGTCGGACATGGCCCAGATCACCATGTGCGCCGATTCCGGTTGCAGCGACACGAAGTCCCAAAAGGTATCGTGGGCCGAACCGCCGGTAGGAATCTCGTTGTGCGGCTCAGGTTTTACGGCATGCACAAAGTCAGGAAACTTGATCGCGTCCTGAATGAAAAACACCGGCATGTTGTTGCCCACCAAATCGAAGTTGCCTTCGTCGGTGAAGAACTTCACGGCAAAACCACGCACGTCACGCACAGTATCGCCGGAGCCGCGCGGGCCCTGCACGGTGGAGAAGCGCGCAAATACCGGCGTTTTATGCTCCGGCATCCGCAGGAAACCAGCCTTGCTAAGCGCAGAGTGGTCTTCGTAAGTCTGGAAGTAACCATGGGCGCCGGTACCACGGGCATGCACGATGCGCTCTGGAATGCGCTCATGGTCAAAGTGCGTGATCTTTTCACGCATGATGAAATCTTCGAGCAGCGAGGGGCCGCGAGCGCCCACCTTCAAGCTGTTCTGGTTGTCGGAAATCTTCACGCCCTGGTTGGTGCGCAGCGCCTGGCCGGTCGCGTCGGAACGGAATTCTTCCAGGGCCTGCAATTTGGCGTTGGTGTTGCCACGGTCAAGGGTATCGGTGCCCGCGAGTTCACTCTTCGGCGGGGTGGCTGGCTTCTTGTTACTCATCAGTCAAAACTCCTTATTCAAAGTGGCCAGAGCGTTCCCCGGCTCTTTTGAGCAAAACCCCAGGCACGGCACCTGGGAAATCGAGTTGCTTAAGTAGTGACTAATGAGGTTTTGGGCCGTTCCTTTTTTATGACCTTTGATCGCGTTATTGCCAAATCGCTGGTTGAATGCGAAATAAATGCTAAGAAAGACTATACGGACAGGCTAAAATGCGCGCCCGGCTAACCGCTGATCCCTTTTCCATGCGCCCCACAAGGTTCGCTACGTGATCGAGTTTCAAAACGTCCATAAAACCTACCGCGTCGCCGGTAGGGATATCCCCGCCCTGCACCCCACCAGCCTGCGCGTCGAAAACGGCCAGGTGTTCGGCCTCATCGGCCATTCGGGTGCGGGTAAAAGTACGCTGCTGCGCCTGATCAACCGCCTCGAAGAACCGAGTGGCGGGCAGATCACGGTCGACGGCGAAGAAGTCACCGCACTGGATGCCAACGGCCTGCGCCGCTTCCGTCAGCAGGTCGGGATGATTTTCCAGCACTTCAACCTGCTGGCGTCCAAGACCGTCGCCGACAACGTGGCACTGCCGCTGACCCTGGCCGGCGAGTTGTCGCGCAAGGCCATCGACCTGCGCGTGGCCGAGTTGCTTGCCCGCGTGGGCCTGTCGGACCACGCCAAAAAATACCCGGCGCAACTGTCCGGCGGCCAGAAACAGCGCGTCGGCATCGCCCGCGCCCTGGCGACCAAGCCAAAAATTCTGCTGTGCGACGAAGCCACCAGCGCCCTCGACCCGCAAACCACGGCGTCGGTTTTGCAACTGCTGGCCGAGATCAACCGCGAGCTGAAGCTGACCATCGTGCTGATCACCCATGAAATGGACGTGATCCGGCGCGTGTGCGACCAGGTGGCCGTAATGGACGCCGGCGTCATCGTCGAACAAGGCTCGGTGGCCGAGGTGTTCCTGCACCCCAAGCACCCGACCACCAAGCGTTTCGTGCAGGAAGCCGACCAGATCGACGAAAGCGAGCAGCGCGATGATTTCGCCCACGTGCCAGGCCGCATCGTGCGCCTGACATTCCAGGGCGAAGCGACCTACGCGCCATTGCTGGGCACCGTCGCCCGCGAAACGGGGGTGGACTACAGCATCCTCGCCGGTCGGATCGACCGCATCAAAGATATCCCTTACGGGCAACTGACCCTGGCCGTCACCGGCGGTGACATGGACGCGGCATTTGCGCGATTTACCGCTGCCGATGTCCATATGGAGGTGCTGCGCTGATGGACGTTTTCCTGAGTTTCTTCGCCAATATCGACTGGTCCGAGATCTGGCTCGCCACGGGCGACACCATGACCATGCTGTTCGGTTCACTGTTCTTTACCGTGCTGCTGGGCCTGCCGCTGGGGGTGCTGCTGTTCCTGACCAGCCCGCGTCAGCTGTTCGAGCAGAAAGGCCTGTACGCACTGCTGTCGCTGATCGTGAACATGCTGCGCTCGCTGCCCTTCATCATTTTGTTGATCGTGATGATTCCGTTCACCGTGTTGATCACGGGCACGTCCCTGGGCGTGGCGGGTGCGATCCCGCCGCTGGTGGTCGGTGCCACGCCGTTCTTCGCGCGGCTGGTGGAAACCGCCCTGCGTGAAGTGGACCGCGGCATCATCGAAGCCACCCAGTCCATGGGCGCCAGCACTCGCCAGATCATCACCAACGCATTGCTGCCCGAGGCACGGCCCGGCATCTTTGCAGCGATTACGGTGACGGCGATTACACTGGTGTCCTACACGGCCATGGCCGGTGTGGTCGGGGCCGGCGGCCTGGGTGACCTGGCGATCCGTTTTGGTTACCAGCGCTTCCAGACCGACGTGATGGTGGTCACCGTGGTAATGCTGTTGATTCTGGTGCAAATCCTGCAAACCGTCGGCGATCGACTGGTGGTGCATTTTTCTCGAAAATAACGGCCATTGCCGGCCAGAAGCCGGCAATTAACCGAACAAGGAGCTTGCTGCATGAAAAAACTACTGGTCGCTTTTGCCGCCGTTGCGGCGTTTTCCGCCCACGCCGAAACCCTCACCGTTGCAGCCTCGCCGGTGCCGCACGCGGAAATCCTCGAGTTCGTGAAGCCTGCCCTGGCCAAAGAAGGCGTGGACCTGCAGGTCAAGGTCTTCACCGACTACGTGCAGCCCAACGTGCAGGTGGCAGAAAAACGCCTGGACGCCAACTTCTTCCAGCACCAGCCGTACCTGGATGAGTTCAACAAGGCCAAGGGCACTCACCTGGTGAGCGTTGGCGGCGTGCACCTGGAACCTCTGGGCGCGTACTCCAGCAAGTACAAGAAGCTCGACGAGCTGCCGGACGGCGCCAACGTGGTCATCCCCAACGACGCCACCAACGGCGGCCGCGCCCTGTTGCTGCTGGCCAGAAACGGCCTGATCACCCTGAAGGACCCGACCAACATCCTGTCGACCATCAAGGACATCACCGGCAACCCGAAAAACCTGAAATTCCGCGAACTCGAAGCCGCCACCCTGCCGCGCGTGCTGACCCAGGTTGACCTGGCGCTGATCAACACCAACTACGCCCTGGAAGCCAAGCTGGATCCTTCCAAGGACGCGCTGGTGATCGAAGGCAGCGACTCGCCTTACGTGAACATCCTGGTGACCCGCGAAGACAACAAGGACTCGGACGCCGTGAAGAAGCTGGTAGCCGCCTTGCACACCCCTGAAGTGAAGCAATTCATCGAAGAGAAATACAAGGGTGCGATCAAGCCAGCGTTCTGATTCGTCCGTAAATCTGCGACCTCCAACCTGATGGAGGTCAAAAAAGTGGGAGGGGGCTCGCTCCCGATAGCAGCGCTTCAGTCAACTGATAGGTCGACTGACTCACCGCTATCGGGAGCAAGCCCCCTCCCACTTTTTTTGTGCCGGCCTTACTTGCGCAGCAATAATCCCGGCAACTGTGCCACCAGCTTCTGGTTGTTCAACGGCGCGCGGATAAACCCGCGCTGGGTGCCGTCCGGCCCGATAATCGCGAGGTTGCCACTGTGGTCGACGGTGTAGTTGGGCTTGCTGGTGTCAGCTGGTATGAAGGGGATGCTCACGGCATTCGACACCTTCTGCACATCATCCACAGTCGCACCGGTCAGGCCGCGGAACTGCGGATCGAAGTAACCCAAATACTGCTTGAGCTGCGCCGGAGTGTCGCGATGCGGGTCGACACTGACCAGAATCACCTGCAACTTATCCACAGCCTCCCTGGGCAACTCACTCTTGATTTGGCGTAATTGGGCGAGGGTAGTGGGGCAGATGTCCGGGCAGAAGGTGTAGCCGAAGAACAGCAGGCTCCACTTGCCTTTCAACTCGTTGATCACCACTGGCTGGCCGTTCTGATCTTGCAGGGTCACTGGCGGCAGTTGGCGGCTTTGCGGCAGCAGGATGATGCCTGCGTCGATCAACGCCACAGAGTCAACCTGACCCCTTCCCGAGATCGCCTTGTTAACGATGAGGCCCAGGATCAACGCCACCAGGGCAATCAGCATGAAGACAGTTTTTTGAGTTCGAGTCATAGGGTCAACAGTAGGAGTGGTTTATGAGCAGGGCGATAAACGACAGCAACAGGTGCCGGAGTGTAAAGCAGGAGAAGCAGCTGGGTGTAATGCTGCTTCAGGTTATGTAGTACGTATCATGATTGAGCATGTATTTGCCTCCGTTATGGAGGGGGCAAACAGTAGCTAGCCCTCGCCACGCAGGGCTACGGGCGATGAGTGAGCAGTGATATCGAACAACGTGTAAGCCAGCGTTATATGCGTCACATCCCGGGGCATGTCGCGGTCGACGATGAAACGTACCGGCATTTCTATGCGCTCGCCGGGTTGCAGCACTTGCTGGGTGAAACAGAAGCACTCGGTCTTGTGGAAGTACGGCGCGGCTTGCGCCGGGGAAATGCTCGGCACCGCCTGGGCGGTCATGGGTTTGTCGGTGGGGTTGTAGGCCACGAACAGCATCTCGCTGACGGCGCCTGGATGGACCACGACCTCACTGGCCTTGGCATGAAAATCCCACGCCATATTGGCGGCATTGGTGGACTGAAACTGCACCCGCACCTGGCGCATCGAGTCCACCACCTGCGATCCCCTGTATTGCCCGGCGGTCCCGTCGTTGAGGCCGAACGCGCTGGACAGCGCATCGTAGATGGGCACCAGAGCAAAGCTGAAAGCGAACATCGCCACCGCGAGGATCAGCACGCGCGCAATAAACCGTTTGAGCGGAACAGATTCAGCCATAACACCCACCCAGTATCCGCAAGGGCCACACAGTCCAGGACACCGTCGAGTATAGGCAGCGTTCGTAAACTCGTGATGTAGCCGGGAAAATCAGTGAAAAACGATCAGTCCCACCCGATAAAGTCAGGAGCGGAAACGTTTTTGCGACTAAAATTTGCGCTGGGATATAGCGCACGCGCATAACCATGAAGTAATTATGACAAATGCATCTTAGGCGCTCGGATAAACGGGCTAACTTCTCCTCTTTCCTACACCTGCTTGACTGGAGCCACCATGAACACCGCCGCATTGCGCGAGCAGATTTCCCGTGCCCATCACCACGAAGCCAGCACGGGCCAACTGGCCCTGCAACTGGAAAAACAATTGCCGCACCTGCATTCGGCCATTTCCCTGGCTGAACGTGATCGCAACGGGGTCATGACACGCTTCGTCACGGCCTACATCGACCTCGTCCCGGACCTGCTGGACGCCGCCAATGACGTGGCCCGCGCAGCCGGTATCGAAAGCCAGATCAAACCGGTACTGAAGATCGCCGAGCATTTTTTCCTGCAGCCACCGTCAATCCTCGCCGGGCACGAGGGCCTGGAAAGTTTGCTCGATGAGGCCTACCTGGCGCATCGCCTGGTGGAAGAAGTAAACGATCTGTATATCAAGCATTTCGGTCAGCCGTTGATACCGGCGGATACCACCGTGGCCAACCTGATTGCCCACCAATTGATCGGCGAAGCCTTCGCCAACCAGTTGGACGAGGCGGTACACCTGGCGGTGGATGAAATGCTCAACGAAGAGAGTTTTGCGCTGGAGTCGGTAGAGCGCTACCGGGAAAAGCTGAGAAGCCCGAACACCGAAGCTGCGTGGAAGCGCTGGCCGTGCCTTTCACGGCAGTTGGGCGTTGAACTGGCCCTGGATCAGCCTGCCTGATCTGCACAGCCAAAAGATCAAATGCGGGAGGGCGCAAACGCCTTCTTAGCAAACAAAAATAACGTGTTGATGTTAAAGCCTGAAATTTCACACTGCCCATGAGCAGTCAACCACACCCTTGTGGCGAGCAGGCTTGCCCTGCGTTGGGCTGCGCAGCAGCCCCAAAGCCAGGCGCTGAGCCGTATCAGGTACACCGCGTTTTGCTCGATTGGCGGCGCTTCGCACCCCAACGCGGGGCAATCCCGCTCGCCACAATAAGCCCACACATTTTCCTTAGCTGAACGGGATTAGGGCTTGCCACAACAAGCCCTCTCACCTTGGCGGAGCCACCCAGGTGTTCAAGCCGGGGCGGATCCAATCCCGGTTGTGGTCCTTATCCGCCCTTCCAGGCGACGCTTCAGCCCCCGCGCCTCAATCACCAGCTTCGAGCCCTTCGCCGCATTTGCGCGGCCCCATTCCTCCAGCAACTCCAGGCATGAATGGTCGATATAGCTCAGGTTATTGAGCGGCACATGCACGGTGGTCCCCGCCGGTACCGTCGACAGCACCTGGGTCAGCGCCGGTACCTTCAGGAAGGTCGCCGCACCGGTCAGGCGCAGTTCCATCTCGGCGTCCTGCGGCAGGTCGATCAGGCTGACTTTCAAGCGTGAGGCCTTGAACGCGAGCTTGAGCAATGTCAGACCGAAGCCCACCAGCACGCCCGTCAGCAAGTCGGTGAAAATGATCGCCAGGGCCGTGGCCGCGTAGGTGAACATCGGCATCCGCCCATAGCGCCCCAACGCCTTGAACGCCTTGATGTCCACCAGCTTGATCCCGGTGTATACCAGCACGCCGGCCAAGCTCGCCACGGGAATACTTTGCAGCACGCTCGACAGCAGCAGCACGAAGCCCAGTAGCCACAGGCCATGGAACATCGCCGACAGCCGCGTGGTGGCGCCGGCCTGGACGTTGGCCGAGCTGCGCACGATCACGCCGGTCATCGGCAGGGCGCCGACCAGACCGCAGAGCATGTTGCCTACACCTTGAGCAGACAATTCCTTGTCGAAGTCCGAGCGCTGCCCACTGTGCATACGGTCAACCGCGGCGGCGGACAGCAGGGTCTCAGCGCTGGCGATGAACGCCACGGCGAACGCCGCGATCAACAGCTGCGGATCGGCCAGGTTGAGCAGGTCGCTGGGACGTAGCCAATCGATGGCGTCCGCCAGGTTTTCCGGTACTTCCACGCGCTTGACCTGCAACGCCAGCACCAGGCTGGTCACGGTCGCCAGGCCCACACCGAGCAGAGCGCCGGGCACAAAGCGCAGTTTCTGCGGGCGCAATTTGTCCCACAGGTACATCACCAGCATGGTCGACAGCCCCAGCAGACCGGCCTGCCAGCCAAGGCCGCCGCCCAGCGTCGGGATCGCTTCGACCAGCGCCGCCGGGAAGCCCGTGAGGTTGTCCAGCCCGGAAGGCTTGGGCGCACCGTCGAGCATCACATGCACCTGCGACAGCACAATCAATACGCCGATACCCGCGAGCATGCCGTACACCACTGCAGGCGCCGTCACGCGGAACCAGCAGCCCAGGCGTAAACGCCCGGCCACCAATTGCAGGAAGCCCGCCAGCAGCAGAATCGGCCCGAGCATCAGCATGCCGTGCTGACGCACCAACTCGAACACCAACACCGCAAGGCCCGCCGCCGGGCCGCTGACCTGCAGCGGCGACCCCGCCAGCCAGCCCACCACCAACCCGCCGATGATCCCGGTGATCAGGCCCTTGGCCGGCGGCATGCCGGACGCGATCGCGATCCCCATGCACAGGGGCAGGGCGACCAGAAACACAACCACGGAAGCGAGCAGCTCCCGTGGCAATACAGCTTTCAATTGAGCAGCACGCATGATGACTCTCCCGAGGCATTCGCCGGGCGCGGTAAAGCCTGGCTGCATCCATGGCAGCCACCGCTTTACCCGGCAGGGAAGTGTGTTAGAAGCGCGCTTTAGGCGTCGCGGACGGAATCGGACCTTCACCGCCCAACGGTCGGAATGCCGACTGATCCGCGTCGTAGGCGCGGATCTCGCTGGTCTCGATGTTGTAGATCCAGCCGTGGATAAACAATTGGCCATTGGCCATGCGCGAAGCCACGGACGGGTGGGTGCGCAAATGCTGCAACTGGGCGATGACGTTTTCTTCGGTCAGCACCTGCATGCTTTCGCCTTCATTGGCGCAGTCGCAGTTGTCATGGACCATGGTCTTGGCGACCTCGGCATGCCGCAGCCAGGCCTTGACCGTCGGCATCTTCTCCAGGCTCTGGGGGTTGAGCACTGCGCGCATGGCGCCGCAGTCGGAGTGGCCGCACACGATGATGTGCTGCACGCCCAGGGCGAGTACCGCGTACTCGATGGCGGTGGATACGCCGCCGTTCATCTGGCCATAGGGCGGAACCACGTTGCCGACGTTACGGGTCACGAACAGGTCGCCAGGGGAGCTTTGGGTAATCAGCTCGGGCACGATGCGCGAATCGGCACAGGTAATGAACATCGCACGTGGGCTCTGGGCCGTGGCGAGTTTCTTGAACAATTCTTCCTGCTGGGGGAAGACGTCGTGATGGAAATGCAAAAAACCATCAACGATGTGCTGCAGCGCTGCATCGGCGGACTCCGCCACTTGAGGGGCTGAAGCCGACGCAGCCAACGGCTGTTTATCGTTATCACTCATGATTCATCCTCATACTTTATGCAGGGGCAGGGTTCAGCTCAGTTCGACGCCAGAGCCGTGAAATAGTTGTGCAATTGCCACAAACCAGGTCACCGACTCATTGGTCACTCGCTGAACAAGGTAACCATCGAAACTTAACTCAAGCTGAATGAACCGCTCTAGATCAAGGGTTTCATTGATATCAAAACGCGACTATTCCTACAGTAACCGTGTACCTCAACCGATCAGTCTATAACAGTGCCATCTGTCTACCCGGTGGACAGAACGCCGTGCAATCGAGGTTATACCCCTCCCGACGATCCAGGCCCAGGCGCTTGAGCGCCTTGCTGAACCGCTGTGCCAACAGGTCTGCAAAGGGCCCCTCGCCACGCATGCGCACGCCGAACCGACTGTCGTACACCTCACCCCCGCGCACCTGGCGCACCAGGCTCATCACGTGGGCCGCGCGCTGCGGGTAATGTGCCGCCAGCCACTCCTCAAACAGCGGCGCCACCTCCAGCGGCAGGCGCAGCATCATGTAGGCCGCACTTTGCGCCCCGGCAGCGTGGGCTTCGGTGAGCAGGTTTTCCAGCTCGCTGTCGTTGATCATCGGAATCATCGGCGAGCACAGCACACCCACCGGAATGCCTGCCTCACGCATCACGCGAATGGCCCGCAAACGCGCCTTGGGCGCCGCCGCGCGCGGTTCGAGGATGCGCTTGAGTTCGTCGTCCAGACTGGTGAGGCTGATCATCACCGCCACCAGCCGTTGCCGGGCCAGTTCGGTGAGCAGGTCGAGGTCGCGCAGTATCAGTGAGCCTTTGGTGATGATGGTCACCGGGTGCCGATAGCGCAGCAGCACTTCCAGGGTTTGCCGGGTGATTTTGTACTCGCGCTCGATGGGCTGGTACGGGTCGGTATTGGAACCCAGGTTGATCGGCGCACACACATAGCCGGGCCTGGACAGTTGCTGCTCGAGTACCTCGGCGGCATTGCTCTTGGCGATCAGACGGGTTTCGAAATCCAGCCCCGGCGACATGTCCCAATAGGCATGGCTGGGCCGCGCATAGCAGTAGATGCAGCCATGCTCGCAGCCGCGATACGGGTTGATCGAACGATCAAACGGCAGATCCGGCGAGTTGTTGCGCGTGATGATGGTTTTGGCCGTTTCGATGCGCACTTCGGTGCCCTGGGTCTGCGGCACTTCCTGATGCCAGCCGTCGTCTTCAGCCACGCTGACGGTGGGCGCAAAGCGGTTGTGCAGATTGGTGGCCGTGCCCCGGCCACGGGGCGGCAGCGCAGTCGTCATGAAAATGCCTCGATACTGTTTTTATGTACAGTATCGAGACACAAGCGTTATGACCAGTGCCGTCCGGCGGTCAGTGCTTTTGCGTGACCTGCCCCAGGTCATCGCCCGAGGTGCTGCGCATATCGCTCTTGCGCAGGTCGGCCACCTCGCTGGCGCTGATCGGCGTGCCTTTATTGCCCCAGCTGCCACGAATGAAACTGACAACGTCCGCCACTTCCTGATCCGACAAACGCCAGGCAAACGCCGGCATGGTGAAGGTCGATGGCGCCGCATGGGTAGCCGGCAGGGTGCCGCCGTTCAACACGATGTTGATCAACGACGTGGCATCCGCCGTCTGCAGCACCGGATTGCCTGCCAGCGCAGGGAACACCCGCGTGTAGCCATGGCCATCGGTACGGTGGCAAGCCGCGCAATTGTCGATGTACACCGACGCGCCCGGCTTACTGTCATCGCCCTTCCACAGCGCCTCGGCCACCTGTTTATCGTACTGATGCGGCTGGTCCTTGGGATCGACCGCAGGCAGGCTCTTGAGGTAACGGGCGATAGCGGTCAGGTCGTCTTCAGACATGTACTGCATGCTGTGGACGACAACGTCACTCATGCCGCCAAACACCGCGCTGCGGTCACTGCGACCGGTCTTGAGAAACTGCACCAGTTGCTCTTCGCTCCAGCTGCCGAGGCCGTCCTTGTGATCGCCGCGCAGGCTCTTGGCGATCCAGCCTTCCAGCGGCGCGCTGCCGGACAGGAACGCGTTGCCATCGGCAGCGCTCAGGGCTTTTTCCTGCATGGTCAGCGCACGCGGCGTATGGCACGCGCCGCAGTGGCCGAGGCCTTCCACCAGATAGGAGCCACGGCTGATCACCGGATCGGCACCCGCCGGCGCCTGGTAATCCGCCACCTCAGGCGCAAACATCCAGCGCCACGCCGCCAATGGCCAGCGCATGCTCAGGGGCCAGGGAATGTCGCTGTCGCGGTTTTCCTGGGCCACCGGCTCCACGCCTTTCATGAAATACGCGTACAACGCCTGCATGTCGCTTTCGCTGACACGCGCGTAAGACGGGTAGGGCATCGCCGGGTACAGCGTACTACCGCTCTTGGCGACGCCATGGCGTACGGCCTTGTCGAAGTCTTCGAAGCTGTAGTCGCCCAGGCCTGTTTTATCCGGGGTGATGTTGGTGGAATAGATCATGCCGATGGGCGTTTCCATCGGCAGCCCGCCGGCGAACGGCTTGCCGTCCCTGGCGGTGTGGCAGGCCACGCAGTCACCGGCACGGGCCAGGTATTCGCCCTGCTTGATCAGATCGGTTTCGGCAGCGCTCACCGAGCAACTGCTGAACAGCGCCAGGGTCGCGATAACAAATGCTTTCATGGTCATCGCTCCTTATGCCTGAACCAACGGGCCGGGGTTTTTCAGGTACTGCTCGCGGATCGCCCGGGCCGACCAGTAGGTCAACGCGGCCACCAGGCCGGTAGGGTTGTAGCCCAGACCTTGTGGAAAAGCGGACGCGCCGGGGACAAACACATTGTGTACATCCCAGCTCTGCAGATAGCGGTTCAACGCGCTGGTCTTCGGGTCGGTGCCCATGATCGCGCCGCCGTTGAGGTGGGTGGTCTGGTAGGCCGCCGTATTGAAATGCTCGCCGACTTTCTTGCCGAGCAGGGCAATCGACTTGGGGTTCATCGCTTCGGCGACCTTGCTCATTTTCTCGACCATGAAGCGGTTCATCTTGATGTCGTTTTCCTGCCAGTCGAACGTCATCCGCAGCAACGGCAGGCCGTAGGCATCGCGGTACACCGGGTCCAGATCGAGGTAGTTGCCTCGGTAGGATTGATGGGCGCCGTGAGCATCCATCGACACCTGATGGGTATAGTAATCGGCGGTAGCGCGCTTCCACGCACTGCCCCAGGCCGGAGTGCCCGGTGGGTTGGACGTGCCGGCAATCGGCCGGCTGCCCGCCTGGTTGACCCACATCGGCGAGCCGCCGACAAAACCATGGGGGCCATGGTCGAAGTTGTCCGCGTTGAAATCATCAATGGCCACGCCATTACCACCCGCACCGATAAAGTTATTGGTGTGGGTGTCCTTGTCGAAAAACGCCTTGATGGTGGCCATGTTCTGGTAGGCGAAGTTGCGGCCCACCACGCCCTCGTTGGTGATCGGGTCGTAGGGCTTGCCGATGCCCGACAGCAGCATCAGCCGCACGTTGTGGAACTGGAAGGCACCGAGGATCACCAGGTCCGCCGGCTGCTCGCACTCGCGGCCCTGGGCGTCGATGTAGGTCACGCCGGTGGCTTTGCTTTTGGTGCTGTCGAGATTGACCTTGAGCACGTGGGAATTGGGCCGCAGCTCGAAGTTGGGCACCTGGCGCAACGCCGGCAGGATGTTCACGTTTGGCGATGCCTTGGAATACATGTAGCAGACGTAGCCGCTGCAGAATCCGCAGAAGTTGCACGGCCCCATCTGCGCGCCATAGGGGTTGGTGTAAGGCCCCGAGGTATTGGCCGACGGCAGGTTGTAGGGCTTGTAACCGACCTCGGCAGCCGCTTTCTGAAACAGCTGTGCGGAGACGGTGTTTTTCTGCGATTGCAACGGGAACGGATTGGAGCGGTCCGGCGCATACGGGTTGCCGCCACGCCCTTCGCCCACCAACTGACCGTTGACGGTCCAGGCCTGGCCGGAGGTGCCGAAGACTTTCTCCGCATAATCGAAAAACGGCTCCAGCTCTTCGTAGCTGACGCCGAAATCCTGGATGGTCATGTCCTTGGGAATGAAGTGTTTGCCGTAGCGCTCCTCGTAATGGCTGCGCATGCGCAACTCGATGGGGTCGACGCGAAAATGCACGCCCGACCAGTGCAGGCCCGCACCGCCGACGCCGTTGCCTGGCAGGAAGGCGCCAAGCTGGCGGTTGGGCAGGGCGACGTCATTCACGCTATGGCGAATGGTCACCGTCTCCTTGGAAATGTCCTGGAAGAGTTTTTTACGCACGCTGTAGGTCAGTTCGTCGATGACCTGGGGATAGTTGCCGTCCGGGTAAGTGTCCTGCATCGGACCGCGCTCCAGCGCTACCACGTTCAGGCCCGCTTCCGTCAGTTCCTTGGCCATGATTGCACCGGTCCAGCCGAAGCCGACGATCACTGCATCGACTTTCTTCATGATGGTCGCCACGTTTATGCCCTCTCGCCACGGATGGAAACAGCCGGGAAGGGGTATTGCTCGTTGCGTTCCACCCAATCCATGAAGTCGGCGCGGGCGCCGGGGAAGCCGATCATGGTCCAGCCGACCATGCCTTTGTTGCCGCCGTGGATCGGGTCGCAGAAGAACCCTTCCTTGGTGTTTTGCAGCAGCAGGTTGAAGAACATCTTTGGCGGCACCGCCTCAAAATGCGCAGACACTTCACCGCCGCCTGCTTCGAGGCGCCGAAGCATATCGTCTCGGGTAGCGCTGTCTTGCGCAGCAAAAGCTTTACCGTTGAACGCCTTCGACCAGGCATCCGTGGCGGCAATGCCCAGGCGATAGATCTCCCGGGGCACCAACTTGCTCTGCCAGCCCATCTCCGGCGCGGCGTCGGCATTGAATGGGCCTTGCATGAACCACAGGGCTCCGCTGGCGTAAGGCGTGTTCATCTGGCGGTCGATGTATTCCGGCGCACCGGCTTCCAAAGCACCTGGACCCTGCGCATCGGCAGGAATCAGGCGCTCGACGGCGGCGTTGATAAACGCCCATTCTTCGGCCGTGAAATAACTCGGCTCGTAGGCTTTGTCGCTGGCTACAGACTTGGCAGACGCGGCCTGCACGGGCTCGGGCGTGGCCATCAGCATCGAGCCGCCAAGGCCGGTACTGGCAACCGTGACCACCGGGATCAAGGTCAAGGATTTGCGCAAAAAATCACGCCGGGGGTTGTCTTGATCTTGATCAGACATGGGTGCACCTCATCATGTGGTCACGGGTTTGGCCACCGCTTCTGGAGAGCGGCTCGGGCAATCATTGGTTACAAATGATAGCAGGCTAAGCATCCGTAGACCTCGTTAAGCGCCGAACAAAAAAATGTGGGAGGGGGCTTGCTCCCGATAGCGTCGTGTCAGTCAGCCTGTCTTTCAGCTGATCCGCCGCCATCGGGAGCAAGCCCCCTCCCACAGGTTGAGTCGGGTACGAGGGTTTTAGTCTTTCTTCAACTTGGGATTGGGAAAGAACTGCACCGCCTGCACCTTGGGGTCGGCCGGCGCTTTGAGCGCCGAGGTATTGACCCGCGTGCCCAATTCCCTGGGCACCGACAAGCCCTGCTCATTCAACGTGTCGGTATACCCGCAGGCCACGCATTCGCGGTGCGGCACGTCGTCTTCGGTCCACATTTTCAGCCTGTCCGGCTCGCTGCACGCCGGGCAAACCGCCCCGGCGATAAACTGCTTCTTGGTGATCACCGTCATGCTGCTGCGTCCTCACTCAGGCCGCTGTGGCGCAGGAGCGCATCGATGGTCGGCGCGCGCCCACGGAAGTCGACGAACAGCACCATCGGTGCCTGGGAACCACCGCGCGCCAGGATCGCCTCGCGGAAGGCACGTCCGGTATCGGCGTTGAGCACGCCGTCTTCTTCGAATTTGGAGAACGCATCCGCCGACAGCACTTCAGCCCACTTGTAGCTGTAGTACCCCGCCGCGTAACCGCCGGCGAAGATGTGCGCAAAGCTGTTGGGGAAGCGGTTGTAGGCCGGCGGACGCATCACCGAGACCTCGTCACGCACACCTTCGAGCACCTGCGCGACACTGCGGCCATCGCCGTGGGTGGCGTGCATTTCGAAGTCGAACAGCGAGAACTCCAGCTGACGCACCATCATCAGGCCGGATTGGAAGTTCTTCGCCGCCAGCATTTTTTCCAGCAGGTCCTGAGGCAGCGGCTCGCCGGTCTCGTAATGACCGGAGATCAGCGCCAGGCCTTCGGGCTCCCAGCACCAGTTCTCCATGAATTGGCTCGGCAACTCCACCGCATCCCAGGCCACGCCGTTGATGCCGGACACGCCAGCATGCTCGACGCGGGTCAGCAGGTGGTGCAGGCCATGGCCGAATTCGTGGAACAGGGTGGTGACTTCATCGTGGGTCAGCAGCGCAGGCTTGCCGCTGTCGGCCGGGGTGAAATTGCACACCAGGTTGGCCACCGGGCTTTGCAGCACGCCGTCGAGGGTGCGGCGACGGTCGCGCGCGCCGTCCATCCAGGCGCCGCCACGCTTGTTGGCGCGGGCGTACAGGTCGAAGAAGAAACGCCCGACGTGCTGGCCGTTTTCCTTGATTTCGAACAGGCGCACGTCCGGGTGCCAGGTGTCGAAGCCTTTCTGCTCGGCGATCTCGATGCCATACAGGCGCTGCACAATGGCAAACAGGCCGCTCAGCACCTTGTCGATCGGGAAGTAGGCGCGCAGGGCTTCCTGGGACACGCTGTAGCGTTGCTCGCGCAGTTTTTCGCCGTAGAAACCGCTGTCCCAGCTTTGCAGGTCGGCGCAGCCCTGTTCGGCGGCGTAAGCCTTGAGCTGTTGCAGGTCCTGGGCGGCAAACGGTTTACTGCGCTTGGCCAGGTCACGCAGGAAGCTCAGCACCTGGTCGCTGGACTCGGCCATCTTGGTGGCCAGGCTCAGCTCGGCGAACGACGCAAAACCCAACAGCTGGGCCAGTTCCTGACGCAGATCGAGGATCTGTTCCATCACCGGGCCGTTATCGTTCTGACCGGCATTCGGGCCCTCGTCCGACGCCCGCGTGCAGTACGCGGCGTAGACTTCTTCGCGCAGGGCGCGGTCGTGGGCGTAAGTCATTACCGCGTAATAACTGGGAAATTCCAGGGTGATCAACCAGCCGTCGAGGCCTTTGGCCTGGGCAGCGGCGGCCATTTGCGCCTTGGCCGAGTCGGTCAGGCCGGCGAGGGTGGCTTCATCGGTAACGTGCTTGGTCCAGGCCTGGGTGGCGTCCAACAGTTGGTTGGAAAACTTGCTGCCCAGCTCCGAGAGCTTGCTTTGCACTTCGGCGTAGCGCTTCTGCTGTTCTGGCGGCAGGTCGATACCCGACAGGCGGAAATCGCGCAGGGAATGCTCCAGAATGGTTTTTTGTGCCACGTCGAAACCGGCGGCTTCCGGGCTGTTGGCCAGGGCTTCGAAGGCCTGGAACAGCGCGCGGTTCTGGCCCATCTCGGTGGAATAAGCGCTCAACGCCGGCAGGCAGCTTTCGTACGCTTCGCGCAGCTCGGCGCTGTTGCACACGGCGTTTAGGTGGCTGACCGGGCTCCAGGCGGCGCCCAGGCGGTCATTCAGTTCGTCCATCGCCAGGACCAGGCCTGCCCAGGTAGGGTTTTTACCCTGGCTTTGCAGGATGCCTTCGATGGCAACGCGGTTGTCGGCGAGGATCTGTTCGATGGCCGGTTGCACGTGCTCGGCACGGATCGCTGAGAACGGCGGCAGGTCGTAGGACTGCAGAAGCGGGTTGTTCGCGCTCACGGTGGGCACCTTGGCTGAAGAAAACGGATAAGACAAAGATGGGGCCATCTTAATTACAATCAACACCCACCGCAGCTATCAGCACACAAGAGAGAGGCTATCGTGACCCTTCGCACCTATCAGAACCACACGCCAACCCTCGGCGCCGGGGCTTTTGTCGATATTTCGGCGGTGGTGATCGGCGATGTCGAAATCGGCACCGACAGCTCGGTCTGGCCGCTGACCGTGATTCGCGGCGACATGCACCGCATCCGCATCGGCGCGCGCACCAGCGTGCAGGACGGTTGTGTGCTGCACATCACCCACGCCGGGCCGTTCAACCCGGACGGCTTCCCGTTGCTGATCGGCGACGATGTGACCGTCGCCCACAAAGTCATGCTGCATGGCTGCCGCGTCGGCAACCGGGTGTTGATCGGCATGGGCAGCATCGTGATGGATGGCGCCGTGGTGGAGGACGACGTGATCATCGGCGCCGGCAGCCTGGTGCCGCCGGGCAAGACCCTCGACAGTGGCTTTTTGTACGTGGGCAGCCCGGTCAAACAGGTCCGCGCGTTGACGGACAAGGAGCGCGCGTTTTTCACCTACAGCGCCGCCAACTACGTGAAGCTCAAGGACCTGCACCTGGCAGAGGGGTTCGACCAGTGAGCCTGCGTTACTCCACCGTACTGTTCGATCTCGACGGCACCCTCACCGACCCGCGCGAAGGCATCACGCGCTCGATTCAATATGCCCTTGGCAAACTGGGGATTGATGAGCCGGACCTGACCCGGCTTGAACACTTCATCGGCCCGCCGTTGCTGCAGGCGTTCATGCAGTTCTACGGCTTCGACGAAGCCAAGGCCTGGCAGGCGGTGAATTTCTACCGCGAGCGCTTCAAGGTCACCGGGCTGTATGAAAATCGCGTATTTGACGGCGTGATGCCGTTGCTGGAAGCGCTGAACCAGCAGGGACGCCAGCTTTACGTGGCCACCTCCAAACCGTGGGAATTTGCCCGGGAAATTGCGCGACACTTCGACTTTGCCAGGCACTTCAAGGTGATCTACGGCAGCGAGCTGGACGGCACGCGCACCGACAAGGTCGAGCTGATTGCGCACCTGATGCGCGAAGAAAGCCTGGACCCGGCGGCGACCCTGATGATCGGTGATCGCAAACATGACCTGATTGGCGCGCGCCGCAACGGGCTGGATTCGGCAGCGGTGGGGTATGGATTCGGCAGTTTTGAAGAGCTGAATGCCGAGGCGCCGACCTGGCATTTCGAAACGCTGGATGAGATGCATCAGGGGTTTTTGCAGCGCTTTTGAGCCGCTATCGGGAGCAAGCCCCCTCCCACATTCTGACCTGTGAACACCCGGCTAATGTGGGAGGGGCTTGCTCCCGATGAGGCCAGCACTGGCAAAACCCTCCAACTGCCTGAGCGCCGCCTTGCGCTGCGCCACCGGCAACCCACCCAGTCTCTCGACCGCCGCATAAAACTTCACCCAGTCCCCACCTTGCTGCCTGAACAACCCGGCAAACGCCGGCACCCACTGGTCATACAGGCCGAACGGCAGCAACCGCGCGTTGTTCAGCGGCTGGTCGATCCACGCGTCATAACGCTTGTCGCCTGCCCATTGGCTATCGCGCATCTGCCGATACTGGCTGCGCAAACGCTCGAACTCCGTCGCCTTGGCCTGGCGCATCGCATCGACGGCCAGGGGCTGTGTGTAGAGCGTTTCCAGGCGCGTGCGGGTGTCGAGAACCAACCGGATAAACTGGTCACGCTGCTGCGACGCCGCCTGGCTGAGCGGCGCCAGCCCTCTGGCGGCACGCCATTGGCGGGCGCCTTCCTGCTCGACGAAGGTGGCAAATGACTCGTTGAATTCGGTGTCGTCCTTCACATAGAAACGCTGGTGCGCCAGTTCATGGAAGATCAACGTGGCCAGGCGCTCGTCGCCCCAGCTCATCATCGAACTCATGATCGGATCATTGAACCAGCCCAGGGTGGAATAGGCCTCGACGCCACCGATGGCGACATCCAGGCCCTGTTGCCGCAACAACGCCGCCTCGCCGCGCGCCGCGCCCTGGTTGTAGTAGCCGCGATAGGCCACGCACCCGGCGATAGGGAAGCAGTGGTTCTGCGGTGACAGGGAAAATTCCTGCGTGGCGAAGACATTCCACACCACATACGGTCGGTGGATGTCGGCGTACAGCCGGTAACTCTGATTGTCCGGCAGGTGCAGGTGCTCGCTGGCAAATATGCGGGCTTTCTGGGATTGAGCGAGGTGGTCACGCAAGACCTGGGGTCGGGACGGGTCGGCAATCACGGCGGCCACCGGCTCCCGTGCGCGCAGCAATTGCCACTGGCCGTCGGCCAATTGGCTGTAATAACCAACGCTGGAGCAACCACCGAGCAACACGAGCAGCACTGCGGGAAATAAACGCCTGACCATGCGGTGGCTGCTCCTGGAAGTGGGGCCGCCAGACTATCGCGCTTGAAGGTGATTTTTCCACGCGATGACGTGTTTATACTCAAACTTCGTCCCGCGTTGAGTTCCTGCCATGCGCCAGCTTCTGATTCCCGCCGCCCTGTTGCTCAGCGCCTGCGCGTTGACGCCCTTGCCGGCCGTCGACCCGCAGCAGGCCTGGGTCGATTTCACCACGCCCACACCCGGCGCCAAACTGGTGATGGCGGAGCGTCTGGACGGGGAGAAACTCAATGACGGTCGCTTTTTCCAAATGCCCCCCGGCCCTCACGAGCTGATGGTGCGCTTTGATTTTGAAGTGCCCGCCGGTGGCGGATTGGGCGGCCTCAGCCAGATGATGTACCGCACGTGTTTCATGACGCTGCAGTACGACCACTTCCAGGCCGGCCAGCGCTACGTGCTGGAAGGGCGCTCGCTGGCGTTCACGCCGAACATTCGCCTGTATGACCCGGCGCGTCAGTTGCTGGCCGAAGAGCGCAGCGTGAACTGCCTCTGATCAGTCGTTGTTTTTCTGATAGAGGATGCGCTTGGTGCCGTTTTCGCACGAACCGACAATCATGGCGCTGTCGTGATTCCTGGCTTCTTCGGCAGTGATGATTTCCAGGGTGTAGGACGGAATCGCCTTGGCCTGGATATTCACTTCGATCTCTTTTCTAAGCTCTTCACAATCTTTTGGTGCGGCCACAGCCGACGTGGCCAACGCACCGCAGATGATTGCCAAGGCAAAACGTTTCATGTGTGTAGCTCCCTGAATGCATGCGCACGGGTGTGCGCCTAGGCTGCATAGGCTATAGGACCACATTTGCGAAACGGGAGTTCTGATTTAACGCACAACTGAACGTGTGGAAAAATGAGGGAGGGCTTGCCCCTCCCACATTGAAGCGGCTGCATCAGTTAACGAGCGTGCCGTCCAGGGTAATGGTGGCGTTCAACAGCTTCGACACCGGGCACCCTTCCTTGGCCTTCTTGCTCAGCTCATCAAACTGCGCCTGGCTGGCGCCGGGGATTTTGGCCTTCAGCACCAGGTGCACCGCAGTAATGGCGAAGCCGCCTTCAACCTGATCCAGGGTCACTTCTGCCTGGGTGTCGATGCTGTCAGCCTTGAGGCCAGCGTCGCCAAGAATCATGGAAAACGCCATGGAGAAACAACCGGCGTGGGCGGCACCGATCAGTTCTTCAGGGTTGGTGCCCTTGCCGCCTTCGAAACGGGCCTTGAAGCCGTAGGGCGCTTCGCGAAGTACGCCGGTTTCCGTGGAGATGGAACCCAGGCCAGTCTTCAGATCACCTTCCCAATGCGCGGATGCTTTTTTAACGATACTCATAGCGGTCTCCTCGAACGGTGGTTTTACGTCGTCAAGGATTCTGAGGTTAGACGGCGCGGCAAAGTTCATCTTGTCGGAAAAACCTAGCGAATTAGTAGGAAATTTCCTAGCCTGCTATTGAATCTCGGGTATATGCCCTCATTTCACAGAGCATGCACATGAAGCGGCAGGTTTGGTTCGTCTTGAAAGCCTGCGCCCCTATTGGAGAAGCAGGCTTATGAAATCGCTGTCCGACGTAAAGTTCTCGACCCTCGACCTGGTACCCGTGCGCGCCGATGGCAGCCCGGCGCAGTCGCTGCGCAATTCGCTGGACTTGGCCCAGCACGTGGAAAAATTCGGCTACAACCGTTTCTGGGTGGCCGAGCACCACAACATGGACGGCATCGCCAGCTCGGCCACCTCGGTATTGCTCGGCTACCTGGCCGGGGGCACCTCGACCATCCGCGTCGGCTCCGGCGGCGTGATGCTGCCCAACCACGCACCGCTGGTGATCGCCGAACAGTTCGGCACCCTCGAAAGCCTCTACCCTGGCCGCATCGACCTGGGCCTGGGCCGCGCGCCCGGCTCCGACCAGATGACCGCCCGCGCCCTGCGCCGTGAGCGCTCCGGCAGTGCGGATGACTTCCCGCAGGACGTGGCCGAACTGATGGCCTACCTCGGCCCACGCACCCCCGATCAGCGCGTAATCGCCGTGCCCGGCACCGGCACCCACGTGCCGGTATGGCTGCTTGGTTCAAGCCTGTTCAGCGCACAACTGGCCGGTGAGCGCGGTTTGCCCTACGCCTTCGCCTCCCATTTCGCACCGCGCCTGATGCACGAGGCGGTGCGCGTGTACCGCAATCACTTCCAGCCTTCAGCCGTGCTGGACAAGCCCTACGTGATGCTCGGCATTCCGCTGGTGGCTGCTGACACCGACGAACAGGCCGAGTACCTGGCCACCTCGATGTATCAACGCATCCTCGCGTTGATGCGCGGGCAGAGCCTGATGCAGCGCGCACCGGTAAACACCATGGATGGCCTGTGGCTGCCCCACGAAAAAGACGCGGTCGGCAGCTTCCTCGGCCTGGCCATGGTCGGCGGCCCGGCGAAGATCCGCGCCAGGCTGGAGGTGCTGATCGAGCAGACCGGCGCCGACGAACTGATCTTCACCAGCGACCTGTACGAGCATGCCGACCGGATTCATTCCTACGAGCTGCTGGCGCAGGTAATGAAGGGCTGAACCCCAGGCGTAAAAAAACCGACGCACCTGCGTCGGTTTTTTATGTCTGGAGCACGGGATTAACCGCGCTTGTAGACGATTTCCTTGGTGCCGCCTTCACAGCTGCCAATCACTTGGGCATCGGCCGCTGCGCCTTTCTCGACGACATCCAGCGAGTAATGCTGAACGCCTTTAGCGTCAAGCTTCGCTGCGAGTTCGCTTTTCAGCTCATCACAAGGCTTGCCCGCCGCCAGAGCTGTGCCTGCAATGCTCAACAAACCTACTGCCAACAGAAACTTTTTCATCCGTTACTTCCTTGCGCTGATCAAATTGAGCGTGCCGACGCCAATGGCGTCGGCACCCAATGTGTGTAGCGCAGGTTATGGCAATCGGCCAGCGAGCAAAGTTCAACTCACCCGATTAACTACTGGCAATACGGAATCCCACCTTGAGGGTGACCTGATAATGGGCAACCTTGCCGTTCTCGATATGACCACGGGTTTCAGTCACCTCGAACCACTCCAGATGCGTCAGGCTTTTGCTGGCTTCAGCCAATGCGTTGTTGATCGCATCTTCAATGCTGGTGGTGGACGAACCCACCAGTTCGACTTTCTTGTAGGTGTGATTACTCATGGCGTTTCTCCTAAAGGTCGTCAATCAAGACTAGCAGTGAATGTTCTTACTGCTTCAGGCGACCATTCGCAGGAGAAAGTTCAGAATTACTGCACTTTCTGAAACGGGCGCAGTCGGTATCTACACACGCCACTCAATCACTTTCAGGAGAGTTCACATGGCCAACACTTCTTTACGCAAAGCGTCGCTGGAAAGCATGGAAGCCGAGATTTCGAGCCTGCTCAAATCCCTTGAGAGCCTCAAGGATGACGCGTCCGATGAGTCGCGCAAAACACTGAAGGCCTTGAAAAGCAATGCCGAGAACGCCCTCAAGCACTCTCGCCACCTGATCACCGATGCCTACGAAGAAAGCAAGGTCAAACTGCGCGAAACCGGCGTTGCTACCCGTGACTACGCACAAGAGCACCCATGGACTACTGCCGGTGTTGCCGTCGGTGCACTGGGCCTGCTGGCAGCCTACCTGCTGTGCAAACGCGGTGACTAATACGTGGTCTGGCGCGCCAGCTCAGCCTTGAGCCACTGCGCCAATTGCCCTGCGCGCCCGTCTGCGGCGCGCTTGGGCAGCCACAACGCGAGGTGCGCCGGGGTTTCACTGAAACCCCATGGCGCCACCAGCCGACCCGCACGCAGGTCTTCCGCCACCAGCGGCTGCGGTGCAATCGCTACCCCAAGTCCCGCCACTGCTGCTTCCAGCAAATAATACAAATGCTCAAACCCCTGGCCGAGTTTCAACGTGCCGGGCTCGATGCCGTGTGGCTGCGCCCAACTGGGCCAGGCTTGCGGGCGCGAGGTGGTGTGCAACAGCGGTTCGCCACACAAGGCAGAAGCCGGGGCCTGGCGCAGTCTTTCGTAACCGGCATAACGCGGGCTCATGACCGGCCCGATGCGTTCGCTGGCCAGCTCGAACACCTGCATGTCGGCCGGCCATGGTGGTTCGGCAAACACCAGCAGGGCGTCGAGACCCGGTCGACGCGGATCGAGATCGCCATCACCCGCCGAGAGGTGCAGACGCAGGTCCGGCAGATCGGCATTCAAGCGGCCCAGGCGCGGGATCAGCCAGCGCGCGAGCAAACTGCCCGAACAACCCAGCACGAAGGGTGCGTCGGCGCTGTGGCGGGTCAATTCGTTGCACACATCGCGCAGTCGCTCAAATGCCTCGGCACTCACATCACGCAGCCGTACGCCCGCATCTGTGAGTTTAAGGCCACGACCTTCCTTGACGAACAGGCTGACGCCCAGGTGTTCTTCAAGCACTTTGAGCTGGCGACTCACCGCACCGTGGGTCACATGCAGCTGCTCGGCTGCCTGGCTGACGCTGTTTAGCCGCGCTGCGGCTTCAAACGCGCGCAAGGCATTGAGCGGTGGGAGGTCTCGGCTCATCTGTGAGTTTTCCTGACAGGTTGCGGCGATCTTATCGGTTTTCAGCCTGGAGCGTGAGGGGTAGAGTGGACCTCATTGCATCTCTCACCCCCTATTCCCTGGAGCGTCCCATGATTGAGTCCCAGACCGACCTGCGCAACGGCCCGGACCTTAACGGCCTGTTTGGCGGCTTTGGCGGCCGCTACGTTGCAGAAACCCTGATGCCGTTGATCCTCGACCTGGCCCGCGAATACGAAGCGGCCAAGATCGATCCGGCTTTCAATAAGGAACTGGCCTACTTCCAGCGCGACTATGTCGGACGCCCGAGCCCGCTGTACTTCGCCGAACGCCTGACCGAATTCTGCGGCGGCGCCAAGATCTACCTCAAGCGCGAAGAGCTCAACCACACCGGCGCGCACAAGATCAACAACTGCATCGGCCAGATTCTGCTGGCGCGGCGCATGGGCAAAAAACGCATCATCGCCGAGACCGGCGCCGGCATGCACGGCGTGGCCACCGCCACCGTGGCGGCGCGCTTCGGCCTGCAATGCGTGATCTATATGGGCACCACCGACATCGAGCGCCAACAGGCCAACGTGTTCCGCATGAAATTGCTGGGCGCTGAAGTCATCCCCGTGGTGGCCGGCACCGGCACGCTGAAGGACGCGATGAACGAAGCGCTGCGCGACTGGGTGACCAACGTCGACGACACCTTTTACCTGATCGGCACCGTGGCCGGCCCGCACCCTTACCCTGCCATGGTGCGTGACTTCCAGGCCGTGATCGGCAAGGAAACCCGCGACCAGATGCAAGCCCAGGAAGGCCGCCTGCCGGACAGCCTGGTGGCGTGCATCGGCGGCGGTTCGAACGCGATGGGCCTGTTCCACCCGTTCCTGGATGACAAGAGCGTGGACATCATCGGCGTCGAAGCGGCCGGCCACGGCATCGAGACCGGCAAACACGCCGCCAGCCTCAACGGCGGCGTACCAGGCGTGCTGCACGGTAACCGCACCTTCCTGCTGCAGGACGACGATGGTCAGATCATCGACGCCCACTCGATTTCCGCAGGCCTGGACTACCCCGGCATCGGCCCGGAACACGCGTGGTTGCATGACATCGGCCGCGTCCAGTACACCTCGGTGACCGACGACGAAGCCCTCGAGGCGTTCCACAAATGCTGCCGCCTGGAAGGGATTATTCCTGCGCTGGAAAGCGCCCATGCCCTGGCCGAAGTGTTCAAGCGTGCACCGAGCCTGCCCAAGGATCACCTGATGGTCATCAACCTGTCGGGCCGTGGCGACAAGGACATGCAGACCGTGATGCACCACATGGGACATGCTCAACCAGAGCATGCCAAGCAGGAGACACACTGATGAGCCGCCTGCAAACCCGCTTTGCGCAGCTGAAAGAACAGAACCGCGCCGCCCTGGTGACCTTCGTCACCGCCGGCGACCCGGGGTATGACGCTTCGCTGGCGATCCTCAAAGGCCTGCCTGCGGCCGGCGCCGATGTGATCGAGTTGGGCATGCCCTTCACCGACCCGATGGCCGACGGCCCGGCGATCCAGTTGGCGAACATCCGTGCGTTGGAAGCCAAACAGAACCTGGCGAAAACCCTGCAGATGGTGCGCGAGTTCCGCAAGGACAATAACGACACGCCGCTGGTGTTGATGGGTTACTTCAACCCGATCCACAAATACGGCGTGCCGACGTTCATCAGCGACGCCAAGGACGCTGGGGTCGATGGCCTGATCGTGGTCGACATGCCGCCCGAGCATAACGCTGAGCTGTGCGACCCGGCCCAGGCCGCCGGCATCGACTTTATCCGCCTGACTACGCCGACCACCGACGATGTGCGTCTGCCTACCGTGCTCAACGGCAGTTCCGGCTTTGTGTACTACGTGTCGGTGGCCGGTGTGACCGGTGCCGGCGCCGCCACCCTGGAACACGTCGAAGAAGCCGTGACGCGCCTGCGCCGCCATACCGACCTGCCGATCAGCATCGGTTTTGGTATCCGCACGCCGGAACAGGCCGCTGCCATCGCTCGCCTGGCGGACGGTGTCGTGGTGGGCTCGGCATTGATCGACCACATCGCCAACGCCAGCAGCCACGAGCACGCTATCGATGGGGTATTGAGCCATTGCGCGGCGCTGGCCGAAGGCGTGCGTAACGCGCGTAAGTAAGCGTCCCGTCAGCACTAGGTAAAGTTCCTGATACAGAGGAATCAACCCGCGCGGGCACGGCCTAAACAGCAAGACCCAGGGATTTCGAACCTCGTTTGAAATCCCTTTTTTGTGTGTGCCCTGAGGAATCCCCGATGAAAATGCCCAAATCCGTGATTGCAGGTCTCGGCGTGCTGGTACTCGGCGCCAGCGCCTTGGTGCACGCCGCGCCGCCCGACCCGCGCGGTGAAGGCCCCGGCCGTGACGGCCCGCCGGGCCCCCATGAGCAACGTGGCCCGCAGGACGACCGCAGAGGCGGCCCACCCCGGGATTTCGGCCCGGTGCGCCAGATCATCCACGACCACCACGACCAGTTCGCACGCGGCGCGCCACCGCCACCGGACGTGCGCCTGGAACGCGGCCGACCATTGCCTCCCGGCTACTACGGCGAGCGCCTCGGCCCCCGCGAACTGGAGCGCCTGCCGCGCTACGACGGTTACGAATGGCGCCGCTCCGGCCCGGACGTGGTGTTGATTGCAGTGGGCACCGGCATCGTCTACGAGATCCTTGCCAACGTACTTAACTAAGCAGGTTTTTTGTGGCGAGCGGGCTTGCTTGTGGCGAGCAGGCTTGTCCTGCGTTGGGCTGCGCAGCAGCCCCAAAACCAGACGCTGAGTCGTATCAGGTACACCGCGTTTTGCCTGATTGGGGGCGCTTCGCACCCCAACGCGGGGCAAGCCCGCTCGCCACAAGCAAGCCCGCTCGCCACAACACAAAAAGCCTGCTAGCCACAGAAGCCCGCCCGCCACCACAGGCGGGTCAGGGTTTACAACTCGATCCGCTCGACCTTGCCCACCAGCAGCACGTAGGACAACGCGCCAAGCAGCGCCAGCACGGCGATGTAGGTTATTGCCGGCGCAAACGAGTCGCCGCTGGCCAGAAAGCCGATCACGATTGGCGTGGCAATCGCCGACAGATTGCCGATGAAGTTGAATACCCCGCCCGTCAGTCCCAGCAAACGCGCAGGGGCCAGGGTCGACACCAGCGACCAGGTGATCGATGCCAGGCCATTGCCGAAGAACGCCAGCGCCAGGAAGGCAATCACCCACGCCGTCGAGTCCACGTAGTTGGCGCCGATTATCGCAGTGGAAATCAGTAGCCCGCTGATGATCGGCAACTTGCGTGCAAAGCCCACCGACGCTCCCCGGCGGATCAGCCAGTCGGAAAAGATCCCGGAACACAGCACACCGACAAACGCCGCGAGAAAGGGCAGCGAGGCCAGCAGGCCGGACTTGATGAAATCCATGCCACGGTATTTCACCAGGTAAGTGGGGAACCACGTCAGGAAAAACCACAGCGTGGAGTTCAGGCAGAACTGGCCCAGGTAGATGCCCCAGAGTTTGCGCTTGCTCAGCACAATGCCCAGGTCGACCCAACTGAACGGCGCCTTTTTGGTCTGCGCCTGCATGTCCACCAGGCCGCCGCCGTCGCGGATCAGTTGAATTTCCGCCGCATTGGCGCCTTTGAAATCCTTCGGCTCGCGGTACACCGCGTACCAGATCAGCGCCCACAGGATGCCCACGCCGCCCGTGGCGACAAACACCATGTGCCAGCCGAACCGGTGTTGCAGCCAGGCCAGCACCGGCGTCAGAAACGCCAGCCCGACGAACTGCCCCGAGGTATAAAAGCCAATCGCCGTGGCGCGTTCGCGCTCGGGAAACCAAGTGGTCACCACACGGCTGTTGATCGGATAGGCCGGGGCCTCCAGTGCGCCGACCGCCATGCGCAACACAAACAGCGCGATAAAGCTGGCGGCAAAGCCCAGCATCACCGTGGCAATCGACCACAACAGCAAGGCGGCGGTGTAGAGGATGCGCGGTGGCACCCGGTCGACCAGCCAGCCGCCGGGAATCTGCATGGCCGCGTAGGTCCAGCCGAACGCGGAGAAGATCAGCCCGACATGCACCGGGTCGATCCCCAGGTCGCTGGTCAAAGCTGGCGCGGCAATCGACAGGTTGCTGCGGTCCAGGTAGTTGATCACCACGGTGATGAACAGCAGCAGGCCGATGAAGTAGCGCTTTCGGCTAGGCGTGACGAGAGAAGCCTGTCCGGTGAGGGATTCAGGTTGCATGGGGAGTGCCTCTTTTTATGTTTATTGAGGACTGGGTGGGAGGGGGCTGGCTCCCGATAGCGGTGAATCAGCCACTGAAAATGTCGACTGACACCCAGCTATCGGGAGTAAGCCCCCTCCCACCTGTTTAACCGCATTCTTTCAGTCAGAGCGTGCTTACCACTCGGCAAAGCTGCCGTCGGCATGGCGCCAGATCGGGTTGCGCCAGCGGTGGCCGATGGCCGCGCGTTCGATCACGTATTCCTCGTTGATCTCGATGCCCAGGCCCGGGCCGTTGGGGATCTTCACAAAGCCCTGGTCATAGTCGAACACGCCCGGGTCGCGCACGTAGTCGAGCAGGTCGTTGCTCTCGTTGTAGTGAATGCCCAGGCTTTGTTCCTGGATAAACGCGTTGTAGCAGACCGCGTCCAGTTGCAGGCAGGCCGCCAGGGCAATCGGGCCCAGCGGACAGTGCAGAGCCAGCGCCACGTCGTAGGCTTCGGCCATGTTGGCGATCTTGCGCGTCTCGGTGATGCCGCCCGCGTGGGAGGCATCCGGCTGGATGATGTCGACGTAGCCCTCGCTGAGCACGCGCTTGAAGTCCCAGCGCGAGAACAGGCGCTCGCCCAGGGCAATCGGCGTGCTGGTCAGCGGCGCCAGCTCTTTCAGCGCTTCATAGTTTTCGCTGAGCACCGGCTCTTCGATAAACATCAGCTTGTACGGGTCCAGCTCCTTCATCAGCACCTTGGCCATCGGCTTGTGCACGCGGCCATGGAAGTCGACGCCGATGCCCACGTTGGGGCCGACTGCATCACGCACGGCCGCCACGTTGGCCAGGGCCAGGTCGACTTTGTCGAAACTGTCGACGAACTGCAGTTCTTCGGTGCCGTTCATTTTCACCGCGGTAAAGCCACGGGCCACGGCCTCTTTGGCGGCACGCGCGGTGTCAGCCGGACGGTCGCCGCCGATCCACGAATACACGCGAATCTTGTCGCGCACCTGGCCGCCGAGCAGGTCGCTCACGGACACGCCGAGGGCCTTGCCCTTGATGTCCCACAGCGCCTGGTCGATACCGGCCAGGGCACTCATGTGCACGGCACCGCCACGGTAGAAGCCGCCGCGATAGAGCACGGTCCAGATGTCTTCGATATTGCGTGGGTCTTTGCCGATCAGGTAGTCGGACAGTTCTTCAACGGCAGCCGCCACCGTGTGGGCGCGGCCCTCGACCACCGGCTCACCCCAGCCGGTCACGCCCTGGTCGGTCTCGACCTTGAGGAAGCACCAGCGCGGCGGGACGATAAAGGTCGTCAGTTTGGTGATTTTCATCTGTTATCTCTCTTATCGATGCGGCGCCTGCGGGCGCGGAACTTGATATCAGCTCAGGGCTTTCCAGGCGGCGACATACGCCTGGGCGCGGCTCGCGACCTGATCCACTGTCATACCCGGTTTGAACAACCCGGAACCCAACCCGAAACCCTTGGCGCCGGCGTCGCTGAACACCTGCATGTTGTCCGGGGTGATGCCGCCCACCGGCAGCAGCAGGGTGCCCGCCGGCAATACCGCGAGCCACGCCTTGATCACCGCCGGGCCCATTTGCTCGGCCGGAAACAGCTTCAGCACATCGGCGCCTTCGGCCAATGCCGCGAACGCTTCGGTGGGCGTCGCCACACCCGGCGACAGGTACAGGCCGGCCGCTTTTGCCGCACGCAGTACCTTGGCATCGCTGTGGGGCATGACGATCACCTGGCCGCCGGCCGCCTTGACCTGCTCGACCTGTTCCGGCGTCAACACCGTGCCGGCACCGATCAGGCAATCGGCGGGCAAGGTGTCGCGCAGGGTGCGGATGCTGGTGTAGGGGTCGGGCGAATTGAGCGGCACTTCGATCACGCGAAAACCGGCGTCGTACAACACCAGTCCGATGGCCAGGGCTTCGTCCGGGCGTACGCCGCGCAGGATCGCGATCAAACCGTTTTGTGCCAGTGCGTGCTTGAGCATGTCAGGCCTCCGTTGCTGGTTGAGTGAGCCCGGCCGCCACGGCCAATTGCCACAGGCCGCGCTCGGTGGCTTCCTGCGCCAGGCTGACATGGCCGAAGCCGCAAAGGGCGAGGGCGCGTTGATAGCGGGTGCAAAGAGCAGCGGCGCCGACCAGGATGATCGGCTGGTGTTTTGCGCTGCCTGGCAGGCCGGCGAGTTCATGGCCGATCATCAGGCCGGAAAGATAATCCGCTTGTTGCTCGGCCGAGAGTTCGGCGGTGAGGCCCAGGGTACGGGCGCTGAACAGGGTGGACAGCAAACCGCGCTGGCCATCGGCCGACAGCGCCACGTGTACGCCTCGGTCAAAGGCTTGGGCCTGGAACTGCTCACAGGGCTGTTGGGTACGCCCCAGAATGCTGTGTTTGCTCAATATCGCGAACAGCTCACCGGTCATGAAGGTGTCGAAATGGGTGATGCGGCCATCGACCACCTTGACCCATTTGCAATGGCTGCCGGGCAGGCCGATCAATACGTCAGCGCCCGCCGGCAGGCTTTGCAGCACGCCCAGCACCTGGGTTTCTTCGCCGCGCATCACATTGGGCAAGCCGTCCGGCTCGATCACACCGGGCACGATGTGCACCTCCACACCACGCAGGCTGCGCACCCGGTGCAAGGCCTGGCCCAGGCTGGAGACGTCGACGGGTGTAGCGCGATAGGCCGCTTCGCTCCAGCCCTGGGCGCTGCCGACCATGCCGCAGGCGATCACCGGCAGATGGGGCGCCGCGTCGAGCCAGTCGCCACAGGCCGCGTCAAAGGCCAGCTCGAAGCCATCGGTGCAGCGCACACCGGCGATAGCGCGGGCCTCGGTGGGCAAATGCATGATGCCCGACGCCAGCGCGCGCTGTTCCAGCACCACGCCTGCGGGGCCGAGTTTGTAAGCACGAAGGGAGCTGGTCCCCCAATCGAGCGCGATCAATTGCGCCTGCATCGCTTCACCTGAGTGTTCTGAGCGGATGGGCGAATATAAACCCAAGGCGGCGCGAATCTCAATATATAAATATCTGTCCCATATATAGGGAATCAACGGCCATTTATGTAAATGCGCTCAGGTTCAGCTCCCGCATCGCCCCCATCCAGATCGCGTAGTCGGTGTGGTCCTTGAGGTCGTCACCGGTGTCCGGATGCAGGAACACCACCAGGCCATTGCGATGGATCACCAGCCAGGGCAGCACCACACCGATGTATTCGACGTCGAACGCCAGCTGACAGCTCCAGTCCGGGTGCGGGCCCACCGGCCGTTGGTGCATGCGCCCCATGCGCAGCGGGAACAGTGCGGCGGCGTCTTCACACAACGTGCGGGCCTGATCGAGGGTGTCGGCGTCGAAGTAGATATGGGCGTGATAGCCCTTGATGCGTTGCATGGCGGCCTCCGCAGCGGATGTGCGCCAAATGCTAGACGGCAATCGAGGGCAGGGCCAGTCCGGTCAGCGATTGCGCGCTGCTGGCCTGCTCCGCCAGCAACCAGTCGACAAATCGCTCGACCAGTTGCCCGCGTCGTTTACGCTGTGGCTGCACCACGTAGTAGCCGAAGCGCGAGATCACCGTGTCGCTGATCGGCCGGCACAGCCAGTTCTGCTCGAGCAGGTTATCCACCAGGTGCCGCCAGCCGATGGCCACGCCCTGGCCGGCAATCGCCGCCTGGATCAGCAGGGTGTAGTTGTCGAAACGCAACTGGCCGGGCGTGGGCGCTGCGGCGATCCCCAGCTCGCGGAACACGCCAGCCCAATTGAACCATTGGCTGTTGGTCTCCTGACGCAGGTGCAGCAGCGGGTACTCGGGCAAGGTCTGCACGCTCAGTGGCCGGGCCTGATCCTTGAGCCACTGGGGGCTGCACACCGGGAATACTTCCTCGTTGAATAGCCACAGGCTGTCGCCCTGCTTGAAGCGGCCGTCGCCAAACAGCACCGCCACGTCGAGGTCGCTGCGCAGGCTGGCGTGGTTGCGTTCGCTGGTCACCAGGCTCACGTCCACCTGCGGGTAGGCCTCATGAAAACGGTGCAGGCGCGGCATCAGCCAGTAGGCGGCGAAGGCAAAGTCGGTGGCCACCTGCAGCACTTCGTGCTGGTCCTGCTGGGTAATCGCGCTGAGGCCCTGATTGATGCCCTGCAAGCCGCCCTGCACATGCTCGAACAACAGCGCGCCGGCGTCTGTCAGTTCAATGCCGCGGTAGATGCGATCAAACAGGCGGATCGCCAGCTGTTCTTCGAGGCGTTTGATCTGCTGGCTGATCGCCGGTTGGGTGGCGCCCAGCTCCATCGCCGCCGCCGTAAAGCTGCGGTGGCGCGCAGCGGCTTCGAAGGCGCGCAGCAGGTCGAGGGACAGGTCGCCGAGGGCTTCATACATAAGCTGTGCTTATCCTAGACATTGCTTTTCATGGGCTTTACCCCACTTTTCATGGGCTGCATGCTCACTGGCATAAACACCGCCTATGGAATGCCGATAGATCATGAAGCGCAAGAACATTCTTTTCATCATGGCCGATCAAATGGCCGCGCCGATGCTGCCGTTCTACGGACCTTCCCCAATCAAGCTGCCCAACCTGAGCCGTCTTGCCGCCCAGGGCGTGGTGTTCGACGCCGCCTATTGCAACAGCCCGCTGTGCGCACCGTCGCGCTTCACGCTGGTCAGCGGCCAGCTGCCGAGCAAGATCGGCGCCTACGACAACGCGGCGGACTTTCCCGCCGATGTGCCGACCTACGCCCACTACCTGCGCCGCCTGGGCTACCGCACCGCGCTGTCGGGCAAGATGCACTTTTGCGGCCCCGACCAGTTACACGGTTTTGAAGAGCGCCTGACCAGCGATATCTACCCCGCCGATTACGGCTGGGCGGTGAACTGGGACGAGCCGGATGTGCGCCCCAGCTGGTTTCACAACATGTCATCGGTGCTGCAGGCCGGCCCCTGCGTGCGCACCAACCAGCTGGATTTCGACGAGGAGGTGGTGTTCAAGGCTCAGCAGTACCTGTTCGACCACATTCGCGAGGACGGCGACCGGCCGTTCTGCCTCACCGTGTCGATGACCCACCCTCACGACCCGTACACCATTCCCAAACCGTTCTGGGACCTCTACGACGACAGCGACATCCCGTTGCCCGTGACGCCTGCGCAGAGTGACCTCGACCCGCATTCCCAACGGCTGCTCAAGGTGTATGACTTATGGGACAAGCCGCTGCCGGTCGACAAGATCCGCGATGCGCGCCGCGCCTACTTCGGCGCCTGCAGCTACATTGACAGCAACGTCGGCAAGCTCCTGCAAACCCTGGAAGACACCGGCCTGGCCGACGACACGATCATCATCTTTTCGGGCGATCACGGCGACATGCTCGGCGAGCGCGGCCTCTGGTACAAAATGCACTGGTTTGAAATGGCTGCCCGCGTGCCGTTGCTGGTGAGTGCGCCAGGGCAGTTCGCCGCCGGCCGCGTCACGTCGGCCGTGTCCACCGCCGACCTGCTGCCTACCCTGGTGGAACTGGCCGGCGGCGCACTCGACCCGCGCCTGCCGCTGGACGGCCGCTCGCTGGTGTCGCACTTGCAAGGGCAGGGCGGGCACGACGAAGTGTTTGGCGAATACATGGCCGAAGGCACCATCAGCCCCTTGATGATGATTCGCCGGGGCGCCTGGAAATTCATCTACAGCGAAGACGATCCGTGTCTGCTGTTCGATGTGCACAACGACCCGCACGAGCGGGAAGACCTCAGCCAGTCACCGGAACACCGGCCGCTGTTCGAGGCGTTTTTGACAGAGGCGCGGGCCAAATGGGACATCCCGGCGATCCACCAGCAGGTGCTCGCCAGCCAACGCCGTCGTCGCCTGGTGTTCGAGGCACTGACCCAGGGCACGCTCAAGAGCTGGGACCACCAGCCGCTGGTGGACGCCAGCCAGCAATACATGCGCAACCACATCGACCTCGACGACCTGGAGCGCAAGGCACGTTATCCACAACCCTGCCAGAACCAATAAACAGACAGAGGGAAGGTCATGCAAAAATTGACGGTGATACTGAGCATTCTGGCGCTGGCCAGCGCCAATGCGTACGCGGACACACGTTGCGAAACGGTAAAAATGGCTGATCCGGGCTGGAGCGACATTGCCGCAACCAACGCCATTACCGGTTTCTTGCTGACGGGCATGGGCTACACACCCAAGGTCGACACCCTGGCGGTGCCGATTACTTTTGGCGGGCTCAAGGACGGCAAAGTGGATGTGTTCCTCGGCAACTGGATGCCGGCGCAGCAAGGCTTTTACGACAAGTTCGTGGCCAATGGCGATGTGGTGCAACTGGCGAAGAACCTCGACGGCACCGAGTTCACCCTTGCCGTGCCGGATTATGTGTGGGATGCGGGGGTGCATGATTTTGCCGACCTGAACACATTCGCCGACAAGTTCGACAAGAAGATTTACGGCATCGGCTCCGGTGCGCCGGCCAATATCTCGCTGCAGGAGATCATCAAGAAGAACGACTTCAACCTGGGCCAGTGGAAACTGATCGAGTCGAGCGAACAGGCGATGCTCGCCGAAGTGTCGCGGGCGGTGAAGAAGCAGCGCTTCGTCACCTTCCTTGGCTGGACGCCGCACCCGATGAACGTGCAGTTGAAGATGCATTACCTCAAGGGCGGCGAGCAGTACTTCGGCGATACCGGCAGCGTCTACACCCTGACCCGCAAGGGTTATACGCAGGCCTGCCCGAACGTGGGGAAACTGCTGACCAACCTGAGTTTTACCCAGGACATGGAGAACAGCATCATGGCGCAGGTGGCCAACGACAAGGTCAGCAACGCCGAGGCCGCGAAGACGTGGATCAAGGCCAACCCTGCGGTGCTCGACAAGTGGCTTGATGGGGTGAAGACCGTGGATGGCAAGGACGCATTGGCGGCAGTCAAAGCCCAGCTCTAAAGCCCCACCGCTGCCACTTTGTGGGAATGAGCTTTTGTGGGAGCTGGCTCCCACAGGGGCATGTGGGTGCTGATAATCTTGAGCCAAATCTTTCAAGCCGAGTTACAGATGCCCCGGCCCACTCGCTACACACTCTTTCCCTTCCTCGCCTGGCTGGCGAATCAAACCCGCGCGAGCGTCGGACGGGACGCACTGGTCGGTCTCAGCGGCGCCGTACTTGCCCTGCCACAGTCGATTGCCTACGCGCTGATCGCCGGCCTGCCACCTGAATACGGCCTGTACGCAGCCATCATCCCGGTGTTGATCGCTTGCCTGTGGGGTTCGTCCTGGCACCTGATCTGCGGGCCTACGGCGGCGATTTCCATCGTCCTCTACGCCAGCGTCAGCCCATTGGCCGTGCCGGGCTCGCGGGACTACATCAGCCTGATCCTGCTGCTGACGTTCCTGGCTGGCGTGTTCCAGTGGCTGCTCGGCCTGCTGCGCTTCGGTGCGCTGGTGAATTTCGTCTCGCACTCCGTGGTACTCGGCTTCACCCTCGGCGCCGCCGTGGTCATCGCATTGGGGCAGTTGCCCAACCTGCTGGGGCTTGAACTGCCGAGCCAGACCACCGCCCTCAACAGCCTGCTGGCACTGATCGAACATCGCGGCGAGTGGGACCACGCCTCGCTCATCCTGGGCCTCGGCACCTTGCTGCTGGGCGCGTTGCTCAAGTACCGGGTGCCGCGCTGGCCGACGCTGTTGATCGCCCTGACCCTGAGCAGCCTGGCCGCGTGGCTGTGGCCGGCGATGTTCGGGCACGTAGCGCGGGTGAGTGGGTTTATCGGCAAGCTGCCGCCGTTCAGCCCGTTGCCGATGGACCTGGACGTGATTTTGCGCCTGCTGCCCGGCGCCGTGGCGGTGGGCATGCTGGGGCTGGTGACCAGCCTGTCGATTGCGCGCGCCTTGTCGGCGCGCTCGCAGCAATTGCTCGATGCCAACCAGGAAGTTCGTGCGCAGGGTTTATCCAATATGGTCGGCGGATTTTTTTCCGGCTATTTGTCGGCCGGTTCCTTCACGCGCTCGGGCCTCAACCTTGAGGCGGGCGCCTGCTCACCACTGGCCGGGGTATTTTCGGCGCTGTGGGTGGCGTTGTTCGCGTTGTTTGGCGCGGCGTTGATCGCACGGATCCCGATCCCGAGCATGGCGGCGAGCATTCTGCTGATTTGCTGGGGCCTGGTGGACCGTCGCGCTATTGGCGCGTTGTTCCGGGTCAGTCGCGCGGAATTCGTGGTGATGAGCCTGACGCTGTTGGCGACTTTGCTGCTGGAGTTGCAGACGGCAATTTATGCGGGGGTGCTGGCCTCGCTGTTTTTCTACCTCAAGCGCACGTCACAACCCAGCGTCCAGCACTGGCGCGACGGTGAAGATGATGTGCTGCGGGTGGGCGGCTCGATCTTTTTTGGCGCCAGCCATTACCTGCAGGTGCGCCTGCAACGACTCGCGGGGAAGCGGGTGGTGATCGAGGCGCAACAGATCAATTTCATCGACTATTCGGGGGTGGAGATGCTGCACCAGGAAGCACGGCGGTTGCAGGGGTTGGGACGCAGCCTGACCTTGCGCCGGGCTCGGCCCCAGGTGGTAGAGGAACTGAGAAAGCTGGAAGGCGCCGACCGTTGCCCCATCCATTTCGAAGACTGAGCCCCTCCCATAATTGGATGGGTGTCAGGCCAACTGTCGGCGCAGTTCAGCCAGCACCGGCGCCGAATCCGGGCGCACACCGCGCCACAGGAAGAATGCTTCGGCCGCTTGCTCAACCAGCATGCCCAGGCCATCCATCGCGATCGCCGCGTCGTGTTCGCTGGCCCAGCGACAGAACGCAGTAGGCTGCTGGGCATACATCATGTCGTAGCAGAATGTCCTGCCCGGGTCGATCAGGCTGCCCGCAATCGGCGGTACATCGCCTGACAGGCTGGCCGAGGTGGCGTTGATGATCACGTCCACCGGCTCACGCAGCCAATCGAAACCGCTGGCCGACACCGGGCCCAAATCGTCGAACAACTCGGCCAGTGATTCGGCTTTCTCCACGGTGCGGTTGGCGATGATCAGCGACGCGGGTCGCTCGGCCAGCAATGGCTCCAGCGCACCACGCACCGCGCCACCGGCGCCCAGCAACAGGATACGTTTGCCTTCCAGCGTCAGCCCGGCGTTGACCGTGAGGTCGCGCACCAGGCCGGCGCCATCGGTGTTGTCGCCCAGCAAGGTGCCATCGCCCAGTTGGCTCAGGGTGTTGACCGCACCGGCGCGCCGCGCCCGCTCGGTCAGGCTGCTGGCCAGGCGGAACGCCTCTTCCTTGAACGGCACGGTGACATTGGCGCCCCGCCCCTGCAGGAAAAACTCACGGGCACAGCCGGCGAAATCCTCCAGTGGCGCAAGCAGGGTGCTGTAGTCCAGTTGCTCGCCGGTCTGCTCGGCGAACATACGGTGAATCAACGGCGACTTGCTGTGGCCGATGGGGTTGCCGAACACCACATAACGGTCCATCACAGCGCTGCCTTGGGCGGCGCAATACCCAGCCAGTCGCGGTCCTGCAGGAAATAGTCGGTCAGACGCGCTTCTTCACTGCCGGCCTCGGCCTTCCAGTCGTAGCTCCAGCGCACTTGCGGCGGCAGCGACATCAGGATCGACTCGGTACGCCCGCCCGATTGCAGGCCGAACAGGGTGCCACGGTCGTAGACCAGGTTGAACTCGACATAACGGCCCCGGCGGAATTCCTGGAATTGGCGCTGCTGCTCGGTGTACGCCATCGCCTTGCGGCGCTGCAGAATCGGCAGGTAGGCGTCGATGTAGGCATTGCCGATGGCCTGCATGAACGCAAAGCAGGTGTCGAAATCCCACTCGTTCAAGTCATCGAAGAACAGCCCGCCGATGCCGCGCGGCTCGTTGCGATGCTTGATGTGGAAGTAGGTGTCGCACCAGGCCTTGTAGCGCGGGTACACGTCCGGGCCGAACCGCGCGCAGGCTTCTTCGGCCACGCGGTGCCAGTGGATGCAGTCTTCCTCAACGCCGTAGTAGGGCGTGAGGTCGAAGCCGCCACCGAACCACCACACCGGATCTTCGCCTTCTTTTTCAGCAATGAAAAAGCGCACGTTGGCGTGGGACGTCGGCACATGCGGGTTGTGCGGGTGGATCACCAGCGACACCCCCAGCGCCTCGAAGCCGCGCCCGGCAAGCTCCGGGCGGTGGGCACTGGCGGAGGGCGGCAAACCGCTGCCGAATACGTGGGAAAAGTTGACGCCGCCTTTTTCGATCACCGTACCGTTCTCGATCACACGGGTGCGCCCGCCGCCGCCGGCAGGCCGGGTCCAGGCGTCTTCGATAAAGCGAGTGTCCGTCTCGAAAGCTTCCAGAGCGCTGCAGATACGGTCTTGCAGATCGAGCAGGTAGGCTTTGACAGCCTCGGTGCGGGTAGTCATGAGGTCACCTTGAATCGGGCAAAGCAGCGCGAAGCCATGGGGCGTCGGCGGCAAATGGGCGCACAGGATAACACTGCACCTGCCGCCGCCGCAGTTGACGAAGGTCAAGCTTAGGAGTCCGATAGGAGGCTACGCGAATTCGAACCTGAGGAGATGTGCAGATGGCCAAACGTATCCAGTTCAGCGCCCATGGCGGCCCCGACGTGCTCGAGTACGTGGACTACACGCCCGCAGAGCCCGGCCCACAACAGGTGCGGGTACGCAATGAGGCCATCGGCCTGAACTTCATCGACACCTATTTCCGCAGCGGCCTTTACGCACCGCCGGCCTTGCCATCGGGCCTGGGTGCAGAAGGTGCGGGCGTGGTCGACGCGGTGGGCAGCGAAGTCAGCCAATTCAAGGTGGGCGACCGCGTGGCCTACGGCAGCGGGCCGCTCGGCGCCTACAGCGAACTGCATGTGCTGCCGGCCGCCAACCTGGTGCACCTGCCGGACGACATCAGCTTCGAACAGGCGGCCGGCGCGATGCTCAAGGGCCTCACCGTGCAATACCTGTTGCGCCAGACCTATGAGGTGCAGGCAGGCGACACCATTCTGTTTCACGCAGCCGCCGGTGGCGTGGGCTCCCTGGCCTGTCAGTGGGCCAAGGCTCTGGGCGCGAAGCTGATCGGCACCGTCAGCTCGCCGGAAAAGGCTGCACTGGCCAAATCCCTCGGCGCCTGGGCAACCATCGATTACAGCAAGGAAAACGTCGCACAGCGTGTGCTGGAATTGACCGACGGCAAAAAGGTGCCGGTGGTGTACGACGGCGTGGGCAAGGACACTTGGCTGACGTCTCTGGACAGCGTGGCGCCACGGGGTCTGGTGGTGAGCTTCGGCAATGCGTCGGGTGCCGTGGACGGGGTGAACCTGGGGATTCTGTCGGCGAAGGGCTCGCTGTATGTCACCCGGCCGACGCTGGCGACTTATGCCGGCAACGCGAAGGACTTGCAGGTGATGGCCGATGACCTGTTTTCGATGATCAAGAGCGGCAAGGTGCGCATTGATATCAACCAGCGCTATTCGCTGGCGGAGGCGGCGAAGGCGCAGACAGAGCTGTCGGGGCGGCGGACTACAGGGTCGACTATTTTGTTGCCTTGAGGGCCTCATCGCGGGCCAGCCCGCTCCCACCTGTTGACCGAGTTGGAATGCGATCAAGTGTGGGAGCGGGCTTGCCCGCGATAAGCGCGACGCGGTCTCAGGAAGGCCGCACCACCTCACCCGTGACCAGGTTGCGAATCAGGCTCGGGTTCTTGCGCCCACCCAACGCGCCCCCCAACACCCGATCCACCTGCCCACGGAAATACTGCTCCACGCGAATCCGCGAGCGGGCGGCCGGGCGGCCCTGGGGGTTGGCCGAGGTGGAAATCAACGGGCCCACCAGCGAGCACAGGTCCCGCACCAGCGGGTGATCGGTGACCCGCAGCGCCACCGTGTCGTGCACACCGGTCACCCATTCCGGCAATAAATCCTGATGAGGCACCAGCCAGGTGTTCGGCCCTGGCCAGGTGCTGGCCATGCGGTCGATCCAATCCTGCGGGAAGTCTTCGAACAGAAAGTCGAACTGGCGAATCGTGTCCGCCACCAGAATCAGGCCCTTGTCCACCGAGCGGTTCTTGATCGCCAGCAGGCGGTCCACCGCTTCTTCGTTCCACGGGTCACAGCCCAGGCCCCAGACGGCTTCGGTTGGATAGGCAATCACCGCGCCTGCGCGAATTTCCCGTGCGGTTTCCAGCACACGCCACCTGTTGACCATTTGCTCACTCTCCAGACAAAAGCTCTGCGCAGTTTACCGATCTTCCTTACAAAACCCAGCTACAAAGCCTGGCAGCGCGCAAGCCAACGCCCGCTCTCGCTGATCACCTGACCTTCGAGCTCCAGTTCCGTGAGGGTGGCAAGTACCTGGGACAACGGTCGTCCGCTGGCAATCGCCAAAGCCTCGCTGGTGTGCGGCGCGGCATGCAGCAACGCTACCAGCGGATGAGTGACAGGCAGCGGCGCAGGACGTGACAAGGCCTGCCAGCCGCGCAATCCTTCGAGGATATGCTCGATGGTTTCCACCAGCATCGCGCCATCGCGGATCAACTGATGACAGCCCTTGGCCCCGGGATGATGGATGGACCCCGGAATCGCATAGACCTCGCGCCCTTGCTCGGCCGCCAGTTTCGCCGTGATCAGCGAACCGCTGGCCATGCTCGCTTCCACCACCAGCACCCCCAGGGACAGGCCACTGATGATGCGATTGCGCCGCGGGAAGTTGCCCGCCTGGGGCGCGGCGTCCAGCGGGAACTCGGAAACCACGGCGCTGCCCTGGTCAATCATCGCGGCGGCGAGCCGCCGGTGGCGCTGTGGATAAAGATTTTCCAGGCCGGTGCCGAGCACGCCGATTGTCTGGCCTCCCACGTCCAATGCGGCCTGATGCGCAGCGCCATCGATTCCCAGAGCGAGGCCGCTGGTGATGACAAAACCGGCGCTCGCCAGGCTGCGGGAAAACGCGGCAGCGGTGTCCATGCCGGGACGCGAAGCACGACGGCTGCCGACCATCGCCAGTTGTGGTTTTTCCAGGATCAGCGGGTCGCCGGCGACGAATAACAGCGGTGGCGCGCTATCGATCTCGGCAAGCAAGGCGGGGTACTCGGGTTGGTCCCACATCAGTAAATGCTGGCCCGCACGCTCAAGCCAGGCCAATGCCACAGCGGCGCCCTCACGGACTTCGGGGCTGCGCCGAGCGTCGGCGCTGCTGGCCGGCAACCCGAGTGAACGCCAGGCACTGGCCGGCGCACTGATGGCGCTGGAGGCCGAGCCGAACGCTTCGATCAGCAGTTGAAAACGCTTCGGGCCCAGTTCCGGCAGCCGGTGCAGGCGCAGCCTTGCTTCCAGTTCTGATGGGGATATTTCGTTGCGGTTTATCGCGAGCATAGGATCATCCTTGACCGGAACAACTTGTGGATAACTCTGTTGGTAACTTATTTAGCAACCTATTCATTGTGTTTGACGGCTGTCTCAAAGCGGTCCTGTACGGCCAGCGGTTGGGAGGCCTTGAGCACCAGGCCGTAGCTGAGTTTTTCGTAAGTGCGAAACACCAGCAGGGTGCCCGCACGTGCATCGGGAAGGGTCACCAACGCGCCGGTAAGAACGTCGCGCACGCTGGCGCCGGCTTTGATTACGCTGAGCACCTGGCCTTCGATCAGGCCGTCCCGGCGCCCCTTGTTCAGGGTCACGGCGTCGAGTACGCCGATCTGGGTCACACCCTTGGGGATATCGATGATCGTGCCTTCGATGAAAGGCCCAGGCTGCGCAGCGTCCAGGCGTTTCAGCGCAATCGGCGACGGTGCGCGGAGCAGGCGGTCGCCAGGACGTATCTCCTGAGTGATCCGCTGAACGGCAAGCGTGCTGAGGTCGCCGGCGGTTATAAACCGCGCAGTGCCGATGTCGTCGGCGTTGACGCCCAACAACTCCTGGGTTCGAGGATCGGTGTAGGCCTTGCCGCGTCGGAATATTCCGTAAATGGGCTGGGAAGGGTCCAGGTTGCCTCTGGCATGCACGCGCTCATCGTTGGCGCCCAACACACGGCCGGCGCCCGCCGCGATGATGTAGGGTGCATTGTCCAGGTCCTGGGGTGAGTCAAAAATGCGGTTGTGCAACAAAAACCGCTGGATGGCCTGTTGCGTGGTGTGATCCAGGCGTGGGCCAGGCGGGGGGATCAGGGCCGTGGCAAACGGGGCCCAGAGCAGCAAGACGAGTAGCGATTTCCTCACAGGGTGAATCTCCTTTATTATGTGCGTTCGCGTGAAACGTCAGCGCCTTCGCGGCTTTCGAACGTTTCACACCGGCTGCCTGGGTCCATCCCACCGCCGATTTGCCTCTACCTCACATGTGCAGCAATTACGCTTATGGCTATTTTGAACATCCTCGAATTTCCCGACTCGCGCCTGCGCACGATCGCCAAGCCGGTGGCCGTAGTGGACGACAAGGTTCGTCAGTTGGTCGATGACATGTTTGAAACAATGTATGAAGCGCCGGGCATCGGTCTCGCCGCGACCCAGGTCAATGTTCACCTGCGCGTGGTGGTCATGGACCTGTCCGAAGACCGCAGCGAGCCGAAGGTGTACATCAACCCCGAGTTCGAGCCGCTGACCGACGAGATGGGCGAGTACCAGGAAGGCTGCCTGTCGGTGCCGGAGTTCTACGAGAGCGTAGAGCGCCCGCTGCGCGTGAAGATCAAGGCCCTGGACCGCGACGGCAAGCCCTTCGAACTGATTGCCGAAGGCCTGCTGGCGGTGTGCATCCAGCACGAATGCGACCACCTCAACGGCAAGCTGTTTGTCGATTATCTGTCCACGCTCAAGCGTGATCGGATCAAGAAGAAGCTGGAAAAAAAGCATCGCCAGCAAGCTTGATGCCTCCTTCCAAAGGCTTGCTGCGGCAAGCCTTTTTCTTTTGTGACTGTTTTTAACCGAGACCTCCCATGACCGAGCCACTGCGCATTGTTTTTGCCGGTACACCCGAATTTGCCGCCGAACACTTGAAGGCGCTGCTTGCCAGCCCTCACGCGATCGTCGCGGTGTACACCCAGCCGGATCGCCCGGCCGGTCGCGGGCAAAAACTGATGCCGAGCCCGGTCAAGCAACTGGCACTTGAGCACAACATTCCCGTGCTGCAACCGCCGACTTTGCGCAACGCCGAGGCCCAGGCCGAACTGGCCGCGCTCAAGCCCGACCTGCTGGTGGTCGTGGCCTACGGCCTGATCCTGCCGCAGGCAGTGCTGGATATCCCACGCCTGGGCTGCATCAACAGCCACGCGTCGCTGCTGCCACGCTGGCGCGGTGCGGCGCCGATCCAGCGCGCCGTAGAAGCCGGTGACAGCGAAAGCGGCGTCACCGTGATGCGCATGGAGGCAGGCCTGGACACCGGCCCGATGCTGCTCAAGGTCACCACCCCCATCACCGGCGAAGACACCGGTGGCAGCCTGCACGACCGCCTCGCCGAACTGGGCCCGCCCGCCGTGATCCAGGCCATCGCCGGCCTCGCCGACGGTAGCCTGCAAGGCGACGTGCAGGACGACAGCCTGGCCACCTACGCCCACAAGCTGAACAAAGACGAAGCGCGCATCGACTGGAGCCGCCCGGCCGTGGAACTGGAGCGCCTGGTGCGTGCGTTCAACCCGTGGCCGATCTGCCACAGCACGCTCAATGGCGAGGCGTTGAAAGTGCTGGCCGCTACCCTGGCCGAAGGCGAGGGCGCGCCGGGTGAAATCATCGGCGCCAGCAAGGACGGTCTGGTGGTCGCGTGCGGTGAACAGGCGCTGTGCCTGAACCGTCTGCAACTGCCCGGTGGCAAGGCGCTGAACTTCAGTGATTTGTTCAACAGCCGCCGTGAGAAATTTTCCCTGGGCACCCTCCTTGGGTTGGCTGCGCAATGAACCCACGTCTGGCCGCCGCCAAGGCCCTGGCCGCCGTCCTCAACGGCAAGGCTTCGCTGAACAGTTCTCTGCCGCCCCAGTTGGACAAGGTGGAAGACCGCGACCGCGGCTTCACCCAGGACCTGGCCTTTGGCACCGCCCGCTGGCAGCCGCGTTTGTCGGCGTTGGCGGCCAGACTGCTGCAAAAGCCGTTCAAGGCTGCCGATGCGGACGTGGAGGCGCTGCTGTTGGTGGGCCTTTATCAACTGCTGTACACCCGTGTGCCGGCCCACGCCGCCATCGGCGAAACCGTCGGTTGCGCCGACAAGCTGAAAAAACCCAGGGCCAAGGCACTGCTCAACGCCGTGCTGCGCCGCGCACAGCGTGAAAGCGAAACGCTGCTGGCCGAGCTTGAGCACGACCCGGTGGTGCGCACCGCCCACCCGCGCTGGCTGCAAAAATCCCTCAAGGCGTTCTGGCCCGAGCACTGGGAAGCCATTTGCGCCGCCAACAATGCACACCCGCCGATGATCCTGCGGGTTAACCGTCGCCATCACCGCCGTGACGCCTATTTGCAGTTGCTGACCGATGCCGGCATTGCAGCCGCCGCCTGTGTGTACAGCATCGATGGCATCGTGCTCGAAGCGGCTGCCGATGTACGCAGCCTGCCGGGCTTCGCCGAAGGCTGGATCAGCGTGCAGGATGAAGCCGCGCAACTGGCCGCCGACCTGCTCGACCTCGCCCCCGGCCAACGCGTGCTCGACGCCTGTTGCGCCCCCGGCGGCAAGACCTGTCACATCCTGGAAGTTGAAAAGGATCTGGCCGGTGTCGTCGCGGTGGACCTCGAAGCCAAGCGCCTGGTGCGCGTGCGGGAAAACCTCGCGCGTCTGGGCCTGAGCGCCGAGCTGATCGCCGCCGATGGCCGTGACACCGCCACCTGGTGGGACGGCAAGCCGTTCCAGCGCATCCTGCTCGATGCGCCATGCTCGGCCACCGGTGTGATCCGCCGTCACCCGGATATCAAGCTCACCCGCCAAGCTGACGACATTGCTGCCCTGGCCGTGCTGCAAGGCCAATTGCTCGACGCGCTGTGGCCGACCCTGGAAGTGGGCGGCATTCTGCTCTACGCCACATGCTCCACGTTGCCGACCGAAAACACCGAGGTCATCCAGGCCTTCCTCGCGCGCACCAGCGGTGCGCGCGAACTGGACCTGGCCACCACGGCCGGCATCAAGCAGCCCCATGGCCGTCAACTGCTCGCGCAGGAAGGCGGACACGATGGCTTCTACTACGCCAAACTGATCAAGATCGCCGCCGCGCGCGGCTGAACGGTTTTAAGGGAGTGACCGGATGAAAATCATCATCCTCGGGGCAGGGCAGGTGGGTGGCAGCCTGGCCGAACATTTGGCCAGCGAAGCCAACGACATCACCGTGGTCGACACCGACGCCGAGCGCCTGCGCAACCTCGGCGACCGCCTGGACATTCGCACGGTGCAAGGGCGTGCGTCGTTCCCGACGGTGCTGCGTCAGGCCGGTGCCGACGATGCCGACATGCTCGTGGCCGTGACCAACAGCGACGAAACCAATATGGTCGCCTGCCAGGTCGCCCACACCCTGTTCCACACGCCAACCAAGATCGCCCGCGTGCGCGAAGCGGCCTACCTGACCCGCGCCGGCCTGTTCGACAATGACGCGATTCCGGTAGACGTGCTGATCAGTCCGGAACAGGTGGTCACCCACTACATCAAGCGTCTGATCGAAATTCCCGGCGCCCTGCAGGTGATCGACTTCGCCGGCGGCAAAGCGCAGCTGGTAGCCGTGAAGGCCTACTACGGCGGGCCGCTGGTCGGCCAGCAACTGCGTCAGTTACGCGAGCACATGCCCAATGTGGACACCCGCGTGGCCGCGATTTTCCGCCGCGACCGGCCGATTCTGCCCCAGGGCGACACCGTGATCGAGGCCGACGACGAGGTGTTTTTCATCGCGGCCAAGGCGAATATTCGTGCCGTGATGAGCGAAATGCGGCGGCTGGATGAGACCTACAAGCGCATCGTGATTGCCGGTGGCGGGCAGATTGGTGAGCGCCTGGCCGAGGCCATCGAGAGCCGCTACCAGGTCAAGATCATCGAGATGAGCCCGGCGCGCTGCCGGCATTTGTCCGACACCCTCGACAGCACCGTCGTGCTGCAAGGCAGCGCCTCGGACCGAGACCTGCTGATGGAAGAGAACATCGCCGACGCCGATATCTTCCTGGCACTGACCAACGATGACGAGGCCAACATCATGTCGTCGCTGCTGGCCAAGCGGCTGGGCGCCAAGAAGGTGATGACCATCATCAACAACCCAGCGTATGTCGACCTGATTCAGGGCGGCGATATCGACATTGCGATCAGCCCGCAACTGGCAACCATTGGCACCTTGCTGGCCCATGTGCGCCGTGGCGACATCGTCAGCGTGCACTCCCTGCGCCGTGGCGCGGCGGAGGCCATCGAGGCGATTGCCCACGGTGATTCGAAGTCCAGCAAGGTGATCGGCAAGGCCATCCGCGATATCGGCCTGCCGCCGGGCACCACCATTGGCGCGATCATTCGCGACGAGGAAGTGCTGATTGCCCACGACGACACGGTGATTGCCAGCGGCGACCACGTCATCCTTTTCCTTGTAGATAAAAAACATATCCGTGACGTGGAGAAGCTGTTCCACGTGGGCTTGAGTTTTTTCTGATCGAACGGAGTGGCTGCGATGCTCGAATCCCTGGAAAAAATGCTCGCCAAGGGCGTGGATAATTCACTGCTGCGCTTTGGCTTGGGCAAGGGTTATCTGGACTTGAAGGACAACGCCCGCGCGGCTGAGCATCTGCATAAATGCGTTGAGTTCGATCCAAAGTATTCAGCGGCGTGGAAGTTGTTGGGCAAGGCCCATGCAGGCTTGGGTGATAGCGCTGCAGCGCGGCTGGCGTGGGAGAAGGGCATCGAAGCGGCCCAGGCCCATGGCGACAAGCAGGCCGAAAAAGAGATGACGGTGTTCCTGAAGAAACTCGACCGCCAGATTTAACCTGAACCCAATGTGGGAGGGGGCTTGCTCCCGATAGCGGGGTGTCAGCCAATCTATGGCTAGCTGACAGACCGCCATCGGGAGCAAGCCCCCTCCCACACTGGTTTTGTACCTACCTTGAGTCAATACCAGCGCGCTTCACCCGGCGGGCGTTTCTTGAAGCGCTTCATGCTCCACATGTACTGGCTCGGGTAGGCGCCGACATAACGCTCCACCACTTTGCTCATCGCCGCGCAGGACGTGGCGGTGTCGGTGCTGTACATGTCTTCGGGCGCCGCTTCCAGGATCACTTTGTAGCCCGAGCCATCCGGCAGGCGCAGGGCGTGCAGGAACACGCCCACCGCTTTGTGGCCTGCCAGCATGTTCGGCACGAACTTGCTGGTCAGCGCCTGGGTGGCGAAGAACGGCACGAAAATCCCGGCCGATTCCGCCGGCTCAGGGTCCGCAGGGATGCCCACCTGGCCGCCTTTACGCACTTCCTTGATCACGCTGAGAATGCCTTCCTTGGTCGACGCCGCCACGCGGTTGCCCAGCTGTACGCGCTGTTTGCGCAGCAGTTCATCCACCGCCTTGAGCTTGGGCGGACGATAGAAAATGATCGGTTTGCATTGGCTGCAATAGAAGTGATTGAGCACTTCCCAGTTGCCCAGGTGGCTGGTGATGCCGACCACGCCTTTGCCCGACGCCAGCGCCTGGTGCAGCACCTCCAGGCCCTCGACCTCCCGCACCAGGTCGATGGAGCGCTGCGCCGGCCAGATCCAGGCGCAGGCGCTTTCGGTGAGGGACTTGCCGATGTCCATGAGGCTGCGGCCCACCAGTTGCTCGCGCTCGGCGGGGTCCATGGCCGGGAAGCACTTGGCGAGGTTGATCCGCACCGTGTCGCGGGAGCGGTTGGGGGTTTTCCACATGATCCAGCCAATGGCCGTGCCGACAGCCTGGACAGCGCGCCAGGGCAACAGGGCAAACAATCGCAGAGCGCCTACCAGCAAGGCGCCTTTAAACTTTTCCACAGGTCACTCCTGATCGTGTGTGGTGCGCAAAGCCGGCATTCTAACCGGCGTTGGCCAGGTCCGCGTAACGGTCGCAGTCCACGGTGTGGTCCATGACCATGCCCGAGGCCTGCATGAACGCGTAGCAGATGGTCGGGCCGACAAAGGTGAAACCGGCTTTCTTCAAGGCTTTGCTCATGGCTTCGGCCTGCGGCGTAATCGCCGGGACCTCACTGCGGTCCTTGAAATGATTGACCTTGGGCGCGCCGTCGACAAACGACCACAACCACTGCACCGGGTCTTCCAGCGCCAGCCAGGCCGCGGCATTGCGCCGGGTGGCGTTGAGCTTGAGACGGTTGCGCACAATGCCCGGGTCGAGCATCAGCGTGTCGATTTCAGCATCGCTCAACTGCGCCAAACGCTGCGCGTCAAAGCCGAACAACACCTTTCGGTAGTGTTCACGCTTGCGTAAAACCGTGATCCAGGACAGGCCTGCCTGGAACCCTTCGAGCAAAAGCAACTCGAACAAGCCCTGCGCATCGCGCAGCGGCGTTCCCCACTCCTGATCGTGATAAGCCATGTACAGCGGATCTTCAGAACACCAAAAGCAGCGTGGCATAAGGCTCCAGGGGATGGTGGCGCGGCCGAATCGGGTATACTCCCGCTCTTTAAATCGCAGCCCAAGTAACAGGTGAATTTCGTGAGCCAGCCTACGCCAGCCGTGCGTACCTTCCAAGACTTGATCCTCGCCCTCCAGCAATACTGGGCCGAGCAAGGTTGTGTGGTACTTCAGCCCTACGATATGGAAGTAGGCGCCGGCACTTTCCACACCGCCACCTTCCTGCGGGCCATTGGCCCGGAAACCTGGAACGCCGCTTATGTGCAGCCCAGTCGTCGCCCGACTGACGGCCGCTACGGCGAAAATCCGAACCGTCTGCAGCACTACTACCAGTTCCAGGTGGTGTTGAAGCCGAACCCGGACAACTTTCAGGAACTGTACCTGGGCTCGCTCAAGCATGTGGGCCTGGACCCACTGGTGCACGACATCCGTTTCGTCGAAGACAACTGGGAGTCGCCAACCCTGGGCGCCTGGGGCCTGGGCTGGGAAGTCTGGCTCAACGGCATGGAAGTGACGCAGTTCACCTACTTCCAGCAGGCCGGCGGCATCGAATGCTACCCGGTCACCGGCGAAATCACCTACGGCCTCGAGCGCCTGGCCATGTACCTGCAAGGCGTGGACTCGGTCTACGACCTGGTGTGGGCAGACGGCCCGTTCGGCAAGGTGACCTACGGCGACGTGTTCCACCAGAACGAAGTGGAGCAGTCCACCTACAACTTCGAACACGCCAACGTCGAGAAGCTGTTCGAACTGTTCGACTTCTATGAAAGCGAAGCCAAGCGCCTGATCGAACTCGACCAGCCGCTGCCATTGCCAAGCTATGAAATGGTGTTGAAGGCGTCCCACACCTTCAACCTGCTGGACGCCCGCCGTGCCATCTCGGTGACCGCGCGCCAGCAATACATCCTGCGTGTGCGCACCCTGGCGCGTTCCGTCGCCCAAGCCTACCTGCTGGCTCGCGCCAAGCTGGGCTTCCCGATGGCTACCCCGGACCTGCGTGATGAAGTGTTGGCTAAGCTGGAGGCTGCACAATGAGTGCTCAAGATTTTTTGGTTGAACTGGGCACCGAAGAGCTGCCACCCAAGGCACTCAACACCCTGGCCGATGCATTCCTGGCTGGTATCGAGAAAGGCCTGCAAAGCGCCGGCCTGAAGTTTGAAGCGAAGAAAGTCTACGCCGCGCCGCGCCGTCTGGCCGTGCTGCTGACCGCGCTGGAAACCCAGCAGCCGGACCGCAGCATCAACCTCGACGGCCCACCGCGTCAGGCGGCTTTCGATGCTGAAGGCAATCCGACTCAAGCGGCCCTCGGGTTTGCCAAGAAGTGTGGCGTCGAGCTGAGCGAGATCGACCAGAGCGGCCCGAAACTGCGGTTCAGCCAGGTGATCACCGGCAAGCCGACCGCCAGCCTGTTGCCGACCATCGTTGAAGATTCCCTGAATGACCTGCCGATTCCCAAGCGCATGCGCTGGGGGGCGCGCAAGGAAGAGTTCGTGCGCCCAACCCAGTGGCTGGTGATGCTGCTCGGTGACCAGGTCATCGACTGCACGATCCTCGCCCAGAAGGCAGGCCGTGATTCCCGTGGTCATCGCTTCCACCATCCTGAAGCCGTGCGCATCACCTCACCGGCCAACTACGCCACTGACCTGCGTGCCGCCTACGTGCTGGCAGACGCCAATGAGCGTCGCGAACTGATCAGCAAGCGCACCGAAGAGCTGGCCCGCCTGCAGGAAGGCACCGCCATCGTGCCGCCAGGCCTGCTCGACGAAGTGACCGCGCTGGTGGAATGGCCGGTGCCGCTGGTGTGCTCGTTCGAGGAACGTTTCCTCGATGTGCCACAGGAAGCGCTGATCACCACCATGCAGGACAACCAGAAGTATTTCTGCCTGCTGGATGCGGACGGCAAATTGCTGCCGCGCTTTATCACCGTAGCCAACATCGAAAGTACGGACCCGCAGCAGATCATCGCCGGCAACGAGAAAGTCGTCCGCCCGCGCCTGACCGACGCCGAATTCTTCTTCAAGCAAGACAAGAAGCAGAAGCTCGAAGACTTCAACCTGCGCCTGCAGAACGTGGTGTTCCAGGAAAAACTCGGCAGCGTCTACGACAAGGCCGTGCGCGTTTCCAAACTGGCGGCCTACATTGCCCAGCGCATTGGCGGCGATGCAGCCTGGGCGGCGCGTGCCGGCCTGCTGTCCAAGTGCGACCTGGCCACCGAGATGGTCGGCGAGTTCCCTGAGATGCAAGGCGTGGCGGGTTACTACTACGCCCTCAACGACGGCGAGCCGGGCGATGTGGCGCTGGCACTGAACGAGCAGTACATGCCGCGCGGTGCTGGCGCCGAACTGCCAACCACCCTCACCGGTGCGGCCGTGGCCATCGCCGACAAGCTGGACACCCTCGTCGGTATCTTCGGTATCGGCATGCTGCCCACCGGCAGCAAAGACCCGTATGCCCTGCGCCGTGCTGCCCTGGGCGTGCTGCGTATCCTGATCGACAAGAAGCTGGACCTCGACCTGACTCAGGCCGTGGTGTTTGCTGTCGGCCAGTTCGGCGCCAAGGTCAAGCAGGCTGGTCTGGCCGAGCAAGTGCTGGAGTTCGTGTTCGACCGCCTGCGTGCGCGTTACGAAGACGAAGGCGTGGACGTTTCCGTGTACCTGTCGGTGCGTGCCCTTCAACCAGGTTCGGCACTGGACTTCGATCAGCGTGTGCAAGCCGTACAGGCCTTCCGCAAGTTGCCCGAAGCCAATGCGCTGGCCGCCGTGAACAAGCGTGTGTCCAATCTACTGGGCAAGGCCGACAACCTCGGCACCGCCGAAGTCGACCCGGGCCTGTTTGCCGATGCCAAGGAGTTCTCGCTGAACTCGGCCATCGCCAAGGCAGAAAACGCGGTGAAGCCGCTGATCGCCGAACGCAACTACGCCGAAGCGCTTGCGCGTCTGGCCACCCTGCGTGAGCCGGTGGATGCGTTCTTCGAAGCGGTGATGATCAATGCCGAAGATGCCGGTGTGCGGAAAAACCGCTACGCCATGCTGGCGCGTCTGCGTGGACTGTTTATCAACATCGCTGACATTTCCGTACTGGGCTGATCATGTTGAAACTGCTGATTCTCGATCGGGACGGGGTGATCAATTACGACTCCGACGCTTACATCAAGTCGGTGGCTGAATGGATACCACTGCCCGGCTCGATCGAGGCCATCGCGCAGTTGAGCAAGGCCGGCTGGACGGTGGCAATCGCCACCAACCAGTCCGGCATCGCCCGCGGCTATTACGACATTGCCACCCTGGACGCCATGCACGCGCGCCTGCGCACGTTGGTGGCCGAGCAGGGCGGTGAGGTGGGGCTGGTGGTGTACTGCCCCCACGGGCCGGACGAGGGCTGCGACTGCCGCAAACCCAAGCCTGGCATGTTGAAAATCATTGCAGAACATTACAAGGTACCGTTGGCTGGGATATGGTTCGTCGGGGACAGCCTCGGTGACCTGGAGGCGGCCAAGGCCGTCGACTCTCAGCCAGTTTTGGTGAAGACCGGGAAAGGCGAAAAGACCCAGGCGAAAAACCTGCCGGTAGGCACCTTGATTTTTGACGATCTGGCGGCGGTTGCCGCAGAACTTATCAACAACTAGCAGCAGCCCTCGACTTCCTGGCCAAGGACTGTTCGGGAGTGCGCTTTAAACAGGCGGGCCGTGTCCCGCAACGGTAAATGCCGCCATGTCGATTTTGCAGGCCATCAGAACCTTTTTCTTTTACCTGCTGTTGGGCACCAGTTCCTTTCTCTGGTGCACCCTGAGCTTTTTTATCGCGCCTTTCCTGCCATTCAAGGCGCGCTACCGCTTCATCAACGTCTATTGGTGCCGCTGCGCGTTGTGGCTGTCCAAGGTGTTCCTGAACATCCGTTTCGAGGTCAAGGGCGCAGAGAATGTGCCGGATCAGCCTTGCGTGATTCTGTCGAACCACCAGAGCACCTGGGAGACTTTCTTCCTGTCGGCGTACTTCTCGCCGTTGAGTCAGGTGCTCAAGCGTGAGTTGCTCTACGTACCGTTCTTTGGGTGGGCGATGGCGATGCTGCGTCCGATCGCCATCGATCGCGACAATCCCAAGGCCGCGCTCAAACATGTGGCCAAAAAAGGTGATGAGCTGCTCAAGGACGGTGTGTGGGTGCTGATCTTCCCCGAAGGCACTCGCGTGCCCTATGGCACCGTGGGCAAATTTTCACGCGGTGGTACCGCGCTGGCGGTCAACGCCAACCTGCCGGTGCTGCCGATTGCGCATAACGCCGGCAAGTTCTGGCCGAAAACTGGCTGGGCCAAACGCCCAGGCACTATCACCGTAGTGATCGGTGAACCGATGTATGCCGAAGGCGAGGGCCCGCGTGCCATTGCGGCGCTGAATGAGCGTGCGCAGGCGTGGAACCAGGCGCAACAGAGGGCAATGGGTTCGTTGCCACCCGAGCCCATCGTGGTGGATACGCCAGTGATATGAGGTTCTGTGGATAACCTGTGTACGGTTTGTTGGCTAATCGGCTTTTTATGCATATAAATATCTGATTTATATACATATTTCATCAGCCAATAAAAAAGCGAAAAACGTGCATAAGTTTTTTCGGCATTAAAAAACCGGTCCTTGTGACCGGTTTTTTATGCACAGGACAAAAGCTGTCTCAGCAGTCATCCAGCAGGGGAAGGCGCAGACTGAAGGTAGTGCCTTTGCCAAGGGTACTTTCGCAACTGATATGCCCTTTATGCCGTTCAACGACCGCCCTGACCATGGTCAGTCCCAAACCGAGGCCCTCACTGCCCTGAGCGGACTCGAAGCGCCGGTACTGGCTGAACAGCTCGGGCAAATCTTCGGCCGCGATACCTGCACCCTGATCGCTGATATGGCATTCCAGCCAGCCTAGAGTGCTACTGTGGCGCAATCTTACGGTGGTGCCGGAAGGAGAATATTTGATCGCGTTCTCCAGCACGTTGAACAACGCCCGGGTAAGCAGCGATTGATCGGCTGACACCATGCCGTCGTCAGCCTCGTCCAGGTCATGGAGCAGGTGGATGCCCTTGAGTTGAGCGATCACTGCCACTTGATCGAACGCATCCATCACCAGCATCGCGAACAGGGTCGGCTGGAAGTGATAACCATCGGCCTCGGCTTTGGCCAACTGAACAAATGACTCAGTGAGGTTCAGGGCGCGTCGCACCTGTTGCTCGATCTGGGCGAATACCGGGGAACCACCGCTGTGTATATCCAGCAGCGCAAGAATCGCCGAATGGGGCGCACGCAGGTCATGGGACAGGAAGCGCAGCATGGTTTCCCGGTGCTGCTGGGCCTCGCGTTCTTTGCTCAGGTCGGTCAGGCTCAGCAACCAGCCCAGGGCGACATCACCTTCTGCAGGTAGCAAAGGCGCAATCTCCATGCGCAAGCTGCGTTGGTGGATATCGCGAAACTCAACGAGCTCGAGCGCCGAAAGGGCAGGGCGCACGCCATTGTGCAGGGGCGGGTAACCCAGGTCCGCCAGTTGCTCAAGCAAATTGTGGCTCACCAGCTCATTGCCGAATACTTCCCGGGCAATGCGGTTGGCCAGCAGGATACTGCCGCGCGGATCAGTAATCAGTGTCGCCACCGGCAAACATTCCAGGCCATCGGCCATGAAGCGGCGGGTGTCACGCGTACGGCTGACGGCCTGCTCGAGCGCAAAGATCCGTCCCTGCAACACATCCCCCTTACTGGCAGGCGCACGGCGGCGTTCCGGCAGCACTTTGGGCTCATCATCCAGGCGCGCCAGCTCCCAGCCGAAATAGGCGAGCACCGCACTCAAACGGCGCCAATTCCAGATCAGGTAGCTGAGCAGCAATCCAATCAGGCAGGCGCCAGGCGACCACCAATGGCCCATGCGCAACAGGGCCAATGAGCCAAGCACTGCAGTGGCCATGCAACCCAGCGTCATCCACGACGCGTATCGCGGCCGGTAGAGCAATAGACCGAGCAGCAAGGCCACCAGCGAGGTCGACATCAGTGCTGCCAGCCAACCGGGCACCTGCGCGATAGTGCGCCCACGCAGCAGACCACCCAGTACGTCGGCCTGAATCTGCATGTCGGCAGAGGACAGCGCGGCGAGCCTGCGAAGGCCGTCATACAACGGATTGTCGAGGGCAAGGAATGGGTTAAGGGATAGATAGGCTGTGAGAGGCAACAACAGTAGGCCTATCCAAAGCCACTCGCGAACCAGGCCGTTGAACAAGCGTTGGGCGTGGGTGGGTTGGCGCTTTTCCGGCTGGCCCCATAGCTTCATCGGTTGGCCACCGCAGGCCGACATATAGGTGGCAGGCGTGTGATAAGGAATGTCATAGACCTCGGTTTCTCCTTCCAGGCCATGCTCGTCGCAAGCCAACAAGTGGGCGTGATTTGAACCCAGTGAAACGTATTTCCAGTTCACTGAATAGGTTATTCGATACGGGCGTATCGAACCCTCCCGATAATGTGTCGGCCGAACCTTTTACTTGCCAGCAGTAGTCGGTATCTTTCCTACACGCGCTCGAGGATTTAGTCCTTGAAGCAGCGTATCGCCAGAAGCTGAGGGCCGTTGAATCTGACCACAATTATTCAGATTCAACGTCCGGTATCTGCGCAGTATGTGCCCCTGTTTGTGTGGGGCCGTCAGTTGCTGTATTTCTTGTGAAGGGACCCACACCATGCGTGTCGCGATATTGGATGACGAGCCCGCTGAGTTACGCCGGGTGGAACAGACACTGCGACAGATCCCCCGGCCATCGGACCAGCCGTGGTCTGTGCATTGCTTCGAGCGGGGAGAAGACCTGCTGCGCCAACTGCGTCGGGAAAACTTCGATCTGTTGATACTCGACTGGCAATTGCCCGATATCACCGGTATTGCACTGCTGCGCTGGACCCGTGAACACATGGAATCACCGCCTGCGGTAATCATGCTTACCAGCCGCGATGCCGAGAGCGATATCGTCGCCGCGCTAAACAGCGGTGCCGATGACTACCTGAGCAAGCCCTTTCGCCCCAATGAGCTTAAAGCCCGAGTCACCGCCGTGCTGCGCCGCCATGGCTTGCAAAAATCCGCGACGCCTGAGGTGCAAAGCTTTAACGACCTGACTTTTGACGACGCCCAACTCACCGTGACCCGAGCGGGTAAGCCCATCAACCTGACCGAACGTGAGTACCGTCTGGCCAACTGCTTGTTCGCTAACCTGGCACGGCCGTTATCCCGCGAATACTTGTATGAGCGGTTCTGGACGCATGAAGAGATGGTGTCGTCACGGCCATTGGACACACACATCTATCGCCTGAGAAACAAGCTGGGGCTGACGGCGGATCGCGGGTGGCAACTGTTGACGATCTACGGGTATGGGTATCGGTTGGAGAGTGTGGGCGTGGCGTCTGAAGGGTAAAAATCGGGATGTTCCACGTGGAGCATTTGGTAAAGACGAGGTAATAAAAAAGGCCAACGCTGAGCGTTGGCCTTTTACGTACGGGTTTGCCTGATCAGAAATCCAGGTTGGAAACCGCCAGAGCATTGCTTTCGATGAAATCACGACGAGGTTCAACCGCATCACCCATCAGGGTGTTGAAGATTTGATCCGCGCCAATGGCGTCCTCGATGGTTACGCGCAGCATGCGACGCTGAGCCGGGTCCATGGTGGTTTCCCACAATTGATCCGGGTTCATTTCGCCCAGACCTTTGTAGCGCTGGATAGTGTGGCGTTTGGTGCTTTCAGTCATCAACCAGTCCAAGGCTTCCTTGAACTCCTTGACGGCTTTCTTGCGCTCGCCACGCTGAATGTAAGCGCCATCGTCCAGCAGAGTGCTCAGTTGCGCGCCCAGAGTGACCACAGTCTTGTAGTCGTTACTACCGAAGAAGTCGCGGTTGAACGTGACGTAGTTCGACAGCCCATGGGAGATCAGTTCGACCTCCGGCAGCCAGACGTTACGTTCACGGTCCTCACGCAAGCTGGCTTTGTACACCAGGCCAGACTTCTCGACGGTGCGCAGGCGGGCTTCGTACTGCGCCAACCACGCCTGCATGTGTGCGTGATCGCCCAGTTGCTCCAGGCTGACCGATGGCAGGTAGATGAAGTGCTCGGTCAGTTCCTGAGGGTACAGACGCGACAAGCGCTTGAGCGTCTTCATCACCATGCGGAAGTCGTTTACCAGGCGCTCCAGCGACTCACCGGAGATGCCCGGTGCTTCGTCGTTCAAGTGCAGGCTCGCATCTTCCAGCGCCGACTGCGTCATGTACTCTTCCATGGCGTCGTCGTCTTTGATGTATTGCTCTTGCTTGCCCTTCTTGACCTTATACAGCGGCGGCTGGGCGATGTAGATGTAGCCGCGCTCGATCAGCTCCGGCAACTGACGGAAGAAGAAGGTCAGCAGCAGGGTACGGATGTGCGAACCGTCGACGTCGGCATCGGTCATGATGATGATGTTGTGGTAGCGCAGCTTGTCGATGTTGTATTCATCGCGGCCAATACCGCAACCCAGCGCCGTGATCAGGGTGCCGACTTCCTGGGAGGAAATCATCTTGTCGAAGCGCGCCTTCTCGACGTTGAGGATCTTGCCCTTCAACGGCAGGATGGCCTGGGTGCGACGGTTACGGCCCTGCTTGGCGGAACCGCCAGCAGAGTCACCTTCCACCAGGTACAGCTCGGAGAGGGCAGGGTCCTTCTCCTGGCAGTCAGCCAGTTTGCCGGGCAGTCCGGCGATATCCAGTGCGCCTTTGCGACGGGTCATCTCACGGGCTTTACGCGCCGCTTCACGGGCCCGCGCAGCGTCGATCATTTTGCCGACAACCAGCTTGGCTTCGTTCGGGTTTTCCAGCAGGAAGTCGGAGAAGTACTTGCCCATCTCCTGTTCCACGGCGGTCTTCACTTCGGAAGATACCAGCTTGTCTTTGGTCTGGGAGCTGAACTTGGGGTCCGGCACTTTTACCGAGATGATTGCAGTCAGGCCTTCACGCGCATCGTCGCCAGTGGTGGCGACTTTATGCTTCTTGGCCAAACCTTCAGCTTCGATATAAGTGTTGAGGTTACGCGTCAGTGCCGAGCGGAAACCTACCAGGTGAGTACCGCCATCGCGCTGTGGAATGTTGTTGGTGAAACACAACAGGTTCTCGTTGAAACTGTCGTTCCACTGCAGGGCGATTTCCACGCCGATGCCGTCGTCGCGCTGGATGTTGAAGTGGAATACCTGGTTGACCGCAGTCTTGTTGGTGTTCAGGTATTCAACGAATGCACGCAGGCCGCCTTCGTACTTGAACAGCTCTTCCTTACCGCTGCGCTCATCCTTGAGGACGATACCCACACCGGAGTTCAAGAACGACAGTTCGCGAATCCGCTTGGCCAGGATGTCCCAGCTGAAATGGATGTTTTTAAAGGTTTCATCAGACGGTTTGAAGTGGATCTGAGTACCCGTGGTTTCACTGTCGCCAACGATTTTCATCGGCTCCTGTGGAACACCATGGACGTAGGTCTGCTCCCAGATTTTGCCACTGCGGCGTACTGTCAGGATCAGCTCTTCGGACAGCGCGTTCACTACTGACACGCCAACACCGTGCAAACCGCCGGAAACCTTATAGGAGTTGTCGTCGAACTTACCGCCAGCATGCAGCACGGTCATGATGACCTCGGCTGCCGATACGCCTTCTTCTTTATGCACATCGACCGGAATACCGCGACCATTGTCGCGCACGGTGATGGATTCATCCGGATGGATGATGATGCTGATGTCGTCGCAGTGACCGGCCAGAGCTTCGTCGATGGAGTTGTCGACCACCTCGAACACCATGTGGTGCAAACCGCTGCCATCATCGGTGTCGCCAATGTACATACCGGGACGTTTGCGTACGGCATCCAAACCTTTCAGCACTTTGATGCTGGTCGAGTCGTACGTTCTTTCTTCGCTCATGCCTTCACTCCCGATGGTCGTGGGTCTGGGTGATACGGCCTTGTTCCACGTGGAACAAAGCGACTGGCGTTTCCGTCTGCCAGCCTTCCCTCAATAATTCGTGGTCTACACAGGTGATAAACACCTGGCAGCGTAAGTCTTCCAACAAGCGGCATAGCGCGCGGCGATGTTGCTCGTCGAGTTCGGACGGCAAGTCATCCACCAGATAAATACACTGCCCGCGTCGGGCCTGGCTGACCAAGTGCCCCTGAGCAATACGCAGTGCGCACACCACCAACTTCTGCTGACCCCGCGACAGTATGTCTGCGGCATTGTGTGCACCTAATCTAAGGCGCAAGTCAGCGCGTTGTGGGCCGGCCTGGGTGTGGCCAATTTGCTGATCACGTTGCAGGGAGGTTGCAAGCACTGCACTCAGCTCACGCTCTTTGTCCCAACCACGGTAGTAGCTCAGCGTCAGCCCCTCGAGTTCCAGCAACTCACTCAAGGTCTGCTCAAAGACTGGTTTCAAGGCTTTGATATAGGCGCGGCGGTATTCATCGATTTCGTCGCTGGCCAGGCACAGTTCACGGTCCCAAGCCGCCTGCGAAGCGGCGTCAAGTGTACCATGCCGCAGCCATGAGTTCCGCTGCCGCAGGGCCTTCTGCAGACGCTGCCACGTGGCCATAAACCGTGGTTCCACGTGGAACACGCCCCAGTCGAGAAACTGTCGGCGGATTTTTGGTGCGCCCTCCAATAACCGGAAGCTGTCGGGATTGATCAATTGCAATGGCAGGATTTCGGCAAGTTGCGCGGCACTGCGTGCATTCTGCCCATCGATGCGAATTTGAAAGTCGCCGCCCCGATCACGGGAGATCCCCAAGGCGCTATGTCCACCTTCCGCCAATTCGACCTGGCCAAACACGGTGCACGCCAATTGCTCGTATTGGATCACCGGCAGCAGTCGCGCACTGCGAAACGAACGGGCGAGCCCCAGCAAGTGAATAGCTTCCAGCACGCTGGTTTTGCCACTGCCGTTGGCGCCATGGAGGATATTGATGCGAGGGGAGGGAGAGAAGGTCACCGGGTGCAGATTGCGCACCGCGGTGACCGAGACACGACTGAGGGACATCTAGCTTGCGCTGAGCATGATTACAGACGCATCGGCATAACAACGTAAGCCGAGTCGTCGTTATCGGATTCTTGTACCAGGGCGCTGCTGTTGGAGTCCGACAGGATCAGGCGAACCTGTTCAGTAGTCATCACACCCAGCACGTCCAGCAGGTAGCTCACGTTGAAACCTATCTCGAGCGAGCCACCGTTGTAGTCAACGCCCACTTCCTCTTCCGCTTCTTCCTGCTCCGGGTTATTCGCCTGGATCTTCAATTGGCCGTTGGCCAACTGCAGCCGGATGCCGCGGTACTTCTCGTTCGACAGAATCGCCGTGCGGCTGAAAGCTTCACGCAGGGCCTGACGGTCACCGAGTACCAGCTTGTCACCCCCCTTAGGCAGTACGCGCTCGTAGTCCGGGAACTTGCCGTCGACCAGCTTGGAGGTAAAGGTGAATTCGCCAGTGGTGGCGCGGATATGGTGCTGACCGAGAACGATGCTGACGATACCGTCCGGCTCGGTCAGCAGGCGCGCCAACTCCAGGATACCTTTACGCGGCACGATCACCTGGTGGCGATCCGGCTGACCGATATCGGCACGCATCGAGCACATTGCCAGGCGGTGTCCGTCGGTGGCCACGGCGCGGATGATACCTTCCGAGACTTCCAGCAGCATACCGTTGAGGTAGTAGCGTACGTCCTGCTGGGCCATGGCGAAGCTGGTGCGTTCGATCAAACGACGCAGCTTGCTCTGCTCCAGACTGCAGGTCAGCGAGCCCGGGCCTTCTTCCACGGTAGGGAAGTCATTGGCTGGCAACGTCGACAGAGTAAAGCGGCTGCGGCCGGCCTTGACCACCAGCTTCTGCTCATCGACCTTGATATCGATCAGCGCATCGTTCGGCAGGCTTTTGCAGATGTCCATCAGCTTGCGTGCCGGCACGGTGATCTCGCCAGGTTCGGCAGGCTCTTCGAGCTGCACGCGCCCAACCAGTTCGACTTCCAGGTCGGTACCGGTCAGGGACAATTGCTGGCCTTCGACCACCAGCAATACGTTGGAGAGCACCGGCAAGGTCTGTCGGCGCTCGACGACGCCTGCGACCAGTTGCAGGGGTTTCAACAGGGCTTCGCGTTGAATGGTGAAATGCATGGTCTAGTCCCTTGCCTTAATAAGCTGCGCTGGTGACATCACGTCGTGAGCGTACGCAGCAGGTTCTTGTAGTCCTCGCGAATATCCGCGTCGGATTCCTTAAGTTCATTGATCTTTCGGCAGGCGTGCAGGACGGTCGTGTGGTCGCGACCGCCAAACACATCACCGATTTCCGGCAGGCTGTGGTTGGTCAACTCCTTGGAGAGGGCCATGGCCACCTGACGCGGGCGCGCCACAGAGCGCGAACGGCGCTTGGACAGCAGGTCGGAAATCTTGATCTTGTAGTACTCGGCCACAGTGCGCTGAATGTTATCCACACTCACCAGTTTGTCCTGCAATGCCAACAGGTCTTTCAGGGACTCGCGGATCAGCTCGATGGTGATATCGCGGCCCATGAAGTGCGAGTGCGCGATGACCCGCTTGAGCGCGCCTTCGAGTTCACGCACGTTGGAGCGGATACGCTGGGCGATGAAGAAGGCCGCATCGTGGGGTAGATCAACTTTTGCCTGATCGGCCTTTTTCATCAGGATCGCCACACGGGTTTCCAGCTCCGGCGGCTCAACTGCAACGGTCAGGCCCCAGCCGAATCGCGACTTCAAGCGTTCTTCCAGACCTTCGATCTCCTTCGGATAACGGTCGCTGGTCAGGATGACCTGCTGACCGCCTTCGAGCAGGGCGTTGAAGGTATGGAAAAACTCTTCCTGAGAACGTTCCTTGCGCGCAAAGAATTGAATGTCATCGATCAGCAAAGCGTCAACGGAGCGATAGAAGCGCTTGAACTCGTTGATTGCATTGAGCTGCAAAGCCTTGACCATGTCGGCCACGAAGCGCTCCGAGTGCAGGTATACAACCTTGGCATTCGGGTTCTTCTTTAACAGATGGTTGCCCACTGCATGCATCAAGTGGGTCTTACCCAAACCAACCCCGCCATACAGAAAAAGCGGGTTATAGCCGTGCTTGGGATTATCCGCGACCTGCCAGGCGGCCGCGCGGGCCAACTGGTTGGACTTGCCTTCAACGAAGTTCTCGAAGGTGAAGGTACGGTTGAGGTAGCTGGTGTGCTTGAGCGCACCTTCGACCTGCACCGTGCGCTGTTCGGCACGTACCGGCGCTTGCTGGGAAGCGGCGCCAGCCATCGGGTCGAAGCTGTCGCGAGACGGCTCTTCATTTATGGGCGCGTTTTTCTGCGACGCGGGTTTTGAAGCCGCCTGCGCAACCGGTGCCGCCAAGTTATTAACAGGGGCCGCAGCGGCCTGAGCCTGCGAAGCACTCGCCGCGAGCGGAGCATTCGGTGCAGCACGAGGTACAGAGCTGCGTTTGCTGCCTATCAATAAGGAGAGCACGGGCGCGATACCGTTGCCGTGTTCGTCGAGCAACTCGAGCACACGGCCCAGGTACTTTTCGTTGACCCAGTCGAGAACAAAACGATTAGGCGCATAGACACGCAACTCGTCGCCTTCGGCTTCGACCTGTAGTGGACGGATCCAGGTGTTGAATTGCTGGGCAGGCAGCTCTTCGCGCAAAAGCTCTACGCACTGCTGCCAAAGTTCCACTGACACGGATATCCCCTAAGTTGAAAGCCGGTGAGGCAAAAACAGCCGCCATTGTAGCGGCCAGCCGCCCACTTATCCACATGTAGGTTGCTCACAGACGACCCAAAATCAACGCGTTATCTGTAAAAAAGAAGACAGATGGTCTGTGCATAAGCTCTGTGGATAAGCGCCCGTGAGCCCGTTGTACAAGTGGGGGTGAAAGTCTGTGGGTAACTGGCCTGTGGATAAAACCGTGTTCCACCCACAGCTTATCCGACAGCGCAGCACAGGAAGGACACCGTTTTCCCCTGTAGTTGTCATCCTCTGTACATCACGTGAAATATGGGCTTGGGGCAGTTATCCACAGATAGACGCCAGCCTAGCTTTTATAAGCTTTACAGAAAAGCTTTAAATAACTTCCTTCTTTATATTTATATCTATGCCACTGCTCGTCGACGCCACTCACACGGAAAAGCCCAAACGGGCTGACGAGATCTAATTAAAGGAAAAGCTGGTTGGAAATTGACCTAGAGCCTTGCTTTCTCTAGAATCGCCGGTCTCTTAAAACGGGGGCCATTCCGGCCCGTTGTGGACGAACCAGGTAACAACGCCATGAAACGTACTTTCCAACCAAGCACCATCAAACGCGCCCGCACTCACGGTTTCCGTGCTCGCATGGCTACCAAGAACGGCCGTGCTGTCCTGTCGCGTCGCCGCGCCAAAGGTCGTGCGCGTCTGGCAGTTTGATAATCCGGTACTGGTGGTGAGTCAGGACTTCAGTCGGGAAAAGCGTCTGCTTACCCCCCGGCACTTCAAGGCAGTCTTTGACTCCCCCACCGGCAAGGTTCCGGGGAAAAATCTCCTGCTCCTTGCGCGTAACAACGATCTTGATCACCCACGTCTCGGGTTGGTGATCGGCAAGAAGAGCGTAAAGCTCTCCGTTGAGCGCAATCGCCTCAAGCGTCTGATGCGCGAATCGTTTCGCCTCCACCAGGACACTCTGGTTGGTTGGGATATTGTTATCGTCGCGCGCAAAGGCTTGGGGGATGTAGAAAACCCCGAATTGATTCAGCATTTCGGCAAGCTATGGAAGCGTCTGGCGCGTACCCACAAACCAGCACCAGCAGTCGTCGAAACTGTAGGGGTAGACAGCCTTGATGCGTAAACTGGCCATCGTTCCGATCCAGTTTTACCGCTATGCCATTAGTCCTCTGATGGCCAACCACTGTCGTTTCTACCCCAGCTGTTCCTGCTACGCGTTAGAGGCCATAGAAAATCATGGTCTTCTGCGCGGTGGCTGGCTGACCTTTCGTCGTTTAGGTCGCTGTCATCCGTGGAATGCCGGTGGTTATGACCCGGTTCCACCTATCCCTACCTCCCGTTCTTCTTCGATGGCCGAGTAATCATGGATATTAAACGCACGATCCTGATCGTCGCCCTGGCAATCGTGTCCTACGTCATGGTCCTTAAGTGGAACCAGGACTATGGCCAGGCTGCCCTGCCGACTCAGAATGTTGCTACCAATCAGGCTGCGCCGGCTATTCCGGACACCCCGCTGGGTAACAATGCGTCCGCGAGTGCCGATGTTCCCAGCGCGAATGGCGAGACTGCCGCACCTCTTGAAACGCCAGTGGTCACCAACAAAGACCTCATCCACGTGAAAACGGATGTGCTCGACCTGGCTATCGATCCACAAGGTGGTGATATCGCGCAGTTGAAACTGCCGCTGTATCCACGTCGCCAGGACCATCCGGATGTGCCGTTCCAACTGTTCGATAACGGTGGTGAGCGCACGTATCTGGCACAAAGCGGCCTGACCGGCACCAATGGTCCGGATGCACGTGCTACCGGTCGTCCGGTTTATTCGACCGAACAGAAGAGTTATCAACTGGCCGATGGCCAGAATCAGTTGAATGTCGACCTGAAATTCAGCCTCGATGGCGTCAACTACATCAAGCGCTTCAGCTTTACCCGCGGCCTGTACGACTTGAAGGTCACTTACCTGATCGACAACGAAAGTGCCAAACCGTGGACCGGCAACCTGTTTGCCCAGCTCAAGCGTGATGGCAGCTCCGATCCTTCTTCCAGCACCGCCACCGGCACCGCGACTTACCTGGGCGCAGCCCTGTGGACAAGTGGCGAGCCGTACAAAAAAGTGTCGATGAAAGATATCGACAAGGGCGCACTGAAAGAAAATGTTCAGGGTGGCTGGGTAGCCTGGCTGCAACACTACTTCGTGACCGCCTGGATTCCGAACAAGGCTGAAGCCAATCTGGTTCAGACGCGTAAGGACAGCCAGGGTAATTACATCATTGGTTTTACCGGCCCGGCGTTGACCGTAGCGCCAGGTGCCAAGGCTGAAACCAGCGCTACCCTGTACGCCGGTCCGAAAAGCCAGGCAGTGCTCAAAGAGTTGTCCCCAGGTCTGGAACTGACCGTGGACTACGGCATTCTGTGGTTCATTGCTCAGCCAATCTTCTGGCTGCTGCAACATATCCACAGCATTGTGGGTAACTGGGGCTTCTCGATCATCTTCCTGACCATGCTGATCAAAGGGATTTTCTTCCCTCTGTCGGCCGCCAGCTACAAGTCGATGGCGCGCATGCGTGCCGTGGCGCCGAAGCTGGCTGCTCTGAAAGAGCAACATGGTGATGACCGGCAGAAAATGTCGCAGGCCATGATGGAGCTGTACAAGAAAGAGAAGATCAACCCGCTGGGTGGATGCTTGCCGATTCTGGTGCAGATGCCTGTATTCCTGTCGCTGTATTGGGTACTCCTGGAAAGCGTCGAAATGCGCCAGGCGCCGTTCATGCTGTGGATAACTGACCTGTCGATCAAGGACCCGTTCTTTATCCTGCCGATCATCATGGGCGCGACCATGTTTATCCAGCAGCGCTTGAACCCGACTCCGCCGGACCCGATGCAGGCGAAGGTAATGAAAATGATGCCTATCATCTTCACCTTCTTCTTCCTCTGGTTCCCAGCTGGTCTGGTGCTGTACTGGGTGGTCAACAACGTGTTGTCGATCTCTCAACAGTGGTACATCACGCGTAAAATCGAAGCGGCTACCAAAAAAGCCGAAGCGTAATTTACTCTGTGGGTAACCACTCAAGACGCCCCCTAGTGGGGCGTTTTGCTTTCCGTCATTTTTGTTCTGGAACCTGCTGATGAGCGCACCTCGTGAAACCATCGCTGCCGTTGCGACCGCTCAAGGTCGCGGCGGTGTCGGTATCGTTCGAATTTCCGGGCCGCTCGCCGGCAGGGCGGCACAGGCAATCAGCGGCCGCGAGCTGAAGCCACGCTATGCCCATTACGGTCCCTTCCTCGACGCCGACAACAGCGTGCTGGATGAAGGCCTTGCCCTCTATTTCCCGGGGCCCAACTCATTCACCGGTGAAGATGTCCTGGAGCTGCAGGGACACGGCGGTCCGGTGGTACTGGATATGCTGTTGCAACGTTGCCTGCAGCTGGGTTGTCGTCTGGCTCGCCCGGGCGAGTTCAGCGAACGTGCCTTTCTCAACGACAAACTAGACTTGGCCCAGGCTGAAGCGATTGCCGACCTGATCGAGGCCAGTTCCGCACAAGCTGCCCGCAACGCCCTGCGCTCGTTGCAGGGGGCTTTCTCGCTGCGCGTGCATAACTTGACTGAGCAACTGATCAGCCTGCGTATCTACGTTGAAGCAGCAATTGATTTCCCGGAAGAAGAAATCGACTTCCTTGCCGACGGCCATGTTCTTGCGATGCTCGATAAGGTTCGTGACGAGTTATCCACAGTACTGTGCGAAGCGGGGCAGGGCGCCTTGCTGCGCGATGGCATGACGGTGGTAATTGCCGGGCGTCCGAATGCCGGCAAGTCGAGCCTGCTCAATGCACTTGCAGGGCGTGAAGCTGCCATCGTTACCGAGATTGCCGGCACTACGCGGGATATTCTGCGCGAACATATCCACATCGATGGCATGCCATTACACGTGGTTGACACCGCCGGGCTGCGCGACACCGACGACCAGGTGGAAAAAATTGGCGTGGAACGAGCGCTCAAGGCAATCGGCGAAGCGGACCGTGTGCTGTTGGTCGTGGACGCCACGGCGCCGGAAGCTGTGGATCCTTTTGCCTTGTGGCCCGAGTTCCTCGAACAACGGCCGGACCCAGCCAAGGTCACCTTGATCCGGAACAAGGCAGACCTCACGGGCGAAGCCATCGCAATGGAGACCAGCGAGGATGGCCACGTCACGATCAGCCTGAGTGCGAAATCAGCGGGTGAGGGTCTGGAACTGCTACGTGACCACCTCAAAGCCTGCATGGGCTACGAACAGACCTCGGAAAGCAGCTTCAGCGCTCGCCGCAGGCACCTGGAGGCGCTGCGCCATGCCAGCGCGGCGTTGGAGCACGGCCGGGCACAGCTGACCCTGGCGGGCGCCGGTGAGCTGTTGGCGGAGGATTTGCGTCAAGCGCAGCAGCTGTTGGGTGAGATCACCGGCGCGTTCAGCTCCGATGACTTACTCGGACGGATTTTCTCCAGCTTCTGCATCGGTAAATAAACCTTACGCCGACTCCAGACAGGCCATTCGTGCCTGTCTGCTGCGCTCGTTTCAGAGCACTCCATCTCAAAACCTGAATTTCTATCGATAGGCACGGCATTTTCGTGGGCGCTATTTGCGCTTTGCACTGCTTTTCTGTGGATTAAGCCCTGTGAATAACCCTACCTGTGCCCAGTTGATAACAGGGCTCAAAAACTGCGTATAAGGGCGGCTGTGGATAACCAGCTGTTTAATCCACAGGCTTAGCGCAGTTATCCAAGGGCCTCATTGGCACCTGACCACAGACTTTTGAATCGCTATACACAACGTGAATAAAGGGCTGTAGAGATCTATCCACAGAAAACATGCTCAGTAGAAATAAACATAAAAACAAAGATTTAATAAATTTCTCTCTTTTAATTTCTATTGTCCGTGATTCATCCACAGCTGGTTAAATTTTGTGCAAAGGGTTCTTTAGGGAAGGCTAAGTCCCTATACTTGCCGCCAAGCTCAAAAACTCTTTCAACCAACAATTCCTGATTACCTACATAAGCAGGCACGAGGTGCGTGGTGGATTTCCCTTCCCGTTTTGAAGTGATCGTCATCGGCGGCGGTCATGCCGGTACCGAGGCAGCACTGGCGTCAGCACGCATGGGTGTTAAAACCCTGCTGCTCACGCACAACGTGGAAACCCTCGGCGCCATGAGTTGCAACCCCGCCATTGGCGGGATTGGCAAAAGCCATCTGGTCAAGGAAATCGATGCCCTGGGTGGCGTCATGGCCATGGCTACCGACAAGGGTGGTATTCAATTTCGCGTGCTCAACAGCCGCAAGGGCCCGGCCGTGCGTGCCACCCGGGCACAAGCTGACCGCATCCTGTACAAAGCGGCAGTACGTGAAACCCTGGAAAACCAGCCGAACCTGTGGATATTTCAACAGGCCGCCGATGACCTGATCGTCGAGCAGGACGTGGTGAAAGGGGTTGTCACCCAAATGGGCCTGCGTTTCTTCGCAGAGTCCGTGGTGCTGACCACCGGGACGTTCCTCGGCGGACTTATCCACATCGGTATGCAGAACTATTCCGGTGGACGCGCGGGTGATCCTCCCTCGATTGCCCTGGCAAAACGCCTGCGTGAATTGCCGCTGCGGGTCGGTCGCCTTAAAACCGGAACCCCGCCGCGTATCGACGGGCGCTCCGTGGATTTCTCGGTGATGACCGAACAGGCTGGCGATACACCGATTCCGGTGATGTCGTTCATGGGCTCCAAGGAGCAGCACCCCAAGCAGGTGAGCTGCTGGATCACTCACACCAATGCGCGCACCCACGAAATCATCGCAGCCAACCTTGATCGCTCGCCGATGTACTCCGGTGTGATCGAAGGCATCGGTCCGCGGTATTGCCCGTCGATCGAAGACAAGATCCACCGCTTTGCCGACAAGGAAAGCCACCAGGTCTTCATCGAGCCCGAAGGCTTGACCACACACGAGCTGTACCCCAACGGGATTTCCACTTCCCTGCCGTTCGATGTGCAAATCCAGATCGTGCAGTCGATTCGCGGCATGGAGAACGCGCACATCGTGCGCCCCGGCTACGCCATCGAGTACGACTACTTCGACCCGCGCGATTTGAAATACAGCCTGGAAACCAAAGTGATCGGCGGGCTGTTTTTCGCCGGGCAAATCAACGGCACCACCGGTTACGAAGAAGCCGGCGCCCAGGGTTTGCTGGCAGGGACCAACGCTGCGTTGCGTGCACAGGGCAAAGACAGCTGGTGCCCGCGTCGCGATGAGGCGTATATCGGCGTGCTGGTTGACGACCTGATTACCCTGGGCACCCAGGAACCGTACCGGATGTTTACTTCTCGGGCCGAATACCGCCTGATCCTGCGTGAAGACAACGCAGATCTGCGCCTGACCGAGAAAGGCCGCGAGCTGGGCCTGGTCGATGATGCGCGTTGGGCCGCGTTCTGCAAGAAACGCGAAAGCATCGCGCTCGAAGAACAACGGCTGAAAAGCACCTGGGTTCGCCCGGGTACCGAGCAGGGCGATGCGATCGCCGAAAAATTCGGCACGCCTTTGACCCACGAATACAACTTGCTCAACCTGCTGTCACGTCCGGAAATCGACTACGCCGGCCTGGTCGAAGTGACCGGCCAGGGCGCAGAAGATCCGCAGGTTGCCGAGCAGGTCGAGATCAAGACCAAGTACGCCGGTTACATCGATCGTCAGCAGGACGAGATCGCTCGTCTGCGCGCCAGTGAGAACACCAGACTGCCTGTGGATATCGACTACACCGGGATTTCCGGGCTGTCCAAGGAAATTCAAGGCAAACTGGGGATAACTCGGCCGGAAACACTCGGCCAGGCGTCACGCATTCCCGGTGTCACCCCGGCAGCCATTTCGCTGTTGATGATTCATTTGAAAAAACGCGGCGCGGGCCGTCAGTTGGAGCAAAGCGCTTGAGTTCGTTGGTCACCTCGCAACACGCCGAAGAGTTATCCACAGGTGCTCGCCAGTTGGGCGTTGACCTGACCCCGGCCCAGCACGACTTGCTGCTGGGCTACCTGGCCCTGTTGATCAAATGGAACAAGGCGTACAACCTCACGGCAGTACGTGATCCTGACGAAATGGTCTCGCGTCATTTGCTCGACAGTCTGAGTGTGATGCCATTCATCAAGAATGGGCGCTGGCTCGATGTAGGCAGTGGCGGCGGTATGCCAGGCATTCCGCTGGCCATCCTGTTTCCCGAGTCGCAGGTCACCTGCCTGGACAGCAACGGCAAGAAGACCCGCTTCCTCACCCAGGTCAAACTCGAACTCAAGCTGGATAACCTGCAGGTTATCCACAGCCGCGTCGAAGCCTTCACGCCTGAACAGCCATTCAACGGAATTGTTTCCCGGGCATTCAGCAGCATGGAGAACTTCAGCAACTGGACCCGCCATTTGGGCGACCTCGATACGCGCTGGCTGGCAATGAAGGGCGTCCATCCAAGCGATGAGCTGTTAGCATTGCCGGCGGACTTCCACCTCGATAGCGAACACGCCCTGGCCGTACCCGGTTGCCAAGGCCAACGCCATCTGCTGATACTGCGCCGCACGGCATGATTGGGAACACAAGCAAGAATGGCTAAGGTATTCGCGATAGCGAACCAGAAAGGTGGCGTGGGTAAGACCACCACCTGCATCAACCTCGCAGCATCGCTGGTCGCGACCAAGCGCCGCGTGCTGTTGATCGATCTCGATCCACAGGGCAACGCCACCATGGGTAGCGGTGTGGATAAACACGGCCTGGAAAACTCGGTCTACGACTTGCTGATTGGCGAGTGTGACTTGACCCAGGCCATGCACTATTCCGAGCACGGCGGTTATCAACTGCTGCCGGCCAACCGCGATTTGACCGCAGCGGAAGTGGTGCTGCTGGAAATGCAGATGAAAGAAAGCCGTCTGCGCAGCGCCTTGGCGCCGATTCGCGAGAACTACGATTACATTCTGATCGACTGCCCACCGTCGCTGTCGATGCTCACGCTCAACGCGCTGGTGGCGGCTGACGGGGTGATTATCCCCATGCAGTGCGAGTACTACGCGCTGGAAGGATTGAGCGACCTTGTGGATAACATCAAGCGTATCGCCGAGTTGCTCAATCCAAACCTGCAGATCGAAGGGCTGCTGCGCACCATGTTCGACCCGCGCCTGAGCCTGATGAACGATGTGTCGGCCCAGCTCAAGGAACACTTTGGCGAGCAGCTGTACGACACGGTGATCCCGCGTAACATCCGCTTGGCCGAAGCCCCTAGCTACGGCATGCCGGCGCTGGCGTATGACAAATCATCGCGCGGTGCCATTGCCTATCTGGCCCTGGCCGGCGAGATGGTCCGCCGTCAACGCCGCAACCCACGCACCGCTGTTGCCCAGCCAACTTAAGGAATCCCCATGGCCGTCAAGAAACGAGGTCTCGGACGTGGACTGGATGCACTCCTGAGTGGTCCGACCGTCACATCGCTTGAAGAACAAGCGGTGCAGGCCGACGAGCGTGAGCTGCAGCACCTGCCCCTGGACCTGATCCAGCGCGGCAAATATCAGCCACGGCGCGACATGGACCCGCAGGCGCTGGAAGAACTGGCGAACTCGATCAAGGCCCAGGGTGTGATGCAGCCGATCGTGGTGCGCCCGATTGGCGGCGGCCGCTTTGAAATCATCGCCGGCGAACGTCGCTGGCGTGCCAGCCAGCAGGCCGGCAAGGACACCATCCCGGCGATGGTGCGCGATGTGCCGGATGAAACCGCCATCGCCATGGCATTGATCGAGAACATCCAGCGTGAAGACCTCAATCCGATCGAAGAAGCGATCGCCTTGCAGCGTTTGCAGCAGGAGTTCCAGCTGACCCAGCAGCAAGTGGCCGAGGCAGTGGGTAAATCCCGCGTGACCGTGTCCAACCTGTTGCGCCTGATTGCGCTGCCGGAAGTGATCAAGACCATGCTGTCTCACGGCGACCTGGAAATGGGTCATGCCCGTGCCTTGCTCGGTTTGCCGGAAAATCAACAGGTTGAAGGGGCGCGACACGTTGTCGCACGAGGCCTGACGGTGCGTCAGACCGAAGCCCTGGTTCGCCAATGGCTCAGCGGCAAACCGGCACCGGTCGAGACGCCGAAGGCCGACCCGGATATCGCGCGGCTCGAGCAGCGCCTGGCCGAGCGCCTGGGCTCTGCGGTACAGATCCGACATGGCAAGAAGGGCAAAGGGCAATTGGTTATAGGATATAACTCGCTCGATGAGCTTCAAGGCGTCCTTGCCCACATTCGCTGAAACATTTACTCATGTAGCGTGTGATCGGAAATCACTACCCGGCAGTTGAATAGGGGCAGAACCGCCCCTATACTCTGCGCGCATTTTGTCGGCACAAATTATGCCAAGTTATTGATTTGCGGCAGCCGACCATTGAGGAGCAAGAGTGATGGAAACCCGCACGCCAAACACGTTGCCGTTCCATCGCTTGGCCGTTTTTCCGGTTTTATTGGCTCAATTTGTCATCCTGCTGATCGCCGCATTGGCGCTTTGGTATGGGCATGGAGTCGTAGCCGGGTATTCAGGACTTTGCGGAGGCCTGATAGCCTTGCTGCCCAATATGTATTTTGCTCACAGGGCCTTTCGGTTTTCCGGCGCCCGAGCAGCCCAGGCTATCGTCCGGTCCTTTTATGCCGGCGAGGCGGGCAAACTGATTTTGACGGCAGTGCTGTTCGCACTGACCTTTGCAGGTGTGAAGCCATTGGCGCCGCTGGCTGTATTCGGCGTCTTCGTGTTGACCCAACTGGTCAGCTGGTTCGCTCCCCTGCTAATGAAAACAAGACTTTCGAAACCTTAGGGCGTTTGAGGCAACCATGGCAGAAACAACCGCTTCGGGCTATATCCAGCACCACTTGCAGAACCTGACCTTCGGTCAGCTTCCCAACGGCGGCTGGGGCTTCGCCCACACCGCAGCAGAAGCCAAAGAGATGGGTTTCTGGGCTTTCCACGTCGATACGCTCGGCTGGTCGGTCGCACTGGGTCTGATCTTTGTCCTGATTTTCCGCATGGCGGCAAAAAAGGCGACTTCCGGTCAGCCAGGTGCCTTGCAGAACTTCGTTGAAGTATTGGTCCAGTTCGTCGATGGCAGCGTGAAAGACAGCTTCCATGGCCGTAGCCCGGTGATTGCACCGTTGGCGCTGACCATCTTCGTGTGGGTGTTCCTGATGAACGCCATCGACCTGATCCCGGTCGACTGGATTCCTCAGTTGGCCATCCTGATCACCGGTGATGCGCACATTCCATTCCGCGCCGTTTCCACCACAGACCCGAACGCTACCCTGGGCATGGCCCTGTCGGTGTTCGCGTTGATCATTTTCTACAGCATCAAGGTCAAGGGCATCGGCGGCTTCATCGGCGAGCTGACCCTGCACCCGTTCGGCAGCAAGAACATCTTCGTTCAAGCCCTGCTGATCCCGGTGAACTTCCTGCTGGAATTCGTCACCCTGATCGCCAAGCCGATTTCCCTGGCGCTGCGACTGTTCGGCAACATGTATGCCGGCGAGCTGGTGTTCATTCTGATCGCTGTGATGTTCGGCAGTGGTCTGCTCTGGCTTAGCGGCCTGGGCGTTGTTCTGCAGTGGGCGTGGGCTGTGTTCCACATCCTGATCATTACCCTGCAGGCGTTTATCTTCATGATGCTGACCATCGTCTATCTGTCGATGGCGCACGAAGAGAACCATTAAGACCAGCCTCGGCCAGTCTGATGTCCTTCCCGGTTAAACGGGAAGGTGGCCCCCAGGGGCTATGAAACGATTTGTTTTACCGCTTTAAAATCTAAAAAACCTAAACCATACGACGTAAAAGTCGGGAGGAAAGATGGAAACTGTAGTTGGTCTAACCGCTATCGCTGTTGCACTGTTGATCGGCCTGGGCGCCCTGGGTACTGCCATTGGTTTCGGCCTGCTGGGCGGCAAATTCCTGGAAGGCGCAGCGCGTCAGCCAGAAATGGTCCCAATGCTGCAAGTTAAAATGTTCATCGTCGCAGGCCTGCTCGACGCCGTGACCATGATCGGCGTTGGTATCGCTCTGTTCTTCACCTTCGCGAACCCCTTCGTTGGTCAACTCGCTGGCTGATCACTCGACTTTTCGAGTGATTGGAGTGATGGACAACGAATGAGCGAGGTGTTGGCGTGAACATTAATGCAACCCTGATTGGCCAATCCGTTGCGTTCTTCATTTTTGTAGTGTTTTGCATGAAGTTCGTGTGGCCTCCGGTCATCGCGGCTTTGCACGAACGTCAGAAGAAGATCGCGGATGGTTTGGACGCTGCCAGCCGTGCAGCTCGCGACCTGGAGTTGGCCCAAGAGAAAGTGGGTCATCAACTGCGCGAAGCTAAAGCACAGGCAGCTGAAATCATTGAGCAAGCCAAGAAGCGCGGTAACCAGATCGTCGAAGAGGCTGTTGAAAAAGCCCGCGTCGAAGCTGACCGTGTGAAGGCTTCGGCTCATGCCGAGATCGAACAGGAACTGAACGGCGTCAAAGACGCGCTGCGTGCCCAACTGGGTGCTCTGGCGGTCGGCGGTGCGGAGAAGATCCTCGGTGCCACAATCGATCAAAACGCGCACGCGGAGCTGGTTAACAAACTGGCTGCTGAAATTTAAGCGAGGGCGATCATGGCAGAACTGACCACGTTGGCTCGACCTTACGCTAAGGCAGCCTTCGAGCACGCCCAGGCCCACCAGCAACTGGCCTCTTGGTCAGCCATGCTCGGCCTGGCTGCAGCAGTGTCGCAAGATGACACCATGCAGCGCGTGCTCAAGGCCCCGCGCCTGACGAGCGCAGACAAGGCCGCCACTTTTATTGAAGTGTGCGGCGACAAGTTTGATGTGAAAGTGCAGAACTTCATCAACGTCGTTGCCGAAAACGACCGTCTCCCGCTTCTGCCGGAGATTGCCGCTCTGTTCGACCTGTACAAGGCCGAACAAGAGAAGTCGGTAGACGTTGAAGTCACCAGTGCTTTCGCATTGAACCAAGAACAGCAAGACAAACTCGCCAAGGTTCTCAGTGCACGACTCGACCGGGAAGTGCGCCTGCAAGTTGCGGAAGACAGGTCCCTCATTGGGGGCATTGTCATTCGCGCCGGCGACCTGGTTATCGATGGCTCGGTTCGCGGCAAACTCGCGAGCCTTGCCGAAGCATTGAAATCTTGAGTTTGAAGGGGCAGCAGAGCAATGCAGCAACTCAATCCTTCCGAAATAAGTGAAATTATCAAGGGCCGCATCGACAAGCTCGATGTGACCTCCCAAGCCCGTAACGAAGGCACTGTCGTCAGCGTATCTGACGGCATCGTGCGGATTCACGGTCTGGCCGACGTCATGTACGGCGAGATGATCGAGTTTCCGGGCGGCGTCTACGGTATGGCCCTCAACCTGGAGCAAGACTCCGTAGGTGCCGTTGTATTGGGCGCGTACACCAGTCTGGCCGAAGGCATGAGCGCCAAGTGCACAGGCCGCATCCTCGAAGTTCCGGTTGGTAAGGAACTGCTGGGCCGCGTAGTCGACGCACTGGGTAACCCTGTTGACGGCAAAGGTCCACTGGGCAACACCTTGACCGACGCGGTCGAGAAAGTTGCTCCAGGCGTGATCTGGCGTAAGTCGGTAGACCAGCCTGTACAGACTGGTTACAAGGCTGTCGATGCCATGATCCCGGTCGGCCGTGGCCAGCGTGAGCTGATCATCGGTGACCGTCAGATCGGTAAAACCGCTCTGGCGATCGACGCGATCATCAACCAGAAGAACAGCGGCATTTTCTGCGTCTACGTAGCCATCGGTCAGAAGCAATCGACCATCGCCAACGTGGTTCGCAAGCTGGAAGAAAACGGCGCCCTGGCCAACACGATCATCGTGGCTGCCAGTGCTTCGGAATCTCCTGCGCTGCAATTCCTGGCACCGTACTCCGGTTGCACCATGGGTGAATTCTTCCGCGACCGCGGTGAAGACGCACTGATCGTTTATGACGATCTGTCCAAGCAAGCAGTGGCGTACCGCCAGATTTCCCTGCTGCTGCGCCGTCCACCCGGCCGTGAAGCTTACCCAGGCGACGTGTTCTATCTCCACTCCCGTCTGCTGGAGCGCGCATCCCGCGTTTCCGAAGAGTACGTAGAGAAGTTCACCAACGGCGCAGTGACCGGCAAAACCGGTTCCCTGACCGCACTGCCGATCATCGAAACCCAGGCTGGCGACGTTTCCGCGTTCGTTCCGACCAACGTGATTTCCATCACCGACGGTCAGATCTTCCTGGAATCGGCCATGTTCAACTCCGGGATCCGTCCTGCTGTGAACGCCGGTGTTTCGGTATCCCGTGTGGGTGGTGCCGCTCAGACCAAGATCATCAAGAAGCTCTCCGGTGGTATCCGTACCGCTCTGGCTCAGTACCGTGAACTGGCGGCATTCGCCCAGTTCGCGTCTGACCTGGACGAAGCGACCCGTAAGCAACTTGAGCATGGTCAGCGCGTTACCGAGCTGATGAAGCAGAAGCAATACGCCCCTATGTCGATCGCTGACATGGCGTTGTCGCTGTATGCCGCTGAGCGTGGGTTCCTGACCGACGTTGAAATCGCCAAGGTCGGCAGCTTTGAACAAGCGCTGATTGCTTACTTCAACCGCGATCACGCCGAATTGATGGCGAAGATCAACGTGAAGGGTGACTTCAATGACGATATCGACGCTGGCATGAAAGCCGGTATCGAGAAGTTCAAGGCCACCCAAACCTGGTAAGCCGCAGCGGGAGCCGCGAGGCTCCCGCTTGCTAACCTGATAGGTGTTACATGGCAGGCGCAAAAGAGATTCGCAGTAAGATTGCGAGCATCAAAAGCACGCAAAAGATTACCAGCGCCATGGAAAAAGTGGCGGTGAGCAAAATGCGCAAGGCACAAATGCGCATGGCTGCCAGCCGTCCTTATGCGGAGCGTATCCGCCAGGTAATTGGGCATCTGGCCAACGCCAACCCGGAATACCGCCACCCGTTCATGATCGACCGCGCCGTAAAGCGTGTGGGTTATGTGGTAGTGAGCAGTGACCGTGGTTTGTGCGGTGGTCTGAATACCAACCTGTTCAAGGCCCTGGTCAAGGACATGGCGGTAAACCGCGAAAACGGCGTCGAGATCGATCTGTGTGTGGTGGGTAGCAAGGGTGCGGCCTTTTTCCGCAACTTCGGCGGTAACGTCGTTGCAGCTATCAGCCACCTGGGTGAAGAGCCGTCGATCAACGATTTGATCGGCAGTGTGAAGGTGATGCTCGATGCATACCTGGAAGGCCGGATTGACCGCCTCTCCGTGGTATCCAACAAGTTCATCAACACCATGACCCAGCAGCCGACCGTGGAGCAATTGATTCCACTGGTGGCGACTCCGGATCAGGAACTCAAGCACCACTGGGACTACCTCTACGAACCGGACGCCAAAGAGCTGCTTGACGGCTTGATGGTGCGCTACGTGGAGTCGCAGGTGTACCAGGCGGTGGTCGAGAACAACGCAGCTGAACAAGCGGCGCGGATGATCGCGATGAAAAACGCTACCGATAACGCCGGTGATCTGATCAGCGATTTGCAGCTGATCTACAACAAGGCGCGTCAGGCTGCGATCACCCAAGAGATCTCGGAAATCGTCGGCGGCGCTGCCGCGGTTTAACGGTTCAAATATTCAGAGGATCCAGCTATGAGTAGCGGACGTATCGTTCAAATCATCGGCGCCGTTATCGACGTGGAATTCCCACGCGACAGCGTACCGAGCATCTACAACGCGCTGAAAGTACAAGGCGCGGAAACCACCCTGGAAGTTCAGCAGCAGCTGGGCGACGGCGTGGTTCGTACCATTGCGATGGGTTCCACCGAAGGCTTGAAGCGCGGTCTGGACGTTATCGACTCTGGCGCAGCCATCTCCGTACCGGTCGGTAAAGCGACCCTGGGCCGGATCATGGACGTATTGGGTAACCCAATCGACGAAGCTGGTCCGATCGACACCGAAGAGCGCTGGGGCATTCACCGTCCAGCACCTTCGTTCGCCGAGCAAGCGGGCGGCAACGACCTGCTGGAAACCGGCATCAAGGTTATCGACCTGGTTTGCCCGTTCGCCAAGGGCGGTAAAGTCGGTCTGTTCGGTGGTGCCGGTGTAGGCAAGACCGTCAACATGATGGAACTGATCCGTAACATCGCCATCGAGCACAGCGGTTATTCCGTGTTCGCCGGTGTGGGTGAGCGTACCCGTGAGGGTAACGACTTCTACCACGAGATGAAGGACTCCAACGTTCTGGACAAAGTGGCACTGGTTTACGGTCAGATGAACGAGCCGCCGGGTAACCGTCTGCGCGTAGCCCTGACTGGCCTGACCATGGCCGAGAAGTTCCGTGACGAAGGTAACGACGTTCTGCTGTTCGTCGACAACATCTACCGTTACACCCTGGCCGGTACCGAAGTGTCCGCACTGCTGGGCCGTATGCCTTCGGCAGTAGGTTACCAGCCGACCCTGGCTGAAGAGATGGGCGTTCTGCAGGAACGTATCACTTCGACCAAGGAAGGTTCGATCACCTCGATCCAGGCGGTATACGTACCTGCGGATGACTTGACCGACCCGTCGCCTGCCACCACCTTCGCCCACTTGGACGCCACCGTCGTTCTGTCCCGTGACATCGCTTCCCTGGGTATCTACCCGGCGGTCGATCCACTCGACTCGACTTCGCGCCAGCTGGATCCGAACGTGATCGGCCAGGAGCACTACGACACCGCTCGCGGCGTTCAGTACGTGCTGCAGCGTTACAAGGAACTGAAGGACATCATTGCGATCCTGGGTATGGACGAGCTGTCGGAAACCGACAAGCAGTTGGTAAACCGTGCTCGTAAGATCCAGCGTTTCTTGTCGCAGCCGTTCTTCGTGGCTGAAGTCTTCACCGGTGCCTCGGGTAAATACGTTTCCCTGAAAGACACCATTGCTGGCTTCAAAGGCATCCTCAACGGTGACTACGACCACCTGCCAGAACAAGCGTTCTACATGGTCGGCGGCATCGAAGAAGCGATCGAGAAAGCCAAGAAACTGTAATCCTGGCGCCCGGCGACGGGCGCTCATCAGGTTGAGGCAATCAGATGGCTATGACAGTCCATTGCGATATCGTCAGCGCGGAAGGGGAAATCTTCTCCGGTCTGGTAGAAATGGTGATTGCACACGGCGAACTCGGTGACCTGGGTATTGCCATGGGCCACGCGCCGTTGATCACCAGCTTGAAGCCAGGTCCGATCACACTGACCAAGCAAGGCGGGGAACGTGAGGTGTTTTACATCTCGGGTGGTTTCCTCGAGGTTCAGCCGAACATGGTCAAAGTACTTGCCGACACTGTGCAACGTGCTGGCGACCTGGATGAAGCCTCCGCTCAGGAAGCCGTCAAGGCTGCCGAGAAGGCGCTGAACGAAAAAGGCGCAGACTTCGACTACAGCGCTGCTGCAGTCCGTCTGGCCGAAGCCGCAGCCCAGCTGCGGACGCTCCAGCAGATCCGCAGGAAGTAAGCGGCCACGCCGTAATGCTTATGCGCGATTGATTAAAAAGGGTAGCCTCGGCTACCCTTTTTCTTTTTTTGCAAAACACTTCTCTGGTCTGAACCCGGACCGCCCAGGATTGGTAGCCATTCATGTCTCTTGAAATCGTCATTCTCGCCGCAGGCCAGGGCACACGCATGCGTTCGGCCCTGCCCAAGGTGCTGCATCCGGTCGCGGGCAACTCCATGCTCGGCCATGTTATCCACAGTGCCCGGCAGTTGGACCCGCAACGCATCCATGTAGTGATCGGCCACGGTGCCGATGCTGTGCGCGAGCGCCTGGCGGCGGATGACCTCAATTTCGTGTTGCAAGACAAACAACTCGGCACCGGCCACGCCACTGCCCAGGCAGTGCCGTTCATCACCGCCGACACTGTGCTGATCCTCTACGGCGATGTGCCGCTGATCGAAGTCGAAACCCTGCAACGCCTGCTCAAGCACGTAGTGCCTGGCCAGATGGGCCTGCTTACCGTTGAGCTGGACGACCCCACCGGCTACGGACGCATCGTGCGCAACGCTGACGGCAAGGTCGCCGCCATCGTTGAACACAAGGACGCCAGCGAAGCCCAGCGCGCCATCACCGAAGGCAACACCGGGATCATGGCCGTGCCGGCCAATCGCCTGGCGGACTGGATGAGCCGCCTGTCCAACAACAACGCCCAGGGCGAGTACTACCTCACCGACGTCATCGAGATGGCGGTGAGCGACAACCTGGTAGTTGCCACCGAGCAGCCCCATGACCCGATGGAAGTGCAGGGCGCCAACGATCGCAAGCAATTGGCAGAGCTGGAGCGTCACTATCAGTTGCGCGAAGGCCGCCGCCTCATGGCTCAAGGCGTCACCCTGCGCGACCCGGCCCGTTTCGATGTACGCGGTGAAGTCACCGTCGGCCGCGACGTGCTGATCGACATCAACGTGATCCTCGAAGGCCGTGTGGTCATCGAAGACGACGTGGTAATTGGGCCCAATTGCGTGATCAAGGACAGCACCCTGCGCAAGGGCGTGGTGGTCAAGGCCAACAGCCATATCGAAGGCGCCGTGATGGGCGAGGGCAGCGATGCAGGCCCGTTTGCGCGGTTACGTCCGGGCAGTGTGCTGGGCGCCAGGGCGCATGTGGGTAACTTCGTCGAGCTGAAAAACGCCGTGATGGGCGACGATGCCAAGGCTGGCCACCTGGCCTACCTGGGGGACGCTGTGATCGGTGCTCGCAGCAACATTGGTGCTGGCGCCATCACCTGCAATTACGATGGCGCCAACAAATACCAGACGACGATTGGTGAGGACGTATTCATCGGCTCCAATAACTCGCTGGTCGCACCCGTCACCATTGACGACGGTTCCAACACGGCGGCGGGCTCAACTATCAACCAGAATGTGGACAAGTCGCAACTGGCCGTAGCCCGCGCCCGCCAACGCAACATCGATGGCTGGAAACGCCCGGTCAAACTCCCCAAGACCTGAGTTATCCACAGTGTCAGCAGCAACATGAAACCCAATGTGGGAGGGGGCTTGCTCCCGATAGCAGTCATTCAGTCACTGATGCATCGACTGAAACAGCGCTATCGGGAGCAAGCCCTCTCCCACAATCGTCTTGTCGTCGCATTCAAAAATGCACTTGACGAACTTTCACCAATAGGTTTTGATTGCCTTCGTTATCTTTCGAAACGAAACTTATCATCATCATGTCGAAACGAAATACCCCTCAACGTCGCCACAACATCCTCACCCTGCTCAATGAGCAGGGCGAAGTCAGCGTGGACGAGTTGGCCAAGCGTTTCGAAACCTCGGAAGTCACCATCCGCAAGGACCTCGCCGCCCTCGAAAGTAACGGCCTGCTGCTGCGCCGTTACGGTGGCGCAATCACCATGCCCCAGGAACTGGTCGGCGATGCAGCCCAACCCATCTCGGCCCATAAACGCGCTATCGCGCGTGCCGCCGTAATGCGTTTACGCGAACACGCCCGCATCATCATCGACAGCGGCAGCACCACTGCCGCGATGATTCCCGAGTTGGGTCACCAGCCGGGTCTGGTGGTGATGACCAACTCCCTGCATGTCGCCCGCGCCTTGAGCGAACTGGAACATGAGCCGGTGTTGTTGATGACCGGCGGCACCTGGGACCCGCACTCGGACTCGTTCCAGGGGCAGGTCGCCGAGCACGTGTTGCGCTCCTATGACTTTGACCAGTTGTTCATCGGTGCCGACGGCATTGATCTGGAGCGCGGCACCACCACCTTCAACGAGCTGCTGGGCCTGAGCCGGGTAATGGCCGAGGTCGCCCGGGAAGTGGTGGTAATGGTCGAGTCCGACAAGATCGGCCGCAAGATTCCCAACCTGGAGCTGCCCTGGAGCAGCGTCCATACCCTGATCACCGATGATCGCCTGCCGCTTGAGGCCCGCGACCAGATACAAGCCCGCGGCATCACGCTGATATGCGCGGCAATCATCTAGGAGACATACCATGTGTGGAATTGTAGGCGCCGTCGCCGAACGTAACGTTACCGCCATCCTCATCGAAGGCCTCAAGCGCCTCGAATACCGCGGCTATGACAGCGCCGGTGTGGCGGTTTTCACCAACGGCGGCAAGCTGGAGCGCATGCGCCGGCCCGGCAAGGTCAGCGAATTGGACCAGGCCCTGGCCGGTGAGCCGCTGGTCGGCCGTCTGGGCATCGCCCACACTCGCTGGGCCACTCACGGCGCGCCGTGCGAGCGCAACGCCCACCCGCATTTCTCCGGCGACCTCGCTGTGGTGCACAACGGCATCATCGAGAACCACGAAGCACTGCGCGAACAGCTCAAGGGCCTGGGCTACGCGTTCACCTCGGACACCGACACCGAAGTCATCGCCCACCTGCTCAACCATAAGCTCAAGGACCACAGCGACCTGACCACCGCCCTCAAGGCCACGGTCAAGGAACTTCATGGCGCCTACGGTCTGGCGGTGATCAGCGCCAGCCAACCCGACCGCGTGGTCGCCGCCCGCAGCGGCAGCCCGCTGGTGATCGGCCTGGGTCTGGGCGAGAACTTCCTCGCCTCCGACCAACTGGCCCTGCGTCAGGTTACCGACCGCTTCATGTACCTGGAAGAAGGCGATATCGCCGACATCCGTCGTGAAAGCGTGGCGATCTGGGACGTGGACGGCAACTCTGTCGAGCGCGAAGCCGTGCAATACCGCGACGGCGCCGAAGCCGCCGACAAGGGCGAATTCCGCCACTTCATGCTCAAGGAAATCCACGAGCAGCCTTCCGTGGTGCAACGCACCCTCGAAGGTCGCCTCAGCCAGAACCAGGTGCTGGTCAACGCCTTCGGCCCGCAAGCCGCCGAGCTGTTCGCCAAGGTGCGCAACGTGCAGATCGTCGCCTGCGGTACCAGCTACCACGCCGGCATGGTTGCGCGTTACTGGCTGGAAGAGCTGGCCGGCATCCCGTGCCAGGTCGAAGTCGCCAGCGAGTTCCGCTACCGCAAGGTGGTGGTGCAGCCCGACACCCTGTTCGTGACCATCTCCCAGTCCGGCGAAACTGCCGACACCCTGGCCGCCCTGCGCAACGCCAAAGAGCTGGGCTTCCTTGCCAGCCTGGCGATCTGCAACGTCAGCATCAGCTCCCTGGTGCGTGAATCCGACCTCACCCTGCTGACCCAGGCCGGTCGCGAAATCGGCGTAGCCTCCACCAAGGCGTTCACCACGCAGCTGGTCGGCCTGCTGCTGCTGACCCTGTCCCTGGGTCAGGTGCGCGGCACCCTTGCCGAAGGCGTCGAAGCCACGCTGGTAGAAGAACTGCGCCGCCTGCCAACCCGCCTGGGCGAAGCCCTCGCGATGGACAGCACCGTGGAAAAAGTCGCCGAGCTGTTTGCCGACAAAAACCACACCCTGTTCCTCGGCCGTGGCGCGCAATACCCGGTGGCGATGGAAGGCTCCCTCAAGCTCAAGGAAATCTCCTACATCCACGCCGAAGCCTACCCAGCCGGCGAGCTGAAGCACGGCCCGCTGGCCCTGGTGGATGACGACATGCCGGTGGTCACCGTCGCGCCGAACAACGAACTGCTGGAAAAGCTCAAATCCAACCTGCAGGAAGTACGTGCCCGTGGCGGCCAACTGATCGTGTTCGCCGACGAAAAAGCCGGCATGACCAATGGCGAAGGCACCCACGTCATCAACATGCCGCACATCCACGACACCCTGTCGCCGATCCTCTACACCATCCCGCTGCAGTTGCTGTCGTACTACGTGGCCGTGCTTAAAGGCACCGACGTTGACCAGCCGCGTAACCTGGCCAAGTCGGTGACGGTGGAGTAATAAGCCGCGTGCCTGGAGGCCGTAGACCTGTGCATCTTCGAAGCTGATGCCTGGATTCGGGATAAAAAAGGGATGAGATAGGCCGGAACGCAGGTTTCACACTTTGCTTAAACGGTGAAAGCACCACACAACCCAATGTGGGAGCGGGCTTGCTCGCGAAGGCGGTGGGTCAGTCGGATAACCCTTCGACTGATACACCACCTTCGCGAGCAAGCCCGCTCCCACATTTTTTGATCTTCGTTTGAGTTGGAGACGGTGAGGTCAGGTCCACCAGTAGCGCACCAAATGAAAGAAAATCGGCGCCGCAAAGCACACCGAATCCAGCCGATCCAGCATCCCGCCGTGGCCTTCGATCATGTGCCCCCAATCCTTTACACCCCGGTCGCGCTTGATCGCCGACATCACTATCCCGCCAGCGAAGCCCAGCAGGTTGATCAGCAGCGCAATCAGGAACGACTGCCACGGGTTGAACGGCGTGGTCCACCACAGTGCTGCGCCGATCAGCGAGGACAGCAGGATCCCGCCAACAAAGCCTTCCATGGTTTTCGAGGGTGAGAGGTTCGGCGCGATCTTGTGTTTGCCGAACAATTTCCCACAGACGTACTGGAGCACATCCGACAGTTGCACCACGATCACCAGGTAGGCGATCAACAGCAGGTTGCGGCCTTCGTAGCCGGGAATATCCAACGTGAGCAGGGCGGGCACGAAGGATACGCAGAACACCGCGATCATCAGTCCCCATTGCACCTTGGATGCGCGTTCCAGGAAGTGGGTGCTGTCGCCGCCCAGGGAGGCGAGGATCGGCAGCAGCAGGAACACGTAGACCGGGATGAAGATCGAGAACAGCCCGTACCAGTCGGCGTAGATCAGTACGTATTGCAGCGGCAGTGCCAGGTAGAACGCGGCCACCAGCGCCGGGTAGTCGCTACGCCGGGTTGGGGTGAGGGTGAGAAATTCGCGCAGGGCGTAGAACGACACCGCGTAGAACAGCAGGATCACGGCAGCGGTGCCGAGCCAGAAGGCGATGCCGATCACCACCACCATCACCCACCACGCGTTGATGCGCGCGTTGAGGTTTTCCACTACCGCATTCGGGGTGCCACGGGTGCGCAGCTTGAGGATCAGGCCGATCAGCGAGGCCAGCACCAGGATCGCGCCGATTCCGCCGAACAGCATCAGGGTTTGGCTATCCATGTCAGACATGCTCCGGGGCAAGGGCCAGCAGGGCGTCGCGGGTGCGCGCAAGAAACAGTGCCTTGTCTTCGCCGTCTTCCAGTTGCAGCGGGGCGCCGAAGCTGGTGGTGCACAGCAGGGGCAGCGGCAGGACGCGGCCTTTGGGCATGACCCGGTTGAGGTTGGCAATCCACACCGGAATCAACTCGGCCTGTGGGTAACTTTTTGCCAGGTGATACAGGCCGCTCTTGAAGGGCAGCAGGCCATCCTCAAGATTGCGCGTACCTTCCGGGAAGATGATCAGCGAGTCGCCGCCTTGCAGCGCGGCGAGCATGGGCGTCAGGGGGTTATCCACAGGGTCCTTGCGCTCGCGGTCGATCAGCACACCGTTGAACACACGGTTGATGATGTAGCGGCGCAGTGCACTTTTGTTCCAGTAGTCGCTGCCTGCCACCGGGCGCGTGAATTTGCGCAGGTTCTGCGGCAGCGAGGCCCACAGCAGCACGAAGTCGCCGTGGCTGCTGTGGTTGGCGAAGTAGATGCGCTGCACCGGCACGGGCGCGCAACCGAGCCACAGACTGCGGGCGCCGGTGACGGTGCGGGCCATCGACGTAATCAGCGTGGCGACCACGGGTTCGAACATGGGAATTCCTTATCCGGCGAAAGGCAGCCAGGGGCTGGCGAGGATGACGCCCAGGGTCAGCAGCGCTTGCGCGCCCAGCAGCCAGGCTTGTTTGCGCAGCAGTTTCAGCGCGCCCCGGCGGCGCTCGATCCAGGGCCGTCCGGCGCGCCTGGCCGATTGCAGGCCAAGGGCTTGCAGGGCCTGGTCGAGGTCGGCGGTGCGCCCGGTATCCCGAGCCAGCAGGGCGAACAGGTCGGCATCGAAGGCCACGCGCAGTGCCCAGTATTTTTGCAGCAGCCCGAAGATAACCATCCACAGGCTGAGCAGCAGGCAGATCGGCGAAATGCTCGCCATCAGCACTTGCGCCAGCCCGAACAGCACGCCCAGCAGCGTCAGGCCTGTGGATAACTGGTCCAGTGAGCGACCACGTCGCAGCAGACTGGCGACGACCTGGAGTTCCATATCAGCGGGCATGGGGCAAACCCTCCAAAGCTTCTCGGTGAGCGGGGTGCAGGACCACTTCGGCCCGTGCTGTACGAATGATAGCCAGCGCCTGATCCACCGTGGCGGCGCGCCCGCTGTGCAGCAGCCAGGCGGCGACGGCGGTGGCGCTGCGCGAATAGCCCAGCGCGCAACACACCAGCAAGGGTCCGCTGACGCGCAGGCGTTCGATGGCCTCGGCGGCGTGTCGGCATTCGGCGGACGTGGGGGCGATCAGGTCCAGCACGGGGATGCACTGGAAGGCTCGACCCTGTGGATTAATCGGCAACTCTGCACACAGATCGACCACTGCACTGAACGAGCCTTGCTCAGCGGCCGTGGGAATTCGGCCCAGCCAAACGTTATCCACAATCAGATCGGCCTGTGGATGCCTGCGCGTCCACAGCCGTGAATTGATCCAGGCTCCGGCCAGATACGGCGCGTACAGCCAGCGTGCGGCGGCTGTTAACCGGCCATCCGCGCGCTTCTGAAAACCCTCTGCGCCAAGCACGCAGTAATTCAACGTGACCAACGCCAGCGACACTGCGGGCCACGCCAGCCACAGCCACCAACCGCCCAACAGCAGCGCCAGGCTGAACAGCACGAGGGCCCCTATGGCATAACGCATAGCCAACCACCAACGCTTGGGATCGCGCGCCAGTCGACTATGCAACAGGGGACTTGGATGCTCCACAGGCCATAGCCACACACACAGCCATCCCGCGAGGGCGCCTGTGGGTAAGTCAATAAAGTGATGTTGATAAGTGGTCAGCACCGAAATACCGATCAAGGCGAACCAGCCATGCACCAGCCAACGCCACATGCCCTGGGTGTGCCGCTGGAACATGAGCCACAGAATCACCAGTAACGCGATGTGCAGCGACGGCGCCTGGTTGAACGGTTTGTCGAACCCCGCCAGCACCGCGAACAGCCAGCCGAACACGCCATCCAGCGCGGGCCGTTCGAAGGTAAACCGCAGCGGCCAGATCAGAAAGCAGCTCACGGCGATCGCCTGCGCAGTCAGCAGGCGCAGCGCGTGCTGCTTGAGTTCATGGCGGGTGTTGGGCAGCAGCAGCGAGAACCCGTAAAGCAGGTCGATGGACCAGTAGGGCACGATGGTCCAGGCCCAGAACGGCATATGGGTTTCCCAGCCGAACACCAGCGTGCCCACGTCGCTGCGCTGAGCCGTGACCCAGGTGGCGAAGCCGTAGGTGCTGAAGAACAGCGGTGCCAACAGCAGCAGCCATAACAGCGCTGGCTTGAATAAACCGGGTTCGCGCATGTTCAGAGCTTCTGCGCCAGGGACACGGTGAAAATGCCCCATTCATCCACACGTTGGGTGATCTTGCGAAAGCCTGCCGCTGCCACCAGCTGATCCATTTCCGCCTGACTGCGACGGCGCATCACCCAGGCCTGGCCCTGGCGATGGCTGGTGAGCGCGCGGGCGATCAGTTCCAGCTGCGGGTGCCACGGCTGACCGGTGTACACCAGGTAACCACCGGGCTCCACTGCCTCGGCCAAGCCGGCCAGCGAATCACCGACCCTGCCGTTATCGGCGAACAATTCATACAGCCCGGACACCACCGCCAGGGTCGGCCTGGGCGCAAGCGCTGCCAGGTCGGCCCGGTCAAACGCGTCGCCTTTGACGAACTGCGCGATATCCCCCAGGCCTTTCTCGCGAATCAGCGCGCCACCGTCACGCACGTTGATGTCGCTGTAGTCACGCAGCAGGATCGATTCCGGCAACGGTGAGACGCCCTGCAGGGCTTCGAGAATGTAACGGCCATGGCCGGCGGCGATGTCGACGATGCGCACTTCGCGCTGCTCATCGCGCAATCTGGCCATGGCCAGGCGCAGCAATTCCTCGACGTTCACTTTGCGCTGGCGAATGCCGCGCCAGCCGATGGAGTTGAGGTAGTTGGTGTCGATCATCCGTCCCACACCACCCTTGCCGGTGGGCGTGTTGCGGTAGACGTAGTCCAGGGTGCTGCCGGAGTCGAAACCGGTATCGAAACCCAGCTTCACGCCGGCCGACAGGCGTTGGCCCAGGCCCATGCTGGCGCGGGTCATGCGCCAGTAAAGGTCGCGCAGGGAATTGCGCGGCAGCGGCGCGGCCAGAGATTCGGATTCGGCGCAGGTGGCGCCCAGCCTGTCGGCGTCCAGCAGCGAGGCGCGGTCCAGTGGGTGGCTGAAGTTCTGCAGGATAAAACGCCTGGCGCTGCTCAGCGCCACCGCGCGATCACGTTCGCCAAGGGTGTCGTGAAAGAAACCGGGGAGAATATGCAGCTCTTTTTTCAGGCTGCCCAGGCGGTCGAAGAACTGCTGCTGAGGCTTGCGGTGCACCACGAAGTCGGAACCGGACACCAGCAGTTGGGTCGGCACCTGGATCGCCTGGGCATCGGCGACAACGCGGTCGGCCGCTTCGTACAGGCCCAGCAGCACATTCACCGAAATGGCCTTGGTGATCAGCGGGTCGCTGTCGTAGGACGCCACCCGCTCGGGATCATGGCTGAGGAACCTGGCCTTGACGTAACTGTTGACGAAAAAGTTGCCGCGAAACCGGCGCATCAAGGCCAGGCCCGGGCGGGCGAAGGGCACGTACAGCTTGACCTTGAACGCCGGGGAGGCCAGCACCAGGGCGCGGATGTTGGGGGCATAGTCGTGCACCCAGGTGGCCGCAATCACCGCGCCGACGCTTTGGGCGATCACCGCAAGGTTTTGCGCCTCGATGCCAAACGTGGCTTCGATATGTTCGCAGAAGGTCTGCACGTCGCGGGCGCTGGTGGCGAAGCTCGGGCTGTCACCGCGTGCGCCGGGTGATTGGCCGTGGCCACGGGCGTCCCAGGCGAAGAAGTCGAAACCGGGCAGGTCCAGTTCATCCACCAGATGGGCGATACGCCCGGAATGCTCATGGCCGCGATGAAACAGCAGGATCGCCTTGCGCGGTTCGCCATCCGTTGCAGCGGTGGCCGGCCAGTGCCGATAGAAAAGCTCGACGCCATCATGGGTACTGAATGTCTGTGCCTGCTGTTCGCGCATCGCAAAAATCCTTATGCAATCGGTGAAGTGGCGGAGTGTTCCTTGAGGCCCTGGCGCACCCGGTTGACCAGGGTATAGGCGAGCAGGGCGGCGACCAGCCACATCACCGCGCTCACCCAGGCAGCGCCCAGCCAGCCCAGCGCCACGCCCGTGGCCAGCACGCCGAGGACGAAGGCGCGATCGCTCTTGCCCATCGGCCCGTCATAGCGCCGCGAGGCACCGACCATCGGCCCCAACACCCCTGCGTATTCGCTGAACACCGCGAGCAGCGTCACCAGCAGCACTGGCGCCAGGCTCACCTCGGGGATCAGTGCAAACGGCAGGATCAGCGCGCTGTCGGCGATCACGTCGCACAGTTCATTGAGGTAGGCACCCAGGCGCGATTGCTGGCCGAATTCGCGGGCGAGCATGCCGTCGATGGCGTTGAGGGCCATGCGCACGATCATCCACAACGGGATCAGCGCAAATAGCCACAGGTGCTGGGCGAACCCGCCAATCAGCAGGCCTACCAACAGGGAAATCACCCCGGCCAGCACGGTGATCTGGTTGGCGGTGGTGCCATTGTCGTAGAGGCGCTGCACCAGCGGGCGCAGCAGGTTCTGAAAGCGTGGCTTGAGCTGATAGATCGAAATCATGGGAGATGACGCTTCCTTGTCCGTGAACCCGTGAAAAGCTGTGCTGGAGTGTGCCGATTATTTGTAGCCCCTACCAGTGATGGCTCCTGTTTATAGGGGGTTAGTGCCATCGTGAGTGCAATAACGCTCAACTGTGGGAGGGGGCTTGCTCCCGATAGCGGTGGATCAGTGAGTACCTGTACCGACTGACCCACCGCTATCGGGAGCAAGCCGCCTCCCACATTGATTTTTCGGTGTTAAACAAACAAATATTTCACGCCCCGTGTTATATCGTAACGAACTGTGTGTTATCGGGCGTTGAGTGGATGCAAGTGGATCTGGAAGCTGACGGCGTGCGGGCTGAAAGCCTGCCGCGTTTTCAGCAAGGGCTGTTCCATGCCCGTCGATTGAGGCAAGCCGGTATCAGCCTCACCGCCGTGGGTGTCAGTGGTTGGGTGTTGGCGTTGTTTGTCGCGCTGTTTGCGCCGCTGTCGATCTGGCCGGTGGTGTTGATCAATTGCGCCTCGGCCTTGCTGCTGCTGGTGGCCGGCTTGCAGTCGGCGTGGTGGGTGGCCGACTGGCGCGCCCAGGCACTGGAAGCACCGCCGGTTGACGTGCCGGCTGAAGAAACGGGCCGCTACGCGCGCTTGATGGAGCGCTTTATCGCGCAGATCGGCACACCGGTCTTGTGGCTGTGCGGTTGGGCGTTGCTGGCGCTGATCAGCATCATCGAATTCTGGAACCTGGCCCTGCCTGCGGCCGCTATTGGCCAGTCCGCCAGCATCGGTGCTGCGCTGGGGTTGGCCCTGGCGTTTGGCTTGCTGGTGTTCGAACGTCGCCTGGCTCAGGAAAGCGACACGCAATGGCCTGAGGCTTCATCCCTGGCCCAGTTGTGCCGCGTGGCCATCGGTTGTTTGCTGGTGAGCTCGATCTGCCTGCTGTTTGCGAACGCCGAATCGGTGTGGCCAGTGCGCCTGGCCGTGCTGATGGGCGTGTTGCCCGCGCTGGTGGCACTGGAGTTTTTGATCAGGGGCGTGCTGTCACTGTTCAGCCCGCGCCAGCCGCGCCTCGAACCGCGCCTGATGGCGCAAAGCTTCATTGCTGACCTGCTGCGCTGGCCACCCCAGCCCTTGCTCGCCTTGCAGCACGAACTGCACAACCGCTACGGCATCGACCTGCGTCAGATATGGGCGTTCACCTACATGCGCCGGGCATTTTTGCCGGTGCTGTTGGTGGTGTTGGCCGTAGGCTGGGCGCTGACCGGCGTGCATGAAGTGCCCCTGCAAGGTCGTGGGATTTACGAGCGCTTCGGCAAGCCGGTGCAGGTGTTCGGGCCCGGTCTGCATACCGGGCTGCCATGGCCGTTGGGCCGTGTCATCAACGTGGAAAACGGCGTGGTGCACGAGCTGGCCACCAGCGTCAGCCAAGCCGGCCCACCCGAACCGGCGCCGGCTGAAGGCCCACCGCCAGCCATCGCCAACCGTCTGTGGGACGCCAGCCATGTGAATGACAAATCCCAGGTCATTGCCAGCAGCAGCGGCGACAAGCAAGGCTTCCAGATCGTCAATATGGATGTGCGTTTCGTCTACCGCATCGGCCTCGGCGATCAGGCCGCACTGGCCGCCACCTACAACAGCGCCGACGTACCGACCCTGATTCGCAGCACCGCCAGCCGCATCCTGGTGCACGACTTCGCCTCGCGCACCCTTGACGAACTGCTCGGCGAACAACGCACGCGGCTGGCCGACGAGATCGGCCGCAGCGTGCAGGCCGACCTGCAGAAACTCGACAGCGGCGTGGAAATTCTTGCCACGGTGGTGGAAGCCATCCACCCGCCGGCCGGTGCGGCCAACGCCTATCACGGCGTGCAGGCCGCGCAGATTGGCGCCCAGGCCCTGATCGCCCGCGAGCGCGGCGCCGCCAGCGAGCAAACCAACCAGGCCTTGTTGCAAGCCAGCACCGCCCATGACCAGGCCGTGGCCAGCGCCCGCGAAGTGAATGCCGGCGCCCAGGCCGCAAACCTGCGCTTTGACGCCGAACAAAAAGCCTACGCCAGCGCTGGCCGGGCCTTCGTGCTGGAACAGTACCTCGGCCAACTCAGCCAGGGCCTGGCCCACGCCAACCTGCTGATTCTGGATCACCGCCTGGGTGCCGACGGCGCTCCGACGATCGATCTGCGTTCTTTTACCTTGCCGGCCGATCCAGTGGCGCCGCGTAAAGCCGTTCAATAAGGAGTCTGTCTGTTGGGCGCTCATTCTCACGATCATCATCACGGCCATCACCACCACCCTCATCACGGCGATGAGCAGGCGGCGGGCCCGTTTCCGTGGCGGCGCATGGCCTGGGCCGCGCTGCTGGTGCTGTTTGCCGTGGCGGCGGCGAGCCTGGTGCAGGTGCGCTCCGGCGAGGCCACGGTGATCACCCGCTTCGGCAATCCGTCGCGGGTGCTGCTGGCGCCGGGCTTGGGCTGGCGCTGGCCGGCGCCGTTCGAGGCAGCGATTCCGGTGGATCTGCGCTTGCGTACCACCTCCAGCGGCCTGCAGGACGTGGGCACCCGCGATGGCCTGCGCATTATCGTGCAGGCCTACGTGGCGTGGCAGGTGCAGGGCGATGCCGACAACGTGCAGCGCTTCATGCGCGCGGTGCAGAACCAGCCCGATGAAGCGGCGCGGCAGATTCGCACCTTTGTCGGCTCGGCGCTGGAAACCACGGCCGCCAGTTTTGACCTGTCCAGCCTGATCAACACTGACGCCGGCCAGGTGCGCATCGCCGAATTCGAGGCGCAGTTGCGCCAGCAGATCGATCAACAATTGCTCACCACCTACGGCGTGCGCGTGGCGCAAGTCGGCATCGAACGGCTGACGTTGCCCTCGGTGACCCTCACCGCCACCGTCGACCGCATGCGCGCCGAACGCGAAACCATCGCCACCGAGCGCACCGCCGTGGGCAAGCGCGAGGCCGCGCAGATTCGCTCGGCGGCCGAGCGCGACGCGCGCATCATGCAGGCCGATGCCACGGTGAAAGCCGCTGACATCGAAGCGCAATCGCGGGTTGAAGCCGCACAGATCTACGGCCGCGCCTATGCCGGCAATCCCCAGCTGTACAACCTGCTGCGCTCGCTGGATACCTTGGGCACGGTGGTGACACCGGGCACCAAAATCATCCTGCGCACCGACGCGGCGCCGTTTCGTGCGCTGGTCGATGGGCCCAGGGACGTTCAACCATGAGCGAGGGTGACGGCCCGGACGGCCCATGGGTCCAGGCCGGGCGCCTGACCTTTTTTGCGCTGTACGCGGTGACGGTGTTGGCGGCATTGGCCTGGGCATTTTCCAATGTGCGCCAGATCGACCCGCAGAACCGCGCCGTGGTGCTGCACTTTGGCGCCCTGGACCGCATTCAGAACGCCGGCCTGTTGTTGGCGTGGCCGCAACCCTTCGAGCAGGTGGTGCTGCTGCCGGCCGCCGACCGCGTGATCGAGCGCCGGGTGGACAACCTGCTGCGTTCGGATGCGGCGCTGCAGGCCGACCGCGTGGCCAGTTTTGCCACGCCCTTGAGTGACGCCCTGGCCGGCTCCGGCTATCTGTTGACCGGCGATGCCGGCGTGGTGCAGCTGGATGTGCGGGTGTTCTACAAGGTCAGCGAACCCTATGCGTTCGTGTTGCAGGGCGATCATGTGCTGCCCGCGCTGGATCGGCTGGTGACGCGCAGCGCCGTGGCCCTGACCGCTGCGCGCGACCTGGACACCATCCTGGTGGCACGCCCGGAACTGATCGGCAGCGATAACGGCGCCGCCGAACGCCGCGAGCGGCTGCGCGGTGACCTGGTGCAAGGCATCAACAAGCGCTTGGCCGAGTTGGCCGTCAGCGGCCTGGGCCTGGGCATCGAAGTGACCCGTGTCGACGTGCAGTCCAGCCTGCCGGGCCCGGCGGTAAACGCCTTCAACGCGGTACTCACCGCCAGCCAGCAAGCTGACAAGGCCGTGGCCAATGCGCGCACCGACGCGGAAAAACTGACCCAGGCCGCCAACCAGCAGGCCGACCGCGTGGTGCAGGTCGCCCACGCCCAGGCCAGCGAACGTCTGGCCAGCGCCCAGGCGCAAACCGCCACCGTCGCCAGCCTGGCCCAGGTCAAAGACCCTGGGTTGATGCTGCGCCTGTACCGCGAACGCTTGCCGAAGATCCTCGGCCAGGCCGGTTCCGTGACCACCGTCGATCCCAGGGACGACTCCCGCTTGATCATTCAGGGCGCCGAGAAATGAGCGATTCGATGCTGACGTCCGCCGAGCAGCGAAGCGCCGCACGGCAATTGACCCTGGCGATGCTGGCGTTGGGCTTGCTGATATTGGGTCTGGTCTGGCGCTGGCTGGCCCCCGACCAGAGCGGCGTCAGCCAACTGCTGCTGGGCGTGGCCTCGCTGCTGGTGGCTGTGCCGGTGATGCGTTCGGCCTGGTACAGCCTGCGCTTCCCCAGCCTGCACGGCATCACTGACCAATTGATCGCCCTGGCCATGCTCGGCGCCTGGGCCACGGGCGATCTGCTGACCGCCGCGCTGCTGCCGATCATCATGATTTTCGGGCATGTGCTGGAAGAGCGCAGCGTGATCGGCTCCCAGGAGGCGATTCATGCCCTGGGCAAGCTCACCCGCAGCCAGGCGCGCCGGGTGCAGGCCGATGGCAGCATCGTGGAAGTGGATAACGGCACGCTCAATACCGGCGATATCGTTGAAGTGCGCGCCGGCGACCGCGTGCCTGCCGATGGCGTGGTGCTGTCGGGCCAGGCCAGCCTGGACACGGCGCCGATTACCGGCGAGTCGGTGCCCATGGAGGCTTCGGCCGGGGTGCAGGTGTTTGGCGGTGCGATCAACCTCGACGGCCTGCTGCGCCTGGAAGTAACGCGCACCGGCGATGAGTCGACCCTGGGCAAAGTCATCGCCCTGATGCAGAACGCCGAGCGCGCCAAGCCGCCGATCACTCGGTTGCTGGAGCGTTACGCCGGCAGCTATATGGTGCTGGTGCTGTTGCTGGCGGCCGTGACCTGGTTTGTGACCAACGACGCCCAGGCGATGCTCGCGGTGCTGGTGGCGGCGTGCCCCTGCGCCCTGGTGCTGTCGGCGCCGGCCACGGCGATTGCCGGCATTGCGGTGGCGGCGCGCCATGGCATTCTGATTCGCAGCTCGGCGTTTCTGGAGGAATTGGCCGATCTCACCTCATTGGTGGTCGACAAGACCGGCACGCTGACCTTTGGCACCCTGCGGTTGCAGTCCATCGAGGGCGCATCTACGGACCGCGCGGCGGTGCTCAACCTGGCGGCCAGCCTCGGTTCGGCCAGCAGTCACCCGGTCAGCCGTGCGTTGGCGGGGCTGGGCACGCAGTTGCCGGCGCTGACCGATATTCGCGAGCGTCAGGGCCTCGGTGTGGTTGCACAGACCGGGGAGGGCGAAGCCGCGCTGGGGCGGCCGGAATTGTTCGAGCAGTTGGGCATCGTGACCACGCCGGTTCCCCGTCACGATGGCCCGATTGCCGGGCTGGCGCTGAACGGGCGGTTCCTGGCCTGGCTGCTGCTGGCCGACAGCGTCAAGCCGGAAGCGCGCCAGGCCCTGCAGGAACTGCGCGAGCTGGGCCTGGGCCGGCAATTGCTGCTCACCGGCGACCGCCAGAGCGTGGCCGACAGCCTGGCGGCGCAGGTGGGCATCAGCGATGTGCAAGCCCAGGCCCTGCCGGAAGACAAGCTCAACCGTGTGCTGGGCGAAATCGGCAGCGGCTTTCGGCCGATGGTGGTGGGCGACGGCATCAACGACTCGCTGGCGCTCAAGGCGGGTGTGGTCGGCGTGGCGATGGGCGCGGGGGGTGCGGATATCGCCCTGGCCTCGGCGGACGTGGTGCTGATCGGCAGCGACCTGCGTCGCCTCGGCACCTGCGTGCGGCTGAGTCGCCAATGCCGGCGCACGTTGCAGGTCAATGTGATCATCGGTCTGGGCTGGACCCTCGCCATTGTGGTGTTCGCTGCGTTTGGCTGGCTGGGCGCTGCAGGCGCCATGATTGCGGCGGTGCTGCATAACCTCAGCACCTTGCTGGTGCTGGGCAACGCGGGGCGGTTACTGCGTTTCCAGGAGCCACTGTTGAAGCTTGAAGAGGATGCCGGCAGTCCGCTGGTAGATAGATAGCCTCCTACTTTGTCTGCGGATGGTCTACCCTCAATTCGGACTTCTGAACAAGGGGGGACTACTCATGCTCGCGCAACTTCCACCGGCCTTACAGAATCTTCAGCTTCCGCTGCGTCTGCGACTCTGGGATGGCCATGAATTCAACCTGGGCCCCGAGCCCAGTGTGACCATTGTGGTGAAGGACCCCACCGTCGTTACACAGCTGACCCACCCCACGCTCGACTCGCTGGGCGAAGCGTTCGTCGAGGGCAAGCTCGAGCTGGAAGGCTCCATCACCGACGTCATCCGGGTGTGTGACGAGCTGAGTCACGCCCTGATCGACGATGACGAGGACACTCGCCCGGTGCGCTCGATTCACGACAAGGCCACCGATGCGGCGGCCATTTCCTACCATTACGACCTCTCCAATGAGTTCTACCAGCTGTGGCTGGATCAGGACATGGCGTACTCCTGCGGCTATTTCGAAACCGGCAGCGAATCCATCGACCAGGCCCAGCAGGACAAATTTCGCCACCTGTGCCGCAAGTTGCGCTTGCAGCCCGGCGAATACCTGCTGGACGTAGGGTGCGGCTGGGGCGGACTGGCACGGTATGCCGCGCGTGAGTTCGGGGTGAACGTGTTGGGCATCACCCTGAGCAAGGCGCAATTGGCCCTGGCGCGTGAGCGGGTGAAAGCCGAAGGACTGGAAGACCAGGTCGACCTGCAACTGCTCGATTACCGCGACCTGCCCCAGGACGGGCGTTTTGACAAGGTGGTGAGCGTGGGCATGTTCGAACACGTCGGCCATGCCAACCTCACGCAATACTGCAAGACGCTGTTTGGCGCGGTGCGCGAAGGTGGCCTGGTGATGAACCATGGCATCACCGCCAAGCACACCGACGGTCGCCCGGTGGGGCGTGGCGCCGGTGAGTTTATCGGGCGTTATGTGTTCCCCAACGGTGAGCTGCCGCATTTGGCGATGATGACCGCCGAGATCAGTGACGCTGGGCTGGAAGTGGTCGACGTCGAAAGCCTGCGTCTGCACTACGCGCGCACCCTGGACCACTGGAGCGAACGCCTGGAAGACAACCTGGAAGCGGCGGCGCGGATGGTGCCGGAGCAGGCGCTGCGCATCTGGCGCTTGTACCTGGCCGGATGCGCATACGCGTTTGCACGGGGTTGGATCAATCTGCATCAGATTCTTGCGCTCAAGCCCCATGCGGACGGCAGCCATGAACTGCCGTGGACGCGCGACGATATTTATCGAGGATGAGGCAGGTCGTCCCACGAGATATCGCGTGGGTCGACGATGTCATTCGGGTGTATCTGGAAGGTGCCGTGCTGCTTGGGAATGTTCGGGTCTGAAGGCAGGTAGGCTTGCTGCCCGAACGTCATCGCGGCTTTGTCGAAGGTGAGCGTGTGCAGCGCGACGTTGTCGTACCAGTCGGCATGGGGCAGCGAGATGAAGGTCATCTCCCAGGTGCCACCGTCCACGTGCCCCTTTGTGACGTAGACGCCGTAATGGTTTTCGCCAGGCGAGAGTATTTTGTACACGCCGTTATCGTAGAGAAGCAGCGCCGCGTCCGTGAACGGTTTGGCTTCGTAGAGCACGGCGTAGAGCAAATCGATTTTGTAAGTGGGCGCACCCAGTTCCACAGGGATCGTGACAGCGTTGTCTTGCATGGTCTGCGTTCCTTATCGAGGGAGACGGCCTGATTCTAAACCGCCTCTGTGGCGGGTGTGCTTATTGTGGCGAGCGGGCTTGCCCTAATGCCGTTCAGTTAAGCGCAGATTCCCTGTGGCGAGCAGGCTTGTCCTGCGTTGGGCTGCGCAGCAGCCCCAAAGCCAGGCGCTGAGCCGTATCAGGTACACCGTGTTTTGCTTGATTGGGGGGCGCTTCGCACCCCAACGCGGGGCAAGCCCGCTCGCCACAACAAGCCCGCTCGCCACGACAGCCCGCTTGCCACAGGGTGTGGTTGCCTGACATTTCAGGCCCCCTCCCACAGGACGTTGGGTTGGCGGTTAGAGAATCGGTGAAATAAGCCGCGCGATCCGCATGCCCAGTTGCTGCAGGCGCCGGGTCTCTCGGCTTTCCGCCAGGCTCATCTCATGGGCCTGGGCGAAATCTTCCAGCAGCATCTGCTCCACCTGTTTGGCGAAGGCCTCGTCAACCGTGAGCAACATCACCTCGAAATTCAGCCGGAAAGAACGGTTGTCCATGTTCGCGCTGCCGATGGCGCTGATTTCGCCGTCCACCAGCACCACTTTCTGGTGCAGAAAACCGGGCGTGTAGCGGAACACCCGCACGCCGGCGCGCACCGCTTCGATGGCGTACAGGCTGGACGCGGCATACACGATGCGATGGTCGGGGCGCGATGGCAGCAGGATGCGCACATCGACGCCGCGCAGTACCGCCAGGCGCAGCGCAGCGAACACGGCTTCGTCGGGGATGAAATACGGGGTGGTGATCCAGACCCGTTCGGTGGCGGCATGGATGGCTTCGACGAAGAACAGCGAGCAGGTTTCATAGGGGTCTGCCGGGCCACTGGCGAGCAGTTGGCAGAGCACGCCGTCTTCGGGGTAGGTGTCCGGCAGGATCAGGGGTGGCAACTCCCGCGCGGCCCAGAACCAGTCTTCGGCGAATGACTCCTGCAGGCACGCTACCACCGGGCCGAAAACCTGCACGTGAGTATCGCGCCAGGGCGCCAGCGGCGGCTTTTTGCCGAGGTATTCATCACCCACGTTATGCCCGCCCACAAACCCGGTAACGCCATCCACTACCACGATTTTGCGGTGGTTACGGAAGTTGACCTGGAAGCGATTGAGCCAGCCGCTGCGGGTGGCGAACGCCTTGACCTTCACTCCGGCGTCACGCAGCGACTGCACGTAGCGATGGGGCAGGGCGTGGCTGCCGATGCGGTCATAGAGCACATGGATATCGACCCCTTCGGCGGCCTTCGCCTTGAGCAGGGCGTGCAGTTGGCGGCCCAGCGCATCGTCGTGAATGATGAAGAACTGGAACAGCACGGCGGATTTTGCGCCGCGAATGGCGTCGAAAATCGCGCTGAAGGTAGCCTCGCCGTTGATCAGCAGGCGCACCTGGTTATTGGCCAGGCACGGCATGCGTCCCAGTTTGGGCATGGCACGCAGGGAGGTGTAGGCGGCGGAATTGCGCGCGGCCAGGGCTTCCTCGACCCACGGGCGCCAGTTCAGCTCATTGATGGCGGTGTGCATTTCCTGGTTGGCCTGGCGACGCGCCTGGATGTACGCATCGAACGTGCTGCGGCCAAAGATCAGGTAGGGGACAAGCGTGAGGTACGGCATGAACATCAGCGACAGCGCCCAGGCGATCGAGCCCTGAGCGGTGCGCACCGTCAGCACCGCGTGGATCGCGGCGAGTGTCCCGAAAAAATGCAGCGTGGCGATGAAGTAGGCGAGCAGGTGCGGGCCAAAAAAATCCATGAACGGCGATACTCCAGACAATCCAGTGCAGTGCGTAACAGACCATGTTCGGCCACGAATGTCGCTATTTTATTTGCCGTGCAACACTGGCACGTCCGCGGCGTCTAACGCCCACAATTACCCAGGAGTTACCCGATGAAGGCTCGTCTGCTGTGTTTGTCCATGGTTGTTGGTTTGGCGCTGCCGGTGGCGGCACAGGCGCAGATGCTGGCGCCGGGCTTGTGGGAATTGACCACCAGCAATATGAAGGTCGATAACCAGGACCTGCCGGACCTGTCGCTGATCCTCGGTCAGCTCAAGCAACAGATGACCCCCGAACAGCGCGCCATGCTCGAAAAGCAGGGCATTACCATGGCCGGTAAAGGCGTGCAGGTGTGTCTCACGCCCGCCCAGGTGGCGACCGACTCCATCCCGCTGACCGACCCGCAATCGGGTTGCAAGCAGCAAATCACCGAGAAGACCGGCAACCAGTGGAAATTCCGCTTCAGTTGCCCGAAAGCCCAAGGCACTGGCGTGGCGACCTTCCAGAGCCAGAAGGCCTTCACCACCACGGTCAACGGCACCTTCAATGCCACCGGCATCCAGCAAAAAGGCAGCCTGGACAGCCACGCCCAATGGCTGGGCAATGACTGCGGCACCGTCAAGCCTCGCGCATAACCGGCTGCGCCTACCTCAGCCTACCTCAGGAAGTGCAGCGGTAAACCCTGGCAGCTCTCGACCACCTGGCCGTTGTGCCACGCCAGGTGACCGGAGACCAGGGTGGTGCTGACGCTGTGGCGAAAGCGGCGCTCGGCGAATGGCGTCCACCAGCATATTGCCGGTGGACGCGCCCATGAACACCTTGACCCCGGCCACTTCGCGCGGGTCCAGAGCCGCCACGGTGTCGAGGTTGTCGTTGCTGACGCCAAAGTGAAAACCATAGTTGGCCACCGAATGCAGGCCGGCGCGGCGTTTCTTGTCGGCCAGCGCTTCGAGGGTCAGCGTGGCCGGACGGGTATTGGGCATGTCCATGAAGCTGGTGATGCCACCGGCCACCGCTGCCCTTGATTCGCTGTAGAAGCTGCCTTTTTCCGGCGCGCCAGGTTCACGAAAGTGCACCTGATCGTCAATCATGCCCGGCAGCAGCCATTGACCCTGAGCGTCAATCGCCAGGGGCGCCTTACAATCCTCGATGCTGCTGGCGATTTTCTCGATGCGGCCATTGGCGACCCATACATCAGCGTCGAATGCCTGGCCTTCGTTCACCAGGCGGGCGTTGCGGATCAACAGGCGGGTCATGGTTCAGAACTCGTTTTGCAGGGCTTTATAACCTCGCACCAGGTCGACGTTGGTACGGGCCACGTCTTCGGAAAACTCCGAGGCGCTGACACTCACCGGCGGGAATTGCGACAGGTCGGTATTCGGCCCGATGCGGGTAGTGGAGGGCACGTAGAACGCGTCGGGCAAATCGCGACCGTCGACCACCGAGTTGTGGCGCACCACGCAGCCGTCGCCGACGACGCAATTGAACAGCACGCTGTTGAAGCCGATAAACACGCGGTCACCCACCGTGCAGGGGCCGTGGACGATGGAGCGGTGCGCGATGGACGTGAACTCGCCGATGGTCACCGCCGCACCGGATTTGGAGTGGATGACCACGCCGTCCTGGATGTTGGAGTTGGCGCCAATGGTGATGGGGTCCATGGCGCCGCTGGCGTCGACTTCGTCGGCGCGGATCACGGCGTAGGGGCCGACGAACACGTTCTCGCCGATGATGACTTTGCCGCAGATGATTGCGGTCTTATCGACGTAGGCCGATTCGGCAATGACCGGCAGGTCGCCCGAGGGATTTTTACGGATCATGGTTTGCTCAACGCTGCACAAAGCGTGTTGAGGTTGTATTCGAACAACCCGGTGAAGGTGCTGGCAGGGCCTTCGGCGGCCAAGGCGTCTGAGTACAGCGTGCCGCCGATCTGCGCACCGCTTTCGTCAGCGATCTGCTTGAGCAGGCGCGAATCCTTGATGTTTTCCATGAACACGGCCTTGACCTTGTCTTTGCGGATCTGCGTGATCAGCGCAGCCACTTCGGCGGCGGACGGTTCACGCTCGGTGGACAAGCCCTGGGGCGCGAGGAACTGAATACCGTAGGCCTGGCCCAAGTAACCAAAGGCGTCATGGGAGGTGACGATGCGGCGGTTACCCGCTGGCAGTGCGCCGAACTTGGCCTTGGCTTCAGCCAGCAGGCGGTAGATTTCTTTCAGGTAGGCCTGGCTGTTGCGCTGGTAGTCGGCCTGGTTGGCCGGGTCGGCAGCGATCAGGGCCTTGGTGATGTTGTTCACGTAGATTTCGGCATTGGCCAGGTTGTGCCAGGCGTGCGGGTCGGGAATGGTTTCGCCGTCTTCGTCCATGGTGTGGGAAATCACGCCTTTGCTGGCAGTGACCACCGTGGCCTTGGTTTCGGTGCTGGTGATCAGGCGGTCCAGCCACGGCTCGAAGCCCAGGCCGTTCTTGATGATCAGTTTGGCCTTGAGCAGCGCTTTGGCATCATCCGGCGTGGGTTCGTAGGTGTGGGCGTCGGCGTCGGGGCCGACCATGTTGCTGATCTGGATGTGTTCGCCACCGATCTGGTGGGTGATGTCATCGAGAATACTGAAGCTGGTGACCACCTGGAGTTTGTCGGCGGCATGGGCCATCGACAGCGGCAGCAGCAGGCTGAACAGCACGAGTAGAGCGCGCATCGGGAAACACCTCATTGGGATGTAAGCAAGGGCGGGCGGCGCAGCAGGCCGTGCACCGGACCAAAGACCACGGACAGCAGATACCCGCCGCCAGCCACCAGCACGATGGCCGGGCCGCTGGGCAGCGAGTAGTAAAACGACAGCAACAAGCCAAGCCATACCGACAGGCATCCCAGCACCGCCGATATTGCGATCAACACCGGCAGGCGCCGGCTCCAGAAACGTGAGGCGATGGCCGGCAGCATCATCAGGCCTACCACCATCAATGCGCCGATGGCCTGGAAGCCGATCACCAGGTTCAGCACCACCAGGGTCAGGAATAAGCCGTGGGCCAGTGGCCCCAGGCGGCTGACGGTTTGCAGGAACAGCGGATCCAGCGTGTCCAGCAGCAGCGGTTTGTAGATCAGTGCCATGGCGAGCAGGCTGAAGCTGGAAACCCAGAGCATGCCGGTGAGGGTGGTTTCGTCCACCGCCAGGGCGGAGCCGAACAGCAGGTGCAGCAGGTCCAGGCGTTTGCCGGCGATGCCGAGGATCAGCACGCCGGCGGCGAGGGAGATGGGGTAGATGGCGGCCAGGCTGGCGTCTTCGCGCAGGCCCGTGCGACGGGTGATCCACGCCGACAGGCCGGCCATGCTCAGGCCGGCGCCGAGACCGCCGATGGTCAGCGCGGGCAGGCTCAGCCCGGCGAACCAGAAGCCCAGTGCCGCGCCGGGCAGGATGCCGTGGGCGACGGCGTCACCGATCAGGCTCATACGCCGCAGGATCAGGAACACCCCCAGCGGCGCAGTGCTGCAGGCCAGTACCAGGCCGCCGATGAGGGCGCGACGCATGAACACAAAATCGAGAAACGGCATCCACAGGTGAGCGGCAAAATGCATCAGGCCACCTGCATTTGAGGTTGCGCGCGAATCAGCTCTTTGCTCGAGCCGAACACGCAGCCGTTGCTTTTGATCTGCAGCACCTTCTGGGTGTGATGACGCACCGAGGCCAGGTCGTGGCAAACGACCACCACCGTGCGACCTTCGGCATGCCAGGCGTGAATGTGATTCCAGCACAGCGCCTGGCCTGCTTCGTCGAGGGCGGCGTGGGGCTCGTCGAGCAGCAGCACGGGCGAGTCGGCCAGGCTCATGCGGGCAAGCAGGGCACGTTGCAATTGGCCGCCGGACAACGCCATCAACGGGCGCAGCTCCAGGCCGCTGAGGCACCAGTCTTCGAGCACCGCTTGCAGGCGTTCGCTGCGCTGCGCAGCAGAAAGCCGCGCGCCCCAGAAACCGGCGGCGACCAGTTCCTGCAGGTTGATCGGGAACTGGCGGTCGAGCTGTTGCTGCTGGGGCAGGAACGCCAGGCCGCCACGGCGTGGCACTTCCACGACGACTTTCCCGGCCAGCGGTTTCTGCAAGCCGGCGATGACTTTGAGCAGGCTGCTCTTGCCGCAGCCATTGGGGCCTACGACGCCGGTGAGGCTGCCTTTTTCCAGGGTGAAATCGATGGCGGGTGTGAGGGGTTGGCCGGGGGCGCCCCAGCGCAGGGCAGTGCAGGTGATCATGCAGGGTTTCTCGTCCAGCGGCTTTCGGCCACGGCATCGTGCGCGTGCAGGCTTTCGGCGTGGATCACTTTGAGGTGGAAGGCTTTGACGGCGTCCGAGCGTTTCAAGGCGAGGTTCAGGCGGCGGGCGGCGTCTTCGCAGAACATCAGGTTCTGCCCATTGGCCAGGGCGAAGGCTTGTTCGTCTGCACGCTTTACGGCGGTTTGTACGGCGGTGCCAAGGGCGGCTTCGGCGCCGTTGATCAGGTCGACCAATGGCAGGTGCTCGCCTTGCAGTTCGACATGCAGTTGCGCACTGCTGCGTTGGCTGTGGGGCGTGGCAACGATGCCATTGGCGCTGCCGAGCCAGGTCATTACGGCTTCGTGCTGCAGCGGCTTGTCACCGAAGTCATCGAGAAACTGCCGTTGAATCAACTGCCTGGCGAGGGCAGCGGAGCAAGGGCAGGTTGAGGAGTAACTCACGTCAATTTTTAGTTCCACGTGGAACATCTGATTTTCCAGACGCGCTTCGATGCTCACCGGATAGCGTTTCCAGCCTGCCAGAGGGCTGACCAAGGCCGGGCGTTTGAGCAGCAAATCGGTGTGGATGCGCAGGTAGGCGTTCTTAGATAAATCTTCATGACTGTCGAGAAAGCGCTGCAGTACATTGCGCAGAAGTGCAGGCGTGAGGGTTTGCTGGTCGAGCATCTCCAGCGCCAGGTACAGGCGTGACATGTGAATGCCACGGGCGCCGCCGTCATCCAGGCTCACGCCGGCGTCGGCGGTGGCAGGCAGACGTTGGCCGTCGAACAGGATGGGCAGGGCGATGCCGCACATGCCCACCCAGTCCAGTGGCATAGCCTGGCGTGAAGCCTGCGCGGCGATATCCGGCAGAGTCAGCGCATTCATGAGCAGGTCCGTCGTTGGAAATATTTAGACATGTTATAGTATAACGACAAAGTCGACGATTAATTTTCTGCTCCAGGTTTTGCTCAGTCATGTCGAGCAGGGACGCTCCTTTATTTGCGGTATAGGTCATGCACAGACGTCAGCTCCTCAACCTGCTCCTGGTCAGCCCGTTATTTACCCTGCCGTTCGCGGCCCACGCTACGCAGATTCGCAACGCCCGCTTGTGGCGCTCGGCAGACAAGCTGCGGCTGGTGTTCGATCTCAGCGGGCCGGTGCAATACAAGACCTTTTCCCTGACTGCCCCGGAGCGCGTGATCATCGACTTGAGCGGCGCCGGTCTGACGGGTGATTTCTCTCAGCTGATGCTGAAGAACAGCGGGATTACCTCGATTCGCTCGGGGCACTTCGGCACCAACGACACACGGATCGTGTTGGACCTGGCCTCACCGATGCAGCTCAACAGCTTCCTGTTACCGCCTCAGGACGGCCAGGGCCATCGCCTGGTGCTGGACCTCAGCGGCATTACCCATGCACCGCGGCAGATCGCCGCCGAACCCGCGCCGTGGGTGGCGCCTGTGGATAAAACCCACCCCCGGCGCGACATCATTGTGGTGGTCGACCCCGGCCATGGCGGCAAGGACCCGGGCGCCGTGGGCTCCAAGGGCCAGCGCGAAAAAGACGTGGTGTTGTCGATTGCCCAACTGCTGGCCAAACGCTTGAAGCGCGAGAAGGGCTTTGACGTGAAGCTGGTGCGCAACGACGACTTCTTCGTGCCCCTGCGCAAGCGCGTGGAGATTGCGCACAAACACAATGCCGACATGTTTATCTCGGTGCATGCGGATGCGGCGCCGCGTATCACCGCGTCGGGCGCCTCGGTGTATGCGTTGTCCGAAGGCGGCGCCACGTCCGCCACCGCGCGGTTCATGGCGCAGCGGGAAAACGGTGCCGACCTGCTGGGCGCCACCAGCCTGCTGAACCTCAAGGACAAGGACCCGATGCTGGCCGGGGTGATTCTCGACATGTCGATGAACGCCACCATCGCGTCCAGCCTGCAACTGGGCCACTCGATCCTGGGCAGCCTGGAGGGTATTACCAGCCTGCATCAAAAGCGCGTGGAACAGGCAGGGTTTGCGGTGCTCAAGTCACCTGACGTGCCATCGATCCTGGTGGAAACCGGGTTCATCTCCAACGCACGGGACAGTGCGCGGCTGGTCACGGCGCGTCATCAACAGGCGGTGGCGGATGGGTTGTTCGAGGGCCTGAAAAAATATTTCCAGAAGAACCCGCCCATGAACAGCTACATGGCGTGGGCCCAGGAACAGAAGAACGGCCAGGTCTAGCAGCCGGTTATCCGGCTGCAGGTGAATTTAGCGCTGGCCCCACCTGAACTGGAAAACCGGTTGATCGTCGTCCAGCCCACGCGCCGCGTGTAGCCCACCCACGCCTCGCCATCGGAGGCCAGCCCGGTAAAGAACGTCAGTTGCCCGTAACGGCTGTTGGTCTGTGCCCAGTAACGTTTGCCGATCACCTCGAACCCGCGCAGATACGTGGTGCTGCCCACCGTGGCCACGCTGTAGGCATTGCCCAGCGGATCGACGCAGGCCAGCAGGGTGGCGCTGCGCGTGCAGTTGGCCAGCAGGTTCGGAACCTCGGCACAGGCCGGTCCTGCCGTTGCCAATAACAGGGCGCACACCAGGTATTTCATAAGGTTTCTCAGGAGTGAACAGTGGGCAAGCATTGCGCCCTTCGTCGCCGCAGACAAGGGGATTGGCTTATTTGTGTTGTTATACTATAACATTAAAAGCCAGCCCCACGCGTGAACCGCTGCCCATGACTGAACAAGAACTCCTGGCCCAATCGCCTGACGATTACATGAATGAAGCCCAGCAAAGCTTCTTCCGTGCGTTGTTGATGGCCCAACGCAAGGCGTTGCAAGTGCGCATCGAAGCCGAATTTTTGGTGCTGCGCGAGCAGGAAACCAACAGCGACCCCGCCGATGTGGGCAGTGCCGAAGAACAGCGCCAATGGCAACTGCGCCTGCTGGAGCGGGAAAAGAAGCTGCTGGACAAGATCGACGACGCCCTCGAGTTGCTGGCGCGTGGCGAATACGGCTGGTGCCGGGAAACCGGTGAACCGATCGGCCTGCAACGCTTGCTGCTGCGCCCCACCGCCACCCTGTGTATCGAAGCCAAAGAACGTGAAGAGCTGCGCGAACGCCATAAACGGGCTGTTTGACCGGCCAACCCTGATGAGGAAAACCTGATGCCCAATCGTCTCCCCGTGACTGTGTTGTCCGGCTTTCTCGGCGCCGGTAAAAGCACGCTGCTCAACCATGTCCTGCGCAACCGCGAAAACCTGCGGGTGGCGGTGATCGTCAACGACATGAGTGAAATCAACATCGACGGCAGCGAAGTGCAGCGCGACGTCACTCTCAACCGTTCCGAAGAAAAGCTGGTGGAGATGAGCAATGGCTGCATCTGCTGCACCTTGCGTGAAGACCTGCTCGAAGAAGTCACCAAGCTCGCCAAAGAGGGCCGGTTCGATTACCTGCTGATCGAGTCCACCGGCATTTCCGAACCGCTGCCGGTGGCCGAAACCTTCACTTTTCGCGATGAAAACGACCAAAGCCTGGCGGATATCGCGCGGCTGGACACCATGGTCACCGTGGTTGATGGCATGAACTTCCTGCTCGATTACCAGGCGGCTGAAAGCCTGGCCTCACGCGGCGAAACCCTGGGCGAAGACGACGAGCGCTCCATCACCGACCTGTTGATCGAACAGATCGAATTCGCCGACGTCATCCTGATCAGCAAGATTGACCTGATCAGCAGCCACGAACGCGAAGAGCTGATGGCCATCCTCGAACGTCTGAACGCCCAGGCCGAAATCATCCCGATGGTCATGGGCGACGTGCCGCTGAACAAGATCCTCAACACCGGCCGCTTTGACTTCGAACGCGCAGCCCAGGCCCCAGGCTGGCTGCAGGAGTTGCGCGGCGAGCATGTGCCGGAAACCGAAGAGTACGGCATCGCGTCCACCGCTTACCGCGCGCGTCGCCCGTTTCACCCGCAGCGCTTTTTCGACTTTATCGACCGTCCCTGGGTCAACGGCAAGCTGCTGCGCTCCAAGGGTTTTTTCTGGTTGGCCAGCAAGCATCAGGATGCGGGCAGTTGGTCCCAGGCCGGTGGCTTGATGCGTCACGGTTTTGCCGGACGCTGGTGGCGCTTCGTGCCGAAAAGCCAGTGGCCCGAGGACAAGGAAAGCGTCGCAGCGATCATGGGCAACTGGCAGCTGAGCACCGGCGACTGCCGTCAGGAGCTGGTGTTCATTGGGCAGAACATCGATTTCGCACTGATGCGTGCCGAGCTGGATGCCTGTTTGCTCACCGACGAAGAAATGGCCCTGGGCGTCGAAGGATGGCGCGTGTTGGCCGATCCATTTGGCCCCTGGTATGAAGAGGCCGCCTGATGCTTGCGCCGATCATCCAACTGCGTCCCGTAGTGCGCCAGACGCGCGGAGAAACCCCGCTGGCGCTGTCCGACATCCTCGAAGACGGCGTGAACCTGGCGCTGTGGCAGCGTCAGCTGCCGCTGCATATTGCTGAATTCGGCCAGTTGCTGGTGGCGCTCGATGAGCCGCTGGCCGACGCCATGGTCATCGAACTCAATGATGAAGACGCGATGCCGAATTTGCAGGGTTTGGCGTCCAGTTGCAGCGATCTTGAAGGCTATGAGGGCTTCATCGCCGATGTGTCATGGCTGGTCAGCGCGTTTGCCTGCCTGCTCGGGGCCAAACGTATCGGCGTGCGCCTGCGGCTGCTGGACAAAGCCATGTGCCCGCGCTTTCACGTGGACCATGTGCCGGTGCGGCTGATCACCACCTACGCCGGTATCGGCAGCCAATGGGTGCGCGAGGGCGTGATGGACCGGCGCGCACTCGGCCAGCCGGAGGCCGAACCCAGCGAGCGCATCGAACAGGTCCAGTGCGGCGAAGTGGCCCTGCTCAAAGGCACCCAATGGCATGGCAACGAAGCGCACGGTCTGATTCATCGCTCGCCCGCCCTCAAAGCCGGCGAGCGCCGATTGATCCTGACGCTGGATTGGCTGGCATAACCGCGTAGGATCAAGCGCTCTACACGGCCTGAACGATGCCCACGATGCTGCAGAACATTCCTACCCACGTGATCGCCGGCCCCCTGGGCGCCGGCAAGACCAGCCTGATCAAGCAGCTGCTCGCCCAGCGTCCGGCCAATGAGCGTTGGGCGGTGCTGATCAACGAGTTCGGGCAGATCGGCCTGGACGCTGCCTTGCTCACCCAGGACGACGACGGTATCGCCTTGGGCGAAGTGGCGGGCGGCTGCCTGTGTTGCGTCAATGGTGCGCCGTTTCAGGTAGGCCTTGGCCGCCTGTTGCGCAAGGCCAGGCCGGACCGGTTGTTTATCGAGCCCTCGGGCCTTGGCCACCCGGCGCAGTTGCTCAAACAACTGCGCGAGACGCCGTGGCAGGACGTGCTGGCGGTTCAGCCTTGTGTGCTGGTGCTGGATGCCCAGGCGCTGGCGTCGGGCAAACCCCTGCCGCCTGCGCAGCAGGAGGCATTGGCCAGCGCGGGTCTGTTGGTGTTGAACAAGGATGAGGGGCTGGAAACCGAACAGCGCCAGGCCATCGAACGGCAGTTACCCGATTGTGAAGTGTATTGGACGCGCCAGGCGCAACTGCCGATTGAGTATCTGCCCGGTTTGAACACGCAGGCCGAAGCGGCTGTGCATAACGTCGAAGTGCCCAAGGGGTTGGCGCAACTGCCGGCGATCTGGAGCGATCCCGCACTGCCCATCTGCTTGAGCCAGGGTCAGGAGGGCGGCTGGAGCATCGGTTGGCGCTGGCATCCGAGCCAGCGTTTTGACGTTGAGCGCCTGCAGCACTGGCTGTCAGGTTTGGATTGGCGCCGCGCCAAGCTGGTTATCCACAGCACCCAAGGCTGGGTCTCGGCCAACGCTGTGGATAACAGCGTGCTCGTCTGGCAGACCAGCGAATGGCGGCGGGACTCGCGTATCGAATTGATCTTCAGCGAACCACAGGCAGTCGCCGCGTTGCAGACTGCACTTGCCACCTGCCGTTATTGACGGTTCTTGGCCGGATGATCCTGGCGCCATTGGCTCAGCTCGATCACCTCGGCACTGGGCAATGGCTCTTTGGCTTCGAACGGGTAGGGCGCCAGCTCGATTTGCGCGCTGTGAGCGCCGAACTGCGTGATGACACCGGCGTGGCGGGTTTCGCCGGTCACGGTAAATTCAAAATTGTAGATCCGCGCCAGACGCCGTCGACCGTTGGCGTCCTTCACAAAACCGATGCGCTTGAGCGCCACCGCGCCATCGAGCAGTTCAATGTCGAGCCGGGCGCAATGTTGCTTGACCCGCGCCAGCGCACGCTCGCGCAAGCCGTGGTTGTGCCAGACCCAGGCGGCGCCGGTCGCCAGCAGCATCAACACGAAGATGTTTCCCAGGGTCAGCATGCGATGAACTCCAACAAAGTGAGAGCAGCTTAACTGTGTCGCCGGTCTGTCGTACAGGCTGCGTTTAGTCGCATACTGCGCGGCCGGAATTTCAACGGCTTTATGGACATTTCCTGCATGAAACGTACACCCCATCTGCTTGCGATCCAGTCTCATGTGGTCTTTGGCCACGCCGGAAACAGCGCCGCCGTATTCCCCATGCAGCGGGTCGGGGTGAATGTCTGGCCGCTCAACACGGTGCAGTTCTCCAACCACACCCAGTATGGTCAGTGGGCCGGCGAGGTGCTGGCGCCGCAGCAGATTCCGGCGCTGGTGGAAGGCATTGCGGCGATTGGCGAACTGGGCAACTGCGACGCCATTCTTTCTGGCTACCTGGGCAGCGCCGCTCAGGGCCGCGCGATTCTCACCGGCGTGGCGCGTATCAAGGCGATCAACCCCAAAGCCCTGTACCTGTGCGACCCGGTGATGGGCCATGCGGAGAAAGGCTGCGTCGTGCCTCAGGAGGTCAGTGATTTCTTGCTGGATGAAGCTGCCGCCATGGCCGATTTTCTCTGCCCCAACCAGCTCGAGCTGGACAGCTTTGCCGGACGCAAGCCGCAGTCATTGTTCGATTGCCTGGCGATGGCCAAGGCCTTGCTGGCGCGCGGGCCAAAGGCGGTGTTGGTCAAGCACCTCGATTACCCGGGCAAGTTGCCGGACGGCTTCGAGATGCTGCTGGTGACCGCCGACGGCAGCTGGCACTTGCGTCGGCCGCTGCTGGCATTCCCGCGCCAACCGGTGGGCGTGGGCGACCTGACCTCGGGGCTGTTCCTGGCGCGGGTGCTGCTGGGCGACAGCTTGCTGGCGGCGTTCGAATTCACCGCTGCGGCGGTGCATGAAGTGCTGCTGGAAACCCAGGCCTGCGCCAGTTACGAGTTGGAGCTGGTGCGGGCCCAGGATCGAATCGCCCACCCGCGCGTGCGGTTTGAGGCCACGCCGATCGGTCTATAAGCACGCAGAAAAATGTGGGAGGGGGCAAGTCCCCTTCCATATTTTGATTCGGTGAGCCTGTCAGCCTTTGATTTCCTGATAGCGCTTTTCCAACTCCTGGCGAATCTGCCGGCGCTGCTGGGCCTGCACGAAGCGGCGCTTGTCTTCGCTGTTCTGCGGTTGAAGCGGCGGTACCGGGGCGGGTTTGCGCTGGTCGTCCACTGCCACCATGGTGAAGAAGCAACTGTTGGTGTGGCGCACCGAGCGTTCGCGGATGTTCTCGGTCACCACCTTGATGCCCACTTCCATCGAGGTATTGCCGGTGTAGTTGACTGACGCGAGGAAGGTCACCAGTTCGCCGACATGAATCGGTTCGCGAAAAATCACCTGGTCGACCGACAAGGTGACTACATAACGGCCGGCATAACGGCTGGCACAAGCGTAGGCCACTTCGTCGAGGTACTTGAGCAATGTGCCGCCGTGGACATTGCCTGAGAAGTTGGCCATGTCTGGGGTCATCAATACCGTCATCGACAGTTGGGCGTTTCCGGGTTCCATAGCACACTCACGGTTGTAGGCATTGGTTGGGGAGGCACCTCTGCGGGTGCTGGAATCATTTGCAGCGCTATCGGTAACGGGACGCCGACGGGCGGCTTGCCGTCACGCCCCGCAGCGATTGTTTCCATATATTGCACCGGCTTTTCACTGGAAGTCGCGGTGTTAACCTTCAAACGCCCATCTCAGGGCATTTCTTACGTTCAAGGTAGACTTTTCCTTCCGCTCTTGGCGACTGCTCAGCGGCGCGAGCGGAAGTGGGAAAAGCGCCAGTACCCTCAAGGAGCCCCTCGCCATGCACGCCATCAGCTTTATTCAGGACCTGGCCGTGATCATGCTGGTGGCAGGGGTGGTCACCATCCTGTTTCACCGACTCAAGCAGCCGGTGGTACTCGGTTACATCGTCGCCGGCTTCATCATCGGCCCGCACACCCCGCCGTTCGGTCTGATTCATGACGAAGACACCATCAAGACCCTCGCCGAGCTGGGGGTGATCTTCCTGATGTTCTGCCTGGGCCTGGAATTCAGCCTGCGCAAGTTGTTCAAGGTGGGCGCCACGGCGTTTATCGCGGCGTTCCTCGAAATCATCCTGATGATCTGGATCGGCTACGAGATCGGTCAGTGGTTCGACTGGAACACCATGGACTCGCTGTTCCTCGGGGCAATCCTGGCCATTTCCTCGACCACCATCATCGTCAAGGCGCTCAATGACCTGAAGATGAAGAACCAGCGCTTTGCCCAGCTGATTTTCGGCGTGTTGATCGTCGAGGACATCCTGGGTATCGGCATCATCGCCTTGCTGTCGAGCATCGCCGTCAGTGGCACGGTCAGCTCCGGCGAGGTGTTTTCCACGGTCGGCAAGCTCTCGCTGTTCATGATTGTGGCGCTGGTGATCGGCATTCTGCTGGTGCCGCGCTTGCTGGCCTATGTGGCGAGGTTCGAAAGTAACGAAATGCTGCTGATCACCGTGTTGGGCCTGTGTTTCGGCTTCTGCCTGCTGGTGGTCAAGCTGGAATACAGCATGGTGCTGGGGGCGTTCCTGATTGGCGCGATCATGGCCGAGTCCCGCCAGTTGATTAAGATCGAGCGCCTGATCGAGCCGGTTCGCGACATGTTCAGCGCTATCTTCTTCGTAGCGATCGGCTTGATGATCGACCCGCAGATCCTGCTCCAATACGCCTGGCCGATCGCGGTGATCACCGTGGCGGTGGTGCTGGGGAAGATGTTGTCCTGCGGCCTCGGGGCGTTTATTGCCGGCAATGACGGCCGCACCTCACTGCGCGTGGGCATGGGGCTGTCACAGATTGGTGAGTTTTCCTTCATCATCGCCGCGCTGGGGATGACGTTGCAGGTAACCAGCGACTTTCTTTACCCGGTGGCGGTGGCCGTCTCGGTGATCACCACCTTGCTCACGCCCTACCTGATTCGCAGTGCCGACCCGCTGTCACTGAAGATTGCCGCCGTAATGCCCACGCGCTTGAGCCGGGTGTTTGGCCTGTACGGCGAGTGGTTGCGCAGTATCCAGCCGCAAGGCGAGGGCGCGATGCTGGCGTCGATGATCCGCAAGATCATCCTGCAGGTGGGGGTGAACCTGGCGCTGGTGATTGCGATTTTTTTCACCGGCAGTTTTTTTGCGGCGCGCATCGGGGGTTATCTGGAAGGCTGGATCAGCGATCCAAGCTGGCAGAAGGCTTTGATCTGGGGTGGGGCGTTGCTGCTGTCGCTGCCGTTTCTGATTGCGGCGTACCGCAAGCTCAAGGCACTGTCGATGTTGCTGGCCGAGATGAGCGTGAAGCCGGAGATGGCCGGGCGGCATACCCAGCGTGTGCGACGGGTGATCGCGGAGCTGATTCCGATTCTGTCGCTGTTGGTGATTTTCGTGCTGCTGGCAGCTTTGTCAGCCAGCATTTTGCCGACCAATAAGTTGCTGGTGTTGATTGCCGTGGTGACGGCGGCGGTGGCAGCGGTGCTCTGGCGCTGGTTCATCCGCGTGCATACGCGGATGCAGGTGGCGTTGCTGGAGACGCTGGATAACCATAAGGATACGTCGGAGCACTGAGGATGCGCTGAGTATCCAATGTGGGAGGGGGCTTGCTCCCGATGTCAGTGTGTCAGTCACTGAGGGTGTTGACTGATCCACCGCTATCGGGAGCAGGCCCCCTCCCACATTTGAATCGGCTTGGCTGTGCCCATGCAGTCGCGATCAGCTTTCCAGCCAGACGTCCCGCGCCCAGTGCCACACCGATTCCCAGGTTTCTTCCTGGACCAGTTCTTCTTCAGCGGACCACAGCACCACAGTGCCGTCTTCCTCGACGCAGTAATAGTCGTCGCCGTCCTGACAGATCGGGATCAGGCTGCGGTCCACGCCGGCATCCCAGGCGTTGGCCGCCACTTCCGGCAGGTAGGTGTGCGATTGGGGGTCGGTGACGGTCACCGGCTCCAGGCTGCCGTACACCACGTCGCTGACGGTGAGCAGGAATTCGCGGAAGACGAACGGGATGTCGATGAACAGTTGTTCCTCGATTTCCACCAGTTGGTCTTCGTCAGGCAGTTCCAGAGGAACCGGTACGGGCTCGTTGGCTTCACGCAATTGTTCGATGATTTCTTCCACGGCCGGGATCCTCTTGCTAGATGGCGCGGTTAATAGGGGCGTTTTATACAGTAGCTCGCTATAAGTGCAACCGTGAAATAGAAAACCCCGGACAAGTCCGGGGTTTTTTATTACCGCATGCTCAAGCGTGCGGGTATCAGCTGTTCTGGCGGATACCGGCGACCAGCCATGGCTGGTTCTCGCCCTGTGGACGTTCCATGTTCCAGCTTTCGCTGAACGCTTCGCCCTGGTCGAAGCGCGAGGTCTTCGACACACCGCTGAAGGTCAGGGTGGCGATGGTCTTGTCGGCGCGATCATCCACACCGTCCAGCTGGACGCGCAGGTCGTCGATGTAGGTCGACTGGAACGCATCGCCAATCTCGGCACGTTCGCGCTTGAGGAACTCCAGCAGTTGCGGGGTCACGAACTCGGCGATCTTGTCCATTTCGTTGGCGTCCCAGTGCTGCTGCAGGGACTGGAAGTGGCTGCGGGCCGCTTCGACGAAACGCTCCTCGTTGAACCAGGCCGGTGCATTGATCACCGGACGAGCGGGAGCCTGTGCTGCCGAACCACCGAAGATCGAACCCATTGCCGCAGGCTTCTGCTCGAAGACTTCACGCTGCATCGGCGCGCCGGCCGGGGCCATATGCTCCTGCTGCTTGCGGCGACGGGCGGCGATGAAGCGGAAGATCACAAAGGCGATGACCGCCAGGATCAGGATGTCGAAAATCTGCATGCCCTGGAAGCCGCCGCCCATGAACATGGAGGCCAGCAGGCCACCGGCTGCGATGCCGGCCAGAGGGCCGAGCCAGCGCGACGCACCGCCGGCTTTGGCAGCAGCGCCAGCAGCACCGGCTGCACCTGCGGTAGCTGCAGCACCGCCGGCACCCGCGGAAGGAGCCATTTGGCTGGTTTGGTGAGTCGGTGCCGAGCCCATGCTTTTGCCGCCACCGAAGCGTTTGGCGTTGGCGTCGATGCTCATCGTCAAACCGATGCACAACGCCATGGCGATGCTAAGAAAACGTTTCATAAAGGGAATTCCCATTTGTGGATTGCACGCGCGCCATGTTGCACAGGTGTTGTGGCAGTGGCTAGCGGCAGAGTGTTTCGGGCTTTTGCGTAGGACCTATTCCGAAGGGTCTGTAGGACTAATTACAGATATTGGCCCGCGCTCGATAAAAACAAGGGCGGACCAACAGCCTTCATGTAGGCAAATGTGTCAGACCGCCTCGAGCTTGGCATAACCCATCATCAGCCACTTGCTGCCTTCGGCGAAGTTCACCTGCACCCGAGCCTGGGCGCCGGCGCCTTCGAAGTTGAGGATCACCCCTTCGCCGAAAATCGAATGCCGCACCTGCTGGCCCAGACTGAACTGGGTTTCGGGAATCTCGGACCCTGCAAACAGGGTGCTGCTGTTCTGTTGCTGGCCACCGCCGAACGGGCGGCTGACGCTGTTGGACAGGCGCACTTCCTGAATCAGCCCCTTCGGCACTTCACGTACGAAGCGCGACACCTTGTTGTAGGTCTCGCTGCCATACAGGCGCCGGGTCTCGGCGTAGGTCATCACCAGGTTCTGCATCGCCCGGGTGATGCCCACATAGGCCAGACGGCGCTCCTCCTCAAGGCGGCCCGGCTCTTCCAGGCTCATCTTGTGCGGGAACAGACCCTCTTCCATGCCCACCAGGAACACATACGGAAACTCCAGACCCTTGGCGCTGTGCAAGGTCATCAGCTGGACGCTGTCTTCATGCTCGTCGGCCTGCGTGTCGCCGGCCTCCAATGAGGCATGGCCGAGGAACGCGGCGAGCGGTGTAAGGTCTTCTTCGGTCTCGGCATTTTCGAACGCCCGCGCGGCGCTGACCAGTTCCTCAAGGTTTTCTACCCGGGCCTGGCCTTTCTCGCCTTTTTCCGCTTCGTGATAGGCGATCAGCCCGGACTGTTCGATCACGGTCTGGGTCATCAGGTGCAGGGGCATTTCCATGCACTTGGCGGCGAGGGTCTCGATCAGCTCGACAAACCCGCCCAATGCCCCGGCCGCACGGCCGGTCAGGCCTTTATTGGCGATCAGCAAGCGCATGGCTTCCCACATCGATACATCGGCGTGGCGCGCATGGTCGCGGATCGCTTCAACGGTTTTTTCACCGATGCCACGCGTCGGGATATTGATCACCCGCTCCAGCGCCGCATCGTTGCCACGGCCTTCCAGCAGACGCAGGTAGGCCATGGCGTTCTTGATTTCCGCGCGCTCGAAGAAGCGCTGGCCGCCATAGATGCGGTACGGGATGCGTTCGCGCAGCAAGGCTTCTTCCAGCACCCGCGACTGGGCGTTGGAGCGATAGAGAATGGCGATGTCGCTGCGCGCCAGGCCGGTTTTCAGCGCGCTTTCGATGGTTTCCACCACGTAGCGCGCTTCATCGTGCTCGTTGAACGCGGCGTACAGGTTGATCGCTTCGCCTTCGCCGCCGTCTGTCCACAGCTCTTTGCCCAGGCGCCCGGTGTTGTTGGCGATCAAGGCATTGGCGGCTTTGAGGATACCGGCGGTGGAGCGGTAGTTCTGCTCCAGGCGGATGGTGGCCGCGTCCGGGAAGTCATCGGAATACTGGTAGATGTTCTCGATTTTCGCGCCGCGCCAGCCATAGATCGACTGATCGTCGTCGCCCACTACCATCAGGCTGTCACCGCCCTTGGCCAGCAGGCGCAACCAGGCGTACTGCACGGCGTTGGTGTCCTGGAACTCATCCACCAGAATGTGGCGAAAGCGTTTCTGGTAATGCGCCAGCAGGCCCGGGTTGTCGCGCCACAGGTCGAGGGCGCGCAACAGCAATTCGGAGAAGTCGATCACGCCGGCACGCAGGCAGGCGGCCTCGTAGGCTTCATAAACGCTGCGCATGGTGGCCAGGAACAGATCGCCGCTGGCTTGAATATGCTGCGGGCGCAGGCCTTCGTCTTTCTGGCCGTTGATAAACCACTGCGCCTGGCGCGCGGGCCAGCGCTGTTCGTCCAGGCCCAGTTCCCGCATTACTCGCTTGACCAGGCGTTGCTGGTCGTCGCTGTCGAGAATCTGGAAGGTCTGGCTCAGGCCCGCTTCCTGCCAGTGCGCGCGCAACAGGCGGTGCGCCAAACCGTGGAAGGTGCCCACCCACATGCCGGCCGGGCTGATGCCCATCAACTGCTCGATGCGGTGGCGCATCTCGGCAGCCGCCTTGTTGGTGAAAGTCACCGACAGGATGGAGTGCGGCGACGCGTTCTCGACCTGGATCAACCAGGCGATACGGTGCACCAGCACTCGGGTTTTACCGGAGCCAGCACCGGCCAGGACCAACTGACGGCCAACGGGGGCGGCTACGGCCTGGCGTTGGGCATCGTTGAGGGAGTTCAGCAGAAGGGAGAGATCATCGCGCATCGACGCATTCTAGGGTGCCGGGGGGAGTCGGGCAAATCCCAATGCCGCTCGGTCGACGGAAAACCTGCGGCGCGCTGTGCTCCGGTAAACATTCTTTCGCATGGGATGACCGGTAAGTCATGGCCACAGCCCGCGCTGCGTCTCGCTGAAGGCCTCTGGACCCAGCTTTGCGTGCCTTTGACAGGTGATTTTTATCGCACAGGGCGGTTTGGCCCGGGCACTTGCTTGTGTATGCTCCGCGAACGTTCGGGCTCACCATTATAAGAACATCGCCTATGACCCTCAGCACTGACCTGTCTGGCCTCACGGCCGCGCCCGCGCAGGTTATCCGCAAGCACTACGCCACCGAGATGGCGGTCGAGCGCACACGCCTGCTTTATCAGGGCTCGCTGCTGCCGACCTTATTGATGTTGGTGAACGGTCTGGTCTGTGCCTGGCTGCTGTGGAACCCCCGGCAATACCTGCTCGACAGCCTGTGGATGGTCTGGTTGCTCGCGCTGGTGGCGATGCGCGTGATTCAGGTGGCGGCGTTTGATTCGGCGATGCCCAGTCGGCAGGCGCAACCGGTATGGCGGCGCATGTTCATGCTCGGCTCGGCGGTCAGCGGCCTGACCCTGGCCATCGCCGCCATCGCCCTGGTGCCCAAAGACAGCTTCATGCAGCAGGCCTGGGTGTTCGGCCTGCTCGGGGCGGCCACCTTGTCGGCCAGTGTGGCCTACGCCGTGAGTCTGTCGGCATTCCTGTCGTTTGCCTTGCCGTGTCTGGTACCGGCCATCGCCTATCTGTTCTGGGACGGCGCAGCGCAGCAACGTGGCTGGGCCGTGCTCGGGCTGATTCTGCTGGCATCGCTCAGCCTGGTCGCCTGGCAGGTCAACCGCCTGATCCAGCGCGGGCTGGTGCGGCGCTTCCAGAACCAGGCCTTGATCGAACACCTGCAACAGGCCCAGCAGCGCAGCGAGCAGCTCAATCAGGACCTGGTGCGCGAAGTCGAGCAGCGGCGCAAGGTCGAACAGGACCTGCGCGAGGCGCAAATCGGCCTGCAGGACCGTGTGGCGCAACGCAGCCAGGAACTGGATGCCGCCAGCCTCGCCCTGAATAAGAGCGAAGAGCGCCTGGCCATGGCCCTGCAAGCCAGCGAACTGGGCCTGTGGGACTGGAACCTGCAGACCGACGAAGTCCACCACTCCCACCTCAAGGAATTGTTCGGCCTGGAACCCGAGTACATCACGGCCATGCTCAGCCATCTCAAGCCGCGCCTGCACCCCGAGGATGTGCCGCTGCTCAAGCGTGCGCTGGTGGATCACCTCAAGGGCCGCAGCGAGGACTATCAGGTGCAATACCGCGTGCGCCACGGCGATGGCCACTGGGTGTGGATCGAAGACCGTGGCCGCGCGGTGGAACATTCACCCAGCGGGCGCGTGATCCGCATGCTCGGCACGCGCCGTGATATCAGCGCCGACAAGGTCTTGGAGGAGCAGCAGCGGCTGGCCTCGACGGTGTTCGAGGCGGCCAGCGAAGGCATCGTGATTCTTGACCCGAATTACGCGCTGATCGCTGTCAACCAGGCCTTCAGCCGGGTCACCGGCTTCGATATCGACGACATGCTCGGCCGCAACGTCGTGGAGCTGCCCTGCAGCCGCGACGCTCGACGCCACTTCCCGCTGATCCATCAGGCGCTGCTCAGCCATGGCACCTGGCAAGGTGAACTGGTGGAAACGCGCAAGAACGGCGAGTTGTACCCGCAATGGCTGCAACTGAACGTGGTGCGCGATATTCGCGGCAAGGTCAGCCATATCGTGGGCTTCTTCGCCGATCTTTCCGCCAGGCGTGAATCGGAGGAGCGCATGCGCTACCTCACTCACTACGACGAATTGACCGGGCTGGCCAACCGCTCGCTGTTTCGCGAGCGCCTGCGCGAGGCTCATCAGCGGGTGCGTCAGGGCGGCCGCAGCCTGGCGTTGCTGCATATCAACCTGGACCGCTTCAAATTGCTCAACGATAGCCTGGGCCATGAAGTGGCCGACCAGTTGTTGCAAAAGATGGCGCGGCGCCTGATCAATGCCTTGCCCGAGGCCGATACCATCGCGCGCCTGTCCGGTGACGAATTCGCCGTGCTGTTTGACGCCTACGGCAACCTGTCCAGCCTGGCCCGGGTGGCCACGCGATTGTTGGCCAAGCTGCGCGTGCCGGTGACGGTTGAGGGGCATGAATTGGTGGTCAGCGCCTCAATGGGGGTCAGCCTGTTGCCGGATAACGCGCGGGAAATTTCCGAGCTGGTCAGCCAATCGAACATGGCCATGCAACACGCCAAGCACCTGGGCGGCAATAATTTCCAGTTCTACACCGACAGCCTGCAAGCCAGCACCCTGGAGCGTCTGCAGCTGGAAAACCACCTGCGCAAGGCCATCGAAGAGCGTCAGCTCACGGTGTTCTACCAACCCAAGCTGTGCCTGGCCAGCGGCACGCTCAATGCGGCCGAAGCGCTGGTGCGCTGGGAGCATCCGCAGTGGGGCATGGTGCCGCCGGGGGATTTTATCGGCCTGGCCGAAGAGACCGGCCTGATTGTGCCGCTGGGCGAGTTCGTGCTGCGCCAGGCCTGCTGGCAAGCCTGTGAGTGGCAGCGCCAGGGGCTGGCGCCGATCCGGGTGTCGGTGAACCTGTCGGTGCATCAGTTGCGCCAGGGCAAGCTGGTCAGCCTGGTGCGCCAGGTACTCGAAGAAACCGGCCTGGACCCGCAATACCTGGAGCTGGAGCTGACGGAAAGCCAGTTGCTCGACAGCGTCGAGCACATCATCGCCACCTTCCAGCAACTGCGCGACCTGGGGGTGAAGCTGGCCATCGACGATTTTGGCACCGGCTATTCGTCCCTGAGCTACCTCAAACGCATCCCCGTGGACTACGTGAAGATCGACCAGACCTTTATTCGTGGGCTGGGGCAGGGGCGCGAAGACGCGGCCATCACCCGCGCAATCATCGCCATGGCCCACGGCCTGGCGCTCAAGGTGGTGGCCGAAGGCGTGGAAGATCAGCAGCAACTGGATTTCCTGCGCGCGCAACAGTGCGACGAGGTGCAGGGCTACCTGATCAGCCGGCCGATCCCGGCTGAACAGTTCGCGCAATTGTTACGCGAGAATGCAGATTTTCCTTAACGACGTCGGGTCCGCCCCTGGTGCTACATGATGTGTGGCCTCAGATTCACAGGGGAAGGGGGCGATTTAGTGAAGGATCAAACGGGCAAAACGACAATTCCTGTAGTATAACTACAAGCTTGCTACATCCCTGGCGCCTGCCAATAACAAGAGTCCTGCCCTGTGAATCTGCTGCAACATATCGCCCAGTCGCGCCACCTGTTACGCAAATCGGAACTCAAGGTTGCCGATCACGTGCTGCTTGACCCCGCGGCCGTGATGCACAGTTCCATGGCCGACCTGGCCCACAGCGTGGGCATCAGCGAGCCGACCATCGTGCGCTTCTGCCGCGCCATCGGTTGCTCGGGGTTCCAGGACCTGAAACTCAAGCTGGCCCAGAGCCTGGCCGCCGGTGCGAGTTTTGGTCAGTTTGCGATCCACGAAGACGATTCGGTCGCCGACTACAGCCTTAAGATTTTTGACACCACTCTGCATACCCTGATGGAAGTGCGCGAGAAGCTCGACCCGGTGGAGCTGCAAAAGGCCGTGACCGCCATGTCCCAGGCCCAGCGCGTGGAGTTCTACGGTTTTGGCGCCTCGGGTGCGGTGGCGGCCGACGCCCAGCACAAGTTCTTCCGCTTGCTGCTCACCGCAGCTGCCTACAGCGACCCGCACATGCAGGCGATGTCGGCGGTGACCTTGAAGCCTACCGACGTTGCCATCTGCATTTCCCAGTCCGGCCGCTCCAAAGACCTGCTGATCACCGCCAACCTGGTGCGCGAAAGCGGCGCCTCGCTGATCACCCTGTGCCCGAGCCAGACGCCATTGGCGGAACTGTCCACGGTCAACCTGGCGATCGATGTGCACGAAGACACCGAAATCTACACGCCGCTGACCTCGCGTATCGCCCACCTGGTGGTGATCGACGTACTGGCCATGGGCGTTGCCATGGCGCGCGGACCGAGCCTGGTCAACCACCTCAAGAGCGTAAAGCGCAGCTTGCGCAGCCTGCGGTTATCGCCCAAGTCGGTCAAAGCCCTGGACGACTGACCTCAGTTCAAACCCATTCCAAATGTGGGAGGGGGCAAGCCCCCTCCCACATTTTGATCTCCAGTGTTTTTAGAATCTTCACCGAGCTGTCACAGTCGTGTCATCCCCCAAGCCCATCCTGAACTCCCCCGTACTCGCTTTGGGAGACTTGAAATGGCCCGTCCCTACGAAGACAGCAGCAGCTCCGTCAAAACCCGTCGTCAGCAGGAAGACCAGCGCCGCATGGCGTTCCGTCGCGCGATCGAAGACCGTTGTGACCAGCGTCAACTGTTGCAGAGCATCAGTGACTACCCGGAACTGCATTGGCAGGCACCCGCGGCCGCCCAGCGAAACGCTCAGCCAGCGCGCTGATCTGCAACCGCTCGCTGCGGATAAAGCCCAGGAAGGCATGGGCTACCGGTGACAGGCGCTTGGCCTTGGCCTGCACCAGGCACCAACTGCGGTACAGCGGCAGTTCCTCCACCGGCAGCTCCCTGAGCCCGCCGGTGGCCAGTTCCATGTTGACCGCATGGCGCGTCAGCAGCGCCACGCCGAGCCCGGCGCACACGCATTCGCGTTGCGCCTCGGCCGAAGCCACTTCCACCGTCTGGGTGAAGTGCACGCGTTTTTCCTTGAAGTATTCCTCACAGGCCATCCGGGTGCCGGAGCCCGGTTCGCGCAGTAGCAGCGTATAAGGTTCCAGGTCCTGCAGGCGCAGCGGGCCCTTGAGGCTCAACGGATGATCCGGTGGCGCCACCGCCACAATCGGGTTGTTGAGGAAGGGCAGGAATTCCAGGCCCATGTCCTGAGGCACCATGGACATGATCACCAGGTCGTCGCGGTTGTCCGACAGCCTGCGAATGACCTGCGCGCGGTTGACCACCGTGAGGTGCAGTTGCACTTCCGGATGCTGGCGCTTGAAGGCGGCAAACAGGTGCGGCACGAAATACTTGGCGCTGGACTCCACCGCCAGTTTCAGTTGGCCCTGCAGCGACCCCTGCATGTCCGACAGCTGCATGTCGAGGTTTTCCAGGCGCCCGAAAATATCGCGGCTGGCCCGCTGCAGCGCTTCGGCGGCCTCGGTCATGTAGAGCTTTTTGCCGACATAATCGAACAGCGGCTGACCGATCAGCTCCTCAATCTGGCGAATTTGCAGGCTGACGGCCGGTTGTGTGAGGGACATTTCCTCGGCTGCGCGGCTGTAGGACCGCAGATCACACACCTCATTGAAGATTTGCAGCTGACGCAATGTCAGTCGCATCAATGACTTACGCATTTTTAAAGCACCCCGGCCAACCCTGATGCAGTGACTATAAGTCTTTGCTTATACACAGCCCAATAATTATTGATTTTTGTTAATCCCTCCAGCGGCTTAGTGTGTGTCTCGCGACTGTCATGAAACATTTGGTCACGCGCCGACCCCGCTTCATCGGGTCGATGACGCAGCAATCGGCTCAAGGGAATTTCCAAGTGATAAAAAAGATCCTGATCGCCAACCGTGGGGAAATTGCCGTCCGCATCGTGCGTGCCTGTGCCGAGATGGGTATTCGCTCGGTCGCGGTGTTTTCCGATGCCGACCGTCATGCGCTGCACGTCAAACGTGCCGACGAAGCCCACAGCATTGGTGCCGATCCTCTGGCCGGTTATCTCAATCCGCGCAAGCTGGTGAACCTGGCCGTGGAGACCGGTTGCGACGCGCTGCACCCCGGCTACGGCTTCCTGTCGGAAAATGCCGAACTGGCCGACATCTGCGCCGAACGTGGCATCAAGTTCATTGGCCCTTCGGCTGAAGTTATCCGCCGCATGGGTGACAAGACCGAAGCGCGCCGCAGCATGATCAAGGCCGGCGTGCCGGTTACCCCGGGCACCGAAGGCAATGTCGCCGATATCCATGAAGCCCTTATCGAAGGCGACCGCATTGGTTACCCGGTGATGCTCAAGGCCACGTCCGGCGGCGGCGGGCGCGGCATTCGTCGGTGCAACAGCCGTGAAGAACTCGAACAAGCCTTCCCCCGCGTGATCTCCGAGGCCACCAAGGCTTTCGGTTCGGCGCACGTGTTTCTGGAAAAATGCATCGTCAATCCCAAGCACATTGAGGCGCAGATCCTCGGTGACAGCTTTGGCAACGTGGTGCACCTGTTCGAGCGCGATTGCTCGATCCAGCGCCGCAACCAAAAGCTCATCGAAATTGCCCCCAGCCCTCAACTCACCCCTGAACAGCGCGCCTACATCGGCGACCTGTCGGTACGCGCCGCCAAAGCCGTGGGCTACGAGAACGCCGGCACCGTGGAGTTTTTGCTCGCCGAGGGCGAAGTGTATTTCATGGAGATGAACACCCGGGTGCAGGTGGAACACACCATCACCGAAGAAATTACCGGCATCGATATCGTCCGCGAGCAGATCCGCATCGCCTCGGGCCTGCCGCTGTCGGTGAAGCAGGAAGATATCCAGCACCGTGGTTTCGCGTTGCAGTTTCGCATCAACGCCGAAGACCCGAAGAACAACTTCCTGCCCAGCTTCGGCAAGATCACTCGTTATTACGCACCCGGCGGCCCTGGCGTGCGCACCGACACGGCGATCTACACCGGCTACACCATCCCGCCGTTCTACGACTCCATGTGTCTGAAACTGGTGGTGTGGGCGCTCACCTGGGAAGAAGCCATGGACCGCGGCCTGCGTGCCCTGGACGACATGCGCCTGCAGGGCGTGAAGACCACCGCCGCCTATTACCAGGAAATCCTGCGTAATCCGGAATTCCGCAGCGGCCAGTTCAATACAAGCTTTGTGGAAAGCCACCCTGAGCTGACCAACTACTCGATCAAGCGCAAACCCGAAGAGCTGGCCCTGGCCATCGCCGCCGCCATCGCCGCCCACGCAGGCCTGTGAGGAATACAACAATGTCCAAGAAAATCTTTGTAACCGACACCATCCTGCGCGACGCCCACCAATCGTTGCTGGCCACGCGCATGCGCACCGAAGACATGCTGCCGATCTGCGACAAGCTCGATAAAGTCGGCTACTGGTCCCTGGAAGTCTGGGGCGGCGCGACCTTCGACGCCTGCGTGCGCTTTTTGAAGGAAGACCCGTGGGAGCGCCTGCGCCAACTGCGCGACGCGTTGCCCAATACGCGCCTGCAGATGCTGTTGCGCGGGCAAAACCTCTTGGGCTATCGCCATTACAGCGACGACGTGGTGAGGGCGTTTGTCGCCAAGGCTGCCGTCAACGGCATCGATGTATTCCGCATCTTCGACGCAATGAATGACGTGCGTAACCTGCGCGTGGCCATCGAAGCAGTCAAAGCCGCCGGCAAACACGCCCAGGGCACCATCGCCTACACCACCAGCCCGGTGCACACCGTCGAAGCGTTCGTGGCCCAGGCCCGGCAACTGGAATCCATGGGTTGCGACTCGATTGCGATCAAGGACATGGCCGGCCTGCTGACCCCCTACGCCACCGGCGAACTGGTCAAGGCGCTGAAAGCCGAGCAGAACCTGCCGATTTTCATCCACTCCCACGACACCGCCGGCCTGGCTGCGATGTGCCAGCTCAAGGCCATCGAAAACGGTGCCGACCACATCGACACTGCGATCTCCAGCTTCGCCTGGGGCACCAGCCATCCGGGCACCGAGTCGATGGTCGCCGCGCTTAAAGGCAGCGAATTCGACACCGGCCTGAGCCTGGAGCTGCTGCAGGAAATCGGCCTGTATTTCTATGCGGTGCGCAAGAAGTACCACCAGTTCGAAAGCGAATTCACCGCCGTCGATACCCGCGTGCAGGTCAACCAGGTGCCGGGCGGGATGATTTCCAACCTGGCCAACCAGTTGAAAGAGCAGGGCGCCCTCAACCGCATGAGCGAAGTGCTGGCCGAAATCCCGCGTGTGCGTGAAGACCTCGGCTTCCCGCCGCTGGTCACGCCGACCTCGCAGATCGTCGGCACCCAGGCGTTCTTCAACGTGCTGGCTGGCGAGCGCTACAAGACCATCACCAACGAAGTGAAACTCTACCTGCAAGGCGGCTACGGCAAGGCGCCCGGCACCGTGAACGAGAAGCTGCGCCGCCAGGCCATCGGCAGCGAAGACGTGATCGATGTACGCCCGGCCGATTTGCTCAAACCGGAAATGACCAAGCTGCGCGGCGAAATCGGGGCGTTGGCCAAGTCCGAAGAAGACGTGCTGACCTACGCCATGTTCCCGGATATCGGTCGCAAGTTCCTCGAAGAGCGCGACGCCGGCACCCTGGCGCCGGAAGTGCTGCTGCCGATCCCTGAAGCCGGCGGCGTGGCCCGCGCAGGCGGTGAGGGCGTGCCGACCGAGTTCGTGATCGACGTGCACGGCGAAAGCTACCGCGTGGACATCACCGGTGTGGGCGTGAAGGCCGAGGGCAAGCGGCACTTCTACCTGTCCATCGACGGCATGCCCGAAGAAGTGGTGTTCGAACCGCTCAACGACTTTGTCAGCAGCGGCGGCAGCAAGCGCAAGCACGCCACCGAGCCAGGGCACGTCAGCACGGCAATGCCGGGCAATATCGTCGATGTGCTGGTCAAGGAAGGCGACGTGGTCAAGGCCGGCCAGGCGGTGCTGATTACCGAAGCGATGAAGATGGAAACCGAAGTGCAGGCATCGATTGCCGGCAAGGTGAACGCTGTTCATGTGGCCAAGGGCGACCGGGTCAATCCGGGCGAAATTCTGATTGAAATCGAAGGCTGACACACAGCCTTCGACCGCTACCGTTTAATCCTCGGGGGAGCAGGTGCTCCCCTTTTTTTTGCCTGTAATTTGGCGGCCGCGGCGCTTAAAAACTCATCATCCACTGCCCCATCAGGCCCTGGTTGCGGCTGTGGGTACCGGCCTGGCCGCTGTAGCTGAGGCCGACGGTGTGTTGCGCGGACAGCGCAAGGTCGAGGCCGGCTTGCAATTCCAGGCTGTCGCGGTCGAGTGAGGTGCCGGTGATGGTGAAATCGTCAATCAGCCCCGGGGTGTGGCGATAGGACTGACGCACCTGGCTGTCGACCGCGCCGTAGAGGTGTTTCCAGCGGGTGCTGAGGTGGGGAGTGAGGCTGACCTGGTGATCGAACCGATACTCCGTCGCCAGACGCAGGCCAACGGTGCTGTTCAGGTTTTGCTGGGTTTGCGAGCCGACGTTCAGCGCGGCCAGCCCGCCGCGCTCCTTGAAGCTGTCGCGATGATAGCGCTGGTAGCCCAGCCCGATGAACGGCTCGGCGCTGACATCCGCGCTGCCCAACCGGTAGCCCAGCTCAGAGAAGAGGGTTTGGCTCTGGGCGTCGTAGCTCCCCTTGAGTTGTTCCTCATAGTCGAGCAGTTGAATGCGGCGCTTGTTGGTGCCGGCATGGCGGCTGTAGATGCCTCCCAGGCGCAGCGCCAAGGGCCCGTCCTGCCGGACTGCGTAGCCACCCAGGTGCCAACTGTCGAGGTCGGCGTCGAAGCGCTGGGCATCGAAGCGGCTGCTGGTCTTTGCGCCCATCACACCCACGCGCCAGGCCTGGTCCAGGGCCCAGTCGGCGCCCAGCATCAAGCCTTGGGTGTCGGTGCTTACGCCGGCGCTGCCGCCTTGCCTGGCCAGGCGACCTTCGTTGCGCACGCCTTTGGTCCAGAAGTGGCCCTCATCGGTGTCGGGCAATGCCTGCAGGGTTGAAAGCAGCTGGGTGCCAAGCTGCTGCGTAGTGTTTTGAGTGGCGGCGGCGAGGTTGGCGTTCTGACTGCCGGCCAGTTGTTCAAGGGCGGCACCCATTCCTCCGGGGTCCCGGGTGAGGGCGTCAGCGATTTTTTCCAGTTCTTCTTCCTCCTCCGATGTCAGTTCGGCGTCCATCAGCTTGGTGAGCGCGGGATCGAGCACGGCAGCGAGCTGCAAACCGTTGTAAGAGGTGGCCTTCTGGATCAGATAACCGTCCACCAGCGGCGTGTCGACCTCAGGCACTTCATACCACTCGGCATCCTCTGTGTCGTCGGGTTGCGAGTGGTGGTGCAAGTAGTCGAACTCACCTTGTGCATAGGCGGGTGAAAGGCCGACCGTGCTCATCGCGAGGGCCATGACCAGGGCAAATCTGTGGGGTGTATGAAGCATGTAATCCCAACCTCTGATAAATGAGGCCGGGAATTTAGCGAGATGGGCTGGTTATAAATGTCAGGCTGGCGACTGCTGTTTTGCGGGAGTTGTCCCTACTTGGCGGCGATTAAAAACACTTCAAGCCCTAGATGCTCGTTTACATTAAATTGCGTTTTTTACGAGCTTTTGCAAAAAAAGTGCATTTTAATGCGTAAATATGGCCGCTATCTACTCTATAAATGCACTATATTGCAGTGACGCTGTGTAATTTGCCAGGCAGGTGCACCAAATTGCAGATGGAAAACACTTACCTTTTAATGTTGCAGATTTTCACCGACGGTCATTGGCGTGACGCTATGGTCCTCGAGTTCTCTGAGCCTCAAAAGGGGCTGGAGGGGGCCTGCAGGTTTCACTACCGACAGGATTATCTCGTCGACAACATTGAGGCCATCCAACAACCTTTTTCCAGGTCCGTCAGCGCTCGGTTTCCACTGACCTGGGATGTTGCGGGGCTTTCATCAGCGCCCGCCTTTTTGCACGATATCGTCCCATCCGGTGCCGCCAGACGTTCCTTGATGAAACGCATAGGCCACGAAAAACCGCAGGACTTGAATGCCGATCTGTTTCTACTGTGGCGCAGCACACCGGCACCCATCGGCAACATGCGTATCAAGGAATCGGTGCAAGCGCTGGACGGCGAAGTGCCAGTTGGTTTTCCCCGGCATGAGGTGGTCGCTCGCGATAACAGCTTTTTAGAATATGCCTATGAGCAGGGTGCAGCGATCGGCGGTGCTACCGGAGCAGGCGGCGAGGCGCCGAAACTGTTGATGACCCAAGGCAGGGACGGCTTGCTGTATCCAGATGCTGTGCTGAATGACGATGAAGTGACTCAACACTGGTTCATCAAGTTCGCTCGCAACCAGGCTACACAGCATGACCAGGTCATCCTTAGAAGCGAATATCACTACTACAAAGCGCTTCAGGCACTTGGCATAAACACCGTCGCTGCCGATGGCCTGGCACTGGAAGAGGCCACCAAACCCAGCCTGTGGATGCATCGTTTTGACCGCAGAGTCGGAAAAAACGGCGTGGAACGCCTGGCTGTCGAATCGATTTACTCCCTGGCGGGCGTGACCACGCCAGGCAGCTATATGGATCACCTGGAAGTCATCAATCTGCTGGTTGAGCAATGGCGCGCTGTGGGCCAGCACTCTCAGATAGCTGAGCTGGTTGCCGAGTATCTACGTCGGGACTTGCTCAATAAAGTGCTGGGTAACTCGGATAACCACGGGCGAAATACCTCAATTATCCGTGAACGCGACGCCCTTCGCCTGGCACCCATTTATGACCTGGCGCCCATGGTGATGGATGACGAGGGCGTCACCCGAACGACCAAGTGGCCCAAACCCCTGGAAGTGGCGGGCGACATCAATTGGCGGGGTGTCTGCGATGCGCTGGGCGACATTCTCGATCCCGAACTGGCGTTTGAACGACTGCGCCAGGACGCCGAACAGTTGCGTGCGTTACCGGACATGCTCGCGGCTGGAGGACTGCCTGCCGTGACCTTGAATCACCCCAGTATCCCACTGGGCAAACTGGACCTGCGGCTCAAGCAGTGGGGGCTCAGATGACGACCAGCATGGATGCCCGTGCCTTGTTGCTGCAAAGCATTGAACAAGGCCTTGCCGACGGTTCACTGCAGATAGGCGAAGCCGTACGCCGCCTGCGCACTGAGGTCACCGGGCTGCACCAGAACCAGTTTGCCAAGATGTGCAAAATCTCGGTGCGCACCCTGGTGCATATCGAGCATGGCGAGGGCAATCAGACCCTCAAATCGCTGAACGCGGTGTTTCGCCCCTTCGGTATGCAGATGGGCGTAGTCAGGATACGCCGCAACTACTGAAGCGCTTCAACCGCGCCGCATATACCCCTTGCCGAAGTGCCGCTCCATGCGCGCCTGGATCAACTCCAGTGCCAGGGACATCACCCAGTAGATGATCGCCGCAGTGGTGAGCATCTCGATGTAGCGATAGCTGGAGCGGCCGTAGGACTGCGCGAGGAACATCACTTCCCACACCCCCATCACCGAGATCAGCGACGAGTCCTTGAGCATCGAGATGAACTGGTTGGTCGCCGGCGGGATGATGGTGCGCATGGCCTGGGGCAGGGTGACGTGCCAGAAAATCGCACTGTCGCGCATGCCCAGGGCCAGTGCGGCCTCGCGTTGTCCGTGGGGCACGCCGAGGATGCCGGCGCGGAAAATCTCGCTCAGGTAGGCGCCATAGTTGAGCGACAGCGCAATGATCCCGGCAACGATGGCGCCCGGCACCAGGCCCAGTTGCGGCAGACCCAGGTAGATCAGCAAAATCTGGATCAGCAGCGGCGTGCCGCGAAAGAACGACGCGTAGAAACTGGCGATGCCAAACGCCACCGCGCTTTTCGACAGGCGCCCCAGGGCCGTGACGAAACCCAGCACCGACGATGCCAGCATTGAGCACAGGCACAGGAAAAGCGTGAGTGCGGCGCCTTGCAGGAACCCGTTGGGCGCCAGATGCAGGCCGATCAGGTTGGGCAGCTTGTCGAGGATGATCGAAAACTTCAGGTCGAAGCTCAGGAAAAAACTCGCAAACAGGACGAACAGCGCTGCCCAGGTCAGGTAAAGCCGTGTGCGAAAACTCATTGGCTGATGTCGGCGCCGATCCATTTTTGCGACAGCTTGCTCAAGGTGCCGTCCTGTTTGAGCTGGGCGAAGACCTCACGCACCTTGCTGTCCCACTGCGGGTCGCCTTTCTCGATGGCCACCGAGTTGGGCTCCGAATACAACGGCGCGCCGGCCAGTTTGAAGCGTTTGTCCTGGCTCAGGCGCGGCTGTGCAGTGACCAGGTTGGTGAGGATCGCATCCAGGCGCACACCGGCGCCCAGGCCCAGGTCCTGGAAGGCCACGTTGTCGGTATCGTACGGTGCGATCTGCACGTCTTCGAACGGGTATTGCAGCTGCGTGTCTTCGGCGCCTTCGATCACCAGGTTCTTGTTCAGGTAGCTTTCGTAGCTGGAGGCGCTGGTGAGGCCGACTTTCTTGCCGCTCAGGTCCTTGGCCTCGTGGATGCGGTCATCTTTGGCATTGACCACGATCACCGCAGGCGATGCGTAGTACTCCACCGGGAAGTCGAACACCTCGGCGCGTGCCTTGCTCGGGGTCATGGAGCAGATGCAAATGTCATAGCGACCGCTCCAGCGGCCGGCGGCGATCACGTCCCACGAGGGGGTTTCCAGACGTAGTTTCACGCCCAATTTCTGCGCCACGGCCTTGGCCACATCCACGTCGAAACCGTCGAGCTGATTCTGGTCATTGAGGAACGAAAACGGCGGGTAGCTTTCCATCAGCACGCCGACCAGTTCCTTCTTTTGCTCGATGCGGTCCAGTGTGGCGCCGCCAAAGGCTTGGGTGGAGGCAGCCAGCAGTGTCAGGCCCAGGGCCAGCAGCGGTTTGATTTTCAAAATTGAACACCTGAATAAAAAAGAGGTTGTTATTAATCGGATGGTACGCATTAAATAGTTATAAGAACGACTCTCATAGTGAGTTATTTTCATAAGCATATGAGTAAAAAGCATATGGGCGCAGCAAGCACAGTAATTCTCGACGGCGGCATGGGCCGCGAACTGCAACGCCGTGGCGCGCCGTTTCGCCAGCCGGAGTGGTCGGCACTGGCCTTGAGCGAGGCGCCGCAAGCGGTAGAGGCGGTGCACGCGGCGTATATCGACAGCGGCGCCAACGTGATTACCAGCAACAGCTACGCAGTGGTGCCGTTTCATATCGGTGAAGCGCGGTTTGCCGAGGAAGGCCAGGCACTGGCTTCCCTCGCCGGAGAACTGGCACGGCGGGCGGTGGACGCTTCGGGCAAGGCTGTGCGCGTGGCGGGCTCGCTGCCGCCGCTGTTCGGGTCTTACCGCCCGGATCTGTTCCAGGCCGAGCGTGTGAACGCACTGCTGAGCCCGTTGGTGCGGGGTCTGGCGCCCCATGTGGATCTTTGGCTGGCGGAAACCCAGAGTTCGATCGTCGAGGCGCGGGCGATTCATGCCGGTTTGCCGCAGGACGGCAAGCCGTTCTGGCTGTCGTTTACCTTGAAGGATGAAGACACCGACGACGTCCCGCGCCTGCGCTCCGGCGAGCCGGTGACGGAGGCGGCCGAAGCGGCGGCGCAGTTGGGCGTGCAGGTGCTGCTGTTCAACTGCAGCCAACCGGAAGTGATCGGCGCAGCGATTGATGCCGCCCGGCACACCTTCGAGCGCCTGGGGGTGGCGATCCAGATCGGCGCCTACGCCAATGCTTTCCCGCCGCAACCCAAGGAAGCCACGGCCAATGACGGCCTGGACCCGTTGCGCGACGACCTCGACCCACCGGGCTACCAGCACTGGGCCGCCGATTGGCAGGCGCGGGGCGCGAGCCACCTGGGCGGCTGCTGCGGGATTGGGCCGGAGCATATTGCGGTGTTGGCCGAGCAACTGAATCGCTGATTCACCACAGGCTGAAAATCCAGGAGGCTGCGTGACGAGCGGGCTAATTTTTGTGGCGAGCGGGCTTGCCCTAATGCCGTTCAGTTAAGCGCAGATTCCCTGTGGCGAGCAGGCTTGTCCTGCGTTGGGCTGCGCAGCAGCCCCAAAACCAGACGCTGAGCCGTATCAGGTACACCGCGTTTTGCTTGATTGGGAGCGCTTCGCACCCAACGCGGGGCAAGCCCGCTCGCCACAGGCGTGTGGCTGCCTGAAACTCCAGGCTAAAATCGACACGTTATTTTGTGTCTAACAAGAGGGCGCAGGCCCCCTCCCGTGTTGTGTTCAGGCACGGCACTCTGCCAGGGTTTTCAGTTGGCTGGCGCCTGACTGGTTGGCCTCTGACAACCACGCTTCAAATCCTGCACCCACCGTCGGCCACTCCGAGTCGATGATCGAATACCACGCTGTATCGCGGTTGTGGCCCTTGATCACGGAGTGCTGGCGGAACACCCCCTCAAAACTGAATCCCAACCGTTCGGCTGCGTAGCGGGAGCGGTCGTTGGCGTTGTTGCATTTCCATTCCAGCCGGCGATAGCCCAGGTCGAACGCGTGCCTGGCGAGCAGGTACACCGCCTCGGTGCTTTTGGGCGAGCGTTGCATCGGTGCGCCAAAGGTGACGTGGCCGATTTCGATGCGCCCGTGTTCGGGCACGATGGACATCAGGCTGAGGATGCCTTGGGCGCGGCCGCTCGCGCGGTCGATCACAGTGAAAAAATACGGGTCGCTGTGCGCGGCATGATTGTCCAGCCAGGCGTTGAAGGCGCCGCGCTCGGGGAACGGGCCGTAGGGCAAGTAATCCCACAGCCTGGGGTCGGCGCCGGGGCCTTGCAGCGCGTCGAACAGGTCGTCGCCATGCTGCGCCGGGTCGAGTTTTTCCAGGTGGATGAAACGCCCTTCGAGTCGTTGCACGGCAGGCGCCGGGACGCCTTTCCAGTCGGGGAGGGAAGTGGACATGCGGCGCTCCTTAAAGGGCTTGGCGAAATTGGATGAGGCCTGGGCGTTCGGCGATACGTTCGTAGAGTTGGATCGCCGTGGCATTGGTCTCATGGGTCAACCAGTGCACCTTGGCACAGCCGTCGGCCCTGGCGGTGGCATACACGAACTCGATCAGCTTGCGACCCACGCCGGTGCCGCGTTGGGACGGCGCCACCAGCAGGTCCTGCAGGTAGCAGGCATTTTCGATGCTCCAGTTGGACCGATGGTAGATGAAGTTGACCATGCCCACGGCCTCGTCATCCTGCCAGGCCAACGCTGAATGAGTCGGTTCGCCGGGGTCGATCAGGCGTTGCCAGGTGCTGTGACTGACGGCCTGCGGCAGCTCGGTGTTGTAGAACTTCAGATACGCCTGCCATAGCGGCAGCCAGGCGTCGTGGTCGGCGGCAGTGACGAGGCGGATATCGATCGGGCTCATTCTGAGACTCCCTGGGGAATAAGACGGGACACGGCCTGGTCACGCACTTCGTCGCTGGCCGCCAGGCCCTCGCGTACGCCAGCGATGTCGGCCGGGCTGCGGTTTTGGCTGAGTTTGCGTTTGCCGATCAGGCGTTCGATGGGCAGCGCGAAGCCGACGATGGCCTTGAGCATGCCGTCAATATAGTCGGCCGGCGCGTCGCTGACTTGCCATGGCTGCTCACGCCGGGCCTCGTGGCGATCAGTCAAGGCCGTGACCACATTGAGCAGGCGCGCCGCATCGCTGAACACCTCGGCTCTGCCGTAAGCGTGCACCGCCAGGTAGTTCCAGGTCGGTACTACTTTGCCGTGCTCGGCCTTGGCCGGATAGAGCGACGGACTGATATAGGCCTCTGCACCGGCAAAAATCACTAGAGCCTCGGCGCCATTTTGCAGGTCGCGCCACTGTGGATTGGCCCTGGCCAAATGCCCGTAGAGCGTGCCATTGGGGCTCTCATCGGCGTTGAGCAGCAGCGGCAGGTGGCTGGCCAGCAGACCTTGCTCACCGAACGTCACCAACTGGGCCAGGCGGGTTTGGCGGATCCATTGCTGGAGTTCGGGCAGATCATCGACGGCGAAGGCGCGGGGTGTGTACATGGAAGTTTTCCTTGGCGAATGCCTGCATCCTAGGCAGGCTAATGGTTCGTTGTAAGAGCCATCTCCGGCCCATTTGATAGGTCCAATGCCATGCCCGCCATCGAGCCGCCCCTGTCGTTCAACCCCATCGGTATCGAACTGGACCGTCGCCAGGGCCTGACGCGCCAGTTGTATCAGGCCCTGCGCCAGCGAGTGCTGGATGGACGCCTGGTCAGCGGCACGCGGCTGCCGGCCAGTCGCGACCTGGCGGCAGTGTTCGGGATTTCCCGCAACAGCGTGGTGCGCGCTTACGACCAGTTGTATGCCGAAGGCTTCATCGAAACGCGGGTCGGAGACGGCACCTACGTGGCCCGGTTACCGCGTGCAGCCACGCCGGCAAAAAAACTATCCACAAAACTGTCCACAGGCTTATCAACAGGCTTACCCACAGCTTTATCCACAAATTGTGCAGATTCAGCGTCTGCTGCCTGCGCGCAAGTTATCCACAGCAGCGCATTGGAACGCGTGCAAAACCACCCTCTGGCACACCCGCCCGGTGGCCCGCCACGTGCGTTTCGCGTGGGTGTGCCGGCATTCGATCTGTTTCCTTTTGAAGTGTGGGCCAAGCTGAGCGCGGCTTTCTGGCGCAGGCCGGACCTGCAACAGCTCTGCTATGGCGATCCGGCAGGGGATTTGCGTTTACGCGGCTTGATCGCCGCCTACCTGCGCAGCGCCCGTGGCTTGCACTGCACGGCTGAGCAAATAGTGATCACCAATGGCGCGCAGCAGGCCATCAGCCTTTGTGCACAGCTGCTGGTGGAGCCGGGTGCCTCGGTTGCCATCGAAAATCCGGGGTACCAGGCCGCCGCCCGTGCGTTTGCCGTGGCCGGTGGCCGATTGCACGGCGTGGCGGTGGACAGCGAAGGTATCGACTGTGGTGCGCTCAATGCCCTTGAGCATTGCCGCCTGGTCTATGTCACCCCGGCCCATCAATATCCGCTGGGCGTGGTGATGAGTCTGGCGCGACGCCTGGAACTGCTGGCCTGGGCCGAGCGTACCGGCGGTTGGGTGATCGAGGACGACTACGATGGCGAATACCGCTACAGCGGCGCACCCCTGGCGCCGTTGGCGGCGTTGGACCGCAGCGGGCGTGTGCTCTATGTCGGCACCTTCGGCAAGGTGGCCTTCCCGGCATTGCGTCTGGGCTACCTGGTGCTGCCGCCGGGTCTGGTGCAAGCGTTCTCCCGACGCCGTGCCGTCGACATGCGTCACTCGGAGGTCAGCACCCAAGTGGTGATGGCCGAGTTCATGGCGGCAGGGCATTTCCAGCGGCACATCCGGCGCATGCGCCGCGCCGCACTCAGCCGCCGTGATGCGCTGCTCAGCGGCTGGCCGGGCCCATTGCCAGGCGTGAGCTGCCTGCCCACGGTCGCCGCCGGCCTGCACCTGAGCGTGCGGGTGGACAGCGTCGCCCGTGAACAGCAATTGCTGACGCAGGCCGAGGCGGTTGGGGTTGAGATCACCGGCCTGAGCAAATACTGGTTACCGGATTCCAGCACCCCGTCCGACCAACGCGCCGGGCTGGTGCTTGGATTTGCCGCGGTGCCCCCGGCGCAGATCGCGCTAGCCCTGGCGCGTCTGCGCCAGGCATGGGGTGGCTAAATCACCGTAGGAGCGAGCTTGCTCGCGAAGAACGTTAACGATAACGCGTGCATCCCGATTCAATGCGTTGCCTTGAAGGCTTTCGCGAGCGCCCCCGCTCCTGCAACGGGTGGGGTAAAAAACAGTGATCGGGCTGCGTATGTTATCGATCTTCGACGGGCTGATCACTGCGCCGGTCGCCTGCGTATTCAGGTTATGCGTGGGCAGCAGGGTGGGTGTTTGAGTGGCGAAAAAGTCGATGCCACCGGCGCCGGTGAGGGTCTCTCCAAATGGCTTCTGGGGAATGAGCTCGCCATTCACCACCGTCCATCTCGGGGTCCTGACGATGGCCAGATTCGGGTCGATATCCAGTGTGGGGTACAGCTCGTGCAGTGCCGTTTTCAAGACGATTGATGCCACTTCACGCAGGGATGGATGGGTGGTCAATTGCGTCAGCAGCGTTTCGCTGTCGGTCAATACGAGGTCGTTCATAAAGGCACTCCTTGGCCTGTTGAAAAAGTAAGCAGTTGGCGTGCGCTTTATCAGTTGAAGAACAGCTGCCGGGCTTGTTCAAAGGTGATTTCACTGCGGTAAAGCGCTAGCCTTTGTGCCTGGCTCGACTCATTGCTCAGGGTATCGGCGGCGGCATCCAGGCGTTGTTCTTCCACGGTTTTCAAGCGCGCCGAGAGGTAGGAGCGCGCCGGAGTCCAACTGGCGCTGTAATGAAAATGCGCGTACCAGAGCACCTGGCGGGTGCCGCGGTCGGTGATGGTGTATTCGTCCAGATAGTCGGGCTGCAGGCGTTTGAGGCGGCGTCGGTTCAGGGTTTTCTTGATGGTGATCGCGTTATGGCGTTTAAGCCATTCCACAGCGGAGGGGGTGGGCGGACGCCGCTTGAACATCGTCAGCACCTGCTCGTTGCTCTGACGATAAAGCTCAGGCACCGCTTCAGTCAGCGCCTTGTTGACCGTACTGGCGGGCAGCGATGCCAAATCGGTGGCATTGCTTTGGGTCAACGCGCGCTTGATGGCACTGTTGGCCTCCCTGAGCCTCTTGGCCTGCTGGTTGTAGGCCCATTCGATACCGAGGGGACTGCGTTCTGGCTGTTGCACAAGGCTCTGCATGCGCTCTCGGAATGTCGGCAGTTCATCGAGCAGTGCCTGGCCGGCGCGGATACTGGTTTGGGCATCGATCAAGGCCGGGCTGACCCGCGTGGGAGTCAGATGCTTGACCCACACACCCGATGTTTTTTCATGGTAGGTGGCGACGACTTTATGGGTGAACGGCGACAGGATGTCCACCATGCCTGTATCGAGGCCGATATCACTCAAGCGCGGCTCGCCGATCAGCATCCCGTCGAAGCGTGTACGAATGAACTTCTTCTTCGGCCGTGGCGGTGTTACGGGCGGGATGGGGCGTTTTCTGAGGGCTTCCCTCTCGGCACTCAGCACAGCAAGCTGTGTGATGGCGCGCTGGTTGAACTCCTTCAGTTGGCGGCGCAGGTTGTCGAACGGTTCAACCTCGATATGCAAGGTGTGCTGCGCGTGGAAATCCTGCAGGCGCTCGTTTATCAGCTCAAATTGCTCAATCAGGCTGCTCAGGGTATCAAAGCGCTCGTCGAGGCGGCCTTCACTGCGTTCGTCCAGAGTGTCGCGCAGGCACTGGATCGCAACTTCGGCGCTGTCGACGATGCTACCCAGGGTCTTCCAGGCATCCGGCAGGGTATGCCGGGTGTCGGCTGACAGGCACAGGTCACGGCCGAGCAGCACCTGCAAGGCCTTGAGGTAGTCGCTTTTGAAGACCGGCAACGAGCCCTTGATCGTGGCGATCAGGCGTATGCCGTCACGTTGCAGTCCGCGCAGCTCGTCAAAGCGTCCCTGCATATAGTCCAGGCGCTGGATCATCTGCCGGTTCAACTCACTCATTTCCTGTGCCTCGGCGATGTAGCGTTGCTGCGGCTCGACATCCTCTCGCTCTATTTGATCAAGCACGCTGCGCAGCCTCGGCGTGAAGCGGGTCATGGCTTCGCGGATATCCTCGCAACTGAGTTCGGTTTGCGCCTTGAGGTAGTTGAGCGCCTTTTGGGCATAATCCGGGGTGGGCGCGTGCACGTTCAGCTCCTTGAGTTTCTGCAGGGCAGTTTCATAGGCGTCGCGCTGGGTGGTGAGGGTTTGCTGGTACGCCTGGCGCCGGGCCTCGGCGGAAGTGGAGGGCGCCTCGTCCATGGCCTGGCGAGCTTGCTGCAGTTCGGTCTGGGCGTTTTTCTTGTCCTTCTCGAACGCACTCAACTGTTGACGCAGTTCCTCGGCGCGTTTTTGCGCCAGCGCCTTGGCTTTGCGGATCTGTGCTTTTGGCCCGCCGCCACGCAGGCGCAGCCGGGTGTCGATAAACCAGGCACCCTGGCGGTTGCCGATCAACGGTGGGCCGGCGCGCTCAGGGGAGGCGGGGTCGACGATCCGCACCGCGTCGCCCTCGTCCACCTGTACCTGGAACCAGCGCTCGCCGACCGGGGCGTAGTAGCCATCGCCATTGGTGTAGAGGTTCAAATACGGGCCTTGGGTACTGATCGGCTCTCCCAGGTCACCGGGCTTGGCGACTTTGAAACTGTCGAGCACCTCACTCAGGCGAGGCTTGGTGCGGTTGATGGCGCCAGCGGCCAGCAACGGTCGGATGGAAACGGCGCTCGGGCTGTCGGCAGAGATATTTGCCAGTTGCTTGATCTGCACAGGCCTGGGCGGTGAGGGCCTGGATGGCGGCGCAGGGCCTTTGGTTGCTGCGCGTCGCTGTGGCGTCGAGCGGGTGACGACGAGCAATGAGATGGCCATGCCGAGGTTGAGCAGCAAGTCACTGAAGGCGGCCCAGGGCGACTGGCGGTGTGCCTGGGCGTCAACCACCGCTTGCAGTTGGTCCATGATTTGCCAGATCCACGCGGCGGCGCCAACGGTGGAGCCCATGAACGGCAAGGCGGCGTTGAAGATCAGCCAGCCGGCGTGCTTGAAGGTTTCCCAGCGTGCCTGAGCGTTGGACACCGACTGGTGTTCGGCCAGGGTCAACAGTGCCGTGGCGTTGGCGGTGTACAGGGTGGCGAAGATATCGCCATCAAGGGCGTGCCCTCCCAGTGCCATGGGCCCACTCAGGATCCACAGTTTGAGCGGTTCGACCAGGAAGTCCGCTACTGCCCAGGGCGATGGCAGCGCGCCGGGGAATACGTAGCGGCTGTAGTCCGCGCGCACGTCGTCGGGTAACCAGGCCAGCACCGATTCACGCAACTGCGACGATTGCTGGATGGCATACAGCGCGTTGGCCGCTGACGGATACTGGATCAGCGGCGGGTCAAGCAGCGGCCGGTAGAGCAGGCAGGGGCCGGCGCCGGGATCCCTGGGCCCGATGATGTACATGTTGGTCACCTTGTCCGGCGCAGCGTCGGTGCGACGTTGCGGCGCAAACGCCAATTCACGGATCACGATGGGTTGCTCGTCCACCAGGCGCTCCGTGGCTTGGGCTTGCATCAGCGTGGCTACATAGCGGTACCCGCGCTCATCGATGCCGTGTTCCCCGCGTATTTTGCATTGCAGGGCCAGCAGCGGCAGTTGCACTTTCAGGTGCTGGTTGTAGAGCATGCGGCGGCGCCTGGATTCATCGGCATCCTGCAACAACAGGCGGTTGATCAGGGCCGGGTAAGTGCTGCCGATATCGGCGCGTTTGACCAGGCTTTCCACATAGTCGACGGTGAGCCAGGCCGGCAGCCCGCCGCCATTGGTGCGCCGTACGGTCTTGTTGCCCAGGGGTACGGCGATCAGGTTTTGCAGGGCCAGCTCCGTGAGGCTGAACACCGTCGTGTCCACCTGCCCTGGCAGGGTAAAGGCGCCCCACACCACCGGACTCTTGACCACGAGTTCGACCTTTTCCAGCAGGTGTTGGCTGGTGTCGGGATGGTCCCTGAGCATATCGGCGTTCAGTTGGTTGAGGGCATAGGCCTGGATCGGCGCGATCCCGTCCAGGTGGGTCCTGCCCTCATTGAGACGATGCAGGGTCGCCAGGTCCTTGAGATGACGCGAGCCGGCATTCAGGTCCGAGATGCTGGCCGACCTCAACCAGTCGGGCAGGGCTTGCTCGTAATGCTGCAGGTCGGCGTCTGCACCGGCCACTGCAGCGCTGGGCGGCACTGCGAGCGGCGCGGCGCTGGCGTGGCCGCCGCGTACATCGGAAAAATCCAGCGCGTCGATGGCTTCGATCTGCACCGCAATCAACGCGCACGCCAGGTAATCGAAATAATTGCCGGCCGGTTCCACCAGTCGCCACTGCATCTTGTCGTGGGCGGTCGACGTATGCAGGGTGGTTGGCAGCGCGGCGCCCAGTTGATCGAAGGACGTGAACCGATCAAAGCCATCGAGCAGCGAGTGGGTGAGAATCACCGTTTTACTGTCCTGGGTGCCGACCAGTACCGTGATCAGGTGTTGGTAGAGGTGTCGAGCCTGGCCCTGCTCATCGATGTCTTCCATTTCTATCAGGTAGGCGCGGGTGGCGTAGGGGGCCTGGGCGCTCCTGGTCGTCAGGTCCGGGGCGCGGAACAGCTGGCGGGCCATGATGCAGTCCGATTCAGCCCAGCCAACGACGCAATCCACGTTCCACATTTGCCGCAGGGTGTTGGCCAGTTGCTGCCAGTGGGGCGTGCTGTTGCCGTCGTCGGCGTTCCAGTACGCAAGTTGCTGGTCCTGGTAGCCACTGATCATCACGGGCGCCAGCACATTGATCAGGCCGGCGATTTCGTCGATGCGCACCGGCAAGTGCACGGGCGGGTCGGCCACGGGTTGGCGGGTGAGGAAGTGTTCGCCTTCGATGTAGAGCGCCGGTACCGCCAGCACCGCCTGCCTGGCCAGTACATTGGTCAGTGCCTGGAACTGTGGCGGGCGGGCCACCACCTGGTCTTCGATGATTTCCCACACGGGGGTGCCGACCAGTGTGTTTTCGGGGTCGATGTCCAGTGTCGGGTAACGCTCGCGCAGTTGCTCGCGCAGCAACACGGCGGCGACGTCTCGAAACGAGGGGCCGACCGACAGTTGCGCCAGCAGCGTGGCGGCGAGGTTGGGGTGTGGGGGAAGCGTTGAAGCCATGGAAAATTCCTGACGAGCCTGAGTATGGAAACTGGGGGGTTTCCATACTAGGAACCGCTCGGTCAGAAAGGGCGGTGATTATGTAAGGGCGGGCCTCAACCCAATTCGCCGCACAGGTTGGCTTCCACCAGGCGCCGCACTTCGGCGTGATCCAGCCCGGCGCCGAGCAGCGCGTTGAGCTTGCCGAACGCCGCTTCGCGGGTCATGCCGCCTCCGGACAGCACGCCCACACCGCGCAGGCGGCTGCCGGCTTCGTAGATGTCCAGTTCCACGCCGCCTTCATGGCATTGGGTGATCGCGACCACGGCAATTCCCTTGTCCTGCGCACGCTGGAGGCTGGCGAGGAAGTCGGGGTTGTCGCTGGGGCCGGTGCCGCTGCCGAAGCATTCGAGAATCAGCCCATGAATGCCGCTGTCGATCAGGCCGTCCAACTGCGCTGCGCCGATGCCCGGCACCAGCGGCAGCACGCCGACGCTGGCCAGGGTTTTCGGCTGGCGATAATCCAGCGCCGCCGGGAGAGCGGTAGCGCGTGCCACGCCGCCCTGACGCTTGAGGGCGGCAAAGGGATTGCGCCCGAAACTGCGGACTTTCGCGCACGCGGTGGGGGCCAGCAGCGCGCCGTGAAAGTGCAGGTGCACACCCGGCGCCAGGCCTGTACCGAGGGCGGCCAGGGCGCCGCTGACGTTCTCCCAGGCATCGCTGTCGGGCACGCCCGCCGGCAGCATCGAGCCGGTGAACACCACCGGCACCGGCAGGCCCAGCAATTGGAAGCTCATGGCGGCGGCGCTGTAGGCCAGGGTGTCGGTGCCGTGCAGGATCAGCACGGCGTCGCAACCGGCGTCCGTCGCTTCGATCACTGCGCAGCGCAGGCGCTGCCAGTAGGCTGGGGTCATGTTGGCGCTGTCGATCAGCGGCGCCATCTCCTGAAAGCTCCACGCGGGTACTTGCGCCTCGGCAAGCTGCTCACGCATGCGCGCTTCAAAGCCCGAAGCAGGTGCCAGGCCGTTGGCGCTGGACTGCATGCCGATGGTGCCGCCGGTGTAGAGCACCATCACGTTGTTGGCTGATTGCATCAAAGAGTCTCCTGAACGAAAAACGCCGCCGGGCCCCGAGCATGCCCAAGGCCGGGCGGCGTGTCATCTATCTAGGCTCAGCGCTGTGGGTGCGCGCTCAGTTCAGCCGCTGGCGCCTGCTGCGGCGTCACAGGATTGGCCGGCCAGGCGCTGCGATCCAGGTCCAGGTCCGGGAACTGGCTGGAGTCGAACACCGGCGTCTTGATGCCCGCTGCGCGCTGGTTGTCGTAGTCGTTCAGGATGCGCATGGCGATCTTGAACAGGAACGCCAGGGCGAACAGGTTGACGAACGCGAGCAGGGTCATGGTGATGTCGGCGAAGGCGAATACGGTGCTCAGGTTCTCGATCGAACCCCAGAAGATCAGCACCAGCACCAGCGCGCGATAGCCCATCAACACCTTGCGGTTATTGCCGACCAGAAAGCGCAGGTTGCTCTCGCCCAGGTAGTAGTTGTACATGATCGAGGTGAACACGAACAACGCCAGGGCCACCGAGATGAACATGCGGCCCCAGTCACCGACCACGGCGGCCAGGGAGTTCTGGGTCAGGGCAATGCCGTCGCCTTCAAAGCCGGGGGTGTAGAAGCCGGAGAGCAGGATCAGCAACGCGGTGCAGGTGCAGATCACGAAGGTGTCGAGGAACACGCTGAACGCCTGCACCACGCCCTGGGCAATCGGGTGCTCTACCGAAGCGACGGCGGCCACGTTGGGCGCACTGCCCAGACCTGCTTCGTTGGCGAACACGCCGCGTTTTACGCCCATGATGATCGCACTGCCCACCAGGCCACCGAAGGCCTGGTCGAGGCCGAACGCGCTCTTGACGATGGTCGCGAGCATGGCCGGTACGTGGTCGAACTGCAGCACGATCACGTAAAGGGTTACGGCGATGTACACGAGGGTCTTGACCGGCACCAGCAGGTCGGCGATCGAGGCGATGCGCTTGATCCCGCCGATGAACACCAGGCCCAGCAACACCGCCAGCGCAAGGCCGGTGTAGGTGGTGTCGAGGCCGAAGGCATTGTTCAGCGAGTGGGTCACGGCGTGGGCTTGCAGGCCGTTGAAGGCAAAGCCGAAGGTCACCAGCAGCAGGAACGCCATGACCATGCCCAGCCAGCGTTTGTGCAGGCCGTGCTGGATGTAATAAGCCGGGCCGCCACGGTAGGCGCCGTCAGCGTCGGTGCGCTTGTACAACTGGCCCAGGGAGCATTCGATAAAGCTCGACGACATGCCCACCAGCGCGGTGACCCACATCCAGAACACGGCGCCCGGGCCACCCAGGGTCACGGCAATGCCGACGCCGGCGATGTTACCGGCACCGACGCGGCCCGCCAGGCTGAGCATCAGCGCCTGGAACGAGCTGAGTTGGCCGGAGCTGCTCTTCAGGCTGTCTTTGAATACCGAGAACATGTGGAAAAAGTGGCGCAACTGCACGAAACGCGAGCGAATCGTGAAATAACCACCGAGCCCGACAATGAGCACGATCAGTACTTTCCCTGAGAGGAAGTCGTTGATGACTTCGAGCATGGAGTGTTCCTCGCTGATTTTTTAATGGCAAACGCAGGACGGTTCGATGCATCGCTCGGCACCAGGCAGTGCACGATGCTTCGACCCCAATCCTTTTGCGGGTGTTGTTATTCATGCGCTTTCGCGTTGTTGCGGGCCATCGTTACCGATGGCCGCAGACGCGATGAGGGGCGGCACTATACCTAGGCGCGCGTGATCCGTCTGCACGGGCCGATTAAAGGTTTCAGTAAAATCCGATTGAACACCTCGGATCATTGTGAGGGTAACTGCCTGAGTAGTGGCCCGATTCACTGACGCCAGGTGCTTGCGCGACCATCGTCATAGCGTGAGCGATCCACATCGCTACCTCTTAGTGTCCTGTCGGAAGTGCTGCGCGAAACGGGCTTTTTATACCGAGCGTCTGCGCATTCTGGGGCTGTTGAGATTGGGAGGCGCCCGACCGAAAAAAGGAAATTTTCCGACAGCATTCCCAGATATTCATTCTTTAACCTTTGCGCTCTTGTGAAATCCAGGAGCAAAGGGATGACTGTTATCGATGAACAGGAGGTCATGCAGCGCGCTCAGGTGAGCGCCTCGCGTCAGGAGGTTAAAGCCTATGAGTAATTCCGGCTTTTACACGGTGGCGCAGCGCACCACCCGCCTGCTTCCAAACTGCTGGACAGCCCTCAAAATGGAGGTGCCTGCGGACCTCCCTGGCGTGGTGATTTTTTTGCATGGGGTTAACGATCCGGGGGCATCTTATGAGTCGGTTGAGACCGGATTGTGCCAGGGCGTGAATGAGCGGTTGGACCGCCCGGATCTTAAAGCGGGGCAATATGGCGCTAAATACAAGGCGGCCAGGGAAATGCCGCGTGAACAACGCAAGGATAACGAAGAGCAGATTCTCGACGACCCGGATACTTATCTTTACCAACGTGACGCAGAGGCCCCCGCAACCCGCAGTCTATTGATCCCGTTCTACTGGGGCTACCGAGCTGCACCGGAACATATCAAGCGCGATGATGCCGGTGACCCCTTCAAAATGCGCAACCAATACCAGGACGTGCATGGCAATCGGCTGGACCGCCACTTTGCCAAGGGCGGCGGGTATTTCACCAACGCCACCAACAACCTGAATCAGATGTATGGCGAGGGGTTCAAGCCAGACATCAAATCCTGGGCGGCCAATAAAACCAGCAATTATCTGTACCTCGACCATGCACCTTTGCGTCACTATTTTGTGCTGGCGGCGCATCGGTTAGCGATGCTGGTTCGGGAGATCCGTCGCCTCTCTCCTGATGAAACCATCACTATTATGGGCCACAGCCAAGGCACCCTGATCAGTCTGCTGGCCCAGGCGCTGCTGGTGGACGACAACCAGCGCTGTGCCGACACGCTCATCATGGTGGACTCGCCTTACAGCGTATTGCCCGAGGTGACGCCCAAGGGCAGCGACACCCTGGCGACGCTGATACGCATCGTCACAGCGACCACCACCGCCCCCCACGCGCAGCCGCCACTTGCGCACCTCAGAAATCTTCGGACGTATGGCGGACGGTCGGGACCACGATGGTCTCCCGAGCAAGGGACTCGGCTGGATAAAAACCAGGCATTGACGGTATTTCCCGAGCGCGACAATCGCGGCAAGGTCTATTTGTACTTCTGCCCGGACGACACCACCGTTGCGCTCAAAGACGTTCAGGGCATCGGCACCTTTGGCATGCCGGATGTATTGCCCAATGGCACAGCGGCGATGACGGCATTGCAGTCCTTGCGCTTTTATCAGCGGATGTGGACCAAGCGCCATCGGGACGGCGAGCCTGTGCTGGTGGGCAAGGCTCCTCAACCCGAGCAGGTGCGGGCTGGCGCAGAGTCTTACCATCCCGGTGGGTGGTCAATCCCCGCACTCGTCTCCCGGGCCGGAATACGCGAAGGTCAGGAACGCCACATCAATGCCGAGGCGCTGCACCCGTCCCATGCCCCGCACCTGTTTGGCGGCGAGGCGATAAGCGGTACGCCGACCACCGCAGGGCTGGACCGGCCCGACGATGTGGGCAAGAGCGTGGCGCTGGGCAAGGAGGCGGCCACGTTTAAATGGATTCAAATGCCGGCCGAATATGACCCTCCGTTGACTACCCAAAACGAAGCACTGGCGCGTTTTAACGCGCAAAGCAAAGACCCTGAAGACCACACCCGCGCGGTGCGCAAGTCCACCCGGCATTCGCGCCATGAGCGTGAAGAAACGCCACGGGAAGCACGTGCCCGTATGGACGTGGACAGCACAGCGTGGGAGGAAAACTCCTATCACTCAGGGGTGTTGCGCAGTCCGGAAAACCATCGGTGGGTGACCGCGATGGACATTGCGATTGGGCAGGCCGAGTGCCTGAATGATCCGGTGATGAGAGCGGTGTTGGTGGCGATTGCGGATTGGAAGTTGAATGAAGACCAATTCAAAAAGGTGCAAGAACTACCGGGCTGGGCGCGATTAAGTACGCAAGCGCAGGAATTGGTGACAGCCAGCTATTTGTACTACGACAAAGGTACGTTTCCTTCCGCTGACCTGGTACCGCTGACACCGCCAACGTTGGTCGCCGGGTTGCCGAGAAAAGGAGCTTCCCGATGAGCGCTGATCAGGGTTGGTGGGATGTGAGGCCAAAGCTTAAAGGCTACTTCTTTGCGGCATTCATACTGCTCAGCCTTTGGTTCGGATTCGACTGGTTTATAGGCACTTTCTTACAGACAGGCAGCCAAGGTATTAAAGATATGCGTACGGAGAGTCACTGGAAACTTGCAGGGGTATTGGGGCTGTTGGTGATAGTTTTTAGTGCTCATTGGGCGGCCAAGACCGAGGCCGCTACCGATGCGCGACTGGACGATTATCGAACCCAGGCTATTGCCAAGAAAGCAGAGAAAATAGCCGAACAGACGCGCACTTACGCGTTGGAAATTCGCGGTACGGGGCTTGCGGTGGACGATTGGCACCAATCGTCGATATGGCGCGAAATAGAGAAGAAAAAAGATAATTTTGCCTCCATCTATTCGCAAAATCCCAGTGACTACGATCCATCGCTGACTTCACGAGAAACCACCCAGAGCCTCAATATCCGCGTGGCTTTCAAGCATTCGGCGGGCAACTCGGTGGCGTATTGGCCTATACCTGTGTTTGCAATTGCCCCGCCTAAGCAGCCTGGCGACATAGGCGCTGCTGGCAATATTAACAGAGGGCGTAATGCTGCCACTCTGGGCGTCACGTTGTTCCTTTGGCAGGATGCGGAAAACACCACCCATGCTCAGGGCATGATTGAGCGACTGTTTCAGTTTTTCGATGACAATCCAATGGTGCCACAGGCTTTGATCGTGAGCCGGGACGGTGATGTCACGCGCAACGGCTATCGCGTTGCCGGTACTCCAGGTTTGCCTGGTTGGCTTCAAGTCGTGCCAACGGTGTTTGAAAGCATGACCGGCCTGCTGGTAACGCGCTCAGATCGGGTGGATCGCTATATCCGGCCTTACGTGACCAATGATAAAGAAGACAATCAAAACAAGAATACTGACCTTGGCAAGCTGTGGGCCTTTTATTGGGATCGTAGTCGTGCATTCGACGATTGGTACTTAAAAGCTGAACGCGCCAAGGGTGCCAATCCCCTTTATGCCCCCAGCACCATGCCCCCAGCACCATGTCCTCCGCCTACTGGCAGACCCAGCTCCCCGACCTCTGGCGCACCCTGAGCAACCGAGGCTCCGGCGAATTTACGCCTTCCCCCTGGCTCCCCGCCCGATGGGCGCGCCATCAAGTCGCAGAGTTCGACGCCGCACCGGTACTTGGCTACCTGCACCGTCCTGTCAAAGTCTCGATGCACGACGGAACCGGCACGTTGCTAAAACCCGCCTTACAGGCCAAGGCGCTGCAAACCGCCTGGCTCAAGGCACTCGACACCTTGCCCAGAGACCAGAAGCCCGTGCGTGTGTTCTACGACAGCATCGACAATATCGCTGGCGAAATCGCCCTCAATAACGCCTTGCACGCCCTCAACACTGACGGCCATGGCATCGAACTGGGCAACGTCGAAGAGGGTTACGACATCGGTCGCCGGCTGGGCAACACAGGCGTCAGCAGCACCCTCGTGCAAATCAATCTCGCAACAATCGCCAGCTACAAGAACGGCGGCGTGAGCGCAGTTGTTTACACCGGCTCGGACGGCAGCGTCACCGTGCAAATGGTGCGTCCGCCGGACGAGGCGCGTAAGGCGATGAACCATAAAAACCGGGGTAATGATCCGTTTAAATAGGGTGGGCCGGGATGAGCACGCCCATTGCCGGAATGATCCGAGTTCCGGTTGAGTAAAGAAGCTCAGGCTTTAGTAAAAGCCAGTCACCTGTGGCTACTTCTTCGCGGCAGCCCTACTACTCGGTTTTTGGTTCGGATTCGACTGGTTTATAGGCACTTTCTTACAGACAGGCAGCCAAGGTATTAAAGAAATGCGTACGGAGAGTCACTGGAAACTTGCAGGGGTATTGGGGCTGTTGGTGATAGTTTTTAGTGCTCATTGGGCGGCCAAGACCGAGGCCGCTACCGATGCGCGACTGGACGATTATCGAACCCGGGCCATGGCCAAAAAAGCAGAGAAAATAGCCGAGCAGACACGCACTTACGCGTTGGAAATTCGCGGTACGGGGCTTGCGGTGGACGATTGGCACCAATCGTCGATATGGCGCGCAATAGAGAAGAAAAAGGACAACTTTTCCTCTATCTATTCGCAAAATCCCAGTGACTACGATCCATCGCTGACTTCACGCGAAACCACCCAGAGCCTCAATATCCGCGTGGCTTTCAAGTATTCGGGGGGCAACTCGGTGGCGTACTGGCCGATTCCGGTCTTTGCAATTGGTCCACCCAAGCGACCTAAAGATATAGGAGCAGCCAGCAATATCATGGGAGGACGTAACGCCGCGACACTCGGCGTAACCTTGGTCCTTTGGCAAGATGCCGAAAATACAACCCACGCTCAGAGCAGCGTTGAACGGCTTTTCAGCTTTTTTGATGAAAACCCTCAGGTGCCCCAGGCACTGATCATCAGTGAAGACGGAGATGTGACGCGAGATGTCTATCGCGTTGCCGGTACTCCAGGTTTGCCTGGTTGGCTTCAAGTCGTGCCAACGGTGTTTGAAAGCATGACCGGCCTGCTGGTAACGCGCTCAGATCGGGTGGATCGCTACATCCGGCCTTACGTGACCAATGACAGAGAAGACAATCAGAACAAAAATACCGATCTGGGCAAGTTGTGGGCGTTTTATTGGAAGCACGCTCCTGCGTTCAGAAAAGTCTACGAGGAGGCTGAACGTGCCAAAGGCGCTAAAGAGCCTAATGGTCCCGGTGCCATGTCCTCCGCCTACTGGCACGCCCAGCTCCCCGACCTCTGGCGCACCCTGAGCAACCGAGGCTCCGGCGAATTTACGCCTTCCCCCTGGCTCCCCGCCCGATGGGCGCGCCATCAAGTCGCAGAGTTCGACGCCGCACCGGTACTTGGCTACCTGCACCGTCCTGTCAAAGTCTCGATGCACGACGAAACCGGCACGTTGCTAAAACCCGCCTTACAGGCCAAGGCGCTGCAAACCGCCTGGCTCAAGGCACTCGACACCTTGCCCAGAGACCAGAAGCCCGTGCGTGTGTTCTACGACAGCATCGACAATATCGCTGGCGAAATCGCCTTCAATAACGCCTTGCACGCCCTCAACACTGACGGCCATGGCATCGAACTGGGCAACGTCGAAGAGGGTTACGACATCGGTCGCCGGCTGGGCAACACAGGCGTCAGCAGCACCCTCGTGCAAATCAATCTCGCAACAATCGCCAGCTACAAGAACGGCGGCGTGAGCGCAGTTGTTTACACCGGCTCGGACGGCAGCGTCACCGTGCAAATGGTGCGTCCGCCGGACGAGGCGCGTAAGGCGATGAACCATAAAAATCGGGGTAATGATCCGTTCAAATATGTGCCGGGATGAGCACGCCCATTGCCTGGGTGACGTACTCAAAAAAAAGGGCCTGAAGAACAAATCTTCAGGCCCTCAAAAGGTGAGAGGTGTCTAGTCCCTCAACCTGGTGAGCAGTGCAACGGACATCAGGCCTTCAACGGGACCAGACGTGGAGCGATCATGTTTTCGGGGCGCAGGATGTCGTCGAGCATGGCGTCGTCGAGCAAGCCTTCTTCGCGCACCAGTTCCAGCACGCCGCGACCGCTTTCAAGGGCGATTCGCGCAATGCGGGTGGCGTTTTCATAGCCGATGTAGGGGTTCAGCGCGGTGACCAGGCCGATGGAGTGTTCCACCAGTTCGCGGCAGCGCGCTTCGTTGGCGGTGATGCCGACGATGCAGTGTTCGCGCAGCATGTCCATCGCGCGTTGCAGCAGGCGGATCGAGTCGAAGATCTTGAAGGCGATCAGCGGCTCCATCACGTTCAGCTGCAGTTGGCCGCCTTCGGCCGCCATGGTCAGCGCCAGGTCGTTGCCGATGACCTGGAATGCCACCTGGTTGACCGCTTCCGGGATCACCGGGTTGACCTTGCCGGGCATGATCGAGCTGCCTGGCTGGCGGGCCGGCAGGTTGATCTCGTTGATGCCGGTGCGTGGGCCGCTGGACAGCAGGCGCAGGTCGTTGCAGATCTTCGACAGCTTCACGGCGGTACGCTTGAGCATGCCGGAGAACAGTACGAAGGCGCCCATGTCGGAAGTGGCTTCGATCAGGTCCGCGGCCGGGACTACTGGCTGGCCACTGATAACGGCCAGGCGTTGTACGGCCAGGGCCTGATAACGCGGGTCGGCGTTGATGCCAGTACCGATGGCGGTGCCGCCCAGGTTCACTTCGGTCAACAGCTCTGGCGCCAGGGTTTTCAGGCGGGCCAGGTCTTCACCGAGGGTGGTGGCGAAGGCGCGGAATTCCTGGCCAAGGGTCATCGGCACGGCGTCCTGCAACTGGGTGCGGCCCATTTTCAGCACATGGCCGAATTCCACACCCTTGGCGGCGAAGGCCTGGATCAGGCTGTCGAGGCTGGCCAGCAGCGCGTCATGGCCCAGCAGCAGACCCAGGCGGATCGCGGTCGGGTAGGCGTCGTTGGTCGACTGCGCCATGTTCACGTCGTTGTTGGGATGCAAGTACTGGTATTCGCCCTTCTGGTGACCCATGGCCTCCAGCGCGATATTGGCGATGACTTCGTTGGCATTCATGTTGGTTGAAGTGCCGGCGCCGCCTTGAATCATGTCCACCACGAACTCTTCGTGGAAATCGCCGCGGATCAAGCGGGCACAGGCTTCGCTGATGGCCGCGTGCTTGGCTTCGCTGAGCTGACCCAACTCGCGGTTGGCATCCGCTGCCGCTTGCTTGACCATTGCCAGACCGACCACCAATTTCGGGTAATGCGAAATCGGAACGCCCGAGAGGCGGAAGTTGTTCACCGCTCGCAGGGTCTGGATGCCGTAGTACGCTTGAGCGGGTACGTCGAGTACGCCAAGCAGGTCTTTTTCTGTGCGGAATGATGCAGCGGAGGACATGACGGAAATCATCTCGATAGGGACCCGGAACAGGCCGGAACGCTGCGAATGCTAGGCGTGTGGACGTTTTTGGGCCAATGCTGTTAAACACTGGGCTATGCACAAACGGCATAATGTCGGCGTGACCCGGCTATCATGACGGGCGTGTGTGCCAAATGGGTGCGTGGCCTTGGGAGGCAGTGATGAACCTTGAGAGCAAATGGCTGGAAGACTTCAGCGCCCTGGCGGCGACGCGCAGCTTTTCCCAGGCGGCGGAGCGGCGGTTCGTCACCCAGCCGGCGTTCAGTCGGCGTATCCGCAGCCTGGAGGCCGCGCTGGGCCTGACGCTGGTCAACCGTTCGCGCACACCGGTGGAACTGACGGCGGCGGGGCAACTGTTTCTGGTCACCGCGCGTACGGTGGTCGAACAGTTGGGCGAAGTGCTGCGCCATTTGCATCATCTGGAAGGCGGGCAGGGCGAAGTCATGCAAGTGGCCGCCGCCCACTCATTGGCGCTGGGGTTCTTCCCGCGCTGGATCGCCCAACTGCGCAACGAAGGTTTGAACATCGCCACGCGGCTGGTCGCCACCAACGTCGGCGACGCGGTGCACGCCCTGCGCGAAGGCGGTTGCGACCTGATGCTGGCGTTCTACGACCCGGATGCCGCGATGCAGATGGACGCCGAAATCTTCCCTTCGCTGCACCTGGGTAACACCGAAATGCTCCCGGTATGCGCTGCCGACGCCGACGGCAAGCCGCTGTTCGACTTGGAAGGCGAGGGCAGCGTGCCGTTGCTGGCCTACAGCGCCGGCGCATTCCTCGGCCGTTCGGTGCACCTGCTGCTGCGCCAGCGCGCGCTGCGTTTTACCACCGTGTACGAAACCGCGATGGCCGACAGCCTCAAGAGTATGGCGCTGGAAGGCCTGGGCATTGCCTGGGTGCCGCAACTCAGCGTACGCGCGGAACTGGCGCGGGGCGAACTGGTGGTGTGTGGCGGGCCGCAGTGGCATGTGCCACTGGAGATTCGCCTGTATCGCTGCGCGTTGGTGCGCAAGGCGAATGTGCGGTTGTTGTGGCGCAAGCTCGAAGGTGGCGCCGCGCAAAACACCTGAGTTCAACCTCGGGCCCAACACAGGGCAAAATGTGGGAGGGGGCAAGCCCTCTCCCACATTATTTCGCGGTGCTTTGGACTGACTCTTAAGTCAATAAAACCGCTACTTTGCACCGCTGGACAGATGGTCATCCAAGGGGCTGTTTATCCCGATTATTACGGTATACTGCGCGGCCTTCGGCCGGTCCAACCGGCCTTATTTCGTACACCAAGCCACGCCGGATTTCCTGCGTGGCTTGTTGTTTTTTGACGCGCCTGCGGGCGCCCAGAGAGAAGAGGCACGACGATGAGTGCATTGGTTGGCGTGATCATGGGCTCCAAGTCCGATTGGTCCACCCTTAGCCACACCGCCGATATGCTGGAAAAACTCGGCATTGCGTACGAAGTGAAGGTGGTCTCCGCCCACCGCACTCCGGACCTGCTGTTCCAGTATGCCGATGAGGCAGAATCCCGTGGCATCGAGGTGATCATCGCCGGTGCCGGCGGTGCGGCGCATTTGCCAGGCATGTGTGCGGCCAAGACCCACCTGCCTGTGCTTGGGGTGCCAGTGCAGTCGTCGATGCTCTCGGGCGTGGACTCGCTGTTGTCCATCGTGCAGATGCCCGCCGGCATCCCGGTGGCGACCCTGGCGATCGGCAAGGCCGGCGCGATCAACGCCGCCTTGCTGGCGGCCAGCATCCTCGGCGCCAAGCACCCGCAGTTCCACGCGGTGCTGAAAAAATTCCGTGCCGAGCAGACAGACAGCGTGCTGGACAATCCAGACCCACGCATCGCCTGAGGTTGTTATTGATGAAAATCGGTGTAATCGGTGGCGGCCAACTGGGTCGTATGCTGGCTCTGGCGGGCACCCCGCTGGGGATGAACTTCGCTTTCCTGGACCCTGCGCCGGATGCCTGCGCGGCGGCCCTGGGTGAACACCTGCGCGCTGACTACAGTGACCCGGATCACCTGCGCCAACTGGCCGAGGAAGTCGATCTGGTGACCTTCGAGTTCGAAAGTGTCCCGGCTGAAACGGTGGCGTTCCTGTCGCAATTCGTGCCGGTGTACCCGAGCGCCGAAGCACTGCGCATTGCGCGCGACCGCTGGTTCGAAAAGAGCATGTTCAAGGACCTGGGTATTCCGACCCCGGACTTCGCCGACATTCAGTCCCAGGCGGACCTGGACGCCGCCGTCGCCCGCATCGGCCTGCCGGCGGTGCTCAAGACCCGCACCCTGGGTTACGACGGCAAGGGCCAGAAAGTGCTGCGCACCGAGGCCGACGTGGTGGGCACCTTCGCCGAGCTGGGCAGCGTCGCCTGCCTGCTGGAAGGCTTCGTGCCGTTCACCGGCGAAGTATCGCTGATCGCCGTGCGTGCCCGCGATGGCGAAACCCGTTTCTACCCGCTGGTGCACAACACCCACGACAGCGGCATCCTCAAGCTGTCCGTGGCCAGTACCGATCACCCGTTGCAGGCCCTGGCCGAAGACTATTCCAGCCGCGTGCTCAAGCAGCTGGACTACGTCGGGGTGATGGCCTTCGAGTTCTTTGAAGTGGACGGTGGCCTCAAGGCCAACGAAATCGCACCACGGGTGCACAACTCCGGGCACTGGACCACCGAAGGCGCCGAGTGCAGCCAGTTCGAAAACCACCTGCGGGCGGTGGCGGGCTTGCCGCTGGGCTCCACGGCCAAAGTCGGCGAGAGCGCCATGCTCAATTTCATCGGTTCGGTGCCGCCCGTGGAGCGTGTGATCGCCATCGATGATTGCCACCTGCATCACTACGGCAAGGCCTTCAAGGCCGGGCGCAAGGTCGGCCACGCCAACCTGCGTTGCAAGGACCGTGCGACGCTGCAGGCGCAGATCCTCAAGGTCGAAGCGCTGATCGCCGAACAATAAGCCTGGCGATGACGGGAACCATTGGTTGCCGCCGTCCCTCTGATTGCAGGATGGCAAAGCCTGACCAGGCTTTGGCATGACTCACACCAATCAGAGGGAAATGCCATGGGTATCATCGGAACCATCTTTATCGGCTTGATCGTCGGCCTGCTGGCGCGCTTCCTCAAGCCCGGCGACGACAGCATGGGCTGGATCATGACCATCCTGCTGGGTATCGCCGGCTCCCTGGCCGCGACCTACGGTGGTCAGGCGCTGGGTATCTACCAGGCCGGTCAAGGCGCAGGCTTCATCGGCGCACTGGTCGGTGCCATCGTACTGCTGGTGATCTACGGCCTGATCAAAAGGAAGTAATCAGCCGACAAAGTCCTCTGCGCTGCGCAGGCGCAGAGGGCTAGAATACTCGGCACTTGAATTTGCCGAGCTTCTCCATGCGCCGTCTACTGTTGACACTCCTCTTGCTGGGCTCAGGCCTGGCGCACGCCGGTGAACTGCCGGAAACCGACTGGCTCGACCTGATGCCCCTGTCGGACCAGAAAGCCCTCGAAGCCATGCCCGAGATCGACCATAACTCCCCCGAAGCCCAAGGCACGTTCACCGACAAGGGTGGCCTCAAGCAAAGCAAGGGGTTGCCGGCGGTGATGTATTCCACCAAGACGGTGGCCGCCATGAACGGCAAGAACATCCGCATCGGCGGCTACCCGGTGCCGCTGGAAACCGATGCAAAGGGTCGCAGCACGCTGTTCTTCCTGGTGCCATACCCGGGCGCCTGTATCCACGTGCCGCCACCGCCGCCCAACCAGCTGGTGCTGGTGCGCTATCCCAAGGGGCTGAAGCTGGATGATATCTACACGCCGCTGTGGGTCACGGGAACGTTGAAGGTGGAGAAGGTGAATAACGATCTGGCGGATGCGGCGTATGCGCTGGATGCGGGCAAGGTCCGCGTAGTGAAGGAATCCGACCTGTAAGAAACCTGCCCGTGCGGGAGCTGGCTTGCCTGCGATGCAGACGCCTCGGTGTGTCAGTAATATCGAGGTGATGCTATCGCAGGCAAGCCAGCTCCCACAGTTGAATCGGGTTTACAGGGGGAGGGCTGTGATGCTCACGGCCAGGGTGTGGCTTTCGCCCGGGGCCAATGCCACCACATCATCCAGCACATTCGCCGTCTCGATGCACAACATGCCCGTCCAGCCATCGTTGGCCATGTCGTCGAAGGCTTTGGCGCGTTCGGTCCAGGGGTTCCAGATGACGGTGGAGTGGGAGCCCTGGCTGGTGAGCTGGATGCGGCGCTGCCAGTCTTTGTCGACGATGTTGAGCTGCGTCGGAGTGTCGAGATAGATACGGTCGGTCTCGGCGGCGAACGGTAGTAGGCCGGACTGCTGTTTCTCGGTCCAGCCATCGGCGGTATCGATATACGTCAGGCCATCCAGACCCTCAACCTGCACGTTGCGCACATCGCTGACCGCGAAATAGGTGTGCAGCGCCTGGCTGAGTGTCACGGTGTGGTCGTCACGGTTGTGGCTGGTCAGGCGGATGTGCAGTGGGTCGTCCAGCAGCAGGCTCAGCTTCAGGTCGACCTGATGGGGCCAGCCAGGAAAGCCGCCGACAGGCGCTGGCAGGACCAGGTCCACACGCAGTGCTTCACCTTCGAGTTCGGTCGCAGCCAATTCCCAGATCGCAGTTCGCACAAAACCATGGGCACCGGCCGGCTGTTCGCTCTGGCGCATCGCCTTCACGCTCTGCGGGTTGCGGTCGAACACGCCAAACCATGGCCAGCACACCGGCACACCGGTACGAATGCCTTTGCCTTGCTTGAACACCGCGTCGGGGTTCGGCCATATCAGCGGCTGCTCGCCCTGACGCTGATAGCTGAAGATATGCGCGCCCTGTTGGGCCACCATCAGTTCGGCGCCGTTGTGGCGAATACGCCAGCAGTCCAGCTCGTCGATCTTTACGGTTTCAACGTGGGGCGTCGGCATGTCACAGCTCTCTCAATGGCAGGCAATGGGGCAATGGACCGTCAAAACCGCGCGAGGTTTAACGCGCGCGTGACGGCACCGAGCGGGTGCGACCACTGCCATCGATGGCGACGAACACGAAGACCGCCTCGGTCACCTTGCGCCATTCACTGGACAGCGGGTCGTCGCTCCACACTTCGACCATCATCTGGATCGAGCTGCGGCCGATTTCCAGGGCCTGGGTATAGAAGGACAACTGCGCGCCCACCGCCACCGGTACCAGGAAGGCCATGCGATCAATCGCCACGGTGGCCACGCGACCACCGGCGACCTTGCTGGCCATTGCCGTGCCAGCCAGGTCCATCTGCGCAACCAGCCAGCCGCCGAAGATATCGCCAAAACCGTTGGTTTCACGGGGGAGCGCGGTGATTTGCAGGGCGAGATCGCCTTGCGGGATTGGATCTTCTTGTTCGAGTTCGATCATGCCGAGGGTGCCTCTGACCCGTGACGCTTCATGGGTATTTCAAATGGATAGCCGTCTTGCGAAAAAACGTTTCAGCACCAACATACACCGCTCGATGCGTTTCTCGTAAGGCGTACTGAAGGGAAACTCTGCCAAATCGGCTGGATGGCACCCAACGGCGTTTTGGCACAGCAGCCCGTCAAGACTGCGGGTCTTGCACTTGCAAGGGCCGAGTATATCCACAGGTTGGCGTCACTACGACCTCCGGGGGCTCATTTGGTCACTAATCAAGCGCTGTACGGCGGCTTTTGCGCGCAACTGTTCTCCTGGCGCTGTGCTTTTACAAGCGATTTGCTATCTTGCCAAGCCGCCGCCCGTCACGGCGTGTGTCCTTCATTACGCTGATTACTATAAGAGAAGCCTTGCCATGTCCTCCGTGCCCGCAAGCAGTGCGCCACCTTCGCGCCCGCTGACCCGCAACGACTATAAAACCCTGTCGCTGTCTGCCTTGGGCGGGGCGCTGGAATTCTACGACTTCATCATCTTCGTGTTTTTCGCCACCGTGGTCGGAAAACTGTTCTTTCCCGTCGACATGCCCGAATGGCTGCGCATGATGCAGACCTTCGGCATCTTTGCGGCCGGCTACCTGGCGCGCCCGCTGGGCGGCATCATCATGGCGCACTTCGGCGACCTGCTGGGCCGCAAGAAGATGTTTACCCTGAGCATCTTCATGATGGCCGTGCCGACGCTGATCATGGGCCTGCTGCCAACCTACGCGCAGATCGGCCTGTGGGCGCCGCTGTTATTGCTGTTGATGCGCGTCATCCAGGGCGCGGCCATTGGCGGCGAAGTGCCCGGCGCCTGGGTGTTCGTCTCCGAACACGTTCCGCCGCGTCACATTGGCTACGCCTGCGGCACCCTGACCAGCGGCCTCACCGCCGGCATCCTGTTGGGATCGCTGGTGGCCACTGCCATCAACACGCTTTATAGCCCCGAGCAGGTCTCGGATTACGCCTGGCGTATCCCGTTCCTGCTTGGTGGGGTGTTCGGTCTACTGTCGGTGTACCTGCGGCGCTGGCTGCATGAAACGCCGATCTTTGCCGAGATGCAGCAACGCAAGGCCCTGGCCGCCGAGCTGCCGTTGCGTGCGGTACTGCGCGACCACCGTGGCGCCATCGTGCTGTCGATGCTGCTGACCTGGTTGCTGTCGGCCGGCGTCGTGGTGGTTATCCTGATGACCCCGACCGTGCTGCAAACCGTCTACCACTTCAGCCCGACAGTAGCGCTGCAGGCCAACAGCCTGGCCATCGTGACCCTGAGCCTGGGTTGCATCGCTTCCGGCGCACTGGCCGACCGCTTCGGTGCCGGGCGCGTGCTGGTCAGCGGTTGTCTGCTGCTGCTGGCGACGTCGTGGACGCTGTACCACAGCCTCATCGAGCACCCGAACTGGCTCTTCCCGCTGTACACCCTGACCGGCCTGTTTGTCGGCGTGATCGGTGTGGTGCCTTACGTCATGGTCAAAGCCTTCCCGCCGGTGGTGCGTTTCAGCGGGTTGTCGTTTTCCTACAACGTGGCCTACGCCATCTTCGGCGGGCTGACGCCGCTGGCGGTGTCGTTGCTGATGAAGGAAAGCCCGATGGGTCCTGCCTACTATGTTGCCGCGCTGTGTGTGATGGGCGCGCTGGTGGGCGGGTACCTCTGGAAGCGTGGACGCTGATTGATGGGTCCCACGCTTGCGTGGGAATCCCCTTGGGACGCTCAAGTCCCCCTTGCTTGCGATAGTGGCCTTTCATCTAACTGTCATATTCTCGACATAGAGTGTTCACACGGCCTCTCGATACTTGGCCCCGATCCAACTATCCCTATCTGCTAGGAGCAAGGCATGAAACTGAAGCGTTTGATGGCGGCAATGACTTTTGTCGCTGCTGGCGTTGCGACCGCCAACGCGGTGGCCGCTGGTGTTGACCCGGCAATCCCGGCTTATGTTAAGACCACTGGTGTGTCGGGCAACCTGTCCAGCGTCGGTTCCGATACCCTGGCTAACCTGATGACCCTGTGGGCCGAGGGTTATAAGAAGGAATACCCGAACGTCAACATCCAGATTCAAGCTGCCGGCTCCGCCACTGCACCCCCTGCGCTGACTGAAGGCACCTCCAACCTGGGCCCGATGAGCCGCAAGATGAAGGACACCGAGCTGGCTGCCTTCGAGCAGAAGTACGGCTACAAGCCCACCGCTATTCCGGTGGCCGTGGATGCCCTGGCTGTGTTCGTGCACAAGGACAACCCGATCCAGCACCTGACCATGGAACAGGTCGACGCGATCTTCTCGTCGACTCGCCTGTGCGGTGCCAAAGCCGACGTGAAAACCTGGGGCGACCTGGGTGTGACCGGCGACCTGGCCAACAAGCCGGTGCAACTGTTCGGTCGTAACTCGGTATCCGGCACCTACGGCTACTTCAAGGAAGAAGCCCTGTGCAAAGGCGACTACAAGCCTAACGTGAACGAACAGCCTGGCTCGGCTTCGGTTGTGCAGTCGATCAGCTCTTCGCTCAACGGCATCGGTTACTCGGGCATCGGCTACAAGACCGCCAGCGTGAAAACCGTGGCTCTGGCCAAGAAGGGCAGCACGGACTTCATCGAAGACACCGAAGAAAACGCCCTGAACGGCAAGTACCCGCTGTCGCGTTTCCTCTACGTTTACGTCAACAAAGCCCCGAACAAGCCGCTGGCACCGCTGGAAGCCGAGTTCGTGAAGCTGGTACTGTCGAAACAGGGCCAGGAAGTTGTCGTGAAAGACGGCTACATCCCACTGCCAGCCAAGGTTGCCGCCAAGGCACTGGCTGACCTGGGTCTGAAAGAAGGCAACTAAGCCCGTAATACCGGGTGTAGATGCACGCTTCTCTGTGGGAGCGGGCTGCCCGCGATGCTGGCGACGCGGTTTAACGTTGAACCGTGTTGATGCCATCGCGGGCAAGCCCGGCTCCCACACAAGCGGCCTGCACCAAAAATTCTTTTATCCGCTGCCAGCCTCGCTGCGCGGCGGATTTCCTGCGTCACCGCATTGTCATCTTTCTGTCATACAGGACCGCTAGGGTGTGCGCATGAATGATCTGGCCAATTCCACCATGACGACGACTTCCCCCCCCAAGCGCATTGATTTCAATACGCCTGAGCTGCAACGCAAGCGCCGCATTCGCGCGCTCAAGGACCGCCTGACCCGCTGGTACGTGTTGGTCGGCGGTCTCGCCGTCCTCGGCGCCATCACGCTGATTTTCTTCTTTCTTGCCTATGTAGTGGCACCGCTGTTCCAGGGCGCCTCGCTGACCAGAGAAGACGCACTCACCCCGGCCTGGATCCAGGACGCGGGCAAGCCGCTGATGATTTCCCTTGAGGAACAGAACCAGGTGGCCATGCGGGTTTCCGACAAAGGCCAGGCGCTGTTCTTTGACATCACCACCGGCGCAGAACTCAAGCGTGTCGACCTGCCGCTGCCTGCCGGTGCCAGCGTGGCATCCATCGGTGAAGACCAGCCCGGCAGCCCGCTGGTGGTGCTCGGCCTGTCCAACGGTCAGTCTCTGGTGTTCCGCCACACCTATAAGGTGTCCTACCCGGACGGCAAGAAAACCATCAGCCCTGCCATCGAATACCCGTACGGCGAAACGCCGATCGTATTGGATGACGCCGGTCGCCCGCTGGAGCACGTGGCCCTCAACGCCACCGACTCCACGCTGGTGCTGGCCGGTTCCGCCGGCTCGTTCCTGAACGTGCTGTCCCTGAGCCGCGAAGAAAACATGATGACCGGCGAAGTCACCAGCGAGCAGAAGCGCATCGAGCTGCCGCAGATGACCGAGCCGGTGAAGGCGATCTTCATCGACCCGCGCCAGCAATGGCTGTACGTGATCAACGGCCGCGCCCTGGCCGATGTGTTCAGCCTGCGCGACAAAAACCTCAACGGTCGCTACAAATTGCTCGAAGACGGCAACGCTGAAATCACCGCCAGCACTCAGCTGGTAGGCGGTATCTCGCTGATCGTCGGTAACTCCAAGGGTGGCCTGGCCCAGTGGTTCATGGCCCGCGACCCGGATGGCGAGCAGCGCCTGAAGCAGATCCGCACGTTCCAGATGGGCACCTCGCCCATTGTGGAAATCAGCGCCGAAGAGCGTCGCAAGGGCTTCACCGCACTGGATGCGTCCGGCCAGTTCGGCGTATTCCACAGCACCGCGCACCGCACCCTGCTGGTCGATCCGGTGGTCGACGGCCAGGGCGTGTACGGCCTGTCGCCTCGGGCCAACTGGGTGATCGTCGAGGCCGGTGGCAAGCTGCAACCGTTGCTACTCGACAACCCGCACCCCGAGGTTTCATGGAGCGCGCTGTGGAGCAAGGTCTGGTACGAGAACTACGACGAGCCCAAATACGTCTGGCAATCGACCGCCGCCAATACCGATTTCGAACCCAAGATGAGCCTCGCACCGCTGACCTTCGGCACCCTGAAGGCAGCGTTCTACGCCATGCTGCTGGCCGCGCCGCTGGCGGTGGCCGCAGCGATCTACACCGCCTACTTCATGGCGCCGAGCCTGCGCCGCAAGGTCAAGCCGGTGATCGAGTTGATGGAAGCCATGCCGACGGTGATCCTTGGCTTCTTCGCCGGTCTGTTTCTCGCGCCGTATGTGGAGGGGCATCTGCCGGGGATTTTCAGCCTGCTGATGCTGCTGCCGATTGGCATCCTGGTGGCCGGTTTCGTGTTCAGCCGCCTGCCTGAGTCGATCCGCCTGCGGGTTCCCGATGGCTGGGAAAGCGCGATCCTGATCCCGGTGATTCTGTTTGTGGGCTGGCTGTCGCTGTACATGAGCCCGTACCTGGAAACCTGGTTTTTCGGCGGCGACATGCGCATGTGGATCTCCCACGACCTGGGCATTACCTACGACCAGCGCAACGCACTGGTGGTGGGCCTGGCGATGGGTTTTGCGGTGATCCCGAACATCTACTCCATCGCCGAAGACGCCGTGTTCAGCGTGCCGCGCGGCCTGACCCTGGGCTCGCTGGCGCTGGGCGCCACGCCGTGGCAGACCATGACACGCGTGGTGATCCTGACCGCCAGCCCGGGGATTTTCTCGGCGCTGATGATCGGCATGGGCCGCGCCGTGGGCGAGACCATGATCGTGCTGATGGCCACCGGCAACACCCCGGTGATGGAGATGAACCTGTTCGAAGGCCTGCGCACGCTGGCGGCCAACGTCGCGGTAGAAATGCCGGAGTCGGAAGTCGGCGGCAGTCACTACCGCGTGCTGTTCCTCTCGGCGCTGGTGCTGCTGCTGTTCACCTTCGTCATGAACACCCTCGCCGAGCTGATCCGTCAGCGTCTGCGCAAGAAATACTCGTCGCTTTAAGAAAGGTAGAAGTCTGTGAAACAGAACTCCCTGAACGGATGGTTCAAGAGCGGCGCCCCCGGCGTCTGGATCAGCGGTGGCGCGGTGTCCATCGCGGTCATCATGACCCTGGGTTTGCTGGCCGTGATTGCGGTGCGTGGCCTGGGCCACTTCTGGCCGGCCGACCTGATCCAGGCCAGCTACAACGTGCCGGGCCAGGAAAACCATATTGTCATCGGCGAAGTGGTGCAGAAGGAAGAAGTACCGCGCGAACGCCTGAAAAGCGCGGGCCTGCCGGTGCCCGATGCGGGCCCGGAGTTCATGACCCGCGAGCTGATCAAGGTTGGCAACCGCGACCTCAACGGCAATGACTTCACCTGGATTGTCGGCGAATGGTTGAAGGACCAGACCACGCCGAAGAACCTCATGACCATCGAGCGTCGTGAGTGGGGAAATTTCTACGGCACCCTGGTCAACGTCAAACAGGACGGCAAGGTGATCGCCGAAGGCGAGGCTGCGTGGCCGGAGCTGCAAGCCCGCGTCGACCGTGTGAACGCACTGGCCGCTCAGCTCAAGACGCTGGAGAAGTCCGACATTGGCGCGATCAACGCCGGTCTTGAACGCATCCGCCTGCACGGGCGCAAACTGGAACTGGAAGGCAAGCTCGACGCCGCCGCCCAGGCCGACATGGAGACTGACCGCGCTGAGCTGAACGCGCGTTATCAGGATATCGAGGCGCGTCTGGCCGACCTGCATGCCCAGTTCAACCGCGATGCGCTGACGGCGCGCGACGGCAATGGCAAGGAAATTGAAATCGGCATCGGTAAGGTGGTGCACGCCTACCAGCCGAACGCGATGGGCACGCTGACCAAGATCGGCTTCTACTTCAGCAAGGTCTGGGAATTTCTGAGCGATGACCCACGGGAAGCCAACACTGAAGGCGGGATCTTCCCGGCGATTTTCGGCACCGTGATGATGACGCTGATCATGGCGATGATCGTGACGCCGTTCGGCGTACTGGCGGCGGTGTACCTGCGCGAATATGCCAAGCAGAACACCCTGACGCGGGTTATCCGCATCGCCGTGAACAACCTGGCGGGCGTCCCGGCCATCGTCTATGGCGTGTTCGGCCTGGGCTTCTTCGTGTATGTGCTGGGTGGCTCGGTGGACCGCCTGTTCTTCGCCGAAGCCCTGCCGGCACCCACCTTCGGCACGCCGGGCCTGCTGTGGGCCTCGCTGACCCTGGCGCTGCTGGCAGTGCCGGTGGTGATCGTGGCCACCGAAGAAGGCCTGGCGCGCATACCGCGCACCGTGCGTGAAGGCTCCCTGGCGCTGGGTGCAACCAAGGCGGAAACGCTGTGGAAGATCGTGCTGCCAATGGCCAGCCCGGCCATGATGACCGGCATGATCCTCGCCGTGGCCCGCGCCGCTGGCGAAGTGGCGCCGCTGATGCTGGTGGGCGTAGTGAAACTGGCGCCGTCGCTGCCGGTGGACGGCAACTACCCTTACCTGCACCTGGACCAGAAGATCATGCACCTGGGCTTTCATATCTACGACGTTGGCTTCCAGAGCCCCAACGTCGAAGCGGCTCGCCCGCTGGTGTACGCCACTGCGCTGTTGCTGGTGCTGGTGATCGCCACGCTCAACCTGTCGGCGGTGTGGATCCGTAACCACCTGCGCGAGAAGTACAAAGCGTTGGACAGCTAAAGCCATTAGCCACAAGCGGCAAGCTACAAGCCGCTTTTGCTCAAATCTTGCAGCTTGCAGCTAGACGCTGGCAGCTACGAACGGAGTGAGACCATGCAACATGAAACCCAATCCCACGGCATCAACATGTCCGCCCTGGGTCGCGACAAGCAGAGCCTGAGCCTGGCCCAGGAAACCGTGGCCATCGAAGTGCCTGGCCTGAGCCTGTACTACGGTGAAAAGCAGGCGCTGTTCGACGTCAGCATGAACATTCCCAAGCAGCGCGTGACCGCCTTCATCGGCCCGTCCGGCTGCGGCAAGTCCACGCTGCTGCGCACCTTCAACCGCATGAACGACCTGGTGGACGGCTGCCGTGTGGAAGGCGCGATCAACCTCTACGGCACCAACATCTATCGCAAGGGCGAAGACGTGGCCGAGCTGCGTCGTCGCGTCGGCATGGTGTTCCAGAAGCCCAACCCGTTTCCCAAGACCATCTACGAAAACGTGGTGTACGGCCTGCGCATTCAGGGCATCAACAAGAAGCGCGTCCTCGACGAAGCGGTGGAGTGGGCGCTCAAGGGCGCGGCACTGTGGGACGAGGTCAAGGACCGCCTGCACGAATCGGCACTCGGCTTGTCCGGCGGCCAGCAGCAGCGTCTGGTGATCGCACGTACCATCGCCGTGGAGCCGGAAGTGCTGCTGCTCGACGAACCCTGCTCGGCCCTCGACCCGATCTCCACGCTGAAAGTCGAAGAGCTGATCTACGAACTCAAATCCAAATTCACCATCGTCATCGTGACCCACAACATGCAGCAGGCGGCACGGGTTTCCGACTACACCGCGTTCATGTACATGGGCAAGCTGGTGGAATTCGGCGACACCGACACCCTGTTCACCAATCCGGCGAAGAAGCAGACCGAGGACTATATTACGGGGCGGTATGGCTAGTTGGAGCAGCTGCGAGCCGCAAGCTTCAAGCGGCAAGTAAGAGCAGTTCAATGCAACGACACCTATCAACTTGCAGCTTGTAGCTTGTGGCTTACAGCGTTTGCGGAGCAAACCCATGATTAGCAAAGAAGGCCTTACCCATCACATCTCCGCGCAGTTCAACGCCGAGCTTGAGGAAGTGCGCAGTCACCTCCTGGCGATGGGCGGGCTGGTAGAGAAGCAAGTCAACGATGCGGTCACCGCGCTGATCGAGGCCGACTCGGGCCTGGCCCAGCAAGTGCGCGAGATCGACGACCAGATCAACCAGATGGAACGCAATATCGACGAGGAATGCCTGCGCATTCTCGCCCGTCGCCAGCCGGCGGCCTCCGACCTGCGTCTGATCATCAGTATTTCCAAGTCGGTGATCGACCTTGAGCGCATCGGCGACGAAGCCACCAAGATCGCGCGCCGGGCCATCCAGCTGTGCGAAGAAGGCGAAGCGCCGCGCGGCTACGTGGAAGTGCGCCACATTGGCGATCAGGTGCGCAACATGGTGCGCGATGCCCTCGACGCATTTGCCCGCTTCGATGCCGATCTGGCGCTGTCGGTGGCGCAGTACGACAAGATCATCGACCGCGAATACAAGACCGCATTGCGCGAGCTGGCCACCTACATGATGGAAGACCCACGCTCTATCTCGCGGGTCCTGAACATTATCTGGGTGCTGCGTTCGCTGGAACGCATCGGCGATCACGCGCGCAATATCTCTGAATTGGTGATTTATCTGGTGCGCGGCACCGACGTACGGCACATGGGCCTCAAGCGCATGAAAGCCGAAGTTGAGGGCACTGCCGATCAAATGCCTAATGTTCCGGGCGAACCTGACGATAAGTAAGGTTGCCCGTGAAATTAACGCCCGGCCATTGGCCGGGCGTTTTCGTTTGGGGCCAGTTGAATGTTATTGCGCCAAAGGCGAAATAAAGTCCGAACGTAATTGCAGAGTTTTGGCAAAATGCCATCAGTCAGGCGTGCTGCCAGCCAAGGTTTTTAAAGGATGAAGGGTCGATGAGTAAAGTCAGTGTATTGGTGGTGGATGACGCCTCGTTTATTCGCGACCTGGTGAAGAAGTGCCTGCGCAATTACTTCCCGGGGATCAAGCTTGAAGACGCGGTAAACGGCAAAAAGGCGCAATCCATCCTGATGCGCGAAGCCTACGACCTGGTGTTGTGCGACTGGGAAATGCCGGAGATGTCCGGCCTGGAGTTGCTGACCTGGTGCCGCGAACAGGAACACCTGAAGGCCATGCCCTTCGTGATGGTGACCAGCCGTGGCGACAAGGAAAACGTGGTGCAGGCGATCCAGGCCGGTGTTTCCGGCTACGTCAGCAAGCCGTTTACCAACGAACAGTTGCTGAGCAAGGTGCGTCAGGCGCTGCACAAAGTGGGCCGCCTCGACGCGCTGATCGCCAGCGCACCGACCAGGATGAGCTCGGCCTTCGGCAACGATTCCCTGAGTGCTCTCACCGGCGGCAAGCCCGAAGCCGTCCGGGCGGCTCCGGTGGCGGCGCCGAGCAAAGGCCTGCTCAACATCCCACCGCCGTCCGCCCCGGCTGCTTCGCCTGCCAGCGGTCGTGGCCAGGGCCAGTTGCGTCTGTCCAGCGGCACCCAGCAGTGCGTGATCAAGGCCCTGAGCATTAAGGAGGCGCTGCTGGTGGTGCGTCGCGGCGAAGTACTGCCCCAGGTGCTGGAAAGCGCCGTGCTCGACCTTGAGCAGGGCGACAACGCCGAAGTCGCGCGCCTCAACGGCTACCTGCACGCCATCGCCGCCTTCGAGCCCAGGCCCGACAGCGACTGGCTGCAACTGACCTTCCGGTTCATCGACCAGGACGCGCAGAAGCTCGACTACATCTCCCGCCTGATCGCGCGCGGCACGGCGCAGAAGCATTTTGTGCCGGGTGCCTGATCTTCCCATGTGGGAGGGGCTTGCTCTCTCTCATCATCAAGCGCCGCGCATGAGTATTTCCAGCCGACCACCTCTCTGTGGCAAGCCCTAATGCCGTTCAGTTAAGGAAAATGTGTGGGCTTATTGTGGCGAGCGGGCTTGCCCCGCGTTGGGGTGCGAAGCGCCCCCCATCGAGCAAAACGCGGTGTACCTGATACGGCTCAGCGCCTGATTTTGGGGCTGCTGCGCAGCCCAACGCAGGACAAGCCTGCTCGCCACAGGGAATCTGCGCTTAACTGAACGGCATTAGGGCAAGCCCGCTCGCCACAACAAGCGGGCTCGCCACACAAGATTCAATCCAGCATCACAACCTTGGCCAGCACGATCTTCGGCCCTTTCATCTTCTTGATGATGATCCGCAGGCCTTCCACCTCCAGCACTTCTTCTTCTTCCGGCACCCGTTTCAAGGTGTCGTAGATCAGGCCGGCCAGGGTTTCGGCTTCGATGTGGTCCAGGTCCACGCCCAGCAGACGTTCGACCTTGAACAGCGGGGTGTCGCCGCGCACCAGCAGTTTGCCCGGCTGGTAGGCCAGGATGCCGCGCTCGGCCTTGCGGTGTTCATCCTGGATATCGCCCACCAGCACTTCCAGCACATCCTCCATGGTGAGGTAGCCGATAATGTTGCCGTCGGCTTCTTCCACCAGGGCAAAGTGCGCGCCGCCCTTGCGGAACTGCTCCAGCAACTGCGACAACGGCATGTGTCGCGACACGCGCTCCAGCGGACGCGTCAGCTCGGCCAGGTTGAATGACTCGGGGATGTGATCGAGCGCCGCCAGCTCCAGCAGCAGGTCCTTGATGTGCAGCAGGCCGACGAATTCATTGCGCTCGGCGTCATACACCGGGTAGCGGCTGAATTTGTGGCGGCGAAACAGCGCGAGGATTTCCTTGAGCGGGGCATTGAAGTCCAGGGTTACCAGGTCTTCCCGGGAGTTGGCCCAGTCGACCACCTCCAGCTCGCCCATCTCCACGGCCGAGGCCAGTACGCGCATGCCTTGGTCGCTTGGGTCCTGGCCACGGCTGGAGTGCAGGATCAGCTTGAGTTCTTCACGGCTGTAATGGTGCTCATGGTGCGGGCCAGGCTCGCCCTGGCCTGCGATACGCAGGATAGCGTTGGCGCTGGCGTTGAGCAGGTAAATCGCCGGGTACATCGCCCAGTAGAACAGGTAGAGCGGCACTGCCGTCCACAGCGACAGCAGTTCGGGCTTGCGAATCGCCCAGGATTTGGGCGCCAGCTCGCCGACCACGATGTGCAGGTAGGAAATCACAAAGAAGGCGGCAAAGAACGACACACCCTTGATCACTTCCGGCGATTCGACGCCTGCGGCACCCAGCAAGGGCTCGAGGATATGCGCAAACGCCGGCTCACCGACCCAGCCCAGGCCGAGGGAGGCGAGGGTGATACCCAGCTGACAGGCCGACAGGTAGGCGTCGAGCTGGCTGTGCACGGTGCGCAGGATCTGCCCGCGCCAGCCGTTGGTGTGGGCGATGGCCTCCACCCGGGTGGAGCGCAGCTTGACCATGGCAAATTCCGCGGCAACGAAGAAACCGTTGAGCAGTACCAGGACCAGAGCAAAAAGAATCATGCCGAAATCGGCGAAGAGTGTGGCGAAGGTGATACCAGGGGAAGGGTCCATGATGGGGTTTTGCGGGTTCCGTGTGTTCAATTAGGGATGGCAGGCAGGCCCCGAAAGGCAGGCGCAAGGCGGCCAATGTAGCGGCTGGCGGGGCGCTTGCCTAGTACCCGCTGGCGCGCGGGCTCTGGAATACCGCTTCCAGGTCAACACAATTCCAATGTGGGAGGGGGCTTGCTCCCGATAGCGGTGGGTCAGAGCCACACAGGCTGGCTGATCCACCGCTATCGGGAGCAAGCTCCCTCCCACAGGGATCTACAGTGTTCTTGGGTTACAGGTCTTCGTCGACCAGGGGCGAACGCGTCACCTGCGTTGGCGGAAAATGGCAGGTGAACGTACTGCCATGCCCCAGCACGCTGCTGATTTCCAGGCGTGCGCGATGGCGCAGCAGCACATGCTTGACGATGGCCAGGCCCAGGCCGGTGCCGCCGGTATTGGAGTTGCGGCTGGAGTCGACGCGGTAGAAGCGCTCGGTCAGGCGCGGCAGGTGCTTGGCGTCGATGCCGATGCCGGAGTCCTGCACGCTCAGGTGCGCGCCGTGTTCGTCGGCCCACCAGCGGACGCGGATGTTGCCCTTGTCCTGGGTGTACTTCACGGCGTTGAACACCAGGTTTGAAAATGCACTGCGCAACTCGCCTTCGCTGCCCTTGAGCAGGATCGACGGGTCGGCTTCCAGGCTGATCTGCTGCCCGCGCTCGCCGGAGAGGGCCTGGGCGTCGTTCTTGATGGTGTGCAACAGGCTTTTCACTGCCACCGGATGGTTATCCGAGGGGTAGTCGGTGGCTTCCAGCTTGGCCAGCAACAGCAAATCGTTGAGCAGGGTCTGCATGCGCGAACCCTGCTGCTGCATCTGTTGCAAGGCGCGGGTCCAGCGCGGGTTGATCCCGTCAACGTTGTCCAGCAGCGTCTCCAGGTAGCCGCAGATCACCGTCAACGGCGTGCGCAGTTCGTGGGAAACGTTGGCGACGAAGTCCTTGCGCATCTGTTCCATCTGGTGGATGCGCGTGACATCGCGCACCAGCATCAGGTGTTCATTGTTGCCATAGCGCGTCAGGTACAGCTGGATGCGCACCCGGTCGTTGGTGGGCGAGGGGATTTCCAGGGCTTCTTCGTAGTTGTCCTGCTCGAAGTATTCCTTGAAGCGCGGGTGGCGCACCAGGTTGGTGACCGGCTGACCGCTGTCCTGGGGCGTCTTGAGGCCCAGCAGGGTCTCGGCGGCGCGGTTCCACCATTCCAGGTTGCCGTCGCTGTCGAGCATGATCACCGCATCCTTGAGCGCGGCGGTGGACTCCTGCACTCGGTCGATCACCGCCTGCAGGCGCCCGCGCACCCGTTGATCGCGGCGTTGCAGGTGGTAGATGCTGTCGAACACCTCACCCCACAGGCCGTAGCCGTCGGGGGGCGCTTCGTCGGGTTTGTGCTGGCGCAGCCATTCGTGCAGACGCAGCAATTGCTTGAGGGTCCAGCCCAGATACAGGGCGATACCCACCGCCAGGCTCCAGCCGTAATAACCGCTGATCAGGCCCACCAGCAGGCAGGCGGTGATCAGCAGCAGCATGTGGCGGATCAGGGTGCCATGCCAGTTTTGATTCACTTGAACATGCGTCCTTGTCAGCGGTTAAGTCAGGCGCTTAAGTCAGAGGCGGGGCTCAGCCCTTGGTGGAAAACCGATAGCCGGTACCGCGCACGGTTTGTACCAGATTCTCGTAGGCATCGCCCAAGGCTTTGCGCAGGCGGCGGATATGCACGTCCACGGTACGCTCTTCCACGTACACATTGCCGCCCCACACCTGGTCCAGCAACTGGCCACGGGTGTAGGCGCGTTCCTGGTGCGTCATGAAGAACTGCAGCAGGCGGTATTCGGTGGGGCCCATCTCCGCCGGTGTGCCGTCGATGGTCACACGGTGGCTGATCGGGTCCAGGATAAGGCCGCCGACTTCGATTGGCGCTTCACCATCGGTCGGCCCGGCGCGACGCAGTACGGCCTTCAGGCGCGCGACCAGCTCGCGTGGGGAAAACGGCTTGGTGATGTAGTCATCCGCGCCCACTTCCAGGCCCTGGATCTTGTTGTCCTCTTCGCCCTTGGCGGTGAGCATGATGATCGGGATGTCACCGGTCAGCTCGTCACGCTTGAGGCGGCGGGCCAGTTCGATGCCGGAGGTACCGGGCAGCATCCAGTCCAGCAGGATCAGGTCCGGCTTGCGGTCGACGATAATGGCATGGGCCTGCTGGGAGTTTTCCGCCTCCAGGCAGTCGTAGCCGGCCATTTCCAACGCAACGGCGATCATCTCGCGGATGGGCGCTTCGTCGTCGACGATCAGAATGCTCCTGCCAACCATGCTCGAAAATCCTCTTGTCATTTAACTGTCTTGCGCCGCATTAGATAACGGAATTATTGCAGTCGTGTGACAGTAATTTCTTCGCCTGGGCAATTCACGGCACTCTGGACTACCCTTTGGGTCCGAATCCTGACAACCACAAGAGGAAGGTTCCGATGACGTACCGCACTGTTTCCTGGAAAGCCCTGCTGGTATCGGCTGCACTGGCGCTGCCTGGCCTGGCATCCGCAGCAGAGCCCGCAATGACCAAAGACGGTCTGCTGGTGGACCACAAGGGCCTGACCCTCTACACCTTCGACAAGGATGCCGATGGCAAATCCGCGTGCAAGGACCAGTGCGCAATCAACTGGCCGCCGCTGAAGGCGGAATCCACCGACACCAAGGCCGGCGACTGGACCGTCATCACCCGTGACGATCAGACCAGCCAGTGGGCCTACAAAGGCAAGCCGGTGTACACGTTCAAGGGTGACACCAAGGCCGGGGAAAAGACCGGTGATGGCAAGGGTGGCGTCTGGCACGTCATCAAACCTTGAGACTGCGCCGCTGGTGAGCGCATCGGGAGCAAGCCCCCTCCCACATTTTGATCTGTGAATGCATTCAAATGTGGAAGGAGGCTTGCTCGCGATGGCCTCCGAACCGTCGCCGCAAACACCTCAGCGAACCGCGTAATCCAGCACAATCCCCACAAAAATCGCCAACCCCGCCCAGTGGTTGTGCAAAAACGCCTTGAAGCATTTCATGCGGTCCCTGTCCCGCGTGTACCAGAACTCCCACACAAAACAGCCCGCCGCCGCCAGCAGCCCCAACTGGAACCAGCCGCCCAGTTCGAACCGCGCGCCGGCCAGCAACAGGCACACCAGCGACAGGCCCTGCAGGGTGAGAATGATCACCCGATCGGCATCGCCAAACAGAATCGCCGTGGATTTCACCCCGATCCTCACATCGTCGTCGCGGTCGGTCATTGCGTAATAGGTGTCATACCCCACCGTCCACAGCAGGTTGGCGATATACAGCAGCCAGGCGGTGGCCGGCAGGTGGCCGGTTTCGGCGGTAAACGCCATCGGCATGCCCCAGGAAAACGCCGCGCCCAGCACCACCTGCGGGTAATAGGTGTAGCGCTTCATGAACGGATAGCTTGCCGCCAGCGCCAGGCCGCCGAGGGACAGCAGGATGGTGCTGGCATTGGTCAGCAGCACCAGCAGGAAACTGATGCCCATCAGCAGCGCAAAAAACACCAGTGCCTCTTTCGAGCTGATCCTGCCGCTGACCAGCGGGCGTTGTTCGGTACGTTTCACGTGGCCGTCGACCTTGCGGTCGGCCCAGTCGTTGATCACGCAGCCGCCCGCACGGGTGAGCACCACGCCGAGCACGAAAATCACGATATTGAGCAGCGACGGCGCGCCCTTGCCGGCGATCCACAGCGCCCACAGTGTCGGCCACAGCAGCAGGTAGATGCCGATGGGCTTGTCCATGCGCGTCAACTGAATGAAATCCCAGGCCCTGGGGTTCAGGCGATTCAGGGACTTGAGCACACGTTGATACATCAGCAACTCTCCGGATGGTCATGCAGCGCCTGCCAGAAGCCCGGCAGGAAGGTTTCCGCCACCAGCACGCTCAATGCCCCGCGATCAAAGCGCGAGCGGCGTGCCCACAGCCTGTCGGCCTGGTCCGGCGTGGGCAGCCACTGGCGTGGGTAATGGCAGACCTCAATGGCCTGGCGGGTAAACGCGTGGTCACAGAACAACAACTCACCCAGCGAGCGGCTGCCCAGCGCGTCCATGTGCAAGCCGTCACCCTGCAACGCACTGCGCGACGCCACGCTGCGGGCAAATACCCACGGCTGGCCGTGCCCGCGCAGGTACACCTCCCGCACCCAGCCGAGCGTGGCTGGCGGCAGGCCCAGCGCCGCGCATTCGTCGTCCCGCAGCGCTTGCCAGCCTTCGACCAGCGGTGTCACGCTGAACGTGTCGTTGGACAACCCTGTCAGCCGCCGCGTGAGCGAGCCTTCGTCGAACAGCCAATCGAGGATCAGGGGCGCGGGTGTCGGGCGCAGAAGGCTCTGGGGCAGCCATTGGCAAGCATCGGAAAGCGCGGTCGAGTGCGGCACGGCGAGTCAGTATGGGCAGTAAAAGAGGCGCCGAGCTTATCATGGCGTCCCGACCTTTTGCCGGGCTGAACCGGCCGTTTGCGCCGAACGTGCTTGCATCCGGCGGCCCCTGTCAGTACAAAACGCCCTGAGCCGTGCGGCAATGCAGAATATGGACCGCCGGCCAAAATGCCTGGACCCTGAGGAAGCAAGTAATGAAGAAGTGGCAATGTGTAGTCTGCGGCCTGATCTACGACGAAAAGGACGGCTGGCCGGATGACGGAATCGCGCCGGGCACCCTGTGGCAGGACGTCCCGGAAGACTGGCTGTGCCCGGACTGCGGCGTGGGCAAGATGGATTTCGAGATGATCGAAATCGGCTGATTCGAAGTTTGAGAAATGTATTACAAGGAGAAAGGAATGAACGCACCTGTCGTGATCATCGGCACAGGACTGGCCGGTTACAACGTGGCTCGGGAGTTTCGCAAGCTCGACAGCGAAACCCCGTTGCTGCTGATCACCGCCGATGACGGGCGCTCCTACTCCAAGCCCATGCTCTCCACCGGCTTTGGCAAGAACAAGGAAGCCGATGGCCTGAGCATGGCTGAACCGGGCGCCATGGCCGAGCAACTCAAGGCCGAAGTGCGCACCCACACCCGCATCAGCGGCATTGACCCCGGCCACAAACGCCTGTGGATCGGCGAGGAAGCGGTGACCTACCGCGACCTGATCCTGGCCTGGGGCGCCGAAACCGTACGCGTGCCGGTTGAAGGCGATGCGGCTGAGCTGATTTTTCCGATCAACGACCTCGAAGACTACGCCCGCTTTCGCGCCGCCGCTGCGGGCAAACGTCGCGTGCTGGTGCTCGGCGCCGGCCTGATTGGCTGTGAATTCGCCAACGACCTGATCCTCGGCGGCTATGAAATCGACTTGGTGGCGCCGTGCGAACAAGTCATGCCGACCCTGCTGCACCCGGCGGCGGCCGCTGCGGTACAGGCCGGCCTGGAAGGCCTGGGCGCGCGTTTCCACCTGGGCCCGGTGCTCAACCGCCTGCAACGCACGGCGGATGGTCTTGAGGCCCACTTGTCGGACGGCAAGGTGATCCCGTGCGACCTGGTGGTCTCGGCCATCGGCCTGCGCCCGCGCGTCGACCTCGCCGCCGCCGCCGGCCTGCAGATCAACCGTGGAATCATGGTGGACCGCCACCTCAAGACCTCCCATGCCAATATCTATGCCCTGGGCGACTGCGCCGAGGTCGATGGCCTGAACCTGCTGTACGTGATGCCCCTCATGACCTGCGCCCGCGCCCTGGCCCAGACCCTGGCCGGCAATGCCACGGCGGTCAGTTATGGGCCAATGCCGGTTACGGTGAAAACCCCGGTTTGCCCACTGGTGGTGTCGCCACCGCCACGGGGTACCGAAGGCGTGTGGAGTGTCGAAGGCGAGGGCGCCAACATCAAGGCCCTGTGCCGCGACGCCAGCGGCCGCCTGCTGGGTTACGCGCTGACCGGCAGCGCCGTGATGGAAAAACTGGCGCTCAACAAGGAACTCCCGCCTTTGCTGGCGTAAATGCCTGTCGTTCTGTCGGAATAAGCACGTTTTTGCCTAGAGAAAGGTCGCCGCGAGGCTGGCGCGGCGTCTGTGGGCATGCCATCCTCACTCCCGTCTGCCGCAGAGTAGAGCCTGCGGCGCTTTGGGCGCCGTTCCGCCAGAGAGTGGCACGGACATAACAACAAAAAACCGTCAAAGAGGCTTCATCTATGCGTAAACCAGAACTCGCAGCCGCCATCGCTGAAAAAGCGGACCTGACCAAAGAACAGGCCAACCGCGTGCTCAACGCCGTCCTCGAAGAAATCACCGGCGCCCTGCACCGTAAGGACAGCGTCACCCTCGTTGGTTTCGGCACCTTCCTGCAACGCCACCGCGGCGCCCGCACCGGCAAAAACCCGCAGACCGGCGAGCCGGTGAAAATCAAGGCGAGCAACACCGTTGCGTTCAAGCCGGGCAAGTCGTTGAAGGACAGCGTTAATCCGTAAGGGGCGGCACTGCCTCGAAGGGAGGCGGGGCGTTACGAAAAAAATGGGCATGCCGACTGGGTCGGGTGCCCATTTTTTGTGGGTAGTTGGCACGACACCACGCTGCCGCTGCTGCTGGTGGGGTCGCCGAAGCAGATGGGATAGCTCATTTTTTGGGTGCCCCGCCTGTTGGCGAGCCGAACTTGAAGGGGTCGGCACCTCGGTACTGTTGGTTTTTCGCCTTCTGCGCATCACTGGGTGGGCTGATCATTTGCACGGTCAGGCTGCCATCGCTGCCGGCGTAGACCACGGCGCTGGCGCCGCCGTCGAGGTAGCTGGCGATGGTGGCCAGGTTGATTTGCACCAGGGCGCCACTCACGCCCGTATTGCCCAGGCGCCGGCCGATGTCATAACCCTCCTCAACGTTGCCCACTTCCAGGCCATGGCCGTCGGTATTGAGGCTGTGCAAGGCATTGGTCAGGGCGATTTCTGCTTCGAGGTTGTCGGTGGTGTCGTAGAACACGCGCACCGGCTTTTGTCCGTCAGGCAGGGTGTCCAGAGCTTTGAGCCAGCCAGCTTGCAGGGCTTTGACTTGCAGGGCAGGTTTGAGGCGTTTGCCGCTTTCGTCCTGCAGAGGGACTTTTATTGGGCGGTGCAGGTAGCCCAGCATTGGCGCGGTATCGAATTCCTTGAGCTGATGGTCGGCCCAACGGATGGGCAGCCAAGGGGAGGGTTCGAAATAACCGGGGCCGCGGTTGCTGATGGTTTTCCAGAAAGTGGGGAGTTGGGACTGCCAGTAGGCGGTGGACATGGTGCCAGGGGCCAAGGGGTCCTTGGCGCCTTTGGCGCGTTCCGCGTTCTCGTATACGTCGATGAACTTGGGCGATTGCTTCCAGTAAAAGTCCCAGAGCTTGCCCATGTCGGTATTTTTATTTTGATTGTCCTCAGGCTCGTGAGTGGCGAATGGGCGTATGTAACGGTCCACGCGATCCGAGCGAGTGACAAGAAGTCCGGTCATGCTTTCGTAGATGGTGGGTACGACTTGGGCGCTTTGCAGTCCGGGAGTTCCCGCTACACGTAAGCCGTTTCGAGTCACGTCGCCGTCTTCACTGACCATCAACGCTTGTGGGACTTTAGGGTTGTCATCAAAGAACTTGAACAGTCGCTCGACCATGCCCTGCGCGTGAGTTGTATTCTCGGCGTCTTGCCAAAGGAAAAGTGTGACGCCCAAGGTGGCCGCATTGCGACCGTTGAGGATGCTGTCCGCTGCGCCTGTGTCTGAGGGTTGTTTGGGCGGGGCTATAGAGAACGCTGGGATTGGCCAGTAGGCCACTGACTCGCCAGCCGAATGCTTGAATGCGTAGCGGATTTTAATATCTCTAGAGTTTTCCCGAGATTTTAATGAGGCTTTATAGTCTTTCGGGTCTTGCGAATAAATCGAAGCGAAGTTGTCGTTTTTCTTCTTGATGAACTGCCATATTTCAGACTGAGCGTCTTGGTGAATGCCAAGCCCTACACCCCTTATTTCCAGCGCATAGGTCCGCACCTGAGTGGCTCGCTGTTCGGCATCCCTGGCTACCATCTTGTCTTGATAAGCGGCGATCTCTGCTTTTTCACCGGCTATGGCATTGCCCCACCAGTGAATGCTGAAGATCAATAACAACGGGCCGACAATCGCGGCGATGCCCCAAGCCATTACGGGTTTCATATCGCGAAGAACCCTATTGGTTTCCAATATTCTGCTCGCATCTACACCACGCGCACATTCAGCGCATGGCTCGCCACGCCATGACAGCCGCAGGCCAGCCGATGCCCTTGCAGTACCACCGGTATTCCGTTCATGCGTCGATGGGGATGCCCCTCGATAAACGCAAACAGGCCCCCGTGTAACGGGCAGGAGGCTTTGTCACCTTTAACTGCCGGGGTTTTGCTTTTCAGGGTGTGAGTGCCGGCCAGTTGGCACGACACCACGCTGCCGCCGCTGCTGGTGGGGTCGCCGAAGCAGATGGGATGGCTCATGTTTTGGGTGCCCCGCCTGTTGGGGAACCGAACTTGAAGGGGTCGGCACCTCGGTACTGTTGGTTTTTCGCCTTCTGCGCATCACTGGGTGGGCTGATCATTTGCACGGTCAGGCTGCCATCGCTGCCGGCGTAGACCACGGCGCTGGCGCCGCCGTCGAGGTAGCTGGCGATGGTGGCCAGGTTGATTTGCACCAGGGCGCCACTCACGCCCGTATTGCCCAGGCGCCGGCCGATGTCATAACCCTCCTCAACGTTGCCCACTTCCAGGCCATGGCCGTCGGTATTGAGGCTGTGCAAGGCATTGGTCAGGGCGATTTCTGCTTCGAGGTTGTCGGTGGTGTCGTAGAACACGCGCACCGGTTTTTGTCCGTCAGGCAGGGTGTCCAGAGCTTTGAGCCAGCCAGCTTGCAGGGCTTTGACTTGCAGGGCAGGTTTGAGGCATTTGCCGTTTTCGTCCTGCAGGGGGACTTTGATGGGGCGGTGCAGATAGCCCAGCACTGGCGCGGTATCGAATTCCTTGAGCTGATGGTCGGCCCAACGGATGGGCAGCCAAGGGGAGGGCTCGAAATAACCGGGGCCGCGGTTGCTGATGGTTTTCCAGAAGGTGGGGAGTTGGGATTGCCAGTAGGCGGTGGACATGGTGTTGGGGTTTGAAACTTTTTTTACGCCTTTTGCTTGTTCTGTAGCCTTGTACCAGCTGTTAAAGCCTTTACTACGGTCCCAATAAAAAGCCCACAATTTGCCCATATCGGTATTTTTATTTTGATTGTCCTCAGGCTCCTGAGTGACAAAAGGGCGAATGTAACGGTCGACACGATCTGAACGAGTCACTAGCAGGCCAGTCATGCTCTCGTAGATCGTGGGTACGACCTGTGCACTTCGTAATCCGGGAGTGCCTGGCTCGCGATAGATATCGCGAGTCACATCGCCGTCTTCGCTAACGATGAGAGCTTGTGGCACCTTGGGGTTATCGTCAAAAAACTTAAACAGTCGCTCGATCATGCCTTGGGCATGACTGGTATTTTCATCTGCTTGCCAGAGAAATTGTGTAACGCCCAAGGTAGCGGCGTTACGCCCAGAGTTGATAAGGCTTGCAGATTTGTAGCCTTTTTCGTAAGGATCGGGCGGACCCAGAGCAAAGGTGGGGATTGGCCAGTAGGCTACCGATTCGCTTGCCGAGTGTTTGAAGGCCGCGCGGGTATTAATTCTCTGAATATTCTCTCTGACGATTCGAGACGCTCTGTAATCGTCCGAATTCTGTGAGTATATGGAAGCAAAGTTATCGTTTTTCTTTTTGATCAACTTCCAGATTGTGGATTGCTGCCAACCATCTACTGCAAGCCCTATTCCCCGTATTTCCAAGCCGTAGGTTCGAGTCCGAGCGGCCCGTTGTTCAGCGTCTCTGGCTTCCATCCTGTTTTGATAAGCAGCAATTTCCGCTTTCTCGCCAGCGATGGCGTTGGCCCACCAGTGAATGCTAAAGATCAATAACAACGGGCCTACAATGGCAGCGATGCCCCAGGCCATGACGGGTTTCATATCACGAAGTACCATGTTGAGTTCCTGTGCTTTGATTTGGAGAATCCAGATAAATCCGAGCCAAAGCACAAGCAGCACTCCGACACTCCAAAGATAGAGTTTTAATTTGGGCAGCGTTCGCATGGACTTTTGCTGGTCGCTCATTGGCCTGCTTCTTTTTTATCGGGGCTGGTTACAAGAGAGGGAGGTGTCAGCGATACCAACTCCGCAGGAGGGAATGTTCCTATTTCATAATACTGAGAGCACGCCTCAACCAATGTCTGAGACTCCTCACTCAATCGCGACCAGCCTGGTAGTTCGCTCGCAGCCCTAAACAGTTTTTCATCCATCCTCCAATCCGCAATCGCCACCAACACCTCCCGCATAACCGGGTCGTCAAGGCAGTGAGCCTGGCCCACCGCAATATCCATCGCTGTCACCCAGCGCTGATTTTCGGGGCTGCGTAAAATCGCAGAGTGATAACTGTTGGGCTCCAATTCAGGTTTATCCCTCAGTCGGGCACGAATCTCGTTTGCGGTCTCTTCCCTGAGGAGGATGTATAGCGACCCGTCCATGCGCGCGTTCGGGATTTTAACTTGACTCATGCGCGCGTGATCGCCGGTCTCCTTTCCCTCGTTCCATCGGCTGGCTTCCTGCTCCAGATCGAACGCTGTCGTACGTTCATCGATCTTTAGCCGATTGAATTGTGCATGGGGGTTGCCCAGCGCGGACTCGATAGCGACATCGTCCGGTTTGTCCAGGCCTGCCGTGTTGCGGGTTCCAGGTACGGCCTCACCACCGAACATTTGCGGTATGTGCAGGGGGTTTAGAGGTTCGCCATTGATCAGGCGCTCTTCGCGCTCCGCAGTGCCCGTTCGCGAGATAACCCCAACGAACTGGTCGTCCCCTGAGTAACGGGGTTCGCCCCCTGCGCGGAGAAAGTCTGGTTGAGGGGCTTTCCCTATCGTGAACGGTTCACCGTCGCGTTCACGTTTTGTCCACATTCGTTGATAAAAACGTAAAAACTGCAGGGCCATCATGGCGGGCCGACCGAAATCCGGCACAACGTCTGGTACGCCAAAAGTACCGATACCCTTCACCGTGTCGAGGGCGACCGTGGTGTCATCGGGGCAGAAGTACAGATAGACCTTGCCGCGATTGTCCCGCTCGGGAAAAACCGTGAGGTTGCCGACTTTGTTTTTGCGGGTGCCCTGGGTCGGTGACCATTTGGGGCCCGTGCGACCGCCATAGGTTTTAGTCTCTCGCAGGGCAGACAGTGGTGGCTGCGCGTGAGGCGTTCCGGTAATGGCAGTGACGATGCCGATCAGCGTGGCGAGGGTGTCATGGCCTTTGGGGGTGGCGCCGGGCATCAGGCTGTACGGCGAGTCCACCATGATGACGGTGTCGGCGCATCGCTGGGCTTTATCGATCAACAAGGCTTGGGCCAGCAGGGTGATCAAGGTGCCTTGACTGTGACCCATGATGGTGATGGTTTCATCGGGCGAGACGCGTCGAATTTCGCTGATCAGCATGGCCAACCGGGTTGCTGCGAGTACGTAATAACGCCGATGAGGCCCCCGGCCCATGTACTGAGTTTTTTTCAGGGTGAGTTGGGCACCATGGCGCATCCAATTGTTGAACCCTTCCCTGTACATTTCCAGCAAGTTATTGGTGGCGTTGGCGAAGAAACCGCCACCCTTGGCGAAGTGTCGGTCCAGACGGTTTTCGAACACGTCCTGGTATTGATCGCGCAGCTTGGTGGGGTCGTTGTTTTTATCCCGCTTTATCTCGCCTGGCTCGGCGCGGTATCCCCAGTAGAACGGGATCATCAGGCTGCGGGTTTTGGGTGCTTCGGTGTCACGCTGGTAAAGATAGGTATCTGGGTCATTCAGCGTGTCAACCTGCCAGTCCTGCAGGTCTTCTTTCGGCATTTTTTTTGCTTCGGCATAAGCGGCCCCATACCTTCCCGCCTTCAAATCCGGCCGATCCAACCGCTCATTCACCCCCTGACACAACCCTGTCTCCACTGACTCATAAGACGCCCCCGGGTCATTCACCCCATGCAGAAAAATCACCACCCCTGGCAGGTCGGCGGGTACTTCCATTTTGCGGTCGGTGCTGAAGTGGGGTATCAGCCGGGTCACGCTTTCTGCCACGGTGTATTGATCACCACTCATTGGCTGCCTCCTTTCGGGTCGCGTTTCGCGGCGATTCGCGCCTGGTGCATGGCCTCGCGTTCGACGCGCTTAGTCAGGCCGCTGGCGTCGGTGAGGCCTTGCACGGTGCTGCCGTCTTCCAGCTTTATCTGGTAGGCGTAGTCGACTGCCATTCGGGCGTTGTCGTCGGCGTGACCAGGGTAGTGGAAGACCAGGCGCTGGGCCGCTGGGTCACGGTTGAATGCCGGGACCTGCGCGCTGTCGGTTTTGGGGCCGACCCAGTCATGGTCGCTGGCATGCACCCTCACTTTGCCCTGGCTGCCTATTTCGACGCCGCCGCCGATCTTGATGTAACTGCCGTCATCGGCCACCAGGCGAATGGTTGGCGCAGTGATCACCACCTCGCCCTCGGCTGCCGAAAGGTGCAGGTTTTTCTTCGCGCTGAGGGTGATGTCGTCTTCCTGCGCCTGGACCAGCACCTTGCCGCGATTGGCGATGGCGCTGATGCCGTCGTCCTGGGCGAAGGCACTGATGCCCTTGCCGGCTTGCAGGCGCATGGCGGCGCCGCTGGTCAGTTGCAGATGGTCCTGGGCGGTGGTGTCGTGGTTCGCCCCGGCGTAATGCAGTTGCGAACGCGGCGTTGCGCTGGTGATGCCAGCCTGCGCCGCCGTCGCCAGCAGTGGGTCGCCAGCGCTGTTGCTGCCTGGAGCCGGCCACTGGTTAAGGGACTGGCGCAGAGCGTCGATGCCCTGGTTGTTTACCGTTGCGCCGCCACGTGCGGCGGCAGTTTGCCCGAGGTTTTTAAACAGCTCGCCACACTCGTCCAGCAGCTTGAGCAGTTCTTCACGGTCCAGCTGTGAACCGCTGGCGTCCTGCCGCGCGTAGGTGGTCAGCAACATGCCCTGGGCGGCGCGCAGGGCAATCGCGGCATCGGTGCGCAGTTCCGCGCCGTTGCCGCGGGGCTGGGCCTGGCCGTCGGTGCGCGGCTCAGTGAGCTTGCCCAGGTTGAGGGCCGTCGCGTTATGGGTCGTGGCGACACGCGCACGCAAGGCCCCCGGCGTGTCGTCGAACAACAGTTCATTGAACCCACGGCCCTTGTGCTCCTGGGTCTGAATCCCCGAGAGTGCGCGATTGCCCGGCAAACCCGAGGCCTTGCTGAAACGCGGCGGCGTTTGGTCGGCGTTGTAGAGCACCGACGTCACCACGGGGCGATCGATATCGCCCGCCAGGAAAGTCACCAACACTTCCTGCCCGATTCGCGGCAAAAACTGATGACCAAACCCACTGCCGGCGCTGGGCATCGCCACCCGTACCCAGGTGGTGCCCTGAGGTTGGGCATCGCCGCGCTGCCAGTGAAACCTGACCTGGATGCGCGCCATCTCATCGGTAAATACCTCTTCGCCCTCGGGCCCGATGACGATCGCGCTGAGTGGCCCGCCGATGGTGGGACGGGGCACTGTGAGTGGGTGGCGGTAGGGGATTTTGCGGCGAATGCAGACGAACTCGTTGGTGTAACCCGCGGGCTCATCCGACAGGTAGTTGTTGCGGCCCTGATGCTCGACCGACATCAGCAGGAACTGGCGATCCTCTGCGGAGCCGGCGTCGTGGTCAAAGTGCTGGGTCAGTTCAAACGTAAAGCCTGGGCGCATGGCTCGGCAGTTGCTGTTGCCGATGAAGGTTTTGCCCTGCACTTCCATGGCTTCGAGGCGTTGACGAACCAGCCCCTCGCCTTGCTCCGGCAGGCCATGGCTGTAGGCGCCGAAAAAATCGTAGACCTCGTAAGGCGGTGTATCACCCTGTTGGTTCAGGCTGGCCATGTGAATGGGCAGCGGGTTTCTCGGCTGTTTGTAGTCAAAGGTTTGAGTGGTCATCTTGCCCGATTGCAGCACCCGGTGACCGTGCCACTGAGTGATTGAATCGTCGGTCTCGGTGACGGAGGCGCTGTGGTAGCGGATCTGCGGTTGCTCTGCCAGCGCCTCCAACGATTGCGATTGATCGGTGATGATCAGGCGGTGACCGTCTTGGGTGTGATCGAAGTAGAAGAACAACCCGTCCTGCTCCAGCAAGCGCATTACAAAACTCAGATCGGTTTCGCGGTATTGGGTGATGTAACTGTGGGACTTGAGTGGCGCCTGCAGGCGAAATTCGAACGCGGCCAACCCGCCGTAGTGGTCGAACACCGTGCGAATGACCGTTTCTATGGTCTGCTCCTGAAAGATCCGCGAGTCGAACCGACGCGTCAGCATCCACAGCCAGGGGCTCAATGTCGCACGTTAGCGGGCCAGGCCACCGTCACTGCCCAGCAGGCTGAAATGGGTGATGTGGCCATGGATATAGCGCACGCCGCCGTCGGCCAGTTCGATTTCGAGGTGGGCGGGTTGGCCGATCAGGGATTTGAGTTCGCGCCGGGCGTCCTGACAGATCAGCGACAGCTCAAAGCTGAACAGCGTGGAGAGTGCTTCACTCCCGCTGAAGTGCTCCAGCAGCAGTGTCTGCTCATCATTGACGGCGGTGATGAGCTTGATCAGGCGTCGGTTTTGAGGTGCGAAAACGTGGGTCAAATTCATCAGTGTTGTAACTCCCTGTAAAACGGCAAATGCTCATTTTTCGACCTCCATGTCTAAGTGGCGGAAACTCTAACCGCCGATGCGCTGTGCAAACAAATGGAAATGCTGATGAGTGGTGGTAGACAATGAGAAGAATTGTATCGCTTTGTAGCTAGTGGTTGTTTTTTCGCGCATTTTCGAAACTGGGCAATAAGTTGCTATCACCGTTAAAAATCGACCGATCTCCTGCCAAAGCGCAAGTTTTGTAGCGTTCTCCCGCCAATTCGTTAAACTGCTGCGGCCACTCAATAATTACACCGAGGCCGTGTGCATGAAATTTCGTCTTCTGCTGTGGGTGCTGGGCCTGATGATGGGCAAAGCCAGCCGCACCAATCCTGCCTTCCAGCAACAGCTGGGCGATAAAGACCTGGCCTTCCAGTTGCAAACCCTCGACGGCAAGGTTGCCCGTCACTTCATCGTCAAAGACCAGCGCATCACCAGCCGCTCGGGCGTGCACCCCGCGCCGGCGTTTGCGATTGCGTTCAAGGATGCCGCCTACGGCTTCGCCACGATGCAGGCAAAGAACAAGCAACTGGCGTTCATGACGGGGATTCAGGACAAGTCGATCCAGATCAAGGGCAACCCGGCGCTGGTGATCTGGTTTCAGGGGCTGACCAAGTATTTGAAACCGAAGAAAAAGAAGTAGGGCTTTGGATAGACCGAGTTGAGTTCATCGCAGGCAAGCCAGCTCCCACAGGGGACCGCATTCCAAAGTTGGAACCCGGTTGACTGTAGGAGCTGGCTTGCCTGCGATAGCTGTCTGACAGTCGTCAGAGTTATCCCTGGCTGAACTGGGACGCCAGTTCGCGCAGCAGCACCTCGGCATCCAGCACCTTGCCCACCACCTCTTCCGCCTTTTCGCGGCTCAGCCCGAGCCGTGCCAGCAGCGCATCCGGAATCGCCTCATCCGGCCCGGAGCCTACGCCCCGGCTGCGCAGCAGGCGCACGGCCAGGCACACCAGGTTCGGGTATTCGGCGTACTGACCGTCATAGGCTGGATCGTGCTGGAAGCGCAGCGCGGTGGACAGTTCGTCCGGCATGTCCCAGAAGCGCATCAGCCAGGCGCCGATCTGTTCGCGGCTGATGCCCAGCAAGTGTTGCTCCACATAGCTGTGGCACAGGTGCGGGTTGACTTCCAGGTGCCGGCAGATCAGTGAGAAATGCGGCGGGAACACGTGCGCCAGCAGCAGGTAACCGAAGTTGTGCAGCAGGCCGGCCAGATACGTCAGGCCGGCTTCCGGTCGCTGGGCGCGCGGCATGGCGCGGGTCAGACCTTCGATGACGGCGGCGGTGTAGATCGACTGGTGCCAGTACGGCGTGGCCTGGTGTGGGTTGTCTTTGGGCAGGCTGAGGGTCTTGCCCAGGGCCAGGCCCAGCGCCAGGTTGATCACCAGGTCAAAGCCCAGCACGCGCACGATGGCGTCTTCCACCGAGCGAATCTTGCCCGGCGAGGCGTAGTACGGCGACGCGGCCCAGCTGACGACCTGGGCGGCCAGGGCCGGGTCGGTTTCGACTACGCCGGTGATGTCATCAATGGTTGCATTGGGGTCGACACGCAGCTTGATGATCTTCTGCGCGGTGTCGGCCAGCGGCGGGATTTCGATGGTCGCTTCCAGGCGTTGCTGGATACGGCGGGCGGTGAACGCCTGCATCGCCTGGGTGATTTCCTCGCGGTCGTCATTGGGGCGGTCGAGGTTGGGGCGGATATTGCGCAGCGGCTCGCCGAACTGCGCGGCGCTGGCTTTGGTCAGCAGGGTCTTGAAGGCGTCGGTGGGGATGTCCAGCAGCAGACCGGCTTCGCCCGAATGCACCAGCAGGCTGGGCTCATTCAGCAGGCTGCCTTCATACAGGCACGGCGAACTGGTCAGTGGCGGCAGGCCCGGCAGCAGGTTCAGGTCGTGTTTGCTGAGCATGCGCTTGACGCGGTCCGGCGCTACGGCCGTAAGGCGCCGGCCGGTGAGTTCGGCGAGGCGGTTGAGGTCGAGCAACTGGTTCTGGGGGAACAGCACCATCAGGGCGCCTACCGCGTCTTCCAACAAGACTGCCTGGACCTTTCGCGCTGGGTTCAGGCGCGCGTGTTCGGCGACTTCCGTGTAGGGGATGGCGAGTTTTGCGAGCAGCGCCTGAATAACCGACGGGGCGGTCAGTGGGGCGGAGGCGAGGGCGACTTCTGACATGGCCTGATCCAAATTCGTACAGTCACCGAAGTATAACCAGCTTGTTACGGGTGAGGGTTGGATAACTGCGCCAGCCGTCACACTTGGCCGTATTGCTGCCCATGCCGCAACCAGCGATCCAGCAGCGGGCTGACGTGCTCGGGCCAGCGCTCCAGCAGCGCTTGCGCCGCATCGCGCACGGCGGGCAGCAAGTCGGCGTCGCGCATCAGGTCGGCGACCTTGAATTGCAGCAGGCCGGTCTGGCGGGTGCCGAGCATTTCGCCGGGACCGCGCAGTTCGAGGTCTTTTTCGGCAATCACAAAACCGTCGTTGGTCTCGCGCATGATCCCCAGGCGCTGGCGGCCGATCTGCGACAGCGGCGGGTGGTACAGCAGCACGCAATGGCTGGCGGCGCTGCCCCGGCCCACGCGTCCGCGCAGCTGGTGCAGTTGCGCCAGGCCCAGGCGCTCGGGGTTTTCGATGATCATCAGGCTGGCGTTAGGCACGTCCACACCCACCTCGATCACGGTGGTGGCGACCAGCAGTTGCAGGTTGCCGGCCTTGAACTCGGCCATGACCGCGGCCTTTTCCACAGGCTTCATGCGCCCGTGGATCAGCCCGACCTTGAGCTCACCGAGGGCGCTGGTGAGGTCCTCGAAGGTGGTTTCGGCGGCCTGGCAGGTCAGCTCTTCGGACTCTTCAATCAGCGTGCACACCCAATAGGCCTGGCGCCCTTCGGCGCAGGCGCCGCGCACGCGTTCGATCACTTCGACGCGCCGCGTGTCGGTGACCAGCACGGTGTTGACCGGCGTACGGCCGGGCGGCAGTTCGTCGAGGATCGAGGTGTCGAGGTCGGCGTAGGCGCTCATGGCCAGCGTGCGTGGAATCGGCGTGGCGGTCATGATCAACTGGTGCGGGTTCATGCGCCCGCCCACGCCTTTCTGACGCAGTGCCAGGCGTTGCTGCACGCCGAAGCGGTGTTGTTCGTCGATGATCACCAGGGCGAGGTTCTTGAACTGCACTTCGTCCTGGAACAGCGCGTGGGTGCCGACCACCATCGGGGCGCCATTGGCAATCTGCTCCAGCGCGGCTGCGCGCACCTTGCCCTTGAGCTTGCCGGCCAGCCAGGCAACTTCCAGGCCCAGGGGTTCGAGCCAGCGCTTGAAGGTAATGAAGTGTTGTTCGGCGAGGATCTCGGTGGGCGCCATCAGCGCCACCTGATAACCGGCTTCCAGCGCCTGCAGGGCGGCGAGGGCGGCAACCACGGTTTTGCCCGCGCCCACGTCACCCTGGATCAGGCGCAGCATGGGTTCGTGCTGGCTGAGGTCGTAGGCGATTTCATTGCCCACGCGCTGTTGCGCACCGGTCGGCGCAAAGCCCAGGTTGGCCAGGTATTGCGCAGGCAGACGCGTGGCCTTGGGCATCGCTGGCGCGCGCAGGGAGCGCATGCTTTCGCGCAGGCGTTGCTGGGACAGTTGGTGGGTCAGCAGTTCTTCAAAGGCCAGGCGATGCTGGGCCCAGTGGTGGCCGAGGGCGAGTTCGTCGACATCGGCATCGGCCGGTGGGTGATGCAGGTAGCGAATCGCATCGGCCAATGGCGCCAGTTGATAGTCGCGGGCCAGCTCCAGGGGCAGCCAGTCGGGCAGGCTCTGGGGACCTAGCATCGTCAGCGTCTGCATGCACAACTGGCGCAGGCGCTGTTGGGTGAGGCCTTCGGTGAGCGGGTAGATGGGCGTGAGGGTGGTGTCCACCGGCGGTGGTTCGTCGCCGGTAATGGCGCGGTATTCCGGGTGATAGATTTCCAGCCCGGAGGCGCCAGGGCGCGCTTCGCCGTAGCAGCGCACGCGGGTGCCGCGCTTGAGGCCTTCCTTTTGTGCATTGCTGAAGTGATAGAAGCGCAGGCTCAGGCCGCCAGTGCCGTCCTGCAGGCGCACCACCAGACTGCGGCGCTTGCCCATCACCACATCGGCGCCGCTGACGGTGCCTTCGACCACCGCGTCCTGCCCGGGGCGCAGGTGGCCGATGGGCACGACGCGGGTGCGGTCCTGATAACGCAGGGGCAGGTGGAACAGCACATCCTGGAGGTTTTCCAGGCCGACCTTGGCCAGTTTCTCGGCCATGGCCTCACCGACACCCTTGAGTGCCGTCACCGACACCTGCGACAGCTCAGTCATACGTCTGCTTAGCTCGCAGCGGGCGGCTTGGCCACCGAACACAGGCGGATCGAGTCGGCGAGGATCTCAATGGCTTTTGGCCGTGGGAAGCTGGCACGCCAGGCGATCGCCACGGTGCGGAACGGCACCGGCGGCGTGAGTGGACGCACTTCGATCACGCCGGGGGCGTAGTGATGGCTGTCCACCGCCGACAGCGGCAGGATCGAGATACCCAGGCCGGACGCAACCATATGGCGAATGGTCTCCAGGGAGCTGGATTCAACGGTGGTGTGCTTGGCGCCGTCGTTGCCCTTGGTCAGGGTCGGGCAGGCTTCGAGCACCTGATCGCGGAAGCAGTGGCCTTCGCCGAGCAGCAGCAGGCTCTTGTCGTTGAGCAGGCCGGCATCGATGGTGGCCTTCTGCGTCCAGGGGTGGGAAGCCGGCATCAGCACGTAGAACGGCTCGTCGTAGAGCGGCAGGGTCAGTACATCGGCTTCATTGAACGGCAGGGCGATGATGATCGCGTCCAGCTCGCCGTTGCGCAGTTTGTCGCGCAGCACGTGGGTGAAGTTTTCTTCGATGTACAGCGGCATCTGCGGCGCGACGCGGTGCAGTTGCGGAATCAGGTGGGGGAACAGGTACGGGCCGACGGTGTAGATGGCGCCGACCTTGAGCGGTGCGGTCAGCTGGTTCTTGCCGGCCTGGGCCAGTTCGCGAATGCTTTGCGCCTGCTCCAGCACCTTCTGGGCCTGGGCGACGATGCCTTCGCCTACCGGCGTGAGGCGCACGGCGCTTTTGCTGCGCTCGAAAATCAGCACACCGAGTTCGTCTTCAAGCTTTTTCACGCCCACCGACAGCGTCGGCTGGCTGACGTGGCAACGCTCGGCCGCATGGCCGAAGTGTTGCTCCTGGGCGAGGGTCACGATGTAGCGTAATTCTGTAAGAGTCATAGCGGGCGTCCATGAAGTTGCGGGCCAAGCATACCGACTGCAATCGATAGACGCACGTTATCAGAAGTTTGTTGGGGATTGAGCGAGGACTGTCAGAGATGTGCTGAAAAACAATCTGGGAGGGAGCAAGCCCCCTCCCAAAACAGCATCGCTTACCGGCGACGCTTTTCGATGTTGTAAACAAACGGCGCGACGATTTCGACGCTACCGCCTTTCAGCATGTCGGCCGGCGGTTTGGGCAGCGGCTGGGCACGACGGATCATGTCCAGGGTCGCGCGGTCCAGGTCGGCGTTGCCGGAGCGGCCTACCAACTCATAGGACAGCACGTTGCCTTCGCCATCGACCACGAAGCGCAAGCGGTTCAGGCCTTCCTTGCCACGGGCCTGGGCGCCTGGCGGGTACTTCTTGTACTTCTGCAAATGCGCGAGCAGCGTGCCTTCCCAGGAAGCCTTGGCCGCCAACTGTTGCGGCGATGGGCCGGGTGTCGGCTGCGCCGATTTTTCAACCGGGGCGTTGTTCTGCGGCGCGTCACTCGGCGGCTGATCGGAAGGTTTCTCCTTGGGCGGCTCGGGCTTTTTCTCCACCGGCTTGGGCGGCTGCGGTTTGGGTTTGGGCTTGACCGGCTTGGGCACCTGGATGGTCGGCTTGGGCGCTTCGGCCAGTTTCGGCAGCGGCGGTTCTTCCACCGGTGCCGGTGGCGGCGTTACCACTTTTGGCGGTGCCGGTGGTGGCGGCGGCGCAGGCGCAGGCGCCAGGTCGATGACCATGGCTGCTGGCGGCAGCACTACCGTACGCGGGGCCGACCAATGGAGCGCGATGGCAATCGCGACGGCATGCACGCCCAGTACGACGGCGAGGCTGGTGCCATAACGCGTCAGTTTGTGGCGCGTCGTGATCATTTTTTGGCTGCCGTCTCAAGTCCGACCAGACCTACCTTGAGGTAGCCGGCTGCCCGCAGGGCATCCATCACGCTCATCAAGTCGCCGTAGTCCACGCCCTTGTCGGCCTGGAAGAAGATCGTCGTGTCTTTCTTGCCCTGGGTCTTGGCGTCGAGCACCGGTCCCAGGGACTCAGGCTTGACCTCTTCTTCGCCCAGAAACAGACGCTGGTCTGCCTTGACGCTGAGGAAAATCGGCTTCTCCGGACGCGGTGCCGGCTTGGCGCTGGACGCGGGCAGGTCAACCTTGATATCCACGGTGGCCAGAGGCGCCGCGACCATGAAGATGATCAGCAGCACCAGCATCACGTCGATAAACGGCGTGACGTTGATTTCGTGGTTTTCGACGAGCTCGTCGTCGCCTTGATTCAAATGCAGGCCCATGGCCGATTACCCCACTTTTACCATCTGCGGTTGCGAGCTGCGCTCGGGAGGCAGGTGATCGAGGTCGCGGCTGACCAGCAGCAGGACTTCTGCCGATGCGTCCGATACCTGGGCCTTGTAGCCGGCAATCGAACGGGCGAAGACGTTGTAGATCACCACCGCAGGGATTGCCGCAACCAGGCCCAGGGCCGTGGCCAGAAGGGCTTCGGCGATGCCGGGGGCAACGACGGCGAGGTTGGTGGTCTGGGTTTTGGCGATGCCGATGAAGCTGTTCATGATGCCCCACACGGTGCCGAACAGGCCGACGAAGGGCGCGGTGGAACCGATGGTCGCCAGCACGCCGGTGCCGCTGCTCATGTTGCGGCCGCAGGCGGCTACCAGGCGCTCGAGGCGGAAGGCCACGCGTTCCTTGATGCCTTCTTTTTCGCGGGCGTTGGCTGACAGGCGCATTTCTTCGAGCGCGTCGTGCACCAGCGTGTTGGCCAGGGTGCCCTTCCTGGTCGCCGTTTCACTGGCTTCCTTGAGGGTGGTGGCTTTTTTCAGGTGGACGATTTCAGTGCGCAGACGACGTTTGGCACCCAGCAGCTCGAAGCCTTTGGCGATCCAGATGGTCCAGGTAATGATGGAGGCGATGGCCAGGCCGATCATCACGGCCTTCACCACTACGTCGGCGTTCTGGTACATGCCCCATGGGGACAGGTCGTGGGCCATGCCCAGGGTGTTGTCTTCTTCCAGTACGACGCCGGTGCCATCGGCGGGGGCTGGCGCAGCAGGGTCGGTTGCTGCCGGCGCGACGGCGGGTGCGGCCGGGTTCGCGGCATTTTGCTCGGCAGCGGCGGGCGCTGCGGGAGCGCTGGCATCAGCGAATGCGGCGGTCGGTGCCAGCATTACGCTGAACAGCAACGCAGCAATCGCGCGCCAGGCGCGGGATGGGCTGTGCAGCTTGGTTGGCGAAGCGGGGGTTGTAATACGTGTCATGCTGGCCGGACCTGATGAGAAGAAAAAATGGAGTGATCGTCCTTCCAGACCCGTCGCGGGCCGAGGACAAATGGGCGGTCATTATTGCAAGTAATTCTTGTTAACTAAAGTGCCAGTGTTACTTTATTTCTATTTTTACTGGCCGCTGAACCCCGAGCGCAGCTAACCTGCGCCTTTGAGAATGGAGTTTTGTGATGTCTGCGCCTTCTGTTGTGATTGCCGGTTGCGGCGATGTGGGTAGTCGGCTGGCTAGCCAATTGCTGGCCTCGGGATGGGAGGTTCATGGCCTGCGGCGCGATATTTCGCGCCTGCCCGAGGGCGTCATTGGCATCGCCGGCGATCTGTTCAAAAAGGATTGTCCGGACACCTGGCCGATTGGCGGGGTGGATTACCTGGTGTACTGCGCCGCCGCGACCGACCACGACGAGGCCGGCTATCGTGCGGCTTACGTGCACGGTTTGCAGCATGTGCTGGAGTGGCTGGATGACTATGGCCAGCAGCCCAGGCATCTGCTGTTTGTCTCCAGCAGCAGCGTTTACGGTCAGCAGCATGGTGAGTGGGTCGACGAAACGTCCGACACCCAGGCGCAGGGCTATTCCGGTCAGGTGATGCTGGAAGCCGAGCAGGTGGCACTCAACAGCGCCATCCCGGCGAGCGTCGTGCGCTTGACCGGCATTTATGGCCCGGGCCGTGAGTGGCTGCTGACTCAGGTGCGCAAAGGTTATCGCGTGGCGACCGATCCACCTTTATATGGCAACCGCATCCACGCGGACGACGCGGCCGGTTTGCTGGCGTTTTTATTGCGCCATGTGGAGCAGGGCGGTTCGCTGGACAAGGTCTATATCGGCGTGGACAACGAGCCTGCGCCGCTGGCCGATGTGGTGGGCTGGTTGCGTGAGTATCTGGGAGTGACCGAGTGGTCCGAGGACGCCAGTGTGCGGCGCGCGGGCAGCAAGCGGTGCAGCAATAAGCGGGTCAAGGCGTTGGGATGGGAGCCGACCTACCCGACTTATCGTGAAGGTTATGCCGCGATCCTCAAAGGCTGAAAAACACGGTCAAAAAATGTGGACGGGGGGCGTGCTCCCGATGGCAGTGTGTCAGTCAAACCATCTGTGACTGATACACCGCTATCGGGAGCAAGCCCCCTCCCACATGTTGATCCGAGCTTTGGTGCTTGTTACTTTTCAAGCAACCATTGACGAGGGCCAGGGCTAAACGACGGCACTTCGTCCGCCTGTGCAGTATTCACCGCCTGAAAAATCTCCAGCTGCTTGCCCTTGCGCGCAAAAATCCACGGGTTGCCCTGGCCGTTCAGTTGTAGCCAGATGCTGTCGTAGCCGTCGCTCATCGAGGCGCAGTCGCCTGCCAGGCACAGCGAGTAGCGATCTACGCCGGGCAAGCCGGCGACCTTGCCGTCCGCCTGGAACTGCACCGTGGCGCCGTCGCCGAAGCCGTCGGTGATTTTCCAGTCGCCGCCCATATAGGCCCCGTACAGGGCGCGTTCGAAGTTGGCGCCCAGTGGCGCGCCTTCCGGCGCAGGGTCCTTGGCGCGGGCAAACAGCTGCTCGGGCTCGTTGTCGTTGGCCACTTGCAGCAGTTGCCGGCCTTTGCGCTTGAGTTCGGTGGCGGAGCTGCCGTAGAAGTCCACGCTCCAGGCGCCGGATTTCTCGCCGGTCAGCTTGCCTTCGGCCACTTCAAAGCCATTGTAATAACGCGCCTGCGCGGCCTTGGTGTTGACCTCCCATTCGAGGTTCGGGCCAAAGCGTTGCAATGCTTCACGCAAAGGACCGCCCTTGGCTGCCGCGTCGATGGCGACCTGATTGATCCAGGTGCCGCTTACATCCCGGTCGGCAGGGTTGCTGGCACAGCCGCCGAGCAACAGGGCGAGCAACGAAGAGGCTACAAGCGCTTTGCGCATCATGAAATCCTTCTGAAACAAAGTCGGCGCGGCCTCTTGAGAAGGCTGCGCCGGGTGTTTTATTCGATGACCAGGATCGCGTCCATTTCGACCTGTGCGCCCTTTGGCAGAGCAGCAACGCCGATGGCCGCGCGTGCCGGGTAGGGCTGTTCGAAATATTTGCCCATGATCTCGTTGACCTTGGCGAAGTGGCTCAGGTCGGTAAGGAAGATGTTCAGTTTGACGATGTCCTTGAACGAACCGCCTGCAGCTTCGGCCACGGACTTGAGGTTTTCGAACACCTGTACGGTCTGTGCTTCGAAGCCTTCAACCAGTTCCATGGTCTTTGGGTCCAGCGGGATCTGACCCGACATGTAGACGGTATTGCCCGCCTTGATCGCCTGGGAGTAGGTACCGATGGCGGCCGGGGCTTTGTCGCTGGTGATTACGGTCTTGGTCATGTGTGACTCCTTGTTAGAGGTGGGTTAGGCACGCATACGGGTGATGCGGATAACCCCGATCAAAGCGCGCAGCTTTTTGATCACGCGGGCCAGGTGCACGCGGTCGTGCACGCTGACCACCAGCTGGACCACGCTGATGCGGCCATCGCGCTCGTCCATGCTGATTTTTTCGATATTGCCGTCGGCCGCGTTGACGCTGCTGGCCAGCAGGGCGATCAGGCCACGCTGGTGTTCCAGCTCCACGCGCAACTCGACGTTGAATTCGCCGGTGACATCCTTGGCCCACGAGAGCTGGATGCATTTTTCCGGGTTGTGGCGGATTTCGGTGATGTTGCGGCAGTTGTCCAGGTGCACCACCATGCCCTTGCCTGCCGACAGATGCCCGACAATCGGGTCGCCGGGGATCGGTGTGCAGCACTTGGCATAGCTGAGCACCAGGCCCTCGGTGCCGCGAATCGCCAGCGGGCCTTCCGGACTCGGCAGTTGTTCGCCTTCGCCGAGCAAGCGACGCGCCACCACATAGGCCATGCGATTGCCCAGGCCGATGTCTTCCAGCAGGTCTTCGATGGTTTCCTGGCGATACTCGTGGAGCATCGCTTTCACACGCTCCTGCGCGATCTTGTCCAGAGCACTGTCGAAACCGTTTAGCACCTTGTTCAGCAAGCGTTCGCCCAGGCTGATCGATTCGGAACGGCGCTGCAGTTTCAGCGCATGGCGGATGTGCGTGCGTGCCTTGCCGGTGACCACGAAATTGAGCCAGGCGGGGTTCGGGCGGGCGCCCGGTGCGCTGACGATCTCCACCGTGGAGCCACTTTGCAGCGGCTCGGACAGCGGCGCGAGACGGCGATTGATCCGACAGGCAATGCAACTGTTGCCGACGTCGGTGTGCACCGCGTAGGCAAAATCGACCGCCGTGGAGCCTTTGGGCAGCTCCATGATGCGGCCTTTGGGCGTGAACACGTAGACCTCGTCCGGGAACAGGTCGATCTTCACGCTTTCGATGAATTCCAGGGAGTTGCCGGCCCGTTGCTGCATTTCGAGCACGCCCTTGACCCACTGGCGGGCGCGGGCATGGGTGCCTTTGGGCTGCTCGTCGCCGCTGGATTTGTACAGCCAGTGGGCGGCGATGCCGTTATTGGCCATTTCTTCCATTTCGCGGGTGCGGATCTGGATCTCGATCGGCACGCCATGCATACCGAACAACGTGGTATGCAGCGATTGGTAGCCGTTGGCCTTGGGAATTGCGATGTAGTCCTTGAAGCGGCCCGGCAGGGGTTTGTACAAATTATGTACAGCGCCGAGCACGCGGTAGCAGGTGTCGACCTTGTCAACGATGATGCGGAACGCGTACACGTCCATGATCTCGTTGAAGGCCCGACGCTTGCCGCGCATCTTCTTGTAGATGCCATAGATGTGCTTTTGCCGCCCGCTTACCTCGCCCTCAATTTCGTCGATTGCCAGGCAATGGCTGAGGGACTCTTCGATCTTGTTGACGATTTCCTTGCGGTTGCCGCGCGCGCGCTTGACCGCCTGGTAGATGCGCGCCGAGCGCATTGGGTGCATGGCCTTGAAGCCGAGGTCTTCGAATTCGATACGAATGGCATGCATGCCCAGCCGGTTGGCGATGGGCGCGTAGATTTCCAGGGTTTCCTTGGCGATGCGTCGGCGTTTTTCGCCGGACAGCACTTCCAGCGTGCGCATGTTGTGCAGCCGGTCGGCCAGCTTGACCAGAATCACACGGATATCCCGTGCCATGGCCATGGCCATTTTCTGGAAGTTTTCTGCCTGGGCTTCGGCCTTGGTCTCGAAGTTCATCTGGGTCAGTTTGCTGACCCCGTCGACCAGTTCGGCCACGGTTTCGCCAAATTGTGCGCTGAGCGCTTCCTTGGCGATGCCGGTGTCTTCGATCACGTCATGCAGCATCGCGGCCATCAGGCTCTGATGGTCCATGTGCATGTCGGCAAGAATATTGGCCACCGCAAGAGGATGCGTGACATACGCCTCACCGCTTCGGCGGCGTTGGCCGTCGTGGGCTTGTTCGGCGTAGAAATACGCTCGGCGGACCAGGTTGACCTGGTCTGGGCCGAGGTAGGCCGATAAGCGATCGGCGAGGGCGTCTATGCTCGGCAAAGTGTGAACTCCTGCCGAAGGCTGTGACCCCGCGCCGTGCTACGTCGACCAGGCATAGGCTTAGACGGCCTCGTTGGACTCGTCCTCGAACGCTGCGAACAGCGGTTCGTCTTCAACGATTTCGGCGTTGGCGATGAACTCGTAGCTCATCAGGCCTTCGGCGATTTCGCGCAGGGCTACAACGGTGGGCTTGTCGTTTTCCCACTGGACCAGAGGCTCTTTGCCGCCAGTGGCCAGTTGACGGGCACGCTTGGTAGAGAGCATGACCAGCTCAAAACGGTTATCCACGTGTTCTAGGCAGTCTTCAACGGTTACGCGGGCCATGGTATTCCTCGGAGCGAATGCAAGATGCGCGCTGCCCGGCTGGGCGAGCGGACTGAGCAGTTTAAAAAAACACCAGCGTTTAGGGAAGCGCTGATTTTCGCGACACCTTCGCAAAACCGCTGCAAGTGCCAATGTAAGGCCCTTGCGGCGGTTTTGGGAAGCGTCAATCAGCCGAGCAGTTCGGCCAGTAACTTGCCGAAACGTTGCTGCTGGCGCTTTTGCTGGAGCTGATTGGCACGGAAAATCGCCTTCAAGTCGTCCAGCGCGTGGGCAAAATCGTCATTGATGATCAGGTAGTCGTAGTCGACGTAGTGGCTCATTTCGCTGACGGCTTCGCGCATGCGGCCTTCGATGATCGCGTCGCTGTCCTGGCCACGGTTGGTCAGGCGCTGGTGCAAGGCTTCGAGCGAGGGCGGCAGAATGAAGATCGAACGTGCCTTGGGCATCAATTGGCGTACTTGCTCGGCGCCCTGCCAGTCGATTTCCAGGATCAGGTCATGGCCTTCGTCCAGGGTCTGCTGCAGGTGACTTTGCGAGGTGCCGTAGAGGTTGCCGAACACTTCGGCGCGCTCCAGAAAGTCGCCGTGTTCGATCATCCTGACGAACTCGGTACGCTCGACGAAGTGATAGTGCACGCCGTTCACTTCGCCCGGGCGCATGGCGCGGGTGGTGTGCGAGACCGAAATGCGGATCTGCTGGTCAGCGTCGGTCAAGGCTTTGACCAGGCTGCTCTTGCCCGCGCCCGAAGGCGCGGAAATGATGTAAAGGGTGCCGGTGCTGTGGGTCATGAAGGTTGCCTTACTCAATATTCTGTACTTGTTCGCGCATCTGCTCGATCAACACTTTGAGGTTGACCGCGGCGGTGGTGCTGCGCGGGTCAAACGCCTTGGAGCCGAGTGTATTGGCTTCGCGGTTGAGTTCCTGCATCAGGAAGTCCAGGCGCCGACCGGCGGCGCCGCCGGACTTGAGCACGCGGCGCACTTCGAGGATGTGGGTGCTGAGACGGTCGAGTTCTTCGGCGACGTCGCTTTTCTGCGCCAGCAGCACCATTTCCTGCTCCAGGCGCACGGGGTCGAGGTCGGCCTTCATGTCGGTGAAGCGGTCGAGCACCTTCTGGCGCTGGGTGGCGAGCATCTGCGGCACCAACTCGCGCAGGATGATCACGTCGGCTTCGATGGAGGTCAGGCGCTCGCTGATCAACCGCGCCAGCTCGGCGCCTTCGCGTTCGCGGCCGGCCTTGAGCTCCTTCAAGCCCTGGGTGAACAGCGCGAGGGCTTGGGCGTTGAGGGCCTGCGGGTCGCTGGCGTCGGCCACCAGCACGCCGGGCCAGGCCAATACTTCAAGCGGGTTCAATGCCGCCGGCTGCTTGATCAGGCCGGCGATGGTTTCGGCGGCGGCGACCAGTTGCGCGGCGCGCTCGCGGTCCACTTGCAGCGGCTTGCCGGTGGTTTCTTCGGTAAAACGCAGGGTGCATTCCAGCTTGCCCCGGGAGATGCCCTGGCGCAGGGCTTCACGCACGGCGCCTTCGAGGTCGCGGAACGATTCCGGCAGACGCAGGTGCGGCTCCAGGTAGCGGCTGTTGACCGAGCGCAGCTCCCAGCTCAGGGTGCCCTGGGCGCCGGCTTGTTCGACGCGGGCGAAGGCGGTCATGCTGTGCACCATGGAGGTACCTCGCGTTGCAGCCCGCACACACGGGCTGATGGTTAAGAAGGCGCAGGATTGTAGCGCAGTGGGGCGGATGCGCCCAAACCCGAGCATTCGTAACCGGATTTTAAGAAGTGCCCCGAATCGGTTCGCGGCTCTATAATGCTCGGCAGTTTTTCGTCCTCAGTACAGGAATTCCCTATGAAACGTCCAAGTGGTCGCGCTGCCGATCAGCTCCGCTCGATCCGCATCACCCGCAACTACACCAAACACGCCGAGGGATCCGTACTGGTCGAGTTTGGCGATACCAAGGTGATCTGCACCGTCAGCGTCGAGAACGGCGTGCCGCGTTTCCTCAAGGGCCAGGGCCAGGGCTGGTTGACCGCCGAGTACGGCATGCTGCCGCGCGCTACCGGCGAGCGTAACCAGCGTGAAGCCAGCCGTGGCAAGCAGGGCGGCCGTACCCTGGAAATCCAGCGCCTGATCGGCCGCTCCCTGCGCGCGGCTCTGGACATGTCCAAGCTGGGCGATGTGACCCTGTACGTCGACTGCGACGTGATCCAGGCCGACGGCGGTACGCGCACCGCGTCCATCACCGGCGCCATGGTGGCCCTGGTGGATGCGCTCAAAGTCATCAAGAAGCGCGGTGGCCTCAAGGGCGGTGACCCGCTCAAGCAGATGATCGCCGCCGTGTCGGTGGGCATGTACCAGGGCGAGCCTGTGCTGGACCTGGACTACCTGGAAGACTCGGCCGCCGAGACCGACCTCAACGTGGTGATGACCAGTACCGGTGGCTTTATCGAAGTACAGGGCACCGCTGAAGGCGCGCCATTCCAGCCGGCCGAACTGAATGCCATGCTGGCCCTGGCCCAGAAAGGCATGACCGAGATTTTCGCACTGCAGAACGCCGCCCTGGCTGACTGAAATCCGCCTCAAGGAGAAGCGCCATGAATGACCAGCAACTACCGGTGCCCACGCCTTCGTACGAAGTGCGCCAAGCAGCAATGTTGTGCCATCTCGCGGCGTTTCTGGGGTTCGTTTTCCCCTTCGGCAGCGTCGTGGGGCCGCTGATCCTGTGGCAGATGAAGAAGGAAGTGGACCCGTTCATTGATGATCAGGGCAAGGAAGCCTTGAATTTCCAGATCACCGTGGCCATCGCCTGGATCGTCTGCATCGTGCTGGCGTTTGCAGTCATCGGGTTTTTCCTGATGACCGCCCTGGCCATCGCCAGCGTGGTGCTGACGATCATCGGTTCGATCAAGGCCAACAAGGGCATCGCTTATCGCTATCCCTTGACCTGGCGACTGGTCAAATAATGAGCGCCCACAAAAAAACCGACAGCGATGTCGGTTTTTTTGTGCCTGGAAAAGACCTCAGATGGTCAGGGTCCAGTCGTAGTCCACGATCAGCGGCGCGTGCTGCGAGAAGCGCGGCTGACGGGGCAGGCGTGCGCTGCGAACGAACCGGCGCAGCCCCGGGGTCAGCAACTGGTAGTCGAAACGCCAGCCCAGGTTGAGCATCTCGGCCTGTTCGTTATCCGGCCACCAGCTGTACTGGTCGCCTTCACGGCTGACTTCGCGCAGGGCATCCACATAGCCCATGTTGCCGACAATCTCGTCCATCCAGGCCCGTTCCGGCGCCAGGAAACCCGGGGATTGCTGGCTGTCGCGCCAGTTCTTGATATCCAGCTTCTGTTGCGCCACGTACAGCGAGCCACAGTAAATGTACTCGCGACGTTTGCGTCGCTGTTTATCCAGATAACGGGCGAAATCGTCCATTAGCTTGAACTTCTGGTTCAAGTCTTCATCGCCGTTCTGCCCCGAAGGGAGCAGCAAGGTCGCGATGCTGACCTTGTCGAAATCGGCTTGCAGGTAGCGCCCGTAGCGGTCGGCTGTCTCAAAGCCCAGGCCGCTGATGACCGCCTTGGGTTGCAACCGCGAGTACAAAGCCACGCCACCTTGGGTGGGCACTTCGGCATCGCAGGCATAAAGGAAGTAGCCATCCAGTTGGAAGGCTGGGTCGTCCAGTTCAAAGGCGGAGGCGCGGGTGTCCTGCAGGCAGATGACGTCGGCATTCTGTGCTTGCAGCCAACTGAGCAAACCACGCTCGACTGCAGCCTGAATACCATTGACGTTCACACTGATGATCCGCATAAATGGCCCCAAAAATCGCGTGCGTGTATGATACACGCCGTCTACCTAATTAGCTAAATCCGTGGTATCTGAGGCTTTTTTCATGCAGGCGTATCAACGCGATTTCATTCGTTTTGCCATCGATCGCGGCGTTTTGCGCTTCGGTGAGTTCACCCTGAAGTCCGGGCGCACCAGCCCCTACTTCTTCAATGCAGGCTTGTTCAACTCGGGTTCGGCCCTGGCTCAGTTGGGTCGTTTCTATGCGGCGGCCATCGTTGAAAGCGGGATTTCCTTTGACGTGCTGTTCGGCCCGGCCTACAAGGGCATCCCCCTGGCCGCCGCGACCGCTGTGGCCCTCGCCGAACACCACGGACAGGATCTGCCTTGGTGTTTCAACCGCAAGGAAGCCAAAGCCCACGGTGAAGGTGGCAGCCTGGTGGGCGCACCGCTGACCGGCGACGTGCTGATCATCGACGACGTGATCACCGCCGGCACCGCAATCCGCGAAGTGATGCAGATCATCGCTTCCCAGGACGGCGCCAAAGCCGCCGGCGTGCTCATCGCGCTGAACCGCCAGGAGCGCGGCAACGGCGAGTTGTCGGCCATCCAGGAAGTGGAGCGCGATTTCGGTATTCCGGTGGTGAGCATCGTGTCGCTGAACCAGGTGTTGCAGTTCCTGGAAGATGATCCGCAGCTCAAGCAGCATTTGCCGGCGGTGCGTGCATACCGCGAGCAATTCGGCGTCTGACACCGATAGCTCTGTATCAGAAAGACAATGTGGGAGGGGGCTTGCTCCCGATGGCGGTGTATCAGTCAACATCTTCGGTGACTGACCCATCGCCATCGGGAGCAAGCCCCCTCCCACATTTTGATTACGGCGTTGTTCAGGGACGCTTGCGATTACTGATCAGGGTGCCCACACCGGTATCGGTGAAGATTTCCAGCAGGATCGCATTCGGCACGCGGCCATCCAGGATCAGCGAGCTGCCAACGCCGCCCTGCACGGCTTCCAGCGCACAACGAATCTTCGGCAGCATGCCGCCGTAGATGGTGCCGTCGGCGATCAGATCGTCTACCTGTTGCGTGGTCAGACCGGTCAGCACCTTGCCTTCCTTATCCATCAAGCCGGCGATGTTGGTCAGCAGCATCAGCTTTTCAGCCTTCAACGCTTCAGCCACCTTGCCCGCCACCAGGTCGGCGTTGATGTTGTAGGACTCACCGTTTGCGCCCACGCCGATGGGCGCGATCACCGGGATAAAATCGCCCTTGACCAGCAGGTTCAGCAAATCGGTGTTGATGCCGATCACTTCGCCCACCTGGCCGATGTCTATGATTTCCGGCTGAGTCATCTCCGGCGTCTGCCGGGTCACGGTCATTTTTTTTGCCCGGATCAGCTCCGCGTCTTTACCGGTCAGGCCGATGGCGCTGCCGCCGTGGCGGTTGATCAGGTTGACGATGTCCTTGTTGACCTGGCCGCCAAGGACCATCTCCACCACGTCCATGGTCTGCGCGTCAGTGACGCGCATGCCATCGATGAAATGACTCTCGATCGACAAGCGCTTGAGCAGGTCGCCGATCTGCGGGCCGCCGCCGTGTACCACCACCGGGTTGATGCCCACGGCCTTCATCATCACGATGTCGCGGGCAAAGCCGGTTTTCAGCTCCTCGCTTTCCATGGCATTGCCGCCGTATTTGATCACCAGCGTCTTGCCGACGTAGCGTCGAATGTAGGGCAACGCTTCGGACAGGACCTTGGCGGTATTGGCAGCGGCTTCGCGTTCGAGGGTCATTCAGGGCTCCGGGCAAAAAATCAGAACGGTAATTGGAGATCAGGGGCAACACGTTTCAACTGGGCGTGGAACACGTCCTTGATGCGCTGCAACTCAGCCTCGGTATCCGCCTCGAAACGCAGGACCAGCACCGGCGTGGTGTTGGACGCGCGAACCAGGCCCCAGCCTTTGGCGTAATCGACTCGCACACCATCAATGGTGGTCAGGTTGGCACCTTCGCCCCATTGTGCATCGTGCAATGTGTCAATGATGCTGAATTTGCTCTCCTCGGTCACATGGATATTGATCTCTGGCGTGGAAATATCATTCGGGAAGGTCTGAAACAGCTCTTCGCAGGTGGATTTTTCCTTGCTGAGGATCTCCAGCAGACGCGCAGCGCTGTAGATGCCGTCGTCGAACCCGAACCAGCGCTCCTTGAAGAACACATGGCCACTCATTTCGCCGGCGAGCAGAGCGCCGGTTTCCTTCATTTTCTTTTTGATCAACGAATGACCGGTCTTCCACATTAGCGGACGACCGCCGTATTCCTTGATCAACGGCGTCAGGCGGCGGGTGCATTTGACGTCGAAGATGATCTCGGCGCCAGGGTTGCGCGCCACCACGTCGCGGGCGAACAGCATCAGCAGGCGGTCTGGAAACACGATCTCACCGGTTTCAGTCACCACACCGACACGGTCGCCGTCACCGTCAAAGGCCAGGCCCACATCGGCGCCGACTTCCTTGACCTTGGCGATCAGGTCCACCAGGTTTTCAGGCTTGCCCGGGTCCGGGTGATGGTTGGGGAAGTGGCCATCGACGTCGCAGAACAGCGGGATCACTTCGCAGTTCAGCGCTTCGAGCAGTTGCGGGGCGATTACGCCGGCCGCGCCGTTGCCGCAGTCCACCACCACCTTGAGGCGGCGTGCGAGCTTGACGTCACGAGTGATTTCATCGGAGTAGCGCTGCAGGATGTCGACCCGGGTGATGCTGCCCTGGCCGCTGGTCAGGTCATTGGTCTTCAGGCGCGTGTGCAGGGCCTGGATCTGTTCGTTGGCCAGGGTGTCGCCGGCAATGACAATCTTGAAGCCGTTGTAGTCGGACGGGTTGTGGCTGCCGGTCAGCATCACGCCGGATTTGCCAGCCAGTACGTTGGCCGCGTAGTACAGCGCTGGCGTGGGCACCAGGCCGACGTCACTCACATGACAGCCGCTGTCGGCCAGGCCCTGGATCAGTTGCTCCACCAGCTCCGGGCCGGACAAGCGTCCATCGCGGCCTACCGACACGTTCGGCTCGCCCTGGGCCAGGCTCTGGGCGCCGATGGCACGGCCGATCCAATAGGCGGTTTCGGCGGTCAGGGTCTTGGGCACAACGCCACGAATGTCGTAGGCGCGGAAGATGCTGTCGGGAAAGGTCGGGGCGACGCGGGGTGCGGTACTCATCGCGGGGGGAATCTCCATTGGAAAGGGGCAAGGCTGGCCTTTAACTGACTGACCGGCAGGCTCAAACTGAAGGGTATGACGGCGTTTTCGGCGGGGAGTTCGTAGTGCAAAAAGGCCATCGGCGCGTCGGTGCCTGCCTTGTTAAAGCGTAATGCTTTGATTTTGCTGTGAAAATCTCGCTGATTAAAACCGCGCATTCTTCTTCCTGAAAAGCCATGCGGTGGCGTCTGGCCGGATAAACGCATCCGGCCAGGTTCAGCTTAGTCAGTGGCTGCCGGAATGCCCAAAACCACCTGCGCCGCGTTGTGTTTCGTCAAATTCCTCGACCAGTTCGAATTGCGCCTGCACCACCGGTACCAGCACCAGTTGGGCGATGCGCTCGCCCACGGCGATGTTGAACGCGGTCTGGCCGCGGTTCCAGCACGACACCATCAGTTCGCCCTGGTAGTCGGAGTCGATCAGGCCCACCAGGTTGCCCAGCACGATGCCGTGTTTGTGGCCAAGACCCGAGCGCGGCAGGATCAGCGCGGCCAGGCCTGGGTCGCCTACGTAGATCGACAGGCCGGTAGGAATCAGGATGGTCTGGCCAGGCTCGAGAACAGTGTCCTGCTTGAGCATGGCGCGCAGGTCCAGGCCGGCTGAACCGGGAGTGGCGTAGGCGGGCAGCGGGAAGTCGGTGCCGATGCGGGGATCGAGGATCTTGGCTTGCAAAGCGTGCATGGAGATTAAACCTGGTTCAGCCGTTGGGCGATAAAGGAGATCAGTTGGCGGGCAATCTTGCCCTTGCTGGTCTGGGCGAAAAGGGTGGCATGCAGCTCGCGGTCAATCACGCTGCAGGCGTTTTCCTCGCTGTTGAAGCCGATGCTGGGGTTGGCGACATCATTGGCAACGATCAGGTCGAGGTTTTTGTCTTTCAGTTTGCGAGCGGCGTAGTCGAGCAGGTGCTCGGTCTCGGCGGCGAAGCCGACGCTGAACGGGCGGTCCGGGCGGGTGGCGATGGTGGCCAGGATGTCCGGGTTGCGCACCATTTGCAGGAGCAGGCCGTCACCGCTCGTAGGGTCTTTCTTGAGCTTTTGCGGGGCGATGACTTCCGGGCGGTAATCCGCAACCGCTGCCGAGGCGATAAACAGGTCGCACGGAATCGCGGCTTCACAGGCCGCCAGCATGTCCCGGGCGCTGACTACGTCGATTCGCGTGACGCGATCGGGGGTCGGCAAATGCACCGGACCGGTGATCAGGGTGACGCGTGCGCCTGCCTCGACCGCCGCTTCTGCCAGCGCAAAGCCCATTTTCCCTGAGCTATGGTTGGTGATGTAGCGCACCGGGTCGATGTTTTCCTGGGTCGGGCCGGCGGTGATCAGCACGTGTTTGCCGGTCAGGGCCAGGTGCTGGAAGCACTCGGCGGCGCACAGCGCCAGGTCGTTGGCTTCGAGCATGCGGCCCATGCCGACGTCGCCGCAGGCCTGGCTGCCGGACGCCGGGCCGAACACCTTCAGGCCACGGCTTTGCAGGAGTTGGGTGTTGGCCTGGGTGGCCGGGTCGCGCCACATGGCCTGGTTCATCGCCGGGGCGATGGCGACGGTGGCGTCGGTGGCCAGTACCAGGGTGGTCAGCAGGTCATCGGCAATGCCCTGGGCCAGGCGGGCGATCAGGTCAGCGGTGGCCGGGGCGATCAGCACCAGGTCGGCCCATTTGGCCAGTTCGATATGACCCATGGCGGCTTCGGCGGCCGGGTCCAGCAGGTCCAGGTGAACCGGGTGGCCGGACAGGGCCTGCATGGTCAGCGGCGTGATGAATTCGCTGCCGCCGCGGGTCATGACCACGCGCACTTCGGCGCCCTGGTCCAGGAGCCTGCGAACCAGCTCTGCGCTCTTGTAGGCGGCAATGCCGCCGCCGACGCCGAGAACGATGCGTTTCCGATACAGACGCTGCATTGGTTTGCCTTTCCAGTTCAGTGAAGCCAGTTCAGTGACGCCTGCGATGCCTGCTCCCCAGGTGAAATCGCAGGCAAAAAAGAGGGCCTACGATAACACAGCGCCCGCCTGGCAACAGCGGCGCGCAGGGTGCATATGGAGAGGGACGTGACATGAGTATTCGCGATTGGCCAGCCGCTGAACGGCCGCGAGAGAGGCTTCTGGAATGGGGCGCGGCGAGCCTGTCCGACGCCGAATTGCTGGCAATCTTCCTGCGTACCGGGGTTTGCGGCCTGAGCGCGGTGGACCTGGCGCGCCATTTGTTGACGCGCTTTGGCGGTCTGCGCCCGCTGCTGGAGGCCAGTCAGACCCTGTTTAATCAGCAATTGGGCCTGGGCCCGGCAAAATACGCCCAATTGCAGGCGGTGCTGGAAATCGCCCGGCGCCATATGGCCGAGGGTCTGCGTCATTATTCGGTGCTGGAAAGCCCCGAAGCCGTGCGTGATTACCTCAAGGCGCTGCTGCGTCATGAGCCTCACGAGATTTTTGGCTGCCTGTTTCTCGATTCAAGGCACCGCGTGCTGGGTTTCGAGGCCTTGTCCCAAGGCACCATCGACAAGGCGCAGGTTTATCCCCGGCAGGTGGTCAAGCGTGCACTGGCCTACAACGCGGCGGCGTTGATCCTGTGCCACAACCATCCTTCGGGCAGTGTCGAGCCCAGCGCGGCTGATCGAAAATTGACCAGGACCTTGCAAGATGCCCTGGAAATGGTGGATGTGCGGGTGCTGGATCACATCATCGTGGGTGACGGTGATCCACTGTCGATGGCGGAGTACGGGTGGATGTAATGCCACCCGCTGCAGCGATTACGGTTTGACGTTGACCCTGGAGAAATCCTGCCGGCCAAACGGACTCACCTGGTACCCCTCGACATTCTTGCGCGTCAGGGCAAACGCTGTCGGATGTGCCAACGGCAACCACAGCGCCTGCTGCTGGATCTGCGCCTGGGCCTGCTGATACAGCTTGCTGCGCACCCCTTGCTCGCTGGTGGTCTTGCCGGCGCTGATGAGTTTGTCCAGCGCAGGGTCGCAATAGCGGGCGAAGTTGGTGCCGGATTTGACTGCCGCGCAGGAAAATTGCGGGGTCAGGAAGTTATCCGGGTCGCCATTGTCACCCGCCCAGCCCATGAACAGCAGGTCATGCTCACCGGCCTTGGCGCGGCGGATCAGTTCGCCCCATTCGATCATGCGGATTTCGGCCTGAATGCCGACCTTGGCCAGGTCCGCCTGCAACAGTTGTGCGCCCAGATTAGGGTTGGGGTTCAGCAGGCTACCGGTGGGGCGCGTCCAGATAGTGGTTTTGAAGCCGTCCTTGAGCCCGGCACGCGCCAGCAGGGCCCTGGCCTTGGTGAGGTCCTGTGGATAACCCGGCAAATCCTTGGCGTAGCTCCAGGTGTTGGGCGGGAACGGACCGTTGGCTGCTTCGGCAGTGCCTTCAAACACCGCTTTAAGGTAGCTGTCCTTGTCGAAGGCCAAGTTGATGGCCTGGCGCACTTCCGGTTTGTCCAGCGGTGGATGCTGGCTGTTGATGGCAACGAAAGCGGTCATGAACGCTGCGGTTTTTTCCACCTTGAGCGCCGGGTCTTTCTCGGCTTCGCCCACATCCAGCGGCTTGGGCGACAGGGCGATCTGGCATTCGTCACGGTGCAGTTTCTGCAGGCGCACGTTGGCGTCCGGGGTAATGGCAAAGATCAGGTTGTCCACCGCCGGTTTACCGGCGAAGTATTCCGGGTTGGCCTTGTAACGCACCACGGCGTCCTTCTGGAAGCGCGTGAAGATGAATGGGCCGGTGCCGATGGGCTGGCTGTTGAGCTTCTCCGGGGTGCCGGCCTTGAGCAGTTTGTCGGCGTATTCGGCCGGGTAGATCGAGGCAAAGCCCATGCTCAGCGCCGCGAGGAAGGTCGAGTCGGCGTGATCCAGGGTAAAGCGCACCGTCAGCGGGTCGAGGGCATCGATCTTCTTGACCAGCGTGGGCAACTGCAGGGATTGCGCGTGGGGGAAGCCGCTCTGGGCGATCTTGTGCCATGGGTTGGCCGGATCGAGCATGCGTTCGAAGCTGAAGCGCACGTCTTCCGCCGTGAGGGTGCGGCTCGGCGTGAAATATGCGGTGCGATGGAATTTCACGTCAGGGTGCAGCTTGAAGGTGTAGGTCAGGCCGTCCGGCGAGACGTCCCAGCTGTCCGCCAGGCTCGGCACCAGCTTGCCGCTGGCTGCGTCATAGTCCACCAGGCGGTTCATCAGCACATCGGCCGAGGCATTGGTGGTTGTCAGCGAGTTGTACTGCACCACATCGAACCCTTCGGGACTGGCCTCGGTGCATACGCTCAGGTTGGTGGCAGCAGACGCCAGCGGGGCGATGAAGAAAGGGGCTAGCAGGAGCGGTAGGGCAGCGAGGCGCATAGTCGGTTTCCTTTGCAGATCGAAGGCCCATCTGCGAGTGCAGTCTGGAAAAGTCCTACCGTAGTGGTCTGATGAATAAATGACTAGCCCATTTTTGCCTGTGCTTTTGCCGCAAATGCTGTTTTGATGGCGCCTCAGACGGTTTCGCGCTGCCCTTTGCGGTGCGCGCGAGCGCTGAAAATCATTCTGTGCGACGAGCGGTCGGCTGTGACAGCGGCCCCTCCTGGCAACGGTTCAGGCGACAACGGCGCAGATTTACTCCGGTAAAAACATACGGGCTGTTGTTGCGCCAGGGTCTTTCTGGTATAAAGCAGCGCTCTTTTCTAGGGGCCCGGTTCCTTCACTGTAGGTGTAGCCGGTAAGACCCTTAAAGAAACGCGGCGCCTGGCGCCAAATGACTGAGAGATTAAGCGGCCAACCCATGCCGGGTTGGGCATGTGGTTTTAGAGGGCTGAGGCATGTCGAGAGTCTGTCAAGTTACCGGTAAGGGTCCGGTGACTGGGAATAACATTTCCCACGCAAATAACAAAACCCGTCGTCGTTTCCTGCCGAACCTGCAGCATCACCGCTTCTGGGTTGAAGAAGAGAAACGTTTTGTTCGCCTGCGTGTATCTGCCAAAGGCATGCGTATCATCGACAAGCGTGGCATCACTGTCGTGCTGGCCGAAATCCGCGCCGCCGGCAAGATCTAAGGAGCTCTATCATGCGTGAATTGATTCGAATGATCTCTAGCGCCGGTACTGGTCACTTCTACACTACCGACAAGAACAAGCGTACTACCCCGGACAAGCTCGAAAAGAAAATGTTCGACCCGCGCGTTCGCAAGCACGTGATCTACAAAGAAGGCAAAATCAAGTAATTGGTTTTCCTCCTTGTGAAAAAAGCCCGTCTCTCACGAGTCGGGCTTTTTTTTGCCTGGGATTTGCCTGATCAGGCTTTCTGTTCGAACACCACGTAGATCTTGCGGCACGCCTCCAGCACTTCCCAGGTGCCGCTGAATCCGGCCGGTATGACGAAGCGGTCGCCGGCGCGCAGGGTTTTGGCGTTGCCGTCGCCATCGCGCAATACCGACACACCCTGCACAATCTCGCAGTACTCGTGCTCGGTGTAGTTGACCTTCCACTGCCCGACTTCACCTTCCCACACCCCGGCGCTCATCTGGCCGCACGGACTGTTGTAGTGGTTGTAGAGAGTCTGTTCGGGATCGCCTTTGAGGATTTTTTCGGCGGCAGGGCGATAGCGTTCGGGGGCGGTGCTGGCTTGGCTGAAGTCGACGATATCCTGGATGCTCATGTGCGTGTCCCGTCTGGCCTGCGGTAGGAGAGCCCAAAGTCTATGTTTATTAAAATGAACATCGCAAGGGCGTTTTCCGGCGTTATGTCAAATATATTGAAACATCACCAGCCGCTGGTTTAGGGTGGCAGCTGCCTTGAGCCGAACAGCAGGCTGGCCGGGCACGCATTCTTTAAGGCCGCCGGTCATAGCCCGGCCCTTGTATTCATAAGAGGAGGACACTCGCATGACCACCCTGACCCGTGCCGACTGGGAACAACGCGCCAAGGACCTGAAGATTGAAGGTCGCGCCTACATCAATGGCGAATACACCGATGCCGTTTCCGGTGACACCTTCGAATGCATCAGCCCGGTCGACGGCCGCCTGCTGGCCACTATCGCCAGCTGCGACGTCGCCGACGCCCAGCGCGCCGTCGAAAACGCCCGCGCTACCTTCAATTCCGGTGTCTGGTCGCGCCTGGCGCCGGCCAAGCGCAAAGCCACCATGATCCGTTTCGCCGCGCTGCTCAAGGCCAATGCCGAAGAGCTGGCGCTGCTTGAGACCCTGGACATGGGCAAGCCGATCAGCGACTCCCTGAACATCGACGTGCCCGGCGCCGCCAATGCGCTGAGCTGGAGTGGCGAGGCGATCGACAAGATCTACGATGAAGTCGCCGCCACCCCGCACGATCAATTGGGTCTGGTCACCCGCGAGCCGGTCGGCGTGGTTGGCGCTATTGTGCCGTGGAACTTTCCGCTGATGATGGCCTGCTGGAAACTCGGCCCTGCGCTGTCCACCGGTAACTCGGTGATCCTCAAGCCGTCCGAAAAATCCCCGCTGACCGCCATCCGCATCGCCGCCCTGGCCGTTGAAGCCGGTATTCCCAAAGGCGTGTTCAACGTGCTGCCGGGCTACGGCCACACCGTGGGGAATGCGCTGGCGCTGCACATGGACGTCGACACCCTGGTGTTCACCGGTTCGACGAAGATTGCCAAGCAACTGTTGATCCGCTCCGGCGAATCGAACATGAAGCGCGTGTGGCTGGAAGCCGGCGGCAAGAGCCCGAACATCGTGTTCGCCGATGCGCCTGACCTGCAGGCCGCCGCCAAATCCGCCGCCAGCGCCATCGCCTTCAACCAGGGCGAAGTCTGCACCGCCGGTTCGCGCCTGCTGGTCGAGCGTTCAATCAAGGACAGCTTCCTGCCCCTGGTGATCGAAGCCCTCAAAGGCTGGAAGCCAGGCAACCCGCTGGACCCGGCCACCACTGTCGGCGCGCTGGTGGACACCCAGCAGATGAACACCGTGCTGTCGTACATCGAAGCCGGCCATGCGGACGGCGCCAAGCTGGTCGTTGGCGGCAAGCGGATCCTTGAGGAAACCGGTGGCACCTATGTCGAGCCGACGATCTTCGATGGCGTGACCAATGCCATGAAAATCGCCCAGGAAGAGATCTTCGGCCCGGTGTTGTCGGTGATCACCTTCGACAGTGCTGAAGAGGCGGTCAGGATCGCCAACGACACCGTCTACGGCCTGGCCGCCGCGGTGTGGACCGCCGATATCTCCAAGGCTCACCTGACCGCCAAGGCGCTGCGTGCGGGCAGTGTGTGGGTCAACCAATACGACGGCGGTGACATGACCGCGCCGTTTGGTGGTTTCAAGCAGTCGGGTAATGGTCGCGACAAGTCGCTGCATGCGTTCGACAAATACACCGAACTGAAGTCGACCTGGATCAAGCTCTAACCAGCACAGCAGTAGAAATGTGGGAGGGGGCTTGCCCCCGATAGCAGTGTGTCAGGCACCACGAGTGCTGGCTGATTCACCGCTATCGGGGGACAAGCCCCCTCCCGCACTGTTTTGTGTGTACTCAAGAATTATCCACTGGAGCATGGCAATGCGTTGGGCGACCTACTTCGCCGTGTTGGCCTCGGTACTCAGCGTCGGCCTGGCGTTGGGCGTGAGCATGCCGCTGGTGTCCCTGCGCCTTGAAGGCTGGGGCTACGGCAGTTTCGCCATTGGCGTGATGGCGGCGATGCCGGCGTTTGGCGTGCTGCTTGGCGCCAAGGTGTCCAGCCGGCTGGCGGCGTGGCTCGGCACCGCCAATCTGATGCGCCTGTGCCTGTGGGCAGGGGCCGTGTCCATCGGCCTGCTGGCGATTCTGCCCAGCTACCCGGTGTGGCTGGTGCTGCGGCTGATGATCGGGGTGATCCTGACCATCGTGTTTATCCTCGGCGAAAGCTGGATCAACCAACTGGTGGTGGAGCAGTGGCGCGGCCGGCTGGTGGCGCTGTATGGCTGCAGTTATGCGCTGAGCCAATTGTCGGGGCCGCTGCTGTTGGGCGTGATCGGCACCGGGCATGACTATGGTTTCTGGGTGGGCGTGGGCCTGCTGCTGGTGGCGCCGCTGTTACTGCTGGGCCGCTCCGGCGCGCCGACGGCGGATGCTTTCAGCGTGACCTTCGGCGACTTGTGGCGCTTCTGCCTGAGCCTGCCTGCGATTGCCTGGGCGGTGGCGCTGTTCGCCGCGTTCGAGGCGATGATTCTGACGCTGCTGCCGGTGTATTGCCTGCAGCAAGGCTTCACCGCCGAGGTCGCGCTGGCGATGGTCAGCACGGTGGTGGTCGGCGATGCGCTGCTGCAATTGCCCATCGGCGCCCTGGCGGATTACCTGCCACGGCGCACCTTGTTCCTGAGTTGTGCGGTGCTGTTGCTGGCATCGAGCCTGGCGATTCCCTTGGTGATGCATACGCCGCTGATCTGGCCGGTGTGGGTGCTGTTCGGTGCGAGTGCGGGTGGGTTGTTTACGCTGTCGCTGATCCTGATCGGCGAACGGTATCGCGATGATGCGCTGGTGCGTGCCAACGCCCACGTGGCCCAGTTGTGGGGCATCGGTTGCCTGATCGGGCCGCTGGTGGCCGGTGCGGGCAGCCAGTGGATCAGTGGGCATGCGCTGCCGTTGCTGATGGCGGCAGGGGCGCTGGGGTTGGTCATACTTTTGCTGCGCCAAGGCGCATTCGGCACCGCCCAACCCGCCTGATCTGTATTGCTTTTAGAGCATGCGTTCCAGGCCAACGCTGGTGGCAAACCAGGCATTGAAGCGCCGCCACCAGTTGCCCGGCTCGCGGGTCAGGGTGTGCATCTGGCCGTCATCCTCGGTCACCCACACCACGTTGCCATCCTGCAGTTTTGCCTCATAACTCAACGCTGGCGCCATGCCTTGCAGCGCCAGGTTGCGCACGTGTTCGGCCAGCTCCGGGCTGTCGACCAGTACGCCCACTTCGGTGTTCCACAGCACCGAGCGCGGGTCGAAGTTGAATGAGCCGATAAACGACTTTTCCCGATCAAAGATCATCGCCTTGCTGTGCAGGCTGGAGTCCGAGCCCCGGAAACTGCCGCGCCGGAACAGGTGCGGCCCGCTGCCGGCACTGGGGTCGCCGGGCTGGCGACGCAACTCATAGAGTTTCACGCCGTGTTCCAGCAACGCCTTGCGATAGGGCGCGTAGCCGCCGTGCACGGCCGGCACGTCGGTGGCTTCCAGCGAGTTGGTCAGCAGGCTCACCGACACGCCGGCGTCGGCGCGTCCGGTCAGGTACACCAGGCCCGGCTGGCCGGGCACGAAGTACGCCGAGATCATCATCAGCTCTTGCTTGACGCCCTCCAGCTCCGGCGCCAATTGAGTGGTCAGCAGCAGGCGCGGGTCCGGGTCGGCCTTGGCCAGGACCTTGCTCGGCGCGTCCCACAGCGCCTGGTTCCAGGCCCAGATCAGTTCGCGCCGCCAGATGTCCATGCGCGGTTGGGTCTGGTAGGTGCGCAAGCGGTTGTACAGCACGTGATTCTGCTGGCGTGACTCGGCCAGCGAGGCCTCCAGCCGCTTGCGCGCAACCGCCAGGTCGCCTTTGGTGGGCACGTTGGAGACAAACTCATCGATGGGTTTGCTCAGGGCGCTGTTCCAGTACTGATCGAAACTGTGGCCCAGTTGCTCGGCCACAGGTCCAACGCTGAGCATGTCGATGTCGGTGAAATTCAGGTTCGGCTCGGCGTCGAAGTACTCGTCCCCCAGATTGCGACCGCCCACGATGGCCACGCTGTTGTCCGCCAGCCACAGCTTGTTGTGCATGCGCCGGTGTTGCAGCGACAGGTTGAACAGGCGGCCCATGGCCCGGGTGACGCCGGTGCTGCGCCCCAGGTGCAGCGGGTTGAACAGGCGAATGTCGATTTTGGGATGGGCGGCGAGGGTGGCGATGATCTGATCGAGGCCATCGCTGGTGGTGTCATCCAGCAGAATGCGGATGCGCACGCCACGGTCGGCGGCCTTGAGCAGCTCATCCACCAGCAGGCGCGTGCTGATGCCGTCGTGAACGATGTAGTACTGCAGGTCGAGGCTGCTCTGGGCATTGCGGATCAGCTCGGCGCGGGCCATGAAGGCTTCGCTGCTGTTGGGCAGCAGCCGAAAGCCCGACTGACCCTGATGCGGCGCCGCCTGAGCCTGGATCGAGCGGCCGAATGACGATTGCGCGGCGGGCAGCGCGTCGCTGGGGATACGCAGTGCACTCGTGGTGGCGCAACCGCCCAGCGCCAGGGCGCCCAACAGGCAAAACGGTAAAAGCCGTCGAATCATCAAGGGCGTGGTTTCCAGATCAGGGCGGTTGTCGACATCTGACGGCGAGTTTACGGGAAAGGTCAGTGCGCCGCCTCGGCCAGCAGGGTGATCGCGGCGGCGCCGACCTTGCGCACGGCTTCTTCAATCTGCGGCGTCGGCCTGGCAGCGTAGTTCATGCGCAGGCAATTGCGGTACTTGCCCGACGCAGAAAAGATGCTGCCCACCGCTACCTGCACACCTTGTTCCACGAGGACGCGGTTGAGCTTCAAGGTGTCGAAGCCCTCCGGCAACTCTATCCACAGCATGAAGCTGCCCTGCGGCCGGCTGGCGCGGGTGCCAGCGGGGAAATAGCGGCTGACCCAGTCGAGCATCAGGTCGCGCTGGCGCTGATATTGCGCGCGCATGCGCCGCACGTGCGGTTCGAAATACCCGCCCTTGAGAAATTCGGCAATCGCAATCTGCGGCTGGGTGGCGGTAGAACCGGTGCTGATGTATTTCATGTGCAGCACCCGCTCCAGGTAACGGCCCGGCGCCACCCAGCCAATACGCAGGCCCGGCGCCAGGGTTTTGGAGAACGAACTGCACAGCAGCACGCGACCGTCTTCGTCGAAGGACTTGATGGTGCGCGGGCGCGGGTAGCTGTAGGCCAGTTCGCCATACACGTCGTCTTCGATGATCGCGACGTCAAAGCGCTGGGCCAGGGTCAGCAGTGCGCGCTTGCGTGCCTCGGGCATGATGTAGCCCAGCGGGTTGTTGCAGTTTGGGGTCAGTTGAATGACTTTGATCGGCCACTGTTCCAGGGCCAGCTCAAGCGCTTCCAGGCTGATACCGGTGAGCGGGTCGGTGGGAATTTCCAGGGCTTTCATGCCCAGGCCCTTGAGGGTCTGCATGGCGCCGTGAAAGCTGGGCGAGTCCACCGCCACGATATCGCCGGGTTCGCAAATCGCGTGGATGCTGGCCGACAGCGCTTCGTGGCAGCCGGTGGTGATCACAATGTCGTCGGCGGTCAACTGGCAGCCGGAGTCCAGTGACAGCCGCGCAATTTGCTCACGCAGCTCCATACAGCCGAGGATCGTGTCGTAATACAGGCCCGGCAGGTCCTGGCGCCGACTCACGCGGGCGAGGCTGCGCAGCAGCGGTTTGAGGGTGGGCGACAATACATCCGGCATGCCGCGACCTAGCTGTATGACATCCTTGCGCGGCACTGTGCGGATCAGTTCCAGCACCTGATCCCACTGCGAGATCTCAACCGGCCGCTGCGCCGGGCGGCCCACTTCGGGCAGCGCCGGCAGCTCACGGCTCACCGGTACGAAGTAGCCCGACTTGGGCCTGGGCGTCGCCAGGCCGCTGTCTTCCAGCACGCGATAAGCCTGTTGCACGGTGCTCAGGCTGACGCCGTGCTCCACGCTCAAAGCCCGCACTGAAGGAAGACGGTCGCCGGGGCGGTAGAAGCCCTGTTCGATCCGAGTGCCGAGCAATTCGGCAAGATTGACGTAAAGCGTCATGACGGTCATTCCCTGGGACCAATACAGATAGGCGAAAAATACAGGATTCAGCCACAAATAGGCAGCGTCTGTATGGATTTAATAAAGCTGTGTTGGATCTGTATTGGTTTTGCCGCAACGCCCATGCTTGTCACTCAAGGCAGCGAGCCAACAAAGGGGCAGCAATATGAACGGGATCTGTGATGTGCGGCTGGCGCTACAGGGTCAGGAACTGGAAGCCGGGCAGCGGCGCGTGCGGTCGGCGCCTGCCCGCGAGCGCTGGGATTTGTTCTGGCTGCGTCGCCATACCCGCAAGGCCCTGCTGACGCTGACCCGCGAGCAATTGCGTGACATCGGCCTGACCGAAGAACAGGCGCGCGAGGAAGGACTCAAGCCGTTCTGGCGCGACTGATCACACCAGTTCTTTGAGACGATGCCAGAGCATGCCAAGGGCCAGCAGCGGTGAGCGCAAATGCTTGCCGCCGGGGAAGGTCATGTGCGGCACCTGGGCGAACAGGTCGAAGCGCCCCTGTTGCTGGCCGCTGATGGCTTCGGCCAGCAGCCTGCCGGCCAGGTGCGTGGCATTAAGGCCGTGCCCCGCGTAGGCCTGGGCGTAATACACATTGGGTTGGTCCGCCAGCCGGCCGATCTGCGGCAGACGGTTGGCGCCGATGCCAATCATGCCGCCCCATTGGTAGTCGATCTTCACGTTGGCCAGTTGCGGGAACACCTTCAGCATCTTGGGCCGCATGTAGGCACCGATATCCTGGGGATCACGCCCGGAATAGTGGCAGGCACCGCCGAACAGCAGGCGGCGGTCGGCAGACAGGCGGAAGTAATCCACTGTCACCCGTTGATCGCATACAGCCATGTTCTGCGGCAACAGCCTGGCAGCCTGCGCCTCGTCCAACGGTTCGGTGGCGATGATGTAGCTGCCGGCGGGCAGCACCTTGCCGCTCAAGTGCGGGTTGAGCCCGTTCAGGTAGGCGTTGCAGGCCAGCACCAGGGTCTTGGCGCGTACCTGGCCGTGGGCGGTGTGCACGGTGACCTCGGGGCCGTAGTCGATGCCCGTGACCTCGGATTGTTCGAACAGTCGCACCCCCAGTTGCTGCGCGGCGTTCGCTTCGCCCAGCGCCAGGTTCAACGGGTGCAGGTGGCCGGAACCCATGTCGATCATGCCGCCTACATAGCGCTCGGAGCCGATCACACTGCCCATCTCTGAGGCTTGCAGCAGGCGCACTTCGTGGCGATAGCCGAGGCTGCGCAGTTCTTCGGCGTCTTCGGCCAGGCCTTGCAGGTCGCGGGGCTTGTTGGCCAGGTCGCAATAGCCCCAGGTGAGATCGCAGGGGATCTGAAAGCGCTCGACGCGTTCACGCACGATTTCCACTGCTTCCAGACCCATGAGTTTCATCTGGCGCACGCCGTCGCTGCCGATCACATTGGCGAACTGGTCCAGGCCATGGCCGACGCCGCGAATCAGCTGACCGCCGTTGCGCCCGCTGGCGCCCCAGCCGATTTTGCGCGCTTCCAGCAACACCACGCTGAAGCCGCGCTCGGCCAGCTCCAGCGCCGTGTTGAGCCCCGAATAACCGCCGCCGATCACGCACACGTCGGCGCTCGCGTCGCCTGCAAGCGCCGGGTAATCGGGCTGCGGCACGCTGCTGGCGGCGTAGTAGGACGTGGTGTGCCGGGCGCTGGTGGTCATGGGAGCCTCCCTGTGTGAAAAATTTGACGCAGGATACAACGGTCGGGCGGAGCTGTCTGTGGGCGGCGTTTTGCGGCAGAATCCACGCCTGTTCGCCGTTTGGTATGGGTTTCGATGAGTTGCAACAGCCAGAAAATCAGCGCACTGCGCAAGCAGATTCCTTCGTTCGAGTGTGTCCCCGGCTGCCATGACTGCTGTGGGCCGGTGACCACCTCGCCCGAGGAAATGTCACGCCTGCCGCGCAAGACGGCTGCCGAACAGGACGCGGCAATGGATGAGCTGAACTGTGTGCACCTGGGCCCCAACGGCTGCACCGTGTATGACGAGCGCCCGCTGATTTGCAGGCTGTTTGGCACAACCAAAACCCTGCCTTGCCCCAATGGGCGGCGGCCGGTGGAGTTGATCCATCCACGGGTGGAAAAGCAGATTCACGCCTACATGGCCAGCACTCGCCAGGTGCTGGTCTAGCAATTGAATGCGCGCGGTTAGTCCGGAATCGGCAGGTTCAGGCTCTCCTTCACCTCTTCCATCACGATATAGCTCTTGGATTCGCGCACATGGGGCAGCTTGAGCAGGATGTCGCCGAGCAATTTGCGGTACGACGCCATCTCGGAAATCCGCGCTTTCACCAGGTAATCGAAGTCGCCTGACACCAAGTGGCACTCCAGCACATGGGGCAGTTTCAGCACCGCGCGGCGGAACTCCTCAAAGGTGTCGCCCGACTTGTAATCCAGGCTGATCTCGACAAATACCAGCAAACTCCCCTTCAAATGCTGCGGATTGAGCCGCGCGTTATAGCCCATGATGATCCCCTCCCGCTCCAGGCGCCGCACCCGCTCGGTACAGGGCGTGGTCGACAGCCCGACCTTTTCCCCCAGCTCCGTGAACGAAATACGCCCATCGGCTTGCAGGATGCGCAGGATATTGCGGTCGATCTTGTCCAGCTCCCGCTTGGTCTGGGTGTTGGTACGCATAGGGGATACGCCTCTGTGAAAAGGGTTTTTGCCGAGAATTGTCGCCAAATATAGGCACTTATATAGTGAAATGCACTGGGGATTCTTTTTTACACTGCGCCCATCATTGCTCCAATAACACACGTCAGCGGCTGAGCCCGCGATGAGGATAAAAAATGCGCGTTCTGGTTTTGGGTAGCGGCGTCATTGGTGTGACCAGTGCCTACTATTTGGCACGGGCCGGCTATGAGGTGGTTGTGGTCGACCGTCAGCCTGCCGCTGCCATGGAAACCAGCTTCGCCAACGCCGGCCAGGTGTCGCCAGGTTATGCCTCGCCATGGGCCGCGCCGGGTGTGCCGCTCAAGGCGATCAAGTGGTTGCTGCAACGCCACGCGCCGCTGGCGATCAAGGCCACTGCCGATATCGACCAATACCTGTGGATGGCGCAGATGCTGCGCAACTGCACGGCCAGCCGCTATGCGGTGAACAAGGAGCGCATGGTGCGCCTGTCCGAGTACAGCCGCGATTGCCTCGACGAATTGCGCGCCGAAACCGGCATTGCCTACGAAGGCCGCAGCCTGGGGACGACGCAGTTGTTCCGCACCCAGGCGCAGCTCGACGGCGCTGCCAAGGACATCGCCGTGCTGCAGGCGTCGGGTGTGCCGTTCGAGTTGCTCGACCGCGCCGGCATCGCCCGCGTTGAGCCGGCCCTGGCCAGTGTCACTGATATTCTTGCCGGCGCCCTGCGCCTGCCGAACGACCAGACCGGCGATTGCCAGCTGTTCACCACGCGCCTGGCTGACATGTGCAGTCAGTTGGGTGTGGAGTTCCGCTTCGAACAGGATATCCAGCGCCTCGACTGGGCCGGCGACCGCGTCAATGGCGTGTGGGTCGACGGCAAGCTGGAAACCGCCGACCGCTACGTACTGGCCTTGGGCAGTTACTCGCCCAAGCTGCTCAAACCGCTGGGGATCAAGGCGCCGGTGTACCCGCTCAAGGGTTACTCGTTGACCGTGCCGATCACCAACCCGGCGATGGCGCCAACGTCGACCATTCTCGACGAGACCTACAAGGTCGCGATCACCCGTTTCGACAACCGCATCCGCGTCGGCGGCATGGCCGAAATAGCCGGTTTTGACCTGTCGCTGAACCCGCGTCGACGCGAAACCCTGGAGATGATCGTCAACGACCTTTATCCTCAGGGCGGCGATCTGGCCCAGGCGAATTTCTGGACCGGCCTGCGCCCGACCACGCCGGATGGCACGCCGATTGTGGGTGCCACCCCGTTCAGGAACCTGTTCCTCAATACCGGCCATGGCACCCTCGGCTGGACCATGGCGTGTGGCTCCGGTCGCTTGCTGGCCGACCTGATCGCGCGTAAAACTCCGCAGATCAGCGCCGAAGGCCTCGATATTTCCCGTTACGGTAGTCACCAGGAGTCCGCAAAACATGTCCATCCAGCGCCAGCTCACCAATGAGCGCATGAGTCAGATTGTGGTCCACAGCGGCACTGTCTATCTGGCGGGGCAGGTCGGCGACGACATGAGCGCCGGTATCGAACAGCAGACCCGCGAAACCCTGGTCAACATCGAGCGTTTGCTGGACCTCGCCGGCACCGACAAAACCCGGTTGCTGTCGGTGACCATCTACCTCAAAGACATCAACGCTGATTTTGCCGGCATGAACGCGGTGTGGGACCAGTGGCTGCCCAAGGGTGTCGCCCCGGCTCGCGCCACGGTTGAGGCCAGGTTGTGCGAACCGGACATTCTGGTAGAGCTGTCCGTCGTGGCTGCGTTGCCATAACTACCGATCCGGCGCCGACGCGTTCAGTCGGTGCCGGTTTTTTTCACCTTGCCGCCTACTGGATAGAAGCCCGCCGCCATGCGTCCTGCCCGTGCCCTCATTGATCTCCAGGCCCTGCGCCACAACTACCAATTGGCCCGTGAGGTCGCGGGAGCCAAGGCCCTTGCGGTGGTCAAGGCCGACGCCTATGGCCACGGCGCCGTGCGCGTGGCCCAGGCGCTGGAAGCCGAAGCCGACGGGTTTGCCGTGGCGTGCATCGAGGAAGCGCTGGAACTGCGAGCGGCCGGCATTCGTGCGCCGGTGCTGCTGCTGGAAGGGTTTTTCGAAGCCGACGAACTGCCGCTGATCATCGAGCATGATTTCTGGTGCGTGGTGCATTCGCTGTGGCAACTGGAGGCCATCGAACAGGCCCCCTTGAGCAAACCACTGACTGTCTGGCTCAAGCTCGACTCGGGCATGCACCGCGTCGGCCTGCATCCCGAGGATTACCCGTCGGCTTATCAGCGCCTGCTGGCCAGTGGCAAGGCGGCGAAGATCGTACTCATGAGCCACTTCGCCCGTGCCGATGAACTCGACTGCGTGCGCAGTGATGAACAGGTGGCGGTGTTCGAGGCGGCGCGCCAGGGCTTGTCGGCCGAGGTCAGCCTGCGCAATTCACCGTCGGTGATGGGCTGGCCACAGGTGTGCAGCGACTGGGTACGCCCCGGCATCATGCTGTACGGCGCCACCCCGTTTGGCGAAGACCAGGCCATCGCCGCGCGCCTGCAGCCGGTGATGACCCTGGAGTCGAAGGTGATTTGCGTGCGTGAACTGCCGGCTGGCGAGCCGGTGGGTTACGGCGCCAGGTTCATCACGCCCAGGCCGATGCGCGTCGGCGTGGTTGCCATGGGTTACGCAGATGGCTACCCGCGGCATGCACCTACCGGCACGCCGGTGCTGGTGGCGGGCCAGCGCAGCCAGTTGTTGGGGCGTGTGTCCATGGACATGCTGTGCGTCGATCTCACGGATATCCCGCACGCCGGCCTCGGTTCCACCGTGGAGCTATGGGGCAAACACATTCTTGCCAGTGACGTAGCCGCTGCCGCCGAGACCATCCCCTATCAGATCTTCTGCAACCTGCGCCGCGTGCCAAGGCTCTATTGCGGCGCTTGATCGCAAGCGAGCGAGACGGCCGTCCGGGATTCAGGCCCAAGTGTTGTAAATACTGAACGCTGTCGCCATGATAACGCTCAACTACAACAAAGCCTGAATCCCAGGAGGCACCAGCATTGGACGTCGGCGAACGACTGCAATCCATCCGTAAACTCAAAGGTCTTTCCCAGCGTGAGCTTGCCAAGCGCGCGGGCGTTACCAACAGCACCATTTCGATGATCGAAAAAAACAGCGTCAGCCCCTCGATCAGCTCCTTGCGCAAGGTGCTGGGCGGCATCCCCATGTCCATGGTCGAGTTCTTTTCCGAGGAGATTCTCCAGGAAGTCCCCACGCAGATCGTCTACAAGGCCCACGAGCTGATCGACATTTCCGACGGCGCCGTCACCATGAAGCTGGTCGGTCGGGCGCACCCCAGCCGGGCGATTGCGTTTCTCAACGAGATCTACCCGCCGGGCGCCGACACGGGCGAAGAAATGCTCACCCACGAAGGCGAAGAAACCGGGATCCTGGTGGAAGGGCGTCTGGAGTTGGTGGTCGGTCTTGAAACGTTTGTGCTCGAAGCGGGCGATAGCTACTACTTCGAGAGCAGCAGACCTCATCGTTTTCGCAACCCGTTCGACGTGCCGGCGCGACTGATCAGCGCAGCCACCCCCGCGAATTTTTAAGCAACGAGGCGCGCTGCCTGCGAAACCCTGGCCGCAGGCGTGAACAGCCACCATGAGGGTGAACGCGTGAACCGGATCAGCAGAATGCTGGCTGCACCAGCCACTTTATTGGCCCTGTGGGCGTTCAGCGCCCAGGCGGCAACCGACGACGACATTGCCAAGCGCCTGGAGCCTGTAGGCCAGGTGTGCGTTCAGGGTAAGGCCTGCACAGGCACGGACGTTGCCGTAACAGCGGGCGGCGCCAGTGCGAGAACGCCGGATGAGGTGATCGCCCAGCATTGCACCGCATGTCACAGCGCCGGCCTGTTGAACGCGCCGAAAATTGGCGATGCGGCAGACTGGGGTAAACGCGCCCAGGAGCAGGGAGGTCTTGATGGCTTGCTTGCCAAAGCCATCACCGGTATCAATGCCATGCCGCCCAAGGGCACCTGCGGGGATTGCTCGGATGACGAACTCAAGGGCGCCATCGAGAAAATGTCTGGGCTGAAATAGTCCGATCTTCGTCAAAAAGCCGCTGCGCCGTGGCTTTTTTGTGAGCGTCATTTGTGTTTCGATGCTGTTCATTGCAGCAAAGACCCGGCAATCTCGGTCCAACCCCACATCATGGAATGTCAGGAGGGTCGGATGGTGCAGTTGTGTTCAATCGAGCAAGCAGTTGACGACGTACTGGCGCGGTTGCCGGCGCATATCCACCTGGGCATCCCCCTGGGTCTGGGCAAACCCAATCAGTTCGTCAATGCGCTTTACCGGCGCATCGCCACGCTGCCGGACCGCGCCTTGACTGTCTACACCGCACTCAGCCTGGGCCGCCCGACGATGGGCGACGGCTTGCAGAAACGCTTCCTCGAACCCTTCATCGAGCGCGTGTTTGGCGATTACCCTGAGCTGGATTTCCTCGCTGACCTGAACAAGGACAGCCTGCCGAAGAACATCCGCGTGCAGCAGTTTTTCATGCAGCCCGGCAGCCTGCTGCACAGTGCGGCCGCGCAGCAGGATTACGTCAGCAGCAACTACAGCCACGCGGCGCGCGATATCAACGCCGCCGGGCTGAACCTGGTGGCGCAACTGGTCGCCAGCAGCCCTGAGCATCCCGACCGCCTGAGTCTGAGCTGCAACCCGGATATTTCCCTCGACCTGTTGCCAATGATCGCCAAGCGCCGCGAAGCCGGGGAAACCATTCTCGTCGTCGGCCAAGTGCACAGCGATTTGCCCTACATGCCCGGCGATGCCGAGCTGGGCATGGACGCCTTCGATTACCTGCTCGACGAGAAAGACAACACCACGCTGTTCTCCACGCCCAATATGCCGGTGGGCTTCCAGGACCACTTTATCGGCGTGCATGCCAGCACCCTGGTGCGCGATGGCGGCACGCTGCAGATCGGCATCGGCTCCATGGGCGACGCATTGACCGCCGCCTTGCTCGCGCGCCAGGCCGATAACGAGGCCTACCGTCTGCTGCTTACCGACCTGAATGTGTACCAGTGGGCGCGCCTGATCAGCCGTGAAGGCGGTGTCGATCCCTTCGTCCGTGGCCTCTACGGCTGCAGCGAAATGTTCGTCAACGGCCTGCTGGTGCTGGCGGATGCCGGGATCATACGGCGCAAGGTCTACCCGGATGTGGCGACTCAGGAGCAGGCCAACGCCGGCCTGCTCGACGATGCAGCGCAGCCCGACGGTGTGTCGGTTCACGGCGGCTTCTTCCTGGGCCCGCGCAGTTTTTACCAGCGCCTGCAGGAAATGACGCACGCCAAGCGCCTTGAATTCAAAATGACGCGCATCAGCTACATCAACGAACTGTATGGCCAGGAAGAACTCAAGCGCTTGCAACGCCTGGATGCGCGGTTCATCAACAGCGCGATCATGGTGACCCTGCTCGGCGCCGGCGTGGCTGACCAGCTTGAAGACGGCCGGGTACTCAGCGGCGTCGGCGGGCAGTACAACTTCGTCGCCCAAGGGCATGCGCTGGAAGGTGCACGCTCGATCCTGATCCTGCGCAGCTGGCGCGAGTCGGCGGGGGAGGTCAGCTCCAATATCGTCTGGGAATATGGCCACTGCACCATTCCCCGGCACCTGCGCGATATCGTCATCACCGAGTACGGTATCGCCGACCTGCGGGGTCAGACCGATGCCCAGGTGATCGAGGCGCTGCTCAATATCACCGACTCACGGTTCCAGGGTGACCTGATCGAGCGCGCGCAAAAGGCCGGCAAGTTGCCCAGGGATTTCCAGCTGGATCCGCGCTTTCGTGACAACACGCCGGAGCGCTTGAAAGCGATTCAGGCGCGGCATGGCCGGTTGTTCCCTGAGTACCCGCTGGGCACGGATTTTACCGACGAAGAACGGGATCTGTTGCGCGCGCTGAATTGGCTCAAGAGCAAATTCAAGCTGACGGAGATTCTTGAGTTGGGCCGTGCGGCGCTGGATGCGCCTGAGCCGGAGGCCTTTCCCAGGCACCTGGAGCGGATGCGCCTGAACAAGCCCGAGGGGTTAAAAGAAGACCTGTATCAGCGCCTGCTGCTCGCGGGCCTCCAGGCCACCGCACACTGAAAGACTCACACAAAACCAAATGTGCGAGGGGGCTTGCTCCCGATGGCGGTGTATCAGTCGTACATCCGGCGACTGACACCCTGCTATCGGGAGCAAGCCCCTCCCACTTTTTAGAGCGGTGTTGGCTCAGATGAAGGTGACGACACCCCCGGCCAGGGATTTCACCCGTGCCAGCGATTCAACCCGATAACCCTGCGCATCGAGTTCCGCACGGCCGCCCTGGAACGACTTCTCGATCACGATGCCCAGCCCGGCAACGGTCGCGCCGGCCTGCTTGATGATCGAGATCAGTGCCTGGGAGGCCTTGCCATTGGCCAAAAAGTCATCGATCACCAGTACGCGGTCGCTGCTGGTCAAGTGGCGCGGCGAAATGGCCACGGTGCTTTCGGTCTTCTTGGTGAAGGAATACACGGTCGCCGACAGCAGATTTTCAGTCAGGGTCAGGGACTGCTGCTTGCGGGCGAAAATCACCGGCACGCCGAGGTTCAGGCCGGTCATGATCGCCGGCGCGATGCCCGAGGCTTCGATGGTGACGATCTTGGTAATGCCCGAATCCTTGAACAGCGCGGCGAACTCGTCGCCGATCAGTTTCATCAGCGCCGGATCGATCTGGTGGTTCAAGAAGGCGTCGACCTTGAGAACCTGATCGGAAAGCACGATGCCTTCTTCGCGAATTTTCTTGTGCAGTGCTTCCACGGAAAGCTTCCTCTAATGGCGCGGTCTGCGCCGAAAGTAGATTAAAAAGTAGTCGATTCTAGCGCTTTAACATCGCGCGTATGTCGGCCAGGGCAGTGTTGCCGCGAACGGCCTTGACCTCGGTCGGGGTGTCGTCGTTGCCTTCCCAGGCCAGATCGTCCGGCGGCAGTTCGTCTAGGAACCGGCTGGGGGCGCAATCGATGATTTCGCCGTATTGCTTGCGCTTGGCGGCAAAGGTGAAGGCCAGCGTCTGACGTGCGCGGGTAATGCCCACATAGGCCAGTCGGCGTTCTTCCTCAATGGTGTCGGCTTCGATGCTGGAACGGTGCGGGAGGATTTCCTCCTCCATGCCCATGATGAACACGTAGGGAAATTCCAGGCCTTTGGAGGCATGCAAGGTCATCATCTGCACGCCTTCGGCGCCGTCTTCCTCTTCCTGCTGGCGCTCGAGCATGTCGCGCAGCACCAGCTTGCCGATGGCGTCCTCGACGGTCATTTCGCCGTCTTCGTCTTTTTCCAGGGTGTTCTTCAGCGCGTCGATCAGGAACCAGACGTTGCCCATGCGGTAATCCGCGGCCTTGTCGCTGGAGCTGTTGGTACGCAGCCAGTTCTCGTAATCGATGTCCATGACCATGCTGCGCAGGGCGCTGATCGGGTCTTCGCCGGCGCATTGTTCACGCACCTTGTCCATGAAGCGCTTGAAGCGCGCCAGGCGATCGGTGAAGCGCGTGTCCAGGTGCTCGCCCAGGCCGATTTCATCGGTGGCGGCGTACATCGAGATCTTGCGTTCGGTGGCGTAGTTACCGAGCTTTTCCAGCGTAGTCGAACCGATTTCCCGGCGTGGGACGTTGATCACGCGCAGGAAGGCATTGTCGTCATCGGGGTTCACGATCAGCCGGAAGTAGGCCATCAGGTCTTTGACTTCCTGGCGCCCGAAGAAGCTGTTGCCGCCCGACAGGCGATAGGGAATCTGATGGTGCTGCAGCTTCAACTCGATCAGTTTGGCCTGGTAGTTGCCGCGATACAGGATGGCGAAATCGCTGTAGGGCCGGTCGGTCCGCAGGTGCAGCGTGAGCAGTTCAACCGCCACGCGCTCGGCTTCGGCGTCTTCGTTGCGGCAGCGGATCACGCGGATCTCGTCGCCATGGCCCATCTCGCTCCACAGCTGTTTTTCAAACGCGTGAGGGTTGTTGGAGATCAGCACGTTGGCGCACCGCAGGATGCGGCTGGTGGAGCGGTAGTTCTGCTCCAGCATGACGACTTTCAACGACGGGTAGTCGTCCTTGAGCAGCATCAGGTTTTCCGGGCGAGCGCCGCGCCAGGCGTAGATCGACTGGTCATCGTCGCCGACCACGGTGAACTGGTTGCGCGTGCCGATCAGCAGCTTCACCAGCAGGTACTGGCTGGCGTTGGTGTCCTGGTATTCGTCCACCAGCAGGTAGCGCACCTTGTTCTGCCACTTTTCGAGGATGTCCTTGTGTTCCTGAAACAGCTTTACCGGCAGCAGGATCAAGTCGTCGAAGTCCACCGCGTTGAACGCCTTGAGCGTGCGCTGGTAGTGGGTGTAGACGATGGCGGCGGTCTGCTCCTTGGGATTGCGCGCCGCTTCCAGCGCCTCGGCAGGCAGGATCAGGTCGTTTTTCCACGACCCGATCATGTTCTTTATCTCGTCGACGCCGTCGTCGCCCGCGTATTCCTTCTGCATGATGTCGGTCATCAGCGACTTGACGTCCGTCTCGTCGAAGATCGAAAAGCCCGGCTTGTAGCCCAGCCGCGCATGCTCCTTGCGGATGATGTTCAGCCCCAGGTTGTGGAACGTACACACGGTGAGCCCACGGCCTTCGCCACCCTTGAGCAGGGTGCCGACGCGCTCTTTCATTTCCCGCGCCGCCTTGTTGGTAAAGGTCATGGCGACGATGTACTGGGCACGGATGCCGCAGTTCTGGATCAGGTGCGCGATCTTGCGGGTGATCACGCTGGTCTTGCCGGAGCCCGCGCCGGCGAGCACCAATAGAGGGCCGCCGACGTAGTTCACGGCTTCTTGCTGCCGGGGATTGAGTCGGGACATACAGAATTCGGGAAGTCGTTGTTCAAAAGGGCGGGCATTTTAACAGGCTGGCAAGATTCTGCTGCTCTGGATCGACGGTGTGACGTACCACTCGATCTAAATTTGCCGGTTTTGTTACTTTGCCGCAGGATGTGACGCGTTTTCAGGACTTTTTCTGACAACTTGCGTATTTGATAACCCCTATCATTGGTGATTATCAGGCCGCACGTCATAATGCCCGCCGCCAACGAAATTTTGCAGAGTCTAGGGAGCTAGCTTGGCTACGCCTGTCGAACCCTTGCGTTTGCTGCTGCTGTCCGATGCGCCTGAGTGGGCAGCCTTGTTGCGCGAGTGCCTGGCGCCGATGGGCGACGCAGCTGTGTTGATCAGCGCGCCCAATTGGGACTCGGTGAGCCGTCTGTTCGATGACGACCACAGCGCCGTGTTGTTGACCACCCCCGGCCTGCAACCCGGGCCAGGCCGCTGCAGCCTGCCGTGCGTATTGCTGCTGGAGCAGGAGCCGCTGGTTTCACCGCTGGGGGTCAGTGACTGGCTGGTGCGTGATGCACTGGACGCCGGCACGGTGCGCCGTTGCCTGCGCCATGTGCGTGAACGTGGCGTGCTCGAACACACGCTGCAGCGTCTGGCCGAGCAGGACCCGCTCACCGGGATCGCCAACCGCCAGGGCTTCCAGACCCTGTTGGCGGCGCGGCTGGCCGACAATGAAGGACGCGGCCTGGCTCTCGGTCACTTGGACCTCGACAACTTCCGCCATGCCAACGACGCCCTCGGCCATCAGGCCGGCGACCGGCTGATCCTGCAAGTGGTCTCACGGCTCAAGAGCCAACTCGAAGCCGGCGACCAGTTGGCACGCCTGGGCAGCGACGAATTCGCCCTGTTGATCGACACCCGCCGCGCCCCTCAGCGCGCCGAATGGATGGCCGAGCGCATCACCGAGGTCATGGCCGAGCCGTACTGGGTAGACGGTGAAAGCCTGCTGATCGGCTGCAGCCTGGGCGTGGCCCATGCCCGCGCGCGCGCTGGCGCCGATCCGTTGATGTGGCATGCGCACATCGCCATGCAGCAAGCCAAGAGCACCCAGGGCTGCACCTTTCATATCTTCAACGAGCGCATCAACCGCAATGCGCGCAGCCTTGCCGACCTCGAAAGCGAACTGCGCCGCGCCTTGCGCCGTGACGAGCTGGAACTGCATTACCAGCCGCGCCTGGACCTGGGCGACGGCCGTATCGTCGGCCTCGAAGCCCTGGTGCGCTGGCGCCACGGCGAGCGCGGGCTGCTGGCGCCCAGCGAATTCGTGCCCCTGGCCGAACAGAGCGGCCTGATCGTGCCGCTGGGTTACTGGGTGATCTCCCGCGCCCTGCGCGACATGCAGGACCTGCGCGAACGCGGCCTGCCGCCGCTGCACATGGCGGTCAACCTGTCGTTTCGCCAGTTCCAGGACAGCCAGTTGCTGTCCACCCTCAGTCGGCTGATCACCGAGCGTGGCGTGGAAGCGCAATGGCTGGAATTCGAGCTGACCGAAACCGCCGTGATGCGCCGCAGCGACCTGGTCAAGCAGACCATGGACGCCCTCGGCCGCCTCGGCGTGCGGTTTTCCCTGGACGACTTTGGCACTGGCTTTTCGTCGTTCGTGCACCTCAACAGCCTGCCGATTGCCTTGCTGAAGGTCGACAAGAGCTTTGTCGGCGGCATGGAGGAGCGCGAAGAGAACCGCAAGCTGGTCCACGCCATGATCAACCTGGCCCACAACCTCAACCTGGAAGTGGTGGCCGAAGGCGTGGAAACGCCGGAGCAACTGGCGTTGCTGCGCCTGTTCGGCTGCGACCAGGCCCAGGGCTACCTGATCAGCAAGCCGTTGCCGTTGCCGGAGTTGGTGCAGTATTTGACTCACGGCAAGGGCCAGCAGGCGCAACTGGGCTGACGTGCTGCAAGCCCAATCAAACCTGTGTGAGTGGGTTTGGAATCAGTCTTTACATCAGTTGACTGAAACGCTGCAGTCGGGTCCTGCGTTATAAACCGGACGCAACCTGCGGATCGCAATACCGAAACGTATTGTGGTGCAGCCCGTCTCTTCCGCAGGTGCTGCTCAACTTCGTTCACCGCCAGCGTCTCAACCTCGCCCCACGCCCGGTAGGTGGCCTGCCAGACGATCTGAACTTCCTGATCCGTCATCTCCAGCAGCGTGCCGATCTGGTCGGTGTGGAAGTAGTAGAGCTTTTGGACTTCACCTTCGCGTTGATCTAAGCGGGCTAATGGCGCGTAGCTGCTGGGTTCATCTTTGCCCGGGACTTTCCTCACACAGCATGCGCAAGCCTTGCCAGAGGAAGTTTTTGTGCTGCGTTTTGCCGTTGATCTGAGAGGTTTTGCCGACACGCCGGCCGAGGCTGTCATAGCGATAGGTGCCAGTGCTTTCAAGCCTGCTGTTAACCATCGTTTCAGCCCCGACCAGGCGGTTTTCGCAGTCGTAGCTGAACGTTTGAAGTCGGGTCATCCCGCTGCGTTTTTCGATCAGGTTGCCCCACGCGTCGTAGCGGTATTCCTGATCGCGCCATTGCTTGATGCGGTTGTCTTTAACCTGGTCAAACTGGCTCGTATTGAAGTTAAGACGGTTGGCTGCCGCGTCATAGCGAAACTCTTCACTGTCCACCAACCGGCCAGTATCGCGGCTATGCAGGTTGGCCGTTGGCTTCGTATTCGTACTTGATTTCGCCGCGCAACTTGTCGAGCGTGCGGACCAGTTCGTCGGCGGGGTCGTATTGGTAGCGGCGGTGAATCGGGTTGTAGGCGTGCTCCACCAACAGCTGTGGCGTTTCGCTGCCCAGCACGCGTGAGAGCTTGTCAGCCGCAAGCGTTGAAGCAAACTGCCAGGCCTTGCGCCCTAGAAAATGCTTTTTAGCAACTAGATTTTCATAGGCTAGATGCTATCCACTTGCCAGAGCCGTCTAACCGCTCTTTCCTCTTTATGACCCAGTCAGGATCTCGAAAAACCATGAAAAATCTGAATTGACTTTTGAAGCCAGCGGTCTGGGTCACAATAAATATCGACTCACTGTGATTCTCAGGCTCGATAACGTCCCTAGAAGGATCATATGTCACAGGAATCGTACTACCCAAATCAACTAATCGCTCGCGATTAATACCCTCATCGAGAGAGTGTATATTTAATATTTCCTCTAGTTTAACAGCATATTTTTGCTTAATCATAGAAATATCTATATCACTTTCATCTGCTTCATCTTGAGCAGAACAAAAACCAGCCTCCCAATCCTTCATGGAATTCATAAATTTCATCAAATCGTCGATTGCTTTTTCGCTCATGATACCTCCTAGTTAAAGAACCGCCCTTGCATTACACGCTCTCCATTCTGGAGGACGTTGTAAATTATTCTATCGGGCCGAGATACACCTTCCGCATATTTGAAAACAATATCCACATCTACGCTGCCGTTAGCCTTGATATACTGACTTAAGCTTTTTTCAAACTCACGAAATTGCCCCCTATTTATTTTTGAAAGTTGAGGGAATACACCATTTTTCCCCCCTGAACCGCCTAGCAATTTTCCAATTATATGACCTGCATCATCATCCGATTTACCTAACAGCCTAGCCCATACTCTAGATGAGTTATTAGTAGCAGTACCAGTTCCTAAGTCTTTTGCTGTGATAGTTGCGGTGGCTCGTAGAGGCTGACCCACTGCGCCTCGCGTTACATTAGTAGTTACACACCATCCAAGTGGGTCAATCCATCCATTGGTATTAGGTGCATATCCATAAAGGTTATCGCCACCCGACAACCCAATCGGATCCTGCGTTATAAACCTCCCCACCTGCGGATCGTAATACCGAAACGTATTGTAGTGCAGCCCCGTCTCATCATCGTAATACTGACCCTGAAACCGCAGGTTCTGCTCAACCTCACTCACCGCCAGCGTCTCAACCTCGCCCCACGCCCGGTAGGTGGCCTGCCAGACGATCTGACCTTGCTGATCCGTCATCTCCAGCGGCGTGCCGATCTGGTCGGTGTGGAAGTAGTAGAGCTTTTGTTCTTCACCTTCGGCTTGATCGACACGGGCCAGTGGCGCGTAGCTACCGGGTTCATAAACGTACAGGCTGCTTTGCCCGGGACTTTCCTCACGCAACATGCGCAAGCCTTGCCAGAGGAAGTTTTTGTGCTGCGTTTTGCCGTTGATTTCTGAGGTTTTGCCGACGCGCCGGCCGAGGCTGTCATAGCGATAGGTGCCAGTGCTTTCAAGCCTGCTATTGACCATCGTTTCAGCCTTGACCAGGCGGTTTTCGCAGTCGTAGCTGAACGTTTGAAGTCGTGTAATCCCGCTGCGTTTTTCGATCAGGTTGCCCCACGCGTCGTAGCGGTATTCCTGATCCCGCCATTGCTTGATGCGGTTGTCTTTGACCTGATCGAACTGGCTGGTGTTGAAATTCAGCCGGTTGGCTGCCGCGTCGTAGCGAAACTCTTCACTGTCCACCAACCGGCCAGTATCGCGGCTATGCAGTTGGCCGTTGGCTTCGTATTCGTACTTGATTTCGCCGCGCAACTTGTCGAGCGTGCGGACCAGTTCGCCGGCGGGGTCGTACTGGTAGCGGCGGTGGATCGGGTTGTAGGCGTGCTCCACCAACAGCTGTGGCGTTTCGCTGCCCAGCACGCGTGAGAGCTTGTCAGCCGCAAGCGTTGAAGCAAACTGCCAGGCCTTGCGCCCCATCGAGTCGTAGCCAAAACAACTGGTGAGCTTGCCTTGGCTGCGGTAAACCTCGCGGTGCAGGTCGTCGCGTTCCATGTCGCTGATCAACTGCCCGTCGAGGTTGAGTTGGTGCAGGTGGCCGCTGCCGTAATACAGATGGTTAAGGTGTTGGCCTGTGGGCAACGTCAGCGTGGTCAGGTTGCTCAGCGGATCGTATTCGTAGGCCAGTGCACCTTGCAGTGTGGTCTCTTGGATCAGACGGCCGAGCAGGTCGTAGGCAAATTCGAGCTTTTCTTCTGAGACGCCGAGCTTTTTACCGGTACTGGTTGGGCACCGTGCAATCGACAGCAGCCGGTCGCCTTCGTCGTACTCATAGTTCTGACGCGTGTCGTCGTTCAGCTTGGCCAGCAATCGTCCAATCGGATCACGCTCAAATTCGGTATGGCGTTGTGGCCGTTCGGCTCGTTCCCCATAGCCGATTTCGTCAAGGCGCGTGAGGTGCCCGCCGAGGTTGTAGCTGAAACGGCGCGTCAGGTTGTCGATGCGTTTTTCTTCGATCAACCGGTCGGAGGCGTCGTAGGCAAACTGGTACGCGGCATTGTTTTCGTTGACCAGTGCGGTCAAGCGAATGGCTTTGTCGTATTCATAGCGAATGCGCTGGCCCTTGGCGTCCTGACGGCTTGAGGGTAAGCCTCTTGAGGTTCTTAAAAGGCGCGTGGTCTGGCCTTTGCCGTCCGTGTGGGTAAGGACCTGGCCGAGGGCGTTGTAGGTAAACGACTCAGCCGTACCGTCGGGGTGGTCGATGCGCAGCACTTCGCCGTCGGGTTTGCGCTCAAGTTTTGTCGTCTGTTTCAGGGCGTCGGTAACGGCGACCAAATGCGCCCGTTCGTCATAGCGGTAATACGTGCTTTTGCCCGAGCAATCCTGAAACCGCTCCACCTGCGCGAGGTTGTTCCACCACAGATACTTGGACTTGTACGTGGCATCAATGATGGTGTGCGGCAGCCCATCTTCACTGTTGAGGTACTCGGTCTTGTGGCCCAGCGCATCGATTTCGGCGATCAGGTTGCCCTTATCGTCATAGCGCGCCGTCCACACGCTGCCGTCCGCAAAGGTGGTTTGCGTCACTAGCGTGGTGCTGAGGTGATACGTGTATTTGATCTTACGTCCGAGCGGATCGGTTTCTTCGACCAAGCGCGAAAAGTCGTCGTACTTGAACGTCAGACGATTCCCATCGGGCAGTGTGATCCCGGTGGTGTTGCCGGCTTCGTCAAGGTCGATGGCGTAGCGTTCGCCGCCGATATCGCGGCTGGCGATCACGCGCAGGTCTTGGTTGTAATGAATCTCCAGCTCACGGCCCAGCACATCGGTGGCCCAGGAGGTGCGGGCGTTGAGGTCGTAGCGGAAGTGAACATGCTCGCCGTCGCTGGTCCAGTGTTCAACCACGCGGGGTTTGCCGTCGAGGATTTCCCAGCGGTAATTGCAGCTCAGGCCCAGTGCGTTGCTGTGGCTGGTCATCAGGCCATCGGTGTAGCTGAAGCGGCGGATGGAGTCGTTGTTGCGGTTGATCACTTCGATAAGCTGGCCGTTATCGTCGTAGCGGTATCTGACCAGGGTTTCGACGGCCTCGTTGTCGACCACACGTTTGACGTGGGTGAGGCGCCCGAGGGGATTGTCGTAGTGCAGGTGCACCCGCACGCCGCCGTTGGCGCTGATATCGGTCAGCAGGCCTTCTTCGGTGCGAGTGAAGTGCAGGTAGTGGCCTAGGGCGTTTTCCAGGCGTTGCAGGGGGACTGAAACGTTGTTTTCGGCAATTTCGCCAAAGTAGAAAAACACGTTGTCCAGCGTCTGCACCACGTAATGGCCACCGGCGGTGCGCACCAGATGGACTTGCTCGTAAGGGTTGTAGAGGCGCTCACCCGGCTCGATATCGACAAACGGCACGCTGCGACCCTGATTGTCGGTGAGGTAAACGAAACTGCCTCTGCGGCGCAGGCTTTGTTCCCAGGGGAGCACCCAGCCCTGGCCGAGCACGCTGTCGACGCTCAGGTCACTGGCGTAAAAGCGTGACCAGTCGATGGGCATCAGGCCGGGCAGGCTGAAGTCCACCTCGTCAGGGATGACTTTGCGGCCGGTGGTGAGGTCGACCGGGTTGCCGGTCAGGCCACCGACTGCACGCTCTATCGCGGGGCCGATGACGAAGCGACCGGCCAGATAGCTGCCTGCCACGACGGCTGCAAAGCGCAGTGCGCAAGGGGTGGCGGCTTTGAGGCCCTGCATGAGGCCAAGCTTGAAGACGGGCAACAGATTGCGCCCCATCGAGGCCACGATCATCAGGATGTCGACAGTAACGCGCAGCCAGCCGGGGATTTCTTCATCGACGTCGAGGTAGCGTTCGGTGCCGCCGCCGATGAATACGTTGTTGGAGCCGCCGCCGATCCTTGCGCCGCAGGTCAGCTTGTCGTCCTTGCGCGCCGCGGCCACGCCATTGATAAACACGTTGGAGGAGCCTTCGGCCACCCTGACGGTCGCCGGATGCTGCTCGCACAAGGCGGTACTTAGTTTGGCGTGGGCGGCGTTGCGGCTGTTGATGAACACATTGTCGGAACAACCCACCCGCTGGATGCTCCCGGCGGGCGAACTGAGTAAAGAGCCAAAAAACTCCCCGATCATGGGGAGGGCGGAGGCGCCCAGACCGATGGCCGCGCCTAGAAGAAAACCACCGAACCCAGCCGTACATACCGTGAAGGCTGCAACCCCCACGATGGCCAGGCCAATAACCGCACCGGTCAGAAAGCCACCCAATGCACTGGTGTGTTCAATTTCGTCGCCCCAACGTGCCGCTTCGAACATGGGTTAGTCCTGTTCGGCGAGGGGGTTGGATGGGGATAAGTGCGGCCATTCCTGGCTTTGCTCGGCGTTGAAAGCTGGAAATTGATAGTCCATCAAAGTGAATTCCTGAAAACCAGCACACAAAAAACAACAGTCCATCGGACAAATCTTGTGCGCAAGATCCTAGTCAGCAGGTGGTCAGGTATCAACTAAAAAAAGCCGCAGCAGACTAAGCGTAGAGCTTGAAATGCAGGGAGTAGAGCTACTCCGTCCCGCAAATTTATGTGTTTCGCTCCATGTCAGATGCAGGATTTACACCCTGCGAATATTCCACTGTGGCAAGCAAGCCACCTCCCACCTAACTAGGCAGTGCCGCCTGCCGAATCATCCGCTTGATCTTCGCTTCAAACGCCCAGGTCAGGCTTACCGCCGCACACGCCAATCCCAGCGCCAGCCCCCACCACACCCCTGTCGGCCCCCAGCCAAAGGTGAACGCCATCAACCACGCCGACGGCGCGCCGATCAGCCAGTAGCAACCGAGCCCCACCAGAAAGGTGGTCTTGGCGTCCTTGAGCCCACGGATGCAGCCCATGGCGATGGTCTGCACACCGTCGAACAGTTCGAACCAGGCCGCCACGGCCAGCAGGCTGACGGCCAGTACGATCACATCGTGGAACGCCGGGTCGTTGTGGTCGAGAAACAGACCAATCAGCGGGTCGGAATACAGCCACAAAACCCCGGCAAACCCCAGCATCACCACGCCGCCAAAGCCCATGCCTACGCGCCCGGCCGTACGCACCTTCAGCAATTGCCCGGCGCCGTAGTGCTGGCCGATGCGCATGGTCACCGCGTAGGACATACCCGCCGGGACCATGAACGCCACCGAGACGATCTGCAGGGCAATCTGATGCGCCGCCAACTGCGTGCTGCCCATGGTGCCCATGCACAGCGCCGCAAAGGCGAACAGCCCGACCTCCACCGCATAGGTGCCGCCAATCGGCAGGCCCAGGCGCCATAGCTCGCGCAGGTAATGGGTATTGAGGCGCAGCAGGCCGGTGCTCAGCGGGTAGGCGGCATAGACGCGGTTGCTGCGGATGTACGCCATCAGGGCCAGCGCCATGCCATTGGCGACAATGGCAGTCACCAGGCCGATGCCCATCAGGCCGAGCTTGGGCAGGCCGAACATGCCTTCGATCAATGCATGGTTGAGCAGGTAGTTGACCACCGTGCCGCCCAGGCTGATCACCATCACGGGCGTCGCCTTGCCGATGGCGCTGGTGAAGCCGCGCAAGGCCATGAAGCTCAGGTAGCCGGGCAGGGCGAACGGCAGCAGGGTCAGGAACTGCCCCGCCGAATGCACGTTGGTTTCGGTCTGGCCGAACATCAGCAGCACCGGCTTGAGGTTCCACAACAGCAAGGCCGCCGCCAACGCCATCAACCAGGCGAGCCACAGCCCGGCCTGGGTCAGGCGGGTGGCGCCTTCGATATCCCCTGCACCATGACGAATGGCGACCAGCGTGCCCACCGCCGCAATCACGCCGATGCAGAAAATCGCCACGAACGAATAAGTCGCCGCGCCCAGGCCACCACCGGCCAGGGCTTCCGGGCTCAGGCGGGCCATCATCAAGGTGTCGGTCAGCACCATCAGCATGTGCGCCAGCTGTGAGGCGATCAACGGCCCTGACAGCCGCAGAATGGCCCAGAGTTCGGTACGTGCCGCAGGCTGCATGATCATCACACTCGAAAAGGCGGAAGGATGGCGAAGGGGGATTCTCGGTGCTTTGCGCGCAATTGTAAAAAGAGATGAATGCAATCGTTTGCGTAATGCCCCCTTGATTCTCTCAAGTATTGGCAAACCCCGCCGAAGTAGGTGTGTCGGACCTTCACCCCGACGTTTCCCACTAGATAATTTGCCGAGCATCGCTATGAGATCAGGATGATCCTGGCCTCGGTCAGGAGCTGTCATGTCTCAACCTCGCGCCCGGATTGCCTCACAGTTAGGCCTCGCATTGGCCGTGATTCTGGCTGTCGCCATCGGCGGCAGTACCGTTTTCGCCTTGCGTTCTCTCGACTCCGCCAACCTTGCCACCCGCGAGGAGCATCTGGCCAGCGAGGCGCGATTGCTCGCCGATCAGCTCAATACCTTCCACAGCACCCTGCGCGAGAGCACGCAGCGCCTCACCGGCCTGTTTGAACAGCGCTTCAGCGCCGGGTTGAGCGTGCGCGCCGATCAGATGATCGCCGTGGGCGGCGTGCAGACCCCGAGCCTGTTGCTGGGCAGCGATGTGCTCAACAATAACTTCACGGAAGTGGATGAGTTCAAGCAGATGTCCGGCGGTGTGGCCACGGTGTTCGTGCGCAGCGGCGACGACTTCATCCGCGTCAGCACCTCCCTGACCAAGCAGGACGGCAGCCGCGCCATCGGCACCGTGCTGGACCGCCAGGGCCCGGCCTATCAGCGCGTGCTCAATGGCCAGGTCTATATCGGCCGCGCCGTGTTGTTCGACCGCTCCTACATGACTCAGTACAGTCCGGTGCGCGACAGCAGCGGCAAGGTCATCGCCGTGCTGTTCATCGGCTTTGACTACACCGATGCGCAGGCCGCGCAGTTCGAAAACCTCAAGCGCTTCCGCATCGGCCAGACCGGTTCCCTGGCCCTGCTCGACGAACAGAAGCACTGGCTGGTGCCGCCCGCTGGCGTGCAGGCGCCGGATCAAGCCGTGCCGGTGATGCTGGACCTGGCGAAAAAGCCTGGCGCCGGCCGCTTCTGGAGTGACAAAAACGAAGATTTCTACAGCGTGTCGGTGCCCTTCGAAGGTGGCCCCTGGGCCGTGGTGGCGAGCATGCCGAAAGCCGAAATTCGTGCCGTGACCTGGGAAGTCGGCATGCGGCTGGTGATCGGGAGTGTGCTGGCGATGTTGCTGGCGGTGGGCGCAATCGTGTGGCTGTTGCGCAGCAAGCTGGCGCCGCTGAGCGACCTGGTGCGCCAGGCCGAAGCCTTGGGTGCGGGCGACTTGAGCGCACGCCTAAACGTCTCCAGCCATGACGAGATCGGCCAGTTGGCGCGTAGCTTCAACCAGATGGGCGAGGCGCTGTCGACCATGGTGTCGCAGATCCGCAAGGCGGCCGAAGAGGTCAACAGCCGTGCCCAGGCGTTGTCCGGGTTGTCGGGCGGTGCCTATGAAGGCATGGAGCAGCAGTCCGGTGAGATCACCAGTATGGCCGGCGCCGTGGAAGAGTTCAGCGCCACCTCCCTGAACATCGCCGACAACATGGGCAACACCGAGCGTCTCGCTCAGGAAAACGCCCAGCAAACCCGCATCGGCCGTACCTCGATGCAAGAGGCGTCGTCGTCTCTGGAACATATCGCCACCGCCCTGAACAGCACCGCCACGGTGATCAATACCCTCGGCCAGCGCTCCGAGGAAATCGGCGGCATTGTCGGTGTGATCACCGCCATCGCCGAACAGACCAACCTGCTGGCGCTCAACGCGGCCATCGAAGCTGCCCGCGCCGGTGAGCAAGGCCGTGGCTTCGCCGTGGTCGCCGACGAGGTGCGCAACCTGGCCTCGCGCACCCGCCAGGCCACCGATGAAATTTCCGTGATGATCCAGAGCATCCAGCAGGAAACCGGTAACGCCATCAGCACCATGGAACAAGGCAATGTCCTGATGCAGGAAGGCCTGTCGCGCAACGCCGACGTGGCCTCGGCCCTGGCGCGTATCGACGAGCAAAGCCGCTCGGCCGGTCAGCAGTTTGCCGCCATCACCACGGCTACCCAAGAGCAGAGCAGCACTGCGACGCTGCTCAGCAGCAACCTGCAGAGCATTGCGATGGCCAACAGCGAGCAGCGCGAAGTGGTGTCGAACCTGGCGATTACCGCCAAGGAGCTGGAGACGTTGGCGGCAGGCTTGCGCCATGAAGTGGACCGGTTCCGCTGAGCCGAAGGCGAGCGGTTATTTGCAATTCGCGCTGCTGGAGACTTCCTTGGTCGCCAGCTTCATGGCCTTGGCCAACTCGGTAGCATTGTTGCTGGCGTAGGTGCGTCCGCCGGTATTTTCAGCGATGCAACGCGAGGCGCCGCCAGCCCCGATGTTCACTACATTGACCCGCAGCCGCGGTTGCTGTTGGGCGATCTGGCGTGACACTGCACAGGCGTCCTGATCGCAGCCGTCTTCCCCGTCGATGAACATCACGATCATCGCGTCACGGTTGCGCCCGTCCACGGTGCCGGCGGCTTTTTGCAGGCTGGCGGCCAAGGGCGTGCCATCGTTGCCCACCAGCCCGCGAATGCCTGCCATGAGGCGTGGACGCTGATCAAAACGAAACACGCCGTGATCCGGCGTGGCGTTGCAACCGGCGAAGGTAATCAGGCGGATATCGATTTTCGAATCCAGCGCCTTGATCGTGGCATTGAGCGAGTCGGCGGCCACCTCCATGCGGTTGGGCGATTGGAAGATCTGCTGCACACGGTTTGGGTTGCGGTAACGGTTGGCGGGGTCGCCGAAGAACCAGTCTTCGTCAGCCTTCGCGGCGTTGATGTTGAGCATCATGGAGCCTGAGGTGTCGAGCACCACCACAAACTGCGGCGTTTCTACTGCGGGTGCGTCCTTGCGGCAGGCGTAATTGTCCAGCGAGGGCGGTGACGCAGGCTTGGCCACGGGCACGGGTTTCGGCTTGGGGGGCGGTGCCTGCACGGGTTCTGGTACCCGCGCAGGTTCCGGCTCCGGGACCACCACAGGCTCGGGTTCGGGGGCGGGCTCAGGTGCCGGCGCGACCACGGGCGCAGGGGTGACGATGGGCGCTTGCGCCACAGGCTCGACCACTGGCAACGGGCGCCAGAACCACCACGCCCATAGTGCAAGCAACAACAGTAATAACAGCAGTAAACCGAGCAGCAGCGCAGCCAGGCGCCAGCCTTTGCTGGTGGCGACGGCAGCAGCGACCGGGGCGACCGCGGCGGGCGCTATCACTGGCGGCGGCAGCACTTTGGCCGGCCGTGGTGTGTTCCAGCGAATCACCAAAGGCTCGCCATTGAGGCTGTAGAGGTCGGTCAGTGTGGGTTCGCCAATCAGCGATTCCAGCTCATGGGCGGCGCCTTGCTGGTCGCGTTTTTTCAACTCATCGGCGAGCTGGCTGAGGGCGTCCTGACGTTGCTGATAGGTTTGCAGCAGACGTTGCTGGCTGTCCTTGTCCAGGTCGGCGTAAGGCGTCGGCTGGCCGCCAAGTTCCGTCCACCACTCGAGGACGCCGTCGGCGCCGGTGCGCGGAATCGCAAACAGGCTCGCAGTCACCGGCGGAAGGTGTTTCTGGATCAGCGCAACCTTGTTCTGCAGTGCACTTGTTCCGTCCAGAACGGCTTGCGCGTCCCTGATGACCCGTTGCATGAAGGCAATTCCTGAAAATGAAGCAGGCACCCGTCAGAGGCCTGCAAAGTGGCAGAGGCCCGGTTTTACTCTTCGTAGCCGAGGCTGAACTGCAGTTGGTTGACCTTTTTCTGCAAGGTTTTCAACTGTTCCTGCTTGGCCGCCAACTGCTGGGGCGTAGCTGAACCGCCGGACGCCTGGGCCTGGTTGGCCTTCAACTGCTGTTCAAGGCTGGCGACCTGCTTTTGCACGTCGCCCTGATTGGCGCGGCGTTTTTTCAGGGTGCCGAGCAATTGCGCCAGGGACTGGTTCAACTGCGCCTGGGACTGCTGCTGGGTCGCGAGGTCGCGGCGGGTGTTAGCCTGCTGCGCGGCGATATTTTCGTAGACCTGATGGAACATCGCGTTCTCTTCGCGCGAGGCGGTCAGGGCAGCTTCTTTCTGCTTGACCTGATCGCTGTAGCCACCCGAATAGTCGCAATTCATTTTGGTCAGCATGCTGCTGTCACGGTTGCCGGCATCGCAGCTGCCGGGCGGTGTCGCACAACCGGCGAGGGCCAGAATGGCCGCCAGCCCGAATGAGTGTTTAAACGTAATCATGGTGAAGTTCTCAGCCCAGGGTGATTGCGGAGCGCTGGTTGTAAAGACCGTCGACTTCTTTTTGCAGCGCGGCGACTTTCTGGTTCATTTTCGCGATGCTTGCGTCGACCTGCTTGATCTCTACGCCGGCGCCGTCCTGGCGCTCCCGTTGAGCAACCTTGGCGTACTCGGTGGCCTTGTTGCGCATATTGGTCAGGTCCTTGCGCATGATCGCGATATTGTTGTCGATCTCGGCCAGGTCGGTTTTGGCCTTTTCGGCATTGAGCTTCTTGCTGGCCATGGCCTGCTTGATCTGGGCAATGCGCACCTGATCATCGTTGATCACTTGTTGTGCGGTCGCGGTACGCGCGATGACGTTCTGGGTGTCCTGCTGCACTTCGCTGTTCATCTTGCTCAAGCGCTGGCCAGTATCGGCGTATTCGCTGCGGCGCTGGTCCAGGTAATAGTTGGCGCCCATGGCCACGCCGCACGCGGTGATACCGGCCGCCACGGCACATACCGCCTTGTTGCTGCTGTTGGACAACGCGCAGGTGAGGATGCCAACACCCGCGCCCACGGCGCACGCCTGGTAGCCGGACTTGCTGAAGAACTGCGCGTCATTGCCCTGGGTCAGGCGGGGGTCGGTCTTGCCGGTATCGAGCATCGAACTGCCGGTACTCGCACAACCGCCCAGCAACAGGCTGCCCGTGAGGATGACGGCGATCTGTAGCTTGAAACGAGTCCATACGCTGCGTGACATGGTGTTGCTCCTGATGACGGGGTGGGTCATTTGTTATTGAGTGACGGTTATTGAGTCACAGACTTGCAGCTTTTCAACCAGGCTTCAGTGTCGATCTTCTGTTTTTGCAGGAAGGTCTTCTGATTGGCCCAGTGGGTGCGCAGGTAAGGCTTGAGGTCCTGCAGTTGTTTGTTGCGCGAGATGATTTCTTCCATCACCGGTACTTGAGCTTCGAGCAGTGGCTGGCCGTACAGCGTGCCGGATTCCACCAGGCTGCTGGCGTAGTAGCGGCTGAGCTTGTGCAGTCGGTCTTTCTGCTCGTCGAGCTTGCCTTTGCGCATGTCGCAGCTGGGGTCTTTCTCGGTGGCTTCGCAATTGAGCGCGTAGTTCTTTTGCAGAAAGTCCACGTACTGGCCGTCATCAAGCATCTTGGTACATAGAAAAGCGCCAAGGTTGAGGCTGGCGCGAATTGCCTGGTCGCGCGTCTCTTCCTGCTGCTGGTTGCTGGCCCGTAGCTGGTTTTCCAGGGCCTGAAGCTTCTCCTTGAGGGCTTTGTCTTCGACGCCCGAAGCCAATGTGCTCAACGCCTGCGCGGTACCCGGTGCCGCAGATGCCTGCGCGGTGCTGCCGGAGCCGAGTTTCTTCCAGCTGCTTTCGATGCTGGCAACACGTTCACGGGAGGTCAGGGTGGGAGATACCAGCGCCAGACGCAGTCCGGTGGTTTTGTTTTTTACCTGGCCTTCAGCGTTGTAATACGACTCTTCCTTGCGCTGGGCGGTGCGCATGTCGGCCTGTGCCGTCAGGTAGTTACCGCCGCGCACCACATAGCCGCCCGCCTGGCCGTGCTGGCGGTCAAGTTTGTTCAGGCGAAACGGTTCGAACATCATTTCACTGGCGTTGCCGAGCATGTCGTGGAGGCCCAGCGGGTTGGGCTTTTGCAGGCCAGCCAGTTGCAGCTTGCCGTTGGATGACTGCGCCCCGGCAAACCACTCATAGGCGTTCAGCCCTTCCGGCATCGGGTAGTGGCTGTCGCGAAACTCGGCGGTGCCGACTTCCAGCCCACCGCGAGCCGCGAACTCCCATTCAGTCTCGGTAGGCAGGCGCAGAAAGCCCTGCGCGCCGTCTTCTTTGGGCAACGAGTCGGCAGCGTTTTTACGCAGCCACAGGTTGTATTTATCGGCCGCTTCGACGGCCTGTACCCAACTGATCGAGACCTGCGGCAGGCGCATTTTGGTCGCTGCGGTGGGGCAGGTCGCGTCGGTGAGCGCGGCATATTGCAGCTCGCTCATTTCGTACTTGGCCAGCAGGTAATAGCGCGACTTGTCGCCCTTGGCCGCCGTGAAACTGCCGGCAATGAACGCCGGACGCGTCTGCTCGACGTAGCCGTATTCGGCGCCGTCCTGGCCGATGTTGATCGGGTAATCATCCAGCGGCCCGGCAAGAGGAATGAACACCTTGCGAAACACCATCGAGCCTTCGCACGGCATCGGCAGCACCACGTCGTTGTCCGCGGGCATCGGGTTGTAATATTTCTCGTCCCAGCCCGCCGCTGATACTTCGAGCGCGCAGCCCAGGCTCAAGGGCAATAGCCAGGCACACCGTTTATAGCTCACGCAGACTCTCCGCAGGTTCGATACTGATCGCACGCACGGCGCCGATAACGGCCACCAGTCCCGCGACCAAAAAGGTCAACAGCAGGGCCGCAAGGCCATGCCCAATAGTGATATGGCAGACAAACGTATCGGTCGCCTGGCTGCTGCCCAGCAAGTGGTCGAACAGTCGGCTGCCGATCAGATAGAACAACAACCCGCCGAGATAACCCGCCAGGCTAAGCAACAAGGCTTGCAGCACCACAAAGCCGGCCACCGCCGGACGGTTGAAGCCCAGCAGGCGCAACACCGCAAGGCTTTTGCGCTTGCGGTCGATATTGGCCAGGAACGCACCGACCATCGACGCCACGCAGCCAATCAACGCCGCCATGGCGATCACGCTGAAAATCAGGCCGAGCACGTGATTGATGGCCTTGACGTTATTGATGTCGGCCAGCCGGCTCGACGTCTCGATGCGTTGCTCGTTCAGCCAGCGCTCAAGCGGCGCGACCTGATCGATATCGCGGGCATATACCCTGGCGCGGGCATAAACGGGTTGCAGATCGCCCAGGGGTTTGCCGGTGTCTACGCCAAAGGCGCTGACCTGATAGCCGTCACGAAAATATTCCAGGCTCAGTAGCAAAGGCGGCGCGACAAAACCTGCGGCGCGCCCGAAGCGCGCACCGTCCAATACCGCCAGCACCGTAAGGTTCAGCTCACCGCGCTCGTTACGCCCCTCAAGGCGGCGCTCGGCACGCAGGCGTACGCTGTCGCCGGCTTTCACCTGCAGGCGCTGTGCGGCGCGTTCGCTGAGAATGACTTGCTGGCCAGTGGGTGTCAGCGTGCCCAGGCCCAGTTGTGGGTCACCCGCTTCAGTGGGAAGGATCTCGGCACCTTCGACAAACCGCTGCATGCCCACAAACAGATCGGCCTGGGTGTTCAGCGTGCGGGTCTGGCCAATCGCAAAACCGGTTTGCGGGCGCTGGCGCAAGGCGCTGATCCAGGCACTGTCATAGTTGCCGCTGCTGAGCATTTTGATTTCGAGGTTGCGCGGGTCCCGCAGCAGATCGTCCTGCAACTGGCTGACCACGCCATGTTTGAGGCCGAACAGCAGCAGCAACGGCGCGATCACCGCCACCAGCGAGGCGGCAATGCACAGCGACACTTTACGGTCGTGCCAGAGGTCTTCGAGCGCGAGCTTGCCGAGCAGGTGCAGCCGGTCAATCCATCGGTTCAAACCGTGTCTCTCCCTGACGGCTCACCGCGCCCAGGCGTGGCAAGCCAAAATCTTTCAGCAGCGCCCAGTCATGGGACACCACCAGCGCGCTCAAACCCAGGTTCGCCACCAGGCTCAGCAGCAGTTCAAACAAACGCCGGGCACTGTGTGGGTCCAGTGCAGCGGTGGGCTCGTCGGCCAGTAACAGCTGCGGCTCATGGGCAATGGCGCGTACGCAGGCGACCCGTTGCCGCTCGCCGATTGATAACGCTTGAGGGCGTTTGTCGAGCAGCGCATTGAGGCGCAGCACCTCGACCGCATGGTCGATGTGCGCACTGTGCAGCGGCATGCCGAGCATACGGCGTGGCAGGTTGATGTTGTCGCGCACGCTGAGAAATGGCAGTAAGCCGCCGCTCTGCAAGATGAACCCCAAGTGCCGCGAGCGCACGGTGGCCAGTGCTGGTTGATCATTGTTGGCCAGCAACTGCGCGATATCCTGAGGATGCCCGCCCTCTGCACTGGGGCTCAGCAAAAAACGCCCGAGTTCCACCGGCGCCAGCAGCAGGCCCAGCGCTTCCAGCAAGGTGCTCTTGCCGCAGCCGCTTTCGCCGGTAATCGCAAGGATTTGCCCGGCGCTTACCAGCAGGCGCGGCAGGCGCACCTGATGCGCCTGTGCTCCGTCGCCACGGCGCACCAGCAGGTTATCGATATCAAGAATGGGCATGAGCTTAGGGCATCATTTCCAGTGGTACGGGGTACACGTAATCCCGCGCGTCGCTGTTTTCAGCCAGGCCGACCCAACGGTCGACATCGGCGTTATAGCGTTGGTAATGGCGCAGTTTGGTGTTCAGCGTGCGGATGAATTTTTCCTGTGCCAGCCCATCCCAGCTCTTCCAGGTTTCTTCATCAAGGTTCAGCACCTCACTCTGATAGGGCAGGCCTTCGAGGTACTCACCCAGTACACCCATGTCCGCCAGCTTGGCGTTACTGTTCTGCTTGAGCTGGTTGGGGTCGGCGCCCATGGTCGCGGCCACTGAGCGCAAGCGATCAAACATCTCGGTGGGCGAAATCAGGCCTTCATTGGCGGCGTCGAGAATCTGCTTCATCACTGCGCTCAAGTCGCTGAGCTGGGCTTTGGTCAGTAACACCCGTACATCGGTGGTTGGAATGTTTTGCTTGATCAGGTCGCGGTCAGTAATCCAGGCCTGGAACACCGGAGGCGCTTTGCTGTTGGTTTTTTCGCCCAAATACGCCAGCTGCATCGCATGGCCAATGAGCGCGGCGTCTTCGAGCATTTTTTTCTCGCCAGGTTCTGCCTTGGCGTTCAGCGCACTGCCGATGGCATCGTCGCCCATATAGGCAGCTTTGACCTGCGAGGTGATGGCGGCAGCCAGGGAGTCGACCTTGCGCCCGAACTCTTGCACGTCGCCTGCGTTCACCGGGTAGTACAGCGAAGTGTTGGTGCCAGGGTAGGTCGACAGGTTTTGGTACTGGGCCTCAGCTTTGCTGTGGTCTTTGATGCCCGCCGGGGTTTTCAGGTGCAGGGTGTAAATCGCTACGCCGGGGTTAGCCGCTTCAAGGCGCACCTGCGAAGCGCTGAGGCCGGTTTGTGAAAGCTTGTTATCGCCCTCGATGGCCCCTGCATCGGTAATCAGCACCACGTAGCGCGCGCCGAACTGGCTCCAGTCGATCTTGTCGATGCTGTGCATCACACCGGCAAATGCATCTTCATCAAAGCTGCTGCTGGAGACCTTGGCCTGTTTCAGGTCCGCGACTTTGGCCAAAAAGTCGGTGCTGTCTTTGACCTGGTTCGGGTCTGCGTACATTTTGCTGACATAGTCCAGCCCCGGCACCGCCTTGGTGCTGGAGCGGAATGCCACCAGACCGAACTTCACCTGTTTACCGAGGTTCTGCGCTTCTATCTGCTGGTAGACCTTGCGAATCGCCTCCCGCGTACGGTCGATGTACGGGTCCATGGAAATAGTCGAGTCGATGACAAACACCACCGCCGCGCTGAATTCCTTCAACTGGCGGCTGGCGTTGGCCTCGGCTGCCGCTGGGTCGGTACTGCCTGCGGCACCTGTATCTTTGCTGCCAGCCTCATCGGCTTTGCTGACTGAGGCGACGTTGAGCAACCGCGTGCGGAAACCGCCCTCAGTCATTACTTCTTCGCCGCTGAGCACCGGCAGTAAATAGAATTGCTTCTGCAGGTCGACAAAGTAGGCCGGTTCTTCAGCCAGTACGCCGGGCACCGTTTTGCCTTGTTTGAGTGCTGCGCGCAGCGGTGCGACCTTGCTGACCGGGTCTGGCGCATCCAGGATGCCTTCGACCGTGGCGCGCTCTTTGAAAAACAGTAATCGGTCGCGGTTCGCCGGGTTGGTGAACGCCAGGGTCAGCTGCATTTTCCAGTCAGTGGTACACGCCGCCGGCAACCAGCCAATGGTTTTGCCATAGCTGTCGGGGCCGACTTTCAGCCATTCGGCGTTGGCGGCCTGCGCGCGCTCATACACGTAGAAACGGCTGAAGGTCGGTTGTGTAGTGCCCGGGGCGCCGCCGGCCGCAGGGCTGAGCTTGCAGCCGGGGGTGGTCAAGACGCGTTGAAAGAGGGTTTTTTTGCCTTCCTGGATCAGTGGCTTGTCGTCGGCACTGGCCAGCGAACCCATGCTCAGTGCCAGCACGGCGACGGTACTCAGCGTCCAGCGCTTGAGCGAAGTAGGATGGCTCACGGTTGCAATTCCCCCAGGCGCTGCTTGGCTTCGGTGTTATCCGGTTCGTGACCCAGAATGGTTTCGTACCAGTACGCTGCGGTGGCGTTGTCCGGTTTGGGGAAACATTCGCTGGCTTTCAGGTACTTGGGGTCGTATTCGCGGGCGTAAGCCTTGGCGATCAACATGTCGCCACCCTGGGCGCGGTTGGCATACAAGCGCTGAGCTACGCCACAGTGCTTGTTCGCCTTGGCGGCCTCAATGATTTCCAACAGTTGTGCGCTGGCCGGAGCGGCCTTGACGCAGGCTTGAATGAACGCCAGTTCCGGCTGGCTGTTCATGCTGGCCGCGTCGCAGGGCAGTGCCTGGGCGACCGGCGCCGGGGCTGGCACGTCAGGCGCGCGTGCCGGCGCTGAATCACCCAGCCACAGCCAGGCAGCTACGGCAGCCAGCAGGGCGATGAGCAGCGCTACCATCACGCCGATCAATACGTTGTTGCTGCGCTTGGCCGGTGTGACAGGCACCGGTTCCGGTTCGCGCGCAGCGACGATGGGCTCGGGCGCGGGCTCTTGGGGCGGCAGCTCCAGTACCAGCTCCGGTAACTCGGGGATTTGCGGCTCTGCTTCGGGCACGTCCAGTGTGGTTGCATCATAGGTGGAGCGGGTTTGACCACCGGCAGTCGACGAAAGCAGACCCAGGCCCGGGCGCACGACGCCCCGGTCACTATGGCCCAGGCTCTGTTCACGCAGTTCGATCTGGAAGTTTGAATTACCGCTTCCTTCCAGTAGTGGGTTCACCACATCCGGGCCCACCAGCGTTTCCAGCGCATCATCGGCTGCGCTGAATTGACTGACCTTGAACCAGAACGAGTTGTTGCTCCACTGCTGGCGGTCTTGCAGGTAGAAATGATCCTGATTGCGCTGGATGGAAAACTCCAGCTGTTCACTGACACCGTTCCACTTTTTTACCGACAGCCGCGCCTGACCCGGCACATTGGGTTCTAACGCAAGCAGATCTACACGAATGGGCATTGCTTATCTCGCTGTGAAGGCAGTGAGCACGAGGCCCAGCCGTTCATTCTGTTCAATGGTGATTTCGCGACCGGCGCCATGGCCGGCGTTTTCCACGGTGATATAAGCCAGGCCCGAGAGCCAGTCGCCGAGAAACCGCTGCGCCTGGTTCGCCGGTTGTGGCGGCAGCTGCGGCAATTGGCCCGGTGCAACATCGGCGTAGAACGAAAACAGCGGTGCCTTGGCACCGGCGCGGCTGTTCGGGCGCTCACTGACAGACTTCTGGAGGTAGCCGAACCACGACACGAAGTCACGCAGCACCAGTTGCACTTCGAGCACTTGGCGCTCCACCAGTTGGTCACGACGTGCACCACTCTGCGCCCGCTTGAGTACGGCGCGGCTGAGCTGGCCCGGGAGGTCGTGGCGATAACCGGCGGTAATCAACTCGTCGACCACCGCTTCGATCAGCGAACGTTCAAGGCCCAGCAAGCTCATCAGGTTCTGGCGTGTAGTCAGCTCTCGCAGATGGGCGATCCAGGCTTTGAAGGCGGCTTTGGCGAAACGGTGTTCGTTGCTTTGCTGCTCCTGCACCGGTGCGACGCTTGTGTGGCTGCTGGCTGTTGGCGCTTCGTCATTGAAGCTGTCGCTGAAGTCGAAGTCGAACCCGGCACTGTCGCTGTACAGGCTGGTGGCGGGTGCTGCGCTGGCGGGCTGGCTTTCATCCGCTTTCGTTGCTTGCGCGTCTTCGTAAACACCGCTCAAGTAAAGATCGCGAATATGTTCGCCGGGCATATCGAGCTGGTGGATAAATTCGCCCAATACCGTGGCGCGTCGGCCCAGGCCGGTAAGGATGGTTTGCGCCTGGATCTTTTTGGCGGCTGCGGCACCGTCACCATCGGCGTGGTACCAACTGCTCAGGCCATGAACGGTGAGGCTCTCGATGCACTCTTCGAGTTGTTCGCGAATGCGCGCCAGCTTGAACTCGATATTGGCGACGCCGTTGAAGCTGCTGGCGAAATAGCCGATGCCGCCGTCGTCCAGGCGCAGCATTTCAGTCCAGGCCTTGCCCGGGTTCTTGATGTGCCGCCCAACCAGCGCGTTTTTGGCAAAGCTCGCGCCAAGGCTGTCGAGGCGCGCCTGGTTGTCGGAATTGATCTCGATTTCCGGGCCGTTTTTATCCTGGCGAACAAACCCGGCATTCATGCGCGGCTTGCGCACCAGGTAGGTGTTCTGGAACGGCGTGCCGGCCCAGTCGGTCATCCACGGCAGGCTGCCGAAGCGTTCGAGCATGGTCAGCTTGACCATGCCATTCCAGCCTTCATCGTCCTGGTCGGGCTCTTGATTCAGGCCATTGGCAACGCGCAGGTCGAGCATGGTAAGCGCCCAGATCAGCCCGGCCTCACGCTTGCTGCGCGAGGCCGGAGTGGGGCCCTGGGTCTTGTCGATCCAGCGGGTGAGCACCGGGCCGACATCGTTCACATCACTTTGCTTGGTGGAGCTGGTGCACACCACCAGGGCATTCATTTCCTGGGTATCGGTGTAGCGCTCGAACAGGTAGGCGACCTTGCCCCGCAGAATCAACTGCGCCACGGAGTTATCCTTGGTGCTTGATTGCGGGTCACTGGAGTCGGCGATGTCCAGCAGGTTCTTGCGCCCGCGATAGCCTGGGAAGTCCAGCAGATCGACCTGGTTGACCAGTTCGTCCACCGGCGCCTCCAGCAGCACGAAGATCATTTCTGCCGTCAGCGCCGCCAGTTGCGCAACCGGAATGCTCTGGCTGCCCTGCAGGCGTCCGTCGACCTGTGGTCGCACGTTGATCGGCAAGTCCTGAGGCGTGCCGAAACGCTCGAGGATATCGACGTTCATGATGTTGTCGCGCTGGTGATACGCCTCGCCGTTGAAGCTGATTAGCGCTTCCAGCGGCGCGAAGACGGTTTGCGCCAGGCCGATCTTGTGCAGCGTGCCGGCCAGTTGCTGATAGGCGCGTGTCAGCTCGCGCTGCTCGCCCCAGAGGATCGACAACAGTTCGGCGCGCTCCTGGAAGTTCAGCCGTGGTGCCAATTGCAGCACTTTTGGCCAGTACGCGTGTTCGAGTTTTTTCACCGAGTTGGGTGCGGTCTCGCGCATGTAGTCCCAGAGCGAGACGATGTCGTCGGCGCTGACGCCTTGTTGCAGCGGGCCGTTTTCACGCCCTTCGAACGGCTGGAGCGCACGTTGAATGCGCTCTTCGTCAATCTGGTAGTTAATGCGCTCGAGGTCGAAGTCCTTGAACCAGGAGTTGGCGAGAATTTTCGCCAGCTCGATTTCACCGAACAGCTTAAGCTCGATGGGGAACTGAGGGTCTTCGCCGGGCTTGGCGCGGCGGCTGAAGCGTGTCACCAGGCCGGTGGCTTCCTTGCCGCCGCCGACGGGGTTGATGTGCTTGATAAAGTCCAGGCGGCGCTCGCCCAGCCGGGTTTCCAGCTTGCCGTTCTCGCCGGCTGCGAGCGCCGAGATCAGGTACGACTTGCCAGCCTGCGACAGGCCGAAAAAACCGATGGTCATCGGCGTGGTCGCTACGCGGCCCAGGCTGTGAGCCAGGTTGCGCGCACGGTGCAGGCGCAGGTTGAGGTTATCTGCTTCGCTGTCCAGGCGCGGCGCATTGATGCGGGTCTGGCTGATCCATTCCAGTGCCTGACCGGCACCTTCATAAACAGCGGCCCAACTGGCAGAAAGCTGAGTTTGCTCGGGGGTCAGGTCATTCATTTGCGTTTCACACTTCCACTGTCGAGCCAGTATTTGGTCTCGCTAAGACCCACGTCGAGCATGGTGTTGAGTTCCAGCTCAAGATCGCTGCGCGGGTTGAAGCTGACATTACTGCTATTGGATTCGATGCCTTGAACCACGAGCCTGTCACTGACCAGCCCCTGCTTGCGCGTGTGCCTGTCGCCCGCTTTGACTTCAAACCGAACCTTGAGCAGCGGCGCGGCGCCGTCTTCGCCGACCGCGCGGGAGAATTTTTCACGCCCGGCATGGGTGAAGCTCAGGGTATACAGCGGCGAGGCGGCCCAACGGTCTGCCGTCAGTTGGCGAAAACCCAGGCGCAAGTCGCCGCGCATTTCCAGTTGTGGCGTGTCGGCATCGTCACCAACGCCGATCACGGGCAGCTTGATCTTGTAGCTTTCGGGTTCGGTTTCGATGTCGCGGTAAAGCACGTCGGCCTCTTTGATCACATTGTTCTTGTCGATGACTCCGATGTGCTTGACCGTCGAGTACGGCTTGAGCGCCGAGGCGCGGAAATAGAAGTTCGGCACGCTGTGGTTGGCGCACAGCAGGCAGAGCATTGCCCCCACCGATGCGGTGCTTTTCGGGTCGTCGATACGGCCGTTTTTGTGGAACGGGTACCAGCCGCCCGTGCGGTAATTCTGCAGCGCCAGGATGCGTCCTGGTGGCAGCGGCAAGACCTTGCGAATGAAGGCTTGAATACCCGGCAGGCGCGATGGCCGCCCGGTCAGCAACAACACGTCACAGGGATAGTGCGCGACTACTTCGCACAGGGCTCCGAGGACTTTGGTGATGTTGATCTGGTCGTTGAGGAACGCGGCATGGAGCTTTTGCAGGTCGAAGCTGATGGGCGTCGCGTACAGGTCGAACCCGCTCTGGGTGCCGATATCACGGCGCACGGCGCTGTGGACGTATTCGAGTACGTTGTGGCTGATGGCGCTGTCACCCAGCAGTTCGCGGTAGGTGCGGGTATTGAGTTCAACCTGAGTCTGCGGGTCGTAATGCTCGTATTCCTTGAGCAGCGCGAGGGCCAATGGGGTGAACACTTGCAGGTTCAGCTGTTGGCGCAGGATGACGTCTTTGGCGTCGATATTTTCGGCACCGCACAACCTCGACATGAGTGAGTCGGCAGACTTGACCCCTGCCGCCTGCAAGGCCTTTTCAAAGCTTGGCAAGATGAAGTCCTGGATCACGTCCAGCACGATATCGTCGCCAGCCACTTTGAAACCGTCACGAAAACGCTGCTCCGGCACGATATGCACGTTGCTGCCGGTGCTGGTGTTGCCCGCGCGGTCCAGGCGGTAATCGGTGATCACAAGGTCGGTGGTGCCGCCGCCGATGTCGATGGTCGCCAGGGTGATGCGCTCACGGTCTGACTTGTCCGGACGTGCGAGGGTGGCGAAGAACTCTTCGGGATGCCCGGCAAAGTTTTCGTTGACCTCGGTGTACAGGTACACCAACTGGCCGCACGATGCTTCATCCCACTCCACACGGATACTCGGGATCGGCGTGGTGGGCTTGGTCGCGCCATCTTCGTGGGGGCTGTCTTCGCTGTCGTGCCAACCCAGGCTCTTCCACACCAGGCCGATGGCTTGAAATAGGCGCTCATTGAGAATGCTGCGCTCGGCCTGGGGCATGCCAGGCGGCACGGTCAAGGTGATGCTGTTGAGCTGACGCGGTTTGCGAGTATGGCCCTGACGCGAGCGTTGGGCGGGGCTGTTGATCTGCGAAAGGGCCTGTGCAATGACTTCGGCGAGCATGAACGTCATCAACGAACTGCGCGAGTAGCGCGGCATGAATACGGGCAAACGATCATCTTCGTCGAGGCTGTAGAGCGCCTCGCCGGTTTCGTTGATCAGGTGCGAAAACGGTGCCGCGGTGGCATAGGGTTCGTTGTCGGTCTTGACGTAAGCGGCATTGAAGCGCCAGCCGTGACCGTAAGGGTTTTCATCCCACAGGTAGCGCTTGGGGCTCGACAGCCCAGTGGACCCTTCGGTGCCGCGACGACGGCTGGCAAGGCGCCCGGCTTCACTGCCGACCCTGGCGATAGTCGCCCACTGGAACGCGTCGTGACGGCCACTTTTGACCGAGCAGTGGTCTTTGCCGAAATACGCCTGGGCAAATTCGACACGACTCTCAAAGGGCTCGTTGTAGGTATGTTCCGGGGTGATCAGGTCGCGCAGTTCGAGCACATAGTTTTGCTTGAGCCCGGAACCGGCCTGGCCGTGGTTTTCGATCAGGATGCCACAGGTGCGCGAGTTGCCGACGTCCAGCACCAGGTCTACCAGGATCGGCTTGACCAGACCATCGGGGTCATTGGCGATCACTTTGACTTCCGGGATCTCTACCTTGGCCTTGAGGTTGCTTTGCTGCGATGCAGACGGTTTCGCAAGCAGACTCAGCACGTTGAGGTAGTGGGCCAGGTGATGATGGGCGCGCACATCGGCGTCCAACTCATCGCGCGTGCGCTGCATGTTGCCTTCGTTGAACAGCTCCTGCAGCCATTCGTTGACCCACGGCAGGGCAAGGAACTCCTGCACCTCGGCCGGGTTGACCGCCAGTTTGAAGGCCACTCCGGAGCTGACGTCCTCCTCGTTCGGCGCCAGGTAGGCTGTACCGCTGCGCTTGTGCATGATGCGGCTGTCGAACGCCAGGGTCAGACGGTGCGTGTTGCCGTCGATGTCCGGGGTGGGCAGCTTGACCAGACGCAAGCGTGACCAGTTGACCGGGCCGTTATCGAAACGATACGGCGGCATGAAACGGAAGAACGGGATTGGCAGCCAAATGCCATCCAGCAGATCGAGGCTGCTTTTCATGTCCAGGCTGAACACCGGTTTGGCTTTTTCGATCTTTCCAGGTGCCGGTTCGTAGAAGTAGAAGTCTTTCTCTTCGTTGTACAGCAGGCGGCAGATACCCAGGTTCATAGGGGCGAACTCGCCGGCCGGTTCCTTGCGGGGATCCAGGCGCAGAGCGAAATCCATGAACTGGATACCGGTATCACTGACAAGAGTGACGGTGTCTTCGAATTGCGTGACTTCAGGCAGCATTGGTAGGTCTTCCAGTCTTATTCGCCCATCTGGCGCATGGACATTGGGAATTTTTCAGTTCCATAACCGCCGGTGCAGTCCGCGATACTGGTCGCGCCCTGTCGACAATCGACCTTTGGCATGTCGTAGTGACTTCCGTCGCCGCAGACTGCCTGGCCCTGGCTGTCGATCGACAGGCTGCCGCCTTTCATCGCCGCCGAAACCGGCCCGGTGCAGTTGACGCCGTTGGCGCGGTGCACGGTGACTTCGCCTTTGCCGTTGTTGAACTTGTATTCCAGGCGCAGTGGCTTGCCGGTCTTGCGGTCCTGAATGCCGGCCCCGGCGCGATACTGGCCATTGAGAAAGTCGGCCGTACCGTCGGGTGCTGCTGGCGGAATGCTAAGCCCGGCACTGGAAGGCTGGGAAGTGACAGGGGCTGGCGCTGTTGCAGGGGGCGTCTGAGGCTCGACGGCAGTTTCAGGGGCTTCTTGGGCCGCTGGCGTGGGTGATTCGGCCTGCGGTTGCTGCGCGTCCTGCTCCGCACTGGCTGCCGGGGCCTCGATAGAGCCACCATTGACGGGCACGCCGCCGCCGACAGTTGTGGCACCGGTACTGCTGGTGCCAGTGACAACGGGTATCTGGCCCCTGACTTCTGTTGTTTGAGGCTCAGTCGAGGTGATACCCGCAAGTGGCAGCGCTATACCGGGAACGCACCCGCGCAGGCTGAGCAGCAGCCATAAAAGAAGCAGCAGCAACGGCAGCAGCAAGAGCCACCACCAGCGACGCCACCAGGGACGCGCGATGACCGGCGGCAGCGGAGCTGAGACGACCGGCTCGTCCGGCGGCAGTTGGAAGACCAGCGGCGCCGCTGGCTTGGGGTAAAGGCATGTCAGCGGGTCGCGATTGGCGTCGGCATTTGCATGCTCGAACCCCCAAAAGGTCAGTACGGGTTTGCCTTGAACCAGGTACACGAAATTTTCGTCAGGGAAATGGATGACGCGCTTGAGCAGCTTGCCGAACACTGCTTTATCGCCGGTGTGTGCGTCGCCCTCGGAGCCGATAAAACGCTGGCTGAGTTCCTGGAGGGAGGTTTTCAGCCTTTCGAGCTGTTCGCGTGCGGGCGCACGCTCTTGCTCTGTCGCGCTACTCCAGGGAATGACGTCGCCGTCGATATCGCTGTACCAGTCAATCTGATTGCCGAGTTCATCGCTCTGCGGCACGGCCAGGTGCTTGACCAGTTCCGGATCTTTACGGCGAATTGCTTCGCGCAACTGCAGGGCTGCGCGATATACCGGTTGACCGGTTTCGCCCAGGGCAGTGAAAGACCCGCTTTTACCGCTGCGTAATAATGCCCCGCGCATCCAGACTCCATATGCTCATTCGCGCACAATGACAGGCGTGATGCCTGTAACCGCTCCCTGATTTAGATGGCGACCTTAATGTCAATTTGATGCCGCCGTCAATCTGGCAATTATTCGGTGCGATAGCTGGTTTTGCGCAGAGGTGTGAAGGTCTATATAGAAGGGCTCGCCGCGCGATATTGCAGGGCCTCTGCCAAGTGTTCGCGGCGGATTGCACTGACCTGCTCCAGGTCCGCCAGAGTACGGGCGACTTTGAGCAGCCGATGCGCCGCACGCAGGGACAACGTCAGCCGTTCGCACGCCGCCTCCAGCCAGCGCTCGTCGACCTTTGTCAGCGTGCAGTGCTCGCGCAATCCCGGCAGGTCCAGAAAGGCATTTGCACACCCCTGGCGTTGCTGTTGACGCTCACGAGCCTCGGCTACTCGCGCCGAGGCGGTGGCTGTTGTGTCACCGCCGTGTTGAATGGGGTTGAGCGCTGTGGTCTCCCGTGCCACGGTCAGGTGCAGGTCGATCCGGTCCAGCAACGGTCCGGAGAGCTTGTTGCGATAGCGCTGAACCTGTTCCGGCGTACAGCGACAGCGACCACTGGGCTCACCCATATACCCGCAGGGGCACGGGTTCATCGCCGCCACCAGTTGAAAGCGCGCCGGGAAGCTCACGCGGTCGCGGGCACGGGAGATCACGATGTGTCCCGACTCCAAAGGTTCGCGCAGCACCTCCAGCACCTTGCGATCAAACTCCGGCAATTCATCGAGGAACAGCACGCCATGGTGCGCCAGGGTGATTTCACCCGGTTGCGGTTTTGACCCACCGCCCACCAGCGCCGGGCCGGATGCAGAGTGATGGGGTTGGCGAAACGGCCGATTGGGCCAGTGGCTCAAGGGCGCCAGGCTGACGACCGATTGAATCGCCGCGACTTCCAGCGCCTCCTGCTCACTCAGCGGGGGTAACAGACCGGGCAGGCGACTGGCGAGCAAGGTCTTGCCGGTGCCGGGCGGGCCGCTGAGCAGCAGGTTATGCGCGCCCGCCGCCGCGATCAGCAAGGCGCGCTTGGCCGAGAGCTGGCCCTGCACTTCGCTCAGGTCAGGATACGGCGTGTTCAGGTACTGCAAGCCGTCTGACTTGTAGGGCTCAATCGGCACATGCCCATTCAGGTGCGCGACCACCTGCAACAGGTGATCCACCGCTATGACCTTCAACCCCGATGCCAGGCACGCCTCCTCGGCATTCGCCCGCGGCACTATCAAGGTGCGCCCGGCCTTGCGCGCGGCCAGCGCCGCCGGAAGCACGCCTTTGACGGCGCGCACCTCGCCGGACAACGCCAATTCCCCGAGGCACTCCACGTCATCGAGCATCAACGAAGGCACCTGCACACTGGCCGCCAGAATGCCCAGCGCAATCGCCAAATCAAAACGCCCGCCGTCCTTGGGCAGGTCGGCGGGCGCGAGGTTGAGGGTGATGCGGCGCGACGGGTATTGCAGGGCCGAATTGAGAATGGCGCTGCGTACGCGGTCCTTGCTTTCCTTGACGGCGGTTTCGGGCAACCCCACCAGCGTCAGGGACGGCAAACCATTGGCCATATGCACCTCGACGGTGACGGCGGGCGCTTCGACGCCAACCTGGGCGCGGCTGTGGACGATGGCGAGGGACATGCTCGTTCCTTGAAATGGAGGGCCGCCTTGTGCGGGTTTTTCAAGGGTAGACGAGACTGGACAGAGCGAGGCGAGGAGGTTTTACAGAACGTATCCGGTGCACGACACAGGATAAATGTGGGAGGGGGCTGGCTCCCGATGGCAGTGTGTCAGGCGTCTATGGGGTGTATGACACGCCGATATCGGGAGCAAGCCCCCTCCCACAATTTTCGCGGTTATTCAGCGGCAGTGGGTGTCAGCCGCGCCTCCAGCTCCGCCACCTTCGCCTCCAGGCTCTCCAACCGCGCACGCGTGCGGGCCAATACCACCATCTGGCTGTCAAATTCTTCGCGGCTTACCAGGTCGAGTTTGCTGAAGCCACTTTGCAGCAATGCCTTGAACTGGCTTTCGATTTCATTGCGGGGCAGCGGGGTGTCGCCGCTGAACAGGCGAGAGGCGTGGCCGCTCAGGGCGTCGAGGAAGTCTTTGGGCGCGAGCATGGGAAATATTCCGGAATAACTGTTGGCCGGCAGTGTATCACGCAGCGTCTATAGTCTTTTTCAAACGCGCAGATGCACGCTTTTCGCGCATCGCGCCGGGCGGCTGCGCACTGTTTTTGTGCGCATTGCGATCGCAAGGCTTACGTGCGTTGTGGAATAAACGGGCAAATGGCTGATTTAATTGGTTTTTACGGAGCTGGCAAGGTTTCTGCTTAGTCGATCATGACCCATGCACTGATGCAGTCGTTGTGACGAATGCAGTGCGCCGATGGATCAGGGGTACAGGTTTCGTCACCAGTGGTTTGCTTGCGTTGCAACGGTGAATGCCGAGGCAACGATGCGTTACAAAGCCAGGCACTGCGCTTAGACTTGAGTCGGGTTTGTTTTCCTGGGGCAAGTCCACCAATTCGGGAGAGAGTTTTCATGAAGCTAGTCACTGCCATCATCAAGCCGTTCAAGTTGGACGATGTCCGCGAGTCATTGTCCGAGATCGGCGTGCAGGGCATTACCGTTACTGAGGTCAAAGGCTTCGGTCGGCAGAAGGGTCACACCGAGCTGTATCGCGGCGCGGAATACGTGGTGGATTTCCTGCCGAAGGTGAAGATTGATGTCGCCATTGACGACAAGGATCTTGACCGGGTTATCGAAGCGATAACCAAGGCCGCCAACACCGGCAAGATCGGTGACGGCAAGATCTTCGTGGTCAATCTGGAACAGGCTATTCGCATCCGTACCGGCGAAACCGATACCGACGCAATCTAAGCCGCCAAACCCCAACGCCCCAGGAGAAAACAATATGACTCTGCGTAAACTCGCAGGGCTCGGAGCCCTGTTGTCCATCGTAATGCCAAGCCTGGCCATGGCGGCAGACGAAGTGGCGGCTCCAGTCCTCAACTCCGGCGACACCGCCTGGATGCTGACCGCCACCGCCCTGGTGCTGTTCATGACCATCCCGGGCCTTGCGCTGTTCTACGGCGGCATGGTCCGCTCCAAAAATATTCTGTCGGTGATGATGCAGTGCTTTGCCATCACTGGCCTGATCAGCATCCTGTGGGTCGTCTACGGCTACAGCATCGCGTTCGATACCACCGGTATGGAACAGGGCGTGGTCAACTTCAACTCCTTCTTCGGCGGCATGGGCAAGGCGTTCCTGGCGGGCGTGACCCCGGCCAGCATCACCGGGCCTGCGGCGCTGTTCCCCGAAGCAGTGTTCATCACCTTCCAGATGACCTTCGCCATCATCACCCCGGCGCTGATCGTCGGTGCATTCGCCGAGCGCATGAAATTCTCCGCGATGCTGATCTTCATGGCCATCTGGTTCACCCTGGTCTATGCGCCGATTGCGCACATGGTCTGGAGTGGTAATGGCGGCCTGCTGTGGGACTGGGGCGTGCTGGACTTCGCCGGCGGCACCGTGGTGCACATCAACGCCGGTGTGGCTGGCCTGGTGGCGTGCATCGTGCTCGGCAAGCGTAAAGGTTTCCCGACCACCCCGATGGCTCCGCACAACCTGGGTTACACGCTGGTGGGCGCGGCGATGCTGTGGATCGGCTGGTTCGGTTTCAACGCCGGTTCCGCGGCTGCGGCCAATGGCACCGCTGGCATGGCGATGCTGGTGACCCAGATCGCTACCGCTGCCGCGGCGCTGGGCTGGATGTTCGCCGAGTGGATCGCGCACGGTAAGCCAAGCGCACTGGGTATTGCCTCGGGTGTTGTCGCCGGTCTGGTTGCCGTTACGCCGGCTGCCGGTACCGTGGGCCCGATGGGCGCGCTGATCATCGGCCTGGCGGCCGGTGTCATCTGCTTCTTCTGCGCCACCACGCTCAAGCGCAAACTGGGCTACGACGACTCCCTGGACGCCTTCGGCGTGCACGGTATCGGCGGTATCGTTGGTGCGATCCTCACCGGTGTATTCGCAGCCCCTGCATTGGGCGGCTTCGGCACTGTGACCGACATCGCTGCACAGGTCTGGATCCAGTGCAAAGGCGTCGGTTTCACGGTGATCTACACAGCCATTGTGACCTTCGTCATCCTCAAGGTACTCGACATGGTCATGGGCCTGCGGGTTACCGAAGAAGAAGAGGCGGTGGGCCTCGACCTGGCGCAACACAACGAGCGTGGTTACAACTTGTAAGCATGCGAAAAAAACTGCCCGGCTTGCCGGGCATTTTTTTGTCTGGCGTTTGTCAGTCATAACACGCTGTACCGGTTTTTGCGCCGAGTTTGTAATGGGGCGCACTCGGTGCTTTCAAGGGTGCGAAAGTCTTACAGGCATGTAGGCGTATTCGGCACTTTGTTTTTTCCCAGAGCGCGCTAGAATGCGCGCCGATGGGCGGAGAACTGTATGTGGCAACAGACCCTGATTACCCTGCGGGCCAAGCCTCGGGGCTTTCACCTGGTGACCGACGAGCTGCTTGCCGGCTTGCCTGAGCTGAAGTCGTGTCGCGTGGGCCTGTTGCATCTGTGGCTGCAGCACACCTCGGCCTCGTTGACGGTCAACGAGAATGCCGACCCGGCGGTACGTCGTGACTTCGAACGGTTTTTCAACTCGCTGGTGCCGCAAGGTCGTTCCGGGTTCGAACACAATGACGAAGGACCGGATGATCTGCCTGCGCACTTCAAGGCCAGTCTGCTGGGCTGCCAGTTGAGTCTGCCGGTAAGCGCCGGCCGCTTGGCGATGGGGACCTGGCAAGGTGTTTATCTGGGCGAGCACCGTGATCAAGGCGGTGCTCGAAAAGTCCTCGCCACGTTGTACGGTGACGAGGCGTAAGCCACTGGTTATCCGGTGGATGTGATTTTTTTCCGGCGACCTCGACAGAGGATAAAGCTGGGCTATAACTAATCTGCTTTTCGCAAGTCATGAGGTAGAACATGAGCGACGATGATCTGGAACAAGACGACCTCGAAGTAGGTGATGAAGACGACACCGAAGAAGGTCTTGAGGCAGCGGCTGAAGACGTTGCCGACGAGGCCGATGATGGCGGTGGCGATGATGCGGCGCCCAAGGCCAAAGGCAAAGCCAAGGCTGCCGTGTCGGTAGACGAGTTGCCGAGCGTTGAAGCCAAGAACAAAGAGCGCGATGCCCTGGCCCGTGCGATGGAAGAGTTCCTCGCCAAAGGCGGCAAAGTGGTCGAGGTCGAGCCCAATGTCGTAGCGGATCCGCCGAAAAAACCGGATAACAAGTACGGCAGCCGACCTATCTGAGGTCAGCTACCTGCCTGTAGGAAAAAGCCCGCCGTCGCTGCGGGCTTTTTCATGCCTGATACAAATTTATAAATCAACACAAGGCAATGTGGGAGGGGGCTTGCTCCCGATAGCAGTGGGTCAGCCAACAGGTGTATGGGCTGACAGCCCGCTATCGGGAGCAAGCCCCCTCCCACAATTGATACTCAGTGTTGCAGCAAGCGCGTCACTTCCAGCCTGTGAGCAACCCCGGCAACTCCGTCAGGCTGCGAATCTCGGCATCCGGGTGCTTGTCCGCCTCCCACGCCTTGCCCGTCGGGTTGAACCACACCGCACGCAACCCGGCCTGCTGCGCGCCGGCAATATCATCCCCGGGATGATCGCCCACATGCACCGCCTCACTGGCTGCCACGCCGCCACGTTGCAGCGCTTCCTCAAACAATCGCGAGTCCGGTTTGGCGATGCCGATGTCCTCGGCGCGCAGCGCAAAGTGAAAATAATCCGCCAGGCCCACACGCTGCACGTCGGCGTTGCCGTTGGTGATTACGCCGAGCAGGAAGTGCTGGCGCAGCGCCTTGAGCATGGGCTCGGCGTCGGGGAACACGGTGAGCTGATGCCGTGCGTGGATGAACGCCTCGTAGCAGATGTCGGCCATTTGCGTGGCTTCAGGCTGTGGGTAGCCCGCTTCCTCGAAGGCCAGCATCAGCACGCGGTGGCGCAGCACGCTGATACGGTGTTTGAGCTCCGGATGGCGCTGCAGCACTTGCTGGCGCAGGCTGGCGAAATGCTCCAGGGGCAGGTCGCCGACTTTGGATGCATTGAGCGCCAGCCATTCGCGCATCGATGCTTCGGCGCTGATGATGACGGGTACGTTGTCCCAGAGCGTGTCGTCCAGGTCGAAGGTGATCAGCTTGATACTCATGAGTCGCCGCCCTTGATGCGTTTGGCCCGTGGATGGGCGCTGTCGTACACCGTTGCCAGGTGCTGGAAGTCCAGGTGGGTGTAGATCTGCGTGGTCTTGATGTCGGCGTGGCCGAGCAGTTCCTGGACCGCGCGCAGGTCCTGGGAGGATTCGAGCAGATGGCTGGCAAAAGAGTGCCGCAGCATGTGCGGGTGCAGGTTCTGCCCCAGCTCACGCTCGCCCGCCGCCTTGACCCGTACCTGGATGGCTCGCGGCCCCAGTCGCCGGCCTTGCTGGCTGATGAATACTGCGTCGTCCACCGGATTGGCCAGCGCCCGCAACGGCAACCACAGTTGCAGGGCTTCGCGGGCCTTTCTACCGACCGGCAGGACGCGGGTCTTGCTGCCTTTGCCCAGCACCTGCACCAGACCATCCGCGAGGTCCAGCTGGTCGAGGTTCAGGCCGGTCAGCTCCGAGAGGCGCAGCCCCGAGGAGTAGAACAGCTCCAGAATCGCCTGATCGCGATGGGCGAGGAAATCATCCTCCACCGCGCCATCGAGCAATTGCAGGGCGCGGTCCGTGTCGAGGGTCTTGGGCAGGCGCCGTTCGCCCTTGGGCGGCGACAGGCCATTGGCCGGATCGTGGTCGCACAAGCCTTCGCGGTTCAGGAAATGGTAAAGGCCGCGCACCGCCGACAGCAGGCGCGACAGGCTGCGCGACGACTGGCCTTGCTGGTGCAGCCTGGCGATCAGGCTGCGCAGTGCCTGGATGTCCAGGGCCTTCCAGCTGGTGACGTGCTGCTTTTCGCACCAGGCCAGCACCTTGTTCAAGTCGCGCCGGTAGGCTTCCAGGGTGTGCGGCGACACCTGGCGCTCGTTGCGCAGGTGCGCGCAATAAGCGTCCAGTTGCCCTTGCATGGCTAGCGCACCGCGCGCAGGGCGGTGGTGTAGCGCGGCAACACGCGGCCCAGCACTTCGGCGATGTAGGTCAGAAACAGCGTGCCTACCGAACTTTTGTAGTGCTGCGGGTCACGACTGGCGATGGCCAGTACGCCGTGCAGACCCTGGTGACTAAGGGCGACCACGGCGGTGGAGCCGATCTGCTTGCGCTGTTCGGCACCGAACAGAAAGTCCAGCTCGTGTTCACGCAAGGTGCCGCTGATGCTCTTGCCTTCGGACAACAGGCCGCCGATGGCGGTCTGTGCGTCGCTGCCACTGACCCAGCGCCCTACCGGCATCGGGTTTTCGCTGAACAGGATCAGGCTGACAAAAGGCACCTGGAAGTCCTCACGCAGGCTGTCCTCGACGGCCATTACCGTTTCTTCCAAGCTGGCGGCGTCCATCAGGGTCAGGATCAGGCGACGGGTCTTGTCGAACAGGCGATCGTTATCACGGGCCACGTCCATCAGGTGCGAGAGCCGATGGCGCATTTCGATGTTGCGCTCGCGCAGAATCTTCATCTGCCGCTCCACCAGCGACACGGTATCGCCGCGCTGGTGCGGAATACGAAGGGCCGGCAGCAGCTCTTCGTGTTCGACGAAGAAGTCCGGATTAGCCTCAAGGTACGCCGCGACTTCAGCGGCCTCCAGACTTTCGCTCGGGGTAGCGTGTGCGGGTACTCGAGGTTTATCGGTCATTGGCTTGGCTCACTCATAGACGGACCTGTCCTTCGTAGACGCGCGAGGCCGGCCCGGTCATCAGTACCGGGTGGCCCTGGCCTGCCCATTCGATGGACAGGCGTCCACCGGGCAGGTCGATCAGCAGCGGCGAATCCATCCAGCCCTGGCTGATCGCGGCCACGGCGGCGGCGCAGGCACCGGTGCCGCAGGCCTGTGTTTCGCCGACGCCGCGTTCCCACACACGCAGTTGCGCGCGGGAGCGGTCGATCACCTGCATGAAGCCCACGTTCACCCGCGCCGGAAAGCGCGGATGATGCTCGATCTTCGGCCCCAGTTCATGCACCGGCGCGTTGTTGATGTCATTGACCCGCAGCACCGCATGGGGATTGCCCATGGACACGGCGGCGATCTCGACGCTGTTGCCGTCCACGTCCAACGGGTAGCTTGCGGCCTGTGCGTCGGCCTGGAACGGGATGTCCGCCGGCACCAGGCGCGGCGCGCCCATGTTGACGCTGATCTGGCCGTCATTGCGGATATCCAGCTCGATCACGCCGCCCTTGGTCTCGACGCGGATCTGGCGCTTGGCGGTCAGGCGCTTGTCCAGCACAAAGCGCGCGAAGCAGCGGGCGCCGTTGCCACACTGTTCCACTTCGGTGCCGTCGGCGTTGAAGATCCGGTAGCGGAAATCCACCTCCGGATTGCTCGGCGCCTCGACGATCAGCAACTGGTCGAAACCAATGCCGGTGTGCCGGTCGCCCCATTGTTTGGCGTGCTTGGGCAGGATGTGCGCGTGCTGGCTGACCAGGTCGAGGACCATGAAATCGTTACCCAGCCCGTGCATCTTGGTAAAACGCAGCAGCATGGCTTACTCCGGCAGCAGGCTTTCGCCAGCATACAACTCGGCTACCGTCTCGCGGCGACGCACTTCAAATGCTTGATCACCGTCCACCAGCACCTCGGCGGTACGCCCGCGCGTGTTGTAGTTGGAACTCATGACAAACCCATAGGCGCCGGCCGAATGAATGGCCAGCAGATCGCCTTCGGCGAGCGCCAGTTGACGATCCTTGGCCAGGAAGTCGCCGGTCTCGCAGATCGGCCCGACGATATCGTAGGCGCGCGCTTCGCTGTCGCGAGGGGCCACGGCGGTGACATTCATCCATGCCTGGTACAGCGCCGGGCGGATCAGGTCGTTCATCGCCGCATCGACGATGGCGAAATCCTTGTGTTCGGTGTGCTTGAGGTACTCGACCTGAGTCAGCAGCACGCCGGCATTGGCGACGATGTAGCGGCCTGGCTCGAACAACAGCGCCAGGTCGCGGCCTTCGATACGCTCGCGCACAGCCTGGATGTAGTCGGCGATCAGCGGCGGCTCTTCGTCGCGATAACGCACCCCCACACCGCCACCGAGGTCGATATGGCGCAGGTAGATGCCGCAGTCGCCGAGGCGGTCGACCAGCGCCAGCAGGCGGTCGAGGGCATCGAGGAACGGTGGCAGGCTGGTCAGTTGCGAGCCGATGTGGCAGTCGACGCCCAGCACGTCCAGGTTCGGCAGTTGGGCGGCGCGGATGTACACGTCTTCGGCGTCGGCAATGGCGATGCCGAACTTGTTCTCTTTGAGACCGGTGGAAATGTACGGGTGGGTGCCGGCGTCGACGTCCGGGTTGACGCGCAGCGAGATCGGCGCGCGAACGCCCAGCTCGGCGGCCACCACCTGCAGGCGCTCCAGCTCGTCGGTGGATTCGACGTTGAAGCAGTGCACGCCTACTTCCAGGGCGCGGCGCATGTCGTCGCGGCTCTTGCCGACACCGGAGAACACAATCTTGTCAGCCTGGCCGCCGGCGGCGAGCACGCGCTCCAGCTCGCCACGGGACACGATGTCGAAACCGGCGCCCAGACGCGCCAGGACATTGAGTACGCCCAGGTTGGAGTTGGCCTTGACTGCGTAGCACACCAGGTGCGGCACGCCGTTCAGCGGGTCGGTGAAGGAGCGGTACTGCGCCTCGATGTGCGCACGCGAGTACACGTAGGTCGGGGTGCCAAAGCGCTCGGCAATTGCCGACAACGCCATGCCTTCCGCGAACAGCTCACCGTCCCGGTAGTTAAAAGCGTCCATGGTGTTCCCTTAGTAAGTGTCGTGCTTGTGCGCTTTTGAAGGCTTCTGCGACGATTGCGCCTGTTCGTTGGGGTCCTTGCTGTCATCGGGCAGGTACAGTGGGCCTTTTTGTCCACAAGCACTAACGAGGCAAGCGACCGCGACGAGCGCAGCAAGGGAAGAGATCAGGCGCTTCATGGCGAAATCCTTGAATATGCATTAATTGCGCCCGAGTATACCGACCACCCGGCAGCTTGCCTATGCGCCGAAATACCCGTCCGGCGGGGGTTTGCCGACTTGTTCGGGAATAGAGCTACGCTGGCCGGTGATAATTCGTACCGTCATCGGTAATGAAATCGGTATCCGTTGCATTCACGCAGGCGCCTCCGTATCGTGCGGCGCTTGAGCAGAACCCGACACTTTTGAGGTTGCCACAATGAGTTTGACCGAAGCCCGTTTTCACGATCTGGTGGATTCTACCCAGCAGGCGCTGGAGGATATTTTCGACGACAGCGGCCTGGACGTGGACCTGGAAAACTCGGCCGGCGTGTTGACGGTCAAGTTCGAGAACGGCACTCAGTTGATCTTCAGCCGGCAGGAACCGTTGCGGCAGTTGTGGCTGGCGGCACGTTCCGGTGGTTTTCACTTCGACTACAACGAAGAAGACAACAACTGGCAGTGCGATACCAGCGATGAGCTGCTCAGCGAGATGCTGGCCCGTCTGGTTCTGGAACAATCCGGCGCCGAGCTGGATTTCGACGAGATTTGACCGTGAGCCAGCCTGCCCCCACGCGTCCGCCCAAGCCGCTGTTCAGTAATGTGAGCCCGGCGGTGCCGTCACCTTGTATCAGTTTGTGTCGCCTGGACGATGAGAAAGTCTGCCGTGGCTGCTTCCGTCACGTGGAAGACATCCGCGAATGGCGCTCCGCCGACGATGCCCGGCGGCGCACTATCTGTGCCGAGGCCGAGCAGCGCCGGGCACTCGCCTGAGGTCGTCTTGTTTATTTGTGACGCTGTGGTAGTGTCCGGCTACGCCTCAACCCATCGAGGCCCGTGAGAACCCCGCCTTTCCTGGCGGGGTTTTGCTTTTTTGTGCAGAAAAAAGGAGTCTGCCTGAATCATGACCACCGCACCGTCCATCATCCTCACCCGTCTTGACGTGCAGCGTCTGGAGCAACTGATCGACCGCCTGGGCGACGAGTTTCCCGGTGTCGAAGCGTTGCAAGCCGAACTCGACCGCGCCGACGTGGTTGGCCACGATGAAGTGCCTGCGGGTGTCGTGACCATGAACTCCAGCGTGCATTGCCGCGAGCAAGGCAGCGGCAAGGACTACCACCTGACCCTGGTGTACCCAAAGCACGCGAATGCCGACGAAGGCAAGGTTTCGATCCTGGCGCCGGTCGGCAGCGCGCTGCTCGGCCTGCAGGTTGGCCAGCACATCGACTGGCCGGCGCCCGGCGGCAAGACTCTCAAGCTGGAGTTGCTCAGCGTCGAAGGCCAGCCAAAGGACGGCGGCGCCTTTCCGCTTTAAATCTGGCTGAGTGCCTCGTTCAGCGACACTTCCAGTTCGGCCTTGTAGCGCAGGTACAGGTTGCTCGGACTTTGCACATCACCGAGCAGGCCGGACAGGTCGAGGTCGGTGATGTAGCAGCGGTAGCGCTCGGTTTCCCGGCGTTGCCCGACGATTTCCCGGGCGACCACAGTGAACAGCTGGTCGCCGAATTCCAGTTCGCAAAACTCCCGCTGATTGCAGTACAGGGTAATGCCTACCTGGCCTGGCGCCGCCCTGGCGATGATTGCCTGCACCTCGTAAAAGGACGTGTTGGCCGGCGTCGAAGGCGCCGGACGCGGCTCGACCCCGCGCGCGCGGTTGCTGCCCGAAGGCAGCAGTTGGTAATACAGGACGTGGACTGCGCCCTGCGGTTGCTGTGGGTCAAGCGGCGATAACGCGTCACGCCGATAGATGATCGATTGCAGAAAACGCTGCAACGGCGCCAGCAGGCTCTGCTCGTCGTGAAACGGCAAGCGCTGTTGCCAGAGCGCATTGAACTCATCCAGCACATACAGCTCGGCGAAGCCTTCATTGACCCGGTAGAACACCTGCACGCAATCGGCCAGGCCCATCGGCAGCAACAGCGCCAGGTCGTGACCTTCCAGGGCCATGGCATCCAGGTGCCAGGGACTGTAACTGGCCAGTTCTTCGCCGAGGTAGGCGATCAGTGCTTGCTGAGTCGGCAGCGACACATGGTTGGCCTGACCCGGCGTCAACTCCATCACGTGATAGTGCTGCTGCACCTGCAGCAGGTAACGGTGGTTGGATTGCCCCAGCATCAAGTGTTGCGCGGTGTCGAAAATCTCCTCCACGCGCTGGGCAATGAACGGCGCACGGTTGTGGCAGAAGCAGCGCACGCGCAGGCGCGGCAGATGGTCGAGAGGCAACTGGTTGAGGTAGTCGCGCAGGCAATCGAGTAGCGCGTGGGGCCCGTCGTAACGGCTGACCATCACCTCGTTCCAGCTGTTGAGGGTGACCTGGTCCAGGGTCAGCACCAGGTTGTCGCGCACACCGGCGTAACTCAGGGAGTCGGTGCGCTCGGTGGTCATCAGGATATTCAGGTCGCGGTGGTGCTTGAGCGGATCGACGCCGACGTTGATCAGCAGCAACACCTCGTCGGGCACCGCCGAGCGCAGCAGGCGGGTTTCATCGACGCTGGGCAAGGGCAGGGGGAGGGTTTGCTGCAGGCTGCCCAGCAGGTTGAACAGTTCGAACTCGGTCATGTCGCTGGCGCCCGGGTGCAGGGCCAGGCGTGTGCTGCTGTCGATCACGCCGTTGCGGTGGCACCAGGTGAGCATTTCGAGCAGGTCACGGCTGCGCTTGATCGGTGCAAAGTGCTCCCACTCCAAGGCGGTGAGGCTGCCGTTGTACAGGCCCCAGTGGTGCTGGTCGGGCTCCTTGCGGTTAGGCGACTGCACCAGCGTCAGCGTGTCTTCGGCCAGGTCCGGGGCAATGCCGGGGTTGATGAATTCGACCTTGCCGGCCTTGCGCTCGAACGCTGCGTACAAGCGCCGGCCCAGTACATTGAGGTCGCGCCTGTTGATCGGGCTGACGGTCTGTTCGGTGCGGGCGAACTGGGTCAGGAACCGGTAACTGTAATTGAGCTCGCTGACCAGGGCGCGGCGCTCGGCCGCCACCTGGCGCACTTTCCACTGGCTGCGGCTGTCCAGCAGGGCCAGTTGGCGAGGGTCCCAGCCCCACTCATCGGCCAGGCGCTTGAGCAGCAAGTGTTGCCAACTGGCGGTGCGCTGGCCGGCGCTGAGCTTGCAGTTGACCTTCAGGTACAGTGCACGTCGTACCAGCTCCAGGCGCTCGGGTTCGTTGCGCGCGTTGAGGTACTCCTCGATACGGCGGTACATCACGATGTATGGATCCAGCTCATCCAGGTCCATACGGTCGGCGAACACGGCGCGTTTGAAGCGCAGGCTCAGGCAGTCCACGTTCGGGTGTTCGCTGGCGTAGACCTCGGTCAGCAACAGCTTGAGCAGCGACTTGTAGGGGGACTCGATGCCTTTGAACAGTTGCCAGAGCCCGGCGCCAATGAATTCACCCGGGGGAATGCGTGCCAGGTGGCCGAGGTCGAGGGTTTCATCGGCGCGGATAAAACGCTTGGAAATAAGCGTGTGGGTGAACTCGGCATATCGCGATTCTTCGTACACCGGCACCAGCCACCAGATCGGGGTGCGACCGGCCAGCCAGATGGCGGTGCGGTAGAACTCGTCCAGCAGCAGGTAGTGCTGAGTGGTGCCGCAATCGTCGGAACTCAGTTGCGTATCGCGCTCCCCCAGCACAAACCGCGTCGGCTCGATCAGGAAGAAATGCGCCTCGGCGCCCAGTGTCAGCGCCCAGGCTTCCAGCAACTGACATTTTTTACGCAGTTCGGCCAGTTCGATGTCGCCAAGGTCTGCGGCATGACACACCCACACGTCCATGTCGCTCTGGTCCGCCTGGGCCAGAGTGCCCAGGCTGCCCATCAGAAACAGGCCGTGGATCGGCCTGGGCTGGTTGCCGGGGCGCGGCTTGTAGGAGAACGAGCGGGTCAGCCGCTGGGCTTCGGCCAGGGCCTGGGCATCGGGTTCGAAATTCGACAGTCCGGCCGGCGTGCTGCCCGATACGTAGCCGGGCAACAGCGGATGGTTGACGTGGAAAAACAGCGGAAGCAGCGTCAATACGCTGTGCTGGCGCGGCGTCAGCCCTTCGACGGCACGGGCCATGCGACCTTCGTTGAGCGCCATGAAGCGCCCACGCAGTTGGGCCAGCACCTTGCGGTCGATGCCCTCGTCCAGGTCAGGGCGTATTTCATGGGTGCGGGTCATGTCGAACTCGGTGGCTCGCAGAGCCCGACGCGGGCGGCCGTGTAGGAGTCTACAGTCAGATGCGCAGGAGTTTTAGAGGGGAGTGGTGTTTAGTGTCGGAATTTTTCGCTCACCCACAGCAACGCCCGCGGAATCCGCAGGCAGCGGACTCCATGGGCGGTATCAGGTGTCAGGCGGCTTCTTTTTGGGTGGTGCTCAGGATGGTCAGCAGCCCTTGGGCGTGTTCGGCAGCATCGCGACCAAGGCTGGTCAGATAGCCACCATCGGGCTGGGTAATCAGTTCTTTGTCAAATAGGCGCCTGGCGGCGGCAACGGCAGTGGGGGCGGCGGTCTGATGGACTTTCAGGCCTTCCTGGGAGCTGTCCAGGTTGAAGAGTGCAAGGATTTCCAGTTCGGCAACCAACTCAGGGGTATACGACATAAGGACTCCAGACGTTCTAAATTTATTAGAGGCTAGCAGGCCATAAGGTGAACGCACTTTGCCGAACTGTCCAGCGTGTTGCTGCGTGCCGGGCTTATTCCTTTTCCGGTGGCAGCTCAGGCAGTGCCCGCAACGCTGTTTCGTACCAGTGGGTATCGAAGGGGCGGTCTTCGTCGAGCATCGCGTCGATCTCGAACGCCAGCACATGGGCCATCAAATTCAGGATGTCTTCGCGCTCGTAACCCACCAGCGTCAGCTTGTTGAACACGGCTTTGGCAGCCGGCGGGTTGTCGCTTTCGATCTGGTTTTCGATTGCTTCGATCAGCGTGTTTTCAGTGAATTCTTCTTCGTCGTTGTCGATGTCGGTTGGCTCGCTCATGGCAGGCTCCTCAAGGAAAGGGCGCCAGTCTACCTCCATTCAGGTGGGTGATGCTGCTGGTCAGGCAGGTCGCGAGGATCTATAACGCTTGCAGCCAACCCCGCACACGGCCTGGAGGCTTTGCGATGCTCAAGCTTTACGGATTTTCGGTCAGCAACTACTACAACATGGTCAAGCTGGCGCTGCTGGAAAAGGGGCTGCCCTTTGAAGAGGTGCCTTTTTATGCCGGACAAACTCAGGAAACCCTGACGATCAGCCCGCGCGGCAAAGTGCCCGTGCTGGAGGTAAAACAGGGTTTCATCAACGAAACCAGTGTGATCCTCGAATACATCGAGCAAACCCAGGAAGGGCCGGCGCTGTTGCCGGGCGACCCCTTCGCGCGGGCCCAGGTGCTGGCGCTGTGCCGGGAAATCGAGCTGTACATCGAGTTGCCCGCCCGCGCGTGTTTCGCCGAGGCATTTTTTGGCCTGTCGGTGCCGGAGGCGATCAAGGAAAAGTCCCGCGCCGAGTTGCTGTTGGGCGTTGGTTCCCTGGGGCGTCACGGCAAGTTTGCGCCGTATGTGGCGGGGGAGAGCTTCATGATTGCCGACCTGTACTTCATGTACAGCTTGAACCTGGCGTGTGGCGTGGGCGAGAAGCTGTTTGGCCTGGATTTGCTGGCTGAGTTGCCGAAGGCGAGGGCGTTGCTCGAGCGTTTGAATGACATGCCGAACGCACGTAAGGTCGAGGCGGACCGGCAGGCGGCGATGCCGGCGTTTCGGGCGATGATTGCGGCGAAAAAGTAAGCCAGTGTGAGAGGGGGCTTGCTCCCGATAGCAGTATGTCAGTCAGCACATGTGTTGGCTGACTCTGCGCTATCGGGAGCAAGTCCACTCCCACCGTTGGAATGCATTCCAGCGGGGGAGCTGCTCGCCTGCAATGGTTTCAGCGGCTGGCGAGCAGCGCCTGGCCGCGCGCGACCGCAGCTTTCACCTGTGCCGGTGCAGTGCCGCCGATGTGGTTGCGGGCATTTACCGAGCCTTCCAGGGTCAGTACAGCGAACACGTCCTGCTCGATCTGGTCGCTGAACTGGCGCAGTTCTTCCAGGCTCATTTCTGCCAGGTCCTTGCCGCTGTCCACGCCGTACTTCACCGCATGCCCGACGATTTCGTGGCAGTCGCGGAACGGCAGGCCACGGCGCACCAGGTAGTCGGCCAGGTCTGTCGCGGTGGAGAAACCACGCAAGGCCGCTTCACGCATGATCGCGTGTTTGGGCTTGATCGCCGGGATCATGTCGGCGAACGCGCGCAGCGAGTCGCGCAGAGTGTCGGCGGCGTCGAACAGCGGTTCCTTGTCTTCCTGGTTGTCCTTGTTGTAGGCCAGCGGCTGGCCTTTCATCAGGGTCAGCAGGCCCATCAGCGCGCCGAATACGCGGCCGCTCTTACCGCGAACCAGCTCGGGCACGTCGGGGTTTTTCTTTTGCGGCATGATCGAGCTGCCGGTGCAGAAGCGGTCCGGCAGATCGATGAACTGGAATTGCGCGCTGGTCCACAGCACCAGCTCTTCGGAGAACCGCGACAGGTGCATCATGGCGATGCTGGCGGCAGCGCAGAATTCGATGGCGAAGTCACGGTCCGACACGCCGTCCAGGGAGTTGCCGCCCACGGCATCAAAGCCAAGGAGTTGCGCGGTGTATTCGCGGTCGATCGGGTACGTGGTGCCGGCCAGTGCGGCGCTGCCCAGGGGCATGCGGTTGGCGCGCTTGCGGCAGTCCACCAGGCGCTCGTAGTCGCGGCTGAGCATTTCGAACCAGGCCAGCAAATGATGGCCGAAAGTCACTGGCTGCGCGGTCTGCAGGTGGGTGAACCCTGGCATGATGGTGTCCGACTCACGCTCGGCCTGCTCCAGCAAACCCTTTTGCAGGCGTGTGATTTCGGCCAGGATCAGGTCGATTTCATCGCGCAGCCACAGGCGGATATCGGTGGCCACCTGGTCGTTACGGCTGCGACCGGTGTGCAGCTTCTTGCCGGTTACGCCGATGCGGTCCGTAAGGCGCGCCTCGATATTCATGTGCACGTCTTCCAGATCGACGCGCCAGTCGAACGTGCCGGCTTCGATCTCACCGCCAATGGTGGTCAGACCGTCGATGATGCTGTCGCGCTCGGCATCGGTCAGCACGCCGACCTTGGCCAGCATCGTGGCGTGGGCGATGGAGCCCATGATGTCGTGGCGGTACAGGCGCTGGTCGAAATTAACGGAGGCGGTGAAGCGGGCGACGAAGGCGTCGACGGGTTCACTGAAGCGGCCGCCCCAGGACTGGTTGGTCTTGTCGGTGCTCATGGATTCGCTCGTGGTCTGCTTGAAAGAGGCGTGGAATGTGGCGCCGATAATAACAGGGTTGCCCTTGGAGGCGCTGCTGCGGGTGATCGGCAATTTATTTGTGCCAGAGGTGGCCAAGCGCCTTGCCGCCGGCCGCGTCCGAGACGAGACTGCAAGCGCGGGCTTATTGATACGATATTTGACGATTGAGCAATATCGTTCTGGCGAGCGTCTACAGTTGGACTGACAGTGTATGAACGCACCAAAGTCGGGTAATGCGGTCAGAGGCTGACTGTCCATTGAAAAAGGGGGTATTCGGATTGTGTATCAGCAAACCCTACGAAGATGCCCGGAGGCAGCAGGTCCTGGGCGCTAATGAACAGGTCCGGGTAAACATGGGTGCCGCTGCCGGGGCACTTTTTGCCGTTCGTACCAGTCTTAGCGTGGATCGCTGTGACGCAAGTCACCGCACCTGTCTACGCTATCCTTGTGCGAGACTCACGCAGGAATCCAGCGCAATATGAATGTCCTGATCGTTGATGACGAACCCCAAGCCCGCGAGCGTCTGAGCCGTCTGGTCAAAGAGCTCGAGGGTTATACAGTCCTGGAACCGAGTGCCACCACCGGCGAAGAGGCGTTGACGCTGATCGACAGCCTCAAGCCCGACGTAGTGCTGCTCGATATTCGCATGCCGGGCCTCGATGGCCTGCAAGTCGCAGCCCGCCTGAGCGAGCGCGAATCCCCCCCGGCGGTGGTGCTGTGTGCGGCAGAGGAAGAATTTTCTGCGCAGACCCTGGAAGACAGCGGTGTGAGCTTTCTGACCAAACCGGTGGCCGGCGAAGGTCTGCTCAAGGCCCTGAAAAAAGCCGAGCGCCCGAACCGCCTGCAACTGGCCGCCCTGACTCAGCCTGCTGCCCAAAGCGGTAACGGGCCGCGCAGCCATATCAGCGCGCGTACCCGCAAAGGCATCGAGCTTATCCCACTGGATCAGGTGGTCTATTTTATTGCTGATCACAAGTACGTGACCTTGCGTCACGAGGCCGGCGAAGTGTTGCTCGACGAGCCGCTCAAGGCGCTTGAGGATGAGTTTGGCGAGCGCTTCGTGCGCATCCATCGCAATGCGCTGGTGGCCCGTGAGCGTATCGAACGTTTGCAGCGCACGCCGCTGGGACACTTTCAGTTATTTCTCAAAGGGCTCAATGGCGATGCGTTGATCGTGAGTCGGCGCCATGTCGCCGGCGTGCGCAAGATGATGCAGCAGCTTTAGCCCCACGGATGGGGTGCTGCCCGTGCTGATTCAAGTCAAGGCGCACTGGCCTGAGCTGTTATTATCTGCCGTATCTACCCAGTACGGATCGTTCAATGTCTCTTCGCGAAATCCGCATCGCCACCCGTAAAAGTGCCTTGGCCTTGTGGCAGGCCGAATACGTCAAGGCCCGTCTTGAGCTGGCCCATCCGGGCCTCAAGGTGAGTCTGGTGCCCATGGTCAGTCGCGGCGACAAGCTGCTCGACTCGCCACTGTCCAAGATTGGCGGCAAGGGTCTGTTCGTCAAGGAACTGGAAACCGCACTGCTGGAAAACCACGCCGACATCGCCGTGCACTCGATGAAAGATGTGCCCATGGACTTCCCTGAAGGCCTGGGCCTTTTTTGTATCTGCGAGCGTGAAGACCCGCGTGATGCCTTTGTCTCCAATACTTACGCATCCTTGGATGAGCTGCCCCTTGGCAGCATCGTCGGCACGTCGAGCCTGCGCCGTCAGGCCCAGTTGCTCACGCGTCGTCCGGACCTGAAAATCCGCTTTCTGCGGGGCAACGTCAACACCCGCCTGGCCAAGCTGGATGCCGGTGAATATGACGCGATCATTCTGGCCGCCGCCGGTTTGATCCGCCTGGGCTTCGAAGACCGTATCACCTCGGCGATCAGCGTCGAAGACAGCTTGCCCGCCGGCGGGCAGGGCGCGGTAGGCATCGAATGCCGCACCGTCGACAGTGAAATCCACGCGCTGCTCAAGCCGCTGGATCACCAGGACACCGAGGTGCGGGTCACCGCCGAGCGCGCCCTGAACAAACACCTCAACGGCGGCTGCCAGGTGCCCATTGCCTGCTACGCGGTGCTTGAGGGCGAAAACCTGTGGCTGCGCGGGCTGGTTGGCGACCCGGACGGTGGTTTGCTGCTCACCGCCGAGACGCGCGGGCCACAGCGTGAAGCGACGGCGCTGGGCATCCAGGTGGCCGAAGCATTGCTGGAAAAAGGTGCCGGCGCCATTCTGCAAAAAGTTTACGGCGAGGCCGGACCGCAGTGAGCGGCTGGCGGGTGCTGCTGACGCGGCCGGCCGAGGAGTCGACGGCCCTGGCGGCGTCGCTGGCCGACGCCGGTATTTTCAGCAGCAGCCTGCCCTTGCTGGACATCGAACCGTTGCCCGTCACCCCCGAGCAGCAGGCGGTGTTCCGTGACCTGGGCCGCTATTGCGCAGTCATCGTGGTGAGCAAGCCGGCCGCCCGCGCGGCCCTGCAACAGATGCAACCCCATTGGCGGCAAGTGCCGTGGTTCAGCGTGGGGGCCGCGACGGCGCAGGTATTGGCCGATCAGGGCCTCAAGGTTCACTGCCCGCAAACCGGCGATGACAGCGAGGCGTTGCTCGCATTGCCCGCTCTGCAGGAGGCCGTCTCACGTCCCGGTGCAAGGGTGCTGATCCTGCGCGGCGAAGGCGGACGGGAGTTGCTTGCGCAGTGTTTGCGCGCCAGAGGTGCTAGTGTCGACTATCTGGAATTGTATCGGCGTTTTCTTCCGACCTATGATTCGCGGGTGCTGGTACAACGCATCCAGTTGGAACGCTTGAACGGGCTGGTGGTCAGCAGTGGGCAGGGTTTTACACACCTGCAGGCCCTGGCGGGCGCCGATTGGCCGCTGGTGGCACAGTTGCCATTGTTCGTGCCCAGCCCGCGAGTCTGTGAGATGGCGCAGGCTGCCGGCGCAGAAAAAGTTGTGGATTGTCGCGGTGCGAGTGCCGCGGCTTTGTTAGTGGCGTTACGGAGTTATCCCGTTCCCACTCTCTGATACGCAAAGGACGGATACGTGAGCGAAACAGCCTTGCCTAAAGATGAGACTCAGCCCGCGCTCGATGCGCCGGTCGAGACACCGGTTACCGCGCCACGCCGTGGTAATGGCCTGGCAATCGTCGCCTTGCTGCTCGGCGCCGCAGGCGTTGCCGTTGGCGGTTGGGGGGTGTGGCAGGTGCGTGCGCTGCAAGCCAGCAGCCAGCAACAGCTGGGCCAGGTGCAGACCCTCGACGACCAGTCCCAGAGCCTCAAGCAGAGCCAGCAGCAACTGGCCGCGCGTCTGGCGCAACTGCCGGCTGCGGATGAACTGGAAGAGCGTCGGCGCCTGGTTGCCCAATTGCAGGGTGACCAGCAGCGACTGAACCAGCGCCTGGAAACCGTGCTGGGCGCCAGCCGCAAGGATTGGCGTCTGGCTGAGGCCGAGCACCTGATCCGCCTGGCGAGCCTGCGCCTGTCTGCCCTGCAGGACATCAACAGTGCCCAGTCGCTGGTCCAGGGTGCCGACGAGATCCTTCGCGAACAGAGCGATCCTGGCGCTTACGCCGCCCGTGAACAGTTGGCCAAGAGCCTGGCGGCGCTGCGCAGCACCGAGCAGCCGGACCGCACCGGGTTGTACCTGCAATTGGCGGCACTGCGTGATCAGGTGGTGCAACTGTCGGCTATCGCGCCGGAGTATTCACTCACCGAGCCCGCGTCCCAGGGGCGCCCTACCGACGATACGCAAAACCGCCTGAGCCAGTGGTGGGAACAGATTTCCCGTTACTTCCGCATCAACTTCAACCCTGACGACACGATTCGCCCATTGCTGGCAGGCCAGGGCCTGAATCAGGTGCGCCTGGCCCTCAGCCTGGCCCTGGAGCAGGCGCAGTGGGCGGCGCTCAATGGCGAATCGGCGGTGTACAGCCGCTCGCTGGGCGAGGCGCGCAGCGTGTTGCAGGACAACTTCAATCAGGACAATCCGCAGAGCAAGGCCATGCTGGCACGTATCGCCGAGCTTGAGCCCAAGGCCGTTTCGGTGGTGACGCCGGACCTCGCCGCGAGCCTGGCTGCTGTGCAGGCCTACCTCGAGCGTCGTCATTTGTCTGCCGATGAGGCCAAGGCGTCGGCAAGCAAGCCGACGACCCAGGAGTAGAGCCGATGAAGCGTTTCTATGTGATCCTGGTGCTGGCGATTGTCATTGCTCTGACTCTGGCTGTGGGCATTTCGAAACACACCGGCTACGTGCTGATTACCTATCCGCACCTGCTGCATTATGAGTCGAGCCTTTGGGCGACGCTGGTCGCGATCTTTGTGATCGGCCTGGTGATCTACCTGCTGCGGGTATTGCTGAGTCTGGTGATGACCTCCGGTGGTGTGGTCAACCCGTGGTCGCGGCGCAATCGCAGCCGTCGCGTGCAGATCGCAATCGAACAAGGCCAGATGGACCTCGCCGAAGGCCGTTGGGCCAGCGCCGAGCGCCATCTGCACCGCGCTGCCGAGGCGGAGCGTCAGCCTTTGCTTTACTACCTCGGCGCCGCCCGCGCCGCCAACGAGCAAGGGCGTTACGAGGAGTGCGACAGCCTGTTGGAGCGCGCGCTGGAGCGTCAGCCCCAGGCCGAACTGGCGGTCGCCTTGAGTCATGCACAGTTGCAGATGGATCGCGGCGATACCGACGGCGCGTTGACCACCCTGCAGGCCATGCATGCACGTCATCCTCATAACGCGCAGGTGCTGCGCCAGTTGCAACGTCTGCATCAGCAGCGTGGCGATTGGTCGTCGGTGATCCGATTGCTGCCCGAGTTGCGCAAGGACAAGGTGCTGCCTGCCGCCGAGCTGGCTGAACTGGAGCGCCGCGCCTGGGGTGAAAATCTCGGTCTGGCCGTACAGCGCGAAGAACAGGGCGAAGCGGGGTTGCAGTCGCTGGAGCGGGCTTGGCAGCAGCTGACATCCGCACAGCGTCAGGAGCCGCAACTGGTACTGGCCTACGCTGAGCAACTGCGCCAATTGGGGGCGGATGCGCAAGCCGAGGAAGCCCTGCGCGGTGCTATCAAGCGCGGCTACGACAGTCACCTGATCCGACTCTACGGTTTGCTGCGCGGCAGCGATCCGGCGCGGCAGCTGAAATTTGCCGAAGGCTGGCTCAAGGACCACCCTGGCGATGCCAGCCTGTTGCTGACTCTGGGCCGCCTGTGCCTGCAGAATAGTCTGTGGGGCAAGGCGCGTGACTACCTGGAAAGCAGCCTGCGGGTGCAGCGCAATCCTGAGGCCTGTGCTGAACTGGCACGCCTGTTGGCTCAATTGGGCGATACCGAGCGCAGCAACCAGTTGTTTCAGGAAGGCCTGGGCTTGTTGGACAGCCGGCTTCTGGCGTCTCCCTTGCCGGTCCCCGCACGGGTTTGAAGTAGGAAAAGTGATGTGGGTTGGCTCGGACGATTCTGAGGGTCAACCCATCAATTACCGCGTAACACCTGGTTCAGGTCGCCGCGTAGTAAATTCCTACCGACAGCTTCTTGAAGTCATCCAGGGTCTGACGGCATATCCCTGTGTTCTCGCGGAATTGTCTGCCCCTGCGCGTATTGAAAGGCGGCAGGACTTTCCTCTACCGTAACGACCTATCTCTTGCGGTACGGATAACAATGTCTTTGGCCCCTTCACGCTCCTTGTTTCTTCTGGCCTTCGTGGCCGGTGCGCTGACGTTGGGTGCGTCTTTTTATCTTGAGTACGGTGCGTTGTTACGGCCTTGTTTCCTGTGCCAAGTGCAACGCATCCTGATTGCCACCTTCGTGCTGATCAATCTTCTCGCCGCCCTCCATAATCCAAAACGTTCGGCCAGCTACTTTTACGGTCTGGCGAGTATGGGCTGCGCATTACTCGGTGCCGTTACGGCCGCGCGCCAAGTGCTGTTGCAGAATGCCGCTCCGGAGCAGACAGGCGACTGCTGGCCGAACCTGCAATACATGATTGAAAACCTGTCGCCATGGCAGGCGCTGCAACTGACGTTCAGGGGCACCGCCGATTGCGTCGAGATCAACTGGACACTGTTTGACCTGAGCCTTCCAGAGTGGAGCCTGTTGTTTTTCGTAGCGATGCTGATATTGGGCATCCTGCAGTTTTCACCGCTGTTGTCCGGTCGCCGAGCGGCCGTTGCGAGGCAATGACTGTGCAAGGCTATTCGTAGGACGGGATTAAACGCTTGTATGAACTTTCTGTCCTGCGTACCTTGAAGCCATAGTCATGCGGGCATAATCTGGCCCGCACGCGTCATTGAAACCGATTGTCAGTTGCAGCTTCGTGCGGCTGGCGCTTCACCGTTGAGTGTTGCGCGGCACAAGGCGAACGCATCCCCTAGGGAAGAGAGATCATCATGTTGGAAAGTTGCCGGAATGCCCAGGAACGCTGGGGTGGGGTGCACAAGCTGATAGACAGCTGGTTGAAGGCACGTCACGAACTGATTCGGTCCTTCGATGCGCTAGGCGCCAAGCCCGAAGCGCTGGCCGAAAACGGCGAATTGCTGCAGGACTTCTGCGGTGTGCTGATGGACTACGTGTCAGCCGGCCATTTCGGCGTCTACGATCAGTTGACCAAGGAAGCAGAAGCCTTCGGTGATGAGCGTGGGTTGGAGTTGGCAGATACGCTTTATCCTCGCCTCGACGCGATCACTGAGAAGCTCGTTGCCTTCAACGACCTGTGTGATGCGGGCAAATGTGTTGCTGAAAAATTCAAAGAGTTGGGTGCATTGTTGCATGAGCGTTTCGAACTGGAAGATTGCCTGATCGAAGTGCTGCACAACGCTCACAAGGACGAGGCTGTTACCCAGGCCTGACCCTTGGCGGTACAAAAAACGGTGCGCATGTCGCACCGTTTTTTTTGGCTCAATGACGCGTGCCCAGCAATTCGATCTCAAACACCAGCGGTGTGTAGGACGGGATCAACTCCCCCGCGCCGTCTGCGCCATAGGCCTGTGCCGATGGAATCACCAGGCGCCATTTTGCGCCCACCGGCATCTGCTGCAACGCACTGCGCCAGCCGCTGATCACGCTGTCCAGGCGAAACCACTGCGGTTGCGTGCTCTGATCGAACACCGTGCCGTCCGGCAACCGACCCACGTATTTGACTTGAACCTGATCACTGGCTGCCGGCTTGTTGCCGTTACCCGGCGTCAGCTCCGTGAGCAGGATTCCATCGGCCAATTCGCGCACACCGGGCGCGGCTTTTTCCTTGGCGAGAAAGTGTTGCTCGGCGGCCAGTGCCTTTTCACTTTGGGGCGCCTGTGCATCGGCCTCAGTCTGTGCCTCGTGCTGGGCAAGCAGTTTTTCGATACGCGCGCTGTCCAGCGCCAACGGCTTGCCTTGATAGGCTTGTTTGAGTCCGTCGATCAGGGCCTGGATCTGCAGGTCGGGGACTTCCTGGCGCAGCCGTTCACCAAGACTGGCGCCCAGGCTGTACGCGAGGTCATGCTGGTCTTGGGTAGCCGCGCTGGACGGCGATTGTTCGCTCGCGTCAGCGACGCAAACACTCAAGCCAAGCACAAGAAAAAGGTAACGCGACATGGGCATGCTCCCGCCGAAAGTGCGACGGATTATGCCAGTGTGGAAGGGTAAAAAGTGTCGTGGATTCCGGTCAGGCCGATAAGAATTTTCGCAGGGCGCAACGCAAGTCAATCGATACTGTCAACATGCGCTAGCGGCGGTAAGAGCAGAGGGCTAGTATGAGCCGCACCCACGTCAGTCAGGAGGTAAACCATGTCGGCCAAACAGAAGCCTGTTAATACCCCGTTGCATTTGCTCCAACAACTGTCGGGCAGCCTGCTCGAACATCTGGAAAGCGCTTGTGCCCAGGCCTTGGCCGATGCAGAAAAACTGCTCGCCAAACTGGAAAAACAACGCGGCAAAGCGCAGGAAAAGCTGCACAAATCCCGCACCAAACTGCAAGACGCCGCCACTGCAGGCAAGTCCAAGGCACAAGCCAAGGCCAAAGACGCAGTCAAAGAACTCGAAGACTTGCTGGACGCTCTCAAAGATCGCCAGTCTGAGACCCGCACTTATATTGCCCAACTGAAAAAAGACGCTCAGGAAAGCCTGAAGCTGGCCCAGGGCGTTGGTCGTGTGAAAGAGGCCGTCGCCAAGGCCCTGGGCGCGCGTACGCCAGCCAAAGCGGTCGCGGCAAGCACGGCTAAAAAGCCTGCGAGCAAGGCCGCTGCAGCGAAGGCTCCGGCTAAAGCCGCTGCCAAGCCAGTTGCTAAAACAGCCGCTGCAAAACCAGCTGCCAAGCCAGTTGCTAAAACAGCCGCTGCGAAACCAGCTGCCAAGCCGGTTGCTAAAACAGCTGCTGCAAAACCAGCTGCCAAGCCAGTTGCTAAAACAGCCGCTGCGAAACCAGCTGCCAAGCCAGTTGCCAAAACAGCTGCTGCAAAACCGGCCGCCAAGCCAGTTGCCAAAACAGCTGCTGCAAAACCAGCTGCCAAGCCGGTTGCTAAAACAGCTGCTGCAAAACCTGCTGCCAAGCCGGTTGCTAAAACAGCTGCTGCAAAACCAGCTGCCAAGCCGGTTGCTAAAACAGCTACTGCAAAACCAGCTGCCAAGCCAGTTGCTAAAACAGCCGCTGCGAAACCGGCCGCCAAGCCAGTTGCTAAACCAGCTGCTGCAAAACCGGCCGCCAAGCCAGCTGCCAAACCTGCTGCTGCAAAACCAGCACCGGCCAAGCCTGCTGCATCGACCGCTACTTCGACAGCATCCACCGCTCCAACCGCACCGGCCAGCAGCACCTCTGCACCGGCAGCACCAGGCACCACGCCAACCAGCGCTTCCTAAGTGCTGGCAACCACGACGCGCAGTTGCTGGAGCGCGTTGTGGTCAAGGTTGGCGACTTCGGTCGCCAGGCCTTCAAGCCATCCGTAGTGACCCTTCGCCTCATCCTGCGGCCAGCCCTGCGCCAGTTGTTCCAGGCGAGTCAACAGCGCCCGTTCCGCTTCCAGTTCCAGCGCCTTGACCGCCGTGCGTAACGGCTCCAGTTGACCCTCCTGCTGCGCCAATTCACGCCATTGCACGCGTAGCGCTCGCAACGGCTCGACAACCTGTTCGCGCCACGGACGAGCAAGCTGCTGCAACGCCTCCAGACGTTCGGCCTTCGGCGCTACGCCCCGCGCCTCCAGCCAGGCGCCACACAGTAAGAGGCACACATCCGCGCCAGTTTCCTGCAAGCGCAGGCACGCGGCTTCGACGCCGGGACGGGCGTAGGTCGATAGGGCAAAGCTCCACAGGTCAGCGCACATATTCACACCCAAGCCAGCGGCCAACGAAGCTGGTAGACTCCGCCGCCATTATGATCCGACTTCAAAGCCTAACATTACAGCGTGGCCCGCAACGTCTTCTTGAAGATGCCGAGCTGACCCTGCACGCCGGTCACAAAGCCGGCCTGATCGGTGCCAATGGCGCCGGAAAATCCACGTTGTTCGCCTTGTTGCTCGGTGAGCTGACCCCGGATTCCGGAGACTGCCTGCTGCCGGCCGACTGGCGCATCGCCCATATGCGCCAGGAGATCGACACCCTGGACCGCATCGCGATCGACTACGTGCTCGATGGCGACCTGCGTCTGCGTCAGGTGCAACACGACCTCGCCGAGGCCGAGAAAGCCCAGGACGGCGCCGCCCAGGCCCGCCTGCACGCCGAGCTGGACAGCGCCGATGGCTACACCGCCGACGCCCGCGCGCGCAAAATGCTCGCCGGCCTGGGGTTTGCCAACGAACAGATGGACCGCCCGGTCGCCGACTTCTCCGGCGGCTGGCGCATGCGCCTCAACCTGGCCCAGGCGCTGATGTGCCCCTCCGACCTGCTGCTGCTCGATGAGCCGACCAACCACCTAGACCTCGATGCGATCCTGTGGCTGGAAGACTTCCTCAAGAACTACCAGGGCACCTTGCTGCTGATTTCCCACGACCGGGATTTCCTTGACGCCGTGGTCGACAACATCGCCCACGTCGAACAGAAGAAAATCACCCTCTACCGTGGCGGCTACACCGCCTTCGAGCGCGCGCGCGCCGAACGCCTGGCCCAGCAGCAACAGGCGTTCGAGAAACAACAGGCGCAGCGGGCGCACATGGAAAGCTACATCGCAAGGTTCAAGGCCCAGGCCACCAAGGCGCGCCAGGCACAGAGCCGCATCAAGGCCCTGGAGCGCATGGAAGAACTGTCGGCGGCCCACGTGGATTCGCCGTTCGACTTCGTGTTCCGCGAGTCGGTGAAAATCTCCAGCCCGTTGCTGGACCTCTCGGATGCGCGCCTGGGTTACGGCGACAAGACCATCCTGGAGAAGGTCCGGCTGCAGCTTACGCCGGGCGCGCGCATTGGTTTGCTCGGCCCCAACGGCGCGGGCAAGTCGACGCTGATCAAGAACCTGTCCGGTGAGCTTTCGCCGCTGGCCGGCCGCCTCACCCGCGGCGAAAACACTGTGGTGGGCTACTTCGCCCAGCACCAGCTCGACTCGCTCGATTCCAAGGCCAGCCCGTTGCTGCACCTGCAGCGGCTGGCGCCGACCGAACGTGAACAGGTCCTGCGCGATTTCCTCGGCGGTTTCGACTTCCGTGGCGCGCGCATCGATGAACCGGTGCTGAACTTTTCCGGCGGCGAAAAGGCCCGCCTGGCCCTGGCTTTGATCGCCTGGGACCGGCCGAACCTGCTGCTGCTCGACGAACCAACCAACCACCTGGACCTGGAAATGCGCCTGGCGTTGACCATGGCCTTGCAGGAGTTCAGCGGCGCGGTTCTGGTGGTGTCTCACGATCGTCACTTGCTCAAGAGCACCACCGACAACTTCCTGCTGGTGGCTGACGGCAAAGTCGAAGAGTTCGATGGCGACCTGGATGACTACGCACGCTGGCTGACCGATTACCGTCTGCGCAACGCGCCGGCCAGCAACACGCCAGTCAACCCGGACAAGACCGACAAGAAGGCCCAGCGCCAGGCCGCTGCCGCCTTGCGCCAGCAGTTGGCGCCGCACAAGCGCGAAGCCGACAAGCTGGAAGCTGAGTTGGGCAAGGTGCACGAGCGCCTGGCCAGCATCGAAGCCAGCCTGGGTGACAGCGCCGTGTACGAGGCCGCACGCAAGGATGAGTTGCGCGACCTGCTGGCCGAGCAGGCCAGACTCAAGGTGCGTGAAGGCCAGTTGGAGGAAACCTGGATGGAAGCCCTCGAACTGCTGGAATCCCTGCAAGCGGAGCTGGAGGCGCTGTCCTGATGGAAGCGCTGCAACTGCCACTGCCGGCGCAATGGGTGGCGCCGATCTGGATCGGTGTGCAGATCCTGCTCATTCTGCTGGCCGGCTATTTTGCCCAGCGCTTCGTTGCCAAGGGCCTGACTCGCTTGGGTGAGCGCTACCCGTTCCCGCCCCAGTTGCTGATGCCCCTGCGCGGTGGGCTGCGCTGGCTGATCATGGGCAGTGCGTTGATCTTCGTGCTGGGCCGCCTGGGCGTTTCCGCCACGGTGTTGTGGACGGCGTTGTCAGGGTTCGTGGCGGTGGCGGCGGTGGCGTTCTTCGCCATGTGGTCGGTGTTGTCCAACCTGCTGTGCGCGATTTTGATCTTTACCGTCGGGCCGTTTCGCCTGGGTGACATCGTCGAACTGGTGGACACCGTCGACAAGCCCGGCGTTAAGGGGCGCGTGGTCGCGATCAACCTGCTTTACACCACGTTGATCGAAGTGGAAGAGGCCGGCACCAACAGTGCCATTGTGCAGGTGCCCAACAGCCTGTTCTTCCAGCGTTCGGTGCGGCGCTGGCCCGGCAATATCTCGCCGCTGTAAAAAACTGATAGCCAGCCTTCATTCGGCGGCGTTAGCTTAGGGCACAACAGCAAACTCCCCCTTGAGGTGTGCAATGGCACTCGACACATGGCTGGCGTTTTTCCTCGCCAGTTGGATCATCTCCCTGTCCCCTGGCGCGGGCGCTATCGCCTCGATGTCCAGCGGCCTGCAATACGGTTTTGCGCGTGGCTACTGGAACGCCATTGGCCTGCAACTGGGCCTGGCGATGCAGATTGCCGTGGTGGCGGGGGGGCTGGGTGCCATTCTGGCGACGTCGTCCACCGCGTTCTATGCGATCAAATGGTTTGGCGTGGCGTATCTCGTGTACCTGGCCATCAAGCAATGGCGCGCCTTGCCCATGGACCTCACCGATGACGCCACTCCGCGCCAGATCGGCAAGCCGATGGCCATGATGTTTCGCGGTTTCCTGGTCAATGCCAGCAACCCCAAGGCCTTGGTGTTCATGCTGGCGGTGTTGCCGCAGTTCGTGAATCCGCAGGCGCCGCTGGCGATCCAGTACCTGATCATCGGCGCGACCATGATCAGCGTCGACATGATCGTGATGGCCGGTTACACCGGGCTGGCCTCCAAAGTCCTGCGCCTGTTGCGCACGCCCACGCAGCAGAAGCGCGTGAACCGCACGTTCGCCGGGTTGTTCGTGGGGGCAGCAGGTTTCCTCGCCAGCCTGCACCGCGCCACGGCATAACGTGCACTGAACACAGATCAACCTGTGGGAGGGAGCAAGTCCCCCCACAGTGGTGTGTGGCGGTGTCAAATAAGCTTGAGTCCAATCGGTTAAAGCTGAACAATAGTGTTACTTCGTATTTCCCCCTGAGATTCATTCATGACCGCCCCCTTCCGTTTTCTCGCCTGGCTGCTGTTGCCGGGGTTGATGTCGTGCAGCCTCAATCTGCTGGCCGCCACCGCCGAAGGTGCCCCACAAGCCTTGCATCTGCTGGACTACGTTAGCGCCGACTACCCACCGACCGTGGCGGCGGGCGAGGTGGTGGATCCATCGCACTACCGCGAGCAAGTGGAGTCTATCGGCGCATTGCAGGGGCTGGTCGCGCAGTTGCCGGAAAAGCCTGAACGCGCCGAATTGGTTACAGGCGTCGATCAGTTGCTGGCCGCTGTCAGCGCCCGTGCGGACGCCGCCACAGTGGCCCGCCAGGCCCGGCAATTGGGCGCCAGGCTGGCGGTGGCCTATGAAGTCAGCCAGGCACCGGCCATTACGCCGGACCCGGCGCGCGGTGCGCCGCTCTACGCTCAGCATTGCTCGGTGTGCCATGGCGCCACCGGCGCCGGAGACGGCCCGGCCGCGCTGGGCATGGAGCCTGCGCCTGGTGACCTGCGCGACGCGGCGCGTTTCGACCGCCTGAGCCTCTACGCGATCTACAATACCCTTGGCCTGGGCATCGAAGGCAGCGATATGCCATCGTTCGCCGATCAGTTGGACGACCGTCAGCGTTGGGACCTGGCCACCTACCTTGCGGGCTTCACCGCCGACCCGGCCGCGGCCAGGAGCGGGCAGCCCTTCAACCTCGCTGACCTGGCCCGCCAGACCCCCAATGAGGTGCTGACCACCAGCGGCCCGGCCGCCGCCGCGACCTTCCGCGCCCAGCGTGCGCAGCCACCGCAGGTCACGCGCGGCCCCGCGCAATTGCTTGAATACACCGCCACCACGCTGGACAAAAGCATCGCCGCGTTCCGTAGCGGTGACCACGAGCAGGCCTACGACTTATCCGTTGCGGCCTACCTGGAAGGCTTCGAGCTGGTGGAAAGCTCGCTGGACAACGTCGACGCCAACGTGCGCAAGGACACCGAGAAAGCCCTGATGGCCTATCGGCAGTCGCTGCAGGACGGCCTGCCGCTGGAACAGGTGCAGCAGCGCCTGGACGTGGCCAAGGGCAAGCTCGGCGAGTCCGCCGACCTGCTCGGCAGCGACGGCTTGAGCTGGTCGCTGAGCTATATCTCCGGCCTGTTGATTCTGCTGCGCGAAGGCCTGGAGGCGATTCTGGTGCTGGCGGCGATCCTTGCGTTCCTGCGCAATACCGGCCAGCAATCGGCGGTGCGCAGTGTCAATGTGGGCTGGGGCCTGGCGCTGGTGGCCGGCCTCGCGACCTGGGCATTGGCGGCGTACGTGATCGACGTCAGCGGTGCCCAGCGCGAACTGCTCGAAGGCTGCACGGCGCTGTTCGCCAGCGTGATGGTGCTGTGGCTTGGCGTGTGGATGCACAACCGCCGTCATGCGGCGGCCTGGCAAGATTACATCAAGAGCAGCCTGGTGGGCGGCGGCGGGCGGTTCGGCTTTGCGCTGCTGGCGTTCTTCTCGGTGTACCGCGAGCTGTTCGAGGTGATCCTGTTCTACGAAACCCTGTGGCTGCAAGCCGGCCCGGCCGGGCACAACGCGGTACTGGCCGGTGGCGCCACGGCGCTGGTGTTGTTGGTGGGCCTGGCCTGGGTGATTCTGCGCGGCTCGGCGAGGTTGCCGCTGGCACTGTTCTTCGGCATCAACGCAGCGCTGCTGTGCGCGCTGTCGGTGGTGTTCGCCGGGCATGGCGTCAAGGCCCTGCAGGAGGCCGGTGTCTTTGGCACACGGCCGGTGGCGTTCTTTGAGTTCGACTGGCTGGGGATTCACGCCGACGCGTATTCGTTAAGCGCGCAGGCGGTGGCTATCCTGGCGATTGTGGTGTTGTACCGCCGCAGCCGGTAAAAAATGTGGGAGGCTCCGCCGGGTCTTCGGCTTAGCGCTGTCGCGCAGCAAACTGGAGCCTTTGTGGCTGCCTGAAATTTCAGGGTTTGAAATCAGCACGCTATTTTGTGTTTGATAAGAGGGGGCTTGCTCCCACAATTGCATGTGTGGAGATGCTGTATGCGCGTATGGATCGATGCCGACGCCTGCCCTCGGGCGGCCAAGGATCAGGTGGTGAAGTTCGCCCTCAAGCGCCGGTTCGAAGTGGTTCTGGTAGCCGGGCAGAGTCAGATCAAGCCAGGCTTTGCCTGCGTGAAGCTGATCGTGGTGCCCAGCGGGCCGGATGCGGCGGACGATTACCTGGTGGAACACGCCGCGCCCGGCGAGTTGGTGATTTGCAGCGATGTGCCTCTGGCCGATCGCCTGGTGAAAAAGGGCGTCACCGCCCTTGACCCGCGTGGCAAGGAATTCAGCCCGGCCAACATGAGCGAACGGCTGGCGGTGCGCAACCTGTTCACCGACCTGCGTGAACAAGGTCAGATGGGTGGCGGGCCGCCGCCCCATGGCGAGAAGGACAAACAGGCGTTCGCCAACTCACTGGACCGTATTCTGACCCAATTGATGCGCCAGTCCTGACCCTCAGTCGTTCTCGTGAGTCAGTTCCAGCACGCGATCCACCAACTTATTGATGCCCGAAGCCACCTCACTGATGTTCTTGCCCAGCATGTAGGCCGGCGTACTCACCAGCTTGCGCGCGTAGTCCTCGACAATATCCTCCACCGCGCATTCCTGATGCGTGGCGCCCATCTTGTCGAGGGCGGCGGCGGTGTCGGCGCAGTTGCCGATGGTGCAGGTCACGCCCGGGCCGTAGATCTTCGCGGCCAGGGCTGGCGAGATGCAGATCAGGCCCACTGGCTTGCCGGCTTCGGCAAAGGCTTCGGCCAGCGCCAGTACCTGCGGGTTGACACTGCAAGCGGCACCTTGCACGGCGAAATTCGACAGGTTCTTCGCCGCGCCAAACCCGCCCGGCACGATCAGCGCGTCAAAGTCGGCGGCGCTGGCTTCAGCAATGTCCTTGACCTCACCACGGGCGATGCGCGCCGACTCCACCAGCACATTGCGCGACTCGGGCATCTCTTCGCCCGTGAGGTGATTGATCACGTGCAACTGCGCCATATCCGGAGCAAAGCATTGGACCTGAGCACCGCGCTGATCCAGGCGCAGCAGGGTGATCACGCATTCCTGGATTTCTGCACCGTCGTACACGCCGCAGCCGGAAAGGATCACTGCAATTTTTTTGCTCATGGGCATTTCTCCTGGTTGATGGCGTGGGATGGCGATTGACGGGTAACCGGCACCCCCCGCACGGAACGCTCTCTAGATGGATCGCAACGGCGGCGGGGTGTTCATTATTTGCGGTCGGTTTGCTCGACAGGCGTTTCGGCCGCAACGGGGTCGGCCGCCTCTCGGGCCCTGGCCTGGGCGCATTCTTCGCGGGCAATCCGCGCATTCTTGAAGCGGCGCCGCAGCCACAGCACAAAGCCCAGCAGGATCAGGGCGCCGAGCACCCACAGCTCGTATTTCTTCACGCTGCCCAGCATGCCTTCAAGCACAGCGCCAAAGTGATAGGCCGCTGCGCCCAACGCTGCTGCCCAGATCGCAGCGCCAATGCCGTTGAGGACCAGATAGCGCAGCGGCGGGTACCCCGACAGGCCGATTGCCACGGGCATCACCGTGCGCAATCCGTAGACGAAGCGGAAGCTCAGCACCCAGATATCCGGGTGCTTGCGGATGTGCTCCAGGGCCTTGTCGCCCATCAATTGCCAGCGCGGCTTGCGCGCCAGCAATTTGCGGCCGTGCTTGCGGCCCATGTAATACCAAAGCTGGTCGCCGGCGTAGCTGCCGAAAAAGGCCACCACCACCACCAGGTTGATGTCCATGTATTCACGGAACGCCAGGAAGCCTGCGAGTACCAGAATGGTCTCACCTTCGAAGAACGTGCCGAGGAAGAGGGCAAAGTAGCCGAAGTCATGCAGAAATTGTTGAAGCATGGTCTGGGTGCTGGCGAAATGAACGCGCAGCCTACGCCTTCACGAAGATTCATGAAAGTATCGAGATGTGTCACGAAGTGAACAATTCCTACGTGAATGACGAATGTGCCTACAGGTCGCGCCGATAAGCACAACTGTCATTCCTTCGTCATAATGGCCGCTTATAACTGCAACGCTCGCCCGTGAAACGCGGGCTCAGGAGTCTGTCGTGAGCTTTACCCCTGCCAATCGCCTGTTCCCCGCCACTCGTCTGCGTCGCAATCGTCGTGATGATTTTTCTCGCCGCCTGGTGCGTGAACATGTGCTGACGACGAATGACCTGATCCTGCCGGTGTTTGTGCTCGACGGTGAAAATCGCCGGGAAGCGGTGGCGTCGATGCCGGGTGTGGAGCGCTTGACCCTTGATCTGCTGCTTGAAGAAGCGGCGCAGTGGGTTGAACTGGGGATCCCGGCGCTGGCGCTGTTTCCCGTGACGCCGCCTGCGCTCAAGTCTCTGGATGCCGCCGAAGCCTGGAACCCGCAAGGCATTGCGCAGCGCGCTACCCGCGCCCTGCGCGAGCGCTTCCCGCAACTGGGTATCATCACCGACGTGGCGCTAGACCCGTTCACCACCCATGGCCAGGACGGCATTCTGGATCAGGACGGTTATGTCGAGAACGACATCACCGTCGATGCGCTGGTCAAACAGGCGTTGTCCCATGCCGCCGCAGGCGCCCAGGTGGTGGCGCCGTCGGACATGATGGACGGTCGCATCCAGGCGATCCGCGAAGCCCTGGAGCTGGCCGGCCACGTCAATGTGCGGATCATGGCCTATTCGGCCAAGTACGCCAGCGCCTATTACGGCCCGTTCCGCGATGCGGTGGGCTCGGCGCTGAACCTGGGCAAGGCCGACAAGGCCTCGTACCAGATGGACCCGGCCAACAGCCATGAGGCCCTGCACGAAGTGGCGGCCGACCTGGCCGAAGGCGCCGACATGGTGATGGTCAAGCCCGGTATGCCGTACCTGGACATCCTTTACCGGGTCAAACAGGAATTCAAGGTGCCGACCTTTGTCTATCAGGTCAGCGGCGAATACGCCATGCACATGGCGGCAATACAGAATGGCTGGTTGAGTGAAGGGGGAATCCTAGAATCCCTGACTGCCTTTAAACGTGCCGGGGCCGATGGCATCCTGACCTATTTTGCCGCCCGCGCAGCCCAATTGCTTAGAGAGCAACAATAGCCCTCACAGGAACACTCGATGAATACCGAAGGACTTACCGACGTTGCCGTAAAAGACGCTCACCCGGTGGTTGAACAAGTCGCCGAGACCCCGCCGGAGCTTGAGCAGGCCCCGCCTGCCGTGGTCGCCGATGTGCCTGCGCCGGCCCCGGTGGTCGCGGTGACCAACCTGGATGACAGCAGCCTGTACATCCACCGCGAGCTGTCACAGCTGCAATTCAACATCCGCGTGCTGGAGCAGGCGCTGGATGAGTCCTACCCGCTGCTGGAGCGGCTCAAGTTCCTGCTGATCTTCTCCAGCAACCTGGACGAGTTCTTCGAGATCCGCGTGGCCGGCCTCAAGAAGCAGATCACCTTCGCCCGTGAACAGGCCGGCGCCGACGGCCTGCAGCCGCACCAGGCACTGGCGCGTATCAGCGAGCTGGTGCACGGCCATGTGGACCGCCAGTACGCAATCCTCAACGACATCCTGCTGCCGGAGCTGGAGAAGCATCAGGTTCGCTTTATCCGTCGTCGTCAGTGGACCACCAAGATCAAGACCTGGGTGCGTCGCTATTTCCGCGACGAGATTTCGCCGATCATCACCCCCATCGGCCTTGACCCGACGCACCCGTTCCCGTTGCTGGTGAACAAGAGCCTCAACTTCATCGTCGAGCTGGAAGGCATCGATGCGTTCGGCCGCGACTCGGGCCTGGCGATCATCCCGGCGCCGCGCCTGTTGCCACGCATCATCAAGGTACCGGAAGAGGTGGGGGGCGCTGGCGACAATTATGTATTCCTGTCGTCGATGATCCACGCGCACGCCGATGACCTGTTCCAGGGCATGAAGGTCAAGGGCTGCTACCAGTTCCGCCTGACCCGTAACGCCGACCTGGCGCTGGATTCCGAAGACGTCGAAGACCTGGCCCGCGCTCTGCGTGGCGAGCTGTTTTCGCGACGCTACGGCGATGCCGTGCGCCTGGAAGTGGCCGACACCTGCCCCAAACACCTGTCGGACTACCTGCTCAAGCAGTTCAACCTCGCCGAGTCCGAGCTGTACCAGGTCAATGGCCCGGTCAACCTCACGCGGCTGTTCAGCATCACCGGCCTGGACAGTCACCCGGAGCTGCAATACACGCCGTTCACCCCGCAGATCCCCAAGCTGCTGCAAAACAGCGAGAACATTTTCAGCGTGGTGAGCAAGCAGGACATCCTGCTGCTGCACCCGTTCGAGTCGTTCACGCCAGTGGTCGACCTGCTGCGTCAGGCTGCCAAGGACCCGCATGTGCTGGCTGTGCGCCAGACCCTCTACCGTTCCGGCGCCAACTCGGAAATCGTCGACGCCCTGGTCGACGCCGCGCGCAACGGCAAGGAAGTCACGGCGGTGATCGAGCTGCGTGCGCGCTTTGACGAAGAGTCCAACCTGCAACTGGCCAGCCGCCTGCAGGCGGCCGGCGCGGTGGTGATCTACGGCGTGGTCGGCTTCAAGACCCACGCCAAGATGATGCTGATCCTGCGCCGCGAGGCCGGTGAGATCGTGCGTTACGCGCACTTGGGTACCGGCAACTACCACGCCGGCAACGCCAAGCTCTACACCGACTACAGCCTGCTGACCTCCGACGACGCGTTGTGTGAAGACGTCGGCAAGTTGTTCAGCCAGTTGATCGGCATGGGCAAGACCTTGCGCATGAAGAAGCTGCTGCACGCGCCGTTCACGCTCAAGAAGGGCATGCTCGACATGATTGCCCGCGAGACCCAGTTCGCCCTCGACGGCAAACCGGCGCACATCATTGCCAAGTTCAACTCGCTGACCGATCCGAAGATCATCCGCGCGCTGTACAAGGCCAGCCAGTCCGGCGTACGCATCGATCTGGTGGTGCGCGGCATGTGCTGCCTGCGTCCGGGCATCGTCGGGGTGTCGCACAACATCCACGTGCGCTCGATCATCGGCCGCTTCCTGGAGCACACGCGGGTGTTCTACTTCCTCAACGGCGGTGAAGAGCAGATGTTCCTCTCCAGTGCCGACTGGATGGAGCGCAACCTCGACAAGCGCGTGGAGACCTGCTTCCCGGTAGAGGGCAAGAAGCTGATCATGCGGGTCAAGAAGGAGCTGGAAAGTTATCTCACCGATAACACCCACAGCTGGAGCCTGCAGTCGGACGGCCGCTACGTGCGCAACACGCCAACCGGCAACCAGAACCCGCGCAGTGCGCAGGCGACGTTGCTGGAGAAGCTGGGTAGCCCGATTTTGTCGGTGAACTAACAGACAATAGGGTCTGAAAATGTGGGAGGGAGCAAGCCCCTCCCACATTTGTTTTGTGGTGTGCTTTAGCGCAGGTTCAGGCTGAACCCCACCCGCGTCAGCCACTCGGCTTCCTGGGCGAAGTCCGCCTGGGTCAGTTGGTTCTCGTCCAGCCAGCCTTCGGGGAACACCACGTCCAGGCTGTCGCCGTTGGCGCGCAGGGTGACCTGGGGCATTTCCTGGGTGCCACGGATGTGGTGGAACAGGATCGCAAAGCGCAGCAGCGCACACAGGCGGATCAGCTTGATGCCGTCGTCGCCGAACTCGGCGAACTTGTCCTTGGGAATGTTACGGCGATGGCCGCGCACCAGCAGCGCAAGCATTTGCTGGTCTTCCCGGGAAAAGCCGGCGAGGTCCGAGTGCTCGATCAGGTAGGCGCCGTGCTTGTGGTAATGGTAGTGGGCGATGTCCAGGCCCACCTCATGCACCTTGGCGGCCCAGCCCAGCAGCTCGCGCCAGACGCCGTCTTCCAGGTCCCAGTCGGCGGCCACCTGGTCGAACGCATGCAGCGCCTTGCGCTCCACGCGGGCGGCCTGTTCCTGGTCGACGTGATAACGCTCCATCAACGAGGTGAGGGTGCGCTCGCGCACGTCTTCGTGGTGATGACGGCCCAGCAGGTCGTACAGCACGCCTTCACGCAGGGCGCCGTCGCAGTGGTCCATGCGTTGCAGCTCGAGGGCGTCGAAGATCGCTTCGAGAATCGCAAGGCCGGCCGGGAAAATGGCGCGGCGGTCGGGCTTGATGCCGTCGAAGTCGATTTTCTCGATATCGCCCAGCTTGAACAGTTTGCGCTTGAGCCACGCCAGCCCTTCGGCATTCACTTCGCCGGTGCCATGGCCGCCGGCCTTCAGGGCCAGGCCGATGGCGCGGATGGTGCCGGAGGAGCCAATGGCCTCATCCCAGGTGAGGCGGTGCAGGGCATGCTCGATGCTCATGATCTCCAGCCGCGCGGCGGTGTAGGCCTGGGCATAGCGCGCCGGGGTGATCTTGCCGTCCTTGAAATAACGCTGGGTGTAGCTGACGCAACCCATCTGCAGGCTTTCACGCAGCAGTGGCTCGAATCGCTGACCGATGATGAACTCGGTACTGCCGCCGCCGATGTCCGCCACCAGACGCTTGCCGGGGGTGTCTGCGAGGGTGTGGGACACGCCGAGGTAGATCAGGCGCGCTTCTTCACGGCCGGAGATGACTTCCACCGGGTGACCGAGGATCTCTTCGGCACGGCGGATGAATTCGCCCCGGTTGCGCGCTTCACGCAGGGCATTGGTGCCGACGATGCGCACTGCGCCCAATGGCATGCCGTTGATCAGTTGGGCAAAGCGCTTGAGGCAATCGAGCCCGCGCTGCATGGATTCTTCGTTGAGCTGGCGCGCGTCGTCGATGCCGGCCGCCAACTGCACTTTTTCGCCGAGCCGCTCAAGGATGCGGATCTCACCGTTCTGGGCCTTGGCCACGACCATGTGAAAGCTGTTGGAGCCCAGGTCTATGGCAGCGATCAGGGACAGATTCTTGGCTTGGGATTGCGGCATGGTTTGGGGCTCTCGGTCGATAACCTTGCCATCGTGCCACGATCGACCGCTGGCGCCAACGCGTAGTGCTGCGGTAATTTTCCTGAGGCCTTTTGCAGAGGGGTGTTGCAGGAAATGTAGGCTGTTGCTCTGTACCTATGTTGAAAGTTGCGGATGACTATGTAGGAATTTTGACCTTGCGCTGTTGTAAAGCTGACGGCGATTCCGGCTACAACTGCAACGATTAAGTTCTCATCTGTGTTTTGAGTTTGCTTACAGCCGCAGGGCGTTTAAAACGGCAGTTGGTTTTAATGGTTCCCACAGTAATTGACGTGTTGTCTTATTCTTTTGCGGGCTGACAAAGCGACAGACTGTCACTCGGCGATTTTGCCGTGGTGTTATTTATTTATGCTTTTGGAATTCAAAAACAGTAAATGCACCTGATAACTCTCAGTGACAGGATGATTATGAAAAAAATTGTTGGAATGACATTTGTTATTGCGTGTCTGGCGGCTGCGGTCAATGCCCAGGCCTCCACCAGTGCCCAGTTGTCTGTCAGGGGGACGATCACACCGGCCTCCTGCAACCTCAGTTTGACGGGGAGCGGTACCATCGATTACGGCGTCATTCGTTCCGGCGAGTTGTCGCAAACGGCGTTCAATCCGCGTGAAGAGCGCACCACCTCGCTGTCGATCAACTGCGGTTCCACACCCGCCAGGTTCGGGCTGGCGTTTACCGACCTGCAAGCCGGCAGCAAGGTCCCTGGTATCCTGGGCGCAGGCTTCACCGAAGCGCAGAACTATGGCCTCGGCTCTGTCGCCAGCAGGCGAACCGGTGGCTACTCGATCACCCTGAAAGACCTGAGGTCTTCGGCCACAACTCTCTATCCCATCATGCGAACCAGCAGCAGCGGTGCCTGGCAAACCAGCGACGGCAAGGTTGCCCAGGTGCCCAGCCAGTATTCGTGGCGCAATAGTTCATCTCTCAGCCCGGTATCGGTGACTCAAATGACCGGCACCATTGCCGTCAAGGCGGTTATCAACAAGGCACAGGACCTGAACCTGAGCAGTGACGTCACTATCGACGGTCGCGCCACGCTGGTGCTGAGTTACCTCTAAGTAACAGTGTGCAGCCGATAAAGAAGCGATTCATTTCTTGTCGGCTGTTTTTATATGGGTGCTTAATTATCGGCAGTGGCTTTGCAAGTCATGGGGAACTCACGTGCGTGGTCTTTCAATAATAAGCAAGGCACTTCTTTGGAGTGCAAGTGTATGTATCTGTTTGTCGGCGGTCGCCGTGGCGGGTGGCATGCGACCTGAAAGCACGTTGGTCATGCTGTATGAGGAAGACGGCGAAGCCACGATCAATATCATCAACACCGATGACGGACCGGCGCTTCTTCATTCGGTGGTGGAGAACGTGCCCGAGGATCACGAGCCGTTGGTCATTGTCACGCCGCCTGTCACGCGGGTGGAGGCGGGCGATATTCAATTGGTGCGGTTCATCAGCACCCTGAAAACGCCGCTCAAGACCCAGCGGCTCAAGCGCGTGTCATTCGAGGGCATTCCCCAGGCGCGCGCGGCGGGCGGCGCGACCATTGGCATCACGTTGCGCCAGAACCTGCCACTGATCCTGCACCCCAAGGGTTTGCCTCGGCATGAATCGCCATGGGAGTTACTCAAGTGGACGCGGGTTGGCGAACATCTGTCGGTGCAAAACGACAGCGCCTACGTGGTGCGCCTGGCACCCGAAGTGCGTCTGCTTCCCAAAACGGGCGTGGCGACGTTACCGCGCACTTACATTCTGCCGGGGGAGACCCTGCGCGCCACGGTCGAAGGCGGTATGGCCGACGTGTCCACCGTCGAGATTCAACCGGCAACGGTCTATGGCTTCTCGGTGGATAACTACCGGACCACGATCAATGCCAGCGGGGGTTGATCGGCGTATGAGCAGACCCAAACGCCGACCCACGATACTTGTTGGACTGGCGACGCTGTGCGGCCTGCCCGGCTTCGCATCGGCGCTGGAGGTGGGAGAAGGCTTTGATCTCGTGGCCCTGAACGCCCATGGCATCGACCCCAGGGTCTCCGACTATTTTCGCAATGCCGCGCGTTTTCGCGAGGGCTCTCAGGTGGTGGGCTTGCGCGTCAACGGCAACCCGTTGGGGTTGGTGGATGCGCAATTCGATTCCAGCGGCCAGCTGTGCTTTACCCCAGGGCTTCTGGCCAAGGCCGGGCTGGTAAAGCCCGCCGGGGTGCTGCGCGAAGGTGCGACGCCGGACCAGGCCTGCCATGACTTCCTGGGCGCCTTCCCAGCGACCATGGTGCGATTGCGCCCCGGCTCGGACGAAGTCACGCTGGTCGTGCCGACCCAGTCACTGCGTGCGCCTGAATGGGAGGCCACGGGTTTTTCCAGCGGCGGTGCGGCGGCGTTGTTCAATTATGACGTGCTGGGCTTTGACAGCCGCTCGCGCAGTGGGTCCAGCCGGTATGTGTCGGCCTATACCGAGGCCGGTTTCAACCTGGGCGACTGGATCGTGCGCAGTCGCCAGTTCTATGTGTCCGACGATGGCAAGGCGCGCACCGAGCATCTGTACGCCTACGCCCAGCGAGATATAGCAGCGCTGCATTCCACGTTTCAGGCGGGGCAGTTGTCCAGCAACAGTCCAGTGTTTGGCGGTGTTCAGTTTTCCGGTTTCCAGTTGGCGCCCGACGGTCAGTCACGCACGCCAGCGGGCAGCAATAATGCGGTGGTTGAGGGGCTGGCCCAAAGTCAGTCGCGAATCGAGGTGCGCCAATCCGGGGTGTTGATCCACACCACACTGGTGCCCGAGGGGCCTTTCCGGCTGACCGGTTTGCCGTTGCTCAACGGCACCAGCGACCTGGAGGTGAGCGTCATTGATGTGCGCGGGGCCAGGCGCAGTTTTGTCGTGCCGGCGGCCTCGTTCCAGGGGGCTGCGCAGGCGGCGCCGGGTTACTACCTGTCGGTGGGCAAGGTGCGTGAATCGGCACCCGGCGAAAACCAGACGCCTTCGGTTGTCATGGGCAGCGGCACCTGGGGCCTGGGCGGCTCCACATCGGCGGGCCTGGGTGTGTTGGGCAGCGAGGATTACGGCGCCGTCGGGGCGAGCCTGGGTAGCGTGTTCTTCCAGAAAGTTTCCGTGAGCACCCGGCATAACCTGTCCCGCGACACACGCGACGCGGTGTCCGGAGCGCGCAGCACCTTGTCGTTGAGCAGTCCGGTGTATGCCGACCTTGACGTCACCCTCAGCGCCACCACTCAAAGCCTTGGTTATCGCGAGGTTCTTGAAGCCGGACGATCCTCACGGCTGGATACCCTGGATTCTCGCTTCAAAAACCAGTACACGGCGGGCATGACCTGGGTTGATCCGGCACTGGGTGGTTTCAGCGTGGGATACAGCCGCAGCGCACAATTTGACGGGCAATCGCTCGAGCACGTATTTGCGTCGTGGAACAAAACGTTCAGCGGCGCCGACGTGACCCTGATCGCCGACTCCCGAGTGGGCGGCAGGCAGGCACGTGAGCATACGGCGGCGCTGGAGAACCGCCGGGATCGGGGGCTGGACAACGACCTTTCGGTGCGCTTGCAGGTCAGCGTGCCGTTGGGCGATGACCGCCGCTTGAGCAGCTACGTCAGCCGTCGCGGGCAACAGCTCAATGCAGGCACGGCCCTCAGTGAACGGGTCAACGAATCGGTGAACTACGAGGTGGCGGTTGAGCGCGATGTTTCGGCGCGCGAGCAATCGGTTCGCGGCCAGTTGAACATGTTGCCGCGCTATACCCAGGTCGGCCTGGGCGTCAGCCGCGACCCACAGGGCGCCACCTACTCGGGGCAGCTGCGCGGAGGCGTGGTGGCCCACAAGCGCGGCGTGACGTTTTCGCCGTATACCGTACAGGACACCTTCGGCATCGTGTCGGTGGGCGACATTGGCTCGGCCAGGGTCGATACCCCCCAGGGGCCGGTATGGACCGACTTTACCGGGCAGGCGGTGATTGCCGGATTGCCCGCTTACACCCACAGCCGTGTCGAAGTGCAGACCCGCTCGCTGCCCAAACGCGTCGACCTCAAAAACGGCACCCAGGTCCTCACCGCCGGGCGTGGCTCCGTCAGTACGGTGGATTTCGAGGTGGTCAAGGTGCGCCGTGTGCTGGTCCAGGCGCAGGACAACCAGGGCAAGCCGTTGACTCAAGGATCGCCGGTATTCGGCAAGGGCAATCGCTTCCTGACCAGCGTGGTCGGCGACGGCATGATCTACCTGAGCGACGTTCAGGGGCCGCAAAGCCTGCGCGTGACGCTGCCGAATGCCTCCACCTGCGTGCTGCGCCTTGAAACCGACAGCAAGCCTGACGACGAGAAACTATATGAAACCACGACGGCGGTGTGTCATGCGCTTTAAACCCATGGCCCTGTGCCTGATGCTCTGGGGCGGCGTGATGAGCCATGCCGCGCGGGCCGACAACTGCCGACTGTCCCTCAGCCAGCCCCAGGTCGAGTACGGCGTGGTTCACCGCGAAAGCCTCGATGACCGCGCCACCGTCGCCCTCGGAACGCGCACGCTGCACTTGAACATCCTGTGTCTTGCGCCCGCGGCCATCGGTGTGCGCTTCAATGGCGCGGCGGCTGACGGGCAGGGCTATCGCTTTGGGCGCGAGGGGCGTTTTCGCCTGAGTCTCAAACATGCGCAGGTGGATGGGCGGCCTGTGCAATGGCGTGCAGCGCAGTCGTCAGGCGAACCCGACGATGACCGCTTGCTGCCTGGCAAGACCTTGCTGGCGCAGGCCACAGGTCGACGATTGACGGCTCAGGTCGAGATCGACGCCGAACTGCCCGCCGACGCCTTGCAGGTGCGCTACCGGACATTGCTGCAAGGGCAGGGCAGTTTCGAACTGGTCAGCCCGGCTGCTCCACCGAACCAATGAAGTTGGCCAGTTCCGCCGTTTGCGGGTTGGCGAACAACACCTTCGGATCACCCACTTCATGCACCTTGCCCTGGTGCATGAACACCAGCTTGTCGCCGACCTCGCGGGCGAAGCGCATTTCGTGGGTGACCATGATCAGCGTCATGCCGTCCCTGGCCAGTTGACGCACCACGCTGAGCACTTCGTTGACCAGTTCCGGGTCCAGCGCCGAGGTGATTTCGTCGCACAGCAGCACCTTGGGCGACATGGCCAGCGCGCGGGCAATGGCGACGCGCTGCTGCTGGCCGCCGGACAGGCGATCGGGGAAAGCGTCGAACTTTTCCCCGAGCCCCACGCGCTCCAGCATCTGCCTGGCGAGCTGCGCGGCTTTGGCCTTGGGCACTTTCTGCACCACCTGGGGCGCGAGCATCACGTTTTCGCCAACGGTGAGGTGCGGGAACAGGTTGAACTGCTGGAACACCATGCCGACTTTCTGCCGCAAGCTGCGCAGGTCGGCGCGTGCCGCATCGATGTATTCACCATCGACTTCGATCACGCCGTCGTTGATCGATTCGAGGCCGTTGAGGGTGCGCAGCAGGGTGGATTTACCCGAGCCACTGCGGCCGATGATCGCCACCACCTGGCCTTCCTCAACGGTCAGGTCGATGCCCTTGAGGACGTGGTGATCGCCGTAATACTTATGCAGGGCGGAAATTCTAAGCAGAGGCATGCAGTCTCCTTTCCAGGTAGCGCGCACTGAGGGACAAGGGGTAGCAGAGCAGAAAGTAACCAAGGGCCACCAGGCCGTAGACCATGAAGGGTTCGAAGGTGGCGTTGGCGAGCATGCCGCCGGTCTTGGTCAGTTCGGTGAAACCGATGATCGAGGTCACGGCGGTGCCTTTGACCACCTGCACCGAGAAACCCACGGTGGGTGCCACGGCAATGCGCAGCGCCTGGGGCAGGATCACGTAGCGCAGTTGCTCAAGCGGGTTGAGCGCCAGGCTGGCCGAGGCTTCCCACTGCCCATTGGCGATGGAATCGACGCAGCCGCGCCAGATTTCGGCCAGGTAGGCGCTGGTAAACAGGGTCAAGGCAATCGCGGCGGCGAGCCAGGGCGAGATATCCACGCCGAGCAGGGCCACACCGAAAAACACCAGGAACAGCTGCATCAGCAGCGGCGTGCCCTGGAACAGTTCGATATAGCCGCGCGCCACATTGCGCGCAAAGGCCTTGCGGCTGATGCGCATCGTCATCACCAGCAGGCCTATCACGCCGCCGCCGACGAAGGCCACCAGCGACAGCAACAGCGTCCATTGCAGGCCGGTGAGCAGGTTGCGCACGATGTCCCAGAACGAAAAATCACTCATTGGGCGTTCCTCATCACAAAGCGGCGCCCGATCCAGTTGAGCAACTGACGAATCATCAGCGCCATGCACAGGTACACCAGGGTGGTCAGGGCATAGGTTTCAAACGCACGGAAATTGCGCGACTGGATGAAGTTGGCGGCAAAGCTGAGTTCTTCGGTGGCGATCTGCGAACACACCGCCGAACCGAGCATCACGATGATGATCTGGCTGCTCAATGCCGGCCACACCTTGCCCAGCGCAGGCAGCAGCACCACGTGGCGGAACGCTTCGACGCGCGTCATCGCCAGCGCCGCCGCGGCTTCCAGTTGCCCACGCGGGATAGCCTGGATGCCGGCGCGGATGATCTCGGTGGAATAGGCCCCAAGGTTGATCACCATCGCCAGCACGGCGGCCTGCCATTCGGTGATTTTCAGGCCCAGGGACGGCAGGCCGAAGAAGATGAAGAACAACTGCACCAGAAACGGTGTGTTGCGGATCAACTCGACATAGACGCCGAAGCACCAGGCGAATGGCTGGATCTTCCATGCGCGCACCACCGCCCCGACGATGCCCAGGGCCACCCCCAGGATCGCGCCGATGGCCGTCAGCTCAAGGGTGAACAGCGCGCCGCGTAACAGCAGGTCGGTGTTGGCCAGCACCGGCACGAAGTCAAATTGATACGCCATAACTCAGCTCCGTGGTATCAGAGGTCGGCAGGCAATGGCTCTTTAAGCCACTGCAGTGCGTTCTTTTCCAGGCTGCCATCGGCCTTGGCCGTCGCCAGGATCTGGTTGACCTTCTCCAGCAGGGCCGGCTCGTTCTTGTTCACGCCCACGTACACCGGCGAATCCTTGAGTTTCACTTTCAGCGCCGGCACGCGCTTGGGATTGCGCTCGCTGATTGCCACCATCACCACGTTGCCGCTGGCGATCAGGTCGACCTGGCCGGCGAGGTAGGCAGCGATGGTCGAGTTGTTGTCTTCGAAGCGCTTGATGGTCGCTTCCTTGGGCGCCACGGCGCTCAGCTCGATGTCTTCGATGGCGCCGCGGGTGACGCTGATGGTCTTGCCCTTGAGGTCGTCGGTGGTGCTGACGGCGGCGTCAGGCGGGCCGAATACGGCCAGGTAGAACGGCGCGTAGGCCCGGGAGAAGTCGATGACCTTCTCGCGCTCGGGGTTCTTGCCCAGGCTGGAGATCACCAGGTCGACCTTGCCGGTGGTGAGGAACGGGATGCGGTTGGTGCTGTTGACCGGCGTCAGTTCCAGTTTGACCTTGAGCTGGTCGGCCAGCAGCTTGGCAGTGTCGATGTCCAGGCCGCGCGGCTTCATGTCGGGGCCGACCGAACCGAACGGCGGGAAGTCCTGGGGCACGGCGACCTTCAGGGTGCCACGGGCGACGATATCGTCCAGACCGTTGGCCTGGGCGGGCGCCTGGCTCAGCATCAGGCTGGCAAACAGGGCAGTGAGCAGGGCGCTGTAGCGCTTGGTCATGGCAACTCTCCGGGAAGGGCGAAGGGGGTTTCTGAATTCGACTGCTGTGCGTGATTGCACAGCCCATGCCAGCCTTCCCTGAATCGTCTGCGGGGCCGGGATTTGCTGAGTTCCGGTGGTCTTACTGGTCTGAACAGTTCGCGCGCCTTTCGCACCTTTTTCGAGCGTCGCCAAAACCGCACGAGCCCCTTTGGGGCGTGGCTTGCCGACGGCCCGGAATAGCTTTACAACTAGCCGCTCAGTTGACTGGAACCTTGAGTTTTTTATGCATTCCATCGCCCAAGCCGTACCGGAAGCGGCCTTGCAGGCCATCCGCAAACTGATCAAGGAGCAAGGCTTCTGCGCGGGCGATGCACTGCCGTCCCAGCGTGACCTGGCGCTGCAGTTGGGGGTGAGCCGCGCGTCGTTGCGCGAGGCGTTGTCGTCCCTGAGTGCCTTGGGCGTGGTCAGTGTGCAGCCGGGCAAAGGCGTGTTCGTGCAGGCGGCGCAGGAGTCGCCCGGGTTCGCCTGGCCGTTTGCAGCGCAGGCCACGCCGCTGGATATCTTTCAATTGCGCTATGCCCTTGAAGGGTTCGCCTCCGGTTTGGCGGCGATGACGTTGACCCTCGATGAACTCGATGGCCTGGAAGACAATGTCGAGGCGATGCGCAAGGTGCTCAGGGCCGGCGATTTCGAAGCGGCGGCGCGGCTGGACTTCGACTTTCACCAACGCATCCTGCTCGCCAGCGGTAACCAGGCGATGGTGAGCATCCTCAGTGCCAGCGCCGAGGTGTTCCTGGAAAGCCAGAAGCTACCGTTCATCCGGCCGGAGAGGGCGATGGAGACCTGGCAGGAACACCGCAGGATCCTGCGCGCCCTGGCCCGGCGCGCGAGCGCGGCGGCGCAGAAAGCCATGCAGGAACACGTACGCAATGCAGCGTTGCGCACCGGGATTGCCTTCGTGACCCCCGTGTCGCCCTGAGTGGCTCATACCCAAACTCATGCGCCGCCATAGCAACACTCAATCAGAGGCGACTTCCTGAACGGGGGAAGGGCGGCTATGATGGGCGACGTTTTTTTGCTTACAACCTGGAGACTTCCATGAGCAGCGATCTTATCAAACACGTTAGCGACGCTAGCTTCGAAGCTGATGTACTCAAGGCTACCGGCCCTGTACTGGTTGATTACTGGGCAGAGTGGTGCGGTCCTTGCAAAATGATCGCCCCGGTCCTGGACGACATTGCAACCACGTATGCAGGCAAGCTGACCATTGCCAAGCTGAACATCGACGAGAACCAGGAAACCCCGGCCAAGCATGGCGTGCGTGGTATCCCTACGTTGATGCTGTTCAAGAACGGCAACGTTGAGGCCACCAAGGTTGGCGCGCTGTCGAAGTCCCAACTGCAAGCTTTCCTCGACGCCAACATCTAAGCGTCGTCAAAAAAGCCCCGCAAATCGCGGGGCTTTTTCGTGAAACAGGGCTGGACGCTCCGAAATTCAGGTGGTACATTCGGCCCCGCACTGGTTTCTCCACTGCCCCCTGCAAGCCGTCGCCGACGCATTCCTTTTCGATTAGTACGCGATCCTGTCGCCTTCTCTGCGGCGCGGCCTCATTAAGCCAAAAGCTTAATTTCCCCCCTCCATAAATGATTACGTCATTCCTATATGAATCTGACTGAACTCAAGCAAAAGCCGATTACCGACCTGCTCCAACTGGCCGAAGAAATGGGCATAGAAAATATGGCCCGTTCGCGCAAGCAGGACGTGATTTTCTCCCTGCTCAAAAAGCACGCAAAAAGCGGCGAGGAAATCTCCGGTGATGGCGTGCTGGAGATTCTCCAGGACGGCTTCGGCTTCCTCCGCTCTGCAGACGCTTCCTATCTCGCCGGCCCGGACGATATCTACGTCTCGCCGAGCCAGATCCGTCGCTTCAACTTGCGCACCGGTGACACCATCGTCGGCAAGATCCGCCCTCCGAAGGAAGGCGAGCGTTATTTCGCCCTGCTCAAGGTCGATACGATCAACTTCGATCGTCCCGAGAACGCGAAAAACAAGATTCTCTTCGAGAACCTGACCCCGCTGTTCCCGACCGTGCGCATGAAGATGGAAGCCGGCAACGGTTCCACCGAAGACTTGACCGGTCGCGTGATCGACCTGTGCGCGCCGATCGGCAAGGGCCAGCGCGGTCTGATCGTCGCCCCGCCGAAAGCCGGTAAAACGATCATGCTGCAGAACATTGCCGCAAACATCGCGCGTAACAATCCTGAAGTTCACCTGATCGTATTGCTGATCGATGAGCGTCCGGAAGAAGTGACCGAAATGCAGCGCACCGTGCGCGGCGAAGTGGTTGCCTCGACGTTCGACGAGCCGCCAACCCGCCACGTGCAGGTTGCCGAAATGGTGATCGAAAAGGCCAAGCGCCTGGTCGAGCACAAGAAGGACGTGGTGATCCTGCTCGACTCCATCACCCGTCTGGCGCGTGCCTACAACACCGTGATACCGAGCTCCGGCAAGGTACTCACCGGTGGTGTCGACGCCCACGCTCTGGAGAAACCGAAACGTTTCTTCGGCGCCGCGCGCAACATCGAAGAAGGCGGCTCGCTGACCATCATCGCCACCGCGCTGGTTGAAACCGGCTCGAAGATGGATGAAGTGATCTACGAAGAGTTCAAGGGTACCGGCAACATGGAACTGCCCCTGGACCGTCGCATCGCTGAAAAACGCGTGTTCCCGGCCATCAACATCAACCGTTCCGGCACCCGCCGCGAAGAGTTGCTGACGGCTGACGACGAACTGCAGCGCATGTGGATCCTTCGCAAGCTGCTGCACCCGATGGATGAAGTCGCTGCCATCGAGTTTTTGATCGACAAGCTGAAAACCACCAAGACCAACGACGAGTTTTTCTTGTCGATGAAGCGTAAATAACACTTCAGGTCCGTGAGAATGGCGCCCTTTGGGGCGCCATTTTTTTGTGTCACAAATGAGCGGTTCGCGGCATACGTGTCAGTTGAGACACAAAAAAACACGAGTGCGTCTACGCTCATCCCCATTCGTATCTGGCTGACATTGATTTATGACTGTTCTTGCTTACCGAAGAGACATTGATGGCCTGCGTGCTATCGCGGTTCTGGCTGTTGTGTTGTTTCACTTTGGCGTGCCGGGCGTCACCGGCGGCTTTGTTGGCGTTGATGTGTTCTTCGTGATTTCGGGTTTCCTGATCACCTCGATCATCTGGCGCGAACGCCAGGCCGGGCGCTTCAGTTTTGTGGAGTTCTGGGCGCGGCGTGCCCGGCGCATTCTGCCGGCGCTGTTCGTGATGATCGTGGCGACGCTGGTGGCGGGCTGGTTCCTGCTGGCGCCCAAAGACTATGAGGAGCTGGGGCGGGCGGCGCACTATCAGGTGATCTTCACCTCCAACCTGCTGTTTGCGCGCCAGCACGGCTATTTCGAGGCGGCGTCCGACATCAAGCCGCTGCTGCACACCTGGTCGCTGGCGGTCGAAGAACAGTTCTATATCCTCTTTCCCTTGCTACTGACCCTGCTTTCAAGCCGCTTGAAGCACTGGCGCCTGGCCCTGTTCGGCGTGCTGCTGGTGTCGTTCGGCATGAGCGTCTGGGCGGTGGAGCATGAACCGCAAAAAGCCTTCTTCCTGTTGCATTTGCGCGCCTGGGAATTGCTCGCCGGCGCCATGCTGGCGGTGCTGCCCGCACGTGAGTGGCGCGCCTCACCGGCCCTGGCCCAGTGGGTCAGCCTGGGGGCGATGGGGTTGATCCTGATTGCCGTATTCGGCTTCGATTCACAGACAGCCTTCCCCGGCGCCGCCGCTCTGCTGCCGGTGCTCGGCGTGGTCGGACTGATCTGGGCCAACGGGCAGCAATACACCTGGGTGGGCCGCCTGCTGAGCTCGAAGGTGATGGTGGGCCTGGGGCTTATCTCGTACTCCTGGTACCTCTGGCACTGGCCGGTATTCGTGTACGCCAACTACGCGGCGGTCGATGGCTTGAGCGCAACGGAACTGGGCGCTCTGATGCTGCTGAGCCTGGTGTTGGGCTATCTGTCCTGGCGCTTTGTGGAAACCCCCTTCAGGGAGAAGCGTCTGCTGGCAACACGCAAGGCGATTCTCGTTGCGGCAGCGGTTGGCATCCTGTCCATCGGCCTCACGGGCGTGGCGCTGCGCAAGGCCGATGGGGTGCCGTCGCGCTTGTCCGAGCAGGCGCTGCGGTATGCCCAGGCGAAGAAGTGGAGCCCCGAGTTGATGGCCTGCATGGCAGACAAGGACACGCCCGATGAGCGCCTGTTCTGTCACTTCGGTCCGAAAAATCCGGCGGTGTCTGCGTTGGTGTGGGGCGACAGCCATGCCACTGCGTTGATCCCGGCGCTCGAAATCGGCGCGAAGAAGCACGACATCAGCTTGATGGAGGCCAGTTTCGCCGGTTGTGTGCCGCTGGATGGCCTGGAAAACATTGCCCGCTGCGCGCATTTCAATCGACGCGTCGAGAAGGCCATGAGCGAACGGCCGATCAGCGATGTGGTGCTGGCGGCACGCTGGAGCCTGTATCTGTATGGGCAGATGTCCGGTGACAAGGAGCATGCGCTCAAAGACCCGAGCACCGGCCAGTACGTACGCGCGGTAGCTGAACAACGCTTCGCCGACGGCATGCGCGCGCGCATCAAGGGCCTGCGTGCGGCGGGGCACCGTGTGTGGCTGGTCAAGGAGGTGCCGCTGCAGGAAATCATCGTGCCGTATCGCCTCAGCCGCCTGGCCATGATGCACCGGCCGGTGGACCGTGAAGGACTGCCGATCGCCAAGCACCTGGCGCGCGAGGCATTCATCGCCAACCTGTTCGACGAATTGGCCGCCGCCGACAGCGGTGTAAGGGTGCTGGACCCGGCGCCACAGCTGTGTGGCACCGATGGCCTGTGCCGGGTCGAACTCAATGGGCGCGCGCTGTACACCGACGATAATCACCTGTCCGACGTGGGCGCGCGGCACATCGAGGCGTTCCTGGAGCCCTTGTTCAGTTCGCTCCAATCACGGGGGCTGACGGCCAATTAAGCTGCCAGCCGTCCTCAGAGCAGGTAGGATGTAAGCCTATTTTACGGGTGGCAGGGTTAATGAAATTCAAGGATCTTCGGGATTTCGTGCAGCAACTTGAGCAGCGCGGAGAGTTGAAACGCATCCAGATGCCGATTTCCCCGGTGCTGGAAATGACTGAGATTTGCGACCGCACCTTGCGCAGCAAGGGCCCGGCGCTGCTGTTCGAGAACCCGACCGGCTTTGATATCCCGGTGCTCGGCAACCTGTTCGGCACACCCGAGCGCGTGGCCTTTGGCATGGGCGCCGAGTCCGTCAGCGAGCTGCGCGAGATCGGCAAGCTGCTGGCCTTCCTCAAGGAGCCCGAGCCGCCCAAGGGGTTGAAGGATGCCTGGTCGAAGCTGCCGATCTTTCGCAAGATCATTGCCATGGCGCCCAAGGTGGTCAAGGACGCGGTGTGCCAGGAAGTGGTCATCGAAGGCGATGACGTGGACCTGGCCATGCTCCCTGTGCAGACCTGCTGGCCCGGTGACGTCGGCCCGCTGATCACCTGGGGGCTGACCGTCACCAAAGGCCCGAACAAGGATCGCCAGAACCTCGGCATTTACCGTCAGCAAGTGATCGGCCGCAACAAGGTGATCATGCGCTGGCTGAGCCACCGTGGCGGCGCCCTTGATTTCCGCGAGTGGTGCGAAAAGCATCCCGGGCAGCCGTTCCCGGTCTCCGTGGCGCTGGGTGCCGACCCGGCCACGATCCTGGGTGCCGTGACCCCGGTGCCCGACAGCCTCTCCGAATACGCGTTCGCCGGCCTGTTGCGGGGTAACCGCACCGAGCTGGTGAAATGCCGTGGCAACGACCTGCAAGTGCCGGCCACTGCCGAAATTATCCTTGAAGGCGTGATTCATCCGGGCGAAATGGCCGATGAAGGCCCCTACGGCGACCACACCGGCTACTACAACGAAGTCGACAGCTTCCCGGTGTTTACCGTGGAGCGCATCACCCATCGCATCAAGCCGATCTATCACAGCACCTACACCGGCCGGCCGCCCGATGAGCCAGCCATTCTCGGCGTGGCGCTCAACGAAGTGTTCGTGCCGATTCTGCAAAAGCAGTTCCCGGAAATCACCGACTTCTATCTGCCGCCCGAAGGCTGTTCGTACCGGATGGCCATCGTGACCATGAAGAAGTCGTACCCGGGCCATGCCAAGCGGGTAATGCTGGGTGTGTGGTCGTTTTTGCGACAGTTCATGTACACCAAGTTCGTTATCGTCACCGACGACGACATCAATGCCCGCGACTGGAATGACGTGATCTGGGCCATCACCACGCGCATGGACCCCAAGCGCGACACGGTGATGATCGATAACACGCCGATCGACTACCTTGACTTCGCCTCGCCGGTGTCGGGCCTGGGTTCGAAAATGGGCCTGGATGCCACGCACAAATGGCCGGGCGAAACCACCCGCGAGTGGGGCAGGGTGATCGTCAAGGATGAAGCTGTCACGGCACGTGTCGATGCGATCTGGAAAGAATTGGGAATAGATTGATGCGTGTAACCCTGCAACCTTCCGGCGCTGTATTGGAGCTTGTCCCCGGCGAGCGAATCCTCGAAGGCGCACGCCGCCTGGGCTACGAATGCCCCCAGGCGTGTCGCAATGGCGTGTGCCATGTGTGCGTGGCGCTGCTGGTGGAAGGGCGCGTGCAACAAAATGGCGAGGTGCTCGACCATGGTGAGTTCTACACCTGCATCGCCGAGCCGCTGGAAGATTGCATTGTGTTGTGGGATGGCGTGCTGGCGCCGGGAGAGTTGCCGTTGCGCAAATTGGCGTGCCAATTGAGTGAATGCGTCGAGGTCGGTGGCGATGTATGGCGCGTGCGCCTGCTTGCACCGGCCGGCAAGGCGGTGCGTTACCACGCCGGGCAGTACCTGATGATCGAGCGGGACAATGGCGAGAAAAAGTCGGCGTTTTCCCTGGCGTCGGCGCCCCATTCCGGGCGCGAGCTGGAACTGCATGTGCTGGTGCGCGAGGACAGCGCCCGCGACTTGCTCGAACAATTGCAGCGAGACCGGATGGCCCGCGTCGAATTGCCGTTTGGCGATACGCACCTGGCCGAGCTGCCGGACGGTCCGCTGGTGCTGATCGCCGCCGGCACCGGTATGGCACAGATGAACAGCCTGATCGAGCACTGCCGCGCGTCGGGCTTCAAACACCCGGTGCACCTGTACTGGGGCGTGCGGCGCCCGGAAGACTTCTACGAAATCGAACACTGGGACCAGTGGCTGCAATTGCCCAACCTGTTTCTGCACAAGGTGGTCAGCGACCTGTGCGGCTGGGAAGGGCGCTGCGGATTGCTGCATGAAGCCGTGTGCGAAGACATCACCGACCTTACGGCGGTGCACGTCTACGCCAGCGGTTCACCCGCCATGATCTACGGCACCCTTGATGCGCTGGTCGAAGCAGGCATGGACGCCCACCAGATGCGCGCCGACGTGTTCGCCTACGCCCCACGCCCCTGAGGCTTGGCAGCGTGGACAATGTTCGAGACGCACCGCGTGCCGCTCGCCTCAAAACCCCTATGCACGGCGGTGAGCCGGGTCTCGGACCTAGAATCGCACGCCCGTGGTCAGCATCACTGCATTGAAGCCGAGCAACACCACCTCCGCCGCCACCGGCCCGTAATACGTGCCCACCGACGGGATAACCACCGGCGCCACGCCAAGCCGGTTCAGTGGGATCTTGTCGCGGTATTTACCGCGATAGCCCTGGATCGCCCCGCCCGTGATCTTCAGGTAGACGGGGTAATTCGCCATGTCATAGCGCTGGCCTGCGTAGGCGTAGTACGAACGCTGGCCGAACGAGTTGCGAAACGTCGCCCCGCCATACACAAAACCTGAGGCCTCATTGCGTTCCAGGCCGATCAGATTCTGTTTGTTGTTGTGGTCAGGGTCGGGCGAAAAGTGCCGGGTATACACGCTGGTCTGCGCATACCAGAAGCCTTTGTCGTCTTCGGCCGGTGGCACTTCTGCAGCGAAAGCGGTGGTGGCTTGGGCCAGAAACAGCAGGCCTGGCAGTCGGATCTTTTTCATGGAGGCGACCTCGGTAGTCAGTGTGAGGAGCGGACAACGGGCCGTAACGTGTGCGCCATTTTGGCGCCGGGACGCGTTACAAGGCTGAACCGGGGCTGAAAGTAGCGGAAGTGCCGGGCTCAATCCTGACCAAAGGTGGGCCATGCGCTTACAGCGCTGCGTTCTATTGCGGTAAAGTCCCTCACAACTGGTAATACACAGGAGGCGCACCGCTTTTCGCCATGACCGCCATAGAAACCGATCTTCTGCAATTGGCTTACCCTCCGCGACTCGATCTGGGGCCGCAACTCACTCACGAACAATTGATGAGCTCGATGCAGGCCACCATGGCGCGGCACAAGGGTGGGCCGGTGTGGCTGTTTGCTTACGGTTCGTTAATCTGGCGCCCTGAATGTTCGTCGACCGAACGCGTGCGGGCACGGGTGCATGGCTATCATCGCGGGCTGTACCTGTGGTCCCACGAGCACCGGGGTACGCCGGAGTTGCCGGGGCTGGTATTCGGGCTTGATCGCGGCGGCTCGTGCAGCGGGTTCGCCTATCGCTTGCCGGAAGATCAACTGGAGGCGTCGCTTTACGCCTTGTGGCAGCGCGAGATGCCTTACCCCTCCTACAAGCCGCACTGGCTCAGCTGCCGTCTGGAAGATGGCAGTCAGGTTCAGGCGCTGGGATTTGTCTTGGAGCGACACTTGCCCAGCTATGCCGGCAACTTGCCCGATATCGTGCTCAATCACGTACTGCAGAGCGCTTGCGGGCGTTACGGCACCACTCGCGATTATGTCGAGCAGACCGTCAACGCCCTGCGCAGCCACGCCATGCCAGATAAAAACCTGGAGGCGCGGCTCAAGCGTTGTATCAAGGATTGCGCGGCGGATTAACGCGCCGAGCTCACACTGTTGGTGTGCCACAGGGTCGGGATCAGGAACGCAATCGCCAGCAGGCACGCGCCGATCAGCAACACAAAGCCACCGTCCCAGCCGAAATGGTCCACGGTGTAGCCCATGGCGGCACTTGCGGCCACCGAACCACCCAGGTAACCGAACAGACCGGTGAAGCCTGCAGCGGTGCCGGCGGCCTTTTTCGGCGCCAGTTCCAGCGCCTGCAGGCCGATCAGCATCACCGGGCCATAGATCAGGAAGCCGATCGACACCAGGGCGATCATATCGACAGTCGGGTTGCCCGGTGGGTTGAGCCAGTACACCAGAGTCGCCACGGTCACCAGGGCCATGAACACAATGCCGGTCAGGCCACGGTTGCCGCGGAAGATCTTGTCCGACATCCAGCCGCACAGCAGCGTGCCCGGAATGCCTGCCCACTCGTAGAAGAAGTAGGCCCACGATGACTTGTCGACGGTAAAGTGTTTGGCTTCCTTGAGGTACGTTGGTGCCCAATCCAGCACGCCGTAGCGCAGCAGGTAAACGAAGACGTTGGCAAGCGCGATGTACCACAGCATTTTGTTGCGCAGCACATACTTGACGAAGATTTCCTTGGCGCTGAATTCTTCTTCGTGGCTGGCATCGTAGCCTTCCGGGTAATCGTTCTTGTATTGCTCGATGGGCGGCAGGCCCACCGATTGCGGCGTGTCACGCATGGTGATGAAGGCAAACGCCGCCACCAGCAACGCCACGGTCGCCGGCACGTAGAAGGCTGCATGCCAGTCGTTGAACCAGGCCATGCCCAGCAGGAACAGCGGACCGATCAGGCCGCCACCGACGTTGTGCGCCACGTTCCACACCGACACCACGCCGCCGCGCTCTTTCTGCGACCACCAGTGCACCATAGTCCGCCCGCTTGGCGGCCAGCCCATGCCCTGGGCCCAGCCATTGATGAACAGCAGGATGAACATCATGGTCACGCTGGACGTTGCCCAAGGTGCGAAACCGAAAATGAACATCACACCCGCCGACACCAGCAGGCCGAAGGGCAGGAAGTAGCGCGGGTTGGAGCGGTCGGACACCAGGCCCATGAGGAACTTGGACAGGCCGTAGGCAATCGCGATCGCCGACATCGCCAGGCCCAGTTGACCACGGGTATAACCCTCGTCGATCAGGTAGGGCATGGCCAGGGAGAAGTTTTTGCGCAGCAGGTAGTAACCGGCGTAACCGATGAAAATACCGGCGAAGATCTGCCAGCGCAGTCGTCGGTAGGTACTGTCTATTTTTTCTTCAGGCAGGGGCGCCTGGTGCGCGGCAGGACGAAAGAAAGCAAACATTCAAGAGCTCCAGATTTCTTGTTTTGACTGCGGATGCGAATGTTACAGTTTCGTTACCGAAAATAGCACCGCCTCTCATGGGCAAACACAAGAAATCCGAACACGTCGTAAATGGATAAGTGCGAGTCGTGGTTGCGCGCCAGGGCACATCAGCGCTGCAGATGTAGGCGGGGGCTTGCTCCCGATAGCGGTGGGTCAGCAATCGGGAGCGAGCCCCTTCCCGCAGTGATTGCATTTCACTGCATTCAGCGAGTTTGGACGACCACTTTGCCGACAGCCTTGCGCTGCCCCAAGTCGTTGATCGCCTGGGCCGCCTGATCCAGCGGATACATTTTCGACACCAGCGGTTTCAACCGGCCTTCGCCATACCAGGTGAACAACTGCTGAAAGTTCGCCGCATTGTCCTGCGGCTGACGCTGCGCGAAAGAGCCCCAGAACACGCCGACCACCGCCGCCCCCTTGAGCAGCGCCAGATTCACCGGCAGTTCGGGAATGCGTCCGCTGGCAAAACCGACCACCAGCAAGCGGCCGTTCCAGGCAATGGCGCGGATGGCCTGGTCAAACAGGTCGCCACCTACTGGGTCGTAGATCACATCGGCGCCATTGCCGTCGGTCAGGCGCTTGACCTCGTCCTTGAGGCTGGCGTCGCTGTAGTTGATCAGTTCATCGGCGCCGGCCGCCTTGGCCACGGCGAGTTTGTCGGCGCTGCTGGCGGCGGCGATCACCCGCGCGCCCATGGCCTTGCCGATTTCCACGGCGGCCAGGCCCACGCCCCCGGAAGCGCCGAGTACCAGCAGGGTCTCGCCGGGTTGCAGGTTGGCCCGTTGCTTGAGCGCGTGCATCGAGGTGCCGTAAGTCATGCTGAAGGCGGCGGCGATGTTGAAGTCCATGCTCGGCGGGATCGGCAGTACGTTGTAGCCGGGAACGGCGACCTGTTCGGCAAAGCTGCCCCAGCCCGTCAGAGCCATCACGCGGTCGCCGACTTTCAGGTGGCTGACTTTTTCGCCGACTGCGCTGACCACCCCGGCCGCTTCGCCGCCCGGTGAGAACGGGAAGGGCGGCTTGAACTGGTACTTGCCCTCGATAATAAGAGTGTCCGGGAAATTCACCCCGGCCGCGTGCACGTCCAGCAGCACTTCGTTCTTTTTGAACGCCGGGCTTTCGATCTCTTCCAGCACCAGGGTTTCGGCGGGGCCGAAGGCTTTGCACAGCACAGCTTTCATCGGACTATTCCTTTTGGCGTCTTGGCCGATAAGTGTAGGAGGGAACGCCCGTGGGTCAACGAGCATGCCCGGGCCTGATGAGTCGCCATAAGCTTGTGCTCTGCCTCGCTGGCGTTATGCTGCTTGGCAACCAAATGTGAGGAATGAATTGTGAAAGCGTGGATCCTGTTGATGCTGGCCCTGACCTTGCCGATGGCGGCTCAGGCCGAAGAGGCCAAGGAAGGTGAGGCGCCGAAGGTCAGTTATATCAGCCTGACCCCGCCGTTCGTGGGCAACTATGGCCTCGATGGCACGGCGAAACTCAAGGTGTTCAAAGCCGATATTGCCCTGCGTGTCACTGGTACCGAAGCGGCTGCGGCGGTCAAGGCCAATGACCCGCTGATCCGTAATCAGTTGGTGGCGCTGTTTACCCAACAGACCAACGAAGCCATGAGCACCGTCGAAGGCAAGGAAAAACTGCGTCAGGAAGCTCTGAAGCAAACCCAGCAGGTCATGAACGATGAGACCGGCAAGCCGATGGTGGAAGATCTGTTGTTCAACAACCTGATCATTCAGTAACCGGCGGCACCTCCCATATCTTCAGCAAGGCTGCGGTAAACGCGGGCTCCAGTACGCGGTTGCCATGGCCACTGAGGTGGTTGGAGTCGAAGAACAACGGTTTGGCGTTTTCCTCGTAGGCCGAACAGGTGGCACCGGGGCATAACAGCGGCAATGGATCCCAGGTATGTAAGGCCGGATAACGCGTCTCCAGTTGTCGCAGCAATTGCATCTGCGGCGCGCGCAGCCGCTCAAGCTGATTGCGCTCCATCGTCAGGCCCGGCTCGCACACCGGGTTCATGCGATTGAACCAGTCCGAGCAACGATTGGGCGCGGCCTTGAACACAGGTTTGGGGGCGTCGATCAGGATGTTGAGCTGCGCCGCCTGCAGGCGTTGCAATAATCGCTCGGCATCGGTTCGCGCCGCTTCCATGTTCTCGTCAGTCAGCTCTTTCAAGGCTTCATCGATTATCGCTGACTCACCTTCGCGCCACGGGCGGGCGGTGAGTTCAGGCATGCGCAGGGAGGCCAGGAACACCACGTCACCCGGCTTGGCGCGGGCCTCGATCTGCTTGAGCTGGGCTTCGCGCGACGGGGCGCAGCGCACGGGGTCCGGCCCGATCAAGCTGGCGACAGCGCAACCCCCTTGTTCATATTCCACCACCGTCACCCCGAGCTTGAGCGAGATCAACTTCAACAAGGTGCGGTAGGCCGCCGTATGCGAGTCCCCCATGACGAACAGCTGGCGTCCCTGCACACGCGGGTCATCGAGGGTTTCAAAGTCTTCCTGTGGATAATGTTTGTAGGCATACCAGGTGTAACTGTCGCGGGTCTGGCTGAGTGACAGGGTCGATGCGTTCGTCGATACCCACTGCGCCCCCAGCCACAGCAGCCCGGTGACGCCCGCAACACTGGCAATCGCAGGCCATGCCTGGCGTTGCACCACGGAGCGGCCGGTGCGAATCGGCATCTCGATCCAGTGGTAGGACGCTGCCGCGAGGGCGAGTACCAGCACCGGGTAAAGCAGTTGCACCGCAAGCAGCTCGAGCCCGGTGGTCCAGCGCAGGAACACCGCGACCGGCCAATGCCACAGGTACAGCGAATACGACAGTCGGCCGAGGTAGGTCACCACCCGGTTTTGCAGCAGGCGTTGCAGCGCACCGGGTGGTTGATCGGCTTGCAGCACGATTCCGGCGAGCATCGAGAGCGCGCCCGCCACGCTGACCATCGCCCAGGGGAACGGGAATTGGCCGGGGTTGGCGAACAGCAAACCGACGATGACCAAACCCAGACCGGCGGCCAACATGGCAGGAGCCCATCGGTTGAAGCGCGGCACCGTGCCGATGAGCTGGAACAGCAGCGCTCCCGAAGCCAGTTCCCAAAAGCGCCCGGGCAGCAGGTAGAACGCCGACAGCGGCGCGGCGTTGACCTGATAGGCCCCGACGATCAGCGAAGCAGCGGCCATCAACGGCAGCACGGCCCACACGATCGCAACGCGTTGCCGGTAGCGTAACCAGATAAAAAACAATGCCGGAAAGATCAGGTAGAACTGCTCTTCAACCCCCAGCGACCAGGTGTGCAGGTAAGGGTTGAGTTCGGCAGTGGGGGAGAAATAGGTGTCGGTATTCCAGGCCAGCACGAAGTTGCTCAGGCCAAAGAACGCCGCGAGGCCCGTACGGTCGATCAGTTCGCTGAGCCAGAACTGCGGCGTGAACATCGCCGACAGCATGAAGCTCACAGAGAGTACCGCCAGCAACGCCGGCATGATGCGCAGCAGGCGGCGACGGTAGAAGTCTTTCAGGTACGCGCCCAGAGTCAGGTCACGGCGCTCCCACAGGGATTGGCTGATTACATAGCCTGAGATGACGAAAAACAGGTCGACGCCGGTGAATCCGCCGGGCAGCAGGTCGAGAAAATCCAGGTGGAAAATGATCACGCTGAGCACGGCTATGGCGCGCATGCCGTCGATGGCTGGTAGGTAAGCACAGGTGGAACGCGTCACGGGATCTTCCTTCCTGGACAACGCGGTCGACGATTCTGCCAAACCCTGTGGTCCGCCGCGACTAGCCGTTCGGACAGGTATGCGTCCAGGTGTTGCGTGCGCTCAGCGCAGCGCCAACACGGTTGCCCATTGCTCAGCCGTGACCGGCATCACCGACAAACGGCTGCCTTTTTGTACCAGTGGCAACTCGGCGAGCGCGGCTTGCTGTTTCAGGTAACCCAGGCCCAGCACCTTGGGAAACGTCTGCACATGCGCCACATCGATCGCACTCCACGGATTTTTATCGGCGCTGGCCTTGGCGTCGAAGTAGTGGCTTTCTGGCTCCAGCGCGGTCGGGTCCGGGTAGGCGGCCTTGATGATTTTGCCGATGCCGGCAATGCCGGGCTCTGGGCAGCTGGAATGGTAAAAAAAGAATTCATCGCCCACGGCCATGGCGCGCAGAAAGTTGCGCGCCTGGTAATTACGCACTCCGTCCCAGCGGGCTTCGCCGAGCTTTTGCAGGCCGTCGATGGAGAGTTCGTCGGGCTCGGATTTCATCAGCCAGTAGGCCATTGTCGGGTTCCTGAAAAAGGCGTTGTGCGAGCTGTCGGGCAATTCCATGACAAACCGACAGTCGGTTGGCGCCAAGGTTTGCGTGTTGGTTCACGTTACCGCAGAATGCCGGCTTTTAAGCTTGACGCAGCTGCAACGGACTACTTTGGAACGTTGTTGTCATCGTGTACGAGATGCCTGAAGGGGGGCAATCGATGCAACGTAAACCGGATTTACTATGGATTTTGGTGATTTTATTTGGTCTGGGCGTCGTGACCACCGGGTATGCGCAAAGCTTGTGGACAAACAAGACCGATGCGCCGGCTCAGCTCTCTCCCGTGCAGCAACAGTACAAGCGTTAACCCCGCTTCAAGGCGCCGCTGATTCCAGTGGCGCTCCTGCGATATACCATTGCCTGTCAGTGACGGTGCCTGCCAACGGCACATCCCAACTGGCCTGCGCCAGACGATCAACCTTCTGACATTCATGGGCCAGGCCCAGCAGCGTAGGCTTGCGCCAGTGCCTGCGGCGGGCGAGGTAGGCCAGGCTGCGGTCATAGAATCCGCCACCCATGCCCAGGCGTCCGCCAACATCATCAAACCCCACCAGCGGCAGCAGCACCAGGTCCAGCGCCCACACCTTGCGCTGGCGGCGGGCATTCACCCGTGGCTCCAGAATGCGAAAGCGGTTGGGCCGTAATGCCTCCCCAGGACGCACGCGCTGGAACACCATCTTGGTTCGCGGCCATGCGCTCAGCACCGGCAGGTAGGTGGCCTTGCCCCGGCGCTGGGCCGCACGCAGCAGCAGGCGCGGATCGATTTCACCGTCCGTCGGCAGATACAGGGAAATATGTTTGGCCCGGCGAAACAGCGGGTGCTGTGCCAGTTGCCGATACAGGCCCAGGGCGGCCTGGCGCTGCTCGCTCGGCGTGAGGGCGCGACGGGCCTTGCGCAACATGCGTCGAAGTTGCGGACGGGAAAGCGGCGCAGGTTCGGTCATGGGTATTCGGCTCATAAAACAATGCCAGTCCGAAGACTGGCATTGAGTTTGGGAATTCAGGCTCCCCGACAGAACCGCTGTCGACTAAGCCCTTGAACCCGAAAGTTCAAGGTGGAAGAAGCAGTAGGCTTTAAGGCTTTCCGTCTAGCGGACATGCACACCAGCCCAACGTGCAACTTCCAGGGTAGTGCGAATCGGCTCCGGGACATCGCCGACTGGCAAGCACGCCAGGGAGTGGGGCGAGTATACCTTAAACAGACTTGGCAATCAGCCCTTGGCTGCGTCCGAATCGCTGGACAGCGCCAGATCGACGCGGTCGAGCAGGTCGCGCACCTGCTCGCGGGTCGAGCCGCTGGCCTGTACATCGGGGCGTTCCTGCTTGTGCAGCAGGTCGTGGGTGATGTTCAGCGCGGCCATCACGGCGATGCGGTCGGCGCCGATCACTTTGCCGCTGCTGCGGATTTCACGCATCTTGCCGTCCAGGTAGCGGGCAGCGCTCACCAGGTTGTTGCGTTCTTCCTGGGGGCAGATGATCGAATATTCTTTGTCGAGGATCTGCACGGTAACGCTATTGCTTGAACTCATGAGTCTTGCTCCAGGGCCTTCAGGCGCGAAATCATCGATTCGACCTTACGCCGGGCGATTTCGTTTTTTTCAATGAGGTGAGCGCGTTCCTCGCGCCAGGTTTTTTCCTGAGCTAGTAGGAGTCCGTTTTGACTCTTAAGTTGCTCGACCCGATCAATTAGCAATTCGAGTCTGGCCATCAGCGCTTGCAGGTCGGTGTCTTCCATTGGGTTCCACTGGATTTGTCTGATGAATGGCAACTGCAGGATAAACGATCTGACGCCCTCGATAGTCTTGGTACGTCTGCCGGTGCTAGGATACAGCGCTCCATTCTAGACATTGCGCCGTCTGGCGCCTAGCTCACCATGCCTATTCAGAACTCCCCGTACGATGCCTTTTCCAAACTGCTGAGCACCAGCGGCCACCCCTGCTCGCCTGCCGAACTGCACGGCGTGCTGTTGGGCCGCAGTTGCACCGGTGTCGGCTTCGATGCCGACAACTGGCTGGCCGATGTGGCCGAGCTGCTGGAGACCGAACCCACCGATAACGTACGCAACGCGTTGATCGGCCTGCAAGAGATGGTCAAAGGCGAGCTGACCGGCGATGACGTCACCGTCGTCCTGCTGCTGCCTTCCGACGACGCACCGCTGGCCGACCGCGCCGCTGCGCTGGGCCAGTGGTGCCAGGGCTTCCTCCACGGTTTCGGCGTGAACGCAGGCGGCCTGGAGCTGAGCACCGACGCCAGGGAAGTGCTGCAGGACCTCGCCGCCATCTCCCAGGTGCAAGATGCCCTGGAAGAATCCGAAGACGGCGAAGCCGATTACATGGAGGTCATGGAATACCTGCGCGTGGCGCCGCTGCTGCTGTTCACCGAGACCAAAAAGTCCGCTGAGCCCGCTGCACCCAAGCCGTCGTTGCACTAAAAAGGAAGCCCCTCTGCCCATGATCCATATCCCCAAAGCGGAATACACCCGGCGCCGCAAGGCGCTCATGGCGCAGATGGAACCCAACAGCATCGCGATTCTGCCGGCCGCTGCGGTGGCCATTCGTAATCGTGATGTCGAGCATGTCTACCGCCAGGACAGCGATTTCCAGTACCTGAGCGGCTTCCCTGAACCGCAGGCGGTGATCGTGCTGATGCCCGGTCGCCAGCACGGCGAGTACGTGCTGTTCTGCCGCGAGCGCAACGCCGAGCGCGAACTGTGGGACGGCCTGCGCGCCGGCACCGAAGGCGCGATCCGCGACTTTGGCGCTGACGACGCTTTCCCCATCACCGATATCGACGACATCCTGCCCGGCCTGATCGAAGGCCGCGACCGGGTGTATTCGGCCATGGGCAGCAATGCCGAGTTCGACCGCCATGTGATGGAGTGGATCAACGTGATCCGCTCCAAAGCCCACCTGGGCGCCCAGCCGCCCAAAGAGTTCGTGGCCCTGGATCATCTGTTGCACGACATGCGTCTGTACAAGTCGGCGGCAGAGCTCAGGGTGATGCGCGAGGCCGCGCGCATTTCCTGCGCGGCCCATGTGCGGGCGATGCAGGCCAGTCGCGCCGGTCTGCATGAGTTCAGCCTCGAAGCCGAGCTGGATTACGTGTTTCGCCAGGGTGGGGCGAAAATGCCGGCCTATGGCTCCATCGTTGCCGCCGGGCGCAACAGCTGCATCCTGCATTACCAGCAGAATGACGCGCTGCTCAAGGACGGCGATCTGGTGCTGATCGACGCCGGTTGCGAGATCGACTGCTACGCCAGCGACATCACGCGCACCTGGCCGGTCAACGGCAGGTTCTCGGCCGAGCAAAAGGCGATCTATGAGATCGTGCTGGCGTCCCAGGAAGCCGCCTTTGCCGAGATCGCGCCGAACAAACATTGGAACCAGGCCCACGAGGCGACCGTGCGCGTGATCACCGCCGGGCTGGTGAGCCTCGGGCTGCTGCAGGGCGATGTCGACGAGTTGATCGCCAGCGAAGCCTACCGCGCGTTTTACATGCACCGCGCCGGCCACTGGCTGGGCATGGACGTGCACGATGTCGGTGAATACCGGGTCGGTGGCGAGTGGCGTGTGCTGGAAGTGGGCATGGTATTGACCGTGGAGCCGGGTATCTATATTTCCCCGGATAACCAGAACGTGGCAAAGAAATGGCGTGGCATTGGCGTGCGCATCGAGGACGACGTGGTAGTGACCAAGAAGGGCTGTGAAATCCTGACCGGCGGCGTGCCCAAGACCGTGGCCGAAATTGAAGCGCTGATGGCGGCTGCGCGATGAGCCGGGTCAACCTGGCGATTGTCGGCGGCGGTCTGGTGGGCGCGAGCCTGGCGCTGGCATTGCAGGCCGGCGCCAAGGCGCGGGGCTGGAAGATCATGCTGATCGAACCCTTCGCCCCGGGCGATAGCTACCAGCCAAGCTACGATGCGAGGTCCTCGGCGCTGTCATTCGGCGCGCGGCAGATCTATCAGCGGCTGGGCGTCTGGCAGGACATTTCCCGCCGAGCCGAGCCGATCAAGCAGATTCACGTGTCTGACCGTGGCCGTTTCTCCACCGCGCGCCTGTCCGCTCTGGAGGAAGGCGTGCCGGCCCTGGGCTATGTGGTGGAAAACGCCTGGCTCGGCCAATGCCTGTGGCAGAGCCTTGATAAAGACGTGGTGAGCTGGCGCTGTCCGGCGCAAGTCACGCGTATGGAGCCGTTGCCGGACGGCTATCGCCTGACCCTCAACGATGAAACGGTGCTGTCTTGCGACCTTGCGGTGCTGGCCGATGGTGGCCGTTCCAGCTTGCGTGAACAGCTCGGCATCGGTGTCAAAACCCGGCCGTATAACCAGAGCGCGCTGATCGCCAATGTGACCCCGAGCGAAGCCCACAACGGCGAGGCTTTCGAGCGTTTTACCGATGATGGCCCGATGGCCTTGCTGCCGCTGCCGGACAACCGCTGCGCGCTGATCTGGACCCGCATCGGCATGGATGCCCAGCGCCTGGTCGACCTCGATGAGCGCAGCTTCCTCAGCGAACTGCAGAGCGTGTTCGGCTACCGCCTGGGCACGTTCAAGCAAGTCGGCGCGCGTCATTTGTACCCGCTGACTCTGGTGGAGGCTGAAGAACAAGTGCGCTCGCACCTGGCGATCCTTGGCAATGCGGCCCATAGCCTGCATCCGATTGCCGGGCAGGGCTTCAACCTGTCCCTGCGCGATACGGATGCCCTGGCCGAAGCCCTGCTGGCCGGTCCGCAAGTGCCGGGCGACCTCGCGACCTTGCAGGCTTATCGCGACCGTCAGCGCGGCGATCAGCAACTGACCGTGGGCTTCTCCGACCAGGTGACGCGCCTGTTTGGCAGCGGCCAGCCGTTGGTGGCATTGGGCCGTAACCTCGGCCTGCTGGGCCTGGACCTGTTGCCGCCGGCCAAGCGCTGGTTCGCCCGTCAGGCCATGGGCCTGGGCACGCGCTCGGATGTGTGAGTGAATTCTTTATCGACGATGCCTTGCTTGATCAGGTGCGTCGGCAAAACCCTTTACGTGCGGCGCAGGCCGCCAGCGAGGCAGGTTTAAAGCATGGACATGCGCGCAGATGTGCTGATTGTCGGGGCCGGAATGGTCGGAAGCGCCCTGGCGCTGGCGTTGCAGGGCAGTGGCCTGCAGGTGCTGCTGCTCGATGGCAGCCCGCTGAGCGTCAAACCGTTTGACCCAGACGCAGCGTTCGAGCCGCGGGTGAGCGCCTTGTCGGCCGCCAGCCAGCGCATCCTCGAACGGCTTGGCGTGTGGGATGGCATCGTGGCGCGCCGCGCCAGCCCATATGGCGAAATGCAGGTGTGGGACGGCAGCGGCACCGGGCAGATCCACTTTTCGGCGGCCAGTGTGCACGCCGACGTGCTCGGGCATATCGTTGAAAACCGTGTGGTGCAGGACGCCTTGCTCGATCGCCTGCACGACTGCGACCTGGGCTTGCTGGCCAATGCACGCCTGGAGCAGATGCGTCGTTCCGGCGACGACTGGCTGCTGACCCTGGCAGATGGCCGCAAGCTGCGTACGCCATTGGTGGTGGCCGCCGATGGCGCCAACTCCGCCGTGCGCCGCCTGACCGGCACCGCCACCCGCGAATGGGATTACCTGCACAACGCCATCGTCACCAGCGTGCGCAGTAGCCAGCCGCACCAGCGTACGGCGTGGCAGCGCTTCACCGATACCGGCCCGCTGGCATTTCTGCCGCTGGATCGGGACGGGCAGCAGGAATGGTGTTCGATTGTGTGGTCGACCACGCCGGCTGAGTCCGAACGCTTGATGGCGCTGGATGATGAACGCTTCTGTCGTGAGCTGGAGCGCGCATTCGAAGGGCGGCTGGGAACGGTGGTCAGCGCCGACCCGCGCGTCTGCGTGCCTTTGCGCCAGCGTCATGCCAAGCGCTACGTGGCCGAAGGCCTGGCACTGATCGGCGATGCGGCCCACGCGATTCATCCGCTGGCGGGGCAGGGCGTTAACCTGGGGTTGCTCGATGCTGCGGTGCTGGCCGAGGTGCTGCGGGCGGCGAGCGAGCGCGGTGAACGCCTGGCCGAGGTGAAAGTCCTGAGCCGCTACGAGCGTCGGCGCATGCCGCACAACCTGGCGTTGATGGCGGCGATGGAAGGCTTCGAGCGCCTGTTCCAGGCCGATCAGCTGCCGTTGCGCTGGTTGCGTAATACCGGGTTGAAGGTGGTCAATCGGATGCCTGAAGCCAAGGCTGTGTTCGTTCGCCAGGCGTTGGGGCTGACCGGGGATCTGCCGGAGTTGGCGAAACCCTGACACTGCCGTGCAACATCTGGTAACGCCTCCACCAAGCGTTACCAAATGTGAGTCCTTATCATTTGCCCTCTTTTTGCAAATGAGCGACCGCCCCCATGTCGGCACCCAAGCGCCTCCTGACTGCCCTGGCACTCACCCTGATCGGCTGCAGCAGCGCCCAGGCAGCCGACGAAGTCGTGGTCTACTCCTCGCGCATCGACGAACTGATCAAGCCGGTGTTCGACGCCTACACCCAAAAGACCGGCGTGCAGGTGAAGTTCATCACCGACAAGGAAGCGCCGCTGATGCAGCGCATCAAGGCCGAGGGCGAAAACGCCACCGCCGACCTGCTGCTCACCGTCGACGCCGGCAACCTCTGGCAGGCCGAGCACATGGGCATCCTGCAACCGTTCACCTCGGCGGTCATCAACAAGAACATCCCGTTGCAATATCGCTCATCCGCTCACGCCTGGACCGGCTTGAGCCTGCGCGCGCGTACCATCGCCTATTCCACCGACCGGGTGAAACCGGGCGAACTGACCACCTACGAAGCCCTCGCCGACAAACAATGGGAAGGCCGCCTGTGTCTGCGCACGGCGAAGAAGGTCTATAACCAATCGCTGACCGCCACCCTGATCGAAACCCACGGCGCGGCCAGGACCGAGGAAATCGTCAAGGGCTGGGTCAACAACCTGTCCACCGACGTGTTTTCCGACGACATTGCGGTCCTGGAGGCGATCAACGCCGGGCAATGCGACGTGGGCATCGTCAACACCTACTACTACGGTCGCCTGCACAAGCAGAAGCCGGAGTTGGCGGTGAAGCTGTTCTGGCCGAACCAGGGCGACCGTGGCGTGCACGTCAACCTGTCGGGCATCGGCCTGACCAGGTACGCGCCGCACCCGGAAGCCGCCAAGGCGCTGGTGGAGTGGATGACCACGCCTGAGGCGCAGAAGATCTTTGCGGATGTGAACCAGGAGTTCCCGGCCAACCCGGCGGTGCCGCCTTCTGCCGAAGTGGCGACCTGGGGCAAGTTCGTGGCCGATACCTTGCCGGTGGAAGTGGCGGGCAAGCGTCAGGCTGAGGCGATTCGCCTGATGGATCGCGCTGGCTGGAACTGAACGTGTAAAACGCCGCAGATCAAAATGTGGGAGGGGGCTTGCTCCCGATAGCAGTGGATCAGTTACTCATGAGTAGACTGACAACCCGCTATCGGGAGCAAGCCCCCTCCCACACTGTGTTTTGCCTTTGGATCGTCATTCGCAGGAAGTTTGCTCTTGGCCCACCCCGCCCAACGCCGCTGGTACCTGCCGGTGTTCACCGTCGCCGCCCTGGTGCTATTGCCACTGAGCGTGCTGTTGCTGTCTTGGCAAACTGTTGATGCACAAATCTGGGCCCACCTGTGGGATACCCAGATGCCACGCCTGCTGGGCAATACGCTCACGCTGGTGCTTGGCGTTGGCGTCGGTGTGACCTTGTTGGGCGTCAGCCTGGCCTGGTTGACCAGCCTCTGCGAGTTCCCCGGACGGCGCTGGCTCGACTGGGCGTTGATGCTGCCTTTTGCGATTCCGGCGTATGTACTGGCCTTTGTCTTTGTCGGCCTGCTGGATTTTGCAGGCCCGGTGCAGAGCCTGCTGCGCGAAGGGTTCGGCAGCGGCTTGCGCCTGCCGCGCGTGCGCTCCACCGGCGGCGTGATCATCGTGCTGGTGCTGGTGTTCTACCCTTACGTGTATCTGCTCGCGCGCAGCGCATTCCTGGCCCAGGGCAAAGGCCTGATGGAGGCGGCGCGGATACTCGGGCAATCGCCGTGGCAGGCGTTCTGGCGCGTCGCGTTGCCGATGGCCAGGCCGGCGATCGGTGCGGGCGTGGCGTTGGCGTTGATGGAGACCCTGGCGGATTTTGGCGCGGTCTCGGTGTTCAACTTCGACACGTTTACCACCGCGATCTACAAGACTTGGTACGGTTTTTTCAGCCTGTCCAGCGCGGCTCAACTGGCCAGCCTGTTGCTGCTGGTGGTGATGCTGGTGCTGTACGGCGAGCGTCGCGCGCGGGGCGCCAGCCGACCCGGCAATGATCGGCCACGGGGCAAGGCGCTGTATCACTTGCGCGGGGTCAAGGCGGCGGTGGCCACTGCCTGGTGTGGTCTGGTGTTCGCCTGTGCCTTTGTGATTCCGATGCTGCAGTTGGTGGTGTGGTTCTGGCAGCGTGGCCGCTTCGATCTGGATGAACGTTACACGGGGCTGATCGTGCACACCCTTTATCTGGGTGGTATCGCGGCGCTCATCACCGTCAGCGTGGCGCTGCTGCTGGCGTTCGCCAACCGTCTGGCGCCGACCCGGGCGATTCGCTCCGGCGTCAGCCTGGCCAACGTCGGTTACGCGTTGCCGGGGTCGGTGCTGGCGGTGTCGATCATGTTGGCGTTCAGCTATCTGGACCGCGTGCTGGTGGTGCCGCTGTCCGGCTGGCTGGGCGGTGCGGGCAAGCCGTTGCTGCTGGGCAGCCTGTTGGCGCTGGTGCTGGCGTATCTGGTGCGGTTCCTTGCGGTGGCCTACGGGCCGCTGGAAAACAGCCTGGCGCGCATCCGCCCGTCATTGCCTGAAGCGGGGCGCAGTCTGGGGGTCAGTGGGCCACGACTGTTTTGCAAAGTGTATCTGCCGCTGTTGCTGCCGGGCACCCTGAGCGCGGCGCTGCTGGTGTTCGTCGATGTGCTCAAGGAAATGCCCGCGACCCTGCTGATGCGCCCGTTTGGCTGGGACACACTGGCGGTGCGGATCTTTGAAATGACCAGCGAAGGCGAGTGGGCAAGGGCGTCGCTGCCGGCTTTGACGCTGGTGTGTGTCGGCCTGTTGCCCGTCATCGGCCTGATTCGTCGCTCGGCCCGGCCAATCGGCTAGGTGCCAGTCCTACAGCTTGCGGCTACAATGCGCGGCATTCGGTGCGCGCCGTCTTTCGGATCGGGTCGCTGTGCGTGGCTGCAGGCCTTGTGATTAAAAGGTGTCCAGCGCATATGGCAAGCCTGCGCATCTTCGCCAAGCCCGGAAGGAGAAACCCATGGGACAGCGTACGCCTCTGTATGACCTGCATCTCGCCCTGGGCGCGAAAATGGTCGATTTTGGCGGTTGGGATATGCCTCTGCACTACGGCTCGCAAGTTGAGGAGCACCATCAGGTGCGACGCGACTGCGGGGTGTTCGATGTGTCCCACATGACCGTGGTCGATGTCACAGGCCTTCAGGCCAGGGAGTGGCTTCAGCGCCTGCTGGCCAATGACGTCGATCGTTTGCATGGCTGCGGCCGTGCGCTTTACAGCGCCATGCTCAATGAGCAGGGCGGCGTGGTGGACGACATGATCGTCTATCGCACCCAGACCGGTTACCGGCTGGTGTTCAACGCCGCCACCCGTGACCAGGACCTGGCCTGGATGCAGGCGCAGCTTGGTGACTACCAGGTGCAACTGCATGAGCGCACGGAACTGGCGATGCTCGCCATTCAAGGCCCCCATGCCCGACAGAAAATCGCCGAGCTGGTGACCCAATCCCGCAGCACCCTGATCCACCAGCTCAAGCCCTTTGAAGGCCAGGCCGACGGCGACTGGTTTATCGCTCGCACCGGCTACACCGGCGAAGACGGCCTGGAAATTGTCCTGCCAGCCGAGCAGGCTCCGGGATTTTTCAACGACCTGGTCGGTGCCGGTATTTCCCCCATCGGCCTCGGCGCCCGCGATACCCTGCGCCTGGAAGCGGGCATGAACCTGTATGGTCAGGATATTCATCAGGACGTTTCGCCCCTGGCGGCCAATATGGCCTGGAGCATTGCCTGGGAGCCGGCGGAGCGCGACTTCATCGGGCGCGCGGCGCTGGAAGCCGAACTGGCGGCGGGTGTGCAGTTCAAGCTGGTGGGTTTGGTCCTGGAAGAACGCGGCGTTTTACGCGCTCATCAGGTGGTTCGTATCGCCAATGTTGGCGAAGGAGAGATCACCAGTGGTAGTTTCTCCCCTACGCTGAGCAAATCCATTGCCCTGGCGCGTGTACCGACGGCGACGGCCGACCGGGCCGAGGTGGAAATCCGCGGCAAGTGGTACCCGGTTCGAGTGGTCAAACCGACCTTCGTGCGCCATGGCAAGACACTGATCTAACTATTTCCGGCAGGCCATTTGGCCGCTGACATTCCTTCTAGAGGGCACAGAATATGAGCACTATCCCTGCCGAACTGCGTTTTGCCGAAAGTCACGAATGGGCCCGTCTGGAAGCCGACGGCACGGTGACCGTCGGGATTTCCGACCATGCCCAGGAAGCGCTGGGGGATGTGGTGTTTGTTGAGTTGGCCGAAGTGGGCGCCACGTTTGAAGCCGAAGGGCAGGCGGGGGTGGTTGAGTCGGTGAAGGCCGCCTCGGATATCTACGCGCCAGTGGCTGGCGAAGTGATCGCTGTGAACGAAGAGCTGAGTGGCAGCCCCGAGCTGCTGAACTCCGACCCTTACGGCGCGTGGATCTTCAAGCTCAAGCCAAGCAACCCGGCTGATCTGGATAAACTGCTGGACGCCGCCGGCTACAAGGCTGCTATCGGCGAGTAAACGCAAAGCGTTGAACAGCACAAACCAGTGTGGGCGCTGGCTTGCCTGCGATGCAGACACCTTGGTGTATCAGTTACACCGCAGTGATGTCATCGCAGGCAAGCCCGCTCCCACATTGGGTTGAGGTGAGCCGGATTTTTCAGTTCGCGTTCAGTACCGCTTTGACCGCCGCTACCGCTCGTTCCACATCCGCCTCGGTCATTGCCGTAAACATCGGCAACGACACAATCAAACGGCCCACTTTTTCCGCCACCGGGAACATGCCTTCCTTGAAACCCTGTGCCCGATAAAGGCTCAGCAGGTGGATCGGTGGGTAGTGGTAACCGATGCCGACGCCATGGGCCTGCATCTGCTCCATGAACGTCGCGCGGGCGGGCAAGCCGTCCTGGCGTTCCGGCAGCACCAGTTGGAACAGGTGCCAGTTGCTGTTTTCGAAGTCCGCAGGCGGTAATTGCGCGCCGTATGCCTGTTCAAAATCACTGCCGAAGCATTGGAAGTAATGCCGCGCCAGATTTTGGCGGTGGGCGGTGATTTTTTCGATATGGGCAAACTGGCCCAGGCCGATGGCAGCGGCGATATCAGTCATGTTGAACTTGCCACCCAACACATCCACGTCCAGGCCGTCAAAGCCGGTGCGGGTAACACCCTGCAGGCGATATTTTTCCGCCAGGCGTGCTTCCTCGGCGTTGTTCAATACCAGGCAACCGCCCTCGGACGAGGTGATGTTTTTATTCGCCTGGAAACTGAAGGAAACGAAGTCGCCGGTGGCGCCGATTCGCTCGCCATCCCAGCTGGAGCCCAGGGCCTGGGCGGCGTCTTCAATGATGCGCAGGTTGTACTTGTTGGCCAGTGCATAAAGCATTGGCATATCCAGCGGCAAACCGGCCAGGTACACCGGAATGATCGCCTTGGTACGCGGGGTAATGGCCGCTTCCACCTGCGTCAGATCGATATTGCGGGTGACCGGATCGATATCGGCAAACACCGGCGTTGCACCCACTTCCAGAATCACGTTGGCTGTAGCGACCCACGAGATTGGCGTGGTAATGACTTCATCGCCCGGCCCGATACCGGCGATGCGCAAGGCAATCTCCATGGTGCAGGTGCCCGAGTTGAACGTGCGTACCGGGCGCCCGCCAAAATATTCCGACAGCTGTGCTTCGAATGCCTGCACTTTCGGCCCGCTGGTGATCCAGCCGGAGCGCAGCACATCGCCGACCGCCGAGATAGTGGCTTCATCGATGGTGGGTTTGGAAAACGGCAGGAAGGGCTGTTGGCTCATGACGAGGAAGGCATCCGTTTCAGAGTGGCGACGAATAAAGGCTGTGAGTGCCCGGCATGGTTGCACGGTTCGACTGAATATAGCCTGTCGCCGGTGAACGAATTGTCATCTGGCAGGCAAAAAAATGCCGCTTGAAAAAGCGGCATCCTTTAGAGCAAGTATCACTCGGTAACGGCATTCTTCGCGAGAATGGCGTTGGCCAGTTGCATGTCCGTGGCCTGCAGGCCAGGGTTGTCGGCGCGGACCTTCTGCATGGCGGCTTCCAGGTAAGGGCCGCGGATGCCGCCGTCGCTGGCAACGAAGCTGCCTGCGTCGTCTTGAGCGGCAACCACCATCTTGTGGTCCTTGAAGGTCAGGTACGTGGAGCCGGTCGTGGCACCCGACGAGATGACATTGCGCCAGAAGCTGTCGGCCATGGCTGAACCGACTGGGAGGGATAGCACAGCGAGGGTTGCGACAGCATATTTAAGACGCATGGTAGGTGACTCCGGTGGTTGTCTGTTGGGTTTGATTGTAATCAGACCAATCGAGTTCAATCATGACTAAACAGTTTCGACTTTCAATACCACGCCGTCCTGGCCGATCACCCGCACTTGAGCGCCTGCAGGCATATCCGGGCCGGTCACCATCCATACACCGTCGCCGACTTTCACCTTGCCCCGGCCATCCACAATGGCTTGATGCACAACAAAGGTGCGGCCGATCAGCTCCGAGCCCCGCTCGTTCAGACCCGGCTGATCGCTCGCCTTGGCGCTGCTGCGCTGACGCTTCCACCAGTACACCGCCGTCAGAATCGACAGCAGGGCGAACAGCAGCAGTTGCCATTCCAGCCCCAGCGATGGCACCACGAACTTGATTACGCCCACCGCAGCGGCCGCGATGCCCATCCACAGCAGATACCCGCCGGCCCCGAACACCTCGAGAATCAACAACACGGTACCCAGTGCCAACCAGTCCCAGAACGACAGATGCTGAAGGAATTCCCACATGGCGATGGCCTCAGCCTTTCTTGTTGTCGAACGTTGCCTTGACGATCTCGCCGATACCACCGATGGCGCCGATCACCTGGCTGGCTTCCAGCGGCATGAGAATCACCTTGCTGTTGTTGGCCGACGCCAGCTTGCCCAGGGCGTCGATGTACTTTTGCGCGACAAAATAGTTGACCGCCTGCACGTTGCCCGACGCGATTGCTTCCGACACCACTTGCGTGGCGCGGGCTTCCGCTTCGGCCTGACGCTCACGGGCTTCAGACTCCAGGAATGCGGCCTGTCGGCTACCCTCGGCCTCGAGGATCTGCGCCTGCTTCTTGCCCTCGGCGGTCAGGATCGCCGAAGCGCGCAGGCCTTCGGCTTCGAGAATCTGCGCACGCTTGATTCGCTCGGCCTTCATCTGCCCGGACATGGCAGCCATCAGGTCTGCCGGCGGGCTGATGTCCTTGATTTCGATACGTGTGATCTTGATGCCCCACGGCGCCGTGGCTTCGTCGACGGTGCGCAGCAGCTTTTCGTTGATGCCGTCACGCTGGCTGAGCATGGCGTCCAGTTCCATGGAACCGAGCACAGTACGGATATTGGTTTGCAGCAGGTTGCGGATGGCGTGTTCGAGGTTGTTGACCTCGTAGGCCGCCTGGGCGGTGTTTACCACCTGGAAGAAGCACACGGCGTCGATCTGCACAGTGGCGTTGTCGGCGGTGATCACTTCCTGGGGCGGGATATCCAGCACGCTTTCCATCACGTTGATCTTGCGACCGATGCGGTCCATGACCGGAATGATGATATTGAGGCCAGGCTTGAGGGTGTTGGTGTAGCGGCCAAAACGCTCGACCGTCCACTGGTAGCCCTGGGGCACCACCTTGAAGCCCATGAAAAGAATGGCGATGGCCAAACCCACGAAAAGAAGCAGTACTGTTCCGATCTGCATTGCGATTCCCTATCTGATGGTGTCGGTAAAACGACGTTCGGCCGATTGTAACGGGGTTGTCGCCGATAAGACGGTTTCATTGTCCGACAATCAAAGGATTATTTCTGAATCTCCAGGGGTGACCCGCAGCACTTCGGCCAGGGTGGTCAGCCCGGCCTGTACCTTCAGCAACCCGGCCATCCGCAGGCTGTGCATGTCTTGCCGCAACGCCGCCTTGCGCAATGCCTGCACATCGGTGCCGGGCGTGATCAGTGTCGTGAGCGCCTCATCCATCACCATGATTTCGTAGACGCCGGCCCGGCCTCGGTAACCGCTGTCACGGCACTCTGCGCACCCCACTGCCTCGCAGCTATCGCCCGCAACGCGCTTGCAGGCGGGGCACAGCAGGCGTACCAGACGCTGGGCCATGACCCCCAGCAAGGTGGCTTTGATCAAATAATGAGCAATCCCCAGCTCCTGCAAGCGGCTGATGGCGCTGGGCGCGTCGTTGGTGTGCAGGGTCGACAGCACGAGGTGCCCGGTAAGCGCGGCCTGGATCGCCATTTCGGCGGTTTCCTGGTCGCGTATCTCGCCGATCATGATGATGTCCGGGTCCTGGCGCAGCAGGGCGCGAATGCCGCTGGCGAAGGTCAGGTCGATATTGTGCTGCACCTGCATCTGGTTGAACGCCGGCTCGACCATTTCGACCGGGTCCTCCACCGTGCACAGGTTGACCTCGCGGGTCGCCAGTCGCTTGAGCGTGGTGTAGAGGGTGCTGGTCTTGCCGGAACCGGTCGGTCCGGTGACCAGGATGATGCCATGGGCCTTGCTGGTCATGGCGTGCCAGCGCCGCTGGTCTTCGGGTGACAGGCCGAGCTGGTCGAAGTCCTTGAGCAGCACCTGGGGGTCGAAAATCCGCATCACCAGTTTCTCGCCAAAGGCCGTGGGCAAGGTCGACAGACGCAACTCCACCTCGGCGCCCGCAGGGCTTCTGGTCTTGAGGCGGCCGTCCTGGGGTTTGCGTTTTTCCGCCACGTTCATCCGGCCCAGGCTTTTCAGGCGGCTGACCACTGCCATCGTGACCTGGGGCGGGAATTGATAGACATCATGCAGCAGCCCATCGATGCGAAAGCGCACGCGGCCCTGGTCCATGCAAGGTTCGATGTGGATATCGCTGGCACGCTGGCCGAAGGCGTACTGCAACAGCCAGTCGACGATCGTGACGATATGCGCGTCGTTGGCATCCGGCTCCTGATCGCTGCCGCCGAGGTTGAGCAGTTCGACATTGGCAGGCGCCGCGATTTTCTGATCCGCGCCGCGCACCGACTTCGCCACGCGGTAGAACTCGCCCATGCAGTGCTCGATTGCCTGGGGGTTGGCGACCACGCGCTTTATCGAGCGTTTGAGCACCTGCGCCAGGCCGGCTTCCCACTCGGTGACATAAGGCTGGGCACTGGCGACGGTGACGGTGTGTGCATCCACGGCCACAGCGAGGATCGCGTGACGTTGGGCGAATGCGTGGGACATCAGCGGCACCACCGTCGCCACGTCGATCTTCAGCGGGTCGATGCGCAGATAAGGTTGTCCGGCCTGCCGGGCGAGCCATTGCGTCAGCGCTTCCAGGTCGGCGCCCTGGGCCGCGATGAGTTCCAGCGGATGCCGGTTGCCGGCGGGCGATGTCGACAGGCGCTGTGCGACGTCGGCTGCGACCAGCCCGGCCTCGACCAGAGGCGGCAGCAACGCGTGCAATTGCAAACGGTGATCAACAGACATGCAGATTTACCTGAGAAGCGCTGGACGTCTCCTCAGGCTAGTCAGGTGCTGTATTTTTGCCTCTCAGGGTGTATTGCAGGCTTTTACGCTGAACAACGCTAAGGCCCCCACATCCCCGTGGCGAGCGGGCTTGCCCTAATGCCGTTCAGTTAAGCGCAGATTCCCTGTGGCGAGCAGGCTTGTCCTGCGTTGGGCTGCACAGCAGCCCCAAAGCCAGGCGCTGAGCCGTATCAGGTACACCGCGTTTTGCTCGATTGGGGGCGCTTCGCACCCCAACGGGGGGCAAGCCCGCTCGCCACAGGGCCGTGGTTTGGTATTACAGACGCAGCAACGTTTTCCATGCCCGGTTCTGATACACCGCAATCGCCTGATGCATCCGCGCGTCCAGCGACTCATCGGTGATCGGCTGGTTGGCCAGTTGCACCAACTTGTTCAGCTCGCCGTACAGGCGGTCCAGCTCGGCAATGTCCACCACCTGACGTGCGTGATGCAGCCAGGCCTGGATGCGCTCGATGCGCGGCAGCTGCTCGGCCAGGTCTTCGGGTTGCTGCTGGTAGCGCGGCAGTTGCAGGGCGACGGCATCGTCGGCCAGCAGGCGCGGCAGCCAGTTGGTGAGTTGCGCTGCGCCCTGGCGGTTGCCGCGCACGGTGCGCTCGGCGGTCCAGGTGCGGGCCAGCAGCCAGCGCGAGGTGTTCAATGAGAACAGGCCCCAGCGCACGTCTTCGAGCTCTTCGGCGAATTGCTCCGGCGCGGCTTTGCGAATGTCTTCGTCGTCGTCACCGGCCTGTACCAGCGGGCGCCAGTCTTCGAGCAGGGCATCGAGTGCGCTGCGCAGTTCGCTGGTGGACTGGCGTGGCGCCGCCTGACCAAGGCTGCCGATCAGGGCGCGCAGTTCGCCGAGGTGATCGACCCAGTCCTGCAACAGGCGCCAATGGCCGTTGAACCGGTATTGCTCGGCCAGACGCTGGCTGCTGCCCAGCAGGTGCCACATGATCGCGGCGAAGGCGTCGTCCAGCGGCATTTCGGCGTGGATCTGCGGCGCCGGCAGGCTCAGAGAGTAGCTGCCGGCGTCGTACAGGCGGTAGCCGCGCTCGGCCTTGCTGATGTCACACGGCATCAGCGCCAGCGTGGCGGCCAGCTCGGCGGCGAGTTCCAGCAGGGCCGCCGGTTCGCCTTCGCGCAGCTCCAGTTCCAGCTCGCAGATTTCTTCTTTCTGCTTGCCGACCACCACGTGGCCCAGGTCCAGGGCGGCTTCGATCACCACCTTGGCTTTGCCACGGCCCCAGGCGATTTCGGCGCGCTCGCGCACAAAATCGGTAGTGAAGATCGGCTTGAGGGTCTTTTTGTCCAGCTCGGCCAGTTGCTCGGGCCAGCATTCGCCGTCGAGTTTCTTCACGTCGAGCTTGGCTTTGGGCAGGTTCCAGTTGTACTCGTTGCGTTCCGACAGGCCGGCGATGCTTTGGCCACGGGTCTTGAGGGTCTGGATAATCTCGTCACCGTCCTTGCGCAGGCGCAGGGCAACCTTGGCCTGGGCCAGGTCGCGCTCGGGGGTGTCGAAATACTGGTTCATCAACTCACGGCGTTCCCAGCCACTTTTGTTGCGTTTTTTCAGTAGCGGGTGCTCACGCAGCGCAGCGAGGGTTTCGCGGCTGACGCGGAGCTTGATTTCGGTTTCTTTCTGCATGGCCGGAAAATCCAGGATCGGGAGCGCAGCCGGGGAAAAGAGTGGCTGCCAAGGCCGTGCAGTGTACAGGACTGAGCCCGGCAACGCGCCGCAACGGTTTATTGTGTCGTGCAGATGGCTCTATAGTGGGCCCAATCCGTGAAGTCGAGAGGCCGAGCATGCCGTTACCTACCCTGAAAGAGCAATTCGCCGCGCTGATTGCCGCGCCATCGGTCAGTTGCACGCAGGCGTCTCTGGATCAGACCAACCGCCCGGTGATCGATCTGCTCGCCAGTTGGCTGGGCGATCTGGGCTTTGCCATCGACATCCAGCAGGTCAGCCCCGGCAAGTTCAACCTGCTGGCCACCTTCGGCAGCGGTCCCGGCGGGCTGGTGCTGGCCGGGCACAGCGACACGGTGCCGTATGATGACGCCTTGTGGCAGACCGATCCGCTCAAGCTGACGGAAGTTGACGGCCGCTGGGTAGGATTGGGCAGCTGCGACATGAAGGGTTTTTTCGCCCTGGCCATCGAAGCGGTGTTGCCGCTGCTCGACCAGCCGTTCAAACAGCCGTTGCTGATTCTCGCCACGTGCGATGAAGAGAGCTCCATGTCCGGCGCCCGGGCGTTGGCCGCAGCGGGCCGTCCGCTGGGCCGCGCAGCGGTGATCGGCGAGCCCACTGGCCTGAGGCCGATCCGCCTGCACAAGGGCGTGATGATGGAGCGCATCGACATCCTCGGCCGCAGCGGCCATTCGTCGGACCCGAGCCTGGGGCACAGCGCCCTTGAAGCCATGCACGATGCCATCGGCGAACTGCGCGGCCTGCGCCTGGCCTGGCAGCGCGAATACCGCAACCCGCAATTCAGCGTGCCGCAGCCCACCCTGAACCTGGGCTGCATCCACGGCGGCGACAACCCCAACCGCATTTGCGGCCAGTGTTCCCTGGAGTTCGATCTGCGGCCATTGCCGGGCATGGACCCTGAAGTGCTGCGTGCCGCTATCCGGCAGAAACTCGCACCTCTGGCCGAGCGCCATCACGTCCAAATCGACTACGCGCCGCTGTTTCCCGAAGTGCCACCGTTCGAACAGCCCGAAGACGCCGAACTGGTGCGGGTTGCGGAGCGTTTGACCGGCCATCGTGCCGAAGCAGTGGCGTTTGGCACCGAAGCGCCTTATCTTCAGCGCCTTGGTTGCGAAACCCTGGTGCTCGGCCCTGGTGATATCGCCTGTGCGCACCAGCCGGGCGAGTACCTCGAAATGTCACGCTTGACGCCTACAGTGCAGTTATTGCGCGAACTGATCGAACATTACTGCCTCAAACCTGCATAAATTAACCCCTGCCTGTACGTCCATAGAAGGAGAGTGAGCGTGTCGCCAAGCCTGTTCCGACGATAACCATCAGCCCGCCGTGCGCTTCCACGATCCTTCCTTTTTCGGCTGCTTTTTATTACAGGCCCAGGTGTTATGCCCGAATACGTCAATTGGCTTCGTCACGCTTCCCCTTACATCAACGCCCACCGCGATTGCACCTTTGTGGTCATGTTGCCTGGCGACGGTGTGGACCACCCCAACTTCGGCAATATCGTCCACGACCTGGTGCTGCTGCACAGCCTGGGTGTGCGGCTGGTGCTGGTGCATGGCTCGCGTCCGCAAATTGAAACCCGCCTTGAGGCGCGTGGCCTTACGTCGGCTTATCACGAAGGCATGCGCATCACCGATGCTGCCACCCTGGAATGTGTGATCGATGCGGTCGGGCACTTGCGCATCGCCATCGAGGCGCGCCTGTCCATGGACATGGCCTCATCGCCCATGCAGGGTTCACGCCTGCGCGTGGCCAGTGGCAATCTGGTCACCGCGCGGCCCATCGGCGTGCTCGACGGCGTGGACTATCACCACACCGGCGAAGTGCGCCGGGTCGACCGCAAGGGCATCAATCGCCTGCTCGACGAACGCTCCATCGTGCTGCTGTCGCCGCTGGGGTACTCGCCCACCGGCGAGATCTTCAACCTGGCCTGTGAAGATGTGGCCACCCGCGCCGCCATCGACCTGGCTGCCGACAAACTGCTGCTGTTTGGCGCCGACCTTGGTCTGATCGACGAAAATGGTCGCCTGGTGCGTGAGTTGCGTCCACAGCAAGTGCCAGCGCACCTGCAGCGGTTGGGCAGCAATTATCAGGCTGAACTGCTCGACGCTGCCGCCCAGGCTTGCCGCGGCGGCGTGGGGCGCAGCCATATCGTCAGCTACGCCGAGAACGGCGCTTTGCTCACCGAGCTGTTTACCCGCGACGGCGGCGGCACGCTGGTGGCCCAGGAGCAATTCGAACTGGTACGCGAGGCGGCAATTGAAGACGTCGGCGGTTTGCTTGACCTGATCAGCCCGCTGGAAGAGCAGGGCATTCTGGTACGCCGTTCGCGGGAAGTGCTGGAGCGCGAGATCGAGCAGTTCAGCGTGGTGGAACGCGAAGGCATGATCATCGCCTGCGCCGCGCTGTACCAGATCGCCGATTCCGACGCCGGTGAGCTGGCCTGCCTGGCGGTGAACCCGGAATACCGCCATGGCGCGCGCGGTGATGTGTTGCTCGAGCGTATCGAGGGCCGTGCCAGGGCCCAGGGCTTGAAGACCTTGTTCGTGCTTACGACGCGCACCGCGCACTGGTTCCGCGAGCGCGGCTTTGAACCCAGCAGCGTAGACCGCCTGCCTTCGGCGCGGGCGTCGCTGTACAACTATCAGCGCAATTCCAAGATCTTCGAAAAGGCGCTGTAAAAGACAGCACACATCAAAAATGTGGGAGGGGGCTTGCTCCCGATAGCCTTAGTTCAGTCACTGACGTGTTGACTGATCGAATGCCGTCGGGAGCAAGCTCCCTCCCACATTTGTTTCAATACTTCAGAACCGTGAAAGCGCGCCGATACAACAATTGCCGGCGATCAAATCGGCCGCTTGGACAACCAAAGAAATTATTAGTGACACAAAAACTGTAACAAATTGACGCCAGGATAGCGCTTAGCCATGATGGCGCCGCCTTTCTGGTCGTGAATGACGTCTGCAGTGTCCTAAACGATCTAAAAAAGCTCTGAATAATACCCTTTAGGAATTAGGTTGCGCGGCAACTCGTCTACTCTGACCGGTTCGCTGCCCTGCAAAGTCTTATTCCTGAATCGTATGAAAAAGGATGAAATAATTCTTTTTGGGTGTATGAGAAACTCATTACCCTGCACGGACCAAATCAACTGTGATTAGACGAAGGTAGTAGACACACAAGGTTACGATTGACTTGTCAGTCACTAACCGGTGCTAATCGCGCATCTGTGGATCGAGGGCGTCAGACCCGCGACCAAAGAAACACAAAAATTAGAAACGAGAGGAGCGGTACATGAAGAAGTCCACCTTGGCTGTGGCTGTAGCTTTGGGCGCAATCGCCCAGCAAGCAGGCGCTGCCGGTTTCATCGATGACAGTAAAGTAACGCTGGGTGTGCGTAACTTTTACATCAACACCGACAACCGCGACGCGGCTGCCGGCAGTGCTGCCAACAAGGCCGCTGGTGTACAGAGCAAGCAGGAAGAATGGGGCCAGGGCTTCGATCTGCGCTTCATCTCCGGCTACACCCAAGGCACCGTAGGCTTCGGTCTTGATGCCATCGGCCTGCTGGGCATTCGCCTGGATTCGGGCGGCGGCACCAACGGCGCGAGCCCGGCGACCGCTACCAGCCCTGGTTCGTACGGCGGCACCGTGTTCCCGAGCAAGTCCAATGGCGAAGCCGTTGATAACTACTCGAGCCTGGGCCTGACTGCCAAAGCCAAGATCTCCCAGACCGAACTGAAGCTGGGTACGCTGCAACCCAAGCTGCCGGTTATCGTGACCAACGACGGTCGTCTGCTGCCGCAGACCTTCCAGGGTGGCCAGATCACCACCAATGACATCAAGGACCTGACGCTGGTTGCCGGTCAGATCGAAAAGGCCAAGGGTCGTAACTCCAGCAACGTCGACAACCTGTCGATCGCTGGTGCCAACACCCGTGGCGTGAACTGGCGTGACAGCAACAAGTTCTACTACGCCGGTGGTGACTACAAGATCACCAAAGACCTGACTGCCCAGTACTACTACGGCAACCTGGAAGATTTCTACAAGCAGCACTTCCTGGGTCTGACCCACAACTGGGCAATCGGCCCGGGCGTATTGAAGTCTGACCTGCGTTACTTCCACAGCTCCGATGACGGCAAGAACGGCAGCGAAGCGGCCTACTTCTCGTCGGGCAACTACAGCGGCGTGAACTCCGGTCGTGGCAAGGTTGACAACAACCTGTACAGCGGCCTGTTCCTGTACACCATTGCCGGCCACACCTTCGGTGGTGGTTATCAGGTCAGCAACGGTAACAGCGACTTCCCTTGGTTGAACCAAGGCGACGGTTCGTCGGCTTACCTGACCACTGACATGCAGATCGCCAAGTTCGCCCGTGCTGGCGAACGTACCTGGCAGGCTCGCTACGCGTATGACTTCGCCAAGGTTGGCGTGCCTGGCCTGACCGCCGGTATCGTCTACCTCAAAGGTACTGACATCGATACCGTCAACGGCAGCCGTGCCGAGTTCACCGGTCAGTCCGAGTGGGAACGAGACATCACTGTTGCCTACGTGATCCCGGAAGGCCCGCTGAAAAACCTCGGCGTCGCCTGGAAAAACGCCATGTGGCGCAACGATGTTGCCGCAGCGCGCGATCAGGACGAAAACCGTGTAATCGTCAGCTACAGCTACGCATTCAAGTAACAGCGTAAAGCCTTGCCCGGCGCAATGCCGGGCAAGGTGTGTTGCTTCAAGTCGGGCTCAACCCCCGCAAGCCCTTCCTGAATCCCTCTTTGCAGCGTCTCAAGGCCTTCTCGAACCTTGAAATCGATGTTGATCCCCGCGTGCCTCAGCGTCCAGTGAACAGATTTTTAATATTCTTTTATCGTCTGGATAAATCGTTATTTATTCTTTTTAAATAAATGCCGAAGCATGCACAGTGGGCGCCATAAGCACTCACCAGGAGCCATGCCATGAGCCTCAGACTGGGCGATATCGCCCCCGATTTCGAACAGGATTCCAGCGCCGGTAACATTCATTTCCATGAATGGCTGGGCGACAGCTGGGGTGTGTTGTTCTCGCATCCGGCCGACTTCACGCCAGTGTGCACCACTGAGCTGGGCTTAACCGCCAAGCTCAAGGACGAATTCGCCAAGCGCGGCGTCAAGGCCATTGCCCTGTCCGTAGACCCGGTGGACTCCCACCACAAGTGGATCGAAGACATCAACGAAACCCAGCACACCGTGGTCAACTTCCCGATCCTGGCCGACGCCGACCGCAAGGTCTCGGACCTCTACGACCTGATCCACCCGAATGCCAGCGATACCCTCACCGTGCGCTCGCTGTTCGTGATCGACCCGAACAAGAAAATCCGCCTGACCATTACTTATCCGGCCAGCACCGGCCGCAATTTCCATGAAATCCTGCGGGTCATCGACTCGTTGCAGCTGACCGACAACCACAAGGTCGCCACCCCGGCCAACTGGCAGGATGGTGATGAAGTGGTGATCGTGCCGTCGCTCAAGGATGAGGAAGAGATCCAGAAGCGCTTTCCCAAGGGCTACCGCGCCGTGAAACCATACCTGCGCCTGACCCCGCAACCCAACCGCTGACACACAACCCAATGTGGGAGGGAGCAAGCCCCCTCCCACAGTTTTTGCCGCATTTCACAGCTCACAAAGCAGGGGTTTTTCAGGCCGTTTCGACGGCCTTTTTTTTCGCCTGTCTTTCCATAAATTGCATATGTATTTATGGAATAAACAAATGAAAAAATAAGATTTATAGATATATAAATCTGCTGCTAAGGTCTGTCCCATCTTGGCGCCATCGCCACACAGCGAACGCCGGCACTTGCTCAAAGGAATTCCTGCATGTTGGTCGTAACACTCGGAGGCAGTCCCAGTCAGCGTTCCCGCTCCGGGGTGCTGCTGGAAAAAACCCGTCAGTGGTTGCAAGACAAAGGCGTCGAAGTGGTGAGTTACCAGGTACGGGACTTCCCGGCCGAAGACTTGCTGCATGCGCGCTTCGACAGCCCCAAGGTGATCGACCTGTTGCAACAGGTGGCCAATGCCGACGGCCTGGTGATCGCCACGCCGGTGTACAAGGCCTCGTTCTCCGGCGCGCTGAAAACCGTGCTCGACCTGCTGCCCGAACGCGCCCTGGCGCACAAGGTAGTACTGCCGATGGCCACCGGCGGCAGCATCGCCCACATGCTGGCGGTGGACTACGCCTTGAAGCCGGTGCTGTCGGCGCTCAAGGCTCAGGAATTGCTGCACGGCATTTTCGCTGAGGACAGCCAGATCGCCTACGGCGAGGGCAGTGTCCAGGCACAACTGGTGCCGGTGCTTGAGGCGCGATTGCGCGAAGCCGTTGAGCAGCTCTACAGCGCCATGGCCCGCCGCCCAAAACCGCTGGATCCGGACGTGTTGAATGACCGTTTGTTGAGTGCTCGCTGGAGCATTTAAGCCTTACCCCGACATCCGGTAACACTCACCTTACTCAGCCGCCAACGGCCAAGCAGGTGCAGCCAACCCCCTCATCGCACTATTTGGAGAGAGCGCCATGCGCACTGTCATCTTGCGTCGTGGTCTGGTCGCACTGTTTGCTGCGGCTGTGTCCTTCGGCGTCATTGTTAACGCCCAGGCCGCCGAAACTTTGCGGATCGGCTATCAGAAATACGGCACCCTGGTACTGCTCAAGGCCAAGGGCAGCCTGGAAAAACGCCTGGCTGCCCAAGGCGTGCAGGTGCAATGGACGGAATTTCCCGGCGGTCCGCAGCTGCTTGAAGGCCTGAATGTCGGCGCCATCGACTTCGGCGTTACCGGCGAAACCCCGCCAGTGTTCGCCCAGGCGGCCGGTGCCGATCTGCTCTACGTGGCCTACGAGCCGCCGGCGCCTACCAGCGAAGCGATCCTGGTGCCCAAGGATTCCACGATCAAGTCGGTGGCCGAGCTCAAGGGCAAAAAAGTCGTGCTCAACAAAGGCTCCAACGTGCACTACCTGCTGGTGCGTGCCCTGGAAGATGCCGGGCTCAAATACACCGATGTGCAGACCGTATTCCTGCCGCCCGCCGATGCCCGCGCGGCGTTCGAGCGGGGCAGTGTCGACGCCTGGGTCATCTGGGATCCGTACCAGGCCGCCGCCGAGAAACAGCTGCAGGCGCGCACCCTGCGTGACGGCACCGGCATCGCCGACAACCACCAGTTCTACCTCGCCACCAAACCCTACGCGCAACAGCACCCGGAGGTGATCAAGGCGCTGGTGGAAGAAGTGCGCGCAGTCGGCGAATGGTCCAAGGCCAATCCGCAGGAAGTCACCGCTCAGGTGGCGCCGCTGCTTGGCCTGCCGGCCGACATCACCCTGACCTCGGTGAAACGCCAGGGCTACGGTGCGCTGTTCCTGACCCCGGAAGTGGTCGCCGCCCAGCAGAAAATCGCCGACACCTTCTACCAGCTCAAATTGATTCCCAAGCCCTTGAGCATCAAGGACGTGATCTGGACACCGCCCGCCACCGTGGCCACAGCGCCGTAATTCGATTTCTTCAGGAGACAACTCCATGAGCCTCAATATTTTCTGGTTCCTGCCTACCCACGGCGACGGCCATTACCTTGGCACCGCCGAAGGCGCGCGTGCCGTCGACCACGGCTACCTGCAGCAAGTCGCCCAGGCTGCTGACCGCCTCGGGTTCGGCGGGGTGCTTATTCCCACCGGACGTTCCTGCGAAGACTCATGGCTGGTAGCCGCCTCGCTGATCCCGGTGACCCAGCGCTTGAAATTTCTCGTCGCTCTGCGCCCCGGCATCATTTCGCCGACGGTGGCCGCGCGTCAGGCCGCAACCCTGGATCGTCTGTCCGGCGGCCGTGCGTTGTTCAACCTGGTGACCGGTGGCGACCCGGAGGAGCTGGCCGGCGACGGCCTGTTCTTGAGCCACGCAGAGCGCTACCAGGCCTCGGTGGAGTTCACTCGCATCTGGCGCCGTGTGCTGGAAGGCGAAACCGTGGATTACGACGGCGAGCACATCAGCGTCAAAGGCGCCAAGCTGCTCTACCCGCCGATCCAGCAACCGCGCCCGCCGCTGTACTTCGGCGGGTCTTCCGAAGCCGCCCAGGACTTGGCCGCCGAACAGGTGGAGATGGTGCTGACCTGGGGCGAGCCGCCGGCCGCAGTGGCAGAAAAGATCGAGCAAGTTCGCGCCAAGGCCGCCAAGCACGGGCGCACCGTGCGCTTCGGCATTCGCCTGCATGTGATCGTGCGCGAAACCAACGAAGAGGCGTGGAAAGCCGCCGACAAACTGATCTCCCACCTGGACGACGCAACCATCGCCCGCGCCCAGGCCTCCCTGGCGCGCTTCGACTCGGTGGGGCAGCAGCGCATGGCCGCCTTGCACGGTGGCAGCCGCGACAACCTCGAAGTCAGCCCCAACCTGTGGGCCGGCGTCGGCCTGGTGCGTGGCGGTGCGGGCACTGCGCTGGTGGGCGATGGCCCGACGGTTGCGGCGCGGGTCAAGGAATACGCGGACCTGGGCATCGACACCTTTATCTTCTCCGGGTACCCGCACCTGGAAGAGTCGTATCGCGTGGCTGAGCTGCTGTTCCCGCACCTGGATATCGAACGGGCCGAGCAGCCGAAAAGCACCGGCTATGTCAGCCCGTTCGGCGAAATGGTCGCCAACGACATTCTTCCCAAAGCCGCATCACAGAGCTGAGGGGACGCCATGAATGTTGAAAAATTGAGCCATCGCGTGGCGCCGTGGGTGCTGCCGATTCTGTTGCTGGCGGTGTGGCAGTTGTCGGTGTCGGCGGGCTGGTTGTCGACGCGCATTCTGCCGGCGCCCAGCGCAGTGATTGAGGCCGGGGTCAACCTGGTGCGCAGCGGCGAAATCTGGACGCACCTGGCCATCAGTGGCTGGCGGGCCGGCCTGGGCTTCGTGATCGGCGGCGGCATCGGCCTGGCGCTGGGCTTTATCACCGGTCTGTCGACCTGGGGCGAGCGTTTGCTGGACAGCTCGGTGCAGATGATCCGCAACGTGCCGCACCTGGCGCTGATTCCGTTGGTGATCCTGTGGTTCGGCATTGATGAGACGGCGAAGATTTTCCTGGTCGCCCTCGGCACGCTGTTCCCGATCTACCTCAACACCTATCACGGCATCCGCAACGTCGACCCGGCACTGGTGGAAATGTCGCGCAGCTATGGCTTGTCCGGTTTCAGCCTGTTCTGGCAGGTGATTCTGCCTGGCGCGTTGCCGTCGATCCTGGTGGGCGTGCGGTTTGCCCTGGGCTTCATGTGGTTGACGCTGATCGTGGCGGAAACCATCTCGGCCAGCTCCGGCATCGGCTACCTGGCGATGAACGCGCGGGAATTTCTACAAACCGACGTGGTGGTGCTGGCCATCGTGTTGTACGCGATCCTCGGCAAACTGGCCGACCTGGCCGCGCGTGGCCTGGAACGGGTCTGGTTGCGCTGGCACCCGGCCTATCAAGTGCATAAGGGAGGTGCGGCATGACTGCTCAACAACCTCCGCGCCTGCTCAAGGGCATCCCGCTCGCGGTGCGCAAATTGCGCAAGTCCTTTGGTGCGCGGGAAGTACTCAAAGAGATCGATCTGCATATCCCTGCCGGTCAGTTCGTCGCCGTGGTCGGTCGCAGTGGCTGCGGTAAAAGCACCTTGCTGCGCCTGCTGGCGGGCCTGGATAAAGCCAGCGGCGGCCAGTTGCTGGCCGGGTCTGCGCCGCTCGACGAGGCGATCGAAGACACGCGGCTGATGTTTCAGGAAGCGCGCCTGCTGCCGTGGAAAAAGATCATCGACAACGTGGGCCTGGGCCTCAAGGGCAACTGGCGCCCCCGGGCGTTGGACGCGCTGGAGGCGGTGGGCCTGGCCGAGCGTGCCGATGAATGGCCGGCGGCGTTGTCCGGCGGGCAGAAGCAACGGGTGGCGCTGGCCCGCGCGCTGATCCACCAACCGCGCCTGCTGCTGCTCGACGAGCCCCTGGGCGCACTGGATGCCCTGACCCGTATCGAGATGCAGCAACTGATCGAAAACCTCTGGCAAAAGCACGGCTTCACCGTGTTGCTGGTCACCCACGACGTCAGCGAAGCCGTGGCGATTGCCGACCGGGTGATCCTGATCGAAGACGGCGAAATCGGCCTGGACCTCACCGTCGACCTGCCGCGCCCGCGTGCCCGTGGTTCACATCGTCTGGCCGCACTGGAAGCCGAAGTGCTCAACCGCGTGCTGTCCTTGCCCGGCGTGCCGCCGGAACCCGAACCTGTTTCACCGCTGCCGACGCAATTGCGTTGGGCTCAATAACCCACACAGGAAAAACACCATGACTATCAAAGCCATCAACGTGCGCAACCAGTTCAAGGGCACCATCAAGGAAATCGTGGTCGGCGACGTTTTGTCGGAGATCGACGTGCAGACCGCCTCGGGCATCGTCACGTCGGTGATCACCACGCGCTCGGTCAAAGAGCTGGAACTGGTGATCGGCAGTGAAGTGATCGCCTTTGTCAAATCCACTGAGGTGTCGATTGCCAAGTTGTGAGTGCTCTTGAGGCCGTCATCGGGGGCAAGCCTCCTCCCACATTTTGAATGTGTTCACAGGTCAACGTGTGGGAGGGGGCTTGCCCCCGATGAGGCGCGCCCAGCCACCCTTACCGCTTGGGCAAGTACGCCGGCAAGTAGAGCCCCACATACGCATCAAATACCCGCATCCCTTCCTCCGCCATGCGCGGCGTAATCCGCCCATGCTGATGCACCGAGCGCGCATACACGCGGTCGCTCAACTCCAGCGCCAATGCAAACACGTCCACATCGTTGGGTAGCGTCGGCACCTCGAAGTGGCGGTTGAACACGGCCAGCATCAAATCCCCCAACTCCAGATCATGCTGACGGTCGGCCTGGGTCACTTCAGTGAGCCCGTGCTGGGTGAGGATCAACTGGCGCGCGACAGCATCATGCGCGTAGATGCTAAGCATGCGCTGCTCGACGACAGCGGACAGGTCGCGCCATTGCTTGAGCGAGTCATGCTCGATGGGGGCCTCGATGGCCGCACGGAAGGCCGCGTGCACATCCGCCGTCAACGCTTGCAGCAACGCCGGCACGCTGGCAAAAAAGTGGTACACCGACGCCGCCGGAATCTGCGCGCGCTTGGCCACACTGTAGATCGACAAACCGGCCACGCCTTCGGCGGCCAGCAACGCGCGGGCGGCATCCAGGATCGTGTCGATCCGCGCCTGGCTGCGGGCGCGGGGTTTGCGAGTGACGGTGGGGCGGGTGGACATGGAAGTCTCCTACAAGGCAGCAGGCATTGTATGAGTAGGAAGGTGTGTTGTCTGCCAGACCGCTATCGGGGGCAAGCCCCCTCCCACATTTTGAATGTGGTCACAGATCCAGTATGGGAGGGGGCTTGCCCCCGATGAATCCACCTAGGTCTCCCCGAATAAACCCAAAAAAAACGCCACTGACCGAAGTCAGCAGCGTCTTTTCAACTACCGCAACCGCTTAAACGGTATGCAGGTACCAGTTGTACTCAAGGTCGGAGATGGAGTGTTCAAACTCTTCCAGCTCGCTTTCCTTGCAGGCGACGAAAATATCGATGTATTTGGGATCGATGTACCGCGCCATCACTTCACTGTCGTCCAGCTCGCGCAAGGCATCGCGCAGGTTGTTCGGCAGGCTTTGTTCGTTCTGCTCGTAGCTGTTGCCTTCCACCGGTGCATTCGGCTCGATCTTGTTGGTCAGACCGTGGTGCACGCCCGCCAGGACCGAAGCCATCAGCAGGTAAGGGTTGGCATCGGCGCCGGCCACGCGGTGTTCGATACGCACGGCATCGGACGAACCGGTGGGCACGCGAATCGCCACGGTGCGGTTGTCCAGGCCCCAGCACGGCGAGTTCGGCACGTAGAACTGTGCGCCGAAACGACGGTAGGAGTTGACGTTCGGGCACAGGAACGCCATCTGGGCGGGCAGGGTCTCGAGCACACCGCCGATCGCGTGACGCAATGCGGCGTTCTGCTCGGGATCCTCGCTGGCAAAGATGTTCTTGCCGTCTTTGTCCAGGATCGAAATGTGTACGTGCAAACCGTTGCCAGCCTGGCCCGGGTAGGGCTTGGCCATGAAGGTGGTGTCCATCTCATGGTCGTAGGCGATGTTCTTGATCAGTCGCTTGAGCAGTACCGCGTAGTCGCAGGCCTTGATTGGGTCGGCAACGTGGTGCAGGTTCACTTCGAACTGCGCCGGGGCACTTTCCTTGACGATGGCGTCGGCCGGGATGCCTTGCTCTTTGGCACCTTCCAGAATGTCCTGGAGGCAGTCGACGTACTCGTCGAGGTCGTCGATCAGGTAGACCTGTGTCGAGTGCGGACGTTTGCCGGAGATCGGCGAGCGGGGCGGTTGGGGGCGGCCGTTCACGTTCTCCTGGTCGATCAGGTAGAACTCAAGCTCGAAGGCGGCGCAGATGGTCAGGCCAAGATCGTCGAACTTGCTTACCACCTGGCGCAGCACTTCGCGAGGATCGGCGAAGAAAGGTTCACCTTCCAGTTCGTGCATGGTCATCAGCAATTGCGCGGTCGGGCGCTTTTGCCAGGGTTCATTGCACAGGGTGTCGGGGATCGGATAACAGATTCGGTCAGCATCACCGATGTCCAGACCCAGGCCGGTGCTTTCCACCGTCGAGCCGTTGATATCCAGGGCAAATAAAGAGGCAGGCAGGTTAATGCCCTTCTCGTAAACCTTGTGGAGGCTGGTGCGTTCGATGCGCTTGCCGCGCACCACACCATTCATATCCGCAATTAGAAGGTCTACGTACAGAACCTCAGGATGATCCTTAAGGAACGCGTTCGCTTCGTTAAGCTGAACGGCACGCGGGGGTACCGACATGATGCAACACCTTTGTTGTTAAAAATATCAATCATTGATCTTTTCTGGTTTCAGTCAACCCGAACGGCATGCCGAAGTCAAGCGAGGCCTTTTTTGCCCTGAAAAAGCGCCGCGTGGCCTTTTTTGGGGCTTTTTGCGGCGCTTTTTTGGGTTTGCGCGGCTGGGGAGTCGCAGCCTAAAGCGGGCCGTGTTGTATTTTTTACGGGGGTGTTGTGTAAAAAAATGAACAAGGCTAAGCTCGATTCAAACCCATAACAGCAATAATACCGGGGTGCTTCATGTCTCGCCTTCCGCCAGTTGGCGTCTTGACCTGTATCAGACAAGTCCTGTCATCTCTCCATTTATTCCTCGCCAAGCACCGCGCACCGGCCAATATTCTTGACGCCCGGGTCTTCCTCTTTTTTGCCTCCTCGATTGCGATCACGCCGCAGATGACCGCCGCGCCGATCAAAAATTACGCACAAGGTTGGCCTGAGGAATGCAACGTTGCAGCAAATGGCAGGTAAGCTCCTACCCTGAACGAAAAAACGACGCGGATGCTGCGTCAACCAACGCCTGGCCTTTAATGGACGCCAGGAAACCCAGCCCAGAGGCATTTATGAGTAACAACCTCGACCAGCTCACCGATTGGTTGAAAGACCACAAGATCACAGAAGTCGAATGCATGATTGGCGACCTCACCGGTATCACCCGAGGCAAGATCTCGCCGACCAACAAGTTCATCGCCGAAAAAGGCATGCGCCTGCCCGAGAGCGTGCTGTTGCAGACCGTGACCGGCGACTATGTCGAAGACGACATCTATTACGAACTGCTCGACCCGGCCGACATCGACATGATCTGCCGCCCCGACCAGAACGCCGTGTTCCTCGTGCCCTGGGCCATCGAGCCCACCGCCCAGGTGATCCACGACACCTACGACAAGCAAGGCAACCCCATCGAGCTGTCGCCGCGCAACGTGCTCAAGAAAGTCCTCAAGCTCTACGCCGACAAAGGCTGGCAGCCCATCGTGGCGCCGGAGATGGAGTTCTACCTGACCAAACGCTGCGAAGACCCGGACTTCCCGCTGCAACCGCCAATTGGCCGTTCCGGGCGCCCGGAGACCGGTCGCCAGTCCTTCTCCATCGAAGCGGCCAACGAATTCGACCCGCTGTTCGAAGACGTCTACGACTGGTGCGAATTGCAGGAGCTGGACCTCGACACCCTGATCCACGAAGACGGCACCGCGCAGATGGAAATCAACTTCCGTCACGGCGACGCGCTGTCCCTGGCCGACCAGATTCTGGTGTTCAAACGCACCATGCGCGAAGCCGCGCTCAAGCACAACGTGGCCGCCACCTTCATGGCCAAACCCATGACCGGCGAGCCGGGCAGCGCGATGCACCTGCACCAGAGCATCATCGACATCGCCACCGGCAAGAACGTCTTCTCCAACGAAGACGGGACCATGAGCCAGCTGTTCCTCAATCACATCGGCGGCCTGCAGAAATTCATCCCCGAACTGCTGCCGCTGTTTGCGCCCAACGTGAACTCGTTCCGCCGCTTCCTGCCCGACACCTCGGCGCCGGTGAACGTGGAGTGGGGCGAAGAGAACCGCACCGTCGGCCTGCGTGTACCGGATGCCGGCCCGCAGAACCGTCGTGTCGAAAACCGCCTGCCAGGCGCCGACGCCAACCCGTACCTGGCGATTGCCGCCAGCCTGCTGTGTGGCTACATCGGCATGGTCGAGCAGCACAACCCCAGTGCGCCAGTGGTGGGCCGAGGCTACGAGCGACGCAACCTGCGCCTGCCGTTGACCATCGAAGACGCTCTGGAACGGATGGAAAACAGCAAGACCATCGAGAAATACCTCGGGCAGAAATTCATCACCGGCTACGTCGCGGTCAAGCGGGCCGAGCATGAAAACTTCAAGCGCGTGATCAGTTCGTGGGAGCGGGAATTCCTGCTCTTCGCCGTCTGATGCGCCGGGCGCGCTGTGCAGACGGCGCGCCCTTCACCGAACCAGGAGACCTGTATGTCCAGCAACAACCCGCAAACCCGTGAATGGCAAGCCTTGAGCAACGATCACCACCTGGCGCCGTTCAGCGACTTCAAGCAATTGAAAGAGAAAGGCCCGAGGATCATCACCAAGGCCCACGGTGTTTACCTGTGGGACAGCGAAGGCAACAAGATCCTCGACGGCATGGCCGGCCTGTGGTGCGTGGCCATCGGCTACGGCCGCGATGAGCTGGCCGACGCCGCCGCCAAACAGATGAAAGCCCTGCCGTACTACAACCTGTTCTTCCAGACCGCCCACCCGCCGGCCCTGGAATTGGCCAAGGCTATCGCCGACGTCGCGCCCGCCGGCATGAATCACGTGTTCTTCGCCGGCTCCGGCTCCGAAGGCAACGACACCATGTTGCGCATGGTCCGCCACTATTGGGCGATCAAAGGCCAGCCGAACAAGAAAACCATCATCAGCCGCAAAAATGGCTACCACGGCTCCACCGTGGCCGGCGCCAGCCTGGGCGGCATGACTTATATGCACGAGCAGGGCGACCTGCCGATCCCTGGCATTACCCACATCGCTCAGCCGTACTGGTTTGGCGAAGGCGGCGACATGAGCCCGGAGGCGTTCGGCGTGTGGGCCGCCGACCAGCTGGAAGCCAAGATCCTGGAACTGGGCGTGGACAACGTCGGCGCCTTTATTGCCGAGCCGATCCAGGGCGCGGGTGGCGTGATCGTGCCGCCTGCGACCTACTGGCCGCGCATCAAGGAAATTCTTGCGAAGTACGACATTCTGTTTGTCGCCGACGAAGTGATCTGCGGCTTCGGCCGAACCGGTGAGTGGTTCGGCAGCGACTTCTACGGGCTCAAGCCGCACATGATGACCATCGCCAAGGGCCTGACCTCGGGCTACATCCCCATGGGCGGGCTGATCGTGCACGACGACGTGGTGGCCGTGCTCAATGAAGGCGGTGATTTCAACCACGGCTTCACCTACTCCGGGCATCCGGTGGCGGCGGCGGTGGCGCTGGAAAACATCCGTATTCTGCGCGACGAGAAAATCATCCAGCGTGTGCAGGATGAAGCGGCACCCTATTTGCAGAAACGTCTGCGCGAGCTTGCGGATCATCCGTTGGTGGGCGAAGTACGCGGTGTTGGCTTGCTGGGTGCGATTGAGCTGGTGCAGGACAAGGCCACGCGCAAGCGTTATGAAGGCCGTGGCGCAGGCATGATCTGTCGTAACTTTTGCTTCAACAACGGCCTGATCATGCGTGCCGTGGGCGATACCATGATCATTTCTCCGCCGCTTGTGATCAGCCACGCGGAAATTGACGAACTGGTGACCAAGGCGCGTACCTGCCTGGACCTGACCTTGGCCCAATTGCAGGGCTAAGTGCTAGTCTCAGCACGCATCAAATAACGCAGGCTGTGGCTAATAAAGAAAAAATCGGAGCATCACCATAATGAAGGCATCAGGTTTGAAAAACGCTGGCAAGACCCTCCTCGCCTTGTCCCTGATGGGCGCAATGGCGGGCGCGGCCCAGGCAGACAGTAAAGTGCTGCACGTGTACAACTGGTCCGACTACATTGCACCGGACACCATCGCCAACTTTGAAAAAGAGTCGGGCATCAAAGTGGTGTACGACGTGTTCGACAGCAACGAAACCCTGGAAGCCAAGTTGCTGGCGGGCAAGTCCGGTTACGACATCGTCGTGCCGTCGAACAATTTCCTCGCCAAGCAGATCAAGGCCGGTGTGTACCAGGAACTGGACACGTCCAAGTTGCCCAACTACAGCAACCTGAACAAATCCCTGCTCAAAGCCGTGTCGGTCAGCGACCCGGGCAACAAGCACGCGTTCCCGTACATGTGGGGCTCCATCGGCATCGGCTACAACCCGGAGAAGGTCAAGGCTGCGCTGGGCGTGGACAAGATCGACTCGTGGGACGTGCTGCTCCAGCCCGAGAACATCGCCAAGCTGAAAAGCTGCGGCGTGAGCTTCCTCGATTCGCCCACCGAAATGCTGCCGATTGCCCTGCATTACCTGGGCCTGCCAACCGACAGCCAGAAGAAAGACGACCTCAAGCAAGCCGAAGCGCTGTTCCTCAAAATCCGTCCTTCGATCGGCTACTTCCACTCGTCCAAGTACATCTCGGACCTGGCCAACGGCAACATCTGCGTAGCCGTGGGTTACTCGGGTGACATCCAGCAGGCCAAGTCCCGCGCGGCCGAAGCCGGCGGCAAGGTCAAGGTGGCCTACGACATTCCCAAGGAAGGCGCCGGCAGCTTCTTCGACATGGTCGCCATTCCCAAGGATGCCGAAAACGTCGATGCCGCCTATAAGTTCATGAACTACCTGCTCAAGCCGGAAGTGATGGCGTCGATCACCAACAGCGTGCGTTTCCCGAACGGTAACGAGAAGGCTACCGCACTGGTCGATAAAGACATCACCAGCGACCCGGGCATCTACCCGCCAGCGGACGTGCAAGCCAAGCTGTATGCAATTGCCGACCTGCCGGCCGCTACCCAGCGCGAGATGACGCGCAGCTGGACCAAGATCAAGTCGGGCAAGTAAGCCCTGCTACCCGTGGGAGGGCACAAACGCCCTCCCGCACATTAATTAAATGAAAGAAAGTTTTGCCGGATCGGTTTATCGAAGGTAAGTTGCGCGCCGGTTTTGTTGCCGGGCAACAACTTCAGGGCCAACTATTGAAGAGGACCTCCACTTGCCAATTTCTTTATTTCGCAAAGCCTTGCTGGTGGGTGCAGGTATCACGCTGGCTGTCAGCGTGCAGGCTGCACCGACGGTGCATATTTATAACTGGTCGGACTACATCGGCCCCGACACCCTGGCCAACTTCGAAAAGGCCACCGGCATCAAGCCCGTGTACGACGTGTTTGATTCCAACGAAACCCTGGAAGGCAAGCTGCTGGCCGGACGCACCGGCTATGACGTGGTAGTGCCGTCCAACCACTTTCTCGGCAAGCAGATCAAGGCTGGGGCGTTCCAGAAGCTCGACAAGTCATTGCTGACTAATTATTCCAATCTTGACCCGGCGTTGCTCAAGCGTCTGGAAAAGAACGATCCGGGTAACCAGTATTCTGTGCCGTACCTGTGGGGCACCAACGGCATCGGTTACAACGTCGATAAAGTGAAAGAGGTGCTGGGCGTCGACCATATCGACTCCTGGGCGGTGCTGTTCGAGCCGGAAAACATGAAGAAGCTCGCCAGCTGCGGCGTGTCGTTCATGGACTCGGCCGATGAGATGCTGCCGGCGGTGCTCAACTACATGGGCCTGGATCCCAACAGCACCAACCCGGCCGACTACAAGAAGGCCGAAGAGAAGCTGCTCAAAGTGCGGCCCTACGTGACCTACTTTCATTCCTCCAAATACATCTCGGACTTGGCCAACGGCAATATCTGCGTGGCGGCCGGTTTCTCCGGCGATGTGTTCCAGGCCAAGGCCCGTGCGGCCGAGGCAGGCAAGGGCGTGAACATCGCCTACGCGATTCCCAAGGAAGGCGGCAACCTGTGGTTCGACGTGCTGGCGATTCCCAAGGACGCCACCAACGTCAAGGAAGCCCACGCCTTCATCAACTATTTGCTGCAACCTGAGGTGATCGCCCAGGTCAGTGATTACGTCGGCTACGCCAACCCTAACCCAGGGTCGGACACACTGATGGAGCAATCGATACGCACCGACGCAGCGGTTTACCCACCGCAGGCGGTTCTCGACCGGACATTCGTCAACTTCGAGCTACCCCCGAAGGTGCAACGCTTGATGACCCGTAGCTGGACCAAGGTCAAGACGGGCAAGTAGCGCTCAAACTATCCAGGGTTCGCCCGCATTGGGCGAACTGCACTCTTTTTTTGGGAGTTTCGTAAATGGCTGTTGCCTCCGGCGCCTACAAGAAAGCCCTCGAGGGCGACCAGACACCGAAGAAGGTGCTGGTCAAAATCGATCGGGTCACGAAGAAGTTCGACGAGACGATTGCCGTGGACGATGTGTCCCTGGAAATCAAGAAAGGCGAGATTTTCGCCCTGCTCGGCGGTTCGGGATCGGGCAAGTCCACCCTGCTGCGCATGCTTGCAGGTTTCGAGCGCCCGACCGAAGGCCGCATCTACCTCGACGGTGTGGACATCACCGACATGCCGCCCTATGAGCGGCCGATCAACATGATGTTCCAGTCCTACGCGCTGTTCCCGCACATGACCGTGGCGCAGAACATCGCCTTCGGCCTGCAGCAGGACAAGATCCCCAAGGCCGAAGTCGACGCCCGCGTGGCCGAGATGCTCAAGCTGGTGCAGATGAGCCAGTACGCCAAGCGCAAGCCGCACCAGTTGTCCGGCGGTCAGCGCCAGCGCGTGGCCCTGGCCCGCTCCCTGGCCAAGCGCCCGAAACTGCTGCTGCTCGATGAGCCGATGGGCGCGCTGGACAAAAAACTGCGCTCGCAGATGCAGCTCGAGCTGGTGGAGATCATCGAGCGCGTCGGCGTGACCTGCGTGATGGTCACCCACGACCAGGAAGAGGCCATGACCATGGCCGAGCGCATCGCGATCATGCACCTGGGCTGGATCGCGCAGATCGGCAGCCCGATCGATATCTACGAGACGCCTACCAGCCGTCTGGTGTGCGAATTTATCGGCAACGTCAACATCTTCGAAACCCAGGTGGTGGACGACGCCGAAGGCCACGCGGTGCTCAAATGCCCGGACCTGGACCGCGACATCTACGTGGGCTACGGCATCGCCACTGCGGTGGAAGACAAGTCGGTGACCTACGCCATCCGCCCGGAAAAACTGTTGGTCACCTCAGAGATGCCGACCTGCGAACACAACTGGTCCAGCGGCAAGGTGCACGACATCGCTTACCTGGGCGGTCACTCGGTGTTCTACGTGGAGCTGCCGAGCGGCAAGCTGGTGCAGTCCTTCGTCGCCAACGCCGAGCGCCGTGGCCAGCGCCCTACCTGGGGTGATCAGGTGTACGTGTGGTGGGAAGACGACAGCGGCGTGGTACTGCGCTCATGAACACAAAAAAACTCAAACGGCGCTTGAACCGCCTCGTCCCCAGTGGCAAGCAGGTGGTCATCGGGATTCCGTTCCTGTGGCTGTTCCTGTTTTTCGCACTGCCGTTTTTCATCGTGTTGAAAATCAGCTTTGCCGAAGCCGATGTGGCGATCCCGCCGTACACCGAGATCTACACCTACGTTGAGCAGAAGCTGCAAGTGGTGCTGAACCTGGCCAACTACAGCTTGCTGGCGGGGGATGAGCTGTACATCGCCGCCTACCTCGGCTCGCTGAAAATGGCGTTTTTCAGCACGCTGCTGTGCCTGCTGGTCGGTTACCCGATGGCCTACGCCATCGCCACCGCGCGCAAAGAGATGCAGACCGTGCTGGTGCTGCTGATCATGATGCCGACCTGGACCGCGATCCTGATCCGCGTGTATGCGTGGATGGGCATCCTCAGCAACAACGGTCTGCTCAATGGCTTCCTGATGTCCATGGGGCTGATCAGCGAGCCGCTGCAGATCCTCAACACCAACATTGCGGTGTACATCGGCGTGGTCTATTCGTACCTGCCGTTCATGATCCTGCCGCTGTACGCCAACCTGGTGAAGCACGATCAGAGCCTGCTGGAAGCCGCATCCGATCTGGGTTCGAGCACCTTCAACAGCTTCTGGAAAATCACCGTGCCGCTGTCCAAGAACGGCATCATTGCCGGTTGCATGCTGGTGTTTATCCCGGTGGTGGGCGAGTTCGTGATCCCCGAACTGCTCGGCGGCCCGGAAACCCTGATGATCGGTAAAGTGCTGTGGCAGGAATTCTTCAATAACCGTGACTGGCCGGTGGCGTCCGCCCTGGCGGTGGTGATGCTGGCGATCCTGATCGTGCCAATCATCCTGTTCAACCGCAGCCAGGCCAAAGAGCTGGAGGGCAAGATATGAAACGCTTTCGTTTCTCCAGCTTCATGCTGGTCGCAGGCTTGTTGTTCATCTACTTGCCGATGCTGATCCTGGTGATCTACTCGTTCAACGAATCCAAGCTGGTGACGGTGTGGGGCGGTTGGTCGATCAAATGGTACGTGGGCCTGCTGGACAACACCCAGTTGATGGGCTCGGTGGCGCGCTCGCTGGAAATCGCCTGCTACACGGCGGTGGCGGCGGTGGCGCTGGGTACGCTGGCGGCCTTCGTGCTGACGCGCATCAGCCAGTTCAAGGGCCGCACGCTGTTCGGCGGCCTGGTCACCGCGCCGCTGGTGATGCCCGAAGTGATCACCGGTCTGTCGCTGTTGCTGCTGTTCGTGGCGATGGCGCAGTTGATCGGCTGGCCCCAGGAACGTGGCATCGTCACCATCTGGATCGCCCACACCACCTTCTGCGCGGCGTACGTGGCGGTGGTGGTATCGGCGCGCCTGCGTGAGCTGGACCTGTCGATTGAAGAAGCGGCGATGGACCTGGGCGCGCGGCCGTGGAAGGTGTTCTTCCTGATCACCATCCCGATGATCGCGCCGTCGCTGGCGGCGGGCGGCATGATGTCGTTTGCGCTGTCGCTGGACGACCTGGTACTGGCCAGCTTCGTGTCGGGGCCGGGTTCGACCACCTTGCCGATGGAAGTGTTCTCGGCGGTGCGCCTGGGGGTCAAACCCGAGATCAACGCCGTGGCGAGTCTGATTCTGTTGGCGGTGTCGCTGGTGACGTTTCTGGTGTGGTTCTTCAGCCGGCGTGCCGAAGAGCATCGCAAGAAGGCGATCCAGCAAGCCATCGAAGAAGCGGCGGCGGATGGCTGGCAGCAGCCGGACAAGCGTCGGGCGCCGGCTCCGATTTAAAGTGTGGGAGGGGGCTTGCTCCCGAGAGCAGGGTGTCAGTCAATTGAAGTGAGACTGACCCACTGCTATCGGGAGCAAGCCCCCTCCCACCTTTAATTGCATTTCAAGTTGATTACGCTGCCCACGGCGAGGTGCGAATCACCTGCACAAAATTCGTCGGCTTGAACCCATTAATGCGTGGATGCGCATGCACCACAGCCTCGCGCTGCTGATCGTGCTCTGTCGAGCAAGTGCGGGAAAACTTAAAGGTTATGAAGTTGTACTTGAAGAAGTAATCGTTGCTGACTACCGTCAACGTGTAAGTCCTTAATGTCCATGTCGCAGAGAGTGTAGCCATTGCGGGTGAGTTCGTTATAGTAAGGGGCTATTTACTCCTTCTTGTACCAGTGAGGAAGCCTACTTGATGACTGATGCCATCGAGGTACATGCTGCTTTTATGACTAACGGTGTTGGCGCGGATGATGTTTTCTGGAAAGCGTTGAGCTATTGCAAAGCCTGTATTACCAATGCGTCCACTGGCGTAGGCGCAGCAAGTGATGGCTGGAGCAAACACCTCAGTGCGATTAAATCCACACTTAGTGAGATAGAAAATCTGCATAGAGAACAAATGGGTTCGGGATCGAAGCTGGAAACGCAGTTCTCGGACTTCGCCTCCGGCGGCTCAGGGTTGCGTAACGAGGCTAAGTATTGAAGGCAGTTCTCTTGCAGGTGGTTTAGGTGGTGCCGCTGGAGGTATCGCAATCGGAGCAGCAGGGAGTGGTGGCGGTGAAATGATGGGTGATTATCTTTATAGGCAGACGAGCCCATGATGAATGTGGACACAGGCCTCGTCGCAACAATAATGATTCTATCAATAATAATCACAATGTGCGTATCGTTTTATGTTGCTCATGCGTATACGGAAAAATTTGAATATTGGCTGCCAAATTGTTCATTTGTAGAGCAAAACAAAAAAGCTTTTTCAAGCGCGGGGCTGCTGGGGAAAACGATGCGCTGCAGCATGATTTATGTGTACTTGTTAATGCCGGGGTTAGGGGAAAGCAGAGGGCTTTTGGATATTGGGGATATAAAGTCCTTCCCTAAGAAGTTAAAATTTTTGCTGGCGATACCTTGGACTGCACAACTTGTTTTGTTGGTCGCGTTGATTGTGTTTACTCAATTCGTAGCGCCGTATAAATGAGTAACCAATGGCTCACATCAGTCCCCGCAACTCTTATAGACGAAGCGTGTTCAGCCGCCGGCTGGGGGTGACGCCGCAGCGGTTCAGGCTCAACTTCGCCGCACCGGTTTGAGGCACCGGTTTGAGAGTGCCCCCGATCAATGCCTATCGCGCTGGCAGCAGCTTGAGCGTGCCGCGCGTGTTGGCGGTGACTTCCTCGTCGGTGAAGTGCGCCTGTTCGTAACCGCCCTCGATGTAGGTTTGTGCCTGGTCGCTGTAATGCGCGTCGAACGGCACGCCGCTTTGCCCGACCGGGTTGATGGTGAGGGCGTGGGCGGCGTCGGCGAAGTCGATCAGGCGGCGGGTGGAGGGGCCGTAGGTGACGGGCCAGGGCGCCGGGCCGATATTGGCTGACTGGTTGTTCGGTACTTCGTGGGTGCCGGGCGCGGCGAACGGGCCGACGTTGACGATCTGGTCCAGCGGCTGTTGCGAGCCCAGCGGATGGCCGTGGGTCAGGGTGTGCGCCTTGCCCCATTGCCACTGTGTCGGGTCGTCGCCGAATGTAGCCTTGAGATGGCTCAGGCTGTTGTCCCACGCGCGCTTGACGGTGTCGGCGCGCTTGCCGTCCCACCAGGGCGAGTCCGCGGACGCAGCCAGGCGCGGCAGCGCGGCGTCGATCACGCGGGTGCTGAGCAGGGTCTTGAACAGTGCGTCGCCAAGTTTGGGGTGGAAGGCCGCCTCGGCCAGGTTGAACAGGAACTGGTTGAACAACGTGGCACTGGTGGAATCGAGCGGATAATCGCCTTTCCACGCCGCCAGTTGCTCCACCAGCTGCAACTGGGCCGGGTCCTTGACCACCTCACGCAGCACCGGTAACAACGGCGCCAGCAGGCGCGGGCCGAACGCCGTGGTGGTGCCCAGTTGCAGAGCCTGGCTGTTGGTGACGTTCCACTTCACGCTGTTGTCGCTCAACTGCGCATTCAACTGCTGGCCACGGTCGGGCAGGTTGTAATAACCAGGGATTTCCATGCCGGTGGGCGATACCGGCTGGGCATTGGCGGACACCACGTAACCCCGCGCCGGGTTCTCTTCCTGCGGGTTGGCACTGAACGGGTAGAAGCCCAGTTTGTCGCCTTCCGGTGTGCTGCCGTCAAGGATCATCCCGGCATTCACGCCCGGCGGCCGCATCGGCAATTGCGCCGCCGCCCACCAGCCGATGTCGCCCTTGGCATTGGCCCACACGATGTTCAGGCCCGGCGCCGACACTTTGGAAGATGCCGCGCGCGCCTTGGCCAGGGTGTCGGCGCGGTTGAGTTCGTAGAAGCCTTCGAGGCTGCGGTTGTCGGTGTCGAGAAACGCCCACCACATGGCAATCGGCGTCGTGCCGCTGTTATCGCCGAGCACACTGTTGATGATCGGGCCGTGGGGCGAGCGGCGCAGGGTGAGGGTGACCGGCTCCTGGCCCTTGACTGCAATCTGCTGTTCGCTGCGGGTCATGTCGACCCATTGGCCGTGGTACCAGACCTGGTTGGGGTTGTCCGGGTTGGTCTTCTCGGCGATCAGGTCGAGGTCATCGTTCTGGAACATGGTCAGGCTCCAGCCGAAGTCCAGGTTATGCCCCAGAAACGCCATCGGCGACAGCGCGTTGTGGTAGCCGTACAGCTCAAAGCCCGGCGCCGACAGCTGCGCCTCGTACCACACCGCCGGCACCGAAAAACGAATATGCGGGTCGCCCGCCAGCAACGGCTTGCCGCTCTGGGTGCGGCTGCCACTGATGGCCCAGGCGTTGCTGCCTTCGAACTGCGGCAAACCATTGTCGGCCAGGGCCTGATCGCTCAACCGGGCAAGGGCGCCGAGGTGTTGCCAGTCGCTGTCTGCCAGGTTCAGGGCGCCCCTGGGCTGCCAGTCGAGGTCGAAGACCTTCAGGTAGTCGCTGCCCAACCGGTCGTGGATATAGGTCAGCAACGGCTCGGTACGAAACGCGGCGGCAAAGCTGTAGGCCATGTACCCGGCAACACTGACGCTGTCCTCGGCGGTGAACGGCCGCTTGGCAATGCCCAGCACGTCGAACTCCAGGGGGCTGGGGTGGCCGGCCTGATACTGGTTGATGCCGTCGAGGTAGGCTTGCAGGGCTTTCCAGGTCGCGGACTCGTGGTCCATGTGCGCCACGTAGTCAGCGGCGCGCTCGCGAATGCGCAGGCTGCGAAACAGCTTGTCGGTCTCCAGCAGTTTGGGCCCCAGCACCTCGGCCAGTTCGCCACGGGCCAGGCGCCGCATCATCTCCATCTGGAACAGCCGGTCCTGGGCCTGCACATAGCCGAGGGCGCGATACAGATCGGCCTCGTTGCCGGCGCGAATGTGCGGCACGCCACGCTCGTCATAGCGCACCGTGACCGAGCCTTGCAGGTTGGCCAGCGTCTGCGTGCCCTGGCGGGTCGGTTGTTTGCTGTAGACATAGCCGCCAACGCCGGCCATGACGGCGACGATCAGCAGGGCAAGCACGATCAGGCTGCGTTTCATGGACGGTCCTTGGTCAGTCGCCTTCAAAGGTCATCGAAGTCTAATGGGTTTGGCGATGAAATGCCGATTGCCGCCTCGACAGCCGAGGTTCAAGTGGCCCGCGCCCCGCTGGGGCACTATGGCGCGGGATACTTTCGAGCTTTTTTGCCATGACCTGCGCCCTGCAACCGTTACCCGCCCCGCTGCGTCCCGAGGTTGCCTATACCGGCTGCCTGGAAGCCCCCTCGCTGATTGCAGGTTTTTTGCGGCACCCGCCGGTGGGTTTTGACGCGCAGGTTTCCCATCAGGGCCTGCCGTACTTCTTCACCCCCTTCGACCTGCTGACCACCGCCGACGACAGCTTCGTGGAACGTGTGCGCGGCTGGCCAGGCTACGGGCTCTGGCATGCCTGGCTGCGGATCGACAGCTGCTTTGTGGGCACCACCGTCAGCGAATATGCGCCGTTCCCCCAGGACGTGTCGCCCCAGGACCTTGCCCAATGGTTGCAGCATGAATGCGCGCCGCAACGTGCGCTCACCATCGTCAAGGACGTGCCGTGCCAATCGCCGCTGCTGAGCGAGGCCGACAACCACTACGCGCAACTCCTGATCGATGACTGCACACGTCGCGGCTTCATCAGTCTGGAAGGCCAGGCGCTGGCGTATGTGCCGATCAACTTCAGCAGCGTCGACGACTACCTCGCGCGTCTGTCCTACAGCCGTCGCCGCAATATCCGACGCAAACTGCGCAGCCGTGAGGCGCTGCACATCGAAGTGCTGCAAACCGGCGACGCGCGCTTCAACGACGACGCCTGGCTGGCACGCCTCTACGGGCTGTACCGCGCGGTATACGACCAGAGCGAGATCCATTTTGACCTGCTCACCCCGGCGTTCTTTACCGAACTGCTGCGCGACGCCCATAGCCATGGGCGTGTGTTCTGTTACTGGCACTGCGACGAACTGGTCGGCTACAACCTGTGCTACGTGCAGGACGGCAAGCTGCTAGACAAGTACATCGGCCTCAACTACCCGCTGGCGCTGGACTTCAACCTGTACGTGGTCAGCTGGTTCGTGAACCTGGAATACGCCATTGCCCAGGGCCTGGATTTTTACGTGGCGGGCTGGACCGACCCTGAGATCAAGGCCAGCCTCGGCGCCAGCTTCACCTTCACCCTCCATCTGGTGTGGGTGCGCAACCCGCTGCTGCGCAAGCTGGGCAACCGCTGGCGTCATCACTTTGAAAGCGACACCCAATGGCATCAGGAACACACGTCATGAAGGCCCTGACACCGCTGATCCTCGATTTTGACGGGGCCGTGAGTGACATTTCCGACGCGGTGCACCTGCCGTTGCAGGCCTGGCAGGAAACCATCCGCTTCGGCTGCCGCTGGAGGCAATTCCACGCGCTGGAAAAAGCCCTCGATACGCGAATGCCCGACGAGCATGGCTGTGTGTTCACCGGCAGCGGCGACTATCACCACCTCAGTCATCTGCTGCTCAAGCGCCTGCCCACGCAGCAGAAATTCCAGCTGATCATCTGCGACAACCACCCCGATAACATGCGCTACCCGTTCGGCATCCACTGCGGTTCATGGGTGTACTGGGCCAGCCGTCTGCCGCAGGTCGAGCATGTGCATGTGCTGGGTATCGGCTCGCAGGACATTGGCCTGGGCCACGCCTGGGAAAATCACTGGTCGCCGCTGCTCAAGGGCAAGCTGACCTACTGGAACGTCAACGTCGATACGCGCTGGATGAACTGGGTGGGCTGTGGCCGCGGCAATCGCGCCTTCAGCCATGCCGATGCGCTGATGAGCGCGTTTCTGGCGCAGTTTGATCGAGCGCTGCCGGTGTACCTGTCCATCGACAAGGACGTGCTGAGCCCGGACGTGGTGAACACCAATTGGGATCAGGGTGAGTTTCTGGAGCATCACCTGGCGGCATTGATCGAGGTCTGTCAGGGCCGGATTATCGGCGCCGACATCACTGGCGACGTGTCCGAATACCATTATCAGAGTGCGTTCAAGCGTTGGTTGAGTGCGTCGGACGGCCAGGTGGCGCTACCGCCGGACCAGGTGCGGATCTGGCAACAGCAACAGAACGCGCTGAATGCGCGGCTGGTCCGGCAGATTCATCAAGGTTGGGCTGCGCGGTAACCCTCAGGAGGGCGAGGTTTCCAGCGCCGTCTCGCCCGTCTTGGCCTCGGGGCTTTCCTGGCGCGCCAGACACAGAATGCCCGCCACGATCAGCAGGCCTCCGATGACCTTGGGAAGGGTCAGCGTGTCGTTGAACAGCCACACCGACACCAGCGTCACGCTGATCAGCTCCAGGTAGGACGCCGCGAACGCCGGGCCGATGGGCGCGTGTTTCATCAAGGTCATCCAGGTGAAGAACGCACCGATATAGCCGACAAACGCGCCGTAGATCCAGGGGTGACCAAACACGCGGACCAGCCAGGCCACATCCATCGCCAGGGGTTCGGCGTGGATCGAGGCGTACTTGAAACTGACCTGGGCCAGGGTGTCGAAAAAGATCAGCGAGAGAAAACCAAGGATATAAAAACGTTTCATCAGCCGAACCCCACAACGACAGTGCCCAGGGCGATCAGCAGGATGCCGATCAAGCGCCATTTGGTCAGGCTTTCTTTGAACCACAGGCGACCGGCAATCATGATCACCACGATATTGAACGAGCCCAGCATCACCGCCACCGACAACGGCACCAGCGACAGAAAGGCCAGCCACAGCACGAACTCGATCACGTAGAGGCCGATGCCGATCCAGAACCAGTGGCGCGCCAGCATGTGGCGCCAGTGGGCCATGCCGGAAAATTCCGCGCTGTGGGTGGCGGCGGCCTTGAAGGCCAGTTGGCCGGACGTATCAACGATGACGTTGAGAATCCAGAGGATGAAAGTCAGTTGGCTCATGGGGTCTGTGCGGTGGTCTGGGAGCGGCCAACATACCGCAGCCGGACGCCGCGGTTTTCGAAGTTCGCCGGCGCAACAGCCTACGTTCAGGTTGCCTGTTCAGGGCGCAACAGGGGCCGAACTCCACGAGCAATAGCAGCCCACCGCGAGGGTGTGGGTGGCGTTGACCTCGCGGCCGTCCTCCAGCGCCTGCAGGATCGGTTCGATAAAACTGTTACTGGCGTTGCACGTGAGCCCTTCGCTGTACGGCCCGAAATAGGCGAGCTTGCCGCTGCGGTCCCAGATACCCACGGCCGGGCTGGCCGGTATCTGCTCGGCGCCGGGCAGCGCGTCGAGGGCTTTGAGCGCCAGCAGGTTGGCGGGCAACTGGCCATGGCTGCCGGGCTTTTGCACGGCATAGAACTCGACGCCCCTGGGCGCGTAGTGCTCGATCAGGTCGCCCAGGTGCTGCTGGTTGCCGACCGTGCACGGGCAGGCCGGGTCCCAGAAGTGCACCAGGCGAATCGGGCCGGGGCCGGCAAGTTCGGCGGGCAGGCGCAGCGCATCGCCAGAGAATACCGCCGTGTGTGCGCTGAAGGCGCGCAGGTAGCGGCCCTGAAACCAGGCATACGCCGCCCACAGCACGCCGGTGCAGAGGACCAGCAACAGGCCGGCGAACAGGGCGGAACGGTAGGGCTGTCGCATTCGGATCGATCCTCAAGGGTCGCGTAGCTTGCCATGCCTGCCTCGACAGATGAATATCGCAGCTCGATCTTCATCTTCACCGTGAGTCTGGAACCCTTTATGCCTGTCACCTTTGACCCCGATCACCTGCGCGCGAGTCTGCGCCCGCTGGTGGATGCGCAACCGCTGTCAGCCGAGGCGCGGGTGTACCAGCGTTTCTACGGGCTCGACTTGCCTTCGCGCAAGGTGGTGAGCCGTCTGGGGCGCTTCGAGGTGGACGGCTTCGAGGTGGTGGCGCAGGTATGGTGGCCGCCGGTGCCGGTGGCGACGATGTTTTTGTTTCATGGCTTCTATGACCACATGGGGCTGTATCGGCATGTGGTGGACTGGGCGCTGGAACAGGGTTTTGTGGTGATCGCCTGCGACCTGCCCGGGCACGGTCTGTCCAGCGGCACGCGTGCCAGCATCGATGATTTCGCGGTGTATCAGCATGTGGTGCATGGGTTGTTCGAGCAGGCCCAGGCGTTGCACTTGCCGCAGCCCTGGCATCTGTTCGGGCAAAGCACCGGCGGCGCGGTGGTGGTGGACCACTTGCTCAGCCACGGCGCCGACAGTCCGGCCCAGGGCAAGGTCCTGCTGCTGTCCCCGTTGGTGCGCCCGCGCGCCTGGGGCTGGTCGCAGCTCAGCTATTACCTGCTGCGGCCATTCGTCAAAGGCATCGCGCGGCGGTTCAGCGAGAACACCCACGACCCCGAATTCAAACCGTTTCTTGAAGCCGATCCGCTGCAACCCCGGCAACTGCCCACCGCCTGGGTGGGAGCGCTGGTGCAATGGATCAAGCGCATCGAAGCGGCGCCACGCAGCGCAAGGCGAGTGGTGATTGTGCAGGGCGAGGAAGACATGACGGTAGACTGGCAGCACAACCTGCAGGTGCTGCGCAGCAAGTTCGAGCAACCCGAGGTGCTGATGCTGGCCAAGGGGAGGCATCACCTGGCCAATGAGATTGCGCCGATTCGCGAAGCGTACTTCCGCTATTTGACGGACCACCTGAAGTAATCCAGCTCGCAATGTGGGAGGGGGCTTGCTCCCGATAGCGGTGCATCAGTCGCCCTGGTGTCGACTGGCACTCTGTTATCGGGAGCAAGCCCCCTCCCACATTTTTTACGGTGTCAGGCTTGAAGTGCTTTGGCCCACCGCCAATCCTGCCCGGATCGCCGCCAGCGCCGCCTGGTAATACGCCTTGCCCTGCGGTGACTCTGCAAAGGTCGCGAATTCTTCCAGCTCCGGGTCGGACAAATCCCGATAGACGTACAGCAAGGTGTTGTTCAGGTCCTTATCGATCTGCTGCATCAGCCGTTCGCGTTGTCCGTTCAACATGCCCTGGGCCTGCCCGCCGCCGAGCAAGCCGGGGATCATTTGGCTGAGGCTGTCGGCCGCCACGCCGGCAATCGCCAGGCTGACTTCCGCACCGGCTTCACGGGCGGGCAACGCCTGGGCCAGGTGGCCGATGATCAGGCTGCGGGTGGCGTCGGCCTGGATTTTCGGCAGGCCCTGGGCGTTTTTCGCCAGTTGGTCACGGCGCGTGGCGAGCAACTCGGCGGCGACGATCTTGCGGCCCAGCGGCGACTGGAAAAAACTCAGCGCCGGTTGCGGGTCGGCCAGGTGCTTGCGCAATTGCGCCTCGGCCCGCTGGTCCATGGCCTGGGCTGCGAAGCGTTTGTTGCTGTTGTCCACCAGCGCCTGGTACACCGCCGGCGGCAGGCTGTTGCGGTAGCGCTGCTGGGCGGCGCTGAGGGCGTCATTGAAATGCGCACGTTGTTCGGCCCAGCCGGCAACCTTGTACAACTGGTCATGGCTGTCTGCCCAGGCGGGCAACACGCAGAACATCAGCAAGGAAAAAAACAAACGACGCATAAGGACTCCTGTCAGTCGGCCACTATTGTCCGTGTCGGGCGTAGGATTTGTCGAGAAGTCCTATCAGTCACCTGACTAAAGTGTGTTCAGTCGCTCGACGGCGCTGTCGAATTCCCAGGCGTATGGATACTATGCGCGCCATGCAAATACCCCTCGATCACCCCTTGCTGCAACGCATTGTCGACGACCTGGCCGAAAAAGGCTGGTCGCAGCAGCACGCCTTCCTGCCCGAGGTTCTGACCCTGGAGTTGGCGGCTGAGTGCCGTAAACGTGCGGCCGAAGGTGAGCTGGCGCCTGCGGCCGTGGGGCGCGGCCCGACGCAGGAGATTCGTGAGGGGATTCGCGGTGACCATATCCAGTGGCTGGAGGAGGGCGACGCCGCCGTCTGCGACACTTACATGGCCGTGATGGACAGCCTGCGCCTGGCCATGAACCGTGGCCTGTTCCTGGGCCTGGAAGATTTCGAAAGCCATTTTGCGATGTACCCGCCCGGCGCATTTTATCTCAGGCATGTAGACCGTTTTCGCGACGATGATCGGCGCATGGTATCGGCCGTTATCTACCTGAATGACGCCTGGCTGCCCGAGCACGGCGGCCAGTTGCGCATGTACCTCAAGGGCGGCACCGAACACGATGTGGTGCCCACCGGCGGCAGCCTGGTGGTGTTCCTGTCGGGCGAAGTGCCCCACGAAGTGTTGCCCGCCACGCGCGAACGGCTGTCGCTTACGGGCTGGTTTCGCCGGCGGGGCAATGAGCCTTTCTAAGCATTGACTCGGCCGGGACCCAGCGCTTATCAAAAAATAATGTGCTGATTCAAAACTTGAAATTTCAGGTAACCACATCTTTGTGGCGAGCGGGCTTGCCCCGCGTTGGGCTGCGCAGCAGCCCCAAAATCATGCGCAGTGCCGTGTCAGGCACACCGCGTTTTCCTTGATTGGCGGCGCTGCGCACCCCAACGCGGGGCAAGCCCGCTCGCCACAACAAGCCCGCTCGCCACAGAGGCTCCAGCGCCTTGCACATTCACCGTGTGTTACTCAGGCTTTAACCATTTCTGCCACATCGCCTTCAACCGGCCATCGGCCTTCACCCGATGCAACGCGTTGTCCAGGCTCACCTTGAACGCCGGGTTGCCCTTCTGAAACGGAATCGCCAGCTCGGGTTTCTCGCTGTACGCCTCGCTGAAATCGAAACGATCCTCAAGCTCGGCAGTCATAGCGATATGGTTGATGGCCACGTCGTACTTGCCGGTTTCCACGCCCGACAGTATGTCGGCGTCATCGGTGGTGATGAACGAGGGGCGCAGGTCCATCTCCTTGGCCAGTTGTTCGCCCAGCTCCACTTCAAAACCGGTGAGCTTGTCGCCGTCCTTGAAGTTGTAAGGCGGCGTATTGGCTTGCAGGACGATGCGCAGTTCACCGCGATCGTTGATATCGTCGATCAACTCGGCGTGAGCCAAGGGACTCAAGAGGGGTAGCAACAGTAACAGGCCAGGCGAGAAGCGCATGGTCACTCCTAGATTCGAATGTGCGAGGCGCCGATCAGCATCGCTTTGTCAGGGTGTCGAGTGCCTTGGACAGCAATATGTCGCGAAGTTGTCCTGAACCTACAGATTTCATACAAAACTGGAGAAGCGAATGAAAGCCCTTATGTCTCGTACCGCCCTGGCCAGCCTGCTGCTGGGTGCATCGATGTTGGCTGGCGCCGCTGACGGCATCCCGCGCAGCGCGCCACCCGAGGGTGCCAAGGTGTTTATCGTCTCGCCCAAGGACGGCGCCACCGTCGACAAGACCTTCACCGTCAAGTTCGGCATGGAAGGCTTGACGCTGGCTCCGGCCACCGAGCAGGCCGCCGGCACCGGTCACCATCACCTGCTGATCGATCAGAAGGAATTGCCGGACGCCAAGCTGCCGATCCCGGCCACCGACACCGTGATCCATTACGGCAAGGCCCAGACCGAAACCGAACTGACCCTCACCCCGGGCAAGCACACCTTGCAACTGGTGGCGGGCGACAAGCTGCACATGCAGTTCAACCCGACCGTGGTGTCCAAGGTCATCACCGTTAACGTCAAGTAAGCGTTGTTCGGCTAAAAAAAATGGGAGACCCCTGCGGGTCTCCCATTTTTTGTGCGGCGTGAAACGTCAGAACAATACGCGACTGCGGATAGTGCCGGAGATGTGCTGCAGCTTCTCCTGCGCCAGGTCCGAGTACTCGGCATCGACGTCGATCACCACGTAGCCGACCTTCTCGTTGGTCTGCAGGAACTGACCGGAGATGTTGATGCCGTTTTCTGCAAACACCTTGTTGATCTCCATCATCACACCTGGAATGTTCTGGTGGATGTGCAGCAGGCGGTGCTTGCCAGGGTGAGCCGGCAGGGCCACTTCCGGGAAGTTCACCGACGACACCGAGGTACCGTTGTCGCTGTACTTGACCAGCTTCTCGGCCACTTCCAGACCGATGTTGGCCTGGGCTTCGGCGGTGGAACCGCCGATGTGCGGGGTCAGGATCACGTTGTCCAGGCCACGCAGCGGGCTTTCGAAGATGTCGTCGTTGGAGCGCGGCTCCACCGGGAACACGTCGATGGCGGCGCCGATCAGGTGCTTGTCCTTGATCGCGTCGGCCAGGGCGTCCAGCTTGACCACAGTGCCGCGCGCGGCGTTGATCAGGATCCCGCCTTTCTTGATTGCGCGGATTTCCTTCTCGCCCATCATCCACTGGGTCTCGGACGTTTCCGGTACGTGCAGGGTGACGATATCGGACATGCCCAGCAGCTCGTTCAGGCTCGACACCTGAGTGGCGTTGCCCAATGGCAGCTTGGTCAGGGTGTCGTAGAAGAACACCTGCATGCCCAGGCCTTCGGCCAGCACCGACAGCTGCGTACCAATCGAGCCGTAGCCGATGATGCCCAGCTTCTTGCCACGGATCTCGAAGGAGTTGGCCGCGCTCTTGATCCAGCCGCCACGGTGGCAGGAAGCGTTCTTCTCGGGGATACCGCGCAACAGCAGGATGGCCTCGGCCAGCACCAGCTCCGCAACGGAACGGGTGTTGGAGTACGGTGCGTTGAACACCGCGATGCCGCGCTCGCGCGCAGCGTTCAGATCCACCTGGTTGGTGCCGATGCAGAAACAGCCGACCGCCACGAGTTTCTTGGCGTGATCGAAGATCTCTTCGGTCAGCTGAGTGCGGGAGCGAATGCCGATAAAGTGCGCGTCGGCGATCTTTTCCTTCAGTTGGGCTTCCGGCAGAGAACTGGTGATGTACTCAATGCTGGTGTACCCGGCGGCCTTCAGGACGTCGACGGCCGATGGGTGGACGCCTTCCAGAAGAAGGAACTTGATCTTGCTCTTATCGAGAGAAGTCTTGCTCATCTGCGTAAACCTGTATCCCGGAGAAAAATGGCAGGGAATCGAATAGCCGGATATGCCCTGATTCACCAATACTGTTCCCGTTTGACGGCGTCTGTTGCCGTCATGCTGCGTTGCCGCTCCTCCCCATAGCCAGCTATGAGTCGTCGCGGCGCCTTGCCTGACGACAACAGCCACTCGCCAAACAGAAACGTATTGGTAAATCAGGGCACAGAGCTGACCCGGACGGCAGGAAAGCCGTCACCGCAGAAACGCCCTTTGGGTCTGTCCTGCGGGGGCGGTATGCTAGCATACGCACCCCGCTAAACACCTATTCCTGCGACGTGAAGCGTTCTCAGGATGACCATGAATTGTTCGAGAGTTCTGTCGATGACCCAGGTTGCCCTGATTGATGAGCTGAAGACCCTGGTTGAGCCCGGCAAGGTGCTGACCGATGCCGACTCCCTGGAAACCTACGGCAAGGACTGGACCAAGCATTTCGCCCCGGCGCCCACCGCCATCGTCTTTCCCAAGACCATCGAACAGGTGCAGGCCATCGTTCGTTGGGCCAATGAGCGCAAGGTCGCGCTGGTGCCGTCCGGCGGGCGTACCGGGCTGTCGGCGGCGGCGGTGGCGGCCAATGGCGAGGTGGTGGTGTCGTTCGACTACATGAACCAGATTCTCGACGTGAACCTCACCGACCGCACCGCCGTCTGCCAGCCGGGCGTGGTCACCAAGCAATTGCAGAACGTCGCCGAGGAAAACGGCCTGTATTACCCGGTGGACTTCGCCTCGTCCGGTTCCAGCCAGATTGGCGGCAACATCGGCACCAATGCCGGCGGAATCAAGGTGATTCGCTACGGCATGACCCGCAACTGGGTGGCCGGCATGAAGGTCGTCACCGGCAAGGGCGATGTGCTGGAACTGAACCGCGACCTGATCAAGAACGCCACCGGCTATGACATGCGCCAGCTGTTCATCGGCGCCGAAGGTACCCTGGGGTTTGTGGTCGAGGCCACCATGCGCCTGGACCGAGCGCCCAAAAACCTCACGGCCATGGTCCTGGGCACCACCGACTTCGACTCGATCATGCCGGTGCTGCACGCCTTCCAGGGCAAGCTGGACCTGACCGCCTTCGAGTTCTTTTCCGACAAGGCCCTGGCCAAGGTCATGGGCCGTGGCGACGTGCCCGCCCCATTCGAGACCGATTGCCCGTTCTACGCGTTGCTGGAATTCGAAGCCACCACCGAAGACGTCGCCAACCATGCTTTGGAAACCTTCGAGCACTGCGTGGAGCAGGGCTGGGTGCTGGACGGCGTGATGAGCCAGAGCGACACCCAACTGCATAACCTGTGGAAACTGCGCGAGTACATCTCCGAGACCATTTCCCACTGGACGCCGTACAAGAACGACATCTCGGTGACGGTCTCCAAGGTCCCGGCCTTCCTCAAGGAAATCGATGCGATCGTTGGCGAGCACTACCCCGACTTCGAAATCGTCTGGTTCGGCCACATCGGCGACGGCAATCTGCACCTGAACATCCTCAAGCCGGAAAACCTGAGCAAGGATGAGTTCTTCGCCAAGTGCGCCACCGTGAACAAGTGGGTGTTCGAAACCGTGCAGAAGTACAACGGCTCGATCTCCGCCGAACACGGCGTGGGCATGACCAAGCGCGATTACCTGGCCTACAGCCGCTCACCGGTTGAAATCGAATACATGAAGGCCGTGAAAGCGGTATTCGACCCGAACGGGATCATGAACCCCGGCAAGATCTTCGCTGTTTAAACGCACCTGAAGGAGTCGTTCCATGAGCTACCAGCACAAGTATATCGACGGCACCAATATCCACTTCCCGTTGGGCAAAGTGGTGTGCATCGGGCGTAACTACGCCGAACATGCCAAGGAACTGAACAACCCGGTGCCCACCGAACCGCTGCTGTTCATCAAACCGGGCAGTTGCGTGGTCGGGCTGGAGGGCGGTTTCGCCATCCCCACCGAGCGCGGCTCGGTGCACTACGAGGCGGAAATCGCGGTGCTGATCGGCAAGCCCCTGTCCAACAACCCCAACCGTGAAGAAGTGCTGGACGCCATCTCCGGCTTCGCCCCGGCCCTGGACCTGACGCTTCGCGACAAGCAGGCCGAACTCAAATCCCAGGGTTTGCCCTGGGAAATCGCCAAGTCGTTCGACGGCGCGGCGGTGATTGCCCCCTTCGTGGTGAGCAGCACGTACCCGGACGTCACCGACATCGGCATCCGCCTGACCATCAATGGCGAAGTGCGCCAAGACGGCAACAGCGCGCTGATGCTCAACCCGATCATCCCGATGATCCAGCACATGGCCGGCTGCTTCTCGCTGCAGGCTGGCGACGTCATCCTCACCGGCACTCCCGCCGGCGTGGGCCCGCTGAATGTGGGCGATGAACTGGTGCTGGAACTGGCGGGCGGCACCCGCTTCGAAAGCGTCGTTCGCTAAAAGCTTGGTCAAAACCTGTGGGAGGCTCCGCAAATCTTCGCCTTAGCGCTGTCGTGCAGCAAACCGGAGCCTCTATAGCAAGCGCGCCCGTTGTGACAAGCGGGCTTGCTGTGGCGAGCGGGCTTGCCCCGCGTTGGGGTGCGAAGCGCCCCCAATCAACAAAAGCGCGGTACACCTGACACTGCGCAGCGCATAGTTTTGGGGCTGCTGCGCAGCCCAACGCGGGGCAAGCCCGCTCGCCACAGCACTACCGTCTTTGCATTTTTTTCACACGCCGTCTGGATAATCCTCGCTTCTAACGCGCAGCCCTTCGCATCCTGTGCTATTCCCTACCGCTGACTTTCCGGAAAAGCGACCCATGGCCGTGCCTCTGCCTACCTCCAAATCCACGCTTCGCCCCCGCCGTTTCATGCGCTGGTATTCCTGGGTATTCCTGGCCGCTGCGGTTCTGTATGGCGTGGCCTGGGCCATGCATTGGGACGACCGGGGCGTGCTGTGGGTGCTGGAACGCTTCGAATCCCCGGCAGAACGCCAGCAAAGCATCTGGCTGCCGGACTATCACGCGGTGATCGATGCCAAATTGCTGCCCGGGATGGAAGGGGATGAGGCGTCGGACGTCTCCTACAATCCGCACAGCAAAACGCTGTTTTCGGTGATGGGCAAGAACCCGTTTCTGGTCGAGCTGAGCCTGCAAGGCGACGTTCTGCGCAAGATGCCGCTCAATGGCTGGAACAACCCGGAAGCCGTGACGGTGATGGAAAACGGCCTGATTGCCGTGGTCGACGAGCGTCAGCACAGCCTTACCATCGTCAGGATCGATGCGGGTACCACTGCGCTGAACAAAGCCGATTTCCCCAGTTATGACCTGGGCCCGTCCAAGGACCAGAACAAGGCCTTTGAAGCCGTCGCCTGGGACCCGCGCAACCAGCAACTGGTGCTCGGCGAAGAGCGCCCGCCTGCGCTGTTCACCTGGAAAAGCGATGGCAGCCAGACCCTGGTCGGCGCCAAGCAGAAGCTGAGCAGCAACGAACTGGATGTACGCAACCTCTCGGCCCTGGCGGTCGACCCGCGTACCGGCCACCTGCTGGTGCTGTCAGCCGACTCGCACCTGCTGCTGGAGCTGGACGAGCATGGTAAGCAAGTCAGCTTCATGACCCTGCTCGGTGGTTTCAACGGCCTGAAGAACACCATTCCCCGTGCCGAAGGGGTGACCATGGATGACGAGGGCAACCTCTACATGGTCAGTGAGCCCAACCTGTTCTACCGTTTCGAAAAGCATCAATAACCGGCGGATTGCGTCGGTTTGATCCCTGTAAACGGCATTCGCCAGACAGCCGGGCGCGTTTAAGTTTAAATTCAGGCGAACTTGATATCTATTCGCCAGTTTTTTTCTCCGAGCCCGCCCCGATGCGTCGACTTGCCCGTCCCAAACCTGCTTTTCTCATCCTGTTGTTGATCGCCCTGGTGGCCGGCGTGGTCGTCGCCCAGCAGTTTCGCCTGTTCGAACGGGCCTGGTTCAACTGGCAAGTGTGGCGCCAACCGGCCGACCAGCGCTCCATCGGCCTGAACGACTACCAGGTCACCCTCGAAGCGCAGAAAATCGAGGGCCTGGACGACGATGTCTCGGCGCTCACCTACGACCCGGTGCGCAAAAGCCTGTTTACCGTGACCAACAAAAACGCCGAACTGATCGAGCTGTCCCTGGACGGCAGGATCCTGCGGCGTATTGCGCTGGTAGGGTTTGGCGATGCCGAGGCGGTGGAGTTCATCAGCGACAACATCTACGTGATCAGCGATGAGCGCCAGCAACGGCTGATCAAGGTGCACGTGGACGATGACACGCAATTTCTCGACGCGGCCGACGCCGAGCAAATGACCCTGGGCGTGCACATGGGCAGCAACAAGGGCTTTGAAGGCCTGGCCTACGACTCGGTGGGCAAGCGCCTGTTCGTCGCCAAGGAGCGCGACCCGATGCTGATCTACGAGGTCCACGGGTTTCCCCATTTCAAAGCGGAAAAAACCTACTCGGTGCACGTGATCAATAACCCCAAGCGCGATGCCGGGCTGTTCGTGCGCGACCTGTCGAGCCTGCAGTACGACGAGCGCAGCGGCCATTTGCTGGCGCTGTCGGATGAGTCGTTTCTGGTGTTGGAGCTGGATATCGACGGTCGCCCATTGAGCACCTTGTCGTTGCTCAATGGACGCCATGGATTGAAGAAACGCGTGCCCCAGGCCGAAGGGATCGCCATGGACGACCAGGGCAGCCTGTACCTGGTGAGCGAACCGAACCTGTTTTATGTATTCAAGAAACCGGACGCTTGAACCGCTGAAGATCCAATGTGGGAGGGGGCAAGCCCTCTCCCACATTTAGCGACTGTGTCAGGCTTTGAGGGTTTTCACGCCTTCAGGAGTGCCCAGCAACAACACATCCGCCGGGCGAGCAGCGAACAGGCCGTTGGTGACCACGCCGACAATGGCATTGATCTGCGTTTCCAGCGCCACCGGATCAGTGATCTGCATATTGAACACGTCAATGATGATGTTGCCGTTGTCGGTCAGCACGCCTTCGCGGTACACCGGGTCGCCGCCCAGCTTCACCAGCTCGCGGGCCACGTGGCTGCGGGCCATGGGGATCACTTCCACCGGCAGCGGGAAGGCGCCGAGCACCGGCACCAGCTTGCTGGCATCGGCGATGCAGATAAAGGTTTTGGCCACGGCTGCGACGATTTTCTCGCGGGTCAGGGCTGCCCCGCCGCCCTTGATCAGGTTCAGGTGCTCGTCGCTCTCATCGGCGCCGTCGATGTAGAACTCCAGGTCGCTAACGGTGTTGAGCTCGTACACAGGAATGCCATGGCCCTTGAGGCGCGCGGCGGTGGCTTCGGAGCTGGCCACGGCGCCGTCGAACGCGCCCTTGTGCAGGGCTAGCGCATCGATAAAGCAGTTGGCGGTGGAGCCGGTGCCGACACCGACGACGCTTTTGTCGTCGAGTCTGGGAAGGATTAAATCGACGGCGGCCTGGGCCACTGCCTGTTTGAGTTGATCCTGGGTCATGCGGGCTCCGGAACGGGCGGGGAGTTATCGAGGGCGGCGAGTATAACCCAACAAAACCTCGGGATTCGTGTGGTCGTACGGCCAAAGGCCGGGTTAGACTCATCGGTCCTGTCCCACTCGCCCAGTGATTGCCGCCGATGCTTGAAGACTACGTCAAAAAGATCCTCACCTCGCGCGTTTACGACGTTGCCGTAGAAACCCCGTTGCAGATCGCCCCGCAGCTTTGCGAACGCCTGGACAACAAGGTCTGGCTCAAACGCGAAGACTTGCAGCCGGTGTTCTCGTTCAAGATTCGCGGCGCCTACAACAAGCTCACCCAGCTCGGCAGCGAGGAGCGCGCGCGCGGCGTGGTCACCGCGTCGGCGGGCAACCACGCCCAGGGCCTGGCCCTGGCGGCCAAGGTGCTGGGGGTCAAAGCCACTATCGTGATGCCCAAGACTACGCCCGAGATCAAGGTCGAAGGCGTGCGCTCCCGGGGCGGCATCGTGGTGCTGCACGGCGACTCCTTCCCGGAGGCGCTGGCCTACTCGCTCAAGCTGGTCGACGAACAAGGCTACGTCTACATCCACCCCTACGATGATCCGCACACCATTGCCGGGCAGGGCACCGTGGCGATGGAAATCCTGCGCCAGCACCCTGGGCCTTTGGACGCGATTTTCGTGCCGGTGGGCGGCGGCGGGCTGATCGCCGGCATCGCGGCGTACGTGAAATACCTGCGCCCGGAGATCAAGGTCATCGGCGTCGAGCCGGACGATTCCAACTGCCTGCAAGAGGCCATGGCCGCCGGCGAACGCGTGGTGCTGCCGACCGTGGGCCTGTTTGCCGATGGCGTGGCGGTGGCGCAGATCGGCCATTACACCTTCGAGATCTGCAAGGATTATGTGGATGAAGTGATCACCGTCAGCACCGATGAAATCTGCGCGGCGATCAAGGACATCTACGACGACACCCGCTCCATCACCGAGCCGGCCGGCGCGCTGGGCGTGGCCGGCATCAAGAAATACGTGGAGACCCGCGGCGTCAGCGGGCAGACGTTCGTTGCCATCGACTCCGGCGCCAACGTCAACTTCGACCGCCTGCGCCATGTGGCCGAGCGCGCCGAACTGGGCGAGGGCCGCGAAGCCATCATCGCCGTGACCATCCCCGAACGGCCGGGCAGCTTCAAGGCGTTCTGCGAGGCTGTGGGCAAGCGCCAGATCACCGAGTTCAACTACCGCTACCACTCCGGCAGCGAGGCGCACATCTTTGTCGGCGTGCAGACCCACCCGGACAACGACCCGCGCAGCGCACTGATCGCCAGCCTCACCCAGCAGGGTTTCCCGGTGGTGGACTTGACCGAAAACGAACTGGCCAAATTGCACATTCGCCATATGGTCGGCGGGCATGCGGCGCACGTCAGCAATGAATTGGTGTTCCGTTTCGAGTTCCCGGAGCGGCCGGGGGCCTTGTTCAACTTCCTTAATAAACTGGGCGGGCGCTGGAACATCTCGATGTTTCACTACCGTAACCACGGTGCGGCAGACGGCCGTGTGGTCGCCGGCCTGCAAGTGCCGGCGGACGAGCGTCACCTGGTGCCGGCGGCCCTTGAGGCGATTGGCTACCCGTACTGGGATGAAAGCGAGAACCCGGCCTACACACTCTTCCTCGGTTAGCGACTACGCTGCAGGCGCAACCTTTTAAGGAATACGAGCGATGGAAACCCTGATCACCCTGAAAGTTATCCACATTGCTGCCACGGTATTGCTGTTGCTCAGCGGTATTGGCCTGGCGCTGCTGGCCTGGCGCAAACGCAGCGCAGGCCCGGCGGTGACCCTGCAACGCCCGTGGGTGTTTGTATGGTTATTGATGGGTGTGTGCGTGGTGAGCATGCCGTTCACCGGCTGGTGGCTGGCACACCTGACGGGCTGGCCGCTGGGGCAAACCTGGATTCTGGGCTCGAGTATTGTGTATACCGTGGCCGCGCTGGCCTGGTTCTGGCTGGTGGCGCGGCTCAATCGCTTGCGCAGGGGCGAGGGTGGCAGCCTGAACTTCACGCGGGTGCTGGCGGTGGTCAGCCTGGTGGGGTTTGTGGTGATTGCCGGGTTGATGGGGGCCAAGCCGGTTTGAGATTTTTTGTGGCGAGCGGGCTTGCCCTAATGCCGTTCAGTTAAGCGCAGACTCCTTGTGGCGAGCAGGCTTGTCCTGCGTTGGGCTGCGCAGCAGCCCCAAATCCAGACGCTGAGCCGTATCAGGTACACCGCGTTTTGCTTGATTGGGGGCGCTTCGCACCCCAACGCGGGGCAAGCCCGCTCGCCACAGGAGCAATATTAGCCGCGCAGGGTAATTACCGGCCAGCCACGCTTCTCGGCCTCAGCCCGCAGATTCGGGTCCGGGTCCACCGCCACCGGGTGTGTCACCTGCTCCAGCAGCGGCAAATCATTCATCGAATCACTGTAGAAATAGCTGTCTTCCAGGCTGTAGCCCGTCTCTTCCAGCCAACGGTTCAAGCGCGTCACCTTGCCTTCGCGAAAGCACGGTACGTCGGTGCTGCGCCCGGTGTAACGCCCATCAACCTCTTCGCATTCAGTAGCGATCAGCGTCTCGACCCCCAGCAGTTCGGCAATCGGCGCGGTGACGAAGCGGTTGGTCGCGGTGATGATCACCAGCTTGTCGCCAGCGGCGCGGTGCCTGGCCAGCAGCTGTTCCGCCAGCGGCAGCATCAGTGGCGTGATGCAGTCGCGCATGAAGTCGCGATGCCATTCATCCAACTGGGCCCGCTCGGTACGGCCGAGGATTTCCAGGCTGAAGTTGAGGTAGGCGGCATTGTCGAGCCGGCCGGCCAGGTAGTCTTGATAGAACTCATCGTTACGCGCCTTGTAGGCCACCGCGTCGAGAATCCCGCGCTCGCAGAGGTAATCGCCCCAGGCGTGGTCGCTGTCACCGCCGAGAAGCGTGTTGTCCAAGTCGAATAAAGCCAGGCGCATTGCAGTTACTCGCTGAAAAGTCTGTAAAAAGGCGTCCAGAATACGGACTTTTCACAAGAGTGCACATAAGCTAAGAAGCCTCGTTGCCGCTTGATCAACCTTTGTGGAACAATGCGGCGACATGCGTTTGCGAGGTTGTTGCCGTGATCGACCCCGATGGTTTCCGTCCTAATGTCGGGATTATTCTTACGAATGATGCCGGACAGGTGCTATGGGCTCGCCGAATCAACCAGGATGCCTGGCAGTTTCCTCAAGGCGGAATCAACCCCGACGAATCCCCTGAAGACGCCTTGTACCGCGAGTTGAACGAAGAAGTGGGCCTTGAACGCGAAGATGTGCAAATTCTGGCCTGCACCCGTGGCTGGTTGCGCTATCGTTTGCCGCAACGCCTGGTGCGTACCCACAGCCAACCGCTGTGCATCGGCCAGAAGCAGAAATGGTTTCTTTTGCGCCTGATCTCCAACGAGCAACGGGTGCGGATGGATTTGACCGGTAAACCGGAGTTCGATGGCTGGCGCTGGGTCAGCTATTGGTACCCGTTGGGCCAGGTGGTGACATTCAAGCGCGAAGTGTATCGTCGCGCGCTCAAAGAGCTTGCCCCGCGCCTTTTATCGCGCGACTGACGACGGAGTTCGACCCCGAGCCATGCTCAATACGCTGCGCAAGATCGTCCAGGAAGTTAACTCCGCCAAGGATCTCAAGGCGGCGTTGGGGATTATTGTGTTGCGCGTCAAGGAAGCCATGGGCAGCCAGGTCTGCTCGGTCTACCTGCTGGACCCCGAGACCAACCGGTTTGTGCTGATGGCCACCGAGGGCCTGAACAAGCGCTCCATCGGCAAGGTCAGCATGGCGCCCAACGAGGGGCTGGTGGGCCTGGTGGGGACGCGTGAAGAACCCCTCAACCTTGAGCACGCAGCCGATCACCCCCGTTACCGCTACTTTGCCGAAACCGGCGAAGAGCGCTACGCGTCCTTCCTCGGCGCACCGATCATTCACCACCGCCGCGTCGTCGGCGTGTTGGTTATCCAGCAAAAGGAACGTCGTCAGTTCGATGAAGGGGAAGAAGCCTTCCTCGTGACCATGAGCGCGCAGCTCGCCGGGGTTATCGCCCACGCTGAGGCGACGGGCTCGATTCGCGGCCTGGGCCGTGAGGGCAAGGGTATCCAGGAGGCCAAGTTCATTGGCGTGCCGGGTTCGCCGGGCGCAGCGGTCGGTACGGCCGTGGTCATGTTGCCGCCGGCCGACCTCGATGTGGTGCCGGACAAGACCGTCAAGGACATTGACGCCGAAATCAAACTGTTCAAGACCGCCCTGGAAGGCGTGCGCGCCGACATGCGCAACCTGTCGACCAAGCTGGCCACCCAACTGCGCCCCGAAGAGCGTGCGCTGTTCGACGTGTACCAGATGATGCTCGACGACGCGTCCCTGGGTAACGAAGTCAAGACCGTGATCAAGACCGGCCAGTGGGCCCAGGGCGCACTGCGCCAGGTGGTCACCGATCACGTCAACCGTTTCGAATTGATGGACGACGCCTACCTGCGCGAACGCGCTTCGGATGTGCGCGACCTCGGTCGCCGTCTGCTGGCCTACCTGCAGGAAGACCGCACCACCAATCTGGTCTACCCCGACAACACCATCCTGATCAGTGAAGAACTGACCGCCACCATGCTCGGCGAAGTGCCGGAGGGCAAGTTGGTGGGCCTGGTGTCGGTACTGGGTTCGGGTAACTCCCACGTCGCGATCCTGGCCCGGGCCATGGGTATCCCGACGGTGATGGGCCTGGTGGAACTGCCGTATTCCAAGGTCGACGGCATCGACATGATCGTCGATGGCCATCGCGGTGAAGTCTTCACCAACCCCAGCGAGCTGTTGCGCAAGCAGTACGCCGAAGTGGTGGAAGAAGAGAAACAACTGGCGCTGGGCCTCGATTCGCTGCGCGAACTGCCGTGCGTGACCCTCGACGGCCACCGCGTGCCGCTGCTGGTGAACACCGGCCTGCTGGCCGACGTTGCCCGCGCGCAACAGCGCGGTGCCGAAGGCGTTGGGCTGTACCGTACCGAAGTGCCGTTCATGATCAACCAGCGATTCCCGAGCGAGAAGGAACAGCTGGCGATCTACCGCGAGCAACTGCAAGCGTTTCACCCGTTGCCGGTGACCATGCGCAGCCTCGATATCGGCGGCGATAAATCCCTGTCGTATTTCCCGATCAAGGAAGACAACCCCTTCCTCGGTTGGCGCGGCATCCGCGTGACCCTCGACCACCCGGAAATTTTCCTGGTGCAGACGCGCGCCATGCTCAAGGCCAGCGAAGGCCTGAACAACCTGCGCATCCTGCTGCCGATGATCTCCGGCACCCACGAGCTGGAAGAGGCGCTGCACCTCATCCACCGTGCCTGGGGCGAAGTGCGCGACGAAGGCTCGGACGTGCCGATGCCGCCGATTGGCGTGATGATCGAAATCCCGGCGGCGGTGTACCAGGCCAAGGAGCTGGCGCGGCAGGTGGACTTCCTGTCGGTCGGCTCCAACGACCTTACCCAATACCTGCTGGCCGTGGACCGCAACAACCCGCGCGTGGCCGACCTCTACGACTACCTGCACCCGGCGGTGCTGCAAGCCCTGCAACATGTGGTGCGCGACGCCCATGCCGAGGGCAAGCCGGTGAGCATCTGCGGCGAAATGGCCGGCGACCCGGCAGCGGCGGTGCTGTTGATGGCGATGGGTTTTGACAGCCTGTCGATGAACGCCACCAACTTGCCGAAGGTGAAGTGGATGCTGCGTCAGGTGGAACTGGGCATGGCCAAAGAGCTGCTGGCCGAGTTGATGACCATCGACAATCCGCAAGTTATCCACAGCTCGCTGCAACTGGCGCTGAAAAACCTGGGGCTGACGCGGATGATCAACCCGGGTTCTGCCAAGACGCTCTGAATGCTGCAGACGATCCAAATGTGAGAGGGGGCTCGCTCCCGATAGCTGAGTGTCAGTCAACCACTACTTGACTGATAGACCGCTACCGGGAGCAAGCCTCCTCCCACATTGAATCTGTTTTGGGATTAGAGGTTGAGTTCGATTTCACCCAACCGCCCACCCTGCGGGCCGAAACTGCGCTCCACCATGCGCCGCGTACCGTCGGCATTCACAATCAGCGCTGTACTCACCCGCGTTCCGTAACTGGCGCTGGCGATAAACACGCTGGATAACAGACTCTCGGTGGCCAACCCCACGCCGGTATCCGGCAACTGCGCAAACGGTGCGGTCTGCGGGTCGCTCATGATCGCCAGCAAGGCTTGCGGCTGTGGGTCTTCCAGCAACTCGCGCAGCGCCGCTCTGGCCTTGAGCAACTTCGGCCAGGGTGTGTCCAGGCCGGCATTGGACAAACCATAAACCCCAGGCTTCAAGCGGGTCGGCTGGCTCTCGTTGGCGTTGTAGTGCCACATCTCGTCCCGCGTACCCAGCAGCAGGTTAAACCCGGCATATTCAATCGAACGGCGATTAACTTCGGCCAAATATTGGTCAATGGGCTGCGAACCACTGAGAAACCGTGCCACCAGCTCACCGCGTGAGGTGCGTGCCGGCGGCTGGTGCGGCTCGCGGATATTGGTCAGGGCTGCAAAGCGCCCGTCGGCACTGATTCCCAGCCAGGTGCCGCCGGCTTCCTGGTCACGGCCGGCGTAAACATCAGGCGCGTCCGGCCATTGGGCCAGCGGCAGAGTGGGGCGTGCGTAGAATTCATCGCGGTTGGCCGCGACGATCAGCGGCTGGGCATGGCCCGGCCGCCAGGCGAAGACAATCAGGCACATCGGGTGATTCCCTGTTGTGTTTTTGGCCACTCTACCCACACAACCGCAGGCGTTCCATGACAACGCAGTTGGGCCGCGCACCTTCCATCCGTTAACATGCCGGGCTGTTGGGTGTGTATGTGAACTTCCTGATTTGATCTGGCCGCTGTAACGCAGGCTTAATCGCGCATCGGCATGGTCCGGTGCGTCATGACTAACTGTATTTAACGAGGAGTCGCAATGCTGCCTTACCCGCAGATCGACCCGGTGGCCCTGGCCATTGGTCCGCTGAAAATCCACTGGTACGGGTTGATGTACCTCGTCGGCATCGGCGGTGCCTGGTTCCTGGCGTCCCGGCGCCTGAACCGCTTCGACCCGACCTGGACCAAGGAAAAGCTCTCCGACCTGATCTTCTGGTTGTCGATGGGCGTGATCGTCGGCGGGCGACTGGGGTACGTGTTGTTCTACGATCTGCCGGCGTACGTCGCCAACCCGACGCTGATCTTCGAGGTGTGGAAGGGCGGCATGGCGTTCCACGGCGGCTTTATCGGCGTGATGATCGCCGCCTGGTGGTTTGGCCGCCGCAACGGCAAGTCGTTTTTCCAACTGATGGACTTCGTCGCGCCGATGGTGCCGATTGGCCTGGGCGCCGGGCGTATCGGTAACTTCATCAACGCCGAATTGTGGGGCAAGCCGACCGACGTACCGTGGGCCATGGTGTTCCCGCCGTTCAGCGACCCGGCGCAACTGCCGCGCCACCCGTCGCAGTTGTACCAGTTCGCGTTGGAAGGTGTGGCACTGTTCCTTATCCTTTATATCTTCTCGCGCAAGCCACGCCCGACCATGGCCGTTTCGGGGATGTTCGCGCTGTTCTACGGGATCTTCCGCTTCATCGTCGAGTTCGTGCGGGTGCCGGACGCCCAGTTGGGCTACCTGGCGTGGGGCTGGTTGACCATGGGGCAAGTGCTGAGCCTGCCGATGATCATCGCCGGCCTGGGCATGCTGTGGTGGGCCTACAACCGCCCGCAAGGCATCAAGAACGCCGCGCTTTAAATACGAGTGCCGAGGCGCGCCTCGGCTTCAACGATACAGGTAAGCACATGAAGCAATATCTCGAACTGCTGAACGACGTCGTGACCAATGGCCTGACCAAGGGCGACCGCACCGGCACCGGCACCAAAGCCGTGTTCGCCCGTCAGTATCGGCATAATCTGGCCGACGGCTTCCCGCTGCTGACCACCAAGAAGTTGCACTTCAAAAGCATCGCCAACGAACTGATCTGGATGTTGAGCGGCAACACCAACATCAAGTGGCTCAATGAAAACGGCGTAAAAATCTGGGACGAATGGGCCACCGAAGACGGCGACCTCGGCCCGGTGTACGGCGAGCAGTGGACCGCCTGGCCGACCAAAGACGGCGGCACCATCAACCAGATCGACTACATGGTGCACACGCTCAAGACCAACCCCAACAGCCGCCGCATCCTGTTTCACGGCTGGAACGTCGAGTACCTGCCCGACGAAACCCAAAGCCCTCAGGAAAACGCGCGCAACGGCAAGCAGGCCCTGCCGCCGTGCCACCTGCTGTACCAGGCATTCGTGCATGACGGCCACCTGTCGATGCAGTTGTATATCCGCAGCTCCGACGTGTTCCTCGGCCTGCCGTACAACACCGCCGCGCTGGCGTTGCTCACCCACATGCTGGCCCAGCAGTGCGACCTGATCCCTCACGAGATCATCGTCACCACCGGCGACACCCACGCCTACAGCAACCACATGGAGCAGATCCGCACCCAGCTGGCGCGCACGCCGAAGAAGCTGCCGGAGCTGGTGATCAAGCGCAAGCCTGCGTCGATCTACGATTACAGGTTTGAAGATTTCGAGATCGTGGGCTACGACGCCGATCCGAGCATCAAGGCTGACGTCGCGATCTAAGCGTCGTTCTCGGTCAAGTGTGGGAGGGGGCTTGCTCCCGATAGCGGTGTGTCATTCAAGCATCTGTTGACTGACGCTCTGCAATCGGGAGCAAGCCACTCCCACATTTGGATCTGGTGTTAACCCTGGCGGTATCAGTGCCCGTGGCTGCGGCCCACGTGTGAAGGCTCCGCTTCGCTGGCCTGCACACTCCCGCTTACCTCCAGCCGCTGCAGAATCCCGCATTCCGGGCCGCCGCCACAGCGCTGGCGCAGGTCGAGCAGCTGTTCCTGCAACGCCAGCAGCCCGTCGATCCGTGCTTTCACATGGTGGATGTGCTCATCAATCAACGCATTCACGTTTTCGCACTGATCCTGGGGGCTGTCGCGCAGGCCAAGCAGGCTGCGGATTTCTTCGAGGGTCATGTCCAGGCTGCGGCAGTTGCGGATGAAGATCAGCCGCTCGGTGTGCGCCTGGGTGTATACGCGGTAGTTGGCATCGGTGCGCGCCGGGGGCGGCAGCAGGCCTTCCTTCTCGTAGTAGCGGATAGTTTCCACCGCGCAGTCGGTGTGTTTGGCCAATTCGCCGATCTTCATTGCAGCAATCTCCAAATAGGTGCTTGACCCTATAGTGGCTACAGGGTCTTTACTTGGCAACAGGCACCTTATAAGGACGCGACAGAATGAGCGATTCTCTGCACACCCACGATCATGCACCCAAAAAACTCACGCCCGTGCACAACCATGGCGGCGCCTGCTGTTCCAGTGAGCCGGCGCCGTCGCGGGTGCAACTGAGCGAGGCACCCACGGCGGGCTCGCGCCTGAGCACCTTTCGTATCGAAGCGATGGACTGCCCCACCGAGCAGACGCTGATCCAGAACAAACTGGGCAAGCTGGCCGGCGTGCAGCAGCTGGAATTCAACCTGATCAACCGTATCCTCGGCGTCACCCATGACCTGCCGAGCACCGCGCCGATCGTCGAGGCGATCAAGTCCCTGGGGATGCAGGCCGATCCGATTGAAGAGGGCACGCCGGCCGCCGAGCCGCCGGCGAAAAAACACTGGTGGCCGCTGGCGTTGTCCGGCGTCGGTGCGCTGGGCGCCGAGGTGCTGCATTTTTCCGGCGTGGCGCCGACCTGGCTGATTGCGCTGGTGGCATTGGTTTCGATCCTCAGCGGCGGCCTCACCACCTACAAAAAGGGCTGGATCGCCCTGAAGAACCTCAACCTCAACATCAACGCGCTGATGAGCATCGCGGTGACCGGCGCCGTGTTGATCGGTCAGTGGCCGGAAGCGGCGATGGTGATGTTCCTGTTCACCGTGGCCGAGTTGATCGAAGCCAAGTCTCTGGACCGTGCGCGCAATGCCATCAGCGGCTTGATGCAGATGACTCCGGAGCAGGCGACGGTGCAGCAGGCGGACGGCAGCTGGGTCGAAAAGGAAGTCAAAGGTATCGATCTCGGCGCCATCGTGCGGGTTAAACCCGGCGAGCGCATTGGCCTGGACGGTGAAGTCACCGCCGGCCAGTCTACTATCGACCAGGCACCGATCACCGGTGAAAGCCTGCCCATTGAAAAGACCGTGGGCGACAAGGTCTTCGCCGGCACCATCAATCAGGCCGGCTCTCTGGAATACAAGGTGACGGCCGCGGCCAACAACTCCACGCTGGCGCGGATCATCCACGCCGTGGAACAGGCCCAGGGCGCCCGCGCGCCGACCCAACGCTTTGTCGACAGCTTTTCGAAGATCTACACCCCCGTGGTGTTCCTGTTTGCCCTGGGCGTGGCGATCATCCCGCCGTTGTTCATGGCCGGCGTCTGGGTCGACTGGATCTACCGTGCCCTGGTGCTGCTGGTGGTGGCCTGCCCCTGCGCGCTGGTGATTTCCACCCCGGTGACCATCGTCAGTGGCCTGGCGGCGGCGGCGCGCAAGGGTATCCTGATCAAGGGCGGCGTGTACCTGGAGGGCGGTTACAAACTCGACTACCTGGCCCTGGACAAGACCGGCACCATTACCCACGGCAAGCCGGCGCAAACCGATTACCTGGCGCTGTTCCCCACCGTCGAAGACAGCGCCCCCGCGCTTGCCGCCAGCCTGGCCGGGCGTTCCGATCACCCGGTGTCGCTGGCAATCGCTAATGCGGCTGTGGATAAGAAACTGCCGGTGCACGTTGTGGATAACTTCGAAGCTCTGGCCGGTCGCGGGGTGCGCGGCGATATCAATGGCCAGACCTACCACCTGGGCAACCATCGCCTGGTGGAAGACCTGGGCCTGTGCTCGCCCGAACTGGAAGAAAAGCTGTTCGCCCTGGAGAAACAAGGCAAGTCCGTGGTGCTGCTGCTCGACGCGTCCGGCCCGCTTGCGCTGTTCGCCGTGGCCGATACGGTGAAAGACAGCAGCCGCGAAGCCATCCGGCAATTGCACGAGCTGGGCATCAAGACCCTGATGCTCACCGGCGACAACACCTACACAGCGCAGGCGATTGCCGCCCAGGTCGGGATCGACCAGGCCCAGGGCGACCTGTTGCCCACCGACAAGCTGCAAGCCATCGAAACCCTCTACCAGCAGGGCCACCGCGTCGGCATGGTCGGCGACGGCATCAACGACGCCCCGGCCCTGGCCCGCGCCGAAATCGGCTTTGCCATGGCGGCAGCCGGCACCGACACCGCCATCGAAACCGCCGACGTCGCGCTGATGGACGATGACTTGCGCAAGATCCCGGCATTCATTCGTTTGTCGCGACAAACCTCGCGTATCCTCAAGCAGAACATCGCCCTGGCGCTGGTGATCAAGGCGATCTTCCTGGCCGTCACCTTCCTTGGCATGGCCACCATGTGGATGGCGGTGTTCGCCGACATGGGCGTGAGCCTGCTGGTGGTGTTCAATGGCCTGCGCCTGTTGCGCAAATAAACGATGAGGGGCGGGTGTGCTGAGTGCCGAGCTGAAAGCGTTTTTCATGGTCGCCCGCCTGGGCAGCATCACCCAGGCGGCAAAAAAGCTCGGCCTGAGCCAGCCCACCGTCACCACCCAGATCCGTCATCTGGAAAGCCAGTACGGCATTGAGCTGTTCTACCGTGGCGGGCGCCGCCTGACGGTCAGCGACGACGGCGCGCGGATGCTGCCGATGGTCAAGGCGCTGTTGCAGCAGGAAGCGGATATCGAGTTTTTCCTGCGCAACAACGGCCAGGTGCAGGGCGCGCTGAGAATTGCCGCCACGGCGCCGTACTACATTCTTGACCTGGTCAAAGCCTTCCGCGAGCGCCTGCCGCTGGTGGACGTGTCGGTGGAAATCGGCAACTCGCAGCAGGTGCTTGAAGCGCTGGATGACTACCGCGTCGACGTCGCCGCGTCTTCGCAGCTGCTGGAAGACCCACGGCTGATTCGTCGCGTATTGGGCAGCGACCCGCTGGTGCTGGCGGTGCATCGCAATCATCCGCTGGCTGCGCTCGATCATGTGCCGCTGACGGCGCTGGCCGGGCACACCTTGTTGATGCGCGAAGCAGGCTCCACCACGCGCCGACTGACCGAAGAAATGTTGCAGGGCGCTGGCGTGAGTTACGGCCCGCTGCTGGAAATCGGCAGCCGCGAATCGATCCGCGAGGCGGTGCTGCGCAATATCGGTATCAGCATCATTGCGCGACAGGAAGTGCCCCATGACCCGCAATTGCGCGTGCTGACCATCGAGAATGCGCCGCAGATTCCGGAGTATCTGTACTGCCTCAAGGAGAGGAAGGGCGCGCGCTTGCCGGCGGCGTTTCTGGGGTTGGCGCAGGAAATGTCGCCGCTCTGAGGTTTTGTGGTGGCCCAGACAACTCATTCCTTAAGCCCTACCCAAACCCACCAATACCACTATCACCGGGTTTTGCCTTCCTGCCACACCCGCGACGCATTGCCCCCCTAGCATGGCCTTCATCCGTTTGATGAGGTGCCCCCATGAACACAGCCCTGAACAACCCCGGTGCGCCGATGCGCGTGCGCGGTATCCAGAAACGCTTCGGTGCCTTCACCGCGCTGGACAACGTGTCCCTGGACGTCGCCGCCGGCGAGCTGGTGTGCCTGCTGGGCCCGTCCGGTTGCGGTAAGACCACCTTGCTGCGCTGCATCGCCGGCCTTGAGCGCCAGGACAGCGGTGAGCTTTACCTGGGCGAGCGCGACGTATCGCTGTTGCCGCCCCAGGCACGGGACTACGGCATTCTGTTCCAGTCCTACGCGCTGTTTCCCAACCTCACCGTCGAAGCGAACATCGGCTACGGCCTCACCGGCAGCGGCCGCGATGACGTGCGCCAGCGCGTCGGCCAGATGCTCGAACTGGTGGACCTGGTCGGCAGTGAAAAGAAATACCCCGGGCAACTCTCCGGCGGCCAGCAGCAACGCGTGGCCCTGGCCCGCGCCCTGGCCCCGGCGCCGTCGTTGCTGTTGCTGGACGAACCCATGTCGGCGCTCGACGCCCGGGTGCGCGAGCACCTGTGCACCGAGCTGCGCCAACTGCAACGGCGGCTGGGCGTCACCACGCTGATGGTCACCCATAACCAGGACGAAGCCATGTTGATGGCCGACCGCATTGCCGTGATGAACAACGGCAAGGTCGAGCAATACGCGACACCCCAGGCGATCTACGACCGTCCGGCCACGCCGTTCGTGGCCGAGTTTGTCGGCCAGGGCAACTGGCTGCCGTTCAGCCGCAACAGTGCCAGCCACGCTCAGGTCGGCGGGTTGAACATGCGCCTGGCCGACGACGCGGGCGTGGCCACCTCCGGGCGGCTGTTCTGCCGCCCGGAAGCCATCAGCGTCAACCCGCCTGTGCACGAAGAAAACCTGTTTCCGGCCAAGGTGCGCGAGATCACGTTCCTCGGCAACCGCTGCCGCATGAGCTTCGAGCTGGAGCACTTGCCCGGCCACCCGCTGCTGGCCGAACTGGCCCCGGAAGCCATGCCGCGCCTGGGCGCCCAGCACATTTGGGTGGCCCTGCCACCGCGCAGCCTGCAGGTGTTCGCCTGAGATGGCGGCGGTCATGACGTTACCGCGCCAGGTGTCCCGCGCTGAAATGGGCGACCGCCTGTTCGTGCTCGGCGGCAAGCTGGTGTGGTTGCTGCTGCTGGGCGTTGCGGTCCTGCTGCCATTGCTGGCGATCTTCTGGCGCGGCTTCAGCAGCGAGGCCGGGCAGGGCGGCGGGCTGGTAGCGGCGCGGGAACTGGTCACCAGCGACAACTTCCACTGGTTGCTGGGCAATAGCCTGAAAGTCTCCCTCAGCGTGGCGGCGATTGTCGTACCGCTGGCCTACCTGTTTGCCTACGCCCTGCAACGCACGTTGATCCCCGCCAAGCCGATCTGGCGCGGCCTGTCGTTGCTGCCGCTGATGGCCCCGTCGATGCTGCCGGGGATTGCGCTGGTCTACCTGTTCGGCAACCAGGGCCTGCTGCGCGGCTTGCTCGCGGACAATATCTACGGCTTCTGGGGGATCGTGCTGGGGGAGGTAATCTATACCTTCCCACACGCCCTGATGATTCTGCTCTCGGCGCTCTCGCTGGCGGATGCGCGGCTGTTCGATGCCGCATCCAGCATGGGCGCCAGCCCCGCCCGGGCGTTTCGCAGCATCACCTGGCCAGCCACGCGCCAGGCAGTGTTCGCGGCGTTCTGCCTGGTGTTTACCCTGACCATCACCGACTTCGGCGTGCCGGTGGTGGTGGGCGGTGATTATCAGGTGCTGGCGCTGGAAGCCTACAAAGCGGTGGTCGGCCAGCAACAGTTTGGGCGCGGCGCGTTGATCGGCATGGTGTTGCTGCTGCCGGCGCTGTTCAGCTTTGGCGTGGATACCTGGTTGCGCCGTCGCCATGGCGACGCCATGAGCGGCCGCGCCCAAGTCTTCCGGCCGGCGCCATCGCGGGCACGGGACGCCTGCTACCTGGCCATCGTGGTGCTGATCTGCGCCGCGCTGTTGCTGGTCTTCGGCATGGCGGTGTACTCCTCGCTGGTGAAATTCTGGCCGTACAACCTGTCGCTGTCGCTCAGTCACTACCAGTTCGAAGACACCGCCGGCGGCGGCTGGCTGGCCTATCGCAACAGCCTGATCCTGGCGCTGTGCAGCGCATTGATCGGCAGCGTGCTGATCTTCACCGGCGCTTACCTGATGGAAAAAACCAGGGGTCAGAAGGGCCTGAACCTGGCCCTGCGCCTGCTCAGCTTTGTGCCGATGGCGGTGCCGGGTCTGGTTTTGGGCCTGGGCTACGTGTTCTTTTTCAATCTCAACGGCAACCCGCTGCATGTGTTCTACGGGACCATGACCCTGCTGGTGGTGTGCACCATTGCGCATTATCTGACCACCGCGCAGATGACCGCCACCACTGCGCTGCGCCAGTTGGACGCCGAGTTCGAAGCCGCTGCGCTGTCCCTCAAGGCGCCGCTGTACCGCCATTATTTGCGCGTAACCGTGCCGATCTGCCTGCCGGCGCTGCTGGACATCGTGCGCTACCTGTTTGTGTCGGCGATGACCACCGTGTCCGCCGCCATCTTCCTCTACAGCCCCGACACCATCCTCGCCGCCGTCGCCGTGTTGAACATGGACGACGCCGGCAATGTGGGCGGCGCGGCGGCGATGTCGACCCTGATTCTGTTCACCTCAGGCAGCGTCTCGCTGTTGCTGGCGTGGGCCTCACGTGGCGCGTTGCGCCGCTCCCAAGCCTGGCGCCAAAGCGCGCCCGGCCAATAATCCTTGAAGGAGGTGTTCCATGTTCAAGCCCCTGACGCTGGTCGCTGCCGTCCTCACCGCATTCAGCCTGAATGCCTTCGCCAAGACCGAACTGACCGTGTACACGGCCCTCGAAGCCGAGCAGTTGAAGACCTACAAACAAGCCTTCGAAAAAGCCAACCCTGACGTCGAGATCAAATGGGTGCGCGACTCCACCGGCATCATCACCGCCAAGCTGCTGGCCGAAAAAGCCCGCCCGCAGGCTGACGTGGTGTGGGGACTGGCGGCATCGAGCCTGGCGATCCTCGATCAGCAGGGCATGCTTGAAAACTACGCGCCGAAGGATCTGGACAAGATCGGCAAAAACTACCGCGACGCCTCCAACCCTCCGGCCTGGGTCGGCATGGACGTGTGGGCGGCGACCATTTGCTTCAACACCGTTGAAGCCGAGAAACAGGGCCTGACCAAACCGGTGAGCTGGCAGGACCTGACCAAGCCCGAGTACAAGGGCAAGATCGTGATGCCCAACCCGGCGTCGTCCGGCACAGGCTTCCTCGACGTCAGCGCCTGGCTGCAAACTTTCGGCGAGAAGCAGGGCTGGCAGTACATGGACGACCTGCACCAGAACATCGGCCAATACGTTCACTCCGGCTCCAAGCCGTGCAAGCTGGCCGCTTCCGGGGAATTCCCGATTGGTATCTCGTTTGAATACCCGGCCGTGCAGTTGAAACGCCAGGGCGCGCCGCTGGACATCATCCTGCCCAAGGAAGGCCTGGGCTGGGACATTGAAGCCACCGCTGTGATGAAGGGCACCGCCCACGCCGACGCGGCCAAAAAGCTCGCCGACTTCTCCGCCAGCCCGGCGGCGATGGACCTGTACAAGGACAACTTTGCCGTGCTCGCCCAACCGGGCATCGCCAAACCGCAGACCGAATTGCCGGCGGACTACGAGCAGCGCCTGATCAAGAATGACTTTGCGTGGGCGTCGAAGAACCGCGACAGCATCCTCACCGAGTGGCGCAAGCGCTATGACGGCAAGTCGGAGAAGGTGGCGGGCCAGTAAGGTTTTCTTTAAGGCTGATGGCCTCATCGGGAGCAAGCCCCCTCCCACATTTGAATGTGTTCGCACAGCAACTGTGGCAGGGGGCTTGCTCCCGATAGCGGTCTCACATTCAGGGCATCACTCCATGACACAACACAGTGATCTGTTAATCGTCGGCGCCGGCATCCTCGGCCTGTCCCACGCCTACGCCGCCGCCAAGCGCGGCCTCAAGGTCAAGGTGTTCGAGCGCAGCGCCACGCCGTTGGGCGCCTCGGTGCGCAACTTCGGCCAGGCCCTGGTCACCGGGCAGCCGCCAGGCACGATGCTTGACCTGGCGCGCGAAAGCCGCGCCATCTGGGGCCACTGGGCCGAGGTTGCCGGGCTGCAACTCAAGCGCAATGGCGCGTACCTGTTCGCCCGCACCGAAGCCGAAGAGCACCTGCTCGAAGCCTTCTGCGCCGGGCGTGCCCGTGAATACGGCTACAACGTCGAGCTGTTGCAGGGCGCTGCGATGCGCGGCCTGTACGACGGCCAGTTCCGCCATCACCGCGCCGCGCTGCATGGCAAGGACGATCAGCAGCTATATTCGCGCGAAGCGATCCCGGCGCTGATCCACTACCTCCGCCAGGCGCTGAACGTGGAGTTTTATTTTTCCACGCTGGTGCGCGACGTCGAACCCGGCCAGTTGCACAGCACGGCGGGGAGTTTTCGCGGTGAGCAGATCATTGTCTGCTCCGGCCACGACTACCAGACCCTGTTGGCCGAGCCGATCGCCCAACTCAACCCGCATATCTGCCGCCTGCAAATGCTGCGCGCCCGGCCTGCGCGCAATCTGAACCTGCAACATGCCTTGCTCACGGGCCTCAGTTGTGTGCACTACGGCGCGTTTGCCGACTTGCCCGAAGCCGCGCCGGTGCAGGCGCAGATACTGCGCGAGGCGCCGCACCTGCATGAACACGGCATTCACCTGCTGATCAGCCCTACGCCCCATGGCGAACTGATCATCGGCGACTCCCACGACTACGGCAGCGATGCCTCGCCGTTCAATGCCGAGCAGGTCGACGACTGGCTGATCGAGCTGGCCGAGCAGACCCTGGGCTGCAAGGTCCAGGTGATCGAACGTTGGCAGGGCGTCTATGGCTCGCGGGGGCCGGGTCCGTTTTCATTCCTGCGCACGGCACCGGGCGTAAGCGCGGCATTGATGCACACCGGCGTGGGCATGAGCGTGGGCCCGGCGCTTGGCGAGCGCAATATCACCACGTTGTGGGGGGAGGCGTGATGGACCGGGAGCAGGCGATAGCCGAGGTATTCGGCCTGTACGAGCAGCACGGCACGGCGGATTACATCGGCGAGCCGGTGTCGCAGCTCGAGCACATGTCCCAGGCCGCGCAACTGGCGATGGCCGAGGGTTTTGACGATGAAGTGGTGCTGGCGGCGTTCTTCCACGATATCGGCCACTTGTGCGGGCAGGGCGGCGAGAACATGGGCGGTTATGGCGTGCTCAGCCATGAGCGACTGGGCGCGGACTACCTGCGCCGTGCCGGTTTCAGCGAACGCCTGGCCCGGCTGGTGGAATACCACGTGCAGGCCAAGCGTTACCTCACCTTCAGTCAGCCGGGTTATTACGCGCGGCTAAGCGAAGCCAGCCGGCGCACCCTGGCTTATCAGGGCGGCGTGATGAGCGCCGAAGAGGCGCTGGCCTTTGAACAGGACCCGCTCTGCGCGTTTAGCCTGCGCCTGCGTCATTGGGACGAGCAGGCTAAAGCCGTGCAGGTGCCGGTACTCGACCTCGACCTGCTCAAGGTCAAGGCACGGCAGGTGTTGGCGGGCTAGGGCTCGTCCAGTCGCCCTGCCAGGGCTTCGACCTGTTCGTGGCGTTCGGCCTGGCTCAGTCTTGCGCCGGGGTTGAGGGACGACCATTGCGGGTAGGCGCGGGCCTTGTGCAGTGCGTCCGGCAGCTTGCCTTCGCGCCAGGTTTTGTCCTGGGGCGTGTCGACCTTGATGCTGTGCACCGCCGCATGGCCGCGCAGGTTCAGGGCCTTGAGCAACTGGCGCTGGCGCAACGCGATCAGACGCAGCACGCTGTCGTCGACGGTCAGTTCGCGCTGGCCCTTGATCTTGCCCAGCAGGCGGCTGCCGTAGCTGCGTGCGGTTTGCAGCGCGCCGCCGGCAATTGCGCCGGCAAGCGCGGCGGCGCCGAGGGTCAGGCCACCGACCAGTAAATCCACGCCAGCACCCGCTGCTGCGCCGGCAGCGATCCCGCCGCCGACGCGCACGCCCAATTGCTTGAGGGTTTGCGGGTTGAACAGGTCATCACCCCAGCGCCCGTCCAGCAGTGGCAGGTCGCTGGCGGCGGCGTCCTGGGGGCGGAAGCCGAACAGCTTGAGCAACGCCTCCACGCATTTTTGTTCGCGCTGGCGCACGGCTTTGCGCAGATCGCCGACGGCTTGCTGCTCATCTTCGGTCACCACGCTGCGTCGGCATGCGGCGCAATCAATCAACAGCTCGGCGATCAAGCGGGCGGCGCTTTGCTGGCGGGCCTGGCGTTGGGCGTCCTGGTCGAGAATCAAGCGTTCCAGTTGTGGTCGAGCGTTTTCCAGCAGCAGGGCCAGGCTTTCGTACAGGCGGCGTTCACCGTCTTCGGGCGGCGCCACGCTGTCGAAACGCACCAGCGCATGCAGGCCGAGGCGCGCCAGGGCTTCGCGCCAGTCGGGCTCGCGGTGCTCGCTGCTGCTGACAAAATTGAGCACCGGCAGCAACGGTTTGCCGCAACTGGCCAGCACCTGCAGCTCATCGCGGTACTTGGCCAGCACCGGCTCGCGGGCGTCAATCACATACAGGCCAGCGTCCGAGGCCAGCAGTTGGCGCAGCACCTTGGCCTCCTGTTCGAAACGCTGGCGCGCTTCGCTGCCGTCGAGGAAGCGGGCCAGACGCGCCGGGCCATCGAGGCGTTCGCCGGGGCGATCGAGGCGTTCCAGATAGTCGAGCAGGGCGATGGCATCTTCCAGGCCAGGCGTGTCGTACAGCTCCAGCAAGGCTTCGCCATCCACCGACAGGCGCGCGCCTTCCACATGCCGCGTGGTGCTGGGGCGATGGGAGACCTCGCCGAACCCCACGTCACGGGTGAGGGTGCGCAGCAGCGAGGTCTTGCCCACGTTGGTGTGGCCGACCACGGCGAGTGTCAGCGGTTTAGTCATGACCGGTCTCCAGCCAGTTCAGTGGCGCGCTGTCGGCGAAGGGCAGTTCCAGCTGTTGCAGCGCGCTGTGCCAATCGCCCAGGCGCTCGGCGTCCAACGCCTGGCCGGGCGGCGCTTGCAGCAGCCACACGCGGGTGGCGGTGGCACTGCGCGCCAGTTCAGCGATCAGCGCCAGGCTGCCACGATCCGGCGAGCGGCGCGGGTCGCAGGCGATGGCCAGGCGTGCGGGCGGAAAGCGCGTGAGTTGTTCCAACAGCGTGTTGCGCGATTCGCGGCTGTCGAGGATGCCAGCGTGCTTTACGTTGGCGGGCAGTTTCGGCGGCCAGCTGCGCTGATCGTCCAGTTCGATGGCCACCAGCAGCGCGCCGTCGCTCGCCAGGTCGCTGATGCCGCCGGTGATGTGATGCAGCTGTTGCGGCGCGGCATCGTTGACCCCAAGGCGCTCGCTGCTCGGCATCAGCCGCTCGCGCAGTTGACTGTAGCCGGGCAGGTTGAGGTCCAGGCTCAGGGCGGCGCGCCCGTGTTTCCAGCGCCACAGGCACAGCAAAGCGAGGACCAGTCTTGGCAGCACGCCGTACACCAGCAACACACCGACCAGCCAGGCAGCCCAGGCCTGGCGGGCGCTTTCGATATTCAGCGCGGCGTCGCCGCTGGCGCGGATCATCTCGACGTTCGGTACGTTGAAACCGAGCGCGGCGGGCGCGGCGCCAAGGGCCTGGGTCACGGCGACAAAGCTGTCGGCACTGAGGATGGTGGTTTCCCACACGAAGCCGTAGCGGCGAGTGGCGAGCAGTGTCAGCACAATCACCAGGGCGCTGAGCAGGGCAAGCAGCCACAGGCTGTTGACCAGCACGCCGACTGCCCAGCGATTGAGTTTGCGGCGTTGCAACAGCAGCAACAAGGCGGGCGCCAGTTGGGCGGCCCTGGCATCGCGTGCAAGTTTTTCGCTGAGCCACAGCCACAGGCGCCCGAGGCTGGCGCTGTGTTCGCCGGCAAACAAAAGGCCCAGTGCCCAGCTCATCAACAGGATCAGGTTCAAGCCGAGCAGGCTGCCCAGGGCCCAAAACACATTCACGGGTACAAGGCCGTTACCCAGCGCGGCAAACCCCAGGCCGGCGCCGCTGATCACGGCCACGATGGCCAGCAACACCAGCGCCAGACGCGCGCCTTGCAGCCAGCGGGTGAGGGCGGCGCTCAGCCCGTCGCGCTCGGCCAGGTGCAGGGCGCGGTGCACAATACGTGTCGGCAGGTCGCCACCGGCCGCGCGGGCCAGGCGGTTGGCTTCGAGGTCTTCCAGGGGGCCGGCGTGTTCTTCGCGCAGGCGCACGGCTTCCGTCAGCCAAAGTTTTTGCAGGGGGGTCAGTGCTGTCACGCGCGGTCCTGTTGAACAAGTGAGCCTGGAGCATAACCGCAGTCTGGCGGGTCTGGTATTCTCGTCGCCATGAAAAAAACTCTCCCTTTAAGCCTGATCGCAGCCCTCGGTGAAAACCGCGTGATCGGCGTCGACAACAGCATGCCCTGGCACTTGCCGGGGGATTTCAAATATTTCAAGGCCACCACCCTGGGCAAGCCGATCATCATGGGGCGCAAGACCTGGGATTCCCTGGGCCGACCGTTGCCGGGGCGTTTGAACCTGGTGGTCAGCCGTCAGACCGACTTGGCACTCGAAGGTGCGCAAGTTTTTCCGTCGCTGGAAGCGGCGGTGCAGTGCGCTGAACAATGGGCGCTGGCGCAAGGTGTGGACGAGCTGATGCTGATCGGCGGCGCGCAATTGTATGCGCAGGGGCTGGAACAGGCAGATCGGCTTTATCTGACGCGAGTGGCGCTGAGCCCGGAGGGGGATGCGTGGTTTCCCGAGTTTGATCGCAGCCAGTGGACGCTGGTGTCGACTGTCGAGAATGCGGCTGAGGGGGAAAAGCCGGCGTACAACTTCGAAGTGTGGGAAAAAGCCTGACCTGGGGGCGATAAGCCTGACTTGCAAAAAAAGGCTTCTTGCGCCACCGTAATGACTAATGTCTTTACAGTGAGGGCTGCCTGATGGCCTCTATCAACGTACGTATCGATGACGAACTGAAGGCTCGTGCTTATCACGAGCTGGAAAAGCTCGGCGTCACCCCATCGGAATTAATGCGTCAAGCCTTGCAGTACGTAGCAGAGCGTGGCCAATTACCGTTCAAACCAGTCCTTATGACCGAAGAGGATGAAGCATTATTGGCAACCGTTCGGGAGCGGCTGGCAGTACCGCAGCGAGTAAAGGTTTCGTTGGATGACCTATGAACTCGAGTTTGATGCACGCGCTTTGAAGGAGTGGCACAAACTGGGGGATACCGTTCGTCAGCAGTTTAAAAAGAAGTTGGTTGAAATATTGATCAATCCACGCATTGAGGCCAGCCGTCTGCATGGTTTGCCCGATTGCTACAAAATCAAGCTCCGCAGCAGCGGCTATCGATTGGTCTATCAAGTGATAGATCGGGAGATCACGGTGTTCGTGGTGGCTGTAGATAGGCGTGAGCGTGATGAGGTTTACCGAAAAGCGGCTGATCGTTTGAGCTAGCAGGGAGTGATGAACTCCCTGCCAGCTTATTTCGTCAGGCCTGCGCTAACTCCGCATGCTCATCGGCCTCCAGCAAGGCCTTATCCGTCTGCCCCATGATCTGGCTGGTAATCGCGCCGGCCGTCATTGAGCCGTTCACGTTCAGCGCCGTGCGGCCCATGTCGATCAGCGGTTCCACGGAAATCAGCAGCGCCACCAGTGACACCGGCAAGCCCATCGCCGGCAATACGATCAACGCGGCAAAGGTCGCGCCGCCGCCCACGCCAGCCACACCGGCCGAACTCAAGGTCACAATCGCCACCAGGGTTGCGATCCACAGCGGGTCCAGCGGGTTGATGCCCACGGTTGGCGCAACCATTACCGCCAGCATCGCCGGGTAGAGACCGGCGCAGCCGTTCTGGCCGATGGTCGCGCCGAACGAGGCGGCGAAGCCGGCGATGGATTGCGGGATGCCCAGGCGACGGGTCTGCGCTTCAATGCTCAGCGGAATCGCCGTCGCGCTGGAGCGGCTGGTGAAGGCAAAGGTCAGCACCGGCCACACCTTGCGGAAAAACCGCAGCGGGTTGACCCCGGCCAGCGACAGCAGCACGCCGTGCACCACAAACATCAGGCCCAGGGCCAGGTACGACACCACGACGAAGCTGCCGAGCTTGATGATGTCCTGCAGGTTGGAGCTGGCGACCACCTTGGTCATCAGCGCCAATACACCATACGGCGTCAGTTTCATCACCAGGCGCACCAGGCGCATCACCCAGGCTTGCAGGGTGTCGATGGCGTTGACGACCTTGCGGCCTTTTTCCACGTCGTCCTTGAGCAGTTGCAGCGCGGCAACCCCGAGGAACGCGGCGAAGATCACCACACTGATGATCGACGTTGGCTTGGCCCGGGCCAGGTCGGCGAACGGGTTGGCCGGCACGAACGACAACAGCAATTGCGGGATATTCAGGTCAGCGACCTTGCCCGCGTAATCGCTCTGGATCACTTGCAGGCGCGCCATTTCCTGGGTGCCGGCCACCAGCCCTTCGGCGGTGAGGCCGAACAGGTTGGTCAGGCCGATGCCGATCAATGCCGCAATTGCCGTGGTGAACAGCAGCGTACCGATGGTCAGGAAGCTGATCTTGCCCAGGGACGAAGCGTTATGCAGGCGCGCCACGGCACTGAGGATCGAGGCGAACACCAGCGGGATCACGATCATTTGCAGCAGTTGCACGTAGCCGTTGCCGACCAGGTCGAACCAGCCGATCGAGGCCTTGAGCACAGGGTGCCCGGCGCCGTAGATGGCGTGCAATACCACACCGAACGCAACGCCGAGCGCCAAGGCAAACAGCACCTTTTTCGCCAGGCTCCAGTTCGTGCGACGGGTTTGTGCCAGGCCCAGCAGCAGGGCCACGAACACCAGCAAGTTGAGGATCAGGGGCAGATTCATTGAAGCTCCAATGAGAAGGCAGCCAATCGCGAGAGCCTGCGATTGCGAACCGGGAAGGCTAACACCTTGAAATATATTGATTTAATACCGATATGGAATGGTGACTGTCGTTTTTGGAATAAGCATGTGACGTTCAGGCGTATGTGTCTGCCGCAATCACGATGTGCACGGTCGTGCACGACATGGGAACTGTCACAGGGATTTGTTAGGGTCGGTGTCTTTCACTCAGGGAACCAACGCCTATGAAGCTCGCGCCGAAACTTCTTGCCGCCGCACTTTGCCTCGGTCTCGCCAGTCAGGCGTTCGCCGCCACCGAGTTGAAACACTGGCCTGCGCCGGCCGCCAAGCAATTGAATGAAATGATCGCGGCCAACGCCAACAAGGGTAACTACGCGGTCTTCGACATGGACAACACCAGCTACCGTTACGACCTCGAAGAGTCCCTGCTGCCCTACATGGAAAACAAGGGGCTGATTACGCGTGACAGTCTCGACCCCTCGCTCAAGCTGATGCCGTTCAAAGACACCGCCGAGCACAAGGAAAGCCTGTTCAGTTACTACTATCGTCTGTGCGAAGTGGACGACATGGTCTGCTACCCGTGGGTGGCCCAGGTGTTCTCCGGCTTCACCCTCAAGGAGCTGAAGGTGCAGGTGGATGAGCTGATGGCGTCCGGCAAACCGGTGCCGGTCAGCTATTTCGAAGGCGACGTGGTGAAGAAATCCGAGGTGCAGCCGCCGAAGGTCTTCACCGGCCAGGCCGAGCTGTACAACAAGCTGATGGAAAACGGCATCGAGGTGTACGTGATGACTGCCGCGTCCGAGGAGCTGGTGCGCATGGTCGCGGCCGATCCGAAGTACGGCTACAACGTCAAACCCGAAAACGTTATCGGCGTGAGCACCCTGCTCAAGGACCGCAAGACCGGCGAGCTGACCACCGCACGTAAACAGATCGCCGCCGGCAAGTATGACGAGAAGGCCAACCTTGGCCTGGAACTCACCCCTTACCTGTGGACCCCGGCGACCTGGATGGCCGGCAAGCACGCGGCGATCCTCACCTACATCGACGAATGGAAAAAACCGGTGATCGTCGGCGGCGACACACCGACCAGCGATGGCTACATGCTGTTTCACGACGTGGACGTGGCCAAGGGCGGCATCCACCTGTGGATCAACCGCAAGGACAAATACATGACCCAACTGAACGGCATGATGGCCAAGCACGCAGCGGCGCAGGCCAAGGAAGGGTTGCCGGTGACGGCAGACAAGAACTGGGTGATCGTCAAGCCTGACGAGATTCAGTAATTCCGGGTGTACACAGGCAACTGTGGGAGGGAGCAAGCCCCCTCCCACATGTTTGATCCTCATTGCCCGGGGACTTTCTCCAGGCAAAAAAATGCCCCGCACCTGGCGGGGCATTTTTTTGGGCGAGCTTACAGGCCGTCGAGCATCGCCTTGTTACGCACCGCGCCCTTGTCGGCACTGGTGGCCAACAGCGCGTAAGCCTTCAAGGCGGTGGTGACTTTGCGCGGACGCTTCTCCACCGGCTTCCAACCCTTCTTGTCCTGCTCGACCCGGCGTGCCGCCAGTTCTTCATCGCTGACCAACAGGTTGATCGAGCGGTTCGGAATGTCGATCAGCACCTTGTCGCCATCCTGCACCAGGCCAATCGCGCCGCCGGCAGCAGCTTCCGGTGAAGCGTGGCCGATGGACAGGCCCGAGGTGCCGCCGGAGAAACGGCCGTCGGTGAGCAGGGCGCAGGCTTTGCCCAGGCCCTTTGATTTCAGATAGGACGTGGGGTAGAGCATCTCCTGCATGCCTGGGCCGCCTTTCGGGCCTTCGTAGCGGATGATCACGATATCGCCTTCCTTCACTTCGTCAGCGAGGATGCCACGTACCGAGCTGTCCTGGCTTTCGTAGATCCTGGCGCGACCTTCGAACACATGGATCGACTCATCCACGCCGGCGGTTTTCACCACGCATCCGTCGACGGCGATGTTGCCGTACAGCACGGCCAGGCCGCCTTCCAGGGAATAGGCGTGCTCGACGCTGCGAATGCAGCCGTTTTCACGGTCGTCGTCCAGGGTGTCCCAACGGGTCGACTGGCTGAACGCGGTCTGCGTGGGGATACCCGCCGGGCCGGCCTTGAAGAAGTGATGCACCGCTTCGTCGTCCGTCTGGGTGATGTCCCATTTGGCGATGCCTTCGGCCAGGGATTTGCTGTGCACGGTCGGCAGGTCGGTGTGCAGCAGGCCGCCACGGGCCAGGGAGCCGAGGATCGAAAAGATCCCGCCGGCGCGGTGCACGTCTTCCATGTGGTACTTCTGGATGTTCGGCGCGACCTTGCACAACTGCGGCACGTGGCGGGACAGACGGTCGATGTCGCGCAGGTCGAAATCGATCTCGGCCTCTTGAGCGGCGGCCAGCAAGTGCAGGATGGTGTTGGTGGAACCGCCCATGGCGATGTCCAGGGTCATGGCGTTTTCGAACGCCTTGAAGTTGGCGATGTTGCGCGGCAATACCGACTCATCGTTCTCGGTGTAGTAACGCTTGCACAGCTCGACGATGGTACGGCCGGCCTGCAGGAACAACTGCTCGCGGTCGCTGTGGGTGGCCAGTGTCGAACCGTTGCCCGGCAAGGCCAGGCCCAGGGCTTCGACCAGACAGTTCATCGAGTTGGCGGTGAACATGCCAGAGCACGAACCGCAAGTCGGGCAGGCACTGCGTTCGTATTCCGCGACCTTCTCGTCAGAGGCGCTGGAATCGGCGGCGATGACCATGGCGTCCACCAGGTCGAGGCCGTGGGAAGCGAGTTTGGTCTTGCCGGCTTCCATCGGGCCGCCGGACACAAAGATCACCGGAATGTTGAGGCGCAGGGCGGCCATCAGCATGCCAGGGGTGATCTTGTCGCAGTTGGAGATGCACACGATGGCGTCTGCGCAGTGGGCGTTGACCATGTATTCGACGGAGTCGGCGATGATCTCGCGGCTCGGCAGCGAATAGAGCATGCCGTCATGGCCCATGGCGATGCCGTCGTCCACGGCGATGGTGTTGAATTCTTTCGCTACACCGCCGGCGCGTTCGATTTCGCGGGCGACTAATTGGCCCAGGTCCTTGAGGTGCACGTGGCCGGGCACGAACTGGGTAAAGGAGTTGGCAATCGCGATGATCGGCTTCTTGAAGTCGTCATCCTTCATCCCCGTGGCACGCCACAGTGCGCGCGCGCCGGCCATGTTGCGGCCATGGGTGGATGTTTTCGAGCGGTAATCTGGCATGGAGCACTCCGGGCGGCTAATCAGGTTCTTGAGGGGAGTGAGCTTCTATGGACGTCTGACACACTCAGAAAATGGCTGTGTGCGCAAAAGTTGCCTCTCGCGTTGCGGGATCGCCGCATGCTGGGCCTTGAGCTCATAAACCCGCCGGGGGATGACTGGCGATGAATAGCGCCGATTCTACACCGCTGGGGGTTTGAGGGAATGGCCCGGATGTGAAGATAGCGGCTACAGGACGTGCGGACGATCACGGATCAGCGCGTTCAAGCCGAGCCCGACGGCGCTGAGGATTAAGAAGCAGAGGGCGAGGGCCGTGGTCAGGTTGGCGCTGGCCAGGTTGACCACCAGGCTGATCAGGCCGCCGCACATGAAAATCAGCAGGCTGCCGGCGGAGGTCGCTGTGCCGGCGAGCTGCGGGTAGAGCGTCATGGCCCTGGAGTTGGCGATGGGGCGACAAATGGTAGTGCCGGCGGTGCAGATCAGCATGGGGATTAAAACTGCGGCGGCAGACAGGCCCCATTGCCAGGCCAGCCAGAGCATGACCAGTCCCGAAAAAGCGATCAGCAACAGGCCTGCGTTGATCTGCCTGTCGCCGGTCATCCTGCGGTGCAGGATGCTGGCCATGACGCCGCCCAATACGTAAGCCGCGCCGTACAGCAGTAGTGCCCAGGCGAACTGATAGGCCGAGAGGTTCAGGCGCTCCATGAAGATCACGGGTGACATGACGATAAACGAGAAATGGCAGGCAAAAGCCAGGGCGGAAATCAGCCAATAGCCGACGAAACGAAAGTCGGAAAACAGCAGCCAATAGCCGCTGAAAAACTGCCGCAATGAAGGGCGATGAGTGCTGCGCGAGTCGTGCATCAGGCGTGCAGACCAGAGCCATACCGCAGTGGCGAGCATGATGAAGACATAAAAACTCGCCTCCCAGCCGCCGTAAAGTTGTAGCCAGGTGCCCATCAGCGGCGAGCTGGAGATGAAAATCCCGCCGGCGGTGGTCATCCATATTCGAATTCGCTCCAGCTCCCGGCCCGCAAACACGTCCTGGATCAGCGCCTGCGACAAGGCGAACGCCCCGCATCCCACCGCTTGAAGCACGCGAAAGCCGACAAACCAGCCGAACGTCGGGGCCAGCAAGCAACCCACTGCGCCGGCTGCTGACACAGCGATGCCGATCAACAACAGTTTTTTGCGACCGAACATGTCGGACAACGGCCCGATCAACAGCAGCGAAACGGCCAGGCCCAGGGCGAAAATGCTCACTGATTGAGCAACCTCGGAAGGTGTTGTGTGAAATTGACTGGACAGCGCGGGGAAGGAGGGGAGTACCACGTCGAGTGGGAAGACCGCGAGCAGTGTCATGGTCATCAGTAGCGTGACGAAGGATGTTTTTTGCGTAGTTGATGCGAGTGCAGACATGGGGGTTTTCCGGTTTAAAACCAGAGACCGATAGTAGTCTGCGAAAAATCGAATTCAATCAAAACCGGGTGGGAAGCTTCCCTGATTCGCGTAGTGCGCAGCCGTAAGAAAAATCTTCATGGCGCCACATAAGCAGATGTGGGAGCGGTTTGCTCCCACATTTGATCTGCGTTCTATCAGCTGTTAGGCAGCAACCGGCACGTAATGCTCTTGATATACCGCGTCTCGACAATCGCCGGGTGCACCGGGTGGTCCGGGCCCTGGCCGCCGCGTTCGAGCATCTGGATGTTGCGGTCCAGGTGGCGGGCGCTGGTAAGCAGGATGTTTTGCAGGTCGTCTTCCGGCAGGTGCATGGAGCACGAGGCGCTGACGAGGATGCCGTCCTTGCTGAGCAGGCGCATGGCTTGCTCGTTCAGGCGGCGGTAGGCGCCTTCGCCGTTTTTCATGTCTTTTTTGCGTTTGATGAAGGCCGGTGGGTCGGCGACGATTACGTCGAAGCGTTCTTCGCTGGCTTTGAGTTCTTTCAACGCCTCAAAGACGTCGCCTTCGATGCAGGTCATCTTCTCCGCAACGCCGTTCAGCGCAGCGTTGCGCTCCACGCCGTCGAGGGCGAAAGACGAGGCGTCGACGCAGAACACCTCGCTGGCGCCGAACGCGGCCGCTTGCACGCCCCAGCCGCCGATGTAGCTGTACAGGTCGAGTACGCGTTTGCCCTTGGCATACGGGGCCAGGCGGGCGCGGTTCATGCGGTGGTCGTAGAACCAGCCGGTCTTCTGGCCCTGGATTACCGGGGCTTCGAATTTCACGCCGTTTTCTTCCAGCGCCACCCACTCCGGCACCAGGCCGAACACGGTTTCGACGTAGCGGTTAAGGCCTTCGGCGTCGCGCGCGGCGGAGTCGTTCTTGAACAGGATGCCGCTGGGCTTGAGCACTTGGGTCAGCGCGGCAATTACGTCTTCTTTGTGGGCTTCCATGGTCGCTGACGCGATCTGCACCACCAGAATGTCGCCGAAACGGTCGACCACCAAACCTGGCAGCAGGTCGGAATCGCCGTAGACCAGGCGGTAAAACGGCTTGTCGAACAGGCGATCACGCAGGGACAGGGCGACGTTGATGCGGTGCACCAGCAGGGATTTGTCCAAAGGCAACTTGATGTCACGGGACAGCAGGCGGGCGCAGATCAGGTTGTTGGGGCTCATGGCCACGATGCCCAGGGTCTTGCCGCCGGCCGCTTCGAGGATGGCCTGGTCGCCTGCCTGGAAGCCGTTGAGTGGGGTGGCGGCCACGTCGATTTCGTTGCTGTAGACCCACAGGTGGCCGTTGCGCAAACGACGATCGGCGTTGGCTTTGAGACGCAGGCTTGGCAGGGACATGACGTCGCTCCGGAAAAAAGAGCGGGAGTATACCGTGTTGTGTAGGAACTCGCCCCGCCGCCGGACATGTGGGAGCGGTTTCAGTTCGGTATTTGGGTGTCGGCGAAGTCTTCATAAAGGTTAGAATCGCCGCCTAGCCCAGAGTATGTACTTATGTCCCAAGAGCTTTCCGCCGAGCAGATCCAGCAGGCCCTGCAAGGTATCAGCGTACCGCCCCAACCGCAGATCATGGTGGATTTGCAGATGGAGCAGTACATGCCCGATCCGGACCTGGGCGTCATCGCCCGGTTGATCGCCCAGGACCCTGGCCTGTCCGGCGCGTTGCTGAAAATCGTCAACTCGCCGTATTACGGCCTGAGCAACAAGATCGCCTCGATCCAGCGCGCGGTGAACCTGCTGGGCAGCCGCTCGATCATCAACCTGATCAATGCGCAGTCGATCAAGGGCGAGATGAGCGATGACACCATCGTCACCCTCAATCGCTTCTGGGACACCGCCCAGGACGTGGCCATGACCTGCCTCACCCTGGCCAAGCGCACCGGCTCGCAGACCGTCGATGAAGCCTACGCCCTGGGCTTGTTTCACGATTGCGGCGTGCCGCTGATGCTCAAGCGCTTCCCCGACTACATGACGGTGCTCGAGCAGGCCTACGCCAATGCCGGCCCCGACTGTCGGGTGGTCGACACCGAGAACAACGCGTTCAACACCAACCATGCGGTGGTCGGCTACTACACCGCCAAGTCCTGGCGCCTGCCGGAGCATGTGACCGACGCTATCGCCAATCACCATAACGCCCTGGCGATTTTCAGCGATGAGTCGTCGCGCACTCCGCAGCTTAAAAACCTGCTGGCGATCCTGAAGATGGCCGAGCACATCTGTTCCTCTCACCGCGTGCTGGGCGGTCAGGCAGAAGACCATGAGTGGAATGCCATCGGTCACCTGGTGCTCGATTACGTCGGCCTGTCGGACTACGACTTTGAAAGCATGAAGTTGTCGATCCGCGAGTTGGGCGCGAACTGACCCGTCAGCCAAGAGGTACACATGCCCGAGTTACCCGAAGTCGAAACCACCCGTCGCGGGATTGCGCCGCACCTGGAAGGCCAGCGCGTCAGTCGCGTGGTGGTGCGCGAACGGCGCCTGCGCTGGCCGATCCCGGAGGACCTGGATGTGCGCCTGTCCGGGCAGCGCATCGTGGGGGTGGAGCGGCGGGCCAAGTACCTGTTGATCAATGCCGAAGTGGGCACGCTGATCAGCCATCTGGGCATGTCGGGCAACCTGCGCATGGTTGAAATCGGGCTGCCGGCGGCCAAGCATGAGCATGTGGATATCGAGCTGGAATCGGGCCTGGCGCTGCGCTACACCGACCCGCGCCGTTTCGGCGCCATGCTCTGGAGCCAGGACCCGCACAACCACGCGTTGCTGCTGAGCCTGGGGCCGGAGCCGTTGACCGACCTGTTTGACGGCGAGCGGCTGTTCCAGATGTCCCGTGGGCGGTCGATGGCGATCAAACCGTTCATCATGGACAACGCGGTGGTGGTGGGCGTGGGCAATATCTATGCGACCGAAGCGCTGTTTGCGGCGGGGATCGATCCGCGTCGGGCGGCGGGCGGTATTTCGCGGGCGCGTTATTTGAAGCTGGCGATCGAGATCAAGCGGGTGCTGGCGGCTGCCATCGAGCGCGGCGGCACCACGTTGCGCGACTTTATTGGCGGTGACGGGCAGCCGGGGTATTTCCAGCAGGAGCTGTTCGCCTACGGCCGGGGCGGCGAGGCGTGCAAGGTGTGCGGGACCGAGTTGCGCAATGTGCTGCTGGGGCAGCGGGCGAGTGTGTTTTGCCCCAGGTGTCAGCGCTGATTGCCGGGTGATGGCTGAGATTGCCATCGGGAGCAAGCCCCCTCCCACATTGGGTCGCCTTCAACTCGGTCCAGTGTGGGAGACGGCTTGCTCCCGATGAGGCCCAGCAGGGCAACCCAACTGTTCAGGCCTTGCCGGTAATCAACCGGTACTTCTCCATCAACTGCTCTTCAGTTTCAGGGTGGGCCTCATCCAGCGGAATGCAATCCACCGGGCACACCTGCTGGCACTGCGGTTCGTCGTAGTGGCCGACGCACTGGGTGCACAGGTTGGGGTCGATCACGTAGATCTCTTCGCCCTGGGAAATCGCAGCGTTCGGGCACTCGGGTTCGCAGACGTCGCAATTGATGCAATCGTCGGTGATGATCAGGGACATGGAAACTCCTGCCAGGGCTGTCAGCCAAGGCAACTGAAAACGACTAATGCGCGCAATTGTGCCGCATTGGCGCCCGCAGTGCGAGCGCACATGACCTGCGGCAATAGGCGAGAGACGCCTGGCAGCCCCTACTTCTTGAAGCGCAGTGTCAGCGCATCCGCCACGGCGGGGTGAACGAACTTGTTGATATCTCCGCCCAGCGCGGCGATTTCCCGCACCAGCGTCGACGAAATGAACGAGTAACGCTCCGAAGGCGTGAGGAACAGGCTCTCGACGTCCGGTGCCAGTTGGCGGTTCATGTTGGCCAGCTGGAATTCGTATTCGAAATCCGACACCGCGCGCAGGCCTCGCAGGAACACATTGGCGTTCTGCTCCTTGGCGAAATGCGCCAGTAACGTCGAAAAGCCCACCACTTCGACGTTGGGCAGGTGCCGGGTGACCTCACGCGCCAGTTCCACGCGCTGCTCCAGGGGAAACAGCGGGTTTTTCTTGGGGCTGGCAGCGACCGCGATGATCACATGGTCGAACAGGCGAGAGGCGCGCTCGACCAGATCGCCATGGCCTTTGGTAATCGGGTCGAAGGTTCCTGGATACAACACTCGGTTCATCGCGTCGTCCTGGCGGAGTCCGTTGGGGAACCGGATGGTATCGCAGCCATCCCGGTCGGGAAAGTCAACTTATGTAGATACATACCGCTGATCGGCGGTTTTTTCATGCCGTTTTCAGACGTTCGGCCAATGCCGTCGCCAGTTTGGCACTCAAGCCGTACACCGATAATTGCGGGTTGGCGCCAATGCTGGTGGGGAACAGCGAGCCATCGTGGATCGACAGATTGCGCAACTGGTGATGGCGTCCGAGGCTGTCGGCCACCGCGTTTTTCGGGTCTTCGCCCATGGCACACCCGCCCATCACATGGGCGCTGCCCAGGGTTGTCCGGTGCAGTTCCAGGCTCAGTTCGTCAATCATGCGGCGGGCGTCGGCCAGGCTGTTCACGTAGCGCGCGTCATGGTGCAGCGGCTTGACCGACCTGGCGCCCGCCGCGAACTGAATCTCGGCCATGCTGTGAAACGCGCGGCGCAGGCCGTCCCAGGCGTAGGGCGAGACCTGATAGTCGAGCACCGGCGTGCCATCACCGCGTAAACCGACGGTGCCTCCCGGGCTGTCGGGGTGAAACCCGTCGCGCAACAGCGCAAGCATGGCGTGGGTGTTGGGTAACTGGCCCATGTCCAGCGCGTTCGCGCTGCCGTAGCCGCCAAACAGCGTGCTGGCCAATCCGGGGTGCAGGGGCGGTGCTTCCAGTTTGTAGGACATTTTGCCGGTAACGCCGTCCTGCCATTGGAAATGGTCGGAATAAATCGACTGCGGCGCGCCGTAGAACGGGTTGATCACCTCATCAAATAGCCCCGCAGAGAAGTTCACCAGGTGCAGAAAGGTGCGCTTGCCGAGCCGCGAATGCGGGTCCGGCGCGTTGGAGCGCATCAGCAGCGCCGGGCTGTTGATGCCGCCGCCCGACAGCACGTAATGCCTGGCTTTCACCGTGATCCTGCGCCCGGTCGGCGCCACGCAACGCTCGTCCATGGCCACGCATTCCAGGCTGCTGATGGCATCGCCGCTGTAGTTGAACTGCTCGGCGCGAGCGAGGTAGAGCAGCTCGCCGCCTTGCTCCAGGGTGGAGGGAATGGTGGTCACCAGCATCGACTGCTTGGCATTCACCGGGCAGCCCATGCCGCAGTAGCCCAGGTTGAAACAACCACGCACGTTGCGCGGGATCACGTGCCAGCTGTAGCCGAGTTTTTCACAGCCCTTGCGGATCACATCGTTGTTGGCGTTCGGCGGCAGTGCCCAGGGCGCAATGCCCAGGCGCTGCTCCATTTTTTCGAACCAGGGCGCCATCTCGCTGCTGCTGTGGCCCGTCACCGCGTATTCGCTGGCCCAGTGGGCGAGGGTGGCGTCCGGCGTGCGAAAGCTGGAGGTCCAATTGATCAGCGTGGTGCCGCCCACGGCCCGGCCTTGCAGGATGGTGATGGCGCCGTCCTTGCTCATGCGTCCGATGCCTTCCTGATACAGGTTGGCGTAGGCCTCGTCCTCCAGCAGCTTGAAGTCGCTGCTGGTCTTGAGTGGGCCTTCCTCGATCAGCAGCACCTTGTAACCGGCGGCGCTGAGGATCTCGGCGGTGGTGCCGCCACCGGCGCCGCTGCCGATGATCGCGACGTCGGCTTCCAGGCTCAGGTCGCGGTCGAGGGCGGCGCCGTTGTGGGTTTTCCAGCCACGGGCCAGGCCGTCGCGGAACAGATCGGGTACGGGCATAGGTGGGCACTCTTGTTTTTGTTGTGCGAAATTGCGGTCACTGTCAGAGGTGGGGCGGGCCGGGGTAGCCGCAATGGGCCCAGGACGCCGGCCGGAAATACCAGGCCATGATCACCAGCTTGAGCAACGAGCCCTGGCCCATGCGCAGCAGGTTGAGGTAGCTGTTCTCCCAGCGCAGCAGGAAGTGACGGATCTGCTCGCTGCTGGCGTTTTCCCAACTGCCCCAGATGCCGGTCAGCGGGCCGCGGGTAATGCCCATGGCGAGGACGTCGAATAACTGCTGGGTGAGCTTGAACATCTCCGGCGACAGGTATTGCAGGCTGTAATCGAGCTTTTTGAGCGCGTCTTCAATCCCGGCGGCGACCTCCTGAACGCTGGCAACACCGTCGAGCAACACCGGCATCACCGCCCGCAAAAATGGCAGGTCGCTGCTGCGCAGCATCGCAAAGCCGCTGGCCGGGGTGCTGGCGGAGCAGCCGCTGAGGCTGGCGCCTAGCCCTGCGGTAGCCAGGAAAGCACTGGCGCACAGGCCGATTTTCAGGATGCCGCGCCGTGACAGCGCGGGGGAATCAGTCAGGCTGGGGTTCATTGTTATTGTTGTCCCGTGGGTGGCGGAATCAGCGAACAAACAGCTTCTGAATCAGCTTCTGGATCGATTTGCCGTAGGGCGGGTAGATCAGCTTCGCCGCGTTCAGGCGTTGCTTGACCAACACACCCTTGGCTTTGCTGAAGGTGAGAAAGCCTTCGTGGCCGTGGTAGTGGCCCATGCCCGATGGGCCGATGCCGCCAAACGGCAGGTCGTCCTGGGCCACGTGCAGCAGGGTGTCGTTCAGGCAGACGCCGCCCGAATGGGTTTCGTGCAGCACTCGGTCTTGTTCGCGCTTGTTGTAGCCGAAGTAATACAGCGCCAGCGGGCGAGGGCGTTGGTTGATGTAGGCAAAGGCCTGGTCGATGTCGCGATAGGGCACGACGGGCAATACCGGGCCGAAGATTTCGTCCTGCATCACCGTCATGTCGTCGCTGACATTCAGCAGCAGGCTGTGGGCCATGCGCCGTGCCTGACTTTGGTCATACAGCGGGACCAGCGTGGCGCCCTTGTCGGTGGCGTCCTTTACATAGGCAGTGAGCCGCGCCAACTGTCGTTCGTTGATGATCGCGGTGTAGTCCGGGTTGTCGACCAGCGTCGGATAGAACCCGCGAACCGCCTTGCCGTAGGCCTCCACGAAAGCGTCCACGCGGTGCTCCGGCACCAGCACGTAGTCCGGCGCCACACAGGTTTGTCCGGCATTCAAGGCTTTGCCGAAAGCGATGCGCTCGGCGGCATCCTTGAGCGGCACATCGGCGGAGACAATCGCCGGCGACTTGCCGCCCAGCTCCAGCGTGACTGGCGTGAGGTGCTCGGCGGCCGCGCGCATCACATGCTTGCCAATGCTGGTGGCGCCGGTGAACAGCAGGTGGTCGAAGCGCAGCCTGGAAAACGCCACGCCCACATCGGCTTCGCCCAGCACCACGCACACCAGGTCTTCGGGGAAGATCTTCGCCAGCAGCGTTTTGAGCAGCTCGCCGGTGGCGGGGGTGGACTCGCTGAGCTTCAACATCACCCGATTACCGGCCGCCAGCGCTCCGACCAGCGGGCCGATGGCCAGGTACAGCGGGTAATTCCAGGGCACGATCACCCCGACCACGCCGAGCGGTTGGTAGATGACTTTGGCTGACGCGGGCTGGAAGGCAATGCCTACGGCGCGGCGCGACGGTTTCATCCAGCCCTTGAGGTGTTTGCTGGCGTAGTGGATGCCATGCAGGCTGGGCATCAGCTCGGCGAACAGGGTTTCGTCTGCGCTGCGGTGGCTGAAATCCTCGCTGATCGCGCGGATCAACGCCTGGCGTTCATCGCTGAGCAATTCGCGCAAGGCCTTGAGCCATTGCTGGCGCTGCGCAGCAGGCGGCATCGGGTTGGCGGCGTAGGCGCGGCGCTGGGCGTCGAACAGCGGCTGAAGCCGGTCCAGCGCCTGGGAGTCTTGCAGGTAGGCAACAGTGGCAGACATGGTGCAGGCCCGATTGTTATTGGTCTGCCTGGATTTTTAGAGTCATTGCTCTAAATTGTCAAATAACATTGCAGCCCCATGCGGATTTATCCCGGCACGGTTAGGCCGTAAGATGCCCCATTCCGTGTATGGAAGCTGATCCCCCATGGCACCACGAGTAAAGACCAGCGAACGCATTGTGCACACCAGCCTGGAGCTTTTTAATCAGCAGGGCGAGCGCAGTGTCAGCACCAACCACATCGCCGCCCATATGGAAATTTCGCCGGGCAACCTGTACTACCACTTCCCCAACAAGCAGGCGATCATCGCCGTGCTGTTCCGCGAATACGAAGCGCTGGTGGACAGTTTCCTGCGCCCGCCCCAGGGCCGCGCGATGCGTGTGGAAGATAAGCGCTTTTACCTGCAGGCCGTGCTGGCCGGCATGTGGCGCTACCGTTTCCTGCACCGCGACCTCGAACACCTGCTGGAAAGCGACCCCGAAATGGCCACCGGCTACCGGCGATTTTCCCAGCGCTGCCTGACCCAGGGCGGGGCCATCTATCAGGGGTTTGTCGATGCCGGCATCCTCAATATGGACCCGATCCAGACCGAAGCCCTGACCCTCAACGCCTGGATCATCCTCACCTCTTGGGTGCGCTTTTTGTGCACCACCAACGAAAACTCCACCCATTTGAGTGCCGAAGCGATCAAGCGCGGGGTGTATCAGGTGCTGGTGCTGGAGGCGGGGTTTGTCACGCCCCAGGCCAAAGAAGCGGTGGATGGGCTGTTCAAGGAGTTTTACGTGCCGTTGAATCAGGCGCTGGATGAAGTGAAATAGGGCCTTTCCCGAATCTGTTTACAGGAGTCTGTCATGCCGCTTGCCCAACTGATCAGCCCCCAGCACCTGGCCGAGCGCCAAACGCGTGGCGCGTTGGTAATCCTCGATTGCCGTTTTGCCCTGGAAGACCCGGATTACGGGCGTTGCAGCTATGCCGAAGGGCATATCGAAGGCGCGCAATATGCTGACCTTGAACGCCATCTCAGCGGCCCGGTGACCAAAGGCGTGACCGGGCGTCACCCACTGCCGCAGGCGCAGACCCTCGCTGAACAACTGCGCGCGTGGGGCATCAGTGCCGATACCGAGGTGGTGCTGTATGACGACGGCCCTGGCGCCTTTGCCGCCCGCGCCTGGTGGTTGCTGGTGTGGCTGGGCAAGCGGGACGGCGTGTTTATCCTGGACGGTGGCTTGAAGGCCTGGCATGCCGCCGGCTTCCCCTTGAGCCTGGACGCGCCGGTGATCGAGCCGGGCGACTTTACCGGCACGCCCGATCATGGCCTGGTGCTGGATGCCGAGCATCTGCAAAAACGCCTGGGCCAGCCGGGCCTGACCCTGATTGATGCGCGGGCCCCGGCGCGTTTTCGTGGCGACGTTGAGCCCATCGACCCGATTGCCGGGCACATTCCCGGGGCGCAGTGCGCGGCATTCAACGAGAACCTGGGCAGTGATGGGCGGTTTCTGCCGGTCGAGCAGCTCAAGCAGCGGTTTGCCGCGCAGTTGCAGGGGCGGTCGCCCAAGGAACTGGTGGCGTATTGCGGTTCCGGCGTCACCGCCTGCCATAACCTGTTCGCCCTGGGTTTGGCGGGTTACCCGTTGGGCCAGTTATATGCGGGGTCGTGGAGTGAGTGGATCACGGATCCCGCGCGGGCCATTGCCACGGGCGACTGAGCGGCCTGGCCTGTAAACCCAAGCAATTGTGGGAGGGAGCAAGCCCCCTCCCACATTTTTATTGCTGTTGTGTCAGCAGCCATTGGGGGATGCGGCGTTCGAGGTAATAGGTCGGACGCTTGAGCGAACCGTCCACGAAGCCCACATGCCCGCCCTTGGCCAGCAATTCGAACTCGGTGCAATCCGATAACTCGCTGGCCTCGGGCAGGCTATGGGCAAACACGAACGGATCGTCCGCCGCCTGGATAATCAGGGTCGGCGTTCGGATACCGCCCAGGTAATAGCGACTCGACGCCTTGCGGTAGTAATCCTCGGCGCTGATGAAACCATGCAGCGGCGCAGTCACCCGTCCATCGAAGTCCCAGAACGTGCGCATCTTTTCCAGGGAACCCAGGGCTTCCAGGGTTTTCAGGCCGTCCGTGCGGCCATCCTGCGTGAAGCGGCTTTGCTTGACGCGGATATACGCCAGCATTTCGCGCATGAAGTGCTTCTGATAGACCCGCGAAAAACCCAGGCCGATGCGGTCGGCGCACTGGTCCAGGCGAAACGGCACCGACACCGCCGCGGCGCCTTGCAACCCTGACGCCGTGCCGGTTTCCCCCAGATGCTTGAGCAGCACATTGCCGCCCAGCGAATAGCCCACCGCGTACAGCGGCGCCAACGGCCGCTTGGCCTGCAGATGGGCAATCGCTGCCGCCAGATCCTCGCTGGCCCCGGAGTGATAGCTGCGCGCCAACAGGTTCGGCTCGCCGGAACAGCCGCGCCAGTTCAGCGCGGCACTGGCCCAGCCCTGGGCGGCGAGGACCTTTTGCAGGCCGGCGACGTAGGGCGAGTTGGACGAACCGGTGAGCCCGTGCAATACCAGCACCAGCGGTGCCTTGGCGTCGTGAGGTCCGTGCCAGTCAATATCGAGAAAATCACCGTCGTCCAGCCACAGGCGTTCGCGTTGGCGTTCGAGGTGCGTAGTGGGGCGCCACAGCGGTCCCCACAAGGTTTGCAGGTGGGGGTTGCCGAGGCCGAAAGCGGGTTTGAACAGGTCGGTGGAGGGAGTCATTGCACTCTCTTTGGCGTACAAGCCTGTTGTGGCGAGCAGGCTTACTGTGGCGAGCGGGCTTGCCCCGCGTTGGGCTGCGAAGCGGCCCCAAAACCTGCAACAGTGTTCTAACAGAATAACCTCAGTGTTGTGACTGGGGCTGCTGCGCAGCCCAACGCGGGGCACGCCCACCAGCCACAAACAGAAACCGCCGGCTCAGACCGCGCTTTCGACCAAACGATGCCACAACGCGTAATACACCCGACCGGACTTCTGCTCCCGGTGCAGGCGCCAACTGCCCGGCAGGCCGAGGGTGGACGGTGCGGTTTCACTCTCGGTGTAGATCCACGCATCCGGCGCCAGCCATTGGCGATCTTCGAGCAGCGTGCACACCGTCGGCAGCAGGTTCTGGTTGAACGGCGGGTCGAGGAACACCACGTCGTATGCGCTGGCCACCTGGGTTTCCAGGTAGCGCAGCGCATCGGCGGTCTGCACCTGGCCGTTGGTGCAGCGCAGGGTGCCCAGGTGTTCCTTGAGGCTGGAGACCGCCACGTTGCTCGCGTCCAGCGCCTGGGCCTGGGACGCGCCACGGGACAGCGCCTCCAGAAACAGCGCGCCGCTGCCGGCAAACGGGTCCAGCACCCTGGCGCCCGCGATGTACGGCGCAAGCCAGTTGAACAGGGTTTCACGCACGCGGTCAGGCGTCGGGCGCAGGCCCACGACGTCGGGGAAGCTCAGCTTGCGGCTGCCCCATTCACCGCCAATGATGCGCAGTTGGCCCACACCGTTATGCACGTTGTGGACAGGCTTTTTCGGGCGAGATGAACTGGCCATTAGTGCTCCGGAACCCCGAGCGGCTGCTCGGCGGATTTATCAGTGGGGGGCGGTAGTGGCTTTTGCGCAATCGTCGGGCCGGCGGTCACGATGACCATCTTGTCGGCGCTCAAGTGTTTGTTCATGGCCGCCTTGACCTGCTCTACGGTCAGGGCCTGGGATTGTTTCATGAAATCTTCCAGATAGCTCAGCGGCAGGTTGTAGAAACCCATAGCGCCCAGCTGGCCGACGATATCGAGGTTGCTCGCGGTGGACAGCGGGAAGCTGCCGGCCAGTTGGCGCTTGGCGTCATCGAGCTCCTTTTGCGTCGGGCCGGTCTTGAGGTAATCAGCCAGCACTTGCTCGACCAGGCGCAGGGTGCCGCCGCTCATTTCGGCGCGGGTCTGCAGGTTGATCATGAACGGACCGCGCACCTGCATCGGCGAGAAGCCCGAGTACACGCCGTAAGTGAGGCCGCGTTTCTCGCGTACTTCGCTCATCAGGCGAGTGCCAAAGCCACCGCCCCCGAGGATCTGGTTGCCCAGAGACAAGGCCGCGTAGTCCGGGTCGGCCCGGTCGATGCCCAATTGGGCGAACAGCAGGTGCGTCTGCTTGGACGGAAACTCGATATGGCTCAGGCCCGCCTTCGGTTCGGTCGGCTGGGCGATCTTCGCCAGCGCCGGGCCCTTGGGCAGCGAGGCAGACACCTTGGCGGTCATGGCCTCGGCTTCGGCACGGGTCATGTCGCCCACCACTGCAATCACTGCGTTGCCCGCCGCATAGGCCTTGGCATGGAACGCCTGCAATTGCGCCTGGCTGATCTTTGGCACGCTGTCGGCGTTGCCCTCGCTCGGATGCGCGTAAGGGTGGTCACCATACAGGCGCTTGAACAGCTCAAGACTCGCCAGCTTGGCGGGATTCTGCTTCTCGTATTCGAAGCCGGCGAGGATCTGGTTCTTGATCCGCGCCAGGGAATCGGCGGGGAAGGTCGGCTTGCCGATCACGGCGTCGAACAGCGCCAGCGCTGCATCGCGCTTGTCGCTGGCGCTCAGGCTGCGCAGGGACACCAGCGCCATGTCGCGGTAGGTGCCATTGCCAAAGCCGGCGCCCAGGCCTTCAAAACCGCTGGCGATCTGGCTGACGTCCTTGCCCGGCACGCCTTCGTTGAGCATGGCGTTGGTCATCAGCGCCAGGCCCGGCACGTCGCCGTCCTGGCTGCTGCCGGCGGCGAACAGGATGCGCATGTCGAACATCGGCAGCTCATGGGCTTCGACGAACAGCACCTTGGCGCCTTCGGCGGTGGTCCAGCTTTGCACGTCCAGCTTGCGGTTGGTCGGCGCCTTGCCGTCCAGCTCGGCCAGCGACTGCAGCTTGTTGGCGGACTGGGCTTTTTCCAGCGCAGGGCTGGCCACCGATTCACTCGGGCGCAGGAAGTACACGGCAGTGGCCGCCATCAGGGTGACGGCGATCAGGCCGGGCAGGATCAGGCTTTTGCGATCACTCATGAGCGGTCTCCTCAGGCAAAACATGGGCGACGCTCAGACGTCCGCGGGTGAAATAGGTACGTGCAGCCTTCTGGATATCTTCCGGGGTCACGCTTTGCAGGTCGGCAAGCTCGGTGTCCATGAGCTGCCAGGACAGGCCCACGGTTTCCAGGGAGCCAATGGCCGTGGCCTGGCTGGTGATGGAGTCACGCTGGTACACCAGGCCGGCGATGACCTGGGCGCGAATTCGCTCCAGCTCTTCGGCGGTCGGTGGCTTGGCTTTCAAGTCTTCCAGCAGCCGCCACAGGCCGGCTTCGGCTTGGGCAATGGTCTTTTTCTTCTGCTGGTTGGGCGTGGCCGACAGGATGAACAGGGTGTCGCCACGGCTGTAGGCGTCGTAGCGGGTGGAGGCGGCGGACACCAGCTCTTCACCACGCTCCAGTTGTTCCGAGATACGCGCGCTGTAGCCGCCGTCGAGCAGGGCCGAGATCAGGCGCAGGGCTTGCACGGAGCGCTTGTCTTCGGCAGTGGCAAGGCCAGGCACGTTAAAACCGAGGATCACGCTCGGCAGTTGGGTCTGCACGCGCAGGGTCAGCAGGCGCTCGCCGGGTTCAGCCAGCTCCAGCGGGATTTTGGCAGGTGGTACGTCACGCTTGGGGATCGGGCCGAAGTAGCGCTGGGCCAGGGTCTTCACCTCGTCCGGGGTCACGTCGCCGACCACCACCAGGGTGGCGTTGTTGGGCACGTACCAGGATTGGTACCAGTGGCGCAGCTCCTCGACCTTCATGCGGTCCAGGTCGGCCATCCAGCCGATGGTCGGCGTGTGGTAGCCGCTGGCCGGAAAAGCCATGGCCTTGAAGCGCTCGAAGGCCTTGGACATGGGGTTGTCGTCGGTGCGCAGGCGGCGTTCCTCCTTGATGACCTCGATCTCGCGGCTGAACTCGTCGGCCGGCAGGCGCAGGCTGGCCATGCGGTCGGCCTCCAGCTCGAAGGCGACGCCCAGGCGGTCGCGGGCCAGCACCTGGTAATACGCGGTGTAGTCATCGCTGGTGAACGCATTTTCTTCAGCGCCCAGGTCGCGCAGGATCAGCGAAGCTTCGCCCGGGCCCACTTTGGCACTGCCCTTGAACATCATGTGTTCCAGGGCGTGGGACAAACCGGTCTGCCCCGGGGTTTCGTAGCTCGAGCCAACCTTGTACCAGACCTGGGAAACCACCACCGGCGCGCGATGGTCTTCGCGCACGACCACTTTGAGGCCATTGTCGAGGGTGAATTCATGGGTGGGTTGTGGATCGGCAGCCAAAGCTGAAAGAGGCAGACAAACTGTACCGAACAGCAGGCCTGCGGCGCGGCGGGCTAGAGCATTCATTCGTTTTTAAACCTGTTGGGCTACCCGCTTGGTCTTAGCGTCGGCGGGCGAGGAGGTGCTAGGATACTGGTCGGATTTGCGGACGGCCACTGCGGCGGTACCGTTAAGGCCCTATTTAGGCCTTACAAAATGTTGCGCATGAACGAGCTGGCTGAAAAACAGTCTGTTACGCATCGAATTTTATTTACCGACGTGCCCCCTGGCGCATCGCTACCTTGAGATAGCCGTCTCCATGTTTGGTTCCAACGACGACAAGAAGACCCCAGCTGCGGCTGGCGAGAAGAAAGGCCTGTTCGGCTGGCTGCGTAAGAAACCGCAGGATACAGTCGAACCGCAGCCGCAGGTTCACGCTGAACCGATCCCCGAACCTATAGTAGAAGCCGAGCCGGTTGCCCAGACGCCGGCGCCGGTGGTGTTGCCTATCGTTGAGCCGGTGTTGCAGCCGGTGGCCGAGGTGGCGCCGGAACCCGAGCCGGAACCCGAACCCGAGCCGTGGCCCGAACTGCCCGTGGCCGAAGAGCCCGTGGCGCTGGTTGAAGACGTGCTTGCTGAGCACGTTGCGCCGCCGATTCCCGTGGTGGCTGAACCGGTACCTGAGCCCGCGCCCGTCTTCGACGCCGCCGTGCCTGCAGTTATCGCGCCGGAACCCGTTGCCGTCGAAGCCGGCAAGACCGGCTTTTTCGCCCGCCTCAAGCAAGGCCTGAGCAAGACCAGCGCCAGCATCGGCGAAGGCATGGCCAGCCTGTTCCTGGGTCGCAAGACCATCGATGACGAACTGCTGGAAGACATCGAAACCCGTCTGCTCACCGCCGACGTGGGCGTTGAAGCCACAGCGGTAATCATCCAGAGCCTGACCCAGAAGGTCGCGCGCAAGCAACTTACCGACGCCGACGCGCTGTACAAGTCCTTGCAGGCCGAACTGGCCGCGATGCTCAAGCCGGTGGAAGCGCCGCTGGTGATCACCCCGAACAAACCGTTCGTGATCCTCGTGGTGGGCGTCAACGGCGCCGGCAAGACCACCACCATCGGCAAGCTGGCCAAAAAGCTGCAGCTCGAAGGCAAGAAAGTCATGCTGGCCGCTGGCGACACCTTCCGTGCCGCTGCGGTGGAGCAGTTGCAGGTGTGGGGCGAGCGCAACAAGATCCCGGTGATTGCCCAGCACACCGGCGCCGATTCCGCCTCGGTGATTTTCGACGCTGTGCAGGCCGCCAAGGCGCGCAATATCGACGTGTTGATCGCCGACACCGCCGGTCGCCTGCACACCAAAGACAACCTGATGGAAGAGCTGAAGAAGGTGCGCCGCGTGATCGGCAAGCTGGATGCCGACGCCCCCCATGAAGTGCTGCTGGTGCTCGACGCCGGGACCGGTCAGAACGCCATCAGCCAGGCCAAGCAATTCAATCAGACGGTGCAACTGACCGGCCTGGCCCTGACCAAGCTCGACGGCACGGCCAAGGGCGGTGTGATTTTTGCCCTGGCCAAGCAGTTCGGGTTGCCGATTCGTTATATCGGCGTCGGTGAGGGCATCGACGACCTGCGCACCTTTGAAGCCGAACCCTTTGTACAGGCACTGTTTGCCGAGCGGGAGCGTTCATGATTCGATTCGAGCAAGTCGGTAAACGCTATGCCAACGGGCATGTGGGCTTGCATGAGCTGAGCTTTCGGGTGCGGCGCGGCGAGTTTCTTTTCGTCACCGGTCACTCCGGTGCCGGTAAAAGTACGTTGTTGCGTCTGCTGCTGGCCATGGAGCGCCCGACCACCGGCAAACTGCTGCTGGCCGGCCAGGACCTGGCCACCATCAGCAATGCGCAGATCCCGTTTCTGCGCCGCCAGATCGGCGTAGTGTTCCAGAATCACCAGTTGCTGTTCGATCGCACGGTGTTCAACAACGTTGCCCTGCCATTGCAGATTCTCGGGCTGTCCAAGGCCGAGATCATCAAACGCGTGGATTCGGCCCTGGAGCGTGTGGCGCTGTCGGACAAGACCGACCTCTACCCCGGTGACCTCTCCACCGGTCAGCAACAGCGCGTCGGCATCGCCCGCGCCATCGTGCACCGTCCGGCCCTGCTGCTGGCGGACGAACCTACCGGTAACCTCGACCCGCGCCTGGCGGCCGAGATCATGGGCGTGTTCGAAGACATCAACCGCCTGGGCACCAGCGTGCTGATCGCCAGCCACGACCTGGCGCTGATCGCGCGCATGCGCCACCGCATGCTTACGTTGCAGCGCGGTCGCCTGATTGGTGATGGGGAGGCAGGCGTATGAGTGCTACACGCAGTCCAAAAGTATCCGAACGCGTGGCGCCGAAACCGGCCGATCCGCAACCGAGCAAGAAAAAACGCGACGACGATGACGGCCCGGACTTCAGCACCCTGCTGCACGCCTGGATCGAAAGCCATCGCGCCAGCCTGCTCGACAGCTTGCGCCGGCTGGGCAAGCAGCCGGTTGGCAGCTTTTTTACCTGCCTGGTGATGGCCGTGGCCCTCAGCCTGCCGATGGGTTTGTCGCTGCTGCTCAATAACGTGGAGCGCCTGGGCGGTTCGTGGCAGCGTGCGGCGCAGATTTCGCTGTACCTGAATCTGGATGCCAGCACCCAGCAGGGTGAAGCGTTGCGCGATGAAATCAAGAATATGCCGGGCGTAGCGGATGCCGAGTACGTCAGCCGCGACCAGGCCCTTGAAGAATTCCAGCAGCAGTCCGGCCTGGGCGAGGCGCTCAAGGAGCTGCCGCAGAACCCGCTGCCGGGCGTGGTGCTGGTGACGCCCGATGAAGTTGACAAGCCGACCCTGGAGGCCCTGCGCCAGAAACTGGCGCAGATGCCCAAAGTGCAACAGGCGCAACTTGATCTGGTCTGGGTAGAGCGGCTGGCCGCGATCCTCAAGCTGGGTGACCGCTTTGTGTTCGGGTTGACGGTGTTGTTGGTGTCTGCATTACTTTTGGTGATAGGCAATACCATTCGTCTTCATATTGAAAACCGTCGCACCGAGATAGAAGTGATTAAACTGGTCGGCGGCACAGACAGCTATGTGCGTCGTCCTTTTCTGTACATGGGCGCGCTTTATGGTCTGGGTGCCGGGTTTTTGTCCTGGGGCGTGCTGGCTTTTGGCCTGGACTGGCTGAATGACGCGGTAACAGGGCTTGCCGGCTTGTACGGCAGTGATTTTGCCCTGGCCGGGGTGCCGGTGGCCGATGGTCTCTCGCTCTTGCTTGGCGCGGTATTGTTGGGTTATATCGGTGCCTGGATTGCCGTGGCGCGGCATTTACGTGAGCTGGCGCCCAAGTAGTTAATGCCGGATTAATGTGGTTTCGTTTCTATTGACCGTATCAGCGGTTTAGGGAACTTGTCCTACGGTTCCCCGGTCAATTTTCGCAGTGCTGAACTGCACGAGTTATGTGAGTCGGAGGTTTTTTCGTATGACCACTTCTTTGCAACCTGCGTATGCCCTGGTTCCCGGTGGAAACCTGGAAGCCTATGTGCACACGGTCAACAGCATTCCATTGCTGACGCCCGAGCAGGAGCGTGAACTGGCCGAGAGTCTCTACTATGAGCAGGATTTGGGGGCGGCTCGGCAGATGGTGCTCGCCCACCTGCGTTTTGTCGTACATATCGCCCGTAGCTATAGCGGCTACGGGCTGGCCCAGGCTGACCTGATTCAGGAAGGCAATGTGGGCCTGATGAAGGCGGTCAAGCGTTTCAACCCCGAAATGGGTGTGCGCCTGGTGTCGTTTGCCGTGCACTGGATCAAGGCGGAAATCCACGAGTTCATCCTGCGCAACTGGCGCATCGTGAAAGTCGCGACCACCAAGGCCCAGCGCAAGCTGTTCTTCAACCTGCGCAGCCAGAAAAAGCGCCTGGCGTGGCTGAACAACGAGGAAGTCCACCGCGTGGCTGAAAGCCTTGGTGTGGAGCCCCGTGAAGTTCGCGAGATGGAAAGCCGCCTGACGGGCCATGACATGGCCTTCGACCCGGCCGCGGAAGCGGACGACGACAGCGCTTTTCAATCGCCGGCCAACTACCTGGAAGACCACCGGTACGACCCGGCGCGTCAACTGGAAGACGCCGACTGGAGCGACAACGCCAATCACAACCTGCACGAAGCGCTGGAAGTGCTGGACGACCGCAGCCGTGACATCCTCTACCAGCGCTGGCTGGCGGAAGAAAAAGCCACGCTGCACGACCTGGCGCAGAAGTACAACGTGTCGGCCGAGCGGATTCGTCAGCTTGAGAAAAGCGCGATGAACAAGCTGAAGCTGTCGATCGCCGCTTAAATAGGTGGGAGGGGGCTTGCTCCCGGTTGCAGTGGGTCAGCTACAGATAAGCTGACTGATCCACCGCTATCGGGAGCAATCCCCCTCTCACATTGGTTCAGGTGTTGTGTCAGTCGGACCAGGGTGCCTTGCGGGAGTTGTTCAGCTCAAGCAGGTAGCCATCGCCACCGAGTTGATTCATCTGCTGACGAATCCACGCCGCCCGCCGCGCCACATACGCCGTTGGATGGCTGGCGCTCCACACCCGTGGGTTGGGCAACACCGCCGCCAGATAGCTGGCCTGCTGCCGCGAAAGCCCCTTGGCACTCACCCCAAAATGATGCCGCGCCGCCGCCTCTGCGCCAAACACGCCGTCATCCCATTCCACGCTGTTGAGGTACACCTCAAGAATCCGTTGTTTGGGCCACAGCACCTCGATCAGGCCGGTAAACCAGGCCTCCAGGCCCTTGCGCAGATAACTGCGGCCAGACCACAGAAACAGGTTCTTCGACACCTGCTGGCTCAGCGTGCTGGCACCGCGAATCGACCCACCGCGCTCGTTGTGCACGATGGCCGCCTGGATCGCGCCGAAATCGAACCCCCAATGCTGCGGGAAGCGCTGGTCTTCACCGGCCATCACCGCCAGCTTGAGGTCGTCGGAAATGTCATCCCACGGCACCCAGCTGCGTTGCAGGTCAATGGGTTCGCCGTCGAACCACGACTCGACCTTGCGCTCCACCATCAGCGCCGTAAACGGCGGCGGCACGACGCGCAGCAGCAGCACCAGCAAAACGCTGCCGATGGCAAACCATTTCACGACTTTGAGAAAACGACTGAAGAGGACACGCAGCATAGAGATGGCTTGGCCGAACCCGTTGAGCGGGCCATTATACAGACCCTGCCCGATGCGTCTGATTGGAGTTCCACATGCTGCGTAGCTTTCTGATGTTGGCTGCCTTTTTCGGCTTTACCGGCGTGGCCCTGGGAGCTTTTGCCGCCCATGGCCTGAAAAACCGCCTGAGCGCCGAGTACCTGGCGATTTTCCAGACCGGCGTGACCTACCAGCTGGTGCACGCCCTGGCGCTGTTCGGCGTGGCGCTGCTGGCCGCGCATATCCCCGGCCGCATGGTGACCTGGGCGGGCATCGCGTTTGTGGTCGGCATCCTGCTGTTTTCCGGCAGCCTGTACGCACTGACCCTGACCGGCATCAGCAAGCTCGGCATTATCACCCCGTTCGGCGGGCTGGCATTCCTGCTTGGCTGGTTCTTCCTCGGTCTGGCGGCGTGGCGCTTGCAGGCGATCTGACCGAGGGGCTTGGGCCGGCAACGCCAATCAAGCTAGAATGCTGGCCCCTAAAAACGATGGCGGCCCCTGGCATGCGCATTCAGTTGAACGGCGACCTCTTTGAACTGCCCGACGGCGCCTCCGTCGAGGCCCTGCTGACCCGCCTGGAACTGACCGGGCGCCGTGTCGCAGTGGAGCTCAATCAGGATATCGTCCCGCGCAGTCAGCACGCCGCCACGGCGCTCGCCGACGGTGACCAGGTCGAAGTGGTCCACGCCATCGGCGGCGGCTAATCGCCACCTCGCATTCTGCAGAACCTCACCCCATCACGAGGATTTCCCATGAGCATCGTTCGTAGCGACAAGCCCTTCGTCCTGGCCGGTCGTACCTACCAGTCCCGCCTGCTGGTCGGCACCGGCAAATACCGCGACATGGAAGAAACCCGCCTGGCCATCGAAGCCTCGGGCGCCGAAATCGTGACTGTTGCCGTGCGCCGCACCAATATCGGCCAGAACCCGGGCGAACCGAACCTGCTGGATATCCTGCCGCCGGATCGCTACACCATCCTGCCCAACACCGCCGGTTGCTACGACGCAATCGAAGCCGTGCGCACCTGCCGCCTGGCCCGCGAGCTGCTGGACGGCCACAACCTGGTGAAGCTGGAAGTGCTGGCCGACCAGAAAACCCTGTTTCCCAACGTGATCGAAACCCTCAAGGCCGCCGAGACCCTGGTCAAGGAAGGCTTCGACGTGATGGTCTACACCAGCGACGACCCGATCATCGCCCGCCAACTCGCCGAAATCGGCTGCATCGCCGTGATGCCGCTGGCCGGCCTGATCGGCACGGGCCTGGGGATCTGCAACCCGTACAACCTGCAGATCATCCTCGAAGAAGCGAACATTCCGGTGCTGGTGGATGCCGGCGTGGGCACCGCCTCCGACGCCACCATCGCCATGGAGCTGGGCTGCGAAGCGGTGCTGATGAACTCGGCCATCGCCAATGCCCAGCAACCGATCATGATGGCCGAAGCCATGAAACACGCCATCGTCGCGGGCCGTCTGGCTTACCTCGCCGGGCGCATGCCGAAAAAACTCTACGCCAGCGCCTCTTCGCCGCTGGATGGTCTGATCAAGTAAGAGCCATTGATGACTGAATCAAACGAAACGCCGAACACCGTGGACGCTGCCGACGACTCCAAACACCGCCGCATCAAGAGCTTCGTGATGCGCGCCGGCCGCATGACCGAAGGCCAGCAGAAGGGCCTGGAGCAGGGCACGCCTTTGTTCGTGCTGCCCTTGGCCGACGCGCCGGTGGACTACGACCAGGTGTTCGGCCGCTCGGCCCCGCGTTCCCTGGAAATCGGCTTCGGCATGGGTCACTCCCTGCTGGAAATGGCCGCCGCCGCGCCGGAGCAGGACTTCATCGGTGTGGAAGTGCATCGCCCAGGTGTCGGCGCGCTGCTCAATGGCGTGCTCACCCAGGGCCTGACCAACCTGCGAGTCTATGACTGCGACGCGATTGAAGTGCTCAACCGCTGCATCGCCGACAACAGCCTCGACCGCCTGATGCTGTTTTTCCCCGACCCATGGCACAAAGCCCGTCACCACAAGCGCCGCATCGTCCAGGCTTCCTTCGCGGAACTGGTGCGCAGCAAGCTGAAAGTCGGCGGCATCCTGCACATGGCCACCGACTGGGAGCCCTATGCCGAATACATGCTGGAAGTGATGAACGTCGCGCCGGGCTATCGCAACCTCGCTGAAGACGGCAAATGCGTACCCCGCCCGGCCGAGCGGCCGATCACCAAGTTCGAACGTCGCGGCGAGCGGTTGGGGCATGGAGTGTGGGATTTGAAGTTCGAAAAGCTGGCTTGACCCGCCGGCCCTGACTTGAAATGCAATCCAATGTGGGAGGGGGCTTGCTCCCGATAGCAGAGTGTCAGTCGACATTGAAGTGACTGATGTACCGCTATCGGGAACAAGCCCCCTCCCGCTTGTATCTTTGTGCTGAGTTGGAGGTCAGCGACGGTCCGCCACAACCCCAATCAACACCAGCACCACCACCAGCACCGGCGCCAGGCTGTAGTTATTGAACTGGCCCAGCCCGCGCACAATCCACGGCGTGGCGTAGATCAGTGCGGCGCCGCTGCCGATCAGGCACAGCAACGCCATCAAGGGCACGCGCAAGGCGCCGGCGATGCTGCCCAGGCGGCCTTCCACCCAGCCTTTGATGTCGGCGCCGAACAGCACCAGCAAGCAGCCCACAAGGGCCAGTGAGATTTCCGACAGGTTGCTGCGGCTCCAGCGGGATGCGGTGGCGAGCAGGTCGAGTACCAGATCCATTCGATTTCCTTAAGAAGCGTCAGCTCAGAAATTTCTGCAGCAGGTCATTGAGAAAGAGTTGCCCGCGGTCGGTCGCCGCCAGGCGTGACGGTTCGACCTGCATTAAGCCACTTTGTTCTGCGTCGCGGCGCGCCGAGTCGAGGCTGGCCAGGTCGAGGCCGGTGCGTTCGGCGTAGAGCCGGGCGTCGACACCTTCGGTGAGGCGCAGGGCGTTCATCAGGAACTCGAACGGCAGCTCGTCGTTAGTCAGCTCTTTCGCCCCGGCCTGGAAGCTTTTGGCCGGGTTGAGGTAGTCCTTCGGCGCGCGGGTTTTCCAGGTGCGCACGATGCGCCCGTCCGGGTGGCTGAGCTTGCCGTGGGCGCCGGCACCGATGCCGATAAAGTCGCCAAAGCTCCAGTAATTGAGGTTATGCCGCGCCGGGCGGCCCGGTTGGGCATAGGCCGACACTTCATATTGCGCATAACCGTGCTCGGCGAGCAGCGCCTGACCGGCTTCCTGGATATCCCACAGCGTGTCGTCTTCCGGCAACGCGGGCGGCTGGTTCCAGAACACGGTGTTGGGTTCCAGGGTCAACTGGTACCAGGACAGGTGCGTCGGCTTCAGCGCAATGGCCTGGCGCAGGTCGCTCAACGCATCGTCCAGGGACTGGTCCGGCAGGCCGTGCATCAGGTCCAGGTTGAAGTTGTCGAACCCGGCCTGGCGCGCCATACCCGCCGCGCGGACCGCTTCGTCGCCATTATGGATGCGGCCCAGGGCCTCGAGTTTTTGCTGCTGGAAGCTCTGGATGCCGATGGACAGGCGATTGATCCCCAGTTTGCGGTACGCCACGAACTTCTCTTGCTCGAACGTGCCGGGGTTGGCTTCCAGGGTGATCTCGATATCGCTGGCAAACGGGATGCGCGCCTGCACGCCTTCGAGCAGGCGTCCCAGCGCCGCCGCGCTGAACAGGCTGGGCGTGCCGCCGCCGAAGAAGATCGAACTCAGTTCCCGGCCGTAAACGGCGTGCAGGTCCTGGTCGAGGTCGGCCAGCAGCGCGTCCACGTACTCCTCTTCCGGTAGCACGGCGCTCGCGGTGTGGGAGTTGAAATCGCAATACGGGCATTTGCGCACGCACCACGGAATGTGGATGTACAGCGCCAGGGGCGGTAGCACCGGCAAGGCCGCCCGGGGTGTTTGCGCGCCGCCGTGGATCAGCGGCTGCGCAGAGGTGTTCTGCGTCATTTCAAGCCCAGGCGCTGACGCAGCAACACCATGGCGCGGGCGCGATGGCTGATCTGGTTCTTGTCGGCCGGGCTCAGCTCGGCGCTGGAGACATTGCGCTCCGGCACCCAGAACAGCGGGTCATAACCAAAACCATGCTCACCGCTGGCGGCGTGCAGGATACGCCCGTGCCACAGGCCTTCACACAGAATCGGCAACGGGTCATCGGCATGGCGCACCAGCGCCAGCACGCAGACGAACTGCGCGCCACGCATCGCGTCCGGCACGTCCTTGAGGGCGTCCAGCAGCTTGGCGTTGTTGGCCGCGTCGCCCTTGCCGTCGGCATAGCGCGCCGAGTAGATGCCCGGCGCGCCGCCGAGGAAATCCACCGCCAGCCCCGAATCATCCGCCAGCGCCGGCAGGCCCGAGAGGCGTGCCGCGTTGCGTGCCTTGAGGATGGCATTCTCGACGAATGACAGGCCGGTCTCTTCCGGCTCGACCTGGCTGAATTCGCCAACCGAGCGCAGTTGCACGGATTCACCGAGCATGGCCTGGAGTTCTTTGAGTTTGCCGGCGTTATGGCTGGCCAGTACGAGTTGGGTGAGGTTCATCATTCGGCCGGGAAAAGTTCTTGGACAAAGTTGAAACTGTGGGCCTTGCCGCCTGTTTCAACGTTGATCGTGAAAGTCTTGTATTCCTGTTGCGGCACCGAGTAGGGCGCGAGGTAGTTGGTCGCGCCCTTTTCGGTGATCTGCTTGAACGTCAGCACTTCGCTCTTGCCGCTCAAGTCCTTGAGGGTGCCCGTCACCTGCGCCGTCACCGGGGTCACGCCCTTGAACACCGACACGTTGATCAAACCCTTGTTCTTGCTGCGTACCACACCCACGGCCTGGGCGGTTTCAGGTTGCAGGAAGCTGGAGGTGAAGGTGTTGTAACGCACGGTGATATCGCCGAATTCCTTGGTGCGGTTGGGATCGATAACGTCGGCGGCCATGGCGCTGGCGCCCAGGCATGCGGTCAATAGAAAAACAGCCAGGCGACTCATGAGCGTTCCTCTTGAAAATGATTAGACGGCAATCTTGTGGTCGGTCAGGCCAGGACTGCTGACCCGGTAGATACCAATTTCGCCCAGCAGGTTGGGCCATAGCTTGCTCGCCCAGCCGTGGCGGTGCTGTTGATCGACGGCAAGGCGGTTGATCACCTTGGCTTCACGCTCGCCGCACAGGGCTTCGAAGTCTTCGAAGGTGCAGAAGTGGATGTTCGGCGTGTTGTACCAGGTGTAGGGCAGGAAATCCGAGACCGGCATGCGGCCCTTGGTGGCCAGGTACCAGCGGCAGCGCCAGTGGCCGAAGTTGGGGAAGGTGATGATGCACTGGCGACCGACCCGCAGCATTTCGTCGAGGATGCGGTCCGGGTAGTGCACCGCTTGCAGGGCCTGGGTCATCACCACGATGTCGAAGCTGTTGCTGGCAAAGTTGCCCAGGCCCTTGTCCAGGTCCTGCTCGATCACGTTGATGCCCTTGGCCACGCACTGGGCGATGTTGTCCGGGTCGTTTTCCAGGCCGTAGCCGGTGACTTGCTTGTGGTCGCGCAGCCAGCTCAGCAGTTCGCCATCGCCGCAGCCCAGGTCGAGCACGCGGCTGCCGGCGGGGATCCAGTCTTGGATGATGTCCAGGTCGGCTCTCATGGCGTTCTCACAAAATGATGCGGTTCATGTAATTGCTGAAGGCCTGCAAGTAACGCGGGATCGGAATCAGGAAGGCGTCATGGCCTTGCGGTGCGTCGATCTCCAGGTAGCAGACATCCTTTTTGGCGGCCATCAGGGCGTCCACCAGCTCGCGTGAGCGTGCCGGCGAGAAGCGCCAGTCGGTGGTGAACGACATCACGCAGAAGCTGGCGGTGACGTGCTCGAAGGTTTTCGCCAGGTCATCGTCATGGTTGGCCGCCGGGTCGAAGTAGTCCAGGGCCTTGGTCATCAGCAGGTAGGTGTTGGCGTCAAAGCGTCCGGAGAACTCCTCGCCCTGATAACGCAGGTAGCTTTCCACCTGGAACTCGACGCTGTGGAAGTCATAGTTGAGCTTTTCGCTCTTGAGACCCCGGCCGAATTTCTCGCCCATGGAGTCATCGGACAGGTAAGTGATGTGCCCGACCATACGCGCCAGCATCAGGCCGCGCTTGGGAATCACGCCGGCTTCCTGGAACGAACCACCGTGGAATTCGGGGTCGGTGAGGATCGCCTGGCGTGCCACTTCGTTGAAGGCGATGTTCTGCGCCGACAGCTTTGGCGCCGAGGCGATAGCCAGGCAGTGGCGCACGCGATCCGGGTAAGTGATGGTCCATTGCAGGGCCTGCATGCCGCCCAGGCTGCCGCCGATGACCGCTGCCCACTGCTTGATGCCGAGCAGGTCGGCCAGGCGCGCCTGGCTGTGCACCCAGTCTTCCACGGTGAGCACCGGAAAGTCGGCGCCGAACGGCTTGCCGGTTTCCGGGTTGAGGCTGCTCGGGCCGGTGGATCCGTTGCAGCCGCCGAGGTTGTTGAGGCTCACCACGAAGAACTTATGGGTATCGATGGGCTTGCCGGGGCCGATGCAGCTGTCCCACCAGCCCGGCTTGCGCTCGTCGGCGCTGTGGAAGCCGGCGGCGTGGTGATGGCCGGACAGGGCGTGGCAGATCAGCACGGCGTTGCTCGCCGTGGCATTCAGCTGGCCGTAGGTTTCATAGATCAGGTCATAGGCCGGCAGCGACCGGCCGCAGGCAAGGGCCAGCGGTTCGCTGAAGTGCGCCACTTGGGGCACGACCAGTCCAACAGAATCGGGGGGGAAGGCAGCTGACATCGACCCTGCTCTCGTTTAAATGAGGCGTAAGTCTAAAGAGCGGGGGGGCCAGCGGCAAGCAAAGGCCTGCGCCAGTGCACAGATACAAATGTGGGAGGGGGCTTGCTCCCGATTGCGGTGGGTCAGTCAGCATGTATTTGACTGATGCATCGCAATCGGGAGCAAGCCCCCTCCCACATTTTTTACCGCATTGTCAGATCAGACCGAACAGCTCTTTTGGCATGAACGCATAAAACGCCAAACGCGGAATCACCCAGCTTTGCAGCAGCTGGATGGCGATAAACGCAAAGATCGGCGAAATATCCAGGCCGCCCAGGTTGGGAATCAGGCGACGGAACGGCGCGAGCACCGGCTCGGTGATCTGGTAGACCAGCTCCGCGCCCGGGCTGCGGCTACCCGGTGCAACCCACGAGAGGATCACGCTGATGATCATCGACCAGAAAATGATCTTCAAAAACAGCGAGAACACCCCGATCAGCGCCCACGGCAACAGCAGCGGCGTGAAGGCCTGATAGCCACTGAGCATCAGGATCACCACGAACAGCAGCATTTGCAGCAGCAGCGCAAGCACCAGCGACGACATGTCCAGGCCGAACAGGCTCGGGATCACCCGGCGCAGTGGCTTGAGCAGCGGTTGCGTGGCCTTGACCACGAACTGGCACAGCGGGTTGTAGAAGTTCGCCCGCACCAGTTGCAGGATAAAGCGCATCAGCACGATCAGCAGGTACAGGCTGCCCAGGGTCTGGATGATGAAGATGGCAGCGTCATTGATTCCGAGCATGTTTGATTACCTTGGTAAGGGACGACTATTTGCCCAGTTGCTCGGCCATCTCGGCCGAACGATGTGCCGCAGCACTCAGTGCTGTTTCAACCAGGGCTTCAAAGCCCCCGGCCTGGAACGATTCGATGGCCGCTTGCGTGGTGCCGCCCGGCGAGGTCACGCGACGGCGCAGTTCGGCGGCGTCCGCGTCGCTGGCGACAGCCATTTTTGCCGCGCCCAGCGCTGTTTGCTCGGCCAGCTGTTCTGCCACGTCATGGGGCAGGCCCAGTTTGACGCCGGCGGCGGTCATGGCTTCGATCAGCAGGAAAAAGTACGCCGGGCCGCTGCCGGACACGGCGGTGACCGCATCCAGTTGCTGCTCCTGCGCAAGCCATACAGCGATGCCCACGGCAGACAGCAACGCCTGGGCCTGGTCGCGCTGTGTGGCGCTGACTTCGGCGGTGGCGTACAGGCCGCTCACGCCCTGGCGCAGCAGCGACGGGGTATTGGGCATGCAACGCACGATCGGCTGGGCGCCGAGCCAGTGGTGCATGCTGGCACAGGTGATACCGGCGGCAATCGATACCACAAGCTGATGCGGCTGCAGGCTTGGCCGCAGGCTTTCGCACACCGCCTTCATGGCCTGTGGCTTGACCGCCAGCACGATCACATCGACGCCATGGATGGCCTCGGCATTGTCGGCGAAGGTCTCGATACCGTGCTCGGCGCTGACGCGCGCGCGGGTCTCTTCGCCCGGGTCGCTGGCGCGGATCTGCGCGGCGTCCAGGCCCTTGGCCCGCAGGCCGCCGATCAGGCTGGCCGCCATGTTACCGGCACCGATAAAGGCAATACGCGTGTCTTTCATGACAGGTCCTTAGCTAAATGAACGTCAGCCATGTGACGGCTGGCCGTAGTCGCGGGCGCCAAACAGCGCGGTACCGACCCGCACCCAGGTGGCGCCCTGGGCGATGGCCGACGCGAGGTCGTGGCTCATGCCCATGGAAAGTGTGTCCAGCGCCAGATTCAGGCTGGCTTGCAACTCGCGCACGCTGGCGAACGCGGCGTCCTGTGCGGCGCGGTCTTCAGTCGGCTCAGGGATCGCCATCAGGCCTCGCAGCGTCAGGTGCGGCAGGGCGCTGATGGCGTTCGCCAGGGCCGGCAGGTCGGCGGGCGTGCAGCCGGACTTGCTGGCTTCGCCACTGACGTTGACCTGGATGCAGATATTGAGCGGCGGCAGGTCAGCCGGGCGTTGTTCGGACAGGCGTTGTGCAATTTTCAGGCGGTCCACGGAATGCACCCAGGCGAAGTTTTCGGCGATCGCGCGCGTCTTGTTCGATTGAATGGGGCCGATGAAGTGCCAACTCAAGGGCAGGTCGGACAATTGCGCCTGTTTGCCCAGCGCTTCCTGCAGGTAGTTCTCGCCGAAGTCGCGCACCCCGGCGGCATAGGCCTCGCGCACGGCCTCGGCGGGTTTGGTCTTGCTCACGGCCAGCAGGTGGATGCTGCTCGGGTCACGTTGCACGGCCTCGGCTGCGGCGCGGATGCGCAGGCTAACCTGGCCGATGTTGTCTGCTATCGTCGACATTCAAGATGCACCCGTGGATATGGAGTCCGCGGCATTCTACTGGAAATGGAAAGCCCTATGGATATCACTCAATTGCTGGCGGCCAGCGTGCGCCGTGGCGCCTCCGACCTGCATCTGTCGGCGGGTCTGGTGCCGATGTTGCGTATTGATGGCGAGGTATGGCCATTGGATTGGCCGGTGCTTTCACCACCGCAAGTAGCGGACTTGTTGAGCCCTTTGCTCAATCAACACCAGCAAAAGGATTTCGAAACATCTCTTGAAACGGATTTTGCGTTCGAGCTGCCGGGCGTGGCGCGGTTCCGGGTAAACGTATTCCAGCAGTCGCGTGGCGTGGGGGCGGTGTTTCGCACCATTCCCTGCGAGGTCCGGAGCCTGCAAAGTTTGGGGCTGGGCGAAGTCTTCCAGCGCATCGCCCGCTTGCCGCGCGGCCTGGTGCTGGTGACCGGGCCCACAGGCTCGGGCAAGTCCACCACGCTGGCGGCGATGATCGATGACCTCAATCGGCATCGGCGCCAGCACATCCTTACGCTGGAGGACCCCATCGAGTTTATCCACCGGCCGAACATGGCCTTGATCAGCCAGCGCCAGGTGCACCGCGATACCCGCAGCTTCTCGACGGCCCTGCGCTCGGCGCTGCGCGAAGACCCGGACGTGATCCTGATCGGCGAACTGCGCGACCTGGAAACCATTCGCCTGGCGTTGACGGCGGCGGAGACCGGGCACCTGGTGTTCGGCACCCTGCACACCACCTCGGCGGCCAAGAGCGTGAACCGGCTGGTGGATGTGTTCCCGGCGGGGGAAAAGGCCATGGTGCGCTCGATGCTGGCGGAATCGCTGCAGGCAGTGGTGTCACAGGTGCTGGTCAGGAAACCTGGCGGTGGGCGCGTGGCGGCCCATGAAATCATGCTGTGCACGCCGGCCATTCGTAATCTGATCCGCGAGGACAAGGTGGCGCAGATGGTTTCGGCGATTCAGACCGGCGGGGCGGTGGGGATGAAGACGCTGGACATGAGCCTGAAGGCGCTGGTGAGCGAGGGGCTGATCAGCCGTGAGGACGCACGCGAGAAGGCAACGGTGCCTGGGGATATATAGGTCTCAAGGACAATGAAACCCAAATGTGGGAGGGGGCTTGCCCCCGATAGCGGTGTACCAGTCAGCTCATCTTTAGCTGACCCACTGCCATCGGGAGCAAGCCCCCTCCCACATTTACTGCCTATGAGCCTGGAAAATCAGCGCTGCACGATCCGCAGGTTGTTGTTTTGCTCTTTGGGCAGCACGCGCTTGGCGATCACGTAGTTCTTGTCCCAGAACGGCTTTTTCAGCGTGTCGATGCTCACCGACTTGCCACGGCGTGGTGCGTGGATGAAGCGGTCGTTGCCCAGGTAAATGGCAACGTGGTTAACCTGGCGGCTCTTCAGCTTGAAGAACAGCAGGTCGCCCGGCTTCAGGTCCTTGCGGTCAACCTTCTGCCCGTGGCCGGCGGCCATGGCGTTGGAGGTACGCGGCAAATCCACCGCCTTGACGTCGTTGAACGCATATTTCACCAAACCGCTGCAGTCGAACCCTTTACTTGGGCTGCTGCCGCCCCAACGATAAGGAGTACCGAGCACATTCACGGCGCGGCTGAGAACGGTGCTGCTCTGTTTGGCGTTGCCGGCCATCAGCGCTGGAGTGGCTTTACCGTGTGCCTTGCTCAGTTGAGTCGGGCGCTTGACGGTCAGCTTGGCTGATTTGGCGTTGACTGGGGTGCTATGAACTTTAGGGGTGAAACCGTTAACGTTGGGAAGACGTTGCTCACGATTGGTGGCGTGGGCGGCCAGTGGCATTAATAGGCAGATGGTTAGCCATGTCTTGAAGAAAGGTCGCATTCGGCGTGGCTCATATGGGTTAGCGCGCAACTTTATAACAGCTTTTTGTGTCGATCTCAGGCCGTTTGTCGACTGGACCTTGACGGCAAAATCAGGAAAACGGCGACGATTGACGGCCATTGTCGGACACAAGTCAGGTGGCATAAGGCTTTCAGGGCAGGGAAGATACCATTTGCCGTACGTCGGGCGCCTGTAAAAAAGTCACAAAGAAAGTGAAAAAATTTATCTATCGAGGCAAATGAGGTACGCGATGAACACCTATCAACAGATTGGCCAGCAGCAAGACACCCACAGCAAGGTGATCGGTTACCTGCTGTGGATTTTCGGTTTTACCGGCGCCCATCGTTTTTATTACGGCAAGCCCGTGACCGGAACGATCTGGTTTTTCACCCTGGGCTTGCTGGGTATCGGCTGGCTGATCGACTTCTTCCTGATCCCGGCCATGGACCGTGAAGCCGACCTGCGTTTTACCGCCGGGCCTATCGAATACAACATTGCGTGGATTCTGCTGGCGTTTCTGGGCGTGTTCGGTGTGCACCGCATGTACCAGGGCAAATGGATCACCGGCCTGATCTACCTGCTGACCGGCGGGTTGTTCCTGGTAGGGGTTTTGTATGACTTCTGGACCTTGAATACGCAGATTTCGATCCGCAATGCCGAGCGCAACAGCGGCCGATAAATCGCGTAACCCTGATGGCGCTCATAAGCCTGATGGAGCTCAAATGTGGGAGGGGGCTTGCTCCCGATAGCGGTGGACCCGTCAGCTCATCTGTTGCTGACCCACTGCAATCGGGAGCAAGCCCCCTCCCACATTTACTGTGCCCACTGTAGATAGGCTTAGGCCTGGTAGCTGATGCGGCCGTCGACCAAGGTATAACGCACCGTCGCCGGCAGGCTATGCCCGATAAACGGGCAATTCTCACCCTTGGACAACCAATGCTCCCCGGCAATCGTCGAGCTGGCCGGGTCAAAGAGCACCAGGTCCGCCGCCGCACCCACTGCCAGTTTGCCCGCCGGCAGGCGCAAGGCCTCGGCCGGGCCGCTGCTCAGGCGTGCCAGTAACGTCGGCAAGTCCAGCAAGCCGTCTTCCACCAGGGTCATCGCCAGGGGCAGCAACAGCTCAACGCTGCTGATACCCGGCTCGGTCGCGCCAAATGGCGCCAGCTTGGCGTCGCGTTCGTGGGGCTGGTGATGGCTGGAAATCGCCGAGACCACGCCGGATTTGACCGCCGCCCGCAAACCCTCGCGGTCGGTCAATGTGCGCAGTGGCGGCTGCACGTGGTACAGGCTGGAGAAGTCGATCAGCGCTTCATCCGTGAGGATCAACTGGTACAGCGCCACGTCCGCCGTCACCGGCAAGCCACGGGCCTGGGCCTGGGCGATCAGGGCAACCCCGCGTGCGCTGGTCAGCTGGCTGAAATGCGCGCGCACGCCGCTTTGTTCCACCAGCAGCAAGTCGCGCGCCAGGGCCACGGTCTCGGCGGTTTCCGGGATGCCGGGCAGGCCGAGGAAGCTGGCCACGGCGCCCTCATGGGCCAGGCCGCCTTCGGCCAGGTCGCGGTCCTGGGAATGGAAGATCACCGTCAGGTCGAACGTGGCCGCGTATTCCAGGGCACGGCACAGGGTGCGGGTGCTGCGAAAGCTCTCCAGGCCGTTGCCGAAGGCCACGCAACCGGCGTCGCGCAGGGCGATCAGCTCTGCAAGCTGCTCGCCGTCCAGGCCTTTGCTCAGCGCGCCGATGGGGAACACCTTGCAATTGCCGGCCTCGCGGGCGCGGTCGAGGATCAGCTCGGTCACCGCCGAGGTGTCCAGCACTGGCTTGGTGTGCGGCGGGCAGCACAGGCTGGTCACCCCGCCGGCAGCGGCGGCGCGGGTTTCGCTGGCGATGCTGCCCTTGCGGCTGTAGCCCGGCTCGCGCAGGGCCACGTTCAGGTCCACCAGGCCCGGCGCGGCCACCAGGCCGTTGGCGTCGATGGTTTGGCTGGGGCTGAAGCCGCCGGGGGCGGCGCCGATGGCAATGATCTTGCCGGCTTCCAGATGCAGATCGGTGACGTGATCCCGGCCACTGGCCGGGTCGATTACGCGCGCGCCAAGAATGCTGAGCTTCACTGGGCGTTCTCCTGCTCGAATTGACGTTGCGCGGTTTGCCCGCTCATGGCCATGGACATCACCGCCATGCGCACGGCGATGCCGTAGGTCACCTGGTTGAGAATCACCGACTGGTTGCCGTCGGCCACCGCCGACTCGATCTCCACGCCCCGGTTGATCGGGCCCGGGTGCATCACGATGGCATCCGGTTTCGCGCCGGCCAGGCGTGCGGTGGTCAGGCCGAACAGGCGGTAGAACTCGCCCTCGCTCGGCAGCAGGCCACCGGACATGCGTTCGCGTTGCAGGCGCAGCATGATCACCACGTCCACGTCCTTGAGGCCTTCTGTCATGTTGGTGTAGACCTTGACGCCGTATTGCTCGATGCCGATCGGCAGCAGGGTCTTGGGCGCAATCACGCGGATATCCGGGCAGCCCAGGGCTTTGAGGGCCAGCATGTTCGAGCGCGCCACCCGCGAGTGCAGGATGTCGCCGACGATGGCCACCGAAAGGTTTTCAAAGCTGCCCTTGTGCCGCCGGATGGTGAGCATGTCGAGCATGCCCTGGGTCGGGTGGGCGTGACGGCCGTCGCCGCCGTTGATGATCGCCACCTGCGGGCACACGTGCTCGGCGATGAAGTGCGCGGCGCCGGAGTCGCCGTGGCGCACCACGAACATGTCGGCGGCCATGGCTTCGAGGTTGCGCAGGGTGTCGAGCAGGGTTTCGCCCTTGCTCGCCGACGAGGTGGACACGTTCAGCGTGATCACGTCGGCCGACAGACGCTGGGCCGCCAGTTCAAAGGTGGTGCGGGTGCGCGTGGAGTTCTCGAAGAACACATTGCAGATGGTCTTGCCGCGCAGCAGCGGGACCTTCTTCACCGCGCGTCCGCCTACTTCGAGGAACGAGTCGGCGGTGTCGAGGATTTCGGTGAGCAGTTCGCGGGGCAAACCGTCGAGGGACAAGAAATGTTGCAACTGACCCTGAGCATTGAGCTGCAGCGGGCGCTTGGCATCTAGAGGCGTCATCGCGGGGACTCTTTACAAGGCGGTTTAAAGGGCGAGGTCTTGCAGTTCGAGTTCGAGCGGCGTGGGACCGGACAATTTTACCCGCTGGTGGGCAGCCAAAGACAGTGTCGCGCCGACCACGTCCGGGCTGATCGGCAATTCGCCGGCGTCCAGGTCCAGCAGGCACACCAGCGTCACGCTGGCCGGGCGCCCGTAGTCGAACAGCTCGTTGAGGGCCGCGCGAATGGTGCGGCCGCTCATCAGCACGTCGTCGATCAGCACCAGGTGCTGGCCGTCCACCTCAAACGGCAGCGCCGAAGGTTGCACTTGCGGGTGCAGGCCGTTCTGGCTGAAGTCGTCGCGGTAGAACGACACGTCCAGAGTGCCCAGCGGCGACTCGCTGCCCAGCTCGGTCAGCAACGCCTGGGCCACCCACACGCCGCCGGTGCGAATGCCGATGAAGCGCGGTTCGCTGATGCCACGGTGTTCCAGGTGGGCCGTGAGGCATGTCGCCATCTGGGTGATCAGTTCGGCGGGATTGGGCAGGCTCATGGGGGCTCCTTGGTAGGCCTCGCGCAGGCAAGGTCCGGGCTCAAACGTAAAAAGACGCGGCATGCCGCGTCAGTCAGGATGCAAATAAAGCCGTGTTTTCATCCAGCCAGCCCTGCAACAACAGGGCGGCGGCGATGGCGTCTACCGGGTTGTCGCGGTAGCTGCCCTTCTGCCCACCACGGTCGCGGCGTTCACCCTTGGCTTCAAAGGTGGTCAGGCGTTCATCGTGGGTATAGAAGGGCAGGTTGTAGCGACCATTGAGGCGGCGCGCGAATTTTTCGGCGCGCAGGCACATTTCGCTGGGGGTGCCGTCCATGTTCAAGGGCAGGCCGACCACCACCGCGTCGGGCTTCCATTCATTGATCAGGGCTTCGACCTGATTCCAGTCCGGTACGCCGTTCTGGGCCTTCAAGGTGCACAGCTCGCGTGCCTGGCCGGTGATCACCTGGCCGACGGCCACGCCGATCTGTTTGGTGCCGTAGTCAAACCCGAGGATCAAGCGCAAGGCCATCAGGCGTGCCCCGCCTGGCTGGTCAGCAGATTGAGGTTGACCCGCAGCTTGGCGGCGGCCGCTTCCAGGCGCAGTTCGCTGGCGGTGTTGAACAGGATGTCGGCGTCGAACGGGCAGGTCAGCCAGGCGTTGCTCGCCAGCTCCGCCTCAAGTTGCCCGGCTTCCCAGCCGGCGTAGCCCAGGGTGATCACGCTTTGCTCCGGGCCCACGCCGTCGGCGATGGCGAACAGCACGTCCTGGGAGGTGGACAGCGACACACCGTCCAGGTCCACCGTGGCCTGGAACGTCGGCCCGGTCGGATGCAGCACGAAGCCGCGATCGGTCTGCACCGGACCGCCGATGTAGATCGGCACGCCCTGGCAACGGGCGGGCGCGTCGATGTCCGGGCGCAGTTGCTCAAGGATATCGGCCAGGTTCAGTTCCTGCGGGCGGTTCACCACCAATCCCATGGCACCATTGGCGGTGTGCTCGACGATGTAGGTCAAGGTCTGCGCAAAGTTCGGGTCGGCCATGTGGGGCATGGCGATCAGGAAGTGGTGCTTGAGGTAGGTCGGGCTGACATTTTTCATGTCCGGTAGTGTGGCGGTGGAGGGGCGACCTGACAAGCCGGGGATGAATTGCACAAGGCAATTGTCATCAGTTGCTGTACAGCCGATCACCCTTGGCGAATTTCCAGGTGCGGATGATTTCCAGGCGGTCCACGTCGTTCAGGTCGCCGGAAAACGGCGCAAAAGGCGCGGCCAGGCGCACGATGCGCTGGGCGGCCTGGTCCAGCAGCGGCTGGCCGGAGGACTCCAGCACCTGCACTTCATACAGCGTGCCATCACGGTTGATTGACACCAATAGACGCAAATTCCCGTAAATCTGCTGACGCCGCGCTTCTTCCGGGTAGTTCAGGTTGCCGATGCGCTCGACCTTTTTGCGCCACTCGTCCTTATACCAGGCACCTTTGTCGCGCATGGTCGAAGCAGCGTTGAGCCGGTAGATACGCGGGCGCTTGGCGTACAACTGTTGTTCGTGCGCCAGTTCGGCTTCCAGGCTGGAAATCTCGTCGGACAGGGTCGAGCTGTCGAACGTCGGTGCCGGCTTTGCCGGTTCGGGCTGCGGGTCGGTTTTGGTCTTTTCGCGCTGCACCGGCGCTTTCTGCGGTTTGGGCGCGACGGTAGTCACCGCAGGCTTGGGCGCGGCCTGCCTGACCTCGGGCTTTGGCGCCGGCGGCGGGGAGACCTTATTGACCTTGTTGTCCTGGAAGGGCGCCACTTCAGTGGTCTTGGGCACGGCTTTCTTGTCGAGCGTGCCGCTGCCCTGCTGGTTTTCCTGGGCGAGAAAATCGGCCTTCTCGGGCGCCTTTTCGCTCTTGAACGTGGCGAGGGTGATTTCCAGCGTCTGGGTGATCTGTCTGGGCTCGACCATGGTAAAGCCCACACCGAGGATCAATGCCAGGTGAATCAACGCTGCCATAAACAGGGTAAAGCCGAGCCGATCAGCCGGGCGCACGCCGCTGTGGGAGAGTTCTGGGGGCAGTTCGGGCGGGAGCGTCATGACAAAAAAACCAACATCGCGCGTTTCACAGGTGGGGCATGATAACGCAATGTTGGTGTGTGTCCGGCTGTCTATGTCACTTGGATTGCAGCTTGCGCTCAATCGCAGCCATCAGCATTTCGCCGATGTTCGTGCCAAATGCATTATCGATCTCGCGAATACAGGTCGGGCTGGTCACGTTGATTTCGGTGAGGTTCTCACCGATCACGTCCAGGCCGACAAACAGCAGGCCCTTCTCGCGCAGGGTCGGGCCGACCTGTTCTGCAATCCAGCGATCCTTGTCCGACAGCGGACGCGCTTCACCACGGCCACCCGCCGCCAGGTTGCCGCGGGTCTCGCCCGCCGCCGGAATCCGCGCCAGGCAGTAATCCACCGGCTCGCCGTCGATCATCAGGATGCGCTTGTCGCCGTCCTTGATCGCCGGCAGGTAGGCCTGACCCATGATCTGCTGGGTGCCCAGCACGGTCAGGGTCTCCAGGATCACCGACAGGTTGGGGTCGCCGGCGCGGTGACGGAAAATCGAGGTGCCGCCCATGCCGTCCAGCGGCTTGAGAATCACATCCCCATGTTTGGCGGCAAATTCACGCAGCACATCGGCACGGCGGCTGACCACGGTGGGCGGCGTGCACTGCGGGAACAGCGTGGCAAACAGTTTTTCGTTGCAGTCGCGCAGGCTCTGCGGCTTGTTGACGATCAGCACGCCGGCGCGCTCGGCCTGCTCCAGCAGGTAGGTGGAATAGACGAATTCCATGTCGAACGGCGGGTCCTTGCGCATCAGGATCACGTCCAGATCGCTCAGCGGGCTGTCGATTTCGTCTTGCAGCTCGAACCACTTCCCGGGGTTGGCGAACACCTGCAGCGGGCGCATGCGCGCACGGGCCTCGCCGTCGCCCTGGTAAAGGTCGCGCTGCTCCATATAGAACAGCGTCCAGCCGCGTGCCTGGGCGGCCAGCAGCATGGCCAGCGAGCTGTCCTTTTTATAGGAGATGCTGGCGATAGGGTCCATGACAATGCCGACGCGAACGCTCATGGGGGATTTCCTCTGCAGATAGGCGCATAAAAAGTGGCGTCAGAGTGGCGCTGCGGCTGTTGTGGGTCAAGGAAAAACCACCGCGCGGGTGCCTCGATAGATTGCACCCCGAGACTGTGCTAAAAAGACTGCCACGGCGCACCAGCCCTTGAATTCCAAGGCTTGCGGCGCTCATGCTGTGCGTCATCAGGCAGCACGCACGAAAAACCGATTCGCTGTGGCGATGGTAGAGCAACTATGGAACAGCATTCCAACGCCTTGAGAGTGATGGTGATCGACGATTCGAAAACGATCCGCCGCACCGCCGAAACCCTGTTGAAGAACGTGGGCTGCGACGTGATCACGGCCATCGACGGTTTCGATGCCCTGGCCCGGATTGTCGATCATCACCCGCACATTATTTTCGTCGACATCATGATGCCGCGCCTGGATGGCTACCAGACCTGCGCGCTGGTGAAGAACAACCCGGCGTTCAAGGCGATCCCGGTGATCATGCTGTCGTCCAAGGACGGTCTGTTCGACAAGGCCAAGGGGCGCATCGTGGGGGTCGATCAGTTTTTGACCAAGCCGTTCAGCAAGGAAGAACTGCTGGGCGCGATCAAGGCCTGCGTGCCCGGGTTCGCCGCAGTAGAGCAAGCACACTGACGCCGCCCCCGTGGGCCGGCGCCGACCAATGTAGTGGGGAAAACCATGGCACGTGTTCTGATCGTCGACGATTCGCCGACCGAAATGTACAAACTCACCGGCATGCTGGAAAAGCACGGCCATCAGGTGCTGAAAGCCGAGAACGGCGCGGACGGCGTGGCCCTGGCCCGTCAGGAAAAACCCGACGCCGTGCTGATGGACATCGTGATGCCTGGCCTCAACGGCTTCCAGGCCACGCGCCAACTGTCCAAGGAGCCGGAAACCAACGGCATCCCGATCATCATCATCACCACCAAAGACCAGGAAACCGACAAGATTTGGGGCGCGCGCCAGGGCGCCAAGGATTACCTGACCAAGCCGGTCGACGAAGACACCCTGATTGCCACCCTCAACAAGGTGCTGGCCGGCTGACGGCACGCCATCATGACCGAGTCGCACACTGCCTTCGAGCTGCTGCTGGACATCGACCGCCGCTGTCGCCTGCTGGCCGCCGACCTGCCGTCCCAGGAAACCCGCCTGCAACGCTGGAGCGGCATCGGCTTTCGCCTGGGGCAGCACTGGTACGTGGCACCCATCGGCGAAGTCGCCGAGGTGCTGCATGAACCGCGCTGCACCTTGATGCCCGGCGTGAAACCCTGGGTCAAGGGCGTGGCCAACCTGCGCGGGCGACTGTTGCCGGTGATGGACCTGGGCGGGTTCCTCGGCCTGCCGCTGTCCAGGGTGCGCAAGCAGCGGCGGGTATTGGTGGTGGAGGTCAACGAGCTGTTTGTCGGTCTGCTGGTGGATGAGGTGGTGGGGATGCAGCATTTCGCACAAGACGCGCGGGTGAGCGATGCCCGCCCCGACGCGCCGTATATCCAGGGCCGCTTCGACGGCGAGCCGCAATGGCAGGTGTTCAGCCCCTTCGCCCTGGCCGAGGCCCCGGGCTTTATGGATGTTGCCGCATGACCACCCCGACCACGCCCAGGCCACAGGCCGCGTCGCGCAGCCGTTCACAGATCATCGTGCTGTTCATCGCGTTGATCGTGTTCATCATGCTGCTGTTCGCCAACTTCGCGTACCTCAACACCCAGTCCACCTACGACAAACAGTACATCGGCCACGCCGGCGAGCTGCGCGTGCTGTCCCAGCGCATCGCCAAGAACGCGACCGAAGCCGCTGCCGGCAAGGCGGCGGCGTTCAAGCTGCTCGCCGAAGCGCGCAACGACTTCGCGCAGCGCTGGGGCTACCTGAAAAAAGGCGACCGCGACACCGGCCTGCCCGCCGCGCCCAGCGCCGTGCGCAACGAAATGCGCGCGGTGCAGACCGACTGGGAAGCGCTGCTGAAAAACACCGACGCAATCCTCGCCAGCGAACAGACGGTGCTGTCCCTGCATCAGGTGGCCGCGACCCTGGCCGAAACCGTGCCGCAATTGCAGATGGAATCGGAAAAGGTCGTCGACATCCTGCTGCAGCGCGGCGCCCCGGCCAGCCAGGTGGCCCTGGCCCAGCGTCAGTCGTTGCTGGCCGAACGCATCCTGGGTGCGGTCAACACCGTGCTGGCCGGCGACGAAACCGCTGTGCAGGCCGCCGATGCCTTCGGCCGCGACGCCAACCGCTTTGGCGTGGTGCTCAATGGTATGCTCAACGGCAATCCCGGGCTGCGCATCACCCAGGTCGAAGACCGTGACGCCCGCGCGCGGCTGACAGAAATCGCCGAGCTGTTCGAGTTCGTGTCCGGCTCGGTGGATGAAATCCTCGAGACCTCGCCGCAACTGTTCCAGGTGCGCGCCTCGGCGAGCAATATCTTCAACCTGTCGCAGACCCTGCTCGATGAAGCCTCGCACCTGGCCACCGGTTTCGAAAACCTCGCCAGCGGACGCAGCTTCGACACCCTAGGCGGCTACATGCTGGGCTTGCTGGCGCTGACCTCGATCATCCTGATCGGCCTGGTGATGGTGCGCGAAACCAACCGTCAACTGCGTGAAACCGCCGAGAAGAACGAGCGCAATCAGAACGCGATCATGCGCCTGCTCGATGAGATCGAAGACCTGGCCGATGGCGACCTCACCGTAACGGCCTCGGTGACCGAGGACTTCACCGGCACCATTGCCGACTCGATCAACTATTCCGTGGACCAACTGCGCGATCTGGTCGCCACCATCAACCTCACGGCGGGCCAGGTGGCCGGTGCCGTGCAAGAGACCCAGGCCACCGCCATGCACCTGGCGCAGGCCTCGGAGCATCAGGCCCAGCAGATCGCCGAAGCCTCCACCGCCATCAGCCAGATGGCCCAGTCCATCGACCACGTCTCGGCCAACGCCGCCGAATCCTCGGCGGTGGCCGAGCGCTCGGTGGAGATCGCCAACAAGGGTAACGAGGTGGTGCACAACACCATCCACGGCATGGACAACATTCGCGAACAGATCCAGGACACCGCCAAACGCATCAAGCGCCTGGGCGAGTCGTCCCAGGAAATCGGCGATATCGTCAGCCTGATCGACGACATCGCCGACCAGACCAACATCCTCGCCCTGAACGCCGCGATCCAGGCGAGCATGGCCGGTGACGCCGGGCGCGGGTTCGCCGTGGTGGCCGATGAAGTGCAGCGCCTGGCCGAGCGCTCATCGGCGGCCACCCGGCAGATTGAAACCCTGGTGCGGGCGATCCAGGCCGACACCAACGAAGCCGTGATTTCCATGGAGCAGACCACCACCGAAGTGGTGCGTGGTGCGCGATTGGCCCAGGACGCCGGCGTGGCGCTGGAGGAGATCGAAGGGGTGTCCAAGACCCTGGCGGCGCTGATCCAGAGTATTTCCAATGCGGCGCAGCAACAGACGTCGTCGGCGGGGCAGATCTCCCTGACCATGAACGTGATTCAGCAGATCACCACCCAGACCTCCTCGGGCTCGACGGCGACCGCCGAGAGCATCGGCAACCTGGCAAAAATGGCCAGCCAGTTGCGGCGTTCGGTGTCGGGATTCACTCTTCCGCCGCCCAAACCGGTCGACGATTGAAATGCGATTCAAAGGTGAGAGGGGGCTTGCTCCCGATAGCGGTACATCAGTCAATGAATCAGGTGCCTGACCCTCCGCCATCGGGAGCAAGCCCCCTGCCACCTGGGATCTCCTTTACTGTCGAGATCTTGGCAACACCAGCAACCCACGAATTCTAAGCGGAGCAGTTATGGTTGATCGGCACGACTACGTGGCCCTCGAATGGGTCAAGGGCGACATTGCCGAAACCCTGAAGCAGGCCCGTTCGGCGCTGGACGCGTTTGTCGAAACCCGCGACGCCGACGCCCTGGGCGAGTGCCTGGCGTGCATCCATCAAGTGCATGGCGCGCTGCAAATGGTCGAGTTCTACGGCGCGGCGCTGCTCGCCGAAGAGATCGAGGAACTGGCCCTGGCGCTGCAGGCCGAGCGCGTCAGCCAGCGCGACGAAAGCCTCCGCCTGCTGCAACAGGCCCTCGGCCAGCTGCCGCTGTACCTGGACCGCGTGCACAGCGCCCGCCGCGATTTGCCGCTGGTGGTGCTGCCGTTGCTCAACGACCTGCGCAGCGCCCGTGGCGAAAGCCTGCTGTCGGAAACCAGCCTGTTCAGCCCGCAGTTGCTGTCGATTGCGCCGCTGCCCGACGACGCCCTGGCCCAGCGCGATCAGCCCGAGCTTCACGAGCAATTGCGCCAGTGGCAGCAATGGTTGCAGCAGGCGCTGGCCGGGTTGCTGCGCGAGGATCACGGCCCGAGCAACCTGGAAGACATGGCGCGGGTGTTCGCGCGCCTCGAAGCGCTGTGCCAGGGCGCGCCGCTGTTGCCCTTGTGGCAAGTCACCTCGGCGCTGGTCGAGGGCATGCTCACCGGCGTGATCGCCAACAGCCCGGCGTTGCGCAGCCTGCTCAAGGCCAGTGGCAAACAACTCAAGCGCCTGCTCGCCCAGGGCATTGGCGGCATCAACCAGCCCGCACCGGATGGCTTGCTCAAGAGCCTGTTGTTTTATGTGGCCAAGGTCACCCGGCCAACCCCGCGCATGCAGAGTTTGAAGGAACGCTACGGCCTGGATGACGCCTTGCCCGACAGCGCGCTGGTGGATGCCGAGCGTGCGCGCCTGGCCGGACCGGACCGCAATGCCATGGGCTCGGTGCTCGGTGCGTTGTGTGAAGAGCTGGTGCGGGTCAAGGAGCGGCTGGACCTGTTCGTGCGCAGCGACCGCCAGCACATCGGCGATCTCGACGCGCTGCTGGCGCCGCTGCGCCAGATCGCCGACACCCTTGCGGTACTGGGCTTCGGTCAGCCGCGCAAAGTGATCATCGATCAGTTGGCCGTGGTGCAGAGCCTGGCCCAGGGTCAGCGCGAGCCCAATGATCCGGTGCTGATGGACGTGGCGGGCGCGTTGCTCTACGTCGAAGCCACGCTGGCGGGCATGGTCGGCACCGTGGAGGCGCAGGGCCGCGAGGAGAGCCGCCTGCCCACCACCGACCTGACCCAGATTCACCAGTTGGTGATCCGCGAATCCTGCCAGTGCCTCAAGCAGGCCAGAGAGCTGGTGATCGATTGCCTCGAAGCCGATTGGGACCGCCAGCACCTGGAGTCGCTGCCGGAGCTGCTGAGCCAGGTGCGTGGCGCGCTGGCCATGATCCCTTTGCCCCGCGCGGCGAGCCTGATGCGCGGCTGCGCCGACTACGTGAATGAACAGCTGATGGTCAACGATGGCGCACCGTCCGAGGTGCAGCTGGAGCATTTCGCCGAGGTGATCAGCGGCCTGGAGTACTACCTCGAACGCATGCTCCAGGACCCCGACGCCGACGGCGAACGGGTGCTGGAGATGGCCACCCAGGGCCTGACCGCGCTGGGTTACCTGCCTGCGGCCAAACCCTGGCGCCAGGCGCTGGTGGCGCCGGAGGGTGCGCTTTCGAGCGATGAGGCGCCGAGCCAGTCGCAGTTCGACGCCCTGGCCAGCCCCACCTCACGCCTGAACCCGCCGGCCCGACAACGCCCCGGCAGCCTGTTGCCGCCGCCGGCCGACGAAGCCCCCATCGACGACGAACTGCGCGAAGTCTTCCTCGAAGAAACCGACGAAGTCCTCGAGGTGCTGCACCGTGACCTGCCCAACAGTGCCGACAAAACCGCCCAGGCCGAAATGCGCCGCGCCTTTCACACCCTCAAGGGCAGCGGCCGCATGGTGCGCGCGCTGGTACTGGCCGAGCTGGCCTGGGCGGTGGAAAACCTGCTCAACCGCGTGCTGGAGCGCAGCGTGGTCCTCGGCGCCGACGTGCAAGAGGTGCTGGATGAAACCGTGGCCCTGCTGCCGGAACTGATCGCCGATTTTGCCAGCGGCGACCAGCGCCAGCGCGATGAAGTCGACGCCCTGGCTGCGCGTGCCCACGCCTTGGCCAGCGGCACGCCGACCCACGCGGTCGAACCCCACGACCCGATGCTGCTGGAGATTTTCCGCAACGAAGCCCAGAGCCACCTCGAGAGCCTCAATCACTTTCTGCACCAGGCCGCCGAGCACGTTCCGCTGCACGTCAGCGACGCTCTGCAACGCGCGCTGCACACCCTCAAGGGCAGCGCCTACATGGCCGGTGTGTTGCCCATCGCCGAACTGGCGCGTCCGCTCGATCACCTGACCCGTGAATACAAGGCCCACCGCCTGCCGCTGGACCTGGACGAAGTGGAATTGCTGCTGGAAGCCGAAGGCCTGTTCCAGCAAGGCCTGCGCCAGTTGCACCGCGACCCGCTGGCGCCGATCAAAGGCGCGACAGCGCTGATCAACCGCACCCAGGCGCTGCTCGACCAGCAGCTTCAAGCCTTGCTCGACGCCCCCGGCACGGGCCTGCGCATCAAGCGCGACCCGCAGTTGATCAGCAACTTCCTGGCCCAGGGCATGGACATTTTGCTGGATGCCGAAAGCCTGCTGCGCCGCTGGCAGCAGCACCCCGGCGAGCGCCAGGAGCTGAGCGCGCTGCTGGACGAATTGACCACCCTGGGGGAGGGCGCGCACCTCGCTGACCTGCACCCCATCGATGCCCTGTGTGAAGCCTTGCTCGACCTGTATGGCGCGGTGGAAGAAAGCAGCCTGGCGGTCAGCGCGCGGTTTTTTCATGAGGCCGAACAGGCCCACGAAGCATTGATCAACATGCTCGACCAGTTGGCCGCCGGCCAGGAAATCAGCCCGGCACCGGCCCGTTTGCAGGCCCTGCGCGAGCTGCTTGACGATGCACTCGACCCGTCCGCCACCGGGCTGATCACCCGCGACGGCCACAACGCTCCGAACATCGCCGAACTGGGCGCTGCCACGGCGCAGTTGGAGCAGGCAACGGCGATGGACGACGAGATCGTCGAGATCTTCCTCGAAGAGGCGGTGGACATTCTCGACAGCGCCGGCCAGTCGCTTAAACGCTGGCTGCTGGACCCGGAAAACGCCGCGCCGCTGTCCTCCCTGCAACGCGACCTGCACACCCTCAAGGGTGGCGCGCGCATGGCCGAAATCGAGCCGGTGGGCGACCTCGCCCAGGAACTTGAGTGCTTGTACGAAGGCCTGGTGGACCGCCGCTACAGCTACTCGGCCGAACTGTCGCGCCTGCTGATGGCCAGTCACGAGCAGTTGGCCTTGCAACTGGAGGAGCTGCACGACCATCAGCCGTTGAGCGACAGCCGCGAACTGATCGACACGCTGCGTGCGTTTCGCCAGGGCAGTACGCCGGCTGCACCGGTTGCCGCACCGCAGGCCGCCAGTGCCGACCCCGAGCTGCTGGATATCTTCCTCGAAGAAGCGGCCGATATCCTCGACAGTTCCGGCGCCGCGCTGCTGCGCTGGCAGGCCGAGCCGGGCGGTCGCCAGGAAGTGGAAACCCTGCTGCGCGACCTGCACACCCTCAAGGGCGGCGCGCGCATGGTCGAGATCGCGCCGATTGGCGACCTGGCCCATGAGCTGGAATTTCTCTACGAAGGGCTGTCCGCCGGGTTGCTTGCGCCGTCGGCCGAGCTGTTCGCTTTGCTGCAAGGCTGCCACGACCGCCTGGCGCAGATGATCGACGCGGTCGCCGATGGCCTGCCGGTGGGCTCGGTGGACAAACTGATCACGCGCATCAGAAGCCTGGTGCAGCCCAGCGCGGAACCGCTGGGGCCGGTGGCGTTGCCGGCGGGCAAGACCGAAACGGCCGTCGACCCCAACGCCGACATGGTGAAGATCTCCGCCGACCTGCTCGACGATCTGGTCAATTTGGCCGGTGAAACCTCGATCTTCCGGGGCCGCATCGAACAGCAGGTCAACGACGCGCGCGCCGCGTTGAGCGAGGTGGAAACCACCATCGAGCGCATGCGCGACCAACTGCGCCGGCTCGACAGCGAAACCCAGGGCCGCCTGCTCAGCCGCCAGCAGGCCGAGGCCGAGCGCCTGGGCTATGAAGAATTCGATCCGCTGGAAATGGACCGCCATTCACAGTTGCAGCAGTTGTCCCGCGCGCTGTCCGAGTCTGCCAGCGACCTGCTGGATCTCAAGGAAACCCTTGAGCGCCGCAACCAGGATGCCCATGACCTGTTGCAGCAACAGGCGCGCATCAACACCGCCTTGCAGGAAGGCCTGATGCGCACCCGCATGGTGCCGTTCGAACGCATGCTGCCACGCCTCAAGCGCATCGTGCGCCAGGTGGCGCAAGAGTTGGGCAAGGACGTGGAGTTCGTGGTCGGCAATGCCGAGGGCGAGATGGACCGCAACGTGCTGGAGCGCATGGTTGCGCCGCTCGAGCATATGCTGCGCAACGCCGTCGACCACGGCCTGGAATCGCGCGAGGCGCGCCTGTTGGCGGGCAAGCCCGAGACGGGCCGCATCACCCTGGACCTGACCCACGAAGGCGGCGACATCGTGTTCGACATGCGCGACGACGGCGCCGGCGTGCCCCTCGACGCGGTGCGGCGCAAGGCGATCAAGCGCGGGCTGCTCAAGCCCGATCAGGAGATGAGCGACCGCGACGTGTTGCAGTTCATCCTGCAGCCGGGGTTTTCTACCGCCGAGAAAATCACGCAGATTTCCGGGCGTGGCGTGGGCATGGACGTGGTGCATGAAGAGGTGCGCCAGCTGGGCGGCTCGATGGTGATCGATTCGACCTCGGGAGCGGGCGTGCACTTTCGCATTCGCCTGCCGTTCACCGTGTCGGTCAACCGGGCGTTGATGGTGCAGTGCGCGGACGATCAATACGCGATCCCGCTCAACACCATTGAAGGCCTGGTGCGCGTGCCCCCCCATGAACTGGCCGGGCATTATCAGCAGGACCCGCCGTGTTACGAATACGCCGGCCAGCGCTATGAGCTGTTCTACCTGGGCGACCTGTTGCACACCGTCGGCCGCCCGAAACTGCTGGGCGAGTACCAACCGGTACCGGTGTTGCTGGTGCACTGCAATGAGCGCCGCGTGGCGGTGCATGTGGATGCCATGGCGGGCACACGCGAGATTGTGGTCAAGGGCTTGGGGCCGCAGTTTGCCGGGGTGCAGGGGCTGTCCGGCGCAACGATCCTGGGCGATGGTCGCGTGGTGTTGATCATCGACCTGCTGGCGCATATCCGCGTGCGGCAACCGGCCTTGCCGGCGCAGGCGCTGGACGTGCCGCTGGTGCTCAACGACCCGCTGAAAAAGCGTCCGCTGCTGGTGCTGGTGGTGGACGATTCGGTCACCGTGCGCAAAGTCACCAGCCGCCTGCTGGAGCGCAACGGCATGAACGTGCTCACCGCCAAGGACGGCATCGACGCCCTGGCCGTGCTTGAGGAGCACACCCCGGACCTGATGCTGCTCGACATCGAAATGCCGCGCATGGACGGTTTCGAAGTGGCGATCCAGGTGCGCAACGACCCACGGCTGATGCGCCTGCCGATCATCATGATCACCTCGCGCACCGGCCAGAAACACCGCGACCGCGCCATGGCCATCGGCGTCAACGACTACCTGGGCAAGCCGTACCAGGAGTCGGTGCTGCTGGAAAGCATCGCCTATTGGAGCAAGTCCCATGCTTGACCACCGCGCCAGCCAACTTACCGGCCTGCTGCTGCCCCTGGCTGATCGGCACCTGGTGTTGCCTAACGTCGCCATTGCCGAGTTGATCGACTTTCAGCGTGGAGAGCCGGCCAGTGATGCGCCGCCGTGGTATCTGCGGCAAGTGACCTGGCGTGATCGGCAGATTCCGTTGATCAGCTTTGAAGCGGTGTGCGGCGAAGCCAGCCTGACCGGCGAGCGTTCGCGCATCGTGGTGCTGAACGCCCTCGGCGGGCGGCCAACGCTGAAGTTCATTGCGCTGGTGATCCAGGGCATTCCCCGCTCGTACAAACTCGACAGCGAATTGAGCTACGTCGACGTGCCGCTGTGCCCCCTGGAGCTGGCGGCGGTGCAGGTGGGCGAGCATGTGGCGAGAGTGCCGGATTTGATGGGGCTTGAAGCGCTGCTGGTCGAGTCCGGCCTCGCCTGATGACCCACCTGTTCATATTCCTGTGAAGACCCAAATGTGGGAGCTGGCTTGCCTGTGAAGGCGCCGGGTCAGTCACTGAAACATGGCTGATATACCGCATTCGCGAGCAAACCCGCTCTTATCAAACATAAGATAACTTTTTGATTTAAAGCCTGAAATTTCAGGCAGCCACTTTCCTGTGGCGAGCGGGCTTGCCCTAATGCCGTTCAGTTAAGCGCAGCTCCCCTGTGGCGAGCAGGCTTGTCCTGCGTTGGGCTGCGCAGCAGCCCCAAAGCCAGGCGCTGAGCCGTATCAGGTACACCGCGTTTTTGCTCGATTGGGGGCGCTTCGCACCCCAACGCGGGGCAAGCCCGCTCGCCACAGAAGCTCCAGTTTGCTGCGCGAAAGGGGCCTGCGACACTCAATCGCGCTCGAATACGGCTCTCGGAATTTTCCTGCAGGATTTTGGGCTGTGCATGAACTTGTTGAGCACGGCCCGCGCGCCTAGTCTTCGTCCCGTCATCGCGAAAAACGGTGACACGGACGTGCAAGTCCGACGAAACTGTTTAGGCGTATAAACGCCCAGCCTCGGGCGTTTTTTGTGCTCGCTGCTTTATGGCGGCCGCGCGCAGGAGGTCCTCGGACCTGCTGGGTGTCCTAAACAGGCCCGGTCTTGCACACCTGCGCACGGTCGCCACCCTCATTCGCGTGCAAGCGAACGGTGGCGCTCCTTACTAACTGTTTAGGAGTTTCATCATGGTCAAACCCACCCCGAGTTCACCCCTCTTCACCGTAACCCCCCAGCAAACCACCGAAACCCTGCTGATCAACGCCAGCGAAACCCTGTCCTCCCTCAACGCACTCACTTGCACGCTGGCCTTCGACCTGGACGCTTCCCAGCGCGCGATCATGCTCGGCATTCAACAGCTGGTCGACAGAGCACTGGAGCAAGTCAGTCCTTCGCCTATCTAAACCACGCCACCGAGCAAATGAGGGAGGTGGCTTGCTCCCGATAGCGATGGGTCAGTTGCCTGTTCATCAACTGACCGCCTGCTATCGGGAGCAAGCCCCCTCCCACAGTGAATCGCGCTCGGCTTCAGGCCTCAATCGATCCGCGCAAACCGCTCAATCACTGGTTGCTCACGGTGCTCTGCCTGCCACAGGTCGTAGGCGCTTTGCATCGACAACCATAGCTGTGCGGTACTCACACCGGCGCGCTCCAACCTGACGGCAAGGTCCGGGCTGATTGGGGCATGGCCATGCAAGATCCTGGAAAACGTCTCACGGGCGAAGCCCAGGCGCCTTGCCATTTCAGTGATGGTGATGCCTACGGCAGGGATCACATCCTCAAGCAAGATTTCGCCTGGGTGAGGTGGGTTGTGCATGCCCATATAGATACCTCTACTCAGTGGTAATCAAGATAATCAATCAGTTCGACCTGATCATCGAGCATCCGAAAAATAATGCGCCAGTTACCACTGATACTGACGGACCAGTAGTCGATCAGATCGCCCTTCAATCGATGAAAGCGCCATCCGGGCAGATTCAAAGCTTCTGGGTGTTCGGCCTTATCCAGAATGAACAGAACGCGGCGCAGGCGCTTTGCATGATTGGCGTTGATACCTTTGGTTGAACCGTTCTCATAAAAGGCTCTGAGCCCCTTATGTTTCCAGCTGACGATCATGGTGTGATTGTGATGTGATGCATCACGCTCTGCAAGGGCCTTGTACCGGGGTTTTTGGTCGGGTTCATGGTGTCTGCCCGTGGCACGATTCGAGCTGAAAGGCTAAAGAGGCGGGTTCCGACCAACAACCTGAAAAGCCTGTCGGAGCATTCCTTACCGTCTGTCGGGAGAACGCGCTCGAATACGGCTCTCGGAATTTTCCTGCAGGATTTTGGGCTGAGCATGAACTTGTTGAACACGGCCCGCGCGCCTAGTCTTCGTCCCGTCATCGCAAAAAACGGTGACACGGACGTGCAAGTCCGGTTACATGTCGGCGCATAAACGCCCATAGCCATTCAGCGGGCGTTTTTTATGCCTGCTGTACTTGTTATGGCAGCTGCGCGCGGGAGATCTTTCGAGGTCTGCCGGGGTCCGATATGCCCGGTCTTGCACACCTGCGCACAGCTGCCACCCTTATTCGCGTGCAAGCGGAAAGGGCGCAGCCTCCATCACATATCGGAGCTGTAAATCATGGTAAAACCCACCCCGAGTCCACTCCTCTTTACCGTAACCCCCCAGCTAACCACCGAAACCCTGCTGGTCAATGCCAGCGAAACCCTGTCCTCCCTCAACGCACTCACTTGCACGCTGGCCTTCGACCTGGACGCTTCCCAGCGCGCGATCATGCTCGGCATTCAACAGCTGGCCGAGCTCGGCCAATTGCTGGTCGACAGAGCACTGGAGCAAGTCAGTCCTTCGCCTATCTAAACCACGCCACCGAGCAAATGTGGGAGGCTTGCTCCCGATAGCAGTGGGTCAGTTGCCTGTTCATCAACTGACCGCCTGCTATCGGGAGCAGACTCCCTCGCACATTTTGTGCTTGATCGTTCCCATAAAGGGACCTATCGTTCCCTTATTGGGACTCTCCGGCCTTCACCATGCAAACCTTATCGCTCAGTTCCGCGCTTTTCACCGTCACCCAGCAGAAAGTGCTTGGCCTGCTGTTCGGCAAGCCCGAGAAAAGTTTCTTCACCAATGAAATCGCGCGCTGGGCCCAGGTGGGTAAGGGTAGTCTCACCCGCGAGCTGACGCGTTTGCAGCTGGCCGGCATCCTGAGCGTAACGCGCCAGGGCAACCAGACCCATTACCAGGCCAACCCTCTGTGCCCGATCTACTCGGAGATGCTGGCTATCGTGCGCAAGACGCTTGGCCTGGATGAGCCATTGCGCAACGCACTGGCACCGTTCGCCGCGCAGATCACCTGGGCGTTTGTTTACGGCTCCATCGCCAAGGGCGAGGCGCACTCATCCAGTGACATAGATCTCATGCTGATCGGCAAAAGCCTCAACTACAGTGAAGTCATGGAACAGCTCATACCGCTGGAAGAGCAACTGGGCCGCACCATCAACCCGACGCTTTACACCCCTCAAGACTGGATCGGCAAATGGAATGCCGGCAACAGCTTTGTGCAACGGGTCGTACAGCAGGACAAGATCAATCTGATTGGGGGAAATCCCCTGGAATCCATGGATGGACAGCAAGGCAAACCTGGAGAATCTGCAACGTAGGGGTGGCTTGAAAGCCGAGCCGCCGGATCGCAAGGAATGTGATGGGCTGATGCGCTCGGCCCGTGACCGGTTGAAAGACGCCGCAACCGCGCCGCTATCGTTCGCCAGTCGTTTCGACCTGGCCTACAACGCCGCTCATGCCATGGCGCTTACAGCCTTGCGTCTGCAAGGGTATCGCTCCGACAAACGCTATCTGGTCTTTCAATGTCTGGTACACACCACCGAAGCGAACAAAGTGGAGGTGAGGTTATTGGTGCTGTGCCATGAGCGCCGAAATCTGGCGGAATATGAGGGCTACATGGATGAAGACGAGGCGCTGCTAAGTCAATTGATGAGCGCCGCAATGGCGCTGTTGAAGAAAGTGGAAGAGCTTCTTGCTGGTCATAAATGGGGATAACGCGCCTTTCCTGCGACCGCTATCCACTGAACACCACCGAGCAAATGTGGGAGGGGGCTTGCTCCCGATAGCGGTGGGTCAGTTGCCTGTTTATCAACTGAGGCACCGCTATCGGGAGCAAGCCCCCTCTCACATGTTTCTCCTTTACTCAGCCCAACTCAGCATTTGCTCATACTCCATTACTCCAGCCGTAACGATCCGCCGCCCAGCTTGATTGATAGCCCTCCCATTCACTCCTAAGGTAAGCCCACGACAGCAAACCCGTGGAGCAACCATGACAATAACAAGCACCCCGAACGCGCGCTGGACGCGGCGTCGCGACGAGAAACAGCGGCGGCTCGGGCTGGTTTCGCACTACGCAGACGGGGCTGTGTTGCCCGGCGACAGGATCGTCGAAGCACTCGAAGCACTGATCCTGCCCGGCGACCGCGTGGTGCTGGAGGGCAATAACCAGAAGCAAGCCGATTTCCTCTCCCGCTCGCTGGCCAAGGCCGACCCCGCCAAGCTCCACGATTTGCACATGATCATGCCCAGTGTCGGCCGTTCCGAGCACCTGGACCTCTTCGAAAAAGGCATCGCCCGCACGTTGGACTTCTCCTTCGCCGGCACCCAGTCCCTGCGCATCAGCCAGTTGCTCGAAGACGGTCTGCTGGAAATCGGCGCGATCCACACCTACATCGAACTCTACGCGCGCCTGGTGGTGGACCTGATCCCCAACGTGGTGCTCTCGGCCGGGTTCATGGCCGACCGCGCCGGCAACATCTACACCGGCGCCAGCACCGAAGACACCCCGGCGCTGATCGAGCCCGCCGCGTTCAGCGATGGCATCGTCATCGTGCAGGTCAATCAGTTGGTAGATGACGTCACCGATCTGCCCCGTGTCGACATCCCCGCCAGTTGGGTGGATTTCGTGGTGGTGGCCGACAAACCGTTCTACATCGAACCGCTGTTCACCCGCGACCCGCGCCACATCAAGCCGGTGCATGTGCTGATGGCGATGATGGCGATCCGTGGCATTTACGAAAAACACAACGTGCAGTCGCTCAACCACGGCATCGGTTTCAACACCGCCGCTATTGAGTTGATCCTGCCCACCTACGGTGAATCCCTGGGCCTGAAGGGCAAAATCTGCCGCAACTGGACCCTCAACCCGCACCCCACGCTGATCCCCGCCATCGAAAGCGGCTGGGTGGAAAGTGTGCACTGCTTCGGCACCGAGCTGGGCATGGAAAACTACATCGCCGCCCGCCCGGATGTGTTCTTCACCGGCCGCGACGGCTCGATGCGCTCCAACCGGATGTTCAGCCAGCTTGCCGGCCAATACGCGGTGGACCTGTTCATCGGCGCCACCCTGCAAGTGGACGGCGACGGCCATTCCAGCACCGTCACCCGTGGCCGCCTCGCCGGTTTCGGTGGTGCGCCGAACATGGGCCACGACCCGCGCGGTCGTCGCCACGGCACTCCGGCGTGGCTGGACATGCGCCACGGCGACGCGCCCGAAGCGTTGCTGGAACGCGGCAAAAAACTCGTGGTGCAAATGGTCGAGACCTTTCAGGAAGGCGGCAAACCCACCTTCGTCGACACCCTCGATGCGGTGGACGTGGCGCGCAAAAGCGGCATGCCCCTGGCGCCGATCATGATCTACGGCGATGACGTCACCCACTTGCTCACCGAAGAAGGCATCGCCTACCTGTACAAGGCGCGCTCCCTCGAAGAGCGCCAGGCGATGATCGCTGCCGTTGCCGGGGTCACCGCCATCGGCCTGCGCCATAACCCCAAAGACACCGCGCGCATGCGCCGCGAAGGCTTGATCGCGTTGCCCGAAGACCTCGGTATCCGCCGCACCGACGCCACCCGCGAGCTGTTGGCCGCCAAGAGCGTGGCCGACCTGGTGGACTGGTCCGGTGGCCTGTACAACCCGCCCGCCAAATTCAGGAGCTGGTAAATGCGCGCCCTCAAACTGCATGAACTGAGCCTGGCCGATCGTCTGGCCGATCTGGCCGTCGATGCGCTGATCGATGAAGCCGACCTGTCGCCCAAACCCGCACTGGTGGACCGTCGTGGCAACGGTGCTCACAGCGATCTGCACCTGGGCCTGATGCATGCTTCGGCGTTGTCGCTGTGGCCGATGTTCAAGGCCATGGCTGAAGCGGCGCTGGAATGCGGCGAGGTCGGCGTGCCCCTGCGCGAAGCCCTCGGCCGTATCGGCCGCGAAGGCGAGCAGGCGATGCTCGTCACCACCGACGGCGTGAACACCCATCGCGGGGCGATCTGGGCGCTCGGCCTGCTCACCGCTGCCGCCGCGCTGGAGCCACGCGCCCTCACGCTGAACGCCGCCCGACTGGCCCTGCTCAACGACCGCTACGCGCCGCACACCGCAAGCCACGGCGCCTTGGTTGCCCAGCGCTACGGCGCACGCGGCGCCCGTGAAGAAGCCCAGCTCGGCTTCCCCTCGGTGATGCAGCGCGGCCTGCCGCAACTGCGCAAAAGCCGCCAGCAGAACACCGGCGAACAGAACGCGCGTCTGGATGCCTTGCTCGCGATCATGACGGACCTTGGCGACACCTGCGTGCTCTACCGCGCCGGCCTTGAAGGCCTGCAGGCGATGCAGCAGGGCGCCCAGGCCGTGCTCGACGCCGGCGGCAGCGCCAGCCTCGCCGGGCGCCGCCAGTTGCACGCACTCGACCAGCAACTGCTGGCGCTGAACGCCTCCCCCGGCGGCGCCGCCGACCTGCTGGCCGCCTGCCTGTTTATCGACCGCCTCGACGGAGCACTGTGATGGAAACCTTGTCCTTTGAATTCCCCGCCGGGCAGCCGCCCAAAGGCCGTGCACTGGTGGGCTGCGTCGGCTCGGGCGATCTGGAAGTGCTGCTGGAACCGGGCACGCCCGGCACGCTGAACATCCAGGTGCAGACCTCGGTGAACGGCGCGCAGCTGCGTTGGCAGCACCTGTTCGAACGCATCTTTCAGGAACACACGCCGCCGGCGTTGAACATCGATATCCACGATTTCGGCGCCACCCCGGGCGTGGTGCGCCTGCGCCTGGAGCAGGGCTTCGAGGAGATCGGCCATGACTGACCTGCTCAACAAGCACAGCTTCGTCGAACTCGGCGCCCGGCAGCGCGCCAGGGCGCTGCTCGACAGCGGCACGTTCCGAGAACTGATCGATCCGTTTCAGCGCGTCATGTCCCCGTGGCTCAGCCGGCAGGGCGTGGTGCCCCAGGCCGATGACGGCGTGGTGATCGCCAAGGGCCGCATCGCCGGTCTGCCGGTGGTGATCGCCGCCATTGAAGGCAATTTTCAGGGCGGCAGCCTCGGTGAAGTGGGCGGTGCCAAAATCGCCGGGGCGCTGGAGCTGGCGGCTGAAGACAACCGCATGGGCATCGAGACCCGTGCCGTATTACTGCTGGAAACCGGCGGCGTGCGTCTGCAGGAAGCCAACCTGGGCCTTGCCGCGATTGCCGATATTCACGCGGCGATTGTCGACCTGCGCCAGTACCAGCCGGTGATCGGCGTGGTGGCGGGCAGTGTCGGCTGTTTCGGCGGCATGTCCATCGCGGCCGGGTTGTGCAGCTACCTGGTGGTCACCCGCGAAGCACGCCTGGGCCTGAATGGCCCGCAAGTGATCGAACAGGAAGCGGGCCTGGAGGAATACGATTCCCGCGACCGCCCGTTTATCTGGAGCCTGACCGGCGGCGAGCAGCGTTTCAACAGCGGCCTGGCCGACCGTTATGTGGCCGACGATGTGGCGCAGATCCAGCAGACCGTCACCGCGCTGTTGCAGCAAGGCGTGCCCGCGCAACAACGCAGCCGACAGGCCGAGCATTACCTGGCGCGCTTGAACGCGCTGGACACCACCCCGCAAATCGAGCCGGCGACGGTTCGCGCGCTGTATCAGGGAGAGCGCTCATGAGAGGGTTGCAATGGTTTAACGCACTGAGCACGGGCGCAACAGTGGTCGAAGGCTTGCCGGCCTCGCTGAAAGTCGCTGACGGCGTGTTGGGTGGACAGCCGGTGCGCTTTATTGCCGTGGTCACCGACCCGGATAACCGCTTCCCCCGTGCACGCAATGGCGAGGTCGGCCTGCTGGAAGGCTGGGGCCTGGCCAAGGCGGTGGACGATGCCATCGCCCGTGGTGACCAGCGCCCGATCATCGCCATCGTCGATGTGCCGAGCCAAGCCTATGGCCGCCGCGAAGAAGCCCTCGGCATTCACCAGGCCCTGGCCGCCGCCGCCGACAGTTATGCCCGCGCACGCCTGGCCGGGCACCCGGTGATCGGGCTGCTGGTGGGCAACGCCATGTCCGGCGCGTTTCTCGCCCACGGCTACCAGGCCAACCGGCTGATTGCCCTGCGCGATCCGGGCGTGATGGTGCATGCGATGGGCAAGGCCTCGGCCGCGCGAGTGACGTTGCGCAGCGTCGAAGAACTCGAAGCCCTGGCCGCCAGTGTGCCGCCCATGGCTTACGACATCGACAGCTTCGCCAGCCTTGGCTTGCTGTGGGAGACCCTGTCGGTCAGCCAGATCGAACAGCCCACGGCGGACGATGTGGCGCGGGTCGGCGACTGCCTGCTCAAGGCCATCAGGGATGTCGACGGCCGTGACTTGAGCGGTCGTCTGGGCGCCAGCAATCGCGCCGCTTCCAGCCATGTGCGCCAGTTGCTGCGGGAGCAATGGTGAACGCCCACGACCTGCTCTGGGGCATGACCCCGGCGCAGTTGCCCGCGGACGCCCCGGCCTGGGCGGTGGAGGCCATCAGTGCCGGCCATCCGGTGGTGGTGCGCCGCGCGCTCGTCGCGCCGGGCCATGTGGCGGTCGGGGTGCGCGGGCGTTTGCGTGAGCAGCGTTTTGCCACGGTGATGCCCCTTGCGCAGGTGACCCGGCGGGTGGTGCCGGAAGCGCTCGGCGCCGTGGTTTCGCCGCGGGATCTCCCCGCGCTGCGTGCGCTCGAGCACCTGCGCCCACTGTTGGGTCAGCACGCGTGGGGCGTCGCCGGCAGCGCCGGGTTTGAATTGGCGACCGGCATTGAAGCGCTGCATGCCCACAGCGATCTGGATTTGATTCTGCGCAGCCCCGAGCGGCTTGAACGCGGCGATGCGCAGGGCCTGCTGGCCGTCCTCGACACGGCGGTATGTGCCGTGGACCTGCAACTGCAAACCCCGTTCGGCGCGGTGGCCCTGCGCGAATGGGCCGGCGGATCGCGCCGCGTGCTGCTCAAAACCAGTGGCGGTGCGCAGCTGGTTACAGACCCCTGGCAGGCCGTGGCATGAGCAGCCTGCTGGTGTTTCCGGGGCAGGGCGCGCAACGGCCACGCATGCTTGAGCAACTGCCCGCCGCTGTGCTGGACGAGGCCAGCGCCGCCCTGGGTGAAGAAGTGCGCCAACTCGATTCGGCGCAAGCCCTGGCATCGACCCGTGCCGTTCAGCTGTGTCTGTTGATCGCAGGCGTCGCCCACGCACGGCGGTTGCAGCACACGCCGGATTACGTGGCGGGCCTGTCCATTGGCGCCTACCCGGCAGCGGTGATCGCCGGGGCGCTGGACTTTGCCGATGCGCTCAGGCTGGTGGCCCTGCGCGGCGAACTGATGCAGAACGCTTATCCACAGGGCTACGGCATGACCGCGCTGATCGGCCCCGAGTTATCCACCGTCGAAACCCTGCTGGCCGAGATTCACAGCGCCGAAACACCGGTGTACCTGGCCAATATCAATGCCGATAACCAGACCGTCATCGCCGGCAGTGACGAGGCCATGCAGCGCGTCGCCCAGCGCATCAAGGGCAACGGCGTGGCCAGGCGCCTGGCCGTCAGTGTGCCGTCCCACTGCGCGCTGCTTGAACAACCGGCCCAGGCGTTGGCGCAGGCGTTCGTGCCACTGAACAGACCGCGCATCACCTACCTGAGCAGCACCCGCGCGCGGCCGATCCACAACCCCGAGCAGTTGCGCGACGACCTGGCTTTCAACATGTGCCGCATCGTCGACTGGCGCGGCACCGTGCAAAGCGCCTACGAGCGCGGCGTGCGCCTGCAGATCGAACTGCCCCCCGGCGCCGTGCTCACCGGCCTGTCACGCCGCGTGTTTGACCAGGGCACGGTGATCGCCTGCGAAGGCGCGCGCCTGGACACCCTGCAGGCCCTGCTGCAAGAGGAGGAACGCCGCCACCGATAAAGCACTACCCAAGGCTTTCGAAGCACAACAACAAAAACTTTCGAACGAGCACTTTGAGGACAACAACAATGATTATCTACGGTGTGGCATTGCTGGCGATCTGCACGCTGGCGGGCGTGATCATGGGCGACATGCTGGGCGTGTTGCTGGGCGTCAAATCCAATGTGGGCGGAGTGGGGATCGCGATGATCCTGCTGATCTGCGCGCGTTTGTGGATGCAAAAGCGCGGCGGCATGACCAAGGATTGCGAGATGGGCGTGGGTTTCTGGGGCGCCATGTACATCCCCGTGGTGGTGGCGATGGCAGCGCAGCAGAACGTGGTCACCGCCCTGCATGGCGGGCCGGTGGCGGTGCTCGCGGCCATCGGTTCCGTGGTGGTGTGCGGATGCACCATCGCCCTGATCAGCCGCACGCACAAGGGCGAGCCGTTGCCGCCCGAAGAGCCGTTGATCCTCGCTGCGGGAGGTCGCTGACATGTGGGACCTCATCGAGAAAGGCCTGGAACACAACGGTCTGATTACCGCGTTTGCCTTCGTCGGCGTGGTCATGTGGATTTCCGTGGTGCTGTCCAAACGCCTCACGTTCGGGCGCATTCATGGTTCGGCGATTGCTATCGTCATCGGCCTGGTGCTGGCCTGGGTGGGCGGCACGTTGACCGGCGGGCAGAAGGGCCTGGCGGACCTGGCGTTGTTCTCCGGCATCGGCCTGATGGGCGGCGCGATGCTGCGCGATTTCGCCATCGTCGCCACCGCGTTTGAGGTGCAGGCCACCGAAGCGCGCAAGGCCGGGATGATCGGTGTGATCGCGCTGCTGCTGGGCACGATCCTGCCGTTTATCGTCGGTGCGAGCATGGCCTGGGTGTTCGGCTATCGCGATGCGGTCAGCATGACCACCATTGGCGCGGGCGCCGTGACTTACATCGTCGGCCCGGTCACCGGCGCGGCGATTGGCGCGACCTCGGATGTGATGGCGCTGTCGATTGCCACCGGGTTGATCAAGGCGATTCTAGTGATGGTGGGTACGCCGGTGGCGGCGCGCTGGATGGGGCTGGACAACCCGCGGTCGGCGATGGTGTTTGGTGGGCTGGCCGGCACGGTCAGCGGGGTGACGGCGGGGCTGGCGGCGACGGATCGGCGGTTGGTGCCGTATGGGGCGTTGACCGCGACGTTCCATACCGGGCTTGGGTGTTTGCTGGGGCCGTCGTTGTTGTACTTCATTGTGCGGGGGTTGGTGGGCTGAATTCGAGGTGGGTGGTGGCTGGTCTGGCGCTATCGGGAGCAAGCCCCCTCCCACACTTGACTGCATTCCAGCACGAGTACGCGGTCAACCTGTGGGAGGGGGCTTGCTCCCGATAGCGGTGTCTCAGGCTGGCAGCTGCCGATTGGCATACATCCGACACTCCGCCAGCAGGGCGAGCAAGTTCGGATCGCGCTCCTTGGCCTTCAAGAACACCACCCCAATCTGCTGCTGCAACCGGTACCTGGGTTGCAGCGGTATCAGCTTCACGCGGTTCTCGTACACCGCCGCAATCCGCCCGGGCAGCAGGGCATAACCCACGCCGGAACTGACCATGCTCAGCAAGGTGAAGATGTCGTTGACCTGCATCGCCACCTTCGGCTCGAACCCCGCCTGCTTGAACACCCGGTTGCCATCCTGGTGGGTGGCGAAGCCCTGGGTGAGGGTGATGAAAGTGGCGTCGCGCACATCGGCCAGGTCGATCTCCTGCTCGCGGTCGAAGGGTGAATCCGCGGGCGTGGCGAGGAAAATGTCGTCGGAAAACAGCGCGATCTGCTCGCAGTCGGGGTCGTTGGCGTGTTCGTCGAGGGAGATGAGGATCGCGTCCACCTCCATGTTCTTGAGCTTGTAGAGCAGGTCGAAGTTGGAGCCCAGAATCAGGTCGATGTTGAGTTCGCTGCGGCGGATCTTCAGGCCCATGATCAGTTGCGGCACGGTCTTTACGGTCAGCGAGTAGAGCGAGCCCAGCTTGAAACGCTCGGCGGAGAAACCGGCGGCTTCGCGAGTCAGGCGCACGCTGTCGACCACGTCGGCCACCAGTTTTTGTGCGCGCTCTTCGAGTACGTAGGCGCTTTCCAGCGGCGTAAGGTTGCGCCCCTCGTGCTTGAACAGCGGGCAGCGCAGGGCGTTTTCCAGGGAGTGAATGGCGCGGTGCACGCTGACGTTGCTGGTGTGCAGCTCGGCGGCGGCGCGGGCCAGGTTGCCGGTGCGCATGAACGCCAGGAAGATTTCCAGCTTCTTGAGGGTGAATTCTTCGTCGATCAGCATGGCCGTGGCTCGGGTTCGAATGCCCTCGATTGTGCCTGCAAAAGCGCAGCGCTCCCAGCCAGGAACAACACACAGCACTTGCACTCTGATGCGCAAGGCTGGACGCTTGCCAGCCTGTTCTTTTGGCTGACGGGAGGTTTACGACAGATGTACCACGGAGAACGATTCAACGCCTGGAGCCATTTGCTTGGTGCGGTCGCGGCGTGTATTGGCGCTGTGTGGATGCTGGTGGTGGCGAGCCTGGACGGCAGCCCCTGGAAGATCGTCAGCGTGGCGATTTATGGCTTTACGTTGATGGTGCTGTACAGCGCCTCGGCGGTGTACCACAGCGTGCAGGGCCGGCGAAAAGAGATCATGCAAAAGGTTGATCACTTTTCGATCTATTTATTGATCGCCGGCAGCTACACGCCGTTTTGCCTGGTGACGCTGCGCGGGCCGTGGGGCTGGACGCTGTTCGGGATTGTGTGGGGGCTGGCGGTGATCGGCATCCTGCAGGAGATCAAGCCGCGCTCTGAAGCACGGATCCTGTCGATTGTGATCTATGCCGTGATGGGCTGGATCGTGCTGGTGGCGGTCAAGCCGCTGCTCGCCGCGCTGGGCACGGCGGGGTTTGCATGGCTGGCGTCGGGCGGGCTGCTGTACACCGTGGGCATTATCTTTTTTGCCCTGGAGGACCGGCTGCGGCATTCCCATGGGATCTGGCACCTGTTCGTGATCGGCGGGAGCCTGCTGCATTTCGTGGCGATCATGCATTACGTGCTCTGATCCATAGACGGCAGGAGCAAGCGCGCTTCTGCCGTTATAGCGTCGCCAACTGTTTTTGCGCCCATTGGCTGGCGATGCTCAGCAACTTCGCCAGCATATGCGGCGGCGGCTCGTCGGCCCGGGTCAGGGCGTAAAGGGTGATCGGCAGCGGCGGGGTGAGTGTGCGGATGCAGGTGGTGGCGGTGGATGCGCCAAGCGCGGTAAAGGGGTCGATAACGGTCAGGCCGGCACCGGACTCGACCATGGCGCGGGCCAGGGAGTAAGTCTGCACCGATATCGTCACGCGCGGCGGCGGGTCGACATTTTCCAGGTAACTGTCGAGCTTGGTCGCCAGTGGGTCGGCGCTGGAAAGGCCGATCAGCGGAGCGCCCGCCAGGTCGGCCAGAGGCAATGGCTGGTTCAGCTTGGCGTCGGGCCAATAACCCTTGGACGCCAGCGCCACCAGCACGCCGTTGGCGAGTACCTGGGTGGTAAGCCCCGGATGGCCGGAAAAATTCAGCGTCAGCGCCAGGTCAATCTCGCGCATCAACAGCTTCTGCACCAGCTCGCGGCTGTGGTCGCTGGACAGCTCGCAGGCGATGTCCGGGTAGTCGCGTCTCCATTCCAACACTGCCGGCGGCAACAACGACAACGCCAGTGCCGGGATCGCGCCGATACGCACGCTGTGTCCCGGCGCGCGGCGCAAACTCTTGGCCAGGCGCCGCACGCCTTGCAGGCTCGCGGTGACTTTCTCGACTTCGCTTTCCAGCGCCAGCGCCTCCGGTGTGGGTTGCAATTTGCCGCGAACCCGCAGGAACAGCGGAAAACCCAACTGCAACTCGGCGTGCTGCAAGACTTTGGTCACCGCCGGTTGCGAGACGTGCAGCAACTGTGCGGCGGCGCTGACGGAGCCGGTCTGGCGGATGGCCTGGAAGATTTCGATATGACGCAAGCGCATGGCAAGTCCATAACCTTTGTTTATAGGTGGACCATCTTTATTCATTGTCGTCAGCCTGTCACCTGCCCCTAGGCTTGAGCGCTCTTAATCAACGGCTGGGGGGGCGGTATGGCCAGGCAGGTTTGCATCATCGGAGGTGGGGTCATTGGCTTGGCGAGCGCGTATGCGCTGGTGCGTGCCGGCCATGAAGTGACCGTGATCGATGCACGCGACAGCCTGGGCAGCGAAACCAGCTTCGCCAATGGCGGGCAGTTGTCCTACCGCTATGTCGCACCCCTGGCTGATGCCGGGGTGCCGCTGCAGGCGATTGGCTGGTTATTGCGTGGTGACTCACCCCTGAAGCTGCGCCCCCGGCTTGATCCACAGCAATGGCGCTGGATGGCGGCTTTTATCGGCGCCTGCCGGGGCTCGGTGAACACGCGCAACGCCGCCCACTTGCTGCGCCTGGCGACCTTGAGCCAAGGCACCTTGCAGCAATGGCGCGAGGAGGATCGCCTGGGCGATTTCGACTGGCGGCGCAACGGCAAGCTGGTGACCTTTCGCAGCGCCGCGACCTTCGCGCATGCACGCAGCAGGGTCACGGATAGCCTGCAGCAGCAGGTGCTGTCCGCTACCGATTGCACGCGCCTGGAACCGGCGCTCGCGGGTGATGATTTTGTCGGCGGGATCTATACGCCCGACGAGGAAGTCGCGGATTGTCATGCCTTTTGCCAGCAATTGGCGTCGCGGCTTGAGGCATCGGGGCGTTGCACGTTTTTGTTGGGGCGCAGGGTCACCGGCATTCGTCACACCAACGGGACGGTGCACACCCTCGAGTTGGGTGATGAGGTGATGCCGACCGAGCAAGTGGTGCTGGCGGCAGGGCATCGCAGCGCGCAATTGGGCTTGCCGGGGTTATCACTGCCGTTGTATCCGCTCAAGGGTTACAGCCTGAGCGTGCCGATTGGCGCGCAGCACCAGGCGCCGAATGTGAGCATCACCGACTATGAGCGCAAGATCGTCTACGCGCGCATCGGTGAGCAACTGCGCATAGCTGCCATGGTGGATATCGTCGGTTTTGATACCAGCCTTGAGCCCAAACGGCTGGCCTTGATGAAACGCCAGGCTCTGGAGACGTTTCCGCTGGCCGGCGACTACGCCCACGCGGTCGAATGGGCCGGCATGCGTCCAGCCACCCCGACCGGCGTGCCGCTGATTGGTGCCAGTGTTTATCGTAATTTGTGGCTGAACCTCGGTCACGGCGCCCTCGGTTTTACCTTGGCCAGCGGCAGCGCCCAACTGTTGGCTGAACTGATCAACCAACAGGTTCCTTCCATTGACATGCAGGGCCTGACGCCCCGCGCCGCTTGAGGATGCCCCATGACCATCAACCGAATCAGCAGCAATGAGCGTCTCAGTGGCGCAGTCACTTTCAAGGACCTGGTGTTCCTCTCGGGCCAGGTGCCGGGGGAAGGGCAGGACGTGATGACGCAAACCCGCGAAGTGCTGGCCAAAATCGATGCGCTGTTGGCCGAGGCGGGCAGCGATAAGGATCACCTGCTGAACGCGACGATTTACCTGAAAGACATTGGCAGCGGTTTTGCGCCGATGAACGAGGTGTGGTCCGCATGGCTGTCGCCGGGGCTGGCGCCTACACGCACTACCCTGCAAGCGGAGCTGGCGCGGCCGACTGTGCTGGTGGAAATCAGCGTGATTGCCGTACGTAAATAACTCAAAGACCAACGGAGCATAACAATGAAAAGAATCCTGTTGACCGGCTGCACCCTGGGGCTTTTGTTTGGCGCGCAGGCCTATGCGACTCAAACCCCTTTGGACGGCACGCTAAGCAAGATCGCCAATGCCCGATCCATCACCCTGGGTTATCGCGATGCGTCGGTACCGTTTTCCTATGTGGGGGATAACAGCGGCAAGCCCATGGGCTATTCGGTAGACCTGGCAAGCAAGATCGTCGAGCGTATCCAGCAGAAAATCGGCGGGGCCGACCTTAAGGTGAAATACAACCTGGTGACCTCGCAAACACGTATTCCACTGGTGCAGAACGGCACTGTCGACCTGGAGTGCGGCTCCACGGGGGTGACCGCCGACCGGCAGAAACAGGTGGCGTTTTCCTACGGGTTTATCTACGTGAAAGGCCAGTTGCTGACGGCCAAAGACAGCGGAATCAAGGGGTTTTCTGACCTCGCTGGCAAGAACGTGGTCACCACCGCCGGCACCACCAACGAGCGCTTTCTCAAGAGTTACAACGCCGAGCACGAGGCCAATATGTTTGTCATCAGCGCCAAGGACCACGGCGAAGCGTTCAAGATGCTCGAGACAGGCCGCGCCGTGGCGTTCTATATGGACGATGCGTTGCTCTACGGCGAGCGTGCCAAGGCCAGGGACCCGCATAACTGGGTGGTGGTGGGCGAGGAGCAGTCGCGAGAGATCTACAGCTGCATGGTGCGCAAGGACGACCCGCAGTTTCTCGCGGTGGTCAACGAGGCGCTCGGCGACCTGTACCGCAGTGGCGAGATCAACGGGATATACCAGCGCTGGTTCGAACAGCCGATCCCGCCGAAGGGCCTGAACCTGGAATTCCCGATGACCCGCGAGTTGAAGGCGATTATTGCCAAACCGGTGAGTGACCCGGTGGAGTGATAACCCAATCCCAATGTGCGAGCGGGCTTGATTGAGTTTGCAAGGCCGGTTAGAAGTCGCCCCATAATTGCTGGGCAACGGCCAGCGCCACCACCGGTGCCGTTTCGGTGCGCAATACCCGCGGGCCGAGGCGGGCGGCGTGGAAGCCGGCGTCTTGCGCGGTTTCGACTTCTCCATCCGTCAGCCCACCCTCAGGTCCGATCAGGAAGGCCAGGCTCGCAGGCCTCGCATGGCTGACCATCGGCTCGGCCACCGGGTGCAGCACCAGCTTCAACTCGGCCTCTGTCTGTTTCAGCCAATCGGCCAGCAACAACGGCGGATGAATCACCGGCACCGTCGAACGCCCGCATTGCTCACACGCGCTGATCGCCACCTGCCGCCAGTGCAGCAGGCGTTTGTCGGCGCGCTCGTCTTTAAGGCGCACTTCGCAGCGCTCGCTGAAAATCGGCGTGATGGCGTTGACGCCCAGCTCGGTGGCTTTCTGGATTGCCCAGTCCATCCGCTCGCCACGCGAGAGCCCCTGGCCGAGGTGGATGTGCAGGGGCGATTCAGCCTGGCCAGCGACGCTTTCGGTGAGTTGCACAGTGACGCGCTTTTTACCCACTTCCAGCAGGCTGCCCAGGAACTCCTGGCCGGAGCCGTCGAACAATTGCACGGCGTCGCCTTCGCCCATGCGCAACACACGGCTGATGTAGTGCGCCTGGGCTTCGGGCAGTTCATGCTCGCCAAGGCTCAGCGGCGCGTCGGTGAAAAAGCGGGACAGTCTCATTTCTGTTCTCTGGAAAAGGTGTGAAGGCAATCAACCCGGATCGCGGAAGCCCGGGTGAAAATCGGTTGGCACCGCCACGCTGACTTTGCTGTTGGTCGCGATGTCGATGCCTTCGCTGGCCACTTCGGCCAGGAAGTCGATCTGCTCCGGTGTAATCACATACGGTGGCAGGAAATACACCACGCTGCCCAGCGGCCGCAACAACGCGCCGCGCTCCAGGGCGTGCTCGAAGACCTTGAGGCCACGGCGTTCCTGCCACGGGTAGGCGGTTTTGGTGGCTTTGTCCTGGACCATTTCGATGGCCAATACCATGCCGGTCTGGCGCACTTCCGAGACGTGGGGGTGGTCCACCAGGTGCGCGGTGGCCGTGGCCATCCGCTGGGCCAGGGCCTTGTTGTTTTCGATGACGTTGTCTTCTTCGAAAATATCCAGGGTTGCCAGGGCCGCAGCGCAGGCCAGCGGGTTGCCGGTGTAGCTGTGGGAATGCAGGAAGGCGCGCAGGGTCGGGTAGTCGTCGTAGAAGGCGTCGTAGACATCATCCGTGGTGACCACCGCCGCCAACGGCAGGTAGCCGCCGGTGAGGGCCTTGGACAGGCACAGGAAGTCCGGACGGATGCCGGCCTGCTCACAGGCGAACATGCTGCCGGTGCGGCCAAAGCCCACGGCGATTTCATCGTGGATCAGGTGCACGCCGTAGCGATCGCACGCTTCGCGCAGCAGCTTGAGGTAGACCGGGTGGTACATGCGCATGCCGCCGGCGCCCTGGATCAGCGGTTCGACGATCACGGCGGCGACGGTGTCATGGTGCTCGGCCAGGGTCTGTTCCATGGCCAGGAACATCGTGCGCGAGTGTTCTTCCCAGCTCACGCCCTCGGGGCGCAGGTAGCAGTCCGGGCTCGGCACTTTGAGGGTGTCGAGCAGCAGCGCCTTGTAGGTTTCGGTAAACAGCGGCACGTCGCCCACCGACATCGCCGCAATGGTTTCGCCGTGGTAGCTGTTGGTGAGGGTGACGAAGCGCTTTTTATTCGGCAGGCCGCGGTTGAGCCAGTAGTGAAAGCTCATCTTCAAGGCGACTTCGATGCATGACGAACCGTTGTCGGCGTAGAAGCAGCGGGTCAGGCCCTCGGGCGTCATCGCCACCAGGCGCTCGGACAGCTCGATCACCGGCTGGTGACTGAAGCCGGCGAGGATCACGTGTTCCAGCTGATCGACCTGGTCCTTGATGCGCTGGTTGATGCGCGGGTTGGCGTGACCGAACACGTTGACCCACCATGAACTGACGGCGTCGAGGTAGCGCTTGCCTTCGAAGTCTTCCAGCCACACGCCTTCGCCGCGCTTGATCGGGATCAACGGCAGTTGCTGGTGGTCTTTCATCTGGGTGCAGGGATGCCACAGCACCGCGAGGTCGCGCTGCATCCACTGGTTATTCAGGCCCATCGGTGATCTCCTCGAAGCGGTCCTGCGCCGGGCGCAGGCGAAACAGTCGCGCAAGCCTATGCAATGGGCGGCTGTGTCACAACCCATTACGGATGAATTGGCAGTAAACGCAGGACGGTGTGTCACGTTTATTCGGGATAGTCCTTAATCCGATGTTAATTTACTGTTCATACCCTCCAGATCGCATTTTTCGATATTTCAAAGCAAAATTTTCGGCTTTAATTCGATAGATAAATCGCTAGTCTTGGGCACAGCACTTACGGGATTAAGTACATGCAGTTACGCAATTCTCCGGCCCGTTACGGTTGGGTCAGCATGGTTCTGCACTGGGGCGTGGCCCTGGTGGTGTTCAGTCTGTTCGCGCTGGGACTGTGGATGGTCGGCCTGGACTATTACAGCGCGTGGCGCAAAGAGGCGCCGGACCTGCACAAGAGCATTGGCATCACGCTGTTCGCCATCATGCTGCTGCGCGTGGTGTGGCGCCTGCTCAGCCCGCCGCCGCCGGCGCTGGCCAGCTACAGCCGTATGACCCGTATCGGTGCCGCCTTCGGCCACGCATTTTTATACGTGGGCCTGTTTGCGGTGATGATTGCCGGTTACCTGATTTCCACCGCAGACGGTGTCGGTATCCCGGTGTTTGGCCTGTTTGAAATTCCTGCGCTGGTTTCCGGTCTACCGGACCAGGCAGACACCGCCGGCTGGGTGCACCTGTACCTGGCCTGGGTGTTGGTGGTCTTCGCCGGCTTGCATGGCGTGGCTGCGTTGAAACACCACTTTATCGATCGTGATGTGACCCTGCTGCGAATGCTGGGGCGCAAAGCCTGATGTTCAACCTCGACTCACAAGGAATAGAAAGCATGTTGAAAAAGACCCTCGCTGCTCTGGCAATCGGTACTGCGCTGTTGTCCGCAGGCCAGGTAATGGCCGCTGACTACAAGATCGACAAGGAAGGCCAGCACGCCTTCATCGACTGGAAAATCAGCCACCTGGGCTACAGCTACATCCACGGTACCTTCAAGGACTGGGATGGCTCCTTCAGCTGGGATGCCGCCAAGCCTGAAGCCAGCAAAATCGCCGTCGACGTGAAGACCGCGAGCCTGTGGTCCAACCACGCCGAGCGTGACAAGCACATCTCCAGCAAGGACTTCCTGGACGTCGCCAAGTTTGCCGATGCCAAGTTCGTGTCCACTGCCGTCAAATCCACCGGCGAGAAAACCGCTGACGTGACCGGCGACCTGACCTTCCACGGCGTGACCAAGCCCGTGGTATTCAAGGCCACCTTCAACGGTGAAGGCAAGGATCCATGGGGCGGCGAACGCGCCGGCTTCAACGCCACCACCACGCTTAACCTGACCGACTTCGGCATCAAGGGCCCAGGCCCGACGTCGCAGACTGTCGACCTGGACATCTCGCTGGAAGGCGTGAAGCAGAAGTAATTTTCTCGTCTGAATGCGTTCAGTGTGGGAGGGGGCAAGCCCCCTCCCACATTTTTGATCTGTATCACAGGCAAAAAAATGCCCCGTCTCCAAAGAGCCGGGGCATTTTTTATGGCTTTTTGAAACTTAGCGGTTGCGGGTCAGCAGCGCTGGTTTTTCACCACGAGGACGGCCTGGCAGTTGATCCAACTGCTCGGGGGTCGGAAAGCGGTCGGCTTTGGACTCCTTGTGGATAATCTTCGGCGCCGGGCCGCTGCGCGGGTTCTGCACGGCTGGCTCGGAGGAGCGTTGTGGCTCGTCACGGGCCGGGCGGCGGTTGTTGCTGCGCGAGTCTTCACGGCGCGCCTGGCCGTCACGCGGTGCGCCGTTGCGCGGGCCGCTGCGTTTGGCCGGCGGAGTGCCGGTGGTGCCGCCGCTGCTGTTGCGCGGGCCGTTCTGGCGAGCGCCCTGCGGCTGACCGCCACGGGGAGCAGAGGCGCCAGCGCCGGCGCCTTGTGCCGGCGCACCCGGACGACGGCCACGGCCCTGGGCCGGTTTGGCCTGGGGCACGTAGTCGACGCGGTTACCGAAGTTGTCCACGTCATCGTCCAGGAACTCGTCCGGGGCGCGGTCCGACGCGGCGCGTGGCGGCTGGCTCGGCTGACGCTGTTCGCGTGCCGGCGTGCCTTCACGAGGCTTCTGCTCACGGGCCGGGCGTTCGCCACGGGCATTGGCAGGCGCTTTGTCCTTGCCGCCCTTGTCCTTGCCCTTGTCGCGACGACCACCGCCGCCACCGCCACCGTTCGGGCCATCGCCCTTCGGACCGCGTGGGTTGCGTGGATTACGCACGTCCGGACGCTCGCGCACTTCTGGTTTTTCGGCCTCTACGGCGCTCGAGTCGAAGCCCATCAGGTCGCCGTCGGCGATTTTCTGCTTGGTCATGCGCTCGATGCTTTTCAGCAGTTTTTCTTCGTCCGGTGCAACCAGCGAGATGGCCTCGCCCGAACGACCGGCGCGGCCGGTACGGCCGATACGGTGCACATAGTCTTCGTCGACGTTTGGCAGCTCGAAGTTGACCACGTGCGGCAACTGGTCGATGTCCAGGCCGCGCGCGGCGATATCGGTGGCCACCAGGATGCGCACTTCACCGGCCTTGAAGTCGGCCAGGGCTTTGGTGCGCGCGTTCTGGCTCTTGTTGCCGTGGATGGCGACGGCGGTGAGGCCGTGCTTGTCCAGGTACTCGGCCAGGCGGTTGGCGCCATGCTTGGTGCGGGTGAACACCAGCACCTGTTCCCACGCGCCGTGGGTGATCAGGTGCGCCAGCAGCGAGCGCTTGTGGCTGGCGGCCAGGCGGAAGACGCGTTGCTCGATACGCTCGACCGTGGTGTTGGGCGGCGTGACTTCGATGCGTTCCGGGTTGTGCAGCAGCTTGCCGGCCAGGGCGGTGATGTCGTTGGAGAACGTCGCCGAGAACAGCAGGTTCTGACGTTTGGCCGGCAGGCGGGCGAGGACCTTTTTCACGTCATGGACAAAGCCCATGTCGAGCATGCGGTCGGCTTCGTCCAGCACGAGGATTTCCACGTGGGACAGGTCGACGCTGCCTTGGCCGCACAGGTCGAGCAAGCGACCCGGGCAGGCAACCAGCACGTCAACGCCACGGGACATGGCCTGAACCTGCGGGTTCATGCCGACGCCGCCGAAGATGCAGGCGCTGACGAACTTCAGGTCGCGGGCATACAGCTTGAAGCTGTCGTGCACCTGGGCGGCGAGTTCGCGGGTGGGGGTCAGGACCAGTACGCGCGGTTGGCGCGGGCCGTGACGCTGGGATTTGTCCGGGTGACCGTTGGGGAACAACCGCTCCAGAATCGGGAGGGCGAAACCGCCGGTTTTACCAGTACCTGTCTGCGCCGCAACCATCAGGTCGCGACCTTGCAACACGGCGGGAATGGCCCGCTGTTGCACCGGAGTAGGCTCGGTATAGCCCGCTGCCTCGATGGCGCGGACTAAAGCCTCGGAGAGACCGAGGGAAGCAAAGGACATGAGTAATCCTGTTTTAGTTAGGGCTTGGCCCAAAGGGATAATCTTGCCGGGCGTGAATGGCGCTTAGGGGAGCGTAATCCCGTCCGGTCCTGCTGCGTCTGGCGGGCACTCCACCGGCTCGCGCGGGCTGCAAAGCTGCGCTGTAGCGGGGTTGGGTGCCTTTTTCAAGACCTCAGCGGCCGGGCGTAAGCCTGGCGGGAAGGCCGGAGTATAACAGAGCAATCACTTTACGCCGCTTTCCTGCTGCTCAACGGTGCCTTGCGCTGCCGAAATAGCCTGAACTCCGGCATATTTGGCGCTCAGGGCGGCGTAGGCGGGCTCCTGTTTGAAGCGTTTGAGCTCGGCGGCGAAGCGCTGTACCAGCAGGTCCATGCCCGCGCCACGGCGCACGGCGAGAAACTGTGGCTGGCGGTTGACCACCAGCGGTGCCTGGCTGACCTTGTCCTGCAACGCAAGATTCTTGATCAGGTGTTGTCCTACGCGACGGTCGGTGATTGCCAGGTCGATGCGCCCGAGCAGCAGTTTGCCGAAGTTGGCTTCATGGCTCGCGGCGGGCTCGCGGTTGAACTGCGGGGCGTCGTTGAAGCTGTCCGCGTAGAGATAACCCGGCGACGTACCCACCGTCAGCCCCGCGAGATCATTCAGGGAGTTGGCCGGGTGCGGGCGGTCGTTGGCATAGAACAACACGAACTCCACGGTCGACAGCGGTTCGCTGGGGTAGAGCAGTTGGGCGTCGCGCTCATGATTGCGAAAAATATCCAGCACGCCGTCGGCGTGGCCCTGCTCGAGCATCGCCAGGCAGCGCTTCCACGGCAGGAATTGCCACTGCACTTCCACGCCCAGGCGCTCGAACACAATCACCGTGGTTTCGTAGTCGAGCCCGCGCATGGTGCCCTTGTCGTCGTACACATAGGGCGCCCAGGGCTCGGTGACAATGCGCAGTGTCTCGCCGTAAGCGGCCAGGCTCAGGCAAGTAAGAAGGGCAGCGCTCAACAGCTTGAAAAGGACAGGCATGGCCTGAGGTTACGATGCTCCAGCGCTAAAGAAAAGCGCTGGCACGGGCATTTGCGGCGAGGGCTATTTGCCGGGTGTCGTCATCAGATGTTGATAAATTGCCGAACGCCGCTCGCCCAGAATCAGGCGCACCACAGGGTTGGCGAACCAGTGTTCAAGCTGGTGGGCATCAATCGGGCGTTTCTGGCGCTCTTCCTGATTCTGCCGCGCCTTGTCCCACCAAACCGGGCCACACGCCTGGTCGAATTCATTCTCGTGTTCGTAGCAACCGTAGAGAATTTCGCGGATGAACTGTTGCTGATGCTTGGGCAGCGCCAGCGTGATCAACTTGTACATCAGGCGTTGCAGGCGTGGCGGGCGTGGCAGGTGGGCGGACACCTGGCGCGTGTCGGCCAGCGCCTGGGCACTGGTGGGCGCCGCTGCGTGCTTGGCAATCCACGCCTTGACCTTGGCCCGGAACAGTTGTTTGCGGCTCCAGTAATGGTGGATGAGGTCGGGGCACTCGCGCACATTCACGGTGCGGTAGGCGGCAATCGACAGGCAAAACTCTTCCAGGGTGTAGGCGCCCTGGGCGTGGGGGAACAGCTCGTCCATCAGTTCAATCGAGCGATCCAGCACCGCCGCGTCCTGCCGGGTCAGGCCCATGACCCCGGAGTTGAGGGTCATCATGTCATCGTCCGCCACGCCCATCTCCAGCAGACGCTGGTGCAGGGCGGTGTAGAGAATGCTTTCGTGGTTGTCGCCGTATCGGGTGTAGAAGGCGTTGCACAGCAGGGTGCCGGGCTGCACGCGTTCGAACAGGGCCAGGGGCGAATGGTGGAAGAAGGTGTCGGTGTCGATCAGCATCGCCACCGGCGACTCTTCGAGCACCTGGCGCAATGCCACGTGCTTGGTGCGAAAGTGGTAGCCGTGAGGCTCGCTCCAGCGTTTGCGCGTGGCGTCGTCCAGCGCACGCACGCGCACCGGCAGCAGGCGATAGGGCTCGGGGTTGTCGCTGAATACCTGGATATCCACGGCGTCCGGGGTGGCCTGCAGAAACGCCAGCGCGCTGGCGATGCTGAAGACGGCTTCCTGGTGGTAGGTCTCGGAGCCGAAGACCAGGTACACCAGTTGCGGGCGGGAAGACGGGGACGCTGTATTCATGGACGACGGGGTTCCGTGGGCAGGTAAAACGTCAAAGGCCCTCGTAAAGACGAGGGCCTTGGCACGGTCGGGCAACCTTCAGCGCGGCAGCTTGAGGTTGTTCCAGATGGCCAGGCTGGGCTCGGTCTGGTTCAGGGTATAGAAGTGCAACCCTGGCGCGCCACCTTGCAACAACTGTTCACACATCTGGGTGATGACCTGCTCGCCGAACGCCTGGATGCTCTTGACGTCGTCGCCGTAGGCTTCCAGTTGCTTGCGCACCCAGCGTGGGATCTCGGCCCCGCAGGCGTCGGAAAAACGCGCCAGCTTGCTGTAGTTGGTGATCGGCATGATGCCCGGGACGATCGGGATGTTCACGCCCATGGCTTGAACACGCTCGACAAAGTAGAAGTAGCTGTCGGCGTTGAAGAAGTACTGGGTGATCGCGCTGTCGGCGCCGGCGTTGGCCTTGCGCACGAAATTCTGCAGATCGTCTTCGAAGTTGCGCGCCTGGGGATGCATTTCCGGGTAAGCCGCCACTTCGATGTGGAAGTGATCGCCGCTTTCCTCGCGAATGAAGCTCACCAGCTCATTGGCGTAGCGCAGCTCGCCGCTGGCCATGCCCATGCCGGACGGCAGGTCGCCACGCAAGGCGACGATGCGCTTGATGCCGGCGGCTTTGTATTGGGTCAGCAGGCTGCGCAGGTCGGCCTTGCTGTCGCCCACGCACGACAAGTGCGGTGCGGCGGGAACCTTGATTTCACTTTCCAGCTGCAACACGGTGTTGATCGTGCGATCGCGGGTCGAACCGCCGGCGCCGTAGGTGCAGGAGAAGAAGTCGGGGTTGAAGCTGGCCAACTGCTTGGCAGTCGCCATCAATTTTTCATGCCCAGCATCGGTCTTCGTCGGGAAGAACTCGAAGCTGTAGCGACGGTCTTGGGACATGGGGGAGGGCTCCAGCTGCAAGTTGCAAGCTTCAAGTTGCAAGAGGGGCGGTGCGCCTGTTCTTGTCGCTTGAAGCTCACCGCTCATGGCTGCTTAAAGAGTAAGGAAGTAGCAAGCCCTCGCCGCAAGCGCCTTTACTTGCCGCTTGTAGCTAAAAGCTTGCTGCTGCTGTCAGTACCGGTAAGCGTGCGGCTTGAACGGGCCTTCAACCGTCACGCCGATGTAGTCGGCCTGGGTTTTGGTCAGTTGGGTCACCACGCCGCCGAAGCCGCGGACCATTTCCAGGGCCACTTCTTCGTCGAGTTTCTTCGGCAGTACTTCCACGGTCAGACGCTCGGCTTTCTGGGCGGGCGACAGGTCGGCGTACTTCTGTTCGAACAGGAAAATCTGCGCCAGTACCTGGTTGGCGAACGAGCCATCCATGATGCGGCTTGGGTGGCCAGTGGCGTTACCCAGGTTTACCAGACGGCCTTCGGCCAGCAAGATCAGGTAGTCGTCGTTCTGTGGATCGAAAGCGCCAGCGCCGGTGCGGTGAACCTTGTGCACCTGCGGCTTCACTTCTTCCCATGCCCAGTTCTTGCGCATGAAAGCGGTGTCGATCTCGTTGTCGAAGTGACCGATGTTGCACACCACGGCGCGCTTTTTCAGGGCCTTGAGCATGTTCGCGTCACACACATTCACGTTGCCGGTGGTGGTCACGATCAGGTCGATCTTGCCCAGCAGGGCCTTGTCGATGCTGGCTTCGGTGCCGTCATTGACGCCATCGATGAACGGCGAAACCACTTCGAAACCGTCCATGCAGGCTTGCATGGCGCAGATTGGATCGACTTCGGAAACCTTGACGATCATGCCTTCCTGACGCAGGGACTGGGACGAACCCTTGCCCACGTCACCGTAGCCGATCACCAGGGCCTGCTTGCCCGACAGCAGGTGGTCGGTGCCGCGCTTGATGGCATCGTTGAGGCTGTGACGGCAGCCGTACTTGTTATCGTTCTTGCTCTTGGTCACCGAGTCATTGACGTTGATGGCCGGGATTTTCAGCTCGCCCTTGGCCAGCATGTCCAGCAGGCGATGCACGCCGGTAGTGGTTTCTTCGGTCACGCCGTGGACGCGGTCGAGGATGGCCGGGTACTTCTTGTGCAGCAACTCGGTCAGGTCGCCGCCGTCGTCGAGGATCATGTTGGCATCCCATGGCGCGCCATCCTTGAGGATGGTCTGCTCCAGGCACCACTCGTACTCTTCTTCGGTCTCGCCTTTCCAGGCAAATACCGGGATGCCGGCGGCGGCGATGGCAGCGGCAGCCTGGTCCTGAGTCGAGAAAATGTTGCAGGATGACCAACGCACTTCGGCACCGAGGGCAACCAGGGTTTCGATCAGCACGGCGGTCTGGATGGTCATGTGGATGCAGCCGAGAATCTTCGCGCCCTTGAGCGGCTGCTCAGCGGCGTACTTGCGACGCAGGCCCATCAGGGCAGGCATTTCGGATTCGGCGATAAAGGTTTCGCGACGGCCCCAGGCGGCGAGGGACATGTCGGCGACTTTGTAGTCGTTGAATTCTGCAGGCGTGATTACAGCGCTCATAGAGAGCCTCCATTCGTAGTGTGCGAATGGGCGCCGTTGTGCGTTTAGTATCCAGCCGTGAAACCAGGCCGGGCAACGCCCCATCCGAGCCTGACAGGGTGAACCTGCTGCAGCGCCCCTCGGACAGGTGGCGGGAGAACGGTATCAAGGTGAGATGACCGTTTTGAATCGGTGGGGATTATAGCGGTGTACGTGGCACTTCCCAAGCCTTTCCGTCGGCGGCATGCAGATCGCTCATGGGCGCGATAGGCACTGGTGCATAGAGCTTGGACGCGGGCTCTGCCATGATGCTGCCCATCATTTGGCCAGACGCTTTGGAGTGACCATGAACTTCCACACCCGCAAATGGGTTAAACCCGAAGACCTCAACCCCAACGGCACCCTGTTCGGCGGCAGCCTGTTGCGCTGGATCGACGAAGAAGCGGCAATCTACGCGATTGTCCAACTGGGCAACCAGCGCGTCGTTACCAAATATATCTCCGAAATCAACTTCGTCAGCGCCTCGCGCCAGGGCGACATCATCGAGCTGGGCATCACCGCCACCGAGTTCGGCCGCACCTCCATCACGCTCACCTGTGAGGTGCGCAACAAGATCACCCGCAAGAGCATCCTGACCGTCGAGAAAATGGTCTTCGTGAACCTCGGTGAGGACGGTTTGCCCGCGCCCCACGGGCGTACCGAGATCAAGTACGTGAAGGACCAGTTCCAGGAAGACGGCCTCAGCGAATAATACTGCCGGGGCCAGTGAACGCTATTGATTGGCCATAGGTCGTACCTGAACATCGCCCCCCCGTTCAGGTATCACCATGGCCACGCAAGCAGACGGCAAGACTCCCAACCTGTCGCAGGAAGAGCAGCAGGACGTAGACGAGAACCAGCCGCCCCGCGCGGCGGTACTGCACGAGATCATCCGCACCCAGGGCGATCAGGAACTGGAGCGCAATGTCGCCGCACTCTGGTGGTCGGCACTGGCTGCCGGGTTGACCATGGGGCTGTCGCTGATGGCCATGGGGTTGCTCAACTCACGCCTGCCGGATGGTGAGGCCTTTAAGGTCATCGCCAGCTTCGGTTATTGCGCAGGCTTCCTGGCGGTGATCCTCGCGCGCCAGCAACTCTTTACCGAAAACACCCTGACCGCCGTGCTGCCAGTGATGAGCAAGCCGACGCTGGCCAATGTCGGTCGGCTGTTGCGCCTGTGGTCGGTGGTGCTGGTGGGCAACCTGTGCGGCACCTTGCTGGTGGCCTACGTGATGTTGCACCTGCCGATCTTCGACGCCAAGACCGACATGGCCTTCCTCGAAATTGGCCGCAAGATCATGGAAAACGACGCCGGCCAGATGTTTGCCAAGGGCATCGTCTCGGGCTGGATGATCGCCACCATGGTGTGGATGATCCCGTCGATGGAAAGCGCCAAGATGTGGATCATCATCCTCATCACCTACCTGATGGCGCTGGGTGACTTCACCCACATCGTCGTCGGCTCGGCGGAGGTGTCCTACCTGGTGTTCGCCGGTGAGCTGTCGTGGCACGACTTCTGGCTGGTGTTCGCCGGGCCGACGCTGGCCGGCAATATCATCGGCGGCAGTTTTATCTTTGCCTTGATCAGCCATGCGCAGATCCGCAGCGAAGGCAGCCTGCCCGGCAAACAGGCTGCGGACCCCAGGCATCCGCAGCAGGTCAAGAAGGATCAGTGAGCGTCGGGCGTGGCCTCGGGTTCGCCCCGGGTCACGCGCTTGACCAGTTTGCCGATGCTCAAACCCTGCAACAGGATCGACGACAGCACCACGATATAGGTGATGCTCAGCAGCAGGTCGCGCTCCGGGCCCAACGGCAACGCCAGGGCCAATGCCACCGAAACGCCGCCGCGCAGACCGCCCCAGGTGAGGATGCGAATGGTGCCGCGTGGCACCGTGCGCCAGCGCCGCAGCAGCAGAATTGCCGGCGCCACGGTGAGCAGGCGCGAGAGCAGGATGGCCACCGCCAGCAAACTGGCCGCAAATACGTGCAGCCAGTTGAACGGCAACAGCAGCAGCTCCATACCGATCAGCGCAAACAGCAGTGCGTTGAGCATGTCGTCGAGCAATTCCCAGAAGCCGTCCAGGTAGCGCCGGGTCATGTCGTTCATGGCCAGTTTGCGCCCCAGGTTGCCGATGATCAGGCCGGCCACCACCATCGCAATCGGCGCGCTGACGTGCAATTCGGACGCCATCGCCGAGCCACCGATCACCAGCGCCAGGGTCAGCATCACTTCGATCTGGTGCTGCTCGATGCTCTTGATCATCAGGTACACGAGGTAGCCGATCAGCCCGCCGAACACCACGCCGCCAATCGCCTCATGGGCGAACAGCATCGCGGTGGCGCCGACTGTTGGGGTTTCTCCCAACTGCGCGATGCCCAGCAGCACGGTAAACACCACCACCGCCGTGCCGTCGTTGAACAACGACTCGCCGACGATGGTGGTCTTCAGCGGTTTCGAGGCGTTGGCGGTACGCAGAACGCCCAACACCGCAATCGGGTCGGTGGGCGAAATCAACGCGCCGAAGAGCAGGCAGTACAGGAAGCTGACGTGCCAGCCGAACAGGGCAAAAATGTAATACGCCAGACTGCCGATCACCACGGTGGCGATCAGCACACCGAAGGTCGCCAGCAGGCCGATGGGCCAGCGGTAGCTGCGCAGGTCGTTGAGGTTGACGTGCAGGGCGCCGGCGAACAGCAGGAACGAGAGCATCCAGTTCATCAGCAGGTCGCCGAAGTCGATCTGGCCGATGAGCTGCTGGATGCGTTCCTCCAGGCCAGGAAAACCGAGAAAGCTCAGGCCTTGCAGAATCAGGGAAAACAGCAGCGCAGTGACCATCACGCCGATGGTGGGCGGCAGGCCGATAAACCGGTAGTTCACATAGGTGAGCAGGGTGGTGAGGCAAATGAAGGCGGCGACAAGTTCAAGCATCCGGGGTCCTTGGAAGACAGGCAAATTGATTGATGGGGCATGGACAGCAATATCAACATGATGTTGCAGGCCGTGGTGGCGAAAGCGCGATAGAACCTTTGTGTGTGCCATGGCACCTAAGCGGTTAGGTGCGATTGGGCGTTTTTAGTGCTAGAACTCTAATTGCTGCATAAAACGACAAAAGGAATTCAGTGATGACGGTAGCTTTCTGGTGTGTATTGATCGCAATTTTCCTGCCTTACCTGTGCACGGGGGTGGCCAAGTTCAGCGGCGGCAAGTTTGGCCCACGGCAGAACCACGACCCCCGCGCCTACCTGGAAACCCTCGATGGGTTTGCCAAGCGCGCCCACAGTGCGCAACTCAACAGCTTTGAAGTGACTCCGGCGTTCGCTGCGGCGGTGATCATCGCGCACCTGGCCGGCACGGCCGAACTGGTGACCATCAATGTGCTGGCGGTGCTGTTTATCACCAGTCGTCTGCTGTACATCATTTGCTACCTGGCGGACTGGGCGATGCTGCGTTCGCTGGTGTGGGTGGTGGGTATGGCGCTGATCGCGAGTTTCTTCTTCGTCTCGATCTGAAGCCTGATGCAAACCTGCCTGTGTTAGCGGGGCTGATCTGTGGCGAGCGGGCTTGCCCCGCGTTGGGGTGCGAAGCGCCCCCCAATCGAGCAAAACGCCGTGTACCTGATGCGGCTCAGCGCCTGGCTTTGGGGCTGCTGCGCAGCCCAGCGCAGGACAAGCCTGCTCGCCACAGGGAATCTGCGCTTAACTGAACGGCATTAGGGCTTGCCCCACAGACCCGCTCTCCACAAGCCTCAGTTTGCTGGGCGATAGCGTTGTCAGGTCCCGGTCGGCGCATCCGTTACATGCGGCAACGCTACGCCTTTGGGCCAGAGCATCCAGATTTGTCCCTGCTGCTTCATGTTTCCTGCCAGTTCACCCGCCGCCTCGCCGGTGCCCCAGAACAGGTCTGCACGCACTTCGCCGGTGATCGCGCCACCGGTGTCCTGCGCGGCCACCGGTCGGGCGATGGGTGAGCCGTCCGGTTTGGTGGTCGACAGCCACAGCAGACTGCCCAGCGGGATGACCTTGCGGTCCACCGCCACGCTGTAGCCGGCGGTCAGGGGCACATTGAGCGAGCCGCGTGGGCCTTCGTTGCTGTCGGGGCGGGCGCTGAAGAAGACGTAGCTGGGATTGCTCGCCAGCAGTTCGGGTATGCGTTGCGGGTTGGCCTTGGCCCAGGCGCTGATGGCGCCCATGGTCACGTCTTCTTTTTTCAGCTCGCCCTGCTCCACCAGCCAACGGCCAATGGGACGGTAGGGGTAGCCGTTCTGGTCACCATAGCCGACGCGCAGTTGGCGCCCATCGGCCAGTTGAATACGGCCGGAGCCCTGGATCTGCAGGAATTGCAGGTCCATGGGGTTGGTCAGCCAGGCAATCGGCTTGGCCGTGGAGCCCTGGCTGTTGACGGTGGCTGCATCGTCATAGGGCTTGAGCACGCGGCCTTCGAGGCGCCCACGCAGGCGTTTGCCCTTGAGTTCGGGGTAGATGCTCTCCAGATTGACGATGATCAGGTCGTCCGGCACGCCGTACACCGGCACGTGGGCGCTGGCGGTTTCGGTCAGGCTGCCGGGGTAGACCGGCTCGTAATAGCCGGTGATCAAGCCGTTCGCGCTGTCGTCCGCCGAGCGCAGGCCGAACACGTCCAGACGCTCCTTGAGAAAACCGCGTACTGCCACGGCATCGGTGGGCACGCTGGCCGCTGCGGCGCAGGTAGTGCCCCATACCGGGTCGGCCTTGAGGCGTTGGCAGGCGCTGCGCCAGGACTCGAACCCGGCCAGCAGGTCGCTGTCGGACACGGCCGGCAAGGCTTCCCACGGCGCGCCGACATACGTGGCGATGGCATGGGGCTTGGCAGGCTGCGGTTCAACGGCGACGTTGCCGGTGTCTTTGCCCATGTCGCAGCCGGCCAGCAGCGCGATCATCGGTAGGGCCCACGCCAGGCGGCGGCCCCAGGGTTTAACGGTGACATTCATGCATGCACTTCCTGAAAACAATTTTGCGATCACTGGCGGCCGTTATTGGTCGAGCTCTTCCACCGCGTCCTGCAACTCTTTGCGCGACTCGGCGAGCTTGTCCTTGCGCTTGTTGATCTTGTCGGCGTCACCCTTTTTCATCGCCTTGTCGAGGTCGGCCTGACGGCGGCTGACTTCGTGCTTGGCGTCGAGCACCTTGTTTTCACGCTCCTTTTTCAGGGATGCGTCGGTGCAGTTGGCGGTGACTTCACTCAAGGCTTTTTCCAGGCCAGCCTGTTGTGCGCCGTTACCCTGGGCCCTGGCCTGCTCGATCTGGGTGCTGATGGCCTGGCGCTTGGCGGCGCAGCCGGTGAGTGGGTCGGCTTCTTCAGCGGCCAGTAGCGGCATGGTCATGAAACTGGCGACGGTAAACAGCGCGAAAGGGGCTAGAAATTTCATGGGTTACTCCAGGGTCGCAATCGAAGGGGCCGGGCACGGTTCAAAACCCGTCTATACCGGCCACGCGTAGTGTTTCGGCCAGGCTCAGCACGTGCGGATCGCGAAAAAAAGCGCTCAGTTGCGCCGCGCGACCCGGGCCGATGCCATCGATGGCGAGCCAGGCCTGGTGGTCTCTGGCGACCAGCGTCTGCCAGTCGCCGTCCAGATTGTTGCGTGCCGCAGGCGGTACACCCAAGGCTTTGAGCCATTGTGCGAACGGCCGTTGCCGGGCGCTGCGCAGGCTGTCAATTACCCGCGCGCGGCTGCGATCACCGAAGCCGTCAATGTTAGCAAGCTCTGTCGCTTCCAGGGTCAACCAATCGAGCAGGCTTGCGATCAGGCCGGCCTCGATCAACAGGCTCCAGGTTTCGCGGCCCATATGCGGCAGTGCGAGCCCCTGGCTGCCACTCAGCCAGGTCAGGCGTGCGAGCAACTGCTCATCGCACCCCGGATCCAGTTTCCAGCAACTCAAGGCGTGATAGTGACGCGGGTCGGGTACGGCCAGGTCCTCCCTGTGGGTGCTGCGCAGGATGACCTGGTCCAGGTGCGGGATGATCTGCCCGGCCAGGGTGATCGACACCTGGTCGCCAGGGCGGATGTCCATGGCCTGCCAGCGCCTCAGCGAGCCGGCACTCACCCGACTGATCTGCCGGTCGTCCAGCCGCACCGGCTCCAGTTCCAGTATGGGTGTGATGCGCCCGGTGCGCCCGATCTTGAACTGGACGTCACGCACCAGCGCCAGGGCTTTGGCTGCCGGGTATTTCCAGGCGGCCGCCCAGTAGGGCGGGCGGGCTTTCCAGCGCTCGGCGGGTGCGCGCTGCGCCTGGTGCAGCACCACGCCGTCGCTGGCGAAGGGCAGGGGCTGGTTGTACCAATAGACGCGCCAGTATGCGGCGTCGGTGATGTTCCGGACGGGCTGGCTGTAGCGCCGGGTATCCCCGAAGCCCCACCGCTCAAGGCTGGCCAGGCGTTCGACGAAGGATGCCGGGCCTTCCGGCCAGGCCCAGACGAACAGGCCGATACCGGCGGCCTCGGCGTTGCTCAACTGGCGGCGGTTCATCAGGCCGGCCACCTTGCCGCGATTGTTGAGCCCGCCCTGCGCCGATTGCACGTGGTCGTCGAGACGCCAGTAGAGTTCGCCTTGCAGCAGCAGGTCGAGGGGCTCCGGCAGTTGCTGGACGACGCCGGGAATCCTGCGCGCAGACGCCGACCAGTCCTGGCCGAGCTGGCCGTCGCCGCGGCTGATCACCTGCGTCAGGCGGCCTTTGCGGTACCGCAGCGTGACGGCGACGCCGTCGACTTTGGGCTGGACCCACACGTCATGCCGGTTGCCCAGCCAGGCGGCGACGGCCGCTTCGTCGGCGAGCTTTTCCAGGCCGGTATGGGCGACCGGATGGCGCAACGTGCCCCGCGCGCTGGCCAATGGCTGGTCAGCCACCGCCGTGGTCCGGGGGAAACACTGGCGCCAGTTGGCCAAACGCTGGCGGGCCTGGTCATAGAGCTCATCGCTGACGGGCGACTGGCCGAGGCGGTGGTAGCTGTCGTCCCACAATCGGATCTGTTCGGCCAGGGTGCCAACCTGAGTTTGCGCTTGTGGGGGGCAGTCTTCGGCCCATGTTCGACAGGCCAGGGTACAAAGTAAGAGAACAATCACCAGACGCATCATGAGCATCCTTGCTCGAAAAGGGTCCTCAGCCTAAATGATTCCCGCGGGCACAAAAAAGCCCCGACAGGGCGGGGCTTTTTACCGGGTATTTCCGCTTGCCGAAGTTACAGGCCGGCGGCGGTGCGCAGGTCGTTGGCGCGGTCGGTTTTTTCCCAGGTGAAGGTAGTGAAGGTGTCGTCGCCGACGGTTTTCTGCGCAGGCGTACGACCGAAGTGCCCGTAGGCTGCGGTTTCCTGGTACATCGGGTGCAGCAGGTCGAGCATGGTGGTGATTGCGTACGGGCGCAGGTCAAAGATCTCACGCACCAGCTTGACGATCTTGTCGTCGCTGATCTTGCCGGTGCCGAAGGTATTCAGCGAGATCGACGTAGGCTGGGCCACGCCGATAGCGTAGGAAACCTGAATCTCGCAGCGCTCTGCAAGGCCGGCGGCCACGATGTTCTTGGCCACATAACGACCGGCGTAGGCCGCCGAACGGTCAACCTTGGACGGGTCTTTACCCGAGAACGCGCCGCCGCCGTGACGGGCCATGCCGCCGTAGCTGTCGACGATGATCTTGCGACCGGTGAGGCCGCAGTCACCCACCGGGCCACCGATGATGAACTGGCCTGTCGGGTTGATGTGGAACTGGGTGTCCTTGCTCAGCAACTCGGCCGGCAGCACGTGTTTGACGATCAGCTCCATCACGCCTTCGCGCAGGTCGGCGTAGGAAACGTCCGGATTGTGCTGGGTCGACAGTACAACGGCGTCGATACCCACGACTTTGCCGCCTTCGTAACGGCAGGTCACCTGGGACTTGGCGTCCGGACGCAGCCACGGCAGCAGGCCGGTTTTGCGGGCTTCGGCCTGACGCTGCACCAACTGGTGCGAGAAGGTGATCGGTGCCGGCATCAGCACGTCGGTTTCATTGCTGGCGTAGCCGAACATCAGGCCCTGGTCGCCGGCGCCCTGGTCTTCCGGCTTGGCGCGGTCCACACCCTGGTTGATGTCCGGGGACTGCTTGCCGATGATGTTCATCACGCCGCAGGTCGCGCCGTCGAAGCCGACGTCGGAGCTGTTGTAGCCAATGTCGGTGATCACGTCACGAACGATCTGCTCCAGATCGACCCAGGCGGTAGTGGTCACTTCACCGGCGATGATCGCTACACCGGTTTTCACCAGCGTCTCGCACGCCACACGGGCGAATTTGTCTTCAGCAATGATGGCGTCCAGCACCGCATCGGAAATCTGGTCGGCGATTTTGTCCGGATGCCCTTCAGACACGGACTCGGAGGTGAAAAGGGAGTATTCGCTCATCTCGATGATTTCCTGATATTTACCGATGGTGAGTGTCGCCAGCCGGTCGCTGAAAGTGGCGGACCTGGATCTGGAAACCATTACGTAAACCTACATAGAGGCTTTCCCCGGGAACGAGTCCCGCAGCGGTGGCCCAACGGGCCAGATCGTCCTGTTCAAAACCCAACCAGAGATCACCGCAGGCCTCCCTGGCCCAATTCTGGTTGTGGCTGCATAAATCCGTAACCAGCAGGCTACCGCCGGGGTGCAGCAACCCGGCCATTTGTTTGAGGGCGTCTGCCGGGGCGGCGAAATGGTGCAGGACCATGTTCAGCACCACGCAGTCGGCCTGCAAGGGCGTGTCGCTCAACGCATCAGCCAGTTGCAGGGTGACATTGCCCAGCGCCTCGCGCTCACACAACTGGCGGGCCAGCTCCAGCATCGCCGGGCTGTTGTCCAGCGCCGTAACCTGCACAAAACGCCGTGCCAGGTCCGGCAGGAAACCGCCGTCGCCGGGGCCTACTTCCAGTGCGGTGGCCTTGTTACTGAAGCTTAACTTGTCGAGCAGCGCCAATACGCTTTCGCGGTACTGAGGCAGGCCGGCAATCAAGTCCTGCTGGGCGCGAAACTTCTCGGCCACCCGTGAGAAAAAATCCTGGCTGGCGGCTGCGCGTTGCCCGTGCACCTCGCTGATGCGTGTCTGCACGTCGCCGGGCAGGCTCAGGTTGTCGACTTCTTCGAGCAGGGCGCCGTGCAGTTTGCCGCCGAGCAACTCGGTGTGGGGCAGGGCGCGCCGGTAAAAAATGGCGTTGCCTTCGCGGCGGGTGGCCACCAGGTCGGCCTGAGCCAGTACCTTCAGATGGTGGCTCATGCCGGACTGACCGATGGCGAAGATCCGCGACAGCTCCAATACGCCAAACGAATCGTTGGCCAGCGCGCGCAGTACGTTCAGGCGCAACGGGTCACCGGCGGCCTTGCACAGGGCGGCCAGCTCATCGCTATCGTCGGGACGCAGGGAAGGCACGGTCAGGTTCATAAGGCCAGCAGTCTAGTGACGGGGTGGAGTCATCGCAAGGCCAATATCAAAAAGTTTTGATATTGAACGATAAGTGGCGGTTATAAGCAGCCGCTCTATCTTCTGGACGAGCGGGTGGCGCGGTTCTACAGGGCATTGGCGCGCCAACCACAGGAAAAACGGCCTCATGTGAGTATCGGTCATTGCCCACAGGCGGTGGCTGAGGGAAAATGCCGGTCCTTTTTTGCGTTTCTTTTAATCACTCACTATTCAGAATCCTCAGGAGAACAGCGATGCCCAGCCGTCGTGAGCGTGCCAACGCCATTCGTGCCCTCAGCATGGATGCCGTGCAAAAAGCCAACAGCGGCCATCCCGGTGCCCCGATGGGCATGGCGGATATCGCCGAGGTCCTTTGGCGTGATTACCTGAAGCACAACCCGAGCAATCCCTCCTTCGCCGACCGTGACCGCTTCGTGCTGTCCAACGGCCACGGTTCGATGCTGATCTATTCGCTGCTGCACCTGACCGGCTACGACGTCACCATTGACGACCTCAAGAGCTTCCGCCAGCTGCACAGCCGCACCCCGGGTCACCCGGAATTCGGCTACACCCCGGGCGTCGAGACCACCACCGGTCCCCTGGGCCAGGGCCTGGCCAACGCCGTGGGTTTTGCGCTGGCTGAAAAAGTCCTGGGCGCGCAGTTCAACCGTCCCGGCCATGACATCGTCGACCACCACACCTATGTGTTCCTGGGTGATGGCTGCATGATGGAAGGCATTTCCCATGAAGTCGCCTCCCTGGCCGGCACCCTGGGCCTGGGCAAGCTGATTGCCTTCTACGATGACAACGGCATCTCCATCGACGGCGAAGTCGAAGGCTGGTTCACCGATGACACACCGAAGCGTTTCGAAGCCTACAACTGGCAGGTAATACGCAACGTCGACGGCCACGATCCGGAAGAGATCAAGACCGCCATCGACACCGCGCGCAAGAGCGTGCAACCGACCCTGATCTGCTGCAAAACCACCATTGGTTTCGGCTCGCCGAACAAGCAGGGCAAGGAAGACTGCCACGGTGCCCCGCTGGGTGACGCGGAAATCGCCCTGACCCGCGAAGCGCTGAAGTGGAACTACGGCCCGTTCGAAATTCCGGCCGATATCGCCGCCGAATGGGACGCCAGGGAAAAAGGCCTGGCAGCTGAAGCCGAGTGGGACCAGCGTTTTGCCGCCTACTCCGCCGAATTCCCGGAATTGGCCAACGAACTGGTACGTCGTCTGGCCGGTGACCTGCCGGCCGACTTCTCGGAAAAAGCCTCGGCCTACATCGCCGAAGTTGCGGCCAAGGGCGAGACCATCGCCAGCCGTAAAGCCAGCCAGAACACCCTGAACGCCTTTGGTCCGCTGCTGCCCGAGATCCTCGGCGGCTCGGCCGACCTGGCCGGTTCCAACCTGACCCTGTGGAAAGGCTGCAAAGGCGTGTCGGCCGAAGACGCCAGCGGCAACTACATGTACTACGGCGTGCGCGAGTTCGGCATGAGCGCCATCATGAACGGCGTGTCCCTGCACGGCGGGCTGGTGCCTTACGGCGCGACCTTCCTGATGTTCATGGAATACGCGCGTAACGCCGTGCGCATGGCCGCGCTGATGAAAAAACGCGTGATCCATGTGTACACCCACGACTCCATCGGTCTGGGCGAAGACGGCCCGACGCACCAGCCGGTCGAGCAGCTGACCAGCCTGCGGACCACGCCGAACCTGGATTGCTGGCGCCCGGCCGACGCGGTGGAATCCGCGGTGGCCTGGAAGCATGCCATCGAGCGCAAGGACGGCCCTTCGGCGCTGATCTTCTCGCGTCAGAACCTGCAGCATCAGGTGCGTACCGACGCACAGATCGCCGACATCAGCCGTGGCGGCTACGTGCTCAAGGACTGCATCGGTGAGCCAGAGCTGATCCTGATCTCCACCGGTTCCGAAGTGGGGCTGACTGTGCAGGCCTACGACAAGCTGACCGCGCAAGGCCGCAACGTACGTGTTGTGTCCATGCCGTGCACCAGCGTGTTCGAAGCCCAGGACGCTGGCTACAAGCAATCGGTATTGCCGTTGCAGGTCAGCGCGCGTATCGCCGTTGAAGCGGCACACGCCGACTACTGGTACAAGTACGTGGGCCTGGAAGGCCGCGTGATCGGCATGACCACCTACGGAGAGTCGGCGCCGGCGCCAGCGTTGTTCGAAGAGTTCGGTTTCACTCTGGAAAACATCCTGGGTCAGGCTGAAGAGCTGCTGGAAGACTAAGGCTGTAGATTGAGGTGGCTGTGCTGGCCTCTTCGCGAGCAAGCCCGCTCCCACACTTGAATGGGTTCACAGTTCCATTGTGTGAACCCGATCAAAATGTGGGAGCGGGCTTGCTCGCGAAGGCGGCGGCACATTCACCCCTTCACCCAAGTTGATCGAGAACCCCATGCCCCAACCGCGTCCCTACAAAGTTGCACTCAACGGCTACGGCCGCATTGGTCGTTGCGTCTTGCGTGCGCTGTTCGAGCGAGGGGCGGCAGCCGGGTTCGAGATTGTCGCGATCAACGATCTGGCCGACATGGCCAGCATCGAATACCTGACACGCTTTGACTCCACCCACGGCCGCTTTCCCGGCGAAGTGCGGGTTGAAGACGACTGTCTGCATATCAATGGCAACTGCGTGCAGGTATTGCGCAGTGCCACCCCCGAAGGCATCGACTGGAAGGCACTGGGTGTCGACCTGGTGCTGGAATGTTCCGGTGTCTATAACACCCGCGCCGACGGCCAGCGTTTTCTCGACGCCGGCGCGCCGCGTGTGCTGTTTTCCCAGCCGATGGCCAGCGAGGCGGATGTCGACGCCACCATCGTCTACGGCATTAACCAGGACTGCCTGACCGGCGCCGAGTTGCTGGTGTCCAACGCGTCCTGTACCACCAATTGCAGCGTGCCGCTGTTGCGCCTGCTGGACCGGTCGATTGGCATCGATTACGTGTCGATCACCACCATTCACTCGGCGATGAACGACCAGCCGGTGATCGATGCCTACCACCATGAAGACCTGCGTCGCACGCGCTCGGCGTTCCAGTCGGTGATCCCGGTGTCCACCGGCCTGGCCCGTGGCATCGAGCGATTGCTGCCGGAACTTGCCGGGCGAATCCAGGCCAAAGCCGTACGGGTGCCGACGGTAAACGTGTCTTGCCTGGACATCACCCTGCAGAGCATCAGCGACACCGATGCCGCGGAGGTCAATCGGATACTGCGCGACGCTGCCACCCGCGGCCCGCTCAAAGGCCTGCTGGCCTATACCGAGTTGCCCCACGCCAGTTGTGATTTCAACCACGACCCGCATTCGGCAATCGTCGACGCCAGCCAGACCCGCGTCTCCGGCCCTCGGCTGGTGAATATCCTGGCCTGGTTCGACAACGAATGGGGCTTTGCCAATCGCATGCTCGACGTTGCCCAGCACTACCTGCAAGTGGCCTCACCCCAACAACCTCAACAGTAATTCAGGAACTGCGACCCATGACCGTGTTGAAGATGACCGACCTCGATCTGCAAGGTAAGCGCGTACTGATTCGCGAAGACCTCAACGTCCCCGTAAAGGACGGTGTGGTCACCAGCGATGCGCGAATCCTGGCCTCGCTGCCGACCATCAAGCTGGCTCTGGAAAAAGGCGCGGCCGTGATGGTCTGCTCCCACCTGGGTCGTCCCACCGAAGGTGAATTCTCGGCTGAAAACAGCCTCAAGCCGGTGGCGCAATACCTGAGCAAGGCCCTGGGCCGTGACGTGCCGCTGGTGGCCGACTACCTGGACGGTGTCGACGTTAACGCCGGCGATATCGTGCTGTTCGAAAACGTACGCTTCAATAAGGGCGAGAAAAAGAACAGCGACGAACTGGCCCGGCAATATGCGGCGCTGTGTGATGTGTTTGTGATGGACGCCTTCGGCACCGCTCACCGCGCAGAAGGGTCGACCCACGGCGTGGCCAAGTTCGCCAAGGTTGCCGCGGCTGGCCCGTTGCTGGCCGCTGAGCTGGACGCACTGGGCAAGGCCCTGGGCGCTCCGGCACAACCGATGGCCGCCATCGTCGCCGGCTCCAAAGTGTCCACCAAGCTGGACGTACTCAACAGCCTGAGCCAGATCTGCAACCAGTTGATCGTCGGCGGCGGCATTGCCAACACCTTCCTCGCCGCCGCTGGCCACCCGGTGGGCAAGTCGCTGTACGAACCGGACCTGCTGGATACCGCCCGCGCCATCGCCGCCAAAGTCAGCGTGCCGCTGCCAGTGGACGTGGTGGTGGCCAAGGAATTCGCTGAAAGCGCCGAAGCCACCGTCAAGCTCATCGCTGACGTGGCCGATGACGACATGATTCTGGATATCGGCCCGCAAACCGCGGCCAACTTCGCTGAACTGCTGAAGGCGTCCCGGACCATTCTGTGGAATGGCCCGGTCGGCGTGTTCGAGTTCGACCAGTTCGGCAACGGCACCAAAGTGCTGGCCAAGGCGATTGCCGAAAGCTCGGCATTCTCCATCGCCGGCGGTGGCGACACCCTGGCCGCCATCGATAAATATGGCGTTGCTGATCAGATCTCCTACATTTCTACCGGTGGCGGCGCGTTCCTCGAGTTCGTCGAGGGCAAAGTCCTGCCGGCCGTTGAAGTGCTGGAAACCCGGGCCAAGGGCTGAGGCCTGCCATGATCCGGAAAAGGAGCATTCCCATGATCAAGTCGTTGGCATGGGTGATCGCAGCGGGCCTGTTGGCCGGCTGCGGCAGCACGCCCAGCGTTGCGCCCGAGGCAGAAAAGCCTGGGGCTGCGCCGAAAAAAAGCTGCTACCAGGCCGACTGGCAAGCCGAAACCATGCCGGTGATCAACAAGCGCATCGGCAATGAACGGCTGGAACAATACGACGCCGCGCCCAACGGTCAGGAACAGGGTTGCCCATGACGGGTCTGATCAACTAAACGACAGCAGTGGCGGCCCTTGGGCCGTCGTTCGAGGAGTGGTAATGAAAGGCGTATTCGCCCTGGCAGCCCTGGCCTTGTTGGCCGGTTGCAGCAGCATGAACATGTTCAACAAGGCGCCAGAGCCGGCAGACAAATGGACCACCTGGACCTGCGACAGCAAAGCCGAGGTCAACTGGCGCTTTGCCAGCCCGGCCCGTTCCGAAGTGGATGTACGCCTCGGCGGTTCGGACCAGGTTTATCGCCTCAAGCAAGAGGTTGCCGCCTCGGGTGTTCTGTATAGCGACGGCCAATTGGCGTTTCATACCAAGGGTGAGGAAGGCCTGGTTTACTGGGTCGCCACCGATGATTTGATCGGAAGGGGCTGCAAAGCCAACTGAATCCAACAGCTATAACGATTCAGCAGGCCAGGCTTAACCCCTTGATCTGCAATAACTTGAATAGCAGCCGCCGCTACGGCAGGCTTGCACGATTAACGACCCTCTACCGGGAGAGACAACACAATGGCACTTATCAGCATGCGTCAAATGCTGGACCACGCAGCCGAGTTCGGCTACGGCGTCCCAGCCTTTAACGTCAACAACCTTGAGCAGATGCGCGCCATCATGGAAGCCGCTGACAAGACCGACTCCCCCGTGATCGTCCAGGCTTCGGCCGGTGCCCGCAAATACGCCGGTGCGCCTTTCCTGCGTCACCTGATCCTCGCCGCCATCGAAGAATTCCCGCACATCCCGGTGTGCATGCACCAGGACCACGGCACCAGCCCTGACGTGTGCCAGCGCTCCATCCAACTGGGCTTCAGCTCGGTCATGATGGACGGCTCCCTCGGCGAAGACGGCAAGACCCCCACTGACTACGAGTACAACGTACGCGTCACCCAGCAAACCGTGGCCATGGCTCACGCCTGCGGTGTTTCGGTGGAAGGCGAGCTGGGTTGCCTGGGTTCGCTTGAAACCGGCATGGCCGGCGAAGAAGACGGCATCGGCGCCGAAGGCGTACTGGATCACAGCCAGATGCTGACCGACCCGGAAGAAGCCGCTGATTTCGTGAAAAAGACCCAGGTCGACGCCCTGGCCATCGCCATCGGCACCAGCCACGGCGCCTACAAGTTCACCAAGCCGCCGACCGGCGACGTATTGGCCATCGACCGCATCAAGGAAATCCACAAGCGCATCCCCAACACCCACCTGGTGATGCACGGTTCTTCCTCCGTGCCGCAGGAGTGGCTGGCGATCATCAACCAGTACGGCGGCGACATTAAAGAAACCTACGGCGTGCCGGTTGAAGAAATTGTCGAAGGCATCAAGCACGGCGTGCGCAAGGTCAACATCGACACCGACCTGCGCCTGGCCTCCACCGGCGCAATGCGTCGCCTGATGGCCACCAACCCGAGCGAGTTCGACCCGCGCAAGTTCTTCGGCGCCACCGTGACCGCGATGCGCGATGTATGTATCGCTCGCTATGAAGCCTTTGGTACGGCGGGTAACGCTTCGAAGATCAAACCGATTTCGTTGGAAGCCATGTATCAGCGGTATTTGAAGGGTGAGTTGAACGCCAAGGTGAACTAGGCCTTAGGTATCAAAAAAAGCCCGCATGATGCGGGCTTTTTTTATGCATACGGACACTCATGAAAAATGAGTGTCCGCCGTACGGGGTGTAACCAGATTAGTTTTTGAGTAGCCTAACTGCGATGGCATCAGGCGAGTATTGGCGAGCTGCTTAAGTAACTTTTTTGCTGCGCCAGTATTAGCTTAAATTAATAGTCATACTGGGTCCCCAGGACGATGCACTGTTTGCGAGTCTACATTGTGCGGTAATGGCTATGGTTTCAGGGCCCTGAAATCTTAATGTGGCAGAAAAGTGACCGTTTTCGTCACAGAAAACACTGGCCAATTCGTATCCGTGATTCGCAATAAAAATACTCACGTTAGGCATGGAAAGATGCCTGAACATTAAATATTTTGTAGGGTGAATCCCGTCAGGCATTGATTATTTTCTATTTTTTATGTGCGCCATCCAAGGTGTGATTTTATTCATCTCGAATAGTTTAAGTTCGTGTTTTGAACGCGCATTGAATCTATTTGATGATGGAGAGTTAGTGATGGGATATATCAAAAAAGCCGCTGTCATGATGGCGTTGTTGACAATAGGCACGGCAGCCTTTGCGAAGGAGCGGGTATTCACCGCGTCTGTTGATGCAAAGGGCGTAATAACCGCCCAATCGCCTCTGTGGATAAAGGACGTTAAGTTAACCGCTCAGCCTGATTACTTTTCAGACTACAAGGTCAGATTTGTTCCCGGGACGTTTAAGGAGGTTCCGCGTTTCTGTACGGTCTCGGTCACCGATGTCAGCTCCAATGATCACATTTTCTACGGACACGCCAAGTTGGGCAGCGTTCCGGCGATTAATTACGTTAACGTCTTGACGCTCAAGGTGGGCGACAACAAGCCGGCCGGTGATTCGTCAATGGGCTTCATGTTGATGTGCGTTGAATAATGTGATCTGACTGAGAAGCCCCGCTATTCACGGGGCTGCTTCCTGGCGTCACTCGTGATCTATATCCAACTTCGCAAACTTCACCCGCGCGCCTTCCTTGCTGTCGCCGCTGTTGTCCTGCACGTACACCCCCGCCTTGAAGTACAAAGGCTTTGCGCCCCATGCCGCGCCGATGCGCTCGTTCCATTGCCCGTCGGCAGCCTCCACGCTGAGTAGCCCTGCCTTGTTGAGGTTGATCACGTAGGTAAAGCTCTTGTCCAGCGGCACGTTGGTGGCGACGGTGATCACGCGGCTTTCGTCGTCGTCCGGGCGCATGCGCACTTTGGCGACAATGTTGCCGCTCTGGGTTTTTTCCTTGAACTGGTATTCCAGCTTGATCAGCGGTTTCTGGCTGTCGTAGGCATGGATCTGGCCGATCACGACCTTGCCGCTGGAGGGCACCTGGTTCACTTCCAGAGTGGCGCGCAGGAAGTTGTCGGCATCGGGATAGTTCCAGTTGCGCAGGCGGCCGTCGGCGTAGGTTTCGCGCAGTTCGCTGCGGGGGTAGATGGCATTGTCGGTGCGCGTGCCGGTTACGGGTGTCCAGAATTGCACGTTGCTGCCTTCAGCCTGAAAGTACTGGTCCTTGAAGCCGTTCATCAGCTTGGGGGTGTCGATGGTCGAGGGGGGCGAGCCTACCGGAATGCTCAGGTTCCAGGTGGAAAGGTCGATCATGGTGTTGGCCTTTTAAGGAAAGAGAAGGCTTTAGCCCGAGGGCTCCAGAGTTTATTTATAGGCGGAACTCACCAGGTTGTTAATTATTTTGTGGCAAATTTCTGGCGTCAAAGGAATACCAAAAAGCCATGTTCCCGTACCCCGTGGGGTGTAGCGCTCGACCGTTAGTCGGCTTCCCCGGCTTTGGCGCAATGATGGCACCTGCGTCACTTCTGATTTGCAGGTTCCAAGGCTAGAGTGAGGCCTCAGTATTTGTCCGGGTTTTCTGTCGGAAGTGACCGGGTCAGTTCCTAAGGAAGAGACGTAGCATGGAATGCGCTCCACACCACCGCGATGGCAGTTCGGTTCTTCTGGTGGTCGATGATTACCCGGAAAACCTCATCAGCATGCGCGCGCTGTTGCAGCATGACGATTGGCAGGTGATAACCGCCGATTCCGGTGTGCAAGCGCTGGGACTGTTGCTGGAGCACGACGTCGATCTGGTCTTGCTGGACGTGAAGATGCCCGGCATGGACGGCTTCGAAGTCGCTCGCCTGATGCGCGGCAGCCAGCGCACCTGCATGACGCCGATCATCTTCCTGAGTGCCAACGCGCAGTCGCCGGCCTCCGTGCTGGAGGGCTACGCCAGCGGTGCCATCGACTACCTGTTCAAGCCCTTCGATCCGCTTATCCTCAAGCCCAAAGTCCAGGCGTTGCTCGACCACCAGCGCAACCGCCGGGCCTTGCAGCGTTTGAGCCATGATCTGGAGCTGGCCCGCGCGTTCAACGCCTCGGTGCTCGACAACGCCGCCGAGGGCATTCTGGTGGTCGGCGAGGACGGCGTGATTCAGTACGCCAACCCGGCGATCTCACGTCTGCTCAACGCCACCACCGATGAGCTGCAGGGCCAGGAGTTTCTGCGCTTCCTGCAAAAACCCCATGTGCCGGCCTGGTTCGATTCGCAGATGTACGCCGGTTACCGCAGCGGCGAAACCTGGCGCCTGCACGATGCGATCCTGCGTACCAGCCGAGGCCAGCAGGTGCCGGTGGCGTTGTCCTGCGCGCGCCTGCCCGCCGAGCAGAAGGCCATGGTGGTGACGGTGCTGGACATGTCCGAAGTGCGTCACCTGCATCAGCAACTGGAGTTCCAGGCCGTGACCGACCCGTTGACCGGGCTGTTGAACCGTCGTGGTTTTCAACAGGCGGTGGACAGCATTCTGCTGCGCGGCGAACGCAGTGAGGCGTCGCTGGTGCTGCTCTACCTGGACCTCGATGGGTTCAAGCGGGTCAACGATTCGTTGGGCCATGATGCCGGTGACCGGGTGCTGCGCTGGGTGTCCGAGCAGATCAAGGCATGCCTGGGTTCGTGCGACCTTCTCGGGCGCATGGGGGGGGATGAGTTCACCGCGTTGCTGGAGCTGGAGTTCCCGGAGCAGGCGGCAAAGATCTCAGAGAAGCTGATCGAACGAGTGTCTGTTTGTCATCAGGTTGATGGTTTGGATGTGATGCTTGGGGTCAGCATCGGCATTGCTACGTTTCCCGATTGTGGCTCGGACCTGAACGGCCTGCTGCGCGCGGCCGACATTGCCATGTACGAAGCCAAGCGCGCGGGACGTCAGCAATATCGCTATTACGACCAGGAAATGAACGGTCGCGCACGTTCGCGCCTGATGCTGGAAGACAGCGTGCGCACGGCAATCCACAACAAGGAATTCACCCTGGTATACCAGCCCCAGGTGTCCCTCGACGCCGGTCGTTTGCGCGGCGTCGAAGCGCTGTTGCGCTGGCAGCATCCCAGCGTCGGCGACGTACCGCCGGGGCTGTTTCTGCCGCTGCTGGAAGAAGCGCGGCTGATCAGCCAGTTGAGCGCCTGGATTTACCAGCAAGTCGCCGCGCAACGCCAGGCCTGGCAGACCTGTTTCGACGGTGAACTGGTGCTGAGCGTGAGCCTGAGCGCAAGTCAGTTCAATATGCCCAACCTGGCGACCCAGTTGCAGCAGGTGCTTGACCGACATGGGTTGCAGGGCCGTCAGATGGAGGTGGAAATCAGCGAAGACAGCCTGATGAGCAACCTCGAAGAATCCATCAAACAGCTCAAGCTGTTGCGCCGCATCGGTGTACGGATTGCCTTGGACGACTTCGGTTTGGGCAACTGCTCACTCGCCCATCTGCGCGACCTGGCGTTCGACACCCTCAAGCTGGACCCGCAATTGGTCGCCCGGCTGCCGGATTCGGCGCGGGATGCAGCGATGGCCCGCAGCATTATCGAGCTGTGCACGCATTTCGACGTGCTGGTGGTAGCCGAGGGCGTGGATACCCAGGCGCAGGCCGATTGGCTCAAGGCCAATGGCTGCCGGTTCATTCAGGGCGCATGGGCATCAAAGCCCTTGATGGCCGACGAGGTCGTTGACTGGGCACGCGCTCGGCAACGTTGAATTCGCTACACTGGCGCCCATCCCAAGCCTGTTGCAGACCTCAATGACCACCCTGAAATACCTCCAGGCCTACCCAGCGGCCCTCCAGGAACACGTTCGCCAATTGATCGCCAGGGACCAATTGAGCGCCTACCTCGAGCAACGCTACCCCGAGCGCCACGCCGTGCAGAGCGACAAGGCGCTGTATGCGTACGCCCTGGCCTTGAAGCAGGAGCACCTGCGCAATGCGCCGGCCATCGACAAGGTGCTGTTCGACAACCGCCTGGATCTCACGCACCGCGCTCTGGGCCTGCACACCACGATTTCCCGGGTGCAGGGAGGCAACCTCAAATCCAAGAAAGAGATTCGCATCGCCGCGCTGTTCAAGGAAGCGGCGCCGGAATTTCTGCGCATGATCGTGGTGCACGAGCTGGCGCACTTCAAGGAATCGGACCACAACAAAGCGTTTTACAAACTCTGCGAGTACATGATGCCGGGCTACCATCAGGTGGAATTCGACCTGCGGGTGTACCTCACCTGGCGCGATTTGCAGGGCAAGACTTAAGCACAAGGCGAACGACCATGGACGTGAGCAAGACCAAGAGCAGTTTCTACCGCCGCTTGTATGTGGCCTACCTGATCGACAGCGGGCAGGCCAGCAGCGTGCCGGCGTTGACCGAACTGACGGGCATGCCGCGCCGCACCGCCCAGGACACGATTGCGGCGTTGGCGGATCTGGATATTGTGTGTGAGTTCGAGCAGGAAGACGGCGCCCGCAACCATGCGGGGTGCTATCGGGTGCGCAGTTGGGGGGCGATAGACCGTCAGTGGATCGAGGCAAATCTGGCGTCGATCAAGCGGGTGTTGGGGTATCCCTGAAGCTGGCGGTGGTTGGGCTGACGCCATCGGGAGCAAGCCCCCTCCCACATGTTGACGTGTGAACACCTTTAAATATGGGAGGGGGCTTGCTCCCGATAGCGCCCTCAGGCACGCCGCATACCCCTATGTGGAATCCCATCCTCCAGATACTGCTCCCCCTCTGCCACAAACCCATACCGCCCGTAATACCCCTGCAGATGCGCCTGGGCCGATAGATAAATCGGCGTATCCGGCCAGATAGGCTCAATCTGCCTGAGTGTTTCCTCCATCATCTGGTGTCCCAACCCCGTACCGCGCGCCGAGGGCGCCACGATCACCCGGCCGATGACCACATCGCCGCCTTGCAGTGCTGGGTCAAGCAGGCGCAGGTAAGCCACCAGTTCATCGCCTTCCCAGGCCATCAGATGATGGGTGTCACCGTCCAGGTCCTGCCCGTCGATGTCCTGATAAACGCACTGCTGCTCAACGACGAACACCTCGCAACGCAGCCGCAGGATGGCGTACAGCTGCTCCTTGCCCAGGTCGGTGTGATGCTTGCAGAGCCAATCCACTGTCATGATAGATGTCCGATAAGTGCCTGGCGCCGATAGTAAGCGGGACGAGCGTTCGTGTCTAAATCAGCTATTTTTGTGAATGGCCTCAATTTGCCATCATTGTCTGGGTGCGCCGCCGGTCAGTTTGTGTAATCTGAGCTACTGTTACAGCCTCAGGATTGCCCTGCGCCAGGGCCAAAGCCTGCCTGCCAAGGATTTTGAGCATGCCGCGATTCTCTCGTGCCGTTGCTTTATTTGGAGTGTTGTTGCTGGCCCAGCCCCTGTACGCGCAGCGCTTGCGCCTGACTGCAGATGCGTGGCCGCCGTTTACCGATGCCACGCTGGTCAATGGCGGCCTGGCCACCGATATCGTCACGACTGCTCTGGCCCGCGCCGGCTACGCCAGTGACTTCGAGCAGGTGCCCTGGGCCCGTGCACTCAAGGGCGTGGGCGATGGGCGTTATGACGTGCTGATCAACGCCTGGTATGACGAGGCGCGCACGCAGTTGGGGCAGTTTTCCGCCGAGTACCTGCTCAATCGCGTGCGATTCATCAAGCGCCGCGAAGACCCGATCGAGTTCGAGAACCTGGCGCAACTGCACGAGGCACCCATCGCGGTAGTGCGCGGCTATGCGTATTCGACGGCGTTCGATGCCGACACGCAGTTGCAGAAAATTCCGGTGCACAACTTCGCCATGGCCGTGCGCATGTTGGCGGCCGAGCGGGTGCGGCTGACGGTGGAGGATGAATACGTGGCGCGCTTTTACCTGGCGCGTGAATCCGCGCGGGTGCGCAATGCAGTGGAGTTTCTGCCCAAGCCATTGAGTGAAAACAGTCTGCATATCCTGGTGAGCCTGAAGAACCCCGAGCATGCGCAGATTGTGGCCGGGTTTGATCGCGAGATTGCCAGGATGAAGGCAGATGGCAGTTATGCGCGGTTGATGAAACAGCACGGGATGTAATGTTCTTGAGGATCAATCGGGAGCAAGCCCTCTCCCACAGCTGAAAGGTATTCACACATCAAACTGTGGGAGGGGGCTTGCTCCCGATAGCGATTCAAGCCGCGCGGGTATCCTTGATCAAATGCGCCGCCAACGTGCGCAACGGCCCCAACTGCCGGCAAATCAACGCCAACTGCGTCTGCACCAGTCGCTGCCCTTCATCGATTTCATCCGGCATCTGCTCAAGCTGCGCCGCCAGGGCTTCCTCTGCATCGCTTTGAATCGCAATCGGTTGTTTGTTGGCCAGGCCGCTGGCGATTTCATCGATGCTCGCCGCGAGGCTGTCGCCCGCACCGTCGATCAACTGCTCGCGCATCTGCGGCGGCAGTTGCGTGTCGCGGTGTGCGCCCAACCCCGACAAATAGCTGAGCAAGGTGTGCGACAGCACCAGAAAGCGGAAGCCCACGTCGGCTTCCTTACGAAAGTGCCCCGGCTCCATCAGCATGTTGGCCAGGGTGGTGGACAGCGCCGCGTCGGCGTTGTGCGCGTTGCGTCGGGCCAGGCGGTAGGCCAGGTCGTCGCGCTTGCCGGCGGCGTATTGCTGCATGATCTGGCGCAGGTAGATGCTGTTGCAGGTCAGGGTGTTGGCCAGCACTTTGTTCAGGCGCCGCCCCTGCCAGTCCGGCAGGAACAGGAACACCGCCAGGCCCGCGATCAGGCTGCCCAGCAAGGTATCGAACAGCCTTGGCAGAAACAGCCCGTAGCCATCGCCCACCTGGTTGAAACAAAACAGCACCATCAGCGTGATGGCCGCCGTGGCCAGGGTGTAGCGGGTGGTGCGGTTGATAAAGAACACCAGGCCGGCGGCGATGGCGAACATCGACTGCACCAGAGGGCTGGGGAACAGGTCGAACAGCGCCCAGGCCACTGTGAGGCCGATGGCCGTGCCGATGATCCGCTGGCCGAGCTTGCGCCGCGTCGCGCCGTAGTTGGGTTGGCAAACGAACAGCGTGGTGAGGATGATCCAGTAACCCTGGGACGCGTGAATGGCATGCAGGGTGGCGTAGCCGATGGTCAGCGCCAGGGACAGGCGCAACGCATGCCGAAACAGCAGCGATGTTGGCGTGAGCTGGGTGCGCAGGCGTGTCCACATTTCCCTGAGGTTGCGCGGCGCGCGGTCCAGCAGGTTGCTGTCGGTGGCGTCGGCCAGGGCGTCAGGGTTGCTGGCGTCGCCGAGCAGGCGGTCGAGGGTCGACAGGTTGGCCGCCAGGGCCCGCAGCGAACGCAGCAGGCCGCGCCAGGCCGGATTGCTCTGCAGGCGCAGGTGTTCCAGCGAGGCGTTCAGGTCGCCGAGGGCCTCGGCGAAACTGTCGTCATAGATGAACGGCTGGCGCAGTTGGATCGACTCGCCGAGCGCCTGGCAGGCCTTGCCCTGCTGACGCAACAGGCGCTGGCAGCGGAACAGCACGTCACTGTGGAAGAACGCCTCGGCCAGCGCGTTATACGGGTAGTGGGACGAACTGGCGCGTTCGTGGATGTCCTGGGCGAGAAAGTACAGCTTGAGATAACGACTGACCTTCGAGCCCGGTCGACCATTGCCCACGCGGTGCAGGATGATTTCCTTCGCGGCGTTCAACGCGGCAACCACCCGGCCATTCTGCTGCGCCAGTTCCAGGCGGCGAGCTTCCACATCCAACTGACGGATCGGTTCGAACAGCGACGACTTGAGTTTGAGATAGCGGCCCAACTCACGAAACAATCGCGCCAGGCTCTGCTGCACCGGCTGATTGGAAAACAGCGCCTGCCATAACACCGACAGCACGCCGTACCAGGCCGCGCCGGCCACCAGCAGCGCCGGCTCGTGCCAGAAGTCGGTGACCGCGCCGCCGCGCTGGTCCACGCCGATCATGGTGTACACCGACAGAATCAACGTGGCCGAAGCAATCGCGCCATAGCGTTCGCCCAGCGCGCCGAGCATGGTCAGGCAAAACGTCGCCAGGGCGAGCGAGAGGGCGAAAAACCAGGGGTAGGGGAACAGCAACTCCACCGACAGCGCGGCGATGCTGAAACACACCAGTGTCACCGCCAGGGCGTTGAGGCGGCCCTGCCAACTGTCGTCGGTCTCGGCCAGCGCGCTGGCGATGATCCCCAGGAACAACGGGATCAACAGCGCCATTTCATTCTGATACCAGCACAGCGCCATGCTGCCGGTGAGGGCGATGAACACCCGAATGCTGTAGCTGAATTTATCCAGCGCCCACAGGCGCCGCAGGGAGTGCTTGAACGAGGTCGATGACATGAAGTCGGGCGTCTTCCGGAGCGATGTCGCTAAATTGAGCCAGTAATGACGCCACGGCAAGGGCGGTGATCACATCAGAGGGCAAAATATCTCTCAGGCACACCACCAACCAAATGTGGGAGGGAGCAAGCCCCCTCCCACATGTGATCGAGTACATCCTTCAGGCGTACTGCGCCGCCGCATAACCCGACGCCCAGGCCCACTGGAAGTTGAACCCGCCCAGATGCCCGGTCACGTCCAGCACTTCGCCAATAAAGTACAGGCCCGGGCTTTTCAGGGATTCCATGGTCTTGGACGAGACTTCTCGCGTATCCACCCCGCCCAGCGTCACCTCGGCGGTGCGATAGCCTTCGGTCCCCGCCGGCACCAATTGCCAGTTGCCCAACTTGTTGGCGATGTCGGCAATTTCGGCATGGGTGTACTGCTTCATCGGCTTGGACGCAAACCAGGTGTCCGCCAGCAGGTTGGCCATCTTCTTGGTGAAGATTTCGCCCAGCAGGGTTTTCAGCTCGCTGTTGGGGCGCTCGGCCTGTTGCGCTTGCAGCCAGGTGTGGGTGTCGTGGTCGGGCAGCAGGTTGATCTCCACCGTGTCGCCGGATTCCCAGTACGAGGAAATCTGTAAAATCGCCGGCCCACTCAGGCCACGGTGAGTGAACAGGATGTTCTCGCGAAAGCTCTGGCCGTTGCAGCTGACCAGGCAATCCACTGAGGTACCGGACAGCTCGCCGCACAGGTCCTTGAGCTGGTCGGTGATGGTGAACGGCACCAACCCGGCGCGGGTTGGCAGCAGTTCGTGGCCGAACTGTCTGGCCACCTGATAGCCAAAGCCGGTGGCGCCCAGGGTCGGGATCGACAGGCCGCCAGTGGCGATCACCAGTGACTCGCAGTGCAGCTCGCCCAGGGTGGTCTGCAACCGATAGCCGTTGTCGACCCTGGCGATGGTTTCGATAGAGGTATCCAGGTGCAGGCTCACACCGGTCTGGATGCATTCGTCGAGCAGCATGCCGAGGATGTCGCTGGACTTGTTGTCGCAGAACAGCTGGCCGAGTTTTTTCTCGTGGTACGGCACACCGTGTTTAGCCACCAGCGCGATGAAATCCCACTGCGTGTAGCGCGCCAGGGCGGACTTGCAGAAGTGCGCGTTGTGCGAGAGGAAGTTGGCCGGCTCGGTGTACATATTGGTGAAGTTGCAGCGGCCACCGCCGGACATCAGGATCTTTTTGCCGGCCTTGTTCGCGTGGTCCAGCAACATGACCTGCCTCCCGCGCCCGGCGGCGGTCAGTGCGCACATCAAGCCTGCGGCGCCGGCGCCAATGATCACAACTTCGGTCGAGCGCACAGCCATGTCCTCACAAAAATATTGATCTGAAATGCAATCAACACTGTGGGAGGGGGCTTGCTCCCGATTGCAGTGTGTCAGTCAGAGCATCTGCAACTGATACACCGCTATCGGGAGCAAGCCCCCTCCCACAGGGGGTCTCCACCTGGATGGGGAGGGTCTTACAGGATACGCACGCGCAGCGAGCGGCCCTTGATCTTGCCGTCGTTCAAGCGCTGCAGCGCCTGTTTGGCGATGCCGCGTTCCACGGCCACGAAGGCCTGGAAATCAAAGATCGCGATCTTGCCGACCTGGGCACCCGGGATACCCGCGTCACCGGTCAACGCGCCAAGGATGTCGCCTGGACGCACTTTGTCCTTGCGCCCTGCGGCGATGCACAGGGTGCTCATCTGCGGCAGCAACGGACCCCCGCTTTGCGGCTTGAGGTTGTCCAGTTGGTCCCAGTTCAGCGGCGACTTCTGCAGTTGCTCGATGGCCTGGGCACGGTGCGCTTCGGACGGCGCCACCAGGCTGATGGCGATGCCGGTCTCACCGGCGCGGCCGGTACGGCCCACGCGGTGGATATGGATTTCCGAGTCGCGGGCCAGTTCGACGTTGATCACCATGTCCAGCGCGTCGATGTCAAGGCCGCGCGCGGCCACGTCGGTGGCGACCAGCACCGAGGTGCTGCGGTTGGCGAACATCGCCAGCACCTGGTCACGGTCGCGCTGTTCCAGGTCGCCGTGCAGGCCGACCGCGGAAATGCCCTTGGCGGTCAGGTGATCCACGGTTTCCTGCACTTGCTGCTTGGTAAAGCAGAACGCCACGCACGACGCCGGGCGGAAATGCGCCAGCACCCGGGTCACGGCGTCCATGCGTTCTTCCGGCGAGATCTCGTAGAAACGCTGCTCGATCTGGTCATCGGAGTGGAACGCTTCGGCTTTCACCTGTTGCGGCGCGCGCATGAACTTGGACGCCAGTTGCTTGATGCTCACCGGGTAGGTGGCCGAGAACAGCAGGGTCTGGCGGCGTGGCGGGGTCTTGCTGATGATGTCTTCGATGGCGTCGTAGAAGCCCATGTCGAGCATGCGGTCGGCTTCGTCGAGGATCAGCGTGTTCAGGCCGTCCAGCACCAGCGAACCCTTGCGCAGGTGTTGCTGGATGCGCCCCGGGGTGCCGACGATGACGTGGGCGCCGTGCTCGAGGGAGGCGATCTGCGGGCCGAGGGACACGCCGCCGCACAGGGTCAGCACCTTGATGTTGTCTTCGGCGCGGGCCAGGCGACGAATTTCCTTGGCGACCTGGTCGGCCAGCTCACGGGTGGGGCACATCACCAGCGCCTGGCAACCGAAGTAGCGTGGGTTGATCGGGTTCAGCAGACCGATGCCGAAGGCGGCGGTCTTGCCGCTGCCGGTCTTGGCCTGGGCAATCAGGTCCAGTCCCTTGAGGATCACCGGCAAGCTTTGCGCCTGGATCTGCGTCATCTCGACGTAACCCAGCGAGTCGAGGTTAGCCAGCATGGCGGCGGACAGGGGCAAAGTATTAAAAGCGGTGGCGATGGTAGTCACGGGACTGGCTCTGCAAAACAAAATGTCGCGCAGTGTAGCAGCCCTGTGAAATTTTCCCCGCAAGTTCTAGACGAGACGCCCGTCAGTGCTCGAGATCGTGTTCGCGGTTGATCGCCCGTTTGCCGTCGCTTGGCGACAACTGCAGGAAGATCGCCGCCGCCAGCATCGCCATGATGCCCACCGTGAGGAAGGTCAGCTGGAATGCGCCAAGTACCGTGTTCACGCCATCGTTGCCGGCGTCGGCGGTGAACCCGCCGAGCAACGCACCGGCGCAGGCCACGCCCAGGCTCAGGGACAATTGCGCGACCACCGACAGCAAACTGTTGCCGCTGCTGGCCTGGGCGTCATCGAGGTCGATCAGGGTGACGGTATTCATCGCGGTAAATTGAAACGAGTTGATCGCCCCCAGCACCGCCAGCATGGCCAGCAGCAGCGGGTAGGGCGTCTGCTCGCTGACCAGGCCCATGCTCGCCAGCATCAGGCCCAGCGCCAGGGTGTTGCCGGTGAGCACCGCGCGATAACCCAGGCGCTCAATCAGCGGCCGTGCGATGGACTTGGCGAACATCGCTGCCGCCGCCAGGGGCAGCATGCTCATGCCGGCCTGGGACGGTGAATAACCCAGCGCCACCTGCAACAGCAGCGGCACCAGAAAGGGCAGGGCGCCGCTGCCCAGGCGCGCGAACAGGTTGCCCAGGATGCCCACGGCAAAGGTGCGGGTCTTGAACAGCACCGGCGAAAACAGCGGATTCTCGATATGCCCGGCGCGCAGCCAGTACGCCGCCAGGCACGCCAGCCCGCCGAACAGCAGGAGCATCACGCGCAGGTGCGGCAGGTGCAGTTCGCCCAGGCCTTCCATGGCGATGGTGATCAGCACCATCGCCGCGCCAAACAGCACAAAGCCCATACCGTCAAAGCGCGTGCGCTCGCTGCCGCGCAGGTCGGGGATGAATTTCCACACGGCGAAGCAGCCGATGATGCCCACCGGCAGGTTGATCAGAAAGATCCAGTGCCAAGTCATGTATTGCACCATCCAGCCGCCCATGGTCGGGCCGAGCAGTGGACCGAGCAGGCCGGGAATCGTGATGAACCCCATGATCCGCACCAGCTCGGAGCGCGGGTAGGCGCGCAGCACCACCAGCCGACCGACCGGCAGCATCAGCGCGCCGCCCAGGCCCTGCACGACCCGCGCGCCCACCAGCATGCTCAGGCTGCTGGACAGTGCGCACAGCAGCGAGCCGATGCTGAACAGCATGATTGCGCCGAAGAAGATTTTCTTGGTGCCGAAGCGGTCGGCGATCCAGCCCGACGCGGGGATCAGCAAGGCGACGGTGAGCATATAGGCGATCACCACCCCTTGCATGCGCAGCGGGTTTTCCGCGAGGTCCTGGGCCATGGCCGGCAGGGCCGTGTTGAGAATCGTCCCGTCCAGCGACTGCATGAAGAAGGCAATCGCCACCACCCAGGGCAGCCAGCGAGCGGTCTTGGCATCGAGAGGAGCGCGGGTCGGCATGGCAGTCCTTTGGTTAGCTGGCTATGTATCGCCGATTATGCGCCATCCGCCGCGCGTTTTCCCATTGGCGGTTCGTCTAATTCCGACAGCGTCGCGTGTTTGCCGACCAAAAAGTCCAACAGCGCCCGGTGCACTGCCGCTGCCGCCTCGCGCGATTCCAGATCGAGCAGGTGGCCGGTGTGTTCGGCCACGGCAAAGCTGCTGCGTCCCACGTATTGCTTGAACAAACGGGCGTCGGCGGCCGGCGTGTAGGCGTCCAGCGCGCCGTTGAGAAAATGCACCGGCGTGTCGATCTGGCGCAGCGCCGGCAGGTAGTTGCCATCGCCCAGTGCCAGCACCTGGTGGATGTGAAAACGCGCCTGGCGGTACTCGGTGGTCGCCATGTTCGACAGGTGGCGGTGGTTGTTGCGCTTGAGGCGCGGCGACAGGTACTGGCCGACCGTCTCGTTGAGCAGATGGCCGACGGCGGATTTGTCATCGGCCTCGATCAGCACGCGCACGCGTTCCACGTAGTCGAGCATCACGGGGTTGAGGTTGGGTGCCAGGGCCATCACCACCGAGCTTTCGATGGACGGCGGGTTATGGGCCAGGGTCAGCAGCGTGGAGATACCGCCCCAGGACGCCGACACCAGATGGTTGACCGCAAAGCGCTCCACCAGCGCACGCAGGATGTGCACCTCGTCGTCCTTGGTCACCAGGTCGAGGTCGGTGTTGTGTTCGCGCGAGTAACCGGAGAACGGCAGGTCGAACAGCAGCACGTTGAAATGTTCGGCCAGGCACTTGCTGGTGCGCGCAAAGGAACGCGTGGTGGACAGCGCGCCATTGACCATCAGCACGGTTTTCTGCTGCGGGTCGTTGCCCAGTTGCTCTACGTGAATGTTGTAATGCTTGAACAGCTTCTCTATGACGAAACTTCCATGATTCATCGTCGCACTTCCTGTGAGGTGGCGGTCTGCCACTAACCGTTATAGCGAGCTTTTCAGCAGGCGACAACAGGCTGCACGGGGAGTCATGCAAGTTCGGAAGGAGATGTCAGAAGCAACGCAGGCCACTGTGGGAGAGGGCTTGCTGCCGATGGCGGTGTGTCAGTCACCGCATGCATGACTGATACGCCGCCACCGGCAGCAAGCCCCGTCCCCCAAGGATTAGAGGGTCAGGGTGAGGCGTTTGACCAGCGCACCCGGGAGTAGATTGGAAGCGGTGTTGCGCTGGCCGTAGGTGCTCGGCGACAACAGCAATTCCCGCTCTGCCGTGAGCGCTTCCAGCTGCGAGCCGAGCAGGCTGTAGACGCTGTCATCAAAGCGCATGGTGCTGACCGGCGCCTTGATTTCGCCGTTCTCCACCCAGAACGTGGCGAAGCGCGTCATACCGGTGAGGCGCGCCGCCGGCAGGTCGGAGTAGTTCAGGTACCACAGGTTGCTGATGTACAGCCCGGTGCCCAGTTGCTTGAGGATATCGGCCTGGGCGAGCGTGCCCGCCGCCATCTGCAGGGCGCTGGGGGATTCATCACTGCTGGCGCCGTTGGCGGGCAGGCCGTATTCGGCGGCGCTGCGCGAATTCACCAACTGGTCGCAGGCAGCACCGGCCTTGATCAACGTGACATCACCGCGCGGGTAACCCTCGGTGGAAAACGCCTGGCTCAGCGAGCCACTGATCTGCTCGGTGACGGTCACCAATGGGCTCAACGGCTGTTCACCGGCATAGAGCTTTTGCAGCGAGCTGCCTTTGCTGGCGATGGCCTGGGCCGAAAAACCGCCCCAGGTGATGATGCTGATGATTTCTTCCAGTGCCGCCGGTGCCAGGTAGGCGCGGTATTGCCCGGGCGGCAGCGGGTGCAGCGGGCGATCGAGGAACGCCAACTGCGCGCGCGCCTGCTGCAGGCGCGCGGCGAATTCGGCGCTGTCCCACGTGTGCCCGGCGTAGCTGGCTTTTACCGCTTCGCCGTTGGCGTGGAACAGGCTGAAGTCGAAGTTGAAACTATTGGCCTGATGCCAGCCGAACGCGCCGTTCGAACTGGCAAAGCCACGGCTGATCGGGCCTGCGGCGTAGAAACCGACCAGGTCAACGTCGGCTGCGGCCTGGCTGATCTCCTCCAGCACGCGGGCCAGGTCCGGCAGCGGTCTCACGTGTTCATTGTGGCTTTGCCAAGGCTCCTGATTGAGCAGCAGATAAGGATCCTGTGGCAGCAACGGCAAGGTCTCGCGCAACTGTTGCAGGCCATCGGCGAGGCGCTGGCGATCCAGTGCCGGCGAGCCGGCCAGAGTGATGCCGAGGTCGGCATGCCGGCCATCGCTGATCAGCTTGAGGTTCACGCTGGCCTGCTGCACATGCCCGGCCTGGCGTACCTTGGCGTGGTTGAATCGCACGAATTCGGACGACTCGGCCGCGTAGCCCAGGTGAAATTGTTCGTTGTCGGTGACGGCTTGCTGGAGCCACTGCACCAATGCCTTGAAATCGTTCATCAGGCATCTCCCCCAAATACATCCACGTTGCTGAACACACAGGCCGGCGACGCATGGCCGACGCGGATCACCTGGTTGGGCTCGCCCTTGCCGCAGTTGGGCGTGCCCAATACCTGGAACGTGCTGGCGTCGCCCACCGCGCTGAGGTTGCGCCAGAACTGCGCGGAAATGGCCCGGTAGTTGGGGTTTTTCACCACGCCCTTGAGTTCGCCGTTTTCAATCAACTGGCCCCATTCGCAGCCGAACTGGAATTTGTTGCGCGCATCGTCGATGGACCAGGAGCGGTTGGTCGACATCAGAATGCCGTGCTCGATGGCGCCAATCATCTGCGCCAGGCTCTGGTCGCCGGCCTCGATGTTCAGGTTGGCCATGCGGTCGATGGGCGGGCGGTTCCAACCGCTGGCGCGGCTGTTGGCCACGCCTGGCAGGCCCGAGCGAAATTGCGACAAAGCGCCACCCAAAGGCTTGAGCAGCAGCCCTTCGCGGATCAGGAATTGTTTGCTGGCGCGGGTGCCGTCATCGTCATGGTGATAGCTGGCCAGCTGCTCGGGGATGTCCGGGTCGAAGGTCACGTTGAGCAGCGGCGAGCCGTATTGCAGGTGACCGAAGTCGCTGGCCTTGACGAAACTGGTGCCGGCGTAATTGCGCTCATCCCCCAGGATACGGTCGAGTTCCAGCGGGTGACCGATGGATTCGTGGATCTGCAGGATCATCTGGTCGGGCATCAACAGCAGGTCGCGCGGGCCCTGGGGGGTGTTCGGCGCGAGCAGCAGTTGCAGCGCCTGATCGGCGACGCGTGGCGCAGCGCCGATCAGGCCGAAGCGGCTGATCACATCGAAGCCGCCCTGCTGGCCGAAGTTGCTGCCGCCCAGGGTACGGGTCTGGCTGTCGTGGCCATCAAAGGCGGTGACGTTGACGCCGGGGAACACAAAGCGCTGGGCCTGGCGCAGTTCGGCGCCGGCACTGTTGAGGTAGATCTGCTCGACGTGGGTGAGGCCCAGGCTCACATCCCAGCTCACCAGGCGCTCGTCCCTGGGCACGGCGGCGGATTCATCGCCCAGCAATTGGTAGCAGTCGCTGAGGGACGGGAAGGCCTGCTCGAGATTGGGCGACAGGTAATCGGCCACGTCGCTGGACACCGGTTGCTGGTGCAGGTCGAGCAGGGCATGGGGCTTGATCTGGCGGGCTTGCTGTTCGGCGCGCTTGAGGGCGGCTTGCAGGCCGGCGAGGGAGATGTCGTTGGTCGCGGCGTAGGCCTGCACGCCGTTGAGACGCACGGTGAGCATGGCGCCTTCGTCGTGGCTGAGGTGCGGCGGTTCGGCGACGTTCTTGCGGACCGAGAGGTACTGGCCGGATTCGCGTACATAGCGCAGCGAGAAGAAGTCGGCGGTGGTGCGCAGGGCGTTGAAGTGCTGTTTGAGTGTGGCGTGGTGGTCGAACATGGGGCCTTCCTTGTGGGCGGCTCAGCGCGGGCAGGCGAACAGAGTAGGCCTGGGCTGGGGAGCTGATCAAGGAAAGGCAGTGCTTTGTGGCAGGTGCACCGTTGTGGCAAGCCCTAATGCCGTTCAGTTAAGGAAAATGTGTGGGCTTATTGTGGCGAGCGGGCTTGCCCCGCGTTGGGGTGCGAAGCGCCCCCCATCGAGCAAAACGCGGTGTACCTGATACGGCTCAGCGTCTGGTTTTGGGGCTGCTGCGCAGCCCAACGCAGGACAAGCCTGCTCGCCACAGGGAATCTGCGCTTAACTGAACGACATTAGGGCAACCCCGCTCGCCACAAGGTGTATCAGTTACTGCGCAATCTCACGCAGCGGTTTGCCGCGCACCGGCGCATCGCCCGCCACGTAGTAGTCGGCAGTGCTGCGTGGCAACGGCTGGCGGTTGCGGATCCTGTCGGCGATTTTCTCGGCGATCATGATCGTTGGCGCGTTCAGGTTGCCGGTGGTGATGATCGGCATGATCGACGCATCCACCACACGCAGGCCCTGCATGCCATGCACGCGGCCTTCGCCATCGACCACGGCCATCTCGTCGGTGCCCATCTTGCACGAGCATGAAGGGTGGTAGGCCGTTTCGGCGTGCTCGCGGATGAACGTGTCGAGCTGTTCATCGGTTTGCACCTCGATGCCCGGGCTGATTTCGCGGCCACGGTAAGGGTCCAGCGCCGGCTGCTGCATGATTTCGCGGGTCAGGCGGATGCCGTCGCGGAATTCTTCCCAGTCCTGCTCCGAGGCCATGTAGTTGAAGAGGATGCTCGGGTAGTCCCGTGGATTCTTCGACTTTACCTGCACACGGCCACGGCTTGGCGAACGCATGGAGCCCATGTGCGCCTGGAAACCGTGCTCCTGCACACCCTTGCTGCCGTTGTAATTGATCGCCACCGGCAGGAAGTGATACTGGATGTTCGGCCATTCGAATTCCGGACGCGAACGGATGAAACCGCCGGCTTCGAACTGGTTGCTGGCGCCGATGCCGGTGCCATTGAACAGCCACTCGGCACCGATGGCCGGCTGGTTGTACCAGAGCAGCGACGGGTACAGCGACACCGGTTGGGTGCATGCGTATTGCAGGTACAGCTCAAGGTGGTCCTGCAGGTTTTCGCCGACACCGGGCAGGTCGTGGACCACCGGGATGTCGAGGCTCTCCAGCAGTTTGGCCGGGCCGACGCCGGAGCGTTGCAGCAGTTGCGGAGAAGCGATTGCGCCGCTGCAGACCAATACTTCTTTACGTGCACGGGCTTCAACGCGTTCTTCGGCGGCACCGATCAGGTAACGCACGCCCACTGCACGTTTGCCTTCGAACAGCACCTTGTCGGTGAGGGCGTGGGTGACGATGGTCAGGGTCGAACGCTTTTTGGCGGTGTCCAGGTAACCGCGCGCAGTGCTGGCACGACGGCCGTTGGGCGTGACGGTGCGGTCCATCGGGCCGAAGCCTTCCTGCTGGTAGCCGTTCAGGTCTTCGGTACGCGGGTAACCGGCCTGCACGCCGGCTTCCACCATGGCGCTGAACAGCGGGTTATTGCCGGCCTTGGGCGTGGTCACACTGACCGGGCCGTCGCCGCCGTGCCAGTCATTCGGGCCGATGTCGCGGGTTTCGGCCTTGCGGAAGTACGGCAGGCAGTCGAGGTAAGTCCAGTCTTCCAGGCCCGGCAATTTGGCCCAGTTGTCGTAGTCCATCGCGTTGCCACGGATGTAGCACATGCCGTTGATCAGCGAGGAACCGCCCAGACCCTTGCCGCGACCGCATTCCATCCGGCGCCCGTTCATGTGTGGCTCGGGATCGGTCTCGTAGGCCCAGTTGTAGCGGCGGCCTTGCAGTGGGAACGCCAGGGCGGCGGGCATCTGGGTGCGGAAATCCAGACGATAGTCGGGGCCGCCGGCTTCCAGCAGCAGAACGGTGACGCCTTCGTCTTCGGTCAGACGGGTCGCCAGGGTGTTACCGGCCGAGCCGGCACCCACAATGATGTAGTCGTATTCTTGGGACATTGGATGCACCCTCGTAAAATTGGGTTCGGCTGCTTTTGTGGCGAGGGGGCTTGCCCCCGTTCGACTGCGCAGCAGTCGCAAAATCAGCGCTGGAGTTCTATCTGAAAAGACTGTGCCGGGCTGGAATGGGGCTGCTTCGCAGCCCAGCGCGGGGCAAGCCCGCTCGCCATAGGGGGGCATTGCCCCCGGTTTTAGAACACCGAGGCGTAGTCGCCCAGCTCAACCTGTACCGATTTGATGCGGGTGAAGTTGTTCAGCGAGCTGATCCCGTTCTCGCGGCCCACACCCGATTGCTTGTAGCCGCCCACCGGCATTTTCGCGTCGGACTCGCCCCAGGCGTTGATCCAGCAGATGCCCGCTTCGAGCTGATGAATCACGCGGTGGGCGCGGTTCAGGTCCTTGGTCACAAGGCCAGCAGCCAGGCCGAAGTCGGTGTCGTTGGCGCGGCGGATCACTTCTTCTTCAGTCTCGTAGGTGAGCAGGCTCATTACCGGGCCGAAGATTTCTTCACGCACGATCACCATGTCGTCGGTGCAATCGCTGAACACAGTCGGGGCCACGTAGGCGCCTTTGGCCAGGTCGCCTTCGGTCATGCGCTCGCCGCCGCACAGCAGGCGTGCGCCCTGCTCTTTGCCCTTGGCGATGTAGCCCAGCACGCTTTCCATGTGGGCGAAGCTGACCAGCGGGCCGAAGTTGGTGTTTTCGTCCTGCGGGTCGCCGACGCGAATGCGCGCCACACGCTCAAGGATCTTGGCTTCGAACGCCGATTGCAGCTGCTTGGGCACGAACACGCGGGTGCCGTTGGTGCACACCTGGCCGGAGCTGTAGAAGTTGGCCATCATTGCGATGTCGGCGGCGCGGTCCAGGTCGGCGTCTTCGAACACGATCAGCGGCGACTTGCCGCCCAGTTCCATGGTCACTTCCTTGAGCGATGAGCTGGAAGCGCTGGCCATCACCTTCTTGCCGGTGTCGGTGCCGCCGGTGAACGAGACTTTCTCGATGCGCGGGTGCTCGGTGAGCCAGGTGCCGACTTCGCGGCCGCTGCCGGTTAGTACGTTGAACACGCCTGCCGGTACGCCGGCTTCGGTGTAGATCTCGGCCAGTTTCAGGGTGGTCAGCGAGGTGACTTCGCTGGGCTTGAAGATCATCGCGTTGCCGGCGGCCAGGGCCGGTGCGGATTTCCACAGGGCGATCTGGATCGGGTAGTTCCACGCGCCGATACCGGCCACCACGCCCAGCGGTTCGCGGCGGGTGTAGACGAACGAGGTGTCGCGCAGCGGAATCTGCTCGCCTTCGATAGCCGGCACCAGGCCTGCGTAGTATTCCAGCACGTCGGCGCCGGTGACGACGTCGACGAATTGGGTTTCGGAAAAGGCTTTACCGGTGTCCAGGGTTTCCAGGGCGGCCAGCTCGTCGTTGCGCTCGCGCAGGATATCGACGGCGCGACGCAGGATGCGCGAACGCTCCATGGCGGTCATCGCGGCCCAGATTTTCTGGCCTTTTTCGGCGCTGACCACGGCACGCTCGACGTCATCGAAGGTGGCGCGTTGCACGTGGGCGAGAACTTCACCGTTAGCCGGGTTGATGGCTTCAAAGGTGGCATCGCTGCCAGCGTCGCTGTAGCCGCCGTCAATGTAGAGTTTTTGCGTTTCGAAACGGGCCATAAAGTCCTCGCATGTGCATTAATGGGTTGGCGCGTTTGGGGAGTTGAGCGCGTGTTGGTGCGCTAGCTCGCCTGCTTGGCCAATTGGAAGTCCATGTATTCGTCAGCGATCCGCTGCGCCTGCGCCGTGTCGAAAGCGTCTCCCGAGAGGGCGCCGCGCAACCACAAACCGTCGATCAGGGCCGCCAGGCCGCGGGCTGCGCTGCGTGCTTCGGGCAGCGGCAGCACACGGCGGAACTGACAGCACAGGTTGGAATACAGGCGGTGATCGTTGATCCGCTGCAACCTGTGCAATGACGGGTGGTGCATGCTGGCGGCCCAGAAGGCCAGCCAGGTTTTCATTGCCGGGCCACTGACCTGGCTGGCGTCGAAGTTGCCGCCGATGATCACCTGCAGGTGTGCACGGGGGCTGTCGTCTTCTAACGCCTGTCGGCGCTCCTGGACGCGCTCGATCAGCACGTTCATCAGGTAACGCATGGTTGCCGCGATCAGGCCGTTCTTGTCCTGAAAGTAGTGGCTGATGATGCCGTTCGACACCCCGGCCAGACGCGCGATCAGCGCAATGCTGGCGTCTGCCATGCCGACCTGGTCGATGGCCGTCAATGTGGCCTCGATCAACTGCTGGCGGCGTATGGGTTGCATACCGACCTTGGGCATGTTTCACCTCTTCCTTAGGCCGCTGATGGGCCAAATGCGGCCATCGGCTTGAGGGGCAGTCTATTTTGTTTTGATTGAACGTTCAATCAATAAAAAATCACAGGCTGGAATCGGCACAAAAAAAGTGGGAGGGGGCTTGCTCCCGATGGCAGGCTGCCAGCCACACCCTCTGTGGCTGATACACCGCTATCGGGAGCAAGCCCCCTCCCACAGGTTGTTGTGCAGTGTCTGTCAGCCCAGGTTTTTGCCCAGCAGGGCGTGGTACAGCTCACTGTCTCCGAGGATGCCTACCACCTTGTGGTTGTCATGCAACACCAGCTTGTTGCCGGTCTGGTAGCGAATCTGCAACGCATCGCGCATGCCGATATTGGAATCCACCAGCGTCGGTACCCGCTCCAGGCTTTCCACGGCCTGGCCCGGCGCCCAGTTCTGCAGATTCATGACCACGCCGTTCTGCCGCGCGCCCTGGATGGTATTGCCTTCGGCCAGGTCCAGCCACGAGTCGCCGCCCGGGTCCAGGCACACAGAGCCGTTGACGCGCGTGCAGTTGTCCAGCGTGCGCATCAGGCTGCGGCCGCACAGCACGTTCAGCGGGTTGGTGTGCGCGACGAAGGTGCGCACGTAGTCATCGGCCGGGTTCAGCACGATCTCTTCGGGCACGCTGTACTGGATGATCTTGCCGTCCTTCATGATCGCGATGCGGCTGCCCAGTTTGAGCGCCTCATCCAGGTCGTGGCTGACGAACACGATGGTCTTGTTCAGCTTGCGCTGCAGTTCCAGCAGTTCATCCTGCAGGCCCTGGCGGATCAGCGGGTCGAGGGCGGAGAAAGGTTCGTCCATCAGCAGGATGTCGGCGTCCATCGCCAGCGCACGGGCCAGGCCCACACGTTGCTGCATGCCGCCCGACAGCTCGTCCGGCTTCTTGTTGCGCCATTGCGTCAGGCCCACCAGCTCGAGTTTTTCATCCACCAGCTTGCGGCGCTCTTTCTCCGGGCGACCCTGCATTTCCAGACCAAAGCTGATGTTTTCGCGCACCGTCAGCCAGGGCATCAGGGCGAACTTCTGGAACACCATGGCAATGCGCTGGGTGCGCATCATCTTAAGCTCCGCGGGTGTGCACGAGGCGATATCGATCTGGCGGCCTTCATGCTCGACGAACAACTGGCCACGGCTCACGGTGTTGAGGCCGTTGATGCAGCGCAGCAGGCTCGACTTGCCGGAGCCCGACAGGCCCATCAGCACGCAGATTTCGCCTTTCTGGATATCCAGGCTGGCGTTTTCCACGCCGACGATCTGCCCGGTTTTTTTCAGAATCTCGTTACGGCTCATGCCCTGGTCCAGCAGCTTGAGCGCTTCGCGTGGGTCCTTGGAGAAGATCACGTCGACCTTGTCGAATCGGATAATGCTCATGCATCACCCCCTGCTTTGGCTTCGGGTTGTTTGCAGATGCGGTCGAGCATGATGGCCAGCAACACGATCGCCAGGCCCGCTTCAAAGCCCAGGGCGATATCGGCGGTGTTCAGCGCGTTGACCACCGGTTTGCCGAGGCCGTCGGCGCCCACCAGCGCGGCGATCACCACCATCGACAACGACAGCATGATGCATTGGGTAATACCGGCGGCAATGCTCGGCATGGCGTGGGGCAGTTCAATGCGCGAGAGCAACTGACGGCGCGAGCAGCCGAAGGCCTTGCCGGCGTCCATCAACTCTTGCGGTACATCGCGGATGCCCAGGTAGGTCAGCCGGATGGGCGCGGCAATCGCGAACACCACCGTGGAGATCAGGCCAGGCACCACACCCAGCCCGAAGAGGGTCAGGGTAGGGATGAGGTAGACGAAGGTCGGTACGGTCTGCATCAGATCGAGTACCGGCCGCATCATGGTGTAGAACATCGGCTTGTGCGCGGCAACAATGCCCAGCGGCACGCCGATGACCACGCAGACCAGGGTGGCGAACAGCACCTGCGCGAGGGTTTCCATGGTTTCCTGCCAGTACCCCAGGTTGAGGATCAGCAGGAAGGAGACGATGACGAAGACAGTCAGTCCCCATTTGCGTTGAATGAAGTGAGCCAGCAGCGCAATCAGACCGATCAATGCCAGTGGATTGAACCAGGTCAGCGCGAACGTCACGCCGTGGATCATCGTTTCCAGTGTCGATGCGATTGCGTCGAAGTAGTTGGCACCGTGTTCGGTCAACCATTCGACGAAGGCAGCGATGTACTGGCCTAGTGGGATTTTCTGTTCAGTCAGCATGGTAGTGAATGTCCACATGCGAAGGGGAAAACATCCCGGGCCAGCGCACCGGCCCGGGGTCAGCGGGGGTTATTTGGCGAGGTAAGCTTTAACGGCGTCGAGCCCGGGTTTGCCGTCGACGGTGGTGACACCGGCGAGCCAGGTATCGAGGACTTGCGGGTTGGCTTTCAGCCAGGCCTTGGCGGCGGCGTCGGGCTTCTGTTTGTCGTCCAGGACCTTGCCCATCAGGGTGCTTTCCATGTCGAGGCTGAACACCAGGTTTTTCAGCAACTGGCCCACGTTGCTGCATTCCTGGGTGTAGCCCTTGCGGGTGTTGGTGTAGATGGTGGCCTGGCCGTAGTTGGGGCCGAATGAGTCATCCCCCCCGGTCAGGTATTTCATTTTGAAGCGGGTGTTCATCGGGTGCGGTTCCCAGCCAAGGAACACGATGGCCTTGTCGCGCCGGGCAGCGCGCTCCACCTGCGAAAGCATCCCGGCTTCGCTGGACTCGACGACTTTGAAACCGGCGGTCTTGAGGCCGAAGGCGTCTTTGTCGATCAAGGTCTGGATGGTGCGGTTGCCGTCGTTGCCAGGCTCGATGCCGTAGATCTTGCCGTCCAGCTCGTCCTTGAATTTGGCGATATCGGCGAAGTCTTTCAGGCCCTTGTTGTACAGCGCTTCCGGCACGGCCAGGGTGTACTTGGCGTTCTCCAGGTTGGCGCGTACGGTTTCCACGGTGCCGGCATCACGGTACTGCTTGATGTCGTTTTCCATGGTCGGCATCCAGTTGCCGAGGAAGATGTCCATGTTCTTGCCGTCGGCCAGCGACTTGTAGGTCACAGGTACCGAAATCATCGTGGTGCGCGGCTTGTAGCCCAGGCCCTTGAGGATTTCGCTGGTGGTCGCGGTGGTGACGGTAATGTCGGTCCAGCCGACATCGGAGAAGTTGACGGTCTTGCACTGTTCCGGTTCTGCAGCGTGAGTCATGACGGGCAGACTCAGCATGGCGGCCAACAACAACGAGGGTGAAGCTTTCATAGGGCTAGACTCCTGTGTTTTTTCTGGCGGCAATCGCCGCGCTTTATAGGTGTTGCGGTTGGAGCGTGCGATGCAGCTCTGGCACGGTGCCTTGCAAACGAGTCGGGACTGATCATGTACCAGTGAAAATCTGACGCCTACAGGGGGCGTCGTATCCAGTACAGGGAGGGTCGTATCCAGTATTGGTGACGTCGCTTACAGATTTTTCCCAAGGCAAAACCGCAGTTTTCAGCCTTGCGCACCGCAAAAAACGGCCAAAACAGGCGATTGCACGCAGGCGACGCTGGTGAGCATGGTTGCGTCGGTGTGAGACGCCGTGACGGCGGACAAAAGCCTGATGATGCCGCCATCTGGGCGATCTGAGCGTAGCAGCTCCCGGGTGTCCGATTTGTGTCCACCGAGGAGTTTCACGTTAATGGCTATCAGCGTTTTCGACCTGTTCAAGATCGGCATCGGGCCTTCGAGTTCTCACACCGTCGGCCCCATGCGCGCCGCGGCGTTGTTCGTTCAGACACTGCGTGAACGTGACCTGTTGGAACAGGTTTGCCGCGTCGAAGTTCAGCTGTACGGGTCATTGTCGGCCACCGGCATCGGTCACGGCAGCGACACCGCCACCATCATGGGCCTGATGGGCGAGTGGCCGGACGCGATTGATCCGTCGCAGATCGGCATCCGCATCAGCACCCTGCGCGAAACCGACACGCTGCTGCTCGACGGGCGTTTGCCGGTGCCCTTCGTGTGGGCGCGGGACATGCGCCTGCTCGACGAAAACCTGCCGTTTCACCCCAATGCCATGACCCTGGTGGTGTTTGACCAGCACGGCGAATTGCACCGCGACACCTACTACTCGGTGGGTGGCGGCTTTGTGGTGGACGAGGCCCAGGCGCAAAGCGGCGTGGCCGACATGGACCGCACCGAGCTGCCCTATGATTTTTCCAGCGCGGCCGAGTTGTTGCAGTTGTGCAAGACCCACAACCTGCGCGTCGCCGAACTGATGCTGGCCAACGAAAAGGTGTGGCGCTCCGAAGAGGAAATCCGCAGCGGCCTGATGAAGCTCTGGCGCGCCATGCAGGATTGCGTGGAGCAGGGCCTCAAGCATGAAGGCATCCTCCCCGGCGGGCTGAATGTGCGGCGCCGTGCGGCCAGGTTGCACCGCAGCCTGCAAGAGCTGGGCAAACCGAATGTGATCGGCTCGACCCTGAGCGCCATGGAGTGGGTCAACCTGTTCGCCCTGGCGGTCAACGAAGAGAACGCCGCCGGCGGGCGCATGGTCACCGCCCCCACCAACGGCGCGGCAGGGATCATTCCGGCAGTGCTGCACTACTTCATGAAATTCAGCGAAGACGTCACCGAAGCCAACGTGGTCGACTACATGCTCGGCGCTGCGGCGGTGGGGATTCTGTGCAAGAAGAACGCGTCGATCTCCGGCGCCGAAGTCGGCTGCCAGGGCGAGGTGGGTTCTGCGTGCGCCATGGCCGCCGCCGGGCTGGCGGAGATTCTTGGCGCGACCCCGGAGCAACTGTGCAACGCCGCCGAAATCGGCCTGGAGCACAACCTTGGTCTGACCTGCGATCCGGTGGGTGGCCTGGTGCAGGTGCCGTGCATCGAGCGCAATGCGATTGCCGCAGTGAAAGCGATCAACGCCGCGCAAATGGCCCTGCGTGGCGATGGGCAGCACTTTATCTCCCTGGACCGGGTGATCCGCACCATGCGTGATACCGGCGCGGACATGCATGACAAGTACAAGGAAACGTCGCGCGGTGGCTTGGCGGTCAGCGCGGTTGAGTGCTGAGACCGAGTTGCCTGCATCGGCAGCAAGCCCCTCCCACATTTTGAATTGTGAATACCTTCAAATGTGGGAGGGGGGCTTGCTCCCGATAGCGGTCGCTCAGCTGACACTGCTCATAAAGTGAACACCCGGACCCAAAAGCGCCACCTTTTAGCGCGTCGCAAATAGATAAGTAGCTAGCGAACGACTTCCCCCTTAACGACCCGTCACCTGCGCATGGGGTGACAGACTACTCCTACGCCCGCAAAGCGCCTTCCCACAAGTGCTACCGATCTGCTCACCCCTTTTGAACGAGCGCCTTTTTCAGCCGTATCCCGTACTCCCTGCGTGGGCTTGTATAGACGCGTCAACAGGTCGTTTTCAGGATTTATTGAATAGGCATTCAAATTCAGGCACGGCATTTGCTCTAGCAATTCAAAGCCTCTCTTCTTTATGGATGAAGAGCGCAATAACAAGAGCCTCGCCTGAGGCCATCAACTGCTTTGTGTGAGGAGATACCGCGATGACGTCGTTCAACTCAGGGGCCCAACCCCAGAACCGTGCGCCTCAATCCATCGGCTTTTTGCTGCTGGACAATTTCACGCTGATTTCCCTGGCGTCGGCGGTGGAACCGCTGCGCATGGCCAATCAGCTGTCCGGTCGCGAACTGTATCGCTGGACCACCCTGAGTGCCGACGGCAGCCAGGTGTGGGCCAGCGACGGTCTGCAAATCACGCCCGATGCCTCCATGCACAAAGCCCCGGCCCTGGACACCGTCATTGTGTGCGGCGGCGTGGGCATCCAGCGCACCGTGACCCGTGAGCACGTGTCGTGGCTGCAGAGCCAGGCGCGCCAGTCGCGCCGCCTGGGTGCGGTGTGCACCGGCAGTTGGGCGCTGGCCTGTGCCGGTTTGCTCGACGGGTTCGATTGCAGCGTGCACTGGGAATGCCTGGCGTCGATGCAGGAAGCTTTCCCGCGCGTGGCCATGAGCACGCGCCTGTTCACCCTCGACCGCAACCGCTTCACCAGCTCCGGCGGCACCGCGCCGCTGGACATGATGCTGCACCTGATCAGCCGCGACCACGGCCGTGAATTGTCGGCGGCCATCTCCGAAATGTTCGTCTACGAACGCATCCGCAACGAACAGGATCACCAGCGCGTGCCACTCAAGCACATGCTCGGCACCAACCAGCCGAAGCTGCAGGAAATCGTCGCGTTGATGGAAGCCAACCTCGAAGAGCCGATCGACCTGGATGAACTGGCGGTGTACGTCGCCGTGTCGCGACGCCAACTGGAGCGGCTGTTCCAGAAATACCTGCACTGCTCGCCGTCGCGCTATTACCTCAAACTGCGTCTGATCCGTGCGCGGCAGTTGCTCAAGCAAACGCCGATGTCGATCATCGAAGTGGCATCGGTGTGCGGGTTTGTGTCCACGCCGCATTTTTCCAAGTGCTACCGCGAATACTTCGGCATTCCGCCACGCGATGAACGCGTCGGCTCCAACACCACCCAGCAGGTGGCGATGCTGCCGATTCCGCAGGCGCTGTTGTCGCCGTTGTCGGGGCCGATGTCGGCGTTGAGCCAGGCGCGCAATGAGTCGACGTTTGCCAGTGTAAGGCTGTAGACCGCGTCGCCTGTATCGGGAGCAAGCCCCCTCCCACATTTGAAGGTATTCACAATTCAAAATGTGGGAGGGGGCTTGCTCCCGATAGCGCCCTGTCAGGCGCCGGAATTCTGTTTGAATTGCATCAATGCCGGCAGCAACTGCCTGTCAATTGCCTGCCTCACCGCTGGCAGGATCGTCGCACTGCCGCCATACATCCGCTCAACCATCCTCTGGAGCGCCTTCGCCCGCTCGTCACTCAAACCGCGCACCGCACACTCGCAGGCCTGCTCGGCGCTGGCGCCGCTGGACACGTCGAAACCCAGCGAGCGCAGTTGGCTCAGCAGGTCATCCTGGTCAATCAAATCCGCGTGCATCATGACGTTTACCCTGGTTAACGGAGCTGGATTGACTCGGATTCTGGTAGCCCCCCGACCGCTCGGCAAGGGCAGAATGCCCGAATGCCTCGAATGGCTATGAGGGTGTCGTTTTGGGGGCAGGTGGCGAGCGCATGAACCGGCACACTGCACCCAGGCAAGCAGCTTGACGGTTTGGTCACCCTCGGGATGCATGGCTCACACAAGGCACCTCTGCCCCGATTCAGTCACGGCTGGATCGGGGCTTTTTTTGTCGGCAAACCGATCACCCGGCCCAGCAGGGCGGGCCTGGGGAGATCCTTCTGCCCGGCGCTGAGGGCCATGAGTCTTGCCAATGTGACCTCGCTGAACGGCGTCGCGTGCGGGCCGGCCAGGTCGACGTGCAACAGCATCTGCTCGTTGCCTGCCAACTCCTTCTCGTCGCCCACCCAATGCAGGCTGTGATAGAGGTGCAGGCGCTTGGCATCAAAGGCGATCAGTTGGGTGTGCACCTGCACCTCGGCGCCGAGTTTGACTTCGTGCAGGTAGTTCAGGTGCAGCTCCAGGGTGAACAACGAGTGGCCGCTGGCTTCGCGGTTGTCGCTGTCCAGGCCCAGGGTGTCCATCAGCGCGTCGGTGGCGTAGCTGAAAATCAGCAGGTAGAACGCATCGCGCAGATGACCGTTGTAGTCCACCCAGTCCTGTTGGATGTTGGTGGTATAGGTTTTCAGTACGGGCATGGGGTTTGTACTCGGTCAAAAATGTGGGAGCGGGCTTGCTCGCGAATGCGGTACATCAGTAGCAAATTAGTTGCCTGACACACCGCCTTCGCGAGCAAGCCCGCTCCCACATTGGGTTATTCGGCGAAGGTCATGCCGTGTTTTGCCTTGGTGCTCTTCACTGCTTCAAGCACTGCCAGCAGGCAATCATCACGATAGCGCTCCAGCGCCGAAATGCTGTGTTTGCCCAACTGATCGCGGGTGCCATCGACCACATCGTCGATCAGCTTGTCAGTCAATTCCGGTGCGGGCAGGTAAGTCCACGGCAACTGCAACGCAGGACCGAACTGTGCCATGAAGTGCCGCATACCGGCATCGCCGCCCGCCAGGGTGTAGGTGAGAAACGTGCCCATGAACGACCAGCGCAACCCCGCGCCAAAGCGAATCGCATCGTCGATCTCACCGGTGGTGGCCACGCCGTCATTCACCAGGTGCAACGCCTCCCGCCACAGCGCTTCGAGCAGTCGGTCGGCGATAAACCCGGGGACTTCCTTGCGCACATGCAGCGGGCGCATGCCGAGGGATTCGTACACTTTGATCGCTGCCTGGATGGCCTCGGGCGCGGTGTGCCGGCCGCCCACCACTTCCACCAGCGGCAGCAGATACACCGGGTTGAACGGGTGCCCGACCACGCAACGCTCCGGGTGGGTCGAGCCCTCGTAGAACTCACTCGGCAACAGGCCCGAAGTGCTGGAGCCGATCAAGGCGTTCGGCCTGGCTGCGGCGCTGATTTTGCTGTGCAATTCCAGCTTCAACTCCAGGCGTTCCGGGGCGCTTTCCTGGATGAAGTCGGCGTCTTTTACGCACTCTTCAATGGTTGGCACAAAGCGCAGGCGGCCCTGGGATGCACCGGGTGCCAGGCCTTGTTTTTCCAGGGCAGCCCAGGCGTTGGCGACACGTTTGCGCAGGGCCGCTTCGGCACCGGGGGCCGGGTCCCAGGCCACCACATCGAGGCCGTGGGCCAGGGCGCGGGATACCCAGCCGCTGCCGATAACACCGCTGCCGAGGGCGGCGAAGGTTTTGATTTCAGTGATAAAACTCATGGCACATTCCTAAAGAGTTCGCTAATCCCTTGTGGGAGGGGGCTTGCTCCCGATGGCGATGGGTCAGTTGATGGATTTATTGGCTGACACACTGCTATCGGGAGCAAGCCCCCTCCCACATTCTTTAACCGCGTTTGGTCAGACCCATCTTGATTCGGCCCTCGGCGGGGCTGAGGACCCGCGCACCCAGGCGGCTGAGGATCTCGCTGGCGCGCTCCACCAACTGGCCATTGGTAGCAAGCACACCCTTGTCCAGCCACAGGTTGTCTTCCAGGCCCACCCGCACGTTGCCGCCCAGCAGCACCGCCTGCGCCGCCATCGGCATCTGCATGCGGCCGATGCCGAAGCCGGCCCACACCGCGTCGGTCGGCAGGTTGTCGACCATGGCTTTCATGGTGGTGGTGTCGGCCGGCGCGCCCCAGGGGATGCCCAGGCACAGCTGAAACAGCGGGTTATCCAGCAGGCCTTCCTTGATCATCTGCCTGGCGAACCAGAGGTGGCCGGTGTCGAAAATTTCCAGCTCGGCTTTTACGCCCAGTTCCTGGATGCGTTTGGCGCCGGCCCGCAATTGCGCCGGGGTGGACACGTAAATGGTGTCGCCATCGCCGAAATTGAGGGTGCCGCAGTCCAGGGTGCAGATCTCCGGCAACAGTTCTTCGACGTGGGCCAGGCGGGTCAGCGGGCCGACCAGGTCGGTGTTGGGGCCGAATGCCATCGGGTTCTCGCCGCCGCCGATCTCCAGGTCACCGCCCATGCCGGCGGTGAGGTTGACGATGATGTCGATGTCGGCTTCGCGGATGCGCTCCATCACTTCGCGGTACAGCGCCACGTCGCGGCTGAACTTGCCGGTCTCTGGATCACGTACGTGGCAGTGCACCACCGTGGCGCCGGCCTTGGCGGCCTCCACGGCAGCGGCGGCGATCTGTTTGGGGGTGACCGGCACGTGGGGGCTGCGGCTGGTCGTGTCGCCAGCACCGGTGAGTGCGCAGGTGATGATGACGTCGTGGTTCATGGGGCGGTTCCTTACAGGCGTGGTGGTGCCGCTCGCGGTCGAAAGCGACCGCGAAACAGTGATTGAAAACGGGTTATTTACCGGTCAGTTGCAGGTTGGCCGCAGCCGGTTTGCCGTCGAAGGTGGTCACACCTTCCAGCCAGCGTGCCTGGTCCTGCGGGTGGTCCTTGAGCCACTGCCGGGCGGATTCCAGGGCGTCCTTGTGATCCAGCAGCGGCTGCATCATCCGGCTCTCGTCGGCGGCGGTGAAGGTCAGGTTGGTCAGCAGCTTGTGCACGTTGGGGCACTGTTGGGCGTAGGTGGGTGAGGTGACGGTCCACACGCTTGCCATGCCCTCGTTCGGCCCCAGGGCGTCTTCGCTGCCGCCGAGGTAGGTCATCGCAATGTTGACGTTCATCGGGTGCGGCGCCCAGCCGAAGAACACCACGGCTTCCTTGCGTCGCACGGCGCGGTCGACGGCGGCGAGCATGCCGGCTTCACTGGATTCCACCAACTGGAACTTGCCCAGGCCGAACTGGTTCTTGGCGATCATCGCCTTGATCTGCGTGTTGGCGCCCGAGCCCGGCTCGATGCCGTAGATCTTGCCGCCCAGCTCCTTGTCGAACCTGGCGATGTCGGCAAAGGTTTTCAGGCCCTTGTCGGCCAGATAAGTCGGCACGGCGAGGGTGGCGCGGGCGTCTTCCAGGCTGGGTTTGTCGAGGACGTTGACTTGCCTGGCGTCGACGAATGGCGTGATGGTCTGGGTCATCAGCGGGTTCCAGTAGCCGAGGAACAGGTCCAGGCGCCGGTCGCGGATGCCGGCGAAGATGATTTGCTGGGAGGCGCTGGTCTGTTTGGTGGTGTAGCCGAGGCCGTCGAGCAACACTTGGGTCATGGCGCTGGTGGCGATGACGTCGGTCCAGTTCACCACGCCCATGCGCACGTTCTGGCAGGATGCCGCGTCGGCGGCCAGAGCGTTGGTGCTCAAAATGGCGCTGGCGCTGAGTGCAAGCACGCAGCGGCTGATCAGTCGGTTCATGGTGGATCCCTCGGCAGGTCGTTATTGTGGGGGCCGGCGTCTTTGTGCACCGTGACGCCACGTTACGGATCTTCGTCGAGCACAAAACGCACAGCGGCGACCGGCGCTTGCACTGCAGCGACCTGCCCCCTTGAATCCGCCCGACAACGGGAGTATCACAGTGCCACTTAGCCTGCCGACGAGAGCCCCACCATGTCTCAGGATTTCTACTTCTTGCTGATGCCGGGCTTCTCCGCCATCGGCTTCATCTCTGCGCTGGAACCGCTGCGAGTGGCCAACCGCTTTCGCGGCGAGCTGTACCGCTGGCACATACTGAGCGCCGACGGCGGTGCGGTGCTGGCGAGCAACGGCATGTCGGTCAACGCCGACGCTGCGCTGGAACCGCTGAACAAAGGCGCGACGCTGTTGGTGGTGGCCGGCTTCGAACCGCTGCAGTTCGCCACGCCTGCCCTGGAACACTGGCTGCGCCGCCTCGACCATGACGGCGTGACCCTGGGCGCCATTGACACCGGTGCCTGCGTGCTGGCCGAAGCCGGCCTGTTCGACGGCCACCGCGTGACCCTGCACTGGGAAGCCATCGATGCCTTCAAGGAGTCGTATCCGCACCTGAGCGTGACTCAGGAACTGTTCGAAATCGACCGTCGCCGCATCACCTGCGCCGGCGGCACCGCCTCCATCGACCTGATGCTCGACCTGATCGCTCAGGCCCACGGCTCTGACTTGGCGATCCAGGTCTCCGAACAGTTCGTGCTCGGCCGCATCCGCCCGCGCAAAGACCACCAGCGCATGCAGATCGCCACGCGCTACGGCATCAACAACAAGAAACTGGTGCAGGTCATCGGCGAGATGGAGCAGCACACCGAGCCGCCGCTGAGCACACTGGCCCTCGCCGAAGCGATCAAAGTGACGCGGCGCCAGCTGGAACGGCTGTTTCGCCTGCATTTGAACGACACGCCAAGCAACTTCTACCTTGGCCTGCGCCTGGAAAAAGCCCGGCAGCTGTTGCGCCAAAGCGGCATGAGCGTGCTGGAGGTGAGCATTGCGTGCGGGTTTGAGTCGCCGTCGTATTTCACCCGGAGTTATCGGGCTCGGTTTGCAAAATGCCCAAGGGAGGATCGGCGACGGGAGGTGGTTTGACCGGCAATTATAGTCAATTATACTAATGACTATAATTTATAGTTCTTCCAATAATTGAGTATAAAACCATGTCCAAGCACAGCGGCTTTGTGTTTCGCCGCCCGACGCTGGCTCGCAGCATTGCTGATGGCTTGGTGGGCGCCGGGATTCAGGATTTCACTTCAGGCCTGTTCCTCGCAGCGCCTCGTCGCACCGGCAAAAGCACCTTTTTGCGCGAAGACCTGATCCCGGAGTGCCAACTGCGGGGCTGGCTGACGGTGTATGTCGATCTCTGGGCCGACAAAGAGAAAGACCCTGCGGAGTTGATTGCCAGCGCAATTGCTGCGGCTCTGGTGCCCTATGAAAAGGGTATTCGCAAGCTGGCCAAGAACATTGGAATCGAGAAGCTAAGCTTCCTGCGTACCTTGTCCTGGGACTTCAGCAAGCCTCAATTGCCGGTGGGTGCGACGTTGACCCAGGCCTTGGAATTGCTCCACAGCGCAGCTGAAAAACCCGTCATATTGGTGATTGACGAAGCGCAGCACGCGTTAACCACCGAGTCCGGCATCAACGCGATGTTCGCGTTGAAAGCTGCCCGAGACCAGCTCAACCAGGGCCGTGACGAGGAGGGCAGTGGCTTGCGTCTGGTATTCACTGGCTCCAATCGCGACAAGCTCGCGCATTTGGTCCTCGGTAAAAGCCAACCATTCTTCGGCTCCAGCATTACGCCGTTTCCCTTGCTCGGCAAAGAATTTACCCAGGCTTACACCGTGCACCTAAACGCGCATTTGGCCAGCACCAATCAGTTCAACGCTGCGGACATCGACGAAGCTTTCGAACGGGTCGGCCGTCGCCCGGAGATGCTGCGTACCATCATCGGCGAAGTGGCGCTGGAGTTGGGCGAGGCCAGCAACCTGGGCCAACTGCTGCACAGCCGCGCCGAACTGCTGCGCGCCGGCGTTTGGACCGAATTCGAAAGTGCCTGGAACGCCCTCACCATTCCCCAGCGTGCGGTGCTGGGAGTGATGGTGGAGCGCTCCCAGAACAACGAACCGTTCGCGCCGTTTACCGACAGCACCATCACGGCCGTCAGCAAGGCACTGGAGGACATGGGCAGCGACGTAGTGCCGGGCACCCAGACCATTCAGGCCTGTATCGATGCCCTGCGCGATAAAGAGCTGGTATGGAAGTCGAGCCGGGGTGGCTATGCTCTGGAGGACAAATCCTTCGGGGATTGGCTGCAGCACCGGCGCCGTTCAATTGCCTGAAGAACACAGAGATCAAATGTGGGAGCAAGCCCGCTCCCACACTGGATTTTTAGTGTGGCTTACTTCTTGACCAGTGCCGAACACGCCGCCTTGTACGCTTCATGCTGATACTTGTTCAGCGTCGCCGGCAGGTCAAAGGTGTGCTTCTTGTTCTGCGCATTGATGGTCTGCGGCGACAGCAGCGTCACCTCAACCCCGTCCAGCAACTGAAACACCCCTTCAATCTTGAACGTGGTCGGCCCACCGGCAAACTCACCTTTCTTGCTGCGCTTCTTGATCGCGATGCGGGTGATTGCGTTTGCCTGTACGAAGGCCTTCACCTGTGCGGCGAAGGCTTTGACGTTGGCGGCCTCATCGTCGTCTTCCAGGGCGATTTTCTTGGTGGACAGGGCTACATGGGTCAGCGCCTGGTTATCCAGTGAGGCCACCGCGATGATGGCTTCGCTGCCTTTGATTTCGATGCCGCAAATAGTCATGAATAGCCCTGGATAAGATCAAGTTGGCGCAGATTGTCGCTTATTCCTGCCCAATCGACTCCAAAAACTCCGACCGTTCATCACTCATCCGTGCCAGGCAATCATTCTGCGCAATCGCATACGCTTTGCTGCCATTCACCGCCGGGAAGGTGTCCACGGCGCAGTCGGCGTCGCGCAGTTTTTCCCATTTTTGCTGGGCGTCCTTCAGACGGGCGGTAATGTCGGCCAGTTTGGTCTTGTCGCTGCCGTAGGTCGAACCCATGCGCTCGAGCAGGCCCTGATAGTTGTCCTTGAGCAATTGCTCGGCGGTGGTCTTGTTGTAGGTGGCGCAGGCGAGGGTCTGCTGGTCATTTTCGATGCCGTCGCACGGCGTGCTGTCGGTGTCTTCGGCGGCGTGGACGCCGGTTGCGATGAGTGCCAAAGCCAGGAAAATCGATTTCATTGCGCCGTCTCATATCAGGTGATGGCCGAATTCTGGCTCAAGCGTAAGACAAAGAACAGCCGCCAGTCAGGCCTGTCTGTGCAGCCTTTGTCGCGGATTGACGCTTTCGGCAATTCCCCTGTCGTTTTTGCACCCGGTCCGTTCAGCCCCGGGGCATATGCTGGCCCCAAAGCGCCGGCAGACGATTCGGCGCATGAATCGCCAATAAGGGGACGCCTGATGAGCCCAGCCGAGTTGCACGCCGACAGCATCGTTATCGACGGTCTGATTATTGCCAAGTGGAACCGCGACCTGTTCGAAGACATGCGCAAAGGTGGCCTCACCGCCGCCAACTGCACGGTGTCGGTGTGGGAAGGCTTCCAGGCCACGATCAACAACATCGTTGCCAGCCAGACCCTGATCCGTGAGAACAGCGACCTGGTGATCCCGGTAAAAACCACCGCCGACATTCGCCGCGCGAAAGAGCTGGGCAAGACCGGCATCATCTTCGGCTTCCAGAACGCCCACGCTTTTGAAGACCAGTTGGGCTACGTCGAGATCTTCAAGCAGCTCGGCGTGGGTGTGGTGCAGATGTGCTACAACACCCAGAACCTGGTCGGCACCGGCTGCTACGAGCGCGACGGCGGCCTGTCCGGCTTTGGCCGTGAGGTCGTCGGCGAGATGAACCGCGTCGGCATCATGTGCGACCTCTCCCACGTTGGCTCCAAGACCAGCGAAGAAGTCATCCTCGAATCGAAAAAGCCGGTGTGCTACTCCCACTGCCTGCCGTCCGGCCTCAAAGAGCACCCGCGCAACAAGTCCGATGAAGAGCTCAAGTTCATTGCCGACCATGGCGGTTTTGTCGGCGTGACCATGTTCGCGCCATTCCTGGCCAAGGGCATCGATTCCACCATCGACGACTACGCCGAAGCCATCGAATACACCATGAACATCGTCGGCGAAGACGCCATCGGCATCGGCACCGACTTCACTCAGGGCCATGGCCAGGATTTCTTCGAAATGCTGACCCATGACAAGGGCTACGCCCGCCGCCTGACCAGCTTCGGCAAGATCATCAACCCGCTGGGCATCCGTACCGTGGGCGAATTCCCCAACCTCACCGAGACCCTGCTCAAGCGCGGCCACAGCGAACGCGTGGTGCGCAAGATCATGGGCGAGAACTGGGTCAACGTCTTGAAAGACGTCTGGGGCGAATAAGCCAACCTCTCTTTTCCTCCGGCATGCGCGCCGGGGGCATCCAAACGAATTTTCTGGAGTTAAGTTTCCATGGCCAAGATCGCCCCGCAATTGCCAATCGAAGTCGACAGCGAAACCGGTGTCTGGACCTCCGACGCCCTGCCGATGCTGTACGTGCCGCGCCATTTCTTCGTCAACAACCACATGGGCATCGAAGCAGTGCTGGGTGCCGACGCCTATGCCGACATCCTCTACAAGGCCGGCTACAAGTCCGCCTGGCACTGGTGTGAAAAGGAAGCCGAATGCCACGGCCTGGAAGGCGTCGCCGTGTTCGAGCACTACATGAAGCGCCTCTCGCAGCGCGGTTGGGGCCTGTTCAAGATCCAGGACATCGACCTCGACAAAGGCACCGCCAGCGTCAAGCTCGAACACTCGGCCTTCGTCTACGTGTACGGCAAGGTCGGGCGCAAGGTCGACTACATGTTCACCGGCTGGTTTGCCGGCGCCATGGACCAGATTCTGCAAGCCCGTGGCAGCCAGATTCGCACCGTCGCCGAACAAGTCTACGGAGGCTCCGAAGAGGGTCACGAAGATGGTTTGTTCACCGTCAAGCCGTTGTAAGCCGAGGACCGTGCCATGGCTTTCGAAGCAATGTTTGCGCCGATTCAGATCGGCAAACTGACCATCCGCAACCGCGTGCTCAGTACCGCCCACGCCGAGGTGTATGCCACCGACGGCGGCATGACCACCGACCGCTATGTGAAGTATTACGAAGAGAAAGCCAAGGGCGGTATCGGCCTGGCCATCTGCGGCGGCTCCTCGGTGGTGGCCATCGACAGCCCCCAGGAATGGTGGAGTTCGGTGAACCTGTCCACCGACCGCATCATCCCGCACTTCCAGAACCTGGCCGACGCCATGCACAAGCATGGCGCCAAGATCATGATCCAGATTACCCACATGGGCCGTCGCTCGCGCTGGGACGGTTTTAACTGGCCGACCCTGATGTCGCCGTCCGGGGTGCGTGAGCCGGTGCACCGCGCCACCTGCAAGACCATCGAGCCCGAAGAGATCTGGCGCGTGATCGGCAACTACGCCAGCGCCGCCAAACGCGCCAAGGCCGGTGGCCTGGACGGCGTGGAACTGTCCGCCGTGCACCAGCACATGATCGACCAGTTCTGGAGCCCGCGCGTCAACAAGCGTACTGACGAATGGGGCGGCACCTTCGAAGGCCGCATGAAGTTCGGCCTGGAAGTGCTCAAAGCCGTGCGCGCCGAGGTCGGTGACGACTTCTGCGTGGGCATGCGCCTGTGTGGTGACGAGTTCCACCCGGACGGCTTGTCCCACGAGGACATGAAGCAGATCGCCAAGTATTACGACGACACCGGCATGCTCGATTTTATCGGCGTGGTGGGCTCGGGGTGTGACACCCACAACACCCTGGCCAACGTGATCCCGAACATGAGCTACCCGCCGGAGCCGTTCCTGCACCTGGCCGCCGGTATCAAGGAAGTGGTCAAGGTGCCGGTGCTGCACGCGCAGAACATCAAGGACCCGAACCAGGCCACGCGCATCCTCGAAGGCGGCTACGTGGACATGGTCGGCATGACCCGTGCGCACATTGCCGACCCGCACCTGATCGCCAAGATCAAGATGGGCCAGATCGACCAGATCAAGCAGTGCGTCGGCGCCAACTACTGCATCGACCGCCAGTACCAGGGCCTGGACGTGCTGTGCATCCAGAACGCCGCGACCTCCCGTGAATACATGGGCGTGCCGCACATCATCGAGAAATCCACCGGACCGAAACGCAAGGTCGTTGTGGTCGGTGCCGGCCCGGCCGGGATGGAAGCTGCGCGCGTGGCGGCCGAACGTGGCCACGACGTGACCCTGTTCGAGAAGAAAGAGTTTATCGGCGGGCAAATCACCACCGCGTCCAAAGCGCCGCAGCGCGACCAGATTGCCGGGATCACCCGCTGGTTCCAACTGGAGCTGGCGCGCTTGAAAGTCGACCTGCGCCTGGGCGTAGCGGCGGATGCCGACACCATCCTCGACCTGCGCCCTGACGTGGTGGTGCTGGCGGTGGGCGGGCATCCGTTCATCGAGCAGAACGAACACTGGGGCGCCGCCGAAGGCCTGGTGGTGAGCAGCTGGGACGTGCTCGACGGCAAGGTTGCGCCGGGCAAGAACGTGCTGGTGTACGACACCATCTGCGAGTTCACCGGCATGTCGGTGGCGGACTTTCTGGCCGACAAGGGCTGCCAGGTGGAGATCGTCACCGACGACATCAAGCCGGGCGTGGCGATTGGCGGCACGTCGTTCCCCACCTACTACCGCAGCATGTACCCGAAAGAAGTGATCATGACCGGCGACATGATGCTGGAGAAGGTCTACCGCGAGGGCGACAAACTGGTGGCGGTGCTGGAGAACGAATACACCGGCGCCAAAGAGGAGCGGGTGGTGGACCAGGTGGTGGTCGAGAACGGCGTGCGTCCGGACGAGGCCATCTACTACGCCCTCAAGGAAGCCTCGCGCAACAAGGGCCAGATCGACGTCGAAGCGCTGTTCGCGATCAAACCGCAGCCGTGCCTGAGCGAGGCGGGCGAGGGGTACTTGCTGTTCCGCATCGGTGACTGTGTGGCGCAGCGTAATACCCACGCTGCGATCTACGACGCCCTGCGCTTGTGCAAGGATTTCTGACCCGCACACGGTCGAAAAATGTGGGAGGGGGCTTGCCCCCGATAGCGGAGTGTCAGTTGATGCAGCTTTAGCTGACCCACTGCTATCGGGGGCAAGCCCCCTCCCACATTAAAGGCCAGTTTCACTTTAGATTTGTGTGGTCTGTGGGAGCTTCACCATGTTGAACACCTTGCTGCCTATTCTCCTGTTTGCCGCCCTGGGCCTCGCCGTCCTCGGCGCCCTGCGCCGGGCAAACATGTGGCGCCGTGGCCGCGCGTCCAAAGTCGACCTGCTGGGCGGCCTTTTGGCCATGCCCAAGCGCTACATGGTCGATTTGCACCACGTGGTCGCCCGCGACAAATACATCGCCAACACCCACGTCGCCACGGCGCTGGGTTTTGTGCTGTCGGCGCTGCTGGCGATCCTGGTGCATGGGTTCGGCCTGCAAAACCGTATCCTCGGCTACGCCTTGCTGCTGGCCTCGACCTTGATGTTTGTCGGCGCGATCTTCATGTACCTGCGCCGCCGCAGCCCGCCCGCGCGCCTGTCGAAAGGCCCATGGATGCGTCTGCCGAAAAGCTTGCTGGCGTTCTCGGTGAGCTTCTTCCTCGTGACCTTGCCGGTCGCCGGCATTCTGCCCGCTGACTTTGGCGGCTGGCTGCTCGCTGCATTGCTGAGCGTGGGTGTGCTGTGGGGCGTGTGCGAAATGTTCTTCGGCATGACCTGGGGCGGCCCGATGAAGCACGCCTTCGCCGGGGCCCTGCACCTGGCCTGGCACCGCCGCGCCGAACGCTTCGGCGGCGGCCGCTCCACCGGCTTGAAACCGCTGGACCTGACGGACAAAAGCGCGCCCCTGGGCGTGGAAAAGCCCAAGGATTTCACCTGGAACCAACTGCTCGGTTTCGACGCCTGCGTGCAGTGCGGCAAGTGCGAAGCGGCGTGCCCGGCCTTCGCCGCCGGCCAGCCGCTGAACCCGAAAAAACTGATCCAGGACATGGTCGTCGGCCTGGCTGGCGGCACCGACGCAAAATTCGCTGGCAGCCCCTATCCGGGCAAACCCGTCGGCGAACACGGCGGCAACCCGCACCAGCCAATCGTCAACGGCCTGGTGGACGCCGAGACCCTGTGGTCATGCACCACCTGCCGCGCCTGCGTGGAAGAGTGCCCGATGATGATCGAGCACGTCGATGCCATCGTCGACATGCGCCGCCACCTCACCCTGGAAAGGGGCGCCACGCCGAACAAGGGCGCTGAAGTGCTGGAAAACCTGATCGCCACCGACAACCCCGGCGGCTTCGCCCCGGGCGGTCGCCTCAACTGGGCGGCGGATCTGAACCTGCCGTTGCTCAGCGAAAAGGCCAGCTGTGATGTGCTGTTCTGGGTCGGCGACGGCGCCTTCGACATGCGCAACCAGCGCACCCTGCGCGCCTTCGTCAAAGTGCTGAAGGCCGCCAGGGTAGACTTCGCCGTCCTCGGCCTGGAAGAACGCGACAGCGGCGATGTGGCCCGACGCCTGGGCGACGAAGCGACCTTCCAGCTGCTGGCGACCCGCAATATCCAGACCCTGGAGAAGTACTGCTTCAAACGCATCGTCACCTGCGACCCGCACAGTTTTCACGTACTCAAAAACGAATACGGCGCCTTCAACGGCAACTACCAGGTGCAGCATCACAGCACCTTCATGGCCGAACTGATCGACGCGGGCAAGCTGCACCTCGGCCAGCACAAGGGCAACAGCGTGACCTACCACGACCCTTGCTACCTGGGCCGCTACAACGGCGAGTACGAGGCGCCGCGTCAGGTACTGCGTGCGCTGGGCATCGAGGTCAAGGAGATGCAACGCTCGGGCTTCCGTTCGCGCTGCTGCGGCGGCGGTGGCGGCGCGCCGATCACGGACATTCCCGGCAAGCAACGGATCCCGGACATGCGCATGGACGACATCCGCGAGACCGGCGCCGAACTGGTGGCCGTGGGCTGCCCGCAATGCACGGCAATGCTCGAAGGCGTGGTCGAACCGCGGCCGTTGATCAAGGACATCGCCGAGTTGGTGGCTGACGCGTTGCTGGAAGACGCTGCACCGGCCAAAGCCCCCTTAAAGCGTGAACCTGCGGAGGTGCAGTGATGAGCGACATTATCCGCCGCGACCCACGGGCCGAATGGATCGCCCGTAACCGTCTGCATCCCTTGCACGCGGCCATGCAGCCTGTGCAGCAGAGCTGGATGGGGCCTAACGGCGTCATGCGCAAGAACGTGCATGGCGTGGGCTTTATCGGCCCCAACGGCATCAAGCGCATCGACCGCAGCGGCGCCCAGCAGGGCGGCGCGGCCAAGCGTACGGCGGCAGTGGAAGTGCAGTTGCCATTGCACCGGATTGCCGAACCTGCGTTTTACATCAACGTGGTGCCGGACATGGTCGGCGGCCGCCTGAGCAGCCACGACCGCGATCTGCTGGGGCTGGCACGGCAACTGGCCGGCCACGACGGCGCGGTGCTGGCCGTGGTGTTTGGCGAGCACAAGGAAAGCGCATTCGCCACCGCTGGCGTCGACCGCCTGCTGGTGCTGGAGGGTCACGAATTCGACGGTTATTCACCGGAGCAACGGGTGCAGGGTCTGCGCGCTGTGGATAACCAGTTCAACCCACGCCACTGGTTGCTGCCCGACAGCCGCAGCGGCGGCGGTGAACTGGGCCGACGCTTTGCCGCCAGCCTCAAGGAACGTCCGGCCACGCGGGTTTGGCAAGTCAAGGACGAACAATGCATCGGCCGCGCCGGTGCCGGCCAGCAGGATGTGGCGCGGCCGTTGCCACGCCTGATCCTCGCCGCCGTCGAATGCGCCGAACCGGTCAGCGACACGCGCCATGAAGTATTACCGGTGGAGTTATCCACAGCCCTGGCGCGCAGCCTGCCGCGTATCGAAGATTTGGGCGCGGTGGCGGTGGACCCGGCAGCGATTCCCATGGCCGAAGCCGAATTTATTTTCTCCGGCGGCAACGGGGTCAAGGACTGGGCACTGTTTCACCAGACTGCCGCCGCACTCGGCGCCACCGAAGGCGCATCACGGGTGGCGGTGGACGACGGCTTCATGGCGCGTGACCGTCAGGTCGGCGCCAGCGGCACCTGGGTCACGGCGCGGGTGTACGTGGCCGTGGGCATTTCCGGGGCGATCCAGCACCTGCAAGGTATCGGTGCCTGCGACAAGGTGGTGGCGATCAACCTCGACCCGGGTTGCGACATGATCAAGCGGGCCGACCTGTCGGTGATCGGTGAAAGTGCCGCGATTCTGCAAGCCTTGATCGCTGCGGTCGAGGCCCACCGCCACGGCGCCAAGCGCGACGCGGCTTGAGGACATGAGCATGACAACCAATGTAATCAGCCTGGTGTCCATCGGCGCCCACCCCACCTCCGGGCGCGCGCGCCGTGCAGAGCAGGACGCACGCGCTGTCGAGCTGGGCCTGCAAATGGCTGGGGATAAGTTGCAGGTGCTGCACGCCGGCAACATCAATGAGCCCACCTTGCGCAGCTACCTGGGCATGGGCCTGCCGCAATTGCACGTGCTGGAACAACCGAGCGGCGCTGATGCGCTGCCGGTGCTCGGCGATTATCTGCGCGAGGCCGGCGCCCAGGTGGTGCTCACCGGCAGCCAGGCCGAAACCGGTGAAGGCTCGGGCATGCTGCCGTTTTTGCTCGCTGAACACCTGGGCTGGCCGCTGATTGTGGGGCTGGCGCAAGTGGAATCCATCGACGGCGGCGTCGCCCATGTGTTGCAGGCGTTGCCCCGTGGTCAGCGGCGGCGCCTGAAGGTGCGCCTGCCATTTCTGGCAACTGTGGATAACGCTGCGCCCAAGCCCCGGCAGAGCGCGTACGGCCCGGCGCAACGCGGCGAGTTGGCGGCCCATGAGGTTGAAGTCGAAGAAGACGAGTTATTCACAGGCGCCTCGCTGCAACCGGCCAAGCCTCGGCCCAAGCGCCTCAAGGTGATCAAGGCCAAGAGCGGCGCCGACCGCATGAAAGCCGCCACGGCCAAGGCCAGCGGCGGCGGTGGCCAGGTGCTCAAGGGCGTCAGCGCCGAAGAGGGCGCCCAGGCCATTCTCAAGTTGCTCATAGAAGAAGGCGTCGTACGCTGAACCCTGTGTGGGAGGGGCAAGCCCTCCCACCGTTATTTTTGTGATGACGGGGTGCTTACCCACAATCCCTGTTGACCCGTCTGTGGATAACCTGTTCGCGCATGTCCACACCCCTTGTAAATCAGGCCCTGCAGCCTGTCGTACGAAAAATAACCAGGCTAACCTGCGGTTTTTATTGGGTTTTTCCGTTGAGAAAGTTCTGAACTTGCCCCCAAAGTCTGTTGGCGCTTCTGTGGATAAGATGTTCGCTATCGGCTACAGGCCTTATAAGACGTGGGCTGCGCCGCTCTGATCAAATTCTGATCAATGTCGCCTTTTCAGCGGCCACAAACCCCTGGATACCCCGGTTTATGAAGCGTTGACATGGTTTTCCACAGCGCTTGCAAAGTTGCCCCCAAAGTCTGTTGGTGCTTCTGTGGATAAGGTGTTCGCGCACCGCTACAGCCCTTGCAGATCGAGGCTTTGATGGGGTTGATCAATAAGTGATCAGCGCGGGATAAAACTGCGTCAACTGAATAAGTCACGGATTTTCTTGATTTAATTTCAGCTGAACGATGCAGTTGCCCACAATTGCTGTGGGTGGCTTTGTGGATAAGTTGTTGGGTAAAGGCTGGAGGGCAGGGCGATAGAGGGTTTGAAGGGGGCTGAGCATTTTTTGAACACTGATGATATCCAATGTGAGAGCTGGCTTGCCTGCGATGGCATCACCCCGGTGCCGCCGAGGCTGCGAGGTGTCCGCATCGCAGGCAAGCCCGCTCCCACAAAAGTCCCACCTTTCTGATCTGTGGGGTATCAGTTACTCGTGTGCAGCCACACCTTTGAGATAAGGCGCTGGCGCCGCGCCCAGGTTATTGAGCAACCGCTCGCTGTACCAGTCCACGAAGTTCACCACGCCAAACTCATAGGTCTTGGAGTACGGACCCGGCTGGTAGGCCGTGGAGTTGATCCCGCGCTGGTTCTCTTCGGCCAGGCGACGGTCCTGGTCGTTGGTGGCGTCCCACACCTGGCGCATGCGGTCGACGTCGTAGTCCACACCTTCCACAGCGTCTTTGTGCACGATCCACTTGGTGGTGACCATGGTTTCCTGGGCGCTGATCGGCCACACGGTGAACACGATGATGTGGTCGCCCATGCAGTGGTTCCAGGAGTGGGGCAGGTGCAGGATGCGCATCGAGCCCAGGTCCGGGTTCTTGATGCGACCCATCAGTTTGGCGCAGCCCTGTTTGCCATCCAGCGTCATCGACACAGTGCCCTTGAGCAGCGGCATGCGCACAATGCGGTTGCGCAGGCCGAAGCTGGCGTGGGCGTAAGGGATCTTCTCGGCGTCCCATGCGGCGGCCGAGGCGGCGACGTGGTCCTTGAAGGCCTGGTCGGCCCGTGGGTCGGTGACGTCGTCCCATTCCAGCAGGGTTTTCAGCAGTTCCGGGTGCGACGCGTTGCAGTGGTAGCACTCGCGGTTGTTTTCCAGCACCAGTTTCCAGTTGGCTTTTTCGAACAAGGTGGTCTGGATCGCCACCTTGGTGTTTTCCATGTCGTAGGGTTCCATGTAGTGGTTCAGTGTCGACAGGAAGTCATCGATGGCTGGCGGGTTTTCCGCCAGGCTGATGAAGATATAGCCGCCGGCAGTTTTCACGTTCACCGGCTTCAAGCCGTACTGCTTCATGTCGAAATCGGTGCCCATCTCGGTGCCGGCGAACAGCAGGCGGCCATCGAGCTCGTAGGTCCACTGGTGGTAGTGGCAGACCAGCTTGGCGACCTTGCCCTTGTCGCTGGTGCACAGGCGCGAGCCACGGTGCCGGCACACGTTGTGGAACGCATGCACCACGCCTTCGGCGCCACGGATCACGATGATTGGGTTCTTGCCGATCTGCAGGGTCAGGTAGTTGCCCTTGGCAGGGATTTCGCAGGTCATGCCGGCGATCAACCACTCTTTCTGGAAGATTTCCTGCATGTCGATATCAAACAGCCGCTCGTCAGAGTAGAACGGCTGCGGCAGGGAAAAGGTGCGCTCACGCTCTTGCAGCATTTGCGCGGTGGCCTTGCGTGCGGGTTCCAGCGGATCGCCCAAGCTTAAGGTTGCGGTGACGTCCATCGTGTGTGTCCTCAAGGCCATTCTGTGTGGCCGGTGAAAGTGGCTACGGTTGTTGCAATGCAAGGCGTAAAGAAAGTGTCTTGTTGGGCGTGAGTGTGGGGCCGGCGTTGCGACGAACCTTATCCATGGGCGACATGGCGCAATCTGATCCCGACGCGCAACCCCCTGTCATTGGGGGCTGGTCGCCGTAAGTATGTGAATGTCGCAGATAGGTAAGTGGGTGGTTCCGGCGTTACGCAGAATCGCCACCATCAGGCCGACCTACGGCTACGGAGAATAAGCATGTCCAACAATTTCCTGAATCCGGTAACGACACAGACCTGGGCCAATGGTCGGCACATCGTCCGTTGCGTCAAAGTCATCCAGGAAACCTGGGACGTGCGCACCTTCTGCTTCATGGCCGACCAGCCGATTCTGTTCTTTTTCAAGCCGGGGCAGTTCGTCACGCTGGAGCTGGAAATCGAAGGCCAGCCGATCATGCGTTCCTACACCATTTCCAGTTCGCCGTCGGTGCCCTACAGTTTTTCGGTGACCATCAAGCGCGTACCGGGCGGCCGGGTGTCCAACTGGCTGCACGATACCCTGCATGAAGGGCAGGAGCTGGCGGTGCACGGGCCGGTTGGTCTGTTCAACGCCATCGACTTTCCCAGCCCCAAAGTGCTGTACCTGAGCGGCGGGGTCGGCATCACGCCGGTGATGTCCATGGCGCGCTGGTTCTACGACACCAATGCCAATGTCGACATGACCTTTGTCCACAGCGCCCGCTCGCCCAAGGACATCATCTACCACCGCGAGCTGGAGCACATGGCGTCGCGGATCGACAACTTCAGCCTGCACCTGATCTGCGAGAAACATGGCCTTGGCGAACCCTGGGCGGGTTATCGCGGCTACCTGAACCACAAGATGCTCGAACTGATGGTGCCGGACTTCCTCGAACGTGAAGTGTTCTGCTGCGGCCCCACGCCTTACATGAGCGCGGTGAAGCGCCTGCTGGAAACGGCCGGGTTCGACATGGCGCGGTATCACGAAGAGTCCTTCGGCGCCACGCCTCCGGAAGCCCGCGCCGACGCGGTGGAGCAGGCCGAACAGGCTGCCGACGCTCCGGAAGTCGACCTGGCCGACCTGCATCAAGTGGAATTCATCGCCTCGGGCAAGAGCATCCGCGTGGCTCCCGGCGAAACCGTGCATGCGGCCGCCGCCAAGCTGGGCCTGCTGATTCCGAAGGCCTGCGGCATGGGCATCTGTGGCACGTGCAAAGTGATGAAGCTGGGCGGGGAGGTCGAGATGGAGCACAACGGCGGGATCACCGAAGAAGACGAAGCCGAGGGTTACATCCTGTCGTGCTGCAGCGTGCCGAAGGGCGATGTGCGTATCGAGTTCTGATTTCCCGGGGACGCACTGTTCAAATGTGCAAGGGGGCAAGCCCTAATGCCGTTCAGTTAAGGAAAATGTGTGGGCTTATTGTGGCGAGCGGGCTTGCCCCGCGTTGGGGTGCGAAGCGCCCCCAATCGAGCAAAACGCGGTGTACCTGATACGGCTCGGCGCCTGGCTTTGGGGCTGCTGCGCAGCCCAACGCAGGACAAGCCTGCTCGCCACAGGGAATCTGCGCTTAACTGAACGGCATTAGGGCTTGCCTCCTCCAACACAAGAACTGCGCCGGGGTGGATGAGTCCCCGGCGCTGCCCCTGATCGTTATCGGGTATAGATGTGGATGGCGAACTGATCACCTGAAGGTGTCAGTTCGAACACTTTTCCGGTAACGGTCAAGGTCCTGGAAGGCTCCCTGATGGTGTCACCGACGTTCGCCAGTTTCCTGAAGTCGTCCCAACCTATGTAGGTTGGCGCAAGAGTGCCGAATTGTTTTGTGTTCATTGCGTAGCGTGCAGCGTCTTCCATGGTGTAACCCTCTATTGGATTTCCGTTTCCTGCCGATTCATTCGGCGGGCGGTGAGCCCCGGAAAGTGGCAGACCGGTCTGCGTTTTCCTTCCGGGTTCCAAGAGGCTAGTCAATGATTTTGATACCGTGGGCTGTCGGAAATACCATAAAACAACCTCGGCAATCGGCCAGTACCCACTCGCCGATTTCCTGCGTCAGGCGTTCATCACTTCCCTGATATCAGCAGCCAATTCCCTTACACGCTCTTCCTCGGTATCCCACGCACACATGAACCGCGCGCCGCCTTTGCCAATGAAGGTATAGAACCGCCAGCCCTTGGCCGTGAGCGCCGCAATCGCCGGTTCCGAGAGTTGCAGGAACACGCCGTTGGCCTGTACCGGGAACATCAACTCCACGCCGGGAATATCCGCCACCAGGCTGCTCAGCAATTGCGCACAGTGGTTGGCGTGGCGGGCGTGCTTGAGCCACGCGTCGTTTTCCAGCAGGCCCACCCACGGCGCGGAGAGAAAGCGCATTTTCGATGCCAGCTGGCCCGCCTGTTTGCAGCGGTAGTCGAAGTCTTCGGCCAGCGCGTGGTTGAAGAACAGGATCGCTTCACCCACTGCCATGCCGTTTTTGGTGCCGCCAAAGCACAGCACGTCCACCCCGGCCTTCCAGGTAAGGTCCGCCGGCGAGCAGCCGAGGAAAGCGCACGCGTTGGCGAAGCGCGCGCCGTCCATGTGCAGGTTCAGGCCCAGTTCCTTGCAGGTGACGCTGATGGCACGGATTTCTTCGGGGGTGTACACACTGCCCACTTCAGTGGCTTGGGTCAGCGTGACCACGCGCGGCTTGGGGTAGTGAATGTCCTGGCGCTTGAGGGCGATCTCGCGGATCGAGTCCGGGGTCAGCTTGCCGTTTTCGGTGCGTGCGGTGAGCAGCTTGGAGCCGTTGGAGAAAAACTCCGGTGCGCCGCATTCGTCGGTTTCGACGTGGGCGGTTTCCGAGCAAATCACGCTATGGTAGCTCTGGCACAGGGACGACAGCGCCAGCGAGTTGGCGGCGGTGCCGTTGAACGCGAAAAACACTTCGCAGTCGGTTTCGAACAGGTTGCGGAAACCGTCGGCGGCGCGATGGGTCCATTCATCATCACCGTAGGCGCGCTGATGGCCCTGGTTGGCTTGTTCCATGGCGGCCCAGGCTTCCGGGCAGATGCCGGAATAGTTGTCGCTGGCAAATTGTTGGCTCTTGTCGGTCATGGCCCGTTCCTGTGGTCGATGTTGGTGCGCACTTTACCCAACATCGGCCGGGGTGCGCACGCGCTGTAAATGCAAAGTCAGTGGGGAATTATGCACGGTACTCACACTACGCCTGTCGGACGAGTCCGTGATGGCGCCCTGGATCTGCTCAAGTGGCTGGCGCTGCTGAGCATGGTGCTCGATCACCTGCGCTACGTCGGTGTGAGCCTGGATGGGCTGTATGTGCCGGGACGCCTGGCGTTCCCGTGGTTTTGCCTGGCGATTGCGGCGAACCTGCACCGTACGCGCAACGCTGTGGTGACCGGCCACTGGCGTTATCTGGGCTGGCTGCTGCTGTTCAGCGTGATCAGCGAAGTGCCGTATCGGATGTTTATCGACGATGCCGATACCTTGAACGTGCTGCCCACCCTCGCGCTGGGTCTGCTGGTTGCCCGAGGATGGCAGCAGAAGGCGTTTTTTGATCGAGGACTGGCGTTGATCGCGCTCGCGTCAGGTGCTGTGTTTTCCCCATATTTGATGTTCGGGGTATTCGGTGTATTGCTGCCGCTGGCGATGCTGCTGGTGTTTCGCCGGCCATGGTATTTCAGTGTGTTGCCGGGTTTGGTCTGTGTGGCGGCTAATCAATGGCAGATTTTGCTCAATAGCGGCTCAATCGTGGCGCTGACCGGGCTGGCTGCGTGCCTGATTGCGCCATTGGCCGGATTGGTCTTGTTGCGACATGTCAAAAATGTCTCGCCGCCGGCCATGCGTCGCTGGGCATATGCTTTGTATCCGGCGCATTTTCTGCTGCTTTTCCTCCTTCGCAAGATCATCGCCTAACCCCTGTGGGAGCTGGCTTGCCTGCGCTGCAGACACCTCGGAGCGTCAGTTGCACCGCAGCGATGCCATCGCAGGCAAGCCGCCTCCCACAGAGGCCTCTGCACAATATTCAGGCGATGTCGTAAACGCACCTTTGCGTGGCGTCCGTAGGCATTTGACCTGCACGCCCCAGCCCTACCATCGCATCAAAGGGCCCTGCACGGGCCTCAACAATACGAAAGGCTGGGAGAGACGCGATGTTCAGCAAACAAGACCAGATCCAGGGATATGACGACGCACTGTTGGCGGCGATGAATGCCGAGGAGCAGCGTCAGGAAGATCATATCGAGCTGATCGCGTCGGAGAACTACACCAGCAAACGTGTGATGCAGGCGCAAGGCAGCGGCCTCACCAACAAATACGCCGAAGGCTACCCGGGCAAGCGCTACTACGGTGGCTGCGAGCATGTGGACAAGGTCGAAGCCCTGGCCATCGAGCGTGCCAAGCAACTGTTTGGCGCCGATTACGCCAACGTGCAGCCGCACTCCGGTTCGTCGGCCAACAGCGCGGTGTACCTTGCGCTGATCAACGCTGGCGACACCATCCTGGGCATGAGCCTGGCCCACGGTGGTCACCTGACCCACGGCGCCAAAGTGTCGTCCTCGGGCAAGCTGTACAACGCGGTGCAATACGGCATCAACACCGACACCGGGCTGATCGACTACGACGAAGTCGAGCGCCTGGCCGTCGAGCACAAGCCGAAGATGGTCGTGGCCGGTTTCTCCGCCTACTCCAAGACTCTGGATTTCCCGCGCTTTCGTGCGATTGCCGACAAGGTGGGCGCGCTGCTGTTCGTCGACATGGCCCACGTCGCCGGCCTGGTTGCCGCTGGCCTGTACCCGAACCCGCTGCCCTACGCCGACGTGGTCACCACCACCACCCACAAGACCCTGCGCGGTCCGCGTGGCGGCTTGATTCTGGCCAAGGCCAACGAAGCCATCGAGAAAAAACTCAACTCCGCCGTGTTCCCCGGTGCCCAGGGTGGCCCGCTGATGCACGTGATCGCCGGCAAGGCCGTGTGCTTCAAGGAAGCGGCTGAGCCTGGCTTCAAGGTTTACCAGCAACAGGTGATCGACAACGCCCAGGCGATGGCCGAAGTGTTTATCAAACGTGGCTACGATGTGGTCTCCGGCGGCACCGACAACCACTTGTTCCTGGTCAGCCTGATCCGCCAGGGCCTCACCGGCAAAGACGCGGACGCTGCCCTCGGCCGCGCCCACATCACCGTCAACAAGAACGCCGTGCCGAACGACCCGCAGTCGCCATTCGTGACCTCGGGCCTGCGCATCGGCACCCCGGCGGTGACCACGCGCGGTTTCAAAGTGGCGCAGTGCGTCGAACTGGCCGGCTGGATCTGCGACATCCTCGACAACCTCGGCGACGCCGACGTCGAGGCCAACGTGGCCAAGCACGTGTCTGCCCTGTGCGCTGATTTCCCGGTTTATCGCTGAGCGCGGTTTTGGAGTAATGACTATGCAACGCTACTCGGGCTTCGGCCTCTTCAAGCACTCCCTCAGCCATCACGAAAACTGGCAGAAGATGTGGCGCACGCCGACCCCGAAGAAGGTCTACGACGTGGTCATCGTCGGCGGCGGCGGGCATGGTCTGGCGACCGCCTACTACCTGGCCAAGGAGCACGGCATCACCAACGTGGCCGTGGTCGAGAAGGGCTGGCTGGGCGGCGGTAACACCGCGCGCAACACCACCATCGTGCGTTCCAACTACCTGTGGGATGAGTCGGCGCACCTGTACGAGCACGCGATGAAACTGTGGGAAGGCCTGTCCCAGGACCTCAACTACAACGTGATGTTCTCCCAGCGTGGCGTCTACAACCTGTGCCACACCCTGCAGGACATCCGTGATTCCGAACGCCGCGTGAGCGCCAACCGCCTCAACGGCGTCGACGGCGAACTGCTCAACGCCAAACAGGTTGCCGACGAGATTCCTTACCTCGATTGCTCGAAGAACACTCGCTACCCGGTGCTGGGCGCCACCGTGCAACGTCGCGGCGGCGTGGCCCGTCACGATGCCGTGGCCTGGGGCTTTGCCCGCGCCGCCGACGCACTGGGCGTGGACTTGATCCAGCAGACCGAAGTGATCGGCTTTCGCAAGGAAAACGGCGTGTGCATCGGCGTGGAAACCAACAAGGGCTTTATCGGCGCCAAGCGCGTCGGTGTGGTCACCGCCGGTAACTCGGGCCACATGGCCGGGCTTGCGGGCTTCCGTCTGCCAATCGAATCCCACCCGTTGCAAGCGTTGGTGTCGGAGCCAATCAAGCCGATTATCGACAGCGTGATCATGTCCAACGCCGTGCACGGCTACATCAGCCAGTCCGACAAGGGCGACCTGGTGATCGGCGCCGGTATCGACGGCTACAACGGCTACGGCCAGCGCGGCTCGTACCCGGTGATCGAACACACCATCCAGGCCATCGTCGAGATGTTCCCGGTGCTCTCGCGCGTACGCATGAACCGGCAGTGGGGCGGCATCGTCGACACCACGCCGGACGCGTGCCCGATCATTTCCAAGACTCCAGTACCGAACATGTTCTTCAACTGCGGTTGGGGCACCGGTGGCTTCAAGGCTACGCCGGGCTCAGGCAACGTGTTTGCCGCCAGCCTCGCCAAGGGTGAAATGCACCCATTGGCCGCGCCTTTCTCCATCGACCGTTTCCACAACGGTGCGCTGATCGACGAACACGGCGCTGCGGCCGTCGCCCACTAACAGGAGAACCACCTTATGTTGCATATCTTCTGTCCTCACTGTGGCGAACTGCGCTCCGAAGAGGAATTCCACGCGTCCGGCCAAGCGCACATCCCGCGCCCGCTGGACCCGAATGCCTGCACCGATGCCGAGTGGGGCGACTACATGTTCTTCCGCGACAACCCCCGTGGCCTGCACCACGAACTGTGGATTCACGCCGCCGGTTGCCGTCAGTACTTCAACGCCACCCGCGACACCGTGACCTACGAAATCCTTGAAACCTACAAGATCGGTGAGCAGCCACAATTCACCGCCAAGGCCTCTGGAGAGAAGGTATGAGCCAGATCAATCGCCTGTCCAACGGTGGCCGCATCGACCGCAACAAGGTCCTGACGTTTACCTTCAACGGCCAGAGCTACAAGGGCTTTGAAGGCGACACCCTGGCCGCCGCCCTGCTGGCCAACGGCGTCGACATCATCGGCCGCAGCTTCAAGTACTCGCGCCCACGCGGCATCTTTGCCGCCGGCGCCGAAGAGCCGAACGCGGTGCTGCAGATCGGCGCCACCGAAGCCACGCAAATCCCCAACGTGCGTGCCACGCAACAGGCGCTGTATCAGGGTTTGGTCGCCACCAGCACCAACGGCTGGCCGAGCGTGAACAACGACATGATGGGTATTCTCGGCAAGGTCGGCGGCAAGTTGATGCCGCCGGGCTTCTACTACAAAACCTTCATGTACCCGCAATCGTTCTGGATGACCTACGAGAAGTACATCCGCAAGGCTGCCGGCCTTGGCCGCTCGCCGACCGAGAACGACCCGGACACCTACGACAATTTCAACCGTCACTGCGACGTGCTGATCGTGGGCGCAGGCCCTGCCGGCCTCGCCGCGGCACTGGCGGCTGCACGCAGCGGTGCCCGTGTGATCATCGCCGATGAGCAGGAAGAATTCGGCGGCTCGTTGCTCGATTCGCGCGAAAGCCTCGACGGCAAGCCGGCCACCGAGTGGGTCGCCAGCGTGATCGCAGAACTCAAGGCTCTGCCGGATGTGGTGCTGCTGCCCCGCGCCACGGTCAACGGCTACCACGACCATAACTTCCTGACCATTCACGAACGCCTCACCGATCACCTCGGTGACCGTGCGCCGATTGGCGTGGTGCGTCAGCGTATCCACCGGGTGCGCGCCAAGCGCGTCGTGCTGGCCACTGGTGCGTGCGAGCGTCCGCTGGTGTACGGCAACAACGACGTGCCGGGCAATATGCTCGCCGGTGCGGTGTCGACCTACGTGCGCCGCTACGGCGTGGCGCCGGGCAAGAAACTGGTGCTGTCGACCAACAACGATCATGCCTACCGCGTGGCGCTGGACTGGTTCGACGCCGGGCTGCAAGTGGTGGCCGTGGCCGATGCGCGCCACAACCCACGCGGCGCGCTGGTGGAAGAAGCCCGCGCCAAGGGCATTCGCATTCTCACCGGCAGTGCCGTGATCGAGGCCCGTGGCAGCAAGCACGTCACCGCTGCCCGCGTGGCGGCAATCGATGTGAAAGCCCATAAAGTCAGCAGCCCCGGCGAATGGCTGGACTGCGATCTGCTCGCCAGCTCCGGCGGTTACAGCCCGGTGGTGCACCTGGCCTCGCACCTGGGCGGCAAGCCGACCTGGCGCGAAGATATTCTCGGTTTCGTGCCGGGCGAAGCGCCGCAGAAACGCGTGTGCGTCGGCGGTATCAACGGCGTTTATGGCCTTGGTGATTCGTTGGCCGACGGTTTTGAAGGCGGCGTGCGCGCGGCCAGCGAAGCCGGGTTTGCGCCGGTGGAAGGCACGCTGCCAAAAGCCTTGAGCCGTCTGGAAGAACCGACTCTGGCGCTGTTCCAGGTGCCCCACGACAAAGTCACTGCACGGGCCCCCAAGCAATTTGTCGACCTGCAAAACGACGTCACCGCCGCCGCCATCGAACTGGCGACCCGCGAGGGTTTCGAGTCGGTCGAGCACGTCAAGCGCTACACCGCACTGGGCTTCGGCACCGACCAGGGCAAGCTGGGTAACGTCAACGGCCTGGCGATTGCCGCGCGCTCGCTGAACGTGACCATCCCGCAGATGGGCACCACCATGTTCCGTCCCAACTACACGCCGGTCACCTTCGGCGCGATAGCGGGCCGCCATTGTGGGCACATCTTCGAACCGGTGCGTTACACCGCACTGCAAGCCTGGCACGTGAAGAACGGCGCCGAGTTTGAAGATGTCGGCCAGTGGAAACGCCCGTGGTACTTCCCGCGCAACGGTGAAGACCTGCACGCGGCGGTGAAGCGCGAATGCCTGGCCGTGCGCGACAGCGTCGGCCTGCTGGACGCGTCCACCCTCGGCAAGATCGACATTCAAGGCCCGGATGCCCGCGAGTTCCTCAACCGCATCTACACCAATGCGTGGACCAAGCTCGACGTGGGCAAGGCGCGCTATGGCCTGATGTGCAAGGAAGACGGCATGGTCTTCGACGATGGTGTGACGGCCTGCCTCGCCGATAACCACTTCCTGATGACCACCACCACCGGCGGCGCGGCGCGTGTTCTTCAGTGGCTGGAAATCTACCAACAGACCGAATGGCCGGACCTCAAGGTGTACTTCACCTCGGTCACCGACCACTGGGCGACCATGACCCTGTCGGGCCCCAACAGCCGCAAGCTGCTGAGTGAGGTGACCGATATCGACCTGGACAAGGACGGCTTCCCGTTCATGACCTGGAAGGAAGGCCTGGTCGGCGGCGTACCGGCGCGGGTGTTCCGCATCTCGTTTACCGGTGAGCTGTCGTATGAAGTCAACGTGCAGGCCGACTACGCCATGGGCGTGCTGGAGAAAATCGTCGAGGCCGGCAAACAGTACAACCTGACCCCGTACGGCACCGAAACCATGCACGTACTGCGGGCCGAGAAGGGCTTCATCATCGTCGGCCAGGACACTGACGGCTCGATGACCCCGGACGACCTCAACATGGGCTGGTGCGTAGGCCGCACCAAGCCGTTCTCGTGGATCGGCTGGCGTGGCATGAACCGTGAAGACTGCGTGCGTGAAGGGCGCAAGCAACTGGTGGGCTTGAAGCCGATCGATCCGAATGTGTGGCTGCCCGAAGGCGCGCAGCTTGTGCTGGATGCCAAGCAGGCGATTCCGATGAAGATGGTCGGCCACGTCACTTCCAGCTATGCGCACAACTCCCTGGGTTATTCGTTTGCCATGGGTGTGGTCAAGGGCGGCTTGAAGCGCATCGGCGAGCGGGTGTTCTCGCCGCAGGCGGATGGCAGCGTGATCGAGGCGGAGATTGTGTCCTCGGTGTTCTTTGATCCTAAGGGTGACCGGCAGAACATTTGAGTCGCCTGCATCGGGGGCAAGCCCCCTCCCACATTTTGAAATGCATTCCCCTGTGGGAGGGGGCTTGCTCCCGATGAGGCCATCAGCCTCACAACAGAATTCAAACAGGTGCTTTATGACAGCAGCCAATGTTTACCAACAACGCCCCACCACCAGCGCCAAAGCCGAATCCTCGCTGCACCATGCCGACCTCGCCAGCCTGGTCGGCAAGGGCCGCAACAATGCCGGCGTGACCGTGCGTGAAAAGAAACTCCTCGGCCACCTGACCATCCGTGGCGATGGCCATGACGCCGCCTTCGCCGCTGGCGTGCACAAGGCTCTGGGCATTGAGTTGCCGGGCGCCCTGCAGGTCATCGTCAAAGGCGAAACCAGCCTGCAATGGCTCGGCCCGGATGAGTGGCTGTTGATCGTGCCAGGCGGTGAAGAGTTCGCTGCCGAGCAGAACCTGCGCGCGGCCCTGGGCGAGCTGCATATCCAGATCGTCAACGTCAGCGGCGGCCAGCAGATCCTCGAACTCAGCGGCCCGAACGTGCGCGACGTACTGATGAAGTCCACCAGCTACGACGTGCACCCCAACAACTTCCCGGTGGGCAAGGCGGTGGGCACGGTGTTTGCCAAGTCGCAATTGGTGATCCGCCACACGGCAGAAGACACCTGGGAACTGCTGATTCGTCGCAGCTTCTCGGATTACTGGTGGTTGTGGCTGCAGGATGCCTCGGCCGAGTTCGGCCTGAGTGTTCAAGCCTGAGGAATAAACCATGAGCCGCGCACCCGATACATGGATTTTGACTGCCGACTGCCCCAGCGTGCTCGGCACGGTGGACGCGGTCACCCGCTACCTGTTCGAGCAGGGCTGCTACGTCACCGAGCACCATTCGTTCGATGATCGCCTCTCGGGACGATTTTTTATTCGGGTGGAATTTCGCCAGCCAGACGGCTTTGACGAGCAGGGTTTTCGCGATGGCCTGGCCACGCGCGGTGAAGCCTTTGGCATGATCTTCGAGCTGACGGCGCCGAACTACCGGCCAAAAGTGGTGATCATGGTCTCCAAGGCCGATCACTGCCTCAACGACCTGCTGTACCGCCAACGCATCGGCCAGCTGTCGATGGACGTGGTTGCGGTGGTGTCCAATCACCCTGATTTGCAACCGTTGGCCGACTGGCACCAGATTCCCTACTACCATTTCCCCCTCGACCCCAACGACAAACCGTCCCAGGAGCGTCAGGTGTGGCAGGTGATTGAAGAGACGGGCGCGGAACTGGTGATCCTTGCGCGCTACATGCAAGTGCTGTCACCGGAGCTGTGCCGCAAGCTGGATGGCAAGGCGATCAACATCCACCACTCGTTGCTGCCGGGCTTCAAGGGCGCCAAGCCTTATCACCAGGCGTACAACAAGGGGGTGAAGCTGGTCGGTGCCACGGCGCATTACATCAATAACGATCTGGATGAAGGCCCGATCATTGCCCAGGGGGTGGAAGTGGTGGACCACAGCCACTATCCCGAGGACTTGATTGCCAAGGGGCGGGATATCGAAGGGCTCACATTGGCGCGGGCGGTGGGGTATCACATCGAGCGGCGGGTGTTCTTGAATGCCAATCGGACCGTGGTGCTCTGACTGGCGCCATCGGGAGCAAGCCCCCTCCCACCTTTGGAATGCATTCCCCTGTGGGAGGGGGCTTGCCCCCGATGAGGCCCGCAGGAAAAACACAAGGAAACAGCATCTGTACCCGAGCACTTAACGCGCTGCCCACCCAAAGGGGCAACGCAGTTCCATAAAAACAACAGCGAGGTGAAAGCATGTCTGGTAATCGTGGTGTCGTGTATCTCGGCAACGGCAAGGTCGAAGTACAGAAAATCGACTATCCCAAAATGCAGGACCCCCGTGGCAGGAAGATTGAACACGGCGTCATCCTGCGCGTGGTCTCCACCAACATCTGCGGCTCCGACCAACACATGGTGCGCGGCCGCACTACCGCTCAGACCGGCCTGGTGCTCGGTCACGAAATCACCGGTGAAGTGATCGAGAAGGGCAGCGACGTCGAGAACCTGAAAATCGGTGACCTGGTCTCCGTACCCTTCAACGTGGCGTGCGGCCGCTGCCGCTCGTGCAAGGAACAACACACCGGCGTGTGCCTGACCGTCAACCCGGCTCGTGCCGGTGGCGCCTACGGCTATGTCGACATGGGCGACTGGACCGGCGGCCAGGCTGAATACGTGCTGGTGCCGTACGCGGACTTCAACCTGCTGAAGCTGCCGGACCGCGACAAGGCCATGGAGAAAATCCGCGACCTGACCTGCCTCTCCGACATCCTGCCGACCGGCTACCACGGCGCTGTCACTGCCGGCGTCGGCCCAGGCAGCACCGTGTACATCGCCGGTGCCGGCCCGGTCGGTCTCGCCGCTGCGGCTTCCGCACGCCTGCTGGGCGCAGCGGTGGTGATCATCGGCGACGTCAACCCGATCCGCCTGGCGCACGCCAAGGCCCAGGGTTTCGAAATTGCCGACTTGTCCACCGACACCCCGCTGCACGAACAGATCGCCGCACTGCTGGGCGAGCCCGAAGTGGACAGCGCCGTTGACTGCGTGGGCTTCGAAGCACGCGGCCACGGTCACGACGGCGTCAAGGCCGAAGCACCGGCCACCGTGCTCAACTCGCTGATGGGCGTGGTGCGCGTGGCGGGCAAGATCGGTATTCCGGGCCTGTACGTGACCGAAGACCCAGGCGCGGTGGACGCCGCCGCGAAAATGGGCAGCCTGAGCATCCGCTTTGGCCTGGGCTGGGCCAAGTCCCACAGCTTCCACACCGGGCAGACGCCGGTGATGAAGTACAACCGCCAACTGATGCAGGCGATCATGTGGGACCGTATCAACATTGCCGACATTGTTGGCGTGCAGGTCATCAGCCTGGACGACGCGCCGCGTGGCTATGGCGAGTTCGATGCGGGTGTGCCGAAGAAGTTTGTGATTGATCCGCATAAGCTGTTCAGCGCGGCGTAAATCGTTGTGCCAATGAAAAGGGCGACCCATGGGTCGCCCTTTTTTTGCATCGAGGTGGTTCAGGCACCGAAAAACACTTGTGGGAGGAGGCTTGCCTCAATGCCGTTCAGTTAAGCCAACACGATGCTCAAAGCAACGAGCGGTGCGACTTTTCGGCGTACATATCCATTTCTGCGGTAACGGCGACTTAGGGTTCCGCCCTTACGGCGGGTCACTTTTGTAAAGGCACAAAAGTAACCAAAAAGCCTTCGCCCCAACACTCGGCACCTCGCCTAGGCTCGGTGTGCCCGAACGCAAGCTTTGGAGCGTGGGCCGCACGCTCCAAAGCCTGCGTTCGGCCAGCGTGTTTGACGGGGCGCCTCAGGTCAAGATCAAGAGCGCGGCGGCCTGAGAGCCGACCGGTATGTGGAAGTGTGAACGCGATCAAATGTGGGATCTGCGCTTAACTGACTGGCATTGCGGCGTATCAGTCAACGAATGATTGACTGATGCACTGCTATCGGGAGCAAGCCCCCTCCCGCAGGGTTTTTTAGTGTTTGGGGGATCAGCGTGTGGCCAATGCGCCCTGATAGACGGTTGGGCCTGTCGGTTGCTTGCTCAGCGAACCGCCCTTGGTTTCCGAACTCACCATCAACTCCACCGGTTTGCTGATGGTTTCCTGCTGGCGCGGGTTCAGGCCGATGATGCCTTTGCCGTCTTCCGGCAACAGCCCCAGGGACACGGGCGTGCCGCCTTCGGGGATGGCCCACAGTTCCAGGCTTTGGTCGGGCGCCGGGGCCGTGGCGGCAATCGGCTGCACTTCCAGATAATCCTTGTGCGCCATGATCTGCGCGGCCGGCTGCTGGGCGGTGGTGACCAGGGTGGCGGCGGATTTGACGCTGTCTTTGGTGTAGAGCGCGCCGCCGACACCGGCAACCACGACGACACAGGCGCCGATAAACAGGCGCGGACGGCTCCAGAATGGAGGCTTGTGCTCAATCACTGGGGGTTGGATCGCAGTCATAAGTCTCTTCCTGACAAATTTTGTAGTCAGTTCATGGACCTTGCCAATGACGATGGGTTCCGGGGCCCATCGTCGGCGATCTTCGTCAGAGTGATGCCAATTGGCCTTTATATAGCACTGGCCCGGTCGGCTGGCCGCTCGGTGAACCGCCTTCGGGTTCGAGGGTGACGGCGAGGGTGGCCGGGGCTTTGAGCAGCGCTTGCTGTGCCTCGCTCAACTGAATTCGGCCCTTGCCTGCCGTCGGTACCAACCCCAGGGAGATCGGTTTGCCACCGGCGGGAATAACCCATAATTCCAGCGCCTGCGCAGGCGTCAATGCAGCTATTGCGAGTGGTTCAACCTGCAGGTGATCGGCAAACGTGTCGATTTGCAACGCTGGCTGCTGGTCGGCGGCGACCAGTGTGGTGCGGTATGCAAGGCCCGTGTCGCGTGGGTAGAGCACGCCGATCAACACTGCCGCAATCAGGGCGCACGCGGCAGCCAGCAGGCGCCCCTTCCGCCACCACGGTTTTTTCGCCGGTACGTGCAGCCCCTGCGGCTCGATCCGTGCCTGAATGCCTGCCCACACGTGATCGGGCACTGCGCGTTCGGGCAGGCTGCCGGTGAGGCTGGCGAGGGCCTCCTGCCAATGCCCAAGCTCTGCGCGCAGCGCGGCATCATTGAGCAGCAGGGTGTCAAACCGGCGACGGGCGGTGGCCGGCATCAGGCCGATCGCGTAGTCGGCGGCCAGGGCACGGCGCAGGGCGGTGGTGTGGTAATTCATGATTCAAGGCACCTGCGCAGGCGCTCCATGCCGCGACGAATCCAGGATTTGACCGAGCCCAGGGGGGCCGCCAGGTGTTCGGCCAGCTCCGAGCACGACAGGCCTCGAAAGTAAGCCAGGGTGATCGATTGGCGCTGCATGCCGTCGAGGGTGTCCAGGCAACGGTTGAGGGCACGGGCGTTGCGTTCGCTGTCGAGCTGGTCGTGAGCGCTGTGACCTTCGTCGAGCAGGGCGTCCTGCTGGCCTTCGGTGAGGGGTTGCTCACGGCGTTTGCGCAATTGGTCGATGGCCAGGTTGCGGGTGATGTTCACCATCCAGGTCATGGGCGACGCCAGGTGTGGCTCGTAGCGCGACGCGTTGTACCAGATGCGTACGAAAGCCTCCTGCAACACGTCCTCGGCGAGGTCCGCACGGCCCATGAAGCGGTAGGCCACCCCATGCAGGCGCGGCGAAGTGCTGCGGTACAGGGTTTCGAACGCCTGGCGGTTGCCCAGGGCGCATTGGGCCAGCAGCGGGCGTAGTGGGTCAGCATCGGTCAGCGTAATGGGGCTTCTCCAGGCTCTCGAGCGAGGGCGACGGGACTGCGCACGGTGGGCAGAGGGTAATCCAATTTGCGCAGTCATTCCATCCAGCTCCGGGCGGCCTGTAAGCGTTATACGCAGGCCGGGGTGTTTCGGATGCGGTTGGGAACAAGCCCTGTTATCGCCAGTCCAACGCCTGCTTTCGCCCCCACCTGCAGAGGTTGTTTCGATGAAGATTTCACGCGGTTTCGCCCTTTCCTGCCTGATGACCCTGGCAGCGGCCCCGGTGTTCGCCGCAGGGTTCAGCCTTGGTGATGCGGCCAATGCGATTTCCGGCATGCAGGGCGGCAACAACAAGGCCGCTGCCGCCGCGCCGTCGTCCGAGACGGCCGGTCTGCTGAGCGCACTCACCTCGCAACTCAATGTCACCCCCGAGCAGGCCGTCGGCGGCACCGGCGCCATGCTGGGCCTGGCCAAGAACCAGCTGAGCGGCAACGATTATTCGCAATTGGCCAAGAGCGTGCCGGGGCTGGACAAGCTGTCCGGCGACAATGCACTGGGCAGCCTCGGGGCCTTGAGCGGGATGCTCGGCCAGAGCGGCGGCAGCAAGACCAGCGGCCTGGACGGCCTGTTGGGCAACGTGAAGAACACCAACGACCTGAACTCCGCGTTCAGCGCCCTGGGCATGGACAGCGGCATGATCGGCCAGTTTGCGCCGGTGATCCTGCAATACCTGGGCAGCCAGGGCGCCAACGGCTCGGTACTGGGCAAGCTGGCCCAGGCCTGGGGCACCGGCAGCTAAGCCTGCTGCGCGCGCAGCTGTTCGATGCGCGCGTCTTTCTCCTGCCAGAGCTGGTTGACCCAGTTCTGGACGGTCTGGCGAAACACCGGATCGTTCTCGTAATCCCCCTGCCACAACGCCGGATCCAGCTCACGGGTGCGGATATCCACGATCACGGTTGGCACGCCGCCGCTGATCAAGTCCCAGAACCCCGGAATTTTCGCCTGCGGGTAAACCACGGTTACGTCGAGGATCGCGTCCAGCTGTTCACCCATCGCCGCCAGCACGAACGCCACGCCGCCCGCCTTGGGCTTGAGCAGGCGGGTAAAGGGTGATTCCTGCTGCACCCGCTTGGCTTCGTTGAACCGCGTGCCCTCCAGGTAATTGACCACCGTCACCGGCTGGCGCTTGAACAGTTCGCAGGCCTGTTTGGTGATCTTCAGGTCCTGCCCTGCCAGCTCCGGGTGTTTGGCCAGGAACGCCTTGGTGTAGCGCTTCATGAACGGGTAGTCGAGCGCCCACCAGGCGAGGCCCAGGAAGGGCACCCAGATGAGTTCTTTTTTCAGGAAAAACTTGAAGAACGGCGTGCGCCGGTTGAGCGCCTGGATCAGTGCCGGAATATCCACCCACGACTGGTGATTGCTGATCACCAGGTAGGAGGTGTCACGTCGTAGGTCGGCGCCGCCGCGAATGTCCCACTGGGTCGGGATACACAGCGAGAAGATGAGCTTGTCGATCTCGGCCCAGGTCTCGGCGATCCACATTACCGCCGCCGAGGCATGGTCGCGCCAGCGCCCCGGCGCTGCCAGCTTGAGCAGCGCGAACACCAGCAACGGGCCGATCAGGATCAGCGTATTGAGCAACAGCAGCAACGTGACGCAACAGCCGGTGAGCAGGCGGCGCATAAGCAACTCTTGGAATTCCTGTGGGCCGCTCATCATAAGCAAGCGCGGTCCAGAGGCCAAATCGCAAATCACCCTACGAATGTTTCACAACGGGCACGCTATGCTCGGTCATCCAACTAAGTGCCGGGTTTGCGGTCTAGAATCCGCCCACCTTCTTTCGAGGAAATCACGCCGTGAAATTGCTCCTTGCCGCGTTCACCCTGGTTGCCCTGCCCGTCATGGCCGCCGAACCGACCCTCTACGGGCGCTACGAATACATCCAGTTGCCGGAGATCGGCGAGACCTTCAAGGCCAAGATGGACACCGGCGCGCTGACCGCCTCGCTGTCGGCCCGCGACATTCAGACGTTCACCCGTGACGGCGACGACTGGGTACGCTTTCGCCTCGGCGGCCAGGACGCGTCGAACAAGGTGTACGAGCACAAGGTCGCGCGTATCAGCAAGATCAAGAGCCGCGCTGACGAGGATGACGACAAGGACGAGACCAGCGTGACCAAGCGGCCGGTGATCGACCTGGAAATGTGCCTGGGCGACGTCAAACGCACCGTCGAGGTCAACCTCACCGACCGCAGCAGCTTCAACTATCCGCTGCTGATCGGCGCCAAGGCCCTGCGCGAATTCGGCGCGGCGGTGAACCCGGCGCGGCGCTACACTGCCGACAAACCGGACTGCTGACGGACCGCCATGGCGCACATCCTGATTGTCGAAGACGAAGCCGCAATTGCCGATACGCTGATCTTCGCCCTGCAAGGCGAAGGGTTCACCACCACCTGGCTGACCCTCGGCCAGGCGGCGCTTGCGCATCAGCGCCAGACCCCGGCCGACCTGGTGATTCTCGACATTGGCCTGCCGGATATCAGCGGCTTTGAAACCTGCAGGCAATTGCGCCGTTTCAGCGAAGTGCCCGTGATGTTTCTCAGTGCCCGGGATGGCGAGATCGACCGGGTGGTGGGGCTGGAGATCGGCGCCGACGACTACGTGGTCAAGCCGTTCAGCCCGCGTGAAGTGGCGGCGCGGGTGCGCGCGATTCTCAAGCGGGTGGGACCGGTTGCGGCGCCTGCGGTGTTCCAGATTGATCTGGAGCGCATGCAGATCACCTATCGCGGCCAGCCCCTGAGCCTGACCCGCCATGAGTTCCGCCTGCTGCAAAGCCTGCTGGAACAACCCGAGCGAATATTCAGTCGCGAGCAACTGCTGGACGCGGTGGGCGTGCCCGCCGACGCCGGCTACGAACGCAATATCGACACTCACATCAAAAGCCTGCGCAGCAAATTGCGCAGCGTGGCGGCGCAGGCTGAGCCGATCCAGACCCATCGCGGCCTCGGCTACAGCTACAGCCCCGGCAACAGCTGATGCGCCTGGGGCTGCGGATTTTCCTGGTGTATGCGCTGTTTATCGGCCTTACCGGTTATTTCGTGCTCAGCACCGTCATGAACGAAATCCGTCCCGGTGTGCGCCAGTCCACCGAGGAAACCCTGGTGGACACCGCGAACCTGCTGGCCGAAGTGCTGCGCAATGACGTGAAGAACGGCACCCTCGGCCAAAGCCATTGGCCGGAGCTGCTTAAGGCCTACGGCAGCCGCCAGCCGGGCGCGACCATTTGGGGGCTGCCGAAAAACCAGGTCAACCATCGAATCTATGTGACCGACGCCCAGGGCCGTGTGCTGCTCGACTCCACGGGCGAAGCGCTGGGCCAGGATTATTCCCGCTGGAACGACGTGTACCTGACCCTGCGCGGTGAATACGGCGCGCGCTCCACCCGCAGCGACCCCGACGACCCGGCCTCGTCGGTGATGCACGTGGGCGCACCGATCCGCGACAACGGACGGATCATCGGCGTGGTCACCGTGGCCAAGCCCAACAGCTCCTTGCAACCCTATGTCGACCGCACCGAGCGCCGTTTGCTGTGGTACGGCGCCGGGCTGGTGGTGCTCGGCCTGCTGCTCGGCGCGTTGCTGTCGTGGTGGTTGAGCGCTGCCTTGCGGCGCCTCACCGCCTATGCCGAGGCAGTCAGCGAAGGGCGCCGTGCCGAGTTGCCGCATTACCGGGGCGGCGAGCTCAAGCAGTTGTCCACCGCCGTCGAACACATGCGCACGCAACTGGAAGGCAAGGCATACGTTGAGCATTACGTGCACACCCTGACGCACGAGTTGAAAAGCCCGCTGGCGGCGATTCGCGGTGCGGCGGAGTTGTTGCAGGGCGACATGAGCCGCGAACAGCAGCAGCGCTTTGTCGGCAATATCGACAGCGAAAGCGCGCGCCTGCAGCACCTGATCGAACGCCTGCTGAACCTGGCGCAGGTCGAACAGCGCCAGGGCCTGGAAGAGCAGGCGAGCATTGCGCTGGGGGCATTGGTCGATGAGGTACTCAAGGCGCAGTGCGCGCGTATCGAAGGCGCCGGGCTGCGGGTCGAGCAGGCCATTGCGGCGGATGTACAGGTGTTCGGCGAGCCCTTTCTGTTGCGCCAGGCGCTGGGCAATCTGCTGGATAACGCCCTGGACTTCACCCCGGCGGGCGGAACGCTGAGGTTCAGCGCGCAGGTGCGGCAGCACGATGTAGACGTCAGCCTGTTCAACCAGGCGGAGCCGATTCCCGACTATGCCCTGCCGCGCCTGAGCGAGCGCTTTTACTCGCTGCCGCGCCCGGCCAGCGGACGCAAAAGTACCGGTCTGGGCCTCAACTTTGTCGAAGAGGTGATGAAGCTGCACGGCGGCGCCATGGCGATCGGCAATGTGCCGGGCGGCGTGCAAGTGGTGCTGCATCTCCACACAGTCTCCACGATGCCCACATAAATCGCCCACATGCGCGGCTCACGCTCTGCCCATCCAAAACAGGGAGAGCCCCATGAACCGAAGCCTGCTTTACAAACTTGGCGCCATTGCGCTGCTGATGTTGCTGTTGCTGATTCCGTTGATGATGATCGATGGCCTCATCAGTGATCGTCAGCAAAGGCGCGATGAGGTATTGGCGGATATCGCCCGTAGCTCCAGTTACCCACAGCGCCTCACCGGGCCGGTGATGGTGGTGCCGTATCGCAGGACCGTGCGCGAGTGGAAGCTCAATGAAAAACTCAATCAACGCTACGAAGAAACCCGTGAAGAACGCGGTCGTCTGTATTTCCTGCCGGAGCGGTTTGAACTCGATGGCCAGGTGCACACCGAGCTGCGTACGCGTGGCATCTACCAGGCGCGGCTGTTCCATGCCGACAACCGCATCAGCGGGCGTTTCGAGTTGCCTGAGCAGTTGGGCATTACCGAGCATTTTGCCGATTACCGCTTTGAACCGGCGTTTCTGGCGGTGGGTGTCAGCGATATTCGCGGCATCGAAAATGCGCTGAAACTGGAACTGGGCAGCCAGCGCCTCGCGTTCGCACCGGGCTCTCTGGTGGACTGGCTGGGGGAGGGCGTGCACGTGGCGCTGCCGGCGCTGGACAGCCACAAGCCCGCCGCGCTGGAGTTCGCGTTCGACCTGCGCCTGCAAGGCACCGAACAGCTGCACGTGTTGCCAGTGGGCAAGACCAGCCAGGTGTCACTTGCTTCCAACTGGCCGCACCCCAGCTTTATCGGCAACTTCCTGCCGACGCAACGGGACGTGACGAACAAGGGCTTTACTGCTCGCTGGCAAACCTCGTTTTTCGCCACCAACCTGGAGCAAGCCCTGCAAAGCTGCCTGGACCGCCAGGCCTGTGAGGACTTCAACAACCGCAGCTTCGGCGTGAACTTCATCGATCCGGTGGACCAATACCTCAAGAGCGACCGCGCGATCAAATACGCGTTGCTGTTCATCGCCCTGACTTTTGGCGGCTTCTTCCTGTTCGAAGTGCTGAAGAACCTGGCGCTGCACCCGATCCAGTACGGCCTGGTGGGCGCGGCCCTGGCGTTCTTTTATCTGCTGCTGTTGTCGTTGGCCGAGCACCTGGGGTTCGCCTTGGCCTACCTGATCTCGGCGAGTGCCGGTGTGCTGTTGATCGGCTTTTACCTGTGCCATGTGCTGCGCAGCCTTGCCCATGGCCTGCGGTTTTCGGCGGGGTTGGCGGCGCTGTATGGCTTGTTGTACGGGCTGCTCAGCGCCGAGGATTATGCGCTGCTGATGGGATCGCTGTTGCTGTTCGCCCTGCTCGGCACGGTGATGGTGCTGACGCGCAAACTGGACTGGTACGGCGTGGGCCGGCGCAAGGGGATTGAGCAATGATGGGCTTGCGCGAGGATCAACAGTTAAGGGACCAGTTGCTGAGCAGGATCAACACGCTGTTGTGGCGAGCGTGCTTGCCCCGCGCTGGGCTGCGCAGCAGCCCCAAAACCAGCCGCAGAGGAGTGCCTGAAGCACCGCAATCTGCTTGAGGGGGCTGCTTCGCAGCCCAGCGCGGGGCAAGCCCGCTCGCCACAGAATGTCAGGCAGGCGGCTGGGTCTGCAGCATCGAAGGCCGCTGGCTGACCTCGGCATACCACTGCGCAAGCCTGGGGTTATCCGCCCGCCATTGCAGGTCCGGATGGCGGAAATCAAGGTAGCCCAAGGCACAGGCCACGCTGATGGCGGCGATGTCGAAATGGCTGGCCAGCTCGGCCATCGCATCCTGTTCCAGCTCGGCGAGGGTGCGGCGTATCTTAATGCGTTGTTCGTCCAGCCACGCAGCCCAGTGTTTTTCCACCGGGCGCAGGGCGAGCTCGTAGCGCGTCAGCACGGCGGCATCGAGAATGCCGTCGGCCATCGAGGCCAATGTGAGGCGACGCCAGCGGGCTGAGCCGTCGCGAGGGATCAGTGGGTTGCCGACGTGCTGGTGGTCGAGGTAATCGAGGATCACCCGGCTGTCGTGCAGCCTGCTGCCATCGGCCAGGCGCAGGGCCGGGATCTTGCCGACAGGGTTGCCTTGCACCACCTGGGCGTCCGGACTGACCGGCGTCGGCACGCAGTCGTGCAGGGCCACGCGGTCCTGCTGGCCGGTCTCGATCAGCAGCACACGGACTTTGCGCACGAAGGGTGAAGCGGGGTTGTGGAACAAGGTCATGCTGGGCGTGGACATGGGTATTCCTCGAAGTGGGCTGGGGCCTAGCCTATGAGGTTGGGCGATGGCTGGCGAGGAGATTGTGGTGTTTTTTCGGGCCTCATCGGGAGCAAGCCCCCTCCCACATTTGAAAGTATTCACACTTCAAAATGTGGGAGGGGGCTTGCTCCCGATAGCGCATTCAGCCGCGCCGCGCCAACAACCCCCAGGCGCCAATCACCGCAGGAACCCCCAGCCCCACCCAGCTCAAAACGTCCCAGAGCCCGTCGCCCAGCAGCGCCGCAAACAGCCCGGCGGCACTGAGCAGGCCGATCCCCAGCGGTATGCCAAACACCTTCCAGAAACTCGACTGGCGCGGCTTCATGCCTTGCCCGCCTTGCGCCGCACGAGCCACAGGTACACCCCGCTGCCCAGCACAATGATGGTCAGCACATCCAGTACCGCCCACAGAATTTTCATCGGCATGCCGCCGTAGTCACCAAAATGCAACGGCTGCGACATGCCCATGGCGTCCATGTACCACGGCCGTTCGGCGATGGCGGTGACGGTCAGGGTGCGGGCGTCGATCAGTACCGGCGTGAGCAGGTGCGAGGTCAGGTGCGTGCTGCCTTTCATGAACACGGCGTAGTGGTGCTCGCTGGAAAAGCGTGTGCCGGGGAAGGCGATGAAGTCCGGCTGCATGCCCGGCGCGGCCTTGGCGGCAATGCTCAGCAACTCGCTGACCGGTGCGCGCTGCGTCAGCGGCGGGGCGTTCTTGTAGGGTTCGATCATGGCGCTGAGGCTGTCGGTGCGCCAGGCGGCGATGATCAGGTCGGCACAGGCACTGATCACGCCGGTCACGCCCACCACCAGCGCCCAGGTCAGGGTAACCGCGCCGAGCAGGTTGTGCAGGTCGAGCCAGCGCAGGCGCGTGGATTTATCCTGGCGCACCGTGCCGAATTTCAAGCGGCGCATGAACGGCAGGTACAGCACCGTGCCGGAGACAATCGCCAACACAAACAGCAAGCCCATGAACGCCAGCAACAACTTGCCCGGCAGGCCGGCGAACATGTCCACATGCAGGCGCAGCACGAACAGCGTAAAACCGCCATTGGCCGAGGGCATCTCCACCGATTCACCGGTGCGTGCGTCGAGCATGAAGGTGTGCGACGAATTGGGCTCGGTGCCGGCGGTCGCCGCCATGATCGCGATTACCCCGTTTTTGTCGTCCTCGTCCCAGGCCAAATACTGCATGGCCTCGCCCGGGCGATGGGCCTGGGCTTTGGCGACCAGTCGTTCCAGATCGAGCTGCGGTGTGTCGGCCGGCATCTGCGCAAGCGTCGGCTCATTGCCCAGCAGGTGGTCGATCTCATGATGAAACACCAGCGGCAGCCCGGTGAGGGCGAGCAGCAACAGGAATACGGTGCAGATCAGGCTGGTCCAGGTGTGGATGAAGGACCAGCGGCGGATGGTTTTGCTTTTCATTTTTCTAGCCTTCAAACGCACCGAAGCCGTCCCGGAGGACGGCTTGGTGGTTAACTCAGCGGATTACCACTGATAAGTGGCACTGGCGACTACGCTGCGTTGGTCGCCGAAGTAGCAGTAGGAGCCGTCGCAGGTGGAAATGTAATCCTTGTTGAACAGGTTAGTGACGTTCACTTTCACCGACGCACCCTTGAGGCTATTGTCCAGTCGGCCCAGGTCATAGTGTACGGCGCCGTCGAACACGGTGTAGGCATTGGCTTTGCCGGCCCAGGTGTTGGCCTGGTCGCCATAGGTGTTGCCGGTGTAGCGCGCGCCAAAGCCGATACCGAAACCGTCGAGTGGTCCGGTATGCCAGGTGTAGTCGGTCCACAGCGAGGCTTGCTGATTGGGGATCAGTTGCAGCCGGTTGCCTTTGTACTGGCCCTTTTGCACTTCAGACTTGGCCAGGGTGTAGGCCGCGATTACCTTGAGGTTATCGGTCACGTCAGACACGGCTTCCAATTCCAGGCCCTTGACCTTCACTTCGCCGGTCTGATCGGTGACCGAGGCACCACCGGACTGGAAGCTGGTGACTTGTACATTCTTCTGCGTCAGGTCGTAGACCGCGGCACTGAGCAGTGTGTTGGAGCCGGGCGGCTGGTATTTGATCCCCAGTTCCCACTGCTGGCCTTCGGTCGGTTTGAACGACTGGACGGGGTCTACGCTGGCGTTGCTCGCGGGCTGGAACGACTCGGCGTAGGAAAGGTAGGGCACGAAACCTGAATCGAACACATAGCTCAGCGCCGCGTTGCCACTGAAGTTCTTGCTGCGGTCGGTATTGGTGGCGTCGTTTTTATTGAAGTAGGTTGTGCCCTGGTGTACCCAGTCTTCACGGCCGCCAAGGGTCAGGCGCCAGTTATCGAGGGCCATTTGGTCCTGCACGTAAAGGCCGGTCTGCACGGTTTTCTGGTTGTAATCGTAGAAGGCCGTTGAGCGCGCCGGGCGTACGATCGGCTGACCGTAGACCGGGTTGAAAATGTTGGTGGTGCCGCCGTCGCCGAAAATCGCCAGGTAAGAGGTATCGGTGCGCTGATGATCCAGACCCAGCAGCAGAGTGTGAGTGATGTCGCCGGTGGCGAAGTCAGCCTGGAAATTGTTATCCACTGCGAACTGGCTGATGTCCTCGTCCACGTTGGTCGAGGAGCGGCTGATATTGCCATTGGCATCAGCAGGGGAGAACGCGAAGGAGCCGACCGTCAGTTGTTGGAACGCCAATTCGGACTTGGTGTAGCGTAGGTTCTGCTTGAATTGCCAAGTATCGTTGAAGCGATGCTCGAAAGCATAGCCGAGTGCGTAGTAGGTACGGTCGTAGAAGTCGTAATCGGGATCGCCAAGGTTCTTGTGGTGGGAAACCTCGCCTAGCGGTGATTTGATCTTGGTGCCTTGGATCGGCAGGAACTGGCTGGTGGTGCCGGTATCATCGCGGGTGAACTGTGACAGCAGGGTCAACTTGGTGTCGGTATCGATATTCCAGGTCAGGCTGGGCGCGATGTTGTAGCGCTTATTGTCGATATGGTCGACCTGGGTGCCAGCATCACGCAGCACACCGCTGAGGCTGTAGAGAAACCGTCCTTCGTCATCGATTTTGCCGGTGCTGTCAAAGTTGATCTGGCGGTAGTTGTCACTGCCGTACTGCACCTGCACTGCGTTACTCGGTTCTGCGCTGGGACGCCGGCTGACCATGTCCAGCAGACCGCCCGGCGGGGTCTGGCCATAGACCGACGAGGCCGGGCCGCGCAGCAGGGCGAGGCGGTCCAGATTCCACGTTTCGGCTTTAGGGTTGGCGTACACACCGCGCGGCAGTGGCAGGCCGTCGAGGAATTGGGTGGGTTCGAAGCCGCGTACGCGCATCCAGTCGTAGCGTGTGTCGCTGCCGTAGCTGGCGGACACAATGCCGGGCATGTATTTGACGGCATCGTCCAGGTTCTGGACGTTGCGATCCTGCATCTGCTCGCGGGTGGCAACGGAAATCGAGCGCGGTGCTTCGACCAGTGCAGTGTCGGTCTTGGTGCCGGCGGCGGTGCGCTTGGCCAGGTAACCCTCCACCGGCCCCCACGCACTTTCATAATTGCCCTGCCCGATAACGCTGGTCTGCGGCAACGCCACAACCCCGTCCGGAATCGGCACCAACGTAAACGTCCCTGCCGTGCCTTGCTCCAGTTGCAGCCCCGTCCCGCGCAAGGCTTCACGCAGTGCGCTCTGCGCATCGAACTGGCCCTTGACCGGTGCCGAGGTCTTGCCGGCGGCGAGCGTCGGGTTGAGGGTCAGCGCAAGGCCGGCCTGACTGGCGATCTGGTTGAGGGTGCTGGCCAGGGGCGCGGACGGCAGGTTGTAGGCGCGCACGCTTGCGGCGTGTTCGGCGGCGAGCAGCAAGGGGCTGGCGAGCGGGGCGCCGAGGGCAATGGCCACGGCTAACAGGCTGGGGCGCAACAAGGTGTCGAGCGTGCGGGACATGAAGGGGCGGCTCCTGATGGAAATAGTTCTCGATTGCCTAGGAGCCGGATGAGAATGGGAAAGTGATAGGGCGGGCGGTAAATATTTTTTGGGTTGTTGTTGAGGGCCTCATCGGGGGTAAGCCCCTCCCGCATTTCAAGGCCTGGCGCGCACCGTCACCCACCACGGTGTGTGCTGCTCGATTTGCACCGGCAGCGTCGGCAGCAATGCATTGAGCGCCAGGTTGGTATCGCGCAGCGGGAAGCTGCCGGTGATGCGCAGGTCGGCCACGTTTTTATCCACGTCCAGGTGGCCGCTGCGGTAGCGGCCGAGCTCCTTGATCACGTCAGCGAGACGCGCGTTGTCGACCACCAGCATGCCGCGCGTCCAAGCGTCGCTGCCGGGGGTGACGGCCAGCAAGGGGCCCAAACCATCGCTGCGCATCAGCACTTGCTGGCCGGCCTTGACCACCTGTGCCTGGTGCTGCGCCTCAGGCTGCGCGGCCACGGCCGACTGCAACACGCTCAGGCGCGTGGCGTGGTCTTCGCGCTTGACGATGAACCGCGTGCCCAGCGCCCGCAGGCTGCCGTCGGGGGTTTGCACGTAAAACGGGCGCGCGTCGTCATGGCCGGTTTCGATCAGAATTTCCCCGGCCTGCAACACGATCAGGCGGCGCTTTTCGTCGAAGCGCACGTCGATGGCGCTGTGGGTGTTGAGGTTGATCGAGGTGCCATCGGCCAGTGTCAGCGTGCGCTGCTCGCCGGTGGCGGTGCGTTGGTCGGCGAGCCAGTAATGCAGCGGCACGTAGCGCTCGCCGGCAAACAACGCCAGCCCGCACACCAGCGCGATACTCGCCAGGCCCCGCCCCAGTTTGCGTACGCGTTGGCGAATGCCTTCGCGCGACTGCAGCAAGGCCGCCCGCGCCGGGCCCGAGGCTGCGCTGAAACGCTGATCGAGCATGCCCAGCTGGCGCCAGGCGCGGGCGTGCTCGGCATCGCTGGCCAGCCATCTGCGCAATTCTTCCTGTTCCACCGCGCTGGCGTCGCCCGCGTCGAGGGACAGTTGCCAGGCAATCGCGGCATCCAGCACCCGCGCCGAGACCGGTTTGGCACCTATCACAGCGGCTGGCCGTACAAGGCGATGTAGCACTGGCGAATCCCCTGGGCCAGGTACTGGCGCACGCGGGGCACCGAGACGCCCAGGCGCTGGGCGATTTCGGCGTGGCCCATGCCGTCCAGGCGACTGTGCAGAAACGCGGCGCGAGCCTTGCTCGACAGTTTGCCGAGCAGGCGGTCGATGGCCTTGAGGTCTTCGAGGATCAATTGCTGTTCTTCGGGCGAGGGGTGTTCGCTTTGCGGGATCAGCATCAATTCGGTGAGGTAGGCCTGTTCCAGCGCCGCGCGGCGGAAGTAGTCGAACAGCAGGCCTTTGGCGATGGCCACCAAAAAGGCACGTGGCTCGCGGGGTTCGCGCAGCTCGGCACGTCCCAGCAGGCGCACGAAGGTGTCCTGACTCAAGTCTTCGGCGCGGCTGGCGCAGGCCACGTTGCGCCGCAGCCAGGCCAGCAGCCAGCCACGATGGTCGCGATACAACGCACCAACAAGCTCACTGTGGGGAGGCTGGACTGACGACAAGGCATCACCGGATAAACGAATTGTTTAGACTAACGAGAATTATTCGCGATTGTGGCAGAGGCATTGGATGGGCGCAATTGGCGTTTGTCGGGAGGTGGCATTAAAACGATGGCGCGTGTTTGCGCCGTCTCCATTGGCCCAAGCGCTCCTGCAAGGCCTTCGGTGAGTCGATGTGCTGCCGGCGCGCGCGGCTGAACAGAATCAGCATCAGTTCCGCCGTGGCCAGGGCATCGGCGCTGGCGTGATGGCGTTCGCCCACCCGCAGGCCAAAGTGGTGGATCCAATCGTCCAGCCCGGCTTCACGCAGTGGCGCGTCGGGGCACAGCAGCGGGGCGATCTCGGCCACGTCGAGGAACGGGTGGGCCAGGCGATAGCCCAGGCTGTCCTTGAGCGCGCGGCCCAGCATGTGTTGATCGAACGGCGCATGGAAGGCCAGCAGCGGGCTGTCGCCGATAAACGCCATGAAGTCCAGCAGCGCCTCCGCCGGGTCGCTGCCGGCGGCGATGGCGCTGGGGCCCAGGCCGTGGATCAGCACGCTGGGGCTGAGCCGGTTGTCGGCGCGGTGCAGCGTGCGTTCGAACAGTTGCGAGAAGTCCACCGCACCGTCCTCAATGACCACGGCGCCGATGGACAGCACCTGGTCGCGGTTAAGGTTCAGACCGCTGGTTTCCAGGTCCACCACCACCCAGCGCTGGCTGCGCAAAGAACCGTCGCCCAGTGCGCAGGGTGAGGGCAGTTGCACCAGGCGTTGCTGCTGCGCCGCGTCGAGCCGCGGTTTTGTCTTGCGCAGCCAGCTGAACAGGCTCACAGCTGATACCGAAATGTCAGGCTGCTCTGCAGGCGTTGGGCCTGGCGCAGGGATTCGCGCAGGATAAGGCGGTCCAGGTGGTTGAGGCTGTCGGGGTCGACGCGGTTGGAGTACGGCTGGTTTTCCCGGCTTTGCAGTTGGTGCTGCTGCATGCGGGTCTGCTGGATAAAGTGATAGGCCTCTTCATACGCAGCGCCGTCCAGCGGCTCGATCACGGCCTTGATCACCAACTGACGCAGGCGCTCCAGGGTGTTATTGGCGTGAATGCCATTGGCCAGGGCCAGCAGTCGCGCGCCGTCAACGAATGGCGTAAGGCCCTGCACCTTGAGATCGAGGGTGGCCTTTTCGGCGCCGTTGCGCGTCAGCACGAAGTCGCGAAAGCGCCCAACCGGCGGGCGCTGGCGCAGGGCGTTCTCGGCCAGCATGCGCTGGAAGAGGCGGTTGTCGGCGACCTGGTCAAGGACGCCCTGGCGCAGTTGCTCACAGCCCTGCTCATCGCCCCACACCACGCGCAGGTCGAAATAGATGCTCGAGCCCAGCAGGTTTTCCGGGGTGGCCTCGCGGATGAACGCCGCAAACCGGCGTGCCCATTCAGAGCGAGACAGGCACAGCTCGGGGTTGCCGGCCATGATGTTGCCCTTGCACAGGCTGAAGCCGCACAGCGCCAGGCTCTGATTGATCTGCTGCGCCAACGGCAGCAGGCGCCCGCGTCGCTCGGCGGCTTCGGCGGCGTCTCTGGCCTCGAACAGGATGCCGTTGTCCTGATCGGTGTAGAGCGTCTGTTCGCGGCGTCCTTCGCTGCCGAAGCACAGCCAACTGAACGGCACGCCCGGGTCGCCCTTTTCGGCGAGGGTCAGTTCGATCACCCGGCACACGGTGTGGTCGTTGAGCAGCGTGATGATGTGGGTGATCTGGGTAGACGAGGCACCGTGGGCGAGCATGCGCTCCACCAGTTGACCGATCTCGCCGCGCATCGCCACCAGGTTGTCGACCCTGGGCGCGTTGCGGATGGTGCGGGCCAGGTGCACCAGGTCGACCCGTTGCAGGGAAAACAGGTCGCGCTCGGACACCACGCCGCACAGGCGCTGGTCCTTGACCAGGCACACGTGGGCGATGTGCCGTTCGGTCATGGCGATAGCGGCGTCGAAAGCGCTGTGGTCCGGGGTGAGAAAAAACGGCGCCTGGGTCATGTGCCCCGCGATGGCCTGGCTGAAGTCACCGGTGCCGTCGGCCACCACCTGGCGCAGGTCGCGCAGGGTGAAAATGCCCAGGGGCGCCTGCTGGTCGTCGACGATCACGATGCTGCCCACTTGCTGTTCATGCATCAGCGTCACGGCTTCGCGCAGCGGTGTCTGCGGGCTGCACATCACCGGATGGCGCATGGCCAGGTCGCCCAGGCGGGTGTTCAGGGAGTATTGGGTGCCGAGGGTTTCCACGGCCTTTTGCTGCACCTGCTGGTTGACCTGGTCCAGCAGGCTGCTGACGCCGCGCAAGGCGAAATCGCGGAACGGGCTGGACAGCGCAAACAGCTTGATAAAGGCCGGCTTGTTCAGTTGCAGGCAGAAGGTGTCTTCGGCGGCTTTGTGTTCGGTGCGGGTTGCTCGTTCACCGAGCAATGCGGCCAGCGGAAAGCATTCGCCGGTGGTGATTTCGAAGGTGGTTTCGGTCGAGTCCGGGCGTTCACCCACCACGCGGCCTTGCTTGACGATATAGAAGTGCTCCACCGGCCCGCCCGACGGTTTGAGGATGCTGTCGCCGGTGCCGTAAAAGCGCAGCTGGCATTGCTCCACCAGAAACGCCAGGTGCGCGTTCTCCATCTGGTTGAACGGCGAAAAGCGCTGCAGGAATTGCAGGGTGCCGTGGATGTTCTGCAAGACGGCGGTTTTTCCCGCCTGGGCGAAAGCATCAGCTTTACTCATAACAGTGACCGCAATGTTTTTGTCGTTATCGTGCTGCATGGTCGGCTGGCGCACGGCGGGTGCCCATTGGACGTAAGTCTAGGTAGCGAAGTGACTGCACGGACTAGGGAAAAACCCTATGGGACTACCGTGCAAACCCCGTGGAACGCCCACTAGGCAAAGTTTCCGACGAAGTGCACATTGAACGCCCTTGCGCAGATGTCTGACGAGTGTGCTGCGAGATTGAATAGAACTGCTGAGAACTGTATGTCCGACCACGATATTTTGAGTGATGCCGAGCGCGAGGCGCTGAGCGCCGTGATGCTGGAACCTGATTTACCGCCACAGCGTGTATTGATTGTTGATGACGACAAGGATGCGCGTGAACTGTTGGCGGAGATTCTGGGGCTGGACGGTATTCGCTGCATGACGGCCGACAGTGGTGAGGCAGCGTGGGAGTTATTGAAAACCAGCAGCTCGATCGGCTTGTTGATTACCGACCTGCGCATGGCTCCCGGGAGTGGTCTTGAGCTGATCCGCCAGGTGCGTGAGTCCACCCGCGCGGCGTTGCCGATCATCATTATGTCGGGGGACGCCGAGGCGCCGGATGTGATTGATGCGATGCATTTGAGCGTGGTGGATTTTTTGCTCAAGCCGATTGATAGCGTGAAGTTGGCGCAGATGGTGAAGCGGGAGTTGGGGATGATTTCCTGATGGTGAGGTGACGGTGCTGGCCTCATCGGGAGCAAGCCCCCTCCCACATGTCGAGCTGTGAATACCTTGCAGATGTGCGAGGGGACTTGCTCCCGATAGCGCCACTCCAGTGACCCTGAAACCAAAGAAAAAGCCCTGATCTCTCGATCAGGGCTTTTTCATTTACAGGCCGTTTTTAGCCTTGAACTCCCGACGCCTGCGGTGCAACACCGGCTCGGTGTAACCATTGGGCTGTTTGGTCCCTTCAATCACCAGTTCCACCGCGGCCTGAAACGCGATGTTGCTGTCGAAGTCCGGCGCCAACGGCCGGTACAGCGCATCCCCGGCATTCTGGCGGTCCACCACCGGCGCCATGCGCTTGAGGCTTTCCAGCACCTGGGCTTCGCTGACGATGCCGTGGCGCAGCCAGTTGGCAATGTGCTGGCTGGAAATACGCAGGGTGGCGCGGTCTTCCATCAGGCCAACATCGTTGATGTCCGGGACTTTGGAGCAGCCCACACCCTGGTCAATCCAGCGCACCACGTAACCGAGGATGCCCTGGGCGTTGTTGTCCAGTTCGTTGCGGATTTCTTCGTCGGACCAATCGGTAGAGCCGGCCAGCGGAATCGTCAGGATATCGTCCACCGAGGCGCGTTCGCGCTGGGCAAGTTCCACCTGGCGGGCGAATACGTCGACCTTGTGATAGTGCAACGCATGCAGGGCGGCGGCGGTTGGCGACGGCACCCAGGCGGTGTTGGCACCGGCCAGGGGGTGAGCGATTTTCTGTTCGAGCATGGCGGCCATCAGGTCGGGCATGGCCCACATGCCTTTGCCGATCTGGGCGCGGCCCTGCAGGCCGGCGCGCAGGCCAATGTCGACGTTCCAGTTTTCGTAGGCGCCGATCCATTTTTCCGCTTTCATGGCGGCCTTGCGCACCATCGCGCCGGCTTCCATGGAGGTGTGGATTTCATCGCCGGTGCGGTCGAGGAAGCCGGTGTTGATGAACACCACGCGCTCGCTGGCCGCCTGGATGCAGGCCTTGAGGTTGACAGTGGTGCGGCGCTCCTCGTCCATGATCCCGACCTTGAGGGTGTTGCGTGGCAGGTTCAGCACGTCTTCGATGCGACCGAACAACTCGTTGGTGAACGCCACTTCTTCGGGGCCATGCATCTTCGGTTTGACGATGTACACCGAGCCAGTGCGGCTGTTGCTGCGGCTGCTGTTGCCGTTGAGGCTGTGGATCGCCGCCAGGCTGGTGAGCAGGCCGTCGAGAATGCCTTCGGGCACTTCGTTGCCGTGTTTGTCGAGGATCGCGTCGATGGTCATCAGATGACCGACGTTGCGCACGAACAGCAGCGAACGGCCGTGCAGCGTCACGTCCTCGCCGTGCACGCCGGTGTAGACGCGGTCGGGGTTCATGGTGCGGGTGAAGGTGGTGCCGCCCTTGGCGACTTCTTCAGCCAGGTCGCCCTTCATCAGGCCGAGCCAGTTGCGGTAGATCACCACTTTATCGTCGGCATCGACGGCGGCGACGGAGTCTTCGCAGTCCATGATGGTGGTGAGTGCGGCTTCCATCAGGATGTCTTTGATGCCGGCGGCATCGGTCTGGCCAACCGGGGTGCTGGCGTCGATCTGGATTTCGAAATGCAGGCCGTTGTTTTTCAGCAGGATTGCAATCGGCGCGGCTGCCGGGCCCTGGAAGCCAATGAGCTGGGCATCGTCGCGCAGGCCACTGTTGCTGCCACCTTTAAGGGCCACGATGAGCACGCCATCGACGATTTTGTAGCCGGTGGACTCGGCGTGGCTGCCGGCGCTGAGTGGCGCAGCCTGGTCAAGGAAGGCGCGGGCGAAGGCGATGACCTTGTCGCCACGCACCTTGTTGTAGCCCTTGCCCTTCTCGGCGCCGTCGGCTTCGCTGATGGCGTCGGTGCCATAGAGCGCGTCGTACAGCGAACCCCAGCGGGCGTTGGAGGCGTTGAGGGCAAAGCGCGCGTTCATTACCGGCACCACCAGCTGCGGGCCGGCCATGCGGGCGATTTCGTCGTCGACGTTTTCAGTGGTGGCCTGGAAGTCTGCGACTTCCGGCAGCAGGTAGCCGATCTCTTGCAGGAAGGCTTTATAGGCCACCGCGTCGTGGGCCTGGCCGGCGTGAGCCTGGTGCCAGGCGTCGATCTGCGCCTGGAAATCGTCGCGTTTGGCGAGCAGGGCCTTGTTCTTCGGCGCAAGGTCGTGAATGACCTGGTCGGCGCCGGCCCAGAACTGCTCGGCCGTGAGGCCGGTGCCGGGAATCGCTTCGTTGTTGACGAAGTCGAACAGGACTTTGGCGACCTGCAGGCCACCGACTTGAACGTGTTCAGTCATTGCTTGCCTCACTCTGCGGAGCTTATGCGCTTAATCTGATGATCATTATGTAGTGCCCGGTTGGGCATACTACATGATGACTTGTGCTTGTGAATATCAGACTCAATACGTCGTTTAGCGACCCATTTTGATCATGCGGTCACAGCGAAGAGCCGGATGTTCTCAAGAAACCGTTGGATTGTTCCAGATAAAAATAAAAATGGTACACGATTTGTTTTCGAGGGCCTGCGGGTCCACTTTGTAGATTGATTTCCAGAGGGCTTCGCCATGGACCATCTTGTACTCACAATTATCGCCGCCGACAAACCCGGCCTCGTCGAACGCATCGCGCAGAACATTGCCGCCCACGGTGGCAACTGGCTGGAAAGCCGCATGGCCCATATGGCCGGGCAGTTTGCCGGGATTCTGCGGGTGAGCGTGCCGGCCGAGAGCCGACAGGCGCTGGTGGGCGCGCTGGAGGACCTGTCCACCCATGGCATTCGTGTGCTGGTGGGCGAGGGCAGCAGCGGGCAGGCGTCGACGTCCAAGTCGATTGTGATGACGCTGCTGGGCAATGACCGCTCGGGCATCGTGCGCGAGATTACCGCGCTGCTCAGCCGCCAGGGCGTCAACCTGGAGCGCCTGAGCACCGATGTGCGCCCGGCGCCCATGAGTGGCGACCCGCTGTTCAGTGCCGAAGCCCTGCTGCAGGTGCCGTCCGGTTTGTCCCTGGAAACCCTGCAGGAATCCCTGGAGACCCTCGCCGATGACTTGATGGTGGAGCTGCGCAGCGAGGAGTGATCAGCGTTTGCGCGCATTCAACCCGATATCCACGCTGTACACCGCCAGCCCGGCCCAGATGAACGCGAAGGCAATCAGCGTGGCCGGCGCCAGGTGCTCGCCGAACAGCAGCACGGCCTGGAGCAGCACCAGAGTGGGCGCTATGTACTGCAAAAAACCCAAGGTGGTGTAGGGCAGATGCCGTGCGGCGGCGTTGAAACACACCAGCGGCACCAGCGTGACCGGACCGGCTGCGACCAGCCACCAGGCTTCGGATGTGCTCCAGAATGCCATCTGCGCGCTGTGGGCCGAAGGGTTGAACAGCAACCACGCCACGGCAATCGGCACCAGCATCCAGGTTTCCACCACCAGCCCCGGCAGCGCCTTGACCGGCGCCTGCTTGCGGATCAGCCCGTAGAAACCGAAGGTCAGCGCCAGCACCAGCGACACCCACGGCAAACTGCCGACCTGCCACACCTGCTGCGCCACACCCACCGCCGCCAGGCCCACGGCCACCCATTGCAGGCGGCGCAGGCGCTCGCCGAGGATCAGCATGCCCAGCAGCACATTCACCAGTGGGTTGATGTAGTAACCCAGGCTTGCTTCGAGCATGCGCCCGCTGTTCACCGACCACACATAAGTCAGCCAGTTGGCCGCAATCAACGAACCGCTGAGGGCCAGGATCGCCAGGCGCCTGGGGTTGTCGCGCAGCTCGCGCCACCAGCCCGGGTGTTTCCACACCATCAGCAACAAACCGCCGAACAGCGCCGACCACAACACCCGGTGCACGATGATCTCGACGGCGGGCACGCTGGCGATGGCTTTGAAGTAGAGCGGGAACAGGCCCCAGATGATGTAGGCGCTAAGGCCCAGGATGTAGCCCTTGCGGGGGGTGGCGGCGTGCATGCGGAATCCTTGCTCGGGCAACTGACAAAGGCGTGATTGTAAGGATATTTGTCAGCCTGGGGGATTGGCTTTGCTTTATGTGCGAGGGGACTTGCTCTCGATAGCGGTGTGACAGCCAATCCCGCTTTAGCTGACACACCGTCATCGGGAGCACGCCCCCTCCCACCGGTTAAAACAGCTTCAGGGGTTCTTCGTTGAGCGCCGACAGCTGCTCGCGCAACGCCAGCACCTGGTCGCCCCAATAACGCTCGCTGCCGAACCAGGGGAAACTGTGGGGGAACGCCGGGTCGTCCCAACGCCGGGCCAGCCAGGCGCTGTAGTGCATCAGGCGCAGGGCGCGCAGCGGTTCGATCAGCGCCAGTTCGCGGGGGTCGAAGTCATGGAATTCCTGGTAGCCATCCATCAATTCCGACAGTTGCCCCAGGCATTCCTGGCGATCACCGGCGAGCATCATCCACAGGTCCTGCACCGCCGGGCCCATGCGGCAGTCGTCCAGGTCGACGATGTGGAACATTTCGTCACGGCACATCATGTTGCCGGGGTGACAATCGCCGTGCATGCGGATGTTCTTGTGCGGCGTGGCCTTGTACACCTCTTCCACGCGCTTGAGCAGGTCGCGGGCGACCGACTCGTAGGCGGGCAGCAGGCTTTTGGGGATGAAGTTGCCTTCGAGCAGGGTGGTGAGGGAGTCGTGGCCGAAGTTCTTCACACCCAGGGCTTCGCGGTGTTCGAACGGGCGGGTTGAGCCCACCGCATGCAGTCGGCCGAGCAGTTGCCCAAGGCGGTGCAGTTGATCAAGGTTGCCCGGCTCCGGCGCGCGGCCACCCCGGCGTGGAAACAGCGTGAAGCGGAACCCGGCGTGTTCGAACAGGCTTTCACCGTTGTGGATCATCGGCGCAACCACCGGCACGTCGCACTCGGCCAGCTCGAAGGTGAAGCGGTGTTCCTCGAGGATCGCCTCGCTGGTCCAGCGCTGCGGCCGATAGAACTTGGCGATCAGCGGCTCGCTGTCTTCGATGCCCACCTGATACACGCGGTTTTCGTAGCTGTTGAGCGCCAGCACGCGCGCATCGCTGAGAAAACCGATGCTTTCGACGGCGTCGAGGACCAGGTCGGGGGTGAGTGTTTCAAACGGGTGGGCCATGCGAACTCCTGCGCGCAGCAGGGCGCCGCGTCGGGCCTCGTATGGTAGCGCACCGGGACTGGGATAGGTGGTTGTCTGTGGCGAGCAGGCTTGTCCTGCGTTGGGGTGCGAAGCGCCCCCAATTCAGCAAAACGCGGTGTACCTGATACGGCTCAGAGCCTGGCTTTGGGGCTGCTGCGCAGCCCAACGCAGGACAAGCCTGCTCGCCACAGTAAGCCCGCTCTCCACAGGGTTTTTGGGTTGGCCGAGATCAAGGTAGGCGGCTGTAGCGGTCAGGCGCCGACAATGCCCCCATCGTCGCGCCGGATCGCGACCACGGAGGACCGCGGCTTGCCATTGGGCAGATGCTCCGGCCAGGTCGAGCCGCCGGTTTCGCCTGGATGCTGAATCCCCACGAACAGCGTCTTCTGATCCGGCGAAAAGCTGATGCCCGTCACCTCGCACGCCACCGGCCCGACCATGAAGCGGCGGATCTCGCCGGTATTCGGGTCGGCGCAGAGCATCTGGTTATTGCCCATGCCCGCGAAGTCGCCGGCATTGCTGTAGTCGCCATCGGTGAGGATCCACAAGCGCCCGGCCTTGTCGAACCCCAGGCCATCGGGGCTGTTGAACATGTTCTGCGGGTTGATGTTGGACGAGCCGCCCTTGGGCTGGCCGGCGTGCACGCCGGGGTTGCCGGCGACCACAAACAGGTCCCAGCTGAATGTGCTGCTGCCATGGTTATCGGCATCGGCCTTCCAGCGCAGAATCTGGCCATACACGTTTTTCTCGCGCGGGTTGGGCCCGCCCACCGGCTGGCCGTCTTCGCCGCGCTTGGCGTTGTTGGTGAGGGTGCAGTAGACCTGGCCGTCCGTGGGGCTCACCACGATCCATTCCGGGCGATCCATGCGTGTGGCCTTGACGATGCTGGCGGCCAGGCGTGCGTGGATCAGCACTTCGGCCTGGCTGGCAAACCCGCTGCTGGCGTCGATGCCGTTTTTACCGTGGGTCAGCTCGACCCATTGGCCCTTGCCCCTTGGATGATCCGCATCGCCATCGCCTGCGTCGAAGATCGCCACGTACAAGGTGCCGTGGTCGAGCAGGTCTCTGTTGGCCTTGGGGTTATCGTGGATGATCGGGTCGCGGCTGATGAATTTGTAGATGAATTCGCCGCGCTCGTCGTCGCCCATGTACACCACGGCGCGGCCATCGCGGGTTTCGGCCAGGGCCGCGTTTTCGTGCTTGAAGCGGCCCAGGGCAGTGCGCTTGACCGGGGTGGATTGCGGGTCGAACGGGTCAATCTCCACCACCCAGCCGTGGCGATTGAGTTCGTTGGGGTTTTTGGCCATGTCGAAACGCGGGTCATGGGGGTGCCAGTTGATTTCTTTGCTGGCGGCGACCACGCCGTAGCGTTTTTGCGCGGCATCGAAGCTCTGCTGCGGGTTGCTGCTGCCGAAACAGTCGGTGAAATTTTCTTCGCAGGTCAGGTACGTGCCCCATGGAGTCTTGCCGTTGGCGCAGTTCTGGAAGGTGCCGAGGACTTTTTTGCCGGTGTTGTCGGCGCTGGTTTTCAGCCAGGCGTGGCCGGCGGCGGGGCCGCTCAGGCGGATCGGCGAGTTGCCGTGGATGCGTCGGTTGTAGCGCGAGTCCTGAACGAACTGCCAGGTGTCGCCGCTGCGCCGCACCTCGATCACCGACACGCCTTCGCTGGCCAAGGCCTTGCGCACGTCTTCGGCCGACTGCGGCGCGCCGCCGTGGGCATAGAGGTAGCGGTAGTTGGTGTACTCGTTGTTGATCGCCAGCAGCGCGCGGTTGTCGTCGCCGGGAAAGGCGAACAGGCTCATGCCGTCGTTGTTGTCGCCGAACTGCTGTTCCTGGGCCTTGGCGCTGCCGTTGCCGGACGGGTCGAACGCCGGCGCGTGCCTGCTCAGCGGCTGGCCCCAGCTGATCAGCACCGAAGCGTTGTAACCCGGCGGCAGGGTGATGGTGTCGCGGGTATCGGCGGCGATGCCGGCAAAGCCCAGCAGCGGGCTGGCGGAGGCGGCGTTGACCGCGAGGGCGCTGCGGCTGAGCAGGTTGCCGCCGAGGAACATCGCGGCCCCACACAGGGCGCCGGCGCCGATAAAGCGGCGGCGGGTGAGGCCGACCATCTGTTCAAGGTCGGTGGCTTGGTTTTCTTCTAATAGGTTCATTGCAGGCTCCCAGCGGTTTTTGCAGACACCTTAAGGAGCACGCGTGACGAAATTGTTGCAGGTTGAAGACGGTCAGCCCCTACGCGGGCGTGCCGAGCAGGACATTGCCGGGCGCGAACTGCACCTGGATCGGCTGGCCTGCGACGGCATTGAGTGCCTTGAGCGCGGCCGGCTGCGCCAGGGCGCATAACACCGGGCCATTGGGCAGGAGGATGCGCACTTCGCTGGGGCCGTCATCGGCGTCGAGAATCGTCTCGATTCTACCGCTCAGGCAATTGTGTCCAGGTGTTGCGGCGTGCTCCGTTGCCAGCAGTTCCAGCCAACCGGCCTTGATCAGGGCCACCACTTCCACGCCTGGCTCCAGCTCCAGCCGTTGTGTGCTGTCGTGGGTGATGCGCGCGTCCAGAGTGAGCCCGCCGGGCAGTTCCAGGCGAATCAGGTCGTTACGGCCCTGGGCCTGGATGGCGATGACCTGGCCGTGCAACTGGTTGCGCGCGCTGGTGCGCAACATCAAGCGTCCCAGCAGGTTGAAGTCGCGGGCGGCCTCGTCCGAACCGAGCACTTCGGCCTGCAAGGCCTGCAAGCGCTGATAGAGGCGCAATACGCGCTCGCCTTCAAGCGTCAGCCTGGCGCCGCCACCGCCCTTGCCGCCGACGCTGCGTTCCACCAACGGCTTTTGCGCGAGGTTATTGAGTTCATCAATTGCGTCCCAGGCGGCCTTGTAACTCAAACCGGCCGCTTTGGCGGCGCGGGTGATGGAGCCCTGCTCGGCAATATGCCCGAGCAGGGCAATGCGTTGCGGGCGGCGGATGATGTGCTGGCTGAGAGAGGTGGGCAGAGACATGGGCACACGCTGCAGTGGGATGAGCGGACGTTGCCGCCGTGGCGCATGAGAGTCAAGCGCCGGGCTTGGGCGTGCGGGCCAGGCAGTACACGTCGACCCGGCGTGCGCCGGCGCCCATCAACAGCCGCGCCAGGCTGTGGGCGGTGGCGCCGGTGGTGAGGACGTCGTCCACCAGCGCCAGGTGACGGCCTTGCACCTGGGCGCCGGGGGCCAGGGTGAAGGCGCGCAGCAGATTGCGTTTGCGTGTTTTGCCGTCGAGGTCCTGCTGGGCCACGGTTTCGAAGGGCCGCAGCAGCAGGTGGGGGTCGCAGGGGATATCGAGGTCGGTGCTGAGCCAGCGCGCCAGCATCAGCGCCTGGTTGTAGCCGCGCTCGCGCAAGCGCCTGGGCGCCATGGGCACCGGCAGCAGGCAGTCGGGGCGCGTGAGTTCGGTGGTGTCGAAGCGGTGTTGCAGATAGACCCCGAACAAGCGCCCCAGCATGTGCCCGAGGGGCCAGCGGGCCTGGTGCTTGAAGCGACTGATCAGGGTGTCGACGGGAAAGCTGAACGTCCAGGGCGCGATCACGTGTTTAAACGCCGGCGGTTGCGTGTGGCATTGGCCGCATATCAGGCCGTCCATCGGCAGGGGCAGGGCGCAGACTTCGCATGCATCCATCAGCCAGGGCAGCTCGGTTTCGCAGGCGTTGCACACACAATCGATGGATTGGGTCGCTTCATCGCAGACTAAACAGGTTTGGTTGTTTTTTAACCAGATGTAAACTTCGTGTTTGAGGTTAAGTTGACAGTGCATGAATCTTCCTTAAATATGCCGAGCATCCGTGTCGTGCCTGTGGGTATTGCCCTTCCCGCAGCGTCTGCCCAAGCATAATCAAGGAATCGCCCATGAGCGCCAGCCTCACTGCCACTCTTCGTCACGACTGGTCTTTGGCCGAAGTCAAAGCACTGTTCGTGCAGCCGTTCAATGACCTGTTGTTCCAGGCGCAGACCGTGCACCGCGCGCATTTCGACGCCAACCGCGTGCAGGTGTCGACCCTGCTGTCGATCAAAACCGGCGCCTGCCCGGAAGATTGCAAATATTGTCCGCAGTCGGGCCACTACAACACCGGCCTGGAAAAAGAAAAGCTGATGGAAGTGCAGAAGGTCCTCGAAGAGGCCGCCCGCGCCAAGGCGATCGGGTCGACCCGCTTCTGCATGGGCGCGGCGTGGAAACACCCGTCGGCCAAGGACATGCCTTACGTGCTGGAGATGGTCAAGGGCGTAAAGGCCATGGGTCTGGAAACCTGCATGACCCTCGGCCGTCTCGACCAGGACCAGACCGAAGCACTGGCCCAGGCCGGCCTCGATTACTACAACCACAACCTGGATACGTCGCCGGAGTTCTACGGCAGCATCATCACCACCCGCACCTACGGCGAGCGCCTGCAAACCCTGGCCTACGTGCGCGATTCGGGGATGAAGATCTGCTCCGGCGGCATCCTCGGCATGGGCGAGTCCCTCGACGACCGCGCCAACCTGCTGATCCAGCTGGCCAACCTGCCGGAGCATCCGGAGTCGGTGCCGATCAACATGCTGGTGAAAGTGGCCGGCACACCGCTGGAAAACGCCGAGGACATCGACCCGTTCGATTTCATCCGCATGCTCGCCGTGGCCCGCATCCTGATGCCGCAGTCCCATGTGCGGCTGTCGGCCGGCCGTGAGGCGATGAACGAGCAGATGCAGGCGCTGGCGTTTTTTGCCGGGGCCAACTCGATCTTCTACGGCGACAAACTGCTGACCACCGCCAACCCGCAGGCGGACAAGGACATGCAACTGTTCTCGCGCCTGGGGATTTTGCCGGAGGCCCGTGAAGAGCACGCCGATGAAGTGCACCAGGCGGCGATTGAGCAGGCGCTGGTGGAGCAGAAGAGCAGCGAGCAGTTCTATAACGCTGCTGTTTGATTGATTGAGATGAGAGACCAGTGTGCGAGGGGGCTTGCTCCCGATGAGGGCGTGTCAGTCGGTACATGCATTGACTGATACACCGCTATCGGGAGCAAGCCCCCTCCCACAGTTTTGGCCGAGTTGAATCTGATAAAACCGAGGCCTCATGTCCTTCGATCTCGCCGCGCGCCTTGCTGCCCGCCGTGCCGAACACCTCTATCGCCAGCGCCCGTTGCTGCAGAGCCCGCAAGGGCCGCAGGTAGTGGTCGACGGTCAGCCGTTGCTCGCCTTTTGCAACAACGACTACCTGGGCCTGGCCAATCACCCGCAGGTGATCGAAGCCTGGCGTGCCGGTGCGTCGCGCTGGGGCGTGGGCGGCGGCGCTTCGCACCTGGTGGTGGGCCATGCCACGCCGCACCATGAACTGGAAGAAGCGCTGGCCGACCTTACTGGTCGCCCACGTGCGCTGTTGTTCACCACCGGCTACATGGCCAACCTCGGCGCGGTCACGGCGTTGGTGGGGCAGGGCGATACGGTGCTTGAGGACCGTCTCAATCATGCCTCGCTGCTGGATGCCGGTCTGTTGTCCGGCGCGCGCTTCAATCGCTACCTGCACAACGATGCCCAGAGTCTGGCCAAGCGCCTGGAGAAAGCCACCGGCAATACGCTGGTGGTCACCGATGGCGTGTTCAGCATGGACGGCGACCTGGCCGACCTGCCCGCGCTGGCCCGTGCAACCCGCGCCAAAGGTGCCTGGTTGATGGTGGACGACGCCCATGGCTTTGGTCCGCTGGGCGCCAATGGGGGTGGCATCGTTGAGCATTTCGGCTTGAGCCAGGAGGACGTGCCGGTGCTGGTCGGCACCCTGGGCAAGGCGTTCGGCACCGCCGGCGCGTTTGTGGCGGGCAGTGAGGAACTGATCGAAAGCCTGATCCAGTTCGCCCGGCCGTATATCTACACCACCAGCCAACCGCCGGCGCTGGCCTGCGCCACGCTTAAAAGCCTTGAGCTGTTGCGCACCGAGCATTGGCGGCGTGAGCACCTCAACGGGCTGATCCGCCAGTTCCGCCGGGGGGCCGAGCAGATGGGCCTGGCGCTGATGAACAGTTTCACGCCGATCCAGCCGATCCTGATTGGCGACAGCGCCAAGGCCATGCGCCTGTCGCAGCGGCTGCGCGAGCGCGGCATCATGGTGACCGCTATCCGCCCGCCCACCGTGCCCGCCGGCAGCGCCCGGTTGCGCGTGACGTTGACGGCAGCCCACAGCGAGGCGCAGGTGCAACAGCTGCTTGACGCATTGGAAGCGTGTTTCTGCCTGGAGGCCGAGCATGCGTGACCGCCTGATTCTGCTGCCCGGCTGGGGCCTTGGCGTGTCGCCGCTGGAACCGCTGGCCGCCGCCCTGCGGGGCCTGAACGCCCATCTGCAGGTACAGGTCGAGCCGCTGCCGACGCTGGCGTCCAGCAACCTCGACGAATGGCTGGACGAACTCGATGCCACGCTGCCGGACAACGCCTGGCTGGGCGGCTGGTCGCTGGGCGGCATGCTCGCCTCGGAACTGGCGGCGCGGCGCGGTGAGCGCTGCTGCGGCGTGCTGACGCTGGCGAGCAACCCGTGTTTTGTCGCCCACGATGGCTGGCCTCACGGCATGCCCGCCGAGACCTTCGATGCGTTCCTCGCGGGCTGCCACGCCGATTCCCAGGTCACCCTCAAACGCTTTGGCCTGTTGTGTGCCAAGGGCTGCGCGGACCCTCGCGGGCTGTCGCGCTTGTTGGTCAGTGGCGCGCCGCATAGTGCCCCCGGTGTACTGATGCCGGGCCTGGAGCTGCTCGCCCAAATGGACACCCGCGCCGCCTTGCAGGGGTTTCGCGGGCCGCAGTTGCACCTGTTTGGCGACCTTGACGAACTGGTGCCTGCCGAAGCTGCCGGCCAATTGCTGGCGTTGCTCCCCGATGTGGAAATCGGCCTGATTGAACAGGCCGGTCACGCTTTTCTTCTGGAGGACCCCCACGGTGTCGCGGGGGCCATCCAGGCTTTTTTGCACGAGTGCGTTGATGACTGATCTCTCCCATCCTGCCTTGCCGGGCGCCTTGCCGGACAAGCGCGAGGTCGCCGCCTCTTTTTCCCGCGCCGCTGCCAGCTACGACAGCGTGGCCGAGCTGCAGCGTGCCGTAGGGCATGCGCTGCTGGCTCGTGTGCCGTCTGCCTGCGCGCCACAACGCTGGCTGGACATGGGCTGCGGCACCGGCTATTTCAGCCGTGTGCTGGGCGAGCGCTGGCCTGCAAGCGAAGGCATCGCGCTGGACATTGCCCAAGGCATGCTCAACCACGCGCGGCCGCTGGGTGGCGCCTCTCACTTCATCGCCGGTGATGCCGAACGCTTGCCGCTCAAGGCTGACAGTGTGCAGCTGCTCTTCTCCAGCCTTGCGGTGCAATGGTGTGGCAATTTCGAGGCGGTGCTCGGTGAGGCATCGCGCGTGCTGCAACCGGGCGGGGTGCTGGCCTTTGCCAGCTTGTGCGTGGGCACGCTGGATGAGTTGCGCGAAAGCTGGCGCGCTGCCGATGGCATGGTTCATGTGAATCGCTTCCGCCCGTTCGAGGCCTATCAACGCTTGTGTGCGGCCAGTGGCTTGCGGGTGGTGAGCCTGGAGCGGCGCCCCCATGTGTTGCACTACCCGGATGTGCGCAGCCTGACCCACGAACTGAAGGCGCTGGGGGCACATAACCTGAACCCGGGCCGTCCGGGCGGCCTGACCGGCCGCGCGCGGATGGTTGCGCTGGTGGACGCTTATGAGCAGTTTCGTCAGGCCCAGGGCCTGCCGGCCACTTATCAAGTGGTGTACGCCGTACTGGAGAAACCTTGATGAGCGCTGCGTATTTCATCACCGGCACCGACACCGATGTCGGCAAGACCACCGTTGCCGCCGGCCTGCTGCATGCCGCGCGCCGGGCCGGTAAAAGCACCGCTGCGGGCAAGCCGGTGGCGTCGGGTTGTGAGGTCACGGACGAAGGCTTGCGCAATGCCGATGCCCTGGCGTTGCTGGCCGAATGTTCCGTGCCGCTGAGCTATGCCGAGGTCAACCCGATGGCGTTCGAGCCGGCCATCGCGCCGCATCTGGCGGCGCGCGAGGCGGGTGTGGCATTGACGGTGCCGTCGTTGCTCGGGCCGATGCAGCAAATTCTTGCGCGACAGGCGGATTTCACCTTGATCGAAGGCGCGGGCGGCTGGCGCGTACCCCTGGCGGACCAGGAAAACCTCTCGGACCTGGCCATGGCGCTCAAGCTGCCGGTGATTCTGGTGGTGGGCGTGCGTCTTGGCTGCATCAGCCATGCGCTGCTGACGGCCGAAGCAATTGCGCGGGACGGTTTGACGCTGGCGGGATGGGTGGCCAATATCATCGACCCGGCGACCTCCCGTCTGGAAGAGAACCTCGCCACCTTGGCCGAGCGCCTGCCGGCGCCTTGCCTGGGGCGCGTGCCGAAACTCACGCACGCCGGGGCTGAAGCGGTCGCCGACTACCTGCATTTGCACCTGCTTGACTGATTTTGGCTATCAGCAGGCATTGTGCCATTAGTGTTTTTAGCGGGCCTTTTGCCAGATTGTCTGCTTCAATTCAGCTTCACGATTCTCTAAAGGCAGGCCTACGCCATGGAAATCTCTGGAAGCAGCGCGTTTTACTCGGGACTGAGCAGCATTCAGACCGGGCAAAGCCGTGTCGACCAGGCCGCCGGCAAGATCGCCAGCGCCGCCACCACTCAGCCTTCGGCCGCGCAAAGCGACCGTCTGCAAGCCAACGACCGTGCCCAGGCAACCAATTCGGCGAGCAACATGGTTGAAATGGCCCAGGGTAAATTTCAAGTGGAGCTGGGCGTCAAAGTCGCCAAGGCTTCGGATGGAATGCTGGGCAGCCTGATCGACACGTACGCCTAGTCATTGAACAGCTGAGAGGGGGGTTGCTCCCGATAGCGGTGGGTCAGTCACTGGATGTACGACTGATGTATTCGCCATCGGGAGCAAACCCCCTCTTACATTTGGCGCGGTTTTATCCTGATCATCTCTACACTCAATTTGACGCAGTGGCTTTGCGTGCGCTTCGTCGTGCCTGGCGCTTGGGTGCGTCAAGACAAACGGTGCCCGGACGACCCTTGACAACCCCAGGTCGTAAACGTATGTTTCAAACACCTGTTTGACCGCCCTGGCACTTCCGCGCGGTTTGTTCATCCCAGATTCATCAGCAGAGGTTTATCGCTATGCCTGACTACAAGGCCCCCTTGCGTGATATTCGCTTCGTTCGTGACGAACTGCTCGGCTATGAAGCGCACTATCAAAGCCTGCCGGCTTGCCAGGACGCTACGCCGGACATGGTGGACGCCATCCTCGAAGAAGGCGCCAAGTTCTGTGAGCAGGTGCTGGCCCCGCTGAACCGTGTGGGCGACATCGAAGGCTGCACCTGGAGTGAGTCAGGCGTTAAGACCCCGACTGGTTTCAAGGAAGCCTACAAGCAGTTCGTCGAAGGCGGCTGGCCGAGCCTGGCCCACGATGTGGAGCACGGTGGCCAGGGCCTGCCGGAATCCCTGGGCCTGGCGGTGAGCGAAATGGTTGGCGAGGCCAACTGGTCGTGGGGCATGTACCCGGGCCTGTCCCATGGTGCGATGAACACCATCTCCGAGCACGGTACCCCCGAACAGCAAGAGGCTTACCTGACCAAACTGGTGTCGGGCGAGTGGACTGGCACCATGTGCCTGACCGAACCGCATTGCGGCACCGACCTGGGCATGCTGCGCACCAAGGCCGAGCCTCAGGCCGACGGTTCGTACAAAGTCTCGGGCACCAAGATCTTTATCTCGGCCGGTGAACACGACATGGCCGACAACATCGTCCATATCGTACTGGCCCGCCTGCCGGACGCACCGGCCGGCACCAAAGGCATCTCGCTGTTTATCGTGCCCAAGTTCATTCCAGATGCAGACGGCGCCATTGGCGCGCGCAACGCAGTGAGCTGTGGCTCCCTGGAACACAAGATGGGCATTCACGGCAACGCCACCTGCGTGATGAACTTCGACGCGGCCACCGGTTACCTGATTGGCCCGCCGAACAAAGGCCTGAACTGCATGTTCACCTTTATGAACACCGCTCGCCTGGGCACCGCGCTGCAAGGCCTGGCCCACGCCGAAATCGGCTTCCAGGGTGGCTTGAAATACGCCCGTGATCGCCTGCAGATGCGCTCCCTCACCGGCCCGAAAGCGCCGGAAAAGGCTGCCGATCCGATCATCGTGCACCCCGACGTGCGCCGCATGCTGCTGACCATGAAAGCCTTCGCCGAAGGCAACCGCGCGATGGTGTACTTCACCGCCAAGCAGGTCGACATCGTTAAATACGGCACCGACGACGAAGCCAAAAAACAGGCTGATGGCCTGCTGGCCTTCATGACGCCGATCGCCAAGGCGTTCATGACCGAAGTCGGTTTTGAATCGGCCAACCACGGCGTGCAGATCTACGGCGGCCACGGCTTTATCGCCGAGTGGGGCATGGAGCAGAACGTGCGCGACAGCCGCATTTCGATGCTGTACGAAGGCACCACCGGTATCCAGGCGCTGGACCTGCTCGGCCGTAAAGTGCTGATGACCCAGGGCGAAGCGCTCAAGGGCTTTACCAAAATCGTGCACAAGTTCTGCCAGGCCAACGAAGGTGTTGAGGCGGTGCAAGAGTTCGTGACGCCGCTGGCGGCGCTGAACAAGGAGTGGGGCGAGTTGACCATGAAGGTCGGCATGGCCGCGATGAAAGACCGTGAAGAAGTCGGCGCCGCTTCGGTGGACTACCTGATGTACTCCGGTTACGCGTGCCTGGCCTACTTCTGGGCCGACATGGCGCGAGTGGCGGCTGAGAAACTGGCGGCCGGCACCAGCGACGAGGCGTTCTACACCGCCAAATTGCAGACCGCGCGCTTCTACTTCCAGCGCATCCTGCCGCGTACCCGTACCCACGTGGCTACCATGCTGTCGGGCGCCAACAACCTGATGGACATGAAAGAAGAGCACTTCGGCCTGGCTTACTAAGCCTTCGAAGTTTTCTGAAACCGCCGCCCTCAGGGGCGGCGGTTTTTTTGTGGGAGGAAACAAGCCCCTCCCCCATTCGGTTGATGTTGAATACAGAAAAAACGGAGTCACGTTCAGGGATTGCAACCTTCTGCCGTTAAAGTGATGGCAATTTGATGCATGCACCGCGGAATGTGATTAACTGTCGCCGCCGTGTCTCGATGCCATCCTCCATTTGCGGGTCGGAGCTCAACCCTTGTCACGCGTGTCCGCAGTGCGCTTCAGTCACTTTCTGCCCTCATTGCTGCTGTTGCTGGCGGGGCTTTCGGCTGCGTACCTGAAGGACCTCAATGTGTTCTTCACCTCGCTGTTCAACGTGCTGCCGACCCTGGTGCTGCTGCTGGGCGGCGCGTACTGCGCGGTCTATCGCCGCCAGCGCGAACTGTTCCTGATGATCACCGTGTACATCGTGTATTTCCTGCTCGACACCCAGACCGACTTCTACCGCGACAACGGCCGCGTGCGCGCAGACGCGGCGGTGGTGTTTCATCTGTGTTGCCTGCTGCTGCCGTTGCTGTTCAGCATTTACGCGCTGTGGCAGGAAAAGACCCACCTGTTTCGCGATTTCATCGCACGCTGCGCAGTGTTGCTGGCGCTGGGCAGCGTTGCGCTGGCCCTTGAACAACGTTATCCCCAGGGGCTGCTGGACTGGCTGGCGGAGATTCGCTGGCCAATGCTGCATGGCACCTGGATGAGCCTGATCCAGCTGGCGTACCCGATGTTCCTGGTGGGTTTCGTCACCCTGGCCGCCCAGTACTGGTATCAGCCGCGCCCCTTGCATGCAGCGCAACTGGTGGGGTTGCTGGGGCTGTTCTGGATGCTGCCGCAAACGTTCATTCTGCCGTTTACCCTGAACATCATGTGCAGTCAGGTGATGCTGATGATCGCTGCCGGCGTCGCGCATGAGGCCTATCAGATGGCGTTTCGCGATGAACTGACCGGCCTGCCGGGGCGCCGCGCGCTGAACGAGCGCATGCAGCGCCTGGGGCGCAACTATGTGCTGGCAATGACCGACGTCGATCACTTCAAGCGCTTCAACGACACCCACGGCCACGATGTGGGCGACCAGGTGCTGCGCCTGGTGGCGAGCAAGCTGTCGAAGGTCAACGGCGGCGGGCGAGCCTATCGCTACGGCGGTGAAGAGTTCGCCGTGGTGTTTGCCGGCAAGACCCTGGACGAGTGCTTGCCGCACCTGGAGGAAATTCGCGAGATCGTCGCCCATTACGACATCAAGCTGCGCAACCCGGATCGGCCCAACGACGATCAACAGGGCCGCCAGCGCCGTGCGGACAGCGGTGCGTCGAGTGTGTCGGTGACCGTCAGCATCGGCGTCGCCGAGCGTCAGGCCGAGCAACGCACGCCCGAAGAAGTGCTCAAATCCGCCGACCAGGCGCTGTACGCGGCCAAGGGCGCCGGGCGTAACTGCGTGGTGGCGGCCGGGCAGAACCGGCGCGGCGCGGTACGCATGGAGCGCGCTGCGGGTTGAGTAATGGCGCTGTATTCAGCGGCGCTACAGTGATTGTTCGCGGCAGCGGCCGGCAGTAGGTTGAAACCATCTGCTGCCGGAGAAACTGTCATGCCTGAATACAAAGCTCCCCTGCGCGACATGCGCTTTCTGATCGACAACGTGTTCGACTTCCACAGCCATTACGCCGCCCTGGGCGCGACCGACGCCAGCCCGGACATGGTCAGCGCGATCCTCGAAGAAGGCGCGAAATTCTGCGAAAACGTACTCGCACCGCTCAACCGCAGCGGCGATGAGGAAGGCTGCCACTTTGACAACGGGGTGGTCACCACGCCCAAGGGGTTCAAGGACGCCTTCGCCCAGTATGTGGAAGGCGGCTGGCATGGCGTGGCGGCGGACCCGGCCTACGGTGGCCAGGGCTTGCCGCAGTCACTGGGCCTGGTGCTGAGCGAGATGATCGGTTCCAGCAACACGTCCTGGGGCATGTACCCCGGCCTCACCCACGGTGCGATGTCGGCGATCCACGCCCACGGCACCGAAGAACAGAAAGCCACGTTCCTGAGCAAACTCACCGCCGGCGAATGGACGGGCACCATGTGCCTCACCGAGGCCCATTGCGGCACCGACCTGGGCCTGATCAAGACCCGCGCCGTGCCGCAGGCGGATGGCAGCTATGCGGTCACCGGCAGCAAAATTTTCATCTCCGCCGGCGAGCACGACCTGAGCGCCAATATCATCCACCTGGTGCTGGCCAAGTTGCCGGATGCGCCGGCGGGCACCAAGGGGATTTCGCTGTTTATCGTGCCCAAGTTTCACATCGATTCGGACGAGCGCAATGCGGTGCAGTGCGGCTCCATCGAACACAAGATGGGCATCAAGGCGTCCGCCACTTGTGTGCTGAATTTCGATGGCGCCAGAGGGTTTTTGATCGGCGAGGCGAACAAGGGCCTCAACTGCATGTTCACCATGATGAACCACGCACGCCTGGGTACCGGGATGCAGGGCCTGTGCAATGGCGAGACGAGCTTCCAGGGGGCGGTGAAATACGCCAATGACCGCCTGCAAATGCGCTCGCTGACCGGCGCCAAAGCGCCCGAGAAAGCCGCCGACCCGATCATCGTGCATGCCGATGTGCGGCGTATGTTGCTGACCATGAAAGCCTTTAACGAAGGCAATCGCGCGCTGACTTATTTCACTGCGCAGTTGATCGACACGGCGCACCTGAGCAGCGATGCCACGGCGCGCCAGGAAGCCGACGACCTGCTGGCGTTCCTCACGCCGATCTGCAAGGCTTTCATGACCGACACCGGGCTTGAGGTGACCAACCACGGCATGCAGGTGTTTGGCGGGCACGGTTATATCCGTGAATGGGGCATGGAGCAGTTGGCGCGCGATGCGCGGATTGCGCCGATTTATGAAGGCACCAATGGCATCCAGGCCCTCGACCTGCTGGGGCGCAAGGTGCTCGGCAGCCAGGGCAAGTTGCTGCGCGGGTTTACTAAAATTGTGCATAAGTTCTGTGGGGCGAACGCCGAGCATCCGCAGCTCAAGGCGCAGGTGGCACAGCTCAATCAGTTGAATCAGGAGTGGGGCGAGCTGACGACCAGGGTGGGGATGGCGGCGATGAAGAACCCGGACGAAGTCGGCGCGGCGGCGGTGGATTACCTGATGTACAGCGGCTACATCATCCTCGCCTACCTGTGGCTGCGCATGGCGATTGCGGCGCAGGCGCTGGATGACGCTGAGTTTGCCCAGGCCAAGCTGGCGACGTGCGACTTTTACTTCAAGCGGCTGTTACCGCGTACGGGCATGCACCGGGCGGCGGTGGAGGCAGGCAGTGACTGCCTGATGAGTTTGCCGGCGAATGCGTTTGCGCTGTAACGGTGTGGGAAGGGGCTTGGCGTGACTCTGAAATACTTGGCAGTCACGAACTGACGCTATGTGTCTGAAAAGTTGTTCGGTTACACTTGGGGCCTGTAAAACCGATCCCATTGAATCACTTTTACGTTCTCACGAGGTTTGCCATGGCTGATTACAAAGCGCCGCTGCGTGATATGCGCTTCGTCCTCAACGAAGTGTTTGAGGTCGCCACCACCTGGGCCCAATTGCCGGCACTGGCAGACAGAGTCGACGCCGAAACCGTCGAGGCGATCCTCGAGGAAGCTGGCAAAGTTACCGCCAAGTCCATCGCCCCGATCAGCCGTGGCGGCGATGAACAAGGGTGTCGCTGGGACGACACCGCCGTGTTCACTCCGGACGGTTATCCACAAGCCTACAAAACCTACGCCGAAGGCGGCTGGGTGGGTGTCGGCGGCGATCCTGCCTTTGGCGGCATGGGCATGCCCAAAGCGGTATCGGCCCAGGTCGAAGAAATGATCAACTCGGCCAGCCTGGCGTTTGGCCTGTACCCGATGCTGACGTCCGGCGCCTGCGTGTCGATCGCCACCCACGCCACCGAAGCGCTCAAGGCCACTTATCTGCCGAAGATGTATTCCGGTGAGTGGGCAGGTTCCATGTGCCTGACCGAAGCCCATGCCGGCACCGACCTGGGGATTATTCGCACCAAGGCCGAGCCGCAGGCGGATGGTTCGTACACCATCAGCGGCACCAAGATCTTTATCACCGGTGGCGAACACGACCTCACTGAAAACATCATCCACCTGGTGCTGGCCAAGCTGCCAGACGCGCCAGCCGGGCCAAAGGGCATCTCGCTGTTTCTGGTGCCCAAGTTCATGGTCAATGCCGACCGCAGCCTGGGCGCGCGTAATCTGGTGAGCTGCGGCTCCATCGAACACAAGATGGGGATTCAGGCGTCCGCCACCTGCGTGATGAATTTCGACGGGGCTGTGGGGTTTCTGGTGGGCGAGCCTAACCGTGGCCTGGCGGCAATGTTCACCATGATGAACTACGAGCGTCTGGGCGTGGGCATCCAGGGCCTGGCCTCCGGTGAGCGCTCTTACCAGAACGCGATTGAATACGCGCGCGACCGACTGCAAAGCCGCTCGCCAACCGGCGCCCAGGCCAAAGACAAAGTGGCCGACCCGATCATCGTGCACCCCGACGTGCGTCGCATGCTGCTGACCATGAAAGCGTCGAACGAAGGCGGTCGCGCATTCTCCACCTACGTGGCGACGCAGTTGGACATCGCCAAGTTCAGCGAAGACGCTGCCGCGCGTGAGCGTGCGGACAATCTCGTAGCATTGCTGACCCCAGTGGCCAAGGCGTTCCTCAGCGATCTGGGCCTTGAGACTACTGTGCTGGGCCAGCAGGTGTTTGGCGGCCATGGCTATATTCGCGAGTGGGGCCAGGAGCAACTGGTGCGTGATGTACGCATCACCCAGATCTACGAAGGCACCAACGGCATCCAGGCGCTGGACCTGGTGGGGCGCAAGATCGTCGGCAGCGGTGGCGCGTTCTACACGCTGTTTGCCGATGAAGTGCGCGAGTTCATCGCCTCCGCTGGCGCCGAACTGGGCGAATTCACCCGGCCGCTCGGTAAGGCTGTGGATAACCTCGATGAGCTGACCGCCTGGGTGCTGGATCGCGCCAGAGCCAACCCGAATGAAATCGGTGCGGCATCGGTGGAGTATCTGCACGCCTTTGGCTATATGGCCTACGCCTATATGTGGGCGCGCATGGCCAAGGCGGCGTGGGGCAAACAGGCTGAGGAAGACTTCTATGCGAGCAAGCTGGGCACTGCGCGCTTCTACTTTGCGCGCCTGCTGCCGCGTATTCATTCGCTGAGTGCGTCGGTCAAAGCCGGTAGCGAATCATTGTTTTTGCTGGATGAGGCCCTATTTTAAGGCTTTAAAGGGCGTGTAAGCATTCTCTTACATGACGTGCTGCTATTCGTCCTCTATCGCCAAATTGGATCCATCGATAATCTACTTCACATGGACGTCGCGCAGGAAGCGCAAAGCAACAACACGGACACGTAGGATTCTGCCAGGATGGCGGAGTGAAATGGATGTCAGGGAAACAGTCTGCAAAGCCCCGCTTCGGCGGGGTTTTCTTTCGCCTGCGAAAAAGTCAGGTCGGGTCTGACGATGGCGCAATGCCAGAAACCACTGAACCCTCGCCGACGCCCAAGGTCGATTAGCTACACGGCTCGCACGAGCCGATTTTTTGGAGCTGACCCATGGATATCATTCGCATCATCATCGCCATTCTACTGCCGCCACTGGGTGTGTTCCTGCAAGTAGGTTTCGGCGGCGCTTTCTGGCTGAACATCCTGTTGACCCTGTGCGGTTACTTCCCCGGCATCATCCATGCGGTGTACATCATCGCCAAGCGTTAAGGCCTGTCTGTTGCGCTGAAGGTCAAATGCAGGAGGGGCTTGCTTCCGATGGCAGTGGAGCAGTCACTGATAGGTTGACTGAGCCACCGCCATCGGGAGCAAGCCCCCTCTCACATTTTCAGACCTCATGGTGTTCCTTCAGCCTTTTGCGATCAGCCGTGAATTGCGCTCATTGCGAAACGCCAGTTGTTCGATGGTCTGAGTGGCGTGCTCGGCTTCTTCCCTTGCCTGCAGGATGATGCCGTGGTGCTCGGACTTGCTGCATACCGGGTCGGCATTGCTGGCATCCCCCGTCAGCATGAACGCCTGGCAGCGGCAGCCGCCGAAGTCCTTTTCCTTTTCATCGCATGAACGGCACGGCTCGGGCATCCAGTCATAGCCGCGAAAACGATTGAAGCCGAACGAGTCATACCAGATGTGCTGCATGCTGTGGTCGCGCACATTGGGGAATTGCACCGGCATTTGCCTCGCGCCATGGCAGGGCAGGGCAGTGCCGTCCGGTGTGACGGTCAGGAAGATGCTGCCCCAGCCGTTCATGCAGGCTTTGGGGCGCTCCTCGTAATAATCCGGCGTCACAAAGATCAGCTTGCAGGGATGGCCCTCGGCTTCGAGCCTGGCGCGGTATTCATTGGTGATACGCTCGGCGCGCACCAGTTGCTCCCGGGTCGGCAGCAGTCCCACCCGATTGAGCTGCGCCCAGCCATAGAACTGGCAGGTGGCGAGCTCAACGAAGTCCGCCTCCAGCGCAATGCACAGCTCGATGATACGGTCGATCTTGTCGATGTTGTGCCGATGGGTGACGAAGTTCAGCACCATCGGATAGCCGTGGGCCTTTACGGCGCGGGCCATTTCCAGCTTTTGCGCAAAGGCTTTTTTCGAGCCGGCCAACAGGTTGTTCACCTGCTCGTCGCTGGCCTGGAAACTGATCTGGATATGGTCCAGGCCGGCTTTCTTGAAGTCGCTGATCTTCTGTTCGGTGAGGCCGATGCCGGAGGTGATCAGGTTGGTGTAGAACCCAAGCTTGCGCGCCTCGCTGATCAGTTCGGCGAGGTCCTGGCGCACCAGCGGTTCACCGCCGGAAAAGCCCAACTGCGCGGCACCCATCTCGCGCGCCTCGCGAAATACCTTTATCCACTGCTCGGTAGTCAGTTCCTTGCCCTGCTCGGCAAAATCCAATGGGTTGGAGCAGTACGGGCACTGCAACGGGCAGCGGTAGGTCAGCTCGGCGAGCAGCCATAGGGGCAGGCCGACAGGCGGTTTTTCAGGCAAGTTCGATCCAGTGCTCAGCACGGGCGACCTCCATGAATTGCTCGATGTCTTCACCGAGTTCAGGCACGCCGGGAAATTGCCGGTCCAGTTCGGCGATGATGGCTGTCACATCACGCTCGCCATCAATCAAGCCGCCAATCAGCGCGGCGCTTTCGTTGAGCTTGATCATGCCTTCCGGGTACAGCAGCACATGGCCTTTTTGCGCAGGCTCGTACTGGTAGCGATAGCCCTGGCGCCACACGGGTTTTTTGCTGCGATCAAAACTCATAGGGTGATCCCTTTATGCCATACCCGCTGCGCGGTCACGCTGTGATACGGCGGGCGTTTGAGTTCGTAGGCCATGCTCATGGCGTCGAGCATGCTCCACAGAATGTCCAGTTTGAACTGCAGGATTTCCAGCATGCGTTCCTGGCCTGCACGGGTGGTGTAGTGCTGCAGCGTGATCGCCAGACCGTGCTCCACATCGCGGCGCGCCTGGCCCAGGCGGGTACGGAAATACTCATAGCCGGCCGGGTCGATCCACGGGTAATGCTGGGGCCAACTGTCGAGGCGCGACTGGTGGATCTGCGGCGCGAACAGCTCGGTCAGCGAGCTGCTGGCGGCTTCCTGCCAACTGGCGCGACGAGCGAAGTTGACGTAGGCGTCCACCGCGAAGCGCACGCCGGGCAGCACCAGTTCCTGGGAGCGCAACTGGTCGGGGTCCAGGCCAACGGCTTGACCCAGGCGCAGCCAGGCTTCGATGCCGCCGTCTTCACCCGGCGCACCGTCGTGGTCGAGCAGGCGCTGGATCCACTCGCGGCGGATTTCGCGGTCGGGGCAGTTGGCCAGGATTGCGGCGTCTTTCAGGGGAATGTTCACCTGATAGTAGAAGCGGTTGGCGACCCAGCCCTGAATTTGCTCGCGGCTGGCGCGGCCTTCGTACATCGCTACGTGGTAAGGGTGATGGATATGGTAGAAGTCACCCTTGGCGCGCAGGGCTGCTTCGAATTCGGCGGTGGTCAGGGCTGTGTCAGTCATTTCGATTGCTCCTACAATTCAATGCTCATGCCGTCGTAAGCCACTTCGACATTGCGCCGCACCAGTTCCGCGCGCTCGGGGGAGTCCTCATCGAGGATCGGATTGGTGTTGTTGATGTGGATCAGCACCTTGCGCTGCTCGGGCAATTGTTCCAGCACTTCCAGCATGCCGCCGGGGCCGTTCTGCGCCAGGTGGCCCATCTCGCGACCGGTGCGCGTGCCGACGCCGCGGCGCTGCATCTCATCGTCGTCCCACATCGTGCCGTCCACCAGCAGGCAGTCGCTGCCGGCCATGATCTCCAGCAACGGCGCGTCGACCTTGCCCAGGCCTGGGGCGCAGAACAGCTTGCCGCCAGTGCGCAGGTCTTCGACGATCAGGCCGATGTTGTCGCCCGGATGCGGGTCGAAGCGATGCGGCGAATAGGGCGGTGCGGCGCTACGCAGCGGCAGTGGGGTAAAGCGCAGATTGGGGCAGGCCGGGATGGTGAAACTGGCGTCCAGTTCGATGCGGTTCCAGGCCAGGCCGCCGTTCCAGTGGGTAAGCATGGTGAACAGCGGGAAACCGGTGCTCAGGTCTTCATGAACCATGTCGGTGCACCACACCTGGTGCGGGCAACCTTCGCGCAGGCTCAGCAGGCCGGTGGTGTGGTCGATCTGGCTGTCCATCAGGATGATTGCGCTGATGCCGGTATCCCGCAGGGCGCGGCCGGGTTGCATCGGCGCAAAGCCTTGCAACTGCGCGCGAATATCCGGTGAGGCGTTGCACAGTACCCAATTCACACCGTCGTCGGAGATTGCAATGGATGACTGAGTACGCGCGTGGGCGCGCAGGCTGCCGTCGCGAAAACCTGCGCAGTTCACGCAGTTGCAGTTCCACTGCGGAAAACCACCGCCAGCGGCGGAACCTAGAATCTGGACAAACATGGCCGCTCCATCAAGCAAAGCTCAAAACAAAAACGCCCCGGGCGAACCGAGGCGTTGTATTACCCAGCGGATTAACGGCTGGCGAAGTACATGGTGACTTCGAAACCAATGCGCAGATCAGTGTAAGCAGGTTTGGACCAGGTCATGTTCTTACTCCTACGTAGGGATGGGTTGTGTAATACATATAGTCCATCTCCTGTCGGAGATGTTCAGATGTGTGCGTGTGAATGTTACGCAATTCTTTTCAAGTTAGCGCTGTCTTGATGGAAAAAGCCTTTTGCAAAGGCAGCAATGATCGCTGTTCAGTTGATCATACGTGGACCATTGGCCACATAGCGCCAGCCGCCCGCTGCAGTTTGCAACTGCCGTGCGGCGTGCAGCAGGTCGCCCCGGGAGCACGCCAGAATCCGTTGTTGCAGTTGCTGCAGGTAATCCGACGGGTGGCCTGCCAGATGCGCGTGCCAGAGCAGTTCGGCAGCTTGGGCAACGGGCAGCGCCTCGCGGGCAAACTGTTCGGCCAAGGGCCGGTTGCCCAACTCGTCGCTGCGCTCGATCAAGGCCGGCAGCTGCTGCAGGAAGCTGTGCAGGTGCTCGACGATGTCTTCCAATGACGCCGTGGGCGATTGCACACCCAACAGCAGTCCGGTTTGTCCGTTGATCTGTCGGACGCCGCTGAAGATCGCGTAGCCCAATTGCAGCTCGACGCGCAGGCGTTGGTAGAAGGGGGCTTGCAGCAGGTGACCGAGCAGGCGCCAGGCCGCTTCATCGGCCAGAGATCCGCTCGGTGTGGGGCAGAACAGCAGCAGGGCGGCTTCGCTCGTGTCGGTTTTTACTGCGTGCCACGGGTGTTGGCCGGCAAGATCTGCAACGTCGTGATCAATAATCGCGGGTTGTCCAGGCAAGCGCGCGGCGGCCGCTTTGATCGCGGTCTCGCACGTGGCTGTCAGCCCTATGCCCAAGCCTTGCCAGCGGGCGTCGGACCAAGACGCTGGCGTCTCATCAGCGTTGGTCGCGTTGGCACAGCAGTCAGGCAGTGCCTTGAGCAGTGCCCGAATGGCGATCATCGGCACCGGCGCGGGAGCTGGCGCTTGCGGCTGTTTCAGCGCATGGGCCAAGGCTTCGAGCACCGCAGGCATTAGCTGTTGAAGACCGATCATCTTCACCCGCCAGTCATTGCCCATCGCCTCGAAGGATAATTCGACACCGGCCTGACCGGCATTTTCGCGCAATGCCTGCAGCGTACTGTCCAGTTCGGGGGCGGGCGCGTTGAAGCGCCACTGCAGATACAGCGCGCCTTCATCACTGTCATCGGCCAGCGCATGGCTGAACGTCAGCGCCGATGCGTCCTTGCGGCCCCGTGAACGATCCTGGGCAAAGGTGCGTAACCCGCGATGGGCGCTGGTCTGGCCGCGAATCAGGCCTGCGCGCTCTTCCTTGACAGGGGGGCGCAGGAAGGGATTGTTGGGAGCAGGCTGCCACCCGTGTTGGGACACGGGCAGGTGCAATGAGTCGAGCATGGCCTTGAGTGCTGCGACCGCAGGTTCCGACAGTGCTTCGCTGTGATTGCGGGCCAGCGCCAGTGCGCCCTGGGTCTGCTGCTGACGAGCGGCCAGCAGGGCGAACTCTTCGCGCAGGGAGGTCCAGTCACTGTGGGCAAAAAAGCTCAGCCAGTCGTACAGCAGCGTCTCGATCTGCGCTGTTTCTTGAGTCTCGACGGTGAAGTCGATAACCAGCAGCGCCTGCCCCGCAAAGTCGTACGGCACTGAGGCGTGCAGCGAGGTGGCCAGTTGCCGCGTTTTCAGTTCAGCCAGCAGCCCGCCCGGTGCCGAAGCGTTGAGCCAGGTACACAGAAATTCCAGGGCTTCGCGAGGGGCTTCGCAGCAAATGACCTGATGCAAGTGATTGCCGTCCAGGTGTTGATAGCTCTGCGCCTGGCCGGGCATCAAAGGCGGCGGCAAGGTTTGCGGGTGCAGGGGGCCTGAAGCCAGGGCGTCACTGAAGCGTTGCGCCAACGCCTCCAGTTCTGCCAACGGCTGTGGGCCTGCAAGGCTCAAGGTCATCTGCCCGCTTTGATAAAAGTGCTCATGGAAGGCCCGCAAGGCCTGTTGAAACGCCTGGCTTTCCACCGGCAGGCTGTCGCGATTGCCTGCGTGAAAACCCCGCAACGGATGATCGGCCGCCAGGTCCTGCAAAAGCGCCACTTGCTGTTGCGCCGCTGCATCCTGGGACCAGGCGATAAACTCTGCGTGCAGCACTTCCCGTTCGCGCAGTTGGTCTTCGCTTGTCAGCCGAGGGTGGGTCAGCATGTCTGCCAGCCGTTCCAACCCATCGGCAAAGGTCGAGACCGGTAGCTCAAAGAAGAAGTCGGTGGCGCGCTCGCGGGTGCTGGCATTGACCTGGCCACCATGACGCTGCACGTAGGCCATCAGCCCATCGCTTGCAGGAAAACGCTCTGTCCCCAGGAACAACAAATGCTCAAGAAAATGCGCCAGCCCAGGCCAGGCCAACGGCACATCATGGCTACCGGCAGCCACGCGCAAGGCTGCAGCGCAACGCTTCAAGCGCGGCGCATGGCGCAACGAGACGCGCAGGCCGTTGGCCAAGGTCAGGTGGATGGGATGAGATTGGGCCGGCGCAGGCATGGGCACTTCCGAAGCGAGGGAAGTGCCTATGCTAACAAACCCGCTGGATCAGGGCTTGTGCAGCGCGCCGTACAGTTCCGGGCGGCGGTCTTGCAGATAGTGGTTGGCGGTGCGGGCAGCGAGGATCGATTGGCGATCCAGCGCCGCGACGATCAAGGCTTCGTCCAATCCCGCCTGGGCGACGCGCTGACCGTCCGGCGCGGCGATGCTGCTTTGCCCGCAATACTGGATCTCGCCTTCATGCCCGCAATAATTGGCGTAGGCCACGTAGCACTGGTTCTCGAAGGCGCGCGCCCGCACGGTGACGTCAGCCACAAAGTCGAACGGCACCATGTTGGCCGTGGGCACCAGGATCAGCTCGGCACCGGCCAGGGCCAGGCGTCGGGTGTTCTCCGGGAACTCCAGGTCATAGCAAATCAGCAGCCCCAGCTTCCAGCCGTTGAGTTCCACCAGCGGAAAATCATCGCCGCCGGCGCTGAACATCGAACGGTCGAGGTCGCCGAACAGGTGTGTCTTGCGGTAATTGCACAGGCGTTGACCTTGCGCGTCGATCAACTGCACGGCGTTATAGACCTGGCCATCTTCGGCGCGCTCCGGATAGCCGTACACAATCGCCAAGCCGGCGTTTCGCGCAATCTCGGCGATGGCCTGGGCAGAATCCCCGTCCTGCGCCTCGGCCAAGGCACCTGCCGCTTCGAGGCCAATGTTGTAGCCGCTGAGAAACATCTCCGGCAGCACCAGCACATCGGCGCCGGCCGCCTCTTGCGCCACCTGGTGCAGGCGCTTGAGGTTGCCGGCCACGTCCAGCGGCAGCGGCGGGCATTGATACAGGGCGACACGCATGACGCAGCTCCTTGAGTCGGGCAGTTATTCAGGCAGGGCAATCGGCCCGATTTCATCGAACACGTCACCCGGCCCCGGGTTCTCGGCGTGAGTGCTGCCACCAAAGTGATTCATGATGCCCCACACCGCGTTGAGGGAAGTTTGCACCGCGCCTTCGACCCACGCAGGCGTCCAGGACACATCGTCGCCGGCAATGAAAATCCCACGCTGCTCGGCGGGCATGTCCTTCTGCATGAAGTGCGCGTACATCCGCTGGTTGTAGCGATAGTGGCCGGGCAATGCGCCCTTGAAGGCGCCGAGGAAATGCGGGTCGGCTTCCCAGGACACGGTGATCGGATCGCCGATGATGCGCGCCTTGATGTCGACTTTCGGGTAAATCTTGTTCAGGGCGTCCAGCGCCAGTTTCACCCGTTTATCGATGGGCTGCGGCAGCATTTTCAGCGCGTCGCTCATCCACGAGTACGACAGGCAGATGACGCCCGGCTTGTCGTCGCCATTGTCGAACAGGTAAGTGCCACGGGTCAGGCGGTCGGTGAGGGTCATGCTCATCAGGTCGCGGCCGGTTTCCGGGTCCTTGTCCTTCCAGAACGGGCGGTCGACCATCACGAAGGTTTTCGACGACTGCATATAGCGCGTGCGGTCCAAAGCCATCCACATCTTTTGCGAGAACAGGGTTTCGTCGCATTCGATCTGTGTGGTCAGCAGCCAGCTCTGGCAGGTGGTGAGCACCGCAGCGTATTCGCGGGTGTCGCCGTAATTGTCGGTGACCGCGAAACGGCCACCCGCCGCATGGGCAATGCGCTTGACCCCGGCCCGTGGCGCGCCGCAGTGCAATGAGCTGAGGCTGGTGCCGGCCGGCCAGTGGGCACAACGCTCGGGCACATGGCGCCAGATGCCCATGGGCACCTGCGCCACGCCGCCGACCACCAGGTGCTGGTGATCGTCGCAGTTGGTCATCACCACGCGAAAGATCTCCAGCATCGAGTTGGGGAAGTCCGAGTCCCAGCCGCCGGTGCCGAAACCCACCTGGCCAAACACTTCGCGATGGTGGAACGACAACTTGGCGAACGCCTTCGAGGTGGCCACGAAGTCGTAGAAAGTGCGGTCGTCCCACAGAGGCACCAGCTTGTTCCACAGCGCTTTCAGACGCGGCACATCGCGGTCGCGGATAGCCTGCTGGATATCGCCGAACTGCGAACCGGCCTCCAGCGCATCGGCCCAGGCGTCGGCCACTTCTTGGAACAGCGCCGGCAAGTCCGAGAGTTTCTGCGCGTAGTGAGTCTCGCCTTCCAGATCAATCACCGTGCTGCCGGAGGCCGGCGTCAGCGGGTTGGGAAACGGTTTGGTTTCCAGCCCCAGCTTGTCCACATAGTGATAGAACGCCGTGGACGACACCGGAAACCGCATGCCGCCCAGCTCTGCAATGATGCCCTCGGCGCCTTCGAACGCCTGGGAGCGCAAACGGCCGCCCATTTTCGAGGCTTCGTACACCACCGGCTTCAGACCCAGCTTCATCAGCTCATAGGCCGCGACCAGCCCGGCAATCCCCGCGCCGACAATCGCCACCTCGGCGCCGTGATTGGCAGCAGGAATGCTGCCCAGGCCCGCCGGGTGCTCGATCCAGTCATCAAAGGCAAACGGAAAATCCGGGCCGAAGATAGTGATCGGTTTTTTACCGTCGGCAGGGTGGCGAATGGTCTTGCTGAGGGTGCTGGACGGAATGCTCATGGCTGACCTTGTTGACGACTCGACGGGAAGCGACCCGCTGAGTATAGGAAAAGATGGCAGCCAGTTTAGGGAGTGCAGAGGTCATTAATAAGACGCAATGTGTCGTCATATTGAGCTTGTTTTAGTCAGTATGACGACCCGATCGATCAGATTGGTTGTGCGCGATCCAGTTTGTTGCTGAGGATGATCGACGTGGTGGTTTTTTCAACGCCGTCGACACTGCCGATCTGATCGAGCAATTGGTCGAGTTGCTCGGGCGAATCGGTGCGCAGCCAGGCCACATAATCGAATTCGCCGCTCACCGCGCAGAGTTGCTGCACCTGAGCCATGGCGCTGAGTTTGCGCAGCACTTCCTTGCCGGAGCGTGGTTGTACAGTGATGCCTACATACGCCTGCAGACCCCCATCGGCGACACGTTGACTGAGGCGAACACCGTAACCGGTGATCACCTGGGCTTTCTCCAGCCGCGCCAGGCGAGAGGTAACCGTAGTGCGCGCGATGCCGAGCTGCCGAGCGAGCATGGCCACGCTTTCGCGGGCGTTCAGTTGCAGCGCAGCGATGAGTTGGCGGTCGATTTCGTCTAGGGTGGCCAAGGGGGCTCCGGGATGGGGGGCGGTTGGTGGCATGTTACAGGCTTGTGCGGGGATGTCAGCGAGGAGGGGTGGACACTCTTTGGACTCTTTAGCATTTACGGCGGAAATTTGCGCTGAAAATCCAGAGGTCAAGAACGACAAAAGCCGCGCAGTGCGCGGCTTTGAGTATGGTGGGCCCAGTAGGACTCGAACCTACGACCAAGGGATTATGAGTCACCGAATGACACTCCGAGGCTAGGTAATTCTAGGCCTGGCACGGCAAAGGTACAACAGGGCTAACCAACTGTTAGTACGGAGTTTTTGCTAGTTTGAGATAAGTGGCTACGACTGGGGGTTGTACCGCTAATGTACCTTTAGAATGCTTACGCTGAGAGCAGCGTCCTGATGGCGATCATGCACGCTCCGCCAGGCGGGAATCAGGCAGGGGACGCTATATGATGTTTACTCTGCCAACAGTAATCGTAGCGTTTATGACGTCGACAACCACGACGATTTTAGGACTCTACTGTTTTGCTGCTCACTAGTTTTACGGCAAGAAGCCTCCAGTCAAAACCGAAAAGTCTGAAGGGTGTAAGAAGGGCGAAAAATGCATGACAAGGAAGAGGAAGATTGACAGTGGTGAGCAAATGAACGAAATCACCACCCCTCCGCTGATCTCTGTGTAGCCGTTATCTCGGGCTTTTTTGTTCCTGCCTGTCGAACTTTAAGACTAGTATCCTATGGGCAAGCAGTAGCATATAGCTACCTGCACCATCGGAGCTGGAGTAAATGGAATTTACGAACGAGCAAAAGCTGATAATTACGCTGCTGACCGACATTCACGCGGCGCTGGAAATTCGCGATAGTGTTGACCCCAGCTTCGTACAAGATGCGGTGAGCAGTGGTCGCACATGGGCATTAGAATGGCAGTATCCTGGGATATTCGAGGGACGCGCCGAAACGCCTGCACAGGTACTTTTTGTGGTGAGCGTTCTGGAGATGTGGGAGCGCTTAGAGCGCTCGTATGCTGAGCTTAACAAGGAAAGCCACGCAAACATCGCTGAAAGGGCAGCTCCCTTCGGCGGCAAACCTGTTTTTCCAGGATTCGATGGAAATGGTGGGGACGGCGACGCTTACGGCACTGCGAACTTGTTGATCAACCAGATGGGAAGGTGGACCAGTTTCCAAAGTCACGACCTCAATTCCCACATGCCGATGAGCGATAGCTACCAGCGTATGCTTGAAACCCTCAGCGAGCTGGATAAAGGCCACGCGGACTACTATTTCTCTCAGGACGAAATCGTGGCCTTGCTACGATCCAGGATCCATCCTGAGAATAGATAAGCCTTAACTGAGCCCTGCCATCGTGCAGGGCCCTTGTTTCAGCGAGTTAGTCAACGTTCTCGATCATTTTGAGGACGTGGTCGTAAGCCTGTTCTTCCGCGTCCTCGACGTCATCAGTATTGAAGATTTCTTGAAGTGAATCGTATTCATCCTCCTCAAGCTGATCTTCAGCTTCGTCTTCATCCAGCTCATCTAAAGGTTCATCAACATACTGCTCAGGCCTTGACTGGTTTGATTTCGAGTCGATAGGGATCGTGTCGGTGGGGGGGGTATATGATCCAGGCCCTGCCACCGATGAAAGCAGCCCGTTCACATAGACGTCAGTTTTTGCTTTCGCCTCTCTGAGCTCCTGACCGACATTGACGGGCTTAGTCACGATCGCCCTACTGACATCAGCCCAGGCTTTTACATCATCAAGTGTTTTCTCGACACCATGCTCCCCGAGCGATTTGCGCAACAGGCCTGACGCGACGGATCGATCGTATTCCTCTTCTATGCTTACGAAGGCGGAGTAGTTCTGGAGAAGATTCGCTGTGCCGCTGGGCTGGGTAGGCGTTGTTGTTGGCTCGCCGCTATTTTCATCGTCCGACATGATGGATTCTCTATAGTTGGGGTCGCAGTCGTAAGCTAACGTACAGCGTTACTGATGCCGCGTCACTAGAGACCGAATAGTGATGAAGATCATAGAGCGTGTTGAGATTTGGGCTGTCAATGTTGAGTTATGCAGTTTTTGCAGTGATTCAATGCTGCTGCTTCCTGGTGGATTGCAGTTCGGTAGGTTACAGACGTGTTGGGGGCTACGGCCCTCAGCATGAATGTGAAGTGAGGATGGCGGTATTTTTTGCGCGGGCCGAGCGCTCACAGGCACTTTTTCGCTGTTTTGGACCAAATTGGCTGAGCCTCTTTCTAATCCCCAAACCCCCTCCCCCAACGCACCGTCAATGCCTTAAATGTTCCCCTGAATGCCCGGAAGATGCCCGTTCAACCCCCGTTACGCATCTTTGTGCTGCTGTCTGAAAAAGTACCCATGCACATCTTTATGCCCATTAAGCACCGGTCAGTTCCTCCAATGATCCTGCTTTTTCCTGTAGTGGTCTAATGAAACCGGACACCCATTTAGGCGAGAATGCTCGCCAGATCGAGGTGTCAGATGACCAAAAAACGCCGCTCCTTTACTCCTGAATTCAAGCGCGAGGCTGCCGACCTTGTGCTCAAGCAAAACTACAGCTACATCGAAGCCAGCCGTTCACTCGGCATTGGTGAGTCGGCATTGCGTCGCTGGGTTGACCAGATTCAGAAAGAACATAAAGGCGTCACCCCGCAGAACAAAGCACTGACTCCTGAGCAGCAAAAAATTCAGGAGCTGGAAGCTCGGATTGCTCGGCTTGAGCGAGAGAAATCAATACTAAAAAAGGCTACCGCGCTCTTGATGTCGGAAGATCACGAGCGTTCGCGCTGATTGACCAGTTGAGCGCACATGAGCCGGTTGATTGGCTGTGCAAGGTGTTTGACGTCACTCGCTCGTGTTACTACGCCCAGCGCCTGCGGCGCCGCTCACCCGATGTTGAACGGCTTCGATTGCGTAGTCGTGTCAGTGAGCTGTTCTCACAAAGTCGCAGTGCTGCGGGCAGTGGCAGCATTTTGTCGCTGATGCGTGAAGACGGTGAGCAGATCGGTCGATTCAAAGTGCGCAGCTTGATGCGCGAGCTTGATTTAGTCAGCAAACAACCCAGCTCCCATGCCTACAAACGAGCAACAGTAGAAAGACTGGATATCCCGAACACATTGAACCGCGACTTCGACGTGCCAGCGCCCAATCAAGTCTGGTGCGGCGATATCACCTACATTTGGGCGCAAGGAAAGTGGCATTACCTGGCTGTCGTCCTGGATCTTTGTACGCGTCGGATCGTGGGCTGGGCGCTGTCGGAAAAGCCAGACGCTGAGCTGGTGATCAAAGCGCCGGATATGGCTTACGAGCAGCGTGGCAGACCTTCGGATCTGCTATTCCACTCGGACCAGGGATCGCAATATGCAAGCCGACTCTTTCGCCAGCGGTTGTGGCGATACCGCATGCGCCAGAGCATGAGTCGACGAGGAAACTGCTGGGATAACGCCCCGATGGAGCGCGTATTTCGCAGCTTGAATACAGAATGGATACCGACCGTGGGCTATCGAACTGCACAGGAAGCACAGCGCGATATCAGCCATTTTTTGATGCATCGCTACAACTGGATTAGGCCTCATCAATCCAACGATGGGTTGGCTCCAGCGCGGGCCGAGGAAAAACTTAACGTCGTGTCCGGGATTAGTTGACCACTACACGCGGGCACGTAAGTGCAGACGGCGGTTCTTATCTATCGGAAGGTCTAGATCTAATAGCGAAGGATGATTCCTTCGTTAATTTGCCGGATGAGGTGGAAATGAAAGGGCGTCGAAAAGTCAAAACGAATAAATGGCAGATAACGGATCAGATTATCAAGGAAGCGAGAGCAATTCTTACCCCACGAGTTTTGGCAAGCGGGCGTTTTTTAGATATTGCAGCCCAGAGCACCCTTGAAGAACCCATCGGAATGTTAGCCGGGAGCCGCGGGGCACTTGCACGTCCAATGTCCGATTGCATCTGAGCATAACGCACGCCAGCTCAATGCTACGTAAGCTATTTGGCGTATGGTCGCGACCGATATTTCAAATCGGTAAGCTGCGCCAAGGTCGCAATTTCTTCAGTTGAAACTCATAGGAAAGTTGGGCCTCGATAGGCGTGATGGCACTTTGTTCTACCTATAATAGCTGCCACTTATGTATTCTTCACCGGCGTGTTCGGGGGCTGCAGCGGCAGCTTGAAGAAAGGAATTCATCACAGGAGTAACCGCCAGATGTCACAGGAAATGCAGGAGCCCGAGAGCCAGAGCGCTGGGCAGGAACTGCTAAGGCAGCGCTGGATAGAGGGGGGGCCGCTGGTGGCGATCTGGGGGCAGCAGGCGGGTTGGTCTCTGAGCATGCCTGACCCAGTTCTCAAGCGAGCACTAGAGCATGCTTCCCGTTTGCCCGGTCAGGCATGGAATTCGCTTCTGACTAACGACCCGTTGGAGGCGGAGTTCTACGACTGGGTGGCTGAACGCTTCCGCAACCGTCCAGCTTCGCAGTTGGTGATTGAGGCTGCCCGTGTGCCGTGGTGCGCGGTCTTTACATCCTCTTTTGACAGTGGGCTGGCAAACTGTCTGGCCGGTGATGGTCGCGAGCCGGAGGTCATACTGCAAGGCCAGCCTGCGCCTCGCGTTCTCCGCAACACGCGGCGTCCGCCGTTTTATTACCTCTACGGCCAAGCCGGCCGACAGGTTGATAGTCTGAATCCGCCAGTAAATCGGCAGACGCTATCACAGCGACGTATGGCTCAGGCCTTGGTGATGATCGGCCGCGTGCTGGAGACCGCAACGCCTTTAGGCCTTGTGGTAATTGATGGTTATGACCCGTCGACGGACTGGCTTCGCGCTGAGGAATTGCTGGCGGCGATTTCCGATGCGCCGAAGCATGGTGTGTTGTGGTGCGGACCTGATCCGATGTTATCGGAGGATGACCAAGTCGTTTTCGAAGAACTTGTTCACAAGGGTGTCATTGTCCGCGAATCTCGTGCACTGGGTGTGATCGTCAATGAATTGGTCGAGGCTATAGGCGTTCCTGAACCGTCGCGCTGGGATGACCCGGAAGTCATAACGCTCAAGAATGGTCGCAGTATCAAGACTACTCCTAACCTTCGTCTCGTCACTCAAGCATCAGCGGTGCTGGTTGACGATTTGTGGGCTGTAGTGCCCGATCAGCTGTCACCCAGCGAAATGGAGATGGAATTTGAAGCCTTCCATGGCAACTCCACGAGTTTTCGCAAGATCGCTGATGGAGTGCAGCGCGGATTTACGATCGAGCGCGAGTTTGAGCGCACGCTTCTTAAGCGTGTCGATCAGGCGCTTGAACAGCACCACGCGGCCTCGGCAATCGTCCTGCACGGGCAGTCTGGCGTGGGCAAGACAATCGCCTTAGCGCGATTGGCTGTCCATGCTAAGAGGCATGGCAATGCGGTTCTCTTCGTCAACCGACGTGTCCCGCAGGCGACCGACATCAGTGATTTCCTAACTGCAGTGGACTCCCAGCAGGGAGTCACTCTGCTTCTAATCGACACAATGTCCCCAGTGTCCCGATATAACGATCTCCTGCGAGCTCTGCGCAGCGTGGGCCATCGTGTCGTGGTAGTGGGCTCGTCCTATCGCCTTAGCTTCGACGGCAAAGTGCCCAGTCGGTTCGTCGAAGCAAGAGCGCAGCTTAACCCCGCCGAGCAGAACGATCTCCTTGAAATGGCCCAGAGATATGTTCCATCTGTGGTGGCAAGGGTTAGGAAGGAAAAAAGCAACGAGTACGTTCTCGCTGGTTTCTACCGCCTCTTACCACACAGCCGGGGACGGCTGTCTGAAGGCCTCGGCAAGGAAGTTGACCGTGCGCGACACGAGCTGCGCCAGAGGGCCGCAAAAATTCCGCCGCAAGAGCCAGGGGCTCTGGCGCTAGCATTTATGAAAGCGGGACTTCCAGTCGATACGACGCAGTTCCTGCCGGATGCGCGCCCCGACGGGCCATCTGATTCTCCTGAGGCCCGTGCTATCGACCTAGTCATGGTCAGCAGCCGCTTGTATAAGCCTGTGCCATTAAGCATCGTGCTACGTGCCGTCGGCGCAGGTCACGGCGGCACTGGCACGTATAGCATCGATACTTTGCTGGAACTCATCCGCGACCAGGACTTATTCCGTTGGATCTACTCTGACGAAGAACAAACAGATGTTCTGGTCATGGCGCGCCTGCAGATTGAAGCTCGCCTTATCTGCGAAGCAAGGTTCGGTAGCGCGACACTTGAAGCCGACGCCATCAGCAGTCTGATCGAGGCGGCCGTGCGAGCGGGCCCGGAAGGTAATGATGAGACAGCTTACGTCGCTGACTTGGTTCATGCGGCGGGTCCGGACGGACCGGAGGGTAGTCGGTACAAGGAGAGCTACGCGCAGATCGCGCGCTCCCTTTCAATTCTGCGCGCAAAGACGACGCCTAATGCCCGTTTGATGCTGCAGGAATCAGTCCTTCGTCGCCACTACGTGCGCACCCACAAAAACATCGAACATCCTACGAAGGTTGCCCTCCTCAACGAAGCGGTCAATGTGGTTGACGAAGCGTTCGATCGCATTAATCAACAGGGTTCGTCAGGCCTTTACGCTGCACGTCAGACGGTCGACAACCTTTGGAATGAGCGTGCAGCAACTTATGGGTTCTTCGCGACTGACGCCGTCGAAAATGGTCAAAATGCTAGTGCATGGTCCGCATACAAGGCTGCGCATGATGCAGCGACTCTGGCCAAGGCACGGCGGGAATCTTCGTTCTCGCTTGACGTTTCCTTGTGGATGCCCACTGGCATCCTTAAGCTACAAAGCACATTGACGGAGGCACAGCGCCTGGAGATCGCTGCGGATCTCAGGTCGTCCATTGACGGTGTTGACGAAAGCATGCTTGACGAGGCACAAAAGCAGAAGTTTCAAAGTAGACGCATGATTGCGGGCTCGGCAATGGGGGACGAAACCCTTTCCGACGACGCTTTTGCTCGGCTGGAGCAGGCCGGCTCAACTGCTGGGTATTTCATGCGTGCGCGAGACCTAGCTCCGGCTATCATGCCGCAGACTGAACCCTCGGCGCAGGATATCGCCGGGGCGAAGAAGTGTGTTAGCTATCTACGGCAGAACTACGACAAGATATCTCAAGACGAGCGCTGCCTGCGCTTGCTGCTGGATATGGAATGGGCGGTTCGGACGCAGAAGTGGTTTATGCGCGGGTTACGTCAGCCCTTCCCGGCACTCACCGATTTTCGGGAAATGGTCCAGGACATTGTCGGGGATATGGCATTACTGGGCGAGGACAAACTGGCGACTAAATACCGATACCTGCGCGCCGTGACTAAATGGTTGGCAGGTAATGAGAGGACGAGCAGGGAACTATGGACAGAATTGGCGTCCGACACCGAGTTTGCCGATTCTCAGCGTGTTTCCTCCCGGCATGTGCTCACAGATGCAAACGGAACACCCATCATGTATCGAGGCATCGTGGAGAAGCAGCTCGGAGCTGGTCGCTTTCAAGTGCGTGTCGAGGGCATTGGTGTCATAGATCTGCTGGCGGAATACTTTCCGAACGTTGAAATTGCATTCGGACGCACAGTCTCTAACTTCCACATCGCTTTCAATTATCGTGGTCCCCTTGCAGATCCCCCAGGTAATGTGCGGAGGCTCGGCCGATGAATTTCGTGCTCCTGCAAGAAACAGCCATCGCGTTCACAAATATGGTCAATACAGACCTTGGTCGGACGGCGATCCATCCAGTGACTCTCGAAGTCCCCGAGCCCCCCCCAGACGAACTGCATTTCAATAGACTCGTGGTTTGGTGTTATGGTTTTTTTTACGAAGCCGCTTTAGATGTTCTCAAGGAGTGCAAGGGGTTGCTTAAGACGCGCGCCCCCGAGCAGACCAATCTGTATGAGCGCTCTGCGCGCATAGTCCAGAACCTGCGTACTTACAAGGTCCACAACCTACCACCAAGCAGGGAGAATCTGAAGAAACAACAGACGGCCCAAGACTGGATTACCACCGCAAGTGCTAAGAGCCAGGGAATTGAAGGTGCTACTCAGGAATTGTGTGAGATCACTTTGGCCATGCTCAGCGTCCTGGACACTGCGTGGAAGGAATCAACGAAAGATCCAGAGGACCGCAATCAGTTGGTCGAGCGCATCGTGAGCAGCTTAGAAAATGTCTGGCAGCCCTATCAACTAGACGAAATCGTCACAAGTGTTGCCGAGGAAATCAAATTGAAAGGTTTTGACGCCAAGGCATTTAGGGGCATTCACCTTGAAGCTTGGAAAAGCAAAGCTCGATGGTTCGTTGATCGGGATGCCGCGGCTGTAGGACTTCGTCGTATCATTCGCAGGGCCATGGAAGACTCTTTCGGTGTGACCGGCTGATATGGGCAGTGTCCACAAATAGGGGGGCATTTGGTCTAATGCCGATCAGTTAAGCCTCATTGCTTGACCTTTGGCCGCAAGAAATCAAAATCCGATGCCTGAATAGGCGTCGGATTTTTTATGCGTCTGGCTCCGGCACTGGAACTGACCCACAACTTCGTCTCGACTCCCAACTCCCTCGAAGGATTGGACTCGTTGCTCGATCCATCCCTGGTCGAACAGGTCTTGGAACAGGCCGGTGTCGCCACCTTGCGCAAGCGGCGCTTATCTTTGGAAATGATGCTTTACCGCCGCCACCGATAAGCGGAAAGCCCAAAAATAGTGGTTGCGCGGCCATTTTCGGTTAATTTTTTCTGAGTGTTCGGCGCACATTATTAAGAAAATCTTGGCGCGGTTAAGAAAATCTAGCCAACGACAGGGGAAAAAATGGGAAATCTAGTGGGTTACGCCCATTTGATCAATGCGATGGAGCTACCCACTGGTGCGGCAGCAACTGTCCAATTTCACTGGCCCTCTGTGTCGGCAACCGCGTACCACCCGAGTCGATTTGATTGCTGTTGAGTAGAGATGGCCGAGAAGCGCCAATTCAAGCCGAACGGTATTGTTGCTGGTCAGTGTGCGCTTGCGGGCTGCGGGCTGAGACAGCCGCTTGTCACGGTAGGCTGCGATGATTTCGCTGGAGAGGGCTGCAAGGGAGTATTTACCCGGCTCGGTAGTGGGCTTTTTTGCCTTGCTTGCTTCGCCATTCTGAGTAGAAGACTTTTTGGTAGGAGTGACCTCAGACAGATAACGCTTCAGCGCCGCTTCTAGGGTCATCCGCTCTGATCCGCTGCGCTGGATGTAGACACCTCTGACCATCTCGTCTTCGGTTCGACGTGACCAATCCTCTGCATCGCGTTTGGTGCGAAACGTTTTGGAAGCTGTCGGCCATCCGATTTTTCGGATGACCGCTTTCCACGTTCCTGATGGGGTTTTTACGAGAGTTGCCATGCTGTTCTCCGAAGACATCGGCACGGACTGTACCGAAACTGTACCTCGGAGGCATTCCAAAACACCCTCTCGAAACTGCAGCATTGCTGCAGCCCTTGGTTTATATGGTGGGCCCACACGGACTCGAACCGTGGACCAAGGGATTATGAGTCCCCTGCTCTAACCAACTGAGCTATAGGCCCTCAGTAGGTCGCGGATTATAACGACGGTTTCTTCACTGTGCCATCCGTAAAATTCTCAATCTTCGTACGAAGAAACGCCTCGGCAAAAAGGCCCGGCGGTAATGGCAGGCTCACGATGTAACCCTGCATCTGTTCACACCCTTCCGCCGCCAGGAAATCCTGCTGCGCCGCATTCTCCACTCCCTCGGCGATGATGGTGAATTGCATGCTGTGGCCCAGGGCGATGATGGCGCGGACGATGGCGGCGTCGTGGGGGTCGTCGGGGAGGCCGCGGACGAAGGACTGGTCGATTTTCAGGAAGTCCAGGGGCAGGCGTTTGAGGTAGCTGAGGGAGGAGTAGCCGGTGCCGAAGTCGTCAATTGCCAGTTGCACGCCGAGGTGTTTGAGCTGATGCAGCACTTTCAGGGCCTCTTCGGCCTGGCTCATGATGAAGTTTTCGGTGATCTCCAGTTGCAGGCAGCCGGGGTCGAGGTGGTAGTCGTGCAGCAGTTGTTCGATGCGCGCCAGCAGGTTGGGGCTGCGCAGTTGTGCGCCGGCGAGGTTGACCGAGAGCGGGCCGAATGTGTCGAAGGTGCCCTGCCAGGCGTGCAGTTGCTGGCAGGCTTGTTCCAGCACCCAGTCGCCGATCTGCAGGATGGTGCCGTTTTCTTCGGCCAGGGCGATGAAGTGTTCGGGCGGCACGTCGCCAAAAGTGGGGTGGTGCCAGCGGATCAGGGCTTCGGCGCCGATCAGTTCCTGGCTCGTCAGGCTCAGCTTGGGTTGGTAATACAGGCTCAGTTCGTCACGTTCGATGGCGCGGCGCAGTTCGTGTTCCAGTGCCACGCGTTCGCTGGCCTGGGTGGTCAGGTCACTGGTGTAGCTTTCGACCCGGTTGCGGCCCTTGGCTTTGGAGCGGTACATGGCGGCATCGGCATTCTTGACCAGGGTGGCGACGTCGGTGCCGTCCTCGGGGTACAGGCTGGTGCCGATGCTGGCGCTGATGAAGAACTCGTGTTCGCCCGCCTGGAACGGCTGCGTGAAGCAGCCAAGCAGCTTGTTGGCCAGGTAGTCGGCGTCACTGGCGTTTTGCAGGCCGGGCAGCAGGATGATGAATTCATCGCCGCCCAGGCGCGCAACGGTGTCGATGTCGCGCAGTTGTTCTTTGAGGCGCACGGCGATGCCTTTGAGCAGCAGGTCGCCGATGGGGTGGCCGAGGCTGTCATTGATGTGCTTGAAACGGTCCAGGTCGAGGAATAGAACGGCGCCTTGTTGGCCGGTTTCCTGGTGGCCATCGAGAGCGGCCTGCAGCCGGCTTTCAAACAGGGTGCGGTTGGGCAGGCCGGTGAGCGGGTCGTGGTGCGCCTGGTAATCGAGGCGGGCCTGGGCAAGTTTGAGGCTGGAGATATCGGCGAACACGGCAACGAAGTGGGTGATCACGTCGTCGCGATTACGCACGGCGTTGATGGTCAGCCAGCTGGGGTACACCTCGCCATCCTTGCGACGGTTGGCGATCTCGCCTTGCCAATGCCCATGGGCGGCCAACTGGTGCCACATCGCAGCGAAGAACGCGCTGTCGTGCTGGCCGGAGGCGAGCAGACGCGGGGTTTGGCCCAAGGCTTCAGCCTCGCTGTAGCCGGTGATTTCGCTGAACGCGCGGTTGACTGCGCTGATGTTCTGCGAGGTGTCGGTGATCAACACGCCTTCGGCGGTGCTTTCGAACACGGTCGCGGCCTGTTGCAGTTTCTCCTGCATCAACTGACGTTCGGTGATGTCGCGGGCGATGGTCAATATGCAGGCTTCATCACCGATGGGCAGAGGCCGGCTGGACACTTCGCAAAGCCGGATCTCCCCGTCGCTGCGCCGTATGTGGCAAATGAAGTCACGCACGAAGCCGTCGCGTCGTATCAGATCCAGCATGTGTTTGCGTTCGTTGAGATCGACCCAGATGCCCAGCTCCATGGCTGAGTGTTCCAGAGACGTGGCGGAGGTGTAGCCGGTGAGACGGCTGAAGCCTTCGTTGACCTCAATCAACAGGCCGTCCCGCTGGCGACTCAGCAACAAGCCGTCGGGCGAGGCATGGAAGGCCTTGGCGAACTTCTCTTCGGAGGTTTGCAGCTGTTGCTGGGTTTCCTTGAGCTGGGTGATATCGCGCACCACGACGACGATGGCTTCCGTGGTATCGAGCAGGAACGGTTCGGCGGAAATCAGCCCGATGAACGCCTGGCCATTGCTGCGCCGGAAGGGCAGTTCCAGGTTGCGGATACTGGTGGTCTGGACGCGTTTCAGCAACTCCGAGCCGGTGCCGGGAATGCCCCAGATATCCAGCTCGGTACCGGCCTTGCCGATTACCTGCTCGGCACTCAGGCCAATCTGGTCTTCGAAGGCTTTGTTCACCTCGAGCAGGCAGCCGTCGGAAAGGCGCGCGATCACCAGGATGTCCGGGCATTGCTGGAACACCGAGGCGAATTTCTGTTCGGAACGCTGCAGGGCTTCTTCCGTGCGCTTGGCTTCGCTGATATCGATCATCAACCCGCGCAGCACGGGTTCGTGCCCGTGTTCGATCAGGCTCACGATGTCACGCACCCACAGGCAGCGGCCGTCGGCGGTGATAACCCGGTAATCAATGCTGTGGTCACGGTTGGCGCGCGTTTCACGGTTGCAATAGGCTTCGGCGCGGGTCAGGTCGGCGGGGTGAATGATATTGCGCCAGAAGCCCGGGATCAGCCAATGGGCACGGGGGTAGCCGAGTAAATCCTCAGCGTGGGGCGACACGTAGCTGTAGGTGAAATCGGTAACGCTGGCTTCCCAGGCGATGGCGGAAAGGCTCTCCACCAGGCCGCGGTAGTGGTATTCGCTGCTGCGAAGTTCCTGTTCGAGGGCGACGCGGCGGGAAATTTCCGAACTGAGCCGGCGATTGATCTGAATCACGATGGCCAATACGGTGATCAGCAGCAATACGGCGGGTAGGCCGTAGGTCAACAGGTCTTTCCAGAAAGTGCGGTGATCGTTGATGCCGCCTACCCAGCGTTGCTGGATGGCTTCGGTTTCGCCGGGGGTGAGGTCGGCGAGCACCTTGTCGAGGATGCCCACCAGGACCTTGTTGTCGCGCGGCACACCCATTGCCAGTTGATAGCGATAGGGCGTTTCGCCACTGACGTACAGGCCTTCCAGCTTGAGTTGGCGCAGGCTCCAGACGCTGGAAGCCAGGTCTCCGACTACCGCATCCACCTCGTCGGTGGCCAGCGCCTGCAAGGTCGAGCTGACATTGGGCATGGCGACCAGATTGAGGTCGGGATGGTGGCTGCGCAGCAGCTCATGGGGCGCATAGTTTTCCACCACGGCAATCTTCAGCCCGTACAGGTCCTGAAGGTTGCGCGGTTTGGCGCCACCCTCATGGGCCAGGATGACGATGGGGAAGTCCAGGTAAGGCCGCGTGAACGCAATGAAGCTTTGACGCTCAGGGGTGGACATGACGGCAGGCAGCAGGTCGAGCTGATTGTCTTTCGTCAGATCGAGAACCGCCCTCCAACTTCCAGGCTCGATCAGTTTGACCCTGACGCCCAGGCGATCCTGTATCAGGCGAATATAATCGGCCGCAAGGCCCTGGTAACGGTCATTTTCATCACGGTATTCAAACGGTGGCCATAAAGGGTCCACACCGAGTTTCAGCTCCTGATGGTCCGACAGCCAGCCACGCTCTTCATCAGTAAGCGTCAACGCGCCAGCCGTTGCGGTCCAGGTCAGCAGCGACAGCAGTATCACGGTCGGCAGTCTGGGCATAACGGTCTCGTTATGGCACGGGGAATATTTCGAGTGTAGACGGGCAATGCGGGGGGAGGGAGAGGCGAGGCAGTTAATCTGTAGAAAGACATGTACAGAAAGCAAAACCCCCGGCCTGGGCCGGGGGTTTTGGTATCACTCGTCGAGGAAGGAGCGCAGATGCTCGCTTCGCGTCGGGTGGCGCAACTTGCGCAGCGCCTTGGCTTCGATCTGACGGATCCGCTCACGGGTCACGTCAAATTGCTTACCGACTTCCTCAAGGGTGTGGTCGGTATTCATGTCGATGCCGAAACGCATGCGCAGTACCTTGGCTTCACGGGCAGTGAGGCCGGAGAGTACGTCGCGGGTTGCTTCCTTGAGGCTCTCAACAGTGGCGACATCGATTGGCGACTGCATGGTCGAGTCTTCGATGAAGTCACCCAGATGGGAGTCTTCGTCATCACCGATCGGGGTTTCCATGGAGATCGGCTCTTTGGCGATCTTCAATACCTTGCGGATTTTATCCTCAGGCATTTCCATGCGTTCGCCCAGCTCTTCCGGGGTCGGTTCACGACCCATTTCCTGCAACATCTGCCGGGAAATGCGGTTGAGCTTGTTGATCGTCTCGATCATGTGCACCGGAATACGGATGGTGCGTGCCTGGTCAGCGATCGAGCGAGTGATCGCCTGACGGATCCACCAGGTGGCATAGGTCGAGAACTTGTAACCGCGACGGTATTCGAACTTGTCCACAGCCTTCATCAAACCGATGTTGCCTTCCTGGATCAGATCGAGGAATTGCAGGCCACGGTTGGTGTACTTCTTGGCGATGGAGATCACCAGACGCAAGTTGGCTTCAACCATTTCTTTCTTCGCGCGGCGGGCCTTGGCCTCACCGATCGACATGCGACGGTTGATGTCCTTGATCTCGGCAATCGTCAGGCCGGTCTCGGTCTCAAGCGCGGTCAACTTCTGTTGGCAGCGGATGATATCGGGCTGCAGGCGACCGATGGCTTCGGCGTATTTCGCCTTGCCCTTGGCCAGCGCATCGGTCCAGCTTTCGTCAACTTCATGGCCTGGGAACTGGCGCAGAAAGTCGGTACGCGGCATGCGTGCATCACGCACACACAGCTGCATGATTGCGCGCTCTTGTGCACGCAGACGCTCGAGGGCACTGCGAACACGCTCAACCAGGCCTTCGAATTGCTTCGGTACCAGTTTGATCGGCATGAACAGCTCAGCCAGGGCCAACAGCTCGGCAATTGCCTGCTTGTTGGAACGACCATGCTTCTTCAGGGCCTTGCGTGTGATTTCCATTTGATCGGAAACCGCACCGAAACGCTGTGCAGCGATAACCGGATCCGGGCCGCTTTCGACTTCGTCTTCGTCGTCGCTGCTGCCTTCAGTCTCTTCGTCGTCGGTCTCGTCGTCCGCTTTCGGGGCTTTCGGATCGACCGGTGGCGGTACTTCGGCGGCAGGCGGCGCAATGCCATCGTCCGGGTCGATATAACCGCTCAGGACGTCGGACAGGCGGCCACCTTCGGTGGTGACGCGAGTGTACTCGGAGAGAATGTGGTCAACCGTGCCAGGGAAGTGCGCGATTGCGCCCATCACTTCACGGATACCCTCTTCAATGCGCTTGGCGATTTCGATTTCGCCTTCACGCGTCAGCAACTCGACGGTGCCCATTTCACGCATATACATGCGCACAGGGTCAGTCGTGCGACCGATGTCGGTCTCCACCGCAGCCAGCGCGGCAGCGGCTTCTTCAGCGGCTGCCTCGTCGGTGTCGGCGTCGGCCAACATAAGGGCGTCCGCATCCGGAGCACTCTCGTGTACGGGGATCCCCATGTCATTGATCATGCGGATGATGTCTTCCACCTGCTCAGGATCTGAAATATCCTCAGGCAGGTGGTCGTTGACCTCTGCGTAAGTCAGATACTTCTGCTCACGACCAAGGGTGATCAACTCTTTGATACGAGACTGCTGTTGCGCTTTTCCGGACATAACACCCTATCCACTGAAGGTCTTGGCGGGCAAAAAACAAGCCGAGGATTATACCCGAGCTATGACCTCACACGCCAGCTGAGGTCGGGTTTGATGCTGAAACATTCTGTTTTAATAGGTCGCGCATCTGTTTTGCTATCTGAATTTGCTCTTCAGCCGACAATCCTGGCTGCCTTGCTCTCTTGATAAGCTCATCGAGGGTCTGCGTGTGCTGACCCGCAGATAACCTAGTAATGGTGTCTAAAAACTGTTGTTCAAGGTTATCGCCGTCAATTAGCCACTCCTTTTCTGCGAGTGCTTTCAACAAACGGCCCTGTTCGGTGCCATGCCAACGAGCCATCAACTGGATGGAGTTTAGCTTAGGATTTTTCTGTACGGCTTCGATCAGCGCAATCAGCACCTGAGCGTAGGTATTGCTCTCATTGGCAAAATGCTCGGCACTTTCAACCCTGCCCGCCAGTTCCGGGTGGTGGATGAGCGTGCGCAGAGCAATCAGCGTGGGTGCTTCGACGGCGACCGGTGTTCGCGGGGCATAAGCCTCGTCGCGATCACCGCGCTTGAAATTCTTGCTCCAGGGTTTCTTTTCCCACTTCTTGCCGCCGGCACCGGGTTTCTTTGGCGTCCAGTCCTGCTGCGGCGCATAGGCGTCCTGCGGCGGGTGAAAGTCGGCGTAGTCCGGAATGGCATCGTAGTCCATGCCCGGGTCATAGGTCGGTGGTGCGGTCTGCGGCGCGCTGTGCACCAGCTGGCTGACGGCCTCGCCGCTCAACCCGGTAATTTCCAGCAGACGCTGGCGCATCAGGGTGCGCAGGTTGGCGCCGGGCACCTTGTCGATCAGTGGTGCGGCGAGGGTGGCCATGTGGGCCTTGCCCTCAAGGGAGCGCGGGTCGGCTTCCTCGGTCAGTTGCTGGAAGAAATAATCCGCCAGCGGCTGTGCATGCTGGTTGATGCGCGCACGGAATGCATCGGTGCCTTCGGCGCGTACCAAAGTGTCCGGGTCTTCGCCTTCGGGCAGGAACAGAAAGCGCGCGCGGCGCCCGTCCTGCAGGCTCGACAACGTAGCCTCGAGGGCGCGCCAGGCGGCGTTGCGGCCGGCCTGGTCGCCATCGAAACAGAACAGCACGCTGGGTACCACGCGAAACAGCCGCTTGAGGTGTTCTTCGCTGGTGGCGGTGCCGAGGGTCGCCACGGCGTTGCGCAAACCTTGCTGGGCCAGGGCGATCACGTCCATATAGCCTTCAACCACGATGATCTCATCAAGGTTGCGATTGTTCTTGCGCGCTTCATACAGGCCATAGAGTTCCTGGCCCTTGTGGAACACCGGGGTTTCCGGTGAGTTCAGGTACTTGGGCTTGTCGTCGCCCAGTACGCGCCCACCAAAGGCGATGATACGACCACGGCTGTCGCGGATCGGGAACATCACGCGGTCGCGGAAACGGTCGTAGCGCTTGCCGGTCTCGGCGTTTTCCACCAGCAGGCCGGCATCGATCATGGCTTTTTGCTGGAGCGTGTCGCTGCTCAGATGCTTGTACAGGTTGTCCCAGCCGGGCGGCGCGAAGCCCAGGCCGAAGTCCCGGGCGATTTCGCCGGTGAGGCCGCGGCCCTTGAGGTAGTCGACGGCGGCCTTGCGTTGCGGATGGCTCTTGAGCGCCTGACGATAAAAGTCGGCGGCAGCGGTCAGCAGCGGGTACAGCGGCGAATCGGTGGGCTGGCGCGGTTTGTGCGGGCGGCCACTCTCTTCGCGGGGGACTTCCATGCCGGCGGCTTTGGCCAGGTCCTCGATCGCCTGGGGGAAGTCCAGGTTGTCGTGGTCCATGAGGAAGCCGAGGGCGTTGCCGCCTGCGCCGCAGCCGAAGCAATAGTAGAACTGCTTGTCGGGGCTGACGCTGAACGACGGGGTCTTTTCCTTGTGGAACGGGCAGCAGGCGGTGTAGTTCTTGCCGGCTTTTTTCAATTGCACGCGTGAGCTGACAACATCGACGATGTCGGTGCGGTTCAGAAGGTCGTCAATAAAGCTCTGGGGAATCAGCCCGGCCATGGCGTTCTCGTCATCACTGCGTGTCAATCGGGGTCCATGAAGTGTTCAAGCGCAGCTATCGAGTGCTCGACCAGCTTGCGTCTGCATGGATTGTCAGGAAGTGTATCTGCCGAACATTCTCTGACGTTAGGTTTCTATCAGGAGTCGGCATGGAAATGTTGCCCCGGTATCCGGTCTTGGCCTGCGGGCGGCCTCGGAACTCGTCAATGGGCACAGCCGACACGGTTGATCGTCTGTTTGAAGAATAAGTGTGCTCGTCAGTAGCCTTGTTAGGCTCGTCAGAAGAGACGCGCACCGCTGGCAAAAGAGCCAGTCCTGACGTGTGAAGCGGTTGTATCGGTCGCGTGTGCGGCGTCAACAGTGAAGCATCAAGCGATATCCGCAAATGCCAACAGCCCGGCTGAGGGCCGGGCTTGGCAGAAGCTTGCTACGAACGTCTGTGTATTAGTACAGACGAACGGCGCGGCGCTGTTCGCGCTGAACTTTCTTGGCGTGACGCTTAACAGCGGCTGCTGCCTTGCGCTTACGCTCAGAAGTTGGCTTCTCATAAAATTCGCGGCTACGAACTTCAGCCAGAACACCGGCTTTTTCGCAGGAGCGCTTGAAACGACGCAGAGCTACGTCGAAGGGTTCGTTCTCTTTTACTTTGACGGCTGGCATCCAGAGCTACCTTCTTTCATTACCGGGATTCAACGTTCTCGTCGCAAAAAATTCGCGGCTGAGGTCGTCGGTTTTTAAGGGTTGCGGATGTTAACCCCTCATTGCCCGGAATGCAAAGCCTCTGATCGAAAACCGCTAGGCGGGAGGGGGAGTGGCGACTATTATGCGCGCCTTCGAATTCAGCCTCTACAAGGCGCAAACCCATGCTAGTACTGGGACTTGAAACCTCCTGCGATGAAACCGGTGTCGCACTTTACGACAGTGAACGCGGGCTTTTGGCCGATGCACTGTTCAGTCAGATCGACCTGCACCGTGCCTATGGCGGCGTGGTGCCGGAGCTCGCCAGCCGCGATCACGTCAAGCGCATGCTGCCGTTGATCCGGCAGGTGTTGGACGAGGCCGGCTGTGTGCCGACCGAGATCGATGCCATCGCCTACACCGCCGGTCCCGGATTGGTTGGAGCCCTTCTGGTTGGGGCCTCTTGCGCGCAGGCGCTGGCATTTGCCTGGGGCATTCCGGCCCTCGGTGTGCACCATATGGAAGGCCATTTACTGGCGCCCATGCTGGAAAAAACACCACCGCAGTTCCCGTTCGTCGCTTTGTTGGTGTCGGGCGGCCATACGCAACTGGTTCAGGTCGATGGAATCGGTCAATACACCCTGTTGGGCGAGTCCCTGGACGATGCCGCCGGTGAGGCGTTCGACAAGACCGCGAAGATGATGGGCCTCAATTATCCTGGCGGCCCGGAAATCGCGCGTCTCGCCGAAAAGGGCGTGGCCGGTCGCTACACCTTCCCGCGTCCGATGTGTGATCGCCCGGGGCTGATGTTCAGCTTCAGCGGTTTGAAAACCTCGGCACTCAACACCTGGCAGCAAAGCGTCAGCGCCGGGGACGACAGTGAGCAAGCCCGTTGCGACATCGCTCTGGCGTTCCAGCAGGCCGTGGTGGACACTTTGACCATCAAGTGCAAACGCGCGCTCAAGCAGGCGGGCATGCAGCGCCTGGTGATCGCTGGCGGCGTCAGCGCCAACAAGGCCTTGCGTACCTCGCTGGAAAAAATGCTCGGTGACATGAAGGGCGATGTGTTCTACGCACGCCCCGAGTTCTGCACCGACAATGGCGCGATGATCGCCTACGCCGGCTGCCAGCGCCTGCAGGCCGGGCAGCATGAAAGCCTGGCGATCAGCGTGCAGGCGCGCTGGCCGATGGAGCAGTTGTCACCGTTGTAAGGCTTGCGCATGAACCGGGTTCACCGGGCGTATTTAAAAATGCCGTTCGCGCCCGGCAAACAGGTCGCGTAGATTGCCGCGGTGGCGCCAGACGATCAGCAGCGTCAGCACGCTCATCGGCAACAGCGCTGCCGGCGCCTGCCAGGCCAGCAATGGCAGGGTGAGCGGCGTGGCGATCAGCGCGGCCAGGGAGCTGGTGCGGGTCAGGTAGAACGTCAGCAGCCAGGCCGTCATGGCCAGCAAAGCCGCGGGTGGGTAGATCCCCAGCAGCATGCCGGCCGCCGTGGCGACGCCTTTGCCGCCGCGAAAGCGAAAGTACAGGGGAAACAGATGGCCCAGGACGGCGCATACGCCCACCCAGGCCTGCTGTTGCAGGGCCAGGCCGGCGAGGCTGGCAATCAGCACGGGCACCAGGCCCTTGCAGACGTCACCCAGCAGGGTCAATACGGCAAGTTTCTTGCCGGCCAGACGCAACATGTTGGTGGCGCCGGCATTGCCTGAGCCACTCATTCGCGGATCGGGATTTCCCGTCAGGCGGCTGAGCACAATGGCGAAGGACAGCGAGCCGAGCAGGTAGGCGAAAATCGCCAGTGACCAAAACATGCTAACTATTCCGGGCGAGGACGCCCTGATTCTAACGGGGCATCGCGCCCTTGTCGTGCTGCGGAGAAGAGTGCTTGGACAGAGTGTTTATCGAAGGCCTGGAAGTCGACACGGTGATCGGCGCCTACGACTGGGAGCGCGGCATCAAGCAATGCCTGCGTCTGGACCTGAGTTTCGCCTGGGACAATCGCCCGGCCGCGGCCGGTGACGACCTGACTCTGGCGCTGGATTACGCCAGCGTGTCCGCACGTATCCAGGCCTTTGCCGACGAGTCCCGGTACCAGCTGGTGGAAACCTTCGCCGAGCGCCTGGCGCAGGTGCTGATGAGTGAGTTCCAGATTCCCTGGTTGCACCTCAAGTTGACCAAGCCAGGCGCCGTACCGGCTGCCAGGGGCGTGGGCGTGGAGATCGAGCGCGGATGTCGCTGACTCAGGTTTACCTCGGCCTTGGCAGCAATATCGAGCGCGAGTTGCGTTTGTGCGCCGGGCTGGATGCATTGGCGAGCTTTCTGACGCAGATGCGTTGCTCGGCGGTGTTCGAAAGCCAGCCGGTTGGCATCAAGAGCGGGCCTTTTTTCAACCTGGTGGTGTCGGCATATACCGACCTGCCGCTGAAGGAACTGGACCGCAGGCTGAAACTCATCGAGGCCGAAAACGGCCGCTATGCACCCGGCCGCAAAGGCTTGCCGCTGGACATCGACGTATTGCTGTACGGCGAGCTGGTGGGGGATTTCGATGGTTTGATCCTGCCGCGCGCAGAGATCCTGACCAACGCTTTCGTTCTGTGGCCGCTGTCGATGATGGCACCGGAACGCGTGCATCCACTGGCCCGCAGGACCATGGCCGAGCTGTGGCGTGATGCACAGATCGACCAGGTGCTGGCGCCGGTCGGGTTCGAATGGCAGGGCCAGCCACTCACGCCCGCAACCCTCCTGCAGGCGTGAGCAAGCTCAGGTCTGCAGTGATTTGTAGGCCTGCAGTGCTTTGAGCCGTTCGCGCTTCAATGCCTCGCCCAATTGCGGGCCTTTGAAGCCTTTCTCCAGCAGCGGCGCCACTGGCACCTCGCGCGCCGCCTTCGCTGCGCCGCGTAAATAATCTGCTTGTGGATAACTTCTCTGCTCCAGTCCCTTGCGGCCACGCGCATCCATTTCGCAGCTCACCACAAACTCTTCAAAGCGTTGTGGCCGACGATACACATCAAAACTTTGCAGCAACTCCAACAACGTCGAGGCTTTCAGCTCCAGCGCACGGTGGCCGTGGGTATGATATTGACCCACCAGCAGTGCCAGCTCCTGGCAATCCTTCGGCACCTTGAAGCGTTCGTTCACTGCCTTGATCAGCTTCAAGCCCCGTTGTTCATGGGCAATGTGCTGCGGCAACTTATCCACAGGCGTGTTGCCCTTGCCCAAGTCGTGCAGCAGGCAGGACCAGCGCACCGTCAGCGGTTGATGATGCACGGCGGCTTGTTCCAGCACGCTCAAGGTGTGCACACCGGTATCGATTTCCGGATGATGGGCTTCGGGTTGCGGCACACCGAACAGGGCGTCCACTTCCGGCATCAGGGTTTTCAGCGCGTCGCAGTCGCGCAGCACCTGGATAAATACCTGGGGCTGATTCTCCATCAGTGCGCGGGAGATTTCTTTCCAACTGCGCTCGGGTGTCAGCGCTTCCAGTTCGCCGGACTCGCTGAGTTGGCGCATCAGTTCCAGGGTCTGCGGCGCGACGGTAAAACCCAGGGACGCATACCGTGCGGCAAAGCGCGCCACGCGCAGCACACGTAACGGATCTTCGGCAAACGCGGGGGAAACGTGGCGAAGAATACGGGCTTGCAGGTCGCGCTGGCCGTGATATGGATCGATCACATTACCGTCGTCGTCCTCCGCCATGGCGTTGATCGTCAGGTCGCGACGGATCAGGTCTTCTTCCAGCGTCACTTCGGGGCTGGCGTGAAACACAAAACCGCCATAGCCCCGGCCACTTTTGCGTTCAGTGCGGGCCAGCGCGTATTCGTCGCCGTTCTTAGGGTCAAGGAATACCGGGAAGTCTGCGCCTACCGGCTTGTAGCCTTTGGCGAGCATTTCTTCGGCGCTCGCGCCAACCACCACGCGGTCGACATCGGTAACCTTGATGCCCAGCAAGCGGTCGCGTACGGCGCCGCCGACTGTGTAGATTTTCATGAAAAAGCCTCCATTAGCGCCACAGGATACCGCCTGTGCCTGACCAATGGAGGCTTTGCCGTTTCAGAGATGAACGACTGCCAAATCCAGACGGCCATAGTCGCCATCACCGTGATCGCTGCGCGGTGGCACGTGATGGGTTTTCATCACTTGATCGCCCTGCAGGGTTTCCAGGTGAATGTCGAAGCCCCACAGCCGGTGCAGGTGCTTGAGGACTTCTTCGGTGGACTCGCCCAAGGGTTTGCGGTCGTGCTGCTGGTGACGCAGGGTCAGCGAGCGATCACCGCGCACATCGATGCTGTAGATCTGCACGTTGGGCTCGCGATTGCCCAGGTTGTACTGCGCCGCCAGGGTTTCGCGGATGGTGCGGTAGCCCGGTTCATCGTGGATGGCCGGCACCACCAGATCGTCCTTGAGGTCGTCATCCATGATGCTGAACAGCTTGAGATCGCGGATCACCTGAGGCGACAGGTACTGCAGGATAAAGCTCTCGTCCTTGAAGCTGCTCATGGCGAACTTGATGGTCGACAGCCAGTCGCTGCCGGCTATTTCCGGGAACCAGCGGCGATCCTCCTCAGTGGGGTGCTCGCACATGCGCCGTATATCGCGGTACATCGCGAAGCCCAGGGCGTAAGGGTTGATGCCGCTGTAATAAGGGCTGTCGAAGCCGGGCTGGAATACTACGCTGGTGTGGGAGGTGAGGAACTCCATCATGAAGCCGTCCGTGACCAGGCCTTCGTCGTACAGGTCGTTCATCAGGGTGTAGTGCCAGAAGGTTGCCCAGCCTTCATTCATCACCTGAGTCTGGCGCTGTGGATAAAAATACTGGGCGATCTTGCGCACAATGCGCACGATTTCGCGCTGCCAGGGCTCAAGCAGTGGCGCGTGTTTTTCCAGAAAATAGAGGATGTTTTCCTGAGGTTCGGCGGGGAAGCGCGCATTGTCCTTGTCGTTGTTTTTGCCGGCCTTTTTCGGAATGGTGCGCCACAGGTCGTTAATCTGCTTCTGCAGATGCTCCTCGCGCTCAGCCTGGCGCAGGCGTTCTTCTTCGGCAGAAATCGGGTACGGGCGTTTGTAGCGGTCGACCCCGTAGTTCATCAATGCATGGCAGGAGTCGAGCAGGTCTTCCACCGCATCGATGCCGTGGCGCTCCTCGCACTGCATGATGTACTGCTTGGCGAATACCAGGTAATCGATAATCGAACTGGCATCCGTCCAGGTGCGGAACAGGTAGTTGCCCTTGAAGAAGCTGTTATGTCCATAGCACGCATGGGCGACCACCAGCGCCTGCATGCAGATGGTGTTTTCTTCCATCAGGTAGGCGATGCATGGGTCGGAGTTGATCACGATCTCGTAGGCCAGGCCCATCTGGCCACGGGTGTAGGATTTCTCGGTGCTGAGGAAGTGTTTGCCGTAGGACCAATGGTGGTAACCCAGCGGCATGCCTACCGAGGCATAGGCGTCCATCATCTGTTCGGCGGTGATCACTTCGATCTGGTTGGGGTAAGTGTCCAGCGCATAACCCGCCGCAATGCGGCTGATTTCCCGGTCATAGGCCTGGATCAGTTCAAAGGTCCACTCGGACCCGGTGGAAAGGGGTTGGCGTCTAGTCTCTTTTTTGGCGGTCATGTCACTAACCTGCGCTGGAAGAGTTCACGGAAGACCGGGTAAATATCGCCGGCCGAGACCAGTTGCTGCTGGGCAAATGTGTCGGCAAAGGCTTCGCCGATGCGCTCATATTCGAACCACAGGGCCTGGTGCTCACGGGGGGTAATTTCGACGTAGGTGTAGTACTGCACGAACGGCATGATCTGGTTGATCAGAATATCGCGGCAGATCGGTGAGTCATCGTTCCAGTTGTCACCGTCGGAAGCCTGGGCCGCGTAGATATTCCACTCATTGGCCGGATAGCGCTCGGCCATGATCTCCTGCATCAACTTCAACGCGCTGGACACGATGGTGCCGCCGGTTTCCCGCGAGTAAAAGAACTCTTCCTCGTCCACTTCCCGGGCGCTGGTGTGATGGCGGATGAACACCACGTCGATCTTGTCGTAGTTCCGCTTCAGGAACAGGTACAGCAGGATAAAGAAGCGCTTGGCAATGTCCTTGGTGGCCTGGGTCATGGAGCCGGACACGTCCATCAGGCAGAACATCACGGCCTTTGAGCTGGGGTTGGGCTGCTTGACCAGCAGGTTGTATTTCAAGTCGAAGGTATCGAGAAACGGCACACGATGAATACGTGCACTGAGCTTTTCGATTTCCGCCTCGATCTGCTGGATATCGCCGAAATTGTCCGGTTCTTCGCGTTTTAGCCGCGCCAGTTCTTCCTTGGCTTCCCTCAGTTTGGCGCGGCTGCTGCCGGACAGCGCTATGCGCCGCGCGTGGGCTGAACGCAGGGTGCGGATGATATTGATGCGCGACGGATTGCCTTCGTTGCTGATCCCCGCGCGCACGGTCTTGAAGGTGTCGGTGCCGGTGAGGTTGCGCTTGACCAGATTGGGCAGCTCCAGATCCTCGAACATGAACTCGAGGAATTCTTCCTGGGTAATCTGGAACACGAACTCGTCCATGCCTTCGCCGGAGTTGCCGGCCTTGCCCGCACCCTTGCCGCCACCGCCACCCTGGGGTCGCTGGATATGTTCGCCGGTGGTGAACTCCTTGTTGCCCGGGTGCACGACCGTCTGTTTGCCGCCGCGCCCGTGGTGCAGCACCGGCTCGTCGATATCCCGCCCGGGAATGCTGATCTGCTCGCCATGCTCCATATCGGTGATTGAGCGGCGGCTGACCGCTTCTTCCACGGCCTTTTTGATGTGGTCACGGTAACGCCGCAGGAAACGCTGCCGGTTTACTGTGCTCTTGTTCTTGCCATTGAGGCGTCGGTCGATCACATAGCTCATGGGGCCCCTCCGGGGAGCTTCAAGTCGTAAGCTGCAAGCTGCAAGTTGGAACGGCGTGCGCTGTTCTCTTGCAGCTTGTAGCTAGAAGCTTGCAGCTACTGCTCTCACTGCGATTTCCGGACCCGTAGGTACCATTCCGACAGCAGACGTACCTGTTTGTCGGTATAGCCTCGCTCGACCATGCGTGTGACGAAGTCATTGTGTTTTTGCTGATCCTCCTTGCTGGCCTTGGCGTTGAAGCTGATGACCGGCAACAGGTCCTCGGTGTTGGAGAACATTTTCTTCTCGATGACCACGCGCAGCTTCTCGTAGCTGAGCCAAGTGGGGTTCTTGCCGTTGTTGTTGGCGCGGGCGCGCAGTACGAAGTTAACGATTTCGTTGCGGAAATCCTTCGGATTGCTGATGCCGGCCGGTTTTTCGATTTTTTCCAGTTCTTCGTTGAGGGCCACGCGGTTGAGGATTTCACCGGTTTCCGGGTCGCGGTATTCCTGATCCTGGATCCAGAAGTCGGCGTACAGCACGTAGCGGTCGAAGATGTTCTGGCCGTACTCGCTGTAGGATTCGAGATACGCGGTCTGGATTTCCTTGCCGATGAATTCGATATAGCGCGGCGCCAGGTATTCCTTGAGGAAGCGCAGGTAACGTTCGCGGGTTTCGGCCTGGAATTGCTCCTGTTCAATCTGCTGCTCCAGCACATACAGCAAGTGCACCGGGTTGGCGGCGATTTCGTGCGGGTCGAAGTTGAAGACCTTGGACAGGATCTTGAACGCGAAGCGCGTCGACAGCCCGTTCATGCCCTCGTCCACGCCCGCGGTGTCGCGGTATTCCTGGATCGACTTGGCCTTGGGGTCGGTGTCCTTGAGATTTTCGCCGTCGTATACGCGCATCTTCGAATAGATATTCGAGTTTTCCGGCTCCTTGAGGCGTGACAGCACGGTGAACTGCGCGAGCATCTTCAGGGTGTCAGGCGCGCAATGAGCCTTGGCCAGGGAGCTGTTGAACAGCAGCTTGTCGTAGATCTTGATCTCGTCGCTGACGCGCAGGCAGTACGGCACTTTGACGATGTAGATCCGGTCGATGAAGGCTTCGTTGTTCTTGTTATTGCGGAAGGTGTGCCATTCCGATTCGTTGGAGTGGGCCAGCAGGATCCCGGTGAACGGAATCGCCCCCAGGCCTTCGGTACTGTTGTAGTTGCCTTCCTGGGTGGCGGTGAGCAGTGGGTGCAGCACCTTGATCGGCGCCTTGAACATCTCCACGAACTCCATCAGGCCCTGGTTGGCCCGGCACAGTGCGCCCGAGTAGCTGTAGGCATCGGCGTCGTTCTGCGGAAATTCTTCGAGTTTGCGGATATCGACCTTGCCCACCAGCGCCGAAATATCCTGGTTGTTTTCGTCGCCGGGCTCGGTCTTGGCCACCCCGATCTGGTTGAGGATCGAAGGGTAGAGCTTGACCACGCGGAACTGGCTGATATCACCACCGAACTCGGCCAGGCGCTTGGTGGCCCAGGGCGACATAATGGTGTTGAGGTAGCGCCGAGGGATGCCGAAGTCTTCTTCGAGGATCGCGCCATCTTCCGTGGCGTTGAACAACCCCAGGGGCGACTCGAACACTGGCGAGCCCTTGATGGCATAGAAGGGGACCTTCTCGATCAGCTGTTTGAGCTTCTCGGCGAGGGAGGATTTACCGCCACCCACCGGGCCGAGCAGGTAAAGAATCTGTTTCTTTTCTTCCAGGCCTTGGGCGGCGTGGCGGAAGTAGGAGACGATCTGGTCAATGCATTCTTCCATTCCGTGGAAGTCTTCAAAGGCCGGATAGCGACGGATCACCTTGTTGGAGAATATTCGCGACAGGCGCGAATTGTTCGCGGTCTCCACCAGCTCCGGCTCGCCGATCGCCAATAGCAGGCGCTCGGCGGCCGACGCATAGGTGCTGCGGTCCTGTTTGCACAGCTCCAGATACTCTTGAAGCGTGAGTTCTTCCTGCTGTGTGGACGCAAAGCGTTGTTGGAAGTGGCTAAAGATACTCATGACGTCGTCACCTCGCTCGATACGTGGAGCCGACGCCGGATCAATCAGTCGATGCTGGCAACCATTGGCAGACACCAATGGCTGTTTCCCCCCAGAACACCCTGAAACGCTACCGATGACCCGTGCGCCGGTGTACCGGCTCTCCCCTGATTTGGATGGCCTGCGCTTAAGGATAGTTCGGAATTGTGGAGGTCAAGGCGTGATGCGTAATTAGTTTGCCCGCGCCGTTCGTCAGAAACGGCGCAAGCCCAAGCATCACGCGGGGTGGCGGGGTGTGAAAAAAATTATTGCGGATCGCCCGAGGAAATTTCTGCGGGATAGGTCGCACGCCACAGCTCAAAGCCGCCGTCCAGGCTATAGACGTCGGAGAAGCCCTGGCTGACCAGGTAAGCGGCGGCGCTCTGGCTGGAGTTGCCGTGGTAGCAAGCCACGATCAGCGGCACGTCGAAATCGGCGGCGCGGATGAAGTCTTGAATATTGACGTTGTCCAGATGCCGGGCGCCGCTGATGTGAGCAGCGGCGTACGTGGGCTGGTCACGAATATCGACCACCACGGCGCCTTGCTCGCGCAGGGCCTGGGCTTGTGCGGGGGGGATACGTTTGAATTCGCTCATGGCGGGCTCCTAGGGCTGGGCGGCCGTTTGTGGTGGGAGAGGGGATTGGCACTGGCAACGGAGGCGCTCGCCGGTATCGATGTTCATCAGGGTCATGGCGCCGCCCCACACGCAGCCGGTGTCGAGGGCGAATACGCCGGGCTCATCGCAGTTGCCTTCGAGGGCGGCCCAGTGACCAAAGATGATCTTCGTGTCGCGGGTCTTGCGCTCCTTGTGGGCGAACCAGGGCTTGTAGCCAGGCGGCGCGCTGTCAGCGCCCTCCTTGGTCTTGAGGTCCAGTTTGCCGTCGACCGTACAGAAGCGCATACGCGTAAAGTAGTTGGTGATTACGCGCAGGCGTGCCACGCCGGTGAGGTCATTGTCCCATTTGACCGGCTCATTGCCGTACATGCCGTCGAGGTAGGCGGTGTAGAGGTTATCGTCGGCCAGGGCAATTTCGACTTCGGCGGCGCACTTGAGGGCTTTCTTCAGCGTCCACTGCGGCGCAATGCCCGCATGCACCAGCGCCATGTTGCGCGCTTCGTCGTAATGCATGATTTTTTGCCGGCGCACCCATTCCAGCAGTTCGGCGCGGTCGGGCGCTTCGAGGATTTCGCGCAGGGTGTCGCCCTTTTTCAGGCGCTCGATGTTACGGCCGGCCGCCAGCAGGTGCAGGTCATGGTTGCCCAGCACGCACACCAGCGAATCACGCAGGCCATAGAGATAGCGCAGGGTTTCCAGTGACTGCGGGCCGCGGTTGACCAAGTCGCCGACCAGCCACAGGCGATCTTGCGCCGGGTCGAAGGCCACGCGCTCCAGCAGGCGCTTGAGGGGATCCAGGCAGCCCTGCAGGTCGCCGACCGCGTACGTCGCCATCAGTGCAGGGCCCCGGGCACGGCGAGGCGGAACGGCTTGATGATGGCGTCGAACAGTTGGCCGTCGGTGGCTTTCATCTGATACGAGCCTTGCATGGTGCCGACCCTTGAGGTCATCACCGTGCCGCTGCTGTAGGTGTGGCTGGCGCCGCTGTCGATCAATGGCTGCTGGCCGACCACGCCTGCACCGCGTACTTCCTCGACCTGGCCGTCGCCGTCGGTAATCACCCAGTGGCGCGACAGCAGCTTGGCCGGCACCAGGCCGTTGTTCTTCACCGTGACGGTGTAGGCAAAGGCGAAGCGGTTGTGCTCGGGTTGGGATTGGTCCGCCAGAAAGCGGGTGACGACGCTGACGTCGATCTGGTAACGAGGATCGGACATGCAAGAGGCCTTAAAAGCAAAAGCGGAAGACAGCAGATGCGGGTCAGTCTAGGCCAAGAGATGGGCACTAGGCCAGACATGCTGTCCGGGAGGCTTTGAGCAACTGTTGGCATCACTGGATTCAATTGTGGGGGGGCTTGCTCCCTAAAGCGGCGGATCAGTCAACGCATGCATCGACTGACACTCTGCAATCGGGAGCAAGCCCCTCCCACATTTGGATTGTGTCGAGGCTTGAGCCTTATTCCACTGCTGGCGCAGGCTGGATCGCCAACTGGTCGGCCAGCCGCACGAAGGCGGCGAGGTCCAGCTGTTCAGGGCGCAGGCTGCCGTCGACGCCGGCGGCTTCGATTTCGGCATTGCTCAGCAGTGCCTTGAGCGTGTTGCGCAAGGTTTTGCGGCGTTGGTTGAACGCTTCACGCACTACGCGCTCCAGCAGTTTGTGATCCTTGGCTGGATGCGGCAGCACGGCGTGGGGCACCAGGCGCACGATGGCCGAGTCGACCTTCGGCGGCGGGTTGAACGCGCCGGGGCCGACGTTGAACAGGTGCTCAACGCGACAATGGTACTGAACCATGATCGATAGCCGGCCCCAATCACCGCCGCCAGGGCCGGCGGCCAGACGCTCGACCACTTCCTTTTGCAGCATGAAGTGCATGTCGCGGATGATCGAGGCGTTGTTGAGCAGGTGAAAGATCAGCGGTGTGGAGATGTTGTAGGGCAGGTTGCCCACTACTCGCAAGCTGTTGGGCGCGGCATTGAGGCTGTTGAAGTCGAACTTCAGCGCGTCGCCCTGGTGCAGGTTGAAGTTGGTCTTGCCGGCGAACTGCTGGTTGAGGATCGGGATCAGGTCCTTGTCCAACTCAACCACGTCGAGCTGGCCGCCGCTGGCCAGCAGGCCTTGGGTCAGCGCGCCCTGGCCCGGGCCGATTTCCAGCAGGCGATCTTCTGGCTTGGCGTGGATGGAGCGCAGGATGCGGTCGATCACGCCAGCGTCGTGCAGGAAGTTTTGCCCGAAGCGCTTGCGCGCCCGGTGTTGGTAATGCTCGGTCATATACGGGTCTCGGCCATCTGATAGGCGGTTTCCAGGGCCACGTGCAGGCTGCCGGTATCTATTTTGCCGCTGCCCGCGAGGTCCAGGGCGGTGCCATGGTCGACGGAGGTGCGGATGATCGGCAGGCCCAGTGTCACGTTGACGGCGGCGCCGAAGCCTTTGTACTTCAGCACGGGCAGTCCCTGGTCGTGGTACATCGCCAGCACTGCGTCGCAGTGCTCCAGATATTTGGGGGTAAACAGAGTGTCCGCCGGCAGCGGGCCGCGCAGGTCCATGCCTTCTTGGCGCAGACGCTCCAGGGTGGGTTCGATGATGTCGATTTCTTCATGGCCCAGGTGGCCGCCTTCGCCGGCGTGTGGGTTGAGCCCACAGACCAGAATACGGGGCCGGGCAATGCCGAATTTGTGTTGCAGGTCGGCGTGCAGGATGCGCGTCACACGCTCCACTCGCTCGGCGGTGATGGCGTCGGCGACGTCCCGCAGTGGCAGGTGCGTGGTCACCAGGGCGACGCGCAGGCCACGGGTGGCCAGCATCATCACCACTTGTTCGGTATGGGTCAGTTCGGCGAGGAATTCGGTATGCCCGGAAAAGGCAATGCCGGATTCATTGATCACGCCCTTGTGCACCGGGGCGGTGATCATGCCGGCGAAGTCACCGTTGAGGCAGCCAAGGCCTGCGCGGGTGAGGGTTTCGAGTACGAAGGCCGCGTTGGCCTTGTCCAACTGACCAGCAATGACCCTGGCTTGCAAGGGCGTGTCCCACACGTACAGGCTGCCCGCCGGGGCCGGCAGCTCCGGCCAGTTGCCCGGCGCCACGTCCAGCAGCGTGACAGCCACACCCAACTGCGCGGCCCGCTCAAGGAGCAGGTCGCGGCTGGTTATGGCGATCAGGGGATGCGGCTGGGCGTGCGAGGCGAGCAGCAGGCACAGGTCTGGACCAATGCCGGCCGGCTCGCCGGGTGTCACTGCGAAACGCTGTGGTTTCACTGAGTAGCCTGGTCGGTGCCTGTTTGCTCGGCGCCTGGCAGCTTGTTTTCCACGTAGGCTTCGTCACGGATCTGACGTAACCAGGTTTGCAGCTCTTCGTCGTACTTGCGGTTACGCAGCACGGTCAGCGCTTGTTGCTCGCGGGCCTGGTTGGTGTTGTCGGTAGCACGACGGCCGAGGACTTCCAGTACGTGCCAGCCGTATTGAGTCTTGAACGGCTTGGACAGCACGCCTTGCGGAGTCTTGGCCATCACGTCCTGAAACTCCGGCACCAGCGCACGCGGGTCGATCCAGTTGAGGTCGCCGCCGTTGAGGGCAGAACCCGGGTCTTCCGAGAAGCTCTTGGCCAGGGTGGCGAAGTCTTCACCGCTTTCGATGCGGTCATAGATCTTCTGCGCCAGTTCCTTGGTTTGCGCCTCAGTGCGGATTTCACTTGGCTTGACCAGGATATGACGTACATGCACTTCGTCTTTGAGCGAAGTCTCGCCGCCACGACGTTCCAGCAGCTTCAAGATAATGAAGCCGCCCGGGGTACGGGCCGGCTGAGTAATGCCACCGACTTGCATGGCGCTCAGCTCACGGTCGAACGGAGGTGGCAGTTGCGCGGCTTTACGCCAGCCCATGTCACCGCCCTCAAGGGCATTGTCGCTACCGGATTGGGCAATGGCCATTTGAGCAAAGTCGGCACCGGCTTTCAGGCGATCATAGATAGCCTGGGTTTTCGCGGCGGCGGCGTTGAGCTGCTCGGAGTTGGCGCTGTCCGGGGTCGGGATCAGGATATTGGCCAGGTGCAGTTCTTCGGAAAGCTGCATCTTGCCCAGGTCCGACGCGAGGAAGTTCTTCACTTCCTGCTCGGATACCTGAACCCGCTCGGCCACACGGCGTTGGCGTACACGGCTGATGATCATCTCGCGGCGGATCTGGTCACGGGCGTCTTCATAGGAAAGACCATCGTGGGCCAGGGCGGCGCGGAACTGGTCGATGCTCATGTTGTTGCGCTGAGCAATGGTACCGACGGCCTGGTTCAGTTCTTCGTCCGAGATACGGATGCCGGAACGCTCGCCGATCTGCAGTTGCAGGTTTTCGACGATCAGGCGCTCCAGTACCTGCTGGTCCAGCACGCTGGTCGGCGGCACACCACCGCCACGCTTGGCGATGGTCTGCTGGACTTCCTTGACGCGCTGGTCGAGTTGGCTCTGCATGATCACGTCGTTATCGACGATGGCCACGACCTTATCCAGCTGTTGAACCGCAGCGTGCGCTGATGCAGCACCCAGGAACAGCGCGCCCAGCAGGAGCGGGCGCACACAATCAGAAAGCTTGATCTTCACGTTGACGATAACCTTCAATGCCTTTGTCGAGGAAGCTCTCTACCTTGGCGCCGGTCAGGCCGCCGAGTCCTTTGAGGACGATCTGGAAGAAGAGCCCGTGGTCACCCTTTTCGTTAAGCGGGGCGATCTGCGTGTATTCGTCGTTGGAAACCCAGTAACGGTTGATGACGCGCAGTTTCCAGCAGCAGTTGTCGTACTCGAAACCACCGAAGGCTTCCAGAGTGCGGTTGCGGGCGTAGTCATACTGCCAGCGGGTGATCAGGTTCCACTGCGGAATGATCGGCCACATCATCGAGAAGTCGTGTTGCTGGATTTTGTAGTAATCCTTCACGAAGTTCTGATCGCCTACTTGACCATAGTCACCACCAAATTGCCATTTGCCGGTCAGTTGGTTGTAGACCACCTGGTCGTTACGATAGCGGTAGCCCAGGTTGACGATCTTGTTCGGGTTGTCTTCCGGCTGGTAGTGGAACATTGCACTGCCGGAACGTGGCGAGTGGCTCACCGGGTCCCAGTTATAGTCGGCTGTGGCGCGCCAGTCGCGGTTGAAGCGGAACTCGTAGTCCAGCGCGATCGGCGATACATCGGTCTTGGCGTCGTCACGGTCGGCAGCCAGGACGCCGGGCAGTTGAACCTTGCGATCCTTGAAGTACAGGGCCTGGCCGATGGACACACGCTGACGTTCAAAGCCGTTTTCTTCGATCCAGCGGCTGGTCACACCCAGGGACAGCTTGTTTTCATCGCCGATCCGGTCATTGCCACTGAAGCGGTTGTCGCGGAACAGCGAGGCGTAGCTGAACGTGTTTTCACTGGTGTCAAAGACCGGGATGTCGCTCTGGTCCTTGTTCGGCACGTAGAGGTAGTAAGCGCGAGGCTCAAGAGTCTGGTTGTATTCTTTGCCGAACCAGTTGGTCTTGCGGTCGAAGAACAGGCCGCTATCTACGCTGGCGATCGGCACAGCACGGTCTTGAGAGCTATTGAAGTTGCCACCTGCGTAAGGAGCGGCCGCTGTTGCCTGATTCTGAGCCGCAATGATCTGGTTCTTGCCAGTGGTGTCCAGATCAAGATCGTACTTGGTATAGACATACTTGAGCTTCGGCGTAATGAAGCCATACGTCCAGTTCATCGGCAGCGACATGCTTGGGGCAAGATTCAGACGTGTGCCATTTGCACGAGTCAGCCCGGAGACGTTTGTATCAAGGCGACGTGTTCCAACGCTACCATCGGGGTTAACCGGCCCGCCATCCTTATCAAGATAATTGCCAGTCAGCAGGTCACGTTCAAACCTGACCGCCTCGGTTTCGTAGTTGAAATCCAAACCGCCAGGATGGTAGGGCAATGCACCATTGAAGGTGATCTGCGGCAGGCGGTCGTAAGGAGTGATCTGCGACACGGTTGCCAACTGGTACGCCTGCAGGTTCAGACGTGCCTGGTAGCTGTCGCCACGATAAGACACCGAGCCCTGCTGATTGACGAAGTCCGACGTCTCGATCCCGATCTGGTTGGACTTAAGGTCCTGGAAGTAATAAGGATCGCTGATCTTGGTGTAGTCAACTTGCGTGAGCACGCGCGAATCCAGCCCGCCCTTGTGCTGCCAGTTGAGCATGTAGCGGGTTTTTTCCGAATCCGTCTGCTTGCTGCGCTCGTCACTGTCGTCGTTCAGGTACGCGCCGCCGAACTGGCCTTCGCTGGACTTGGTGAGGTAGCGGAATTCGCCTTCCATCAACAGGCCGCGCTTGGTCATGTACTGCGGGTACAACGTGGCGTCATAGTTCGGCGCCAGGTTGAAGTAGTACGGCGTTGTCAATGCAAAGCCACTCTCGCTGCCGGTAGCGAAGCTCGGCGGCAGGAAGCCGGATTGACGACGGTCATCGATCGGGAAATAGATGTACGGGGTGTACAGGATCGGGATGTTCTTGACCCGCAACGTCGCGTTGGTGGCCGTGCCGAAACCGGTGGCCGGGTTCAGCGTGATGTTGTTGCCGCGCAGTTGCCAGGCGTTGCTGTCCGGCTCGCAGGTGGTGTACGTACCGTCCTTGAGACGGATGATCGCGTTTTCGGCACGCTTGGCGTACAGCGCGTTACCGCGGATACGCGACTTGTGCATCACGTACTCGGCGTTGTCGATTTGCGCAGCACCGGTGTCCAGCTGGACCTCGGCATGGTCGCCGACGATCAGCGCGCCATTGTCGCGCAGACGCACGTTACCGTTCAGCTCGCCACGGTTCTCGGCCTGGTACAGGCTGGCTTCCTGGGATTCGAGCTGCATGCTGCCCTGGCGCATGACCACGTCACCGGCGAGGGTCGCGACCTGCGACTCCTGCTCGTAACGGGAGGCCTTGGCGCCGATGAAGGTGGGCGCATCGCTCTTGTCCGTCTTGTCGTTCATGCCAGGACGAATCGGCTCGATGTACGCACCGCCGCAGTACGGGCCGGTTTCGGCCAGTTGGGCTGCGGTCAGCTTATTGCGCGGCACCCAGTCCAGGTGGCTGTAGTCGGCGCTGCGCGAACGCAGGCCACGGCCCTTGGATTCGGTGACCAGCGCCGTCTTCGGCTCGGCCTCGGCAGTGCCACCCGCAGCGGCCTGGGCCGTGCTGTTGGCCGAGCTGACGGCAGCGCCGTCATGCACCGGGCGCGGTGGTAATGGGGCGGCGGCGGTTTTCGGCGCGCAATCCCAGGCACCCGAAGCAGAGACTGAGCAGTCATACTGTTCCGCGGCGACCACGAATGAGGTGGCGAAAGGTTGCATGGCCAGCAGACTGCCGGTTACCAGCAACGGAAATTTTCTACGAAACGCGGGGGATTTCAATGCCATCTTATTAGTCCGGGCTTCCTGCGTGCCATCTGCCCGCGGTTTGGGCCGCACGCCTCTCGATGGTCTGAAAAAGATGCGTGATAATAAAGCATGCCCCGCTTGACGGCTAGCGCCGTCGGAGACCCTTGTAATGCCCGAGCACGATCTACGTTTACAACAGCTGGAAGTCTGGCTGGATGAGCAGTTGCCGATCCTTTTCAACGCTCAGGACTGGGGCGCCGTACCCCCGGCCACATTGACTGCGGCCAGCAGCGACGCGAGTTTCAGGCGTTATTTCCGTTGGGAGGGGGGCGGCCGCACGTTGGTCGTGATGGACGCACCACCCCCTCAGGAAAACTGCAAACCTTTCGTCGATATCGCTTATTTGCTGGCGAAATCAGGAATAAATGTCCCAAAAATTTATGCAGAAGATCTGCCGCGCGGCTTTCTTTTGCTCAATGACCTGGGCACAAAGACCTTTCTTGACGTGATCGACACGCAAAATGCCGACGCCCTGTTCGCCGATGCCATCGATGCCTTGCTGGCTTTTCAGCAGTTGCCGATGGACGAGCCGCTGCCCAGTTACGACGTGGCCTTGCTGCGCCGCGAGCTGGAATTGTTCCCCGAGTGGTACGTGCGTCGGCACCTGGGTCTGGAGCTGGACCCGCAGCAGCAGGCTCTCTGGCAGCGCGCCAGCGACCTGCTGATCGACAGCGCCCTGGCCCAGCCCAAGGTGTTGGTGCACCGCGACTACATGCCGCGCAACCTCATGCTCAGCACGCCCAATCCCGGCGTGCTCGACTTCCAGGACGCAGTCTACGGCCCGGTGACCTACGACATCACCTGCCTGTTCAAGGATGCCTTCCTCAGTTGGCCCCAGGCCCGCGTGCGTGAATGGCAGCGCGGTTACTGGGAGCGCGCCGTACAACTGGGCATCCCGGTGCAGGCGGATTTCGACGACTTCCTGCGCGCCAGCGACCTGATGGGTGTGCAACGTCACCTCAAGGTCATCGGCATCTTCTCGCGTATCTGCCACCGCGACGGCAAGCCGCGTTACCTGGCCGATGTGCCGCGTTTCTTTGCTTATATAGAAGCCGTGCTCGCCGAGCGCCCCGAACTCGATGCGCTGGGTGAGCTGCTTTGCAGCCTGCGCCAGCCGGCCGAGGCCGTGTTATGAAGGCGATGATCCTGGCGGCCGGCAAGGGCGAACGCATGCGCCCGCTCACCCTGCACACGCCCAAGCCGCTGGTGCAGGCCGGCGGCAAGCGCTTGATCGAATATCACCTGGAGGCGCTGGCCAGGGCAGGCTTTACCGACATCGTGATCAACCATGCCTGGCTCGGCCAACAGATCGAGCGCTACCTTGGCGACGGCGCGCAGTTCGGTGTGCGCATCCGTTATTCCGCCGAGGGCGAGCCGCTGGAAACCGGCGGCGGGATTTTCCAGGCCTTGCCGCTGCTGGGGGATGAGCCGTTTCTGGTGGTCAATGGCGATATCTGGACCGACTACGACTTTACCCGTCTCAAGCAGCCGATCCAGGGCCTGGCCCACCTGGTGATGGTCGACAACCCGGCGCATCACCCTTCGGGCGGGGATTTTCGCCTGGATGACGGCCTGCTTCATGATGCGGCGCCCGGTGCCGATAACCTGACCTTCAGTGGCATTTCAGTGCTCGACCCACGTTTGTTCGCGGGTTGCGGCGCTGGCGCCTTCAAACTCGCGCCGCTGTTGCGCGAGGCGATGGCCAGGGATCAGGTAACGGGAGAGCACATGACGGGACGCTGGATTGATGTCGGCACGCTGGAGCGTCTGGCGCAGGTCGAAACCCTGCTGACCGCGGGGCACTAGCATGCTGTGGCCAGGGACGCTGATCGGCGCCGGGGCTGGCTATGCCATTGCCAGTATTCCGGGGGCTTTATTGGGCGCATTGCTGGGGCAGGCGCTGGACCGCCGCCTGCAGTTGCAAAGCTGGGAACAGTTGCGTGAACGCCTGGGTGGGCGCCCGGTGTTGCGCAACGACGAATTGTTGTTTGTGCTGCTGGGCCGCCTGGCCAAAAGCAACGGCCGCGTGGTGGATGGGCATATCCAGCAGGCCCGCCAGGAAATGCGTGCACTGGACATGAGCGAGCCGGCCCGGCATCGGGCAATTGCTGCGTTTAATCGGGGCAAGTCCGGATCCGACCGGGTGCGCACCTATTTGCGCGTGCTCAAGGCCCAGCCCCATGCGGCGGAGGGTGTGCTGCGCGCCTGCTGGCGCATGGCCTGGGCGGACGGCAAGGCGGACAACGCCGAGCGCGACCTCATTGATCTGTGGGGCAAATGGCTGGGCTGGACCCCGCAACAGCTACAGGCGCTGGCGTCCGACTATGCACCGGAGCGCAAGCCGGTGGCCAACCGCGGCGGTGCCTATCAGGACGCCCTGCGCATTCTGGGGGTGACCGCGACGAGCGAACCGTCCGTGATCAAGCGTGCCTACCGTCGCCTGCTCAGCCGCCATCACCCGGATAAAATCGCTGGCTCAGGCGCCAGCCCCGCGCAAGTGCGCGAGGCCACCGAACGTACCCGGGAGTTGCACAATGCATATGCGTTGATTCGCGAGCGCCGGGATTTTCGCTGACAGTGTCCAAATGACAACCCAATGAATACAGGAGGAGTTGCTTCCGACCGAAGACCTCTGTGGCGAGCGGGCTTGCCCCGCGTTGGGGTGCGAAGCGCCCCCAATCGAGCAAAACGCGGTGTACCTGATACGGCTCAGCGCCTGGCTTTGGGGCTGCTGCGCAGCCCAACGCAGGACAAGCCTGCTCGCCACAGGGAATCTGCGCTTAACTGAACGGCATTAGGGCAAGCCCGCTCGCCACAATGGCCCCCTGACTACTGGGTTTAAGCATTCAACCTGGTTCTGTGGTGTCAGTCGGCGTTGCCCTGCGGACTCAGCCAGCCGCGAACCCTGCGGTACAACTGCTCCTGCTCGGCCGAGCTGTTGCCGGGCAGCGTCTTGAGCGACACCTGCTTGTAACCCTCATTTTTCGCGCGCTTGGCGGCCTGGCTGCGCGCCAGGGCGTTTTTGCTGGCGGCTGCGCTGTCTTGATAGAAGACGTCCGCAGTCGGCAGTTTCAGCGCCGGTGCCAGTTGCAGCAGGTCCGGCTGGCGGGCCGGCGGGGTCTTGCCGGCCACCATCACCAGTTTCTGCACCTGGGCCGGTTGTTTTTCGCTCAGGTAACGCGCGGCCCACCAGGCACCGGTGCCATGGCCGAGCAGCACCACGCTGCGCGCGCTCTGGGCCTGGGCGAAGGCCACGGCGGCGTCGATACGGTCGAAGATGCGTTTGGCGTCGGTCTTGTCCTGTTCATCCGCACCGGGTACCACGGCCGGGTCGGTGCCTTCGGCCTCGGCGCTGGCGGCCTGTTCGATCGGCTTGGCGGCGGTGCTGCCTTCCTTGCTGCTGGTGTCAACGGCGGCCTTGGGAGATTCCATTACCCGGGGCGGCAGGGTGTCGAGGTTCACGTCCGGCAACGACAGACTGAGCGTGCCCCAGTTGGCGTCCGGCAATTTACGTCGCAGCGGCGCAACTGCCTGCGGCCAGTCCGCCGTTTCCCCGGCACCCGGCACGATAATCACCACACCTTCGGCTTCGGCGCTGTTGGCCGGCTTCCACAGGGCCAGGAATGACTCGCTGCCAGCCTGCAGTTGTTGCTGCTCGCCACGCGGGAGCTGGCGCTCGAGGGCGGCGGACTCTTCCTGGCTGCGCTCCACCAGAGGCTGGCGCTCGGCCGGTTTTTCGGCGGCGGGCGCAGGGGCGTCGGCGGCCTGGACAGAAAAGGCGCTGGTAAATAACAGCGACAGGCACAATGCTGGCACTGCTGAGCGGTTGGGTGATGGCATCGTTGCTTCCCGGCCGGAATGATTCCAGCAGCCTAATGGGTTGGTCAGTATTTGTCAGTGACGTGAGACGTGATCATGGGTTTTCGCTGTGTGCTGTTTATCGGCGGTCTGTGCCTCGCCTTGATCGCCAATGCGGCCCCTGCGCCGGGCATACCGCAGGCGCAACTCAATGCCGAGCAACGGGAATGGCTGGCCCGTCATCCGCAACTGCGCGTCGGCCTGGTGCTGCAGGCACCGTATGCGCAATACGACCGGCGGTTGCAGCGTTTGTCCGGAGCCAATGTGGAATTGATGCAATGGCTGGCCAAGGCGCTGAACATCGAGCTGTCGTGGCGCAATTTTCCTGCTCAGGATTCACTCGAAACCGCCCTGCGCGACGGCGAGATCGATATTGCCCCCGGCTTGCAGCAAACCCCGGCCGGCTTGCGCCTGTGGTCGTTCAGCGATCCCTACATGCGCGTGCCGCAGCACATCGTCGGCATTCGCGAGGGCGGCGGTGCGGTGGAGCTGGAAAAGCTCGACAGCCTCTCGCGCATCGCCGTGCGCATGCCCAGCGCAGTGGCCGATTATCTGCGCAGCACTTATCCCGGCCTCAATCTGCAAGGCGTGCCCATGGAGCGCCAGGCCCTGCAATTGTTGGTGAGCCAGCAGGCCCGCTATGCGGTGGTGGACGAAGCGCAGTTGAGCCGGCTGTCGGGCGAAGCGGAGTTCGCCGGGTTGGCGGTGGTGGGCGATGTTGGCCTGCCGCAATTGCTGCGGGTGGCGACGCGCCGCGATTGGCCCCAGCTGGCGGGCATTATGCAGAGCGCCCTGCGCGCCATCCCCGCCCGCGACCTCGACCAATTGCACAATCGCTGGCTGCAACCCCAGTATCCACGCCTGTCCGCATCCCCAGGGTTGTGGCAAAACCTCTGCCTGCTGCTGGGCCTGTTGCTGCTTGCCAGCCTGACGCTGGTGGCCTGGCAGCGCCGTCAGCAGCGCGGGCTCGAACGCAGCCTGCTGGCCGCGCGTGAAGAAAGTGCCGCCCGCGCCGCCGGTGCCGAAGCGTTACGGCTGACGCAGTTTTCCATCGATCAAAGCACCGTCGGAATTCTCTGGGTCAACTGGGACAGCCATGTGCGCTACGCCAACCGTGCGGCCGAAAGCATGCTCGGCTACGGCCCCGGCGCGCTGATCGAACGGCCGCTGGCCGCGCTTGATCCCACGTTGGACATGGACCGCTGGCTCAACCTGTGGAAGCGCGCGCGGGCCAACGAAGAGGCGCCACAGAACTTCGCCACCGACTGCACGCGAGCCGATGGCAGCATCGTGCCAGTCACGGTGTCGCTGAGTTTTCTGCGCTTTGCCGAGGCCGAATACCTGGTGGTCTACCTCAATGACGTCACCGAACTGCGCCGCACCCTGGCTGCCTTGCTGCAAAGCGAAGCGCAATTGCGCGAACTCTCCGCCCACCTGGAAACCGTGCGCGAAGAAGAAAAAGCACGCATCGCCCGCGAGGTGCACGACGAACTCGGGCAGATGCTCACGGTACTCAAGCTGGAAACCTCCATGTGCGAGTTGGCCTATGCGCAGCTTGATCCCGGGCTGCATGAGCGCTTGAACAGCATGAAGCGTCTGATTGCCCAACTGTTCCAACTGGTGCGCGACGTGGCCACGGCCCTGCGCCCGCCGATTCTGGACGCCGGGATCGGCTCGGCCATCGAATGGCAGGCGCGGCGGTTCGAAGCGCGTACGCAGATTCCTTGCCTGGTGCAGGTGCCGGAACACCTGCCGGCCCTGAGTGATGCCAAGGCCATCGGCCTGTTCCGTATCCTGCAGGAGGCGCTGACCAATGTGATGCGCCATGCCCAGGCGCATACTGTCGAACTGACCCTGGCGATAGACGGCGAGTCCCTGCGGCTGAGCATCAGCGATGACGGCGTGGGGTTCGTCCAGACCGGGGAGCGCCCGGTGTCGTTCGGCCTGGTGGGCATGCGCGAGCGGGTGCTGATCATGGGCGGGCTGTTGACCCTGGACAGCGCGTTGGGGGAGGGCACCACCCTGAGTGTCACGGTGCCGCTGGATGCCTAACTACAAAAGGAAACCCCTGTGATCCGCGTACTGGTAGCCGAAGACCACACCATTGTTCGAGAAGGCATCAAGCAATTGATCGGTCTGGCCAAAGACCTGCTGGTGGTTGGCGAGGCCAGCAACGGCGAGCAGTTGCTCGAGACCTTGCGCCATGTGCCCTGCGAAGTGGTGCTGCTGGATATTTCGATGCCGGGCGTCAATGGGCTGGAAGCGATTGCGCGTATTCGCGCGCTGAACGATCCGCCGGCGATCCTGGTGCTGTCGATGCACGACGAAGCCCAAATGGCCGCGCGCGCCCTGAAAGTCGGTGCGGCAGGGTACGCCACCAAGGACAGCGACCCCGCGCTGCTGCTGGCGGCGATTCGCAAGGTGGCGGCGGGCGGGCGCTATATCGACCCGGACCTGGCCGATCGGATGGTCTTCGAAGTCGGCCTCACCGACTCGCGGCCGTTGCATTCGCTGCTCTCGGAGCGGGAGTTTTCGGTGTTCGAGCGCCTGGCCCAGGGCGCCAACGTCAATGACATCGCCCAGCAACTGGCCCTGAGCAACAAGACCATCAGCACCCACAAGGCGCGTTTGATGCAGAAGCTGCATATCACCTCATTGGCCGAGCTGGTGAAGTACGCCATGGAGCACAAGCTTCTCTAGCGACTTACCCAATAACGACGACCCGGAAAACCACCGCCGCACCGTTCCTGCCGTGTGCAGCTCGCGCCTTGCCACGGCACTGTCCCATCCCCGCCATCGGTGTAGGGCAATCCCTACCCGCCACCTTCCGTCCGGCTGATGCGATTCTCTCCTGGCCCCCGATTTCCGGGGCCTCGCGCCTGGACTACGCTTGTGCCACAGCAGTCCAAAACACAAAGGTGCGGGTATGAGCGAGGTGGATTCAAAGGATGTGCTGGTCAGCTTTCGTGGCGTGCAGAAGAGCTACGACGGCGAGAACCTGATCGTCAAGGACCTCAACCTGGAGATTCGCAAGGGCGAGTTCCTCACCCTGCTCGGGCCGTCCGGTTCGGGCAAGACCACCAGCCTGATGATGCTCGCCGGTTTCGAGACACCCACCGCCGGCGAGATCCAGCTGGCCGGGCGCTCCATCAACAACGTGCCGCCGCACAAGCGCGATATCGGCATGGTGTTCCAGAATTACGCGCTGTTCCCGCACATGACCGTCGCCGAAAACCTCGCCTTTCCCTTGTCGGTACGCTCGTTGAGCAAGACCGATATCAGCGAACGGGTCAAGCGCGTGCTGAGCATGGTCCAGCTCGATGCCTTCGCCCAGCGCTACCCCGCGCAGCTGTCCGGCGGCCAGCAACAGCGCGTGGCCCTGGCCCGCGCGCTGGTGTTCGAGCCACAGTTGGTGTTGATGGACGAACCCCTCGGCGCCCTCGACAAGCAACTGCGCGAGCACATGCAGATGGAGATCAAGCACCTGCACCAGCGCCTCGGCTTGACCGTGGTGTACGTGACCCACGACCAGGGCGAAGCCTTGACCATGTCCGACCGCGTGGCGGTGTTTCATCAGGGCGAAATCCAGCAGATCGCCGCGCCGCGCAGCTTGTATGAAGAGCCGAAAAACACCTTCGTCGCCAACTTCATCGGCGAAAACAACCGCCTCAATGGCCGCCTGCACAGCCACACCGGCGAGCGTTGCGTGGTGGAGCTGGCGCGGGGCGAGAAGGTCGAGGCGCTGGCGGTGAACGTCGGCGAGGTCGGCGGCCCCGTCACCCTGTCGGTGCGCCCGGAGCGCGTCAGCCTCAACGGCACCAGCGAACGCTGCGTCAACCGTTTCTCCGGGCGCGTGGCGGAGTTCATCTACCTGGGCGACCACGTGCGGGTGCGCCTGGAGGTCTGCGGCAAGACCGATTTCTTTGTGAAACAACCGATTGCCGAGCTGGACCCGGCCCTGGCGGTCGGCGACGTGGTACCGATTGGCTGGCAAGTCGAGCACGTTCGCGCACTCGACCCACTTCTAGAGGCGAACTGATCGCCCCCTGGCTTCACCAACCCTGCACGTGGAGAGCACAACAATGTTGAAATCCCTTAAGTATTCGGCCCTGGCACTTGGCTTGATGGGCGCCACACAGGCCATGGCAGGCCCCGACCTGACCGTGGTGTCGTTCGGTGGCGCGAACAAGGCGGCCCAGGTCAAGGCGTTCTACGCGCCGTGGGAAAGTGCGGGCAATGGCAAGATTGTCGCCGGCGAATACAACGGTGAGATGGCCAAGGTGAAAGCCATGGTCGACACCAAGAGCGTGTCCTGGGACCTGGTGGAAGTGGAGTCGCCGGAACTGTCCCGTGGCTGCGACGAAGACATGTTCGAGCCACTCGACCCGAAACTGTTCGGCAACACCGCCGACTACGTGAAGGGCGCGATCCAGCCGTGCGGCGTGGGCTTCTTCGTGTGGTCGACCGTGCTGGCCTATAACGCCGACAAACTGGCTTCCGCGCCAACCAGTTGGGCGGATTTCTGGGACACCAAGAAATTCCCCGGCAAGCGTGGTCTGCGCAAGGGCGCCAAGTACACCCTGGAATTTGCGCTGATGGCCGACGGTGTAGCGCCCAAAGACGTGTACAAAGTGCTGGCCGGCAAAGATGGCCAGGACCGCGCATTCAAGAAACTCGACGAACTCAAACCGTCGATCCAGTGGTGGGAAGCCGGCGCACAGCCGCCGCAGTACCTGGCCTCGGGTGACGTGGTGATGAGTTCGGCCTACAACGGCCGCATCGCCGCCGTGCAGAAAGAAAGCAACCTCAAAGTGGTGTGGAATGGCGGTATCTACGACTTCGACGCCTGGGCCATCCCTAAAGGCCTGGCCAAGGACCGCGCGGAAGCGGCGAAGAAATTCATCGCCTTCTCAGTGCAGCCGCAGCAGCAGAAGACCTACTCGGAAAACATCGCCTACGGCCCGGCGAACACCCAGGCCGTGCCGTTGCTGGCCAAGGACGTCCTCAAGGACATGCCGACCACCCCGGAAAACATCGCCAACCAGGTGCAGATCGACGTGAGCTTCTGGGCCGATAACGGCGAGCAACTGGAGCAGCGCTTCAATTCCTGGGCGGCCAAGTAAGCAGCAGCACCGCTGACCCCCTGTGGTAGGGAGCAAGCCCCCTCCCACAAGGGTGTGCATTTATCTTCAATATCCGGAGTCAGCCATGGCCATCGCCGTTCCTTCGAACGAGGTCAACAGCCCCACCCTCAAGCAGCGCCTGGCGCGTGCCGAGCGGCTCAACCGCTGGAAGGCGCAGGCCTTGATTGCGCCGCTGGTGCTGTTTTTGCTGCTGGTGTTTCTGGTGCCGATTGTCGCGCTGTTGTTCAAGAGTGTCGGCAACCCGGAAGTGGTGGCGGGCTTGCCGCGTACCGTGGTGGCCGTGACGGCCTGGGACGGGCGCGGCCTGCCGGGCGAGCCGGTGTACCAGGCGCTCAGCGAAGACCTGGGCGAGGCGCGTAAAAACCAGACCCTGGGCGACTTGTCCAAACGCTTGAACATGGAACTGGCGGGCTATCGCAGCCTGCTGACGAAAACCGCGCGGGCGCTGCCGTTTGCCGAAACGCCCGGCTCTTACAAGCAAGCGCTGGAAAACCTCGACGAACGCTGGGGCGACCCAGCCTACTGGCAGGCGATCCGGCGCAATACCAGCAGCGTTACCCCGTACTACCTGCTGGCGGCCGTCGATCACCGCATCGACGACCTCGGCGAGATCGCCCCGGCCACGCCCGACCAGGCGATCTACCTGGACATCTTCGCCCGCACCTTCTGGATGGGCCTGGTGATCACCGTGATCTGCCTGCTGCTGGCCTACCCGCTGGCATACCTGCTGGCCAACCTGCCGGCGCGCAAAAGCAACCTGCTGATGATTCTGGTGCTGTTGCCGTTCTGGACCTCGATTCTGGTGCGGGTGGCGGCGTGGATCGTGTTGCTGCAGTCGGGCGGCCTGATCAACAGCGCGCTGATGGGCCTGGGCCTGATCGACAGCCCGCTGGAACTGGTGTTCAACCGCACCGGGGTCTACATCTCCATGGTGCACATTCTGCTGCCGTTCATGATTCTGCCGATCTACAGCGTGATGAAGGGCATTTCGCCTACCTACCTGCGTGCGGCGATTTCCCTGGGCTGTCACCCGTTCGCCAGTTTCTGGCGCGTGTACTTCCCGCAGACCTACGCCGGTGTCGGCGCTGGCTGCCTGCTGGTGTTCATTCTGGCGATTGGTTACTACATCACCCCGGCCTTGCTGGGCAGCCCGAACGACCAGATGGTCAGCTACTTCGTGGCGTTCTACACCAACACCAGCATCAATTGGGGCATGGCCACGGCATTGGGCGGCCTGCTGCTGCTGGCCACCGTGTTGCTGTACCTGATCTACAACCGACTGGTGGGCGCGAGCCGCCTGCGCCTGAGCTGAGGAGACCTTGCGATGCTGAGTCCTTATATGTCCCCGGTGGAGCGGGTGTGGTTCTACAGCCTGCGGGTGCTGTGCGGCCTGATCCTGCTGTTCCTGATTTTGCCGGTGCTGGTGATTATCCCGCTGTCGTTCAACAGCGGCAGTTTCCTGGTGTACCCGTTGCAGGGCTTTTCGCTGCATTGGTATGAGGATTTCTTTGCCTCGGCCGAATGGATGCGCGCGCTGAAGAACAGCATCATCGTGGCGCCGGCGGCCACCGTGCTGGCGATGGTGTTCGGCACGCTAGCGGCGATTGGCCTGACGCGCGGCAATTTTCCCGGCAAGGCGCTGGTGATGGCCCTGGTGATTTCGCCGATGGTGGTGCCGGTGGTGATTATCGGCGTGGCCAGTTATTTGTTCTTTGCACCGCTGGGGCTGGGCAACAGCTTTTTTTCGCTGATCGTGGTGCATGCGGTGCTGGGCGTGCCGTTCGTGATCATCACGGTGTCGGCCACCTTGCAGGGGTTCAACCATAATCTGGTGCGTGCGGCGGCGAGCCTCGGGGCCTCACCGTTGACCGCGTTTCGTCGGGTGACCTTGCCATTGATTGCGCCGGGGGTGATTTCCGGGGCGCTGTTCGCCTTTGCCACCTCGTTCGATGAGGTGGTGGTGACGCTGTTCCTCGCTGGTCCCGAGCAAGCCACCCTGCCACGGCAGATGTTCAGCGGTATCCGCGAAAACCTCAGCCCGACGATTGCCGCGGCGGCGACCTTGCTGATCGGGTTCTCGGTGCTGCTGTTGCTGACGCTGGAGTGGTTGCGTGGGCGCAGCGAGAAGCTGCGGACAGCGCAGGTCTAGAGATCAGATAGAGATCCATTGTGGGAGGGGGGCTTGCTCCCTCCCACATTTGAATTGCGTGCATTCAGATGCTGAATGGCAGACAACGCTCATCTGTCAGCTATCCTTGTGCCAGCCCATCACCGATAAGAGGCCGCGCACATGAGTACTTCCTCATTCAAGATCGCCCACAAACTGCTCACCGGCGCTGGCGCCATCGAGCAACTCGCCGCCGAACTCACGCGCCTGGATGTGGATAACCCGCTGATCGTCACCGATGCCGCGCTGGTCAAGTCCGGCACCGTGGCGCTGGCGCTCGAACACCTGGGCGGACGCACCTATGAGATTTTCGACCGTGTGCTGCCCGACCCGGAAATCGCCATCGTCGAAGACTGCATGCAGGTCTATCGCGACGGTGGGCACGACGGGCTGATCGGTCTGGGCGGCGGCAGTGCCATCGATATCGCCAAGAGCGTGGCGGCCTACGCCGGCTACCACGGCGCCCTGGCAGATTTGTTCGGCGTCGACCAGGTGCCGCGCAAAGGGCCGCCGCTGATCGCCATCCCCACCACGGCCGGCACTGGTTCGGAGGTGACCAATGTGGCGATCCTCTCCGACAAGGCGGCGCAATTGAAGAAGGGCATCGTCAGCGACTACCTGCTGCCGGATGTGGCGCTGATCAGCCCGCAAATGACCCTGACCTGCCCGCGCAGCGTCACCGCCGCCAGTGGTCTGGATGCGTTGGTGCATGCCATCGAGTCTTATCTGTCGCTGAATGCGTCGCCGATCACCGATGCGCTGGCCATTGGCGCGGTCAAGCTGATTGCCAACGCGCTGCCCAAGGCGTATGCCAACCCGGCCAATCTCAAGGCCCGTGACGATATGGCCACCGCCAGCCTGATGGCCGGCATGGCGTTCGGCAATGCCGGCGTGGGCGCGGTGCATGCGTTGGCGTACCCGCTGGGCGGACGCTTCAACATCGCCCACGGCGTGAGCAACGCGCTGTTGCTGCCCTACGTGATGCACTGGAACAAACTGGCCTGTGTCGAGCGCATGCAGGACATTGCCCAGGCCATGGGCGTGAATGTCACCGGGCTGAGCGCCAATGACGCCGCCGACCAGGCTGTCGAGGCGATGACGCGCCTGTGCGCTGCCGTCGAAATCCCGGCCGGGCTGCACAGTTTCGGGGTGCCCGAGGACGCAATCCCGGCCATGGCGGTGGAAGCGGCGGGCATCGAGCGTCTGATGCGCAACAACCCGCGCAAGCTCAGCGCGGCGGATATCGAGAAAATCTACCGGGCCGCTTTCTGATCCTTGAACGAGGTCACGGTGCGCGCGGCAAAGCATGAGGTATACAATGCGCGCCATCGTGATTTAGCTCAGAAAAGGTGCGTCATGCAGCCCTTCGTCATTGCTCCATCGATTCTCTCCGCCGACTTCGCCCGCCTGGGTGAAGAAGTGGACAAGGTGTTGGCCGCCGGTGCCGACTTCGTGCACTTCGATGTCATGGACAACCACTACGTGCCCAACCTGACCATCGGCCCGATGGTCTGCGCAGCGCTGCGCAAGTACGGCATCACCGCGCCGATCGACGCGCACCTGATGGTCAGCCCGGTCGACCGCATCATCGGTGACTTCATCGAGGCCGGCGCCACTTACATCACCTTCCACCCGGAAGCCACGCTGCACGTCGACCGCACCCTGCAACTGATCCGCGAAGGCGGCTGCAAGGCGGGCCTGGTGTTCAACCCGGCCACGCCCCTGAACGTGCTCGAGTACGTGATGGACAAGGTCGACATGGTGCTGCTGATGAGCGTCAACCCGGGCTTCGGCGGGCAGAAGTTCATCCCCGGCACCCTGAACAAGCTGCGCGAAGCGCGGGCGCTGATCGACGCTTCGGGCCGGGATATCCGCCTGGAGATCGACGGCGGGGTGAACGTCAACAATATCCGCGACATCGCCGCCGCCGGTGCCGACACCTTTGTGGCCGGCTCGGCGATCTTCAATGCGCCGAACTACCAGGAAGTCATCGACAAGATGCGCGCCGAACTGGCGCTGACGCGTCCATGAGCGGCTTCGAGCAGCTGTTTCCCGGCAAGCTGCCACGGCTGGTGATGTTCGATCTGGACGGTACGTTGATCGATTCGGTGCCCGACCTGGCTGCGGCGGTGGACACCATGCTGCTCAAACTGGGGCGCAAGCCGGCAGGGATCGAGGCGGTGCGCGACTGGGTGGGTAATGGCGCGCCGATGCTGGTGCGCCGGGCCCTGGCCAACCATATCGACGCCACGGGTGTCGATGAGGTGGAGGCCGAGCACGCTCTGGAACTGTTCAACGCCGCCTATGAAAGCAGCCATGAATTGACGGTGGTGTACCCCGGCGTGCGCGACACCCTCAAGTGGCTGCACAAAAAGGGCGTGGAAATGGCCCTGATCACCAACAAGCCGGAACGCTTTGTCGCGCCGCTGCTGGACCAGATGAAAATCGGCCGCTATTTCCGCTGGATCATCGGCGGCGATACCTTGCCGCAGAAAAAGCCCGACCCTGCGGCGCTGTTTTTCGTGATGAAAATGGCCAATATTCCGGCATCCCAGTCGTTGTTCGTCGGCGACTCGCGCAGCGATGTGCAGGCGGCGAAAGCCGCAGGCGTGCAGTGCGTGGCCTTGAGTTATGGCTACAACCATGGCCGGCCGATTGCCGAAGAATCGCCGGCGCTGGTGATTGATGATCTGCGCCTGTTAATCCCCGGTTGCCTGGGAGCGGGCGCTGGGATAACGTTGCCCGACATCGACCCGTCCCCTTCTGGAAATGCCATCGTGGTGGTTACCCGCAAACTCTGGATGAAAGTCATCAAGGCTCTGGCCCGCTGGCGTTGGCGCGCCTGACTGCTCCTGGCCGCACCCTGCGGCACGTTTGCCTACCCGACCGCCAGACCCTCATGCCACGAGGCACATCATGACCCGCGAAGAATTCCTGCGTTTGGCCGCTGCCGGCTATAACCGTATTCCCCTGGCCTGCGACACCCTGGCTGACTTCGACACGCCGTTGTCGATCTACCTGAAACTGGCCGACGAGCCCAACTCCTACCTGCTCGAATCGGTACAGGGCGGCGAAAAGTGGGGCCGTTATTCGATCATCGGCCTGCCGTGCCGCACGGTGATGCGGGTGCACGATCACCACGTGAGCATCACCCACGATGGCGTCGAGATCGAAAGCCATGACGTGGAAGACCCGCTGGCCTTCGTCGAAAGCTTCAAGGCGCGCTACAACGTGCCGACCATCCCGGGCCTGCCGCGTTTCAACGGCGGCCTGGTCGGGTATTTCGGCTACGACTGCGTGCGCTATGTGGAAAAGCGCCTGGGCAAATGCCCGAACCCGGACCCGCTGGGCGTGCCTGACATTCTGCTGATGGTCTCCGACGCGGTGGTGGTGTTCGACAACCTGGCCGGCAAGATGCACGCCATCGTGCTCGCCGACCCGGCCCAGGCCGATGCGTTCGAGCAGGGGCTGGCGAGCCTCGAAGCCTTGTTGGACAAACTGCGCCAGCCGATCACTCCGCGTCGCGGCCTGGACCTCAGCCGTCCGCCGGCCGCCGATCCGATCTTTCGCTCAAGCTTCACTCAGGATGACTACGAGCGCGCAGTCGATACCATCAAGGAATATATCCTTGCCGGAGACTGCATGCAGGTGGTGCCGTCGCAGCGCATGTCCATTGACTTCAAGGCTGCGCCCATCGACTTGTATCGCGCACTGCGCTGCTTCAACCCGACGCCTTACATGTACTTTTTCAACTTTGGCGACTTCCACGTAGTGGGCAGTTCGCCGGAAGTGCTGGTGCGTGTCGAGGACAACCTGATCACCGTACGCCCGATTGCCGGCACGCGTCCCCGTGGCGCGACCGAAGAAGCCGACCTGGCGCTGGAACAGGACCTGCTGAGCGACGACAAGGAAATTGCCGAGCACTTGATGCTGATCGACCTGGGCCGTAACGATACCGGGCGTGTCTCGGAAATCGGTTCGGTGAAGTTGACCGAGAAGATGGTGATCGAGCGCTATTCCAACGTGATGCACATCGTCTCCAACGTCACCGGCGAGCTGAAGGCCGGGCTGACCGCCATGGACGCACTGCGCGCGATTCTGCCGGCGGGCACCTTGTCGGGCGCGCCGAAGATTCGCGCGATGGAAATCATTGATGAGCTGGAGCCGGTCAAGCGCGGTGTCTACGGCGGTGCCGTGGGGTATTTTGCGTGGAACGGCAACATGGACACGGCGATTGCGATTCGCACGGCGGTGATCAAGGATGGCGAGCTGCATGTGCAGGCGGGTGGCGGGATTGTCGCCGACTCGGTGCCGGCCCTCGAGTGGGAGGAAACCCTGAACAAGCGCCGCGCGATGTTCCGGGCTGTGGCGTTAGCCGAGCAAACGCCGCAACGCTAAAGGCTGGCATTGAACAAAATGTGGGGGCTGGTAAGCCAGCTCCCACATTTGTTTTGTTCCGCTCTCAAGACTGCATCAGAAATCCAGACTCACGCCAACGCTGACGCCTTGCTGGGTCAAACTGTCATCCTTCCTCACGTTATACGCCGCCCGTAGCGCCAGCTCCTGAGTCAGCTTGTGGCTGACGCCCAGGCTCAGGCGATCCGAATTGCTGCGTGGCGTATAGCCGTCCAGCTTGAAGTCGATGCCCTGCACGCTGTTGAGCGACATGTTCACTTTCTGCGTGTCATTTTCGAACTCGTGCTCGTGGGCCACTTCGCCGTACACCTGGGTCTGCGGTGTTACCCGGTAGCTGCCTTGCAGGCCTGCGCCCAGACGTTTGGAGTCGCGTTGCTGGTCATCAAAGGTCAGCGCGGTGGAGCGATTGTCTTTCTCCGAGTAGCCGTTGACTTCGACCCGTGCGTAATCGGCGCTGATGAACGGTGACAGGTGCCAGTCGCTGCCCGGCGCGGCGATGTCGTAGCCCACGCGGCTGCTCAAGGCCCACAGCCAGCCGTCGGTGTCGCCTTTTTCGGAGCCTTCGCTGACGCCTAGGGCGAACTTGCGTTTGAGGCTGTCGAAGTCCAGCTTGCCGCCGGTCAACGCCGCGTCGGCCCACCAGTGGTTTTGCTGATATTGGGCGAAGGCGGTGCCCATGTAGCTGTTGAGCTTGTAGTCCGAATCGTTGGCGCCGACTTCCAGGGTCTGGCGGTACAAGCCGGCCGCCACGCCGACGCGCCAGTCCTCGTTGAGCCGGTAGCTGCCGCCGACATTCAGGTTGTAGCCAGTGCCATCGCCACTCGCGGCGCTGTCCTGGTGGTTGAAGTCCACATGCTGGCCACCGCCGGCCACAATCGCGCGCCACTGGCCGACCGCTTGCCAACGGCCGTTATCGGCCTGCCATTGGTTGCGCAGTTCATCCTGGTGGGCGCGCAAGGTGCCTTGGGCCATTTCGGGCAGCAGGGTCAGTTCCCAGGGCGCCGACAGCAGTGAATAAGCGTAGTCGGCAATCAGGCGTTGCCCGGCGATGGTGGGGTGCACGGCGTCGTTGTAGATCAGCTTGGTCGGGTCCGGGGTGGTGCCGCCGATGCCGTAGGTCGGGTTGGCGCTGCAGCCGTTGCCGCTGAAGCAGGTGCCGGTGAGGTTTTGCCCGGTGGCCAGGCCGAAGCGGCCGGGGTCGGCGAAGGTCTCATTGAGCAGCAGCGGAATGTTCAGCGGGATGATCTGCGCGTCGATCTGCGACAGCCGTTGCACCAGCGATTGGTTGAACAGGCTGCTGAGGGCCGAACTCGGCGCCTGCAGCAGTGTGCCGTTGATGGCCGGTGTGAGCCCCAGGTCGGGCAGCATCCACACCATGATGTAGCGGGCGCCGGCCTGTTGCAGGGCCTGGGCGCTGTCGGCCAGGCGGCCGCCTGCAGCGACAGCCTGGCCCGCGCTGAGCACGCGGCCTTGAATGAAGTCGTTACCGCCGCCGGAGAGAAAATACAGCGCGTTCGGATCCGCCCGCCCGCCGTTGGCCGGCAGGTAGCCCTGGCGGCTGCGCAATACCGTACCGCCGCCGGGATTGTTGGGCGGGACCGTGGCGTTGGACACCGAGTTGATCGAGTCCAGGATGTTGTCGGTACGGTAGCCGCCGACCGCCCAGTTGTTGCCGTCGGGCAGGCCCTGGGCCGCGCGAACCGGCGAGGTCGAGGCGTTCAGGTCGTTGGGCGCAACGCCCAGCCGGGTACCGAGCAAGGTCGATGAGACCAGGCCGAAGTCACCCTGGAAGTTCGGCCCGGTGCGGTTGGTAAAACGCAGTGTCGACCCGGCGTTGCCATCCGGGAACTGGCCGGCGTCGGCCAGGCTGTCACCGAACACCACCATGGTTGAATAGGGCGAGGAGGCTGCAAGCGCCTGGGCACAGGCCAGGGACAACAGGCAGCCGGCGAGCGGGGCAAGAAGGGCGGGTTTTTGCATGACAAAGTCCATTTGGTTTTGTTGTATCGGAAGCGAAACATTAACCAGACATTGAGAATGTTCTTCAAGTGAAAACAGCTTTTTCCGATAAACCAAGGCAGGTCTACCCGCGTATTTGCGCGACTATATTGCACCGCTCGCGAGGCTACGCTACTGTGCCCCAACGTATGAACGAGACCCTCCCCGTGTTGATCATCAGCAAACTCTTGATGCGCGTCATCAAGGCTCACGCCCGTTGGCGTTGGCGCGCCTGACTGTTCCCTGCCGGCCCCGCCGGACCTGTACCGATTTGCCTTCTTCACCCTTTGTCTGACGCCCCGTGTCGGCTCGGCCGGCCACTGGAACGTGCGTTCGACAGCGGGTCACGCCCTGGAAGGCGGACATTCGAAATCAGTGAATTCAAGAGGTTTGAACCCACATGTTGCTGATGATTGATAACTACGATTCCTTTACCTACAACGTCGTGCAGTACCTGGGCGAACTCGGTGCCGAGGTCAAGGTGGTGCGCAACGACGAACTGAGCGTGGCGCAGATCGCAGCGCTGAACCCGGAACGCATCGTGGTTTCGCCTGGCCCCTGCACCCCGACCGAGGCGGGCATCTCCCTCGAAGCCATTCAGTATTTCGCCGGCAAGCTGCCTATCCTGGGCGTGTGTCTGGGCCATCAGTCCATCGGCCAGGCCTTTGGCGGTGACGTGGTGCGTGCGCGCCAGGTGATGCACGGCAAGACCAGCCCGGTGTTCCACAGGGACTTGGGCGTATTTCAGGCGTTGAACAATCCCGTAACAGTGACCCGCTACCATTCGCTGGTGGTCAAGCGTGAAACCCTGCCCGAGTGCCTGGAACCGACCGCCTGGACCCAGCTGGAAGACGGCTCGGTCGACGAGATCATGGGCCTGCGCCACAAGACGCTGAATATCGAAGGGGTGCAATTTCACCCTGAGTCGATTCTGACCGAGCAGGGTTACGAGCTGTTCGCCAACTTTCTCAAGCAGAGCGGCGGCACGCGCTAAGGACTTTTCATGGATATCAAGACTGCCCTGGGCCGTATCGTCGGCCACCTGGACCTGAGCACCGCGGAAATGAGCGATGTGATGCGCGAGATCATGACCGGTCAGTGCACCGACGCACAGATCGGTGCGTTCATGATGGCCATGCGCATGAAGAGCGAGAGCATCGACGAGATCGTCGGCGCTGTGTCGGTCATGCGCGAGCTGGCGGACAAGGTTGAACTCAAGACCCTCGACGGTGTGGTCGACGTGGTCGGCACTGGCGGCGATGGCGCGAATATCTTCAACGTGTCCACGGCGTCTTCATTCGTGGTTGCGGCGGCGGGCTGCACAGTGGCCAAGCACGGCAACCGTGCGGTGTCCGGCAAGAGCGGCAGTGCCGATCTGCTGGAGGCAGCGGGCATCTACCTGAACCTGACGCCGGTGCAAGTGGCACGCTGCATCGACAGCGTCGGCATCGGCTTCATGTTTGCCCAGTCCCATCACGGTGCGATGAAACACGCCGCCGGCCCGCGCAAGGATCTTGGCCTGCGCACCCTGTTCAACATGCTTGGCCCGCTTACGAATCCGGCCGGTGTGAAGCATCAGGTGGTGGGCGTGTTCAGCGAAGCCCTGTGCCGGCCGCTGGCCGAAGTGTTGCAACGCATGGGCAGCAAGCATGTGCTGGTGGTGCATTCCAAGGATGGCCTGGACGAATTCAGCCTGGCGGCGCCGACGTTTGTGGCGGAGCTCAAGAACGACCAAATCACCGAATATTGGGTCGAACCTGAAGACCTCGGCATGAAGAGCCAGAGTCTGCATGGCCTGGCGGTGGAAAGCCCGGCCGCGTCCCTGGAGTTGATCCGCGATGCCCTGGGGCGCCGCAAGACCGAGAACGGTCAAAAAGCGGCCGAGATGATTGTTCTGAATGCTGGCGCGGCACTTTACGCCGCCGACCATGCCTATAGTCTTAAAGAGGGTGTCGCCTTGGCTCACGATGCACTTCACACCGGTCTGGCTCGCGAAAAACTCGAAGAGCTGGGAGCATTCACTGCGGTATTCAAGATGGAGAATGAAGGATGAGTGTGCCAACCGTTCTACAAAAAATTCTGGCCCGCAAGGCAGAAGAAGTCGCTGAGCGCCGCGCGCGCGTGAGCCTGGCCGAGCTGGAAGCGCAGGCGAAAGTCGCCGATGCCCCGCGCGGTTTTGCCAATGCCTTGATCGCCCAGGCCAAGCTCAAGCAGCCTGCGGTGATTGCCGAGGTGAAAAAGGCCTCGCCGAGCAAAGGCGTGATTCGTGAGCACTTCGTTCCGTCCGACATTGCCGCCAGTTACGAGAAGGGCGGGGCGACGTGCCTCTCCGTGCTGACCGACATCGACTACTTCCAGGGCTCCGACCTGTTCCTGCAGCAGGCGCGCGCGGCGTGCAAGCTGCCGGTGATCCGCAAGGATTTCATGGTTGACCCGTACCAGATCATCGAAGCCCGTGCCCTGGGCGCCGACTGTGTACTGCTGATCGTCTCGGCGCTGGATGACGTAAAGCTGGCGGAACTGGCGGCGGTGGCCAAGAGCGTCGGTCTGGACGTGTTGGTTGAAGTACACGACGGCGATGAGCTGGAGCGCGCATTGAAAACCGTCGACACGCGGTTGGTTGGCGTGAACAACCGTAACCTGCACACCTTCGAAGTCAGCCTGGAAACCACCCTCGACCTGCTGCCGCGCATTCCGCGTGACCGCCTGGTGATCACCGAGAGTGGCATCGCCAACCGTGCCGATGTGGAACTGATGGAAATCAATGGCGTGTATTCGTTCCTGGTGGGCGAGACGTTCATGCGCGCCGAGCACCCGGGGGCGGAGTTGCAGCGTCTGTTCTTCCCGGAGCGTGGCGTGCCGGTCGGCGGCTCGACACTGGACTGATTGAAACACGGTCAACCTGTGGGAGGGGGCTTGCTCCCGATGGCATTCGTTCAGTTGATGCGTATTTCGACTGATACTTCGCTATCGGGAGCAAGCCCCCTCCCACATTGGGTTTGGGTGTATTCAGGGAGGTGGGCGCATGATTCAACCGATGGCGATGACTGTTGAGGCCGGCCTTGCCGCCGAGCAGGATTTGCTAGCAGCCGTTTGCGCAGGCGAGCAGGCATTCGGGTTGCTGTTCTGGCAGCCCACCGACCAGGCGTTGGTGATGCCGCGTCGCTTGAGCCGGTTGCCGGCGTTCGCGGCGGCGAGCGAGGTGTCGGCGCAGGCCGGTTGGCCGGTGCTGCTGCGCGAAACCGGCGGCGAGCCGGTGCCGCAGTCGGGCGCCACGGTGAATATCGCATTGGTCTACGCGCCACCCCGCAGCGAAGGAGACCAGGGGCGAATCGAAACCGGTTATCAGCGTTTGTGCCAGCCGATCTGCGACGTGCTGATCGAGCTGGGCGGTGATGCCAGTGTGGGTGAAGTCGATGGCGCCTTCTGCGACGGGCGTTACAACGTCAACCTCAACGGTCGCAAGATGGTTGGCACCGCCCAGCGCTGGCGGCAAAGCGGCGGTCGTCCGGTAGGATTGGTACACGGCGCGTTACTACTGGATGACCACCGCGAGGCATTGATTGCGGCAGTCAACCGTTTCAATCAATCCTGTGGCCTGGAGCAGCGGGTGCGCGCCGACAGCCATATTGCCCTGCATGAAGCCTTTGCCGCGCCCGATGCCATCGGCCGGCTCGACACCTTGTATCGTCAGATGCTCGCCGGTTTCATGCCCACTTAACGCGTGCCGAACACCACCATCGTCTTGCCTTTGACGTGCACCAGGTTGCGTTCTTCCAGGTCCTTGAGTACGCGACCGACCATTTCCCGTGAACAGCCGACAATGCGGCCGATCTCCTGGCGCGTCACTTTGATCTGCATGCCATCCGGGTGGGTCATGGCATCGGGTTGTTTGCACAACTCCAGCAGGCACCGGGCCACGCGGCCGGTGACGTCGAAGAATGCCAGGTCGCCGACTTTGCGCGTGGTGTCGCGCAGACGCTGGGCGATCTGACCGCTCAGGGCATACAGGATGTCGGGGTCCTGTTGGGACAGTTCACGAAACTTGGTGTAGCTGATCTCGGCGACTTCGCATTCGACCTTGGCGCGTACCCAGGCACTGCGTTCCTGTTCCTTTCCGGCTTGTTCGAACAGGCCCAGCTCGCCAAAGAAATCGCCGGTGTTGAGGTAGGCGATGATCATCTCGCGGCCGTCGTCGTCCTCGATCAGGATGGTGACCGAGCCCTTGATGATGAAAAACAGTGTTTCGGAGCGTTCGCCGGCGCAGATGATGTTGTGCTTGGCCGGGTAGCGCCGGCGCTGGCAATGCATCAACAGCTTGTCGAGATTCTTGATCTTGGGTGTGGGAGTAAGGGCAACCATGGTTGTTTCCCGAAAGGCGACGCTAAGGAATTGAAGTTATGCTCTCCGACAGTGGCAATACGCCATCGAATTGGCGCCAGCTTACCAGACACATTCTGTCTCGATTAGCGAATTTATCGGGTAAACGTTTTTATTGATCGCATTCGCGCCAAACGCTGCCGCTGCCGGGCCCTGTGCTAAGCTGGCGACCCTTTTTTAGCAGTGGAGTCTGGGCGATGAAGGCACGCATCCAATGGGCGGGCGAAGCCATGTTCCTCGGTGAATCGGGCAGCGGCCATGTGGTGGTGATGGACGGTCCGCCTGAAGCGGGCGGCCGCAACCTAGGCGTGCGGCCGATGGAAATGCTGCTGCTGGGCGTGGGCGGCTGCAGCAATTTCGACGTGGTCAGTATCCTGAAAAAGTCCCGTCAGGCGGTAGAGAGCTGCGAGGCGTTTCTGGAGGCCGAGCGCGCCACGGAAGATCCCAAGGTGTTTACCAGGATTCACATGCATTTTGTGGTGAAGGGGCGGGCGCTGAAGGAGGCCCAGGTCAAGCGGGCCATCGAGCTGTCGGCTGAGAAGTATTGCTCGGCGTCGATCATGCTGGGTGCGGCCGGCGTGGCCATCACCCATGATTACGAGATTATCGAACTGGGTTGAGCGCCAGGAGCGAGCACGCTCGCTCCTGCTAGATACGGTAGGTGCTTTTGGTCATGACTTTGGCCAGCAGGCCCATGCCGAATCGTACCGGCGCCGGGAAGCGAAAACCGCCGGCATCCAACGCGCTGTCCGCGTGGAGGGCTTCATCAATGCGCATCTGTTCGAGGATTGCCCGGGATTTTTCGTCCTCTGCCGGCAATTGCTCGAGGTGCTCATCCAGATGCTTGCACACCTGATGCTCGGTGGCGGCGACGAAGCCCAGGCTCACCTTGTCGCTGATCAGGCCGGCGGCAGCGCCGATGCCGAATGACAAACCATAGAACAGCGGATTGAGCACGCTGGGATGACTGCCCAACTGGCGGATGCGTTGCTCGCACCAGGCCAGGTGGTCGACTTCTTCCTCGGCCGAATGCTCCATCGCGGCGCGCACCTGCGGCAGCTTGGCGGTCAGGGCCTGGCCCTGGTACAGCGCCTGGGCACACACTTCGCCGGTATGGTTGATGCGCATCAGGCCGGCGACATGGCGGGTCTCGGTCGCGCTCATCTGGGCATCGGGCTGCACGATGGCCGGCGAGGGGCGGTGAGGCTGGCCGCTGAAGGGCAATAGCGTGCGCATGGCGGTGTCGGCTTGCAGCAGCAGGCGGTCAATCGGCGAGTAGTGACGTTGGGTAGTCATGCAGACCTCCGGGAAAAATCTCAGCGGCCAGTCTACCGCAAGAGAGAGTGAAGCGTTTGCGTGCAGTCTGGGGCACGAGGTCACGGCCAGCGGCCATGACCTCCCCAAACAGGCTGTTTCAGCCCGGCGGCCAGTTCATCTGGCGCTGACCCAGCACATGCATATGGATGTGATAAACGGTCTGGCCGCCCATCTCGTTGCAGTTCATGACCACCCGAAACCCTTCCTCACAGCCCAGTTCCAGCGCCAGGCGTTGAGCCGTGAACAGGATATGGCCAGCCAGCGCCTTGTCGTCCTCGGTCAGGTCGTTCAGGGTGCGGACGGGTTTTTTCGGAATCACCAGAAAATGTACCGGCGCCTGCGGTGCGATATCGTGGAAGGCCAGAACCTGGTCATCCTCGTAGATGATGTTGGCAGGTATTTCTCTGTTGATGATCTTGGTGAACAGAGTATCCACAGCTGTTTCTCCCTTATTGATGTGCGGGTGAGTGTACCCAGGCGGTCAGCGCAGGCAATAGGCCTTGTTGATTGCGCCGGCGATCTTGCGCGTCAGCCAGCGCGGGCTCAGACGCGGGCTGAACGTCAGCCAGCGATTGCGTCGCCCGGGAATGATGATGGCTTTGTTTTTTTCCAGGGCGCGCACGGTGTACAGCGCGACTTCTTCGGGGCTCATCAGTTGCTGGCTGCGGTCGAGCCTGGCGGTGTCCATTTGTGCGGTGCCGAAGAATGCGGTGCGCGTGGGGCCGGGGCACAACACGGACACGTTGATGCCGCAGGTTTTGAGTTCTTCGCGCAAGCCTTCGGAGAAGTGCAGCACATAGGCCTTGCTGGCGTAATAGCTGCTCATCCACGGGCCGGGCTGGAACGCCGCGACGGACGCCACATTCAGAATCTGCCCGCCGCCCTGCAGTGCCATGGCGTTGCCCAATGCGTGACACAGCCGGGTGAGGGCGAGGATGTTGACTTCGATCAGGTCCTGCTCGGTCATCCAGTCCTGGGCCAGGAACGGCCCGCTGGTGCCGATGCCGGCGCAATTGACCAGCAGGTCGATCTGCCGCTCGCCTTCTTCCAGCTCCAGCAAAAAGCCGGACAAGCGCAGTGGCTCGCCCAGATCGCAGGCTCGAAACAGCACTTCGACGCCAAAGCGTTGAGTCAATTCCAGTGCAATGCTTTCCAACTGATCACGCTGGCGGGCCACCAGAATCAAGCTGCGGCCACGCCGCGCCAGGGCTTCGGCCAGGGCCAGGCCGATGCCGCTGGAGGCACCGGTGATCAGAGCGTAACGGGTCATGCCTTTCTCCATCGCAACGCCGCCGGGCCTGTGACGGAGGCGTCACAAGCGGCGGGCGTTTCTTTACTGTTCTGGAGAGTCTACAGGTTCGCCTGCATCGTCAGCACTTTGCGCGTCTTCATCCTCCATGATGACGCTCTGGTCGCCGGCTTCATCGGTGGTGATCGAACTGCTTTCATAGCTGCTGTCCATGTTGGCTTCGAGCTGATCCAGGTAGCCGTTCATGCCCAAGGTCACCACGATAGCCAGCATCACCGGAATGAACGCCAGCCACAGGGTCGCGAGGACTTTGACCGCGGTGGAGTTGCGCGGAGGCGGTGCGCCATATTGGTTGGCGCCTGCGTTACCTGGTAGTACCAGCATCAGCAGCGGGAACACGCTGTTGACCAGCGGCACCAGGTTGAGCAGGTACAGCCAGCCGGACCAGCCCAGGTCGTGCAGGCGCTGCACACCGATCTGCACGCTGACCACGACCAGTGCGACAAACAGGGCGAAACCGAGCACGCCGCCGAGAATAATGGCCGCTGTCGGCGAGGCGGTTGCCACGGCGAAACTGGCGGTGCTGATGATGCCGCCGGCCACCAGCATGGCGAGGGTCAGCACCAACGTCCAGGCCAGGTAGCGCAGGCGCCCGATGCGACCATTGATGGTGAACACCTTCAGGTCGGCAAATTCCGGCAGGTCATCACCGACGGCGGCGCGTGGTGGCGCGTAGGGTGAAGTGGCCGGGCTGGAGAAGTCTTTAGAGCCGGTTTCATGGGTTTCAGCGAGGCTGAAGGCGACGGGTTGCTCGGCCTCGATGCGGGCATCGATCCCGGCGTTCTTCAGGGCGGTGAGGTAGGTCTCGGCATCGGCACGCGACAGGTCGCGTTTGAGCGCAACCGGGCGGCCGGTGAAGAGCTTCTCGATCGCAGCCACATCGCTCTTGAACAACTCGGCCAGATTCAGCTTGGCAGTGGTGCTTTCGACACCCGGGAGCAGGGCTCCGTCAAACACAATCTTGAAACGGTTGTCGCTCATGCGGGCATCCTTGTCAGTTGTAAGGGAAGGTGGGCCGGCCTGCTTTATCGGCGGGCCCGGCGAGTGTATCAGCGTGGCCAGCGCAACTGTGCGGCCTGCTCGCGCGCCGTGCGGTATTCGGCATCCAGGCGCGCAACGAGTTCATCGACGCCGGGCAGATCATTGATCTCGCCGACACCCTGGCCGGCGGACCATACGGTCTTCCAGGCCTTGGCCTCGTCGCTCAACGGCTTGAGCGTGGAGCCGCCTTTGCCTTGCAGGGCCGCGAGGTCGAAGCCGGCGTTTTCCAGGCTCTGGCGCATGAAGCTTGCGGGCACACCGGAAACAGCCGGAGTGTGCACGATGTCGGCGGCGTGTGATGTGAGCAGCATCTCTTTATAGGCATCCGGGGCTTGGCTTTCGGTGGTGCCGATAAAGCGTGTGCCGAGGTAGGCCAGGTCTGCGCCCAGCATTTGCGCGGCGAGCACTTCGTGCCCATGGTTGAGGCAGCCGGCCAGCAGCAGGGTTTTGTCGAAGAACTGACGAATTTCGGCAATCAGCGCGAAAGGACTCCAGGTGCCGGCATGGCCTCCGGCGCCTGCGGCCACGGCGATCAAACCATCGACACCTGCTTCGGCGGCCTTTTCGGCATGGCGCCGGGTGGTGACGTCGTGGAACACCAGGCCGCCGTAGCTGTGCACGGCGTCCACCAGCTCCTTTACCGCACCGAGGCTGGTGATGACGATGGGGACCTTGTGTTCGACGCAGATCGCGAGGTCGGCCTGCAGCCGTGGGTTGCTGTTGTGCACGATCAGGTTCACGGCGTACGGCGCGGGGTTATCCAACTGCGCCAGGCCCGCTTCTATTTCCTCCAGCCAAGCCTTGAAGCCGCTGCTTTCACGCTGGTTGAGCGCCGGGAAACTGCCGACCACCCCGTTGCGACAACACGCCAGTACCAGTTGCGGATTGGAGATCAGGAACATCGGCGCTACCACCAGGGGCAGGTGCAGACGCTGTTCGAGCAAGGCGGGCAGTGACATTGGCGCAACTCCGAGTGATTGAAGTTAGAACGGTTTGACCACGACCAGAATTACGATGGCCAGCAACATCAGCACAGGCACTTCGTTGAACCAGCGATAAAACACGTGGCTGCGAGTGTTTTCACCACGAGCGAAGCGTTTTACCTGCGCGCCGCACATATGGTGATAGCCGATCAGCAGCACTACCAGGGTCAGTTTTGCGTGGATCCAGCCGCCGGATTGAAAGATGCCCGGGTTGAGGACGATCAGCCAGATGCCAAAGACCAGGGAGGCAATCATCGCCGGCCCCATGATGCCGCGGTACAACTTGCGCTCCATGACGCTGAAGCGTTCCTTGCTGACGGTGTCCTCGCTTTGAGCGTGGTAGACGAACAGGCGCGGCAGGTAGAACAGCCCGGCAAACCAGCAGACGATGCTGATGATGTGGAAGGCTTTGATCCATAGATAGAGCATTTCTAGTTATTCCCAGGTTCACGGTAGGGAAGATAGTAGTGGCTGATGCGCCCATACGTCACGTTGACGGTTGTCGCAGGGCGATACGACCCCTATTATCGACGGCTTTCCAGTGGTTCGTTGAGGGCAGGGTTATGGTCAAGGTCGGTATCGTCGGCGGCACGGGTTACACCGGTGTCGAATTGCTGCGTCTGTTGGCTCAGCATCCGCAGGCTGAGGTGGTGGTCATCACCTCTCGATCCGAGGCCGGCCTGGCCGTGGCCGATATGTACCCTAACCTGCGCGGCCATTACGACGGCCTGGCGTTCAGCGTGCCGGACGTCAAGACCCTGGGCGCCTGTGACGTGGTGTTTTTTGCCACCCCTCACGGGGTTGCCCATGCGTTGGCCGGCGAACTGCTGGCTGCCGGTACCAGGGTCATCGACCTCTCCGCCGACTTCCGCCTGCAGGACGCCGATGAATGGGCCAAGTGGTATGGCCAGCCGCACGGCGCGCCGCAGTTGCTGGAGGAGGCGGTGTATGGCCTGCCGGAAGTCAATCGTGAGCAGATCAAGCAAGCCCGCTTGATTGCGGTGCCAGGTTGCTACCCGACCGCAACCCAACTGGGCTTTCTGCCGTTGCTGGAAGCCGGGCTGGCCGACGCTTCGCGCCTGATCGCAGACTGCAAGTCGGGAGTGAGCGGCGCCGGTCGTGGAGCGGCGGTAGGTTCGCTGTACTCCGAGACCGCAGAAAGCATGAAGGCTTATGCCGTTAAAGGGCATCGTCATTTGCCGGAAATCCGCCAGGGCCTCTGCCGGGCAGCGGGCAAGGACGTGGGCCTGACCTTTGTGCCGCACCTCGCGCCGATGATTCGCGGTATTCATTCCACGCTGTACGCAACCGTGGTCGATCGCTCGGTCGATCTGCAGGCACTGTTTGAAAAGCGCTATGCCAATGAGCCGTTCGTCGATGTCATGCCGGCTGGCAGTCATCCGGAAACCCGCAGTGTGCGCGGTGCCAATGTGTGCCGGATTGCGGTACACCGTCCGCAGGATGGCGACCTGGTGGTGGTGCTGTCGGTGATCGACAATCTGGTCAAGGGGGCGTCGGGCCAGGCGGTGCAGAACATGAACATCCTGTTTGGTCTGGATGAGAAGCTGGGTCTTTCCCACGCGGGCATGTTGCCTTAAGGCTTTGCTGTAGATACGCAAAGGCCCGCTAATAGGGCCTTTTGTGTTTTTATGAGCGCGTTGCCGATTGATATACCGTAACAATAGTTGACCGCTTTTCTAGGAGAAGCGGATAATGCCGGTCATTACGCATATGACGGCGTTACGCCGGGAGATTATCAGCATGAGCGTTGAATCCTTCACCCCCACGGCTTTGCAATTTACCCACGGTGCTGCGCACAAGGTGAAGAGCCTGGTCGATGAAGAGGGTAATGATCGCTTGAAGCTGCGCGTATTTGTTACGGGCGGCGGTTGTTCAGGGTTTCAGTATGGTTTTACCTTCGATGAAGATGTGGCCGACGATGACACCATTGTCGAGCGCGAGGGCGTGAGCCTGGTCGTGGACCCGATGAGTTTCCAGTACCTGGCAGGTGCCGAAGTGGATTATCAGGAAGGTCTGGAAGGTTCGCGTTTCGTGATCAAGAACCCTAACGCGACCACGACCTGTGGTTGCGGTTCTTCGTTTTCGATCTGATCGATAACCGAGTCTGCATCGCGTACAAACACGCCGCTTGGCTTTGATCGGCCAAGCGGCGTTTTGCTATCTGTCGGTTTTGCGGAGCAGTCAGGCGGGGTAGATTGCGCCCAATACTCGCAACCCACGGGCGCCGGTGACGCTCGGGCGATTGGCGGCGATGCCCTCCAGGCAGCAGTGGGCCAGCCAGGCGAACGCCATGGCCTCCACCCAGTCCGGGTCGACGCCATAGACGGCGGTGCTGCTGACCTGGGTGGCGGGAAGCAGGGCGGCCAGGCGCTTCATCAGCGTGGCGTTATGGGCGCCGCCGCCGCAGATCAGCAGGGTTTCGGTCTGATGTTGAGCTGCCTGCAGGGACTCGACAATGGTCAGAGCCGTCAGCTCCAGCAAAGTCGCCTGCACATCCTCGGGCTGGAAGGCGGGCAGCCGTGCCAGGTGTTGTTGCAACCATGGCAGGTTGAATACTTCTCGACCGGTACTTTTCGGGCCTCGGGTCAGGAAGAACGGATCGCTGAGCAGCGCGCTGAGTAGCGCTGGCTCTACCTTGCCACTGGCTGCCCATTGGCCGTCACGGTCAAAGTGCTCGCCTTGTTGCTGGTGGATCCACGCATCCAGCAGCACGTTGCCCGGTCCGCAGTCGAAACCGGCTACAGGTTTGCCCGTCTCGATCAGGCTGAGGTTGCTGAAGCCTCCCACATTCAACACCGCACGGTTGCCGGTTCGTTCGCCAAACAGCGCTTCGTGGAACGCGGGTACGAGGGGCGCGCCCTGACCACCGGCGGCCACGTCACGGCTGCGGAAGTCGCTGACCACGGTGATGCCGGTGAGCTCGGTCAGCAGCGCCGGGTTGCCTATCTGTACGGTGAAGCCCCGTGCGGGTTCGTGACGAATGGTCTGGCCGTGGCTGCCAATCGCGCGAATATCCTGCGGCTTGAGGTTTTGCTGATCCAGCAATGCGTGGATGCCCTTAGCGGCAAGCTCCACCCAGTGCCGTTGGGCGATGGCCGAGCGGGCAATTTCGTCGGCGCCACTGGCGCACAGGCTGAGCAGCTCGGCGCGCAGGGTGTCCGGCATAGGGATGTAATGGGTGGCGATCAGGTTGATCGCCGAGTCCTGTTCGATCAGCGCGACGTCCAGGCCATCGAGGCTGGTTCCGGACATCACACCTATATAGCGCGGCATACCTTAACGCTTCGCCGAGGCGAGCAAGGTGGTGCGTTCCTGATCCATGCGCGCCATCAGTGGCTGGCTCTGCTGCATGAAACGCGCTCGCTCGGCCTTGGCGATCGGGTCGGCCATCGGCAGCTTCTGGCCCAATGGGTCGACGTGCACGCCGTTGACCTGGAATTCATAGTGCAAGTGCGGGCCGGTGGACAGGCCGGTAGTCCCTATGTAGCCAATCACCTGGCCCTGTTTGACCGAACTGCCGGTCTTGACGCCTTTGGCGAAGCCTTGCATGTGGCCGTACAGGGTGCGGTAGGTGTTGCCGTGCTGGATGATCACGGTGTTGCCATATCCGCCACGACGCCCTGCCAGCAAGACCTTGCCGTCACCTGCCGCTTTGATGGGCGTGCCGCGGGGGGCCGCATAGTCGACACCTTTGTGCGCGCGAATCTTGTTCAGGATGGGATGCTTGCGACCCATCGAGAAGCGCGAGCTGATACGAGCGAAGTCCACCGGTGTGCGGATGAACGCCTTGCGCATACTGTTGCCATCGGCGGTGTAGTAGCTGCTGATGCCCTGTTTGTTGGTGTAGCGCACGGCGGTGTAGGTTTTACCGCGGTTGGTAAAGCGTGCGGAGAGAATGTTGCCGGTGCCCACCACTTTGCCATTGGCGACTTTCTGCTCGTAGATCACGTCGAATTCGTCACCCTGGCGGATGTCCTGGGCGAAGTCGATGTCGTAGCCGAACACGCTGGCCATGTCCATCGTCATGCTGTGGGACAGGCCCGCGCGTGCCGCTGACTGCGATAGAGAGCTGTTGATCACGCCGTGCACGTAGGCAGAGCGCATCACTGGTTTGGTGGTGACTCGATTGAATGCAAAACCTTTGGCGCCTTTGCTCAGGCTGATGCTTTCCAGGTCGCTGAGAGCGGTGTGCAGGTTGTTCAACTGGCCGTCTGGAGTCAGTTCGAACTCAAGCTTCTGACCGCGCTTGAGTTGGGTGAATTGCTTGGCCTGTTTGTCTGTGGCCAATACCTCGCCAACGGTGGCGGAAGGAAGGCCGACCTTTTCGAACAGAGTGGAAAGCGTGTCGCCTTTGGCCACGATCACTTCGCGGTGTAGCGGGTTCTTGATGCTGTCTGCCGCAGGCTTTGCCTCGGCCTGCCGGGTATCTTCCGGGGTGTTTTCTATCTGGGCAAATGGCGATTCTGTCGGAACGTTTGTGGCTTGTTGCGCGTCGGAAGCGTCTTGATCTTGTGTCAGTTGATCAGCGGGACTTTCCAGCTCAAGGCTCAGGGAGGTTCGTTTGGCTTCTACGTCACTGGAAGGGAATACCAGGAGTGCCAGGCTAAGAAGGGCGGCGATACCACTTGCGGCGAGCAGGTGGGTCTTCGGGTAAAGCGGTGGCGCTTTAGACGGTTCAGTGGTCATAGGTAATTTTGACTTTGAAGATGAAATGGAAAAGATGAATGACATGATGAAGATGAAATAACTGTATAAAATATAACCAAATCATCTGTGGCGCAAGCTCGCGAACGCTGGGCTTGCTGAACGGTGTCCGTGCGCAGGGCAAAACTTGTAATTAGTCCCTGATCTTGTATGGTTGGTTCCCTTTTGAATCTGAGCCTTGCGGGTCTGTTATGAAGTCGGTTGAAGAGCAGCTAGCGCTGATAAAACGTGGTGCGGAAGAACTGTTGGTCGAGGCCGAGCTGATCGAAAAGCTCAAGCGTGGTCAACCCCTGCGTATCAAGGCTGGCTTTGATCCCACGGCGCCGGATCTGCACCTGGGTCATACCGTGCTTATTAACAAGCTGCGTCAGTTTCAGGAGCTGGGGCATCAGGTCATCTTCCTTATAGGTGACTTCACCGGGATGATCGGGGATCCGAGTGGCAAGAGCGCCACGCGCCCTCCGCTGACTCGCGAGCAGGTACTCGATAATGCCGAGACCTACAAGACTCAGGTGTTCAAGATTCTTGATCCGGCCAGGACCGAAGTTGCGTTCAACTCCACCTGGATGGATCAGATGGGGCCGGCGGACTTCATTCGCTTGACGTCCCAGTACACGGTGGCGCGCATGCTTGAACGCGATGATTTCGACAAGCGTTACTCCACCAATCAGCCTATTGCCATTCATGAGTTCCTTTACCCGTTGGTTCAAGGGTATGACTCGGTAGCGTTGCGCGCGGATGTTGAGCTGGGGGGTACCGATCAGAAGTTCAACCTGCTGATGGGGCGCGAGTTGCAGCGCGCGTATGGGCAGGAGGCTCAGTGCATTCTGACCATGCCGTTGCTGGAGGGGTTGGATGGTGTCAAGAAGATGTCCAAGTCCTTGGGTAACTATGTGGGTATTCAGGAAGCGCCAGGGGTGATGTATGGCAAGCTGGTGTCGATTCCGGATGCGCTGATGTGGCGCTACTTCGAGCTGTTGAGCTTCCGTTCCATGGATGAGATCAATGGGCTGCGGGCTGAAGTCGAGGCGGGCGCCAATCCACGGGATGTGAAGATCAAGCTGGCGGAGGAAATCGTTGCGCGGTTCCACGGTGAGGAGGCTGCGGCCAATGCTCATCGTGCGGCAGGTAACCGCATGAAGGATGGCGAGCTGCCGGATGACCTGCCGGAGATCGAGTTGACTGCTGCAGAGGCGATGCCCGTGGCGGCTGTCCTTAATAAGGCAGGTTTGGTGAAGAACTCTGCGGTTGCGCGTGATCTGCTGGGGTCCGGTGGTGTGCGTATAGACGGTGAGGTTGTTGATCGCACCTTTATGTATGAGCTGGGCGCTACTCACGTTTGCCAGGCTGGAAAGAAGGCATTTGCGCGTATTACGCTCAAAGCCGAATAAACCTGAAATTAAGTGTTGACGGCGAATTATATCTGTCTATAATTCGCCCCACTTCCGGCGCAGTCGAAACGGAAAACTCCTTGGTAAACAAGTAGTTATGCAGGATTCGACAGCGAGTTGCTTCAGTTCATCGAAGTCCGGAAGAAGTTGATAGTGCGGTGTTGTTTGGCGCTATTAACGTTTCGATCTTCTCGGTCGAAAGCGGAGAAAATGAGGTGTTGACAGCAGCGTGTAACGCTGTAGAATTCGCCTCCCGCTAACGAGAGATCGGAAGCGCAAGTGGTTGAAGTTGTTGAAGAATTCTTCGAAAGCTTCTGAAAATAATCACTTGACAGAAAATGAGGCTGCTGTAGAATGCGCGCCTCGGTTGAGACGAAACATCTTAACCAACCGCTCTTTAACAACTGAATCAAGCAATTCGTGTGGGTGCTTGTGGAGTCAGACTGATAGTCAACAAGATTATCAGCATCACAAGTTACTCCGCGAGAAATCAAAGAATAACCAACGATTGCTGAGCCAAGTTTAGGGTTTCTTAAAAACCCAAAGATGTTTGAACTGAAGAGTTTGATCATGGCTCAGATTGAACGCTGGCGGCAGGCCTAACACATGCAAGTCGAGCGGTAGAGAGAAGCTTGCTTCTCTTGAGAGCGGCGGACGGGTGAGTAATGCCTAGGAATCTGCCTGGTAGTGGGGGATAACGTTCGGAAACGGACGCTAATACCGCATACGTCCTACGGGAGAAAGCAGGGGACCTTCGGGCCTTGCGCTATCAGATGAGCCTAGGTCGGATTAGCTAGTTGGTGGGGTAATGGCTCACCAAGGCGACGATCCGTAACTGGTCTGAGAGGATGATCAGTCACACTGGAACTGAGACACGGTCCAGACTCCTACGGGAGGCAGCAGTGGGGAATATTGGACAATGGGCGAAAGCCTGATCCAGCCATGCCGCGTGTGTGAAGAAGGTCTTCGGATTGTAAAGCACTTTAAGTTGGGAGGAAGGGCAGTTACCTAATACGTGATTGTTTTGACGTTACCGACAGAATAAGCACCGGCTAACTCTGTGCCAGCAGCCGCGGTAATACAGAGGGTGCAAGCGTTAATCGGAATTACTGGGCGTAAAGCGCGCGTAGGTGGTTTGTTAAGTTGGATGTGAAATCCCCGGGCTCAACCTGGGAACTGCATTCAAAACTGACTGACTAGAGTATGGTAGAGGGTGGTGGAATTTCCTGTGTAGCGGTGAAATGCGTAGATATAGGAAGGAACACCAGTGGCGAAGGCGACCACCTGGACTAATACTGACACTGAGGTGCGAAAGCGTGGGGAGCAAACAGGATTAGATACCCTGGTAGTCCACGCCGTAAACGATGTCAACTAGCCGTTGGAAGCCTTGAGCTTTTAGTGGCGCAGCTAACGCATTAAGTTGACCGCCTGGGGAGTACGGCCGCAAGGTTAAAACTCAAATGAATTGACGGGGGCCCGCACAAGCGGTGGAGCATGTGGTTTAATTCGAAGCAACGCGAAGAACCTTACCAGGCCTTGACATCCAATGAACTTTCTAGAGATAGATTGGTGCCTTCGGGAACATTGAGACAGGTGCTGCATGGCTGTCGTCAGCTCGTGTCGTGAGATGTTGGGTTAAGTCCCGTAACGAGCGCAACCCTTGTCCTTAGTTACCAGCACGTAATGGTGGGCACTCTAAGGAGACTGCCGGTGACAAACCGGAGGAAGGTGGGGATGACGTCAAGTCATCATGGCCCTTACGGCCTGGGCTACACACGTGCTACAATGGTCGGTACAGAGGGTTGCCAAGCCGCGAGGTGGAGCTAATCCCACAAAACCGATCGTAGTCCGGATCGCAGTCTGCAACTCGACTGCGTGAAGTCGGAATCGCTAGTAATCGCGAATCAGAATGTCGCGGTGAATACGTTCCCGGGCCTTGTACACACCGCCCGTCACACCATGGGAGTGGGTTGCACCAGAAGTAGCTAGTCTAACCTTCGGGAGGACGGTTACCACGGTGTGATTCATGACTGGGGTGAAGTCGTAACAAGGTAGCCGTAGGGGAACCTGCGGCTGGATCACCTCCTTAATCGACGACATCAGCTGCTCCATAAGTTCCCACACGAATTGCTTGATTCATTGAAGAAGACGATAGAAGCAGCTTTAAGCTCCAAGCTGATAGCTCTTAGCTAATCAGTTACGCGCTCGAAATTGGGTCTGTAGCTCAGTTGGTTAGAGCGCACCCCTGATAAGGGTGAGGTCGGCAGTTCGAATCTGCCCAGACCCACCAATTTTGTTATGGGGCCATAGCTCAGCTGGGAGAGCGCCTGCCTTGCACGCAGGAGGTCAACGGTTCGATCCCGTTTGGCTCCACCATTAACTGCTTCTGCTGTTAGAGTTTAGAAATGAATATTCTGAAGTGAATATTGATTTCTAGTCTTTGATTAGATCGTTCTTTAAAAATTTGGGTATGTGATAGAAAGATAGACTGAACGTTACTTTCACTGGTAACGGATCAGGCTAAGGTAAAATTTGTGAGTTCTCTTAACTGAGAAATTCGAATTTTCGGCGAATGTTGTCTTCACAGTATAACCAGATTGCTTGGGGTTATATGGTCAAGTGAAGAAGCGCATACGGTGGATGCCTTGGCAGTCAGAGGCGATGAAAGACGTGGTAGCCTGCGAAAAGCTTCGGGGAGTCGGCAAACAGACTTTGATCCGGAGATGTCTGAATGGGGGAACCCAGCCATCATAAGATGGTTATCTTACGCTGAATACATAGGCGTAAGAGGCGAACCAGGGGAACTGAAACATCTAAGTACCCTGAGGAAAAGAAATCAACCGAGATTCCCTTAGTAGTGGCGAGCGAACGGGGACTAGCCCTTAAGTGGCTTTGAGATTAGCGGAACGCTCTGGAAAGTGCGGCCATAGTGGGTGATAGCCCTGTACGCGAAAATCTCTTAGTCATGAAATCGAGTAGGACGGAGCACGAGAAACTTTGTCTGAATATGGGGGGACCATCCTCCAAGGCTAAATACTACTGACTGACCGATAGTGAACTAGTACCGTGAGGGAAAGGCGAAAAGAACCCCGGAGAGGGGAGTGAAATAGATCCTGAAACCGTATGCGTACAAGCAGTGGGAGCCCACTTTGTTGGGTGACTGCGTACCTTTTGTATAATGGGTCAGCGACTTATTTTCAGTGGCGAGCTTAACCGAATAGGGGAGGCGTAGCGAAAGCGAGTCTTAATAGGGCGTCTAGTCGCTGGGAATAGACCCGAAACCGGGCGATCTATCCATGGGCAGGTTGAAGGTTGGGTAACACTAACTGGAGGACCGAACCGACTACCGTTGAAAAGTTAGCGGATGACCTGTGGATCGGAGTGAAAGGCTAATCAAGCTCGGAGATAGCTGGTTCTCCTCGAAAGCTATTTAGGTAGCGCCTCATGTATCACTGTAGGGGGTAGAGCACTGTTTCGGCTAGGGGGTCATCCCGACTTACCAAACCGATGCAAACTCCGAATACCTACAAGTGCCGAGCATGGGAGACACACGGCGGGTGCTAACGTCCGTCGTGAAAAGGGAAACAACCCAGACCGTCAGCTAAGGTCCCAAAGTTATGGTTAAGTGGGAAACGATGTGGGAAGGCTTAGACAGCTAGGAGGTTGGCTTAGAAGCAGCCACCCTTTAAAGAAAGCGTAATAGCTCACTAGTCGAGTCGGCCTGCGCGGAAGATGTAACGGGGCTCAAACCATACACCGAAGCTACGGGTATCACGTAAGTGATGCGGTAGAGGAGCGTTCTGTAAGCCTGTGAAGGTGAGTTGAGAAGCTTGCTGGAGGTATCAGAAGTGCGAATGCTGACATGAGTAACGACAATGGGTGTGAAAAACACCCACGCCGAAAGACCAAGGTTTCCTGCGCAACGTTAATCGACGCAGGGTTAGTCGGTCCCTAAGGCGAGGCTGAAAAGCGTAGTCGATGGAAAACAGGTTAATATTCCTGTACTTCTGGTTATTGCGATGGAGGGACGGAGAAGGCTAGGCCAGCTTGGCGTTGGTTGTCCAAGTTTAAGGTGGTAGGCTGAGATCTTAGGTAAATCCGGGATCTTAAGGCCGAGAGCTGATGACGAGTGTTCTTTTAGAACACGAAGTGGTTGATGCCATGCTTCCAAGAAAAGCTTCTAAGCTTCAGGTAACCAGGAACCGTACCCCAAACCGACACAGGTGGTTGGGTAGAGAATACCAAGGCGCTTGAGAGAACTCGGGTGAAGGAACTAGGCAAAATGGCACCGTAACTTCGGGAGAAGGTGCGCCGGTGAGGGTGAAGGACTTGCTCCGTAAGCTCATGCCGGTCGAAGATACCAGGCCGCTGCGACTGTTTATTAAAAACACAGCACTCTGCAAACACGAAAGTGGACGTATAGGGTGTGACGCCTGCCCGGTGCCGGAAGGTTAATTGATGGGGTTAGCTAACGCGAAGCTCTTGATCGAAGCCCCGGTAAACGGCGGCCGTAACTATAACGGTCCTAAGGTAGCGAAATTCCTTGTCGGGTAAGTTCCGACCTGCACGAATGGCGTAACGATGGCGGCGCTGTCTCCACCCGAGACTCAGTGAAATTGAAATCGCTGTGAAGATGCAGTGTATCCGCGGCTAGACGGAAAGACCCCGTGAACCTTTACTATAGCTTTGCACTGGACTTTGAATTTGCTTGTGTAGGATAGGTGGGAGGCTTTGAAGCGTGGACGCCAGTCTGCGTGGAGCCAACCTTGAAATACCACCCTGGCAACTTTGAGGTTCTAACTCAGGTCCGTTATCCGGATCGAGGACAGTGTATGGTGGGTAGTTTGACTGGGGCGGTCTCCTCCTAAAGAGTAACGGAGGAGTACGAAGGTGCGCTCAGACCGGTCGGAAATCGGTCGTAGAGTATAAAGGCAAAAGCGCGCTTGACTGCGAGACAGACACGTCGAGCAGGTACGAAAGTAGGTCTTAGTGATCCGGTGGTTCTGTATGGAAGGGCCATCGCTCAACGGATAAAAGGTACTCCGGGGATAACAGGCTGATACCGCCCAAGAGTTCATATCGACGGCGGTGTTTGGCACCTCGATGTCGGCTCATCACATCCTGGGGCTGAAGCCGGTCCCAAGGGTATGGCTGTTCGCCATTTAAAGTGGTACGCGAGCTGGGTTTAGAACGTCGTGAGACAGTTCGGTCCCTATCTGCCGTGGACGTTTGAGATTTGAGAGGGGCTGCTCCTAGTACGAGAGGACCGGAGTGGACGAACCTCTGGTGTTCCGGTTGTCACGCCAGTGGCATTGCCGGGTAGCTATGTTCGGAATAGATAACCGCTGAAAGCATCTAAGCGGGAAACTAGCCTCAAGATGAGATCTCACTGGAACCTTGAGTTCCCTAAAGGGCCGTCGAAGACTACGACGTTGATAGGTTGGGTGTGTAAGCGCTGTGAGGCGTTGAGCTAACCAATACTAATTGCCCGTGAGGCTTGACCATATAACACCCAAGCAATTTGACTACTCCTGACTTGGAAACAAGTAGAAGCATCAGATTGCGGTGTGTGAAGACGAGATGAACCGAAAGTTCGACGCTCACAAAACACCGACAGCTGTCACATACCCAATTTGCTGAAGCGAGGCCGTCTGGCCGCGACTCAGTACCCGAATTTCTTGACGACCATAGAGCATTGGAACCACCTGATCCCATCCCGAACTCAGTAGTGAAACGATGCATCGCCGATGGTAGTGTGGGGTTTCCCCATGTGAGAGTAGGTCATCGTCAAGATTAAATTCCGAAACCCCATTTGCGAAAGCAGATGGGGTTTTGTTTTGGGCGGTTGGAAAGTCTGATGATGCCTCTGCTGCCATTCTCAGTGCCAGTGTTCGGCCTTTCTATGCAATGACTCTGCGCATGGCTATCATGCGTGCCTCTTTGTGAGGCGATACTTGCATGCTGACGTTGTTGAAACTTCTAAAAGATGGTCGATTCCACTCGGGAGAATCGCTTGGCGCTGCCTTGGGGATTAGTCGCAGTGCTGTCTGGAAGCAGCTGCAGAATCTTGAGGCGGAGCTGAATTTACCCATCCATAAAGTCCGCGGCCGCGGATATCAGTTGGCCTCGCCGCTGGTGTTCCTGAATGCTGAAGAGATCGTGCTGAATACGGCTCCTCTGTCATGGGCAGTTCAGGTTTTCGATTCAATCGACTCTACCAACGCCGAGGCCCTTCGCCTTGTCAATGCGGGTATGGAACCCCCATTTATCGTGCTGTCGGAGCAGCAGACAGCGGGTAGAGGCAGGCGCGGCCGCAAGTGGGTGAGCCCATTTGCGCAGAACATCTATTACAGCCTCGTGTTGCGCATCGAAGGTGGGTTGCGGCAACTGGAGGGGTTGAGCCTGGTTGTCGGGTTAGCTGTAATGCATGCCTTGCGAGAATCGGGGGTGCAAGGTGCTGCCCTGAAATGGCCGAACGACGTTCTAGTCGGGCAGAAGAAAATTGCCGGTATCTTGCTGGAGTTGGTGGGCGATCCCGCTGACATCTGTCACGTTGTCTTGGGCATTGGTATCAATGCCAACATGCAGAAGGCCGACGATGTTGATCAGGAATGGACATCGGTGCAATTGCAGACGGGTGTTTCCATTAATCGTAATCACTTGGCCGCGCAACTGAGCCGTCATCTAAACAGCTACCTCGAGCGACACAGGGCCTCCGGCTTTTCGGAGCTTCAGGAGGAGTGGGAGCTGAATCACCTGTGGCAAGGTAAGTCGGTGTCTCTTATTGCCGGTATCAACCACATAGATGGTGTTGTTTTGGGAGTGGATCGTCAGGGTGCTTTGCGTCTGGATGTTGATGGTGTCGAAAAAATATACAGTGGCGGTGAGTTAAGCCTGAGGTTGCGTGATGATTCTTGAGCTCGACTGTGGGAATAGCTTTATCAAGTGGCGCGTGATCAGTTCGGGTAGCGCGAGTGCCTGTGCGGAGGGCATTGTAAGCTCAGATAGCGCACTGATTGACAGTCTGTTGGCCCTTCCGGGCCTGCTCCTTACGCGCTGCCGGCTTGTGAGCGTCCGCGCGTTAGAGGAAACCAACAAGTTGGTCGCGACGTTGGAGGAGGCATTTGGAGTTGTTGTGTGCTGTGCGGCTTCCTCCAGGGAGATGGCCGGGGTGCGCAATGGCTACGAAGATTACGAGCGTCTTGGGCTTGATCGCTGGCTGGCGGTGCTTGGCGGATATAGGCTGGCTACGGGCGCATGCCTTGTACTCGATTTCGGAACCGCCGCAACTGCAGATTTCGTTACGGCCGATGGCGAGCACTTGGGCGGATTCATTTGTCCTGGCATGCCGCTGATGCGCAACCAGTTACGCACCCATACCCGCAAGATACGTTACGACGATGCGGCGGCCGAAAAAGCCCTTGAATGTCTTCATCCTGGTCGAACAACCGTCGAGGCTGTCGAGCGCGGGTGTACTCTGATGCTCCGAGGGTTTGTGCTGACCCAGCTTGAGCTGGCCCGTCACTATTGGGGGGATGACTTTACGGTCTTCCTGACGGGTGGGGATGCGAATCTGGTGGCTGACGCGGTTCCACAAGCCCGGTTGGTTCCTGACCTTGTATTCGTCGGGTTGGCAATGGCATGCCCTTTATCTTGAGGTGATTATGCGTTGGCTGTTTTTGCTTTTGCTCGTTCTCAACATTTTTTATTACATATGGCATCAGCAAGAGGCGCCGCTGCGTGCCAAGGACGTCACTCCGCTGAGTTTGTATCGGGGCACCCAGCAGGACATTCGCCTTTTGAGCGAGTCTGCTGATGCTACTACGCGCGCGGATAGAGCAAAACTGCCAGAAGTGCAAAATACATGTATGTACATCGGTGGTTTCACTGACAAGCGTCAGGCACAGGCCCTTGAGCAGCGACTGATCAGTCTGGATATAAAGGTCAGGATTCAACTGCTAAGTACGACTGATGCTTCGGGTTACTGGCTTAGAATCGCCCCCGAAAGTCGGCGCCTGGCTAACGATCTACCCTTTGAAAACCTTGCTAAGGAATTCAACGAGTTAAAACATAAAATAATGCTGTGCGAAGGCATTGCAACTCGCGAATAGTTTGCATAGAATGGCGCCCGCTTCGCAGTGAAGAGCTTTTAAGAGCTTCAGTGCGAAACACGTCAACGCAGCTAACCTCATATTTTTAAATGAGAAAATGCTTGACAGAAGGCCGGCCTAATGTAAAATGCCGGCTCGCTTAGGAGGGGTTCCCGAGCGGCCAAAGGGATCAGACTGTAAATCTGACGTCTACGACTTCGAAGGTTCGAATCCTTCCCCCTCCACCATTTTTAGCGTGAGCTGCAAGCTCCGCGGGTATAGTTTAGTGGTAGAACCTCAGCCTTCCAAGCTGATGATGCGGGTTCGATTCCCGCTACCCGCTCCAGATTTGCAGGTTGTGCAAGGTGTTTTGCTCTTGTAGCTCAGTTGGTAGAGCACACCCTTGGTAAGGGTGAGGTCAGCGGTTCAAATCCGCTCAAGAGCTCCATATAACAAGGCAGATATGAAAATATCTGCCTTTGTTTTAACGGCTGCCTCGGCTTGGTTGTGTTGCTTCTGGCTTTAAAGGCTGGGTGGATTCAAGTCTAGTGGGGTTGGTTGTTGTAAAGTCTTTTTCAGGCCTGCATAATGGTCGGCCTGATTTTGTTTTAGGTCAGTAGCTCAATTGGCAGAGCGACGGTCTCCAAAACCGTAGGTTGGGGGTTCGATTCCCTCCTGACCTGCCAGATTCACGTAATGTGTCTGGCTTTCTTTTCACAGGATCTTCATAGATGACTCCTAAGGCTGAAGCTCAAAGCTCTCGTTTCGATCTGGTCAAGTGGCTTGTTGTTGTCGCTTTGGTGGTCGTAGGCGTTGTTGGCAATCAGTACTATTCTGCTTCGCCGATCCTGTACCGCGTACTCGCTTTGCTCGCCCTGGCTGCTGTAGCTGCATTTGTCGGTCTGCAGACCGCAAAGGGTAAGTCTTTCGCAGTATTGGTGAAGGAAGCTCGCACAGAAATTCGTAAAGTCGTTTGGCCGACTCGCCAAGAAACCACGCAGACCACATTGATTGTCGTGGCTGTTGTTCTGGTTATGGCGTTGCTGTTGTGGGGGCTTGATTCCCTGCTCGGTTGGCTTGTTTCCTTGATTGTTGGCTAAGGGTGTCCCGTGGCTAAGCGTTGGTACGTTGTGCATGCTTATTCGGGTTACGAGAAGCATGTGATGCGCTCTTTGCTGGAGCGCGTAAAGCTCGCAGGCATGGAAGATGGCTTTGGCGAAATTCTCGTTCCCACTGAAGAAGTGGTTGAAATGCGGAATGGTCAGAAGCGCAAGAGTGAGCGCAAGTTCTTCCCTGGCTACGTGCTGGTTCAGATGGACATGAATGAAGGTACTTGGCACTTGGTCAAGGACACTCCTCGTGTGATGGGCTTCATTGGCGGTACTGCTGATAAGCCTGCTCCGATCACCGACAAAGAGGCGGAAGCGATTCTGCGTCGTGTTGCTGATGGCAGCGACAAGCCCAAGCCGAAGACATTGTTCGAGCCGGGTGAGGTTGTTCGTGTCACAGATGGTCCGTTCGCTGATTTCAACGGTACTGTCGAAGAAGTTAACTACGAAAAGAGTCGTGTCCAGGTGGCAGTGCTCATTTTCGGTCGCTCCACTCCAGTGGAGTTGGAGTTCAGCCAGGTCGAAAAGGTCTAGCTGGCAAAGCATCCCAACCCCGCAGCCTTAGGCTGTGGGGTTTTGTCGTCACTGGGATAAACGCGCAAGTAACCGGGGAGCCTTTCGAGGCGTTAGAACCCGTAATTGGAGTGCCTCATGGCCAAGAAGATTACCGCTTACATCAAGCTGCAAGTGAAGGCCGCTCAGGCCAACCCTAGTCCACCCGTCGGCCCAGCTCTGGGTCAGCACGGCGTGAACATCATGGAATTCTGCAAGGCTTTCAACGCCCGTACTCAGGGTCTTGAGCCAGGTCTGCCGACTCCAGTGATCATTACTGTATACAGCGACCGTAGCTTCACTTTCGAAACCAAGTCGACCCCGGCTTCGGTTCTGTTGAAGAAAGCTGCTGGTCTGACTAGCGGTTCCGCTCGTCCTAACACCGTTAAGGTTGGCACTGTTACCCGTGCTCAGCTGGAAGAAATCGCGAAAACCAAAAACGCGGATCTGACTGCAGCTGATATGGATGCAGCCGTGCGTACCATCGCCGGTTCTGCTCGTAGCATGGGCCTTAACGTGGAGGGTGTGTAATGGCTAAGCTGACCAAGCGCCAAAAGGCTATCGCCGGCAAAATCGAAGCAGGCAAGGCCTACAACTTTGTAGACGCTGCTGCCCTGCTGACCGAGCTGTCGACTGTCAAGTTCAGCGAGTCGGTTGACGTTGCTGTAAACCTGGGTGTTGACCCGCGTAAATCCGACCAGGTCGTTCGTAGCGCTACTGTGCTGCCACACGGTACTGGCAAGACTGTACGTGTAGCTGTCTTCACCCAAGGCCCGGCAGCTGAAGCTGCTCTGGCCGCCGGCGCAGATCGCGTTGGCATGGACGACCTGGCTGCCGAAATGAAAGGCGGCGACCTGAACTACGACGTAGTTATTGCTTCCCCGGATGCAATGCGTGTTGTAGGTCAGTTGGGTCAGATCCTGGGTCCGCGCGGCCTGATGCCTAACCCTAAAGTCGGCACCGTAACTCCAGACGTAGCCACCGCTGTTAAAAACGCCAAGGCTGGTCAGGTTCGTTATCGCACCGACAAAAACGGCATCATTCACACCTCCGTTGGCAAAGTCGGCTTTGACGCCGTCAAGCTGAAGGAAAACGTTGAAGCGCTGATCGCTGATCTCAAGCGTATCAAGCCAGCTTCCTCGAAAGGCATCTACGTCAAGCGCGTCACCCTGAGCACCACTATGGGCCCAGGTCTGGTCATCGACCAAGGCTCGCTGGACGTATAAGACACAGGTTGGCGCAAGTGATTGCGCCAATTGAAAGATTGGGGTCCCTGCCTGGCGGGGGCTATCCAAGACCGTAGGCGACTCAAGTCTTAAACCAACAAGCCTACGCAGATGGTGCTCCCGGTTCCTTACCGAATCAGACACCAAAACGACATCCGGCTCCGGCCAGATGAAACGGTAACAAGCAGGAGTTAAACCCGTGGCAATTAATCTCGAAGACAAGAAGGCCATCGTCGCTGAAGTCAACGAGGCTGCCAAAGCTGCTCTGTCCGCTGTCGTGGCTGATGCCCGTGGTGTGACAGTAGGCGCTATGACCGGACTCCGTAAAGAGGCTCGTGAAGCTGGCGTATACGTACGTGTTGTACGTAACACCCTGCTCAAGCGCGCCGTTGCTGACACTGAATACAGTGTTCTCAACGACGTGTTCACCGGCCCGACTCTGATCGCGTTCTCCAAGGACCATCCAGGCGCTGCTGCCCGTTTGTTCAAGGAATTCGCCAAGAGTCAGGATAAGTTCGAGATCAAGGCAGCTGCGTTCGAGGGCAAGTTCCTCGCAGCTAACCAAATCGACGTACTGGCAACACTGCCGACCCGCGACGAAGCCATTTCGCAGCTGATGAGCGTGATTCAAGGCGCTACCAGCAAGCTGGCTCGTACCCTGGCTGCAGTTCGCGAGCAAAAAGAAGCTGCCGCAGCCTAAGGCTGAGTCACTTCTCTCGCGTATTTTTGTTTATTTCGATGGCCGCGTAGGCCGTCCCCCAATTCAGGAAATACAGCAATGTCTATCTCCCAAGACGATATCCTCAACGCCGTAGCTGAAATGTCGGTTCTGCAGGTTGTTGAGCTGATCAAAGCTTTCGAAGAAAAATTCGGCGTTTCCGCTGCCGCTGCTTCCGCCGGTCCAGCTGCTGCTGCTGCCGTTGTTGAAGAGCAAACCGAATTCAACGTCATGCTGCTGGAAGCTGGCGAGAAGAAAGTAAACGTGATCAAGGCAGTACGTGAACTGACCGGTCTGGGCCTGAAAGAAGCCAAGGCTGTAGTTGACGGCGCTCCTGCCATGGTTCTGGAAGCAGTGACCAAAGATGCCGGCGACAAAGCCAAGGCAACTCTGGAAGAAGCAGGCGCTAAAGTCGAGCTGAAGTAAGCATCGACCTTGCGTCTCCAGCCCAAGCGTCAAGCTTAAGGCTGATGGCTGGTGGCTCTTGCCACCGGCCTTTTTCCGTTCTTGGCTGTCGACTCGGTCGCCGCCATTAACGCGCTGTAGCCACCCGAAGCGGTGGTGCAAACCATGGGGTTTGCAAGATTTTCTGGCTGCTCCCGTCGGAGGGGCCAAACAAGCAGGTGACCAAGCTGGGGAACGCTGATGGCTTACTCATATACTGAGAAAAAACGTATCCGCAAGGACTTTAGCAAGTTGCCGGACGTCATGGATGTCCCGTACCTTCTGGCTATCCAGCTGGATTCGTATCGTGAATTCTTGCAGGCGGGAGCGACCAAAGATCAGTTCCGCGACGTGGGCCTGCATGCGGCCTTCAAATCCGTTTTCCCGATCATCAGCTACTCCGGCAATGCTGCGCTGGAGTACGTCGGTTATCGCCTGGGCGAACCGGCATTTGATGTCAAAGAATGCGTGTTGCGTGGCGTAACGTACGCCGTACCTTTGCGGGTAAAAGTCCGTCTGATCATTTTCGACAAAGAGTCGTCGAACAAAGCGATCAAGGACATCAAAGAGCAAGAAGTCTACATGGGCGAAATCCCATTGATGACCGAGAACGGTACCTTCGTTATCAACGGTACCGAGCGCGTAATCGTTTCCCAGCTGCACCGTTCCCCGGGCGTGTTCTTTGACCACGACCGCGGTAAGACGCACAGCTCCGGCAAACTCCTGTACTCCGCGCGGATCATTCCGTACCGCGGTTCGTGGTTGGACTTCGAGTTCGACCCGAAAGACTGCGTGTTCGTGCGTATCGACCGTCGTCGCAAGCTGCCGGCCTCGGTACTGCTGCGCGCGCTCGGCTACACCACCGAACAGGTACTGGACGCTTTCTATACCACCAACGTATTCAGCCTGAAGGATGAAACCCTCAGCCTGGAACTGGTGCCTTCGCGCCTGCGTGGTGAGATTGCCGTTCTGGATATCCAGGACGAGAAGGGCAAGGTCATTGTTGAGGCTGGCCGTCGTATTACTGCGCGCCACATCAACCAGATCGAAAAAGCCGGTATTACCTCTCTGGACGTGCCTCTTGACTACGTCCTGGGTCGCACTACCGCCAAGGTTATTGTTCACCCGGCTACAGGCGAAATCCTGGCTGAGTGCAACACCGAGCTGAACACCGAGATCCTGGCAAAAATCGCCAAGGCCCAGGTTGTTCGCATCGAGACCCTGTACACCAACGACATCGACTGCGGTCCTTTCGTCTCCGACACCCTGAAGATCGACTCCACCAGCAACCAATTGGAAGCGCTGGTCGAGATCTATCGCATGATGCGTCCTGGCGAGCCACCTACCAAAGACGCTGCCGAGACCCTGTTCAACAACCTGTTCTTCAGTCCTGAGCGCTATGACCTGTCTGCGGTCGGCCGGATGAAGTTCAACCGTCGTATCGGGCGTACCGAGATCGAAGGTTCGGGCGTGTTGTGCAAGGAAGACATCGTTGCCGTATTGAAGACCCTGGTCGACATCCGTAACGGCAAAGGCATTGTCGATGACATCGACCACCTGGGTAACCGTCGTGTTCGCTGTGTCGGCGAAATGGCCGAAAACCAGTTCCGCGTTGGCCTGGTACGTGTTGAGCGTGCGGTCAAAGAGCGTCTGTCGATGGCCGAAAGCGAAGGCCTGATGCCGCAAGACCTGATCAACGCCAAGCCAGTGGCTGCAGCGGTGAAAGAGTTCTTCGGTTCCAGCCAGCTCTCGCAGTTCATGGACCAGAACAATCCGCTTTCCGAGATCACCCACAAACGCCGTGTTTCTGCACTGGGCCCGGGCGGTCTGACCCGTGAGCGTGCAGGCTTTGAAGTGCGTGACGTTCACCCGACGCACTACGGTCGTGTTTGCCCGATCGAAACGCCGGAAGGCCCGAACATCGGTCTGATCAACTCGCTGGCCGCTTATGCGCGCACCAACCAGTACGGCTTCCTCGAGAGCCCGTACCGTGTGGTGAAAGACGCTCTGGTCACCGACGAGATCGTGTTCCTGTCCGCCATCGAAGAAGCTGATCACGTGATCGCTCAGGCTTCGGCCACGATGAACGACAAGAAAGTCCTGACCGACGAGCTGGTAGCGGTTCGTCACTTGAACGAGTTCACCGTCAAGGCGCCGGAAGACGTCACCTTGATGGACGTTTCGCCCAAGCAGGTAGTTTCTGTAGCAGCGTCGCTGATCCCGTTCCTGGAACACGATGACGCCAACCGTGCGTTGATGGGTTCCAACATGCAGCGTCAGGCTGTACCGACTCTGCGTGCTGACAAGCCGCTGGTAGGTACCGGCATGGAGCGTAACGTAGCGCGTGACTCCGGCGTTTGCGTCGTGGCTCGTCGTGGCGGCGTGATCGACTCTGTTGATGCCAGCCGTATCGTGGTTCGTGTTGCCGATGACGAAGTTGAAACTGGCGAAGCTGGTGTCGACATCTACAACCTGACCAAATACACCCGCTCGAACCAGAACACCTGCATCAACCAGCGTCCGCTGGTGCGCAAAGGTGATCGCGTTCAGCGCAGCGACATCATGGCCGACGGCCCGTCCACCGACATGGGTGAACTGGCACTGGGTCAGAACATGCGCATCGCGTTCATGGCATGGAACGGCTTCAACTTCGAAGACTCCATCTGCCTGTCCGAGCGTGTTGTTCAGGAAGACCGCTTCACCACGATCCACATTCAGGAACTGACCTGTGTGGCGCGTGACACCAAGCTTGGCCCAGAGGAAATCACTGCAGACATCCCGAACGTGGGTGAAGCTGCACTGAATAAACTGGACGAAGCCGGTATCGTTTACGTAGGTGCTGAAGTTGGCGCAGGCGACATTCTGGTGGGTAAGGTCACTCCGAAAGGCGAGACCCAACTGACACCGGAAGAGAAGCTGTTGCGTGCCATTTTCGGTGAAAAAGCCAGCGACGTTAAAGACACTTCCCTGCGTGTACCTACCGGTACCAAGGGCACCGTCATCGACGTACAGGTCTTCACCCGTGACGGCGTTGAGCGTGATGCTCGTGCACTGTCCATCGAGAAGACTCAACTCGACGAGATCCGCAAGGATCTGAACGAAGAGTTCCGTATCGTTGAAGGCGCGACTTTCGAACGTCTGCGTTCCGCTCTGGTAGGCCACAAGGCCGAAGGCGGCGCAGGTCTGAAGAAAGGTCAGGACATCACCGACGAAGTACTCGACGGTCTTGAGCACGGCCAGTGGTTCAAACTGCGCATGGCTGAAGATGCTCTGAACGAGCAGCTCGAGAAGGCCCAGGCCTACATCGTTGATCGTCGTCGTCTGCTGGACGACAAGTTCGAAGACAAGAAGCGCAAACTGCAGCAGGGCGATGACCTGGCTCCAGGCGTGCTGAAAATCGTCAAGGTTTACCTGGCAATCCGTCGCCGCATCCAGCCGGGCGACAAGATGGCTGGTCGTCACGGTAACAAGGGTGTGGTCTCCGTGATCATGCCGGTTGAAGACATGCCGCACGATGCCAATGGCACCCCGGTCGACGTCGTCCTCAACCCGTTGGGCGTACCTTCGCGTATGAACGTTGGTCAGATCCTTGAAACCCACCTGGGCCTCGCGGCCAAAGGTCTGGGCGAGAAGATCAACCGTATGATCGAAGAGCAGCGCAAGGTCGCAGACCTGCGCAAGTTCCTGCATGAGATCTACAACGAGATCGGCGGTCGCAACGAAGAGCTGGACACCTTCTCCGACCAGGAAATCCTGGATCTGGCGAAGAACCTGCGCGGCGGCGTTCCAATGGCTACCCCGGTGTTCGACGGTGCCAAGGAAAGCGAAATCAAGGCCATGCTGAAACTGGCTGACCTGCCGGAAAGCGGCCAGATGCAGCTGTTCGACGGCCGTACCGGCAACAAGTTTGAGCGCCCGGTTACTGTTGGCTACATGTACATGCTGAAGCTGAACCACTTGGTAGACGATAAGATGCACGCTCGTTCTACCGGTTCTTACAGCCTGGTTACCCAGCAGCCGCTGGGTGGTAAGGCTCAGTTCGGTGGTCAGCGTTTCGGGGAGATGGAGGTCTGGGCACTGGAAGCATACGGTGCCGCATACACTCTGCAAGAAATGCTCACAGTGAAGTCGGACGATGTGAACGGTCGTACCAAGATGTACAAAAACATCGTGGACGGCGATCACCGTATGGAGCCGGGCATGCCCGAGTCTTTCAACGTGTTGATCAAAGAAATTCGTTCCCTCGGCATCGATATCGATCTGGAAACCGAATAACACGTGACGCGAATCGAGAGCGTGGCAGCGATGCCCGCTCTCTGCTCCGCCAGGAGGAAAGGCCTTGAAAGACCTACTGAATTTGCTGAAAAACCAGGGTCAAGTCGAAGAGTTCGACGCCATCCGTATTGGATTGGCATCGCCTGAGATGATCCGTTCGTGGTCGTTCGGTGAAGTTAAAAAGCCGGAAACCATTAACTACCGTACGTTCAAACCTGAGCGTGACGGCCTGTTCTGCGCCAAGATCTTTGGCCCGGTAAAGGATTACGAGTGCCTGTGCGGTAAGTACAAGCGCTTGAAGCACCGTGGTGTGATCTGCGAGAAGTGCGGCGTTGAAGTTGCACTGGCCAAGGTTCGTCGTGAGCGCATGGCGCACATCGAGCTGGCTTCGCCGGTTGCCCACATCTGGTTCCTGAAATCGCTGCCGTCCCGTATCGGCTTGCTGATGGACATGACCCTGCGTGATATCGAACGCGTTCTCTACTTCGAGAGCTATGTCGTTATCGATCCAGGCATGACCACCCTTGAAAAGGGTCAGCTGCTGAACGACGAGCAGTACTTCGAAGCGCTGGAAGAATTCGGTGACGATTTCGATGCCCGCATGGGTGCCGAAGCTGTCCGTGAACTGCTGCACGCTATCGACCTGGAACACGAGATTGGCCGTCTGCGTGAAGAGATTCCGCAAACCAACTCCGAAACCAAGATCAAGAAACTGTCCAAGCGTCTGAAGTTGATGGAAGCCTTCCAGGGTTCCGGCAACCTGCCAGAGTGGATGGTGCTGACCGTTCTGCCGGTTCTGCCGCCAGACCTGCGTCCGCTGGTACCGTTGGATGGCGGTCGTTTCGCGACGTCCGACCTCAATGACCTGTACCGCCGCGTGATCAACCGTAACAATCGCTTGAAGCGCCTGCTTGATCTGTCCGCTCCGGACATCATCGTGCGCAACGAAAAGCGTATGTTGCAGGAAGCTGTCGATGCCTTGCTCGACAACGGTCGTCGTGGCCGCGCTATCACCGGTTCGAACAAGCGTCCTTTGAAATCCCTGGCTGACATGATCAAGGGTAAGCAAGGTCGTTTCCGTCAGAACTTGCTCGGTAAGCGTGTTGACTACTCCGGTCGTTCGGTAATTACCGTAGGCCCGACCCTGCGTCTGCACCAGTGCGGTCTGCCCAAGAAGATGGCACTCGAGCTGTTCAAACCATTCATCTTCGGCAAGCTGGAAATGCGCGGTCTCGCGACCACCATCAAAGCGGCCAAGAAAATGGTCGAGCGTGAACTGCCAGAGGTTTGGGACGTTCTCGCTGAAGTGATCCGCGAACACCCGGTTCTCCTCAACCGTGCACCGACCCTTCACCGTCTGGGTATCCAGGCGTTTGAACCGGTACTGATCGAAGGTAAGGCTATCCAGCTGCACCCTCTGGTCTGTGCTGCGTACAACGCCGACTTCGACGGCGACCAAATGGCCGTGCACGTACCGCTGACACTGGAAGCTCAGTTGGAAGCGCGTGCGTTGATGATGTCGACCAACAACATTCTGTCGCCAGCCAACGGTGAGCCAATCATCGTTCCGTCGCAGGACGTTGTATTGGGTCTGTATTACATGACCCGTGAAGCGATCAACGCCAAGGGCGAAGGTCGTGTCTTCGCGGACCTGCAGGAAGTTGACCGTGTGTTCCGTGCCGGTGAAGCCGCACTGCACGCCAAGGTCAAAGTGCGGATCCACGAAACCGTCAACGACCGTGACGGCGGCAGTGTGAGCAACGTGCGTATCGTCGACACCACTGTTGGCCGTGCGCTGTTGTATCAGGTTGTGCCAAAAGGTCTGTCGTACGACGTCGTCAACCTGCCGATGAAGAAAAAGGCGATCTCCAAGCTGATCAACCAGTGCTACCGCGTGGTTGGTCTGAAAGAGACCGTGATCTTTGCTGACCAGTTGATGTACACAGGTTTTGCTTATTCGACCATCTCCGGCGTTTCCATCGGTGTTAACGACTTCGTTATCCCGGATGAAAAAGCCCGCATCATCAGTGCCGCCACCGATGAAGTGAAAGAGATCGAAAGCCAGTACGCCTCCGGCCTGGTAACCCAGGGCGAGAAGTACAACAAGGTGATCGACCTTTGGTCCAAGGCCAACGACGAAGTGTCCAAGGCAATGATGGCCAACCTCTCGAAAGAGAAAGTCATCGACCGCCATGGCGACGAAGTTGACCAGGAGTCCTTCAACTCCATGTACATGATGGCCGACTCGGGCGCACGGGGTTCTGCTGCGCAGATCCGTCAGCTCGCCGGTATGCGTGGCCTGATGGCCAAGCCGGACGGCTCCATCATTGAAACGCCGATTACTGCGAACTTCCGTGAAGGTTTGAGCGTACTTCAGTACTTCATCTCCACTCACGGTGCTCGTAAAGGTTTGGCGGATACCGCGTTGAAGACGGCTAACTCCGGTTACCTGACTCGTCGTCTGGTAGACGTTGCACAGGATCTGGTTGTTACCGAGATCGACTGCGGCACCGAACACGGCTTGCTGATGACGCCGCACATTGAAGGCGGCGACGTTGTAGAGCCGCTGGGTGAGCGCGTACTGGGTCGAGTCATTGCCCGTGACGTGTTCAAGCCGGGTACCGAGGAAGTTATCGTTCCTGCTGGCACCCTGGTTGACGAGAAGTGGGTCGAGTTCATCGAGCTTAACAGCATCGACGAAGTGATCGTTCGCTCGCCGATCAGCTGCGAAACCCGCTACGGCATTTGCGCCAAGTGCTACGGCCGTGATTTGGCTCGTGGTCACCAGGTGAACATCGGGGAAGCGGTCGGCGTTATCGCTGCCCAGTCCATCGGTGAGCCGGGTACCCAGCTGACCATGCGTACGTTCCACATCGGTGGTGCGGCAAGCCGGACCTCCGCAGCCGACAGCGTTCAGGTGAAGAATGGCGGTACTGTCCGTCTGCACAACCTGAAACACGTTGAACGAGTGGATGGCCACCTGGTTGCTGTGTCCCGTTCCGGTGAGCTGGCAATCGCTGATGACTACGGTCGTGAGCGTGAGCGTTACAAGCTGCCGTACGGTGCTGTGATTTCGGTTAAAGAAGGTGACAAGGTCGACGCTGGCGCAATCGTGGCCAAGTGGGATCCGCACACTCACCCAATCGTTACCGAAATGAAAGGTACCGTGACCTACGTGGGCATGGAAGAAGGCATCACGATCAAGCGTCAGACCGACGAATTGACCGGTATGACCAACATTGAAGTACTCGATGCGAAAGATCGTCCAGCTGCCGGTAAAGACATCCGTCCTGCCGTGAAGATGGTCGACGACAACGGCAAGGACTTGTTGCTGCCAGGCACTGACGTAATCGCTCAGTACTTCCTGCCAGCCAACGCCCTGGTCGGTGTGGCGGATGGTGCGAAGATCGCGATCGGTGATGTTATCGCGCGTATCCCGCAGGAAACTTCGAAGACCCGCGACATCACCGGTGGTCTGCCGCGTGTTGCCGACTTGTTCGAAGCGCGTCGTCCGAAGGAAGCGTCGATTCTGGCTGAAGTCAGCGGCACCATCGCGTTCGGTAAAGAGACCAAGGGCAAACGCCGTCTGGTCATTACCCCGAACGACGGTACCGATCCGTACGAAGAGCTGATTCCGAAGTGGCGTCACCTGAACGTCTTCGAAGGCGAACAGGTAAACCGCGGCGAAGTTATCTCCGACGGCCCGAGCGATCCACACGACATCCTGCGTCTGCTGGGTGTGAGTGCGCTGGCCAAGTACATCGTCAACGAGATCCAGGACGTTTACCGCCTGCAGGGCGTGAAGATCAACGACAAGCACATCGAGACCATCCTGCGTCAGATGCTGCGTAAAGTTGAAATCGCTGAATCCGGCGATTCCAGTTTCATCAAGGGCGACCAGATGGAACTGACTCACGTACTGGTAGAGAACGAGCGTCTGGGCGCGGATGACAAGTTTGTCTCCAAGTTCACTCGCGTGCTGCTGGGTATCACCAAGGCGTCGTTGTCCACTGAATCGTTCATCTCGGCGGCCTCCTTCCAGGAGACCACTCGCGTACTGACCGAAGCAGCGGTAACCGGCAAGCGCGATTACCTGCGTGGCCTGAAAGAAAACGTGGTCGTGGGTCGTCTGATCCCGGCTGGTACCGGTTTGGCTTACCACAGCGAGCGCAAGCGCCGCCGTGATGCTGACAAGCCGCTGCGCGTAAGCGCCAGTGAAGTGGAAGCTGCACTGACCGAAGCGCTGAACTCAAGCGGTAACTGAGTTCTGCGATAGATGAGACTGGGCCCTGGCAGCCCCATTCGTCGGATCGAGGCATTTATGCCCCGATTCGACGGGCGGGGAGGTCGGGGCCTTGCCTTGACTGGGGGCAAGATCCTCTTTAGACTCTTGTACCCCTAAATTTGGCGGGAATTCGTTCCTGCCATTTTGCTTTTCTTGCAAGACAATAGCGTCGCAAGACAACAGTGGAGCTAGTAGATGGCAACTATCAACCAGCTGGTACGTCAGCCGCGTAAGCGTATCGTCGAGAAATCCGACGTGCCTGCGCTGCAGAACTGCCCGCAACGTCGTGGCGTATGCACCCGTGTGTATACCACCACGCCGAAAAAACCTAACTCGGCACTGCGTAAAGTATGCCGTGTGCGCCTGACCAACGGTTTCGAGGTTTCCTCGTACATCGGCGGTGAAGGTCACAACCTGCAAGAGCACAGCGTGGTACTGATCCGCGGCGGTCGTGTAAAAGACTTGCCAGGTGTTCGTTACCACACCGTACGCGGCTCCCTGGATACTTCCGGCGTTAAAGGCCGTAACCAGGGTCGTTCGAAGTACGGTACCAAGAAGCCTAAGTAGTAGTCGCTTCTTGTAAAACTGAATCATCTTATTTTCTGAGTCGATAAGAGTAAGGTCGGAGGCGCCCCGAAAGGGCACTGATTCCGAACGAACCTGAAGACCGTTTGAGGGCTTATCCATGCCAAGAAGACGCGTAGCAGCCAAGCGCGAAGTGCTTGACGATCCAAAATACGGAAGCCAAATTCTGGCCAAGTTCATGAACCACGTAATGGAAAGCGGTAAAAAAGCCGTTGCCGAGCGTATCGTTTATGGCGCGCTGGAAAAGGTTAAAGAACGCAAGAACAGCGATCCCCTGGAAATCTTCGAGAAAGCTCTCGACGCCATCGCTCCGCTGGTCGAAGTGAAGTCGCGCCGTGTAGGCGGTGCTACTTACCAGGTTCCGGTCGAAGTTCGTCCGTCCCGTCGTAACGCCCTGGCAATGCGCTGGTTGGTAGACTTCGCCCGCAAGCGCGGCGAGAAGTCTATGGCTCTGCGTTTGGCCGGCGAACTGTTGGACGCTGCTGAAGGTAAAGGTGCTGCTGTTAAGAAGCGTGAAGACGTGCACCGTATGGCTGAAGCCAACAAAGCTTTCTCGCACTACCGCTTCTAATCTTAGCTTCACTAATTTTGCGAGGGCTTTATGGCTCGTACTACACCGATTAGCCGTTACCGTAACATCGGTATCGTCGCTCACGTGGATGCTGGTAAAACCACCACCACCGAGCGCGTGCTGTTTTACACCGGCAAAAGTCACAAAATGGGCGAGGTGCATGACGGCGCCGCGACCACAGACTGGATGGTTCAGGAGCAGGAGCGTGGTATTACCATTACTTCTGCTGCTATTACCGCCTTCTGGAAAGGTTCCGAGAAGCAGTACAAAGATGAGCACCGCTTCAACGTAATCGATACCCCGGGCCACGTAGACTTCACCATTGAAGTTGAGCGTTCCCTGCGTGTACTCGACGGCGCTGTTGTTGTGTTCTGCGGTACCTCGGGTGTTGAGCCGCAGTCGGAAACCGTATGGCGTCAAGCCAACAAATACGGCGTTCCACGTCTTGTTTATGTAAACAAGATGGACCGTGCTGGTGCCAACTTCCTGCGCGTGATCGGTCAGATCAAGCAGCGTCTGGGTCACACTCCGGTGCCAATCCAGTTGGCTATCGGTTCCGAAGACAACTTCCAGGGCCAGATCGATCTGCTGACCATGGAAGCTGTTTACTGGAACGATGCTGACAAGGGTATGGTTCCTGTTCGTAAGCCTATCCCTGCTGATATGCAGGAGCTGGCTGACGAGTGGCGCAACAACATGGTTGAGGCTGCTGCCGAAGCCAATGAAGAGCTGATGAACAAGTACCTCGAAGGTGAAGAGCTCACCAACGTGGAAATCAAGGCCGCTCTGCGTCAGCGTACTATCGCTGGCGAAATCGTCCTGGCTGTTTGCGGTTCTTCGTTCAAGAACAAGGGCGTTCCCCTGGTTCTCGATGCTGTGATCGACTACCTGCCGGCCCCGGTTGATATTCCAGCCATCAAGGGTACCGACCCGGATGACGAGACTATCGAGCTGGAGCGTCATGCAGACGACGCAGAACCGTTCTCCGCTCTGGCATTTAAAATTGCCACTGACCCATTCGTGGGTACCTTGACCTTCGTCCGTGTTTACTCGGGCGTGTTGAACTCCGGCGACGGCGTGATCAACTCGGTTAAAGGCAAGAAAGAGCGCGTGGGTCGTATGGTGCAAATGCACGCAAACGCCCGTGAAGAGATCAAGGAAGTACGCGCTGGTGACATCGCGGCCCTGATCGGCATGAAGGACGTCACCACTGGTGAAACCTTGTGCAACGCTGATAAGCCAATCATCCTCGTTCGCATGGACTTCCCGGAGCCGGTTATTTCGGTTGCCGTAGAGCCCAAGACCAAGGATGACCAGGAAAAAATGGGTATCGCTCTGGGCAAGCTTGCTCAGGAAGATCCATCTTTCCGCGTCAAGACTGATGAAGAGACTGGTCAAACGATCATCTCCGGCATGGGCGAGCTTCACCTGGACATCCTGGTTGACCGGATGCGCCGTGAATTCAACGTCGAAGCCAACATCGGTAAGCCTCAGGTTTCCTATCGTGAGCGCATCACGAAGAACTGTGAAATCGAAGGCAAGTTCGTTCGTCAGTCCGGCGGTCGTGGTCAGTTCGGTCACTGCTGGATCCGTTTTGCTCCTGCTGACGAAGGTCAGGAAGGTCTGCAATTCGTGAACGAAGTAGTGGGTGGTGTGGTTCCTAAGGAATACATCCCTGCTATCCAGAAGGGTATCGAAGAGCAGATGAAGAACGGTGTTGTTGCCGGCTATCCGCTGATCGGCCTGAAAGCAACCGTTTTTGACGGTTCTTACCACGACGTCGACTCCAACGAGATGGCGTTCAAGGTGGCTGCTTCCATGGCAACCAAGCAACTGGCCCAGAAGGGCGGTGGTGAGTTGCTTGAGCCAATCATGGCGGTAGAAGTTGTTACACCTGAAGACTATATGGGTGATGTCATGGGCGACCTTAACCGTCGTCGCGGCATGATCTTGGGTATGGAAGACACGGTTTCCGGCAAAGTGATTCGCGCCGAGGTTCCGTTGGGTGAGATGTTCGGTTATGCGACCGACGTTCGCTCCATGTCCCAGGGTCGCGCAAGCTACTCTATGGAATTCAAAAAATACAACACAGCTCCGGCGCACATCGCTGAAACTGTATCCAAAAAACAAGGCTGATTCAGTCCTTTAGGCAAGGAGTTAATTGTCGTGGCTAAAGAAAAATTTGATCGTTCCCTACCGCACGTCAACGTTGGCACTATCGGTCACGTTGACCACGGTAAAACCACTCTGACCGCAGCTCTGACTCGCGTCTGCTCCGAAGTTTTCGGTTCCGCAGTCGTTGATTTCGATAAAATCGACAGCGCTCCAGAAGAAAAAGCTCGTGGTATCACCATCAACACCGCGCACGTAGAGTACAACTCTTCGATTCGTCACTACGCTCACGTTGACTGCCCAGGTCACGCTGACTATGTGAAGAACATGATCACCGGTGCTGCCCAGATGGACGGCGCAATCCTGGTTTGCTCGGCCGCTGATGGTCCGATGCCACAAACCCGTGAGCACATCCTGCTGTCCCGTCAGGTAGGCGTTCCGTACATCGTGGTTTTCCTGAACAAGGCTGACCTGGTAGACGACGCTGAGCTGCTGGAACTGGTTGAGATGGAAGTGCGCGATCTGCTGAGCACTTACGACTTCCCAGGCGACGACACTCCGATCATCATCGGTTCCGCTCGTATGGCTCTGGAAGGCAAAGACGACAACGAAATGGGCACTACCGCTGTTAAGAAGCTGGTAGAGACTCTGGACAGCTACATCCCAGAACCAGTTCGTCTGACCGACAAGCCGTTCCTGATGCCAATCGAAGACGTATTCTCGATCTCCGGTCGCGGTACTGTTGTGACTGGTCGTATCGAGCGCGGTATCGTTCGCGTTCAGGATGCACTGGAAATCGTTGGTCTGCGTGACACCACCAACACCGTCTGCACAGGTGTTGAAATGTTCCGCAAGCTGCTCGACGAAGGTCGTGCTGGCGAGAACTGCGGCGTTCTGCTGCGTGGTACCAAGCGTGACGACGTTGAGCGTGGCCAGGTTCTGGTTAAGCCAGGTTCGGTCAAGCCGCACACCAAGTTCACCGCAGAAGTTTATGTTCTGAGCAAGGAAGAAGGCGGTCGTCACACTCCGTTCTTCAAAGGCTACCGTCCACAGTTCTACTTCCGTACTACTGACGTGACTGGTAACTGCCAGCTGCCAGAAGGCGTTGAAATGGTAATGCCAGGCGATAACATCCAAATGGAAGTTACCCTGATCAAGACCATCGCAATGGAAGACGGTCTGCGCTTCGCGATTCGTGAAGGCGGCCGTACTGTTGGTGCTGGTGTTGTAGCTAAAATCATCGAGTAAGCATCTCTTCTGAGATAGCTTCGGATGTTTGAGAAGGCCCCCGCTCAGCGGGGGCCTTTTTTATTGAGTTGACACCTATCTGGAGCGTCTATAGAATTGCGCCTCCTTTTAACGGGCGTATTGCGCTCGCTGGGAAAAGCAGCCGGAGTCTGAAATCCAATGCAAAATCAGAAAATTCGTATCAGGTTGAAGGCTTTCGACCATCGCCTGATCGACCAATCCACCCAGGAAATCGTGGAAACCGCGAAACGTACTGGGGCTCAGGTGCGTGGTCCTATCCCACTGCCTACTCGTAAAGAGCGGTTCACCGTTCTGGTCTCTCCGCACGTCAACAAAGACGCGCGCGACCAGTACGAGATCCGTACTCATAAGCGCGTACTGGACATCGTCCAGCCAACGGATAAAACCGTTGATGCACTTATGAAGCTAGATCTGGCAGCCGGTGTGGAAGTACAGATCAGCCTCGGCTAAGACTTGGGTCTTAGTCGTGTAACGCTCTGAAATGGGCGGCCATAGCGGGTGAAAGCCCCGTACACTCATGAGGTTTACAACATGACTATTGGTGTAGTCGGTCGTAAATGCGGTATGACCCGTATTTTCACCGAAGAAGGTGTCTCCATTCCGGTCACGGTCATTGAGATCGAGCCGAATCGCGTCACCCAGTTCAAAACTGAAGAAACCGATGGCTATCGTGCAGTGCAAGTCACTGTCGGCGAGCGTCGCGCTTCGCGTGTGACTGCTGCTCAAGCAGGTCACTTCGCTAAAGCAAACGTTGCAGCTGGTCGTACTGTCATGGAGTTCCGTCTTGAAGACGGCGACTACCAGGCTGGCGATCTGATCAACGCTGAAATCTTCGCCGCTGGTCAACTGGTTGATGTAACCGGTCAGTCCAAGGGTAAAGGCTTCCAGGGTACGATCAAGCGTTGGAATTTCCGTGGTCAAGACAACACTCACGGTAACTCCGTTTCCCACCGCGTCCCGGGCTCTATTGGCCAGTGCCAGACTCCTGGTCGTGTATTCAAGGGCAAAAAAATGTCCGGTCATATGGGCGCTGAGCGCGTGACCGTGCAGTCCCTCGAAGTAGTGCGCGTCGACGCTGAACGCAATCTGTTGTTGGTCAAGGGTGCTGTTCCTGGCGCTACTGGCGGCAACCTGGTTGTACGTCCAGCGGCCAAGGCTCGCGGTTAAGGGGAAGCTGACATGCAATTAAATGTAAATGACGCTCAAGCGATCGAAGTTTCCGAACTGACATTTGGCGGCGAATTCAACGAGACGCTGGTTCACCAAGCAGTCGTGGCCTACATGGCCGGCGGCCGTCAAGGTAGCAAGCAGCAAAAGACCCGTTCCGACGTACGTGGTGGCGGTAAGCGCCCTTGGCGTCAGAAAGGCACTGGCCGTGCTCGTGCCGGTACTATCCGTAGCCCAATCTGGCGTGGCGGTGGTACCACTTTCGCAGCACGTCCACAGGATCACTCTCAGAAGCTCAACAAGAAGATGTACCGCGCAGCTCTGCGCTCCATCCTTGCTGAACTCGTGCGTACTGATCGTCTGGTCGTGGTTCAGGACTTCGTTGTTGAAAGTCCAAAAACCAAAGATCTGCTGGGCAAACTGAACAACATGAGCCTGACCGACGTTTTGATCGTGTCTGAAGCTGTTGATCAGAACCTGTACCTGGCTGCTCGCAACCTGCCACACGTTGATGTACGTGACGTGCAAGGTTCCGATCCAGTTAGTCTGATCGCATACGACAAGGTGTTGATCACCGTGTCGGCCGTGAAGAAATTCGAGGAGCTGCTGGGATGAACCAGGAACGCGTATTTAAAGTTCTGCTTGGCCCGCACGTTTCCGAAAAGGCTACGGTTCTGGCTGACAAGAAAGGCCAGTTCGTTTTCAAGGTTGCAACTGACGCAACCAAGCTGGAAATCAAGAAGGCCGTCGAAAGCCTGTTCAGCGTGAAAGTAGAGCGTGTTACTACCCTGAATGTTCTGGGTAAGAGCAAGCGCACTGCTCGCGGTCTGGGCAAGCGTAATGACTGGAAGAAGGCAGTTATCTCCCTTCAGCCAGGCCAAGATCTCGATTTCAGCAGCAGTGCTGAGTAAGGAAGGGGTGCATCATGGCAATCGTTAAATGCAAACCGACTTCCCCTGGCCGCCGTTTCGTGGTCAAGGTGGTCAACCAGGAGCTGCATAAAGGCGCTCCTCACGCACCGCTGCTCGAGAAGAAATCGAAGACTGGTGGTCGTAACAACAATGGTCGCATTACCACTCGTCACATCGGTGGTGGCCATAAGCAGCATTATCGTATGGTCGATTTCCGTCGCAACGACAAAGATGGCATCTCTGCCACTGTCGAGCGCATTGAATACGATCCAAACCGTACTGCTCACATCGCTCTGCTGTTGTACGCAGATGGCGAGCGTCGCTACATCATCGCGCCTAAAGGCGTGAGTGCTGGCGACCAGCTGATCGCAGGTGCCCTGGCACCGATCAAGCCGGGCAACGCTCTGCAACTGCGTAACATTCCAGTTGGTAGCACCGTACACGGCATCGAATTGAAGCCAGGTAAAGGCGCGCAAATCGCTCGTTCCGCTGGTGCTTCGGCTCAGCTGATCGCTCGTGAAGGTGTCTACGTGACCCTGCGTCTGCGTTCTGGTGAGATGCGTAAAGTATTGGCTGAATGCCGTGCGACCCTGGGCGAAGTCTCGAACTCCGAGCACAGCCTGCGTTCGTTGGGTAAAGCCGGTGCCAAACGCTGGCGTGGCGTTCGCCCAACCGTTCGTGGTGTTGCCATGAACCCGGTTGACCACCCACACGGTGGTGGTGAAGGTCGTACCTCTGGTGGTCGTCATCCGGTATCGCCATGGGGCTTCCCGACTAAGGGCGCGAAGACTCGTGGTAATAAGCGTACCGACAAAATGATCGTCCGTCGTCGCAAGTAAATAGAGGGATACGACAGTGCCACGTTCTCTGAAAAAAGGTCCTTTTATTGATCTTCACCTACTGAAGAAGATCGAAGTGGCGGCGGAAAAGAATGATCGCAAGCCGGTGAAAACCTGGTCGCGTCGTTCGATGATCCTGCCACAAATGGTCGGTCTGACCATCGCTGTACACAACGGTCGCTTGCACGTCCCAGTTCTCGTGAACGAAGACATGGTCGGCCACAAACTAGGCGAGTTTGCCGGTACCCGCACTTATCGTGGGCACGTGGCAGACAAGAAAGCCAAGCGTTAAGGGGTTAGGAAATGGAAGTAGCCGCTAAGTTGTCGGGCGCTCGAATCTCCGCCCAGAAAGCCCGCTTGGTCGCCGACCAGATCCGCGGGAAGAAGGTGGGCGAAGCGCTCAACCTGTTGGCTTTCAGCAGTAAGAAAGCCGCCGAGATCATGAAGAAAGTGCTGGAGTCGGCCGTAGCCAACGCCGAGCATAACGAAGGCGCAGACGTTGATGACCTGAAGGTCAGCACCGTTTTCGTCAACGAAGGGCGTTCGCTGAAGCGAATCATGCCACGTGCCAAAGGCCGTGCTGATCGCATCGTCAAGCGGTCTTGCCATATCACTGTCAAGGTTGCTGACAAGTAACGGAGTCGAAGAGATGGGTCAGAAAGTACATCCCATTGGCATTCGCCTGGGAATCGTCAAGGAACACACCTCCGTCTGGTATGCAGACGGCCGGACTTATGCGGACTATTTGTTCGCTGATCTGAAGGTGCGTGAGTATCTCCAAGACAAACTAAAAAGCGCGTCCGTAAGCCGTATCGATATCCATCGCCCGGCGCAAACCGCACGTATCACCATCCACACCGCTCGTCCAGGTATCGTTATCGGGAAGAAAGGTGAAGATGTTGAGAAACTGCGTCAGGACCTGACCAAGCAAATGGGTGTGCCTGTGCACATCAATATCGAAGAGATCCGCAAGCCGGAGCTCGACGGTATGCTGGTTGCGCAGAGCGTAGCTCAGCAGCTGGAGCGTCGTGTAATGTTCCGTCGCGCTATGAAGCGCGCTGTACAGAACGCCATGCGCATTGGTGCCAAAGGCATCAAAATCCAAGTGAGCGGTCGTCTCGGCGGTGCTGAAATCGCACGTACTGAATGGTATCGCGAAGGTCGTGTGCCACTGCACACCCTGCGTGCCGACATCGACTATGCCAACTACGAAGCTCACACCACTTATGGTGTGATCGGTGTAAAGGTTTGGATCTTCAAAGGCGAAGTAATTGGTGGTCGCCAAGAAGAACTGAAACCACAAGCACCAGCGCCTCGTAAAAAAGCTGCTAAGTAAGGGGTACGCCAAATGTTGCAACCAAAGCGTACGAAGTTCCGCAAGCAGATGACAGGCCACAACCGTGGTCTGGCTCAGCGCGGTAGCAAAGTCAGCTTCGGCGAGTTCGCGCTGAAGTCTGTAGCTCGTGGTCGTCTCACCGCTCGTCAGATCGAGTCAGCGCGTCGTGCTCTGACCCGTCACGTTAAACGTGGCGGCAAGATCTGGATCCGTGTATTCCCGGACAAGCCGATCTCCAAAAAGCCTCTCGAGGTTCGGATGGGTAAAGGTAAGGGTAACGTGGAATACTGGGTAGCCCAGATTCAGCCAGGCAAAGTCCTGTATGAAATCGAGGGTGTAACTGAAGAGCTGGCGCGTGAGGCTTTTGCCCTGGCTGCTGCAAAGCTGCCGCTCGCCACCGCCTTTGTTAAACGGACGGTGATGTGATGAAAGCGAATGAACTTCGTGAAAAATCCGCACAGCAGCTGAACGAGCAACTGCTCGGCCTGCTGCGCGACCAGTTCAATCTGCGTATGCAGAAAGCAACTGGCCAGTTGGGGCAGTCTCATCTGCTCTCGCAAGTTAAGCGTGACATCGCTCGCGTGAAGACTGTGCTCAACCAGCAGGCAGGTAAGTGATCATGGCTGAAGCCGAAAAGACTGTCCGTACGCTGACTGGCCGTGTTGTCAGCGACAAGATGGACAAAACCATCACCGTTTTGATCGAGCGTCGCGTTAAGCACCCGATCTACGGTAAATATGTTAAGCGTTCGACTAAGCTGCACGCGCACGACGAAACCAATCAGTGCCACATCGGCGACAAAGTCACTATTCGTGAAACTCGTCCGCTGGCCAAGACCAAGTCTTGGGCACTGGTTGATGTTCTCGAACGCGCTGTGGAAGTCTAAGGACTAGGGGTCGGAGAAATTATATGATTCAGACTCAATCCATGCTCGATGTGGCCGATAACAGCGGCGCTCGCCGTGTTATGTGCATCAAGGTGCTGGGTGGCTCCCATCGTCGTTACGCTGGTATCGGTGACATCATCAAGGTTACCGTCAAGGAAGCAATTCCTCGCGGTAAAGTGAAAAAAGGCCAAGTGATGACTGCTGTTGTAGTCCGCACTCGTCACGGCGTACGTCGTGCTGATGGCTCCATTATCCGCTTTGATGGCAACGCTGCTGTTCTTTTGAACAACAAGCAAGAGCCGATCGGCACCCGTATCTTTGGGCCAGTGACCCGTGAACTTCGTACTGAGAAGTTCATGAAGATCGTCTCGCTCGCCCCAGAAGTGCTGTAAGGAGATCCGACATGCAAAAGATTCGTCGTGACGACGAGATCATCGTGATCGCCGGCAAAGACAAAGGTAAGCGCGGTAAGGTGCTCAAGGTTCTCGCTAATAACCGTCTGGTTATCGGCGGTCTGAACCTGGTCAAGCGTCATACCAAGCCAAACCCGATGTCGGGCGTGCAAGGCGGTATCGTCGAAAAAGAAGCTCCACTGGACGCTTCTAACGTCGCCATTTTCAACGGCGAAACCAACAAGGCTGACCGCGTTGGTTTCAAAGTAGAAGACGGCAAGAAAATTCGTGTCTTCAAGTCGACCCAAAAAGCGGTTGATGCTTGAACACTGCTAGGTAGAAGACCATGGCACGACTAAAAGAGATTTACTGGAAAGAAATCGCACCGAAACTTAAGGAAGAACTTAAGCTTTCGAACGTGATGGAAGTTCCACGCGTTACCAAAATCACCCTGAACATGGGTCTGGGCGAAGCGGTCGGTGACAAAAAAGTCATCGAGCACGCTGTTGCTGACCTGGAAAAGATCACCGGTCAGAAAGTCGTTGTGACTTACGCTCGGAAATCCATCGCTGGCTTTAAAGTCCGTGAAGGTTGGCCGATCGGCGTCAAAGTGACTCTGCGCCGTGAGCGTATGTATGAATTCCTGGATCGTCTGCTGTCGATCTCCCTGCCTCGGGTTCGCGACTTCCGCGGCCTGAATGCCAAGTCCTTCGATGGTCGTGGTAACTACAGCATGGGCGTGAAAGAGCAGATCATCTTCCCGGAAATCGACTACGACAAGATCGATGCTCTCCGCGGTCTGGACATCACCCTGACCACCACTGCCAAGAACGATGATGAAGGTCGCGCCCTGCTGCGTGCTTTCAAATTCCCGTTCCGCAACTGATTGGAGTAGGACCATGGCCAAGATGAGCATGAAAAACCGCGAGCTGAAACGTCAGCTCACGGTTGCCAAGTACGCCAAGAAGCGTGCAGCACTGAAAGCAATCATCGTGGATCTGAACGCAAGTCCAGAAGCACGTTGGGAAGCGACAGTAGCTCTGCAGAAGCAGCCACGTGACGCAAGCGCTTCGCGCATGCGTAACCGCTGCCGCCTGACTGGTCGTCCGCACGGCGTTTACCGCAAGTTCGGCCTCGGCCGTAACAAACTGCGTGAAGCGGCAATGCGTGGTGACGTACCAGGTCTGGTTAAAGCCAGCTGGTAAGTACGTTCAGCGTCCCGGCGTCCTTTATCGCAAGATACTGACCGCCGGTGGCCTTGAATCTGGAACAAGCCCCTTTTGGGGCTTGTTTCATTTCCGGAGTGTGTCTAAAATACGCGGCTCGCCTGAGCCCGTGTTTTTTATGGCCGGAGATTCTCGGCGACATATGTAGCCGCAAGGCTAATTTTTTTGTATTAGGAGCGTCTAGCCCATGAGTATGCAGGACCCGTTAGCGGACATGCTAACTCGTATCCGTAATGCCCAGATGGCTGAAAAGTCCGTCGTAAGCATGCCATCTTCCAAGTTGAAGGTAGCTGTTGCCAAAGTCCTGAAAGACGAAGGCTACATTGCGGGTTATCAGATCAGCAGCGAAATCAAGCCACTGCTGTCCATCGAGCTGAAGTACTTCGAAGGCCGTTCGGTCATCGAGGAAGTGAAGCGCGTTAGCCGTCCAGGCCTGCGTCAGTACAAGTCCGCTGAAGATCTGCCGAAAGTTCGTGGCGGTCTGGGCGTGTCTATCGTCTCCACCAACAAAGGTGTGATGACGGATCGTGCTGCGCGCGCTGCCGGTGTCGGCGGCGAAGTTCTTTGCACTGTGTTCTAAGGGGGGATAAGCATGTCTCGCGTCGCTAAGAACCCCGTTAAGCTGCCAGCCGGTGTCGAAGTCAAATTCGCAGGCCAACAGCTTTCGGTGAAGGGTGCCAAGGGCACTCTTGAACTGAACATCCATTCGTCCGTTGAGATCGTTGAAGAAGCTGGTGAGTTGCGTTTCGCTGCTCGCAATGGCGATCAACAAACTCGCGCAATGGCCGGTACCACGCGTGCGTTGGTAAATAACATGGTCCAAGGCGTAAGCCAAGGCTTCGAGCGCAAGCTCCAGCTGGTCGGTGTTGGTTACAAAGCGCAAGCAAAAGGCACGGTTTTGAACCTGGCCCTTGGCTTCTCGCACCCAGTGGATTACGAACTGCCGGAAGGCATCACCGCTGAGACCCCTAGCCAAACCGATATCCTGATCAAGGGTATCGATAAGCAGCTGGTAGGTCAGGTGGCCGCTGAGATCCGCGACTTCCGTCCACCAGAGCCGTACAAAGGCAAAGGTGTGCGCTACGCGGACGAAGTCGTCCGTCGTAAAGAAGCCAAGAAGAAGTAGGGCATAGCAAATGACCGACAAAAAAGTTACTCGACTGCGTCGCGCTCGCAAAGCACGCCTGAAAATGCACGAACTCGAAGTCGTGCGTCTCTGCGTGTATCGCTCGTCGCAGCACATCTACGCCCAGGTCATCTCGGCCGACGGCAACCAGGTCCTGGCAAGCGCCTCGACTTTGGATAAAGAACTGCGTGATGGTGCCACCGGCAACATCGACGCGGCCACAAAGGTTGGCCAGCTGGTCGCTACGCGTGCTAAGGCCGCTGGCGTCTCGCAAGTGGCTTTCGACCGCTCTGGCTTCAAGTACCACGGCCGCGTTAAAGCGCTGGCTGATGCTGCTCGTGAAGCTGGGCTGGAGTTCTAAGTTATGTCAAATAACGACCAAAAGCGCGACGAAGGCTACATTGAGAAGCTGGTTCAAGTTAACCGCGTAGCCAAAACCGTTAAAGGCGGCCGTATCTTCACTTTCACCGCGTTGACCGTGGTGGGTGATGGTAAAGGGCGTGTTGGCTTCGGCCGTGGCAAGTCACGTGAAGTGCCTGCTGCGATCCAGAAGGCAATGGAAGCTGCTCGTCGCAACATGATCCAAGTTGATCTGAACGGCACCACGCTGCAATACGCAATGAAGTCCGCCCATGGCGCTTCGAAGGTGTACATGCAGCCTGCTTCTGAAGGTACCGGTATCATCGCTGGCGGCGCTATGCGTGCTGTCCTCGAAGTTGCTGGCGTTCAGAACGTTCTGGCCAAGTGCTACGGCTCGACTAACCCGGTAAACGTGGTTCACGCCACTTTCAAGGGTCTGAAAGCCATGCAATCTCCTGAGTCCATTGCCGCCAAGCGTGGCTTGACCGTCAAGGAGATCTTCTGATCATGGCTACCGTTAAAGTAACGCTGATCAAAAGCATGACCGGCCGCATTCCTAACCACAAACTGTGCGTTAAGGGTTTGGGTCTGCGTCGCATCGGTCACACTGTAGAAGTCCAGGATACTCCCGAGAATCGCGGGATGATCAACAAGGCTTACTACATGCTGCGTGTAGAGGGTTAATCGATGAAACTCAATGATCTGAGTCCAGCGCCGGGTTCCCGTCGCGAAAAGCATCGTCCGGGCCGTGGTATCGGTAGCGGTTTGGGTAAGACTGGTGGCCGTGGCCACAAGGGTCAAACCTCCCGCTCCGGTGGCACCATCGCTCCAGGCTTTGAAGGCGGTCAACAGCCGCTGCATCGTCGCCTGCCCAAGTTCGGTTTCGTTTCCCTGAAAGCCATGGACCGCGCAGAAGTGCGTCTGTCCGAGCTGGCTAAAGTGGAAGGCGACATCGTTACTGTGCAGACCCTGAAAGATGCCAACGTGATCAACGTCAACGTACAGCGTGTGAAAATCATGCTGTCCGGTGAAGTGACTCGCGCTGTCACTATCGGCAAGGGAATCGGCGCCACCAAAGGTGCGCGTTCGGCTATCGAAGCAGCTGGCGGCAAGTTCGAGGAATAAATGGCTAAGCAAGGTGCTCTCTCAGCGCTCGGCAAAGGCGGTATGTCTGAACTTTGGGCTCGTCTGCGTTTTCTGTTCCTGGCGATTATCGTCTACCGAATAGGCGCACACATCCCGGTTCCAGGTATCAACCCGGACCGACTCGCAGACCTGTTTCGACAGAATGAGGGGACCATTCTTAGCTTGTTCAACATGTTTTCCGGCGGCGCGCTGGAACGGATGAGCATCTTTGCACTGGGGATCATGCCGTACATTTCGGCATCGATCATCATGCAACTGATGACCGCCGTCAGCCCGCAACTGGAGCAGTTGAAGAAGGAAGGTGAAGCTGGTCGTCGCAAGATTAGCCAGTACACCCGCTACGGCACTGTCGTCCTCGCCCTTGTTCAAGCTATCGGCATGTCCGTTGGCCTGGCAGGGCAGGGCGTTGCGTTCACTGGTGACTTTGGCTTCCATTTCGTCGCGGTATCCACTTTTGTGGCTGGTGCGATGTTCATGATGTGGCTGGGTGAGCAGATTACTGAGCGTGGTGTTGGTAACGGTATCTCGATGTTGATTTTCGCAGGTATCGTCGCCGGTCTTCCGAGAGCAATCGGGCAGTCTTTCGAGTCTGCACGTCAGGGTGATATCAATATCTTTGCCTTGGTTGCCATCGGTTTGCTGGCAGTAGCGATTATCGGTTTTGTGGTGTTCATTGAGCGTGGCCAGCGTCGTATTGCTGTTCACTACGCCAAGCGTCAGCAGGGCCGCAAGGTCTTTGCTGCGCAGACAAGCCACTTGCCGCTGAAAGTGAATATGGCCGGTGTTATCCCGGCAATTTTCGCGAGCAGCATTTTGCTGTTTCCGGCTTCGTTGGGTACCTGGTTTGGTCAGTCCGAAAATATGGGCTGGCTGCAGGACCTCTCTCAGTCGATCGCTCCTGGTCAGCCGTTGAATATTCTGCTGTTTAGTGCAGGGATTATTTTCTTCTGCTTCTTCTATACGGCGTTGATGTTCAATCCGAAAGACGTAGCGGAAAACCTGAAGAAGTCCGGTGCCTTTATTCCGGGCATCCGTCCAGGTGAGCAGTCTGCACGCTACATTGATGGCGTTTTGACTCGCTTGACCCTGTTCGGTGCTCTATATATGACGGCCGTGTGCCTGTTGCCCCAGTTTCTGGTGGTTGCAGCAAACGTTCCGTTCTACCTTGGCGGGACCTCGTTGCTGATCGTGGTCGTGGTTGTGATGGACTTCATGTCCCAAGTACAATCGCACCTCGTTTCGCACCAGTACGAATCCCTGATGAAGAAAGCCAACCTGAAGGGCTACGGCAGCGGCATGTTGCGCTGAGTACCCCATAAGGTTCGAGGAGTTGGTGATGAAAGTTCGTGCATCGGTGAAAAAGCTGTGCCGTAACTGCAAGATTATTCGCCGCGAAGGTGTTGTTCGAGTAATTTGCAGCGCGGAACCGCGTCACAAACAGCGCCAAGGCTGAGTGTGATCCGCTTGAAGCCCGGCAGCTAGTGCGCTGCCGGGTTGATTATTTGTTATTACAGCGATATTATCTCGCGCCCTATTTCTTGGCTTCCGGGGCGTAGGTAGCTGTCAATTGGAGTCCCACTGAATGGCCCGTATTGCAGGCGTTAACATTCCAGATAACAAGCACACTGTTATCTCGCTGACCTACATCTATGGTGTTGGTCGCACTACTGCGCAGAAAATTTGCGCAGATACTGGGGTAAACCCAGCCGCAAAGATCAAGGATCTGAGCGACGAGCAGATTGAGCTGTTGCGTGGCGAAGTGGCGAAGTTCACCACTGAAGGTGACCTGCGTCGCGAAATCAACATGAAAATCAAGCGTTTGATGGACCTCGGTTGCTACCGTGGTCTGCGTCATCGTCGTGGTCTTCCAGTGCGCGGTCAGCGTACCAAGACTAACGCGCGTACCCGTAAAGGTCCGCGTAAGCCGATCCGCAAGTAATCGCCCACGCGAATCGACAGGAAAATTATCATGGCAAAACCTGCTGCTCGTCCTCGTAAAAAAGTTAAAAAGACAGTGGTTGATGGCATCGCCCACATCCATGCATCTTTTAACAACACAATCGTGACCATCACCGACCGTCAAGGTAACGCGCTTTCTTGGGCTACCTCCGGTGGTTCGGGTTTCCGCGGTTCCCGCAAGTCCACCCCGTTTGCTGCTCAAGTAGCTGCTGAACGTGCTGGTCAAGCTGCGCTGGAATATGGCCTGAAAAACCTCGACGTTAACGTCAAGGGTCCAGGTCCAGGTCGTGAGTCTGCTGTCCGTGCTTTGAACGGCTGTGGCTATAAGATCGCCAGCATCACCGACGTGACGCCAATCCCGCACAACGGGTGCCGTCCGCCGAAGAAGCGCCGCGTGTAATCCAGGAGATTGTAAAGAATGGCTCGTTACATTGGTCCAAAATGCAAACTCGCTCGTCGTGAAGGCACCGATCTCTTTCTGAAGAGCGGCGTGCGCGCGATCGAATCGAAGTGCAACATTGAAGCAGCACCTGGTATCCACGGCCAACGCCGCGGTCGCCAATCCGACTACGGCACCCAACTGCGTGAAAAGCAGAAGGTACGTCGTATCTACGGCGTTCTCGAGCGTCAGTTCAGCGGCTACTACAAAGAAGCTGCTGGCAAGAAAGGTGCAACCGGTGAAAACCTGCTGCAACTGCTCGAATGCCGTCTGGACAACGTTGTATACCGTATGGGCTTTGGTTCGACTCGCGCCGAATCCCGTCAGCTGGTATCGCACAAATCCGTCAGCGTAAACGGCCAAACCGTTAACGTACCGTCTTACCAGGTTCGTGCTGGTGACGTGGTCGCGATTCGCGAGAAAGCAAAAAACCAACTTCGCATTGTCCAAGCTCTCGATCTGTGTGCCCAACGTGGCCGCGTAGAATGGGTAGAAGTAGACACTGAGAAGAAGTCGGGCGTTTTCAAGAACGTTCCTGCTCGCAGTGATCTGTCCGCCGACATCAACGAAAGCCTGATTGTCGAGCTCTACTCCAAGTAAGGGCTAGAAAATAGGTGCATCCATGCAGATTTCGGTAAATGAGTTCCTGACACCCCGCCACATTGATGTGCAGGTTGTCAGTCCAACCCGCGCCAAGATCACTCTCGAGCCTCTCGAGCGTGGTTTTGGCCACACCCTGGGCAACGCGCTGCGACGCATCCTGTTGTCCTCAATGCCCGGCTGTGCAGTAGTCGAGGCCGAGATTGACGGTGTGCTCCACGAGTACAGCGCCATCGAAGGTGTACAGGAAGACGTAATTGAAATCCTGTTGAACCTTAAAGGTCTGGCTATCAAGCTGCACGGTCGTGACGAAGTTACGCTGACCTTGTCGAAGAAGGGTTCGGGGGTGGTTACCGCTGCCGATATTCAGCTGGATCATGATGTCGAGATCGTTAACCCCGATCACGTAATCGCTAACCTGGCGTCTAACGGCGCCCTGAACATGAAGCTCACTGTAGCTCGTGGTCGTGGTTATGAACCGGCCGACTCGCGTCAGAGCGATGAAGATGAAAGCCGCAGCATTGGTCGCTTGCAGCTTGACTCTTCGTTCAGCCCGGTTCGCCGTATCGCATACGTGGTGGAAAACGCCCGTGTCGAGCAGCGTACTAACCTGGACAAGCTGGTTATTGATCTGGAAACCAACGGTACTCTGGATCCTGAAGAGGCTATCCGCCGCGCTGCAACCATTCTGCAACAGCAGTTGGCTGCGTTCGTCGACCTCAAAGGTGACAGCGAACCAGTGGTAATCGAGCAGGAAGACGAGATCGATCCGATCCTGCTTCGCCCGGTTGACGATCTGGAACTGACTGTACGTTCGGCTAACTGCCTTAAGGCGGAAAACATTTACTACATCGGCGACCTGATTCAGCGTACCGAAGTAGAACTGTTGAAGACTCCGAACCTGGGCAAGAAATCCTTGACTGAAATCAAGGACGTTCTGGCCTCCCGCGGTCTGTCCCTCGGCATGCGCCTCGACAACTGGCCGCCTGCAAGTCTTAAGAAGGACGACAAGGCGACTGCCTGATCGTCGTAATCACCGAACGTGAGTTTGGTAAGGAATGAACCATGCGTCATCGTAAAAGTGGTCGTCACCTGAGCCGTACCAGCTCGCACCGCAAGGCCATGTTTCAAAACATGGCGGTGTCGCTGTTCGAGCACGAGCTGATCAAAACTACACTGCCGAAAGCTAAAGAACTGCGTCGCGTTGCTGAGCCGCTGATCACTTTGGCCAAGACAGACAGCCTGGCTAACCGCCGTCTGGCTTTCGACCGTACTCGCTCGAAAGCTATCGTTGGTAAGCTCTTCAACGACCTGGGCAAGCGTTATGCTACCCGTGAGGGTGGCTACCTGCGCATCCTCAAGTGCGGTTTCCGCGCTGGCGACAACGCGCCTATGGCGTATGTCGAGTTGGTTGATCGTGCTACTGCCGGCGAAGCTGTAAGCGCCGAGTAAGACGACAAGCTGTATCGAAGAACCGGGCCTAGTGCCCGGTTTTTTGTGGGCGTAAATAAACCCACTATCCTCATCAGACTGCCGCGCTTACAAGCCGATATCTATTTGTGCTGTGACGCGTTAGTTATTTTCTATCAAAGACCATGATTTAATGAATTTGATGGTGTCATCTTGATGGTCGATACTCCTTCCAAGCCGATTAGCCGGCAGTTCCATGACTGACCTGAGGAAGATTGAGCATGAGCCAGAACAAAATCCTTACCACCGCCAGCGGCGCGCCCGTCGCGGATAACCAGAATTCCCGCTCGGCGGGGCCACGTGGTCCGTTGCTGCTCGATGATTTTCACCTGATCGAAAAACTCGCTCACTTCAATCGCGAGAACATCCCTGAACGTCGCGTCCACGCCAAGGGTTCGGGCGCGTACGGCACGTTCACCGTTACCCAGGACATCACTCAATACACCAGCGCCAAGCTGTTCGAATCGGTCGGCAAGCAAACGCCTACGTTCCTGCGATTCTCTACTGTGGGGGGTGAACGTGGTTCTGCGGATACCGAGCGTGATCCGCGCGGTTTTGCCTTGAAGTTCTACACCGAAGAAGGTAACTGGGACATTGTGGGCAATAACACGCCCGTGTTCTTCATCCGTGACCCGCTGAAATTCCCGGATTTTATCCACACTCAAAAACGTCTGCCGCAGAGCAACTTGAAAAGCGCCCAGATGATGTGGGACTTTTGGTCGCACTCCCCCGAGGCGCTGCACCAAGTCACCATTCTGTTTTCCGACCGTGGTATCCCGGACGGCTACCGTCACATGCACGGCTTCGGCAGCCATACTTACAGCCTGATCAACGCCCGGGGCGAGCGTCACTGGGTCAAGTGGCATTACAAAACCCAACAGGGCATCAAAAACCTGGCGCCGGCTGAAGCTGCTCGCCTGGCGGGCACCGACCCTGATTACGCCCAGCGCGACCTGTTTGGCGCAATCGAACGCGGTGATTTCCCGAAATGGCGCGTCTGCATTCAGATCATGACTGAGGCCCAGGCCAACGCTCACTACGAGAACCCTTTCGACGTGACCAAGACTTGGTCGCAAAAGGAATTCCCGCTGATCGAAGTCGGCGAGCTGGAACTCAACCGCAACCCGCAGAACTACTTCGCTGAAGTAGAGCAGGCCGCCTTCGGCCCAAGCAACATGGTGCCAGGTGTGGGGTTGTCCCCAGACCGCATGCTGCAAGGTCGCGTCTTCGCTTATGCCGATGCTCATCGCTACCGTGTCGGTACCAATCACCAGCAGTTGCCGGTGAATGCTCCACGCAATCAGGTGAACAGCTATCAGCGCGACGGCTCAATGGCGTTTGGCAGCAACGGTGGCTCGGCACCCAACTACGAGCCCAACAGCTACGCCGATGCTCCCAAACAAGCGCCGCAGTACGCTGAGCCTGCTCTGGCACTGAACGGTACAGCTGATCGCCACGATCACCGCGAAGACACCGATTACTACAGCCACGCCGGTGCATTGTTCCGCCTGATGAGCGACGATCAGAGAGCGCTGCTTACCAGCAACATCGCCGGTGCAATGGCGGGTGTATCCAGTGATGTGGTTCAGCGTCAGTTGCAGCACTTCTACAAGGCAGATCCTGCTTATGGAGAAGCAATCGCAACCGCACTGGGTGTATCGCTTAACTAACTCTAAACGATAAGCAGAACCGCCCTCATTTGGGCGGTTTTTGCGTTATTTCAGCCACTTTTCTCAGGAAATCTTCACTTTTCTGCCGTTGGTCCCGTGACCAAAACGTCAGCATGGTTCAAACTACAGACTTTCAAGCAGGGAGATGTAGGGCGATGCAAGGTCACCCCGACGTAATCGATTACCTCAACACGTTGCTGACGGGCGAACTGGCAGCTCGTGACCAATACTTCATCCACTCGCGCATGTACGAAGACTGGGGCTTTACCGAGCTCTACGAACGTATCAATCACGAAATGGAAGAAGAGGCACAGCACGCCGACGCTTTGATGCGTCGCATTCTGATGCTCGAAGGCACGCCACGCATGCGTCCTGACGACCTGGACGTGGGTACCACGGTGCCTGACATGCTCGCCGCCGATTTGCGCCTTGAGTACAAGGTGCGTGCCGCGCTCTGCAAAGGCATCGAACTGTGCGAGCAGCACAACGACTATGTCACCCGGGAAATCCTGCGGGTGCAGTTGAATGACACCGAAGAAGATCACACTTACTGGCTCGAAAAGCAGCTGGGCCTGATCAAGCTGATTGGTCTGGAAAATTACCTGCAATCGCAGTTCTGACTTCAGACGGTAAAAAGCCCCTGACACCGATGAGGTGACAGGGGCTTTTTATTGGCCGATCCATCAGGCCCTGTCGCGCGCCAACAACGGTTTCAAGTAGTAACCGGTGTGTGATTGCGACATCTCGGAGACTTGCTCCGGCGTACCCACCGCAATAATCTGACCCCCCTTGGAGCCGCCTTCCGGCCCCAGGTCCACCAGCCAGTCTGCGGTCTTGATCACATCGAGGTTGTGCTCAATCACCACCACCGTGTTGCCGTGATCGCGCAAGCGGTGCAACACATCCAGCAACTGCTGGATATCCGCAAAGTGCAGGCCTGTGGTGGGCTCATCGAGGATATACAAGGTTTTACCCGTGTCGCGCTTGGACAGCTCGCGAGACAGCTTCACCCGCTGCGCCTCGCCACCAGACAGCGTGGTCGCCGACTGGCCTAGCTTGATGTACGACAAACCCACATCCATCAGCGTCTGCAGCTTGCGCGCCAGCGCCGGAACCGCGTCGAAGAACTCCCGCGCTTCCTCGATCGTCATTTCCAGAGTTTCATGGATGTTCTTGCCCTTGTACTTCACCTCAAGGGTTTCGCGGTTATAACGCTTGCTCTTGCACACATCGCACGGCACGTAGATGTCCGGCAGGAAGTGCATCTCCACCTTGATCAGACCATCGCCCTGGCAAGCCTCGCAGCGACCGCCCTTGACGTTGAACGAGAAACGCCCAGGCCCATAGCCCCGCGAACGGGATTCCGGCACGCCGGCGAACAATTCGCGAATCGGCGTGAACAACCCGGTATAGGTGGCTGGATTGGAGCGCGGCGTACGGCCAATCGGGCTTTGGTCGATATCGACTACCTTGTCCAGATGCTCCAGGCCCTTGATGCTGTCATGCGCTGCGGCTTCCAGCGTGGTCGCGCCATTGAGGGCCGTCGCGCTTAGCGGAAACAGCGTGTTATTGATCAGCGTAGACTTGCCCGAGCCGGACACGCCGGTAACGCAGGTCAGCAGGCCCAGCGGGATTTCCAGGTCGACATTGCGCAAGTTGTTGCCACGCGCCCCCTTGAGGTGCAGCGCCATCTTCTTGTTACGCGGCGTACGCTTGGCCGGTACCTGGATCTTCACGCGGCCAGACAGGTACTTGCCGGTCAGCGAGTCCGGGTGAGCCATGACTTCGGCAGGTGTGCCTTCGGCGACAATGTGCCCGCCATGCACGCCGGCCCCCGGGCCGATATCGACCACATAGTCCGCCAGACGAATCGCGTCTTCATCGTGCTCTACCACGATCACGGTATTGCCGATATCGCGCAGGTGTTTCAACGTTCCCAGCAGACGGTCGTTGTCGCGCTGGTGCAAGCCAATGGATGGCTCATCAAGAATGTACAACACGCCGACCAGGCCCGCGCCAATCTGACTGGCCAAGCGGATCCGCTGTGCCTCACCGCCCGACAGCGTGTCGGCGCTGCGATCCAGCGACAGGTAATCGAGCCCAACGTTGACCAGAAACTGCAGGCGCTCGCGGATTTCCTTGAGGATCTTGTCGGCAATTTCCCCACGGCGGCCGGTCAGCTTGAGTCCGCCAAAGTATTCGCAGGCATCACCGATCGGCAGACCGGTCACCGCCGGCAAGGTCTTTTCACCCACCCATACGTGCCGCGCTTCGCGGCGCAGGCGAGTGCCACGGCAGTCCGGGCACGGCTGGGTGCTGAGGAACTTCGCCAGCTCTTCACGCACGCTCGCCGATTCAGTCTCACGGTAGCGACGTTCCAGGTTCGGTACGATGCCCTCGAACGGGTGTGAGCGCTTGACGATATCGCCTCGGTCGTTGAGGTATTTGAAATCGACGTTCTGCGAGCCGCTGCCGGTGAGGATGACCTTCTGCTGCTCTGCCGGCAGCTGGTTGAAGGGCACTTCAAGGCTGAACTTGTAGTGAGACGCCAACGAGCCAAGCATCTGGAAGTAATAGACGTTGCGCCGGTCCCAGCCGCGTATCGCCCCCTCGGCCAGTGTCAGTTCCCCATTGACCAGGCGCTTGATGTCGAAGAACTGCTTCACCCCCAGGCCGTCACAGGTCGGGCAGGCGCCGGCCGGGTTGTTGAAGGAAAACAACTTGGGTTCCAGCTCGCTGATGGCATGCCCGCAGACCGGGCAGGCGAAGCGTGCGGAGAAGATGATCTCTTCGCCCGGCTCGTCGTCCATCGGCGCCACCAGGGCGATACCGTCCGCCAGCTTCAGTGCGGTCTCAAAAGACTCTGCCAGGCGCTGCTGCAGGTCAGCGCGCACCTTGAAGCGGTCGACCACCACATCGATGGAGTGCTTCTTCTGCTTGTCGAGCTTCGGCGCTTCGTCCAGCTCATAGAGCTTGCCGTTGATCCGCGCGCGCACGAAACCCTGGGCACGCAGCTCTTCGAAAACAGAAAGGTGTTCACCCTTGCGCTCGCGAATCACCGGCGCCAGCAGCATCAGCTTGGCGCCTTCCGGCAGGGCCAGCACCAGGTCGACCATCTGGCTGACGGTCTGGGCTTCCAGCGGAATGTCGTGATCCGGGCAGCGGGGAATACCCACGCGCGCGTACAGCAGACGCAGGTAGTCGTAGATTTCGGTGATGGTGCCCACGGTGGAGCGCGGGTTGTGGGAGGTCGATTTCTGTTCGATGGAAATGGCCGGCGACAAGCCTTCAATGGTGTCGACGTCGGGTTTTTCCATCATCGACAGGAACTGGCGGGCATAGGCCGACAGCGATTCCACGTAGCGACGCTGGCCTTCGGCATACAGCGTGTCGAACGCCAGGGACGATTTGCCCGAGCCGGACAGGCCGGTGATGACGATCAGTTTGTCCCGGGGCAGGGTCAGGTCAATGTTCTTCAGGTTGTGGGTTCTAGCCCCACGAATCAGGATCTTGTCCAAGATGGCCTCGCACGGCGGGCGTAAATAATGCCGGAGTATACGGCTAAAGACTGGATGAATATACACTGTCAAAAGGCCGCTTGCAGCCTTGCATGAAAGCTGCGCGGCAAAGCGCCGCATATACCCTCTCAATCGATGGGACTGGTAGAATCGCCGCCGGTTCACACGAGGTTTTTCCATGCACGATCCCCACAGCGAACGCATGAGTAGCGGCGAGACCCGAGCGGCAAGCGGTCTGGCCCTGGTGTTCGCCTTCCGTATGCTTGGCATGTTTATGGTGTTGCCGGTGCTGGCGACCTATGGAATGGATCTCGCAGGAGCGACCCCCGCACTCATCGGCCTGGCGATTGGCGCCTACGGTCTGACCCAGGCCATTTTTCAGATTCCGTTCGGGATCATTTCCGACCGCATCGGCCGCCGCCCCGTGATCTACCTCGGCCTGATCGTCTTCGCGCTCGGCAGCGTGCTCGCGGCCCAGGCCGATTCGATCTGGGGCGTGATCGCCGGACGCATCCTGCAGGGCGCTGGCGCGATTTCCGCGGCGGTCATGGCGCTGCTCTCGGACCTGACCCGCGAACAACATCGCACCAAGGCCATGGCAATGATCGGGATGACTATCGGGCTGTCGTTCGCCGTGGCCATGGTGGTCGGCCCGCTGCTGACCAGTGCGTTCGGCCTGCATGGGCTGTTCCTGGCCACCGGCGGCATGGCGCTGATCGGCATTGTCATCGTCGCGTTCATGGTGCCGCGCTCTACCGGCACCTTGCAGCACCGTGAGTCCGGTGTGGCGCGCAAGGCGCTGCTGCCGACGCTCAAGCATCCGGACCTGCTGCGCCTGGATTTAGGTATCTTCGTGTTGCACGCCATGCTGATGTGCAGCTTCGTCGCCTTGCCCCTGGCGCTGGTGGAAAAAGCCGGTCTGCCCAAGGAGCAGCACTGGTGGGTCTATCTCACTGCGTTGTTGATTTCGTTCTTCGCCATGATCCCGTTCATCATCTATGGCGAGAAGAAACGCAAAATGAAACGAGTTCTGCTCGGCGCCGTCGCGACATTGATGCTCACTGAACTATTCTTCTGGCAGTTCGGCGACAGCCTGCGGGCGCTGGTGAGCGGCACGGTGGTGTTCTTCACCGCGTTCAACCTGCTGGAGGCGTCATTGCCTTCGCTGATTAGTAAGGTTTCACCGGCCGGAGGCAAGGGCACGGCGATGGGGGTGTATTCCACCAGCCAGTTCCTCGGTTCCGCGTTGGGCGGCATCATGGGCGGCTGGATGTTCCAGCATGGCGGTCTGTCGGTTGTGTTCCTCGGATGCGCCGGGCTGGCTGCACTTTGGCTGGCCTTTGCTGTTACCATGCGCGAACCTCCCTACGTCACCAGTCTGCGTTTACCGCTGTCGCCCGAGGCGATGCGCGAAGCCGGTCTGGCAGAGCGCCTGAAGGCCGTCGTTGGAGTAACGGATGCAGTAGTGGTCGCTGAAGAGGCGGCCATTTACATTAAATTGGACACCGAATTATTGGATCGCGCGACGCTCGAGCAACTGGTCAACCCAGTGCCGACAGCGCGCCCAGCCTAGGAGAACGTTATGGCCCGTGGGGTTAACAAAGTCATATTGGTCGGTACATGCGGCCAGGATCCCGAAGTTCGCTACCTGCCTAACGGTAACGCCGTGACCAACCTGAGTCTGGCGACCAGCGAACAGTGGACCGACAAGCAGACCGGCCAGAAGGTCGAGAAAACCGAATGGCACCGTGTGTCGATGTTCGGCAAGGTTGCCGAAATCGCCGGTGAATACCTGCGCAAAGGTTCGCAGGTCTACATCGAAGGCAAACTGCAGACCCGCGAGTGGGAAAAGGACGGTATCAAGCGTTACACCACTGAAATCGTGGTCGACATGCAAGGCACCATGCAACTGCTGGGCGGCCGTCCACAGGGCGACCAACAGGGCCAGGGCGGCATGTCCAACTCGGCACCGCGTCCACAGCAGTCGCGTCCACAGCCAAGCCAGCAGCCACAGCGTGAGTCGCGTCCAGCGCCACAACAGGCCGCGCCACAGCCGGCTCCGGATTTCGACAGCTTTGATGACGATATTCCGTTCTGATCGACGCCCGCGCTGGCACCCGGCGCTCAGCTGATCCCAACGCCCCTGCGGATTGCAAAATCCCAGGGGCGTTTTCGTATGCGCTCAAATAGTCGCAACGCTCGCCGCCATTCTCCTGCACAAAATCGTCACACAGCGTTGATATCAACGCGACATCACTTTTCTTCAAGCGTTCCAGAGTTGTACAAATATAAAAAAATGTACAACTTTTCTTAAAGTTCTCAATCTCAATGCCGACACCGAGCATGAAACGATTAGTTACATGCACAGCGTGATTAGCCAAATGTGCCAGACAGAGCCAGGCATTTGAGAGAAAACGGACAGTTCTCACCTATAAACCTTCCACAAACTGTCCCATTGCGGGCTGTGAGAACTGTATGAATATCCTTGCTCCTGCCGTACACCTGGCCAGCCGTTTACGTTTCCCCACCAAATTCGGCGTGCTGGCAATCATCGTCCTGATCCCTCTGGTGCTGCTTGGCTCCCGTATCGTCCACCAGATCAACGACAGTCTAGAAGTCATCCGCTCCGAACAATCGGGCCAACGCTATCTGTTGGACGTGACCCCTGTGCTGCGCTTGTCGATGTTGCAACGCGCACTCACCAACCGCCTGCTCAGCGGTGACAAGAGCGCGCAGCCCGATCTTTCCGCCAACCAGGCAAAGCTGGAAGACGCATTTTCTAAACTGGCCACCACCGACCGCCAGTTCAACGCCCAGCTCGAAACCGGTGACCGCGTGCAGCGCCTGCGTGCCGGGGCGCAGCGCCTGATTGAGCTGGCCAAGGGCGACGCCAACCCGAGCACTACCTTCGACGAGTGGAACGATCAACTCACCGAAACCCTGAACTTCGTTTATTACGTATCGGCCACCTCGGGCATGGTGCTCGATGAAGACTTTGCCTCGCTGTTCATGATCGACCAGAGCACCTTGCGGTTGCCGCGCCAGATCAATATCGTCGGCCAATTGCGCGGTCTGGTCAGTGGGCTGCATGAGGGGCAGGTATTGAGCCCGGGCACGCGTGGCGTGATCAGGGCGATGCTCAAGAACGAGGTGATGATCCACAAGGAGCTCCAGCAGAGCCTGGACCTTTTGCGTCGTCGCGAGCCGGCCCTGGCCGATCGCATTCAGGCACCGATTACCAGTGCCTTTGCGAGCCTGGAGGGTTTTCGCGCCGATCTTGATCTGATGATTGGCTCCACCACCGACACCATCAGTGGCGTGCAGAACCTGCCGGCCAAGGGCAACGCGGTAGTCGCCGAGTTGTACAAGGCGCAGGACACCCTGCAAGACGCACTGCTGAAGACACTCGAACGCCGTGTCCAGGAAAAAAGCGCAGAGCGCCTGCTCATCCTCGGCATGCTGGCCGGGCTTGGCCTGTTGCTGGTCTACGCCTTCAGCGGCATCTACAGCGCCATGCGGCGCACCCTCAACGATGTGTTGAGTGCCACGCAGCTGATTGCCCAGGGCGACCTGAGCACGCGCATTCCGGTGCGCGGCAACGATGAAATGGCCGACGTGGGCAACGCTCTCAACGCGATGGTGCAGGCCTTCAGTGCGTCGCTGGCGCAGGTTGAGCGCAGTTCGCAATCGGTGTCCGAGGCGGCCGCGCGCATGGGCGTGTCTATCGACGTGGCCAAACGCTCGATGAATGTGCAGCAAAGCGAAACCGAGCAAGTCGCTACGGCCATCAACGAGATGACCGCCAGCGTTGCCGATGTGGCGCAGAACACCGAGGGCGCCGCCCATGCCGCCGGGCATGCCAGTCAGTCTTCGATCGCAGGCCTTGCGAAGATGCAGGAAACCCGCGTCACCATCGAAGCCTTGGCCGAAGAAGTGGAGCGCAGCGCGCAGAAAGTCTCCGCGCTGGCCCAGCACAGCCAGCAGATCGGCGGGGTTATTGAAGTGATCCGTAACATCGCCGATCAAACCAACCTGCTGGCGTTGAATGCCGCCATCGAGGCGGCCCGTGCCGGTGAGCAGGGCCGCGGCTTTGCGGTGGTGGCGGACGAGGTCCGAACCCTGGCCTCGCGCACGCAGAACTCAACCGAAGAAATCCGCACCATTATCCAGGAGCTGCAACTGGCGACGTCCGCGGCCGTGGAGCAGATGAAGTCGGGCAAGTTGCGCGCGCAGGCCTGTCTCGAGTCTGCTCAACAAGCCTCGACCAGCCTGGATGCAATCAATGATGGCGTTGATCAGATCGTCGGCATGAACACGCAGATCGCCAGCGCAGCGGTGCAGCAACACGCCGTGTCCGAAGACATCAACCGCAACGTGACCGAAATTCGCAACGGCAGTATCACGTTGATGGAGGGCATCGAAGACAACGCTGCGACGGCGCAGGAGCTGTCGTTGCTGGCGGGGGAACTGCGTACGGTGGTTTCGCGGTTCAAACTGTAGGGAAACAAAAGGACGCATTTATTGGCAGCCGTCGTGCGAATGAGTTCTGGCAGACTGGTGCAGTTTTTACACCATGCAGAAGGAAAACCGCGATGACCTGGTCTGCCAAGCAATACACCTTGTTCGAGCAACAACGTACCCGTCCCGTCCGCGATCTGGTCGCGGCCATCCCGAATGTCGACGTGCACAGCGCCGTCGACCTGGGCTGCGGCCCCGGTAACTCAACGCAAGTGTTGGCCGAGCGCTATCCACAGGCGCAGGTCACCGGCATGGACAGTTCCGATGACATGTTGCTCGACGCCCGTCAGCGCCTGCCTAACCTTGATTTCGAGCTGGCGGATATCGGCGCCTGGAACCCGGCGCGGCAATTCGATGTGATTCTCGCCAACGCTTCTCTGCAATGGCTGCCCGACCACGCCACGCTCTACCCGCACCTGGTCAGTCATCTGACGCCGGGCGGCACGCTGGCGGTGCAAACGCCGGATAACCTCGACGAGCCTGCCCACCAACTGGCCCGCGACGTGGCGGCACAGGGGCCCTGGTCGGCGAAGATCGGAGCGTTCAAGCACAATCCGCGTCACCCCGCGAGCTACTACTACGAGTTGCTGAGCCAGCATTGCAGCACCGTGGATGTTTGGCGCACCACCTACCAGCACCCGCTGGCCGACCACGCGGCGGTAGTGGAATGGTTCAAGGGCTCGGGGTTGCGGCCGTTTCTCGCGCCTTTGAGCGATGACGAAAAGGCCGCGTTCCTACGCGAATACCAGACGAGGATTACCAAAGCCTACCCAGCCCTGAGCGACGGCAGCGTGCTGTTGCCATTTCCGCGCCTGTTCATCATCGCCACTCGCTGACGCTTCACAGGGCGGTCACACGGCCGCCGTCTGCGCCTTCAGGTACTCATCCGCCGACACCACGCTCGCATAACCGAACGCCAGCGCCGCCATGTATGCATCATGCACCTGCGCCGCCGGGATGACCTTGCCATTGAATTCAAGATCCCGCGTGGCGCAGGCATCGTGGATCACCGTGACCTTGTAGCCAAGGTCCGCCGCTGCGCGCACCCCCGCATCGATGCACATATGGCTCATACTGCCGACCACCACCACATCGGTGATGCTGCGTCGTTCCAGCAGAGCGCGCAGATCGGTTTCGCGAAACGCATTCACGAAATGTTTAAGCACCACCGGCTCGCTGCCTTCGTTGAGTGCCTTGGGGTGCAACTGCGCGCCTTCCGAGCCTGGAGTGAAGAAGGGCGCATCCTCGGCGGTGAATTCATGGCGCACGTGAATCACGGCATCGCCCGCCTGACGAAACGCCTGCAGCACCTGCGCCGCCTTGTCCGCCGCCGCGTCCACGTCGACGAGCGGCCACTTGCCCTGGGGGAAGTAGTCGTTCTGGATATCGATCAGAATGAGCGCCTGCTTGGCCATGGGTTTTGCCTCGTGATGAGTTGAGCAGACCGCTATCTTAGCTGGCGCCCTGGCCTTTCGCCCACTGGATTGGCGCGCTCCTTGTGGCGGTGAATCGTGCAGAACGCCACGCCCTGCACGTGGCGTCGTGCAAAATAAAACAGGCCAACTGCTATCGCCCATTCGGCAACTGATTGATTTTAAAACCCTGCGCCTCAACCGCGCCTTGGCCTGATCCCTGCAACCTCTCATTTACATACCTGGCAGGAAGCAAGGGGGCCGCATGAACGCGACTCAACGCAGGAAACTGGTGGTCGCTCACTCCACAAGAGAGGGCGCGCCGCAGCATGAAGTGGAAACCAACCGTGCACTGGCCCGTTGGCTGGCGCAGATACTCGGGCTGGAGTTCGCCGGCAGCTTCGATCCCAAGGTCCATGCCGGCCGCGACCTTTACATACTGCCCACGCAGACGCTGGTGGGTCCGGCCCAGGCCCGCGCGCTCAACATCCAGGGCCCCGAAGACCTGTGGGGCGGTTATGTCGATCACGACTTCATCTGCACCAAAGCCATCAGCCATGGCCTGCTCGGGCCCGATGCAACGGCGCCGGAGGGCTGGTCGCCGTTGTTCTGCGAACTTGTCAGGCCCGTCGTGCTCGACGGCCTCAGCGTATTTGCCTTGCAGGACGCCCGTGCCGCCGCTGAGCGCCTGCTCTACAGCGGGCCGATTCGCCTGAAACCGGTGCATGCCTGCGCCGGGCGCGGCCAGGTAGTCATTCGCAGCCTTGATGAGTTCGATGCGCTGCTCAAACGGGACGGCGCCGAGCAATTGTTCAGCGATGGCGCAGTGCTTGAGCAGGACTTGCACGAGGTGATCACCCACAGCGTGGGCCAGAGCTATATCGGCGACCATGTGTTCAGCTACTGCGGCGAGCAATACCTCACGCATGACGCAAACGGTGATGAGGTGTACGGCGGCTCCGACCTGATCGTGGTGCCCGGCGACTACGACGACCTGCTCGCCCTCGGCCTGCCCGTCGACGTGCGTGAAGCCATCGAACAGGCCCAGGTTTTCGACAGCGCCGCCGATGAGGCCTACCCTGGGTTCTATGCCTCGCGGCGCAATTACGACATCGCCCAGGGCCTGGACAGCGACGGCCAGCGCCGTAGCGGCGTGCTCGAACAATCCTGGCGCATGGGCGGGGCCAGCAGCGCGGAAGTCGCGGCGCTGCAAAGTTTCATCAACCACCCGGGCCTCAAAGCCATTCATGTGTCATCGGTGGAAACCTACGAGGACCAGCCGCTTCCGGCGCAGGCCATCGAGGTGTATCGCGGCCCGGCCGAAAACAGCGACTTTCTTCTCAAGTACGTAACGGTTAAATCTTATGACGGCTAGAAGCGAAAGCATTGCAATCGAGATAGACGACGAACACATGAGCGGGACATTCCTCAGTCCCAAATCCAAAGTCCCCGGCGTGTTGTTCGTGCACGGCTGGGGCGGCAGCCAGGAACGCGATCTGGAACGCGCCAAAGGCATCGCAGGTCTGGGCTGCGTGTGCCTGACCTTCGACCTGCGCGGCCATGCCGGCGCCGGCATTCCGCTGGCCCGCGTGACCCGCGAAGACAACCTGCGCGACCTGCTGGCGGCCTACGACCGTCTGCTCGCCCACCCGGCCATCGACACCTCGGCCGTGGCGGTGGTGGGCACCAGCTATGGCGGCTACCTCGCGGCGATTCTCACCTCATTGCGCCCGGTACGCTGGCTGGCGCTGCGCGTGCCGGCGCTGTACCGCGACGAAGAATGGCTCAAGCCCAAGCGTGACCTGAACAAGATGGACCTGATGGATTACCGCAGCACCCTGGTGCATGCCGACACCAATCGCGCCTTGCACGCCTGTTCGGCGTTTACCGGTGATGTGTTGATCGTCGAGTCGGAAACCGACGACCACGTGCCCCACGCCACCATCATGAGTTACCGCGCGGCGTGTCAGCAGACCCATTCCCTGACGCACCGCATCATCGATGGCGCCGACCATTCGTTGAGCGATCCGGTGTCGCAGCAGGCCTATACCTCGATCCTGGTGGACTGGATTACCGAGATGGTGGTGGGTGAACGGTTGAGCATTATCCAGGCTCGATAACCGCCATCGAGAGCAAGCCCCTTCCACATTTGAAATGCATTCAACGTGTGGGAGGGGGCTTGCTCCCGATGGCGGTATGTCAATCACCCACAATCAAGCTGGCGTCTTCTTCACCCGCAGCGCCTTGGCCTTCGCCTCCACGCCCAGGTACATCACCAACGCAATCAGCAACGGGCAAATAAAATAAATCGCCCGATACGCAATCAACCCCGCCAACAAACTGCCCCGCGACGCCTCATGTTGCAACAGCCCGATAAACACCGCCTCGAGCACCCCAAGCCCGGCCGGGATATGCGTCACCACCCCGGCAATCGCACTGATCAGCAACACCCCCAACACCAGCGGGTAATCCAGCTTGGCAGGCAGCAGGGTGAAAATCACCGCCGCCATCAGCGACCAGTTCAATGCGCCCAGCGCCAATTGCAGGCACGCCATGCGCAGCGATGGCAGGTTGATCTCGATGCCGCGAATCGACCACGCGCGCTTCTTCGAGAACTGACAGGCCGCCAGGTAGCCCAGGCTGACCAGCACCAGCAGCGCGCCAATCCCCTGCAAGGCCGTCGTGCTGACCTTCCATCCCGGTGGCATGGTCACCAGCCCGCTGCTGAACACCACCCCGGCCAGGGCCATGTAGCCGAACCAGTTGGTCGCCAGGCTCAGGCCGAGGATCTTGGCGATATTGCCGGTGCTCACCCCCAGCCGCGAATACAACCGATAACGCATGGCGATCCCGCCGACCCAGGCACTCAGGTTCAGGTTGAACGCATAGCTGATAAAGCCCACCGGCAAAATCTGCTTCCAGCGCAATGGCTGGCCGATGTAGGTGCGGCCGATCAGGTCGAAGCACGCGTACACCAGAAAACTGCACAAGGTCAGCCCGGCGGCGATCAGCAAGGTGCGCCATTTGAAATCGCCCAGGGTCTGGATCACTTCGCTCCAGCCGATCCGCCGCGCAAGCAGGGTGAACAGCACAATCAACAGCAGGAAGAAGGCGATGGTCAGTGGCTTCTTCCAGCGCTTGAAGCGTGAGCCTGTGTGGTCAGTCATGGGCCTGGCTCTCGAAAGGTTTCAAGCGGGGTTTGTGCGCTGGCAGCCAGCCGGTCAGCGCCGGGAAGTGGCGCATCACATGGAACACCAGGAAGCCGACGGTCAGGCGCCACAGCCACAGGCGCGGCTTGTGCTTTGCCTGGATGACCTGGCAGTGGTTTTTGCTGAGGGTTTCCAGGCTGTCGTACAGCTGCTGATTGAATGCGCGGTCGCGAATCAGCACGTTGGCTTCCAGGTTCAGCGCCAGGCTTAACGGGTCGAGGTTGCTCGAACCCACCGTGCTCCAGTCGTCGTCCACCAGCGCCACCTTGCCGTGCAGCGGGCGCTGGCAGTATTCGTGGATCACCACGCCGTCCTTGAGCAGATAGTCGTAGAGCATGCGCGCCGCCAGTTTGGCCAGCAGTACATCGGGCTGGCCCTGCATGATCAACTGCACCTGCACGCCGCGCCGTGCCGCATTGCGAATTTCGCGCAGCAAACGGTAACCGGGGAAGAAATACGCATTGGCGATCACCGCGCGTTTTTTCGCCTGGCTCAGGGCGTAGATATACGCTTCTTCGATGTCGTCGCGATGCTGCAGGTTGTCGCGATAGATCAGGCGAACCAAGCCCTCACCGCTGTCGGTGGCCCACGGCGAAGGCCGCTGCTGGCGACGACGCCAGCCACGCCGCGTGCGCACCTGACGACCGCTTTGCGCCAGGGCAAAGTGATGCAGGTCGGCCACCGCCGGGCCTGTCACCTGCACCGAATAATCCTGCTTGGCCTCGGGGCCGAAATCGCCCAGATGGTCGGCCGAAAAGTTGATCCCGCCAATAAACGCGACCTCGGCATCCACCACCACGATCTTGCGGTGCAGGCGGCGAAACCAGTTGGTGCGAATGCCCAGGGTCTTGGACGCCGGGTCGAACATCTGCACCATCACCCCGGCATCTGCCAGCGCTGCAAGAAACACCGCGCTCAGCTCGCCACAGCCGAAGCCATCCAGGCTGACCACCACCTTCACGCCACGTTGGGCTGCCTCGATCAGAATGCCTTGCAGCTCATGGCCGACCTTGTCCTCGAACAGGATAAACGTCTCCAGCAGGATCTCCCGCTGCGCCGTGCGCATGGCATCGAAGACCCTGGGGAAGTATGCCTCGCCGTTCTCCAGCAACTCCACCTGGTTGCCACTCTGCCAGCCGTAATCCAGGTCGCGGGCCTTGGCCTCATCCGGCGGCTGATCGGTCGCGATATGCTCGACCGCAATATTCATAGCTCAATCTCCACCGACAGCGGCACATGGTCTGAGAGGTGGGACCAGGGCCGGGTATTCAGCACGCGGGGGTTATGCACCGTCACGTTGCGCACGTAGATGCGGTCCAGCGCCAGCAGCGGCAAGCGCGCGGGGAAGGTGCGCGCGTGTTTGCCCGAAGACTGCATGAATACTTCCTGCAAGCCGCTCTGGCTGAGGTCGGCACGCTGGCGCCAATCGTTGAAGTCGCCGGCGACCACCAGCGGCGCGTCGGCGGGTATTTCGCCAATGCGCTGCTCGAGCAGGCGCAGTTGCTGCTGGCGATGCACTTCGCGCAGGCCCAGGTGCATGCAGATCGCATGCACCTCCTGGCCGCTGCCGGGCAGGCGCAACACGCAATGCAGCAGGCCACGGTTTTCGTGGCCGCTCTGGGAAATGTCGAGGTTCTCGTAGCGCACGATCTGGAATTTCGACAGCAGCGCATTGCCATGGTCGCCATGGGGGTAGACCGCATTGCGGCCATAGGCGAATTGCGGCCAGATACTGTCGGCGAGAAATTCGTACTGCGGCATGTTCGGCCAATCGCTGTAGCGCTGGGGATGCTGCTCATGGGTGCCGTGGATTTCCTGCAGGAACACCATGTCGGCGCCGACACTGCGCACTGCTTCGCGCAGCTCGGGCAGGATGAAACGCCGGTTCAGTGCGGTGAAACCCTTGTGGATATTGACCGTGAGCACCGTAAGACGGGCGACGGCAACGTCCGGCGCCACCACCGGGAGCGGTTCTGGATGGGTCATGCCAGCACCCCGGGTTCAGGCAGCTGTCCGGGCACTGTGGCCAGGTGCTGGTCCAGGCCGAAACGCTGCAGCAACTGGCGCGCGTCGAAAGGCGCGCGCACCTTGAGGTCATTGTCGAAGAAACAGAACACATCGCGTTGCTTGCGGGTGCGGGATTTATGCTGCGGGTCGACCAAGTGTGCATCCTCCGGTTGTTTGCCATGGGCCCACCGCTCAATGCGGTCGCCCCAGCGTTCGAGGGCTTCAGGGGTGTAGCCGCTGGCGTACAGCTGCTTGTCGCCGTGCAGACGCAGGTACATGAAGGTGGCGGTGACGTCTTCGATAGACGGCCACTTGCCGGCGGTATCGGCCACCACCAGCGCGACGCCATATTTTTCGAGCATCTTTACGAACGCCGGCACGGCGAAGCTTTTATGGCGAATTTCCACGGCGTGACGCAGGGCTCTCTTGCCATGGGCCTGCATGCTCGCCTTGCCGTTCAGGCGGGGCTCATGCTGGCGGGCGAGGGCGGCGGCCTGTTGCGTGTCGCCGGGCAGTTGCTGCAAAAAGGCTTCGAACAGCGGCGCATCGAATTTAAAGCTGGGCGGGAATTGCCACAGGATCGGCCCCAGTTTCTCCTTCAATTCCAGCACGCCGGATGCAAAGAAATTCGCCAGCGGCGCATGCACATCCTTGAGCCGCAGGATGTGCGTGATATAACGCGGCGCCTTGACGCTGAACATGAAACCCTCGGGTGTATCGGCGTACCACTCGGCGTAACGCTTGGGCGTTTGCAGTGCGTAGAACGAGCCGTTGATTTCGATGCTGTTGACGGCACGTGACGCAAACTGCAACTCGCGTTTCTGGGTCAGCCCCTCGGGATAGAAGTCCCCGCGCCAGGGCGTATAGCGCCAGCCGGATATGCCGATATGAATCGCCGCCATGGTTGGGTCCGTGGGAAAGAGTGCGTGGTTGGATGACTGTGATTTTTGTCGGAAAGTTTCCCGATTCCTACAAACGGCATGCTTCCAATGCAGTAGATCCAGTGTGGGAGCGAGCGAGCCTCCTCCCACAGGGAACGATCAGGGCTCAAACCCGTCAGTTCCTTACAGACCCTTTCCCAGGAGCCCGGTGTTTTGCTGAATCTAAAGACTGCATGGCTACTCGGCGCGCTGCTGTTTTGCGGCAGCGGCGCACTTCAGGCGGCGGCGACCGCACCCGCCACCGCCCCCGAAGCCGAGGCCCCGGCCAAGCCGGAGTTGCTGGTGGAAGGCGGACTGCTCGGCGCGATCAGTTCCAGCATTGACGACGTGCAGCAGAAGCTCGACCTCAATCAGAACTTCATTGACGAGTGGCGTCTGCGCGCCGACCGCGCCGCCAACGAAGTCGGGCGCCTGGTCAATCAGACGTCAGCCCGCTCACCGTGGAGCGTGGCTGGGGATTTCCTGTTGTTGTCCGGCGTCTGGGTCGGCGCCTTTACCCTGTTGACCTTGCTGGGCCGGATGATGGTGCGACGCCTGGGCCAGCGCGCGTTTTTTGAACGGCGCGGGCGGTTGCTGGATGTGCTGGGCTACGTCGTGCCCTATACGCTCCCGGCGCTGATCTGCCTGCCGCTTACCCTGTACGTCAGTCATTTTCTCGCCACCTCCGTGGGGCGCGCGCTGGCGCTGTGCCTTGCCTACGCCACCAGCAGCGGCATCTTTTCCACCTCGATGCTGTTGTGCGTCATCGTCATGTTCAACGTGGGCCACAAGCGTCCGGCGGTGCAGATCATTTGCGACTACTGCCCCAAGCCGCTGTTCCTGATCGGCTTCCTCGCCGCCCTCAGCGATGCCTTGACCAGCCCGCAGATCGCCCGCCAGTTGGGCGGCAATATCACCAGCAGCATCGCGGTGTTCACCGGGCTGTTCGCCACGGTGATCTTCGGCGTGCTGGTGGTGCGCCTGCGCCGTCCGGTCGCCCACTTGATCCGCAATCGGTCGTTGGCCCAACGCATCAAGCACCCGGCGTTGCAGCAATCGCTGCGTATCTTCTCGGGGCTGTGGTACTGGCCGATCCTGCTGATGGTGCTGGTCTCGGCGATCAACCTGATCGGTGCCGGCGACGATAATCAGAAGGCGCTGCGTTGTGCGCTGTTCACCACGATCCTGCTGATCGGCACGGTGTTTCTCAGCACGGTGCTGCAACACTTGTTCAAGTCGCGCAGCCAGGTGGCGATCCAGCGCAGCAGCGCCTACAAGGAGCGCTTCCTCAGTTTGCTGCACGCGATCCTGCGCATCGCGATGGCCGTGGCGTTTATCGAAGTGCTTGGGCGTATCTGGGGCGTGTCGCTGTTCGAGTTCGCCGAGCGCAACTCGATCGGGCGCGCCATCAGCGACTCGCTGAGCAGCATCGGCCTGATCCTGCTGATGACCTGGCTGTTCTGGGTGGTGCTCGACACGGCGATTCAGGAAGCGCTCAAACCGCCGGTCAACAAACGCTCCAGTCGCCAGCCCAGCACGCGGGTCAAGACTATCCTGCCGCTGCTGCGCAATGCGGTGAAAATCATCCTCGTGGTGATCTGCGCGATCACCACCATGGCCAACCTGGGCATCAACGTCGCGCCGCTGTTGGCCGGTGCCGGGGTGGTCGGCCTGGCCATCGGTTTCGGTTCCCAGCAACTGGTGCAGGACGTGATCACGGGCCTGTTCATCATCATCGAAGACACCTTGTCGATCGGCGACTGGGTGGTACTCGACTCCGGCCACGCCGGCACCGTCGAAGGCCTGACCATCCGCACCCTGCGCCTGCGCGACGGCAAGGGCTTTGTGCATTCGGTGCCGTTCGGGCAGATCAAGGCGGTCACCAACCAGTCGCGACAGTTTGCCTACGCGTTCTTCTCGGTGCAGTTCACCTACGACACCGATGTGGACAAGGCCGTGGAACTGATCCAGGAAGCGGGGCAGTCAATCCGCGACGACGCGTTCCTCAAGTACAACCTGCAAGGGCCGCTGGAAGTGTTCGGCGTCGACAAAATGGACCTCAACGGCGTGGTGCTCACCGCGCAGTTCCGCACCGTGTCGGGCGGGCAATATGCAGTCAGCCGCGCGTTTAACCAGCGGTTGAAGAAGCTTGTGGATAACTGTGACGAGGTGCATTTCGCGCAGACTTATCCACAGCAGGTGCTGTTGCCCAAGCGGGTGGGGCAGGCTGAAGAGGTGGTGGAGATTACCGAGCCGCCGCGTAGCCAGTGAGGATGCTATCGGGAGCAAGCCCCCTCCCACATTTGAATGGGTTCACACATCGAACTATGTGAACCCAATCCAGTGTGGGAGGGGGCTTGCTCCCGATGAGGCCCTCAGGACCGCCCAAGCAACTTCTCCTGCACCGCCTGCTGATCCACCTCAACCAGCACCTGCTGCTTGCCGCCAACCATAACCGCCGCCGGCAACCCGTCGCGGTACACAATCCGATTGCCACTCACCGCCGGCACCTTGCTGCCCGGTAACAGCGTGCCCACCAGGTTCAGCGGGTCCGCCCCACACACCGCCACCAGGCTCCCGTCGTGCGCGCGCCGCCGTACCTCGCGCAGCAGAGGAATCGCCTCGGGCAACGCAAACTGCTCACCCGCCAAGCCGCTCACAAATCGCCCGCCGCGGATCTCCCCGCGCGCTTCCAGGCGGTGGAAGGTGCGCAGCAATTCGCGCCAGCTCGGCAACCAGTCCGCCTCGCGTTCAAGCAGGCGCCAGAACACCACGCCGTAGCGGCGCAGCAGGGTCATCGCCACATGCTCAAGCGTCTCTGCCGAATGCGGGCCGGCAGCGCCGGGCGGGCGGCGGATCAAGGCCCAGCGCCCGGCATCGTCCATGCCGCCGATAAACGCACCGCGCCCGCGCCGGCTGCTGCGCGCCTGGCGCTTGCTGGCGGGCGTGGTCAGGGCGCGCAGCCCGGCAAAGCTGTCGGCATTCACCAGGCCCGCGCCCACCAGTTCCTGCAGCACTGTTTCCAGCTCGCTGCGCAGCAGACGGGCTTCGTGCACCAGTTCATCAAAAAACAGCGCGCCGTGCTCGCGCAGGGCCAGGTGGACCTTTTGTGCCTTGGGCGACAGCGCGGTGCTGTCGACGGGGTCGGTCAGGCCGCTCCACAATCCTACCTGGCTGCGCGGCAACAGCACCACCGGCGTGCTGCGCAGGGCCATGGCGCCGGCCTTGTCGCTCAAGCGCATCCACACCAGCTTGCCGCTGCGGCACAACTCATCGAGCCAGGTGGAGGAATAGTCCTTGATGCGCGCACTGAGCAGGTCACTGTCCCAGGCCGAGGTGGCGGCCGCAAAGCCTTCGAACTGGCCGACGATCTGCGGCAACACCGCGCTGCCCTGGCCACGGGTGGCCTCGGACACGTGCTGCCAGTCGAACAGAAATCGCATGAAATCCTGCAGCGCCACCGGTTCGATTTCGCGGCGCAGGCGCTTGACCGTGTAGCGGTGAATACGCGCCAGCAGGTGCCGTTCGCACCATTGCTCTGCGCTGGCGCCGGGGCTGAAATGCCCGCGCAACACATAGCCTTCCTGCTCCAGCCGGGCCAACGCCTGGGTCACGGCGGCCACCGGCAACCCGATGGGCGCGGCGATCTCGATCACACTCAACGGACCAAAACCACCGAGGCGCGCACGCAGCACTTCGAGCACTGCGTCCTCGAAGGTCCAGGGCTCATCGAAGCCGGGCAATAACGGCAAATCGTGAGGATAAATCGCCTGCCAACAGCTCAGGCGTTCGACGGCGACCCACAACCCGTTGGGCAATTGATAGGCGCGCCCGGCCTTCGCCAGCGCGTTCAGCCACTGTGCCCATGGCGGCGTGACTTCGCTTTCGGCGATGCACGCCAGGCTCATCAGCGCTTCATGCATTTCGTCCGGGCCATGGGGCGTTGGCCAGGCCTCCTCACGCACGCCAGCAATGGCCTCGGCATCCAGGGCGCCAAGGTCGTCGGTGCTTTGCGGGTCGCTCCAGCGCCGGTTGAGCACGGCCTGGGTGCGGCGCTCTTCCAGCGGCGCATCGTCGAGAAAGGTGTAGGGCCGCGCGCTGAGAATTTCCGCCGCCATGGGCGAGGGCGCCGGCAAGTCGCGGCTGATCAGGCGCACCTCGCCGCGTTCCATGCGCCGCAGCAGGGCCAGCCAGGCGTCGCTGTCCATGGCTTCGTGCAGGCAGTCGTCGAGGGTCTGTTCCACCAGCGGGTGTTCGGGCACTTCACGTTCGCCGGCAAGGTTTTCCAGGCAGGCGATCTGGTCGGGAAACACGCTGGCGATCAGGTCTTCGCTTTTCATGCGCTGGATCTGCGGCGCCACCTTGCGCCCGCCGGTAAAGCGCGGCAATGCCAGCGCCACCCCGGCATTCCAGCGCCAGCGCACGCCGAACAGCGGAGCGTCCAGTACCGCCTGGATCAGAATGTGTTCGGCACTGTGGCTGTTGAGGTAACGCCACACCTCATCCAGCTCAAAGCTGTGGCTGGTGGACAGCGACAGCACAATCGCGTTCTCACTGGCCGCCGCTTGCAGCTCGAAGTTGAACGTGCGGCAAAAACGCTTGCGCAACGCCAGGCCCCAGGCGCGATTCAGACGGCTGCCGAACGGCGTGTGAATGATCAACTGGGTGCCGCCGGACGCGTCGAAAAACCGCTCCATGATCAGCGTGTCCTGGGACGGTAATGCGCTCAGCGCCAGGCGCGCGCGGGCCAGGTAATCGAGGATTTGCTCGGCGCTGGCGCGGTTCAGGCCCAGGGTGCCGGTGAGCCAGTCCTGCGCCGGTTGCAGGTCGCCGGGGCTGGCGCCAAGCAGGCGGTCCAACTGGCCCTGCAAGCGTGCCACGGCGGCGGACAGCTCGTTGCTGCGCCCGGGCATTTCGCCGAGCCAGAACGGAATGGTCGGCGGCTGGCCATGGGCATCCTCGACCCGTACCTTGCCGGCTTCGACCCGCAGGATGCGGTAGGAGGTGTTGCCCAACTGGAAGATGTCCCCGGCGATGCTTTCCACCGCAAAGTCTTCGTTGACGCTGCCGATGTTCAGGCTCTGGGGTTCGAGCAAAACGCTGTAGTCGGCGTTGTCGGGGATGGTGCCGCCGCTGGTCACGGCGGTCAGCCTGGCGCCCCGGCGACCGCGCAGGGTGCGGGTCAGGGCGTCGCGGTGCAGGTAGGCGCTGCGGATGCCCTGGCGCCCGTTGTAGCCCTCGGCGAGCATCTGCAACAGCGCCTGGTAGTGGCGTTCATCCAGCGCGGCGTAGGGCGCGGCGCGGTGGATCAGTGCCAGCAGGTCTTGTTCGGGCCATTCGCGGGCGCTGACTTCGGCAATGATCTGCTGGGCCAGCACGTCCAGCGGCGCGACCGGAATGTGCAGGGTGTCCAGTTCGCCACGGCGCACGCAGTCGAGCAGGGCGGCGCATTCGATCAGGTCGTCGCGGGTGGTGGCGAACAGGCGCCCCTTGGGCGTGCCGCCGACCTGATGGCCGGAGCGTCCAACTCTTTGCAAAAAACCGTTGATGGAGCCGGGCGAGCCGATCTGGCACACCAGGTCCACCTCGCCGATATCGATCCCCAGCTCCAGCGACGCGGTAGCGATCAGCACTTGCAACGCGCCGGCCTTGAGCCGTTGCTCGGCGTCCAGGCGCAACTCCTTGGCGAGGCTGCCGTGGTGCGCGGCCACGGCGGTCTTGCCCAGGCGCTCGCTGAGGTGGCGGGCCAGGCGTTCGGCCAGGCGCCGGGTGTTGACGAAAATCAGCGTGGTGCGGTGTTCGCGGGCCAGTGTCGCGAGGCGATCGTAGGCTAGTTCCCAGACGTCATTGGCCATGACCGCCGAGAGCGGCACTGGCGGCACTTCGATGCCCAGGTCGCGCGGGCGGGCATGGCCGATGTCGACAATGGCGCACTCGCGCGCGCTGCCCACCAGAAACCGCGACACCGCCTCGATGGGTTTTTGCGTGGCCGACAAGCCGATGCGCGTCAGCGGCTCGGCGCACAGGCCTTGCAGGCGCTCCAGGCTCAGCGCCAGGTGGCTGCCGCGCTTGCCGGCGGCGATGGCGTGGATCTCGTCGACAATGACCGTGCGCGTGCTGGCGAGCATCTGCCTGCCGGAGTCCGAGCCGAGCAGCACATACAGCGACTCCGGGGTGGTCACCAGGATATGCGGCGCGCGTTTGCGCATCAACGCGCGGTCTTTTTGCGGGGTGTCACCGGTGCGCACGGCGGTGCGGATCTCCAGCGGCGCCAGGCCCTGGCGCTGCAACTGCGCGCTGATCCCGGCCAGCGGGTTTTGCAGGTTGATCTGGATATCGTTGGACAGTGCCTTGAGCGGCGACACGTACACCACCTGCGTCGCGTCCGGCAGGTGGCCGCCGTTGGCCAGGCCCTGTTGGACCAGGTCGTCGAGCACCGCGAGGAAGGCCGTGAGGGTCTTGCCCGAGCCGGTCGGCGCGGCGATCAGCGTCGAGCGCCGCTGGCGGATCAGCGGCCATGCCTGGGCCTGGGCGCCGGTGACTGCGGGGAAGGTGCTGCGAAACCAGGCGCTGACGGCGGGGTGGAAACCGTCCAATGCCCTGTCCGTTGATTCAGGAAGGTTCATGCAATGATTGATGCCACCGGCTCCAACAAGTTGCAAAGGCTTACTTTATCCGTGACGGTTGCGCTACAAACCCGCAAAATGCAACGATTCCGGCTACACCCCACGGTATGGCATACACGTCTGCCGACACTAACCATCGTTCCAAACAGACTGGGCCTGCACAATCTATGCGAATGCGCCTTATGTTACTGGGCGGCGGGAATGCCCTCGGGCAGGCGCTGATTCGCCTCGGTGCAGAGGAAGACATCGGGTTCCTCGCCCCCAAACCGCCCCAAGACGGCTGGGATGCCGCGAGCCTCACCCAATTGCTCGACGACACCCGTCCCGATGCATTGATCAACCTCGCCTACTATTTCGACTGGTTCCAGGCCGAGGCCGTCAGCGAAGCCCGTCTGGCTGCTCAGGAATACGCCATCGAGCGTCTGGCCGAATTGTGCCAGCACCACAGCATCACCTTGCTGCAACCGTCCAGCTACCGCGTATTCGATGGCTCGCGCGCCACTGCTTACAGCGAAAAAGACGATCCAGTGCCATTGGGCCTGCGCGGCCAGGCGTTGTGGCGCATCGAGCAAAGCGTACGCGCCACCTGTCCGCAACATGTGCTGCTGCGGTTTGGCTGGCTGCTGGATGACAGCGCCGACGGCACCCTCGGGCGCTTTCTGGCCCAGGCCGAAAAGCCGGGCGAGTTGCCGATGGCCGATGACCGACGCGGCAACCCGACGCCGGTGGACGATGCCGCGCGGGTGATCATTTCGGTGCTCAAGCAACTCGATTGCGCAGCGCCCTTGTGGGGCACGTACCATTACGCCGGCCACGAGGCCACCACGCCGCTGGCGCTGGGCCAGGCGATCCTCACCGAAGCGCGCAACTTCCGTGCGCTGGCCATCGAGTCGCCCGCCGCCCAGGCCCACGCCGCGCGGCCGGACGCGGCGGACGAACCGCAGCACGCGGTGCTGGCCTGCAAGAAAATCCTCCACACCTTCGGCATCAAGCCCCGGGCATGGCGGGCGGGGTTGCCGGCATTGCTGGACCGGTTTTACCGGCATACCTGACACACCACACAACCCAAAGTGGGAGGGGGCAAGCCCCCTCCCACTTTGGTTTTGTGCTGTCTGTGAACGACTGCTTAGAACTTGTAGCCAATCCCCACCATGTACACCATCGGGTCGACATCCACATTGACCTTGGCCCGGGTGCCCTGGCCCAACGCGTTGTTATCCACTGTCGCCTTGGTGCTGATGTCGATGTAGCGCGCCTGGGCGTTGATCATCCACTTGTCGTTGATCATGTAGTCGGCGCCGATCTGCGCCGACCAGCCCCAGGAATTTTCCGCCTTGAAATTGCTGAAGCCAGCGTTGGAGGCGCGGCTGCCGACGTGCTCGTCGTAGATCCAGGTGTAGTTGATGCCCGCGCCGACGTAGGGTTGGAACGCTGATTTGTTGTCCAGCGGGTAGTACACGACGCTCAGGGTCGGCGGCAGGTGCTTGAGGGTGCCGAGCTTGCCGTTGGCAGCACCGAGGGCGGTGTTTTTGATTTTTACGTCATGCTCGAATGGCGTGGCCGCGAGCAGTTCGAGGCCGACGTGGTCGGTGAGCATGTAGGCGAAGTTCAGACCCAGCTGGGTATCGCTGCTCATGGTCGCCTTGCCGCCCAGGTTGGCACCGGCCAAGGGGCCTTGATCGACCTTGACGCTGCTGCTGTCGGCCTTCGGATTCACAGTGATCGCACCGGCGCGAATCAGGATGTCGCCCGCTTCGTGAGCCTGGGCGAGCGGGGCGGCGAGTGCCAGCGCGAAGAGCGACGCGCCGAGCAGAGACTTGTTCATGGGAGCTCCAAAAGGACGTTAAAAGGTGTACGTCCAATGGTAAAGATCGTACCGCCCGATCTTTTGACTCAGCTCAATGAAAGGCGCTATGCGTGCATTAAAACGGTGGGAGGGGGCTTGCTCCCACCGTTGTTCGTTGGTGTGCTTGGGGGCGGGACTATTCCTGCAGTTCGTACAGGTAGATCTTCTCGGCATCCATCTGGTAACCGGCATCGGCCAGCTCACTGGACGACGGCTTGACCTGCATCGCGCCCTCGATCCAATAAGGCTGGTACAGCTCATCGAGCTTCACGCCGACTTCGCTTTTCACATGCACGATCTGGTTCGACGGCGGCGGCGGCACGTGGATGCACGCGCCGAAATACGGCACCAGCAAGAACTCGGTGGTGCGGCCTTCTTCGCTGACTTCCAGTGGCACGATATAGCCCGGCAGGCGAATGTGCTTGCCGTCCAGGCTCTGCACCACCGGCGCGTTGGGCAGGTCCTGCTTGGCGGCGGGCGCGGCCTCGACGGACAGGGCATCGGCCATGTTCGACAGGTCGTGCAGCGGTTTCATATTGGGGATTTCCGGCGGTGCGTCCGGCGGGATCATCTCCTGCCAGGACAGATCCCTGGGCTGGTCCTGCGCCCAGACGGGCACGCTGATCAGCAGCAAGCATGCAAACAGGGCACGACGCATCAAAGCCTTCCTCATAAACGTATGGACAGGCCATCGGCCAGGGATTGTCGGTAAGCGCGCCAGGCCGGCACGCTGCCCATCAACAACGCCGCGGCGAGAATACCCGCCAGCAGGGTCCATTCATATTGGCTTGGCCAGGACATCGGCAGGTCCAAACCGTAATTGGCCTGCAGGTACCCGCGAGACGCGGCGATGCACACGTACAGCAAGCCGACGCCGGCGATCACTCCGGACAAGGCCAGGGCGAACGCTTCGAAAATCAGCAGGGTTGCGATATGCCAAGGCCGCGCGCCCACCGAGCGCAAAATCGCCATTTCGCGGCGGCGCTCGTTGAGGCTGGTGAGGATTGCCGTGAGCATGCCGATCAAACCGGTCAGCACCACGAACAGCGAGATGACGAACAACGCCTTTTCGGCGGTGCCCATCATGCTCCACAGCTCTTGCAGTGCGACGCCGGGCAGGATCGCCAACATCGGCTCGCCACGGAACTCATTGATCTCCCGTTGCAGGGCGAAGGTGGAGATCTTGTTGTTCAGGCCCAGCATGAACGCGGTGATCGCCTGCGGGGTGAGGTCCATATTGCGCGCCTGATCGGCACTGATGCGGCCTTTGCCCTGGGCCGGCACGCCGTTGTGCCAGTCGATATGGATCGCTTCCATGCCGCCCAGGCTGATGTGCAGCGTGCGGTCGACCGGCGTGCCGGTGCGCTTGAGAATGCCGACCACGGTGAAGGGTTTGTCGTCGTGCTTGACCAGGCTGACCACCGCCACGCCGTGGGCCAGCACCAGTTTGTCGCCCAGTTTGTAGTGCAGTGCGTCAGCCACTTCGGCGCCCAGCACCACTTCGAACGGGTCAGTGGCGAAGGCGCGGCCGCTGGCCAGTTCCAGGTTCTGCTTGCGGCCGTACTGGTAGTGCTCGAAGTAGGATGAGTTGGTGCCCATCACGCGGTAGCCGCGATGGGAGTCGCCGAGGGAAATCGGGATCGCCCATTTCACCTGCGGGCTGGCGGCGAAGTGCTCAAAGCTGTCCCAGCGTATGTTGTTGGTGGCGTTGCCGATGCGAAACACCGAGTACAGCAGCAGGTTCACCGAACCCGAGCGGGCGCCGACAATCAGGTCGGTGCCGCTGATGGTGCTGGCAAAGCTGTTGCGCGCCTCGACCCGCACGCGCTCCACGGCCAGCAGCAGGCACACGGAAAGCGCGATGGCGAAAGCGGTGAGCGTCGCGGTGAAGCGGCGGTTAGTTAGACTGGCCATGGCTAGACGGAACAGATACATCTCAAACCTCTGCGGGCATGGCGGCGCGATTGAGTTCGGCCAGCGACAGGTTGCGGTCGAACAGCGGTGCCAGGCTCTGGTCATGGCTGACGAACAGCAGGCTGGCGCCGGCGTCGCGGCATTCGGCGAACAACAGCTGAAGGAACGCCTCGCGGGCGTCGTAGTCCAGGGCCGAAGTGGGTTCGTCGGCGATCACCAGTTCCGGCTGGCCGATCAGCGCCCGGGCGGCGGCCACCCGTTGCTGCTGACCGATGGACAGCGAGTCGGCGCGGCGTTCCAGCAGGTCTTTATCCTTGAGGCCCAGGTGCGCGAGCAGGGCGGCTGCGGCCTTGTCCACACTGCCGTGGCGCTGCCTTGCCCGCTGCGCGCGCACGTTGGAAAAGTGGCAGGGCAGCTCGACGTTCTCGCGCACCGACAAAAACGGCAGCAGGTTGAACTGCTGGAAGATATAGCCGGTGTGGTCGACGCGAAAGCGGTCGCGGGCGCCGGCCGAGAGTTCGGTCAGTTCCTGGCCGAGCAGGCGAATGCTGCCCTGGCTGGGCTTCTGCACACCGCCGAGGAGCCCGAGCAGGGTGGTCTTGCCACTGCCGCTGGGGCCTTTGAGAAACAGGGTTTCCCCGCGTTCCAGGCGGAACGCGGGGATGTCCAGCAACTGCGGGTGACCGGGCCAGTTGAAGCTCAGGTCAGACAGTTCGATCAAGGCGTGGGTCATGGGCAATCAGAACTTCAGGGTGGTTGCTGTGGCCGTTGCGTCGACCCCTTGTTGGCCGCTCGGGCCGATCAGTTGTACCTGAATTTTTTTGGTGGCGGGGAAGGTCTTGAACACCTGGCTCAGGTCTAGGTTGCTCAGCGCCGTCGGCGTGGCGCAGGTGAACTGGTAGTGCGCGTGGATTTCGCTGTGGTCGTGGTGATGTTCGTGGGCCGCTGCGCCCTTGCCGTCGGTGGCGTGGTCATCGGCATCATCGTCATCGTCGTGATCGGCTTCAGGCTTGTCGCCAAACAACGGGCTGTTCAGTTCCTGCGTGCTCACTGCGCAGCCGGCGGCCTTGGGCAGGTTGAACAGCGCCAGTGGGTTCTCCAGCTGCTTGCGCGCGGCGGCGACCTTGGCCTTGTCGGCGGCGGTGGTGGCCAGGTGTTCGAAACCCACCAGGTTCATCGCCGGGCTTTCCAGCTCAAGCTCCAGGGTCTGGCCATCGAGCACGGCGTTGAGGCGGCCCACGCCATGTTCGTGGGCGCCGAGGCTGCTGTGTTCGTGGTCATGATCTTCATGGGCATGGGCCACGGCCAGTGGCAGCAGGGCAAACGGCAAAGCGAGCAGCAGACGGCGCATGGGAAGGCTCCAGAACATGAAAGGTTTGTTATGTGATCTTATAACAATAGTGGCGAGAGTTTGACCGCGCGCTTGGCGTTGCGCAAGCCGCATGGGAGCATGCCCGTCAGAAAAAATGCAGGAGAAAGACGATGTTGCGAATTCGTGGAACCGTCGGCGACCTGCCGGTGGACTTGACCCTGGAGTTGGACGACGGCGACTGGGCACGGCTGGGCGCGCAATTACAGACCGCTCCGGCGCCGAGTACGCCGGCTGCGGTGCCGCCGGTTAAACAGGATGACGACCTGTGGCAGAACGCCCAGGCGCTGTTGCGCAAGGCCGGGCAGTTAAGCGGCCTGGAATTGCTTGATCAACTGGAGGGTTTGGCCGGTGATGCCGCGACGGGCAAGCGCCTGCTGGTGCGCCTGCGCCATAGCGCCAGCGTCAAGGTGAGCAGCGGCGGGGATACACCGCTGTTTCATTGGGTCGGCGATTAATACAGCGCGGCGAATAACTTGCGGCGGTACACGGTCACCAGCGGGTGTTCATTGCCCAGCAACTCGAACACTTGCAGTAGGGTCTTGTGCGGCAGGCCTTCGCTGTAGCTGCGGTTGCGGATGAACAGCTTGAGCAGGCCTTCGAGCGCCGCGTCGTATTGCTGGCGCGCCAGTTGTTGAATGCTCAACTGGTAGGCCGCTTCGTCGTCTTGCGGGTTCTGTGCCAGACGGCTTTTCAGGTCGGCGGCGTCCGGCAGGTCGGCGGCCTGGCGCAGGAAGGTGATCTGCGCCTTGGCGCCGGCAAGGGCGGCTTTGTGATCGTCGCCGCTGACGGCGTCCAGCACGGCCTGGGCTTCGCCCAATTCACCGCGTTCGGCCAGGCAGCGCGCATACAGGATCAGCGCGGCAGCGTTGGTATTGTCTTCACCGAGCAGCGTCACCAGCAGCGCTTCGGCATCGCTGATACGGCCTTCGGCAAACAGCGCCTGGGCCTGCTCCAGCGGGTCCGCCGCCGCCGGTGGCGGCATCTGCACGTGGGGCTCAAGCATCGCGCGCACCGCCGATTCCGGTTGTGCCCCGGCAAACCCGTCCACCGGTTGGCCATCCTTGAACAGCACCACCGTCGGCAGGCTTTGAATGCCGAAACGCGCGACGATGTCCGGCTGCGCCTCGCAATCGACCTTGGCCAGCAACAACTCACCCCGATAACTCTCGGCGATCTGCGCCAGCATCGGCATCAACGCCTTGCACGGCGCACACCACTCGGCCCAGAAATCCACCAGCACGGGTTTTTCGAAAGAATTCTGAATCACCGCCTGTTCGAAGTTGGCGGTGGTGACGTCGAAGATGTATGGGGAGGGTTCACTCATGGGGCGTCTCGAATAAAGCGGGAATGATGGCAACTATAAGGGCTGGCGCCATTGGCTGAAAGCGCAGTGCATGCAAGACGCTATCGCAGGCAAGCCAGCTCCCACAAAAGAATGCGGCCACCTGTGGGAGCGGGCTTGCCCGCGATGGCCTCACGCGCGCCGCGAATGGTACAGGCTCACCCTGCGAAACTCCCAAGGCTCGGCCAGGTCCGGCAGTGTCAGCGCGTCAAGGATCTCCAGTCGCCGGTAATCGGCATGCTGAAAGTCCCGCACCCGCGAATCCGCCACCAGTGCTTCCCGGCCTCGGGTGAGGAAGTGATCCAGCAGCGGCAGGTTGGCGCGGTCGTACAGCACATCGGCGACGAGGATCAGATCGAACCGATCGGTTTCGGCAAAAAAGTCCGCCGAATAACCCAGTTCCACGCCGTTGAGTTCGGCATTCGCCCGGCAGGCCGCCAGTGCCAGCGGGTCCAGGTCGCAGGCCACCACTTCCAGCGCGCCCGCTTTGGCCGCTGCAATCGCGGCCACACCGGAACCGGCGCCAAAGTCCAGCACGCGCTTGCCCGCGACCCACTGCGGGTTCGCCGCCAGGTAGCGCGCCAAAGCCAGGCCGCTGGCCCAGCAAAAGCTCCAGTACGGCGGCTCATGGAGGATGCGCCGGGTTTCTTCCTGGCTGAATGCGCGGTCCATATTGTCGGCGTCCAGCAGCCACAGCGACAGCGCGGTGCCCGGCAGCGCGCAGGGCAGCAGTTGCGCGTCACCGATCAGTTCGCTCAAGGCGCGTTGCAGGTCCAGCGGTGCAATCATGGCGCCTTGACGAGTTGCAGGGGGCCGGTGGTCTGGGTGATCGCCTGGGTGATGCGCACGGCGGGCAGGTGCAGGATCAACTGGCCGGACTGGCTGGCGCGGCCACGCAATTCAACCCGTGCACCGGCCGGGAAGGCCTCGGGGTTAAAGCGCAGGCGGAAGGCCAGGGGTTTGCCGTTGCCGGTCAACACGCTGCTGGCGAGCAGTTGTTGCGGGCGCGAACGTTCGTCGATCACCAGCAGGGCCATCTCGACTTCGGCGCCGGCCGGCACGTTGGTCAGGTTGCCGCTGATTTCACGCTGATAGGCGGGCAGGGGGCCGACCTCTTCAATGCCCGGCACTTTTTTCTCCTGCGCGGGCGCAGGCACCGGTGCGGCGGGCTTGGGGGCTTCGCTGCTGCAGGCGACCAGAAAACCGAGCAGAGTGAGCAAAACAAGTGGTCGTAACTGCATGTACAGCTCCAGAAAGGACTAAATCCGTGACGTGAAAGGTAACAAACATATAAGCCTGCCTATATACCGTAAAGGCTATGGCTTGTCTTGCCACGGGGATGCGCTACCATGGCCCTCCCATTTTTTGTTGCCTGCCAACCATGCACTGTCCCTTCTGCGGTGCCAACGACACCAAAGTCATTGATTCGCGTCTGGTCGCCGAGGGCGATCAAGTGCGTCGCCGGCGCGAATGCTTGGCGTCTGGCTGCGGTGAACGTTTCACCACCTTTGAAACCGCCGAACTGGTATTGCCCCGTCTGATCAAGTCCGACGGCAGCCGCCAGCCTTTCGACGAAGACAAACTGCGCGCCGGTATGCAGCGCGCCCTGGAAAAACGCCCGGTGAGTGTCGAGCGCCTGGAAGCGGCGCTGGTGCACATCAAGCACAAGCTGCGTGCGACCGGCGAGCGCGAGGTCAAGAGCCTGGTGGTGGGCGAACTGGTGATGGGCGAGCTGCAAAAGCTCGACGAAGTCGCCTATATCCGTTTCGCCTCCGTGTATCGACGCTTCCAGGACCTCAACGAGTTCCGCGAAGAGATCGACCGCCTGGCGCGTGAGCCGTCCAAACAATGAGCAATGAACAGGCTGTGCTCGACGCTCATTACATGGCCCGCGCCCTGGAACTTGCGCGCAAGGGCCTGTACACCACCCATCCCAACCCCCGCGTGGGTTGCGTGATCGTGCGTGACGGGCAGATTGTCGGCGAAGGCTGGCATGAGCGCACCGGCGAACCCCATGCCGAACCCAACGCCCTGCGCGCCGCAGGTAGCAAGGCGCGCGGCGCCACGGTGTACGTCACTCTCGAACCCTGCAGCCACCACGGCCGCACGCCGCCCTGCGCCGATGCGCTGGTGACGGCCGGCGTCGCGCGGGTTGTGGCCGGCATGCAGGACCCCAATCCGGAAGTGGCCGGGCGCGGCATGCAGCGCCTGGCGCAGGCCGGTATCGAAGTGCGCAGCGGTGTGCTGGAAGCGGAAGCGCGGGCGCTTAACCCCGGCTTTCTCAAGCGCATGGAACATGGCCTGCCGTTCGTGCGGGTGAAGCTGGCGATGAGCCTGGACGGGCGCACCGCGATGGCCAGCGGTGAAAGCCAATGGATCACCGGCCCCGCCGCCCGCGCCGCCGTGCAGCGCCTGCGCGCCCAGGCCAGTGTGGTGCTGACCGGCGCCGACACGGTGCTGGCCGACGGTGCGCGCCTGACCGTGCGCGCCGCCGAACTCGGCCTCGATCCCGAAACCACCGCCCTGGCCATGTCGCGCCCGCCGCTGCGCGTGCTGATCGACGGCCGTCTGCGCGTGCCGCTCAATGCGCCGTTCTTCAAGGCCGGCCCGGCGCTGGTGATCACCTGCGTCACCGCGCAAAACCAATTCCCCCGTGGCCCCGAATGCCTGGTGGTGCCGGGCGTGGAGGGGCAGGTCGACCTGCGCTCGGCGCTGGTGGCCCTGGCAGCCCGTGGCGTCAACGAGGTGCTGGTGGAAGCCGGGCCAAGCCTGGCCGGTGCATTTGCCCGGCAGGGCCTGGTGGACGAATACGTGATTTTCGTCGCCGGCAAGTTTCTCGGCTCCGCCGCCCGGCCGTTGCTGGACTGGCCGCTTGAGCAACTGGCCGACGCCCCCCAACTCAAGATCACTGACATGCGCGCTGTGGGCGACGACTGGCGAGTCACTGCCATCCCTGTGCCAGCAGCGAGCGTATAATTCTGACCGGGCTCAGGCGCCCGTCCCCCGTTTTCAGGAGAACGACATGTTCACCGGCATCATCGAATCCATCGGCAGCATCCGCGCAATGACCCCCAAAGGCGGCGATATCCGCTTGCTGGTTGAAACCGGCAAGCTCGACCTGGGCGACGTCAAACTGGGCGACAGCATTGCGGTGAGCGGCGTATGCCTCACCGTCGTTGAACTGCCGGGCAATGGCTTTGCCGCCGATGTGAGCCGCGAAACCCTGGACTGCACCGCGATGAGCGACCTCAAGGCCGGCAGTCCGGTGAACCTGGAAAAAGCCCTCACGCCGACCACGCGTCTGGGTGGCCACCTGGTCAGCGGCCACGTCGACGGCGTCGGCGAAGTGGTCGCGCGCAGCGAAAACGCGCGGGCCGTGGAGTTTCGCATCCGCGCGCCCAAAGAGCTGGCCAAGTACATCGCCCACAAAGGTTCGATCACCGTGGACGGCACCAGCCTGACCGTTAACGCCGTGAATGGCGCCGAATTCGAGCTGACCATCATTCCCCACACCCTCAGCGAAACCATCATGGCGTCCTACCAGCCGGGCCGCCGGGTGAACCTGGAAGTGGACTTGCTGGCCCGTTACCTGGAGCGCCTGTTGATGGGCGATAAGGCCGCAGAGCCCACCGGCAGTAACATCACCGAAAGTTTTTTGGCCGCCAACGGCTACCTCAAATCCTGACCAAGGGGGTGCCGCGTGGCGCTCAACAGCATCGAAGAACTGGTTGAAGACATCCGCCAAGGCAAGATGGTCATCCTGATGGATGACGAAGACCGCGAGAACGAAGGCGACATCATCATGGCCGCCGAGGCCTGCAAGGCTGAACACATCAACTTCATGGCCAAGCATGCCCGCGGGCTGATCTGCATGCCCATGAGCCGCGAGCGCTGCGAACTGCTCAAGCTGCCGTTGATGGCGCCGCGCAACGGCTCGGGGTTCGGCACCAAGTTCACCGTGTCCATCGAGGCCTCCACCGGCGTTACCACCGGGATCTCCGCTGCCGACCGCGCGCGCACCGTGCAAGCGGCCGCCGCACGCGATGCCAGGGCCGAAGACATCGTCAGCCCCGGCCATATCTTCCCGCTGATGGCCCAGCCGGGCGGCACCCTGGCACGCGCTGGTCACACCGAAGCGGCCTGCGACCTGGCGCGCATGGCCGGGTTCGAGCCCAGCGGTGTGATCTGCGAAGTGATGAACGACGACGGCACCATGGCCCGTCGCAGTGAACTCGAGACCTTTGCGGCAGAGCACAACCTCAAGATCGGCACCATCGCCGACCTGATCCACTACCGCATGATCCACGAACGTACCGTTCAGCGGATTGCCGAGCAGCCGCTGGACAGCGAACTGGGCCAGTTCAATCTGGTGACCTACCGTGACTCGGTGGAAGGCGACGTGCACATGGCCCTCACCCTGGGCAGCATCAGCGCCGACGAACCGACCCTGGTGCGGGTGCACAACATGGACCCGCTGCGCGACCTGCTGATGGTCAAGCAACCGGGTCGCTGGAGCCTGCGCGCCGCCATGGCTGCGGTGTCCGAGGCCGGTAGCGGTGTCGTGCTGTTGCTCGGCAACCCGGTGGATGGCGATGTTCTGCTCGCGCATATCCGCGAAACCGCCGAACACTCGAAGATCAAGACGCCGACCACCTACAGCATCGTCGGTGCCGGTTCGCAGATTCTGCGCGACCTGGGCGTGCGCAAAATGCGCCTGATGAGCGCACCGATGAAATTTAATGCGATATCCGGATTCGACCTGGAAGTTGTAGAATACGTGCCCTCCGAATAAAGCCTGGCGATTTTTGCCCCTTGTTCGCGGTTAACACATCACTGAGGGACGCATTTTTCGCGTCCCTGCTCTTTAAGAGATTTGTCGAATGACCCTGAAGACCATCGAAGGTACCTTCATCGCCCCCAAAGGCCGCTACGCCCTGGTGGTTGGCCGCTTCAACAGCTTCGTGGTTGAAAGCCTGGTAAGCGGTGCCGTGGACGCCTTGGTTCGCCACGGTGTGAGCGAAAGCGATATCACCCTGATCCGTGCCCCTGGCGCCTTCGAAATTCCACTGGTTGCGCAAAAAGTTGCTCAGCAAGGTGAATACGCGGCGATCATCGCCCTGGGCGCTGTGATTCGTGGCGGCACCCCGCACTTCGAATACGTTGCCGGTGAATGCACCAAGGGCCTGGCCCAGGTGTCCATGGAGTTCGGCGTGCCAGTCGCGTTCGGCGTGCTGACCGTGGATTCCATCGAGCAGGCCATCGAACGTTCCGGCACCAAAGCCGGCAACAAGGGCGCAGAAGCTGCCTTGTCCGCCCTGGAAATGGTCAGCCTGCTGTCGCAGTTGGAGGCCAAGTGATTTCCGACGACGGCGACAACTTCAACCCACGCGACCCGCGCCCTGCGGACGCCGGCAAGCCTTCGAAAAACGAAAAGCGTCGCGCTGCGCGTCAACTGGCCACCCAGGCGCTGTACCAGCGTCAGATGGCGGGCACCTCGTTGACCGAGATCGAAGCGCAGTTTCGCGTCGACAACGACTTCACCTTCGCTGACCTGCCGTACTTCCACGACATCCTGCACGGTGTGCACGCCAACCTGAGCGAGATCGACGCGGCCCTGGCTCCGTGCCTGGACCTGACCATCGAAGAACTCGACCCGGTTGAACTGTGCGTCATGCGCCTGTCCGCCTGGGAACTGCTCAAGCGCGTCGACGTGCCGTACCGCGTGGTGATCAACGAAGGGATCGAACTGGCGAAAGTCTACGGTTCCACCGACGGCCACAAGTTCGTCAACGGCGTGCTCGACAAGCTGGCCCCGCGCCTGCGTGAAGCCGAAGTCAAGGCGTACAAGCGCTGATGTGCGCTTGAGTCCGGCATGGGCGAGTTCGAGCTGATCCGCAATTACTTCGCCGCCGCGCCCTGTGCGCAGGGCGGCGAAGGCATTGCCCTGGGGATCGGCGACGACTGCGCCTTGCTGGCGCTGCCTGCCGGTGAGCAACTGGCGGTCTCCACCGATACCCTGGTGGCCGGCGTGCATTTTGCCGACCCCTGTGACCCGTTCCTGCTCGGCCAGCGCTCGTTGGCCGTGGCGGTGAGCGACCTGGCCGCCATGGGCGCCAGCCCCCTTGCATTCACCCTTGCCCTGACCACCCCGACCGTTGATGCCGATTGGTTGCAACGCTATGCCCAGGGTTTGAACGCCATGGCGCAACACTGCGGCGTTGGGTTGGTTGGCGGCGACACCACGCGCGGCCCGCTGAGCCTGACCCTGACTGTGTTTGGCCGGGTGCCGGCCGGTCAGGCATTAACCCGCAGCGGCGCGCAGCCGGATGATCTGCTCTGCGTGGGCGGCGAGCTGGGCAATGCCGCCGGCGCTTTGCCGTTGGTGCTGGGCCAGCGCACGGCGGATGCCGCCATTGCCGATCCGCTGCTGGCCCATTACTGGTCGCCGCAACCGCAGCTGGCCCTGGGTGTGGCGCTGCGCGGCAAGGCGACCTCGGCGATGGATATCTCCGACGGGCTGTTGGCCGACTGCGGGCATATCGCCAGGGCGTCGGCGGTCAGCCTGTTGATCGAGCGTCAGGCGCTGCCGTTGTCTGCAGCCTTGCTGGCGTTTGTCGGCGATGACGAGGCCCGTGTGGCCGCGTTGAGTGGTGGTGATGACTACGTGCTGGCGTTTACGTTACCGGCGGCCGAGCTGACGCCGTTGCTGGCCGCCGGCTGGCCGATCCATGTGATCGGTCGGGTCGCGGCGGGGCAGGGCGTGACGCTGCTGGATGCCGATGGGCGCGACGTTACCCCGCGGGTTCGTGGTTATCAGCATTTTCATGAAGCGCCGTAGTCCGGCGACCTGCGCTACCCTTTAATCCATTAATACCTATGGAAGACCGTCACCATGGATGTGCGCCGCTGGCTGCTGATCCTCCTTTGCGTCGTGGCGCCCCTGGTGCACGCGCACGAATCGCCGGTGCCGGGAAAAATCACGCTGGCCAGTGAGGAGTGGGACAATTACACCAACCGCGACGGTAGCGGCCTGGGTTGGGACGTATTGCGCCAGGTGTTCGAGCCCGCCGGCATCGCCCTGCAAACCCGCAGTGTGCCGTACACCCGTTCGGTCGGCCTGACCCGGCGCGGAGAAGTGGACGGCTGGGTCGGTTCCTACCATGACGAAACCGAAGGCGTGTTGTACCCGGATTTGCCCTTCGACGCCGATCACGTCTACGCCCTGGGGCTTTCCACTACACCGGCGCCGACCCCGGCGACGGTGGGCAATTACCGTCTGGCCTGGGTGCGTGGCTATAAATACGAGGATTACCTGCCCAACGTACACCGCTTCAACCAGATTCAGCGGCGCGACGGGATCCTGCCGATGCTGGAGCACGGTCGCGCCGACTTCTATATCGATTCGCTCACCGAAGCCCGATACGTTCTCAGCCAGGCCGACGACCCCGGAAAATTCAGGCTCACCCCCATCATCGAACTGCCGCTCTACGTGGGCTTTGCCGACAACGAGCGCGGGCGAGCATTGATGGCGGTATATAACCAGCGCATGGCCGCGCTGGTTAAAAGCGGCGAGCTGAAGCCGATCTTTCAGCGCTGGAAGCTGCCGTATCCGTTCTGACGTGCATAGAACCGTGGCGAGGGCCAATCGAACCGATTGATCTTGATCAGCGCGCATTCAACTTAAGCGTCTGCCGGAACCTGCTGTACAATGCCCGCCTCTGTGAAATCTGAAATCAGGAGCACACGGTGCCCGTCGTTTTCGTCGCCGCTTCCAAGCTGCCTACCCCTTTTGCCACGTTCACCATGAACGGCTTTCTCGAAGAAGCCACCGGGCGCGAGCACGTTGTGCTGAGCCTGGGCGATATCGCTGATGGCGAGCCGGTGCTGGGCCGTGTGCACTCCGAGTGCCTCACCGGCGACGCCTTGTTCAGCCAGCGCTGCGACTGCGGTTCGCAACTGGAAGCGGCGTTGCAGGCCATCGCCCGCGAAGGCCGTGGCGTGTTGCTGTACCTGCGCCAGGAAGGCCGGGGCATCGGCCTGATGAACAAGATCCGCGCCTATGAGTTGCAGGACGGCGGCGCCGACACCGTTGAAGCCAACGAACGCCTGGGTTTTGCCGCCGATCAGCGCGATTATGGGATCTGCCTGCCGATGCTGGAGCACCTGGGGGTGAAATCCCTGCGCCTGATGACCAACAACCCGCGCAAGGTCAAGGCCCTGACCGAGATGGGCATTACCGTCGCCGAGCGTGTGCCGCTGCACACCGGGCACAACCCGCACAACAAGCTTTACCTGGCGACCAAGGCCAGCAAGCTTGACCACATGATGGGCAACGAGCACCAGGGCGAGGTCGACCGCGCGTGACTCGCGGCCAGGTGAAACGGCGACTGTCCATCAACTGGTGGCAGTACCTGGCCCTGGCCTTGCTGCCGTTGTTCGTGATCAACCTGGTGTTCGGCCGCGCCCAATCCCTGCTGCCCATGCTGGCCATGCCGTTGTTCATTGCCGGCGTGGCCTCGATGTTTCTCAGCCTGCGCTATTTTCATGGCTATAAACAGGCGCTGATCGTCACCTCCAAAGCCCTCGACACCGCCGAAGAACCCGCCGCCTGGATTACCCTCGCGGCCCGTCGACGCACGGCCTTGCTGGTGGCGGCGCTGCCTGCCTGGATCGGCGCGCTGGCGGTGTTCGTCGGTCTGGAGGCGGTGCCGTTGTTCCTGCTGGCGCTGTCGACGACGGTGTTGTTTTATCTCTACCGCATTCCGCGTCAGTTGGGATGAAACGCTACTGGCTGGCGCTGCTGTTGGCATTCAGTGCCCAGGCATTGGCCGCCGAGCGCGTCGTCAGCCTGGCGCCGTCACTCTCTGAAATCATGCTGGAACTGGGCGCCGCCGATGTATTGGTGGGCGTGCTCGATGGCGGCGAGCGCCCGGCGGCGCTGGCGAACGTGCCCTCGGTCGGGCGTTACGGGCAGTTGGACATGGAGCGCCTGCTGAGCCTGCAACCCGACCTGATCCTGCTGTGGCCCGGCAGCGTCGGCCCGGGCCAGCGTGAGCAACTGCAACGCCTGAAGATCCCCGTGTACGTCGCTGAACCCCACAGCCTTGAGCAACTGGCCAGCCAAGTGCAGACCATTGCCGAGCAGGTGGGTCGTGCCGACGCAGGTCGCCAGCTCGCCACCCGGCTGCGCCAGCGCCTGCTTGAATTGCGCCAGCGCTACCAGCGCGCCGAACCGCTGCGGGTGTTTTATCAGGTATGGAATCAGCCGCTGTATACCGTGGGCGGTGGGCAGATCATCAGTGATGCCCTGGCGGTGTGCGGGGCGCGCAACGTGTTCGACGACCTTACGCTGCCGGCACCGCAGGTCAGCGTCGAGTCGGTACTGCAGCGCAACCCTGAGGTGATCGTGGCGGGGGATCAGCTTCAACTGGAAGCCTGGAAGGTCTGGCCGCAGATCGCCGCGGTAGCGCAAGGGCGCTTGCTGCAGGTGCCCGATAAAGGCCTGGAGCGGCCCAGCGGCCAGATGGTCGACGCGGTGGCCAAACTCTGCGAGTTGATTGCGCCGCAACGTGAGTAGGCACGCACGGTAAACGTTTTCCTACCTGTTATTGAGACTTGTCGGTCGGGTGATTTCGGCGATGTGACGCTACGCTGCTGCGCGCGATGCGTACTGCATAGCGATCGTTCAATAACAGGAGGTGACCATGCGACGTTTGATCATTGGTAGTTGCGCCGCCATATTGCTGACCGGGTGCAGCACGTTGGAAGGTATCTCTACGATCATGAATTTCAACGACCACGCTATTCCCACCAGAATCTACGCAGGTGGCGCCACGAAGCAGGAAATGCTTGCGATCCAGCAGCCCCGGCGTGTTATCGCGGCGCGCAACGGTGTTTTGGAGTGCCTTGACTACCAGTTGGAAAACAAAGGCAAGAAACAGGACTTTTACGTCGGCATTACCGACGCGGGCCGTGTTGGCGCGTACGGGTTCATAGGCTGTGAACGGGCAATCAAGGAAGGTTATCTGGATGCCGGCAAGGCGTCTGTCCGCTAGAGGTTGCCGGGTCGCTACAACCGAGGTGTCCAGGTCAGGCCCAGCATCCAGGTGCGGCCTTCTTCGCGGTAGTTCTGGTTATTGGAAAAGTCCGCTGCGTTGTAGCTGTAGCGGGCGCGGGCGTATTGGCGGTCGAGCAGGTTGTCGACGTTGAGCGAAACGCTGACTTCGCGCGTGACCGCCCACCTGCTGCGCAACCCGAGCAGCGTGTAACCGCCCAGGCGGTCCTGATTGTCTTGAGCGTTGTAGCTGTTGCTGATTGCCTGCCAGCTTGCGCCCACGCCCAACGCGTCAAATTGCCGGTCCAGATCCAGGCTTAACGTGCGGCGCGCGCGACGGGCCAGGGTGTGGCCGGTATCGCGATCACGCGGGTCGATGAATGAAACGCCCACATTGCCCTGCCAACCGAACAGCTCCTGCTTGAGCGCCGCTTCAAAGCCATTGATGCGCGCCGAGGCGACGTTCTGCGGTTTGCTGGTGCTGTCCAGAATGATCGCGTCGCTCAAGTTCGTGCGGTACAGCGACGCTTCCAGGCGGGAGTGGTCAGACAGTTGGCTGCGCCATTGCAGCTCGTAGCTCTTTGAGGTTTCGGGCCGCAGGTTGGGGTTGCTGTACTGCGTATCCGGGTAATAGAGGTCGTTGAAGGTCGGCGCGCGAAAGCCTTCGCTGTAGCTCAAGAGCACGTCGTTGTCGGGGTTGATCGGTACGCTCAGGGTGCCGCTCCAGCTGTTCTGGCTGCCGAACTGCTGGTTCTGATCGCGGCGCAGGCCCAGCTCGGTGGAGAACCACTCGCCGTGAAAGCGATGCTGCACAAAGACTGCGCGGTTCCAGCGGCTGTTTTCGCTGAAGGTGGTGGAGCCGTGGAAGCGGTCCTCGTACCAGTCGCCGCCGAGGATCAGGCTGTTGCGGTCATTGAGCGTCAGGTCATTCTGCCAGTTGAGCGAGTCGCGGTAGGTGTTGAATACGCTGAAATCATCGCTGAGGGTGTCGCGCTTGGTGTCACGGTTTTCGCTGTGGCCCAGTTCCAGGCGCGATTGCCAGCCCTCGCTGAGCCTCGCATCCACGTAGCCGCTGGCGCTGCTCACGGTGTAGTCGGTGTAGGGCTTTTGTCCGACGCTTTGCCCGGTGGCAAGGTCGTAGCGGCCGAAGCTGTTGTCGTATTCCGACTTGCCACGGTTATCCAACAGATTGAAACCCGCTTCCCAGTCATCGCTGAACGAATGGCTGAGGTTCAGGCTGACGGACTGGTTGCGGTAGGCGTCGCGGTCGCCGTCGCTGGCAAACGACTCATGGCTCGAGTTGATGCCAGCCGTTTCATCCAGGCTCGCGCCGAGGTTGAAGCGCGTGTGTTCGTCGCCACCAGACAGACCGACGCTGCGCTCCCAGCTCTGGTTGCTGCCAAAACCCAGCTTCAGGCGCGGTTGCAGGCCTTGCTCGGCATTACGCCGGGTAAATACCTGGATCACCCCGCCAATCGCATCACTGCCGTAGATCACCGAGCGTGAGCCGCGCAGCACTTCCACCCGCTCAATCTGGTCGACATTCAGGTATTGCAGGCCGCTGTCGCCGGACGTGGCATTGGCAATGCGCTGACCGTCCACCAGCACCAGGCTTTGTGCGGATGTCGTGCCACGGATGTAGACCCCCGGCAAACTGCCACGCCCTCCAGTGCGCGCGATTTGCACGCCTGGGACGCGGCTGAGCAGGTCGGTGAGGCTGGTGGGTTGCAGGCGGACGATGTCGTCGCGGGTGAACACCGTGTTGGCGGCGCTGCTGTCATTGCGGGCCTGGACCTGGCGGTTGGCGCTGATCACCACGTCGGGGAGATTGAGGGCATCGTCACGGCTGGCGGCGAGCAGGTCCGAGGCGGGCAGAAGCAGGAGGGCAAGATGAAGAGGTTTCATGGCTGTCCATAGCATTGAAAGTTAACCCAAAACCAATGTGGGAGGGGGTTTGCTCCCGATTGCGGTGGGTCAGTCAACTCGAATGTCGCTGACCCACTGCTATCGGGAGCAAGCCCCCTCCCACCTATTGGTTCCTGTTTCTACAGGCCCAGCAACGCCATGCGCTGGCGCACCGAGGCTTCGATACCGGCCTCGTCCAGCCCGCATTCGGCGAGCATCTGTGCAGGTTTGGCATGTTCGACATACACGTCCGGCAAGCCCAGGTGCAGCACCGACTTGAGGATATTCTCCCGCGCCAGGCACTCACTGACCGCCGCACCGGCGCCGCCCATGATGGCGTTCTCTTCGAGCGTGACCAGCAGCTCATGGCTGCCGGCGATCTCGCGCACCAGGGCTTCATCCAGGGGTTTGACGAAACGCATGTCGACCACCGTTGCGTCGATCTTCTCGGCGACTTTGAGCGCCTCGGCCAATTGCACGCCGAACACCAGGAAGGCGACCTTGCTGCCCTGGCGACGCACGATGCCCTTGCCGATCTCGATGGGTTCGAGGTCTTTTTCGATCACTGCGTTCGGGCCGGTACCGCGCGGGTAGCGCACGGCGGCGGGGCCGTTGTACAGGTGGCCGGTGCTGAGCATCTTGCGCAGTTCGTTCTCGTCGCTTGGCGTCATCACCAGCATGCCGGGGATGCAGCGCAGGTACGACAGGTCGAAACTGCCGGCGTGGGTCGGGCCGTCTTCGCCCACCAGGCCCGCACGGTCGATGGCAAACAGTACGTCGAGGTTCTGCACCGCCACGTCGTGAACCAGCTGGTCATAACCGCGCTGCAGGAATGTGGAGTAGATCGCCACCACTGGCTTGGCACCTTCACAGGCCATGCCGGCGGCGAAGGTCACCGCGTGTTGCTCGGCAATCGCCACGTCGAAGTAACGCAACGGGAAACGCTCGCTGAACGCCACCAGGTCGGAGCCTTCCTTCATCGCCGGGGTAACCCCCACCAACCGTGGGTCGGCGGCGGCCATGTCGCACAGCCATTCGCCGAACACTCCGGAATATTTGGGACCGCTGACTTTTTTCGGCGCGGCGGCGGGGGCGTCCAGGGGGTCGAGTTTGGTGATCGCGTGGTAGCCGATCGGGTCGACCTCCGCCGGCGCGAAGCCTTTGCCCTTCTTGGTGACGATATGCAGGAACTGCGGGCCCTTGAGGTCGCGCATGTTGCGCAGCGTGGCAATCAGGGTGGGCAGGTCATGGCCGTCGATGGGGCCGATGTAGTTCCAGCCCAACTCTTCGAACAGTGTGCCGGGCACCAGCATGCCCTTGGCGTATTCTTCGGTGCGCCGGGCAATTTCCCAGGCGCCGGGCAGACGCGAGAGCACCTTCTTGCTGCCTTCACGCATGCTGGCGTACGTGCGGCTGGAGAGGATTTTTGCCAGGTAATTGGACAGGCCGCCGACATTGCGCGAGATCGACATGTCGTTGTCGTTGAGGATCACCAGCATGTTGGCGTCCACTTCCGGCGCATGGTTGAGCGCTTCGAACGCCATGCCGGCGGTCAGCGCGCCGTCACCGATCACCGCAATCGCCTTGCGATCGCTGCCTTGCAGACGGGCGGCAATCGCCATGCCCAGCGCGGCGCTGATGGAGGTGCTGGAGTGGCCGACGCCAAAGGTGTCGTACTCACTCTCGGCGCGGCGCGGGAAGGCGGCGATGCCGTCCTTCTGGCGCAGGCTGTTCATGCGCTCGCGACGGCCGGTAAGGATTTTATGCGGGTACGCCTGATGGCCCACGTCCCACACCAGCCGGTCATCCGGGGTGTCGAAGACGTAGTGCAGCGCGATAGTCAGCTCGATGACGCCCAGGCCGGCACCGAAATGCCCACCGGTCTGGCCGACCGTGTAGAGCAATTCCAGGCGCAGTTCATCGGCCAGGGTTTCCAGCTCGGCTTCAGCCAGTCGACGCAGGCCGTCCGGCGTGGCAGCACGGTCGAGCAGCGGCGTGGACGGGCGTATGCGGGGAATCTCTTGAAACGTCGTGGGCATCAGGCGAATCGTTATAGGTATAGAAGAGGCGGCAGTTTACCTCAAGCATCGCAAACTGCCCACGCGGAGCGCCGAAGTTGAGCGATAGGCGGCGCAAATGGCCGCCGTTGATCAGTGGCGACGTTCGACGATATACCGCGCCAGCTCGCGCAGTGGCGCGGCCGCCGCGTCGAACGGTCGCAGGGCATCCAGGGCCTGATCGCGCAGTTCCAGGGCGTACGCCTTGGCCGCATCGAGCCCGAGCAGTGCAGGATAAGTCGGTTTGTCCCGTGCGATATCGGCGCCCTGGCGTTTGCCGAGGGTGGCGGTATCACTTTCCACGTCGAGAATGTCGTCCTGCACCTGAAAGGCCAGGCCGATGGCCCGCGAGTAGGTCTGCAGCGCCGCCAACTTTGCGGGCTCGGCGCGACCGCTGGCCAGGGCACCCAGGTGCACCGCAGCCTCGATCAGCGCGCCGGTCTTGTGGCGATGCATGTGTTCCAGGGCAGCCTGGTCCAGCTTGAGACTGACCGAACCCATGTCGATGGCCTGCCCGCCGACCATCCCGGCCGGGCCTGCTGCCAGGGCCAGGGCGGTGACCATGCGCAGGCGTGTTTCGGCATCGACGCGGCTCAGCGCCGGGTCCAGCAATGCGCTGAACGCCAGGCTCTGCAAGCCATCACCGGCGAGGATCGCATACGCTTCATCAAAGGCTTTGTGGGTGGTCGGCTGGCCGCGCCGCAGATCGTCATCGTCCATGGCCGGTAAATCGTCATGCACCAGGGAGTAGGCGTGAATCAGCTCCACTGCACAGGCCGCGCCATTGGCCTGCTCGGCCGGCGCGCCCAATGCCTCGCACGCGGCATAGGCCAGCAACGGGCGCACACGCTTGCCGCCATTCATCACGCTGTAGCGCATGGCGTCATAAAGGCGGTTGAGTTCAGGGCCCGGCGCAACAAACAAGGGCGCAAGCGCCGCATTGACCCGGGCTTGGCTACTGGCCTGGTACGCATCGATCATTCGGGCTGTTCCGCATCGAAAGGTTCTTCGGCCAGCTCCCCGTCACGTTCCAGCAGCACCTGCACCTTCTGCTCCGCCTGCGCCAACGCGCTCTGGCAGTCACGGGTCAGGCCGATGCCTTGCTCAAACGCCGTCAACGAGTCTTCCAGCGACAACTCGCCGTTCTCCAGACGCTCGACCAGGGTTTGCAGGTCGGCGAGGGATTGTTCGAAATCGAGTGCAACTTTTTTGCGGGCCATGGCGGCTATTCCGGTAGACGGTAAACCGGCGCGACACTAGCAGACATGGGGGATGGGGGCAAATGAGGGGGGCTGTCATTCGCCCTCGCTGTTGACTTGATAACGCGTGTTGCGCCCGCCGCCGGCGAGGCGGACCAGGCAGTTTTTTTCCAGCAGATCGGCCAGATGCCGCGTGGCTGTCGCCTTGGAAACCCTGGCGACTGCCTGGTATTGCGCGGCGCTGATGCCATGCTCGAAACCTTTTTCGCCGCCATCGAGCAGCCGATTGAGAACCTTGAGCTGTTCGGCGGATAACGCTGTGTCATGGTGGCGCTGCCAGAATCGAGTCTTGTCCAGCATCCGGTCAATCCGCGTTATTGCCTGTTGCAGGCTGCGCAGCAGGGTCTGGAGAAACCACAACAGCCAGTCAGTGATATCCAGCGTGGCCTTCTGGCCGGACTCCAGTGCATTGTAGTAACCAGCGCGGTCTTCGAGGATGCTGGCCGACATGGCGTAAAAACGGATGGACTGATGCTCGCCTTGGGCCAGCGCCATGTCTGTGATGGCGCGTGTCAGGCGGCCATTGCCGTCATCGAAGGGATGCAGCGTGACAAACCAGAAGTGCGCAATGCCGGCGCGCAGCAGCGGGTCCAGCTCAGGCTGATGGCGGCTGGTTTTGAACCACTCGAGAAAATCGTTCAGTGCCTGCTCAAGACCCAGGCGCGGTGGCGCCTCGAAGTGGACAGTCGGCCGGTCAAGCCGCCCCGACACCACCTGCATAGGCTCCTCGCCCCTCAAACTCGCGACCTTGATCGGACGCGTGGCAAGGCTTGCCTCCTCGAGCGGGAACAACAAGTGGTGCCAATTCAATAAACGGGTGAGGGTGAATGGGTGGGCGAAGTGCTCGGTGGCATCCATCATCAGCTCTGCCAGCCCTTCACTGCGACGGCTGACCTGGCCGTCTTCCATCGCCTGCAAGCCCATTCGGCGCGCGAGGGAGGAGCGTACCGAGCCAACATTCAACTGCTCGCCCTCAATAGCCGAAGAGGTCAGGATGTTTTGCAACAGCGTGTCCAGTTCGTTCTGCGCACTGACGGCCTGGGTTATGGAGCCGAGCATGCCCAGCAGACGGCCTTGGGCCTGTGCGCACTTGCGCAGAAGCACTGCCAGACGGCCTGGTTGCCAGTGGAAGTGGGGCCAATCGGCGTGTTGCCAGATCCAGTGTGGGTGATCCATCGTGGAATGCCTGGGTGCGTGAGCCAAATATAAAGGTTATTCGGCTCATTTAGTGAGCCGATTGTGCGTTTTATTCAGCTCACCGTCCAGGCCAATAGATGAGCCTCACGGTATTCTGATATGGCATGTTGAGTCATAGTTTCTGAGCTTCATAGCTTCCGGCAACTACCTGAAAAATTACTTCTCCACCATTGCTCGCTGTAAAACAGAAGGTTTTCCCTATTTCACTGGGCTCTGATCTGATGGCCTCCTGTAAGAGGGTTGAGTTTTTCTCTTCATACATATCGCATATATCGGCCCCAACGGCACCAATGCCTTGAAAGGCAACCAGTTCGTTGAATGTAATTTTCCATGATCTTTCTTTCCAGTCTCTAAATTTCATGACCAATGCATTTCTTGTACAAGTTACTTTTTCAATTGTTCCATCTGAAACGGGAAATTTCGTCATGTCAGATTCCTGGATGCTTTTCGCCTGGTAAAAAGCCTGTGCCGTGCCCCTGTTCATATTTTCCTGGCTGCACCTTTCTGATGGTCTTGTCATTGACGTCTTTGTTTATCATCTTCCAAAAATCTTTTCCACTTTTAGTATTGATGTGGTGGTTTGTGACTGCGTAAGACACATTGCTTTTTCAAGCGATATTGGTTGTCTATAGGGTCGAGCTAAAAATTGCGAAATCAATGTAGCCCTCAAATGAAATGCAAGCAATCCAATCCAGCTGTTTTTGAAGTATGTAGGTGTGCTGGGGTATTTTTGAAAAAACTTGCAGTGATTGCATAAGGTCTCTGGTTGAAATTGAATAGGCATTGTCGGTTGCGTCACCAATAAAAATTACATTGTGCTTGGTGGCTGCTTTTATTTTTTCCTCTAATAACTTTAGCGTAGCCTGTGATGGAGACGGACCAATATGAGTGCTTTCCTTGAATTGGCTCCAAGCTATCTGGTTTCCAAAGAAAGGAACGGTTGCATTTATTGTTTCAACAATTAAATCGTGCTCGGCTTCTGGCGAGATTTCGAATTTGATATTCAGTTGGTTAAAGTCTTTGACTATTTCGTCGTCAAGATAACTCATTTTTTTGCGAACCTCTTGGTGAGTTGGAATACAGTTTTTGACGTGCCTTCAAACGTATAATGAGGGCCTTTTTTTTTGTGAGTCCAGACATTAATGTGAGCGCCATTCCTCTCGTCATATTCAACACGATAACCTGTCCTCGCTTCAGTTGTTTGCATGCCGATGGGTTGGCCTTTGCGTTCGCCGAATTTCCCTAATTTTGGTTTTTCCGCCCGAAAGTCATTTTCCAGTAGCCACTCAAGCGCTTTGTTCAATGCTTGCTCATAGGTGGAGTAATGAGTTGAGTTCCCTACCTTTGGCGCTTCTTCTCCGTGTATGGGAGAGGCTTGGCTTTGTTGTCCCGCGCAATTACCCCGCGTACATGCCAGCCCCAGCGGATCCACCCACCCGGTAGGATTCGGCACGTACTGGTAAGCATTGATCCCACCCGCCAGCTTCACCGGGTCCGGCGTCAGATAGCGCCCAACATCCGGATTGTAGTAGCGATGACGGTTGTAATGCAGGCCGCTTTCTTCGTCGAAGTATTGGCCTTGAAAGCGCAGCGGGTTATCGATTTTGCCCACGTCGAGGCGGCTGATCTGGCCGTACGCGCGGTAGTGGGCGGACCAGACGATTTCGCCGTCTGCAGCGGTGAGTTCCTGTGGGGTGCCGAGGTGGTCGAGTTGGTAGTGGTAGGGCTGGGTGGCGTTGGGGCCGAAACCTTCCAGCAGGGCCAATGGCCGGAAGCTGTCGGGTTCGTAGAGGTAGCTGCGGTGGCGGTCGGCGTGGTGTTCGGCGATCAGTTTGTCGCCTTGCCAGAAAAACTCCGTCGTTACGCCGTCGACGGTTTTGCTGATGCGGCGGCCAAAGGGGTCGTAGCGGTAGTGGGCGGTTTGGCCGTTGGGTTGGGTGATGCTGGTTAAACGATGCTGACAGTCGTAGCGGTATTCGGTGACCAATGCGTGAGCTTTGCCACGGCGTTCGCGGATCAGGTTGCCGAAGGCGTCGTAGTCGTAATGCCGGTCGCCCTGGATCATCAGGCGATTGCCGGCGACGATGTCCGGGCCGGGGCGGTCGTGCATCAGCAGGTTGCCGGCCGGGTTGTGGCCGAAGCGTTCCTGCAGGTCCTGCGAGTGGTCGGCGCGGGTCAGGCGGTGGAGCGGGTCGTAGGCGTAGCGGTGTTCGCCTTTGCGGGTGTCGAGGATACGACTGAGGTTGCCGGATTTGTCGTAGTCGTATTGGCGGCGGTAGTGGCGGTTTTCCTGTTGCGTGATGGCGTGGGCGTGCAGGCGGTGTTGGTCGTCGTAGTGGTAATGGCTGATTAATTCGCCTTGCTGTCGTTGCTGCTCCTTGCCCGCTTTGAATAGATGCGAGGTGAGCACTTCACCGTTGAGCTGAACCGTCGCGAGGTGGCCACCTTTATCGTGGTTAAACGTGACGCGGTTGTTGTCCGGCAGGCGCAGGCGCTGCAGCTGACCGCAGGCGTCATAGCCATAACGCAAGGTGCCCCAGCCTTGATGCTCGGCGGTCAGACGGTTTTGTCGATCGTATTCGTAGGCCAGCGCCCAGTGACCGTCTACGACGCTGAGGAGATTGCCCTGGCGGTCGTAGGCATAGTCAACAAGGGCGCCATCGGGCAGGGTTTTTCTGACAAGGCGTCCGGCGTGGTCACGCGCGTAGCGGGTAACCAACTGACTGCCATCGTCGCCATGTTCGGTCTTTTCCTGCAGATTGCCGTTGAGGTCATAAACGTAGGCGGTACGCTGGCCGTCAAAGCCGATTTCCTGCTGGATCAACCCGTTGGGGTGGTAAGCGAGCCGGTAGGTCTCGCCGACCTCGTTTTCAATCTCGGTCAGCAGCAACCGAGTATTGTCGTAGCGGTACTGGACCTGCGTGCCATCGGCATTGAGCCGTCGACTGATCAGGTGCAGCCCGTCGGCATACTCGTAGCGGGTGACATGCCCCAGTTCATCGCGTTCGGCGGTGATTTTTCCGTAGGCGTTGTAGCTGTATTCCCTGCATGCACCGCCCGGCAATATCAGGCGAGTCAGCCGGCCCACGCTGTCCCACTGATACTGGGTCAGCGCGCCATGCTCATCCTCGCGGGCAACCTCCCGTCCCAGGTCGTCATAGCGGTAGCGCTTGATCCCGCCATTGGGCAACTGTTCCTCAAGCAGTTGCCCGCGCTCATTCCACACCAGCCGTTGGCAACTGTGATCGGGATACCAGACGCCAATCAGTTGCCCGTGTTTGTTGTAGCTGTAGTCGGTTACATGGCCGTCAGGATCGGTCTTACGCGTTACGTCGCCTTGTTCATTACGCTCGTACTTCCAAACCGCCTCGCCTCGGCGCACCACCCGTACGAAGCCATTGTCATGCTCGTAGGACGTCGGCTCATCGTCCCCCGGAAACAGCGCCACCAAGCGCCCAGCGTCGTCGTACTGATACGCCGTCACCGCGCCGAGCGGGTCCTGCTCAACCGTCAGCCGGCCTTTTTCATCGTAGGATTTGAAGTGTTGAGCGCCGTCCGGATCCACCCGCTGCACCAGCCGCGCCCGCGGGTCATGCACATACACTTCCTGACTGCCATCGGCGTTATGCACGGTGACGCGTCCGTCATCACCCCACACATAGCGCGTATCCATTTGCGTAAAACTGGCCCAGTGCCGTACACAGCGCGCCGCCTTGCCGGAACGTTCCCACGCCCAGAAGAAACTCGCCCCACCGGCCAGCCCACGCTCCAGAATCACGTGCTGTTCGTCGTACCGATAAACCTCGCATTCACCTACGGCATTGGTCGCCGACACCAGTCGGCCTGCGTCGTCGTAGGTGTAGGACACAATCGTCTGCTCAGTGACCCACTCGTAAGGCTCACGCCCCTTGGCGCGATGCACCTGATAGTCCACCGCGCCAATCCGGCCCTGCGCATAACGCAACCACAGCGAGCGCCCGGCGCCGTTGTCCAGCCGTTCAATGCGCCCCAGCACGTCGCGGAAAATGCGCAGCCGGTTGTCATACGCATCGCTGATCGACACCAGCACGCCATCACGAAAGTGATAAAGCCGCGACGCCTGGGCCAGCACCAGTTCATCCGGTAAATCGCCCAGGAAGATCGCTGCTTCGGCCAGGCTGTTGGTGATCGCCGGGCGCGAAGCGGTCGGCAAGGGCAGGGTGGTCGAGCGATTTTCATGGTCGGTCCACACCACCGAATCGCCGGACACGACCAGCCGCTGCGCCAGGGCGTGACTCCAGCCAAACCCCAGCCCAACGTCGATTTCCACCGCACTGGTGCGATACACCCGCGTCCACTCAAACGGTAAAATCCCGTCCAGCGTGCGGTCGGTGAGGGTGAGCAATTCCTCGCCGGTGACCATCGACACCGGGCAGCCGTTGGTCACGGTTTTATCGGAAGAAGCAGACGCATCCCCCGACGGGTTTTTCGCCGAAACCGGCACATCATCCACGGCCTCTTTCTGCCTCAACACTGCGTTCTGCCGCGCCCGCCAGCGCATCTGCAGCGTGCCTTGCCTTAACCCGCCAACCACACCGCGAATTGCCACCGCCTTGTAACGATCCACCGCCTGCATGAACGTGCTCAGAATCGCCAGCACGCTCTTAACAAAGCCAACTGCCGCGTCGAGAATCTGCCCGCCGTACTTGACCAGCCGCATACTCAAATACGCCACACCCGCCGCAGGCAATGCGATGGTCAGTACAGCGCCGATCACCAGATCGATCAGCAACGACACCACAAACCCCGCCGCGACTTCGGCCATCTGTCCGGGTGGCAATGCGTCCAGCCACAGCATCGCCGTACGCACCAACAGAAACAGCGCCGCCTCATCACTGGCCAGCAGCATTGCCTGTTCCATGACTTTGGGCACATCGATGGCGAGTTGCGCCAGGCTGGTTGCTTGCGCACCGAGTTGCTCGACGTACTTCAGCGGGTCTTCAAGAATGGCCTGGACCCGCTTGATGCTGTCCCACGCATCGCGGATCGCCGCCCAACTGCCCGTCAGCACACCGCTGCCAATCGCACTGGCCGTGGATTGCTGCCAATACGGCTTGAAGCCTTCCCACTGCTTGCGCAGCCATTGCTCCAGGTCTGTCGTCAGCCCGGTGTAGGAGGCGAACAACGCGTCCACCTGTTGCGTCGAAACTCCGCCCTGCACCCGCACCTGATAACGCCCGCCGGCCACGCAAACGTGTGATCCCTTGCCGTGTTCATCCAGCTGGATCAGCGTTGAACTGCCGTCATCCAGTCCGATCACCTCAACCGTAATATCGCCAATCGGCACGTCATAGACCGACTCGAACGTGCTCTCAATCTTCAGCACACCGCCCGCCGGGCAGCGGGCAACGGTGGAAAAGTCAGCATCGGCAATGCTCACGGAGCGCTGGGCATCGCCCACCCGAAGCACCCGGTCCATCCCGAGCAACGACGGCATATCCAGCCCATCGCTCACTGAGTCCAGCGCGCGCGAATACCAGGCGCCCATCTGCTGGCGATAAATCAGCAGGCTCTGATGAAAGTCATTGAGCTCATGCTCGATAAAAGCGATGTGGGCAGCGTGGGTCATCCGTGACGTCTCGGCAGGGGTCAAGGCGTCGGATTCTGCCCCGGCGAAATAGGGCTGGATGAACGGTGTGCAAAATCAGAATGGGATTACGACAGCAGCGCAGAAGTCAGCGGCAACTCATGCTGGACGGCTACTTCAGATAGCGATCCTGCTGATTGACTGAAACCGCCACCGCAGTGTCGGAGGGGAGCCAATGAACGATTGCCGTAGGGGTGCCTCTAACCACCGCAGTGCATGCCTGCGGGTGTACGCTGAGGCGTCAGGAAAACAGCGAATATTCGTTGCTGCTACCAAGAGACAGACGGGCACAAGATTTCCTTTGTTTACCTTGCCGGGCCGCAATGCCCCGCGCATCCTTTTCTTTCACGGACTGATCGCGACGTATGCAGATGCCTCATCTTCCTGCCCCGCCTCCTGCCAACGAGCATGAGCGCATCCGGTCCCTGGAGCACCTGGGCATTCTGGACAGCGTTCCTGAGCAAGGTTTCGACGACATCGTGCTGCTGGCGACCGGCCTGTGCGATGTGCCGATTGCGCTGGTGTCGCTGGTGGACAACGAGCGTCAGTGGTTCAAGGCCTGCATTGGCCTTGACGTGCGCGAGACCCATCGCGACCTGGCGTTCTGCGCCCATGCCATCCTCGCGCCCGATGAAGTGCTGGTGGTTGAAGACGCCCTGTGCGACCCGCGTTTCGAGCACAGCGCACTGGTGCTGGGCCCGCCGTATATCCGCTTTTATGCAGGTGCGCCGATTCGCGATGATCGAGGTTTTGCCTTGGGCACCGTGTGCGTCATCGACACGCGACCGCGCACGCTGACCATTGCGCAACACGGCGCGCTGCAGGCCCTGGCCCGTCAAACGGCCTCGTTGCTGCAGTTGCGCCTGCTCAGCGAACAACGCGAACAACGCGCGCGCAGCCTGGAGAACGAGCTCGCCCAGGCGCAAGCCTTGGGCCGCCAGGCCGAACAGTTTCTTCATCATGCCAAGCGCGTTTCGTCCCTGGGCATGGTAGCCGCCAGCATCGCCCACGACTTCAACAACTTGCTCCAGGCCCTGAGTGCCAGCCTGCAAATGATCCGCCTGCGCGCACGCAGGCCGGCGGATGTCGAACGCTTCAGCGATGCCGGCATGCAAGCCGTGGATCAAGGCCGATTGCTGGTCAACCACCTGCTGACCAGCGTGCGCCACGACAGCCCCAACCTGATGTGCATCGACGTGAACGAGCGTCTGGAGAGCATGCGCGACGTGCTGTTGCGCACCGCTTCGGACGGTGTCGAGTTCTCAATGGCATTGGCGCCGCCGGGCACCGGTGTATTGTGCGAAGAAGCGCAGTTGAGCGCAGCGGTGATCAACCTGCTGACCAACGCCCGGGATGCCCTGGGCGGCAAAGGCCGTATCCACATCACCTCGCGTCTGGTCAACCTGACCCAGGACGAAGCGCTCGCAGCAGGCAACTACCTGTTGCTCAGCGTCAGCGACGACGGCCCGGGCATCCCCGAAGCCCTTGCCGCGCAGATTTTTGAGCCCTTTTTCACCACCAAGTGCGCAGGCAAAGGCACCGGGCTGGGATTATCCCAAGTGATGGAATTCGCGCAGCGCGCGGGTGGCACGGTGAAAGTCCACACGGCATTGGGTGAGGGGACCACCATGAACCTGTACATGCGGGCTCTTGGGCGTATCGATCCACATTTGCTTGTCGATTGAGACGTGAAAAGCCTGCCTTTCAGGGCAGGCTTGGCAGATCACTTACTTCTGCTGGGCTGTCAGCGCCGCATAGCCATTCATCAAGTTGCGATAGTTGGGAATGCGCTGGGATAACAGATTCCCCAGTCCTTCGATATCGTTGCGCCAGTCGCGGTGCAGCTCGCACGCCACCGAGAACCAGTTCATCAGTTGCGCACCGGCCTGTGTCATCCGGCTCCAGGCCGCCTGTTGCACCGTGGTATTAAAGGTGCCCGACGCATCCGTCACCACAAACACCTCGAACCCTTCCGCCAGCGCCGACAAGGTCGGGAACGCCACGCACACATCCGTGACCACACCGGCAATGATGATCTGTCTGCGGCCGGTGGCCTTGATCGCCTTGACGAAGTCTTCGTTGTCCCACGCGTTGATCTGACCAGGACGCGCGATGTACGGCGCATCCGGGAACATCTCCTTCAACTCCGGCACCAACGGGCCGTTGGGGCCTTGCTCGAAGCTGGTGGTGAGGATGGTCGGCAGGTTGAAGAACTTGGCAAGGTCGGCCAGCGCAAGCACGTTGTTCTTGAACTCGTTGGGGGAGAAGTCCTGCACCAGCGAGATGAGGCCGGTCTGGTGGTCGACCAGCAGAACGATGGCGTCGTCTTTGTTCAAGCGACTGTAGGTTGGAGTGCTCATGGTTGAAGTCCTTTTTGGTTGGTTGGATGTTTTGTTCAACATGGGCACAGGTTAAAGCGTGGGTGTTGGGGGATAAATCGGGTGGCGGGCGTCTTACTGTCAACTTGAAGGGGACAGTAGTCGGTGGCCGCTTTCTCGCGTATTGAATAGCCAGCAGGTCCGATCCCTTTCATTTGCAGGACGTTTCCTAGAGAATCCCAGCGGCTTGCGCCAGTGAAATCCCGCGACTAGGCTGCGGTCCGTCACTGCCTATTCAGTGATCGGGTTTAGTCGCCCGGATATCGCTAGGCGCACGTGCCATCCCAAATTCAGGTTTCTTCTCGCCTGAACATTATGGTGGCTGTGCGCAGGGCACCTTCGGGTGCGCCGGTGCCTAGCGGCCGGTCGACTAACCTGCGTTCAGCCGCCACCTCTATTCGTTTAGTCGCGAAATGACGGTGGTATCCACTTACTGCTAGGGGTTTTGCTATGGATAACGTTCGTTCGGATTCGCTGTCATCGACTTCAACTAACCCATTCACTGTCAATGAAGAACTGAGCTTTGAAGATGCCTGGGTGCGGGTAGCCGAGCTGCTGCAATGTGCAGTGGCAACTTCGCAGGCGCTCGCACAGCCGGTAGCTGCGCCGCAGCGGGCGGTGATGCATTTGGTGGACATGGCGAAGATGGTTGCGGAGCGGGCTGTGGAGTGCATGCGGCCGGCTTGATGCAACGGCTGGAGTGAGGTTTTTTACAGGCATTAAAAAGCCGGCTTGTGGGCGGCGTTATTGTTGCATTTTGGCCTTATTTTACTGGCGATTATGGGTTTAGATATTTTTGTCCCCCCATTTGTCCCCCCATCTGGAGTGCGCATCTCGCCGTCATTGCTTAGCGCCGAGTGCTGACGCTGAATATCTCTGTCGTCATTGCCCTCAGATGAGACACGCGCAGCCTCACTCAGGCAAAATGCAGGCCATGCAACGAGCCAGAACACAAGGAACAGCTGCAAATGCCTACATTGACCTGGGTTGGCAAGGATAAAGTCGTCAATCACCATCATGACGTACCGTTCCGTGTTCTCAACCGAACCGAGCAATTCCGTTCGACTGCGGCAGGCGCGCCAACGAATACCTTTAACAACCGGATCATTCAGGGCGACAACCTAGAAGCCTTGAAATCGCTGCTGCCCGAGTTCGAGGGACGGGTGGATTGTATCTATATCGACCCCCCTTACAACACCGGTAACGAGGGATGGATCTACAACGACAATGTCAACGATCCAAAGCTGAAAAAGTGGCTAGGCCAGGTTGTGGGTAAAGAAGGCGAGGATCTCTCACGCCATGACAAGTGGCTATGCATGATGTATCCAAGGCTAAAGCTTTTGCACCGTCTGTTGGCTAAGGATGGTTTGATTTTTATCAGTTTAGACGATACCGAGGCCAGCCACGCCCGCGTGATGCTTGATGAAATGTTCGGCTATGGGAACTTCATGGCCGCTATCGCTTGGGAAAAGCGGTACACGCGAAGTAACAATGCCAAACTTTTTTATTCGCTCAAAGACACAATTCTGGTTTACCGCAAAAGCTCGCACCTTACAGAAGTCAAGGAAGGACGGACTGCGAAGGCTGACGCAAATTATAGTAACCAAGATGACGATCCTCGGGGGCCGTGGATGACCTCCTCCTATGTCAATCCAGCGACCCGTGAGCGTCGGGCGAATTTAGTCTATGAGATCGAGGCGCCTGACGGTCGGATCATCGAGCATCCGACCCATGCCTGGAAATACTCGTATGAGGAACACTGCAAGCACAAAGCTGAAAAGCGTCTTTGGTGGGGCCAAAATGGTGATGCGATTTACCCCCGACTGAAGCTGTATTTGTGGGAAGCATCCGGGATGGTTCCTGTTGACCTTTGGTCCTATCGGGACGCGGGAACCACTGATTTAGGGGGGCAGGAGATTAAAAGTATCTTCGGCAGTGCCGTGTTCGATACGCCGAAGCCTACAACCCTAATTGAACGCATACTTAAAATTGCAGCTGCTCCGAATGCAATTGTGCTTGATAGTTTTGCCGGTTCCGGATCAACAGCGCATGCAGTTTTGAAACTTAACGCCGAAGACAAAGGAAATCGGCAGTTTATCCTGATTGAGACCATGGATTACGCTGATACCATCACTGCGGAGCGCGTCAGACGCGTTATGAACGGATATGGTGAGGGAGAGGGGCGAACTCTTCCTCTTGGTGGCGGGTTTGATTACTTCACAATCGGTGAGCCAATTTTTGAGTCGGAAGATCAGCTAAACGAAGATGCTGGGACTCAAGCGATTCGTGATTATGTGGCATATGCAGAAGGTATCCCTAGCGAGTATCGGACAGACGCCGATAATCCATTTTCTCCACATCTTTTGGGGCTCAGCCCCGATATGGCATGGATCTTTAATTACTCTCCGGGAGAAGCCACGTGCCTGAATATGGATTATCTAGCAACTCTTAAATTTGGAGCTGAAAAGCCACCGAGGGCAATTGTTTACGCCGACCGTTGCTTGCTAACCAAGGAATTCATGATGCTTCACGGATTAACGTTCAAAAAAATCCCTCGCGATATAACGAGGTTTTGAACAAAATGGAACTTAAAGATTATCAAAATAAAGTTATTTCGGACTTGACAGAGTATCTAGGTATTTTGTCTGAGTCTAAAGACTTGCGTGCGTCCTTTACAGATTATTGGAAACAAAAGGGTATTGCTGCTGAGCCCTACAAAAATAACGTACCTGGAGTTCCACACGTTTGCGCAAAAGTACCAACAGCGGGCGGTAAAACATACATTGCCGTAAATGCCTTAAAAAGCATTTTTGATGCTCTTGCTACTAAACATCCTACTCGGCCTCAAGTAGTGGTTTGGCTAGTACCTACGTTAACTATACTTGATCAGACAATTGAAAATCTAACAGATCCTCATCACCCTTATCGCCAGCGCCTCAATCTTTTATTCAGGAATCGAGTCGCTATCTACGAGCGGGCCGATTTGTTGATGGGTGCTGGGTTTTCTGCTGATACGGTAAAAGAGCAACTGTCCATAGTTGTGATGTCGTTTGATAGTTTGCGGGCGAAAAATAAAGAAGCTAGAAAGATCTATCAAGATAATGGCTACTTAGCCTCCTTTCTTACTGACGGTCATGACGCCGACTGGTTGCTGCCTGATCACGACGCTTCATCTTTGATAAATGTTATCAGGGGACTGAAACCTGTAGTGGTGGTGGATGAAAGTCATAACGCAGAGACCGACTTGTCGGTGGAGATGCTGGTTAATTTGAACCCGCATTTCATTTTTGACCTGACTGCTACGCCTCGCAATAATAGCAATATAATCAGCTACGTAGATGCTATGGCTCTTAAGAAGCAGCATATGGTTAAATTGCCTGTGATTGTAGCCAATCGGGGGAGCAGAACTGATGTTATTGAGAGCGCGGTAATACTGCGTCGTCAGCTCGAACAATTTGCGCTTGAACAGGAAAAAACGGGCGGAAAATACATTCGCCCGATAGTGCTATTTCAAGCACAGCCTCGGACAGGGGAAGATAAAACCACCTTCGAAAAAGTCCGCGAACAGTTAGTGAAAGCTGGAATTCCAGAGGATCAAATCAAGATAAAAACGGCTGAGTTGAATGAGCTGAAAGGCCTTGATTTGATGAGCCGCGATTGCGCTGTCCGTTACATCATTACAATTAACGCTCTCAAAGAGGGCTGGGATTGCCCATTCGCTTACATCCTGGCCTCGCTTGCAGATAAGACCTCTGCGGTAGATGTGGAGCAGATTCTAGGTCGTGTGCTCCGTATGCCTCACGTGCAACAACATGGCCATGATCTATTAAATTTGTCTTATGTTTTTACGGCCAGCAATCGCTTTTCGGACACTCTTCAAAGTGTTGTCAAGGCTTTGAATCGAAGTGGGTTTTCGAATAAAGACTACCGTTCAGCTGACATCCTGAATGCCGCTCCAAGTCTGGCACCGGCTCCATCTACTTCCGATATCTTCGAGTTCTATCAGCCTTCTATAGGCTCAGAGCAGTCCCCAACAATGAGTACGACCAATTCGGAAGATCAGCCGCAGAGCAATGAGTTAGATGAGGACTGGCCTGAGGTTCCACTGGTCGCCGCGAAAGACCCGGAGACAACGTCTGTAACGCCCTCAGCAGGCAGTGCGTCTGTTGCCTTTGTAGAGGTCCTCAAGAAACAAGCGACGATAGAAAATAAAGAATTCGAGGCCAAGGCAGCGGTAGCTAGTGACGTGCCGGTCGAGCTGGAGGAAAAGGTGAATCGGCACAAACTCAAAGAGATTTTCAAAGAGGACGCACTCTCTTTGCAACTACCGCAGTTTTTTGTGGAAGTTGCAAACGGTGGATGGTTTTCTGAACAAGATGAAATGCAGCTACTTGAGCGTGATGAGCTGCTGCAAGATTTTCGATTGGACACGGCGGACGCTACAATCAGTTTTGAAGACGTAGTAGCCGAAGTTTATCGAGTCGATCTTGAGCAGTCGGGAGAGGGTGACTACGCCCCCAAACCCTTTAAAGTCGACGCAGCTGGGCGCCAAAAATTTAACGACTTGATTGTTTCACTGTCTCGTGAAAGCCAGATTCGTGACGTAGCGGCTCGTCTTGCTGGTCTGATCGGTAATATGTGGCCGATAACGGACCCAGAGCTACGCAAATACGTTTCTCGAATTATCGAAAGCTTTACGCCAGAGCAGATTCGCGACTGTCTTGATCGTGATGTAGCTTATGCTCGTAAGATTAAGGTCAAAATTGAGCAGCTAGCCACCGCGCATGCGCAGACGGTTTTCTGTGACATGCTAGATTTGGATAAAATCAAAGTACGACCTACCTTCACTATACCCGAATTTATCATCCCCTCTGCCAATGCCCCATCACTCCCGAAGAGTCTTTACACTACAGAAGCGTCGATTGGTCAATTTGAGGCCCGTGTTATCGAAGCTGTAGCAAATTTAGAGAGCGTTCAATGGTGGCATCGTAATCTGTCCAGAGGTAAGGGTTTTCGAATAAATGGGTTCATCAACCATTATCCGGACTTCGTAATTAAACTAAAGTCTGGAAAGATAATAATTCTTGAGACTAAAGGTGATGATCGGGATAACTCGGACAGCGCTGCCAAACTTAAGCTTGGGAAACTCTGGGAGGCTAAAGTTTCACAGGTTGGTTATCGCTATATGATGCTGTTTGAGAAAAATGCCATTGAAGGCTCCGAGACCCTAGCCAATGCGTTGAAAAAAATCGCACAACTTTGAGTCGGAGTGTATTGAGTGGAGCTATCTCAGTCGGAGTGTTTGGCTAGACCGACCAAGTTAAGGTTGTGATTGTAAAATGTGCTCGATTACATTGGGTCAATCGAGCACTTTAAATATGGCGGTAAATTTGGACTGCTAAATTCAGTCAGATCAAAATGGTAGATCTTCATCAACCGGGGCGGGTGGGGGAATGGTTCTCGACCTGGCTGCGGATAAAACAGGGTCGCTGGGTGCGCTTTCCTGGATGATCTGGATGGCTTGTGCTGTATCAACTATCGTTGGTTCGGGCTCGACCGTTACAACTGCAACTATGATAGGCGCGACGTTTTCTGGGTCCAAGTCGATATAGTGATCACCCATCATCATTTCGTAATGCGGTAGCTGTTTTGTAACTTTGAATATTTTGAAGAAGATTTTGGTATAACTCGCAACCATGGGTTCTTCAATTGCAACGTACAGATCGTCGTGGCTGAAATGGGAGCCGTCGTTGACCCAGGAGATTAAAGATTTGCAATGAATCATTTCCTCCCCCTCAAAGTGTTCATACAAATTATTGAGATCAATGCCGCCAAGAATTTTAAAATAGTTTTCCAGGATTCTACGCAAAGTGTTTTGTATGGTGAGGTTTTGTATTACAGGTTTTTTTAGCTCAGACCATAGCAGTTCGTAGGAGGTTTTTATTGGGTTCGTGGGGCATCGCTCTACCGTCGAGTGCATTCCTGGCTTTCGTACAATCCAGAAGCTTTCATACCGAAGCGCAACTGCACGACGATCTTGGTTAAACGTGATTTCTTTGTGAAAATAGACATTGTGGGTAAGCACGAATATTTGTTTCAGATTTCCAGTGTTGTCCTTGATTTCGGTGAATAGTTTTTTTATAAGGCTGCCAACGATGAAAAGAATATCGCTGTCAAGGCTTGATACTGGATCGTCTATTACCACAATGCGATCGGTTGTCATTCCACTAGTGGTGGGGCTCCCCTTCAGCAGGTGATAAAAATATAAGAAGGTTACAAAGGTTTTCTCCCCTTCGCTGAGAGTATTTTTGGCGTCAGTACCATCAGCGCGGACCAACTTGTAGGAACTTCCGGTAGAGGCTACTGCTAGTGAAAACCCTTTAAAGCCAAAACTTTTCAGTAAATGGTTAATTGCCGTTACCGTGGGCTGTATGCTTGTCGTTGTTTTTTCAAGCTCCTTAATCTCTGTATCTTTGTCTCTGATTTCTGTGTTTACCTTTTCAACTTGTGCTTCAAGCGCCGATGTCGCTTTAATCAACGAATCTTTTTTCTTGTCATAGTCCGCCAAGGCATCCTTAAGTTCTACTTCAAGAAGATACTTCCAAATTTGATTGGTTAGTTTTTTCTGTTCAGTCGTGAAGCTCGCAACAATTCTGTTCTGTTCGGCGATTTTGTTGTTGGCAGCATCGATAATTTTTGCTAAATCAATTGTTATTTCCTCGATCGGTTCTAATTCGACGCTGGAGCTTGGCTCGGTTTTTTTACCTTCAATTCTCTGCTGGTTGATGGTGATAAGGGAGCTTAGCAGTTCGAGTTGAAGCTCAAGTTTTTCTTGGTCAATAAAGGTCGATTTTAGTTCTATAATGCGAGCTGCCTGCTGATTTAAGGACTCTGCACTAGAGTTGTAAGAGCTTTGTAGCGTGTTAACGGCGGTTGTATCAGCTTCGAAAGATTGGTCGAAGTACTCGTTAAGGCTGTGCTCAAAGTCTTTAGAGGTTTTTTGTTGGCAGAATGGACAGTTGTCTTCATTTTCTTTGAAGTATTTTACACCTTGGCGGACCCAGTCACTATTGTTGAGTTTTTCAATCATAGAAGCTATATCAACATCACTTTTCCCCAAGACTTTCTTCTTCAGAATAGCGGCGCTTTCCAGCTCGATAAGTGTATTGACAACTATAGAGGGGATAATGGTTACGAATTCGGGCGCATCGCCATACAGAAGTTTTGCCTTTTCTTTAAGTACCTCAATATCGACCAAATCCGACGTGTTGGATTTATATTCAGTCAATACTCTGGTCTTGAAGTTGTCCGAGTTATTCCTCAGTCCCGTGAATGCGCCTTGGAAGGCGGCATCGTGTTCTCGCTTCCGGGCCCAGCATTTTTCCTTTAGATCGGCTTCAAGAGCTGTAATTTCAGCTTTCTTTCCACTGGTGCCATTTGTACCGGTTAGGGTTTCTTGATGTCTGTCTCGAAGGGCGGTCAGTTTGGTTAATGCAGTTTTAGCGGCGGCTATTTGATCAATATGTGATTGTTCCGCCTCGCCTAAAGTAAAGACCCCCTTGAGGTCCACTACCGAGGTGAAGTTCTTCTCAATAAACTCATTGTTGTACACCAAAGCCTGAATCGGAGTATTTCGGCGCCACGTGACCTGAGAGGTTGGTGAAATTGAAGGGTCATTGATTAGACGGCTGATACTAGTCTTGCCCGCACCGTTGGCGCCGTAGAAGAAATTTATCTCCTTCAGGTCGGTTATCGCTTCTGGTGTACCCCCGTAGGTGGCGATATTGGCAAGACGTATTGACTCGATCATTTCTCTCTTCCTTTTTTTTCGAGAAAGCCAGACGCGCGATAAGTGCCGCGCGTACTGAAGCCCATCTTTGTTTGTTGTGAGCCCAATTCTGACGCGGTGCGGCAAGGTCAAACTACGCTGTGTGCATGGAGGCGTCTATAGGCATTGGAGGGAAGGAGGTGATGGCGTCGTGCTAGGAGAGAGCTGGGAATTGAGTAAGGCGCAAATTGAGTGAATGGGTTCGCAAATGGTGTATTTGGCATCCGTCGATCAACGCGTTTGCGAAACTGTCATCTGGAGCCGTTCGTTCGTAGCACAGCGTGTGGATCCGTGGCCCCACACGCCTCGTCGATCCGAAACTATCGAATTCCAACAGGTTCGTCGCTGCTGTTATAACAAATCGGGTACTCACAGTAGCCACCAGCGTTCAGCACTTCCATCTCGTAAATTTCAGGTAGATACTGTTTAAGATCTGCCTTGGGCACCTTTTTATCATTAATTGTACATTCATCATCAGCGCGAGGGTTGCACCATGCTTTTGTGACCACTATATTTTTGGTGGGTTTGGTGAGTGGTTGGTCAGAAGGTTCTGGAGTGTCATCAACTGTTGAGTCATGGAGTGTATCTAGGTCGTATTTGTCGATCATGTCTTTGATGGTGCTCTGATTTATACCTCGATCCAGCAGAAAGTCTTTGAGAGTTGTTTTAGCTTCCGCGTAAGTAACTGTTCTTTTGTTCTTGTCAGGACCGCCGCTTAATAAGTATGCAATTGGGTATCCGTCTTTGCTTTCATAGATGTAATAGTAGATAGAGATACTGAAGCTTATGTCTTGATTATAAATTCCGTAAACTCCAGACTCGTTTGCTACAAAGCATTTGCCTCTCCTGCAATTACCGCTAAGTTGGTTGCTAAATGTAATGTTTCGTTGTTGCTCTGCACTCCATTTAGTGATGTTTCTTGGGAGTGTAAACCAAGTGCATCGATAAAAATCCGCTCCGTACTGATTCTTAGCCTTTGCGCAAGGTATAGCGTAGGGCAGGCCTTCCATGCTGATTTCGTTGGGTAGGTTCGGGGAGTACATGTGTCCGTAATCTACTTGTGCGCTTGCGGTAGTCCATGCAAAAAATATCGATATCGCAATTAATGCTTTTCGCAAATGGCTTGTCATAGCCGCTTCCTTTTGAAGTTCGGGTATTTACGTAGATGATTATTCGGGCAGATTTCGATGAAGTGAGTCCGATTACTTCTTGTAGCGGACAATCAGCTTCTTGTTGATGTAGTCCTTGAGGATCTCGTAATCAGGGTCGTAAGTCGACAGAGCATGGCCTACGCAAGCTGCCGTGCCGATTACGCCTGCGGCTATCGTCACGGGGGCAGACAATATGCCTAGTACCGCGCCAAACGCTCCACCTTGAGCTAATGCGCTTTTGGTATCGCTTTTCACCCGGCATTTCATTCCCAGGCTTTCAATTCTAGTCTCGACCATCTTGATGCCTGCCTTGAAATTCCCCCTAAGGCCGATGACCTCAAAAGTGGCCTGTGACCTTACAAGGCCTTCGACCGCCGCTTCATCCAGACCGCTTACGACATTCATATTTAGAGCTCCCTGCGGGTAGAAATGGGCATTAGAAGGTCGATAATCAACCTTTAAGGTTGAGTCTCGTTTTTATAGGTCCTTCATGTCAATAGGTTGATGCCCAACCATCCAGGTCGGACTGGAGGGTGGCATGACGACAACCGAATCAAAGCAATTGAGGGTGCGTGTGGGGCAGGCGATTGCTCGCCAGCGAATTCATTGTGAGTTGAAGCAGGAGCAGGTAGCCGAGGCGCTTGGGATTGGCGTTGAGGCGGTCTCTCGAATCGAACGTGGAGTCGTAATGCCGAATATTGAACGTTTGGTCGAGCTCTCAAACGTGTTCGGTTGTGAAGCGGCTGATCTACTTACTGAAGGGAGCTCGCGACCTGAGGACCAGGCACGGCGTGTTTACGACTTGCTCGCGAGGATTGGAGAGCAGGATCGTGAGCTTGTTGTGGGCATCATCGAGCAGCTAGTAGAACGGCTCAGCTGCAAGTCCTAAGCCTCCTTGTAATGCCGGGGGTTCAGTGGCTATCAGGCGTAGCGCTATGTGAGCCGCCTGGGGATCACTCAACGAGTTGGCTTTCATCAAATAAAAATACCCGGTCCGCTGTATAGCTGGCTGGGCGCTATGCGCTTGAGGCTTTAATGTCACGCAGCAAGCTGAATGGCCTGATCTAGGGCGCGTTGTTTTATCTGCGCGCCTTGGCCAAACCATGCAGAGTCCATTCGGTATGCGGTGCTGCGTGCTCGACGCTCGTGATCGACAAACTCCGTGACTGCATTGAGTAGGCCCCATGCAGTACCTCGCGCAGATGCGAGCTGGCTGCCTCGACCACGGCCCTCGTAAAGTTCCTGTACCTTACGCAGCGCTCGTTGGTTGGGCAGTTGCTCTGGGAGGTTGTCGCTTGGTGACGTGTCGCACAGCACGCTCATGAAGTAGCCCAGAGCTTCATGCCACTGCACTTTGCGTTCAGCGAGATGGCGCATGCGGTACATGAATTCGTCCCAGCCTGATACGGCTATGCCGAGCTGCTTTTTCACTGTATCGGGGTCAAAGCGCGTGTTGTGAGGCACTTTGATTGCGTGCGTATTGCCATCCAGCGCGATGGCCAGCGTGTTATTGCATACTACGCGAACGGTGGTCGGCGTTGCTGTGGTCGCCAGTGTACCGTCACAGGAAGTGGCCAGAAGCAAGTAGCCGTTGACCCGATCATTGTCCTGTAGTGCTGTCCGCTGACCGGTACGTGCTAGTGCCCAAAACTTGCGACCACCCTTCAATACGCCAGCGGTTTCCAGCTCGTAGCCGGAGACCTCGGTGAGATCACGGTAAAACTCCAGAACATCCCTAGGTTGTACCGTGTGATAACGCTGCGAGACGACTGACAGAGGCGCTTTTGTGTCGGAGCGATATAGCACCTTTTGTTCTGGGAAGCTGTGGATGGCGCTCAGGTGGCCGACAGCATCTGATTTGAAATGAACTGCGCTTTCTTGGATCTGCCAGTCCATTCCGGCTTCGCGTTGCCAGACTTCGATTGGTTGCTTTGGGGAGAGCTGATTACCCAAGCCATGCCACGGGGTGGCGCCAGCGTAGGCCATTGTTTCTATGAGATGAGCCATGGTTCAAATTCCTAAAGGCGTGAGGTGGCATAAAGTGCTGCGCTCTGCGCAGCATCAACGGGTGTGTTTGTTAGCGGAGTGGGCGGGGCGAAGAAGTTGGGAGGTTGAAGCGGTGCCCGCAGATCAGGCAGAGGTTATTTGCCAAAACGTGACGATCCAGTTTTTCACCTAGCTGGGCGCCTAGCGCACATCCGCCTACGCCACCCACCAGGCCACCCAGGATTACGCCCGAGAAAGCGCCTAACGCCAACCCCAGCGGTCCTAGGGTTGAGCCCATGGCGGCGCCGAATTGGCCACCAGCTAAGGCGGCGCTGGCTCCTCGTGCTATGCCGCCAACTGCCCCGGCGGTTGCGCCGATTTTCATTGCGGTTTTAAGTGATGCGATTTTGGTTGAATTGCATGCTGGGCATTGCGATGACATCGGTAAGCTCCTAGTGGGATTTGTCAAAGCAATGATGTGAGTTTCTAAAAGTTTCGAATCGAATATTGTTATTTCCTTGGCATTGCCATAAAGCATGTTTTTTGATTGAAACGGCTTATGGTCGCTTTTTCTCGATATGACCTGGCATGGTTTAAATGTTGGTTCTCTAAGCAAAAGGAACCAATATTCCTCTCACGGGAACCAACTTTTCAAGGCGCCGCGCGTGCGCACACAGGCGCGTGATACGCTACTACTGAATCCTTGTCTAGACCATGTCGAGATATATTTCATGGGTTAAAAACGCTCGAAGTTTAACGGTGGAGTCGAGCAGCTGCTGCTTTCTTGCTGGTGTCCCCATGTGGATATTGCTTGCTGGGTTGAGCGTGACGAACCCGAAGTGATCCCGTCATGCTAGTGGCCTCCCCCAAACCAGCGTTTGCAGGGAATTTTTTACCAGAAGTAAACGTAATGACTGTGGGCTTGAGAGATCGTACGTTACGTCACAAGACGAAGTTACGAGGTATCTGATATGCAGGAATATTCTAGTATGGGCGTAAAAGTCCTCCGGATGAAGCAATTGTGCGCCTGCTTGGGCCTTTCTCGCTCTACTATTTACGACCGTATTAATCCTGGGTCGAAGCGTTACGACGAGACGTTCCCTAAACCATTCAAAATGGGAGGGAGCGCTGTGGGCTGGTTGGAAGCGGATGTGCAAAAATGGTTAAGTGACTGGTTGAGTAAATAGCTGAAGTTGGAGAGCTAGCGGGGATCTAACTTATATTATCAGCTTGTCTGGGTTGCCCGTGTTTTCTTAGGTGTCGCGACATTGTTGCCCGTAAAGTACGATGTTTTGGCGATGCTTGAGTATTGGTATCTATGTTATTAAGGAAGTACTTGTAAGGCAATATGATTGCTTATGCCTAAGAGATAGTTAAATGGCAGGTACTCTGAAGTCTGTTAGATCGGGTGGTAGTTATGGAGTTTGATGTGGATCTGAGCCTTGAGCAGATGCTTGAATATGAGGCTTTCATTTATGCTGAAAACGATGGTGTACCGGTGCACATCGTCACTGATCACGGGGAGCATAGCGCTGATCTAAGACGTATCGTTAATGTGATTGAGTCTGTGGTGAGGTATGGAAAGCCGTTATTCCTGCCGCGCCTTTCAACGATCAAGAAAAGCGCACGGTGTGCTGCGTTGGAAGCGGCAGTGCTGAGCGTGACTGGAATAGATCCAGGCCTTGTGAAGAGCGTATTCCCATATCATCAGTTCAATCCGGTGGTGAATGCTTTTTTTAAAGTGGAAAAGGGAGTTGTTGATCAACTCAGTACGCGCTGCTATGTTGATTTATCCAAAGATGACAACGCCATCATGCATGAGTTTGTTGAGAATCTACTCGCTGAAGTGAAGGGCGAATCCGTTCAAATGAAATTGAATGGTTTCAAGCGTGCTGCTAACAAGGCTTTTAAAGGGCTGCGAGATCTGATCGACGCTCTTTTTGATCGGTACTCAAGGCTGTTGGTCGTTCGCCTGGATTTGGGGTATAGAAATAAATATTGCGCTCCTGCGGGATTGCTTAGCGTTGGCTACGAGGACGCTAAAAAGCATAGAGAGGACTTGCTAAAATATTTTAGGCTGAAGATGTCCCCTGCTATCGTGGGCTATGCTTGGAAGCTTGAGTATGGGCTGGATAAAACCTATCATTATCACTTTTTGCTGTTTTTTGATGGGGCTAAGAGTCATCAAGATATAGTCATCGCTAAGGCTGTAGGGGATCATTGGTCTAACTGTGTCACTGATGGGAAAGGAATTTACTATAATTGTAATGCCAACAAGGCTGAGTATAAGGCGCGTGGCATTCTAGGTATTGGAATGATTGGTCATGATGATTTGGACTTGAGGAATGGCTTAACCACGGCGGCGGCATATCTTACTAAGGTCGATTTATTTGTGCGAATGGTGATCTCGCAGGGGGGGCGATGTTTTGGTAAAAGCGGAAAGCCCAAAATTAATAAGGTCTCAGGCGGGCGCCCGCGTCGAAATTCACCGAAGCGTCGGTTCAGTCTGAGTCGTTAACGTAGGTACCTAGGAAGGCGTCTCTCACGACAGAGCCGTCTTCTTTCATCCAGCCCGTAATTAGATTGCCTAGTCGCGATTTTGTTAAGTTCATTTCAAGCTTTTTGTTAAGGCTGATTACTTCCTCTAGAATAGAGTTTGCTGCATCTCGTTCGGTTTTCCAGCCGTCTACAGGTCTGCTTCCGGAAATGAGATTAGCAACCTGAAGTTTCTTCCATTGGCTTTTCTCTGAGCGACCTCTGGCTGCTGCTACCACTCTAGGCTCCTCTCTACCGTCCGTTAGGCCAATGAAATAGCTACTTTTGCACAAAAATTTCCAAGCATCAGCTACGTTTTCCGCGTCTCTCTGTTTTACTGCAAGATACCAATATGTCAAGGCAGTCAGGCAGCTCTGCTGGCGTATAGGGAGGCGTTTGACTTCATCTGTGAACAAACCTGGAGGAGTGCCGAAATCAACGATCACGCACTTGTTAACCTTGTCCTGTAGGTCGTGCACGATTGTATTTGGAAAGTCTCCAAAATGAACTGCAATCATTCCGGCTATTGTTTCTTCTATCTCGGTTATCTCGATAGTTAATTGATTGCTCATTTTTGTGTCTCATCAGATTTTGTGTATTCAAGTAGGGGGGTTCCAGCCGCCTCCTTTCTCGTCTGAATTACGAACCCTGCCCACTCACTCATCAACAAGCGGCGCCTGTCCAAATAATCCGAACGAGAATATGCCCCCTCAGTCTGGTCTCGCTCATCATGTGCGAGGGCCATTTCACAAACTTCACGTGCGTAATGCGTACACTCGCCTGCCCAATCCCGAAAGGATGATCTGAATCCGTGTCGGGTGACGTGTTCGTACTCCATACCGTGCAAAAGCGTGCGTATCGCATTTGCATGCATAACCCCTGTCTTACCTTGTCCTGGGAACAGATACGGGCTGCCTGCCACTCTCGGAATGCTACGAACCAGGTCTAAAACTTCCTCCGCTAACGGAATGGTGAAAGCGACCCTCATTTTCATCCGCTCGGCTGGCAGACACCATACTGCTGCATCTAGATCAAATTCATCCCATCGGGCAAATCTAACCATGTGCGCGCGCGCACTGGTCAGGATAAGCAGTTGAGCAGCCTTAGAAGGTGCGGTGTCAATTCCTCTGAGCTTCGTCATGAGTAATGGGACGTCCCGCCAATGAAGCGCCTCAAAATGCTCACGCTTGCGTGCTTTCTTCTTCTCGGCCCGGCTCAAGAGATTTTCAAGATGTCCACGCCATCGAGCAGGGTTCTCGCCCGTTCTCAGCCCCCGAGATTTAGCGGCATCTAAGACTTGCTCGATCTGCCCACGGACTTCATCAGCGGTTCGGGTCTTGATTCCCCAGATGGGTTGCAGCACCTTGAGAATTTGAGCTGTGTCGATGTGTTCAGTTGCGAGTTTGCCGATATGCCCAAATGCATACAGCTCCAGCTTACGAAGCCAGCCCTTGCGCCATTTATCAGACCATGCGGCACCGTGAGCATCGCGGTACTCAGTCGCAAGCATCTCAAATGTGAGTTTTTTTGCTTCGCTGGCGCGCTGTGCTTCGCGTTGCGTTGCGCGCTCGATGTCGCGAGCTGCGAGCGGATCGATGCCATCGCTTAGTTGGGTGCGTTTAGCACTGGCATCGAGCCTGGCTTTCTTGAGGCTGACTTCGGGGAATGCGCCGAGCCCCATTTCCCGTCGACGACCTGCCAGTTGGAAACGCAACAGCCACGATTTTCGTCCTGTTGCTTTCACAACAAGGCGCAATCCGTCGCCATCTTCGTAGGTGCCAGGTTCTGTCAGGTTTTCGACCTGTTTCGGATTAAGCTTACCCATGTTCTTCTCCTGTAGACGCCCGCTGTCCCCCCACCTGTCCCCCCACGTAATTGTCGGATAAAGTCGAATCTGATCGAGCAGCATCGGACAAAGGAATAGCTGAAACCCCCGACGTAGCTAAGCTATCAGGAGATCTAAAAGACAAGGTAGGATTATTTCGGACAATTAAAAAGCCGGCTTGTGGCCGGCTTCTCGCTGACTGCTTCGGCTTGCTTCTGACAAACCTCACCAGCCTTCAAATCGCTCAGCCCACATCGAGTCGGGCTGAATAGTCGGGGCATCCGCGGGAACTCCTCCGCATCGCCGGGCAGGATAGATAGCGCAAAGCCACCCCCTGCCAAATGTGCGGCGGATGATACCCACATTCACCTCAGTTGCCCACCTCAGGATCCGATTTAGAGCCTTCCCAGCCTAATAAGTGATCGTCGAGCGGCACTGGTGGGCGGCGGTTATTCAGGGTGGACCACCAGAATACCCAGCCCACGATCAGGAAGTTCTGTTCGAAGCGCTCATCGTAGGTGAGGTATTCATCCGGATGCTCGGCGGCATTGTGGCTGCGCATTCGCAATCCGCCGCCGGGCCGGTTGTAGAGGTATTTGATGCGCAGCATGCCGTCATGCTCCACGGCGTAGATTTCGCCGTTGATGATTTGGGTGCGGCCTCGGTCGATGGCGAGGGTAGCGCCTTGCTGGATGATGTCGATCATGCTGTTGTCGACCATGTAGGCGCCTACCGCACGGTCGGGGTTTACGTTGAGGGCGTCAAGGGTGTGCAGGGAGACGCGGATGCGCTCGGTGGAGGTGAACGTGGGGTGGAGGGGGAGTTCCACGTCGAGTTTTTCCGGGAGACAGGCTGGGCCTGTGAGGTATTTTCCGCTTTCCTCGCGGACGTAGGTGAGTCCTTTCGTGGTTCCCGGGCCTTCCAGCAGGAAGTTGGCCGGTGGGTGTTTGGAGCCTTTGCCAGTGCGCAGCCAACGGCTGGAGACGCATAACAGCTCTGCGATCTCGTTGAGTCGGCCCATGGGCACGCCGCGTTTGAACCAGTTGTTCACGTGCTGGGGCGTGACGCCGCGGTTCTTGGCGAAGTCGGAGGCGGAAAGATGAACTTCCCTTAATAGTGCTTTTAAACGATCACCTGATGTATTCATAAACGCAGAGTTTACTGGCCAAGAAAACCAATCAAATAAACCATGCGTTGAATTGCGCCTGTAGGTTTTTACTTAGTTGTGGCCTGATTTTTCAACTTTATCGGTTTGCTAAACTCTGTTTGTTGTTAGTTGAACTTGACGTTTAGGTGCGCCCATAGAAAAGCCCCGAGTGATCGGGGCTTTTTATGAGCGAGGCAATGAAAATCAGGGATCAGCCTTTGTAGGCAGCCACCGACTTCATGATCTCGGCGCGGGCGGCGTCTGCGTTGCCCCAACCTTCGATCTTCACCCATTTGCCTTTTTCGAGGTCTTTGTAGTTCTCGAAGAAGTGTTTGATCTGCTCCAGCAACAGCGGTGGCAGGTCGGTGTATTCCTTCACGTCCACGTACAGCTGGGACAGCTTGTCGTGTGGCACCGCGATCACCTTGGCGTCGCCGCCGCCGTCGTCGGTCATGTTCAGGATGCCGACCGGGCGGGCGCGGATAACCGAGCCTGGCGTAACCGGGTAAGGGGTCACGACCAGCACGTCGAGGGGATCACCGTCGTCGGCCAGGGTGTTGGGGATGAAACCGTAGTTGGCCGGGTAGAACATCGGGGTGGCCATGAAACGGTCAACGAACAGGCAGTCGCTGTCTTTGTCGATTTCGTATTTGATCGGCGCGTGGTTGGCCGGAATTTCGATGGCGACGTAGATGTCGTTCGGCAGGTCTTTGCCAGCCGGAATCTTGCTGTAGCTCATTGGGCGTTGCCCCCGTAGTTGGCCATTGAACATGGCCGGATTGGCCTAAAAGTGGCGGCGATTATAGGCATATTCTGACGCCGATGCCATGCGCCAGACGTCGTACGGTCATTCAACCGGCGGCTGGTAGCGCGGGTCGTGGGCTTGCAGGTGGCGCAGGCGGGCCAGGGGATCCTGGCGATAAAAGCGGCTGAGTTGGGTGTACACCTGTGGATAACTGTCGACCAGCAAATCCGGGGCACTGAAAAAATATTCGCTGGTGACGGCAAAGAACTCCGCCGGGTTTTCCGCTGCATAGGGATCAATGACCGTCTCGATGTCGGGATCGGCATCCAGTTGGCGATTGAGGTCATCGAAGGCGTCTTGCATCACGCTGGCCCATTCCTGCACGCGCATATTCTTGTGCAGCGGCGGCAGGCCGTTGGCGTCGCCGGTGAGCATATCGAGCTTGTGGGCGAGCTCGTGAATCACCAGGTTGTAGCCTTCCCAATTGCCGCTGGCCAGCACCCCGGGCCAGGCGAGAATCACCGGGCCCTGTTGCCAGGCTTCGCCACTGTGCTCGCCGTCCCACTCATGCTCCACGCCGCTGGCATCGCGATGGCGCTGGGGGCTGAGGAAGTCGTCGGGGTACAGCACGATTTCGTGGAAGCCTTGATACCAGTCGAGATCGCCCAGGTTCATCAGCGGCAACTGCGCCTGGGCGGCGAGCAGCAGTCGTTGCTCCTGGTGCAGGTCGACGCCGGGCAGGGCGGTGAGGTGTTTGTCGGCAAGGAAGAGGATGCAGGCTTCGCGCAACCACTGATCCTGTTCGGCGGTGAGGCCGTCGAGGAAGGTCAGGTGGCTGCGCACCCGCTGCCAGGTGTCATCGGCGATCGGGTGCCGGGCCAGCAGGCGCCGGCGACGCCAGGCGCTGAGGGACCACATGGCCGGTTACTGCGGCTTGGCTTCGGAGGAAGCGCGACCGAAACGGCTGCGGAACACGCCAATGATCATCGGCACCAGCGACAGCAGGATGATGAACACCACCAGCAGCGACAGGTTCTTCTTGATAAACGGCACGTTGCCGAAGAAGTAGCCCAGGGTCACCAGGCCACCGACCCAGAGAATGGTGCCCAGCACGCTGAACCCGAAGAAACGCGGGTAGGGCATTTTGGCGATGCCGGCCACAAACGGCGCAAAGGTGCGCAGGATCGGCAGGAAGCGCGCCAGGGTCACGGTTTTGCCGCCGTGCCTGTCGTAGAAGTCATGGGTTTTTTGCAGGTAGTCGCGGCGGAAGATCTTCGAGTTCGGGTTGCTGAACAGGCGTTCTCCGGCGGTTCGCCCGATGACATAGTTGGTGCTGTCGCCGAGGATCGCGGCCAGCATCAACAGGCCGCCGAGCAGTACCGGGTCCATGCCGCCCCCGGCGGCGACGGCGCCAGCGATAAACAGCAGGGAATCACCCGGCAGGAAGGGCATGACCACCAGGCCCGTTTCGCAAAAAATGACCAGGAACAGAATGGCGTAAATCCACGGACCGTAGTTGGTTACCAGCATGTCGAGGTAAACGTCGAGATGCAGGATCAGGTCAAGCGGGTTGAAATCCATGGATGGCACCTGTGTGAACGGCCCGACTCGGCAGGCCTCTGCGGAGGCTCGGGCAATAAGGCTACAAGTGACTGTCGCATTTCTTACAACCCTGGAAAGGTCCGCATTATACGGATTGAGCGTTGAAAAGCGTGCTGCTTTTGTAGCGGGGCGTGTCGTGGTTGCCAATGTGGGATAGGCACCCACATTGGCGCTGCGAGAGGCTTTGGCGTCAGTCTTGGTTGATCGGCAGAACGTAATTCTTGAACTCGGTGTCTTCGCGAAAGCCGATCGACTCATAGGTTTTCTGCGCCACTTCATTGTCACTGCTGGTCGACACCCGCAGCCGCACCGCGTGGGTTTCCCTGGCCATTTTCTTCGCGGTGCGCATCAGGTTGTCGGCCACCAGTTGCCGGCGCGCATCCTCGGCCACATAGATGTCGTTGAGGATCCACACGCGCTTGAGCGACAGAGAGGAAAAGCTCGGGTACAGCTGGCAGAACCCCAGCAACCGCTTGTCGTCGTCATCGGCCAGCGCCAGGTAAATCACCGACTCTTTACGGCGCAGGCGCTTTTCCAGAAAGTCCCGCGACAAATCCGGAAACGGCAGCGCGCCGTAGAATTCACGGTATTTGACGAACAGCGGGGTCAACAGGTCCAGGTGTTCCAGGGTCGCTTGAGTAATCCGCATGCCAGGCCTCAACTTCCAAAGGATATGACCACAGGAGCGGCCGTGACTTGATGCTGCCTAACGACGCGAAAAAGCGCAATCGTGCCGCGATCAGTCGCTGGGCGGGCTAAGCAGGAAGTTTCCTTTCATCAGGTCGGGATCGTCGGATTCGAGGGTTTGCACTTGCGCCTCGTCCTTGAGATTGACCCCCGACAGCTGCCGGCGACACGCCTCTCGCATCAAGTAAAGCAGGCGATGGGCCGCCATGCCGTAGCTGAGGCCTTCCAGGCGCACGTTGGAAATGCAGTTGCGATTGGCGTCGTTGAGGCCCACCTTGGGGTTGTAGGTGAAATACAGGCCCAGGCTATCCGGCGAGCTGAGCCCTGGCCGCTCGCCGATCAGGATCACCGTCATTTTGGCGCCGAGCAACTGGCCGATTTCATCCGCCACGGCCACGCGGCCCTGCTCCACCAGAATAACCGGCGACAGGGACCACCCCTCGACGTGGGTCTGTTCTTCCATGCGCGTCAGAAACGGCAGCGTATGTTTATGCACCGCCAGCGCCGACAAACCATCGGCCACCACCACCGCCAGGTCCACGCCGCCGGGATTCGCTGCGGCGTAGTCGCGCAGGTGTTGGGCCGACTCATCACTTAAACGTCGACCCAGGTCCGGCCGTTGCAGGTAGCTGTGGCGGTCGGCGGCGGCGCTGTGCAGCAACAGGCTGTCGCGGCCGCGTTCGGCCAGTTGGCTGCTCAAACCTGCGTGATCGAAGGGCAGGTGCACCGCATCCCGCGCCTGGGCGTGGGCGAATTGGAAGTCCAGTTGCGCACTGGTGGGCAGGCTGGTGCCGGTGCGGCCCAGAGCGATGCGTGCCGGGGTGAGGCGGCGCAATTGCAGCCACGGGTTGTCAGGCAGGTCGAGTGACACGGGTGGCTCCTTCATCCGAGTTGCGCCAGGGCGTGGCGGAACGCCGGTGGCAGGCTGTTGCCAAACTGCACCTTGCCATCGGCCTGGGTAAAGATGCCCATTTTGGCCAGCCACTGTTCGAATTCCGGCGCTGGCTTTAAACCTAATGTTTGGCGTGCGTACAAGGCATCGTGGAACGAGGTGGTCTGGTAGTTGAGCATGATGTCGTCGGAGCCGGGGATGCCCATGATGAAGTTGATCCCGGCCACGCCCAGCAGGGTCAGCAGGGTGTCCATGTCGTCCTGGTCGGCTTCGGCGTGGTTGGTGTAGCAGATGTCGCAGCCCATGGGCACGCCGAGCAACTTGCCGCAGAAGTGGTCTTCAAGGCCGGCGCGGATGATCTGCTTGCCGTTGTACAGGTACTCGGGCCCGATAAAGCCGACCACGGTGTTGACCAGAAACGGCTTGAAATGCCGCGCCACCGCATAGGCGCGGGTTTCGCAGGTTTGCTGGTCGACGCCAAAGTGCGCGTTGGCGGACAACGCACTGCCCTGGCCGGTTTCGAAATACATCAGGTTCTGGCCCAGGGGGCCGCGCTTGAGGCTCAAGCCTGCGTCGTAACCTTCCTGCAGCACGCTCAGGCTGATGCCGAAGCTGGCGTTGGCCGCCTCGGTGCCGGCAATCGACTGAAACACCAGGTCCAGCGGTACGCCACGGTTGATCGCCTCGATGGAGGTGGTGACGTGGGTCAGCACGCAGGCCTGGGTGGGGATTTCGTAGCGCTGGATGATTGCGTCGAGCATCTCCAGCATGGCGCAGATCGAGGCGGTGCTGTCGGTGGCCGGATTGATGCCGATCATGGCGTCGCCGTTGCCGTAGAGCAGGCCGTCGAGGATGCTCGCGGCGATGCCCGCCGGTTCGTCGGTGGGGTGGTTGGGTTGCAGGCGCGTCGACAGGCGCCCGCGCAGGCCCATGGTGCCGCGAAAGCGGGTGACCACGCGGATCTTCTGCGCCACCAGCACCAGGTCCTGCACGCGCATGATCTTGGAGACCGCCGCGGCCATTTCCGGTGTCAGCCCGGGCGCCAGGGCGCGTAGGGAATGTTCGTCGGCTGCATCGCTGAGCAGCCAGTCGCGCAGGCCGCCCACGGTCAGGTGGCTGACCACGGCAAAGGCTTGTTTGTCGTGGGTATCGATGATCAGCCGGGTGACTTCGTCGCGTTCATACGGGATCAGCGCTTCTTCGAGGAAGTGCTTGAGCGGGATGTTCGCCAGGGCCATTTGCGCCGCGACCCGTTCACCGTCGTTCTGCGCGGCGACGCCTGCGAGGACGTCACCGGAACGGGCCGGGCTGGCCTTGGCCATCACGTCCTTGAGGCTGTCGAAGCGGTAGGTTTGCGCACCCACCGCGTGGGAAAAACTTGCCATACAGTGTCTCCTTGGCGACGCAGGCAGCGCCCGCGTCGAGGTTTACGGCAGCTCAGTGCAAGGCGGCCTCTGCGGCCTGGATCGCCGCGAATTCTTCTTCGGGCGTGCCTGCTACCAAGTGATGCCGGCTGTAGAAAGCAAAGTAAGCAATTAATACTCCATAGATGATCGCGGCGCCAATCACCACCCGTGGATCCACCAGAAAGCCCGCCACCACGGCCACGCAGGCCAGTACCAGCGCCACGCCCGAGGTGAAGATGCCGCCCGGCGTGCGGTACGGACGGTCCATTTTGGGGCGGCGAATGCGCAGGGTGATGTGTGCGGCCATCATCAGCACGTAGGAAATGGTCGCGCCAAACACGGCCACCAGGATCAGCAAGTCGCCCTGGCCGGTCAGCGACAGGCCAAAGCCGATGATGCCGGGGATCACCAGCGCCAGTACCGGCGCCTTGCTCTTGTTGGTCTCGGACAACTTGCGCGGCAGGTAGCCGGCACGGGACAAGGCAAAAATCTGCCGGGAATAGGCATAGATGATCGAGAAAAAGCTCGCGATCAGTCCTGCCAGCCCGACCAGGTTGACGAAGCTGCCCATCCAGGTCGAACCGCCGTACGCCAGGGCCAGCGCCTCAACCAGCGGGTTGCCGGATTTGACCAGCGCATAGGTGCCGGCGCCGCCCGGCGCAATCACCAGAATCAACAAGGCAAAACTGGTGAGCACCACAATGGCGCCGATCAGGCCGCGCGGCAGGTCGCGCTTGGGGTTGCGGGTTTCTTCGGCGGCCAGCGGCACGCCTTCCACCGCAAGGAAAAACCAGATGGCATAAGGGATCGCAGCCCACACGCCGACGTAGCCGAACGGCAGGAAGCTGCTGGCGCCTCGCGCTTCGGTCACCGGCATGTCCAGCAGGTTGGCGACACTGAAGTGCGGCACCATCGATACCAGAAACACGCCCAGGGCAATGGCGGCGACGGCGGTGATCACAAACATCAGCTTCAGCGCTTCGCCCACGCCGAAGATATGGATGCCGATAAAGAGGATGTAGTACGCCAGATAAATCATCCAGCCGCCAATGCCGAACAGCGACTCGCAATAGGCGCCGATAAACACCGCGATGGCGGCGGGGGCAATGGCGTATTCGATAAGGATGGCGGTGCCCGTAAGGAACCCGCCCCAGGGTCCGAAGGCACTGCGGGCAAAGCCGTAGCCGCCACCGGCGGTAGGAATCATGGACGACAGCTCGGCCAGGGAAAAACACATGCACAGGTACATGGTGGCCATCAGCAACGTGGCGAGAAACATGCCGCCCCAGCCACCCTGGGCCAGGCCGAAATTCCAGCCGGCGTAGTCGCCGGAAATCACGTAGGCAACGCCCAGGCCGACCAGCAGCACCCAGCCGGCGGCGCCTTTTTTCAGTTCGCGTTGTTGGAAGTAGTCGCTGTCGACGTTTTCGAAGTCGACGGAGGAGCGAGTGGGTTCGCTGGACATGAGGAAGTACCTTCCATTCTTATTGTTTTTAACTCGGCCTATATAGGCCGAATACACATCGCAAGTACCTGTGGAGATCCAAGTGTGGGAGGGGGCTTGCTCCCGATAGCGGTGGGTCAGTGGCACACAGAGTGGCTGACACACTGCAATCGGGAGCAAATCCCCTCCCACAGGGGCTTGCATTGCAGTCAGAAAATCAGAAGAAGCCCAGCGGATTAATGTCGTAGCTCACCAGCAAGTTCTTGGTCTGCTGGTAGTGATCCAACATCATCTTGTGGGTCTCACGGCCCACGCCGGACTTTTTGTAACCACCGAATGCCGCATGCGCCGGGTACAGGTGGTAGCAGTTGGTCCACACACGGCCCGCCTTGATCGCGCGGCCCATGCGATACGCGCGGTTGATATCGCGAGTCCACAGGCCAGCGCCCAGGCCAAACTCGGTGTCGTTGGCAATTGCCAGGGCTTCGGCTTCGTCCTTGAAGGTGGTGATGCTCACCACCGGGCCGAAGATTTCTTCCTGGAACACACGCATCTTGTTGGTGCCCTTGAGCAGGGTCGGCTGGATGTAATAGCCGCCGGCCATGTCTCCCGCCAGTTTCTCCACCTTGCCACCGGTCAGCAGCTCGGCGCCTTCGCCCTTGGCGATTTCCAGGTAGGACAGAATCTTGTCGAACTGTTGCTCGGATGCCTGGGCGCCGACCATGGTGTCGGTGTCCAGCGGGTCGCCACGTTTGATCGACTCGACCTTTTTCATCACTACTTTCATGAAGTCGTCGTAGATCGACTCTTCCACCAGCGCGCGCGATGGGCAGGTGCACACCTCGCCCTGGTTGAAGAACGCCAGCACCAGGCCTTCAGCGGCTTTCTCGATGAATTGTGGCTCGGCCTTCATGATGTCGGCAAAGAAGATATTCGGCGACTTGCCACCCAGCTCGACGGTGGACGGAATGATGTTCTCGGCCGCCGCATGCATGATGTGCGAGCCCACCGGCGTGGAGCCGGTAAAGGCGATCTTGGCGATGCGCTTGCTGGTGGCCAGGGCTTCGCCGGCTTCCTTGCCGAAGCCGTGCACCACGTTCAGCACGCCCGGTGGCAGCAGGTCGCCGATCAGCTCCATCAGCACGTTGATGCCCAGCGGTGTTTGTTCGGCGGGCTTGAGCACCACGCAGTTACCGGCGGCCAGGGCCGGCGCGAGTTTCCAGGCGGCCATCAGCAGCGGGAAGTTCCACGGGATGATCTGCCCGACCACGCCCAACGGTTCATGGAAGTGATAGGCGGCGGTGTGTTCGTTGATTTCGGCGCTGCTGCCTTCCTGCGCGCGGATGCAGCCGGCGAAGTAGCGGAAGTGGTCGGCGGCCAGCGGAATGTCGGCGTTGAGGGTTTCACGCACGGCCTTGCCGTTGTCCCAGGTTTCAGTGATGGCCAGCAGTTCAAGGTTCTGTTCGATGCGGTCGGCGATTTTCAGCAGCACCAGCGAGCGGTCCTGGGCCGAGGTTTTGCCCCAGGCGTCAGCGGCGGCATGGGCGGCGTCCAGCGCCTTGTCGATGTCTTTGGCGGTGGAGCGCGGAAAGTCGGCGATCGGTTTGCCGTTGACCGGCGAGGTGTTGGTGAAATAGTTGCCGTCGACCGGCGCCACGAATTCGCCGCCGATGTAGTTGCCGTATTTGGCCTTGAACGAAACGATGGCGCCTTCGGTGCCGGGGTGTGCGTAACGCATGGTGGGTATCTCCTGACTTTTATGTTTATTGGAGTACAGCGATGTTGCGCGTGATAAAGCGTAGAGCAAAGGTCGGGCCAGCGCGTGGCAGGTCAGGTAAATCAAGGGGTTGGCGTTTGTTGCAAACCGTTGCTGTCACGCAGGCGGTACAGTCGAAGTGACAGTTTGTGCCATAAACGGTACACCCCATGGGCGCGCGATTGCATTGGCTGGATGGCTGGGGGATGCTGGCCGTTCTCACGCAGGGAGAACAATAAAAAATGCGCAACGATCATTTCAGCCGCCATGCCCGACAAGTCATCACCGTGGCCCATGGCCGCGACCCGTCCAGCGATCCTTCCATCGCGCGCTCCTGGCTGCGCTGCCTGGAGGACTACCACCTCGACCCTGCTCAGACTATCGCCCCCACCGTGCTCGAACACGGCCGCTTGCAGGAAAGCCGCGAGCGCCTGCAACAGGTGCTGCACATCGCCGGCAGCGAGATGAACAGCCTGCACCAGCAACTCTCCGGCGCCGGTCACGCGGTGCTGCTCACCGATGCGCGCGGGGTGATCCTCAACTGTGTCACTGCGCCGTCCGAGCGCAGGATTTTCGAGCGCGCCGGACTGTGGCTCGGTGCTGATTGGAGCGAGGCGTGCGAAGGCACCAATGGCATCGGCACTTGCCTGGTGGAGCGCCAGTCCGTAACGATTCACCGCGATGAGCATTTTCGTGGCCGTCACACCGGCCTGACCTGCTCGGCGAGCCCGGTGTTCGACCCCCATGGCGAATTGCTCGCGGTGCTGGATGTGTCATCGGCGCGTGAAGCCGTGTCGCGTCAGAGCCAGTTTCACACGATGGCGCTGGTGAACCTGTCGGCCAAGATGATCGAGAGCTGTTACTTCCTGCGTCATTTTGAGCATCACTGGTTGCTGCGCTTTCATCTGCAGGCCGAGTCAGTGGGCCTGTTCAGTGAGGGGCTGTTGGCGTTCGATGGCGATGGGCGTATCTGCGCGGCCAATCAAAGTGCCCTGAACCTGCTGGGGCATGCTCGCGGCGGTTTGCTCGGGCACCCTGTGGAAGCGCTGTTCGACTGTACGCTTGACCAATTGCTTGGGCGCGCAAGCGCCAATGCCACTGCCAGTTGGCCACTGCGCACATGTGATGGGCGGCATCTGTTCGCCGCGTTGCGTGGGCAGGCATGCAGCCCGCCCACGGCAGTCGCCAAGTCTGCGCCTGCGCCATCGCGTTTGTCCGGTATCTGCATGGGCGATCCGAACCTGCAAAACGATTTCCGCAAAGCGTTGCGCGTATTCGAGCGTGACGTGCCGATATTGATCAATGGCGAAACCGGTTCTGGCAAAGAAGCATTCGCCAAAGCTGTGCACCACGCCAGCCAGCGTGCTGACAAACCCTTCGTGGCGCTCAACTGCGCCGCCATTCCAGAGAGCCTTATCGAGAGTGAGCTGTTCGGCTATTGCGGCGGCAGCTTTACCGGCGCGCGGAAGGAAGGCATGCAAGGCAAGTTGCAGCAGGCCGACGGCGGCACGCTGTTCCTCGACGAAATCGGCGACATGCCGCTGGCGTTGCAAACCCGTCTGTTAAGAGTACTGGACGACCGTATGGTGGTGCCCATTGGCGGCGAGCCACTGGCGGTCGATGTGCGAATCATCAGTGCGACCCATCGGGATTTGCTGGCGCGAGTTGCCGACGCAACCTTCCGTGAAGATCTCTATTATCGCCTAAATGGCTTGGAGATCGCCTTGCCGCCGTTGCGCGAGCGGAGTGACAAATCACAGTTGCTGGACTTTCTGCTGGCTCGGGAAGCGGCGGAACAAGAGGTCATGCTGGACGTCGCAGCCCGCCAAGCGCTGCTGTCTTACACCTGGCCTGGCAATGTGCGGCAGTTAAGTACGGTGTTACGCGGGTTGGTAGCACTGTGTGATTGCGGGCGTGTGGGGCTGGAAGATTTGCCCAAGGCGATTGGCCAACTCACGCCGCACTCGGGATCACTGGACGGCGTAGGGTATTCACCTTTAGGCGATGCCGAGCGTCTTACGCTGCTTAATGCCCTTAAACTACAGCGTTGGCACATAAGTCACACGGCGAAATACTTGGGCCTAAGTCGTAATACATTGTATCGAAAACTGCACAAATATGGATTGGCAAGGCCTATATAAGCCTGAGTTTTAGAGACCTTCAGTTAAGTTTGGTTGAGCTGTTAGGTTTGACTAAGTGTGTATTTTTTCTGGTTGCGTAGGACTTGTCTAATGTTAGTTACTGTGCGATTGGCGAATGCTGTTTAACGCTTGTAGGAAATAGGCTGTAATTTTGAAGGCTCATGGAACTCGATGCTGGCAAGGGTCCACTCAATAATCGAGAGCAGGGAGATCTCTTAATGAAAACTTAAATTTTATATAGAGGTGATTTCAATGGCTAAAATTGGTTCGTCTGTGTCCCTGGTTATGCCGGCTTTTATTCCGAGGCCTCCTGCCGCTCCGGTAGTAAATACAAGGAGCGCTAGTTTTTCGGGGACGCGAACTGGTGATAACCCTGTCGTTAAACCGCGCAGTGCCAGTGTTAATCAGAGGCATGCAAGTCCGGCGGTTAAAAAAAATGCGCTGGGGCAAACGCTTAACGTGCAGGGCAAACCGATTAATGCCTCGGGTCATTTAATCAATGAGTTTAATCAGCGCATTAATGCCCAGGGGTACGCTATCAATGATCAGCATCACTTGATCGATAAGCAAAACAGGCCGGTTAACAAAGATCAGTATCTCGTAGATCCTGTTGGTCGGCCTCTCGACAAGAAGGGCAACGTCGCCAGGAGTATGGAAACAGCGGTGAAGGGTGATGTCGCGCCGCCAGTGGGTCAGGTCACTGTTTCAGCGAGTAATGCGTTTGCCAAGTGGAAAAAAAAATCCGCAGCCAGCAAACCTGCTGAGGGTTCGCAAACGCTACTGACTAAAAACATGGCCGAACTAACCCAGCGCATGATGGATGCGGAAAAACTGGTCAAAACCGGAGTGATTCCCAAATCGCCTGGTATCAAAAATGTTGCAGCGGAAGCAGCCACCAACGCTGCAATCAGCGGCTTGGTTTCGGCACCTATCAGCGTCGGTGCCTATGGCGCTTCTACCTCGTGGGGCGAGAGTATCAAAGCTTCCTACCTGCCAATTCCGCTTTCGCCACAAGCCCCCGGCACCAAGTCGATCGTTGACCCTTCCTTAGTCAAGGCCCCGAAAGAGACAGGGGCCACCAAAGAGCTGGATGCAGAAACCAAAGCGCTGTACAGCAAAATGGACAGCTTGCAAGTCGCAGCATTTGCTTCGACGAATACTGCGATGGCTTTGCAACTTGGAAGCTTCGAAAAAGGCTGGCTTCCTTCTACTGACTGGTCAGCCGACCCCCTCCAACGAATGACTCAACTTGAGGAGTTACTGGATCGCAGTGAGGCTATAACGTGTGAGTTGGCCGAAAAATGCGAAGTTTTCTTTAAATCCTACTTGCCGTTGAAGGACGCACCCGAGGGCGCCGCGGGGCTCTCTGAGCGAGTCGACACGGCCCAGCGAAGACTGCAGGTGATCGATAAATCCCAAGCGGGTATTTTGGAGTATTTTAAGAGTCGCACCGACGTGGAATAAGCGGTGTTGCTTTTGCTCATCTAATACTTAAGTGTCGTGCTTGGCGGTGGGGTGGTTTTATGCCCAGCGTTGGGTGTTTTATTGAGCGATACCTTAGTGTTTGATTTGGGCATAGGCGTTTTCTGGTGGGGCGAGTTGCGCTGCCAGAAAACGCTTTTCCGTTGATGGGGTAATTCAGCGCTCACTACCGAAGGTGACATCACTTATGAGTACTCGCTCACGTCTTATTGAAGGACAAACAATGGCGTCGTCAACACATTTGAACCCTTCAGTTGTTGATGGGCAGACGTCTCAGATGACGGGTGATGCGCAGCTGGCTAAAACAGTTGGAAAGCAGTTGTCAACAGGCGCAAGAGTTAAAGTGCCTGCGCACTCCACGCTGGGCCGTTGGATTGACGTGTTGAAGTCGACTGTCCATTCTTCTGCCACGCGGCGGTTGGAATCGATAGCCGGTGGTGCCGTTGATGAAATTCGAGTCAATACTCGAACCGGCGAAGTAACCCATTACTTTAATGCTCGCATTCAAAGCCCGCCTGTTGCGTTGACAGATCTTTTAGGTGGGCGTGAGATAAAGAATGCCTTGTTGAATCTCGCCAGTGTGCTCGCCCCCAATGCCGAGTTGCGTATTCCGGCGTTTTATCAGGGCGGCACCGTGGCGTTAACTGACGTACAGAAATTTTACGGTGAACCGCAGCATTTGATGCCCGAGCAAGCGACCGCACGTGCGAAGGAATTGGCGAACAATCCGGTTTTTAAAGGCCAGGATGCGTTGCCTGACCACTCGCTAATGGAGCAGGTGCAGCAAGCGGTAGGCGACTCGGATACCTTCTATAACATGCTCGCCGCGATTCGGGCTGTCCTTGCCGCACCAGGCCCTGATTTCGACCTCGCGCTGCAGCAGGTAGAAGTCGCCCCTTATTCTCAACACTGGAGTCAGGAGCGGCGCCAGCCTGTGACGGTCAGCCTCAAGCAGTTGATTCTTGACAATGGCTGGTTCGTTCCGGAGAACAAGGACGAACTATTCAATCTCGGTCTCGCACTGGGAGCGCAAACCTTTAGCAGCGAGAGCAAAAAAAGCGCAGGCGGACTGCTCACCAAGGATGTATCAATGAGTGCCCCGGATCAGGCCACAGTCACCCAGGTTGTTGAAACATGGATTGCTCAACAGAAAAAACAGCAACCTGAGAAGCGGGGCAGCGCCAGGAGTTTAATCGAATACCTGAGCCGCTCAATTCCCGAGTCTAATAATCCGGAAGTTTTTCTAAAGAGCCTCATCAACTCTCCAGGTGCACAGGCACTGGGTAAGCGCATACAGATGGCGATTGATGCAATGCCCACTGCCACCAGCAGCGAGGAAGCATTGATGACCGCATTATTGCTGGATGCCGATATTAACGCAGGGCAACAGCGCAATAACCTGGCCGGCTACAACCTGCGCCAACACGCCAACTGGGGCTGCTCACCGACTGAGGTGGTCAACCGTTTTGAAAAACACCTCGACGGTCGATTTGGTGCTTCGCTGGCAAAAGTGGTGGCGTTTCAATTGTTATCCGTCTGCGCGCCTGAGTTCCTTGTAAAAGACATTCCGCCGTCGCTTGTATACGGTTCCCATTCATGGGCGCTCTTCAGTGCTGCGGTATCTCGCAGGGAGCTGACTGCGGTGGGCTCAACCGCAGGCGAGACGTATCAAACGATTATGGAACTCGACAGTATTGCGCCTATCACCGACAGTGCGCAGCGCCAGGCACAAGTTGCCCTGATGAGGTCAGTGATTGATTGGGCGATCGTACAGGGCGTTATTCAAGAGAACGCTGGCGATGAGTACACGGTCGATGAAGTCGAACGCTCAGTCGCGGCGATGAATGTTCAAGTAAACAGTATGGTTGAGGCTGTTGAGCTACTGGCTGCGCCGGTACCGGCACGAAAAGAGTTGGCGCTTGCAGAATTAAAGCGCGTTTATGGTTCTGAAAACGAACATTTCTTTGAGGAGGGGCTGTTCAGCAAAGAAAAAACCGGCAACAGATTGTTTTATTCGCTGGTGGATATTTATATGTCCGGCGACTTGCACGCCCATCCGTGGAACTCCACCAGCGCAGAGTTTTCGGCTGAAAAAGTGGCGTCGCGGCTTTCGGAACTGCGGGATATAAATAAAGCGTTCGATGAGGCGTTTGATGTCTATACGGCTCAGTTGACGAAAATGTTCAAGGACGTGTTCAGCTATCAGTTTTCATTGTTGTCGCTGGAGGACAGGCGTTTGCTTGAGCGGGGCAAGGTTACAACCTTTAGTCTCGAAGCACCCGCCGGCGATAAAAGTGTAATGGCTGGTCATAAAATAGCCGACTATATCGCCACGGGCGCCATGCTTATTCGCGCAGAGTCGGAGGGGAAGGTCGTACATTATTTGTACTCGCCTGCGCAGGGGAAAATTGTCAAGGATGCCGACCCTTCTCGGCCAGGTTTGCAGTTCCCCAATACGCATCTTTATTTCACGATGCCCCAGCCCGGCTCTTCCGGCGAAACTGAAAGAACCATCGATATACATTGGCAGTTGGCCGACGAACCTGCTTTGGGCGTTACCGCGCGTCGCATTTACCCTTCTAAATCCCTGGAGTCTGTCGTGCCAGGGTTATTTGTGGGGCCGGTTCCAAGTGTTAGGTCCCCTAAGCTCAGTGAATTGTCCACTATTGCCGGTGCTTACTTTACCCGTGGTCTTGAGTCGGTCAAAAAGACCGCTAAAGGGCAGACACCCCAAGAGCGGTCGATTGCGTTTCATGCTGCGGTTCGTGAGTTTTTCTTGAACCTGGTGCCTTTTTATTCGACAGTCAAAAGCTTTATTAATGGCCGCGTTGGCGAGGGTTTTGTAAACCTTGTAATGGACGTGTTCGGTTTTTTCATCCCCGCGACCAGAGGCGGCGCTCAAGCCGTGAGGGTTGGAGCCAAAGGGCTGGGCTCGCTTTTGAGGTTCACCAAAGGCTTTGCCGTGACAGGCGTGCAGGCAGCCAACCCTCTGGCTAATGTGTTTGATGTGAGCCGTGGCGTGTTTAAGCTGAGTGGGAAAGGCATCAAGCAGTTGAGCCGACTGCGAGCATCATCGCTCGATAAGTTGCGTAGTATCCATGGCCCGCGTAGCGGCAGCTTTACCCCCTCAAAATTGGGTAATAGAGAGAACATCGCTCAAGGTGTCTATCGAAAAGTAGACGGGCATTCAGAATGGGTGCCTGCCGAGGCGGTTCAGCGCAACGGCAAATGGTATGCCTTTGATGCCCACACCCGTACAGCATATGGGGCGCCACTCAAAGAATTCGACCCTCGTCCGTCATTCAACGTGACTCAGCAGTTGGTGGTCCCGGCAGTGGGCGTCGTCATAGACTCAGGTTTTTCGGTGGCCAACATGGCGCTGAATAAGCACCTCTATCATCGCTCGCTGCCATCTATGACTCACCAGGCGTCTGCTCCGTTAACTGGATTGCCCGAAACCGAAGATATCGCGCCTGCTGCTCAGGTACGCGTCGGCTCTGCCCTGCATCTTCGGTTCGAAGTCGCAAAGTCAAATACCGTCAATATCGAAAAACACTCACTGGAGTATTCGGCGGGTGGCACGGTGCTTAATCACGTTCCAAGGCAAGTCTGGTCGGAAGATCCACTGCAGCTTCTGGATCAGTTAGAAGCGGAAGTGAGTTTGGTCGAGGAGCGTTCCGAAACCGACGCGCAGATGCATGAAGTGTTTTTTAAACCCTATCACTTCTATGGTGCCGTTGATCAAGGCCCTGAGGGGATGGAAAAGCGTCTGGAGGTGATTGAGAAGAAGATAGCCGCAGTGAGAAAGGTCCAGGCGACGCTGTACAAACTGCTGAACCCGGACGCGCCCTGATCCGTGGTATTGACCTAAAGAGTGCGATTTCCCTCGCCCTGCGCTAACCTGCGTCGATGTTTTACGAGGTCGATTATGCACATTCATATTCTCGGTATCTGCGGTACGTTCATGGGCTCTATGGCAGTGCTGGCCAAAGAGTTGGGCCATCACGTCACCGGCTCCGATGCCAACGTCTACCCACCGATGAGCACGCAACTTGAGGCTCAAGGCATTGCGCTGACCCAAGGCTACGACCCCTCACAATTCGACCCCGTGCCGGACCTGGTAGTGATCGGCAATGCCATGTCCCGTGGCAACCCGGCGGTCGAGTACGTGCTCAATAAAGGTCTGCCGTATGTCAGCGGCCCGCAGTGGCTGGCCGACCATGTGCTGCAAGGTCGCTGGGTACTCGCGGTGGCCGGCACCCACGGCAAGACCACCACCAGCAGCATGCTCGCCTGGGTGCTGGAGCATGCCGGCATGAGTCCGGGCTTTTTGATCGGCGGTGTGCCACAGAATTTTTCGGTGTCGGCCCGTCTGGGCAATACGCCATTTTTCGTAATCGAAGCCGACGAATACGACAGCGCCTTTTTCGACAAGCGCTCCAAGTTTGTCCATTACCGTCCGCGTACAGCGATTCTCAATAACCTCGAGTTCGATCACGCCGACATTTTCCCCGACTTGCCTGCCATTGAGCGGCAATTCCACCATTTGGTACGCACCATCCCCAGCGAAGGCCTGGTGATCCATCCCACCACAGAGCCTGCGCTGCAGCGCGTGATCGACATGGGCTGCTGGACCCCTGTGCAGACCACCGGCGCTGGCGGGCAGTGGCAGGCCAGGCTGCTGAGCGAAGACGGTTCGCGGTTTGAAGTGCTGTTTGAAGGCGAGGCGCAGGGCATCGTTGCGTGGGACATGACCGGCCAGCATAACGTCGCCAATGCCTTGGTCACCCTGGCTGCCGCACGGCATGTGGGTGTGGTGCCCGCTATGGGTATCGCTGCGTTGAGCGCGTTCAAAAGCGTGAAGCGTCGTATGGAAAAGGTCGCTGACGTGAATGGGATTACCATTTACGACGACTTTGCCCACCACCCCACGGCGATTGCCACCACCCTGGATGGGCTGCGCAAGCAGGTCGGTGATGCCCGGGTTATCGCGATTGTCGAGCCTCGTTCAAACTCCATGAAGCTCGGCGCGCACCGTGATGGCTTGCCGCAGAGCGTCAACGATGCCGACGAGGTGGTCTGGTATGCCCCTGCCAATCTCGGCTGGGACCTGCCGGCGATTGCCGCGCTGTGCACCGTCCCGTCGACGGTGTGCGATTCCATCGAAGGCATCATTGAGCACGTCAAACAGCAGGCCGGGCCAGGCACCCACGTGGTGGTCATGAGCAATGGCGGCTTCGGCGGCCTGCACGGCAAGCTGGCCGAGGCGCTCAAATGAGCGGCCCGGAACGCGTTACGCTGGCAATGACCGGCGCTTCGGGCGCGCCCTACGGCCTGCGCCTGCTCGATTGCCTGGTGCGTGAAGAGCGCGAGGTGCACTTTTTGATCTCCAAGGCCGCGCAGTTGGTAATGGCCACCGAAACCGACGTGGCGCTGCCACCCAAGGTGCAGACGATGCAAGCGTTCCTCACCGAATACACCGGTGCGGCGGCGGGGCAGATCAAGGTGTACGGCAAAGAGGACTGGATGTCGCCGGTGGCCTCGGGCTCCGGCGCACCTGCGGCGATGGTGGTGGTGCCGTGCTCCACCGGTACGTTGTCGGCGATTGCCACCGGTGCCTGCAACAACCTGATCGAGCGGGCGGCGGATGTGACACTCAAGGAGCGTCGCCAGTTGATTCTGGTGCCGCGTGAAGCGCCGTACTCGAGCATTCACCTGGAGCACATGCTCAAGTTGTCGAACATGGGCGTGACCATCCTGCCCGCGTCGCCGGGCTTCTACCACCAGCCGCAGACGATCGACGACCTGGTGGATTTCGTGGTGGCGCGCATTCTCAACCTGCTCAATATTCCCCAGGACATGCTGCCGCGCTGGGGCGAGCACCATTTGAGCAGTGATGAATAAGGCGCTGCTGGTGGTGTTGGCGCTGCAACTGGCCGGCTGCGCCACGGCACGCACGCTGGATGCCGCGCAGCCCGGCGCGCCGGTGGTGTATGCCGGTACACGGTTGGACCTGTACGCGATTGACGGCGGCTGCTGTGCCAAGGACAAGTTCGGGGCTGAGGCACCGCGCTACCCACATGCAGACCTGCCGGCCAGCGCACTGCTCGATACGCTGTTGTTGCCGCTGTCGGTGTTGACAGTGCTGGGCGTAGGCTTTAACGCGACGGGCGGCCTCTAACAATTGGCGCCTCTGTGGCGAGCCGGTCTGTTGTGGCGAGCGGGCTTGCCCTAATGCCGTTCAGTTAAGCGCAGATTCCCTGTGGCGAGCAGGCTTGTCCTGCGTTGGGCTGCGCAGCAGCCCCAAAGCCAGGCGCTGAGCCGTATCAGGTACACCGCGTTTTGCTCGATTGGGGGCGCTTCGCACCCCAACGCGGGGCAAGCCCGCTCCCCACAGGCATGTGGCTGCCTGAACTTCAGGCTTTAAAATCAACGCGCTATTTTGTGTTGATAAGAGCGGTTACTTGCCGAGTTTGCGCAACTCATCCGACTCCACCACCCGCACCCCATTCTGTTCCTCCAGAGCCAGGCGCCACATGGCCCGAGCCAGGTCGCACACTTCGATGCCGTGGTACTTGCCTGGAATCAAGCGCGACAACGGCCCGGCCAGTTGTTCGGCCAGACGCGGTTCCAGTCGGTCACCCAGCAGCAGCGAAGGCCGCACGATGGTCAATTGCGGCCAGTCCTGCGCCTTCAATGCCTGTTCCATTTCGCCTTTGACCCGGTTGTAGAACACCGAGGATTTCGGGTCGGCGCCAATCGCGCTGATCACGATCAGGTGTCGCGCGCCCAGTTCCCGCGCGCGTTTGGCAAAGGCCACGACCATGTCCAGGTCGACGGCGCGAAAGGCCGCTTCGGAGCCGGCTTTCTTGATGGTGGTGCCCAGGCAGCAGAAGGCGATATCCACCTGGCCGCTCAGCTGTGGCAGAACCACTGCCGGTTCGCCCACCGGGTTTTCCAGGTGGGGGTGTTCGGCAAGTGGTTTGCGGCTCGGCGCCAGTACGCGGCTGACGGTAGGTTCGTTGAGCAGGCGGTCCAGCAGGTGTTCGCCGGTAAGGCCTGAGGCGCCTGCGAGCAGGATATGCTGAGGTGTCAGGTACATGGTGTTTCCCCCTTATTACACGTTACAGCTTAGTTGCCTTTGGCTTCCTTGCTATTCATTGAGACGCTTTCGAGCGCCTTTCGTGCCTGTTGTTTGCGTAAGAGTTGCCAGTGGGCGATCACCCCCTTGGGCGCCCAGATCTGCGGTTCGGAGGCTTCGAAGTTGTCCGCCTGCTCGCGCTCGGTCACGTGCAGTTGCGCCAGTTTGAAGGCTTGCTGCAAATCGTCGGTCTGGTTAAAAGCCTGTGCGAAAAGGGCATCGCCGAAGTAGGTGAAGTCGGCTTCCTCGGAACAACCGAACGACACGCGATCGGCCCGCGAAGCGGTCATGATCAGCGTGTGTTCGTCTTTCAGCGCCGGAATGAAGCCGCCGGAATAGCAGGCGGAAATCACGATGATCTTGTCGCGGTTTTGCAGCGGGGTGAGCACGGCGGCCAGCTCGTCGGCGGGCAGGTCGGCCAGCTCCATGCGCGGCTGGTCGAGCACCAGTTCATGTTCGTGGGTGCCGTGGCTGGTCAGGTAGATAAACACCAGGTCTTCCGGCCCGCTGCGTTCGGCCAGGGTCTGCACCGCGCGGCGCAGGCTTTCGCGGGTGGCCAGGGGGCGGTCGGTGATGTGGTCGCGATGGTTGACCAGGCGAATCTGCCCACGGGCGCCGAAGCGCGTGGCGAGCATGTTGCTGACGTAATCGGCTTCGCGCAGGAACACGCTTTGCTTGCCGTCGCCGGCCACGGCCAGGGTGTACAGCTCCACGGCAGGGGTGGAGGCGGGCACCGCGGCAAGCGCCTCGTTGAGCAAACGGCCCTGGGCGAGCACGCCGATTTCCAGCGGGTCGGGCAGCAGCTTGCCGTCGGCGTCTCGCACGCGCAGGCCATTGACCCAGGTGCCGGCCTGCACGGCGCCATCGGCGAGCACCAGTGTGCCGCGACCTTGATAATTGTCGCTGTCGAAACCGCCGATATAGAAGCTGCCGTCCGTGAGGTTCAGACGGCCCTCGCCGGTAAAGCGCCAATCGCTGAACTGGCCCACGTAGTGGCTACCGTCCACGCCGATCAACTCGCCTTTACCGCTCAAGGCGCCTTCCTTGAACTCGCCGATCCACACATCGCCGTCAGCGTTTTCGTAGCGGCCCTTGCCATTGAGCTGGTTCTGTTTGAACTGGCCTACGTAGATGTCGCCGTCGGCGCTGTTGAACGTGCCGTTGCCTTCCAACTGGCCATCGACGAAACGGCCGCTGAACTGGTTGCCGCTGTCGTCGTTGCGCTGGCCTTCGCCGTTCGGCTTGCCGTGGGCGAACTGACCCTGATACTGGCTGCCGTCGGCCAGCTCCAGGCGACCGAGGCCTGAATACTGGTCGTCGAGGAACTCGCCGCGATAGGTCATCTGCCCCTCTTTGAGGGTGCCTTCGCCGTTGCGGCGACCGTTCTTGAAACCGCCCACGTATTGGCTGCCAGCAGTGGTCAGGCTGCCCTGGCCATCGAACAGGCCCTGCTGGAACTCGCCCTTATAGACTTCGCCGTTGCTGCCATGCCATTCGCCCTGGCCGTGCCACTGGCCCTTGTCGAACGCGCCGGCATACCAGCTGCCGTTGGGGTAGTCGACACGGCCCTGGCCTTGCAACAGGCCATTGACCACATCGCCACGGTAGCGACCCCCATCGGGCAGACGCGCATCGGGCGGCAACAGCGATTCGCCGTCTCCGCAGGCGGTGAGCAACAGGGCAAGGGCAAGGGGGGCGAGTGGGCGCATAGCGGGATCCGGATAATTGAGCGCCGAGTATGCCGCAGCCGAGAGTTTGATACATAAATTTACATACGCTGTGGAAAGGTTTAGCGCCTCACCACAGGCAGGGCCTTACACGAAGCAGAGCGACAGCGACTCGGCAATGTAGGCAGGTTTTTCCTGGCCATCGATTTCCAGGGTGCAGGTGGCCTTGAGCAGCCACTGGCCGGGCTTTTTCTCGGTGACATCGGTCAGGGTGACCGCCAGGCGCACCCTGGAGTCGACCTTCACCGGCTGGATGAAGCGCACGCTGTCCAGGCCATAATTGACCGCCATTTTCAGGCCTTCGGGCACGATCAGGATGTCTTCGATCAGTTTGGGAATCAGCGACAACGACAGAAAGCCGTGGGCGATGGTGCTGCCGAACGGGGTCTGCGCGGCCTTGACCGGGTCGACGTGGATGAACTGATGATCGCCCGTGGCCTCTGCGAACAGGTTGATGCGTGCCTGGTCGATAGTGAGCCATTCGGAACGTCCCAGTTCCTTGCCGACATGATCATTGAGCTGCGCTACAGGTACATAGGGCATTGCGTCTCTCCTTGGTTCAGCAGTTTTTATCCGCCCGGTAATCGGGGCTTTTTTGCGGATTGCAGACAACCAATGTAGATCATCACGGCCCTTGCGCCCGGTCAATCCACCATGCTTATGGCGAATGCCGGTGTATAGACCTGACGTGCTTATAATGCGGGCGAGCTTTGACGGGGGAGAAAGTGGATGTTGTTACGGGGCCTGACCTGGCTGGTGCTGTTCCAATTGATCGGCACCGCGCTCAATCATTTGCTGTTGCCGGTATTGCCGGGGCCGATTATTGGCCTGTTGCTGATGCTGGGCTTCCTGATCTGGCGCGGCGAAGTCGGCGAGCCCTTGAACCTGGCGGCCAGCAGCCTGTTGCGCTACCTGCCGCTGCTGCTGGTGCCGCCCGCCGTGGGCGTGATGGTGTACGCCGGGGAGATTGCCGCCGACTTCTGGGCCATCATCGGCGCGCTGGTGTTGTCGCTGGTGATCGCCATGGGCTTTGTCGGGGTGTTGATGCAGCAGATGGTCAAGCGCAAGGAGAAGGGTCAATGACTGTCGACTGGCACGGCGCGTGGACGTCCGTCATCCATCACCCGCTGTTCGGCATCGGCATTACCTTGGGCGCTTATCAACTGGTGCTGGCCGGGTTCGAGAAAACCCGCTGGATCTTTCTGCAACCGGTGCTGGTCTCCATGCTGCTGGTGATCGGCGTGCTGCTCACCTGTGGCCTCAGCTACGCCGAATACCGCAAGAGCACCGAGATCATGGGCATCCTGCTGGGCCCGGCAACGGTAGCCCTGGCGGTGCCGCTCTACCTTAACCTGCGCCGCATTCGCCAATTGTTCTGGCCGATTGTTACGGTGCTGGTGTTGGGCGGGGTGCTGGTCACCGGCCTGTGTCTGTTGCTGGGCGAGTGGTTCGGTGCCGAACACCGGATGCTGATGACCATGGCGCCCAAGTCGGTGACCTCGCCGATTGCCATGCTGGTGGCCGAGCAGATCGGCGGCGTGGCGGCGCTGGCGGCAGTGTTTGTGCTGATTACCGGCGTGGTCGGCGCCATGATCGGCCCGGCCTACCTGACGCGCCTGGGTGTGCACAGTCCCGAAGCGCGCGGCATGGCGCTGGGCATGACCGCCCACGCCGTGGGCACCTCGGTGGCCCTGCAGGAAAGTGAAGAGTGCGGCGCGTTTGCGGCGCTGGCCATGAGTCTGATGGGCGTGGCCACGGCGGTGTTTTTGCCGTTGGCCGTGTCGGTGATTGTTTAAACGGTATCAGTTCCGGCCTAAGTCTCTTTAGGAATTGAGTACGCTTGCGCTTGTGTTTTTTGGGGGCTTTATGGTGCTTTTTATCTGGTGCCAAACATGAAATATTTGTAGGAGCTTCGGACTTGGGGTAGATTTCGCAAGGGCGTTTAGAAAGGTAGATATGAGTTTTAGAATCAGTGTTTCGAAAGCTAGTCGCAAGTGCAAATAAATATTTGACGGTTTTTTTTGATAGGGAGAGTCCATAAATGGCATTTGATGGGTATATAAAAATTGAAGGAATTCAAGGTGAAGCTCTTGATGAAAAATACAAGGGCTGTATTGAAATAAACGGTTACGGTTTTGGCATGCACCAGAGTACGTCTGCGACTGCGAGCTCTACTGGCGGAGCTTCATCCGGTCGAACCTCCGTGACAGATTTTACATTCACTAAACTTTTAGATAAGTCCAGCTGTAAGCTTATTGAAGCTGTATGCGCCGGCACGCACTTGAAGGAAGTCGTGCTGACGTTGCATCGAGCGGGTGGCGAAAAACTTAAATATTTCGAAGTGACGCTGGAGGAGGTGATTATCTCAAACTACTCCCAGAATGTAAGTGATGGGGTGCCCACTGAAACCGTGAGTTTGAATTACGGTCGAATCAAAACTACCTATACTCAGCAAAGCCGGGTGGATGGGGGTGGGGGGGGGAATGTCTCGGGTGGTTGGGATCGCATTAATAATAAGGTTTATTCGTGAAGGGTTAAGGCCATGAGGTGCATTATTAATTAAAATTAAGGATGATCAATGAGCAAGCCTTTCTTTGCTGCTGCTTGGGCCGCATCACAACAGATCTATGACCCCATGAACTCTGGTGGAAGAGTTGCCTCCGTTGTGGGCGGGTATGTTGAGAAGAACATTAATAATCCTGATCCTTCGCAAAAGTGGAGTAACACGTGCGCTGTGCGCATGAGTTATATTCTTAATTACTCTGGTGTGATTGTTCCGAAAATACAAGGGCAAACGGTCTCTGGCGGTGATCAGCGACAATATTTCTTCCGCGTTAAAAACTTGATTGATTTCCTTAGGCAGCAGTGGGGAAAACCTGACGTTGTCAAATATCCGCCTTCGGGCGGAGGTGCGTTAGCTGGTAAAAAGGGCTTAATACTTTTCGAAGTTTCCGGCTGGGCAGACGCGCAAGGTCATGCAACATTGTTTGACGGCAATATCTGCTATGACCACTGCTATTTTAATGAGCCTGGCGTTAACTATCATACAGACAAAGCAAATTTTTGGAGTTTGAGTTGATGAACGGTGGGTTTTTTGTCGCGGTGGCGTCTGTCTTTTTTACTTCACTTGCTGTGGCGGTTGAACCGGTCACGTCGCCACAAGGCATAGAGCGCAGCTATGCTCAGAATTACAAAGATATGATTCTTTCTACCTGTATCGCCAATGCCTATCGGGATGAAAAAAACGCGGCGATTGATTCAGGAAGCAGTGCCAATGCCTTGCGTGACTGGACTTACTATGACCTTGAGAAAAGTCCGGACGAGGTCAAGGCGCTAGTCGATAAGTATTTAGCGCGAGACTACCAAAATCCATTGACGGAGGCTGAGGTAAAAGGGGTGCATTTTGACTTGCTCAAATGCCTGGACCTGTACCACAGCAAAGAGCTTGATTCGTTGGTGCATAGGCTTGTTATCAATCCGAGGCACACCTATAAGCAAGACAATAAGCTGCCGTAAGTCCACTGTGTTGCCGCTGACCGCAAGGTGATGCAGGTGCGTCCGAATAGGGCTAAGGACATTCACGGTCACGCAACCTGGTATGAAGGAAACCTTTATGAGTCTGGCGCTGTTCCCGCTCAACACCGTGCTGTTCCCCGGCTGCACCCTCGACCTGCAACTGTTCGAGGCGCGCTACCTGGACATGATCAGCCGCTGCATGAAAAAGGGCGAAAGCTTCGGCGTGGTGTGCATCCTCGACGGCCGGGAAGTCGGCATGGCGCCGGACGGCTATGCGCTGATCGGCTGCGAGGCGTTGATTCGCGACTTCAAGCAGCAGGACAACGGCCTGCTGGGGATTCGCGTCGAAGGCGGGCGCAGGTTTCGCGTACGTGAAGCAGGGGTACAGAAAGACCAGTTGCTGGTGGCCGACGTGCAATGGCTGGACGAGCAACCGGACCTGCCGCTCGAAGAAGAGGACGCCGACCTGCTGGCCCTGCTCCAGGCCCTGGCCGAGCACCCGATGGTCGCCTCCCTGGACATGGGCGGCAATGCCGGGGGCCAGCAGGCACTGGGTCATCAGCTCGCGTATTTATTGCCGTTCACCGAAGCGGACAAGATCGACCTGCTGCAAATCGACGACCCGCAACAGCGCCTGGATGCGATCCAGATACTGCTCGACGAGTTGCAGGGCGAACTGTTCACTCAATAGGCATAGCGCAGCAAGGCGTGGGACGTGCCGGTGAGGGCGATAAAGCTCATCACCGCCACCAGCGCCGGCAGCAGCAGCCACCAGGTCCTGCGCGAAATGGCCGGCAGCGGGCTGCGGTATTCGCTGGCCGTGAGGCTGAATGCGCAGACGGTCATGGCCAGCAGCGTGCCGGCGAGGATGTCCGAGGGCCAGTGAGCGCCAAGGTATACCCGTGACAGCGCGATGAAGGCGGCCGGAATGCAGCCCATCAGCATCCAGGTGAGGCGCAGCCGCGTTGGCTGGCCGCGCCCTGCCAACACCGCCAGCGCGAGGAAAAACGCGAAGGCGCCGGACGCGTGGCCGCTGGGCATGCTGAAGCTGGTGAGCGGGTCGGTGAGAATTTCCGGGCGGCCACGGGCGAAAAACAGCTTGGTGCCGGTATTGATCACCGCCGCGCCGGCCAGCGTGGCGCCGACAAACAGCGCATGGCGCCACTGCCGCAGCAGCAACAGCAGGCCGGTGAACACGGCGCTGGCGACGAACATCTTTTTGAACTCGCCCAACTGCGTGACCCGCACCATTACCTCGTCCAGCCAGGCGCTGCGATGCTCCTGCACCAGAGCGCTCAGGCCCTGATCGAAGTGATTGAGGTGTGGGTAACCGATAAACACTGCGATCAGCAGCACCAGGCTCGCGCAGCCGATCCACAGCGTTGCGCGACGATGGCCGCGCAGGCTGCTGTTCAAGCTCAGGCCCAGCAAAACGGCCAGGCACCCGGCCACGGCTGCCGCCTCCGGCCAGAAGCCTTCCGGCAGTGGCAGACGGAATGCGGCACCGGTCGCCCAGCCCGGCAGCAGGTAGGCCACCGACCAGCCGGCCGCCGCGACAACACTCACGGCGGCGAAGCGCGGGAAGGGCATGTCGCACATGCCGGCGACCATTGGCAGCATCGGGCGCAATGGGCCGATGAAACGTCCGACCAGCAGGCTGGCGATACCGTATTTGTGGAAGTAGGTTTCGGCGCCGTTCATCCATTCCGGGTGGTGACGCAAGCCGGGCAGGCGCCGGATGTTCTGGTGGAAGTGTCGGCCCAGAAAGTAGGAGACGCCGTCGCCCAGCAGCCCGCCGAGGAAGCCCAGTAACAACGTCTCGCTCAGCGACAGCGCGCCGCTGCCGGCCAGCGCGGCAATGGCGAACAGCAATACCGTGCCCGGCACGATCAGCCCGGCAATCGCCAGGCACTCCACGCACGCGACGATAAACACCGCCACGGCCAGCCACTGCGGGTTCACGGTCAGCCAGCCGGTAATACTATCGAGCCATTGGCCCATACACTCCACTCCCTCTCTGCACTACGTAATCCGGAACACTGAAGGTCAACTGTGGGAGCGGGCTTGCCCGCGAAAGCGGTGGGTCAGTCAACATCAATGTTTGCTGGGTACCGCCTTCGCAGGCAAGCCAGCTCCCACAAAGGGCTGCGGCGATATAAGCGCTCATGCCCGGTCGGCTCGAATCAAAAAATAATCCCGGCCTTCGACCTGGCCACGTCGCAGCGGGTTCCGCGTGCAATAAGGCGCATAGCCTGCATCGACGAAACGGTACATCAAGTGCTCATCGCGCCCGCTCGGGATGCCCAGGCGGGTGGTCTGGATAATCTGCGTGGGCGTCTGCCCCACGTCCTGCACATAGAGCAATTCCTGGTCGAACCGCTTGGCGTCCCACATCGGCACCTTCAGCCCCAGGGCTTTGCACAGCAGCGTCTGGCCGGCGCAGAGTTTTTGCGAGGCGCGTGGGCTGCCGTCGGGGTTCGGGTTGTTGAGCAGCATTTGCGCCAGGCTGGCGGGGCCGGAGATTTCATCCACCCACGGATAGGCTGATTTGATCAGCACCGCGTTGCCCGGGCCATGGGCGCTGAAGTTCAGCGAATCGCCGCCCCGGGCGTAATACATGTAGATATGGCCACCATCCAGAAACAAAGCCTTACGCTTTTCTGTGTAGCCAAGTGACGCGTGACTGCCTTTTTCGGCCACGTAATAGGCTTCGGTTTCAATAATTCGCGCAGAAAGCCAGAGATCACCCACGCGATGGCGTATGACTTTTCCGAGCAGATCCCGTGCGAGCACTTGCGCGTCACGGTCGAAGAAGCGGTCGGGCAGGGCGCTGGCGGGGAGTTGCGGGGTCACACTGGGCATAGGAGATCAGGGGAGTGCAGGTAAATGTGACCGAATAATAACAACTCCCCGCTTAATTACCGCTGAACACCCGTTTTTTACAGTTCATTTCGACCATCCGCCCCTCACCGCTGTCAGTCGGGCGGCGTCACAGCTATAATCTGCCGCTTTCCTCTTTGGCCAAGTCTCTCTGACCATGACTGAGTCCGTTCTCGACTACATGACCCGCCTGGGTCGCGCAGCCCGCCAGGCCTCGCGGTTGATCGCCCGTGCGAGCACTGCGCAGAAGAACCGTGCCCTGCTGGCCGCCGCCGATGCGCTGGATGCCGCGCGCGCAGAACTTGCCGCCGCCAATGCACAGGATTTGGCCAACGGCCGCGCCAATGGCCTGGAACCGGCCCTGCTGGACCGCCTGGCGCTGACCCCGGCACGTATCGACGACATGATCGAAGGCCTGCGTCAGGTGGCGAAGCTGCCTGACCCCATCGGTGAAATCCGCGATATGCGCTACCTGCCGTCCGGTATCCAGGTTGGCAAGATGCGCGTGCCCCTGGGCGTGATCGGCATCATCTACGAGTCGCGCCCGAACGTGACTATCGACGCCGCGAGCCTGTGCCTCAAGTCTGGCAACGCCACGATCCTGCGTGGCGGTTCCGAGGCGATCCATTCCAACCGTGCCATTGCCGCGTGCATCCAGCAGGGCCTGGCCGTGGCCGAGCTGCCCGCCGAAGTGGTGCAGGTGGTGGAAACCACCGACCGCGCGGCCGTCGGCGCGTTGATCACCATGCCGGAGTTTGTCGACGTGATCGTGCCACGCGGTGGCAAGAGCCTGATCGAGCGCGTCAGCCGCGAGGCCAAGGTGCCGGTGATCAAGCACCTGGACGGCGTGTGCCACGTGTTCATCGACGTGGCCGCCGACCTCGACAAGGCGATCCGCATCGCCGACAACGCCAAGACCCATCGCTACGCCCCGTGCAACACCATGGAGACGCTGCTGGTGCACGCCGGCATTGCCGAGCGCGTGCTGCCGCCGCTGGCTGCCATCTACCGCGACAAGGGCGTGGAGCTGCGCGGTTGCGAGCGCACCCGTGCGCTGCTGGGCGCGGACGTGATCGAGGCCACCGAAGAAGATTGGTACACCGAGTACACAGCGCCCATCCTGTCGATCCGCATCGTCGACGACCTGGACCAGGCCATCGAACACATCAATAAATACGGCTCCAAGCACACCGACGCGATTGTCTCCGAGCATTTCAGCGATGCCCGGCGTTTCCTCACCGAAGTGGATTCCGCGTCGGTGATGATCAACGCCTCGACGCGCTTTGCCGACGGCTTCGAATATGGCCTGGGCGCGGAGATCGGCATCTCCACCGACAAACTCCACGCACGCGGCCCGGTCGGCCTGGAAGGCCTGACCAGCGAGAAGTACGTAGTGTTCGGCGACGGTCACGTGCGCACTTGATGGCTAAACGCATCGGGCTGCTCGGTGGCACCTTCGACCCCGTGCACATCGGCCATTTGCGCAGTGCACTTGAGGTTGCCGATGCGCTCGGGCTGGACGAGATGCGGGTGATGCCCAACGCGCGGCCGCCCCATCGCGACATGCCGCAGGTGTCGCCGCAGCAGCGTCTGGAAATGGTGCGCGTGGCAGTGGAAGGCATCGCACCGCTGGTGGTGGACGACCGCGAACTCAAGCGCGATAAACCGTCCTACACTGTCGACACCCTGGAGCTGATGCGCGCCGAGCTGGCCGCTGATGACCAGTTGTTTCTGCTTTTGGGCTGGGACGCATTTTGCGGCCTGCCCTCTTGGCATCGCTGGGAGGAACTCCTCCAGCATTGCCACATCCTGGTGCTGCAACGCCCGGATGCCGACAGCGAACCGCCGGATGCCCTGCGCAACCTGCTGGCCGCGCGGTCGGTAAGTGACCCCTTGGCCCTGACCGGGCCGAACGGGAATATTGCATTCGTCTGGCAGACCCCGCTTGCGGTGTCTGCCACCCAGATCCGTCAACTGCTGGCCAGCGGGAAGTCGGTACGTTTCCTGGTGCCTGACGCGGTCCTGGCCTACATCGATGCGCACGGGCTTTACCGTGCGTCGAACTGAAAAGGCGCGCTTGACCGCACGAACCGTCGTGCAGCAAGCGCCCGAACATATGAGCAAAACGAGTTTTTTATGACGAACAAAGACGTAAGCAAAGTTAAGCGTAAAGGCACCTTCAAAAGCGCCCCGCTGCCGGTTGAAGCCCACGTTGGCCCGGAGCTGGCTGGCGAAGAGCTGGTGAAAGTCGCGGTTGCCGCGCTTGAAGACGTGAAGGCCCAGGATATCCAGGTGCTTGACGTGCGCGACAAGCAGAGCATCACCGACTACATGATCATCGCCACCGGTACCTCCAACCGCCAGATCGGCGCGATGCTCGACAAGGTCCGCGAAGCCGTCAAAGCCCAGGGCGTCAAGCCATTGGGTGAAGAAGGCAAGGGCGACAGCGACTGGGTGCTGCTGGACATGGACGACGTGATCGTTCACATGATGACCAGCAACGCCCGTCAGTTCTACGACCTGGAGCGCCTGTGGAAAGGCGCCGAGCAGAGCCGTGCCGCCGATGGCAAGCACCACAGCCCGGAAGTGGGCCACGCGCACTTCGACAAGCTCAACAAAGACCAGGAATAAGGAACGGCTGTGCGCCTGCGTCTGATCGCTGTCGGTTCACGCATGCCCAAGTGGGTGGAAGAAGGCTGGCATGAGTATGCCAAGCGTCTGCCGGCCGAGCTGTCGCTTGAGCTGGTGGAAATCCCGCTCAACACCCGGGGCAAGAATGCCGACGTGGCGCGCTTTATCCGTCAGGAAGGCGAGGCCATGCTGGCCAAGGTCGGCCCCAACGAGCGCATCGTCACCCTCGAAGTGCACGGCAAGCCCTGGAGTACCGAGCAACTGGCGGTGGAACTGGACCGCTGGCGTCTGGATTCGCGCACGGTCAACTTCATGGTCGGTGGCCCTGAAGGGCTGGCGCCGGAAGTCTGTGCGCGGGCCGATCAGCGCTGGTCGCTGTCGGCGCTGACGTTGCCGCACCCGTTGGTAAGGATTCTGATCGGTGAACAGCTGTATCGCGCCTGGACAGTCCTGTCCGGGCACCCTTACCACAAATAATCTGCGCCGCGCCCGATGACTCAGCCGATCCGCATCAAGGACCACGAGAAAGACGCACGTCTGGTACGCGCTCGGGTCGTGTTTGGTGCTTTCCTGGTGGTGGGGCTGATCGGCGTGCTGGTCGCGCGCCTGTATTTCCTGCAGGTGATCCAGTACGACTATCACTCCACGCTGTCGGAAAACAACCGCGTGCACGTGCAGCCGATCCCGCCGACCCGTGGGCTGATTTTCGACCGCAACGGCGTGGTGGTTGCCGATAACCGCCCCAGCTTCAGCCTGAGCATGACCCGCGAACGCTCCGGCGACTGGCAGCAGGTGCTCGATGTGATCGTCGAGGTGCTGCAACTGACGCCGGAAGACCGGGTGATTTTCGAAAAACGCATGAGGCAGGGGCGCCGGCCGTTCGAGCCGGTGCCGATTCTGTTCGAGCTGACCGAAGAGCAGATCGCGCGCATCGCGGTGAACCAGTTCCGCCTGCCCGGCGTGGAAGTGGTGGCGCAGTTGGTGCGTCATTACCCGCAGGGGCCGCACTTTGCCCACTCGGTCGGCTATATGGGGCGCATCAACGAGAAAGAGCTCAAAAGCCTCGATCCGGTCAATTACAGCGGCACGCATCACATCGGCAAAACCGGCATCGAGCGCTTCTACGAGCCCGAGCTGCACGGCCAAGTGGGTTACGAAGAAGTCGAAACCAACGCGCGAGGCCGCGTGCTGCGCGTGCTCAAGCGCACCGACCCGGTGCCCGGCAAGGACATCGTGCTGAGCCTGGACATCAAGCTGCAGGAAGCCGCCGAAATGGCCCTGGGCGGTCGGCGCGGCGCGGTAGTGGCCCTCGACCCGAACACTGGCGAGGTGCTGGCGATGGTCAGCCAGCCGAGCTTCGACCCCAACCTGTTCGTGACCGGCATCAGCTTCAAGGCCTACGCCGAGTTGCGTGATTCCATCGACCGACCGCTGTTCAACCGCGTGCTGCGCGGCCTGTACCCGCCTGGCTCGACCATCAAGCCGGCGGTGGCGATTGCCGGCCTGGACGCGGGCGTGGTCACTGCTTCCAGCCGTGTGTACGACCCGGGCTACTACATGCTGCCCAACTACGACCACAAATACCGCAACTGGAACCGCACCGGTGACGGCTATGTCGACCTGGACACCGCGATCATGCGCTCCAATGACACCTATTTTTACGACCTGGCCCACAAGCTGGGGATCGACCGTCTGGCGGCCTACATGGGCAAGTTCGGCCTCGGTCAGAAAGTCTCCCTGGACATGTTCGAAGAATCCCCCGGTCTGATGCCATCACGTGAATGGAAGCGCGCGACCCGTCGCCAGGCGTGGTTCCCGGGTGAAACCCTGATTCTCGGCATCGGCCAGGGCTACATGCAGGCCACCCCGCTGCAACTGGCCCAGGCCACCGCGTTGGTGGCCAACAAAGGCATCTGGAACCGCCCGCACCTGGCCCGGACCATCGAAGGCGAAAAACCGGTGGATGAAAACCCGATTCCCGACATCGTGCTGCGCGACCCGTCCGACTGGGCCAAGGTCAATCACGGCATGCAGCAGGTGATGCACGGCGCCCGGGGCACCGCGCGCAAGGCCGCGCTTGGCGCGCAGTACCGCATTGCCGGCAAGAGCGGCACGGCGCAGGTGGTGGCGATCAAGCAGGGCGAAAAGTATGACCGCAGCAAGGTTCAGGAGCGTCACCGCGACCACGCCTTGTTTGTCGGCTTTGCCCCGGCCGACGCGCCAAAAATCGTGGTGGCGGTGATGGTCGAGAACGGCGAATCCGGCTCCGGTGTGGCTGCGCCGGTGGTGCGCCAGATCATGGACGCCTGGCTGCTGGCCGACGACGGCAGGCTCAAGCCTGAGTATGGCGGCCCCCCTTCAACCCCCGAGGTGACGGCCCGTGAAGAGTAATTTTGACCGCATCCTCTCCAGCGAGGACGTGATGCGTCGTCGCGCGACGTTGCTGCAGCGCATGCACATTGATGGCCCGCTGCTGATCCTGCTGCTGACCCTGGCGGCCGGCAGCTTGTTCGTGCTGTATTCGGCCAGCGGCAAGGACTGGGACCTGCTGATCAAGCAGGCGTCGTCGTTCGGCCTGGGCCTGTTGTCGATGGTGGTGATCGCGCAGTTGGAGCCACGCTTCATGGCGCGCTGGGTGCCGCTGGGGTATGTCGCCGGGGTGTTGCTGCTGGTAGTGGTGGATGTGATGGGCCACAACGCCATGGGCGCGACACGCTGGATCAACATTCCCGGGGTGATTCGCTTCCAGCCGTCGGAATTCATGAAGATCCTGATGCCGGCCACCATTGCCTGGTACCTGTCCAAACGCACCTTGCCGCCGCAGCTCAAGCACGTGGGCATCAGCCTGATCCTGATCGGCATCCCGTTCATCCTGATCGTGCGCCAGCCCGACCTCGGCACCTCGTTGCTGATCCTCGCCGGCGGCGCCTTCGTGCTGTTCATGGGTGGCCTGCGCTGGCGCTGGATCCTCAGCGTGCTGGCGGCTGCGGTGCCGGTGGCGGTGGCGATGTGGTTCTTCTTTATGCACGACTATCAGAAGCAGCGGATCCTCACGTTCCTCGACCCGGAAAGCGATCCGCTGGGCACCGGCTGGAACATTATCCAGTCGAAGGCCGCGATCGGTTCCGGTGGTGTGTTCGGCAAGGGCTGGTTGCTGGGCACCCAGTCGCATCTGGACTTTTTGCCCGAAAGCCACACCGACTTCATTATCGCGGTGCTGGGCGAAGAGTTCGGCCTGGTGGGCATCTGTGCGCTGCTGCTGATCTATTTGCTGCTGATCGGGCGGGGCCTGGTGATCACCGCGCAGGCGCAGACGCTGTTCGGCAAATTGCTCGCCGGCGCCTTGACCATGACTTTTTTTGTTTACGTTTTCGTCAACATCGGTATGGTCAGTGGCCTGCTGCCGGTGGTAGGGGTGCCGTTGCCGTTCATTAGCTACGGCGGAACTTCGCTGGTGACATTGCTGTCAGCGTTTGGGGTTTTGATGTCGATTCATACGCATCGCAAATGGATCGCACAGGTTTGAATAAGGTGAAGATGTCAATGCAAGTAATGCGCGGCTGGGCGACTCGGCATGCATCCTGGATGGGCCTGATCGGGCTGCTCGGTGCATCGCAGGAGACGCAGGCCGGTGACTACGATGGCTCTCCCCAGGTCGCCGAATTTGTCGGCGAAATGACCCGCGACTACGGTTTCGCCGGTGAACAGCTGATGGGCGTGTTCCGGGAGGCGCAGAAGAAGCAGGCGATCCTCGACGCCATCTCGCGCCCGGCCGAACGCGTGAAGCAGTGGAAGGAATATCGCCCGATGTTTCTCACCGATGCCCGCGTGGCCCGGGGCGTGGACTTCTGGCGTCAGCACGAGGCGGTGCTGGCCCGCGCCGAGCAGGAGTACGGCGTGCCGGCCCAGGTGATTGTTTCGATCATCGGCATTGAAACCTTCTACGGGCGCAATACCGGCAATTATCGGGTGATCGATGCCTTGTCGACCCTGGGCTTCGATTACCCGCCGCGCGCCGACTTCTTCCGCAAGGAGCTGCGCGAATTTCTCCTGCTGGCCCGCGAAGAGCAGGTCGACCCGCTGACCCTCAAGGGCTCCTATGCCGGTGCCATGGGCCTGCCGCAATTCATGCCGAGCAGCTTTCGCGCCTATGCGGTGGATTTTGACGGCGACGGCCACATCAATATCTGGAGCAACCCGGACGACGCCATTGGCAGCGTTGCCAGCTACTTCAAGCGCCATGGCTGGGTGGCTGGCGAACCGGTGGTGGTGCGCGCCGACGTCAGCGGCGAACGCGCCGACGAAGGTTTGACTCAAGGCATCGAACCGGTCAAGACCGTTGGGGAGTTGCGGGCGCTGGGCTGGTCGAGTCAGAATGCGCCCGGCGACGATCTGCCGGTAACGGCGTTCCGCCTTGAAGGCGAAAAGGGTCCTGAATACTGGATGGGCCTGCAGAATTTTTACGCAATCACGCGTTATAACCGCAGTGTGATGTACGCCATGGCCGTGCATCAGCTGTCAGACATGCTGGTCCAAGCACGGGGCACCAAGTAATGCGGGCATCGCCGTTCCATAAACCGCTCAAGCTGGTGGCGTTTGCCGCGTTGTCCTTGCTGGTTGTCAGTTGTTCCACGTCCACACCCACCAGCCGTGGGCCGGTGCCCAAGGCCGGTGGCGCAATCGTCCGTGCCCAGCCGGGCCTGGACATCAACCGCGCGCACAAGGACGGCGCGCCGTGGTGGGACGTGGATGTGTCGAAGATCCCGGATGCCACGCCGACCCTGCACACCGGCCCCTACAAGGCCAACCCCTACACCGTGCTGGGCAAGAATTACTTCCCGCTGCAGGACTCCAAAACCTACGTCCAGTCGGGCACGGCGTCCTGGTACGGCACCAAGTTCCACGGTCAGAACACCGCCAATGGCGAGGTCTATGACCTGTACGGCATGAGCGCGGCCCACAAGACATTGCCGCTGCCCAGCTATGTGCGGGTGACCAACCTGGACAACAACCGCACGGTGATCCTGCGGGTCAACGACCGTGGGCCGTTCTATTCCGACCGTATCATCGACTTGTCCTATGCCGCCGCGAAGAAACTCGGCTATGCCGAAACCGGCACCGCGCGGGTCAAGGTCGAAGGCATCGACCCGGCCCAATACTGGGCCCAGCGTGGCAAACCGGCACCGTTGATGCTCAACGAGCCGCGCACCGTGCAGCCGCAAGTGACCGCCTCCACCGGCAAGATCGAACAATGGACACCACCGCCTGCGCAGCATGCCCCGGACACCGTGGTCGTGCCCCATGCCGCACCTGGCGCATCCATGGCCGGCGGGCAATTCCTGCAGGTGGGCGCTTTCGCCAACCCGGATGCGGCAGAACTGTTAAGGTCCAAACTCAGCGGCATGGTCAACGCGCCGGTATTCATCAGCTCCATCGTGCGTAACCAGCAGACCCTGCACCGTGTACGCATGGGCCCGATCGGCTCGCCAAGCGAGGTCGCGCAGGTGCAGAACAGCGTACGCCTGGCCAACCTGGGGCAGCCCAAGCTGGTCACCGCCGAATAAACCCGATTGAAGGTTCAGGCTCCTGCGGGGCTCGAACCCTGGTTGCTGGCTCGTTGAACAACAAAAACCCAGGGGCAAGGGGTGAGCGGGCAATCGAACACGCGACAGTCTGGCAACGGGCTGTCTGAATAAGTTTTGCCCGCGAGGGCAAGTTTCCATACGCAATTTCGAGAGACGGATGAACATCACCACCTTAGCCAAACGCACGTGCCTGCTTATCTCGCTGATCATCACCCCGGCCGCCTGGGCGGTTGAAATGGTGCCGGCTTCCCCGCAACTGGCCGCCAAGGCCTGGGTCCTCATGGATGCCGCCAGCGGCAACGTGCTGGTCGAGAACGGCGGTGACGTGCGCCTGCCGCCCGCCAGCCTGACCAAGCTGATGACCGCCTACATCGCGACCCTGGAGATCCGTCGCGGCCAGATCGGCGAGAACGATCCGGTCACCGTCAGCGAAAACGCCTGGCGTACCGGCGGTTCGCGGATGTTCATCAAGGTCGGCTCGCAGGTCACCGTGAGCGACCTGCTGCACGGCATCATCATCCAGTCGGGTAACGACGCCAGCGTGGCCCTGGCCGAACACATCGCCGGCAGTGAAGACGCGTTCGCCGACATGATGAACAAGACCGCCGGCGACCTGGGCATGACCAACAGCCACTTCATGAACCCGACCGGCCTGCCGAACCCTGAGCACTATTCGTCGGCTCACGACATGGCGATCCTGGCCCGCGCGATCATCCGCGTCGACCCGGTGCACTATGCGATCTACTCCCAGAAGGAATTCTTCTGGAACAACATCAAGCAGCCCAACCGCAACCTGTTGCTGTGGCGTGACAAGACCGTTGATGGCCTGAAAACCGGCCACACCGACGAAGCCGGTTACTGCATGGTGTCGTCCGCTGTACGTGATGGCCAGCGCCTGATCGCCGTGGTATTCGGCACCAACAGCGAGCAGGCCCGTGCGGCCGAGACGCAAAAGCTGCTGACCTACGGCTTCCGTTTCTTCGAAACCCAGACCTTCTACCAGAAGGGCACCGAGCTTGCGACCGCACCGGTGTGGAAGGGCGCGACCTCCCAGGTCAAGGCCGGCCTGGCCGACGACCTGACCCTGACCATGCCTAAAGGCCAACTGAAGAAGCTGGCTGCCAGCATGACCCTGAACCCGCAACTGGTTGCGCCTATCGCCAAGGGCGATGTGATCGGTAAAGTCGAAGTGAAGCTGGACGACAAGGTGGTGCACAGCGCCGACCTGATCGCGCTCGACGCCGTCGACGAAGGTGGTATCTTCCGCCGCGTGTGGGATAGCATCCGTCTGTTCTTCTACGGCTTGTTCAACTGATTGTGTGCACCTGCAAAGCCCCGCGTTGATCCGACGCGGGGCTTTGCCCGTCGCCACGGCTTACCGCTTACGAGGCTGTTCTGCCATGACCGATAAAGAAGTGAAGGCGCCAAAGATCGAATTCCCGGTGACGGACTATCCCGTCAAAGTGATCAGCGATACCGGTGCAGGCAACAAGGACAAGATCCTCGAGATCGTGCGTAAACACGCGACGATCAACGACAACCGGGTGGACGAGCGTTCGAGCACCAACGGTAAATACACCACGATCCAGTTGCACATCGTTGCGACCGGTCAGGAACAGCTCTACGACATCAACAGTGAACTGCGGGCCACCGGCTTCGTGCACATGGTGTTGTGATGCCCTCAGTCCTGGGCTTTCGCGAGCTTGGCCAGATGGCCTATGAGCCCGTGTGGCATGCCATGCAGCGCTTCACCAACGAGCGCGGCACTTCGGCCCCGGATGAAATCTGGCTGGTGGAGCATCCGCCGGTGTTCACCCAGGGCCAGGCCGGCAAAGCTGAGCACCTGCTGGTGCCGGGTGATATTCCAGTGGTGCAGGTCGACCGAGGTGGCCAAGTGACTTACCATGGTCCCGGCCAACTGGTGGCTTACCTGCTGCTGGATGTGCGCAAGCTGGGGTTTGGCGTGCGCGACCTGGTGAGCCGCATGGAGGCGTGCCTGATCGAGCTGCTGGCCAGTTATGGCGTGAGCGCCGCAGCCAAGCCCGATGCACCCGGCGTGTACGTGGACGGTGCGAAAATCGCCTCGCTGGGGTTGCGCATCCGCCATGGCTGTTCCTTTCATGGCCTGGCCCTGAATGTGGACATGGACCTGGCGCCATTTCGTCGCATCAACCCCTGTGGTTATGCGGGGCTTGCGATGACGCAACTGAGCGAACACGCCACACCGATTAAATTTGCCGAGGTAAGTGCCCGGCTGCGCGCGCAGCTCGTCAAACACCTCGACTATGCTGAGCAGACGACCCTCACGGGCGGAATCGACTGATTATGACTACTGATGCAGTGCAAACCATGATCCCGACGCTGGACATCACCGAGCGTCCGGCCCCGGCCCCGCGTGCCAAGGTGGAAGCCGGCGTCAAGCTGCGTGGCGCCGAGAAGGTTGCACGCATCCCGGTCAAGATCATTCCCACCACCGAACTGCCGAAGAAACCCGACTGGATCCGCGTGCGCATCCCGGTTTCGCCGGAAGTCGACCGTATCAAGGCCCTGCTGCGCAAACACAAGCTGCACAGCGTGTGCGAAGAGGCGTCCTGCCCGAACCTGGGCGAGTGCTTCTCCGGCGGCACCGCCACCTTCATGATCATGGGTGACATCTGCACCCGTCGCTGTCCGTTCTGCGACGTCGGCCATGGCCGTCCGAAGCCGCTGGACGTGAACGAGCCGCAAAGCCTGGCCATCGCCATCGCCGACCTCAAACTCAAATACGTGGTGATCACCTCGGTGGACCGCGACGACCTGCGTGACGGCGGTGCCCAGCACTTTGCCGACTGCATCCGCGAAATCCGCAAGCTGTCGCCGAACGTGATGCTTGAAACCCTGGTACCGGACTACCGTGGCCGCATGGACGTGGCGCTGGAAATCACCGCTGCCGAGCCGCCGGATGTGTTCAACCACAACCTGGAAACCGTGCCGCGCCTGTACAAGGCCGCGCGTCCGGGTTCGGACTACCAGTGGTCGCTGACCTTGCTGCAGAAATTCAAGCAGATGATGCCGCACATCCCGACCAAATCCGGCCTGATGCTGGGCCTGGGCGAAACCGACGAAGAAGTGATCGACGTCATGAAGCGCATGCGCGAACACGACATCGACATGCTGACCCTCGGCCAATACCTGCAACCGTCGCGCAGCCACTTGCCAGTGCAGCGTTTCGTGCACCCGGACGTCTTCGCCTGGTTCGCCGAGGAAGGCTACAAGATGGGCTTCAAGAACGTGGCGTCGGGCCCGTTGGTACGTTCGTCGTACCACGCCGACGAGCAGGCCAAACTGGTCAAGGCCAGCCTGGTTTCCGCCTAGAGCGCTGAGTAACACCGCAGGCCTGAAGTGCAGGAAGGGCCAATGTGGGAGGGGGCTTGCTCCCGATAGCGGTGTTTCAGTCACCTGATGTATTGACTGTCACACCGCCATCGGGAGCAAGCCCCCTCCCACTTTTTGCATGGAGAACATGGATGAACGCCGCCGTACCCGCATTGCGCCCCGAAGGCACCATCGCCCTGATCGCCCCGGCCGGCCCCGCCGCGCTGGACGTGGAAAAAGCCGAACAATGGATGCGCAATCGCGGCTACGACCTGCGCATCTACCCCGGTGTGTATGAACGCGACGGCTACCTTGCCGGCAGCGATAAAACCCGCCTCGCCGACCTCCATGCTGCCTTTGCTGATCCCGATATCGATGCCATCTTCTGCCTGCGCGGCGGCTACGGCACGCCACGTCTGCTCGACAGCCTGGATTTCGGCCTGCTGCGCGCCAACCCCAAACCCTTTGTCGGCTACAGCGACATCACCGCCTTGCACCTGGCGATCAACCGCTATGCGGGCTTTGTGACCTTCCACGGGCCGATGCTCAACGCCGATCTGCTGGGCGACAAGCAGCCACCCACCGAGTCCTCGTTGTTCAGCCTGCTGCGTGGCCAACTGGGCACTGGCAGCGAGTTGGCGCACCCTGTCGCCTTCCCGCTGACCACCCTTGAGCCGGGCATCGCCCGTGGGCGCTTGCAGGGGGGGAACCTGTCGATGATCGCCGCAGTGATGGGCACGCCGTTTGAAATCGACGCGCAAGGCATCATCCTGTTTATCGAGGACATCAACGAGCCGATCTACCGCATCGACCGCCTGCTCACGCACTTGCGCCTGGCCGGCAAGCTGGCGCAGGTCGCCGGTGTGTTGGTGGGGGATGTAGCAGGGGTGGACGGCATGGCGTTGGAACGGCTATTGAAGCAGACCTTCGAACCGCTCGGCATTCCGGTACTGGCCGGCTGGCGCAGCGGGCACTGCGACCCCAACCTGACGTTGCCGCTGGGCGCAGTGGTTCGCCTGGATGCGGGGGAGCAGCGGGTGGTGCTGGAGCAGGATGTGGTCTTTAAATAATGGTTGCCTGGCATGCCGTCATCGGGAGCAAGCCCCCTCCCACACGTTGGATGTACTCACAGTTCAACGGTGGGAGGGGACTTGCTCCCGATGACGGTAGTCGCCATAAGCGAATCTAGCGGTTCTGCAGAGATTCCAGCAACTTCACCGTCGCATACCCGTCCGCCGGCCAGCCCAGCGCCTGCTGCGCCGCGCGAATCGCCTTGCGCGTATTCGCGCCGATAATCCCGTCCGGGTTGCCCGCGTCATAGCCCTTGGCGGTCAGCGCTGCCTGCAGGTCGATGCGTTGGGAGCGGCTCAGCGGCAATTCATCCTTGGGCCAGTCTCCACGAATCACACCCCCGCCACCAAACCGCTCCGACAGCAGGCCAACCGCCAGTGCGTAGGAAGAGGAGTTGTTGTACTTGAGGATCGCGCGGAAGTTATCCAGCACCAGGAACGCCGGGCCACGGTAACCGGCTGGCAGCAGCAGGGCGGCGGACAGTTGGTCGACGTTGGGCGGCATGCTTGCCCCCGGTGGCAGCTGAATGCCGAGTTTCAGCCACTCGGCCACGCTCTTGCGCACGCTGCCGTCGGCCAGGGCGTAATCGAAGTGGGTCGGCAGTTGTTTCACCTCGAAGCCCCACGGCTGGCCTTTCTGCCAGCCGGAGCTTTGCAGGTAATGCGCGGTGGAGGCGAGGGCGTCGGCCGGGCTGTTCCAGATATCGCGGCGGCCGTCGCCATCGAAGTCCACGGCGTGGGTGTTGTAGGTGGTCGGGATAAATTGGGTCTGACCCATGGCGCCGGCCCACGAGCCTTTCATCTGGTCGGCCTGGATATCGCCATGCTGGATGATCTGCAGCGCGGCGAGCAATTGCGCCTGGGCAAATGCCGGGCGGCGGCCCTCATAGGCCAGGGTGGCCAGAGAGCGGATGACCGAGTTATTGCCCTGGAACGCGCCAAAATTACTCTCCATGCCCCACACCGAGACCAGCGCCTGGCGGTCGACGCCATAGCGTTGCTCGATGCTCTGCAGGGTATCGGCGTACTTGATCAGCAGCGCCTGGCCATTGCGCACGCGCACCGCCGACAGGGCACCGTCGAGGTACTCCCACACCGGGCGGGAAAACTCCGGCTGGCTGCGGTCGGCGCGAATCACCGCCATGTCGGGGGTGACGTTGGCGAAGGCGTTATCAAAGACGGCGGGTGTGATCCCGGCTTTCAGCGCGTCCACGCGGAACCCGGCCTGCCATTCGGCAAAAGTCTGGGTGGGCTGGATATCAAGATTGTCCACCGCCAAAGGTGCAACCACGGCAGGCGCGACGGCCGGCACGGTCTGGATTTTCGGCAGGGGCTGGGCGTCGGCGGCGGTGGGTTTCTCGGCGCAGGCGACAAGCAGAATAAGGCTGGAGGCAGCAATCAATTGGCGCAGGTGCCAACGACGGGAAAGACTAGAGGGCATGCACAGGTCCAGGGGTTACAAATCAAGTGCAGACCTTATCATGCCGGAGGGGCGCTTGCCTTCAGGCAGCCAGAAAGTAAGAAGCCTCCCAGCTGTCAGACTGGAAGGCTTCGCGGCGGTAGCTGCCTTTGCCCTTGCCGGCGCGTACCTGGCGGCTGCGGAACAGTGGCTGGGCGATGATGGATTTGGCCTTGTTGGGGCCATTCCTGGATGGCTTTTTGCTCATGATGAGTACTCTTGATGGATGAGTGGAACGGCGCAAATAATCGGCCGAATCGGCGGGGCTGTAAAGCCTGAGAATTGTAAATACAGATCAAAATGCGGCGGGGTTATTCGGCGGGCAGTGTGAGGCGCTGGCCGGCCATCAATAGCGACAAACGGCTCAGACTCATCCACGGCGAGCCCGCCGCCTGGCCCTTGATCTGTGCATCGATACGCTGCGCCTCCAGCAACAATTGCGCCCAGCGTTGCGCCGTGTGCCGTTGCAGGGCTTTGCTCATCAGCGGCTTGCGCTTGTCCCACACCGGTGGGCGGGCCTGGCTGAAGCATTTGTCCAGTGGCGTGCCCTGGCTGTATTGCAGGGCGATATTGGCCAGTACCCGCAGCTCGCGGGCCAGGGCCCATAGAATCACCGGCGGCTCCACCCCTTCGCCGCGCAAGCCTTCGAGCATGCGCAGGGCATGGGCCGGCTCACCGTTGAGGATAGCGTCCATCAGCCCGAACACGTCAAAGCGCGCGCTGTCGGCCACCGCACCTTGCACGGTTTCGACGGTGATCTGTCCGTCTTCAGCCATCAACTTGAGCTTTTCGATCTCCTGAGCGGCGGCCAGCAGGTTGCCCTCGACCCGCGCGGCAATCAGCTCCACAGCGTCTTGTGTCGCCGACAACCCTGATTGGGAAAGGCGTTGACGAATCCACTGCGGCAACTGGTTGCTGTCCACCGGCCAGATCTGGATGAACTGCGTCTGCGCGCCTTCCACCAGCGCCTTGCCCCACTTGGTTTTCTGCGCACTGCCGTCGAGCTTGGGCAGGCTGATCAGCAAGACCGTGTCCTCGGCCGGCCGTGCGCAGTATCCCATCAGCGCCGCCGCGCCCTTGTCACCGGGCTTGCCCGAGGGCAGGCGCAGTTCCAGCAGGCGCTTTTCGGCAAACAGCGACATGCTGGCGCCGGCTTGCAGCAGCGTACCCCAGTCGAAACTGGCGTCGGCGCTGAACACCTGGCGTTCGTCGAAACCTTGCTGGCGCGCGGCGCTGCGAATGGCGTCTGCCGCTTCCTGGCACAGCAGCGGGTCATCGCCGCTGACGATGTACACAGGCGCAAGGCCACCTTGCAGATGTTTGGCGAGTTGGGCGGGGGCGAGTTTCATAGGCGGGGCGAACGGGGCGCCTGGGGCGCCCCGTCTGGCTTACTCGACAGGGACTTCAACAGGCGATTGTTTCGGCGTGTTGTTTTCGTACTCTTGCGCAGCTTTCAAGGCATCGGCGTCAGCCTTGGCCTTGTCGTCAGCGCGTTGCTGCAATGTCTCAAGTTGTTGCGGGGTCAGCAGCGACAGGCGCAGGACCATGCGCTGGACCAGATCACGCCGCATTTCCTTGCGCACCTGAATGATTTGCGAGTCAGAACCTACCAGGTTATTGCCGTCGTGGCTGACGACCTTCTGTACCTGGATCTTGTCACCCATCAATGGCAGCTTGTCACGGCCCTGGATCTCGAAGGTCAGCTCGGTGCTCAGCTCGATGTCCGAGGCACGGCCGGCGCTGGCGTAGCTCAGGTTGCGCTGGGTGTCTCGCTCGTCGGCCAGGAACAGCTTGTAGGGCGCGCCGGTGTAGATGTGCACGCCGCTGCTTTCCATGACCTGACGCAATTGCGTCACAGTTTCGCCGTAGGCGTTGCGGGCGCTGACGTCCCATTCCTTGATCGCCAGTTCATTGGTGCCGGTGCCGCGCAACTGGAAGCCGCATGCGCTCAGCAGCACGGCAAGGCCCATCACCAGCAAATTGCGTTTGATCATTTTTGTTGCTCCCCTTGAAACCAGGCGGGCCTTATCGAGGCCCTGAAGGTTTAGTTCGGCGCAAGGCTCAAGCCTTGCGCCCGATCCGATTTAGCTGGCGACGATATTGACCAGTTTGCCCGGCACCACGATCACTTTGCGGATCGTCAGGCCTTCGGTAAAGCGCAGCACGTTCTCGTTGACCCGCGCCGCCGCTTCAACCTCTTCGCGACTGGCACTGGCGGGCATGTCGATCTGCCCGCGCAGTTTGCCATTGACCTGGATCACCAGTTGCAACGTGTCCTGCACCAGCGCGCTGTCATCCTGCACCGGCCACCGCGCATCGATGACTGCCTCGTTGTGGCCCAACCGACTCCACAATTCATGGCTGATGTGCGGCGTGATCGGGGCGAGCAACAGGGTAACCGTTTCCAGGCCCTCCTGAATCAGTGCGCGATCCTGCTCGGTGGCTTGCGGGGCTTTTTCCAGCACGTTCATCAGTGTCATCACTTGAGCGATGGCGGTGTTGAACTTGTGGTTCTGGCCCACGTCCTGGCCGGCTTGCTTGATGGCCAGGTGGGTGCTGCGGCGAATGGCTTTCTGCTCGTCGCTCAGCGCGGCCACGTCCAGTTTGCCGGGCAGGCCCTGGCTGACATGGGCGTGGGCCAGGCGCCAGACGCGTTTGAGGAAGCGGTGCGAGCCTTCGACGCCGGAGTCGGACCATTCGGCGCTCATGTCCGGTGGCGATGCGAACATCATGAACAGGCGGCAGGTGTCGGCGCCGAACTGATCGATCATCGACTGCGGGTCGACGCCGTTGTTCTTCGACTTGGCCATTTTCTCGGTGCCGCCGATTTCCACCGGCAGGCCGTCGGATTTCAGTTTGGCGCTGATCACCTTGGCCTTGCTGTCACGCTCCAGTTCCACGTCCGCCGGGTTGAACCAGGTGTAGGCGCCATTGGCTTCGCGGCGATAGTAGGTGTCGGCGATCACCATGCCCTGGGTGAGCAGGTTCTTGAACGGCTCATCGGAACTCACCAGGCCTTCGTCACGCATCAGCTTGTGGAAGAAGCGCGCGTAGAGCAGGTGCAGGATGGCGTGTTCGATACCGCCGATGTACTGGTCCACCGGCAACCAATGGTCGGCTGCGGATTTTTCCACCAGGCCGCCTTCATAGTGCGGCGAGGCGTAGCGGGCGTAGTACCACGAGGACTCGACGAAGGTGTCCATGGTGTCGGTTTCACGCTTGGCCGGCGCGCCGCATTTGGGGCAGGCGCACTCGTAGAACTCGGGCATGCGGGCCAGTGGGGAACCGGCGCCATCGGGCACTACGTCTTCAGGCAGCACGACCGGCAACTGGTCTTCCGGTACCGGCACGTCGCCGCAGGTGTCGCAGTGGATGATCGGGATCGGGCAGCCCCAGTAGCGCTGGCGGCTGATGCCCCAGTCGCGCAGGCGGAACTGGGTGCGCGAGGCGCCGAGGTTTTTCTTGATCAGTGCCACTTCAATGGCATCGAAAGCGCCGGCGAAGTCCAGGCCGTCGAATTCGCCGGAGTTGATCAGCTCGCCGTGTTCGCCGTAGGCGTCCTGCCAGGGCGCCGGGTTGGTATCACCCGCGCTGGTGCGCACCACGGATTTGATCGGCAGGCTGTACTGGGTGGCGAATTCGAAATCACGCTCGTCGTGAGCCGGCACGGCCATGACGGCGCCATCGCCGTAGTGCATCAGCACGTAGTTGGCGACCCATACCGGCAGCTTTTCACCGGTGAGGGGATGCTCGACGAACAGCCCGGTCGGCAGGCCTTTTTTCTCCTGGGTGGCGACGTCGGCTTCGGCCACGCTGCCGCCCTTGCACTCGGCGATGAACGCCGCAAGCTCGGGATTGTTCTGTGCGGCCTGGGTGGCCAGCGGGTGTTCGGCGGCCACGGCGACGTAGGTCGCGCCCATCAGGGTGTCGGGGCGGGTGGTGAAGACCTTGAGTGCGCCCGCTTCGCCGATGGACTCGACGTGATACGGGAACTGCACTTCCATGCCCTTGGATTTGCCGATCCAGTTGCGCTGCATGGTCTTGACCTGTTCAGGCCAGCCCGGCAGGTCGTCGAGGCTCGACAGCAACTCATCGGCGTAGGCGGTGATCTTGAAGTAGTACATCGGGATCTGGCGCTTTTCGATGACCGCGCCGGAACGCCAGCCGCGACCGTCGATCACCTGCTCGTTGGCCAGTACGGTCTGGTCGACCGGGTCCCAGTTCACGGTGCCGTTCTTGCGGTAGATCACGCCTTTTTCGAACAGGCGGGTGAACAGCCATTGTTCCCAGCGGTAGTAGTCCGGCTTGCAGGTGGTCACTTCGCGGGACCAGTCCACCGCCAGGCCCAGGCTGCGCAGCTGGGTCTTCATGTAGGCGATGTTTTCGTAGGTCCACTTGGCGGGCGCCACGTTGTTCTTCATCGCGGCGTTTTCCGCCGGCATGCCGAAGGCGTCCCAACCCATGGGTTGCAGGACGTTCTTGCCGAGCATGCGCTGATAGCGCGAGATCACGTCGCCGATGGTGTAGTTACGCACGTGCCCCATATGTAGCTTGCCGCTGGGGTAAGGGAACATCGACAGGCAATAGTAAGTCTCCTTGCCTGGCTGTTCGCTGACTTCGAAGGACTTTTGCGCGTCCCAGAAGGTTTGTGCGGCATTTTCTATTTCACGGGGCTGGTAATGTTCGTGCATGGCTACTTTTGAACTGAATAGGGGTGGCCTAATCCTCTTCGGTGCAGCGTTAGGGCTGAGCGACACCGATGCGCGGCGCGTGCATGCCCAAACCCTGCGGGAAGTGGAGTTACAGGAAGCGCCGTAGCATACATGACCCCACTCTATCGAGGGAAACCCTGATTGCGCACGCCAGGCCGTCTGTCGCGGCGTCAGGCAGGCCCGGCCACTGGGTCTACGCTGTTGAGTGGGGAGCGAGTCTTATCTTCAATGAGGTGAGGGGATGGTCAAATCGCAGCGAATGTTAACCAAACCGGATGTCTACCAAGGACTGATCGACCGCTTGGGTCGTGCGTTGGATGCCGCCAGCACCGCGGGTCGATTGCGTGATGAACGCCCCGTCGAGCTGGAGCTGCGTGGCCTGAGCCGCGCAGAGCTGGAACTGATCAAGGCTTACCTGGAAAAAAACGAACGCTCGACGCCTGGCCGTGTGGCTTCCCCGCCACCGAGCGCGCCGACACAGTCGGCGAAGGTGGTGTGGCTCAAGGATGCAGCGCGCGAGCGCGGTCCGGCAACCCATCGGGCCGACCGGTTCAAGTGATGCCCCCCATGTGAAGCTTTGCGCTGAACCCTGATACACCTTAGGCTTCGGGCATCCATGGAGATGCTCGATGCCTATTCGCTATTTCATTAAACAACTGTTGCTGCCGCCTGGCATTCTCTTGCTGCTGCTGGCCCTTGGCTGGTGGTTGCGACGCACACGCCCGCGCCTTGCCGGCTGCTGTTTTGCCCTGGGGTTGGGCGGGCTGTGGCTGATGAGCCTGCCGGTGGTGGTGGAGTGGAGCGCACGGGCGCTGGAGACCGTGCCACCTTTGGCCCGTGAGGACTGGTCTACCCTGGCTCAACGGGCAGATGCCATTGTGATCCTCGGTTCTGGACGCGAACGCGGTGACCCTGCGTGGGGTTCGGACCAGCCGACCGGTATCGGCCTGGAGCGTCAGCGTTATGCGGCGCGATTGGCCAAGGCATCCGGCCTGCCTGTGCTGACCACCGGTGGCCTGCACTACGACACGCCGCCCAGCGAGGCGGAATTGATGGCGGTTTCAATGCAGGATGATTTTGGCGTCACGGTGCGCTGGAAGGAGGAACGCAGCCGAACCACCTGGGAAAACGCGCAGATGAGCGCCGCGATCCTGTTGCCCCAAGGCATCAAGCGCGTGGTGGTGGTCACTCAAGCCTGGCACATGCCGCGCTCGGTGTGGAGCTTTGAAAAGGCGGGCTTTACCGTGGTGCCGGCGCCGGTGGGCTTTCTTGGCGTGGACAATGCGCGGCCACTGGGTGGCTGGATGCCGGAGTTCAAGTCGATATGGCAGAGCGGGTATTTGTTGAATGAGGCGGTGGGGCAGGTGGGGTATCGGTTGTTTTACAAGTAACGCCACCGATCTGAATGTGGGAGGGGTTTGCTCCCGATAGCGGTGTTTCAGTCAACAGCTACATTGACTGACCCACTGCAATCAAAAGCAATCCCCCTCCCACATTGGTTTTGGGTGGGGCGGCTAGACGGCTTTGGACATTCGGCCCGCCAGCAACGCCCAGCCAAACAGCACCAGACACACAATGATCAACGGCCACGAGCGCCATTGCAGATAGGGCGTGAGCTGGTGCATCGGCACCACTTCGCCATAGAGAATGCCACGCTCGAACTGTGGAATCTGCGCGGTGATCTGCCCGAACGGATTGATCAGCGCGGTCACGCCGTTGTTGGTGGCGCGGATCATCCAGCGACCTGCCTCCAGAGCACGCATCTGCGCCATTTGCAGGTGCTGCAACGGGCCGATGGAGCGGCCAAACCAGGTGTCATTGCTGATGGTCAGCAGCAAGTCGCTGCGGGCCGAAAGGCCGGCGGCAAATTCCGGGTACACCACTTCGTAGCAAATGAACGGTGCAATCTGGTAGCCCTTGGCCTGCAACAGCGGTTGGTCGGCCGGTCCACGGGCGAAGTCCGACATCGGCAGGTCGAAGAAGGCAATCAGGCCGCGCAGCATGTCCTGCAGCGGCACGTACTCGCCGAAGGGCACCAGCTTCTGCTTGAGGTAGGTGCCGTCGCCTTCGCCCACCACGGTGATGCCATTGAAATAGCGCTTTTCGTGGCGCACCTCCTGGCGGATCGGTACCCCGGTGATCAGCGCGGTATGCCGGTCGGCGGCAAACTTGCCCATCATGCCCAGGTAATCTTCGACGGATTCCTTGAGCACCGGCACTGCCGTTTCCGGCCATACCAGCAGGTCAACCGGCCTGGAACTCAAGCTCATGTCGCGGTACAGCGCGAGCTGGGCCGTCAGCTGTTGTGGGTCCCACTTCATGCTTTGTTCGATGTTGCCCTGGATCGCGGCCACGCTCAGCGGTGCGCCGGAGGGCGTGGTCCAGGCGTGATGCTTGAGTGCCAGGCCGATTGCCCACGGCGCGACCAGTAACGCCAGGCCTGCGCCGATGAAGGCATTGCGTTTGGTCGCCAGCAGGCGCGGCAGGTTGCACAACAGCGCCGCCGTCAGCGCCAGCGCGAACGAAATCAGCCACATCCCGCCCACAGGCGCCAGGCCGGTGAGCGGGCCGTCCAGTTGGCTGTAGCCGGAGTACAGCCACGGGAAACCGGTGAGGAACCAGCCACGAAACGCTTCCTGGCCGACCCACAATGCGGCAAAGGTCAGCGCGTCCGCCAGCGGCGCTTCATTGCGGCGCAGCCAGCGCGCCCACAGCCAGGCGGGCAGGGCGAAGAACCAGGCGATTGCGGCGGTGAACAGCAGCATCAGGAAACCCGCCAGCAGCACCGAAGCGCCGCCGAAGTGGTGGATGCTGTAGTAGATCCAGCTGGTGCCGGCGCCGAACAGACCGAAGCCGAAACACCAGCCACGACCCAGGGCCTGGCGTGGGCTCAGGCCCCGCAGCCCGACATAGAACACGCCGACCGCCACCAGTGCAAACGGCCACAGGTCGAACGGCGCCAGCGCCAGAGTAGTGATGGCGCCGGCCACCACGGCCAGCAAGTTACCGGGCCAGCCGGGTGCGATCAAACGGCGCATGTCAGTCCTTAGCGGGCAATCGGAGTCAGGCGGATCAAGTGGATGCGGCGGCTATCGGCATTCAGGATGCGGAAGCGGTACGCGCCAATCTCGGTGGTTTCGTTACGTTTTGGCAGATGCCCGAACGCACTCATCACCAGGCCGCCGACGGTGTCGAACTCATCGTCGGAGAATTCGCTGTCGAAGAACTCGTTGAAGTTCTCGATCGGCGTCAGTGCCTTGACCAGGAAATCACCGCTGGGCAGCGGCTTGATGTAGCTGTCTTCTTCGACGTCGTGTTCGTCTTCGATGTCGCCGACGATCTGCTCGAGCACGTCTTCGATGGTCACCAGGCCCGCAACGCCGCCGTATTCGTCGATCACAATGGCCATGTGATTGTGGTTGGCGCGAAACTCGCGCAGCAGCACATTCAGGCGCTTGGATTCAGGCACGAAGGTGGCCGGCCGCAGCAGGTCCTTGATATTGAAGTTGTCGCCGTTCTCCTTGAGGATCAGCGGCAGCAGGTCCTTGGCCAGCAGGACACCCATGACGTCGTCATGGCTTTCACCGATCACCGGGTAGCGCGAGTGCGCCGAGTCGATCACGGCCGGGAGGAACTCCCGTGGGGTCTGGGTCGCCTTGATGCTGATCATCTGCGAGCGCGGCACCATGATGTCGCGGACCTGCAGGTCAGCCACCTGGATGGCGCCTTCGACGATGGCCAGCGCTTCGCTGTCCAGCAACTTGTTCTGGTGGGCCTCGCGCAGCAGCTCCAGCAGCTCCTGGCGGTTTTTCGGCTCGTGGGCAAAAGCCTGGGTCAATTTACCCAGCCATGACTTCTGCCCGTTGCTCGATCGGTCTTCGCTCATAGCGATTACTCTGAATCCTTTATCGTTACAGTTAGTAGGTGATGTTCAAGCTTCGTCATCTGCATACGGGTCCGGATGGCCCAATTCTGCAAGCAACGTTCGTTCCAGTGCTTCCATTTCTTCGGCTTCGTCATCGTCAATATGGTCGTAACCCAAGAGATGCAAGCAGCCATGAATGACTAGATGGGCCCAGTGGGCCTCAAGTTCCTTGCCTTGCTCCTGCGCCTCACGCTCGACCACCGCGACGCAGATCACCAGGTCGCCCAGCAAGGGGATGTCCAGCAGCTCGTCGGGCACGTCGGCGGGGAAGGACAGCACGTTGGTCGCGTAGTCCTTGTGGCGCCAGGTGTGATTCAGCTCGCGGCCTTCGGCTTCGTCCACCAGGCGGATGGTCAACTCCGAATCGGCGCTGCGCTGGCGCAGGGCCAGGGCGCACCAGGTGCGAAATTGCGCTTCGCTGGGGGCGGGCGCGTCGGTCGCCAGCTGCAGGTCGAGCTCAAGCATCGCGGCGCGTGTCCCTGGTCAGGCCGTCGTCGCGGTGTTCGAAGCGCTCGTAGGCTTCGACGATGCGCTGCACCAGCGGGTGACGCACCACGTCCTTGGGCATGAAATGCGTAAAGCTGATGCCGGGCACGTCCTTGAGCACCTCGATCACCTGGCCCAGGCCTGACTTGGTGCCCTTGGGCAGGTCGACCTGGGTGATGTCGCCGGTGATCACGGCAGTGGAGCCGAAACCGATACGGGTGAGGAACATCTTCATCTGTTCGACGGTGGTGTTCTGGCTTTCGTCGAGGATGATGAAGCTGTTGTTCAAAGTGCGTCCGCGCATGTAGGCGAGCGGGGCGATCTCGATCACCTGGCGTTCGATCAGCTTGGCCACGTATTCGAAGCCGAGCATCTCGTACAGCGCGTCGTAGAGCGGGCGCAGATAGGGGTCGATCTTCTGGGCGAGGTCGCCGGGCAGGAAGCCGAGCTTTTCGCCGGCCTCGACCGCCGGGCGCACCAGCAGGATGCGGCGCACTTGCTCGCGCTCCAGCGCGTCGACGGCGCAGGCCACGGCCAGGTAAGTCTTGCCGGTGCCGGCCGGGCCGATGCCGAAGTTGATGTCGTTGCCGAGGATTTCCTTGACGTACTTCTGCTGATTCAAGCTGCGCGGGCGAATCATGCCTTTTTTGGTACGCAGGGCCACGCTGGCTTCGGCCACGGGATTGTTGGCCAGGTCTTCCACCGCCGACTCCTGCAGGTACAGGTGCACGGTTTCCGGCGACAGCTCGCTGCCTTTGGTCTCGCGGTAGAGCCGGCGCAGCAGGTTTTCTGCCGAGGTGGTGTGCTGGGGTTCACCAATGAGCTCGAACTGATTGCCGCGATTGCGGATCTCGATGCTCAGGCGTTGTTCGATCAGGCGCAGGTGCTCGTCGAATTGTCCGCACAGATTGGCGAAGCGGCGAGCCTCAAACGGCTCGAGGATAAAACGATGGGGTTCTACTGTAGGTGCGTTCAAGGTCGCTTTTAGCCGCCCTTTGGCTGTTGAGGTGAAGGAGAGGATAGCGCCAGTGACTGGTGTGCGAAAGCACTTACGTCGTCGGAGTGTTGCACGGTTCAAATGTGGGAGGGGGCTTGCCCCCGATGGCTGAGTGTCAGTCAGTAGATTTGATACTGATGAACCGCCATCGGGGGCAAGCCCCCTCCCGCATTTTGAGCAGCGGTGATTTGACTATTTATTGAATCAGCGACCCGCGCAGCGAGTGCGGCTGCGCCGCATCAATGTGCACATCGGCGAACTGGCCGATCAGCATCGGGTTGTCGCAACGGAAGTTGACGATCCGGTTGTTCTCGGTACGGCCCTGCAATTCGCCCGGGTCTTTTTTCGAGTAATCGGTGACCAGAATCCGCTGGGTGGAGCCGACCATTTGTCGGCTGATCTCGAAACCCTGCTGGTTAAGCCGATGCTGCAGCGCATTCAGCCGTTCCTTTTTCAGCGCTTCCGGTGTTTCGTCCAGCAGGTCGGCGGCCGGTGTGCCGGGGCGCTGGCTGTAGACGAACGAGTAGGAAAAGTCAAAACCCACGTCCTCGATCAGCTTCATGGTCTGCTGGAAGTCTTTCTCGGTTTCGCCGGGGAAACCGACGATAAAGTCCGAGCTGATGCAGATGCCCGGCACCGCCGCGCGCAGTTTGCGCAGTTTGGATTTGTATTCCAGGGCGGTGTGGTTGCGTTTCATCGCCGACAGGATGCGGTCCGAGCCCGATTGCACTGGCAAGTGCAGGTGCTTGACCAGTTCCGGCACCTCGGCATGCGCCTGGATCAGGCTGTCGGAAAATTCCAGCGGGTGCGAGGTGGTGTAGCGAATGCGCTCGATGCCATCCACCGCCGCCACGACGCGGATCAGCTCGGCGAGGTCGGCCAGGCGACCGTCGTGGGTGTGGCCGCGATAGCCGTTGACGTTCTGGCCCAGCAGGGTCACTTCACGCACGCCGTTTTCCGCCAGGTGGATGATTTCAGCCAGCACATCGTCAAACGGTCGGCTGACTTCTTCGCCACGGGTGTAGGGCACCACGCAGAAGGTGCAGTATTTGCTGCAGCCTTCCATCACCGACACGTAGGCGCTCGGCCCGTCGATGCGCGGTTCGGGCAGGTGGTCGAATTTTTCGATCTCGGGGAACGACACGTCCACCTGCGGCAGCTTGGTAATGCGCGCGGCATCGATCATTTCCGGCAGGCGGTGCAGGGTCTGTGGGCCGAATACCACGTCGACATAGGGCGCGCGGTCGCGAATGGCCGCGCCTTCCTGGCTGGCCACGCAACCGCCGACGGCGATCACCATGTCCGGGTTGGCCAGTTTCAGCTCACGCCAGCGGCCCAGCTGCGAGTACACACGGTCCTGTGCGCGTTCGCGGATCGAGCAGGTATTGAGCAGGATCACGTCGGCATCTTCGGCGCGGGCGGTGACTTCCAGGGCCTGGTGTTCGCCCAGCAGGTCGACCATGCGCGAGCTGTCGTACTCGTTCATCTGGCAACCGTGGGTTTCGATATAGAGCTTCTTGGCCATGGGAATCGTCAACTGGTGGTAAAGAACCGCGCATTATAGGGGGCATGCCCATTGGTTCCTAGCGTTGTGCATCGGGTGCCATGCTATAGTTCGCGCCCTCTTTTATATCCGCGATGTGTTGCTCGCCCACCATGACCAAACGTGAAGCTCCAATCTACAAGGTGATTTTCCTCAACCAGGGCCAGGTGTTCGAAATGTACGCCAAGCAGATCTATCAAAGTGATCTGTGGGGCTTCCTGGAGGTGGAAGAGTTCGTCTTTGGCGAGCGCACGCAGCTGGTCGTCGACCCGGGCGAGGAAAAACTCAAGGCGCAGTTTGAAGGCGTGGTGCGCAGCTTTGTGCCGATGCATTCGATTGTGCGCATCGATGAAGTCGAGCGCCTGGGTACGCCGAAGATCAGCGAGGCGCGCGGCACCAGCAATGTGATGCCGTTTCCGATGCCGATGCCGGAGAAGTAGGGCTTTAAACCGAGGCGCGGCCTTCGCGAGCAAGCCCGCTCCAACATTCGACAGCATTTCAAGTTTGAAACTCGGTCGAGTGGGGGAGCGGGCTTGCTCGCGAAGAGGCCATCAAAAACGCTGAGGATTCAGGGAAGGGGCGAGAAGGGCGAACGCCCATCGGCACTCTGCAATTCCTGCAAATAATTGCGGAAAATCTGCCCCAGCACCTGGGTCGCCACTTCCAGCTCATCGCGCTGCATGTGTTCGGCCACTTCGTCGGCGGTATCCAGCGCATCTTCGGCGCCGTTGACCGCAGCCATCTTCAGCACGATATACGCCTGAATGTTATTGGCCGGCACGCCCTCACCCTTGAAGAACATGTTGCCGAGCTGAAACTGCGCCTGGGCATGGCCTTGCAACGAGGCTTTCTCGAAGTAGCTCAAGGCTTTGTTGAGGTCCACGGCGGGGTTTTTGCTGTCGTGGTAGAACTCGCCCAACTCGTATTGCGCTTGCGCGTCCCCGTCATCCGCCTGCTTTTGGCACGCGCTCAGGGCTTCGGCCTGGCCGTCCGGCTGGGTATTGAGGGTGCAACGACCCATCGCTGGAATTAACAACGAGTTGCCGCCTGCCTGGGCATGTGCCAGCAGCGGCTGAAGGAGCAACAGGCAGCCCAGAACCAGGGTGCGGCCGGTGCGTTTCATGGGAATCGACTTACCTCTGACGGGGCGCGCGGACCCTCGTGGGATCCAATAAGCGCGCATTATGAAATAAGCAGGCCTCTGCTTACAAAGTCTTTACTCGTTTTTCTGCTGCTTGGGCAAGTTATCTGCCGGATTGCAGGTTAAATCTCGAAAAAAGTAAGAAATCTCTGTAGGCAAAGTAGCAATCTGACGCCGCTGTAGGCAACGTCAGACGGCTGTGCGGGTTTATTTCAGGGCGGCGAAAGCGCGCTCGGCAGCCTCCAGGGTGAGTTTCAATTCCGCGTCACCGTGGGCAATCGAAGTGAAGCCCGCTTCGAAGGCACTCGGCGCCAGGTACACGCCACCGTCCAGCATCAGGTGGAAGAAGCGCTTGAACAGATCGGCGTCGCTGCCCATGACGTCATCAAAGGTGACGATATCGTCGGCGCCGCTGAAATACAGGCCGAACATGCCGCCGGCCTGGGTGGTGACGAACGGAATGCCAGCGGCATCGGCGCGCACCTGCAGGCCGTCGAGCAGGCGGGTGGTGTAGTCGGTCAGCTCCGCGTGAAAGCCCGGGCGGCTGATCAGGCGCAACGTGGTCAGGCCGGCGGCCATGGCCAGCGGGTTGCCCGACAGCGTGCCAGCCTGGTACACCGGGCCCAGCGGCGCAATGTGCTGCATGATGGCGCGCTTGCCGCCAAAGCAGCCCACCGGCATGCCGCCGCCGATGATCTTGCCAAACGTGCTCAGGTCCGGCGTAACGCCGTAATGGGCCTGGGCGCCGCCGAGGGCCACGCGGAAACCGGTCATCACTTCGTCGAAAATCAGTACCACGCCGTGCTTGTCGCACTGTTCGCGCAGGCCTTCGAGAAAGCCCGGCGCCGGCGGCACGCAGTTCATGTTGCCGGCGACCGGCTCGACGATGATGCATGCCACTTCCTGGCCGACTTCGCTGAGCATCTGCTCGACCGCGCCGATGTCGTTGAATGGCAGGGTCAGGGTGTGTTTGGCGAACGCCGCCGGTACACCCGCCGAACTCGGCACGCCCTGAGTCAGTGCGCCCGAGCCGGCCTTGACCAGCAGGCTGTCGGAGTGGCCGTGGTAGCAGCCTTCGAACTTGATGATGCTGTCGCGGCCAGTGAAACCACGGGCCAGGCGGATCGCGCTCATGGTGGCTTCGGTGCCGGAGCTGACCATGCGCACCATCTCCATCGACGGCACGATGGAGCAGACCAGGTCCGCCATCTCGGTTTCCATGGCGGTCGGCGCGCCGTAGGACAAACCGTGTTGCAACTGCTGGCGCACGGCGTCGAGCACGTCGGGGTGGCTGTGGCCGAGGATCATCGGGCCCCACGAACCCACATAGTCGACGTAGCGCTTGTCATCTTCGTCGGTGACGTAGGCACCTTCGGCGTGCTTGAAGAACAGCGGGGTGCCGCCCACGCTCTTGAACGCACGCACGGGGGAGTTCACGCCGCCGGGGATGTGTTTCTGGGCATTGGCAAACAGGGTTTCGGAACGGGACATGATGAGTCTCTCTGCAATCAAATCTTGAGAAGGGCGTTGAAGGCACGGGCGCGGCGCGTGACTTCCTGGGTGCTGTCGGCACCAAACAGACCATGGACCACGGCCAGCAGGTCGGCCCCGTGGGCCACCAGCGGTTCGGCGTTGTCGAGGGTCACACCGCCGATCACGCAGATCGGCAACTGCAGACGCTTGCGCGCCTGGGCGAGCATGTCGACGGTGGCGGCCGGGGCGCCGGGCTTGGTGCTGGAATTGAAGAAGCGGCCAAAGGCGACGTAGCTGGCGCCTTCCTTGGCGGCCTGCTCGGCCAGTTCGATCTGGCTGTGGCAGGTGGCGCCGATGATCGCTTTGGAGCCGAGCAGGGCGCGCACCGGGGCCAAAGGACCGTCGGTCTGGCCCAGGTGCACACCGACGCCCAAGCGTGCGGCCAGTTCGGCGTCGTCATTGATGATCAGGCGGGTTTTGTAGCGCGAGCAGAGTTCGTGGAGTTTCTCCGCTTCGCGCAGGCGCCGGGCCTCGTCGCTGCTTTTGTCGCGGTACTGCAACAGGGTCACACCGCCCTCCAGCGCCGCTTCGACGTAGGCGAGGAATTTACCGGCCAGCAATTGGCTGTCGGTAATGGCGTAAAGGCCACGTAGTTTCATCGAGCAGGCCTCTCGGTGTTGCGAATTGATGTTGCGAGATTGATATTACGAACAGAAATCCAGCGGCAATCGGCGCGGTACGAACTGGCCCTGGCCGAGTTGTTCGGCGTCACGCAGGGTGCGCCAAGTGTAGTTGAGCGCTGATTGCACGGCGCTGACCAGGCCTTCGCCGTGGGCCAGCCGGCCACTGAGCGCACTGGCCAGCGTGCAGCCCGAACCGTGATAGCTGCCGGGCAGGCGCTGGCAGGTAAAGGTCTGGCGCGTGCCGTCACGGCTGTACAGGCGGTTATGCACTTCATGCTCGTCGCCATGGCCACCGGTGATCAGCAGATGCCGGACAAACGGCAACAGCTTCTCGGCGCAGTCGTCGGCGCTGCCGTCCGGCAGTTCGGCGAGGATGCGCGCTTCGGGCAGGTTGGGCGTGGCGATCAGCGAGATCGGCAACAGGCGCTCGCGCATCGCGTAACCGACTTCGTCCTTGCCCAGGCTGCCGCCGCCGCCGGCCCGTAGCACCGGGTCGCAAACCACCGGCAGGTGCGGGTGCGCCTGCAGCAGCTCGACCACGGTGTCGACCATCGCGGTGGAACCGAGCATGCCCAGCTTGACCGCCGCCACTTCGGAGTCGCTGAGCACGGCGTTGGCCTGGGCCAATACCCACTCGCGGTCGAGTACGCGGAAATCGCTGACATTGACCGTGTTCTGCACGGTCAGGGCCGTGACGGCCGGCGCCGCATGGCAACCCTGGGCGAGCAGGGCTTCGATATCTGCCTGCAGGCCGGCGCCACCACTGGGATCATGGCCGGAGAGACAGAGAACAACAGGGCGAGAGCTGTAGATATTCATGGTGCGCGAGCTTACCACCAAACGCTTTTTGCGTGGCCGTCGGGCGATGGCTGAATTTTGCGCAAGGGCGTCGTTTTTTTGGCGCTTGAGGGCGTCCAAAAAATGGCTGAGAAGCCTGTCCCAGAGCCTTTCAGAATAACGTGCCAATAGTGTCCAATGGCCTTTAGCGGCTATGCTAGAGTGGATTCAAACAACTTAATGTATCGCCGGTATGCGTCTACTCAAAAGGATGGGGGGCTTATTGACCTGACCGGACAGGCCACGCTGGGGCTCTATGCGCTATTTGCTGATTGTATTGTTATGCGGGCTGCCGATGCTCGCCAGCGCCATCGAGTTCACTCAGGACACGCGCAGCCTGCCGCTGGGCAGGGCGATGCAAGTGCTCGAAGACCCCACCGACGTACTGACCATCGCCGATGTCATCGCGCCATCCGCGGCCGCGCGGTTCAAGCCCCATGACAAAGACACCCTCAACGCCGGCTATTCGCGTTCGGTGTTCTGGCTCAAGGTCGACTTGCAGTATGTGCCATGGCTCGTCGATGCCCAGCGCACCTGGCTGCTGGAGCTGGCCTACCCGCCCCTGGACCACCTCGACCTCTACCTGCCTGACCACACCGGTCACTATCGCCTGGCCGGCCGCACCGGTGACGCGTTGCCTTTTTCGAACCGCGAGATTCGCCAGAACAACTACCTGTTCAAACTCGACTTTGCCCCCGGCGAACGGAAGACCGTCTACCTGCGCCTGCAAAGCGAAGGCTCGATCCAGGCGCCGCTGACGCTGTGGTCCAGCACCGCGTACCTCGAACAACAGCCACTGCGCCTGTACGTGTTGGGCCTGATCTACGGCGTGCTGCTGGGCATGCTGGTGTACAACCTGTTCATCTACCTGAGCGTGCGCGACACCAGCTACCTCTATTACATTCTCTATATCGCCGCGTTCGGCATGTACCAACTGTCGGTGAACGGCGCGGCGGTCGAATATTTCTGGCCGAACAGCCCGTGGTGGGCCAATGCGGCGACGCCGTTTCTGATCGGCTGCGCGGCATTGTTCGGCAGCCTGTTCACGCGCAGTTTCCTCAGCACCGCCGAGCACAGCCGCTGGATCAATCGCCTGCTGCTGACACTGGTAGGCTGCGGCGCGGTGGTTATGCTGCTGTCGCTGATGACCAGCTACGCCCTCGCGTTGCGCCTGGCCACCGGCCTGGCGCTGGTGTTCACCGTGACCATCTTTGTCGCGGCCATCAAGGCGTGGTACTGCGGCCAGCGCGTGGCACGCTATTTCATCATCGCCTGGTCGGCCTTCCTGCTGGGCGGGGTGGTCAATACGCTGATGGTGCTGGGCTACCTGCCCAATGTGTTCCTCACCATGTACGCCAGCCAGATCGGTTCGGCCATTGAAGTGTCATTGCTGTCGCTGGCCCTGGCCGACCGCATCAACGCCATGCGCGAGCAGCAGGCGCAGATTCTGCTCGACGCCAGCCAGACACTCGAAGGGCTCAACCAGCAACTGGCCCGCAGCAACCTTCTCAAGGACGAATTCCTCGCCACCCTGACCCACGAACTGCGCACCCCGATGAACGGCGTGATCGGCTCACTGGAGCTGATGCACACCCAACCGCTGACGGAGGAACTGGCGCATTACCATCAGACTGCCGCCGGATCGGCACGGGACATGATGCGCATGGTCAACGGCATCCTCACCCTCACCGAACTGCAGGCCGGGCGCCTCAGCCCGCAGCCCCGCGCATTCAGCCTGCGTGGCACGCTCGAGACCTTGCGCCAGCAATTCAGCGTCAGTGCGCAGAGCCGGGGCCTGGCGTTTACCGTGGACGTAACCGACGACCTGCCGGACCGGCTGATCGGCGACCCCGACAAACTGGTGCAGTGCCTCGATTGCCTGCTGGACAACGCGTTCAAGTTCACTCATCACGGCTCCGTGCGCCTGCGCGTGGTGGGCGTGCCCCACGGCGACGGCCGCCTGCGCCTGAGCTTTATCGTCACCGACACCGGCATCGGTTTCGCCTTTCTCGAAGAGGCCACCCTGTACCAACGCTTCTTCCAGCTCGACGGCTCGATGACCCGTGAATACGGCGGCCTGGGCATCGGTCTGGCGATCTGCCGGCAACTGATCGAGTTGCAGGGCGGGCGCCTGACCCATCATTCCGAGCCGCGCAAAGGCAGCCGCTTCCAGCTGGACGTGGAACTGGACAGCGTGAGGCCAGACCCCGACGCCGTGCGCTCGGGCAAGGAGCGCTCCGCCAATGAGTGCGCGGTGCTGCTGGTGGACGACAACAGCGTTGGCCAATTGGCCGTGCGCGGCATGTTGCTCAAGCTCGGTTACCGGGTGAAAACCGTGGACAGCGGGCCGATGGCGCTGGCGGCCCTGCAGGCCGAGCGTTTTGACGCGGTATTGCTGGACGTGCCTGAAGGCGGTTTCTCGTTGTGCTGTCAGATCCGCGCACTGCCCGGCGGCGGCGAGCTGCCGGTGATTGCCCTGGGTGGGTCATCCAGCGCACCGGAGCGCGAACATTGTCATGGCGTCGGTATCACTGAACGACTGGTCAAACCGGTGCGTTTCGACGTTCTGCAGACGGTACTGGAACGCCGCGTGTTACGCGCACAGGAGGGCGAAGGCGCCGTGCAATCGGCGGGTATGCCACTTTTTTAAGCGCAGTGACGATGCTTAACTGAAAAGCATTGGGCCTCATCGAGCCGCCTCTTGAACTGCCGGAGGGCGGCGATCGACATGGGCCTTTTTTCCAGGAGGCCTTGATGAACCTGCATCAGTTTGCCGAAACCCACGACGTCACCAATCAGCCGCCGTCCCTGGATGGCATCAACCTGTACCGCATCGACCTGCCTTTGCAGGACTGGTCACGCCGCTTTGGTGCCGGCTGGGCGCAGCCGCGCATCGATGCCTATGGCGCGCTGGCCGGTGGTCCGTTGATGGAGGCCGGGTTCCTGGCGAACCAGAACAAGCCGGTGTTCAGCAGCCATGATCGTTATGGCCATCGTATCGACCTGGTGGAGTTTCATCCGGCCTATCACCAATTGATGCGCACCGCCGTTGAACACGGCCTGCCGTCGCTGCCGTGGGCTCACCCGCAAGACGGCGCTCACGTGGCCCGCGCCGCGATGACCTACCTGCACACCCAGGCGGAAGCCGGCACCGGTTGCCCGCTGACCATGACCTTCGCCAGCGTTCCGGCCCTGCGCCTGCAGCCGGAGCTGGCGCAGGCCTGGTTGCCGAAAATCCTCAGCACCGACTACGACGGGCGCAACGTCGGCATGGCCCACAAGGCCGGCGTCACCCTCGGCATGGCCATGACCGAAAAACAGGGCGGCACCGACGTGCGCGCCAACACCACCCACGCCTATCCGGTGGGCGCCGGCGGGCCCGGGCAAGCCTATGAGCTGGTGGGCCACAAGTGGTTCTGCTCGGCGCCGATGTGCGATGCCTTCCTCACCCTGGCCCAGACCGACAAGGGCCTCAGCTGTTTCCTGCTGCCACGCCACCGGCCGGACGACACGCGCAATGAGTTCTATATCCAGCGCCTGAAAAACAAACTGGGCAATTGCTCCAACGCCTCCAGCGAAGTGGAGTTTCGCGGCGCGCTGGCGTGGATGGTCGGCGAAGAGGGGCGTGGCGTGCCGACCATTATCGAGATGGTCGCCATGACCCGCTTCGACTGCATGGTCGGCTCCAGCGCCCTGATGCGCCAGGCGCTGACCCAGGCCAGCCATCATTGCGCCCATCGCCGCGTGGGCGGTCGCGTGCTCAGCGAGCAACCCTTGATGCAGAACGTGCTGGCCGACCTGGCCCTGGAAAGCGAGGCGGCCCTGGCGTTGAGCCTGCGCATGGGCCGCGCCCTGGATCACCTGGGCGATGAACACGAAGCGCGGTTCGCCCGGCTGGTAACGGCGGTGGGCAAGTATTGGATCTGCAAGCGCGCGCCGGCGATGATCAACGAAGCGGCTGAGTGCATGGGCGGTGCCGGCTATGTGGAGGACAGCATCCTGCCGCGCCTGTACCGTGAGGCACCGGTGAATTCGACGTGGGAAGGTTCCGGCAACGTGCAATGCCTGGACGTGCTGCGCGCGCTGTCCAAGGAGCCGGGTGTGCTGGAGACGCTGTTTGTCGAACTCGGCGATGGGCATGGCGACAGGCAGTTGGCGCGGCATATCCAACAGTTGAAGACCGCGTTTATGGACACTCAGGACATTCAATACCGCGCGCGGCAATTGACCGAAGACATCGCCGTGGCATTGCAGGCCAAGTTGTTGCTGGAGGCGGGGAATGCGGCGGTGAGTGAGGGGTTTATTGCCAGCCGGTTGAGTGAGTCGTCCGCGCGCGTTTACGGCACATTGCCGCGTGGGGTGGAGGTAGAAGCGATTGTTGCGCGCTCAACCCCCCAATCGGTCTGACTGCAAGCGGTCAGAATGTGGAGGGGGCTTGCTCCCGATAGCGGTGCATCAGCTACAGCCAGGCTGATTGACACACTGTAATCGGGAGCAAGCCCCCTCCCACATTTACGGCATTCCAATTCCGGTGTTTCAGTGCAGCCGCGATACAGGCAAGATAAAGGCCTGCAAGTCAGCACACAGGATGCTTACCGTGACCGAAGCTTTTGTTGTCGTTCAAACCGCCGAAGAAGCCGTGGACCGGCTGGCCGCTCTGCACGAGCGTGCGACCGGCGCGCTCAACCAGGCCCTCAAGCAATACCTCAAGGACCGCGTCGAACCCGATGCCGACCAGCGCGCGCTGTTTCGCTACCCGGAACTGCGCCTGACCTACCACTGCCATGGCGAAGTCCCACAGACCACCCGGGCCTACGCCAAGGTGCAGCTGCCCGGCACCTACAGCGTGACCGTCACCCACCCGGCAGCCTTCCGTAAATACCTGCTCGAACAGCTGGTGCCGCTGATGCACGACTTCACCGTGACGGTGGAAGTGGGCGTCAGCCAGCAGAACATTCCGTACCCGTACGTGGTGGAGCAGGGCGATGAACTGGCCGGCTCCGGTGTGACCGCCGCGACCCTGGCGCGCGTGTTCCCCAGCACCGACCTGTCGGCCGCCACCGATGGCATCGCCGACGGCCTCTACGACTGGGAAAACACCGACCCACTGCCGCTGGCGCTGTTCGATGCGGCCCGCGTGGACTTTTCCCTGCGCCGCCTGGTGCATTACACCGGCAGCGACTGGCGCCATGTGCAGCCGTGGATCCTGCTGACCAACTACCACCGCTACGTCGACCAGTTCATCCTGCATGGCCTGGAACAACTGCGCAGCGACCCGCGTTTTGTGCGCATGGTGCTGCCGGGCAACGTGATCATCGACAAAAACATGGACCACGGCGAAGCCTCGGCGATTGCCGCAGGCGTGGTGTGGCACCGCTACCAGATGCCGGCCTATCACCTGCAGGCCACCGACGGCCACGGCGTGACCCTGGTGAACATCGGCGTCGGCCCGTCCAACGCCAAGAACATCACCGACCACCTGGCGGTACTGCGCCCGCACTGCTGGCTGATGATCGGCCACTGCGGCGGCCTGCGCCAATCCCAGACCATCGGCGACTATGTACTGGCCCACGCCTATATGCGCCGCGACGGGATCCTCGACCGGGTGGTACCGCCGAATATCCCGATTCCGGCGCTGGCCGAAGTGCAGATGGCCTTGCAGCAGGCGGCTGCCAGCGTCACCGGCGAAAAAGGCGAAGAGCTGAAAAAACGCCTGCGCACCGGCACCGTGCTGACCTACGACGACCGTAACTGGGAGCTGCGCTGGGCGCAGGAGCGGCCGCTGATCAACCTGTCCCGCGCCGTGGCCGTGGACATGGAAAGCGGCACCATCGCAGCGCAAGGTTACCGGCTGCGCGTGCCCTACGGCACCCTGCTCTGCGTGTCGGACAAGCCGTTGCACAGTGAAATCAAATTGCCCGGTTCGGCCAACGCATTCTATGAGCGCGCGGTCAGCCAGCACTTGAAGATCGGCATCGAGGCAGTCGACCTGCTGCGCACCGAACTCAACTCGCTGCACTCGCGCAAACTGCGCAGCTTCGACGAGCCGCCGTTCCGCTAAGCGGTTGGGATGGTCATTTGGCGGTCAGGCCACTAGCATTGTCTGTCCTGACCGTTAGATGTTCCTTTGCCATGTCCCGTCCCACCCGTCCCGATTCGCGCCGCCCTGGCGTGAAACCTTCGCAGGCTGCCCCCCGTCGTGTCGCCAAGGCGCCGCCGGCCGAGCCGAAGCTGATCCTGTTCAACAAACCCTTCGATGTGCTGACTCAGTTCAGCGACGAAGGCGGGCGCGCGACCCTCAAGGATTTTATCGACATCCCCGGCATCTACCCGGCGGGCCGCCTGGACCGTGACAGCGAAGGCCTGCTGCTGCTGACCAACGACGGCCAGTTGCAGGCGCGCATCGCCGACCCACGGCACAAGCTGGCGAAAACCTATTGGGTGCAGGTGGAAGGCGAGCCGACTGACGCGCAACTGCAACGCCTGCGCGACGGTGTGGAACTCAACGACGGCATGACCTTGCCCGCCCAAGCCCGGCTGTTGGACGAGCCTGAGCTGTGGCCGCGCAACCCGCCTGTGCGCTTTCGCAAAAGTGTGCCCACACACTGGCTGGAACTGGTGATTCGCGAAGGGCGTAACCGTCAGGTACGGCGCATGACCGCGGCGGTGGGCTTGCCGACCTTGCGCCTGGTGCGCGTGCGTATTGGCGATTGGTCTATCGAAGGGCTGGATCAGGGCCAGTGGAAGGCGGTGCCGGCGCGTTTATAAGGCGCCGGACTCGATCAGGCCGATCACCACGCTCTTGATGATGAACGCGGCGATGCCCAGGCCCAGCACCAGGAACAGGATGAGCGAGCCAAAGCGTCCGGCGTTGGATTTTTTCGCCAGGTCCCACACGATAAAGCCCATGAAGAGGATCAGCAGGGTCATCAGACCGGTCATCATCCATTCTTCGAACCGAGCGGGGTCGAGGGTGTTCATGGGAGCCTTCCTTGCGCAAATTCAAGTGTGGCAGGAGGCTTGCTCCCGATAGCCGGGTGTCCGTCAGCTTATTCATAAACTGACACGCCGCTATCGGGAGCAAGCCCCCTCCCACAGGGTAATGCCGTTCAGTTAAGCGCAGATTCCCTGTGGCGAGCAGGCTCGTCCTGCGTTGGGCTGCGTAGCAGCCCCAAAACCAGGCGCTGAGCAGTATCAGGTACACCGCGTTTTCCTTGATTAGGGGCGCTGCGCACCCCAACGCGGCGGCCCCCTAAGTCGCCGTTACCGCAGAAACCGATAGGTACACCGAAAAGTCGCACCGCTCATTGCTTCGAGCATCACGCAGGCTTAACTGAACGGCATTACTCCCACAGGGGAACTTCAGTGTGCTTCAGGTCAGGTACGCAAGTGCGTCAGCGGCAGTTCGGTGCTGTTGAGCACCTGGTTGAGCACGAAGCTGGAGCGCACGCTGGTCACGCCTTCGATGCGGGTCAGATGGCCCAGCAGCAGTTTTTGATAGTGATCCATGTCCGGCACCACCACTTTGAGCTGATAGTCCGCGTCCATCCCGGTCACCAGACTGCATTCCAGCACCTGGGGCAGGGTGCGGATGGCGGCTTCAAAATTCTCGAAGCGCTCGGGGGTGTGCCGGTCCATGCCGATCAGCACATAGGCGGTCAGGCTCAAGCCGAGCATCTTGCGATCGAGCAGGGCGACCTGGCGGGAGATATAGCCGTCGTCTTCCAGTTGCTTGACCCGGCGCGAGCAGGGCGACGGCGACAGGCCGATACGCTCGGCCAGCTCCTGGTTGGAGATCCTCGCGTCGCGCTGCAATTCCGCCAGAATACTCAAGTCGTATCGGTCAAGCTTGCTCATCGGGTTAGCCTTTGTCGTAACTATTGCGATGAATTATCCATGAAGGGTTAAAAATTGCGCAAGCACTGTTTATTGACGCAATCTTCGCAATCATCCGTCGGGCGTGGACGGGTATCGTTGTCAACAGAATCACCGCCTGGACAACAGTCCACAGCAGCTCGCCCAATCAGGTGCGTTGCGGCCGCCACCCCAGCAGGGTTGAGCCGGCCTCCAGGCTGCACACTGTCGACACGACGGCGTGAGGTGAGCCAACGTCAAAAGCGTTGCGCCAGGACGAAATTCTCAAGGGGTGGCCGACGGGTTGCCCCTTTTCTTTTGCCGCGGTTTTTACCTGCGATGAAACTTCTTGTGACTGATAACCTGTGCCAGAACCGGGCGAAGCTTTCCCAGTCTCATGTTCAAGCCCTAATCCGCAGTGAGGAATAGCATGAAGCGCATCTGGCGTATGGCAGGTGTTGGTTTGCTGGTGGCAAGCGTCGGCGCGCAGGCATTGGCCGATGAGCGCGATGGCGCGCCGGGGCCTGGTCCCGGGCCGAGGCCTCAGGGCGGCGGGCAGCATGAACGCGGGCCGGAAGGCGGTGGGCGGGCGGAAAACAATCAGCCGCGCCCGGAAAATCAGCGCGTTGAACGTGGTGCCCCGAACGCGGGCAGCCAAGGGCAGGGACGTCCACCCGGCAACGAGCCGGGCCGGCCTGCGCCGCCGCCGTCCAATAAGCTGCCGATCCAGGGGCGCCCGGATACCGTGCGTCAGACCGAGGAGCCGCGTCAGGGTTACTACCGCGACATCCCCCGGCGCAATGACGACAACCGGCATTGGGAGGCCGGCGGCCCCGGTTCACGTCCCGGCTTCAACGGCCGTCCCGACGACAACCGCTGGCCAGGCCGCCCCGACGGGCATGGCAACGGTTGGGGTCCCGGCCCGCAACATCGTCCGGGTTACGTCATCGACCGCTTCCCCGACCGCAATTACCGTGTGCCGTACCGGGGCCAGGATTATTTCTTCTCTGGCGGCTACTGGTATCGCCCCCAGGGCCCGCATTACGTGGTGGTGACGCCGCCGTACGGCATCCGTGTGCAGTATTTGCCGGACTACGCGCGCGAAGTGCGGGTGGGCGGTTCGCTGTTGTTCCTCGCTGCGGGCGCCTATTACGCCTATGAGGAAAGCACGCGGCAATACGTGGTCGTGCAACCGCCGGCAGAGGCGCCCCCGCCGCCGCCTCCATCGCAGGGCGAGGGCTATGACGTGGTGGCCTACCCCGCCAACGGCCAGTCACCGGCCCAGGTGCAGCAGGACGGTTACGACTGCTATCGCTGGGCGGTGCAGCAGAGCGGCTTTGACCCGCGCACCGTCACCTACGCCCCGGACCCTGCGGTGGTACAAGCCTACCGTCAGGCCCAGGGCAACTGCCTGAGCAGTCGCGGTTATCAGGTGCAGTACTAGGCCTTGGCGCCGGTGACCACTTCCTGCGGGTCGGCGTGCACCAGCACTTCGGCGCGCGGGTAGGCCTGGTGAATGGCATCGGCGGCCTGGTCGCTGATGCCATGGGCCACCGACAAGGTCAGTTCCCCCGGCAACTCCAGGTGCAGTTGCACAAACCAGTGATTACCCGACACCCGCGTGCGCAAGTCATGGGCACCCAGCACACCCGGCACGCTGCGAGCCAGCTCGAGCATGTGCTGGCTGACGTCGGTGGGCAGCTCTTCATCCATCAGCACCGCAAAGCTTTCCCGGGCGATCTGGATGGCGCTCCACAGGATATAAGCCGAGATGCCCAGGCCGAACCACGCATCCACCTGATGAAAGCCGATGCCTGCCAACACCAGCGCCACCAGAATGCTGCCGTTGAGCATCAAGTCGGAGCGGTAATGCAGTGAATCGGCGCGCACCGCGTTGGAGCCGGTTTCGCGGATCACCCGGTGTTGCAGCATCAGCAACGCCACGGTCAGCACCAGGGAAAACACGATCACGCCGATGCTCAGCCAGGGCGCACCGACCGGTTCCGGGTGTTGCAGGCGGTGGTAGGCCTGGAAGGCAATCAACACCGCACTGCCCGCGATAAACAGCGCCTGGGCCATGCCCGACAGCGATTCCGCCTTGCCGTGGCCGTAACGGTGATCGTCATCGGCCGGGCGCAGGGCGTAATGCACCGCGAGCAGATTGAGCAGCGACGTCACGCCGTCAAGCAGTGAGTCGGTCAACCCTGCGAGCATGCTCACCGAACCACTGAACCACCAGGCAATGGCCTTGGTGACGATCAGCGCACTGGCCACCGCCACCGAGGCGCGGGTTGCCAGGCGCAGGAGCCTGGCGTGTTCGGGACTGCTGGTCATGGGTGATCCTTAAGCGGCGGGCTGCAGGCCGAGGGAAGCCAGTTGTTGCACGCTGCCCTTGAACTGGATCAGGCGCGGGTCATCCAGCGGCAGGTTGCGGCCGGTTTCCTTCTCAATGATCGATTGCAGCTTGAGGTTGTCGACCTTGCCATCGGCGCCAACGGCTTCGTGGAGTTTCTGCGGATCGACCTGGGCGGTCTTGCCCGGTTCGAAGTAGATCGCGCCGGTGGCGAAGTCGACACCAAAAGCGATCAGGCCGGGGATCACGTAGAACAACAAGCCGATGGCATCGAGCACGGCGATGGTCGGGTCGATCTTGCCGTCGAGCTGGCCACGGCGATCCGGGTACATGATCGACCCGCAGGCGGTGAGTTGGCTCAGCAGGGTGACGGCCAAAACACCGCCGATGACACGGGAAGCAATACGCATGGAAATCTCCTCAACACAGTTGAAAGTGACTATAAGCCCATTCTGTTGAACGACGCCGACCCAAAGGTGGGAGCAGGCCCGTGGCGTTTCTCAGACCAGCGTCGGCATTGGGCCGTTCGCCGTTATACTCGCCGCTCTGCTTTGGAGCCAGTATGAATTCGTTGCCCATCGATGATGTTTTACCCGCCTTGCGTGACGCCTTGGCGATTCGCCATGAAGCCGTGCTGGAAGCGCCGCCCGGCGCCGGTAAAACCACCCGCGTGCCGCTGGCCCTGTTGAACGAGCCCTGGCTGGCCGGGCAAACCATCCTGATGCTCGAACCCCGGCGCCTCGCTGCCCGTGCGGCGGCCGAACGTCTGGCCAGCGAGTTGGGTGAAAAAGTCGGCGAAACCGTCGGCTACCGCATCCGTCTCGACAGCAAGGTCGGGCCCAACACGCGTATTGAAGTGGTCACCGAAGGCATCCTCACCAGGCGCTTGCAGGACGACCCGGCGCTGGACGGTGTGGGGCTGCTGATCTTCGACGAATTCCACGAACGCAGCCTCGATGCCGACCTGGCTCTGGCCCTGAGCCTCAACGGGCGCGAGCTGTTTCGCGACGAGCAGCCGCTGAAAATCCTGCTGATGTCCGCCACCCTCGAAGGCGAGCGATTGGCCAGCCTGCTGGACGACGCACCGATTTTGCGCAGCCTGGGGCGTATGTTCCCGGTGCAGATGCGCTGGGGGCGGCCGTATCAGTCTGGTGAGTTCATCGAGCCGAGAGTGGTGCAGACCGTGCTCGATGCCCTGCACGACGAGACCGGCAGCGTGTTGGTGTTTTTGCCGGGGCAGGCGGAGATTCGCCGGGTCCATCAGCAACTGGCCGACGCCCTGGGCGATCGCGCCGAGGTGCTGCTGTGCCCGCTGCACGGCGAGCTGGACCTCAACGCCCAGCGCGCCGCCATCGACCCGGCACCTGCCGGCAAGCGCAAAGTGGTGCTCGCCACCAACATCGCCGAGACCAGCCTGACCATCAACGGCGTGCGTGTGGTGATTGATGCCGGGCTGGCGCGGGTGCCGCGTTTCGACCCCGGCAGCGGCATGACCCGCCTCGACACCCAGCGTATCTCCCGCGCCAGTGCCACCCAACGTGCCGGCCGGGCAGGGCGCCTCGAGCCTGGCGTGTGTTACCGACTGTGGTCCGAAGACCAGCATGAAGGCCTCGCGGCCTATGGCAGTGCGGAAATCCTCGCCGCCGACCTCGCCGGCCTGGCCTTGCAACTGGCGCGCTGGGGCGTGACGCCCGCGCAGTTGGTGTGGCTGGACGTGCCGCCGAGCGCCGCGTACGCCCAGGCCCAGGACCTGCTGGTGCGTCTGGGTGCATTGAATGAGGATAAATTGACCGCCCACGGGCAGAAAATGGCGGAGTTGCCGGCCCATCCGCGCATCGCCCATCTGCTGTTGCGCGGGCAAGACCTGGGGCTGGCGGACACCGCCTGCCATGTCGCGGCACTGTTGGGCGAGCGCGATATCCTGCGGGGTGCCGGTGCGGACCTGCACAGCCGCCTGGCGCTGCTGTCCGGCGAAGAGCGCGCCCGTGGTACCCAGGGCGGTGTGCAACGGGCCCGGCAACTGGCGCGGCAGTATCGTGGCTATTTGAGAGGCAAGGCGACGCAGGCCGTGGCCGACCCCGACCACCCGCGCTGGCTCGGCGCCTTGCTGGCGCTGGCCTACCCGGACCGCGTCGCCCAGCAACGCCGTGCCGGTGGCGCCGAATACCGCCTGGCCAATGGCCGTGCCGCGCTGTTCGCCGAGGCCGACAGCCTGATGAAACAGCCCTGGCTGGTGATCGCCGACCTCGGCAGCCGCCAGGGCCAGCGCGAGGAACGCATCTACCTGGCGGCAGATTTCGATCCGGCGCTGTTCGACACGGTGCTTGCCGAGCAGGTGCGCACGGTCGATCAACTGGACTGGGACGAACGCGAAGGCATGCTGCGCGCCGAACGCCAACGCAAGGTCGGCGAACTGGTGCTCAGTCGCGAGCCGCTCAGCGGCCTGGAAGAAAGCGCGCGCAGCCAGGCGCTGGTCAACCTGGTGCGACGCAAAGGCCTGGAGTTGCTGCCCTTTACCCCGGAGCTGCGCCAGTGGCAGGCCCGCGTCATGCTGCTGCGCGAGCTGGATAGGGGCGCGCCCAGCGAATGGCCGGACATCAGCGACAAGGCCTTGCTCGCCAGCCTGGAACACTGGCTGATGCCCTACCTGGGCAAAGTTTCGCGCCTGAGCCATTTCGCCCACCTGGACATTTCCAGCTACCTGCACAACCTGCTGCCCTGGCCGCTGCCGCAACGCCTGGACGAACTGGCGCCGCAGCATATCAAGGTGCCCTCGGGGTCGTCGGTGCGCCTGGACTACAGCGAACAGCCGCCGATACTGGCGGTGCGTTTGCAGGAACTGTTCGGGCTGGCGGACACGCCGCGCATTGCCGGAGGGCGCCAGGCGGTCAAGCTGCACCTGCTGTCCCCCGCACGGCGGCCGGTGCAGGTGACCCAGGACCTGGCGAACTTCTGGCGCAGTACGTACGCCGAGGTGAAGAAGGATTTGAAGGGGCGGTATCCCAAGCATTATTGGCCGGATGACCCGTTGGTGGCGGAGCCGACGGCGAGGATCAAGCCTCGCAAGCCTTAGCGCTGACGATCAAAAAATGTGGGAGGGGGGCTTGCTCCCGATGGCGGTGGTTCAGTCAGTGTATGGGTAGCTGACACACTGCCATCGGGAGCAAGCCCCCTCCCACATTGATATTTTTGACAGTTATTGCGCGGCCGGCAGCAGGAAGCGGGCAATCACCGGCAAATGATTGGAAATACGCAACGTATCCTCCTGTCGCACCTTTGCCTCCACCCGCTTGATCCGTGGGCTGTAGAACAGGTAATCGAGTGTGCGATCCGGGCCGTCGATGCCGGGGTCGTTTGGGAAGTGCGTCAGCCATTTTTCACGGTCGATGCCGCTGGACTCGCTGTTGCTCGGGATCATCGGGTATTTGTCCCACAGCAGGTGCAGCTCGCTGTCCGGCGAGTACTGCCCGCGTTTGTCGGCGTCCAGGCGCAGGTATTGGCCCAGCGGCAACAGGTTGAAATCCCCGCCGATCAACCAGGGTGTGCCCCGGCCTTCGAATTTATCCAGCAACTTCACGGTGGCCTTGACCTGCTCCTGCACCGCACTGCGCCCAGGGGTATCGCCGTCCAGGCGGGTGTTGAGCACCGCCAGTTGGCCGCCGTCGCTCAGTGGCAGGTAGGTCAGCAGCAAGGCCGGCCTGGGCTGGAACTGGCGGCTGATGAAGTTGGCGTCCGAGGTAGGCAGTTGCAGGCGTTCGGCGTGTTCGATCTGGTAGCGGCTGAGGGTTGCGAGCTTGCGGCCGACGCTGCCGAAGATGTGCAGGCTGGGGACGAAGTCGGCCTTCCAGTCGAAGGCCTGGGCGCTGCAGGGGTAGAGGTCGACCAGGCGTTCCTGCAGCAGGGCCAGTTGGTCCTGGTAGTGGGAGGGCTTGGCGTTTTCGTCGATTTCCTGCAATAGCAACAGGTCGGGTTGTTCGTCGCGGATCACCCGGGCCACTTCGTCGAGGCTGAAGGCCATGTCTTCGACGGTGGGACGCTCGTCCGGGCCGCCGCCGTCGCTGCGGTCGTACCAGAACACGTAGTTCTTGCCGGCCAGGTATTGCACGTTCCAGGTCATCACCTTGAGCGCCTGCCCAGGCAGCAGGGTCGGCGCACGGGGCGCGACGCAACTGACGGGCAAGGTCTGCCTGGCGGCCGGGCGCCAGGTCAGGTGGTAGATCAGGGCGGTAAGCAGGCCGGCAACGATCAGCAGGCCCAGCAGGGTGATGCGCAATAAACGGGTCATCGGCTCGGCTTATGGCGTTTCAGAAGTGGCCGTGAGCATATCACCGCGCGTCGGCATCGCCACCGATCAACATGAATAAACGGAACAGCACCACACTGGTAAACAGCTGCAGAAAGCTGTGCGCGCTGTCCATCACCAGGCCCAGCAGCGGCGCCGGCTCAGGGTAGGCCGCCACGCTCGCGCCCTTGAGCAGCCACAGCGGCGTCATCACGCACAGCAGGCACACCAGGATTCGCCAGAAATGCCCACGGGTCAGGCGCAGACTTTCCTTCATCGCCTCCAGGGCCGACATGCCGCGCAACACCAGCAGGTATTCGGCGAATGCCAGCACCACCATCAGCCACAGCCCCGGCAGGAAATACAGCGACAGCCCCGCCAATATCAGCAGCGTGCTCATGGCGGTCAGCAGGGCGAAGCGTGGCCACAGGGCCAGGGCCATGGCCCACACATCGCGGGTGCGTGGCGACTCGCCACGGGTGCGGGCGTCGAGAAACAGGATCAGCGCACCGGTGTACAGCGGGTACACCAGTAAACCTACCACCACGCTGTAACCGGCAAACGCGTCCGCGCCCAGCGTGTGGTCCAGTATCTGTTGCAGCAAGGCTTCGAGGATCACCAGCGGCAAACACAATTGCACGATGGCGCCGAGGTTGTGCCGGGTAAAGCGGAAAGAGTCGCGCAGTACGTCTAACGGATTCATCAGGGTTATCGCAGGCCTGTAAATAAAGGAACACTTTAACCGATCAGACTCGCAGCGACGCAAACGTAAACCTTGCGTAAAGACCATTGAAACAACTCGTAACACCCCCATAACTAGCATGCACCTGGCCTGATCACAGGCAGGACCCTGATTTCTACCGGCAATCTAACGAGGTCGCCATGAACAGCGAAGAGCAAACCCTGATCGATGGACTGTTTTCACGGTTGCAACAAGCCGAAACGGACTCAGCCCCCCGCGACGCCCAGGCCGAAGCGCGGATCAAGGAGCACATGACTCGCCAACCGGCCGCCGGGTACTACATGACCCAGTCGATCCTGGTGCAGGAGCAGGCGCTGAAAAGCCTGGATGCGCAGAACAAGCAGCAGGCGCAGCAGATCCAGCAACTGCAGGATGAGTTGCAGCGGGCCAAATCCGCGCAACCGGCGCCGGCGAGCGGCGGTGGTTTTCTGTCGAGCATCTTTGGCGGCAGCTCGCGCGATACCCAGCCTGCTCCGTCCAATGCCGGCGGTGGCTGGCGTGAACCCGCGCGGCCTGCGTTCGGCCAGCCTGCGCCGCAGCAGAACTACCAGCAACCACCCCAGGCGGCGGCTGCAGCACCCATGGGCAGCGGTTTCCTGGGCGGCGCGATGAAAACTGCCGCTGGCGTGGCCGGTGGTGTGTTGCTGGCCGAAGGCATCAGCAGCCTGTTCCACCACAACCAGCAGCCGCAGGTGGTGGAGGAAATCATCGAACAACCGGCGCCGGCCAGCGATCAAGGCAACTGGGGCAACGACGACCAGAAATTTGCCGGCAATGACAGCTGGGGCGGCAACAACACCGACAGCTTCGCCGACAACGATTATGTCGACGACTCCTCTTCCTTCGGCGACGACGATACCTTCGTCTGACACACCGGGACCGGGGCGCGCCGTCGTCCCGGTCTGATTTTTCCCGGAAACGTTCCTGTGGCTGGCATACTGGCACCCTTTCCGGGCCCTGGCGCCTGGCTGTCATGAGGAAGTGCGGTGAAGAAAATTGCAGTGTTCGCCGATGTACAAAACCTCTACTACACCGTGCGCCAGGCCTATGGTTGCCACTTCAACTATGCCGCGCTGTGGGCTGACATCAGCGCGCGCGGGCAGATCGTCGAGGCGTATGCGTATGCCATCGACCGTGGCGACAGCAAGCAGCAGCAATTCCAGCAGATCCTGCGCAACCTGGGTTTTACGGTAAAACTCAAGCCGTACATCCAGCGCAGCGACGGCTCGGCCAAGGGCGATTGGGACGTGGGCATCACCCTCGATATCATGGACGCCGCCGACCACGTCGACGAAATCGTGCTGGCCTCCGGTGACGGCGACTTCGACATGCTGCTCGACCGCGTCATCAATAAACATGGCGTTGAGGCTGTGGCCTACGGCGTACCGGGCCTGACCGCCAATTCGCTGATACGCGCCGCCAGCCGCTACGTGCCGATTGAAGGCGCGTTGCTGCTCAAATAATAGTTGGACGGAGTGCAAACAGGTTTGGAACGTATAGCGGTTATCGACTTTGAAACCACCGGCATCACGCCGAGCAGCCACTGCCGCGCGACGGAAATCGGCGTGGTCATTCTTGAGCGTGAGCAAATCGTCGACCGTTATCAGAGCCTGATGAACGCCGGCGTACGTGTACCCGGCTTTATCGAACAGCTCACCGGGATCAGCAACGCGATGTTGCGCAGCGCACCGCCGGCCGAGCGCGTGATGAATGAAGTCAACGAATTCGTCGGTACCACGCCGCTGTTGGCGCATAACGCCGCGTTCGACCAGAAGTTCTGGGACTTTGAACTGGGCCTGATCCGCCGCACCCGCCTGCAAAAATTCGCCTGCTCCCTGCTGCTGGCCCGCCGCCTGATGCCGGCTGCGCCGAACCACAAACTCGGCACCCTCAACAGCTACGCGCAACTGCCCCATACCGGCAAGGCCCACCGGGCGCTGGCGGATGCGGAGATGGCGGCCAACCTCACGGCGCATCTGGCCCAGGAGTTACGGCGCACCCACGGCTTGCGCGAACTGTCCCACGACCTGCTGTGCACCTTGCAGAAAGTGCCGGCGGCGAAGATCAATGAGCACCTGAAGAAACATCGCGGGTTTTGAGCCTGCCACCCTCTCAAGAACACTGAAAATCCAAATGTGGGAGGGGGCTTGCTCCCGATGGCGGTGTGTCAGGCAACTGATGTGCAACTGAACCACCGCCATCGGGAGCAAGCCCCCTCCCACATGGGTTATGCGGTGATCATCCAGGTTGCACACACTCCAACGCCCGATCCACCACCCCTCTCGCCATTTCCACCAAATGCATCACTGCCCGCTGTTGCGCATTCATGGCGTCCCTGGACGAATGCGCTGTCTCCACTGCGCACTGCAGCAAATCCGCCGCATGGGCCAGGGCGTCTTCGAAGCTCAGGTTGTCATTCAGGATGAAGGTGGGCGCATCCGGGGCGGACGCTTTGAGGTAGTGGTCGGTGGCGCGGCGATGGAGCAGGGCGTCTTCGCTGGGGAAGCGGGGTGGATCGGGGGTGACTTTGACCATGGTGAAACTCCTTGCTGGAAGAAGTTGGCACCGTCCGCTTGCACGCGAAGAGGGTGGCAACTGTGCGTAGGTGTGCAAGACCGGGGCAAGAAGTAAAACCCAGCAGACCCGAGGGTCTCCCACGCACAGCTGCCATAACTGGCAAGCACCAAGCAAAAGCTGAGCGCTAAGCTGCGTTGATTTGTAATTCTTATTGCCGCCGGACTTGCACGTCCGGTCACCGAAAACTCAATGACCGAGCGAGACTAGCTACCTGATCCGACGGAAACAAGGCTGTGGGATTCTCTCGGAAACGTCCCGCAAATGATAGGGATCGGTCTTGCTGGCCACTAAACTATCAGCTGTTTGTGGAGCCCTTTCCGCTCTTTCTGAATGGTCAGTAGGCCGATCAGCTAACGCACCGTCAGATCTTTCTGTTTTTTTCTTCGCCCATTTATCGCCCTTTGCCTCGACCTAACATTGCGCCTGTCATTTACGTAAAAGGACTACGTCATGCAGGAAAGCGATCTTCATACGGCGATCATGCGGGGCATGTTTGAACTCAAATCAAAAGGCATTGATTTCGGCTCAGCCTCAAACATGGCGTTTCATTTGGGGAACACGATGACAAGCTGCCCGGCAGTCATGGTGTTGCCTGATTCAACGGGCTGGAACCATGGAGCCAGCTACCAGTTAGTGCGGCCCATTCATTCGGACTCTTCGGCGCCTGGCACTACGTTTGATGAGCTATGGAAATGTACGCAGCAGCACTACGGCTTGACTGCAGCAACGCTTATCACTGGCGCAGCAGGTATACCCATCAGCAAAATTGCCGTGGGCGCCTGGGTCCACGTCGGTTCCAGCAAAACGACGAATCTGGCGAGCTTGATTGGAATGCGTTTTTTTCCTCGTACATTGATCAGGCAACCAACGGTGGCCAGAATGGCAAAAGCAACGTTTGGCACCGTTCGGGTATTCGGGATTATCGGGCGAGGTATTCCCTTCGTTGCAGCGGGGCTGGCGATCTTTGATTTAGTCAGTATTGGCAAGTGTGCCTATGAGGCAAGAAATGGAAGGTGATCTGACCAGAGCCGATATCAGCGAAAAAGTCATTCAGTTATTCGTCGATATCATTGGCTTCATCGACCGAACTCAGGTGACGGAGCAAACCGACTTCGTCCATGACTTCAAGATTATTGATGATGACCTGACTTGCTTCGTCATGCAGATCAAATGGCAGTTCAAACTGCGCGCGACTCAGGATGACTGGGATCACATCACTACGATCGGGCAGGTTATCGATTTAATCGCTCAGCGCTCGTCTATTCAGTAGACCTGCCACCCCCTTCCGAAAAGTGTACGGCCCGTTTAAACAGGTTTTGTAACTTATGTTTAACAGTCCGCCTTCCTAAAATAAGCCCCCCTTCTCCTGCCATAGAGCCGCCCCATGCCTGGCCCCCGTCGCTTTCCCTTACCCTTGATCGCTGCCTTTTTCGCGCTGTACGTCATCTGGGGCTCCACTTACCTAGTGATTCGCATTGGCGTGGAATACTGGCCGCCGTTGTTGCTGGCGGGGATTCGGTTCTGCACGGCGGGCGCGTTGATGTATGGCTTTCTCAGATGGCGTGGCGTGCCGGCGCCGACCTGGCCGCAGTGGAAGGCCGCCGGCATGATCGGTATTTTGCTGCTCACGGTGGGCAATGGCGGTGTCAGTGTGGCCGAGCATATGGGTGTGTCGTCCGGTGTGGCTGCGCTGGCCGTGGCGACGGTGCCACTGTTTACCTTGCTGTGCGGCTATTTCTGGGGCGCGCGCAATACGCGGCTGGAGTGGGCGGGGGTGATTTTGGGGATTATCGGCATCGCCATGCTCAACATGGGCAGCACACTGCAATCGAGCCCGATGGGCGCAGTGCTGCTGTTGATAGCAGCCGCCTCCTGGGCGTTTGGTTCGGTGTGGAGCCGGCAACTGTCGCTGCCCCAGGGCGCCATGGCCAGTGCGGCGGAAATGCTCGTGGCGGGTGTGGCGCTGTTGCTGGTCAGTGCGCTGTCCGGCGAGCACCTCAAAGCCCTGCCGCCGCTGGAAGGCTGGCTGGCCCTGGCCTACCTGACCGTGTTCGGCTCGATCATCGCGTTCAACGCTTATATGTACCTGCTCAAAAACGTACGCCCGGCGGCGGCCACCAGCTATGCCTATGTGAACCCGGCCGTCGCCGTCTTGCTGGGGATCGTCTTCGTGGGTGAAACCATCGGCCTGGAGGAGGCCTTCGCGATGCTGGTGATCATCAGCGCCGTGTTGCTGATCAGCCTGCCCCAATGGCGCAAGCCCAAACCGGAAATAAGGTAAACTGCCGCGCATTACGCCTTTGCGCTGAATTTTTCCTACGGTAAACACATGACTTTCGCCACCCTTGGCCTGATCGAACCCTTGCTGCGCGCCCTTGAGACGCTTGGCTACCAGACCCCGACGCCGGTGCAGGCGCAAGCCATTCCGGCGGTGCTGGCCGGTCGTGACCTGATGGCAGCGGCTCAGACCGGCACCGGCAAGACTGCCGGTTTCGCCTTGCCTCTGCTGCAATTGCTGACGATGGAGGGGCCGAAAGTCGCCGCCAACTCGGCGCGCGCGCTGATCCTGTGCCCGACCCGCGAGTTGGCCGAGCAGGTTCACGCCAGCGTCGCCGAGTACGCGCAGAACCTGCCGCTCACCACCTACGCGGTGTATGGCGGCGTGAGCATCAACCCGCAGATGATGAAGCTGCGCAAGGGTGTCGATATTCTGGTCGCCACGCCCGGCCGCCTGATCGATCTGTTCCGCCAGAACGCGCTGAAACTCAACCAGTTGCAAACCCTGGTGCTGGATGAAGCCGACCGCATGCTCGACCTGGGCTTCTCCGAAGAGCTGGCGAACATCTACCGCATGCTGCCTAAAAAGCGTCAGACCCTGCTGTTCTCCGCGACCTTCTCCGATGAGATTCGCACGCTGGCCGGGCAGATGCTCAACGACCCGCTGAGCATTGAAGTCAGCCCGCGCAACGTCGCCGCCAACACCGTGAAGCAGTGGGTGGTGCCGGTGGACAAGAAGCGCAAGGCCGAGCTGTTTGTGCACCTGATGCGCAAGGGCCGCTGGAAGCAGGTGCTGGTGTTCGCCAAGACCCGCAACGGCGTGGATGCGCTGGTGGACAAGCTGCAAGGGTTGGGCATCAACGCCGACGGCATTCATGGTGATAAACCCCAGGCCACGCGCCAGCGTGCGCTGGACCGTTTCAAGAGCAGCGACGTGCAGATTCTGGTGGCCACCGACGTGGCGGCCCGTGGCCTGGACATCGAAGACCTGCCGCTGGTGGTCAACTTCGATCTGCCGATCGTTGCCGAAGATTACATCCACCGCATCGGCCGTACCGGGCGCGCGGGCAATACCGGGGAAGCGATTTCCCTGGTGTGCGCCGATGAAGTGAACATGCTGTCGGCCATCGAGATGCTCACACGTCAGACCCTGACCCGCAAGATGGAGCCGGACTTCGAACCCGAGCACCGCGTGCCGGACACCGATGCCAGCGGGCAGGTGGTGAAGAAGCCGAAAAAGCCGAAGAAGCCCAAGGCGTCTGGCGGTGGTGGTGGCAAGCGCAATTTGGGCAAGTGGGTGGAGAGTGGCGACTCGGCGCCGGTTGAGCCGTCGATCAAGCCGGTGCGCAAGGTGCCGGTGTTCAATACCGGGCCGCGCAAGAAGAAGTGATTTCGCGGCGCTGCTGATGGCCCTATCGGGAGCAAGCCCCCTCCCACAGTTTTGATCTGTGAATACATTCAAAATGTGGGAGCTGGCTTGCCTGCGATGGCGGGCCCGAAGACAGCACAACGATCAGCGCTGAAGCCAGTTCAGCATCCCCCGCCCAGCCGCTCTGCCACTGGCAAAACACCCCGTGAGCAAATACCCCCCGGTTGGCGCCTCCCAATCCAGCATCTCCCCCGCACAGAAAACCCCCGGCAATTGCTTGAGCATCAAGCGCTCATCCAGCGCCTCAAACGGCACACCGCCTGCGGTGCTGATGGCCTCATCGATGGGGCGCGTCTTCACCAGGGTCAACGGCAATGCCTTGATATCCACCGCCAGCTGCGCGGGATCATTGAAGTGCTCAGCCGGCGTCAACTCGCGCAACAGCGCCGCCTTGACGCCGTCCACTCCCAGTTGACTGTGCAAATGCTTGCTCATCGAGCGCGAACCGCGCGGTTTGGCCAGTGCGGCCTGCACGGTGTGCAGCGGCTTGCTGGGCAGCAGATCAATATGCACGGTGGCCGCGCCGTCACGGTTGATGGCCTCACGTATCGGCGCCGACAGCGCATAGATCAGGCTGCCCTCGATGCCGGTGGCGGTGATCACGCATTCGCCCAGCCGGGGCTTGTCGTCGCCCAGCCCGATGGCGACATTCTTCAACGGCGCGCCAGCGAATTTGCTGACCATCAATTCGCTCCAGGCCGACACCTCAAACCCGCAGTTGCTCGGTTGCAGACGAACATAGGGCACGCCTTTGTCTTCCAGCAACTTGAGCCAGGCGCCATCGGAACCCAGTCGTGACCAACTGCCGCCGCCCAGGGCCAGCAGCACGGCATCACTGCGCACGGTCTTCTCGCCCTCCGGGCTGTGGATAAGTAAATCGCCCTCACTGTTCCAGCCCAACCAGCGATGCCGGGTGTGGATAACCACGCCCTGGTCGCGCAGGCGCTTGAGCCAGGCGCGCAGCAGCGGCGCGGCTTTCATGTCGGCAGGAAATACGCGGCCGGAGGTGCCGATAAAGGTCTGGATGCCCAGGCCGTGGATCCATTCGCACAATGCCTCGGCACCAAACTCACGCAGCAACGGCGCCAGGTGCGGCGCGCGTTCGGCATAGCGGGCCACGAACGCCGGGTAGGCTTCGGAGTGGGTGATGTTCATGCCGCCCACCCCCGCCAGCAGGAATTTGCGCCCCACCGAGGGCATGCCGTCGTACAGGTCCACGCGCACGCCGGCCCGGCTCAGGACTTCGGCGGCCATCAGCCCGGCTGGGCCGCCGCCGATGAGGGTGACGTGGTGAGGTGGGGTCTGAGGCATGGGCAGGGCTACGGTGCTGTGAATAAGCGGGGCATTCTACCGGACGCGACGCCGGCTGCCTGATCAAAAAACATACAGTTTTCTGCAGGCCTTGCGGATAAATGCCTACAGGCGCTTACGCTCAAGTTATCCACAGGCCGTTCCACAGCCATTGTGGGTAACGCCCAGCGTTCAGTGACACCCTGATGACGTCCACACCCGCTGCGCGCTGTGGTGCAGGATGCCGTGGCGGCGCGCGAGGGCCGGGCGGTCCTTGCTGTAGCCGCCGCCGATCACGCCCATCACTGGAATGTCGCGACCCAGGCAGTGGCGCATGACGGCTTCATCGCGGGCGGCGACGCCTGAGTCTGTCAGCTTGAGGTAACCGAGGGCGTCGTCCTTGTGCACATCCACGCCGGCGTCGTACAGCACCAGGTCGGGCTGGTACAGAGGCAGCAGGTAGTTGAGCGCATCGTCGACCACCTTGAGGTAATCGGCGTCGCCCATGCCCATGGGCAGCGGAATATCCCAGTCGCTTTGGGCCTTGCGCGCGGGGAAGTTCTTTTCGCAGTGCAGCGACACGGTGATGGCTTCCGGCGTGTCGTGGAGAATGCGTGCGGTGCCGTCGCCCTGGTGCACGTCGCAGTCGAAGATCAGCACGCGGTTGACCCGGGCGCTGGCCAGCAGGTAATGGCTGATTACCGCCAGGTCATTGAAGATGCAGAAGCCCGCCGGGTAATCGTAATGGGCGTGGTGGGTGCCGCCGGCCAGGTGACAGGCCAGGCCGTGTTCGAGGGCTTGTTCGGCGGCGAGCAGGGAACCGCCGACCGCACGCACGGTACGCCTGGCCAGGGCTTCGCTCCAGGGCAGGCCGAGGCGACGCTGGTCTTCGCGGGACAGTTCACCGCTCATGTAGCGTGCGATGTAGCCAGGTTCGTGGGCCAGGGCCAGAATCTGCGGCGAGCACAACTCTGGGCGCAGCAGACGGCTGTCTTCGGTCAGCCCGCTGGACACCAGGTGGTCGCGCAACAGGCGAAACTTGTCCATGGGAAACCGGTGGTCTGCCGGGAACTCAGGGCTGTAGTCATCGTGGTAGATCAATGGCAAAGGCATGGGATTTTCTGACGGGAACCTGCGAAGGATCTTACCAGCGCTGTACACTCTCGCACATGGCAAGGGAGGGGACCCATGGAGCCGATACTCGAACTGCACAGCGCACGCCTGATCATGCGCCAATGGCGCGACAGCGACCTGCCGGAATTTGCACGCATGTGCGCCGACCCGCAGGTGATGCGCTATTTCCCGGCCACCTTGAGCCACCTGGAAAGCGCCGCGTTGATCGGCCGTATTCGCGGCCATTTCGCTGAATTCGGCTTTGGCCAGTGGGCCTTGCAGCGCAAGGACAGCGGCGAATTCATCGGGCTTACCGGCTTGCAGCATGTCAGCTTTGAGGCAGGTTTTACCCCAGCGCTGGAAATCGGCTGGCGCCTGGCCCGCGAACACTGGGGGCTGGGTTATGCCAGCGAGGCGGCCTGGACCGCGCTGCGCTGTGGGTTCGACCGCTTGCAGCTGGATGAAATCGTCGCCTTCACCACCGAGGCCAATTTGCCATCGCAGAAAGTCATGCAGGCCATCGGTATGCATTACGATCCCCAGGCAGATTTTGAACACCCCAAGGTCGCAGCCGATGACCCGCTGCGCCCACATGTTTTGTATCGCATCACCCGCGCCCAATGGTTGGACACGCTGCACGGATAAGCAGCCCGGAATGCCCCGTAGATTTTAGGAGTTGCTCTATGAGCCAAGTATTGGAAGATCTGGTGGACTTGCTGACCCTGGAACCGATTGAGGAAAACCTCTTTCGCGGCCGCAGCCAGGACCTGGGGTTTCGCCAGTTGTTCGGCGGTCAGGTGCTCGGCCAGTCGTTGTCGGCCGCCAGCCAGACCGTGGAAGAAGCGCGCCATGTGCATTCCCTGCACGGTTATTTCCTGCGCCCAGGTGATGCCGCCTTGCCGGTGGTGTATTCGGTGGACCGCGTGCGTGACGGTGGCAGTTTCAGCACGCGCCGGGTGACGGCGATCCAGAAGGGCAACCCGATTTTCACCTGCAGTGCGTCATTCCAGTATGACGAGGAAGGCTTCGAGCACCAGACCACCATGCCTGTCGTGGTGGGGCCGGAAAACCTGCCGTCGGAGCTGGAGCTGACCCAGCAGCGCGCGCACTTGATCCCCGAGCACATGCGCGACAAGCTGCTGTGCCCCAAGCCCATCGAAGTACGCCCGGTCACCGAGCGCGACCCGTTTAACCCGCAGCCGTCCGACCCGGTCAAATACGTGTGGTTTCGCGCCGATGGCGCCCTGGCGGATGCGCCGGCGCTGCACAAGTACCTGCTGGCCTACGCCTCGGACTTCGGCCTGCTGACCACCTCGCTGCTGCCCCATGGCAAGACCGTGTGGCAAAAGGATATGCAGGTCGCGAGCCTCGACCACGCGCTGTGGTTCCACGCCGACCTGCGCGCCGACGACTGGCTGCTCTACGCCATGGACAGTCCGTGGGCCGGTAATTCCCGTGGGTTCTCGCGGGGCAGCGTGTACAACCGCGCCGGGCAACTGGTGGCGTCGGTGACTCAGGAAGGCCTGATTCGTCATCGCAAGGACTGGGCATGAGCCTGGCAGAGGTTAAACATTGGGTGTTCGACATGGACGGCACCCTCACCGTGGCGGTGCATGACTTTGCGGCCATTCGCGTGGCCCTGGGCATACCGCCCGAAGACGATATCCTCACCCATCTGGCCGGGTTGCCGGCCGATATCGCAGCGGCCAAACATGCCTGGCTGCTGGCGCATGAGCGCGAACTGGCGCTGGCCTCGACGGCAGCCGAGGGTGCGGTGGCGCTGGTGCGCGAACTGGCCCAACGCGGTTATCGCCTGGGCATCCTGACCCGCAACGCGCGGGAGCTGGCCCACGTCACGCTGGCGGCGATTGGCCTGGCGGACTGCTTTGCGGTGGCGGATGTGCTGGGCCGTGAAGACGCACCGCCCAAGCCGGCACCGGGTGGATTGTTGAAGCTGGCGACTGCCTGGGGCGTGGCACCGGGCGAGATGGTGATGGTGGGGGATTACCGCTTCGACCTGGATTGCGGAAGGGCGGCGGGAACGCGGACGGTGTTGGTGAACCTGCCGGAGAACCCGTGGCCGGAGCTGGCTGATTGGCATGCCGAGGATTGCACGGCGTTGCGCCGGATGATTCAGGCCAGTCAATAGAAATCAAAAGGTGGAAGGGAGCAAGCCCCCACCCACATGTTTATCCGGTTTCGTCAGTTGAACAGGGCTTTCTGGCCCTCCGGCGAGGTGAACATCCTGTCGCCGTCATGCCCCACACCCGGCACTTCCACCAGCCTGTGGCTCAACTGCGGATGACGCAGCTTGAGGTAGTCAAAATAGTTGTGCCCACGAATCAACCGATACGCGCCCTGGGTTTCAGCTTCGCAGCTTTTATCCAGCGCCGGATGGTTGGGGTCGGTGTCCTGCTGGCCCAGCAGGTAGGTGATATCCCGCGACACGTAGGCCTGTTCCAACTGCTGGGGCCCCTGGTCCTTGGCGTAGTCGGGCAGGTTTTGCATGCCGTATTTCCAGTCGTTGAAGCCCGGGCAGCGGGCGGCGTCGAACTTCACCGGGCGTTGCGGGCTGAAGTACGCATAGGATGAGGGGTTGGCCACCACGTAACGCAGGCTGATGCCTTCGATTTGCAGGGGCGGGTGAGCCTGGCCGGTGAGGGCGAAGCGCTGCACCACCTGGCCGCCGCCGGAGTGGCCGGCGACCACGATCTGTTTCAGCGCCGGGAACAGTTTACGGTCGCCCAGGTGCTTGATGATCTGGTCCAGCGCAGCAAACGAGCTGATCTGGCCCGGGCCGGTGGACGATGCGCCGCCCATCCAGTCATTGCCATGCCAGCGCAGCAACTGATCGCTCAGGTGATTGCGCTTCACGTCCGCCTGGTTGAGAAACTGCGGCGCGATCACCAGTGTTTCAGCGCCGACGCCGGCCTGGCGGGCGGCATCGACCCCGCTGTGCAGGTAGGTCTGCGCGTTGCGCAGGCGACCATGCACGATGATCAGCGCCCGCGTGACCTGGGGCATCGGCTGGCGCCAGTCCTGGCTCAAGCCCAGGCTCAGGTCGCCGGCCTGCAGGTGAAAGCGGTCAGGGCTGACCTCCTTGACGCCGTGTTCGGCCGCCAGGGTTGAACAGCACACCAGCAGACCCAGCAGCACACCCCATGGTTTGTTCATTTAGAGACTCTTGGCCGCAAAGGTGTCGCATTGAGTGATCTGGCCACCTGCGAAGCCGGTCTTGAACCAGCGAACCCGCTGTGCCGAGGTGCCGTGGGTAAACGAGTCAGGCACCACGCGGCCCTGACCCTGTTGCTGCAAGCGGTCATCGCCAATCGCGTTGGCGGCATTCAGCGCTTCTTCGATATCGCCCGGTTCCAGCCAGTTCAGGCGCTTTTGCGCACGGTTGGCCCATACCCCGGCAAAGCAGTCGGCTTGCAGCTCCTGGCGAACCAGCAGGCCACCGTCGCCTTCCATCGGACGGCCCTGCTGGCGGGCGGTCTGAATCTTGGCCGAGATGCCGAGCAGCGTCTGCACGTGATGGCCGACTTCGTGGGCGATCACGTAGGCCTGGGCGAAGTCGCCGGCGGCCTGGAAACGTTGTGACATTTCCCGGAAGAAATCCAGGTCCAGGTACACCTGCTGGTCGGCCGGGCAGTAGAACGGGCCGCTGGCCGAGGTGGCCCCACCGCAGGCGGAATTCACCCGGCCACGGAACAGAATCAGTTTCGGGTTGGTGTAGGTCAGGCCGTTTTCCTTGAACACCTGGCCCCAGGTGTCTTCGGTGTCGCCCAGCACGGCGCGCACAAAATCAGCCTGCTCGTCGTTGGCCGGTGGTGCCTGGCGCGTTTGCGGGCTCACCGAAGGCGCTTGCTCGGCCTGGCCGGTCAGCTCGCTGAGGATCTGCATCGGGTTCTGGCCGGTCAGCCAGCCAATGCCGACGATCAGCACAATCGCCGTGAGGCTCAGGCCCTTGCCGCCGCCGAAGCGCATGCCGCCACCGCCGCCGCCACTGTCATCCCGGGCATCCACCACGTTGTCGCTGCGTCGGCCTTTTTTCCATAGCATGGTGCAATCCTCTTGATGAAAGGTCCTACAAAAATATTGATGAAGTATGGCCTTATTGGCGGCAATAGCCTTCGCCGGTGGCGACGATCAGGCAGTCTTTTTTATCCGCCAGCCATTTAAGACCCGTGGCCTCACCGTCCCCGGCGCGCAGTATCTGCGGGCCGTCCGGGCGGGTGAAGGCGATACCGTCCTCGGCTTCTTCACCCTTGAAGGTGCCGGTGTCCTCGGCATCCAGGCCGTATTGCATGGTCAGGATGTAGTGCCCACGGCCAATGGCGTCGTCCTTGGCGATGGTGAGGTTCAGGCCTTCGACGCCGATCCATTTGCCCACCCATTGGTCGGTGGGCGGGGTGGGCGGCACCAGGCTCGCCTGCACCGAGGGCGGCGCAGGTTTGGCCGGTGCCTTGTCCTCATGGTTACAGGCGGCGAGCAAGGCCAGGGTGGAGAGCAGGAACAAGGTTTTTTTCATGGCAGGCAGGCCTTGGTTAAAAAATGTGCAATACGGCAGTGAACGTGCAGGGTTGGACCCAAACCCGGTGATTTAGTGCGCTGTTCGCCCGGTGTTTGGTTATGCTCTGAGGGCAGACCCACGCCCGGCTGCTAGATTATTCGGTTGAGTGCCATCGCGTTTAACTCGCCACCCAAGAGAATTCAATGACTGTCAGTACCCCGCTTTCCGGTGTCAACCATCCGTTCAAAGGCATCCTGTTGATTGTGGTGGCGACGTTCCTGTTCTCCAGCCACGACGCGCTGTCCAAATACCTCGCCGGGTTCTACCCGATCGTGATGGTGGTGTGGGCGCGCTACATGGTGCACACCTTGCTGATGGCCGGGATTTTCCTGCCGCAGTCGGGCCTGCGCGTACTGCGCAGCAAACGCCCCGGCATGCAGGTGGTGCGAGCATTGTGCCTGCTGGGCACCAGCCTGTTTTTCACCACGGCGCTGCATTACATCCCGCTGGCGGAAGCCACGGCGGTGAACTTCCTCGCGCCCATCCTGGTGACCGCGCTGTCGGTGCCGCTGCTGGGCGAGCACGTTACGCGGGGCCAGTGGCTGGCGGTGATCTGCGGGTTCATCGGCGTGGTGATCATCATCCATCCCGGCGGCGAGCTGTTTACCCCGGCGGTGCTGCTGCCGTTGTGCTCGGCGCTGTTCTTCTGCTTCTACCAGTTGCTCACGCGCATCCTCAGCCAATACGACACGCCCACCACCAGCAACTTTTTCGCCGGGCTGTGCAACACCCTGGTGATGAGTGCGATGGTGCCGTTCTTCTGGCATGTGCCGAGCCTGTGGCATGGGGTGATGATGCTGGCACTGGGCACTTGCGGCATGACTGCCCACTTGATGTTGACCCAGGCGTTCCGCTTCGCGGCGCCGGCCTTGCTGGCGCCGTTCGGCTATTGCCAGATCGTGTTTGCGGGGTTGTTGGGCTGGCTGGTGTTCAGTCATACCCCCGACATGACCACGGTGGTCGGCATCGGGGTGATCTGCATGAGCGGGCTGGCCGCTGCCTGGCAGCAGCGGCGTCGTTGAGTTACACGTCTACCGTCGGGATCTTGCGCGGGGCCATGAAGTACATCCAGGTCAGCGCAATGAAGTACATCGCCGGGATCAGGGTGAACAGCACCGTGTAGTTGTTGTTGGTCACCGTGAGGATGTGGCCGACGATCTGGGTCATGAACATGCCGCCGATGGCCGCGCACATCCCGCCGAACCCGAACACCGTGCTCATCATGTGCTTGGGCGTGTAGTCCATCACCAGGCTCCAGATGTTGGCGGTCCAGGCCTGGTGCGCGCCGATGGCCAGGGAGATGGCAAACACTGCGACCCACAGCTGGCTGGAGCCGGCCGCCATGATCACGCCGACGATGCAGCAGGCGAACAGCAGCATCGACAGCAGCCGTGCCTTGATCGAGTTCATGCCACGGCCGATCAGGAACGACGACAGGATACCGCCGCCCACGCTGCCGAAGTCGGCGGTGAGGTAGATGATGATCAGCGGGATGCCCATCTGCGTCACGTTGATGCCCAGGTTGTATTGCTGGTTCAGGAACGGCGGCAGCCAATACAGGTAGAACCAGAACACCGGGGCGGTCAGGGCGTAGGCGATGGCGAAGGCCCAGGTGCCGCGCATGCGCAGGATGCGGCTGAACGGAACGCCCGGTTGCTCCGGCTCGATTTCCCGTTGCACGTAGTCCAGTTCCGATTGTTTAACGCTCGGATGGTCTTCCGGGTTGTAGTACTTCAAACCCCAGAACACCAGCCACAGCGCGCCCAGCGACGCCATGCACAGGAACGCCGCCTGCCAGCCCCACACGTGCAGGATCAACGGCAGCAGCATCGGCGTCATCATGGCGCCGACGTTGGTGCCGGCGTTGAAGATACCGGTGGCCACTGCGCGTTCACCGGCCGGGAACCACAGGCGGGTGGTCTTGACGCAGGCCGGGTAGTTGGCGGCTTCGGTCAGGCCCAGGATAAAGCGGCACACCATAAAGCCCACTGCCGAGGTGGCCAGGCCGTGCGCGCCGGTGGCCAGGCTCCACAACAGCACGGCGCAGAAGAACACGCGCTTCACACCCACCCGGTCGATCAAGCGGCCCTGCAGCACGAAGCCGATGGCGTAGCCCACCTGAAACCAGAAGTTGATGTTGGCGTAGTCCATCGCCGTCCAGCTCATTTCCTTGGCGAGGATCGGTTGCATCACGCCCAGGGCGGCGCGGTCGATGTAGTTGAGCGTGGTGGCGAAGAACACCAGGGCCAGCATGCCCCAGCGAGTTTTACCCACGGCCAGGGCGCCGCGGATCTTGTCGCCGATGCCGGCGTGCGGGGTGCCCGGGCGCGTGGCCAGGGTAGGGTTTTGCAAAGGCATGAGGTCGTACCCGTTTTTTTGAAATTTTTATGGTGTGTTCTGGGTCTTTTCTTACGAGATCGATGGTGCGCAGCGGTTAAAAAATCGTCAATTCGCCAAATCGGCTAGTGTTCGATAATCGCACCAAAAACTAACCGGTTCGTACATTATGATTGCTGCGTGTAGGCTGGGGGCGAATAATTTGCCACAAACAACACGTGCCGGGAGAACTCCATGCAACGATCCATCGCTACCGTTTCCTTGAGCGGCACCCTGCCGGAAAAGCTCGAAGCCATTGCCGCCGCCGGTTTTGATGGGGTTGAGATCTTCGAGAACGACCTGTTGTATTACGACGGGAGTCCGCGCGAAGTTAGACAAATGTGCGCCGACCTCGGAATTGCCATCACGTTGTTCCAGCCGTTTCGCGACTTTGAAGGCTGCCGCCGCGACCGCCTGGCGCGCAACCTGGAGCGCGCCGAACGCAAGTTCGACTTGATGCAGGAACTGGGCACCGACCTGGTGCTGGTATGCAGCAACGCCTCGGCCGATTGCGTGGGCGATGAACGCATCCTGCTCGATGACCTCAGCCTTTTGGCCGAACACGCCGGTCGTCGTGGCGTGCGCATTGGCTACGAAGCGCTGGCCTGGGGCAAGCATGTGAATACTTGGCAGCAGGTGTGGAACCTGGTGCGCCAGGTCGATCATCCCGCCCTGGGCGTGCTGCTCGACAGTTTCCATACGCTGTCGCTCAAGGGCGACCCGAGTGGCATTGCCCAGATACCGGGCGACAAGATCTTCTTTGTGCAAATGGCCGACGCGCCGATCTTGGCGATGGATGTGCTGGAGTGGAGCCGGCATTTCCGCTGCTTCCCGGGTCAGGGTGAGTTCGACCTCGCGGGGTTTCTTGCGCCGATCATCCAGAGCGGCTACAGCGGGCCGCTGTCCCTGGAAATCTTCAACGATGGTTTTCGGGCCGCCCCCACGCGCGCGAATGCCGCCGACGGCCTGCGCTCGCTGCTGTACCTGGAAGAGAAAACCCGTCAGCGCCTGGCCGAGCAAGCACCTGCCGCGCCGGTCGATATCCTCTTTGAAACGCCTGCCGCCAGCGAGTACGACGGCATTGAGTTCCTCGAATTCGCCGTGGATGAAAGCCTCGGCGCCAAACTCACCCATTGGCTGGAACGCCTGGGTTTTGCCAGGGCCGGGCAGCACCGCTCGAAAAATGTGAGCCTGCTGCGTCAGGGCGATATCAACCTGATCCTCAATTGCGAACCCTACTCCTTCGCCCACAACTTCTTCGAGGCCCATGGGCCGTCGTTGTGTGCCACGGCGATTCGGGTCAAGGACAGCGCCAAGGCGCTGCAACGTGCCGTGGCCTTCAAGGGCCAGCCCTATCGCGGGCTGGTCGGGCCCAATGAACTGGAACTGGCCGCCGTGCGTGCGCCGGATGGCAGCCTGATCTACCTGGTGGACCCCAGCGAAGGCGGCCTGTACGACACCGATTTCAACCTGCAATCGGCGCCTTCCGCCAGCGGCGGGCTGCTGCGCATCGACCATATGGCCATGGCGCTGCCGGCCGACAGCCTCGACAGCTGGGTGCTGTTCTACAAGAGCCTGCTCGACTTCGAGGCCGATGACGAAGTGGTGCTGCCTGACCCTTACGGGCTGGTGAAAAGCCGCGCGCTGCGCAGCCGCTGCAGCTCGATTCGCCTGCCGCTGAATATCTCCGAGAACCGCAACACGGCCATTTCCCACGCACTGTCGAGCTATCGCGGCTCGGGTGTGCACCACATCGCCTTCGACTGCGCGGATATTTTCGCCGAGGTGCGCCGAGCCAAGGACGCCGGGGTGCCGCTGCTGGATATCCCGCTCAATTACTATGACGACCTTGCCGCCCGGTTTGATTTCGACGACGAGTTCCTCAGCGAGCTGGCGTATTACAACGTGCTGTACGACCGCGATGCCCAGGGGGGTGAGCTGTTTCACGTGTACACCGAACCGTTCGAGGGGCGGTTTTTCTTCGAGATCCTGCAGCGCAAGAATGGCTACGCCGGCTATGGCGCGGCGAACGTGGCGGTGCGTCTGGCGGCGATGGCCAAGTCGCGCAGCGGCGCGGTTCGTCAGGCGCGTTTGTGATACCGGGCCAGGTGCTTCCTTCGGCAAGCGCCGCGGCCCATAATCGCAGCCTGCATAACACACCGCCATGAGCGCACCATGACCCTGACTCCCGATCTCTCCGCCGTGTCAGACGCACCGCGCAAGAGTCGCAAGAACAATCCGGAAAAGACCCGGGAGAATATTCTCCAGGAAGCCATCGTCGAATTTGTTCAGCAGGGCCTGTCCGGCGCCCGCGTGGACGCCATCGCCGAGCGCATCCACACGTCCAAGCGCATGATCTACTACTATTTCGGCAGCAAGGAGCAGTTGTACGTCGAGGTGCTGGAAAAGCTCTACGGCGACATCCGCAACACCGAAACCCGCATGAACCTCACCGCCCTGGAGCCGCGCGAAGCGATCCGGCGGCTGGTGGAATTCACCTTCGATCACCATGATCAGAATGTGGATTTTGTGCGCATCGTCAGCATCGAAAATATCCACAATGCCGAGTATGTGAAACGCACGGACACGATCAAGGCGATGAACAGCAAGATCCTCGAGGGGCTGGGGGAAACCCTGCGCCGTGGCGCCGAGCTGGGATTGTTTCGCGAGGGGCTGGAGCCTTTGGACGTGCACTTGCTGATCAACTCGTTCAGCTTTTACCGGGTGTCCAACCGTCATACCTTCAGTGAGATCTTTCAGATTGAACTGTCGGATGAGGCGATTAAACAGCGGCACCGCGAGATGATCTGTGAGTCGGTGTTGCGTTACCTGCAGGCTTGATTACGCGTTTTGAAATGCAATCCATGTGGGAGGAGGCAAGCTCCCCGCTTATCAAACACAAAATAAATTGTTGATTTAAAAAGTGAAATTTCAGGAATCCACATTCCTGTGGCGAGCAGGCTTGCCCCGCGTTGGGCTGCGCAGCAGCCCCAAAGCCAGGCGCTGAGCCGTATCAGGTACACCGCGTTTTGCTCGATGGGGGGCGCTTCGCACCCCAACGCGGGGCAAGCCCGCTCGCCACAATAAGCCCGCTCGCGGCCTGCCACATTTTCAGGTGTTCATGGTCTGGAAGTGCGCAAGCATTCTTTGCGCATCCGCCACCTCGCCACTGAACAATTCAAACGCTTTCACTGCCTGAAATACCGCCATATTGCCACCATCCAACGTGCGGCAACCCAGGGCACGGGCATCGCGCAGCAGTTGGGTTTCCAGCGGGAAGTACACGATTTCCGCGACCCACAGTTGCGCGCGTAACAGCGCTGCGTGCACCGGCGTGCCGGGCAGTTTGGCCATGCCCATCGGCGTGGTGTTCACCAGGCCATCGGCCTCGGCCATGGCGTTGTCCAATTGGCTGCCGACCTCGGCGCGACCCGTGCCGAAGCGCAAGGTCAAGTTATCCACAAGCTCGCGCGAGCGGGCGGCGTCCACGTCGAAAATACTCAACTGCTGCACGCCCTCGGCCAGCAACGCATGGGCAACCGCCGCCCCGGCACCGCCGGCGCCCATCTGCACCACGCGCTGACGCGGCACATCATTGAAGTTGCGTCGAAAGCCTTCGGCAAAGCCCAGGCAGTCGGTGTTGTGGCCGATGCGTTTGCCGTCCTTGAACACCACGGTGTTTACCGCGCCGATGCCGCGCGCTTCGTCCGATAAGTCATCCAGCAACGGCAGGATCGCCTGTTTGCATGGGTAGGTAATGTTCAAACCGGTGAACTGCATCGACTCTGCGGCGCGCAGCAGGTCGGGCAGGGCGCTGACGGTCAGTTGCAACGGTTCCAGGTCGATCAGGCGGTACAGGTAGCGCAAGCCCTGGGCGTCACCTTCCTGCTCATGCAGGGCCGGGGTGCGGGAGGCCTGGATACCGGCGCCGATCAGGCCGGCGAGCACGCGTGGTTTCATCAGGCGCATCCTCTGAGCGTGTGACTGAAATGTTCCAGGGCCAGGTGATAGCCATGGCTGCCAAACCCCGCCAGCACCGCCTTGGCGACCGGGGACACGAACGAGTGATGACGAAAGGCTTCGCGCGCATGCACGTTGGATAGATGCACTTCGATCACCGGCACTTCACTGGCCACCAGCGCATCACGGATGGCGACCGAGGTGTGGGTCCAGGCGGCGGGGTTGATCACGATTCCGGCGCAACGGGCGCGGGCACCGTGGATCCAGTCGAGCAGTTCGCCTTCGTGGTTGGTCTGGCGAAACTCGACTTTCAGCCCGAGCTGCTGCGCACTGCGTCCGCACAGGGCGGCGACATCGGCCAGGGTTTCATGGCCATAAGTGGCGGGCTCGCGAGTGCCGAGCAGGTTGAGATTGGGGCCGTTGAGCACCAGCACGATGGGTGGCATTGAGGGATCTCCACAGTTCTTATTGGTTGTGGGGATAAAATGTACTGGTTGGTTAGTTTGGTCAATGGATGGCGCGGGGTGTGTTCGATTATCGAACGATTAATCGTGGCTTCAGACGTTGGAATGTGCGGTAACAACGCCGCATTCGACGAATGGTGCGCTGTTACTAATCTGTGAAAAAGCTTCGGAGTGGTGGAGCCGGTTGTCGGGTTGCGGACTGAGAAGCGTAACCTGGCGGAAAATAACCTAACGGATGGGTTACGATGAGAGTAGGCGCTTACAAAGGATATGTGATTTCGGTATTTATCAGGGATGAGCATTGCCCGCCGCATGTGCATGTCAGGGGCAAGGACTGGGATGCGCGCTTTCGCTTCAGCTTTCTGAACGGGGGCGTGGATCTGTGGGACGTGGATCCCGAACGCAGACGACCTTCCAAAGCGCTTTTGAATGAAATAGGCGAGGCAATAACGCAGCGGCACTATCTGGCTCGGGCGCGCAGGATTTGGTGGGAAAAACTGCAAACGGTTTGCCTGGAGAACCATTCCTGGGATTTGGACGCGAGTGAACTGGTTCCGGGGTTGGTCATTCGACGCGGTGTCCATGTCATCGCAAGCGCCTGGCACGATGTTGTAAAGCAACGAACAATTTTGAATCTGGTAAGAGCGCCCAATTGTGTGGGGATTGATTTATGAAAATCGTGAAGGCCAAAGTCACACCTTATGTACCTCTCACTGATGCAGATATCGACAAGGCAATAGCACGAGGGCGCAAGCTCAAGCGTCTGTACGCCAATGCGATCGACGTGCGCTATGAAGACGGCTGTATCTCCATCGGCTTCAGCGACGGCAGCCGTGTCGTATTGCCTGTAGCCGGTCTTGCGGAGTTCGAAGGGTTTTCCCTGGAGGATTTCCAGCAGTTGGAAGTCGGCTTTGGCGGCAAGGCACTGTGCTGCGAGCCTCAGGACCTTGATGTGTCGATCACCGGCTTGATCGCCACAAGCCAGCCTCTGATGGATCTGGCGACGAGCCTGGTGGCGTCACGCAACGGTCGCAAGAGCAGCGCGGCCAAATCCGCCGCCGCTCGCGCCAATGGCAAGAAGGGTGGCCGGCCCCCCAAAAAAGCGCCGGACACCGGTGACTCCACTGACGCATGACGCTGTAGACGTCTGGATCAACGACGACTCAGCAACACCCCGGACTCCATGTGATGCGTCCACGGAAACTGGTCAAACAGGGCGCACCGGGTAATGCGGTGCGTGTCATGCAGTTGCGCAATGTTCGCCGCCAGCGTCTCGGGGTTGCAGGAGATGTAGAGGATGTTGTCGAAGCGTCGGGTCAGTTCGCAGGTGTCCGGGTCCATGCCGGCGCGTGGCGGGTCGACGAATACGCTGCCGAATTCGTAGCTTTTCAAGTCGACGCCGTGCAGGCGACGGAACGGGCGAACTTCGTTCAGCGCCTGGGTGAGTTCCTCGGCAGAGAGACGCACCAGCGTGACGTTATTCACCGCGTTTTCATCGAGGTTGCTCAGCGCCGCATTCACCGAGGTCTTGCTGATCTCGGTCGCCAGTACCTTGCGCACGCGCGTGGCCAACGGCAGGGTGAAGTTGCCGTTGCCGCAGTACAGCTCCAGCAAGTCATCCGGGCGCTCGCCCAATGCCTCGAACGCCCAGTTGAGCATCTTCTGGTTCACCGTGCCGTTGGGCTGGGTGAAGGCGCCTTCGGGTTGGCGGTAGCTGAAGGTGCGCCCGCCGACGTCGAGTTTCTCCACCACGTAGTCGTGGCCGATCACATCGCGCTTGCCCTTGGAGCGGCCGATGATGCTCACGCCCAGATCAGCCGCAAGCGTGTTCGCTGCCGTGTGCCAGTGTTCGTCCAGCGGGCGGTGATAGCACAGGGTGATCATCGCATCGCCGGCCAGGGTGGTGAGGAACTCCACCTGGAACAGCTTGTGACTCAGGGCGGCGCTGGCTTGCCAGGCGGCCTTGAGCTGCGGCATCAACTGGTTGATGCGCTGGCTGGCAATCGGGAAGTCTTCGATCAGGATCGGCGTGCGCTTGTCGTCCTGAGAGAACATCGCGTAATGACGCTCGCCGTCTTCGCGCCACAGGCGGAACTCGGCGCGCAGGCGAAAGTGCTGTAACGGCGAGTCGAAGACCTGCGGCTCGGGCGCGTCGAACGGTGCCAACAGGTCACGCAGGCGCGTGACCTTGTCCTGCAGTTGCGCGGTGTAGCGTGCGGCGTCAAAAGTCATGCGTTGAACCAGCCCAGCTTGATCACAAACAGAATCGACAGAATCACCAGCGCCGGGTTCAGCTCACGGTAGCGGCCCGAAAGCAGCTTGATGGCGGTCCAGGCGATGAAACCGAAGGCGATGCCGTTGGCGATGGAGTAAGTGAAGGGCATCGCCAGGGCGGTGATCACCACCGGCGCTGCCACGGTAATGTCGTCCCAGTCGATTTCAGCCAGGCCCTGGGTCATCAGCACCGCCACGAACAGCAGCGCCGGCGCGGTGGCGAAGGCGGGAACGCTGGCGGCCAGCGGCGAGAAGAACAGCGCCAGCAGGAACAGAATGGCGACCACGATGGCGGTCAGGCCGGTACGGCCACCGGCGCTCACGCCCGCAGCGGATTCGATGTAGCTGGTGGTGGTCGAGGTGCCCAGCAGGGAGCCGGCCATGGCCGCGGTGCTGTCGGCGATCAGCGCACGGCCCATTTTTGGCATGTGGCCGTCCTTGCCCATCAGCCCGGCGCGCTTGGCGACGCCGATCAGGGTGCCGGAGTTGTCGAACAGGTCAACGAACAGGAAGGCGAAGATCACACTGACCAGGCCGATATCCAGCGCGCCCTTGATGTCCAGTTGCAGGAAGGTCGGGGCCAGGGACGGCGGCAGGGAGGTCACGCCGCCGAACGGGGTAATGCCGAGCAGGATCGACACGATGGTCACCGCCAGAATGCCGATCAGCACCGCGCCGCGCACGGCCAGGGCTTCCAGCGCCACGATCAGCACGAACCCCAGGGTAGCGAGGATGGGGGCGGGTTGCTTGAGGTCACCCATGCCAATCAGGGTGGCCGGGTTGGCGACTACGATCCCGGCGTTATGCAGGGCAATCAGCGCGAGGAACAGGCCGATACCGGCGGCAATCGCCGAGCGCAGCGGCAGGGGGATGCTGTTGATGATCCACTCACGGATGCGGAAGATCGACAGCAGGAAGAACAGCACCGCCGAGATGAAGACCGCGCCCAGCGCCACCTGCCAGGTGTGGCCCATGTGCAGCACCACGGTGTAGGTGAAGAAGGCGTTCAGGCCCATGCCCGGTGCGAGCGCAATCGGGTAGTTGGCGATCAGGCCCATCACGGTCGAACCGATGGCGGCGGCCAGGCAGGTCGCGACGAACACCGCGCCCTTGTCCATGCCGGTCTCGCCCAGAATGCTCGGGTTCACGAACAGGATGTAGGCCATCGCCAGGAACGTGGTGATCCCCGCAAGAATCTCGGTGCGCACGTTGGTGTTGTGGGCTTTGAGTTGAAACAGCTTTTCCAGCATGCCGGCTCCCTGTGACGCTATCTTGCGTCGTTATTTGTTGACCTCTAAGTCAAAGCACAAACTGCGCCAAGCGCCTGTGGTTTCAGAGAGGATCGGAAAAAGCGGCGCATCATACCAGCAGCCGAGGCTGTGTGGCGCGTGGCCTTGAGGCATACTGCGGCGACGTTTGATAGCGGGTAGTCGACAGCATGAAAAAAGCCAACGCGTGGAGTCTAGCGCTGTTCCCCTTTATTGGCCTGTGGCTCGGTGCAGCACCGGCGTGGGGCGCCGCTGCACCGGCTTTGAGCGAGGTGCGGGTGTTCAAGGTCGAGTCGGCGCGCTGCACCGAAAGCATCCCGGACCGCGTGACCACCACCCAGATGTGCACGCACCGTGGGCCCACCAAGGTCTCGGTGATGGAAGTGGGCCTGGGCAACAACCCGGTCGGGCGCTTCAACGGCGCGGTGCTCAATGCTCAGCGCACGGCGGTGTGCCAGGTCGGCAATATCAGCCAGGCGTGCAACGGCGCAGGCCAACTGATCGGCTACATCTATGTGTTCGACCTGAACGTCGCAGGCCCCGGCGGCTTTGAATACAGCAACTCCTCGATCAATCCGCCGCGCAACACCCTCAAGACCCAACTCAATATCCTCTGATCAATCCGCTTGAACGCTCATACCCCCGGGAAGTCGTACCCCTGAGACGGCGATTTCCCTAACGCCGCGGATGTACACCAACCCGTGAGGTGTTTATGAGCGCGACCCCCAATGGCGCGGCGGCCCAACCGTTCGTCGCCCACCCAATACGCTTGACCCTCAACGGTCAGGAACGCCAACTGAGCGTGTTGCCCTGGACCACCCTGCTGGACCTGCTGCGCGAACAACTGGACCTGGTCGGCAGCAAGAAAGGCTGTGACCACGGCCAGTGCGGCGCCTGCACCGTGTTGCGCGACGGCAAGCGCGTCAATGCCTGCCTCACCCTGGCCATCATGTGCGACGGTGCCGAGCTGACCACCATCGAAGGCCTGGCCGACGGCGACCGCTTGCACCCGATGCAGCAAGCCTTCATCAAGCACGACGCCTTCCAGTGCGGTTACTGCACTCCCGGCCAGATATGCTCCGCCGTGGGCCTGGTCAACGAAGGCCGTGCCCACGACAGCGCACAGATCCAGGAACTGATGAGCGGCAACCTCTGCCGTTGCGGCGCCTACAGCAATATCCGCGATGCCATCGAAGACGCGCTGCCCGCGTGCCGCCAGCGGGGAGGTGAGCAATGAATCCCTTCCACTACAGCAAGCCTGCCGACGTGCAGGAGGCGGTGCACCTGAGCAGCACGGCCTCGCGCTTCATCGCCGGGGGCACCAACCTGCTGGACCTGATGAAAGAGAACATCAGCCGCCCCGAGCACCTGATCGACATCACCGGCCTGCCGCTGCGCGAGGTGGAAGCAACCGCCGACGGCGGCGTGCGCATCGGCGCCCTGGTCAGTAACGCCGACCTGGCCTGGCACCCGCTGATCGAACAGCGTTACCCGCTGCTGTCCCAGGCCATTCTCGCCGGCGCCTCGCCGCAGCTGCGCAACATGGCCAGCACCGGCGGCAACCTGTTGCAGCGCACCCGTTGCTACTACTTCTACGACGCCGCCGTGCCATGCAACAAGCGCGAGCCCGGCAGTGGTTGCCCGGCGCGCACCGGTTTGAACCGCATCCATGCGATCCTCGGCGCCAGCGACCAGTGCGTTGCCACCCATCCTTCCGACATGTGCGTGGCTCTGGCGGCGCTGGAAGCGCGTGTGCATGTGCAAGGGCGCGCTGGCGCACGGGTCATCGAGTTTGCCGATTTCCATCGCTTGCCCGGTGATGCGCCGCAACGCGACAACCAGTTGGCCGACGACGAGTTGATCACCGCTGTCGAACTGCCGGCCGATCACCTCGCCCGTCACAGCCACTACCTGAAAATCCGCGACCGCGCGTCCTATGCCTTCGCCTTGGTGTCCGTCGCCGCAGCCCTTGAACTGGACGGCGACCGCATCGTTGACGCGCGTCTGGCCCTCGGCGGTGTAGCGCATAAACCCTGGCGCGACCGCGCGGTGGAAAGCGCCTTGATTGGCCAGTCGGTCAGCCGCGAAACCTTCAGCAACGCCGCCGACGCGCTGCTGCAGGATGCCGAGCCGCTTGAGCACAACGGCTTCAAGATCAAGCTGGCACGCCGCGCAATTATCCGCGCCCTGAGCGACGCCGCCGTCGCAGGAGAACAGCCATGAGTGCTATCGGCAAACCCCTGGACCGCGTCGACGGTCTGCTCAAGGTCACCGGGCAAGCGCGCTACGCCGGTGAATTTCCCGAGGACGGCCTGCTGCACGGCAGCGTGGTCTCCAGCAACATTGCCAAGGGCCGCGTGCTGCGTATCGACGCCTCCCGAGCGCTGGCGCTGCCGGGCGTGGTGGCCGTGATCGACCACCTCAACCGGCCGAAAATTGCCAGCTACGATGACGCCTTCGCCGACGATGATGCGGCGGACGGCTCACCCTTCCGCCCGTTGTACAACGACCGCGTGCTGTACAGCGGCCAGCCGCTGGCGCTGGTCATCGCCGATAACCTGGAGCTGGCGCGCCACGCCGGTTCCCTGGTACACATCGAGTACGAAACCGAAGCCTTCGACACCGATCTGGTTGCGCAGCAGGAGAGCGCTCACCCTTCGTCGCAGACCCCGCCCAAACCGCGCGGCAACTTCCAGGCCGAATGGTCCGGCGCGGCCATCAGCCTCGACCTGCATTACAGCACCCCGATCGAACATCACAACCCCATGGAACCCCACGCCAGCACCGTGCTGTATCAGCCGGACGGCACCTTGCACATCCACGACAAGACCCAGGGCCCGCAAAACTGCCAGTCCTATGTGCAGGAGGTGTTCGGCCTGGATAAAAGCCAGGTGCGCATTTTTGCCGCGTTCGTCGGCGGCGCCTTTGGCTCCGGCCTGCGTCCGCAGTACCAGTTGCCGTTGGCGGTGATGGCGTCGCTGTCGCTCAAGCGTTCGGTGCGCGTGACCCTCACCCGCCAGCAGATGTTCACCTTCGGCTACCGCCCGCGCACCCTGCAGCGCCTGCAGATGGGCGCCGCCGCCAATGGTCGCTTGCTGGCCCTGGGGCACACCGCGATTGGCCAGACCTCGCGCTTCGAGGATTTCAGCGAACACGTGGTGGAGTGGAGCGGCATGCTCTACCACTGCGACAACATTCAGCTGACCTACAAACTGGTGCCACTGGACGTCTACACCCCGCTGGACATGCGCGCACCCGGCGCTGCGCTGGGTGTGATCGGCCTGGAATGTGCGATGGATGAACTGGCTTGCGCCCTGGCCATCGACCCGGTGCAACTGCGCCTGATCAACTACGCCGAGCGCAACCAGAACGAAGACAAACCCTGGTCCAGCAAAGCCTTGCGCGAGTGCTACAGCGAAGGCGCCGAGCGTTTTGGCTGGAGCCAGCGCAACCCGGAGCCGCGCAGCATGCGTGACGGTCGTCAGTTGATCGGCTGGGGCATGGCCGGCGGCGTGTGGGAAGCCATGCAGATGAAGGCCAGCGCCAAGGCGCGTCTGGACGCGAACGGCAAACTGACCGTGAGCAGCGCCACCACCGACATCGGTACCGGCACCTACACCGTGATGACGCAGATCGCGGCCCAGGCCAGCGGCGTGGCAATGGCCGATATCAGCTTTCTGCTGGGGGACTCATCCCTGCCCACCGCGCCGTTGCAAGGCGGCTCGTTTACCGTGTCGTCGGTCGGTACGGCGGTGCAGCAGGCGTGCGAAGCGCTTAATGCCAAGTTGCTGAAAATCGCCCAACAGACCTATCCGGCTTTCAAGGACGTGGACACCGCGCGCTTTGAAGACGGTCAACTGCACGCCGGCGAACAGCGCGTGTCCCTGGCGCAGTTGGTCAAGGACAGCGGCGAACAGGCGCTGGAAGTACAGGTCGACAGCGAGCCCGACAAACAGCGCGAAGGCTACGCCACGGCCACTCACTCGGCGGTGTTCGTCGAAGTGCGCGTGGACGAGGACCTGGGCACCATCAAGGTCAGCCGCGTGGTCAGTGCGATTGCTGCCGGGCGCGTGGTCAACCCGAAAATGGCACGCAGCCAGATCCTCGGCGGTGTGGTGTGGGGCATCGGCATGGCGCTGCATGAAGAGACCCAGGTCGACCATCAACTGGGGCGGTACATGAACCACAGCCTGGCCGAGTATCACATTCCGGTTAACGCCGATATCGGCGAGATCGATGTGGTGTTTGTCGAGGAACATGACGAGATCGTCAACGCGCTGGGCTCCAAGGGCGTGGGCGAGATCGGCATTGTCGGCGTGGCGGCGGCGGTGGCGAACGCGGTGTACCACGCCACCGGCAAGCGGGTGCGGGAATTTCCGATTACCCTGGACAAGGTGCTTTAACCATCAACACATGACCCCTGTGGGAGGGGGCTTGCTCCCGATGGCGGTCTATCAGTCACTCAATATCTGACTGATCCACCGCTATCGGGAGCAAGCCCCCTCCCACATTTGCGCCCTGTTACAAGTCGGTTCAGGCAGTGGGTTTCAGAGCGGGTTCTTCCACCGGCACATGCATCCGGTCCCGATTCGCCAGGGTCGGGAACAGTTTGATCCACACCCCGGTCACCACCAGCGTGCCGATCCCACCCATCACCACGGCGGGCACGGTGCCGAACCAATGGGCGGTAATGCCCGATTCAAACTCACCCAACTGATTCGACGCGCCGATAAACAGGCCGTTGACCGCGCTGACGCGTCCGCGCATTTCATCCGGGGTTTCCAGTTGCACGAACGACGCGCGAATGACCATGCTGATCATGTCCGCCGCGCCCAGCACCACCAGCACCGCCAGGGAAAACCAGAACGAGGTGGAGAGGCCGAAGGCAATGGTTGCCACGCCAAACACACCCACGGCGGTGAACATCACGCGGCCCACTTTGCGGTCGACCGAGAACCGCGCCAGCCACAACGACATCAACAGTGCGCCCACTGCCGGTGCCGAGCGCAACAGGCCCAGGCCCCACGGGCCGGTCAGCAGAATGTCCTTGGCGAACACCGGCAGCAGCGCGGTGGCGCCGCCCAGCAGCACGGCAAACAGGTCGAGGGAGATCGCGCCGAGAATGTCCGGGCGACTGCGGATAAAGCGGATGCCGGCCAGCAACGAGTCCAGCGTGGCCTTGCCTTTGTTCAGTGGCGTCTGGCGGGCAGGCAGGTTGAGCATCAGCACGCAGGCAATGAGGTACAGCACCACGGTGGGGCCGTACACCCAGACGCTGCCGAATGCGTAAAGCAGCCCGCCGAGTGCCGGGGCGACGATGGTGGCCAGTTGCTGGGCCGACTGCGACGAGGCCACCGCCCTTGGGAACAACGCGCTGGGCACGATGCTCGGCAACAGCGCCTGGGTGGTGGGCTGTTCAAAGGAGCGGGCAGCGCCAAGCAGGAAGGCGAGGATGAAGATCATCTCGCGGGTCACGTGGCCGGTCAGGCCGCCGATGGCCAGGGACAGCGCGATCAGGGCCTGCACGGTCTGGCAGATGGCCGCGACCCTGCGCCGCTCATAACGATCGGCCACATGTCCGGTGTGCAGCATGAACAGCACTCGGGGCACGAACTCCACCAGACCGACCAGGCCCAGGTCGAGCACGTTGCCGGTGAGTTGGTAGAGGTTCCAGCCGATGGCCACGGTGAGCATCTGAAAGCCGCTGGCGGTAAAGATCCGCGCCAGCCAGAACGCAATAAAGGGACGGTGATGACGTAACAGCAACGCGGGTTCAGTGGGCATCGAAGGTACTGGCCGGAGCTTGAGGGAACGGCGAGGTTATCATCAAGCTGTAACAAATAGTTGCAAGAACAGCCGTGAGGCAGCCTGTCACGCGTCAATCCACCACACGGCCACTGACACAAAATGGGACTACTCTTTCAGCAATGCTTGATCCAGATCAAAACCTGTGTGGGGTTTGGTCTGGCGGCCGCAAGGCCGGAATCCCTGCGTGGATGGTCATAAAAAGAAACGAATTTGAATTCGCCACACTCCATATCCGTGGGGGCAGTGGATGCGGCCTTCAGCCAGCATTCGGTATTACCTGAAAGAGGAAAACTTATGTTCGGTTTGGAGGCGCTCGATCTCGCCCGAATCCAGTTCGCGTTCACGATCTCGTTCCACATCCTGTTCCCGGCCATCACCATCGGCCTGGCCAGTTACCTCGCGGTGCTGGAAGGCTTGTGGCTCAAGACCCGCAACGACACCTACCGTGACCTCTACCATTTCTGGTCGAAGATCTTTGCCGTCAACTTCGGCATGGGCGTGGTCTCGGGCCTGGTCATGGCCTATCAGTTCGGCACCAACTGGAGCCGCTTCTCGGACTTCGCCGGTGCCGTCACCGGGCCGTTGCTGACCTATGAAGTGCTCACGGCGTTCTTCCTCGAGGCCGGCTTTCTCGGCGTGATGCTGTTCGGCTGGAACAAGGTGGGGCGCAACCTGCACTTCTTTTCCACGGTGATGGTGGCCGTGGGGACGCTGATTTCCACGTTCTGGATTCTGTCGTCCAACAGCTGGATGCAGACGCCCCAGGGCTTTGAAATCATCGATGGCCGCGTGATCCCGACTGACTGGTTCGCCGTGGTCTTCAACCCCTCGTTTCCCTATCGCCTGGCGCACATGGCCACGGCGGCGTTCGTCGCCACGGCGTTCTTCGTCGGTTCCTCGGCGGCCTGGCACCTGCTGCGCGGCAAGGACAACCCGGCGATCCGCAAGATGCTCTCGATGGCGATGTGGATGGCGCTGATCGTCGCGCCCATCCAGGCGGTGATCGGTGACTTCCACGGCCTCAATACCCTGGAGCACCAGCCGGCGAAAATCGCGGCCATCGAAGGTCACTGGGAAAACAAAGGCAATGAGCCGACCCCGTTGATCCTGTTCGGCTGGCCGGACATGAAGGCTGAAAAAACCCAATACGCGGTGGAAATTCCGTACCTGGGCAGCCTGATCCTGACCCACTCCCTGGACAAGCAGGTGCCGGCGCTCAAGGAGTTCCCGCCTGAAGACCGGCCCAACTCGACCGTGGTGTTCTGGTCGTTCCGGGTCATGGTCGGCCTGGGCTTCCTGATGATCTTCACCGGTCTGTTCAGCCTCTGGCTGCGCCGTGGCGACCGGATGTACACGTCCAAACCGTTTCTCTACCTGGCACTGTGGATGGGCCCGTCCGGCCTGATCGCGATTCTCGCCGGCTGGTTCACCACCGAAATCGGCCGTCAGCCGTGGGTGGTCTACGGGCTGATGCGCACAGCCGATGCGTCCTCCGGGCACAGCCTGGCGCAGATGACCATTACGCTGGTGCTGTTCGTGGTGGTGTACTTCGCGCTGTTCGGCGCGGGCCTGGGCTACATGATGCGCCTGGTGCGCAAAGGCCCGGTCACCCACGAAAGTACCGAACCGACCCCCGGCGGCCCTGGCCAGAAACGCACGCCGGCGCGTCCGCTGTCGGCGGCCGATGACGGCACCGATGACGACCACCTCCAGCACAAGGGGCATTGAGATGGGTATTGACCTTCCGCTGATCTGGGCCGTGATCATCATCTTCGGCATCATGATGTACGTGGTGATGGACGGCTTTGACCTGGGTATCGGCATCCTCTTTCCGTTTATTCCGGGCAAGGTCGACCGTGACGTGATGATGAACACCGTCGCGCCGGTGTGGGACGGCAACGAAACCTGGCTGGTGCTCGGCGGCGCGGCGCTGTTCGGCGCGTTCCCGCTGGCCTATTCGGTGGTGCTGTCGGCGCTGTACCTGCCGTTGATCCTGATGCTGATCGGGCTGATCTTTCGCGGCGTGGCCTTCGAGTTCCGCTTCAAGGCCAAGGACCACAAGCGCCACCTGTGGGACAAAGCGTTCATCGGCGGTTCGATCGCTGCGACGTTTTTCCAGGGCGTGGCGCTGGGGGCGTTCATCGATGGCTTCCCGGTGGTCGACCGCCAGTTCGCCGGCGGCTCACTGGACTGGCTCACCCCGTTCACGCTGTTTTGCGGCGTGGCACTGATCTTCGCCTATGCGTTGCTCGGCTGCACCTGGCTGATCATGAAGACCGAAGGCAAGTTGCAGGCGCAGATGCACAGGCTGGCGCGGCCGCTGGCCTTTGTGGTGCTGGCGGTGATGGGGATTGTCAGCCTGTGGACGCCGCTGGCCCACGGCGATATCGCATCGCGCTGGTTCAGCCTGCCCAACCTGTTCTGGTTCCTGCCGGTGCCGATCCTGGTGCTGGTGACCATGTACGGGCTGATCCGCGCCGTGGCGCGCCATGCGCATTACACGCCGTTCCTGCTGACGCTGGTGCTCATCTTCCTCGGCTACAGCGGCCTTGGCATCAGCCTGTGGCCGAACATCATCCCGCCGTCGGTATCGATCTGGGACGCCGCCGCGCCACCGCAGAGCCAGGGCTTCATGCTGGTGGGCACGTTGTTCATCATCCCGTTCATCCTGGGTTACACCTTCTGGAGCTATTACGTGTTCCGCGGCAAGGTCACCCACGAAGACGGCTATCACTAGGAGGGTCGCACGATGTCCGGCAAACCTTCGTTGCACGAAATCGAACAGGCCGAAAAGCAGCCGCTGTGGCGGCGTCTCGGCTGGCTGGCAATGATCTGGACCGGCAGCGTGCTGGCCCTGTTCGTGGTGGCCAGCCTGATGCGCATGTTCATGAGCGCGGCGGGCCTGACCACCCACTGACATCCCTGTCCGGGCTTCGCGGCCCGGTTTTCAGGCCTTGCGCTTCATCTGGAAGGGCAGGGCCTTTTTTTTACTTGCGCGCTTTGAGGATGACGAACTTGGGGGTGGCGGCGACTTGCTCGACGCCACGGAACAGGCGCGCCAATTTGCTGTGATAGCCCAGGTGGCGGTTGCCGACGATATACAGCGCGCCGCCGACCACCAGCGCTTCCCGGGCCTGCTGAAACATGCGCCAGGCGAGGAAGTCGCCGACCACCTGCTGCTGGTGGAAGGGCGGGTTGCACAGCACCACGTCCAGCGATTGCGCTTCCTGACCGGCCAGGCCGTCGCCCGCACGCAGGATGACGTTGCGCGCACCCAGCGCCGCGCGCCAGTTTTCGCCGGCCGATTGAACGGCCATATAGGACTCGTCCACCAGGGTGTATTGCGCCTCGGGGTTGCGCAGCGCGCTGGCAATCGCCAAGACGCCGTTGCCGCAACCGAGATCGGCCACGCGGGCACTGCCCAGGTTGGTCGGCAGGTGCGGGAGGAAGGCGCGGGTGCCAATGTCGAGACCTTCGCGGCAGAACACGTTGGCGTGGTTGAGCAGCGTGATGGCGGGCGTGTCCAGCGTGTAGCGGGTGGGGTAGGGCGACACGGCGGCCGGGCGATCTTCCACGGTGGCGATCAGCAAACGGGCCTTTTTCACCGCCAGTGAGGCATGCATCGGCCCGATGTAGCGTTCGAGCAGTTCGCCGGCTGCCCGTGGCAAGTGTTTGACCATCGCCCCGGCAATCACCTCGGCACCCGGCGCCAGTTGGCCTTGCAGGCGGATCAGCTGTTCTTCAAGCAATGCCAGGGTTTTGGGGACGCGTACCAGCACCCGGTCGAAGGGCCCTGTCGGCACCTCGTTGGCCGGTACAAACGGCACGGCATCGAATGCCCTGGCGTTGCGCAGAAGATTTTTTTCAAGGCCCTGTGCGGCCAGGAACGAGTCACCGCTGGACGTCACCTGTACCCGGCCTTCCAGGCTCGCCGCCAACGCGCCGAAACTGTCGTTGAGCACCAGCACTCGGGTTGCCATCGTCGGTTGCTGCGCGGCCAGGTGGCTGAGCAGGTACTCGTCGGCTGCATCGAATGCCTGCAGCGGGTCATTGTGTTGCTCTGGCTGGCGAATCAGATCGAGCTGGGCGAAGGGGCTGTCGAGCAAGGGCATGGCGGGGGAAACTCTGGGTCAACGATGAGCGTCGTGGCGGAAAGACCTGCCGCAACCATCTGAGCGAACTGCGAGGCGAGCCCTCGGGGCTGCATCAACACTCAGATTTGGCCACAAATGTTACTTTTTTTTCGATGGGATTACATGGGGCGTTTACGCACCGGTCAAAACAGGCCGGCCTTGGACGCGCAGAGCACGGCGGCGATCTTGCTGTTGACGCCCAGCTTCTTGAGGCAACTGCTGATATGAAAGCCCACCGTGCGCTCGGCCAGACACAGGATGGTGGCGATCTCAGACGCTGTCTTGCCCATGGCCGACCAGCGCAGGATTTCCGTTTCCCGTGGTGTCAGCTTGCAAGGAGGGCTGATGCCGGGCGTATCGGCAAATTTCTGCGCGACCACCGCGTGCATCGCATGGCACATCCAGAGCACCTGGCCGGCTTTTTCGTAAAGCTCCTCGGGGCTGACCTCGCGCTTGCTTCGACCCAGGGTCAGCATGCTGAACACGCCCTGGAAATCATGCACCGCCTGCGTCCATCCCTGATGTACGCCAAACGACTTGGCCAGCGCCCATAAATCGGGGGTGGCAGCGAAGGTTTTTTCCTCCCAGACAATAGGCAGCACGCTGCGTTTGCAATGAGCGACTATGGGATCAACTTCAAAGAAGTGAGCTTGTTTATAGGTGCTGGTCCATTCATTTGGGTAATTGTTGAAATTGATGGGTTTCGTTTGGTTGTTGGGTTGTTGTGAGCTCATTGTAAACGAACAGTATTCAAATCCGAGTTCGTAGGTCTGATTAATAACCATCTCATAAACAGTGGTGCTCTTGTTCTCGCCTTCCAGCTTGGAAAGCCTCGTGTTTCGCCAGTTGACCATCAGGAACGCTCCATGAATTTTGGTGTGACTTGGGTACGTCCCAGCTCCCAACGCGGCACGAAAACAGTGTAGGACATGACTTGCAGGATTGAACGAAAAATCTTCTTTAAATGTCAGATGGGATCTTTGGTTCTTTGTACGAGGACAAGGGATTTGTATAACTTAATTGATTAAGCGGTTGAATTTCGGCCTGTCTACTCAGAGCTTGCAGCTAATTAAGAGGGGTGTTGGAAGCAGCGTAATAGCGAAATGTTCAGTAATCGTTATAAACATGCGATGCCAAGCAAGTGTATCTAAAAGTTAACACATTACCCTTCGTTACAGAGTGCCGCGGTGGCAACCAGTGGCAATGCCAGTACAAACCGACGGTGTTTAGCCGCCAGGGTTTGAGGGACACTAGGGCACCTGTAGAACGGAGCCTCCCATGACGGCCAGTGCTGAGAAATTTACCCGCCAGACCTTGCTCGATGTGCAATCGCTGACCCCCAGCCTGTTTACCCTGCGCACTACCCGCGACGCCGGCTTTCGGTTCACCGCCGGCCAGTTCGTGCGGCTGGGCGTGACCAGGGCGGATGGCAGCACCGTATGGCGTGCTTATTCCATCGTGTCTTCGCCGTTCGACGAGCACCTCGATTTCTTCTCCATCGTGGTGCCGGGTGGCGAATTCACCAGTGAGCTCAGCCGCCTGAAGGTGGGCGATACCTTGATGGTGGAACGCCAGGCCACGGGCTATCTGACCCTGAACCGTTTCGTCGATGGACGCGATTTGTGGCTGCTGGGCACCGGGACTGGCGTGGCGCCGTTCCTGTCGATCCTGCAGGATTTTGAGGTGTGGGAAAAATTCGAGCGCATCGTGCTGGTGTACAGCGCCCGCGAGGCGAGGGAGTTGGCCTATCAATCGCTGATCAGGGAGCTGGGTGAGCGCGAGTACCTGGCCGAGTTCGCGCACAAGCTCACGTATGTGCCGATTGTTACCCGCGAGCAGCATCCGGGCGCCTTGAATGGGCGTATCACCACCCTGATCGAAAACGGCGAACTGGAACGCGCGGCCGGCGTTGCGCTTACCCCGGAGCACTCCCGCGTGCTGATCTGCGGCAACCCGCAGATGGTCGATGACACACGTCAGTTGCTCAAGCAGCGCGACCTGCAGTTGAGCCTGAGCCGGCGCCCCGGGCAGGTGGCGGTGGAAAACTACTGGTAAGCAAAAAGGCGCCCGCAGGCGCCTTTTGCGAAAACCGTTGGGCCTACAGCGGCTTGTCGTTCTGCGCCTTGAGCAGATCGCGGATCTCACCCAGCAGCACTTCCTCTTTGGTCGGCACGGGTGGCAGGCTGGGGGCCTTGGCTTCTTCACGCTTGAGGCGGTTGATGACCTTCACGCCCATGAAGATCGCAAACGCGACGATGAGGAAGTCGACCACGCTCTGGATGAACTTGCCGTAGGCCAGCACCACGGCCGGTGCATCGCCCTGGGCTGCCTTGAGCGTTACCGCCAGGTCGCCGAAATCTACGCCGCCGATCAACAGGCCCAGGGGTGGCATCACCACATCGCCCACAAATGAGGACACGATTTTGCCGAAGGCGGCGCCGATGATGATACCGACAGCCATGTCGACCACATTACCTTTGACCGCGAAGGCCTTGAACTCACTGATCACGCTCATAGGTTTATTCCTTGTTACACATGAGAAGGGTGGGGCTCAGTGTAAGGCAGTCACAGCGGACTCGCCCGACACAACTGTTAACACTGCCAGGTTTTATCGACACACCAAATCGCAAATAGTTTGCAAAGTGCCACCAATCGCGCGCGAAATACGCGCTATTTGACGGGGTTGCGAGAATAATTTCTCAATCGGCCTGGTGGGCTTTTTCTATTTATCTTCTGACTCCCGGGTCACTAGCCTCTGGCAAGCACAACTGAATGTGCGCTAAAAAAACCAGAGGAAACCTCGATGAATATTTCAACGAACCGTGGGCCCATACTGGCGCGACATGCTTTGCTGCTGGCCACCGCCAGCCTGCTCTCGCTGTCCGTACAGGCCGCCAACCTCACCCGTGACAACGGTGCCGCCGTCGGCGACAACCAGAACTCCCAGACCGCCGGCCCCAATGGCCCGGTCCTGCTGCAAGACGTGCAGCTTATCCAGAAACTGCAGCGCTTTGACCGTGAACGCATCCCGGAGCGGGTGGTGCACGCGCGTGGCACTGGCGCCCACGGCACCTTTACCGTCACCGACAACCTCAGCGACCTGACCATGGCCAAGGTCTTCGCCGCCGGCGAAGCCACTCCGGTGTTCGTGCGTTTCTCGGCCGTGGTGCACGGCAACCATTCGCCGGAAACCCTGCGTGATCCACGCGGTTTCGCCACCAAGTTCTATACCGCCGAAGGCAACTGGGACCTGGTCGGGAATAACTTCCCGACCTTCTTTATTCGCGACGCCATCAAGTTCCCGGACATGGTCCACGCGTTCAAACCCGACCCGCGCACCAACCTGGATGATGACTCCCGTCGTTTCGACTTCTTCTCCCATGTACCGGAGTCCACCCGGACATTGACCGAGCTGTACTCCGACTCGGGCACGCCGGCCAGTTACCGTGAGATGGACGGCAACGGCGTACATGCCTACAAACTGATTAACGCCAAAGGCGAAGTGCACTACGTCAAGTTCCACTGGAAGAGCCTGCAAGGCATCAAGAACCTTGATCCCGAGCAAGTCACCCAAGTGCAGGGGCGTGATTACAGCCATATGACCAATGACCTGGTCACTCATATCAACAAGGGCGACTTCCCCAAGTGGGACTTGTATGTGCAGGTGCTCAAGCCTGAAGACCTGGCCAAGTTCGATTTCGACCCGCTGGACGCCACCAAGATCTGGCCAAACGTACCCGAGCGCAAAGTTGGGCAAATGGTGCTGAACCGCAACCCGGCGAACGTCTTCCAGGAAACCGAGCAGGTGGCCATGGCCCCGGCCAACCTGGTGCCGGGCATCGAGCCTTCGGAAGACCGTCTGCTGCAAGGTCGGGTGTTCTCCTATGCCGACACCCAGATGTACCGCCTGGGCGCCAACGCCTTGCAATTGCCGATCAACGCGCCACGCGTAACCGTCAACAACGGTAATCAGGACGGTACCCTCAACAGCGGCAAAACCACCAGCGGCGTGAACTACCAGCCAAGCCGTCTGGAAAATCGCGAAGAGCCGCAAGCCGCGCGTTACAGCCAGTCGGCCCTGACCGGCAGTACCCAGCAGGCGAAGATCCAGCGCGAGCAGAACTTCAAGCAGGCCGGCGACCTGTATCGCTCCTACACCCCCAAAGAGCGCCAGGACCTGATCGACAACTTCGGTGGCTCGCTGGCCACTACCGATGACGAGAGCAAGCACATCATCCTCTCGTTCCTCTACAAGGCGGACCCGGAGTACGGCACCGGCGTGACCAAGGTCGCCAAGGGTGACCTGGCCCGCGTGAAGGCGCTGGCGGAAAAACTCAAAGACTGACCCGCAGGCTGTGGTCGGCGCCCCCAGGGCGCCGACCCTTTGGAGAACACTATGCGTATTTCCATCGGTTTACTGATTGCCATGCTGGCCTTTGGCGCCCATGCCGAATCGCCTGACCCGGTCGCGCTCAAGGCGCAGCTTCAGGACTATTACTTCGACGCCGCCCGCCGTGGCGATCTTGACATGCTCAACACCTTCATCGAGTCGGGCTACGCGCTCAACACCCAGGACGACAAGGGCTACACCGCGTTGATCCTCGCCGCCTATCACGGCGAAAGCGCCTACGTTGAGCGCCTGCTGGCGGCCGGTGCCGATGCCTGTGTGCAGGACAAACGCGGCAACACCGCGCTGATGGGGGCGATCTTCAAAGGCGAGCTGAAAATCGCCCAGCGCCTGCTGGCCACCGACTGCAACCCCGACCAGCGCAATGGCGCCGGGCAGACGGCGGCGATGTACGCCGGGCTGTTCAAACGCGTCGAACTGCTCGACGCGCTGAAGGCCAAGGGCGCCGATCTCAATGCGCAGGACCCGGTCGGCAACAGCGCGGCACGCTTGGCCAGCGGTGAAATCCGGACCCCGGCCTCGCGCTGAGCTATCATCGCGGTTTTTCGGTTGGAGGTTCTCAAATGGCAAAGGCCAAGCGCATGTACGGCTGCACCGAGTGCGGCGCGACCTTTCCCAAGTGGGCCGGCCAGTGCACCGAGTGCGGTGCGTGGAACACCCTTACGGAAACCATGATCGAGAGCGGCGGCGCTGCGGCCCCCACCGGTCGGGCCGGCTGGACCGGGCAGCAGGCGCAGATCAAGACCCTGGCCGAAGTCAGCGTCGAAGAGATTCCGCGTTTCTCCACCGCCTCCGGCGAACTCGACCGCGTCCTCGGCGGCGGGCTGGTGGACGGTTCGGTGGTGCTGATCGGCGGCGACCCCGGCATCGGTAAATCGACGATCCTGTTGCAAACCCTGTGCAGCATCGCCAGCCGCATGCCGGCGCTGTACGTCACCGGTGAGGAATCCCAGCAGCAAGTGGCCATGCGCGCCCGCCGTCTCGGTCTGCCCCAGGACCAACTGCGGGTGATGACCGAAACCTGCATCGAAAGCATCATCGCCACCGCCCGTATCGAAAAGCCCAAGGTGATGGTGATCGACTCGATCCAGACGATTTTTACCGAACAACTGCAATCGGCGCCGGGCGGCGTGTCCCAGGTGCGCGAGAGCGCGGCGCTGCTGGTGCGCTATGCCAAGCAGAGCGGCACGGCGATCTTCCTGGTGGGCCATGTGACCAAGGAGGGCGCATTGGCCGGGCCGCGGGTGTTGGAACACATGGTCGATACCGTGCTGTATTTCGAAGGGGAGTCCGACGGCCGCCTGCGTCTGCTGCGGGCGGTGAAGAACCGCTTCGGCGCCGTCAACGAATTGGGCGTGTTCGCCATGACAGACCGCGGGCTCAAGGAAGTCTCCAATCCCTCGGCGATTTTTCTCACGCGCGCCCAGGAGGAAGTCCCGGGCAGCGTGGTCATGGCAACCTGGGAAGGCACCCGGCCGATGCTGGTGGAAGTGCAGGCGCTGGTGGACGACAGTCACCTGGCCAACCCGCGCCGCGTCACCCTCGGCCTGGACCAGAACCGTCTGGCAATGCTGCTCGCGGTGCTGCACCGTCACGGCGGTATCCCCACCCACGACCAGGACGTGTTCCTCAACGTGGTGGGCGGGGTCAAGGTGCTGGAGACCGCTTCCGACCTGGCCTTGATGGCGGCGGTGATGTCCAGCCTGCGCAACCGGCCGTTGCCCCATGACTTGCTGGTGTTTGGCGAGGTTGGCCTGTCGGGCGAAGTGCGGCCGGTGCCCAGTGGGCAGGAGCGCTTGAAGGAGGCGGCCAAGCATGGCTTCAAGCGGGCGATCGTGCCCAAGGGCAACGCACCGAAGGAATCGCCGCAGGGCATACAGATTATCGGGGTGACACGCCTGGAGCAGGCGCTGGATGCCTTGTTCGAGTAATCAGCCACACAGTAAAACAATCTGGGGTGGCTGCCGATTTTTCGGCAGCGCCTGCATTTTTTTTGCCATCGCAAGGCTCTAGACCAACGTGGGGGGTGGCCTTTAGGGCAAGGAGCGCTAAACTCCGAATGGCTGTCTTTCTGTCCACCCTGGCTGGAATATAAAAATGAAAAATAATAATAGCCTGCTACGCCACCTGCCCTGGCTGGTGCTGGCAGTTGTAGGAGCATGCGCCCTGGGCGTAGTGGCCTTGCGCCGCGGCGAGGCGATCAACGCCTTGTGGATTGTGGTCGCGGCCGTGGCCATCTATCTGGTCGCGTACCGTTATTACAGTCTGTTCATCGCTAACAACGTGATGCAACTCGATCCACGTCGGGCCACGCCCGCAGTGGTCAACAACGACGGTCTGGACTATGTGCCGACCAACAAACACATCCTCTTCGGGCACCACTTTGCGGCGATTGCCGGTGCAGGCCCGTTGGTCGGCCCGGTGCTGGCGGCGCAGATGGGCTATCTGCCCGGCACACTGTGGCTGATTGCCGGCGTGGTACTGGCCGGTGCGGTGCAGGACTTCATGGTCCTGTTCCTGTCCACCCGCCGTAACGGCCGCTCTCTGGGCGACATGGTGCGCGAAGAGATGGGCCGCATTCCCGGCACCATCGCGCTGTTCGGTTGCTTCCTGATCATGATCATCATCCTCGCGGTGCTGGCGCTGATCGTGGTCAAGGCCCTGGCCGAGAGCCCGTGGGGCATCTTCACGGTGATGGCGACCATCCCGATTGCGATGTTCATGGGCATCTACATGCGCTACATCCGCCCCGGCCGCATCGGCGAGATCTCGATCATCGGCGTGCTGTTGCTGCTCGGTTCGATCTGGCTGGGCGGGCAGATTGCCGCTGACCCGGTCTGGGCCAAGGCCTTTACCTTTACCGGTATCCAGATCACCTGGATGCTGATCGGCTACGGGTTTGTGGCAGCGGTGCTGCCGGTGTGGCTGATCCTCGCGCCACGTGACTACCTGTCCACGTTCCTCAAGATCGGCACCATCATTGCGCTGGCCATCGGCATCCTGGTGACCATGCCCGACCTGAAAATGCCGGCACTCACCCAGTTCATCGACGGCACCGGCCCGGTGTGGAAGGGCGGTCTGTTCCCGTTCCTGTTCATCACCATCGCCTGTGGCGCGGTTTCGGGGTTCCACGCGCTGATTTCCTCGGGCACCACGCCCAAGCTGCTCGCCAGCGAAAGCCACGCCCGTTACATCGGGTACGGCGGCATGCTGATGGAGTCGTTCGTGGCCATCATGGCGATGGTTGCCGCGTCGGTGATCGAGCCGGGCGTGTACTTCGCCATGAACAGCCCGGCCGCGATTGTCGGCACCGACGTGGTGACCGTGGCGCAGACCGTCAGCAGCTGGGGTTTTGCAATCACCCCCGAGGCGTTGTCGGCCGTGGCCCATGACATCGGTGAAACCACCATCCTGGCGCGTGCCGGCGGTGCACCGACCCTGGCCGTGGGGATCGCGCAGATCCTGCACAGTGTGCTGCCGGGTGAAAACACCATGGCGTTCTGGTACCACTTTGCGATCCTGTTCGAAGCGCTGTTCATCCTGACCGCAGTGGACGCCGGCACCCGTGCCGGGCGCTTCATGCTGCAGGACCTGCTGGGCTCCTTCGTGCCGGCGCTCAAACGCACCGAATCCTGGACCGCCAACCTGATCGCCACCGCAGGCTGCGTGGCGATGTGGGGCTACCTGCTGTACCAGGGCGTGATCGACCCGTTGGGTGGCATCAACACCTTGTGGCCGCTGTTCGGTATCTCCAACCAGATGCTGGCCGGTATCGCGCTGATGCTCGCCACCGTGGTGCTGATCAAAATGAAACGCCAACGCTACATCTGGGTGACCATGGTGCCGGCGATATGGCTGCTGATCTGCACCACCACCGCAGGCTTCATCAAGCTGTTCGACGCCAACCCTGCAATCGGTTTCCTGTCCCTGGCGAAGAAGTACAGCGATGCCCTGGCCAATGGTCAGATCCTCGCGCCGGCGAAGAGCGTCGACCAGATGCAGCACGTGATCTGGAACGCCTACACCAACGCAACGCTGACGGTGCTGTTCCTGTTCGTGGTGTTCAGCATCCTGTTCTATGCGCTCAAGGTTGGCGTAGCGGCCTGGGGCAACAAGGAACGTACGGATAAAGAAGCGCCATTCCAGGCCGTACCGGACGCATAACCGAGGATTGCAAACATGTTCAATGACATCAGTCGCCTCGGTAAATACCTCGGTCAGGCCGCACGCCTGATGGTCGGCATGCCCGACTACGACACCTACGTCGAGCATATGCAAACCAAACACCCGGACAAGCCGATGATGGACTACAAGGCGTTCTTCCGTGAACGCCAGGAGGCGCGATACGGCGGCAAGGGTGGGCCCAAGTGCTGCTAGCCCGATAACCTCGGGATGGCGATGATCCCTTGTGGGAGGGGGCTTGCTCCCGATAGCGGTGTGTCAGTGATACACAAGTGCCTGACACACTGCTATCGGGAGCAAGCCCCCTCCCACATTTGTTTTATGTTCCTTCAGTTATAAGGAGAACTGTCTTTGTCCTCTCCCATTCCGGTAACCGTTCTCAGCGGTTTCCTCGGCGCCGGCAAGACCACCTTGCTGCGCCACCTGCTCAAGGCCGAGCACGGTCTTAAAATCGCCGTGATCGAAAACGAATTCAGCGATGCCGGCATCGATACCCAGCTGTTGGGCGCCGAACCCGTGCAAGTCATGACCCTGTCCAACGGCTGCGTGTGCTGCACCATTCACACCGACCTGACCAAAGCCCTCTACCTGCTGCTCGAACGTCTGGACAGTGGCGAGATCGCCTTCGACCGCCTGGTGATCGAGTGCACCGGCCTTGCCGACCCCGCGCCCGTGGCCCAGACCTTCTTCATCGACGAGGACTTGCGCGAGCGCTACATCCTCGACGGGATCATCACCCTGGTGGACGCGGCCCACGCCGAGCACCACCTGACCCAGACCATCGCCCAGGCGCAGATCGGCTTTGCCGACCGCCTGCTGGTGAGCAAGCGTGACCTGGTGGACGACGCCACGTTCGACGCCCTCAGCGAGCGCCTGACCCGCATCAACCGGCGCGCGCCGATTCGCGTGGTGGACCACGGCAACATCGACCTGGCTGAATTGCTCGATGTGCGCGGTTTCAATCTCAACGCCGGCATGAGCCTGCGCCCGGTAAGCAAGGCGCCGTCCATCGATCGTATTTCCAGCCTGGTGCTGCGCACCGATCAGCCGCTGGATATCGACCGGCTCAGTGAGTTCATGAACGAGCTGCTCGAAGACCACGGCAAGCAACTGCTGCGCTACAAGGGCGTGCTCAACATTACCGGGGAAGACCGGCGCATGGTGTTCCAGGGCGTGCTGAAGTTGTACGGCTTCGATTGGGATACCGAATGGGCCGAAGGTGAAGCGCGGGAAAGTGTGATTGTGTTTATTGCCGATGAGTTGCCGGAAGACAAAATCCGCGAAGGCTTTGCGCGCGTCTACCAACCCTGACCTGACTGACTTGAAATGCAATCAAATGTATTTCAAATTTGGAATTGGCATAAAAAAGCCCGGCTCTAGAGCCGGGCTTCTTGTTCAAGCAACTGCAATCAGGCGCCGTACACCGGCAGCTTCTTGCAGATGGCCTTGACCTTCTCACGAACAGAATCAATCACTGCTTCGTTGTTCAGGTCAGCCAGGATGTCGCAGATCCAGCCGGCCAGTTCCTTGCACTCGGCTTCCTTGAAGCCACGGGTGGTCACTGCCGGGGTGCCGAAGCGCAGGCCGGAGGTGACGAACGGCGAACGTGGGTCGTTCGGCACGGAGTTCTTGTTCACGGTGATGAAGGCTTTGCCCAGCGCAGCGTCAGCGTCCTTGCCGGAAATGTCCTGCTTGATCAGCGACAGCAGGAACAGGTGGTTCTCGGTACCGCCGGACACCACGTCAAACCCACGCTCGATGAATACGCCGGCCATGGCCTTGGCGTTTTTCACCACTTGCTGCTGGTAGGTCTTGAACTCAGGCTGCAAGGCTTCCTTGAAGCAGATCGCCTTGGCCGCGATCACGTGCTCCAGCGGGCCGCCCTGGGCGCCCGGGAATACCGCGGAGTTCAGCTTCTTCTCGATCTCGGCATTGGCGCGCGCCAGGATCAGGCCGCCACGTGGACCGCGCAGGGTTTTGTGGGTGGTGGTGGTGACCACGTCAGCGTAAGGCACCGGGTTCGGGTAGACGCCAGCGGCGACCAGACCGGCCACGTGGGCCATGTCGACGAACAGGTAAGCACCGACCTTGTCGGCGATGGCGCGGAAACGCGGGAAGTCGAGGATCTGCGAGTAGGCAGAGAAGCCGGCCACGATCATTTTCGGCTTGTGCTCAACGGCCAGGCGCTCGACTTCGTCGTAGTCGATCAAGCCGTTGGCGTCGATACCGTATTGAACGGCGTTGTACAGCTTGCCGGAGGAGGACACGCTGGCGCCGTGGGTCAGGTGACCGCCGTGGGCCAGGCTCATGCCCAGGATGGTGTCGCCGCCTTGCAGCAGGGCCAGGTACACCGCGCTGTTGGCCTGGGAACCGGCGTGTGGCTGGACGTTGGCGTAATCGGCGCCGAACAGTTCCTTGGCGCGGTCGATGGCAAGCTGCTCAACCACGTCGACGTATTCGCAGCCACCGTAGTAGCGCTTGCCCGGGTAGCCTTCGGCGTACTTGTTGGTCAGTACCGAACCTTGAGCTTCCATCACCGCAGGGCTGGTGTAGTTTTCCGAAGCGATCAGCTCGATGTGCTCTTCCTGGCGCACGGCTTCTTGCTCCATGGCGGCGAAGAGATCGGCGTCGTACTTGGCAATAGTCAAATCACGGCTGAACATGGCAGTCCTCAAGGATCGGGGGCAGAAAAGGAGGGCATTCTAACCCAACGGGTTTTGGATGGCATATGAAAGGACATCATGTCGCGGACAAGCGGGATTCACTTAGGGGCAAGGGGTGCCTTTTGGCGAGCGGGATTGCTGTGGCGAGCTGGCATGCTGTGGCGAGCGAGCTTGTTGTGGCGAGCGGGCTTGCCCCGCGTTGGGGCGCGAAGCGGCCCTGAGACAGTCGACGCGGTTTTTCAGATAGAAACATAAGTCAGGTTTTGGGTCTGCTACGCAGCCCAACGCGGGGCAAGCCCGCTCGCCACGACAAGCCCGCTCGCTACAGGTAAGCGTTCAGTCGAACAGGAACAGCGCCTCATTGCTGAACTGCGCCTCGAACCGGTTCGCCGGCATCGGCCGTCCAAACAGATACCCCTGCACCTCGTCGCAACCGTGCTCCCGGAGGAAGTCCAACTGCTCGTGGGTCTCCACGCCTTCGGCGATCACCGCCAGGTTCAGGCTGTGGGCCATGGCGATAATGGCGCGGGCAATCTGCGCGTCCTGCTCGCCGGACGGCAGGCCGTCGACGAAGGTGCGGTCGATCTTCAGCACGTCGATGGGGAACTGCTTGAGGTAATTGAGCGAAGAATAGCCGGTGCCGAAATCGTCCACCGCAATGCTCAGGCCCAGGTTTTTCAGGCTGGCGAGGATCTGCATGGCTTCGTTGACCTCGCGCATCAGGATGCTTTCGGTCAGCTCCAGCTCCAGGCACGCCGGCGGCAGGCCTGTGTCCTTGAGGATGGTGGCGATGCGCGTGCCCAATTGGCCATCGGAGAACTGCCGCGCCGAGATGTTCACCGAGACTTTCGGCACGCGCACCTTGTTCTGGTGCCAGGTTTTCAACTGGCGACAGGCCTCGCTGAGCACCCAGTCGCCCACGTCCACCACCAGCCCCAGCTCTTCCAGCACCGGAATGAAGTCTCCCGGCGGCACCAGCCCACGGCGCGGGTGACGCCAGCGCAGCAGCGCCTCGGCGCCGGTCAGGCGTTTGCCGTCGCCGCTGAACTGCGGCTGGTAATAAAGCACGAACTCGTCCTGCTCCAGTGCATGGCGCAGGTCGCTTTCCAACTCCAGGCGCTCCAGGGCGCTGGCGTTCATGTCGGCCTGGTAGAACTGGAAGTTGTTCTTGCCACGTTCCTTGGCGTGATACATCGCGGTGTCGGCATTTTTCATCAACTGGCTCAGCTCATTGCCGTCCTGCGGGCTCAAGGCAATGCCGATACTGGCGGTCACGAAGAACTCGCGGCCCTCGAGCACAAAGGGTTTGACCAGGCTGGCGAGGATTTGCTCGGCCACATTGATCGCCCGGTTCAGCGCCAGTTCGCGACTGCCCCTCGGTTGCAGGAGCAAGGTGAACTCGTCGCCGCCCATGCGCGCCACGGTATCGTCCTCGGCCACGCAGCCCAGCAGGCGCGTGGCCATTTCCTTGAGCATGCGGTCGCCGGCGGCATGCCCGAGTGAGTCGTTGATCGGCTTGAAACGGTCGAGGTCGAGGAACATCAGCACCACCCACGACTTCTGCCGCTCGGCCGACTGCAGCGCGGTGTGCAGGCGGTCCTGAAACAGCGTGCGGTTGGGCAGGTGGGTCAGGGCGTCGTAATACGCCAGGCGGTGGATGCGCTGTTCGCTGGCCTTGCGTTCGCTGATATCGCTGAAAAAGCACACATAGCTGGCCAGGTCGCCTTCGTCGTCGAACACGGCGGTAATCCCTACCCAGGCCGGATAATGCTCACCGTTGCGCCGCTTGAGCCACACTTCGCCTTCCCAGGTGCTGTGCTGGTGCAACTGCTTGAGCACGTAGCGCAGGTGGGCTTCCTGTTGTTCATCCACGGTGAGCATGTTCGGCAACTGGTCGAGCACATCCGTCACCGCATAGCCGCTGACCCGGCTGAACGCCTCGTTGGCCTGCACGATATAACCGGCCGGGTCGGTGATCAGGATCGCCGAGGTGGAATGTTCGAATACCGTGGCCGCCATGCGCAGGTCTTTCTCGGCGCGGCGTTGCTGGCTGATATCGCGGCCCACGCCGAGGATGCCCTCGAAGGCGCCGTGTTCGTCCCACACCAGCACCAGGCGCATCTCGATCGGCACTTTGCGCCCATCGGCGCGCAGGCAGTCGAACAGGAACAGTTGCGTGTGGGTTTCATCGCGCAGCGCCGCCAGCGCCAGCGGATCGCCCGCCGCGCGGTTGACCTGTTCGAACAGCGCGCTGATGCCGGTCAGTTGCTGCGGGTTGGCGATGATCGATTGCCAGCCGTGCTTGAACACCCACTCCACGTCATAACCCAGCACCGCATTGACCGAGGGGCTGATGTAATTGAGGGCCATTTGGCTGTCGGTGGAGCAGATCACGTCACTGATGCTCTCGGCCAGCATGCGGTAGCGCTGTTCGCTGTCACGCAGGGATTCGCTGGCTTCGATCTGGTCGGTAATGTCTTTGGCCACGCCAATGATGCGCGTCACCTGGGCGCTGTTGTCGCGGGCCAGGGCCTGTTCGCGGATATCGAAACGCCGCCATTGGTTGTTGCGATGGCGAAAACGCAGTTGGCAGTGCAACTGGGTCGAATAGCCGACCTCGCGCTGCTGCTGGCGCTGATCCTGATAATGCTCGGCGTCTTCGGGGTGCAGCAGGATCTCCCAGAAATACTCGCCCATCTGCGTAAGTTCGGGCTTGCTGTAGCCCAGGGTATGGCCGAGGTGATGGTTGCTGAAGATCATGCGCTGGCTGATCACGTCCTGCACATACAGGTGGTCCGGCACGGTGCGCACCACGTCCGACCAGAAGCTTTCGCGTTCCACCAGCGACAACTCGATCAGCTTGCGGCTGGTGATGTCATTGATACTGAGGATCACCGCCTTGAAGTCGTCCAACTGTTCCGGCAGGCGCATCACCAGCCACAGGTATTGCGGGTTGCCGGCGACATCGTTGAGCTGGATCTCCAGCTCCAGCTGTTTTTGCTGGGTCAGCACCGCTTCGAGCACCTGGTAGCCAATCGAGGTGGCGTTGTGCGGTGAGTCATCGAGCAGGCGCTCCCAGGCCTGATCGCAGGAGCTGACATTCAATAAGCGCACGGCCACCTGGTTGACCTCGGTGATCCGCAGCCCTTTGAGCAATTGCCCGCGCGCCTCGGGATTGTCCTGCAGCCAGGCGTGCAGTTGCTCGCGACTGTGCAACTGTGCCTTGTCGAAGAACGCCTTGAGGCTCGACAGGTCGAGCACGCACAGGGCCACGCCGGTGCCTTCGAAAATATCCTGATAGCGGCGCCGGCCTTCATTCACCTGGCGTTGGCGCCGACGCATGTTCAGCAGCACGATCACCGGAATCAGCGAAAATGCCAGGCCCAGCAGGCATTTGCCGATAAACGCCGGCAGCAGTTCCTCAAGCACCGCGCTGCGGTCGAACAGGCCGCGCAACTGCCAGTCGCTTTTGCTCAACGGCGTGATCAGCACGCTTTTGTTCAGTTCGTCGGTGGTCAGGTTGTTGACCCCTTGCGCCGACATACCGCCTTCACGGCTGACCACCTGATGGTTGATGCGGTTTTCGATGGCCCACATCGGCCGCTGACCCTGGCCGTCCTGGCGGGTGAGGTTGGTCAGGTAGTCGGGCGCCAGGCGCAGCGCCCAGTACATCCGCGAGCCGCCGCTGGGCTGGTGCAGCAGCAGGTAGATAAGACTGCCGTCTTGGTTGTTGCTCAGGTAATAGGACTGGCCGTGGCTGCGTTGCACCAGCTCTTCAAGCCAGGCGCTGTCCTGGCTGTCGGTGGCGCTGTCGCTGATGATCGCGCCGCTGGGGGCGAGCAGGGCGAGGCTGCGCAGCTCGGGCAGCGAGCGTTGCAGGCTGCGCATCAGGGCTTGTTGCTGTTCGTTGTCACGCGGGGGCTCGACCATGGGCAGCAGGTTCAACGCGATTTTCGCGCTCAGGGCCATATTCAGACTGATCTGCTCGGCCAAGTCGGCGCTGTAGTCGATGGTGTATTGCTGCTGGTTTTTCTGGTTTTGCTGCAATTGGTCAAGCAACTGCCAGAACAGCAGCGCGAGCAGCATCAGCACAAGGGTCGCCAATGCGCCTTTGAGGGTGCCGTGCAGGGGCGCTCCCGGTGCCAGATGGGCGGCGCGCAGGGGCGAGGGCGGCGTGACGTTGGACAAGCTGTGATCCTGCGGTTTGGCGGACTGGCGCGGCGTGCACTATAAGCCTGACGCCCGGAGGGCGGCTAGCATGCCTTGACTTGTGGCAAAGTGCCAGCCCTGGCCTGGCTGGACTGACCAGGCGCATTCAGGTAGCTTTGCCGGTTACGCGGGGGCGTTCCAGCCCCAGACATTCAGGCTTTTTCCGCTCGCTGGCATTGATCATAGTCAAAGGCCCGCGCCGCGCATGGCCTGGCACGGGCTTCGCCCGCTCAATTCATCAGTCACTGACGCTAGGTTCACCATGGCTCAATACGTCTTCACCATGCATCGGCTGGGAAAAGTTGTTCCGCCGAAGCGGGAAATCCTGAAAAACATTTCGCTGTCCTTCTTCCCCGGCGCCAAGATCGGCGTGCTCGGCCTCAACGGCTCGGGTAAATCCACCCTGCTGAAAATCATGGCCGGCGTCGACACCGAATTCGAAGGCGAAGCGCGCCCGATGCCGGAACTGAACATCGGTTACCTGCCGCAAGAGCCGATCCTGGACCCGACCAAGACCGTGCGTGAAGTGGTCGAAGAGGCCGTCAGCGTGATCAAGAACGCCCAGGCGCGCCTGGACGAGGTCTACGCCGCTTACGCAGAAGAAGACGCCGACTTCGACAAGCTCGCCGCCGAACAGGCCAAGCTCGAAGCCATCCTGCAGGCCAGCGACGGTCACAACCTGGAGCGCCAGCTGGAAGTCGCCGCCGACGCGCTGCGCCTGCCGGCATGGGACGCCAAGGTCGAATTCCTCTCCGGTGGTGAAAAACGCCGCGTGGCCCTCTGCCGCCTGCTGCTGTCGGCCCCCGACATGCTGCTGCTCGACGAACCGACCAACCACCTGGACGCCGATTCCGTCGCCTGGCTGGAGCATTTCCTGCACGATTTCCCGGGCACCGTGGTTGCGATCACGCACGACCGTTACTTCCTCGACAACGTCGCCGGCTGGATCCTCGAGCTCGACCGTGGCGCCGGTATCCCTTACGAGGGCAACTACTCCGGTTGGCTGGAAGCCAAGTCCGACCGTCTGGCCGCCGAATCCAAGCAGCAATCGGCCCACGAAAAGGCCATGAAGGAAGAACTGGAATGGGTGCGCAAAGGCGCCAAGGCCCGCCAGTCCAAATCCAAGGCACGTCTGCAACGCTTCGAAGAAATGCAGTCGCAGGAATTCCAGAAGCGCAGCGAAACCAACGAGATCTACATCCCGGCCGGCCCGCGCCTGGGTGACAAGGTCATCGAGTTCAAGAACGTCTGCAAAGGCTACGGCGACCGCGTGCTGATCGACAACCTGTCGTTCTCCATGCCAAAAGGCGCAATCGTCGGCGTTATCGGCGGCAACGGTGCGGGTAAATCCACCCTGTTCCGCATGCTGATGGGCAAGGAAACCCCGGATTCGGGCAGCATCGAGATCGGCGAAACCGTGCAGCTTGCCTGTGTCGATCAGAGCCGCGACGACCTCGACGGCAGCAAGACGGTGTTCCAACAGGTGTCCGACGGTTCCGACCAGATCCGCATCGGCAACTATGAAATCCCGTCGCGCACTTATGTGGGCCGTTTCAACTTCAAGGGCGGCGACCAGCAGAAGTTCGTCAAGGACCTGTCCGGTGGTGAGCGCGGTCGTCTGCACCTGGCCCTGACCCTGAAAGAAGGCGGCAACGTGTTGCTGCTCGACGAACCGTCCAACGACCTCGACGTTGAAACCCTGCGTTCCCTGGAAGAAGCCCTGCTGGACTTCCCGGGCGCCGCCATTGTGATCTCTCACGATCGGTGGTTCCTTGACCGCGTCGCGACTCACATCCTGGCGTACGAAGACGACTCGCAAGCGGTGTTCTTCGAAGGCAACTACACCGAGTACGAAGCAGACCGTAAAAAGCGCCTCGGCGATGCGGCGGCGCAGCCGCACCGGGTGCGGCACAAGAAACTGGCCTGATTCAGGCGGGTTGTTTGTAAGAACGGAGCCTTCGGGCTCCGTTTTTTTTGCGTTTTTTCAGGAATACCGAGGTGACTTAATCGGGAGCAAGCCCCCTCCCACAGCTGGAATGCATTCCCCTGTGGGAGGGGGCTTGCTCCCGATAGCGGTATAACTGCCAGCACCCTCTTGGGCTAAGCGTCGGGCTCGATGCGCAACACTTCAATCACCTGATCGCCGACGGGCCGCTTCCACACCACCTCGTCGCCCACCTGAGCACCCAGCAGCGCGCGACCCAGGGGCGAGCCCCAGTTGATCAGGCCTGCATTGGCGTCGGCCTGGTCTTCCCCGACCAGTTGAATGCGCTGCTGTTCGTCCTGCGCGTTGGCGAAGGTGACCCAACTGCCAATCTGCACCTTGTCGGTCGACGTGGCCGGTGCAACGACCTGAGCGCTGTGTACCCGCTGGTTGAAGTAGCGCAGATCCCGCTCGAGATCAGCCTGGCGTTGCTTATCCGCCTGTTCGCCCCTGGCCGTCTCGGCACTGTGCTCGGCCTGCAACTGCGTAACCCTGGCCTGCAACTGCGCCAAACCGGACGCGGTGAGGTGATTGGGCTGCTCGCTGACCTGACGTTCCACCGGTTGATCAGCCTGGGCGGCGGCGTTGTCTTCGTTTACAAAAGCTCGGCTCATGACATTCTCCTCAATGGAGGTTGGGCCCTGTGCGCCACACGATCGTTCCCGCGTTCTGCGTGGGAGCGATCTATTGGGCGCGGTAGGCCCTGGCGGCGTCGCGGTCTTTCTCCCGCTGCCAGGCACGCTCGCGGTAGTCCCAGCGATTGTCTCTGTAGTCACGCAGTTCTTCATGTTCACGCATGGCCTTGCACTGGCGAAAGCCGTCTTCCCAGCCTGCGGCGTATTCCCGCTCTTTCAGGTAGCGCGGGACATTTTTGCGAAACTCCCCGCTGATCACCCCGGCTGCCTGGCGTCCGCTGCTGCAGCCATCATCGAAGCCATCGGCAAACGCCGGTGGATAACCCTTGGCCAGCAGATCCTGATGGGTTGTTTGGCAACCCGACAACCACAACACCGCGCCCAGCATCACCGCATACCGCCACATGGCGTACTCCCTGGCCGTTTCTCGGCTTATGGGAGGAAGTCTAGTCAGGGAATTGTCGGGGCGGCGTGAAAGGCGGGTGAGAACGCTGTGAGATGGGCCCTCTCACCGTTTAATTTTCATCTGGTTTGGATCGGTGCCCAACGTTCCCTGGCTGTGTCTTGGCGAACCACCACCAGACGCCCACCCCCAGCAAGGTCGCCAGCACGGCCAACATCAGGATCACCGATTGCGTGCCCAGCGGCGCCGCAAGCAATGCCACCAGCAGGCCTGCCAGAGGCTGCGACAGGTTGTTCAGCAAGGTGATCACGCCCACGGTCTTGCCGAAGTCCTGGGGCGGGATCACCCGTTGCCGGAGGGTGCGCAGGTAGACGTTGAACATCTTGTCGAAGCCTGTAATCAACAGGAAACCCAGCACATAGCCGCCGAGGTTCGGGCTCAGCGCGCTGATCAAGGCCCCCGTGGCGATCATCGAATAGCCGATACCGCCCAGCAGCCGCAGAGGCAGTGCCACTCGGGCGAGGAAAAACAGGATCACGATCGTCGTGACCGCGCCCGCCGCCTGCAGCCCGGCATAGCTGTCCTTGCCGGCGCGGTAGTGGCCGATCACCATGGCCGCCGAGGTGGCCAGGGTGACGCCGACGATCAGGTTCACGCCTACGGCCAGCAGGATGACTTTTTTCAGCTCCGTGAGACGGCGGATATGCGCGAACGCGATTCGCAGAGGTCGCCGCCAGATACCCTGATGCTGCTCGAAAACCTCCAGGGTCACGCGGCTCAGGCGTTGCCACGCGAGCATGCTCAGGTCCGCCAGCAAAAACAGCCCGGCGACCCCCAGCACTGCCCAGTGCCAGGCCCACACCTGCAGCATCAGTGCCGCCAGCAGTGGGCCGAGGACCAGGCCTGTCTGGTCGGCGATCTGGGAATACGACAGGGTTTTGGTATAGCTGTAGTGCTCGAAGATATGCGGCATCAGCACTTCGCGCGCCATGATGCCTTGCGTGGTCAGCACCCCGCACAGCGCCGACAGCACCACCACCCAGGTGATACCGCCAAAAAAAGCGTGGAGCGCCACGGCCAGCACACACAGCAAGGCCCGGTAGACCTGGCTGATATGCAGGATTTTTATCGGGGAGTATTTGTCGCACAGGGCGCCGCACAACGGAAACGCGAGATAGCGCGGCAGCGATTCGACGAAGAAGGCCAGCCCTGCCCAGGCGACACTGTTGGTGGTCTGGAATACCACCAGCGGCACGATGAACAGCAGGATCTGATCGGCCAGCCTGGATAGAAACAGCGAGATGAAAAAAGCCAGGTAGTCCTTACGCATCAAAGCTCTTCTGTCAGCGAAGACGGGGCGACGATATTTTTCAGCACCGCCGCAAGCCTCCGTGGCGAGCGGGCTTGCGCTAATGCCGTTCAGTTAAGCGCAGATTCCCTGTGGCGAGCAGGCTTGTCCTGCGTTGGGCTGCGCAGCAGCCCCAAAGCCAGGTGCTGAGCCGTATCAGGTACACCGCGTTTTGCTCGATTGGGGGCGCTTCGCACCCCAACGCGGGGCAAGCCCGCTCGCCACAGAGGCCCTATGGGTTGGCGTGGGTCAGTAGTGATACCACTTCACTTCCAGCATCACTTCATTCACCGGCGTCGACAGGTGGCTGTACTCGCGCTGGGCGCTCAGGCGCAGGCCCAGGTTGCGGGACAGCTCCCACTGCTGGTTCAGGCTGATGCTGCGGCGCACTTCGCCATTGGTGAAGAAGTCGCCCTTGGCCTCCAGGCTGAGGTTGCCCAGCGGGTTTTTCCACAGCACGCCGGTGTTGAAGCCGGCGGCGGGGGAGATGGCTTCGCTGAAGTCGTTGTTGTGTTCCACGCGCACGGTGCCAAGGGCGAAGCCGAGCATGTCGTCGCTCAGCTGCCAGGTGCCGCCTGCGCCGCCGTTGACGTGGGCCACCAGGGTTTCGTCGTCGTGTTTGCCCGGCACGCGCTCCAGGCCACCGGTGACTTGCCATGACCAGGGTTGCAACAGGGCGTTGCGCGGGGTCAGGGAGCGGATGGTGGCCAGGTCCAGTTGCTGCAGTTGCCAGTGATTGCCTTCGTACTGGCGCAGTTTCATCTGCAGGATTTCGATCTGCGCACCCAAGGGGAAACCTTCGGCGTTGTCGTTGAGGTCATGGTAGGCCATGCGCAGGCCGTATTCGCCGAAGGCCTTGTCGCCTCGGGTGCCGATGCCGGCCTGCCAGGTGCGTGATTCGTGGCCGTTTTCCGGAAGGCCCGGCGGCGTGATTTTCAGGTCCGGCGCAGGGTTCTGGTTGATCGCGCGCAGCAATTCGAAGCTGCGCTGGGAGCGGGCGGTGTCGCGCTCCAGGCCATTGGCGCGGTAGCGGCCCAGGCGGTAGGCGGCGTCGATGACCAGCGCCTGGCGGTCACGCGGCAGCGCCTTGAAACCCGGCGCCTGCAACTGCTTCTGGTCGTCACTGATCTTCAGCACCCATTGCTGCTCATCGCCGTCCAGCGGCTTGGCGCGCTCCAGCAACTCGCGCTCGCGGGACGGGCGGTAATCGATTTTTTCTACCAGGCCCGCGTCCTTGACCGCCTTGACCGTGTCGGTGGGGATGGCGGTGAGGGGGAATTGCTCGGTCAGGCGCAGGCTGGGGCGCGCCACTTGCAGCAATTCCAGCAGGCGATAGGAGCAGTTTTCATCGAAGAAGAAGTAGTCGAACTTGATCTGCTTGAGTTCCCACACGTGCTCGACCATGCGCCTGGTCTCGACTTCGGTGAGGTTGAGGCGGTATTCCCACAGGTCACGGTTTTCGAGGCTGCGGTATTCCGAGAGTTTTTCCTGATACGGCACCAGGGCGAACAGGCCGGGGTAGCCGCCGGCGAGGCCCTTCCAGGCGTAGAGAATGCTGTTGTCAGAGCCTTCGATGTAGGCGCCGAAGTTGATCGCGTAGCTGAGCAGCGCGGTCTTGTCCCGTTGCACATCCGCCTGGTCGATACGCAGCAGGGTATGGCCGAACATCGACGACGGGCTGTTGAGGTACGCCGCCGGGAAGATCATCACCGCGCTGTGGGGCGCGACGTCCTTGAACCACTGGGTGAATTCCTTGCACTCCAGCGCAGGCAGGTCGTTGAGTTGCAACTGCGCCTTGAGCCAGCGGGTGCGCGCGGGGTAAACGCATTGGGCGTGTTTTTCGCCAAGGCTGGCCGGCGCATACAACGCTTCAACGGTGGCCTTGAGCTCGGCATCCGGGTGGTGGGCACCGTCGGCTGCGAGAAAGAATTTTTTGTCGCTGACATAGCTGCGCCAGCCTTTGATCTTGCCGGCTTCGTAATGGCCCAGAGATAGCCAGAACGGATCGTTGGCCAGTTGCTGCAAACGTTGATCATCAATATGCGGGGCCGCGTACAGCGGGGCGCAGGCGAAGAGTGCCAGCCAGGCAAAGCGTTTGAGCATAAGGGCTACTTAAGTCGGAAAAAGTGAGACCCAAAGGGGAGGCGGGCCCAAAAAATAAAACCCGCGCCTCAAGAGGCGCGGGCAGGTCGAGCTTAAGCCTGGGTAGCGTATTTCGCCAGACGCGAATCACTTCTCAGTACAGCCAGGGTGTTGTTGTGCACGTCGTCAGCGGTCACGTCAGCCTTGCTGAAGATCTGCTGGAAGTGCTCGTGGGTCACGGCAGCAAAGTGCTCGCGGTCTTCTGGCGCCACGCCCAGTACCACGGCGTAGGTGGTCAGTGCTTCGCCGTTGCCCTTGGCCATGTCTTCGGACAGCTCGTTCATCATGCCATTCATGGCAATCCAGGACTTGCCGCCGTAGGTCAGGGCGCTGTTGGTGCTGCAACCGTTGGTGCCCGAGGTCATGCCGAAGGTGGCGTTACCCGAGGTGCCGTTGGTGGTGGAAGCCAGGAAGTGAGCTGGAGTGCCGCGCTGGCCTTCGAACAACATGTTGCCCCAACCGCAGTTCGGGCCGCCTGGTGCTTCTGCCATTGCATTGAGGGAGACGACGGTGAAAAGAGTACCAAGAAGGATCCGTTTCATAGCTTTGTTCTCTTTGTGTGCAAACCAATGGACAAGGGGTTCAGGCGCTTGATCGCGCCCTAGGGGCCAGTTATTAGTCCAACCCGCGCAGTTTGGAGTTTAGGCACGTTCGAAGGGTTCCGTGGGTTTTTATAAAACAATCGCCGTTGTCGCGATTTTTTTGCAGGACGCGCTCGCTGTCTATGCTTTCCCTACGGCTCGCCTTGCCAGAGCGCGCAAGGGGGAGCCAGAATGCCGTTATCTGCCCCGCCTGATGTAAGGAAGCCCGATGCCTGATCCTGTTGCTGCCAGCTTGCGTCTAGCGCCCGAAGCGCTGACTCGCCCTTTCTCCGCTGAACAGTTCAGCTTCTCGACCACCAATGATTTGGAGCCCTTTCGCGGTGTGCTTGGCCAGGAACGTGCGGTTGAAGCCTTGCAGTTCGGTGTGGCCATGCCACGCCCCGGTTACAACGTGTTTGTCATGGGCGAGCCGGGCACGGGTCGCTTTTCGTTCGTCAAACGCTACCTGAAAGCCGAAGGCAAGCGCCTGCAGACCCCGTCGGACTGGGTCTATGTGAATAACTTCGACGAGCCGCGCGAACCGCGTGCCCTGGAATTGCCGGGCGGCTGCGCGGCGGCGTTCATCGCCGATATCAACGGGTTGGTCGACAACCTGGTGGCAACCTTCCCGGCGGTGTTCGAACACCCGACCTATCAACAGCGCAAAAGCGCCATCGACCGCGCGTTCAACCAGCGCTACGACAAGGCCCTGGACGTGATCGAGCGCCTGGCCCTGGAAAAGGACGTGGCGCTGTACCGCGACAGCACCAACATCGCCTTCACCCCGATGCTCGACGGCAAGGCGCTGGACGAGGCCGAGTTCTCGCAGTTGCCGGAGGCTGATCGCGAGCGCTTCCACTCGGACATCTCCGAGCTGGAAGAGCGTCTCAACGAAGAACTGGCCAGCCTGCCGCAGTGGAAGCGTGAGTCGAACAACCAACTGCGCCAGTTCAACGAAGAAACCATCACCCTGGCCCTGCAACCTTTGCTCGCGCCGCTGTCGGAAAAGTACGCCGAGAACGCAGGTGTTTGCGGTTACCTGCAAGCCATGCAGGTGTACCTGCTCAAAACCGTGGTCGAGCAACTGGTAGACGACGCCAAGACCGACGCCCAGGCGCGCAAGCTGCTCGAGGAGCAATACTGCCCGAGCCTGGTGGTGGGCCATGCGGTCAACGGTGGCGCGCCAGTGGTGTTCGAGCCGCATCCGACCTACGACAACCTGTTCGGCCGCATCGAATACAGCACCGACCAGGGCGCGCTCTACACCACGTATCGCCAACTGCGTCCGGGTGCCCTGCACCGCGCCAATGGCGGTTTCCTGATCCTTGAGGCCGAGAAAATGCTCGGCGAGCCGTTCGTGTGGGACGCGCTCAAGCGCTCCCTGCAATCGCGCAAACTGAAGATGGAGTCGCCCCTGGGCGAACTGGGCCGCCTGGCCACCGTGACCCTCAACCCGCAGATGATTCCGCTGCAGGTCAAAGTGATCATCATCGGTTCGCGCCAGCTGTATTACGCGTTGCAGGACGCCGATCCGGACTTCCAGGAGATGTTCCGGGTGCTGGTGGACTTCGACGAAGACATTCCGATGGTCGACGAAAGCCTGGAGCAGTTCGCCCAGTTGCTCAAAACCCGCACGTCGGAAGAAGGCATGGCGCCGCTGACCTCGGATGCCGTGGCGCGGCTGGCCACTTACAGCGCGCGGCTGGCGGAACACCAGGGGCGCCTGTCGGCGCGCATCGGTGATTTGTTTCAGTTGGTGAGCGAGGCGGATTTCATTCGCCACCTGGCGGGGGACGAGATGACCGATGCCGGGCATATCGAGCGCGCGCTCAAGGCCAAGGCCACGCGCACGGGGCGGGTCTCGGCGCGGATTCTGGATGACATGCTCGCCGGGGTGATCCTGATCGACACCGCCGGCGCTGCCGTGGGCAAGTGCAACGGCCTGACCGTGCTGGAAGTCGGCGACTCGGCGTTCGGTGTGCCCGCGCGGATTTCCGCCACGGTGTACCCGGGCGGCAGCGGCATTGTCGACATCGAGCGCGAGGTTAACCTTGGGCAGCCGATTCACTCCAAGGGCGTGATGATCCTCACCGGTTACCTGGGCAGCCGCTATGCCCAGGAATTCCCGCTGGCGATCTCGGCGAGTATTGCGCTGGAGCAGTCCTACGGTTATGTGGACGGCGACAGTGCGTCCCTGGGCGAGGCGTGCACATTGATCTCTGCGCTGTCGAAAACGCCGCTCAAGCAGTGCTTCGCCATCACCGGCTCGATCAACCAGTTTGGTGAAGTGCAGGCGGTGGGGGGGGTCAACGAGAAGATCGAGGGCTTCTTCCGCCTCTGTGAAGCGCGCGGGCTGACCGGCGAGCAGGGTGCGATCATTCCCAAGGCCAACGTGGCCACGCTGATGCTGGATGAGAAAGTGCTGCAGGCCGTGCGCGCCGGGCAGTTTCACATCTACGCGGTGCGCCAGGCGGATGAAGCGCTGAGCCTGCTGGTGGGCGAGGACGCCGGCGAGCCCGACGACGAAGGGCAATTCCCCGAAGGCACGGTGAATGCGCGGGTGGTCGAGCGTCTGCGCGCGATTGCCGAGATGATCAGCGAGGAAGACCTGAAAGAAGCGGAGAAGGAGCTGGCGCAGTTGGCGCTGGCCGAAGCCAAACCGACCTGACGCTGAGTAACCAGTGTGAGAGGGGGCAAGCCCTAATGCCGTTCAGTTAAGCGCAGATTCCCTGTGGCGAGCAGGCTTGTCCTGCGTTGGGCTGCGCAGCAGCCCCAAAGCCAGGCGCTGAGCCGTATCAGGTACGCCGCGTTTTGCTCGATTGGGGGCGCTTCGCACCCCAACGCGGGGCAAGCCCGCTCGCCACGACAAGCCCGCTCGCCACAGAGGTTCCAGTTTGCTGCGAGACGTTAAATTGACGGTTTATCGCCGTTGGTCTCTACAGCCTTGGTTTGTCTTGGTTTTCTTCTATTCTGAGTTAAACCAGTCTACCGAGGGGCGCCGCCATGCCGCGCAACCTTTGCCTTATCCGTCAATGCCTGGGCCTGGAAACCCGTATCGAATGCACCGTGCGCCCGCTCGCGGGGGACAGCGGGCTGTGGATGTTGTTATTCGCAGCAGGCATGGCCGGCGAGCAGCCGTCCGCCATCAAGGCCGAGGGCCCGTTTCATGGGGCCTGCGCCGCTGAAACCCTACTGGGCACCATCGTCGACGGCCTCACGCTGCAAGGCTATGTGCAGAGGCGCGAGCCGCCGATATGGGGCCTGCATTTGCAGGCCTATCTGCGCCAACTCAATCGCAGGCAAGAACGCCTCGCCCTGTAATCGCCGCGTTATTTGCTTTCCGGCTTGTCCAGCTTGACCTCGAAGCCGTATTGCACGGTGCTCAGGTCGGTGCGCTGGTAGCCTTCCAGGCGGGTCGGCTGGCCGTAGAAGTAATGCACGTCGAACATCGCCGTGCCGTATTCCTCGGCGCGGTGGCTGACGCCGAGGATTTCCTTGAGGTAATTGCCGCTGGCGTCCTTGGCGTAGAAGCGCCAGCTGTCGGCGGGGAAGGCTTGTTGATCGACGATCAGCGCGTTGTCCTTGAGCGCCAGGCCCTTGGGCAACCTGGCCGCATCCAGCGTGGTTTTTTCGATAGTGGCCAGGAACAGCGGGATCGAGCCCACCACGAACGCCGGGTTCTCCGGGAACAGGTTGAGGTCGTAGGTGAGCATGCCGCGCGCCGGGTTCAGTTCGAAGGCCTCGGTGGGCAACTCGATAGGGTCGCCGCGCCCGCCTTTTTCGTCGGCGGTAAAAAACGTCACCGGCGCCTCACTGCTGTTGCGCTCGGCGCCCACCAGGTCGTCGTTGAAGGTAAAGGGGTGATCGAACACCACATGCGCAGCGCTGGCATCGTCGACGGACTGGCTGATGGTGACGCTGTTTTTCAGCTGGTCTTCGGTCATCGACGCGTCCTTGAGCCAACTGGCGGCGCCGTCGTCGTACACCGTGACAGGCATCGGCAAGGCTTGCACGGTCTTTTCCAGGCTGTTTTTGTCAAACCGCAGGACCGGCAGGTCCAGTTCCTTGCGGGTGACGGTGACCGTGGAAAAGTCCAGCACATTGACTTGCAGGGAGTCGATCACGCCATTGAAGTAGACCTTGGCGTAAGACCGGTGCTGTTTTTGCTCGAAGGCTTTTTGCTCATCGGTCAGCTGTTTTTCAAGGGCCGGTGACCAGGCTTTTTGCTTTTGCAGCTCGGCCAGTTGTTTTTCGTAGAACGCCACTTGCGCAGCACTTTCGTTGATCGAGCCCGAGCGCGTCAGAAACTGCCCGGTAACGTCCCGTGCCTGGACCAGCAGCGGATTGGGCGAATCATCCGCCAGTTCCGGCGCCAGGGGCGCGCTGTTGGTGAGTTCGAGCTCGGCGTAGTTCTTTTCAAGCAGTAGCAGGTTGACGCTGACAGTGCCTTCGGTGCGCGTGTGACCGACGTCCTTTTTCGACAGGTCGAAGCTGAGCACCTTGCCGGGCGCTACCACTTCCACCGCGCCTTTGAGGCTCACCGGCTGCGGCTGGCTCTTGTTTTCGGTCTCGATACCGTCGAAAAACGGGTAGGTCACCGTCAGGTCGTCAGGGTTGGTCAGGTTGGAGCTACTCGGGCTCAACTGAATGCCGGGATCGGTTTCCGACCATTCCGGCTGGAACGGAATCACCTTGTTGTTGCTCAAGGTGACCGACTGCCATTCCAGGTTGTGGGGGAATGGAAACTGCTCCGGCACATTGAACGTAAAGGGGAATACCGGCTGCAAATCTGTCAGGTAGTCCGAATGGGAGGCCCTGCGCAGCACGAACAGGCCGTTGATGTAGGTATCGACCAGCGCCTGCGGCGTGGGGTAGTGCTTGAGCAGGGCCAGGGTGTCTTCGCCGTACTCGGGCTCGATGGGTTTGCTGGCGAGCTTGGTTTGCGCGCGCTCGAGCAGCAACAGCGAACCGCCCAGGTCAGCGATGGCGTCGCGCAGCTTGGGGTCCTGGATGCCGTCGAGGGACTGTTCGAACTTGGCGGTTTTCTCTTCGAGGGTGGCCTGCTTCTGCTCTTCGCTGGGAGAACAGCCGCCGGCCAGCAGCAGTGCCGCGCACAGGCCGACGCTGGCCAAGGGAGATCGCACATCCATCATTGCAAGTTTTCCTGTCCGACAACATTGAGTCGATTTGATGGGCTCGACACTAGCAGATAAACGCGCTCACAGATGCCGTACACGTCAGTTTTCTCGCGGTGACAGGTGGCTGGCAGCGGCTGGTATACTCGCCGCCATTTCTAGCCACGCTGTGTGAGATTCAATGGAACGTTTTATCGAAAATGCTATGTACGCCTCGCGCTGGCTGCTGGCGCCGATCTACTTCGGTCTGTCCCTGGGCCTGCTGGCGCTGGCGCTGAAATTCTTCCAGGAAGTGATCCACCTGCTGCCGAGCGTGTTCTCGATGGCCGAGTCCGAGCTGATCCTGGTGCTGCTGTCGCTGATCGACATGGCCCTGGTCGGCGGCCTGCTGGTGATGGTGATGATTTCCGGCTACGAGAACTTTGTCTCGCAGCTGGACATCGATGACAACAAGGAAAAGCTCAACTGGCTGGGCACCATGGACTCCTCGTCGCTGAAGATGAAAGTGGCGGCGTCCATCGTGGCGATTTCCTCCATCCACCTGCTGCGCATCTTCATGGACGCCAAGAACGTCGATCCGCAGCATTTGATGTGGTACGTGATCATCCACATGACCTTCGTGGTCTCGGCGTTCGCCATGGGTTACCTGGACAAACTCACCAAGCACTGATGCACCGCGCCGGCCTTACTGCTCGATGAAGTAGTAGGGCTGGCGATTGATCGACATCTGTTTGGTCACCGTGACCTTTTCCTGCAGTTGCTCGGTGCGATCCAGCAGCGCCACATTGCCGGGTTTGGCGGCCAGGTAGCTGCGCAATTGCGCTTCGGTTTGCAGGATCGGCAGGTAAGCCCGCAGGTAAAACACACTGGCGCCCGCGATCCGCTCGTTGGGTTGAAACAGCACCACGTTTCTGCCCTGGTCCAGCAGGGTCTGGATCTCGCTGATCACCGGCACGAACGAGTGGCGCACGTCCGCTTTGGGCGCGAACCAGAAGGCCGCCGTGAGGTAGCAGGCGATGGCCAGGATAAACACCGCGCCGATCACGCGCCGATGGTGCGCGTACAGCGTAGGCTTGTGTTCCTTGAGCCACGCCAGCAGCACGCGCACATATTCGGCGGCCAGCACGGCGGCGGCCGGCGTCAGCGCCATCAGGTACACCGTGCGCTTGCTGGACGCCAGGGTCAGCAAGGTAAATTGCGCCACCAGCCACACGCTGAAAAACAGGCGATAACGGTTGCGCACCAGGCTTTTGCGAAAGTGCCACAGGCCCAGGTACACCAGGATATTCCACGGCAAAAACGCTTCGGGCAGCTTCACCAGGTAGTAGTAAAACGGCTCGTAATGCCCGGCTTCGACAAACGAGCCGCTGAAGCGACCGACACTGTTGGTCAACAGCACCTCGCCCACCGCCTGCATCCCATCGCGCTGAAACAGAAACCCCAGCCAGATCACCAGCGGCACCAACGCCAACAGGGTAAACAGCGCCGGCTTGAGCCAGTCGCCGATGCTCAGGCGCTTGTCCATCAGGCTGATGCTGACCAGGTACACAAAGATCACGATGCCCGGCATCGCCAGGCCCAGCACGCCCTTGCTCAGGGTGGCGATGACCATTCCGGCCGCGAACAGCGCCCAGGCCCACGTGCTGGAGCCTTCGCGATCAGGCCGCACGGCCTGGTAAAACGCCAGCAGCGCGGTCGTCACGCCGAGACTGAGCAATGAATCCTCACCCACGCCGCGCACATTGCCCCAGTAACTGGCCATGGTCGCCAGGATCAGCGCCGCGCTGAACGCCAATGTTTTTGGCCGCCCGAAGGTGCGCAACATCCCGTACAACAGCATCACACTGAACAGCCCGGCAAACGCCGACGCCAGACGCACCGCCCCGGTGCTGGCGCCAAACAGCCGAATCGCGCCGGCGTCGAGCCACAGGCTCAGGGGCGGTTTTTCCAGAAACGGCTCTTGAAACAGTCGCGGCACCACCCAGTCGTTGTCCAGGTGCATGGCCATGGCGATCCCGGCCACACGGGCCTCGGTGGAACCTTGCAATTCATGGTTACCCAAGGCGAAGAAGAACAACAGACCAACGAGCAGAAGCAGCAGAGGAACGGGACGCGTCATGGAGTGTGGCTACCGGGGCAGGGGACCGCTCGGGGGAGCGGACATGGCAATCGGCAAGTATAGGGAGGTGTTTCTTAACAATTCGTGAACGAGCGTGCGGTTTTTGCTCGCGTCCTGCCTGCGGTTTTCTGCAGGCTGCACGCGGCAATCGAGCTAATCCCTCGTTGCGCGTGCAGCTGTGGCGAAGCGTTCAGCTCAATTGGCTGTCTTGATACGCCCAATCACGCAGCCAGCCTCGAAATAAGCACCTGCCTGTTCGGCAATCTGAACATCGCCCGCGCAGGGGGCGAGGATCGAGGTTTCCATTTTCATCGCCTCCACCACGGCGATCACTTGGCCGGCGCTGACCGAGTCGCCGTCGCCGACGACCCAGGCATGCAGGTTGCCCGCGACCGGCGTCAGCACCGCTTGTGGATCTGCGGCCTGGCTGGGGCTTGAGCTGGCGCTGGCGGGAGCCGGTCCGTTGAGGCTGATGCCGCGCAACAGGGCGGCGGGCAGGCCCAGTTCGTGGCGCTTGCCGTCGATTTCAACGAAGGTGCGCAGCACCTCGGGGTCGGCCGACAACGCGCTGCGTGGGGCGAGGGTGATCTGTTCGGCGAAGTCGGTCTCGATCCAGCGGGTGTGCACGGCAAATCGGTCGGCGCCGGTGAAGTCGGCATGCTCCATCACGGCCCGATGAAAGGGCAGCACCGAGGCGATGCCTTCGATGTTGAACTCTGCCAGGGCACGGCGGGCGCGGGCGATGGCCTGTTCGCGGGTGGCGCCGCTGACGATCAGCTTGGCCATCATCGAATCGAAGGTGCTGGGCACGCTCGAACCCGTGACCACGCCGCTGTCCAGGCGCACGCCGGGGCCGGAGGGTGGCTGGAATGCGCTGATGTGACCGGGGGTGGGCAAAAAGCCTTTGCCCGGGTCTTCGGCGTTGATGCGAAATTCAAAGCTGTGGCCGCGCGGCACTGGCGTTTCGCTGAACGACAACGGCAAACCGTCGGCGATACGCAGTTGCTCGATCACAATGTCCACGCCGGTGGTTTCTTCGGTGACCGGGTGCTCGACTTGAAGACGCGTGTTGACCTCCAGAAACGACAGCGTGCCATCCTGGCTGAGCAGAAACTCCACCGTGCCGGCGCCGACGTAACCGGCCTTGGCGCAAATAGCGTGGGCCGACTGATGGATACGCTCGCGCTGGGCGTCGCTGATGAACGGCGCGGGGGCTTCTTCCACCAGCTTCTGGTTGCGGCGTTGCAGCGAGCAGTCACGCGTGCCGACCACCACGACCTTGCCATGTTTGTCGGCGATGACTTGCGCTTCGATATGCCGAGGACGGTCGAGGAACTGCTCGACGAAACACTCACCACGGCCGAACGCCGCTTCGGCTTCGCGCACGGCCGAGGCGAACAATTCGGCGACCTCGTCCAGGCGCCAGGCCACTTTCATGCCGCGCCCGCCACCGCCAAAGGCGGCCTTGATGGCAATCGGCAGGCCGTGCTGCTCGGCAAACGCCAGCACTTGGGCCGCGCTTTCGACCGGGCCTGGCGTACCGGCGACCAGCGGAGCGCCGACCTGCTGCGCCAGTTTGCGCGCCTCGACCTTGTCGCCCAGCACGTCGATGGTCTCGGGGGTGGGGCCAACCCACACCAGCCCGGCGTTGATCACCGCGCGGGCGAAGTCGGCACGCTCGGACAGAAAACCATAGCCTGGGTGCACGGCATCCGCGCCGCTGCGTTTGGCAATGGCCAGGAGTTTTTCGATATCCAGGTAGGTGTCTGCCGGGCGCTGGCCGTTCAGGGCATAGGCTTCGTCGGCCTGACGCACGTGCAGGGCGTCGATGTCGGCGTCGGCGTACACCGCAACCGATTGCACACCATAGTCACGGCAGGCGCGGGCGATGCGGACGGCGATTTCACCACGGTTGGCGATCAGTAATTTTTTCATGGGGTTTTCTTCGCATCGGCAGTTGAAAAAGAGGCATCTGTGCGCGGTTGGATTTCGCTGAATGCGCTCAGCGGGTTGAAGCGAATCTGCGCATTGATCGGTATCTGCCCGGCCAGGTCCAGGTGGTGACTGGCCACGGCGGCGATCACCGGGTAGCCGCCGGTCAGCGGGTGGTCGGCCAGGAACAGCACCGGTTGCCCACTGGCCGGGACCTGGATGGCGCCGACGGCGGTGCCTTCGCTGGGCAATTCCTGGTGATTGCTGCGGGTGAGCGGCATGTCTCCGGCCAGGCGAATGCCGACGCGGTTGGACTGCGAGGTGACGCGCCACAGCTGACTGCTCAGGCGCTGCACGGCGTCTTCGGTAAACCAGTCAGTGCGTGGCCCCATCACCACGTCGAGGGTGACGATGTGCGCTGCCGTCGGCAGTTCGAAGGCCGGCGCTTCCTGCAGCGATACGCTGGTGCCGGTGGTGCGTGGGGTAAAGCCCAGGCGGTCGCCGACGGCGAGCGCCGGTGGGCCAACCTGGGCCAGGGTGTCGGTGGACAGGCTGCCGAGCACCGGCGTGACGTCAAAGCCGCCACGCATCGCCAGGTAGCTGCGCAGCCCCGCCAACGGTGCGCCCAGGCTGACACGATCACCCATGGCCAGTTCGATGGGCTGGTAGTTGTCGGCCGTCCATTGCAGGCCGCTGGCGCTGGTAATGGTGATCGGCGTGCGCGCGCCAGTGACCGCGATCACCCCATGGCCGTGGCAAACAAAGCTCAGGCCGCCGAGTACCGATTCCACGCAGGCCATGTCCGAGCGATTGCCCACGGCGCGGTTGGCCGCGCGCAGGGCGCCGAGGTCCAGCGCGCCGGAGCGCGACACGCCCTGATCAGTCTGGCCGGGGCGGCCCATGTCCTGCAACACGCTGTGTAACCCGGGGCTGATGATTTCCAGGCAGGCGCCGCTTGGGGCGGCGGCACGCGCGGCGGCGCTGGTAGCGGGCAAGCCGCCGGCCGGGAGCGGGCCGGCGTCGGTGAATCGCACTTTATAGCCAGGGCGCAGCAGGGCCGGTTCGGCGCGGTTCAGGTCCCACATCTGCAACGGCGTGACGCCGATGATCTGCCAGCCACCGGGGCTGGCCTGGGGGTAGACGCCACTGAAGTCTCCGGCCAGGGCCACGGCGCCCGCCGGTATGCGGGTGCGCGGGGTTTGCCGGCGCGGCACCTGGAAACCGGCGCCGCCGGTGAGGTAGGCAAAACCCGGTGCAAAGCCACAAAAGGCCACGCTGTAGTCATGGGCGGTGTGGCGCTGTATCACTTCGGTGCGGCTGATGCACAGCAGGGTGGCGACTTCGTCGAGGTCTTCGCCGTTGTAGTGCACGGGGATTTCCACCCGGCGCAGCTCGCCTTCGCGGCGCTGGCTCAGGTCCCGGCCGGCGATACGCTCGACCAGCGCCTGGCGCTCGATGGCGCTGGGACGAAACTGGATCAGCAGCGTTCGCGCGGCGGGCACGATTTCTTCGACGCCGGCAATCGGCTCCGCCATCAGGGCGTCGAACAGGGCCAGGGTTTGGTCGAGGTCGTTCAATTCGACGAGCAGGGTGTCCAGGTTGACCGGTAGAAAGCGCACGGGAAACTCCTAGACGTGGTAAGTGCTGTCAGGCACATCGGTGATGAACATATGGCCGGGCGCGTGGGTGATCGCAAAAGGCACACCCGACGCCGCCACCGCCGCCTGGGGCGTCACGCCGCAGGCCCAGAACACCGGCACCTCGCCAGGCTCGATGCGCACTGCGTCGCCAAAGTCGGGTCGGCTCAGGTCCTGGATGCCCAGCAGTGCAGGCTCGCCGATGTGCACCGGGGCGCCGTGGACGGCGGGATAGCGCGCGGAGATTGCGCTGGCCTCGGCCACCCGATCCGGCGGGATCGGGCGCATGGACACAACCATTTCACCGTGCAGGCGTCCCGCCGGGCGACAGGCGCGGTGGGTGCGGTACATCGGCACGTTGCAGCCATCGGCGATGTGCCGCACTTCGATGCCCGCTTCCTGCAGGGCGGTTTCAAAGGTGAAGCTGCAACCGATCAGGAACGCCACCATGTCGTCGTGCTCGGCCCAGGCCTGGGTGGCGTCGCTGACTTCGTCGACCATTTTTCCGTCCCGCCAGATGCGGTACAGCGGCAGGTCGGTGCGCAGGTCTGCGCCTTGCGCCAGCAGCGTGCTTGGACTGCCCGCGTCGCTGACGTCGAGGACCGGACAGGCTTTGGGATTGCGCTGGGCGTACAGCAGAAAGTCGTAGGCCCATTCGCGCGGCAGGGCGATCAGGTTGGCCTGGGTCATGCCCGGGGCAATCCCGGCCGTAGGGGTTATCAGCCCGTCACGGTAGGTTTGACGGGCTTGCCGGGCAGCGTCAATGGCCGCCTCGCGGGCGCGGGCGAAGGCATTCATGGGCGATCTCCCGCAAACGGCCGCACGGACAGGTTGGCCTGCTCCAGCACTCGGCGCAGTTCGCGCGCCATGTCCACCGCTGCTGGGCTATCGCCATGCACGCAGATGGAGTCGGCCTCGATGCGGGTGCGCGTGCCATCAATGGCTTCAATGGTGCCGTCTTCGACCAGGCGCAGCATGCGTTGCGCCACCTGTTTCGGATCGTGCAGCACCGCGCCCGGTTCACGTCGCGACACCAGCGTGCCTTGCGGCGTGTAGGCCCGGTCGGCGAAGGCTTCGGCGACACACTGCAAGCCCTCGTCGCGCGCCCATTGGATCAGCGTGGAACCGGCCAGGGCCACCAGTATCAGCGTGGGATCGATGGCGCGGATGGCGGCGATCACCGCCAGCGCCTGGCGACGGTCGTGGGCAATGGTGTTGTACAACGCGCCGTGGGGTTTTACGTAGCGCACCGACGTGCCCGCAGCCCTGGCCAAACCTTGAAGCGCACCGATCTGGTAGATCACGTCGGCGGTCAGTTCATCGCTGGCCAGGTCCATGTTGCGGCGACCGAAGCCGACCTTGTCCGGGTAGGCCACATGGGCGCCAATGGTGACGTTTTTGCCGGCGGCGGCTTGCAGGGTGCGCAGGATGCCGGCCGGGTCGCCGGCATGAAAACCGCAGGCGACGTTGGCGCTGGTCACCACATCGAGCATCGCGCTGTCGTCGCCCATGCTCCAGGCGCCGAAGCTCTCTCCCAGGTCGCTGTTAAGATCAATTGCACGCATCAAAAGTAACCTCCGGTTAAATCAGGCCGCGCCGATAAAGGCAAAGATGGCACCCGCCGACTTGTAGGCCATGAACCACGACAGCAGACAGGTGAGGATACCCAGCACCAGCAACCAGCGAGGATAGTGGTAGCCGTCCATGAGATCGGAGCGGCGCCAGCCCACGTACATGAAGATGCTCAGGCCCAGCGGCAGGATCAGCCCGTTGAAGCCGCCGGCGAACACCAGCAGCGCCGGCGGTGGTTTGCCCAGCATCAGATAAACAGCCAGCGAAATGACAATGAACACGACGGTCGCCAGGTGACGCACGCGCTCGGTGATGCGTTTTGAAAACACCGTGATAAACGACATTGATGTGTACGAAGCGCCGATCACGCTGCTGATCCCCGCCGCCCACAGCACCAGGCCGAACATCATCATGCCGATATTACCCGCCGCCGCATGGAACGCCTGGGCCGCTGGGTTGGCGCCCTGGCCGGACACATCGATGACGACGCCACTGGCCACCACCCCGAGAATCGCCAGGAACAGCACATAACGCGCCACGCCCGTGACCAGAATGCCGGTCAGCGCTGCCCTGGAAACCGCTTCAATGTTTTCCACACCCACCGTGCCCCGGTCGAGCAGCCGGTGCGCGCCAGCATAGGTGATGTAGCCGCCGACCGTGCCACCGACGATGGTGGTGATGGCGGCGAAGTCGATGAAGTCAGGCCACACCGATTGACGCAGGGCTTCGCCCAACGGCGGATGGGTGGCAAAGGCGGCGAACAGGATCAGGCACACCTTGAGAATGCCCAGCGCCATCATGATGCGGTCCATGGCAATGCCGGCGCGATGGGAAGAGAAAATCGCGATGGCAAGCAGCGCACTCAACGCCCCGCCCCATTTGGGGTCCAGGCCGGTCAACGCATTCAAGCCCAGGCCGGCACCGGCGATATTGCCCAGCATGAACACCAGGCCGCCGGACAGCACCAGCAATGTCAGCAGGTAGCCACTTCCGGGGATTGCCGCGTTGGCCAGGTCCGCTGCGCGCATCCGCGTCAGCGACACGATGCGCCAGACGTTCAACTGCACCACGAAGTCGATCAGGATCGAGGCCAGAATGCCGAACGCAAACGCCGCGCCGAGGGTCGCCGTGAACGTCGCCGTCTGCGTCAGAAAGCCCGGCCCGATGGCCGACGTCGCCATCATGAAAATCGCCGCCACCAGAGAGGCGCGCCGGTCTTTGGTGAACGCTTGAGGGGTCTGTGTCACGGCATCGTTCCTACGGTGAGAGATACCTCGACTGAGCAATGTGTGTGCCAGAAGCCATGAATCGGCACCTAAGTGTTGGTTGATAAAGGGTTTATTGTTGAACAATCTGTTGTTGATGAATGATTCATGTGCACTCAATTGTTACCCAAAGCCCGCGAGCTGCTACTTAATGAAGCACGCTCCCTGCGTCATCCTTGTGCCTTGCACCCAGCTCTGATGGAATAACCGCGCGGTTATTCCTACCTTGGATTTCTTATGAACGACGCACCTCCCACTCTTCCTCGCACGCTGGGAGAATCCATCACCCAGGAAATACGCAGAATGCTGGTCGAAGGCGAACTCGTGCCCGGCCAACGCCTGTCCGAAGCCGCACTGGCCGAGACTCTGGATATCTCGCGCAACACCCTGAGGGAAGCGTTCAGAGTGCTGACCCGCGAAGGCCTGCTCAAACACGAACCCAACCGCGGCGTCACGGTCGCAGCGCCCGACATGGCCTCGATCATCGACATCTACCGCGTGCGCCGCTTCATCGAATGCAAGGCCATCGCCCAAGGCTACCCCCAACACCCCGGCGCCCTGCACATGCAGCAAGCCGTCGAAGCCGGCGCACGCGCACGCGAAGCCAAGGATTGGGTGGCAGTGGGCACGGCCAACATGGCGTTCCACACCGCCATCGTCGAACTCGCCGACAGCCCGCGCCTGCTGGTGTTTTATGGACAAATCTCGGCTGAGTTGCGGCTGGCGTTTGGCTTGCTTAATGATCCGCAGTTTTTGCACCTGCCGTTTCTGGACATGAATGCTTCGATACTTCGGTGTGTGGAGGAAGGGCGTGCGGGGGATGCGGTGGTGATGCTGGAGGGGTATTTGGTGCAGTCGGAGCGGACGGTGTTGGCGGCGTTTGAGCGTAGGGGGAGGGGGTAGGGGAGGTTGCGGGTATAAAAAAGACGTCTGGGGGACGTCTTTTTTTGAAGTGCCATTGACCCTAACGCGCAGCTGTAAACCGTCTCCATCGCTGAGGACGTAGTCCTTGTCTTCGGCTTTACCGCTTTGAGCTGGCGGTCAGAGAGGCGGGAGGCTTGGGCGCACATGAGGTATTCGATGACATCAATTGGTATTGCAAAAATTATCAATGAAAGGCTTGGAATACCACGTGGCGTGGATTGTGCCGGACGTCCATGGACGCTAATAGACCCTAAAGCCCCGTATTTACTGGATTTCAGGCACAAAAAAAGACGCCCTTGGACGTCTTTAGATGTTGAAGTGGTGGAGCCGGGGGGATTTGAACCCCCGTCCGCCAGTACTCCGCTGTCGGTACTACATGCGTAGCCGTTTCTATTAAGTTAACCCTCAGCGACCCGAAGGGCAGGGTGCTTTGGGCGAGTTGTGTAAGTTTTAGCCGCTTCGTCCACAACGTACTGCACGGCGATTCTGTTCTATATGACAATCACTTTGGGTTTACAGACATCCCCTGGTGATTGCTGGACCCGAAGGTACCAGAAGCTCAGGGCTAAGGCTGCTTACGCAGCGAGAGCGAATTCCTGGCCGTAGTTTTCGTCATTGGCAACTATAAGAAGTTGCAACAGTGGATTTACGAGTTCTGTTACCAACTCGGCATGCACCTAAAGTTTCGCGACCGGCGTCGAATCCTAAACGGCCCCGTGCTTGTAACTCGTTGTTTCTTAGTGAGTGACAAGCCTGTGCAGTCTACGTCAAATCGTCACGGAAGGCCAACCCGAAGGTTGGCCTCTCGCTTACTGACCGCCTTTGTCGCTGTTTTGCAGGTCCTGCAGAGCCTTGGCGCTGATCTCGATGCACTTCTTGTCATCGCCAGCTGCATGAGCCGCCTTGGCCTGGGAGACGGCGGTGTCGATTTCGCCGCTTTTGCCGCTGGTGTCGGTGGCGAGCAATGCTTTGCCGTTGTTGATTTTGTCGAGGTTGATCTGGCACAGGTCTTTGTCATTACCCGCGGCGAACACAGGGGACGCCAGCATCGCAGCGGTAACAAACAAGCCAGCAAGAGCGGAACGCTTCATGGGGTATCTCCTTGCGCAAAAGGGCTCGACGCTGCTGGCGTTGAACGGCGGCCAGCGACATCACTGATGAGCCTCGTTCGTCGAGGCCTATGCAGATGACTACGCCAGTGCGCAGGGGTTCTGTTTTTTTGCGGGTTTAATATGTGCGTGCTTTTGTGACGCGGTCAACGAGGTACACCAACCCGTGGTAATCGATGCCGCCCTGTTGGCTCAGGCCGATTTCGCAGGTGCGGCTGGTGGAAATGCCTTCACTGCAAGAGTGCACCGCCGTCTTGAGTGAGCGCAGGGCGTGGGCGTTGAGTTCCGGCGTGGTGAAGCCTTTGTCGCCGGCGAAACCGCAGCAGTGGATACCTTCCGGAATGACCACGGTGTTGGCGCAGCGTCGGGCAAGGTCGATCAGTGCCTGGCTTTCGCCCAGGTGTTGAGTGCTGCAGGTGACGTGCACGGCGATTGGCGCTTGCTGAGGTGTGAAGTCGAGGCGGTCCATCAGGTGGGTGCGGATAAATCGTACGGGGTCGTAGAGGTCCAGACGTGTTTCGCCCAGGTCTTGCACCAGGCGCAGGGTGCAGGGGCTGGTGTCGCAGTAGATCGGATCGAGGCCGCCACGGCTGGCCTGGAGCAGGGCGCCGATCAGTTCCTGGCGCTTGTGATCGGCCTGTTCGGCGTAGCCTTTGGAGGCGAAGGGTTGGCCACAGCACAGGCTGTCGAGGTTGTCGGGGATGACGACTTGGTAACCGGCTTTTTCCAGCAGGCTGCGGGTTTTGTCGTACAGCGACATTTGCTCGTTATCTGTGGCCGCCGGGCCCATCGCGCGTGAGACGCAAGCGGCGAGATAGACAACGCGCGGACGTCCGTCGGTGACTGTAGGGCTGAAACGAATGGCTTTTTCCGGTTGCGGCATGGCAGTGGTCCACTGCGGAACCTGTCCCTTGGACAACCTGGTCATCTGCGCCGACAACTTTGCCAGGCGCGGGGCGCCCAATAGCATGCGCGCGCCGTTGGCGACATGTAGGGTGAATCGCATGCCTTGCAGCACAGTAGCGAAATGGGTGGCGAGCCATTCGGCAGTTTTCCTGCGGTCGGCGTCCCGGCTGCGCAGCTTTTTCATCAGGTCACCGGTATTGATGCCTACAGGGCAGCGCTGGGCGCACAGCCCGGTGGCGGCGCAGGTGTCGATGCCCTGGTACTGGTAGGCGGCTTCGAGTTCGGCGGTATCCACGCCCGCGCGTTTCCTGGCCTGGATGTCACGCCAGATCACGATGCGCTGACGCGGGCTCAGGGTCAGGCCATTCGACGGGCACACCGGCTCGCAAAACCCGCACTCGATACACTTATCCACAAGCTCGTCGGCAGCCGGCAGGGGCTTGAAGTGCTTGAGATGGATTTGCGGGTCTTCGCTGAGCACTACATCCGGGTTGAGGATGCCGTTGGGGTCGAGCAGGCGCTTGAGCTGCCACATCAGTTGATAGGCCTCGCTGCCCCATTCCAGTTCGACGAATGGCGCCATGTTGCGGCCGGTGCCGTGTTCGGCCTTCAACGAGCCTCCGAATTCCACGGCCACCAACTGCGCCACGTCATCCATGAACGCTTGATAGCGTGTGATTTCTTCCGCGCTGTTGAAGCCTTGGGTGAACACGAAGTGCAGATTGCCCTCCAGGGCGTGTCCGAACAGGATGGCTTCGTCGTAGTGATGTTTGTCGAACAGCGCGATCAGACGGTTTACGCCGATGGCCAGTTGCTCGACCGGGAAGGTCACGTCTTCGATGATGACGGTGGTGCCGGTCTTGCGCGCCGCCCCGACGGCGGGGAAGGTGTCTTTGCGGATCGCCCACAGCCGGGCGTTTGCCACGGGGTCTTCAGTGAAGTCGACCTGCTTCTCCACCGCAAAGGAGGCCAGGGCCTTCATGATCAGCGCCAGTTGCTCACGGAGTAATGACGGCGACGCCGCGCGGGATTCAATCAATAGGGCGCAGGCTGTTTCCGATAGGTGCTGTACGAATTCGGGCATGCCTGGCTTGTTTTGCACGGAGCGCAGGCTGCGTCGGTCCAGCAGTTCCACGGCGGAAACTGGCTGGGTTTTCAGGGCGGTTACGGCGTTGCAGCAGGTCTCGACATTCGGGAATACGATCAGCGCCGAGGCTTTGTTCGGATGGTCGACCACCGTGTTGTAGGTCACGGCACTGATAAACCCCAGGGTGCCTTCGGAGCCCACCAGCAAGTGGCTGAGGATCTCCAGTGGGTCATCAAAATCCACCAGGGCGTTGAGTGACAGGCCGGTGGTGTTTTTCAGACGGTATTTATGGCGGATGCGTGCGGCCAATTCGGCATTCGCCCGCGTCTGGCGACCGAGTGTCGCCAAGCGTTCAAGCAGCGCGCCGTGCCGATTGCGAAATACCGTGACGCTTGCCGCGTCTTCGGTGTCCAGGCGGCTGCCATCGGCCAACACCAGGCGAATGCCGGCGAGGGTGTGATAAGTGTTCTGCGCCGTACCGCAGCACATGCCGCTGGCGTTGTTGGCGACGATGCCGCCGATTTTGCAGGCATTGATTGACGCCGGATCCGGCCCGATCTTGCGCCCGAACGGGGCGAGCCAGGCATTGGCCTGGGCACCGATTACGCCTGGCTGCAGGCGGATTTGCAGGCCTTGCCCGCGAATTTCGCGGCCGTTCCAATTGTCGCCCAGGACGATCAGTACCGAATCGCTGATGGCCTGCCCGGACAGGCTGGTTCCCGCTGCGCGGAATGTCACGGGTACGCCATCGCGTTGCGCCCATTGCAGCAGCGCGACCACTTCGTCTTCCGACTCGACGCGGATGACCAGGTGTGGGATCAGTCGGTAAAAACTGGCATCGGTACCGAAGGCGAGCGTTGAAAGTGGATCGTCGAAACGCCGATCTTTCGGGATCAGTTGTGCGACATCGCTCAGGAAAGCAGTAGGCAGACTCATCGATCCTCCAGAAACAGCAGACGCCGGAGACGCTGTCCGGTGTCGATTCCTATCCTGTTACGCGCAGGTCATCAGCATACTGGTGAACCGGTAAGTGTGAGCTGGCGTTATCGGGAGCTGTATCGGGAGGAGGTCTGTGGGAGGCGAGGGCATGTAGCCACGGGAGGTTCCCGGGGCTACGCCGTGACAAGGTTAGTCTTCCTTGCCTTTGTTGCGTACGGCGCGATGCAGCTCGCGATTGGAATCGCGCTCACGTTCGGTGTCGCGCTTGTCGTATTCCTTTTTACCCTTGCCCAGCGCAATCTCGCACTTGACCAGGTGCTTGCTCCAGTACCAGGACAGGCAAATGCAGGCATAGCCTTTCTGTTGCACGGCAGCGGCGAGCTTTTCCAGTTCGCGGGCGTTGAGCAACAGCTTGCGTGTGCGTACCGGGTCGGCAATCACGTGGGTGCTCGCGGTGGTCAGCGGGGTAATATGACTGCCGAGCAGCCACGCCTCGCCATCCTTGAGCAGCACATAGCTGTCAACCAACTGCAGCTTGCTGGCGCGCAGACTTTTTACTTCCCAGCCGGCCAGGACCAGACCAGCCTCGAAACGGTGTTCGATGAAGTAATCGTGTCGCGCCTTTTTATTTTGCGCGATGGTCCCTGTAGGGTGTTTCTTTTGTTTAGCCATAGGGGCGGCATTATAGGGAGTTGCGAGCGTGTCGGCTACGGTCAAGCTGCGTGCTTGAGCGTGTTGAGCGAATCCCGGACAATGCGGGCAGTTCTTTGGTTTTTTTCTCTCGCGGATTGGGCTGTTTTTTTCGCGATGTTTGTCTCAGCAGTGGAAATAACGCTCACATGACGACGCATATTCAACGTTCGGCCCTGCTGCCTTATCCGGCGCAGGCGCTCTATGACCTGGTCAACGACGTGGCGCGTTACCCGGAATTTCTACCCTGGTGCTCGACCGCTGAAGTGCTGGAAGGCAGTGACGAGTACATGGTTGCCAGTGTTGGCGTCGCCAAGGGCGGCCTTAGCCAGCACTTTGTCACGCGCAATATCCTGGTGCCTGGCAAATCCATCGAAATGAATCTGCAGGAAGGCCCTTTTACGCAGTTGCATGGCGTGTGGGTATTCAAGGCATTGACCGAGAAGGCCTGCAAGATCAGCCTGGATCTGTCCTTTGATTACGCCGGGCCGATTGTGCGGGCGACGTTGGGGCCGCTGTTCAATCAGGCAGCGAATACGTTGGTCGACGCCTTCTGTGAACGAGCCAAGCAACTGCATGGTTGAGATTGAAGTGGTGTATGCCACCGCCGAATGCCAGGTTTTATTGGCTGTAAGCGTGCCGGTCGGTACTTGTCTGCGGGCAGCCGTGCAGGCGTCGGGAATGGCTGCGCAATTTCCTGAAGTGGAGCTTGCCGATTGCCCGTTGGGGATTTTTGGCAAGGTGGTGACGGATGCCGAGACTCGCCCTGTGCAGTCGGGTGACCGCATCGAGATTTATCGCCCGCTGCTGGCAGATCCCAAGGAAGTGCGCAGGCTGCGCGCGGCCAAGGCTGCGCTGGCCAGACAGAGAAACGACTAGGCTTGCCAATTGGCAGGCAACAAAAAGCCCGGCATGCCGGGCTTTTTATCGAGCGCCGCTAACTTACTGCGGGCTGGTGTCCAGAGGCTGTGGCGACGGGACTGGAACAGTTTCCACACCGTCGACGTCTTTCTGGATCTTGTCCAGCAAAGAGCCAGGCTTGGCCGGTACTTCGGACTTGGGCTGCTCACTTTGCTGCGCGGGAGCAGGCACAGGTGCAGTGCCGGTGTCCTTGCCAAGCAGGGCTTCATCACGGCTTACGCCAGGCATGAAGTCACCGGAAAGGCTGACGAGCTGATCATTGCCATTGAAAATGACGCTGACGCGTTCCTGCTGGCGTTCACCGCCACCCGGTTGAAGGCTGTACAGATAATCCCAGCGATCGGCATGGAAAGTGTCGGTCAGCAGGGGGTTACCCATGATAAACCGTACTTGCCGTCGGGTCATTCCGGGGCGTAACTGGTCTATCATGTCCTGCGTGACGACATTGCCCTGCTGGATGTCGATTTTGTAAACCCCGGGGAATGAACAACCGGCGAGTGCGAGCAGTCCCACAAAGGTGAAACTGGTTAGCAAGAGCTTGGTGTTTTGCATCGGTGGGCGACTTCCACTATCTTGGCTGGGACAACGTAAACGCCGATCATACCCGTATTAAGAGAAGCTGCGAAGCAGCATCCGCGAGAAAGCTAACCATGGTTGAAAATAGCGAACTACGCAAAGCCGGTCTCAAAGTGACTCTGCCTCGAGTCAAGATTCTACAAATGCTCGATTCTGCTGAGCAGCGCCACATGAGTGCCGAGGATGTCTACAAGGCGCTGATGGAGTCTAACGAGGACGTAGGCCTGGCCACGGTTTACCGTGTGCTGACCCAGTTTGAAGCCGCAGGGCTGGTGGTTCGCCATAATTTCGACGGCGGTCATGCAGTGTTCGAACTGGCTGACGGTGGTCATCACGACCACATGGTTGACCTGGATACCAATGAGGTTATCGAGTTCACCAGTCCGGAAATCGAAGCCCTTCAGCACAAGATCGCTGAGGAGCATGGCTTCGATTTGGTTGACCACAATCTCGTGCTCTACATACGTAAGAAAAAGTAAAAGTCGTTGCAGATTCGCTCTGCAAAACGATAGAAGGCGACCCCAGGGTCGCCTTCATGCTTTCTATAGGAGGGAGAAGAGACTCAACTCAAGCCTTGGCCGCTACCACCATTTTCTTCGCGTGAGCCAGAGACTCCTTGGTCAAGTCGATGCCGCCGAGCATTCGCGCCACTTCCTCCACGCGCTCGGACTTGTTCAGCTTGGACACGGCCGTATGGGTCGCATCACTGCCTCGGACTTTATGCACAAACAAATGCTGATGGCCCTGGGCTGCCACTTGCGGCAAGTGAGTCACGGTCAGCACCTGGCCGCGATCTCCAAGCCGACGCAACAACTGGCCGACAATTTCTGCAGTTGGGCCGCCAATCCCCACGTCTACTTCGTCGAACACCAGCGTCGGTACGCGTGACGTTTGTGCGGTGATGACCTGGATCGCCAGGCTGATGCGTGACAACTCACCACCGGACGCCACTTTTGCCAGAGCCTTGAGCGGTTGCCCAGGGTTGGCGCTGACCAGCAGTTCCACCTGTTCCAGGCCGTGAGGCTGCAGTTCGTTGTTGGCATTGGCGCGAAGCTCGATCACGAAGCGGCCGCCCGGCATGCCCAGTCGCTGGATCTCTTGTTCCACTGCACCGGCCAGGCGGGTGGATGCCTGCTGGCGAAGCTCGCTCAGCTCCCTGGCCTTTTCCTGATAATGCCGGGCGAACGAAGCGAGTTCATCGCCCAGCCGCTCTATGGATTCATCATTGGCGTTCAGTGTTTCGATTTCATCCATCAGTTTCTGCTGCATCGCAGCCACTTCACTGGGCTGGATGCGATGTTTGCGCGCCAGGGTATAGATAGTGTCCAGGCGTTCTTCGATTTGCTGCAGGCGTGCAGGGTCGGCATCGAAGTGGTCGAGGAAGCGGTTGAGTTCGCCCACGGCTTCCTCGACCTGGATCTGCGCACTGGTGAGCAGGGTAGTGGCTTCGCTCAGCGAGCCGGATGCGTTGTTTACGCTGGAAAGCCGATTGAGGCTGGCCGTGAGTGCATTCAGTACGTTACCCGAATCACTCTCGCTGCATTGCTCGACCACCTGGCGGCATATGCCCAACAGGGTCTCGGCGTTCGTGAGGTTTTTGTGTTCCTGTTCCAGCTGTTCCAGTTCGCTTTCGCCAAGACTCAGGCTTTCCAGTTCTTCAAGTTGATAGCTGAGCAACTGGTGGCGAGCACGTTGCTCGTCGCCGGAATTTGAGAGGCGCTCCAGCTCCTGGCGGGTCTGGCGCCAGCGCTGGGCGGCCAGTTGGACCTGACGCGCCAGTTCCGTGGCGCCTGCGTATTCGTCGAGCAGCCGGCGATGGGTGTCGGTTTTCAGCAGCGACTGATGTTCATGCTGACTGTGGATATCGATCAGCAATTCGCCCAGGGCCTTCAAGTCGCCGAGGGGGCAGGGCGTGCCATTGATATAGCCGCGCGAACGCCCTTCGGCAGTGATGACCCTGCGCAGGATGCAGGGGCCTTCATGGTTCAAGTCGCGCTCGGCCAGCCAGGTTTCGGCCTCGGGGATGTCCGCCAGGTCGAAGGTAGCCAATATGTCGGCCTTGTCTGCACCGGGGCGCACCACGCCACTGTCGGCACGGTCGCCGAGTGTGAGGCCCAGGGCGTCGAGCATGATCGACTTGCCGGCGCCGGTTTCGCCTGTGATTACGCTCATCCCGCGATCCAGTTCGAGATCCAGGTGTTCAACGATGGCGTAGTTATGTACGGACAGGTGCACGAGCATGACGGCCGCTCCCAGGCTTTAGGTATGGTTATTTATACAGTGTTTTATTCAGGGCTGACAATCCTCCCGCTTAGCTCGATTTGCTTGGTCAATCATTTTTTTTAGCGCAATGCAGAATGAATACGCAGGAAGTGTGTGTGAGTGCGCGAAAGACTTTTGGTAACGAACGCGCTCTTGAACCTGAAAATTGTGGCCCCATATACCGGAACAGAAGCGCGAGTTGAGTTCGCGCATGATTTTGAAAGGAGAAATCTATGGCTGACGAACAGACGCAGGATACGCAAGCGCCAGACGCCAATTCGGCTGTCGGCGATGAACTGGCGACTCGTGTGCAAGTGCTCGAAGAGCAATTGGTCGCCGCGCAGGACCAGTCTCTGCGTGTTGCTGCCGATCTGCAGAACGTCCGCCGCCGCGCCGAGCAGGATGTGGAAAAGGCACATAAATTCGCGCTGGAAAAATTCGCCAATGATCTGCTGCCGATCATCGACAGCCTGGAGCGTGGGCTCGAATTGTCCAACCCGGACGACGAAAACATCCGCCCGATGCGCGAAGGTATTGAGCTGACCCTGAAAATGTTCCAGGACACCCTGAAGCGTTATCAACTGGAGGCGATCGATCCGCAAGGCGGCGAGCCGTTCAACGCCGAACATCACCAAGCCATGGCCATGCAGGAAAGCCATGACCTGGAGCCTAACAGTGTGTTGAAGGTGTTCCAGAAGGGTTACCAACTTAACGGTCGCTTGCTGCGCCCGGCAATGGTGGTGGTCAGCAAGGCACCGGCACCGGCTGCACCTTCTATTGATGAGCAGGCTTGAAATCCGCCGCAAGGCCCCCATTTATAAGTCAAGCGTTTAAGTGCTACCGCAGTTAGCCACCACTGCTGCGGCATCCAAATTCAAGTTTCGGGAGAGTAAATCATGGGCAAAATTATCGGTATCGACCTGGGGACCACCAACTCCTGCGTCTCCGTGCTGGAAAACGGCGTAGCTAAAGTTATCGAAAACGCCGAAGGCGCGCGTACCACGCCGTCGATCATCGCTTACGCCAACGATGGCGAAATTCTGGTGGGTCAGTCGGCCAAGCGTCAGGCTGTGACCAACCCGCACAACACCCTGTACGCGGTGAAGCGTCTGATCGGTCGAAAGTTCGACGAAGAAGTCGTGCAGAAAGACATCAAGATGGTCCCGTACAAAATCGCCAAGGCTGACAACGGTGACGCCTGGGTTGAAGTGAACGGCCAGAAAATGTCGCCGCCGCAAATCTCGGCTGAAATCTTGAAAAAGATGAAGAAGACTGCCGAAGATTACCTGGGCGAAACAGTCACCGAAGCGGTGATCACCGTTCCGGCCTACTTCAACGACAGCCAGCGTCAGGCGACCAAAGACGCCGGCCGCATCGCGGGCCTGGACGTTAAACGTATCATCAACGAGCCCACCGCAGCCGCTCTGGCTTACGGCATGGACAAGGCCAAGGGCGATCACACCGTGATCGTTTATGACCTGGGTGGCGGTACCTTCGACGTCTCCGTGATCGAGATCGCGGAAGTGGACGGCGAGCACCAGTTCGAAGTGTTGGCCACCAACGGCGACACCTTCCTGGGTGGTGAAGACTTTGACATTCGTCTGATCGACTACCTCGTTGACGAATTCAAGAAAGAAAGCGGCATGAACCTCAAAGGTGACCCGCTGGCCATGCAGCGCCTGAAAGAGGCGGCCGAGAAGGCCAAGATCGAACTGTCTTCCTCGCAGTCGACCGATGTGAACCTGCCTTACATCACTGCAGATGCTACCGGTCCAAAGCACTTGAACGTGAAAATCTCGCGCTCCAAGCTCGAAGCTCTGGTTGAAGACCTGGTTCAACGCACCATCGAACCTTGCCGCATTGCGCTGAAAGATTCCGGCATCGATGTGGGCGCGATCAACGACGTCATCCTCGTCGGCGGTCAGACCCGTATGCCACTGGTGCAGAAGCTGGTGACCGAGTTCTTCGGCAAGGAAGCACGTAAAGACGTGAACCCGGACGAAGCTGTTGCCATGGGTGCTGCCATCCAGGGCGCGGTATTGGCGGGTGACGTTAAAGACGTGTTGCTGCTGGACGTCAGCCCGCTGACCCTGGGTATCGAAACCATGGGCGGCGTGATGACCGCGCTGATCGAGAAAAACACCACGATTCCTACCAAGAAATCCCAGGTGTTCTCGACTGCCGATGACAACCAGGGCGCCGTGACCATTCACGTGCTGCAAGGTGAGCGTAAGCAGGCTGCGCAGAACAAGTCCCTGGGCAAGTTCGACCTGGCCGAGATTCCACCAGCACCACGCGGCGTGCCGCAAATCGAAGTGACCTTTGACATCGACGCCAACGGCATCCTGCACGTCGGCGCGAAAGACAAGGCCACCGGTAAAGAGCAGAAGATCACCATCAAGGCCAACTCCGGTCTGTCTGATGAAGAAATTCAACAGATGATTCGTGATGCTGAAACCAACGCTGAAGCGGACAAGAAGTTCGAAGAACTGGCCGGTGCCCGTAACCAGGGTGACGCGCTGGTTCACTCGACTCGCAAGATGATCGCTGACGCTGGCGACAAAGTGACCGCTGAAGAGAAGGCCGCGATCGAAGCTGCCGTGGTTGCCCTGGAAGCTGCCGTTAAAGGTGACGACAAGGCTGCCATCGAAGCGAAGGTCGAGGAACTGTCGAAAGTCTCCGCGCCGGTTGCTCAGAAAATGTACGCCGAACAAGGTCAGCCGGCCGAGGGTGCTGCGCAGCAGGCAGAGCCTGAAGCCAAGCACGATGACGTGGTTGATGCCGAGTTCGAAGAAGTCAAAGACCAGAAGTAACAGGTCGCCCGGTTGACCGCTTTCCAGCGGTGACTGGTAGGATGTCGCCGCGCGGGAGCTTGCTCCCGCGTTGGCGTGTCTGGGGTATGCAAATTTTTACAGCATGCGACAGCGTTCGGATGCTGGCGGTGTGATCGGGAATGCTCCTGCTTTCCGAGCAATAAATACCGCGCTTTTGGCCGGCTGCCTGGCTAAAAAGCAGTAATGACCAGGATCGTTGAATTGACGTGAGTTGGGTCCGGGCCTGTATTGGGGCTCAACGAGTTTGGCGGGGCTCAGGAGGGTCTGGCCGAACGTCCTTAAGAGTGCAAAGACTTATGGCAAAGCGTGACTATTACGAAGTGTTGGGCGTGGAGCGTGGCTCCAGCGAGGCGGACCTGAAAAAGGCCTACCGTCGCCTGGCGATGAAGCATCACCCGGACCGTAATCCGGACAGCAAAGAATCCGAAGAGATGTTCAAGGAGGCCAATGAGGCCTATGAATGTCTGTCTGACCCCAACAAGCGTGCAGCCTACGACCAGTATGGTCATGCAGGCGTCGACCCAAGCATGGGCGGCGGCGGTGCCGGCTTTGGCGGGCAGAATTTCTCCGATATTTTCGGTGATGTGTTCAGTGACTTCTTTGGCGGTGGCCGGGGTGGTCAGCGCGGTGGCGCCCAGCGTGGCAGCGACCTGCGCTACACCCTTGAGCTGAATCTTGAGGAGGCCGTGCGTGGTACCAGCGTCAATATTCGTGTGCCGACGCTGGTCAACTGCAAGCCGTGCGATGGTTCGGGTGCCAAGAAGGGCTCCTCGCCGATTACCTGCCCGACCTGTGGCGGCATTGGCCAGGTGCGCATGCAGCAGGGTTTCTTCTCGGTGCAGCAGACCTGCCCACGTTGCCATGGTCAGGGCAAGATCATTTCTGATCCGTGTGATTCCTGCCACGGCGAAGGGCGTGTCGAAGAGTACAAGACCCTTTCGGTGAAAGTACCGGCAGGTGTGGATACCGGTGACCGCATTCGTCTGTCGGGCGAAGGCGAGGCGGGTGCCCAGGGCGGGCCTACGGGCGACCTGTACGTGGTGATCAGTGTGCGCGAGCACTCGATCTTCCAACGCGATGGCAAGCACCTGTTCTGTGAAGTGCCGATCAGCTTTGTGGATGCGGCGTTGGGCGGCGAGTTGGAAATTCCGACGCTCGATGGTCGCGTGAAGCTCAAGATCCCGGAAGGCACCCAGACCGGCAAGCAGTTCCGTATTCGTGGCAAAGGCGTTGCGCCGGTGCGCGGTGGCGGTGCGGGCGACCTGATGTGCCGTGTTGCGGTAGAGACTCCGGTCAATCTGGGCCGCCGTCAACGTGAGCTGCTGGAGGAATTCCGCAGCTCGCTGGAAGGCGACGACTCCCACTCGCCCAAGACCACGGGCTTCTTCGATGGCGTGAAGCGCTTTTTCGGCGACCTGTAAGGAATGAGTATGCGACGTATAGCCGTGATGGGCGCTGCCGGGCGCATGGGCAAGACGTTGGTCGAAGCGGTGCAGCAGCGCTCGCCGGCGTCGGGGCTGACTGCAGCAATCGTTCGTCCGGGCAGTACGCTGATCGGTGCGGATGCCGGTGAGTTGGCCTCGCTGGGGCGCATCGGTGTGTCGCTGTCCGGCAATCTGGAGCAGGTGGCTGACGAGTTCGACGTACTGATCGACTTCACGCTGCCGGACGTGATGCTGAAAAACCTGGCGTTCTGCCGCAAGGCGGGCAAGGCCATGGTGATTGGCACCACGGGCCTCAGTGCCGAGCAGAAACAGCTCCTGGTGGAGGCGGGCAGGGATATTCCTGTGGTGTTCGCGGCCAATTTCAGCGTGGGCGTGAATCTTTCGCTCAAGTTGCTGGACCTGGCGGCGCGCGTGCTGGGAGATGAGGCGGATATCGAGATCATTGAAACCCATCACCGTCACAAGATCGATGCGCCATCGGGTACCGCGCTGCGCATGGGTGAGGCGATTGCCGATGCGCTAGGTCGTGATTTGTCGAAGGTCGCGGTCTACGGTCGGGAAGGTCATACCGGCGCGCGTGCGCGTGACACGATTGGTTTCGCTACCGTTCGTGGTGGAGATGTAGTGGGTGATCACACCGTGCTGTTCGCCACCGAAGGCGAGCGATTGGAGATCACCCACAAGGCCTCCAGCCGTATGACGTTTGCCAAGGGCGCGGTACGTGCTGCGCTGTGGCTTGAAAGTCGCGAGCCGGGCCTTTACGACATGCGCGATGTGCTGGACCTGCACTAGGCAGTCGTCAAAAAGGGGGCTCAGGACTATTCCTGGGCTCCGTTTTTACCCGCTAAGCGACGCCCTGTCGCATTCCTCTGCCTTCAAGGCTTATTAGCGGTGGACCAAAAAAGGCTTTTTCTGTAACCTACAGCTTTAGTGTGTTCACTAAAAGCGCGCAGAATAATTCAGTGAAGAAGCGGGGTGACGTGTCCATACGTCACTCCGCTTTTTTACAACCTGCGATCGCCCTTTCAGGCTTTATTTACGGGAGGTCTTCTTGACTAAGCCAGCCATACTCGCCCTTGCTGATGGCAGCATTTTTCGCGGCGAAGCCATTGGAGCCGACGGTCAGACCGTTGGAGAGGTAGTGTTTAACACTGCCATGACCGGCTATCAGGAAATCCTTACCGATCCTTCCTACGCCCAACAGATCGTTACCCTGACCTATCCGCACATCGGCAACACCGGTACCACGCCGGAAGATGTCGAGTCTGATCGTGTCTGGTCGGCTGGCCTGGTCATTCGTGACCTGCCGCTGGTAGCGAGCAACTGGCGTAACACGATGTCGCTGTCCGATTACCTGAAAGCCAACAATGTTGTGGCGATCGCCGGTATCGATACGCGCCGCCTCACGCGCATCCTGCGTGAAAAAGGCTCGCAGAACGGCTGTATCATGGTCGGTGACAATATTTCCGAAGAGGCGGCGATTGCCGCAGCCCAGGGCTTCCCAGGCCTCAAAGGCATGGACCTGGCTAAAGTCGTCAGCGTCAAAGAGAAGTACGAGTGGCGCTCCACGGTCTGGGACTTGAAGACCGACAGCCACGCGACCATCGATGCCGCCGAGCTGCCTTACCACGTGGTCGCTTATGACTACGGCGTGAAGTACAACATCCTGCGCATGCTGGTCGAGCGTGGCTGCCGCGTGACCGTGGTGCCGGCGCAAACCCCTGCCAGCGACGTACTGGCCCTGCAACCGGACGGCGTGTTCCTGTCCAACGGCCCGGGCGACCCCGAGCCTTGTGACTACGCGATCCAGGCCATCAAAGATGTGCTGGAGACCGAGATTCCGGTATTCGGCATCTGCCTGGGCCACCAGTTGCTGGCCCTGGCCTCCGGCGCCAAGACCCTGAAAATGGGGCATGGCCATCACGGGGCCAACCATCCGGTGCAAGACCTGGACACTGGCATTGTGATGATCACCAGCCAGAACCACGGTTTCGCGGTGGACGAAGCGACTTTGCCAAGCAACGTGCGCGCGATTCACAAGTCGCTGTTCGACGGTTCCCTGCAAGGCATCGAGCGCACCGACAAGAGCGCGTTCAGCTTCCAGGGCCACCCTGAAGCGAGCCCGGGCCCGAACGACGTAGCGCCGCTGTTCGACCGTTTCATCAATGAAATGGCCAAGCGACGCTGACTGAGCGGCCTGCGGGCGGCCCCGGTTTTCGGTGGCCCCCGCAGGCACTTCAAGATTGTTCAAGACGGCTTGCCGACTGACCTGCGGATTTGAGTGACAAACCCATGCCAAAACGTACAGACATAAAAAGCATCCTGATTCTCGGCGCCGGCCCGATCGTGATCGGCCAGGCCTGCGAATTCGACTACTCCGGCGCCCAGGCTTGTAAAGCCCTGCGTGAAGAGGGCTATCGCGTCATCCTGGTGAACTCCAACCCGGCCACCATCATGACCGACCCGGACATGGCCGACGCCACCTACATCGAGCCGATCAAATGGCAGACCGTTGCCAAGATCATCGAGAAAGAGCGTCCGGACGCCCTGCTGCCGACCATGGGTGGCCAGACCGCTCTGAACTGCGCCCTGGACCTGGAACGCGAAGGCGTTCTGGAGAAGTTCGGCGTGGAGATGATCGGTGCCAACGCCGACACCATCGACAAGGCTGAAGACCGTTCGCGTTTCGACAAGGCCATGAAGTCCATCGGTCTGGACTGCCCGCGCTCCGGTATCGCCCACAGCATGGAAGAGGCCAACGCGGTTCTCGAAAAGCTGGGCTTCCCGTGCATCATCCGTCCGTCGTTCACCATGGGCGGCACCGGTGGCGGTATTGCTTACAACCGCGAAGAGTTCGAAGAAATCTGCGCCCGTGGCCTGGACCTGTCGCCGACCAAAGAGCTGCTGATCGACGAATCCCTGATCGGCTGGAAAGAATACGAGATGGAAGTTGTCCGCGACAAAAAGGACAACTGCATCATTGTCTGCTCCATCGAAAACTTCGACCCGATGGGCGTGCACACCGGTGACTCGATCACCGTTGCTCCAGCGCAGACCCTGACGGACAAGGAATACCAGATCATGCGTAACGCCTCGTTGGCGGTATTGCGTGAGATCGGCGTTGAAACCGGCGGTTCCAACGTTCAGTTCGGCATCTGCCCGGACACCGGCCGCATGGTCGTGATCGAGATGAACCCGCGTGTATCGCGTTCATCGGCGCTGGCCTCGAAAGCGACCGGTTTCCCGATTGCGCGCATCGCTGCCAAATTGGCTATCGGTTACACCCTGGACGAGCTGCAAAACGAAATCACGGGCGGCGCCACGCCGGCGTCTTTCGAGCCATCCATCGACTACGTTGTGACCAAGCTGCCGCGCTTTGCTTTCGAGAAGTTCGCCAAGGCTGACGCGCGCCTGACCACCCAGATGAAATCCGTGGGTGAAGTCATGGCCATCGGCCGGACCTTCCAGGAATCCTTGCAGAAAGCCCTGCGTGGCCTGGAAGTTGGCGTTTGCGGTCTGGACGAGAAGCTCGACCTGAGCAACCCGGAAAGCATGAGCGTCCTCAAGCGTGAGTTGACCGTACCGGGTGCCGAGCGTATCTGGTATGTGGCCGATGCTTTCCGCGCGGGCATGACCGTCGAAGATATCTTCGGCATGAACATGATCGACCCATGGTTCCTGGTGCAGATCGAAGATCTGATCAAGGAAGAAGAGAAGGTCAAGACACTCGGTCTGTCGTCTATCGACCGCGACCTGATGTTCCGCCTCAAGCGCAAAGGCTTTTCCGACCAACGCCTGGCCAAGCTGCTGGGTGTGACCGAGAAAAACCTGCGCACCCATCGTCACAAGCTGGACATCTTCCCGGTCTACAAGCGCGTTGACACTTGCGCGGCCGAGTTCGCCACCGACACCGCGTACATGTACTCCACCTACGAGGAAGAGTGCGAAGCCGCGCCGTCGGGACGCGACAAGATCATGATCCTCGGTGGCGGCCCCAACCGTATCGGCCAGGGCATCGAGTTCGACTACTGCTGCGTACACGCCGCTCTCGCCCTGCGCGAAGACGGCTACGAGACCATCATGGTCAACTGCAACCCGGAAACTGTTTCCACCGACTACGACACCTCTGATCGCCTGTACTTCGAGCCGGTGACCCTGGAAGACGTGCTGGAAATCTGCCGTGTCGAGAAGCCAAAAGGCGTGATCGTCCAGTACGGCGGCCAAACCCCGCTGAAACTGGCGCGTGCCCTTGAAGCCGCCGGCGTGCCGATCATCGGCACCAGCCCGGACGCCATCGACCGTGCCGAAGACCGTGAGCGCTTCCAGCAAATGGTTGAGCGCCTGAACCTGCGTCAGCCGCCTAACGCCACCGTGCGCAGCGAAGACGAAGCCATCCGTGCTGCCAGCAAGATCGGTTACCCACTGGTGGTGCGTCCGTCCTACGTGCTGGGCGGTCGTGCGATGGAAATCGTCTACGAAGAAGAAGAACTCAAGCGTTACCTGCGTGACGCGGTGAAAGTGTCCAACGACAGCCCGGTGCTGCTCGACCACTTCCTCAACTGCGCCATCGAGATGGATGTGGATGCGGTGTGCGACGGCACTGACGTGGTAATCGGCGCAATCATGCAGCACATTGAACAGGCGGGCGTTCACTCCGGTGACTCCGCGTGCTCGCTGCCGCCGTACTCGCTGCCGGCGCACATCCAGGACGAGATGCGCGAACAGGTCAAGAAAATGGCTCTGGAGCTGGGTGTGGTCGGCCTGATGAACGTGCAGTTGGCGCTGCAGGGCGAAGACATCTACGTCATCGAAGTCAACCCGCGTGCTTCGCGTACCGTGCCGTTTGTTTCCAAGTGCATCGGTGTGTCCCTGGCCATGATCGCTGCCCGCGTGATGGCCGGTAAGACCCTGAAGGAAATCGGCTTCACCAAGGAAATCATTCCGAACTTCTACAGTGTGAAAGAGGCGGTGTTCCCCTTCGCCAAGTTCCCTGGCGTGGACCCGATCCTGGGCCCTGAGATGAAGTCCACCGGTGAAGTGATGGGTGTGGGTGATACGTTCGGTGAAGCTTTCGCCAAGGCCCAGATGGGCGCCAGCGAAGTGCTGCCGACCGGCGGGACTGCGTTCATCAGCGTGCGTGATGACGACAAGCCACTGGTTGCAGGGGTTGCCCGTGATCTGATCAACTTGGGCTTCGAAGTCGTGGCTACCGCCGGGACCGCCAAGCTGATCGAAGCTGCCGGCCTGAAAGTACGTCGCGTGAACAAGGTGACGGAAGGCCGTCCGCACGTGGTCGACATGATCAAGAACGACGAAGTCACGTTGATCATTAACACCACCGAAGGTCGCCAGTCGATCGCGGACTCCTACTCCATTCGTCGTAATGCCTTGCAGCACAAGATCTACTGCACCACCACCATTGCTGCTGGCGAAGCCATCTGCGAAGCGCTCAAGTTCGGTCCGGAAAAGACCGTGCGTCGCTTGCAGGATCTACACGCAGGATTGAAGGCATGACCAAATACCCAATGACCGTCCAGGGCTTCAAGGCCCTGGAAGAGGAGCACGCCCACCTGACCAAGGTCGTACGTCCAAAGCTGAGCCAGGACATCGGTACGGCCCGCGAGCTGGGTGACTTGAAGGAAAACGCCGAATATCATGCCGCTCGCGAACAGCAAGGCATGGTCGAGGCGCGTATTCGCGACATCGAAGGCCGGCTGCAGAATTCGGTGGTTATCGATGTGACGACGATTCCGAAGACCGGCAAGGTGATTTTCGGCACGACCGTGGAAATCGCCAACGTCGAGACTGATGAAAGCGTCGTCTACCACATCGTGGGCGAGGACGAAGCTGACTTCAAACTCGGCAAGATCTCCGTAGGTTCACCGCTGGCCCGTGCCTTGATTGCCAAGGAAGAGGGTGACGTGGTGGCCGTTAAGACGCCGGGTGGTGTGATCGAGTACGAGATTGTTGAAGTTCGTCACGTCTGAAAGACGGCGCCCGCTGCGTGCGGGCGCCATGCTTTGGCAATTGGCCCAGATGCTGTGGGTCGGTGGCCTGTGGTTGTTGCACATCGGCGTGTTGCCCGCGTTGGGCCTGATTGGCCTGGCGCCGATGCTGATCGATGAGATTGACGGATTATTGAGTGCGCTGCTGGTGGGTTTTGCAGCAGCGTGCGTGACGCTCCAGGCGCTGGTGCTGGTTACGGCTGAAGGCGCTGGGAGTTTGTTGCGGGATATTCGCGGACAACTGCTGTTGATGGCGCTGTATGCCTGCGCGATGTTTTGCGCGGTGCATATCTGGCTGCCGGAAGCGTTGCGCTGGCAGCTGTTCAGCTATCTTGTGTTAGGGTTTTCCGGCCTGGTGCTGGTGATGCAGCCGGCGCCGGGGTGGAGTGGCGGGGCGCGCGAAGCACGCCCGTGACCCTTTTCGTTACTTGAAGCGATGAACGTTCGACAGTTGCTTGTTGACGCTGAAGTTCTTGCGGTACAGCAGCGCCATCTTGCCGATGACCTGGACCAGGTCTGCCTTGCCGACCTTGCACAGTTCTGCAATGGCCGCCAGGCGCGCTTCACGGTCAAGGATGTTGACCTTGATCTTGATCAGTTCGTGATCGCCCAATGCGCGTTCAAGTTCGGCTAAAACACCTTCAGTCAAACCGTTGTCAGCCACAATCAAAACTGGTTTCAGATGGTGGCCAATGGATTTGTACTGTTTCTTCTGCTCTTGAGTGAGCGGCATAATCTGACCCCTGCGTCTGATCTTGTAAAAAGCGGCGGCCAGTTTACCCGAGCGAGTCCGGGACCGCCCAGTTAATCACGACCCGTTTTATTTTCGAGGTGGCCCGTGGCCCGTTCCAAAACTAGCCTTAAGTGGCTGCAAGAGCATTTCAACGATCCTTACGTCAAAAAGGCGCAGAAGGACGGCTACCGTTCCCGGGCCAGCTACAAACTGCTGGAGATCCAGGACAAGGACAAACTGATTCGTCCAGGCATGAGCGTCATCGACCTGGGTGCGGCACCGGGTGGTTGGTCCCAGGTGACCAGTCGTCTGATTGGTGGGCAAGGCCGGTTGATCGCTTCCGACATCCTTGAGATGGACAGCATCCCCGATGTGACCTTTGTGCACGGCGACTTCACCCAGGATTCTGTCCTGGCCGAGATTCTGGAAGCCGTGGGAAATTCTCAGGTGGACCTTGTGATTTCCGACATGGCCCCCAATATGAGTGGGTTACCGGCTGTCGATATGCCGCGCGCCATGTTCCTCTGTGAACTGGCGCTGGATCTGGCGGGTCGGGTGTTGCGCCCTGGTGGTGATTTTCTGGTGAAGGTCTTCCAGGGCGAAGGTTTTGACGAGTACCACAAGAACATCCGCAAGCTGTTCGACAAGGTTCAGACACGCAAGCCAGACTCTTCCCGGGACAGATCCCGTGAACAGTACCTGCTGTGCCGCGGGTTCCGCGGGGTAGAAGGTGCGGCAAGCGAGGAGCGATTCTGATGTGTTCGAGCAGGGCGATAGGTTTTTTTAAATCGCTTTCGTAATGAAGCTTTACGAATATTGTGTAGTCAAAGTTTCACAAAGGGTTACAGACGGCGTCTGCAAGAGTTGTAGGTAATGTAGTAAGTTAGGCCGGTGAATATCATGCGAAGCGCGCGCCAGCAGCGGAGCTTGCTTCAGAGGGTAGTTAATTGAACGATATGGCAAAGAATCTGATCCTGTGGTTGATCATTGCGGCTGTCCTGGTGACGGTGATGAACAACTTCTCCAGCCCTAACGAGCCGCAGACCCTCAACTATTCCGACTTCATCCAGCAGGTCAAGGATGGCAAGGTCGAGCGCGTAGCGGTTGATGGCTACGTGATTACCGGTAAGCGCAGCGATGGCGACAGCTTCAAGACCATCCGTCCGGCAATCCAGGACAACGGTCTGATCGGCGATCTGGTGGATAACCACGTGGTCGTTGAGGGCAAGCAGCCTGAGCAGCAGAGCATCTGGACCCAACTCCTGGTCGCGAGCTTCCCGATCCTGGTGATCATTGCCGTGTTCATGTTCTTCATGCGCCAGATGCAAGGTGGCGCCGGGGGCAAGGGCGGGCCGATGAGCTTCGGCAAGAGCAAGGCGCGTCTGCTTTCTGAAGATCAGGTGAAGACCACATTGGCGGACGTCGCGGGTTGCGACGAGGCAAAGGAAGAAGTAGGCGAGCTGGTTGAGTTCCTGCGCGATCCTGGCAAGTTCCAGCGCCTTGGCGGCCGTATTCCTCGCGGCGTGCTGATGGTCGGTCCTCCGGGTACTGGTAAAACCTTGCTGGCCAAGGCGATTGCCGGTGAAGCCAAGGTGCCTTTCTTCACGATTTCCGGTTCCGACTTTGTCGAGATGTTTGTCGGCGTCGGCGCCAGCCGTGTTCGTGACATGTTCGAACAGGCCAAGAAACACGCGCCATGCATCATCTTCATCGATGAAATCGACGCTGTGGGTCGCCATCGTGGTGCCGGCATGGGCGGCGGTCATGATGAGCGCGAGCAGACCCTCAACCAGTTGCTGGTCGAGATGGACGGTTTTGAGATGAATGACGGCATCATCGTGATTGCCGCGACCAACCGTCCGGACGTGCTGGACCCCGCGTTGCTGCGTCCAGGCCGTTTCGACCGTCAGGTTGTGGTTGGTTTGCCGGATATCCGTGGTCGTGAACAGATCCTGAAAGTACACATGCGCAAAGTCCCAATGGGCGACGATGTGGCCCCGGGCGTGATTGCCCGTGGTACCCCAGGCTTCTCCGGTGCCGACCTGGCCAACCTGGTCAACGAGGCTTCGCTGTTTGCGGCCCGCACCGGCAAGCGCATTGTGGAAATGAAAGAGTTCGAGCTGGCCAAGGACAAGATCATGATGGGCGCCGAGCGCAAATCCATGGTCATGTCCGAGAAAGAGAAGCAGAACACTGCTTACCACGAGGCGGGTCACGCCATCGTTGGTCGTGTTGTGCCTGAGCATGACCCGGTCTACAAGGTTTCGATCATTCCTCGCGGCCGTGCCCTGGGTGTGACCATGTTCCTGCCGGAAGAGGATCGTTACAGCCTTTCCAAGCGTGCGTTGATCAGCCAGATCTGCTCGCTGTATGGCGGTCGAATCGCTGAGGAGATGACCCTGGGCTTCGATGGGGTCACCACCGGCGCCTCCAACGACATCATGCGCGCCAGCCAGATTGCGCGGAACATGGTGACCAAGTGGGGCTTGTCGGAAAAACTGGGCCCATTGATGTATGCCGAGGAAGAAGGCGAAGTGTTCCTGGGTCGTGGCGGTGGTGGTCAAAGCGCAAGCTTCTCCGGTGAAACAGCCAAGCTGATCGACTCCGAAGTGCGCAGTATCATTGACCAGTGCTACGGCACGGCCAAGCAGATCCTGACTGACAATCGCGACAAGCTGGACGCCATGGCTGACGCGCTGATGAAGTACGAGACCATCGATGCCGATCAGATAGACGACATCATGGCCGGTCGTGCGCCGCGCGAGCCGCGCGACTGGGAAGGTGGTTCGGGTACTTCGGGCACTCCGCCTGTGGTTCAGAACGAACGCCCTGAAGCCCCGATTGGCGGTCCTGCAGCTGACCACTAAGGTTTGAAATGACTTCTGCGTTGTCCTCCACCCGGTTGCCTTGCGGCAATCGGGTTCTTGATTTGGCCCATACACATGTCATGGGCATTCTCAATGTAACCCCCGATTCTTTCTCCGATGGTGGCCGCTTTAGCCAACGGGATGCCGCTTTGCGTCATGCCGAGGCCATGGTGTCTGCTGGCGCGACCTTGATTGATGTGGGGGGCGAGTCGACCCGGCCTGGCGCGCGCGTGGTCTCTCCGCTGGAGGAGCTGGAGCGCGTAGCGCCAATTGTCGAGTGCATCGCCCGCGAGCTGGACGTGATCATTTCGGTCGATACTTCGACGCCCGCTGTAATGCGCGAAACCGCGCGGCTGGGTGCCGGCCTGATCAATGATGTGCGTGCGCTGAGGCGTGATGGCGCGCTGGATGCCGCTGCGGCGACCGGTCTGCCGGTCTGTCTGATGCATATGCTGGGCGAGCCCGGCAATATGCAGGACAATCCCCATTACGATGACCTGGTGGGCGAGGTGAGTGGTTTTCTCGCTGGGCGCATGGCGCAGTGTGCCGCAGCAGGCATTGCGCCGGAGAGGGTCATTCTTGATCCGGGTTTTGGCTTCGCCAAGACTCTGCAACACAATTTAAGCCTGTTCAAACACATGGAAGCCCTGCATGCCCTTGGTCGACCGTTGCTGGTCGGCGTTTCCCGCAAAAGCATGATAGGGCTGGCCTTGAATCGCCCGGTAGGTGAGCGTTTGTATGGCGGCCTCGCGTTGGCCGCGCTTGCCGTAGGCAAGGGTGCGCGCATTCTGCGTGTGCACGATGTTGCCGAGACTGTTGATGTGGTGCGCATGATTGCCGCTGTAGAATCAGCTGAATAAGAATGATGGAGCACTTATGACTAAAAAATACTTTGGCACCGACGGTATCCGTGGTCGGGTCGGCGAATTTCCAATTACCCCTGATTTCATGCTCAAGCTGGGTTGGGCGGCAGGCATGGCGTTCCGCAGCATGGGCGCGTGCCGCATCCTGGTAGGCAAGGACACACGCATTTCAGGCTACATGTTCGAATCCGCCCTGGAGGCCGGCTTGTCGGCCGCCGGTGCCGACGTTATGTTGCTGGGCCCAATGCCCACGCCTGCGATTGCTTACCTGACGCGTACCTTTCACGCTGAAGCCGGTATCGTGATCAGTGCGTCGCATAACCCGCATGATGACAATGGCATCAAATTTTTCTCGGGGCAGGGCACCAAGTTGCCGGACGAGATCGAATTGATGATCGAAGAGTTGCTGGACGCGCCGATGACGGTGGTTGAATCCAGCAAGTTGGGCAAGGTGTCGCGGATCAACGACGCGTCCGGCCGCTATATCGAATTCTGCAAAAGCAGTGTGCCCACCAGTACCAGTTTTGCCGGGTTGAAGATTGTGGTTGATTGCGCCCATGGTGCCACCTACAAGGTCGCGCCAAGCGTATTCAAGGAGTTGGGTGCCGACGTGACCGTGCTGTCGGCCCAGCCCAACGGCTTGAACATCAACGACAACTGCGGTTCCACCCATATGGAGCAATTGCAGGCGGCTGTACTCGCCGAGCATGCCGATCTGGGTATTGCCTTCGACGGTGACGGTGACCGCGTGCTGATGGTGGATCACACAGGCGCCGTGGTAGATGGCGATGACCTGCTGTTCATCATCGCGCGCGACCTGCATGAGCGTAACAAGCTGCAAGGTGGCGTCGTCGGTACATTGATGAGCAACCTGGGGCTTGAGTTGGCGCTGGCAGATCTGGGTATTCCGTTCATCCGCGCCAACGTTGGCGACCGTTACGTCATTGCCGAGCTGCTCGAGCGTAACTGGTTGGTAGGCGGAGAGAACTCAGGGCACGTCGTGTGTTTCCAGCACACCACCACGGGCGATGCAATTATTGCCGCATTGCAGGTGCTGCTGGCTCTGCGTCGTCGCAAGGAAAGCCTTGCCCAGGCGCGTCAGGCCCTGCGCAAGTGTCCACAAGTGTTGCTCAATGTGCGTTTTGCCGGTGGTGAAAATCCAATCGAGCATCCGGCTGTCAAAGAGGCCTGCGAGCGCGTGACGCTGGCGATGGAAGGGCGTGGGCGCGTGTTGCTGCGCAAGTCTGGCACAGAGCCTCTGGTGCGCGTCATGGTCGAAGGTGAAGACGAAACACAGGTTCGCGGCCATGCCGAAGACCTGGCAAAACTGGTAACTGAAGTTTGCGCCTGAATTCGGCTTGCCAGTGATGGTGTGGTTGGGTAACATCTGCGCCCACTTTGACCGACGGGGTACAGCATGCGTCGCACGATGGTAGCTGGTAACTGGAAGATGCACGGTACCCGCGCCAGTGTCGCTGAGCTGATCGACGGCCTTCGTGAGTTGGCCCTGCCTGGCGGTGTCGATGTCGCAGTTTTCCCGCCTTTGTTGCATGTCAGCCAAGTGGTTGATGGCTTGAAAGGTACGTCGATTCAGGTCGGCGCGCAGAACTCTGCGGTGGAGCCCGGCCAAGGCGCGTTGACGGGTGAGGTTGCGCCTAGTCAGCTGGTCGATGCGGGTTGCACCCATGTACTGGTTGGGCACTCGGAACGTCGCCAGTTGATGGGCGAAAGTGATCAGATGCTCAATCGCAAGTTCGCAGCGGCGCAGGCCAGTGGCTTGATTCCAGTGTTGTGCGTAGGGGAGACCCTTGAGCAGCGTGAATCGGGCAAGACGATCGAGGTTGTCTCGCGTCAGCTGGACAGCATCATCGATGAGCTGGGTGTTGATGCGTTTGCAAGCGCGGTCATTGCTTACGAGCCGGTCTGGGCCATTGGCACCGGACTGACTGCTACACCGCAACAGGCGCAGGATGTGCACGCAGCCATTCGTGCGCAGTTGGCGGAAAAGAATTCTGAAGTCGCACAAGGTGTGCGTCTTCTATACGGCGGCAGCGTGAAGGCGGCCAATGCGGTCGAACTGTTCGGCATGCCGGATATCGATGGGGGGCTCATTGGTGGAGCTTCCCTGAATGCAGATGAGTTCGGTGCGATCTGTCGCGCCGCGGGAAACTGAAAAAATGCTGGAAACAGTCGTAGTCGTTTTTCATCTGTTGGCTGCCTTGGGCGTAGTTGCCCTGGTTTTGCTGCAACAGGGCAAAGGTGCGGATGCTGGTGCGTCTTTCGGTGCAGGTGCTTCAAATACTGTGTTCGGAAGCCAAGGTTCCTCTACCTTTCTTAGTAAGTTTACTGCTATACTCGCCGCCGGTTTCTTCATAACCAGCTTGGGGTTAGGTTACTTTGCTAAAGAGAAAGCTCATGTGCTGACTCAAGCAGGCTTGCCAAACCCGGCAGTGTTGGAAGTACCAAAGGCGAAACCGGCTTCTGATGATGTCCCGGTGCTTCAAGAGCAAAAGTCGGCTACTCCAGCGACTGACGTACCTCCAGCTCAAGAGCAAAAGTAAGAAGGGTTGTAAACGCTGTATTGCCGAGGTGGTGGAATTGGTAGACACGCAACCTTGAGGTGGTTGTGCCCATAGGGTGTAGGGGTTCGAGTCCCCTTCTCGGTACCAATTATCAGGAGAGCCCGCTGTTGCGGGCTTTCTTGTAGGTGGAAGGTTACATTGACCCTGTAAGGGATCGGTCGTATACTTCCGCCCCAGCTTTGTCGCGGGGTGGAGCAGTCTGGTAGCTCGTCGGGCTCATAACCCGAAGGTCGTCGGTTCAAATCCGGCCCCCGCAACCAGTTTTAGCGGAGCCCCTTTTAAGGGGCTTTTTGTTAGCTGGACACTTTCAACGCCGCTGTTCGACGGCGTTTCAAGGATGGGCGTTTCGCCCATTTTTTTATTTTGCACAGCATGCACATACATGCACGAGGGGGTTCAGGTGTCGAGCAAGCTAGAAGAGTTGCAGGCCTTGCTGGCCCCGGTGGTCGTGGCCCTGGGCTATGAATGCTGGGGTATTGAGTTCTCGGCTCAAGGTCGCCACTCAATGTTGCGCGTTTATATCGATAAAGAGGGCGGCGTGCTGGTGGACGATTGTGCCATTGTCAGCCGTCAGATCAGCGGTGTGCTGGATGTTGAAGATCCGATTTCCGTTGAATACACCCTCGAAGTTTCCTCGCCAGGCATGGAACGCCCACTGTTCACTATTGATCAGTTTGCAAAATTTGCCGGTGAACAAGTGAAGATCAAGCTGCGCTCCCCGTTCGAAGGGCGACGCAACTTTCAGGGCCTTCTGCGCGGTGTAGAAGAACAGGATGTCGTGGTGCAGGTAGAAGACCATGAGTTCCTGTTGCCGATCGATATGATCGACAAGGCCAACATTATTCCCAGTTTTGACTGAGACGCGGATCCCGCGGATCCAATGGCTTGCGAAAGGCGAGGCGTACGATGAGCAAAGAAGTACTGCTGGTTGTTGAGTCGGTATCCAATGAAAAGGGTGTACCGGCAAACGTGATTTTTGAAGCGCTGGAGCTGGCCCTGGCCACCGCTACCAAAAAGCGTTTTGAGGACGAAGTTGATCTGCGTGTGGAAATCAACCGCCACACCGGTGCCTATGAGACGTTCCGTCGCTGGACAGTCGTCGAAGAAGCCGATCTTGATGATCCGGCCATCGAAACCTGGCCGAGCAAGGTTGCCGAAACGCATCCCGGTTCCAATGTAGGCGATGTCGTCGAAGAAAAGATCGAATCGATCGAGTTCGGCCGTATCGCAGCACAGACCGCTAAACAGGTCATCGTGCAGAAGGTTCGCGAAGCCGAGCGCGCTCAAGTCGTTGACGCCTATCGCGAGCGCCTGGGTGAAATCATCTCCGGCACCGTCAAAAAAGTTACCCGCGACAACGTGATCGTTGACCTGGGCAACAACGCTGAAGCGTTGCTGGCCCGTGAAGACATCATTTCTCGTGAAACCTTCCGTGTGGGTGTGCGCTTGCGTGCACTGCTCAAGGAAATCCGCACCGAGAACCGCGGCCCTCAGTTGATCCTGTCGCGTACCGCGCCGGAAATGCTGATCGAGCTGTTCCGTATTGAAGTGCCGGAAATCGCCGAAGGCCTGATCGAAGTCATGGCAGCATCCCGCGACCCGGGTTCGCGCGCCAAGATCGCGGTCCGCTCCAAGGACAAACGCATCGACCCGCAGGGCGCTTGCATCGGTATGCGCGGTTCGCGTGTCCAGGCAGTGTCGGGTGAGTTGGGCGGTGAGCGTGTTGATATCGTGCTGTGGGACGATAACCCGGCTCAGTTCGTGATCAACGCCATGTCGCCGGCTGAAGTGGCGGCAATTATCGTCGACGAGGATGCCCATGCAATGGACATCGCCGTTGGCGCAGACAATCTGGCTCAGGCCATTGGTCGTGGTGGGCAGAACGTGCGTCTGGCCAGCCAACTGACTGGTTGGACCCTGAACGTGATGACCGAATCGGACATCCAGGCTAAGCAGCAAGCTGAAACCGGTGACATCCTGCGAAACTTTATCGAAGAGCTGGAAGTCGATGAAGATCTGGCGCAGGTGCTGGTAGATGAAGGCTTCACCAGCCTGGAAGAGATTGCCTACGTACCGTTGGAAGAAATGCTCAACATCGACGGCTTTGACGAAGACACCGTCAACGAGCTTCGCGCTCGGGCCAAGGATCGTTTGTTGACTAAAGCCATCGCTACTGAGGAAAAGCTGGCAGACGCCCATCCGGCCGAAGACCTGCTCTCGCTTGAGGGTATGGACAAGGATTTGGCGATGGAACTGGCGGTGCGCGGCGTAATTACCCGCGAAGACCTGGCCGAGCAGTCTATTGACGATCTGCTCGACATCGACGGCATTGACGAAGATCGTGCCGGCAAGTTGATCATGGCCGCCCGAGCCCATTGGTTCGAGTAATTAGGCGCGGCCTGAGGAGAGAAGTGCATGACGCAAGTCACGGTGAAACAACTGGCCGATGAGGTCAAAACACCGGTAGAGCGCCTGTTGCAGCAGATGCGTGAGGCAGGTCTGCCGCACACCGCCGCCGACGAAGGTGTGAGCGATAGTGAGAAGCAGTCTTTGCTGACTCACTTGAAGAGCAGCCACAAGGCGAAAGTGGAAGAACCGCGCAAGATTACATTGCAGCGCAAAACCACCAGCACCCTGCGTGTTGCGGGTAGCAAGAGCATCAGCGTTGAAGTACGCAAGAAGAAAGTCTTCGTACAGCGCAGCCCGGAAGAAATCGAAGCCGAGCGCAAACGCGATCTGGAAGAACGTCGCGCAGTAGAAAATGCTGCACGTCAGAAGGCTGAAGAAGAAGCCAAGCGTCGCGCCGAAGAAGAAGCGCGTCGCCAGCCTGCGGCTGCGCAACCTGCTGCCACTGACGCGGTTGCTGCGCCTGTTGAAGCTGTGCGTGAGGCCGCTCCGGTTGCCGCTGCACCTGCTCCGGCAGCCGACGCCCGTAAGCGCGACGAACCTCGTCGCCCGGACAAGCCACGCGCCGACGACAACAATCGTCGCAGCGGCGGTGGCGATGGCGAGCGCAAAAACGCTCCGCATCGTGCTTCGGTCAAAGAGAAAGCGCCTGCGCCACGCGTTGCCCCACGTACTACCGACGAAGAAAGCGATGGCTTCCGTCGTGGTGGTCGCGGCAAGGCCAAGCTGAAGAAGCGCAATGCCCACGGTTTCCAGAGCCCAACCGGCCCTGTCGTGCGTGATGTGCAGATCGGCGAGACCATCACTGTTGGCGACCTCGCCAATCAGATGTCGGTCAAGGCGGCTGAAATCATCAAGTTCATGTTCAAACTGGGCACCCCGGCCACCATCAACCAGGTGCTTGATCAGGAAACTGCTCAGCTCGTGGCTGAGGAGTTGGGCCACAAAGTGACCCTGGTCAGCGACACGGCCCTGGAAGATTCCCTGGCTGAGTCCCTGAAGTTTGAAGGTGAGACGTTCTCCCGTGCACCCGTTGTGACCGTAATGGGTCACGTGGACCACGGTAAGACTTCCCTGCTCGACTATATCCGTCGTGCCAAGGTAGCTGCTGGCGAAGCCGGCGGTATTACCCAGCACATCGGTGCGTACCACGTTGAAACCGAACGCGGCATGGTCACCTTCCTCGACACCCCAGGTCACGCCGCGTTTACCGCAATGCGTGCCCGTGGTGCCAAGGCGACTGACATCGTGATTCTGGTCGTTGCAGCGGACGACGGCGTGATGCCGCAGACCATTGAAGCGGTCCAGCACGCCAAGGCTGCCGGTGTTCCACTGGTTGTTGCAGTGAACAAGATCGACAAGCCGGGCGCCGATCTCGATCGCATCCGTAGCGAACTGTCGGTTCACGGTGTGACTTCTGAAGAGTGGGGCGGTGATACGCCGTTCGTTTCGGTTTCGGCGAAAGTCGGTACTGGTGTGGACGAACTGCTCGAAGCGGTCCTGCTGCAAGCTGAAGTACTCGAACTGAAAGCAACTCCATCGGCCCCAGGTCGTGGTGTTGTGGTTGAATCGCGTCTCGACAAGGGGCGTGGCCCGGTTGCGACCGTTCTGGTTCAAGACGGTACCCTGCGCCAAGGCGACATGGTACTGGTCGGTTCGAACTATGGCCGTGTACGTGCCATGCTCGACGAGAACGGTAAGCCCATCAAGGAAGCCGGTCCTTCCATCCCTGTCGAGATCCTCGGCCTGGACGGTACCCCGGACGCTGGCGACGAAATGAGCGTGCTGTCGGACGAGAAGAAAGCCCGTGAAGTGGCTCTGTTCCGTCAAGGCAAGTTCCGCGAAGTCAAACTGGCCCGTGCCCACGCCGGCAAGCTGGAAAACATCTTCGAAAACATGGGCCAGGCAGAGAAGAAGACGCTTAACATCGTTCTCAAATCTGACGTTCGTGGTTCCCTCGAAGCGTTGAACGGCGCCTTGAATGGCCTGGGTAACGACGAAGTGCAAGTGCGCGTTGTCGGTGGCGGTGTCGGTGGTATCACCGAGTCCGACGCCAACCTGGCACTGGCTTCCAACGCTGTACTGTTCGGCTTCAACGTGCGTGCCGATGCCGGCGCTCGCAAGATCGTCGAGCAGGAAGGCCTGGACATGCGTTACTACAACGTCATCTACGACATCATCGAAGACGTCAAGAAAGCCCTTACCGGCATGCTTGGCAGCGATGTTCGGGAGAACATCCTGGGTATCGCCGAGGTGCGTGACGTGTTCCGCTCGCCGAAATTCGGCGCGATCGCCGGTTGCATGGTTATCGAAGGTGTTGTGCACCGTAACCGTCCAATCCGTGTACTGCGTGAAGACATCGTTATCTTCGAAGGCGAGCTGGAATCCCTGCGCCGCTTCAAGGATGACGCTTCCGAAGTGCGTGCTGGCATGGAATGCGGTATCGGCGTCAAGAGCTACAACGACGTCAAGCCTGGCGACAAGATCGAAGTCTACGAGAAGGTTCAGGTTGCTCGCAGCCTCTAACTCGCGTACTTCAAGGGCCGCGCGGCGCTCCGGCATGCAAATGCCGGGCGCCGTGTCCGGACTCTAAACGCAACGCCCGGTCTGGCTTTTGTCAGGCCGGGCGTTTGCCGCTTTCAGACCCCACGGGTTTCACCGTGTGGCAGTAACAGGTAACAAGACATGGCAAAAGAATACAGCCGTACCCAGCGTATCGGCGATCAGATGCAGCGCGAGCTGGCTCAATTGATCCGTCGCGAAGTCAAAGACCCGCGTGTCGGCCTGGTCACCATTACCGCCGTTGAAGTGAGCCGTGACGTGGGTCACGCCAAGATCTTCATCACCGTGATGGGTCAGGACAGCAGCGAAGAAATCGCGCAAAGCATCAAGGTACTCAACGCGGCGGCAGGTTTCCTGCGCATGCAGTTGGCCCGTGAAATGAAGCTGCGCAGTGTTCCCCAGTTGCACTTCCACTACGACGAAAGCGTCGTGCGTGGCGCGCACCTGTCGGCATTGATCGAGCGCGCGGTGGCAGAAGACAGTCAGCACCCGTCCACACCTGAAGACGCCAAGGAGTAAGCGGTGGCTCAGGTCAAACGTATCCGTCGCAACGTCAGCGGCATCATTCTGCTCGACAAGCCCATTGGCTTTACTTCCAATGCCGCGTTGCAGAAGGTTCGCTGGCTGCTCAATGCCGAAAAGGCCGGGCACACCGGCAGCCTCGACCCCCTGGCCACCGGCGTGTTGCCGTTGTGCTTCGGCGAGGCCACCAAATTCTCGCAATACCTGCTCGACTCCGACAAGGGGTACGAAACCCTGATGCAATTGGGCAAGACCACTACCACGGCCGACGCCGAAGGTGATGTTCTGCAGGTGCGTGATGTGACCGTTGGTCGTGCTGATATCGAGGCGGTTTTACCCGGTTTTCGTGGGCAAATCAGCCAGATACCGCCGATGTACTCGGCCCTCAAGCGTGATGGTCAGCCTCTTTACAAGCTGGCACGTGCGGGCGAAGTAGTGGAGCGCGAACCGCGTTCTGTTACTATTGCGCGCTTGGAATTGCTCGCCTGTGAAGGCGACACCGCGCGCCTGGCCGTGGACTGCAGCAAAGGCACCTATATCCGTACCCTCGTGGAAGATATTGGTGAACAGCTTGGTTGCGGTGCGTACGTGGCAGAACTGCGACGCACCCAGGCGGGTCCCTTCAGCCTGGCTCAGACGGTCACGCTGGAAGAGTTGGAAGCGGTTCACGCCGAAGGCGGCAACGAAGCGGTTGATCGCTTCCTGATGCCATCGGACAGCGGTTTGCTCGATTGGCCATTGCTGCACTTCTCGGAGCACAGCGCGTTCTACTGGCTCAACGGCCAGCCGGTACGTGCCCCGGATGCCCCGAAGTTCGGCATGGTACGGGTACAGGATCATAACGGTCGTTTCATCGGAATCGGTGAAGTGAGCGAAGACGGGCGCATAGCGCCGCGTCGACTGATTCGGTCAGAATGACCGAACGAGGGTGGCTGTTAATAGGCACGGTCACTTCTCATTTTTAGATACAGGGATTTGTCCCTGGCCTATTGAGATCACCCTTTGGGTGGTTTCCTGAAAAAAGGATTGCCTCATGGCTCTCGACGTTCAAGAAAAAGCACAAATCGTAGCTGACTATCAGCAAGCTGTTGGTGACACTGGTTCGCCAGAAGTGCAAGTTGCACTGCTGACCCACAACATCAACAAGCTGCAAGGTCACTTCAAGGCCAACGGTAAAGACCACCACTCCCGTCGTGGTCTGATCCGCATGGTAAACCAGCGCCGTAAGCTGCTGGACTACCTGAAAGGCAAGGATCTGGGTCGTTATCAGGCTCTGATCGGTCGCCTGGGTCTGCGTCGCTAACAAGCGATTGCGCTAGAGGTTGGTTGTCTGCCGTGTGTCAGTGGGATTCCCGCTGGCCCATGGCAGGCTCCCAGCCTCAAGTTTTATCTGGATACACGTTTTACCCTGGACAGGCGTTGGGCCGATTCCCGACATTGCCCAAGAATTTCGCAAGAAGACAAGTTCCCCAAGAGCCACAAAGAAGGTAGGACACCGTGAACCCGGTTATCAAAAAATTCCAGTTCGGTCAGTCGACCGTTACCCTCGAGACAGGCCGTATCGCCCGTCAAGCCTCCGGCGCAGTGCTGGTTACCGTTGATGACGACGTTACCGTACTGGTGACCGTTGTTGGCGCCAAGACCGCTGACCCAAGCAAAGGCTTCTTCCCTCTTTCCGTTCACTACCAGGAAAAGACTTACGCTGCCGGTAAGATCCCTGGTGGTTTCTTCAAGCGTGAAGGCCGTCCTTCCGAAAAAGAAACCCTGACTTCCCGACTGATCGACCGTCCGATCCGTCCGCTGTTCCCCGAAGGCTTCATGAACGAAGTGCAGGTTGTCTGCACCGTCGTTTCCACCAGCAAGAAGACCGATCCGGACATCGCTGCGATGATCGGTACCTCGGCTGCCCTGGCTATCTCGGGCATTCCGTTCGACGGCCCGATCGGCGCCGCCCGCGTTGCTTTCCACGAAAGCACCGGCTACCTGCTCAACCCGACTTACGAGCAGCAGAAAGCGTCGAGCCTGGACATGGTCGTTGCCGGTACGTCCGAAGCCGTATTGATGGTTGAATCGGAAGCCAAAGAGCTGACCGAAGACCAGATGCTGGGCGCGGTACTGTTTGCTCACGACGAATTCCAGGCTGTCATCAAGGCTGTCACCGAACTGGCCGCCGAAGCTGCCAAACCGACCTGGACCTGGGCTGCTGCTCCGGAAGCCACCGAATTGCTGGGCGCTATCCGCTCGGAGTTCGGCGACGCGATCTCCCAGGCCTACGCCATCACCGTCAAGGCCGACCGTTACGCTCGCCTGGGCGAGCTGAAGGACCAGGTTGTTGCCAAGCTCTCCGGTGAGGAAGGCCAGCCTTCGTCCAGCGAAGTTAAAGCCGCCTTCGGCGAAATCGAATACCGCACCGTTCGCGAAAACATCGTTAACGGCAAGCCACGTATCGACGGCCGTGACACCCGCACCGTACGCCCGCTGAACATCGAAGTCGGCGTGCTGCCGAAGACTCACGGTTCGGCCCTGTTCACCCGTGGTGAAACTCAGGCGCTGGTAGTCGCGACGCTGGGTACTGCCCGTGACGCACAGCTGCTGGACACCCTGGAAGGCGAGAAAAAAGACCCGTTCATGCTGCACTACAACTTCCCGCCGTTCTCGGTCGGTGAGTGCGGTCGCATGGGTGGCGCTGGTCGTCGCGAAATCGGCCACGGCCGTCTGGCCCGTCGTTCGATCGCTGCGATGCTGCCGGCCGCCGACGTGTTCCCGTACACCATCCGTGTTGTATCGGAAATCACCGAGTCCAACGGTTCCAGCTCCATGGCATCCGTCTGCGGTGCTTCCCTGGCGCTGATGGACGCCGGTGTGCCGATGAAGGCACCGGTTGCCGGTATCGCCATGGGCCTGGTTAAAGAAGGCGAGAAGTTCGCCATCCTGACCGACATCCTGGGTGACGAAGACCACTTGGGCGACATGGACTTCAAGGTAGCCGGTACCGCCAAAGGTGTGACCGCGCTGCAGATGGACATCAAGATCAAGGGCATCACCGAAGAGATCATGGAAATCGCCCTGGGCCAAGCCCTGGAAGCGCGCCTGAACATCCTCGGCCAGATGAACCAGATCATTGGTCAGTCGCGCACCGAGCTGTCGGAAAATGCTCCGACCATGATCGCGATGAAAATCGACACCGACAAAATCCGTGACGTCATCGGTAAAGGCGGCGCGACCATTCGTGCGATCTGTGAGGAGACCAAGGCTTCGATCGACATCGAAGACGACGGTTCGATCAAGATCTTCGGCGAATCCAAGGAAGCGGCTGAGGCTGCGCGTCAGCGCGTTCTGGGCATCACTGCCGAAGCCGAGATCGGCAAGATCTATGTCGGCAAGGTTGAGCGCATCGTCGACTTCGGCGCATTCGTCAACATCCTGCCGGGCAAAGACGGTCTGGTTCACATCTCCATGCTCAGCGATGCTCGCGTAGAGAAAGTGACCGATATTCTGAAAGAAGGCCAGGAAGTGGAAGTGCTGGTATTGGACGTGGACAACCGCGGCCGTATCAAGCTGTCCATCAAGGACGTTGCAGCAGCCAAGGCCTCGGGCGTTTAATCACCCCCAGGTTTCACGCTGAAAAGGGACTCTTCGGAGTCCTTTTTTTATGGGCGCACGAAAGGTAGGCGTGATCAGCCGTTTAGCACCACGGACAAAAGCCGCAACTTGCATGCAGATCCGGCCGTCTTCATGCAAGTTGCACGATTCCGGAAACAGGGCAGTTTTATAACTCCTTGTTTTTAAAGGATTTAATCTCGTACTGCAACTTGGCACACTGCCTGCAATATCCCTGTTAGCGCTTCAGTACCAAGATTTACGTACTGCAGTCTTTTAATAAAACAGGAGTTACTCGTATGAAGAAGTTCGCTCTCGCTACTGCTACCGCTCTGACTCTGGCCATGGGTGCTAACGTAGCCTTTGCTCAGACTTCCCAAGCCCCTATGACTTTGGCGGCCGGCGAAGCCACCCAGGCTAAGGAAAGCGTTTCGGACACCTGGATCACCACCAAAGTCAAAGCTGACCTGCTGACTGAAAAAGGCATCCCAGGTTCGGACATCATGGTTGAAACCAACAAAGGTGTGGTTTCCCTGTCCTCCAAGGTAGCTATCTCGGACTCGCAGAAAGCGACCGCTGTAGCCATCACCAAGAAAATCAAAGGTGTGACTGCTGTTTCCGCTGACGGCCTGCTGGCTGGCGGCGCTACCAAGGCTGACGGCATCGACAAAACCAAAGGTGCTGCTCATGACGCCAAAGGCGCTACCAGCGACACTTGGATCACTACCAAAGTCAAAGCTGACCTGGTAACCGAGAAAGGTATTCCTGGTACCGACATCAAAGTCGAAACCAACAAAGGCGTAGTTTCCCTGTCTTCCACCGTAGCGGTGACTGAAGCTCAGAAAACCACCGCTGTGAACATCGCGAAGAAAATCAAAGGCGTTAAAGCTGTTTCGGCTGATGGCTTGAAAGCAGAGTAACGCTCAACGGTTCAACTGAACTGAATGGCGGCGGCGGGTGAGTCAGATATCCACCCAACGCACCCCGGAGTTCATGCGACCGACCACACGGATGTGGTCATTACAGGCCCCGGCACTTGTGCCGGGGCCTGTTTTATTGTGGGTCTGATGTACCCAAATCAAAAAAAGTGGGAGGGGGGTTGCTCCCGATAGCGGCGGGTCAGTGATGAATAAATCAACTGACAGCCCGTTATCGAGAGCAACCCCCCTCCCACATTTGGATCTATAGAGGCCTCAGGTCACTCGGCATCCAGGTGCATCGGTGTGACTACGCGGCCGTCTTTCTCTGCCTGCCCCAGTTGAGTGTCGATGAAGTACACCCGGTCATCTTCAAGCTGCCCCTTGTCCACCAGGTAGTCCTTGATGGTACTGGCTCGGTCCTGACCCAGCTGACGCAGTAACACATCACTGGCGCTCCAGAACTTGAGCACACCGTCGCGCAGTTTTGCCGCGCGTTCGGCGTCACTCAAGCCTTTCCATTCAGCGGGCGGTTGCTGCTTGAGACGCGTGCGATAGATACCTTCAAGCAATGGCGCCTTTTCTTTCTCCGGTACTTCCAGCAGTGATGCCTGGGCGGGAACCTTGTCGCCACGGCGCTGCAGAATCTTGTAGTAGTTGTACTGGTATTCACGCTCCAGACGCTCGTGTGCCAGGAACGGCCCGTCGCTGCTGGCTGCCGCCGTACCTTCAATTTCCAGGCGCAGCGCAGGGCGTTCCTTCAAGGCCTTGGCGAGCGTGTTCAGCGCGCCTTCGGCATTCTTGTCCAGGTCACTGGAGCCTGCCGCAAACGACACACTGCCCAGATCCTCCGAACCGCCGCCCGTCACCAGCCCGCCAATGAACTTGAACGGCGCGGTGGCCGCACGGGCAACCAGGTTGCGCAGGGTCTGCCACACAATCGGCATCACGCTGAACTGTGGATTATTCAAGTCGCCGCTCACCGGCAACTCGAGGGAGATTCTGCCGTTGGTGTCCTTGAGCAGTGCAATCGCCAGACGAATCGGCAGGTCCACGGCATCGGCGCTGTCGACTTTTTCACCCAGTTGCAATTGCTCGACCACCACCTTGTTCTCGGCCTTCAACTGGCCCTTGGTGATCACGTAGTGCAAGTCGAGGTTCAAGCGGCCCTTGCGAATGCGGAAACCGGCGAACTTCCCGGAGTAGGGCGTCAACGTGGTCAGCTCGACACGTTTGAAGCTGGTGGCAATGTCCAGCGCTGCCATCGGATCGAACGGATTTACGCTGCCCTTGATGGTGACGGGTGCGTAGCGGTCCACCTTGCCCTTGATGTCGACACTGGCCGGTTTGCCCTGGCGACTGTCAATCGTGCCGATTTGTCCGTTGAGCTGCTGCACGGCAGTGGCGAAGTTGGGCGTGAGGCTGAAGTCGGCAAAGTTGGCCGAACCGTCATTGATTGCCACCTGGCCGATTCGGATGCCCAGCGGCTTGTCTTTGCTCGCTGCCGGCTTGGCCGACGACTTGGCACCATGGTCGGCCGGCTGCGGAATCAGCAGGTCATCGATGTTAGTGGTGCGGTCATCGTTGATCATGAAGCGCGCATAGGGTTGCAGCAGGTTGACCTTGTCGATCGACAGGCTGTCGCCGTGCTGATAATTCACACCTTCCAGCACCAGGCGCTGCCATTTGAGAAAATCGCGGGTTTTGAGAGTGTCGAGCGTGTGCAGTTGATCGACCTGCGCCCGGCCGGTGACCTGCAGCTTCAGCGGATCGGTGCTGGTGAGGTTTACATCCAGGTTGCTGCCGAGCATGCCGCTGCGCAGTTCCAGGCGGATGAACGGGCTGATGTAGGACTGCGCCACCCGCAGGTCGATATCCTGGGTGTTTACCTTCAACTTCGCGCTGACCGGGTTGAGATTCACCTCACCGCTGGCCTGGAGTTTGCCCTGCTTGCCCAGACCGCTGTCGAGCTTGAGTGTGAAGGGTTTCTGGTTGAGGCTGTCGAAGTTCTGCACATCGACGTTCAGCGGGCCCAGCTCCAGCGCGACGGCGGGTTGAGCCTGACGGTCAGCCAGATGCACCTGGTAGTTGCGCAGTTGCACATCCTTGAGCAGCACTTGCCACGGTTTGCTCGGTGCTGCAGGGGCAGGCTTGGGCGAGTCGGCCGTCGCCGGAGCGCTGGCGGGTTCCGGCGCCCTGGCCGGTTTGTTCGGCTGGCTGGCGAACAGTTTCTGCCAGTCCAGTTGCCCGTCGGCTTCGCGGGCGGCCCAGGTTTCCAGCTTGTTGCTGCGGATTTTGCCAACCACCACTTGCTGCCTGGCCAGGTCGACCGTGGTGTCACTCACGTCCAGACGCTCCAGGCGCACCAGCGGCCGGCCATCCGGTGCTTTGATGGCAAATGGCGCGATGCTGGCCGTGGTGTTGGTCAGTTTGAGTTCAGTTTCCTTGGCCAGGCTGAAGGTGTAATGCGTGTTGAAATTCAGCACCCCGTCTTCCAGCACCAGCGGCAAGGCATCACGCACATAGGGCCACCAGGCTTTCATCTTGCCATCGGTGACTTTCAAGGTGCCTTCAGAGGTGATGGGCACCAGGCTGAAATTGCCCTTCCAGTCGATTTGCCCGCCCGCAGGGCCGGCGGCCACCAGGGTCATGTCGGCATTGTCTTCAGGCAATGTGCTGAGGTTTTTCAGCTCGAAGTCGAGCTTGTCGTAGAGGAATTCGATGGGCTCGCTGGGACGCAGGTCCTGAAAGTGCACGTAGCCACCGGCCAGCTTGACGCTGTCGATACGCAGCGGGAAGGGCTTGGCGTCCGGGTCTGTCGGGGTGGGCTCGCTGGGCGGCAGTTTGAACAGCTGCGCCAGGTTCAATGTGCCGGACTTGTCGAACAGCAGCTCGGTCTTGGGCTGGTCCAACTGCACATCCGCCAGGTGCAGCGCGCGGGTCCACAGGCTGTCGAGTTGCAGGTTGGCATAGAGGCGTTCAAAACCGACCTGCTCCTTACCCGGTTCGCCGACTTTCAAGCCCCAGGCCGTCACTTCCAGGCTGAACGGGTTGAGTTCGATACGCTCCAGTCTTGCCGGCACCGTGGCGTAATGGGCCAGTTGCTGGTTGGCAATACGAAGCGCGATGCCCGGCAGAATCAGAAAACCCAGCAAGCTGTACAGAGCCAGTGCGGTCAGCAGTGCGCCAATGGCGCGGATCAATCCTTTGGACATGGGCGACGCCATCTATATCGAACAGGAGTGCCTTGGAGTATGGCACGGGTTATCGGTTCCGAAGCACCGAGCCTATTGGGAAAAGGACTACAACTGCAGGATCAGGGTCTTCAGGGGTGGCTGTTGATCCTGCGACGGAAAGTCGGCTCCCGGCGTCATGATTTGCCAGTCGCGTACCGGTCGCCCGGCTTTTTCGGCACAGCGCAGCACCTGCTCACGCCAATCGTCCATGCCCACTTTTGCCAGGTTGTTGCAGCAGATCAGCACGCCATTGTCGGCGGTTGCCAGCAACGCCGGCTTGAGCAGGCTCTGGTAGTCGCGCAGCAGATCGACCGTGCCGAACGCACTCTTGGCCCAGGCGGGCGGATCGAGCAGCACCAGGTCGTACTGGCGTTGCTCCAGGCGCGGGTAAGCTGGCAGTGTGTGGCCGCGCCGCTGGGCGATGGGCAGGCCGGCCAGTTGGCGAATCGCCGGAAAGTAATCGGACTGCACAAACGCCATGGTCGGCAATTGCGGGTTCAGCAGACCGTTCTCGCGACCGACCGCCAGGTTGCCCTCGGCAAAGTCCAGGTTGCACACCTCGCGGGCACCGCCGGCCGCCGCGCTCAAGCCAACACCGCAGGTGTAGGCGAACAGGTTCAGCACGCTTTTGCCGGCGCTGTGCGCCTTGACCCAGCCACGGGTGTTGCGCAGGTCCAGGAACAACAGCGGGTCCTGCCCGGCGTGGCGCCCGCGTACGCGATAATTGAGGCCCCATTCGTGGCCGACCAGGTCTTCCAGCGCCGCCGGCTCGGCGCGATACACCGTATCGTCACGGTCGATGCGCGAGTTGCCACGGGAGCGGTCGTTATACACCAGCAGCAATTCCAGGCCCATGAACTGATTGATCTGTTGATGCAGGTCCAGCAGGTCTGCGGTGTCCAGCGACTGGTGAAAGCTTTGCACCAGCAATTGCGGGCCATAGCGGTCGATAGTCAGGCCGCCGGCGCCTTCCTGGCTGCCGTGAAACAGCCGATAGCAGTCGGTGCCCTGGGCGTGCAGTTCGTTGATCAGGTCTTGGCGATGATCTAGGGCGGCGCGCAGCGCCTGGTTCAGGGGGGACATGGAGCGCGCCTTGCTGTAAATGAGGAAAACAGGGGCGGGGAGTTTAACAGCTAACCCCGGCCTGAGCAGGCCGGGGTCGCGTTGAGGCAGGTATCAGCCACGATGACGACCGCGGAAGTAGTTGATCAGGCCTTGGGTGGACGCGTCCTCGGCCGAGGTTTCTTCGGCGCCGGTGAGGCGGTTGTAAACACCCTTGCCCAGCTCCTTGCCCAGCTCCACGCCCCATTGGTCGAAGGCGTTGATGCCCCAGATCACGCTCTGCACGAACACCTTGTGCTCATACATAGCCACCAACGCGCCGAGACGACGCGGGCTGATGCGTTCGACCACAATGGTGTTGCTCGGACGGTTGCCCGGGATCACCTTGTGCGGGGCCAGCTTCTGCACTTCGTCCTCTGCGATGCCTTTGTCGCGCAACTCGGCTTCGGCTTCACTGCGGGTCTTGCCGAGCATCAGTGCCTGGCTCTGCGACAGGCAGTTGGCATAGAGCCATTGATGGTGGTCGGACACCGGGTTGAAGCTGACAATCGGCACAATGAAGTCGGCCGGAATCAGTTGGGTGCCCTGGTGCAGCAACTGGTGGTACGCATGCTGGCCGTTGCAGCCCACGCCGCCCCAGATGACCGGGCCGGTGTCGGTGGCCACGGGTGTGCCGTCCTGGCGCACGCTCTTGCCGTTGGATTCCATGTCCAGCTGTTGCAGGTGTTTGGTGATGTTGCGCAGGTAGTGGTCGTACGGCAGGATCGCATGGCTTTGCGCTCCCCAGAAGTTGCCGTACCACACGCCCAGCAGGCCCAGCAGCACCGGCATGTTCTGCTCGAACGGTGCGGTCAGGAAATGCTGGTCCATGGTGTAGGCACCCGACAGCAGTTCCTTGAAGTTGGACATGCCGATGGCGAGGGCGATGGGCAGACCAATGGCCGACCACAGCGAATAACGGCCGCCGACCCAGTCCCACATCGGGAAGATGTTTTCTTCGCGGATACCAAAGGCCACCGCCGCCGCGTTGTTACTCGACACAGCGATGAAGTGGCGGTACAGCTCGGCTTCCGAGCCACCCTGGGCCAGGTACCAGGCGCGGGCGGCCTGGGCGTTTTTCAGGGTTTCCAGGGTGTTGAACGATTTTGACGAGACGATAAACAGCGTGGTCTCGGCGCGCAGCTTCATGGTCAGCTCGTGGAACTCGCTGCCGTCGATATTCGCCAGGTAGTGGCAACGCACGCCCTTATGGGCGTAAGACAACAGCGCCTCGGAGACCAGCTCCGGGCCGAGGAACGAACCACCGATGCCGATGTTCACCACGTCGGTGATCGGCTTTTCGGTGTAGCCACGCCACAGACCGTCGTGAATGCGGCCGACCAGGTCAGTGATCTGGTTCAACACCTTGTGCACGTCCGGCATGATGTTCACGCCGTTCACCGACAGCTTGTCGCCTACCGGGCGGCGCAGGGCGGTATGCAGGGCAGGGCGGCCTTCGGAGGAGTTGACCGGTTCGCCGGCATACAGCGCGTTGATCGCGTCCTTGAGGCCCACTTCATCGGCCAGGCCCACCAGCAGGTCACGGGTTTGGCTGGTGATCAGGTTCTTCGAGTAATCGAGGAAAAGCCCACAGCTGCTCAGGGTGAACTGGGAAAAGCGCTGCGGATCGGCATTGAAGGCTTCGCGCATGCTGAAATCCTGCATGGCTTGGCGATGTTGATTGAGCGCTTGCCAGGCGGGCAGCGCGGTAACGTCATGAGGAGTGCGGTAGTACGCCATCGCTGCGGGTTTCCTTTTATTACGGGGACTGCCTTTAGGACACTTCAAAGCCCGGAACGTCCAGTCTTGTCGCAACAATTGGGTTGCGGACAGCGCTAACCTTAGCGCCGGGCGATTACATTAAACCTAGCGTGTCGATATGTCTTGGCTTTGTCTGCGCCGTGGCCGGTACTTTTTTATACCGGCACGGCGATCAGGGCAACAGGCGTGCAGCCTGGGCGGGGTCAGTTGAGGTTCAAATGCAGGTTATCGATCAACCGGGTGCTGCCCAGGAACGCCGCGACCAGAATCACAATGTCCTTGTCCTGCGTCGTGGCGGGGCGCAAATGCTCACCCTGGCGCACTTCGAGGTAATCCAGGCGCAACCCGGCGGCTTCGATCTGCCTCATTTGTTCGGCACGCAGGCTGGCGAAGTCATGGTCGCCGGCCTTGATGGCCACAGCGATGCGGCTGAGGCTGCGATACAGCACCGGGGCGATGGCGCGTTCCTGCTCGGAGAGAAAACCGTTGCGCGATGACAGCGCCAGGCCGTCTTCGGCGCGCACGGTGGACTCGCCGATGATCTGGATCGGCATGTTCAGGTCATGCACCATGGCGCGGATGACCGCCAACTGCTGGTAGTCCTTCTGGCCAAACACGGCGATATCCGGCTGCACCATGTTGAACAACTTGCTGACCACCGTGGCGACGCCTTCGAAGTGCCCGGGACGGCTGGCGCCACAGAGGCCTTCGGAGAGGTGCGGGACGCTGACGCGGGTCTGGCCGGTCATGCCGCCCGGGTACATCTCCTCCACGGTCGGTGCAAACAGCAGATTGCAGCCGGCCTGCAGGAGTTTTTCCTGGTCGGCGGCGAGGGTGCGGGGATACTTGTCCAGGTCTTCATTGGCGCCGAATTGCAGCGGATTGACGAAGATACTCGCGACCACGAAGTCGGCTTGCTGCACGGCCTTGGTCACCAGGGTGGCATGGCCTTCGTGCAGGTTGCCCATGGTCGGCACGAAGCCGATGCGCTTGCCGGCGCTGCGGGCGTGAGTTACGGCAGCGCGCAGTTCACGCAGGGTTTTTACGGTGTTCATGCAGAAAATCCGTGTTCGGCGGCGGGGAAGGTCACGCCTTTGACTTCGGCGACGTACGCGCTCAAGGCTGCGTGAATGCTGTCCTGGCCGGCCATGAAGTTCTTCACGAACTTGGGCACGCGACCGGTGATCGACAAGCCGAGCATGTCGTGCAACACCAGCACCTGGCCGTCGGTGGCGCAGCCCGCGCCAATGCCGATGACCGGCACGCTGACAGCCTGGGTGATTTCCGCGGCCAGTTCGCTGGGCACGCATTCGAGCAGGATCATGGCAACGCCGGCTTGCTCCAGGGCGATGGCATCGGCCCGCATCTGGCGCGCCTGGGCCTCGTTGCGACCCTGCACCTTGTAACCGCCGAGGAGGTTCACCGACTGCGGCGTGAGGCCCATGTGAGCGCACACCGGTACGCCGCGCTCGGCCAGCAGGCGGATCGACTCGGCGAGCCACAGCGCGCCTTCGACCTTGACCATGTGCGCACCGGCGCGCATCAACTTGCCGGCGTTGAGGAACGTCTGTTCGACGGTGGCGTAGTCCATGAACGGCAGGTCAGCGATGATGAACGCGCCTTTGTTTCCGCGCTTGACGCTGGCGGTGTGGTAGGCGAGTTCATCGGTGGTGACGGGGAGCGTGCTGTCATTCCCTTGAAGAACCATGCCCAGGGAGTCACCTACCAGCAACACTTCGACGCCTGCCTGGCAGCAGGCGTTGGCGAATGTGGCGTCATAGCAGGTCAGCATGGTGATTTTTTCACCTTTGAGCTTGAGGCTCTGCAAGGTGGTCAGGGTAATGTCTGGCATCGAAAGGGTCCTCGTTCAGGCGCTTGGAAACAGCGAGTAACGCGCGTGAGTCTTCGTTTATACAGGCGCACTGTCTTGAGAGCAGTGCTTATAAGGCCTGGATTGCGCCCTTCATTGCCGGGTTGGCGGCAGCGGGACGCCTATAGTCGTGAGGAGGACACGGGAAGTCAATTGGATGTGTTACCGCATTGTTACGAGGGCGGTGTTACCCCTGTTACTGACGCGATTCAGCAGGTTGAAGGCCGTGAAGATCACGTGTGGGAGCTGGCTTGCCTGCGATGCAGGCACCTCGGTGTTCCGTTGGGCCGGGTCGATGCCTTCGCAGGCAAGCCAGTTCCCACTTTGACCGCGTCAGTTCTGGGGAATGCGTTCCAGGCCTTCGAACGGGCAAGTTGCCAGCAACTGGCTTAAAGGCTGGCCGTCCGGTAAATGGAAATTTGCCGGGGCCAATTCGGCCAGCGGATACAGCACAAACGCCCGCAGGTGCATTTGGTAATGCGGCACCTTGAGGCGAGGCTCATCGATCAGGTGATCGCCGAACAGCAGGATGTCCAGGTCGAGTGTGCGTGGCCCCCAGCGCTCAAGGCGCTCGCGGCCCTGATCGTTCTCGATGGCTTGCAACGCATCCAGCAGTTCCAGGGGCGCAAGGCTGCTGTTCAGGGCTGCTACCGCGTTGGTGTAGCGCGGCTGGCCGGGGAGCAGGGAGTCACTTTGGTAGAAGGCGGAGACACCGGCGACGGTGGTGTCTGGCAACTGCGCCAGCGCCTCGATAGCGCTGCGCAATTGCTGATCCGGGGCAGCGAGGTTGCTGCCCATGCCAATGTAGATACGTTCCACGTTTATTCGCCTGCGGCGCCCGAGGCATCGGCGCCGCTGCGTTTGCGCTTGCTGCTGCTACTGCGCCGACGTTTTTTGGGCGCAACGCCTTCGCCATCGCCTTTGCTGCCCAGGTCACGAATCATGTCGCGGCGCCCGCTGTCGTTGGCGTCCTGGTAATCGGTCCACCATTCGCCCAGGCCGTCGGTCTGCTCGCCGGCGCTTTCGCGCAGCAGCAGGAAGTCGTAGCCGGCACGGAAGCGCGGGTTGTCCAGCAGCATGTCGGCGCGTTTGCCACTGCGGCGTGGCAGGCGCTCCTGCATGTCCCAGATCTCGCGGATGGGAATGGTGAAGCGTTTCGGAATCGCGATGCGCTGGCATTGCTCGGTGATCAGCTCGTGAGCGGCTTCCTGCATCGCCGGAATGGGCGGCATGCCACGGTCCTGCAGGCGCAGTACGCGTTTGGGCAAGGCTGGCCACAACAGCGCGGCAAACAGAAACGCCGGGGTGACCGGTTTGTTCTGCTTGATGCGCAGGTCAGTGTTGGTCAACGCTTCGCTGATCAGGGTGTGGGTGTACGTCGGGTTGTATTCCAGGGCTTCGGCGCTGGCCGGAAACAGAGGATCGAACAGTTGCAGGTCGACGAGCATCTCAAAAGTGTCGGCCGCATAACCCGAAAGGAACAGCTTGAGCACTTCTTCGAACAGCCGCGCCGAAGGGATTTCGCGCAGCATCGGGGCCAGCTCGCGAATCGGTGCGGCGGTGTGTTTCTCGATGCCGAAATTCAGCTTGGCGGCAAAGCGCACGGCCCGCAGCATGCGCACCGGGTCTTCCTGGTAGCGCTGCGTCGGTTCACCGATCAGGCGGATCAGGTTGTTGCGAATATCGGGCACGCCATTGGCGTAATCGAGGATGCGCTCGCTGACCGGGTCGTAATACAGGGCATTGATGGTGAAGTCGCGGCGCTGCGCGTCTTCTTCCAGCGTGCCATAGACGTTATCGCGCAGGATGCGCCCGCTTTCGTTGCGGGAGGACTGGTTGGTGTCTTCCTCTTCATCGTTTTGCGGATGACCGGCACGGAAGGTCGCGACCTCGATGATTTCGCGGCCGAAGTGAATGTGCACGAGCTTGAAACGGCGACCGATGATGCGCGCATTGCGAAACTCGGCACGCACCTGCTCCGGCGTGGCGCTGGTGGCGACGTCGAAATCCTTGGGCGTGATATTAAGCAGCATGTCACGTACGCAGCCGCCCACCAGATAGGCCTGGTAGCCGGCGTTCTGCAAACGTTCGACGATGTTCACCGCGTAGCGGCTGAACTGAGCGCGCTGCAATGAATGCTGATTGCTGTTAAGCACTTCAGGCGTGCTGCGAATGTGTTGCGTACGACGCACGGGAGAACGGAATGACTGGAACAACTTCTTCAGCATGGGATGCACTGTTTGAAGGAATGTTCGGCCATAACGAAGAATGACCGCATGATGGGCCGGGATTCTAGCATTTAGTCAGGGGATGGTGTAGGAACAAGCTGCAAGCGTTGCTTTGAAAGCTTCAAACGAATGCCTCAGGGGGTAAAACGCAGAAACTACAAGGGGAGCCGAAGCTCCCCCAGAAGTAGTTGCGTACTCTATTTTTATTATGGGTGTCGGGCTTTTTGTTTTTATTGATCGCCCTCGTCAGGAAGCTTCACCTTCATGACACTCCCAATCGGGAGCCAAGAGCAAACGGATTGCTTTGGTCGCTGTGTTGCTGATCTACGATCCAACCAGTTCAGGCTCTGCCTTAGGGCAGTTTTTGTTGTTCTCGGCCTGGTTGCGGGGCAAGCCCCAAATGCAACGCCTCTCCAAAAGAATCAGTTAGCTGCGCCTCCGCCGTGTTGTTTTTGTTATGCGTGAGTCGATTCGTCTTATTTTTATTGTCTTGTTCAGAGCTTGTTATTGTTTTTGTACTAAGCATATAGCAGGGTGCGTGCCAACTTTTGCGCCGCCCAGTAAAATCAGGGGGTTGAGGCGATTTCAGGGTTTTGGCGGACGAAAAAAAGCCGGGGCTTCGTTACCTTAAGCCCCGGCTTTTGTTACGCGAAATATCCGCGGTAACAGTTTTTTCACATCTGAGGGTGTTACCTGTGAGGGCGCCCCCTCAACTCTCGCTGGCAACGCCGGTCTTGCGCCGCGGAATACCCAGGCGCTGACGCCGTTCCCACAGGCATTTGCGGCTTACACCCAGCTTGCGCGCCAGTTCAGTCTCGGTCATGTGATCCTGATGCTCGAGCACGAAATGCTGAAAGTAATCTTCCAGTGACAGATCTTCAGTCGGTTCATGACTGGTGTTGCTCGCGCCCGATTGCGGCGCCAGACCGATGAAGTCGTCATCCTCCAGATCACTGAGTTCGATATCGATACCCAGCAGCTCGGCGGAAATTACCGGGCTCTCCGACAGGATGACCGCACGCTCCACTGCGTTCTCCAGTTCGCGCACGTTACCTGGCCACGAGTAGTGCCGAATCGCCTGCTCGGCGTCCGGGGCAAACGTCAGGTCGGTACGGTTGATGCGCGCACTCTGGCGCAGCAGGAACGCATTGGCGATCTCGTTGACGTCGGCGCCACGCTCACGCAGGGCCGGCAGCTTGAGGGCGATCACGTGCAGGCGGTAATACAGGTCTTCGCGGAACTGGCCGATCTTGGCCAGGCTCTTGAGATCGCGGTGGGTCGCGGCGATCAGGCGCACATCGACCTTCTGCGACTGCACCGAGCCGACGCGGCGAATCTCGCCTTCCTGCAATACCCGCAGCAACCGCGCCTGTGCTTCCAGTGGCAGCTCGCCAATCTCGTCAAGGAACAAGGTGCCGCCATCCGCAGCTTCCACCAGGCCCGCACGCCCGGCGCTGGCGCCGGTGAAGGCGCCTTTTTCGTGGCCGAACAGTTCGGACTCGATCAGGGATTCGGGGATCGCCGCGCAGTTCACCGAGATCATCGGCGCCTTGGCGCGCCTGGACAGGTTGTGCAGTGCACGGGCCACCAGTTCTTTACCGGTACCGGACTCGCCCTGGATCAACACGTTGGAGTCGGTGGGCGCCACTTTACGGATCTTGCTGTACAGATCCTGCATGGGCGGGCAGGAGCCGATGATGCCGATCTCGCCGTTGCTGTTGTCGACGCCCGGTTTTTCGGCGGTTTTGCCGGCAGGGCGCGGTTCGGCCGGTGTGCTGCCGGCCGACTGGCGGTCACGCAGGATACGCGCCACGGCCTGCAGCATCTCGTCGTGGTCGAACGGCTTGGCGATGTAGTCCACCGCGCCCATCTTCATGGAGTCTACGGCCGAACGCAGGCTGGCGTAGCTGGTCATGATCAGCACCGGAGTGCCCTGGCCCAGCTTGATCAGCTCGGTGCCCGGTGCGCCGGGCAGGCGCAGGTCGCTGACAATCAGGTCGAACGTGGGAATGCTGAATCGCTCCTGCGCTTCCTGTACCGAGCCGGCTTCGCTGACCTGATACTGATTGCGCTCGAGCAGGCGACGCAAGGCAGAGCGGATGATGGTTTCGTCTTCGACGATCAAAATGTGCGGCATTGATTCAATTCTCTCGACGGTCTCAGTTCACAGCGGACGTCGCTTCGACATGACGCGGCAAGGTCACCCGTATACGGGTGCCGCGTTGGCTTTCAAGGTCAGCCGGGCTGTCGATGGTGATTTGTCCATAATGCTCTTCAACGATGGAATAGACCAGCGCAAGGCCCAGACCGGTGCCTTCACCGGGGTCCTTGGTGGTGAAGAAAGGTTCGAACAATCGGTCCATGATGTTCTGTGGAATGCCGCTGCCTTCGTCCTCCACGATCAGGTCGACCGTATGCTCGAAAGCTTCGGTCTTGACCCGCACCGCGCCGCCGGCGGGCGTTGCATCGCGGGAGTTGGACAGCAGGTTGATCAATACCTGGGCCAAACGTTGTGAATCGCCGTCGACCCAGTGTTCCGGGTCGCACAGGTTAAAGAACTGTACCTCGAAATTGCGCCGGTTCAAGGCCAGCAGCCCAATTGCATCCTGGGCTACTTTGGCCAGGCACACCGCCTCGTCCTGATTCTGATGGGCGCCGGCATGGGCAAAGCTCATCAGCGACTGCACGATGCGCGACACGCGCTTGGTCTGCTCAAGGATCTGTCCGCTGATCTCGGTGATTTCGCCGTCTTCCTCACGCTCTTCGCGCAGGTTTTGCGCCAGGCACGCGATACCGGTAATCGGGTTGCCGATCTCGTGGGCCACGCCGGCGGCCAGGCGACCAATGCTGGCCAGGCGCTCGGAGTGCACCAGTTTGTCTTCGAGCATCTGGGTGTCGGTCAGGTCTTCCACCAGCAGCACCAGGCCGCTGTTGCCGGGGGCCAAGGGCTCGTCGATGGCGGCCTTGTGCAGGTTGAGCCAGCGGGTCTGGCCGTCGAGGGCCAGGTGCTGCTTGTGCAAGTGCTCGTCGGGCAGGTTGATAAAACCCTGCAACAACTCTTTCCACGGATCGCCGAGCGTATTGAGGCGCGAGCCCACCACCCGTTGCGCGGCAATGCCGGTGAGTTCTTCCATGGCCTTGTTCCACATCAGGATTTCCTGATCCTTGGCCAGTGAGCACACGCCCATTGGCAATTCCTGCAAGGTCTGGCGGTGGTAACGGCGCAGGGCATCGAGTTCGGCGGCAAGGCCCGTTAAACGCGAGTGGTAGTCCTCCAGCCGGCTCTCGATGAAGTGGATGTCTTCGGTCACGTAGTTTTCGCCGCCGGCCTTGTAGGGCAGGAAGGTTTCCACCATGTCCTGGGACACGCTGGGGCCCATCAGGCCGGACAGGTTGGCCTCGATACGGTCGCGCAGGCGGCGCAAGGCATAGGGGCGGCGTTCGTCGAAGGGCAGATAGAGGTCGCGCAACGCCTGTTCGACTTCCTTCTGCGCCGCCTTGGCACCCAGCGGCTTGGCCAGTTGGGTGGCGAACTCCTGGGGCGAGGCCGCGTGCAATTCGCGGCGTTGCGGGCGGCGTACGTTGTCCACCGCGCAGGCTTCGGCGGCGCTGGTTTCTTCGGGGCTGGCATTGGTGAACAGCGAGATCAGCGTGAACATCAGCACGTTGGCCGCCAGCGAGGCAATCGCCGCCATGTGCCAGCTGGTGTCGTCGAGCACGTAGATCATGTTCAGCAGCGGGATGTAGAAACCCTGCAGGTTGCCGACCAGCGGCAGCAGCATGGTCACCACCCACACGAGGATGCCCGCCAGCAGCCCGGCGATAAAACCGCGACGATTGGCGGTCGGCCAGTACAGTACCGACAACACGCCCGGCAGGAACTGCAAGGTGGCGACGAAGGCAACGATGCCCAGGTTGGCCAGGTCCTGGCCGGCACCCAGCATCAGGTAGAAGCCATAACCGGCCATGATGATCGCGACGATCAGCGCGCGGCGCGTCCACTTGAGCCAGCGGTAGATATTGCCTTCGGCCGGCGGCTGGTACAGCGGCAGCACCAGGTGATTGAGCGCCATGCCCGACAGCGCCAGGGTGGTGACAATGATCAGCCCGCTGGCCGCCGACAGGCCGCCGACATACGCCAATAACGCCAGTGCCGGGCTGTTGGCGGCGATGCCGATGCCGAGGGTGAAGTATTCCGGGTTGGTGGTGGCCCCAAGCTTGAGGCCGGCCCACAGGATCAGCGGCACCGCCAGGCTCATCAGCAGCAAGAACAGCGGCAGGCCCCAGCTGGCGCTGACCAGCGAGCGCGGGTTGAGGTTTTCGGTGAAGGTCATGTGGTACATGTGCGGCATCACAATCGCCGAGGCGAAGAACACCAGCAGCAGCGTGCGCCACGGGCCTTCCTGCAGCGGCGTGTGCAGGGCGGCGAGGGCGGTCTGGTTTTGCAGCAGCCACAGTTCCAGCTGTTGCGGGCCGTCGAATACGCCGTAGAGCGCGTACAGGCCGACACCGCCGATGGCGATCAGCTTGATCACCGACTCGAAGGCAATCGCAAACACCAGGCCTTCATGTTTCTCGCGGGTGGCGATATGCCGTGAGCCGAAGAAAATCGTGAACAGCGTGATCAGCGCACAGAAGGCGAGAGCCACGCGGTGCTGCACCGGCTCGCGGGTGAGAATGCTGATGGAGTCGGCTACCGCCTGGATCTGCAGGGCCAGCAAGGGCAGCACGCCGATCAGCATGAAAATGGTGGTGAGCGCGCCGGCCCAGGTGCTGCGAAAGCGGAAGGCGAACAGGTCGGCCAGGGACGACAGCTGGTAGGTGCGGGTGATTTTCAGGATCGGGTACAGCAGCACCGGCGCCAGCAAAAAAGCCCCGGACACCCCCAGGTAGCTGGAGAGAAACCCATAGCCGTACTGGTAGGCCAGGCCGACGGTGCCGTAGAACGCCCAGGCGCTGGCATACACGCCCAGGGACAAGGTGTAGGTCAACGGATGGCGAATAATCGCCCGCGGAATCATTCCGCGCTCACTGATCCAGGCGACGGCGAACAGCGCGGCCAGGTAGGCGGCGCTGATCAGCAGCATCTGGGTGAGGCTAAAGCTCATCGGCATCTTTTTGGCTCTGCAGGATGAAAGTCACGACGATCAGGATCAGCCACAGCAGATAAGGGCGATACCAGGCGCCCGTGGCGTCGATCCACCAATCCATGATGGCGGGGGAAAACAGGTAAATCCCGACGACCAGCAGCAGGACCAATCGATAGATGTACATGTTGGCCTCTGATTAAAAAACTGTCGCGATGGTAACGGATGCCGGGCCGGCTGCAAGCGCCTTCAACTCAATTGCGCTTCGGCCAGGGTGAGCGTGCGCGGGATCAGCAGCGGATCCCAGTGCCGGATGCCCCAATCCAGCAGTTCCCGTGGGCTGGCGTGAAGCAGTTCGTCACCGGGTTGCTGGCCGAGGGCGCGCAAGGCGCGCAGCAGCAGCGGCGTTGCCTGGTCTTGCGTCAGCGGCGGTGAACGGTAGGATTTACCCAGCTTGTTGCCGTCCGGCTGCACGATCAGCGGCACATGCAGGTAGCGCGGTTGGCGCAGGCCCAGCAGTTCCTGCAGGTACAGCTGGCGCGGCGTGGAATCGAGCAGGTCGGCGCCGCGCACGATGTCGGTCACGCCCTGCCAGGCATCGTCGAGCACCACCGCCAGTTGATAGGCGTACAGACCGTCGCGGCGGCGGATGACGAAATCGCCAGCCTCGCGGCCCAGGTGCTGTCGGAATTCGCCTTGAACGCGGTCGGTAAAATGGTAGGCAAGCTCGGGCACGCGCAGGCGGATCGCGGCGTCCTGCTGGTCGTGCCCGGCGTTGCGGCACAGGCCGGGGTAAATCCCGTTGTAGGGTTCCAGCTGTTTGCGTGAGCAGGTGCACGCGTACGCCAGGCCATGGTTGAACAGGTCGTTCAGCACCTTGGCGTAGGCTTCGTGCCGCTCGCTTTGTCGGACCAACTCGCCATCCCATTCGAAGCCATAGCTTTCCAGCGCATACAGGATCGCGGCCTGGGCGCCAGGTTCTTCGCGGGGAGGGTCGAGGTCTTCCATGCGCATCAGCCAGCGACCATGGTTGGCGCGGGCATCGAGGTAGGAGGCGAGGGCAGCGACCAGGGAGCCGAAATGCAAGTGGCCGCTGGGCGTGGGGGCGAAACGCCCTATATAGGTAGAGGCTGTCATGGGCCGGATACTACTGGAAACAGGAACGCCAGATACACAAATGGGGCGTTTGCACGCCCCATTCGTTCAGTTCGGCAGCAATTACTTGCCGACCTGTTTTTCCTTGATTTCAGCCAAGGTCTTGCAGTCTACGCACAGGTCCGCGGTTGGGCGGGCTTCCAGACGGCGAATACCGATCTCGACGCCGCAGGATTCGCACCAGCCGTATTCCTCGTCCTTGATCAGTTGCAACGTTTTGTCGATCTTTTTGATCAGCTTGCGCTCGCGATCACGGGCGCGCAGCTCCAGAGCGAACTCTTCTTCCTGGCTGGCACGGTCGGCCGGGTCAGGGAAGTTGGCTGCTTCGTCCTTCATATGGTCAACGGTACGGTCAACCTCCTGCATCAAGTCCTGTTTCCATTTGTTCAGGATCTTGGTGAAGTGCTCGCGCATGGGCTCGCCCATGTACTCCTCGCCCTTTTTTTCCACATAAGGGTCGAAGCCGCCGAGGCCTTGAGTCTGCTGTTGCTTTGCTTGGGTGGACATGAATAGACCGCCTCTCACTCTTCTAATCCATTGCGCAGGATTGCAACGTCACCGACACCTGCCGGCCCTGCGGCTGCAAGCGGGCGAACTTACCAGATAGATTCGGGGTGCGCCACTCCCGGTTGTCGAGGCATCTCGACAGGGCTGCCAACCGCTGCAGCCCGCCATGGTAAGGCGTGGAGCGCCTCGAAGGTTGATTTTAGTCGTTTTGCTGGCATGTGCTGGCCCATCTTGGGTGGCCGAACAGGCAATAGAGCATGTATTAACGCAAGGGTTCGGTAGAATCCTGACTTTGTTCTCACGCTTTAAGGAAGGCTAATGGCCCAGCCCTACAGTGCGCGCAGCCGCGCCATCGAACCGTTTCATGTCATGGCGTTGCTGGCGCGAGCCAATGAGCTGCAGGCGGCGGGCCTGGATGTGATTCACCTGGAAATCGGTGAGCCGGATTTCACCACTGCTGAGCCCATCATCCAGGCCGGCCAGGCCGCGCTGGCCAATGGCAAGACACGCTATACCGCCGCCCGTGGGTTGCCCGAGTTGCGTGAGGCCATCAGCGGGTTTTATCAGCAGCGCTACGGATTGAACGTAGACCCTGAGCGCATTCTGATTACGCCCGGTGGCTCCGGCGCCTTGTTATTGGCCAGCAGCTTGCTGGTCGATCCTGGCAAGCACTGGCTGTTGGCGGACCCCGGCTACCCCTGCAATCGACACTTTCTGCGCCTGGTGGAGGGTGCCGCTCAACTGGTGCCGGTTGGGCCGGACGTGCGTTATCAACTGAACGCCGAGCTGGTGGCCAAACACTGGGACCAGGACAGCGTAGGTGCCCTCGTCGCATCGCCGGCCAACCCGACCGGCACCCTGCTCACGCGGGATGAGCTGGCCGGGCTGTCCAGTGCGATCAAGGCGCGCAATGGGCACCTGGTGGTGGATGAGATCTATCACGGCCTGACCTACGGCACCGATGCCGCCAGCGTGCTGGAAGTTGATGATGAAGCATTTGTCCTGAATAGTTTTTCCAAGTATTTCGGGATGACCGGCTGGCGCCTCGGTTGGCTGGTGGCGCCGCCCGATGCGGTGGCGGATTTGGAGAAGCTGGCGCAAAACCTCTACATCAGCGCGCCGAGCATGGCCCAGCATGCTGCGCTTGCCTGTTTTACCCCGCAAACCCTGAGCATTCTGGAAGCGCGCCGCGCCGAGTTCGGCCGCCGCCGTGATTTCCTGCTACCGGCCCTGCGCGAACTTGGCTTTGGTATCGCAGTGGAGCCGGAGGGGGCGTTCTATTTGTACGCCGATATCAGCGCATTCGGCGGCGATGCCTTTGCGTTCTGCCGGCATTTCCTTGAGACCGAACACGTGGCGTTTACGCCCGGACTGGATTTCGGCCGCTACCAGGCCGGTCATCATGTGCGTTTTGCCTACACGCAAAACCTCGGTCGCCTGCAGGAGGCGGTGGAGCGCATCGCCCGTGGCTTGCGGAGCTGGCAAGGCTGATGCGCTTTTATCCTCCCCTTGAAGAAGCGCGGCTGATTCGCCGCTACAAGCGTTTTCTCACCGATATCGAGACCGTTACCGGCGAGTTACTCACTATTCACTGCCCGAACACCGGTTCGATGCTCAATTGCATGGTCGAGGGTGGGCAGGTCTGGTTCAGCCGCTCCGATGACCCCAAGCGCAAGTTGCCGGGCACCTGGGAAATCGCCGAAACACCTCAGGGCCGGCTGGCGTGCGTGAATACGGCGCGTGCCAATCAATTGGTCGAGGAAGCGCTGCACGCCGGGGTGATCAGCGAGCTCAACGGGTTTACCGCGCTGAAGCGAGAGGTGCCGTACGGTCAGGAGAAAAGCCGGATCGACTTTCGACTGGAGTACCCGGAGGGGGCGGCGTATGTCGAAGTCAAAAGCGTCACCTTGGGCTTTGACGGTTCGGCGGTAGCGGCGTTTCCCGACGCGGTGACCCAGCGTGGCGCGAAGCACTTGCGCGAACTGGCACACCTGGCTCGCAGCGGGGTGCGTGCGGTGCAACTGTATTGCGTGAATCTTTCCGGGATCGAAGCGGTGCGGCCTGCCGTGGAAATCGACGCCGGCTATGCTGGCGCCCTGCGTGAGGCCAAGGCGGCGGGCGTCGAGGTGCTGGCCTACGGGGTGAGGGTGACCCACGAAGAAATCGTGGTGGACCGCAGACTCCAGGTGCTGCTCGGCGATTAGAGTTGCACCCACAGGCCGTGTTCGTCTTCGCGGCCGGGCAGCGCTGTGAGGCTTTGACCTGCACAAGGCCCGGCGATGCACTCGCCACTTTCGATGAGGAATAATGCACCGTGGGTGGCGCACTGGATCAAGCTGGCGCTCTCGTCGAGGAAGCGATCAGGCTGCCATTCCAGCGGGATGCCGCGATGAGGGCAACGGTTGATATAGAAGTAGGCGATGCCATCGCGGCGCACGGCCAACAGCTTGCAACCGTCTATTTCAAAACCGAGGCTGCTGTCGGGTGCGAGGGTATCGGAGGGGCAGACGAACTTCATTTCAATTCTCAAGTGCCTTGACGTCCAAATGAAAACAATTATCAAATGCCGGCTTCGTCCGTCAGTTGATCTTGCGCTCAGTACGATGCCCGGCAGTGGTTATCTGTCACATCAACGAGTGCCGGAGCGGCTTCGTCCCTTGGAAGGAAACCCTGTTATGCGCCTGTGTACCAGCGCTATCGCGCTTGTTGTCGGACTGCTGGTCAACCCCGGGGCGCACGCCTCGGAACTGCCACAACGCTGGGTGAGTGCCGGTGGCGCGCTGACCGAGTGGGTGGCCGCCCTGGGTGGCGAGTCGACACTGGTGGGGGTGGACACTACCAGTCAGCATCCCGAGTCGGTCAAGGCGCTGCCCAGTATCGGTTATCAGCGGCAATTGTCGGCTGAAGGCATTCTGAGCTTGCGCCCGCAGGTACTCATCGGCACCGAAGAAATGGGCCCGCCGCCGGTACTGGCGCAGGTACGCGGCGCGGGTGTGCAAGTGGAGATGTTCTCCGCGCAGGCGGATTTGCCGACCCTCAAGGGCAACCTTGAGCATTTGGGCAAGTTGCTGGGCAATGAGGCCAAGGCTCGCCAATTGTTTAGCGGATACGAGCAGGCACTGAATCAGCAGAAAAGCGCGGTCGTCAAGGCGCAGACCACGCAACAGGCGCCAGGTGTATTGCTGCTGCTCGGCCACGCGGGGGGCAAGCCGCTGATCGCCGGCAAGGACACGGCGGCGGATTGGCTGTTGCAACAGGCGGGCGGGCATAACCTGGCGACCCACACCGGTTACAAGCCGTTCTCGGCCGAGTCGCTGGCGGGTTTGAGTCCGGATGTGCTGGTGTTTGCCGATCGGGCCCTGACCGTCGAGGCGGCGCGTGCGGCGTTGTTCAAGGAAAATCCGATCCTGGCCGCAACGCCTGCCGCCAAAAATGGCCGCGTGGTTGAACTGGATCCAACCCTGTTGGTGGGCGGGCTCGGACCGCGTCTGCCGCAAAGCCTGGTGAAACTGTCTGCCGGGTTTTATCCGTCTCAGGCTGAATCCGCCCCATGACGACATTGGTCAGACCCAAGACCCTGTTTATTGGCTTGGCATTGTTATGTGTCCTGGCGATCTGGCTTTCGTTGGCCCTGGGCCCTGTCAGCCTGCCGTTGCTGGATACGCTCAGGGCCGCTTTGCGTTTGATGGGCTTGCCGATTGACCCTCAAGGGTTGGAGCAGGCGGAGCTGATCCTTGGGCAGATCCGTTTGCCGCGCACCTTGCTGGGCCTGGCGGTCGGTGGCGTGCTGGCCTTGTCGGGCGTGGCGATGCAGGGTTTGTTTCGCAACCCGTTGGCCGATCCCGGGTTGGTGGGTGTGTCCAGCGGTGCTGCGCTGGGCGCGGCGGTTGCGATTGTTGGCGGTTCGTTGTTCGGCGGCTTGCCGGATGCGGTCGGCCCTTATCTGTTGTCGTTGTGTGCATTCCTCGGCGGTTTGGGCGTGACGGCGCTGGTTTACCGTCTGGGCCGGCGAAACGGGCAGACCCATGTGGCGACCATGCTGCTGGGCGGCATCGCCCTGACCGCATTGGCCGGTTCTGCGGTAGGCCTGTTCACTTATCTGGCGGACGACGCCACCTTGCGCACCTTGACCTTCTGGAACCTGGGGAGCCTGAACGGCGCCAGTTATTCTCGGTTGTGGCCTTTATTGCTGGTGAGCGCGGCGGTGGCGCTGTGGCTGCCGCGCCGCGCGAAGGCGTTGAATGCGCTGTTGCTGGGCGAGTCCGAGGCTGGGCACCTGAGTATTGATGTCGAAGGGCTCAAGCGTGAACTGGTGTTTTGTACGGCGCTCGGCGTAGGCGCGGCGGTGGCGGCGGCGGGGATGATCGGGTTTGTCGGGTTGGTGGTGCCCCATCTGGTGCGATTGCTGGCCGGTCCCGACCATCGGGTGTTGCTACCCGCCTCGATATTGGCGGGTGCGAGTCTGCTGTTGTTTGCCGATCTGGTGGCTCGCCTGGCGCTGGCACCGGCTGAATTGCCGATCGGGATTGTGACGGCGTTTATCGGCGCGCCGTTTTTTCTTTATCTCTTGTTGCGGGGTCGCGCCTGATGCTGCGAGTAGAGGCGCTGCAGGTTCGTCGGGGTCGCACAACCGTATTGGCGAATGTCACCCTGGCGCTGTTGCCGGGTGAGGTGCTCGGTGTACTTGGCCCGAATGGCGCGGGCAAAAGTACCTTGCTCGGTGCATTGTGCGGTGAGTTGCAGCCCGACCAGGGCAAGGTGTGGCTGGACCAGCAGGAGTTGAAGCACTGGAGCGGCGCGCAACGCGCCCAGCGCCTGGCCGTGCTGCCCCAGTCCTCGACCCTGGATTTTGCCTTTCGCGTCGAAGAGGTGGTTGGCATGGGGCGCCTGCCCCATCAAACCGGGCGAGTACGTGATGATGAAATCATTGAGGCCGCGTTGCAGGCGGCGGATGTCGGGCACTTGATCGGTCGCAGCTACCTCTCGCTGTCCGGCGGCGAGCGTCAGCGTGTGCACCTGGCGCGGGTTTTGGCGCAGTTATGGCCGGGTGAGACGGGGCAGACGTTGCTGTTGGACGAGCCGACATCAATGCTTGACCCACTGCACCAGCACACTGTCTTGCAGGCGATACGCACTTTTGCCGATCAAGGCGCGGCAGTGCTGGTGATTCTGCATGACTTGAACCTGGCCGCACGTTATTGCGACCGAATTCTGCTGCTGGAAAAGGGACGTCCTCATGCGTTGGACACGCCGGCGCAGGTCTTGCGGCCCGGCCCGCTCAAAGCCGTATTTGGCCTTGATGTGTTGGTGCAGCCGCACCCGGAACGTGGACATCCGCTGATAATCGCTCGCTAGCAGGACTTTCTTACGGGCAAAAAAAGACCCGGCAAGAGCCGGGTCAAATAACCGTGATTAGCCTGATGAGGAGATAATCTGAGAGTCCGAACCAATGGTCTTTCAGTTATCGGCTGATCTCGCGACCAGTTGTGATAATCATAACGATTCTCATTTGAGAGTCAACAGCTGATTTTGAACGACGCTGTGTTTTCCTCAAACGCTTGTTCGAAACAGCCCCGCGACTTAATTCTTCTGGCGCGCTGCAATGGCGTCCAGCTGGCGATTCAACGCTTCCTTGCGTTCGGCAGGGATGTCATTCCAGTGAACATTCAGCAACGCCCCCTCGATGGCATATAACAACACTTTCGAGGCACGGAAGCCGCGCGTGCGCACGGCGCGGTATGCGTCGACCGCACCCAGGCGGCGCAGGTCGGAGGCACTGTGGATGCCCACCGCATGCAGCCATTGCGCCGACGTCTTGCCAAGATTTTTCAGGAGTTGCAGCTCATCGTTCATCAAGCCTCCTTGCGACGGCCGAATGGTGCGGTGGGTATCGTGACCAGGCAAGCCTGAAAAGGAGTGTAGCGCTCAGCAGGAAAAGCGTGATTCTTTACGAGGAAACGGCCGAATGCTTATAAGAATGGCGCGAAAATTTTGACGGCAGCGTCCGTGCCACGCGTCCTGCGTGGCCGGGCGTAATAAAAGGGCGTTATCTGGTGCGATAGCGCAGGCGCGTTCCGAAGTTGACCGACATAAGGATCTCATCGGCAGTCAATTGCGGCGGAAAGTAAGTCCCGGAGATCTGCGCGTGGGCCAGGCTTGCACCTTCCAATGGGCAATCGCGCAGATCCAGGCCGCGCAAATCAGCGGAGCGGAAATACGCGTCAGTGAAATCCACACCCGCGGCGTCCAGTTCACGCAGGTCCAGCCCACGGAAATCGCCACCGCGCATGTCGATCACGCCGTCTTTGGGGCGTTCCTGATTGAAGCCGCGAATATCGTCTTTATGCAAAAGCGAGTAGAGCGGGGTATCGAGAAGCTTCGGCTGACTCATGATGGCAATACCAGCTGGAGGTAGTAAGCCATTATAGTGCCACTATTTCTGGGTCGTGCGACGAAGCCGACGACACGACCAAGAAACTTTTCTTACAGGCCCGGCAAGCGCTGACGAATATGCGCAACCAACGCATCCAGCGTGCCGCTTTCATTGGTTTCTACCCGTTGGCTGAGGATCAACTCCTCGGCTGTCAGCGGATCGCGATTGGCGTGCTGTTCGCCGATAACCGCCAGCGTAGCGTCGGAAGGATCGCTCTTATCTGCCTGACGCTGCGCCAACCAGTTGGCGATAACCGCTTGCGGTGCGTTGCAATCCAGAATCAGAAACGGCGCGCCTGTGGCTTCGGCGACCTTGGCGGCGGCTTCGCGCTGCTCGCGTTTCAGAAAGGTAGCGTCCAGCACCACCGGGAAGCCGGCGCGCAGCACGGTGTCGGCGATTTCGTTCAGGCGCGCGTAGGTTTTCGCGCTGGCATCTACCGCATAAATGCCCGCCTGTGGCGCGTTTTCAACCTGCTGCTCACCAAACAGGCGCTTGCGCTCCACGTCTGAACGCAGGCGCACGGCGCCCAGCGCTTCGACCAGACGCATGCTGACGGTGCTCTTGCCCACCGCCGACACACCGTGGGTAATCGCCAGGAAGCGCGACGGAATGGTGCTGTAGCTCTCCGCCAGGTTGGCGTAGTTGCGGTACTGGCGCAGCGTGGTGGCGCGTTGCACCGCGCTTGCTTCGCTCGGCATGCTGAACAGCGCGACCTTGGCGCGTACCAACGCGCGGTAAGCCTTGTAGAAATTCAGCACTTCCAGGCCCTGATAGTCGCCCGTCAGTTCCAGGTACTGGCTGATAAAGCGCCGTGCCAGCGACTTGAGCCCACGGTCTTCCAAGTCCATGGCCAGGAAGCCGGTGTCGGCGTACACGTCGGTGAAACGAAACGGCTCGTTGAATTCGATGCAGTCGAAAATCACCACCTGGCCATCAATCACGGTGACGTTGCCCAAGTGGATATCACCGTGACACTCACGGGTAAAACCCTCGGACTTGCGCCGGGCCAGCAGTGGCTTGAGGCGATCGAAGCTGCTTTCGGCCCAGGCTTGCAGCGCTTCGAGCTGCAGAAGGTCGGCCTTGTCGCTGAGGAAGGGACGAATTTGTTCGAAGTTCTGCCGCACTGGCGCCATCACTTCGTCCGGCGTGCCGGCCGCATGCTCCTGTGGGACTTTTGGCGCGGTGAGGTGAAAGTGCGCGATCTGCCTGGCCATCTCGTCGATGTGTGCACTGGTCAGCTCACCATTGGCCTGCAAGGTGCTGAGCATCTGGCTTTGCGGGAACTGGCGCATTTTCAGCGCGTATTCGATCACCGGTCCGTCGCCGCCCACCTGTGGAGATTCGGCAGTGCCGGTAATTGGCAACACCTCAAGATACAAATCTTTGGTCAGGCGCCGGTTGAGGCGCAATTCTTCATTGCAGAAGTGACCGCGCTTTTCCAGATCGGTGAAATCCAGGAAGCCGAAGTTCATCGGTTTCTTCAATTTATAGGCGTAGGGGCCGGTGAGGATGACCCAGGAAATATGGGTCTCAATGACGTGGAACGCTTCAACCGGATGCGGGTACAACGCCGGGTTTTGCAGGGCAGCGATCAGGGACTGGCTCACGGGCGATCCTTCAGAGTCTGGAAAAATTCATGGCGGGCATTATGGCCGCTACGGGCGGTCGTGCAAACCGCTGTCCGGCTCATGTTGATCATCAAACAAAGTGCGTATAATCCGCCGCCATGACTCGATCCCGATCTCCCCGTTCCCGTAAAAAACCTCCTTCCCGTGGCCTGCGCCCATGGCTTGGCTGGGCGCTCAAGCTCGGCCTCGTGGGCCTGGTAGTGCTCGCCGGCTTCGCGGTGTACCTCGATGCGGTGGTGCAGGAGAAATTCTCCGGCAAGCGCTGGACCATTCCGGCCAAGGTCTACGCCCGCCCGCTGGAGCTGTTTACCGGCCAGAAGCTGAGCAAGGACGACTTCCTCACCGAACTCGATGCTTTGGGCTATCGCCGCGAGCCCGTGAGCAATGGCCCGGGTTCTGCGGCGGTCAGCGGCAATACCGTGGACTTGAACACGCGCGGCTTCCAGTTCTATGAAGGGCTGGAAAAAGCCCAGCCGGTTCGCGTGCGGTTTTCTGGTGACTACGTGGCCGAGCTGTCGTCGCTCAACGGCTCGAAGCTGCCGGTGGTGCGCCTTGAACCGCTGATGATCGGTGGGATTTATCCTAAAAACCTGGAAGACCGCATCCTGATCAAGCTCGATCAGGTGCCGCCTTACCTGTTGGAAACCCTGGTCGCCGTGGAAGACCGCGATTTCTACAGCCACTGGGGCGTGTCGCCGAAGTCGATTGCGCGTGCCATCTGGGTCAACACATCCGGCGGCAAGATGACTCAGGGCGGCAGTACGCTGACGCAACAATTGGTCAAGAACTTCTACCTCACCAGTGAGCGCAGCCTGACCCGCAAGCTCACCGAAGCCATGATGGCCATGTTGCTGGAGCTGCACTACAGCAAACAGGAAATTCTCGAGGCGTACCTCAACGAGGTCTTCGTCGGCCAGGATGGCCAGCGCGCGGTGCACGGTTTCGGTCTGGCCAGTCAGTTCTTCTTTGGCCAACCGTTGTCCGAGTTGAAGCTGCATCAAGTCGCGCTGCTGGTGGGCATGGTCAAGGGGCCGTCCTACTACAACCCGCGGCGCAACCCGGAGCGCGCGTTGGAGCGCCGCAACCTGGTCTTGGATGTGCTTGAGCAGCAGGGCGTTGCCACCGCTGAACAGGTTGCCGCAGCGAAGAAAATGCCTCTGGGTGTGACGACTCGCGGCAAGCTGGCGGACAGCTCCTTCCCGGGCTTTATCGACCTGGTCAAACGCCAGTTGCGTGAAGACTACCGCGACGAAGACTTGACCGAAGAGGGCCTGCGCATCTTCACCAGTTTTGACCCGATTCTGCAGATGAAAGCCGAGGCGTCCGTCAACGACACCTTCAAGCGTCTGACCGGGCGTAAAGGCTCCGATGAAGTGGAAGCGGCCATGGTCGTGACCAACCCGGAAACCGGTGAAGTTCAGGCGATGATCGGCAGCCGTCAGGCCAGTTTTGCCGGCTTCAACCGCGCACTGGATGCGGTGCGGCCGATTGGCTCGCTGGTCAAGCCGGCGGTCTACCTCACTGCGTTGGAAAAACCGAGCAAATACACCCTCACCAGTTGGCTCTCCGATGATCCGTTATCGGTCAAGGGGGCTGATGGCCAGGTGTGGACGCCGCAGAACTTTGATCGACGCTCCCATGGCACGGTGTTCCTTTATCAGGGGCTCGCGCATTCCTACAATATCTCGACCTCGCGGCTGGGCCTCGAAGTGGGCGTGCCGAATGTGCTCAAAACGCTGGCGCGGCTGGGTATCACCCGCGAATTCCCGGCGTTCCCGTCGATCCTGCTGGGGGCGGGTGCGATGACCCCGATGGAAGTCGCGACCATGTACCAGACCCTTGCCAACGGGGGCTTCAACACGCCGATGCGGGGGATTCGCAGCGTGCTCACGGCTGACGGTGAGCCGCTCAAGCGTTACCCGTTCCAGATTCAGCAGCGCTTCGATGCAGGCTCCATTTACCTCATCCAGAACGCCATGCAACGCGTGATGCGTGAAGGTACGGGTAGCTCGGTCTATAAAGTCCTGCCATCGAACCTCACACTGGCGGGCAAGACCGGTACCAGTAACGATTCGCGTGACAGCTGGTTCGCCGGCTTCGGCCAGGATGTGCTGGCGGTGGTGTGGCTGGGCCGCGACGACAACGGCAAGACGCCGTTCACCGGCGCGACCGGTGCGCTGCAGGTGTGGACCAGTTTCATGCGCAAGGCCGATCCGCTGCCGCTGAATATGCCGCAGCCGGACAACATCGTGCAGGCCTGGATTGATCCGCACAGTGGGCAAGGTTCTGATGCCAACTGTCCGGGGGCGGTGCAGATGCCGTATATTCGCGGCAGCGAGCCACCACCCGGTCCCGCATGCGGTGGCAGTGCGCCTGCGGATGCGGATTCGGTGATGGATTGGGTCAAGGGCTGGATGCATTAAGCAAACGAGGGTTTCAAGTGAACAAGTTGTGGATTCCAGCTATTACCGTCCTGGCCTTGCTGGGCGGTTGCTCCAGCGTGCAGCGCGGCTCGATTCCCGTGGTGGATGCGAGCAGCAACGCTTCCAGCAATGACCGGATCTCGGCCAATGGCGGGTTCCGCCAGACCGTGACCAACCGCCCGGCGCAGGCCAAACCTCAGGCAATGCCTCAGGATTCCGGCGTGGTGGTGATGGTGCCGGGCAGCGGCGCCGCCACTGCGGCGCCGATCAGTGCCGAACCGTGGACACCCGGTCCGAGCAGCTCCGCACCGATCGACACCGCGCCGGTTCAGGCGGCACCGATCAATCAGGGGTCGTACAGCATGCCTTCGTCGCCCAGCGGCGTTCCGTCCTCCTCCGGCGGTGGCTTGTCTGCTGACGAACAACTGGATGGTCCGGTACTGGCCTTGCTCACCACCGCCCAGCAACAGCAGGCTGGTGGCGATTTGAACGGCGCATCCTCAAGCCTTGAACGCGCCCAGCGTGTGGCGCCGCGTGAACCGCAAGTGCTGTATCGCCTGGCGCAAGTGCGCATGGCCCAGGGCGATGCGCCGCAAGCCGAACAGTTCGCCCGTCGTGGGCTGAGTCTGGCCAACGGTCGTCCCGACCTGCAAGCCAGCCTGTGGGCCTTGATCGGTGATGCGCGTGCGGCCCAGGGCGACGCCGCCGGCGCTGCCCAGGCCCGCCAGAAAGCCAAGGTCAGCCTCTGATGGATGGGCGTTTTCCAGCGATTGCCGAACAGTTATTGCTGATTGAGCGCGAGTTGCGTGTGCAAGGCTGGTGGGATGAGCAATCCCCCAGCATGGAGGCGCTCAGCAGTGTCGAGCCTTTCTCGGTCGACACCCTGGACTTTCACCAGTGGCTGCAGTGGATCTTCCTGGTACGCATGAAGCAGATTCTTGAACAGGATCTGCCATTGCCCAACGCTTCAGGGATCCTGGAGATGGCCGAGATGGTTTATGCCGATCGGCCACGGGAAAGCCTTGGATTGCGCAATGCGCTGAAAAAGTTCGACCAATTGATCGTCGACGCTCGTTAATTGCCTGGCTGTCGGGTTTTTCGGCAGTCTTGCGCATATTTCTACCGCTTGACGACATTCAGGCGAGTTTTATCCCTCATCAAACGCCTTTCTTCTGCGTTCTCATGCGCTTAGTTGGAAAAAAGCGCAATTATTGCTTGACTTGAACGGCCTGAAACAGAAGAATCCAAAGTCCGCTGTATCGGGACTGCCAGAAGCAGGCCCGCTCGGCAGATCATGAGGCGCATATCCGCGCCGACCTGTTACACCCGCAACGCGTTACCTCGCGCTGGGTGGGAAAATCCCGCAACACTTGGGACGATCCCAATACTTGCTCAGTCAGTGCTGACGTAGTCGGCGACCACCGTCGCTCATGCTCTGTTGAGAAGTAAACCTATTAAGACCCGTCGGTTTTTCAACGGACGGTATTCTGGCGTTTTAGAGGTGAACAACGTGGAGCTTTTATCTGGCGGTGAGATGCTCGTCCGCTTTTTGCGTGACGAAGGCGTCGACTATATCTACGGGTACCCAGGTGGTGCTCTGCTTCATGTTTATGACGCACTGTTCAAGGAACCGGCTGTTACCCACATCCTGGTTCGCCACGAACAGGCCGCGACCCATATGGCTGACGGTTATGCCCGTGCCACCGGTAAAGCCGGCGTGGTCCTGGTAACGTCCGGCCCAGGCGCAACCAATGCCATTACCGGCATCGCGACTGCGTATATGGACTCCATTCCGATGGTGATCATCTCCGGCCAGGTGGCCAGCACCCTGGTGGGCACCGACGCATTCCAGGAAACCGACATGATCGGTATCTCCCGGCCGATCGTGAAACACAGCTTCATGATCAAGCACGCGTCGGAGATCCCGGAAGTCATGAAGAAGGCGTTCTACCTCGCACAGTCCGGTCGCCCGGGCCCTGTGGTGGTCGATATCCCGAAAGACATGACCAATCCGGCTGAAAAATTCGAATACATCTTTCCGAAGAAAGCCAAGCTGCGTTCCTACAGCCCGGCCGTGCGTGGGCACTCGGGGCAGATCCGCAAGGCGGCAGAAATGCTCCTGGCGGCCAAGCGCCCTGTGCTTTATTCCGGTGGTGGCGTGATTCTGGGCGGCGGCTCCGCGCAGTTGACTGAGCTGGCCAGGCTGCTCAACCTGCCGGTGACCAACACCCTGATGGGCCTCGGCGCCTTCCCGGGCACCGACCGTCAGTTCGTCGGTATGCTCGGCATGCACGGCAGCTACACCGCCAACCAGGCCATGCACCACGCTGACGTGATCCTGGCCGTGGGCGCGCGGTTCGATGACCGAGTGATCAACGGCGCGAGCAAATTCTGCCCAAATGCCAAGATCATCCATATCGACATCGATCCGGCATCCATCTCCAAGACCATCAAGGCCGACGTGCCGATCGTGGGACCTGTGGAGAGCGTATTGACCGAAATGGTCGCTGCACTCAAGGATATTGGCGAAACGCCGAACAAGGAATCCGTCGCCAGTTGGTGGAAGCAGATCGACGAGTGGCGCGGTGATCGCGGCCTGTTCCCTTACAACAAGGGCGACGGCAGCATCATCAAACCGCAAACCGTGATCGAAACCCTGTGCGAAGTGACCAAGGGCGATGCCTTTGTAACCTCCGACGTGGGCCAGCATCAGATGTTCGCGGCGCAGTACTACACCTTCGACAAGCCCAACCGCTGGATCAACTCCGGTGGCCTGGGCACGATGGGTTTTGGTTTTCCTGCGGCCATGGGCGTGAAACTGAGCTTCCCGGATGCCGACGTCGCCTGCGTCACCGGCGAGGGCAGCATCCAGATGAACATTCAGGAATTGTCGACATGCCTGCAGTACGGCCTTCCGGTGAAGATCGTCTGCCTGAACAACGGCGTGCTGGGTATGGTTCGTCAGTGGCAGGACATGAGCTACGGCAGCCGTCACTCCCATTCCTACATGGAATCGTTGCCGGATTTCGTCAAGTTGGTTGAAGCCTATGGCCACGTCGGCATGCGCATCACCGATCTGAAAGATCTGAAGCCGAAGATGGAAGAGGCATTCGCCATGAAGGACCGCCTGGTGTTCCTCGATATTCAAGTGGACACCAGTGAGCACGTCTATCCGATGCAGATCAAAGACGGCTCCATGCGCGACATGTGGCTGAACAAGACGGAGCGTACTTAATCATGCGGCACATCATCTCCCTGCTTCTGGAGAACGAACCCGGCGCTCTGTCTCGTGTTGTCGGCCTGTTTTCGCAACGCAACTACAACATCGAAAGCCTGACCGTGGCACCGACCGAAGACCCGACGCTGTCGCGCCTGACGTTGACTACTGTTGGCCACGATGAGGTGATCGAGCAGATCACCAAGAACCTCAACAAGCTGATCGAGGTGGTCAAGCTGGTCGACCTGTCTGAAAGTGCCCACATCGAGCGCGAGCTGATGCTGGTCAAGGTCAAGGCTACGGGTGCCCAACGTGCCGAGATCAAGCGGACCACCGACATTTATCGCGGGCAGATCGTCGATGTGAGCGCCAGCGTTTATACCGTTCAACTGACCGGTACCAGCGACAAGCTGGACAGCTTCATCCAGTCGATCGGGACGGCCTCGATTCTGGAAACCGTACGCAGTGGTGTCACCGGGATTGCCCGTGGCGACAAAGTACTCAGCATCTAACCCAAATTAGCGAATGGCCTTACGGCCTGGATATATAGAGGAACCTCATGAAAGTTTATTACGATAAAGATTGTGACCTGTCGATCATCCAGGGCAAGAAAGTCGCCATCATCGGCTACGGTTCCCAGGGGCACGCGCAAGCTTGCAACCTCAAGGACTCCGGCGTTGACGTCACCGTTGGCCTGCGCAAAGGCTCGGCTACCGTTGCCAAGGCTGAGGCCCACGGCCTGAAAGTGACCGACGTGGCTTCCGCTGTGGCGGCTGCCGACGTGGTCATGATCCTGACCCCGGACGAGTTCCAGTCCGCGCTGTACAAGAATGAAATCGAGCCGAACATCAAGAAGGGCGCCACCTTGGCCTTCTCCCACGGCTTTGCGATTCATTACAACCAGGTTGTACCGCGTGCCGACCTCGACGTGATCATGATCGCGCCGAAAGCACCGGGCCACACCGTGCGTTCTGAATTCGTCAAAGGCGGCGGTATCCCTGACCTGATCGCGATCTATCAGGACGCGTCCGGCAACGCCAAGAACGTTGCGCTGTCCTACGCCTCCGGCGTGGGTGGCGGTCGTACCGGCATCATCGAAACCACCTTCAAGGACGAGACCGAAACCGACCTGTTCGGCGAACAGGCCGTGCTGTGCGGCGGCACCGTCGAGCTGGTCAAAGCCGGTTTCGAAACCCTGGTTGAAGCGGGCTACGCGCCGGAAATGGCCTACTTCGAATGCCTGCACGAACTGAAGCTGATCGTTGACCTCATGTACGAAGGCGGTATCGCCAACATGAACTACTCGATCTCCAACAACGCCGAATACGGCGAGTACGTGACTGGCCCGGAAGTGATCAACGCCGAGTCTCGTCAGGCGATGCGCAACGCTCTGAAACGTATTCAGGACGGCGAATACGCCAAGATGTTCATCAGCGAAGGTGCTACCGGCTACCCTTCGATGACCGCCAAGCGTCGCAACAACGCCGCTCACGGTATCGAAGTCATCGGCGAGCAACTGCGCTCCATGATGCCGTGGATCGGTGCCAACAAGATCGTCGACAAAGCCAAGAACTAAGTCGTACGTATCAAGGGAAAACGCGGCCTAGGCCGCGTTTTTTCGTTTGGGAGGCGTGTTCTGGTATAAAGCTGCATCGTTTGCGGGCGAACACTCGCCGCAAGTATTTGTCGAATTTTTTTCACACCGTTGCAAGGTAAAGTCCATGAGCGAACGTCCCGAAGAGCCAAACCAGGCTTACGACGCCGAAAGCATGCTGCCCATCGATGAACATGTCGAAGAAGGGCATGACGCTGAAGGCCGCAAGGTCCGGCATCGTGGCATCTATCTGCTGCCGAACCTGTTCACCACGGCGAACCTGTTTGCCGGCTTCTATTCCATCATCAATTCCATGAGTGCCCAGAGCGCGCTGGCGGCAGGTGACGCGGCAAGTGCCAGCAAGTATTTCGGTTTTGCCGCCATCGCCATTTTCGTGGCCATGGTGCTGGACGGCCTTGATGGTCGTGTAGCGCGAATGACCAATACCCAGAGTGCCTTCGGCGCCGAGTACGACTCGCTGTCGGACATGGTTGCCTTTGGTGTGGCGCCCGCGCTGCTGGCATTTGCCTGGGCGCTGGGTGACATGGGCAAGGTGGGCTGGATGGTTGCCTTCATCTATGTGGCAGGCGCCGCGTTGCGCCTGGCGCGTTTCAATACGCAAGTCGGTACTGCCGACAAGCGCTACTTCATCGGCCTCGCCAGCCCGGCAGCTGCCGGCGTGGTTGCGGGGATTGTCTGGGCATTCAGTGACTACGGCATCCAGGGTTCGAAAATGTCGTTCCTGGTGGCGCTGATGGTAGCGGCTGCCGGGATGCTGATGGTCAGCAACATCAAGTACAACAGCTTCAAGGAGTTTGACCTCAAGGGTCGGGTGCCTTTCGTGGCCATTCTGGTAGTGGTGCTGGTGTTTGCAGTGGTATTCAGCGATCCGCCGCGCATCTTGCTGCTGGCTTTCCTGGTCTACGCGGCTTCCGGGCCGGTTCAGTATCTGCTGCATATGCGTCGGGACAAAACATTGTCTTAATGTAATTTCCCCCATACTCCGCAGTCTATTGGTGCATCTGTCCTCCAATGCTGCGGAGTTGCCATGTTAATCAAACTGCCTAAAGCGTCCGATTGCCACGAATCGGATGTCACGCCTGAATCCTTTTACCTCTCTCGCCGCAGCATACTCGGCGGTGCGCTTGCCGGTATGGCTGCAGCCAGCCTGCCGCGTTGGGCGAGTGCCGAGGACGCGGCCCGCTATGCCGATGTCGAGCCGGGCAGGGCGCCGAGTTGGTTCACCGAAAAGTTGCCTGGTACGCAATGGAATGCGGTCACCGTCAAGGACGAGGCCATCACACCGTTCAAGGACGCGACCCATTACAACAATTTCTATGAGTTCGGTACCGATAAGGGTGACCCGGCGAATAACGCGGGTTCACTCAAGACCGAACCCTGGAGTGTGGTGATCGATGGTGAAGTCGGCAAGCCAGGGCGCTATGCTCTGGAAGACTTCATGAAGCCCTATCAGTTGGAAGAGCGAATCTACCGTCTGCGCTGCGTTGAGGCGTGGTCGATGGTCATTCCCTGGATCGGTTTTCCAATTTCGGCCTTGCTCAAGCAGGTCGAGCCTACGTCCAAGGCCAAGTACATTCGTTTCGAAACCCTTCAAGATCCAAAAAGCATGCCTGGGCAGCGCTCGAATTTCGGCCTGATCGACTGGCCCTATGTAGAAGGGTTGCGCCTGGATGAGGCGATGAACCCGCTGGCGATTCTTGCCGTCGGCATGTATGGGCGTGAGTTGCCCAATCAGAATGGTGCGCCTTTGCGCTTGGTGGTGCCGTGGAAGTATGGCTTCAAGAGTGTGAAGTCCATTGTGCGTATCAGTCTGGTGAGTGAGCAGCCTAAGACGACTTGGCAGAGTATCGCGGCCGATGAGTACGGCTTTTATGCGAACGTGAACCCTACGGTTGACCATCCACGCTGGACACAGGCCCGGGAGCGGCGGTTGCCGAGTGGCCTGTTCAGCCCGAATGTTCGGGAGACTCAGATGTTCAACGGCTATGGGGATGAGGTCGCTTCTCTATATACCGGTCTGGATTTGCGGAAGAACTACTGATGCGCTATCCCATCTGGCGCATCGGCGTCTTTATTGCAGCGGGTGTATGGCCGTTGTTCTGGCTCTATGAGGCGTGGAGTTCTGCGCTCGGTCCGGATCCGGGTAAAGTCCTGGTTGATCGGCTTGGCCTGGGCACCTTGATTCTGTTGCTGATCACCCTGTGCATGACGCCCCTGCAAAAACTGAGTGGCTGGGCGGGGTGGATAGCCGTGCGCCGGCAATTGGGGTTGTGGTGTTTCGCTTACGTGGTGCTGCACCTGGCAGCTTATTGCGTTTTCGTGCTGGGGTTGGATTGGTCGCAGCTGGGCGTTGAGTTGCGCAAGCGGCCATACATTATTGTTGGAGCGTTGGGCTTTCTGTGTTTGCTGGTGCTTGCGGTCACGTCGAATCGCTATAGCCAGCGGCGACTGGGTAGTCGTTGGAAAAGGCTGCACCGGCTTGTGTATGGCGTTCTCGGGCTTGGGTTGCTGCACATGTTATGGATCGTACGAGCGGATCTGAAGGAGTGGGCGATCTATGCCTCTATAGGCGCGTTGCTTCTGGTACTGCGAATTCCGCCTGTGATGCGCCGTATTCCCCGGCTTATTGCAAAAAAACCAGCTTCTGCAACAAAAGTGTAATTAGTGCTTGACGGCAGATTATGGAAGTCTATAATTCGCCCCACTTCCGGCGCAGTCGAAACGGAAAACTCCTTGGTAAACAAGTAGTTATGCAAGATTCGACAGCGAGTTGCTTCAGTTCATCGAAGTCCAGAAGAAGTTGATAGTGCGGTGTTGTTTGGCGCTATTAACGTTTCGATCTTCTCGGTCGAAAGCGGAGAAAAAGAGGTGTTGACAGCAGCGTGTAACGCTGTAGAATTCTCCTCCCGCTGACGAGAGATCGGAAGCGCAAGTGGTTGAAGTTGTTGAAGAATTCTTCGAAAGCTTCTGAAAATAATCACTTGACAGCAAATGAGGCTGCTGTAGAATGCGCGCCTCGGTTGAGACGAAAGATCTTAACCAACCGCTCTTTAACAACTGAATCAAGCAATTCGTGTGGGTGCTTGTGGAGTCAGACTGATAGTCAACAAGATTATCAGCATCACAAGTTACTCCGCGAGAAATCAAAGAATAACCAACGATTGCTGAGCCAAGTTTAGGGTTTCTTAAAAACCCAAAGATGTTTGAACTGAAGAGTTTGATCATGGCTCAGATTGAACGCTGGCGGCAGGCCTAACACATGCAAGTCGAGCGGTAGAGAGAAGCTTGCTTCTCTTGAGAGCGGCGGACGGGTGAGTAATGCCTAGGAATCTGCCTGGTAGTGGGGGATAACGTTCGGAAACGGACGCTAATACCGCATACGTCCTACGGGAGAAAGCAGGGGACCTTCGGGCCTTGCGCTATCAGATGAGCCTAGGTCGGATTAGCTAGTTGGTGGGGTAATGGCTCACCAAGGCGACGATCCGTAACTGGTCTGAGAGGATGATCAGTCACACTGGAACTGAGACACGGTCCAGACTCCTACGGGAGGCAGCAGTGGGGAATATTGGACAATGGGCGAAAGCCTGATCCAGCCATGCCGCGTGTGTGAAGAAGGTCTTCGGATTGTAAAGCACTTTAAGTTGGGAGGAAGGGCAGTTACCTAATACGTGATTGTTTTGACGTTACCGACAGAATAAGCACCGGCTAACTCTGTGCCAGCAGCCGCGGTAATACAGAGGGTGCAAGCGTTAATCGGAATTACTGGGCGTAAAGCGCGCGTAGGTGGTTTGTTAAGTTGGATGTGAAATCCCCGGGCTCAACCTGGGAACTGCATTCAAAACTGACTGACTAGAGTATGGTAGAGGGTGGTGGAATTTCCTGTGTAGCGGTGAAATGCGTAGATATAGGAAGGAACACCAGTGGCGAAGGCGACCACCTGGACTAATACTGACACTGAGGTGCGAAAGCGTGGGGAGCAAACAGGATTAGATACCCTGGTAGTCCACGCCGTAAACGATGTCAACTAGCCGTTGGAAGCCTTGAGCTTTTAGTGGCGCAGCTAACGCATTAAGTTGACCGCCTGGGGAGTACGGCCGCAAGGTTAAAACTCAAATGAATTGACGGGGGCCCGCACAAGCGGTGGAGCATGTGGTTTAATTCGAAGCAACGCGAAGAACCTTACCAGGCCTTGACATCCAATGAACTTTCTAGAGATAGATTGGTGCCTTCGGGAACATTGAGACAGGTGCTGCATGGCTGTCGTCAGCTCGTGTCGTGAGATGTTGGGTTAAGTCCCGTAACGAGCGCAACCCTTGTCCTTAGTTACCAGCACGTAATGGTGGGCACTCTAAGGAGACTGCCGGTGACAAACCGGAGGAAGGTGGGGATGACGTCAAGTCATCATGGCCCTTACGGCCTGGGCTACACACGTGCTACAATGGTCGGTACAGAGGGTTGCCAAGCCGCGAGGTGGAGCTAATCCCACAAAACCGATCGTAGTCCGGATCGCAGTCTGCAACTCGACTGCGTGAAGTCGGAATCGCTAGTAATCGCGAATCAGAATGTCGCGGTGAATACGTTCCCGGGCCTTGTACACACCGCCCGTCACACCATGGGAGTGGGTTGCACCAGAAGTAGCTAGTCTAACCTTCGGGAGGACGGTTACCACGGTGTGATTCATGACTGGGGTGAAGTCGTAACAAGGTAGCCGTAGGGGAACCTGCGGCTGGATCACCTCCTTAATCGACGACATCAGCTGCTCCATAAGTTCCCACACGAATTGCTTGATTCATTGAAGAAGACGATAGAAGCAGCTTTAAGCTCCAAGCTGATAGCTCTTAGCTAATCAGTTACGCGCTCGAAATTGGGTCTGTAGCTCAGTTGGTTAGAGCGCACCCCTGATAAGGGTGAGGTCGGCAGTTCGAATCTGCCCAGACCCACCAATTTTGTTATGGGGCCATAGCTCAGCTGGGAGAGCGCCTGCCTTGCACGCAGGAGGTCAACGGTTCGATCCCGTTTGGCTCCACCATTAACTGCTTCTGCTGTTAGAGTTTAGAAATGAATATTCTGAAGTGAATATTGATTTCTAGTCTTTGATTAGATCGTTCTTTAAAAATTTGGGTATGTGATAGAAAGATAGACTGAACGTTACTTTCACTGGTAACGGATCAGGCTAAGGTAAAATTTGTGAGTTCTCTTAACTGAGAAATTCGAATTTTCGGCGAATGTTGTCTTCACAGTATAACCAGATTGCTTGGGGTTATATGGTCAAGTGAAGAAGCGCATACGGTGGATGCCTTGGCAGTCAGAGGCGATGAAAGACGTGGTAGCCTGCGAAAAGCTTCGGGGAGTCGGCAAACAGACTTTGATCCGGAGATGTCTGAATGGGGGAACCCAGCCATCATAAGATGGTTATCTTACGCTGAATACATAGGCGTAAGAGGCGAACCAGGGGAACTGAAACATCTAAGTACCCTGAGGAAAAGAAATCAACCGAGATTCCCTTAGTAGTGGCGAGCGAACGGGGACTAGCCCTTAAGTGGCTTTGAGATTAGCGGAACGCTCTGGAAAGTGCGGCCATAGTGGGTGATAGCCCTGTACGCGAAAATCTCTTAGTCATGAAATCGAGTAGGACGGAGCACGAGAAACTTTGTCTGAATATGGGGGGACCATCCTCCAAGGCTAAATACTACTGACTGACCGATAGTGAACTAGTACCGTGAGGGAAAGGCGAAAAGAACCCCGGAGAGGGGAGTGAAATAGATCCTGAAACCGTATGCGTACAAGCAGTGGGAGCCCACTTTGTTGGGTGACTGCGTACCTTTTGTATAATGGGTCAGCGACTTATTTTCAGTGGCGAGCTTAACCGAATAGGGGAGGCGTAGCGAAAGCGAGTCTTAATAGGGCGTCTAGTCGCTGGGAATAGACCCGAAACCGGGCGATCTATCCATGGGCAGGTTGAAGGTTGGGTAACACTAACTGGAGGACCGAACCGACTACCGTTGAAAAGTTAGCGGATGACCTGTGGATCGGAGTGAAAGGCTAATCAAGCTCGGAGATAGCTGGTTCTCCTCGAAAGCTATTTAGGTAGCGCCTCATGTATCACTGTAGGGGGTAGAGCACTGTTTCGGCTAGGGGGTCATCCCGACTTACCAAACCGATGCAAACTCCGAATACCTACAAGTGCCGAGCATGGGAGACACACGGCGGGTGCTAACGTCCGTCGTGAAAAGGGAAACAACCCAGACCGTCAGCTAAGGTCCCAAAGTTATGGTTAAGTGGGAAACGATGTGGGAAGGCTTAGACAGCTAGGAGGTTGGCTTAGAAGCAGCCACCCTTTAAAGAAAGCGTAATAGCTCACTAGTCGAGTCGGCCTGCGCGGAAGATGTAACGGGGCTCAAACCATACACCGAAGCTACGGGTATCACGTAAGTGATGCGGTAGAGGAGCGTTCTGTAAGCCTGTGAAGGTGAGTTGAGAAGCTTGCTGGAGGTATCAGAAGTGCGAATGCTGACATGAGTAACGACAATGGGTGTGAAAAACACCCACGCCGAAAGACCAAGGTTTCCTGCGCAACGTTAATCGACGCAGGGTTAGTCGGTCCCTAAGGCGAGGCTGAAAAGCGTAGTCGATGGAAAACAGGTTAATATTCCTGTACTTCTGGTTATTGCGATGGAGGGACGGAGAAGGCTAGGCCAGCTTGGCGTTGGTTGTCCAAGTTTAAGGTGGTAGGCTGAGATCTTAGGTAAATCCGGGATCTTAAGGCCGAGAGCTGATGACGAGTGTTCTTTTAGAACACGAAGTGGTTGATGCCATGCTTCCAAGAAAAGCTTCTAAGCTTCAGGTAACCAGGAACCGTACCCCAAACCGACACAGGTGGTTGGGTAGAGAATACCAAGGCGCTTGAGAGAACTCGGGTGAAGGAACTAGGCAAAATGGCACCGTAACTTCGGGAGAAGGTGCGCCGGTGAGGGTGAAGGACTTGCTCCGTAAGCTCATGCCGGTCGAAGATACCAGGCCGCTGCGACTGTTTATTAAAAACACAGCACTCTGCAAACACGAAAGTGGACGTATAGGGTGTGACGCCTGCCCGGTGCCGGAAGGTTAATTGATGGGGTTAGCTAACGCGAAGCTCTTGATCGAAGCCCCGGTAAACGGCGGCCGTAACTATAACGGTCCTAAGGTAGCGAAATTCCTTGTCGGGTAAGTTCCGACCTGCACGAATGGCGTAACGATGGCGGCGCTGTCTCCACCCGAGACTCAGTGAAATTGAAATCGCTGTGAAGATGCAGTGTATCCGCGGCTAGACGGAAAGACCCCGTGAACCTTTACTATAGCTTTGCACTGGACTTTGAATTTGCTTGTGTAGGATAGGTGGGAGGCTTTGAAGCGTGGACGCCAGTCTGCGTGGAGCCAACCTTGAAATACCACCCTGGCAACTTTGAGGTTCTAACTCAGGTCCGTTATCCGGATCGAGGACAGTGTATGGTGGGTAGTTTGACTGGGGCGGTCTCCTCCTAAAGAGTAACGGAGGAGTACGAAGGTGCGCTCAGACCGGTCGGAAATCGGTCGTAGAGTATAAAGGCAAAAGCGCGCTTGACTGCGAGACAGACACGTCGAGCAGGTACGAAAGTAGGTCTTAGTGATCCGGTGGTTCTGTATGGAAGGGCCATCGCTCAACGGATAAAAGGTACTCCGGGGATAACAGGCTGATACCGCCCAAGAGTTCATATCGACGGCGGTGTTTGGCACCTCGATGTCGGCTCATCACATCCTGGGGCTGAAGCCGGTCCCAAGGGTATGGCTGTTCGCCATTTAAAGTGGTACGCGAGCTGGGTTTAGAACGTCGTGAGACAGTTCGGTCCCTATCTGCCGTGGACGTTTGAGATTTGAGAGGGGCTGCTCCTAGTACGAGAGGACCGGAGTGGACGAACCTCTGGTGTTCCGGTTGTCACGCCAGTGGCATTGCCGGGTAGCTATGTTCGGAATAGATAACCGCTGAAAGCATCTAAGCGGGAAACTAGCCTCAAGATGAGATCTCACTGGAACCTTGAGTTCCCTAAAGGGCCGTCGAAGACTACGACGTTGATAGGTTGGGTGTGTAAGCGCTGTGAGGCGTTGAGCTAACCAATACTAATTGCCCGTGAGGCTTGACCATATAACACCCAAGCAATTTGACTACTCCTGACTTGGAAACAAGTAGAAGCATCAGATTGCGGTGTGTGAAGACGAGATGAACCGAAAGTTCGACGCTCACAAAACACCGACAGCTGTCACATACCCAATTTGCTGAAGCGAGGCCGTCTGGCCGCGACTCAGTACCCGAATTTCTTGACGACCATAGAGCATTGGAACCACCTGATCCCATCCCGAACTCAGTAGTGAAACGATGCATCGCCGATGGTAGTGTGGGGTTTCCCCATGTGAGAGTAGGTCATCGTCAAGATTAAATTCCGAAACCCCATTTGCGAAAGCAGATGGGGTTTTGTTTTGGGCGGTTGGAAAGTCAGGCTTTACGCTTAAAACGCCAATGTCAGCCGAGCATTCAACGACTGATCAGATGTATTGCTGCTCACCTGACCGTCATAACTCAACCCCACGCTCAAGGTATCGCTCAACCCCAGATCGACGCCCACGCCGATTATTGCTGCACTGCGAGCAATCGGTGCGCCGGCCAATTCGAAGGTGTCGCCGCCACTGAAAGCGGCACGGCTCTCTGGCGTCACGTCGCCATAGGCGCGACGCCAGCCCAGCATGGCGTTAGGCTTGACCGCGACGCTGCCAGCATTCAAATGAGTGGCTGCACGTAGGCCCAGGGTACTGAAGGTGATGTGATTGTCCTGGGACTTGTTCTCCAGCGTGATCAGGTTGCTGTTCTCATCGAAGGAGTCAGTGTCCAGTCGCACATGGGCAAGGTTGGCGAAGGGTTCCAGCAGCGCGTTACCCATTTCGATGGAGTAACCCAGTTCGCCGAAGACCTGGTTGGTCGCTGCCTTGTAATCTTCTTTGAAATGCTCGGAAGAGCCCGGCAAGTCCAGCGTGCGCTTGGCCGTCAGCTCGTGCCAGGTGCGCACCGCGCCCAGGCGCAGGCCCAGTTGGCCCCACTTGGCGCCTCCATAGACGCCCAGGTGATAGTTATCGCTGTCAGTGGAGCCGGATGCATGACGCAGGTCGAAACTGCTGCTGCTCACGCCAGCCAGCGCGCCCACGCGCCACGTATCATCGAGCGGTACATCAACGCCGAACAACAGCCCGCTGGTATGACTGTCGAGTCCCGAGACGTCACGGCTGCCGTCGGTTTTCCCGGTCGCGCCAATGGCTTGAGTCCACACCACGCCACGCGAAGCATCACCGACCAGTGTTTGCGCCGTGCTGCCGAATGCCTGCGCCGACTGCGATTGTTGCAAGCGATCATTCATGGCATTACGCACCAGTCGGCTGTCTTCAATCAATGCAGTCTGCGTTGAAGCATGCAGCTCATTGGACAACGCCTTGAACGTGGCTTGTGCCGTCGGCGCGTCATCCTGTACCACCTGACGCCAGAGCGCATTGCCAGCACCCGCGCTGTCCAGCCCTTGCGCGACAGCCCTGGCATTGCGGGTAGTCGCAAGGGTGGAGAAGCTCTGCGCGTTACGATCAAGCGTCAGGCCCACATCGGTAGCTGTGTAGTTCAACGTTGGGGTGAGGAATGCGAAGTTGGTTTGCACGGGAGCAAACGCACCGCTTACGCCGCCGGCTGCCGAGAGGATCGAGTAACGGCTCGCGGCCAGCCAGTGACCGCCTTCAACCAGCGACAATGTGCTGTTATTGATGTTTGCACGACCGCTGGCGACGATGCGATCAGCATTGCCGGCAGCGTCCGACTCCACCTGATAGACCGCACCCTGAGCAAGGTTGACGTCACCCTTGACGTTCAGTTGCCCGACCGAATTGCCCGGCGCCACCACGCCACCCTGAGCGACATTGATGCCGCCAACAATGCCGTTGCCACCCAGCGTTGCGCCTTGCTGCACACTGACGAGCGAGTTCCCCAGATTGCCGTTTACGGCCAGGCGCCCGGCTTGCACAGTCGTCGCGCCCGACAGACTGCTATTGCCGGTCAGGTTCAACGACCCCACCCCCCGTTTGATCAGCGCACCGTTGCCCGCCAGTGTGTTGCCGAGGGTATCGTTGGTTGACTGATCGACCACCAGTGTGGCGTCATCGGTGATCGCTCCGCTGCCGAACGCCTGGGCGTGACCGGTCAGAACCCCGCCATTGATCACCGTGCCGCCCGAGTAAGTGTTATTACCGGTCAGCAGCAGATTACCGCTGCCGTTCTTGATCAGCGCGCCACTGCCGCTGATATCGTTGCGCCAGGCGTCAATGGCGTTATAGCCACCGAGGCTGGCGTCCATGTTCACTGTGACGTTGGAATTGAACGCCGCGAAACCATCGCCCGCCGCGTACAGGTTCAATCGGCCATAGCCGCCTGACTGATCGATCACCGCATAGCCTGAGGCAATTTCAGTCGTCGCCAGAATCTCGCGGCGCTGGCTCGCGTCCAGATAAGGAAAGCGCGTTTCCAACAGCACTTCGGCGTTAACCGGCACTACCGGCGCCAGGTTGGTCGCGCCCACAGGATCGAATCCGTAAGTCATGCGCGACGTATACAGCGCCTTGTCCTGAGCGTGCTGAGAGGTACGGTCAGTGGCCGGGTCGATGGTCGCCAGGCAGTTATTAACATTGCCGCCGCATTGCGCAGTGAAATACGCCAGCGCCTGTGCCCGCGCATCGGCGCGCAGTTGAGCATTGGCCGGGTTGGACAAGTTATCGATGGCGAAATACGTTGCGGTAATGCGCCCACCGATCACGTCAAAAGGCGAATGCATGCCCGCTTCAATACGGTTGTCACCGATTTCCGACGCGCGCAGCATGAGTTCGCTGAAACGTTCGGGAATCGCGTAGGCCAGTGCGTAGGAAGACAAGTACGCAGCGTTGGTATGGCCGCTGGGGAATCCCGAATCGCTGGCCGGCGTCGTGCTCTTGGCCGGCCGCAGCGAAGGCTGCACCACGAACTCCAGGTTTTGACCGTCCAGGCTTTGCCGCCAGGGACGGGGATACAGATAGTGGGATTTGGCAGGCGTGGTAGACGCGTCATTACGCAACGCTCCGACCAGATCGACCACCTTGCCCAGCGCCGAAGAGGAGCTGCCGGCGCCGTTGCCTTTATCGTCGTACCTGACGGTTTTGTTGCTGTCGTCGAATTGCGTGATGGTCGTGAAAGCGCCAGCGCCTGCCTTGTAGGCAGCGCTCAACGAACCGAGCCCGCTGATGGCGCTGTAGCTCTGGTCACGGCGATCATCGAAGTAGGCGGCGGTTTCTTGCGCAACGGTACGAGCGTTGGCGCGGTCGAGCACGATTTGCAGGTTGCGCCTGAGCAATCCATGACCCAGCGCGGTCGGCGTGCCGGTATCCCAGGTCGCGCCGGTCGTCCACAGCGTGCCGAAGCCGGACAGCAGATCGACACCGTTGATGCTGTCGTCCCCCGCACGGCTCGCTGCCTGAACCGATACGGCAAGCAATGAAAGTAGCAATGAAGACGCCATTATCTGGGCCGTTTGGGTGTTGGATCGCATAGCCTTCGCCTTCACTCTATCGGGATAAGGCGCCGACCCTAGCAAGCAGGTTTTACACGCCCATGTATGCGCAGTGACACATTTGTGGCGGCTCCAGGGGGCCTAAACCATCTCAAGCCCGCCAATAACGGCCCACAGTGCTAAAGTCGCACCCCTCGATTGTGCTTTTCCCAAGGAAGCCGTTATGCCGGATGCGACGTCCCTCAGCGCTGGGTTCATGGTGGTTCACGGCAACCGCCTGGACGAGCTGCGCAGCCTGGTGGTCAGTTGGATGCGCCGTTACCCCTTGGCGCCCCTGGAAAACGAAATCGCTCTGGTGCAAAGCAACGGCATCGCCCAATGGCTCAAGCTGGCCCTGGCCGAAGATCCGCAGGACGACGACATGGGCGGCTGCGGTATTGCCGCCGCCATCGACGTTCAACTGCCCGGCAGCTTCATGTGGCAGCTCTATCGCATGGTGCTGGGCCGCGACGAAATCCCGCCCAAATCGCTGCTCGATAAGGCGCCCCTGACCTGGCGCCTGATGCGTCTGCTGCCGGAGCTGATCGACCAGCCACACTTCGAGCCGCTGCAGCGTTTTTTGACCGACGACACCGACCTGCGCAAACGCTACCAACTCGCCGAACGCCTGGCTGACCTGTTCGACCAGTACCAGGTCTACCGCGCCGATTGGCTGGAAGACTGGGCCGCCGGCCGCCATCAATTACGCAACGGTCGAGGCGAGTCCAAACCCCTCAATCCCGCCAATTGCTGGCAAGCCGAATTATGGCGCGCACTGCTGCTGGATGTGGGAGAGCAGGGCATGGCCCAAAGTCGCGCCGGTGTGCATCAGCGCTTCATCGAACGCATCAACAGCCTTGAGCAAGCGCCAAAGGGCCTGCCTTCGCGAGTGATCGTCTTCGGCATTTCATCACTGCCCGCCCAGGCGCTCGAAGCCCTCGCCGGCCTGGCCCGATTCAGCCAGGTGCTGCTCTGCGTGCACAACCCTTGCCGCCATCATTGGTCCGACATCGTTGCCGACAAGGACCTGCTGCGCAACGAGTACAAACGCCAGGCGCGCAAAGCCGGCATGCCCGTCACCCTCGACCCGCAAACCCTGCACCAGCACGCGCACCCGCTGCTCGCCGCGTGGGGTAAGCAGGGGCGCGACTACATCAGCCTGCTGGACAGTTACGACGACCCCAGCAGCTATCGCGCCGCGTTCCGCGACGGTCGCATCGACCTGTTCAGCGACAGCGAGCCCACCACGCTGCTCAACCAGCTGCAGGACGACATTCTCGAACTGCGCCCCTTGAGTGAAACCCGCGAAATGTGGCCCGCCGTCGACCTGCAGCGCGATACCTCAGTCCGCTTCCACATCGCCCACAGCGCCCAACGCGAAGTCGAAATCCTCCACGACCAACTGCTCCAGCGCTTCAGCGCCGACCCCACGCTGCGCCCTCGGGACATCATCGTCATGGTCCCCGACGTCGACAGCTACGCGCCGCATATTCGCGCGGTGTTCGGTCAACTCGAACGCAGCGATCCACGTTTCATTCCGTTCACGCTCACCGACCAGGGCCAGCGCGGCCGCGATCCGTTGCTGATTGCCGTCGAGCACCTGCTCAAACTGCCTGACAGCCGCTTCCCCGTCAGTGAAATCCTCGACCTGCTCGACGTGCCCGCCCTGCGCGAACGTTTCGCCATCAAGGAGCGCGACCTGCCCACCCTGCATCGCTGGATCGAAGGCGCCGGTATCCGCTGGGGCCTTAACGCCGAACAGCGCGCCGGCCTGGGCCTGCCGCCAGCGCTGGAGCAGAACAGCTGGCGATTCGGCCTGCGTCGCATGTTGCTCGGCTACGCGGTCGGCACCGGTATGGCCTGCGACGGCATCGAGCCCTACGACGAAATCGGCGGCCTCGATGCTGCCCTGATCGGCCCGCTGGTGGCCCTGCTCGACGCGCTCAATGACGCCCATCAAGCCCTGTCGCAAGCCGCGTCGCCGAGGGTATGGGGCGAACGCCTGCAGCGCCTGATGCAACGGTTCTTCCTGGCCAGCAGCGAACATGACGACTACCTGCTGGGCCAGCTCGAACAGTTGAGAGAAACCTGGCTGGAAACCTGTGAGTCCGTCGGCCTGCAGGACGAATTACCCCTCACCGTGGTGCGCGAAGCGTGGTTGGCCGGTCTGGATCAGGGCCGCCTGTCCCAGCGTTTCCTCGCCGGGGCTGTCAATTTCTGCACCCTGATGCCCATGCGCGCCATCCCCTTCAAGCTGGTGTGCCTGCTCGGCATGAACGACGGCGACTACCCGCGCGCGCAACCGCCGCTGGATTTCGACCTGATGGGCAGCGACTACCGTCCCGGCGACCGTTCACGCCGCGAAGACGACCGCTACCTGCTGCTCGAAGCCCTGCTCTCGGCCCGCGACCAGCTCTATATCAGTTGGGTGGGCCGCAGCATTCGCGACAACAGCGACCGGCCGGCCTCGGTGCTGATCGGCCAGTTGCGCGACCATATCGCCAGCGGCTGGCAAAACCTCCAGGACGCTCCATTGCTGGAGGCCATGACCCAGGAACACCCGCTCCAACCGTTCAGCGCCCGCTACTTCCACGAAGGCGACGCGCTGTTCAGTTACGCCCGCGAATGGCAGATGCTGCACCAGGCGACCGACGCCCCACCCATCGCAGACGCACTCGCACCGCATCAGCAGGAAGAACCCCTGAGCCTCGGCCAATTGCAGGATTTTTTGCGCAACCCGGTCAAACATTTCTTCAGCCAGCGTCTGAAGGTGTTCTTCGAAGCCGCCGAAGTACCGCTGGCGGACGAAGAACCTTTCGTCCTCGACGCCCTGCAACGCTACAGCCTGAGCGACAGTTTACTCAACGCCGCCCTGACCCGACCCGATCAGCTCGACCAGGCCCTCAGCGCCCAGGCCCTGCGCCTGCAAGGCAGCGGCCTGCTGCCCATGGTCGGTTTCGGCGAATGCCTGCGCAACGAGTTGATCGAGCCGTTGCCCGACTTGCTGCAGCGCTATCAACAATTGCTCGCGCTTTGGCCCACGCCCCACACCGGCGCAGAACCGATCAGCTTCGACTACCAGGGTATTCAACTGGACGGCTGGGTCAGCGGCCTGCATCGGCGCAGTGATGGCGGATTACTGAGCGTCACCACCATCCCCAACAGCATCGGCTCGATCAAGACACGCAAGTGGCATCGCCTGATTCGGCCCTGGGTTAACCATGTAGTGGCCTGCGCCTGCGGACTGCCATTGAGCACCGGCCTGGTCGCCAGCGACGACACCTTGCTGCTGGCCCCACTGGAAAAGGCCGCGGCCCAAGCCCTGCTCAACGACCTGCTGCTGGCCTGGCACACCGGCATGAGCAAGCCGCTGCCAGTCGCCGTCAAAACCGCGTTTGCCTGGCTGGGCCAAACCGACCCCGTCAAGGCGCAGGCGGCCGCCAGCAAAGCCTACGAAGGCGATGGCATTACCACTGATGGCGAGCGCCGTGAAAGCCCGGCACTCACCCGGCAATTTCCCGACTATGCCGCGCTCACCGCCAGCGAAGAGTTCGAAGGCTGGGCCGAAACCCTGTATCGCCCGCTGATCAATGCGTCCTGGCGATCACTCACCCGCGAGGAGGCCGGCGCATGACCCGCACACCCCTGGCCCTGGCGTTCCCGCTCAAAGGCAGCCAACTGATCGAAGCCAGCGCCGGCACCGGCAAGACCTTCACCATTTCGGCCCTGTACCTGCGCCTGGTGCTCGGCCACGGTGGCGAAACGTCCGGTTTTGGTCACGAGTTGCTGCCGCCGCAAATTCTCGTGGTGACCTTCACCGACGCCGCCACCAAGGAACTGCGCGAACGCATCCGCATCCGCCTGGCCGAAGCCGCACGCTTTTTCCGCGTTGAAATCGAACAGCCGGACGCGCTGATCGCCGACCTGCGCGACGAATACCCGCCCGAGCTATGGCCTGCCTGCGCCAATCGCCTGGACATCGCCGCGCAGTGGATGGACGAAGCAGCCGTCTCGACCATCCACAGCTGGTGCCAGCGCATGCTGCGCGAACATGCCTTCGACAGCGGCAGCCTGTTCACCCAGACCCTGGAAACCGACCACAGCGATCTGCTGGGCGAGGTGCTGCGCGATTACTGGCGGCTGTTCTGCTACCCCCTGCACGACGACGCACTCAACTGGGTGCGCAACCACTGGGGGGGCCCGGCCGCGCTCATGCCACGGGTGCGCGCGCTGTTCGGCAGCGAGCGGCCGACCGACGAGACCCGCGAGCCGGCCGAGCTGATCAACGCCTGCCTGCAGGAACGCCGTGAAGCGCTGATCCACCTCAAGGCGCCCTGGCAACAATGGGCAGCGGAATTGCGTGAGATCTGCCTGCAGGCCGTCGCCGCCAAAGCGGTTGACGGCCGCAAGATGCAGGCCCGTTACTTCGAGCCGTGGTTCGAAAAAATCAGCGCCTGGGCTGCCGACGAAAGCCTGGAGCAGTTGGACATCGGCACCGGCTTCACGCGGCTTACCCCGGACGGCATGGCCGAAGCCTGGAAGGGCGACCCGCCGCAGCATCCCGGCATCGAGGCCATGGCCGATCTCAAAGCCCGTCTTGATGCCTTGCCGACGCCCGACGCCGCCGTGCTGCAACACGCCGCCGGGTGGGTCGGCAAACGGTTTGAAGAAGAAAAACGTCGCCGCGCCGAAATGGGCTTTGACGACATGCTGATCCGCCTCAACGCCGCCCTGCAAGCCGAAGGCGGCGAGCGCCTGGCCAGTGTGATCCGCGAGCAGTTCCCGGTGGCCCTGATCGACGAATTCCAGGACACCGACCCGGTGCAGTACAGCATCTTCGACAGCATTTACCGTATCGAAGAAAACCACCTCGACAGCGGCCTGTTCCTGATCGGCGACCCCAAGCAGGCGATCTACGCGTTCCGGGGCGCCGACATCTATACCTACTTGCGCGCGCGCAAATCCACCCTCGGCCGCCATCACACGCTGGGCACCAATTTCCGTTCCAGCCATGCCATGGTCGAGGCGGTAAACCATGTGTTCCAGCGTGCGGAAACAGGCCGTGGCGCGTTTCTGTTTCGTGAGCCCAACGGCGATAACCCGGTACCGTTCCACGCGGTGCTGGCCCAGGGCCGCAAGGAACAGTTGCAGGTCAATGGTCAGACGCTGCCGGCGCTGAACCTCTGGCACCTGCCCACCGATCAGCCGATTTCCAACGTCATCTATCGCAAGCATCTGGCTGCTGTCTGCGCGACGCAGATTGTCGAGCTGCTCAACGGTGGGCAACAAGGCACGGCTGGTTTCCGGCAGCAGGATGACCGCTTCAATGGCGTGCTGCCGTCAGACATCGCCATCCTGGTGCGCGATGGCAAGGAAGCCCAGGCCGTGCGTGCCGAGTTGGCCGCCCGTGGCGTGCGCAGTGTGTACCTGTCCGATAAGGATTCAGTGTTCGCCGCTCAGGAAGCCCACGACCTGCTGGCCTGGCTCAAAGCCTGCGCCGAGCCCGACGTCGAGCGCCCACTGCGCGCCGCGCTGGCCTGCGTCACCTTGAACCTGTCGCTGGCGGAACTGGAGCGCCTGAACCAGGATGAACTGGCGTGGGAAACCCGCGTGATGCAGTTTCGTGGCTACCGCGCGATCTGGCGCAACCAGGGCGTGCTGCCGATGCTGCGTCGCTTACTGCATGATTTCAAACTGCCGCAAACGCTGATCGCCCGCAGCGATGGCGAACGGGTGCTGACCAACCTGCTGCACCTGAGCGAGTTATTGCAACAGGCGGCCTCGGAACTCGATGGCGAGCAGGCGCTGATCCGTCATTTGGCCGAACACCTGGCGCTGTCCGGTCAGGCCGGTGAAGAGCAGATCCTGCGCCTGGAGAGCGACGAGCAACTGGTCAAGGTGGTGACCATTCACAAGTCCAAGGGCCTGGAATATAACCTCGTTTTCCTGCCGTTCATCTGCTCGGCCAAACCGGTGGATGGCAGCCGCTTGCCGCTGCATTACCACGATCAACAGGGTAAGTCCCAGGTCAGCCTGCGTCCCACCGCCGAGCTGATCGCCCAAGCCGACGACGAGCGCCTGGCCGAAGACCTGCGCCTGCTCTATGTGGCCCTCACGCGCGCCAAACATGCGTGTTGGCTCGGCATCGCCGACCTCAAGCGCGGCAACACCAGCAGCTCGGTGCTGCACCTGTCGGCGCTCGGCTATCTGCTCGGTGCCGGCGCCGCGCTGGGCGAGTCTGCCGGGCTGGCGCGCTGGTTGCTGGACCTGGCGCAAGGTTGCCCGGCGGTGCACTACAGCGAGGTGCCCGACCCGCAGGGCAATGTCTTCCACCCGCCGCGCAACCAGGCCACCTTGCGGGCGCCGTTGCTGCCCACGCGCAAGGCGGCAGAAAACTGGTGGATCGCGTCCTACAGTGCCCTGCGCATTGGCGACAGCATGAGCGCCGCCCCCCTCGAAGCGCCGGAAAGCCCCCAGGCCCAGAAGCTGTTCGATGACGAACGCCTCGACCCCGATGCCCCGCGCGAAGTGGCAGCGTCCGGCGGCGATATTCACCGTTTCCCACGTGGCCCTAACCCCGGGACCTTCCTTCACGGGTTGCTCGAGTGGGCCGGTGAGGAAGGTTTCGACGTGACCCCACAGGCGCTCGAAAAAGCCGTCGGCGCGCGCTGCAATCGCCGCAACTGGGAAGGCTGGATCGTCACCCTCAGCAGTTGGCTGGGCCATCTGTTGGAAACGCCGCTGCCCCTGCATGACGATCAGGTCACGCTCAGCGGTCTGCAGCACTATCAGATCGAGATGGAATTCTGGTTCGCCAGTCACAAGGTCGATGTGCTCGCCCTCGACAGGCTGGTGTGTCAGCACACCCATCACGGCGTGTCGCGCGTGGCTGCCGAACCGGTATTGCTCAATGGCATGTTCAAAGGCTTTATCGACCTCACGTTCGAACACGAGGGCCGCTACTACGTGGCCGACTACAAATCCAACTGGCTCGGTCCCGATGATTCGGCCTACACCGTCGAGGCCATGGAACAGTCGATCCTCGAGCATCGGTACGACCTGCAATACGTCCTCTACCTGCTGGCCCTGCATCGCCAGCTCAAGGCCCGTTTGCCCGATTACGACTATGACCGGCATGTCGGCGGTGCGCTTTACCTGTTCCTGCGGGGCACCCAGGCCGCCAGCCAGGGCGCGTATTTCACCCGGCCACCGCGCGCGCTGATCGAGGGGCTTGACCTGCTGTTCCAGGGTAAATCGATACCGCCCAAGGCTGAGCCCGCGTGGGAACAAGGAGTGCTGTTATGAGCCTGTCGCCGCTACCGCTGGAGGCACTGGCGCCCTTGATCCGCGCCGCCGACCTGCTGCAACTGCTCGAACGTTGGGTCGAACGTGGCTGGCTGCGTGCGCTGGACAAAGCCTTCGTCGGCTTCCTGCATGAGCTTGATCCGCACGCCGACCCCCTGGTGTTGCTGGCGGCGGCCTTGACCAGTCACCAGCTTGGCCACGGCCATGTGTGCCTGGACCTGTTCGAAACCCTCAAGGCAGCGGATTTCGCCCTGTCGTTGCCACCCGAAGGCGACCTGCAGACCGGCGCCATGCTGCTGCCGTCGCAACTGCTCGACGGCCTTGACGGCGCCCATTGGTGCCAGGCCCTGGCGGCCAGCCCGTTGGTCGCGTTGGCCGTCGATGACAGCGAGTCCGCCCACAGCCGGCCGTTGGTGCTGGCCGGCAAACGCCTGTACCTGCGCCGTTACTGGGCCTATGAGCGGCGCATCGACACGGCGTTGCGCCTGCGCCTGGCCACCGAAGAAACCGTCTCGCCCGACTTGCCCCAACGCTTGAACGGCCTGTTCGAACACGCCCCGCCGGATGGCGTGATCGACTGGCAGAAACTCGCCTGCGCCCTGGCCACCCGCGGTGCGTTCAGCATCGTCACCGGCGGCCCCGGCACCGGCAAGACCACCACCGTGGTACGCCTGCTCGCGCTGTTGCAGGCGCCCGCCGTGGAGGCCGGCAGCCCGTTGCGCATTCGTCTGGCCGCGCCCACCGGCAAGGCCGCCGCGCGCCTGACAGAATCCATCAGCCAGCAAGTGTTGTCGCTCAATGTGCCGCAGGGCGTGAAGGACAAGATCCCGACCCAGGTCACCACCGTTCACCGCTTGCTCGGCAGCCGCCCAGGCACCCGGCACTTTCGTCATCACCTGGGCAACCCGCTGCCGCTGGATTTGCTGGTGGTGGACGAAGCCTCGATGATCGACCTGGAAATGATGGCCAACCTGCTCGACGCCTTGCCGTCTCACGCGCGGCTGGTGCTGCTGGGTGACAAGGACCAGCTCGCCTCGGTGGAGGCCGGTGCCGTGCTCGGCGACCTGTGCCGCGACGCCGAGGCCGGCTGGTACAGCCCACAGACGCGGCAATGGCTGCAAGCGGTCAGCGGCGAAGACCTCAGTGCCAGCGACTTGCAGGAAGACCTCGACGCCAGCCACCCGCTGGCGCAACAAGTGGTGATGCTGCGTTACTCGCGGCGTTTTGGCGAAGGCAGCGGCATCGGCCAGCTGGCGCGCTGGGTCAACCAGCAAAACGCCGAACAGGCACGTGCACTGTTGGCCGCGCGCAGCCACAGCGACCTGTTCTGCGTCAGCCTCAAGGGCGAGCACGACCACGCCCTGGAACGGCTGGTGCTGGACGGGCAGGGCGATGGCGCCCAGGGTTATCGCTACTACCTGAACCTGCTGCAGTCCGCGCGCCCGCCGCTCGATACCCCACGCGAAGACCCCGCCTGGACCCACTGGGCGCAACAACTGTTGCAAGCCTTCGACGCGTTCCAGTTGCTCTGCGCCGTGCGCAAGGGCCCCTGGGGCGTGGAAGGCCTCAACCTGCGTATCACCGCCGCCTTGCGCAAAGTGAAGCTGATCGAAGGCGACGAGCAATGGTACGAAGGGCGCCCGGTCTTGATGACGCGCAATGACTACGGCCTTGGGCTGATGAACGGCGACATTGGCATCGCCCTGAAACTGCCGGAAAGTGACGGCGGCCCGCAGGTATTGCGCGTGGCCTTTCCGCGCAACGACGGCCAGGGCGGCGTGCGCTTTGTGCTGCCCAGCCGCTTGAATGATGTGGAAACCGTGTACGCCATGACCGTGCACAAGTCCCAGGGCTCCGAGTTCACCCACACTGCGCTGATCCTGCCGGATGCGCTCAACCCGGTGCTCACCAAAGAGCTGATCTACACCGGCATCACCCGCGCCAAACGCTGGTTCAGCCTGATCGAACCGCGTGGCGGCGTGTTCGAAGAAGCGGTGCGGCGCAAGGTCAAGCGCTTGAGCGGGTTGATGCTGGAACTGGGCCAGGACACAGTAGAGGCTGACTGAACGGACCCTCCATTCTCAATCTGTAATGCAATCAAAGTGTGGGAGGGGGCTTGCTCCCGATAGCAGAGTGTCAGGCACTGATAGGTCACTGACTCACAGCCATCGGGAGCAATCCCACTCCCACATTTAATCGGCAAATCGCATCTCCCGCGTTTCCCCCATCAACAACCGCTGGTTCTGCTCCGTCACCTCACGGATGTAATCCCACAGCAGGGTGATCCGTTTGAGCTTGCGCAAATCCTCCCGGCAGTACATCCAGAACTGCCGCGTAATCGCAATCTGCTCCCCCAGCACTGGCAGCAAGCGTGGGTCCTGCGCCGCGAGAAAGCATGGCAATATCGCCAGCGACCGCCCTTGCTGCGCGGCCACGTACTGCGCGATTACGCTGGTGCTGCGCAAGCTGGCGCTGGCACCTGGCACCACGTTGGCGAGGTACAGCAACTCTGAACTGAACGCCAGGTCATCCACGTAGCTGATAAACGGATGCTCGGCCAGATCTGCCGGACGCTGGATCGGTGGGTGCCGGTCGAGGTAGTCCTGGGTCGCGTACAGCTGCAATTGGTAATCGCACAGTTTGCAGCACACATACGGCCCGTGTTCCGGGCGTTCCAGGGCGATGACGATGTCGGCTTCGCGCTTGGACAGGCTGATGAAGTGGGGCAGGGGCAGGATGTCCACCGAGATGGCGGGATAGGTGTCGACGAAATGGCTCAACTGCGGCGTGATGAAAAAACTGCCAAAGCCCTCGGTGCAGCCCATGCGCACATGGCCGGACAACGCCACGCCGGAGCCGGACACCTGCTCGCAGGCCATGTGCAACGTGCTTTCGATGGACTCGGCGTAACCGAGCAAACGCTGGCCCTCGGCGGTGAGCACGAAGCCGTTGGTGCGGGATTTTTCGAACAGCAGCGTGCCGAGGGACACTTCCAGCGAAGTGATGCGCCGCGACACCGTGGTGTAGTCCACTGCCAGGCGCTTGGCCGCAACGCTGGCCTTGCGGGTACGCGCCACTTCGAGAAAAAACTTCAGGTCATCCCAGTTCAGGGAGCCCAGTGAGGTGATGTTTTTTTGCATATTGGACCGGCTTTTATGTGCGTTCTTATTAGAGATTTGCACATCTATACTCCAAAAACAGTCCGAACGCCTCACTTCCCAAGGCGGTTCACGCGCCTTGTCTCTGCATAACTATAAGATTTGGAGACCACATGAACGCATCCACCGACATTTCCGTGCAACGGGTCAAGCTGCTGATCGACGGTGAGTGGGTCGAATCCGGCACCACCCAATGGCAGGACATCGTCAACCCGGCGACCCAGGAGGTGCTGGCCAAAGTCCCGTTTGCCACCGCTGACGAAATCAACGCCGCCATCGACGCCGCCCATCGCGCCTTCCAGACCTGGAAACTGACCCCGATTGGCGCGCGCATGCGCATCATGCTCAAGCTGCAAGCGTTGATCCGCGAACATTCCAAACGCATCGCCGCAGTCCTCAGCGCCGAGCAGGGCAAGACCATCGCTGACGCCGAGGGCGATATTTTTCGCGGGCTGGAAGTGGTCGAGCACGCCTGCTCCATCGGTACCCTGCAAATGGGCGAGTTCGCCGAAAACGTTGCCGGCGGTGTCGACACCTACACCCTGCGCCAGCCCATCGGCGTGTGCGCCGGCATCACGCCGTTCAACTTCCCCGCAATGATTCCGCTGTGGATGTTCCCGATGGCCATCGCCTGCGGCAACACTTTTGTGCTCAAACCGTCCGAGCAGGACCCGCTGTCCACCATGCTGCTGGTGGAGCTGGCGCTGCAAGCCGGTGTGCCGGCCGGCGTGCTCAACGTGGTGCACGGCGGCAAGGACGTGGTGGATGCGCTGTGCACCCATACACACATCAAGGCCGTGTCCTTCGTCGGCTCGACCGCCGTCGGCACCCACGTTTATGACCTGGCCGGCAAACATGGCAAGCGCGTGCAGTCGATGATGGGCGCGAAGAACCACGCGGTGGTGCTGCCGGATGCCAACCGCGAACACACGCTCAATGCTTTGGTGGGCGCCGGTTTCGGCGCGGCGGGTCAGCGCTGCATGGCCACTTCGGTGGTGGTGTTGGTGGGCGCGGCCAAGCAATGGCTACCGGACCTCAAGGCGCTGGCGCAGAAACTCAAGGTGAATGCTGGCAGCGAAGCGGGCACGGATGTCGGCCCGGTGATCTCCAGGCGTGCCAAGGCGCGCATCCTGGCGTTGATCGAAAGCGGCGTGAAAGAAGGCGCCACGCTGGAGCTGGACGGCCGCGATATCAAGGTGCCGGGCTTCGAGCAAGGCAACTTTGTCGGGCCCACCCTGTTCTCGGGCGTGACCACGGACATGCAGATTTACACCGAGGAAATCTTCGGCCCGGTGCTGGTCGTGCTGGAAGTCGCCACGCTGGATGAGGCCATCGCGCTGGTCAACGCCAACCCGTTCGGTAACGGCACCGGCCTGTTCACCCAGAGCGGCGCGGCGGCGCGCAAGTTCCAGAGCGAAATCGACGTGGGTCAGGTCGGCATCAACATTCCGATCCCGGTGCCGGTGCCGTTCTTCAGCTTTACCGGCTCGCGCGGCTCCAAGCTTGGCGACCTCGGCCCCTACGGCAAGCAAGTGGTGCAGTTCTATACCCAGACCAAAACCGTCACCAGCCGCTGGTTCGACGACGACACGGTCAACGATGGCGTCAACACCACTATCAACCTGCGCTGAGTGGGGGAGACGATCATGAAAATTGCATTTATCGGCCTGGGCAATATGGGCGCACCCATGGCCCGCAACCTGATCAAGGCCGGCCACGCGCTGAACCTGTTCGACCTGAATCAGACCGTGCTCAAGGAACTCGCCGAACTGGGCGGCACGATCAGCGGCTCACCGCGTGACGCTGCCCAGGGCGCCGAACTGGTGATCAGCATGCTGCCGGCCGCCGCCCATGTGCGCAGCGTGTGGCTCAATGAAGACGGCGTACTCGCCGGTATCGGCCACGGCGTGCCAGCGGTGGATTGCAGCACCATCGACCCGCAGACCGCACGCGACGTGGCGGCCGCTGCCGCCGAGTACGGCGTGGTGATGGCTGATGCGCCGGTGTCTGGCGGCACCGGCGGGGCGCAGGCCGGGACGCTGACCTTTATGGTGGGCGCCACGCCGCAATTGTTCGCCACCCTGCAGCCGGTGCTGGCGCAGATGGGCCGCAACATTGTGCATTGCGGTGAGGTGGGCACCGGGCAAATCGCCAAGATCTGCAACAACCTGCTGCTGGGCATCAGCATGGTCGGCGTCAGCGAAGCCATGGCGCTGGGCGACGCATTGGGCATCGACACCCAGGTGCTGGCGGGCATCATCAACAGCTCCACCGGGCGTTGCTGGAGTTCGGACACCTACAACCCGTGGCCGGGCGTGATCGAAACCGCGCCGTCATCACGCGGTTACACCGGCGGCTTCGGCGCCGACCTGATGCTCAAGGACCTGGGCCTGGCCACCGAAGCGGCGCGCCAGGCCAAGCAGCCCCTGATCCTCGGCGCGGTGGCCCAGCAGTTGTATCAATCGATGAGCCAGCGCGGGGAAGGGGGCAAGGACTTTTCGGCGATCATCAACAGCTATCGCAAGCCCAAATAGCAGGACTTTTGCGCCTTTGTGGCGAGCGGGCTTGCCCCGCGTTGGGCTGCGCAGCAGCCCCAATCCAGGCACCGCGATTTTCCGCAAAGATCGCGGTGAGAGATTTCAGGGCTGCTACGCACCCCCAACGCGGGGCAAGCCCTAATGCCGTTCAGTTAAGCGCAGATTCCCTGTGGCGAGCAGGCTTGTCCTGCGTTGGGCTGCGCAGCAGCCCCAAAGCCAGACGCTGAGCCGTATCAGGTACACCGCGTTTTGCTTGATTGGGGGCGCTTCGCACCCCAACGCGGGGCAAGCCCGCTCGCCACAACGCACTACGCGTATCAGGCAAACACAAAATACTTGCGCACCGTCTCCACCACTTCCCACGTGCCCTTCATCCCGGGCTCCACCACAAAGATATCCCCGGCGCGCAAGTGAATCGGCTCCATGCCCTCAGGGGTGATCACGCAGTAGCCTTCCTGGAAGTGGCAGTATTCCCACTTCACGTACTCCACGTACCACTTGCCCGGCGTGCAGATCCAGGTGCCCATGATCTTGCTGCCGTCTTCGCTGGTGTAGGCGTTGAGGTTGACCGTGTGGGGATCGCCTTCGAGCTTCTCCCATTTGCATGCGTCCAGGACCGGCAGGGGATGGGTGTCGCGCAGTACGGTGATGGGCTTGGACATGATGACTCCGAGGCAGGGAAGGGAAGGATGCACCCTAAGGCCTCGGGCGTTGCGTCAGTGGTCTGAACTCGACATCAGGATGTCTGTAAGCGCATGAGGTGTGGGAAGGGATGTCCCTTCCCACATCCAATCAGTGTGCTGGCGCAGCGTTTGCGTTTCTTATCCGCACCCGGTAGGCCAGGTAGATGATCCCCACCCACACCGGCATCGCGTACACCGACTCGCGAATTCCCGGAATCGCCAGCATCACGCTGATGATCATCACCATGAACGCCAGGCACAGGTAGTTGCTGAACGGGAACCAGAAAGTCTTGAACGACGGCGTCACGCCTTGCTCGCCCATGGCCTTGCGGAACTTGATGTGGGTGATGCTGATCAGCGCCCAGTTGATCATCAGCGAGGCAACCGCCAGTGCAAACAGCAGCTCCAGCGCACTTTTGGGGGCCACGTAGTTGACCACCACGCAGAGCAGCGTCACCAGCGCCGAAACCGCCAGCGCCCGCAGTGGCACGCCCTGCTTGTTGAGCTTCATCAGCGCCTTGGGCGCATCGCCCTGCTCGGCCAGGCCGAACAGCATGCGGCTGTTGCAGTACACGCCGCTGTTGTACACCGACAGCGCCGCGGTCAGCACCACGAAATTGAGGATGTGCGCGGCGGTGTCGTTGCCGATCAGCGAGAAGATCTGCACAAACGGGCTGCCGCTGTAGGCATCGCCCGAGGCGCCGAGGGTTTGCAGCAATTGGTCCCATGGGTACAGCGACAGCAGTACGGTCAGCGCGCCGACGTAGAAAATCAGGATGCGGTAGACCACCTGGTTGATCGCTTTGGGGATCACCTTGCGTGGCTCGCTGGCTTCGGCGGCGGTGATGCCTACCAGCTCCAGGCCACCGAACGAGAACAGGATGAACGCCATGGCCATCAACAGCCCCATGCCGCCATTGGGGAAGAACCCGCCGTGACTCCACAGGTTGCTGACCGACGCCTGCGGGCCACCGCTGCCGCTGAACAGCAGGTAGCCGCCGAGCATGATCATGCCGACGATTGCCACCACCTTGATGATCGCGAACCAGAACTCGGCCTCACCGAAGATCTTCACGTTCAGGGTGTTGATCAGGTTCACGGCGGCGAAGAAAACCAGCGCGCTGACCCAGGTCGGAATCTCGGGCCACCAGAACTGGATGTACTTGCCCACCGCCGTCAGTTCGGCCATGCCCACCAGCACGTAGAGCACCCAGTAGTTCCAGCCCGACAGAAAACCCGCGTAACCGCCCCAGTATTTATGGGCAAAGTGGCTGAACGAGCCGGCCACCGGCTCCTCGACGATCATCTCGCCAAGCTGGCGCATCATCAGGAACGCGATGAAACCGGCAATCGCGTAACCCAGGATCATCGACGGCCCCGCCGACTTGAGCACCCCGGCGGAACCGAGGAACAGGCCCGTACCAATCGCACCGCCCAGGGCGATCAACTGAATATGCCGGTTCTTCAGGCCACGCTTGAGGCCTACCGGGTTTACTGTGTCATCCGCCATTAAACATTACCTTCTACTTGTTGTTCCGCAGGATCGGTTGCACGCAGAACCCATCCCCGGACGCTGAGGGGGCAGATATTACAGAACCTTAAGTTGAATGAAGATCAAAATGTGGGAGCGGCTTGCTCAAGGCTTCCCACAGCGCCTTGGCATACCCCGGCAACTGCTCGAACGAGCGCGCGCACAGCAGCAACCGACGACGGGCCCACTCTTCCGCCAGCGCTTGAGCCTTGAAGGCACTCGGCACCGGCCCGCGCGCCAGCGCCGCCTGTGGCACGATCCCGATGCCTGCTCCACCGGCCACCATGCGCATCAACCCCTCGAAGCCATCGGCGCGGATGCGGGTTTGCAGGCGAAACCCTGCGTGCAGGGCCTGTTCCTCCAGGTACACCGCCAGCGCACTATGGGCGGCCAGGCCGACGTAGTCGTGTTGCAGGCTGTCGATAAAGCTGACCGGGGCGGCTGCCAAGGGATGATCCAGCGGCATGATCAGCACCAGCGGGTCATCGCGAAAGGGCAGGGTCTGCAAGCCATGGGTGTCGACCGCGTCGGAGATGATGCCCAGGTCCGCCGTGCCCTGGCGCAGGGCCTGGGTGATGCGCAGGCTCGGCAGCTCCTGCAGGTCGATATCGAGGTTGGGGTGTTCGCGTAGAAACGCCGCCAGCAGTTCCGGCAGGTATTCGCTGAGTGCGGTGGTGTTGCACAGCAGACGCACCTGGCCTTTGACGCCGTTGGCGTATGCCGCCAGGTCCTGTTGCAGGTGGTCGGCCTGTTGCAGCAGCAGCCGTGCATGGCGGGCCAGGGCTTTGCCGGCGGGCGTTGGCGCGACGCCACGGCGGCCGCGCTCAAGAAAGGCAATGCCCAGCGAAGCTTCCATGGCGCGGATACGGGCGCTGGCGGCGGCCAGGGACAGATGGCTACGGGCGGCGCCGGCGGTGATGTTGCCGGTGTCGAGGGTATGCAGGTAGAGGCGCAGGTCGATCAGGTCAAAGTGCATGGCTGGATTTCCGGTGACTGGGCTGACGCTATCGGGAGCAAGCCCCCTCCCACACTTGAAGGTATTCACACGTCATCATGTGGGCGGGGGCTTGCTCCCGATGAGGCCCTAAGCCTCACGCAAAACAAGAGGCAGCCTCAGTATATGCCGCATTTTCGATCCAGCCGGAAGCCCGCACAATCGCCCCATGACAACCTTCCTCGCGTTCTACCAAAGCCTCGGTCCCACCCTGACAATGCTGGTCATCGGCACTTTCCTGCTGGCCGGCACGGTCAAGGGCGTTATCGGCCTCGGCCTGCCCACCGTCGCCATGGGCCTGCTCGGTCTGACTATGTTGCCGGCGCAGGCTGCCGCGCTGCTGATCATTCCCTCCATGGTGACCAACCTCTGGCAACTGGCGTTCGGCGGCCACTTGAGTGCGCTGCTCAAGCGTCTATGGCCGATGCTCTTGCTGATTTTCCTCGGCACCGGGCTGGGCACGCTGTGGCTGGGTATGGGCGCCGAGCAATGGGTGGTGCGCGCACTGGGCGCGGCGTTGTTGATTTACGCGCTCAGCGGCCTGTGCCTGCCCACGTTCAAAATGGCGCCGCGCACCGAGCGCTGGCTGGCGCCGTTATGCGGTTTGATCACCGGCCTCATCACCTCGGCCACCGGCGTCTTCGTGATTCCGGCGGTGCCTTGTCTGCAGGCGCTCGGCCTGAGTCGCGACCAGTTGGTGCAGGCGCTGGGGTTGTCGTTCAGCGTGTCGACCCTGGCGCTGGCCGCAGGCCTGGCCTGGCACGGCACTCTTGGCACTGGCGAAATCAGCGCCTCTTTGCTGGCACTGCTGCCCGCGCTGCTGGGGATGTGGCTGGGGCAGGCGCTGCGCCAACGCATCAGTGGGGTGCTGTTCAAGCGGGCGTTCTTCATCGGCATGGCACTGCTGGGCGCCCACCTGCTGATCAGCGGATGAATTCAAGAATAACGTTCCATTCGTGCGTTCTGGTCAACTGTATTTTGCCGCGCCGCCGCTTATTCCGAGTGGGCGATATCGATAGCCTGACGGCCTGTATTGATAACCCTCAGGATCCCCTCCCATGAAAAAAGTACTCCTGCTCAACGGTGGCAAAAAATTCGCCCATTCCGATGGCCGCTACAACGCCACCCTGCATGACGCCGCCGTGGCCGTGCTCGACCGTGGCGGCCTTGACGTCAAGGTGACCCACATCGACGACGGCTATGACGTTGCCGAAGAAGTCGCCAAGTTCCTCTGGGCCGATGTGATCATCTATCAGATGCCCGGTTGGTGGATGGGCGCGCCATGGATCGTCAAGAAATACATCGACGAAGTCTTTACCGAAGGCCACGGCAGCCTCTACGCCAGCGATGGTCGTACCCGCTCCGATGCCTCGCAAAAGTACGGCAGCGGCGGCCTGATCCAGGGCAAACGCTACATGCTGTCGCTGACCTGGAACGCGCCGCAGCAGGCCTTTGACGATCCGGCCGACTTCTTCGAAGCCAAGGGCGTGGATGCGGTGTACTTTCCGTTCCACAAGGCCAATGCGTTTCTCGGCATGAGCGCCTTGCCGACGTTCCTCTGCGTGGATGTGATGAAACGCCCGGCCATCGAAGCCGACGTGGCGCGCTACGAACAGCATCTGGCGCAGGTGTTGGGCCTGTCGGTGTAAGCTTGCGTCGACCGATCACGAGGACAGCCCCTTGAAAGCCCGATCCGATGAGCTACAGATCTTCGTCAGCGTGATCGAGTGCGGCTCGATTTCCGCGGCGGCCGAGCAGGCCGGGCAGACGCCCTCGGCGGTCAGCCGCACGCTCTCGCGGCTGGAGGCCAAGCTCGACACCACGCTGATCAACCGCACCACGCGGCGCATGGACCTGACGGAAGAGGGCCGGTACTTCTTCGAACAGGCCAAGCGGATCCTGGCGCAGATGGATGAGCTGGAGGAGCACCTGTCGTCGCGCCAGAAAACCCCGGCCGGGCGGCTGCGGGTCAATGCAGCGGTGCCGTTCATGCTGCATGGGATCGTGCCGTACATTGCCGAGTTTCGAGCCTTGTACCCGCAGATCCAGCTGGAGCTCAACAGCGATGACCTGATCATCGACCTGCTGCAACACAGCGCCGACATTGCCATACGCATCGGTGCCCTGGCCGACTCGACCCTGCATGCGCGCGCCCTTGGCTGCACGCCGCTGCAGGTGCTGGCCAGCCCGGAATACCTCACGCGACACGGCACGCCGGCCAGTGTCGCCGACCTGGCGCGGCACACCTTGCTGGGCTTCAGCCAGACCGAGACCCTCAACCACTGGCCCCTGCGCCATGTGGAGGGCGACCGATGGCTGATCCAGCCGGCCATTGTCGCGTCCAGCGGCGAAACCGTGCGGCATCTGGCGTTGCAGGGGCAGGGCATTGGCTGCCTGTCGAACTTCATGACTGGCGAAGACATCAGCGCCGGGCGCCTGGTGCCGGTGCTGGAGGCGTTCAACAGTGGGTATCGCCAGCCGATCCACGCGGTGTTCTACCGCAACTCGCAACTGGCGCTGCGCATTCAGTGCTTCCTGGATTTTATCCAGGCCAAGCTGGCGCGCTATGCCTGCTGACCGGCGGTGAACACCGCCCAATGTGGGAGCGGGATTGCCCGCGAAAGGCGCGCTTTGGGGCACCTGTCGTCACACTTCACTGGCCCCTCCGAGCACATTTCCGTACCATCCCCCGCCTGATCCCCCGCAACTCCCTGGTACCTCCATGACCTTCACCCGTTTGCGCGCCGACGCCCTGGCCGGCCTCACTACGTCTTTCGCATTGCTGCCCGAGTGCATCGCCTTTGCGCTGGTGGCCCATCTCAACCCGCTGATGGGCCTGTATGGCGCCTTCATCATCTGCACCCTCACCGCGTTGTTCGGCGGTCGGCCCGGCATGGTGTCCGGTGCGGCAGGCTCGATGGCGGTGGTGATCGTCGCGCTGGTGGTGCAACACGGCGTGCAGTACCTGCTGGCCACGGTGCTGCTCGGCGGGTTGATCATGGTCGCCTTTGGCGTGTTGCGCCTGGGCAAGCTGGTGCGCATGGTGCCGCATTCGGTGATGCTGGGGTTCGTCAATGGCCTGGCGATCATCATTGCGCTGGCGCAACTGGAGCATTTCAAGCGGGGTGAACACTGGCTCAGCGGCACGCCGCTGTACGTGATGATCGGCCTGGTGGCGGCGACAATGGCGATTGTCTACCTGCTGCCACGCTTGACGCGCGCGGTACCGCCGGCGCTGGTGGCGATCCTCGGCGTGGGCCTGGCGGTGTACCTGCTCGGCCTGCCCACCCGTACCCTGGGCGACATGGCCCACATCGCCGGCGGCCTGCCGACCTTTGCGCTGCCGCAGATCCCCTGGACCCTGGAAACCCTCACCATCATCGCGCCCTATGCGTTCCTGATGGCGATGGTTGGCCTGCTGGAAACCCTGCTCACCCTGAACCTCACCGACGAAATCACCGAGACCCGTGGCTACCCGGACCGCGAAAGCGTGGCCCTGGGGGCTGCGAACATGGTCTCGGGCCTGTTCGGCGGCATGGGCGGCTGCGCGATGATCGGGCAAACCGTGATCAACCTCAGTTCCGGCGGGCGCGGGCGGTTCTCCGGGGTGTTTGCCGGGGTGATGATTCTGTTGTTCATTCTGTTTCTGTCACCCTTGATCGAGCGCATCCCGCTGGCGGCGCTGGTGGGGGTGATGTTCGTGGTGTCCCAGCAGACCTTCGCCTGGGCATCCTTGCGGGTGATCAACAAGGTGCCGGTCAATGATGTGCTGGTGATCATTGCGGTGACGGTGATCACGGTGTTCACCGACCTCGCCACGGCCGTGCTGTGCGGCATCGTGATCGCGGCGCTGAATTTCGCCTGGCAGCAGGCCCGTGAGTTGTATGCCGATGAGCACCTGGAGGCGGATGGCAGCAAGCTGTATCGGCTGCACGGCACCTTGTTCTTTGCCTCGACCACACCATTTCTGAACCGTTTCGACCCGGCCAACGACCCGGCTCAGGTGACGCTCGATTGCCGTCACCTGAGCTTTGTCGACTATTCAGCGATAGCCGCGCTGATGACCCTGCGCGAGCGCTACACCAAGGCCGGCAAGCATGTGCGGGTGCTGCACCTGTCGGAACGCTGCAAGAAGCTGCTCAAGCGAGCGAAGGTGCATCACGATTGAGCGTGTTTATGGCCCAACCCGTTATGGCCCAACCAGGCCTTCGAGTTCCTGGGCGCGGGTCTGGGTCATGTCCAGCACGCAGCCGGAGCCGTTGACCTGATCGATGGTGCCGCCGGTGGCGCTGCCGACGAAGGCGCAATTGGCGTCGCGGTACTGTATCCACAGGCGCTGCACGTCCTGCAGTTGCTTCTTGCGTTCACCTTCCTGAGCGCCCATTGCGGTCTTGTAGGCCCTGTTCAGGCGCGCATCCTGCACCTTGGTTTCCTTGACATTGCACGTGACCATCGCGAGGGTCGTTTCGGCGCTGTCCATGCATTTTTTCAACGCAGGATTGTCGGCGGCTGAAGCGGTGCCGCAAAGCGCCACAAGCAGGGCGCTGACGGCAAAGGATGTACGAATCATGATCGGGTTCCTGGGCTTGAGTGGAGTCGCAGTCTATGACTCGCAGACAGCGCTTGAGTTTCGGGCACGTCCGAGCGAGCTGTAAGCCCACCTCCTGGCGAATTTTCTTGGTGGGTTTTCGCCTCTATAGTGGGCGCTCTTTTACACGGAGCAGTCGCCATGCACTTAGGAAAAGTCATCCCCATCCTGCGCAGTTTCGACGAGGCCAAGGCGTTGGAATTCTACGTCGACTTCCTGGGGTTCAAGGTCGATTGGCAGCATCGGTTCGAAGCGAATTATCCGCTGTACCTGCAGGTATCGCTGGGGGAGTGTGTGCTGCATTTGTCCGAGCACCATGGCGATGCGTCGCCGGGGGCGGCGGTGCGGATTCAGGCGCAAGGGGTGGACGCTTACCAGCAGCAGTTGCAGGCCAAAGACTACCGTTTTGCCAAGCCCGGAATTGAGCAAACGCCCTGGGGCTCGCGGGAGATGAGCATCAAGGACCCGTTTGGGAATCGGCTGGTGTTTGTCGAGGAAGGCGAGGGCTGAGTTGTCAATAGCAGGCAATAAAAAACCGCCTTGGTCAGGCGGTTTTTTGTAGAGAGCCGCCTCGGTTAACCCAGAGGCGGCTTTTTGCATTGTTAAACGCGGAAGTGACTGACCATCTGCTGCAACTGGCTGCCCAATCGCGCCAGTTCCACGCTCGATTTGGCTGTCTCGTTGCTTGCCGTGGCGGTCTGTTCCGACACGTCGCGCACATTCACGATACTGCGGCTGATCTCTTCGGCCACCGCACTTTGCTGTTCGGCCGCCGCGGCAATCTGCTGGTTCATCGACTGAATGTTCGACACCGTGCGGGTGATGTTTTCCAGCGACACACCGGCCTTGCGCGTCAGCTCGACGCTGCTGTCGGTGAGGCTGCGGCTGTTGTTCATCACGTTGGCCACTTGCTGGGTACCGTTCTGCAAACCGGCAACCAGGCCTTCGATTTCCTCGGTGGATTTTTGCGTGCGTTGGGCCAGGCCACGCACTTCGTCGGCCACTACCGCAAACCCGCGACCGGCTTCACCGGCACGCGCTGCTTCAATCGCCGCGTTGAGTGCCAGCAGGTTGGTCTGTTCGGCCACGGCCTTGATCACGTCCATCACGCTGCCGATCTTGTTGCTCTCTTGTTGCAGGTGCGACATGGCGTCGGTGGAGCGTGCCACTTCGGCGGCGAGGCGTTCGATCTGGGCGATGGCTTCGGCCACCACCTTGTCGCCGGCGCGGGCCTGGCCATCGGCATCGGCGGCGGCCAGTGACGCCTGCTCGGCGTTACGCGCCACTTCCTGCACAGTGGCAGTCATTTCATGCATGGCGGTGGCGACCTGATCGGTCTCGATCTTCTGGCTGTTGACCCCGGCGCTGGTCTGTTCGGTCACGGCCGACAGTTCTTCGGCAGCGCTGGCGATCTGGGTCACACCGTCGCGAATGCCGCTGATCAGCTCACGCAGGGTGGTGCCCATGCGCTGGATGCCCTGTTGCAGCACCCCCAGTTCATCCCGGCGGGTGACCTGGATGTTGTGGCTCAAGTCGCCGGAGGCAATGCGCTCGACCACGGCAAGGGTTTCCTGCAGCGGGCGGGTGATCTGGCGAGTGATGACCAGCGCCGCAATGATGCCAACCAGCAGGGCCAGCAGCGTGCTGATCAACTGCAGGCTCCGGGCCTGGGCGCTTTCGGCGTCACGACGTTGCAGTTGAATCTCGTAGAGTTTCTCGCTGATCGTGACGATATCGGCGCCCTGGGTGGTCATCTCGGCGCGGGCGCTGACGATGTTGGCATTCGCTGCCTTGTAGCTTTGCACGGCGCTGCGATAGGCACCCAGCGCGGTTTCCAGGGAACTCAGCGCGGTTTGCTGGCTGCTGCCAAAGGCGGCGCTGAGGTTCTTCAGGCTGCTGATGGCCTTTTCGATCTGCGCGGCAGCACGGGCCTCGGTCTCTGCGTTGACGTTGTTGGTGTAACCACGCACTTCGTAACGCGCCTGCTGGAGTTCGGTCTTGGCGTTGACCACGGCCTGGTATTGGGTGAAGCGCTCGGGGCTGTCGGGCATCTGCTGCACGCCGGCTTCAAGGGCGTTGATCTGCGCGTTGGCGATGTCGGCCTTGTCCCCCATCATTTCGCGTGCAGCGTTGCCGTTGCGGTAGGCCTCGCGCATCTTGTTCAGCGACTGCTGGTAGGCGGTGATCACGGTTTTCTGCGCATTGAGCAGCTTGAGGTTTTCCGGGCTCTTGAAGCTGTCGAGCAGCTTTTGCTGCTGGGCGGTGAAGGCTTCCAGGCTGGTCTGCACGTTTTGTGCGACGGCCTCGTCACCATTGGCCAGCATATATTGCAGGCGCACGATGCGCAGTTTGGTCAGGGAGGCATTGAGCTGGGTGATATCGCTCATCCAGTTGCTGCGGTCGATCAGGCCGCCCAGGCTGGTCCAGCCGGTGAATGCCAGGATGGACGTGAGGACAAGCACCAGGCCGAAGCCCAGGCCGAGTTTGAGGTTTACGCTGATGTTACCGAACCAGCTGTTCATCGATTGCTCCGCAAGAAAAAATGTCTGTCTGCTGGACGATGTTGTTTTTTGAGCCAGCCAAGGTGTAGCTCTCTATCGGCGGCGAGAAAAAAATCTGTAGGGTTTTTATCTGCGATGCGAAGAAATAGCACTAAAAGGGTGCGACGATGCTCCGCCAGGGCGCATCCCCAGGTGCCCGTATTATGCTAGTCTGCGGGCCCTTTTAATTTGGACGGCGCGGCAAATCGCGTGGTCCTGCAGCGGAGCCTCTTCATGTCCGACGTTAATCTGTCCACCGACGAAACCCGTGTCAGCTACGGTATCGGCCGTCAGTTGGGCGACCAACTGCGCGACAACCCGCCACCGGGCGTCAGCCTGGACGCCATCCTGGCCGGCTTGACCGAAGCGTTCGCAGGCAAGCCAAGCCGCGTCGACCAGGAGCAAATGGCCGCCAGCTTCAAGGTCATCCGCGAAATCATGCAAGCCGAAGCGGCTGCCAAGGCTGAAGCGGCCGCTGGCGCTGGTCTGGCATTCCTGGCTGAAAACGCCAAGCGTGACGGCATCACGACTCTGGCGTCCGGCCTGCAATTCGAAGTGCTGACCCAGGGTGAAGGCGCCAAACCGACCCGTGAAGACCAGGTGCGTACTCACTACCACGGCACTCTGATCGACGGCACTGTGTTCGACAGCTCCTACGAGCGCGGCCAGCCTGCAGAATTCCCGGTAGGCGGCGTGATCGCCGGTTGGACCGAAGCCCTGCAACTGATGAATGCCGGCAGCAAATGGCGCCTGTACGTGCCGAGCGAGCTGGCTTACGGCGCTCAAGGCGTTGGCAGCATTGCGCCGCACAGCGTACTGGTATTCGACGTCGAGCTGCTCGACGTTCTGTAAGACCTGCTTTGGTTTCAAGTGGGAGCTGGCTTGCCTGCGATGGCATCACCTCGGTGCTTCAGACCGAGTTACCGCATCGCAGGCAAGCCCGGCTCCCACATAAAGCGCAGCATCCCGTGTCTGGCTCACGGATGAAACCTGCCATGCAGCTCCGTCGCCGGGCGCAATGCCCGCGCATAGCAGAACAGAAACAGGTTGCGCACCACTTCCTTCAACACACCCGGTTCACTCGAACTCAGGCCGTTTACGTCCAGGTCGCCCTGGTCCTGCAGCTCATTGAGCGCTTCTTCTTCCAGCACCGCACAGACTTCGCCGGTTTCCCGATGGAGGATTCGCAGGTAGGGATGTGGGCGGTCCAGCCAGGCATCGATCAAATAAGTCATGGTTCATTCTCCTTGATGGGTTTCAATGAGAATAATTCTTATTCGCTGAATAGCAAGGGCCTATTGGCAATTTGTGTGTTTTTCTGTGGGGGTATTGAGCTGAGTCAGCAAACAGGGCGAAACGCCATCCCGCAGTGGCTGCGGGATGGCGGCAGCAAGTTCAGACCTTGCGCACGAACTCGGACTTGAGTTTCATCGGGCCGATACCGTCGATCTTGCAATCGATATCGTGATCGCCGTCACACAGGCGGATGTTCTTGACCTTGGTGCCGACCTTGACCACCAGCGAGGTGCCCTTGACCTTGAGGTCCTTGATCACGGTGATGGTGTCGCCGTCCTGCAGGACATTGCCCACAGCATCTTTCTTCACCGTGTCATCGCTGGCCGCATCGGCTTCGCCCGTGGCGGACCACTCATGGGCACACTCAGGGCAGATCAGTTGGGTGCCGTCTTCGTAGGTGAATTCGGAATTGCATTTCGGGCAGGGTGGCAACGTGCTCACTAAAGCTCCTCAAGGGTCAGGGATGGCTAAAAGTCGCACATTATATAGGGTTTATTGGCGAGTGCGGGACAGTGAGTTGGCAATGGGATCTAAATGTGGGAGCGGGCTCCCACACAAACCCACTACGCCAATCGTCTTTAGTGCGTACGGGCTACCGCAAACTCGCTCAGCTCGACCAGGGCATCCCGGTATTCGCTGGCTGGCAGAGCTTCCAGGCACTGGATGGCACGGGCCACGTAGTCGCGCGCCAGCTGTGCGGTGTACTCCAGGGAGCCCGAGGCTTCTACCGCAGCACGGATAGCTTCGAGGTCTTCGATCCCGCCTTTCTGAATCGCCTTGCGCACCAGTGCCGCCTGTTCCGGCGTACCTTCACGCATGGTGTAGATCAGCGGCAGCGTCGGCTTGCCCTCGGCCAGGTCGTCACCGACGTTCTTGCCCAGGGTTTCAGCGTCGCCGCGGTAGTCGAGCAGGTCGTCCACCAGTTGGAACGCCACGCCCAGATGGTCTCCAAAGGTACGCAGGGCCTCGGCCTGTTCGGCTGTTGCACCACACAACGCCGCGGCGCTGTGGGTCGAGGCTTCGAAGAGCATCGCGGTCTTGCCGCGAATCACTTCCATATAGGTTTCTTCGGTGGTGCTGGCGTCGCGCACTTTGGACAATTGCAATACTTCGCCTTCAGCGATGATGCGCGTGGCCTGTGAAAGAATCTTCATCACCGGCATCGAGCCCAGCTCGACCATCATTTCGAACGAGCGCGAGTACAGGAAATCGCCCACCAGCACGCTCGGCGCGTTGCCCCACATCGCGTTCGCGGTCTCGCGCCCACGGCGCATGCCGGACATGTCGACCACGTCGTCATGCAGCAGGGTGGCGGTGTGCAGGAATTCAATAGTGGCGGCCAGCAGGCGCAGGTCATCGCCTTCGCGACCCAGCGCCTTGCCGCACAGCAACACTAATAAAGGACGCAGGCGTTTGCCTCCGGCCGACGTAATATAGTCGCCAATTTTGGAGACCAGCGGCACTTTCGAGGTGAGCTGCTGCTTGATGATGCCGTCGACGGCGCTAAAATCGTCCGCCACCGCGCGGTAGAAAGCTTGGGGTTGCATCAGCGACAGTCGCTCCAGAAGGGTTGCGCGGCATGCTAGGACCCTGACCCCCGGGTGTCAAGGCGCGATAGACGGCCCCTTGCAAGCCTCCTATAGCTTGCGTACAATCGCGCACCCTGAACTTCCTGGGCAGCACCTGCCTTACGCAATTGCATTCGGGACGTCCATCCCATGCAGCCATGCCAGCCAATACCTCTTCTTATAAAGCGCTGGGTGAGCAGGATTATCGGAGAAATACCATGTCGTACGCAGTAATTGTTACTGGTGGCAAGCAATACAAAGTCGCCCCAGGTGAATACCTGAAGATCGAAAAACTGGAAATCGCCACTGGCGAATCCGTGACGTTTGATCGCGTTCTGTTGGTCGCCAATGGCGATGACGTGAACATCGGCGCTCCAGTTGTTGCTGGCGCTACCGTTGTGGCTGAAGTGATCTCCCAAGGTCGTCACGATAAAGTCCGCATCATCAAGTTCCGTCGTCGTAAGCACCACATGAAGCGTATGGGCCACCGCCAGTGGTACACCGAGATCAAAATCACCGGTATTCAGGCTTAATTTCAGCCTAATTCCTCACTAGGAGAATTGACTCATGGCACACAAAAAAGCTGGTGGTAGTACCCGTAACGGTCGCGACTCAGAAGCCAAACGCCTTGGCGTGAAGATGTATGGCGGCCAGAAAATCATTCCGGGCAACATCATCGTGCGTCAGCGCGGCACCCAATTCCACGCCGGTTACGGTGTTGGCATGGGCAAGGATCACACCCTCTTCGCGAAAATCGAAGGCGTGATCAAGTTTGAAGTAAAAGGCGCGTTCAACCGCCGTTACGTGAGCGTTGTCGCCGCTTAATTGCGCGATCGCTGGAAAAGCCCTGTCTCGCGACGGGGCTTTTTCGTTTATGGGGTGAGTCTCTTGCAAAGCTGTTTGTGATGGGCTCCGGGGCTGGATTTGCGGTCGCTGATTGAGGTCGCTACGCTCATTTTTGCAAGAGTCTTATGTCTTGGTTTCTTAAGCTCGTCCGTGCGGCGAGAGGCGTTTTGTTATGAAGTTCGTTGATGAAGTTTCCATCCGAGTAAAAGCAGGCGACGGCGGTAACGGTTGCATGAGTTTCCGTCGCGAAAAATTCATTGAAAACGGTGGCCCAAACGGCGGTGATGGCGGTGACGGCGGTTCCATCTACATGATGGCCGACGAAAACCTCAACACCCTGGTCGACTACCGTTACACCCGGCACTTCGATGCCGAGCGTGGCTCCAACGGCGGCAGCACCGACTGCACCGGTAAAAAAGGCGAAGACCTGGTACTGCGCGTTCCGGTCGGCACCACCATTATCGACTCGGCCACCCAGGAAGTGATTGGCGACCTGACCAAAGCCGGCCAGAAGCTGATGGTCGTACAGGGCGGCTGGCACGGTCTGGGTAATACCCGATTCAAGTCCAGCACCAACCGTGCGCCGCGCCAGACCACGCCGGGCAAGCCGGGCGAGCAGCGCGACCTCAAGCTGGAAATGAAAGTACTGGCGGACGTGGGCCTGCTGGGCCTGCCGAACGCCGGCAAAAGTACCTTCATCCGCTCGGTCTCGGCCGCCAAGCCGAAAGTCGCCGACTACCCGTTCACCACCCTGGTGCCAAACCTGGGCGTGGTCAGCGTCGACCGCTGGAAGAGCTTTGTGATCGCCGACATCCCCGGCCTGATCGAAGGCGCTTCCGATGGCGCAGGCCTGGGCATTCGCTTCCTCAAGCATTTGTCGCGCACCCGGTTGCTGCTGCACCTCGTCGACATGGCGCCGCTGGATGAAACCAGTGCTGCGGATGCTGCCGAAGTGATCGTCAGCGAACTGACCAAGTTCAGCCCGGCGCTGGCCGAGCGTGATCGCTGGCTGGTGCTGAACAAGTGCGACCAGATCCTTGAAGAAGAGCACGAGGAGCGCGTCAAGGAAATCGTCGACCGCCTGGAATGGGAAGGTCCGGTCTACGTGATCTCGGCCATTGCCAAAGAAGGCACCGAGCGCCTGACCCGCGACATCATGCGCTACCTGGAAGACCGTGCCGACCGCCTGGCGGCCGATCCGGTGTTCAAGGCAGAGCTCGCCGAGCTCGATCAGCAGATCGAAGACGAAGCCCGCGCCCAGCTGCAGGCCCTGGACGACCAGCGTGCCCTGCGCCGCAGCGGCGTGAAGTCGGTCCATGACATCGGCGACGACGATTGGGACGAAGAAGACGTGGATGATGAGGACGGTCCGGAAATCATTTACGTGCGCGACTGATTCGTTGCGATAAACTTGAACGCCGCTCCTTATAGAGCGGCGTTTTAGTATCCGGGTATAACGTTATGGGCGGCGCTGGGTCGCGTGCAGCCCTCACTCTAAGGTTGAAGATGATGCGGAGCAAAGTGACAGGCGCGCAGCGCTGGGTCGTGAAGATCGGCAGTGCGCTGCTGACGGCGGATGGCAAGGGGCTGGATCGCGCAGCAATGAGCGTCTGGGTCGAGCAGATGGTGGCCTTGCATGAAGCGGGCGTGGAGTTGGTGCTGGTGTCCTCAGGCGCCGTTGCCGCCGGCATGAGCCGCCTTGGCTGGACCGCGCGACCCAGCGCGATGCACGAACTGCAAGCCGCCGCTGCCATCGGCCAGATGGGCCTGGTGCAGGCCTGGGAGTCGAGCTTTGCCGAGCACGGCCGTCATACGGCGCAGATCCTGCTGACCCACGACGACCTGTCCGACCGCAAGCGCTACCTCAACGCCCGCAGCACCTTGCGCGCGCTGGTGGAGCTCAAGGTAATCCCGGTGATCAACGAGAACGACACGGTAGTCACCGACGAAATCCGTTTCGGCGACAACGACACGTTGGCCGCGCTGGTCGCCAACCTGGTCGAAGCTGACCTGCTGGTGATCCTGACCGACCGCGACGGCATGTTCGACGCCGACCCGCGCAACAACCCTGACGCGCAGCTTATTTATGAAGCGCGCGCGGACGACCCCGCGCTGGACGCGGTTGCCGGCAGCGTCGGCGGCGCACTGGGCCGTGGCGGCATGCAGACCAAGCTGCGCGCCGCACGCCTGGCGGCGCGTTCCGGTGCCCACACCATCATCGTTGGCGGGCGCCTCGAACGCGTGCTGGATCGCCTCAAGGCGGGCGAGCGCATCGGCACGCTGCTGTCGCCGGAGCGCGGCATGCTGGCAGCGCGCAAGCAGTGGCTGGCGGGGCATTTGCAAACCCGTGGCACCCTGGTGCTGGACGCCGGTGCGGTCTCGGCGTTGTCCCAGGGCAACAAGAGCCTGCTGCCGGTGGGCGTCAAACGGGTGCAGGGCAGCTTCCGCCGTGGCGAGATGGTGGTGTGTGTCGCGCCTGACGGTCGCGAAATTGCTCGCGGGCTGGCCAACTACAGTGCCCTGGAAGCGCAGAAGATTATTGGACAATCGTCCGACGCCATTGTCGGATTATTGGGTTACATGGCCGAACCGGAACTGGTTCACCGCGACAACCTGATCCTGGTTTAACCAAAGGAATACACGATGCGTTTAATGAAGTGCGTACTCGGCTTGTTGTTGCTCACACCGCTGGTGGCCTCAGCCGAAGAAATCGCCCAGGTGTCGACGGTGTTCAAGTTTGTCGGCCCCAACGACCGTATCGTTGTCGAAGCCTTTGACGACCCCAAGGTCGACGGCGTGACCTGCTACCTGTCCCGCGCCAAGACCGGCGGCGTGAAGGGCGGCCTGGGCCTGGCCGAAGACCGCGCCGAAGCCTCGATCGCCTGCCGTCAAGTCGGCCCGATCCACTTCAAGGGCGATCTCAAGGATGGCGACGAGGTGTTCAAGGAGCGCACCTCGCTGGTGTTCAAGACCATGCAGGTGGTGCGCTTCCTCGACAAGAAGCGCAATACCCTGGTGTACCTGGTCTACAGCGACCGCCTGATCGAGGGCAGCCCGCAGAATGCGGTCACTGCGATTCCGATTCTGCCGTGGCCGACCGCTCAGTAACCGGCGGGCGAGTTTTGTCAGCGGTGTCTATGATTGCAGGCTCGCGGTCTGTAATCTCGAACCTGTGCAACGCAAAGAACATGGATATCTGGAGTTCGTCATGAGTGCTTTCCACGACCTGAAACTCAAAGCTTTGGACGGTCAAGAACTGCCGCTGGCACCCTTCAAGGGGCAGGTGGTGCTGGTGGTCAACGTGGCCTCCAAATGTGGTTTGACCCCGCAGTACGCGGCGCTGGAAAACCTTTATCAGCACTACAAGGACCTCGGGTTCACCGTGCTGGGCCTGCCGTGCAACCAGTTTGCGGGGCAGGAGCCGGGCACCGACGAAGAAATCAGCCAGTTCTGCAGCCTGAACTACGGCGTTACGTTTCCCCTGGGCAGCAAACTCGACGTGAACGGCCCCGAGCGTCACCAGTTGTATCGCTTGCTGGCGGGCGAGGGCGCCGAGTTTCCTGGGGATATCACCTGGAATTTCGAGAAATTCCTGTTGGGCAAAGATGGGCGCGTGCTGGCGCGTTTCTCGCCGCGTACCCCGCCGGAAGACCCGGCAATCGTCCAGGCCATCGAAAAAGCCCTGAGCTGAGTCACAGACTCCGCTCACTTCTGGCCCTCAATCACTCAGATCAATAGTGCTGTGCGGCGCACGCTCCGGACCATATTATCCACGTCATAAAGCCTTCTTTCGTGGAGTGTCCCGTGCCTGTCCAAGCCCTGTTCAAACCCTTCCAACTCGGTACTCTGCAACTGTCCACCCGCGTGGTCATGGCGCCCATGACCCGTTCCTTTTCGCCGGGCGGCGTGCCCAACGCCAAGGTTATCGAGTACTACCGTCGCCGCGCTGCTGCCGGCGTGGGCCTGATCATCACCGAAGGCACCGTGGTCGGTCACGTGGCCTCCAATGGCTACCCCAACGTCCCGCATTTTTACGGCGAAGCCGCCCTGGCCGGCTGGAAGCAGGTGGTCGACGCGGTACATGCCGAAGGCGGCAAGATCGTCCCGCAGCTGTGGCACGTGGGCAGTGTGCGCCGTCTCGGCACCGAGCCTGACGCCAGCGTGCCGGCTTACGGCCCGATGGAAAAACTCAAGGATGGCACGGTGGTCGTCCACGACATGACCGTTCAGGACATCAAGGACGTGATCGACGCCTTCGCTCAGGCCGCCAGGGATGCTCAGCGCATCGGCATGGATGGCGTGGAGATCCACGGCGCTCATGGTTATCTGGTCGACCAGTTCTTCTGGGAAGGCAGCAACCAGCGTACCGACGACTACGGCGGCAGCCTGGCCAACCGTTCGCGGTTTGCCATCGAGTTGATCCAGGCCACCCGCGCCGCCGTGGGCCCGGATTTCCCGATCATCTTCCGGTTCTCCCAGTGGAAGCAGCAGGACTACACCGCGCGGCTGGTGCAAACCCCCGAGGCGCTGGGTGAATTCCTCAAGCCGTTGTCCGACGCCGGCGTGGATATTTTCCACTGCTCCACCCGTCGCTTCTGGGAGCCGGAGTTCGAAGGCTCCGACCTCAACCTGGCTGGCTGGACCCGTCAGCTCACCGGCAAGCCGACCATCACCGTGGGCAGCGTCGGCCTGGATGGCGAGTTCCTGCAGTTCATGGTCAACACTGACAAGGTCGCGCAGCCGGCCAGCCTGGAAAAACTGCTCGAGCGCCTGAGCAACGACGAGTTCGACCTGGTGGCCGTGGGCCGCGCCCTGCTGGTGGACCCGGAGTGGGCGGTGAAGGTGCGTGAAGGGCGTGAGGGCGATATTTTGCCGTTCAGTCGTGAGGCGTTGACGACCCTGGTGTAAAGGGCGTGAGGACCGGCAACGGGTGCGGGTCCTTGCACACGCCGCGCAGTTGACGCTCGAACTGCTCGATAATCGCCGTCCACCCCTGGCGGCTCGCATGCTGGCGCGCGTTCAGGCGTGCCCTGCGCAAGGTCTCGCGCTCCTCCAGCAGCCAGATGGCTGCATCGCAAAACGCGCCCTCATCGCCAGGCATGGCCAGCACGCCGTTGTAGCCATGGCGAATATGCTGGGTGGCCGCCGCCTGGTCATACGCGACCACACCGAGCCCCGAGGCCATGGCTTCCAGCACCACATTGCCGAAAGTCTCGGTCAGGCTGGGAAACAGGAACAGATCGCCTGAGGCGTAATGGCGCGCCAGTTCTTCGCCTCGCCGGGTGCCGCAGAACACGGCGTCGGGCAGGTCGCGCTCCAGTACCGCGCGTTGCGGACCGTCACCCACGATGATCAGCTTCATGCGCCGGGTGGGGTAGCTGTCCTGCAGCCCCTCAAAGCAGCGCTTGAGCAGCCCGAGATTTTTCTCCGGAGCCAGGCGTCCCACGTGCAGCACGGCGATGTCGTCGCTCTCCAGGCCCCAGCTCTCACGCAGCGTGCAGTCTCGTTTGGCGGGATGGAACAGTTGGCTGTCGACCCCACGCGACAACATCCCCAGACGTTCGAAATGCCGGCGCTCCAGCTCCAGGCGCTGGCTGGCGCTGGGCACCAGGGTCAGGCTCGAGCGGTTATGAAACCAGCGCAGGTAATGCGTAACCATACGGCTCAGCAGGCTCAGCCCGTAGCGGTTGGTGTATTGCTGAAAATTGGTGTGAAAGCCGCTCACCACGCTGATGCCCAACCTGCGCGCCGCGCGCAAGGCCGAGAGCCCCAGTGGGCCCTCAGTGGCGATGTACAGCACGTCCGGGCGTTGGCGCGTCCAGCGTCGCAACAGCTTGTGCATCGACGACTGGCCCCATTGCAGGCCGGGGTAGCCTGGCAGCGGCCAGCCGCGGCACAGCAGCAGTTCGTCGTCGCTGGGTCGGCACTGGTCGACGCCCTGGCGCGGGCGAACCAGTTCGACCACGTGGCCACGGGCGCGCAAACCGTCGCACAGACGGCCAAGGGTATTGGCCACCCCGTTGATTTCCGGCGGGAAGGTTTCGGTGATCAGAGTGATGTGGAGCGAGGCTGTCGTCATGACCCACAGTGTCGCTGTGGGCCATGTCGTCAATGTGTCGCGCGGATGATGGATTTATGACCGAGTGATCTGCTGCGCCGCCATCGCCTCGGCCCCTTGCTCGCGCACCCAGAACAGCGTCGCGCCGGCCACCGCCGCCGGCATCATCAGCAGGTTCACCACCGGCACCAGCAGCACCAGATAGACGACCCCGCCAAAACTCATGCTCTGCCAGCGCTTCTGGCGCAGCCAGGCGAGCATTTCGTTCCAGCCCAGCTTGTGGTTGTCGGCCGGGTAGTCGATGTACTGGATCGCCATCATCCAAACGCCGAACAGCAGCCACAGCGGCGCTGCGATCAGGTTGACCACCGGAATGAATGACAGGATAAACAGCCCGATGGCGCGGGGCAGGAAATAGCCCAGCTTGCGCATTTCCCGGGCCAGGGTGCGCGGTACCATAGCGATCAACTCGCCCCAGCTGAATGCCGGGAAGTCATCGGTGCCGCGTACCACCACTTCGACCTTTTCCGACAGAAACCCGTTGAACGGCGCTGCGATGATATTGGCGAGCATGGTGAAGGTGAAAAACACCATCAGCACCACCAGCACCACGAACAGCGGCCACAACAGGTAATTCAGAAAGCTCAGCCAGCCGGGCAGCGTTGGCATCAGGTGATCGACCCACAGGCTGAACTGATGGCCGGCGAAATAGATCAAGCCGACGAACAGCACCAGGTTGATCGCCAGCGGCAGCAGCACGAACAGGCGCAGGCCTGGGCTCAATACCAGTTTGAGGCCTTCGCGCAGGTATTGCGGGCCGGAAAGAACAGGAGCGGGCATGGTGAACTCCGAGCAGGATGACGAACGCGCCGACCTTACCGACTTTGCACTCAAGTCGAAAGCGGCAACATCAGCAGTTACAAAGCCGTCGATGAGTCAAGTCGACTGCATAGAGACCACCTATGAGCTGGATTGTTAATGCGTATTTCCTTAATCTTGCCCCCCTCTATACGCTGCACCCATCATTTTCAGGATCTGCGAGTTCAAGCCTTCCCCAAGTGCTTCGCAGTCCTTTTTTATTCCAGCCGTCCTGTTCTGCGGGCGGTCGACAGGAGTGAGTCATGTCTGATACCCGTCATTCGCGAGTGATTATTCTCGGTTCCGGCCCTGCCGGTTACAGCGCAGCCGTCTACGCTGCCCGGGCCAACCTCAAGCCGCTGCTGATCACCGGCATGCAGGCGGGCGGTCAACTGACCACCACCACCGAAGTCGACAACTGGCCGGGTGACGTGCACGGCCTGACCGGCCCGGCGCTGATGGAACGCATGAAGGAACACGCCGAGCGCTTTGAAACCGAGATCGTGTTCGACCACATCAACAAAGTCGACTTCTCCAAGAAGCCTTACAGCCTGACCGGCGACAGCGGCGTGTACACCTGTGACGCGCTGATCATCGCCACCGGCGCCAGCGCCCGTTACCTGGGCCTGCCGTCGGAAGAAGCGTTCATGGGCAAAGGCGTGTCCGCCTGCGCCACCTGCGACGGTTTCTTCTATCGCAACAAGCCGGTCGCCGTGGTCGGTGGTGGCAACACCGCCGTGGAAGAAGCGCTGTACCTGGCCAATATCGCCAGCACCGTGACCTTGGTGCACCGTCGCGAGACCTTCCGCGCCGAGAAGATCCTGATCGACAAGCTGCACGCGCGTGTCGCTGAAGGCAAGATCATCCTCAAGCTCAACGCCACCCTGGACGAAGTTCTGGGCGACAACATGGGCGTGACCGGTGCACGCCTGAAGAACAACGACGGCAGCTTCGACGAGTTGAAAGTCGACGGCGTGTTCATCGCCATCGGCCACACCCCGAACACCTCGCTGTTCGAAGGCGTGCTGGACGCCAAAGACGGTTACCTGGTGGTGCAGGGCGGCCGTGAAGGCAACGCGACAGCCACCAACATCGACGGCATCTTCGCCGCCGGTGACGTGGCCGACCACGTCTACCGCCAGGCCATTACCTCGGCCGGCGCCGGCTGCATGGCGGCCCTGGACGCCGAGCGGTACCTCGATGGGTTGAAGGACGCGTCGTTTTAAACCTGTTGAACTGAAAAAACCGGCCGAGAGGCCGGTTTTTTTATGCCCAATCCAAATCACACCGCAAGGCAAATGTGGGAGGGAGCAAGCCCTAATGCCGTTCAGTTAAGCCAGCGTGATGCTCGAAGCAACGAGCGGTGCGACTTTTCGGTGTACCTATCGGTTTGTGCGGTAACGGCGGCTTAGGGTTCCGCCCTTACGGCGGCTCACTTTTGAAAAGCACAAAAGTAAGCAAAACGCTCTTGCCCCAACACTCGGCACCTCGCCCAGGCTCGGTGTGCCCTCACGCAGGCTTTGGAGCGTGGGCCGCCGCGATGGGCCATCCTTGGCCCAGCGCGGCTAACCCGGCGTCCTGCCGGGTTACCCACGCTCCAAAGCCTGCGTTCGGCCAGCGTGTTTGACGGGGCGCTTCCAGATCAAAAGCAAAAGCAAAAGCGTGGCGGCCTGAGAGCCGACCGAAATGTCTGCCGAACGCTGTACAAAATGTGGGAGGGGGCTTGCTCCCGATGGCGTCGGCCCAGCAAACATTGATGTTGAAGACCCACCGCTTTCGCGGGCAAGTCGAATCGTCGCACCGCCGTTCCCACAGGGGAGCGGCGCTTAACTGACTGGCATTAGGGCAAGCCCCCTCCCACATGTTGATCTATGTCTGGCTCAGGATTTGCGGGTCAGGGGCTGCGCGGTGAACTTCACCCCGGCCAGGCCATGCTCGATCAACGCCCGGATATTGCCATGGTCACTGCCCTCCGGCGTCGCCATCACCGACCGGTAATGCTCCCCAAACGCCAGCAATGCTTGCTGGTCGCTCAACCCTTCCAGCAACGCCAAACCCAAGGTCTTGCACGAACCTTCGTTCTGGCCGGCCGCATTTTCCACGTTGCCATTGGTGAAGGCTTGCGGCTGGTAGTCGTAACCGGCGGCGATAAACGCCAGGGTGTCGGCAAACAGGTGTTCGCCGCTGTTGAGGCTGGCGCGCAGGGTGTTCAGGTCAGTCATGGGTTTTTCCTTTGGCAAACGCGGCCTGCTGGTCGGCGCTGGCTTCTTGCTGGTACTGGGCTTTCCACTCGGCGTAGGGCATGCCGTACACCACTTCCCGGGCGTCATCCAGGCTCAGTTCGATCTGGCGCTCGTCGGCCTCGGCCTTGTACCACTTGGACAAGCAGTTACGGCAGAAGCCCGACAGGTTCATCAGGTCGATGTTCTGTACATCCTTGCGGCTGTCCAGGTGCGCCACCAGCCGGCGAAAGGCGGCGGCTTCGAGTTCGAGGCGTTGTTGGTCGTTCATAGGGCTCACTTCACTGTCAGCGGCTGGCCGCCAGGGTAATCGACACCGATTCGGCAAAGCGCAGCGCATGGGGCTTGTCCACTTCGACTTCGGCATACAGGACGGATTCATTGCCCATCACCAGGTCCAGCAGTTCCTGGGTGAGGCGTTCGAGCAAGGCAAAGCGGTTGCCTTCCACATGAGCAATGATCGCTTTGGTGATGGTGCGGTAGTTCAGGGCGTGGTCGATATCGTTGTCGCGCACGGCTGCCTGGGCGGCATACAGGATGGTCAGGTTGATCAGCACGTCCTGCTTGTTGAGGATTTCTTCCTCGTTGATGCCGATAAAGGTACGCAGGCACAGGTCCTTGACCCGGATGCGCGCCATGCCTGGTTGAAGTTGTGGCATTGCTACTTGCTCCGTCCAATCAGTTGCAGGAACTCCATGCGCGTGGTGCTCGACTCGCGAAACGCGCCGAGCATCACCGAAGTGTTCATGGTTGAATTCTGTTTTTCCACGCCGCGCATCATCATGCACATGTGCCGGGCCTCGATCACCACGGCCACGCCGGCGGCCTGGGTTACGCTCTGGATGGCGTCGGCGATTTGCCGCGTGAGGTTCTCCTGAATCTGCAGGCGCCGGGCGAACATGTCGACGATGCGCGCCAGCTTCGACAGGCCCAGCACCTTGCCGGTCGGAATATAGGCCACATGGGCCTTGCCGATAAAGGGCAGCAGGTGGTGCTCGCACAGCGAATACAGCTCGATGTCCTTGAGGATCACCATCTCATCGTTGTCGGACGCGAACAACGCACCGTTGACGATGGTTTCCAGGTTCTGCTCGTAGCCATGACACAGGTATTGCATGGCCTTGGCGGCGCGCTTGGGGGTGTCGAGCAGGCCTTCGCGTTCCGGGTCTTCACCCAGGCCCTTGAGGATCTCGCGATAGTGGTGGGGCAGGGATACAGTCATACAACATCCTCGAAAACGGCTTACTTGATATGCCGCCCACCGTTGACGGTCAGGGTGGTTCCAGTGACATAAGGGGTGTCCAGCAGGTAACGCACACTCTGGTAGATCACGTCGGGCCCGGGCTCGATGCCCAGGGCCGACTTGGCCAGGACTTTGTCGCGGTAAGCGGCATCGTCGCCCTCGTTGAACATCACCATCGCCGGCGCAATGCCGTTGACCTTGATCAGCGGCGCGAACTGCGCGGCAAACGACAGCGTGAGGCTGTCGAGCCCGGCCTTGGTGGCGCAATAGGCGATGTGCCGGTGGCTGCCCTTGCGTACCACGTCATCGCTGATATGCACGATATCGGCAGGTGTCGAGCGGTGCAGCAAGGTTGAACAATGCAGGTTGATCAGATACGGCGCAAGCATGTGCACACTGAACATGTCGGTAAACGCGCGGCTTTCGTCGCCCGGCGTTGGCGCGACCCAGGTCGAGGCGTTGTGGATGATTGCACGCAGGCAGTCGGTATGGGTCTTCAGCTCGGTGATAAATGCAAGAATCCCGGCCTCGCTGGAGAAGTCGGCAAACAGGCCTGTGGCACCGCGCTCGCGCAACGCGTGCACACCCGGGCGCTCGCTGCGGTAGCTGAAAATCACCGGCTGACCCGCGTCCAGCAGGCGCTCGGCACAATGCAGGCCGACGCGCTGGGCAGCGCCGGTGATCAGGATCGGGGCAAGGGGTGCGGTCATGGGAGGCTCAGGTCGCGGGCAGGTTGAAACTATACCAGCGACCGGCCTTCCCTGTACTCAGGCCGGAGCTTGCGTGGCCTTGGACGGCGGCGATGGGTGGAGCCAGTTGGCCAGCAGGTGGGTCGACAGAGGAATGAACCAGAACACCATCAACGGCGTAAGCGCCAGGGTGCTGATCAGAATGCGCGGGACCAGATCCAGCTCGCCCAGCAGCGGCCCCAGGCCAAAGTTGAACAGCAGCGACACCGGGAAAAACGCCAGCCAGATCGCCACCGCCTGTTTCCAGCGCGGCGGTCGCGCGCCCGCTGCGCCAAACCAGCCATCGATGCCGCGCACGCGGTGTTCGGACGGGTCGGCAAACAGCTCGCTGCCACGGCTCAGCCACGCACTGCGCGAGGCGGAAAACTCCCAGGCGTGCAGGGTGGTTTCATCGGCGAAGCGGAAGATGATCTGAAATTCATCGTCATGGGGCGGCGGGGCCAGTACGCCGGAGCCCAGGTAACCGGGGAAGTCCGTGGCCAGTTGCTCGCCTTCGCGCAGCCAGGCCATCAGTTCTTCATAGCGCCCTTTGGCCACACGGCGCGCAACCATCAAGGTGACGGGTGAGGTAGACATTGTGTATCTCCGAATGTACGGGTGCGCTGAACCGGGTAGGTGGCGCACAAACGAAGCTGCGGGGTGTTGCAGCTCTGTTGAAAAGGCAGGCAAGGATTATTCCTGTTTTGCGCGAATACACCAGCGACATTGGTCCGATAGGCACGGTCCTTGAAAAACCACGGTATAAAAGCGTTAAATAGGATCCAATTTCACGTACGTCGTGGCCGCCTGATGTCCGAAACCATTGCTCCTGTTCACGAAATCGCTCCGGTTGCCGACTCCGTTTCCGACCAGCTGTTTCCGATTCGTGAAGTCTCCAGGTTGACCGGCGTCAACCCCGTTACCCTGCGTGCCTGGGAGCGGCGCTATGCGCTGATCCAGCCCACACGCACCGAAAGTGGGCATCGTCTGTACTCCAGGGCGGATATCGACACGGTCAATCGCATCCTCGACTGGATCGAACGCGGCCTGGCCGTCAGCAAGGTCGCGAAGATCATCGCCCGTGATGACCAGCAGGCCGTGGTGGTGCGCGCTGAGCGAAACCCGGTCGAAGAGGGAGAATGGCCGAGTTGGCAGGCGCAGTTGATGCTTGCGATCAGCGCTTTTGACGATGCCCAGTTGGACACCCTCTACGGCCGGATTTTTGCGACTTACCCGGCCAGCGTAGCGTTCCAGGGCATCCTGATGCCGCTGTGGAGCGACCTGTTGCGCCATCAAGGCCGCTTCGGCCAGGCCAGTGAATGGTTGTTCTTCGATAACTTTCTGCGTGCCAGTACCTCAAAACGCTTGCGACTGGCCTGCGCTTCTCCGGCGCCGCGTGTGTTGCTGGCGGCCATTGCCGGAGAGTGTCGTGAGCTGGAATTGTTGGTGGCAGGGGTCTTGATGAGCAGCGATCAGCTCTCGGTCAAGGTGCTGGGCGTGGGCCAGCCGTTCGATGAGTTGACGCTGGTGTGCGAAAAGACCCGACCGCGCGCACTGGTGTTGTTTTCCAATCACGCGCCTGGCAGCGAATTGCCGCTGCGCCTCAAACGCCTGGCGCTGACCCTGGACTGCCCCTTGCTGCTGGCCGGAGACGCGTCGGACCTGGCCCGCGAAGGCCTGGTGGATTCCACCATCGGCTGCCTGGGCAATGACGGTAAGTTGATGCAGGCTCGCTTGCAGCAGTTTATCGGCGCGAAGCTGGATGCCTGAATTCAGGCGTGCATATGCGGGTGCACCCGGCGGTGTTCGTGCAGGATGAACTGGCGCAGGCGCTCGGTTTCATCCGCATCACCCTGGCTGAGGCGGTAGGCGAACAGGCCCCGCGCCGTCTCCCGCTCGAACGCACCGCGCAGCGAAATTCGCTCGTAGCCCGATGGGCTGAACCACAGCGAAAAACTCTTGGGCGGCTTGACCCGGCCACGCATCTCCACCAGCACGCCCTTGAATGACACCTGATGCACCCACAGTGCGCCGGGGGTGCCGCGGATGTTTTCCAGCGCCACCGGTGTATCCAGCGCCAGGCGCCACGGGCGGATCATCGGCCCGTCTTCGAAGATGCTCGGCACCCCGACTCGCAAATGCACCGCATTGAACTCATCCTCCTCCAGATGCAGCGGGAACGTGAGTTGCTGGTTGTCGAATTGCGCCTGCAGCGTGACGTGATCGTGAGCCGCCAGCCGGGTGAGCAGGTCGCGCAATTGCGCACCGCCATTGACCGTCAGGCTCGACGATGCATCCCTTAGATTGAGCTGGGGGTTGTGCTGCATGTTCTGAATGAAATCCAACTCATCCTGAGTCAGAAGCGCTTCGCGTGACATTGATCGGGCTCAATGAGGAAGAGTAAGGGGCGATTATCCATTCTAATGCCGACGTTTTCTAAACTTTATTCGATCCGGCCGCCGCCTTCAGCGCTGCGAGCTCAGCCTTGACCCCGGCCAGTTCCGCTTCAAGCTGCGCGACGCGCTGCTGAGCCTTGACCTGCAGCGTGACGTCCTTTTGCACACCGATGAAATACGTCAGCTTGTCGGCCTCGTTATACAGGGTAGAAAGCGACAGCTCATTCCAGAACAGCGTGCCGTCCTTGCGGTAGTTGCGCAGGATTTCGCGGCAGGGGCTGCCTTCTTGCATGGCTTTGCGAACTGCCATCAGGCCCGGCTGGTCGCGGTCACCGGTCTGCAGGAAGCGGCAGTCCTGATAGAGGATTTCATCGAGGGTGTAGCCGGTCAGACGCTCGAACGCCGGGTTGACGTAGATCACCGGCGTCTCTCGGCCTTCCCGTTCGGCGATCACGATGCCGTCGTTGGAAGCGTTGATCACCATTTGCATCAGGTTGGGGTTAATCATTAAGCGGTCCAAAGCGTGTTTTCAAAGGGCAGTTTATGGCACCGGCAGGATGTTGCACGGGGCGCACCGAACTATATGCCTCAACTGTTAATATCCCAGGCTTTCACTCAACCACAGGATCAGATTGATGAAAGTCGCCATCCTTTCCGGCTCAGTGTACGGCACGGCTGAAGAAGTCGCCCGCCACGCCGTCGGCATCCTCAATGCGGCCGGCTTCGAAGCCTGGCACAACCCTCGCGCCACCCTGGCAGAGGTGCAGGCATTTGCGCCCGAGGCTTTGCTGGCCGTGACTTCCACCACCGGCATGGGCGAATTGCCCGACAATCTGCAGCCCTTGTATTCGAGCATCCGTGACCAACTGCCCGCCGCCTGGCGCGGACTCCCGGGCGCCGTGATCGGCCTGGGCGACGCCAGCTATGGCGACACCTTCTGCGGTGGTGGCGAGCAGATGCGTGAACTCTTCGCAGAGCTTGGCGTGCGCGAAGTCCTGCCGATGCTGCGCCTGGACGCCAGCGAAAGCGTCACCCCGGAAGCCGACGCCGAGCCCTGGCTGAGCGAGCTGATAACGGCCCTGCGCGGCTGATTGCGGCTTTTCTGGCGGCGCTTCTCTGACGCCGCCGACCCCTGATCTGGACTATTCTTACAACTGACTCGCACGGTCATCAAGCTGGCTGCGAAGGCAACTCATCGCGCCAGGGTGTCTGACTAGACTGGCCCATCACTCAAAAAAATAATAAGAAATGCGCCAAGGAGGTCATCGCCGTGAGCCTATCCCCCGTTCTATCGCCACCGAATGTCAAAGACCAGGTCAGCGCCGCCGAATGGCAAGCGCGTGTCGATCTGGCGGCCTGCTATCGCCTGGTGGCGATGCACGGTTGGGACGATCTGATCTTCACCCATATCTCGGCCAAGGTGCCGGGCACCGAAGACTTCCTGATCAACCCCTATGGGCTGATGTTCCACGAGATCACCGCGTCGAGTCTGGTCAAGGTCGATCAGGCCGGCAATAAACTGATGGACAGCCCCTACGAGATCAACCCTGCGGGCTACACCATTCACAGCGCCATTCATGAAGTGCGGCATGACGTGGTGTGCGTACTGCATACCCACACCGCCGCCGGCGTGGCGGTGGCGGCGCAGAGGCAGGGGGTACTGCCGATCAGCCAGCAATCGTTGTTCGTGCTGGCGAGCCTGGCCTACCACGCCTACGAAGGCGTGGCGCTGAACCACGAGGAGAAGGTCCGCCTGCAGGCCGATCTGGGCGACAACGGTTTTCTGATGCTGCACAACCATGGCCTGCTGACCTGCGGCAGCACCATTGCCGATACATTCCTGATGATGTTCATCTTTCAGCGGGCCTGTGATATTCAGGTACTGGCGCAAACCGGCGGCGCAGAGTTAATCGCCATCGAACCGCAGATTCTCGCCGGCGCGAAGGCCATGGCCGCCGCCGTCACCCGCAGTGCTCAGGGCCTGGGCGGCGCGCTGGCCTGGCCTGCGCTGCTGCGCAAACTCGAGCTGCAAGACCCGGGGTATAAAACCTGATGCCACTCGCCGAGATCCCGTTGCGTGCCTGGCGCAAGCGCAGCCGCAGTTTTGACTTTCGCGGCCATACCATTCGTTACTGGGTGGCCGGCCAGGGTGAGCCGCTGCTGCTGATCCATGGCTTCCCCACCGCCAGTTGGGACTGGCACTACCTGTGGCAGCCCCTGGCCCAGCGCAACCTGGTGATCGCCTGCGACATGCTCGGCTTTGGCGATTCGGCCAAGCCGCTGGATCATGGCTATTGCCTGCTGGAGCAGGCCGATCTGCAACAGGCGCTGCTCCAGCACCTGGGGGTCGAGCAGCCCGTGCATGTGCTGGCCCATGACTACGGCGACAGTGTCGCCCAGGAACTGCTGGCACGGCATTACGAAGGCCGCTTCCAGATGGCCAGTTGCGTGTTCCTCAACGGCGGGTTGTTTCCCGAAACCCATCACCCGGCGCTGCTGCAAAAGCTTTTGCTCAGCCCGCTGGGGTGGATGATCAGCCGCGCCTTTGGGCGCAACGCCCTGTCCAACAGCTTCAGCCAGATCTTCGGCCCCCAGACCCGCCCCAGCGAAAGCGCTCTGGACGATTTCTGGAGCCTGATCAGCGCCAACGACGGCACGCGCATCCTGCACAAACTCATCGCCTACGTGCCCCAGCGCCGTACCCTGCGCGATCGCTGGGTGGCGGCCATGCAAGTGGGCGATGTGCCGTTGCGCGTGATCGATGGCGAGGTCGACCCGATCTCCGGCGCACACATGGTGGAGCGATACCATCAACTGGTGCCCCACGCCGATACCGTGCTGCTGACCAATATCGGCCACTACCCGCAGATCGAAGCGCCGGTGCAGGTGCTCAAACACTACCTGACGTTTCGCGCGCACATCGCACGCGTCACCGTGTGGGAGGGGGCTTGCTCGCGATGAAGCCTTGGGTAAGCCTATTTCAGCCAACCAATATCCCTGTGGCGAGCGCGCTCGCCATAGCCACAACAACCGGGCTTGCCCTAATGCCGTTCAGTTAAGGAAATTTTGATCGTTCCCACGCGTGGGAACGATCAAGAGGGCTCTTGTGGGCTTATTGTGGCGAGCGGGCTTGCCCCGCGTTGGGGTGCGAAGCGCCCCCAATCAAGCAAAACGCGGTGTACCTGATACGGCTCAGCGTCTGGTTTTGGGGCTGCTGCGCAGCCCAACGCAGGACAAGCCTGCTCGCCACAGGGAATCTGCGCCTAACTGAACGGCATTAGGGCTTGCCCCGCAATCATCCCGCTGCCTTATCGCGCACCATTCAGCCGCGGCCGTGTTCATTGTGACCGCACGCCCGGTGCCGGACACTCGAGCCATTGTCATTGTCGCCTGTGGAGTTCGGTATGAGTGAGTCAGTGCAGTTCCAGGATAAGGTCGTGATCGTCACCGGTGCCGGCGGCGGGTTGGGCCGCGCCCATGCGCTGCTGTTTGCCAGGCACGGGGCCAGGGTACTGGTCAACGATCTCGGCGGCTCCGCCCAGGGCGAAGGCGCCAACGCCTCGGCGGCCGATCGGGTGGTTGCCGAAATCCGCGAAGCCGGTGGCATTGCCGAGGCCAACCATGACTCGGTCACCGACGGTGACAGGATTGTGCAGAACGCCATGGACGCATTCGGTCGCATCGACGTGGTGGTCAACAACGCCGGCATCCTGCGCGACAAGACCTTCCACAAGATGGAGGACAGCGATTGGGACCTGGTTTACCGGGTGCATGTCGAAGGCGCCTACAAAGTCACCCGCGCCGCCTGGCCGCACCTGCGTGAGCAAGCGTACGGACGGGTGATCTTCACCGCGTCCACCTCGGGCATTTACGGCAACTTCGGCCAGTCCAACTACGGCATGGCCAAGCTCGGGCTGTATGGCCTGACCCGCACCCTGGCGCTGGAAGGGCGCAAGCACAACATTTTGGTCAACGCCATTGCCCCCACCGGCGGCACGCGCATGACCGAAGGCCTGATCCCGCCGCAGGTGTTCGAGCGCCTCAAGCCGGAGTTGGTCAGCCCGCTGGTGGTGTACCTGGGCAGCGAGGCCTGCCAGGACACCTCGGGCCTGTTTGAAGTCGGCGGTGGCTGGATCGGCAAGACCCGCTGGGAGCGCAGCCTGGGGGTGGGTTTTGATCCGCAGGCCGGCTTCTCGCCCGAGGATGTGGCGGCGCACTGGGCACAGATCTGCGACTTCGAAGGAGCCGCCCATCCGCAGGACAACATCGAGGCGCTGAAGGAGATGATGGCCAATTTGCAGAAGTACAGCCTCTGATCGTTGCGTGATCGTCCTTTAATCCCCAGGCAAAAAAAAGCCGCTGCAAACGCAGCGGCTGAAGTAAGACGTTGTACCAAGGAGCGGCAGATAAACGTCAATGAACACCGATAACCGATTGAATAAAAACATCAATCAAGTTGAATCCGGCTTTGCACCCTGGGGTGGGAGAGAGCGCAGTGCTCTTAAAGCCCGGCCAGAATAGTCGTTTGTTACAGAATGAGTAATACCTCATTGGGACAAGGACTATTACAAAATTGGTAACGATCCATCCATCCCTTTGATAAGACTCCATCCATCCGCTGCATGCCCGCGCCCGAAGCCCGGCCAGCGTGGCCGTTAATCCTTTCGAACGACAACACGAATACCTCCTTGGTGCGCTTATCGCTCCCCACGGGCGGCAGTAGGGTGAAGCCTTCTGTTACTCACCGGGGAAGACGCATGACAAAAACAACAATGCGCGCCATCTTCATGCCGCAGGCGCTGGCCGCTGCGGTTGCCTTGGGTTGCTGCGCCCAGGCGCAGGCTGTTTCGTTCAACATCGGCGAGATCGAAGGGCAATTCGATTCGTCGCTGTCGGTGGGCGCCAGTTGGGGCATGCGTGATGCCGACCGCAAGCTGGTGGGCACCGTCAACGGTGGCAGTGGCCAGGCTTCCACGGGCGATGACGGGCGGCTCAACTTCAAGAAAGGCGAGACCTTCTCGAAAATCTTCAAAGGCCTGCACGACCTCGAGTTGAAATACGGTGATACCGGCGTGTTCGTGCGTGGCAAATACTGGTACGACTTCGAACTCAAGGACGAAGACCGCGAGTTCAAGCCCATCAGCGATCACAACCGCAAAGAGGGCGCCAAATCCAGTGGCGCGCAGATCCTCGATGCCTTCGTGTATCACAACTATTCCCTGGGCGACCTGCCGGGCACCGTGCGCGCCGGAAAGCAAGTGGTCAGCTGGGGCGAAAGCACGTTTATCGGCAACTCCATCAACAGCATCAACCCGGTTGACGTCTCCGCGTTCCGCCGCCCGGGCGCCGAGATCAAGGAAGGCCTGATCCCGGTGAACATGCTGTTCGCCTCCCAAAGCCTCACCAGTCAGCTCACCGTCGAAGGCTTCTACCAACTGGAATGGGACCAGACGGTGCTGGACAACTGCGGCACCTTCTTTGGCGGCGATGTGGCGGCGGACGGTTGCACCAATAACTACACGGTCGGCAGCCCGGCGATCCGGCCCTTGCAACCGGTGGCAGCCGCATTCGGCCAGGGTTTCGGCGTGACCAATGAAGGCGTGATCGTACGGCGTGCCGGCGACCGCGATGCGCGCGACTCCGGCCAGTTCGGCGCGGCCCTGCGCTGGCTCGGCGACGACACCGAGTACGGCCTGTATTTCATGAACTACCACAGCCGCACGCCGACCGTGGGCACCCTTACCAACAACACCAGCCTTGCGACCCTCGGCGCCATTGCAGGTGCCGCCAACCGCCTGGCGCCCGGCTCCGGTGCGGGCCTGGTGCAAAGTCTGATGCTCGGCCGCGGCCAGTATTACCTCGACTATCCCGAGGACATCCGCCTGTTCGGCGCCAGCTTCTCCACCACCTTGCCCACCGGCACGGCGTGGACCGGGGAAATCAGCTACCGCCCCAACGCCCCGGTGCAACTCAACACCACCGACCTGACCCTGGCGCTGATCAACCCGATTGCCGGTAACACCGCCTCGCCCATCCGCAGCTCGTTCGGCGCCGATAACGTGGGTTACCGGCGCAAGGAAATCACCCAGATCCAGAGCACCATGACCCAGTTTTTCGACCAGGTGCTGGGCGCCGAGCGCCTGACCCTGGTGGGCGAGGCGGCGGTGGTGCACGTTGCCGGCCTGGAAGACAAAGCCAAGCTGCGTTACGGCCGCGACTCGGTGTACGGCGCTTACGGGTTTCAGGGTGACACCGATGGCTTCGTCACCTCCACCTCCTGGGGCTACCGCGCGCGGGCGATCCTGGACTACAACAACGCGATTGCCGGGGTGAACCTCAAGCCCAACCTGTCCTGGTCCCATGACGTCGCCGGCTACGGCCCCAACGGCATCTTCAACAAGGGCGCCAAGGCCATCAGTGTCGGCGTGGATGCCGACTACCGCAGCACCTACACCGCCAGCCTCAGCTATACCGACTTTTTTGGCGGCGACTACAACACCCTGACCGACCGCGACTTCCTCGCCCTCAGCTTCGGCGTGAACTTCTGATTTGGCTTAAAGAAGGACAAGAACTTATGCGTAAGACAATTGCAGCGTTGGCCCTGAGTCTGCTGGCCGCTCACGTGATGGCGGCGGTCTCGCCGGAAGAGGCCGCCAAATTGGGCACCACCCTCACGCCGGTCGGTGCCGAAAAGGCCGGCAATGCTGACGGCTCGATCCCGGCCTGGACCGGCGGCATCCCGAAAAACGCCGGCGCGGTGGACAGCAAAGGCTTTCTGGCCGATCCGTTTGCCAGTGAAAAACCACTGTTCGTGATCACCGCCGCCACCGTCGATAAGTACCAGAGCAAACTCTCCGACGGCCAGGTGGCGATGTTCAAGCGTTACCCCGAGACCTACAAGATCCCGGTGTACCCCAGCCACCGTACGGTAAACCTGCCGCCGGACATCTACGAGTCGATCAAGCGCAGCGCGTTGAACGTCAAGGCGATCAACGACGGCAACGGCCTGGAGAACTTCACCGGCAACCGCTATTACGCGTTCCCGATTCCCAAGACTGGCGTCGAGGTGCTGTGGAACCACATCACCCGTTACCACGGCGGCAACCTGCGCCGCATCATCACCCAGGCCACGCCGCAGACCAACGGCAGCTACACGCCGATCCGTTTCGAAGAAGAAGTGGCAGTGCCCCAGGCCATCCCCGACATGGACCCGGCCAAGGCGGCCAACGTGCTGAGCTTTTTCAAGCAATCGGTGACGGCCCCGGCGCGGCTGGCGGGCAACGTGCTGCTGGTGCACGAAACCCTCGATCAGGTGAAGGAGCCGCGCCTGGCCTGGATCTACAACGCCGGCCAGCGCCGTGTGCGGCGTGCACCGCAAGTGTCATATGACGGGCCGGGCACCGCTTCCGACGGCCTGCGCACCACCGACAACTTCGACATGTTCTCCGGCGCGCCCGACCGCTACGACTGGAAGCTGGTGGGCAAGAAAGAGCTGTACATCCCCTACAACAGCTACAAGCTCGATTCGCCGAACCTCAAGTACGACGACATCATCAAGGCCGGCCACATCAACCAGGACCTCACCCGCTACGAGCTGCACCGCGTGTGGGAAGTGGTCGGTACGGTCAAGCCCAGCGAGCGGCATATCTACGCCAAGCGCCACATGTACATCGACGAAGACAGCTGGCAGGTGGCGCTGGTGGATCACTACGACGGTCGCGGCCAACTGTGGCGCGTCGCCGAAGGTCATGCGCAGTTCTATTACGACCACCAGGTGCCGGCCTACACGGTCGAAACCCTGTATGACCTCATCGCCGGGCGCTACATCGCCCTGGGCATGAAGAACGAGGAGAAACGCAGCTTCGTGTTCGGCTTCGCCGCCAAGGCCGCCGACTACACCCCCGCAGCATTGCGCTCCGAAGGCGTGCGCTGAAGGTGAGGTGAAATGCAATCACTGTAGGAGGGGGCTTGCTCCCGATAGCGGTACATCAGCCACAAGCGAGCCGACTGACCCACCGCCATCGGGAGCAAGCTCCCTTCCACAGTGGAGTGTGTACACCCTGGCTTTTATGCATGGCCGTCAATCACCCCGCTGAATACTTCTTCAACAACCACCAACCCCAGGACTAGGGTACGCGTCAGGCTTCATCACAATAAAAACGCAGGATGCAGCAATGACCGCCATGACTCGCTGCCTGGACCGTCCCGGATTCATGCCACGGCTGTCCGCTCACCATCTGCTGCGGCCGCGACTGGCCCAGCCCTTGCTCGCGGCGCAGGCTCGGGTGAGGTTGCTGTGTGCGCCGGGCGGCAGTGGCAAGAGTGCGTTGTTCGCCGAGTGCGCCTTGCAGGCGCCAGCGGGGTGCCCGGTGTACTGGCTAGCGCTCAATGGGGTGGCCTTGAGCCCCGAGGGTCTTTGCCGCCGAGTGGCGCAGAGCCTGGGCCTGCCCTTCACCGATGAAGCCGCGCTGTTGCTCGACCTGAGTACCTGGTCAACGCCGGCCTGGCTGTTTCTCGATGACTTCTGCCGTTTTCCCGACCCCGAGCTGGATGCCTTGCTCGACCGCCTGCTCACCCTCGGCAGCCCGGCGCTGAGCTGGTGGCTCGGCACGCGGCGGCGCCCGGCGTGCAACTGGCCAAGGCTGTTGCTCGACGATGAACTGTGGGAGTGCAGCGCCAGTGAGCTGGCGTTCAGCGCTGGGGAAGTCCAGGCTTTGCTGGGCCCCGGCCAGAGCCTCGACAGCGTCATGCACTTCAGTGCCGGCTGGTGCGCCGGCGTGCGGATCGCCTTGCTGGGCGACGGCCATCCCGACAAGACCTTGCGCGACTATTTGCAGCACGAGCTGTTCAGCACCTGGTCCGCCGAGTGGGTCGAGGCCTGGCAGGTGCTGGCCCATCTGCCGAGGTTCAATGCGAGCCTGTGTGAACACCTGTTCGGCGCGGGCGACGGCGCCCGCTACCTGCGCGATCTGCAGGCGCTCGGTGCCTTTGTCCAGCCTTGGGAACACAGCGCCGACTGGCTGTGCATATTCGCGCCACTGGCCCACGTGGTGCGCGACGAACCGTGGCCGGCCCGGCGTTCCTGGCATCGGCGCGCCTGCCAATGGTTTACCACCGAGGGCGACTGGCAGGCCGCGTTCGAACAGGCATTGCTGGCCGAAGCGTTCGAAGTGGCGGTAAGCCTGTTGCAGCATTTCAGTTTCGAAGACCTGTTTCGCCAGCAGAACGCCGTGTTGGTGTTACGTCTGCACGAACAGCACGGTGATGAACTGCTGCTGTGTTCTGCGCAGTTGGTGGGGCTGGTGACGGCGGCGCTGCTGTTCGCCGGGCGCTTCGATCAGGCCGCGCAGTGCATCGATCAGTTGGCGCGCTTTACGCCGCAACCTGGCGCCGTACAGCAACGTCACCTGCTGGCGCGTTGGCAGGCGCAGTGGGGCTGGCTGTTGCATTTGAACGGCGATGCCGAATGCGCCCGCGCGCATTTTCTTGAAGCCCTGCAGGCCTTGCCCGACAGCGCCTGGACCTCGCGCCTGATGTGCCTGTCCGGGCTCACCCAGCAAGCCTTGCTGCGCGGCGAGCTGGACGTCGCCCAAACCCTCAATCGCGAAGCGCTGTGCCTGGCGCGCGCCGAGGGCTCGCTGCTGCTGGAGGCGTTACTTGAGCTGGATCACGCCCAGTTGCTCGAGCAGCGCGGCGCACCGCATCGGGCGCAGAGCTTGTTGGAGCAAGTGCAGGCGATGTTGCTCAAGCAGCAGATCGAGGCCGGCCCGCTGGTGGGGCGGATCGCGTTGCGCCGTGGCCACCTGGCCTTGCGCCAGGGCCAGGACGCACTGGCCGCCGAGTGTTTCCAGGCAGGCTTGGCGATGTGCCTGCACAGTCAGGACAAACGCGTGCTCTACGGCTTTCTGGGCCTGGCACTGCTGGCGGCCAACCAGGGCGACTACGCCCAGGCGTTTATCCAGCTGCGCGAGGCCGAGCGGTTGATGCAGCAGCGGCACGTCCCGCAGAGCGTTTACCGCGCGGTGCTGCTGTTGATCAGCGGGCATTTCTGGTTGCAGCAGGGGCGGGCCGACTTGACCGTGGAAGCGGTGCGCCGCGTGCTGCGTCACTTTCATGGGCCGCACGCCAGGCAGGCACCGCCGGCCACGCTGGAATTGATCCCGCGCCTTGAGTACCTGCTGGTGCTGGCAGAAGTGAGGCTCGGGTGCGCCGAGCAACCTCTTTCAAGGCTCAACGCGCTGCTGGAGGTCACCCGGCAACGCGGCATGCTCTGCCTGGAAACCGAGGTGCAATTGGTGCTTGGCGAGGTGGCGTGGCAGTTGGGCGACACCGCGCTGGCGCGGCGTGCGCTGCAAAGTGGCCTGGCCCTGGCGGCGCGTTGCCAGGTGCAGCAAGCGATCCGCGAGCTGCGCCTGCGCTCCCCCGGTGTGCTGAGTGAACTGGGCCTGGAGCCGCACACAGCCGCCATTGGCGCGGCGGACAATCCCTTGAGCCAGCGCGAGCTGGAAGTGCTGCGGTTGATCGCCCTGGGCAATTCCAACCTGCAGATTGCCGACCGTCTGTTCATCTCCCTGCACACGGTCAAGACCCATGCCCGGCGCATCCACAGCAAGCTCGGCGTGGAACGGCGCACCCAGGCGGTGGCCAAGGCCAAGACCCTCGGGCTGATGGTCTAGACGAAGGCCTGACGGTAGTCGCCAGGCGTTGCGCCCGTGGCCTGGCGAAAGCGCTGGTTGAAATGGCTGGCGCTGGAAAACCCGCACATCAGGGCGACCTCGCCCAGCGGCAGGGCGCCGCCGCGCAGCAGGCTGCGCGCACGGGCCAGGCGCCGCGCCAGCAGGTATTGATGGGGCGGCAGGCCGAAGCTCTGGCGAAACATCCGCGCGAAATGGTATTCCGACAAGGCGCACAAGCCCGCCAACAGCCCGAGGCTGATGGGATCCTGCAGGTGCTGCTCGATGTACTCCACCAACCGCCGCCGTTGGTAGGCCGCCAGCCCGCCTTTCAAACGCAGGCCATCGCGGGCGCCGACCTGGTTGAGCAGGGTGTGGCTAAGCATTTCATGGGCCAGGCTGCTGGTGAGCAGGCGTTCGGCCGGCTCGTGCCAATTGAGCGCGATCAGTTGATGAAAGCGTCGCGCCTGGCCTGGGTCTTCAAGAAAGGTCGCTTGCTGCAACGCGAGGGCACGCGGTTCGCGGTCCAGCAGGGTGACGCAACCGAGGGCGAATTGTTCCGGGCTGAAATACACATGGGCCAGGCGGATGTCGCCGTTGATCACCCAGGCCGACTGATGCTCGGCCGGCAGCACGCACAACTTGTCCGGGCCGCCCTTGATGCCTGGCTGGTCACGGCGAAACGTACCGGTGCCGCCGCCGATGTAGCAGGACAGCGTGTGATGGCTGGGCCCCTGGTAATCCTGGGCATCGTGGTGGTTGCTCCACAGCGCGGCCGACACGCCGTCACCCAGCTCGGCGCAGGCGTGCAGGCGTGCGTTGGGCGAGCGGTTGAGGGACTGAAAGATGTGCAGCGATTGCAGATCAGGCATGGCGTGTGTTCTCCGATGCCTGGCATCCTACCGCGCGAGGTCCGGGCTGTGATCCCTTCGCCCGACAAAAGCGCAAGAATGTGCAAGAGCGGTCCGTGGCTTGAGGCGGACACTGTGGCTCAACCTTCGGAGCCGCGCCATGAACCTTTCCCTGTATGTCCTTACCGTGCTGATCTGGGGCACCACCTGGATCGCCCTCAAGTGGCAGTTGGGGGTTGTCGCCATTCCCGTGTCGATTGTGTACCGCTTCGGCCTGGCCGCGCTGGTGCTGTTTGCGCTGCTGTTGTTCAGTCGCAGGCTGCAGGTGATGAACCGGCGTGGGCATCTGATCTGCCTGGCCCAGGGCCTGTGCCTGTTCTGCGTCAACTTCATGTGCTTTTTGACCGCCACGCAGTGGGTCCCCAGCGGCCTGGTGGCGGTGGTGTTTTCCACGGCTACGCTGTGGAACGCGCTGAACGCGCGGGTGTTCTTCGGCCAGCGCGTGGCGCGCAATGTGTTGATGGGCGGCGGCCTCGGTCTGCTGGGACTGGGCTTTCTGTTCTGGCCGGAACTGGCCGGGCACACCGCCAGCCCGCAGACGTTGCTGGGGCTGGGCCTGGCGCTGCTGGGAACGCTGTGTTTTTCGGCGGGCAATATGCTTTCGAGCCTGCAACAGAAGGCCGGGCTCAGACCGTTGACCACCAATGCCTGGGGCATGGCCTACGGCGCCTTGATGCTGGCGACCTGGTGCGGGGTGCGCGGCATTCCCTTCGAGATGGACTGGAGCGCGCGGTACATCGGCGCCTTGTGGTACCTGGTGATTCCGGGGTCAGTGATCGGGTTTACGGCCTATCTCACGCTGGTGGGGCGCATGGGGCCCGAGCGTGCGGCGTATTGCACCGTGCTGTTCCCGGTGGTGGCGCTGAACGTGTCGGCGTTTGCCGAAGGCTATCAGTGGACGCCGCCGGCATTGGCCGGGTTGGTGCTGGTGATGCTGGGCAATGTGCTGGTGTTCCGAAAGCCTAAAGTTATGAGCCCGACCTTTCAGACAAAACCAATCCAGTGAGGCTCCGCCAACGCGTCGATTCTGCTGCCGCCCTGTGGCAAGCCCTAATGAAGTTCAGTTAAGGAAAATGTGTGGGCTTATTGTGGCGAGCGGGCTTGCCCCGCGTTGGGGTGCGAAGCGCGCCCAATCGAGCAAAACGCGGTGTACCTGATACGGCTCAGCGCCTGGCTTTGGGGCTGCTGCGCAGCCCAACGCAGGACAAGCCTGCTCGCCACAGGGAATCTGCGCTTAGGGCAAGCCCGCTCTCCACAAGAAGCCCGCTCGTCACAACAGGCCCGCTTGCCACAACCAAGCCGCTCGCCACAACACGCCGGTACCCGCAGGGATGTGGTTGCCTGCTACTTCAGGCCCAGGCGTCTGGCCAGGCGGCCCAGGTTGGCGCGGTCCAGGCCCAGCTCGCGGGCGGCGCCGGCCCAGTTGTGCTGGTGGCGTTCCAGGCAGGCGTCGATTACCTGGCGCTGATACTGCTCGGTGGCCTGGCGCAGGTCACCGGTGACGGGGGCCGGCGCGGCTTGCGCTTCAATGACCGGGGCGTTGACCTCCGGCAGATCCAGGTCCCTGGCGCTCAGGCTGAGTATCTTCGGACGCTCGCGGCAGTTGCCCAGCGCCTTGAGCGCGCTGCGTCCGATCGCGTGCTCCAGCTCGCGCACATTGCCCGGCCAGTGCCAGGCCAGCAGCGCTGCCTGGGCATCGCCGCCAAGGCGCAGGCTGCCCAGGCCCATGCGTGAGCGGTTCTGTTCAAGGAAATAACCGGCCAGCAGCAACACATCGCGTCCGCGTTCACGCAGCGCCGGCACATGCAGCGGGTACACGCTGAGGCGATGGTAGAAATCGGCGCGGTAGCGGCCGCTGCGCACTTCTTCGGCGAGGTCGCGGTTGGTGGCGGCGATCAGGCGCACGTCCACCCGGTGTTCGCGGTCCGAGCCCAGGCGCTGCAGCTGGCCGCTTTGCAGCACACGCAGCAGCTTGGCCTGCACGCTCAGCGACAGTTCGCCGACCTCATCGAGAAACAGGGTACCGCCATTGGCCAGTTCAAATTTGCCTCGGCGTTCATTCAGTGCGCCGGTAAAGGCGCCGCGCACGTGGCCGAACAGCTCGCTTTCCACCAGCGTTTCCGGCAGGGCGGCGCAGTTGAGGCTGATCAGCGGTTTGTCGGCCCGCGTCGAGGCGTCATGGATCGCCTGGGCCACCAGCTCCTTGCCCACCCCGGTTTCGCCGGTGATCAGCACCGTCAGGTCGCTGCCGCCGACCAGGTTGATCTCTTCCACCAGGCGCTTGTGGGTTTTGCTCTGGCCGATCATTTCCTTGTGGGGCTGGCCGCCGGCCTGGCGGTAGATCTCGGCGCGCAGGGCCAGGCGTTCAATGCGTTCGGCGACATTGACGGTGGCGGCGGCGAGGCTGGCGAAGGCTTGCAGGGCGTCCAGCTCAACGCGTTCGAAACGCTCGGTGTCCAGCGCATCCAGGGTCAGCAGGCCCCAGGGCCGGTCATCGACGAACAGCGGGCAGCCCATACAGTCGTGCACTTCCAGTTGCCCGTGCACACCGGCGACCAGGCCGTCATAGGGGTCGGGTAACGCACTGTCGCTGTCGAAGCGGGTGGGGCCGGGGCTGCTCAGCAGCACGGCGAAGCGCGGGTGCTCGCTGACCTTGAAGCGTCGCCCCAGGGTGTCGGCGCTCAGGCCATCCACCGCCAGCGGCACCAGCCACTCGCCGTCCAGGCGCAACAGCGCGGCGGCGTCGCACGGCAGCAGGGCGCGCATGGCGTGCAGCAGGCGGCGGTAACGCTCGCCTTCGGGCAGGTCGCGGGAAAGGTCGGCGACCAGGGGCAGCAGGGTGGTAAGCAGCGAATGCGCAGTCATAACGACTCCTTGTAGTCGTTGTGACTATAAGGCGTAGCAAGTCATATTGACTAGGTATGTCGTAACCAGTTGAAAATATTGGATTTGTAGATTGGCACGAATACTGACTGCTTCAGGGCACTTGATTAACAAGCCCAGGAGTCTCCCATGCTGACGGCCCAAGACCGTGCCATCATCCAGTCCACCGTGCCGTTGCTGGAACGCGGCGGTGAAGCGCTGATCACCCATTTCTACCGCATGATGCTGTCCGAGTACCCGCAGGTGCGTCCGCTGTTCAACCAAGCCCACCAGGCCAGCGGCGATCAGCCCCGCGCGCTGGCCAATGGCGTGTTGATGTACGCGCGGCATATCGACCGGCTCGACCAGTTGGGCGACCTGGTGGCGAAGATTATCAACAAGCACGTGGCGCTGCAGATCCAGCCGGAGCACTACCCGATTGTCGGCGCCTGCCTGTTGCGTGCGATCTCTGAAGTGCTGGGCAGCGACATCGCCACGCCTGCGGTCATGCAGGCCTGGGGCGCGGCCTACGGCCAGTTGGCGGATATTCTGATCGGCGCGGAAAAAGCCCTTTATGACGAAAAAGCCAAGGCGCCGGGTGGTTGGCGCGGGGCTCGGTCGTTCAAACTGGTGAAGCGGGTGGAGGAGAGCGCCGAGATCATGTCGTTTCATTTTGCTCCGGTGGACAACGGCCCGATTCTCAACGCCGCGCCGGGCCAATACATCAGCCTGCGGCTGGTGCTCGACGGCGAAGAAGTGCGCCGCAATTACTCCCTGTCGGCACTGAGCGATGGCGGCGAATACCGCATCAGCGTCAAACGCGAAGCCGGGGGACGGGTGTCCAGCTATTTGCATAATCAACTGCAGGTCGGCGCGACGATTGAGCTGTTCCCGCCGTCGGGGGATTTCACGCTGGTGGCCAGCGACAAACCGCTGGTGCTGATCAGTGGCGGGGTGGGCATCACACCGACCCTGGCGATGCTCGAGGCGGCCCTGGCCACCGAGCGCCCGGTGCACTTTATCCACTGCGCGCGCAATGGCGGGGTGCATGCGTTTCGTGAGTGGGTGGATGCACTGGCGGCCAGGCATCCGCAGCTCAGGCGGTTTTACTGCTACGCCGAGGACGATGGTGTGAGTCCGGCGGCGGACAGTATTGGGTTGTTGAGCCAGGCGCAGTTGGCGGCGTGGTTGCCTGAACAGCGCGATGTGGATGCCTATTTCCTGGGGCCCAAGGGTTTCATGACCGCGATCAAACGTCACCTCAAGGCACTGGGCGTGCCGCAGGCGCAAACGCGCTACGAGTTCTTCGGCCCTGCAGCGGCGCTGGAGTAACGCGCGTCAACAGTGTGGGAGTGGGCTTGCTCCCGATGGCGGTGTATCAGTGACAGCCAAGCTGGCTGACCCACTCCCATCGGGAGCAAGCCCCTGCCACCGTTGGATCGGTATGCTGACTGATTAATCCCCCGTTAACCCCCCTCTGTTTAAACCATGCTCTGTGTGTAAACTTGCGCCCATTGGCACAACCAAACAAAGGGATACGGGGATGAGTGACGAATTGCGTTTAGGCAGGGAGCGGCGCTTTCTGGTGTTGCTGGGCATCATCTGCCTGGCGCTGATCGGCGGTGCGCTGTACATGCAGGTGGTGCTGGGCGAGGCGCCGTGCCCGTTGTGCATCCTGCAACGTTACGCCTTGCTGCTGATCGCGATCTTCGCGTTCATTGGCGCGGCGATGCGCACCAAGGGCGCGGTCACCCTGTTCGAAGGGTTGGTGATCCTCAGTGCACTCGGCGGTGTGGCTGCGGCGGGGCACCATGTGTACACCCAGTTCTTCCCCCAGGTCAGCTGCGGCGTCGATGTGTTGCAGCCGATCGTCGATGACTTGCCGCTGGCCAAGGTATTCCCGCTGGGCTTCCAGGTCGATGGCTTCTGCAGCACACCGTACCCACCGGTGCTGGGCCTGTCGCTCGCGCAATGGGCGCTGGTGGCGTTTGTGCTGACGGTGATCCTGGTGCCGCTGGGCATTTATCGCAATCGCCAGCGCACAGCCTGAACTTTTCGTAAAAAGCCCCGGTCACTCCTGAAGAAGGACCGGGGCTTTTTTGTGCGTCGGCAAATGTGAAAGGGCCGTGACGAACGGCGACAAATGGGGCGTGCGGCGTGCGACATGTTGTCACACGGATGCTGTCGCAGGCGCTTTCCATGCGTCGTTTTTGGCGTGCGGATTTGCACCAATCGGTCAGTTTGTGCTGTCAGTTCATCGTTTGAATCGTACCTTTGACAGGTCGCGGTCGTGGCCGTGAGGTGATGTCCCAATGCCTTGTTTTATGGGGACTTCGACGGCCTCGTCATGCCCTTACAACTTGTAAGGGATGGTCTGGAGGAACGAATAACGCGGTATTTTTTGTGGGTTTTATTGAGAATTGACCGCAATAAGATCGCGCATCCCGGCCCTGTCAGTGAAGAATTATTGCTGTAATCGATAAAAATTATTTCTTTATCAGACATGGTTTATACATCGCCAGCTAACTACAATCCCCCGCACTGAGTGTCCGATGCTGTGCAATATTTGAGCATCGCAGGGGTCGAGGGGCGATGGACGGCTCCGTGCGACCCAGGTTCCGGCAGCCTTTCAACTATCCGCACCAAATGGAATTGGTCTGTAACAAGGCCTTTAACCACGAAATCGAATAAGAACGCGCCGCAGGTCAGTGAAACGTACAGTTTTTTTGGTGTGGCGGGCAGGCTCTTATTCAATCGAAGAGAAATGCCAACCCTTGGCAGGGTGAAGTGTTGGCGATCAAAACCCAACTGCATTGCGCAAGCTGCTTTAGAGGTCGTGAGATGAGTAAAAACAGGTACCCCCGATTACTAGGCTTTTTGCCGCTGCTTGGCATGCTGTTAATGCTGGGAGGCTGCAAGTGGACCTTGCTCGACCCAAAAGGACAGGTCGGTCTGGATGAACGAAACCTGATCATCACCGCCACCCTGTTGATGCTGCTGGTCGTGGTCCCTGTGATCATCATGACCTTCGCCTTCGCCTGGAAATACCGCGCGTCCAACACCAACGCGACCTACGCGCCGAAGTGGTCGCACTCCACCAAGATCGAAATCGCGGTGTGGCTGGTCCCGATCCTCATCATCGTTGCCCTGGGTTATGTGACCTACAAGTCCACCCACGCACTGGACCCGTACCGTCCGCTGGAATCGGACGTCAAGCCGATCAACATCGAAGTGGTCGCGCTGGACTGGAAGTGGCTGTTCATCTACCCGGACCTGGGTATCGCCACCGTGAACCAGATCCGTTTCCCGGAGCACACCCCGCTGAACTTCAAGATCACCTCCGACGCCGTGATGAACTCGTTCTTCATCCCAGCCCTGGGCGGTCAGATCTACGCGATGGCAGGTATGCAGACCAAGCTGCACCTTATCGCCAACCAGAAAGCTGAAATGGAAGGCATCTCCGCCAACTATAGCGGCGCTGGCTTCACCGGCATGAAATTCAAAGCGATCTCGACAAGCCAGGAAGACTTCAACGCCTGGGTCGCCGAAGTCAAGGCCGCACCTAAACAGCTTGATCAAGCTGAATACGACGCCCTGACCAAACCAAGCCAGAACAACCCTGTCGCCCTGTACTCCTCGTACGAGCCGAACCTGTTTCAGAAAATCGTCGACAAGTACGAAGGCATGAAACCAGGCAAGCCGGTCAAGCACGAGAAGAAAGAAGTGGCCGCGGCTGAAGGTTCTGACACGGGCTCGAATTCAACTGCTGGGGCAGAGGAGTAAACGATGTTTGGTAAATTAAGTTGGGACGCGGTCCCATTCCACGAGCCGATCGTGATGGTGACCATCGCCATGATCGCGCTGGGTGGTCTGGCACTGTTTGCGGCAATCACCTACTTCAAGAAGTGGACCTACCTGTGGACCGAGTGGTTGACCTCCGTCGACCACAAGAAAATCGGTGTCATGTACGTCATCGTGGCCATGGTCATGCTGCTGCGCGGCTTTGCCGACGCCATCATGATGCGTACCCAGTTGGCCATGGCCACCGAGGGTTCGCCGGGCTACCTGCCGCCTGAACACTATGACCAGATCTTCACCGCCCACGGTGTGATCATGATCATCTTCATGGCGATGCCTTTCTTCACCGGCCTGATGAACCTTGCCTTGCCGCTGCAGATCGGTGCGCGTGACGTTGCCTACCCGTTCCTGAACTCCCTGAGCTTCTGGCTGCTGGTATCGGGCGTGGTGCTGATCAACCTGTCCCTGGGCGTCGGCGAATTCGCCAAGACCGGTTGGGTTGCGTATCCGCCATTGTCGGGCCTGCAATACAGTCCGGGCGTGGGGGTGGATTACTACATTTGGGCACTGCAGTTATCAGGGCTCGGGACGACATTGACGGGGGTCAACTTCCTGGCCACCGTCCTCAAGATGCGCGCCCCTGGCATGAAACTGATGGACATGCCGATCTTCACCTGGACCTGCACCTGGGCAAACGTGCTGATCGTGGCTTCGTTCCCGATCCTGGCCGCTACCATGGCGCTGCTGTCGCTTGACCGTTACCTGGATTTCCACATTTTCACCAATGAACTTGGTGGCAATCCGATGATGTACGTGAACCTGTTCTGGGCATGGGGTCACCCTGAGGTGTACATCCTGATCCTGCCAGCGTTCGGTATCTTCTCCGAAGTGATCTCGACCTTTACCGGCAAACGCCTGTTCGGTCACCACTCGATGGTCTATGCATCGGGCGCGATCTCGGTACTGGGCTTCATGGTCTGGCTGCACCACTTCTTCACCATGGGTTCGGGGGCCAGCGTCAACGCCTTCTTCGGCCTGGCGACGATGCTGATTTCCATCCCGACGGGGGTGAAGCTGTTCAACTGGCTGTTCACCATCTACCACGGTCGTCTGCGCATGACCAGCCAGGTTCTGTGGACCCTGGGCTTCATGGTGACCTTCGCCATTGGCGGCATGACCGGCGTACTGCTGGCCATTCCGGGTGCTGACTTCGTGCTGCACAACAGCCTGTTCGTGATCGCTCACTTCCATAACGTGATCATCGGTGGCGCGGTATTCGGCTACATCGCCGGTTTCAGCTTCTACTTCCCGAAAGCGTTCGGCTTCAAGCTGCACGAAGGTTGGGGCAAGGCTGCGTTCTGGCTGTGGATCTCGGGCTTCTTCGTCGCGTTCATGCCGCTCTATGCACTGGGCTTCATGGGCATGACCCGTCGTCTGAACGCCACCACCAACCCTGAGTGGGTGCCGTACCTGTACGTCGCCATGTTCGGTGCGTTGATGATCGCGGCCGGTATCGCCTGCCAGTTGATCCAGCTGTATGTCAGCGTGCGTGATCGCAAGCAGAACCTGTGCGAGTCCGGCGACCCGTGGAACGGCCACACCCTGGAATGGTCGACCTCGTCGCCACCACCGTTCTACAACTTCGCCGTGATCCCGACTGCGAACACCATTGATGCGTTCACCGAAGCCAAGGAAGACGGTACTGCGTACCAGAAACCTGCGCACTACGAGCCGATCCACATGCCGAACAACACCGCCACTGGCGTGGTGATGGGCGCGCTGTTGACCGTGTTCGGTTTCGCGATGATCTGGCACATCTGGTGGCTGGCAATCGTGGGCCTGGTGGGCACTATCGGTTACTTCATCGTCCACGCTGCACGTGACGATCAAGGCTACATGGTGCCGGTGGAAACCATCGAACGCATCGAAGCCGAGCAGCACGCTCGCCTGGTAGCCGAGAAGAAGATCCCGGCCAACCGTGTTGAAACCCCGTTGGAACAGGTTTAAACCATGTCGAACTTAGCGACCAATGCTGGACACGCCCATGTCGATGACCATGGGCACCACGACCACCACGACCACCACGACACCGGCCCGATAACCGTCTTCGGTTTCTGGCTCTACCTGATGACCGACTGCATTTTGTTTGCGTCGATCTTCGCGGTGTACGCGGTACTGGTAAACAACGTAGCGGGTGGCCCGTCGGGCCACGACATCTTCGAACTGCCTTACGTGCTCGGCGAAACCGCCTTGCTGTTGTTCAGTTCGATCACCTACGGCTTCGCCATGCTGGCCTTCTACAACGGCAACAAGAAAGGCGTGCTGAGCTGGCTGGCCCTGACCTTCCTGTTCGGCCTGGGCTTCATCGGCATGGAGATCAACGAGTTCCACCTGCTGATCTCCGAAGGCTACGGCCCGCACCGTTCCGGTTTCCTGTCCGCGTTCTTCACGCTGGTAGGCACCCACGGTCTGCACGTATCGGCCGGCCTGCTGTGGATGGCGGTGATGATGTATCAGGTCAATAAACACGGCCTGACCAACACCAACAAGACCCGCCTGAGCTGCCTGAGCCTGTTCTGGCACTTCCTGGACGTGGTCTGGATCTGCGTATTCACCGTCGTCTACTTGATGGGGACTCTGTAATGGCTAATGCACACTCCCATGACAGCCATGATGCGAGCCACGGCAGCGTAAAGTCTTACGCTATCGGCTTCATCCTGTCGGTCATCCTGACCCTGATTCCGTTCGGCCTGGTGATGTACCCGACCTTGCCGAAGTCGATCACCCTCATGATCGTGCTGGCATTCGCCGTGATCCAGGTGCTGGTGCACCTGGTGTACTTCCTGCACCTGGACCGCTCCGAAGCCCAGCGCGAGAACGTGATCGCGTTCGTGTTCGCAGGTCTTGTGATCGTTCTGCTGGTTGGTCTGTCGCTGTGGATCATGTTCAGCATCCACACCTACATGATGGCGAAGTGAGGTAAGACCCGATGTCGCTTAAGCACTTTATCCAAATCACCAAACCGGGGATCATTTTCGGTAACGTGCTTTCTGTGGCAGGCGGCTTCTTCCTGGCCTCCAAGGGGCATGTCGATCTGGCCATCTTCCTGGCGGCAATGATCGGCACTTCCCTTGTTGTGGCGTCCGGTTGCGTGTTCAACAACTGCATCGACCGTGACATCGACATCAAGATGGAGCGCACCAAGAATCGTGTGCTGGTGCAGGGGCTTATTTCCCTGAAACTGGCGCTGATCTTCGCGACCGTCCTGGGTATTGCCGGTGTGGTGTTGTTGTACAAGGTGGCCAACCCGTTGGCGGCGCTGTTTGCCGTGATCGGTTTTGTCATCTACGTCGGCCTCTACAGCCTGTACCTCAAGCGCAAGTCGGTTCACGGCACGCTGGTGGGCAGTCTGTCGGGGGCGATGCCGCCGGTGATTGGTTATGTGGCTGTGACCAATAGCTTCGACATGGCCGCGCTGGTGCTGCTGGTGATGTTCAGCCTGTGGCAGATGCCGCATTCCTATGCCATCGCGATTTTCCGCTTCAATGACTACCTGGCTGCGTCGATCCCGGTTCTGCCGGTCAAGCGTGGCATCCAGGTGGCCAAGAAACACATCCTGCTCTACATCCTGGCCTTCCTTGTGGCGACCTTGATGTTGACCTTCAGTGGCTATGCCGGCATGAGCTACCTCGCCGTTGCCGCCGCCATGGGCATGTACTGGCTGTACATGGCCTGGACCGGCTACAAGGCGGTGGATGACACCGTCTGGGCGCGCAAGCTGTTCGTGTTCTCGATTTTCACCATCACCGCGCTCAGCGTGATGATGTCTCTGGATTTCCAGGCACCCAAAGAGCTGTTGCTGACTTACGCTCACTGAGTCATCGAGCACCGGCTCTTTAGCCAAAATCAGCCCCGCCCTCGAAAGAAGCGCGGGGCTTTTTATTGAGCCACCCTTAAACTCTTCACCACTTCCAAGCAGGCAGGAACAAAAGCATGAGTAAAACAGCCGTTCTGGTCTTCAGTGGCGGGCAGGACTCGACGACCTGTCTGATCCAGGCCCTGGCGCGTTACGAACAGGTGCACTGCATTACCTTCGATTACGGCCAGCGCCATGTCGCCGAAATCGAAGTGGCCCAGCGATTGGCCAAACAGCTGGGCGCCACCGTGCACAAGGTGATGGATGTGTCGTTGCTCAATGAGCTGGCCATCAGCAGCCTGACCCGCGACAACATTCCCGTGCCCACCGAGAGTTCAGGCGATGGTTTGCCGAGTACCTTCGTGCCGGGGCGCAATATCCTGTTCCTGACATTGGCGTCGATCTACGCCTACCAGGTAAAGGCCGAAACCGTGATCACCGGCGTGTGCGAAACCGACTTCTCGGGCTATCCCGATTGCCGGGACGAATTCGTCAAGGCGCTGAACAAGGCGCTTGCGCTGGGCATGGATTACACACTGCGCCTGGACACCCCGTTGATGTGGCTGAACAAGGCCGAGACCTGGGCACTGGCCGATGACCTGGGCCAACTGGAGCTGGTGCGCCAGCAAACCCTGACCTGCTACAACGGCGTGATCGGCGACGGCTGCGGCAATTGCATCGCCTGCGAGCTGCGCGCGCGTGGTCTGAATGACTACCTGCAGAACAAGACGGCAGTCATGGGCAGTCTGAAGCACAAGTTGCAGTCGAGCTGAACCGCGGTTAAATCCACTGGCCGGCTTCTCGTCATACTTCCTTACACAGTGAGCATTCAGCACTCGCCTACAAGGAGTAGACACCATGGTCAGCGTCAGTCGTCGTTCCCTTCTCGCCTTTGGCGCCGCGTTGCCGGTGCTGGGGCATCTGAACTGGGCGCACGCCAGCCCTGCGCCGGAAACGTCTGACACCGTGCGGCTCAACTACAACGAAAGCCCCTACGGCCCCGCAGGTACCGCCCGCGATGCGATGCAGCGCGGGATTACAGCGGCGGGGCGTTATCCCTACCCGCACATGTACGCGCTGGCCGCGTTGTTCGCCCAGCAGCAGGGCATCGCCGAAGAACGGGTGGCGGTGTTTGCCGGCTCCATGGCCGCCCTGCGCTATGCCGTCCTGGCATTTACCAGCGCCACCCGTGGCCTGGTGATGGCCACGCCGTCGTACGAAGTCCCGTACCAGTCTGCGCAGGCGTGGCGTGCTCCCGTGCATGAGGTGAGCCTGAACGCCGACCACGCCCATGACCTACCCGCGATGCTTGCCGCCGACCCACAGGCGGGCATGCTGTACCTGTGCAATCCCAACAACCCCACCGGCACCCTCACGCCTACCGAGGCGATCCGCCATGCGCTGGCGAACAAACCCAAGGGCAGCGTGATGGTGGTGGACGAGGCCTACATCGATTTCTGCGACGCTCCCAGCTGTGTGGGGTGGGTGAACGACCACGACGACCTGCTGGTGCTGCGTACCTTCTCGAAAATCTACGGCATGGCTGGCGCGCGGGTGGGCTTGGCGATCGGGCATCCGGCGTTGCTGGAACGGCTGGCGGTGTTCGGCGGCGATAACGTTCCGGCGGGCGCAAGCCTGATGGGCGCGCAGGCCAGTCTGGAAGACATCAAACTGCTGCCGCAGCGCAAGGCCCTCAATGCCCGGGCGCGGGATGAGACTATCGCCTGGCTGAGGGCGCGCGGGTTCACCTGCACGGCGTCGCAGAGCAACTGTTTCATGGTCGACGTGAAGCAACCGGCGCAGCAGGTGGTTGAACGGCTGGCAGCCCATCACGTGCTGGTTGGGCGGGTGTGGAGCAACTGGCCGCAGTGGATGCGCGTGACGGTGGGCAACAGGCAGGAGATGGCGCGTTTTCGCGAGGTATTCGCAGCGCAGGTCAAACGGATCAGTTGAGACACCACAGTCTCAATTTGGCAAGCGGGCTTGTTGTGGCGAGCGAGCTTTATGTGGCGAGCGGGCTTGCCCCGCGTTGGGCTGCGCAGCAGCCCCAAAACCAGGCTCTGCGTAGTGTCAGGTACACAGCATTTTGTTCAATTGGGGGCGCTTCGCGCCCCAACGCGGGGCAAGCCCGCTCGCCACAACAGCTCCCGCGCATAGTTACTGCTGGGCGATGCTGTAACCGGCGAACGCCGTCTGCTGCTGCAGCGCGGTGATCACGCTCTTGCGGCTCAGCGGCTGTTCGGCGCCTGAGTTGTCCACAAAGCTCTCGACTTCCAGTTCGGCCTCATCGCCTTCACCCACGAAGCTGAACCCCAGGAACTCGAATGCCTCACGGTCGACATTGAGCCTGGAGCGCGGCGTGCGCAGCGGCAGGGTGACGCTGACGCCATCCTTGCTGATCACGAACACTTCAGCGTCTTTTTTGCTACGCGCGGACTTGCTCTTGCCGGCGCTCGGGTTGCTGATGGCCTGGTGCGACTGATTCAACACCTTGAGGGCCAGGCCGTACACCAGTTCCTGAAACTCGGGGTCGTCCTTGAAGCTGGACAAAATGCGGCTGATCGAGAACTTGCTGCTCAGGTCTTCCAGGGCGAGGTTGTCGGCCGCTTCAGCGTCCTTGAGTTGCTTGAGCCGGCCCATCAGGTCATAGGCCTTGTCATCGTCGAAGGCGTCGTGAGCCTGGCGGATGGCCACGCGCAACTCGCGGATCTGGTCGCTTTCCTTTGAGGTGTGAAACGCGTCCAGCACCATCTCGCTGATGATCTTGGCCGCTGGCACATGCTGTGAAAGATTGATGGCGTTTTCGTATTCAGCCTTGGCGTGCAAGGTGGCTACGGATTCTTCGAGGTGGGAATCAGGCATTGAAATTTCACTACTTCAGTAAACGGAGACAAAAAAGCGTCGGGCATTTTCAGGGGGGAGGGGGGTGAGGTCAAGGCGGATGCGTGCTACTCGTCCAGTTGCGCAAGACACGCTTGCAGAATATCCAGGCCCTCCTCCAGCACCGCAGGCTCGATGGTCAGCGGTGCCAGCAAGCGGATGATGTGCCGCGACTTGCCACTGGGCATCAGCAGCAAGCCGGCGTCTCGCGCCAAGCCCAGCAACTGGGTCAGTTGCCTGGAGGCAGGGGTGCCGTCGGCATTCGTCAGCTCGATGCCGCGCATGGCGCCGACGCCGGTAAGGCGCCCCAGGCAGGGCGACAGGTGCTGGCCCCGCCAGGTTTCATAACGGCTGACGATCGCGGCCGCCTGCTGTGCTCCCCAGCGCTGCAAATGGTCATCCGTCATCACGTCGAGGGTGGCCAGGGCCGCTGCGCAGGCGATGGGGTTGCCCGAATAAGTGCCACCCAGGCCGCCTTTGGGCAGGTTGTCCATCAGCGCCTTGCGGCCCACCACTGCACCGAGCGGCACGCCGCCGGCAATGCTTTTGCCAAGCAGAATGAGGTCCGGTTCGATACCCAGGCGTGAGAAGGCAAAGCGCTGCCCGGTACGGCCGAAACCGGACTGGATTTCATCGGCGATCAGCAGGATGTTTTTGGCGTCGCAGAAACGGCGAAGTGCCTGGGCGAACTCGATATCCAAGACCAGGAAGCCGCCCTCGCCCTGCACCGGCTCAATGATGAAGCAGGCGACATCGTTGACGTCGATTTCCACGCTGAACAGGCGGTCCATCGCCTTCAGCGCTTCGGCGCAGGTCACGCCGTTATCGGCACTCGGGTAGGGCAGGTGATACACCGGACCGGGCAGTACGCCGACCTTTTGCTTGTAGGGCGCGACCTTGCCGTTGAGGTTGAGGGTAGCCAGGGTGCGGCCGTGGAACGCGCCGTCGAAGGCGATCACAGCGGTACGGCCGGTGGCGCCCCGTACGATCTTCAAGGCATTTTCCGCCGCTTCCGCGCCGCTGTTGGTGAGCATGCCGCTGACCGGATAGCTCACTGGGATAAATGCGGTCAGGCGCTCCATCAGTTCGATATAGGGTGTATGCGGCGCGGCGTTGAAGGCGTAGTGGGTCAGCCGGGTGGCCTGCTCGCGTATCGCCTCGACCACGGCGGGGTGGCAGTGGCCAAGGTTGAGCACACCGATGCCACCGACAAAATCGATATAGCGTTTGCCGGCCGTGTCCCAGACTTCGGCGTTTTTACCGTGGCTGAGGCTAATGGGATGAACGATGGAAATCGACTGGCTGATCGGATCGTGGCTCATGAATCCTGGACTCGGCGGTGGCGGGCGTCTTTTTATCTAAGCTGCCCGCGTGCCCTTGCCGCAAACGAAATAAAGTCGCCGGGTCATTAATAAAAGTCGCGATCTACTCAGAAACCCTGTTCTTGCCCGCCGCTTTGGCCCGGTACAACGCCTGATCGGCGCGCCTCATCAACGCGGCTGCGGACTCACCCGGATGACGTTGCGCCACACCCAGGCTCAAGGTCACGCGAACGTCGTGCAAGATGGGCAATTGCGCGATGTGCTTACGAATATGTTCGGCCGCCCGTTTTGCCGCGTCCAGTGTGGTTTTGGGCAGCACCACCATGAACTCATCGCCGCCCCAGCGGGCCGGCAGGTCGCCAGTGCGCATGCACGCGTTCAGGCCCTCGACCACGATCATCAGGGTCTCGTCGCCCATGCTGTGGCCGTGCTGGTCATTGATCAATTTGAATTCATCAATGTCCATGGCTACCAGTGTCAGCGGCAGGCGAAAACGCTCGGCACGCTCGCATTCTTCCAGCAGGACTTTCTCCAAACGGTAGCGGTTGGCGATGTGCGTCAGGGCATCCTGTTCGGCGAGGATGCGGTTCTCGTCCAGTTGCAGCTGCAGTTGTTGATTGACCCGCGACAGTTCACGGGTGCGTTCGGCTACCAGCGCTTCAAGAGACTGGTTGCGCTTTTGCAGTTGTTCGATGGAGTGTTTGCGCGAATGAATATCGCGGTGCGCGCCGACCATGCGCCTTACCGAGCCGTCGGGGTTGCGCGCAATCACATAGCCCCGGTCTTCGATCCACAGATAGCTGCCGTCTTTTTTTCGACAGCGATATTCGGTCTGATAATGGGGCGCGCGCTGGTTGATGTAATCATCGAAAACAACCATCACAAGGGGGTAATCATCCGGATGGATGACGTTCTCCCAGGTAAACACGGTGTTTTCCAGCGAGTGGCGGGGGTAGCCGAGCATCTCGTACCAGCCGGGGTTGCGGTAGACGTAACCGGTGTCGGCGTTCCAATCCCAGACCCCGTCGCTGACCAACTCCATGACCGCATGCAGCAGGTCGGCGTTGAGGTCGGAAAAGTCATTGGCCAACGGGTTATTGCCGGATGTATCGTCCATCTGCGCGCTTCCCTGCATGTGCTGGCCCCCAGGCCAGGGTGTATTGGCGCCGATACTCCGTGGCAGATTTCACTCTACAGGGGGGGCTGTGGGGTTTGAATAGGAAGAGTGTGCTGCTTTAGTTTGATGGCGATTGGCTACTTATTTGGTGTGGATGCGCCTCTACTCGGTCGGAGTAGCGCGCACCCTGGCGCCTATAACGGTGGCTCCACCATCCTCGTCCGAGGCTTTCCATCCGCGTTGTGCTGGTAGATCGCCTCAGGCTGGCCCTGGGCATTGAAAAACACCTGGCCGATGCCCGCCGAGTTCCACAGCCGTTCCCCGGCTTCGGCATGTTCCGGGATGTGCGGTACCACCTGCATGGTGCGTCGACGAGTGAACCAGTTGAGTGGGGAGCGTGGTGAGTAGAGCCAGCGGTTGAGGCGGTCGAACCACTCCAGCAAACGCGGGGGAAACTGGTTCTTGATGCCGCTGCTGGTGATCTGCCAGAGCCTGGGGCCGCCGTTGCGGTGGCGAATCAGCACCTGGTAGACAAACGAATAGTGCACGTCACCGGAGAGAATCACGTAGTTACCCGGCGTGCGGGAGTGGCGGAAAATATTGAGGATCACCTGGGCCGCGCCGCGATGGGCCATCCAGTTTTCAGCGTCCACCAGCAGCGGGTAGCCGCACCAGCTGAAGACCTTCTGCACCGTCTCGATCAGCTTGACGCCGAACACCGGCGCGGGAGAGACGATAATCGCCGAGGGGTGGTCCAGCAGCGCCTGTTGCAGTTCGCACAAGGCTTCCCAGTCCAGCAGGCCGGAGGGTTGTTTGAGCGTGAATTCGCTGCGCCAGCGCCGCGTTCGGGTGTCGAGCACCACCAGGGCGGGAGACGTGGGCAACACGTAATGCCATTGCTGGAATTTCAGCAGCGCTTGCAGCAGGTCATCTTGCGCAGCGGCCTGCAGATGGTTGTTGTGCGGCTGGGCGGTGAGTGCCTGGGTTTGTTTCAACAGATCGCCAAACACATCCGGCTGGTTACCCCAGCCCTGGCACAGCAGGTAGGCCAGCAGGGCATTGCCGATGATGCGTTTGGAGAAAGGATGGCCATAGGCGGTTTCTTCCCATTGCGCGCTGAGGTTCCAGTCATCGGTGATGTCGTGGTCGTCGAAGATCATCAGCGTCGAGAGGTGAGCCAGGACCCTCGCGGCGCCGGGCAGGCCGTCGCGGAAGCGCTCAATCTGCACCTGCTCCCCGGCATACCGCCGTTGTTCCTCCGCGCTCAATTGCGGCGCATGTGGGCTGATCAGTGTCCAGGGCGTGGGCGACCAGACCAACAGGTACATCGCGACCACTTCGGCAAAGGTCACGAGGTGATTGTCGGCGGTGCTGCTGGTAAAAATCGGCTTTTTCACGCCGCCGAAAAACCGTTCGCGCAAGGTCTCGTTGCTGTCCAGTGCGGGCAGCAGATCGGCCCGGTGGTAATAGCTGGCGCGATGCCCGTAAAGGCTCGCGCTGTCATCCACCACGGCGCCTTCCAGGTATTCGTCGAACAACTCCAAACGCGCGATCAGCGCATGAATCGCCCGCAGCATCGGCCCGGCCACGTCGTCGGCGTAGATCTGGTCACCGCTCATCATCAGCAAGGCCGGGCGTTGTGCCGGTGTGTGTGCCTCGGCCAGCAAACGGTCGATGCACAGCAAGCCTTCGTCGGCACTGTGGTGCGGTTTGCGGCAGGAGCCATGCACCAACTGATGGATGCGGCTGTGTAATACGAAGGTCGGCAAATGGGCATCGGCATACAGCAAATGCGTGGCCCACTCGGCAATACCGGTGCCGTCGGTCAACAGGTCATAGCCAATCGCGACGTCCTGGGGCAGAGGGTTGCTGAGCGCTACGTCAACCAGGTGAATAAAGGCGTGGCGCCCCACCGGGATGACTTGGCAATGCGTCGCGTCGAGCGGGATGTCCAGTGTTTCGTCCCGAGGTAATTGCAACCTGAGGGTCAATTGCACGGCACGACTTGTCACCAACCAGATGTTCAGGCGCTGCGGTTCCAGGCGCCGCAGCAGCGGGCCGGCAAGCACGGCGGGCAGTGTGTCGGGTTGAGGCATGAAGAGGGCAGCTCACACAAGATAGAACTGGAAAGGGTAGCGCAGAGGATGTCAGTGTTTTGTTAACGGAGCGCAACGCGGGGCGCCGCGCCCCTGGCCAAGATCAGATCAGCCGGCCTTGCCCAAGAGAATCCAGGGACGAGGTGTTGTCCTGCTGCTGCGTGTTTTGCCTCGGTGCGTCGCCGTTGATAGGGGCGGTTTTTTCTACAGGCTTGGTGGCGTTCTGAATCGTTTGTAGGGCGTTGTTGAGGTTATAGGTGTGAAAGCTGTTACCGATAATCATGGAAGACCCCTTGCTCAAATGGACGATTGCTTCTCGCATCCCTGCTTTTGAGTGCGCACTGAGTCAGTGGCAGTGGCCGGGTTGAGCGTTCCCGGCCATGGGTGTCCGAATGTTTTGCAGGCCTGTGCCTGAGGGCGTTTCAGTTCGGTTTTGGTACCGTAAACCTGAACTCACTGCCGCGGCCCACTTCGCTTTGCGCCTCTATCCGCCCGCCGTGGGCCTGGACAATACCTTGGGTGATGTACAGCCCAAGCCCGCTGCCGCTGGGGTTGTTTTCGGTCTGGGTCCAGTAGCGATCAAACACATGCGGCAACTGTTCAGGCGCAATACCTTCACCGGAGTCGCGCACAGAGAACACGATCTCCTCGCCGTTGCTCATGGCGCTGATGCCGATATTGCCCTGGCGCGGGGTGAACTTGATGGCGTTGCCGATCAGGTTCGACAGCACCTGGAACAGGCGCTCCGGGTCGCCGTTGATCTGCAGGCCGGGCTCGGCATTGAACGACAAGTCGATGCCTTTCTCCATCGCTAACGGTGCGAGCAGGGAATAGGCCTCTTCGAACATCTGGCTGACGTCCAGTGCAACCGGTTTGACCACGTAACGCCCGGCCTCGATTTTTGAGGTGTCGAGCAAGTCTTCCAGCAACACATTCATGCGCGCGGCCGCCTGTTGCATGGTGTCGATAGCCGAAGAAATCCGCCGCGAAGTGTGCGGGCCCTCGGAGCTGAAGGCCTTTTGCATCATGCCGCAGAGCATCGAGATGACGGTCATCGGGTTGCGCAGGTCGTGGGACACCACCGCCACCAGCTCGTCACGCGCGCGCACCGCCTGTTGCTCGCGCAGTACCTGACGTGACAAGTCGTTTTCCAGGGCCGAGCGGCGCAGGTCATTGGCGGCGAACAGGTCGCCGTGGCTCCATTTGGTAGAGATGCCGGCCATCTCCACTTTCCAGATTTCAAACGAGGTGCGTGGGCGAAGGCGCATGCCGGCATCGGAGCTTTCCAGGTTGAGTGGTTTGCTCGGGTCGCCGCTCCAACTGATGTTTTCCTTCACCTCCGGGCGGAACCACAGCACGCCGTTGTCCACAGGCTTGGGCAGGCTCATGGCGAGCACGCCGCTGGCCACTTGCTGGAAGTCGGCCGCCGGCGGGTACAGCGCCGCCAGGTTGTGGCTGGCGAACACCGGCTCGCCGTTCTGTTGCAACCAGCGGTGCAGCGCACGGATCTGCGCCGGCTCCGGGCAGTTGCCGTAACGGTGCAGTTGCTTGTCTTCGATGATCGCCACGCCGCCGGACAAGGTCAGTTCCATCAGCAACTGGCCGCGTTGGGCGAGGCCATCGAACACATTATTTTCCGAAGATTTCATCGCCTGATCCAGCAAGGCCAGGGCGTCGACTTTTTCTTCGCGCTGACGGCTCAGGTCCAGGGCTTCCATGGCGCTGATCTGCAACGACAGCACCTGACCGATGGTCTGGCAGGCGCTACGCAACGCGTGCGGCACCAACAGCGGCTCACGGTTGCCGCAACTGATCAGGCCCCAGAGCGTGTCACCCTTCATCAGCGAAATGCTCATGGACGACAGCACGCCCATGTTCTGCATGTACTGGCAGTGAATCGGCGACACGCTGCGCAAGGTGGCGAAGCTCAGGTCCAGCGGCTGGTCGATGTCCGGGCGCAGTCTGGGCAGCAGTGGCACCGGTTCGTAGGCTGCATTGGGGATGATTCGCAGCCAGTTGGTGCGGTACAGCTCGCGGGCTTGCTCGGGGATGTCGGACGCGGGGAAGAACAGCCCGTTGAACAGCTCCATGGACGGCGCGGACGCTTCGGCGATTACCTGGCCGTGGCCTTCCTCTTCAAAACGGTAGATCAGCACGCGGTCGTAACCGGTCATGGCCTGGATTTCGGTCACGCTGATTTCGTACAGCGCCTGCAGGGTTTTCGCCGATTGCAGGCGTTGCAGCATCTTGCCCAGGTTACTGGTGCGACCATTGAGCGCCCGTGGTTTGAAATCCTCGAGCAGCGGTTCGAATTCCAGCACCAGCACGCGCTGATGGCGATGCAGCAAGCCTTCGAACTGCGCACCATTGAGGCAGACATGCAGGGGCGGCGCGTCGAAAAAAGTATTATGCGCGGCCATGCTGTGCACCGCCTCGGCATGCTCGGCGCCGATCAGCGTGTGCAGCGGCTGACCGAGCAGCGACTCGGGCGCATGGCCGAACAGGGTGCCCACGTTGGCACTGACCTGGATGATGTTCAGGTCGGGCTCCGACAGCGTCAGCAGCACGCCGTGGGGCTGAATCGCCCCGGGAAAGCGAATGGGCTCGTCGGCACAGTTGGCAAGCAGCTCTTCGAAATCTTCGGTTTTCATAGCAGTACCTCCTGGCGGTCGAGCCATTGCTCAAAGCCGCTGAATGTTGAACGGGCAGCGATCACGGCGCGTTGTTTGTCAGCCGCGTCCAGTGTCTGCCGGTCCAGGTAATCAAGAAATGCTTTCCAGCGCCGTCCGGTCTCGGCGCCATAGACATCAAGAAATGCGCCACCGTTGTCGGCATCCACGCCCAGGCGTTGAGCCATCTCCCGACGCAATACCTGGCCGCCGAGGGTCGCGCCTTCCAGCACATACAGGGCACCGAGGCAGGCTTCGGGGGTGTCGAAAGTCGGGAGGTCGGTCCAGCGGGGCAGGGCGCTGATGGCGGCGTCGTTCAGGCCGAGGGCGTGAAGGTCACTGACCAATGTCGACGTTTTCTCACGCAACGATGTGTCAAAACCTTCGGGGATCAAGCCGCTGTCGTACAGCGCTGCTTCAATCGGCGCATAAAAGCCGAAGTACGCCTGCAGCAGACGTCGATACCACTGGGCATCCAGGCGCTCGGAAAAAAACGGCATACGCTTTTCCAGTGCGACGTGCAGCAGGCCAGTCCCCGTGCGCAGCGCTTCCAGCAGAGGTGGCGCACCAACGTCAGGGGCCTGTGATTGCATTCAGTAAGCTCGAACTGTGGGCCTGTCGGCCATGAATGACGCGTGAAAATGGGCGACGATTCTACACAACTCATTGCCGTTAGCCGTGCGCACAAGGCGAAAAGCCTGACAGGCGGATCAGAAAAGTCGCTCCTTGCTGACTAGGTGACCGCAATAACGGGCTCGAAGTTCGGTCTAGGTGATATCGCGACGCTATCAATGCATCGAAGCACCTTGCTGAGTCAATGCCGTTTGCACGCATTCAATCAGGTGACTGGTGCTCCAGGGTTTGGGCAGGAAGCGTACCGAACCGCCCAGTTCCTCGGCGATCCTGGTATTGCCGGAGGTCAACAGCACCTGCACCTCGGGCCAGCGGTGCGCGACCACGCGGCTCAAGTCGTAGCCGTTGAGCAAACCGGGCATCTGCACGTCACTGACAATCAGGTCGACCGGCTCATCGCCCCGCTCAAGGTAAATCATGCCTTCATCCGCCGAAGGAAACGATGTCACCACCGCGCCGAAATCTTCCAGCACATCCACCATCAACGCCCGAATGATTTCGTCGTCTTCCAATACCAAAATCGATGGCTGAGCCATGATCCTTACTCCACCATCAGGGTTCAGTAAGATGGAGTGGGCAGGGGCCGATTAGGTTCGATTGGATGTTTTTTAAACGATGGGTGGTCGGTTGAAGGGTCTAGGTTGCGTGCTTGCGGGCAGAGGCGGCATCCGCATCGACCCACAGGCGGTGTGAACCGGCATGGGGCATAATCGCCGGTAACCGCCGATGTGGAGTCGCCATGAAATACGCGTTGATCGCTCTAGCCCTTTTCCTGAATGCCCCTTCAGCCTTTGCCGCCGGCGATGCCGAAGCAGGCGGCAAGCTCTTCGCCAAGACCTGCGGCGGTTGCCACAGCGTCGGGGAAGGCGCGCGGGGTGGGTTTGGGCCGGAGCTGAACGGCATCATCGGCAGGCCTGCCGGTACTACCACGGATTACCAGTATTCCGACGCGATGAAGAATTCGGGTGTGGTTTGGACGCGGGACAAACTCGCGGCCTATATCGAAGACCCGAAAGCGGTGGTGAGCGGGACGCGCATGATTTTCTGGGGGATCAGTGATCGGGAGAAGATTGAGAATATTCTGGCCTATCTGGAAACCTTCCAACCTAAATGATTACTTCCATAAACGTTGCGAGCATTTTGCGTAAAGCCAGGTCCAGGGAGGCAATTGAACGGTGGGCATTGCTCACCGTTTTCTCGATAACGGCTGTGCAAATACCACACCGTTGAAGGAGTGGGTGTAGTAGTCGGAGAAGGATTCCATGTGCTCAGGCGTCAGCAGTGGATTAACCTTTTGCAGTAGGCCCGCTTCGTCGACCCACAAGCCGCTGTAGTAGCTATTTTCATCTGTTCTCACGTACTCCTGCTTGTCGCTTTCATGTAAAGCAACCACCCAGAATATGGGCTCCGGACGATCCAGACGGGCGTTGGCTTCGCTGAAAACCTGATCCCACGGTTGACCGACTTTGGAAAGGAGAAAACGGAATAGAGGGGTGTAATCAAAACCGTGTCGATGGTGGCTGTGCATTGAGCCGCGGTTTGATGGTTTGTCTTTTTCGCTCTTGGTATGCCGCTCATACCGGTAGGCGAGACAACTGCCGTGGCGCACGCCATGGGTTCGGGTGTTGACTGAGCGGTAGAGCAGGGGCTTTTGCAGTGTGGGCTTCATTGCGTCAAGACGCCTTGTTGGGTTGCTTTGGGGGCGGTGGCCAGGAGCCTTGGTAGTGAAAAGAAATCTGAAAATAGAACAGATTTGGATCTATCACCCGCCGAAAGTGTGGCTGAAGAATCACTAGCCAACTTGGGAGAACATCAAATCCTCCAGCATAGATTTGTGGTTCCTCGTGTAAGTCGAGTTCGGTCAGAATACTGTCGCTGTCCTCAAAGTCTGCTGAGTATTCAGATGCCTCCAGGGTTTCTGTTTGTTTGTTGAACCATTGCAGCCGTATTTTCATTGCCATAGCGAACGCTCCGCTTATTTTTCTATACGTCTTTCATCTTTAGCCGGACCCCGCCGCTCACCGGTATAAGGGTCAAATGAACCTAGGTGTTTCACATCACTGTATCGGTAGACTTCCAGCTCTCCTTGTTCTGAATCCCACTCGAAAAGTTTCTTGCCTTTCGCGTCCTTCCAACGCTCCCGAAGGCCACCTCCATTACGTTTTCGCGTCTTTCTCTTCTGTTCTATCAAACCAGGGAAACCAGTAATGTCCTCGGTTTTTGGCGCCGGGTAGTAGCCAAAGTCTGGATTTTTCAATCCCTTCCGAGGCTCATTTACCACCACATACAGCGGCCGAACCCCCGACTCCACCGGGAACACCAGAATAAAATCCCGATACTGAGGTGGATAAATCGGGTTCACCAGAATCTGTGCGGCCTTCTCCGTTGGCGGATAAATCCAGATCACCGGCGCCTGCGGCGCAGCTTCCAATGCCGGAATACCTAACATGTCACTGGGATCAACCGCAGGCGTCCAGATCAGCTCCACGCCCTCGCCAAAATCCGCCACAAACTGATCGCCACGGCTTTGAAACTGCACCACATCAATCATCTGCCACGCGGCATGATTGCCCGTGTAAAACCCATACCCTTTGAGCGTGCCGTCCTCACGTTGCTCGATATGCAACCGCATCTGCGAACGCGCCCGTTGCATCGAACGCAACTGCTCCTCGCTGTACAGCGCGCTATCGCCCAGCGCCGAAGGCCAAGCCAGCGCCACCAAACCCGTCAGCAGGCCTGCGGCGACGGACCCAACGGCTGTGGCCGCCGACTCCCAAACTGCCGAACGCAATGCCAGCTGCCCCAAGCCCGCGGGCAATGGGCTGCCGCTGATCTTGCGCAAGGCGACTGCGCCCCGGCTGTCCACCTCACGTCCACCCAGCAGGCTTAAATGGCCGTACTCCTTGATCAACTCCAACGGGACATACCCGGCCGGGTTGAAGTAATGAGTGACGCCGTCAGGCAGCTGGCAAGGCTTGATGAAAACGCAGCCTGGAGGTCTGGCTGGCTCGGGTACTGGAGCAGGCGATGGCTCGAAAAAATCAACAGACGGCGAATACGGCACACGCGATGGCTGCGGGGTCAGGATCCGTCGCTTGCGTAAATCTTCTTCGGTGGGCGGGTAAAAGCGTTCTGACATGAAGGGCTCACTTCCTTGTGCGAGGGAGTGAGCCTACGAGGTAGGCAAAGAGGCGAATGTCGTCTTTGTTCGCTGCTGAGCGTGGGAAAAGTGGACTGATGCCCAGTCGGTGCCTTTTCTATCACCGCCGAATGCCTCTGTGGCGAGCGGGCTTGCCCCGCGTTGGGTTGCGAAGCAGCCCCAAACCCGACTCCACGGAGTATCTGATACACCGCATTCGTCTTTACTGGAGCTGCTGCGCAAACCAACGCAGGGCAAGCCCGCTCGCCACGATACCGCCGGCGCTCAAGCGTTCGATCAGCGTTGTGCAGATACTGCCTGCTGATCAGCCGAGCAAGTGCCTGGAAATCAGCCGGGAGATTTCCACGATGGAGGTCTTGCCGGTGAATTCGAATTTCACTTTGCCCAGCGACGAAAAGTAGATCTCCAGCTCCGAGTCCAGATCGAAGGTGCCGGAGGTTTCCACGGAGTACGCCACAATGTTTTTGTACGGCAACGAGGTGAAGTCCTTCTTGCTGCCGGTGATCCCCTGCACGTTCACCGCAATAATGCGCTGGGTGGTGAAGACCACGCCGTCGCGCATGGCCTTGTAGGCGTCGACCACTTCTTCGCCGTCCAGCAGCAGGGCTGATACGCGTTCGGCGTATTCGTTGTTTTGCTTGAGCTTGAAGAAGCCTTTGTTGTTGAAGTCGATCATCTGCCTGTCCTGGGTGGGTGGTGTTTCAAACGGGTGCCGGTGTATGGCGTTTTGCTTGTGGATCTGTATCTGACGCGCGGGATATGTACGCTCTACCATGGCGACCCTGGCGAAGGATTCCACGCCGGCAGAACAAAAATCCAGGAGCCAAACAATGCCCGATATGTCCAGCCTGCTTGCCTACGGTCTGATCTCACTCGGCATGGTGCTGACGCCCGGGCCGAACATGATTTACCTCATTTCCCGCTCGATCTGCCAGGGGCGCATGGCCGGGCTGATTTCCCTGGGCGGCGTTGCGTTGGGTTTTGTCGTGTACATGCTGTGCGCGGCGTTGGGGATCACGGCGTTGCTGATGGCCGTTCCCTTTGCCTACGACGCGTTGCGCCTTGGCGGCGCGCTTTATCTGGCCTACCTCGCGTGGCAGGCGGTCAGGCCGGGTGGGCGTTCACCTTTCCAAGTGCGCGACTTGTCCAAGGACAGCCCGCGAAAGTTGTTCACCATGGGCCTGGTCACCAACCTGCTCAATCCCAAGGTAGCGGTGATGTATGTGTCGCTGCTGCCCCAGTTCATCGACCCGAACGGCCATGGCAGCGTGCTTGCGCAGTCCCTGGTGCTGGGGTTTACACAGATCTTTATCAGCGTGAGCGTCAACGCGGTGATTGCCTGCATGGCGGGTTCGATTGCCGTGTTTTTCGTCACCCGGCCGGGATGGCAGGTGGTGCAACGCTGGGTGATGGGGTCGGTGTTGATGGGGTTGGCGGTGCGGATGGTGGTGGAGGGTCGGCGGTAGGCGACCACCTCACAGGATTGCTTTCAGGTACTGCTTGAGTGCGTCGAGCGGGGCCGTGAGTGCTTCAAACGTAGGCGCTTGGCGCACGTCCGTCGCCAGCCGTTGCAGTTCACGGCCCATTACCGTGTTGGCGCCGCCCAGCGCCACCAGGGCCAGCGCGATGCACTCGCTGATTTTTTGCTGAGTCGTAACGAGATCGCCCTTGCGTACGAGCAGCCCAAACACCTCCCGCTCATACCCATCCATCACCAGATCATCCCGCAAAACCGGGCTACCGCCGTCCGTCTCGTGCGCAAGCTTAAGTGCAAAGAGCGCGACCGCTTCCAGCGTCAATTCCATGGTTTTGGGTCCTGGGTTATGTGGAGGAGGGCGATGATCACTGTTCTGTGCCTGAAAAAAAAGACCCCGGCGCCGTACAACGGGCTCGCGCGCGCAAAGGGCAGTCCAAGGAACGATATTAATAAGCCATGCTCCAACTCGCCATGCATCCGGTTCTCAAAGGGCCGGCGTGCAGGGCTAACTCGCGCTGTCTGAACAGCGGCGCGTTCTCCTTCAGACAAGGACGCAACGACCATGCAGCCATCTCCCACCCAGGTACCTTCGGCCACCGGCGAACTGATCGCCAGCTTCCGCCACGGCAAGGGCTTTCTGATTTTCAGTTTGATAGTTGGCGTCGTGCTGTTGGGCCTCGCCGTGTTTGTGTTGTACCTGGGCACCCTCCTGCCCGCAGGCAGCGAAGGACCCATAGCTGGCGAGACCTCCCGCGGCCTGTCATTCAGCTTCAGCAGCCCGCAGACGCTGATCTACGCCACCAGCGCCTTGCTCGCGGTTATCGCGTTGGGCATGTTTGCGGTCTACGCCTGGCACAAAAAACTGCGCGCGCCGGTGTACAACGTGTTTGAGTTGGGCATAGAGCGCATCGTCAACGGTCAGCGCCACTACACCGCGTTCGCCGACATCGAAGACCTGTACCTGTTCGGCTCCGGGCAAACCGCAATGACCGGCCTGATCACCAACCTGGCCTATCGCCGCAACGCGTCCGAGCCGTTTCACCGCGTGATCGAAAGCCTCAAGGGCTTTTATGAATTCCAGCAACTGATGCGTGAGCGTCACGTACTCGCGCGCATGCCGGCGGTGGTCGCGACGCTGGAGGCGGGCGGGTCGGTGACGTTCAACTGCATCAACTCAGGGCAGGTCTGGGGCAAACGTGTGAGCGGCAACTTCCTGAAAGTCAACACCTCGCCGATTGCGGTCAGCCGTACGTTTTTGCAATACAAGGGCGAGAGCGTGTCGATGGCGTCCTTGCGCAGCGTTGATCTGAATGCCTGGACTGAAAACGTGGTGATCAAGGACGAGAGCGGCAAAGTAGTGCTGTCGACGGTTGCCACGGGGATCTTGAGCCATGATGTGTTTCTAAACACGCTCAATGCGTTGTTTGCCTCACAAGAGCCAGCGCGCGAGTTGGTCTGAGCCGTGTTGAAACAAACTTACCGACCGCTCGGCAGGGGACGGTCGGGTTCCGCCCCTCGTTGCAGCAAAAAAATGGAACGGCTCTTGGCGGCGTTCGCCTAATGATTAGCCTGTGGATAATTCCCCAGGCAGCGTGCCAATATCGGCATCCTTCGAGAGGTGGTCAACGTGGCTAAAGACGAGAAGAAAAGCAAAGGCGAGTCTTCAAAAGCCAGTAAGGAATTGAAAGACAAGACGTCATCACCGGCAAAAAAATCAGCAGCGGCGTCGACCCTTTCGAAGTTTTCTGAAAAGAAAGACAAGAAAAAGGATGCTGAACCGAAGAAGGTTGTGAAGAAGGCTGATAGCAAGCCGGAAAAGGCCAAGAAGGCAGAGAAGGCGGAAAAGCCTGCCAAGAAGAAAAAGTGACAGCTGGAAGGGTTTAAGGCCTCACGATTCACTTTCCTGCAGACGAAAAAAAGACCTTGAATTTCAAGGTCTTTTTTTAAGATGGTGCCCCGAGGGAGACTCGAACTCCCACTCCTTTCGAAAACGGATTTTGAATCCGCCGCGTCTACCAATTCCGCCATCAGGGCTCAATGGCGGCGAAGTATAGAGACGAGATTACCGTTGGTCAATCACGTTTCATGGTCAATTTTGACTAATTCCGCTAGACTTCCCGGCCCTGCTAGACGAACCCCATCATGCGCGTTGCTGACTTTACTTTTGAGCTCCCTGATTCGCTGATCGCTCGCCACCCATTGGCCGAGCGTCGCGCCAGTCGACTGCTGACCCTGGACGGGGTGAGCGGTGCCCTCGCACACCGTCAATTCACTGATTTGCTTGAGCATTTGCGCCCGGGCGATTTGATGGTGTTCAACAATACCCGGGTGATTCCGGCGCGGCTTTTTGGCCAGAAAGCGTCCGGCGGCAAGCTGGAAATTCTGGTGGAACGGGTGCTGGACAGCCATCGCGTGCTGGCCCATGTGCGTTCCAGCAAGTCGCCGAAACCGGGCTCAAGCATCCTGATCGACGGCGGTGGCGAAGCCGAGATGGTGGCGCGCCATGACGCGTTGTTCGAGCTCAAGTTTGCCGAAGAGGTGTTGCCGCTGCTGGAGCGCGTCGGCCATATGCCGTTGCCTCCTTATATAGACCGTCCCGACGAAGACGCCGACCGCGAGCGCTATCAGACGGTTTACTCGCAGCGCCTGGGCGCCGTGGCCGCACCTACCGCCGGGCTGCATTTCGATCAGCCGCTGCTGGATGCGATTGCCGCCAAGGGCGTCGACAGCGCCTATGTGACCCTGCACGTGGGGGCCGGCACGTTTCAGCCGGTGCGTGTGGATAATATTGAAGATCATCATATGCACAGCGAATGGCTGGAAGTCAGCCAGGACGTGGTGGATGCCGTGGCGGCGTGCAAGGCGCGCGGCGGGCGGGTGGTTGCCGTGGGCACCACCAGCGTGCGCTCCCTGGAAAGTGCCGCGCGCGATGGCGTGCTCAAGCCGTTCAGCGGTGACACCGATATCTTCATCTACCCAGGCCGCCCGTTCCATGTGGTCGATTGCCTGGTCACCAACTTCCATTTGCCCGAATCCACGCTGTTGATGCTGGTGTCGGCCTTTGCCGGTTACCGCGAAACCATGGCCGCCTACCAGGCCGCCATCGCCAACGAGTACCGTTTTTTCAGTTACGGTGATGCGATGTTTATCACCCGCAATCCGGCGCCAAGCGGCCCAGAGGAACAACTATGAGTCGTATGTCGTTTGAACTGCTGGCCACCGACGGCAAGGCCCGTCGTGGTCGCCTGACCTTCCCGCGCGGCACTGTCGAGACCCCGGCGTTCATGCCGGTCGGCACCTACGGCACCGTCAAGGGCATGCTGCCGCGCGACATCGTCGCCACCGGCGCCGAGATCATCCTCGGCAATACCTTCCACCTGTGGCTGCGCCCGGGCACCGAAGTGATCAAGAAGCATGGCGACCTGCATGATTTCATGAAGTGGCAGGGCCCGATCCTCACCGATTCCGGTGGTTTCCAGGTGTTCAGCCTGGGCGCCATGCGCAAGATCAAGGAGGAGGGCGTGACCTTCGCCTCGCCGGTCGACGGCGCCAAGGTGTTCATGGGGCCGGAAGAGTCGATGCAGGTGCAGCGCGACCTGGGCTCGGACATTGTGATGATTTTCGACGAGTGCACGCCGTACCCGGCCGATGAGGACGTGGCGCGGATTTCCATGGAGTTGTCGCTGCGTTGGGCCCAGCGTTCGAAAAACGCCCACGGCGACAACACCGCCGCGCTGTTCGGCATCGTCCAGGGCGGCATGCACGAAAGCCTGCGCAAGCGCTCGCTCGAAGGCCTCGACACCATTGGCTTCGACGGCCTGGCCATTGGCGGCCTGTCGGTGGGCGAACCCAAGCACGAGATGATCAAGGTGCTGGATTATCTGCCGGGCCTGATGCCCGCTGAAAAACCTCGTTACCTTATGGGCGTTGGCAAACCGGAAGATCTCGTAGAGGGTGTGCGCCGCGGTGTGGACATGTTCGATTGCGTGATGCCAACCCGTAATGCCCGCAATGGGCATCTGTTCATCGATACAGGCGTGCTGAAGATCCGTAACGCGTTCCATCGCCATGATGAATCGCCGCTCGATCCCACCTGTGACTGCTACACCTGCCAGAACTTCTCGCGTGCTTATCTGCATCATCTGGACAAGTGCGGGGAAATGCTGGGTAGCATGTTGAATACCATCCACAATTTGCGTCACTACCAAGTCCTGATGGCTGGTTTGCGCGAGGCTATTCAACAGGGTACATTGGCCGCCTTCGTCGATGCCTTCTATGCCAAGCGCGGGCTCCCTGTGCCGCCCTTGGACTGAGTTTTCCCGACCCTAAGATTCACTATTTGCAACTGGAGTGCTAAATGAGCTTTTTTATCTCTAACGCCATGGCTGACGCCGCTGCGCCTGCCGCTGCCGGCCCTATGGGCGGTGGTTTCGAGTGGATTTTCCTGGTCGGCTTCCTGGTCATCTTCTACCTGATGATCTGGCGTCCACAGGCCAAGCGCGCCAAAGAGCAGAAGAACCTGCTGGGCAGCCTGCAAAAGGGCGACGAAGTGGTGACCACTGGCGGCATCGCCGGCAAGATCACCAAGGTTGCCGATGCTTTCGTGGTACTGGAAGTCTCCGACACCGTGGAAATGAAGTTCCAGAAGGGCGCCATCGCTGCCACGCTGCCTAAAGGCACGCTCAAAGCGATCTAAGCAACAACCTTTACCAATCGACGGGGCGCGCAAGGCGCCCCGCGTTATAAGCGGGCGGCGTGATGCTGAACAAATACCCTCTGTGGAAATACGTACTGATCCTGGCGGTGCTGGCGATCGGTTTTATTTATTCCGCTCCCAATCTCTATCCTGATGACCCGGCGATCCAGATCACGGGCGCCAGCACTTCGCTGCAGGTCAATCAGGCCGATCTGGAACGCGCGAGCAAAGCGCTCAATGACGCGGGTATCCAGGTTAAGGCGGCAACATTGGCCGCGGGTGCCAAGGGCGGCTTGCTGCGCCTGACCAAATCCGAAGACCAATTGCCGGCCAAGGACGTCGTGCGCAAGGCCATGGGTGACGACTACGTTGTCGCGCTGAACCTGGCACAGACCACGCCACAATGGCTGCGCAGCATTGGCGCGCACCCGATGAAGCTGGGTCTGGACTTGTCCGGTGGTGTGCACTTCCTGCTGGAAGTCGACATGGACAAGGCCCTCGACGCGCGCCTGAAAGTCTATGAAGGCGATGTGAAGAGCCTGCTGCGCAAAGAGAAGTTGCGTTATCGCAGCCTGCCGCAGCTCAACGGTGCCATCCAGCTGGGCTTCTCTGATGAAGCGTCCCGCGAACAGGCCCGTGCGCTGATCCGCAAGAACTTCAATGACTTCGACATCGTGCCGGCCGACCTCAATGGTCAGGCGGTACTGCGTCTGGCGATGAGCCCGGCGAAGATCGCGGAAATCCGCGAATACTCCATCAAGCAGAACCTGACCACGGTGCGTAACCGTGTCAACGAGCTGGGTGTGGCCGAGCCGATCGTGCAGCGTCAGGGCGCCAACCGTATCGTGGTTGAATTGCCGGGCGTGCAGGACACCGCTGAAGCCAAGCGTATCCTGGGTAAAACCGCCAACCTGGAGTTCCGTCTCGCGGCCGAGCCGGGTGCTACCCGCGCCACCTCCGAAGAGTTCGAGTTCCGCGAAGGCAACCGCCCACCTGCGCTGATCGAGCGCGGCCTGATTATCACCGGTGACCAGGTCACCGATGCCAAGGCCGGTTTCGACTCGCAGCACGGCACTCCTGAAGTGAACATCCGCCTGGATGGCCACGGCGGCGACCTGATGAACCGCGCCACGCGCAGCAACGTCGGTCGCAGCATGGCGGTGATCTTCATCGAGCAACGCCCGGTGACCACCTACACCAAGCAGATGGTCAACGGTGTCGAGAAAGACGTGCCGGTGCAGACCTTCAAGGAAGAGAAGAAGATCATCAGCCTGGCGACCATCCAGTCGCCGCTGGGTGCTCAATTTCGCATCACCGGCCTGAACGGCCAGGGCGAATCCTCCGAACTGGCGCTGTTGCTGCGTGCCGGTGGTCTGGCGGCGCCGATGTACTTCGCTGAAGAACGCACCATTGGCCCGAGCCTGGGTGCCGACAACATCACCAAGGGTGTCGATGCAGCCTTGTGGGGCATGCTGTTCGTGTCGCTGTTCATCATCGCCATCTACCGCTTCTTCGGCGTGATCGCCACCGTGGCCCTCGCGGGCAACATGGTGATGCTGCTGGCCCTGATGTCGCTGCTGGGTGCAACGCTGACCCTGCCGGGTATCGCCGGTATCGTGCTCACCATGGGTATGGCGGTGGATGCCAACGTGCTGATCTTCTCGCGGATTCGTGAAGAGATCGCCGCCGGCATGACCGTGCAGCGTGCAATCAACGAAGGCTTCGGCCGGGCATTTACCGCGATTCTCGACTCCAACCTGACCACTCTGCTGGTCGGCGGGATTCTCTTTGCCATGGGCACCGGCCCGGTCAAAGGTTTTGCGGTGACCATGTCCCTGGGTATCTTTACCTCGATGTTCACGGCCATCATGGTGACCCGCGCAATGGTCAACCTGATCTTTGGCGGACGTGACTTCAAGAAGTTGTGGATTTAAGGGGCTGCCATGTTACGTACAATCAACTTCATGGGCGTTCGCAACGTTGCGTTCGGCGTCACCGTGCTCCTTACCGTTCTGGCGTTGTTCAGCTGGTTCCATAAGGGCCTGAACTACGGCCTGGACTTCACCGGCGGTACGCTCATCGAGCTGACCTACGAGAAGCCGGCCGACGTTACCCTGGTGCGCAACGAGCTGGTCAAGGCCGGCTATCACGAAGCCGTGGTGCAGAGCTTTGGTGCTACCACCGACCTGTTGGTGCGCATGCCGGGCGAAGACCCGCAACTGGGCCACCAGGTGGCCGAGGCCTTGCAGAAGGTCGGCGGCGACAACCCGGCGTCGGTCAAGCGCGTCGAGTTCGTGGGCCCGCAAGTGGGTGAAGAGCTGCGCGACCAGGGCGGCCTCGGCATGCTGATGGCGCTGGTCGGTATCATGATCTACCTGGCTTTCCGCTTTCAGTGGAAGTTCGGTGTCGGCGCCATTGTGTCGCTGATCCACGACGTGATCGTGACCGTGGGTATCCTGGCGTATTTCCAGATTACCTTCGACCTGACCGTGCTGGCGGCCGTGCTGGCGATCATTGGTTACTCGCTCAACGACACCATCGTGGTATTCGACCGGGTTCGTGAGAACTTCCGCGTACTGCGCAAGGCGTCGTTGATCGAAAACATCAACATCTCCACCACCCAGACGCTGCTGCGCACCATGGCGACGTCGATCTCCACCTTACTGGCGATTGCCGCGTTGATGATCTTCGGTGGCGACAACCTGTGGGGCTTCTCCCTGGCGCTGTTCATCGGCGTTCTGGCGGGCACCTACTCGTCGATCTACATCGCCAACGTGGTGCTGATCTGGCTGAACCTCAACAGCGAAGACCTGATTCCTCCGGCCAGCACTGGCAAGGAGGTCGACGACCGTCCTTGATGGGCGTTTGTTGACACGCTGTTACAAAAGAGGCACGAGAATTGAACTCGTGCCTTTTTTTTTGCTCCAAGGCTGGGTATAGCGCGGATCTTTCGGTCCGCTTGTGATGGTCAGGAGGTTCAACGTGAACAAGTCGTTGCTGGTTGGTGCGGTATTGGGTGCTGTCGGTGTGACTGCCGGGGGCGCTGTTGCCACCTACAGCCTAGTAAAAAGCGGCCCTGAGTATGCGCAAGTGCTGGCTGCACAGCCGGTAAAAACCCAGATTAAAACGCCGCGTGAGGTCTGCAAGGACGTCGCGGTGACTCGGCAGAAGCCGGTGCAGGATCAGCATCAGATCGTCGGCACCGTGGTCGGTGCGCTGGCCGGTGGCCTGCTGGGTAACCAGGTCGGTGGCGGTAACGGTAAGAAGCTGGCCACTGTAGCCGGTGCGGTCGGTGGCGGTTACGCCGGTAACAAGGTTCAGGAAGGCATGCAGAACCGCGATACTTACACCACCACTCAGACACGCTGTAACACCGTCAACGACATCAGCGACAAGGTTGTCGGCTATGACGTGCGTTACACCCTGGATGGCAAGGAAGGCACCGTGCGCATGGATCGTGATCCAGGCGGCCAGATTCCAGTGGATAAAGAGGGGCGTCTGATCCTGGGTCAGAACCAGCAGTAATTCAGGGGCAGATTCAAAGCCCCATGCAGTAAAAAATGTGGGAGGGGGCTTGCGCCCGATGGTGGTAGGTCAGTCAATACATCTGGCGACTGACAAGCCGCTATCGGGAGCAAGCCCCCTCCCACAGTTGATTTCTGTGTGACTGGCATGTGTGTTCATGCCAAATTCCAGGCATGAAAAAAGCACCCCGCGGGGTGCTTTTTTTTTGCCTGCTCGCTTAGCGCTTCAGCGAAGCCGGCAGGTGCGGCTGGATTGCTGTCAGCACGGCCTTGAAGCATTTGGTGTTGCCCGCAACCACATGGCCTTTCTCAAGGAAGTCGTGACCGCCGGTGAAGTCGCTCACCAGGCCGCCGGCCTCTTGAATCAGCAGTGCGCCTGCAGCCATGTCCCACTCGGAAAGGCCCGACTCCCAGAACGCATCAAAACGACCGGCAGCCACGTAAGCCAGGTCCAGGCTCGCTGCGCCGGCGCGGCGGATGCCGGCGGTCTGGCCGACCAGGGCGCGGAACATGCCCAGGTAGTTTTCCAGGTTATCCATCTGGTCGTCACGGAACGGGAAGCCGGTGCCTAGCAGGGCGCCGTCCAGGCTGGTGCGGCCGCTGACACGCAGGCGACGACCATTGAGTTGCGCGCCACGGCCACGGCTGGCGGTGAATTCTTCCTGGCGAACCGGGTCGAGTACGACGGCGTGTTCCAGGCGGCCACGGTATTTGCAGGCGATGCTCACGGCAAAGTGCGGAATGCTGCGCAGGAAATTGGTGGTGCCATCCAGTGGGTCAATGATCCACAGGTAGTCTTCGCCTTCGCCGCTGCCTTTGTGCAGGCCGGTTTCTTCACCGAGGATGCCGTGGGTAGGGTAGGCCTTGCGCAGAGCGTCGATGATTTTCTGTTCGGCGGCGCGATCCACCTCGGATACGTAATCCTTGGCGTCTTTTTCGTCGACCTTGATGGTATCCAGGCGCTCGATGGAGCGGAAGATCAATTCACTGGCGCTGCGGGCGGCGCGCAGCGCGATATTCAGCATGGGCTGCATGGATAGGTCACCTAAGGTTGTTAAAGAAAGCCGGGCAGTTTAGCAGAAACTTTCTTCAGGTGAAGGACGACGTTAGCTTTCATGGCATAACCTTAGGCTGTTCTGTAAGATTTGCTCCCCTTTTCCGTGTCCGAGAGCGCCTCCCTTGCTGCAAAACATTCGTGTCGTCCTCGTCAATACCAGTCATCCCGGCAACATCGGCGGGGTGGCGCGAGCCATGAAAAACATGGGGCTGACGCGCCTGGTGCTGGTCGAGCCACGGGTGTTTCCGCACCACGAGGCCGATGCCCGTGCGTCCGGCGCCAATGACCTGCTCGCGAGCGCCCAGGTGGTCGCCACCCTGGAAGACGCCTTGGTGGGCTGCAACCTTGTGCTCGGCACCAGTGCCCGTGACCGGCGCATCCCCTGGCCGCTGCTGGACCCGCGTGAGTGCGGCACCAAAGTGATCGAAGAGGCTGCCGGCGGCGCTGAAATCGCCCTGGTGTTCGGCCGTGAAGACTCCGGCCTCACCAATGAAGAGCTGCAGCGATGTCATTACCATGTGCACATTCCATCCGACCCCGAGTTCAGCTCGCTGAACCTCGGGGCCGCGGTGCAGGTACTGAGCTACGAGGTGCGCATGGCCTGGCTGGCGGCGGCAGGCCAGCCGAGCAAGGTCGAGAAGGATGAAGTGGCGTCGACCAAGAGTGGTGAGCTGGCCACCATGGACGAGCTGGAGCGTTTCTATGAGCACCTGGAGCACACCCTGGTGGCCATCGAGTTTCTCGACCCGGAAAAACCACGGCACTTGATGGCGCGCCTGCGTCGCCTGTATGGGCGCAGTTCGGTGAGCCGAGCGGAAATGAACATATTGCGTGGCATCCTCACGGAAACCCAGAAAGCGGCCCGTGGCGAGCTTCTTAAGCGGAAGGATTAACAATGTTCGAGCGTTTGCGAGAAGACATCCAAAGCGTTTTCCACCGTGACCCGGCGGCGCGCAATGCCTTTGAAGTGCTGACCTGCTACCCGGGCATGCACGCGATCTGGATCCACCGCCTGTCCGGCTTCTTTTGGGGCATGGGCTGGAAGTGGCTGGCACGGCTGGTGTCGAACTTCGGTCGCTGGCTGACCGGGATCGAGATTCATCCGGGCGCCAAGGTCGGGCGCCGCTTTTTCATCGATCACGGCATGGGCATTGTGATCGGCGAGACCGCTGAAATCGGCGACGATGTGACTCTTTACCAGGGCGTGACCCTGGGCGGCACCAGTTGGAACAAAGGCAAGCGCCACCCGACCCTGGAAAATGGCGTGGTGGTGGGGGCGGGCGCCAAGGTGCTCGGTCCGTTCACGGTGGGTGCCGGCGCCAAAGTGGGCTCCAACGCCGTGGTGACCAAGGCGGTGCCGGCTGGCGCCACGGTGGTGGGTATCCCCGGTCGCATCATCGTCAAGCCGGAAGCCGGCGACGAGCAGGAAGCCAAGCGCAAAGCCATGGCCGAGAAAATCGGCTTCGATGCCTACGGCGTCAGCGAAGACATGCCCGACCCCGTGGCACGCGCCATCGGCCAGTTGCTCGATCACCTGCAAGCGGTAGACGGCAAGCTGGAGGGCATGTGCGGCGCGCTCAAGGAGTTGGGCAGCAGCTATTGCGCCAAGGACCTGCCCGAGTTGCGCGAAGAAGACTTCGCCGAAATCAAGAGCGAAACCGCCACCACCAAGGCTGGCTGAAGATTCCCGGTCACTGCAAATCCCCTGTGGGAGCGGGCTTGCTCGCGAAAGCGGTCCATCAGTCAGCATTTTCGGCGACTGATACGCCGCTTTCGCGAGCAAGCCCGCTCCCACATTTGATCCTCATTGTGGCTGAGAGTGCTGGTTGTCCGTTCCCGCTGTTCGCCCCCACCCCATCCTGCTATGATTCGCGCGCCCTTTTTTCGGGCAATCCTGACTAAATTACTAGGTCTTATAGTTGACTTAAATACTCGGGAATCGCATACTTGCTCCCATTCTGAAACACCCTGGTACTTGTCCATGAGACTGACTACAAAAGGCCGATACGCGGTAACCGCCATGCTTGACCTGGCCTTGCACGCGCAGACCGGGCCGGTGTCCCTGGCCGATATCTCCGAGCGCCAAGGCATTTCACTGTCTTACCTCGAGCAGCTGTTCGCCAAATTGCGCCGCAGCAATCTGGTCTCCAGCGTTCGCGGTCCAGGTGGTGGCTATCAGTTGTCCCGCGAGATGCAGGGCATTCAGGTCGCCCAGGTGATCGATGCGGTCAACGAATCCGTCGATGCCACCAAATGCCAGGGCCTGGGTGATTGCCACGCCGGTGACACCTGCCTGACGCACCACCTGTGGTGTGACTTGAGCCTGCAGATCCATGAGTTTTTGAGTGGTATCAGCTTGGCTGATCTTGTGACTCGCCGTGAGGTGCAAGAAGTAGCCCAGCGTCAGGACCAGCGCCGTTGCAACACCAGGGCGCCGCGTCTGGACAAGATTGAAGCGTCCGCCGTCGAGTGACAGCCGAAGAGCTAACGGCACGCCAGCCAGCCTGATTTAGGAGAAAGTCCATGAAATTGCCAATTTACCTTGATTACTCAGCGACCACCCCGGTTGATCCGCGTGTTGCGCAAAAGATGAGTGAATGCCTGCTGGTTGACGGAAACTTCGGCAACCCGGCCTCCCGCTCCCACGTATTCGGCTGGAAAGCCGAGGAAGCGGTCGAGAACGCTCGTCGCCAGGTCGCCGACCTGGTGGGCGCAGACCCGCGTGAGATCGTCTGGACCTCCGGTGCCACCGAGTCCGACAACCTGGCGATCAAGGGCGCGGCGCATTTCTACGCGACCAAGGGCAAACACCTGATCACCACCAAGATTGAGCACAAGGCTGTCCTCGACACCATGCGCCAACTGGAGCGTGAAGGTTTCGAGGTCACCTACCTCGAGCCGACCACCGACGGTATCGTCACCCCGGCCATGATCGAAGCTGCGCTGCGTGAAGACACCATTCTGGTTTCCGTGATTCACGTGAACAACGAAATCGGCACCATCAACGACATCGAGGCCATCGGCGAGCTGACCCGCTCCCGGGGTATCCTGCTGCACGTCGATGCTGCCCAGTCCACCGGCAAGGTCGACATCGACCTGTCCAAGCTGAAAGTCGACCTGATGTCGTTCTCGGCCCACAAAACCTACGGCCCCAAAGGCATCGGCGCTCTCTACGTGAGCCGCAAGCCTCGCGTGCGCATCGAAGCGGCCATGCATGGCGGCGGTCATGAGCGCGGCATGCGTTCGGGCACCCTGGCTACCCACCAGATCGTTGGCATGGGCGAGGCCTTCCGCGTAGCCAAGGAAGACATGGCTGCCGAAAACATTCGTATCAAGGCCCTCAGCGATCGCTTCTACAAGCAGGTCGAGAACCTTGAAGAGCTGTACGTCAACGGCAGCATGACCGCCCGCGTACCGCACAACCTGAACCTGAGCTTCAACTACGTCGAAGGCGAGTCGCTGATCATGGCGCTCAAGGACCTGGCGGTGTCGTCCGGTTCGGCCTGCACCTCGGCCTCCCTTGAGCCTTCGTACGTACTGCGCGCCCTGGGCCGCAATGACGAACTGGCACACAGCTCGATTCGCTTCACCTTCGGCCGCTTCACCACCGAAGAGCAGGTCGACTACGCAGCGCAGAAAGTGTGTGAGGCGGTCAACAAGCTGCGCGTTCTGTCGCCGCTGTGGGACATGTTCAAAGACGGTGTCGACATCTCCAAAATCGAGTGGGCGGCACACTAAATTATAGAAGCCGCCACCCATACTCTGTAGGAACGTGGCGGAAAACGCAGGCGTTTCTACAGGGTTCCAGAGCGGCCCTGATGAGTGAGGATTGAGTACCATGGCTTACAGCGAAAAGGTCATCGACCACTACGAAAACCCGCGCAATGTCGGCAAGATGAACGCGGAAGACCCTGATGTGGGCACCGGCATGGTCGGCGCTCCGGCGTGCGGCGATGTGATGCGCCTGCAGATCAAGGTCAACGACGCTGGCGTCATCGAAGACGCCAAGTTCAAGACCTACGGCTGCGGTTCGGCCATCGCCTCCAGCTCCCTGGCGACCGAATGGATGAAAGGCAAGACCCTGGATGAGGCTGTCACCATCAGCAACACCCAGCTGGCCGAAGAGCTGGCGCTGCCGCCGGTGAAAATCCACTGCTCCGTACTCGCTGAAGACGCCATCAAGGCGGCCGTTCGCGACTACAAGCAGAAGAAAGGCTTGATCTAAGCATTTGGCGACGAGTAAGGAGTCAACGATGGCTATCAGCATGACAGAAGCGGCAGCGCAGCACATTCGCCGCTCCCTGAATGGGCGCGGTAAAGGTGAGGGGATTCGTCTGGGTGTTCGCACCACGGGCTGTTCCGGCCTTGCCTACGTGCTGGAGTTTGTCGACGAGGTGGTTGCGGAAGACCAGGTGTTCGAAAGTCACGGCGAGAAAGTGATCATCGACCCCAAGAGCCTGACTTACCTGGACGGCACCGAACTCGATTTCGTCAAGGAAGGGTTGAACGAAGGCTTCAAGTTCAACAACCCCAACGTACGCGGTGAGTGTGGCTGCGGCGAAAGCTTCAACATCTGAGGCTACTTGTGGGCACTCCTTGTCATTTCGCTTTATTCGAGCTGCAGCCGAGCTTTCGACTGAACCTCGAGCAGCTTGCCACGCGCTACCGAGAATTGGCGCGTGGGGTGCATCCGGACCGCTTTGCTGACGCTTCCGAGCGCGAGCAACGTCAGGCGCTGGAGCAATCGGCCAGCCTCAACGAGGCCTATCAGACGCTCAAGAGCCCTGCGAAACGCGCGCGCTACCTGCTCGCGATGAACGGTGGCGAGCTGCCCCTTGAAGTCACGGTGCACGACCCGGACTTCCTGATGCAGCAGATGCAGTGGCGCGAAGAACTCGAAGATCTGCAGGACGAAGCCGATGTGGCGGGTGTCGCGGTCTTCAAGCGTCGGCTGAAGGCGGCCCAGGAAGAGCTCAACGAAAGCTTCGCAGCCTGTTGGGATGATGCAGCGCAACGTGAACAGGCCGAACGCCTGATGCGGCGCATGCAGTTCCTCGACAAGCTCACCTACGAAGTGCGCCAGCTTGAAGAGCGCCTCGACGATTAACCCAGTGTGCTGCCCGTGATGCACGCCTGATAGACAGATAAGACCTGATTACCATGGCTCTACTGCAAATCGCCGAACCCGGCCAAAGCCCCCAACCGCACCAGCGTCGCCTGGCGGTGGGGATTGACCTGGGCACCACCAATTCCCTGGTCGCCGCCCTGCGCAGCGGCCTGTCCGAGCCGCTGCCCGACGCTGATGGCAAGGTGATCCTGCCGTCCGCTGTGCGTTATCACGCAGACCGTACCGAAGTGGGCGAGTCGGCCAAGCTGGCGGCCTCCACCGATCCGTTGAATACCGTGCTGTCGGTCAAGCGCCTGATGGGGCGTGGCCTGTCCGACGTCAAGCAACTGGGTGAGCAACTGCCGTACCGCTTTGTCGGCGGTGAATCCCATATGCCGTTCATCGACACCGTGCAGGGCCCTAAAAGCCCGGTGGAAGTGTCCGCCGATATTCTCAAGGTGCTGCGCCAGCGCGCGGAAACCACCTTGGGCGGCGAGCTGGTCGGCGCGGTGATTACCGTTCCGGCGTATTTCGACGACGCTCAGCGGCAGGCCACCAAGGACGCGGCGAAACTTGCCGGCCTCAACGTGCTGCGCCTGCTTAACGAGCCGACCGCAGCCGCCGTGGCGTATGGCCTCGATCAGCACGCCGAAGGCCTGGTCGCGATCTACGACCTGGGCGGCGGCACCTTCGATATTTCCATTCTGCGCCTGACCGGCGGTGTGTTTGAAGTGCTCGCCACCGGTGGCGACAGCGCCCTGGGCGGCGATGACTTCGACCACGCCATCGCGGGCTGGATTATCACCAGCGCCGGCTTGTCCGCCGACCTGGATCCGGGCGCGCAGCGTAACCTGCTGCAAACCGCCTGTGCAGCCAAGGAAGCGCTGACGGATGCTGCCTCTGTTGAAGTGTCCTACGGCAACTGGTCGGCCCAACTGACCCGCGAAGCCTTCGATGCGCTGATCGAGCCGATGGTTGCGCGTAGCCTCAAGGCCTGCCGTCGCGCGGTGCGCGATTCCGGCATCGAGCTGGAAGAGGTGGTGGCGGTGGTCATGGTTGGCGGTTCGACTCGCGTACCGCGTGTGCGTGATGCGGTGGCCGAAGCATTTGGCCGTCAGCCCCTTACCGAAATCGATCCGGATCAGGTGGTCGCCATTGGCGCGGCGATTCAGGCCGACACTCTGGCCGGCAACAAACGCGAGGGTGGCGAACTGCTGCTGCTCGACGTGATTCCGTTGTCCCTTGGGCTGGAAACCATGGGCGGTCTGATGGAGAAGGTGATTCCGCGCAACACCACTATCCCCGTCGCCCGCGCCCAGGACTTCACCACGTACAAAGACGGCCAGACGGCCATGATGATTCATGTGCTGCAAGGCGAGCGTGAACTGATCAGCGACTGCCGCTCCCTGGCACGCTTCGAGTTGCGCGGCATTCCAGCGATGGTCGCCGGCGCAGCGAAAATCCGCGTGACCTTCCAGGTCGACGCCGATGGTTTGCTCAGTGTGGCTGCGCGTGAACTCGGCTCGGGCGTTGAAGCCAGCATCCAGGTCAAGCCATCCTACGGCCTCACCGACGGCGAAATTGCCAAAATGCTCAAGGACTCGTTCCAATACGCCGGTGACGACAAGGTCGCCCGCGTGTTGCGTGAGCAGCAAGTCGACGCTCAGCGCCTGCTCGAAGCAGTGCAGGGCGCCCTTGAGGCTGACGGCGAGCGCCTGCTGGACGCCGAGGAGCGCATGGTCATCGACTTGCAGATGCAGGAACTGGCCGAACTGATGAAAGGCACCGATGGCTATGCCATCGAGCAGCAGACCAAGCGTCTGTCGCAAGTGACCGACGCCTTCGCCGCCCGCCGCATGGACCAGTCGGTAAAAGCCGCCCTGGCGGGCCGCAACCTGAATGAAATCGAGGAATAATTAATGCCGCAGGTCATTTTTCTGCCACACGCCGAGCATTGCCCGGACGGTATGGTTGTTGAGGCTGAGACCGGCAAGTCCATCCTCGACGTTGCCCATGACAACCACATCGAGATCGAAAGCGCCTGCGGCGGTGTCTGCGCCTGCACCACCTGTCACTGCATCATCCGCGAAGGGTTCAACTCCCTGGAAGAAGCGGACGAGCTGGAAGAGGATTTTCTTGACCGTGCCTGGGGCCTGGAAGCGCATTCGCGCCTGAGCTGCCAGGCCAAGGTCGGGACTGAAGACATCACTGTCGAAATTCCGAAATATTCCCTCAACCATGCAGCCGAAGCGCCGCATTGATTCAAGGAAATGTCATGAGCCTGAAATGGGTTGATGTACAAGAAATCGCTATACAACTTGCCGAAGCCTATCCTGAGGTCAATCCTCTTACGGTGAACTTCGTCAAGCTGCGCAATCTCGTAATGGAGCTGCCGGATTTTGACGACATCCCGGACCGGGGTGGCGAAAAGGTCTTAGAGGCGATTCAAGGCCTGTGGATCGAAGAAGCAGACTGAGTTGCCTTTTACGCAGTTAGGCAATACCTGATAACCCGCGTATAATTCGCGGGTTTAATTTTTCGTAAATTACCGTTTCTGGAGTTACACCATGGCTGTTCAACGTACTTTCTCCATCATCAAGCCTGACGCTGTTGCAAAAAACGTCATCGGCGAGATCACCACTCGTTTCGAAAAAGCCGGCCTGAAGGTTGTAGCTTCGAAACTCAAGCAACTGTCCAAAGCCGAAGCTGAAGGCTTCTACGCTGAGCACAGCGCTCGTGGTTTCTTCGGCGACCTGGTTGCTTTCATGATCTCCGGTCCTGTTGTTGTTCAGGTTCTGGAAGGCGAAAACGCCATCGCTCTGAACCGTGAGCTGATGGGCGCCACCAACCCTAAAGAAGCGGCTGCCGGCACCATCCGTGCTGATTTCGCTGAGTCCATCGACGCCAACGCCGTACACGGTTCGGACTCCGAAGCCGCTGCTGCTCGCGAAATTTCGTACTTTTTCGCAGCTACTGAAGTAACCGCTCGCTAAGCATCGGCTTAAAGAGTGAGGGTGAATCCATGACGACATCGACTGTTAAAACCAACCTGCTGGGTCTGACTCAGCCGGAAATGGAGAAATTCTTCGACTCAATCGGGGAGAAGCGTTTCCGTGCCGGTCAGGTAATGAAATGGATTCACCACTTTGGCGTCGATGATTTCGACGCCATGACGAACGTCAGCAAGGCCCTGCGCGACAAGCTCAAGGCCATTGCCGAGGTTCGTGGTCCGGAAGTGGTCAGCGAGGACATCTCCAGCGACGGCACCCGTAAATGGGTGGTGCGCGTGGCGTCCGGCAGCTGCGTCGAGACCGTTTACATCCCCCAGGGCAAGCGCGGCACCTTGTGCGTTTCGTCCCAGGCAGGCTGTGCCCTGGACTGCAGTTTCTGCTCCACCGGCAAGCAAGGCTTCAACAGCAACCTCACCGCCGCCGAAGTTATCGGCCAGGTATGGATTGCCAACAAATCCTTTGGCAGCGTCCCGGCAACTGTCGACCGTGCCATCACCAACGTGGTGATGATGGGCATGGGTGAGCCGCTGCTGAACTTCGATAACGTGATTGCGGCCATGCACCTGATGATGGACGACCTGGGCTACGGCATCTCCAAGCGCCGTGTAACCCTGTCGACCTCCGGCGTGGTACCGATGATCGATGAGCTGGCCAAGCACATCGACGTCTCTCTGGCGTTGTCGCTGCACGCGCCCAATGACGCATTGCGTAACCAATTGGTGCCAATCAACAAGAAGTATCCGCTTAAGATGCTGCTCGAATCCTGCCAGCGTTACATGGCGACCCTGGGCGAGAAACGCGTGCTGACCATTGAGTACACCATGCTCAAGGACATCAACGACAAGGTCGAACACGCCGTCGAGATGATCGAGTTGCTCAAGAACACCCCGTGCAAGATCAACCTGATTCCGTTTAACCCGTTTCCACATTCCGGCTACGAGCGGCCGAGCAACAACGCCATCCGCCGTTTTCAGGATCAACTGCACCAGGCCGGCTACAACGTCACCGTGCGCACCACCCGTGGTGAAGACATCGACGCCGCCTGTGGCCAATTGGTAGGGCAGGTGATGGACCGCACCCGCCGCAGCGAACGTTACATCGCCGTGCGTGAATTGAATGCCGCCGACGATCTGCCGCAAATCGCTGTGAATCGAATCTGAGAGAGGATCTCTATGCCCTTGCGCCTTGCGCTGCTGTTACTGTTTACCGGTCTTGCGGCCGGTTGTGTTTCATCGGGCCATGACAGCCCCTTGCAAACAGACAAAGGCCGTGACGAGGCGCGAGTGGCGTATGTGCAGTTGGGCCTGGGTTACCTGCAGCAAGGCATGAGCGAGCAGGCCAAGGTGCCGTTGAAAAAGGCCCTTGAGCTGGATAGCGATGACGCCGATGCCAATGCAGCGTTGGCATTGGTGTTCAAGGCTCAGGCCGAGCCTGAACTGGCCGACCGGTATTTTACCAAGGCGCTGTCCGCGCGGCCTGCTGATCCCCGGCTTTTGAACAACTACGGCAGCTTCCTGTTCGAGCAGAAACGTTATGCCCAGGCCGCCCGTTATTTCCAGCAAGCCAGCACCGATACCCTGTATCCGGAACGTTCGCGGGTATTCGAGAACCTTGGGGTCACCTCGATGCACCTCGGGCAGCGCGATTTGGCGCGCCAGCAATTGGCAAAAGCCCTGCACCTGAACGGTCACCAGCCTCGCGCATTGCTCGAAATGGCTGAGTTGTCCTACGAAGACAGGCATTATGTGCCGGCACGTGACTATTACGAGCGTTTTAGCCTGCTCAGCGGGCAAAATGCACGTAGTCTATTGCTCGGTGCGCGCCTGGCGACGGTTCATGAAGAACGCGACACGGCCGCACGTTTTGGCCAGCAACTCGAACGACTCTATCCCGGTACGCCGGAATATCAGCAATACCTGTCGGAGCAATGATGAAAGCGGCGCACCCGGAAGTTGTAGCAGCTAATCGCGTAAACCCAGGCGACACCTTGCGTCAGGCCCGCGAAAGCAATGGTTGGTCGCTGGCGGAAGTGGCCCTCAAGCTCAATTTGACGGCCACGTCCCTGGGCAACCTTGAGGCCGGCGCGTTTGACAAGCTGCCGGGGCACACCTTTGCCCGGGGTTATATCCGTGCTTATGCCAAGTTGCTCGGCATCGATCAAACCGTGCTGGTCCAGCAGTTCGATCAGTTCACCGGCACCGACTCCCAGGGCAGCAACGTCCATGGTCTGGGGCGTATCGAAGAGCCGACGCGGGTCTCCCACACGATTTTGCGGATTGTCAGCCTGCTGCTGCTGATCGCGGTGATCGGCGGTGGTTTTGTCTGGTGGCAGGACCAGGCGGCCCAGCGCACCAAGGACATGACCAGCAACGCCATGGAGCACGTCGAAGTCGAAAGCGCCGACGGCACCACCCAGATTCATCCGCTGGATGAGCCCGAAGACCAGGCCGTTGTGCAAAGCCAGACCGCGCCTGAAACGCCGCCAGCCAACGAGCAGCCGGCGGCGCAAACCTCCCCGGCTGCAACCGCTGCTGTGCCTGCGCCTACCACTCCGGCTGCGCCCGCCGCCCAGGCCCACACGCCGGCCGCTCCTGCCCAGGCACCGGCGACCACGGCTCCGGTTACGCCAGCAACTCCCGCTATTTCGGCCCCTACGACCCCCGCTTTGATCGCCGGTGACGGGCACGTACAGGTTACCTTCATCGCCGACTGCTGGACGCAAGTCACCGATGGCAACGGCAAAGTGCTGTTCAGCGGCCTCAAGCGCAAGGGCGACACGCTTGACCAGGGCGGCAAGCCTCCTCTGACGCTGCGTCTGGGCTATGCCCGTGGCGCGCAAGTGGTCTACAACGGCCAGCCTGTGGACGTGGCGCCGTTCACCAGTGGCGAGACCGCTCGCCTCAAGTTGGGACAATAGTCATGCACGGCGAATCTCCAATCAAACGTCGCGTATCGCGCAAGATCTGGGTCGGCTCCGTACCCGTGGGCGGCGATGCCCCCATTGCCGTACAGAGCATGACCAACAGCGACACCAATGATGTGGCCGCCACCGTGGCCCAGATCAACCGTCTGGAAGCAGCCGGCGTCGACATCGTACGCGTTTCCGTGCCGGACATGGACGCCGCCGAAGCCTTCGGCCGCATCAAGCAACTGGTCAAGGTGCCGCTGGTTGCCGACATTCACTTCGACTACAAAATCGCGCTGCGCGTGGCCGAACTCGGTGTGGACTGCCTGCGCATCAACCCGGGCAACATCGGTCGCGAAGACCGCGTGCGCGCCGTGGTGGATGCTGCCCGTGATCGCGGCATTCCGATCCGCATCGGCGTCAACGCCGGTTCCCTGGAAAAAGACCTGCAAAAGAAATACGGCGAGCCCACCCCGGCGGCGCTGGTCGAGTCGGCGCTGCGCCACGTTGAACACCTCGAACGCCTGAATTTCCAGGACTTCAAGGTCAGCGTAAAGGCTTCCGATGTGTTCATGGCGGTAGAAGCCTACCGCCTGCTGGCCAAGGAAATCGTACAACCGCTGCACCTGGGTATCACGGAAGCGGGCGGTCTGCGCTCAGGCACAGTGAAATCTGCGGTGGGTCTCGGTATGCTGCTCGCCGAAGGGATCGGCGACACTATCCGCATCTCCCTGGCGGCAGACCCCGTAGAGGAGGTGAAGGTCGGTTACGACATTCTCAAATCCCTGCGTTTGCGTTCCCGTGGCATCAACTTCATTGCCTGCCCGAGCTGCTCGCGGCAGAACTTCGACGTGGTGAAAACCATGAACGACCTGGAGTTGCGCCTCGAAGACCTGCTGGTGCCGCTGGATGTTGCGGTGATCGGCTGCGTGGTCAACGGGCCGGGCGAGGCCAAGGAGGCGCATGTCGGCCTTACCGGTGGTACGCCGAACCTGATTTACATCGACGGCAAGCCGTCGCAGAAATTGACGAATGACAATCTGGTGGACCAGTTGGAGAAGCTGATCCGCGAGAGAGCGGCCGAAAAGGTCGCCGCTGACGCAGCGCTGATCGCTCGCGGCTGATTGAACGAATTTAAGGATTTGATGTGAGCAAGTCTCTGCAAGCCATTCGTGGCATGAACGACATCCTGCCGGAGCAGACGCCATTGTGGCGTTACTTCGAAAGCACGGTCGCGCGCCTGTTGGATAACTACGGCTACAAACAGATCCGCATGCCGATCGTCGAGTTCACCGAGCTGTTCAAGCGCTCCATCGGTGAAGTGACCGACATCGTCGAAAAAGAGATGTACACCTTCGCAGACCGTAACGGCGACTCCCTGACCCTGCGTCCGGAAGGCACTGCCGCCTGCGTGCGTGCGGTGCTCGAGCACGGCCTCACCGGTGGCGGTCAGCCGCAGAAGTTGTGGTACATCGGCCCGATGTTCCGTCACGAGCGTCCACAGAAAGGCCGTTATCGCCAGTTCCACCAGATTGGTCTTGAGGTGTTCAACCTTGACGGCCCGGACATCGACGCCGAGCTGATCGTGATGACCTGGCGCCTGTGGGGCCAGTTGGGCATCCGTGACGCGGTCAAGCTCGAACTCAACAGCCTGGGCACCAGTGAGTCCCGGGGCCGCTACCGCGAAGCCCTGGTCGAGTACCTGTCCGCCCATCTGGATAAACTGGACGAAGACAGCCAGCGCCGTCTGAAAACCAACCCGTTGCGCGTGCTTGATACCAAGAACGCCGACACCCAGGCCGTGCTGGTAGACGCGCCGAAGATGGCCGACTACCTGGACGACGAATCCCGCGTGCATTTCGACGGCCTCAGGGCGCGTCTGGATGCCGCCGGGATTCCCTACGTCATCAATCCTAAACTGGTGCGCGGCCTCGATTACTACAGCAAGACGGTGTTCGAGTGGGTCACCGACAAGCTTGGCGCCCAGGGCACCGTGTGCGCGGGCGGCCGTTACGACGGGCTGGTCGAGCAAATGGGCGGCAAGCCCACCACCGGCGTAGGCTTCGCCATGGGCATCGAGCGCCTGATCCTGCTGCTGGAAACCCTGGAGCAGGTCCCGGAAGAAATCGCCCGGCAAGTCGACGTGTACCTGTGCGCCTTTGGCGAGGCCGCCGAACTGGCAGCCCTGGCCTTGAGCGAACAGGTGCGTGACCAACTGCCAAACCTGCGCCTGCAGATCAATGCCGGCGCAGGCAGCTTCAAGAGCCAATTCAAGAAGGCCGACAAGAGCGGTGCGCTGTATGCGCTGATCCTCGGCGATGACGAGCTGGCCCAGCAAGTGATAGGTTTCAAACCCCTGCGTGGCCAGGGCGAGCAACAGAACATTGCCTTTGATGCGCTCGCCGCGCACCTGGCCACCTGCGTTGTGCAGGGTTGAAGCTGTCGAACAGCCGAATTTAGCGATTTAAGGAGTATTGGGGTGTCGAGTATTGATGATGATCAAATGACCGAGTTCAAGGACTGGTGGCAGCGTAACGGCAAGCCTCTGGTTACTGGCGGTCTGCTCGCTTTGGTGGTGGTGTTCGGCTGGCAGGCCTGGCACAAATATCAGGCCAACCAGTCCCAGGGCGCCTCGGTTCTGTATCAGCAGTTGCTGGAAACCACGCTGACGCCGGACGGCAAGCCTGACCCGGCTCAGGTTGCAGACCTGGCCGGCAAGCTGAAAAGCGAATTTGGCGGCACCACCTACGCTCAATACGGTAGCCTGTTCGTCGCCAAGGTGGCGGTCGATACCGGCAAGCTGGACGATGCTGCGGTTGAACTGAAGGCCATCGCCGACAAACCGACCAACCCGACTCTGGGTGAAATCGCCCGTCAGCGCCTGGCTCAGGTACTGGCGGCACAGAACAAGGCCGACGAAGCACTCAAACTGCTCGACGGCGATGCGGACAAGGCATTTATAGCCACTCGCGAAGAGCTCAAGGGCGACCTCCTGGTCCAATTGGGTCGTACCGACGAAGCCAATGCTGCGTACAAGAAGGCCAAGGCTGCGCTGTCTGATGAAGCGGCGGTCGGTGGCTTACAAATCAAGCTCGACGACTTGGCCAAAGGGGATGCGTGACGTGATCCGTTGGAAACATGCAGCATTGCTGGCTCTGGCCATTCTGGCCGCGGGTTGCAGCAGCAATAGTAAAAAAGAACTGCCTCCGGCCGAGCTGACCACCTTCAAGGAAGAAGTGGTTTTGCAGAAGCAGTGGAGCCGCTCCATCGGTGACGGCCAGGGCGACACCTACAACATGTTGGTGCCGGCAATTGACGGCGAAAACATTGTGGCCGCTGACGTGACCGGCGTGGTCGTGTCCATGGATCGCATGACCGGCGACGTGAAGTGGAAAAAAGACCTTGAGTTGCCTGTGTCCGGCGCCGTCGGTGTGGGTTATGGCATGGTCATGCTCGGCACGCTCAAAGGCGAAGTCGTGGCGCTGGATTCCAGCACCGGTGAAGAGAAATGGCGCGCTCGCGTGACCAGCGAAGTGCTCGCACCGCCTGCCACCAACGGCGATATCGTCGTGGTGCAGACCCAGGATGATCGGGTGATCGGCCTGGACGCCAGCACCGGCGAGCAGCGCTGGTTGTATGACAGCACGCCGGCGGTACTGACCCTGCGCGGCACCAGTGGTCCGATTGTCACTAACAATCTGGCCGTTGCAGGCCTGTCGACCGGTAAAGTGGTCGCCCTGAACACCCAGAACGGCGTGCCGGCCTGGGAAACTCGAGTGGCCATCCCGCAAGGTCGTTCCGAGCTGGATCGCGTAGTGGACATCGACGGCGGCTTGCTGCTGTCGGGTGAAACCCTCTACGTCGCCACTTACCAGGGCCGTGTGGCCGCACTGGACCTGCAGAGCGGTCGCGTCAACTGGCAGCGTGATGCTTCCAGCTACGCCGGTGTCGCCCAAGGGTTTGGCAGCGTCTACGTAAGCCTGGCGTCCGGCACCGTTGAAAGTGTCGACGAGCGATCCACCACCGCGCTGTGGAGCAACGATTCGCTGGCTCGCCGTCAACTGTCGGCACCGGAAGTGTTCTCCAGCTACGTGGCGGTGGGCGACTTTGAAGGCTACCTGCATCTGTTGAGCCAGGTGGATGGTCGTTTCGTAGGTCGTGAGCGTATTGACAGCGACGGCCTGCGTGCACGTCCGCTGGTCGTGGGTAACATGCTTTATGTGTTTGGCAACAGCGGCAAGCTGGAAGCCCTGACCATCAAGTAAGAATCATGCTTGGGGTAACACCCAGGCGGCCCCGCTTCGGCGGGGCATGCGGCATCTGACGATGCTGCCCCGAGCACCAGCCGCTGCCTTGCAGCGGCTTTTGTATTTTCTGAAATAACGAAGTGGAGAGCCGCATGGTTCCCGTAATCGCCCTGGTGGGCCGACCTAACGTCGGCAAGTCCACCTTGTTCAACCGCCTGACCAGGACTCGCGACGCCATCGTCGGCGACTTGTCCGGTCTGACCCGTGATCGCCAATACGGTGAGGCAAAGTGGCAGGGGCGCTCCTACATTATTGTCGACACCGGTGGTATCTCCGGTGACGAGCATGGCATGGACGAAAAGATGGCCGAGCAGTCGCTGCTGGCCATTGAAGAAGCCGATGTCGTGTTGTTCCTGGTGGACGCCCGCGCGGGCTACACCGCTGCCGACCAGATGATTGGCGAGCACTTGCGCAAGCGCAACAAGCGTTCCTATCTGATCGCCAACAAGATCGACAACATCGATCCTGAGGCCGCCCGCGCTGAATTCAGCCCGATGGGCCTGGGCGACGCGATCCCGGTCGCCGGTGCCCACGGTCGCGGCATCACCCAGATGCTGGAAATCGCTCTGCGCGACTTCCCGAAGGATGACGACGGGGAAGAAGAGGGCGAAGAAGAGATCGTCGGCGAAGGTGAGGAAGCCAAGCGCATTCCGGGCCCGAGTGAAAAAGACGGTATCAAGATTGCCATCATCGGCCGCCCTAACGTGGGCAAGTCGACCCTGGTCAACCGCATGCTCGGTGAAGACCGGGTCATCGTCTACGACCAACCCGGCACCACCCGCGACAGCATCTACATCCCGTTCGAGCGTAATGACGAAAAGTACACGCTGATCGACACCGCCGGTGTGCGCAAGCGCGGCAAGATCCACGAGGAAGTTGAAAAGTTCTCCGTGGTGAAAACCCTGCAAGCCATCAAGGACGCCAACGTGGTGATCTTCGTGATGGACGCCCGCGAAGGCGTGGTGGACCACGACCTCAACCTGCTGGGCTTTGCCCTGGAGGCCGGTCGGGCATTGGTGATCGCGATCAACAAGTGGGACGGTATGACGCCCAGCGAGCGCGACTTCGTCAAGATCGAGCTGCAGCGTCGGCTGTTCTTCGTCGAGTTCGCCGATATCCACTTTATCTCGGCCCTGCACGGCACTGGCGTGGGCAACCTCTACGCGTCCGTGCAGAACTCGTTCAAGTCCGCCGTCACCCGCTGGCCCACCAACCGCCTCACCCAGATCCTGGAAGATGCGGTGGGCGAGCACGCGCCGCCGATGGTCAACAACCGCCGGATCAAACTGCGTTACGCCCACTTGGGTGGTGCCAACCCGCCGATTATCGTGATCCACGGTAACCAGATCGAGAAGGTGCCCAAGTCTTACGTGCGTTACCTGGAAAACACCTACCGTCGTGTCTTGAAGCTGGTCGGTACGCCGATTCGTATCGAGTTCAAGGGCGGCGAGAACCCATACGAAGGCAACAAGAACACGCTGACGGACCGTCAGGTGAACAAGAAGCGTCGTTTGATGACTCATCACAAAAAAGCCGACAAAAAGCGCCGCGACAAGAAATAACGCAGCGTTGAGTGGTGGCGAGAGAGGGCTCCTTTGGAGCCCTTTTTTGTGCCTGACGGTTTGCTTGCTTGACCTGCTTGCAGCTTGCAGCTTAAAACTGGCAGCTCACCCGAAGGGGGCTTCCATGATCACCAGCAAGTTGCCGAACGTCGGCACCACCATTTTCACCACGATGTCGCAACTGGCTGCCGAAACCGGCGCGCTCAACCTGTCCCAGGGTTTCCCCGACTTCAACGGCCCGCAAGCGTTGCTCGATGCGGTGGGCCAACACGTTGCCAACGGGCATAACCAGTATTCACCGATGACCGGCTTGCCGGCCCTGCGCCAGCAAGTGGCAGCGAAGATCGCCCGCAGCTATGGCGTTTCGGTCGATCCCGACAATGAAGTGACCATTACTCCGGGGGCCACCGCGGCGATTTTCTGCGCGATCCAGGCGGTGGTTCGTCGGGGCGATGAAGTGATCATCTTCGATCCCTGCTACGACAGCTACGCACCTTCGGTGGAACTGGCCGGTGGCCGTTGCGTGCATGTGCAACTGAGCCTGCAAGGCTTCGCGCTGGACTTCGAGAAGATCAAGGCGGCACTGTCACCGCGCACGCGCATGATCGTCCTCAACACGCCGCACAACCCTACTGGCGCACTGATCAGCCGCGCCGAGCTGGACCAATTGGCCGACCTGATCCGTGATCGCGATATCTACCTGCTCAGCGACGAGGTCTACGAGCACCTGGTGTTCGATGGCGTGCCCCATGTCAGCGTGCTGGCCCATGCAGAGCTGTACTCGCGCGCCTTTGTCGTCAGTTCCTTCGGCAAGACCTACCACGTCACCGGCTGGAAAACCGGCTACGTCGTCGCGCCACCCGCGCTGACGGCCGAATTGCGCAAGGTGCACCAGTACGTCAATTTCTGCTGCGTCACCCCGTTGCAGTTCGCGCTGGCTGACTTCATGGCCGCCCACCCGGAGCACGTTGACGAACTGCCGGCGTTCTACCAGGCCAAGCGCGATCTGTTCTGTGACTTGCTGGCGCCGTCGCGCTTGAGTTTCACTCGGGTGGCCGGCACCTACTTTCAACTGGTGGATTACTCACAGATTCGTCCGGACCTGGATGACGTCGCCATGTCGCTGTGGATGACCCGCGAACACGGCGTGGCGAGCATTCCCATCTCGGTGTTCTACCAGCACCCACCTCAAGGCCAGCGCCTGGTGCGCCTGTGCTTTGCCAAACGCGAGGAAACGCTGCAACAAGCAGCCGAAAAACTATGCGTGATCTGACTGCATTGCCGGACCTGAACATCGCTCTGGTCCAGACCAGCCTGGCCTGGCACGACCGCCAGGCCAACCTTGACCATTTCGAGCTGTTGCTGGAGCAGGCCAAGGGTGCCGACCTGATTGTGTTGCCGGAAATGTTCACCACCGGTTTCTCGATGGAATCGCACACCCTTGCCGAGCCGGAAAGCGGCCCCACCCACCGCTGGCTCCAGGCCCAGGCCAGAAAGTACGCTGCGGTCATCACCGGCAGCGTGATCATCCGGGCGGCCGACGGCAGCCATCGCAACCGCCTGCTGTGGGCGCGGCCCGATGGTGAGGTGCTGCACTACGACAAGCGCCATCTGTTCCGCATGGCCGGCGAACACGACCACTACACCCCGGGCGAACGCCAGGTGCAGTTCGACTGCAAGGGCTGGCGCATTCGTCCGTTGATTTGTTACGACCTGCGCTTTCCGGTGTGGAGCCGTGATGCCCAGGACACCGACCTGCTGCTGTACACCGCCAACTGGCCGGGCGCGCGGCGTCAGCACTGGAACCGTCTGCTACCGGCGCGGGCCATCGAGAACCTGTGCTACGTGGCGGCGGTGAATCGGGTGGGTACGGATGGCAAAGGTTTTGGCTACACCGGTGACAGCCAGGTGCTGGACTTCCAGGGCGAGACCTTGCTGAGTGCAGGGGAGGCGGACGGGGTGTTTCAGGTGTGCCTGGATGCGGCGGAATTGGCGGCGTATCGCACCAAATTCCCGGCGAACCTGGATGCCGATCGCTTTCAGTTTGTCTGATACACCGCTATCGGGAGCAAGCCCCCTCCCACAGGGAAATGCATTCCAAATGTGGGAGGGGGCTTGCCCCCGATGAGGCCCTCACCGACACCACAAATATAAAGCCCAACAAAAAGCCCCTGAGTTCTCACCCAGGGGCCTTTTGCATTTCAGCGATAGGCGTTACGCCGCTTTCGCTGCCTGTTGGCTCAGCGAGCGGTTCAACGCACTGAACAACGCCTTGAAGCTGGCGGTGGTGATGTTTTCATCAATCCCCACCCCATGCACCGGACGCTCCCCGTTCACTCGCAGCTCAATGTAAGCCGCCGCCTTGGCATGGGTGCCCGCGCCAATCGCGTGTTCGTTGTAATCCATGATCTCCACACCAATCGGCAGGCCGGCCACCAGGGCTTCCAGTGCGCCATTGCCTTTGCCTTTCCAGTGCAGGTTGGTTTCGCCCTGACCCTTGCCCGAGACTTCCACCTCGACATAACTGTTGCCGTTCTCTTCCTGCAGGCGATGGCTGACCAGCGCGTACGGGGTGTTGGCCTGCAGGTATTCCCGTTGCAGCAACGCGTAGATCTGCGGCGCGGTCATCTCCAGGCCCACGCGGTCGGTTTCGGCCTGTACCACCTGGCTGAACTCGATCTGCATGCGGCGCGGCAGGCTGATGTCGTATTCCTGCTCCAGCAGGTAGGCGATACCGCCCTTGCCCGACTGGCTGTTCACGCGGATCACCGCCTCGTAGCTGCGGCCGATATCGGCCGGGTCGATCGGCAGGTACGGCACTTCCCACAAGGCATCGTCTTTCTGCTGGGTAAACCCCTTGCGGATCGCGTCCTGGTGCGAGCCGGAGAACGCGGTGTGCACCAGGTCGCCTACATACGGATGACGTGGGTGCACCTGGATCTGGTTGCACTCCTCGACGACCTTGCGCACGCCGTCGATGTCGGAGAAGTCCAACTGCGGGTCGAGGCCCTGGGTGTACATGTTCAGGGCCACGGTGACCAGGTCGACATTGCCGGTGCGCTCGCCGTTGCCGAACAGGCAGCCTTCGACACGGTCGGCGCCGGCCATCAGGCCCAGCTCGGTGGCGGCCACGCCGGTGCCACGGTCGTTGTGGGTGTGCAGGCTGATGATCACGCTGTCACGGCGATTGATATGGCGACCGAACCACTCGATCTGGTCGGCATAGATGTTCGGCGTGGCGCACTCGACGGTGGCCGGCAGGTTGAGAATCATCTTGTGCGCGGGCGTCGGGTTCCACACCTCGATCACGGCGTCACAGACTTCCTTGGCGAACTCCAGCTCGGTGGCGCTGAAGGTTTCCGGCGAATATTCGAAGGTCCACTGGGTTTCCGGCTGCTGCGCGGCGTATTTGACGAACAGCTTGGCCGCGTTGACCGCGATGGCCTTGATGCCGTCCTTGTCCTGGTTGAACACGATGCGGCGAAACGACGGCGACGTGGCGTTATACAAGTGCACGATGGCCTTTTTTGCGCCGCGCAGGGATTCGAAGGTGCGTGCGATCAAGTCTTCACGGCCCTGGGTCAGCACCTGGATGGTAGTGTCCTCCGGGATGTGGTTGTCCTCGATCAGGGTGCGCACGAAGTCGAAGTCGGTTTGCGAAGCGGCCGGGAACGAGGCTTCGATTTCCTTCACGCCGACGGCCACCAGGGTCTTCCAGAAGCGCAGTTTCTTGGCGGCGTCCATCGGCTCGATCAGCGACTGGTTGCCATCACGCAGGTCGGAACTGCACCAGATCGGCGCGCTGGTGATGGTTTTCGACGGCCAGGTACGATCCGGAATATCGATGGTCGGGAACGCGCGGTATTTCGAAGACGGGTCTTTGAGCATGCTCATCGGGAAATCCTTGGTTGAGGGGCCGAAAAAAGGCGGCCTGCCGTGAAACTGTTATTGGGAATAAAGCTTTGGACGAGGCAGATCGATTCAGCCTGGCAGTCGTGCGCTGACAAGGCACAGGCTGCGGTGCTGGCGGAGCTGAATGAGGGTGTGAGAGGTTTTCATGTGCTCAACCCTAACCGCGGGGGTGAAAGATGGCAAGTCGGTGAAAAAAATTGATGGAATTACTCTTTATTTGCTTTTTTGTGATGCTTTAAAGCTGTTTTTTGTATTTTATTGATCTTTTTTTGCGGCAAGTATTCTGCGGTCGCAATTTTAATTGCAAGCGAAAGGGAAGGGCGCCATGGCGCACCTTCCCGAACCCTCCATACGTTATGCCTTCAGGTACTTATCCACAGTGTGTTCAATCTGCACGTCCCCTCCCCATAACTCCATCTCTTCAGTAAAGTCGTGGGTATGTGCAGGCACCCTGGTAGTGCTGCCGGCTCCTTTGGCCGCGTCACGTACTGAAACGCCCAACCCGCCTGTAAGCTCCGCGATACCAGGGACGGCGCCTCCGGTATAGTCGTCAACGTAAGTGTTCGTATGATTGTTGCCGACCAGCGCTACCCACTTCTCTCCTTTGGGCGTTTTTTCGATCAATTTAGTAGCGAAGTAGTTGAGTTCTTCCAGACGATCAATAGAAGAGTTTTCTCTTTGGAGGTTGGCCTCAAAATCGCGTCTGTGCACGGTCAACTCGGCGTGTTCAAGCCCGATCACCTTGAGGCCATGTTTATCCGCCGCTGCCAGTACATCGGTCATGCTCAGCGCATTGTTGCGGTATTTATCAGTGAGATGGCGCGGGAACAGGTAGTGCGCGTCGTCTGCTGTGTAAGCTGTGCCGGCAAGTGTAGGCGAACGTTCCAGGAAATAAGCGTTCTCCAGATAAAGCGTGGTAACCCCAGCGTTTTTGAAGTGCTCCATATTGGTGACCAAAAAATCCAGGCTCGCGACTTGATCATGGGGTTCCCCTATCACCCAGCCGTTGACATCAGGACGGGAAAGCGTGTTTTTAATCAGTTCACTTGCGGCTATGTCGACACTGACGGGCTCTATTGCCGGGCGTGGTGCCGGTTGCCTGGCGAAAAAAGAGTCATAAAATTCATCCATGTCACGCCTGAACCATTCCGTCAGCCTGTTGATGTCGGCCGGATCGTCGAAGTCATTTGCTGCTTCGCCCTTCAATATCCTGTCCATATAATCGTCCAGGGGCAGATCGGTTTCTCCACCTTTCAGTTTATTGAGCCTCCATTCTCCTGTGCCGGTGGATACCAGAGAAGCGAATTGTTTTCCGGAAATTGCATCGATAGCTCTGACTGAGCCGCCTTCAAGCTTATAGATCGGGCTGATTTTATAAGCGCGCTCCACGCCAGTACCGTCAGTGAAAGGAATATAGAAGTCGTCGCCGACTTGAAACGTGCCATCCGCTCGTTTTGCTCCATCAAGTACGCTTTGCGGGGCGGCGTGCTGACTGAAGTCCGGCAGGCGCGGCGGCCGTGTCTGGTTGCCGCTGATGGCCACCGTTAGTTTGCCCGCGCCGGCAGACGTTGAGGGCACGTTCAACTGAACTTGATTTGCAACGGCGCTGTTTGACGGCGCAGGAATTACCCGCGTAGCCCGGCCGGACGGCACTGCCGGGGCGCCTGTGCCAGGCGTCAGGGTTTGCGCCTGCGCGTATGGCTTGAACACGGGACGTGAAATCGGACTGGTGGGAATACGTTGGCCGGTGGCAACGACGGTGAAGTCGGAGAATGCTCTGGACAGATGGCCGGGTTTGCTGAGGGTTTTTCTAAGAGAGTTTCCCGGCATCCGCATTATCTTAATCGCTGCTTTCGTCAGCCTGGAAGCTGTCGAGACCCCTTTGCCAATGACCGGCACCAGGTCCAGAAAGACCCCCGCCAGTTCGATGCCAAACATCACTTTGTTATAACGCGATTCCTTGGCCACCTCGGCATTGCTGACCGAGCTCAAATCGGCGTTCTTGATCAGGATATCCGACACTTGCTGGTACATTGCATCTCGAAGATCCCCCTCAACGGGTCTTAGATAGGCGATTTTCGGTTCAAGCGCTTTCTGGGCGTTTTCCAGGGTGGCGATGATTTTTTTGTTGCGATAGTCTTCAATCGTTTTTTGTAGCGACTCCAGCGGTGTCGAGTTGACGCGCGCGCGCGAGTAGGCTTGCCACTCTGGTTTACTCATCAATGTCTCCAGCTCCTGCTGGCTGGCCAGCGCGCGCCATGCTATGCCGTCAGGCGCATCGGGACTGTACAAGACTCGAGATAAGTGGCTGTGGTCGCTGATCACGGTGACGCCCTGAACTGGAGCGCCGTAGAACGACATCGTGTTGGCGATGATGGTTTTCCCATCGACCTTCGGGCGTGTGGCCGGGTCGGGATGATCGATCACTGCCCTGACCCACTGGGGCGCCAGTGGTTTGCCCGCGCTGTCTGTTTCTGAAGCCGAATAGGCCGTTGGGCTCAATTTTGCCAGATAGGCATGCTTGTTCATGGTGCTGCGCAGGGCGTGTTTCCATGCTGAGCGCAATTTATGCGGCTCACCGTTGCTGGCATCCGGTGCCAATTGCGAGTGGAGCATGTCGAGGTATTTGCCCCCTACATCCGCGTCTTCCACCAATGCCAGGAGTTCTGCGGTTTTCAGCACGATGGGGTTGCCGTCACGGTCCTGCACCGGCTTGCCTTGGGCATCAAGAAGCTTGGCTTGCAGAGTGTCCTGGACGTGCTGGTTGCTGTCGCCTGCGGGAAATGCCGTCGGGTTTTTCAGTGACAGGTCGGTTAACGATACCTCCTCGGTTTTGTAGTCGGCCGGGGTGTACGCTCCGTGTCTGAAGCGTGTATGAATGCGCGACTTCGTCGTAGTCACAACTTTTGTCTTCTGGGCGTCGACGGTCGCCCCAGGGTGTTTTTTTGCAGGGCCAGGTTTAATTGCTGGTTGGCGAACTGATGCAGCGCGGGGATTTTTTCGAGCATCGGCGCCAGCCTCCCAACGCTCTTTTGCTCTACACGTTCAAGATACTGATAACCCCGGATCTGAACCGGCGTGAGACTTTTTAGCCACTGCGGCTGTTTTTTGTCGGCCAGTCGTTCGTAACGGGCGAGCATTGCGTTGTTGCCATCAAAATGCGCTGACCAGTCTGCCGCTTCATCGATAGCCGCGCCTATATCGGCGTCTTGCAGAGGCGTCGGGTGCAGGATCTGGTTTTCCGGGTAGAGGGTCTGCATGAGGGTCGCTTGAACCGCATCGGCCTGGCGCTTCAGCAATTGGGTAAACGCATCGGCAATCACGTCGCCCTCAATGGGGACAAGGCTTGCAATCAGGTCCTGGCCCTTTAAAGGGCTGTGAGTCTTTTGTGCCGACAGAGGCAGACCCTCTACGAGCAGGGTTGCGGCTGTGCCCCGTGCATTCAACCGTTGAGCCAGCGCCTGGAACGCTTGAGCGCTGTTCTCGAAGGGTTCGAGGCCCTCACTTGGCGTGCACAGCACCACAGGCCCATCGTCGTTCCCAGGTGCAGAACCTTCCTTGCTGGTGACTAGCCATGCCCCCGCCAAGCGTGCACCGCTGGCGCTGTTGTCATTGATCAAGAGCGGGTAGACGCCTGGCCTTGATTCTGGCGCGAACGCCTGGCTGCGTTCTTCACGCGTGGGGTACTGGAGTCCGGTATCCACCAGGCGTTTGGCTTGCGAACTCAGATAGCCATCCTGTTCGCCCAGTGCCGCCAGGGTTGACAGCTGTTCCTTGTGTAATGACAGCAACTGATCCTGGGGTGCGTCTTTGAGGATTTCTGTTGGATTCGGTTGGGTCCAGAAGTTTTTCACGGTTTCTGGGAACTGGGTCGCAATACGCCTGGCTATTGTGTGCAGTGAATCAGCGGCGGTGACGGACCGGGCGGCTTCGGTCGGCGCCGTCTTGAGCATGAATCGCGATGTGACGCCTGGCTCGTCGATAAAGTTTTTATCCGGGTAGGCGTAGATTTCCTGAATCGCCCGTGTCAGTGCATCCAGAAGCGATTCTTTGGACACTGCAACGGATGTGCTGCCGTCATCGGCCAGTCTGGATCGCTCGAACGACATGGTGGAGGGATCAAAGGATGTGAGCTGGGGAAATGCCTGTTTAATCTGAGCGTTTACGAAGTCTCTGAATGCAGGCTGTTTTTCTTGCAGTCGGGCCATCTTGAGGCTGAGATTGTCGTATTCAGAGGTGAGAAACTCGACGGGTCCGACTTTGAAGTGTCTTGAGAACTCGTTGGACAAGCTCGCTGGCTCTACGGATATTACCGTAGGTTTTATCAGCGCATTAAGACCGTTTCCCGAGTGCCGCGAATCAGGTTCCGAGGGCGGTTGATCTGTCTCTCTTTCGGTTGCAGGACGTGTATCAGCAAGCGTCAGAGCCGGTGCTGGCGCAGGGGGAAGTAACTGGATAGGTTGTGAACTGAGGGACGTAAGCACGGAACATGTCTCCAACTAGCCTGAAAGGATGTGGGTCACGTTCCCTGTAACTTGCTGGATAAGTGAGCTCTCGGCGTGTCGGGGTTCCGCAGTAAATGTAAGAGCATGCTGAAGCACTCCGTAGTCTGGAGAGCCCTGCTGCTTCAAGGGCTAAAAAAATGTCTCGCAGGCTGACTACGGCTCAAAGGCACCGATAAAGATCGCCGGGTCTACCCGCGCATCGTTGAGGCTGACATTCCAGTGCATATGCGGCCCGGTCGCCCGGCCCGTCGCCCCGACCTTGCCCACCACCGCCCCGCGCACCAGTTGCTGGCCGACTTTCACATCGATCTTCGACATATGGCAGAACATGCTGATAAAGCCCTGACCATGGTCGACGAACACGGTGTTGCCGTTGAAGAAATAGTTGCCCACCAGAATCACCTTGCCATTGGCGGGCGTCTTGATCGGCGTGCCGGCCGGTACGGCGAAGTCCAGGCCCGAATGGGGGTTGCGTTCTTCTCCATTGAAGAAACGGCGCACGCCGAACCGGCTGGACAGCGGCCCGTTGACCGGTTTGTCCAGTACCAGATTGCTCGGCACCGTGGGGCTGAAGCTGCGATAGGCCTTGAGCTGCACCGCCAGTTCACCCTCGATGCGCTTGAGCTGCGCGGGTTCGGGGTTGACCTGGCTTTTGTTTTTCAGGGTGATGCGCTGTTCCGGGTACTTCTTGTAACCCACGATGAACGGCAGGCTGCGCCCACCGCTGCTGATGCGCTCGTTGCCCGGCTTGACCGTCAGCGGGATGCCGACAATCGCCAGCCAGTTGTCCTGCTCCTTCACCACCAGCACCGGCTTGCCCTGGTAGCTGGCTTTCGGCGCGGCGGCCGCAGGGCCGAGGTCGACCACCGCAACGCCGCCGGGCACCGGTTTGTTCAGAGTTCGGGTGATGTAGCTGTCGGCGTGGGCGTTGCACGCGAGGCACAACAGCATCAGCAGGCTCAGAAGACGTGGCATCGATCAATCCAGTAGCGAAAGGGTGACAGGGGTGAGGTGGTTGTCTTCCACCCGCACTTGCAATTGGCCTTCACCGAGGCGTGCGGTCAGGCGCTGGCCGGTGTGGGTTTGCGCGGCATTGCGAATGGCTTGGCCGCGCTCGTCCAGAAGAATGCTGTAGCCGCGGCCCAGCGTCGCCAACGGGCTGACCACCTGCAGCGTCTGCACCTGGCTTTGCAACTGCAGACGGCGTGCCTTGAGGCCTTCGCGCATGGCGCGGGGCAGGCGTTCGGCCAGGCTGTCCAGGCGTTGGCGCAGCAGGGCCAGTTGGCGGCCCGGGTGCTGGCCGGCCAGGCGCGTCTCCAGGCGAATCAGGCGCTCGCGGCGGGTATTGAGGCTGCGCTCGAAGGCGCGCCGCAGGCGCATATCGAGGTCATCCAGACGCTGGGCCTGCTGACGCAGGCGTTCGCCGGGATGGCGCAGGCGTCGGGCCATGCCCTCAAGGCGCAGGCGGTCATGGCGCAGGCGGTTGCGCATCAGCATCACCAGGCGGCGATGCAGGTTTTCCACCTGACGCACCAGGTGGCTGGCGTCGGGGGCAAGCAATTCGGCTGCGGCGGAGGGGGTAGGGGCGCGCACGTCCGCGACGAAGTCACAGATCGACACGTCGGTTTCATGGCCGACCGCGCTGACGATAGGTGTGACGCATGCGTCCACCGCGCGTGCCACGGCTTCTTCGTTGAAGCACCACAGGTCCTCCAGCGAACCGCCGCCCCGGGCCAGGATCAGCGCGTCAAACCCGCGTGCGTCCGCGCGCTTGAGTGCACGCACAATCTGCGGGATGGCTTCGCGACCTTGCACGGCGGTGGGAATCAGGGTCAGCTCGATGTTCGGCGCCCGGCGGCGGAACACGCTGATAATGTCGCGAATCACCGCGCCGGTGGGTGAACTGATAATGCCGATGCGCCGTGGATGCATCGGCAGCGGTACTTTGCGCTCGGCACTGAACAGGCCTTCGGCGCTGAGCTTTTCCTTCAGCGCATCGAACGCCAGGCGCAACGCGCCGTCGCCGGCCGGCTCCACCGTGTCGAGAATCAACTGGTAGTCGCCACGGCCCTCGAACAGCGAGACCTTGCCGCGCACCTTCACCGCCAGGCCATCCTTCAATGCCTGGCGCACCCGCGCGGCATTGTTGCGAAACAGCGCGCAACGCACCTGCGCGCCGCTGTCCTTGAGGGTGAAGTACACATGGCCGGAGGCCGGGCGGGCGAGGTTGGAGATCTCGCCCTCAACCCAGATGTTGGTGAACACGTCTTCCAGCAACACGCGTGCGCGGCCGTTGAGCTGGCTGACAGTCAGGACTTCGCGGTCCAGGCCCAGGCGGGCAAACGGGTCTTTAATCATGGGCGGCAGTTTATAGGTATTCCCGGGGCAATCACCACGGCCTTGTGCACATGAGCGGCTGCACTATGCTGAGGGACGGCGATGAGCAAGGAGCCTGCATGACTGCAATCGAACTGTTGAACCACTGGTCTTTTAACGGGATGGACTGGTTGGTCATTGGCCTGGGTGTGGTGCTGGCCTACGTCGTGTTCGGCATCGCCGGGTTCGGCACGGCGCTCATCGCGGGGCCGATTCTGCTGCTGTTCATGCCGTTGTCGAAGATCATCCCGCTGCTGGTGCTGCTGGATTTTGTCGCCGCGTTCGGCGGTCTGCTGCACACCCGGCGCGAGGTGAACACGGCGGAGCTGTTGCGGCTGCTGCCGTGCATGGCTATTGGTTGCACACTGGGTGTGGTGTTTTTGCTCAACCTGCATTCGGATTTATTGCTGCTGTTGATGGGGCTGTTCATCAGCGCCTACGCGATTTACAGCCTCCTGGTAAAGGCGCGTCCGACGCAACTGGCGGCGGGCTGGTCGGTGCCTATGGGCACTGTCGGTGGGCTGTTCGGCGCGTTGTTCGGCAGTGGCGGCTTTTTATATGCCATCTACCTGAACAGCCGGCTGCCCAAGGAACAGGCGCGGGCCACTCAACGTGCGCTGATCAGCGCGAGTACGCTGGTGCGCTTGAGTCTGTTTCTGCTGGCCGGGGTCTATGCGGATTGGCCGCTGTTGCTGTTGGCGCTGTGTCTGTTGCCCGCGATGGGATTGGGGCTGTGGTTCGGGCGCCGGTTGACCATGCGCCTGTCCCGCGAGGCGTTTGTGAGGGGGGGGACGTGGCTGGTGCTGGCGAGCGGCCTTGCGTTGATCGGGCGGTATTTGAGCACTTGACCTGTGCGGGGCAGGGATTAAGCTGCCTGCCTTCAGGGCCTCATCGGGAGCAAGCCCCTCCCGCATTTGAATGCATTTACCGATCAACAGGTGGAGGGGGCTTGCTCCCGATGGCGTCAGCCGCCACACCGCAGGACTCCAATGAACTCCCAAAGCATCCTTGTCCCGAAAATCTCCACCTTGCCCGTCCACGAACCCCGCGCACGGGCGATCGTGCGCTGGCTGGTGCGCAAGAACATCATCAAGGAAGAACTCACCACCTGTGGCCGCACCGGCAACCGCATGGCTTACGGCCTGGCCGACGGCGCCCGCGCCGTGGTGCTGCACCCCGAAGCGCTGCCGTTCAACGAGCCGATCAACGGGCTGGAGATCATCTACAAGCGCTGTATCTATACCCCGGCCAAGGGCTTTCTCGAAGAAGCCGGTTGCCCGCAATGCCTCAAGGAAATCGGCGAGGCGCTGTTCGAGAGCCTGGAAGACTGGATGCCCGGCCACACCGACAACTTCACCTGCCCGCTGTGTGGGCATGAAGATGACATCAACGGCTTTCTGTTCCTGCAGGAATGCGGGTTTTCCAACCTGGGTTTCATCTTCAACAACTGGGCGGAGGCGGGGTTTAAACAGAGCTTTATCGATGAGTTCGCCGATTGGCTGGACCAGAAGATCGCCTGGGTCAGGGTCGAGCTGTAACCCCTCCTATCCGTATTCCCAAATATGTCAGAGTTTTACATTGAGACCTGAGGGGTGTCTGAGTATAATGGCGCGCTTCCATTTTCCCGCTCGGGAGCCCCCGCGATGCTGCGTATCAGCCAAGAAGCTCTGACATTCGACGACATTCTCCTAGTGCCCGGTTATTCCGAGGTGCTTCCTAACGAAGTCAGTCTCAAGACCCGCCTAACCCGTGGCATCGAGCTGAATATTCCCCTGGTTTCCGCTGCCATGGACACCGTCACCGAAGCCCGTCTGGCCATTGCCATGGCCCAGGAAGGCGGCATCGGCATCATCCACAAGAACATGACCATCGAGCAGCAGGCTGCCGAAGTGCGCAAGGTCAAGCGTTACGAAGCCGGCGTGGTGAAAGATCCGATCACCATCGAAGCCGACGCCACCGTGCGTGACCTGTTCGACCTCACCCGCATGCACAACATCTCCGGCGTTCCGGTGCTGCACGATGGCGACCTGGTCGGTATCGTCACCTCCCGTGACGTGCGTTTCGAGAACCGTCTTGAAGTCACCGTCCGTGAAGTGATGACGCCTAAAGAGCGCCTCGTCACCGTCAAGGAAGGCGCCGACAAGAACGATGTGCGCGAGCTGCTGCACAAGCACCGCATCGAGCGCGTGCTGATCGTCGACGACAAGTTCGCCCTCAAGGGCATGATGACCGTCAACGACATCGAAAAAGCCAAGGCTTACCCGCTGGCCAGCAAGGATGACCAGGGTCGTCTGCGTGTTGGCGCGGCGGTCGGTACCGGTAAAGACACCGGCGACCGCGTCTCGGCCCTCGTAGCTGCCGGCGTTGACGTGGTGGTGGTCGACACCGCCCACGGTCACTCCAAAGGCGTGATCGACCGCGTGCGCTGGGTCAAGCAGAACTTCCCTGACGTGCAGGTGATCGGCGGCAACATCGCCACCGGCGCTGCGGCCAAGGCCCTGGCCGAAGCCGGCGCCGACGCGGTCAAGGTCGGTATCGGCCCTGGCTCGATCTGCACCACGCGGATCGTCGCCGGTGTGGGCGTGCCGCAGATCAGCGCCATCGCCAACGTCGCCGCAGCCCTCGAAGGCACTGGCGTCCCGTTGATCGCCGACGGCGGCATCCGCTTCTCCGGTGACCTGTCCAAGGCCATCGTGGCCGGTGCGTCCTGCGTGATGATGGGCTCGATGTTCGCCGGTACCGAAGAGGCCCCGGGCGAGGTTGAGCTGTTCCAGGGCCGTTCCTACAAGGCTTACCGCGGCATGGGTTCGCTGGGCGCCATGTCCCAGGCGCAGGGCTCGTCCGACCGCTACTTCCAGGACTCCTCGGCAGGCGCCGAGAAACTCGTCCCGGAAGGTATCGAAGGCCGTGTGCCGTACAAGGGCAGCCTGAGCGCGATCATCCATCAACTGATGGGCGGCCTGCGTTCCTCGATGGGCTACACCGGCAGCGCCGACATCGAAGAAATGCGCACCAAGCCAGAGTTCGTACGGATCACCGGCGCCGGCATGGCTGAGTCCCATGTCCACGACGTGCAGATCACCAAGGAAGCGCCGAACTATCGGGTCGGCTGATGCCGACAGCTAAAAGCCACAAGTTATAAGCTGCAAGCGGGGCTGTGTTGATGCAGCTTCCGCGCAGCCCCCGATTACTTGCAGCTTGCAGCTTGAAGCTTGCAACTGCTCTTCAGAGTTTCTCCTATGGCCCTCGACATTCACGCCCACCGCATCCTGATCCTCGACTTCGGTTCCCAGTACACCCAACTGATCGCCCGCCGCGTGCGTGAAATCGGCGTGTACTGCGAATTGCACCCGTTCGACATGGATGACGACGCGATCCGCGCCTTCGCGCCCAAAGGCGTCATCCTCGCCGGTGGCCCCGAGTCCGTGCACGAAGCCGACAGCCCGCGCTGCCCGCAAGCGGTATTCGACCTGGGCGTGCCGGTTTTCGGGATCTGCTACGGCATGCAGACCATGGCCGAGCAGTTGGGCGGCAAGGTGGCAGGGTCCGAGCTGCGTGAATTCGGTTATGCCCGCGTCGACGTGGTCGGCAAGAGCCGCCTGCTGGACGGCATCGAAGACCACATCGACGCCGACGGCCTGTTCGGCCTCGATGTATGGATGAGCCACGGTGACAAGGTCACCAAACTGCCGGAAGACTTCCACATCCTGGCCAGCACCCCGAGTTGCCCGATTGCCGGCATGTTCAACGACGAACGCGGCTACTACGGCGTGCAGTTCCACCCGGAAGTGACCCACACCAAGCAGGGCGGGCGCATCCTGTCGCGCTTCATCCTCGACATCTGCCAGTGCGAAGCCCTGTGGACCCCTTCCAAGATCGCTGAAGACGCCATCGCCAGCGTGCGCGCCCAGGTCGGCACCGACAACGTGCTGCTCGGCCTGTCCGGTGGCGTCGACTCCTCCGTGGTTGCCGCACTGCTGCACAAGGCCATCGGCGACCAACTGACCTGCGTGTTCGTCGACAACGGCCTGCTGCGCCTGCACGAAGGCGAGCAAGTGATGGCCATGTTCGCCGAGAACATGGGCGTCAAAGTGATTCGCGCCAACGCCGAGGACCAGTTCCTCGACAACCTGGCTGGCGAGTCCGACCCGGAGAAGAAGCGCAAGATCATCGGCCGCACCTTCATCGACGTCTTCGATGCCCAGGCCAAGCACCTGGACAACATAAAGTACCTCGCGCAGGGCACCATCTATCCTGACGTGATCGAGTCGGCTGGCGCCAAGAGCGGCAAGGCCCACGTGATCAAGTCCCACCACAACGTGGGTGGCCTGCCCGAGGAAATGAACCTCAAGCTGGTCGAGCCGCTGCGCGAACTGTTCAAGGACGAAGTCCGCCGCCTCGGCCTGGAACTCGGCCTGCCGTACGACATGGTCTACCGCCACCCATTCCCGGGCCCGGGCCTGGGCGTGCGTATCCTGGGTGAAGTGAAAAAGGAATACGCCGACCTGCTGCGTCGCGCCGACCACATCTTCATCGAAGAACTGCGCAAGGCTGACTGGTATCACAAGGTGAGCCAGGCATTCGTGGTGTTCCAACCGGTGAAATCGGTGGGCGTGGTAGGCGATGGCCGTCGTTATGCGTGGGTTGTGGCACTGCGTGCAGTGGAGACGATCGACTTCATGACCGCGCGTTGGGCACACCTGCCGTATGAGCTGCTGGAGACGGTCAGTGGGCGGATCATCAATGAGATTGAGGGTATCTCGCGCGTGACGTATGACGTGTCGAGCAAGCCGCCGGCGACGATTGAGTGGGAGTGAGCCCACAGTGAGGCATGAAAAAACCGGCTTTTGCCGGTTTTTTCATGCCCGAGCGAATGGCTTATTCTCGCTATTGAAAGAGCCGCATTGTGTTAGTGGCAGCTCTCGTCGGTAGCTGGATATTTTCAAACACGGAAGACCAGAATGAAACTCCTCACAGATGATGAGATTGACGTTGCATACGCTCACGTCGAAGCCTTGGACGAAGGGCGCGTGGGACCAGATAGAGCAAATTATCTTGCGTTAACGGACGCTGATTTTGAGCTCCTCCTGTACAGCATCTATAGAGGGCGTGCGTCTGATTTGCCGTGGTACAGCAATGCTCGTTTGATGGTCACAGGAGCTGACCAGGGGCGGGATGTTTGGCTCACGAAGGATGAGCTGCCGGTTGGGCTTATTCAGTGCAAAAAGGTTAAAGCTGGTTTCACTCGGCCGGACACGCTCCGTGAGGTAATCAAGTTCCTTCTGAATGTCGTTCTTGAGCCGGCGCTTATGCCGGACCCGGCCGGTTTCCGATTTATTCTTGCTCTTGCTTCGGATCCTGCCAGCACTACAACCGATTTTTTCGATGCGCCACAGACTTGGCTAACCGCCAATGAAACAGAGCTTTTAGGTCTGGCTACCGATGTAATTAAAAAGTATGAAGCATTCTCGATGCTGAAGATCGAGGCTGTCATGCCAGGCATCAGGACGGCCCTGAAGAACCTGAAATATGAGCTTCTTAGACCAGTTGACCTCGACGCGTTACTTGAGTGCATCCCTGCTGTCCGTCAGCGGTTTTTCAAAGTTCAACTTGTCGTGGCTGTGGAGGATGCCGAGGCCATGATTGAAGCTAGGTTCGCTGCAGTTGGCTTGGTCTCAAAGAGCACACAAACATTCACCAGAGCTGATGTTGAGGAAGACATCACGCGCGGGTCGCGCGGTCTGGCCGACTGGCCTCAACTGATTTGGGGGCAGCATATAGAGCGACCAGAGTTCGACGATCTGATCCAGCGGATCAATCGGCATCCTTCAGGCTCCACGCTGGTCGTGGGAGGAGCAGGGACTGGGAAGTCAGCACTTCTCGCTGAGCTGTATTGTGCCCTCAAAGCCCGCGGCCAGATTGTGCTAGCGATAAAGGCCGACATGCTTAGCCCTAATATTGTGAATTTCGTCGACCTCGCTCGCGATCTTGGTATGTCAGGTGATATCGAACAGGAGCTTCTCTCGCTGGCGGTTGAAGCCCCGGTTGTGCTGATCATTGATCAGCTTGACGCTGTCAGTGAAGTGATGGACCAGAGTTCACAGCGCATGCAGGTCTTACTTCGTCTTGCGTCTCGGCTACAGGAGGCAGACGGTCAAGAGGGTAATAAACTTCCCATTCACGTCATCGTTTCTTCGCGACCATTTGAGGCGAAGTTCGACGCTCGATTTAGGTTGCTTGATGCGGATGAATTACTACTTACTCTTCCTCCGTTCGAGCGGATATCCACACTGCTTGGTGAGCTCGGTATCGACTCCAGTGTCGTGCCGGATAGTCTCAAAGAGGCGCTGCGTACACCTTTTGCTCTCGGTATATACGTTGATCTTGCCAAATCTGGCTTGAGTCCTGCGGATTTTACGGCAGCAAACTTACTTGATCGATGGCTCGACAAAAAACTACCTGTAGGGCCCGCGCGTGCTTCGTGTCTGGCGTTCTTGCGCCAGCTCGCGGCTGACATGACGCAGTATGAGAGCCTCTGGCGGCCGGCCGCTTACTATGACCCGGACTACAGCGAGATGCTGCGTTGGGCCGAGTCGATTGGCATCGTCATCCGTGAAGACGCCAGCATTGGATTCAGTCATCAGTCATGGCTCGATGATTTCCAGGCTAAGACACTCCGAACCGCACAGGAGTTGGCTGATTACGCATGGAGTCGCCAGGAAGGGTTATTTGCGCGGGGAACAGTTTTGCGCGGCCTTGAGCATATGCGACGGGTTGATATGGCTTCCTATGAGGTGTCTATTCGCTTGTTGCTACCAAACCCCAAGACACGCAGACATCTGCGCCATCTTGTGGCCGATTATTTGGCGAGTGCTGATGATCCGAGCGTAAGTGATATTGCTTGGGTCGATTGGATGGCGCGTAACGATCATGCACTTGCGAATCGGGCATTCAGGCAGGTAGCGATAAGATGGCCATGCTGGAGGTCAGGGATACTGCCGCTCCTTCCTTTTCTTCTACAGGACGAAAAGCATCGCTGGAATGCGACCATGCTGCTCGTTCGAGAAGTTGCTGAGGACTCGAGCCAAGTTATGGATCTGGTCGACCGCTATTGGTCGGATACTTCACATGACGGAGACGTGTTTAGTCTCTTTGAGCGTTCTGGTATTGCGACCGACCGTGCAATCGCCCATGTCCGTACGATCTTTAATCGAACGACGTTGGCAGATTGGGCGATATCCCATTACGCCAAGACTTTGCATGAGAACGGTAATACCCGCGTTGCTTTGGATCTCATCTCATTTTGGGCTGAGCAGCAGCCTGCGGATCGGCACAATGGCATCAAGGTGTATGGTGTTGAAAAGATTGCGGCAGCCGCACCGCTCTATTGTGCCGAACGACTCCTGCCTTGGTTTGTCGGGGTGGTATCGCGAGAGGTTGGTGATGGGCGGCCCGGGCATCGGTATCCGCAATCGATATCTGGTCCATACGATTGGAAATATGATTCTGGCGAGGGGCATTTGACGCAGCTTCTGCGGAGTGTGCTCGAAGAGTCAGCAGTTTCTGACCCGCCAGGTGTGCGCACCTTGCTTGCTACTTTTGTTGCTGTAGAAATTGACGAGGTCCAGTCGCTAGTGGCCGATACCCTGGCGGCGAACTCGGTTGTATTTGCTGAGTATGCGTTCGCGTTTCTCCTGGCCGATCAGCGGCGTCTTCATCTAGGTAGCGACACGTTCGACGATGAAAGAAGTGTCGGCCACGTGATCTGCGGTTGGTCGTCAAGCACACTGATTGCCCAGATCACTCCCTACCTCTCTCTCGCTGATATTGAGCGGATTCGCGATTACATCGAGGCTTGGGAGCCTTGGGGGGAAGAATTACAGGAAGAGCAAGATCCTGCCCATAGAAGGCAATTGCTCCGTTGGTCTGATGAGCGGAGGTTGCGTTTACTTGCCGAACTACCTGTGCACGTGCTGACGCCCCGTCGTCGTAGGCAAGTTGAGGAGTGGCAGGTCGAACAGCCCACGCTAAAAGCAAAGCGTGGCGGTCGGAGGATGGCGCAGTTCGTTGGATCACCCATGAGCCACGATCAGATGGCGAAAGCCAGTGACGATGCGATTATCAAAATGTTCGTTGCAGTAAACGACCATACTGGCCGTCATGAGCACCCGAAACACTGGCTGAAGGGCGGTGTTACTGAGTTGTCTCGGGCTTTTGCCGCGTTTGCGAAGTCGTTCCCAGATCGTGTTCTTCGTATCATTCCGCGTTTACAACCAGGTCTGCACGAGCGGGTTACGGGCGCCGCGATTAGGGAGTTGTCGGCGGTTGAGGCAGTTGACGCTCAGACACAAAAAACTTTGATTTGGGATGCCCAATCCCGTGGTTTTTCGTCGACTAGCTTTCGCCACGATGTTGCCAGCGCCATGGAGGTACTCGCTAAACGCCTGAAAGGTCTTGAGGGTCGTGACATCGAGTTGCTCAAGGGCTGGCTGCAGCGCGACCCCAATGTGCTGGCTGCAGAAACAGTACGTCATGCCGAGTTAAACAAATCCAATCGTGAGCGGAATGAGAAACCAGATCAACGCCCTGAGGCCATGCTATTCGGCCGGGGCGGCGGGCTGCATTTTCTCCCTCAGCGCAATTTCACCCTGCTGTCAGCGATCGCAGCGGGATATCTCCATCGTGACGGCGTGGATTGTGATGGTTGGCTCGCGGAATTGGAGCTACACGTTACTCATCCTGAAGATCCCGAGGTTTGGAGTGCGATCCTAATGTTCAGGTCGCATGAACTTTGGTGGGCGGACGCGGCAAGAGTGGGCGAACTGATTGAGGCGATTTGGCGGAGGTTTCCAGCGGCGTTTGAAGATGCAGCTGTAGTCCAGTCGTTGTGGCGCCTGCGCGTTCGCATGCATACGAGCGTACAGCAGGAAATTGTCAACTTCTGGCTCAGTCATAGAGATCATAAGCTTAGGCAGATTGGTGGTGAGTTCTCTGCTGCTAGCGTGATTGTCGATAGCGCTGCTTCTTGTGGGATGGGCGAGATAGTCGAAGCGGTGATGGCCGGGAATGATATTTCTGCCAGGTCTGGCGTGTTATTTGCGGCTGCAGCGGGGTGGGGTGAACTTGATCTCGATATTCGAAGCCGCTCGCATGCCTACCTCATTTATGTCGCCAGCATTGTCAGTGGGTTCGAGGCTCATGCTCTATCTACAGCTGTAGATCGTGGCGAGCGATTACCTCCCGATGAGATGACGCGAGCCCTGCTGGCTTCTGTTGCAGTAAATATTGATCTGCTCAGAGAATCGATGGGGCTGCTGTTTGTACGCTCGCTTCAGCACCTGTTGCTTTATCCAGGCTTTGAAATGCTGGTGCTTGAAATCGCAGAGGCTGCAACTGAGCTTGCACGTACATCGCCAGATAGGACCATTGGAGGGTTGTACGACGGCGAATTTATAGGGCTTGTGATTGCACTTCAGCGTTCACCAATAGAGATCAAAACTCGTGCGATGACGGTCTACGAGCGCCTGCTTGACGCTGAGGTTCACGGCGCAGAGGACGCTGCAGCATTTGCGCTGCGCTGTTAAGGCCCAAGCCGTATCCGCTCAACCCGTCCGCTTCCTGGCCTCCCACAGCTTGGATGAGACGATATCCCAATCGGTCGCCCGATTCGATTATGGGCTGATGTTCTCCGGATTCCGGTGTTGATGCGGCAGCTTTATACCGGCGTTGCCCTGGGTAGGTGTTTCCTAGCGATATCACCCTCAAGAGAGTTTCCCGTATGGTATTTCTCATGGTCTCGAAATAGAATTTTCTTTAAAAAGTGCGGTTCCAAGGGTTTATATGTGCCTATTGATAATAGAGTGGGAGTAGGGCTTATTGTCATCTATTTGATTTTTTGTGAAAAATAAAACTAGATAGTGATGCTTACTAGGTCATCAATCTCGTTTTTCATGGTGCGCATGGTTGGTATCAGCAGAGAAGTGCCTCGATACCATGTTCGGCATTAGTAATGCCGGCATGGTATCGAGAGTGTTAATTTTGCAGATGTGGTCAGGAGCTGAATTGCCGGTATGGAACACTTTCTCAACCCTGCCTTGTAAATTTTGATAAAAATTTTTGTGCGCGGACTTCGTATTCTTTATCAAACAAACTTACAACATTCGTTAAAAATACATGCAGATCTCCATCAAAATAATCTTCAACGAAAGATGTTTCTTGCCCGAACGGGGGGTCTACATATTCCAAACCTTCCGAGGTCATGTGATTTTTGATATATCTTTTGATTTGTCTCTTTAGGAAGAAGACATTAAGCAGGTTGCGTTCATCAATGTAGCTCTTAACTATTTGGTCCAGGCTCAAAGGCGTAAACTGCGCCTTCTCATCATCTGGTAGGAACTCCCCGACACCCTCACCCACATCATAAATGAAGTCAATTATTAACCCGTATGCCATAACTCTAGTCTCATATTGATGGAAAGGCAGTTACTATGAAGTATGGCATATGGTTGTACTCAACAAATTTAATCACTACTGTTACTTTTGACATGTTTATTGTGGTGTTGGGCGCTTCTCTTTTTATACCCCAGCCAATGGGTTTTTCCAAAGTTGTCGAAAGCTCAAGTCGCTTTTCTTTAAGGATAAGCCTGGCTTTAGATTGCATTAATATTTTAAGTCTGTTTCTTTGTAGAACTTGGCTTACCGCCCACTCTGCCGTTTCTAGATCATAAAATGTAGATGAGATGTGAACTTTTTTTGATGCAAATCGTGTTTTCAAATTTTCTATATTTTTATCGACGTGCTTTAAGATTGTATGCCCACCGCCCAGTTTTTTAGGCGCTTGAAGTGGTTTTTCACTAGTAATAACGGATATGCGTCCTGCTCTTACTGATGAAGCTCGAAAAGCGTTATAAAGCGAAGCAGTGGTAAGAGGAACCGCAAACTCGGTGGCCAAGCCAATTACTTGACCAGTTGTTCTTGAAGCCCCCAATACCTCTGCAACAGTTGCCCCGGCTTTGAATGCATATGAATCGGTTTGCCTGCCCGTAACGATTTGCGTGGTAGCTGCAGAAAGCTGGTCAGATGCATGAACGCCCATGGCCACGCACCCGACTTTTGAAATCATCGTTGGCTCAGGTAATGCACATAATACGCCAGAACCAGCAAGTTCAATGATTCCGCCGACCAGCCGAAGGCTTCCAAATATACGATTTGACCTTATCTCCGCAGGCGTAAGCGACTCTTGCGTTAAGATAGCAGCTAGTTGTGCGAAGCTGAGGGCAACGCGAAAATCTCCATCCTCAAAGTCAGACATGACGCGTTTCCTTACGCAAAAGGCTTTTTAGCGGTCCGGTCCCAACCGCCCGAGACGATACCGGCACTGCCGCCATCTGAACGTCTTTGCTGCGTGTATTCGAATTTAATGCGCCCGTAATTCAGGGTTACGACTTCGACAGGGAAGCCGGAGTTTTCTGCGCCTTGTCCGCTGACCAATGCGATCAGCACCTCTTCAAGCACGATGTCCAAATACTTGAATTTTTCTGTTCCTGCCCGATGGACTCGAATTGTCACGGTTTTGATATGCGAGCCTGTGCAGCAAAGCTCAAATATCTTAGGAGTGGCACGGTCAATGTACTTGCTGATCTGAAAATCCCCGAGGGAAACACCTCCAGCGGTAGCACCGCCACTGGAGCTGGCTGTCTGACTGATGGACTGCATGGCGTCGTAGTGATAGGAAAGCAGCTCAATCCAACCTTTGTGCCCATCGTCCAGCGACTCACCCTCAACCCCATCAACCTTCATAAATGCATCAAATGACATGCTTAGCTCCCTGCTTTTCAAAAAATCAGGTCAGAACACTAACTGAATTTCAGCTCGAACTGCCAGCCCGGCATGTGCTTGGGCTGTCGGACGTTGAAGGGTGATCATGAGCCTTGCCAATCGACCGGCGTTTCTGATTTGGAGACGTGCGAGCATCATTCATACACTGGATGGTATATTTCATGGTGTGTGAATTTTATTTATTTATAACTGGTTGATTTAAATGGGATTTAATCTTCCATTGATAATAGAGTGGAAATGATCCTGCGCTAGCAGGTGAGTGTTGATGACAAAACCCCGGTCTGGTGCCGCAATGCTGTTCACTTAAGCCACAGACCGAAGGTTTTTGATCTTTGGTACTGAGGTGAAGCTCAAGAAAACGGCGCTTTCCCATTTCGGGGTAAGCGCCGTTTTTTCTTAAGTGAACAGCATTGCGGCCTGGTACCGGGGTTTTGTATTTTCGGGATGTCAGCCTTCAATCGAGAAGCGTATCAACATAAAGCGCTATTCGAAGTTTTTTGCATCGTATATAGTGCATTAACTCGCTATTTTTTATTTTTGCATTGTATGGGATGCATTTTGATATGGCCGATTTAGGTACGCTGATCAAAAGTCTGCGCAAGGCCGCCGGTCTTTCACAGGCCCAACTCGCGCAGCGGCACGGCATGAGTCGCGCCACTATCTCGGGAATCGAGAACGACACCATCCCGGAAGTCGGGATTCGTAAGGTCGCGGCGATCCTGGAGGGATTGGGCTATGAGTTGACTGCCGTACCAAGGCATCATCGCAAGACTCTCGATGAACTGAAATCAGGGGGCATCCATGACTAGTCAACGTGACCGGTTGTATATCGGCGCTGGTGGCATGTCTGCTGGAACGCTCGGGCGCGGTGAAGAAGACCGGCGTGATTCAGTGTTCTCGTATAACGAAGAGGTTGCTCAAGAGAATGCTGTTTCCTTGACCATGCCCGTGCGCTTGGAGAGCTACAACTGGAAGTATGGAGTCCACCCGTTGTTCGAGATGCATATCCCCGAAGGGCATCTCAAGAACGAACTTGTGCGACGTTTCAACAAGTCGGTACGCGGCTTTGACGACTTTACCCTGCTGGGTATCGTGGGTCCGCACCAGCTTGGTCGTATCAGCGTTGCCCACGGTGCGGGTGACGAGTCTCTGCCTGGGGTCAAGCTCTCAGAGTTGCTGGTCTATGACGGGGCGAAAGACCTGTTTGATGATCTTCTGAAAACCTATGCGGCCTATTCCGGGGTGTCGGGTGTTCAACCCAAGGTGCTGGTACGTGATTTTGACGATACAACCTCTGGCATTGAGCGTCTCACGCACAAGGGCGCCACGCATCTGGTGAAGGCGTTCAATGAATCTGACTTTTCACAATTGGCTGCCAATGAGTTTTTCTGCATGCGGGCCGCGTTTCATTGCGGCCTGGAGGTGCCTGAGTTTCAGCTCAGCCAGCAGGGGAAGTTCCTGGTGGTGAAACGGTTCGACATTGGTGCAAGCGCCTACCTCGGATTTGAGGACATGTGCGTTCTATCGGGATGGGGAACCGCCAGGAAATACGACGGCAGCTATCAGGGGTGTGCGAAGCTGATCAGGTCATTTGTCACGCCCAGTCGTGTCACCAGGGCACTGGAAGATTTCTTTCTGATGGTGGCGCTTTCTGCCGGGATCCAGAACGGCGATGCGCCCCTGAAAAACTTCGGTCTGTTGTATGAGAATTGCGCCGAGGACGCGGACGTTTGGCTCGCCCCTGCTTACGATCTGGTGACCACCACGGTGTACAGCAACAACGACATCATGGGGTTGCTGCTCGGCGGTTCCAAGGCCTGGCCAAAGCGCAAGATGCTGGTCCAGTTCGGGCGAAGTTCGTGCGGGCTGACAGAGTCTCGGTGCAACCAACTGTTGGCCAGGGTGCATGACGGCATGACCCGCGCGATGTCGGAGCTTTCCGAATACCGACGCACTCACCCAGAGTTCGAGGTGGTAGGGGAGAGGATGAGCGCTGCCTGGGCAGCAGGACTGGCGAAGAGTATCGCAGTGCAGTGATCCTCCCGGGTTACGCTCACCGCCGCGCCACATCCGAAAAATAAAACTTATCCAACGTATGCCGCGACTCGGTGTACTCAAACTGCCGCCCATCCTGCAAAAACGTCTGGTTACTCACCACAATCACATGACTCTGCCCATCAAGGTCCAGGTGCGCCTGGTCGTCCTTGCTGCGGGGCAGGGCTTCGATGGTGCGCTGCGCGTAGCTGATCTGCAGCTGTAACTTTTCTTCGATAAACGCATAGATCGACTGTTCGGCAATCGAGCGATCCAGCCCCGGGATCAGGTCGGCGATGAAGTGGTTGATATCGAGGATCACCCGTTTGCCGCCGATGCGCCGTACCCGTTTGATGCGGGTGATCAACGTGCCGGGTTCGGCTTCGAAGTGTTGCAGCAGTGAGCCTTCAAGCGGCAACTGGGTGAACTCGACGACGTCGGTGTGCACGTCATCGCCCAGATCGGCGTGGGTTTCATGGAAGCTGACGATGCCGCCCAGTTGAAACTCGATGGGGTTGGGCGAGAGCACGAACGTGCCCTTGCCGTGGATTTTTTGCGCGAATCCGCGCTCCTGCAATTGCTCGATGGCGCGGCGCACGGTACCTCGGCTGGCCTGGTAGCTGTCCATCAATTCGGTTTCGGAGGGAAGGCGCGTGCCGCGCTGCAGGCGTTCGGTGGTGATGCTGGCAAGCAGATCCGTATAGATCTGGTTGTATTTGCTCATGGGGATGGCTCTGTGCCGGCTTTATGAAGATGAACGGCGCGTTCAAGGCAGGAACCTTAGTGGCAGAGGTGGGGTTTGTCCATTGGGCGCGGGCGGATGATCAGAAATGCCTGACTACAAATTCGGAAAATCAAACATTATGTAACTCGTACAGACGAGTTATTGCTATAACTCGTCTGTACGAGTAGGTTTGTTCTCGGCGTGCTGCCAATGGCTGCCCCCCAATAAAAAAATCAAAGTGGATACCACAAGCATGAGCCACGACTATTCCAGCATCGCCCGCGAGATCCTCGACAACCTCGGCGGGCGCGACAATCTTGAGCAAGCCGCCCACTGTGTGACGCGCCTGCGCCTGGCGCTCAAGGACCCCGCCCTGGTCAAGGTCAGCGCCTTGAACCAGGTCGATCTGGTCAAGGGGTCGTTCTTCACCGGCGGCCTGTTCCAGGTGGTGATCGGCCCCGGCGAAGTGGAAAAGGTCTACGCCGCCCTGCGCGAACTGACCGGCCTGGCGGCGTCGACCATCGCCGACGTGAAGAAGGCCGGCGGCGACAAGACCAACCCCATGCAGCGTCTGGTGCGGGTGTTCTCCGATGTGTTCATGCCGATCCTGCCTGCGCTGATCATCGCCGGTCTGCTGATGGGCATTAACAACCTGATGGGCGCCAAGGGCATGTTCATCGAGGGCCAGACCCTGCTCGAGGCCTACCCGAACCTGGACGGGCTGTGGAGCCTGATCAACCTGATGGCCAACACCTCGTTCGTGTTCTTGCCGGCGCTGGTCGGCTGGTCGGCGGCCAAGCGGTTCGGCGGCAGTGAAATTCTCGGCATCGTGCTCGGCCTGATGCTGGTGCATCCCGATCTGCTCAACGCCTGGAACTACGGCAAGGCCGTCGCCGGGCTCGACGGCCAGAGCCTGCCGTACTTCGATATTTTCGGCTGGTTCCGGATCGAAAAGGTCGGTTACCAGGGGCAGATTCTGCCGATCCTGATGGCGGCCTTTGTGATGAGCGTGATCGAAAAATGGCTGCGCGCGCGGGTGCCGAATGCCATTCAACTGCTGGTGGTGCCGATCACCACCATCGTGGTGACCGGCGTGCTGGCCCTGGCGATCATCGGCCCGGTGACGCGTCACCTCGGCATCCTGATCACCGAAGGCCTGGTCACCCTGTTCGAGATCGCGCCCATGCTCGGCGGCGCGATTTTCGGCCTGCTCTATGCGCCGCTGGTGATCACCGGCATGCACCACATGTTTCTCGCCGTCGACCTGCAGCTTATCTCCACCCAGGGCGGCACCTTTATCTGGCCGATGATCGTCATGTCCAACCTGGCCCAGGGCAGCGCCGCGCTGGCCGTGTTCTACATGACCCGCAACGCGCGAGACAAAAGCATGGCCTCGACCTCGGCGATTTCCGCCTACTTCGGCATCACGGAGCCGGCGATGTTCGGTGTGAACCTGCGCTTCAAGTTTCCGTTCTATGCAGCGCTGCTGGGCTCGGCCCTGGGCAGCATTTTCCTCGCGCTGAACAAGGTCCAGGCGTCGGCCATCGGCGTGGGCGGGTTGCCCGGGTTTATCTCGATCGTGCCGAGTGCCATCCCGGTGTTTGTGGTGGGCATGGTGATCGCGATGGTCGTGCCGTTTGTTTTGACCTGCGTGTTGAGCATGAAGATCGTTCGGCCCGGGTACAGGGTTGCCTGACCTGCCGCTATCGGGAGCAAGCCCCCTCCCACAGTTGGAATGCAGTTCAAGTGTGGGAGGGGGCTTGCTCCCAATGAGTCCCTCATCTACGGCACAAAATTCTACTGAAGGAACCCACCATGCAAAACTGGCAACACTCGGTGATCTATCAGATCTACCCCAAAAGCTTCCACAGCCACGCGGGTAACGCCACCGGGGACCTGCTCGGCATCGTGGACAAGCTCGATTACCTCCAGTGGCTGGGCGTCGACTGCCTGTGGATCACCCCATTCCTGCGCTCGCCGCAACGCGACAATGGCTACGACATCAGCGATTACTACGCCATCGACCCCAGCTACGGAACCATGGCCGACTGCGAGCTGCTGATCGGCGAAGCGGCCAAACGCGGCATCAAGTTGATGCTCGATATCGTGGTCAACCACACCTCCATCGAGCACGAATGGTTCCAGCAGGCGCGCAGCAGCCTCGACAATCCGTACCGCGACTTCTACATCTGGCGCGACCAGCCGAACAATTGGGAATCCAAGTTCGGCGGCTCGGCCTGGGAGTACGAGGCGCAGACCGGGCAGTACTACCTGCACCTGTTCGACCACACCCAGGCCGACCTCAATTGGGACAACCCCAAAGTGCGCGCCGAGGTGTTCAAGCTGATGCGCTTCTGGCGCGACAAGGGCGTGGGCGGTTTCCGCCTGGACGTGATCAACCTGATCTCCAAGCCCGCCGACTTCCCCGAAGACAGCAGCGACGGCCGGCGCTTCTACACCGACGGCCCGAACGTGCACCAGTACCTGCAGGAAATGCACCGCGAAGTCTTCGAAGGCCACGACCTGATCAACGTCGGCGAGATGTCATCCACCAGCCTCGAGCACTGCATCCGCTACTCGCGGCCGGAGTCGAAAGAACTGTCGATGACCTTCAATTTTCATCACCTGAAAGTCGACTACCCCAACCTGCAGAAGTGGGTGCAGGCCGACTTCGATTTTTTGCAGCTCAAGCGCATTTTCTCCGACTGGCAACTGGGCATGCAGGCCGGCGGCGGCTGGAACGCGCTGTTCTGGTGTAACCATGATCAGCCGCGGGTGGTCTCGCGCTTTGGTGACGACGGCGAACATCGCGTGGTCTCGGCGAGGATGCTCGCCACCGCGCTGCACTTTTTGCAGGGCACGCCGTTTGTGTACCAGGGCGAAGAGCTGGGCATGACCAATCCGGGGTTCGACCGGATCGAGCAGTATCGCGATGTGGAGACCCTGAATATCTTCCGCCTCAAGCGTGACGCCGGTGAGTCCGAGGCGTCGAGCATGGCGGCGATCATGCAAAAGTCCCGCGATAACGGGCGCACGCCAATGCAATGGAGCAGCGCGGCGAACGCCGGCTTCAGCAGCGGCGAACCGTGGATCGGCATCCCGGCCAATGCGGCGCAGATCAACGTCGACTGCCAGCGGGATGACCCGCACTCGGTGCTGCATCATTACCGCGCACTCATCGCCTTGCGCCGCCGCGAACCGCTGATCCAGGAAGGCGTTTACTGCGAGTTGCTGCAAGGCCATCGGCAAGTCTGGGCCTACCTGCGCGAAGGCCACGGCGAACGCCTGCTGGTGGTCAACAATTTTTACGGCCAGCCCTGCGACATCCAGTTGCCTGAGTACGTGATCAATGCGGCGTGCGAGCAACGCCTGCTGATCAGCAACTACCCCGATTGCCCGGCGCTTACGGGCTCTGTGGCGTTGCGTCCTTATGAATCCTTTGTGCTGCACCTCAAGGAATCAGCCTCGTTGTAACCCCTGCATGGGCATGCGGGGGCGCTTCAAAACCATAATAAAAAATGAGTGGAGTGCGTCATGAAAACAACCATAAAGCTGGGCCTCGTTGCTTCCTGTCTGGGCCTGCCGTTCGGCGCCGAGGCGCTGGAATTTTCCGGTTATTTGCGCAGTGGCGTGGGGACGTCTACGGGCAGTGGCAAGCAGCAATGCTTCCAACTGCCGGGTGCGCAGACCAAATACCGCTTGGGCAACGAATGCGAGCAATACGGCGAACTGGAACTGCGCCAGGACCTGCTGACCTTCGACGATGGCTCGGTGCTCAGCGTCGATGCGATGGCGTCGCTGTACAACAAATATGACCGCGCCCTCACGTTTCAGGGCGAAGACAACGGCTCGGCGCGCATGCCGCAGTTGTATGCGCAGTGGTCCAACCTGCCCGCCCTTAACGGCGGATCACTGTGGGCCGGGCGGCGTTACTACAAACGTAACGACATCCATATTTCCGACTTCTACTACTGGAACCAGAGCGCCACCGGCGGCGGTATCGAGGACGTGCTGATCGGCGGCCTCAAGTACAGCTACGCGCTGTCGCGCAAGGACAACCTGTACCAGAAGGAATACGCCACCCGCCACGACTTCAACGTCGCCGGCTTCAACACCAATCCCGGCGGCGAGCTGGAGTTGGGCTTGAGTTACATCGCCAGGGCCGGTGGGCGCGACACCAACAGCGGCTGGGCCTTGACGGCGCAGCATGTGCAAACGGGCTTTCTGGGCGGCAAGAACAAATTAGCCCTGCAATACGGCGAAGGCCCCGGCACGGGCCTGGGCTACACCGGCAACACCTTTCTCGACAAGAGCAGCAAAAGTTACCGCGCCGTCGAGTTCTTCGACTGGCAGGTGACTCCGCGTTTCGGTGGGCAGGTCGAGGCGGTGTACCAGAAGGACATTCGCCCCGGCAGCCAGGACCAGACCTGGATGTCCATCGGCGTGCGCCCCGCGTATGCGCTCACTGAACAATTCAAACTGGTCACCGAACTCGGCCATGATCAGGTCGACGCCGCCGGCGGGACGCGCAAGCTGAGCAAATTCACCTTCGCCCCGACCTGGTCGCCCAAGGGCCCGGAATTCTGGGCGCGGCCGGAGGTGCGTTTGTACTACACGTATGCGACCTGGAACGCGGCGGCCAAGCGTGCGGCGAATGAACTGGCGGCCGGTTCGGCGTTGTCCGACACCGGTGCCTACGGCAGCGCGCAGCATGGTTCGAACGTGGGGGTGCAGGTTGAATACTGGTGGAAATGAACGCGGACCCACTCAAAAAACAACAGGTGAAGGCATGACCCTATCCAAACCCCTGGAACTGCTGGCGCCCCTGTCCGGGGTGCTGCTGGCGCTGGAGCAGGTACCCGACCCGGTATTTTCCAGCCGCATGATTGGCGATGGGCTGTGCATCGACCCTACTTCGCAAACCCTCTGCGCGCCGTTCGCCGGGGTCATCAGCAATATCCAGGACACCGGGCACGCCGTCAGCGTCACCGACGACAACGGTGTGCAGGTACTGATGCATATTGGCCTGGACACGGTGCACCTGGCCGGGAAGGGTTTCACCCGGTTGGTCGTGGAGGGCCAGCGGGTGGAGGCCGGGCAAGCACTGATCGAGTTCGATGCCGATTACGTGGCGCTCAATGCCCGCAGTTTGCTCACGCTGGTGCTGGTGGCGAGCGGCGAGCCGTTTGTGCTGCTGGCGCCGGACGCCGACACGGTCGCGGTGGGACAGCCACTGATGCAGGTGTCGCCCGCCGACGCAGATGAGGTAATCGGCAGGGACGAGGGCAATGCCGTGTTCTCCGAGCCGCTGGCCCTGCCCAATGCCAACGGTCTGCACGCGCGCCCGGCGGCGGTGCTGGCGCAGACGGCCAAAGGCTTCAAGGCCACCGTTCACTTGCACAAGCAAACCCAAAGCGCCAACGCCAAGTCCCTGGTCGCGATCATGGCGCTGCAAACCGTGCAGGGCGATACCTTGCAGGTCAGCGCGACAGGGGAGGATGCCGACGCGGCGATCAAGGCGTTGGTCACCTTGTTGGCGCAGGGTTGCGGCGAGACCGTCAAGACTGCGCCGCAGCCAGCGCAAGCGGCCACGCCCGATGCGTCGGCGACCTTGCTGCGCGGCGTGTGCGCGTCACCGGGTTCGGCGTTTGGCCAAGTGTTTCAAGTGGCTGAACCGGCGCTGCACATCACCGAAAACGGCGCCGGCACCTCGGCCGAACACGCAACGCTCACCCGTGCGCTGCTGGCCGCCGCCGAAGCCTTGCAGGCGCTCCAGGACAAGGCGGCCGGCAGTGCCCAGGCGCAGATTTTCCGCGCCCATCAGGAACTGCTCGACGACCCCACCCTGCTGGAGCAGGCCCATGGTCTGCTCACCAAGGGCAAAAGCGCCGCGTACGCCTGGAACTACGCCACCACCTCAACCGCCAGACTGTTCCTCGGCATGGGCAATGCGCTGCTCGCCGAGCGGGCGACGGACCTGGCCGATGTCGGCCGGCGTGTGCTGAAGCTGATTCTGGGCGTTCAGGACAGCGCCTGGGAATTGCCCGAGCGCGCCATCCTGATCGCCGAGCAGCTCACCCCGTCGCAAACCGCCAGCCTGGATACCGGCAAAGTGCTGGGTTTTGTCACCGTCGGCGGCGGTGCCACCAGCCATGTCGCGATCCTGGCCCGCGCCCTTGGCCTGCCGTCACTGTGTGGCGTGCCGATGCAGGTGCTGGCCCTGGCCAACGGCATGCAGGTGTTGCTCGACGCCGACAAGGGCGAGTTGCACCTGGCGCCTGACCTGGCCGAAATCGAAGCACTGCAAACCGAGCGCGAACAGCAACTGCAGCGGCGTGAGCGGGACATGGCGCAGGCGTCAGCGCCTGCCACAACACGTGATGGGCACCGCATCGACATCACCGCCAACGTCGCCTCGTTGCAGGAGGTACAGCAGTCCCTGACGCTGGGCGGCGAGGGCGTCGGCCTGCTGCGCTCGGAGTTTCTCTACCTGGACCGCAACCGCGCGCCCGGCCCCGAGGAACAGGCGGACACCTACAGCGCCATCGCCCGTGCCCTGGGTTCCGAGCGCAGCCTGGTGGTGCGCACCCTTGACGTTGGCGGCGACAAACCGCTGGCCTATGTGCCAATGGAAGCCGAGGCCAATCCGTTTCTGGGTTTACGCGGCATTCGCCTGTGCCTGGAGCGTCCCGAGCTGTTGCGCGAACAGTTCCGAGCGATCCTCGCCAGTGCCGGGCTGGCGCGGCTGCATATCATGTTGCCGATGGTCAGCCTGCTGTCGGAGCTGCACCTGGCGCGCAAGATGCTGGAGGAGGAGGCGCAGGCGCTGGGCCTGAGTGAGTTGCCCAAGCTGGGCATCATGATCGAAGTGCCGTCCGCCGCGCTGATGGCGGATGTGTTTGCGCCGCATGTGGATTTTTTCTCCATCGGCACCAACGACCTGACCCAGTACACCCTGGCCATGGACCGCGACCACCCCCGGCTGGCCCGCCAGGCCGACAGCTTTCACCCGGCAGTGCTGCGCCTGATCGCCAGCACCGTCAAGGCCGCCCATGCCCACGGCAAGTGGGTAGGCGTGTGCGGCGCATTGGCGTCCGAAGTGTTGGCGGTGCCGCTGTTGATCGGCCTGGGGGTGGACGAGCTGTCGGTCAGCGTGCCGCTTATTCCCACCATCAAGGCCACGGTGCGTGAGCGGGCGCTGACCGACTGCCAGCTTATCGCCCGCCAAGTGCTGGGCCTGGAAGAGGCCGCCCATGTGCGCGAGGCCCTGCGCCAATTTCACGCGGACAGCGTCGACACCTCACCTGTGCGGGAGAACTGAGCATGTTGGATAAACTGAAGCAGGCGTTCTGGAAGGCGCTGACCCCGGACCTGATCGCCGAGACGGACGCCGCGCCGGTACCGGGGCTGTTGTCGGCCGAGGTGCTGAGTGCATTGGGCGGGGCCGATAACCTCAAGTCGCAGCAACGGGTGGCGCTGACGCGGGTGAGGGTGCAACTGCAGGAGGCGGGGCGGTTGGATGAGGCGGCGTTAAAGGCAGCAGGGGTGCCAGCGGTGGTGTTGTCAGACGGTGTCGTACACCTGATCACCGGCCTTTAAGCCCGAATGCAGATCCAGCCAGCAATGGAGATCCAAGTGTGGGAGGGAGCAAGCCCCCTCCCACATTGGTTTTGTACTGTGCTCAGAGTTTGGGGTTGTCTTCCGGCGGCTTGCTCTTGTCCACGCCCGGCACATGCAGGTCGCCTTCCACCACCTGGTTGCCCTCAAGCTGCGGCTGGGTCACCCAGGTGAGGATGTCGTAGTAACGCCGGATGTTCGCCACGAAGTGCACCGGTTCACCGCCGCGGGCATAACCGTAGCGGGTCTTGCTGTACCACTGCTTTTGCGCCAGGCGCGGCAGCATTTTTTTCACGTCCAGCCACTTGTTCGGGTTCAGGCCTTCCTTCTTCGCCAGGATCCGCGCGTCATCCAGGTGGCCGGTGCCCACGTTATAGGCGGCGAGGGCGAACCAGGTACGGTCCGGCTCGGCGATCTTGTCGTCCAGCTCATCCTTGATCCGGGCCAGGTACTTGGCGCCGCCCATGATGCTCTGTTTGGCGTCCAGGCGGTTGGACACGCCCATCGCCTGGGCCGTGTTCTGCGTCAGCATCATCAGGCCGCGCACGCCGGTTTTGGAGGTGACGGCCGGCTGCCACAGCGATTCCTGATAGCCGATGGCCGCCAATAGCCGCCAGTCGACCTTTTCTTCCTTGGCATAGGCCCGGAAGTGTTTCTCGTATTTGGGCAGGCGTTGCTGCAAGTGCTGGGCGAAGGTGTAGGCGCCGACATAGCCGAGTACATCCACATGCCCGTAATAACGGTCTTTGAGACGCTGCAGGGTGCCGTTCTTTTCCACCTTGTCGAGGTAGCTGTTGATCTCGTTAAGCAGGCTGTTGTCGGTGCCTGCGGCCACGGCCCAGCTCTGGTTGCTGGCATCGCCAAGGTCGAAGGCCACGCGCACATTGGGGAAGTACACCTGGTTCATCGCCACTTCGTTGGAGTCCACCAGGGTCAGGTCGATTTGCCCCTCGTCCACCATGCGCAACAGGTCGACCACCTCGACGGCGTCGGATTCTTCATATTCGATGGCAGGGTTCTGTTTTTTCAGCGCCGCCAGTTGTTCGGCGTGGGTGCTGCCCTTGAGCACCATGATCTTCTTGCCCACCAGGTCCGCCGCGTTGGTCGGGCGTGACTGACCATTGCGATAGATGACCTGCGGGGTCACTTCCAGGTACGGATGGGAGAAGCGCACCTGCTGCTGGCGCGGCTCGCTGCGCACCAGGCCTGCGGCGGCGAGCACCGGGCCGTTGGGCTTGCCCAGTTGGCCGAACAGGTCATCGAGGTTGTCGGCGGTCTCGATCTCGAGCTTCACGCCCAGGTCATCGGCAAAGCGCTTGACCAGTTCGTACTCGAAACCGGTTTCACCGTTGCGGTCCTGGAAATAAGTAGCGGGGCTGTTCCGGGTGATCACCCGCAATACGCCATCCTCCTTGATTCGTTCGAGCGTGCTGGGTTTGTCAACACAGGCGCTGAGCATCAGGAAGAGTCCGGTTGCGAGCAGCCATTTGGCGCATCGCGGGCGCAAAGCAGTTGGGGAGAACATCTGCGCAGTATACGCAAACGGCCCGTGGCGCCATATCTCGACAGCGGCGCACTTGTCTGCTAGCGCCGCAAAAACTGTGCTGCAGCCCGCAGAAACGCGGGTTGGCGCACGATTGTGACGGTTAAAATAACTGCGCCCAACGCCAGGGATTTTGCCCCGATAGGGTGCAATCGCGGCCAACTGACGTTCGGCGGCGGCCAGCGGTGCCGTTTCGGGTGCCGTTGGCGAAGGTTTACGCTAGAATGCACGGCCTCAAAGCACACCCCCTTCCCGAGGCTGTCCCGAAGATGTTGATCCTGCGCGGCGCTCCTGCCCTTTCTGCCTTTCGCCACAGCAAACTCCTTGAGCAACTGAGCCAGAAGGTTCCAGCGGTTACAGGCCTGTATGCTGAATTTGCTCATTTCGCCGACGTTAACGGCGTCTTGACCGCCGACGAACAGCAAGTGCTGGCACGCCTTCTGAAGTACGGTCCCAGCGTTCCCGTTCAAGAGCCCGCCGGGCGCTTGTTCCTGGTTCTGCCACGGTTCGGCACCATCTCGCCCTGGTCGAGCAAGGCCAGCGACATCGCCCGCAACTGTGGCCTGGACAAGATCCAGCGCCTGGAACGCGGCATCGCCTTCTACGTCGCCGGGCAGTTCAGCGACGCCGAAGCCGAGCTGATTGCCAGCAGCCTGCACGACCGCATGACCCAGATCATCGTCAGCCAGCTGGAACAGGCCGCCGGCCTGTTCAGCCACGCCGAGCCCAAGCCGCTCACCGCGATTGACGTGCTCGGCGGTGGCCGCGCCGCCCTCGAGAAAGCCAACACCGAACTGGGCCTGGCGCTCGCCGAAGATGAGATCGACTACCTGGTCGACGCCTTCAACGGCCTGCAGCGCAACCCCCACGACATCGAACTGATGATGTTCGCCCAGGCCAACTCCGAGCATTGCCGTCACAAGATCTTCAACGCCAGTTGGGACATTGACGGCCAGAGCCAGGAAAAAAGCCTGTTCGGCATGATCAAGAACACCTACGTGATGCACAGCGAAGGTGTGCTGTCGGCGTACAAGGACAACGCCTCGGTGATCGTCGGCTCGGTCGCCGGTCGCTTCTTCCCGGACCCTGAGACCCGCCAGTACGGCGCGGTGCAGGAACCGGTGCACATCCTGATGAAGGTCGAGACCCACAACCACCCGACCGCGATTGCCCCGTTCCCGGGCGCCGCCACCGGTTCGGGCGGCGAAATCCGCGACGAAGGCGCCACCGGCCGTGGCGCCAAGCCCAAGGCGGGCCTCACCGGTTTTACCGTGTCCAACCTGCAGATCCCGGGCTTCGAACAGCCCTGGGAAGTGCCCTACGGCAAGCCTGAGCGCATCGTCACCGCGCTGGACATCATGATCGAAGGCCCGCTGGGCGGCGCCGCGTTCAACAACGAATTCGGGCGCCCGGCGCTCACCGGTTATTTCCGCACCTTCGAACAGTCCATCACCACCCCGCGTGGCGATGAAGTGCGCGGCTACCACAAGCCGATCATGCTGGCCGGCGGCATGGGCAACATCCGTGAAGAACACGTCAAGAAAGGCGAGATTCTGGTCGGCTCCAAGCTGATCGTGCTCGGCGGCCCGGCGATGCTGATCGGCCTGGGCGGCGGTGCAGCTTCCTCCATGGCCACCGGCACCAGCTCGGCGGACCTGGACTTCGCTTCCGTACAGCGCGAAAACCCGGAGATGGAACGTCGCTGCCAGGAAGTCATCGACCGTTGCTGGCAGTTGGGCGACAAGAACCCGATCAGCTTTATCCACGACGTGGGCGCCGGTGGCTTGTCCAACGCCTTCCCGGAACTGGTCAACGATGGCGAGCGGGGCGGCCGTTTCGAACTGCGCAACATTCCAAATGACGAGCCGGGCATGGCCCCGCACGAAATCTGGAGCAACGAATCCCAGGAGCGCTACGTACTCGCCGTCGGCCCTGAAGATTTCGCGCGCTTCCAGGCTATCTGCGAACGCGAGCGTTGCCCGTTTGCCGTGGTCGGCGAGGCCACGGCCGAGCCGCAACTGACCGTGACCGACAGCCACTTCGGCAACAGCCCGGTGGACATGCCGCTCGAAGTGCTGCTGGGCAAGGCCCCGCGCATGCACCGTTCGGCGGTTCGTGAAGCCGAGCTGGGCGATGATTTCGACCCGCGCGCGCTGGAGCTGGCCGACAGCATCGAGCGCGTGCTGCACCACCCGGCCGTGGCCAGCAAAAGCTTTCTGATCACCATTGGCGACCGTACCATCACCGGCCTCGTGGCCCGTGACCAGATGGTCGGCCCGTGGCAGGTGCCGGTGGCCGACGTTGCCGTCACCGCCACCAGCTTCGACGTGTACACCGGTGAAGCCATGGCCATGGGCGAGCGCACGCCGCTGGCCCTGCTGGACGCTCCGGCGTCGGGCCGCATGGCGATTGGTGAAACCCTCACCAACATCGCAGCTTCGCGCATCGGTAAATTGTCCGATATCAAACTGTCGGCCAACTGGATGTCGGCCGCCGGCCATCCCGGTGAAGACGCGCGCCTCTACGACACCGTCAAGGCCGTGGGCATGGAGCTGTGCCCGGAGCTGGGCATCACCATTCCGGTGGGCAAGGACTCCATGTCCATGGCCACCCGCTGGAACGAGGACGGCACCGACAAGAGCGTCACCTCGCCGCTGTCGCTGATCGTCACCGGTTTTGCCCCGGTCACCGATATCCGCCAGACCCTTACCCCGCAACTGCGCATGGACAAGGGCACCACCGACCTGATCCTGATCGACCTGGGCCGTGGGCAGAACCGCATGGGTGCCTCGATCCTTGCGCAGACCCACGGCAAGCTCGGCAAGCAGGCGCCGGACGTCGACGACGCTGAGGACCTCAAGGCCTTCTTCGCCGTGATCCAGGGCCTCAACGCCGACGGCCACCTGCTGGCTTATCACGACCGTTCCGATGGTGGCCTGCTCACCAGCGTTGTGGAAATGGCCTTTGCCGGTCACTGCGGTCTGAACATCGTGCTCGACAGCGTTGCCGAGGATGCCTCTGAAATCAACGGCATCCTGTTCAACGAAGAGCTGGGCGCCGTGATCCAGGTACGCCAGGACGCAACCCCGGACGTACTCGCCCAATTCAGCGCCGCCGGCCTGGATGACTGCGTGGCCGTCATCGGCCAGCCGATCAACAACGGTGAGATCAACATCTCGTTCAACGGCGACACCGTGTTCTCCGGCCAGCGCCGCCTGCTGCAACGCCAATGGTCCGAGACCAGCTACCAGATCCAGCGCCTGCGTGATAACGCCGATTGCGCCGAGCAGGAATTCGACGCGATCCTGGAAGAAGACAACCCGGGCCTGAGCACCATGCTCAGCTTCGACGTCAACCAGGACGTGGCCGCGCCCTACATCAAGAAAGGCATCCGGCCACAGGTTGCCGTGCTGCGTGAGCAGGGTGTCAACGGCCAGGTGGAAATGGCGGCCGCGTTCGACCGTGCCGGCTTCAATGCGATTGACGTGCACATGAGCGACATCCTCGCCGGTCGCGTTGACCTCAATGAGTTCAAAGGCCTGGTCGCCTGTGGCGGTTTCTCCTACGGCGACGTGCTGGGGGCCGGCGAAGGCTGGGCCAAGTCGGCGCTGTTCAACAGCCGCGCCCGCGATGCGTTCCAGGGCTTCTTCGAGCGCAACGACAGCTTCACGCTGGGCGTATGCAACGGTTGCCAGATGATGTCCAACCTCAGCGAACTGATCCCCGGCAGCGAGTTCTGGCCACACTTTGTGCGCAACCGCTCCGAGCAGTTCGAAGCGCGCGTTGCCATGGTGCAGGTGCAGGAGTCCAACTCGATCTTCCTGCAGGGCATGGCCGGTTCGCGCATGCCGATCGCCATCGCCCACGGTGAAGGCCACGCGGAGTTCGCCAGCGAAGAAGCGCTGCTCGAAGCCGACCTGTCCGGCACCGTGGCCCTGCGTTTCGTCGACAACCACGGCAAGGTCACCGAAGGCTACCCGGCCAACCCGAACGGCTCGCCGCGCGGGATCACCGGCCTCACCAGCCGCGACGGCCGCGTGACCATCATGATGCCGCACCCGGAGCGCGTGTTCCGCGCCGTGCAGAACTCGTGGCGCCCGGAAGAGTGGGACGAAGACGGCGGCTGGATGCGCATGTTCCGCAACGCCCGCGTGTGGGTGAACTGAGGCGGTGTACAAGCTCGCCTTCTTTGTACCCGCAAGCCATGTGGAGACGGTGAAAACCGCCGTCTTCGCCGCCGGCGGCGGGCGCATCGGCAACTACGACAGCTGCGCCTGGCAAGTGCCGGGCCAGGGCCAGTTTCGCGCATTGGACGGCAGCCAGCCGTATCTTGGGCAGGTGGGTCAGGTTGAAGTGGTTGAAGAATGGAAGGTTGAGCTGGTGGTGGCGGATGCGTTGATTATGGCTGTTGTGGCTGCTTTGAAGCTGAGCCACCCGTATGAAACACCGGCTTATGAGGTATGGCAGTTGGCGGATTTTTGATTCGACGGCTGTAAAAACAGGAAACCCGCTGGGCCGGTTTGGTCAGCGGGTTTTTTATCGTCGGTTGAAACTTGCTCGCGAAGGCGGCGTCCCGGACAGCCTGGATTTGAATAGGGGTTGACGATAATAAATTTATAAAGCACTGTTTGCATGTACAGTATTTGTACCCATGACCAGGACGGTCATGTTTCTTTAGAGAGGGAACTCACATGTCTTATCCAGAAAGCAAACTCAACGGCATCACAGGCTTTGCCAAGGCTGCCAAGGTTACCGGCGGCTGGGCAGGCCCCGTGGTCAGCATTACCAACCTGGATCAACTCAAGGCCAATATCGGCGACGCGATCCCTCGCGTGCTGGTGATCAACAGCAACCTTTCGGCTTCCAGCCTGACCAAAGTGAACCTGGGCTCCAACAAGACCCTGGTGGGCTCGTTCCAGAACCGCACCCTCACCAACATCCACCTGCGGGCAACCTCAGCGTCGCAAAACATCATTTTCCAGAACATCGTTTTCCAGCACTCGGCTGGCATCAAAGACAACGACGACATCCAGCTGTACCTCAACCACGGCAGCAAGTACTGGATCGACCATTGCTCTTTCGTCGGTCACACCTGGTCCGTCAACGACGGCAGCCTCGACAAGTTGCTCTACATGGGTGACAAGGCCGACTACGCGACCATCAGCAACTGCTTCTTTGGTAACCACAAGTACGGCTTGATCCTCGGCCACCCGAGCGATGACAACAACACGGCGTTCAACGGTTTTCCACGGCTGACGATCTGCCATAACCGCTTCGACAATCTGGAAGTGCGCGCACCGGGGCTGATGCGCTATGGCTACTTCCATGTCTATAACAACTACATCAACAAGTTCCACCTGGGCTTTACCCTGGCGCAAAACGCCAACATTCTTTCCGAGTACAACCACTTTGGTGAGGGCAGCGCCAGCAACGGCATGTTGGACGACAAAGGCAACGGCACCTTCACCGATATCGGCAGCGTGCCTGCGATCACTAACCAGAAGTCGCCGAAGGCGCAGTGGACGGCCAATTCCAACTATGACTACGCGTTGAAGACCGCCGTGCAAGCCAAGGACTTTACGGTGAAAAACGCGGGGGCTCAGTCGGCCAACCTGGTCTTTGGTGGCTAAGGCCAATGGAACCACTGTGCTTCTAAACTCTGGAACCGACCTCACGGTCACCGACCAACCGCTCCAGCGCTTCACCCAGGCCCAGGGCCTTGTCGCCAATCAACAAGTGCCAGACACCGCTTTCCAGCCGGCTGACACCCTGACAACCCAGCGCGGTCAGGGCCGTTTCGGACAACCCCGAGTCATCCCCCAATTCCACCCGTAACCGCGTCATCGCCACAGCCTCCAACTGCTGCACATTGGCTCGTCCGCCCAGTGCACTCAGCCATTTCTCGGCCTCCTGCACATTCACCGCCGCTGGTTTATCCACAGGCGCAACCGGCGCACTGGCAACAAACGACGGCATCGCCAGGCGAATTTCATCAGCAATGCTGTCGGCCAGCGGCCCGACCACCACCTGCAAACTCCCGCCATTACCCGGCCGCACCACCGCCATGGCGCCCAGCGCTTTCAACTCCGCATCCACTGCCTTGTTGCGATCGACCATGTCCAGGCGCAACCGCGTGGTGCAGGCGCCCACACTCAGCAGATTGTCCGCACCGCCCAGCGCGCGGATATAAGCCGTGGCACGCTGGTTGTCGTTCATCACCTCAGCCTGCGCCACCTGGATATCTTCCCGGCCCGGTGTCTTCAGGTTGAAACGGCGAATGCAGTAGCTGAACACGCTGTAGTAAATCAACGCGTAGGCCAGGCCAACCGGGAATATCAGCCAGCCATTGGTGGACTTGCCCCAACCCAGCACCATGTCGATAAACCCTCCGGAGAAAGTAAACCCGAGGTGGATATTCAGCAGGTTGGTCACGGCCATCGACAGGCCGGTCAGCACCGCGTGGATCAGGTACAGGAACGGCGCCAGAAACATGAATGCGAACTCGATCGGCTCCGTCACGCCGGTCAGGAACGAGGTCAGCGCCATCGACAGGAAAATCCCGCCCATCACTTTGCGCCGTTCCGGCAGCGCATTGCGGTACATCGCCAGACACGCGGCCGGCAGGCCGAACAGCATCACCGGGAACATGCCGGTCATGAACTGGCCGCCTTTGGGGTCGCCGGCGAAGTAACGGGTCAGGTCACCGGTGACGACCGCGCCGGTGACCGGGTCGGTAAAGGTGCCAAACACAAACCAGGCCATGTTGTTGAGGATATGGTGCAGGCCGGTGACGATCAGCAGCCGGTTGAACACACCAAACACGAAGGCGCCGAGGCTGCCGCTGTCCATCAGCAACGCGCCGAAGCTGTTGATGCCCTGTTGGATCGGCGGCCAGATCAGCCCGAAGATCACGCCAAGGCCAACCGCGCTGAACCCGGTGACAATCGGCACAAACCGTCGCCCGCCAAAAAAGGCGAGGTACTCCGGCAACTTGATGTCCTTGAAGCGGTTATACAGTCCGCCTGCCATCAAGCCACTGGCGATACCGGCGAGCATGCCCATGTTGATGGTGGTGTCCATCACCTTGAGAGTGGAGATCATCACCAGGTAACCAATCGCACCGGCCAGACCTGCCGTGCCGTTGTTGTCGCGGGCAAAACCCACGGCAATGCCGATGGCGAAGATCAATGCCAGGTTGGCGAAGATCGCTTGCCCGGCGTCGTGCATCACCGCGATGTTCAAAAGGTCGGTATCGCCCAGGCGCAGCAGCAGGCCGGCAATCGGCAGAATCGCGATCGGCAGCATCAAGGCGCGGCCCAGGCGTTGCAGGCCTTCGATGAAATGTTGATACATGGCGTGTCTCCTTTTGTTGTTGTTATCAGCTCAGCGGCCAGTGGTGTTGACAGGCCTGGCGAACGGCTCGGGCGCTGCTCAGGTCGAGCAGGCCCTGGCTCAGTTGCCGGCAGTGCGCCGCATCCAGGTGGCGGACGCGGTCCTTGATTTCGCCGATCTGCAGCGGGCTCACCGACAGCTCGCTGACGCCCAGGCCGATCAGCACCGGCGTGGCCATTGGGTCGCAGGCCAGGGCGCCACATACGCCAACCCAACGCCCATGTTTCGCCGCCCCCGCGCAGGTCTGGGCAATCAGCCGTAGCAGCGCCGGGTGCAACGCATCGACCCGCGCCGCCAGACCGGCGTGATCGCGGTCCATGGCCAGGGTGTACTGGGACAGGTCATTGGTGCCGATGGACAAAAAGTCTGCATACAGCGCGAGCTGCTCGGCCATCAGTGCAGCGGCGGGCACTTCGATCATCACGCCCAGTTCCGGACGCCGGGTCAGTTCCAGCTCGGCGCATAGTTGAGCCAGGCGCTGGCGGATCTGCAGCAGTTCATCCACCTCGCTGACCATCGGCAGCAGGATGCGGCAGCGTTCGAGCGGCGCTACTTGCAGCAGCGCGCGCAGTTGCTGGTCGAGCACATCGGGGCGCACCTGGGCCAGGCGAATACCGCGCAGGCCCAACACCGGGTTGGCCTCGGCGGGCAACGGCAGGTAGTCCAGTTGCTTGTCGCCGCCCACATCGATAGTGCGGATGATCACCGACTTATCGCCCATGGCATCCAGTACGGCTTGATAGGCCTGACGTTGCTCCTGTTCATCGGGCGCGGTGCGACGGTCGACGAAGAGGAATTCGGTACGCAACAGGCCGACGCCGTCGGCGCCGTTTTCAAAGGCCACCTCGGCTTCGGCGCTGGAGGCGACATTGGCAGCGACTTCAACGCTCACGCCGTCGGTGGTGTGTGCGGGTAATTGGGCCTGGGTCTGTTGCTGCTGGCGGCGCAGCTTCTGCGCGTCGCGAATCTGGTGCACTTGGGCGTGCCGGGCGTCGCTGGGCGCCAGTTCCAGGCGACCATTGGCCGCGTCCAGGACCACACGCTGGCCCTGCGGCACATCCAGGAGCTCGGTGCCCAACGCCACCACGCAGGGCAAGCCCTGACCCCGGGCCAGGATCGCCACGTGGGACGTCGCGCCACCTTCGGCCATGCAGATGCCGACGGCGTTTTGCGCGCTCAGTTGCAGCAGGTCGGACGGTGTCAGCTCATGGGCGCTGACAATCGCACCCGCCGGCAATTCGACATGCCAGGCGTCACCGAGCAAGGCGCGCAACACGCGTTGTTGCAGGTCACGCAGGTCGTTGGCGCGTTCGGCGAACAGCGGCTTGCCCAGCGCCAGCAACACCGCGCATTGGGCCTGGATTGCATCGCGCCAGGCATGGGTGGCGGCGCTGCCGTGTTCGATGGACGCGGTGGCCGCGTCAAGCAGCGCCGGGTCTTCCAGCAGGGCCTGGTGGGCGGCGAAGATGTCTTCTTCCTCGGCATTTTTGCGCTGCCGAGCGTGGGCCAGCGTGTCGCGGATTTCGCCGCGCACCTGTTCCAGCGCCGCGTCCAGGCGTTTGAGTTGTTCATCGACGCGATGGCCGCCGGTATCGGCTGGCAGCTCAACGCCGCTGAGACGGATCAACGGTCCGCACACCAGGCCGGGCGCAGCGCACACGCCTTGCAGCACGTCGGCTTCGACGCGGACTCGAGGTGGCGCAGCGGTAACGGCCGGGGGCTGATGGGCTTCGCTGATTGCCACGGACAGGGCGGCCACCAATGCCTGCAACGCCGCGTCGGCGTCGTTGCCGCGACAGCTGACGCGTACTTCATCGCCCTCGCCAATGCCCAAGCCCATCAGGCCAATCAGGCTGTCGCATGCCGCCGATTTACCCGCGAAGTGCAACTGTGCCTGGCTGCTGAAGCCCTGGGCGGTTTTGCGGATCAGCGCAGCCGGACGTGCGTGCAAACCACCACGGTGAGTAACGCGCACACGGGCGCTGGCCTCGACCGTTGAGTTATCCACAGCGGTTTGAACGCAGGCGGCTGAACGCACGGCGACCTGCATCAACGGCTCGCCGACTTTCACGGTTTTCAATGACCGAGGCGTCAGTTCAAAGCGTTCGCTGTTGGTCAGAATGATCGGGCTCACCAGGCTCTTGCACCGCCGCGCGATGCGGTCCAGGTCAAAGCGCACCAGTGCCTGCCCGTTGCTCACCTGCGCACCGTGCTCGACCAGCAGCTCAAAGCCTTCGCCACCCAGCTCCACGGTGTCGATGCCCAGGTGCATCAGCAGTTCGGCGCCGTTTGCAGCGCGAATCGTCAATGCATGCCCGGTGCGGGCGACATGGATGATCACACCGTCGCACGGCGCATGCAGGCAGTCATTCAACGGGTCGATGGCAATACCGTCGCCCATGGCGCCGCTGGCGAACACGTCGTCGGGGACGTCGCCCAGGGCCAGCAGCGGCCCGCTGAGGGGAGCGCTGAGGGTCAATACATTATTGTTGTTGGACATGGGCACGGTACTCATCAGGAAAACACCACTCAGTGAGTGCGGGTGACTTTGCTCAGGTGGCGCGGCTGGTCCGGGTCCATGCCCCGGGCTTCAGCGAGACCTGCGGCCATCACGTAGAAACTCTGGATGGCCAGGATCGGATCGAGGCTCGGGTGCTCGGCGCGGCTCAGGGTCAGGTCGCGTTCGGCGATATCGTCCGGCGCGGCCAGCAACACCCGGGCGCCGCGCTGGCGCATATCGGCGGCCAGGCTCAACAGGCCGGCCTGTTCGGCACCGCGTGGGGCGAATACCAGCAGCGGGTAGTTTTCGTCGATCAGGGCCATCGGGCCGTGGCGCACTTCGGCGCTGCTGAAGGCTTCGGCCTGGATCGCCGAGGTTTCCTTGAGCTTGAGCGCAGCTTCCTGGGCGATGGCAAAACCGGCGCCACGGCCAATCACCATCAGGCGCTGGCTGCCTTTGAGGGCGTCGATGGCGAGTGTCCAATCCTGCTTCGCGGCGGCACGCAGCTCGTCGGGCAGGGCGCGGCAGGATCGCAGCAAATCGGCTTCCTGGCTCCAGTGCCCGATCAACTGCGCGCTGGCGCTGAGGGTGGCGATAAAGCTTTTGGTCGCCGCCACGCTGAGTTCCGGCCCTGCGCACAGTGGCACGTGGAATTCGCAGGCGGCTTCCAGCGGCGAGTCCTCGGCGTTGACCAGCGAGATACTCAAGGCCCCTCGCTTGCGCAGCAGGCGCAGGCTGTCGACCAGGTCCGGGCTCTGCCCCGACTGCGAGAAACCGAACGCCACCTGGCCGCTGACCTGCAACGGCGCCTGCAACAGGGTCACCACCGACATTGGCAGCGACGCCACCGGGATGCCCACATGCTGCATGGCGAGGTAGGCGAAGTAGCTGGCGGCATGGTCGGAACTGCCGCGGGCGATGGTCAGCGCCACCTGCGGCGGCTGGCGGCGCAGGCGCTCGGCGATGTTCTCCAGTGGCACGCCGAGGCGTTGCAGTTGCGCGGCGACGGCATCAGCGGAGGCCAGGGCCTCTTCAAGCATTTTTGAAGTCAATGGTTTCTCCTTCGACCATTACGTCGGTGAGGGTCAGGGCGCGGTCCAGGCGCACGCAGTCGGCAAAGCTGCCGGGTTGCAGGCGGCCGCGCGCCTGCAGGCCCAGGTAGTCCGCCGGAAATTGCGACAGGCGTTGTGAGGCTTCGCTGATGGGCAGGCCGATTTTCACCAGGTTGCGCAGCGCCTGATCCATGGTCAGCGTGCTGCCGGCCAGGGTGCCGTCGGCCAGGCGCACGCCGCCCAGGCATTTGGTCACGGTGTGGCTGCCCAGCTTGTATTCGCCGTCGGGCATGCCGGCGGCGGCGGTGGAGTCGGTCACGCAGTACAGGCACGGGATCGAACGCAGGGCCACGCGCATGGCACCGGGGTGCACGTGCAGCAGGTCCGGGATCAGCTCGGCGTATTGGGCGTGGGCCAGCGCCGCGCCGACGATGCCGGGTTCACGGTGATGCAACGGGCTCATGGCGTTGTACAAATGGGTGAAGCTGGTGGCGCCGGCTTCGAGGGCGGCCACGCCTTCTTCATAGCTGCCCAGGGTGTGGCCGATCTGCATGCGCACGCCGCGTTCGCTGAGCGCGCGGATCAACGCCGCGTGGCCGGCGATTTCCGGCGCGATGGTGATCACGCGGATCGGCGCCAGGGCGAGGTAGGCCTCCACTTCGGCGATCAAGGCGGTATGGGCGAAGTTGGGCTGGGCGCCGAGTTTGCCCGGGTTGATGTAGGGCCCTTCCAGGTGTACACCGAGCACCCGTGCGCTGCCGGTGGGGCGTTGCTCGCAGAAGGTGCCGAGCTGGCCGAGTACGCGGGAAATCTCCTCCACCGGCGCGGTCATGGTGGTGGCCAGCAGTGAGGTGGTGCCAAAGCGCACGTGGGTGCGGGTGATGGTCTCGAAGGCGCTTGCACCTTCCATGATGTCGGCCCCGCCGCCGCCGTGCACATGCAGGTCGATAAAGCCCGGCAGCAGGTAAGGCAGGTCATTGTCGGCGGGGTCACAGGGCGTGCCTTCGATGGCGCTCACCCGGCCGTTTTCGTGCACCAGGCGGCCGCGAATCCAGCCCTGGGGTGTGAGGATGTTGTCTTCGGACATGGGCAGTTCTCTAGAGTCGCAGTTCAGCGGAGTAGTCATGACGGCGCAGCTCTGCGACAAAGTCGTAGTAGTCGTTGCGGCAGTAGGTGTCGGTGATCTCAATCGGCGTGTTGTCGGCGGTGTAGCCAACCCGCGACATCAGCAGCATGGCGGTGCCGGGGGCGATGCCCACGAGGGCGGCGAACTCGTCCGACGCATTGATTGCCTGCACATGCTGCAGGGCGCGCACGATGGGCTTGCCGATGCCTTCCAGGTATTCGTAGAGCGAGTTGCCCAAGGTGTGTGGCTGTGGCAGCACCGAGGCGGGGAGGGTGGTCATCTCGATGGCCATGACCGTGTCATCGGCTTTGCGCAAACGCTTGAGGCGCGCGACCTTGTCGGTGGGTGACAGGGCGAGACGGATCAGCTCTTCGTGCGTTGGCGGGGTGACCTCGCGCTCCAGCCAGTGCGAGCTGGGCACAAAGCCCTTGAGGCGCAGCATTTCGCTGAAGCCCGAGAGGCGCGACAGCGGTTGTTCCAGGCGCGGCGTGATAAAGGTGCCGGAACCCTGACTGCGGCGGATCAGGCCCTGGGCAAACAGCACTTGCAGGGCTTTGCGTGCAGTGACCCGCGAGATACTCAACTGCTCACTGAGTACGCGTTCGGAGGGCAAGGCCTGTTCGGATTTCCACTCGCCGGCATGGATGGCCGCTTCCAGGTTACGGGCCAGTTGCAGGTACAGCGGCGTGGATTGCGTGTCGTCAGGGCGCAGGGCCAGGATGGGATTCATGGGTGAGTGTCCGATGCGTTATTTGGAATGTTGTCGCCCGGTATTGGCCGGAAACTAATACCACTTAGATACCATGTCAATGCACCCAAAACCGTGCAGGCAACGGTTTCAGAGCCCTGTATTGGGGCTTGGCATCAAGTGGTATTAGAGAGGTCTTTATGGCGCGCAGAACGACGCAAGCCCGCGCGGTGAACTGGTATTCACCGGCAGGCGCTGTCAGGGGCGGGAAAATATTTCGAATTATTTTACGGGCGATTGAAGATCAGGGCCGGATCTCGATCAGGGTGCCGTCCTTGACCAGGTTCCAGACCTCGCGCATGTCGACGTTGCGCATGCCGATGCAGCCATCGGTCCAGTCCAGGGTGTGGAACCACTGCTCCGGGTAGTCTGCGGTGTCAGGCGTGCCGTGGATCATGATCATGCTGCCGGGCTTCACGCCTTCGCGGCGGGCGCGGGCGGCGTCGCTGATATTGGGATAGGAAATGTGCATGGCCAGGTTGTAGCGGTCGCTGACTTTGCGCCAGTCGAGCCAGTAAAAACCTTCCGGTGTACGGCGGTCGCCCTCGATCAGCTTGTGGCCCTTGGGGTTCTTGCCCAGGGAGATGCGGTAGGTCTTGAGGGGCTTGCCGTCGTTGATCAACTGCAATTGGTGGGCAGACTTGAGCACCAGGACCTTCTCCACCGGTTTGCCGCCCAGGGTTTCCAGGGTGGACGCCGATGACAGCGAGGCGAACGACAGGCAGAGCAGAGCGAGCAACCAACGCATTGACACGATTTCCTGGGGGCCGGATCAGGACCGGGCGGTGTTGGACATGGGCGGTACCGCTTCGCTGCGCACGGGGAAAGCCTGTTGCCGACGGTCGGCAAAAAAGCATTCCAGGGTACGCCCTACCGTGCGGAAAGCCAGTTCGGACCAAGGGATATCGGCCTCGTCGAACAGCTTCACCTCAAGGCTTTCGATACCGGCGGCAAAGTCCAGGTCGACGAGTTCTGCGCGGTAGAAAATATGCACCTGGCTGATATGCGGCACGTCGATCAGGGTATAGATCTGCAGGTTGCGGATGCGCGCGCAGGCTTCCTCGAAGGTTTCGCGCACGGCGGCCTGTTCCACGGTCTCGCCGTTTTCCATGAAGCCTGCGGGCAGGGTCCAGTAACCCAGGCGCGGCTCGATGGCGCGGCGGCACAGCAGCACTTTGTCGCCCCAGACCGGCAGGGTGCCGGCCACGATATTGGGGTTCTGATAGTGGATGGTGTGGCAGTGATCGCACACATAACGCAGGTGCGCGTCGCCATCGGGGATGCGTTGGGTGACCGGTTTACCGCACTGGCTGCAGAAGTTCATGCTCGGGTTCCTGGAGATTGCGTGCATCTTGGCTTGGTGCCGGGCGTTCCTGCAAGTTGTCGTTTCACGACACGCCTGCGGTTTTGGGGTTGGGCGCCCGCACGCTTTGGTGCATGATGCAAGGTAGCCAACAGACCGAGATGACTCATGCTGGACGAGCTACTTCGCCGGGTAAGCAATCACACGCCGCACACGCTGGAGACCGACGGGCGGTTCCCCGAGGCCGCGGTGCTGGTGCCCATTACCCGCAGCGACGAACCCGAACTGATCCTGACCCTGCGCGCCAGCGGGCTGTCGACCCATGGCGGCGAAGTCGCGTTTCCCGGCGGGCGCCGTGACCCCGAAGACCCGGACCTGATCTTCACCGCGCTGCGCGAAGCCGAAGAGGAAATCGGCCTGCCGCCGGGCCTGGTGGAAGTGATCGGCCCCTTGAGCCCGCTGATTTCCCTGCATGGCATTCGCGTTACGCCTTACGTGGGGGTGGTTCCCGATTACGTCGAGTACCTGGCCAACGACGCCGAAATTGCCGCTGTTTTCAGCGTGCCGCTGGATTTTTTCCGTCAGGACCCGCGCGAGCACACCCATCGCATCGATTATCAGGGCCGCAGTTGGTACGTGCCTAGCTACCGCTTTGGCGAGTACAAGATCTGGGGACTGACCGCCATCATGATCGTCGAGCTGATCAACCTGCTGTATGACGACGCCAGGATCAGCCTGCACCAGCCGCCCAAGAGCTTCATCAATATCTAAGCCATCACCTGAATGGCAAGCCGCGAGGACACACCATGAAATACCGCCTGGGCGACGCCCGCGTCGAGACCCACCCTGACAGCTGGGTGGCACCCAATGCCACACTCGTGGGCAAGGTCAAGCTGGAGGAGGGCGCCAACGTCTGGTTCAACGCGGTGTTGCGGGGCGACAATGAACTGATCCTGATCGGCAGGAACAGCAATGTGCAGGATGGCAGCGTGATGCACACCGACATGGGCTACCCGCTGACCCTGGGCACCGGCGTGACCATCGGCCATAACGCCATGCTGCACGGCTGCAGCGTCGACGATTACAGCCTGATCGGCATTAACGCGGTGGTTCTCAATGGTGCCAAAATTGGCAAGCACTGCATCATCGGCGCCAATTCGCTGATCGGTGAGGGCAAGGAAATTCCCGACGGCTCGCTGGTAATGGGCTCGCCGGGCAAGGTGGTGCGTGAGCTGACCGAGGCGCAGAAGCGCATGCTCGAAGCCAGCGCCGCGCACTATGTGCATAACGCCCAGCGGTATGCGCGCGACCTGGCCGAGCAGCAGGCATGAACCCGGCTGAACGTCCCGTCGCCTCGCCGTGTGTGAGCATCTGTGCATTGGATGATGACGATATCTGTACCGGCTGCCAGCGCACGGTGGCCGAGATTACGCGCTGGAGCCGCATGGACAATGCCGAGCGCCGGGTGGTGCTGGGGTTGTGTCATGAGCGGGCGGTGGCCGGTGGGTTGGTGTTTATGATGCCGGGCAAGTCCGGCGCCTGAACCACCGCCATCGGGAGCAAGCCCCTCCCACATTTGAATGTATTCACACATCCAACTGGGTGAACCCGATCAAATGTGGGAGGGGGCTTGCTCCCGATGAGGCCTTCTCTGACAACCTAATTACCCACAGGCTCTACCCCATGCTCTTCCTGATCGCCTACATCGGCAGCGTCGTGCTGATCAACTTCGCCTTCTCCACCGCCCCGCACCTGGACGTCATCTGGTCCGCCTGGGGCGGACTGGTGTTCATCCTGCGCGACATGGTGCAAACCCGCTTCGGCCACGGTGCGATCATTGCCATGCTGGCCGCGCTGGTGCTGTCCTACATCACCTCCGACCCGTCCATCGCGCTGGCCAGCGCCACGGCGTTCGCAGTGTCCGAATGCATCGACTGGCTGGTGTTCAGCATCACCCAGCGGCCGTTGCATGACCGCCTGTGGATCAGTTCGGCGCTGAGCATTCCTCTGGATACCTTTATCTTCTTCGGTCTGATCGGCGCGCTGACCCCGGCCGTTGCAGGTACGGCGCTGGTGTCGAAATTCGCCGGCGTCACGGTGGTGTGGTTGATCATGGCCTGGCGTCTGCGTAAACGGGCTGTCGCCAACTGAGGCCAATTTTTACAGTTCATGTAAAATGCCGGCCTTTCTCCCCATGATCCGCTCCCCTGAGGACCTGAGATGACCCGAATCGGAACTCCATTGTCGCCGACCGCGACCCGCGTAATGCTGTGTGGCTGCGGTGAGCTGGGCAAGGAAGTGGTGATCGAGCTGCAACGCCTGGGCGTTGAAGTGATTGCCGTGGATCGCTACGCCAACGCGCCGGCCATGCAGGTGGCGCATCGCAGTCACGTGATCAACATGCTCGACGGCGCCGCCCTGCGCGCGGTGATCGAGGCGGAAAAACCGCACTTCATCGTGCCGGAAATCGAAGCCATCGCCACCGCCACCCTGGTCGAGCTGGAAGCCGAAGGCTTCACCGTGATCCCGACCGCGCGTGCCACCTCGCTGACCATGAACCGTGAAGGCATCCGTCGCCTGGCTGCCGAAGAACTGGACCTGCCGACCTCGCCGTATCACTTTGCCGATACCTTCGAAGACTACAGCAAGGCCGTGCAGGACCTGGGCTTCCCGTGTGTGGTCAAGCCGGTGATGAGTTCGTCGGGCAAGGGCCAGAGCCTGTTGCGCAGCGCCGAGGATGTGCGCCAGGCGTGGGATTACGCGCAGGAAGGCGGGCGTGCCGGCAAGGGCCGGGTGATCATCGAGGGCTTTATCGACTTCGACTACGAAATCACCCTGCTGACCGTGCGCCACATCGGCGGTACCACGTTCTGCGCGCCGGTCGGTCATCGTCAGGAGAAGGGCGACTATCAGGAATCCTGGCAGCCCCAGGCCATGAGCCCGGTGGCCCTGGCCGAATCCGAGCGCGTTGCCAAAGCGGTGACCGAGGCCCTGGGCGGTCGCGGTCTGTTTGGTGTGGAGTTGTTCATCAAGGGCGATCAGGTGTGGTTCAGCGAAGTGTCGCCGCGCCCCCATGACACTGGCCTGGTGACCCTGATTTCCCAGGACCTGTCGCAGTTTGCCCTGCACGCGCGCGCCATTCTTGGCCTGCCGATTCCGTTGATTCGTCAGTTCGGCCCGTCGGCGTCGGCGGTGATTCTGGTGGAAGGGCAATCGACGCAGACCGCATTTGCCAACCTCGGTGCCGCGTTGAGCGAGCCGGACACGGCATTGCGGTTGTTTGGCAAGCCGGAGGTGAATGGCCAGCGCCGCATGGGTGTGGCGTTGGCGCGGGATGAGTCGATTGAAGCGGCCCGAGCCAAGGCGACCCGTGCTTCGAAGGCTGTTGTTGTAGAGCTCTAAAAGCATCGGGAGCAAGCCCCCTCCCACATTTGAATGTATTCACACATCCAACCCTGTGAACCACGATCAAATGTGGGAGGGGGCTTGCTCCCGATAGCGGTCTATCAGGCCACCTTGTTCAAGTCGTTATCCCGCGTCTCTTTCAGGCACAGCACCGCAATCAAGCTGATCAGCGCCGCCGCCGACACATACCCGCCCACATAACTCAGCCCGCCCATCGCCACCAGCTTGGTCGCGAAGAACGGCGCCGCTGAAGCCCCCACGATGCCACCCAGGTTATACGCAGCCGAAGCGCCGGTATAACGCACGCGGGTCGGGAACAGCTCCGGCAGCAGTGCGCCCATCGGGGCGAACGTCACCCCCATCAGGAACAGCTCCAGGGCCAGAAACAAGGCGACCCCCCAGGTCGAACCCTGGGTCAGCAGCGGTTCCATGGTGAAGCCCGACAGCATCGTCAGGATTGCGCCGACGATCAGCACCGGCTTGCGCCCGTAGCGATCACTGGCCAGCGCCGCCAGCGGTGTCGCCAGCCCCATGAACAGCACCGCAAAGCACAGCAGACCGAGGAAGGTTTCGCGGCTGTAGCCCAGTGTCGACACCCCGTAGCTCAGGGAAAACGCCGTGGTGATATAGAACAGCGCATAGCACACCACCATCGATGCAGCGCCCAGCAGCACCGGCAGCCAATGTTGGCTGAACAGTTCCACCAGGGGCACTTTCACCGGCGCCTGTTTGGCGACGGCATTGGCGAACACCGGGGTTTCATGCAGCTTCAGGCGGGCGTACAGGCCGACCATCACCAGCACCGCGCTGAGGATGAATGGAATGCGCCAGCCCCAGCTGCGGAACTGCTCGTCGTTCAGGCTCATCGCCAGAATCAGGAACAGACCGTTGGCCGCCAGGAAGCCGATGGACGGACCCAGTTGCGGGAACATGCCAAACCAGGCGCGCTTGCCCTTGGGAGCGTTCTCGGTGGCCAGCAACGCCGCGCCGCCCCATTCCCCGCCAAGGCCCAGGCCCTGGCCGAAGCGCAGCACGCACAGCAGAATCGGCGCCCAGGCACCGATGCTGTCGTAACCGGGCAGCAAGCCGATCAGCGTGGTGCATACGCCCATCAGCAGCAGCGACGCGACCAGCGTGGACTTGCGGCCAATGCGGTCACCGAAGTGGCCGAACAGCGCCGAGCCCAGTGGACGGGCGATAAAGGCGATGCCGAAGGTCAGGAACGACGCGAGCATCTGTGCGGTGCCGGAGGTCTGCGGGAAGAACACCGGACCGATCACCAGCGCAGCTGCGGTGGCGTAGATGTAGAAGTCGTAGAACTCGATGGCGGTGCCGACGATGCTTGCGGTGGCAACCCGTGCGGTCGAATTGCTCGGGGCGGCAGGCGCTGCCTCGCTATACGTGGTGGTCATGAGGTATCCCTGGCGGTCGTTGTTATTGGTCGAACACCCATAGGACTGGGTGGGCGGGGCTCGCGGGGATTATAGGAACAACAGCGTGGCATCAGCTACCGCAAATCCAGTGCGGGAGGGGGCAGGCCTCCCACAGGGTAAGCTGTGTTTTGTCAGATCGCGACAGGCACGCGGCTGGTGTGCCAGATCAGCACCTTGCTGACCCGGTTGTCCTCGGTCTCGAGGATCTCCAGGCGGTACCGGCCGATCTTCAGGCATACCGCGCAATCCGGAATGGTCTCCAGTGCTTCGGTCACCAGGCCGTTGAGGGTCTTGGGGCCGTCGCTGGGCAGGTGCCAGGTCAGGCTCTTGTTCAGGTCGCGGATCGAGGCGGCGCCGTCAATGATGTAGCGGCCATCGGTCTGGGCCTCGATATGCGGGTTGTCCGAGCTTTGCTCGTTCTCGAACTCGCCGACAATTTCTTCGAGGATATCTTCCAGGGTGACGATGCCCATCACTTCGCCGTACTCATCCACCACCATGCCCAGACGCCGCTGTTGTTTGTGGAAGTTCAGCAACTGGAGTTGCAGTGGCGTGCTTTCCGGGACGAAGTAGGGTTCGTGGCAGGCGCTCAGCAAGCCGTCTTTGGTGAGGCGGGCATCGGGCAGCAGGTGCTGGATCTGCCGGGTATTGAGCACGGCTTCGACCTGGTTGATGTCGCTGTGAAACACCGGCAGTCGGGTGCGCAGGGTATTGCGCAGTTGCTCGATGATCTCGTCGATCGAATCATCCAGGTTGATGCCGTCCACTTCACTGCGCGGCACCAGGATGTCATTCACCGTGATGTTGTCCAGCGCATGGATACCGGGCATGCCAGGCGTGCGGTCTTCATCGGTGTCGGCTTGCGGCTCGTCGTCATGATCGGGCAGTGGGTCATCGCTGTGTTTCACCACGCCGGGTTTGCGCGCAAACGGGCGCAATAGCAGCAAGCTCAAGGCATTGAGCAGCCAGGCCAGGGGGTAGAGGAGTTTCAACGGCAGGCCCAGCAGCACATTGCCAAACCCCAGCACCGCCTGAGGGTGGCGGGTGGCCAGGGCGCGGGGCAGGTAGTCGGCCAGCACCAGCAGCAGGGCGCTGGAGATCGCCCAGCCCAGCCAGGGGCCGTTTTGCGCCCACGCATAAATCGCCAGCAGGGTGCAGAGAATCACCACCACGCCCCGGCACAGGGTGTTGCACAGGATCAGGCTGTTGCGCGGGAAGTTCAGGCGTGCGGCCGCCTTGTCACCCTGGCGCGTGCCGGGACGCAGGGCCAGCAGGTGCTGCTGGGCGGCTTCGATGGCGGTAAACAGCGCCGCCCATAACACCAGCAGGGCGATTACCGCGAGCATCGGCCCCAGGGGCAAGTTGTCCATGTGTGCTGCCCGTCAGATATGCAGGATGTATTCGCGAACCAGCTTGCTGCCGAAATAGGCCAGCATCAGCAGGCAGAAACCGGCCAGGGTCCAGCGGATTGCCTTGTGCCCGCGCCAGCCGAGGCGGTTGCGGCCCCACAGCAGCACGCTGAACACCACCCAGGCCAGGCACGCCAGCAGGGTTTTGTGCACCAGGTGCTGGGCAAACAGGTTCTCGACGAACAGCCAGCCGGAAATCAGCGACAGCGACAGGAGCGTCCAGCCGGCCCACAGAAACCCGAACAGCAAGCTTTCCATGGTTTGCAGCGGCGGGAAGTTCTTGATCAGGCCAGAAGGGTGTTTATGTTTGAGCTGGTGGTCCTGCAGCAGCAGGAGCAGGGCCTGGAACACCGCGATGGTGAACATGCCGTAGGCGAGGATCGACAGCAGGATATGCGACAGGATGCCCGGCTCTTCATCGATCACCTGCACCGTGCCGGTGGGGGCGAACTGCGCCAGTAGCACCGTGAGCACGCCCAGCGGGAAGAGCAGCACCAGCAGGTTTTCCACCGGGATGCGCGTGCAGGCGATCAGCGTCAGGCCGATCACGGCCGCCGCGATCAGGCTGGCGGCGCTGAAAAAATCCAGGCCCAGGCCGATCGGCGTCATCAGGTGGGTAAACAGGCTGGCGACGTGCGCCACCAGGGCGAGGCCGCCAAGGCCTGCGAGCAGGCGTTTGTCGGCCTTGACGCATTTGGCCAGGCGGGTGCCCTGGTAGAGGGTCGCAGCGGCATACAGGATGGCGGCGGCGAGGCTGGGTAGCAAACTGGGTGACAAGGGAAGCATAAATCCTGAAAGGAAAGCCCGAAAGGCGCTGAGTTTGGCATACACAGACGTTGCACGAAAGACTCCCGGGCCAGACAGCGGGTGTGCATGGGCGCAGTCTTCGCTATAATCCGCGACCTGCCCACGCCGCAGGCTCGCCGAGCGCTGTTTTTAATAGCGATTTACCACAGCCTGGGCCGTCATTACCTCGGTCTACCAAAGCATTTCGATGAATGGGGCCTGAAAGGATCGCGCATGTTTGAAAACCTGACTGACCGTCTCTCGCAGACGCTGCGCCACGTTACCGGCAAGGCCAAGCTGACCGAGGACAATATTAAAGACACCCTGCGCGAAGTGCGCATGGCGTTGCTGGAAGCCGACGTCGCCCTGCCGGTGGTCAAGGACTTCGTCAACTCGGTCAAGGAGCGTGCGGTCGGCACTGAGGTGTCGCGCAGCCTGACCCCGGGCCAGGCGTTCGTGAAGATCGTCCAGGCCGAACTCGAAAGCCTGATGGGCGCCGCCAACGAAGACCTGAACCTCAGCGCCGTGCCGCCGGCCGTCGTGCTGATGGCCGGTCTGCAGGGCGCGGGTAAAACCACCACGGCCGGCAAACTGGCGCGCTTTCTTAAAGAGCGCAAGAAGAAGTCGGTAATGGTGGTGTCGGCTGACGTTTACCGTCCGGCCGCCATCAAGCAGCTGGAAATGCTCGCGGGCGAAGTGGGCGTGACCTTCTTCCCGTCGGACCTGAGCCAGAAGCCGGTCGACATTGCCAACGCAGCTATTAAAGAAGCCAAACTGAAGTTCATCGACGTGGTCATCGTCGACACCGCCGGTCGCCTGCACATCGACGAAGAGATGATGGGCGAGATCAAGGCGCTGCATGCCGCGATCAATCCGGTCGAGACGCTGTTCGTGGTCGACGCCATGACCGGCCAGGATGCGGCCAACACCGCCAAGGCCTTCGGCGACGCGCTGCCGCTGACCGGCGTGATCCTGACCAAGGTCGACGGCGATGCCCGTGGCGGTGCCGCGCTGTCGGTGCGTGCCATCACCGGCAAGCCGATCAAGTTCATCGGTATGGGCGAGAAGAGCGAAGCGCTCGAGCCGTTCCACCCTGAGCGTATCGCTTCGCGCATCCTCGGCATGGGCGACGTGCTCAGCCTGATCGAGCAGGCCGAAGCCACCCTCGACAAGGACAAGGCCGACAAGCTGGCCAAAAAGCTGAAGAAGGGCAAGGGCTTCGACCTCGAAGACTTCCGCGACCAGCTGCAGCAGATGAAGAACATGGGCGGCCTCGGTGGCCTGATGGACAAGCTGCCGAACATCGGCGGTGTGAACCTGGCGCAGATGGGCAATGCCCAGGGCGCGGCAGAGAAGCAGTTCAAGCAGATGGAAGCCATCATCAATTCCATGACCCCGGCCGAGCGCCGCGACCCTGAGCTGATCAGCGGTTCGCGCAAGCGTCGGATCGCCATGGGCTCCGGCACTCAGGTGCAGGACATCGGTCGCTTGATCAAGCAGCACAAGCAGATGCAGAAGATGATGAAGAAATTCTCCGCCAAGGGCGGAATGGCCAAGATGATGCGCGGCATGGGCGGTATGTTGCCCGGCGGCGGCATGCCGAAAATGTAAAGTATTCGAGCGCAGGCACAGCGTGCGCTCCGACCCACAGGGATGTGGGATCTCCAGCAAACCCGCCGTTGGCGGGGGCTGACTCGCCGTTTTTAACGACGGCTCTATAGCAGATCTGAATGGCACGCGGGCAGGCGCCGGAAAAAGACATTTGCAAAAGTCCGGATATTCCTTAGAATATGCGGCCTTTCGGGCACCTATGCCCGCTGTGCATTTAGATTTGCAGCACCGACTACAGGAACGATGTTCACATGCTAACAATCCGTCTTGCCCTTGGCGGCTCCAAAAAGCGCCCGTTTTACCACTTGACCGTAACCGACAGCCGCAACCCGCGCGACGGTTCGCACAAGGAACAGGTTGGTTTCTTCAACCCGATCGCTCGTGGTCAAGAAGTTCGTCTGTCCGTGAACCAAGAGCGCGTAGCCTACTGGCTGAGCGTGGGTGCACAGCCATCCGAGCGCGTTGCAAAGTTGTTGAAGGACTCGGCTAAGGCCGCAGCCTGAGCAATATGAACGCGACGCCAACTGTTGCTGATGATTTGATCGTTATCGGCAAGATTTACTCTGTTCATGGCGTTCGCGGCGAAGTGAAGGTGTATTCCTTTACTGATCCGACTGAAAACCTGTTGCAGTACAAGACCTGGACGCTCAAGCGCGAAGGTAGTGTGAAACAGGTCGAGCTGGTCAGTGGACGCGGGAGCGACAAGTTCCTGGTCGCAAAGCTCAAGGGTCTTGATGATCGTGAAGAAGCTCGTCTTCTGGCCGGTTATGAGATCTGCGTGCCGCGCAACCTGTTCCCTGAATTGACCGACGGCGAGTACTACTGGTACCAGCTGGAAGGTCTGAAGGTTATTGATCAACTGGGGCAATTGCTCGGGAAAATCGATCATCTTCTGGAAACCGGCGCCAATGATGTAATGGTGGTCAAGCCTTGCGCTGGCAGCCTGGATGATCGCGAACGGCTGTTGCCCTATACCGGGCACTGCGTGTTGGCCGTCGACCTTGCCGCAGGCGAGATGAAGGTGGAATGGGATGCGGACTTCTAGGCGTGGCTAATTTGCGCATTGAAGTGATCAGTTTGTTTCCCGAGATGTTTTCCGCCATCAGCGAGTACGGCATCACCAGTCGGGCGGTGAAACAGGGGCTGTTGCAGCTCACCTGTTGGAACCCGCGAGACTACACGACGGATCGGCATCACACTGTGGACGACCGCCCATTTGGCGGTGGCCCGGGCATGGTGATGAAGATCAAGCCCCTGGAAGACGCACTGGTTCAGGCCAAGGCAGCTGCAGGGGAGAAGGCGAAGGTAATTTACCTGTCCCCTCAAGGCCGTCAGCTGAAACAGGCTGGGGTCCGCGAACTGGCGAATGAGGAAGCATTGATCCTGATTGCCGGTCGCTATGAAGGCATTGACGAGCGTTTTATTGACGCTCATGTCGATGAAGAGTGGTCGATTGGGGACTATGTCCTGTCTGGCGGTGAGCTGCCGGCGATGGTCCTGATAGATGCGGTTACACGGCTGCTGCCTGGAGCTTTAGGGCATGCGGACTCCGCGGAGGAAGATTCCTTCACGGATGGTTTGCTGGATTGCCCGCACTACACCCGCCCGGAGGTGTATGCGGATCAGCGTGTTCCCGACGTGTTGCTAAGTGGCAATCACGCACACATCCGGCGTTGGCGTTTACAGCAGTCCCTTGGTAGGACCTATGAACGACGCGCCGATCTTCTGGATAGCCGCTCGCTTTCTGGAGAAGAGAAGAAGCTGCTCGAGGAATACATCCTCGCGCGGGACGATAGTTAAACGTATCGATGGTAGGTCCATTGACTTACCTTAGGAGCACAGCATGACTAACAAAATCATCCTTGCACTCGAAGCAGAGCAGATGACCAAAGAGATCCCTACCTTTGCCCCGGGCGACACCATTGTCGTTCAGGTGAAAGTGAAGGAAGGCGACCGTTCGCGTCTGCAAGCGTTCGAAGGCGTGGTAATCGCCAAGCGTAACCGTGGTGTGAACAGTGCTTTCACTGTTCGTAAAATCTCCAACGGTGTTGGCGTAGAGCGTACTTTCCAGACCTACAGCCCGCAGATCGACAGCATGGCCGTCAAGCGTCGCGGTGACGTACGTAAAGCCAAGCTGTACTACCTGCGTGACCTGTCCGGTAAAGCAGCTCGCATCAAGGAAAAACTGGCTTAAGTCCAGCGTTCCGATGCAGAAAAAAGCAGCCTTCGGGCTGCTTTTTTGTGCGCGGGATTTGTTGACTGGCCCAAAGCCGAGTTGCAGCTATCGCGGGCAAGCCAGCGCCCACATGTTGATGTGTAAACATATTCAAGTGTGGGAGCTGGCTTGCCTGCGATAGGATCTACCCGACACCACCGCCACCAGCCTGAGCCCCCATGCCCGCCATCGACCACCCTCTGATCGACCGCTTCCTCGACGCCCTCTGGCTGGAAAAAGGCCTGTCGGACAACACTCGCCAGGCCTACCGCAGCGACCTGGCCTTGTTCAACGGCTGGCTGCAGGAAAAGCAACTCGAACTGATCAACGCTGGTCGCGAGCTGATTCTCGATCACCTCGCCTGGCGCCTGGAGCAGCATTACAAGCCGCGTTCCACCGCACGATTTCTCTCGGGCGTGCGTGGCTTTTACCGTTATTTGCTGCGGGAAAAGCTCATCGCCCTCGACCCGACCCTGCAGATCGACATGCCGCAACTGGGCAGGCCATTGCCCAAATCGCTGTCGGAGGCCGACGTCGACGCTTTGCTCGCCGCCCCCGACCTGAGCGAAGCCATCGGCCAGCGTGACCGGGCCATGCTGGAGGTGCTCTACGCGTGCGGCCTGCGGGTGACCGAGTTGATCAGCCTGACCCTGGAGCAGGTCAACCTGCGCCAGGGCGTGTTGCGGGTAATGGGCAAGGGCAGCAAGGAGCGGCTGGTGCCCATGGGCGAGGAGGCGATTGTGTGGGTGGAGCGCTACATGCGCGATGCGCGCCATGAACTGCTCGGCGGGCGTCCCAGCGATGTGCTGTTCCCCAGCCAGCGCGGTGAGCAGATGACGCGACAGACCTTCTGGCATCGGATCAAGCACCAGGCCAAAGTCGCCGGGATCGGCAAGGCCCTGTCGCCGCACACCTTGCGCCATGCTTTTGCTACCCACTTGCTCAATCACGGCGCCGATTTAAGGGTGGTGCAAATGCTGCTCGGCCACAGCGACTTGTCCACCACCCAGATCTACACCCACGTTGCGCGGGCACGCCTGCAGGATATGCATGCCAGGCACCACCCGAGGGGCTGAAAACGCCCAATTTATGCCGCCACGGGCTGCCCTGCGGCCCAACTGTGGTAGGCTTTGCCGGTTAGCAAAGGCGACGGTCCACCCCCCGAGTTTCCAATCGGCATAACTGTACCGTCCCTGCATCTGCCCCTCAGGAGTTTCCATGCGCTTGATCCAGATTATTGCCGCCGCAGCCATTGCGTTGGTTTCCAGCGTTGCCTTCGCCGATGACGCCGCCGAGCAGGCCATTCGCAAGAGCCTGGCCAACCTGCAGCTCGACACACCCATCGAAAGCATCGGCGCCAGCCCCATGGCCGGCCTGTATGAAGTCAAGCTCAAGGGCAGTCGCGTGCTGTACGCCAGTGCCGACGGCCAGTACGTCGTCCAGGGCTACCTGTTCCAGCTCAAGGACGGCAAACCGGTCAACCTGACCGAGAAAGCCGAACGCCTGGGCGTGTCCAGGTTGATCAACGGCATTCCGGTGGCTGAGACCGTCGTGTACCCGGCGATCGGCGAGACCAAGACCCACATCACCGTGTTCACCGATACCACCTGCCCTTACTGCCACAAGCTGCACGCCGAAGTGCCGGCGCTGAACAAGCTGGGTGTGGAAGTGCGTTACGTCGCCTTCCCGCGTCAGGGCCTGGGTTCGCCGGGTGACGAGCAGTTGCAGGCGGTATGGTGCTCGGCCGACAAGAAAGCTGCCATGGACAAGATGGTCGATGGCAAGGAAATCAAGGCCGCCAAATGCGCCAACCCGGTTTCCAGGCAGTTTGCCCTCGGTCAGTCCATCGGCGTGAACGGTACACCGGCCATCGTTTTGGCTGACGGTCAGGTGATTCCGGGCTACCAGCCGGCACCACAAGTTGCCAAACTGGCTTTGAATGCCAAATAAACCCGCATCGTCGATGCTTCGACGATCAGGGCTCGCCGCCAAACCTGCGGGCCACTAATTGAAAGCCGCAGTTGTGCGGCTGTTTTCCACGGCCGACCTAGCGTCGGCCGTTTCATGGGGAGTTCTTCAGTGAAACCGGTCAAAGTAGGCATTTGTGGGTTAGGGACCGTCGGTGGCGGTACCTTCAACGTACTTCAGCGCAATGCTGAGGAAATTTCCCGCCGTGCAGGTCGCGGGATTGAAGTGGCGCAGATTGCCACGCGTTCGCCAAAGCCTCAGTTCCAAACGACCGGTATTGCGATGACCAACGATGTCTTCGCCGTGGCCAGCAACCCTGAAATCGATATCGTCATCGAGCTGGTGGGCGGCTACACCGTGGCCCGCGAGCTGGTGCTCAAAGCCATCGAAAACGGCAAGCACGTGGTCACCGCCAACAAGGCGCTGATTGCCGTGCACGGCAACGAAATCTTCGCCAGGGCGCGGGAGAAGGGCGTGATCGTAGCGTTCGAAGCCGCCGTGGCCGGTGGCATCCCGGTGATCAAGGCGATCCGGGAAGGCCTGTCCGCCAACCGCATCAACTGGGTGGCGGGCATCATCAATGGCACCGGTAACTTCATCCTTACCGAGATGCGCGAGAAGGGCCGTACCTTTGAAGACGTGCTCGCCGAAGCCCAGGCCCTGGGTTACGCCGAAGCCGACCCTACCTTCGACGTGGAAGGCATCGACGCTGCCCACAAGCTGACCATCCTGGCCTCCATCGCCTTTGGTATCCCGCTGCAGTTCGACAAGGCCTACACCGAAGGCATCACCCAATTGACCACCGCCGACGTGAATTACGCCGAAGCCCTGGGCTACCGCATCAAGCACCTTGGCGTGGCGCGCAGCACCCCGGCAGGTATCGAGTTGCGTGTACACCCGACGCTGATCCCGGCTGATCGCCTGATCGCCAACGTCAACGGCGTGATGAACGCCGTGATGGTCAACGGCGACGCCGCTGGCTCCACCCTGTTCTACGGCGCCGGTGCTGGCATGGAGCCGACCGCTTCGTCGGTGATCGCCGACCTGGTGGATGTGGTTCGCGCCATGACCAGCGACCCGGAAAACCGCGTGCCGCACCTGGCCTTCCAGCCGGACTCGCTGTCGGCCCATCCGATCCTGCCGATCGAGGCGTGCGAAAGTGCCTACTATCTGCGTATCCAGGCCCAGGATCATCCGGGCGTGTTGGCCCAGGTCGCCAGCATCCTGTCGGAGCGCGGGATCAACATCGAGTCGATCATGCAGAAGGAAGTCGAGGAGCAGAACGGCCAGGTGCCGATGATCCTGCTGACCCACCGTGTGCTCGAACGGCATATCAACGAAGCCATCGCCGCCATGGAAGCCCTGCAAGGCGTGGTGGGGCCGGTGGTACGGATTCGTGTCGAACACTTGAATTAACCGATCTGTTCCAGGGGCCCCGTGAGCACGGCGGCCTCTGTTCGAGAATGTTGTAGAGGAGCCAGTCATGCGTTATATCAGCACCCGCGGCCAGGCACCGGCCCTGAACTTCGAAGACGTTTTACTGACAGGCCTCGCCACCGACGGCGGCCTGTACGTGCCGGAAAACCTGCCACGTTTCACCCAGGAAGAAATCGCTTCGTGGGTGGGCCTGCCATACCACGAGCTGGCGTTCCGGGTGATGCGCCCGTTCGTCACCGGTAGCATCCCGGATGCGGACTTCAAGAAGATCCTGGAAGAAACCTACGGCGTGTTTTCCCACAGTGCCATCGCACCGTTGCGCCAATTGGACGGCAACGAGTGGGTGCTTGAGCTGTTCCACGGTCCGACCCTGGCGTTCAAGGACTTTGCCCTGCAACTGTTGGGTCGTCTGCTTGATTACGTGCTGGCAAAGCGCGGCGAGCGCGTGGTGATCATGGGCGCCACCTCCGGTGACACCGGTTCGGCGGCCATCGAAGGCTGCAAGCACTGCGAGAACGTCGACATTTTCATCCTGCACCCGCATCAGCGTGTGTCGGAAGTACAGCGTCGGCAGATGACCACGATTTTTGGCGAGAACATCCACAACATCGCCATCGAAGGCAACTTCGATGACTGCCAGGAAATGGTCAAGAACAGCTTTGCTGACCAGAGTTTCCTCAAAGGTACGCGTCTGGTGGCGGTGAACTCGATCAACTGGGCGCGGATCATGGCCCAGATCGTCTACTACTTCCATGCCTCGCTGCAGCTGGGCGGGCCGGCGCGTTCGGTGTCGTTCTCGGTGCCGACCGGCAATTTCGGCGACATCTTCGCCGGCTATCTGGCGCGCAACATGGGCCTGCCGATCAACCAGTTGATCGTCGCCACCAACCGCAACGACATCCTGCACCGCTTCATGAGCGGCAACGGGTATGTGAAGGAAACCCTGCACGCCACGCTGTCACCGTCGATGGACATCATGGTCTCGTCGAACTTCGAGCGCCTGCTGTTCGATATGCACGGTCGCAACGGAGCTGCTATTGCCGACCTGATGAGCAACTTCAAGAGCGGTGGCGGTTTCAGCGTCGAGCAGGAGCGCTGGACCGAAACCCGCAAGCTGTTCGATTCCCTGGCCGTGGACGACGCGCAAACCTGCGAAACCATCGCTGAAGTCTATGCCCGGACCGGTGAACTGCTCGACCCGCACACTGCCATCGGCGTAAAGGCAGCGCGCGAATGCCGTCGCAGCCTGGATATTCCGATGGTGATCCTCGGCACCGCGCACCCGGTCAAATTCCCGGAAGCGGTGGAGAAGGCCAGCGTTGGCAAGGCGCTGGAGTTGCCCAAGCACATGGCCGACCTGTTTGAGCGTGAAGAGCGCTGCACAGTGCTGGCCAATGACCTGAAGGCAGTGCAGGCGTTTGTCAGCCAGCATGGCAATCGAGGCAAGCCTTTGTAAGGCATCCCGCGAGAATCGAAACGCCGCTTTCCCATCCCTGGGGCAGCGGCGTTTTTGTATGTGGCAGGCCCGGCAGTGTCCTGATTACATAAGCAGTTTGATCGCCACTCCGGTGATTGAAGCGATGGTTGCCACTACGGCCATCGCCACCCCCATGGGGTACCAGAACGTTTCACAGGTAATCTTCAGTGACTCGGACTTGAGCTTGTCTCGCTCTGCCTGCATGCGTGATATCTCGGCGTAGATACGCCTTATATCGGCATGCATCCTCTCCATTGTTGCCTGCTCCTCTTTGTTTTCCACCATCGTAATCATCCTTCGCAACAGGGGCCTTTGACATGCGCTCTTTTGCCCGGCAAAAACATCAGCGTCACGAGAATAGTTTCTGTGCCACTACTATTACCGTGCCAACAGCGGCGTAAAAGCCCGTCGCGATAGCCACTGGGTACCAGAACGTTTCACAGGTTATCTTCAAGGATTCCTTGTTGAGTTTGTTCTGCTCCGCGTTCATCCGGGCAATCTCGGCAAAAATGCGTGACACCTCCGCATGCATTCTGTCTGTTGAGTTCTGCTGTTCATTGGGTTCCACCGTCGTAATCATCCTTCGCAATCAGGGCCTTTTGACATGCGCTCAGTCGTGCAGCGCTCACCGAGTATAGGATTCACCTCCAGCCTCAACGCCCGGCAAACCCCAAAACAGCAGCCCATTGCGTAAGCAGGTATGTGCCGCCGTTTTTTACTTGTCATGTTGCGAGCGCATGCTGGTCTCGTCATCCCCCTGCAACCGTTGAAAGACGAAAAAGCGAACTTTCCTACGTCAGAACCAGTCACTTAGGATAGATGCAGCACCCGTTAAGACGATTGTTCCCGAACTATTGAGTGGTGATCGAGATGGAAAGTATCAGCCTATTGCTCGACGAAGCACTGAGCCCTTATCAGGTTACGCTGACCACCTCTGGTGTGCAGGGCGAGAGCCTGGTGACCGTGAAGAATCCTGCCGGCGCCATCGTGGTCGAGCGTGAAGTCGACCAGGTGCAATTGATGGATAAACGTTTGCTGGTGGATGTGGTGGATTGCCTGCTGCGCGACATCAAGATTGCCGAAGGGCGCCTGGAGCCCTCGGTCATCGCAGCCCTGCGCAGCGCGGCCCAGACACGTGGCGCCGTGCTGGCATGAAGAATTGTTTATTGATGGAAACTTCCCACAGCATGCTCGGTCAGATTTTGTAACAGCAAGAGCAAACATTGTGCTCCGGTGTTTGTGGCTTGTTGTACTGGTCATTGTAAGGCCACGTTTAACCCTGAAGTGTCTCCCCACGCTTCGGGGTTTCTTTTTGCCCGCGATTTGTCACGGCGTCAGATCGCGCCTTGTTCGCGCAGGCGAACAATCGCCGCCGCGTCATAGCCCAACTCGGTCAGCAACACGCCATTGTGCTCGCCCAATTGCGGCCCGACCCATTCGCAGCTGCCCGGCGTGTCCGAAAGCTTGGGCACGATGCCCGGCATCTTGAAGTCCTTGCCGCCCGGCAATTGGGCCTTGAGGAACATCTCCCGCGCGAGAAACTGCGGATCGCCGAGCATGTCTTCGGCACTGTAGATTCGGCTGGCGGGTACGTCGGCCTTGTTCAACTGCTCCACCACCTGCTCCAGCGGCAGGGAATTGACCCAACGATCAATCACGCCGTACAGCTCATCGCGACGGCTGTCACGCCCGTCATTGCTGGCCAGTTGCGGATCGTTCGCCAGGTCTTCACGGCCGATGGCCGACATGAAACGCTTGAAAATCGCGTCGCCGTTGGCGCCGATCTGCACGTGCTTGCCGTCGGCGCTGGTGTGGATCGAGGACGGTGTTATACCGGGCATGATGTTGCCGGTGCGCTCGCGGATAAACCCGAATACGTCGAATTCCGGGATCATGCTTTCCATCATGGCGAAGATGGCTTCATACAGCGCCACATCCACCACCTGGCCCAGCCCGCCATTGACCTCACGATGACGCAGCGCCATCAATGCGCCGATCACCGCCCACAGTGCGGCAATCGAATCGCCGATGGAGATGCCCGTGCGCACCGGCGGGCGGTCCTCGAAGCCGGTGATATAGCGCAGCCCGCCCATCGACTCGCCCACCGCGCCGAACCCTGGCTGGTCTTTCATCGGGCCGGTCTGGCCAAAGCCCGACAGGCGCACCATCACCAGTTTCGGGTTCAACGCATGCAGGGTTTCCCAGCCCAGGCCGAGCTTTTCCAGCACGCCGGGGCGGAAGTTTTCGATCAGGATGTCGGCGTCTGCCAGCAACTGCTTGAGAATCGCCAGGCCATCGGGATGCTTGAGGTTCAGCGTCAGCGACTTCTTGTTGCGCGCCTGCACGAACCACCACAGCGAAGTGCCTTCATACAGCTTGCGCCATTTGCGCAGCGGGTCGCCGCCGTCCGGTGACTCGACCTTGATCACTTCGGCACCGAACTCGGCGCAGATGCGCGAAGCAAACGGGCCGGCGATGAGGGTGCCGAGTTCGATGACTTTGAGGCCGGCAAGCGGCTTGGCATTAAACGACATAATGATCCTTGTCTGCGCTGGGCGGGGAGGGGATGTGATGCTTTTAACATAGGCGCGCCGCTCAGGGATAAGGATGATGCAGCGCAGGATTCGTTGAATGAGCGCTCCATCGGTTAGACTGGCCGCCTTTCCCTGTCTCTAGAAGCCCGTTCATGGCCCAGCCGTCCACGACCTACAAATTCGAACTCAACCTCACCGACCTTGATCGTTCGGTGTACGAGAGCGTCAAACAGACCATCGCCCGCCACCCTTCGGAAACCGAAGAGCGCATGACCGTACGCCTGCTGGCCTACGCCCTCTGGTACAACGAGCAACTGGCGTTCGGGCGCGGCCTGTCGGATGTGGACGAGCCCGCCCTGTGGGAAAAAAGCCTGGATGACCGTGTGTTGCACTGGATCGAAGTCGGCCAGCCGGATGCCGACCGTCTGACCTGGTGCTCGCGCCGAACCGAACGCACCAGCCTGCTGGCCTACGGCAGCCTGCGTGTGTGGGAAGGCAAGGTGGTCCCGGTGGCCAATAACCTGAAGAACGTGCACATCGCCGCCGTGCCCCAGGAAATCCTGGAGGTGTTGGCCAAGGACATGCCACGGGTGATCAAGTGGGACGTGATGATCAGTGAAGGCACCATTTTTGTCACCGACGACCGTGGTCAGCATGAAGTGCAATTGCAGTGGCTGGTTGGCGAGCGCGGTTGAAGAGTTGCAGCCGCAAGCTTGAAGCTTGAAGCTAAAATCCCCCCCATAGAGATCCCATCCCGTCCCATGCGTATCGATCCCCGCCCGTTGCCCGCTGTCTTGCCGTTTCTCGGTGATCTGCCACCGCTGTTGACCCGCCTTTACGCTGCGCGCGGGGTACGCTCCGAGGTCGAGCTGGATAAAAGCCTCAAGCAGTTGATTCCCTATCAGCGGCTCAAGGGCATCGACGCGGCGGTGGACTTGCTGGTGGTCGCCCTGGAGCAGCGCCAGCGCATCCTGATCGTCGGTGACTTCGATGCCGATGGCGCCACTGCCAGCACCGTAGGCACCCTGGGCCTGCGCTTGCTCGGCGCGGCCCATGTGGATTACCTGGTGCCCAACCGTTTCGAGTATGGCTACGGCCTGACCCCGGAAATCGTCGCCGTGGCGCTGCAGCGTGAGCCGCAGTTGCTGATCACCGTGGACAACGGCATTTCCAGCGTCGAAGGCGTGGCGGCGGCCAAGGCGGCCGGGCTCAAGGTGCTGGTCACCGACCACCACTTGCCGGGTGACGAACTGCCGGCGGCCGACGCGATCGTCAACCCGAACCAGCCGGGCTGTGAATTTCCCAGCAAGGCCCTGGCGGGCGTCGGCGTGATCTTCTATGTGCTCATGGCCCTGCGTGCGCGCTTGCGCGACCTGGGTTGGTACGCGGACAAGCCGCAGCCGAACATCGGTGATCTGCTCGATCTGGTGGCCCTGGGCAGCGTCGCCGACGTGGTGCCGCTGGATGCCAACAACCGCATCCTGGTGCATCAGGGCCTGGAACGCATTCGCGCCGGTCGCGCCCGGCCGGGGATCAAGGCGATCCTGGAAGTGGCCAAGCGCGACGCGGCGCGCATCACCTCCACCGACCTGGGGTTTATCCTCGGCCCACGGCTCAACGCTGCCGGTCGCCTGGACGACATGAGCCTGGGCATTGAATGCCTGCTCACCACCGACATTGCCGCCGCCCGGGAAATGGCCGCGCAACTGGACGGCATGAACCAGGACCGCAAGTCCATCGAGCAAGGCATGCAGCGCGAGGCCCTGGCCCAGCTCAAGGACCTGCCGTTGGAGTCGATGCCCTACGGTTTGTGCCTGTTCGACCCGGAGTGGCACCAGGGCGTGATCGGCATCCTGGCCTCGCGCATGAAGGAGCGCTATTTTCGCCCGACCATCGCGTTCGCCGATGCGGGCGATGGCTTGCTCAAGGGCTCGGGCCGTTCGGTGCAGGGCTTTCATATCCGTGACGCGTTGGCCGTGGTTGCCAGCCAGCATCCCAACCTGATCGCCAAATACGGCGGCCACGCCATGGCGGCGGGGCTGACATTGCCCGAGGCGAACTTCCCGTTGTTTGCCCAGGCGTTCGATGCCGAAGTGCGTCGGCAACTGCGCGAAGAAGACCTCACCGGTCGCCTGCTGACCGACGGCACCCTGGCCGTGGAAGAATTTCACCTGGAACTGGCCCGCGCGCTGCGTCATGCCGGGCCATGGGGGCAACACTTTCCCGAGCCGGTGTTCCATGGTGTGTTCCAGTTGGTGGAACAGCGCGTGGTGGGCGAGCGGCACCTGAAGGTGGTGCTCAAGAGCGAATGCGGCTCGGTGAAGCTCGACGGCATTGCATTTGGGGTGGACCGTGAGGTCTGGCCGAACCCGACGGTGCGTTGGGTGGAGTTGGCCTACAAGCTGGATGTGAACGAGTTTCGTGGCAATGAAACCGTGCAGCTGATGATTGCCCACATCGAACCGCGATAAATTTCAGCCTCACCACAAACACATGTGGGAGGGAGCAAGCCCCCTCCCACATAAACCCGCTTCTACATTGGGTTTTGCGTCATTACTCGGCTTTGGCCTGGTGCTTGACGATGATCTCCACCAGGCGCTTGGCCAGCGCCGGGTAGTTTTCATCAAAGTGATGCCCGCCCGGCAATTTCAACGCCTCACCCACCGCCGTCTTGTCGGTGCAGCCGCTCTCGTCGACTTCTTCGGCGCCATAGATGCACACCACTTTCTCCGGTGGCAGCTTGGCCATTTCCGGACCGGTGGCGGCCTCTTTGCCGGCGTTGCCCAGCCAGCCTTCCACTTCGATTTCAAAGCTGCCGGTGCGGGCGAATGCCAGCAGGATGATTGCATCGACCCGTTGCTGTTCGTTTTCCGGCAGGCGGTTGTAGATCGCCGGCAGTACGTCGGCGCCGAACGAATACCCCGTCAGCACGAAGCGCTTGGTGCCCCATTTCTGCCGGTAGTGCTGCATCAGCTCGGTGAGGTCCTTGGCGCTCTGTTCCGGGCTCTTGTGCTGCCAGTAGTAGCGCAGGGTGTCGATGCCCACGACCGGGTAGCCGATCTTGGCCATTTCACCGGCCACGTCGCGGTCCAGGTCGCGCCAGCCGCCGTCACCGGAGAGGAACAGCGTGACGGTATCCTTGGCTTGACCGGCGGGCACTTCGACCACCGGGATGGCCAGACCGCCGTTGTCCGAACCCACCAGTTGCTTGCGCAGTTCGTTGTTCAGCACTTGCGGGTAATGGATGTCGTAGTCGCTGATGCTGGTGGTGGCGCGCGGTGTATCGCGTACGAAGCTGGCGCTTTCATCGTCAGGGTTATCGTTCCACGCCACCAGCCAATTGCCATGGGCGGCGGTTTTCGGCAGCGGGTCCTTGCAGCCTTCCTGCACCAGGGCGAAGCCGACGGAGATGGCGTTGGCCTTGTCGTCGTTCTGAGTGGCCAGCCAGCGCCAGGCGAGGGCGGCGCCAGGGCCAATGCCGCTGACCAGGGTCGCGGGGCCCTTGAGCTGGCCCAGGGCGTTTTGCAGCGCCTGTTCCTGCAGCTTGCAATCGTCCTTGGGCAGGATCACCTGAACGATCTGCGCCTTGCCGCCCTGGCTCAGGGCGATCAACTGGCTGTCGGTGAGGGTGTCGTCCGCCGGCACGGCCACGGCCACACGGGCTTTGGCAGCGGTGGCGGGGGTCACAAGGGTCATCACCGTGCCATCGGCCTGGGGCATCTGCTCCAGCACCGGCTGCGGTGCAGGGCGGGTCCAGTACCAGAAGCCGCCACCTGCGATCAGAGCGAGCAGCACCACGATGGCCAATACATACCGCCAGGAACGTCGAATCATCAGCGTTTCACCAATCCAGTCAAGCCGCCCGCGATCAGGGCGGCGGTATCGGCCAGTGCCACCAGCGGATCAAGTCCGGCGGGCACGGCCATATAACGAGGTTCCCAGTCAGGCTGGAATTTGTCTTTGAAACGGCGCAAGCCTTGGAAGTTATACAGCTGCTCGCCACGGCGGAACACCATCGAACCCAGGCGCTGGGTCAGCGGCGCGCCACGGCGGGGTTGCAGGCCCGACAACGGCACCATGCCGAGGCTGAAGCGGGCGTAGCCGTGGTTCTTATAATGCTGGATCAAGCCGACCATCATGAATTCCATGGTCAGTTTCGGCGCGTCGGGGTGCGCGCGCATCAGGTCGAGGCTGGCCAGGTCGTGGTTGTAGGTCTCGAGCAAATTGGCGAAGGCCACCGGGCGCCCTTCGAAGCGAATGATCGCGATGCGAAAGTGCTTGAGGTAGTCGTCGCTGAAGCGTCCCAGGGAAAACCCTTTTTCGCGCACATTCTTGCCGGTCAGCCAGGCATCGGAGATGACCTTGAGCTCGTCCATTGGCGCCTGGCCCGGTTCGAAGATCTCCAGGGACAAGCCATCGCGAGTGCCGCGGTTCCAGGTGTAGCGCAGGTCCTTCATCTCCTTGCCCTTGGCTTCCAGGTCAAAGCGTTTGAGGTCGACCCGGGCTTCTTCGCCCAGCTTGATCGCGGTGAGGCCGATGTCCATGTAGTACGGCAGGTTTTCAGCGCGCACCTGATAGAACACCGGTCGTGCGTGGTGGATATCGCACAGGTCGCGGAACTGCCAGATCATTTCGGCGCGCGGCTGGGTCGGGCCGATGGGGTCGTACAAGGCCACCAGGCTGCGCCCACGACGGGCATACATGAGGAAGGCTTCGTCGTTGGGGTGGAACAGCAGGGCTTTATCGCCGGTCAGTGCCAGGCCGCCGTCGGGTTGCGATGAGGCCATCAGGATTCGAGTGGCGCGCTCCAGTTCGTCCGGAGTCGGCAGGTGAATGATCGGGCGGGCGGTGCGCAGCAGCCAGGTCAGCGAAACGATCACCAGCAGCACCGCGGCGCCCAGCAGCGAGCGCAGGCCGCGCGGCGCGTTGGCATCGAGGGTGAACTGCCACCACAGCTGATGGCTGTAAGGCACATCCTGATAGGCAAACAGTAGCAGCCAGATCGACGCGCCCAGTACGCACACGCTGGCCACCAGGTAAAGCGGCGAGAACGGCAATTCGGTGAGGCGGCTGGCACGGTAGAACGAGCGTCGGAAGATCGCCAGCAGCACTGCTGTCATGGTCATCAGGCTGGCTTCTTCCCAGTCGAAACCCTTGAGCAGCGAGAGCAGGGCGCCCGTCAGCAACAGCACCATGGTCAGCATCCAGGCGGCCGACAAGCGCCGACGCAGGCCCTGGGCCAGCAACAGGCAGAGCACGCCGATCAGGCTGGCGCCAAAGTGCGAGGCATCAATCAGGCGGTGGGGAATCAGGAAGCCGATGTTTTCCAGGCGTGAGTCGATTTCGGGCGTGGCGCCGGAGAACAGCAGGACCACGCCGGACAAAAAAACCAGTACGGCCAACACTGGCGCCGCCAGCCCTGAAGCAACCCGCAGACTCTGCTGGGTCTGGAACAGGCGCTGGGCTTCATTGACCAGCAGGAACACACAGGCGATCAGCAGCGGCAGCACCACGTAGATCATGCGATACAGCAGCAGCGCGGCAGCCAGGGGGGCAGCGCCGAGCTTGTCGGCAAACGCCGCCAGCAGGATCGCCTCGAACACCCCGACCCCGCCCGGTACATGGCTGAGTACGCCAGCGGCCAGGGCCAGCAGGTACACCAGCAGGAACGGGCCGAAGGGCGGCGCTTCCGGCAGCAACAGGTAAAGGACGGTGGCGGCTGCGGCCACATCCAGTGCGGTGATGATCAACTGCAGGAACGTCAGGCGACGACCCGGCAGGCGCAGGGTGCGGCGTCCGGCCCTGACCAGCAGGTTGTCCGGGTAAGGCTGTTCCGGCAGGCGACGGCGGTAGATGCCGATGCACAGCGCGGCCGACAACAGCAGCACGGCGCCGGCCACACCGCCGAGCAGGCTTTGCGGCAAATGCAGGTAGGTCGAAGCCGCCGGCAGGTTGCTCAAGGTGGCCAGGGCGGCCAGCGGTGGCAGTGCGCAGCCCAGGGCAAGGCTGGCGAACACGGTCATGTGCGCGACTTCCGAGGCGCCGACGCCGTGGCGTGCATATAAACGGTAACGCACCGATCCGCCGGAGAGCATCGACAGGCCAATCGCGTTGCCGATGGCAAAGGCGGTGAAGCCGCCGAGGGCCAGGGTCTTGGCAGGCAGCTTCACCCCGGCGTAGCGTGCGCCGGAAAACTCATAGCCCAGCAGAATGATAAAGCCGGCGACGGCCGCGCCGAACGCACCGAGCAGGGCGGGCCTGGGCACTTCCAGAATCGAATCATGAAGTGCGTAAAGGTCCAGCTCCAGCAGCAGATGCCGACAGGCGATCAGAGCGATAGCGAACAGCAGCAAGGTCACGGCCAGCCCGATGGGCTGACGGTATTTGCTCAACAGGTCCAGCCAGCGCAAACGGCCGGGAGCGATCGGTTGTTCTGCTGTGACGGTCTCTTGTGGTTCAGACGAGTTGGCGCGCATCAATCACCTCGTGGATTGTGCGCGACAGGATGGAGGTATCCAGCCAAGTTACCAATCCCTATGGACAAAATAAGTACGAATATTAACGCGGAACACCGGGGGCGGCGACAGCGGCCATTGGTCGTAGAGGGTAATGCTTGAACATTGAGCATAGCGTGCAATGAGATGGACTCAACAAACCGTGGAGGGTTTCATGAAAGATGCCAGGTCATTGTTTAAGAAGAGCTTTTTCACCGCATACAAAAAAGGCCACTCTTTCGAGCAGCCTTTTCTGATGTTTGGTTGCGGGAGCCGGATTTGAACCGACGACCTTCGGGTTATGAGCCCGACGAGCTACCAGACTGCTCCATCCCGCGTCTGTGGGCGGCATTCTACAGCCCAGCGACGAGGTGTCAACCGTTAATGGGCGGATGCGGAAAATAAGTGTGATTAATCCACTCATATCGCCTAAGTGCTCGATTGAAAACACTTTTATGGAAAGCGGGGGTGTGTGGCGAGCGGGCTTGCCCCGCGCCGGGCTGCCAGGCCGTCCGTTTCGAATAACGCGCGGTCCAGTTGTTGATAAAACAGACACGCACAAAAAAGGCCACTCTTTCGAGTAGCCTTTTTTGATGTTTGGTTGCGGGAGCCGGATTTGAACCGACGACCTTCGGGTTATGAGCCCGACGAGCTACCAGACTGCTCCATCCCGCGTCTGTGTGTCGGCATTCTACAGAGGAACGCGAGTGTGTCAACCCGTAAATTGAAGAAAAGCGCTTGTGGTTCAATTGGTTAGCTCTCCATTGGGGCGCTGTGGGCCGCGCTGGGCCAGCGTGGCCGGGGCTCTAAGCTCTATCGCTGGCCCTGATTCGATTGAGAAAACACATTCATCGGGTAAATTTCCTACCGCTCAGGCGGAAGAATCAAACTACTGGTGCTATATACAGGGGTGAGTGCGATACTGGCCACCCGTTGAAATACACCCCTGTTTATATGACGCAGCGCAAAATCATCCACGTCGACTGTGATTGCTTCTACGCCGCCATCGAGATGCGCGATGACCCGAGCCTGGCGCAAAAACCGTTGGCGGTGGGTGGCTCGGCGGATCGACGCGGGGTGATCGCCACCTGCAACTATGAAGCGCGGGCCTACGGGGTGCGCTCGGCGATGTCGTCACGCCACGCCCTGAAACTGTGCCCGGACCTGACCATCGTCAAGCCGCGCATGGACGCCTATAAAGAAGCCTCGAAGGAAATCCAGACGATCTTTCGCGACTACACCGATCTGATCGAACCGTTATCGCTGGACGAAGCCTACCTGGACGTGTCCGACAGCCCGCACTTTGGCGGCAGCGCCACCCGAATCGCCCAGGACATCCGCCGCCGCGTCTCCAATCAACTGCATATCACCGTGTCCGCCGGGGTGGCGCCGAACAAGTTTCTGGCCAAAATCGCCAGTGACTGGAAAAAACCCAACGGCCTGTTTGTGATCACCCCGGACCAGATCGAAGACTTCGTCTCCCAGTTACGCGTGAGCAAACTGCACGGTGTGGGCAAGGTCACTGCCGACAAGCTTGCGCGCCTGGGAATCGAGGACTGCCTGCAACTGCGGGAGTGGAACAAGCTGGCGCTGGTGCGCGAATTCGGCAGCTTCGGTGAGCGCTTGTGGAGCCTTGCCCGTGGGATCGATGACCGTGCGGTGCACAATGACAGTCGGCGGCAGTCCATCAGCGTGGAAAATACCTTTGATACGGACCTTCCCGATCTTGCCAGTTGCCTGGCCAAACTGCCCGAACTGATGGAAACCCTGGCCGGGCGCATGGCGCGCATCGACAGCAGCTACCGCGCGGGCAAGCCGTTCGTGAAGGTGAAGTTTCATGACTTTACCCAGACAACCCTGGAGCAGGCCGGGGCAGGGCGGGACCTGGAAAGTTATCAACAGCTGATGACGCAGGCGTTCAATCGTGGGGGCAAGCCAGTGCGGTTGTTGGGGATTGGGGTGCGGTTGCTCGACCTCAGCAATGGCAATGAACAACTCGAGTTCTCCTGGTAGAAACTCGGAGCAAACTGTAGGAGGGGGCTTGCTCCCGATTACGGTGGGTCAGCTATATATAAGCTGACTGATCCACCGCTATCGGGAGCAAGCCCCCTCCCACATTTAGATCCTCAGTGTTCCTGAAAGATTAGCGAGCGCCAGGATCCGCCACCAGCCGCCCCGCCTCCTTGGTCAGCGCCTGCAGAAACTCCTGCTGCAACTCCGGATCATTGCGGGTCAGTTCGATCAGGCTCTGCTCCAGCTCACTGGCCTCTTCTTCCAGGCCCAGTTCCGACAGGCGCTTGACCCGGTGCACCCACTGGCTCACTTCGTCATCTTCCAGGTCGTCGAAAATCAGCCCGTGGGCTTCCAGCAACTTGCCGCGCAGGCCACTGCTGACCGCCAGGGAAGCATCCGAATGCACATCGTCCTGGCCATCCTGCACGCTGATCAGCAGGGTGGTGATGTGGTTCAGGTCCTGCTCGGCGAACGGGCTGTCCAACAGGTTCAGGCGCAGCACGCCATTGCGGTCGGTGGTCAGCTCGTGGGTTTGTCTGCCGGCGGTGACCTGCACCGGGCGCTCGCTCCACGGCAGGCTCGAATACTCCAGGCGCTTGTCGCGCTGGACTTCATCGATGCCGGCGAGGTTTTGCTGCGCACGGCCATGGGATTGCACGTTCATGAACGGGTTGAGCCCGTCCACGCCGTAGATCAGCCAGTCGTGGGTCATGCTGTCAGGCAGGTTGCCGAGGGCGAAGATGTTCGCCACGTTGGCGCCCGCGCCCGCCACCAGGGCGACCGCGCCCAGGGGCATCTCATAGAGTTTGCGCCAGGGCTGGTAGGGCGTGTAGCGGTCGTAACGGCGGGTGACTTCGAACTCGGTGACTTCGAAGGTCTTCTGTTCGTGAATGCGAACCCGGCGCTGCGGCAGCTCCAGCACTTTGGGCTCGCCTACATCGATCTGCAGGCTGTGATCGAGCAATTTGCGCTCGACCCGCTCCTCGTGCTCACTGCGTTGTGACATCTGGTTGGCGCAGCCGCTGACCAGCAGCGCGCCGCACAAGGCGGCGCCCCCCAGGGCTCTGGTGTTTCGCTTGAACATGACTTCTCTTGATCTGGTTTTCAGCGACGAATACGCGCCTGAAGGAAAGACAGCACGTCAGCCACCGGCAACGGTTGGGCTTCGGCTTCGGTCCGGCTCTTGTATTCCAGATTGCCATCGGCCAGGCCGCGGTCACTGACCACGATCCGGTGCGGGATGCCAATCAGTTCCATGTCGGCGAACTTGATGCCCGGGCTGGTCTTCTTGTCCCGATCATCCAGCAGCACTTCGAAACCGGCGGCCGTGAGTTCGGCATACAGTTTGTCGGTGGCTTCGCGTACTTGCTCGGTTTCATAGCGCAGCGGCACCAGGGCAACCTGGAACGGCGCCAGGGCGTCACTCCAGATGATGCCCTTGTCGTCGTTGTTCTGCTCGATGGCAGCCGCCACCACGCGGGAAATCCCGATGCCGTAGCAGCCCATTTCCAGGGTGATCGGCTTGCCGTTCTCGCCCAGCACTTCGCACTTCATCGCCTTGCTGTACTTGTTGCCCAGCTGGAAGATGTGCCCGACTTCGATGCCGCGCTTGATTTCCAGGGTGCCCTTGCCATCCGGGCTCGGGTCGCCGGCCACCACGTTGCGCAGATCGGCCACGGTCGGAACCGGCAGGTCACGTTCCCAGTTCACGCCGAAGTAGTGCTTGTCGTCGATGTTGGCGCCGATGGCGAAGTCGCTCATCAGTGCAACGGAACGATCGATGATGATTGGCAGCGGCAGGTTCAGCGGACCGAGGGAACCGGCGCCGGCACCAATGGCGTCGCGCAGTTCGGCATCGGTGGCCATCACCAGCGGGCTGGCCACGCCAGGTTGCTGGGCAGCCTTGATTTCGTTGAGCTCGTGGTCGCCACGGATCACCAGGGCGATCAGCTTGCCTTCTTCCTCGGCACGCACGATCAGGGTCTTGATGGTCTTTTCAATCGGCAGATTGAATTTGTCCACCAGGGCCGCGATGGTCTTGGTCTCGGGCGTATCCACCAGGCGCAGCTCTTGCTCCGCCGCCGGGCGCGAGGTTTCCCGTGGCACGGCTTCGGCTTTCTCGATGTTCGCCGCGTAATCGGAACCGTTGCTGAAGGCGATATCGTCTTCACCGGATTCAGCCAGTACGTGGAACTCGTGGGAGCCGGCGCCGCCGATGGAGCCGTTGTCCGCTTCAACCGGGCGGAATTTGAGGCCCAGGCGCGTGAACACGTTGCAATAGGCCTGGTGCATGCGGTCATAGGTGACCTGCAGCGAGGCCTGGTCGGCGTGGAACGAATACGAGTCCTTCATGATGAATTCACGGCCGCGCATCAAGCCGAAGCGCGGGCGGATTTCGTCACGGAATTTGGTCTGGATCTGATACAGGTTCAGCGGCAGCTGCTTGTAGCTGCTCAGCTCGTTGCGCATCAGGTCGGTGATCACTTCTTCGTGGGTCGGGCCGGCGCAGAAATCGCGGCCGTGACGGTCCTTGAAGCGCAGCAGCTCAGGGCCGTACTCTTCCCAGCGCCCGGATTCCTGCCACAGCTCAGCCGGTTGGGTGCTCGGCATCAACACTTCCAGAGAGCCGGCGGCGTTCATCTCTTCGCGAACGATGGCCTCGACCTTGCGCATCACCTTCAAGCCCATGGGCAGCCAGGTGTACAGGCCCGAGGCCAGTTTGCGGATCATGCCGGCGCGCAGCATCAGCTGATGGCTGATCACAACCGCGTCGGAAGGCGTTTCTTTCTGTGTGGCGAGCAAATATTGACTGGTACGCATGGTAGGCCGTTGTCGGTTGCTTGGACTTGAAATGACTTGGGATTGTACGGGCGCTTGCTGCCGGAGTACAGGCATCAGAACTGAAGGGATTCAGGTGGGCGCTGGCTTGCCTGCGATGGCGTCAACGCGGCGTGCCTGATGTACCGAGGTGTCTGCATCGCAGGCAAGCCCGCTCCCACATTGATCGAGGCGTGTCACTCTTCGGCGGGAGGATTCAACCGCGCCCGCTGATTCTCCTGATACCAGTGCAGCGCAATCAGCAGCAGCGTCGGTACCCCCAGCATGCAGGTGATCAGGAAGAAACTGTGATAGCCGAACTTCTCCACCATCACGCCCGAGTACCCGCCGATCAGGCGTGGCAGCAGCAGCATGATCGAGCTGAGCAGGGCGTATTGGGTGGCGGAGAACTTGAGGTTGGTCAGGCTCGACAGGTAGGCCACGAACGCCGAGGTCGCCAGGCCCGAACTGAAGTTATCCAGCGAGATGGTGAAGATCAGCATCTGCAGGTCGGGGCCCATGTCGGCGAGCATCACGAACAGCAGGTTGGTAGCGGCCGAGGCCACGCCGCCGATGAACAGGATCGGCAGGATGCCGAACCGCACAATCAGCAGCCCGCCCATGCCGGCGCCGAGCAGCGTCATGATCAGGCCGAAGATCTTGCTGACGCCGGCAATCTGGTCCTTGGTGAAGCCCTGGTCGATGTAGAACACGTTGGCCATTACGCCCATCACGGTATCCGACATGCGATAGCTGGCGATCAGCCCGAGCAGCAGTAATGCCTGCCAGCGGTAGCGCAGGATAAAGTCGTTGACCGGCGTGAGCACCGGCGCCAGGCCTCGGCGGCCCATGGCCGACAGGCACAGTGCAGTCAGGGTGATGTAGAGAATGGCGCGCAGGAAGGCGCGGTCTTCCATCAGCAATTGCCACAGGCTTACGCCCTGGAACAGCACGCTGGCGAAATCGGTGTTGTACAACTGGGTGAACATCGCCGGCACCGACACCAGCAGCACGATCAACACAAAGACCGAGACCAGTTGATGCGCAAAACTGTAGCGCCCCGCCTGCAACTGCGTGCGCAGCGGTACGTTGGGTTCACGCATGAACAGGGTGGTCAGCAGCGCCGGCACCATCAGCGCGCCGAACAGCACGTAGGTGCCGGTCCACGCCGAATGCTTATAGTTGAAACCCGTTGAGCCGAAACCCTCGGCAAAGAACAGCGCACCTGCGGTGGCGAGCAGGGCAGCAATGCGATAACCGGACATATAGCTGGCAGCCAGGGCGGCCTGGCGGCTGTCGTCGGCGATTTCCAGGCGATAGGCATCCACCGCGATATCCTGGGTGGCCGATGCAAACGCCACCACCACCGCAATCGCGATCAGCCACGACAAATGTTTTTGCGGGTCGCAAAAGCCCATGCCGATCAATCCGAGGATCACCAGCGATTGGGCCAGGACCAGCCAGGAGCGACGACGTCCGAGTTTGCCGAGCAGTGGCAGGCGCCATTGGTCGAGCAGCGGCGACCAGACCCATTTAAAGGCATACGCCAGGCCGATCAGGCTCGCATAGCCGATGGTCTCACGGGCCACTCCGGCCTCGCGCAGCCACACCGACAGCGTTGAAAACACCAACATGTAAGGCAGGCCGGCGGCAAAGCCAAGCAACAACAGGACAAGCGTCGAAGGGCTGGCATAGGCGGCGAGCGCGGCGCGCCAGGTTTTACGGGGCATGGGCTGGAGTCTGCCTCAGATTCACGGGAAACAAAGCGCGCACTCTAACCGCTGTGCTCTACCGGGCGCCAGCCATGGCGCTGAATATCCACACGATTGTTGCGCACCGTGACGCCCTCAGCGCGTAATCGCGCGCGTTGCTCGTCGCCCGAGGCGCTGCCTGCCGGCAAGCTTATCCGACCACCGGCACCCAGCACCCGATGCCAGGGCAGGCGCGTGTCGCCCGGCAACTGGCTGAGGGTGCGCCCCACCCAGCGTGCAGCGCGGCCCAGCCCTGCCAGGTGCGCCAGTTCGCCATAACTCACCACGCAGCCTTCGGGGACTTGCGCCAGAGTCAGGTATAACGCCGTGCGACGCATGTCGGCGGGGCTTTGCGGGGTGTCGGCAGCTTGGTTCACTGTGGGCCTATCCGTTGAGATCGTCTGTCTGTTTGTAAGAAACGTCTGTAAAAATAAGGGCATTGGTTGAACTGAACATTCATACTTGAGTCAGTGCTAGCTATCTAACACGATAACCGTCCTTTTTTCGCCAACCCTGAGCCCCGAATCCGCTTATGTTGTCCAGAACCCTGCTGTGCCTCGCTATTTTCAGCGCCTCAACCCCCGTGCTCGCCGATACCGTCTGGTTGAAGAACGGTGACCGCCTGACGGGCAAGATCAAGGTCTTCGATGGCGGCAAACTGCTGATCCAGACCAGCTATGGCGGCGCCATTCCGGTGGACTGGAAACAGGTGAAAACCCTGGAAAGCGACCAGGAACTGCTGGTCAAACAGGACGCCTACAGCGGTGAGAAGGCCAAGTCCCTGAAGCCTGCGGATGACGGCAAAGTGATACTGGCCAATGGCGAAGCGCCCAAGACCGTCGAGCTGGCAAGCATCCAGCAGATCCTCACGCCCAAGCCTGTGATCCAGGACCTGGTGTGGAAAGGCAACGTCGACATGGCCCTGGACTACAAGCGCGCCGAACGGGACACCAACGACTACGACATCGATTTCAAGACCACTGCGCGCCATGGCCAATGGCGTCATACCGGGCAGGGCGAATACAACCGCGAGTTTCAGGACGATGTCACCACCACCGATAACTGGGCCCTGGAATACGACCTGGACCGCTTCATCACCGAACACTGGTTCTGGCAGGGGCGCCTGACCTACAAGCGCGACAAGGTTGAAGAGCTGGCGCGCCAACGCACCGTCGGTACCGGCCCGGGCTATCAGTTCTGGGATGACGAACTGGGCGCGTTCTCTCTCGGCTCGCTGGTCAACCGCACCGATTACGAATATGCCAACGGCGGCAAGGACAACTTCTATTCCCTGGCCATGAAGTGGAACTACAACCGCTACCTGATTGGCAAGACCGTGGAGTTCTTCACCAACGGCGAATTGGGCAAGCCGATCGACGCGCCGGCCGACTACTCGCTGGATGCGGAAATCGGTCTGCGCTACAAGGTCACCGAATGGGCGTCGCTCAACCTCAAGGCCGAACGCGATGTGGTCAGCGGTGAAGAGCAAAGCGACTTGAGCAAAACTCGCTACACCGCAGGCTTTGGCGTGGCCTGGTAATAAAGTCGAGCACACTGCGGGATCGTTGCTGGCAACCGGCGCGTAGATTGATTACCTTGTGTTGAGATCCATTCCCATAAACCATGGGCAGCGGAATACATGAGGAGTCATACGTTGAGCGCGCAGGTTGCCAAAAATGCCCGAGAGCTGTTGCTCAAGGAATACCGTGGGGCTCTCTCCACCCTGTCCAAAGCCATGCCCGGCTTTCCGTTCGGCTCGGTCGTGCCGTATTGCCTGGACGAGCAGGGCCGGCCGTTGATCCTCATCAGCCGGATTGCCCAACACACCCATAACCTGCAAAAAGACCCCAAGTGCTCGCTGCTGGTGGGTGAGCGCGAGGCGGATGATGTGCAGGCCGTGGGGCGTCTGACTTACCTCGGCGAAGCCGAAAAGCTCGAAGACGCCGCTGCCATCGAGGCCGCTGCCGAGCGCTATTACCGCTACTTCCCTGATTCTGCCAACTATCACAAGGCCCACGATTTCGACTTCTGGGTACTCAAGCCGGTGCGCCACCGTTATATCGGCGGGTTCGGCGCGATTCACTGGGTCGACCAACTGACCCTGGCCAATCCGTTCGCCGGCAAGACCGAACGCAGCATGATCGAGCACATGAACAGCGATCACGCCAAGGCCATTGCCCACTACGTGCAACTGGGCGACTTGCCGACCCGCGAGCCCGCGCAATTGGCCGGCATCTACAGCGAAGGCCTGCACCTGCGTATCGGCCAATCGCTGCACTGGTTGCCGTTTGCAACGCCTTGCAACACGCCGACACAAGTGCGCGAGGCCCTGGTTTCACTGGCCCATGCCCAGGCCTGGCCGAAAAAAGAGCCTGCCAGCGCTTGAATTCACACAATTGCGACGTCATCTAGGGTGGACTGGCAAGGCATTCTTGCGTTGAGGAACCATTTGATGCGCCCTTTTTTATTGCTCTTTCTGCTGTTCCCGGTGTTGGAGCTGTTCGTCTTCGTTCAAGTCAGCAGCGCAATCGGGTTTTTCCCGGCCCTGTTGCTGATCATTCTCGGCTCGATGCTCGGCGTACTGGTGCTGCGCGTCGCCGGCCTGGCCACGGCGCTGCGCGCCCGTGAAAGCCTGAACCGCGGCGAACTGCCGGCCCAGACCATGCTGGAAGGCCTGATGATGGCCCTGGCGGGCGGCCTGTTGATCCTTCCCGGCTTCATCAGTGATGCAGTCGGCCTGGTGATGCTGCTGCCGTTCACTCGCAAACGTCTGGCCGGCAAGATGCGCCAGCGTGCCGAAGAGGCTGCGATGCGCCAACGCGCGTTCGCCGACGACCTGCAACCCCGAGGTGGCCCGGCACCGCGCCAGCCTCTTGGGCGTGAAGGCGACGTGATCGAAGGCGAGTTCGAACACCGCGACAACAAATAACGCTTCACTGACACGGCACCCTCGGGTGCCGTGTTGCTTTGGGCCGCAGATGCAAAAAAAACCGTCTCGGCCCCTTGTAATAAGCTTATGCGCCCTTATGTATCGGTCACCGAAAGGTTTTCTGGTGGCAACGCCAGACAGACTTCCGCGTCTTGCCTGGCGAGACGCGACCGGCATAGCCGGATTACAACCCGCCGGTACTGATACCGGCCGATGAAAAACACAATTAGGAGAGATCGACAATGAGCAAGCTTCGTCCTCTGCACGACCGCGTCGTAATCCGTCGCAGCGAAGAAGAAAAGAAAACCGCTGGCGGTATCGTTCTGCCAGGTTCGGCTGCTGAAAAAGCCAACCACGGTGTGATCGTCGCTGCAGGCCCAGGCAAGACTCTGGAAAACGGTGACGTCCGTGCGCTGGCCGTTAAAGTCGGTGACAAGGTTGTATTTGGCCCTTACTCGGGCAGCAACACTGTGAAAGTCGACGGCGAAGACCTGCTGGTTATGGCTGAGAACGAGATTCTCGCTGTTCTGGAAGACTGATTTCCCCGCTCATTTTCCCGTTACTACAAAGTATTTAAGGAATATCGATCATGGCTGCTAAAGAAGTTAAATTCGGCGATTCCGCCCGCAAAAAAATGCTCACCGGTGTCAACGTCCTGGCTGACGCAGTAAAAGCGACCCTGGGCCCTAAAGGCCGTAACGTGATCATCGAGAAGAGCTTCGGCGCTCCGACCATCACCAAGGACGGCGTTTCCGTCGCCAAGGAAATCGAGCTCGAAGACCGTTTCGAAAACATGGGCGCGCAGCTGGTCAAAGACGTTGCCTCCCGTGCCAACGATGACGCAGGCGACGGCACCACCACCGCTACCGTGCTGGCTCAGGCAATCGTCAACGAAGGCTACAAGGCCGTCGCTGCCGGCATGAACCCGATGGACCTCAAGCGCGGCATCGACAAGGCGACCATCGCCGTTGTTGCCGAGCTGAAAAACCTGTCCAAGCCATGCGCTGACACCAAGGCTATCGCTCAGGTCGGTACCATTTCCGCCAACTCCGACAGCTCCATCGGCGACATCATTGCCGAAGCCATGGAAAAAGTCGGTAAAGAAGGCGTGATCACCGTTGAAGAAGGCAGCGGCCTGGAAAACGAACTGTCGGTTGTAGAAGGCATGCAGTTCGACCGTGGCTACCTGTCCCCGTACTTCGTCAACAAGCCTGAGACCATGGTTGCCGAGCTGGACAGCCCGCTGATCCTGCTGGTCGACAAAAAAATCTCCAACATCCGCGAAATGCTGCCGGTGCTGGAAGCTGTTGCCAAAGCCGGCCGTCCGCTGCTGATCGTTTCCGAAGACGTTGAAGGCGAAGCCCTGGCGACGCTGGTCGTGAACAACATGCGCGGTATCGTTAAAGTTGCCGCCGTCAAGGCGCCGGGCTTCGGTGACCGTCGCAAGGCCATGCTGCAGGACATCGCCGTATTGACCGGCGGTACCGTTATCTCCGAAGAGATCGGCCTGAGCCTGGAAAGCGCCACCCTGGAAAACCTGGGCAGCGCCAAGCGCGTGACCATCTCCAAGGAAAACACCATCATCGTTGACGGTGCTGGCGTTGAAGGCGACATCCAGTCGCGTATCAACCAGATCCGTGCCCAGGTTGCCGAAACTTCCTCGGACTACGACCGTGAAAAACTGCAGGAACGTCTGGCCAAGCTGTCCGGCGGCGTTGCAGTGATCAAGGTTGGCGCTGGCTCCGAAGTTGAAATGAAAGAGAAGAAAGCCCGCGTTGAAGACGCCCTGCACGCAACCCGCGCAGCCGTCGAAGAAGGCGTGGTACCTGGCGGTGGCGTTGCGCTGATCCGTGCTCTGGAAGCGCTGACCAACCTGACCGGCGACAACGCTGACCAGAACGTCGGTATTGCGGTACTGCGTCGCGCTGTTGAAGCACCGCTGCGCCAGATCGCTGCCAACTCCGGCGACGAGCCAAGCGTTGTGGTCAACGAAGTCAAGAACGGCAAAGGTAACTACGGTTACAACGCTGCAACTGGCGTCTACGGCGACATGATCGAAATGGGCATCCTGGATCCTACCAAGGTGACCCGTTCGGCATTGCAGGCAGCAGCCTCCATCGGTGGTCTGATCCTGACCACCGAAGCCGCCATTGCTGACAAGCCGAAGGCTGAAGGCTCGGCTGGCGGCGGTATGCCAGACATGGGCGGCATGGGTGGCATGGGCGGCATGATGTAAGCCAGCCTTACCCCTGTACCGAAAGCCCCGCCTGCAGTGATGCAGGCGGGGCTTTTTTATATTCAAAGTCTGCTGTCAGCGTGCACCAATGGTGGGTACCACCTCCGTTGGCGCTTTCCAGCCCAACAGTCGCTGCTTGAACCCATAGCTGGCTGCCTGATAGTAGGTGATCGCCCGCTGGATCAACGGGTCATCGCTGCCCACGCGCAACTCCAGGCTCTCGTCCAAAGCCAGGTTGTGGCGGCGCAGTCCCAGTCGCGGGCTGAGGATCGCCAGGTCCTTGCCGTCAAACAGACCCAGATGCTGATAGTTACCCACTACAACGCGTGCAGGAAGCGGATTGTCCTGCAGCAGGTTGCGGCCAAAGAATGTCGACTCATAGCTCAGGTTGATCAACCCCAACAACGTGGGCGCCAGGTCGATCTGGCTGGCCAGTTGCGCAGTTTCGCGCGCATCGATCAGCTTTGGCGCATAAATAAACAGTGGAATCTGGTAGTTGGTGATAGGCAGGTCTTCCTTGCCTGCGCTGCCAGCGGTGTGGTCGGCGACGAACACAAAGATCGTGTTGTCGAACCACGGCTTCTGACGTGCTGCTTCAAGAAATTGGCCGATAGCGTGGTCGGTGTATTTCACCGCACCGTCGCGGCCATTACCGGATTTGATATCGATGCGCCCGTCCGGGTAGGTATAGGGGCGGTGATTGGAGGTGGTCATCAATTGCAACAGGAAAGGTTGCTGCCTGGCGTAATCGGCATCGGCCAGTTTCAGGGTTTGTTTATAGAGATCCTCGTCGGCCATGCCCCAGGCATTTTTAAACGAGATTTCTGCCTCGGGCACGCTGCTCTGGTCCACGACCCGATAACCGTTGCCGCTGAAAAATGCATTCATATTGTCGAAGTAACCGCGCCCGCCGTAGACGAACACGCTGTCGTAACCGATGGCCGAGAGTTGTTGGCCAAGGCTGGCGAAACCGCTTTCGCGGCCAATGCGCTTGACGATAGAGCGTCCCGGGGTAGGCGGGATGGCTAGCGTGATGGCCTCCAGTCCGCGGTCGGTGCGGGTGCCGGTGGCATAGAAGTTATTGAAGTACAGGCTTTGCGAGCGTAACGCGTCCAGGTTTGGCGTCAGATTGCGACCGTCGCCGTTGCTGCCCATGTACTTGGCGCTGAAACTTTCTATGGTCACCAGCACGATATTGGGTTTACGCAGGGTGCCCGGGTTGGTGATGGCGCGACGGATATCGAGTGGGTCTTGGCTGATGAAGCGTGCATTAGGTTCGCTGAGTTCGACACGCAATTGTTTGGCGACCACCTCAGTAGGCAAAGTCGTATAGAACTTTGGATAATCCAGTTCGTTGTTACGAAAGGCGGCAAAGAACTGATACGGTCCATTGCTTGCCAGTTCGTTGTTGTAGGCGTTGCCGCCCTGGGCGCGCGGGCTGTCCTGGCTTATCAATTGCAGACTCGCGCCGGCCACCATCATCAGGGCAAGGGCATTCAGCAGACGGTCACGCGCGGCGGGCAGCGGTGCGTGCATTGCAGCATTGAACGGTTTGCGCAATGCGACGCTGAAGACAAGGGCCAGCATCGCCAGCAGGCTCAGTAGCTTGCCGATCGGGTACGACTCCAACAGGTTGTTCAGCACCTCATCGGAGTACACCAGGTAGTCGACGGCGATAAAGTTGAAGCGCACGCCGAACTCGTCCCAGAACAGCCACTCGGCCACCGCAGTGAACAGCATCGCAAACAGACTCACCGTGAGCACCGCTTGCAGGAACCAGCGATGGCCACGAAGGCGCCACATCGCAGGCGGGCATAGCAACACATACAGTCCCAGCGGCAGGGCCGCATAGGCCAGGAACCCAAGATCGTAAAGCAGTCCCACGCCGAACACCGGCAGCAGATTGCCGCCGACCTCATTCATGTGGGTGATGAGCAGCACGCTGCGGGTAAGCAGGAAAACCAGTAACCAGGCACCGGTTATCAACAGCAAGTACCGCATAGGAGCGGTTTTGAAAAATGCCATGTCTATATTCCTTATATCGATGGGCGGCGATCTTCAGCCTGAGGCTGTGGTCAACTTGTGAAGCTATAGTGAAAATCTCGTTTGTCCATGCGATCAGTTGAAAACTGTTATCGAGCGCCGTTTCGGCTCTATCCCTCAGCCACACTTGCCCTTAAGCTGCGCGAGCCAACATGGCCGTTACCGCGTACGGAGACATTGCCCATGCGAATTTTATTGGTTGAAGACAACCGCGATATCCTCGCCAACCTGGCGGATTATCTGGGGCTCAAGGGCTATACCGTCGACTGTGCGCAGGACGGTTTGTCGGGCCTGCACCTGGCCGCGACCGAGCATTACGACCTGATCGTGCTCGACATCATGCTGCCGGGCATCGACGGCTACACCCTGTGCAAACGCCTGCGCGAAGATGCGCGGCGTGACACGCCCGTCATCATGCTCACCGCCCGCGACCAGTTGGATGACCGCCTGCAAGGCTTCAAGTCCGGCGCCGATGACTACCTGCTCAAGCCGTTCGCGCTGTCGGAGCTGGCCGCACGTATCGAAGCGGTGCTGCGCCGTGCCCAGGGTGGCGGACGCCGTGCGCTGCAAGTGGGCGACCTGAGCTACGACCTCGACACCCTCGAGGTAACCCGCGAGGGCCGCCTGCTCAAACTCAACCCGGTCGGCCTCAAGCTGCTGGCGGTCTTGATGCAGAAGAGCCCCCACGTGTTGCGTCGCGAGATCCTCGAAGAAGCGCTGTGGGGCGACGACTGCCCGGACAGCGACAGCCTGCGCAGCCACGTCCACCAATTGCGCCAGGTGATCGACAAGCCGTTTGCCAAGCCGCTGCTGCAAACCGTGCACGGCGTGGGTTACCGCCTGGCCGAGGGTCGAGATGGAGTTTAAGCAAAGCCTTGCCCAGCGGATCATCATCGCGTTTGCCCTGATGAGCGCGCTGGTGGCGGGGGCCTTCGCCATGGGCATCGTTGCCACGGTGCACCTGGTGGAAGAGAAACTCATCTCGGCCGGCCTGGGCGGCGACCTGCAGCGCCTGCTGATGATGGACAGCGTCGAAGACTGGCGCCACCGTCCCGAGCCGGACCAGCTGTTTTATTTCAGCGGCGGGCCGGGCGACTTCGAACTGCCCAAGGACCTGCGGCACCTGGAGCCGGGTTTCCATGAGGTGTTTCGCGAGTCGCTGTCGTATCACGCCATGGTCGAAGTGGTGGATGGCCGGCGCTATGTGTTGCTGCAGGACCAGAGCGATTTCGAGGAGCGCGAGCGTGTGCTGTTTGCCGTGGTGCTGGTGGGCTTTGTGCTCAGCCTGGCGCTGGCGGTATTCCTCGGCTGGGTGCTGGCGCGAAAAGTGATGGCGCCGGTGGTACGTCTGGCGCGTCAGGTACGCCACCGCGACCAGTTGCTCGGCCTGGCACCGCCCCTGGCGCCGGATTATGCGGCTGACGAAGTGGGTGAACTGGCCGTAGCGTTCGACGCCACCCTGGGCCGCCTGCGCCAGGCGCTGTCGCGCGAGCAGCTGTTTACCAGCGACGTGAGTCACGAATTGCGCACCCCGCTGATGGTGCTGGCCAGCTCCTGCGAACTGCTGCTGGAGAACCCGGCGATCGATCAGCGCGGACGCAACCAGGTGCAGCGCATTGCCCGGGCCTGTGAAGAGATGCGCGAACTGGTGCAGACCTTCCTGATGCTCGCCCGCGCCGAACACAGCGAGGAAACCATGTCGCCCCAGGTGACCTTGCCGCAGGTGGCTGAAGACCTGCTCGGGATCTGGCGCGAGCCCATCGAGCGCAAGGGCCTGGAACTCATCTACCACCCGGGCAGCCCGCTGGACACACGTTACAACACCACCTTTTTGCACGCGGTGATGGGCAATCTGTTGCGCAACGCTTTGCACTACACCGAACACGGCTTTATTCGCCTCACCCTTGAACCCAGCGGGTTCGTGGTGGAGGACTCCGGCGTCGGCATTCCCGAGGAAAAACGCGAAGCGATGTTCGAGCCCTTCGTACGCGGCACTGGCAGCGAGAAGCGCGGCGAAGGCCTGGGGCTCGGGTTGTCGCTGGTACAACGCATCTGCGAGAACCAGGGCTGGAGCGTCAGCTTGAGCACCATGGAGCCCAGCGGTTGCTGCTTTCGTGTCGAGCTGAACCCGCCCAAGCTGTAAGCGCGGCATGCAGGGGCGAATACATTCGCTCCTGCAGTTTTCAGTAACGTCTTGAAATGTATCGGAATAGACAGGACAAGTTTTTCACACTTGATTGACCTGTTGATCACAGTTCGCTGCTTAAGGTTGCAGGCATCAGTGACCGGAGACTTAAGATGCCTTCCCCAATCAAGCTTGAATTTTCCGAAAAGTACGATGATCAGCATGCGCAGAATTATTTGCTCAAGCATCAGGACAATCTGGCGCGTCGACTGTCCCACAAACGCGACGAACAATTGGCACGCGGTGCACTGGCCATGGCCGGTGAGCCAGGCCTGGTGCTGGACCTGCCGTGTGGTGCCGGACGTTTCTGGCCGCTGCTGGCCGAAAAGCCCAACCGTGTGATCATCGGTGCGGACAATTCCGCATCCATGTTGAAGGTCGCAACGCTGGCCCAACCGGCGGATGTGGTGAAACGGGTACGGCCTTTGCAGACTTCAGCCTTTGATATTGATTTGCCAGACAGTTCGGTCGACAGCATTTTCTGCATGCGCCTGCTCCACCATATCGGTGATCCGGCGCACAGGCTGGCGATTCTGCGGGAGTTCCAACGGGTTACCCGTGACAGCGTGATCATTTCGCTGTGGGTGGATGGCAATTTCAAGGCCTGGAAACGCAAGCGCGCCGAGGTCAAACGTCGCAGGAAAGGTGAGCAGGACGGTTACCAAAACAGATTTGTGTTACCGGCTGCTACTGTTGAGGCAGAATTCGAGCAGGCCGGTTTCCGTGTTCAGGAATCCCTGGATTTCATCCCGCTCTACGCCATGTGGCGAGTTTATGTATTGCGCAAGAGGTAACAGGATGGCAGTTGAGTGCGTAGCAGGCAGTCATGTAGCTCCCGAGGAGCGATTTGATTATTTCTGGCGCCAGCAGGGCGAGTGGGTCGAGGAACCCAACCGTCGACGTGGCGGTGAGAGCGGTGTGCAACGTGTCGTCAGCGCCAACGGTCGCTTGCTCTACAGCAAGCGCCAGACCGGGCATATCTACCGTAGCTGGCTGCACCCGTTCGGGCGCCCGACCGTGTTGCGCGAGCGCGATGCGCTCAAGGGCTTGCGGCTATTGGACGTGCGAGTGCCCGAGATGGTGTTCTGTGAGGCGCGTCGCGACCCCGAACACCAATGGAAAGCCTTATTGGTGACGGCATCGCTGGATGGTTTCGACGAGATCGAAAACTGGTACGCCGCCGGCGGCCGTGAACAGTATGGCGAAGCGGTGCATGAGCGCCTGCTCAAGGAATTGGCCGAAACCCTGGCCCGCATGCATAAAGGGCGCTGGCAGCATGGTTGCCTGTACATCAAGCATGTGTTCGTAAAAGTGACAGGCGACGTCGACTCGGCCAAGGTGGAAGTGGCACTGCTGGACTTCGAAAAATGCCGCCAGCGGTTGACCGCTTATCGCGCCGCCTCCCACGACATGCTGCAACTGCGTCGCCATTCGTCGTTCAGCGATAGCGACTGGAAGAAACTGAGCTATTTTTACGAGACGGCGTTTGGCAGCGCTATCAAGGGTTTAACCAAATGAAGCTAGAAATAGCACGAGGTTTGTTTCTGGTCGGGGCGTTGGGCGTGTCAGCCCTTGCCCTGGCTGCATGGGAGCAGCCTCGGACACAGGTGCTCAGTGCAACTCAAGGCAGCGGGCAATGCCTGCTGCCGCGGGTTGCCAAGGCGAATGTGGCGGCCAGGCCCGATCATGATTTGCTGTTGTTCATGTTCGGGATGTCCCAAGGGATGAGGCCGCAAAGTTGAAGCGATTGAAACCCCCGAAAGGGCCTTACTCCGTGAGGCCCTTTTTTTGTGGGCAACGGATCTGAAATCAACGCCCATCACCTAGGGGAACGGGCTTGGTGTGGCGAGCGGGCTTGCCCTAATGCCGTTCAGTTAAGGAAAATTTGTGGGCTTATTGTGGCGAGCGGGCTTGCCCCGCGTTGGGGTGCGAAGCGCCCCCCATCGAGCAAAACGCGGTGTACCTGATACGGCTCAGCGCCTGGCTTTGGGGCTGCTGCGCAGCCCAACGCAGGACAAGCCTGCTCGCCACAGGGAATCTGCGCTTAACTGAACGGCATTAGGGCTTGCCGCGCGTTGGGCTGCGCAGCGGCCCCAAAACCAGCCTCCGCGTAGTATCAGGTATACCGAGGGTTTCCTGATTGGGGGCGCTTCGCAGCCCAACGCAGGACAAGCCCGCTTGCCACAGAGGCGTCGTCATGGCGCAGATCAGACCAGGTGCAGGTGGTTATCCCAAAGCCCCGCCGGCAACTCCAACGGTTGGGCGACCAGCTGTTTCTGTCGGCAATCGTAGAACCGGCAGCGCCCCTGACCTGACGTCACTACAAACCCATCCGCCACCGCTCCCACACCCGCGCAGTCAGGCAACGGTCCATCCAGGCGCAGCTCACCGCTGTCCATGTCCCAGATAAAGAAGCGATTGCCCCGGGGCGCGGTCAACGCCACCAGGCGCAGCTCACTGTGCACGGCGACGCTGGCGGTGTAATGCCCCATCGCCTGCAACTGCTCATCGGCCACCGGGAACGCCACGAAGGGCTGACCGGGACGTTTGATCGCCAGCAGCTCGGAACGCTCCTGGGATGGCCCCATGAATTGCTGCCCGGTGAGGATGGTGCCATCGCTGGCGATGCCCATATGGCGCACGCTGTTCATCGGCTGGGCGAGGGTCTCCTTGCTGATCAGCGTACCGTCGCGCTGCATCAGCACCAGGCTCGGCTCCATGGCGTTGAGGTTCATCTCCACACGGCTTTCGGCCTCGGTGCGAATACCGCCGTTGGCCACCACCAGGGTCTCGCCATCGGGCATCCATGACACCTGATGCGGGCCGATGCCGTGGGTGGACAGCTCGCCACTGTGCACCAGTCGCTCGCCTTCGAAGCGGTACACGCCGAGCAGACCACGACCGGGGTCGCAGGTGTCGTTCTCGGTGGCGTACAGCCAATCGCCGCCTTTGTGAATCACCGCATGGCCGTAGAAATGACGGTTGGCGTTGGCGGTGAGGGTCTGCAGCAGTGCGCCATCGCGCAGGTCGATCAGGTAGCTCTCGGTGCCCGGACGACGGGGGACAAACAGCGCAATCGGCCGCGTCGGGTGGTTGATGATGTCGTGGCAGCGCTGGCCGACCTGGGTGGCAAACACCGGCTTGCCGTCCAGGCGGTAGCCCACGGCGTAGTGGTTGCCATCGGCATCATCGCGCGCCGACAGCAGCAGCGGGCCCTTGTCCTTCTGCTTGAACAATGTCCAGCCACCAAGGGTGAGGGCGCTGAGCAATACGCTGCCCACCGCCAAAGCCTGTCGCCTGAGCATCATCAGTCACCGTCATTGGCGTTGAAGCCAAGCTGAACGCCCAACGCCTTGGCCAGCTCGCCTTCGTGCAGGCGGTGGACGACGTTGAGGCTGTCGTAGAGGTCATTGAGCTGCTGGCGCCCGGCGTCATCGGCCAGCAGTTCATTGAGGGGGCGCTGGTTGCTGGCGAACAGTTTGAGCGAGGCGGCGTAGGCGGCGTCGATCTTGTCGGCCAACGGCTTTTGCTCGGCCGGCAACAGACCACGCAGGCCCTTGTTGTCGACACCCACCCACACAGTGCGCGCGGCAGCGAGGCTGGCCTCCAGGCTTTGCAGGGACGACTGGCTGCGCCAGGCATCAGCCTGGAACGGCTGCGGGATGCCCTTGGTCTGACGGCCCATCGGCGTGCCGAGTTTTTTCTTCAGGGTGTCCAGCGCGGTCACCTGCACGCGCAGCAGGTCGGCGATGGCCTCGTGGGAATCGGCATAGCGCTGGTTGGGAAACTTGCTCATTTGCGCGAGCATGCCGTCGGTGCTGTTCCAGCTCGCCAGGATCTCTTCGGCCAGGGCTTTCTGACGCTCGCCGATGGCCATCAGCAGTGGGCAGTAACGGGCTTTTTGCGCGGCGTCGGCGATGTCGGTCCTGGCGTCGTACAGGATGTATTCGTAGGCCGACAGGCCTTGCACCACCACGCTGGACTTGGCCAGGGCTGCGCCGTCAATCTGCGGCTGCGCGGTCACCAGTTGTTCGACCTGGCGGCCTACCAGGTTTTTCTTGTCCGGCCAGAACTGTACCTGCCACGCGCGATTGCCTTCGGCCAGCGGGCCGATCAGCAGCGGTTGCAGCTCGGCCCAGGCTTTTTGTGCGTGGAGGAAGTCGGCGCGGGCGGTGTCCAGGCTCTCTTTACCCTGGCAATAGGCCAGAGCGCTGACGGCCAGTTGACGGTCGGCGTCGACCCAGCGGCTGTAGGTCGGCAGGATCACCTGCTTGGCGATGGCTGCCGAGGTCACGGCCTGCGGGTCTTGCGGTGAGCAGGCGCCGAGGGCGAGGGCGGCAAGGCTGGTGAACAACAACTTGGGACGGAACATGTCGAGCTCCCTTATCGGATTGGGGCAAAGCTTATAGAGAATTCAGGAACGCCAGCAACGCGGCACGCTGCTCGGCATCAAAGGACAGTACCTGCTGCTGCGCCGGCTGTGCCTGGCCGCCGTGCCACAGCACGGCCTCAAGCAGGTTGCGGGCGCGGCCGTCATGCAGAAACTGGGTGTGGCCACTCACGGTCTGCGTCAAGCCGATGCCCCACAACGGCGGCGTGCGCCAGTCGCGGCCACCGGCCTTGAATTCGCTGCGGTGGTCGGCCAGGCCTTCGCCCATGTCGTGCAGCAGCAGGTCGCTGTAGGGGCGAATCAACTGATTGGCCAGCTCGGGCTCGGCGGCATTGGCAGCCGTCGTGAACGACGGCGTGTGGCAGCCCTGGCAGCCGGCCTGGTAGAACAGGTTTTTGCCGGCCAGCACCTGCGGCGTGTCGACGCCGCGACGCGCCGGCACCGCAAGGTTACGGGTGTAGAACAGCACCAGGCGCAGAATATTGTCGCTGACTTCCGGCTCACCCTCGGGGCCATTGCCGTTGGGCGCCTGTTTGCAGGCGACCTGAGCGTCGGTGCAGTCATCGAACGGTCGCAGGGAAGTGGTGAGGCCCATATCACCGGAAAACGCGTGAATATTCTGTTGATTGAGGTTCGGTTGCCCGGCTTTCCAGCCAAAACGGCCGAGCACGGTGGTTTGCCGTGCGTCATCCCACACCTGATTGGCGCGGCCGATGAGTGCGTCCCTGCCGGCGGTCTTCGGGTCGGTGTTGCGCAGGATATCGGCTTCGCTGATGGCTTCGAGCAGGCCCAGGCCGATCATCGGCGGGGCGATGCGTGCGGAAAAGCGCGTGTCCGGGTGCATTGGCCCATAGCCGAGCTGGGTGATCTGCAGCGCAGGCTTGCGCAGCTCGACCACCGTGCCGTCCTTGAAGGTGACGTTGACGGGCGTGTAGTCGACCCGCACCTTGCCTTCCGGCACCACGCCCGGCACGGCCATGTCCTGCAACTGGCCGCCGTACACCGGCTCGGGCACCACGCCGGCCTGTTCGATCAGCCTGGCGTAGTCCGGCGTATCCGGTAGGGACAGGCGCACCAGCATCGACACGGCGTTGGGCGCATCGGGCAGCGGCGGGTGGCCGCGTCCATCCTTGATATGGCAGTTCTGGCAGGCATTGGTGTTGAACAGCGGCCCCAGGCCATCGCGGGCGGTGGTGGTGGAGGGGGCGATTACCCAGGGGCTGCGAAAGAAACTGTTGCCGACGCTGAAGTCCACGCGGCGCGTGGGCGACAGGTTGGCCGAGGGCAGGGAAAACGCGTTCTGGTCCCGCTTGTTCACCGTCGCTGCGCCACCGGCCCGCGCTTCGCCAGGCTCTGCTTTGGTGAACCTGGGGGCGTCGTCGCAGGCGGTCAGGCTCAAGGCCATCAATGCTGCGCACAGGCGAAAAAGCGAACGGAACATCGAGTTTCCTGAGGCGATGGCGAAAAAGGGGTCGCAAAGTCTAACAGGGCCGGGGGCAATGAATAAGAGCAATTATCGTTTGCTGGCATCGCGTTTCATTCCCGCTAGAATGACCCCACATTTTTTTCTGGAGGTGGCCCATGCAGGCTCTCGACGCTTTGCTCAATCGTGTTTCCGTGCCGCGTCTGCTGGAGCCGGCACCGACCCAGGAGCAGCGCGATGTGCTGTTCGCCGCCGCCATGCGCGCGCCTGACCACGGCCAATTGCGGCCGTGGCGCTTCCTCACGGTGGAAGGCGCTGCCCGTGAGCAGATGGGCACCTTGCTGGCCGAAGCGGCGCTGCTCAATGATGCCGAGACGCCGCAAGCGGCCATCGACAAGGCTCGGAACGGCCCCCTGCGTGCGCCGTTGGTGGTGGTGGTGATTGCTCGCCTGCAGGCGCATTTCAAGGTGCCCAAATCCGAACAGCTGCTGGCAGCAGCCTGTGCGGCCCATAGCATTTTGCTGGCGGCTTATGCGCAGGGGATTGGTGCGGTGTGGCGTACCGGGGAATTGTCGTATTCGCCGCATGTGGCCAAGGGGTTGGGGCTGGTGGAGGGGGAAGAGGTGATTGGTTTTCTGTATTTGGGGACGCCGCAGAATCCGCCGCGTAGTGCGCCCAAGGAGGATGTGGCGGCGTTTGTGCAGGGGTGGTCCGGCGTTTGACAGGGGGCACATCGGTTGCTGCGGTGAAGGCTGAGATTGGTTCCGGCGCCTCGCTAATGCTCGGTGTGCGCGCACGCCGGCCAGCAAGGTTGACGGGGCGCCGGAGATCAAAAACAGTGTGATCTCCATCAGGCAAATGGAGATCCAAATGTGGGAGGGGGCCAGCTCTACACCTTGAACTGATCCATCAACTTTATCTGCTGGCTGGCCAGGGCATTCAGTTGGCTGCTGATGGCCGCCGACTCGGTGGCCTGGCCGGTCAGGGTCTCGGTCACGGTGCGAATCGCCGATACGTTGCGGTTGACCTCTTCGGCCACTGCGCTCTGTTCTTCGGCGGCGCTGGCGATTTGCAGGTTCATGTCGCTGATCACCGTCACTGCTTCGCTGATCTTGCCCAGCGCCGCGACCGCCTGATGGATTTGCCCGGCATTGCTCTGGGCCTGCTGCTGGCTGGAGTGCATGGTCGCCACCACCCCGCGGGTGCCGCTCTGGATGCGTTCGATCACCAGGCGAATTTCTTCCACCGAGTCCTGGGTGCGCTTGGCCAGGTTGCGCACTTCGTCGGCCACCACCGCAAAACCACGACCGCTTTCGCCGGCGCGAGCCGCTTCGATGGCCGCGTTCAGGGCCAGCAGGTTGGTTTGCTCGGCGATGCTGCGGATCACTTCCAGTACCGAACCGATCTGCTCGCTGTTGACCGCCAGAGCCTCGACTTCGCTCACGGCCTTGCTCACTTCGTCGGCCAGAGTGGTGATGTCACGGGTGCTTTGCTCGATGATCGACATGCCTTCACGCGCCGACTGGTCCGCGCCGCGCGCCGCGCTGGCGGCACTGGACGCGCTGTTGGCCACGTCGTGGGCGGTGGCGCTCATTTCATTGGACGCGGTGGCCACCTGGTCGATTTCGCGGAACTGCACCTGCATGCCTTCGCTGGTCTGGCGTGCGATGGCCGATGACTGATCGGCCGTGCCTCGCGCTTCGGTGATGCTTTGCTTGATCTGCGCGATGGTCGGTTGCAGCTTGTCGAGGAAGCGGTTGAACCAGTTCACCAGTTCGCCCAATTCGTCTTTGCGGGTGTACGTCAGGCGCTGGGTGAGGTCGCCGTCGCCGCTGGCGATGTCCTTGAGCATGGCGGCCACGCTGTTGATCGGCCGGGTGACGCCGGTGGCGGTCAGCCAGATCAGCAGCAATCCGAGCAGCCCCGCGCCGACACCCACGCCGATGGACAACAGCGCACTGGCGGCCTGGGCCTCATCAATGACCCCTTGCAGCTTGGTCGAATCAGCCAGCATCACGTGCTTGGGCAGCTTGACCACCACGCCCCAGGCCTTGGCATCGGCAATCGGCTTGAACGGGTAGACCGCACGGATCGTGTCGCCCTGTTCGCGGTTGACGTGGCTGTCAGCGGCCAGCAGTTGCACGACTTCCTTGCCTTCGGCGCCCATGATTTGCGCCAGGTTCTTGCCGACTTTGCCCGGTTCGCCGCTGTAGGCCGCAATCAGGCCGGTGCTGGAGATCACCTCAAGGTGCGCGGCACCGTCGAAGAGATTTTTCTGCGCCTCCTCGGTGGCCACTTGCAGGGCACCGAGGGCGATGTCGACACCGACCACGCCGATCACCTTGCCGTCCACGATCAATGGCTGCGACAGGGTGGTCATCAGCACCGTCTTGCCGGCGACGGTGTCTTCGTAAGGGTCCAGCAGGCAGGTGTTGCGGGTATCGCGTGAGCAGGTGTACCAAATGTTGTAGGGCGTGCCGCTGAGGTTGAGGGCGGTCTTGTTCAGATCCTCCTCGATCATGATGGTGTTCACGTCTGTGCCGCCGGCGCGGCTCCAGTAGCTGGCGAAGCGTCCTGACTCATTGGACACGCGGGCCTTGTCGCCGACGAATTCGCTGTCTTTGCCGTCCAGCCCATTGGGCTCGAACGATAGCCACATGCCCAGCACTTTGCTGTTGCGCTCGAAGGCAGTTTTCAGGCTCTGGTTGAGCTCCTCGCGCAGCGCAGCAGGTTCCAGCCCGCGTTTGGCGGCGAGGTTGCGCAGGTCCTTGACCTGGTCGACGAGGGCGGTCGCGGCGGTGAGGTTGTCGCCGAAGGTTTTCTGCAACTGCAGAGCTTGTTCAGCAGCGTTGGCCTGCAGCAGTTTCTGCACGTTGCTGGTGAGCATGCGCGAGCTTGAGTCGCTGGTCAGTTGATCGTTCTTGTCGGTCTCGCGCAGGTTGATGCTGACGATCAGCGCAATCACCCCCAACAGGCAGAGGCCGGACAGCAGCACAATTTTCAGGCGAATTGAAAGAGTGTTGAGCATGGGTTAACTCGCGAAAGGACAAAGTTGAGTGCAAACAGGACGAGCCAAGTCCATTCGGCGCTATGCCTGAAACATCGGCGTCATGAATCAATTCGTGAGAGCAAGGCGATGAGCGGTAGGAAAAAGACTACATACCACGTTGGGTGCGGGCTGCGAGCCGTTCCGGGCGCGACCAGATCCACAGGTTGCCCAGGCCCATGCCGGCAATTGCCAGGTAGATCGGCCAGCCGTGATCAAGCATCACCAGCATCAGCAGGGCGCACACCAGCATGCTGACGGTGGCGCTGACCTTGGCCCGGCGCGCGATGATTTTGCCGTTGCGCCAGTTGAACAGGATGGGCCCGAACAGGCGGTGGTTTTCCAGCCAGGCGCTGAGGCGCGGCGAGCTTTTGGTGGCGGCCCAGGCGGCCAGCAGGATGAATTCGGTGGTGGGCAACCCCGGGATTACAATCGCCACCAGGCCGATGCCCAGGCTGACGTAGGCCAGCAGCCCGAACAGGAGCTGTGCGATTTTTGAGGTGGAGTGGGGTTTGCCGGTCATGTCTGTGCGCAATATAAAATAAAGCAAAAAATCAGTTTGAAATGCGAACCCCCTGTGGGAGCGGGCTTGCCCGCGAAAACCGTGGGTCAGTCAACATCAATGCTTGCTGGGCCGACGTCTTCGCGGGCAAGTCAGCTCCCACATTTGATCGCATTCCAATTCAGGTATCAGGCCAGTTCGGGGGCGCTAGCGTACGCCTGTTCGAGCAGCACGGTGAAGCGTACAAACGCGTCAATCGCGCCTTTTTCCACGGCGGCTTCTTCTTCGGCGCTGAACTCGAGGGCATCGAGGGTGCGGGTGAAGCGCTTCCAGCCTTCGGCGCGACCACCGGCCGGCTCGCCCAGGTGGCGGGCACCGAAGGTTTCGCTCAGGCCAAGGCCCACGGCGCGCTTGATCAGGAACGCGGCGCCGAGCTTGGAACCCTCGGACACAAACAGCCAGCCCAGGGCTTCGGCCCTGCTCGGGTTCTGCACGGCGCCGGCGACCGGTGTCGGCACTTCGGTGTCGAGGTCACCCAGGTCGAGCCGGGCGGCGTCGGCGCGGCAGCGTTCGGCGAGGTCGGGGATGATGTCGATCAGCTCGGCATCGTTGTACAGCGCCACCAGTTCCGACTGAAACAGGTACTGCGCCACCACGAAACGGGCGAAGTTGGCCCGCGTGTCGAACGGCGCGTGGGCCTTGACCAGGGCGTCGAGCCGGGTGTGTGGCGCGTGGGTGATCTGGTTCAGGCGCTGGGAGCGCAGGCTCGGGCGTTCTGCAGTAGGGGAAGCGGTCATCGAAAAAGTCCTTGAGAAGGGTAGCGCCTGGTTGCCCTGAAGAGAGCGGTTATCAACTAGACGAACAAGAAGACGCGGCACAGTAAAAAATCCTCACCCCGGCGCTGAACAATCGCGGCGAGGTGAGGCTGATGTCGTCAGATGTCCCAGATCAGTTTGATCGCAACGTTGCGGCCGGGCTGGGTCAGGCGGTCGAGGTTGGCCGGGCCTGTCACTGCCGCTTCGCCGACGCTGTCGTAGCTGCGCACGTCATCCCAGTTCCAGTATTTTTTGTCGGTGAGGTTGTAGAGGCCACCGTTGATGGTCACGTCCTGGCTGACTTTGTAGTACGCGCTCAGGTCGAGGATGCCAAAGCCCGGTGTCTTGAACGGGCCGCTGGTGTCGCCGTCCGGTGCGTGGAAGGTGCTGCTGTCGACGCGATGCTGCTTTTTCACCAGTGTCCAGCTCAGCAGGCCGCCGTAGTTGTCCTGGTCGTAGCCCAGGCCGAACACGCCCTTGAGCGGGTTGACGCTGTTGAGCGGTTCGCCGTTCTCATCGTTACGACCGTAGGCATAGGACACCGCGCCCTGGGTGTAGAGACCCTGCGGCGCGCCGAAGGTATCCAGGTTGAGGCGGCCCTTGGCTTCGGCGCCCCTGACGGTGGCGCGCTTGATGTTGATGGCCTGGAACTGCTCCACGGTGCCGCCGACCACGGCGTTGTCTTCGTCGATGAAGTTGCGGTACTTGTTGTAGAACACCGCGATCTCGAAGGAGCCTGCGTCGAATGCGCCGCGAATCCCGGTCTCGATCCCTTTGCTGGTTTCCGGCTTGAGGTCGGGGTTGGGTTCGACGGTGTAACCCAGGTTGAGGTTTTCGAAGCGGCCGTACAGCGACTTGGCGGAGGGCGTGCGGAAACCTTCGGCGTATTGGCCGAACCAGGTGTATTGATCGGTAAGGGCGTAGGTCAGACCAAACTTGGGCGTCACGCGGTGCCAGGTCTTGTCCTTGTCGCTGACCGAAGCCGCACCCGTGGGGTTTACGGTGTTGAGAAACGCCTGGGTCAGTTTCGGCTTGAGCTGGGTGTAGTCGTAGCGCACGGCGGGCAGGAAGGTCCATTTGTCCCAGGTGATCTGGTCCTGGGCGAACAGCGAATAGGTGTTGATGGTCGGGTCCGGGAAGTCACTGGATTTCTTCACGCTGTCGCCGGCTTGCGGGCTCGGTGCACCGATGGCGGTGCAGCCACTGCCAACCGCCAGGCACGTGGCGGCGCCTTCGCGCGAACCGGTGACTTTCTGCTGTTTGAGCGTGGTGCCGTAAGTCACCTGGTGATCGGTATCGCCGAGGCTGAAGGCCTTGTCCAGTTGTGCATCGAATACCCATTGTTTTTCTTCGTACAGCGTGTCGCGGGTGCGCAGAACGCGGCGGCCCGACTGATAGATCTCGGCGGTGGTCTGGTCGGTCTTGGCGATCTGGTAATTGAGGCTGGTCTTGATGCGGTCGGCTATCGGCGACTCGAGGGAGAAGGTGTTTTCCAGGCCGAAACGTTCCCGGGTGATGGTGTCGTTGCCGCGCCGGTCGCGGTAGAGGTTGAAGCCGCGGCCGCCAATGAACGGGCCGCCCACCGCGTTTTTCAGGTTGACGTCGCGATCATCCTTGTACTTTTCGTAGGTCAGGCCCAGGCGGTTGTCGTCCCCGTAGTTCCAGCCCAGTTTGGCCAGTACGTTGGTGGTGCGCGCATCCTCCGGGTTGGCGCCGGTGCGGGCCAGGCCGGTGGCGTTGTTGCCGTCGTAGGACTGGGTTTCATGACCCCTGCGTTGGCTCAGGTGCAGCAGGCCGTCGATGTCCTGTACGCGGCCAGCGACGGTGCCGGAGGTCAGCCAGCTGTCGTCGGCGGAGCTATAGCCGGTTTTCAGGCGGGCGCCGACGTCCTGGCCCGGTTTGATGATGTCGTCCGGGTCGAGGGTGAAATAACTCACGGCGCCGCCGATGGCGCTGCTGCCGTAAAGGGCCGAGGCCGGGCCACGGAGGATTTCCACGCGCTTGACGATTTCCGGATCGACGTAGTTGCGGCGCGTCTTGGCGTAGGGGCCGTTGAAGAAGTTGTCCGGCACTTCGACGCCATCGACCTGGGTGAGGATGCGGTTGCCGTCGATCCCGCGAATGTTATACCCCCCGTTACCGGAGCGAGTACCTGCGCCGCCCACCGATACGCCGGGTTCGTAGCGCACCAGTTCGCGAAGGGTGTTCACGTTCTGGCGGTCCAGTTCCTGGCGCTCATGCACGGTGACGGTGCTCGGTACGCTGTCCACCGCCTGCTCGGTACGGGTGGCGCTGATGGTCACCTGTTGCAGGTTGACGGTGCCGCCGACGGCGCGTTTTTCCAGCACGATGTTGTTATTGCCCAGTTTGCGGTAGCTCAGGTTGGTCCCCACCAACAGCCGATCCAGCGCTCTCTCGGGTGGCAGTGCGCCGCGCACACCTGGCGATGACACACCCTGGCCCAGCTCGGCCGGCAGGCCTACTTGCCAGCCGGTCACGGCGGTAAAGGCATTGAGCGCCGAGACCAGTGGCTGCTGTTCAATGCTGAACGCGTAATTGCCATGGCTGCGCGGGGTCGGCTCGGCAGCCGCAGCGTCCATCACCGGCGCACCGGCCAGCAGGAGAGCGGCAGTCAGCAGGGATAATACGGGCGAGGAAGACCGACGGTTGAAACAAGAGGACATCGTGAACACTCCGGAGGTACGAATCTTATAGTTGCGAACCGCTCCAAATAGGAATCAGTTGCATTGGCTATAACGAGACGTATCGCCGGTTAACATCGAGTAAAAATAATTCTCATTTAGTTGAGGATGACCAGCGCCGGGAATTCCGCGAGCCTGGCCGACGTGATATGAGCCAGGGAGCGCACCACGTCCAGCGGCTGGTCGAGGCGATAATTGCCGGTGACGGCGACGCTGGCGAGTTTGTCGTTGGTGTTGACGATCCAGCCAGGGTAATAGCGGCGCAGTTCGGCGAGCACTTCGCTCATCGGGCAGTTTTCGAACACCAGCCGGCCCTGTACCCAGGCCAGGTCCTTGGCCGGATCCAGTCGGGCAGGCGGGCCAAATCCCTTGGGACCGATGCGGATGCTTTCGCCGGCGCTCAGGCGCACGCGGGCATTGTCGAAGGTGTTGCGCAGGTCGACATCGCCGCGCTGCACCTGCACCTGCGCTTCGCCGTTGAGGTAGCGCACGGCGAAGGCGGTGTCGCGCACGCTGGCCCGCACCGGGCCGGCATCGACTTCCAGGGGCAGGCCGCGACTGGGCATGACCTCGAAAAAAGCCTCACCTTGATACAGGCGGGCAACGCGCTGGTGGTCCTTGATGCTGCTGGAGAACGCCGAGTTGGTGTTGAGCAGCACTGTGGAGCCGTCGTCCAGTTGCAGGCGCTGGCGCTCACCCACCACGGTGAGGTGGTCAGCCTGCAAGCGCGCGGGCAGGTTGCTGAAGCTCAGCAGCCCCAGCACCAGCACGGCGGCGGTGGCCAGGGGTTTCCAGTGTGGCTTGATACGGCGCCAGACGCCCGGTTTGCGCGGCGCTGCCAGGGCGATTGCGGCACTGTGCACCGGCGCGCCGCCCCAGGCTGCCTGGGCGTTGGCGAAGGCGAGGGCGTGCGCCGGGTCGCTGGCCAGCCAGGCCTCGAACGCAGCCTGCTGCTCCGGTTGCGGGCACTGCAGCGCGATCAGCCAGTCGAGCGCCTGGTCCATAGCCGCGTCTTGCAACACCTCATGAGCCAGCTCATGGGGGCGCAGGTTATTCGGGTCGGTCACGGTGTGCCTCGGGTCTTCGCCACGTTCTAGTCATTGTTCCTGCAGGCCGGTTCGACAGTTCTGTCGGATGTAGCTTACGGCTGATCCAGCCTCTGGGCCACACCTACACAGATGGCCATGATCAGCTTCAGTTCCTTTTGCACGGTGCTCAAGGACACGTCCAATTGATCGGCAATCTCCTGGTAACTGCAGCCGTGCAGGCGGCTGAGGATGAAGATCTGCTGTTGGCGTGCGCTCAACTGACCGAGGCTGACGCTCAGATGCTCCAGCAGTTGCTCGGCCTGGGTGGCGTCTTCGGGCGTGCTGACAGGGGATGCGACGCTTTGCAGCACATCCAGTGGCACGTCTTCCTGCAACGTGCGGGCCTGAATTCGGCGCGCGCGCAGATGGTCCAGCGCCAGGTTGCGCGCCGTCTGGTAGACGAAGGGTTCGAGGTGATCGATCGGCCGCTCGCTCAGGGCCCGTGTGACGCGCAGGTAGGTTTCCTGCAACAGGTCCTCGGCGGTGCTGTGGTTATTCACCATCCGCTGCAAGGTGCGTAGCAGAATCACCCGTTGGGTGAGAAAGACATGGTTGAAGCGAGATTGGCTCACAGGGATACCAGGCCGGTTGCAAGCAAATGATAATGCTTATCAACAACGGAAATGGCAAGTGGCTATTGCTGTGAGCCGGTACCGATCAAATGTGGGAGGGGGCTTTTGTGGCTGCCGGGCTTGCCCTAATGCCGTTCAGTTAAGCGCAGATTCCCTGTGGCGAGCAGGCTTGTCCTGCGTTGGGCTGCGCAGCAGCCCCAAAGCCAGCCTCCGCGTAGTATCAGGTATACCGAGGGTTTCTTGATTGGGGGCGCTTCGCACCCCAACGCGGGGCAAGCCCGCTCGCCACAATAAGCCCACACATTTTCCTTAACTGAACGGCATTAGGGCTTGCCCGCGATGCAGGCACCTCGGTATTTCAGTTCGACCGAGGTGATGCTATCGCAGACAAGCCAGCTCCCACAGGGACCTCTGTTGCCTGCTTACTCGGCGTTGCACAGCGCCAGGCAGTTATCCAGCATGCGGTTGGAGAAGCCCCACTCGTTGTCGTACCAGGCCAGCACTTTGAGCAGCTTGCCGCTGGCCTTGGTGTGGTTGGCGTCGAAGATCGACGACAGCGGATTATGGTTGAAGTCACTGGAAACCAGCGGCAGGGTGTTGTAGCCGAGGATCTTCGAGTGCTGGCTGGCTTCCTTGAGCAGTGCGTTGACCTCGTCAGCCGTGGCCTCTTTCTTCAGTTGCACGGTGAGGTCGACCAGCGACACGTTGATCACCGGGACCCGCACCGCCATGCCGGTCAATTTGCCCGCCAGTTCCGGCAGCACCAGGCCCACCGCTTCGGCCGCGCCGGTCTTGCTCGGGATCATGTTCTGCGTGGCCGAACGCGCGCGGTACGGGTCGGTGTGGTAGACGTCGGTGAGGTTCTGGTCGTTGGTGTAGGCGTGAATCGTGGTCATCAGGCCGCTTTCGATGCCCAGTTCGCGGTGCAGCACCTGGGCCACCGGCGCCAGGCAGTTGGTGGTGCACGAGGCGTTTGAAATGATCTGGTGGGACTGACGCAAAATGTCATGGTTTACGCCGTAGACCACGGTGGCGTCCGCGCCCTTGGCCGGCGCGGAGATGATCACCTTGCGCGCGCCGGCGGTAATATGGGCGGCAGCCTTGTCACGCTCGGTGAACAGACCGGTGCATTCGAACACCACGTCGATCTTGTGCGCGGCCCATGGCAGGTCGGCCGGGTTGCGGATGGCGCTGACGGCAATCCGGTCACCATTGACGGTCAGGCTTTCCTGATCGTGGGCGACCTCTGCGTCGAAAGTGCCGTGTACGGTGTCGAATTTGAGCAGGTGGGCGTTGATCGAACTGTCGCCCAGATCGTTGATGGCGACGATCTGCAAATCCTGGCGGTAGCCTTGGGTATACAGTGCGCGCAGGACATTACGGCCGATACGGCCAAAACCATTGATTGCGATACGAAGAGTCATTGGAAGGTGCCTGTCGTCGATTTGTTGTAAGAATTACAAGATTATTCGCATAAAAATAGAAAACAAGCCTTTTTAGTGGCAATATTTTGTTCAATCTACAACGAGTGACCTGAATCAACTGGTCCGATGATCCAAACGACACCCTGCCATCCCATGCGCGCGGGCGTTTGATCAGCATAGACACTCAGGTCGCCACATCCGTTAGCCTGGAGTTCTACACATGCATCCCCGCGTCCTTGAGGTCACCGAACGGCTTATCGCCCGCAGCCGCGCCACCCGTGAGGCCTACCTTGCGCTCATTCGCGGCGCAGCCAGCGACGGTCCGATGCGCGGCAAGCTGCAATGCGCCAACTTCGCCCACGGCGTGGCCGGTTGCGGCACTGAAGATAAAAATAGTCTGCGCATGATGAATGCCGCCAACGTGGCAATTGTTTCTTCATATAACGACATGCTCTCGGCGCATCAGCCCTACGAACACTTTCCGGAACAGATCAAGACAGCCCTGCGCGAAGTCGGCTCGGTCGGCCAGTTCGCCGGCGGCACCCCGGCGATGTGCGACGGCGTCACCCAGGGCGAGCCCGGCATGGAGCTGAGCCTGCTCAGCCGCGAAGTGATCGCGATGTCCACGGCGGTGGCGCTGTCCCACAACATGTTCGACGCGGCGCTGATGCTGGGTATCTGCGACAAGATCGTGCCGGGCCTGATGATGGGCGCGCTGCGTTACGGCCACCTGCCGATGGTTTTCGTCCCGGGCGGCCCGATGCCGTCGGGCATCTCCAACAAGCAGAAAGCCGATGTGCGCCAGCGCTACGCCGAAGGCAAGGCCAGCCGCGAAGAGCTGCTGGAATCGGAGATGAAGTCCTACCACAGTCCCGGCACCTGCACCTTCTACGGCACTGCCAACACCAATCAGCTGCTGATGGAAGTGATGGGCCTGCACCTGCCGGGCGCCTCGTTCGTCAATCCGTACACGCCGCTGCGTGACGCGCTGACCCGCGAAGCGGCGCACCAGGTCACCCGCCTGACCAAGGCCAACGGCAACTTCACGCCTATCGGCGAGATCGTCGACGAAAAATCCATCGTCAATTCCATCGTTGCCCTCAACGCCACCGGCGGTTCCACCAACCACACCCTGCACATGCCGGCCATCGCCATGTCGGCGGGCATCATCCTCACCTGGCAGGACATGGCCGACCTCTCCGAAGTGGTGCCGACCCTGTCCCACGTCTACCCCAACGGCAAGGCCGACATCAACCACTTCCAGGCGGCGGGCGGCATGTCCTTCCTGATCCGCGAACTGCTTGAAGCCGGGCTGCTGCACGAAGACGTCAACACCGTGGCCGGCAAGGGGCTGAGCCGTTACACCCAGGAGCCGTTCCTGGTCGACGGCGAGCTGATCTGGCGCGACGGCCCCATCGAAAGCCTCGACGAAACCATCCTGCGTCCCGTCGCCCGTGCGTTCTCGCCCGAAGGCGGCTTGCGCGTGATGGAAGGCAACCTCGGTCGTGGCGTGATGAAAGTGTCCGCGGTGGCGCCGGAGCACCAGGTAGTCGAAGCCCCGGCTGTGGTGTTCCAGGACCAGCAGGACCTGGCCGATGCCTTCAAGGCCGGCCAACTGGAAAAAGACTTCGTCGCCGTGATGCGTTTCCAGGGCCCGCGCTCCAATGGCATGCCCGAACTGCACAAGATGACGCCGTTTCTCGGCGTATTGCAGGACCGCGGTTTCAAAGTGGCGTTGGTTACCGATGGGCGCATGTCCGGCGCGTCGGGTAAGATTCCTGCCGCGATCCATGTGAACCCCGAAGCCCAGAGCGGCGGGCCGCTGGCGCGCGTGCGCGATGGCGATATCATTCGCGTGGATGGCGTTACCGGCACCCTGGAGCTTAAGGTGGACGCCGAAGAGTTTGCAGCACGCACACCTGCCACGGGACTGTTGGGCAATAACGTGGGGGCGGGGCGCGAGCTGTTTGCATTCATGCGCTTGGCCGCAAGCTCCGCAGAGCAGGGCGCCAGCGCCTTTACCTCTGCCTTGGAGACGCTTAAGTGAAGTTAGCGCTGGTCGGTGATATCGGGGGCACCAATGCCCGTTTTGCGTTGTGGCGCGATCAGGCGCTGCATTCGATCCGGGTGCACGCCACGGCGGATCACCAGAGCCCGGAAGAGGCGATCAAGGTTTATCTCAAAGAAGAAGGCCTGGAAATCGGGGACATCGGCGCGGTGTGCCTGTCGGTGGCCGGGCCGGTGAGCGGGGATGAATTCAGGTTCACCAACAACCACTGGCGCCTGAGCAAGACGGCGTTCTGCCAGACGTTGCAGGTGGATGAGCTGCTGCTGGTGAATGATTTTTCGGCCATGGCCCTGGGCATGACCCGCCTGCAGCCGGATGAGTTTCGCGTGGTCTGCGAAGGCACGCCGGAGCCGTTGCGCCCGGCCGTGGTGATCGGGCCGGGCACGGGGCTGGGCGTCGGTACGTTGCTGGACCTTGGTGCAGGCCGGTTTGCCGCATTGCCGGGGGAGGGCGGCCACGTCGACCTGCCCCTGAGCAGCGTGCGCGAAACCCAACTGTGGCAGCACATTCACGGCGAAATCGGCCACGTCAGCGCCGAAACCGCATTGAGCGGTGGCGGACTGCCGCGTCTGTACCGGGCGATCTGTGCGGTGGATGGGCATGTGCCGGTGCTGGACACGCCTGAAGCCATCACGGCGGCCGGCCTGGCCGGCGACCCGGTGGCGACGGAGGTGTTGGATCAGTTCAGCATCTGGCTGGGCCGGGTTGCCGGCAACAACGTGCTCACCACTGGCGGGCGCGGCGGCGTGTATATCGTGGGCGGCGTGATCCCCAGGTTTGCCGACTTCTTCATCAACAGTGGTTTTGCCAAGAGTTTCAGCGACAAGGGCTGCATGAGCGACTACTTCAACGGCATTCCTGTGTGGTTGGTGACGGCGCCGTATTCCGGCTTGACGGGTGCGGGCGTCGCGCTTGAACAGGCTTTTGCGTAGGGGCTGATGGCCTCATCGCAGGCTTGCCTGCGATGACGGCCTAAAGGGCGCCAGATGCTTTAAGCTTGTCCCCACCATCCAGGAGGCCCCCCGTGAGCGTAATCAGTAAATCCATTCTCCTCGTCGACGACGACCAGGAAATCCGCGAATTGCTGCAAACCTACCTCAGTCGCGCCGGCTTCCAGGTGCGTGGCGTGCCCGACGGCGCGGGGTTCCGTCAGGCGATGAACGAGGCGCCGTGCGATCTGGTCATTCTCGATGTGATGCTGCCGGACGAGGACGGCTTCAGTCTGTGCCGCTGGATTCGCCAGCATCCGCGTCAGGCGCAGGTGCCGATCATCATGCTCACTGCCAGCTCCGACGAAGCCGACCGCGTGATCGGCCTGGAACTGGGCGCCGATGACTACATCGGTAAGCCCTTCAGCCCTCGAGAGTTGCAGGCCCGGATCAAGGCGCTGTTGCGGCGCTGCCAGTTCGGCCAGGAGCGCAGCGGCACGGCGGATGTGCTGGTGTTCGATGAATGGCGCCTGGACATGATCAGCCACCGGCTGTTTCACGTGGACGGTGAAGAGGTGATTCTGTCCGGCGCCGATTTTGCCCTGCTCAAATTGTTTCTGGATCACCCGCAACAGATCCTCGACCGCGACACCATCGGCAACGCCACCCGTGGCCGTGACCTGATGCCCCTGGACCGGATCGTCGACATGGCCGTCAGCCGCCTGCGCCAACGCCTGCGCGACACCGAAAAACCGCCGAGGCTGATCCGTACCGTACGCGGCAGCGGTTACCAACTGGCAGCCAGCGTGGTTGCCGGCAATGCCCATTGAGCCGGTAGCCGAACGCCGGCGCCGCATTCCGGTACCGCGCTCGCTGCTGGGGCGCATGCTCCTGCTGACCTTGCTGGTGGTGCTGTTTGCCCAGGCGCTGTCCAGCGTGATCTGGGTGTCGCAACTGCGCGCCACTCAACTTGAAGGCCTGGTCACCAGCGCGCGCAGCCTGGCGCACTCGATGACCGCCAGCGTGAGCTATTTCCGCTCGCTGCCGGTGGCCTATCGCCCGTTGGTGCTGGACCAATTGCGCAGCATGGGCGGCACGCGGTTTGTCGTGACCCTCAATGATCGTCCGCTGGACATGGCGGTGCTGCCACAGACCCCGCGCAAGCAGGCGGTGCTGCAGGCGGTCGACGAGGTGCTGCGCCAGACCCTGGGCGGCGATGTGCTGATCTCGGTGGAGTTCGTCAGCGCCGAAGACCTGCGCATCTTCAATGCCGGCCTCAAGCTCGATGAGCTGCCGCGCTCCTGGGCGCATTACGCGCTGACCCTGGAGCCGGTGAACCCGCCGGTGCTGGTCACCCAGATCCAGCTCGCCCCCGGCGAATGGCTGTACATCGCCTCGCTGCTGCCCGAGCCCTACACGAGCCTTGAAGAACAAAGCCTGCCATCGCAGCAGGTGTGGTTTATCGTGCTGACCAGCGGTTTGCTGCTGCTGTTCATCGGCTTGCTGGTGCATTGGCAGAGTCGCCCGCTCAAACGCCTGGCACGGGCGGCGCGGGACATGTCCCTGGGCGCCGACGTGGAGCCGGTGGCCGAGGGCGGTGGCAGTGAAGTGGTGGAAGTGGGGCGCGCCTTCAATGCCATGCGCGAACGCATCAGCCGCTACCTGACCGAGCGCAGCCAGTTATTCAGCGCGATTTCCCACGACCTGCGCACGCCGATCACCCGCCTGCGCCTGCGCGTGGAATTGCTCGAAGACGAAAACCTGCAAGCCAAGTTCGGCCGGGACCTGGACGAGCTGGAACTGCTGGTGAAGGGCGCGCTGCAATGCGTGAAAGACACCGATATCCACGAAAACATCCAGCCGGTAGACCTCAACCACGTGCTCGAATGCCTGGTGGAGCCTTATCTGGCGCCCAACGGCAATGGTCGCGTGACGCTGAACGGATATGCCCAGGCGGCCTATGCGGGCAAGCCGCTGGCGCTCAAGCGCTGCATCGGCAACCTGATCGACAACGCCTTGAAGTATGGGCAGAACGCCCATTTGCACATCGAGGACGATGGCGCGCAGTTCATTCTGCACGTGGATGATGAAGGGCCCGGCGTGCCGGAGCAGCGTCTGGAACAGGTGTTCGAGCCGCACTTCCGCCTCGCCGGGCACCAGCAGGGTTATGGGCTGGGGCTGGGGATTGCGCGCAACATTGCCCATAGTCATGGCGGGGAAGTGAGTTTGCAGAATCTGCGCGAGGGTGGGTTGCGGGTCACGTTACAGCTGCCCCGAACGCTGGACTGAAGAGCAACATGTTTCAACTGTGGGAGGGGACTTGCTCCCGATGGCGGTGTGTCAGTCAGGTTATCTGTTTCTGACCCACCGCCATCGGGAGCAAGCCCCCTCCCACATTTTTGTCTTCATTCGGTCAGATGCTTTGGCGCAGCCGGGCCAGGTCTCTCAGGGGCGGTGCACCAAACAACCGGCTGTATTCCCGGCTGAACTGCGACGGGCTTTCATACCCCACCCGATACCCGGCCGCCGATGCTTCCAGCCCTTCGGCAATCATCAACCGGCGCGCTTCCTGCAGGCGCAGTTGCTTCTGGTATTGCAGCGGGCTCATGGCGGTGATCGCCTTGAAGCGGTGGTGTAAGGTCGAGACGCTGAGGTTCACCTCCCTGGCCAGGTCATCGATGCGCAGCGGTTGCTCATAATTGCCGTTCAGCCAGGTGATCGCCTGGCTGACGCGATGACTCTGACTGTTGGCCACGGCAATTTCATACAGTCGATAACCCTGCGGCCCACGCAGCAGGCGATAGAGAATCTCGCGGTTGATCAGCGGCGCGAGCATCGCGATATCCTTTGGGGTATCCAGCAGCCGCGTCAGGCGCAGCACCGCATCGAGCAGCGAGTGGTCGATGCGGTCGACGTACATCCCGCGCGACGTCGGCCGCGAAGGCACACCCATCGGACCCGCTTCTGCAATCAGGGCCGTCAGTTGCGCCGGGTCGATATTGATGCGCACCGACAGGTTGGGATCTTGCGGCGTGGCATCGATGACCCTTCCTGCCACCGGCATCGCTACCGAAAACACCAGGTAGTTGAGCGGGTCGTAGGCGAAGATTTCGTCGGCCAGGCGCACTTCCTTGCTGCCGCTGGCGAGGATGCACAGGGCAGGCTCCACCAGTACCGGCATGAAGTCGCGCGGCGTATTTTGACGGTTCAGGTACAGCGAGGTAATCGCCGTGCCGTAGGAACCTTCTTCCCAGGTATGGCGTTGCACGATGCCGGCGAGTTCAGCGCGCTGTTTTTCCATCTCGGCATCGAGGGGAAGAAGCTTGGGGTCGGGCAACGACATGGAACGTCCTCTGCGTGTTGCTTTGATGGACTGAGCTTAGCGGCGGATTTTCAAAGCGTGTTACGTCGATCCTGCACAATCATTGCCTGATCCTGCGAATAGGCGTGAATCAGGCAATGACGAGGGCTGTCATCGTCCGCAAATACTGAGCAGCGTCTGGAATAAACAGTGGGCGGCAAACGTCCTGCCTACGCTTTTCGCAGGATTGTGCAATAAGCCTGCAGGATTCGACTAACCGCGTGTCCAGCGGTGGCCTTATCGTTGATCCTGTGGCAACGCGCCCCCTCAGTGCTTGCCGAGCATCACTTCTCAACGGGAGAGTCGAACATGTCCACCCCCATTCCCGCGAGCCATATGGCCTTTATCCGTGCCCGTAGCGGGTGCAGCACCGAACTCGGTGCACGCTTGAGCAGTTTGATCGAACCGGGCCGTCAGGCTCAGGGTTGCCTGCAATTTTCGTTGCAGCATTCCCACACCGATCCCGATGTATGGCTGATTTCGGGCTTCTGGAGCAGCGAGCAGGCGATGAGTACCTACTTCAATTCGCCGGCGCTGATGATCTTCACCGAGCTGTTGAACGACATGGTGGTGCGCAGCATCGACTTCCAGACGTTCACCGATGCCTCTGCCATCAACGGCTATGGCGAGTACCTGCAACTGGCCGGTTAGGGTTTAGAATGGCCGACTTTCAATTGGCCAGGACCTGCAACATGGCACGCAAACAATTTGCCCATCACGAAGCCGTTTCCGCCGTAGTACCGGGTGAAGGAGGCTACAGCGCCGCCGTTGCCGTCAAGGCACTGGATGGCATGGGCGCACCGCAGTTTCACAAGATCCTTGACGGGCAGCGGTTCAAGACGGCGTCCGACGCGGATGACGCGGCCGCCGTGCAGCTCGAGCGATTGATCGATGTCGACGAAGAGGGCGTGCTGAACTGGGAGCCCGCCAATAACTGAACCTGTGGGAAGGGACTTGCGCCCCTCCCACTTGTGGCTGCATTGCAATCAGGGTTTGCCGGCGCCTGGGCGGTACATCTTGAACAGCGCCTCCGGGCCCAGCTGGAAGTAATCTGCCGGACCGCCGCCACGCAGGATCGGCTCGGCGGCGGCGGTATCGTAGATGCCGTCCTTGAGCAGCCACTTGGCAATGTGCACCGCCACCACTTCGCCCAGCACCAGCCAGCTTGGCACCAACGCTTTGTCAGCGCGCTGCAACTGGATGATCTGCGTCACTTTGCACTCGAATGACACCGGGCTTTCGCCCACCCGTGGCACACCGACGATTTTCGAGGCCACCGGCGTCAGGCCGGACAGTTCGAATTCATCCACTTGCGGCGCGACGGCCGCGCAACTCTGGTTCATCTGCTCGGCCAGCGGGCGGGTGGCCAGGTTCCACACAAACTCGCCGGTCTGTTCGATGTTGTTCAGGCTGTCTTTGCGTCCGACACTGGAAAACCCGATGATCGGCGGAATGTAGTTGAACGCGTTGAAAAAGCTGTAGGGCGCCAGATTCAGGCGACCCTCGCGGTCGTGGGAAGAGATCCAGCCAATCGGGCGCGGGCCGACAATCGCGTTGAAAGGATCATGGGGCAAGCCGTGGCCGTTGGCGGGTTCGTAGAAATGGATATCTTCAGACATGGCCTGTTCCATACTCGGTTCTGGGGCACGCATCATAACCAATGTGGGAGCGGGCTTGCTCGCGAATGCGCAGTGCCAGTCACCAGATTCGGTAACTGACTGACCGCCTTCGCGAGCAAGCCCGCTCCCACAGTTTTTACCGCATCGGCTGTTTAGTCCGTGGTAATGCGCGAGTGCTCACGGGTGTCTTTCATGGTCACATAAACCACCAGCGACACCGCGATACACGCGGTCACATACCAGTAGTAACCCGTCTCCATGCCAATGCTCTTGAACCACAGCGCGATGTATTCGGCGGTGCCGCCGAAAATCGACACGGTCAGTGCGTAGGGCAGGCCCACGCCCAGTGCGCGGATTTGGGTCGGGAACAGCTCGGCTTTGACCACCGCGTTGATCGAGGTATAGCCGCTGACAATGACGAGCGCCGCCATGATCAGGAAGAACGCGCCCCACCAGCTCTGGATGGTGTGCAGGGTGGTCAGGATTGGCACAGTGAAGAGGGTGCCGAGAATGCCGAAGGCGATCAGGATCGGCCGCCGACCGACCTTGTCCGACAGGCCGCCGACGAGGGGTTGCAGGCACATGAACAGAAACAGCGTCGCCGCCGAAATGGTAGTGGAGTCGGAAATACTCATCCCTACCGTGTTCACCAGGTATTTCTGCATGTAGGTGGTGTAGGTGTAGAAGGCCAGTGTACCGCCCATGGTCAGGCCGACCACGGTCATCAGTTCCCTGGGGTGGCGCATCAAGGTGCGCATGGCGCTTTCCCTGGCTTTTTCCTTCTTGATGAACGACTCGGTTTCTTCCATGCCGCGCCGCAGGTACAGCGCGACCACTGCGCACAGGGCGCCGATGGCGAACGGGATACGCCAGCCCCAGGCGTACAGTTGCTCGGTGGTGAGCAGTTGTTGCAGTACGATCAGCACCGCCAGCGCGATGAGCTGGCCGGAGATCAGGGTCACGTACTGGAAGCTGGAGTAGAAACCACGACGTTCCTTGGTCGCCATTTCGCTGAGGTAGGTGGCGGACGTGCCGTATTCGCCGCCAACTGACAGCCCCTGCAGCAAACGGGCAAATACCAGCAGGATGGGTGCACCGATACCAATGATTTCATAGCCCGGGCTGAGAGCAATCAGCAATGAGCCAAAGCACATCAAGTAGACCGAGGCCATCAGGGCTTTTTTACGCCCGACCTTATCGGCATAAAGGCCCATCAGCCAACCGCCGATCGGGCGCATCAGGAAGCCTACGGCGAAGATCGCGGCCGTGTTGAGCAGTTGGGCGTTGGTGTCGCCTTTGGGGAAGAAGGTCTTGGCGAAGTACAGCGAGAAAGCAGCATAGACATACCAGTCGTACCACTCGACCATATTGCCGACCGATCCGCTGAAGATCGACTTGATACGGCTGGAGGTGGTGCGTGCCGGCGCAGCCGCCGAGCCCAGAGGCAGGGAGTTGGAGTTATCCATCTAAGGATCCTTCATCTAGTTGTTTTTATGGCGCGGCGCGAACGCAGCGTGGTTCGGCTGTAGCAGGAGCTGTGCCAAACAGATGAAGGCCCGCGATAGAAGGGCTACAAGATTTTTTTGAGCGGAAAGTCGCTGATGGTTTTGCGGTGATGAGCGAAAATCCGCTGATGGCTGCTGGCGTCATCGCAGGCAAGCCAGCGCCCACCCTTGCAATGCATTCCCCTGTGGGAGACGGGCTTGCCCGCGATGGCGGCTTGGCAGGCGACGCCGATATCGACCTACAGAAATATCTCGCGCACCAACCCATGGCGCTGCATCTTTTCATTCAGGGTCCGACGCGGCAGTTGCAGCTCCGCCAGTACCGCTCTGATATCGCCGTTATGTCGGCTCAACGCAGCTTTCAGGCAATGGGCCTCAAACGCCTCCTGCTGCGCCGCCAGCGATTGCCCGACCTCAATCCCCTCCGGTTCTGGCTCGCCCAGCCCCAGCACCTGACGCTCGGCGGCGTTGGCCAGCTCCCGCACATTGCCCGGCCAGTCGTGGCTGAGCAGGCGGCCCAACTGCGGCCCGCTCAACGGCTCGACGTTGCGGCCAAGGCGTTCGGCGGCGCTTTGTGCAAAGTGCTCGTACAGCAGTGGAATGTCTTCGCGACGTTCGCGCAGCGGCGGCAGGCGCAGTTGGACGACGTTCAATCGATACGCCAGGTCTTCACGAAAGCGTCCAGCGCGGGCCTCTTCGAGCAGGTCCGGCTTGGTGGCGGCGATGATGCGCAGGTCCACCTGGATGCTTTGGTTGGAACCCAGGCGCTCCAGTGTCTGCTCCTGCAGCACCCGCAGCAATTTCACTTGCTGGGCCAGGGGCATGCTTTCGATTTCATCCAGGAACACTGTGCCGCCGTGGGCGTACTCGAGCTTGCCGATGCGCTTGCCCTGAGCACCCGTGAAGGCGCCGCTTTCGTGGCCGAACAGTTCGGCTTCAAACAACGGCTCGGGGATCGCCGCGCAATTGAGCGCCACGAACGGCTTCTTCGCCCGCGGCCCGAAATCATGCAGGCAGCGCGCGACCAACTCCTTGCCGCTGCCGGTCTCGCCGCGAATCAGCACATTGACCGGCAGGCTCGCCAGGTCCAGCACCTGGCGGCGCAATGTTTGCAGGCCTTTGGACACGCCCAGCAGGCTGGTTTCCAACTGCGCGCGATGATCGGCCTGCTGATGCAGGCGACGGTTCTCCAGCACCAGCCCGCGTTTGTCCAGCGCACGGCGCAGACTGTTGAGCAGGTCCTGCGGGCTGAATGGTTTTTCCAGGAAGTCGTAGGCGCCGTCGCGCATGGCTTCGACCGCCATCGGCACATCGCCATGGCCGGTGAGCAGGATCACTGGCAAGCCGGCATCGCGGCGTTGCACTTCGGCCAGCAGCTCCAGGCCACTCAAACCCGGCATGCGCACGTCGCTCAGAATGACTCCGGGGAAATCCCTGGGCAGTTGCGCCAGGCACTCGTCGGCACGGCTGAACAACTGCACGTCAAATCCGGACAGGCTCAACCATTGCTCGACGGCCGTGCGAATGCCGGCTTCGTCATCGACCACCATTACTGCGTTCAACATAGGTCTGGCGTCTCCAGCGCGACGGGCAGGGTTAGGGTGAATACCGCGCCATCGCCACGGTTACCGGCGCTCAGGCGCCCGCCCAGTTCGTGCACGATAGCGTAGGATACCGCCAGCCCCAAGCCGAGTCCGTCGCCCACCGGCTTGGTGGTAAAGAACGGGTCGAACACGCAGGGCAGATGCTCTTCGGCAATCCCGCCGCCGCTGTCGCTGACAGTCAGTTGCCAGCATTGCTCATCGGCTTGCAGGCGTATTTCCAGACGTTTGCGCGGCGTGTCGGCCATGGCGTCGAGGGCGTTGCGCAGCAGGTTGATCAGCACCTGTTCCAGGCGGATTGCGTCGCCGCGCACCCAGGCCGGGCGAGTCAGGTCCAGCCTCACGCCGATGGCTTCATCACGCAGGCGCGCGTCGAGCAAGTGCAGGGACTGGTCGACCACCGTGGCCAGGTCGAGCCGTTCGCGCAGTCCACTGGGGCTCTTGCGGGCGAACGTCTTGAGGTGGCCGGTGAGGGCGGCCATGCGCGTGAGCATTTCGTCCAACGGCGTGAGCGCCTGGTAGGCGTCATCCACGCGGCCGTGGTCCAGCAGCAGGCGCAGCGTCGCCAATTGCATGCGCTGGGCGGTCAGAGGCTGATTGATTTCATGGGCAAGGGCGGCCGACATCTGCCCCAGCGCCGCCAGCTTGGCCGATTGCACCAGGCCGTCCTGGGCAGTGCGCAGCGCCTGGGTGCGTTCATCGACCAGTTGTTCAAGCTCTTCGCGACTGCGCTGGCGCAGACGGGCCAGGCGCCAGCGCTGGCTGAGGAACAGCACCAGGAACACCAGCGCCAGCCAGGACCCGGCGGCGGCCAGGCCCGCGTTGCGCTGGTCTTCGAAGGCGGACTGCGGCTTGCGCAGCAGGTGCAGGGTCCAGCCCTCGGCTTTGAGCGGCATGGATTCCCAGATGTAATTGGCATTGCCGTCAGGACCGTTGACGCGCATCAGGTGGCTGTTTTCGCCGAAGCGTTGCAGGGTGCTGGTGTCCAGCGCTTGCAGGTATTTCTTGTCGTACTGGCGCGTGGCTTTGAGTTCGGCCTGGTCGCTGTCGGACAACGGCCGCAGATTGCGATAACGCCAGCCCGGCTGATTGGCGATAAACACAATGCCCCGCGCATCGCTGACCAGCAGCAGGTCGTTGCCCTGGGCCCACTCGCGTTCAAGTTCGGGGAATTCCAGTTTCACCACCATGGCGCCGAGGAACTGTTCGTTCTCGTCGAGCACCGCGCTGGAGAGAAAGTAACCCGGTATGCCGGTCGTTACCCCCACCGCATAAAAACGCCCGGTGCCCTGGCTCAGGGTCTGGCTGAAATAGGGACGAAATGCGTAGTTGTGGCCCACGTAGCTGCTCGGCAGGTTCCAGTTACTGGCTGCGACCGCGAGGCCAGTGCGGTCCATCAATTCGAGGGTGGAAGACTGCGCGGCGCTGTTGATGCGTTGCAGCTTGCGATTGAGCACATCCTGAGTGGCGGCGTCCAGCGGGCCCTTCAGGGCGCGGATCATTTCCGAGTCCAGCGCCAGCACGGCAGGCAGCGCGCGGTAGCGTTCGATCAGGGTGTGCAGCGAGTTGGCGTACAACGCGAGCTGCTGATTGGCGCGAGCGGCATCCTCCACCAGCGCCTGGCGCTCGGCCTGACGTGTGGCAAGGCCGGCGGCCAATAGCGCACCGGCGATGATCAGCAGGGCGTAGAAGGTGAGGCGCAGGGGGCGGTTGATCACGATCATACGGTGATGAGCAGGCGCAGTGGGGGGAGCGCACCATAGCATGCGCTGCTTGAGTCTGCGGCGAATGGGCTTGTGTGGGAGGGGGGCTTGCCCAATGTCGTTCAGTTGAGTCCGCTCCCACATTTGACTGTATTTTCACCATAAAAAAGGCGACTGGGCTTTGGGCCGCAGTCGCCTTTCTCCTTGCGGGAGTGTGCTTACTGCACTTCCACCGCCAGGCTTTCACTGATCTTTTTCTGCCAGATGGCGGGACCGGTGATATGGACGGATTCGCCCTTGCTGTCCACCGCAACGGTGACCGGCATGTCTTTGACGTCGAACTCGTAGATCGCTTCCATGCCCAGTTCGGCGAAGGCCACTACACGCGACTTCTTGATGGCCTGCGCCACCAGGTAAGCGGCGCCGCCCACGGCCATCAGGTACACGGCCTTGTGGTCCTTGATCGCTTCGATGGCGGTCGGACCGCGCTCGGATTTGCCGATCATGCCCAACAGGCCGGTCTGCTCGAGGATCTGCCGGGTGAACTTGTCCATCCGCGTCGCGGTGGTCGGGCCCGCTGGGCCAACCACTTCTTCGCGCACCGGATCAACCGGGCCGACGTAGTAGATGAAGCGGCCCTTGAGGTCCACCGGCAGGCTTTCGCCCTTGTTGAGCATCTCGACCATGCGCTTGTGCGCGGCGTCGCGACCGGTGAGCATCTTGCCGTTGAGCAATACGGTTTCGCCCGGCTTCCAGCTTTGCACGTCTTCAGCAGTAAGGGTGTCGAGGTTGACGCGACGGGCCGACGGGCCGGCTTCCCAGACGATCTCCGGGTAGGCATCCAGCGGTGGCGCTTCCAGCGACGCCGGGCCGGAACCGTCCAGCACAAAGTGCGCGTGACGGGTGGCGGCGCAGTTGGGGATCATGCACACCGGCAGCGAGGCTGCGTGGGTCGGGTAGTCCATGATCTTCACGTCGAGCACGGTGGTCAGGCCACCGAGGCCCTGGGCGCCGATGCCCAGTTGGTTGACCTTCTCGAACAGCTCCAGGCGCATCTCTTCGATACGGTTGGAGGGGCCGCGCTTTTTCAGCTCGTGGATGTCGATGGATTCCATCAACACTTCCTTGGCCATTACCGCAGCTTTCTCGGCGGTGCCGCCGATGCCGATGCCGAGCATGCCCGGTGGGCACCAGCCGGCGCCCATGGTCGGAACAGTCTTGAGCACCCAGTCGACGATTGAGTCGGACGGGTTGAGCATGGCCATTTTCGACTTGTTTTCGGAACCACCGCCTTTGGCGGCCACGTCCACTTCCACGGTGTTACCCGGGACGATGGAGTAGTGGATCACGGCGGGGGTGTTGTCCTTGGTGTTTTTACGCGCGCCGGCCGGGTCGGCAAGGATGGAGGCGCGCAGTACGTTTTCCGGCAGGTTGTAGGCGCGACGCACGCCTTCGTTGATCATGTCGTCCAGGCCCATCGTGGCGCCATCCCAACGCACGTCCATACCCACGCGCACGAACACGGTGACGATACCGGTGTCCTGGCAGATCGGGCGATGGCCGGTGGCGCACATGCGCGAGTTGATCAGGATCTGCGCCATGGAGTCACGGGCCGCTGGCGATTCTTCGCGCAGGTAGGCTTCGTGCATCGCCTGGATGAAATCCACGGGGTGGTAATAGGAGATGAATTGCAGGGCGTCGGCAACGCTCTGAATCAGGTCGTCTTGCTTGATCACGGTCATGAGTCGCGCTCCTCTATAAGGGAACATTCAATAAAGGTGGCTTCAGTGAAGTGCATCGGTCGGCTGAAGCCACCTTTCCAAGGCACGTCACAGTGGTGCAAGGCGCGACGCTAAAAAGGCGCGGCAGTATAACCCGGTGCGGTGGGTGATACACCCGGCTATGGTCAAACTGTCGCAGGCATGATTCCCTGTGCGCGTCCCTTCTGATTGAGCCTTTATATGCCTGAACTGCACGTCGGTGAACGCCACTGGTCGGTCCCCACCGGCAGCAACCTGCTGGATGCCTTGAATCAGGCGGGCGCGGCCGTGCCTTACAGTTGCCGGGCGGGCAGTTGCCATGCCTGCCTCGTGCGCTGTCGCGGCGAAGTTGCAGACAAACAGCCCGATGCCCTGAGCCCGGCACAACGCCAGGACGGCTGGCGCCTGGCCTGCCAGTGCCAGGTGATCGGTGATGTGCAGGTCGAAGCCTTCGATCCCTTGCGTGACGGTGTGGCGGCACAGGTAATGGCGGTCGACTGGCTGAGCGCTTCGGTACTGCGCCTGCGTGTGCAGCCGGAGCGTGGTTTGCGTTACCGGGCGGGGCAGCATGTGGTGTTGTGGGCGGGGCAGGTGGCGCGGCCGTATTCGCTGGCAAGCTTGCCGCAGGAGGATCCGTTTCTGGAGTTTCATCTGGATTGCCGCTTGCCCGGCGAATTCAGCGATGCCGCACGAGGGTTGGCCGTCGGTGATCGCCTGCGCCTGGGCGAACTGCGCGGCGGGGCGCTGCACTACGATTCGGACTGGCAGGCGCGACCCTTGTGGCTGCTGGCCTCCGGCACAGGCCTCGGCCCGCTGTGGGGCGTATTGCGCGAGGCGGTACGTCAGGATCACCAGGGTGCGATCCGCGTGATTCACCTGGCGCATGATGTCGACGGCCATTACCTGGCAGGCCCCTTGGCGGCCCTGGCCGCCAGCCATCCCAACCTGACGGTGGAGCTGTGGACGGCGGCAGAGCTTGACCAGGCATTGGCGCAACTGCGGGTGGTTTCCCGGCAAACCCTGGCGTTGCTCTGCGGGCATCCCGCCAGCGTCGAGGCGTTTTCCAAGCGCCTGTTCCTGGCGGGCCTGCCGCGCAATCAACTGCTGGCCGATGTGTTCCTGCCCCGCGGTTAAGCGGAGCACATCAGCCCCTTTGAAAGGCAAAAAGCCCCGCCATTCACATGGCGGGGCTTTTGTTTTTCAGCGAGTCACTCAGAACTGCGGGTCACCTACGTGCAGAATCTTCATGCCATTGGTGCCACCGGTGGTGTGGTAGCTGTCGCCCTTGGTCAGGATGACCCAGTCGCCCTTCTCCACAACACCGCGTTTGATCAACTCGTCGATGGCGGCCTGGCTGACTTCATGAGGCGGCAGCGAAGCGGGATCGAACGGCACGGTGTAGACGCCACGGAACATCGCCGCGCGGGCCTGGGCTTCGCGGTGCGGGGTGAACGCGTAGATCGGCACCGAGGAACGGATACGCGACATGATCAACGGCGTGTAGCCACTTTCGGTCAAGGCGATGATCGCTTTCACGCCCGGGAAGTGGTTGGCGGTGTACATCGCCGCCAGGGCGATGCTCTGGTCGCAGCTTTCGAAGACCTTGCCGATACGGTGGCTGGAGGTCTTGCTGGTCGGGTGCTTTTCGGCACCGACGCAGATACGCGCCATCGCCTGCACGGCTTCCAGTGGGTACGGGCCGGCGGCACTTTCGGCCGAGAGCATCACGGCGTCGGTGTAGTCGAGCACGGCGTTGGCCACGTCGGACACTTCGGCGCGGGTCGGCATCGGGTTCTGGATCATCGACTCCATCATCTGGGTCGCCACGATGACCGCTTTGTTGTGGCGGCGTGCGTGCAGGATGATTTTCTTCTGGATGCCGATCAGCTCGGCGTCGCCGATTTCCACACCCAGGTCGCCACGGGCAACCATCACGGCGTCGGAGGCCTTGATCAGGCCGTCGAGGGTTTCGTCATCGGCCACGGCTTCAGCGCGTTCGATCTTCGCCACCAGCCAGGCGGTACCGCCGGCTTCGTCGCGCAGTTTACGGGCGTATTCCATGTCGGCAGCGTCGCGTGGGAAGGATACGGCGAGGTAGTCCACTTCCATCTCGGCGGCGAGCTTGATGTCGGCCTTGTCTTTTTCAGTCAGGGCCGGGGCGGTCAGGCCACCGCCGCGACGGTTGATACCTTTGTGGTCCGACAGCGGGCCACCGATGATCACGGTGCAGTGCAGTTCAGTCGGGGTGGCGGTGTCGACGCGCATGACCACGCGGCCATCGTCGAGCAGCAGTTCGTCGCCGACGCCACAGTCCTTGACCAGATCCGGGTAATCGATACCCACGACCTGCTGGTTGCCGTCGGTCAGCGGATGGCTGGTGGAGAAGGTGAACTTGTCACCAATCTTCAGCTCGATGCGCTTGTTGGTGAATTTGGCGATACGAATTTTCGGGCCTTGCAGGTCACCCAGCAACGCGACGAAGCGGCCGTGCTTGGCGGCCAGATCACGCACCAGCTTGGCGCGAGCCTTGTGCTCGTCCGGGGTGCCGTGGGAGAAGTTCAGACGGGCAACGTCCAAACCAGCCAGAATCAGCTGTTCGAGGACTTCCGGCGAGTTACTGGCCGGGCCAAGGGTGGCGACGATTTTGGTGCGACGGACGGACATGCACAGACTCCTGAGTTCAAGCGCTGGGGAAGGCTACTATGCTCTTTGGTTGTAGTCATTGTTCGTTTGCACTACTTATCGACGATTGGCTGGTTTGAGCGTCAATTGAATAGACGAACATCCTTGAAGATTTTCGACGAGGGGTCGATACACTGCACAAGACAGGAGAACCCCCATGCGAATTTTGCTCGTTGCTGCCCTGGCCGTCAGTGTTGTCGGCTGCACCCGCTGGTCCATGGACCATCATTTGAACAACGCCTACCGTGCGTACAAGGTGGGTGACTGTGAGCGCGTGACCCTGGAATTGTCCCAGGTCGACCGTGAAAGCCGTACCCGGCGCTACGTACAGCCGGAAGTTTCGATGTTGCGCGGGCAATGCCTGGAGCGACAGAAGCTGTTTGTGGATGCGGTGCAAACCTATCAGTTCATCATCAGCCAGTACCCGTCCAGCGAATACGCGTACCGCGCCCGCGCCCGCCTGGACACGCTGCAGCAACTGGGTCATTACCCCGGCGCCAGCGTCGCGCAACCCCGGCCCGCATCCCTTTGATAAAATTTGTCACGCTGTAACTGGCCCGTCTCACGTCTTAGGCTAATATTTGTATATCTGTTCGATATTTTTATATTCAAATGGATTGAATGTCTGGAGTTGGTAGATTCATAGCGATGACGCACAACACCGTCGTCGCGCCGACCTCGGGGAGAGCGGGCCTGTATCGCCGTTCCGAATCACTGGCTCGGCCAGAGTAATATCCAATGGATGGCACTCATCATGTTTACTAATCGACGTATTGAGCGGCATGAGTTATCCCGTTTCCTGCAAGTGTTCAATCGGTTTACGGACAAGCCTATTGGTTACCTGGGCAATGTGTCTGAAGACGGGCTGATGTTGATCAGCCAATTACCGATGATGATCAGCGCGACGTTTGAACTGTGCGTGAAGGTTCCCATGGCGAATGGGGACGTTCAGGCAATCGACCTCACTGCTACATGTTTGTGGAGTCGTGAGGACGTCAATCCGCAGCACTATGACTCAGGTTTCAGTGTGGTCGCCGCGCCTGCGGAGTACAGACAACTGATCACCGCCTTGTTGCGTTACTTCAGTTTTGACCACTTGCAGGCTTCTGCCTAGACATCGCGCGTTGTCGACCCGGGCAGGTGTGTTTACCTTCGCCGTGGTCGTGCGCATTTTTTATAGCACCCCGGCTTTTTTCCAGTCCATGTAACGCGTCACCAACGCCGGTCCCAGCGCTGAGGGCAGGGTATCCAGTACGGTCAACCCGTGGGCGTTCAGACGATCATGCAATTCGTCGCGCCGGGTGAGGTAGTCGACGGCGCCGCTGTAGGCCAATGCCTCGGGCAAGGTTTGCACGGAAGACTGGCGCAGTTGGTCGAGCACTTCCTCGCGCAGGCTGGCGACCAGCACCCGGTGTTGGCGGCCGATGCGTTTGACTGCAGTCAGTAATGCCTCATCGTCCTCGTCCCGCAGGTTGCTCACTACAATGACCAGCGCACGGCGTTTCTGTCGGGCCAGCAGTTGGCTGGCAGCGGCTTCGTAATCGGCGGTGCGTTGCGTGGTATCCAGGTCGTAGACGTTGTTGAGCAACAGGTTCAACTGGCCGGTGCCCTTGACGGGCGCCAGATAACGGGGCTGATCGCAGGCAAAGGTGCACAGCCCCACCGCATCGCCTTGACGCAAGGCGACGTAGCTGAGCAGCAGGCAGGCATTGAGGGCGTGGTCGAAGTGGGAAAGCTCGGCGTCCTGGCTGCGCATGCGCCGACCGCAATCGAGCATGAACACGATTTGCTGGTCGCGCTCGTCCTGATACTCCCGGGCGATGGGTGTGCGTTGGCGTGCGGTGGCCTTCCAGTCGATCTGCCGCAGGCTGTCGCCCTCGCGAAACTCGCGCAACTGATGAAACTCCAGCCCTGGGCCGCGTCGCGGATGCTGTCGAACACCCAATTGGCTCAGCCAGCTGTCCACGCCCAGCAGTTGTGCGCCATACAGGCGCGCGAAGTCCGGGTAGACGCGGGTGGCGTCGGATACCTCCACAAAGCGTCGAGCCGACCACAGCCCCAGTGGGCTGGGCAGGTGAATTTCACACCGACTGAAGCTGAAATGCCCGCGCCGCAACGGGCGCAGGCGATAGCCCAACTCGCTGCGCGTGCCGGGTCGCAGTTCAATCAGTTGGGGCATGTTCTCCACGCTCAGCCCATCGGGTGCGTGATCGAATACCTGCACGGTCAGCGGCTGCGGATAATCGTGGTGCAGGGTGAGGCGCACGTCGCCCCAGCGACCCAGGGCCAGGCTGCCAGGCATCTGCCGTTGCACCCGGATGCCCGGGCGGCGGCGCAGGCGAAGGGCGTCCAGCAGGGCCAGCAGCAACAGCGCCAGCAACAGGCCCCACGCCACCTGGTGCAGGGTGTCGGGCAGCTTGAGCTGCAACGCTGCGGTGATCCCCAGCAGAGTGTTCAAACCCAGCAGGACACCGAGCCAGATCAGCAGCAGACGGGTTGGCTTCATGGGTGGCTCATTGCCTCGGCGCCGGAATCTGATCCAGCAGTTGTTTGAGCACCTGATCCACGTCCAGGCCATCGATGTCCAGTTCGGGGGCAATTCGTACCCGGTGGCGCAGCACTGCCATGGCGCAGCTCTTGATGTCGTCCGGGGTGACAAACTCGCCGCCGCGCAACAGGGCGCGGGCACGAGCGCCGCTGACCAGGGCAATTGAGGCGCGCGGACCGGCACCGATGGTCAGTCCTGGCCAACTGCGGGTGGCCCGGGCCAGGCGTACGGCATAGTCGAGCACTTGCTCATCCAGCGGCAGCTCAGTGGCGACCCGCTGCAGGTGCAGCACATCCGCAGCGAGCAGCACGGTACGCAGCGGTTGTACATCCAGCATGTCGGCACGCGAAGAACGCGTGACTTCGCGCACCATGTCCAGTTCCTGCCGAGCATCCGGGTAGTCCATGCGAATTTTGAGCATGAAGCGGTCCAGTTCGGCCTCCGGCAGGGGGTAAGTGCCTTCCTGCTCAATGGGGTTCTGAGTGGCCAGCACCATGAACGGCTGCCCGATGGGCAGCGCCTCGCCCTCCAGGGTCACCTGGCGTTCCTGCATGGCCTCGAGCAGCGCCGCCTGGGTTTTGGCGGGTGCGCGGTTGATTTCGTCGGCCAGCAGCAGGTGGGTGAACAACGGACCCTTGCGCAACTTGAACTGTTCGGTGTGCAGGTCATAGACAGCGTGGCCGGTGACATCGCTGGGCATCAGGTCGGGAGTGAACTGGATACGCGCGAAATCACCGCCGAAGCAGCGCGCCAATGCGCGTACCAGCAACGTCTTGCCCAGCCCAGGCACGCCCTCAAGCAATACGTGGCCGCCTGCAATCAATGCCGTCAGTACGTCATCAATCACGTCGTCCTGGCCAATCACCGCCTTGCGCAGTTCAACGCGCAAAGCGCTGGCCAGTTCGCTGGCCTGTAGCAAGGTGGCGCTGGTCAGGGGCGTGGCGCTGGGAAATTCACTCATAGGGCATTCCTGAGGGTTTGCAGGCATGCCACCTGATGGCTGAAATCGGCGCTGGAGAGCCGTTTTGCCGCAAGTGGCCCAAGGGCCTGGCTGATGACGTGAGAAGGTTGGCGGGTAAGGTGTTCAAGGACCTGGCACTGTGCCGCGTTATCGAGGTGTTCAAAGCCTGGGTGGCGGCGCCGCGCGGTGCGCAGGATATCGCGCTGCAAGGCCTGCAGCAGCGTGCCCTGGCCGCTGCGGCGCAGCAGGAAGTCAGCGCTGGCCTTCAAGTGTTCCTGCAATTGCCGACGCGCTTTGGGGGCCGGAGTCTGCACCGGGCCCTGGCGCATGCCGGCCTGCCAGAGTGCCAGGACAATCAGCGCGGCAAGCGTTACCAGAGCCTGGGGGAAATAGTGCGTCAGCAGGCTGAGCAGGTTGTCGACGTCACTGTTGAACAGCAACGTGACGGCTGTGTCCCGGTTCAGGTACCACAGCAGCCAGGCGTTATCGTGCTGGCCGATGATGGGGGCTTTCCACAGGTCGCTGTCGGTGACCACTGTCACACGGCCTTGCCCGAGGTTGAGCTGCATCAGGTGGCTGGCCCTGGCGCTGTTGGCGGAAAACTGGGCCAGATGCGTGGGGTCGGTGAGGTTGAAGTCGGTGTTGAAACTGAAATAGGCCGGGGCGGTTTCATTGTCGACGTAAAGTTTGGTCAGGTCCGGCTTGCTCCCTTTGCGCGCGGGAGCCGGTTCCTCGGGATCGTCACTCAACCACTGATGGATGTGCAGGCGATCGAGCAGCAAGTCGCCGCTTTTATCGGTCTCTTCATCCCAGAGTGCTTCAGCGACCAGCAACAGATGTCCGCCTGACCTTGCCCAGTCCAATAGTTGCTCTGCCTGGCGTGGGGCCATGTTGCCGCGCTCGCCCAGCAGCAACAGGCTATTGCCTTTGGCGGGAAGGTCGGCGAGCCGATCCAGGCCATTGGCATGCTCAACCACAAGGCCTTGCCCGCGCAGGAACTGCTCTGCCGCAAGGTAGGGATTGGCCAGCGCCTCCGGCGATGGGCCTCGGTCCACTACTTCGTCATAGGGAATGGCCTTGCTCCACAGAAACAACCCGCCTGCCCCCAGCAGGCCTGCCAGCAGCAATCCTACACACAGCAATGTCCGGTTCATTGGGCAGTACCTGCGTTGAACAGGCTGCGCCAATCGCTGCACAGTTGTTGTTGCGCCAACGGGGGAGGTGGCCGGTGACCGTAGGCGAGGTTTTGCCAATGGCGAGTCAGGTCTGTGCTGAAGGCCAGCAGGTGTGGTTGTTGCAATTGTTGAATGCGCTCCAGCACCTGGCCCTCGGTATCGGCGCTTTTCAGTGGCAGGTTGAAGTCGTGCAGCAACCGGCTAAGCAGGCCACGGTAGAGCAGTCCAAGGGCTTCGCGTGGCTGAGTGGGCCACAGTTGTTCGGCCGCACCGGCAACATCGTTGGGCAGGGTCTCGATGCCCACCGCCAGCCCGAATAACTGGGTGGGCGCAGGCAAGGCTGTGTCGGGTTTGCGTGGCCTTCGTCGGCTGACAAAGGTGCGCAGCCAGTCGCGATAACGCCAGACCAGCAACGCCACGCCGCTCGCCAGCAAACCCCACAACAGGACTTCGACGACCTGGGCCAGATGTTTGAAGCTGGCGCTGTTGAAGTTGTCCAGCAGTGCCTGCAGCCATGCGGGAAGTTTGCCATCACCACGCGGCTGGTTTTTTACGGCGGGTTTTTCGTCGCCGAAGCGATAGCGCGTGACGGTCTCGGGGTTCTTGAAGGGTGGCTTGTCCAGCAGAGTCTTGATCGATTGGCTGGCGGCCTGGGTGCTGACCGGTTTGGGCGGGCTGGCGTCATCCGCCATGGACGGCTGGCTGAAGAAGGGCATCAGCATCAGGCCTGCTACCAACAGCAACAGCGGCGCGACGCTGCCCAGGCGCTCTCGAAGGCGGCGAAATACCAGTTCCAGGTCCCAGGCCTCGAGTACGGTGCGGCGGTTGAGGTACAGGCTGAAGCCGCAGGCGACGTAGATCGGTTCCCAGAACACCAGAATCAATGCGTAGAACGCATTGCTCATGTGTTCCAGCCACAGCGCTTGCGAACCGGTGGCCTGCGCCAGGCGTTGCCAGTCCCAGTCCAGCTCGATCTGCTGGGGGATGAACAGGTAAAACAATGCCATGGCGCCGAACCACAACGTTATTTCAAGGCACATCCCAAGTAGGGTGAGCCAGCGCGAAGCTCCACCGTTACGTTGGAGCAGCACGCCCAGGCGTTTCTGACGCGCGTCACCGTCCAGTCCTTCGAGCTGGCTGACGGGCATCACAAAGCTGCGACTCAGGCTGAGCCGTCTCCAGATCAAGCTGCTCAACAACTGGCCTTTAAGCAGGCGCGGCCACTGGCGCACAGCCTGCCTGAGGCTGGGAGTCTCGCCGAACAAGGCCTTGGACAGGATGTACAGCGGCAAGCGGTCGAACGCCGGTTTCAGCCACCAGAACAGAAGCATGGCGGTGGACGGATACTTCCAAAACGCAGCGCTGAGCAAAATAAATACTGGCACGCTCACAATCGCCCAACTGGCTATCAGCAGCCAACGGTGTTTACGGGCCATCAGTACACCAAGGTCCATGGCTTCCCAAGGCGTGCGCGGCCGAATGACTACGCTTGAATCACTCAGGCGCATGGCGGGTGCGTCCGGTCAATGTCAGATAAGCGATCACCAGCAGCCATAGCACGGCGCCCACCAGGTATTTGATCCAGAGTGCAGTGGTGGTGGAGGACGACCAGTAGGCTTCGATAAAGGCTGCGATGAGCAGCAATATCATGACGCCGCAGAGCATTTGTATGCTTTTGCGCGCTGCCAGCCGCAGTGACTCGGCGCGTGTGAGGCGACCGGGCGCGATCAATGCCCAGCCCAACTGCAAGCCTGCCGCGCCGGCGAGGGCGATGGCAGTGAGTTCGAAAGCGCCATGGCCGATAACGAACGACCAGAAGGTCTGGCCGTAGCCGATTTCAGTGAGGTGCCCGGAGATGGCGCCGATGATCAAGCCGTTGTAGATCAGGAAAAACACACTGCCCAGCCCGAACAGCAAGCCTGCGGCGAATGTCTGGAAGGCAATCCCGATGTTGTGCATCACGTAGTAGCCGAACATCATCCAGTCCTCACTGGATGCTCGCTCGGCGACGCGGCCCAGGCGACTGGAATCGGGGTCATACATGCCTTGCATCTCGGCGACCTGCTGCGGGCTGACAATGCTGTAGATCAATTCGGGAAACAGGTATACCAGCAGCGCAACCACCATCAGGCTGCCGAAGAACAGCAGCCCGGCGATCAACACGAAGCGCCACTGCTCGCGCACCAGTCGTGGAAAATCGGCCAGCACGAAGCTCAATACGTTCGCGGTCAATTGGCTGCGGTGCCGGTACAGCTGCTGATGACCGCGCAATGCCAGTTGTTGCAGCGGGTCGACCAGATAACTGCTGTAGCCGCGCTCCTGGGCCAGGGCGAGGTGCTGGCACAGACGCCGATACTGATGGGGAAAGTCGGCCATATCGCCGGTCTTGAGCTTGCCTTGCTCCAACTGTTTCAGTTGTGCGGCAAAGGCTTGCCACTGCGGTTGGTGACGGCTTTCGAACAGGCTCTGTTTCATGTCGGCCCCAGCAAACCACGCGCGACGCCATTGAGTTGCTCTGCGGTATGAGCCGCCGGCACCTGCAGGGGCGTTGCGAGGATGGAAGCCAGTTCGTGCACCCGCTCTGCGGACAATTCGCTCTGGCGCTCGGCAAATCCGAGGATGGCGCGTTGTTCGCTGAGGTGCAGCGCGAACGGCAGGCGCAGAGGTGCGGCCTGCGGCACTTTGGGGCGGGCCAGTGGCTGTTCGCGATAAATCACCAGCGTGCCAGCGGCGAGATCGCCGAGTCGTTTGAAATGGGGATGTTGCAGGCAACTGACGGCGCCGAAAAAGTAGCCGAAGGGCAGCATGTCGACAAAGCGCAGCAGATTGCGGATAAGCGAAGCGGACCAGCCGACGGGTGTGCCGTCATCCTGCACCACGCGCAGGCCCATGACCTGCTTGCCGGGTGAGCAGCCCTGGTTGAGCACTTCGAACAGCACCATGTACCACCAACTGACCAGAAACAGCAGCAGCGAACCCAGGCCGATGCCGATATTGCCCAGTAGCGCCAGTGGCACCAGCAGGATGCCCATGACCAGCGCGCGTACGCCGAGGTCAAAGGCAAAGGCCAGCGCCCGTGGCAGCAGGCCGGCGGGACGCAGGGGCAGGTCGATGCCCTCCGGGGTCTCGATCTGGTAGCGGGTGTCCAATGGGGCTGATTGCATCGCGGTCCCTGGCAGTGCGGAGCGGTTGGAAGACACGGATGCTAGCAGTGTCGACGGCGGAAGCAACCATCCAAGATTTTACTGGATGTTTGTACAGCTGATTTGGCGCTGGCCCTGGACGCCTTGCAGCGCCTAGACTTTATCAATCTTCAGCTCAGGAATGGCCCGTGACCTCGATTTTCTGGTACGACTATGAAACCACCGGCATCAATCCACGCAGCGATCGTCCTCTTCAGGTCGCCGGTATTCGCACCGATCACGACCTCAACGAGATAGACGCGCCGGTCAATCTGTATTGCCTGCCCAGTGACGATATCCTGCCGCACCCGGCAGCTTGCGCAATTACCGGCATCACGCCTGCAATACTGGCGCAACAGGGCTTGGCCGAGGCGGACTTCATGACCCGTGTGCATGCGCAACTGGCAGCCCCCGGCACCTGTGGCGCCGGTTACAACACCTTGCGGTTTGACGATGAAATGACGCGGTACAGCCTGTACCGCAATTTCTTCGACCCTTATGCGCGGGAATGGCAGGGCGGCAACAGTCGCTGGGACTTGATCGATGTGGTGCGCACGGCCTACGCATTGCGTCCCGAAGGGATCACCTGGCCCGAACAGGACGGGCGCGTCACCCTCAAGCTTGAACGCCTGACCCAGGCCAACGGGATTGATCACGGCCAGGCGCACGATGCGTTGTCCGACGTACGCGCCACGATTGCGCTGGCCCGCCTGGTCCGCGAGAAACAGCCCAAGCTGTACGACTGGCTGTTTCAACTGCGCAGCAAGCAGCGCGTCATGGATCAGATCCGCCTGCTGCAGCCGATGGTGCATATATCCGGGCGCTTTTCCGCCGAGCGTCACTATTTGGGCGTGGTGCTCCCCCTGGCCTGGCACCCGCGCAACCGCAATGCCTTGATTGTGTGCGACCTGGGGCTTGATCCGCAGGGGCTGATCGAGCTGGACGCTGAAACTTTACGTCAGCATCTCTATAAGCGCCGCGATGAACTGGCCGAGGGCGAGATGCCTGTGCCGCTCAAGTTGGTGCATATCAACCGTTGCCCGGTGGTTGCTCCCTTGAGTGTGCTGCGGGCGCAGGACCGTGAACGGCTGCAATTGGACATGGACAGTTATCAGGCACGTGCGCTGCGGCTAACTGACGCACAGGCTGTATGGCGTGACAAGTTGACGGCTATTTATGCCGAGGAAGATTTCGCCGCGAGTGAAGATCCCGAGCAGCAGCTGTACGCTGGTTTTATCGGTGACCGCGACCGCCGATTATGTGAACAAGTCCGAGCCGCAGAACCCGCACAACTCGCCCGTCAGCAGTGGCCATTTGATGATCACCGTTTACCGGAATTATTATTTCGCTACCGCGCCCGTAACTTTGCTGACACCTTGAGCAGTGAGGAGCAACAACGCTGGAAACTTTTCTGTCAGCAACGTTTGTCGGACGCACAATGGGGGGCTCCCAATACGCTGGAGGCATTTAATCTTGCGCGACGGGAGTTGGCGTTTAGTGCTACATCGATTCAGTGTCAGGTACTGGATCAATGGCAGGATTATGTCGATGCTTTGGCGGCGCGGATGAATCTGTAGGAGGATAACTGCAGAAGTGTTCCGGCAATAAAAAACGCCAGCAAGCTGGCGTTTCAGGGGGGCGAAAATCAGGCGGGGCCTGGCAAGGCTTAGCCCAGCAGAGTGGCCCAACCTTCGACCACGTCACCGCCCCACTTGGCTTTCCACTCTTTCAGCGTCTTGTGGTTGCCACCTTTGGTTTCAATCACTTCGCCGTTGTGCGGGTTTTTGTATTGCTTGACCTTGCGAGCACGTTTGGTGCCGGTAGTTTTCACAGCGCCACGCGGTGCTTTAACTTTCGACTCTGGATCCAGCAGCGCGATGATGTCACGCAGGGACTTGGAGTATTCACCCATCAGGGTGCGCAGCTTGCCTTCGAATTCCAGCTCGGTTTTCAGTTTGTCGTCTTGGGACAGATTCTTCAAACGGGCTTGCAGCTCTTTGATAGCTTCTTCGGTGGCGCGGTATTCGTTGATCAGGGACATGTGGACTACCTTATGTAGAACGCGGATGACAGGGACAGTGGGCTAATAATAGTCAGGCAATTTGCTCAAGTAAACATTTAAGCGTGTATTCAGGTGAATTACGTTGAATGTAAGCGGCACCGCGATGCAATCGACTTAATAAGTAGCGGTATGTGCAACGACATTCTGATTAATTTCTCGCTTACTGCTCACGCATAAGGTTGTACATTTATCTAAGGGCGGTAAAACCTTACACAATTAAGGGGCACCGGCAGAGCGGGAGGGCAGAATAAGCGCGAAGGAATACTGCAGTTTTTCTGCGCAATCGCTAGAATGGCGGCCTTTGCGAAGTTCTGGAGTTTCCCCCTAATGCGCACTTTTCGGCTGGTGATTGCTTGCCCGGACCGGGTTGGCATCGTTGCCAAAGTCAGTAACTTTCTGGCCTCCCACAACGGTTGGATCACCGAGGCGAGCCATCACTCGGACGATCTCAGCGGTTGGTTTTTCATGCGTCACGAAATACGTGCCGACACGCTTCCCTTTGGTCTGCAGGCCTTCCGCGAGGCGTTTGCGCCGATTGCCGAAGAGTTTTCGATGACCTGGCACATCACTGACACCGAGCAGAAAAAACGAGTGGTGCTGATGGCCAGCCGTGAGTCCCACTGTTTGGCCGACCTGCTGCACCGTTGGCACAGCGATGAGCTGGACTGCGAGATTGCCTGCGTGATCTCCAACCATGACGACCTGCGCAGCATGGTCGAATGGCATGGCATCCCGTACTACCACGTGCCGGTCAACCCGCAGGACAAGGAGCCTGCGTTTGCCGAGGTTTCCCGTCTGGTCGGGCAGCATGAAGCCGACGTGGTAGTGCTGGCGCGCTACATGCAGATCCTGCCGCCGGAACTGTGCCGCGAATACGCTGGCAGGGTGATCAACATTCACCACAGCTTCCTGCCCTCGTTTGTCGGCGCCAAGCCTTACCATCAGGCGTCCCTGCGCGGTGTGAAGTTGATTGGTGCAACCTGCCACTACGTCACTGAAGAGCTGGATGCCGGCCCGATCATCGAGCAGGACGTGGTGCGTGTCAGCCACAGCGACAGCATCGAAGACATGGTGCGTTTCGGCCGTGACGTCGAGAAGATGGTGCTGGCCCGTGGCCTGCGTTATCACCTGGAAGATCGCGTGCTGGTGCATGGCAACAAGACAGTTGTGTTCTGATCTCAGCGATTGAAGAATCAAGGGCCTGGGCGTTAAATCGTCCCAGGCCCTTTTTCTTTGCCTGTATGTCGAGGATTGAGTCATGAATGACCCTTTGGACAAAGCGACCGCAAAGGCGCCGGCGACCCTGGGTGAGGGCTGTTTGAGCCGCTATGACCCGGATGACCTGAACAGTGAAGACGGCACGGACTTTCCCGGTGCCGCCCAGTTATGGGAACGCGAGCGCAGCAAGTCCGAGCCTGACAAGGACTGATCAAGTTCGAACGTTACCCATCTTTCAAGCGAAGATTTTATTCATCGCGTGATAGAGGCGGCTAATGTCTTAATATTCCAGGCGCCTACCTGCGGCACTGGACATCAACCATGGGTGACGAAATGCCTGATTCCACACAACTCCTGATCGGTGCCGACTCAGACGGCCAGCCCATCGCCCAGCCCATGCGCCTGGCCAATCGTCATGGATTGATCGCCGGGGCAACGGGCACGGGCAAGACCGTGACCTTGCAGCGCCTGGCGGAAGCCTTCAGCGATGCGGGGGTGGCGGTATTTGCCGCCGATATCAAAGGAGACCTCTGTGGCCTCGGCGCCGCCGCCAACCCCCAGGGCAAGGTGGCCGAGCGTATCGCCGGCATGCCTTTCATTAATTACACCGCCAGTGCGTATCCCGTCACGCTGTGGGACATTCACGGCCAGTCCGGTCATCCATTGCGCACCACCATCAGCGAAATGGGGCCGCTGTTGCTCGGCAGCCTGCTGGAGCTCACCGACAGCCAACAGTCGGCACTGTACGCGGCCTTCAAGGTGGCCGACCGCGAAGGCCTGTTGCTGTTGGACCTCAAGGACCTCAAGGCGCTGCTCAATCACCTGCACTATCACCCAGAACTGCTGGGCGATGACGCGGCATTGATGAACACGGGCTCCAGCCAGGCGCTGCTGCGACGTCTGGCAGTGCTGGAACAGCAGGGCGCCGACGCTTTGTTTGGCGAGCCCGCGTTGCAACTTGAAGATATTTTGCAGCCCGCCGCAGAGGGCCGCGGCCGTATTCATCTACTGGACGCCAGCCGCCTCGTGCACGAAGCGCCGAAGGTGTATGCCACGTTCCTGTTGTGGCTCCTGGCGGAGCTGTTCGAGCAATTGCCGGAGCGCGGCGATGCCGAAAAGCCGCTGCTGGCGCTGTTCTTCGATGAGGCCCATTTGTTATTCGCCGATACCCCCAAGGCGTTGCAGGATCGCCTGGAGCAAGTAGTGAGGTTGATTCGCTCCAAAGGCGTTGGCGTGTATTTCGTCACGCAGTCCCCGGGGGATCTGCCTGACACCGTACTGGCGCAACTTGGCCTGCGTATCCAGCACGGCTTGCGCGCCTTCACCACTAAAGAACAGAAATCCCTGCGCGCCGTGGCCGAGGGTTTCCGCGCGAATCCGGCGTTCGATGCATTAACGGTGCTGACGGAGCTGGGCACGGGTGAGGCGTTGGTCGGCACCTTGCAGGAAAAGGGCACGCCGGAGGTCGTCCAGCGGGTGCTGGTGGCACCGCCACAATCGCGGATCGGCCCGCTCAGTGAGGTCGAACGTGCGGCGCTGATCGCCAGCTCGCCCCTGCAAGGCCGTTATGACAAACCGATCGATCGCGAATCCGCCTATGAAGTGCTGATGGCGCGCAAGGAATTGGGGCCTGGCGCAGACTCTACGCCTGCCGCCCAGGAGCCGAGCTTCACCGACAGGGCCGGCGCGTTTCTGGGGACGGCGGCAGGCAAGGCGCTCAAGTCCGCGATGCAGCAGGCAGCCAATCAAATGGGGCGGCAGTTGGTGCGCGGTTTGCTGGGCTCGTTGCTCGGCGGCAGCAAGCGCAAGTAGCGGCTCAGGCCTTGGGCCTGGCGTGGGCGGCCAGGCGTTCCAGTGCCGCGCGCAAACCTGGATCGCTGATCCCGTCGGCCGTGGCCTGGATGGTTTCGGCGGCGTTTTCCGACAGGTCCATGGTATGGCCCACTGCACCTTGCTGCACGGTGGGCGGCTGTACCTTGAACTGGATGCGCGTCAGGCTGACGAACTCATCAAATGCCATCAATTGTCGCTGCAGGCGTTTTTGCTGGTAGCGCAGGCGCGTCGCCCAATGGCCGTCAGTGACGATCAGCAGCAAATTGCCTTCACGCCAGGACGCCACGTGACAATGTTCGCGTGCGGCGGGTTGCAGCTGGCTTTCGAGTAGGCGTTGCAGGTGTCCCAGGCGTTGGGCGTGGCCGAAGATTGCTTTCAACGGCTTGGCTTCGCGAAGCAACACGCTGGGCGCGCGGGCTGTAAGAGGGCGAAATGCCATAAGCGGACACCTTAAGTAACAGAGCGGCCATCTTAACAGAAAGCGCGCAGGCGGCCCTAGGCAATGCCGATGCCCGGCTTTTCCCGCGAAATCAATAGGTAACTTCTGCATTCGATGGGTTGAAGTTCGCGCAAAAGCCCTTATTTTAAACAGGCCCTCTCACAGCCCCATGCCAGCATCTGGGAATAACGCCACTTTCCTCACCCACGTTTCCGGGTAGAATGCGCGTTCGCATGCGGCCGTGAGGGCTGCTCGGGCCACTGACGGTGCGCCCTCCATCCCTATGTGTGGAAGAACCTGCCGATATGTTTGCGCCTTTGTTAAAGAAACTTTTTGGAAGCAAGAATGAGCGCGAAGTCAAACGCATGCTCAAGACGGTGCAGCTGGTCAATGCTTTCGAAGAGCAGATGGTTGCCCTTTCCGACGAGCAATTGCGCGCCAAGACCCAAGAGTTCAAGGCCCGCATAGCCAAAGGTGAAACCCTCGACAAACTGCTGCCCGAAGCCTTCGCGGTTGCCCGTGAAGCCGGCAAGCGCGTAATGGGCATGCGCCACTTCGACGTCCAGTTGATCGGCGGCATGACCCTGCATGAAGGCATGATTGCCGAAATGCGTACCGGTGAAGGCAAGACCCTGGTGGCGACACTGGGCGTTTACCTCAACGCACTGTCCGGCAAGGGTGTGCACGTTGTCACCGTGAACGACTACCTGGCCCGCCGGGACGCCAATTGGATGCGCCCGCTGTATGAATTCCTCGGCCTCACCGTCGGCGTGGTCACGCCGTTCCAGCCGCCGGAAGAGAAGCGCGCGGCCTACGCCGCCGACATCACCTACGGCACCAACAACGAATTCGGTTTCGACTACCTGCGCGACAACATGGCGTTCAGCATGGAAGAAAAATTCCAGCGCGAACTCAATTTTGCCGTGATCGACGAAGTCGACTCCATCCTGATCGACGAAGCCCGTACCCCGCTGATCATCTCCGGCCAGGCCGAAGACAGTTCGCGCCTGTACACCGAGATCAACAAGTTGATCCCGCGTCTGGAGCAGCACATCGAGGAAGTGGAAGGCGTAGTGACCAAAGAAGGTCACTTCACCATCGATGAGAAGACCCGCCAGGTCGAACTCAACGAAGCCGGTCACCAGTTCGTCGAAGACATGCTCACCCAGATCGGCCTGCTGGCCGAAGGCGAAAGCCTCTACTCGGCGCACAACCTGGGCCTGTTGACCCACGTGTATGCCGGTCTGCGCGCGCACAAACTGTTCCATCGCAACGTCGAATACATCGTGCAGGACGGCCAGGTCGTGCTGGTTGACGAACACACCGGCCGTACCATGCCGGGGCGTCGTCTGTCCGAAGGCCTGCACCAGGCCATCGAGGCCAAGGAAGTGCTCAACATCCAGGCCGAAAGCCAGACGTTGGCGTCCACCACCTTCCAGAACTACTTCCGTCTGTACAACAAGCTGTCCGGCATGACCGGTACGGCCGACACCGAAGCATTCGAATTTCACCAGATCTACGGTCTGTCGGTCGTGGTTATCCCGCCGAACAAGCCGCTGGCGCGCAAGGACTTCAACGACCTGGTGTTCCTGACCGCCGAAGAGAAGTATGCGGCGATCATCAACGACATCAAGGACGGCATGGCCCAGGGCCGCCCGATCCTGGTGGGCACCGCGACCATCGAGACGTCCGAGCACGTGTCCAACCTGCTCAATAAGGAAGGCATCGAGCACAAGGTGCTCAACGCCAAATTCCACGAAAAGGAAGCCGAAATCATCGCCCAGGCCGGTCGCCCAGGCGCGCTGACCATCGCCACCAACATGGCCGGTCGTGGTACCGACATTCTGTTGGGCGGCAACTGGGAAGTGGAAGTGGCCTCGCTGGATAACCCAACGCCCGAGCAGGTCGCCCAGATCAAGGCCGACTGGCAGAAGCGTCATCAGGCCGTGCTGGAATCCGGTGGCCTGCAGGTGATCGCTTCCGAACGTCACGAATCACGTCGTATCGATAACCAGCTGCGTGGCCGTGCCGGTCGCCAGGGTGACGCCGGTTCCAGCCGTTTCTACCTGTCCCTGGAAGACAGCCTGATGCGTATCTTCGCCTCGGACCGCGTGAAGAACTTCATGAAGGCCCTGGGCATGCAGTCCGGTGAAGCGATCGAGCACCGCATGGTGACCAACGCCATCGAAAAGGCCCAGCGCAAGGTTGAAGGGCGCAACTTCGACATTCGCAAGCAACTGCTCGAGTTCGATGACGTCAACAACGAACAGCGTAAAGTGATCTATCACATGCGCAACACGTTGCTGGCTGCCGACAACATCGGCGAGACCATTGCCGATTTCCGTCAGGACGTACTCAACGCCACCGTCACCGCACACATTCCGCCACAGTCCCTGCCTGAGCAGTGGGATGTTGCCGGTCTGGAAGCGGCGCTCAAGAGCGACTTTGGTGTCGACCTGCCGGTCCAGCAATGGCTGGACGAAGACGACCACCTCTACGAAGAGACGCTGCGCGAGAAGCTGATGGCCGAGCTGCTGGCCGCGTACAACGAGAAAGAAGAGCAGGCGAGCGCCGAAGCCCTGCGCACGTTCGAGAAGCAGATCGTACTGCGCGTGCTGGACGACCTGTGGAAAGACCACCTGTCGACCATGGACCACCTGCGTCACGGCATCCACCTGCGTGGCTATGCCCAGAAGAACCCGAAGCAGGAGTACAAGCGCGAGTCGTTCACGCTGTTCTCCGAATTGCTCGATTCGATCAAGCGCGATTCGATTCGCGTGCTCTCCCACGTTCAGGTGCGTCGCGAAGACCCGATCGAAGAAGAGGCGCGTCTGCGCCAGGAAGCCGAGGCACTGGCTGCGCGCATGCAGTTCCAGCACGACGAGGCACCGGGCCTGGACGCGCCGGAAGTGCTTGGCGAAGAGATCGATGTAGCCCTGGCGCAAACTCCGGTGCGCAACGATCAGAAGCTGGGTCGCAACGAACTGTGCTGGTGCGGTTCGGGCAAGAAGTACAAACACTGCCACGGCGAAATCAACTAGTATTTTCGCCTGACGCTGCAACACCCCGCGCCGCGACCGGCCTCTGCCGTCGCGGCGTTTTGCAATTAATCTCACCGTCAATCAAGACGGCACAGACATCATCTATTGTTGAGGAGCGCATTCATGGCTGTTGGTCTTGGTCCTTTGCCCACATTGCACCCGGTTGCCGGCTTTGAGCTCGGTATCGCTTCGGCCGGCATCAAGCGGCCGGGTCGCAAGGATGTGGTAGTGATGCGCTGTGCCGAGGGTTCGACCGTCGCTGGCGTGTTTACCCTCAATGCGTTTTGTGCCGCGCCGGTGATTTTGGCCAAGCAACGCGTGGCCGGCCCGATTCGTTACCTGCTGACCAACACCGGCAATGCCAACGCCGGTACTGGCGAGCCTGGCCTTGTCGCTGCTGCGCGCACCTGTGCAAAGCTTGCGCAATTGACCGGCGTGGATGCCAGCCAGGTGCTGCCGTACTCCACCGGTGTGATCGGCGAGCCGCTGCCGGTCGAGAAAATCGAAGGGGCTCTTCAAGCCGCGCTGGATGATTTGTCTGTGGACAACTGGGCGGCAGCGGCCACTGGCATCATGACCACCGATACCCTGCCCAAGGGCGCGAGCCGTCAGTTCGTGCATGACGGCGTGACGGTGACCGTCACCGGCATCAGCAAGGGCGCGGGGATGATCCGCCCGAACATGGCCACCATGCTCGGCTACATTGCCACCGACGCCAAGGTGTCGCGCAACGTTCTGCACAGCCTGATCCTGGATGGCGCCAACAAGTCGTTCAACCGCATCACCATCGATGGCGACACCTCGACCAACGACTGCTGCATGCTGATTGCCACCGGCCAGGCCAACCTGCCGGAAATCACCGACGCCAGCGGCCCGCTGTTCGCGGCGTTGAAGCAGGCGGTGTTTGAAGTGTGCATGGACGTGGCCCAGGCCATCGTGCGTGACGGCGAAGGCGCAACCAAGTTCGTCACCGTTGAAGTCAATGGCGGCGGCAACCATCAGGAATGCCTGGACGTGGGCTACACCGTGGCCCATTCGCCGTTGATCAAGACCGCACTGTTTGCCTCCGACCCGAACTGGGGACGCATCCTCGCTGCCGTCGGCCGCGCCGGCGTGCCGGAGCTGGACGTGAGCAAGATCGACGTATTCCTCGGTGACGTGTGCATCGCCAGCCGTGGCGCACGGGCCGAAACCTACACTGAAGCCCAAGGTTCGGCAGTGATGCAGCAGGAAGAAATCACCATCCGCATCGAGCTGGGCCGCGGCGATTGCAGCGAAACCATCTGGACCACTGATCTGTCCCACGAGTACGTGAAGATCAACGCGGAATATCGCACCTGACAATGACCCTCCCCCTGCAGGCGTTCGCGCCTGCAGGGGTTACCACACGAGGAAGCAGTGGCGTGAAACGAGTACATGTAGCAGCGGCGGTGATCCGCGGCCTCGACGGCAGGATTCTGCTGGCGCGCCGTGCCGACACCCAGCATCAGGGCGGTTTGTGGGAGTTTCCCGGCGGCAAGGTGGAGGCTGACGAGTCGGTTTCCACTGCGCTGTCCCGCGAACTGCAGGAAGAGTTGGGCATTCAGGTCACGACGGCGCGTCCGTTGATCAAGGTGCAGCACGACTACCCGGACAAGCAGGTGTTGCTGGATGTCTGGGAAGTCTCGTCGTTTACCGGCCAGCCTCACGGCGTCGAAGGGCAGCCCCTGGCGTGGGTGGCGCCTCGGGATCTGCTTAACTATGCGTTTCCCGCAGCCAACACACCGATTGTCGCGGCGGCGCGCCTGCCTGCCGACTACCTGATCACCCCCGGTGAGCTGGAAACCCCGACGCTGTTGCGTGGCATCCAACAGGCTGTCGCCGCTGGCATCAAGCTGATTCAACTGCGTGCGCCCAATGGTTACGACCCGAAATACCGCGACCTGGCGGTGGATGCGGTGGGATTGTGTGCCGGCAAAGCGCAATTGATGCTCAAGGGACCGTTCGAATGGCTGGGGGATTTTCCTGCGGCGGGTTGGCACGTGACCTCGGCGCAACTGCGCAAATACGCGAGCAAGGGCCGGCCGTTGCCGAAGGACCGCTGGTTGGCTGCGTCCTGCCATAACGCCGAGGAACTGGCGCTGGCCGAATTGATGGACGTGGACTTTGTCACGTTGTCGCCTGTGCAACCGACCCATACCCATCCGGATGCGCAGCCGTTGGGCTGGGAACAGGCGTCGCAGTTGATTGCCGGTTTCAGCAAGCCGGTGTTTCTGCTGGGCGGGGTAGGACCTGCCGAGCGGGAGCGGGCCTGGGAGGCAGGGGCTCAGGGTGTGGCGGGTATCAGGGCGTTCTGGCCGCAGGGTTGAGGGGGCTCTGAAGGGCCTCATCGGGAGCAAGCCCCCTCCCACAGTTGACCCGGTTCCAACGCTGGAATGCGGTCACCTGTGGGAGGGGGCTTGTCCCCGATGAGGCCAGACAAGGCACTGCATAATCAGTGCGGCTTGGCCGCCGCCTGCCACAGCACCTCCGCCACTGCCTGGCGCCTGGCAATGACCCGCGCCGCCACAAACAGCAGATCCGACAACCGATTGATATACGCAAGCCCGACCCCCTCCAGCGGTTCCACCGCGTTCAGGTGCTGACACCGACGCTCCGCGCTGCGTGCCAGGCTGCGGCATACGTGTGCCTGGGCAATCAAGGCTGAGCCTCCGGGCAGGATGAAGTTTTCCAGCGGCCCGACTTCTTCGTTCCAGCGATCAATCGCCGCTTCCAGCCGGTCCACCTCGGCCGCATTCAATGCTTTGTACACCGGCATGGCCAGCTCACCGCCGAGGTCGAACAAGCGATGCTGGCAAGGCGTCAGCACTTCAATCACGTCCCTGAGTTCAGGGTGCTTGCCGCTCTGCTCTTCAAGATTGGCCAGCAGCAGGCCCAACTGGCTATTGAGTGTATCGACTTCACCAATGGCCTCCACGCGCGGATGGTCCTTGGGCACACGGCGGCCGTCGCCGAGGCCGGTTTCGCCCTGATCGCCAGTACGGGTGTAGATCTTCGACAAGCGAAAGCCCATGGTCATTGCTCCAGTTGGGTAAGTGCAGTGGGGGACAATTGGCTGCCGGCCAAAGGCAGGCGCAAGGTAAAGCAGGTGCCCTGGCCCAGGGTGGAATGCACTTCCATCTGGCCCTTGTGGTTGTTGGTGATGATGAAATACGACACCGACAGCCCAAGCCCGGTGCCCTGGCCGATTTCCTTGGTGGTGAAGAACGGCTCGAAGGTGCGCTTGCGCACGCTTTCGCTCATGCCAATGCCGTTATCTTCCACCTGGATTTCGGCCCATGGCGGATTGAGTCGGGTGCGCAGGATGATCCGTCCGGGCTCGCTGTCGTCCTCGCGCAGGTGGATGGCCTGGGCGGCATTTTTCAACAGGTTGAGCAGCACTTGTTCCAGTTCGTTGGCGGTGCCGGGCACCGGGCCCAACTGCGGGTCGAATTGGCGAATGATCGCCTGCCCCTTGAAGTCGAAGCCGATGGTCAGGTCAAAATCATTGCCGGCGATTTCCACGGCTTGATCGATCAGCGCGGGCAAGTCGCAGGGTGCCATTTGCCGGTTGCTGCGGCGGCTGAAGCTGAGCATATGGGTAACGATCTTCGCCGCCCGCGCCCCGGCTTGCTGGATGCCGTCAAGCAGTTGCGGCACTTCGCGGCCTTCGAGGTAGCGGTTGACCGTTGCCAGCTCGATGCCGGCCTGTTCGGCGTATTCCAGGTTTTTCGGCAAATCGGCCGACAGCCGACGGCGGATGTTCTGCACGTTGTGCAGGATCGCGCCCAGCGGGTTGTTGATCTCGTGGGCCATGCCGGCCGCGAGCCCCCCGACGGACAGCATTTTTTCCGACTGCACCATCATTTCTTCCAGAGACAGGCGCTGGGTGATGTCGTCGATGCGGATCACCACGCCGCGCCCCGCGCCGCCCGTCAGCGGGTAGAAGGTCAGGGCGTAATGCCTGGGCTCGTCATCCTTGATCCAGGTGACGCGTTCGATGCGTTCCACCACATGCTGCTCGATCGTGGCCTTGATCTGCGGCAGAAACGGCTTGAGCGGCTGGAACGCGAGGAAGATCGGCTGGTTCAGCGCTTCATCCAGGCGTGTACCGGAAAGCGCGCTGGCCTCCTGGTTCCACTGGGTGACATACAGCTGCTCATCCAGCGCAATCAGCGCCGAGGGCATCGAGTCGATAATGCTGTTGAGATAGTTCTGGAAACCGGTGAGTTTTTTCTCGATCTTGCTGCGAACCTGCACTTCCAGTTCGAGTTTGCGGTTGGTGTGGCGCGTTTCTTCGGCCAGGCCTTGCGCCTGGTCATAGGCCGCCTGGGAGTCGTCCCGGGCGCGCTTGAGCTGCTGCTCGCGCGCTTCAATGCGCGACAGCATGGTGTTGAAGGCTTCCGCCAGGCTGCCAATTTCGTCGTGGTTGCCGCGCCCGGCGCGCAGGGCGTAGTTCTCTTCGCGTGTCACCTGGCGCGAAAGCTCTTCCAATTCGTAGATGGGCCGGGTGATCAGCCGCTTGATCTGGCGGGCAATCACCAACCACAACAGCACACTGAAAATCAGGATGCCAAGGCTGGCGGTGAGCGTGCCGGTGTAAAACGCCACAGGCAGCTCGCTGCTGGCCACCAGCAGCAAATGCCCGGATGCCTGGCCGGGACGGGGCAGGGTGATGACCTGGTTGCTGCGAAACTCGGTGACGCGCCACGCCTCGATGTGCCGATAGGTGTCCGGCAGGTGCAGGCGGTCGCCGTGCTGCATCTGCGCCAGGCGATTACCTTCGCCGTCGTACAGCGCAGCGGCGCGCAGTGGCGAATAACTGGTCAATTCGTTGAGCAGGGCATCGGCCTTGGCCGGCGATTCGAGGGCTTCGGCGGCAAGGGCCGGGTTAGACACCAGCCGGCCAATGGCCTGTAACGCCTGCGGTGCCATGCTTTCCTGGGAAATCCAGTAGGCGGCGCTGATAAAGGTGAGGTTGGCCACCAGCAGTACGGTGGTCAGCAGCACCAGCAGCGCGGCCAGCAGTTTCTGGCCGACCGGAAGGTTTTCAAGACGCTGGCGCAGGGGCATCAGGGTGTTCGCTGTTTAGAGACAGGCAGGCAGGGTAGCGCGTGCCTCAGTCGCTGGGCAATCCGCGTGCAACCAACTGCTCGACCAGACGTGCTTGCACGGCGTGCAGATGGGGCACGGGCAACTGGTGTCGGGCGGCTGCCCGGCAGGCGTACCCCAGCAGGTAGCTGATTTCCGTACGGCGCCGGTTGGCCACGTCCTGATACATGGAGGAAAAATTCGCGGCAGTGGCCTGGATCACCCGTTGCACTTCATCGTGAAGATTCTGCGCAGCCGCTGGCTGGCCACAGCATTGGAGCAGTTCGGTCAATTCGGCGCACAGCGTCGCGACTTCACACGGGTGCGCCTGCAGTCCGCCGTTGCGGCATTGATAAAGCACGGTCAGTGGGTTGATTGCGCAATTGAGCGCCAGCTTTCGCCACAGGCGCGTGAGCATATCGATGCTCCATTCATGGGGGATTCCAGCGGCGTGCAGATCATCCAACCATGGCGGCGCCGTCTGGCGGGACACGTCCCCCAGCCAGGTGTAGCCATGCCCGGCGAACACCACGCGCCACTCGCCGTCGCGAAACGCGCCCTCGGTGCTGGAAGCAAATACACAGTGCGCGTGGGGCTGTTCAGCGGCGACCGCGTCCTGGCTGCCCAGACCGTTCTGCAGCAGGATCAGCTCGGCGTGCGGCGCAAGGCGCTGCTGCAATTGTGCGATAGCGCCTTGTGCATCGTAGGCTTTGCACGCCACCAGCAGGCGGTGAATCGGCTCTGGGCTGTCGGGCGTTTCGGCGCTCACCGGATAAGTCTGTGCAACACCGTGCTCGACCAGCGTCAACCCTGGTCCTGTCTGATAACTGGCCAGCCGCTCTGTATTGCGCAGAATCAACCGCACCGGTACGCCGGCACGCGCCAGGCGCGTGGCCCAGAGCGTGCCAAGGCTGCCGGCGCCGAGAATGTGCCAGGTGGTCGACATCGGTTTGTGCTCCGTTGGGTCGCCTGCGATGAACAGGACGAAAGAATCGCTATAATGCCCCGGCATTTTAGCTCGGGCGCGCTCCATCTTTACTGAGCCTGCCCCTTATATTGGAGAAATGACATGCCTTCGTTCGACGTGGTATCCGAACTGGACAAACACGAAGTCACCAACGCCGTCGAGAACGCCGTCAAGGAACTGGACCGCCGCTATGACCTGAAAGGCAAGGGCAGCTTCGAGTTCAAGGAAAAGGAATTGACCGTCAACCTGACCGCTGAAGCCGATTTCCAGCTGGAAGCGATGATCGAGATCCTCAAGCTGTCGCTGGTCAAACGCAAGATCGACGCACAGTGCCTTGAAATCAAGGACGCCTACGCCTCCGGCAAGCTGATGAAACAGGAAGCCGTACTCAAGGAAGGCATCGACAAGGAGCTGGCGAAGAAAATCGTCGCCCACATCAAGGATGCCAAGCTCAAGGTGCAGGCCGCCATTCAGGGTGAGCAGGTGCGGATCACCGGCAAGAAACGTGACGACCTGCAAGAGGCCATCGCGGCCCTGCGCGCCAAGACGTTCGACATGCCGCTGCAGTTCAATAACTTCCGCGACTGATTGCAAGAGGAGAAGATAGATGGATTTGAATGCTGAAATGGATCACTTGATCAAGACCTCGCAGTCCTGGATCCCGATGATCATGGAATACGGCAGCCGAGTGTTGCTGGCCGTGATTACGCTGGCCATCGGCTGGTGGCTGATCAATGTCTTTACCAATCGCGTCGGGCGTTTGCTGGCCCTGCGTAAAGCGGACCTGGCGCTGCAGCACTTCATCACCAGCCTTGCGAACATTGCATTGAAAGTGATGCTGGTGGTCAGCGTGGCTTCGATGATCGGCGTCGCGACCACCTCGTTCGTCGCTGCGATTGGTGCCGCAACCCTGGCCATTGGCCTGGCCTTGCAGGGCAGCCTGGCCAACTTTGCCGGTGGTGTGCTGATTCTGCTGTTCCGTCCGTTTCGCATCGGCGACTGGATCGAAGCTCAGGGCACCTCCGGCACGGTCGACAGCATCCAGATCTTCCACACCGTGCTGCGCACCGGCGACAACAAGACCGTGATCGTGCCCAATGGCATTCTGTCCAACGGCATCATTACCAACACCAACCGCCAGCCGACCCGCAAGGTGGTGTTTGACGTGGGTGTGGACTACGAGGCCGACCTGCAGAAAGCCCGTGAAGTGCTGTTGGAGCTGGCAAAGGATCCGCGTGTGTTGGCTGATCCTGCACCGGCGGCGGTGGTTTCGACGCTGGGTGACAGTTCCATCACGGTTTCACTGCGCTGCTGGACCAACACGCCGGATTATTGGGACGTGGTGTTCATGTTCAATGAACTGGCGCGCGACCGGTTGAAAGCGGCGGGGATTGATATTCCGTTTCCACAGCGGGTTATTCGTGTCATGCAGGAAGCACCGACGAAGTAACAGAGAAGTGTCGCGTTTAACTTGGCCGATAGGTCAGGTTAAATGTGAAGAATGAATATAGCCCGTGAACATAGTTACTTAGCTTGCTAGTTAGTTTTGCTGAAATAGTATTGCAATAAAAAAGCCGCTCTCCTGAAACAGGGGAGCGGCTTTTTGTTTAAGGCCCAAGCCTTAAACCATCGCTGTAATTAAGCGGCTAATTACAGAATGTTCAACGGGTATTGCGCGATCAGACGCAGTTCGTCGAGCGATGGCGAACCATAAACGTTATCAGAGGAGCGATAGGTCGCTTGACGTAGACGCAGGCTCAGGTTTTTGGCTGGACCGTTCTGAACTACGTATTTGGCTTCGATATCGCGTTCCCACTCCTTACCGTTGTTGGTGAGGTTGGTGTTGGCACCACTACCTGTTACGTAGCGTGTCATGAAGCTCAGGCCTGGGATGCCAAAGGTCGCCATGTTGAGGTCGTAGCGGGCCTGGAAGGAACGTTCGTCTTCAGCGTTGAAGTCGGAACGGGCAATGGAGTTGGCCAGGAAAATTGTGCCGCCGCCGTCTACGCCGTAGCCATATTGGCCGTCGCCGCTGACTTTCTGCGCTGCCAGGGTGAAGGTGTGAGCGCCAATGGTGTACGCGCCTTGCAAGCTGAACGCGCGGTTGTCGAGCTTGGTGGTGCCGTCTTTGTCAGCACGTACCAGGCCTGCGCCTTCGCTCTTGGTGTCGTAGATGTTGAAGTCAACGGCCACGGACTGGTCATCGCTGAGTGCATGGGTCCAGTTAACGTTGGCGTAGAGCTTGCGCCAGTAGTCTTCCACTTTAGAGTAGTAGAGGCTGGTGGTGACTTCAGGCGTCCAGGAGTACACGCCGCCGACGAAGTTGGCGTCGCGCAGGCCGCGGCTCGAGCCAGGCTCGGCGCTGGAGATACTGTCCTTGTAGGTCTGGTCCTGGGCAACGATCGAGGTGAAGTGACCGGCTTCCAGCTTCAGGTCCTTGATTTCGTTGCTGGTGATGGAGATGCCTTGCGGCAGTTCCGGCAGCAGACGACTATCATCGGAGGCGAATACAGGCGCGGTGGTGTATTGATCGCCCACTTTGAGCACGGTGTTGGAAATGCGGAATTTAACCGCAGCGCCGGCTTTGGAGAACTCATCCTGCGCACGGCCATCGGAGCCGTTAGGGAACATGCCGGTGTTGGCGCGGCCCTTGCCGCTATCGAGCTTCAGACCCATCAAGCCAATCACGTCTACACCAACACCGACGGTGCCTTGGGTGTAACCCGAGCTGAACAGGCCGTGGAAGCCCAGGCCGGTTTCTTCACGACGGCTTTGGCCGGTATCGTTGTTACGGAAATCACGGCTGAAGTACAGCGTACGAGTCAGGATGCTGGCTGTACTGTCTTCAATAAAGCCCTTGGAATCGTCCTGGGCGGACGCCATTGCGAACTGCGAGGTGCCTGCTGAAACAGCGAGGGCGATCATGCTCCACTTCATCACGCGCATCGTGATTTGCTCCTTTGGTTTTAGGAAGAGTACTGCCGTCCCACCTGTATTTTTATCTGGGCGGCTCTTTCTTTTTTGTGTCGGCGCAAAGTTATATCACGCAGACCCTATTGACGATACTTACCCAACTTTCCTTTCAGCTTCTTTACGAGGCTGTCGTAAATCGCTAGCTCCCTGTCGCAAATTCACAGCCCAACTGTAACCGGGCTGACAACTTCAATACTGTCTTCCTTCAAACCGGTTTCAAAGTTTGAACGCTTCCCTGATGCGCATTGAATCGCTGCTGTTCTTATCGCGAAACACCTGCATCCACGGGTGCCGTTGCCGACGATAGGAGGAAGCTTGCAACAAGCGTGCACAAACCGGTAATCGAATGTCATTTTTTCGTGAAAAACGTGAAAAGCCTGTAAACGCTGCATAAAAACGGGCTTTCTGGGCGGTTTGGCCTGTGCTGAATGCACACCGCTTGCCCGTGCCTTGCGTTACACGAAACCCGCGCCGTGGCAAAACGTTACCGGTTCACCCCAACGAGTGGGTACTCGGCGAATCGCTTTGAAGCACGGGCGGATCATTTTGGTGCGTCCTGTCCAGGCCCGTTGCTGCGTAGCCCCCACACGTGCTTGCCTCGAAAGGGTGCAGGTTTTTTTCCGTCCTGCGCCGCCGCCTTCCTGCATTCGCCGTGAAGCCTTGCGCAATCGAAGGTATGCTGGGGCGCAAAACCTGACCTGTTCAATGGAGTGCCCGCAGTGTTCGCACTGGATCAACGCCTGCAACAAGACACGCTGACCCTCGGGGATTTCCCGCTGTGCCGGCTGCTGCTGTCCAATGACTCGAATTATCCCTGGTTCATCCTGGTACCGCGTATCGACGGTATCAGTGAAGTGTTTCAGCTGAATGTCGCGGACCAGCAGGTGCTGTGGCAGGAAACCACAACCCTGGCGCACTTGCTGAACGAGGGCCTTGGCGCCGACAAGATGAACATTGGCGCATTGGGTAATGTCGTCAGCCAGTTGCATGTGCACGTCATCGTGCGCAAGCGTGATGACGCCGCCTGGCCCGCGCCGGTTTGGGGCAAACATCCGGCCCGTCCCTACACGCCTGAGCAAGTGACGGCCATTCGTGCGCAATTGCGTGGCCTGCTGCCTGCCGACTTCATCTTCACCCAGGACTGAATCATGGACCTGCAAGACCGCGTCACCGACCTGGAAAGCCGCCTGGCCTTCCAGGACGACACCATCGAAACCCTCAACGATATCCTGGTCACCCAGCAGCGCGCCGTCGAGCGCTTGCAACTGCAGATCGCTGCCCTGCTCAAGCGCCAGGAAGAAATGGGTGGCCAGTTCGAGTCATCCGAAGAAGAAGCGCCGCCGCCTCACTATTAATGGGCGTGCAATAAAAAACCGCGACCCGGCCAATGCCGGATCGCGGTTTTTTTGCTGCGAAGGTGTGTGAATCAGCGACGCGGCAGCGCGGCGATCACATCTTCGGCTTGCAGGCCTTTGTCGCGGTTCATTACCGAGAACTCCACACGCTGGCCTTCGACCAGAACGCGATGGCCTTCGCCGCGGATGGCCCGGAAGTGGACGAAGATATCATCGCCCGAATCGCGGGAAATAAAGCCGAAGCCCTTGGAGGTATTGAACCACTTGACGGTCCCGGTATCCCGGTTGGTCATGTCGTAATTTTGCGACGCGGCCGCTGGGGACGAACGGTAGAAGCTGATGGCCAGGTGAAGAACGATGGCGACCACAGCAATAACCAGGCTGAGCAGAATGGCCGGGTGACCGCCGACTTCAGGCATGGGTGCCAGGAGGGTGAGAGTTTGCACGACAACGGCCAGTACCAGCAGCGCGCTGACCAGGTTTTGCAGTTGATGACGCGTGCCTTTGTTCCAGTAAGGGATTACCGGTGCGAGCGTCAGGTTCAGCAGGCCGAACAAGGCCAGGTACAGAGCATCATGTTGTTGCAGGTAGGGCAGGCTTTCAGGCTGCAGGCTCGGGATAAAGGACAGCAGCAAAGCCGCAACGCCCGTTAGCAGGTGGACGATTTTCAACATTTTGATTAACTCACTTTAAGACGGATCACGAGGAAGAGCTGACTGGCACGGTTCGCTTCTGAACAATGGGAGGCGTTGGGCACGTGCGCGGGGATCAGCCTATGTGACGTGCCGCACAGATAAACGGCAGCCACACGGCACCTATTTAACAGCAAAGGCTGTGCCTACTCAAATCAAGCATGGTGGGGACTTGTGCGGAGCGCGGCATTTCTGCTTCAAACGCTTGTCCTAGACGGATGCAGGCTTTTCGAGCGGCGTTCAGGCATTTCTTGCTAGAGTGGCCGTTCATTTGATCAATGAATACTCATCAATTGAAGGGGAAACACATGGCAATCGATATTGGTATCAGTGAAGAAGATCGTAAATCCATCGTCGACGGACTTTCACGGTTGCTGTCCGATACCTACGTACTGTATCTGAAGACCCACAATTTCCATTGGAACGTCACCGGCCCCATGTTTCGCACGCTGCACTTGATGTTTGAGGAGCAGTACAACGAGCTGGCGCTGGCGGTGGATTCCATTGCCGAGCGTATCCGTGCCCTGGGGTTCCCTGCACCGGGTGCCTACTCGATTTATGCCCGCCTGTCCTCGATCAAGGAAGAAGAGGGTGTGCCCAGCGCCGAAGAGATGATCAAACAGCTGGTGGCCGGTCAGGAAGCCGTCACGCGTACCGCTCGTGGCATCTTCCCGTTGCTCGACAAAGTCAGCGATGAGCCGACGGCAGACCTGTTGACCCAGCGCATGCAGGTGCACGAGAAAACGGCGTGGATGCTGCGCTCCCTGCTCGAAAATCAGTAAACGTCGTACACCGGTGGCGCCGTGCTGGCGCCGCCTGCGTGTTTCCGCGCACTTCCTGGCGTTGTCCTACGCCCATCTACTCCCCGTCTTCTGGCTGCCTGCCGCGCCCTGCTGTTTTATAGAGCCATTGCCCAATGGGAAGTCCCATGGGCTGCTGTTTGGCAATGGAGTGTCAGGTGTATGTCACGTGGAGTCGGTAATGGAGTAATGGAAACCGCTGGTTTTCATAAGATAAAGGTCGACCCGTTTGCAAAAGGGTTCGATATGGGGCTGGCCAAGCCACTGTCCCGGTCAGTCAGGCTCAATGGGTTTTCCACCTGCCTGCGGCTCGAACAGATCTATTGGAATATCCTCACGGAAATTGCCAGGATCAATACCTGCTCGGTCAGTGCGCTGTTGTCCTATGTCGATCGGGAAGTGCATTTGCGCTACGGCGGCGTGAAGAACTTCAGCGGGCTGGTGAGGGTGGTGTGCGTAGTGCATGTATTGAACGGCTGCGTCACCCCCTCCTGCCCAGGTTAGTTCGGTGGTGCTTCGGGCCGGCCTGCCACCCAGGCTGGTCGGCCCTGGGCAGAAAGCCGGCTGCGCTGCCTCGATTTACCAGATATAATCCCGCGCTTTGCTGCGCATGCCGGGGCTTTATGCACAACGGCAGGGCGTGGCGCAGCAGGTTTTGATCGCCGAGACATCTCAATGCCCATGTACGACTATCAATGCGCTTCCTGTGGTCATCAATTGGAAGCCATTCAAAAGATCAGCGCCGCGCCGTTGGTCGATTGCCCAGCCTGTCAGGCGCCTGAATTGAAAAAAATGATGTCCATGCCAGGCTTCCGCCTCAGCGGCAATGGTTGGTACGAGACCGATTTCAAGACCGGCGCCAAGAAGAACCTGGCGGGCGGCGACAAGGCAGACTGAGTTGAACTCTACGCGCAGGCTCCTGCATTATCCGTCCCCTGCATAACTGTACGGTGACGAGGCGGGCCTCCACCGAATTTCGAATTACGAGAAGTGAAACCACGACCATGATGCGCAGCCACTATTGCGGCCAACTGAACGAGACCCTGGAAGGTCAGGAAATCACCCTTTGCGGATGGGTTCACCGTCGCCGCGACCACGGCGGGGTGATCTTCCTCGATATCCGTGATCGTGATGGTCTGGCCCAGGTGGTATTCGACCCGGACCGCGCCGAGAGCTTCGCTGCCGCCGACCGCGTGCGCAGCGAATACGTGGTCAAGATCACCGGCAAGGTGCGCCTGCGTCCGGCCGGTGCCGTGAACAAGAACATGGCGTCCGGCGGTATCGAAGTGCTGGGCTATGAACTCGAAGTGCTGAACGAGTCGGAAACCCCGCCGTTCCCGCTGAACGAATACTCCGACGTGGGCGAAGAAACCCGCCTGCGCTATCGCTTCCTCGACCTGCGTCGTCCGGAGATGGCCGAGAAGCTGCGTCTGCGTTCGCGCATGACCACCAGCATCCGCCGCTTCCTCGACGAAAACGGCTTCCTCGACGTTGAAACGCCGATCCTCACCCGGGCCACCCCGGAAGGCGCGCGTGACTACCTGGTGCCAAGCCGTACCCACGCCGGTTCGTTCTTCGCCTTGCCGCAGTCGCCGCAGCTGTTCAAGCAATTGCTGATGGTGGCCGGCTTCGACCGTTACTACCAGATCGCCAAGTGCTTCCGTGACGAAGATCTGCGCGCCGACCGCCAGCCGGAATTCACCCAGATCGACATTGAGACCAGTTTCCTCAATGAAGAAGAGATCATGGGTCTCACCGAGCAGATGATCCGCAACCTGTTCAAGGAAGTGCTGGACCTGGAGTTCGGCGACTTCCCGCACATGACCTTCGAAGAAGCCATGCGCCGCTACGGTTCCGACAAGCCGGACCTGCGCAACCCGCTGGAACTGGTGGACGTGGCCGACCAGCTCAAAGAGGTCGACTTCAAGGTGTTCAGCGGCCCGGCCAACGACCCTAAATGCCGCATCGCCGCACTGCGTGTGCCTGGCGGCGCGAGCATGCCGCGCAAGCAGATCGACGACTACACCAAGTTCGTCGGCATCTACGGTGCCAAGGGCCTGGCGTACATCAAGGTCAACGAGCGCGCCAACGGCGTTGACGGCCTGCAATCGCCGATCGTCAAGAACATTCCGCTGGACAACCTGAACGCGATCCTCGATCGCGTCGGTGCAGTTGACGGCGACATCGTGTTCTTCGGCGCCGACAAGGCCAAGATCGTCAGCGAAGCCTTGGGCGCACTGCGTATCAAGCTCGGTCACGACCTCAACCTGCTGACCTGCGAATGGGCCCCGATGTGGGTCGTTGACTTCCCGATGTTCGAAGAGAACGACGACGGCAGCTTCAGCGCCTTGCACCACCCGTTCACCGCGCCCAAGTGCTCCCCGGCCGAGCTGGAAGCCAACCCGGCAGGCGCCTTGTCCCGCGCCTACGACATGGTATTGAACGGCACCGAGTTGGGTGGCGGTTCGATCCGTATCCACCGTAAGGAGATGCAGCAAGCGGTGTTCCGTCTGCTGGGCATCAACGAAGCGGAACAGGAAGAGAAGTTCGGCTTCCTGCTCGACGCCCTCAAGTACGGCGCGCCGCCACACGGTGGCCTGGCCTTCGGTCTGGACCGTCTGGTCATGCTGATGACCGGTGCTCAGTCGATTCGTGAAGTGATCGCCTTCCCGAAAACCCAGAGCGCTGCAGACGTCATGACCCAGGCGCCAGGTGTGGTGGATGCCAAGGCACTGCGCGAACTGCACATTCGGCTGCGCGAGACGCCAAAGGCTGAGTGAGGCTGCTGCGTGCTGGCGCACTGAGGTTTACGCAGTTAAAAAAGGCGCATCTTCGGATGCGCCTTTGCGTTACAAGGGTTGTATTGCGCCGCAAGCGTGATTGATAAGGTTTCTAGAGAATTTTTGGAGTTGTGTTATGGCTGGCCATTCCAAGTGGGCGAACATCAAGCACCGCAAAGAGCGTCAGGATGCCAAGAAAGGCAAGATTTTCACCAAGTGGATCCGTGAACTGACCGTCGCCGCCCGTCAGGGTGGCGGCGACCCGGGCTCCAACCCGCGCCTGCGCCTGGCGCTGGACAAGGCGCTGGGCGCCAACATGAGCCGCGACATCATCGACCGCGCCGTGGCCCGTGGTGCCGGCGCCGCCGACACCGACGACATGGTCGAACTGACCTACGAAGGCTACGGCCCGGGCGGCGTGGCGGTGATGGTCGAGTGCATGACCGACAACCGCAACCGCACTGCCGCTGCCGTGCGCCATGCGTTCAGCAAGTGCGGGGGCAACCTCGGTACCGACGGTTCGGTGGCCTACCTGTTCGAGCGCAAGGGCCAGATATCCTTCGCGCCGGGTGTGGATGAAGATGCGCTGATCGAAGCGGCGATGGAGGCCGATGCCGACGACGTGGTGACCAACGAAGACGGTTCCATCGACGTGTTCACCTCGTTCGCCGGCTTCTATGCCGTGCGCACTGCACTGGAAGCTGCCGGCTTCAAAGGCACCGACGCGGAAATCGTGATGCTGCCGACCACCAGCGCCGAGCTGGACCTGGACGGTGCACAAAAAGTGCTGAAGATGCTGGATATGCTCGAAGACCTGGATGATGTGCAGAACGTGTATTCCAACGCTGACATCCCTGAATCCGTCGCCGAACAACTAGGCTGAAGGACGACGCAGGTTCAAATGTGGGGGGGCTTGCTCCCGATAGCGGTGGTTCAGTCGAGTAATAGATAACTGACTCACCGCCATCGGGAGCAAGCCCCCTCCCACAGTTGAACCTGGTGTATCAAAAAATGTGTTTATCCAACCCGCAGGCGCTATGACTTTAATCCTTGGTATCGACCCCGGTTCGCGCATCACCGGTTTTGGCGTGGTGCAACACACCCCGCGTGGCTGCGTCTATGTGGCCTCGGGCTGCATCCGCACCGGGGCGGGCGAGCTGGCTGAGCGTCTGCAAATTGTCTATCGCGGCGTGCGTGAAGTGATCCAGACCTATGGCCCGGTTACCATGGGCATCGAAAAAGTGTTCATGGCCAAGAACGCCGACTCCGCGCTCAAGCTCGGCCAGGCCCGGGGTGCCGCCATTGTGGCGGGTGCCGAGGAGGGCATGGAGATCGCCGAATACACCGCGACCCAGGTCAAACAGGCCGTGGTTGGCACGGGTGGGGCGAATAAAGAGCAGGTGCAGATGATGGTCATGCATATGCTCAAACTCACCGCCAAACCGCAGATCGACGCCTCCGACGCCCTGGCCATTGCCATTTGCCATGCGCACACCCGATCCAGTCTGCTGCCCCACGGGCTTGGCACGGCACGTAGTCGTGGCGGGCGCCTGCGTCTCTGATAGCATCAGCGTTATTTCCGGTCAGGCGTCGATCTGGCCCTATGCTTTTTAAGGATCCGAACCGTGATTGGACGCCTGCGCGGCACCCTGGCTGAGAAACAGCCGCCGCACCTGATTCTGGATGTAAACGGGCTTGGGTATGAGCTTGAAGTGCCCATGACCACCTTGTACCGCCTACCGTCGGTCGGTGAGCCGATTACTTTGCACACTCACTTGGTGGTGCGCGAAGACGCGCAATTGCTCTATGGTTTCATCGGCAAGCGCGACCGCGATTTTTTCCGCGAACTGATTCGCTTGAACGGCGTAGGGCCGAAACTGGCGCTGGCGTTGATGTCGAGCCTGGAAGTGGATGAGCTGGTGCGGGCGGTGTCGGCCCAGGACACCTCGGCGCTGACCAAGGTGCCGGGGGTGGGCAAGAAGACCGCCGAGCGCTTGCTGGTGGAACTCAAGGACCGCTTCAAGGCCTGGGAAGTCGTACCGAACATGTTCGCGCTGGTGCCGAACCAGCCGGACATGCCGGCGGGGCAGGTCGCCAGCGCCGAAAGTGATGCGGTCAGTGCGCTGATTTCCCTGGGCTACAAGCCGCAGGAGGCCAGCAAGGCGGTATCGGCCATCAAGGACAAGAACCTGAGCAGCGAAGACATGATCCGCCGAGCCCTGAAGGGAATGATTTAAGTGATTGAAGCTGATCGTCTGATTGCGGCCACCGGCCCGCGCGACCGTGAAGAAGTCCAGGACCGCGCCATCCGCCCGCTGAGTCTGGCCGACTACATCGGCCAGCCCACCGTGCGCGAGCAGATGGAGCTGTTCATCCAGGCCGCGCGCGGGCGCAGCGAGTCCCTGGACCACACCCTGATCTTCGGTCCGCCGGGGCTGGGTAAAACCACCCTGGCCATGATCATCGCCAATGAAATGGGCGTGTCGATCAAGTCCACCTCGGGCCCGGTGCTTGAGCGTCCCGGCGACCTCGCGGCGCTGCTGACCAACCTTGAACCGCATGACGTGCTGTTTATCGACGAGATTCATCGGTTGTCGCCGATTGTCGAGGAAGTGCTGTACCCGGCCATGGAAGACTTCCAGCTCGACATCATGATCGGCGAGGGGCCGGCTGCCCGTTCGATCAAGCTCGACCTGCCGCCCTTTACCCTGGTGGGTGCGACCACCCGTGCAGGCATGCTGACCAACCCGCTGCGCGACCGTTTCGGTATCGTTCAGCGTCTGGAGTTCTACAGCACGGCGGACCTGGCGACCATTGTCATACGGTCGGCAGGTATTCTCGGCCTGCCGCTGGACCCTGAAGGTGCCTTTGAAATCGCCCGTCGGGCTCGCGGCACGCCACGTATCGCCAACCGTCTGCTGCGCCGCGTACGCGACTTTGCCGAGGTGCGCGCCAAGGGGCATATCACCAAAGCCGTGGCGGACCTGGCGCTGAACCTGCTGGATGTGGACGAGCATGGCTTCGATCACCAGGATCGACGCCTGCTCCTGACCATGATCGAGAAGTTCGACGGTGGCCCGGTAGGGGTCGACAGCCTTGCCGCCGCTATCAGCGAAGAGCGCCATACCATCGAGGATGTGCTGGAGCCGTACCTGATCCAGCAAGGCTACATCATGCGCACGCCGAGGGGGCGAGTGGTGACGCGTCATGCTTATTTGCACTTCGGGTTAAATATTCCGTCACGATTGGGAGAGATGCCCGTGGTAGACGAATTCCTCGATGCAGTGGACGATTAAAAGCTTGCGCCGCGCGATTTATCTGAGGTTTGTGCTGTCCCAGTGTCTGGCGTCGTCATTCAGTCGTTGTAAATATTCTTCAGGATGAAGAACGGGAATGAAAAAACAGTGGCGGGCCGGATTGGCAACCTGAGGAGTAAGCACTAGAGTATGCGCGCGCAAAACGTGGATCAGTCGTTCGTACATCGCTGTCGCGTTTATTACGAGGACACCGATGCCGGCGGCATCGTGTATTACGTCAATTACCTCAAGTTCATGGAACGGGCTCGAACCGAGCGGCTAAGGGAGCTGGGCTTTGCCCAATCCACGCTGGCAGGGGAGGACCTGTTATTCGTCGTGCATTCCAGTGAGGCGCGCTACCACTCACCTGCGCGCCTGGACGACGAGTTGCTGGTCAGCGCTGAAGTAATCGAATTGAACCGTGTCAGCCTGCGTTTCAAACAGCAGGTCAGGCGGGCAACGGATGCAACGCTGCTCTGTGAGGGGCAGTTTCTGGTGGCGTGTGTGCGCACCAATAGTTTGAAACCTCGGGCCATTCCCGAAACTCTACGTGCGGCCTTTGCCGCCGTGAGCGGCGCGGGTAAACAATCAGAGCAGGAGATTTAGCGTGGAACCTACCGTCGTCGACCATTCCTCCATGTGGAGCCTGGTCAGCAATGCCAGTGTTGTGGTTCAACTGGTCATGCTGACCCTGGTAGCCGCATCGGTTACCTCTTGGGTCATGATTTTCCAGCGCAGCAACATGCTGCGTGCCGGTCGACGTGCCCTGGAGAGCTTCGAGGAGCGCTTCTGGTCGGGTATCGACCTGTCCAAGCTGTACCGTCAGGCTGGCAGCAACCCGGACCCGGATTCGGGTGTGGAGCAGATCTTCCGTGCCGGTTTCAAGGAGTTTTCCCGTCTGCGTCAGCAGCCCGGCGTCGATCCGGAAGCCGTTATGGAAGGCGTGGCCCGTGCCATGCGCGTCGCCATTTCCCGTGAAGAAGAGAAGCTTGAGCAAAGCTTGCCGTTCCTGGCCACTGTGGGTTCCGTCAGCCCGTACATCGGCCTGTTCGGCACCGTGTGGGGCATCATGAACTCGTTCCGCGGCCTGGCCCAGGCCCAGCAGGCGACCCTGGCCACCGTGGCCCCGGGTATCGCCGAAGCGCTGATCGCCACCGCAATCGGCCTGTTCGCGGCGATCCCGGCAGTCATCGCCTACAACCGTTTTGCTGCCACCAGCGAGACGCTGATCGGCCGTTACTACACCTTCGCCGATGAATTCCAGGCGATCCTGCACCGTAAAGTGCACACCAGCGAAGAATAAGCAGGTAATTCCCAATGGCTTTAATCGCTCGAGCGCGCAAAAAGCGCAAGCCGGTCGCCGAGATGAACGTAGTGCCCTACATCGACGTGATGCTGGTGCTGCTGGTGATTTTCATGGTGACCGCGCCGATGCTCAACCAGGGCGTGAAGGTTGATCTGCCCAAGGTTTCCAGTGAAGCCTTGCCGCAGGACAACAACACGCAGGTGCTGACCATTTCGATCAAGTCCGACAAGACCTATTACTGGAACCTTGGCAGCGAAGTCGACACCCAGAAACAGCAGGACAAGGCCCTGACCCTGCCGGCGATGACCGATGCGGTGACCAAGATCATTCGCTCCGGCAACGAAGGCGGCAAGCGCACCCAGGTCTTCATCCGCGGCGACAAATCGGTTGACTACGGCTCCGTCATGGGCGCCATGGGCGGGCTGCAGAAGGCCGGCGTCGGTAACGTTGGCCTGATCACCGAGGCGCCCTGATGCAGCAACAGCGAGAGCCGTCCGCCTCGGAAAGCTTCTTCTGGCCTGGCGTGTGGGCGATAGCCCTGCACGTGCTGGTGTTCGGCATGCTGTTCGTCAGCTTTGCCATGACCCCGGACCTGCCGCCGGCCAAGCCGATCGTGCAGGCGACCCTGTATCAACTGAAATCGAAAAGTCAGGCTACCACCCAGACCAATCAGAAGATTGCGGGTGAGGCCCAGAAGTCGGCCGCGCGCCAGACCGAAGTCGAGCAGATGGAACAGAAGAAGGTCGAGCAGGAAGCGGTGAAGGCGGCTGCGGAACAAAAGAAAGAAGAGGCGGCTCAAAAGGCCGAGGAATCGAAAAAAGCTGACGAAGCGAAGAAAGCCGACGAGGCCAAAAAGGCTGATGAAGCCAAGAAAGCCGACAAAGCTGCCGAAGCTAAAAAAGCTGAAGAGAAACAATTGGCTGATATAGCCAAGAAGAAATCTGAAGAAGAAGCGAAAAAAGCTGCTGAAGAAGAGGCCAAGAAAAAGGCCGCTGAAGAAGCCAAGAAAAAGATTGTCGAAGACGCGAAGAAGAAAGCCGCCGAAGACGCCAAGAAAAAAGCTGAAGCAGACGAGGCGAAGAAGAAAGTCGCCGACGACGCGAAGAAGAAAGCTGCCGCCGACGCCACCAAGAAGAAGGCCCAGGAAGCAGCGCGTAAATCCGCCGAAGAGAAAAAGGCTCAGGCCCTGGCAGATTTGCTCTCCGACACGCCGCAGCGTCAGCAAGCCTTGGCCGATGAGCGTGGCGATGAAGTAGCGGGCAGTTTCGACGACCTGATTCGGGCACGGGCAGCAGAAGGCTGGACACGTCCACCTTCGGCACGTAAAGGCATGACAGTAGTGCTGCAGATCGGCATGTTGCCGGACGGTACGGTGACTTCGGTCAGCGTGGCCAAGTCCAGTGGTGACGGTTCGTTCGACAGTTCGGCGGTTGCCGCGGTCAAGAACATTGGCCGGTTGACCGAGATGCAGGGAATGAAACCAAGCGACTTCGCTCCCTATCGTTCATTCAAGATGACATTCACACCTGAGGATCTAGCCTTGTGAGAAACCTTCTTCGAGGAATGCTTGTCGTTATTTGCTGTATGGCAGGGATAGCGGCGGCGGATGAAAAGAACATCCTGGTAACCAGCGGCAGTGATCGGGCCACCCCGATCGCGGTGGTGCCGTTCGGCTGGCAGGGCGGCAGCGTGCTGCCGGATGACATGGCCCAGATCGTCAGCGACGACCTGCGCAACTCCGGCTACTACGCACCGATTCCAAAAGGCAACATGATCAGCCAGCCAACCCAGGCCAGCGAAGTCAGCTTCCGTGACTGGAAAGCAGTGGGCGCGCAGTACCTGATGGTCGGCAGCATCACGCCGGCCGGCGGTCGCCTGCAGATCCAGTACACCTTGTTCAACGTGGCCACCGAGCAGCAGGTTTTGACCGGCAGCGTGTCGGGCACTGCCGAGCAACTGCGCGACATGGCCCACTACATTTCGGACCAGTCGTTTGAAAAGCTCACCGGCATCAAAGGGGCGTTCTCCACGCGCCTGCTGTATGTCACGGCTGAGCGTTTCTCGGTGGACAACACCCGTTACACGCTGCAGCGCTCGGATTACGACGGTGCACGCGCCGTAACCCTGCTGCAATCCCGTGAGCCGATCCTGTCGCCGCGTTTTGCACCGGATGGCAAGCGTATTGCCTATGTCTCGTTCGAGCAGAAGCGCCCGCGCATCTTCGTCCAGCACATCGACACAGGGCGTCGTGAGCAGATCACCAACTTCGAAGGCCTCAACGGTGCGCCGGCCTGGTCGCCGGATGGTTCGCGCCTGGCGTTCGTGCTGTCCAAGGACGGCAACCCGGATATCTACGTGATGAACATGGCTTCGCGCCAGATCAGCCGCGTGACCAGCGGTCCTGGCATCAACACTGAACCGTTCTGGGGCAAGGATGGTTCGACCATCTACTTCACCTCGGACCGGGGCGGCAAGCCACAGATCTATAAAACGAGCGTGGGTGGTGGTGGCGCAGAACGCGTAACCTTCATTGGCAACTACAATGCTAATCCGAAGCTTTCGGCCGATGAAAAGACGTTGGTGATGATTCACCGTCAGGATGGTTTCACTAATTTCCGGGTTGCGGCCCAGGATTTGCAGCGTGGAACCGTAAAAATCCTTACAGATACCAACCTTGATGAGTCAGCCACTGTTGCGCCCAACGGCACCATGGTAATCTACGCCACCCGCCAGCAGGGCCGGGGAGTCTTGATGCTCGTGTCCATTAATGGACGCGTAAGGCTCCCGCTTCCTACCGCACAAGGCGAAGTCAGAGAACCATCCTGGTCCCCTTACCTGAACTGACGCGGCGCTACAAAAAAAGAGATTTGCTTAACACACTGGGGTTCATTAGGAGTTTCACGATGGAAATGCTGAAGTTTGGTAAGTTTGCTGCTCTGGCTCTGGCTCTGTCCGTAGCCGTTGGTTGCTCGTCCAAAGGCGGCGACAACGCCGGTGAAGGCGCAGCTGTTGATCCAAACGCTGGTTACGGCGCTAACACGGGTGCAGTTGACGGCTCCCTGAGCGAAGAAGCTGCTCTGCGCGCTATCACCACTTTCTACTTCGAATACGACAGTTCGGACCTGAAACCAGAAGCCATGCGCGCTCTGGACGTTCACGCCAAGGACCTGAAAGCTAACGGCGCTCGCGTTGTTCTGGAAGGTAACACCGACGAACGTGGTACTCGTGAGTACAACATGGCACTGGGCGAGCGTCGTGCGAAAGCCGTTCAGCGCTACCTGGTACTGCAAGGTGTTGCTCCAGGCCAACTGGAACTGGTTTCCTACGGTAAAGAGCGTCCAGTTGCTACTGGCCACGACGAGCAGTCCTGGGCTCAAAACCGTCGCGTCGAACTGCGTAAGTAATTCGTCATGCGAACGTGCCGTCGTGCTCTAACTGTATTGGCTCTCAGCCTCGCACCGCTTGCGGTGTGGGCTGCGGTTCCTGTAACGGACAGCAACTCAGGCTATAACAATAGCGGGAGCAGCTATCCGCCAGCGGGTTATGGCACGAACGGCGCCTATGCCGGGGGGGCGGCGACGTCCGCCCCTTCGGCACAGGGCGAACTGTTCAATCAGCTGCAACGCATGCAGGATCAATTGGCGCAGCAACAAGGCACCATTGAAGTTCTGCAGAATCAAGTGAATCAGCTCAAGCAAGAAGGCCTGGAGCGTTACCAGGATCTTGATCGACGTATTGGAGCCGGCGTAACACCTGCCGCTACTCCTGATAATTCTTCTGCCGGTGGCGCGCCAAGTGCCGCTGCCGGTGGTGCAGCAGCAGGGGCGGCTGCCAGCCAGGCCCCTGCCGCGAGCAGCGAACCGGGCGATCCGGCGAAGGAAAAACTGTATTACGATGCAGCCTTCGACCTGATCAAAGCCAAGGATTTCGACAAGGCGAGCCAGGCATTTGCCGCTTTCCTGCGTAAATACCCAAACAGCCAGTACGCGGGCAATGCCCAATACTGGTTGGGCGAGGTCAACCTGGCCAAGGGTGACCTGCAAGGTGCCGGCCAGGCGTTTGCCAAGGTCAGCCAGCTGTACCCCAAGCACGCCAAGGTGCCGGATTCGCTGTACAAACTCGCTGACGTAGAACGCCGCCTGGGTCATACCGACAAGGTCAAAGGCATTCTGCAGCAGGTAGTGGCCCAATATCCGGGCACCTCAGCTGCGCAGTTGGCCCAGCGGGATCTGCAGCGCTTGTAAGCCATGCAGTCCGTTCAGAAGAAACCCGCGCCTGGCGCGGGTTTTTTCGTTAGAATCCACGCCCTTTTATGACACCCGCTTCCTGGGGTCGGCGCATTGGCGCAACCCCTTGAAGTGCCTGACGGAGGCGGACAGCCTGTTTAGCTGTTACGCCCGTGGCGACTATGCAAGACACATTACGTATTACCGAAGTTTTTTACTCGTTGCAGGGTGAAACGCGAACCGCCGGCCTGCCCACGGTTTTTGTGCGCCTCACCGGTTGCCCGTTGCGCTGCCAGTACTGCGACAGCGCTTACGCCTTCAGCGGCGGCACCGTGCGCACCCTCGACGACATCCTCGAGCAGGTTGCCGGCTACCGGCCGCGCTACGTCTGTGTAACGGGCGGTGAGCCCCTGGCCCAACCGAATGCCATCCCTTTGCTCAAGCAGTTGTGCGACGCCGGCTACGAGGTGTCTCTGGAAACCAGTGGTGCGCTGGATATCTCCGCTGTCGACCCGCGTGTAAGCCGCGTGGTCGACCTCAAAACACCGGGCTCCAGGGAAGCACACCGTAACCTCTACGAGAACCTGGATTTGCTGACGGCCAACGATCAGGTCAAGTTCGTCATCTGTTCCCGTGAAGACTACGACTGGGCCAACTCCAAACTGATCCAATATGGCCTGGACCGTCGCGCCGGTGAAGTGCTGTTCTCTCCCAGCCATCACGACCTGAACGCCCGCGACCTGGCAGACTGGGTAGTGGCGGACAACCTGCCGGTGCGTCTGCAATTGCAGTTGCACAAGTACCTGTGGAACGACGAGCCTGGCCGCTGAGAGGGCCTGAAAACGGCCACAATTGCAGATGCAACGCGGTATTTCTGATTTATTTCAAATAAGGTGTTGAATAATCCTTAGAAATCAGTATTATGCGCGCCACCACACAGCGGGTCGTTAGCTCAGTTGGTAGAGCAGTTGGCTTTTAACCAATTGGTCGTAGGTTCGAATCCCACACGACCCACCATATTTGGCGGTTTAGAAAATCCGGAAGGCCCACGAAAGTGAGGATTTCCGGGTTTTTTTTTGCCTGGTTGAAAAGTCAAAATCAACCCGCTGTCAATCGCACCCCATCTTGGTTAAATTGGAGACTGCTCAACTCACGACAGGGATCGTCATGACTACGCTTTCACCCATCAGCTCCAGCCTCAGCCCGATTCTGCGTCTTGCGGGTCAACCACTTGCCGCCCAGCCACGCGATACCCCTGTTGCTGATCGACCTTCATCCGTCGTCAGTCTGGGCAACGTGGTATCCGACACGCTCTCCAGCACCTACTCTGTGCGTGGGCAACTGCCCGGCCAGGCCCCGGCGCTGGCTTGGGAGAGTGACAGTCATGACACCCTGAGCAAGGCGATCAATACCAACTTCAACGCATTATCCATTGCCAACCGCTTCAAAGGCCTGGGCGACAGTCTGGTGGCTCAGTTTGCCGTGGGCGGTACGGATATTTCCCAGTCGGTACGCTATGCAGGCGCAGAAAGTGCCGGCGAGCTCAAGCTCAGTCAGTCGCTGCTGCACAGTAAGGCCGACAATCTGGTCAGCCTTAACATCAAGACCGCCAGCGGCCAGACCATCACCTTCAGTTTATCCAGCCAGAGTGATGGCCTGGGCGTTCAGGCCACTGTGGACGGTGGCACCTTGAGCGACGATGAGCTCAAGGCCGTCGGTCAGTTGAGCAGCGCGTTCCAGGCAGCGGTCGACGGGCTGACCGCCGTGCCGCCGAAGCTCGATCTGGGCGGCCTGACCCGGTTCGATTCCGGAATATTGGCATCCGTCGACCTCAACGCCAGGTTGGAGATAGCGGACACGCAGCAGCAGACCCTTGCGTTTCACGCCGACAACCAGAGCCGTACCACCCGCATGAGTGGTGCGGATGGCGAATTGAGCCTCGCGGTGGACCTGAAAAACGCTGCGATCCTCGGCGAAGCTCAGCAACAGGCCAAGGCGCTGAAAAGCTACCTGGCTCAGTTTGATCGAGTGCAGGAGCGGGGCAATGCCAAGGCGCCATTGATGGGCATGTTCAAGGACGCGTTCAGCGCCATGAACAGCAATTATCCTCAAGGTGCCGCTGCACCCGAGGCCCTGACCCGCAATCCGGCAGATCAGCGCTTGCTCAGTGGCTTGGCTGACTTCAAGGCATCGATCAAACAGGCCAGCGAGGCTTCCAACCCGATGCGTCCGTCCGAGGTCGATAGCTTTGCCTACGACGTGGCGCAGAACACCCGCGTGGGTGGCAGCAGCACGTTGGACCGCAGCGTGACCCAGGATCAGCAATCGAGCCTGTCCGCCAGTTTCCACAAGGATCTGAACGGCACCCTAAACCCCGCGCTCGGCACCACGGCCGAATCGCAGAATTACCTTTATGTGCAGGTCGAGGACACGGCCAGCAGCTCGACCCATCTGGGGTATAAGGAAGGAATGCTTACCCGGGCCTCTGTCTCGCAGTCCGCAAGCCAGGATACGCGTACGCAAAAATACGTGATGGGCAAGCAGGTCGACGAGACGTTTGTGCCCCGGCACGCTTCGGCCAGGCGTGACTACGTGGCATTGCTGGAACACGCGGCAAGGGAAAGCAATAAGTCCAGGGAGGCGCTGGAAGAGCCTACGCTCAAGGAGGCATTGGCGCACATGCATGCCGCTGTGCTGCTGCAGGAAGATCCCTCCGCCCTGTCGCGCTGACAACGTCCATAAAACAGGAAACCCGGTTTCCTGTTTTATGGCCTGACAGATGCGCACGTCAGCGCCAGATTAGGCTTTTGAATCGATTCGATATTCTGTAGCCTTGCGCAGCTTCACCCGTGCTTGATGAACACAATCACTTCGTCCGGCGGCGCCCGAAGGGCTCCAGAGCCGGTGGTACACTCGACTTTCGCGCAACTGCGCCTGCAGGTCTTGCGAACATGACGCACATTTCCGAACGCCTACTGGTTCAAGCCCATCTCGACGCCAAGGCGCCCAAGGCCCTCAGCGCCGACGAAGAGGCCGCCCTGCGCGTCGCTATCGCCGCCGAGCTCAACGCTCAGGACGCGGTGCTGGTTGCCCACTTTTACTGCGATCCGGTGATTCAGGCCCTGGCCGAAGAAACCGGTGGCTGCGTCTCCGACTCCCTTGAAATGGCGCGCTTCGGCGCTGCTCACCCGGCCAAAACCGTACTGGTGGCCGGCGTGCGTTTCATGGGCGAGACCGCCAAGATCCTCACCCCTGAAAAGCGCATCCTCATGCCGACCCTGGAAGCCACCTGCTCCCTGGACCTGGGCTGCCCGGTGGATGAGTTTTCGGCGTTTTGCGATCAGCATCCCGAGCGCACCGTGGTGGTGTATGCCAACACCTCGGCAGCGGTCAAAGCCCGTGCCGACTGGGTGGTGACCTCCAGCTGCGCGCTGGAAATCGTCGAGAGCCTGATGGACAACGGCGAGACCATCATCTGGGGGCCGGACAAGCACCTGGGCACCTATATTCAGCGTCAGACCGGCGCCGACATGTTGCTGTGGGACGGTGCCTGCATCGTCCACGAAGAGTTCAAGTCCAAGCAGCTCGAAGACATGAAGGCGCTGTACCCGGACGCTGCGATCCTGGTGCACCCCGAGTCGCCGACCGCCGTGATCGAACTGGCGGATGCGGTGGGTTCCACCAGCCAACTGATCGCTGCAGCGCAGCGCATGCCGAACAAGACCTTCATCGTGGCGACGGACCGCGGCATCTTCTACAAGATGCAGCAGCTGTGCCCGGACAAGGTTTTTGTCGAAGCGCCCACAGCGGGCAACGGCGCCGCATGCCGCAGTTGCGCGCACTGCCCGTGGATGGCGATGAATACCCTGGAGCGCACGTTGCAGTGCTTGCGTGAGGGCAGTAACGAGATATTCGTCGAGCCGTCGGTGATCCCCCATGCGGTGCGCCCGCTCAAGCGCATGCTGGATTTCACCCAGGCTGCGCGGCTCAAGCTGGCCGGCAACGCCTGACGCCAGCCGGACATCGCTAAAATGTGGGAGGAAGCTTGCTCCCACATTTGGATTTTCATTATTTCGGAATTATTTTTTCTGCTTGGGGATTCGCACCAGTTGCGTGTCCGAGTAGATGTCATGCCAGCTGCGTTTGTGCTTATCGAACAATGACCAGACGAACCCAAGCCCCACGCACAGCCACGACGCAATCGATACCATAAAGCGCAACAGCGCCTGCCACAGGCTGATACGCGAGCCGTCGGCGTTCTGCACGCGCACGCCCCAGACCTGCATGCCCAGTGTCTGCCCGGAGTGAGTCCAGAACTTGGCAAAAAAGCCGAACAGCACAAACAGCAGGAGGGTCGACAGTATCGGGTCACCGTCCAGCGCGCCGGACTCGCTGAGCGCGCGCATGTTCGCTTCCCCCACGAACGCAATCCACACCAGCGTGTAGATAAAAGCGGTGACGATCAGCAGCGCAGTGCACAACAGAGCGTCATAGAGCATCGCTGCCAGGCGACGACTCAGGCCGGCGGCGGGGAACGCGCCTTGGGGGCTCAGCAGGGGCTTGGGCATGGCAGGGCTCTCGCAGAAAAACGCCCAGTTTACGGATTCGCGTCCATAAAAAAGCCCCTGATGTCATATCAGGGGCTTTTTGTGGCAGGCGCGATCAGCCTTCTGCTTGTACTTCGTCAGCCTGCATGCCTTTCTGGCCTTGCACAGCAACGAAAGTTACTTTCTGGCCTTCTTTCAGGCTCTTGAAGCCGTTGCCCTGGATGGCGCGGAAATGCACGAACAGATCCGGACCGCTTTCTGGCGTGATAAAACCAAACCCTTTTTCGTCATTGAACCACTTGACGGTACCGCTCTGACGTGTGGACATTTCTTCTTTCCTTTGACGCTAAAAATTAATGACAGCCCCTTTCACATGAAAGAGCACTGGGCTGGGTTGCAGGAAAGTAAGAGACGTCGAACGGGTTGTAGCAAACTACAGCAGCTACTGCCCAGGTCCAGGTTCCAAGCGACCCATGCAAACACAGTGGACAAACTCTACGCCAACTAACGCAGAAAAAACAAGCCCTGCCAAACCCCCAGTATTTACTAGGCCACGTGGCACTTTGATCAACAAACCAGCGCGACCTTATTCGATAGAGAAGTTCACTTGTTATAGGGGATTGCCTATAAGAAAGTCTATCGGCGATGCACTGTTTTATGGCGGTTGCGTGACAGTTTAGTGCGCATTAACGCAACCGCGTTACTTATAGAAACGGTCAATCAGCCACGGTAGTAACGTTGCGGCACAAATGGCATTTTACTTACACGTAATGGCACCTTTTTCCCACGCACCAATGCTGACACCTCGGTATCCAGCGCAGTGAAGGCGCTGTCCAGATAGCCCATTGCCAACGGACCCCCCAGGCTCGGACCAAAACCGCCGCTGCAGACGCTGCCGATAACGGTGCCCTGTGCGTCGACGATCTCTGCGCCTTCGCGCACGGGTGTCCGTTCCTGGGGCAGCAGGCCTACGCGCTTGCGGTTTACGCCGGCCTGTTGCTGGCTGAAGATGTGTTCGGTGCCCGGGAAGCCGCCGGCGCGAGCGCCGTCGCTACGACGTGCCTTGGAGATCGCCCACAGCAGGCTCGCTTCAATCGGCGTGGTGTCGGTGTTCATGTCATGGCCGTACAGGCACAAGCCGGCTTCCAGGCGCAGGGAGTCGCGGGCGCCGAGGCCGATGGGCTGCACTTCGGTTTCGGCCAGCAGGCTGCGCGCGAGGCTTTCGGCATTGGCGGCGGGTACGGAGATTTCAAATCCATCTTCACCGGTGTAGCCCGAACGGCTCACGTAGCAATCAACCCCCAGCAGGCGAACGCTGGCGAACTGCATGAACGTCATGCGGGTGACTTCCGGCGCCAGGCGCGCCAGTACCTTTACCGCCTCCGGGCCCTGCAGGGCCAGCAGCGCGCGCGCTTCGAACAGCGGTTCGATGCTGCATTGATCACCGATGTGTTTGCGCAAGTGCGCCAGGTCCTGATCCTTGCAGGCGGCGTTGACCACCAGGAACAGTTCGTCGTTACCGAGGTTGGCCACCATGAGGTCGTCGAGAATGCCGCCCTGCTCGTTGGTGAACATCGCGTAGCGCTGCATGCCCACCGGCAGGTCGATAATGTCGACCGGCACCAGGGTTTCCAGGGCCTTGGCGGCATTTGCGCCGCTGAGGCGGATCTGGCCCATGTGGGACACGTCGAACAACCCGGCGTGCTCACGGGTGTGCAGGTGTTCCTTCATCACGCCCAGCGGGTATTGCACCGGCATGTCGTAGCCGGCGAAGGGCACCATGCGTGCGCCGAGTTCGAGGTGCAGGGCGTGCAAGGGCGTTTTCAATAAATTGTCGGTGGACATGTTCAGCTCCTGGAAAAGTGCGAAGTGTGAGAGGGAGCAAGCTCCCTCCCAGCTCAGGCGTAGCTTTCGATGGACGGGCAGGCGCACACGAGGTTGCGATCACCGAACACGTTGTCCACGCGCCCAACCGGCGGCCAGTACTTGCCGTCGATCAGCGACGCAACCGGGTATACCGCCTGTTCACGGCTGTACGGGTGGCTCCACTCGCCAACCAGCTCCGCCGCGGTGTGCGGGGCGTTTTTCAGGGGGTTGTCATCCTTGTCCAGCGTGCCGTTTTCCACTGCGCGGATCTCTTCACGGATGGCAATCATGGCCTCGCAAAAGCGGTCCAGTTCTTCCCGTGATTCGCTTTCGGTCGGCTCGATCATCAACGTGCCCGCTACCGGGAACGACATGGTCGGCGCATGGAAGCCGAAGTCGATCAGGCGCTTGGCGACGTCATCCACGCTGATGCCACTGCTGTCCTTGAGCGGACGCAGGTCGAGGATGCATTCGTGGGCCACCAGGCCGTTGCTGCCGGTATAGAGCACCGGGTAGTGCTCTTCGAGGCGACGGGAAATGTAGTTGGCATTCAGGATCGCCAACTGCGAAGCGCGCTTGAGGCCTGCGCCGCCCATCATGCTGATGTACATCCAGGTGATCGGCAAAATGCTTGCACTGCCGAACGGCGCCGCGCACACCGCGCCTTCCTTGCGTGCCATGGCCGCGTGGCCCGGCAGAAACGGCGCCAGGTGCGACTTGACGCCAATCGGGCCAACGCCCGGGCCGCCGCCGCCGTGGGGGATGCAGAAGGTCTTGTGCAGGTTCAGGTGGGACACGTCGCCGCCGAACTTGCCCGGTGCACACAGGCCGACCATCGCGTTCATGTTGGCGCCGTCGATGTACACCTGGCCGCCGTTGTCGTGAATGATCCCGCAGATTTCGCGGATACCTTCTTCGAACACGCCGTGGGTGGACGGGTAGGTGATCATCAGCGCGGCGAGGTGGTCGCGGTGCTCGATGGCCTTGGCGCGCAGGTCGTCGATATCGACGTTGCCGCGAGCGTCGCAGGCGGTAACCACCACGCGCATGCCGGCCATGTTGGCGGTAGCAGGGTTGGTGCCGTGGGCCGATGAGGGGATCAGGCAGATGTCGCGACGTTCATCGCCACGGCTCTGGTGATAGGCACGAATGGCCAGCAGGCCTGCGTATTCGCCCTGGGAACCGGCGTTCGGTTGCAGCGAAATCGCATCGTAGCCGGTGGCCGCGCAGAGCATGGCTTCCAGGTCGGTGGTCAGCTCCAGATAGCCGGCGCTTTGCTCGGCCGGGGCGAATGGGTGCAGGGCACCGAATTCGGCCCAGGTCACCGGGATCATTTCGCTGGCGGCGTTGAGCTTCATGGTGCACGAGCCCAGCGGGATCATGGTGCGGTCCAGCGCCAGGTCCTTGTCGGCCAGCTTGCGCAGGTAGCGCATCAGCTCGGTTTCGGAATGGTAACGGTTGAACACCGGGTGGCTGAGGATCGCTGAGGTGCGCAGCAGCGCGGCAGGCAGACGGCCTGTAATCTCGCTGTCGAAGGCCGGCACAGGTTTGCCATCGGCGAAGATCGACCACAGGGTTTCGATATCGGCCTGGGTGGTGGTTTCGTCGACCGACAGGCCCACGCGCTCGGCATCCACCACGCGCAGGTTGATGCGCTGGGCGCGCGCCTTGTCGTGCAGGGCGGTGGTGTTGGCGCCGGTGTGGAGGGTGAGGGTATCGAAGAAGTGTTGCTGCTCCACCTTCAGGCCCAGAGCAGTGAGGCCTTTGGCGAGGATCGCAGTGAGGTGATGAATGCGCTGGGCGATTTGGGTCAGGCCCTTGGGCCCGTGGTACACGGCGTACATGCTGGCGATGTTGGCCAGCAGCACCTGGGCAGTGCAGATGTTGCTGGTGGCTTTCTCGCGACGAATATGTTGCTCGCGGGTCTGCATGGCCAGGCGCAGGGCCGGCTTGCCGAAACGGTCGACGGAAACGCCGACCAGACGGCCCGGCATGTCGCGCTTGAACGCATCCTTGGTGGAGAAGTAAGCCGCGTGCGGGCCACCGAAGCCCAGCGGTACGCCAAAGCGTTGCGCGCTGCCGATGGCCACGTCGGCGCCGAACTCGCCCGGCGGGGTCAGCAGGGTCAGTGCCAGCAAATCGGCGGCTACGGCCACCAGCGCATTGGCGGCGTGGAAGCGTTCGGTCAGCTCACGGTAGTCGAACACATCGCCGTTGCTGGCCGGGTATTGCAGCAGCGCGCCGAAAAAGGCACTCACGTCGTTCAGCTCGCGCTCATCGCCCACCACCACGTCGATGCCCAGTGGCTCGGCACGGGTACGCAGTACGTCAAGGGTTTGCGGGTGGCTGTGGATCGACGCGAAGAAGGCATTGCTGCCCTTGTTCTTGCTCAGGCGTTTGCAGAACGTCATGGCCTCGGCGGCAGCGGTAGCTTCGTCGAGCAGGGAGGCGTTGGCGATCGGCAGGCCGGTGAGGTCGCTGATCAGGGTCTGGAAGTTCAGCAGCGCTTCCAGACGGCCCTGGGAAATTTCCGGCTGGTAAGGGGTGTAGGCGGTGTACCAGGCCGGGTTTTCCAGCAGGTTGCGCAGGATCGGCGACGGCGTATGGCAGTTGTAGTAGCCCTGGCCGATGTAGGTCTTGAACAGTTGGTTCTTGCCGGCGATGGCCTTGATCCTGGCCAGGGCCTCGGCTTCGCTCAGGCCGTCTTCCAGGCCGAGCACGCTGGTGCCCTTGATGCTTTCCGGGATCACGCTGGCGCTGAGGGCTTCGAGGGAGTCAAAACCCAGGCTGGCGAGCATGTGCTGCTCGTCCTGCGGGCGCGGGCCGATATGGCGGGCGATGAATTCGTTGGCAGTGCCGAGAGTGATGGTCATGGTGGGCTCCTCAAGCTTCAGCGTTGGCTTTGATCAGGCGATCGTATGCGTCCTGATCGAGCAATTTGGCGACCGCTTCGGTATCGGCCGGTTTGAAGCGGAAGAACCAACCTTCGCCCATCGGGTCTTCGTTGACCAGCTCCGGGCTGCCATCGAGCTTGTCGTTCACTTCCAGCACTTCGCCGTCCAGCGGCATGTACACGCCGCTGGCGGCTTTCACCGACTCTACGGTGGAGGCTTCAGCGCCTTTGGTGTAGGCCTGCAACTCCGGCAGTTGCACGAAAACCACATCACCCAGCGCGTTCTGCGCGAAAGCGGTGATACCCACGGTGACGCTGCCGTCGGCTTCGGCGCGCAGCCATTCGTGATCTTCAGTAAAACGCAACTCGCTCATGGAAACTCCTGGGGCCAGAATCGGAATGATGGGAGTTGGTTAGCAATATTGCGGCCAATATGAATAATTCCATATAAATCAATGAGTTGATAAATATGAATATAACGTTAGAGGCGTTGTGTGTAGCGATATCGTTACGGGTGGGGCTGTGAAAAAAAGCCTATGTGGATCAAAGCCTTGCAGGGCGCGTCAAAACAGCGGGTGTATCGATATCGTTCCGCTGTAGCGCTTTCAGTACACTGGATGTCGTTCCTGGACCAAAACTCAAGGCCGAAGTGCACTCCCACATTTTGATCGGTGCACAGCTTCAGGGTTTGTTGGGAATGCCGTACTTGCGCAGGCGATGGGCGATAGCCGTGTGGGAGGTCTGCAACCGGCTCGCCAGTTGGCGGGTCGAGGGGTAGCGGCTGTAAAGCTTGTCCAGCAGGTCGCGCTCGAAGTCTTCCACTGCCTGTTCCAGGCTCTCGACCTCGCCGTCGCTCTGGCGCGCCACGGACGTGCCGGCGATATCCAGGTCGCCAATGTCCACCAGGCTGCTTTCGCAAATGGCCGCGGCGCGGAAGATCACGTTCTGCAACTGGCGCACATTACCCGGCCAGCGGTTGTCCAGCAGGGCCGGGTAGGTGCCGGGTGCCAGGCGGCATACCGGGCGCTGGATCTGCGCGCAGGCCTGCTGCATGAAATAGCGCGCCAGCAGCAGAATGTCCTGGCCGCGCTCACGCAGCGGCGGCACTTCGACATTGAGCACATTGAGGCGGTAGAACAGGTCTTCGCGAAAGGTGCCCTCGCTGACCATTTTTTCCAGATCGCGGTGGGTGGCGCTGAGGATGCGCACATTGACCTTCACCTCGCGATCTCCGCCCACTCGACGAAAGCTGCCGTCGTTGAGAAAGCGCAGCAACTTTGCCTGCAGGTACGGCGACATTTCGCCGATCTCATCGAGAAACACCGTGCCCTGGTTCGCCAGCTCCATAAGCCCCGGCTTGCCACCGCGCTGGGCGCCGGTAAAAGCACCGGGGGCGTAGCCGAACAGCTCGCTTTCGGCGAGGTTCTCCGGCAGCGCCGCGCAGTTGAGCGCCAGGAACGGCGCACTGTGCCGCGCGCTGATCGCATGGCAGGCACGGGCCACCAGCTCCTTGCCGGTGCCGGTTTCACCCTGGATCAGCAGCGGTGCATCCAGCGCCGCCACCCGCTGCGCACGCGCTTTCAAGGTGCGGATCACCGCGGATTCCCCCAGCAGCGCATCAAACCCTTCGGCATGGTCATGGTGCAGCGCCGACAATTGCTCGCCGATGCGGTTGGGCTGGTAAAGGGTCAGCAGTGCGCCGGCATCGGTAATCGGCGTGGCGTCCAGCAACAGGGTCTGGCCGTTGACGCTGATCTCGCGCAAGGGCAGGCGAAAGCCGTGTTCGAGCAAGGCGTCGAGCAGCGCCGGGTCACTGAACAGCTCACTGATGCTTTCGCCGGCAGGTTCGCGTCCGTACAGCGCGATCAACGCCGGGTTGGCCAGCAGGATCTTGCCCGCGCTGTCCAGGGCCAGCACCGGGTCGGTCATGGCGGCCAGCAGCGCATCGAGTTGCAGGTGCCGGCGCTGGCCGGGGAGGATGTCGACCACCGTCACCGACTGCACGCCCTGCACGCTGAACAGCGCGTCGCGCAGCTCTTCCAGCACCGCAGCGCTGAGGGTCGGTGCGTCGATATACACGTTGGGCGGCACCATCTCCACCGCATCCAGGTTGAGATTGCGCCCACCGAGCAGGGCCAGGACTTCCTGGGTGATGCCGACGCGGTCGATAAAGCTGACGTGGATACGCATGGGGCGCTAGTCATTCTGGGGAGCGGGAGGCGGCAAGTATGCCTTGCAGATGACGGGGATCAAAATGTGGGAGCGGGCAAGCCCGCTCCCACAGGGGAGTGGCGGTGTTCCTACTCCAGGTGCTCGGGTTTGACCGGGTCACCGGACTTCACGTCCAGTTGATGGCGCACATCCTCGAACATCTGGTCGTATTGCTTGTGCATCGTGCCATTCAAGACCGCGGTTTTCGGCATACCGTACCTGTAGGCGATGTGCATGGCGTGCCGGGCAAAATCGAAGGCCTGGTCCTTGGGCAGGAAGAACGCCTCGTTGAGGTCCTTGCCCTGTACCGAGCCGTGCAGCTTGAACAGCATGCCCGCGCCTTCCTTGGGGTCCTGGCTGACTTCGTAATCGATGTGCAGGTTATAGCTGTAGTCGTCCTGGTTGAGCGCATGGCGCTCGACATGCAGGTGTCCAGGTTCAAAGGTGGCCATCGGCATCTCTCCTCTATGTCACAGATAGGTGAACCGCTCCCACAGCTCTGACCGCGTACAGCCGTTGAAATGCGATTCGACGGTGGGAGTCTCCGCTAAATTTGGACTCAACGCTGTCGCGCGGCAAACGGGAGACTCTGTGGCGAGCGGGCAAGCCCTAATGCCAGTCAGTTAAGCGCAGATTCCCTGTGGCGAGCAGGCTTGTCCTGCGTTGGGCTGCGCAGCGGCCCCAAAACCAGACGCTGAGCCGTATCAGGTACACCGCGTTTTGCTTGATTGGGGGCTGCTGCGCAGCCCAACGCGGGGCAAGCCCGCTCGCCACAAAGAGGGGTGTTGCCTGAAATAACGCATGCGCAATCGGTATTTGATAGGCGCAGATACAGGTTTACCACTGCGCCCGGTGCGAGCCCAATGCCTGCGCCGGCAAATCCCATTGCAACGGCGTGCCGCTGATGTTGAGCGGTGCCAGCAGCCGATGCGCCGGGCCCCAGGCGGTCTGCTCCACCACCAGGCCTTGATCGCCGGGCTCTTCGGCGCGCAATGCCGGTTGCTCCGGTACGTGTCCCGCCTCCAGCAAACACTTCGCCGTTCGCGCCAGGGACACGCGCGCCGAACCGCCACGCCCTGATCGCAGGCGCTCGCTCAAGGCCTGAAGGGCGCTGGCCGCCATCAGATAACCGGTCGCGTGATCCAATGCCTGCACCGGCAGCGGCACCGGTGTGTCGGCCTGTTTCCAGGCCATGCCCGCCTGGGCAATTCCGCAGCTCATCTGCACCAGGCTGTCGAACCCGCGACGATTGCGCCACGGGCCGCTCCAGCCGTAGGCATTGAGGCCGACGTCGATCAGTCCGGGGGCCAGCGCCTGCCACTCAGCCGCCGTGTAGCCCAGGTGTTCCAGGGCATCGGCGCGGTAGCCGTGGATCAGCATGTCGGCGTCCTTGAGCAAGCCCTCGAACACCTGGCGATCGTCGCTGCGCTTGAGGTCCAGACGCGCGCAGCGTTTGCCCAGGGTCATGTCCGGCACCACTCCGGGCTCGTTCCACGTCGGTGAGTCGATGCGCAACACGTCCGCGCCCAATCCTGCGAGAAAGCGGCTGGCCACGGGACCGGCCAATACGCGGGTCAGGTCCAGCACCTTGACACCGGCCAGCGGCCGCGCAATGGATCCGAGCCAGGGCGTTTCGCGGGCAGCGGCAAAGGTCTCGCGCTGCACCAGTGATTCGCTGTTCACCGCCAGCCCCTGGGGGTGACGTTGCCAGTCCTGCGCGGAACGCATCTGCGCGGCGCAACCGTTGGCCTGCACAATCGCCTCTTCCAGTTCGGCGGCATTCCAGCGGGCGACTTTCCCGGCCATGTCGGCACGGTCGGCCACCTTGCCGAGTACCCGTTCGGCCGCGGCGCGATGATGGGGCGCATTGGTGTGCAGGCGAATCCAGCCATCGGCGCTGGCGTAGTCGCCTGCGACGGCGTCCCACAGCGGTGGCACCTGCCAGCCCTGCGGGCGGATCGAGGAGGCGAACCAGAAAGACGCCAGACGTCGATCGACACTCACTTCGGGCAGGCGCCCGGTCTGTTGTTCGATCAACCGGGCCACGGCCTGGCCGGCGGCGGCGATGCTGGCGCTGGCCAGGTCAGTGACGGCGAAGGCCGAGGGCAGGGCGCCGGCCCCGTTGAAGGTCGGCGCGGTGGCGGGCAGTGCGAGTGCGGCTTGGATGGTGTTGAGCAGGTCAGTCATCTAGGGCCCTCCGTAAGAGAAGGGCCACTATAGAAGATCATCACACCGCTGTGACAACCCCGGGCACCAACGGCAGGTCGATGCTCGCTATAAACCCGCCGTCGGTATGGTTGGCCAGGATCAGGCTGCCGCCATGGCGCTCGGCGGCACGGCGCGCAATCGCCAGGCCCAGGCCGTGGCCCTGGGCGGTCTGGCCGGGCGCGCGATAGAACGGCTCGCCGAGCTGGCTCAGGTGCGCGGCCTCGACGCCCTGGCCGTGGTCGCGCACGCTGATCAGGATGCGCTCGCCCTGAAGCTGCGCCTGCAACTCGATGGGTTGCCCGGGCGGGTTGAAGCGCTGGGCGTTGCGCAGCAGGTTATCCACCGCGCGCTCGATCATGGTCGGCCAGCCCTTGAGGTGCAGGTCGGCGGCGGCGGTGAGCTGCACCGTCTGTTCCGGCGCGCTGAGCTGGGCGTCTTTTTGCAGGGTCTTGAGCAGCAGGTTGAGGTCGATGTCCTCGACGCTGGCGTTGTCGGCATCCACCCGCGCCAGCACCAGGATCTCGCTGATCAGTGCTTCCAGGCGGTCGCATTCGCGGGTCAGGCGCGGCCAGAGTTTTTCCCGTTCTTCGCTGCCGGCGCGTTCGGCCAGGGCCAGGGCGATACGCAGGCGCGCCAGCGGCGAGCGCAGTTCATGGGACACATCGCGCAGCAGTTGGCGCTGACTGCCGATCAGGCTTTGCAGGCGGGCGCCCATGCGGTTGAAGTCGGTGGCGAGTACGCCGAACTCATCGCGCCGGTTGGCCAGGCGCGCCAGGCTGTTTTGCTGATAGGTGGCCTGGCCCAGGTCATGCACCGCGCCGCGCAGGCGGCTTAGTGGGCGCGTGATGGACAGCGTCACGAACAGGCTGAACAGGGTCAGCACCACCAGGGCAATCGCCAGGGCGCTCAATGGCCACGCCAGGCTGCTGCGGTGCCATTGGTCGAGTTCCGGGTGCGGAATACGGTAGATGAACAGGTAGGTGTCGCCGGTTTTTTCGCTGGTGTACTCGGCAGTCAGGCGCCGCCAGGGCAGAGGACCGTCCTGCCCGTCGGTCTGGCGTGCTTCAAACGCAGCGGCCCGTTTTGGGAAGGTGCCACGCACTACCGCTTCGCCGCTTTCGTTGAGCACCTGCACGTCGATGTGGTATTGGCGCTTGCGCTGTTGCAGCAGTTCCTGCGCCGCATCCTCGCCCTGGGCCTCGTACAGCTGGGTCCACTCTTCGGCCAGGTTGCTGACGCCGGGATGACGGCTGAGAATCCAGGCGTCCTGATTGAGCATATGCCCAAGCAGTAGCGACAACCCGGCAACCAACGCGATGGCCAGCCAGAAACTGGCCAGGATGCGCCAGAACAATGAACGCACAGGAAACCCTCAAACAGGAAAAGCCCAGCGACTCAGGGCCGCTGGGCTGGGGGAGTAACACTAGGGCATTATTGCGCTTTTTGCGGCTGTTGCGCTTTCCAGGCTTTGAATTCTCGCCATTCGGCACGACGCTGGTCCTGCTTCTTGACGATCTCGTCGAACTGCTTCTGCTGCTCGGGCGTCAGCACAGCGCGAATGCTGCTTTGGGTTTTCTTGCGGCTGGCGTCCTTCTCATCCTGCATGGCTTTCTGGTCGGCAGCCGGCATTTTGTCGAGGTACTTTTTGACCAGCTCGCGACGGCCTTCCATCTGTTCGCGCATCAGGCGGCCGATTTGTTGATGCTGTTCAGGGGTCAGGTCCAGCTCGCGCAAAGGACCACCCCGGCCACGTGGGCCATGATCAGCGCCAGGGCCTGGGCCACCCATCATGTGACCTTCAGGGCCGCCCATCGGGCCAGCGCCTGGGCCTGGACCTTCCGGCATGGCGGCCATGGCAACAGCGGGCAGGGCAGTGGCGAACATCAAAGCGATAAGGGTCTTGCGCATGGTGATTCTCCTGTCTCTATTCCGGTGAGTCCGGATGTGAGTAGAGTACGGCGATCAAGGTCAACCGCTGTCAGCACAGGGTAAAGCTTCGGTAAAGACGATTTGGCGTGCGCCTGACAAAGTTGCCACGGCGAATGGCGCTACAGATAGTTCTGTGGCGAGCAGGCTTGTCCTGCGTCGGGCTGCGCAGCAGCCCCAAAACGCGAGGCAAACTCGCTCGCCACAGAGGTATTCGCTGACTCACAGAGACCGGCGCGGCATTTAGAGGCTGTAGTAGTAGCCACGGCTGCGCAGCGCCACGATCCGTGGCCGACCATCCGGGTGCGGGCCGATTTTTTTGCGCAGGTTGCTGACGTGCATGTCCAGGCTGCGATCGTACAGCGTCAGCTTGCGGCCCAGGGCGATCTGCGCCAGTTCCTGTTTGTCCAGCGGCTCGCCTGGCTGGCGCAGCAAGGCTTCGAGCAAGCGGCTTTCGGAGACGGTGAGGGCAAATTCCTGCTCGTCGATGCTGACCACGCCACGCACCGGGCTGAAGCACAGGTCGCCGAGTTCGAGTTGGGTGGACACGGCGGCCGGGTGACTGCGGCGCAGCACCGCGCGCAGGCGGGCGGTAAGTTCGCGGGGGTCGCAGGGCTTGGCCAGGTAATCGTCGGCGCCCAGTTCCAGGCCGAGGATGCGGTCCAGCGGTTCGCCGCGGGCCGAGAGCATCAGCACCGGCAGATCCGGGTGGTCGTTACGCAGTTGCTTGAGCAGTTCCAGGCCACTGCCGTCGGGCAGCATCACGTCAAGCACCACGGCGGCGGGCGCGCTGTCGGCCAGGGCTTTACGGGCGCTCAAGCCATCGTGGCAGGCGCGCACCTGGAAACCTTCCTGGCCCAACCAACTGGTCAGCAGCTCGCAGAGCTCCTGGTCATCGTCTATCAGTAACAGCTCGCTCATGACTCACTCAATTTAGCCATTGTCGACGGCGACGGTGCCCACCGCTGGCGAAGATCCCGCACAGCAGGGCGATCAGGGCGACGGCGGCGCCAGTGACAAACCACTGCTGCTGCTCGGTCAGCCAGCGGCTCAAGGCCCTGCCCTGGGTTTCTTTAAGCTGCTGGGCCAGGCGTTGGTTCTCCTGGCGCAAACGGCTCAGTTGAGCGCTTTCACGGCTGGTGTCCGCGGTTTGCAGTTGCCTGCTCAGTTCTTCACGCAGCCGTTCACTTTCTTTCAAGCGTTGCTGCAACTCGTTCATCTGGCTGCCCGCACTCAGGGACAACGATGTGGAGCTGCCGTTGTTCGAGGTTTCTTCAGCGTGGGCCGTGGCCCCGGCCATGATGACTGCCAACAGACACAACTGAGGTAAGCGCATCGGAACTCCTGATTCCACACGAATATTCAGAATGTTGTCGGCAGGTTACCGGGAATAATGAACAATTAGGAGCGCGCCGAACCGATAAGGTTCGGCGCCGCCTGAATCAAGGCAGGACTTGCTTGAACGGTTTGACGGTGACGTTCGCATACACGCCCGCCGTGACATACGGATCGGCGTCGGCCCAGGCCCTGGCATCGGCCAGGGACGCGAATTCGGCGACGATCAGGCTGCCGGTGAAACCGGCGTCGCCCGGGTCATTGCTGTCCACCGCCGGGTGTGGGCCGGCCAGTACGATCCGGCCTTCGGCTTGCAGCACTTTCAGCCGCTCGACATGGGCCGGGCGCACGGACAGGCGTTTTTCCAGCGAGTGGGCAACGTCGGTGGCAATGATGGCGTAGAGCATGTCAGTCCTCGGTTTTCGGCGTGGTGGGGTCGGTGTCATGCAGGTGGCGCGACAGGTAGATACCCTGGGCGACCAGGAATAGCACGGTCATGCCCAGGCTGCCGAAGACTTTGAAGTCGACCCAGTAGTCCTGGAACGTGAAGGCGACGAACAGGTTGGCGGCGCCGCAGAACAGGAAAAACACGATCCAGGCTATGTTCAAGCGGGTCCACACGGGCTCCGGCAGCGTCAGTGCGTGACCCATGATCCGCTTGATCAGCAGGCGGTCACCGATGAAGTGGCTGCCGATAAACGCCAGCGCGAACAGCCAGTTCACCACCGGGGCTTTCCATTTAAGGAAGGTTTCGCTGTGAAAGGCCAGGGTCAGGCTGCCGAAGACGAGGCAGGCGATCAGGGTCAGCCATTGGCTTTTTTCGAGTTTGCGCTGGGAGATAAAGATGGCGCCGTAGACCACGACAGAGCTGATGATCAGCACGGCGGTGGCGCTGTAGATGCCGCCGAAGGTGAGTTCGTGGCCGGCCAGATCGATGACCCGAGGGTCGAGTTTGTAAACGATGAAAAACAGCAACAGCGGGATGAAGTCGATGAATTGTTTCACAGTAAGAGCCAGAAGCTGGATGTGGCGGCATAATAACAAACATCCTTGGTTGCGATAGCGCCAGCTGACTTGAGGTTACAGACCCCCGTGAATGTTGATTTGCACTGCCACAGCACGGCCTCCGACGGCGCCCTGGCGCCTGCGGTACTGGTTGCGCGTGCGTTTGAAAAAGGCGTGCGAGTCCTGGCGTTGACCGACCACGATACCGTCGAAGGCCTCGACGAGGCCCGCGCGACAGCCCAGAGCCTGGGCATGCAACTGGTCAATGGCGTGGAGTTGTCGTGTACCTGGGGCGGCGCCACCATTCATGTGCTGGGCTATGGTTTTGACCAGAACGCGCCGGCGTTGGTCGCCGCCATCGCCCAGTTGCACGATGGTCGCTGGCTGCGGTCCGAAGAAATAAGCCGCAAGTTAAGCCTCAAAGGCATGCCCGGTGCGCTCGATGGCGCGCGCGCCATCCAGCAGGAGCTGGGCGACAGCGGCAATGCGCCGGCCCGGCCGCACTTCGCCGACTGGATGGTGCGCGAGGGTTTCGTGAAGGACCGCGCCGAAGCGTTCCGCAAATGGCTGGGCGCCGGCAAACTGGGCGATGTGAAGCAACATTGGCCGACCCTGGAAGACACCGTGCAGACCCTGCGTGCCGCCGGGGCCTGGGTCAGCCTGGCGCATCCCTGGCATTACGATTTCACCCGCAGCAAGCGTCGCAAGCTGATTGGCGACTATATGGGAGCCGGCGGCCACGCGATTGAAGTGGTCAACGGTCATCAACCCGCCGATCAGGTGGGCAGCCTGGCGATCCTTGCCCGCGAATTTGGTCTGCTGGTCAGTGCCGGCAGTGATTTCCATGGCCCAGGCGGCTGGTCCGAGATCGGCGAGTACCGCGCCATCCCGGAAGATTTGCCGCTGTTGTGGGGGCGATTCAAGCATGACCCCATTATTGCCACCGTCTGAACAGGTAGAGCACGTGAGTCAATTCTTCCAGATTCATCCGGAAAACCCCCAGGCGCGCCTGATCAAACAGGCGGTCGAGATCATCCGCGCCGGCGGTGTGGTGATCTACCCCACGGATTCGTCCTACGCTATCGGTTGTCAGATCGGCGACAAGAGTGCGGTCGAGCGTGTAAGACGCCTGCGTGACCTGGACAAGAACCACAACTTTGCGCTGATCTGCAGCGACCTGTCCCAACTGGGCCTGTTCGCCAAGGTCGACACCGGCACCTTCCGCCTGCTCAAGGCCCATCTACCCGGGCCCTACACCTTTATTCTCAACGCCACCCGCGAAGTACCGCGCCTGTTGCTGCACCCGAAGAAACGCACCATCGGCCTGCGCGTGCCCGAGCACCCGATTGCCCTGGCGCTGCTGGCCGAGTTGGGCGAGCCGCTGATGAGCGTGTCGTTGATCATGCCCGGCGACACCGAACCGCTGGAAGACCCCTACGAAATGCGTCAGCTCCTGGAAAAACAGGTGGACCTGATCATCGACGGCGGTTTCGGCGGCGGCAAGGCGTCCACCGTGATCAACCTGGCTGACGGCGAGCCGCAAGTGGTGCGGGTCGGTTGCGGCGACCCGACGCCCTTCATGGTCGAGGCCTGAATGTCGGCCGTGGAAACCGCCGATCCCCAGGCGGGCGCCCAGCAGGAACTGCCATTTGCCATGGTCTACGGCCAGGCCGTGATGGAAATGCCGCTGGACCTGTACATCCCGCCGGACGCCCTGGAAGTGTTCCTTGACGCTTTCGAAGGCCCGCTGGACTTGCTGCTGTACCTGATCCGCAAGCAGAACATCAACATCCTCGACATCCCGGTGGCGGAAATTACTCGCCAGTACATGGGCTATGTCGAGTTGATGCAGTCGGTTCGCCTGGAGCTGGCCGCCGAGTACCTGGTGATGGCCGCCATGCTTGCCGAGATCAAGTCGCGCATGCTGCTGCCACGTTCCGAAACCGTCGAGGCCGAGGAAGACGATCCGCGCGCCGAGCTGATCCGCCGCCTGCAGGAATACGAACGCTTCAAGGCCGCCGCCGAAGGCATCGATGGCCTCAGCCGCGTGGGCCGTGACGTGGTGGTACCCAGGCTGGACGCGCCCGAGGCCCGCGCGCGCAAGCTGCTGCCGGACGTGAGCCTGGAGGAATTGCTGATGTCCATGGCCGAAGTGCTGCGCCGTGGCGACATGTTTGAAAGCCACCAGGTCAGCCGCGAGGCACTGTCGACCCGCGAGCGCATGAGCGACGTGCTCGAGCGCCTCAAGGGCGGCGGGTTTGTGCCGTTTGTCGAGCTGTTCACCGCCGAGGAGGGGCGCTTGGGTGTAGTGGTTACGTTCATGGCGATCCTCGAGCTGGTCAAGGAATCCCTGGTCGAGCTGGTGCAGAATGAGCCTTTTGCGGCTATCCACGTGCGGGCGCGAGCCGAATAAAGAGCTGAATCGATGAATCTGACTGAACCCCGTGAACTGGCGCCGCTGCTGGAAGCCTTCCTCCTGGCCTCGGGCAAGCCGCAATCTCTAGAGCGCCTGTTCGAACTCTTTGAAGAGGCCGAACGTCCCGAGCCGCCAGTGTTCAAGAAGGCGTTGGAAATCCTGCGCAAGTCCTGCGAAGGCCGCGCCTTTGAACTGCGCGAAGTGGCGTCGGGTTATCGACTGCAGATCCGTGAGAAATTTTCCCCGTGGGTCGGCCGCCTGTGGGAAGAGCGCCCGCAACGCTACTCACGGGCGATGCTGGAAACCATGGCGCTGATCGCCTATCGCCAGCCGATCACCCGAGGCGAGATTGAGGATGTGCGTGGCGTGGCGGTGAACAGCCATATCGTCAAGACATTGCTGGAGCGCGAATGGATCCGCATCGTCGGCTACCGCGACGTGCCCGGCAAACCGGCGATGTTCGCCACCACCAAGGTGTTCCTCGACCATTTCAACCTGAAGAACCTCGACGACTTGCCGCCCCTCGCCGAGTTGCGCGAAATGGAAGCCGAGTCGGTGCTCGATTTCGACGACGCGCCGGTCCCGGCGAGCCTGCAGGAACTGGCCGATGCTACGGCGGAGCCCGAAGAGCCCAAAGACGAAACCAGTTTCCATACCTTGCTGCTGGAGTTGGATGATATGGAGCAGGGCATCAAGACCGACTTCGATGACTTGTTGCGTGAAGCTGCTCCTGAGCCGGACACTCAACTGAACGTTGAAGCCGAGGCTGAAGTCGTAGAAGAGGACATCCTGGGTATTGCCCAGGCGCGTGAAAAACTGTTGGCCGCCGTAGCTGCCCTCGAACAGCCCCCGCTGAGCGACGAAGAAGACGAAGCGCGCGCCCTGGCCGAAGCTATCGAAAACGAACGCCGCCAACTCGAAGACTGACGCAATCAAATGTGGGAGGGGGCTTGCTCCCGATTGCAGTGGGTCAGGCAAATCATCTGTAGCTGATCTACCGCTATCGGGAGCAAGCCCCCTCCCACATTTTGAGCCTTATTATTGTCAGGGAAAAATGCATGAGTTCCACCAAAGACCCCTGCATCAGCATCTGCAAATTCAGCGACGACATCTGCGTCGGCTGTGGTCGCAGCAAGCGCGAAATCCGTGCCTGGAAGAAACTCGACAAGGTCGACAAGCGCACCGTGCTGGCCGAAGCCGAGCTGCGTCTGCTTGCGCTGGGCGCCACCGGTCGGCGGAAAAGCAAATGACCGTGCTCTTATCGACTACTCTGTGATGCGCAACGCGCGCCATACGCGTATGATTCGCGACCCTTTGCCGACGCAGTCGCGCAAAGCCCCGCTTTCAACACTCTTCAGGCCAGGCCTGAATCGACCCACCGGGAGGTGCTTAAGATGAACGACAAAGACCAGAACGACAGCCAGGAAATCGGCCCAGCAGGCGAAAAACTGCAAAAGGTGCTGGCGCGTATCGGCGTGGGCTCGCGCCGCGACGTCGAAGCCTGGATCACCCAGAAGCGCATCAAGGTCAACGGCGTCGAGGCCACCCTCGGCCAGCGCGTCGACTTGCACGATGCAATCACCATTGATGGCAAGGTCATCAAGCGTGAAGAGGCCGCCGAATCGGTGCGCCGTGTGATCATGTACAACAAGCCCGACGGCGAGATCTGCACCCGTGACGATCCGGAAGGCCGTCCGACCGTGTTCGACAAGATGCCCAAGCCCAAGGAAGGCCGCTGGATCAACATCGGCCGCCTGGACATCAACACCACCGGCTTGCTGATGTTCACCACCGACGGCGAACTGGCCAACCGCCTGATGCACCCGTCCTACGAGATGGACCGCGAATACGCGGTGCGTGTACGCGGCGAAGTCGACGACGAGATGATCGAACGCCTCAAGGCGGGCGTGGTGCTCGAAGACGGCCCGGCCAAATTCACCGACATCAAGCAGGCCCCCGGTGGTGAAGGTTTCAACCACTGGTACCACTGCGTGGTGATGGAAGGCCGCAACCGTGAAGTGCGTCGCCTGTGGGAATCCCAGGGCCTGGTGGTCAGCCGCCTGAAGCGTGTGCGTTTTGGCCCGGTGTTTCTCAACTCCGACCTGCCGATGGGCCGCTGGCGCGAAATGAGCCAGTACGAGGTCGACATTCTCAGCGCCGAAGTCGGCCTGACACCGGTCGCCATGCCGCAGATGAACGCCAAGAGCAAAGACAAGCTTGAGCGTATGCAGCGCAAATCGTCGCGCCCAGTGCCCCGCACCGAGCGTGTGGCCCGCACCCTGCGCCCGGCGCTGGATGCACCGGCCGCCGGCGGGCGTATCTCCCGTCAGCCGCACATCGAAGGTGAGCGTCGTCCTGTCGCGCCGTCGCGCCAGGAAGGCGAGCGTGCACCGCGCGCCCCGCGTCCTGCGCGTGGCGAAGCGCCGAGTGGCGGTCGCAGCAACCGTGGTGAAGCGGACCGTCCGGCCGACAACGCCAGCACCAAGCGCCCGGCCAAGCCGGCGGCGAACAAGCGGCCCGGCCCGAAACTGGTCGCCGACGAGCCATCGGGCAAGCGCCGTGGCGCCCCTGCCGGTTCGGGACAGCGTCCCGGGTTCGGTCGCAAGAAGCCGCAGTGATGTAAGTGCTGCATAAAAAAACGCCAACCTTCGGGTTGGCGTTTTTTTTCGATCTGAATTTGCGATGTTCTGCTAAAACGCAAACGTGCCATCAAACACCGGCTTGTCATCCAGCGCCAACACGCCGCTGGCAAAGATCAGGTCCAGGTGGTGGCTGCCTTTCTGTCCGCCGCCCAATCCCAGGTGCAACCCGCAGTGGCGCTCCTCGAAGCCTGCATTGCGTGCATACAAATCCTTGACCCCTTCGTTGGTGCCGATCCCCAGTTCCTCGACGCGACGATTGGACGGGTTGGCATTCAGGTATTTGTTGAAGTCATCGGCCAGCCCCGGCACCTCGCTGGCCACGCTGCAGATGGTCGAGTTCTCGATCCACAGCTCCAACGGAGACTCCAGCACGCCGTACTTGCGCGCAAACGGGATGGTGCTCAGAAAGGTGCCGACAAAGCGCACCTGGCCATTGATGGCTTCGCTGTGGGTGGCGATCTCGCCGGGGGCGAGGTCGTGGTTGCCGACCCCGTTGATATTGGTCCACTTCTTGATGCTGCTCATCGGCGCCTCAATGCGTGAACCGTGCTTGTCGGTGAAGCTCAGCACGTTGGCCTGGCTCATCCGCCGGATCAGCGTGGCGTTGAGGTCGGCAATGCGCTGTGGCGCGACGCTGAAGGTGTCGTAGAAGTAGTCGCCATAGTCCTTGAACAGCAGGGATTTCTTCCAGTGTTCCGCCATCACGCCCTGCAAGGCGCGGATGAAATCCGGGCCTTCGGCACGTGGGTTGGGCAGGGTCGAGGAATCATATAGAAACAGGTACAGGTCGCAGGCTTCGATGGACTGGGCCAGGGCGTCGCTGGCGGCCAGGTCCAGGCGCTGCACCTGGAAGTTGAAACGAGCGTTGCTGCCGTGGGTGATGGCCTGGGCGATGGCGTCATAGCGCTCGGTATGGCCCAGCAGCACGGTAGGGCGGCTCAGGCCTTCAAGGGCCGGGTGATGAGCGAGGTAGTAGAGAAAGTGTTCGACGGCGCGGGCCTTGTCCATGACGTGTGTCCTTCTGTGCCTTGGGTAAGGGGGCAGGTGCCGTGCACAGCACCTGCCGATTGCCTGCCGGGTGTTAGAACGGCCACATCGCGGTGCCGAACGGCACAACGGCGTCGGCTTGCATCATTTCCACGGCGGCCTCATGGGTCGGCGCTTCAAACCAATCGTCAAGTTGCAGTTCGGTTTCCAGGTCTTTTTCCAGTGCTTGCATGGTGTATCTCCTAGAGGACGTTGTTTGAGAACGCTTGCCAACGGGCTTCGCTGGCAAGTGGGATGAACCTAGGAGAGAGTGTTTCAAAATGCAAAATATTTATTGACACGGTTTCATTTGGATTTTTTCTTCGGTTTTTTTCGGAAAAAAGTTTATGCAGAAAAAACAGCTAATTGGCTGAACTGATTCTTCAGGAATTTCCAACCGACAATTTTTCGTAATCCGCCAAAAAACCTCGCTGTAACGCAGGCTTTCCGGGTTGTAACGATAGATTTACGGTTATGGCCCGTCGTGCAGCCGTGTGCCTGGGCTGTAAGGATTGGCTGACAGAGTGTCGCGCGCACCGTCCTGGGGCGTGCCGAAGCGGGCGAGCGGTGTACAATGCCCCGCGTTTTACTGTGACCGCCTCGCGTATACCACGCACAAGGCCAAGAACCGGGGTTTACCCACCCCGATCACTCCGTCCGGCCACGAGCCTGGCGGGTTCGATTTCGTCACAGATAAAAACAAACAGGTGACGCATGACCGTTAGAACGACGCTGTACTCCTGGTGCCTGCGCTGGGGTTTGAGCGGCGCTGCTTGAGTCGGTAATTCAAGGCAGCAACCTGCATTCAACATCATCAAACCTTGCGTGAGAGCCTATTCATGAGTGAACCCCATTCCCCGTCAGGCGAGCTGAAACGCGGCCTGAAAAATCGCCACATCCAGTTGATCGCCCTCGGTGGCGCCATCGGCACCGGGCTGTTCCTGGGCTCGGCCGGCGTGCTCAAGTCCGCCGGCCCGTCGATGATCCTGGGCTATGCCATCTGCGGCTTCATCGCCTTCATGATCATGCGCCAGCTCGGCGAGATGATCGTCGAAGAGCCGGTCGCCGGCTCCTTCAGCCACTTTGCCCACACCTATTGGGGCGGTTTCGCCGGGTTCCTGTCGGGCTGGAACTGCTGGATCCTCTACATTCTGGTGGGCATGTCGGAACTGACGGCCGTTGGCAAATACGTGCACTACTGGTGGCCAGAGATTCCGACCTGGGTCTCGGCGGCGGCGTTCTTCGTGCTGATCAACCTGATCAACCTGGCCAACGTCAAAGTCTTCGGAGAGGCCGAGTTCTGGTTCGCGATCATCAAGGTGGTGGCGATTGTCGGCATGATCGCCCTGGGCAGCTACCTGCTGGTCAGCGGCAGCGGCGGCCCGCAAGCCTCGGTGAGCAACCTGTGGGAGCACGGCGGTTTCTTCCCCCATGGGGTGGGCGGGTTGGTAATGGCCATGGCGATCATCATGTTCTCCTTCGGTGGCCTGGAAATGCTCGGCTTTACCGCCGCCGAAGCCGACCAGCCTCGCACCGTGATTCCCAAGGCGATCAATCAGGTGATTTACCGCATTCTGATTTTCTACATCGGTGCGCTGGTGGTGCTGTTGTCGCTGACACCCTGGGACAGCCTGCTGGCAACCCTCAACGCGTCCGGCGATCCCTACAGCGGCAGCCCGTTCGTGCAGGTGTTCTCGATGCTCGGCAGCAACACGGCGGCGCATATCCTCAACTTCGTGGTGCTGACCGCCGCATTGTCGGTGTACAACAGCGGCACTTACTGCAACAGCCGCATGCTGCTGGGCATGGCCGAACAGGGCGACGCCCCCGAAGCCCTGGCGAAGATCGACACGCGCGGCGTGCCGGTGCGCGCGATTCTCGCCTCGGCGGCGGTTACCCTGGTGGCGGTGCTGATGAATTACTTCATCCCGCAACACGCCCTGGAGTTGCTGATGTCGCTGGTGGTGGCCACGCTGGTGATCAACTGGGCGATGATCAGCTTCTCCCATTTCAAGTTCCGCCAACACATGAACCGCACCGGCCAGGTGCCGCTGTTCAAGGCGCTGTGGTATCCGTATGGCAATTACATCTGCCTGGCGTTTGTGGTGTTTATCCTGGTGATCATGCTGATGATTCCAGGGATTCAGGTGTCGGTGTATGCGATTCCGGTGTGGGTGGCCTTCATGGGCCTGTGCTATGGCATCAAGAACAAGCGGGCGGCGGCGACCGCAGCGCTGAAGTCGTGATCGTATAAACCCTTGAATCTGGAGTCGGGCTTGTCATGCTGGTGATTTCCAACACCGTCCACCTCGCCGACGCCGAGATCGAGCTGACTGCCATTCGCGCCCAGGGCGCGGGTGGGCAGAACGTCAACAAGGTGTCGAGTGCGGTGCACCTGCGCTTTGATATTCCAGGGTCGTCGTTGCCGGAGTTCTACAAGGAGCGCCTGCTGGCGCTGCGCGACAGTCGGATTACCAGTGACGGCGTGCTGGTGCTCAAGGCCCAGCAATACCGGACCCAGGAACAGAACCGTGCCGATGCGCTGGAGCGTCTCGTGGAGTTGATCCAGAGCGCCACCAAGGTCGAGAAGAAGCGCCGGCCCACCAAGCCCACGCTGGGTTCGAAAAAGCGTCGGCTGGAGTCCAAGACCAAGCGTGGCAGCATCAAGGCAGGGCGCGGCAAGGTCGATTTCTAGGCGTTGCGCGCTTCGCGGGCCTTGGGTGCCTGGCGGTAAAGGTACAGGCACAGCAGCATGCCACCCAGGGCGGCTAGCGCGGCGAACAGGAAGATCGAGGCAAAACCGAAGCCTGCCGCCACGGCTCCTGCCAGCGGGCCGGTAATGCCCAGCGACAAGTCGATAAACAGCGAGTAGGCCCCCACCGCAGCGCCACGGCTGGAGGCTGGCACCAGGTTCACCGCTTCCACGCCCAGCGCCGGAAACACCAGGGAAAACCCGAAGCCGCTCAACGCCGCGCCGGCCAGTGCCAGGTGTGCGTCCGGCGCCAGCCATAACAGCAGCAGGCCGAGAATTTCCACCGACAGGCACGCAATCGCCACGCGAAAACCGCCGATGCGGTTGATCAGGTTGCCGAACAACAGCCGCGCGCCGATAAAGCTGGCACCGAACAGGCTCAGGGCCCACACCGCGTTATCCCAATGCTGGGTGGTGTAGTACAAGGTGATAAAGGTGGCGATGGTGCCAAAGCCGATCGAGCCCAGCGCCAGTGCGCAGCCGTGGGGAAACACCCGGCCCAGTACATTCATGAACGGCAGGCGCACACCGGCCACAATCGGCACCGCTTCCTTGCGCCAGCCCAGCGCCACGCCCATCACCCCCAGCAAAATGATGCTGACGCCCATGCTCCACAGCCCGAGCTGGCTGACCAGCACTACACCCAACGGCGCGCCGATGGCCAATGCGCCATAGCTGGCGATGCCGTTCCACGAGATGACTTTGGCGGTGTTGGCAGCACCCACGCGGCCGATGCCCCAGCCGATGGCGCCCGAGCCGACCAGGCTCTCGGCGCTGCCCAGCACCAGCCGGCCGATGAACAGGCTGGCCAGGCTGAGCGCCGGAAAGCTCGCAAGCCATGCCGCAAGCAGCATGAACACACCGCTCAGGCCACAACCGGTCATGCCGATCAGCACCGCGCGCTTGCAGCCCAGGGTGTCGATCATGCGCCCGGCATAAGGGCGGCTTAGCAGGGTGGCCAGGTATTGCACGCTGATCACCAGCCCGGCGATGACCGCGCCATAGCCCAGCTCGCTGTGGACATAGCCCGGCAGTACGGCCAGGGGGATGCCGATGTTCAGGTAGCCGATAAAGGTGAACAGCACGATGGAAACAACTTGCAGCGTGACCGCCATGGGGCGCTGGGTATCTGGCATGGGAGAGAGTCCACTGTCGCAGCAGGTAAAGATAGGCTGCTAATGATACCGATGCTTCAGCCTGCGCAGGGCGGCGAAAGGAAAAAATCCGCAATCAGGGCTGGGCAGGGGCGAGCAGTTGCGTGGTGACCAGGGCGGCGAGGGCGTTTTCCTGGGTGCCGAAACGCTTGAGCAATAGCGCTTGCTTGTCTTCGCTGAGGCGGTTCCACACTTCGACCATCTGCAAGGCAGTGTCGAGTACGGCGGCGTCGGGGGGAGTAGTGGGGGATTGATCGGTCATGGCGGGTATCTCATGGTTCAGGCAGTGTGGAAAGCGCTCACATTGCGCTTTCCACACGGTCTGGTACGGCGTCAGTCCTGGCTTTCGCTGGCCACTGGTTGTGCTTGTTTGGCTTCAGGCTGCTTCTCGCTGGCCTGTTGCGGGGTTGGCTGCTCAGTTTCGTGCAGGCTTGGGAAGGGGAGATTAGGTATCTCGTGCATCGTCGTCGCTCCTTGCAAAGTCTGTTTGTTCAATCGCAGGTGATTGCGCGCGCTCAAAAAGCCTTGGCAGGATACAGCACTGTAAATGACAAACAGACTATTAAATCGCTAGAAGGGCACCTTGCCCAGAATCATGTCGCGGTACATCACAAAGTCACCCAGCAAGCTGTAGAACGGATGCTGGAAGGTTGCCGGACGGTTCTTTTCAAAGAAAAAGTGGCCAATCCAGGCAAAGCTGTAGCCGGCAATCGGCAAGGCGATCAACAGCGCCAATGAGCCTCTGCCGATGGCATACGCCAGAATCCCGATCACCAGCGTGGTGCCGATAAAGTGCAGGCGGCGGCAGGTGCTATTGCCATGTTCACTCAGGTAATACGGGTAAAACTCAGCAAAGCTGTTGAATTTCCTGACGTTTTCCAAGATTGGCGGCCCTTTGATTGTTGTGCCGCCGAACAGATGTTCGGCGGGGAGCTTAATTGAGTCTAGAGTGATCAGTGGCAACAGCCAGTGACAATAGATGCCACTTTAGTATCCTTGGCTTCCTGGCTGCCGTTCAAGCCAGCCTAATTAAGAAGACGCCATGAGCGAACGAACAACTTCTGCAAGCTGGGCGATGGGGATAGTCAAGGCACTGGAAATGGACGGCCTGGACTGCCGTAGCCTGTTCAGGCAACTGGGTCTGGACTATGCCGCGCTGAGCGACCCCGACGCGCGTTTCCCGCAGGATTCGATGACGCGACTGTGGCAGCGTGCGGTGGAGCTGTCGGGCAATCCGGCGATTGGCCTGAACATGGGCAAGGTGGTGCGCCCGGCGTCGTTTCATGTGGTCGGGTATGCGCTGATGTCCAGCAACACCCTGGCCGAAGGCTTCATGCGCCTGGTGCGTTACCAGCGCATCATTGCCGAAAGCGCCGACTTGAGTTTCAGACTCTTGCCCGAAGGCTATGCGCTGATTCTGACCGTGCATGGCGACCACCTCCCTCCCACCCGGCAAAGCGCCGAAGCGTCACTGGCCAGTGCGTTGGCGCTGTGCGGCTGGTTGACCGGGCGCACCCTGCAACCGCGCAAGGTGCTGCTGCAGGGCGCTCAGCCGGCGGATCTTGCGCCCTACAGGCAAGCGTTCCACGCCCCGCTGGAATTCGATGCGGCCTATGACGCGCTGATCTTTGAGCGCGCCGACATGGACGCGCCGCTGCCCACGGCCAACGAAGCCATGGCGCTGCTGCACGACCGCTTTGCCGGTGAGTACCTGGCGCGGTTCTCCGAAAGCCGCGTGACCCACAAGGCGCGTCAGGTGCTGTGTCGCCTGCTGCCCCAGGGCGAACCCAAGCGTGAAGTGGTGGCCCAGACCCTGCACCTGTCACAGCGCACCTTGCAGCGGCGTCTGCAGGAGGAGGGCACCAGTTTCCAGGCGCTGCTCGACGACACTCGCCGCGAACTGGCCGAGCAGTACCTGGCGCAGCCGAGCATGACCCTGCTGGAGATCGCCTACCTGCTGGGCTTTGCCGACCCGAGCAACTTCTTCCGCGCGTTTCGCCGCTGGTTCGATGCCACCCCCGGCGAGTACCGGGCGCGGCTGCTGCAGGCGTCGACGGTCAGTGACGCCAGAACGCCGGAATGCATAGAACAAAGACCGTAATGATTTCCAGCCGGCCCAGCAGCATCCCCAGCGACAGGATCCACTTGGCCGCATCCGGCAGGCTGGAAAAGTTGCCGGCCGGCCCGATGGTTTCGCCAAGGCCCGGGCCTACACCGGACACGGTACTGGCGGCGCCGGTCAGCGCGGTCATCCAGTCCAGGCCCAGCAACGACAAGGCCAGGGCGATGGCGCAGATGGTGATGGCGAAGAAAAACGAGAAGGTCAGGATCGACCGCACGATCTCTTCGTCGAGGCGGTGGCCGTTGTACTTTTGTTTAATCACCGCGCGCGGGTGAATCAACTGGTTCAAGTTGGCCTTGAGCAGGATATAGGCGACCTGGAAGCGGAAAATCTTGATCCCGCCGGCGGTCGAGCCCGAGCAGCCACCGATAAAGCCCAGGTAGAAAAAAAGCATCAGTGAGAAGTTGCCCCACAGGCTGTAGTCGCCCAGGGCAAAGCCCGTGGTGGTCACCACTGAGGTGACGTTCAACGCCACATGGCGCAGCGCCTCCAGCCAATGCAGGTTGGTGGTCCACCAGTACCAGGTGCCGAGCACCAGCCAGGTCACCACCAGCAAACCGAGCAGGCCCTGTACCTGCTGATCCTTGATCAGTGCCCGGCGGTTACCGCGCAAAGTGGCCACATACAGGGTGAACGGCAAGCTGCCGAGGATCATCACTACCACCGCCACCCAGTGCACGGCCGGTTGTTTCCAGTGCGCAAGGGACTCGTCGGAGGTGGAAAAGCCGCCGGTGGAAATCGCCGACATCGCGTGGTTGATCGCATCGAACAAACCCATCCCTGCCCACCAGAACGCCAGGCTGCCGAGGATGGTAATGCCCACATACGCCGCCACGATCAGACGCGCCACCATGTGCGAGCGCGGCATGACCTTTTCCGAGCGGTCCGAGGACTCGGTCTGGAACAGGCGCATGCCACCAATGCGCAACAGCGGCAGAATCGCCACCGCCATGCCGATAAAGCCGATCCCGCCGAGCCAGTGCAGCAGCGAGCGCCACATCAGGATGCCCGGCGACATGCTGTCCAGCCCGCTCAATACCGTGGAGCCAGTGGCGGTGATGCCGGACATGCTTTCGAAAAACGAGTCGGTGTAGCTGATGTGCTGGGTCAGCAGAAACGGCAGCGCAGCGAATATGCACACCACCACCCAGCTTGTCACCGTAAGAAGGTACATGTCCCGGGGGCGCAGGTGCACATGCTCGGGGCGGCCCGGAATCACCAGGGCCAGGCCGGCGATAAAGGTGATCAGGCTGGCCCACAGGAACGAGGGCAGGTCGCCGGTGCGGTCGAAGATCACCAGGGTGGCCATGGGCACGACCATGGCGATCGCGAGGGTGATCAGGAAGATGCCGATGATGAAACCGATGATGCGTAGTGTCGGCAACGCCATGAAGTCTGCTCGGATGGTCGCGGGAGGCGCCATTCTACCTGGGGTGCAGGGCATGTAAACCGACACATGTATAAAGCACGGGTGGCCGTGCGCGTGTTCAGCATGAAGGCTTCTTAAGTGTTTCGAGAGATCGTCCATGCCGTATGAAGCCCTAACCGACACGCCGTTTATACGGCGCTTGAATGCCAATGACAGCCCGTCGCAAATGGCGCTGGTAAAACAGCTGTCCTCGCTCAACGCTCGGATCATGCAGGACCTGGCCCCTCAACCCCGCTTCGAAGACTTTGTACAGCATCGCTTCGAACATCATTTCAATCTCACCCCTGCTGCGCAGGTGCACAGTGTGTTTGTGCAAAGCCATGCACCCCGGCCGGAATCGCCAACATCCGAGCCAACCACACTGGAAGAAACACTGGACCTCAAAGCTCCCCTGCCCACGGTGCTGGACGCCGTGGTACAGCGCATCGTGACGGGCCAGGCATCGACCCATGCCAGCGGTGATCCCGCGTTTTTGCGCGCGTCCGAGGACGGTGGCGAACCGCAGCCCATCCCCGAGTTGACCGGCAAGGCCTTCGATGAATTCGTCGACAACCTGGCTGCGAGCCTGGCTTCCCACTACACAACCTTCATGCAGCGCTATTGGGACGAGCAGCGCGCGACCGATGCGCGCAGCCGCCGGCAGCGAGTCGTTGACAGCCGAATCGAGCAACTGCGCAACGAAGTGGCCCTGCTGAAAAATGACGGCTTGCTCACCACGGCGGGCGAGGCATTGTTCGAGACGGTGGCACGCCTTCCCGATGCGCTGGCGCGCCGCGCGCTCAAGGCCTATAAACCGTGCGTGTATGGTTTGGCGCTCAAGGGCAAGGATGCCGTTAATCCGGCGCTCCACGGCGCGTTTATCCTGACCGCCCGCGACCCGCGGGATGCCGAGGTCGGCTGGGAAACAGACACGTCGGCGCCGCCGCAGGTGCGTCCTGTCGACCCTTCCAGCAACCTTGGCCTTGTCCTGTTGTGCAGCCCGGGCAACGGACTGGAAGCGTTCGATTCCCTGGCCAGTCTTGATCGCGAACTGCACCAACGCCTGAACCATCCTGTGCAATTCACTCAGCTGTCGGCCTTGATGACTCAAGAACACCAGCCCCATGCTCTGGCGCTGCACCACGAGGCGAAAACGAGCGGTCAATTTGAGTACGTCGAGTGGCTTGACTCGCCCTTCAGTCATTCACTTGAAGATCAATGCCTCAAGCTTCATGAAGACTTCGCCACGGCCGTGGCCCGCTACCAGACGCACACTGCGCAGACCGAGAGCGCACGGTTGGCCGAGAGCCTGGATCGCGTCACTGATCTTGTGCGCGCTCTGGATACGGAACGGGTGCTGGTGGCCCGCATTCAAAAGCGTGCGCAGGCTCAGCTCAACATTTTTCTTGACGGGGCGACCGACGCCGACAAGCAAGCCTGGCGAACGGCGATGCTGTCTTATTGCGATGGACTCAAAGGCCTGCCTGAGTCCGAGGGGCTGCCGTCGCTCGCCCAATTCAGTGACAAAACTGTCATGCGCGCCTACAGCAGGGCGCAGCTGAGCGCGTTGATTGAAGCGCAATGGGGTGTGCAGGCGGATCCGGATGAGATTCAGGTCCACACGCGCGCGCCTGAGGTGCCGCTGGCCCCATTCGTACCAGGCGCGCCCGCGCCTGCACCGAGGGAGTCAGGTGCGCCGCTTTATACGTATCGCCAACGCAGTCTCAGCGAACTGGCGCTTGAAAATGTTGGTGGCCTGGATTTCAACTTCACCCACTTTTCCCATCTGACCGACAAAAAAAAGCAGGCCTACACCGCCCTGAGCGTCGATCAGGTCAAGGACCTGGTGCGCACGGCCAATATTGGTAACCGCTATGACGTCTTTTTAAAGGATCGGCTGATCACCTCGCCCGAGGCCATTGCCCGCAAAAGCCATTTCGCCCGATACCTGGCGTTGCAGGTACGGATGGATGCCATCGAGGCAAAAATCGCCGGAGATTTTCTTCCGGATCATGCCGATCGCGGCTTCAACTGGGTGCAGGTGGTGCTGGATGAGCCTGTAGACAGCGACCGGCGCCAGACCGTCGAAGCCCATCGAATCATGGTGCAAAGTTTGATGCTGCGTGGCGCGCGGGTACGTGGCGTGTGGTTGTTTCGCACGACGTCCTCGGCGGTCGCCTCCACCGTCGTTTACACGCCGCAAGCGCCAGGCGGACGGATGTTTCATGAGTATCACGACGAACGATTGTTGAAGGACTTCGTCTTCAGCAGCTCCTGGCGTGATTATCTGGTGAGCCGCGTGGAGCTGGCACAGCGCCCAAGGATCCGCGGCATCCTGCGCGGACGCGGCTCCGCGACGATGGTGCATATGCCCAGGATTGCCGACAATCTGTTCGAGGAGGCCTACGAGGCGCAGGCCAGCTTCGCGATCAATGATGCCGCTGCGCAATCGACTACCACCGGCGAAACCGACCTGTCCACCGCGATATCGGTGGGCACGGCAGCGTTCGATCTCATTACCCTGGTGTTACCGATCAAAATAATGGTGCCCATCGGCCTGGCTCGAAGCCTTTTCTCGGTGTTCAGGGCGGTGGACGCCGCCACGCTGGGAGACCGTGCCGAGTCGGCCCATCACCTGGTGCGTGCGCTGGGCGAGTTTACCGGCGCCTTGATCGACGGCGCTGTGGCCGGGTTGACCGGCGCGCGCGCCTCCGTACCTGGGGAGAGTGGGTTGAACCCGCTGATGGCCCTGAAGAAAAATCCTGCCGATGTACAGGCACTTGACGGCTGGGAAGGCAAGGGCATCTATTACAAGGCGGTTGGCACCGAGGGTAACCGCCAGTATTTTCTCAATGAGCACAACCGCTGGTTTTCGATCCTCGACGAGGGCGGCGAAAAGGCCTGGCGCCTCAGGGATGTGCGTAAACCTCACCGTTATCACCATGACCCGATCCGCCAGGGCGCCAATGGCCGCTGGGAAGTGGGTTCGCATCCCGGCCGAGGATTGCGTGGAGGCCTTTCACCGATTGAGGCGTTAAGGACGCTCTACCCGAACCTCTCCGAGAGTCAGGCTCGCCTTGTGTTCGAGTCGTTCAACTTCCCGCGCGGGCGTGAACTGGAGCTTCAATTGAGCGTGGTTCACCACCTTGGGGCGGGCACTTTACCTGACACCTTCTATCAATATCTGAGAGTGACGCCCCAGCGATTTTCGCTGCGTGTGCGTGGCGGCGAAATCCCAGGGCTGCCGCTCACGTCCATTGAGCCTGTACCAGGCCCCAGCCAGGTCCGGCGAGCCAGGCCGGCGTATGAACGAATTGCCGATTGGGGACGGTTCATAGACGCTGACGAAATGCTGTTAAAAGATGCCGACTACGGGGTCTATCAGCGGGTGGGCGGGGATCCGGCGCTCAGGGGCACCGAATACCTCAAAATCGACGAACGCTACTTTCCCATCCTGCCTGACGGCGTAGCCAGGCCGGCGCAGGCCGCCACTGTTCTTATGCACGATCCCGACATTGCGATTCGCACGTATGACCAATTTGAAACGATGCTCAGGACGGATCCCAACAGCCAGCCACGTGCAGCGACCTTCGCGAGGGCGGACGGTCGCTGGATCAACGATATTGCCCTGCCGTTCCAGAAAACCCTTGCCGCCTATGTAAGCGATGCCTGGCCCATGCTGTCCGTTTCCAGCCAGGCTGACGTGGCCCGCAGCCTGTTCAACAACGTCAACAGGCATAACCTTAGCTTTCTAGGGGTTGCGACCCTGCAGAGAGTCCTTAGGCATTGGCGTCGGGAACGCACGCTGATTGAGGCAAAGCTGGCTGACCCGCTGCTTATGCTGCCCGTGACCCCGCGTTCGGTGAGCGGCGATTGGTCATTGCATCGTCAGCCAGGGCGGTACACACAACTCACCTTTCGTACGGATCAGGTTCGCGGCCTGCTCCAGGATGCGGTTACCCATGGCAGTCAGGAAGCGCTCAAGGCATTGATGGCCGACGTGCTTGCCCGCAACCGTTATCAGCTCATACCCAGCTACGATCAGGTGGGTGAGCTGCTGTTCAAGAACCCGGCGCATGAAACGGTGTATTGGATGCAGGTGCGCAGCGCGTTTGGCCATGCAGTGGGCAGCCGTGCGAGCCAGGCGGCGCCGAGAGCTTCGCTGATGACTGCGCAGGCCCGCAGCGCTCCGTTGGTGCCGCTGATCGGCGGCATTCAGTTGAGCTTCGAGGGACGCGCCCCGCTCATCTACGTGATTCGGATCTGACACAACAGGCCCGCACGCAAAAAAAATGCCCCGAACCAGTCGGGGCATTTTCAGTGTGGTGCAACCATCACGCGTCTTGTTTAGAACTCGTGATCAGCACTGTCCGGGTTCAGGTCGCTGATACCCAGCTTGCCGGCAGCGGCTTCGATCGAACCGGTCTGCTTGACCAGCGCCGCAATGGCGTCACGTACGATCTGGTTGCCCGCATCGTTACCGGCGGCGATCAACTGGTCGTAGTGCTCGCCTTTGCCGGCGTGGTCAACCATGACTTGGATCTTGGCTTCGGTTGCGGCCAGGTCGGCCTTCAGTGCAGTGTCGGCAGCCGGGTCAGCCTTGGCCACCAGGGATGACAGGCTCGGGCCGGTCATCTGGGTGCCGTCGACACGGGTGTATTCGCCCAGGTAGACATTGCGGATGCCCTTGGCGTCGTAGAAGTGCGAGTTGTGGGTGTTGTCGCTGAAGCAATCCTGTTCGTCTTCCGGCGAGTTGGCCTCCAGGGACACCTTCATGCGCTCACCGGCCAACTCGCCCAACGACAGACTGCCCATGCCGAACAGCATTTTGCGCAGGCCGTCGGTGGCAGGTTCGCTCTCCAGGGTGGCGCGGTAGTTGTCTTCGACGTTGGGCTTCCAGTTGCCGACCATTTCTTCGAGGTCGCTGACCAGCAGCTGGGTCACCGAACGCAGGTAGGTGCGACGGCGCTCGTTGTGGCCGCCGGTGGCACCGTCGCCGGTCAGGTAGTCCGACGCCGGGCGGTTGCCAGCGCCTGGACCGGTGCCGTTGAGGTCCTGGCCCCACAGCAGGAATTCGATGGCGTGGTAGCCGGTGGCGACGTTGGCTTCCGAACCGCCCAGCTCATTGAGGCTGGCGAGCTTTTCCGGGGTGATGTCTTTGACGTCGACCTTGTCTTCGCCGACCTGGATTTCGTTGTTGGCGATGATGTTGGCGGTGGCGCCCGGGTTGCCCAGGGCGTGCTCGTAGGATTTGTCGGTGTAGTCGATCAGGCCTTCGTCCAGGGGCCAGGCGTTCACCTGGCCTTCCCAGTCGTCGATGATGGTGTTGCCGAAGCGGAACACTTCACTCTGCAGGTACGGCACGCGGGCGGCGACCCAGGCGGTGCGCGCGGCTTTCAGGGTTTGCTCGTTCGGATTGGCAAGGAACGTGTCGACGGCGGTCTGCAGGGTTTTTGCCGTGGACTCGGCATCGCTGTATACCGCAAACACCATGTCAGCGTAATGCGCGACCACAGCCTTGGCGGCCGCTTCGTCGACGTTGCCTGCCGCTGTGGCAGCCGCTGGAGCGGTGGTGCTGGCAGCCGGGGTCGGCGCCTGGGGTGCTGCGGCCTTGTCTTTACCTTCGCCGCAACCGGCAAGAGAAATGGCAATAGCCAGCAGACTGGCGGTGGCCAGGGGCATACGAATCATGGCGAACATCCTGCTTCGAGTGTTGATAGGGCACGCGGGGGCGCGCAAAAACTGCGACATAATGCGAAAGATTTGCATTTTGTGTAAAGGGTTATACGAGGGAAACATCAAGTATCGATTTCTTAACCTAAGGAATCACCACCCGATTGCGCTCCAATTGCTTCAGGTAAGCCGCCAGTTCCCGCGCCGGCAGCGGTTTGCTGTAGTGATAACCCTGACCTTCGTGGCAACCCTCGGCGATGATGTAGGCCTCTTGCTCGGCAGTTTCCACACCCTCGGCGATCACCTGCATGCCCAGGCTTTTGCCCAGTTGGATTATGGCGCGCACGATGGTGGCGTCGTCATCGTCGTCCAGCAGGTCCTGAACGAAACTCTTGTCGATCTTGATCTTGTCCAGCGGCAGGCTCTTGAGGTAACTCAGGGATGAGTAGCCGGTGCCGAAGTCGTCGATGGCAATCAGTGCGCCGGAGCGGCGCAGGCTCAGCAGGTGCTGGGCGGCGGTGCTGATGTCTTCCATCAGGCCGGTCTCGGTGACTTCCAGTTCCAGGCTGCCGGGCGGCAAGCGATAGACCTGCATCAGGTTGTTGACCACGCGCGGCAATTCGCTGTGGTGCAGCTGCACAGTGGACAGATTGACCGCCATGCGCAGCTCGGTGAGACCTGCGTCATGCCATTCGCGCAATTGCCGACAGGCCTGGTCCAGCACCCACTCGCCGATCGGAATAATGGTGCCGTTCTGCTCCGCCAGCGGGATAAACAAATCGGGCGGTACCAGGCCGTGCTCCGGATGCTGCCAGCGGATCAACGCTTCCACACCGACCACGCGGTGGTCGCGGTAGCTGATCTGCGGCTGGTACACCAGGTAAAACTGCTCGCGGCCCAGGGCGTCGCGCAGGTCTTTCTCCAGCTCGCGGCGGCGGCGCATTTCACTGTCGACACTGGCGATATAGAACTGGTAACGGTTGCGCGAGCGGGTCTTGGCCAGCGTCATGGTCTGTTCGGCTCTTTGCAGCAGCTTCTCGGTGCTGTCGCCGTCTTCCGGGAACAGCGTGATGCCGATGGTGGCACGCAGGCGGATGTGATCGTGTTCGAGGGCGAACTCTGCTTCGAGGTCATCGAGAATGCTTTGCGCCAGTTCGGCGGCTTCATAAGGCTGCTCGATGTCAGCCTGCACCAGCGCAAACTGGTCACCGCCCAGGCGCGCGAGGGTGCCGAGCCGTCCGCTGTGGGCGCGCAGGCGGTCGGCCAGGGCCAGCAGTAATCGGTCACCGGCCTGGTAGGTGTACTGTTCGTTTACACTTTTGAAGTCGTCCAGCCCTACGCAAAGCACGGCCACGCAGCGTTGTCGGCGGCCGGCGTCAATCAGGATCCTGTCCAGTTGCTCCTGCAGCTTCTGGCGGTTGGGCAGGCCCGTTAGAAAGTCGTATTGGGCCATGCGCAGCAGGCTGCTTTCGGCTTCGTGGCGCAAATGGGTGTTGCGTTCGATGGATTCGAGCAACTGGTTGGCGGTATTGATCCACAGCCCCAGCTCGTTACGTTCATGGCCCTTGAGCTGAGGGATCTTGTGTTCGCTGGGCCGGTCGGGATTGATCGATGTCAGGTGTTCGATGATCCGCGACAGCGGGCGGGTCAGCATCCAGTGATACACCAGGTACAGCACCAGCCCCATGGCCAGCGCACGCAGCACGCCGGAAATAAAGATGATCACCGAGCTGACCAGAAAACCCTCGCCATAGGTGGCGGTGTCGAGGGTGATGCTCAGGTCTCCGTAATACTCGCTGTAAGGGCCTTTGCCGACCAGTGACGTGGTGAATGAGCGTTCCTGACCCAGAATCAGGTCGGTCAACCAGCGGCTGGCGGATTGCTCCAGTGGGCGGCTTTTTTCCGCGAGCATGGTCTCGTTGGGGTGGCCGATGGAGGCCGTGCGCACCGCTTCGTCTTGAAACAGTCCTTCGATCACCTGCATACCCATTTCGCGGTCCAGGCTGTAGACGGCCTGGGTGGACGGGTCGCGAAACATGTCGAGGATGCGCTGGGCATCGCCTGCCACGGCCTGGCGCGTCTTGTAGGCATCGAAAACGATCTGCGCCACGCTCAGCGCCACGCCCACGATCAACGCCGACAGCAGCACAACCCGTAGCAACTTCACCGACAAGCTGTTTTTGAGTTCCAGCTTCAAAGGGGCATTCCTTGTCTCATGCGGGTGGCCTTCAATATGCCATGAGTATTGGCAATCCACGCATGGCAGTCAAAGGAACATTCGGACGGGGCAACCGGAAGAGGCTGAAGGAGGGGAGGCAGGGAAGAGGGCGGATGACATCCGCCGCTCTCTGATACGGCGCTTGGGCGTGAGACCCGTGCGCGCAGGTCAGCTTTATTACGAGTTGTACGTAATCTGCATGGAGTTGGCTTTGTGTGTGTCTTCGCCGATTTTGCCCTGCTCCTGATCTTGACCTTGCTGTTGCTGATCCATCATCTTGCTCATCATGTCCATGCCTTTTTCCAGCATCGGCATGATCGCTGACATAGCCGACATACCCATCGATATAGGATCCATTACGAACTCTCCTGCATGAAATGAGAGAGTTATTTCTCTCACTGTCTGCGTGGCAAATTGTTGCCGCCGAGTTCCATGCATCCCGCATCCTGCTCAGTATTGTCGCCCACAAAAAAGCCCGGCAATTGCCGGGCTCTTTATCCTGCAAGCGTTACTCAGGCAGTGAAGGTCTTGCCTTCGAACTGCTCGGCCACGAACTTCCAGTTGACCAGGTTCCAGAACGCTTCCACGTAATTTGGACGCACGTTGCGGTAGTCGATGTAGTAGGCGTGTTCCCACACGTCGCAGGTCAGCAGCGGGGTGTCGCCGCTGGTCAGCGGGTTGCCGGCGCCAATGGTGCTGGCCAGGGCCAGGGAACCGTCAGCCTTCTTCACCAGCCAGCCCCAACCGGAACCGAAGGTGCCGACGGACGTCTTGGTGAACTCTTCCTTGAATTTGTCGAAGGAACCGAAGGCTGCGTTGATGGCTTCAGCCAGTGCGCCGGTCGGTTGGCCGCCGGCGTTTGGCGCCAGGCAGTTCCAGTAGAACGTGTGGTTCCAGACCTGAGCGGCGTTGTTGAAGATGCCGCCCGAAGAAGAGGTGACGATTTCTTCCAGGGTCTTGCCTTCGAACTCGGTGCCAGGCACCAGGTTGTTCAGGTTCACGACATAGGTGTTGTGGTGCTTGTCGTGGTGGTACTCCAGGGTTTCCTTGGAGATATGCGGCTGCAGGGCATCGTGTGCGTAGGGCAGCGGCGGCAATTCGAAAGCCATGATGATTCTCCTAATCAGGTCAGTTGCGGTGAGCGCAAGGCCGATCACGGGCGGCCAAACAAGCGCCGGGGAGTTTGTACTCTTTGCGGCGCAGGGGCAGGATCATAGCACCGGGGGTGCGGCAAAACCACGCAACAACTGTGTGGGATAGAGGTTCCAGAGCCTTTCGAAATAACTTCAGGGCGTGCTTATTAATGAGTAGGCCACGCTGAACATCATCACGGCCACCAAGAGGTCCAACAGCCGCCAGGTTGCCGGGCGCGCCAGCCACGGCGCCAGCCACGCGGCGCCGAGCGCCAGGGTGGCGAACCACAGGAATGAAGCGCTCGCGGCCCCGGCCACGAACGCCGCGGGTGCCGCCTGTTGCGCGCCCAGTGAGCCGATCAGCAGCACCGTATCGAGGTAGACGTGGGGGTTGAGCAACGTCACCGCCAACGCGCTGAGCATCACCGCGCGCAGTGAGCGCGCGTTGAAGCCTGCGTCCTGGTCCAGGCTCTGTTTCGAAAACGCGCGACGCAAGGCGAGGGCGCCGTACCACAACAGGAATGCTGCGCCGCCCCAGCGTGCAATCGCCAGCAGCAGCGGGCTCTGCGCCAGCACCGTGGCCAGGCCGAACACCCCCGCTGCGACCAGGAGCGCGTCGCACACGATGCACAGCGCCGCTACCGGCAGGTGATGTTCACGGCGCAGGCTTTGCGCCAGCACGAAAGCGTTCTGCGTGCCGATGGCCATGATCAGGCCGAGGGCGATCAACAGCCCGTTCACATAACTTTGCCACATAGGGTTTACTCCGCGTCCGCCGCCAACTGCCGCAGCACCTGCACGGCGCGTTGCGCATCGGCGCGGCCGACGAACAGGTGGTCGTGGTAATAACCGGCGATCACATTGCAACTGATCCCGGCCTGGGCCAAGGCGCCGGCGAAGGCGGCGGTCAACCCCACCGCTTCGAGTGCCGAGTGCACGTTCAGGGTGATCCACGCGGCCACATAGTCGAAGGCCAGCCCGGCCTGTTCGGCTTGCTGGCGCTCCACGATCAGGGTCAAGCCTTGCTGTTCGCGAAAGCTGCCGATTACCTCGCAACCGTCAGGAATGCGGTTATCGGGGAGGGTGCAGAACACGTAGTCGCCGTCATTCAGATGAGGGCTCATGCTGCGCAGCAGGGTCGCCAGGGTGGTTTCGCCAGCCATGTGAAGGTCCTTGTTAAAGAGAGGCAATGCTGGCTATTTTCATCGGATGGGCTGTATAAGAAAAACCAATATTGCTGATCGCTCATTAGAGAAACTGATGTTCGACTATAAATTGCTGTCCGCCCTCGCAGCGGTGGTGGAGCAGGCCGGCTTCGAGCGTGCCGCGCAGGTACTTGGGCTGTCGCAGTCGGCCATTTCCCAGCGCATCAAGCTGCTCGAAGCGCGTGTCGGCCAGCCGGTGCTGGTGCGGGCCACGCCGCCTACGCCCACCGAGATTGGTCGACGGCTGCTCAACCATGTGCAGCAGGTGCGGCTGCTGGAGCGCGACCTGCAGGGCCAGGTGCCCGCCCTGGACGAGGAGGGCATGCCCGAGCGCCTGCGTATCGCGCTGAATGCCGACAGCCTGGCCACCTGGTGGGCCGAGGCTGTCAGCGACTTTTGCGCCGAGCAGCATCTGTTGCTCGACCTGGTGGTGGAAGACCAGACCGTCGGTCTCAAACGCATGCGCGCCGGTGAAGTGGCGGCCTGCATCTGCGCGAGTGAACGCCCGGTGGCCGGTGCGCGCAGCCTGCTGCTCGGCGCCATGCGCTACCGCGCGCTGGCCAGCCCGGCCTTTATCGCGCGGCACTTTCCCGCCGGGGTAAAGGCCGAGCAACTGGTGCGCACACCGGCACTGGTGTTTGGTCCGGATGATTTCCTGCAACACCGTTACCTGGCTTCCCTCGGCGTGGATGGCGGTTTTGAGCACCATTTATGCCCAGCCTCTGAAGGGTTTATCCGTCTCACCGAAGCCGGCCTGGGCTGGGGCCTGGTGCCGGAACTGCAGGTGCGCGACTCGTTGCAGCGTGGCCTGTTGGTCGAGTTATTGCCTGATAAGCCCATTGATGTGCCGTTGTACTGGCATCATTGGCGCAGCGGCGGGCAACTGTTGGGCCTGTTGACCGAGCATCTGGCCCGGTCATGCGGGCAATGGCTGGTGCCGTTGGAGGGATGACGGGCGTCAAGGTAGCAGCGATGAAAAACGAAAGAACACGGAGTAATACATGAAGATTCTGGTCACCGGCGCAAGCGGCTTCATCGGCGGGCGCTTTGCGCGCTTCGCCCTGGAGCAGGGCCTGGACGTGCGGGTCAACGGGCGGCGCGCCGAAAGCGTGGAGCACCTCGTACGGCGCGGCGCCGAGTTTATCCAGGGTGATCTGAGTGATGCCGAACTGGTGCGCCATCTGTGCCGGGACGTCGAAGCGGTGGTGCATTGCGCCGGCGCCGTCGGGTTGTGGGGCAAGTACCAGGACTTTCATCAAGGCAATGTGCTGGTGACCGAAAATGTCGTCGAAGCCTGCCTCAAGCAGCGGGTCGGGCGCCTGGTGCACCTGTCTTCGCCATCGATCTACTTTGACGGGCGCGACCACCTGGGCCTGACCGAAGAGCAGGTGCCCAAGCGCTTCAAGCATCCGTACGCCGCCACCAAGTACCTGGCCGAGCAAAAAGTCTTCGGCGCCCAGGAATTCGGGCTCCAGGTGCTGGCCCTGCGTCCGCGATTCGTCACCGGCGCGGGCGACATGAGCATCTTCCCGCGTTTGCTGAAGATGCAGCGCAAGAACCGCCTGGCGATCGTCGGCGATGGCCTGAACAAGGTCGACTTCACCAGTATCCACAACCTCAATGAAGCCTTGCTCAGCGGTTTGCTTGCCACCGGTTCTGCGCTGGGCAAGGCCTACAACATCAGCAACGGCACGCCGGTGCCGGTATGGGATGTGGTCAACTACGTGATGCGCCAGATGGAAATGCCCCAGGTGACCCGTTATCGGTCCTACGGTTTGTCCTACAGCGTGGCGGCGCTCAACGAAGCTTTCTGCGCGATGTGGCCCGGGCGCCCGGAGCCTGCGTTGTCGCGCCTGGGCATGCAGGTAATGAACAAAGATTTCACGTTGGACATCAGTCGGGCGAGGCATTATCTCGACTATGAGCCCAAGGTCAGTCTGTGGACCGCCCTCGACGAGTTCTGCAGTTGGTGGAAGGCCCAGGATCCGGGGCTTAAATAAGCTCACAACCAGCAACACATCGGGAACCGAATTTACGGTTCCGGGTCGATCAGTGCGGCGGGCGCGCGGTTTATACTCGCGTCGCTCGGCTTGCCAGCCATCTCACCGATTCAGGGTTGATTCATGCGTAACGATGCCAACGACGATTTCGACAATGTTCCCAGCCTGCGGGCCGATACCGGGGACGATGATGATTTCGTGCCGACGCCCGCCACGTCCGTACGCTCGCGGCCCGCGCCCGTGGTCAAGGTCAGGAGCGCCAGCACCGGGCCGTTGTGGGCGCTGGTCGGCGCGCTGCTGATCGCGTTTGCCGGCCTTGCCTGGTGGAGTTTCCAGCAGATCTCCCTGATGGGCCAGCAGTTGGTTGCCACCCAGGAAAGTTTCGCGCGCATCAGCGAGGAAGCGGCGGGGCGCCTGCAGGATATTTCCGGCAAGGTGGTGGCCAGTGAAGCCAACGTCAACACCGGCAGCGAAGCGCTCAAACAGCAGATCAAGCAGTTGGAAACCCAACTGCTGGAGCAGGGCAAGCAACAGGTCGGCGTGGCCGGCCAGGCTACCGAGCTGGACAAGCGCCTGGCGCAGATGACTGCCAGCACCACTGAGCTGGCCAGCGCCAATGCCGCATTGCAGGGCCAGGTGCAGGCGCTGACGGATGCCGTGGCGACGCTCAAGGCGGCGCAGGGTGATGCCGGCAAGCGCGATGCCGAGCTCCGGGAGCTGGCGGCTGATGTAGCGGCGTTGAAAAAGCAGGGCAACCCGACGGCCGCCATTGCCCGCCTTGAGCAGGACATGGTTGTGCTCAAAAGCGCGCAGGAAAACCAGCCCGCCAACGTCGATGCGCCGACCAACAAAGAGTTCGACGTATTCCGTATCCAGACCACGCGCAATATCACCACCCTGCAGAGCCAGGTGCAGACCCTGAGTCAGCAGCTCAACGCGCCGCGAGGCGGTCAGTGACCTGATGCGGGTCAGCGGTGAGAGGCTCCGCCAGACGCTATCGCCCAGCGAGCTGGAGCCTCTGTGGTGAGCGGGCCTGTTGTGGCAAGCGGGCTTGCCCTAATGCCGTTCAGTTAAGCGCAGATTCCCTGTGGCGAGCAGGCTTGTCCTGCGTTGGGCTGCGCAGCAGCCCCAAAGCCAGGCGCTGAGCCGTATCAGATACACCGCGTTTTGCTCGATGGGGGGGCGCTTCGCACCCCAACGCGGGGCAAGCCCGCTCGCCACAATAAGCCCACACATTTTCCTTAACTGAACGGCATTAGGGCTTGCCCCGCGTTGGGCTGCGTAGCAGCCCCCAAATCAAAAAAACGTGATGTACATATCCGTTTCTGCGGTAACGACGACTTGGGGTTCCGCTCTTACAGCGAGTCACTTTTTGAAGAGCGCAAAAAGTAACCAAAAACGCTTCGCCCCAATACTCGGCACCTCGCCCAGGTTCGGCCAGCGTGTTTGACGGGGCGCCTCAGATCAAGATCAAGATCAAGAGCGCGGCGGCTTGAGAGCCGACCAAGTGGCACCGACGCTCTCACATGAATGGGCTTGCCTGAAACTTCAGGCTTAAAATCAAAAAATTATTTGTGGTTGATCAGCGCAGGCTTGCTCCCTCCCTGGATTGCGGTCAAATTCAAGAGTGTCACCAGTCTGTGACATTTACCTTCCGCTTCGTTACTTGCCCCTTTTGCGCCCTTGTTTAGACTCCGGTCATCCCACAAAAAATAATAAGGGCCACCCATGACCACGCAACCACTGCCTGCCAGCAGTTGGCTGAACGCTCCTGCCCATCACGCCTGGCTTGCCGCCGAAGGCCAGCGCCTGCTGTCATTCGCCAAGGCCTCACGCCTGCCTGACGGTTTTGGCAACCTCGACGACAAAGGTCAACTGCCGGCCGACGCCCGCGCTGAAACCATGAACACTGCCCGCATGACCCACAGCTTCGCCATGGCCCATGCCATGGGGTTGCCCGGCTATGCCGAGCGGGTGGCACACGGTGTCGCAGCCTTGAGCGGCCCGTTGCGCGACGGCGAGCACGGTGGCTGGTTCGCCGCGGCCAATGCCTGCGATGGCAATACCGGCAAGGCCGCCTACCTGCATGCGTTCGTTGCCCTGGCGGCCAGCTCGGCCACGGTGGTCGGTGCACCCGGCGCGCAGAACCTGCTCAACGACGCGATCCACATCATCGATCAGTTCTTCTGGAGCGAAGAGGAGGGCGTGATGCTCGAGTCCTTCGCCCGAGACTGGAGCGGCGTCGAGGCTTATCGGGGCGCCAACAGCAATATGCACGCCACCGAAGCCTTCCTCGCCCTGGCCGATGTCACCGGCGACACCCGCTGGCTGGACCGCGCGTTGCGCATCGTCGAACGGCTGATCCACACCTTCGCGGCCGGCAAGCAGTTCATGGTGATCGAGCATTTTGACGCGCACTGGAAACCGCTGCCTGCGTATAACGAAGACAACCCCGCCGACGGCTTTCGTCCCTACGGCATCACGCCTGGCCATGGGTTCGAGTGGGCACGGCTGCTGTTGCACCTCGAGGCCGCGCGCCTGCAAGCCGGGTTGGCCACGCCTGACTGGCTGCTGAGCGACGCCAAAGGCCTGTTCGCCAGCGCCTGCGAATACGCCTGGGCCGTGGATGGGGCGCCGGGCATTGTCTACACGCTGGACTGGAACCATCGCCCGGTGGTGCGCGAGCGCCTGCACTGGACCCATGCCGAAGCCAGCGCCGCTGCCCAGGCCTTGCTCAAGCGTACCGGGGAGCTGCATTACGAAATTTGGTATAGACGCCTCTGGGAGTTCTGCGAAACTCAGTTCATCGACCGCGTCCACGGCAGCTGGCACCACGAACTCAGCCCGCATAACCAGCCCGGCAGCAGGATCTGGGGCGGTAAACCGGACCTGTACCATGCCTGGCAGGCGGTGGTGCTGCCTGCACTGCCGTTGTGGCCGAGCATGACGACCGCTCTGGGCGCCGGGCGCTATGTCACCAAGTGGTGACATTTGTGCATCCCTTTGTTACCTGCACTTGAAAAATCCATGTTTAAACTCCGTGCAGCGCAAGCTCTAGACTTGCATGCATAACAACAAGAAAAGGTATTGTGATGAACGCGATTAATCGCCTCGCTCTAGCTGTTTCCGTTGCCTCTTTGTTTCCCCTCAGTGTATTTGCCGCCGACTCCAAAGGTACGGTTGAAGTCGTGCATTGGTGGACCTCGGGCGGTGAAAAGGCGGCTGTGGATGTCTTGAAGGCCCAAGTCGAGAAAGACGGCTTCACCTGGAAAGACGGTGCCGTCGCAGGTGGCGGTGGCGCCACTGCCATGACCGTGCTGAAAAGCCGCGCGGTGGCCGGCAACCCACCAGGCGTTGCCCAGATCAAAGGTCCCGACATTCAGGAATGGGCGTCCACTGGCTTGCTCGACACCGACGTCCTCAAGGACGTGGCCAAGGAAGAGAAGTGGGATTCCCTGCTCGACAAAAAAGTCTCCGATACCGTGAAGTACGACGGTGACTACGTGGCCGTTCCGGTGAACATTCACCGCGTGAACTGGCTGTGGATCAACCCGGAAGTCTTCAAGAAAGCCGGCATCACCAAAAACCCGACCACCCTCGAAGAATTCTACGCAGCCGGCGACAAGCTCAAAGCTGCGGGCTTCATTCCGCTCGCCCATGGTGGCCAGCCTTGGCAGGACAGCACCGTATTCGAAGCCGTGGTCCTGTCGGTGATGGGCCCGGAGGGCTATAAAAAGGCTCTGGTTGACCTCGATAACGCGGCGCTGACCGGTCCGGAAATGATCAAGTCGCTCACCGAGTTGAAGAAAGTCGCGACCTATATGGACGTCGACGGCAAAGGCCAGGACTGGAACCTCGAAGCAGGCAAGGTCATCAACGGCAAGGCCGGCATGCAGATCATGGGTGACTGGGCCAAGTCCGAATGGACCGCCGCCAAGAAAGTCGCCGGCAAGGACTATGAGTGCGTAGCCTTCCCGGGCACCGACAAGGCCTTCACCTACAACATCGACTCCCTGGCCGTGTTCAAGCAGAAAGACAAAGGCACTGCGGCCGGTCAGCAGGACATCGCCAAAGTCGTGCTGGGTGAAAACTTCCAGAAAGTGTTCAGCATCAACAAGGGTTCAATCCCTGTGCGCACCGACATGCTCACTCAAATGGACAAGCTGGGCTTCGACGCCTGCGCCCAGACCGCTGCCAAGGACTTCCTGGCAGACGCCAAGTCCGGCGGCCTGCAGCCAAGCATGGCGCACAACATGGCCACTACCCTGGCGGTGCAAGGTGCGTTCTTTGACGTCGTGACCAACTACATCAACGACCCGAAAGCCGACCCGGCCGACACTGCCAAGAAGCTTGGTGCTGCGATCAAGTCGGCCAAGTAACGCTTGGCTGCTGGTCCTTGTGAGGGGAAACCCCCTGACCCCTCACAAGGCTTGTTTGTGTAGTCCCTTTTTCCTGTACTGGATTTTCCCATGAGTTCTGTTGCTGTGTTCAGCAAGGCCTCGCCGTTCGATGCACTGCAGCGCTGGCTACCCAAACTGGTGCTGGCGCCGAGCATGTTCATCGTTCTGGTGGGCTTCTATGGCTACATCCTGTGGACGTTTGTACTGTCGTTCACGACCTCTACGTTCCTGCCCAACTACAAGTGGGCGGGTCTTGCGCAGTACGAGCGGTTGTTCGACAACGATCGCTGGTGGGTCGCAAGCAAGAACCTGGCGCTGTTTGGCGGCATGTTCATCGGTATCACCCTGGTAATCGGCGTGACCCTGGCGATCTTCCTCGACCAGAAAATCCGCCGCGAAGGGTTCATCCGCACTATTTATCTGTACCCGATGGCGCTCTCGATGATCGTCACCGGTACCGCCTGGAAATGGCTGCTCAACCCCGGCATGGGCCTGGACAAACTGCTGCGTGACTGGGGCTGGGAAGGCTTCCGTCTGGACTGGCTGATCGACCCGGACCGCGTCGTCTATTGCCTGGTGATCGCCGCCGTATGGCAAGCCTCGGGCTTTATCATGGCGATGTTCCTCGCCGGGCTGCGGGGTGTCGACCAATCGATCGTGCGCGCCGCGCAGATCGACGGCGCCAGCCTGCCGCGCATCTACTGGAGCGTGGTGCTGCCCAGCCTGCGTCCGGTGTTTTTCAGTGCCGTGATGATCCTCGCGCACATCGCGATCAAGAGCTTCGACCTGGTCGCGGCCATGACCGCCGGTGGCCCGGGCTATTCGTCCGACCTGCCCGCGATGTTCATGTATTCGTTCACCTTCAGCCGTGGCCAGATGGGCATGGGCTCGGCCAGTGCGATCCTGATGCTCGGTGCGATCCTCGCGATCATCGTGCCTTACCTCTACTCCGAGCTGAGGACCAAGCGTAATGACTAGTCTCGCTAACAAACCGGCGATCAGCCTGAGCCGCATCGCGATCTACGCGGTGCTGATCCTCGCCGTATTGCTGTACCTGGTGCCGCTGGTGGTGATGCTGCTGACCAGCTTCAAGACCCCGGAAGACATCAGCACCGGCAACCTGCTGAGCTGGCCCACCGTGGTCACCGGCATCGGCTGGGTCAAGGCCTGGGCCACGGTGGATGGCTACTTCTGGAACTCACTGAAAATCACGGTTCCGGCCGTTCTGATCTCCACGGCGATTGGTGCATTGAACGGCTATGTGCTGTCGTTCTGGCGTTTTCGGGGTTCGCAACTGTTCTTCGGCTTGCTGCTGTTCGGCTGCTTCCTGCCGTTCCAGACTGTGCTGCTGCCGGCCTCGTTCACCCTCGGCAAGATGGGCCTGGCCAGCACCACCACGGGCCTGGTGTTCGTGCATGTGGTCTACGGCCTGGCGTTCACCACGCTGTTCTTCCGTAACTACTACGTGAGCATTCCGGACGCGCTGATCAAGGCGGCCCGCCTGGACGGTGCAGGGTTCTTCACCATCTTCCGTCAGATCATTCTGCCGATGTCGACGCCGATCATCATGGTCTGCCTGATCTGGCAGTTCACCCAGATCTGGAACGACTTCCTGTTCGGCGTGGTGTTCTCCAGCGGCGACTCCCAGCCCATCACGGTGGCGCTGAACAACCTGGTCAACACCAGCACCGGGGCCAAGGAATATAACGTGGATATGGCGGCGGCGATGATCGCCGGGCTGCCGACCCTGCTGGTCTATGTGATCGCAGGCAAGTATTTCGTGCGCGGCCTCACGGCCGGCGCGGTCAAGGGGTAATCATGGCTACGCTTGAACTTCGCAATGTAAACAAGACCTATGGCGCCGGCCTGCCCGACACCTTGAAGAACATCGAACTGTCGATCAAGGAAGGTGAATTCCTGATTCTGGTCGGCCCTTCCGGGTGCGGTAAGTCGACCCTGATGAACTGCATCGCCGGCCTGGAGACCATTACTGGCGGCGCGATCATGATCGGTGATCAGGACGTCAGCGGCATGAGCCCCAAGGACCGTGACATCGCCATGGTGTTTCAGTCCTACGCGCTGTACCCGACCATGAGCGTGCGCGAGAACATCGAGTTCGGCCTCAAGATCCGCAAGATGCCTCAGGCCGATATCGACGCCGAAGTGGCGCGCGTGGCCAAGCTGCTGCAGATCGAACACCTGCTCAACCGCAAGCCGGGCCAGCTCTCCGGCGGCCAGCAACAACGTGTGGCCATGGGCCGTGCGTTGGCGCGTCGGCCGAAGATCTACCTGTTCGATGAACCGCTGTCCAACCTCGATGCCAAGCTGCGCGTCGAGATGCGCACCGAAATGAAGCTGATGCACCAGCGCCTGAAAACCACCACCGTCTACGTCACCCACGACCAGATCGAAGCGATGACCCTGGGCGACAAAGTGGCGGTGATGAAGGACGGCATCATTCAGCAGTTCGGCACGCCCAAAGAGATCTACAACAACCCGGCCAACCAGTTCGTGGCGAGTTTCATCGGTTCGCCGCCGATGAACTTCGTGCCGCTGCGCCTGCAGCGCAAGGACGGTCGTCTGGTGGCGCTGCTCGACAGCGGCCAGGCCCGTTGCGAGCTGGCGCTGAACATGAGCGATGCCGGCCTTGAAGACCGCGACGTAATCCTGGGCCTGCGCCCGGAGCAGATCATGCTGGCGGCGGGCGAGGGCAACAGCGCTTCGAGCATTCGCGCCGAAGTCCAGGTGACCGAGCCGACCGGCCCGGACACTCTGGTGTTCGTGCAGCTCAATGACACCAAGGTCTGCTGTCGCCTGGCACCGGACGTGGCACCGCAGGTGGGCGAGACCCTGACCCTGCAGTTCGATCCGGCCAAGGTATTGCTGTTCGATGCCAAAACCGGCGAGCGCCTGGGCACGTCAGCTGCATTGCCTTCATCGGGACAAGCCGATAATGTGGCCCAGTTCAAAAGCCGTTGAATCAGTTAACTGGTTGTTTTAGCTGAAAAAAATGTAAACCGCGTTAGATAAAAACAGTTTAATAACAATAAAGACGAGGATGTAGGGATGAAAAAGCAACACAACAACACTCGACTGCTCTGCCAACTGTCCGCAGCAGCAGCCCTGGTATTGTCCGCCAATGCGATGGCGGCCGATGCATTCAGTGCCGATTCCAAGTGGATGACCGGCGATTGGGGTGGCGAGCGTACCAAGCTGATCGAGCAAGGTATCGACATCAAGGCCGACTACGTGGGCGAGATGGGCTACAACGCCCACGGCGGCTTTAACGATGACAAGACCGGTCGCTACTCCGACCAGTTCGGTCTGGGCGTGGCACTGGACCTGCAAAAGCTGTGGGGCTGGGATAACACCCAGGCCAAGATCCAGCTGACCAACCGTAATGGCCAGAACATCTCCAACGACCGCATTGGCGACCCGCGTGCCGGCACGCTGAGTTCGTCCATGGAAGTCTACGGCCGTGGCCACATGGTGCGTCTGACCCAGTTCTGGATCCAGCACCAGATGTTCGACAACAAGCTGGACGTGAAACTCGGTTACTTCGGCGAAGGCGAAGATTTCAACACCTTCCCGTGCGACTTCCAGAACCTGTCGTTCTGCGGCTCGCAAGTGGGTAACTACGTGAACACCTGGTACAACTGGCCAGTCAGCCAGGCGGCCATCCGCGTGAAGTACAACATCACGCCTGAGCTGTATGCGCAGATCGGCGCCTACAACCAGAACCCGTCGCAGCTGGAGCACGGCAACGGCTTCAAACTCAGCGGCAGCGGCACCAAGGGCACCGTGATTCCGGTGGAATTGGTCTGGTCGCCGAAGGTCAACAACCTGCCGGGCGAATACCGTGTGGGCTATTACAAGAGCGCGGCCGATGCAGCCGACGTTCGTGAAGACGTGAACGGCAACGACGCGGGCACCACCGGCGCGGCCTTCCGTACCCACAGCAGCAAAAAGGGCTACTGGTTCGTTGCGCAACAGCAACTCACCACCCACAACGGCGACGCCTCCCGTGGTCTGAACATCGCGGCCAACGCCACGTTCCACGACAAGGAAACCAACCTGGTCGACAACTACCAGTCGATCATGCTGGTGTACAAGGGCCCATTCGATGCGCGTCCAAAAGACGACATCGGTATCGGCGCTGCGCGTCTGCACGTCAACGACGATGTGCGCAAGAACGCTGAACTGGTCAACGCCTCCAATGGTTTCACCGACTACGACCAGGCAGGCTTCGCGCCACTGCGTTCTACCGAGTACAACTACGAAATCAACTACGGCTTCCACGTTACCAACTGGCTGACCGTGCGTCCCAACCTGCAATACGTCACCCACCCAGGTGGCGTGGATAAAGTCGACAACGCGGTAGTCGCCGGCCTGAAAATTCAGTCGGTGTTCTAACCCTGCTGCGATAAGCTCCTCTCTCTGTGCGCATTTTGCGGGTAGCCATGGCTATCCGCTTTTTTTTGCGCAGCACTGTGAAATTCAGGACCGTGGCACATGCATGAGCATCCGCTGCAACGCTTTTTCAAATCCCTGCGCGAACGTCCGGTGTTCGCCTGGGAGCGCTTTCAGATGCGCGATGTGTTGGTGATCGACCATCCGCTGTGCCAGGCAGTGTTCAGTCGTCAGGGCGCGCAATTGCTGCATTTTCAACCTGCCGGGCAAAAGCCCTGGCTGTGGTGCGCGGCCAAGTGGCCGCAGGTCGGCGCCATCCGTGGCGGCGTGCCGGTGTGCTGGCCGTGGTATGGCCGGCATCCGAGTGAAAACGCGTGGCCGTCCCATGGCTGGGCGCGGCTGATCGACTGGAAACTGCTCGACAGCAGCACCGCAGAAGATGGCGTGCGCCTGCATTGGCAATTGCAGCTGTGCGACTGGCAGGTCGACCTGCACGCCCACTTGGGCGATACCCTGGAGCTGCGCCTGAGCACCGAGCATCAGGACGAGCTGCCATGCCAGCTGAGCCACGCGTTGCACGCTTACTGGCGTATTGGTCACGTTGATGAGGTAGCGCTGTCTGGCCTGGATGGCGCGCAAGGGTATGACCAGCTCAATCGCCAGGTTTGCCAGCAGGAAGGCGAGCTGCGGGTGGACGGCGGCTGTCAGAGGGTGTTCCAGCACGAAGGTGAATTGCAGCTCAAGGATCACGCCTGGCAGCGCGAGCTGTGCATCGACACGGGGGAGAGCGCCGACACCGTGGTGTGGCATCCCGGCAGCCGGCCGCTGCTGGGCGTCAGTTTTAACGAGGCGTCAGGGTTTGTGTGCGTGGAGTCGGCGATGGCGGCGGCCTGCCTGGCGCCGGGGGAGCGGGCGCATTTGAGTTTGCAGGCCAGGGCAGGGGTCTAGTGGTGTGGCTGATGGCCTCATCGGGAGCAAGCCCCCTCCCACACTTTGATTTGTGAATACCTCAAATGTGGGAGGGGGCTTGCCCCCGATGAGGCCAGTAACGCCAACACAAATGCTGACTTAGTTGAACTCATCCCCCACCGGATACCGACTGTCATTCAAGCTCTCTTTGATCTTGCGCAGATGCGGCTGGAAATCCACCCCGCGCCTTAACGTCATGCCGGTCGCCAGCACATCCAGTACCGTCAGCTGGATGATCCGCGACGTCATCGGCATGTAGATGTCCGTGTCTTCCGGCAACGGGATGTTCAGGCTCACCGTACTGGCCTTGGCCAGCGGCGAGTTCTCGGCGGTCACCCCCAGCACCGAGGCGCCGTTTCCGCGGGCGATGCGCGCCACTTCCACCAGCTCACGGGTACGCCCGGTGTAGGAAATAATCACGAACAGCTCGCCGGTATGCGCCACCGACGCGATCATGCGCTGCATCAGCACGTCGGCGTGGGCAGTGACCGCAAGGTTGAAGCGAAAAAACTTGTGCAGCGCATCCATGGCCACCGGTGCCGAAGCGCCCAGGCCAAAGAAGTGGATCTGCCGCGCCTGAATCAGCAAATCCACCGCCTTGCTGATCAGGGCCGGGTCCAGGGCCTGGCAGGCGCTGTCCAGGGAGGCAATGGCGCTGCCAAAGATCTTCTGCGTGTAGGCCTCGGGGTTATCATCGGCTTCCACCGCGCGGCTGACATAGGCCGCGCCGCTGGCCAGACTTTGCGCCAGCTGCAATTTAAGTTCAGGGTAACCACTGACGCCGAACGACCGGCAGAAGCGGTTGACCGTCGGTTCACTGACCGAAGCGGCCTGGGCAAGGGCGGCGATGGAGAAGCGGGTCGCCTGCTGCGGGTTGAGCAGGATGACCTCGGCGACTTTTTTCTCGGCCTTGTTCAATTCTTCGAGGCGGTTCCGGATCTGTTCCAGAAGATTTCGCACGCGGTCCATTCAGTCTTTCCTTCGGGCGACGATGCAAATAAAAAGGCGGTAACCAATCGATGAGTGGCTTTTCGCGGTGGCCTATCCTACTGAGGGTAGCTGAACACCACCACTCGGAATGCGTAATTCTGGAAAATGTTGTGGTTATTACTACATTTTTCCTTGAGTGATACCTTGAAAAAAGGTATTTGTAGCTTAACTTGATAAAAGAACAAACATCATGCCTTCGATAACCGTAGAACCCTGCACCTTTGCCCTATTTGGCGCCTTGGGTGATCTGGCGCTTCGCAAGTTATTTCCTGCCCTCTATCACCTCGATGGCGCCGATCTGCTGCACGACGACACGCGCATCCTGGCCCTGGCCCGTGAAGCCGGTTCCGAGCAGCAGCACTTGGCCCATATCGAAACAGAACTGCGCAAGTACGTCGGCAAGGCGCTGGATGAGAACGTGGCCCAGCGTTTCCTGGCGCGCCTGACCTACCTGCATGTCGACTTCATGAAGGCCGACGACTACGTCGCCCTCGCCGAGAAAGTTGGCAGCGAGCAACGTCTGATCGCCTACTTCGCCACCCCGGCGGCGGTGTATGGCGCGATCTGCGAGAACCTGTCCAAGGTCGGCCTGGCGGACAACACCCGCGTGGTGCTGGAAAAACCCATCGGCTCGGACCTGGAATCCTCGCGCAAGGTCAACGATGCCGTGGCGCAGTTTTTCCCGGAGAACCGCACCTACCGCATCGACCACTACCTGGGCAAAGAGACCGTCCAGAACCTGATCGCCCTGCGGTTTGCCAACAGCCTGTTTGAAACCCAGTGGAACCAGAACTACATCTCCCACGTGGAAATCACCGTGGCCGAGCAGGTCGGCATCGAAGGGCGCTGGGGGTATTTCGACAAGGCCGGCCAGCTGCGCGACATGATCCAGAATCACCTGCTGCAGCTGCTGTGCCTGATCGCCATGGACCCGCCGGCCGACCTGTCCGCCGACAGCATCCGCGACGAGAAGGTCAAGGTGCTCAAGGCCCTGGCGCCGATCAGCCCGGAAGGCCTGACCACCCAGGTGGTGCGCGGCCAGTACATCGCCGGCTACAGCGCCGGCAAGCCGGTGCCGGGTTACCTGGAAGAAGAAAATTCCAACACCCAGAGCGACACCGAAACCTTCGTCGCGCTGCGTGCCGATATCCGCAACTGGCGCTGGGCCGGGGTGCCGTTCTACCTGCGCACCGGCAAGCGCATGCCGCAAAAACTGTCGCAGATCGTCATCCACTTCAAGGAACCGTCCCACTATATATTCGCCCCCGAGCAGCGCCTGCAGATCAGCAACAAGCTGATCATCCGCCTGCAGCCGGACGAAGGCATTTCCTTGCGCGTGATGACCAAGGAGCAGGGCCTGGACAAGGGCATGCAACTGCGCAGCGGCCCGCTGCAACTGAATTTTTCCGATACCTATCGCAGCGCACGGATTCCCGATGCCTACGAGCGGTTGCTACTGGAAGTGATGAACGGCAATCAGAACCTGTTTGTCCGTAAAGATGAAATCGAAGCCGCGTGGACGTGGTGTGACCAGTTGATCGCCGGGTGGAAAAAATCCGGTGATGCGCCCAAGCCGTACGCGGCGGGTTCCTGGGGGCCGATGAGCTCGATTGCACTGATCACGCGGGATGGGAGGTCGTGGTATGGCGATATCTGAATTGAAACTGCCTCAGGGCGTAACGGCCCATGAGTACCGCACGCCTGCGCTGCTGGCGGACGGCCTGGCCAATGATGTGGCCGAACAACTGCGCACGGCCATCAGCGCGCGTGGCGAGGCCACTCTGGTGGTGTCCGGCGGCCGCAGCCCCGTGGCGTTTTTCCAGCAGTTGGCCAAGCAGGGCCTGGACTGGTCCAGGGTCACCATCACCCTGGCGGACGAGCGCTGGGTGCCGGTGGAGCATGCCGACAGCAATGCCGGCCTGCTCAAGCAGCACTTGCTGCAGGGCCCGGCCGCCAAGGCGAAGTTCCTGAGCCTCTACAGCGCTGCGGCCAACCTTGAAGACGCGGCCGAGCAGGCCGATCACCTGCTGGCCGAATTACCTGGCATTGATGTGCTGGTGCTGGGCATGGGCGATGACGGCCACACCGCCTCGCTGTTCCCCGACAGCCCGAACCTTGGCGATGCGCTGGCGCCGGACGGTACCCGCCGTTGCTGGCCAATGCTGGCGCCGACCGTGCCCCATCAGCGCCTGACCATGAGTCGCGCGCTGTTGGCCACGGCCAGGTACACCGTGCTGTCGATTTCCGGCAGCGCCAAATTGACCACCTTGAGCGCCGCGCTGGCCAGTGACGATGTTGCTGCCATGCCGATTCGCGCGTTTTTGCAACCTACCTTAGAGATTTACTGGTGCCCATGAGCCAAGGATCAGCCGCTATGAAAAGCCCTCAACCGACCGTTTCCATGGCGGACAAAGTTGCCCTGATCGACAGCCTCTGCGCCAGGGCGCGGATCCTGCCGGTGATCACCATCGCCCGCGAACAGGACATCCTGCCGCTGGCCGATGCGCTGGCAGCCGGTGGTTTGACCGCGCTGGAAGTGACCCTGCGTTCCGAGTTCGGTCTCAAGGCCATTCAGGTGCTGCGCGAGCAGCGCCCTGAACTGTGCACCGGTGCCGGCACTGTGCTTGACCGCCAGATGCTCGACGCCGCCGAGGTGGCCGGTTCGCAATTCATCGTCACTCCGGGCATTACACGCGACCTGCTGGAAGCCTCGGTGCACAGCCCGATCCCGCTGCTGCCGGGCATCAGCAATGCGTCCGGCATCATGGAAGGCTATGCCCTGGGTTATCGCCGTTTCAAGCTGTTCCCGGCTGAAGTCAGCGGCGGCGTGGCGGCAATCAAGGCGCTGGGCGGCCCGTTTGGCGAAGTGAAGTTCTGCCCTACCGGCGGCGTGGGCCCGGCCAATATCAAGAGCTACATGGCGTTGAAGAACGTGATGTGCGTGGGCGGTAGCTGGATGCTTGACCCGGAGTGGATCAGGAACGGCGACTGGGCACGTATTCAAGAAGTCACTGCGCAAGCGCTGGCCCTGCTGGACTGATCGGATGTAAAGAATCGTTGTTGCTGTGCTTAACGGCATTTTTGCGGCGCACTTGGTCGGTGTGCCGCTTTTTTTTGCCTGTAAAAAACCTCAAAGTCACACATGCCTGATGTGGACGAGGGCTAGTGTGGGAGGGAGCAAGTCCCTCCCACCTGTCAATCGATGGCCAGTTGAGTGATTGCGTTGATCAGGACATTGATGTCCTCAGCGCAGGTCACCACCCCTGGCGTCACCCGAATACACGTGCCAAATGCCGGCCCCGTGCGGGTCGTGGTAAACAGGCCGTGCTCCTTGAGCAGACGGTCCACCATCACCTGTTGGTCCCGCCCACTGAACTTGAATGCGGTAATCGCGCAATACAGTCTGGGGTCATCCGGCGTGAGTACTTCAATCCCGGGCAGCGACCGCACCTGACTCACCCACATGTCCCTCAGGTAATTGAGCCGCGCACCCTTGGCCGCCGCGCCACCCAGGCTGCGATGTTCTTCCAGCACCCATGGCAACGTCATCAACGCAGGGAAGTTTGGTGTGCTATAGGGCGTGCGTGCGCGCACGTCGGTGGCGGGGTAGTGGCACTCGCCCATGTCCGGGTCGATATCGGCCAGGCGCTCGGGGGCGATGTAGAGGAAACCCAGGGTCAGCGGCGCGCCGATCCACTTGTGCAGGTTGAAGCCGGCAAAGCTGATTCCCAGTTCGGCGAGATTGAAGTCGATCTGGCCCAGCGCGTGGGCGCCGTCGAGTATCACATCCACGCCGTGTGCTTGCGCGGCCCTGGCGATGGTTTCGACCGGCATCACCAGGCCGGTACGGTGGGTGACATGGGTCAGTGCCATCAGCTTCAGGCGCGGATACTGCACAAATGCCTCGCGATAGGTGTGCACCAGGCTGTCGAAACTGGCCGGATGAAGGTGGGCGATTTCGATCACCTCCACACCTCGATAGCCCGCCAGCCAGCGCATCGACCCCTTGACCGTGTCGTACTCCAGATCGCTGATCAGCACCTGATCGCCCGGTTGCAGGCGGTTGTAATTGCGGATCAGCGACTGCAGGGCTTCGGTGGCGTTGCGGGTGAACGCTATCGCCTGCGGATCGGCGTTGATCAAGCCGGCCAGTTGGCAGCGGATGGCGTCATTGTCACCGCGCTCGAAGCGCTGGCGCACATGCAGCGAATTACTGCGGTTGATGAACGCTACGTGTTCCAGATACTGCGCCTGCACTGCGCGGCTCATGCGCCCGAAGTAGCCGTTCTCCAGGTTGATCGGGCCTGGCTCCTGCTCATAGCGCTGGGCGATAGTGCGCCAGTGCTGCTCGTTGTTTGCATTCCCTGGCATGGCGAAACTCCTAATGGCGAGGGGCGGGCTTACCGTGTTTGGCGCGCAGTGGTTCCAGCAGTTCGGCCAGGCCGTTGCTGTCGATTTCCTGCATCAAGGCCAGCAGGCCGCCCAGCTCGCCATGGGGGGAAACCTTCGCGGGCGAACCAATTGAGATAGGGGCCGGGGAGGTCGGCGATGATCCGGCCCTTGTATTTGCCGAAGGGCATCTGGCGGGTGATCAGCAGTTCGAGTTTCTCTGGATTCATGGCGATCTTGGGCGGTTAAGACGATGACAGTGAAAATACAGGCATTCTGCATGAAGGCCAAAGGACAGATCATGCAAATAACATCGGCGCAGATGGTTCAATAATTCATAACTGTTTGATTTTAAATAGGAATATATTTTTCAGAAAGCTGGCACGGACACTGCAATTACTCTTGCATCCTTTTAAACCTGCCATAAGGAATTGAAAAATGACTGACATCAATAAAGAATCCATCTCCGTACTGAACGACCTGATCGAGACCAGCATTGACGGTCAGAAAGGTTTTAAAGAGTGCGCTGAAGACATCAAGCACCCGGAGCTGAAGGCTCTGTTTGCCAAGCGTTCGGCTGATTGCACCAGCGCTGCCGAAGAACTGAAAACCGCCGTGCGTGCTCTGGGTGGCGATCCGGAAGATTCCGGCAGCGTTGCCGGCGCCTTGCACCGTGGCTGGGTCGACGTGAAGTCGATGGTCACCGGTAAAGACGAAGAAGCCGTACTGAACGAAGCCGAGCGCGGTGAAGACCACGCACTGAAGGCTTACAAAGAAGCGATCGAGAAAATCAACAAGCACAACCTGCTGGGCATTCGTGACCTGGTAGAGCGTCAGTACCACGGCGTGCAACGCAACCACGACCAAGTGAAAGCCCTGCGTAACCAGGCTCGCGCTCAGTCGTAAGCACTGCGCTGTAACCCAATGCGGGAGGGGCTTGCCCCCTCCCGCATTTTTTTGCGTTGGATTTGAGTTCGGACTTAGCCAATGCTGATCGGTGGCAACTGGGTCAGCGTCAATTCAAGCTGCTTGCGTGGCGCGATGATCTCCGCTTCGCCATCTACCACCAGTTCGTCGCGCTGGTTGAACACGCGGGTGGCGATGCGCACGCGAAATTTTGGCAGCTTTTCCAGAATTTCCAGGCGCACCGTCAGCGTGTCGCCGATCTTTACCGGCTTCTGAAAGCTCATCTGCTGGCCCACATAGATAGTGCCCGGCCCAGGCAACTCGCAGGCCACGGCGGCACTGATCAGCGCGCCGCTGAACATGCCGTGGGCAATACGCTCCTTGAACATCGTGGTCTTGGCGTATTCGGCGTCCAGGTGCACCGGGTTGTGGTCGCCGGACATGGCGGCGAACAGTTGGATATCGCGCTCTTCGACGGTCTTGCTGTAGCTGGCGGTCTGGCCGACTTCGAGGGCTTCGTAGGGGGTGTTGGTTACCTGGGTCATCTAAAAGTGCATCCTGTGGCTAGTCGGTCATTAATGGGCCGGTTCTGCAAAGTTTATTCGCAGCGCGCCGGCCTGCGCAGGGTCAGGGCCTGGTCGAGCCAGTGCAGTACATCCGCGGTCACTTCATCGCGGTTGGTTTCGTTGAACACTTCATGCCGCGCCTGCGGGTAGACGGTCAATTGCAGGTGCTGGCAGCCGGCCTCACGCAGGGCTTGGGCCAGGCTGTTGAGACGCTTGCCGTCACTCACCGGATCACATTCGCCGCCCACGACCAGAATCGGCAGGCCCGGATCGATCTGCGCGAGGTTGGACGCTTTGCTGATGTGCTGCAAGCCGCCCAGCAGGTCGATCCACAGCTGGTTGGTGCAACGAAAACCACAGAGCGGGTCGTTGATGTAACGGTCGACTTCGACGGGGTCGCGGCTGAGCCAGTCAAATGCTGTACGCGTCGGTTTGAACGCCTTGTTGAATGAGCCGAACGACAGCCAGTCAATCAGCGCACTGCGCCCGCGCAAGCCCTGTCGAGCGTATTCGACACGCGCTATCACCCGGGCGGCGCGATACAGGGCCACCGGCTGGAAATTCGAACCGCTGAGAATTGCCCCATGCAGGCTGGCGCTGTGGTGCAGCAGGTAGGCCTGGGCGATGTAGCTGCCCATGCTGTGACCCAGCAGAACGATCGGCAACCCCGGCTGCTGCTGGCCGATGTGCTGGTGCAGGCTGGCGAGGTCGCCGACCACCGTGTTCCAGCCGTCCTGCTCGGCGTACAGGCCCAGGGTGCCTGACTCGGCGGTACGGCCGTGGCCACGCTGGTCCAGCGCATACACACCGTAGCCGCCGGCGCACAATGCTGCGGCCAGGCGCCCATAGCGCCCGCCGTGTTCGGCCATGCCATGGGACACCATCACCACGGCCCTGGCGGGGCCCTCCGGCAGCCATTGATTGACGTACAGACGGCTTTGGTCAGTCGCGGTCAGCCAGAAGGTGCTGTGGTTCATGGCGCTTTCCTTTGCTCGGGATGGGTGCAGTGTATCGCGCACCAGGTATCTGCCCATGCCTCAGCGGCAAGATTCATACAATCAATGACACGATTTAGCGTATTTGCCTGTTTGGTTATAGCTGCTACCGTCCCCAAAGCTCCGCTTTTTATAGCAGCGGCCGGACACACTCAGGTAAGAGGACAAGAATAATGCAACCTGATTTCTGGAATGACAAACGCGCGCCCGGTGTTCCCAATACCATCGACCTCACCGCCTACACCTCGGTGATCGAAGTGTTCGAGCGCTCCTGCAAGACCTTCGCCGACCGTCCGGCATTCAGCAACATGGGGATTACCCTGACCTACGCCGAACTTGAGCGCCAGAGTGCGGCGTTCGCCGGTTACCTGCAGCAGCACACCGACCTCAAGCCCGGCGAGCGCATCGCGGTGCAGATGCCCAACGTGCTGCATTACCCGATTGCCGTGTTCGGTGCCTTGCGCGCCGGGCTGATCGTGGTCAACACCAACCCGCTGTACACCCCGCGCGAGATGCGCCACCAGTTCAAGGATGCCGGCGTGCGTGCGCTGGTCTACCTCAACCTGTTCGGTTCGCGCGTGCAGGAGGTGTGCGCCGACACAGCCATCGACCACTTGATCGAAGCCCGAATGGGCGACTTCATGCCGGCCGCCAAGGGTTGGCTGGTCAACACCCTGGTCGACAAGGTGAAGAAAATGGTACCGGCCTACCACCTGCCGCGCGCAGCGCCGTTCAAGCGCGCTCTGCGTCTGGGGGCAAGCCTGGACGTGACGCGGCATCCGGTGAGCCTGGACGATATCGCCGTGTTGCAATACACCGGCGGCACCACCGGCCTGGCCAAGGGCGCGATGCTCACCCACCGCAACCTGGTGGCGAACATGCAGCAGGTGCGCGCCTGCATGTCGCAGACCGGTGACGACGGCCTGCCGCTGGTGAAGGAAGGGGAGGAGGTGATGATCGCGCCGCTGCCGCTGTACCACATCTATGCCTTCACCGCGAACTGCATGTGCATGATGGTCTCGGGCAACCACAACGTGCTGATCACCAACCCACGGGACATCGGCGGGTTTATCAAGGAGCTGAAAAAGTGGCGCTTCACCGGGCTGCTGGGGCTCAACACGCTGTTTGTCGCGCTGATGGATCATCCGGAGTTCAAGCAGCTGGATTTCTCTCACCTCAAAACCACCAACTCCGGCGGCACCGCGCTGATCAAGGCCACCGCGGAACGCTGGCAGCAGCTCACCGGCTGCGCGATCGGCGAGGGTTATGGCCTGACCGAAACTTCCCCGGTGGCCAGCGCCAACCCGTACGGCGATAAGTCGCGACTGGGCACCGTGGGCATTCCCGTGCCGGCCACTGCAATGAAGGTGATCAACGACGAAGGTGTCGAGCTGCCGTTGGGCGAGCGTGGCGAGCTGTGCATCAAGGGCCCGCAGGTGATGAAGGGCTATTGGCAGCAACCGGCAGCCACCGCCGAGGCGCTGGACGCCGAAGGCTGGTTCAAGACCGGCGATATTGCCGTGATCGATGAGGACGGCTTCATACGCATTGTCGATCGCAAGAAAGACCTGATCATCGTCTCGGGTTTCAACGTGTACCCCAACGAGATCGAAGACGTGGTGATGGCGCATCCGGCTGTGGCCAATTGCGCAGTGATCGGCGTGCCGGACGAGCGCACGGGGGAGGCGGTGAAGCTGTTCGTGGTGGCGCGTGCCCAGGGCGTGAGCGTTGAAGAGCTGAAGGCGTACTGCAAGGCCAACTTCACCGGCTACAAGGTGCCCAAGCAGATCGTGTTGCGCGACTCGTTGCCGATGACGCCGGTAGGGAAAATCCTGCGACGGGAGCTGCGCGACATCGCCTGAACCTGTAACTGAAATGGTCTAAAAGTGTGGGAGGGGGCTTGCTCCCGATAGCGGTGGGTCAGTCAACATATTGGGTGACTGATATGCCGCTATCGGCAGCAAGCCCCCTCCCGCATTTGCTTTGGAGTGCGCTGGAGGGCTTGTTCCAGAGCGGTTTTCCGGGATATTCAACCTGTGTTTAAAGTGTGACCAAATATTGTAGGACAGTCGTGATTATGACTGCGGGGCCCTCGTTTGGCTCTAGGCGGCCCTTGGCAAAGCTGCTACTCTCGGCGCGCTTTGTGACGTCTGGGCCTGCTTGAAGCGCCGGATTCACCGTACAAAAAACATACACCAATAATAATCGCATCAAATGCGATGATGAATTCGCGTCGCTGAGGAGTGGGCTTCCATGAATGAAGACTTTTGGAAGGATAAGTACCCCGCCGGGATTGCTGCACAGATCAATCCAGACGAGTATCCGAATATTCAGGCGGTATTGAAGCAGTCCTGCCAGCGCTTCGCCAACAAGCCGGCTTTCAGCAACTTGGGCAAGACCCTCACCTACGGTGAGCTGTACGAATTGTCCGGCGCTTTTGCCGCCTATCTGCAACAGCACACCGACCTGCAGCCCGGCGACCGCATCGCGGTGCAACTGCCCAACGTCCTGCAATACCCGGTCGCCGTGTTCGGTGCCATCCGTGCCGGGCTGATCGTGGTCAACACCAACCCGCTGTACACCGCGCGGGAGATGGAACACCAATTCAACGACTCCGGGGCCAAGGCCCTGGTGTGCCTGGCCAACATGGCCCATCTGGCGGAAAAGGTCTTGCCCAAAACCGCCGTCAAGCACGTGATCGTCACCGAAGTGGCCGACCTGCTGCCGCCGCTCAAGCGCCTGCTGATCAACAGTGTCATCAAGTACGTGAAGAAAATGGTCCCGGCCTACCACTTGCCGAAGGCGATCAAGTTCAATGATGTGCTCGCCAGGGGCAATGGCCAGACCGTCAACGAAGTGAGCCCGGCCAGCGATGATGTGGCGGTGCTGCAATACACCGGCGGCACCACCGGCGTGGCCAAGGGCGCGATGCTCACCCACCGCAACCTCGTCGCCAACATGCTGCAGTGCAAGGCGCTGATGGGCTCCAACCTCAATGAGGGTTGCGAGATCCTCATCACGCCGCTGCCGCTTTACCACATCTACGCGTTCACCTTTCATTGCATGGCGATGATGCTGATCGGCAACCACAACATCCTGATCAGCAACCCGCGCGACCTGCCGGCGATGGTCAAGGAATTGTCAAAGTGGAAGTTCAGCGGCTTTGTCGGCCTCAATACCCTGTTTGTGGCGCTGTGCAATAACGAAGGCTTCCGCAAGCTGGACTTCTCGGCGCTCAAGGTCACCCTGTCCGGTGGCATGGCCCTGCAACTGGCGGCTGCCGAGCGCTGGAAGGCCGTGACCGGCTGTGGCATCTGTGAAGGTTATGGCATGACCGAGACCAGCCCGGTGGCCACGGTCAACCCGATTCAGCATATCCAGATCGGCACCATCGGTATTCCGGTGCCGTCCACGGCGTGCAAGGTCATCGCCGACGACGGCACCGAACTGGCGCTGGGCGAGACCGGCGAGCTGTGCGTCAAAGGCCCGCAAGTGATGAAGGGCTACTGGCAGCGCGAAGACGCCACCGCCGAGATGCTCGACAGCGAAGGCTGGTTGAAGACCGGTGACATCGCGATCATCCAGCCCGACGGCTACCTGCGCATTGTCGACCGCAAGAAGGACATGATTCTGGTGTCCGGCTTCAACGTTTACCCCAACGAGCTGGAAGACGTGCTGGCCGGCCTGCCGGGCGTATTGCAGTGCGCCGCCATCGGCGTGCCGGACGAAAAATCCGGGGAGATCATCAAGCTGTTCATCGTGGTCAAGCCCGGTGCAACCCTGACCAAGGACCAGGTGATGGAACACATGCGCGCCAACGTCACCGCCTACAAGGTGCCCAAGGCGGTGGAGTTCCGCGATGTGTTGCCGACCACCAATGTGGGCAAGATTCTACGGCGCGAGTTGCGCGATGAAGAACTGAAGAAGCTGGGCCTGAAAAAGTAACCCAATAAAAAACCCCGCCAATGCGGGGTTTTTTATGGCCTGCACATTTTTTACAGGGCGAACTGCGCAAAGCTGATTCCTGCACCCGCCGGGCGCACATCCTTGAGGTATGAATCCTTGTCCGCGCTCAACTCCAGGGTGATCTCCGGCTTGCGCTTGCCTGCATTGCGCACCACCAGCCCTTCCAGGTTCTCGCGCAGGAACAGCGTGGGCACCTTCAGGTGCAGCAACTGGTCGGTCTCGGCGTTATGCATCAACAGGTGGATCCACTCGTACTGGCCCACGCCAATGCGCACCAGCGGCAGGTCGAACCACCAGATGTTGCGTTTGCGGTCCAGGTCGGTGAAGTGGCAGTTGTTGACGCCGAGTACGGCGCCGCCCAATGCCTGGTTTCTGCGGGCGATGGCCTGTGTCTTATCGAGTTTCATAACCTTCCTACGGGATCTGTTATTCAGCGTTTCAGCCTGAATCTGCCGGGCATTCTCGTGGGTTGGCTGCAAAACATAAAGCCAAACCTTTATGGAGCGATCAAATGCCGTCTGAAAATAATTGAAACTCTACAGAACGGCCCCGGGTCAATCTTTAGGTAGTCATTAAAAACCATTTGATTGTTATCAGGAGTAATACCATGGGCAGCACTTCCGATAAGGTAAAAGGCATGGCTAACGAAGCCGTCGGCAACGTCAAGCAAGGCGTCGGCAAAGCCACCGATAACGACAAACTGCGTGCTGAAGGCAAGGCTCAGGAACTGAAGGGCGAAGCCCAGCAAGCCGTTGGCAAGACCAAGGATGCGGTCAAGAATACCGTCGACAAAGCCTGACCCGGCACTGCGTTTGCGCAGACCTGCGGCCATCCACGGATGGCCGTTTTTGTGTCAGCTGCTGCAACTAAACTTTGGAAATTGTTTCAAAGTCGCCAAATGGGCTACTTTGATGTAGAAAACGGCCCCTGAGTCGCCCACGAATCTGACCTTTTTGCGGCGAAAGGAGACGCTATGATCTTTCCGGTACTACAAGGCCTCAAGCTGCATAAGGTGCTGATGCGCACCGTCACCGAATTCATCGATGATGAGATGCCCACCTACGCCTCGGCACTGGCCTACCAGATGCTGTTTTCGCTGTTTCCCTTCCTGCTGTTCCTCATTGCCCTGATCGGTTTCCTTCACCTGCCGGACTTCTTCAGCTGGTTGCGCCTGCAATCGGAGCTGGTGTTGCCGCCCCAGGCGCTGGAACAGGTCAACCCGGTGATCGACCAGTTGCAGCAATCCAAGGGCGGCCTGCTCTCGGTGGGTATCGTGATCGCGCTGTGGACCGCTTCGGCCGGCGTGCGCCTGATGATGAGCGCGATGAACGCCGCCTACGACGTGGTGGAAGGCCGGCCGATCTGGAAGCGTTTCCCGCTGTCGATTTTCTACACCATCGGCATCGCAGGCATGTTGTTGGCCGCCGCCGCACTGATGGTGCTGGGCCCGCAAGTGATGGAGTGGCTGGCGGGGCAGATCGGCATGCAGGAATTCGTCGTTACCCTGTGGACCATTGTGCGCTGGCCGTTGATCGTGATTCTGCTGATGTTTGCCGTGGCCCTCATGTATTACGTGATGCCGGACGTGGAGCAGAAATTTCGCTTCATCACCCCAGGCTCCGTGCTGGCCGTGGTGGTCTGGATCGTCGCGTCCCTGGGCTTTGGTTACTACGTTAAAACCTTCGCCGACTACAACGCCATGTATGGCAGTATCGGTGCGATCATCGTGCTGCTTCTGTATTTCTATATTTCCGCCGCCGTGCTGTTGCTCGGCGCGGAGATGAACGCCGTGATCGAACACATGTCGGCCGAGGGCAAGGACGCGGGCGAAAAGGAATTTGATGAGCCCGGCCACACCGATGAGAAACAGCATGTCTCAGGCTTAGGCCGAGACCACTCCAAGCCCACTCCCGTAGAGCCTGATTGATGATCCGTGACATCCTGAAAATGGGCGACGAGCGCCTGCTGCGTATCGCCGCGCCTGTACCGCCGGAAATGTTCGACAGCCCCGAGCTGTGGCAATTGATCGATGACATGTTCCAGACCATGGAACATGTCGGCGGTGTTGGCCTGGCCGCGCCGCAGATAGGCGTCGACCTGCAACTGGTGATCTTCGGTTTCGAGGCCAGCGAACGCTACCCGGACGCGCCGCCGGTGCCGCAGACTATCCTGATCAACCCGCTGATCACGCCGCTCAGCCCGGTGCTGGAAGAGGACTACGAAGGCTGCCTGTCGGTGCCCGGCCTGCGCGGGGCGGTCAACCGCTACCAGCAGATTCGCTACGAAGGTTTCGACCCCAAGGGCGAACCGATTGTGCGTTTTGCCGACGGCTTCCATGCGCGGGTGGTGCAGCACGAGTGCGACCACCTGATCGGCCGGCTGTACCCGTCGCGGATTACCGACTTCAGCAAATTCGGGTTTACCGACGTGCTGTTCCCTGAGCTGGAGCCGGCGGTAGAAGAGTAACCCTCTGACGCCACACCGCTTGAACATGTGGGAGGGGACTTGCTCCCGATGGCTGAGTGCCAGTCACGCTTGAGTAGCTGACACACTGCAATCGGGAGCAAGCCCCCTCCCACATGGGGCTGCATTTCAGGTTTTTAAGCCCATCGCGATCAGCGGCTTGTTGCGTTTATAGCGCACCAGCCGCTCGCTGAGCGATTGCGGCAACAGCGTTTCCTGCGTGAAGCCCATCCGGTCATACACACCCTGCAGGTCCGGGTGACAGAACAGCCACACCGTGCCCTCCACCGGTTGCACTGCGCGCAGAACCAGCCGCGCCGCCAGCCCTTGCCCGCGATACGCCGGGTCGACGAACAGCCCCGTCAGCCAGTGCCCGCCCACCACCGGCGTCAGGCATAGCCCGGCGACGATCTCGGCGTCACGCGCCACCCATAATCGACCGCCCTTGAGCGCTTTCATCGATGAACCGTGGGCGCGGTAAAACTTGTTCAGCAGCGGCCAGAGCGGTTCGCTCAGCAATTGGATGGACACTTCGGACATGGTGTTCAGGCGCGCGTGATCAGGGGGCGAGGATTATAAGCGCGTTCGGTTATGGGTTAATCCATCAAGGTTTATATTCCTTTTAATCATATATCGGTGAGTTTTAAATATTATTAAAGAATAAGTCTGCTTGTTAGGATCGCCCCAATGGATCATCAAGAGGCTACCCATGAAACCACTAAAATACCTGCTGGCGGGCTCGTTGCTGGCGCTGACGTTGCTGGCCCAAACGGCACTGGCTGATGAGCCAGAGACTTTGCGTGTGGGCTATCAGAAAGGCTCGGTGAGCATGGTGCTGGCCCGTGAGCACAAGCTTTTCGAAGCGGCGCTGCCGGGCACCCAGGTGCAATGGGTCGAATTTCTCGGCGGCCCGCCGCTGATGGAAGCGCTCAATGCCGGTAGCCTGGACATTGGCAATATCGGCGACATCCCGCCGATCTTCGCCCAGGCCGCCGGCATCGACCTGCAATACATCGCCGTCGAGCGCAATGACGGCAAGACCGAAGCGATTCTGGTGCCCAAGGCCAGCACGCTGCACAGCGTGGCCGAGCTCAAGGGCAAACGTGTTGCATTGCTCAAGGGCTCCAGTGCTCACAACCTGTTCCTCAAGAGCCTGCTGCGTGCCGGGTTGCAGTGGCAGGACGTGAACGTGGTGTACCTGTCGCCGTCCGATGGCCGTGCCGCGTTTGAACAGGGCAAGGTGGACGCCTGGGTGGTGTGGGACCCTTACTACTCGGCCGCCGTGGTCGACGGTTCTGCCCGAGTGCTGGGCGACGGGCAGGGGCTCAACCCGGCGGGCAGTTTCTTCGTGGTCAGCAGCCGGTTCGCCAAGCAGCACCCCCATGCCATCGCCACAATCATTCAAACCTTGGGCAAGGCGCAGCGCTTGTCCCTGGACCAGCCGCAGGAAAGTATCGCGCTGATGGCCAAGACCCTGGGCCTGCCGCCGGCCGTGGTGAAGCGTTACTTCGAGCACCGCTCACCCACGCCGATCCGCCCGCTGACAGCCGCCGACATCGCTACCCAGCAAGGTACCGCCGAGCTGTTTTTCGCCAACCGCCTGATTCCGAAAAAGGTCGATGTTCAGCAAGCAGTCTTCAAAGCGCCCTGAGCGTTCGTCCCGGCACTGTCGCCTTGCATAGCGCCTGGTCGTGGCTATGCTCATTCGAATGGAATGCGCCCCTCAGCGCCGGGAATCAGGGAGATCCGACCATGTTCAACCTCCACCACAAATCCGACCTGCTCGAGATTCAGCGTTTCTCCTGCGCCCTCACCGAGTCCAACGCCAAACTCGCCGCCATCGGCCGCTCCATGGCCATGATCGAATTCGATCCCGCGGGGGTGATCCTCGATGCCAACGACAACTTCTGCAAAGCCATGGGCTACAGCGTGGAAGACATTCGCGGCAAACATCACCGGCTGTTCTGCGAAGAGGCCTACACCCACACCGAGGCCTACGCCACGCTCTGGCGCGACCTGGCGCGGGGAGAAGCCATCAGCGGCACCTTCATGCGTCTGAATAAACGCGGCGAGGAGGTCTGGCTCGAAGCCAGCTACATGCCGGTGCTGGACGACGAGCAGCGGGTGCTCAGCGTGATCAAAGTGGCGTCGGATATTTCCGCGCGGGTCCACCGCGAACACGAAAACCAAAGCCTGATCGATGCGATCGGTCGCTCCATGGCGATGATCGAGTTCACGCCCCAGGGGCAGATCCTCAACGCCAACGATAACTTCCTGAGCACGGTGCAGTACTCGCTGGGTGAAATCGTCGGCCAGCACCACAGCCTGTTTTGTCACCGTGAGGAGGTTGAGTCACCGGCCTACAAGGCGTTCTGGGCCTCGCTCAACCGGGGCGAGTATCACTCGCACCGTTTTGAGCGCAAGAACAAATACGGCAAGACGCTGTTTCTGGAGGCTTCCTACAACCCGATCTTCGACGCCAGCGGTCGGTTGTACAAAGTGGTGAAATTTGCCAGCGACATCACCGACCAGGTCACCAGCCTGCGCACCGCTGCCGATTCGGCCCACGCCACCTCGGTGCAAAACGACGTCTGCGCGCGCAAGGGCTCGCAGGTGGTGCAGCAGACGGTGCAGATTATCGAAGACATTTCCCACGACCTGAACCAGGCCGCCGTGAGCATCGACGCGGTGAACAAGCAATCGGAGATCATCGGCACCATCGTGCAGACCATCCGCAGCATCGCCGAGCAGACCAACATGCTGGCGCTCAACGCCGCCATCGAAGCCGCCCGCGCTGGTGAGCATGGGCGCGGTTTTGCGGTGGTGGCCGACGAAGTACGCAGCCTTGCCGCGCGCACCAGCCAGGCGACGCTGGAGATTGTCGAGGTGGTGCGCAAGAACCACGACCTGTCGGCGAGCGCGGTATCGAGTATGCAGTCGAGCTTGAACCGTACGGGGCTCGGCGTGGAATTGGCCAACGAGGCCGGGCAGGTGATCCTGGAAATCCAGGAAGGCTCACGGCACGTGGTGGACGCGATCGGTCAATTCAACTCGACGTTGCAATTGCAGTAACTCATCCACACATGAAAACCCATGTGAAAGGCGATACTCGGTGAAAGAGAAGCCAATGTGGGAGGGGGCTTGCTCCCGATAGCGGTGGTTCAGTCAACATCTTTGACGACTGACACACTGCAATCGGGAGCAAGCCCCGTCCCACATTTGAATGCTTGATTAGAGGGCCGCCAGCGCCTGTTTTACCGGCTCAGCCGGCGCGGTGGTCGACGCCACCTGCTGCTGTTCCTTCAACCGTGCAGCCACTTCCCTGGAAATCGCGTCCTGTTTTTCCTGCGGCAGCGCCTGCGCCTGCTCTTCGGTCAACCCCTGTTCCTTGAGCAACTGCTCACGAATGCGTTCGCCCGGGGATTTGCTCATGTACTCGGTGAGTTCCGCGCGCGTGCCGGAGGCGGGCGCCGAGGCTTGGAGCTGCACACGGGTCTTGGCAAACGCCTCGTCAATACGCCCGCTCGCCTTGTCCAGATCCTTCTGCGCGGCCGGCAGGGTCAAGGCAGGCTGCGTTGCTGCCAGCACGCCGCTGTACAGGGTGCTGGCGGCCGCATTGGCCGGGTCCATGTCGGGCCGATTGACCTGTTGGACGTTCGATACGGCCTGGGTGTTGTTGTTAACCAGCATGATCGGTCACCTGCGCAAGTGTTCAGTACGAACACTGGAGCAAATAGCGTGCCGCGTGCGCCGTGCGCGTTTTATTGGGCCTCGGGCCGCTGTCGCGGCAACCGATGGCCCGTCGACGGCCAACCCTTGCCGTCAATGGGCGATGTTTTCCAGTGTCAGGTTGCGCGTACGCGGCCCGAACCAACTGATGGTGATCATTACGATGAGCATGCTGCTGGCGATAAACGCCAACACCCCCGGAGTGCCCAGGTGTTCGAGGATAAAACCGATCAACAGGCTGCTGAACACTGTCGACAAGCGGCTGAACGAGTAGCAGAAGCCGACCGCCCGCGCGCGAATATTGGTCGGGAACAGTTCGGCCTGATACGAGTGGTAGCTGTAGCTCAGCCAGGCGTTGCAGAAGGTGATCATCACGCCGCAGAAGATCAGCCCCACCGCGCTGGTCTGCAAGGCGAACAGGCTGCCGAAGATCATCGCGCCCATGGCCGAGCCGACAATCTGCCACTTGTTTTCAAAGCGGTTGGCCACCTTCACGAACAGCAGCGGCCCCAGCGGGTAGGCGAGGGTGATGATGAACGCATACAACAGACTGTGGGTCACGCTGACGCCCTGGCCCGACAGCAGCGCTGGCAGCCAATTGCCAAAGCCGAAAAAACCGATGGCCTGGAATACGTGGAACACGATCAGCATCAGCGCACGGCGGCGGTAGGGCGGTTGCCAGATATCGGCGAACCGGCCATTGCCCTGCACGTTGACCGCCTCGGGTTCCGGTTCATCCAGGGGGTTACCGTGATCTTTGCGGCAGCGCGCTTCAAGGTTGTCCATGATGGCGCCGGCTTCGTCGAACCGACCTTGCTGCGCCAGCCAGCGCGGCGACTCCGGCAGGCGCTTGCGCAGTTGCCAGATAAACAGCGCAAACACCGCACTGCTCAGCACCACCCAGCGCCATCCGGCAATGCCAAACGGCGCCTGGGGCACCAGCCACCACGACATCAACGCCACGGTCGGCACCGACAGAAACTGAATGAAAAACGCAAAGGCAAACGCCGAACTGCGCATGCGCTTGGGCACCAGCTCCGAGAGGTAGGCGTCGATGGTCACCAGCTCGATCCCCAAGCCAATGCCCACCAGAAAGCGCATACAAATGATGCCCAGGGCGGAGGTCTGCAGGCCCATCAACACCGTGGCGACGGTGTACCAGACCAGCGCGAAAGTAAAGATCGCGCGGCGCCCGTAGCGGTCGGCGATGGGGCTGAGCAGGCTGGCGCCGAAGAACAGGCCGAGAAACGTCGCCGCTGCGAAGGCGGCCTGGTCGGAGAAGCCGAACACGCCTTCGCTGCCGATGTGGAACAAGCCGGCGCTGATCAGGCCTGGGCTGATGTAGGCGGTCTGGAACAGGTCATACAGCTCGAAAAAACCGCCAATCGACAGCAACGCCACTAGGCGCCAAATAGTCGCAACGGGAGGAAGGCGGTCGATGCGCGCACTGATATGGGCGGCCCGGACCGGATCGATGCCGTCCGTGGAAGAGGCGGTGAGTGTCGACATGAGGGACCCCTTGATGAGCGGTAAGGAATGGCATTCAGCGTCAAGCTAAACACGTTTACTTACAACTTAACGCGTGTCGCCCCTGTTTTTTCAGTTGTGACCGTCCAGGGCGAAGGTGTGAAAGCCCGCGTGCCGGGCCAGGCGCTGGTAGTACGCCGCGACGGCGGGATAGTGCGGGCGCTGCATTGGCGTCATCTGCCAGCGATGGACCGACAGGCCGATCAGGATGTCGGCGAGGGTGAACTCATTGCCGGCCACGTAGGCACCGGTGTTCGCCAACTGTTGTTCGAGAATGCCCATCCTGTCGTTCCACACCTGCACGGCGGCGGCGATTTGTGTCGCATCCAGACCCTCCGGGTTGTTGCGCACCAGCGCGGTAAAGGCAGCGCCCCAGGCGCGGTTGAGTTCGACGGCTTGCCAGTCGATCCATTGCTCCACCCGGGCGCGCGGTGCCGGCTCGATGGGCAACAGGTCATGGCGCTGGTAAAGGCCCACGAGATAGCGGCAGATGGTGTTGGACTCCCACAGCACGCCGTGGTCGTCGATCATCACCGGTATCTGCGCATTGGGATTGAGGGCAAGGAATTCAGCGGATTGGGTGGGCTTGAAGCCGATGCCCCAGTCCTCACGCACGTAGTCGATGCCCAGTTCCTGGCACGTCCAGAGTACTTTTCGCACATTGATGGAAGACGTGCGGCCCAAGATTTTCAGCGAATGCCCCATGGTGCGCCCCTGGCAATTGAGAATGGCCAATCTAGCAGGGGATGCGAGGCGAGCACAGTCCATAATATGTGGCGAGCGGGCTTGCCCTAATGCCGTTCAGTTAAGCGCAGATTCCCTGTGGCGAGCAGGCTTGTCCTGCGTTGGGCTGCGCAGCAGCCCCAAAGCCAGGCGCTGAGCCGTATCAGGTGTACCGCGTTTTGCTCGATTGGGGGCGCTTCGCAGCCCAACGCGGGGCAAGCCCTAATGCCGTTCAGTTAAGCGCAGACTCCCTGTGGCGAGCAGGCTTGTCCTGCGTTGGGCTGCGCAGCAGCCCCAAAGCCAGGCGCTGAGCCGTATCAGGTACACCGCGTTTTGCTCGATTGGGGGCGCTTCGCGCCCCAACGCGGGGCAAGCCCTAATGCCGTTCAGTTAAGCGCAGATTCCCTGTGGCGAGCAGGCTTGTCCTGCGTTGGGCTGCGCAGCAGCCCCAAAACCAGGCGCTGAGCCGTATCAGGTACACGGCGTTTTGCTTGATTGGGGGCGCTTCGCACCCCAACGCGGGGCAAGCCCGCTCGCCACAACAAGCCCGCTCGCCACGACAAGTCTGCTTGGCACAGCGCTGCACCGTTTATTGGGGCCGGCTTTCAAGTGCGTGGCATGTGTTGATCCATCGCTTTGCCCACCAGCAATACGCTCAGCTCACTCAGTTGATGAATGGCGAGCGCAACATCGCGGTGTTTGCCCGTGAGGTCATCGGACAGGTCGAGCAGCAGGGTGCTGACGGAGCATACGGTTTCGTAGCTGTTGGTCAGCAGGGATTCGGTGGAAATATCGGGGACGAGGGTGAAGAGCGTATGCGGGGGATTGACACTTTGCATGGCTAAGTACCTGATTTTTTGCCGGCGCCCGCATCGCTACTAAACGAGAGGTGGCAGCTGTACGCAGGTTAGTAGACCGGTAATCCCGCACAAAACCCGGCGCGCCCGAGGGCGCCCTACGCACAGCCGCCATAATGGGCCTGTGCATATTGTGCAAAGGAATTCGGGCTACTAAACCCGACCACCGAGAAATTCGGCGACGGACAAACCTTAGACAGCCCAACCCTGGCGCACAAGCCGGCGGATTCTGACGTAAGCGTAGGCAACGGAGCAAGGTGCTTACCGCAATGTCAGCCCATTCCTACAGGCCTCCTACGTACTCTCCCTCACCTGCAACTCAAACCCCATATCCACCACCGGTTTGGCAATCCGATTACCCGCCATGATCGTCAACAAATGCTCCGCTGCTCGCCGGCCGATCGCTTCGCGTGGCGTGCTGATGCTGCTCAGGCGCGGCACCATGAACGAGGACGCCGGCAAGTCGTTGAACCCCAGCACCGCCACTCGCCCTGGCACCTGAATGCCGTGGCGCATGGCTTCGAGCAGCGCGCCATGGGCCAGGTCGTCGTTGCCGAAGAACACCGCATCCACGTCGGGGTGCGCCGCCAGCAACTGCAGGAACAGTTCGCCGCCCAGGCCCACGGAAGATGGGCGCGGTGTCAGTATTTCCAGCGCCGGGTCGTACAGGCCAGCCTGTTGCAGCGCCCGGCGAAAACCTTCGCCGCGCAGCAGGGTGCGCTGGTCCAGCTGTGCGCCGATATAGGCCAGGCGTTTGCGCCCCCGGGACAGCAAATGCGCGGCGGCCGTTTCGCCCGCCGCCAGTTGCGAGAACCCCACGCAATTCACCCCGGCATTGGGGTCCAGGTCCATCATGTACACGCAGGGTACGTTGCTGGATTCGACCATTCGTCGCGCGCTTTCGGTGCGATCAAAACCCGTCAGCAGCAGGCCGCGTGGCTGGTAGGCCATGTAGTTGCGCAGCAGGTTTTCTTCTTCGTCGCGCGAATAGTGGGAGTTGCCGATCAGCACTTCGAAGCCCTTGGGCCTAAGCACCTGATGGATGGCTTCGAGGGTTTCGATAAACAAAAGGTTGGACAACGACGGCACCAGCACCACCACCGAATGGCTCTGGGCCGAGGCGAGGGCGCGGGCGGCGGGGTTGACCACATAGTTGAGCTCGGCGGCGGCCTGCCGCACTTTTTCGGCCAGTTCCGTGGCCACGCTGCTGATGCCACGCAGGGCGCGCGAGGCGGTGATCGGGCTGACGCCGGCCAGACGGGCGACTTCGTTGAGGGTCGGGCGACCCGTGGTGCGCGTATTCTTATCGTTCTTGGAGGTCATCAGGCGGCTTGCCAAACAAAAATCGAGGCACTAAGGTAGCGCTGTCTCCGAAGGGCTGCAAATGATTGAACCCTGGGTTGCCTGATCCGGTTCAGTGCTACAAGCAAGTCAGTTGGAACGGATGCACGCGTCACTCCATAAAAAAAGACAAGACGGCGCGGGAAAAGCCTGTTTTTGCACTAGCCTTACAGCGTGCAAAGGTAGCGCTATCTGCGTCCTGAGGTGTTTCATGAGTCAACCTGTTACCGCCCTGGTCATCATGGGTGTTTCCGGCTGTGGCAAGTCAAGCGTCAGCGAGGCCCTGTGCCGCCTGAACGGCGCCACCGCCATCGAAGGCGACAGCTTTCACCCTGCCGCGAACATCGAAAAGATGAGCGCCGGCCACCCCCTCAACGACGACGACCGCGCCGGCTGGCTCGACATCCTCTGCGATGAGCTGCGCCGTTCGCTCAAGGCCGGCGAGCATCCCGTGCTCACCTGTTCGGCCCTCAAGAAAAAATACCGCGACCACCTGCGCGAAGCCGCGCCGGGCCTGGGTTTCGTGTTTCTGGAGCTGACCCGTGCGGTGGCCGCCGACCGCGTGTCCCATCGCCCCGGCCATTTCATGCCGGCCAGCTTGATCGACAGCCAGTTCGCCACCCTTGAGTCGCCCAAAGGCGAGCCGCTGACCCTGGCCCTCAACGCCAGCGAAGACAGCGTCGAAGCGCTGGCCGAGCAAACCAATGCCTGGTGGCTCAAGCACGGTTTTGAACCTACTCATTGATTTTTTGCCGGAAGAGATAGCGCTATCCCCGGCAGGAAATTCAACACCCGCTTTAATAACAACAACAAACAGGAGAGACCCCCCATGTTTGGCATGTCCCACGAGTCCTACCTGCTGCTTGATGCAGTGGTCACTATCATCGGGTTGATCGTACTGATCACCCAATTCAAGGTGCACCCGTTCATTGCACTGATCATCGCGGCCGGCTTTCTCGGCCTGACCTCGGGCATGCCCGTGGACAAGATCATCAAGGCCTTCCAGGACGGTTTCGGCGGAGTGCTCGGCTTTGTCGGCATCATCCTTGCGCTGGGCACCATGCTCGGCAAGATGATGGCCGAATCCGGCGGCGCCGATCAGATCGCGCAGACCCTGATCCGCGCCTTCGGCAAGGAAAAGGTACAGTGGGCGATGATGTTCGCCGCGTTCCTGGTGGGCATCCCGCTGTTCTTCGAGATCGGCTTCGTGCTGCTGATTCCGCTGGTATTCATCGTCGCGCGGCGCACCGGCGTGTCGCTGATCAAGATCGGTATCCCGTTGCTCGCCGGCCTGTCGGCGGTGCACGGTCTGGTGCCGCCGCACCCGGGGCCCCTGCTGGCCATCGGCGTGTTCGGTGCGGACATCGGCAAGACCATCCTGTACGGCCTGATCGTTGCGCTGCCGACGGCCATCATCGCTGGGCCGATCTTCGGTACGTTCATTTCCAAGTACATTCCGGGCAACCCGTCCCAGGAACTGGTGGACCAACTGGCCCGCGAGCCGGAAGCGAAAACCCTGCCGAGCTTCGGCATCACGCTGGTCACCGTGCTGCTGCCGGTCTTCCTGATGCTGCTCAAGACCTTCGCCGACATCGGCCTGCCGGACGGCCATGTGGTGCGCAACTGGATGGACATGATCGGTCACCCGATCACTGCGCTGTTGCTGGCGCTGCTGCTGTCGCTGTACACCTTTGGCCATCGCCAGGGCATCCACGCCAAACAGATCCTCAAGCTGCTCGACGCCAGCCTTGCACCGACCGCCGCGATCATCCTGATCATCGGCGCCGGCGGTGGCTTCAAACAGATGCTGGTGACCAGCGGCGTGGGCGACGTGATCGGCCATATGGCGGTGAGCGCGCAGATCAACCCGATCCTGCTGGCCTGGCTGGTGGCGGCGGTGATTCGTGTGGCCACTGGTTCTGCGACCGTGGCGACCATTACCGGCGCGGGCATTGTGGTGCCGGTGGTGGGCATGATCCCGGGGGTCAACCGTGAGCTGCTGGTGCTGGCGACGGGAGCAGGTTCGTTGATCCTGTCTCACGTCAACGATGCGGGGTTCTGGCTGGTCAAGCAGTACTTCAACATGACCGTGGTGGAGACGTTCAAGACCTGGACGGCGATGGAGACCATCCTGTCGGTGGTGGCGCTGATCTTCATCATGTTGTTGTCGCTGGTGGTGTAAGCCACACCGCAAAACAACGGTGTGAGCCCAATCCAATGTGGGAGGGGGCTTGCTCCCGATGGCAGAGTGTCAGTCACTGCATCTGGTGACTGATCCATCGCCATCGGGAGCAAGCCCCCTCCCACCGTTGTTACAGCATTGAATTCAGGCCCTGGCAACCAACCCATCCGCCCTGAACATCCCGCGAATCCCGCGCACGGCCTGGCGAATCCGGTCCTGGTTCTCGATCAGCGCAAAGCGCACATGGTCATCGCCATACTCGCCAAAGCCGATGCCCGGCGACACACACACCTTGGCCTCCAGCAGCAATTTCTTGGCAAACTCCAGCGAGCCCATGGCGGCATACGCCTCGGGGATCTTCGCCCATACGTACATCGACGCCTTGGGATTCTCGACCATCCAGCCCAGCTCATGCAGGCCCTTGACCAGCACATTACGGCGCTGGCGGTACTGCTCGGCGATGTCCTTCACGCACTGCTGGTCGCCTTCGAGCGCGGCAATCGCCGCCACTTGCAGCGGGGTGAAGGTGCCGTAGTCGTGGTAACTCTTGATCCGCGCCAGGGCGTTGACCAGTTCCGGGTTGCCCACCATGAAACCGATGCGCCAGCCGGCCATGTTGTAGCTCTTGGACAGGGTGAAAAACTCCACCGCAATGTCCTTGGCGCCGGGCACCTGCATGATCGACGGCGCTTTCCAGCCGTCGTAGACGATATCGGCGTAGGCCAGGTCATGCACCACCAGCACGTCGTACTGCTTGGCCAGGGCGATCACCCGTTCGAAGAAGTCCAGCTCCACGCACTGCGCGGTCGGGTTGGACGGAAAGCCGAGGATCATCATCTTCGGCTTGGGGATCGAGCCACGGATGGCCTGCTCCAGCTCGGCGAAAAAGTCCACGCCCGGAATCAGCGGCACCGAACGCACCTGGGCGCCGGCAATCACCGCACCGTAGATGTGAATCGGGTAGCTCGGGTTGGGCACCAGCACGGTGTCGCCCTGATCCAGGGTGGCCAGCATCAGGTGCGCCAGGCCTTCCTTGGAACCGATGGTGACGATGGCCTCCGACTCGGGGTCGATGTCCACGTCATAACGGTCCTTGTACCAGCGCGAAATGGCCCGGCGCAGGCGCGGAATGCCTTTAGAGGTGGAGTAGCCGTGGGTGTCTTCACGCTGGGCGACGGTGACCATTTTCTCCACGATGTGCGGGGGGGTGGGGCCGTCAGGGTTACCCATGCTCAAGTCGATGATGTCTTCGCCGCGCCGACGCGCAGCCATCTTCAGCTCGGCAGTGATATTGAAAACATAGGGAGGGAGTCGATCTATGCGCGCAAAGCGGCGCGGCGAACCTTGGTCGGCCATTGTTGCCTCGAAGTACGTAAGCGCCCGGAACCGTCCGAGCGACGTTGGCCACTGCGGTGGCCTGCGGCAGACAATACGGTCGATGATGGCCAGTTGTCCATACGCGTGGGAAAAATTTCTGCATGGAGCAGGGCGCCGATATACCCCTATACTCGACGCGGGTTTGTTCCCTCATAAGAAGGAGACTGTTCGTATGGATCAGCAGACAAAACAACCGTTGGAGCCACGCATGGAAGCGGGCAGGGCCATGGTGATTGCGGGCGTAAAAGGGCGTTATTCCAAGGCCACCGTCGGTGACATCCCGCGCCTGTGGGAGCTGTTCGACACCTGCATCAAGGACATCGGCAAGCGCGTCGGCGGGGTGACCTATGGCGTGTGTCATAACGCGCACCATGGCGAATTCGACTACATGGCCGGTGTTGAAGTACCCACCAAAGGCGATGTGCCCGGCAACTTCGAATCCATCGAGATCGCGCCGCTCAACTACGCCGTGTTCGCCCATCACGGGCCGGTGCAGGCACTGGCACAGACGTACGAGCGCATCATGTTCGAATGGCTGCCGCAGTCGGGCTACAAGGTCGTGGGGGCGGATTTCGAGCGCTACAGCGCGGACTTTGACGGGCGCAAGGGCACCGGCACGGTAGAGGTCTGGTTGCCGGTTGGGCAGAAGGCCTGATAACCCGAATCGGGGGCTGCTTAGCCCCCGAAGCTGTTTTGATAGGCCTGCGCAGATTGTCGTATCGCTTGTGCGACAGCTGGCACCAAGCGGCAGTACTCGTCTTCGCGCTTGAGTACCTGTTCGAGGGTTTGAAGCAGCGCCTGAATACGCGCTTCAGGTTTGTCGACTTCGCATGTCCTGGAAAATTCGAGGATGCCCAGGCGCGAAGCAAACAGAGATTTGTTGCCGTTGAGGTCCAGCGCCAGTGAGTCGTCGGGGAGGTAGGCTGTGGTGTTGACGATGTCGTACGCGGGTGCCAGCCGCGTGTCCGATTTCATCGGGTCACTGTAGAGCACACCGAAGTTTTTCAGGTGAGCATCGCCGTTGCCGACGATGCAGCTCAGCGCCACGCTGTCGAATAATTGATCGAGCGAACTGCGTTGATATTCCGGCGCGCAGAACACACGGACGGCCTTGGCCATGGCGGCGTAGCTTTTGGTGTACTTCTGCTCGGCAGACAGGCCCATCAATGAGGTCATGTCTTCGAAGCCGAGCGGGTTGAGCTGAGCGTCCCGGTCAAAGCGCCGCATGATGAACAGTTTGTGGTTCTGCGACAGATAGAACGGTGGCACCGGCAGACCCGCGTCTCGGGCAATCGACATGCACAGGTATTCATTGATGGCCAACCCTGGAAACTCGTCGCGTCCGCTCTTGATGATCAGGTCGTCGGTTTTTGAGGTAAATCTCTGTTCGGGCGTTCGGGGTTTCTCCGGCACCAGCACTTTGGGTTGAACGCCAGATATGCCGGCCCGCAGGATGTAGCGGTCCACCAGGTTCGCGAACAGATCTTCCGCGCCGTCCCAGGCCAGGATTTCGTCGAGGTTTTCTCCGGTGGCAGGTGTGCTGTTGCGCTGGATCAGTTCATTTACTTGATCACAAGACACGAAAACCCGGCCAATCGGTGCGCTGCCTCCTGAAAGCGCTAGCAGCAACATCGGGTCGACTTTTACCGTTTTGGCCAGGCGATTACGCAATTGCTCCAGCACATAACCTTCGGGCAGGTTCATCTGGAAGATGGGGTGCAGGCCTCTGCGGCGATATTCGTCCGCTCGCACGGGCATCGACAGGCTTATTGCGCTCTGCGCATGCGCGTTGTCGGCATAGCGGAACACATAGTCTTCAGTACTTGCCCGCACGCTGCCGCTGTCGCCTTGAGGGGTATGAACACGCAGTGCGAGGTTATTCACTGAATATATCCTCCAGTTCTTCAAGGGTCGGCAGGGTCACCGGCACCAGTTTGATCTCGCTGCCCAAAGCCGCCATTACGCGTGCAAAGGCATTCATGGAAACCGAGAGACTGCCTTTTTCAATTTCGATCAGTTTTTGTCGGGTTACACCGGCCAGCTTGGCCAGATCGGCCTGTGTGTAACCGCGATTGAGGCGCATGGTGCGGATTTGGTTGCCGAAGCGCTCGGCGATAACAGAAGTGTCCATGTCACGTATTCATTACTTTGAATTGGATAAGTCATGTATACGTGACATTTAGTATCAGTCAAGACTCTCGCGACCAAACGCCCGGCGCAATCTGCGCTCATACCCGATCCGCCCTTTGTACGCCTCCCCGCTGTCCACCCACCCCGCCCGCAGGTACAGGCCCATCGCCGCGACGTTGTCACTGTCCACCGACAATTCCAGTGCCTTGATCTGCGGCCAGGTTTCAATGGCCACAGCGGGTAACGCCAGCAGGCAAGCCTTGCCAAACCCGCGCCCTTGCTGGCGCCGATCCACCTGCAACGCGTGCAGCGTCGCGCTGTGTTCATCGGCCCATTGGGGCAGGCAGGGCGGGCGCTTGAGCAGCAGGAAGGCAACGGGAATCTCGTCGGCCAGCAGGGCAAATCCCTTCACGCCAGGGCTGGGGTTGACCAGCAGCGTATTGAGGGCGCAGTACATGTCACCGGAAAACGGCAGTTGCTCGGGGTGAACTTCGATGTCGCGCAGTTGCTGCTGTTGCACAGCAGTCAGCGCTTCGTAGGAAACAAGGCGGGTTTGCATAGGGAAAACCGAACGGCGCAGTGAGGAAAGCAGTTTAACGCCTTCCCTGATCGCCCAGACAAAGAAGATCACTCCTGTGGCGAGCGGGCTTGCCCCGCGTTGGGGTGCGAAGCGCCCCCAATCAAGGAAAACGCGGTGTACCTGACACTACGAGGAGTATGGTTTGGGGCTGCTTCGCACCCCAACGCGGGCAAGCCCGCTCGCCACCACCACAACAAGCCTGCTGGTCACACGCAAATGCCCTTTGTCTGAAAGGGCTCAGTCAAGCATCTGCCCCAGCAACCAGCTCCCTGCCGGCCCCGGTGGTCGTTGCCGTGACCATAACGCGTCGATCGCCACCGAACGCGGCCAGCCGCGTACCTTGAGTTCCACCAGGCTGGCATTGCCGAAGCGCTCCACCAGCCAGCGGGGCAGGGGGGCCCAGCCGAACCCCAGTTGCGCCATTTCCATCAGCATCAGGTAACTGGCGGCCGACCACACGCGCCCGGCCGCGCGGTTGTCGTAGGGTTTGACGATGCTCGCCAGGCGCAGTTCGCGGTGCTGTTTCAAGCGCTGTGGGTCCACCTGCGCAAGGCTCGCCAGGGCGTGCTGCGGTGACACGAACAATGCGGTTTCGGTGCGCTCCTGCACCGGCGAACTGGTGAGGTCGGGCGGGTAGACGTCCTGCTGCTCGATAAACGCCATGTGCGCGCGGCCGCTTTGCACCAGGTCGACCAGGTCATCGCATTCGGCGATCAGCCATTCCAGCTCCAGGTCCGGGTAACGTTCGGCAAAGGCGAGGATTGCGGTTTCGAAGCGCGGCGACTGGTAGGTGTCCGACATGGCAATCGTCACCTTCGGCTCCAGGCCCTGTGCCAGTTGACTCGCCGCCAGTTGCAGGCGGCTGCTGGCCTCCAGCACCTGTTCCGCCCGTTGCAGCAGCACATGCCCGGCCGCGGTCAGCGTGGGCTTGCGGCTGCTGCGGTCGAACAGCACCACATCCAGGTCAATCTCCAGGCTCGCCACCGCCGCGCTGATGGTCGACTGGCTCTTGCCCAGCTTGCGCGCCGCCGCTGAAAAAGAGCCCTGGGTGGCGGCCTGAACAAACGCCTGCAGCACTTCGTGAGAGGCCATGAGGTATCGCCTTGGTCGATGGTTATTGGTTATGAAGTATCGGTGTGGCGGGTGAGCATGGCAACCGTCGTCAATCACGGAGCCGGGCCATGAACCCTACCAAATCGATCACTGAACGCGTTTGCCAGGCCCTCGGTTTCGAGGGCCTGGCCTTGTTGATCTGTACGCCGTTACTGGTATGGATCACCGGCAGACCGGCGCTGGAAATGGGCGCGGTGACCCTGGGCATGAGCTTGTTGGCGCTGACCTGGAACATCATCTTCAACAGCCTGTTCGACCGCCTTACGTTGCGCCTGCAACTCGCCGGCGGCGCCTGGACTCGCGTGCTGCACGCGCTGATGTTCGAAGGCGGGCTGATCATCGTGGCCGTGCCGTTGATTGCCGCGTGGATGAAGATCAGCCTGCTGCAGGCCCTGATGCTCGACATTGGCGTGCTGCTGTTTTTTCTGCCGTACACCTATGTGTATCACTGGGGCTACGACGTGTTGCGCGACAGGTTCCTACAAAAACATGCCACCCGACGCCTCGATACGTTGCCCGGTGATCCATGCGCTGCCGTCGGCCAGCAGGCTGGCGATGACGCCGCCGATATCATCCGGTAAGCCGGCGCGGCCCAGGGCGGTGTTGTTGGCGACCATGGCGTTGAGGCCGGCGTTGTCGCGCACGGCGCCGCCGCCGAAGTCGGTTTCAATGGCGCCGGGGGCGAGGATGTTGACGCTGATGCCACGGGTGCCGAGTTCCTTGGCCTGGTAGCGGGTGAGCACTTCCATCGCGCCTTTCATCGCGGCATAGGCGGCGTAACCGGGCAGGCTGAAGCGCGCCAGGCCGCTGGACACGTTGAGGATGCGTCCGCCGTCGCGGATCAACGGCAACAGCTTCTGGGTCAGAAAAAATGGCCCCTTGAATTGAATCGCCAGCAACTGATCGAACTGCGCTTCGGTGGTCTCGGCAAAGCTTGCGTGAATGCCGATCCCGGCGTTGTTGACCAGAAAATCGAAGTGATCCTGTGCGAAAACATCTCTGAGCACGCGGGCAATGTCGCCAGCGAACGCGTCGAAGGTGGCGCTCTGGCCCACATCCAGTTGCAGCATCGCCGCGCGGCCGCCCAGTTGCTCGATCTGCGTCACCAGCGCCTGCGCCTCGTCGGCCTTGCTGTGATAGGTGCCGATGATGTCGACGCCCTGCGCTGCCAGGTGCAGGGCGGCGTTTTTGCCCAGGCCACGGCTGGTGCCGGTGATCAATGCAATTTTACGGGTCATGGTGAGTGCCTCTGCGTGTGGGTGTGGAATGAGTGTATTTGTCCGACCGCAACGTGATAAACAGCGCTATACCGGAATCACTGGCCGGATAAGGCGAACAATCCATGAACAAGCTTGAACTGCTGCGCACCTTCGTACGGGTCACTGAGTTGTCGAGTTTCACCCAGGCGGGCGAGCGCCTTGGCCTGCCGCGCTCTACCGTGTCCGAGCATGTGCAGGCGCTGGAGGAACTGCTCGGCGCGCACCTGTTGCAGCGCACCACGCGCAAGGTGCAGGCGACCCAGGACGGCCTTGTGCTGTATGAGCGCAGCAAGGATCTGCTGGCGCACATGGAGGAGCTCGAAGGGCTGTTTCGTCAGGATGAAGCGCAACTGGCGGGACGTATTCGGGTGGACATGCCCAACGTGATGGCGCGGGACCTGATCCTGCCGCGCCTGCCCGACTTCATGCACGCGCACCCGTTGATCGAGCTGGAAATCAGCACCACCGACCGCCAGGTCGATCTGCTCGCCGAAGGGTTCGACTGCGTGCTGCGCGTGGGTGCGCAGCCGGACCAGAGTGTGGTGGCCCGCTGGCTGTGCAGCCTGCCGATGCTCAACTGCGTGAGCGCCACCTACCTGCAACGCTTTGGCACGCCGCACACACTCGCCGACCTGGCCAACCACCATCTGGTGCATTACGTGCGGCCACTGGGCTCACGCTCGGCGGGGTTCGAATACCTGCAGGGCAACAAGGTGCAGCGCCTGCCCATGGCCGGGCGGGTCACGGTCAACAGCACCGATGCCTACAAGTCGGCATGCCTGGGCGGTTTCGGGATTATTCAGGTGCCAGCCCTGGGCCTCGGCGCTGAACTGGCCAGCGGTGAGCTGGTGGCGGTATTGCCGGACTACCCGGCACCGCCGCTGGACGTTTCATTGCTGTACGCCGGGCAGCGGCATTTGCCGTTGCGCGTGCGGGTGTTCATGGACTGGCTGGCCGGCGTGCTGCAAGCGCAGCTCTAACGCCGCGCCGACAACTGCTGCGGCGCCAGGAACGCGTCGTGGAAGTAGTCGCGAAACGCCTGCATCGCCGGGGTAAACGCGCGCTCGCGGTGCCAGGCCAGGCCCACGCTCATGGGCGTTACCGGGTCGGTGACGGTCAGGGTTTCGATGCGCTTGCCTTCCAGCGACCAGGGCCGGTGCACCAGGTCCGACAGGATCGCCACGCCGCTGCCATTGGCGACCATGCTGCGCACCGCTTCCACCGAACTGGTGCGCAGCCGCACGTTTGGCGTCTGCCCGGCCTGTTCCCAGTAGCGCATGGCGCTGTGTTCGGCCTCGTCCACGGTGAGCAGGATATAAGGCTCCTGCGCCACGTCCGCCAGGCTCACCGCGCCCCGTTCGCACAACGGATGATGGCTGGGCAGCCACAGGCGGCGTTCGGAGTTGAACAGGATTTCCGAGACGATCGCCGGGTGCGTGAGGTTGGCGGTGAGCACCACGGCCATGTCGAACCCGCCGTCGAGCAGGCCCTGTTCGATGGCCTGGCGCTCCTGTTCGAACACCTCGATGGTCACGTCCGGGTGCCAGTGCTCCATGCGCTGCAAGTGGTGCGGCAAAAAATAGCCCAGCACGGTGTAACTGGCGGCGACACGCAGTACGCCGCTGGCGCGGTGGTCCGGCAAGGGACTGTTCAGCGCGTCGTCGACACTGCGCACGATCACATAGGCACGGTTGAGAAAGTGCCGGCCTGCGTCGGTGAGGTTCATGCCCTGGGCCGAGCGCATGAACAACTGCACGCCGAGCAGGGCTTCCAGCTCCTTGATCGCCGTGGTGACCGCCGATTGGGAGATGTTCAAGTGAATCGCCGCCTGGGAAATCTGGCCGATTTCGGCGGTGGCGACAAAGTAACGGACCTGGCGCAGGGTGAGGGACATCTGCCTCTCCAGTACTTGGGGGTATCTGATTTTCAGAAGATGCCCCATCTGATAATAGATCTTCCCAAGGGGTCAAGGGGCAGCCTACTTTCGCTGCATCCCCTTTGACGGAGCGCACGCGATGCAGGCAGTGGATTTCAATTCAGACATGGGCGAAGGCTTCGGCCCCTGGACCATCGGCGACGGCGTCGACGCGGAGTTGATGGCCTATATCAGCTCGGCCAATATCGCCACCGGCTTTCACGCCGGCGACCCCGGCACCATGCGCCGCACCGTGGCGCGCGCCAAACAGCTGGGCGTCGCCATCGGTGCGCATCCGGGCTTTCGCGACCTGGTCGGTTTCGGCCGCCGCCATATCAACGCGCCGGCCCAGGAACTGGTGGACGACATGCTCTACCAGCTCGGCGCCCTGCGCGAAATCGCCCGGGCCCAGGGGGTGACCCTGCAGCACATCAAACCCCATGGCGCGCTCTACATGCACCTGGCCCGCGACGAGGAAGCCGCGCGCCTGCTGGTACAAAACCTGCAAATCATCGAGCCGACGCTGTTGCTGTACTGCATGCCCAACTCGGTGATCTGGCGCGTTGCCAGGGAGCTGGGGCAACCCGTGGTGCGCGAGTTCTACGCCGACCGTGAGTACGACCTCAGCGGCTCCATCGTGTTTACCCGCAACGTGCGTGCGCTGGACCCGGCCACCGTGGCGGCGCGGGTGCTGCGCGCGTGCCAGAGCGGGTGGGTGCGCACTGTGGAAGGCGAAGACCTGTTCATCGAATTCGACTCCATCTGCCTGCACAGTGACACCCCCGGCGCGCTGGAACTGGTGGAAGCCACCCGTGAAGCGCTGGACCGCGCCGGTATTGACGTCAGAACCCCCCAATAAGATCGACCCGCTAACTTTTTTGCCTGCCTTTCTACAATGATTCCAAGAGGAACAGACATGGCTGAAACGTCCCCCATCCGCTACAGCTTCGGTGCTGACGAACACCTGTTCGCCGAGGTCAGCGACAGCATGTCCCTGGAGGCCTTCTTCACAGGCATGGCGGTGACCCGCGCGGTGGAGCGTCTGGCGCTGGAAGGCGTGCTGGATATCTGTCTGGCCAACGCCTCGTTCCAGATCCGCTTCGATCCCGACCGCATCGCGCCCCACGTGTTGCTCGACGCCGTGCAAAGCGCCGAGGCCCAGGCCGTGGCCGAGCGCACCCTGCACACGCGCATCATCGAAATTCCGGTGCTCTACAACGACCCCTGGACCCATGAAACCCTGATGCGTTTTCGCGACCGTCATCAGGACCCCAGCGGCACTGACCTGGAATACGCCGCGCGCATCAACGGCCTGGCCGATGTGGACGCGTTCATCCACGCCCACAGCGGTGCGCCGTGGTTTGTGTCGATGGTCGGGTTTGTGGCGGGCTTGCCGTTCATGTTTCAGATGGTCGAGCGCGCGCGGCAGTTGCAGGTGCCCAAGTACCTGCGCCCGCGCACCGACACGCCCAAACTGACCCTGGGCCATGGCGGCTGTTTCGGCTGCATCTACTCGGTGCGCGGCGCCGGCGGTTATCAGATGTTTGGGGTGACCCCGGCACCGATCTACGACCCGGCGCAGCAGTTGGCTTACCTCAAGGAGCACATGGTGTTCTTCCGGCCTGGCGACATCGTGCAGTTCAAGCCGATTGACCGTGCTGCCTATGACCTGGCGGTGGCTGAAGTGGACGCCGGGCGCTTCGACCTGCGCATCCGCCCGGTGGAGTTTTCCCTCGACGCGTTTCTCGCCGACCCCGTCGGCTACCCGAAAACCCTGCAGGAGGCGCTGGCATGATCAAGGTGCTCAAACCTGGCCTGGCCACCTCCGTGCAGGACCTGGGCCGCGAAGGCTATTACCACCTGGGCATCCCGCCTTCGGGTGCGCTAGACCAATACGCGCTGAGCGCGGCCAACCACCTGGTGGGCAACCCGCTGGGGGCGGCGGGGCTGGAATGCACCTTGATCGGCCCTGAGCTTGAGTTTACGCAGGACGCGTTGGTGGCACTCAGCGGCGCATTGATGTCACCGCGCCTGGACGGCGAGGTGGTGCACCAGGACACCGCCTTTGCGGTGCGCGCCGGCCAGGTACTGCGCTTCACGTTTCCCGTGGCCGGCGCACGCACATACCTGGCCGTGGCGGGCGGCATTGATGTGCCGCTGGTGCTCGGCAGTCGCTCCACTTATACCCTGGGCGCGCTGGGCGGTTTCCATGGCCGGCGTCTGCAGGAAGGCGATGTGTTGCCGGTCGGCGAAGCCAGCGGCGCGGGTCGTGTCGGCAACAGCCTGCCGATGGCCTTGCGCCGTTCGGTGGGCGGCGACATAACCCTGCGCGTGGTGCCGGGGCTGTATTACGAGCGCTTGACCACGGGCGCGAAAAGCAGCTTTTTTGCCGAACCCTGGACGGTGGGCTCCGAGGCCGACCGCATCGGCTATCGCTTCAAGGGCGGCAGCGCGTTGAGCTTTCAGCCACGGGAGCAGCCGTTTGGCGCCGGCTCCGATCCGTCGAACATTGTCGACAGCTGCTACCCGATCGGCTCGATCCAGGTACCGGCGGGTCTGGAGCCGATCGTGCTGCACCGCGACGCAGTGTCGGGCGGTGGCTACGCCATGATCGGCACCGTGATCAGTGCCGACCTGGACTTGATCGGACAGATGCAGCCGAACCAGCGGGCGGGGTTTGTGGCGGTCAGCCTGGAAGAGGCGCTCGAGGCGCGGCGCGTCTACAAGAAGCGCCTCAAAATAATGGCCGGGTTATTCACGTCCTGAGAAACACAGAAAACCCCTGTGGGAGGGGGCTTGCTCCCGATAGCGGTGGGTCAGCCAATTTTCAGGTAGCTGACCTGCCGCCATCGGGAGCAAGCCCCCTCCCACATTTTGAACAGTGTCCGGTCAGAACAGTTGGGTGAACAGCCAGTACAGGCTGCCCGACAGCAGAATCGCCGCCGGCAAGGTCAGCACCCATGCCATCAGCAGGTTACGGATGGTGCGCATCTGTAACCCACCACCATTGGCCACCATCGTGCCCGCCACGCCCGATGACAACACGTGGGTGGTCGACACCGGCAATCCATACATATCCGCCGCGCCGATGGTCAGCATCGCGACCATTTCCGCCGATGCGCCCTGGGCGTAAGTCAGGTGGGTCTTGCCGATCTTCTCGCCCACCGTCACCACGATGCGCTTCCAGCCAACCATGGTGCCCAGCCCCAATGCGATGGCCACGGCGATTTTCACCCACAGCGGAATAAAGCGCGTGGAGTTGTCGAGTTGCTGTTTGAACAGTTGCAGCTTGTCCTGGGTGTCGGCGTCGAAGTTGCCGACCTTGCCCTTGTCCATCAGGCGAATGGTTTCGCTGGTCAGGTACATGTCGTTACGCACGTTGCCTACCGCTTCGGCGGGGACTTTGGCGAGGGAGCCGTAGCCTTTTACTTCGTCACCGATGTGGCCGGTGAGGGCGGCCAGCGCCGGCACCAGGTCCGCCGTGGGCTCCTTGGTGCGCACGTAGGTGGAGAGGACCGGGCGCGGGTCACCGAGCAATGGCTGCGGTGCGCTTTTCACCAGCGCCACCTGGGTCACCTCGGCCACCGCCGCGAACTGCAACGACTGCTCGGCGGGCATGGCGCGGTTGAGGGCATAGGCCATCGGCAGGGTGCCGACGAGGATCAACATAATCAGGCCCATGCCTTTTTGCCCGTCGTTGGAGCCGTGGGCAAACGACACGCCGGTGCAGGTGACGATCAGCATGCCGCGGATCCACCACGGCGGCGGGGCGTCGCCCTTGGGCGCCTTGTACAGCGCGCGATTCTTGACGAAGGCGCGCAGGGCCAGCAACAGCAGCGCGGCAAAGCCGAAGCCGATCAGTGGCGAAAGCAGCAGCGCATAACCGATCTTGATCGCCTGGCCCCAATCCACGCCGCTGGTGCCGTCACGCCCGTGCATCAAGGCATTCGCCACGCCGACGCCGATGATCGAGCCAATCAGGGTGTGGGAAGAGGAGGCCGGCAAACCCAGCCACCAGGTGCCGAGGTTCCACAGGATGGCTGCAATCAGCAGGGCGAAGATCATCGCAAAACCGGCCGAGGAGCCCACCTGCAGAATCAGCTCGACCGGCAGCAGGGCGATGATGCCGAATGCCACCGCGCCGCTGGAAAGCAACACGCCGAGAAAGTTGAAGAACCCCGACCACACCACCGCAAAGTGCGGCGGCAGCGAGTTGGTGTAAATCACGGTTGCGACCGCGTTGGCGGTGTCGTGGAAGCCGTTGACGAACTCGAAACCCAGCGCGATCAATAACGCCACACCCAGCAGCAGGAACGGCGTCCAGGTGGTGACAACGGCGCCCATTTCCTTCATGTCGTGCATCAGGCTGTAGGCGGTGAACAACAGGCCCATGGCAAGCACGGCGAAGAACATGATCACGGTAATCAGGCCGGGTTTCTTGTCCAGTCGGGGTTTGGGATCGCCGTGTGAGGCGGTGGTGGAGGCAGTCAGTGAAGGGGTGGCCATGCCGGAGCATCCTGTGTGAGGAAGGATGTCGCCCATGATCATTACAAAATGTTACAGAGATGCTGCAACAGGTCAGTGTTCACGCGAATGAAATGGCCACTTGTCCAGAACTCACCGCCAACCCCATGTGGGAGGGGGCTTGCTCCCGATAGCGGAGTGTCAGGCACTGATGTGTCACTGACCCACCGCTATCGGGAGCAAGCCCCCTCCCACAGTTGATTGCATTGCAATCAGTAGTCTTTGCGTTTGCGAAAGGCCCAGCGCCCGGCGATCAAGGTGAAGGTGGCCACCAGCGCCACCAGGATCCAGAAGCCTTCCGGGTCCTGGGAGAGCGGTACGCCGCCCACGTTCATGCCGAAGAAACCGGCGATGATGTTGATCGGCAACGCCAGCACCGTGACCACGGTCAGTGTGAACAGCGTGCGGTTGCTCTGCTCGTTGAGATTGGCGGCGATTTCTTCCTGCAACAGCTTGATGCGTTCACCCAGGGCCGTGAGGTCGTTGATAATCAGCGCGAACTCCTCGGTGGATTTGCGCAACTCCTTCACGTCTTCCTTTTGCAGCCATTGCGGCGGGCGATTGAGCAGGCGCAGCAGCGAGCCCGGCTCCAGTGCCAGCAGGCGTTGCAGGCGCACCAGCACACGGCGCGCGGCACCGAGTTCGGCGCGGTTGGTGGCCAGTTGCGAGGACAGCAGCTGGTCTTCGATATGGTCGACGCTGATGCTGGTCTTGCGCACGATCTGCGTCAGCACTTCGCCCTGATCGCGCAGCAAATGCACCAGCAGCGCCAGCGGCGAGCGAAAGCCCTCACCGGCCTTCACCGAGGAACGCAACTTGTCCACCGAGTGCAACGGTTGCAGGCGCGCGCTCACCAGCAGGCGGCTGCGGGCGCACACCCACAAGGTGGAAATGTCCGACGACACCAGGCTGCTGAAGTTGAACACCACGTCGTTGACCACCGCCAGCAAGGCCGAGTCCACATGTTCGATACGCGTGGAGCGCGAGCCCTCGTGCAGAGCTTCGAAGAACTCCTCGGGCAAATCCAGGTGCGCCTGCATCCAGCGTTCGCACGCGGCGTGGGCCAGGTTCAGGTGCAGCCACAAAAACTCGTCGGGGTCGGCCGGTTGTTGCAGGGCCTGCAGGGCGGTGGCGGAGTCGATCTGTTCGCCCTTTTCACCGGGGCGAAAACGGAAACCGTAAAGCAGGCCAAACAGATCGGGATCCTGGTGGCTGTGGTCAATGCTGTGGTTCATGGAGTCTCGCAGGGAAAGCGCCTGTAGGACGTTTCACAGGTTCGCATGCGCGAATCATTGCAAGGCTGGATGACGATTTTGTGACGCTTTGAAAACTTGCTCAGCGCGTCGTCAGCATGAAGGTGAAGCACGTCCCCGAATGCTCGCAGGTCGATACCTCCAGATCCCCACCGTGGGCGTCGGCAATCTGCTTGACGATATACAAACCCAGGCCCAGGCCTGCTTGCGGGGTGTCGGTGACGGGGCGCGCGTAGGGCTCGAACAGGCTAGGCAAGGCCTGCCGGCTGATCTGCCCGGAATTTTTTACCGAGAGCGTGAAGAGGCCATGCTCGATCTTCGCCGTGACGTCCACAGGTCCCTCAGGGCGCCCGTGATGGATGGCGTTGGCCACCAGGTTCGAGAGTAACTGCGCCAGGCGCTCGCGGTCGCCGTGGACGCCACGCAGGTCGCCGATATCGGCGCGAATCACCCGCGTGGGGTGCACGCTCTGCACTTCGGACACCACGTGTTGCAGGGCGCTCTGCAACCCTTCGCAATCGCTCAGGTGCAGCGGAATGCCGCTGCCCATGCGGCCACGGGCGAAATCCAGCACGTCTTCGACCAACTGCGCAGCACGCCGGCCGCTGGTGAGAATGTGCTGCACCAGCGGGTCGGTGGCCGCTGATGAATGCTTGCGCAGCAGGCGTTCGGCGCTGAAGTTGATGGCGAACAAGGGGTTGCGCAGGTCATGGCCCAGCACCGCGATAAATTGCTCGCGCAGTTCTGCGGTGCCACGTTCTTCGTGCAGTTGCGCTTCGGTATGTTGCAGGGCTTCTTCGGCTTCGATCTGCAGCGACAGCACCCGCGCGAACGACTCCATGGTGGATTGGATCGCGCTGCTGCGCAGGTTGGCGGGGTTGGTGTCGAGGGCGCAGATGGTGCCGAAAAAACGCCCGTCGGTGCGGAATACCGGCACCGAAATATAGCTTTCAAACTGGTAGATACGCGGCGTGTGGTGGTCGTGATAAAGCGGGTCTTCGCTGGCCTTGTCGATCACCACGGACACATGGGAGCCGCGGATCTCGTGGCAGATAGTGGTGGTCAGGTCCAGCTCGCCGCCGACCCCGAGGCCGAATTCCAGGTGGTCGAGCACGGCGCAGGCGGTCCAGGTGTCGTCGGTCACCCTGGCCACGGCAGCGAAGCGCAGGCCGGTCATGTCGCTGATGACCTGAAGCATCGCGGGCACGGCGCTGATCCGGCCAATGGTAGCGATGTCGGCAGCTTTTGGTTCCATGCAGCAGCCTCTGTGCGCAGCGTGAAGGGCGTGGTTCCCTGCCCGATGCGGGGGATTTTAACGACCTTGGGTGGCGTGAGGGTAATTTCCTTTAATAAAGTAGGAATTTTCCTGCGTCCATAAAAAAAAACCGCGCCACCCGAAGGTGGCGCGGTTTTTTGGGGATTCAACTCAAGTGTCTTGCTTGTTTTCCAGCACGGCACCGGTCTTGGCGTCGAGCTTCACTTCAAAGCGCTTGCCGGTGGTGTCGGTCAGGTCCACTTCGTAGACATACTGGTCAGCGAAGCCGTGTTTGGTGTCCAGCTCAGTGTCAGTGATCGAAGCGCCAGGGTGAGTTGCCACGGCTGCTGCGTTGAGCTTGTCGAAAGGCATCACGGCGCCCGACTTGAGCAGGCCATCAATGTGATCCGGACGAACATCCGCCTGAGCCAAACCGGCGGTCAGGGTCAGGGCGGTGGCAGCGAACAGGGCAGTCAAAGTTTTCATGGTGTGTCCTCTTGGGTGAACTGTTTAAGTGGCGCCAGATTAACCAGCGCAACTTAATTCATCCTTAATGGCGCACTGACACCAATGCCTCAGTATTTATAGTCGTTGAGCAGGTCCTGCACGCTGGACGACGGCCAGCGCTTGTAGAACTTCAGCAGTTCGGCCGCGCGGTTGGTGAAGATGCCGTCGACACCGGCGTTCATCACTTTTTCGAAATCCACCGGCTCATCGACGGTGTAGACGTGCACCAGCAGGCCTTTATCGTGGGTCAGTTTGTTCATTTGCGGTTTCACCAGGTCGGTGTAGCTCTGGTCACCGTGATGGGTCAGCTCGGCCGAAGGGCCGGTGCCGATGGCGCCAAGGTCCTTGGCCTGGTCGACCCATTTTTCGAACTCGGCGGCGTCTTTCGGCTCTTGCTTGGCGTAGTAGGCGGCCTTGGTCGGCTCGCCGGATTCGGCGAAGGTCTGTTTGGATTTCGGCTCGATGCTGCCTTCACCCACCCACAGCAGCAGAATCTTCGGCGTGTTCGGCATTTCCTTTTGCAACTCTTTGAGGCTCGACACCTCGAAGGTTTGCAGCACCACGCGGCCCTTGCCCTGGCCGACGCCGGTGTTGCTCTTGCCCAGCTTGGAGCCGGCGGAGCTCAGCCAGCCCTTGTCCAGCAGCTTGTTTTTGAGGTCGGCTTCGATGCCCGGGAATTGCTTGGGCTCCTTGGTCTCGATGTACAGGCCGGGTTTGTGCTGCGGGTTGCCTTCGGCGATCTTGATGATGTCGTCCAGGCTCTGGATTTTCAGGCCGACGAAGCCCGGGCGGGCGCGGTCCGGGTAAGCGGCGTTGAACCAGCTGCCGGCGTCGAGGGTTTGCAGTTCTTTCCAGGTGAACTCGTTGGCCGGCGCGTCTTTGCGCTCGGGGAACTTGGTAGCCACGTCGGTGGTGCGCTGCAGGTTATTGTCGTGCAGGGCAAACAGCACGCCGTCCTTGCTGCGCTGCAGGTCCATTTCCAGGTAGTCGGCGCCCAGGTCGCGCGCGACCTTGTAGGCCGCGGCGGTGGATTCGGGGGCATCGTAGGACGCACCACGGTGGGCGATGACGGCCGGGTAGGGGATGCCTTCGTTTGTCGCCAACTCGGCCGGGCTGATCGAGTCGGCTGCCTGCGCCTGGCCAAGACCGAGCATCAGTGCGAGCAGCAAAGCGCTCTTGGAAAACGTGACAGGCATAAGCGAAGTCCTTTCGTGGAGGTAACTTGAGAAGGCTTCCTTTTTAACAAGTGATTGTGAACGGCGCTATCACCAAACCGACATTAACGTGCGCGCGGGGTGTTTTAGGGTCTTTCTTGACCCGGTAAAGATCAAATTGTGGGGAGGGAGCAAGCCCCTCCCCACAGAGGTGTGCATTTCAGACTGAAAAGGCGTAAGCCCTTTCGACCTTGCACACGCGCGTATGAAACGCCGAATACCAGCTGGCGCGCCCTTGCTCGCGTACCTGCGTGTGCTCGGCGTTTTGCTTCCACGCCAGAATCGCCGCTTCGCTGCGCCAATACGAAACCGTAATCCCCAGCCCGTCCTCGCGCGCGGACTCCACGCCGAGGAACCCCGGTTGTTCGCGGGCCAGTTCCAGCATGCGCAGGGCTGCCTGGCCGTAACCCTGGTCCCCCTCGCTGCGCAGCGAGCTGAAGATCACCGCGTAGTAGGGCGGCGCGGGTGTGTTGGCGATCATGCCGAAAGCGCCTGGCAGGCCTTGAGCAGCGCCATCGCCAGTGGCGGCGTGGTGCCCTTGAGCGCCGCACGTTCGGGCTGGAACAGCGTGGCGACGAAGAACGGGTGGTTCAGCAGTTCGACGGCGCGCGGCTCGCCGGCGGCGTCGTGGCCGCTGGCAATCAAGTCGCCTTCCAGCAGAGCGCTTTCGAAGGCGGGGTTGATGCCGTAGCGGCAGCGGTAGCCTTCTTCGAGATCCAGCTGGCCGTAGGCATCGGCGATGCGGGTGTTGGGGACCAAACGTATGGTGTCGACCGCCTCCACCAACGCGCAGCCAAGCGGCGCGATCACCGCACGCTGGGCATCCGGCACCAGTTCACCGTGTTCGGCATCGGCCCAGCCCAGTACATGGCGGGCATATTCGAGCACAGCGTGCTGAAAACCGCCGCAGGTGCCGAGGAAAGGGCGCCGCTGTTCGCGGGCAAAACGCACCGCGCGCAAGGCGCCTTGCGTGTCGCGGTAGGGGCTGGCGGGCACGCACCAGAACCCGTCGAAACCCTGCAACAGCGCCGTGGAGGTGAGCGTGTCGGTGGCGAGCCACTTGACGTGCACCGTCAGGCCCAGGGTGTGCGCGGCCTGTTGCAGCGCGAGCGGGATCGCCTGGTGCGCGATCACATCCGGGTTGTAGTCGCCGATCAGGGCAATGTGCAGAGCGGTGGTTTTCATCAGAGGCATCCCATGGCTTGTTGTGTCCTGATGCGCACTATAGATTGGCGCTCACGCAATCAAAATTGGCGTTTTCCCACATGCTCAATGCAGCTACGCACTATCAAATCGACTACACCGACCTGTCCCTGATCCTGGCGCTGGTGCGCGGCGGTAGCCTGGCGCGGGCGGCGGCGTTGTTGCGGGTGGATGTGTCCACGGTGTTCCGCGCGGTGCGGCGGCTGGAGGCGGCACTGGGGCAAACGCTGTTTGAAAAAAGCCGCGCCGGTTACCTGCCCACCGGCCTGGCAAGCAACCTGGCGCAGCAGGCTGAACGTGCCGAGCAGGCCCTGGAAGCCGCGCGCATCGGTGTGGAGCAGGGCGGCGAGGTGATCAGCGGCACGGTACGCCTGACCTGCACCGACTCTGTGCTGCAAAGCCTGCTGCTGCCGGCATTGGCGCAGTTCATGCCGGCTTACCCGGCGCTGACGCTGGAGCTGAGCACGTCGAATGACTTTGCCAACCTCAGCCGCCGCGATGCCGACATTGCCCTGCGCCTGACCCGGACGCCGCCGCAGCACCTGGTCGGACGCAACCTGGGCAGCGTGGCGTATCGGGTGTGTGCCAGCGCCGAGTATGCGCGCCGGCACGCGGGCCGCGCGTTGGCCGAGCTGGACTGGATCGCGCCGGATGATTTCCTGCCCGATCACCCCACCGTTGCCTGGCGCCGTGAACACCTGCCGGGTGTGCGCCTCAGCTACCGCTGCAACAGCATGCTCTCGGTGACCGAACTGGTGCGGGCCGGGCTTGGGGTGGCGGCCTTGCCGGACTTTTTACTGGACGCGCAACTGCAACCCCTGGGGCCTGCGCTGGCAGGGCACAATACCGCGCTATGGCTGCTGACACGCCCGGATTGCCGGGCGTTGCGTTCGGTGGTGACGCTGTTTGAGCAGTTGGCGCAGCACGTGCCCGGAGCGAGGCCCAACTGAGGTATGCAGACTCGGATGTGCAGCAATTCCCAATGTGAGAGCAAGCTCAAATGTGGGAGCGTGTTTGACGGGGCGCTTCCAGATCAAAAGCAAAAGCAAAAGCGTGGCGGCCTGAGAGCCGACCGAAATGGTCTGCCGAACGCTGTACAAAATGTGGGAGGGGGCTTGCTCCCGATGGCGTCGGCCCAGCAAACATTGATGTTGAAGACCCACCGCTTTCGCGGGCAAGTCGAATCGTCGCACCGCCGCTCCCACAGGGGAGCTGCGCTTAACTGACTGGCATTAGGGCAAGTCCCCTCCCACATTAGGCACCCTTTGGCATTGGCACCGTTTGGCGGATCAAGCAGGGTCAGTTGCTGACCCGCTCACCGGCAAACGCACTCACTGCCTGCACCGCCTCGCTGGTGCCCTGGCGAATCTGCAGGATCACCGTGCCGGCGCGGTTGGCGAGGTCCACGCCGAGGGCTGCGCGGTCGCGGGTGCCGTCCATGCTGTCGATGGCCTGGCGGGTCTCTTCCTGGATCATTGCGATCATGCCGGATATTTCCATGGTCGAACCGCTGGTGCGGGCCGCCAGTTGCCGTACTTCATCGGCCACTACCGCAAAACCGCGGCCCTGTTCGCCGGCCCGTGCCGCCTCGATGGCCGCGTTGAGGGCCAGCAGGTTGGTCTGATCCGCAATCCCGCGAATGGTGTTGACGATGGCGGTGATCTGTTGCGAACGCTCGCCCAGTTTGGCGATCAGTTGCGACGAGCCGTCGATGTCTGCGGCAATTTCGCGCATGCCACTGGCCGATTGCTGAATCACCTCGGCGCCTTGTTCCGCGATGTCGCGGGTGCTGACGGAGATGTGATACGCCTGCGCCGCACTCGCGGCGTCGGCGGCATGTTGTTGCACGCGGGCGGTGATGTCGGAAGCGAACTTCACCACCTTGCACAGGCGCCCGCTGGCGTCGTACACCGGGTTGTAGTTGGCCTCGAGCCACACGGTCTGGCCATTTTTGTCGATTCGCTCGAACTGTCCGCTGAACAGTTCGCCCTGGTTAAGACGCTTCCAGAAATCGGCATAGGCCGCGCTGTTGGCCGATTCCGGCGTGCAGAACAGGCGGTGATGCTTGCCCTGAATCTGCGCCAGGCTGTAGCCCATACGCGTAAGGAAATTCTCGTTGGCGGTGATGATGGTGCCGTCGAGGTTGAACTCGATCACCGCCATGGCGCGGCCGATGGCTTCGAGTTTGGCGTTGGCCTCGCTTTCGGCCTGCAGGCGTGGGGTCACGTCCAAGGCGTACTTCACCACTTTGATCACAGTGCCCGCTTCGTCACGCACCGGGTTATAGCTGGCTTCCAACCACACCGACTGGCCATTGCTGCTCAGCCGCTCAACGGTGCCGGACTGAAACTGGCCATTGCGCAGTTGGGTCCACAGCTGGCTGTATTGCGCGCTGCGGGCAAATTCGGGCGTGCAGAACAGGCGGTGCGACTGGCCGATGACTTGCTCGGCGCGGTAGCCCATGGCTTGCAGAAAATTGTCATTGGCGCGCAACACGGTGCCTTGCAGGTCGAATTCGATCACGGCCATGGAACGCTCAATGGCGTCGAGCAGGCTGGATTGCTGGGCAAGGGTGTGTTGCAGGGCAGTGATGGTTTTTTTGTAGGCGTTGAATAGCATGTGCAGTGCTCGGACAAGCAACGTCGTGAGTTATCCATGGATTGGCGCTTGCCCCGTTTGGCGCTTGGCCTACGGCGGACGTGCTCATTGTCGACTTCCTGATGCCGACAGAAGGTGGAACGGGCTTATGAGTGATCAGCCTGACAACAAGTTCGCCCCAGGGGCAGGACCTTTTTTGGGCAGGTGACCGATAGTGGCATTATGCTGTCGCCGGAGGACGATGAAAGAAGATTCTGACGAGGTGTCGTACGACGACTTCAGGCGAAATGGGCAATCACCTGGTCGCTGACCTTGACCCGGTTGCGTCCGGTGTCCTTGGCGTCGTACAGCGCGCGGTCCGCCGCATTCAGCCACATCGAGGCATCGCTGAAGAAGGGCTGGAAATCCGCCAGGCCGATGCTCAGGCTGACCCTTAATTCGGGAATCTGCGGGTGACGGTAATTGCTGAAGGTCTCGCGCATGCGTTCCATGATCTGCGCGGCGTCAGCCAAAGGCATTTGCGGAAGAATCACACAGAACTCATCGCCGCCGTAACGCCCGGCCAGGTCCTTTTCCCGCAGCTTGCGTCGCAGTTCCAGGCTTAGCTCGCGCAGCACTGTGTCGCCAACGATGTGGCCGTGGGTGTCATTGATCTGCTTGAAGTGGTCGATATCGATCAGCGCAATGGTGGCGTGGCTGCGCTGTTGCTGGCACTCATGGAACTTGAGGTGCAGCAGGTCTTTCCAGGAGCCGTGGTTGAGCAGGCCAGTGAGGCTGTCAGTGCGGCTCAGGGCACCGAGCGCGCGTTTGTGTTCCGACAGTTTGATTGCCAATTGGTAACAGACCATGCCGATGGCCATGGGGTAGAGCGTCAACATCGGCAGGCAGCTGTAGACCTGAAGCCGGCTGACATCGGGGTTCAAGTGCACACCGAACAGCGCCCACGCCACTGCGATGCCGACGCCCTGGGCCAGCAGGCCGCGCAGGAACAGACGCTTGCCGCCGGCCGCGACATTGTTCATGGTGATCATCGACAGGATGGTCACGGTGGTCAGCGGTGTGAATTGCACGGCGGCGACCCAGAAGCCGCCGAACACCGAGTCGTACAGGAAGTTGCGCTGTTCGGCCTGGTAGGGAAATTGCGAACGGGTCGACAACTGGTACGCCGCATGCCCCCATATGAACCCGTTGAACAGCAGAAACGCCCACACCCAACCCGGCATGGCCAGCGGGTATAACGCACCGGTGACACTGATGCTGCCGACAACCAGGCCGATGATCCTTGGCTGGTAGATACGCCTGGCAAATGAAAGTCCTTTGCCTCGTCTGTTTTCCATAAATTCCTGGCCCAGCTGATTTTTTACAGGTACGGCGGTGCGCGTTCGCTGGATCAACCGTTGATCGGATAATGACCGGGAATATTGTCAGTTATTTGTAAGGGAATAATCAGTGGCCTTGGAGGCCATTTGCACAAATCGGGTGACGAATGCGCCAAAAGCGACCGTCGATGTCGCTTATGGCACAGTGCCAGTGAGGGGCGTGGGGCGGACTTCGTAGCCCGCGAGGAACAGGTCGATGGCCGACTCGATCACGCGGGCCTGTTCGGCCGCTTCCAGGGTGGGTTGGCCGAGGGTGATCTGCGGCCAGAACGCAAAGGCCTTGAGCAGGCTTTGGATCTGGTGCGCGGCGAACGCCGGGTCGGTGCAACTGAGGCGGCCATCGTCACGCGCGGCGCGCACCCATTGGGTAAAGCCTTCTTCGCGTGAGCTCAGGCGGTTGACCATATCCTGCGCGCGCTCCGGCGAATGGATGGTGGCGGCGATCGCCACGCGCGCCAGGTCGAGGAAGTTGGCGTCCGACATCATCTGCATCTTGGCGGCGAGCAAGCCGCGCAGTTGCTCACGCAACGGGCGGTCGCCGGCGTAGCTGATGTCGAGTTGCGCGACGCTGCTGGCCCAGAGTTGATGGAGGATCTCGGCGAACAGCTCCTCTTTGCTGGGGAAGTGGTTGTACACCGTGCGCTTGGAGACGCCGGCGGTGGCGGCAATCCTGTCCATGCTGGTGACCTCGAACCCATTGGCGCGAAACTCGGCGATGGCCGCCGCCACAATGGCTTCGCGCTTGCGGTCGGTGAGGCGTTGGGGGGCAGTCATGGCGGGCGATGGGCTCCGAGAGAAATTACACTCGGCAGTTTACTTGCTCCGGGTTTTGTTGCAATCTTGAAACTACACTGTGCAGTGTAATTTTCCCGCAGTTCGCAGGAGCTTTGTTGTAATGGCCACCACCTCATCCCAAGAAACCGCGCCTGCCGAGCAGGCACAGGGGCAGTTCAGCAACGGCACCCGGGTGCCCCACGGCGGGTTTGGCAAAACCCTGGGCATCTTCTGGAAGATGCTGTTCCACAAACCGCGCAACACGCGGCCGGTGGGCGAGATCCCGGTGCAACCCTTGACGCGTGAGCAACTGCTGGCCGCGCCCGATCACAGCGTGTTTCGCTTGGGACACTCCACCGTGTTGCTGAAAATGCGCGGCAAGTTCTGGCTCACCGACCCGGTGTTTGCCGAGCGCGCATCGCCTTTCAGTTGGGCCGGGCCCAAGCGGTTTCATCAGCCGCCCATCAGCCTTGCAGCGCTGCCGCCGCTGGAGGCGGTGATTCTGTCCCACAACCATTACGACCATCTGGACCGCAAGGCTGTCATCCAACTGGCCGACAAGACCCGTTACTTTCTGGCACCGCTCGGCGTGGGCGACACGCTGGTTAAATGGGGAGTGGACGCCAGCAAAGTGCAGCAACTGGACTGGTGGGAAGGAACGGAGGTGGAGGGCATTCGTTTCGTGGCCACGCCCGCCCAGCACTTTTCCGGGCGCGGGCTGTTTGATAGCAACCAGACCCTGTGGTGTTCGTGGGTGATGATCGATGCTGCGCGGCGCATTTTCTTCAGTGGCGACACCGGCTATTTCGACGGCTTCAAACGCATCGGCGAGCAGTACGGCCCGTTCGACCTGACGCTGATGGAAACCGGCGCCTATAACGTCGACTGGCCCCACGTGCACATGCAACCGGAGCAAACCCTGCAGGCCCACATCGACCTCAGGGGCCGCTGGCTGCTGCCGATTCACAACGGCACATTCGATCTGGCGTTCCACGCCTGGCACGAACCCTTCGACCGCATCATGGCCCTGGCCTGGGAGCGCAACGTGTCGATTACCACGCCGCCAATGGGGCAGGCGTTCAGCCTGAATCAACCGGAACGCGGGCACGCTTGGTGGCTGGAGGTTGAGACTCAAGGTGCGCAGGCGCGCGTCTCAAGCTGAGGCGCGGACACCTTTGGAAAATGACTTTTCAAGGTTTTTCAGCGTTGCTACAAGCGGCAGGGGAGTGCGACCTGATCACGGCACGGCCATGAAGGGGGCGCTATCCGGCTCACTCTGTGGCTGGGGCGATTCGATGATCTCCTGGTTTACCCAGGTGATATTCCAGAGCCTGAGCCCGCAAACCCGACTGCACCGCCTGCGCCTGCGGGAAGTGCGGCGCTACGGTGACCAGATACTGGAAGGCGGCAGCCGCCATGCTGACAGCACGGCATTCCTGGCCTGGGCCGCGCGCTACCATGGCAGCAACCACCGCCTGTGCAGTGCGTGTCGGCATGAACGCTGGTTGAAACCGCTGAAGTGTCCGGTTATTCGATTGGATACTACACACCATTCGGTTGAGGGGTTGATGAGTCAATTGATGACGCTGTTGAACCCATGAACCGCGAGAGAATGCCTGGGGCGGCCGGCTCGGGCGCGGCGGTATCAAACCGGCGCACACTCATCCCCCACCCCGGCGCAAACCCCGGGAAGAACACCAGGCCTTCAGCCTCCAACCGAAACGCCAGTGCCAGGCGCACCTCATCGTCCACCTGCGCGCGGCTTTCAAACTGTTGCACCGACGCCACCAAAACCCCGGCCTGGCGGGCCAGGTCTTCGTGGCTCCAGCCCAGCATGGCACGGGCCTGTACGCTGTGTTTGGCGGTGAATTGGTGCAGGACGATCTGCTGGTCTACGAACGAGCTCATTGCCAGAGAGGACATGGGGTTTCTCCAGGATTCGACGGGAAGGCAAACTATACTGGTTTTTTGTACAGTTGTTTGCGCCGTTCATCTACTGGGCAAATGTGCCGTGTGCACGCGCGACTGCTTAAAGCGTCTGCAGCCCCGGCGCTTCGCGAATAATCAGATGATCCAGGTTCTCGATATTCGCGCTGAACACCCCGAACGTCTGCTCGGGGTTCTTTTTGCTCGGCACCTGTTTCAGCTCCGGCGTCACGCCGTAGAAGAAGCAATACAACGCCCGCTCACTGCTCGCCGCCGCCTTGATCTGCTCCAGGAACGCCGTGCGCTTGCGGTAGTTCTCGATGAGTTTTTTGCTCAGGTACACGTTGACCGAATACGGTTTTTTGTCGAGCCACACCTTCTTGTCGAAGTCGATGCGAAAGCTGCTGGTGTAGTCCTTGATGGCCTTGATCCTGCCCCAGTAGATCAGGCCCTTGTTGTCCTGCAGGTATTCGATCTTCTTGAAAAACGTCCAATAGGTCGCGGTGTGCTCGCCGATCTTCAGCGGCATCGCCTTGAGCCGGTCCTTGTCGTCGATGTTCGACACATAGCATTCCACCGGGTGGGCGAACATGCTGGTCTTGTCCGGGGTGGTGTCGCTTGAACTCACGGGCAGGCTGACGCGGTTGGCGGACGGGTTCGCAGGCTCAGGCAAGGTCTGCCCCTGGCTGCCGGCCGCTGGCGTTTTGCGCGGGTAGCTACGGCGCGTCAATACAAATTCCGAGGGGAAATTATCCTCGCGCGCGTCGTCGCTTTCTCCGCTCGCCGCCTTGTGCAGGCTGGCATAGCGACAGCCGTCGATATGCTGGGTGCCGGTCCTGTTCTTGAAGTGCGGCGTGCGCAGGTAATTGACGTTTTTCGCGTTGAACGTGGCCAGCGTATTGCCCGCCTCGAACGCCGCCCGGCATGCATCGTTGGGGCACAGGAAGCTGTCCTTGTCGGAATCGTAGGCGGCGGTTTCGTCGAAATTCAGGTCTCGCACGTCGTAGATCGACAGCTTGTCATCGAGACTCAGGCTATAGGCCGTATCGAACTTCATGGGGGCTCGGGTCCGTGAGAGGGATGGCCCGATACTACGCAACTATCAGACTGACGCAGAGCAAAAATGTGGGAGGCTCCGCCAAGTCTCCGACTTAACGCTGTCGCGCAGCAAACTGGAGCCTATGTGGCGAGCGGGCTCGCCCCGCGTTGGGGGGCGCAGCGCCCCCAATCAAGGGAAACACGGTGTAACTGACGCTGCCCGGCGCACGGTTTTGGGGCTGCTGCGCAGCCCAACGCAGGACAAGCCTGATCGCCACAGGAATGTGGCTGCCTGGAATTTCAGGTTTTAAATCAAAAAGTTATTTTGTGTTTGATAAGAGCTGTCGAGCCCCAGCGAGGCAGCGATGGGATCGCCTGGGTCCACCGCCAACCCCCACTTCGCGCATCAACGCTGCAACCGCGGCCGCCGCTTCTTTTTCGCATGAAAATGCCGAAAATGCGCATCCTGCGCCGCCGCCAGCAATTCGCGATCCCCGCGCGTGTCGCCCCAGGCCCTGAGCCGATAGGCCCCCAGGTCCCCATACACGGCTTCAAGGCGCAGCACCTTGTTCTCGCAGCGGCAATTATTCCCCGTGAGCTTGCCGGTCAGCACGCCATCCACCACCTCAAGCTCGGTCCCGATCAAGCGGATCCCCAGCCGATCGGCAAACGGCTGCAACACCAACGCCGGCGACGCCGAACACAGCGTCACCACCGCCCCCGAGCCCAACTCCTGCTCCACCGACAACACACCCGCCGGGCGCATCAACCGCGCCCAATTGCGCTGGCAATACTCCTCGGCCTTGCGCTGCACCCACGTCTTCTCCACCCCGGCCATAAAGGTGCGGATCAACTGCGCCTTCAACTCGTCCCGACTGATCTGCCGCACCAGAAAGCGCAGCCCCGGCACCGCCAGCTTCACGATGCGGCCATAGAACGCACCCGTGCCGAAAGCGAACTTGAGAAAGGGCACGAAACTGTCGTGGTGGGTGAGGGTGCCGTCGAAGTCAAAGACAGAGAGTATTTTGGCGTCAGCGGGGCCGGCTTCGAGCATGTCTGGGTTCACGGATTGGCCTCGGTCCTATCGAATATGTTTGAAGGTGCATCAGGTGTGACCGCAGGAGTTTACTCCCGTGCCAATCTTCCGACTTTGGCGTAAAGCGCTTCAGTGAAAGCATCCCGGTCGCTCGACCGGTGACAACGCTGATGGCAATTGGGGCACAAGGCTACAGCATTGGAGATGCGATCCGAACCCTTCTGGGCGAGGTGCTTGACGTGATGTACTTCAAGAAATGGCTGGCCTTATAGATAGTCCATTTGTTCCAGCCGTTCACGCGCCTTGTCCAACGCAGCTTGTTGCTCGCATAACTGCCAGCGCAGGTTGATAAGCTGTTCTTTCTGCTGTGCGATTGTTAGCCCCGTGGAGTTATCCAGTAGCTGTTGCGCATGCTGTTGGATCCTTTCAATGTTGTAGACGACAAGGCCTACTCCACGCTTTGCAGAAAGCTTGTCTGCTTTGGCTAGATGTTGGGCTTTCAGCACGATGCCGCTTGCAATCAAACTACCGCCGGCTGCCGCAATGGTATAGCTGACAAGCGCGGCGGCCAGCTTAAGGTCGGTAAAGTATTTAGCTACTTCGACGTTAGCGGCGGCTTCTTGCAAACTATAGGACAGGTATCCACCCGCGAGGGCCAGGATAAAACCTATGATGCAGAGGACAAACGGTTTCCTGAAGACAAACCCACCGAGAAACATCCAGGTGGCCAGTCCGATTGCGGTGATTATGATTAGGGTGGAGTAAAGCATTTCCATTTGCTGAATCAACCTTCTAAATTCTATTTGCAAAAAAAAGAGCCGCTCAATGGGCAGCTCTTTTGATGGTTCTAACTTCAATCCCAGCTCAACGCACCACCCGTCTGATACTCGATCACGCGGGTTTCGAAGAAGTTTTTCTCTTTCTTCAAATCCATGATCTCACTCATCCACGGGAACGGGTTGGTCGTGCCTGGATACTCTTCCTTCAACCCAATCTGCGACAGACGGCGGTTAGCGATGAACTTGAGGTAATCCTCCATCATCGCCGCATTCATGCCGAGAACGCCGCGCGGCATGGTATCCCGCGCGTATTCAATCTCCAGTTGCGTACCCTGCAGAATCATCTGGGTCGCTTCTTCCTTCATCTCGGCATCCCACAGGTGCGGGTTTTCGATTTTGATCTGGTTGATCACGTCGATACCGAAGTTCAGGTGCATCGACTCATCGCGCAGGATGTACTGGAACTGCTCGGCCACGCCGGTCATTTTGTTGCGGCGGCCCATGGACAGGATCTGGGTGAAGCCGCAGTAGAAGAAGATGCCTTCCAATACGCAGTAGTAGGCGACCAGGTTGCGCAGCAGCTCTTTGTCGGTGTCGACGGTGCCGGTTTCGAACTTCGGATCGGAGATCGAGCGGGTGTACTTGAGGCCCCAGGCAGCCTTTTTGGCAACCGACGGAATCTCGTGGTACATGTTGAAGATCTCGCCTTCATCCATGGCCAGGGATTCGATGCAGTATTGGTAGGCGTGGGTGTGGATCGCTTCTTCGAAGGCCTGGCGCAGGATGTACTGGCGGCATTCCGGGTTGGTGATCAGGCGGTACACGGCCAGCACCAGGTTGTTGGCGACCAGCGAGTCGGCGGTGGAGAAGAAGCCGAGGTTGCGCATGACGATGCGGCGTTCGTCGTCGGTGAGGCCTTCGGGGGTTTTCCACAGGGCGATGTCGGCGGTCATGTTGACCTCTTGCGGCATCCAGTGGTTGGCGCAGCCGTCGAGGTACTTCTGCCAGGCCCAGTCGTATTTGAAAGGCACGAGCTGGTTGAGGTCGGCGCGGCAGTTGATCATGCGCTTTTCGTCGACGGCGACGCGGGCGGCGGAGCCTTCGAGTTCGGCGAGGCCTTCGGCGACGTCGAGTTTGTCCAGCGCTGCCTTGGCGCGCACGATGGCGGCGGAGTCACTGGCGGTAACGGCGCGGGCTTCGATGGCGGCTGCGGCGCCGGCACCGTCGAGGCGGTCCATGTTGGCTTCGGTGGCGTGGCCGGCATTGGCGCCTTTGGTGGCGACTTCGCCGTCTTCTTCTTTGTCGAATTCGTCCCAGCTCAGCATGACGTGTCGTCTCCTGCGTGAGGGCGCAAAGGTGCCCGTGTGAAACCGGATGGTTGGGTGTTCACACGGCCCTCGGGCCGCGGTGGATCTTAAGGAATCGTTTGTTGCAACAGCTCGCGCAGGCAAAAAAACGGAATGGGCTAACGGGTGCTGCGTGAGGCTTGAGGGGCGCAGGTGCAGGTGCTTGCCCTGGCGATGCCTCAGGTCTGGCTCTTCGTCCCTGTGTAAAGGGATATTGCAGGCCCGATTTACCCGCGCATTATAGGGAAAAAATCGGCTTTGTGTTGTGGCGGATGGTCACGGTGGGGGCGCAGGCAGGCGGGTATTTGGGCTAAGGCGAGGATTTACAGGGGGTTAGCGAGGCTGGAAATTTTTGAGGGGTGGTGGGGTGGTTTGTTGATGCCGGGGGGAGGGTATTTGGCGAGGATTGTGGTGGTGTGGCGGCTATCGCCTTCGCGAGCAAGCCCGCTCCCACAATGGGATTGGGGGCAGCGCCTGAATCGCATTCCAGTCAGCAAATGGCTCTTGGCCGCAAGAACGCTGTCCTGCGGCGAGCAAGAATCCGCTTATCCGTTGGAGCAACCGCCGCCCATCACGTGGTACTTGAGAATATGCCGCTGACCCTGGGAATCGTCATATTCCATTTGCACCGGTACCACGCGGCATACATCGGGAACGTTACTCATGTGCACCACCCTGGCGACATCGAGGTGGGTGCTGTAGCTGTAATCTTCAACAATCGGCGCGTCGCGGCCGGCCAGTTCGGTGGGGGCCTCGTCGGCCAGGGCGGCGGTGGCGCACAAGCTGCTGAGGGTCATTATCAATAAAGCTTTCATCGGGTCTGTCTACCTTTTTCAGGGCGAGAGGGGTCACGAGGCCCTTGTGAGGCCACGCGTGTCACTTGAGAGTTGGGACGTTCGGATTAACGTGGCCTGGGTGGGGGCTGTTGCGTTGTTAATCGCGGTGCCTTGTTGGCGGAGTTGATTTTAGGCGTGCGGGCGTTGTTCATATACCCGTGCTTTTGATAAACACTTTTGGTGGTTTTTGTAACAATCGGCCGGCCAGGGTTTTTTCAGTACGTCGCAAAGCGCCACGGGGCGCGGGCCAGAGCAGCAAGGGCTATGGCGGGGCAATTTGTAGGGTCTTGTTACTACCATCGTCGAATGGTTCTATAGGTCTGGCCCGGCTACAACGGGGCCATACAACAACAACTATGTCACCGAGGTAAGAAAGATGAGTGCGGCTTCCCTGTACCCCGTTCGTCCCGAAGTAGCAGCCAACACGCTGACCGACGAGGCGACCTACAAGGCGATGTACCAGCAGTCGGTGGTCAATCCCGATGGCTTCTGGCGCGAGCAAGCCCAGCGTCTGGACTGGATCAAGCCTTTCACCACGGTGAAGCAGACTTCGTTCGACGATCACCATGTCGACATCAAGTGGTTCGCCGATGGCACCTTGAACGTTTCCTACAATTGCCTGGACCGTCACCTCGCTGAGCGTGGCGACCAGATCGCGATCATCTGGGAGGGCGATGACCCTGCCGAGAGCCGCAACATCACTTACCGCGAGCTGCATGAGCAGGTCTGCAAGTTCGCCAACGCCCTGCGTGGCCAGGACGTGCACCGTGGCGACGTGGTGACCATCTACATGCCGATGATCCCCGAAGCCGTGGTCGCCATGCTGGCCTGTACCCGCATCGGCGCGATCCACTCGGTGGTGTTCGGTGGCTTTTCCCCGGAAGCCCTGGCCGGTCGCATCATCGACTGTAAGTCGAAAGTGGTGATCACCGCCGACGAAGGCATCCGTGCCGGTAAGAAGATTCCGCTCAAGGCCAACGTCGACGACGCGCTGACCAACCCGGAAACCAGCAGCATCCAGAAGGTCATCGTGTGCAAGCGCACCAATGGCGCGATCAAGTGGAACCAGCATCGCGACATCTGGTACGAAGACCTGATGAAAGTGGCCGGCACCGTGTGTGCGCCCAAAGAGATGGGCGCTGAAGAAGCGCTGTTCATCCTTTATACCTCCGGCTCCACCGGCAAGCCCAAGGGCGTGCAGCACACCACCGGCGGCTACCTGTTGTACGCGGCGCTCACCCATGAGCGCGTGTTCGACTACCGTCCGGGCGAAATCTACTGGTGCACCGCCGACGTTGGCTGGGTCACCGGCCACACCTACATCGTCTACGGCCCGCTGGCCAATGGCGCGACCACTTTGCTGTTCGAGGGCGTGCCGAACTACCCGGACATCACCCGGGTGGCGAAGATCGTCGACAAGCACAAGGTCAATATCCTCTACACCGCACCGACCGCAATCCGCGCAATGATGGCCTCGGGCACCGCTGCCTGCGAAGGCGCCGACGGCAGCAGCCTGCGTCTGCTCGGTTCGGTGGGTGAGCCGATCAACCCGGAAGCGTGGGACTGGTACTACAAGAACGTCGGCCAATCCCGTTGCCCGATTGTCGACACCTGGTGGCAGACCGAAACCGGCGGCAACATGATGAGCCCGCTGCCGGGCGCCCATGCGCTCAAGCCGGGTTCGGCGGCGCGGCCGTTCTTTGGCGTGGTGCCGGCGTTGGTGGATAACCTGGGCAACCTGATTGAAGGCGCCGCCGAAGGCAACCTGGTGATCCTCGATTCCTGGCCGGGCCAGGCGCGTACGCTGTTTGGCGACCATGACCGGTTTGTGGACACCTACTTCAAGACCTTCCGTGGCATGTACTTCACCGGTGACGGTGCGCGGCGTGACGAGGACGGCTACTACTGGATCACCGGGCGGGTGGACGACGTGCTGAACGTGTCCGGCCACCGCATGGGCACGGCGGAGATTGAAAGTGCCATGGTGGCGCACCCGAAAGTCGCGGAAGCGGCGGTGGTGGGCGTGCCGCACGACATCAAGGGGCAGGGCATCTATGTGTACGTCACCCTTAAAAATGGCGAAGAGCCGAACGAAGCGCTGCGCCTGGAGCTGAAGAACTGGGTGCGCAAGGAGATCGGCCCGATTGCCTCGCCGGACGTGATCCAGTGGGCGCCGGGCTTGCCGAAGACGCGTTCGGGGAAAATCATGCGGCGCATCCTGCGCAAGATTGCTACGGCTGAGTACGACGGGCTGGGCGACATCTCCACCCTGGCTGATCCGGGTGTGGTGGCGCAATTGATCGAAACGCACAAGACCATGAACGCCGCGTAAGGCTCGGCCAACACAGAAACTCCAATGTGGGAGGGGGCTTGCTCCCGATGGCGGCGTATCAGTCAAACCTCTGTGGCTGACACACCGCCCTCGGCAGCAACCCCCTCCCACATTTTTTGAGTCACATTTGCAGGGCCAATCTCTATTACCAATAAATATCCACTTCTGCAGTGACCGACTTCCTGGCGTTACCGCCCGGCGCAAATGTGTAACCCGCCGCCCAAACCTGAGGCATCCCCCTACACCCTCGCTCCAAAAAGCCGCACCCCCATCCCCCTTTGAAATAAGATTTAACACCACACTTGCCGTGCCAGAAGGGTTTGCGAATAATAGGCCCGCAATTTGCAGCATCAACAGGTTTAATATCTTTTGTCTCTGCATAAAAATCAGAGGCTGTCAATGTGCTGGAACCGCTTTCTCAGTGCTTCTGTAAATTGTTGTCGCATTGAAGAAATATCGGCTTCCGGCCTGTCGTTAGAATGCCGATCACTCGCTCGTCGTCGCAGGCTGTGCCTGAGCACGGACGCAGCGCCGCTATTCGCCGCATCGTGGGCCATGGCTCATACTGCTGTTTTGCCCTATACCGATGGAGTCCCATGATGAAGAAACTCGTGCTGTTGGGCGCCCTGGCGCTGTCCGTGTTGTCGATGCAGGCTTTCGCTGAAGGCAAGCCTCTGAAGATTGGTATCGAAGCGGCTTATCCTCCGTTTGCCTCCAAGGCGCCGGATGGCAGCATCGTCGGCTTTGACTACGACATCGGCAACGCCCTGTGCGAAGAGATGCAGGTCAAGTGCACCTGGGTCGAGCAGGAATTCGACGGCCTGATCCCTGCGCTGAAAGTGCGCAAGATCGACGCGATTCTGTCGTCCATGTCCATCACTGACGACCGCAAGAAGTCCGTGGACTTCACCAACCGCTACTACCTGACCCCGGCGCGCCTGGTATTGAAGGAAGGCACCACCGTCAGTGACAGCCTGGACGAACTCAAGGGCAAGAAGATCGGCGTACAGCGTGGCTCGATCCACGACCGTTTCGCCCGTGAAGTGCTGGCGCCAAAAGGTGCCGACATCAAGGGTTACAGCACCCAGAACGAAATCTACCTGGACGTGGCCGCCGGTCGCCTCGACGGCACTGTCGCCGACGCCACCCTGCTCGAAGACGGTTTCCTCAAGACCGACGCCGGCAAAGGCTACGCGTTCGTGGGCCCGGCCTTCACCGACGTCAAATACTTCGGCGACGGCGTAGGCATCGCGGTACGTAAAGGCGACAAGGAAAACCTGGACCGCATCAACGCAGCCATTGCCGCGATCCGTGCCAACGGCAAGTACCAGGCCATCGAGAAAAAGTACTTCAACTTCGACATTTACGGTCCTGAAACCAAGTAAACCGTCGTAGCTGTCCGTCCCCAATGGCGCAAGCAACAGAGCATTCTGAAGTTTGCGCCATTTTTTCATCCCCCTTTTCGAGGACCTGAATCATGTTGAAAGGCTACGGGGCCGTTATCCTCGATGGCGCATGGTTGACGCTTCAGCTCGCCTTGTCGTCGATGGCCTTGGCCATTGTTCTGGGTCTGATCGGGGTCGCGCTGCGCCTGTCGCCGGTGCGCTGGCTGGCCTGGCTGGGTGACTTGTACTCCACGGTGATCCGCGGGATCCCCGACCTGGTGCTGATCCTGCTGATTTTCTACGGCGGTCAGGACCTGCTCAACCGCGTCGCGCCGATGCTCGGCTTTGACGACTATATCGACTTGAACCCCATGGCCGCCGGCATCGGCACCCTGGGTTTCATCTTTGGCGCCTACCTGTCGGAAACTTTCCGCGGCGCCTTCATGGCCATTCCCAAGGGCCAGGCCGAGGCCGGCCTTGCGTATGGCATGAGCGCTTTCCAGGTGTTTTTCCGGGTGATGGTGCCGCAGATGATTCGGCTGGCGATCCCCGGGTTTACCAACAACTGGCTGGTGCTCACCAAGGCCACCGCGCTGATTTCAGTGGTGGGCCTGCAAGACATGATGTTCAAGGCCAAACAGGCGGCCGACGCCACCCGTGAGCCTTTTACCTTCTTCCTCGCAGTGGCGGCGATGTACCTGGTGATCACCAGTGTGTCGTTGCTGGCCTTGCGTTACCTCGAGAAGCGCTACTCGGTAGGCGTAAGGGCGGCCGATCTATGATCTTCGACTACAACGTCATCTGGGAGGCCATGCCGCTGTACCTCGGCGGCCTGCTGACCACCCTAAAACTGCTCGCCATTTCGCTGTTCTTCGGCCTGCTCGCTGCCTTGCCCCTGGGCCTGATGCGCGTGTCCAAACAGCCGATCGTCAACGGCATCGCCTGGCTCTATACCTACGTGATTCGCGGCACGCCGATGCTGGTGCAGCTGTTTTTGATCTACTACGGCCTGGCCCAGTTCGAAGCGGTACGCGAAAGCGTTCTCTGGCCGTGGCTGTCGAGCGCCACGTTCTGCGCGTGCCTGGCCTTTGCGATCAACACCAGCGCCTACACCGCCGAGATCATCGCCGGCAGTCTCAAGGCCACGCCCAATGGGGAGATCGAAGCGGCCAAGGCCATGGGTATGTCGCGCTATAAGCTGTACCGCCGCATCCTGTTGCCGTCGGCCCTTCGCCGTGCGCTGCCGCAATACAGCAACGAAGTGATCATGATGCTGCAGACCACGAGCCTGGCCTCCATCGTCACGCTGATCGACATCACCGGTGCCGCACGCACGGTGAACGCGCAGTATTACCTGCCGTTCGAAGCCTACATCACCGCCGGCGTGTTCTACCTGTGCCTGACCTTCATCCTGGTGCGCCTGTTCAAGTTGGCCGAGCGCCGCTGGCTGAGCTACCTGGCTCCACGGAAGCACTGATATGGAACGTATCGATCACCTGTTGCCCTGGGGCCACCTGGGCTGCGAGCGCCAACTGAGCGTGTTTCGCTTTGGCAGCGGCGAGCGCAAGGCCTATATCCAGGCCAGCCTGCACGCCGATGAACTGCCCGGCATGCGCGCCGCCTGGGAGCTGAAAAAACGCCTCACCGAACTGGAACAGCAAGGCGCCCTGAACGGGGTGATCGAGCTGGTGCCGGTGGCCAACCCGATGGGCCTGGGCCAGCTGTTGCAAGGCAGCCACCAGGGCCGTTTCGAAGTCGGCAGCGGCAAGAATTTCAACCGTGATTTCGTCGAACTCAGCGAGCCGGTGACGCAGTTGCTGCACGGCAAGCTTGGCGATGATCCCCATGCCAATGTGCGTCTGATTCGCCAGGCCATGAGCGACGCGCTCAACGCCTTGCCCGAACCCGGCAGCCAGTTGCAGGGCATGCAGCGCGTACTGCTGAGCCATGCCTGCACTGCCGACATCGTCCTCGACCTGCATTGCGACGCCGAAGCCGCGCTGCACATGTACGCATTGCCCCAGCACTGGCCGCAGTGGCGTTCGCTGGCGGCGCATTTGAATGTGAAGGTCGGTCTGCTGGCGGAAGATTCCGGCGGCAGCTCGTTCGACGAGGCCTGTTCGTTGCCGTGGCTGCGGTTGTCGCGGGCGTTCCCCGAGGCGCAGATCCCGCTGGCGTGCCTGGCGACCACCCTGGAGCTGGGCGGCCAGGCCGATACCGGGCGTGACGAAGCCATCTTCCACGCCGAAGGCATCCTCGCGTTTCTCGCCGAGCAGGGGCTGATCAAGGGCGAATGGCCCGCGCCGCAGTACGAGGCCTGCGAGGGCGTGCCCTTCGAAGGCACCGAGTTGCTGTTCGCGCCCCACGCCGGGGTGATCAGTTACCTGCGTAAAGCCGGTGAGCGGGTAGACGCCGGCGATGAAATTTTTGAAGTGATCGACCCCGTCAACGACCGCGTCAGCACCATTTGTGCGGGCACCTCGGGGGTGTTGTTCGCCGTTGAACGGCTGCGTTATGCCCAAGCGGGTTTCTGGCTGGCCAAGGTGGCGGGGCGCGAAGCGCTGCGTCACGGGCGCTTGCTCAACGACTGACCACCTGTTTTTGTGAGAACCGACCGCATGTACAAGCTTGAAGTCCAAGACCTGCATAAACGCTATGGCAGTCATGAAGTGCTCAAGGGCGTGTCCCTGGCCGCCGCGGCCGGTGATGTGATCAGCATCATCGGCTCCAGCGGTTCAGGCAAAAGCACCTTTTTGCGCTGCATCAACCTGCTGGAGCAGCCCCACGCCGGCAAGATTCTGCTCAACAACGAAGAGCTGAACCTGGTGGCCAACAAGGACGGCGCCCTGCGCGCCGCCGACCCCAAACAGTTGCAGCGCATGCGTTCACGGCTGTCCATGGTGTTCCAGCATTTCAACCTGTGGTCGCACATGACCGCGCTGGAAAACGTGATGGAAGCCCCGGTGCATGTGCTCGGCGTGTCGAAAAAAGACGCCCGCGAAAAGGCCGAGCACTACCTGGCCAAGGTCGGCGTAGGCCATCGCAAGGATGCCTTCCCCGGCCACATGTCCGGTGGCGAGCAGCAGCGCGTGGCGATTGCCCGCGCCCTGGCGATGGAACCGGAGGTGATGCTGTTCGACGAACCCACCTCGGCGCTCGACCCGGAGCTGGTGGGCGATGTGCTCAAGGTGATGCAGGACCTGGCCCAGGAAGGCCGCACCATGGTGGTGGTGACTCACGAAATGGGCTTTGCCCGTGAGGTGTCGAACCAGCTGGTGTTCCTGCACAAAGGCATCGTCGAGGAGCGCGGCAACCCGCGCGAAGTGCTGGTGAACCCGCAGTCCGAGCGCTTGCAGCAGTTCCTGTCCGGCAGCCTGAAATAGCCCTTACTGCCTGGAATTGCTTTTGCTTTATGTGGGAGGGGGCTTGCTCCCGATAGCAGTGTGTCAGTCAACACGTGTGTCTCTGCCATACCGCCATCGGGAGCAAGCCCCCTCCCACATTGATCTTCATCAGTTTTTGAGATTTGTGTTGGTTTACGGGCTAGCATTGGCCCTTGTCTTCATTACCGTTCTTCGTTTCGGATAGCCTCAATGACCGCCCACAAAATTGGTTTTCTCATCTGGCCCAGCACCAAGGCACTGACGCTTGCGCTGGCTGAGGAGGCTTTGCGCGTTGCTCAGCGGGTGCATCCGGAGGTGATCTACGAACTGTCGTTTCTGCACGCCGAGCCGCCGATCCATGGCGCCTGGCAACTGCCGGGCGAGCCGTGGGCGGGCAAGCTCGAAGGCTTTCAGAAATTGTTTCTGCTGGCGGACGAGCCGCCCACCGTCATCGCGTCCCAGCTCAGCAGCGCGCTCAAGCAACTGGTGCGCGCCGGCTGCGTGATCGGTGGCCTGTCGGCCGGTGTGTACCCGCTGGCCCAGCTCGGCCTGCTCGACGGCTACCGTGCCGCCGTGCACTGGCGCTGGCAGGACGACTTTGCCGAGCGCTTCCCCAAGGTCATTGCCACCAGCCACCTGTTCGACTGGGACCGCGACCGTCTGACGGCCTGCGGTGGCATGTCGGTGCTCGACCTGCTGCTGGCGGTGCTGGCCCGCGACCACGGCGCCGAGCTGGCCGGTGCCGTCTCCGAAGAACTGGTGGTGGAGCGCATCCGCGAAGGCGGCGAGCGCCAGCGTATTCCGCTGCAAAACCGCCTGGGCTCCAGCCATCCGAAGCTGACCCAGGCTGTACTGCTGATGGAAGCCAATATCGAAGAACCGCTGACCACCGATGAAATCGCCCAGCACGTGTGCGTGTCGCGACGACAACTGGAACGGATCTTCAAGCAATACCTCAACCGTGTTCCCAGCCAGTATTACCTGGAATTGCGCCTGAACAAGGCGCGCCAGATGCTCATGCAAACCAGCAAGTCGATCATCCAGATCGGCCTGTCGTGCGGCTTTTCCTCGGGGCCGCACTTCTCCAGCGCCTACCGCAACTTCTTCGGCGCCACCCCCCGTGAAGACCGCAACCAGCGCCGCAGCAGCAGCCCGTTCGAGTTGTCGTCGGTGCCGTCCGAGCGCGGTTGAGGTGTGAGGCGCAAAATTCCTGCGCCACTGCCGCAAAAAACCGTCTCATCCGTTTAAACTGCGCCATTGCGATGCTATATGTCGCATTGGCGTAAACCCGCGTAAAACCGGGGTTTGCGCTATAAGAAGTTGTCGCTTGGCGGCAAGGTCGCCCGGAAAACTGTCCTTACAATCCCTGCATCGTCCGCCAGTTTCAGGCGGGCGTTCCTCTTCAGGAGACTCCGATGTCCGTTGAGCAAGCCCCGGTGCAACGTGCCGATTTCGACCAGGTAATGGTGCCCAACTACGCACCCGCCGCCTTCATCCCGGTGCGTGGCCAAGGCTCGCGCGTGTGGGACCAGGCCGGTCGCGAGCTGATCGACTTTGCCGGCGGCATCGCGGTCAATGTGTTGGGCCATGCGCACCCCGCGCTGGTCGGTGCACTCACCGAACAGGCCAACCGGCTGTGGCATGTGTCCAACGTCTTCACCAATGAGCCGGCCCTGCGCCTGGCGCACAAGCTGATCGACGCCACCTTTGCCGAGCGCGTGTTCTTCTGCAACTCCGGCGCCGAAGCCAACGAGGCCGCGTTCAAGCTGGCCCGTCGCGTGGCGTTCGACCGGTTCGGCACTGAGAAGTACGAGATCATCGCCGCGCTCAACAGCTTCCACGGCCGGACCCTGTTCACCGTCAACGTCGGTGGCCAGTCCAAGTACTCCGATGGCTTCGGGCCTAAAATTACCGGCATCACCCACGTTCCTTATAACGACCTGGCCGCGCTGAAGGCTGCTGTGTCGGACAAGACCTGCGCAGTGGTGCTCGAACCGATCCAGGGCGAGGGCGGCGTATTGCCGGCCGAGCTGGCTTACCTGCAAGGCGCGCGCGAACTGTGCGATGCCAACGACGCGCTGCTGGTGTTCGACGAAGTGCAGACCGGCATGGGCCGCAGCGGTCACCTGTTCGCCTACCAGCACTACGGCGTGACGCCGGACATCCTCACCAGCGCCAAGAGCCTGGGCGGCGGTTTCCCGATTGCGGCGATGCTCACCACCGAAGCGCTGGCCAAACACCTGGTGGTCGGCACCCACGGCACCACTTACGGCGGCAACCCGCTGGCGTGCGCGGTGGCCGAAGCGGTGATCGACGTGATCAACACCCCGCACGTGTTGGCGGGCGTGAACGCCAAGCACGAGCAGTTCAAGGCGCGCCTGCAGCAGATCGGCACGCAATACGGCATTTTCAGCGAGGTGCGCGGCCTGGGCCTGTTGATCGGTTGCGTGCTCAGCGACGCATTCAAGGGCAGGGCCAAGGACGTGTTCAACGCGGCCGAGAAAGAAAACCTGATGGTCCTGCAAGCCGGCCCGGACGTGGTGCGTTTTGCGCCGAGTCTGGTGGTGGAAGAGGCAGACATCAACGAAGGCCTGGATCGTTTTGAGCGTGCGGTAAAAACGCTGACCCAGGCCTGATAAAAATCTATCCGCCGGACCAGACCCAATGTGGGAGGGGGCTTGCTCCCGATTGCTGTCTGTCAGTTGATACATCAGAGACTGATCCACCGCTATCGGGAGCAAGCCCCCTCCCACATTGGAACTGAGTTGTACCCGGGCTTCCCGGTATTTTCCCCATGAGTTTTTCGAGTTGAGGAGTGACCCCATGCTGGTGATGCGCCCCGCGCAAATGGCTGACCTGGGCGAGGTACAGCGTCTGGCTGCGGACAGCCCGATTGGTGTCACTTCCCTGCCGGACGATGTGGAACGCCTGAGCGACAAGATCGCCGCCAGCGAAGCCTCATTCGCCGCCGAGGTGAGTTTCAACGGCGAAGAAAGCTATTTCTTCGTGCTCGAAGACACCGCCACCGGCAAGCTCGCCGGTTGCTCGGCCATCGTTGCCTCGGCCGGTTACTCCGAGCCGTTCTACAGTTTCCGTAATGAAACCTTCGTGCACGCCTCCCGCGAGCTGAAGATCCACAACAAGATCCACGTGCTTTCCCAATGCCACGACCTGACCGGCAACAGCCTGCTCACCAGTTTCTACGTGGTGCCTGAGCTGGTCGGTTCGCCGTGGTCGGAACTCAATTCCCGTGGCCGCCTGCTGTTCGTCGCCAGCCACCCCGAGCGCTTTGCCGACTCGGTGGTGACCGAGATCGTCGGTTACAGCGACGAGAACGGTGATTCGCCATTCTGGGACGCCATTGGCCGCAACTTCTTCGACCTCAATTACGCCGCCGCCGAGCGCCTGTGCGGGCTCAAAAGCCGCACGTTTCTCGCCGAACTGATGCCCCATTACCCGATCTACGTGCCGCTGTTGCCGGACGCCGCCCAGGAGGCAATGGGCCAGGTGCACCCGCGGGCGCAGATCACGTTCGACATCCTCATGCGCGAAGGCTTCGAGACCGACCATTACATCGACATCTTCGACGGCGGCCCGACCCTGCACGCACGAGTCTCGGGCATTCGCTCGATTGCCCAGAGCCGCGTGGTGCCAGTGAAGATCGGTGAGATGGTCAAGGGCGCAGGCCGCCAGTACCTGGTCAGCAACGCGCAGTTGCAGGATTACCGCGCGGTGATGCTGGAGCTGGACTATGCGCCCGGCAAACCGGTGGTCCTCGACCTGGCGGCGGCTGAAGCGTTGGGCGTGGGCGAAGGCGCGAGTGTGCGTCTGGTTGCGGTTTAAAGAGAGAGTTTCGCGGGTGGCTGACCACAGCGGCCCGTTTGAGGAGATAGCATGATCGTTCGTCCCGTACGCAGCAGCGATTTACCGGCCCTGATTGATCTGGCGCGCAGCACCGGCACCGGCCTCACCACCTTGCCGGCCAACGAGGAACGCTTGACCCATCGGGTAGGCTGGGCCGAAAAGACCTTTCGTGGCGACGCCGGGCGCGGCGATGCCGACTACCTGTTCGTGCTGGAAAACGACGAAGGCCGGGTGGTGGGCATTTCCGCCATTGCCGGTGCCGTTGGCCTGCGCGAACCCTGGTACAACTTCCGTGTCGGCCTCACCGTCAGCGCCTCACAGGAGTTGAATATCTACCGCGAGATCCCGACGCTGTTTCTGGCCAACGACCTCACCGGCAATTCCGAATTGTGCTCGCTGTTTCTGCACGCCGATTACCGCAATGGCCTCAACGGCCGCATGCTGGCCAAGGCGCGCATGCTGTTTATCGCCGAGTTCCCGCAGTTGTTCGGCAACAAGATCATCGCCGAGATGCGCGGGGTGTCCAACGACGCCGGACGCTCGCCGTTCTGGGAAAGCCTGGGCCGCCACTTCTTCAAGATGGAATTCAGCCAGGCCGACTACCTCACCGGCGTGGGCAACAAGGCGTTCATTGCCGAACTGATGCCGAAGTTTCCGCTGTACAGCTGCTTTCTTTCCGAAGACGCGCGCAACGTGATTGGCAAGGTGCACCCCGATACCGAACCGGCGTTGAGCATGCTCAAGAGCGAGGGTTTCAGTTATCAGGGCTACGTGGATATTTTCGACGCCGGCCCGGCAGTGGAATGTGAAACCGCCAGGATCCGCGCGGTGCGCGACAGTCAGGCGCTGGTGCTGGCCATCGGCACGCCGGGGGACGACGCCACGCCGTTCCTGATCCATAACCGCAAGCGCGAAGACTGCCGCATCACCGCCGCGCCGGCGCGCCTGGCTGCCGGTACGCTGGTAGTCGACCCGCTGACCGCCAAGCGCCTGCAACTGGTGGTGGGTGATCAAGTGCGCGCCGTACCGTTGTCTGCTGCCCGGGAGTCGAAATAATGAATTCGCTGTATATCGCAGGAAGCTGGCTGGCCGGCCAGGGTGAGCTGTTCGAATCGCGCAACCCGGTGACCCAGCAGGTGCTGTGGGCCGGCCACGGCGCCACTGTGGAGCAGGTCGAGTCCGCCGTGCAGGCCGCGCGCCAGGCGTTCCCGGCCTGGGCCCGGCGCTCGCTGGAGGAGCGTATCAGCGTGCTCGAAGCCTTCGCGGCCATCCTGAAAAAGCGCGCCGATGAAATCGCCCGCTGCATCGGTGAAGAAACCGGCAAGCCCCTGTGGGAGTCGGCCACCGAAGTCACCAGCATGGCCAACAAGATTGCCATCTCGGTGCAAAGCTACCGTGAGCGCACCGGCGAGAAGAGCGGCCCTCTGGGCGACGCCACCGCCGTGCTGCGTCACAAACCCCACGGCGTGGTGGCGGTGTTCGGCCCGTACAACTTTCCGGGCCACTTGCCGAACGGGCATATCGTGCCGGCGTTGCTGGCGGGCAATACCGTGCTGTTCAAACCGAGCGAGCTGACTCCCAAAGTCGCCGAGCTGACCGTGCAATGCTGGATCGACGCCGGCCTGCCAGCGGGCGTGCTGAACCTGCTGCAGGGCGCACGCGAGACCGGCATCGCGCTGGCCGCCAACCCTGGCATCGACGGGTTGTTCTTCACCGGCTCCAGCCGCACCGGCAATCACCTGCACCAGCAGTTCTCCGGGCGCCCGGACAAGATCCTGGCCCTGGAAATGGGCGGCAATAACCCGCTGGTGGTCGATGAAGTGGCCGATGTGGATGCAGCGGTGTACACCATTATCCAGTCGGCATTCATCTCGGCCGGCCAGCGCTGCACCTGCGCGCGCCGCCTGCTGGTGCCGCAAGGCGCCTGGGGCGATGCCCTGCTCGCACGCCTGGTGGCGGTTTGCGCGACCCTCGAAGTGGGCGCGTTCGACCAGCAACCGGCACCGTTCATGGGCTCGGTGATTTCCCTCGCGGCGGCCAAGGCGTTGATGGACGCGCAGGAATGGATGCTGGCCAATGGCGCGGTCGCGCTGTTGGAGATGACTCAACCCCAGGACCAGGCCGCGCTGCTCACCCCGGGCATTATCGACGTGACGCACGTGAGCGAGCGCGAAGACGAAGAACTGTTCGGCCCGCTGCTGCAGGTGATTCGCTACGCCGATTTCGAGGCGGCGATTGTCGAGGCCAACAACACTCAATATGGCCTGGCCGCAGGCTTGCTGTCGGACTCCGAAGCGCGCTACCAGCAGTTCTGGCTGGAAAGCCGGGCGGGCATCGTCAACTGGAACAAGCAACTGACCGGTGCCGCCAGCACCGCGCCGTTCGGCGGGGTAGGCGCCTCGGGCAATCATCGCGCCAGTGCGTATTACGCGGCGGATTATTGCGCGTATCCGGTGGCGTCGCTGGAGACCCCGAGTCTGACGTTGCCAGCAGCACTGACCCCGGGCATCACGCTGCTCTGAAAGTGTGTGTGCCCTTGTGGGAGGGGTGTGTTGAGACTTTTGAAGCCTATAAAAACAGATGTTCGTGGAGCCTCGCCGATGAAATCCTGTGAAGTCAATTTTGACGGTCTAGTGGGGCCGACCCATAACTACGGCGGCTTGTCCTTCGGCAACGTCGCGTCCCAGAGCAACAGCCAGCAGCATTCCAACCCCAGGGAAGCGGCGTTGCAGGGCCTGCAGAAAATGAAGGCGCTGATGGACATGGGCTTTGTGCAAGGTGTGCTCGCGCCCCAGGAGCGCCCCGATGTGGCCGCCTTGCGCAGCCTTGGTTTCAGCGGCAGCGACGCGCAGGTCATCGAGCAGGCCGCCAGGCAGGCGATGCCGTTGCTGGTCGCCAGTTGCTCCGCCTCGAGCATGTGGGTGGCCAACGCCGCCACGGTCAGCCCGAGCGCCGATACCATTGACGGCCGCGTGCACTTCACCGCCGCCAACCTCAATTGCAAATACCACCGCAGCATCGAACACCCCACCACCAGCCGCGTGCTGGGGGCGATGTTCGCCGACGCGCGGCGCTTCGCCCATCACGCCGCCTTGCCGGCGGTGGCGCAGTTCGGCGACGAAGGCGCGGCCAACCACACGCGTTTTTGCCGCAGCTATGGCGAGGCCGGTGTGGAGTTTTTCGTGTTCGGCCGCAGCGCCTTCGACCCGCGCTACCCGGCGCCGCAGAAGTACCCGGCGCGCCAGACCCTGGAAGCGTCCCAGGCCGTCGCACGCCTGCACGGCCTGGCGGATGACGGCGTGGTCTACGCCCAGCAGAACCCGGCGGTGATCGATGCCGGTGTGTTCCACAACGATGTGATCGCGGTGGGCAATGGCGAGGTGCTGTTCTATCACGAGGATGCATTCCTCAACACCGAGCAGGTGCTCGCCGAACTGCACGGCAAGCTGGCCCGGCTGGGCGGCCATTTTCAGGCGGTGTGTGTGCCGCGCGCCGAGGTCAGCGTCGAGGACGCGGTGCGTTCCTACCTGTTCAACAGCCAGTTGCTGACCCGGCCGGACGGCTCGATGCTGCTGATCGTGCCGCAGGAGTGCCGTGCCAACGAGCGCGTGTGGCGTTACCTGCAAACCCTCACCACCGCCGGTGGCGTGATCCGCGAAGTCAAGGTGTTCGACCTCAAGCAAAGCATGCAGAACGGCGGCGGCCCGGCGTGCCTGCGCTTGCGCGTGGCATTGAACGAGACCGAACTGGCGGCGGTGAACCCGGGCGTTATCCTGACCGCGCAGCTGTACGAGACCCTTACTCAGTGGGTCGACAGACACTACCGCGACAGCCTGCGCGAAACCGACCTGGCTGACCCGCAATTGCTGATTGAGTGCCGGACGGCACTGGATGAACTGACGCAAATCCTTAAACTGGGCTCGGTTTATCCGTTCCAGATCAATTAATACCCATCCACGGCTGAGAGTTATTTATGACCACCGACACCCTGAAACTGATCCTCGAAGACACCGACGGCACCCAGCTGGAAACCTCCTGCACGCGCGTTGCCGTGGTCTGGCAGGGCAAGGAGATCTGGATCCAGCACGATGGCCGTGGCCAGTTGCTGATCGGTGTGGACGTGGAAGAGGGCGACGCCGAGTACGCCAACCTGCTGATGCGCCCGTTGGCCACCAACCTGATGAGCCTGCAACTGGAAATGGAACCGGCCGACGTCGAAGGCGATGACGACGATCACGTCCATGGCCCAGGCTGCAACCACTAAGGAAGCTGCGTATGCTCGCCCTCGGCAAACTGCTTGAACTGACCCTCGCCGGTCGTGAACCGGCGCAAAAAATTCAACTGACTGTCGACGGCGTGCAGATGCGCTGGCTCAGCGAGGGCGCGCTCGAAGTGCGCCCGCCGCAGGCCCTGGACGCCGGCGGCGACCTGCTGCTGTCGTCCGGCATCCATGGCAACGAAACCGCGCCGATCGAACTGCTCGACCGCCTGTTGCATGGCATCGCCCGGGGCGAGATCAAACCGCGTAACCGTATTCTGTTTCTGTTCGGTAACCCCGAGGCCATGCGTCGCGGCGAGCGTTACCTGGAACTGGACGTCAACCGGCTGTTCAATGGCCGGCATGAACAAAACATCGGCCCGGAGGCCATCCGCGCCGCCGAGCTCGAGCAACTGGCCCGCAGCTTTTTCAGCCTGCCGGGCCGCTGGCGCTTGCATTACGACCTGCACACCGCCATTCGCGGTTCGAAGATTGAGCAGTTTGCGCTTTACCCGTGGAAAGAAGGTCGCCAGCATTCGCGCCGCGAACTGGCGCGCCTGAGCGCCGCCGGCATGCAAGCGGTGCTGTTGCAGAATAAAGCCTCGATCACCTTTACCGCGTTCACCTATGAGCAGCTCGATGCCGAGGCCTTTACCCTGGAGTTGGGCAAGGCGCGGCCGTTCGGGCACAACCAGGGCGTTGATGTGTCGCGTCTGGAAACGCGCCTGACACAGATCATCGAGGGCACGGAGCCTGCGGGCGAGACCCTGGACGGCCTGCAACTGTTCGCGGTCGCCCGTGAGGTCATCAAACACAGCGACGCCTTCCTGATGCATCTTCCGGCAGACGTGGAAAACTTTTCGCAGTTGGACAAAGGCTACCTGCTGGCCGAAGACGTGGCCAAGACCCGCTGGGTGATCGAGGAGGAGGGCGCGCGCATTATCTTCCCCAACCCGAAGGTGAAGAATGGCCTGCGCGCCGGGATCCTGATCGTGCCGATCTCGGAGAGCGCCGCCGCGTTCAAATAGGTGGAGATGAATATTGCTTGCGCGGCGGCATGCCCAGCTCCTCTCGGATACCGTTTTCGGTGAACGGTGTGGCGTTGGTGTGGGTGGGTGGCGTGGACGGGTCATTGTCGAAATCGAAAGCAATGGCGTCTGTCGGCAGGCCGACTGCCTGAAGTTCGTGATTGGGGATGATCGGGCGCGGTTTGTTGCCGTCTGCACCGTCAAGGCTGGCGCCCTGCAACGAAGTGCCGGTGACGACGTTATAGGCATGGCACAGTTCGTGATAGAGCAACGGGATATTGCTCATTCGATTGCCGATGAACGAAGGGTTGTAATACACAGCGCCGCCATAGGAGGGCGTGCCGGGCCTGTTGTCCTGAATGAATGAGGGAGGCGTCGAAGCAGGGCTGGGCACGAACAGGCCATTGGCTTCGTCCTGCAGCTCATAAATGTTGATGGGTGTACCGCTGCGCAGTTCGGCGGCATCCAGCGCCCGGAACAGGTGCTGCCCGTTGGGCGAGTTGGCCAGCAGCTGCAAGTCATCGTTTACCCGCTGTTGAAATTCCACGCTGCCGATGACTCGTATGCCGCTGTTTTGCAGGGAGAGCGGTTGGATATCGGTCACCAGCGCTTGAGGGTGAGGGCACTCGGGTGAGGTGTCCGAGGGCGTCAAACCATGTGCGATGAACTGTCCTGCCGCTGCGAGGCCGCTGTTGGGGTTGGCGAAGACCTTGTCATCTGGTTTGAGCTGCGTGACCACGTCCAGCCCTTCGCCGGTATACAGCACGTTTGAGCGGGGGCCTGCCTGTATCAAGTCGTTGCCGGGGCCTCCTGTCAGGATGTTGTGCGCGCTCCCGCCCGTTAATTGATCGTCGCCTTCGCCGCCATTGATGAACGCCAGCCCGCTTGCGGCGATAACCTTGTCGTCTCCTGCGCCGGCGTAGACGGTCATTTCACCGTCTGCGAGGGAGAAAATCTGGTCCGCGCCGTCGCCCCCTTCGATATAGGCGGGGCCTCGGTGATTCAGGATTATATCGTTGCCAGGGCCTGCAAAAATGCGCGTATAGCCGCCTCCGGCGAAGATATGATCGTCACCTTCCCCCGAGTCGACCAGTATCGGCCGCGTCACGTTCTCGGCGATGTGGATCAAGTCGTTGCCACCCTGCGTTCGAAAGACGACGAACTGGTTCAACCCGGCCAGGGTAACCACAAAGTGCTCGCTATTGATCACCACCATGAGGCCGTTATCTTGAGGGCGTATATCGACGTGGATTCGGTCGTCCTCGTCGTGGGTGGTAAACACGATGTAGTCGTGAAGTTCATCGGCCAACTCTCGTTCGACGGTGACGAGAGGCGTTTGATGCAGCGTAATGAACGTCAGCGTTTTTTGAATATCGAGGTCTCTGTTGAGAGAGCGGGTGCGGCTGGCGGGCGCGCTGAGGCGGCCGTCAATGAGCCATTGAAGGTCAGCGCCACGAGGGGCAAGGGGAAGTGAAGGAACGTGAGACATGGTGACTCCGATGATGGTTGGGAAGCGCTTGTGAAAAGCGTCAACGCCATTACATCGTCGGTACCGCGGTTGCTGGCTTTACTTATATAGGATGCCCAATCGCACGGGACTGCCCGTGCGATTGGGCGGCAATCGGACTCAGCTGACGCGCTTTTGCAGCTCGCTCTGATAGATCGCGCGAATCTTGTGCAGCGTATCGGCACAGGTGCGCGCCGCTTCCTGGCCCTTGTGCACGAAGTGCTCGTAGAAGAAGGTGTGGTGCTCGCTGCCGGCGTGGAAGTGGTGCGGGGTGAGGGACACCGAGAACACCGGCACTTCGGTTTCCAGCTGCACCTGCATCAGGCCACTGACCACCGATTGGGCGACGAATTCGTGACGGTAGATGCCGCCGTCCACTACCAGCGCAGCGGCGACGATGCCGGCGTAACGGCCGGTCTTGGCCAGCAGCTTGGCGTGCAGGGGCATTTCAAAGGCGCCGCCGACTTCGAAGAAATCGATGTCCGATTCCTGGTAGCCCTGGGCGATCATTTCGGCGAGGAAGCCTTTGCGGGATTGGTCGACAATATCCTTGTGCCAGCAGGCCTGGATAAACGCGACGCGCTCGCCGTGATGGTTTTTGCTTTTGCTGTCGATAGCGGTGGGTTGCATGTTCTGACTCCTGTTTAAGAAAAAAACAGGGCGTTATGAATCGAATGGGATTTCAAGGGTACGAACAGCGACGTCATGCAGGCATGAGGTCGACGCGCGGCGCTTGGGTGCCAATCCCGTTCTCTCTTCATCCGGACTATGACCGTCGGCCCCGGGATCACACCGGGTCTGCTGACCTTGCCGCCGTCCTGCGTGAGCAGTTCGAGGCGCCAAGCGCTCGCGGGCTATGCACATTGCGCGCAATTACCGCCGGTGGGGAATTACACCCCGCCCTGAGAACGTTGCCGTCAGAACCCTGACGGCGAAGGGTTTTTAACACGGTTTTTGCAAAACTGCACGATTGCCGTATCGATCACCTAGATCGGTTTGTTTGATGGATATTCGATTCCTGACCACACAGGGCTTGATATTGCGCGGCGTTGCCCGCAGTAATCGTCACTACACCCCACCGTCAGAGGCCTGCTTGATGAACGTCATAGACCTGCGCAGCGACACCGTGACCCAACCCACGCCCGGTATGCTTGATGCCATGGCCACTGCCGCCACTGGCGATGACGTCTACGGCGAAGACCCCAGCGTCAATCGCCTGGAGGCCGAGCTGGCCCGGCGCCTGGGGTTTGCCGCCGCGCTGTTCGTGCCTACCGGCACCATGAGCAACCTGCTGGCGTTGATGGCCCACTGTGAGCGCGGCGAGGAGTACATCGTCGGCCAGCAGGCGCACACCTACAAATACGAAGGCGGTGGTGCGGCGGTGCTCGGTTCGATTCAACCCCAGCCACTGGAGGCGCAGGCCGACGGTTCCCTCGATCTGGGCCAGGTGCTGGAAGCGATCAAGCCCGACGATTTTCACTTCGCGCCTACCCGCCTGCTGGCGCTGGAAAACACCATGCAGGGCAAGGTCCTGTCGCTCGATTACCTGGCCAGGGCCCGCGCGTTTACCCACGAACATGGTCTGTCCCTGCACCTGGACGGCGCGCGGCTTTATAACGCGGCGGTCAAGCTGGGCGTGGAGGCGCGGGAGATCGCCCGGCATTTCGATTCGGTGTCGGTGTGCCTGTCCAAGGGCCTGGGCGCGCCAGTGGGCTCGGTGCTGTGCGGCTCCACAGCGCTGATCGCCAAGGCGCGGCGCCTGCGCAAGATGGTCGGTGGCGGCATGCGTCAGGCGGGGTCGCTGGCGGCGGCGGGGCTGTATGCGCTGGATCATCATGTGCAACGCCTGGCCGACGACCACGCCAACGCCCAGTGGCTGGGCGAGGCGCTGCGCGATGCCGGCTACCCCGTGGAGCCGGTGCAGACCAACATGGTCTACGTGCAGATGGGTGACCGTCACCAGGCGTTCAAGGATTTTGCTGGCGAAAGGGGCATCAAATTGAGCACGGCGCCACGCCTGCGTATGGTCACGCACATGGATGTGAACCGCACGCAGCTCGAACAGGTGGTGCGGGCATTTGTCGAGTTTTCGCGCAACTGACAGGTGCAGGCCGTCTAATTGAACGTTTCTATCGTATAAACACGCTGTACCCCCGGCAAAGGGCCGATATAATGCGGCCCTTTGCCGTCGCTCCGTCTGATGATGTTGCGCACTGGCCTTTGGCCGCAGCCTCCGTGGAAGAACCTAATGAAAAGCGCAGAAATCCGTGAAGCCTTCCTTCGCTTCTTCGAAGAGCAAGGTCACACCCGTGTCTCCTCCAGCTCCTTGATCCCAGGCAATGACCCGACCCTGCTGTTCACCAACGCGGGGATGAACCAGTTCAAGGACTGCTTCCTGGGCCAGGAAAAGCGCGCCTACACCCGCGCCACCAGCAGCCAGAAGTGCGTACGCGCCGGCGGCAAGAACAGCGACCTGGAGAATGTCGGTTACACCGCTCGCCACCACACCTTCTTCGAAATGCTGGGCAACTTCAGCTTCGGCGACTATTTCAAGAAAGATGCGATCACCTTCGCCTGGACCTTCCTCACCGGCGTGTTGAAGCTGCCCAAGGAAAAGCTCTGGGTCACCGTCTACGCGACGGACGACGAAGCCTATGACATCTGGACCCAACAGATCGGCGTGCCCGCCGAGCGCATGATTCGCATCGGCGACAACAAGGGCGCCCCGTACGCGTCCGACAACTTCTGGACCATGGGCGACACCGGCCCGTGCGGCCCCTGCACCGAGATTTTCTACGATCACGGCGCCGACATCTGGGGCGGCCCGCCGGGCTCGCCGGAAGAAGACGGCGACCGTTACATCGAAATCTGGAACAACGTGTTCATGCAGTTCAACCGCACCGCCGACGGCGTGTTGCATCCGCTGCCGGCGCCGTCGGTGGACACCGGCATGGGCCTGGAGCGGATCAGTGCGGTGATGCAGCACGTTCACTCCAACTATGAAATCGACCTGTTCACCAACCTGCTGAGCGCCTCGGCGGCGGCCATTGGCTGCGCCAATGAAAGCCAGTCTTCGCTCAAGGTGGTGTCCGACCACATCCGTTCCTGCGGTTTCCTGATCGCCGACGGCGTGCTGCCCTCCAACGAGGGCCGTGGCTACGTGCTGCGCCGCATCATCCGTCGCGCTTGCCGCCACGGTAACAAGCTGGGCGCCACTGGCAGCTTTTTCTACAAGATCGTCGCCGCGCTGGTGGCCGAGATGGGCGAGGCTTTCCCTGAGCTCAAGCAGCAGCAGACCAACATCGAGCGCGTGCTCAAGGCCGAGGAGGAGCAGTTCTCCAAGACCCTGGAACACGGCCTGAAAATTCTCGAACAGGATCTGGCCGAACTTAAAGGCACGGTCGTGCCGGGCGACGTGGTGTTCAAACTGTACGACACCTACGGCTTCCCGATGGACCTGACCGCCGACATCGCCCGTGAGCGCGAGCTGACCATCGATGAGGCCGGCTTTGAGCGTGAGATGGAGGCCCAGCGCGTGCGCGCCCGGTCCGCCAGCTCTTTTGGCCTGGATTACAACACCCTGGTCAAGGTCGACGTGCCGACCGAATTCATCGGCTACAAGGCGACCGCCGGCGCGGCCAAAATCGTTGCGATCTATAAGGACGGCAAATCCGTCGACGTGTTGAGCGAAGGCGAAGAAGCCGTCGTGGTGCTTGACCAGACGCCGTTCTACGCCGAATCCGGTGGCCAGATCGGTGACTGTGGTTTCCTCAGCTCCACGTCCGGGCGTTTTGATGTGCGTGACACCACCAAGACCGGCGGTGCGTTCCTGCATCACGGTGTGCTGGTGCTGGGCAATCTGACGGTCGGTGCGCCGGTCGACACCCAGGTGGATGCGGACGTGCGCCATGCCACCGCGCTGAACCACTCGGCCACCCACTTGCTGCACGCGGCCTTGCGCCAGGTGCTGGGCGAGCATGTCCAGCAGAAGGGTTCGCTGGTCGACAGCCAGCGCCTGCGCTTCGACTTCAGCCACTTTGAAGCGATCAAGCCTGCGCAGATCAAGGCCCTTGAAGACATCGTCAACGCCGAGATTCGTCGCAACACTCCGGTCGAGACCGAAGAAACCGATATCGACACCGCCAAGGCCAAGGGCGCGATGGCGCTGTTCGGCGAGAAGTATGGCGACAGCGTGCGCGTGCTGAGCATGGGCGGCGCATTCTCGGTGGAGCTGTGCGGCGGTATCCACGCCAACCGCACCGGCGACATCGCGCTGCTGAAAATTGTCAGCGAAGGCGGTGTGGCGTCTGGTGTGCGGCGTATCGAGGCGGTCACCGGTGCTGCGGCTCTGGCCTACCTGAATGCGGCCGAAGAACAACTCAAGGAAGCGGCCAGCCTGGTCAAGGGCAGCCGCGACAACCTGATCGACAAACTGTCCGCCGTGCTCGAGCGCAACCGTGCGCTGGAGAAGCAGCTGGAACAGTTGCAGGCCAAGGCGGCCAGTGCAGCGGGTGACGATCTGTCGGCCGCTGCAGTGGACGTCAAAGGTGTGAAAGTACTGGCGGCACGTCTGGACGGTCAGGACGGCAAGGCGTTGCTGGCCCTGGTCGATCAGTTGAAGAACAAGCTCGGCCGCGCAGTGATCCTGCTCGGCGGTGTGCATGAGGATAAGGTCGTGCTGGTTGCGGGTGTAACCAAGGACCTGACTGGCCAACTCAAAGCCGGTGATTTGATGAAACAGGCCGCTGCGGCAGTGGGCGGGAAGGGCGGTGGTCGCCCGGACATGGCGCAAGGCGGTGGTGTGGACGCCGGTGCCCTGGATGCGGCCCTGGCCCTGACCGTGCCATTTGTCGAAGCAGGTATTTAAGGCGCTGTTAAACGGCCCGCGACCCGGTCGCGGGCGGTTGAGTGCTGGTTGAATTGGAAATCAGGCGCCCCTTTACGGGCTGAGGCGGCTTAGAAATGGCTTTGATCGTACAGAAATTTGGAGGCACCTCGGTCGGCTCTGTCGAAAGAATCGAGCAGGTCGCCGACAAGGTTAAGAAGTTCCGCGACGCCGGCGATGACCTGGTGGTGGTGCTGTCGGCCATGAGCGGTGAAACCAATCGCCTGATCGAACTGGCCAAGGCCATCAGTGGCGATCAGCAACCGTTGCCGCGTGAGCTGGATGTGATCGTGTCCACCGGCGAGCAGGTGACCATTGGCTTGCTGGCCATGGCGCTGAACAGGCGCGGCGTGCCGGCGGTGTCCTACACGGGCAGCCAGGTGCGCATCCTGACCGACAGCGCGCATACCAAGGCGCGCATCCTGCAGATTGATGATCAGAAAATTCGTACTGATCTGAAAGCCGGTCGCGTGGTAGTGGTAGCAGGGTTCCAGGGGGTGGATGAGCACGGCAACATCACCACCCTCGGACGTGGCGGTTCGGACACCACGGGCGTTGCGCTGGCAGCGGCTCTCAAGGCGGATGAATGCCAGATCTACACCGATGTGGACGGCGTCTACACCACCGATCCGCGTGTCGTGTCCGTGGCTCAGCGCCTGGACAAGATTACCTTCGAAGAGATGCTGGAGATGGCCAGTCTCGGTTCCAAGGTGTTGCAGATTCGTGCGGTGGAGTTTGCCGGCAAGTACAACGTTCCGCTGCGCGTATTGCACAGCTTCAAAGAGGGTCCGGGCACCCTCATTACTATTGATGAAGAGGAATCCATGGAACAGCCGATCATTTCCGGCATCGCTTTCAACCGCGATGAAGCCAAGCTGACGATCCGTGGCGTGCCGGATACTCCGGGCGTGGCGTTCAAGATCCTCGGTCCGATCAGTGGCGCAAATATTGAAGTCGACATGATCGTGCAGAATGTTTCGCACGATAACACCACCGATTTCACCTTCACCGTGCACCGCAACGAGTACGATGCGGCCGAGCGTATCCTGCAGAACACCGCGAGCGGGATTGGCGCCCGTGAAGTGGTCGGCGATACCAAAATTGCCAAGGTGTCGATCGTGGGTGTGGGCATGCGTTCCCATGCCGGTGTTGCCAGCCGCATGTTCGAGGCCCTGGCCAAGGAAAGCATCAATATCCAGATGATCTCCACCTCGGAAATCAAAGTCTCGGTGGTGATTGAAGAGAAGTACCTGGAGCTTGCGGTGCGCGCGTTGCACACCGCTTTTGAGCTCGATGCGCCGGCCCGACAGGGCGAGTAAGGCAGTGCCGGAACGGCGCGGTATACCGCGCCTTTCCTTTTTTGTGGGGCGCGTGGTCTTTTGCGTCGGCTCGACAATACTCAGATGCAAGGTCTACCCGCTCCTGCAGCGTAGGCTGAGCGTTTTTTTTGCAGACTGTTGTTCCAGAACTGAAGTGCGTGAGGTGAAAGGTTATGTTGATTCTGACTCGTCGTTGCGCAGAAAGCCTGATTATCGGTGATGGCGAAATCACCGTGACCGTGCTCGGCGTCAAAGGCAATCAAGTGCGTATCGGGGTTAACGCTCCGAAAGAGGTAGCGGTCCACCGGGAGGAAATCTTCCAGCGGATCAGTAAGGAAAAGGAAAAGGAGAAAGAGCAGCAGGGACGTCAGCAGCAGGACGAGGACGAGGAAAACGACGAAGAACCAAGCCATTAATTTTTATCGCTTTTTGTGTTTGCAAACGGGGATGAACGTGGTTAATATACGCCCCGTGTTGCGGAGAGCTGGCCGAGTGGCCGAAGGCGCTCCCCTGCTAAGGGAGTACACCTCAAAAGGGTGTCGGGGGTTCGAATCCCCCGTTCTCCGCCATTATTTGCTTAGTACGTTGCAGTCTGGATTTATCGGTAAGTTGTTGAAATTACTCGAAAAAATCGCTTTACATAGAGATTGAACGGCCTATAATGCGCGGCAACAAATGCACTCGTAGCTCAGCTGGATAGAGTACTCGGCTACGAACCGAGCGGTCACAGGTTCGAATCCTGTCGAGTGCACCATTTAAGAGTCAATTGCAGCAATGCGGTGACTCGGCTTCAACCAGTTGTGATCTGGTCTAAAAACACAATCTGCACTCGTAGCTCAGCTGGATAGAGTACTCGGCTACGAACCGAGCGGTCACAGGTTCGAATCCTGTCGAGTGCACCATACAAACAAAAAGCCCGCCAAGTGCGGGCTTTTTGCCGTCTGGCGTTTGTGCAGGATTTCTCCTGATCCATCACCCTGATGTGTTTTCCGCCCGGGTTGCGACGTCGCAGTTCCCGGGTGCAGCTCAGGCTCAACTTTGCCTCGCAAGCGCTTGTTCTCTCCAGTTTTTTAAGATTAAAAGCCACCGAGCGGTGTATCATTGCGCCCGTCAGCCCCGCCGGGGCTTGTGGAATACCTCCATGGACTTACCCAGTAGTAACTCAGTAACCCGCTTTACCAATCATGAATTGACTGATTGATCCTTCCGGCGTGCCCCGCTGCTGGGAGTGGAGTTCGCCTATGACCGAAGTAGAAGTTAAGAAAACACAAGACAGCCTGCAGGATCGCCTGGCTCAAGTCATCGAGCTGCTGCAGCGCCAGCGCGTGGTCGAAGACCTCACGCATCGCCAGGAAGGCCCGAATCACGACCGCGTTGAAAACCTGGTCCATCGGCAAAACCTCGTCGAGCTGCAGCGCAAGCTCGATGACCTGCACTCCGCCGACGTCGCCTATATTCTTGAAGCCTTGCCGCTGGATGATCGACTGACGCTCTGGCAGTTGGTCAAGGCTGACCGCGACGGCGACATCCTGCTCGAAGTATCCGACTCCGTACGTGAAACCCTGATCGCCGACATGGACGATCACGAGTTGCTGGCCGCCGCCAAGGAAATGGACGCCGACGAACTGGCTGACCTTGCGCCTGAATTGCCGCGTGATGTTGTCCATGAGCTGATGGAGGCGCTGGACACCCAGCAGCGTGAGCGCGTGCGTTCAGCGCTGTCGTACGACGAGGACCAGGTCGGCGCCCTGATGGACTTCGAGATGGTCACCATTCGCGAAGACGTCAGCCTCGAGGTGGTTTTGCGCTACCTGCGCCGTCTGAAGGAGCTGCCAGGTCATACCGACAAGCTGTTCGTCGTCGACTATGAAGGCATCCTCAAGGGCGTGCTGCCGATCAAGCGCCTGCTGGTGAACGATCCGGAGAAGAAAGTTGCGGACTTGATGGCCAGCGATACCGTGAGCTTTCACCCGGACGAGGACGCGTATGACGCGGCCCAGGCCTTTGAACGTTATGACTTGATCTCGGCGCCGGTGGTTGACAAGAACGGCAAGTTGATTGGCCGTTTGACCATCGACGAAATCGTCGATCTGATTCGTGAAGAGAGTGAAACCGAAGTCCTCAACATGGCGGGTTTGCGTGAGGAGGAAGATATTTTTGCCTCGGTCTGGCGCTCGCTGCATAACCGCTGGGCATGGCTGGCGGTTAACCTGATTACCGCGTTCATCGCCTCGCGAGTCATCGGGCTGTTTGAAGGCTCGATTGAAAAGCTCGTGGCACTGGCGGCGTTGATGCCGATTGTGGCGGGCATCGGCGGTAACTCCGGTAACCAGACCATCACCATGATCGTGCGCGCGATGGCGCTGGATCAGGTGAGTACCGCCAACTCTTCCCGCTTGCTGCGCAAGGAGCTGGCCGTCGGGCTTATCAACGGTCTGGTGTGGGGTGGGGTGATCGGTGTGGTGGCCTACTTGCTGTATGGCAGTTGGTCGCTCGGCGTGGTGATGACTGCCGCCATGACGCTCAACCTGCTGTTGGCTGCGTTCATGGGCGTGTTGATTCCGATGACCCTGGCACGCCTTGGTCGCGACCCCGCAATGGGGGCGAGTGTCATGATCACAGCCATGACGGACAGCGGAGGTTTCTTCATCTTCCTCGGCTTGGCGACCATATTCCTGTTGTAAGGTGCTCTGTGGGAGCGAGCAAGCTCGCTCCTGATGAAGAGTGGCCCCTCAAATTTCAGGCAAAAAAAAGCCAGCATTCAGCTGGCTTCGGCTTTCAATTTTGCAATCTTGAATCAATTGGCTTCTGCGGCCGCCTCAACGTCGTGCGCGATAAGCGAAACGAGGGCATTCTGCTGGCGGTGGGAAAGCTGACGAAAGCGCTGCAGCAGCTCGCGTTCGTGCAGTGACAACTCCGGACTGTCCAGACGCATGCTCAGCTCTTCACCCAACGCACCTTCCTGAATAAGGCTCTGCTCCAGGCGCGCGATGATTTCAGAGTTCATGCTGCGGTGATGATTGCGAGCCACCTCGGCAATGCGTTCCCGCATACCGTCTGGCAGACGTACGACGAATTTGTCAGCCGTACGGCTGGAATAAATTGCCTGTTTCAATGGGCGCATATATTTAACCGGTTAGTTCAGGGGAGCGGTTTTTGGAATTGGCCGCAAGGATGAGTGTTAAGACAAGACTCACGACCAAAGTTCAACCCGAATTGCAAAGAGGTCGCATCATGCCTCAGATTCGACATTTCCTTGGCGTCAATTCTGTGACAAATATTGAACTGCCTAAAGGCTTTATGCCAGCACTGATTTGCATTTTTGCGGACTGGTTTGAATATTTTTTGCGTGGCGCGCGCGTTAAACGCGGATCAACACGCCAACCACCGCAGCGAATGTCTGGAGGGCGCACATCGTAAAGCAATATGGCTGTTTGCCCCTAGTGCTAAGACTAGTGGCATTCTGCCAATTTACTAGGTCTATACGACGTAAGGTAGGAGAAGGCGGGGGAGGTGGCGCAACAGCAGCTTTCAGCGCAGCACAGGATCGAACTTGATACGGCGACCGACGATCAGCGTGAGAACCAGCAATACAGCGAACACCGCACTGGCGATAAAGGCTTTGATTTGCCCCTCTTGCGCAGAGGCCTGAAGGCCAAAAGCGGCGCTGATCAGGGTTAGGCAGAGAAACAACCAGGAGGATTTGGACATGACAGCTTCCTTAGAAAACCCAGTGTTCAGCGGCGGGAGCTGACTGTGCATTCTGTGTGACGCGCACAGGCGTTTGCGCATTTGCAGTCATCACCGCCAATTGCGGACGCTGCTGCAGGTGGTGTGGAACGGGCTGGCGAAGCTGCGCAACGTCATCACCTGTGGTCGACTGGAAATGAAACATCACCAAAGCGGCGAGTGCCACGGTATTAAGGGCTAACAGAAGGGCACTGTTCATGTTCATGTTCTCCGCCGATTGCTCTGCCAGGTTGGTGATGGGTTGTCCGTGTAGGACTTGTCTTATAGAAGATATTGCAGATGCCGTGCCAATGTTTATTTTCAATAAAATCAATGGGTTGGGCTTAAGCAACTGGGCTTTCTGATTGCAATTTGCAATGCTGGCATTTTGGGGGAGTGCATTTTGCACGATGCCCTGCAAGTCCCGGTTTTACTGGGCCAAGTAGCGATCTGCCGGGCGAGGAATGACCTACACGTAAAAAGCCAACGGACGACATGACAAAACGGACCTTGGCCGTTAACATGCTCGCCGTCCGTCGCCATGCCTTTGGCCGGGCGACTGTCATTTGTCCCAGTAGCTCAATTGGATAGAGCATCCCCCTCCTAAGGGGAAGGTTGGCCGTTCGAACCGGCCCTGGGACACCAGATTCAAAGCCCCGCGCAGCTCATTTGGCTGGCGGGGCTTTTTTGTGCGCGCTCGGCGCGGATCCAGTCGAACCTTGGCACTGATCCGGGTTCACAGCAGGGGCATCCGGTATTTCTCTTAAAGGTGTACCTTCCATGCGCTCGCGCGGCGTCTGAGCTGTAGTTAATCATGCTGAACACATTAATCTCCGCAAACAGCGCGTATCGCCTGTCCGGATTCGGCGACGCGGGACTATCATTCCGCTAGCCCTGACCCTACTGCAAGGAGCCGCTCGGAACGCCGATGCGCCAAATCTGGAAATCTTTTCGAGCCCTTTATTTCGCCTCTTTGATGATGCTGATCGGCTCAGGCCTGCTCAGTACTTACCTGGCACTGCGCCTCGCGGCCGACCATGTCGACAGCCTGTGGGTGGGCGCCTTGATGGCGGCCAACTATTTCGGCCTGGTGCTGGGTGGCAAGATCGGGCACCGCCTGATTGCGCGCGTCGGGCATATTCGTGCCTACGCCACCTGTGCCGGCATCGTCGGTGCGGCTGTGCTGGGCCATGGCCTGATCAACTGGTTGCCGGCCTGGATCGTGCTGCGGGTCATTGTGGGCCTGGGCATGATGTGCCAATACATGGTCATCGAGAGTTGGCTCAATGAACAGGCCGAGGCCAAACAGCGTGGCTTGGTGTTCAGTGGTTATATGATCGCGTCCTACCTGGGGCTGGTACTGGGTCAGTTGATTCTAGTGATGCATCCCGCGCTCGGTCTGGAACTGCTGATGCTGGTGGCTTTGTGCTTTGCCCTGTGCCTGGTGCCGGTGGCCATGACGCGCCGCATTCACCCGGCACCCCTGCACCCGGCACCGATGGAGCCGCGCTTCTTTATAAAGCGCGTGCCACAGTCACTGAGCACAGTGCTGGGGGCCGGGTTGATCGTCGGTTCGTTCTACGGCTTGGCGCCGCTATATGCATCTCAGCAGGGGCTGACCACCGAACAGGTCGGCCTGTTCATGGGCTCGTGCATTTTCGCCGGGTTGTTGGTGCAGTGGCCGTTGGGCTGGTTGTCGGATCGCTATGACCGCGCGCTGCTGATCCGCTGTTTCGCCTTGTGCCTGGCGGTGGCGGCATTGCCGCTGGCGATCATGACCAGGGTGCCTCTGGAAGTGTTGTTCGTTGCTGGCTTTTTCTGTTCGCTGGTGCAGTTCTGCCTGTATCCGCTGGCCGTGGCGTTTTCCAATGATCATGTCGAGGGTGATCGTCGTGTGTCGCTGACGGCCATGCTACTGGTGACCTACGGCGTCGGTGCCAGCATCGGGCCGCTGTTGGCCGGTGTGGTCATGAAGATGTTTGGCAGCCACATGCTGTATGCGTTTTTCAGCCTGTGTGCCCTGGTCCTCGTATGGCGTATCCGGCCGAAGGCGGTGACCAACCTGCATCAGGTGGACGATGCGCCGCTGCACCACGTAGCGATGCCCGACAGCATGTCCAGCTCGCCACTGGTGGCTGCGCTGGATCCGCGCGTGGACGAGGCGGTGGTGCAGGAACAGATGCAGACGCCGGTTGCAGATCCTGAGCCTGAACCCGAGTCGCCGTCACCGGTTGACGAGCCAGGCGCTGAGGAACCCGCGGAACCAGTGGACCCGGACGAACACCCTCATGACCTGAGCAGGGCGCGCCCCTGAAAGCAAAAACGGGCAGATCCCATCAGGATCTGCCCGTTTTTTGTCGCGATTCGCTTGTCAGAAATCGTCGTCCTTGTCGAACCGACGTGCTTCACGTTGCAGCTGGTACACAAACCGTTCGACCTGACGCTGCACCAGCCCGCTCATGTTATGAAAGCGCACGCCGGCGAAGGTGGTATTGATACGATCTTCGAAATGCAGGTGACGCAACTCGACGGAGGTAGTCATGCTGCCAAAGGGCAGGGCGGCGATAAACCGGTCGTACACCTGGCCCAGTTGCAAACGCTCGGAGATGTCGCCTTCAAAGCGCAGCTTGCAGCCGGTAGCGGAGATATCCAGCAGTTTTCCGTTGACCGGAAATTTGAGCCTTTCGCCACCCAGCTCGATGTTCACCAGTTGCGCCAGCTTCAGCGCGGCGCGGAAGGCGTTACGGCGCTGATGATAAACCACCTCGTCCGGCATGCTGCCGGTATAGATACGGTGGCCGTCTTTCTCGCTGATTGTGAGGGTGCCCTTGCTTTCCCAAGCGACACGCACGCCATCGTGGAAGCCCTCGATGCGAAAGGGTTCGCCGCTTTCAAGGTGGCGCTCGCCGTCGCGCGGGATCATTTCGTCCATGACCAGAATCTTGCCGTCGCGGTCCACGTCCACCAGGTAGCTCTGGAAGCGCTGGCTGCGTTCGTGGAAGGTGATGATCAGCGGGTCATGACTTTCTTGCAGCATCCGCAACGTGCTGGCGATTTCCAGAGGCGTGGTGAGCACCTTGGGTGGCTGCGGGGCATCTTCCGCATTAAGGGCGTTGAACACGGTTCTTCCATCTCCAGACAATATACGACTACTCGCAAGAACCGGCATTTTGCCAGTATGTGGCGCGCCTTGGATAGGCCGCGCTGCAAACCAGCGTCAGGCTTGGCTACGGGTACTGGGTTTGACCAGGCGGGAGGTGGAACCCTGAGCGTTGTACAGCGCAGGTGGCTCACCGCCATGAAGTATGCGCAACTGGTTGGCGGTCGTAGCTTGCTGCAGCTGGATCGACTGGCCGTTGAGGAGGTTGGCTTCCTGGCACTGGGTGAGCAATTGATTGAGCGCTTTGCTCTGCTCCAGCAGTTGATCACCGACCGAGGAATGGCTGGCCAACTGGGCGAGACCGTCGTGGTCGGCCGGCAGGCCGAGGCTGGTGAGAATCTGGCTGCGCTTCTTGCCGTGCTGTTCGAGCAGGACAATCAACGATTGTTTGCGCGCCAGGATTTCTTCGAGCAAGGGCATGTCCCGACCGTAGAGGGCCAGGGATTCTTCTTTGAGCAGCTCGAGCAATTGTTGCGTCGGCGCCAGATCATCGATGATCAGTTCAAGCAAGGTTTCGTCGTGGTGCATGGCAGGCCTTGGGGTTTAAGCGTCCAAAAGCCCGGCGCAGGCCAGTGCCTAGCGCTCGGCTTCGAAATTAAGCAGCTTGCTGGCTACGCGGTTGCTGTCGACTTTATAGCTGCCATCGGCGATCGCCTGTTTCAATTCGGCCACGCGGGCCTTGTTGACAACCGGTTGGTCGCGCAGCGAGTCAGTGACCTTCTGCAACTGCTGAGCCTCATTGCTCAAGTGTACGGATTCCCCGCTCTGGCTGGCGCTGGCCTGTTCCGTCTTCGCGGCAGGCGCTGGCTGGGCCTTGGCTTCTGCGCTTTCCTTGGTGCCGCTGGTGCGCGTAGTACCTGGCAACGCCGGGGAGTTATTTAAACGGCTGAAATCGATGACCATGATAAAAAACCTCTGGGTATTTGGACGCTTGCCATGTTTTCGGCCATACCCAAACAAACTTTAGGCTCGATTGACAATAAAACTGCGCGCGCAGGCGTCTGGCCCACAGTGTAGGAAAACCCGGCGTCCTGTACCAGTGTTCTATAAAGCCACCTCCACTTGCCCGGGCGCCGTTACGCGCGCCTTGATCACACGGTTGGAGTTGAGGTTCTTCACCCGAATCTGTTCACTCATACCGCCGTTGGACAGCGCTTCCCCCGGCATTCTTACGTTCAGCCCGCCGCTGCTGGCGGAGATCACTACCTGATCGCCCTTGCGGATGACCTCGGCCTGCTCCAGATGCACCAGGGTTATCACCTGGTCGGTGACCACCGGTCGGGTAAGTTTCTGCCCGATGGCCTGGTCGACCGAGGTCAGATAGCCCTGGCTGATCTGACTGATGTCGCGTTCACGCATCACCACATCCTCGAAACCAATAATGCCGGTGCGTTTCAGCGGCCGCGCCACGACTACCACTTCGCGGAACAATTTGACCTGCGCCGGCACAAACACGGTCCAGGGCGACGCGCCTTCGCAACGTACTTTTACCGTTACACGCCCGATTGGCTGGGCCGGACTTTCCAGGCTGGCTGTCAATTCCTTGTCGCACATCGGCATACGCAGACGCGGGTCGAGCTGCTTGACTTCGATCTCATAACGGCCGGGCGTCTGTGTGCTCGCCAGATAATCTTCTACAGTGAACTCAAGAAAGCCCTGAGTGACGCCGATAAGGAGATCAGGCAGGGTGACGTTGTCGGCGCGAGCCGCTGCGCCTGAGCCCAAGGCAAGCAATGCCAGCGTGACGCAAAGCAATCTGCGGTACGTTGGAAGGCGTCGGGAAACTGTCGTTTTAAGGTCCATGACCAATAAATAGCAAAGCTCGTGCCGTTTAGAGTGGAGTGCGCGTCGCACCCCCAAAGGTTTTAGCGTAGGAGTCTGGGCATGGCAGGTGTAATGGATTCAGTAAACCAGCGCACACAGCTGGTAGGGCAGAATCGCCTCGAGTTGCTGCTGTTTCGTCTGGACGGCAAGCAGCTGTATGGCATCAACGTGTTTAAAGTGCGAGAAGTGCTGCAGTGCCCCAAGCTGACGATCATGCCCAAGTCCAGCCCGGTGGTGTGTGGCGTGGCCAACATCCGGGGCGCGACCATTCCGATTCTTGACCTGGCATTGGCCACCAGCGCCGCCGGGTTGCAGGACCGCCAGAACCCGTTCGTGATCATCACCGAGTACAACACCAAGACCCAGGGTTTCCTGGTGCGCTCGGTGGAGCGCATCGTCAACATGAACTGGGAAGAGATCCATCCGCCGCCCAAGGGCACCGGTCGCGATCACTACCTCACGGCAGTGACGCGGGTCGATAACCAGTTGGTGGAAATCATCGACGTGGAGAAGATCCTCGCCGAAGTGGCACCGACCTCGGAAACCATCTCGGTGGGCGTGGTGGATGCCGACACGGCGCACAAGGCGATTTCGTTGCGCGTGCTGACCGTGGATGACTCTTCCGTGGCGCGCAAGCAGGTGACCCGTTGCCTGCAGACCGTCGGCGTGGAAGTGGTGGCCCTCAATGATGGTCGCCAGGCCCTGGACTACCTGCGCAAGCTGGTGGACGAGGGCAAGAAGCCGGAAGAAGAGTTTCTGATGATGATTTCCGACATCGAGATGCCGGAAATGGACGGCTATACCCTGACGGCCGAGATACGCAACGATCCACGCATGCAAAAACTGCATATCATCCTGCATACTTCGTTGTCGGGTGTTTTCAATCAGGCCATGGTCAAGAAAGTCGGTGCCGATGACTTCCTCGCCAAATTCCGCCCTGATGACCTCGCATCCCGGGTAGTCGACCGGATCAAGGCAGCAGATCACGGCTAGGGGATTTCCCCTGGCGGTCACACGATTTAAGAGGCGGTATCTTTGTCTACGGGTAATTTGGATTTCGAACAGTTCCGGGTCTTCCTGGAAAAGGCCTGTGGCATATTGCTCGGTGAAAACAAGCAATATCTGGTATCCAGCCGCCTCAACAAGTTGATGGAGCTGCAGGGTATCAAGTCGCTGGGCGAGTTGGTGCAGCGCATCCAGGGCCAACCGCGCAGCGGGCTCAAGGAAATGGTGGTCGATGCCATGACCACCAACGAAACCCTGTGGTTTCGCGACACCTACCCGTTCGAGGTACTCAAGAACAAAGTACTGCCGGAAGCCATCAAGGCCAGCCCGGGTCAGCGTCTGCGTATCTGGTCGGCCGCCTGCTCGTCGGGGCAGGAGCCCTACTCGATCTCGATGGCCATCGATGAGTTCGAAAGAACCAATATCGGCCAGTTGAAAGCCGGTGCGCAGATCGTCGCCACCGACCTGTCCGGCACCATGCTCAACAACTGCAAGACCGGTGAGTACGACAGTCTGGCCCTGGGCCGGGGCCTGTCGCCGGAGCGGCTGCAGCGTTTCTTCGACCCCAAGGGCGCGGGACGCTGGGCGGTCAAGGCGCCGATCAAGAGCCGAGTGGAGTTTCGCTCGTTCAACCTGCTCGACAGCTACGCCAGCCTGGGCAAGTTCGACATGGTGTTTTGCCGCAACGTGCTGATCTACTTCTCGGCCGAGGTAAAGAAAGACATTCTGTTGCGCATCCACGGCACCCTCAAGCGCGGCGGCTATCTGTTCCTCGGTGCTTCGGAGGCACTCAACGGTCTGCCGGATCATTACCAGATGGTGCAATGCAGTCCCGGGATTATTTACCAGGCCAAGTGATGTTCACTTGAAAAAACGGGAGGCTCTGCAAAGGCCTCCCGTTTTTTATGCGCGCAGCAAACGAGACCCTTCAGCCAACCGTACTCAGGGCCTGAGCGTCATGCGGATATTGCTCAGGGACAGGCGATGAGCCCCCCTGGGCACCGTCTGGTTGAAAATGCCCAGCCGCACGCTGGTCGTCGCGGTGGCGGTGAATGACCCGGTTCCGGTCTGTGGTTGGGCCTGGGTAATGTTTTTTACGTCAGCGCCAATCCGGCTGCCGTTCATCGTCATGCACAAGGCCGAGCCATCGCTGACAGCAGAGCCGCCAATGACGTCGAAGCTGAAATCGTAAGTGCGCCCCGCAGTCACCGGTACTGCACGCGTGATGATGTGAGCGCTGACCGGCTGGCTGATGAGCAGGTCCACCACCACGCTGCTGTTAATAACGTGCAGTAATCCGCCCACGTAGGGCCCCTGGGGTACCCAGCCTTGAAGCGTGTTATCGCTGAAATCCCATACGGTGGCAGGAGGCGGCACGATGATGGGCAGGGGATTGATAAATACTCGCGCGGTTGGCGCAGCCGAGAGCAGCCTTGCGCGGTTGATGGACAGCAGCAGATGCACGAGGGTGCCTGCGCTGACTTCTACAAAACTTTTAGGGATCAGAAATTCGAGTTTGGGAGCGCTTTGGGCAATCTGAAAGCTCTGGTTGAACTCGCCACCACGCACAGTACTGCTCAGGGTCAGAAAGACCCTGTCGTCCTTTTCAACCGGGAAATCGGCAGTCAGTCCAGCGGAGTGACCGGTAATAAGTTGGGTGTTCAGCTCCGCAGGGGTGGGTGCTGAGTTTTGTTCGTTGAATCTTGGCAGCGGGATAATCAACATTTCAAACCTCTGCGGCACACATTAAGGGGGTCGCCGAATAAGGCCTCCAGGCGACAGATACCGCAACTGTCAGAAATGACAGTCAAGACCAACGGTGGTGTCTTCCTGCCCACTCAGTGAGGGTATTGACGGGTGGCCGTCCCTGCGTAAAGCGGCAAGCACCGTTGCCGCTTTACTGGCGCCACGCGGAAGCCGGTTGCCGCTTTTCTGGCATTGCTACCAGACCTGTTCCCGCAAACCCTTGAATTACGGGCCTTGCGCACATTGGCATGCGCCTTGCTATGACCTTGTTACGAACAGCAGGTCAGCCTAAAGGTTTCCGCCATGAGCATCAGCTTCGATAAAGCGCTCGGTATTCACGAACAAGCCCTGGGCTTTCGCGCAAAGCGTGCCGAAGTCCTGGCCAACAACATTGCCAACGCCGATACCCCGAACTACAAGGCTCGGGACCTGGACTTCTCCGCCGTGCTCGCCGCACAGCAGGACAAGACCCAGAACGGCACCTTCGCTTTGAACATGACCAACAGCCGTCATATTGAAGCGCAAGGCCTGAGCAGTGGTGACGAGTCGTTGCTGTATCGCACGCCGATGCAGCCGTCGATCGACCAGAACACCGTCGATGCTCAGTTGGAACAGTCGAACTACGCCGAGAACTCGGTGAACTTCCAGGCCAGTTTCACCCTGCTCAACAGCAAATTCAAAGGGCTGATGTCAGCCCTGCGTGGAGAGTAAGCCATGTCCCTGTCCAGTGTTTTCAATATTGCCGGTAGCGGCATGAGCGCCCAGACCACGCGCCTCAACACCGTGGCCAGTAACATCGCCAACGCCGAGACCGTGTCTTCGAGCATTGACCAGACCTACCGCGCTCGCCACCCGGTGTTCGCCACCATGTTCCAGGGTGGGCAGAGCGGCGGCAGCGATTCGTTGTTCCAGGATCAGGGCAATGCAGGCTCCGGCGTGCAAGTGCTGGGTGTGGTCGAGGACCAGAGCAACCTCGAGGCGCGTTACGAGCCCAACCATCCTGCTGCGAACGAAAAGGGTTATGTCTACTACCCCAACGTCAACGTGGTCGAGGAAATGGCGGACATGATCTCGGCCAGTCGCTCGTTCCAGACCAACGCGGAAATGATGAACACCGCCAAAACCATGATGCAGAAGGTCCTGACCCTGGGTCAGTGATAAGGGGCGCCAACTAATGGCCATCGTTGATACGTCAAACAACTCGGCAGTCCAGGACCTTTTCAATTCCAAGGTCAAGACCGCCCAGGACAACACCAGCCTCACTGACGCCGCCGCAGGCGCGACGGGCAGCCAGGCAATGGGCAAGGATGCTTTCCTGAAACTGCTGGTAACCCAGTTGAAAAACCAGGACCCCTTGTCGCCGCAGGACAACGGTGCGTTTGTGGCCCAACTGGCACAGTTCAGCAGCCTTGAAGGCATCAACAACCTGAACGACTCGGTCAAGGCGATTTCCACCAACGTGACCTCGTCGCAGGCGCTGCAAGCGTCTTCGCTGGTGGGCCGTTCGGTGATCACCCAGACCGACAAGACGCTGGTCGACACCAGCAAGAGCATGACCGGCTCCGTGAATGTGCTGGCGTCGGTGGGCAATGTCGCGGTCAAGATCACCGACAAGGACGGCAACACCGTGCGCACCCTCGACATGGGCGCCCAAAGCGCCGGTTCCCAGAGCTTTATCTGGGACGGCAAGAACGACAAGGGTGAGGTTGCGGCTGCGGGGACTTACACGTTCACGGCCACCACCAAGAATGACGCGGGTGATTCCGTCGCCCTGGCCACCTCGCTGCCGGCAACGGTGACCAGCGTGACCCTGAGCCAGACCGGCGGCGAAATGCTGCTCAACCTGGCAGGCGGAAGCAGTATCAAGCAGTCGCAAATCCAGACCATCGGTTTATAGAGCCCGCTAACTACGGTGCAAGGAGAAATACATGTCTTTTAACATCGGCCTTAGCGGCCTCTATGCGGCCAACAAACAACTGGACGTGACCGGCAACAACATCGCCAACGTTGCGACCACGGGCTTCAAGTCGTCCCGTGCGGAGTTCGCCGACATCTACGCGGCGTCCAAACTGGGCACCGGCCAGAACAGCATCGGCAACGGCGTGAACCTGGCGGCGGTATCCCAGCAGTTCACCCAGGGTGACGTGAACGGCAGCGGTGGCATCCTGGACATGGCGATCCAGGGCGGCGGCTTCTTCATCCAGAAGGGCAGCGACGGTGCCTTGCAATACACCCGCAGTGGCGCCTTCCGTGCCGACAAGGACGGCTACATCACCAACAACACCGGCACCTCGCGCCTGCAAGGTTATGCCGCGGATGACAACGGCAAGATCATCAAGGGCGGCCTGACCGACCTGCAACTGAACCTGTCGAACCTGCCGCCCAAAGCCTCCAGCAAAGTCGATTCGGCCAGTAACCTGAACTCCTCGGAGGTTGTGATCGACCAGGTGGCCAAGCCGTTCAACCCGAGCGACACCAGCACCTTCACCACCCAATACAGCACCACCTTGTATGACACCCAGGGCAATTCCCACGCCATGGTGCAATACATGGTCAAGTCGGACTCCAACCAGTGGAAGTCCTACACCTTGATCGATGGTCGCAACCCTGATGGCAGCGCGCCGACGGGCACCGGTGCTGTCGCCCCGGTGGCCTCGACGCTGTCGTTTGATACCGCCGGCAAGCTCACCGGTATCGTGACCCCGCCGAGCACGGCGTCCAACACCACGTTGACCATCTCCAACTGGGTGCCGGGCACTGTGACCAATGGCGTGTGGAAGGCTAACGGCGCTGCCGCCAACGCCGCGGGTGTGGCCGTCAACATGGCCACGATCACGCAGTACAACTCGGCCAGCTACCGCAACCCGCCGGTCACCGACGGTTACGCGACCGGCCAGATCACGGGTCTGAAGATCGACGGCAACGGTGTGCTGTTCGCGACCTTCAGCAACCAGCAGAGCAAGGCCATCGGCCAGCTCTCCCTGGCCAGCTTCAACAACGAACAAGGTTTGCAGCCGGCGGGCAGCACCACCTGGAGAGAAACCTTCGCCTCGGGCCAGCCGGGCTACGACACCCCGCAATCCGGCACCCTGGGTTCAATCGTGTCCAACTCCCTGGAGAACTCCAACGTCAACCTGACCAACGAGCTGGTGGACCTGATCAAGGCCCAGAGCAACTACCAGGCGAACGCCAAGACCATCTCCACCCAGAGCACCATCATGCAGACCATCATCCAGATGACCTGATGGGGTAGCGCTCCACAGAAAGCCCCTCTTTTTGAGGGGCTTTTTTCTGGGCGTAGGAAAACGCCAGCGGACTATCAGGTTATGCCTTGAAATGCCGGCGGGAGGAACGCGCCATGCCCGCTTTGCCACTGATGGGCCAGGGCCCACGAGGCTAACCAATCAAAGGGGCGGGTTATGTGGAATTCAGGGGTATCAGGGTTTGCTGGCGCACGTGCGGGCGTTACCCCGGGGGGAGCGCGTGGCGAGACGCCTGCGGTGGTGCCGGTGGCCGAGGTGGCGGCGCTCAAGCAGTTGCTGAATGAACTCTTCGATGCACAGCAGGACGGCAAAAGCCAGACGGTCAGGGAGACGCGCGACAAGCTCAATGCGTTGCGCGAGAAGATAGGCGATGAGCCGTTCAAGAACCTCCTCAAAAAATTGATTGAGGACGCGGATCGCAAGTTTCTTCAATTTCTCAAGCAGTTACTGAGCGGATGGTTTCCTGAGGACGATGCGGCCTTGCCTTCACTGCCGTTGCCGGGAGGCGGCGGTTCAGGCCCGCGCGTCAGGCCTGAAAATTTCGGTTCCGTAGAATCCATGAGCAACAAGCCCTTCACCCAAGGGGCGCGTTTTACCCATTACACACCCGACAAAAGCAATCCGGGTAAAAAGCCTGGGATGGGCAGAGAGCCTGGCAATATCTGGTCCGGGTTCAGGCAAGGGCCGGATGGGAACTGCGTAACGGTTTCAGCCATAAAAAGCGCGATGATGAAGTTCGGTCAGAAGCCCACCGATATTTTCCGCGACGTGAAAGCGGCTGGCGATGGTTGGGATGTTCAAATGCGAGATGGTTTCCAGCTCCACTTGAGCAAGGGCGAATTGCAGCAGGCCGCCCAGCAGGCCCGCTTCCTGGGCGATGATCCGGCGATGATGACCGACGCCAACTTTCTGTATGCCGCGAGTGCCAAACGGGCGCAGATGGAAGGCAACAATGGCTTTGGCGAGGGCAATGATCACAATGCCCGCAGGAGCTACCTGGATGCCCTGGTAAGCCTGAACGACGGTGAACATGCCAGCGAAGGCCTGGATCGTTTGGGGCTCAAGGGGCTTTACCGGCAATCGTCGCGTGATGAGCTCGCCAGCGGCGCGTTGGGCGTTGTGAACTACGGCGGCCATTCGATGGCGGTCATTGGCGGGCAGGTGGAGTTATGGGGGGGACGAGGTGGGCGCCCACAACAGGAGCAGCGCGGTGAAGCGTACGCCTTTGTGTAGAGTGGGCGAGGCATGAAAAAAGCCCGTCAACCTTTCGGTTGACGGGCTTCGAGTGACGCGCTCAGCTTATTGGCAAGCTTCGCAATCCGGCTCATCAATGGCGCAAGCCTTTGGCACTGGCGCCGGACCGGCTGGAGCAGCCAGCACCGAATCATCACCGTGGTTGCCGCTGGAAACCGCGTTCAGCTTGCCGGTGTTGATGGTCGACTTCTCGGTGCTGGTCGCAGCGAGGGCACGGAGGTAGTAGGTGGTTTTCAGGCCACGGTACCAGGCCATGCGGTAGGTCACGTCGAGCTTCTTGCCCGATGCGCCGGCGATGTACAGGTTCAGCGACTGCGCCTGGTCGATCCACTTCTGACGACGGCTGGCGGCGTCAACGATCCACTTGGTGTCCACTTCGAAGGCGGTCGCGTAGAGCTCTTTGAGCTCCTGCGGGATGCGCTCGATCTGCTGCACCGAACCGTCGTAGTACTTCAGGTCGTTGATCATGACCGAGTCCCACAGGCCGCGGGCTTTCAGGTCGCGCACCAGGTACGGGTTGATCACGGTGAATTCGCCCGACAGGTTCGATTTCACATACAGGTTCTGGTAGGTCGGTTCGATCGACTGCGACACGCCAGTGATATTGGCGATGGTTGCGGTCGGTGCGATGGCCATGATGTTGGAGTTACGAATGCCTTTTTGCACACGGGCACGTACCGGCGCCCAGTCCAGGGATTCGTTCAGGTCAACGTCGATGTACTTCTGGCCACGTTGCTCGATCAGGATCTGTTGCGAATCCAGCGGCAGGATGCCCTTGGACCACAGCGAACCCTGGAACGTCTCGTAGGCGCCGCGCTCGTCGGCCAGGTCGCAGGAAGCCTGGATCGCGTAGTAGCTGACCGCTTCCATGGACTTGTCGGCGAACTCGACCGCGGCATCCGAACCGTAAGGAATGTGCTGCAGGTACAGCGCGTCCTGGAAGCCCATGATGCCCAGACCGACCGGACGGTGCTTGAAGTTGGAGTTCTGCGCCTGTGGCACCGAGTAGTAGTTGATGTCGATCACGTTATCGAGCATGCGCACTGCGGTGTTGACGGTGCGTTCCAGCTTGGCGGTGTCCAGCTTGCCGTTGACGATGTGGTTCGGCAGGTTGATCGAGCCCAGGTTGCAGACGGCGATCTCGTCCTTGTTGGTGTTCAAGGTGATCTCGGTGCACAGGTTCGAGCTGTGGACCACGCCCACGTGCTGCTGCGGGCTGCGCAGGTTGCACGGGTCCTTGAAGGTCAGCCATGGGTGGCCGGTTTCGAACAGCATCGACAGCATCTTGCGCCACAGGTCTTTGGCCTGGATGGTCTTGAACAGCTTGATCTTGCCTGGGTACTGGGACAGGGCTTCGTAGTACTCGTAGCGCTCTTCGAAGGCCTTGCCGGTCAGGTCGTGCAGGTCCGGCACTTCGGACGGCGAGAACAGGGTCCACTGGCCGTCATCGAAGACGCGCTTCATGAACAGGTCCGGGATCCAGTTGGCGGTGTTCATGTCGTGGGTACGACGGCGATCATCACCGGTGTTCTTGCGCAGCTCGATGAACTCTTCAATGTCCATGTGCCAGGTTTCCAGGTAGGCACACACCGCGCCTTTGCGCTTGCCACCCTGGTTGACCGCTACGGCGGTGTCGTTCACGACTTTCAGGAACGGCACCACGCCCTGGGACTTGCCGTTGGTGCCCTTGATGTACGAACCCAGTGCGCGCACCGGAGTCCAGTCGTTGCCCAGGCCGCCGGCGAATTTGGACAGCATGGCGTTGTCATGGATCGCGTGGTAGATGCCCGACAGGTCATCCGGCACGGTGGTCAGGTAGCAGCTCGACAGCTGTGGACGCAGGGTGCCGGCGTTGAACAGCGTCGGGGTCGACGACATGTAGTCAAAGGACGACAACAGGTTGTAGAACTCGATGGCGCGGTCTTCTTTATGCTTCTCTTCAATCGCCAGGCCCATGGCCACGCGCATGAAGAACACCTGTGGCAGTTCGAAGCGGATACCGTCCTTGTGGATGAAGTAACGGTCGTACAGGGTTTGCAGGCCCAGGTAGGTGAACTGCTGGTCGCGCTCGTGGTTGATCGCCTTGCCGAGTTTTTCCAGGTCGAAGGTGGCCAGGATCGGGTTCAGCAATTCGTATTCGATACCCTTGGCGATGTAGGCCGGCAGGGCCTTGGCGTACAGGTCGGCCATCTCGTGGTGAGTGGCGCTGTCGGCCACGCCCAGGAAGCCCAGGCCTTCGGCACGCAGGGTGTCCATCAGCAGGCGCGCGGTCACGAACGAGTAGTTCGGCTCGCGTTCAACCAGGGTACGGGCGGTCATCACCAGGGCGGTGTTGACGTCGGTCAGGGCCACGCCGTCGTACAGGTTTTTCAGGGTTTCGCGCTGGATCAGCTCACCATCGACTTCTTCCAGGCCTTCGCAGGCCTCGGTGATGATGGTGTTCAGGCGGCCCAGGTCCAGTGGTGCAAACGAACCGTCGGCCAGGGTGATGCGGATCGACGGGTGAGCCTGTACCGCGGCGTCTTCGGCCGGGGCGCGCACGGCACGCTCTTTGGCGCGCGAATCGCGATAGATCACGTAGTCGCGGGCGACTTTCTGCTCGCCGGCACGCATCAGGGCCAGTTCAACCTGGTCCTGGATTTCTTCGATGTGGATGGTGCCGCCCGACGGCATGCGACGCTTGAAAGTCGCGGTGACCTGTTCGGTCAGGCGGGCAACGGTGTCGTGGATGCGCGACGAGGCGGCAGCATTGCCGCCTTCAACTGCAAGAAACGCTTTGGTGATGGCGACGGTGATCTTGTCATCGGTGTAAGGAACGACAGTGCCATTACGCTTGATCACGCGCAGTTGGCCAGGTGCGGTGGCGGACAGATCCAGGTTCGAATCAGCGGCCTGCGGCACGGAGCCCTGCGGGTTCTCGCGAGTTGTGTCGGTTTGCATGGGGGGGTTGTCTCCACGTTCTATATTTGATTGCGAGTGCCAGGCTTTTGCCTGCAACACCCGTACCGTTTTCCATATCGGGATGGAGAACAGCTGCCATCCGCTTAAGCGATTTGGTCTACTGAAAAAAATCGTTGGTTCTACGCTGCACACGCCATAAAAAACTTGAATCAGGGACTGCTTCTGTGGTTGGGCAAATTGGGCGAAAACCCCACATGTAGGGTCTACCTTGCCGCCGAGCTACAAGATAATGCGTTTTGGAGGGGTTAGCAACGCAGTAACCTGTGGATAACTCGTGGGTAAAATGTGTAAGAAAGGTTCAGTGCCGGTGTAGGCCGCATTACTGCTGCATCTGACCGTTTGTCGTTGAACATTCAGCTCGCAATGCAGGCCGTGCAATTTCGAAGGGCGCGAACCCTACCATAAAAAAAGGCGATCACCGAATGCACTTCCTGTCTTGTGTCAGAGGGCTGGCCCATGGCTACAATCGGCCTCACTTATGCCCCCCAAATATGACAAAGACGCTATGGTCTGCGCACATTCAAATGTGGGAAGGGGGTGGTGTCCGCCGGAGGGCGTTTCATAACAACGAGGATCACCCGTGGAGCAAGCACCCTGGCACCTGTTGATCGTCGAGGACGACGAGCGATTGGCCGAGCTGACCCGTGAGTACCTGCAGAGCAACGGCCTGCGGGTGTCGGTGGAAAGTAACGGTGCGCTGGCCGCGGCGCGCATCATTGCCGAGCAGCCGGACCTGGTGATCCTCGATCTGATGCTGCCCGGCGAGGACGGCCTGAGTATCTGCCGCAAGGTGCGCGCGCGGTATGACGGCGTGATCCTGATGCTCACCGCGCGCACTGACGACATGGACCAGATACAGGGCCTGGACCTGGGCGCCGACGACTATGTGTGCAAGCCGGTGCGCCCGCGCCTTTTATTGGCGCGCATCCAGGCATTGTTGCGGCGCAGCGAACCGGCAGAACCGACCAGCGCCCCTCACCAGCGCCGCCTGCAGTTCGGCCCGCTGGTGGTCGACAGTGCGCTGCGCGAAGCCTGGCTGCACGCTGTCGCTATCGAACTGACCAGCGCCGAATTCGACCTGCTCTGGCTGCTGGTGGCGAACGCCGGGCGCATTCTGTCCCGCGAGGAAATCTTCATCGCTCTGCGCGGCATCGGCTATGACGGCCAGGACCGCTCCATCGATGTGCGCATCTCACGCATTCGCCCCAAGATCGGCGACGACCCGATCCACCCGCGCCTGATCAAGACCATCCGCAGCAAAGGCTATCTGTTCGTCGCCCAAGCCGCTGCGGATACGTCGCTGTGAACTCGATCTTCCTGCGCATCTACGGCGGCATGTGCGCCGCCCTGGTCCTGGTGGCGCTGCTCGGCGTGCTGGCCCTGCACCTGCTCAACGAAGTGCGCAGCGACCAGTACCGCGAGCGCCTGGCCCACGGCACATTTGCGCTGATGGGCGACAACCTGCAAACCATGAACACCATCGAGCGTCAACGGGCCTTGGCCATGTGGGAACGTCTGCTGGGCATCCCCCTGCAACTGCGCCCACTGGCCGACGCCCGGTTGGACCTCGGCCAGCGCAGTCGCCTGCAGCGCGGCCAGGTACTGGTGGAGCAGACCGGGCCCCATGCCGCACGGGTGCTGCGCCTGGTCAGCGAACGGGAGCAACTGCTACTGACGGGCGACGTGCAGCAGATCAGCGAGCAACTGGCCCGTGCGACGATTTACCTGCTGGCCGACGAATTGGTGCGTTTCCCCGTGGCCGAGCAGCCGCAGCGCCTGGCCGCTCTGAAAGAGGCCAAGGGTTTTGGCTTTGATATGCACCTGTTGGCCCTCGACCAGGCGGATATGGACGACGACCAGCGCCGCCGCGTGACGGAAGGCGATACGGTGATGGCGCTGGGCAAGGGCGGTGACTCGATCCGCGTGTTTGCCGGCATGGCGGGCACGCCCTGGGTGCTGGAAATCGGTCCGCTGTATCAAATGAATCCGTATCCGGTGCAATGGCTGGTGCTGATTGCGCTGGCAGGCCTGACCCTGATCGGCTTGATCGTTTATTTTCTGGTGCGCCAGTTGGAGCGGCGCCTCAAAGGCCTGGAAGCTGCCGCCACGCGGATCGCCGAGGGTGATCTGCAAGTGCGTGTGCCGGCACGCGGTGCCGATTCGTTGGGTCGCCTGGCCGCTGCCTTTAATGGCATGGCCGAGCACCTGCAGCAATTGCTGGCGATTCAGCGCGAGCTGGTGCGTGCGGTGTCCCACGAATTGCGCACGCCGGTGGCACGTCTGCGTTTCGGCCTGGAAATGCTTGGCGACGCGGCCACGCCCGAAGCGCGACGCAAATACCTGGACGGGATGGACGGCGATATCCAGGACCTTGATGGCCTGGTCGACGAAATGCTCACCTACGCCCGGCTGGAGCAGGGCGCACCGGCGCTGAATTTTCAGCGGGTCGACCTCGATGCACTGCTCGATCAGGTCATCGGCGAGTTATCGCCACTGCGTCGCGAAGTCACCGTCAGTCGAGGTGACTGCCTGTCATCAGCGCAAGGGGATGACGCCTGGGTCGATGCCGAACCGCGCTACCTGCACCGCGCCCTGCAAAACCTGGTAAGCAATGCCATGCGCCACGCCCAGGCACATGTGTTGATCAGCTATCAGGTGGGCGCGTCGCAGTGCCGTATCGACGTTGAGGACGACGGACCGGGAGTGCCGCAAAGCGCCTGGGAACGCATCTTCACGCCGTTCCTGCGTCTGGACGACAGCCGCACCCGTGCCTCCGGTGGGCATGGCCTGGGCCTGTCGATCGTACGGCGGATTATTTACTGGCATGGCGGACGGGCATTGATCGCCAAGAGCCATAACCTGGGCGGGGCGTGTTTCAGCCTGAGCTGGCCGAGGGTGCAAGGTAAGCCCTGAGACCGCTATCGGGAGCAAGCCCCCTTCCATGTTTGGAATGCGTTCCCCTGTGGGAGGGGGCTTGCTCCCGATAGCGGTGTATCAGCCGCTGACAGCCACCAGACTCAACAATTGCCCGTCATTCACCACAAACTGCCCCTCCAGCTCCTTGCCATCGCACCACTCACTGGAAAGGTCCGTCAGCAACCGCAGCCGCACGTGACCTGTGTCCGACCAGTCCAGCACCTCGGCATGCTCAAAGTAGAAGCGCTTTTGCACAATCGGATACAAGGCCTTGAACAGGCTTTCTTTCACCGAAAACGTCAGGGTCACCACCTGTGCAATCTGTGCCTGCGGCAACAGGGCCATGCGCTGCAACTCATCGGCCGTCAGAATCTCTGCGGCCAGACGCTGCGCCCGCTCCAGTGTGAGCATGTTCTCCACATCCATCCCCAGCCCGCGCCACTGCGCCTTGTGGCCGACAATCGCCGCCGCATGCCCGGTGCTGTGGGTGATGGAACCGCTGATATGCCCCGGCCACACCGGCGCGCGATCGTCGCCAATTGCCGGGGTGTAGTCCAAATGATCAAGGCATTGCAGGGCGGCGCGGGCACACACGCGGCCGGCCAGGAACTCTGCCTGGCGCTTGGCCACCGAGCGCTGGATGCTCGCTGGCGGCGGCACTGCGCAGCGCTGAAAATCGCCGTTGTCCAACCGCGCCGGGTCAAAGCGGGTGCTGAAGAACACCGTGCCGGGCAGGGGCGCGGGCAGGGGCCAGTGGCTGTCGAGTGGGGTGCAGCATGTGGGTAGGGGCGTCATGCGCGGTATTTTGCCGAGTTGGCGCGCCAGTGGATACCCCGCAGTGGTTCAGGCCAGGTTCAGAGCTTGTTCAGGGGGAGTTCAGGGGCACGTGCGTAGTCTGCATGGGACCAGCCGTCGGGGTTCTGGGCTGTGCAGGCGGGTTACCGCCTCAGCGGCCAGTGCAACGGGATTAAAATACGCCAGCAAGACTTGCAGGGCCGCTATGATATCCCTCTGTCGGACAGTTGAATTGCCTTGGAGAGCCTTATGAAATTGCTGGTGGTGGAAGATGAGGCGCTGCTGCGTCATCACCTGTTGACCCGCCTGACCGACAGCGGGCACGTGGTCGAAGCCGTGGCCAATGCCGAAGAAGCCCTGTATCAGACCGGGCAGTTCAATCACGACCTGGCCATCATCGACCTGGGCCTGCCCGGCATGGGCGGCCTGGACCTGATCCGTAAACTGCGCAGCGACGCCAAGACGTTCCCGATCCTGATCCTCACTGCCCGTGGCAACTGGCAGGACAAGGTCGAAGGCCTGGCCTCCGGCGCCGACGACTATGTGGTCAAGCCGTTCCAGTTTGAAGAGCTGGAAGCGCGCATGAACGCCTTGCTGCGCCGCTCCAGCGGGTTCACCCAGTCGACCATCGTCGCAGGTCCCTTGCTGCTCGACCTCAATCGCAAGCAAGCCTCGCTCGATGAACAGCCGCTGGCGCTGACCGCCTACGAATACCGGATCCTCGAGTACCTGATGCGCCACCATCAGCAGGTGGTCGCCAAGGATCGCTTGATGGAACAGCTCTACCCTGACGACGACGAGCGCGACCCGAACGTCATCGAAGTGCTGGTCGGGCGTCTGCGCCGCAAGCTGGAAGGCCCGGCCGGGTTCAAGCCGATCGATACCGTGCGTGGCCTGGGCTACCTGTTCAATGAGCGCTGCCTTTGATTCGCTCGCTTCGCGTACGCCTGATGCTGGCGGCCGCCACCCTCGCCGTGCTGTTCATGCTGGGTTTGCTGCCGGCCATGCAGGGCGCGTTCAGTCTGGCGTTGCAGGATTCCATCGAGCAGCGTCTGGCGTCGGACGTGACGACCCTGATCTCGGCGGCGCGGGTTGAAAACAACCGCCTGCTGATGCCAGCGCAGTTGCCGGACGAGCGCTTCAACCTCACCGACAGCCGCCTGCTCGGCTATATCTACGACCGTGAGGGCCATCTGGTGTGGCGCTCGCGGGCGACCCAGGAAGAAAACATCAACTACAAGCCGCGCTATGACGGGCGCGGCAATGAGTTTGCGCGGATTCGCGAGGCCAACGGCCAGGAATTCTTCGTGTACGACGTGGAGGTCAAGCTGCTCGGCGGCAAGAGCGCCGCGTTCAGTATTGTCGCCCTGCAACCGGTGCGCGAATACCTGCTGACCCTCGAAGGCCTGCGCGAAAATCTCTACCTGGGCTTCGGCGCCGCGTTGCTGGTGCTGCTCACCCTGCTGTGGCTGGGCCTGACCTGGGGCCTGCAAGCCCTGCGACGGTTGAGTCAGGAACTCGACCAGATCGAGGGCGGCACCCGCGAAAGCCTCAGCGAGCAACACCCGCGCGAATTGCTGCGCCTGACCGGCTCTCTCAACCGCCTGCTGCACGGTGAGCGCGAGCAACGCGCACGCTATCGCGATTCCCTCGACGATCTGGCCCACAGCCTGAAAACCCCGCTGGCGGTGTTGCAGGGCGTGAGCGAAGACATGGCGCTGCGCCCGGCAGACCGCGATCAGGCCTGGGTGCTGCAATCGCAGATCGAGCGTATGAGCCAGCAGATCGGCTACCAGTTGCAGCGCGCCAGCTTGCGCAAAAGCGGCCTGGTGCGCCATCAGGTGCGGCTTGAGCCGGTGCTGCAAAGCCTGTGCGACACGCTGGACAAGGTGTACCGCGACAAGCGCGTGGCTGTGTCCTTCGACTTGCCGGATGAATGCTATGTGCCGATCGAGAAGGGTGCCTTGCTCGAACTGCTCGGCAACCTGCTGGAAAACGCCTACCGCCTGTGTGTGAGGGAGGTGCGTATCAGCCTGCTGGAAAACCTCGAAGGCGCCGAGCTGTGCATCGAGGACGACGGCCCCGGCGTACCTCCCGACCAGCGCGCGCGGATTCTGCAGCGCGGCGAACGGCTGGACCGTCAGCACCCGGGGCAGGGGATTGGCCTGGCGGTGGTCAAGGACATTATTGAAAGCTACGGCGCACGCTTGACCCTGGGCGATTCGCCATTGGGTGGCGCGGCGTTCAAGATTCATTTCCCGGCTGTTTGATCTTCATTGGCTACACTCGCCCTGTTGCAGGCAAGCCAGCGCCCACACTTTGATTGGTGAATCCAGGCAACTGTGGGCGCTGGCTTGCCTGCGAGAGCGTGCGTCCAGGCGCCACATCCCGCAAACTTATCTCACCAAGGCGGATATCCGCCACATTGTAGGACGATAGAGGTCGGTCCGGCGGAAATCCGCCACATTGTCTGACCCGGCCGGCCATGCCCGTCCATCGCTATCCCTGGCGTCTAAAGGCCTGACGGAAATTTCCGTAAAGTGGCACGGCGTTTGCGATCAAGATTACAGCGCAGGTGTGTTTCTACAGGCCTCGCAAACAACAAATCCCTCCAGTGCAGGAGGGTTCGCAATTCAAGTGTCGTGGGCAATGGCGGATATTTGCCACACGGGACGATTGAGGAACTTTGCAATGACGACTCGTCAGCCACTCTACAAATCCCTGTATTTCCAGGTGATCGTCGCAATCGTTATCGGTATTTTGCTCGGCCACTTCTACCCGGAGACCGGCGTGGCCCTCAAGCCACTGGGTGACGGCTTTATCAAGCTGATCAAAATGGTCATTGCCCCGATCATCTTCTGCACCGTTGTCAGCGGCATCGCTGGCATGCAAAGCATGAAATCGGTGGGAAAAACCGGCGGCTACGCGCTGCTGTACTTCGAAGTCGTTTCCACCATCGCCCTGCTGATCGGCCTGATCGTGGTGAACGTCGTGCAGCCGGGCGCCGGCATGCACATCGACGTCGCGACCCTGGATGCCTCCAAAGTCGCAGCGTACGTCACCGCCGGTAAAGACCAGAGCATCGTCGGCTTTATCCTCAATGTGATCCCGAACACCATCGTCGGCGCGTTCGCCAACGGCGATATCCTGCAAGTGCTGATGTTCTCGGTGATCTTCGGTTTCGCCCTGCATCGCCTGGGTGCCTACGGCAAGCCGGTGCTGGACTTCATCGATCGCTTCGCCCACGTGATGTTCAACATCATCAACATGATCATGAAGCTCGCGCCACTCGGTGCCCTGGGCGCCATGGCGTTCACCATCGGCGCCTACGGTGTGGGTTCGCTGGTGCAACTGGGCCAGTTGATGATCTGCTTCTACATCACCTGCCTGCTGTTCGTGCTGGTGGTGCTGGGCGGTATCTGCCGCGCCCACGGTTTCAGTGTGATCAAGCTGATCCGCTACATCCGTGAAGAGCTGCTGATCGTGCTGGGTACGTCTTCTTCCGAGTCGGCCCTGCCACGCATGCTGATCAAGATGGAGCGTCTGGGCGCGAAGAAATCCGTGGTGGGTCTGGTGATCCCGACCGGCTACTCGTTCAACCTCGACGGTACATCCATCTACCTGACCATGGCTGCCGTGTTCATCGCCCAGGCGACTGACACCCACATGGACATCACCCACCAGATCACCCTTCTGCTGGTGCTGCTGCTGTCCTCCAAAGGCGCTGCAGGCGTGACCGGTAGCGGCTTTATCGTGCTGGCCGCGACACTGTCGGCTGTCGGCCACCTGCCGGTTGCCGGCCTGGCGCTGATCCTGGGTATCGACCGCTTCATGTCCGAAGCCCGTGCGCTGACCAACCTGGTGGGTAACGCCGTTGCCACCATCGTTGTGGCCAAGTGGGTCAAGGAGCTGGACACCGACAAGCTGCAAAGCGAGTTGGCTTCCGGCGGCACCGGTATCTCGGAAACCCGCGAAGTCGACGACCTGGGCGTGGCCGAAGGCCCGACTCCGGTGGTCAAGTAAACCGCTGATGGCGTGAACTGACGCCAAGGCAACCCGCAAACGCCCCGACCTGTTCGGGGCGTTTGCGTTTGTACGCACGCCCTTTTGGAATTTTTTGCTTTAGAGTCAATCGATACCTCATCAACAAACGCTCACAGGAGGGTAGATGGACAGTGTGGATCTGAACGTCCTGCGTAGCGTATTGGCGTGGCGCCAGGCCGGGCATCGCGTGGTGCTGTACAGCGTGGTGCAGACCTGGGGCAGTGCGCCGCGTCCGCCTGGGGCGATGCTGGCCCTGCGCGGCGATGGCGTGGTGATTGGCTCGGTTTCCGGCGGCTGCATCGAGGATGACCTGATCGCGCGCCTGCAGGATGGCCGTCTGGCCGCTGACGGCCCGCCGGTGCAGATGGTGACCTATGGCGTTACCCGCGACGAGGCGGCGCGCTTTGGCCTGCCGTGCGGCGGCACCCTGCGCCTGACCGAGGAGCGGGTGGTGGAGTGGGAGTGGGTCGCGCAGCTGCTGGCACGCTGTGAGGATCACCAGATCGTTGCCCGCGAGCTGAACCTGGCCACGGGAGAGGTGACCCTCAGCGATGCCAGCAAGACCGATGTGGTGAGCGTTGACGACCAGCGTCTGCGGGCCATCTATGGACCGCGCTGGCGGTTGTTGCTGATCGGCGCCGGGCAACTGTCGCGGTACGTGGCGGAAATGGCGCGGCTGCTGGATTTCGAAGTGCTGATCTGCGACCCGCGCGAGGAATTTGTCTACGGCTGGGAAGAGCAGCACGGTCGCTTTGTGCCGGGCATGCCGGACGAAGCGGTGCTGAATATCCAGACCGACGAACGCACGGCCATCGTCTGCCTGACCCATGACCCTCGGTTGGACGACATGGCGTTGCTGACCGCGTTGAATTCCAGCGCGTTCTATATCGGCGCGCTGGGCTCGCGGGTCAACAGCCAGAAGCGCCGGGAAAACCTCGCAGAACTGGGCCTGTCGAATGAGGCCATTGCACGTTTGCATGGGCCGATCGGTTTGCACATCGGCAGCCACACCCCGGCGGAAATTGCGCTGTCGCTGATGGCGGAAATTGTCGCGATCAAGAATGGCGTGGCGCCGATGCAGAAAAAGCCGCTGGCGGCGGTGGCTGAGTGACGCTGACCGCGATTGTGCTGGCGGCGGGGCAGGGCAGTCGCTTTCGCGCCGAAACGGGCGAGGATAAGTTGCTGGCTCAATGTAGCGGCCGGGACGGCGTAACGCGGCCGGTGATCGAGCATGTTTTGCTGAACTTGCCTGAGCAGCTCGTCTCGCGGCTGTTGGTGACGTCGCCGGAACGTTCGGACGTCATTCGGTTGGCCAGGGCATATGGCTGCGAGGTCCTGCTGCTGCAATCGGCGGGGATGGGCGACAGCATCGCGGCGGCGATTGCGGCCAGTGCGTCTGCTGACGGTTGGTTGGTGGTGCTGGGGGATATGCCGTTTGTCCTGCCCGCGACTATCGAGCGTGTGATCGATGATCTGCAAAGCATCAATGTGCCAGTGCATGCCGGGCAGCGTGGGCATCCGGTTGCTTTCGGTCGGGCATTTGGCCCTTCGTTAATGGCGCTGACGGGGGATCGCGGCGCAAAGCCTCTGTTTGCTCAGGCTGCCGTGAAGCAAGTGCCAGTGAATGATGCCGGCGTACTCTGGGATGTGGATGTGCCGCAAGGGCTGAGTTTCAACGCAGACTAAAATGAGGGAGGCTCCATTACCTCTGTGGCGAGCGGGCAAGCCCTAATGCCGTTCAGTCAAGCGCAGATTCCCTGTGGCGAGCAGGCTTGTCCTGCGTTGGGCTGCGCAGCAGCCCCAGAGCCAGGCGCTGAGCCGTATCAGGTACACCGCGTTTTGCTTGATGGGGGGCGCTTCGCACCCCAACGCGGGGCAAGCCCGCTCGCCACAATAAGCCCACAAATTTTCCGTTCAGTTAAGCGCAGATTCCCTGTGGCGAGCAGGCTTGTCCTGCGTTGGGCTGCGCAGCAGCCCCAAAGCCAGACGCTGAGCCGTATCAGGTACACCGCGTTTTGCTCGATTGGGGGCGCTTCGCACCCCAACGCGGGGCAAGCCCGCTCGCCACAATAAGCCCACAAATTTTCCGTTCAGTTAAGCGCAGATTCCCTGTGGCGAGCAGGCTTGTCCTGCGTTGGGCTGCGCAGCAGCCCCAAAGCCAGGCGCTGAGCCGTATCAGGTACACCGCGTTTTGCTTGATGGGGGGCGCTTCGCACCCCAACGCGGGGCTAGCCCGCTCGCCACAGGGATGTGGCTGCCTGAAGTTTCGACCTTTAAAAATCAACACGTTATTTGGTATTTGATAAGCGTCTGCTGGTTAAGGCTTTTGGACAAAAAAAGCCCCGCCTGATCACTCAGGCGGGGCTTTTTAGTGGCTGATGGAATCAGGCGAGAGGTTTAGGCTCGTGCTCTTCTTCCTGGGCCTTTGAAGCCTGGGCAGCGGCGGCTGCCTCGGCTTCCTTGCGGCGGCGACGCACTTCACGTGGGTCGTTCGGCGCACGGCCGTTTTCAGTCAGGGCGCTGGCAGGTGCGGCTTCAACCACAGGGGCCGCCACTTCAGCTGCCACCGGCGCTTCAACTACTGGCGCGGGCTCGACGACCGGAGTCGGCTCAACCACCGGGGCAGGCTCGACGACGGTGACCTCGGCAACCGCGGCTGGCGCTTCTTCCTCTACAGGGGCAGGTGCCTCAACCGCAGCGGCCGGTTCGGCAGTCCACTGGAAGGCGGTCTGTTCTTCACGAACTTCACGCATTGCCGGGGCGGCTTCTTCGACAACCGGTGTTTCGACAGCCGGCGCCTCAACAGCTGCTTCAACCACGGGCTGAGGTTCGACCACTGGCGCAGGCTCTACGGCAACCACTTCGGTTTGCGGCTGGGCGTCACGCTCCAGTGCAACTTCCACTTCCGGAACCTCGGGGGTTTCGATCGGGGTAGTCGCCTCGACGACTGGCGCTTCAACCACTGCGGTTTCGGCGACAGGCGCTTCTGCAGCAGGGGTTTCTTCGACAGCAGCGGTGGCGCGTTCAGCCTGCTCGTGAGCCTGGGCTTCAGCCGGGGCACTGATGACCGAGCTGGCAACGGCAGCGGTAACGGCCAGGCCGGCGGCCAGTTCGTTGCCTGTTACTTCGGTGCCTGTCGCTTCGTTATTGGAGCCTTCAGCGTTTTCGCCGGTCTCTTCCGAGCCTTCGATCACATTGCCGTTGGCATCACGCTGACGCTCACGGCGGTTGCTGCGACGACGCTGACCACGGGAGCGGCGGCGTGGACGATCGCCTTCGGCGTTGTCCTGGCCATCTTCCTGCAGTTGCTCTTCGCCGGTCAGCACTTCTTCTTCGCTGCTGGCTTGAGCTTGCTCGGCACGTGGCTGACGCTCTTCACGCGGCTGGCGCGGTTGGCGCTCTTCACGTGGCGCGCGTTCTTCACGCGGCTGGCGAGCCGGGCGTTCTTCGGTGCTGGCGGCAGCGACGGCCGCAACGGCTGGCGAAGCGTCCAGTGGCTCGCGCAGTTCACGCACACGCTCTTCACGCTCGCCGCGCGGCTTGCGATCTTCGCGCGGTGCACGTGCGGTGCGAGGGGCGCGCTCTTCACGGGCTACGGTCGGGGTGTCCTCGCGGGCTTCACGGGGGGCACGCTCTTCACGCGGTGCGCGTTCTTCACGAGGCTTGCGCTCTTCGTCGCGACGACCATTGCGGTTACGGCTCTGCTGGCGGCCGTTACGGCGTTCTTCATTGCGCGCAGGGCGCTCGGCAGCAGGCTTTTCAGCCACAACCGGCGCAGCCGGCTCTTCCTTGGTGGCGAACAGGCTGACCAGCGACTTCACCAGGCCCTTGAACAGGCTAGGCTCAGGCAGGGCGGCCGGTGCGGCAACCGGTGCGGCGGCTTCAACCGGAACCGGCGCATTGGCACGTGCCGGCGCGGTCTTGACGGCGGCTTCCTGGCGAACCAGGGTGCGGGTCGCAGCGGCTGGCTGGACTTCTTCCACTTCGGCAGCGGCTGCGGCGATTTCGTAGCTGGATTGGCCGCTGTGGGCTTCCGGACTGTCATCACGCAGGCGTTGCACTTCGAAGTGCGGCGTCTCGAGGTGATCGTTCGGCAGGATGACGATGCGGGCACGGGTACGCAGTTCGATCTTGGTGATCGAGTTGCGTTTTTCGTTGAGCAGGAACGCGGCCACCGGGATCGGCACTTGTGCGCGGACTTCGGCGGTGCGGTCTTTCAGGGCTTCTTCTTCGATCAGGCGCAGGATCGCCAGGGACAGCGATTCGACGTCACGGATGATGCCGGTGCCGTTGCAGCGCGGGCAGACGATGCCGCTGCTTTCGCCCAGGGATGGACGCAGGCGCTGACGCGACATCTCCAGCAGGCCGAAGCGCGAGATGCGGCCCACTTGTACGCGGGCGCGGTCGGCTTCCAGGCACTCGCGGACTTTTTCTTCCACGGCGCGCTGGTTCTTGGCCGGGGTCATGTCGATGAAGTCGATCACGATCAGGCCGCCGATGTCACGCAGGCGCAGCTGGCGGGCGATTTCTTCAGCCGCTTCCAGGTTGGTCTGCAGGGCGGTTTCTTCGATGTCGCTGCCTTTGGTGGCGCGCGCCGAGTTGATGTCGATGGACACCAGGGCTTCGGTCGGGTCGATCACGATGGAGCCGCCGGAAGGCAGTTCGACCACACGCTGGAAGGCGGTCTCGATCTGGCTTTCGATCTGGAAACGGTTGAACAGCGGCACGCTGTCTTCGTACAGCTTGATCTTGCTGGCGTACTGCGGCATTACCTGGCGGATGAAGGTCAGGGCTTCGTCCTGGGCTTCAACGCTGTCGATCAGCACTTCGCCGATGTCCTGGCGCAGGTAGTCGCGGATGGCGCGGATGATCACGTTGCTTTCCTGGTAGATCAGGAACGGCGCGGAGCGATCCAGCGAAGCTTCTTTGATGGCGGTCCACAGTTGCAGCAGGTAGTCGAGGTCCCACTGCATTTCTTCGCTGCTGCGGCCAAGGCCGGCAGTGCGCACGATCAGGCCCATGTCGGCCGGAGCGATGAGGCCGTTGAGCGCTTCACGCAGTTCGTTGCGTTCTTCGCCTTCGATGCGACGGGAGATGCCGCCGGCACGCGGGTTGTTCGGCATCAGCACGAGGTAACGGCCGGCCAGGGAGATGAAGGTGGTCAGGGCGGCGCCCTTGTTGCCACGTTCTTCTTTCTCGACCTGAACGATAACTTCCTGGCCTTCGCTCAGGACGTCCTTGATGTTCACGCGGCCTTCGGGGGCTTTCTTGAAGTATTCGCGGGAGATTTCTTTGAGGGGCAGGAAGCCGTGGCGCTCGGAGCCGAAATCGACAAAGGCAGCCTCAAGGCTGGGTTCGATGCGAGTAATACGGCCTTTATAGATGTTGGCCTTCTTTTGCTCGCGCGCACCGGATTCGATGTCCAGGTCGTAGAGGCGCTGGCCATCTACCAGTGCAACACGCAACTCTTCGGGTTGAGTTGCGTTAATCAGCATTCTTTTCATGTTGTACCGTCGGTTTCCGGGCTGCCGGAAACGGCGTTCGGCACACACGACTTCTCACGGTCGGTGTCAGGTGCGTCAAGAGTGGTTGGCCACTCCAGTGTCCAGCAATACCTGCCAATTGGGCGGGCATCGCGACGGACGCGTCCTGCTTGTTAGCGGTGGTGACAAAGGCACCACTTCAACAAAAGCTAAGGTCAGGAGGAGGAATCAACCGGCGACTGTGGACGAGATGAAGCGTCTAAATATAAGCCTAGTGCTACACGGTCCGACGGTTGTGCATCTCCACCCTACACGTATCCCTGATAATTCGGGTGCTGCCGCGCGCAGAATCCGCAGCGGGTTGGCATTTACCGTGGGCTCCAATGGGGAGTCCACGCTCATGGCTAAACAAGACTCAATGTGGGCGACTGCGCTCACATCCAGCTCTTAACAGGCGTTGTTTCCGAAGCATTCGCCGTGGTCCGGCACAAGACTGACTGCACTTTGTGAACTGGCCGTAAATATCGGCGCAAAACGCGAGTATTCACTCTGCTTTCTGCACTCGCTTCAGGCCTCATGTCACCTGCGCTTGTTACAATCCTGAGCCTTCCAGGGTGGCAAACGCCCCGTAGGACGGCCTCGCGTCCTGATGAATTGCGATGGTCAGGGCCGGCAGTTTGCCGCAAGTCCTCTGTCCAGGCCGCTTTTGGCGGCGTTCGCGACTATAGCAGCAATGATTAAGTGCTTCAATTCCATAAAAAATTGTTATCATCGCCGCCATGACGACTACCGCCCCCCCGACCCCCAGCGTCCAGCTGCTTGAGGTCTCGCCGGAATATGCCGGCCAACGCATCGACAATTTTCTCCTGGCCAGGCTCAAGGGCGTGCCCAAGACCTTGATCTACCGCATTTTGCGTAAGGGCGAAGTGCGCGTGAACAAGGGCCGGATCAAGCCCGAATACAAGCTGCAGGCCGGCGATATCGTGCGGGTGCCGCCGGTACGTGTGCCTGAGCGTGACGAGCCGGTGCCGTTGGCACAAGGCCTGCTGCAGCGCCTCGAAGCCTCCATCGTGTTCGAAGATAACAAACTGATCGTAATCAACAAGCCCTGCGGCATTGCGGTGCACGGCGGCAGCGGCCTGAATTACGGCGTGATCGAGGCCTTTCGTCAGTTGCGCCCGGACGCCAAGGAACTGGAGCTGGTGCATCGCCTGGACCGGGACACGTCCGGCCTGCTGATGATCGCCAAAAAGCGCAGCATGCTGCGCCACCTGCACACCGCCCTGCGTGGCGACGGCGTGGATAAACGCTACATGGCACTGGTGCGTGGCAACTGGGCCAGCTCGATCAAGAGCGTGCGTGCACCGTTGCAGAAGAGCAACCTGCGCTCCGGCGAGCGCATGGTCGAAGTGGACGAGGAGGGCAAAGAAGCCCTGACCCTGTTCAAGGTGCTGCGGCGTTTCGGCGATTTTGCGACCATGGTCGAAGCCAAGCCGGTCACCGGACGTACTCATCAGATTCGCGTGCACACCCTGCATGCGGGCCACTGCATTGCCGGCGATACCAAGTATGGCGATGAGGGGTTCTCCAGGGAGATTCGCGATCTGGGTGGCAAGCGCCTGTTCCTGCACGCCTACATGCTCACGGTGCCGCTGCCCGATGGCGGTGAGTTGAAGTTGCAGGCGCCGGTCGACGAGATGTGGGCCAAGACCGTGGAGCGCCTGAGTGTCGCACCTTGACTACAAGCTGCTGATTTTTGATTGGGACGGTACGCTGGCCAACTCCATTGGCCGGATCGTCGAGTCGATGCACATGGCGTCGACCCGCTCGGGCTTTGAGCTGTGTTCGGATTTTGCGATCAAGGGCATCATCGGTCTGGGCCTGCCTGAAGCGATCCGCGCTTTGTACCCCGAGATCGGCGACGCCGAGTTGATCGCGTTCCGCAACCATTACGCCGACCACTACATCGCGCTGGAAGCCGAGCCTGCGCCGCTGTTCGAGGGCGTGGTGCAGTCGCTGGATGCGTTTCGCGCCGAGGGTTATCACTTGGCGGTTGCCACCGGCAAGGCGCGCCGCGGCCTTGACCGCGTACTCAAGGCCCATGGCTGGGAAGATTACTTCGACATCACCCGTGCCGCCGACGAGACTGCCAGCAAGCCCCATCCGCTGATGCTGGAGCAGATACTCGCTCATTGTGGCGTGTCGCCGCGTCAGGCCTTGATGGTGGGCGATGCCTCCTTCGACCTGATCATGGCGCGCAACGCCGGCATGGACAGTGTGGCGGTCAGCTACGGCGCCCAATCCGCCCAGGCCCTGCAGCAATACGAGCCCAGGCTGACCATTGATCATTTTTCGCAATTGCAGGCCTGGCTTGGCCAGGCCCAATAAGTTTTTGCCGGGGTTAAGCGTATGAGTGACGAGTGGAAAGCGCCTGAAAAGGCCGAAAGCGGTGATGACAAAAGCTGGAAGCTGCTGGAGAAGACTCTCCTGGCCAGTGTCCAGGAGCAGCGGCGTGCGCGGCGTTGGGGGATTTTCTTCAAACTGCTGACCTTCACTTACCTGTTGCTGATGCTGGCACTGTTCAGCCCGCTGATGGACATGGAAAAAAGCGCCACCCGTGGCGCCCACTACACTGCCTTGATCGAAGTGCGCGGGGTGATTGCCGACAAGGAACCCGCCAGTGCCGACAATATTGTCGGCAGCCTGCGTGCAGCGTTTGAAGACAGCAAGGTCAAGGGCGTGATCCTGCGCATCAACAGCCCGGGCGGCAGCCCGGTGCAGTCGGGCTATGTCTACGACGAGATTCGCCGCCTGCGTGCCCTGCACCCGGAGACCAAGCTGTACGCGGTGATTTCCGATCTGGGTGCTTCAGGGGCCTACTATATTGCCAGTGCCGCCGACCAGATCTATGCCGACAAGGCCAGCCTGGTGGGCTCCATTGGTGTGACGGCGGCCGGTTACGGTTTTGTCGGCACCATGGAAAAGCTCGGTGTGGAGCGGCGCACCTACACGTCGGGTGAGCACAAGGCGTTCCTGGACCCGTTCCAGCCGCAGAAGGCCGATGAAACCCAGTTCTGGCAGAGCGTGCTGGACACCACCCATCGCCAGTTCATCGCCAGTGTGAAGCAGGGTCGTGGTGATCGGCTGAAGGACAAGGACCATCCAGAGCTGTTTTCCGGGCTGGTGTGGTCGGGCGAGCAAGCCCTGCCGTTGGGCTTGATCGACGGCCTGGGCAGTGCCAGTTCGGTGGCGCGGGATGTGATCGGCGAGAAGGAGTTGGTTGACTTTACGGTAGAGGAATCGCCGTTTGACCGCTTCTCCAAGAAGCTCGGTGCCAGCGTGGCGGAGAAGCTGGCCTTGTATATGGGCTTCCAGGGGCCGGCGCTGCGCTGATCTCTCAAGGCCGATGTGATTCATAGGGGTGAGGGGGCTTGCTCCCGATAGCGGTGCATCAGTCAGCTTATCTACAAGCTGGCCCGCCGCAATCGGGAGCAAGCCCCGCCACATTTGGGTTGTGTGTGGCTTCAGGGGATTTGCACGCCTTCGGCCAGCAGCATGTCCACCAGTCGAATCAGCGGCAGGCCCACCAGGCTCGTGGCGTCTGGCCCTTCGGTACTCTGGAACAAGCTCACACCCAGTCCTTCAGCCTTGAAGCTGCCCGCGCAATCATAAGGTTGCTCGGTATGCAGGTAGCGCTCGATACGTTCGGCATTCAATTCACGCATCTGCACGGTAAACGTCACGCAGTCCACCTGGCAGCGCCCGGTCTGGCTGTTCAGCAGTGCCAGCCCGGTCAGGAAATTCACACGCTTGCCGCTCGCCGCCAGTAACTGTTCGCGGGCGTTTTCGAAGGTGTGCGGCTTGCCGATAATCCGGCCTTCCAGCGCGGCAACCTGATCGGAGCCGATAATCAAGTGTCCGGGATGGCTGCCGGCCAGGGCGCGAGCCTTGCCTTCGGCCAGGCGCTTGACCAGCTCGACCGCGGACTCATTCTGGCGATGGCTTTCGTCGATATCCGGCGAGCTGCACGTGAACGGCAGGTGCAGGCGGCTGAGCAATTGCCGGCGGTAAACCGAGCTGGATGCGAGTAATAAAGGCAGCATGGGCGTCTCCTCAAGGCAGCGGCCGATTCTAGCGGCGTGACCGGCTGACGCACAGGGCTGAATTTCCTTTGACATGGCCGGGTGCATCCCTATAATGCTGCGCCTATGTTGAATGACCCGATTCCACCTCACGTTGACCCGCGCAAATTGGCTGATCGTGGCACTTCCCTTCAAGGTGAAGTACTGCTGGCCGATTTGGAGAGACTCTGCGACCCGCTTTCCGACACTGTCGGTACGGTCCAGGCCAAATTCGTTTTTGAACGAGATGAACGTAAAGCTGTGGTCATTCACAGCGTTATCGACACCGAAGTCAAAATGGTTTGCCAGCGTTGTCTTGAGCTGGTCACCCTGCCAATCCACAGCGAGTGCAGTTATGCCGTGGTGAAGGAGGGTGCGAATACCCAGTCGTTGCCGAAAGGTTATGACGTGCTGGAACTGGGCGAAGATCCTTTGGATCTGCATGCACTGATCGAGGAAGAGCTTCTGCTCGCCTTGCCCATTGTGCCTGCTCATCATCCGGAAGAATGCCAGCAGCCGGAGGGGCTCGATGACGAGCCCGAACCGAGCGAGGACGAGGTAACGCGGTCCAACCCGTTCAGTGTATTGGCGCAGTTAAAGCGTGACCCAAACGTTTAGGAGTTAATCAATTATGGCTGTTCAGCAGAACAAAAAATCCCGCTCCGCCCGTGACATGCGTCGTTCCCACGATGCTCTCGAGGCTAGCACCCTGTCTGTAGAAAAAACCACCGGTGAAGTTCACCTGCGTCACCACGTATCGCCAGAAGGCGTATACCGTGGCCGTAAAGTGATCGACAAGGGCGCTGACGAGTAATCACTTGTCTGCTCAAGTCATCGCGATTGACGCAATGGGCGGGGACTTCGGTCCCCGCAGCATTGTTCAGGCCTGCATTGCCAGCCTGTCTGCCACGCCCTCGCTGCACCTGACCCTCGTCGGTCAACTCTCCCTACTTGAAGAATTGATTGCCAGCCATCCGGCGGTGGATCGCGCGCGCCTGACGATTACGCCGGCCAGCGAAACCATCGGTATGGATGAAAAGCCATCGATGGCCCTGCGCGGCAAGCCCGATTCTTCCATGCGGGTGGCCCTTGAGTTGTTGCGCGATGGCAAGGTGCAGGCCTGTGTCAGCGCCGGCAACACGGGGGCGTTGATGGCATTGTCGCGGCATGTGCTCAAGACGCTGCCGGGGATTGATCGGCCGGCAATGGTGGCGGCAATCCCGACGCAGAAAGGCTATTGCCAGCTGCTGGACCTGGGGGCCAACGTCGATTGCAGTGCCGAGCACCTGTTCCAGTTCGCGGTAATGGGCTCGGTGGCCGCCGAGGCGCTGGGCGTTTCCCGGCCGCGGGTAGCCCTGCTGAATATCGGCACCGAAGACATCAAGGGCAATCAGCAGGTCAAGCTTGCCGCTGGCTTGTTGCAAGGTGCGCGGGGCTTGAATTACATCGGCTTTGTCGAGGGCGACGGCTTGTACCGGGGCGAAGCCGATGTGGTGGTGTGCGACGGGTTTGTCGGCAATATACTGCTCAAGTCCAGCGAAGGCCTGGCGACCATGATTGCCGCGCGGATCGAAGCGTTGTTCAGGCAGAACCTGCTGTCGCGCATGGTCGGTGCGCTGGCGTTGCCCTTGATGCGTCGCTTGCAGGCTGACCTGGCACCGGCCCGGCATAACGGTGCAAGCTTTCTGGGTTTGCAGGGCATTGTGATCAAAAGCCACGGTTCAGCGGGTGTGCAGGGCTTTCAGAGTGCGATTGCGCGGGCCGTGATCGAGATCCAGGAAAACCTGCCGCAACGCCTGCACGGCCGTCTCGAGGACCTGTTGCCTTAGGCGAATCGACCCGGGAATGCTTAAATGTGACCGGCCAGTTCAATTGACCATCCAATCTGTCAGTTTCGTGCGCTCCCATCGTAGGGGTGAGCATTTTCTACGACCAGATCATTAGGGGCTTGTTACATGTCTACATCCCTCGCATTCGTCTTTCCAGGGCAGGGTTCGCAGTCCCTCGGCATGTTGGCCGAGCTGGGCGCGCAATTTCCGCTGATCCTGGACACCTTCAAGGAAGCTTCCGAGGCCCTGGGTTACGACCTCTGGGCACTGACCCAGCAAGGGCCGGAAGAGCAACTCAATCAAACCGATAAAACCCAGCCGGCCATCCTGACCGCCTCGATTGCCCTGTGGCGCGTGTGGCTGGCCGAAGGCGGCGCACATCCGGCATTTGTCGCCGGTCACAGCCTCGGCGAATACAGCGCCCTGGTAGCGGCCGGCAGCCTGACCCTTGCTGAGGCGGTCAAGCTGGTCGAGCGTCGTGGCCAGTTGATGCAGGAAGCCGTCCCGGCCGGGCAGGGCGGCATGGCCGCTATCCTCGGTCTGGACGACGCGGTAGTGATTCAGGCCTGTGCTGAGGCGGCCCAGGGTGAGGTGGTGAGCGCGGTAAACTTCAATTCCCCTGGCCAGGTGGTCATCGCCGGCGCCAAGGCTGCGGTCGAGCGCGCCATGGAAGGCTGCAAGGCACTTGGCGCCAAGCGTGCCTTGCCGTTGCCGGTGAGCGTGCCGTCGCATTGCGAGCTGATGCGCCCGGCAGCCGAGCGGTTTGCCGAGTCCATCGCCGCCATCGACTGGCAGGCGCCGCAGATCCCGCTGGTACAGAACGTCAGTGCGGCCGTTGCCGCCGATCTCGACACCCTCAAGCGCGACCTGCTGGAGCAGTTGTACAAGCCGGTCCGTTGGGTTGAATCGGTGCAGACCCTGGCCGCCAATGGCGCTACGCAGTTGGTCGAGTGCGGCCCGGGCAAAGTCCTGGCTGGCCTCAACAAGCGCTGCGCCGACGGCGTATCGACTGCCAACCTCAATACTCCGGATGCCTTTGCTGCCGCACTCGCGGCGCAGGCTTGACCCGATTTCGAACTTAGGAGAAGCCTGCATGAGTCTGCAAGGTAAAGTTGCACTGGTTACCGGCGCCAGCCGAGGCATTGGCCAGGCGATTGCCCTGGAACTGGGCCGTCAGGGCGCCGTTGTGATCGGTACCGCCACCTCCGCGCCGGGCGCCGAGCGCATTGCCGCGACCCTCAAGGAGCATGGCGTGCAGGGTACCGGTATGGAACTGAATGTGACCAGTGATGAGTCCGTCACGGCCGTACTGGCCGAGATCACGGCACAATTCGGCGCACCGGCTATTCTGGTCAACAATGCTGGCATCACCCGCGATAACCTGGTGATGCGCATGAAAGACGACGAGTGGTACGACGTGGTCGATACCAACCTGAACAGTCTGTTTCGCCTGTCCAAGGGCGTTTTGCGCGGCATGACCAAGGCGCGTTGGGGACGAATTATCAATATTGGCTCCGTAGTGGGTGCCATGGGCAACGCAGGCCAAGTAAACTATGCCTCCGCCAAGGCCGGCCTGGAAGGTTTCAGCCGTGCACTGGCGCGTGAAGTCGGCTCGCGTGCGATTACGGTCAACTCGGTGGCCCCTGGGTTCATCGACACCGATATGACCCGCGAACTGCCGCAAGCACAGCGTGACACCTTGCTTGCGCAGATTCCGCTGGGCCGTCTGGGCCAGGCTCAAGAGATCGCGAATGTGGTCACTTTTCTGGCATCCGACGGTGCGGCATACGTGACTGGGGCTACAATCCCAGTGAACGGCGGGATGTACATGAGTTAAATTGTGACGGATCGCTTCAAAAAAATGTCATACGAGCTGTCTAAAATCCGTTATAAAGCTGCAACTTAATTTATAGGCAGGTGGCCGACCGGGTACAGGGTGAAGCTTTCAGTTGAAAAGCTGAAATGGCTTTCTATACACTTACCCACTGGCCAGCTGCCTGAATTTGTCCATTAGGAGTTAAACAAGGTATGAGCACCATCGAAGAGCGCGTCAAGAAAATCGTTGCCGAGCAACTGGGCGTTAAGGAAGAAGAAGTGGTCAACACTGCCTCCTTCGTAGAAGACCTGGGTGCCGATTCCCTTGACACCGTTGAGCTGGTGATGGCTCTGGAAGAGGAATTCGAGACCGAAATCCCGGACGAAGAAGCTGAAAAAATCACTACTGTTCAAGCTGCTATCGACTACGTTACCAGCCACCAGGCGTAATAGTTTGTAGTCGTCGCTTGCTGTCAGGGAAAAACCGCACTGCTGTAACGGCGTGCGGTTTTTTCTTTAGCGCTGATGAAAAGTGTCGTCATCAAGAAAAAGGAGAGTGCTGTGTCGCGTAGACGCGTCGTAGTCACCGGTATGGGTATGTTGTCGCCACTGGGTACGGATGTGCCGAGCAGTTGGCAGGGCATTCTGGCTGGCCGCAGTGGTATCGGTCTGATCGAACATACGGACCTTTCTGCCTATTCCACCCGTTTTGGCGGCTCGGTAAAGGGCTTCAATGTCGAGGAATATCTCTCGATCAAAGAGTCCCGCAAGCTCGACCTGTTCATTCAATACGGCCTGGCCGCCGGTTTTCAGGCGGTGCGTAACGCAGGCCTGGAAGTCACCGACGCCAACCGTGAGCGTATCGGTGTGGCCATGGGCTCGGGTATTGGCGGTTTGACCAATATCGAAGAAACCAGCCGCATCCTGCACGATTCCGGCCCGCGTCGAATTTCACCGTTCTTCGTACCGGGCTCGATCATCAATATGATTTCCGGTTTCCTGTCCATCCACCTGGGTGCACAGGGCCCCAACTATGCCATTGCCACGGCGTGCACCACGGGCACCCATTGCATCGGCATGGCGGCGCGCAATATCGCCTACGACGAAGCTGACGTGATGATCGCCGGTGGCGCCGAGATGGCCGCCTGCGGGCTGGGTATGGGCGGCTTCGGTGCGTCCCGTGCGCTGTCGACCCGCAACGACGAGCCCACCCGTGCCAGTCGTCCGTGGGACAAGGGCCGTGATGGTTTCGTGCTGTCCGATGGCGCCGGTGCGTTGGTGCTCGAAGAACTGGAGCATGCCAGGGCGCGTGGCGCCACCATCTACGCCGAGCTGATCGGCTTTGGCATGAGTGGCGACGCCTTCCACATGACCTCGCCACCGGCCGACGGTGCCGGTGCTGCGCGGTGCATCACCAATGCCCTGCGCGATGCCAAGGTCAATGCCGACCAGGTGCAGTACATCAATGCCCACGGCACCTCGACGCCGACCGGCGACCTGGCGGAAGCCGAAGCCATCAAATCGGTGTTCGGCGAGCACGCCTACAAGCTGGCGGTCAGCTCCACCAAGTCCATGACCGGCCACTTGCTGGGTGCGGCGGGTGCGGTCGAGGCGATCTTCAGCGTGATGGCCATCAAGGACCAGGTCGCTCCGCCGACCACCAACCTCGATGAGCCGGACGAAGGCTGCGACCTGAACTTCGTGCCCCACGAAGCCCAGCCGATGCCGATCGACGTGGCAATTTCCAACTCGTTCGGTTTTGGTGGCACCAACGGTTCCCTGGTGTTCCGCCGGTTCGCCGAGTGATGCACAGTTGGGTCGACGGTCAGCCAGCGGACAGCGTGCCCCTGAAAGATCGCGGCCTGGCCTACGGTGACGGCCTGTTCGAGACCCTTGCGGTCAAGGGCGGGCGGCCGGTGCTGCTCGAGCGTCACCTGCAGCGTCTCGAAGAGGGTTGCAGGCGCCTCGCCCTGGCGGCGGATCACGGGTTGATCCGCAGCGAAGTACAGGCCTTTGCCGCCGCCCTGGGTGACGGCGTGCTCAAACTGATCCTCACCCGCGGCGACAGCCTGCGCGGCTATGGCATCAACCCCGGCGCCCCGCTGCGTCGAATTCTGCAAGGCTCTGCGCCTGCGACCTATCCCTTGGCCCATGAAACTGTCGGCATCCGCCTGTTTCCCTGCGCCACCCGTTTGGCCGAGCAGCCACTGCTGGCCGGCCTCAAGCACCTTAACCGTCTCGAACAAGTGATCGCCCGCGCGGAATGGCAGGACGCCGAGCATGCCGAAGGCCTGATGCTGGACATGTCCGGTCGCGTCATCGAAGGCGTGTTCAGCAACCTGTTTCTGGTGCGCAACGGCATGTTGCTGACCGCTGATCTGAATCGTTGCGGAGTGGCCGGGATAATGCGCGCCGAGATCCTGGCCCAGGCACAGGCGCTGGGCATCCCGGTGGCCGTGGCTGACATCAGCCTGGAGCACCTGCAGCAGGCCGATGAAGTCTTCGTCTGCAACAGCGTTTATGGCATTTGGCCGGTGCGCGGCTGTGCTGCGATGAGCTGGTCGGTTGGGCCGCTCACCCGTAAACTGCAAGGCATCGTTCGCGCGCTATTGGATATTTGAGTTGATACGAAAACTGATTGTACTGCTGCTGATCGGCCTGTTCTCGGCAGCGTTGCTGGTGGGGGTTGGCGCCTGGAAATACGAGTCTGCCTTCAAGCAGCCGTTGAAATTGTCCCAGGAGCAATTACTCGACGTACCGGCCGGGGCCACCCCGACCGGCACGTTCAACCGCCTGGAAAACGAAGGCGTGATCGACGGTGCCTTCTGGTTGCGTCTGTACTGGCGTTTCAACCTCGACGGCCAGCCTCTGCACAGCGGCGAATACCGCATGACCCCAGGCATGACGGCCCAGGACTTGATTGGTCTGTGGCAGCGCGGCGAAGTGGTGCAATACAGCCTGACCCTGGTCGAAGGCTGGAATTTCCGCCAGGTGCGGTCCGCGCTGGCCAGGCACGACACGATCGTGCAATCCCTTTCCGGTCTCAGCGACAGTGAAGTGATGGACAAGCTCGGTCATCCCGGCGTGTTCCCCGAGGGGCGCTTCTTCCCGGATACCTACCGCTTCGTGCGTGGCATGAGCGATGTCGAACTCCTGAAAAAAGCCTACAACCGCCTGGACGACGTACTCGCCCAGGAGTGGAGCAAGCGCGCCGCCGATGCGCCGTATACCGACCCTTACCAGGCGCTGATCATGGCGTCCCTGGTAGAGAAGGAAACCGGTGTGCCGGAAGAGCGCGCGCAGATCGCCGGGGTGTTTGTGCGCCGCCTGAAGATCGGCATGCAGTTGCAGACCGATCCCACCGTGATCTACGGCCTGGGTGAGCGCTACAACGGCAAGTTGACCCGCGCTCACCTCAAGGAAGCCAACCCCTATAACACCTACATGATTGCCGGCCTGCCGCCGACACCGATTGCCATGGTCGGCCGCGAGGCGATCCATGCCGCGTTGAACCCGGCGCCGGGCAGCAGCCTGTATTTCGTTGCCCGTGGCGATGGCAGCCATATCTTCTCCGACGACCTGGATGCGCATAATGCCGCCGTGCGCGAGTTTCAGCTCAAGCGCCGCGCCGATTACCGCTCCAGCCCGGCGCCGGCGGTGAAGCCGCTGGACGAAGTGACGCCGCCGGCCGACGCCCCGGTCGAGCCCGCGCCGGATACGGCCGCGCCGCAAAGCCCGCAATGACTCTGACTAAGGACCGCCTGTGACTGGCCTGTTTATTACCCTGGAAGGCCCGGAAGGCGCCGGCAAGAGCACCAACCGCGATTATTTGGCCGAGCGCCTGCGTGCGCAGGGTATCGAAGTGGTATTGACCCGCGAACCTGGCGGCACGCCCCTGGCCGAGCGCATCCGCGACGTACTGCTGGCCCCGGCGGATGAGCCGATGAACCCCGACACCGAGCTGCTGCTGGTGTTCGCCGCCCGTGCCCAGCACCTGGCCGAAGTGATTCGCCCGGCCCTGGCGCGCGGTGCGGTGGTGATCTGCGACCGGTTTACCGATTCCACCTACGCCTATCAAGGCGGTGGCCGGGGCCTGTGCCTTGAGCGCATCGCCAGCCTGGAAACCTTCGTGCAGGGCGATTTGCGTCCCGACCTGACGCTGCTGTTCGACCTGCCGGTGGACGTGGGCATGGCCCGCGCGAGTGCTCGTGGCCGCCTGGACCGGTTCGAGCTGGAAGGCCATGGCTTCTTCGATGCCGTACGCAGCGCCTTTATTCGCCGCGCCGAGGCCGAGCCTGCGCGTTATCACCTGCTGGACGCCGCCCAGCCGCTGGCCCGGGTGCAACGGAATATCGACGCCTTGCTGCCCACTTTGCTGGAGCGCGCCCGTGGCTGAAGCCTACCCGTGGCAGGACGGCCTTTGGCAGCAACTGGCCGGCCGTGCCCAGCACGCCCATGCCTATCTGCTGCACGGGCCGATCGGCATCGGCAAACGCGCTCTGGCCGAGCGCCTGATGGCCAGCCTGCTGTGCCAGCGCCCGGTCAACCTGCATGCTTGCGGTGAGTGCAAGTCCTGCCTGCTGCTCAAGGCCGGCAGCCACCCGGACAACTACCTGCTGGAACCTGAGGAAGCGGACAAGGCGATCAAGGTCGACCAGGTGCGCGACCTTGTCAGTTTCGTGGTGCAAACCGCGCAGATGGGCGGGCGCAAGGTGGTGCTGATCGAGCCGGTGGAAGCGATGAACATCAACGCCGCCAACGCGCTGCTCAAAAGTCTGGAAGAACCGTCCGGCGACACCGTACTGCTGCTGGTGAGCCACCAGTCCAGCCGTCTGTTACCGACTATTCGCAGCCGCTGCGTGCAGCAGGCATGCCCGTTACCCAGTGAGGCCATGAGCCTGCAATGGCTGGCGCAGGCGCTGCCGGACTGCGGCGAAGAAGAACGCGTGGAGCTGCTGACCCTGGCCGCTGGTTCACCCTTGGCCGCCGTGAAGCTGCAGGCTCAGGGCGTTCGCGAACAGCGCGCGCTGGTGGTGGACGGTGTGAAGAAGCTGCTCAAGCAAGAATTGTCCGCCACGCAACTGGCCGAAACCGCATGGAAGGATATTCCACTGTTGCTGTTGTTCGATTGGTTCTGCGACTGGTCGAGCCTGATCCTGCGCTATCAGTTGACCCAGGACGAAAGCGGCCTGGGTTTGCCGGATATGCGCAAGGTGGTGCAATACCTTGCGCAGAAAAGTGCGCAGGACAAGGTGCTGGCGATCCAGGACTGGATCCTCGCCCAGCGCCAGAAGGTACTCGGCAAGGCCAACCTCAATCGCGTGCTGTTGCTTGAAGCGCTGCTGGTGCAATGGGTCGGCCTGCTCGGCCGCCGTTAATTTCCACGGCCGACGGGTGTACCGTTGGCCCGCCACTCCTGAAGTCGTGATTTCCTATGCTCGTAGACTCCCATTGCCACCTCGACCGTCTTGACCTCGCCCAGCACGGCGGCTCCCTCGATGCCGCCCTGGAAGCGGCACGCCAGCGCGGGGTAGGGCACTTTCTGTGCATCGGCGTCAGCGCCGAGAACGCCGCCGACGTCAAGGCGCTGGCTGAGCGCTATGCCGATGTGGATTGCTCGGTGGGCATCCACCCGCTCGACCTCAAGCCCGGGGAGGCCCCGGCCCTCGACTGGCTGCTCGGCGAACTCGACCATCCGCGCGTGGTGGCCATCGGTGAAACCGGCCTGGACTACCACTACGAGCCCGAAGCCGCCGAGGTGCAGCAGGCCTCGTTCCGCCTTCACCTGCAAGCGGCCGGGCAGACCGGCAAACCGGTGATCGTCCACACCCGTGGCGCCCGCGCCGACACCCTGACCCTGCTGCGCGAAGCCGCGCTGCCACAGGCGGGCGTACTGCACTGCTTCACCGAAGATTGGGACATGGCCAAGGCCGCTCTGGACCTGGGCTTCTACATTTCACTGTCGGGCATCGTCACCTTCCGCAACGCCGATGCACTGCGCGATGTGGCCCGCCAGGTACCCGCCGACCGTTTGCTGGTGGAGACCGACTCGCCGTACCTGGCGCCGATCCCCCATCGCGGCAAGCCGAACCTGCCGGAATACGTGCGCGACGTGGCGGATTACCTGGCGATGCTGCGCGGGGAGTCTTACGAGCGTTTTGCCGAGCAGACGACCGAGAACTTCAAGCGCTTATTCCCCCTGGCACACGTCGCCGGCTGACCCGCTCAAATCGCAGGCAAAAAAAACCCGGGTTCTGGGGGGGTGAATCCGGGTTAAGACCATTAGGAGTTAACAAGGGCACTCAGTCCGTCGGTACCCAGGTCGCCGCGTCACTTGGGGGAGATGCCGCGCCGACAGTTGAAGTATTGATCAGTATTGGATTCAGTCCAGTCGCGACTGATCGTTTTTTAAACAGATTTGGAATACGCGCGCTTCCCTTGAGTTCTCATTGGGCAGGCACCGGGGCGGATTTCGCGTATTGTTTTTGACTGGTACGGGTAAAAACGTTGGCGTATTGAAGGTAAAGTGCCGGACGGGTTCACATAGGCGTTGCTCAACGACCGTTCAGTCGGGATAATCCCTCGCACCGGGTAAATCGTATCGCCGCGTATCCGTGGCCCTGCGCGAACCCTCCCATTCCGACCTCTGCAGAACTCTTCCTCATGCACAAAGAACCCCGTAAGGTCCGTGAGTTTCGCCGCCGTGAGCAGGAAATTCTCGACACCGCACTCAAGTTGTTTCTCGACCAGGGTGAAGACAGCGTCACCGTCGAGATGATCGCGGATGCCGTGGGTATCGGCAAAGGCACCATCTACAAGCACTTCAAGTCCAAGGCCGAGATCTACCTGCGCCTGATGCTCGACTACGAGCGTGATTTGAACGCGCTGCTGCACTCGGCCGACGTCGACAAGGACAAGGAAGCCCTGTCGCGGGCCTACTTCGAGTTCCGCATGCGGGACCCGCAGCGCTACCGCCTGTTCGATCGTCTGGAAGAGAAGGTGGTCAAAGGCCATCAAGTGCCGGAAATGGTCGAGGAACTGCACAAGATCCGCGCTTCCAACTTCGAACGCCTGACCTTGTTAATCAAAGGTCGCATCAGCGAAGGCAAGCTCGAAGACGTGCCGCCATACTTCCACTACTGCGCGGCCTGGGCTTTGGTGCATGGCGCCGTGGCGCTGTATCACTCGCCGTTCTGGAGCAATGTATTGGAAGACCAGGAAGGCTTTTTCCAGTTCCTGATGGACATCGGTGTGCGCATGGGCAACAAGCGCAAGCACAGCAGCGACCAGCCCGCCGCGGAGCCGAAAACCGGCGAGACCCCGGCCACGTGAGTCATTCGCCACGGTGATGGCGTGATGATTTACTGCCGGGCGCATTACCCCAGGAATATACTCAGGCATGGACCTTGCTAAAAGCTGAGTTATAAGTCAGTTTTCAGTGCGCCCGAATTATCCGCTGCCGGAGTGATCCATGATCGTTGATCGTCAAGGCAGGCGTTTTCGCAATTTGCGAATCAGCCTGACCTCAGCCTGCAATTACGCGTGTACCTACTGCGTGCCCGATGGCAAGCGGCTGGTGGCTGCCCAGGACGAACTCTCGGCCCAGGCCATGGCCCGTGGCGTGGCGTACCTGATCGAAGCGGCCGGTATCGACCGTCTGCGCATCACCGGCGGCGAGCCGCTGGTGAGCCCCAAGCTGGAAGCCTTCATGGGCGCCGTGGGGCAGATGGGGCTCAGTGATATCAGCCTGACCACCAATGGCCAGTTGCTCGCACGCAAACTGCCGCTGCTGGTGGACGCCGGTATTCGGCGCATCAATGTCTCTCTCGACACCCTGGACGCCGACGCTTTTCGCAGCATCGCCCGTGGCGGCGACCTGGCCACCGTCCTCGACGGCATGGACCAGGCCCGCGCCGCCGGCATCAAGATCAAGGTCAACATGGTGCCGCTGCGCGGGCAGAACCTCGACCAGGTCATGCCGCTGCTCGACTACTGCCTGGAGCGCGGCTATGAATTGCGCTTTATCGAATTGATGCGCATGGGCCATCTGGCGAGGGATTCCAACGCGTTCCTGCAGCAATTCGTCAGCCTGCAGCAACTGCTCAGCCTGATCGGCGAGCATCACGAATACCTGCAGGCCAACGCTCCCGTGGATGCCACGGCGGTACGTTATGAAGTGCCGGGCAAAGGCTTCTTCGGGGTGATCGCCAACGAGAGTGTGCCGTTCTGCCGTACCTGTTCGCGATTGCGGCTGTCGTCCACAGGTTGGTTGCACGGTTGCCTGTCGTCGAGTAACCGTCACTACGTCGGCGACCTGCTGGACAAGCCGCGCCATCAGGCACTGCCGGCCCTGCAAGGTCTGCTGATGAAGGCCTTGGGCGACAAACAGGAAGTAGCCTTTTCGGGCGGGGCAACAATCATGAAAATCATCGGCGGCTAACGCTATCCCGTGATTTCACAGCATCCATGTGGGAGGGGGCTTGCTCCCACATTTGATTTGGTTTCCCTGGAGCTGGCGCAGAATCTGCATCTCGTGCCCATTCGCCGGTTTTCCGTCACCGGCTTCTGGAGAATTGGGATGCGTAGTCTGGTTTTGTTGCTGGCGTCGTTGGCGCTGGGTGGTTGCATGACCGTCAGCGATATGGCCGAAGGCACTCGCTATCAAATGAGCGATGCCGGGTTACTTGACCATAGCGACACTCGCCGGACAGCCTCCGTGCGCATACAACCGGATTCCTTCGTCTTTATTGCCCAGGGCAGCTTCGTGCCCCCAGGCAGCGCCTACCCGCGCCCGAATGTGGTGGCCGAAGAAGCCTTCAACGGTTTCGTCGAGTATTTCCCCATGGTGCGCCGCGCCCGTAAACCCGAAGGTCTCGAACAGGCGATGTCCGAGGCCCGTGCGGCCGGTGCCCACTACCTGTTGTACTGCCGCTTTGCCGCCGCCGATGACCGTATAGGCAACGCCGACGAATGGTCGGATCAGGAGGCGCTTGACCGGGTAGGGCTGGACAGCGGTGTGATCCAGATCATGCTGATCGAGACCAGCACCCAGTATTTGATTGATACTGCACGTATTCGCAGTCGTGGCGGTTTACTGACGTTCCACGACAACAGGCCACAGGACCTGATTGCCCGCCCGCTCGCGCAATACGCGCGCAGCCTGCTGGGCATGAGCAATCAGTAACAACAAGGAGACCCCCATGACCGATTCCGCCAAGGCCAACGATCTGTTGGCGCAACTGCCCAAGGGCAAAGGGCCGGCGCCGGTGCATCTGTGGAACCCGGATTTCTGCGGCAACATCGACATGCGCATCGCCCGCGACGGCACCTGGTTCTATCAAGGCACGCCGATCGGGCGCAAGCCGATGGTCAAGCTGTTCTCCAACATCATCCGCCGCGACGGCGATGATTACTTTCTGATTACACCCGTGGAAAAGGTCGGCATCAGCGTGGATGACGCGCCGTTTGTGGCCGTTACCCTCGAGGTGCAAGGGCAGGGCGAAAGCCAGGTGCTGCGCTTTACCACCCACGTTGATGACGTTGTCGAGGCCGGCCAGGAACACCCGCTGCGGGTGGTCACCGACCCCGTCACCCAGCAACCTTCGCCTTATTTGCGCGTGCGCACCAACCTCGAAGCCCTGGTCCATCGCAATGTGTTCTACCAATTGGTGGAGCTTGCGGTGAGCCGTCCGATCAACGGCAGTCACTGGCTTGGGGTATGGAGCGGCGGGGTATTTTTCCCCATCGGCCTGGAGCCCTGAGGCCGCGATTTTCATCTCCCTGAAATAATTCGCTTGCTGCGACCCTGCGCTTTCGGTTATCAATTTGTACATGATTAGACATGTTCGATTTGATAAGAAAAAACGCGTCGTCGACGAGCTCATCCGCCGTATCGAAGCCGGGGTGATGGTCGACGGTTTCCTGCTGCCGGGCGAGCACCAGTTGGCCGAGGAGTTCGCGGTCAGCCGCGGCACTCTGCGTGAAGCGCTGGCCGAACTCAAGCGCCGCAATTACATCGCGACCCAGAGCGGCGTCGGCTCCATCGTCACCTTTGACGGCATGGTGCTGGACCAGCACAGCGGCTGGGCCCAGGCCCTGGCGGACACTGGCGCACGGGTCAACACCGATATCCTGCGCCTTGAAGCCGTGACCCGCAGCGACTTGCTCAGCCGCTTCGGCAGTGACCAGTTCATTGCCCTCGACCGGCGTCGGCGTACCACCGAAGGCACCGCCGTGTCCCTGGAGCGCTCGCTGATGCCCGCGTCCGGTGGCCTGGAAAGCCTGCCCCGCGTCGGCCTGATCGACAACTCCCTGACCATCACCCTGGCCGCCTACGGTTTCATTGGCGCCGCCGGCGACCAATGGATAGGCGCCGAGCCCCTGAACGATGAAGACGCCCGCTTGCTGGGCCGCCCCACGGGCACGGTGTTTCTCAAGGCTTCGCGCACCACATACGATCGGCGCGAGCGTTTCATGGAGTACGTCGAAAGCCTGCTCGACCCCGTGCACTTTCGCCTGCACCTGCAGTTTGGAGCTTCAAAATGACCCGTGAAAATCGCGCACTCGCCGCGTTCCAGGGCCTGGCCCTGGGCGATGCGCTCGGCATGCCCACCCAGTCCCTGAGCCGCGAACAGGTGCAGCAGCGCTTCGGCGCGATCACCGCCCTTGAAGCGGCCGGACCCGACCAGCCCATCGCACCGAACATGCCCGCCGGCTCCATCACCGATGACACCGAGCAGGCGATCCTGGTGGGCCAATTGCTGGTGGAGGGTCGGGGCAACATCGAGCCCACCGTGCTCGCCCAGCGCCTGATCGACTGGGAAGCGGCGATGCGCGCCAAGGGCTCCCAGGACCTGCTGGGCCCGTCCACCAAACGCGCCATCGACATGATCCTGGCCGGCCATACGCCGGAAGAATCAGGGCGCTACGGCACCACCAACGGCGCGGCCATGCGCATCACACCGGTGGGGATTGCCGCCGATATCAGCGACCCGGCGCGCTTCATCCAGGCGGTGATCCAGGCGTGCCAGGTCACCCACAACACCAGCCTGGGCATCTCCAGCGCGGCGGCAGTGGCGGCGGTGGTGTCGGCCGGCATCAATGGTGCGGACCTGGGCGAAGCCCTGAACATCGGCGTGCAGATCGCGCAAAAGGCCGAAGGCCACGGCCACTGGATCGCCGGCGGACGTATCTCCACGCGCATCAGTTGGGCACGCACCTTGAGCGTCGGCAGCGGCGACAAAGCCCTGTTCGCCGACTTGCTCTACGAACTGATCGGCACGTCCGTCGCTTCGCAGGAATCGGTGGTGGTGTCATTTGCCCTGGCCCAACAGGTGGCGGTCGGCGCGATGAACGCGTTTGAAGCCGTGTGCCTGGCCGCGAGCCTGGGCGGTGACACCGATACCATCGCCGCGATTCTCGGCGCCATGCTCGGCGCGTGCCTGGGTATGCAGTGCTGGCCGCAGGCATTGATTGAACAGGTCAAGCGCGTGAATGACCTGGACTTGCAGCCGTTGGTCCAGGGGCTGCTCGCATTGCGCTAACGCCACAGATCAAAAAAATCGCATTGAGTCAGGACCGCTGGCTACAGCTTCAACTTGAAGATTTGCCACAACCACAACAATACAGGCACCAGGAGCACCCCCATGAGCACCCCTTCTTCCGGCCAAAGCGCCGGGCAATTGGAAACACGCGGCATCGAACCGGTCCCGGAAGGCGAGTGCAACGGCCATCCGCTGCAGCTGTTCTGGGTGTGGTTCGCTGCCAACATCAGCATCCTCGGCTTGCCGCTCGGCGCCACGCTGGTAGCGTTTCGTGGCCTGGCCATCTGGCAGGCGATCATCGTCGCGATTCTCGGCGCCGCTGGTTCCTTTGCGGTGGTAGGGATCATTTCCATCGCCGGCCGTCGTGGCCGTGCGCCCAGCCTGACCCTGTCGCGCGCGATTTTCGGTGTGCGTGGCAATATCGGCCCGACGCTGGTGTCGCTGATGTCGCGCCTGGGCTGGGAAACCGTCAACACCACCACAGCCGCCTTTGTGCTGCTGTCGCTGTGTTCGATCCTGTTCGGCTCGCCGGTCGAGGCCAAGAGTGCACCTGTGCTCACGCTGATCTTCATCGGCATCTTCGTGCTGCTGACCCTGGCGGTCTCCGGTCTGGGCCATGCCACCCTGCTGGTGATCCAGAAGTGGGCCACCTACGTGTTCGGCGCCTTGAACATCCTGGTGGGCGGCTTCCTCTGCGCCACCATCGACTGGAGCGCGGTATTCAACGCCACCCCGGCACCCCTGAGCGCGATGATCATCGGCGTCGGCACCATGGCAGCCGGCACCGGCATCGGCTGGGCCAACGCCGGTGCCGACATGTCGCGCTACCAGCACCGCAGCGTCAAGGCGGTGCGTCTGGTGGCGTCCGCCGCGTTCGGTGCAGGCATCCCGCTGGTGCTGCTGATCACCCTCGGTGGCCTGCTGTCGGTGGGCAACAACGACCTGGCCTCGGCCACTGACCCGATCATCGCGATCCGCGACATGCTGCCCACCTGGATGGCCGTGCCGTACCTGATCACTGCGTTCGGCGGGCTGCTGCTGTCGAACAACCTGTCGGTGTACTCGGCCGGTCTCACCACCTTGACCCTCGGCCTGAAGGTCAAGCGCGTGCACGCAGTGATCGTCGATATCGTGGCGATCTTCGCCGGCTCCATCTACTTCATGCTGATCGCCGACAGCTTCTACGGCCCCTTCATCACCTTCATCTCGCTGCTGGCAGTGCCGATCACCGCGTGGGTCGGGATCTTCGTGGTCGACCTGATCCATCGTCATTACTACAGCCCCAAGGACCTGCTGGACGTGAGCCCGAGCAGCGCCTACTGGTATCGCGGCGGCGTGGAGTGGCGCGCCTTCGGCGCCTGGGCCGTGGCCATTGTGCTGGGCTTCAGTTTCACCACCATCGGCACCACCGCCGAAAACATCTGGTTCGCCGGGCCGTTGTCCGACTCCTGGCTGGGCCACAACGGCCTCGGCTGGATCGTGACCTTCCTGGTGGCCGGCGGGATCTATGCGGTATTGGGCGGGGCGACTGACCGGCGTCCGGCGTTGGTCGAGCATGCCCATGTCTAGATTGCTGCACACCGGCCAGGTCATCGTCGACCTGGTCATGGCCCTCGACACCCTGCCTGCCAGCGGCGGTGACGTGCTGGCGCAAACGGCCAGTTTCGCAACCGGCGGCGGCTTCAACGTCATGGCGGCCGCGCGCCGTAATGGTTTGCCGGTGGTGTACCTCGGCCGCCACGGCAACGGCCGCTTTGGCGACCTGGCCCGCGCGGCGATGCAGGCCGAGGGCATCGAGATGGCCCTGCCGGCCAGCAGCGCCAAGGACACCGGTTTGTGCGTGGCGCTGACCGAAGCCAGCACCGAGCGCACGTTCATTTCGCACATGGGCGCCGAAGGGGAATTGAGTGCCGAGGACCTGGCCGGCGTGGTGCCCGCTGTCGACGACTACGTGTATGTGAGCGGCTACAGCCTGTTGCTCGACGGCAAGGCGCAGCCGTTGATCGACTGGCTGCTGGCATTGCCCCGGCAGATCGTGGTGGTGTTCGACCCGGGGCCACTGGTCAAGGCGCCGGAGTCGGCGCTAATGCGCACACTGTTGCCGCGCATCGACATCTGGACCAGCAACGGGCCGGAAGTCCTGGCATTCACTGGCGCGGCGGATATCGCCACGGCGTTGCCATCGCTCAAGCGGCACCTGAGCGCAGACACGCTATTGGTGGTGCGAGATGGCCCGAACGGTTGCTGGGTTGGGCGAGGCTCGGCGATTGAACATGTGCCGGGCTTCAAGGTGCAGGCAGTAGACAGCAATGGCGCGGGGGATGCGCATGCGGGTGTGTTCATCGCAGGTTTGGCCAAAGGCTTGCCGCCCGCAGAGGCCGCACGCCATGCCAACGCCGCCGCGGCGCTGGCCGTCACACGCTGGGGCCCGGCCACATCACCTGGCACCGTCGAACTCAACGCTTTCCTCGGCGGCTAAACACAAACCCAATGTGCGAGGGGGCTTGCCCCCGATAGCGGTGTATCAGAGCTGGATCAGCCAACTGACACACCGCCATCGGGAGCAAGCCCCCTCCCACATTTACATCATTTACATCAGCCGGACCCGCAATGGATCACTGAGTGCTTTCACCATCAAGCTTGCGCGCTTCATCCACGCCCGAGGCGGTCAGCTTGATGGGCAAGTTCAGCGAATATTCGCCGGCGTCGTCGGTGGTCACATGTCCATCCTTGATGAACCCACGGTCCTGGAGAAACGCCAGCACACTGGCAACCTCCTTTTCGCCGCGGTAGTTATCCAGCACCTCCTTGCCCAGACCTTGCGGGTGAGCGTGCAACAGGCGGGTGAGGACTTCTTTCTCAAGGTTTCTATCGACGTTCATGCGTACCTCTTCACTGGGAAATGATCGGCTGTTCGTCTTGCTCTCGATGCATCAAGGCGCGGGTTGTTTTGGCGCGCCTGGCACGTTCGAGTCGTTACCGGTATTGATTTTCGGCTCGTTGACCGACGGACCCATCTTGCCATTGCCCACGGCGGCCGGTGCCTTGCGGTCGGTGTCGTGGCCCTTGGTGTGCGGGTCGGCGGCGTTGCTGTTGTCGATAACCGCGCCCCCGTTGGTGTCCAGGCCCGTGCCCATGGATTTCTGCGACTCGGTGGTGGCGTTCGGCGTCGGGTCGGTCGGGCCGGTGGTGGCCGTGGCAGCCATGGCGCTCAGCGAGGCAGCGGACAGCAGGCCGGTGAGGGCGAGGGCAGCAAACTTGGAATTCTTCATGAGGGTGTCTCCATATGATTAATGTCCTTACCCCTTATTGGTCAGCCCCCCTTTGCGGTTCGTGCCTTGATGCCGACGAACGGTCTTAGGGCACCTGTAAGATTTTGTGTACCGCACGTGCAGTCGTTCAACCGCCGTACAGCTGGCCTTTGCGATAGTCCTCTGGCGTTGTTCAGGTCTTCGGGTATCTGTCGCATTCCAGACAGAACCCAGGGGGGCCATTCGCCCAGGTGTGTATCGAGGGTGATACGAAGTGGACACGCAACATTACGTATCGGCGCCTTAACCGGATGGCCCCCACACAGCGAACACTGCCGCCATGACTACCGTGAGCTTGCTGAAAAACCCCGTAAACACGCGCCCTGACGAGGTGTTGTACGGTCCCCTCCAGCCTGAACTGTTGCGTGACGAGGTGCTCGCCGACCTGCTCGAGGCCACCGCTAAACGTGATCCCCAGCAGGTAGCGCTGATCGACGGCGAGCGCCAGCTCAGCTACGGCGAGTTGGATCGCCAGGCCGCCTGTGTGGCTTCGCGGCTGATCGAGGCGGGGGTGCGGCCGGGGCAGATCGTCGGCCTGTGGATGCCGCGCGGCATGCAGCTATTGGTGATGCAGGCCGGCATCGCCAAGGCCGGCGCTGCCTGGCTGCCGATGGACGAGGACACGCCGCTCGAACGCCTGCAAGTGTGCATGGAGGATGCCCAGGCGGTCGGCGTTGTTTGCGCACACGGCAGCGCACCGGCGCTGGCTGAGGTGGGACTTGTCGCCTGGTGCGCAGACGATCTGCTCGCGCCGCTGCAAGGTGCGTTGCAACGCCGCAGCGGTGCCCGGCCCGAAGACCCGGCCTACGTCATCTATACCTCGGGCTCCACCGGCAAACCCAAGGGCATCCTGATTTCCCAGGGCAGCATCTGCCACTTCCTGCGCAGCGAGAACGCGATTCTCGGCATCCAGGCCAGCGACCGCGTCTACCAGGGTTTTTCCGTGGCCTTCGACATGTCGTTCGAGGAAATCTGGATTGCCTACCTGGTGGGCGCCACCCTGTGGCTTGGCCCCAAGGACATCACCGGCGACCCCGAAGCTCTGCCGCGCATGCTCACCCGCCAGCGCATCAGCGTGCTGCACGCGGTGCCCACCTTGCTGGCGCTGTTCAGTGAAGACGTGCCAAGCCTGCGCCTGATCAACCTCGGCGGCGAAATGTGCCCCGAATCGCTGGTGGAGCGTTGGAGTCGACCCGGTCGGCAAATTTTCAACACCTATGGCCCCACCGAAGCCACCGTTTCCGCCAGCCTGGCGCGGTTGCAGCCTGGCACTGCGGTGACCATCGGCACGCCGCTGCCCAACTACGGATTGCTGGTGATCGAAACCGACCTGGCCCCGGGCGCTACGCCGACCCTGCTGGCGCGCGGGCAGACCGGCGAGCTGTGCATCATCGGCCCTGGCCTGGCGGCGGGCTACCTGGGGCGCCCGGACCTGACCCGCGAAAAGTTCATCGACAACCCTTGGGCCAGCGGCTACCACGACGAGCGCCTGTACCGCACCGGCGACCTCGCGCGCATCGACGCCGATGGGCAAGTGGTGTGCCTGGGGCGCGCCGATGATCAGGTGAAGATCCGGGGATTTCGCGTCGAACTGGGCGAAATCGAAGCCTTGCTCGCCCAGCAGCCAGGCGTGGGTACGGTCGCGGTGCTGTTGCGCAACGACGCCGGCATGGATCAGTTGATTGCCTACCTGGTGGCGGAGGGCGGCGTGCCGGTCGAAGGCCTGCCGGCGCAGTTGCGCAAAGCCTTGCAGGCGCGCCTGCCGGCGTACATGGTACCCAGCCGCTTCGAACTGCTCGACAGCATGCCGCGCCTCACTTCCGGCAAGATCGACCGCAAAACCCTCAAGGCACGTCCGCTCGGCGTCGACACCAGCGGCGCGAGCCTGGAGTCGGACAGCCCGGAAACCCCCGGCGAAAGCGTACTGTTCGCCGCCCTGCACACACTCTTCCCCGGCCAGCCGATTCGTCGCGAGGCCGACTTTTTCAGCGACCTGGGCGGCCACTCGTTTTTCGCCGCGCGACTGGCCTCTGCGTTGCGCGCCGACCCACGCTTCGCCCACATCACCGTGCGCGATATCTATCAGCAGCGCCGCGTCGGCGCGATTGCGCAGGTGTTGCAAGCCATGCCGCAACCGGCTGCGCAACAAGCCGCCTGGACCCCGCCGTCGACGCTGGCGCGCTGGCGCTGCGGGTTGGCCCAGGCCGCGCTGCTGCCGGCGATGGTGTGCCTGCGCATGAGCCAGTGGCTGGCGCCGTTTTTCACCTATCACTACCTCACCGGCGGTCCCGGCGACTCGGTGGCCTTGGCCACGGCGGCGTCCATCGGCGTATTCCTGCTGGCGACGCTGGTGCAGTTCGTGCTGGCCATCGCCGGCAAATGGCTGATCGCCGGGCGGCTGAAACCGGGCGTCTACCCGTTGTGGGGGCTGACCTATTTTCGCTGGTGGGCCGCGTCGCGCATGATCGAGTCGGCGCCGGTCTACCTGCTCAGCGGCTCTTCGCTGTACAGCCTGTGGCTGCGGGCGCTCGGCGCCAGGGTTGGGCGCGAGGTCAATATCGGCTCCCTCGGCGTGCGCGTTCCCGACCTGTTGCACATCGGCGATGAGGTCAGCATCGGCAACGGTGTGAGCCTGGAAAACGCCCGCGTCGAGCGCGGCCAACTGCATCTTGGGCAGGTCACGCTCGACAACAATGCCTGCCTGGGCTCCTACACAATTCTGGAAGGCAACACGGCGCTCGGCCGCAGCGCCCACCTGCAAGGGCAATCGGCGCTGGCCGACGGTGCGAGTGTGCCGGCCGAGCGCATCTGGAGCGGGTCACCTGCCGTCGATATCGGCGCGTTCGACCCGGCCAGCCTGCCGCCCAGGCCGGTGGTGGGGCGTGGGCGATTGCTGCTGGAAAACCTGTTCTACGGGGTCGGCATCCTGCTGATCGCCACGCTGTTTTTCATCCCGGTGTTCCCGACGTTTTTCCTTATCGATTGGTTCGATGAGCAGCAGATCCTGCCCTGGCTGCAGGCGCAAAACGTGGGCGTACAACTGCTGCGTTACTTTGCCCTGGCCCTGCCGGCTGCTGCCGTGCTGATCGTGGCCATGGTGCTGATTTCGGCAGCGCTGCGCTGGGCCGTGCTGCCGCGCCTAAAGCCGGGCAACTACCCGGTGCACAGCCGGGTGTATTGCAGCAAGTGGCTGGTGAGCCATATTCAGGAAGCCAGCCTCAACGTGTTGTCCGGCCTGTATGCGACGGTTTACGCGCCACTGTGGTATCGCCTGCTGGGCGCGAAGGTGGGCCGCGATGCGGAAATATCCACCGCCCAGGGCGTGATCCCCGACATGCTGACCCTGGGCGATGAAACCTTTATCGCCGACGCCGTGATGCTCGGCGATGAACAGGTCGACGGCGGCTGGATGCGCATTCAGCCGACCGTGGTGTCGCACCGCAGCTTCGTCGGCAACGGCAGCTACATTCCCGACGGCACGACGTTGCCCGAGAATGTGCTGATCGGCGTGCATTCCCGCGCGCCGCACAACGCCGAGATTGCCAGCGGCGACACCTGGCTCGGCTCGCCGCCGATCAACCTGCCGGCGCGCGAACAGGTCAGTGGCTACCCGGACCACCTGACGTTCCGCCCCTCGCCGTGGCGTCGTCTGGCCCGTGGCAGCATCGAGGGCCTGCGCATCGTGTTGCCCCACGCCACAGTGATCGCCGTGGGCTACACGGTCATGATCGACCTGATGCCAGTGGCGCAGGACGAACGCTGGGGCGCGGTGTTCGGTTACCTGGCGCTGATCGGCCTGGCCTACAGCCTGGGCAACTACCTGTTGGTGGCGGCGTTGAAATGGCTGGTGCTGGGGCGCTATCGCAAGCGCTGCGAAGCGATGTGGACGCCTTTTGTGTGGCTGTCCGAAGGCATCACCAGCCTTTACGAAGGCATGGCCGCGCCCAATTTCATGAGCTACCTGCGCGGCACGCCGTGGCTGCCGCTGGCGTTTCGCGGCCTCGGCTGCAGGATCGGCCGTGGCGTGTACATGGACACCACCGACATCACCGAATTTGATTGCGTGAGCATCGGCGACCACAGCGAATTGAACGCCGGCGCCTGCCCGCAGACGCACCTGTTCGAAGACCGCGTGATGAAAATCGACCGTGTGCTGATCGGTGCACGGGTGTACATGGGGCCGCGCAGTGCGGTGCTCTACAGCGCCGAGGTCGGCGACGGCGCGCGGCTGGGGCCGCTGACCCTGGTGATGAAGGGCGAGAGCATCCCGGCGTGCAGCAGCTGGGTGGGCTGCCCGGCGGCACCGGCACGCGCCTGATGCCGGTGCCCGTGTGCATGTGGCCGGATGCGGTGCCGCGTTGGCAGGCCGGCATTCTGCTGCTTGGCTTGCGGCACATGCTCGGCACCACGCGCGATGCGGCGCGCACGCGCGTGCGTGAGGTGCTCCTGCAACTGCTGGAAGTGCCGGGCTGCAGCATCGAAGCGTCCGCCGGGGCCGGGCAGGCACCGCAGATTCTGGTGCCAGGGCATGCGCGTGCCGGGCTGTCCATCAGTCACGACGGCGATTTTTCAGTAGCGGCGGTGCATCTGCATGGCCCGGTGGGCGTGGATGTAATGGCCGTGCAGGAGACTGCGGACTGGCGCGGTGTTGCCAGCGATTACCTGGGCCCGCAGGTGCTGGCGCGATTGTGCGCGGCGAACCAGGCGCAGCGGGCGCGTCTGTTTGCCCGCGCCTGGTGCGAGCGCGAGGCGCGGCTCAAATGTGCGGGGCTGGGCTTGAGCGAATGGTCGGCAGAGTCGCAGCCGCCGGCCCGCACCCTGGAGCTGGCGTTGCCGGCGGGGCTGGTCGGCGCATTGGCGCTGCCGATATGAATTGCGCTGCATTCAGTCATGAAACGGCCTTAGTATGTGTGTTTTGAAACTGCCAAGGCTCACCCATGACCATCGAGATTCGCCCCGCCGTGCCCAGCGATGCTGCGCAGATCCTGACTTTCATCACCGAGCTTGCCGAATATGAGAAGGCCCGGCATGAAGTGATCGCCAGCGTGGTGGATATCGAACGCAGCCTGTTCAGCGAGGGTGCCACCGCCCATGGCCTGATCTGCCTGCGCGACGGTTTGCCGATTGGGTTCGCGGTGTTCTTTTTCAGTTATTCCACGTGGCTGGGCAGCAACTGCCTCTACCTGGAAGACCTCTACATCAACCCGGAACAGCGCGGCGGCGGCGCGGGCAAGAAGTTGCTGCGCCACCTGGCCAAAATCGCCTGCGACAATGGCTGCGGGCGTTTCGAGTGGAGCGTGCTGGACTGGAACGAGCCGGCGATTGCCTTCTACAAGTCCATCGGTGCCCAGCCTCAGGAAGAGTGGGTGCGCTACCGCATGGAAGGCGACGCGTTGCGCGACTTTGCCCTTGGCTGACGTACATCTCTGAAAACACTGAAGATCAACGGTGGGAGGGGGCTTGCTCGCGATTGCTGAGTGTCAGTCAGTACATCTGAAGCTGACACACCGCTATCGGGAGCAAGCCCCCTCCCACAGTGTTTGTGTATTTTCTCACTATGTGGGATGTAAATTTATATATTGAGATATTTCAGGCTCCGGGTTTATAGTCGCCTGCATCAGCACTCACTGCCAAAAATAAAACAGGTGAAGCGATGCAGGCACAACCGTTGTCACTCCCCGCCGTGCCCGAGCCGGTTTACGGCGAGCGGCTGAAGAACAAGGTGGTGATCATCACCGGTGCCGCCCAGGGCATTGGCGAGGCCATCGTGGCCTGTTTCCAGGCCCAGCAGGCGCGCCTGGTGATCGCCGATATCCAGGCCGACAAGGTCGAGAAGGTCGCAGCCCATTGGCGCGAACGCGGCGCCGAAATTTACGCGCAAGCGGTCGACATCACCTGCAAAGCGCAATGGCAGGCGCTGGTCGACATGGCCATCGAGCGCTTCGGTCGCGTCGATGTGCTGGTCAACTGCGCCGGGGTCAACGTATTCCGCGACCCGCTGGAGATGACCGACGACGACTGGCGCCGCTGCTTTGCCATCGACCTGGACGGCGCCTGGTACGGCTGCCGCAGTGTGTTGCCGCACATGATCGAGCAGGGCATCGGCAACATCATCAACATCGCGTCCACCCATTCCAGCCACATCATTCCCGGCTGCTTCCCGTACCCCGTTGCCAAGCACGGCCTGCTCGGCCTGACCCGCGCCCTGGGCATCGAGTACGCGCCCAAGGGCATCCGCGTGAATGCGATTGCACCGGGCTATATCGAAACCCAGCTCAACGTCGATTACTGGAACGCCTTTCCCGATCCCCACGCCGAACGCCAGCGCGCGTTCGACCTGCACCCGCCCAAGCGCATCGGCCAGCCCATCGAGGTGGCGATGACCGCGCTATTCCTGGCGACCGACGAGGCGCCCTTTATCAATGCCACCTGCCTGATGATCGATGGCGGGCGGTCTGTGATGTACCACGACTGAAACGTTGCTCAATAACAAGAATGAGGTGGTTCATGCTGGTTAAAAACAGGCTTAAGAAAACCCTGGGCGCCGTGGCGTTTGCATTGGCCTTCAGTGGGACTGTTTGCGCTGAAGAAGTAAAAATCGGCTTCCTGGTCAAACAGGCCGAAGAGCCCTGGTTCCAGACCGAATGGGCCTTCGCCGAAAAAGCCGGCAAGGAACACGGTTTCACCGTGATCAAGATCGCCGTGCCCGATGGCGAGAAAACCCTCTCGGCCATCGACAGCCTGGCCGCCAACGGCGCCAAGGGCTTTGTGATCTGCCCGCCGGATGTGTCCCTCGGCCCGGCCATCGTCGCCAAGGCCAAGGCCAACGGCCTCAAGGTGATTGCCGTGGACGACCGTTTCGTCGACGCCAAGGGCGCGTTCATGGAAGACGTGCCGTACCTGGGCATGGCCGCGTTCGAAGTGGGCCAGAAGCAGGGCGCCGCGATGGCCGCCGAAGCGAAAAAACGTGGCTGGGACTGGAAGGACACCTACGCGGTGATCAACACCTTCAACGAGCTCGACACCGGTAAAAAACGCACCGACGGTTCGATCAAATCCCTCGAAGAAGCCGGCATTCCCAAGGACCATATCCTCACTGCCGCGCTGAAAACCCTCGACGTTCCGGGCAGCATGGACGCCACCAACTCGGCGCTGGTCAAGCTGCCCAGCGGCGCGAAAAACCTGATCATCGGCGGCATGAACGACAACACCGTGCTCGGCGGCGTGCGCGCCACGGAAAGCGCCGGGTTTGCGGCGGCCAACGTGATCGGCATCGGCATCAACGGCACCGACGCCATCGGCGAATTGAAGAAGGCCAACAGCGGTTTCTTCGGCTCGATGCTGCCCAGCCCGCACATCGAGGGCTACAACACAGCGCTGATGATGTACGAGTGGGTCACCAAGGGCACCGAACCGCCGAAATACACGGCGATGGACGAAGTGACGCTGATCACCCGGGAAAACTTCAAGGAAGAACTGACCAAAATCGGGCTGTGGAAATGAGTGCGGCCGCCCTGCGTTTTGAGGGTATCGGCAAAACCTTTCCCGGGGTCAAGGCGCTGGACGGCATCTGCTTTACCGCCCAGCCGGGCCAGGTGCATGCGCTGATGGGCGAGAACGGCGCGGGCAAGTCGACGCTGCTGAAGATTCTTGGCGGCGCCTACATTCCCAGCAGTGGTTCGGTGCAGATCGGCGCGCAGACCATGGCCTTCAAATGCGCCGCTGACAGCATTGCCAGCGGCGTGGCGGTGATTCACCAGGAACTGCACCTGGTGCCGGAAATGAGCGTGGCGGAGAACCTGTTCCTCGGGCACCTGCCGTCGCGCTTTGGCGTGGTCAACGGCGGCCTGCTGCGCAAGCAGGCGCTGGCGTGCCTCAAGGGCCTGGCCGATGAAATCGACCCGGATGAAAAGCTCGGCCGCCTGTCCCTGGGCCAGCGCCAACTGGTGGAAATCGCCAAGGCGCTGTCCCGTGGCGCCCATGTGATCGCCTTCGATGAACCCACCAGCAGCCTCTCGGCGCGGGAAATCGACCGGCTGATGGCGATCATCGCGCGCCTGCGCGATGAGGGCAAAGTGGTGCTCTACGTGTCGCATCGCATGGAAGAGGTGTTCCGCATCTGCGACGCGGTCACGGTGTTCAAGGACGGGCGCTACGTGCGCACGTTCGAGGACATGAGCGCGCTGACCCACGACCAGTTGGTGACCTGCATGGTCGGGCGCGATATCCAGGACATCTACGACTACCGTCCGCGCGAGCACGGTGAGGTGGCGCTCAAGGTCGATGGGCTGCTTGGGCCAGGCTTGCGTGAGCCGGTCAGCTTTGCGGTGCGCAAGGGCGAGATCCTCGGGCTGTTCGGGCTGGTGGGGGCAGGGCGCACCGAGCTGTTTCGGCTGCTCTCCGGGCTGCAGCGCAGCACCGCAGGGCAGCTGGAGCTGTGCGGCGAAACCCTGCACCTGCGCTCACCGCGCGATGCCATCGACGCCGGCGTGCTGCTGTGCCCGGAAGACCGCAAGAAGGAAGGCATCATTCCGCTGTCCAGCGTGGCGGAAAACATCAACATCAGCGCCCGTGGCGCCCATGCCGCGTTTGGCTGGCTGCTGCGCGAGAAGTGGGAGAAGGGCAACGCCGGCCAGCAGATCCAGGCGATGAAGGTGAAGACGCCCAACGCCGAGCAGAAAATCATGTACCTGTCCGGCGGCAATCAGCAGAAGGCCATTCTCGGCCGCTGGCTGTCGATGCCGATGAAGGTGCTGCTGCTCGATGAGCCGACCCGGGGCATCGACATCGGCGCCAAGTCGGAGATCTACCAGATCATCCATAACCTGGCCGCCAGCGGCATTGCGGTGATCGTGGTGTCCAGTGACCTGATGGAAGTGATGGGGATTTCCGACCGCATCCTGGTGCTGTGCGAAGGCGCCCTGCGCGGCGAACAACGGCGTGAACACGCCACTGAATCCAACTTGCTGCAGCTGGCCTTGCCGCGCGGCCCGGCCCACTGAGAGACGACTATGACGACCCAAGACAACGCGCTGCCCAAAGCGCGCAAACCCCTGGACCTGCGCGCGCTGCTGGATAACTGGGCGATGCTGCTGGCGGCGGTGAGCATCTTCGTGCTGTGCGCCTTGCTCATCGACAACTTCCTCTCGCCGCTGAACATGCGCGGCCTCGGCCTGGCGATTTCCACGGTGGGCATCGCCGCCTGCACCATGCTGTTCTGCCTCGCGTCGGGGCACTTCGATTTATCGGTGGGCTCGGTGATCGCCTGCGCCGGCGTGGTCGCGGCCATTGTGATGCGCGACACCGACAGCGTGATGCTGGGCATCGGCGCTGCCCTGGGGATGGGCCTGCTGGTGGGGCTGATCAACGGCATCGTGATCGCCAAGCTGCGGGTCAATGCGTTGATCACGACGCTGGCGACCATGCAGATCGTGCGCGGCCTGGCCTATATCTTTGCCGACGGCAAGGCGGTGGGCGTGTCCCAGGATCAGTTCTTCATCTTCGGCAACGGCCAGTTGCTGGGCGTGCCGGTGCCGATCCTGATCACCATCGTGTGCTTCGTGTTCTTCGGCTGGCTGCTCAACTACACCACCTACGGGCGCAACACCATGGCCATCGGCGGCAATCCGGAAGCGGCGCTGCTGGCGGGGGTCAATGTTGATCGCACCAAGATCATCATCTTCGCCGTGCACGGCCTGATCGGCGCCCTGGCCGGCGTGATCCTCGCCTCGCGCATGACCTCGGGCCAGCCGATGATCGGCCAGGGTTTCGAGCTGACGGTAATTTCCGCCTGCGTGCTGGGCGGGGTGTCGCTGAGCGGCGGCATCGGCATGATCCGCCACGTGATTGCCGGGGTGCTGATTCTGGCGATCATCGAAAACGCGATGAACCTGAAGAACATCGACACGTTTTATCAATACGTGATCCGCGGCTCGATCCTGCTGCTGGCGGTGGTCATCGACCGCATGAAGCAACGCTGATCTCAGAATCGTATGAGGCAAATGTGGGAGGGGAAGGGTTTGAAGCCAGTGTTGGTCCTGGATTCAACGACCATGAAGCAACGCTGACCTCAAGCCTTACGAGGAACCAATGTGGGAGGGGGCTTGCTCCCGATAGCGGTGAATCAGTCAACACATCAGTCGCTGACCCACCGCCATCGGGAGCAAGCCCCCTCCCACATTGGATCTGCGCTGTTTTGACGTTGGGTATTTGCCATAATGCTGCCGCGTTCACACTTATAGGGCCCGATATGCAGGAAACATCCTCCACCCCCGGCAAAGACGTCGCCCCCACCGGCACCCAGACCCTGCTGCGTGGCCTGGGCGTGGTGCAGGCCGTGGCGGCCGGTGCGCGGGATCTGAAAGAGATCGCCCGGCGCATCGGCACCACCCGCAGCACCACGCACCGCCTGGCCAGTTGCCTGGTGGAAGAACGTTATCTGCGTGTGGTGCCGCAAGTCGGCTACCTGCTGGGGCCAAAACTGATCGAGTTGGGCTTTCAGGCGCGTGAGGAATTGCCGTTGGTGAGCCTGGCGGTACCGTACCTGGATGAGCTGTCGGCGCTGACCGGCGACACCATTCACCTGGCCATCCGTGAATACGACGATGTGCTCTACCTGCACAAGAACCCCGGCCGCAACGGCCCGGAAATGCGCTCGCGGGTTGGCCATCGCATGCCGCTGGCGCGTACCGGGGTGGGCAAGGCGATGTTGCTCGATGACAGCGTGGCGGAATGGCAGCGCTTGTACGAAGCCAGCCTGCCCGAGGGTGGGAAAAGCCTGCAATGGCCGCAACACCCGGAACAATCCTGGGCGCAGTTCGAGCAGCGCATGCATGAATACGTGGTGGGCGGTTATGCGTTCGATCTGGAAGACAACGAACCGTCGATCCGTTGCGTGGCGGCACCGGTGCGCGATGCCAGCCGGCGAATCGTCGCCGGCATCAGCATCGCCAGTACCGTGCCCTACATGCCGCTGGAGAAAATGGCCGAGCTGATCCCTGTGATCAAACAGGTGGCGGCCCGGCTGTCCGCGGAGTTGGGCGCCAAGGCCTGATCAGGCCTTGAGGGTTGCCATGTCGATGACGAAGCGGTACTTCACATCACCGGCGATCATGCGGGTGTAGGCTTCGTTGATCTGGCGGATGTCGAGCATTTCGATATCGCAGGTGATGCCGTGCTCGGCGCAGAAATCCAGGACTTCCTGGGTTTCGGCAATGCCGCCGATCAACGAGCCGGCCAGCACTTTGCGGCCCAGCACCAGCTTGGCGGCATTCACCGGCGGGTCCACTGGCTCGATCAAGCCGACCAGGATATGCACGCCGTCAAAGCGCAGGGTGTCCAGGTAGGGGTTGATGTCGTGCTGCACCGGGATGGTGTCGAGCAGGAAGTCGAAGTGCCCGGCGGCGGCTTTCATCTGCTCGGCGTCGGTGGACACGATCACATGGTCCGCGCCCTGGCGACGGCCTTCTTCGGCCTTGCTCGCGGAGCGGGTGAACAGTGTGACTTCGGCGCCCATGGCCTTGGCAAACTTGATGCCCATGTGGCCCAGGCCGCCCATACCGAGGATGCCGACCTTATCGCCGGCCTTGACGCCGTAGTGCTTGAGCGGCGAGTAGGTGGTGATGCCTGCGCAGAGGATCGGCGCGGCGCTGGCCAGGTCGAGTTTGGCCGGAATCTTCACCACGAAGTGTTCGCTGACCACGATGCTGTCGGAGTAGCCGCCCATGGTGTTGCTGCCGTCCACGCGATCAGGGGTGGCGTAGGTCATGGTCGGGCCTTCGAGGCAATATTGCTCCAGGTCCGATGTGCACGCGGCGCAGGTGCGGCACGAGTCGACCATGCAGCCGACGCCCACCAGGTCGCCGACTTTGTGCGCGGTCACGCTGGCACCGACGGCGGTAACCTTGCCGACGATCTCGTGGCCCGGCATCAGCGGGTACACGGCGATGCCCCATTCGTTGCGCGCCTGGTGGATATCGGAGTGGCAGACGCCGCAGTAGAGGATCTCGATGGCCACGTCATCGGCGCGCGGGCTGCGGCGTTCAAACGACATGGGGGCGAGGGGAGTGGTGGCCGACTGGGCGGCGTAACCGATAGCGGTATACATAGGGAAGCCTCGCAAAAACAATAACAAGTGAGGCGTGCCATTCTCCCCGCCGAGCCTGCGCGCGGCTATGGTGATTGCTCCGGGTCTTATGCCTATTCGTCCGGGAGTGCCCCTGGTTTGGATGCATTGGCCGCCAGACCTGCGATGATGTTCTCATCCCTTTTTTGCGAAGTTTTTTGCCATGTTGTTGACCCGCCATCTCGACGCCAACGCCACGCTGGTTTCCCTGATTGAGGGGCTGACGCCCCGCGATGGTTTTTCCCCGACTCACCTGCCAGGCGTGAAAGTGTTGCGCGCCAGTTGCGACGTGGCACGCGGGCCGCAGATCTATGAGCCCAGCCTGATGTTCGTCGCCCAGGGCAGCAAGGTCGCGTACCTGGGCCCGCGCACCCTCGAATACGGCGCCGGGCATTACCTGATCCAGGCGATGCCGGTGCCGTTCGAATGCGAGACCTTTGCCATGGCCCCCGACGCACCGCTGTATGGCGTGACCGTGGGGATCGACCGGGTGGTGCTGGGCGAACTGGTGATGGCCATGGGCATGCAGGCCGGGCCGCCGCCGATGCCGCAGACCCTTGAGTCGATGAGTTCAGTGGTGCTCGATGATGCCATGCGTGGTTGCGTGGAGCGGCTGTTGCAATGCCTGCACGATCCGCTGGAAAGCCGCATCCTGGGCCCGGCGCGAGTGCGCGAATTGTTGTTCACCGCGTTGCGTGGCCCGCAGGCGGACGTGTTGCGCGCGCTGGTCGAGCAGCAAGGGCAATTCTCGCGCATCGCCACCTCGCTGAGTCACCTGCATGCCCATTACGCCGAGCCGCTGAATATCGAGACCCTGGCCGGGTATGCGCACATGAGTGCATCGACCTTTCATGAACACTTCAAGCGTTGCACCCTGTTGTCGCCGGTGCAGTACCTCAAGCGTCTGCGGTTATTGAAGGCGCAGCAGTTGCTGCTGGTGGACGGCCTGAGTGTGGCGCAGGCGGCGCACAGCGTGGGGTATCAGAGCACGTCGCAGTTCAGTCGCGAGTACAAGCGCTATTTTCTGCGCAACCCTGGCGAGGAGCGGGCTGCCTAGATTCTGTTGATGCAACTCGGTCGACTGGCCTTTTTCCGAGCGCAAAAAAGGCCCCCGTCTGGGAGCCTTGTTCTCAAGCAGCTGGTTTACATATTCGGGTAAGTCGGCCCACCCGCGCCTTCCGGCGATACCCAGGTGATGTTCTGCGAAGGGTCCTTGATGTCACAGGTCTTGCAGTGCACACAGTTCTGGGCGTTGATCTGGAAGCGCTTTTCGCCGTCTTCCTTGGTGATCACCTCATACACACCGGCCGGGCAGTAGCGCTGCGCTGGTTCGTCGTAGAGCGGCAGGTTGGTGCCGATCGGGATGCTAGGGTCCTTGAGCTTCAAGTGGCACGGCTGCTCTTCTTCATGGTTGGTACCGGAGATGAACACCGAGCTCAGCTTGTCGAAGCTCAACTTGCCGTCGGGTTTGGGATAGTCGATCTTCTTGCAGTCCTTGGCCAGCTTCAGGCAGGCGTAGTCCGGCGTGTTGTCGTGCAGGGTGAAGGGGAGCTTGCCGGCAAAGATGTTCTGGTCCAGCCAGTTGAAGCCGCCGCCGAGGATGGCGCCGAACTTGTGCACGGCCGCGCCGAAGTTACGGCTGGCGAACAGTTCTTCGTACAACCAGCTCGACTTGAAGCTGTCGACGTAAGCGGTCAGTTCATCACCGCCCTCGGACTCGGCAAACAGGCGGTCGGCCACGGCGTCGGCGGCGAGCATGCCGGACTTCATCGCGGTATGGCTGCCTTTGATCTTGGCGAAGTTCAGGGTGCCGAGGTCGCAACCGATCAGCGCACCGCCCTTGAACACCATTTTCGGCAGCGAATTCAGGCCGCCTTTGCAGATGGCGCGGGCGCCGTAGCTGATGCGCTTGCCGCCTTCCAGGTGCTGGGCCAGCACCGGGTGGTGCTTGAGGCGCTGGAACTCGTCGAACGGCGACAGGAAGGTGTTGCTGTATGACAGGTCGACGATCAGGCCGACCACCACCTGGTTGTTTTCCAGGTGATACAGGAACGAGCCGCCGGTGTTCTCGGTGCCCATGATATCCAGCGGCCAGCCGGCGGTGTGCACCACGAGGCCGGGTTGGTGTTTGGCCGGATCGATTTCCCAGATTTCCTTGAGACCGATGCCGTAGTGCTGGGCGTCGGCGTCGCTGTCCAGGTTGAAGCGCTGGATCAGTTGCTTGCCGATATGCCCGCGGCAACCTTCGGCGAACAGCGTGTACTTGCCGCGCAATTCCATGCCGGGGGTGTACACGCCTTCCTTGGGTTTGCCTTCGCGGTCGACGCCGAGGTCGCCGGTGATGATCCCGCGCACCACGCCGTTTTCGTCGAACAACGCTTCCTGAGCGGCGAAGCCTGGGTAGACCTCCACACCCAGGTTCTCGGCCTGCTGGGCCAGCCAGCGGCAGAGATTGCCCAGGGAGATAATGTAGTTGCCTTCGTTGTGCATGGTCTTGGGCACAAAGAAGTCGGGCACCTTGGTGGAGGCGTCGGGGCTGCGCAGTACATAGATGTCATCGCGTACTACTGGCGTGTTGAGCGGGGCGCCGAGGGCCTTCCAGTCCGGGAACAGTTCGTTCAGGGCGCGAGGTTCAAACACGGCACCGGAGAGGATGTGAGCGCCGACTTCGGAGCCTTTCTCGACCACGCAGACGCTGATTTCCTTGCCGGCGTCAGCGGCCTTCTGCTTCAGGCGGCAGGCGGCGGACAGGCCCGCAGGGCCGGCGCCGACGATGACCACGTCGAATTCCATGTATTCGCGTTCCACAGGCTATCTCCTACTCAAGGCTCAACAGGCTTTTTTCTAATGGGTGGAGGTTCGGTGCGGCCGTGCGGCGATGGCAGGACTCACCTTTCTCTCTATGTGGCGCATTCTAGGTCGCGCAGTATATCTACACCACTGTGAGCGTCCAATACAAACGTTTGTTTGAATTGCCCGCAGGCTAGGTAAATCAAAGCAACGCGGCTTATAACTGGCTATTTTGCCGTATTGACCAGAATAGGTGTTCCGGTCAAGATACGGTCGGTTTCGCGCTTACCGTAGGCAGACTGCAGGTTTCAGGAGTACGTCCAAAAGCAGGCCAGGGCATGGGCGCTTTTTTAAAGAGCGCTCAGTTTACACGCCGCGATCAAGAATGACCTCTCAGTCACCCCTGACGAACGGTCATCGCTGTCCGTGATCAAGGTCACGTGCCAAGGTTTTTGGAGGCGCCCTTGTGTGCCGATGAGCATCAACCGCCAGGTTCGCCTAGGCGACTTTCTTTTCACCGGAGAGTAACGAGGAATCCATGAAGGTTCTTGTAGCTGTCAAACGCGTTGTCGATTACAACGTGAAAGTTCGCGTCAAGGCGGACAATTCCGGCGTCGACCTTGCTAACGTCAAGATGTCGATGAACCCTTTTTGTGAAATCGCCGTGGAAGAAGCCGTACGCCTGAAAGAGAAAGGCGTGGCGACCGAAATCGTCGTGGTTTCCATCGGCCCGACCACCGCCCAGGAACAACTGCGCACCGCCCTGGCACTGGGCGCCGACCGCGCCATCCTGGTCGAGTCCGCTGAAGAACTGACCTCCCTGGCCGTGGCCAAGCTGCTCAAGGCCGTTGTCGACAAGGAACAGCCACAGTTGGTCATCCTCGGCAAACAAGCCATCGACAGCGACAACAACCAGACCGGGCAGATGCTGGCTGCGCTGACCGGTTACGGCCAGGGCACCTTCGCTTCCAAGGTTGAAGTGAGCGGCGACAGCGTGGCCGTGACCCGCGAGATCGACGGCGGCGCGCAGACCGTTTCCCTGAAACTGCCGGCCATCGTCACCACCGACCTGCGTTTGAACGAGCCGCGCTACGCGTCCCTGCCCAACATCATGAAAGCCAAGAAGAAGCCGCTGGAGTCGCTGACGCCAGAAGCTCTGGGCGTTTCCACCGCCTCCACCAACAAGACCATCAAGGTTGAAGCACCGGCTGCACGCAGCGCGGGCATCAAGGTCAAGTCGGTGGCTGAACTGGTCGAGAAACTGAAAAACGAAGCGAAGGTAATCTAAACATGACTATCTTGGTAATCGCTGAACACGACAACAAGGTGCTGGCCCCGGCCACCCTGAACACCGTGGCCGCCGCCGTTAAAATCGGTGGCGATATTCACCTGCTGGTCGCCGGTGAGGGCGCAGGCCCGGTGGCTGAGGCCGCTGCAAAAATCGCTGGCGTAAGCAAAGTGCTGAACGCCGACAACGCCGCCTACGCGCATCAGTTGCCGGAAAACGTTGCGCCGCTGGTTGCAGAGCTGGGCAAGGGCTACAGCCACATCCTGGCCGCCGCCACTTCCAACGGCAAAAACATCCTGCCACGCGTTGCCGCGCAGTTGGACGTCGACCAGATCTCCGAGATCATCTCGGTCGAAAGCGCCGATACCTTCAAGCGCCCGATCTACGCCGGTAACGCCATTGCCACCGTGCAATCGACCGCCGCGATCAAGGTCATCACCGTGCGCGCCACCGGTTTCGATCCGGTCGCCGCTGAAGGTGGCTCGGCCACTGTTGAAGCCGTCTCCGCCGCCCACGACGCAGGTACTTCCAGCTTTGTTGGCGAAGAGCTGGCCAAGTCGGACCGTCCTGAGCTGACCGCTGCCAAGATCGTTGTTTCCGGCGGGCGCGGCATGCAGAACGGCGACAACTTCAAGCACCTGTACGCCCTGGCCGACAAGCTGGGCGCGGCGGTCGGCGCTTCCCGCGCTGCCGTCGACGCAGGTTTTGTCCCCAACGACATGCAGGTCGGCCAGACCGGCAAGATCGTTGCGCCACAGCTGTACATCGCCGTCGGTATCTCCGGCGCGATCCAGCATCTGGCCGGCATGAAGGACTCCAAAGTGATCGTTGCGATCAACAAGGACGAAGAAGCACCGATCTTCCAGGTGGCTGATTACGGCCTGGTGGCGGACTTGTTCGAAGCCGTACCCGAGTTGGAGAAGCTGGTCTAATCCAGCCGCTTCACTTATAAAGAGCCCGGTCTTGTGACCGGGCTTTTTTTTGACTATCGGAGACCTTCGCCATGGAATTGCGCCCCTGGATCGTACTGCTGGGCCTCACGCTGCTGCCAACCCTGGCGCACGCCGCCGGCAAATGTAATCGCCTGGTCATCACCGGCAGCCCGGACGCGCCACCCCTGCTCTGGCGCGACCCGCAAGACCCCGCGCACCTGATCGGCGCCACCGCCGATGTGTTGCAGCAGGTGGCCAAGGACCTCGGTCTGAAAATTGACCTGCTTTACGGCGGCAAACGCGCGGCCGCCCTGGATGAAGTGCGCAGCGGACGCATGGACATTCTCGCCGACGCAACGTTGAACCTCGGCGAGTTGCAAACCCTGGACTACATTCACCCGCCGCTGATGCAGCTCGACTACCTCGTCTGGACCCGTAAGGATTCCGCCCTGGTGTATACCACTGCGGCCGACCTGCACGGCCACTCGGGCGCAGTATCGGAACGGGCGCGCTTGAGCGCGGATTTCGACACTTTCGCCAGTCAGCAGCTCAACCTGCAACGCCTGCCCACGCTGACGCCGGCGTTTCAGAAACTGTTGTTGGGGGAGGTGGACTATGTGCTCGCCAGTCGCTATTCCGGCATGGCCATGGCCCAGAGCCTGGGCATGAGCAACGACCTGGTGGCCCGCGAAGTGCCCATCGATCAGCCCGGCCTGTACCTGGCGATTTCCCACAACTCCGCCTGCAATGATCCGTGGCTGCGCGGACAGCTGGCGAAAAAGATGACAGAATTGCCCGCGTCCGGTGTGGCGCAAGCTGCGTTGCAGCGCAATCTGGAACGCTGGAAAGCGCAATTGCAGCAACCCGTCGGCACCTCAACACAGTAGGGATTTTCAGTGATTTTTCGACCTCTTTTAGCGGCACTCGCCGCTGTCGCTCTGGCGGGATGTGCAACCGATCCCGCGCCGAATGAACAGCTGCGCCTGACCCGGCAAGCGCTTGAGCAAGCCAGCGCGGTCGGCGCCGTCGCCGAGGAGTCGGCCGAATTGAAACTGGCCGAAGACAAATTCGCCCGGGCCGAGGCCGACATGGCCGACCAGTCCTACAAGGACGCGCGCATGCAGGCCGAGCAAGCCGAACTGGATGCCCGCCTGGCCGAAGCCCAGGTGCTGACTCGCAAGAGCCAGGAGCAACTGAACGTGCTCAACACTCGCATCACCCGCTTGCGCAAGCAATTGCAGTTGGGGGAAGCCCAATGAGCCGGCTGCTCCGTGGGATGAGCGCCGTGCTGCTGGCCGGCGCCATGTTGGGTGGCTGTGCCACCCATCCGAACAGCGAGCAGGCCCTGCAGCAGGCGGCCGGCGATTTCCAGAAGGTCAAGGAAGACGCCAATGTGCTGCGCTTCGCGCCCAAGGATGTGATCCGTGCCGGGGAGTCGCTGGCCCGTGCCGACCGCCTGTCCAGCTACTGGGGCAGCGGCGCCGATGTGGAGCATTACGCCTACCTGAGCCGTCGCTACAGCGCGATTGCCCGGCAACATACCGAGCAGGGGCTCAACGCAGAGCGCGGCGCGAAGCTGGAACTGGAGCGCCAGCGCCTGCAACTGGCCCTGCGCGAAAGCAAGCTGTCGAGCGTGCAACAGCAGGGCAAGTGGCTCGAAGAGCAGATCACCAGCCTCGCCACCCAGACCGACCGCGGCCTGGTGATGACCCTGGGGGACGTGCTGTTCGACACCGGTGACGCGGAGCTAAAAAACTCGGCCAACCGCACAGTGCTGAAAATCGTGCAGTTCCTGCAACTGAACCCCAAGCGCGTGGTGCGTATTGAGGGGTATGCGGACAACACCGGCGGCGAGCAGGAAAACCTCAGGCTGTCCCGCGAGCGTGCACAATCGGTGGCCGATGTGCTGGTGGACCTGGGTATCGATGAAAAACGCATTCAGGTTGAGGGGTATGGCGACCAGTACCCGGTAGAGGCCAACGCCTCCGAGCGGGGCAGGGCGCAGAATCGCCGCGTGGAAATCGTCTTCTCCGACGCGAAGGGCCAATTGGGCGCTGCTCGCTAGGCGCCTGGCGCAGGTCAAAATGTGGGAGGGGGCTTGCTCCCGATAGCGGTGGTTCAGTCAACTTCTTTGACGACTGACACGCTGCTATCGGGAGCAAGCCCCCTCCCACATTTGTTTTGAGGTACAGCTGAAAGCTCTATCCTAAACCCTTACAGTTTTTGCTGTCACTGCCGCGCGGCCTCGACTATTGTGGCAACTGTCCCCGTACACTTCTAAACTGTGCCGGTATGTTCTACACAAAAATAAAACGCCCGTGAAATCGAGTGCTGCGTCATGACCAATCTGTTGCTTTACCAACGTATCGCCCAGCAACTGGCTGAGGACATCCGGCGCGGAGTCTATCAACCGGGGGAGCGTGTGCCTTCGGTGCGCAAGATGAGTTCCCAGCTCAACGTGAGTCACGCCACGGTCTTGCAGGCCTATGCCAACCTGGAAGACCAGGGGCTGATCAGGGCGCGGCCACAGTCCGGCTATTACGTGCACCAGACGCCCGCGCTCACCGCGCCGACGCCGGATATCGCACGGGTCGAACGCCCGGGGCTGGTCACCCGCAGCAGCATCATTCAACAGGTATTGGGCGAGTCGCGCCGCGAAGGCGTGTTTCCCCTTGGCGCCGCGGTGCCGAGTGTCGACTACCTGCCGGTGCGAGCACTGCACCAGCAGTTGGCCAAGGTCACGCGCTTCCAGAGCCCACGGGCCTTCAGCTACATGTTCAGCCCCGGTTTCGAGCCGCTGCGCCGCCAGGTGGCGATCCGCATGCGTGATGCCGGCGTGGTGATTGACCCATCCGAAGTGGTGATCACCCATGGCTGCGTCGACGCGTTGCAGATGTCCCTGCGCGTACTGACCCGTCCCGGCGACCTGATCGCCGCCGAGTCGCCGACCTATTACGGCTTGCTGCAACTGGCCGATCTGCTCGGCCTCAAAGTGATCGAAATTCCCAGCGACCCCTCCACCGGTATGAGCCTGGAAGCCCTGCAGCTGGCGGCCAACCAATGGTCGATCAAGGCGCTGGTGCTGACCACACGCTTGAGCAACCCGCTGGGTGGCACCATGCCCGAAGAGCGGCAGAAGCAACTGCTGCGTCTGGCCTCGGATTTCGATATCCAGATTGTCGAGGACGATATCTACGGCGAGTTGATGTTCGAACTGGGCCGCACCAAGGCGCTGAAAGCCTATGACCGCCTGGACCGGGTCATTTACTGCTCGAGCTTCTCCAAGACGCTGTCGCCCGGTGTGCGCATTGGCTGGATGATTGCCGGTAAATATCAGCAGGAGATCCAGCGCCTGCAGATGTTCAGTACCCACTCGGCGTGCAGCGTCACGCAGATGGGCGTCGCCGCATACCTGGAGAACGGTGGCTATGACCGCCACCTGCGCTACATCCGTCAGGAATACCGCAAGAACCTCAGCGCTTTCCAGCTGGCAGTGCAGCAGTACTTCCCTGAAGGCACGCAGATGACCCGGCCTACCGGCGGTTTTATCCTGTGGGTCAGCTTGCCGGGGCGCGTCAATACTCAGGAGTTGCATGTGCGCGCCCTGCAACAGGGCATCAGCATTGCGCCCGGGTTGATTTTCAGCAATACAGAACAGTTCAACCATTGCATTCGGCTCAACTGTGGCACGCCATGGAACCGCGAAGCAGAGCGGGCGCTGATGACCCTGGGGATGCTGGCCAGCCAATTATGCCAGGAGACCAGCGCCGGTCTCTGAGGCGCAGAACCGGGACAATTCCTGCACGGGTGTGATTGCCGCGCTTGTCATGCTGCGCACAACAAGCGAGCATATGGCCTTCTGCCGTTAATGCTGTTGGCGATATGAATTCGATTTTTCGCGCTGTAGGGATGATTGGCCTGTTAACGCTGTGCAATGTCGGCGTCTTAATGGCGGCCGCGCCCGTATCGGACACCAGGTCTGCGCCAAGTGCCGAACAGGCGGCCTCCACGAAAAAAACGGCAGAGGCCAGGAAAGCCACGGTCGCCAAGAAAAAGCGCGCCTCGGCCAGAAAAAAATCCAGATCAGCTCGTGAGGTCGCCCAGACTAAACTGCCACCGGCACAACTGGACCTGTCGCTGCCGTCCGACATGGTCAGGCATTTACAGCCTATCGGTACCATGCCCAAGCCCAAAAGCGTACCGCTGCTACCGCCGATGTTCGGCGACAAGCCCACCGATAACAGCGCGTTTCAGATCAACGGCCGCTTGCTCAGCAATGAGATGAAGCTGCAACTGCGCAACGAAGAACGCCGTGATGTTGAAGGTGCGGCGCTGGATTTCGAATTCAAGCAATAACTATTGCGCACATGTGAGGCGCTGGATCGACCATTTGTCGCGGACTGGTCAGTCACTTGTCTTTTCCGTGAAAAACCCTTGTTGGACCGTTTTAAAACGGTTGTTCAGGGGCGTACCCTAGCTCCGCCATCCCATTGAGTCGTCGAGGACCTGCCGGTCATGAAATGCCGTGAAGGCTGTGGTGCTTGCTGCATCGCCCCCTCTATCAGTTCGCCATTACCCGGAATGCCCAAGGGCAAGCCGGCGGGCGAACGCTGCCTGCACCTGTCGGTCGAACAGCTATGCCAGCTGTTCGGCAAGCCCGAGCGCCCGGCGGTGTGCAGTGACTTCAAGGCGGATCTGGAGGTGTGCGGCACCGACCAGGCTGATGCAATCCGGCTGATCGGCTGGTGGGAACAGATGACGGCGGCTTGATGGGCTTTACTCTCGGAACTTCAACAATAAGGAATACAACGATGGGTTCGCTGAAACGAATGGCTGTGCTGTGCGGTTTCACGGTGTTGTTCGCGGCCACCGCGCAGGCCGAGGACTGGCAGGTGGCCAAGGACGAAGACGGCATCAAAGTGTCCCTGAGCGAGGTTGCCGGCTCCAAGTACAAGGCCTATCGCGGTGTCACCCTGATCAAGGCGCCCGTGGCGAAAATCCAGGCCCTGCAGGAAGACGTCGCCGCTGCCTGTTCATGGATTCACGAATGCAAATCCCAGAAGCTGGTGGACAAGAAGGGCGATGAGGCCTGGACCTACACCCAGTTCAACGCACCGTTCCCGGTGACTGACCGTGATTCCTACACCCACATCACCACCACCAAAAACGCCGATGGCGGTATAACGCGCACATTGCAGGGCGTGCCGACCTACAAGCCGGAAGAAAAAGGCTACGTGCGCGTGGCGCAGGTCGAGGGTTTCTGGAAGCTCGTACCCAAGGGCGATAACCAGACCGAGGTCACCTATCAGGTGCACACGGAGCCGGGCGGCAGCGTGCCCTCCTGGTTGGCCAACAAGTTCGTGGTGGACGCGCCGTTCAACACCTTGAAAGCCCTCAAGGAACACGCCGAGAAATAACCGCTGTCGATCAGGTGCCTGCGGCCTTGAGTGGAACGTTTGACGAGCCCTCAAGGTCCAGATGGATGTGAGCCCACACATGGGTTTTATCGAGGAGGCACCGATGCAAATGTGGCAAATTACCTTCGTTGACGATCACGGTGTGCAGGCCGTGGAGCAGTTCGACTGCGACCACAAGCCCAGCCTCGAAGATGCGGCGCACATGATTCGCAACAAACTCGTGCCGGTCGCCGCCGAACTCGACCTCAACGACCTTGAGGGCCGTAAGCCGGAGCCTACGGTCAAGATCCTCAAAGACCAGAACAGTATCCAGATCCTCGACATTTCGCCCGCCGCCTGAACATTCCCTGTTTGCCAGTGCAACCCCTCTGGTGGAGGTGATAGCTTCGCGCTACTCTGCAAGCGAGATCAGCGAATGATTCGCTAGGTACTGGTCTTGTCAGCTACATGCTTGTTTTCCCTGCGGTGCAGTCATTGCCGTGGTGCTCGCGCCAGCAGCTCGCGGGCTTCGGGAGGCACGGAAAGTCTATCCATCGGTTTTAGGAGGACGTTTCATGAGCACAGCCTATCAAGAAGACATCAGCACCCACGTCCTACGCCGCATGAAAGAAGGCGGTTTTGACTTTTCACGGTTTCACCCCATCGAGTTCTACGCGATTTTCCCGGATGAAGAACGGGCGCGCAGGGCGGCGGGTGAGTTTCGCGGCGAGTCCCTGAATGCCCAGGTTAGCGCGCGCGATGACGGCGCCTGGTATCTGGAATTGAGCAAGATCATGTCAGCCACCTACGACGGCATAGGAGACTTCGAGCAGGACTTTGAAGCGGTGGTCGAGCCGTTGGGCGGGATCATTGAAGGATGGGGCGTCAAGCAGGAGGTGCGTGGGTTACCCATGTAGCCGTTTGCACAAGCACAGCGTATCGGCTGACCTTTGGGTCGGCCGATTTTGTTTGTGCCGTGGGAAAACGCTGCGCGGGTTTTTCGAAAGCAAAAAAAAGCCACCCAAGTCGGGTGGCCTAAAGGGAAGATCGTTGCGCTGAAACTGTAGGACGCGTCCTGTTCAGCAGATGTTGGCGATTATCCGCAGCTTGCGCCGCGCAGTGAAATCAAGTCTGACTATGCTGTTGATAGTAAAACGCCGCCTTGCGATGAAGCAGGCGACCATGCGCTGGGTATTCTGTGCACCAGGACGGTGCTGGCAGATCCCGGCGGCCATTCAACTCACTGATGTTCAAGTGTTTATGCCGCTGGCACGGGCCTTGCGATAGTGCTCGTGTCCGGGTGACAAGGAGTTCGGCATGATCCGCACTTATTTCGACGAAATGTACGACGGGGCAGGGCAGGTACGCCCCCATTACCGCGAATTCGCCCGTTGGCTGGCGCTGACCCCGCCCGAACTGCTGGCCCAGCGTCGGCGCGAAGCCGATTTGCTGTTTCACCGTGCGGGTATCACCTTCACCCTCTATGGCGACGAGCAAGGCACTGAACGCCTGATTCCCTTCGACATCATCCCCCGCAGCATTCCGGCCAGTGAATGGCAGATTGTCGAGCGCGGCTGCATCCAGCGGGTCAAGGCGCTGAACCTGTTTCTTGCCGACCTGTATCACGAACAGCGCATTATCAAGGCGGGCATCATTCCCGCCGAACAGGTACTGGCCAACGAGCAATACCAACTGGCCATGCAGGGTCTGAATCTGCACCGTGACCTGTATTCACACGTCTCCGGGGTTGATCTCGTACGCGATGGCGACGGCACTTATTACGTACTGGAAGACAACCTGCGTACACCCAGCGGTGTCAGCTACATGCTCGAAGACCGCAAGATGATGATGCGCCTGTTTCCCGAACTGTTTGCCGCCCAGCGCATTGCACCGATCGATCATTACCCCAACCTGCTGCTCGACACGCTCAAGAGCGCCAGCCCCATCGACAACCCCAGCGTTGTGGTACTGACTCCGGGACGCTTCAACAGCGCCTTCTTCGAACACGCGTTCCTGGCCAGGGAAATGGGCGTTGAGCTGGTGGAAGGCGCCGACCTGTTCGTGCGCGATGACCACGTGTTCATGCGCACCACCGACGGGCCCAAGGCCGTGGATGTGATCTACCGTCGCCTTGATGACGCGTTTCTCGATCCGTTGGCATTCAACCCCGATTCCATGCTCGGTGTGCCCGGTCTGCTCGCGGCCTATCGCTGTGGCAATGTGGTGCTGGCCAACGCGATTGGCACTGGCGTGGCGGATGACAAGTCGGTGTACCCCTTCGTTACCCAGATGATCCGTTTTTACCTGGATGAAGAACCGATCCTGAAGAATGTGCCAACCTTTCAATGCCGCAAGCCTGACGAATTGTCCCACGTGCTGGCCAACCTGCCGCACTTGGTGGTCAAGGAAACCCAGGGCTCCGGCGGCTACGGCATGCTGGTCGGGCCGGCATCCAGCGCCGCCGAAATCGAAGCCTTTCGCGCACGCATCAAAGCCAAGCCCCACGCTTATATCGCCCAGCCGACCCTGTGTTTATCCACGTGCCCGACCTTCGTCGACAACGGCATCGCCCCGCGCCATATCGACCTGCGCCCGTTCGTGCTGTCCGGCAAGGAAACCCGCGTGGTGCCCGGCGGCTTGACGCGTGTGGCGCTGCGCGAGGGCTCGCTGGTGGTCAACTCGTCCCAGGGTGGCGGCACCAAGGACACCTGGGTGGTGGAGGACTGATGCCATGTTGAATCGAGCTGCCTTGCACCACCTGCGGGGAAACCTCCACGCCACCTTCATCCCCTCGGTGCGCCAGTGGGGCGACGCCATTTACGGTTCCTGCACGGAGGCCCCATGAGACTTTCCATCAGTCACGAAACCACCTACCACTACGAAGACCAGGTGCGCGCCAGCATCCAGTACCTGCGCCTTACACCCCACGACAGCGAGCGCCAGCAGGTCATCAGTTGGCAGCTCGACCTGCCGCGCCCGGTGCGCGCCCAGGTGGACCCGTTCGGCAACATTCTGCATGTGCTGACCCTGGATGAACCCCACGATGCAATCGTTATCCGTGCTCGCGGCCAGGTGGATATCGACGAGCTGCGTGAAGCGGAGCACGAGGGCCAGTCGGCATTTCCTTTCCTGCGCTGCACCCGCCTGACCGAGCCGGACGAGGCTCTGCGCGGCTTTGCCGACCAGCACTGTCACCAACGTCGTGACCGCAGCGCGTTGATCGACCTGATGCACGCGCTCAACCAGACCATGGTTTACACGCCCGGCGCCACCGAGGTCGATACCTGCGCGGCCCAGGCCTTCGCTGGCGGGGCGGGCGTGTGCCAGGATCATACCCACGCGTTCCTGGCCTGCGCGCGCAGCCTGGGGATTCCGGCGCGTTATGTGTCGGGGTATTTATACAGCGAAGACAGCACGCACCTGGCCAGTCACGCCTGGGCCGAAGCCTGGCTGGAAGGCGCGTGGTACAGCTTTGACGTGACCAACCAGATGGCGCGGCCGGAGCGGCACCTCAAGCTGGCGGTGGGCCTGGACTACCTCGACGCGTGCCCGGTGCGCGGCATGCGCCGGGGCGGCGGGCAAGAGCAGATGCACGCCAAGGTGTTGGTGATGCCGACGCCGGTAATCGCTGTGCAGCAGCAATAATCGCACTGTTCCCACAGCATAAAACTCAGGGTTGGGATTTACGCCCGGCCATGTGCTTCAAATACCCCACCAGCAAATCCAGTTCGCTGTCGGGCAACACATTGGCGGCGAACGCCGGCATCTTCGCCTGTGGCCAGTGCCGCACGCTTTGCGGGTCGCGAATATAGTGCTTGAGAAAATCGCCGCTGAAATACTCGGTGGGGCTGTAGGGAATATTCAGGTCCGGGCCCACCTCTGCATCCCCGGCGCCATTGAGCCGATGGCAGGCCAGGCAGTTTTTCTGGAACAGCGCAAAGCCCTGGTTGATCGGATCATTCGCCGCCAGCTTCGGGTCGGGCAATAACGCCGGGAAACGCTCGGCCACGGTCTTCAACTGTTTGATCCGGGAAACCTGAAACGGCCACTGCTCCGGGCTGATCGGTCCCGCCTGCGGGTCGGTCCACACCAGGTAAAAAGGCCCGGCGCCAGGTTTGCCTGACGTCAGGGGCGGCCAGGGGTGGGCCGGGTCTTCCACCGCCAGCCAGGCGCGGGCGCCGGTTGTTTCCAGCAGGGGCGCGGCGCTGAGTTCGGCCGCAAACCCATCCAGGGCGACCGCCTGCAGATGACTCTGCGGCGCAAGCCCCGGCAGCAGTACCGCCAGCGGCACTGCGCGATACGTCATGTCGCGCTTGTAGGAAACGTCATCAATGATGTGCACCGTCTGCGCATCCGGGTGTTCGAGCAGCTCGGCGGTCTGCCAGGTCTTGCTGGTGTGGTCCAGTTCGATGGTCAATTGCGCGGCGCCGGCTGGCACGCTGAGCAGCAGGGCGAACAGCGCAAGGATCGTTTTCAACAGTGAGTCCGTTTTCAAGTGGCGATGACCTGCAAGATAGCGGAAATCAGCATGTAAAAAGACAGCCCCTGCAACGGGATCGCTATGCGCAATGCCTCGCAGGTGCTGTCAAAAACTGTAATTCTGATGCGGTGGGTGCACAGAACTCGTGGCTCGGATCGTTACCCGATAACCTTGGTTAAATTGGGCAGGATCAAAATCAATGTGGTGGCGAAAAGAATAAGTCCCGCCTGACGTACTTTCGAATGTTTGAACATGGCTGACTGCCTTTTGTTGTTATTCCTGAGCGTCAAATGCGTGCCGTTAAATTCAGTATCGCGATCTGGCGTGACATTTTTCTTACAGCTGCTCCAGCAAAACCCGGCAGCAACCTCTTACTGAGTTCAACCTTAGAGCGCTCGTTCTTGCAGTCTTAGACTCATTTCATATCAGATAATCGTAATTAGAGATTAAAAAGGCATAAGGCAGAACGCCATATTGGCGCCAATGCCTTGGCTAGACAGCTAAAACGATTAATCAGGTCATTCGCCCAGGTGCCTACCGTTCGTCCGGGCGCAGGGGGTCAAAGCAGTCAACGCATCCGCCATTGAAACCGTGTCAATCGGGCGTGAATAAAGGCGTACGGGGTGAATGCGCAGTTCTGCGCTTGCGTTGCAGGTATGTTTCAAGGCAGGCTCTGGGTGTTCATTATTCCCATCGCCGTGTCAGGTATTTTTTATGTCGCTACGCGTCTGCATTCTGGAAACCGATATCCTGCGCCCTGGCTTGATCGATCAGTACCAGGGTTATGGGCAGATGTTCAAGCGTCTGTTTTCCCGGCAGCCGATTGCTGCCGAGTTCGTCGTATACAACGTCGTGCAAGGCGAATACCCGCCGGATGACGAAACTTTTGATGCGTATCTGATCACCGGCAGCAAGGCCGATTCCTTCGGCACCGACCCCTGGATCCAGACCCTCAAAACGTATGTGCTGGAGCGTTACGCGCGCGGCGATAAATTGCTCGGCATTTGTTTTGGTCACCAGTTATTGGCATTGCTGCTCGGCGGCAAGACCGAACGCGCAAGCCAGGGTTGGGGCATGGGCATCCACGATTACACGCTCGATGCCAAGGCCCCGTGGATGAGCCCCGAGGTGCCGGAACTGACCCTGCTGATCAGTCACCAGGACCAGGTCACCACGTTGCCGGCCAATGCCACGGTTATCGCCTCGAGTGAGTTCTGCCCCATCGCCGCGTATCACATCGGCGACCAGGTGCTGTGCTTCCAGGGCCACCCTGAGTTTGTCGCTGACTATTCGCGCGAGCTGCTGGAAATTCTTCAGACGACTCTTGGGGAAAAGGTCTACACCCAGGGCGTCGCAAGCCTTGAGCGAGACCACCACGGCGCGACCGTGGCGGAATGGATGATGCGCTTCGTGGCGCACAAACCCGAGTCGGCTTAAAGCCAGCCCGACCGCTTGAAGCTGGCCCACAGACTGATGCAGCCGGTGGCAATCAACCCGAGTACCGCGAAGTAGCCGTAGTGCCATTGCAGCTCGGGCATGTTCTGGAAGTTCATCCCATAAATCCCCGCCACCGCCGTGGGGAATGCCAGGATCGCCGCCCAGGCGGCGAACTTGCGCTGTACCACGCTCTGGCGTGACGCCTCCAGCAACACACCGATCTCGATGGTCTGGCTGGCGATATCGCGCAGGGTGGTAAGGTCTTCCATCTGCCGCGTCACGTGGATCTGCACGTCCCGGAAGTACGGGCGCATGTTCTTGTCGATGAACGGGAAGCTCAGCTTCTGCAGTTCCTGGCTGATCTCCACCATCGGCGCCACATGGCGCTTGAGTCGCAGCACATCGCGGCGCAGGCCGTGGATCTTCTGGATATCGCGCTCGCTCAGCGAGCTGCACAGCACGTTGCGCTCCAGCTCATCGATCTCGGCATGGATCGCCTCGCTCACGGGCTGATAGTTCTCGGTGACGAAATCCAGCAGCGCATAGAGTACGAAATCTTCCCCATGCTCCAGCAACAGCGGCCGCGCCTCACAGCGCTGACGCACAAAGCCGTAGGACGCCGAGTGACCGTTGCGCGCGGTGATGATGTAGCCATTGCCGGCAAAGATATGGGTTTCGATAAACTCCAGCTTGCCGTTCTCGCGCACCGGCGAGTAGGTGACGATAAACAGCGCATCGCCGAAGGTCTCGAGCTTCGGGCGGCTGTGCTTTTCCATCGCATCTTCGATTGCCAGTTCGTGCAGGTTGAACTGGCGTTGCAGGTTGGTCAGCTCCAGGGTGGTGGGCTCTTCCAGCCCGATCCATACAAAATGACCCGGTTTGGCGGCCCAGGCCGCGCCTTCATCAAGGGTGATATCCGTGACTTTCTTGCCATCGCTGTAGACGGCGGCTGCAACAACTCTACCCATGATGCTGATCACTTCTATCGTGAGGACAGGAGTTGGGCAGCTTAGTCTGATTGACGTTCCGTTGTTGCTCGATGACATTTCACGTCGTTCAGGTGTTCTTCAGGAGCGCGTGCTCTGCAATGTCACGGTCCATCTGCGCGATGCATTCATCCATCTGCGTCTGACATGCTTGCATCAAGGCCGGAATGTCATCCGTCGTCAGACCAATCGTAGGAATCGGCGGCAACGACCGTATGAGTACATCGCCACTGTTCCAGTGATTGAGTTGCATATGCGTGACGTAATTGCTCACGCACACCTGCACCACCGGCACACCCGCGGCAATCGCCATGTGAAAGGCGCCTTTCTTGAACGGCAATAAACCCTTGCCCAGATTTCGCGTGCCCTCCGGGAACACCCAGATCGACGTGTCTTCATGTTGCAGGGTACGCGTGGTGGTGAGCATCGCCCGGCGCGCCTTGTGCGCATTGCCCCGGTCGATCAGCACATTGCCCGCCAGCCAGAACAGCTGGCCGAACAGCGGCACCCATTTCAGGCTCTTCTTGGCGATACACACGGTACGGTGGGGCACCACGGTGCCCAGCACAAACAGGTCGTAGTTGGACTGATGATTGGCGATCACCACGCAGGGCCCCGGTTTCTGACGCAGCGAGTCGACGTTCGCCTTTACATTCAGGCGCAGGATCCACATCGCCGGCACTGCGTACAGGCGGGCACACAAGCGACTGTTGTCCGGATTGAATGGCCGGCAAATACCCAACAGCACGCCTAGCACACCGGCGACCATAAAGTGCAGACCCATCAACAACATACGTAACAGAAACAGCATCGACACGGCCCATCGAGACAAAAGGTGGCGCAGTGTACGGATGTGCACTGTATTCGGCAATTGACCCTAAGGACGTCGGAGATAGCCGATGTTTAAGCACATGTTTCAACGATCGCTGACAAACCCCTTCTAGAGCGGCTAGGAAAGTTTCGGGTTCTCTTGTAAGAAAAAGCCCGACACGAGGTCGGGCTTCGGTGAGCGCTGTGCAGGAGGCTTAACTGAGGCCGTGGCTCTGGTCCTGGATGATTGCCTCATCCAGTGCCTCCAGCAGTGCCTTGCGTACCTTCAATTTGGTCTGCTTGTGCGCAGTCATATTGATCTTTTTCAACTGCCGCGCCGCTTCCAGGGCCGCCGCGTGCAATTCCTCAGGAGCCACCACCTTGTCGAGGAAACCCGCTTGCAGCGCACCTTGCGGGTCAAACATCTCGGCGTTGATCACCGAGCGGTGAAAGGCCGACTTGCGCAGACGGTCCCGCGCCAGCTCGATACCGGCGTGGTGCATGGTCATGCCGATCGCCACTTCGTTCAGGCCAATGCTGAACGGGCCCTCCACGCCGATCCGATAATCCGCCGACAGCAGCAGGAACGCGCCCTTGGCCACCGCATGCCCGGGGCACGCGACAATCACCGGGAACGGATGCGACAACAGGCGCCGCGCCAGCGTCGAACCGGAAGTTACCAGGCCGATGGCTTCCTTGGGGCCTGCGGTCATTACCTTCAAATCATAACCCCCCGACAGAATGCCCGGCGTTCCGGTGATAACCACCACCGCGCGATCCTTCTCGGCCTGATCCAGCGCCTCATTAAAAGCGCTGACCACCGCCGGAGAAATGGCATTCACCTTGCCGTTGCTCAAGGTCAGGGTCGCGATACCTTCTTCGAAGTGGTAGGCAATCAACTCACTCATGACGCGTTTCCTTGCAGGACTTGTTAGAGAAGAATGCAGCAGACGTTACCCACCACGCACGCCTCGGTAAAGCGCCGTGACTGACTACCCAGTCAGGCTTTTCCCACACCTGCAAGGGTAGATGGCCCGGAGCAGGGTGTGAAAGGCGAGTCAGAGCCATGCCACCAGTGCCCGAGAATGGCACAATCACCGCCCCCGTCGGGGACGTCCTGACGGAGCGGTCTAACCGCATGAAAATTCTGAAAAAAACCTTTGCCATCAGAAAGGCTTTCGACTACATTAGCGCGCCTCGACAGACTGAACTGGTTTGCCGAGATACGGTGAAGTGTCCGAGTGGCTTAAGGAGCACGCCTGGAAAGTGTGTATACAAGAAATTGTATCGAGAGTTCGAATCTCTCCTTCACCGCCACATTCATAAAACGCAAGCCCCTGATTTTCCTAGAGAAAGTCGGGGGTTTGTGGTTTTTGGCGTTCATAAAATAGGCTCATGGGACCACCATGGGACTGGTGCGCTGTTTTGGTGCTTGAAGAATTCTACTGAGTGATCGGGCTTCGTTTGTCGAACGACGCGATGAGCTACTCTTTCAAGACACTAATCAAGGACGGCTTGGTGAGTGATAATACGGAATCTAAAATTGTCACGGCAGATGCTCTTGCATTGCCCTTGCATAATCAGCACGCGCTTGCGACGGCAATCGAGGAATTAACGAAATGGCTCGCGGATAGCTGCGCGGAGGGTGTTGCCACCAACGCGATTACGGCAATGGAAGCTTTAGACCGTAACGCGGCACCCCTGAAGGACGCTATCATGCGCCTTCAAAGATAGCCGCCCTTGTAACCGGCCTGAGCGAGTCGAGTCAACTGTGCATTGACTTAAGATGCTTAGGGGGAAGTTAGCGATTGTTCTACGATTTTTTTCTATTGAAAATTAACTTTCGCTTGTCTTGCATTTCGACAACTTTTTGGGCGGTTGTTATTTGCTCTCGCAAGTCGTTCTCGAAGTCTTTTATTCTTTCATAGTAGTCGTCTGTTCCTAAAGCATCGAGTAAATATTTTATGTTGATTGTTACAGTTTTGTTTTTCTTGTGTATGGCTATGCTGCCTGATTTTTTTTTGTTGGAAATTAGCTTCACGCATTCTTCAGAGTTTACTAGTGAAAACGATGCCTGCATTAACGTGTTATCTATATGATTTTCCCAGGGGTCCACTAAAATGCTCATTGGTCCAAAGGATATAGGGGAGTAGTCTTTATCAAAAGTTACGCAGTAGTCGGGGTGCATGGAACTTACGAATTTTATCATTGCGGAGTCGCTACCGTCGCGAGTCAGTTCTTGCAGCTTTGCTAGAAAAGCAGGGCCTCCTTTCAAAATGTATTCCTTTGAATATCGGTAGCTATCTATAGTAGCCAAGAATCGTAAGACGTCGCCCCACTGTCTAAATCTATCTAAGCCTGCTTCTTCGTAAAAAAGTGTTGCAACTTCAGGTGACGAATGCTTTATGAAGGCTGCTGCATAATATTCAAGAATGCTTTTATGAAGGAATGTTACTTCGTTTACCCCGTCTTCCAGCATAAGGCATGCGACTTTGATTATGTCTTTTTTAAAGTTTGAAACGTCACATTCGCAGCCGTCAGCATAGTCCTGCGCTAAGTCAAAAGCTTCATTGAATTGTTCGCTTGTTAGTGATCTTCCAGCTCCTAATTGTATTGTCATAAAGCAGAATGCTTCGAAGAGCTGTTGTAGTTGGCGTTCTGAAAGCCCGCTGTAATGATCTCTCGAGAATCCAAGCTTCAATCGGTCATGGCGAGTGAAGACAACGTGAAACATTTTTTCAAAGAATTCGGGCAGTGTAGGCGGGATTTCTCTCTCGGCTTCATACACTAAAACTACTAAGGTCATCATTAGAGGTGTGCTTATTATTCCTCCGACGCTTGAGGACCGCTCAGCAATTGCATTTATTAGTTCGAATCTCTTGGTCGCTGTAACTTTTAATTTCCGTAAAAAAGGGTCGTAGTCTCCAGTGTGTAAGATGGATAAGTCTACGACCTTAAATCCGGAAACCAATTGTATATCGTTGTTAGGTCTGGATGAGATAATTATCCTCATGTCTTGATATCGGACTTGCATAAACTCTATTTCCTCTATTACGTCCTTTAATACGTCTGAAGAAATCTCGTCAAATCCGTCTAGAAGTAAAATAATTTTTCCGGAGGATGCTAAGTATTCGAATAGCTCTGGCGAGAATTCGAGGCCGACAGATTCAAAGAAACGACCGATAGATTGAAAGATGTTTTTTTTATTTGAGAGTGTTCTTAGTTCTAAAAATATAGGAATTGTGCAGTAGTCCTCATCCCGCATAGCGGTGGACGCTAGATAGCGCATGAATATAGATTTACCTTGCCCAACAATTCCTTGTATAACTAGATTGCCAGCGGGTAGCTGATTGATGTTTTTTACTTCTAGTTCTTCAAATTCGTCTTCTTTGCAAATTCTTGAAGGATAGTAAAATTCATATATTGATAATTCTTTGTCGGGTGACCATATCGTTTTCACGCTCTCGATCTTCAAAAGAGCTCGCGCTAGTTTTTTAGTTCCTGTTGCGATAGCAAGCTTTTGTAAGCTTTCCTTTACTTTTCCTTTGGCGCCTTTGTAGAGATCTGACACCACTGGACTTAGTGTGCGTGATAAAGTTGTTATGATTGCTGTGGAAACTGCCACCATATGCTTACGTCCTGTGTGTAGTTATGGGCTTGTTTTTTTAAACTTTGGGTGTGTGCGGGATTACTGGGTTATGGCCTAAAACCTGACGCGGCGCCTCAATTGGGTTTCACGTATGAGGCTAACCGCGAAAGATAATGAGCATAGCAGCCCATTTATCAGTGTGGTACTGACTTGAAGGTTATCGCAATGAGACATGACAGTATTATTCAAAGGCGGAGGGCCAATTCCAGCATTCCGATGACATCCGGCCCGTCATCACTGATCCATGTCCCGTAGTGCTGATGAATCATGTTGCTGTTGGTGTGGCCCATCTGCTCGGCGATCCAGTCGATCGAGGCCACACCCGTGGTCAGCAGTTGACTGGCGTAGGTATGTCGACATTGACCAGGCCCCCGATAACGGACGCCGGCTCCCAGCAAGTGCGCTTTGAAGAAGCGATCTCGAACCACGAAGTCATTGGCATGCGGCAGGCCGGTTTTGCTGTTCAGGAACACGAAGTGCAATGTATGTTTACGTACCGTTTTGTTGTCGCGCTCGACCACTTCCACGGTTTCCGCTTTATTGTTGCGGTTCATTGCATCAATTTTGCGCAAGGCATCCCACGCCGGTGCCAGCAGTCGGACTTTGCGCATCGAGCGCCGGGTTTTCGTCACTCGGTAAGCACCGCGTACCTTTGATCGGCGAAAGGTCACTATTCCTTGTTCTAGGTCGACATCCTCCCAAGCCAAAGCGATGGTTTCAGAAACCCGAGGACCGGCCCAAATCATGAATTGCACCATCAGCAACTCAAGCGTGCGGGAGGTCGGTGTTTCCAGGATCTTTTTGATTTCCGCCCGGGTAAACGGGTCTGGTGCCTCGGGATCGGGCAGGCGCACCATTAAACCCTCTGTAGGATCGTGTGCGACTTTCATCCTGGTGCGATACAGACGGAACACCTGGCGAACGTTGCTGATGATGTCGCGGATGGTCTTGTTTTTGAGGGTTTTTGAGAGGGTGCCCTGGATCCACTCCTGCAGGTCCAAGTGATCGATCGCATTGATCTGCACCTTGCCCCAGCGCGGTCTCACATGCACCTCGGCCTTGTTGGCGTAGCCTCGGTAGCTCGATGCCGCGACGCTGTTGGCTTTGATCCGCAACCAGATGTCCAGGTAATGGCCGAAGGTGTTTTCCACCAGCCGGGCTGAATTGGGGAAGTGGCGTGCGTAGTCAAAGGTGCCCGATTGGATTTCGTATTCGATTATAGCGAGCAAGCGTTTGGCCTGGGCGATGTTCGCCGGTGTGTTCCCTCCAGGTAACGATTCGCGACATTTTTCGCCGTCGTATTGAAAATAGATTCTCACGGAATTGCCGCGAGCTTCGACCCCACTCATGTAAACCCCTAAAGCTGTACTGGTATAGCGACAGTCTGACGATCGGAAACAAAAAGGCCCGTTTCCGGGCCAAGTATCTTGAAGCGCATCTTCTGGTGGACGCGGCTTATGGTTTGGACTTGTGGTTGCGAAGATGAGCATTCTGCAACTGGCGCCGCCGGCTGCATTTCAGGTGATTACCCTGGGCGCGCCACCTGCCACACTGGTCGCACAGGCTGGTGTAGTCGATGTTCCAGGGAAAGCGTGGCACAGGTGACCGGTCGGAGCGGTTAGACATGACGCATGCCCCCCCGGGTTTGAGGGGCGGCGAGCAGCCTAGCCACCACTGCCGCATCCGTTTCGCTAAGTTCGCCTAGCGTGTTGGCCATCTGGCTGAGACTTTCGAGGCGGGTTCGCGATTCAGGAGTTTTGTGCACAAGGTAGCCAATGACGGCCGCGCCGATAATCGCGGTGGCCACCAGGTGGCGTGCCGGTGTGGTAGCCTTCGAGCCGCTGCTGCTTAGGTTCTGTGCTTGCATGTTATAGCCCTCTGTTGCGGTTGGGTGTCGGGGAGCTGCAACTCCTCGGCACTGCTTTTTTAAGGTCAGTCCTTACGGGCCAGGTGAATCACCAGGCCGTCAAAATCCGGCTCATGCTCAACGCATGATTGCCACTCCAATACCTTCAAAATCTGTTGCCCACTACAGCCGTCCACCAGGATTTCGCGATGGCCACCGGCTGCCCGGACTTCCAGGATCTCCAGCAAGCTATCCTCCCCATATGCCCCGGCCTGGATGATCGGCGCGCTCGTGCCGGTGAATTCCAGGCGCTCCTGTACTGACTGCAGCTTGCTTGTTTTGCCGTCGCCGGCATTACCCATAAACACTTGGATCTGCATCGGTCTTGCTCTCCTTTACGCCTTGAATGTCCAGCACTTCACTGTGGTTGGCCGGGGTTGTGAACACGGATTGCGGCTATTGAACGCGGCACGCACAGCGCTGTGTACGGCCTTGTTGCTGTCCAGAAACTTGCGGGAGCGGGACTCTTTGAGCAGGTCGCGCAACGTGGCCACATCGGCCAACTTCTGTTTGTGTTCGGCGGCACGCTCGCAGAATTCGTTGAGGTTGATCGCGATCACGGTGGGGTCGCTGCTGTGGTCAACTACTGGGTCTTCGCTCAGGGATTCGAGGTAGTCGTAGACCTCCCAAAACTCGGCCACGGCTGCATGGTCGGAGCTGATCGACGCCTGGCGCTCGATGGCCATCCGCACGATCTGGCGCTGGGTGGCAGCGACCTGCGGGTCACTCAATTTCAGTACCAGGCGAATGCAGTCCAACAGCGAGAGCATTTGCGCGTGATTTTTGCTGATGCGCTCCACGCGGACGTATCCGCGCAGGTCATAGCCGCAACTGGTGCAATTGCCCTGGTCACTGGTATAGGCCGTGCTGCAGGCGAAGCAATGGGTGTGCAAACGACGCAGCTTCGATTCGTGTTCGGGCATACGCTGAGCGAACAGCTCAAGCACTGCGGACTCTTTGCCCACTGCGCGTAACAGAAAGTGGCTGAGGGCGTCGCCGTCCAAGGCGTTGAGTTGATCCGCAGCCGCACGGCTTTCAGGCGTGACGGTCGGGCGCACAAAATGCAGCTTCACAATCCGCGTCATGATTGCTTCGTGGGCAACCACGGCCGCGTTCTGGCTGATAGCGATCGTTCCACGAAATGGCGGTTCGTAGGTTTCGTTGCCTGCAGTCTTGACGCCTTTCGTGGCGAGGGTGCCACCGCCGTAAAAGTCTTTCAGCTCGTCCCATTCAAAAGTTCTAGCGTTCGCACGATCGTCGCCGTGGCGATCGGCTTCTAGGAATACAACCGGCATGCCGGAGACTTGGCCCATCAAGCGAGAGCGCCCGGCCTTGGTAGATTTCATAGGGTCAAACCCTTCATAGCCTTCTCGACCGAGCAGTTTCCAAAGGAGGTTCAGAAGTGTGGTTTTGCCGGCGCCGGCTTCACCCGTGGCTTCTAGGAATGGGAAAGACTGGTAGCGGGCGCGGATCTGCTCGCAGAACAGCGAGCCGAAGAAGAACACCAATGCGACAAAGCCCTGAGCGCCGAAGCAGGTCCACAGCAACTGCACCCACTTTTCATCAAAGCCCTTTGCTTCGCGCTGCAGCTTGATGGGGACGCCTTTCTGCAGGGTTTTCAGGCGCAGCTTGCCGAATTCGAAATAGTCTTCGCTGTTGACCTTGTAAGTGGTTCCGTCCTTGATCGCGATATCGCCGTAGACGTAGCAGGCGTATTCCTTGCTGTAGCCCACGTAGTCGATCGTCGAAACGGTTTTGATGCCGAATAGCTGATCTTTCATGAGCTTGTCGAGTTGCTGGCCACTGCCGGTGAACATTGCTCCAGCAGCCATACCGAGCAGCCGCTTTTTGAATTCGCTTGCGGCCGACAGCTGGCCACTGGTGAAGGTGTTCTTCACGCTTTCGGAGTCGTGGGGGAAGTCCACGCGCATGTAATACCAGGACTCGTCCGTTACTTCGTTACGTTGGAAATACAGCGCCTGGGGATAGCAGTTGGCGATCTCCACAACGCTGCCGGACTGCTGCAGTGCTTTTTCGCGCTGTTGTGCCTGGTTTAGTAGTTGGTCGTCGTGATTCTCGCTGTCCTCGATGTCGGACATGGCCCGGTTGAATTTCTCCATGTCCAACTTGAACCAGTACAGGCGGTTCCCAAAGCCCAGGTGAAATTCCCCGCGCTTGTTCCAGTCGTACATCAGCAAGGCCTTTTCCGCTGCGCTCTCGGCCAGCAGTAGGGCGCCCTGGTGGCGTGCTTGTTTGAGGTCAGTTGCTATCTGGTCGGCGCGTTTGGTGTCGTCCTGGATGAAGCTCCAGCGCTGATGAAGGTCGTTCCAATCAGACTTGCGGCCGTCGCGTTGTGGGATCAGTGCAGACTCGCAGACGAAGCCCAGGGCGCGGGCTTCGCGCACCCAACGCCGCGTATATACGTTGGCGCTGGGCTCGTTATCCAGGGCCCAAACCAACTTGGGCAATTTCCCGCCTTCGCGGACTTTGATCAATGCCTTGAGCGAATCCCCTGGGAATGCGTTCGAAGACATGGCCGACACTGCCGCGATGTTGTGGTGTACCAACGCGATGGCATCGAAGATCCCTTCGACAATCCAGATCTCCTTGGCTTCAAGAAGGTCGACGCAGGGCGGGCACCACCACACGCCACGATAGCTATCCTTGGATTTGAAGCGGGCCTTCATCTTGCCGAAGCGGTGCGGCTGATCGATTAGACGCTCCCACCAACCGCCTTTTTCCAAAGCGAAGCGCACCGTTGCGCTGCCAGCATTGTGTTCAGGGGAGTAAAACGTTTCCTGGGTGAACCAACCCCGGATCAGCTCAAACCGAAAGCCCCGGGCGAACTCAAGGTAGGCACGTGCTGTTGCGTTGGGATGCTGGTCTGTCGCCGGCGCTCGCTTGCTCCAGTCTTCAAACAGATCGTCGTACAGCTCTTTTACGTGCAGGGTGTGGCCGCACTTCTCGGGGCGACCACAAATCACCATCCATGGCGTGTCAAAGCGGGAATACAGCTCTTTCTTTTTGCACTTGGGGCATGTGCCACCGCGCATGTAGTCGGTGCCCGTGCGGTGCTTGAGTCCGAAGTCGGACTGGAGGCGTTGGAGCACGTCGTGACGTAAGTCTTCTTTCATGGGGTTACTTCACTGCTTTGAGGCTGTGGGACAGGGCTGCCATGAGGCGTTTTTGCGCAGCCATGACCGGTATATGAGCGAGAATCGCGCCGTGGCGAAGACCGGCCGCAACAAGTCGGAATTGGTCGGCGTACCAGTGTTCGTTGAGGCTCAAGCGATACTGTTCACGCAGGTTGGCCAGCAACGCTTCGGCCTCGGCCGGGTGCAGTTGTGTGGTGACAATTACGGCGTTTGTCATCGTTAAACCTCAATTTCGGGCGCAGCTCACCCAAACCCACGAGATGTGGGGCCGGCGATTGGTAGGGGTGAGTGTTAAGAGTTCGCGGGACGTTGGCGGCGCGCCAGGTCCAACAGCTCGATGTGGGCAAGGTCAGTCAGTTTGGTTGCAACCGGTTCGGCCACGTCGAGGTTCTCTACCAGATGAACGACTGCTCGGTTGCGTAGCGCCGACAGATCGCCCAGGTGTTCGGCTTGGTGGCGCTTAAGGAACGCCAGTGCAGCGTTCTGCACGCATTGTTGGTAGTCCAACGCATTGATTTGAGTGTTCATTTGCCTTTCCCTGACTTGGCGCGGTAGAGATCAATGGCTGCATGAATTTCGGCAGTACGTGCAGCTATGTGCAAGACGTGCGCGTTCAGGATCAATTCGGCCTCGTCTTCAGTGATTACCCCGTCGTCGATAGCCTGAGCGATAACCTGGTCGACCGTGCCCTGTTTGGCCGACGTCTGTACTGCCCGTGCGTACATCTCAACGTTGTCGAGGTTTTCCGGTTGTACGACAGGAACGAACATGCCGCCGTACATTGCCGCAACGTAGTTGGCCAGGTGCTGGGTGCCTGTGACCTGTTCCAGTTGAAATATCTGGAGGTCTGTCAGCGGGCGGCAGTTATTGTTTTCGTAAGCATGGTTATCAAACTTTTTGAGAGGTAGGCCGATGCGAGCTGCGGCGCGCTCGCGGCCACCTTCTAAGGTGCAAATAATTGCACTGACGACTTCACGGCGTGTTTTTAGAACCTGACTTTTCATCTTCTGCTGTTCCATCAGTGGCCCCGCCATTACTGTGCGATCACGCCTTCTTTGATCCCAAGGAGAACGGCAGCACGATGTGCCTCCCCACGACGGCACTGGCTCTGCCCACTCAGGACCGCATAGACGGTGCTGGGATTGAGCTGGTGCTGGGCTGCGAAGTCTTTGGCTGACTGTCCCCGCTTTTCTAATGCTTCCCGCGCTTGTCGGCGGGCTTGCTCGGTAACGCTTGAGTTCGGCATAGTGCAGATCCGTGCAATTTCATGTGGTGTGAGATGCACAATGATGCACTTAGGTGCACTTGTAAAGAGTAAGGATGAAAAAAAGTGCATCTTTCTGAAGAGATCGGGTCTCGGCTGCAAGAAGAACGGAAGCGGAGCGGCATGACGCAGAGCCAGATCGCAGAAGCTTTGGGTATTGCGAAGCGGACTCAAGCGAACTATGAAGCTGGATCGAGTGATGCAACGGCGTCGTACCTGAGCAAAGTCGCTGTTCAATTCGAATTTGACGTGCCTTATATCCTCACGGGACGCAGAACTACGCTGGCCAATGATTCGTTGGATGATGTTGAAGACAGCATCATTCGGCAGTATCGGAGCATCCCAGCAGAGGATCAAAGAGCCATTCGACGCTTCGTTAAAGCTATGGCAGATGAGGTTGTAAAAGGAGTCAATTGAAGGAGTTTCTTTAGTCTCTACAAGGACTTGCCCCCATATCAGCGCGTCAGCAATAGTTTTTATGGAGTGGTAAGCATGTTGGATCGCACAAACGCCGATGCCGGTTACGTTGAAATGTCTGCATCTGCGCGGTATGAGCTTTCGCACATTGAACGTCGCCTGATTGGCTTTTATCGCCAATTGACACATCGTGACCGCGAGCAGTTGCGCCGACTGATCGAAGCGCTTGTAAGCAACCCGGATCAGTCCGACGAAGATTGATTCCTGAGCCGCCGGCATGCCGTTGTCGGCGGTTTGCATCATGCGACTGCCTGCGATCCGAGCTTTTCGAATAGCTCCCTCTGCTGAGCCTTGGGCATGTCCCGCAGGCGATCAATCAGCAGTCTATCGAACGTCTGTGCTGACGGGCTGAGTGTGTGGGAGAACGTGAGATTTGCGACCCAGCTGTGTCCACATTTTGCGTCAAGGCACTGGCAGTAAAGCTTCGCGAAGTCGGTAGATAGCGCCTCACGCGACGCAATCCGGCCTTTATGCCCACATTTACAAGTAACTCTCATGATCCCTCCCCAGGGTGCAGCAAATTGCCACTATTTTCGCATGTGGTGCAGTATTTTTCTCTACGTTTTGAGCCTTCAGTCAGCTCTTTCCTCTGCGGTATCGAACTTTCTCCAGGCGATACGTCTGTCAACTCGAAGAGTGCCGTTCAGTTGGTTGAACAACTGACAGATCGGCCTGATCTCGTTGCTGGTGTACACACGATCGATCTTCTCGATATCCCCAAATCCGCCGCTGTTCTCCGGGATGATCCCGGCCAGGGCAGGGTTCATACGCCACGCGGCAATCACGTCATTGCGGGTGATGTTCTTCACCTTCTCCAGTTCGTCTTTGGCCTGGAAGTCTCCCACGGGGATGATCTGAATCGCGTTTTCCTTGCCGTTGGGGATGTTGACGAACATCGAGCGGAAGTTGCCCACGCCCTTACTAGCGCTGATCTGGGCGCGCAGGTTCTCTTCGTCTTCCTCGGTCAGGTCCGGGTCGTTGGTGTAGAAGATGTATCCCGCGTGTGCGCCGTTACTGTAATAGCGCCGGCGGAACAGGGTCGCGGCTTCGTTGAGCAACAGCGCCTGCAGACCGCCCAGGTAGTCGGGCACGCCGTAGATGTTCTGTTCCACGTCGTAGTCCAGGACGTGTTCGATTTCGTCCTGGTCGAAGTCCATATATTTGCTGTCTGGCAGCAGCATCCTGAAACCGCCGTCGACCTTCACCCGCATGTTGATCGCCGGTAGGTGCTGCATTTCCAGTACCTCGCCAAAGGCGTTGGTATCGCGATAGAAATATGCCTCACCAAATACCATGTAATCCAGGCTGGCCCGTCCCATGGTCTGCGTGCTGCAGCCCACGGACGGGATGAACTCACGCAGCAGCAAGTTGCGCTTGAACTTGGGGATGGCGCCGTGGTGCGCGTTGGCGCGCAGCAGCTTGGCCAGGCCCGCCCGTGACACCGGCGGTTTGTAGATATCGCCGTCGTCGCTGAGAAACACGCCCAGGTACTCGCCGATGTTGCCGGACAGCACCTGTTCCGGTTCCCCGAAGGTGAACGCTCGCATGGGCTGCTGCTGTACCTGCTGGCTGGCTTGGGGTTTTTTGCGTTGTGACTTGGGCATTGGTTCCGCTCGTGACGTAGCGGCTTCGGCGCCGCTTGTTGGTGTTGAGGGGTTCATTGAACAGGGCGTGCATGATCGACCAGGCGATATCGGCGTGGCCGGTGGCGTCGGTGCGCGAAGCGCTGTAGGTCACCTGGCCGCTGGTGGTCGTGCCCCGCTTGATGGTCAGGAATGCTTGGGCGATATCGGTCCAGCCGGCATCCCATTCAATGCGGCTGCCCTGGATCGTGTCCTGCGCCTTGAGTACCAGAGTGTTTTTGGTTTCAAGGCTGTAATGGATGGCGGTCGCGCGTGGGTAGAAGTCGCGCACCAGGTCAAACACTCCGTAGCCGATACCGGTCGTGTCGATGCCGATATGTTGCACGTTGAAACGCTCGGTAAGCTTCTTGACCTGCTCGGCTTGGTACTTGAACGACTGCCCACGCCAACTGTGTTTTTCCAGGATGCGGAATTTCGCTCCTGGCTCCAGCGGTGGGGCGACCACCACGCATGTGGCGTCGTCGCGGGTGCGGCTCGGGTCGTAGCCAAGCCACACCGGGCTGTTGCCGAATGGACGATCCAGTTCGGGGTCGTAGTCCTCCCAAAGTGAGAGGTCGGAATAGCATCGCTCCAGATCCTTGAGCCCGAACGCGCTCTGGCTGCTGTCGATGAACTTGCAGTAGAACAACTGCTGGAATTTGTCTTCGTCGTACTCGAGCTGCAGCTGCTCCAGGTCGAACAGGTCGCACCCGCCGGCGATGGCGTCGTCCAGGGTGATGGTCTTGCGCCACTGACCATCAGGGCATAGCGCGCCCTGCGTGTATGACGCCTCGGTGGGCCAGGTACCGCCGGCCTTCTTGCCGCGTTTGCTGTTGCGGAACTCCTCCCCGGACCAGAACGGATACGCCTGGTGCGACACTGCGCTGGGCGTCGAGAAGTAAGTTTTGCGCCACTTCTTGTGGGTGCCCATGGCGCTGGCCACGGTGCTGAGTTTGTCGAAGTCTCGGATCCAGAAATATTCGTCGACGTAGACGTGGCCATGGTAGCCCTGGGCGGTGCTGCTGTTGGTGCTGAGGAAGCGCAGTTCGGCGCCGTTGCTGAGCGTGATCGGGTTGCCGGTCAGCTCGATATCAAACCACTGCTTGGCAAACTGGATGATGTAGCTGCGGAAGATCTCCGACTGCGAGCGGCTGGCCGACAGAAACACTTGGTTATCGCCCGTCAGCACCGCATCCATGAACGCTTCGCCGGCGAAGTAGTAGGTCAGGCCTACCTGGCGACTTTTCAGGATATTGCGGATACGGCACGTCAGCGGGTTTTGCTTGGCCGCGAACAGCTCCTGCTGATACCGGTACATCTTGCTGATGAACTTATCCAGGAAGTCGACTTCGGTCAGCCCGCTGATATCGTTCTTGGCCTTCTTTTCTCTCTTCTTGCCACTGCCCTCGCCACGGGCCGAACGTCCACCAGGCGCGCCCTGGCGGCGTTCCTGGTGCTCGCTTGCACTCTCTCCGATCGGTGCAGACGACGGTTTCGCGGCCTGCTTTAACAGACGCTCGCGAACGCTGGTCAACCGGTCCAGCTCGTTGAGATCGTCTTTGCTCAGGCTCCCGGCTTTGTCCAAAAGCAGGGTGATTCGGCGGCCGACGGCCGTCAGCGGTTCTTCGTCCGACAGCATGTCTTCCCACCCGCCCTGACGTATCCAGTAATAGACGATGCGGATGTTGGGCAGGTTGAGCTGCGCCTGAATTTCCTTGGCCTTACAGCGGCGCAGAAACAGGCGTTTGGCGGCTTCTTTAACTTCGGTCGAGTAGTACATGGGCCGCAGTCTATGCGGCGAAAACGCAGGAAACGCGGGGTTAAATTCCGTGATCCGCCTATATCTCGAATATAGGAGAAACGCGCATTTGAACCGTTTGTTTGGCGCTCGGCGGCTCCCTATCTTGGCGGCTCATTCAACCGATTGAGCGCAGTTAAAACCCATGCCCCGTTCCCTTGTTTCGTACTGGAAACGTGTCGCCACCAGCGGCACCACCGCCGATGGTCGCGAGATCCTTCCCCAGGAACTGCGCGATATCGCTGAAACCTACAAGCCGTCCAAATATACGGCGGTGATCTGGTGCGACCACGAACGTTGGAGCGGTTCCCACGGCACTGTCTTCGCCGTGCGACTGGTGGAGGAGGGCGACGACTTGGAGCCCGGCCAAATCGGTTTAGAGGCACAGCTCAAACCAAATGATCGCCTTCTACAGCTGAATGACCAAGGCCAAAAGCTGTTCTCCAGCATTGAAATCACCCCGAATTTCGCCGGCAGCGGAAAGGCCTACCTGACCGGTTTAGGCGTCACCGATGAGCCGGCCAGCCTGGGCACCCAGGAACTCTATTTCTCCAAGCAAACCCATAAAAACTCCTTCTACGCCGCGTCCGTTGAACTGGGCTCCTTTGAAGCCGAACCGCAGAGCGAGGTCGGCAAGCTGGTCGGCTTGCTCGCTGGTCTGTTCAAGCGCTTTGCCACGGACGTCGAACCCGCCGAACCCACCACCCCAACCGAGAGCAAACCCCCAATGGATGAAGCTACAGCAACGGCCCTGAAAGCCCTGCTGGCTCAATTGCTGATTGTCGCTTCCGGCATTCAGGCTGTGATTGAGCCCGTCGCGGAAGACGCGCCAGAGCCCGACGCCGCACCAATCGACGACGTGACAACAGCTGTCGACGATATCGTCACCACCGCCGAGGATGAGCGCGAGTTCAATCGAAAAGGCGGTGCGACGAACAAGGCATTGCTCGCCAGTATGGCGAAGCTGGAGCAGCAGTTTTCCGCGCTGCAGAACACCTCGACCGGTCGCCAGTTGCCACGCAACCCTGGCCCTGTGATCGCAACCAAAAAGCGGGTGCTCTGATATGGCCCAGCCATTAAGCGCCCGTGGCGCCAAACAATATGCCGAGCTGCAGGAAGCCTACGCCGAAGCGTATGGGGTCGAAAGTTCGGCTCGGATGTTCAGCGTTGACCCGACGATTGCCCAAGAACTGAACGACGCGATCACCGCGAAAGCCGACTTCCTGGAGCGCATCAACGTCACTCCGGTCAGCGAGATCAAGGGCGAGAAGGTGTTCATTGGCGTGAACGGTCCGGTCACTGGCCGCACCAACACCAAAACCACCGACCGTGAAGCCAAAGATGCTTCGGCACTGGATAACACCCAATACGAGCTGGCTGATACCCAGTCGGATGTGGGCCTTCCATACGCCAAGATCGACGCCTGGGCGAAGTTTCCAGACTTCAAGGAACGTTATTCCGCTGCAGTGCAAAAGCGCATCGCGCAGGACCGGATCGTTATCGGTTTCCATGGCACCCACGCGGCAGCGCAAACCGACCTGGAGAAATATCCGAAGCTGCAGGACGTGAACAAAGGCTGGCTGCAGCAACTTCGCGAGCAGGCCCCGCAGCAGGTGCTGAAGGAGGGCGCTACCGCTGGCAAGGTCATGCTGGGCGCCGGCGGTGATTACGCCAACCTTGATGCCCTGGTGCACGACACCAAGCAGATGGTCGACGAGATCCTGCGCGAAGACGGCGACCTGGTCGCGATCATCGGCACCGATTTGCTCGCTGCTGACAAGGCCAAGCTGTACACCAAGCAAGGCGACACGCCGACCGAAAAAGAGCGCATCGAAAACGCGCAGGTCATCGCGACCTATGGCGGTCTGCCGGCGTTCAGCGTGCCGAACTTCCCGGTCAATGCGGTGCTGGTCACCAGTTGGGACAACCTGTCGATTTACTTTCAGGACACCAGCTGGCGTAAGCAGACGATCGAGAACCCGAAACGCTCCCGCGTTGAGGATTACAACAGCCGCAACGAAGGCTACGTGATCGAGCAGTTGGAAAAGATCGCCTTCACTGAAAACGTGGAGCTGGTGAAGTGAGCCTGGCCCTGGCGCACAAGCGGCGCACCTTGGCGTTGGGCAGCACAGCAGTGGCGGCGCTCGCCGCTACTGCTGGAATGGCCTACTCGCCAGCGGATGCCCTGAGCAGCCCGGCCAACGCCCGTAAGCACTTGCTGTTGCAGGAAGCGGCATTGGACCAGGACCTGGCCCGAATCAGCGCCATCAACGGCCTGGCCGGGCGCCAGGCCCTCAAGCGCGACGAGCTGCTGCCCAAATACCAGGAATACGTGCAGCGCTACTGCGAGTCGGGGCTGAACTTTCCCAACCGTGTCGCGGTGCAGGTGATGGTCTGGTTGTTCGATACCGCCCAGTTTGAAGATGCGCTGGAGCTGGCTGACTTCCTGATGGAGCAGGGCGGTCAGCAGATGCCGGAGCGCTTCAAGCGCCGGGATATCCAGACCTTTGTCGCCGATGCCGTGTGCGAGTGGGCCTACGCCGAATACAACGCCGGCCGCAGCCCGGAGCCCTACCTGTCCGACCTGTTGCCCCGCGTGGATGGCGAATGGCAACTGACGGAGCAGATCCCCAGCAAGTACCACAAGTTGATCGGCATGCGCGCCATGGAGGCGGAGCAGTGGCAAACCGCGCTCAAGCATTTGGAGCGCTCCACCGAGCTGTACCCGAAAGCCGGCAACGACACCCGCATCGATAAGGTCCGCAAGGCCCTGGCAAAACAAGCGGCCGCTACCCCGGCCACCGAATAACCGACTACCCCCCCCCAGCGGGGACCTGTGGAAGTGAGCCGCCCATTTATGGACCGTCCCACTGAAAACAGGCTCCCCGCCCTATTTGAGCGGCCAGCAATGAGCTTTTCCGGGAAAACCACCACCTTTGTGGAACAGACGATCGAGAACGACGGCTTTTGGCCAGACCTCTCTGTGTCCGAATTCCAGAAGGAACAACGCCTGCCTGCGGAGTACCTGGTAGAGCTGCTGGTCGACACACTGAAAAGCGCCATGGTTGAGGTGAACACCGACCTGGCCCGCGTGAAAGCTACCCTGCAGGGCGCTGGCGTATCGAGCCTGACGGCAGCGGCGGGTGCGGGCACCCCTGCGGCATGGGCCTACGCTCATAAAATCACGCTCTACAAGCGTGCGGTTCACTGCCGCGCCAAAGCCCACTCACTGCCGCAGTTCGCCACCGTCAATCGTCGCGAGAGCGCGGAGAACACCGGCAAGGAAGCCCCTGAACGTGTCGAAACGTTCCTGGCGTTCAGCCAACAGGCCGTGCGCGTACTGCAGGGCCGTGGCCGCATCACGGCTGCGCTTCAGTGATCCAGTTGAAGGCGCTGACCGCCTACCTGATGGCCCGCAACCTGGTGGAACCGGAGCAGTTCGACAGCTGGACCGAACAGGTCAGCCTGGAGCTGATCTGGAAGCCCGACCTTGACGGCCTTCACATGGCTGACATGCGCTATCGCGCTGCTTTCTCCCTGGAACGATTCACCGGTAACCCGGGCAGGCTGATGGCCCTGGTCGGCAGTTGGCTTGAAACCCACGACCCCGATCGGGACCGCCACGAACTGCCGGCGCCGCTGTTTGCGATTGAGCCGCTGGACGCTGACAGCTTCGACGTCGACCTGTCCCTGGAGTTCGTTGAGCCCCAATACCTGGCCGAAGATCCAGGCGGCGAGATTGAGGCGTTCGGCAAGACCTGGGCGTTCGTCCCATTTGATCTGTGGACAGCCGAGCAGGGCGAGGTGGGCAGCGATGGCCGCTAGTGCACTCGATCTGGATATTCGCGGCTTGCTCAACGTCGACGCGCAGCTGGCGTTGCTCGAACTGCCTCCTCAGTTGCGCCGGCGACTGCTGAACAACGTGACCAAGCGTGTACGGACGATGAGCCGTAAGCGCGTACGGGAGCAGAAGAACCTGGACGGCAGCCCGTTTGAGCAACGCAAGGGCAGTGCCAAGGGCAAAAAGAAGATGGAAGCCGGCCTGGCCAAGCTGCTGCAGGTCACGCGTGTCAGTTCCGATGAGGCCGAATTGGGCTGGAAAAACGCACTCACCCGATGGGTCGCCTCCCAGCAGCACAACGGCGTCAGCGAGCGGCGCACCGCCGCGCAGATGCGCCGCTGGAACAAAGTCCCCCCAGGAATTGCGTGCACCGACAAACAGGCAAAACGCCTGCGCCGGCTGGGCTTTCGCGTGCGGCAGAAGGGCAAAAAAGCGCTGGCCAGGCCGTCAGTGGCTTGGATTCAAGAACACGTCAACTACGCCAAGGCCGGCTTGCTGATCCGCATTTTGAACGATGAAAGAACCGAGACCACCGGCGCGCAAAGCTGGGATATCACCCTGCCCAAACGCCAGTTCCTCGGCGTGGAGACCGGGAGCGAAACCCGCGAGCTGGTTAACCAGGTCTTCCAACAAATCCTTAATTCACCCCGCTAACGAGGCACAGCATGGCACTTGGCAAAGTCAGCGTTAACAATCTCAATCTGGGCCAAGGCGCCGTGACTGAGATCGAGCGCTATTTTCTCTTCATCGGTCCCGGCACGAAAAACGTCGGCAAATTGATGCCCCTCAATACCGACAGCGACCTGGACGCCTCTCTGGGGCTGCCAGCCAGTGACCTGAAAACCCAGATAACTGCTGCACGCCTGAACGGCGGCGATCGCTGGGCGTGCCTGGCGGCGCCGATTGGGGCCGAAGGGGATTGGAAGACCGCCCTGGAGCAGTCCCAGCAGCAGGGTTTCTCTGTTGAGGCGGTTGTCATCACGCAACCGGTGGTCAAGGCCGCTGAGTTGTCAGCGATGCACGACGCCGCTGTCGCGCTTGGCAATGTCTACGGGCGCCGCGTCTTCGTTATGGCCTCCACGTCCAGCCCTACGCCACTGCAGGCCTGGTCCGAATACCTGGTTGACCAGAAAGCGATCGTGGACGGCTTGGCCGCGCCCCGGGTGCTGGTCGTCCCTCAATTGCATGGCAATGACTTGGGCGTGCTGGCCGGGCGCCTGGCCAATGCTGCGGTGAGCATCGCCGATAGCCCTATGCGCGTGGCCACCGGTGCCGTGCTGGGCCTTGGCGCCGTGCCTATCGACAAAGACGGTATCCCGTTGCCGTCCTCAATCCGCGCTGAACTGGACAAAGCACGCTTCTCCGTCTCCCAGACTTACCCCGATTACCCGGGCGTGTATTGGGGCGACGGCAACATGCTGGACACCCCGGCCAGCGACTACCAGGTCATTGAATACCTGCGACTGGCGGACAAGGCCGCGCGCCTGGTGCGTCCACTTCTGATCCGCCGCGTTGCCGATCGCCGGTTGAACAGCACACCCAACAGCATGGCGGTAAACGTCACCGCGCTGATGGCTCCGCTGCGCCGCATGGCCAAGTCGGTGAAGTTCGCCGGCGAGGTATTCCCGGGCGAGATCGAATCGCCAAAAGACGGGGACATCGTGCTGGTCTGGAAGAGCAAAACCTCCGTCGAGGCGTTCATCAAGATCAAACCCCACAACTGCCCGAAAGACCTCACGGCGAACATCGCCCTGGACCTTTCCAACGACGATTCGGAGTAACACCCCATGTCACGTATTGGCGGCAAAAACTTTGACGTGAACCTGGGCGATCTGCAGGTTCACGTCGAAAGCTGCACCCTGGATATCACCGACAACAGCAAGACTGCGCAAACCCGGGGCGTGCCTGACGGCTACGTCGACGGCGATGTTGCGGCAGCCGGTGAACTGGAGCTGGACTCCACCAACTTCAATCTGCTGATCGAGGCGGCGCGCAACGCCGGCAGTTTCCGCAAGCTCGATGCCTTCGACGCGGTGTTCTTCGCCAAGGCCGGCGACGACGAGCTGCGCATTGAGGCCTTCGGATGCAAGTTGAAGGTATCCAGCCTGCTGAGCATCGATCCCAAGGGCGGCGAGAAGACCAAGCACAAGGTGCCATTCGAGGTCACCAGCCCGGACTTCATCCGTATCAACGGCGTGCCGTACCTGGATGCAACTGAGATCGAGGGCATTAGCTGATGGTCTGCCCGTTCGATCGCGCCCAAGCCCTGGAACAACGTCAGCGGGACCAGGCTATCAACGCCCAGTTGGCCCAGGCCCGGCGTGAGTCAGCGGGCCCAAGCCTTACTCACTGCCAGGACTGTGATAACGAGATTCCTGCCGCGCGTCAGGCGCTCGGCGGCAAAACCCGTTGTGTCCCGTGCCAGTCCTTTTTCGAAAAAGGAGTGCAGCGATGAGCACGAATCAGGCGGCCCAGGACACCGCCATCGCACTGGCGAAGGCGTCACCTGCGATCGGTGTAGCGGCCACTGGGGCGACAGGGGCCGTCGACTGGTCGGCTGTCGCCTACATGCTGACCGCCGTTTACATGGTGCTTCAGATCCTGCTGCTGGTTCCCAAATATCGCCAGATGTTGCGCGATTGGAAGGTGAAGACATGAGCCTGCGCGGCAAGATCGCCGCCGGCGCCATTGCACTCTGCAGCTCCACGTTGGTGCTGTTCCTGGGCACCTGGGAAGGTAACGGCCAGAACACCGTGTATGCGGACAAGCTGGCCGGTGGCCTGCCGACTGTGTGCAAGGGCATCACCCGTCATGCCAGCCCTTACCCGGTGGTTGTGGGGGATTACTGGTCGGACGCTCGCTGCAACGAAGTGGAGCAGTTGGTGATCAGCAAAGGCCAACTGCAGTTGGCCGACTGCATCACCAATCAGGATGTGGGCCAGAACACTTTTGACGCCCTGAGCAGCCATGGCCACAACTTTGGCACGGCCAGCACCTGCGCCAGTCGCGCCGTGGGCCTGATCAACGCCGGCCGAATAAAAGACGGTTGCCAGGCCCTGGCCTGGGCGCCAGACGGCAGAACGCCGGTGTGGGCCTTTGTCACCGGCCCCCAGGGCAAAAAGGTGTTTATCCCTGGCCTACATGCGCGTCGGTTGGCCGAAGCGGCGCTGTGCGAGGCGGGGCTGTGATGCGCGACGGCATTTTCATTCTGGTGCTGTGTTTGGTGGGCTGGTTCGGTTTCGACCTGCTGGAAGGCCAACGCAACGCCGCCCGCAGCGAGCGAGACGCCGCGCTGCTTGAAGTCAGCGGCCTGCGAGAGGCGGCGCGTATCAGCGGCGAAATGCTGGCCGCGCGTGACGCCATCGATTTCCAACGTACCCAGGAACTCAACGATGAACGCATCGAAAACGACGGCTTGCGCCGCGCTGTTGACGCTGGCCTTAACCGGTTGCGCCTCAACGCCACCTGCAGCGCCCCAGCCACCCCAGCGGCCGGCGCCGGCCGCGTGGTTGATGCAGCCACCGCCGAACTCACAGCAGACGCTCGACAGGATTATTTCACCCTCAGAGATCAACTCGCCCTCAGCCGGCAAATGATCCTGGGCCTGCAGGACCACGTGCGCAGGGTATGCCTGCGCTGATTCAGCACTTTTCTAACCTCAACGGAGCAACACCATGACCGATACACGCGATATCACCCTTGAAGTCGGCGACAAGGAATTCACCTTCGCACTGACCCCGCAGGACGTGACCAAGTACTTCAATGCCGTGACGCAGACCAACAAGGTTTCGCCGGCCAACAACCTGCTGGTGACCACCGTTAAGCAGGAAGACCGCGCCACGCTCAAGGCTTTGCTGGGCAACCCGGTATTGGTCATGCAACTGGCCGGCGCGCTCCTCGAGGAGTACGGCCCGGACGTTGAAATCACCGTAAAAAAGCCCTCGACCACGCCGAACGACTGACCGAAAACGGCCTTGGCCAACTGGTGGCCCTGGCCAGCCGCTGGCTACCTGGTGCCGAGCCCACAGCCGAGGTGATGGGCACGGCCAAGTGGCTGGAGGACGAGCATTGGCGCCGGATGGAAATCGCCATTGCCAACGGCATCGCCCACGCACTCAACGGATAAACACAGATGGCTGACAAAAGCGCCCGCCTGGCCTTCATTTTGAGCCTGACCGATAAGGTCACCGCCCCTCTGGGCAAGGTCAAAATGGGCTTTGCTGACCTGGCCGAGCAGGGCCAGAAGAACATCACCCAAATGGGCCTTGGCCTGGCTGGGATGGTGGGCGCCGGCGTGGCCATCTCCGAATCGCTGGAACCAGCCTTGGAGATGAACCGGGCGCTGGGCGAGGTCCGATCGCTGAACGTTGCGGAAGATGCCTTGGATTCGCTCAATCGCAAGTCGTTGGAGTTTTCGGTGAACTACGGCGAGAACGCCCGGGACTTTGTCGCCTCGGCGTACCACATCGAGGGCGCTATCAAAGGCCTTGCGGGCAGTCAGCTGGCGACCTTCACCAACGCCAGTGCCGTGTTGGCCAAGGCCACCAAGTCCGATGCGGACACCATGGGCACCTACGTTGGCACCATGTACAACCTGTTCAAGGGCCAGGCCGACGCCATGGGCAAGGGCCAGTGGGTGGAAAATCTGGCGGGGCAGACGGCCACCGCGGTGCAGCTGTTTCGCACCAGTGGCGAGCAGATCGGCGAGGCTTTCAAATCCGCCGGCGGCCTGGCCAGCACCGCCGGAGTGAGCCTGGCCGAGCAAATGGCGGTACTGGGCACGCTGGGCAGCACCATGGACGGCGGGGAGGCCGGTGGTCTCTATAAGTCGTTTTTCGAGAATGTCAGCGGCGCCTCGGAAAAGCTCGGCATGTCCTTTGTCGACCAGCAGGGCAAGTTGCTGCCGATGATGGACATCCTGGACAAGCTCAAGGGTAAGTTCGGGGATCTGTCTATTGAGGCCAACGGCAAGAAGCTGCGTGACGCCTTCGGTGGCGAAGCGGCGCGGTTGATCACCACCTTGATGGGCGACACCGGCCGCCTGAAAAACGGCATGGAGCAGCTTGGCAACGTGCGCGGCCTGGAGAACGCCGAGCGCATGGCCAAAAACATGGTGGACCCGTGGCAGCAGTTTGGTGCCGCTGTGCAGGCGCTGCGTATCGCCTTCGGGCAGTCACTGATCCCGATTCTGGCCCCGCTGATGGACCGCCTGGTGGCCATCGCCAGTACGCTGACCCGCTGGACCCAGCTGTTCCCCAATATCACCCGCGCAATCGGCATCACGGTGCTGGTGGTGTTCGGCATCATCGCCGCTATGTCCTTGCTTACCATGACGGTTGGCATCTCGAAAATGGTCTGGCTGGGCATGGTCACCGTCTGGAAACTCCTGACCATGGCTGGCCTGCGCAGCGTGGCCATGTTCCTGTACCACACCGTCATGGTGATCGGTTTTGTCGCCGGCCTGGTGCTGATGGTCGCCTGGATGGGCTTGGTCAAGGGCGCCATGCTGCTGTGGCAAGGCGCGATCTGGCTGGTCAACACCGCGTTGCTGGCCAACCCGGTGACCTGGATCGTGATCGGAATTGTTGCTCTGGTCGCGGCCGTCGCGGCGGCGATCATTTATTGGGACCAGTGGACCAGCGCGCTGCTCAACAGCGAGGCGTTCCAATGGGTCAGCGGCCAACTGACCGCGCTGTCGGAATGGTTCGACTCGATGGGCGGATGGTCGAGCATGGCCAGCGCCGCATGGGATGCCATCGTCAACATCTTCAAAAGCGCGATCAATGGCTTGATCGAGATGCTGAACAAGATCCCCGGCGTGAGTATCGATGCGGCGTTCGGTGACATGCCGGCCGCGCCGGATCTGCCGACAATCAGCGCGCCCCAGGTCGAGGCGCCATTGCTGCCGCAGTTGGTCAGCGCACCCCAGCCACCGATCCAGGCGCCGCCTTTGGTGCTGGCTGAACAGCCAAAGGCAGCGATGCCGGCAATGCCCACGCTCAACACGCTGCAGCCCCAGGCTCAAGCGCCGGCCCTCGTGCTGGCACCGGTGCCGAAAACACCGGCGCCGGTCGCGCAACCGCTGACCGCGCCCCAAGCGCCGCGTACGGCACCGGCACTGGTGGCTGCGCCGGTCTTGAAAACGCCCGCGCCGATCGGGCCGCAGTTGCGTGTTCCCCAACCTACGCAGCCGCCCGCCCTGGTGACAGCGCCCAAACCCACCGAGAAGGCCGAGCAAAGCCAGGAACGGATCAACAGTGCAGTGACCAGCCTGTCACCCAAACGGCCGGACGCGGTGCCCCGGGGCGGCTTGCTGTCCAGCATCCAGAACAACAACCAAACCCAAAACAAGGGCACCCATGTGGAGAACGTCAACATTCACACCGGTAAAACCATGAACCCGCTGGAGCTGGAAGGCATGTTGGCCATGGCGGTGGGCGGATGAGCGATTACATCGACCTGCTGATTGTGGAAAACGACCTGGTGCTGGACCCCTCGCGTCAGCCTTTGCTGATCGAGGACCGGGCCAGCATCGCCCAGGACATTGCACACATGATCCGTGAGAGCGGCTTGCTGGTCACGCTGGTGGCAGAGCGGAGCAAGTTGCGTCAGCGCGACTGCATCCAGCAACTTGAGCTGCTGGTAGAGGCCGACGAGCGCCTGGTGCCCGGGACGGCGCTGATCAACCAGGTGCGGTCCGGCCAGTACCTGGTCACAGCCAAAACGCTGAAATTCGGCGATATCGAGGTGGTGTTGTGAGCGACGTAGATTTTAAACAGGCGCTCGCAGACGCTGGCATTCCGATCACCGAGGACGGGTTGCGCAAGGCTTGGGAAAAGGAAGTGGCCGCCCAGGGCAGCAAGATGAGCAACACCAGTGCCTATTCACCGTTCTGGCGGGTGATCACGGCCCTGGTAACCAAGCCGGTGCTGTGGCTGATCAACTTCATCAGCGGCACGATCCTGCCCAACTTCTTTGTGAAAACGGCCCAAGACAAGTGGCTCGATATGCTGGCCTGGGCAGTCAATGTGGAGCGAAAGGGCGCGACCAAAGCCCAGGGCATGTTGCTATTTACCCGTGACGTCGCCGGCGGCGTGCTGCAGCTGCCCGCCGGCATACAGGTTCAGTCCGCCGCTATTAACGGCCACGTTTATCAACTGGTCACAACCCAGGCGGCAACCTTTGCGGACGGTGTGCTGCAGCTGGAGATCCCCGCACAAGCGCAGGAGGTGGGCAGCGGCTACAACCTGGCGCCGGGTTATTACGCCATTTTACCGGTGCCCATTGCCGGCATCGTCCAGGTGGTGAACGCGGACGGCTGGCTAATTGCACCAGGTGCAGATCCAGAACCGGACGACCAACTGCGTTTGCGCGTGCGCAACCAGTTTTCGGCGGTCAACCAGTGGCACACCGATGCGGTGTACCGCGCCATGATCGCGGCCTTTCCAGGCGTGCGCCCCGATGGCGTGTATTTCCTGCACGGTGCGCCCCGGGGCCCAGGCAGCGCCAATGCCTACGTGCTGTTTGAAGCCGACGTGCCGGCCGCGACGTACCTGGGGCAAATTAACGCCCATATCCGCGACCAGGGCAACCATGGCCACGGCGACGATCTTTTGGTGTTGGTGATGCCCGAGACGCAGCACGCTCTGCGTGTGCTGCTGTGGCCGCGCCCGGTGCTGACCAGCGAGCAGCGCACCAAGCTGCAGGCCGAGGTCGAGCAGTTCATCCGGGCAGCCTTTCGCGAGAGCGGTACCGGCGATTACCAGCCGACCCTGACCTACCCACAGGCGCGCTTTTCATTCAGCCGCCTGGGCGAAGAACTCCACCAGCAGTTTGCCGGCATTGAGTCGCTGCACTTCGACAATGCCGACATTGTGTCGGAACTGACGATTCCACGGATCAGCAGCCTGCAGGTGGTGTTGCCATGATCAAGCTCGGTTTGCCGTTCTGGCTCGATGGTCCGCAGCTGGCCAAGTTGAAAGCTGCAGCGCAGTCCTGGTGGGAAACGGTCGAGGGCTGGTTGCACTGGCCGCTGCTGCAGATGGATGCGGAAACCTGTCACTTGACGGTGCTCGACCTGCTGGCCTGGCAGCGCGATATCAGCCGCTTCAAGGACGAGCCGGAAAACCTGTACCGCTTGCGGGTGAAATACGCCTTCATCAATGCCGTTGACGCCGGCAGCACGGCCGGACTCAAACGCATCCTGCAGCGCCTGGGCGTGGGTTATGTCGAGATTGACGAGCGCATGGCCGATCGGGACTGGGACGTGGTGCTGCTGCGTCTCTCCGACTCGCAGCTGTCGCAGAACCCCGAGCTGCTTCGCGTGTTGATTCAGCAGTACGGCCGCACCTGCCGGCGCTATGACTTCGTGACCATCACCCCTGTATCGCTGCGCATCGTCGCAGTGGACTTCAACGACGATCAGCAAACGCTGATCGCCAGCCTGTAGGAGCCCCCATGGGAGCCAGTATTACCCTTGCAGGTGAAAGCCTGATTGCCCAGAAAATGGGATCGCAACAACGCCTCGAAGTCGTGCGCTTTGTGTTTGCCAACGTGCCGGACCTGAACCCGAACGCACCCGTCAATCGTGCCGCCGCGAAGCCCCCGGCCGCGCAGATCGTGCACAGCTACACCATCCCCCAGCAAAACGTGGGGTATGTGAACCCCAATCAGGTGGTCTACAGCTCGATGCTGGGCAGCGATGTCGGGGATTTTGATTGGAACTGGATCGGCCTTGAGACTGCCGAGAACGTGTTGCTGGCCGTGGCCTACGTGCCGCTGCAGCAGAAGCGCAAGAACATTCCCCCGCTGCAACTGGGCAACAACGTAACCCGCAACATCTTGGTGGTGTTTGATGGTGCCCAGGCACTCACCGGCATCACCATTGATGCCAGTACCTGGCAGCATGACTTCACCGTGCGCCTCAAAGGCATTGATGAGCGTGAGCGCCTGAGTAACCGGGATGTGTTTGGCCGTGCCTGCTTTTTTGGCAGTGCGTTTCAAGTTGAAAAGGTGGGATCTGCCTACCAGCTGAATCCAGGCGTGGCGTACATCGAAGGTGTACGCATCGAGCTGGCCAAGGTCTCGCCAGTTGTGCCGGCACAAATTCCCACTCAGAGCTGGCTGCAGGTTTCATTGCGTCGGGAGCTGAACGATGTGGTGGCCTCTTGGAAAGTGGTGTTCGCGCCGGACCAAGTCGACTATGTGACCTCTGACGGTGCCCAGGTCTACTGCGTGCCCCTGGCCGATCTGACCGCCTCGGCAGTGAGCGATCGCCGGACGGTTGAGGCCATCAATGGGCCGCTGATTCAACACCTGGCTGCGCGCAACGGTGATTATCAGAGCCTGCGCGCTCGTGCGACGACCAAGGGCGATGTGGGCCTGGGCAATCTGCCGAATGCGATCAGCGACGACGATACCACCAACGACAGCTTGATTTTGGCTACGACCAGGGCGGTTAACGCCGTTCGTTTGGCGCTGCAGGACGCGATCAAAAAGCTGATCAACGGCACTACGCCGGTGGGCAAGGCGAAGCAGTTGGAAACCGCGAGAAAGCTATCGATCAGCGGCGCCGGCGCCGGCAGCGTGGACTTTGATGGCACTGCAGACGTTGATATCCGGCTGACGATGCCGGATATCGTCGCCGCCTGGAAATACACCAAGGTAACGGTCAACTCGAAAGGCTTGGTGGTCAGTGGCGAATATCTCCAGCCGAGCGATGTGCCCACGTTGGACTGGTCGAAGATCAGCAGCGGCAAGCCTACGACCCTTGAAGGGTACGGCATTACCAACGCGTTGCCGCTGGGGCTTACCAGCAAGCGGCCCCAGCTATATGCGCCTGCACCCGGGAGGGAGTTCTATACCGGCGCGTTAGAAATCCGGGAAGCCATGTTGGTCACCGATACGCAGAACAACTTCGACTACGCCCCACGTATTCAATTTCACTGGGGCGGTGTGGTTGCCGGCGATCTTGCGATGGACGTAAGCGGTGTACTGCAGTGGAAAGGTCTTCCGATTTGGACCGCTCATAACTTCACCCCAGCGGTGAAAGCAGACAAGGCCACAACGCTTGCTGGCTATGGCATCACTGACGCCATCCAGACCGGAAAATGCGGTTTGGCATCGTCCAGCGCGGCGCTGAGCCCGATCGACACCATCGGCTTGCCAGGCGGATTTCACTATTTTGGCGCAGGGCAAACGACCTTTGAGCAGTATGTCAGCGTCCTGAATATTCCCTATGGGAGCAGTGCCTACGCGGGTCAGATCGGTCTGCAGCAGGGAACGCCTGAGCCCCGGGCGCTCATTCGATCAGTGAACAACGCGGGCAACTGGACGCCCACACGTGAGCTATGGCACAGCGGCAACCTCAATCCTTCCAGCATCGTGCCTCCAGGAACGATCGTGGCGTTTGCGATGGCGACCCCTCCGCCGGGCTTTTTCAAAGCGAATGGCGCAGCGGTGTCTCGGATCACGTACGGGGCTTTGTTCGCGCAGATTGGCACGAGCTACGGGGCAGGGGACGGCGTTAATACGTTCAATCTGCCAGACCTTCGCGGCACATTCTTGCGTGGTTGGGACGACAGTCGCGGACTCGATGCTAATCGAGGACTGGGGACCCTGCAGGGCAGTCAGAACGCCAGCCACACGCACAGTGCGTCTAGCGATGTACAGGGCGCCCACAGTCACGGCATTTGGCCGATCGCGCTCAACATCACCACCGGCCAGGGCGGTGGGCACTACTCGGTAGGCGCCTCGCTTTCGGCAAACAGCGGATCCGCCGGCGCCCACAATCACAACATCACAGTCGACGCATCGGGTGGTATCGAAGCACGCCCGGTCAACGTTGCCATGGTGTATTGCATCAAATACTGAGGTCCAACATGAACACTAAAACGGTCTACCAAACCAATCAATTGGGCCTCTATGTCGGCCTGGCCGAAGCCGAAGAATCGCCCCTGGAGCCAGGTGTTTTTCTGATTCCAGGTGGGTGCGTAGAGACAGCACCGCCGAAGATTCCGGCCAACAAAGCGGCTTGCTGGAGCGGCGGCAAGTGGAGCCTGGTAGAGTATTTCGACGGCCTGATTGTCTACAGCATCACTACGGGCGAGCCTCTGACCGTCACCGGCCTCGGCCCGATCCCCAGCGGTTACACCGTGAAAAAACCAGGAGCTGATCAGGTTTGGAAGAATGGCGAGTGGGTGGACGATATCGGTGCCATTCTGGCCACGCTGTACGAACAGAAACTGCAGGAGATCAACGCTGGCTGTAATAGCCATATCGAGTCCGGTTTTATGTCCAGTGCGCTGGGTGAGCCGCACCGATATAACAGCCAGATGGATGACCAAATCAATCTGACGGGCATGGTGTTGAGTGGCCTGGACGCCAGCTACGCCTGTTTTGACGCTGACCAGGTCAAAGGATTCCGACCTCACACGGCGGCACAGTTGCACCAGGTAGGTCAGGATCTCGTGCGTTTTAAGCAGTCGGCGCTGCAGCACGCCGATAACCTCAAGCAGGACTTGGCCACTGCGCTCAAGGGCAAAAAGCTTAAGGTAATGAAGGCCATTCAATGGGCGCCGCCGGCATGACCTGGAGCGCGGTCAAAATGCGCTGGCCCGAGCAAGCCACTCAGTGGATGAGCGATCTGTCACATGCTCACGGCCTGGCCGGCAACGAGCTGGCGGGCACCACCAAGCGGCTGGACGATCTCAACGGTAAAACCACCACCAGCCCAGGGCCGGTTGGAGAGGCTGCCAAGGCGCCGATCGCTGCAGGCCGCACGGCGCTCGCCGAGCAGACGGGCGAAGCCCCGGCGTGTTTAGTGGTGACGCCATTTCAAAGTGGAGTTGGCCAGGGCCGTGGCTACCAGCGTTTCCTGTCGGCACCGAACCTGTTGCAGCATCTGGCCGGCAAACTGGTAGATGTGAGCGACACCGGCCGGCCGGATGGCCCTCAGTTCGCGCTGTGCTTGATGTTCCTGGCCACCCGATTTGATCAGTTGGCCGAGAGTCTGGCGCGCTTCAATGCGCTGTTGCCGATGCCGGACCTGGTGCGGGCTGAGCGCCGTGCACGGCACCTGTCCAAGTTGGAGACGGAGAAGTGGGAGATCCCAGCCGCCGGCGCTTTGCCGCGCTGGCAAGCGCTGCCGCTGGAGCGTTGCACGGTGGTGAAAGCCGCACAGCAATCCATGGCCGGCCAGATCGCAGTCTTGGAAGGCTACGCCGCCGACCGTTCGCCCATGGCTGACCTATCAGCGTTGGCCACCCGCAAAGCCGACCAGCAACGGAGCCGTGATCAGCAGGTGGCCGACCTTAAAGCCTCGCTCGCTGGCAGTAACGCCGATAGCAGCATGCGCGCACGTCTGATTGGCCCAGGTAATTCTGTTGAGCTGCGCCAGGCCCTGCTGACTGGTGATGCCCCAGGACATGAATGGGTGCTGTGCGCCGGCGCGCTGCTGGTAGGATCTGAAAAGGGCTTGAGCTTTGTTCGTGAGTTGGTGGGCCTATGACACTGCTACTCGACGGGCAAGAGGTTCGCGGGAAGAACCTGAAAGTCACCGGCAATCTGCGCATTGAGAGCGACGATTTGTCAGGGCAAACCAGCAACACTGACAAGGGCCACAAGGGCTTTAAGCCCAAAACCCTGACGGTCAGCCTGATGATTCCATTTGTTGACCAGGTGCAACTGCGCGACCTGATGCGCCTGGTGGAAGCCACTGAGGGCGGTGGCCAGCTCAAGACCTACCGCATCGTCAACGATACCGCCGCCGCGTTCGGCATGCGCCAGGTGACATTCACCGAGGGCGTCAGCGCCCGGGAGGACGACAACCTGCGTGGCTGGCTGATCCAGTTCACCCTGACCGAAAAACTGTCGAACCCTGAGAAAGTCGAGGGCCGGCGATCGGGCAACGCGGTGACGGCGCAGTCTGGCCCGGGCGCAGCGGTCGGTGGTGCCGGCGGTGCCGGTGGCGACTCACCTGGTGGCCCGGAGGAACTGACAGGATTTGAAGCGACCTTGAAAAAGGTAGACACCTGGTTGGGCGGGAGCCCGCAGATATGAAACTGCACAAGGAATTGGCTATCAACGGCCAGCCGTACGTGCTGGTCAAAAACGAAGTACGGCTGGATGCAAAGAGCCCCGGGCGGGCGACATTCACCATTCAAGCCTCGGCGCCGGTCAAGGGTCTGGTGACGCTCGATATTGGCTATAACGGCAATACGCTGCAGCGACACTTCATTGGTTACGTCGAACGCTCTACCACGGCCAGCAGCGGCCAGCAGGTGCTGTTCTGCCGCGAGCTGGCCGCGATCCTTGCCAACCCGCTGCCGCTGAACCTTCGCCATGTCGATCTTCGGGCCGTGCTGGTTGAGATCGGTCAGCACACCGGGTTGCGGTTCCGCGTCCCGGATCAGCCCTACGCCAGCGTGAAAGCGCCGTTCTTCTACAGCCTGGCTGCCGGCTATCAAGCCATGGACAGTCTGGCCCGGGTTTTCAATATCCCCGACTTCATCTGGCAGCAGCAGGGTGACGGGGAGGTGTTCGTGGGCAGTTGGGCTGACAGCTTCTTTGGCGTTCGCGCGCCGCTGCAGCTGCCGGTGGAACTGTTCGACGACTACCAGGGCAACCAAAGCGCAATGATTGCAGCCCTTCCCGGGTTGCGCCCAGGTGCAACGATCAACCACGGCGAGCGCATCACAAGTGTGGCGCTCATCGACAACCAGATGGCCATCCGATGGACGACGCAATCCGCCGCAGCGTAGAACGACAATTTCCCGAACTCACCGGCGGTTACCACCTGCCACGCTTTGCCCGTGTTGTTGCGGTGGCCGACGCCCCGGCCGGCGCCGGCATCTGTGACGACTTCCGGCCGCGCTATGCGGTGGACATTGAGGTCATGGGGCCGGACGGCGAGCCAGATCCCAAGCTGCCGATCCTGGCCGGCGTACCGCTACCCCTGCCCACCGGCGGCGAGGAAATGGGCATCTATGCATTCCCGGAGGAGGGCACCCAAGTAGTGGTGTGCTTTGCCTATGGGCTGCCGAACAAACCCTATATCCAAACCATTCTGCCCCACGGACTGAGCATGCCGAGCGTGCCGAAGGGTGACCAAGTGTGGCAGCACAGCGAGGCCTGTCAGCAGCGTGTCGACGCGGACGGCAACTGGCTGCGCCAAACGGACGGCAAGATCCGCGACAAGGCGATCGAGCGGGAAGTTGAGGCACTAGGGAATAAGGAGACGTTCCAGAATCACACCAGGACGGTGGACGACCATTCCACTGAGTCAGTGGGTGGTATCAAGACGATCGAGGCCCTGGGCGCGCTCAAGCTGTTGTCGGGCGGATCTGCCAGCCTGGCTGCGGTGGACGATATGCACCAGGCGACCGGGCGGGACTTGAACCTGGTGGTGGGGCAGAAGCACAACGCCACGGTCGGCGGCGATATGGAGGAAAGGATTCAGGGGCTGCGTAAGAGCGTGGCGACGGTCAGTCAGCGACTAGTCGCGCCCAAAACCTGGTTGGGATCCGAGGGGGTGAATGTGCTGCAGGTGCTTTGCGATTTGCTCGATCTGGTACAGCAGATGAACTCTCAACTGGCAAGACACACCCACGGTCCGACACCAGTACCGGGCAACGCTGCTGCTTTTGTTGCTAATTCTGCAGCAGCCGCACAATTTTCCGATGATTTGAAGGAAATAACGCAATAGGTTTATATTAAGGTCTAACAAATGGAACGAAAATCTGGCTAATGGAGTGTGCACATGGATCTATATGGGGCAGGGGATTATCTGAGCCGTGCAAAAAAAATACTTTCAGGATCAGAAAGTCATTCAATTAAATATGCTTGCCTTGAGCTAAGATTCTGTCTTGAGATAATAGCATATCGCCAACTTGAACAATACGGAGAGGAAATTCCCGGAAGTGTTGTGCGAGAGTGGAAGCCAGATCGAATTATCAAGTTGCTTGCTTCATTCAGTCCAGGGTCCGACCAAGATAGTGAGTTAAGCATCGGCCTAACTAATGCCCCTGATGAAATACCTGAAGAATGGGCTCCCGGTGGTAACGCAAAAGCAATTCCATGGGGGGTATTTAGAAAGCACTATAATAAACTTGGATCGTATTTGCATGCTCCCAAAAAAATAAAGGATTTGGAGAAAGTAATTGATAAGGAGAAGTTGAATAATATTATTTCAGATATTGAGCGCGTGCTTTCTGCAACCATTGTATTGGCTTTTAAAAGTACTATTAATGCAGAGTGTGATTGCGGAAAAACGATTTTCATAGGTCAGTCCGAGTTTGAAGATGATGAACTGGTAAGGTGTGGTAATCGGGGGTGTGGATTACTTTGGAAAAAAGTCACTCTGGACGACGGAGTCCAAGTTCTGCAGCCTGCTCGTAGATTAATTTATAAGTGTACATGTGGCTCGTTTATGCATGTATCGATAGAAAAGGTTTGGGATCGTTTTAAATGTGAAGGATGCGGTAATACGTACAGGCTTAATCTCGGTTACTCGCAAGTAACGATAGTGTGAATTTTATAAGGTCGTCGAATGGCGGCTTTAAAATTATACGTTTATCTCGACTGTAGTGCATCTATTTAGCCTAGCCGACACCACCAAGGCTGCGCGTAAGCACATCCGTCGACGTACTCAATACCGCTTAAAACAAAACCTGTCGGCGCCATTCCAGACAGCGTGGTTTTCTGCAGCAAAGTTAGCAGATACGGTTTGAGTGGCATTCCCTTGGATACTCTCGCTACGTTTGAACCACGACCTACCGCCGACTAGAGTTGGGCGTTTACAAGGACGTCTCCCTTAACCGCCGGGTAACGCCTTTTTTTCAGGGAGCTCAAAGCCACGCCGTTGTACCGCATCGGTGTGATCAGCATATGTATAAGAAGTTTGCCTATCGCTCTCCTGATTCAGAAGCGCTTCATAGGCATAAGCCAAAGAACCGTCCGCTTGAACCAAGTATCCCTGATTGATTCAACGAAAGCCGAGGCCAAACTATATTCTTCGTTATAGCTGTCGGTCTGCCACTTCTGCATCAAGATTTTTGAGCAGAAAAAAGGCGCACTCCAACAGTTAGGAAGCGCCGTTATGAGTAATATTAACATCAGATCTGAATTAGGGGTTTTCCGTTCAACCGTTCAAGTGGCATGCAGGTGCTCAACTGACACACATTTAACTGTTTTTTCCAGCCACAGCTGTCGTCACCAAATTCAAAGGCAGTGGCGGTTGACCGGGCATAGTAGGTTGAGAAGGAAGTGCTCCGCTATCAATCCAGTCCTTCGCCTGTGGAATACTGCAGTAGTGAACTACTGTCGGCTCAGCAGAGTTGAAATAGCTGCCAAAGGTCAAAATACTGGTGCGATGCAACGGACGGCTTTTCAAAGCTTCATAGCCTGAGCTGGCGTAGTACTGTTGCAGCAGCGGAACCAGTTCATCTTCTTCGCCGAGATGCGCAGACTGGAAATACCAGTTGTAGCGGTTGAAGACCGGAACCAGGCGTTCTGCCAATTGCATGACCTGTGAGGGGTGCATAGCCAGTGCATAACATGCGCCAAAAAAGCTGTCCATTTGCAAAGGCGACTGAGCTGACTCGATTTTCCCCCACGCGCTAGGCGTTTTTCCAATGGCTTGAGCAATGTATGCCTGATGAACATTACGTTCGAGCCGAATGTCCTTGAGAATAAGGGCGAGTAACGTTGAGAAGCAGGAGGCGCGTTGAACAGGGGTGGTAGGTTGCATGGGTTTAACTCCTAAGCTGTTGATGTCGGTTTTTTCAGGACTCATGGCGTCCCAAGGCGATCACTATAGTGATCGCATCAGGATACGTCAACTCCTACCGGGATCATTTGTTCTCGTCTCTAGCCTCTACGTGGCGCCTGTGCAGTGCAGTTGAATTAGCTTCCCTGTAGCTACTCGACAGCATCTACGGTGATAGCTGCGCTACTAGCACATTGTGTTAGCCCAGCCGAGCTTGGCTCTCGGCCACCAGCTTCGAGTAGCCACGGCCAAAGTGACTAGGCCTGCTATAAAAAAGCGCACCGCAAAAAAACTGACCAAAAAAACACTTATCCCCCTCCCGCCGACGGGCTCTACGTCCGTTTTTTGTGCAAAGGTTAAGGGTGGTGCATTCAGCGCTGCAGGCCAGGCGTACCGCGGGCTCGCTTTAGGAAAAGACAATTTCACAAAATGCTAAGTTTTGCTAAGAAGTGCAGCGTGGTTACAAAACGACGTGAGGTCCTGGAGAACCAAAGGAAAGGGCTGCCGTCCCGGTATCACTGGGCGGGACGAGTGAAAATCCAGAAAGGTAGCGACTTTCCAGAACGAGACATATCCATTTTTTCAGTGCATGGAACTGCTTTCCATTGCATCGAGATCCGGCCGTAGGCCGTGAGCTATAAGGGGCTCGGCGGTGTGGGAGAATTTCACAAACTGGCACGAGCCTAATTGGCTCCTCGTTTCTTGAGGCGGGCCAGACCTTGCTTGATATGCCCTGCATTCTCGCCAATCGTTTCCAAGGCGCCGCGTACGTTTTCACCGGTATCTATTGAGCCTTGTGTTTCGAGCCGCAATGTCAGCTCCATTACAGATGCTTCAAGGGCCAGCTGATTTTCGTACATCCTCTCAAGTACATCTGAGAGAGAATACTCATGTGCCATATCAAGTCTCCTATGGTGAATTCACGGGCTGGTCGCCGCACCAGGACACGCCCAATTGGGGGCTATTTTGGAACCAGGGCTGGGAAAAAGGTAATTTTGGTTAGGCAGGGCGTAAATCTTGCTGCAGCCCCCGTAATCCGTAGGTTTGGCGCATTACCTGGAGAGGTAATATTTGGTAATGGCAAAGGTAATATTCGCCGAAGTGCCCGGTTTTGCTAGGGATTATAGGGGAGAGGAATTACCAAGTGAAAAGGTAATGACCTAACCTATAAGTTACCAAATTATTACCTTCTAAAATATCTTTCAACTCATTGAATATAAAGGGTTTTATCCAATATTTTCATCGGCATTACCAATATTACCTTTTTCCCAGGCCTCAACATAAATCGGCTCGGATGCGGTTTTTGTCCACTCTACGGCTGACCTGCACTAACTTGGTGCAAAACCCATGGGACTACCATGGGACTAAAAATGTCTTTTTTTCGACGACGCAACACCGCTACAGGCCCCTTAAACCGGGCACTTTAGAAATTGAGGGAGCGTTGCGGGTAGTTTCGAATCTCTCCTTCACCGCCAAATTTGATGTAAACAAAACCCCTGGTTTCGAGAGAAATCAGGGGTTTTGTAGTTTCTGGCCCTTGAAAAGGCGCGTTCAGGCAGCTCGCAAAACCATGGGCCGTCCTCTGAGGTCTGGCCCATGATACGTCGCTTGCCAGAGTAATGACTCTGACGGTTCCTGCTTACTGCGCAGCCTTCAACTTGACCACATCACCCGAAATCTTCGTGGTATAGCCGCTCAATACCCACGCCCAGAACCACTTCTCCTGAATTTGTGTATTGATCAGCGCATCACCGCCTTTGGCCTGGATGGCGGCGGTCTGTGCACGCACGAAGCGGCTGTTCTGGCCGATCGGGATGATGCCGAACAGCATGATGCCGGTGGCGCTGGCTTCGCTGTGGCCCAGTACGGTGTACTGGCTGCTGTCGTATTGCGGGGATTTGATGGCGGTGCCGGTGCAGCCGGCGAGGGTGAAGCCGAGAACGGCTGCTGCAACTGCTTGACGGGCGTACTTCACGGGTAACTCCATGGGCTGAATATCGAGATTCAATTCTCGAAGGCGCGACACTCTAATGGCGTAAAGGCCGGATTGAAATCCGTCGTGGGAAATTTCCTGGGTTTCTGTGGCGAGCGGGCTTGCCCCGCGTTGGGGTGCGAAGCGCCCCCCATCGAGCAAAATGCGGTGTACCTGATACGGCTCAGCGCCTGGCTTTGGGGCTGCTGCGCAGCCCAACGCAGGACAAGCCTGCTCGCCACAGGGAATCTGCGCTTAACTGAACGGCATTAGGGCAAGCCCGCTCGCCACAAGGCGCGTCACGCCTTCAATCAGAGATGCAACCAGGCCAGGCTGCCGAGTATCACGGCCACGCCGCCGGCGGTATACGACAGGCGCTTGAGCCATTCCTTGCGCGTGAGCAAGGTAATCGCCGCCAACGAAATCGCGATCTGGATCGCGGTCATCGCCTGTGCCCAGCGGTGGTGCTGGTGCAGGGCCTCCTCGGACTTGTCATTCCATTCCCTGGAGGTGGCTTCAAGTTTTTCCGCCTGCTTGCGTACTTCCTCCTTCTGGCCTTTATAGCGCTGGATTTCGTCGCTGTAGTGGGCGACGTCGACACCGGGGATGTGCGTGGCCAGTTCGGCCAGATTCTGGCGGCTGGATTTGGCCTGGTAGTAATTCCACTGGTTGGCCGCTTCGGTCTTGAAGATGGCGGCGTTGTTCTTGTCCATCGCGGCTTCGCTCTCGGTGGAGCCGGCCTGATAGCTGAGCATGGCGCCGAGGGTGGCCATCAGCGCGGTCATCACGGCGATGCGGCTGGCGAACCTGTCTCCGCGGCCGTGGGCATGTTCTGTGGTGTGTTCGATGTGCTTTTCGTGGGGGCTGGGGACTTCGAAAGCTTCTGACATGGGGGGCGGCTACAAACGAACTGAGGGAGTCTGATTCTTCACTGGCGAGGCTGTCTCAAGCCTGTCCGTAACGTCGGAAAATTCGCCCATACACCGCGATATTGACCAGTAGTACCAAGGCACCCAGGCCCAGTTGAATCTGCGGCGTCAGCCCGGCCGGGTAAATCAGCGTGAGGATGTAACGCTCGACAAAGCCCCCGCCGTAGCCGTCCTGCCCGGCCAGGTGGCGAAACAGGTTTTCCCAGCGGGTCAGCGGGCAGGGCAGATGAAGCACCTCGACAACAACGCCCCACGCGGCTGCCGGCAGGTGCAACCAGAGGATCGGTCGCCATTTCAAGGCGAGCAGCCCGCCGAACAGCGCGAACAGGATGAAACACAGGTGGAACAGCACGAGGCCATCGGCGGCCAGACGGTAGAGCATCGTGGATCACTCTGTAAGGGGAGAACCTACAGTCTAAAGGGTTGCTTGCAGGCAAGCGTGGCCGCTATTGTGCTGCATCCCTCCAGTCAGTCCCCAGGATCCTTCTCCGATGAGTGCACCGCGTACCGCTGTCCCGATCAAGGCCGTGATTTTCGATATGGACGGTTTGCTGCTGGACACTGAAGGCATCTACACCGAAGTCACGCAGATCATCGCTGAGCGCTATGGCCGCACCTATGACTGGGGGATCAAGCAGCACATCATCGGGCGCGGTTCACAGGATCTGGCGGATTACGTCGTCAAGGCGCTGGACCTGCCGATCACTCCGGCCGAGTTCCTGGAGATCCGCGAGCCGCTGATGAGCGAGCGTTTTCCCAAGGCTTTGGGCATGCCCGGCGCCGAGGCGTTGGTGCGGCATTTGAAGGCGCATGACATTCCGATTGCCGTGGGCACCAGTTCGTCGCGAAACTCGTTTGGCCACAAGACCACCTTGCACCGCGAATGGTTTGGCCTGTTCGACACCATCGTCACGGCTGACGACCCGGAAGTCGGTGCCGCCAAGCCCGCGCCGGACATCTTTCTCACTGCCGCCCGCCGCCTGGGTGTGGCGCCGCAGGATTGCCTGGTGTTCGAAGATTCGCCGTTCGGCGTCACGGCCGCCAAAGCTGCGCAGATGACGGCCATTGCGGTGCCCGATGAAGCCATGGCCGACAGCAAATACCAGCATGCCGACCAGATCATCCGCAAGCTGGCGGACTTCGACCTGGCTGCCTACGGCCTGCCGCCTCTGCCCTGAACAGGCACCGTCGTTCTTCAGCGGCTGAACGTGCCCGGCCAGCCGATGATTTTCTTCGGCCTTGGCGTCGCGTAGGTGCGTACCTTTGACGTCGACAAGCCCAGGCGCACAAGGCCCTCGGCAATCGTCACCGCCGCCGTCACGCCGTCCACCACCGGCACGCCGGTGCGCTGGCGGATCTGTTCGTCCAGGCCCGCCATGCCGCCACAGCCCAGGCAGATGACTTCGGCCTTGTCTTCGGCAATCGCCAATTGCGCCTGGCGCACGATGGCCTCCATGGCGGCCAGCGGATCCTCTTCCAGTTCCAGCACCGCCATGCCACTGGCACGCACCGACGCACAACGCTGATACAAGCCGGCGAGTTTCAGCCGGTCTTCAATCAGCGGCACGGTGCGGTCCAGGGTGGTCACCACCGAATACGCATGGCCCAGGAACATCGCCGTGCTGGCGGCCGCTTCGGTGATGTCCACCACCGGCACGTTCAACAATTCCTGCAGCCCCTCGCGGCCATGCTCGCCATAGCCGGCCTGGATCACCGCATCGAACGGCTGGTCGTAGGCCATCACCCGGTCCATCACCGCAATGGCCGCCAGGTAGCTTTCGAAGTTGCCTTCTACCGACTCGGCGCCAAAGTACGGGGTGAGTCCGACGATCTCCGTGCCCGGAGAGGCCACGGTCCGCGCCTGCTGGGCGATGGCGTCGGTGATGGATTCGGTGGTGTTGACGTTGACCACGAGGATGCGCATGAAACCTCCTTGATGAGTGACAGACGTCGCCTCAAGCCTTGCTGATGATATTCCCGGCATGCAGCCCGCATTCCTTCTGCGTTGCCTCTTCCCACCACCAGCGACCTTCGCGCTCATGCTGATTCGGCAACACCGGGCGCGTGCACGGCTCGCAGCCAATGCTGATAAATCCGCGCTCATGCAGGCTGTTGTACGGCAGCTCCAGCATGCGGATATAGCCCCAGATTTCCTCACTGGTCATCTGCGCCAGTGGGTTGAACTTGTACAGGGTGCGTTCCGGGGTGGAAAAGGCCGTGTCGATTTCCAGTGCGGCCACCTGGCTGCGCGTGCCGGGGCTCTGGTCGCGGCGCTGGCCGGTAGCCCAGGCGCTGACGCCGGACAATTTGCGGCGCAGCGGTTCGATCTTGCGTATGCCGCAGCACTCGCCATGGCCGTCGCGGTAGAAGCTGAACAGGCCCTTTTCCTTGACGAAGGGTTCCAGTTTGCTCTGGTCCGGCGAGATCAGTTCGATGTCGATTTTGTAGAAATCGCGTACCTGCTCGATAAACCGGTAGGTCTCCGGGTGCAGGCGGCCGGTGTCGAGGCTGAACACCTTGACGTTCTTGTTCAGCTTCCAGGCCATGTCCACCAGCACCACGTCTTCGGCACCGCTGAAGGAAATCCACAGGTCATCACCGAACTGGCTGAAAGCCAGCTTGAGAATGTCCTGGGCAGACTTGTTGGCATAGGTCGTGGCGAGTTCAACGACGTCGAAGGCTTGGTTCATCAGGACGGTTCCTACAGGTCAGTGGCGCTGAGCGCTCTATAGGGGAGCGATGGTATCAAAATCAGCCCCGGGGTGCGGCGCTGCGCTTGAGCCATCGGGCCCGCCAACTGGCTGCGGGCATTCGGCGGTCCTGATGTGAAGCCCGTTCTGCTCAAACGCCTGCCAGCAGCCGCTCATAAGGAATGCTCAGGCCATCGTGCAGGCGCTTGATCATGGCCAGGCTCAACTTGCGCTTATGATTCAATACTTCCGAGACCCGCCCGCTGGTGCCGATAAAGGGCTCCAGGTCGCGGGCCGTCAGGCCCATTTGCTCCATGCGAAATTTGATCGCTTCCACTGGATCCGACGCCGGCATGGGGAAATGTTCCGCTTCGTACTTCTCGATGAGCACGGCAAGAATTTCCAGTTCGTCGCCCTCGGGTGAGCCGATCTGCGCTCCCCATAGCTGTTCCACCCGCGCGAGCGCGGCGGTCAGGTCTTCAGAGGAATGAATGGGTTTAATGTTCATTACACGGTCTCCGCGTTGATTTGATCGTATTGCGCGTGAGTGCCTACAAAACGTATGAACCCAAGCTGGCGCTGATAATCGATGGCCATGATGACTCGATATTTGTTGCCGCCTACGTTGAAGACGACCCTGCCGGCCTTGAGAATGCTCGCTGTTCTGAGGGTTGCCTTCAGTGCCTGTGGTGTCGGGTAGGTAGCGTTCTCCATGTACCGATACAGTTCGACCAAAGGCGTCCTCGCGTCGGCATGGTTTGGGTGGCTTTCCCAGAACCGTCGCAAGGTTGATAACGCGATTATTCGCATCGTGCAGACCTCCCGATTTGGGAGATGTTAGGCATGGGCAGGTGGAGATGCAACTCCGGAAACAAATTCTCACGAGTAAGCAGTCGCATATGTGATCCTTCACCGGCGCGTATAGGCAGTAGCCGTCGACGCTATAGGCGTGCCGGCAGGTCGTCCATCCGCGTACTGATTCAGGCTTTTTCGTGCTTCGCGCTTCGTGAGGTCAGAGGCCGGATTGCCGGGGGGACTACAGATTTTCCAGCGTCTGTAACAAAACCCGTACCTTCGTCATCGACTCCTGGTACTCCGCCTCCCACTGCGAGTCGGCCACAATCCCGCCGCCGCCCCAGCAGCACACCTGGTCGTCCTTGACCAGCAGGCTACGAATGGCGATCGAGCTGTCCATCTCGCCACGTACGTCCAGGTACACCAGCGAGCCGCAGTACAAACCGCGTCGAGTGGGCTCCAGCTCGTCGATGATCTGCATTGCGCGGATCTTCGGTGCGCCGGTGATGGAGCCGCCGGGGAAGCTGCCCGCGATCAGGTCGAGGGCGTCCTTGTCGCTTGCCAGCTCGCCGGTCACGCTGCTCACCAGGTGGTGCACGTTGGGGTAGCTTTCGAGGCTGAACAGTTCCGGCACCTTCACCGACCCGGTGCGGCAACTGCGGCCGAGGTCGTTGCGCAGCAGGTCGACAATCATCAGGTTTTCGGCACGATCCTTGGGGCTGGCCAGCAGTTCGGCGGCGTTGGCTGCATCTTCCTCGGGCGTAAGGCCGCGCGGCCGGGTGCCTTTGATCGGCCGGGTTTCGACCTGGCGTTGGCTGATTTTGACAAAGCGTTCCGGTGACAGGCTCAGCACCGCGCCATTATCCGGCAGGCTCTGGAAGCCGGAGAACGGCGTCGGGCACGCCTCGCGCAGGGCGCAATAGGCCGCCCAGGGATCGCCCAGGCAGGGCGCGCGAAAGCGCTGTGCGAAGTTGACCTGGTAGCAGTCGCCGGCCTGGATATAGCTGTGGATGCGCGCGATGGCGTGCTGATAGGCCTCGGCACTGAGGTCCGCTGCCATGGGGCCACGCAGCTTGAAACTGGCGGTTGAGGCCACGACCGGCTGACTGAATACGGCAATCAGGCGTTGCCGTTCGCTCTCTGCCAGAGTCGGGTGAAACACCAGTTGGCTGGTCTGCACCAGGTGATCACTGACCAGCGCCCAGGCATACAGGCCCAGGCGTGCGTCCGGCAGGTGCAGGTCGTCCGCGGCCAACTGCGGCATCTGCTCCAGATGGCGGCCGAAGTCATAGCTCAAATAGCCGATCAGCCCGCCGGCAAACGGTAATTCATAACCGTCGGGCACGTTCGCTTCACCTAACCGGGTAAGGTTTTTGCGCAAGCGTTGCAGGAAATCGCTGCCGCTTTCATCCGGCGATACCGTGAGGGTGGCCTGCGGCCAGGCGCTCAGGAGGTCATATCGCCCGCGCTCGGCTGTCGGCCGGCCGCTGTCCAGCAGCACCGCGCCGGGTGCATGGCGGATCGCCGCAAAGTACTGGGCGGGATTTGCCTGGTAGGGCAACGGGTAAACGGAGCAGGTCGACATGCGGGGTGGATCAGCCAAGGCGCGGGGGAGGGGATTGTAGTCCGGCGTAGGATTTGCTCCTAGAGGCAATTGCCCGCAGACGACCCGTTCAGTGTGGGAGGGGCTTGCTCGAGAGGGCGGCGGATCAGTGACAGATGAACCGACTGACACAATGCGATCGGGAGCAAGCCTCCTCCCACATTGTGTTGGCGGTCAGCCTTCCACGGGCGGAATATGCCCGAACATCTCCTGCACAAACCTCACCCGTTCTTCCGGCGTTTCCGTCACGCCATCGGCTTTCAGGGTTTCCAGCTGCGCTTCCACGGCATGGGTGCGCAGGGTCAAACCGCAATCGTTGGCGATCTGGATGTTCAATCCCGGCCGCGCATTCAGCTCCAGGATCAGCGGGCCTTTCTCCTGATCCAGCACCATGTCCACACCGATGTAGCCCAGCCCGCACAGCTCATAGCAGCCGGCCGCGAGCTTCATGAAACCGTCCCAATTGGGCAACTGCACGCCGTCCACGGCGTTGGTGGTGTCGGGGTGCTTGGTGATGATGCTGTTTAGCCAGGTGCCGCGCAGGGTCAGGCCAGTGGCCAGGTCCACGCCCACGCCGATTGCACCCTGGTGCAGGTTGGCCTTGCCGCCGGACTGACGGGTCGGCAGGCGCAGCATGGCCATCACCGGGTAGCCCATCAGCACGATGATGCGGATGTCCGGCACGCCTTCGTAGCTGATGCTCTTGAAGATCTGGTCAGGCACCACGCGGTATTCGATCAGCGCGCGGTCGCGGTGGCCGCCCAGGGAATACAGGCCGGTGAGGATGCTGGAAATCTGGTGTTCGATTTCTTCATGGCTGATGATCTTGCCCGACACTGTGCGATAGCGCCCCTCAAAACGGTCTGCCACCACCAGGATGCCGTCACCGCCGGCGCCCTGGGCCGGTTTGATCACGAAGTCACTGCGCCCGCCGATGATCTCGTCGAGCTTGTCGATGCCTTTTTCGGTGGAAATCACCCCGTACATCTCCGGCACATGCAGGCCGGCGGCCATCGCACGCTCCTTGGTAATGATCTTGTCATCCACCAGCGGATACAGGCTGCGCTTGTTGTACTTGAGCACGTAGTCGGCGTTGCGCCGGTTGATGCCCATGATCCCGCGCGCTTCGAGGGCCTTCCAGGTCTTCCAGAAACCGAACATTACTGGTCAGCCTTCAGGAAGGCCTTGAAACGCACCAGTTCGGTCAGGCGGTAGCCGCGATAACGACCCATGGCCAGCATGAAGCCCACCAGAATCAATAGGATCGCCGGGAAGGTGAACACGAAGTAGATCAACTCCGGCACGCTCATGATGATGTGCGCCAGCGATGCCGCGAACAGCGTGCCGATCGCCACTTTCAGTGCGTGGTTGGCGCCGCGCTCTTCCCAGGTGATCGACAGGCGTTCGATGGTCATGGTCAGGATCACCATCGGGAACAGCGCCACCGACAGCCCGCGCTCCAGCCCCAGCTTGTGGCTGAACAGGCTGATGGCTGCGATCAGCACCACCACGAAGGTGAGCACCACCGACAGCCTGGGCAGCATTTGCAGCTTCAGGTGTTCCAGGTAGGAGCGCAACGACAGTCCCAGCGCGGTGATAATCGTGAACAGCACAATCCCGAAGCCCAGCTGCGTCTCGCGGAACGCCAGGGCGATCAGCACCGGCGTGAAGGTGCCCAGGGTCTGCAGGCCGATCAGGTTGCGCAGGATCAGGATCACCAGCACGCCAATCGGGATCATCACCATGATCATGAACGTCTGCTGGGTCTGCAACGGCAGGCCGTACAGCGAGTATTCAAGGAAGTTGGCGTCGGTGTTCTCGTCCGTCAGCTTGGCCAGGCGAATCGCGTTCATCTCGCTGTTGTTCAGGCTGAAGGTCACCATGGCTTTCTTGCCACCGTCCACGGTGATCAGGTTTTCATCGCCGGTCCACCACAGCAGGCGGTCGGCGGGCAGGCCCTGTTCGCCGGTTTCCGGGTTGAAATACAGCCAGTCGTTACCGTTGAAGCTGCGCAGCCACAGTTCCGGGCTTTGCGGCTGGTCGGCGACCAGGCGAATGGTGTGGACCTTTTCCACCGGCACATGGGCGATGGACAGCAGCAGCTCGACGATCTTGGCCTTGTGCGCGGTGGACGGGTCGCCCGCCAGCAGCAGTTTCACGTTGTCGTCGCTGAGGTTGTTGGTGCGCTTGATCGCTTCGGTGATGAAGGTCTCGACGTCGGCCGAGTGCTGACGGATCGGCGCCAGCAGGGCTTCAGCGGCGATTTTTTCCGGGCCTTCCACGGCGATGCTGTCGCGGAAGGTCGGGCCCTTGACCTTGATCTTCTCACCGCTGTAACGCTTGGTCAGCACCAGGCGGTAATACAGGGTCTGGTTGCCCTTGGCGCGGCGTGCCGACCAGGTGACCTTGCGATTGCCATCGGTGCGGTTGACGCTGACCCCGTAGTTGTTCGAGATAAAGCTCTCGTTAAGGCTCACGAAGTCGCGGCTCAGGGGCGGCACGAACATCTGGATCTTCACCGGGTCTTTCGGATTGGCGACAAACTCGACCTTGGCGTCGATGTTCCACAGATCGTCGGTGGCATCCTCGGTAACAGGAATGCCCAGCACGAAGATCTGGTAGCAGGTGACCGAAATACCCAGCACCACCAGGATGGTGATGAGAATTTTCAGGTGCAGGGTCAGAGAGCGCATTCGGTTTACTCGGCGGTATGAGCGTCGGCGGCGCAGGCAGGCTTGCCCGCTGCGTATTTAAGACTGGGGTCGACCAGCGCATCAAAGCGCTTCAGCGCTTCGGAGCCGATCAACAGCGGGTATTGGAAGGCACTTCGGTCAGTCAAGTTCACTTCTATGCTGCGTAAAGCGTTGCCCATGCAGATATTCAGGGCAATCACCGGACGGGCGGTGTAGTTCTTGTCTTCATCGGGGTCGTAGTCACCGGCGCGGCGCTTGATCTTGCTGACGCGGGCCAGGGGCCGTTCGATGGGGTGGGAATGGGCGGTGTCGATCGCCAGGTAGAAGCGCACCCAGGATTCGCCGTTGCGCTTGAAGCGCTTTATATCGCGGGCGCTGAGGGAGGCGGTCTTGGCGCCCGTGTCCAGTTTGGCGGCCACTTCGAGGTCGATTCCGGCCAATTGCGCGTATTCGTTGAGGCCATACACGGTCTTCTCGGCAGCGACGCCAAAGCCCGGTACGGCCAGCAGGCACATCAATAAAAGGAAGGGCTTGAGTCTCATAGATCCTGAGGCGTGCAGTGCGATGTTCGATTCAAGGCGACTGGCATTGCTGCGCAAACTCCCTCGTGCGCCGTTTCATCCAATGATGTCAGGCAAAAGCGGCGGGCATTCTAACATGATGCTTTTTTGGCGCCAGCGCTGGCAGGCGGCCATGTCTGCTTGGAGCTCGTCGGAGGTTATTAGACGATTGTCGACAATATGGATTTATTCTTTGACTAATAGGGGTTGATTGGCTAGTTTTTGCCACATTGCTTTTAAAGGTGTCGACAATATGCTGGATCAGCTGCAAGCCCCGGTGCCGGCGCAGGACGATTCCCAGACCATGTCCGAGAACGTGTTCCGGCGTATCCAGGCCGCCATCGTCAAGGGCGAGATTGCCCCCGGCAGCAAGATCTCCGAGCCGGAGCTGGCGCGTACCTACGGCATCAGTCGCGGTCCGCTGCGTGAAGCGATCCACCGCCTTGAAGGCCAGCGCCTGCTGGTGCGGGTGCCTCACGTCGGCGCGCGAGTGGTGTCCTTGAGCCACGCCGAGCTGGTCGAGCTCTATGAAATCCGTGAGTCCCTTGAAGGCATGGCCTGCCGCCTCGCCGCCGAGCGCATGACCGACGCCGAGATCGAAGAACTGCGCCAGGTGCTGCACACCCATGAGCGCGACGAAGCGTTTCAGGCCGGCCTGGGCTACTACCAGCAGGAAGGCGACTTCGATTTTCATTACCGGATAATTCAAGGTGCCGGTAACCGCACCCTGACCCAAATGCTCTGCGGCGAGCTGTATCAATTGGTGCGCATGTACCGCATCCAGTTTTCCGCCACGCCCAATCGTCCACGCCAGGCCTTTGCCGAGCATCACCGCATTCTCGACGCGATTGCCGAGCGCGACGGTGAACTGGCCGAACTGCTGATGCGCCGCCATATCGGCGCTTCCAAACGCAACATTGCCCGTCACTTTCCCGACGGTTGCGCCCAATCACGAGGTGAGTCATGAGTTCCCACAATAAGCGTACGCCGGGCCAGCGTTTCCGTGACGCCGTCGCCAGCGAGCATCCCTTGCAGGTGGTCGGCGCGATCAACGCCAACCACGCCCTGCTGGCCAAGCGCGCCGGTTTCAAGGCGATCTACCTGTCGGGCGGCGGCGTCGCAGCGGGCTCCCTGGGGGTGCCGGACCTGGGCATCACCGGCCTGGACGACGTGCTCACCGATGTGCGCCGCATCACCGACGTGTGCGACCTGCCGCTGCTGGTGGATGTGGACACCGGTTTCGGCTCTTCGGCGTTCAACGTGGCGCGCACCGTCAAGTCGATGATCAAGTTCGGCGCCGCAGCCATTCATATCGAGGACCAGGTCGGCGCCAAGCGCTGCGGCCATCGTCCCAACAAGGAAATCGTGTCCCAGCAGGAAATGGTCGACCGCATCAAGGCCGCCGTGGACGCGCGCACCGATGACAGCTTCGTGATCATGGCGCGCACCGACGCCCTGGCCGTCGAGGGGCTGGAGTCTGCCCTGGAACGCGCGGCCGCGTGCATCGAGGCCGGTGCCGACATGGTGTTCCCGGAAGCCATCACTGAACTGGACATGTACAAACTGTTCGCTGCCCGCGTCAAAGCGCCGATCCTGGCCAACATCACCGAATTCGGCTCGACGCCGCTGTACACCACCGAACAGTTGAAATCTGCGGATGTTTCCCTGGTGCTGTACCCGCTTTCGGCCTTTCGCGCCATGAACAAGGCCGCCGAGAACGTCTACACCGCGATCCGTCGCGACGGCACCCAACAGAACGTGATCGACACCATGCAGACGCGCATGGAGCTTTACGACCGTATCGACTACCACACCTTCGAACAGAAGCTCGACGCGCTGTTCGCCGCCAAAAAATAAACCTTGTGGCTCCCTGAACAACGACAAAATTGGAGAAACACCATGGCTGAAGCAAAAGTATTGAGTGGCGCCGGCCTGCGTGGCCAGGTGGCCGGGCAGACTGCGCTGTCCACCGTGGGCCAGGCCGGCGCCGGTCTTACCTACCGTGGCTACGATGTGCGTGAACTGGCCGCCGACGCGCAGTTTGAAGAAGTTGCCTATCTGCTGCTGTACGGCGAGCTGCCGACCCAGGCCCAACTGGCGGACTACAGCAAAAAGCTCGGCACGTTGCGCGACCTGCCGCAAGCCTTGAAGGAAGTGCTCGAACGCATCCCCGCTGACGCCCACCCGATGGACGTGATGCGCACCGGCTGCTCGTTCCTCGGCAATATCGAGCCGGAAAAAGACTTCAGTGCGCAGCACGATGTCACCGACCGCCTGCTCGCCGCCTTCCCGGCGATCATGTGCTACTGGTACCGCTTTAGTCACGACGGCCAGCGCATCGATTGCGTGACCGACGAACCGAGCATCGGCGGCCACTTCCTGCACCTGCTGCATGGCAGGAAGCCCAGCGACCTGCACGTCAAAGTGATGAACGTGTCGCTGATCCTCTACGCCGAGCACGAATTCAACGCCTCCACCTTCACCGCGCGGGTGTGTGCCTCGACCTTGTCCGACCTGTATTCCTGCGTCACCGCAGCCATCGGCTCGCTGCGTGGCCCGCTGCACGGCGGCGCCAACGAAGCGGCGATGGAAATGATCGAGCGTTTCGGCTCGGCCGCAGAAGCGGTGGAGGGCACCCTCGGCATGCTGGCGCGCAAGGACAAGATCATGGGCTTTGGTCACGCGATCTACAAAGACAGCGACCCGCGCAATGAAGTGATCAAGGGCTGGGCGAAAAAGCTGGCTGACGAAGTGGGCGATACTGTGCTGTTCCCGGTTTCCGAAGCCATCGACAAAACCATGTGGGAACAGAAAAAACTGTTCCCCAACGCCGACTTCTACCACGCCTCGGCATATCACTTCATGGGCATCCCGACCAAGCTGTTCACCCCGATCTTTGTCTGCTCACGCCTCACCGGCTGGGCGGCCCATGTGTTCGAACAGCGCGCCAACAACCGCATCATCCGTCCAAGCGCCGAGTACACCGGCGTCGAGCAGCGCAAGTTCGTGGCAATCGAACGTCGCTGAAGACCGTCGATCCCGAATTGGCAATCGGATCCCATGTGGGAGGGGGCAAGCCCCCTCCCACATGGGATCGCGTTCCAGTTCGAGCTCCGGCTTCCTTTGCAATCACCGTGACCGAGTTCTGACGATGAACACTGAATTTCGCAAACCGCTCCCCGGTAGCCGGCTGGATTACTTCGACACCCGCGCGGCCGTCGAAGCCATCACCCCCGGCGCCTACGCCACCTTGCCCTACACCTCCCGCGTACTGGCCGAAAACCTGGTGCGCCGCTGCGATCCGGCCACCCTCGATGCGTCCCTGCGCCAGTTGATCGAGCGCAAGCGCGATCTCGACTTCCCATGGTTTCCGGCCCGCGTGGTGTGCCATGACATCCTCGGCCAGACCGCGCTGGTCGACCTCGCCGGCCTGCGTGACGCGATCGCCCTGCAAGGCGGCGACCCGGCACAGGTCAACCCGGTGGTGCCGACGCAGTTGATCGTCGATCACTCCCTGGCCGTCGAAGCCGGCGGTGCCGACCCGGACGCGTTCGAGAAAAACCGCGCCATCGAAGATCGCCGCAACGAAGACCGCTTCCACTTTATCGAGTGGAGCAAAAAAGCCTTCAAGAACGTCGACGTGATCCCGCCGGGCAACGGCATCATGCACCAGATCAACCTGGAGAAAATGTCCCCGGTGATCCAGGTGCGCGACGGCGTGGCCTTCCCGGATACCTGCGTCGGCACCGACAGCCACACCCCGCATGTGGACGCCTTGGGCGTGATCGCCATCGGCGTCGGTGGCCTCGAAGCCGAGAGCGTGATGCTGGGCCGCGCGTCGTGGATGCGCCTGCCGGAAATCATCGGCGTCGAGCTGACCGGCAAGCTGCTGCCGGGCATCACTGCCACCGACATGGTGCTGGCGCTGACCGAGTTTCTGCGCAAGCAAAAAGTGGTCGGTGCATGGCTGGAGTTCTTCGGTGAGGGCGCTTCCAGGCTCACCCTGGGCGACCGCGCGACCATCTCCAACATGGCCCCGGAATACGGCGCCACGGCAGCGATGTTTTACATCGATCCGCAGACCATCGCCTACCTCAAACTCACCGGCCGTGAAGACGAACAGGTCGCCCTGGTCGAACAGTACGCCCGCCACACCGGCCTGTGGGCCGATGACCTGAAGGGCGCGCAATACGAGCGCGGCCTTACGTTCGATCTGTCCAGCGTGGTGCGCAACATGGCCGGCCCGAGCAATCCTCACGCCCGTGTAGCCACCCGTGATCTGGCCTCCAAAGGCATCAGCGGCCAGTGGGACGAAGTACCAGGGCAGATGCCCGACGGCGCGGTGATCATCGCCGCCATCACCAGCTGCACCAACACCAGCAACCCGCGCAACGTCATCGCCGCCGGCCTCCTGGCGCGCAACGCCAACAGGCTGGGGCTGACGCGCAAGCCGTGGGTCAAGTCGTCGCTGGCGCCGGGCTCGAAGACGGTGGCGATGTACCTGGAAGAAGCGGGTTTGGCTGACGAACTGGAAAAACTCGGCTTTGGCGTGGTGGCCTTTGCCTGCACCACCTGCAATGGCATGTCGGGCGCGCTGGACCCGGTGATCCAGCAGGAAATCATCGACCGCGACCTGTACGCCACCGCTGTGTTGTCGGGCAACCGCAACTTCGACGGGCGGATTCACCCGTACGCGAAACAGGCATTCCTGGCTTCGCCACCGCTGGTGGTGGCCTACGCGATTGCCGGCACCATCCGTTTCGACATCGAAAAGGATGTGCTCGGGCTCGACGCGCAGGGCAATGAAATCCGCCTGCAGGACCTCTGGCCCAGCGACGAAGAGATCGATGCGGTGGTCAAGGCCTCGGTCAAGCCGGAGCAGTTCCGCGCGGTGTATATCCCGATGTTCGCGATTCACGAAGACACCGGCCCCAAGGTGGCGCCACTGTACGACTGGCGCCCGCAAAGCACCTATATTCGCCGTCCGCCGTATTGGGAAGGCGCGCTGGCCGGGGCGCGGCCGCTCAAGGGCATGCGCCCGCTGGCGGTGCTGCCGGACAACATCACCACCGATCACCTGTCGCCGTCCAACGCCATCATGCTCGACAGCGCCGCCGGCGAATACCTGGCAAAAATGGGCCTGCCGGAAGTCGACTTCAACTCTTACGCGACCCATCGGGGCGACCACTTGACCGCCCAGCGCGCCACCTTCGCCAACCCGAAACTGTTCAATGAAATGGTGGTGGAAAACGGCAAGGTCAAGCAGGGCTCACTGGCGCGCATCGAGCCCGAGGGCCAGGTCACGCGCATGTGGGAAGCCATCGAAACCTACATGCAGCGCAAGCAGCCGCTGATCATCATCGCCGGCGCCGACTACGGTCAGGGCTCATCCCGCGACTGGGCGGCCAAAGGCGTGCGCCTGGCCGGGGTGGAAGCGATTGCCGCCGAAGGCTTCGAACGCATCCACCGCACCAACCTGGTGGGCATGGGCGTGCTGCCGCTGGAGTTTCTGCCGGGCACCGACCGTCACACCCTGCAGATCGACGGCAGTGAAACCTATGACGTGCTTGGCGCGCGCACTCCGGGTGCGCAGTTGACCCTGGTGATCAATCGTAAAAATGGCGAACGTGTCGACGTGCCGGTGACTTGCCGTCTGGACACCGCCGAAGAAGTATCGATCTACGAGGCGGGCGGCGTGTTGCAGCGTTTTGCCCAGGACTTCCTGGCATCGGCGGCGACCGCCTGAGGGACTGACCATGGCACATGCAGCGCAAATCAGAATCCCCGCCACCTACATGCGTGGCGGTACCAGCAAGGGTGTTTTTTTCAGTCTCCAGGACTTGCCCGTTGCGGCGCAGGTGCCCGGCGCCGCACGCGATGCCCTGCTGTTGCGAGTGATCGGCAGCCCCGACCCCTATGACAAGCAGATCGATGGCATGGGCGGTGCGACGTCCAGCACCAGCAAAACCGTGATCCTGTCCAGGAGCAGCCGCGCCGAGCATGACGTGGACTACCTGTTCGGCCAGGTCGCCATCGACAAACCCTTCGTCGACTGGAGCGGCAATTGCGGCAACCTGTCGGCGGCGGTCGGTGCGTTCGCCATCAGCGCCGGGCTGGTCGATGCCGCGCGCATACCGCACAACGGCGTCGCCGTCGTGCGCGTGTGGCAGGCCAATATCGGCAAGACCATCATCGCCCACGTGCCGATCACCGACGGCGCGGTGCAGGAAACCGGCGACTTTGAACTGGACGGCGTGACCTTCCCGGCCGCCGAAGTGCAACTGGAGTTCATCGACCCGGCGGCGGAAGAGGAGGGCGGTGGTGGTGCGATGTTCCCCACCGGCAACCTCGTCGACGAGCTGCAAGTGCCCGGCGTGGGGACCTTCAAGGCGACACTGATCAACGCCGGCATCCCGACGATTTTCATCGACGCCGCAGACCTCGGCTATACCGGCACCGAACTGCAAGGTGCGATCAACGGCGACCCCAAGGCCCTGGCGATGTTCGAGACCGTGCGCGCCCACGGCGCGTTGCGCATGGGCCTGATCAGCCACCTGGACGAAGCCGCCCAGCGCCAGCACACGCCGAAAGTCGCGTTCGTGGCGACGCCTGCGGATTATGTGGCGTCCAGCGGCAAGTCGATCAAGGCCGCCGACGTGGACCTGCTGGTGCGCGCGCTGTCCATGGGCAAGTTGCACCACGCCATGATGGGCACGGCGGCAGTGGCGATTGGCACCGCGGCGGCGATTCCCGGAACCCTGGTCAACCTGGCGGCAGGTGGCGTGGAGCGCAGCGCGGTGCGCTTCGGGCACCCCTCCGGCATCCTGCGCGTGGGCGCCGAGGCCAGCCAGGTGAACGGTGAATGGGTGGTCAAAAAAGCCATCATGAGCCGCAGTGCGCGGGTGCTGATGGAGGGCTTCGTGCGCATCCCAGGCGACGCGTTCTAGAGCCAATTTCGTCCCGAAAACTGCCGACTCCCCCTGTGGGAGCGGCTTGCCCGCGAACGCGCCGGGTCAGCCAACATCAATGGTTGCTGGACTACCGCCTTCGCGGGCAAGCCAGCTCCCACATTTGATCTTCGTTGCCTTGAGCAGCCTGTTTTTTACTCGAAACAGGTTGCTACTTACGACTCCTGAACAGTACGGAACTTCTTCCGGGATAAACACCAATCAGGTAGCCATAAGACTTGCTCGAGCAGGCCTTGTGAACACCCACTACCTGAATCTTGGAAGGTACCTATGACCAGCGTAAATACTCAGTCACAAACGCCTTATACCGTCGGCTACGAAATGTCCCCCAATCCGGCGCCCATCCGTCGTGAGCACAGCGCTGAGGCCGCTGAATATTTGGCTGCTCCCCAGGATTCGACGCCGCCCCGTAGCGCCATGACGGCCCGGCAGCGCGGCCCATTTTCGGGTCACAGTGCACTGGTCAACACCGAGCAGGTGAAAGCCGCTGAACCAGACCAGGTGACGAAACTGACCCTGCAAAACCAAGCGCTCAATGAGAAATTCAGCGCATTGGTCGCCAGGTTTGAGTCGATGATAAAAGGGCTTCAGCAACAGATTGCCGACCTGACCCAGCAACTTGAACACCCGGAAAAGGCAACTCACCAAACCCCTTTTGATAACGGCAGCCAAGTCAGGAATGCCGCAGTCGAGGGGCAGAACCTCGCTCAGACTCAAGATTCGACTCCCGAGCAACAGACACGCATGCAAGAGTCACCGCAAACGCAGTCGCCGCAGACTCCTGGTCTCGGAGCACTGAGCAGCCAAACCGATCAGTTTTACCAGAAAGTCGATGAGGCACTCAGGAAGCTCGCGGAATTGCTGATGGGACTGAGTCAACAAATTGATGGCTTGTTTCAAAAGATCAGCGGCACGGGTGCCTCCCCCAGCGATACTCCGACCATGCCGGCGGATAGCGACATGACCACTGAGTCGGACAGCATGCAGCCTAAAGTACCCGCCGCCAGGCAAAGCGAAGAAACGCTTCCGGCCACTCAGCCAGCAACGTCTGAGGCCCGCACCATCGAAGAACTGAAGAGACAAAACGAGCAGCTCAACGCCCACCTTGATAACGCGGCACAGGCTTACGAGCAATTCATTGCACAACTTCAGCTGAAAGTTGACAGCTTGAGTCAGCAAGTCATTCAACAAAAGAAATAGGCTCCAGCACCCCGCCCGCCGGTATAGGAGTTACCTCCTGCACTTGGCGGCGTCAGTACCGATATTCATTCGAACCGCAGTATCACCCGACGGTTGTGCTTGCTCTTCTTCTCGATTTTCTCGCAGAACACCCGGCCGATCTCGTCGGTGTTGGCCACATGGGTGCCGCCGCACGGCTGGATATCCACGCCGGCGATGTCGATCACCCGCACCGAGCCCTGAATCACCGGCGGCGCGACTGCCTGGGTACGGGTGATCTGCAGCAGCGTGGCGTATTCCGACGCAGGCATCGACAGCGTTTTTACCTCGTGGGCCTGTTCGATCAGTGCGTTCAGGTCGCGGGTGATGCTGTCCTTGTCCAGGGTCATTTCCGGCAGGTCGAAATCCAGGCGGCCCTTGTCTGCGCTGATGCTGCAGCCGGTCACCGGCGCATCGATGATCGAGCACAGCAGGTGCAGGCAGGTGTGCATCTTCATGTGCAAGTAGCGCCGATCCCAATCAATTTCCGCCTCCACCTGGACGCCGGCGATCAACTGCGCGGGACACTGGTGCACCTGGTGCCAGATGATCGCGCGCGATACCGGGTCGCGCACGGTGCCGATCACGTCGACGCGCGTGCCATCGGTCAGAATGAAGTGGCCGGTATCGCCCGGTTGTCCGCCGCCGGTGGGGTAGAACAGCGTGTGCTCCAGGGCGATGCCGTGTTCGCCGACGGCCCTTACCCGGGCGCTGAACGTGTTCTGGTAGGGCGCGCTGTCGAACAGCGCCAGGGTTTCCATGGAGTGCACAGACATGTTCAACCTCCGACGATCAATGGGCTGGCCTGCAACACCGAGCGCACCATCGCACTCAAGCCCGGCGGGGACAGCAGGGTGATTTCAAACTCCGGCCCGCAGACTTTCAGGTTCAGCGGCAGGCGCGGCAGCGGGTTGTTCGGTTCGGTGCGATGCAGGCGAAATTGCAGGTGGTGGCGCTCCTTCATCGTGGGCTCCAGCATCAGCCCCGGCAACGGATGAAAGTCGGCGTCCAGCACCGTGACCTTGTGCCCGGCGGTGATTTCACCGACCACATGCAAGCGCTCCTCGAGGGCGAATGCGCCGAGGTAGGTGCTGTGCTCGGACGCATCGTTCTTCTGCATCTGGATCTGGTTGACCACCTTGACCTTGGTGCCCGCCGGCACGTCCTGAGTGATCACGCAGGCCGGGCTGATAAACACATTGTCGCCAATCAGCACGTAGCCCAGCACCCGTGCGCCGGAGCCGATCTCGACGTTATTGCCCAGGCGCGGGTGGCGCTTGCCGTCGGGGTTGTTGGCGATGCCGCGCGCGCCAAGTGTCACGCCACAGAGGATGTAGCAGTCGTTGCCGATTTCGCAGGTTTCGCCGATCACCGTGCCGTAGCCGTGGTCGAGCACAAACCGCCGGCCGATGCGTGCCGCCGGGTGAATGTCGGCGCCGGAGAGCATCTTGCCCTGGTTGCTCAACTGCGAGGCGATGTGCGCAAACGCCTCATCCGTCTGGTCCGGGAAATTCCACACACGGTGCGCGAGCCGGTAGTACAGCACCGCCTTGAACGAGGCGTAGGACTCCAGGATCAACTCGCCGCGCCCGCGTGAAGCCGGGTCGCGGCTGGCGTAGGCGATCAGGTCTTCGGCCACCGCCTGCGCCGCGTCCTGGATCAATGGCGCCAGGTGCGGTTCCAGCTGCTTCATCTGCGCCGGCGTGAGCGTCTTGATGAGGTGCGTGAGCAGCTCATCGTGCAGCAGTTGCATGTCGATAAAGCCCCCCATGGAGCCACCTCCGCAGTCTGGATAGTTGGAAGGCCGGTTACTCGAAGTTGGGCAGGTAGCTGTCGGCATTGTCGTAGACCAGGGTCAGCACCACCGTTTCAGGCGGCAGTTCGGGGGCGAGTTGGGCGATGGCGACCAGATTGGCGGCCGAGGACAGGCCCAGGCTGATGGCGTCGGTGCGCATGATGCGTTTGATCATGTCGACGCACGCCCGGTGCGAGACCTTGAGCATGCCGTCGATCACGTCCAGGTTGAGGATGCTCGGGATCAGGCCGATCGACAGGCCCTGAATGTCGTGCGGCGCATGCCGGTCCTTGAGCAGGTCACATTCTTCGGGCTCCACGCCCATCACGCGCAGGCCCGGCCAGGCGGCCTTGAGGGTTTCGCCGATGCCGGTGATATGGCCGCCGGTGCCGATGCCGCTGACGAAATAGTCCGCACGCAGCTCACCGAAGTCGCGCAGGATCTCCGGCGCGGTGGTGTCGCGATGGGTCTGCGGGTTGGCGCCGTTGCGTTGCTGGTTAAGCATCACGTAGTTGGGGTTTTCCAACTGCAACTCCATGCATTTCTCGCCGTGGGAGTTGTTGCCCAGGCGGCTGTCCGACAACACCACCCTGGCGCCGTAAAGGCGCAGCAGTTTCTGTTTTTCCGGGCTGTAGTTGTCGGGAATCACCAGCACCACTTTGTAGCCCAGCACATTGGCGGCCATCACCAGGCCGATGCCGGTATTGCCGCCGCTGGGTTCGATCAGGGTTTGCCCGGAATCACGGATCAGCACACCACGGCGTTCGGCGTCGAGGATCATGCCCAGGGCGATGCGCGCCTTGTGGCTGCCACCGGGGTTGAGGGATTCGAGCTTGGCGTAGACCTCGATGCCGAGGTCTTCGGAAAACTGCGCCAGGCGCACAGTCGGCGTGTGGCCGATGGCGTCGATAATCGAGTTATGCAACATCGCTCTGCCCCCCGCTCAATACAACGGCATGTCGGGTTCGACGTCGCGCACCCAATGCTTCATGCCGCCCTGCAGCACCCTGGTGTTGGCAAAACCGGCGGCCAGCAGGGTGCTCGCCGCCTGCTCGGCGCGGGTGCCGGCGTAGCAGATCAGGTAATGGGTGTTGTCGCGGCTCAGGCGGCCGAGCTGCGAATCCAGCTCGTCGAGGGGAATGTGCACCACGCCCGGCAGCTTGCACACCTCCAGTTCGCTGGCATCGCGCACATCCACCAGCACATCGGCGCTGTTCGGGTGTTCCAGCACTTGCTTGAGGACGTGCGGCTTGATGTAGCGCTCCTCGGCGAGGCACGGCTGGGGCGCCACGGCGTCGGCGCAAACTGCCGGGGCGACGGTGTGGCTGTGGCGCTGGGCGGAGCAGCACGGGCAATTGGCGCGGCGCTTGAAGCGCACCTCAGTGAATTTCATCGCCAGGGCATCGAAACGCATCAGGCGCCCGGACAACGGCTCGCCAATGCCGATCAGCAGCTTGATCGCCTCGGTGGCCTGGATCATCCCGACCACCCCCGGCAGCACGCCGATCACCCCGCCGGCGCTGCAGTTGGGCGCCAGTTCGGCCGGCGGTGGGCTGGGAAACAGGCAGCGATAGCACGGCCCGCCCTGGTAGTTGAACACGCTGATCTGCCCGTCGAAGCGGTAGATGGCGCCGTACACCAGCGGCTTGTCCAGCTGTACGCAGGCGTCGTTGACCCGATAGCGCGTGTCGAAATTGTCGGTGCCGTCGATCACCAGGTCGTAGGCGCCGACCAGCTCGAGGGCGTTATCGGCATTGAAGGTGGTGTCGTGGGTGTTGATCCGGATATGGCTGTTGAGGTCCTGCAGGCGCTGTTTGGCGGATTCGACCTTGGACATGCCCAGGCTGCTGTTGCCGTGAACGATCTGGCGTTGCAGGTTGCTGCTTTCCACCACATCAAAATCCACCAGGCCCAGGGTGCCGACGCCGGCGGCGGCCAGGTACAGGCTGATGGGCGAGCCCAGGCCTCCCGTGCCGATGATCAGCACCCTGGCCTTTTTCAGCTTCAACTGGCCTTCGCGACCGACGCCGGGCAGGGTGATGTGCCGCACGTAGCGTTGCACTTCTTCATTGCTCAGCGCGTCGACGTCCATGCCGCCGGAAGTGGCGAGCAGCACATCGATATGGGCTTTTTCCGGCAGTGGCTCGTCGGCGTCGATCAAGGCTTCTTCGGCGGTGAACAGAAAATGTTCCTTGAGCTGGTTGTTGTTCTCGTGAAACAAGTGTGCGCGCAGCTGCGGGTGGCGGCTGCACAGGTTTTCCATGACCTCGCGCAATGTCGATCCGGCGCCCTCGAGGGTCGACTCCGGCAACTTGGCCACGCGAACCAGAATGTCGGGGAAAGAGACAGCGTTCATGGACAGCTCCGCATGCAGGTCGTTGAAAGGGGTGAGGGCGAAATGCTTGCCATCCCAGGCAAACAGCTTGGAACCCTGGGCCTGGCCCTGACGGACGTCGACCACCAGATAACTGACCGGGTGGATCGGTTCGCCCATGAACAGCGCCTTGTCCTGGTCTTCATCGCTGAAATAGGCGCCGACATCCGGGTGCGAGTGGTAGATCACCACCACCGGGTTATCGCTGCGCAACGCCTTGTTCAGCAGCAGGGTGTCGGCCACGGCAAAGGTGTAGCCATTGGCCGCGCTGCGTGGGTACATCTCGGGGTTTTTGCGGTGCAGTTCGTTCTGGATATTGCAGCCCGGGTACACGCTGCCATCGGCGAAGACGAAACCGCAGCACTCTTCGGGGTAGCAGCGGCCGGCGTGGGCGTAGATTTGTTCCAGGGCGGTGGGACGAAGGACATCCATGTTGCTCTCGCGTCGTGGTGGGCGGCTCAATTTTTCTTGGCCAGGAATTTTTCGATGGGCAGCTTGGTGATCGCAAAACCGGCCAGCAGGACTGCCGAGTAGAGCATCAGGTCACGGGACAGCGCCACGCCCTCGTACCAGGCGCCGATGATCACCGCGAACACCGGGAAGATAATGAACACGAACGACAGGATGATCGGGCTCAGGCGCTTGAGCAGCATGAAGTACACGATGAAACCGCCCACCGATGCCACCAGCCCCAGGTAGAACAGCGCGCTCCAGGAGCGCAGGGTGATGTCTTCGAACGTCGGCGTTTCAAACCACAAGCCGGCCACGAACAGCATCAGGCCGGCAATCCCGATGGGCAGGGTGTTGTAGGTGATCACGCTGATGGCGCTGCCTTTTTGCTTGGTAATCACATAGCACAACGCATGCATGATCGCGGCGCCGAGGATCGCCAGCACCCCGAAGAACTCGGCGTGGTCCAGGTGCAGGCCCTGGCTGCGGATGATCATGTAGAGACTGCCGAAACCGATTCCAATGCCGACCACCTGGGAAAAGTAGATGCGCTCGCGCAAAAACAGCGCGGAAAAAATCAGGATGAACACCGGCATGCAGCTGAACAGCAGGGCGGTGAGGCCCGACGAGACATGCATCTCGCCGTAGTTGAGCAGGTAATACGGAATACTGAAGTAGGACAATGTCACGAATACGAAAAACCAGCGGCTCTCCCGAGGAAACAGGATCGGCTCGCGGCGCACCCTGGCAAAACACAGGAACAGCGGGAATGCGATCAGAAAGCGCAGGCCGGCGGACGTTAGCGGTGGCACGCTTTCCACCGCGATCTTGATACCCAGCCACGTGGTCCCCCAACTCAGGCACACGATAAGAAACATCACACTGGTGACCAGGCCGGGCAACCACTGTTTGGGTGTTTTGGTTTTGGCGGTGTTTTCGAGAACAGCAGACATTGGCATCGTTTATTGCTTCCCTGAGCCGACATTGAACTCTATATTGAGCGTGTAACAAGCGGTAAAAATCGGCGATTGAACCCGTAAAAGCACACTATTAGGGCGAAAGATGACTGTCAAAACAAATATTGACATGGTGTCAATTATGCGTGAGGGGTTGTCCAACGGACAGGGTGTCAAGTACAAGCGCCTGTCCGATGTCATGGAGCGGGGCATCCTTGAAGGCTTGATTGAACCGGGACGAAAACTGCCGCCCCATCGGGTGCTTTCGGACAATCTGGGCGTCACCATCGGCACCATCAGCCGCGCCTACGGCGAGCTGGAACGTCTGGGGCTGGTGGTGGCGCGGGTCGGTGACGGCACCTTCGTGCGCAAGCGCGGGATGGAGCGCCAGCGCGATGAAGGCTTTCGCAATGTCAGCGAGGAGCCGCGCCAGTACTTCGACATGAGCCGCAACATGCATATCCCCGGGCAGGAGACGGTGTTCCTGGCACAGAGCTTCCAGACCCTGTCGACCAACGCCAAGTTTCTCCAGGAGATCAGCGCCTACACCCCGGACGCGGGCCTGCCACGCTACCGCGAAGCCGGTGCGCAGTGGTTGGTACAGCGCGATTTCCATCCGATTCCCGAGCAGGTCATCTGCGTGAATGGCGGTCAGCACGGTTTGCTCTGCGCCATGATGGCCCTGCTGCGGGCCGGCGATACGGTGGTCACCGAACAGCTGACTTATCCGGGGTTGATCACGGCGTCACGCATGCTCGGTATCCGCCTGATCGGCCTGGAGATGGATGAGGAGGGTGTGCTGCCGGGCGCGCTGGATGAACTCTGTCGTAATCACCGAATTTCGGCGTTGTACTGCACACCCACGATTCAGAACCCTACGACGTCAGTGTTATCGGTGGCGCGCCGCGAAGCGCTGGCCAGAGTCTGTCGCGAACACAATCTGTTGATTCTTGAGGATGAGGCCCACGGCGTTCTGGTGGAAGACCGGCCGCCGCCTCTCAGCTATTTCGCGCCCGAGCGTACGATTTTGATCAGTAGCCTGAGCAAGGCGGTGTCAGCCGGGTTGCGCGTGGGTTATGTGCATGCGCCGCCCGCGCTGGTCAGCCGCATTTCTGCCGCCTTGCGCTCCACCTGCTGGATGGCCACGCCAGTGACCCTGGAGCTGGCCACCCAGTGGATCGAAAACGGCACGGCGGAATACCTGTTGCGTCAACAGATCAGTGAGATCAGCCGGCGCAAGGCGCTGGTGGAGGATTTGCTGGCTGGCCTGGCTTACCGTACTCACATGAATAGTCCGCACTTCTGGATCGAAGTGCCGGAGCCCTGGCGCGCGTCGGAAATAGAAGCCGAACTCAAACAGAACAATTACCTGATCGCCACCGCAGAAGCCTTTGCGGTGGGGCAGACGGCGGTGCCGCAGTTTATTCGGGCGAGTATCTGTAATACGTCCGGGGATGATCAGTTGTTGCGGACGGGGTTCGATGCGTTGGCAACCGCGCTGGGGCAGGGTGGCGGAAGGTTTCATCTGTAAGGCTGATCAGGCTTTTTGTGGGAGGGGGCGTTGATTACTTGAACCTGCGCTCCACCCCTTTCTCCACCAGAATCTTTGCCGAAATCTCTTCCACCGAGAAATGCGTGGAATTGATATGCGCAATATTCTCGCGCCGGAACAGATTTTCCACTTCACGCACCTCGAACTCGCACTGCGCGTAGCTCGAATAGCGGCTGTTGGGCTTGCGCTCGTTGCGGATGGCGGTCAGGCGGTCCGGGTCGATGGTCAGGCCGAACAGCTTGTGCGAGTGCGCGCGCAGGGCGGCGGGCAGGGTCAGGTGTTCCATGTCGTCTTCGGTCAGCGGGTAGTTGGCCGCGCGGATGCCGAATTGCATGGCCATGTACAGACAGGTTGGCGTCTTGCCGCAACGCGACACGCCCACCAGGATCAGGTCAGCCTTGTCGTAGTAGTGCGTGCGTGCGCCGTCGTCGTTGTCGAGGGCGAAGTTGACCGCCTCGATACGCTCCATATAGTTGGAGTTATGCCCGATGGAGTGGGACTTTCCTACCGAATAGGAGGAGTGTTCGCTCAGCTCCTGCTCCAGCGGCGCGAGGAAGGTGGAGAAGATGTCGATCATGAAACCATTGGAGGTCGCAAGAATCTCACGAATGTCCTGATTGACGATGGTGTCGAAAATGATCGGGCGGCAGCCGTCTTTTTCAGCCGCCAGATTGATTTGTTGTACCATGGCCCGCGCTTTATCCACGCTGTCTATATAAGGCCGGGTGAATTTGGCGAAGGTAATGTTTTCGAACTGCGCGAGCAGGCTTTGGCCCAGGGTTTCGGCAGTAATGCCAGTGCCATCGGAGATAAAGAAAGCAGATCGTTTCATTTGAGCCCTGGGCCTTAAGCTGATGGCGAATCTTGGATATGATAGGCGCGATTTTGCTGTCCCGCAGTGGGCCGCATTCTCACTTATTTTCCAGGCCCAGGCCACAAGCGCTGGCGAATGCTCCTACTGAGCCGTCGGCGTCCATGAGCTTTTCCAACACAGAAAGTGGAGAGATCACCTTGGTAGAGTACGTAGTTTCCCTCGATAAGCTCGGCGTCCATGATGTAGAGCACGTAGGGGGCAAGAACGCATCCCTCGGCGAGATGATCAGTAATCTTGCAGGCGCAGGTGTGTCGGTGCCCGGTGGTTTCGCCACCACGGCCCAGGCGTACCGTGATTTCCTCGAGCTGAGCGGCCTCAACGCTCAGATCCACGCCGCGCTGGACGCTCTGGACGTCGATGACGTCAACGCCCTGGCCAGAACCGGCAGCCAGATCCGCCAATGGATCATGGAGGCCGAGTTCCCTGAAAAGCTCAACGAAGAAATTCGCACCGCCTTCGCCACCCTGTCGGCCGGCAATCCGGACATGGCCGTCGCCGTGCGTTCCTCGGCCACCGCCGAAGACTTGCCCGACGCCTCCTTTGCCGGTCAGCAGGAAACCTTCCTGAATATCCGTGGCGTGGAAAACGTGATCCGCGCGGCCAAGGAAGTGTTTGCCTCGCTGTTCAACGACCGCGCCATTTCCTACCGCGTGCACCAGGGTTTCGACCACAAGCTGGTGGCCCTGTCTGCCGGCGTGCAGCGCATGGTGCGTTCGGAAACCGGCACCGCCGGCGTGATGTTCACCCTCGATACCGAATCGGGCTTCCGTGACGTGGTATTCATCACCGGCGCCTACGGCCTGGGCGAAACCGTCGTACAGGGCGCGGTCAACCCGGACGAATTCTACGTGCACAAGCACACCCTTGAGGCCGGTCGCCCGGCCATCCTGCGCCGTAACCTGGGCAGCAAGGCGATCAAGATGATCTACGGCGACGAGGCCAAGGCCGGTCGTTCGGTCAAGACCGTCGATGTGGACAAAGCCGAGCGCGCGCGCTTCTGCCTGAGCGACGCGGAAGTCAGTGAGCTGGCCAAGCAGGCGATGATCATCGAAAAGCACTACAAGTGCCCGATGGACATCGAGTGGGCCAAGGACGGTGACGACGGCAAGCTGTACATCGTGCAGGCTCGTCCGGAAACCGTGAAGAGCCGCACCTCGGCCAACGTCATGGAACGCTACCTGTTGAAGGAAACCGGCACCGTGCTGGTGGAAGGCCGTGCCATCGGCCAGCGCATCGGCGCGGGCAAGGTGCGGATCATCAAGGACGTGTCCGAGATGGACAAGGTTCAGCCGGGTGACGTGCTGGTCTCCGACATGACCGACCCGGACTGGGAACCGGTGATGAAACGCGCCAGCGCCATCGTCACCAACCGTGGCGGGCGTACCTGCCACGCGGCGATCATCGCCCGTGAGCTGGGCATCCCGGCGGTCGTGGGTTGCGGCAATGCCACCCAACTGTTGAAAGACGGCCAGGGCGTGACCGTGTCCTGCGCTGAAGGCGACACCGGTTTCATCTTCGAAGGCGAGCTGGGCTTCGACATCAAGCAGAACTCCATCGACGCCATGCCCGACCTGCCGTTCAAGATCATGATGAACGTCGGCAACCCGGACCGCGCCTTCGATTTCGCGCAGTTGCCGAACGCCGGTGTGGGCCTGGCCCGCCTGGAGTTCATCATCAACCGCATGATCGGCGTGCACCCCAAGGCCCTGTTGAACTACGACGGGCTGCCGCTGGACATCAAAGAGAGCGTCGACAAGCGCATCGCCGGCTACAACGACCCGGTGGGCTTCTATGTCGACAAGCTGGTGGAAGGCATCAGTACCCTTGCTGCGGCGTTCTACCCGAAAAAGGTGATCGTGCGCCTGTCGGACTTCAAGTCCAACGAGTACGCCAACCTGATCGGCGGCAAGCTCTACGAGCCGGAAGAAGAAAACCCGATGCTGGGCTTCCGTGGTGCCTCGCGTTACATCAGCGAAGCCTTCCGCGACTGCTTCGAGCTCGAATGCCGTGCGCTCAAACGCGTGCGCAATGAGATGGGCCTGACCAACGTCGAAATCATGGTGCCGTTCGTGCGCACCCTGGGCGAGGCGAGCCAGGTGGTCGACCTGCTGGCCGAAAATGGCCTGTCCCGTGGCGAAAACGGCCTGCGCGTGATCATGATGTGCGAGTTGCCGTCCAACGCCATTCTGGCCGAAGAGTTCCTGGAGTTCTTCGACGGATTCTCCATTGGCTCCAACGACCTGACCCAGTTGACCCTGGGCCTGGACCGCGACTCTGGGATCATCGCGCACTTGTTCGACGAGCGTAACCCGGCGGTCAAGAAGCTGCTGGCCAACGCCATCCAGGCCTGTAACAAGGCCGGCAAGTACATCGGCATCTGCGGCCAGGGCCCGTCGGATCACCCGGACCTGGCCAAATGGCTGATGGAACAGGGCATCGAAAGCGTCTCGCTGAACCCTGACTCGGTGCTGGAAACCTGGTTCTTCCTCGCCGAAGGCCAAGCGTCCGCTTAAGATCGCAACGTCAAAAGTGCCGGTCACCCGTTGCGGATGACCGGCATTCTTATCTGTACAGGGCGGGAATCCTCGCGGACGCCGCCCTTTTTTGTGCAAGAGCATTATGCAAAGCAGCAGCAATCTGTTTCCCGTCGCCCTGATCAGTGCTGAACGTCGTGGCGACCTGAGTGAAGACGTGTATCGCCTCAAACCCGGTAACAGCCCCGACGGCACCGTCGAGCTGGCAGTGACCCGTCTGGGCCTGGCCGATGTCCCGGAAAACCGGGGCATTGCGGTTATTTTGTTGCACGGCAGTTTTTCCAACCGGCGTTTCTGGTACTCGCCCAAGGGCATCGGCCTGGGCGCCTACCTGGCGCGCCAGGGGTTTGATGTGTGGATCCCGGAAATGCGCGGCCACGGGCTGTCCAGGCGTAACCAGGACTATGCGAAAAATCGCGTGGCCGACTATGCGCGTTACGATTTGCCGGCCATCGGCGCGTTTGTGCGTGAGCAAAGCGCGCAGACGCCGCATTGGATCGGGCATTCCCTCGGTGCCATCACCCTGGCTGCCGCCCTGGGCGCGCGCCACCTGGAAGCATCGGCGGTGGCGTCGGCGGCGTTGTTCGGCTGTCAGGTCAGCCGCACGCACTGGCCGTTGAAAATCCCGCCGGTGGAGTGGGCAGGTCGCTGGTTGCTCAAGCGCTTTGCCCATGTGTCCGGACCACGTTTCAAGCGCGGGCCCGAGGACGAGCCCGCCGGCGTGATGATCGAGGCGTTGCGCTGGAACGGTCTGTTTGGCCGGTTTGGCGATGCTGATGCCGACTGGTGGAAGGGCCTGGCCCAGGTCGATGTGCCCTTGCTGGCGGTGAGCGCCGCGGGCGACGAGCAAGACCCGGACTGGGCCTGCCGCCAGCTGTTCGAACAAGTGGGCAGCGAACATCGCCAATACCTGTGCCTGGGGCGTGGGCAAGGGTTTACCGGGGATTTCGGGCATGTGGAAATGCTCGTCAGCAAGGCCGCGCAGGCTGAAGTCTGGCCGTTGACGGCGCAGTGGCTGAAAGATCCGCTGACACCGTTGTCCGCTGCCCGGCCCGAGCTGATGGCCACGGCTTGATCCGGGGCTTTTCGCTGATCTGCGGTTGCGGCTAAGCTATGACGCGTTAAACGCTTCTGGTCATATTCAGTCGCTGCTGCGCGCTTGCGTTGCGGCGAAACGGATGGGATGTTGCGTACCTGCGAGGCAGACGCTTCTTTCCAAAGACAGCTTTTTGACGCAAGGGACTCTTTTCATGATCCATTACGTAACCCCTGACCTGTGCGATGCCTACCCCGACCTGGTGCAGGTGGTCGAGCCGATGTTCAGCAACTTCGGCGGACGCGATTCCTTTGGCGGCGAAATCGTCACCCTCAAATGTTTCGAAGACAACTCGCTGGTCCGGGAGCAGGTTGACCTGCCGGGTGCCGGTAAGGTGCTGGTGGTCGACGGTGGGGGGTCGCTGCGTCGCGCATTGCTGGGCGACATGCTCGCCGAAAAAGCCGCAAAGAATGGCTGGGAAGGCATGCTGATCTACGGCTGCATCCGTGACGTCGACGTGATCGCCCAGACCGATCTGGGTGTGCAGGCCCTGGCCAGCCACCCGATGAAGACCGACAAGCGCGGTATCGGTGACCTGAACGTGGTGGTGACCTTTGCCGGCGTCACATTTCGTCCGGGCGAATACATCTATGCCGACAATAACGGTGTGATCGTGTCGCCCAGTCCGCTGAAGATGCCTGAATAAACCGCAATAGCCGACAGGGGTGAGGATGTTCGAGGAAGAAAACGCGCAATGGGGGCTGGTGCATGCCCTGGTGCTGGACGGTAAAGGCGGCGCGCGTTCGATTGCCCGGACTGAACTGGATGACCTGCAACTGCAGCCGCGGGAAAGCCTGTGGCTGCATTGGGATCGCAGCCATCCGCAAACCCGCACCTGGCTGCGCCAATCCAGCGGATTGAGCGAGTTCGCCTGCGACCTGCTGCTGGAGGAGAACACCCGTCCACGCCTGTTGCCGTTACCGGACGCCGAGCTGTTGCTGTTTCTGCGCGGGGTCAACCTCAACCCGGGTGCCGAACCGGAAGACATGGTCTCGGCGCGCATCTTCGCCTCTGCCAGCCGTGTGATCTCCCTGCGTTTGCGCCCATTGCGCGCGACTGATGAGTTGCTGGTGCAACTGGCGGAGGGCAAGGGGCCGAAAAATACCTCTGAACTCATCCTTTATATGGCGCAGTACCTGACCAATAAGGTGCAGGATCTGGTTACCGACCTGTCTGAAATCGTCGATTCAGAGGAAGAAAAACTCGATGCCGACGAACGGTATACTCCGGAGCATGGCAGTATCCTGCAGATCCGTCGCAGAGCCGCTGGATTGAAGCGATTCCTGGCGCCGCAACGGGATATTTTCGGTCAGCTCACGCGGATCAAATTGCCGTGGTTCTGTGACGACGATGCCGACTACTGGAACGAATTGAACAACAGCCTGACCCGCTACCTGGAAGAGCTGGAATTGACCCGGGAGCGCGTGGGGCTTGTACTTGAGGCCGAGGACCGGCGCTTGAGCGTGCGCATGAACCGCACCATGTACCGCTTCGGAATCATCACCGGGATTTTCCTGCCGATGAGTTTTCTCACTGGTCTGCTGGGTATAAATGTGGGGGGAATTCCTTTTTCCTCCAGCCCCTATGGATTCGCGATTGCGTGCCTGTTGATGGTGTCGGTGGCGCTCGGGCAATGGTGGTTGTTTCGACGCTTGCGCTGGGTTTGACCTGAATACGAGCTGAAGGTAGGAAGGGTCGGATGTGACCTCAGGAATTTAACCCTCGTCTTTTAATTCACTTGCGAGAGGTCTTTTATGCACGATCCGTTTGAACAGTCTTTGCGTGACATGCTGAATGCTTCGCCATCCAACCGTGATGACGATGCCTGCCTGGGCCGCGTATTGAAAACCGCCAACCGTCAGGTTGGGGCGGGAGACCTGTTCGGGCTGCTCGGGCGTTGGGTGCCGGCGTTGATGATGGCCCTGAACAACGGTTCGGCCCACGTATCCCCGGTTTCCCGTGGCAAACCTCTTGCTCGCACTGATAAGGCTGATTGAACATGGAACTTGATCTCTGGACCCAGAGCCTGGTCACCGCGATGACGGCATTGTGGACCAAGGTGGCGAATTTCATTCCCAACCTGTTTGGTGCCCTGGTGCTGGTGCTGCTGGGGTTTGTCGTGGCCAAGCTGCTCGACACGCTGTTGTCCAAGCTGCTCGCGAAACTGGGCCTGGATCGCTTGATGGCAGGCACCGGCCTGACCAAGCTGCTGGGGCGCGCCGGGCTGCAAGTGCCGATCTCGACCTTGATCGGCAAGATTGTCTATTGGTTCGTTTTGCTGATATTTCTGGTTTCGGCGGCGCAATCCCTTGGACTTGAGCGAGTTTCAGCTACGCTCGACATGCTGGCGCTGTATTTGCCCAAGGTTTTCGGCGGCGCGCTGGTATTGCTGGTAGGCGTTTTACTCGCACAATTGGCCAATGGGCTGGTACGCGGGGCCGCCGAAGGCGTGGGGCTGGACTATGCTGCCGGTCTGGGGCGAATCGCTCAGGGGCTGGTGATCATCATCAGTATTTCGGTCGCGATCAGCCAGTTGGAGGTCAAGACCGACCTGCTCAACCACGTGATTGTGATTGTTTTGATTACCGTTGGTCTGGCAGTTGCGCTGGCCATGGGGTTGGGAAGCCGGGAAATTGCCGGTCAGATTCTTGCGGGAATCTACGTGCGTGAGCTGTATCAGGTAGGGCAAAATGTGCGTGTAGGCGAGGTCGAGGGGCAAATCGAGGAGATCGGTACCGTCAAAACGACAGTACTGACCGATGATGGCGAGCTGGTGTCGCTGTCCAATCGGATACTCCTTGAACAGCAGGTCAGTAGCCGCTGACCCGGCACCCTGCTAATGTACGCCGCCGCGAACCCGGCTTGCCGGGCCGTAGCGGACATTGACCTGACTGTCGGCACGACTTGTTTTGAATAAAGCTCAAACGCTGTCCACGCGCTATGACCCCCGGGAGCTCTCTGATGAGGAGCTGGTCGCGCGTGCACATACGGAGCTGTTTCACATCACGCGCGCCTATGAAGAATTGATGCGCAGGTATCAACGCACTCTGTTCAACGTTTGTTCAAGGTATTTAGGGAACGATAGAGATGCGGACGATGTCTGTCAGGAAGTGATGCTAAAGGTGCTGTACGGCCTCAAGAACTTCGAGGGCAAATCGAAGTTCAAGACCTGGCTCTACAGCATCACGTACAACGAGTGCATCACGCAGTATCGGAAGGAACGGCGAAAGCGTCGCTTGATGGACGCCTTGAGTCTGGACCCCCTTGAGGAAGCGTCTGAAGAAAAGGCGCCGGCACCCGAGGACAAGGGCGGACTCGATCGCTGGCTGGTGTATGTGAACCCGATCGATCGGGAGATTCTGGTGCTGCGATTCGTCGCAGAGCTGGAGTTCCAGGAGATCGCTGACATCATGCACATGGGTTTGAGTGCTACAAAAATGCGGTACAAACGTGCTCTAGATAAATTACGTGAGAAATTTGCGGACGAGACTGAAACTTAGTGCGTGGCAAATATCTCTTACGTGTAGGCAAGTTCTGTTAGACTTGTCGCCGAGTTGTCCCCCGGTTTGTGGGACTGCTTTACAATCACCAGATGGGGATTTAACGGATGAAACTGAAAAACACCTTGGGCTTGGCCATTGGTTCTCTTATTGCCGCAACTTCTTTCGGCGTTCTGGCACAAGGCCAAGGCGCAGTTGAAGGCGAGCTGTTCTACAAGAAGCAGTACAACGATAGCGTCAAGCACATCGAAGACGGCTTCAACCCAGGCGCTCGCATTGGTTACTTCCTGACCGACGATCTGTCCTTGAACTTGTCCTACGACAAGACTAACCACACCCGTTCGAATGACGGTACTGGTAGCCAGAAGATCAAAGGTGACACTGGCAGCCTCGTGGCCCAGTACCACTTCGGTCAGGCCGGCGTTGACAGCCTGCGTCCATACGTTGAAGGCGGTTTCGGCCACCAGAGCCGTGGCAACGTGCAAGCTGACGGCCACAGCGGTCGCGATCAGACTACTTTCGCCACCGTCGGTACCGGCGTGAAGTACTACTTCACCAACAACCTGTACGCTCGTGCCGGTGTTGAAGCTGACTACGGTCTGGACAACGGCAAGTGGGACTACTCCGCACTGGTCGGCCTGGGCGTGAACTTCGGCGGTAACGCTGGCGCAGTCGCTCCAGCTCCTACCCCAGCACCAGCTCCAGAGCCAACTCCAGAGCCAGAAGCTCCAGTTGCTCAGGTTGTTCGTGTTGAGCTGGACGTTAAGTTCGACTTCGACAAAGCCGTTGTTAAGCCTAACAGCTACGGCGACGTGAAAAACCTGGCCGACTTCATGGCTCAGTACCCGTCCACCAACGTAGAAGTTGCTGGTCACACTGACTCCGTAGGTCCAGACGCTTACAACCAGAAGCTGTCCCAGCGTCGTGCTGACGCTGTTAAGCAAGTCCTGGTTAAAGACGGCGTGGCTCCTAGCCGTGTAACTGCTGTAGGTTACGGCGAATCCCGCCCAGTTGCTGACAACGCAACTGAAGCTGGTCGCGCTGTTAACCGTCGCGTAGAAGCGTCGGTTGAAGCTACCGCTCAGTAATTACTGAGTAGTAGAAAAAAGCCCGGCTCAGGCCGGGCTTTTTTTCGTCTGCAATTTGCCTCAGGCGCTGGCGGCCACTGCGACATAAGCCGCCTGTTCAGCCGCTGCAACCCTGCCAATCACCAGAATCGCCGGGCTCTTCAACGCGAAAGCCTGTGCATCTTCCTGCATGCGCGACAGCACGCTGCGGCACTCCCGTTGCTGGGGCAGCGATGCATTCTCGATCATCGCCACCGGCATATCCGCCGTCATGCCGCCGTCCAGCAACTGCTGGCGTATTTCTTCCAGCTTCGCCACGCCCATATACACCACCAGCGTCGTCCCGCCTTCCGCCAGCGCGCGCCAGTTCAGGCGGCTGTCGTCCTGGGTATGCGCCGTGACCAGCGTTACGCCACGGCTGATACCGCGCAACGTCAGCGGGATATCGCAGTTAGTTGCGCCTGCCAGCCCCGACGTAATCCCATTGACCACCTGGGCCTCGATCCCGCGCTCGCGCAGCCACATGGCTTCTTCACCGCCGCGTCCGAAAATGCACGGGTCGCCGCCTTTGAGCCGCACCACACACTTGCCCTGACGCGCGTAACGCAGCATCAAACGGTGGATGAAATCCTGCGGCGTTGAACGACAGCCGCCGCGCTTGCCCACCGTAATCACCCGCGCATCGCCGCAATGTTCCAGCACCGCCGGGTTGACCAGATCGTCAATCAGCACCACATCGGCCTCGTTCATCGCCCGCACCGCCTTCAGGGTCAACAGCTCCGGATCCCCCGGCCCTGCGCCTACCAGCCAGACTTTTGCGCTCATATTCCTGTCCTCACACACTGATAGCGATTGGCTGCGGATGGCTGACCAGCAGACGTTTGATTTCCGGCACACAGGAGCCGCATTGCGTGCCGCATCCCAGGGACTGCTTGAGTCCATCCAGGTCCAGACCCTGGGCAATACCGGTACACACCGCGTTTTCACTGACGTTCATGCAGTTACACAACACCTTGCTGCTGGCCGCCGCACCGCCGGGCGCTGCGCTCAAGGGCGCGAGTAGCCAGCGGCGCAACTGCTCATCGGTGCGGCCTTCCAGCCACAGGCTCTGCAGCCAGTGGCGGGCGAGGGTTTCACCGGCCAGACGTACTGCCGTGATGCGGCCTTTTTCGATCTTCACCCGCTTGCCGATCGAGCGGCGCGGGTCGTCGTAGGCCATCACCGGGCCGTCGTGCAGGCCCAGCAGTTGGTCGATACGGGTCAGCAGCTCAAGCTCGGGCGCTGCGGTATGTGCCGCGCGTACCAGCAACGCCGGCCGTTCCCGCCCGGCCAGGCTCAGGCTCACATAGGCAAAACCTTCGCACAGCGGGCGCAGGGCCTCGAAGTGTTGCTGCACATCGCCCTCGATCAGCGCGAACAGCTGCCATGACAACTGCACCGCCTCCAGGCGCACGCCGCTGTGCTTGAGTTCAGGTTGTTTCGACAGCGGGTCGAACGCCGGCTGGGTGAGGGTATTCACGCCGCCCTTGAGAAACCGGTCGCCCCAGTGCATCGGCAGGAAGGCCTGGCCGGGGCGTACGCTGTCATCACTGCTCACGGCAACGATCACATTGCCGCGCCGGCTTTTGAGGTTCACCAGGTCGCCTTCCTTGAAGCGATGACGACGCAGTTCATCGGGGTGCAGGCTCAGCAGCGCTTCGCTCACATGCCCGAACAACTGCGCCGCCGTGCCGGTGCGGCTCATGCCGTGCCACTGGTCACGCAGGCGCCCGGTAATCAGGGTGAGCGGGAAGCGCGCGTCGCGCTGCTCCTTGGCCGCACGATAAGGGTCGGCGATAAAGTGCGCGCGCCCCCCGTCGGTCGGGAAAACCCCGTCGGTATACAGACGCGAGGTGCCGCTGCGCGCGCCCATGGGGAACGGCCACTGCTGCGGCCCCAGTTCGTCGAGCACGGCATGGCTGATACCCGACAAATCCAAATCACGCCCACGGGTCAGCAGCTTGAACTCATCAAAAATCTGCGCCGGATGCTCGAAGGCGAACAGGCTCGGCAGCCCCGGGCGCAGTCGCTGTTCCAGGCGTTGGGCGAAATCCACGGTGATTGCCCAGTCCGGCCGTGCCTCTGCGGGTGGGGGGATGGCGCGGCGTACGTGGGAAATACGCCGTTCGGAGTTGGTCACCGTGCCTTCTTTCTCCCCCCAACTGGCGGCCGGCAAAAGCAGGTCGGCGTAGGCGGCGGTCTCGGTGGTGCGAAAAGCTTCCTGCAACACCACGAACGGGCAGGTTGCCAGGGCGGCGCGCACAGCGGTCTGGTCCGGCAGCGATTGCGCGGGGTTGGTGCACGCGATCCACAACGCTTTGATTTTGCCGGCCTGCACCTGCTCAAACAGCTCAATGGCCGTCAGCCCGGTCGGCTCCGGCAACGCATCGACACCCCAGTAAGCAGCGACCTCTGCGCGGTGTTCAGGGTTGGCGGCTTCCCGATGGCCCGGCAACAGATTCGACAAGCTGCCGGTTTCGCGCCCGCCCATGGCATTGGGCTGGCCGGTCAGGGAGAACGGCCCACAGCCCGGCCGGCCAATTGTGCCGGTGGCCAGGTGCAGATTGATCAGCGCGCTGTTTTTAGCGCTGCCGGCGGTGGACTGGTTGAGCCCCATGCACCACAGCGACAGAAAGCCAGGGGAGGTGCCTACCCATTCGGCGCACAGGCGCAATTGTTCGACACTGATCCCGCACAGCTGCGTGACCATCTGCGGCGTGTAGTCATGCACCAGGCGCTTTAGCTCCGCCAGTCCGTCGGTATGGGCCTGGATAAAGTCGCGGTCGATCCAGTCTTCCCACAACAACAGGTGCAAGATTCCATGGAACAGCGCCACATCCGTGCCCGGCAGGATGGCCAGGTGCATGTCAGCCAATTCGCAGGTGTCGGTGCGCCGAGGGTCGATCACCACGACTTTCATCTGCGGACGCCGCGCCTTGGCTTCCTCCAGGCGTCGGAACAATACCGGATGGGCGTAGGCCATGTTGCTGCCGACGATCATCACGCAGTCACTGATGTCGAGGTCTTCATAGCTGCAGGGTGGCGCGTCGGCGCCCAGGCTGCGCTTGTAGCCGACCACCGCCGAGGACATGCACAGCCGTGAATTACTGTCGAGATTGTTGGTGCCCACCAGCCCCCGCGCCAGTTTGTTGAAGCTGTAGTAGTCCTCGGTGAGCAGTTGCCCGGAAATATAGAAGGCCACGCTGTCCGGCCCGTGTTCGGCGAGGGTGTCGGCAAACACGTTGGCCGCGTGGTCCAGTGCGGTATCCCAGCTGGTGCGGCTACGGGCCAGGCCTTTGCCCAGGCGCAACTCCGGGTACAACGCGCGCGCGCTCAGGTCGCCCGTCAGGTGCAGGCTGGCGCCTTTGCTGCACAACTTGCCGAAATTGGCCGGGTGGCTCGGGTCGCCCTGCACACCGAGGATCTGCGTGCCGTCATGCTCGATCAGCACGCCGCAGCCCACCCCGCAGTAACAGCAGGTGGACGCGGTGACCTGGCGGTCCATCAACCGGCGTCCCGCAGGGCCAGCATCACCCGGCCGTTTTCGACACGGGCGGGGTGATGGTGGGCGCAGCCGATATCCGGCGCCTGGGCTTCGCCGGAGGCCAGGTCGATCTGCCAGTTGTGCAGCGGGCAGGCCACGCGTTTGCCGTAGATCAGGCCTTGGGACAGCGGGCCGCCCTTGTGCGGGCAGCGGTCGTCGAGGGCGAAGACTTCGTCGTCACTGGTGCGAAAGATCGCGATGTCGCCTTTGGGCCCGTTGATGATGCGTGAGCCCAGTGCGTTGATGTCGTCGAGGGCGCAAATATCCAGCCAGTTCATGCCTGCACCTCCAGGTGTTTGACGGGGATCACCTCGAATTCCTTTTTCAGCAGCGGCTGTTCAAGCCGTTCTTTCCACGGGTCCTGCTCGAATGACAGCGAGAATTGCAGGCGCTCGTTCAGCGCCTTGCGCCGGGCCGGGTCTTCCAGCACGGCCTTTTTGATGTGTTCCATGCCCACGCGCTGCAGGTAATGCACGGTGCGCTCCAGGTAGAAGGCTTCCTCGCGGTACAGCTGCAGGAACGCGCCGTTGTACTCGCGCACTTCGTCGGCGGTTTTGAGCTTGACGAAGAACTCCGCGACTTCGGTCTTGATGCCGCCGTTGCCGCCGATATACATCTCCCAGCCGGAGTCGACGCCGATGATGCCGACGTCCTTGATGCCGGCTTCCGAGCAATTGCGCGGGCAACCGGACACCGCCAGCTTGACCTTGTGCGGCGACCACATGTTGAATAGGTCATGCTCAAGCTCGATGCCCAGTTGCGTCGAGTTCTGCGTGCCGAAGCGGCAGAACTCGCTGCCCACGCAGGTTTTCACGGTACGGATGGATTTGCCGTAGGCGTGGCCGGACGGCATGTCGAGGTCCTTCCACACGCCAGGCAGGTCCTGCTTTTTGATGCCGAGCAAGTCGATGCGCTGGCCGCCGGTGACCTTGACCATCGGCACGTTGTACTTGTCGGCCACGTCGGCGATGCGGCGCAGTTCCGAAGGGTTGGTCACGCCGCCCCACATCCGTGGCACGACAGAGTAGGTGCCGTCTTTCTGGATGTTGGCGTGGGCCCGTTCGTTGATCAGGCGTGACTGCGGATCATCCTTGGCTTCGCCAGGCCAGGTGGAAATCAGGTAATAGTTCAGCGCCGGGCGGCAGGTGGCGCAGCCGTTGGGCGTGCGCCAGTTCAGGTAGCTCATGGTGCCGGCGATGGTCAGCAGGTGCTGTTCGCGGATGGCCTGGCGGATTTGCCCGTGATTGAGGTCGCTGCAGCCGCAGATGGCTTTTTCGCTCTTGGGTTTTACATCGGCCGCGCCACCCACGGTGTTGATCAGGATCTGTTCCACCAGGCCCACGCAGGAGCCGCAGGAACTGGCGGCCTTGGTGTGTTTTTTCACCTCATCGACACTGAACAGGCCCTGTTCCTGGATCGCCTTGACGATGGTGCCCTTGCACACGCCGTTGCAGCCGCAGACTTCAGCGCTGTCGGCCATGCTCATGGCCTTGTCCTGGCCCTGATGGCCGACATCGCCCAGGGCGTTCTCGCCGAACATCAGGTGATCGCGGATCTCGCCGATGGCATGGTTCTCACGGATCTGGCGGAAATACCAACCGCCATCGGCGGTGTCGCCGTACAGGCAGGCGCCGACCAGGATGTCGTCCTTGATCACCAGTTTTTTGTACACGCCGCCAATCGGATCGGAGAGGGTGATGGTCTCGGTGCCTTCGCCGCCCATGAAGTCGCCGGCGGAAAACAGGTCGATGCCGGTGACTTTCAGCTTGGTCGAGGTGACCGAGCCCTTGTAGGTGGCAAAGCCCAGCTGGGCCAGGTGGTTGGCGCAGACCTTGGCCTGTTCGAACAGCGGCGCCACCAGGCCGTAGGCAATCCCGCGATGGCTGGCGCATTCGCCGATCGCATAAATACGCGGGTCGTAGGTTTGCATGGTGTCATTGACCAGAATCCCACGGTTGCACGGGATGCCGGATTTTTCCGCGAGTTCGGTGTTGGGCCGGATGCCGGCGGCCATCACCACCAGGTCGGCGGGGATGATGTCGCCATTCTTGAACTGCACCGAGCCGACCCGGCCATTGCCAGCGTCGTGCAGGGCCTGGGTGTGTTCGCCCAGGCGGAAGACCAGGCCACGGCTTTCCAGCTCGGTTTGCAGCAGTTGACCACTGGTCTTGTCCAACTGGCGCTCCAGCAACCATTCGCCGATGTGCACCACGGTTACATGCATGCCGCGCAGCATCAGGCCGTTGGCGGCTTCCAGGCCGAGCAGGCCGCCGCCGATGACTACCGCGTGTTTATGGGTTTTGGCGGTGTCGATCATGGCCTGGGTGTCGGCAATGTCGCGATAGCCGATCACACCCTGCAAGGTGTTGCCGGGGATCGGCAGGATAAACGGCGTGGAACCGGTGGCGATCAGCAAGCGATCGTACTCGGCCTCGGTGCCGTCGTCGGCGATGACTTTGCGCTTGACCCGGTCGATCTGCACCACCTTGCGGTTGAGCAGCAGCTTGACGTTGTTGTCCAGGTACCAGTCCAGGTCGTTGAGCACGATCTCTTCGAAGGTCTGTTCGCCGGCCAGCACCGGCGACAGCAGGATGCGGTTGTAGTTGGTGTGGGGCTCGGCGCCGAACACGGTGATGGCGTAGAGGTCGCTGCTCAGCTTGAGCAGTTCTTCAAGGGTACGAACCCCGGCCATGCCGTTGCCGATCATCACCAATTTGAGTTTTTTCATGTCGCTCTCCGACCAATCACGCGCAAACAAAAAAAGGCGTCCCCGCTAGTTACCTAGCGAGGACGCCTTTGTCCGGTCCCGTTCTCTCGGGAAGCTCGATCCTTCGTCGTTGAAGGGGCGGCTGTATGTGGGGTGTTGGAAAGGCTAATGCAGCGGTTGTGCCAAGTCCGCATAACCCCGGTTTTACTGGGCGTTTAAACCCACAGCCGAAACGTTTTGCCCGTTAGTGGTGCAACAGCCCATACAGCAGCACCAGATTGAGCAGCAGCGACAGCAGCGCCAATGTGCGCCACACCTTCAAGGGTTCACGCTCCAGCAGCGGGCGCGGGCGCACGCTCAGTTCGCGGCGGTCGGCCTGCTCCAGCACCAGCAGCCATTCTTCGGCGGTTTCATAACGCTGCGCCGGTTGCGCGGCCACGGCGCGCTCCAGGCTCAGGGGCAGCCAGTCCGGCAGGTCGGGGCGATAGCGGCTGGCGCTGATCGGTTGATGGAAGCGGGGGCGTTGGAAGGCTTCGATTTCGCCGTAGGGATAATGCCCCGTCAGCAGGTAATACAGCGTAATGCCGACACTGTACAAATCCTGCTGGGCCGCAGGACGCTCGCCATTGAACGCTTCGGGGGCGATAAAGCTCGGCGTGCCGGGCAGTGTGTTGATCGGGTCTGCGGAGAGGCCCGGGCAGTAGGCCAGGCCAAAATCCAGCACGCGCAGTTCACCGTCGTCGCCCAGCAGCAGATTTTCCGGCTTGATATCGCGGTGCAGAATTTGCCGACGATGCAGCAGCCCGACCGCGCGCAGCAAACGCTCGGCGATGGACTGCCATTGCGCCAGGGGCAACGGGCCTTGCTGCTTGAACAGCTCGGCCAGGGTAAGCCCAGGGTATTCGCGCATCACGTAGTACACATGCTGACGCCCGCTGGCGGGGTGGACCTGCGGGAACGCGCGCCCGGCCATCCGGCGCAGAAACCATTCCTCCGACAGCAGGGCCTGGCCCGCATCGGTGTCATTGTCATGGCTGCGCGGCAGGGTTTTCAGCAGCCAGGGCTGTTGCTGCGCGTCGCGGACCCGGTACAGCAACGATTGTCGGCTCTGCGCGACCACGCTTTCCACCTGCCAGCCTTCGAACGCCTGGCCGGGCTTGAGCGGCGGTGGCAGTGACCATTGCTGCAACTGCACCAGCGCATCGCCCAGGGTGGCGGCGCCGAGTGCGTCGATGCGCACCAGCAACGCGCTGGCGTTGTCCTGGCTGCCGGCCAAATGCGCGGCGCTCACCAGGGTGTTGACGGCCAGGTCGAGGTCGGCTTGCTCGCGCAGGATCGCACGGATGCTGTGCTCGCCCAATGTGGCCCAGACGCCGTCGCTGAGCAGCAGGAAGCACTCGCCCGCGCGCAGTTCGCCGTCGAGAAAGTCCAGCACCACGTTTTGATCCAGGCCGAGGGCGCGCTTGAGCACATGCTGCATGCCCGGTTGCTCCCACACATGGTCTTCGCTGATGCGCTGCAGCTCGCCGTCCAGCCAGCGATACACGCGGCAATCGCCGACATGCGCGAGGGTGAAGCGTTGACCGCGAAACACCAGGGCGCTGAGGGTGGTCAGTAACGGCTGGCCGCCGCCGTTGGCTTGCAGCCAGCGATTCTGTGCGAGCAATAACCGTTCGAGCGCCTGGGCCACGCCCCAGGTCTGCGGTGTGGCGTAGTAGTCCAGGGCCAGCGCCTGCAGGCTTGAGCGTGCGGCCAGGCCGCCGTCGGCACATTGGCTGACGCCGTCGGCGAGGGCGCACAGGTACCCTTTGCTCGCGGCCAGTTGCGCGCTGGGCGTGACCACCCGCAGCGCGTCCTGGTTTTCACTGCGCGGGCCAATGGCGCTGGCCTGGGCAACGCTCAGTTGCAGGCTCATCAGACGCGCGCGGCGGTCACGGCGGCCGAACCCCAGGTGGTTCTCCAGCGGCGTTTCACGCCGTAAAGGCCGAACCAGGCCAGCACGCCGAGGCTGGCGAACAGCCACAGGGCCAGTTGATAACTGCCGGTGCTTTGCTTGATCGCGCCCATGCCGGCGGCGAGGGCGAAACCACCGATCCCGCCAGCCATGCCGATCAGGCCGGTCATCACGCCGATTTCGCTGCGAAAACGCTGGGGCACCAGTTGGAAGACCGCGCCGTTGCCGGCACCCAGTCCGAGCATGGTGCAGACGAACAGTGCGAGGGCGGCGTAGGAGCTTGGCAGGTTGAAACCCACCGCGGCGATGCACACCGCCGCCACGCTGTACATGCCCAGCAGGGTGCGGATGCCGCCGAAGCGGTCCGCCAGGGCGCCGCCCAACGGCCGCATCAGGCTGCCGCCGAACACGCAGGCGGCGGTGTAGTAGCCGGCGGTCACCGGGCTCAGGCCATACTGGTCGTTGAAGTAGCCGGGCAGGGCGCTGGCCAGGCCGATGAAGCCGCCGAACGTCACGCTGTAGAAAAACATGAACCACCAACTGTCACGGTCGCCCAGGGCCTTGAAGTAGTCGGCCATGGCTTTGGCTTTCGGGCGTTGCGGGGCGTTGCGCGCCAGCCAGGCGAACACGATCAGCGTAAGCACTAACGGAATCAGCGCAAAACCAAAGACATTGCTCCAGCCAAAGGCGGCGGCCAGCACTGGCGCCAGCAACGCGGCGAACACCGTGCCGGAGTTGCCTGCACCGGCAATGCCCATGGCCTTGCCCTGGTGTTCAGCGGGGTACCACTGCGAGGCCAGGGGCAGGGCGACCGCAAAGGATGCGCCGGCCATGCCGAGGAACAAGCCCAGCAGCAAGGCTTGTTCATAGCTATGGATGCCCAGTTTCCAGGCGCCGAACAACGCGACGATCACGATCACCTGGCCAATCAGCCCGGCGGTCTTGGGTGACAGCTTGTCGGCCAGCATGCCCATCAGAAAGCGCAGCACCGCGCCCGCCAGGATCGGCGTTGCCACTACCAGGCCACGCTGTTGGGTGGTCAGGTGCAGGTCGGCGGCAATCTGCACCGCCAGCGGGCCCAGCAGGTACCAGACCATGAAACTCAGGTCGAAATACAGGAACGCGGCAAACAGGGTCGGGGTGTGCCCGGATTTCCAGAAGCTTGATTTCATCACGCACCTCAACGGTTGGGGGTCTTGTCAGAAGGCCAAAACGAAAAAAAACGCCGCCATCGGGTTCGCGAAAGCAAACCGGATGTGCGACGTCTTTGTCGTGGAAGGGCAACCGCCGTTGGCTACCTGTGATGAATGCTTAGCAAGTCCTGCGCCAACACTAAACGTTGTGCAGAACAAGCCTCCTGTGGCGAGCGGGCTTGCCCCGCGTTGGGGGGCGCAGCGCCCCCAATCAAGCAAAACGCGGTGTACCTGATACGGCTCAGCGTCTGGTTTTGGGGCTGCTGCGCAGCCCAACGCAGGACAAGCCTGCTCGCCACAGGGAATTTGCGCTTAACTGAACGGCATTAGGGCAAGCCTGCTCGCCACAACCACAATCAAAACCAGTCTGCCCATCACAAGGCTTTGCCACAGTCAGCCCAGCAACTCACTCATGGCAATAATCTGCTCGGCCACCTGGATCAGTTTCTGCTGGCGGCTCATGGCCTGGCGGCGCATCAGGGTGTAGGCCTCTTCCTCGTTGCAGCTTTTCATTTTCATCAGCATGCCCTTGGCCAGTTCGATGCGCTTGCGCTCGGCCAACTGCTGGTCGCGGGCCTGCAACTGGGCACGCAGGGCCTGATCGCTTTCGAAGCGGGCCATGGCCACATCAAGGATCGGTTGCAGGCGCTGGGCCTGGATGCCTTCGACGATGTAGGCGCTGACGCCGGCCTTGATCGCCTGGCGCATCACATTCGGGTCGTGCTCATCGGTGAACATCACAATCGGCCGCGGCTGGTCGCGGGTCACCAGCACCACTTGCTCCATGACATCGCGCCCGGCTGACTCGGTATCGATCAGGATCACGTCCGGGCGCACCGTTTCGACGCGGGCCGGCAGGTCGATGGTCAGGCCGGACTCATCGATCACCTCGAAGCCGGCCTCGACCAGCGCCGCCTTGAGCCGCCCAACCTTGCGCGGGGTGTCGTTGATCAACAGGATTCGCAACATGGTGGTGCTCCTGTCAGCGCCGGGCCTGGCGGTTGGGGTGGTCCGCCAGGGCGTGCAGACGGAAACTGCGGGCGTAGGCGGCGGGGTCGGAGCCGTCCCAGATCTTGCCGTCGATCAACTGGCTGCTGCGCGTGTCCTGGCGGCTCGCAGGCACGTCAACGGCGGCGGCGGCCTGGCGATACAGGTCCAGTTGCTGCACCTGGCGGGCAACCTGAAGGTAGTCCGGGTCTTCACGCAACAGGCCCCAGCGGCGGAACTGGGTCATGAACCACATGCCGTCGCAGAGGTAGGGCAGGTTGACCTCGCCATTGGCGAAAAAGCGCAGGGCATGGGGGTCCTGCCACTGGTTGCCCAGGCCGTCGTCATACTGGCCGAGCAGGCGCGGCTCAATGCAGTCGAGTGGGGCATCAAGGTACTCGCGGGCGCTGAGCAGTTGCGCGGTGGAACGGCGGTTTTCGTGGCTCTGCTCGATAAAACGGCTGGCTTCGAGCACCGCCATCACCAGCACGCGTGCGGTGTTGGGGTATTGATCGACGAACGCCTGGGTGCAGCCGAGCACTTTTTCCGGATGGTTTGGCCAGATCGTCTGGCTGGTCGCCAGGGTGAAGCCCTGATTGTGCTTCACTGCGCTGGCGGCCCAGGGTTCGCCGGCACAGAAACCGTCGATGCGCCCCGCCTGCAGGTGCGCAACCATCTGCGGCGGCGGCACCACCACGCTGTCGACATCCTGCAAGGGGTGAATGCCCTGGCTTGCGAGCCAGTAATACAGCCACATGGCGTGGGTGCCGGTGGGAAATGTCTGGGCGAAGGTCAGTTTTGTGCGGCTTTGGTGCACGTGGTGGTCCAGCGCCTCAGGAGTGGTCACCCCTTGTGCCTGCAGGCCGTGGGACAGATTGATGCTCTGGCCGTTCTGGTTCAGGCCCATCAACACCGCCATGTCGGTGGGCGCCACGCCGCCGATGCCCAGGTGCACCGCATAGATCAGCCCATACAGGCTGTGGGCGGCATCCAGTTCACCGCTGACCAGCCTGTCGCGCAGGTTGGCCCAGGATGACTGGCGCTTGAGGTTCAGGGTCAAGCCGTAGGGTTGGGCAAAGCCCTGGGTGGCCGCGACCACCAGCGAGGCACAATCGCTCAAGGCCATGAATCCGAGATCGAGGCTGCTCTTTTCCGGGGCGTCACTGCCGTGGACCCAGGCCAATGGATCTCTGGCCGGGCTGCTGCCTGCCGAATCGTTCATCAATGCCGCCTTTTCAATCAAAAAACCAGTGAGCAAGGCTTAGCAAGGCACATGCCACGGCCCCGTAGGCGCGGCTGGCCGTCAGTTTCTCATCAAGATTGAAACGCGACCGGCTTTCAGTATGGCCGCCTCTTTGCGCCATACAGCCAGGAACATCCACGGTGACGATCGATTCCCCTGTCATGACCCGCTTGCGCCGGTTGCTGTGCCTGGCTGTGCTGTGCGCAAGCGCGTTCGCCTCGGCCGCGGACTACCGGGCGCAGGATGAAAGCCTGCATACCGTGTTCAGCGCATTGTCAGTGCCCTTGGGGTTGCCCGTGGTGGTCAGCCGCGACGTCTCGCGCAAGCGCGTTTCCGGGGTGTTCGATTTGAGCGCGGCGCAGCACACCCTGCAGGCCGTGGCCGAGCAGCATGGCTTGATCTGGTACAGCGACGGCCAGGTACTGCGTGTGTATGACGCCAGCGAAGCGAAAAGCTCGGCAGTGACGCTGCGGCATATCTCGGTCGACCGGCTGCGCGGGTTCATGCGCCGTTCGGGGTTGGATGAATCACGCTTTCCCCTGCGCGAAAGCACCGGGCCCACCTTTTATGTGTCCGGCCCTCCCAATTATGTGGACCAGGTGCTGCACCTGGCGCAACTGATGGATCGCCAGCGCACTCAGGTGCGAGTGGGCGATCAGGCGTTTGGCGTGGTGCAGGTGTTCAACACCCACGTGGCCGATCGTCAATATGCCCTGGGTGATGAGCAGGTCAATGTTCCCGGCATGGCCTCGATGATCGAAACCGTACTGGCTGCCGAGCGCAAGGGCGGCGCGCGCGGTCCGCTGGCGGACAAGAGCCTGCTGGTGATCGCCTATCCCGACTCCAACAGCCTGCTGATCAAGGGCATGCCGGCTCAGGTGAAGGTGATCGAGGAGCTGGTGGCGCAACTCGACACGCCCAGGCGGCCGATTGAGGTGGCGTTGTGGCAGATCGACGTGGACCGTGCCGAGCTGGAAAAGCTGGCGACCGCCTGGTCCGGGGAGGGCAACGACCCGCCTTCAGTAACGCAGGTGCTGGCCCCTCTGGATGACAACCGCCTGATGGCGCAACTGGCTGCGCTGGAGCGTCGTCGCAAGGCCAGGGTGGTGGCGTTTCCGGTGATCCTTACCCAGGAAAACGTCCCGGCGGTGTTCCATGACGCCCACACCTTTTACCTGCCCAAATCGGTGCAAGACGACGCCCAGTGGCAACCGGTGCGCTATCGCACCGAAGCCAGTGTGCTGCCGCGGTTTGCCGATGCGAGCCAGATCGAGATGCAACTGAACCTTGAAGATGGGCGGCCCATGGCCGGCAAGCTCACGCCAGGTTCGACAGGGGCGGTGGGCCGCATCGCGATCAGCACGGTGGTGCGTGTGCCTCAGGGCCGCCGTTTGTGGTTGGGGGCTTTTCGCCGTGATGACGAGGGCATGCGCCGCGCCCGGGGTGCCCAGGTGCGGCTGTTCGTGATCCAGGCGCGCGCGGTGGGCGGCGAGCCGAAGCTGCTGGCGGGCGCCGTAGGACCGCCGCCACTGACCGAGACCCAATACGAGCGCGTGCGACGTGCCTTTATGGGCGTGAACCCTGAGGGCGCTGAGTGATCTGCGCGCGGCGAAAAGTCCTACTTAGTGACTCTCGAAATCCTCACGCGTATAGGCAGTTTCCTAGCTCCGTTCGGCGATCAGGTTTTTATAGTCCTGCTGTTGCCGTATCGGTCGATTCAGGAAGCAAGAAATTCAATGTCAGTAGATGGATACCGAGGTGCCCATGGCCATCGCGAATGATGAGCTGACTGCCTCATGGGTGTTTGCCGGATGGACCTTGCATGGCTATGGCCGGTTGACCGGGCAGAATGTGGACCTTCAGTTGCCGCCCAAAGAGTGGCATGTGCTGCGATTGCTGCTGGCATCCGGCGGTGCGTTGATGACCAAGGACCATTTGCTGGAGTCGGCCTGGCCCCGTAGAGAGGTGTCCGAGGAGTCGCTCACCCGCTGCATTTATTCGCTGCGCAAGCACCTGAAGACCGACAAGGGCTTTATCAAGACGATTTATGGCAAGGGCTATCGTTTTACCTGCGCCGTGAATGTCCAGTTCAGGCCGCTGCGGGAAGGGGCGCACGGGCCGCGTCTCTGCTCGGCCTGTGGCCAGGTGCAGCATGATTAAACGCCTGGTCAGCAGCATCGTATTGACTGCGGCGCTGCTCGGCAGCCCGGCCTGGGCCGATTGCTGGGCAGACGTGGCCGGTCGCTACGACATTGAACCGGAGCTGCTGCAGGCCATCGCGGCGGTGGAGTCGGGATACCGTGCGAACGCGATGAACAATGCGAACAGCGACGGCAGCCGTGATATCGGCTTGATGCAGATCAACAGCATGCACCTGCCGCGCTTGCTCAAGCAGGGCATTACCGAAGAGCGGCTGCTGAGCGAGCCGTGCCTGTCGGTTGAAGTGGGCGCTTCGATCCTCGCCGAGTTTATCCAGCGTTTCGGTTACAACTGGACGGCCGTGGGCTCCTACAATGCGGGGCCAGGGTCGGGGCCGCAGCGTGACGCCTTGCGCGAGCAGTACGCGCAGAAAATCTGGGCCCGCTATGAGGCGCTGGTCGCACTGCGTCAGTGACGATTGGGCGGCACGCCTCGCACCGGGGCGATCACCCCGGCTATAATCGCGCCACCTTTCGCCGCCATCCGAGTCTAGCCCGCCCATGTATAACCTGGCCCGCCAGCTGTTGTTCAAACTCTCCCCGGAAAACTCCCACGACCTGTCCCTGGACCTGATCGGTGCCGGCGGCCGTCTGGGGCTCAATGGCCTGGTCTGCAAGGCGCCAGCGAAAATGCCGGTGTCAGTGATGGGGCTCGAGTTTCCCAACCCGGTCGGGCTGGCAGCCGGCCTGGACAAGAACGGCGCGGCCATCGACGGCTTTGCCCAGTTGGGTTTTGGTTTTGTCGAAATCGGCACCGTGACCCCACGGCCGCAGCCGGGCAACCCCAAGCCGCGCATCTTCCGTCTGCCGGAAGCCGAGGCGATCATCAACCGCATGGGCTTTAACAACCTGGGCGTCGATCACCTGCTGTCGCGGGTTCAGGCGGCAAAGTACAAGGGCATCCTGGGCATCAATATCGGCAAGAACTTCGACACCCCGGTCGAGCGCGCGGTGGATGACTACCTGATCTGCCTGGACAAGGTCTACGCCCACGCAAGCTACGTCACCGTCAATGTCAGTTCCCCCAACACGCCGGGCCTGCGCAGCCTGCAGTTCGGCGATTCGCTCAAACAACTGCTCGAAGCCCTGCGCCAGCGCCAGGAAGACCTGGCCGTGCGGCATGGCAAGCGCGTGCCGCTGGCGATCAAGATTGCCCCGGACATGAGCGACGCAGAGACCGTGCTGGTGGCCCAGGCGCTGGTGGATTCGGGGATGGATGCGGTGATCGCGACCAACACCACCCTGAGCCGCGCAGGTGTCGAAGGCCTGGCCCATGGGGATGAAGCGGGCGGGCTCTCGGGTGCACCGGTACGTGAGCAGAGCACCCACATCGTCAAGGTGCTGGCGGCCGAGCTGGCCGGACGCTTGCCGATCATCGCCGTGGGCGGCATTACCGAAGGCAGACACGCCGCCGAAAAAATCGCCGCCGGCGCCAGCCTGGTGCAGCTTTACTCCGGCTTCATCTACAAGGGCCCCGCGCTGATTCGCGAATCGGTGGATGCCATTGTGGCGAGCGGGCCTGCCCTAATGCCAGTCAGTTAAGCGAACGCAATGCTCAAGGCAACGACGATCAAATGTGGGAGCTGGCTTGCCTGCGAAGACGATTTTTCGGTGTACATATCCGTTTCTGCGGTAACGGCTGCTGGCGGTTCCGCTCTTACAGCGGCTCACTTTTGAAAAGCGCAAAAGTAAGCAAAACGCTCTTGCCCCAACACTCGGCACCTCGCCCAGGCTCGGTGTGCCCGAACGCAGGCTTCGGAGCGTGGGCCGCCGCGATGGGCCATCCCTGGCCCAGCGCGGCTAACCCGGCGTCCTGCCGGGTTACCCACGCTCCAAAGCCTGCGTTCGGCCAGCGTGTTTGACGGGGCGCCTCAGATCAAAAGCAAAAGCGCGGCGGCCTTAGAGCCGACCGGAATGGTTTGCCGAAAGCTGTACAAAATGTGGGAGCGGCGGTGCGACGACTCCATAAGGGATCTGCGCTTAACTGACTGGCATTAGGGCTTGCCCCGCGCGAGTCTGCCAGCAGACCCAGTCATGACGCTGCGTTCTTTCAGTTGGAACCGAGTGTCCGGTTTTGGGGCTGCTGCGCAACCCAACGCAGGACAAGCCTGCTCGCCACAGAGCGGGCAATAGGGCAACCCACAAAGAACGCTAGCCTCAATGGGTTTTGCCATCCAATAAAAAAGGGCTCCATAAAGGAGCCCCTGGGCCGAAGCCCGCCGCCTGGGTCAGGCGTGCGTGGTTAAGTCGTTACATATTCAACGGTGGTATGTCGGAATTAAATGCCCTGAGTTAGCCGACGGCGTGAAGTTCGTTGAGTCTGTGGATACCCGCAGTGCCAGTCATACCGTCCCAGTTGTCGCCGCGTCCTTCTCGCCAGCCGTTGATCCAGGCTTGGCGTACCGACGGTAGAGTAAATGGGCAAAGCTCACGGGATTTGCCATGAACGCCATATTGATATCCGCGTAAAAATGCTCTTTCCAACGGATCACGCTTAAGTCTTCTCATAGGGTGTTTCCCTCACTGGTTGACTGTCTAGATATCCTTCGGCCTCGTCTGGGGCCGGGCAGAGTTTTTCTGCCGTTGGTGGGCTCGCTGCCGGCGTGGCGAGCCTGTGTGTCGGCGTCGTTACGGCGCCAACCTGTGTTGATTTCTAACCAATAGGTCACATGGATTCAATGATCGTTTTGTCATAAGCACGTAACGTTTTGGATGCTATAGCCATAAGCTGGGATGGCTTTTCGCCCCTTTTTATCGCCAAAGCCAGCTATGATGTGCCCCGCGCAGACCATGGGTGCAATCCCTTGGTGAGAATGCCCGCCCGTTGCAGTCGGTTATTATTCGACGAAGGGTCGGAATATTTCTTTTTGTTGCCTAAAATTATTGATCTGCCTTTGCATTCAGGGCCTACGGGCCCTATCGCCCGGGTGGGACGGCACATTCGTGCCACGCGAGCACTCTTCAAGAAAAGTGCTTGATTGAAAACCGAACCGGCGATGCGTCGCCCGTTCATTTATTGCTGAAAAGCCTGGAATGCCCCATGTCGGACCGTTTTGAACTCTTCCTCACTTGCCCCAAAGGCCTTGAAGGCCTGCTGATCGAGGAAGCCGTCGGGCTTGGCCTTGAGGACGCCCGCGAGCACACCTCGGCCGTGCGCGGCATGGCCGACATGGAGACCGCCTACCGCCTGTGCCTCTGGTCACGTCTGGCCAACCGCGTGCTGCTGGTGCTCAAGCGCTTCCCGATGAAGGATGCCGAAGACCTCTATCACGGCGTGCTGGACATCGAATGGGCCGAGCACATGGTCCCCGATGGCACCCTGGCGGTGGAATTCAGCGGCCACGGTTCAGGCATCGACAACACCCACTTCGGCGCGCTGAAGGTCAAGGATGCGATTGTCGACAAACTGCGCACCCCGACCGGCGAACGGCCGTCCATCGACAAGATCAACCCGGACCTGCGCATCCACCTGCGCCTTGACCGTGGCGAAGCCATCCTCTCCCTCGACCTGTCCGGCCACAGCCTGCACCAGCGCGGTTACCGCCTGCAGCAGGGCGCCGCGCCGCTGAAGGAAAACCTCGCGGCCGCGATCCTGATCCGTGCCGGCTGGCCGCGCATTGCTGCCGAAGGCGGCGCGCTGACCGACCCGATGTGCGGCGTGGGCACCTTCCTCGTCGAAGGCGCGATGATCGCCGCCGACATGGCGCCCAACCTCAATCGCGAACTGTGGGGCTTCACCACCTGGCTCGGCCACGTGCCGGCGCTGTGGAAGAAACTTCACACCGAAGCGTCGGAACGTGCCGCCATCGGCATGAACAAACCGCCGCTGTGGGTGCGTGGCTATGAAGCCGACCCGCGCCTGATCCAGCCGGCACGCAACAACATCGAACGCGCGGGCCTGAGTCACTGGATCAAGGTGTACCAGGGCGAAGTCGGCACCTTCGAGCCGCGTCCGGACCAGAACCAGAAAGGCCTGGTGATCTGCAACCCGCCCTACGGCGAGCGTCTGGGTGACGAAGCCAGCCTGTTGTACCTCTACCAGAATCTTGGCGAACGTCTGCGTCAGGCCTGCATGGGCTGGGAAGCGGCGGTGTTCACCGGCGCGCCGGACCTTGGCAAGCGCATGGGCATCCGCAGCCACAAACAGTATTCGTTCTGGAACGGCGCACTGCCGTGCAAGCTGCTGCTGATCAAGGTCAACCCGGATCAGTTCGTCACCGGCGAGCGTCGCACCCCGGAGCAGCGTCAGGCCGAGCGCGAGCAGGCCGCTTACGACCAGGCCCCGGTCGAGCCGCAAGAGCGCCAGTACAACAAGAACGGCAACCCGATCAAACCGGCGCCAGCACCGGTCGTCGAGCAGGCACGCCTGAGCGAAGGCGGGCAGATGTTCGCCAACCGCCTGCAAAAGAACCTCAAGCTGTTGGGCAAGTGGGCCAAGCGTGAAGGCGTGGATTGCTACCGCGTGTACGACGCCGATATGCCGGAATACTCCATGGCCATCGACCTGTACCACGACTGGGTCCATGTGCAGGAATACGCCGCGCCCAAGTCCATCGACCCGGAAAAAGCCTCGGCACGCATGTTCGATGCCCTGGCCGCGATTCCCCAGGCGCTCAACATCGACAAGAGCCGCGTGGTGGTCAAGCGTCGCGAGCGCCAGAGCGGCACCAAGCAGTACGAGCGCCAGAGCGCCCAGGGCAAGTTCACCGAGGTCAGCGAAGGTGGCGTGAAGCTGCTGGTCAACCTCACCGATTACCTGGACACCGGCTTGTTCCTCGACCACCGTCCGATGCGCATGCGCATTCAGAAGGAAGCGGCCGGCAAGCGCTTTCTCAATCTGTATTGCTACACCGCCACCGCCAGCGTGCACGCCGCCAAGGGTGGCGCGCGCAGCACCACCAGCGTCGACCTGTCCAAAACCTACCTGGACTGGGCGCGTCGCAACTTCTCGCTCAACGGCTTCTCCGACAAGAACCGCCTGGAGCAGGGTGATGTGATGGCGTGGCTGGAGGCGAGCCGCGATGAGTTCGACCTGATCTTCATCGACCCGCCGACCTTCTCCAACTCCAAACGCATGGAAGGCATCTTCGACGTACAGCGCGACCACGTGCAATTGCTCGACCTGGCCATGGCGCGCCTGGCGCCGGGCGGCGTGCTGTACTTCTCGAACAACTTCCGCAAGTTCGTGCTCGAGGACAACCTCAGCGAGCGCTACGCCGTCGAGGAAATCAGCGACAAGACCCTCGACCCGGATTTTGCGCGCAATGCCAAAATTCACCGCGCCTGGAAAATCACCGCACGCTGATCGGCGCGTGTCCACTGCAGGCGCGAGCTTACTTGCTTCTGCAGTGGTTTGAGGCTGGTCAAACCCCTGGCCTATGGCTATAACTAAGGCCTGGCCAACGTGACACCTCTGCACGTTGGCGTCTTGAGTGTTGTCCATGCCGTTGCAAGCCGTCCGCCCGAAAATACTAGGCTTTATCAGTGAGCAGGCATCCGCCTGGTGGGTGGCGTCGGTGGTATTCCTGGCAGGGGTTGCCTTGACCATTATCGTCGCCTGGGCCGCTTGCGAGCTCAATCAACAACAAGTGCGCCAGCGCTTCCAATTGCTGGTCAGTGAGCGCTTCAGTCGCCTGCAGGAACGTTTCGAAGACCAGGAGCAACGCCTGGGCAGCCTGCAACGTTTCTTCACTAATTCCCAGAACGTGACCCGCGCAGAATTCGACGGTTTTGCCCAGCCCTTGCTGCTGCGCGCGCGCGCCTATGCGTGGGCGCCGCGCGTAGTGCGCGCGCAGCGCAGCCGCTTTGAACAGGACATCTCGCGCGCGCTCGGCACGCCGTTCGCCATCCGTGAACTCAATGCGGCCGGCGAACTGGCTCTGGCGGCTGAACGTGATGAATACGTGCCGGTGCTGTACAACCAGACCCAGAGCCAGTTCGGCTCGCCCATGGGGTTTGACCTGCTGGCCCAGCCCCTGCGGCGCTCGACCCTTGAACGGGCGCAGAAGAGCGGCAAGCTGGCAGTGTCCCAACCGATGCAACTGGTGGGCGTGGAGCCTGCCTACGCGACGGGCGTGCTGCTGGTTGCGCCGGTCGCTTCCCAGGCAGGAGCAGAGCCGTTTGGCTTCGTGATGGCAGTGATCAGCCTACGCCAGTTGGTGGCCGACGGCTTGCCCAGGCCCGACCGCGATAACCTGGTGACGCAGATCGTTGACACCTCCGACCTGCAGCAACGCAGGCTTTATGAGTCGGGCAACACGCCGAGCGACAACGACCTCAGCGTGACCCGCCGCCTGACCCTGGGCGACCATGTCTACGCCCTGACACTGCGTCCCAGCCAGGTGTTCGACGGCACCGGCCACTCCTCGCTGATCAGCATCCTGAGCATGGGCGGGCTGCTTAGCCTGTTGGTTGCAGTCTTGCTCTACGTGCTGGTCAGCCAGCGCCAGCGCGCGCTGAAACTGGTGGAGCAGCGCACCGGGCAGCTGCGCGCGCGCGAGCAGGAACTGCGCGGTACCCACAGCCAACTGCGCAGCGTGCTGAATGCCGCCACCCAGGTCGCTATCATCGCCACCGACCTGCGTGGCGTAATCAATACCTTCAACGCCGGTGCCGAACAGATGCTCGGCTTCAAGGCCGCTGAGGTGCTTGGGCGCGCCACCCTCGAAAGCCTGCACCTGGCGTCGGAGCTGGAAGCCAGCGCCGCGAGCGTGAGCCTGCTGCTGGGCAAGCGTATCCCGCCGAGCCAGGCCATGCTGGTACAGAGCCCGGACAGCCTGCACGAGGCGCGCGAATGGACTCTGGTCCGCGAGGATGGCAGCCAGTTGATCGTGAATATGCTCGGCACCGCGTTGCTTGATGACCATGGCCTGTGGGTGGGCCACCTGGCGATCTACCTCGACGTGACCGAGCAAAAGCGCGCCTATGAGGCACTGGCCGCAAGGGATCGCCTGCTAAAAAAACTCAGCGCCCACGTGCCCGGCGGGATTTTCCAGTTCACCCTCAAGCCCCGGGGTGAGTGGCGCTTCATATATGCCAGCGATGGCATGCGCGATATCTATGAAATCGAGGTGGGGGTGTTGCAGCAGGATGCGGAAAAGGTCTTCGAGCGCGTCCACCCACTGGACGTCGAACGCATACGTGCCTCGATTCGCTCGTCGGCGGTGCAGCTGAGCCATTGGCGCGAAGAGTACCGGGTGATCTTGCCGCAGCGGGGTCTGCGCTGGATTCGTGGCGAGGCCACGCCGGAGGAGTTACCCGGAGGTGGCACGCTGTGGCACGGTTATGTGTCGGATATTTCCGATCTCAAGCGAGTGGAAGAAGAACTGCGCGCGCTCTCCATCACCGATTCCCTGACCGGCATCCACAACCGTCGCTACTTCCAGGACCGTCTCAAGGCCGAGATGGTGCGCGTCAGGCGTACGTCGGGGGCGTTGTCGGTGATCATGCTGGATATCGACCACTTCAAGCGCATCAACGACCGCTATGGTCACGGGGTGGGCGACGGCGTGCTGCAGGAACTGTGCAAGCGCATCAGCCAGCGCTTGCGCCGCACCGATGTGTTCTGTCGCCTGGGTGGCGAAGAGTTCATGGTCTTGTGCCCCGGCACCGATGGCCAGCAGGCCTACAGCCTGGCGATGGAGCTGTGGGAATCGTTGCGCAGCGTACCGATGGAGGCAGTGGGTACGGTGACCGCCAGTTTCGGCGTGGCCAGTTGGCGTGTCGATGAGGGCATCGACGGCTTGCTGCTGCGCGCCGATTCGGCGGTGTACCTGGCCAAGCAGGCCGGCCGCGACCGTGTCACGCCGGAAAAACTACCGGCCTGAAGGCAGACACAAAAACCAATGTGAGAGGGGGCTTGCTCCCGATAGCGGTGAATCAGTCAATCCATGGACTGATTGTCACACCGCCATCGGGAGCAAGCCCCTCTCCCACATTTAGAGCACCGGCGCTGCAGCCATCACTTTCGGCTGGCGGTACAGGTCCAGCAGCACCTGGTCCAGCACCGACGAGGCACCCCACGGCTTCGGATCGTTGAGAATCGCCACCACCGCCCAGGTGTAGCCGTTGTTGTCGCGGCTGAACCCGGCGATCGCCCGTACGGTGTTCAGGGTGCCGGTCTTGACGTGGGCTTCGCCGCGCATGGCGGTGGTCTTCAGGCGTTTACGCATGGTGCCGTCGGTACCGGCAATCGGCAGGGAGCTGATGTATTCGGCGGCGTACGGGCTTTTCCACGCGGCCTGCAACATGGCGGCCATCTCGCGCGCGCTGACGCGCTCGGCGCGGGACAGGCCGGAACCGTTCTCCATCACCAGGTGCGGCGCGGTGATGCCTTTCTTCGCCAGCCACTGGCGCACCACGCGTTGCGCGGCCTTGGCATCGTCGCCGTCGGCGTCGTTGCGAAACTGCGCGCCCAGGCTCAGGAACAACTGCTGGGCCATGGTGTTGTTACTGTATTTGTTGATGTCGCGGATGATTTCCGCCAGGTCCGGCGAGAACGCGCGGGCCAGTACCTTGGCGCTCTTGGGCACCGGGGCCTGGAGGTCGCGGCCCTGAATGCTGCCGCCCAACTCTTTCCAGATGGCGCGCACGGCGCCGGCGGTGTAGGTGGCGTGGTCGAGCAGCGAGAGGTAGGTCTGTGAGCTGCAGCCATCGGCCAACTGGCCGCTGACGGTCACGGTGACGCTGCCATCGGCGGCGGTGACCGGGTTGTAGCGCACATCGCCGGTGCACTGCTTGGCGTTGGAGACCTTGACCTGGTTATCGATACGAATGGTGGCAATCGGCGGCTCAACCGAGACGATCACCCGTCCGCCATCGTTACGCGTGACAAAGCGCAGGGCCTTGAGGTTGACCAGCAGCGCGTCGGGCTTGACCAGGAACGGTTTGTTCTCGTCGTTGCCGTCGTCATTGAACTCGGGCAGCAGTGGCTGGTTGAAGAAACTGCGGTCCAGCACCAGGTCGCCGGTGACCTGCTGTACGCCATTGGCCCGCAGGTCGCGCATCAGCAGCCAGAGTTTTTCCATGTTCAGCTTGGGATCGCCGCCGCCCTTGAGGTACAGGTTGCCGTGCAACACGCCACCGCTGAGGGTGCCGTCGGTATAGAACTCGGTTTTCCACTGATGGTTGGGGCCCAGCATTTCCAGGGCCGCGTAGGTGGTGACCAGCTTCATGGTGGAGGCGGGGTTCACCGAGACGTCGGCGTTGAACACGGTCGGCGTGCCCGGGCCGTTCAGCGGAATCATCACCAGGGACAGGGCGGTATTTTGCAGCTTGGCTTTCTGCAGGGCCTGCGCGACATTGGGCGGCAGGCTGTTGTTGACGGGGGCGGCGGCGGCGGAAAAGGCCAGTGGCAGAAGCAGACCGGCGAGTAACAATGGACGCAAGGATTTGATCATAAAAAATAGAACCCTACTGCTGAGGAGGGTGAAAAAAGCGAGGGGAACGTAAGAAAAATCCCTCAGTGGTCATGAAAGTGTCGGCATTATGCCCCAAGGTCGCGCCACTTGTAGCTGAACGATAGCTGGAAATTGGCGTTTTTTTGCAGGCACGGCGTTGCTTTCACTACAGAGTTGGCAGTGAGTTCATTGATCGAGTGATTTTGAGCGGTTGCCCGGCGACCAAAGTGTCGTGGGCGCGGAGCACCAGAGGAGGGGCTCGCGTAAACAAACAGGGCCATCACGAAGATGGCCCTGAGGACAATCAGGCAACCGGGTTGATCGGCTTTTCCGGGTACCAGACGTCCAGCAACGGGCTGACTTCAGCGTTGGTCAGTTCATCGCGGGATTTGAGCCAGGCTTCAACCTTGGCGCGCTGCTCTTCGCTGACCGAGCCACGCTTCTGCAGGCAGACCAGACCGTAGTCGTCACCGCCGACGTAGCCCAGGCCGTTGGCTTCCATGGCTTCTTTGAGGAATGCGTCGAGAAAAGTATCGATTGCATCGTCGGCCAGGTCTTTCTTGAATTCCAGGTTCAGTTCGAAACCCAGTTCCTGGAACTCGTCCACACACAGTTTTTTGCGCAGACGCCGGGAGCGGTTAGTGGCCATGAAACATTCCTCTTAATAAATAACGGTGCGCACTTTACCAGCTAATAGGCGCGGCCGCCTCACGGCGTTACGCAAACCCTCATCCGCTTCATCGGTAAAGTCTGCCGGGGCAAGCCTGTTAAACGGTGGTTTGTATCAGTCAGCCGGTATTTTTCGCCGTTTATGCATGGCTTCATGGTGGTGTAATAAATCCATGCTGCCGCGATGCCAGAGCCCCCACGACCGACCTTGACGGAAACCCGCCCATGCCAGCTCCCCTGATTCCTGTAGAAACCTCGCCTGACCTGCCGACGGACGCCGATGTGGTCGTGATCGGCGGCGGCATCATCGGTGCCTTTACCGCCTACTACCTGGCCAAACGCGGGATGAAGGTCGCGTTGGTGGAAAAGGGCCGTATCGGCGCTGAACAATCGAGTCGCAACTGGGGCTGGTGCCGCCAGCAGAATCGCGATGCGCGCGAGCTGCCGATGGCCACCAAGAGCCTGGAACTGTGGGCGCAGTTCGCCGCCGAAACCGGCGAGCAGACCGGCTTCACCCGCTGCGGCCTGCTTTACCTGAGCAATGACGAAAAGGAAATCGACGGCTGGGCGCGCTGGGGCGAATTTGCCCGTTCGGTCAACGTCGAGACCCATATGCTCACCGCGCAGCAAGCCGCTGAACGGGGTCGGGCCACCGGCAAACAGTGGAAGGGCGGGGTCTACGCGCCCACCGACGGCATCGCCGACCCATCCCGCGCAGCGCCTGCGGTCGCGCGCGCGATCATGGTGCTGGGCAGCACGGTGCATCAGGACTGCGCCGTGCGCGGGCTGGAGACCGAAGGCGGGCGACTGTCGGGAGTGGTGACCGAGAAGGGCACCATCCGCACCCGTCTCGCGGTACTCGCCGCCGGTGCCTGGGCGTCGTCGTTCTGCCGTCAGTACGGCATTCGGTTTCCCCAGGCGACCATTCGGCAAACGGTGCTTCGCGTGTCGCCGCCCAATCAGGAACTGCCCAGTGCGCTGCACACCTCCCAGGCCTCGATGACACGTCGCTTTGATGGCAGCTATACGCTGGCCATCAGTGGACGCGGCCGGGTTGACCCGACGCCGCAGTTGCTCAGCTTTGCGCCGCAGTTTTTACCGATGTTTCAACGCCGCTGGCGCAACCTGGCGGTGGGCGGGTTCGAAGGCGCGCGGGCAGGGCATGAAAGCTGGAAGCGCTGGCGTCTGGATGAGCCAACGCCGATGGAGAAGATGCGGATTCTGGATCCGACGCCTGATGCGGCGGCGGTGAAGTTGACTTACGCGCGGGCTGCGCAACTGATGCCGGCGTTTAAAGAGTCATCGGTGACGGCGGCGTGGGCGGGGTACGTGGACAGCACGCCTGACGGAGTTCCCGGGATTGGGGAAATGGCCAGCTTGCCAGGCTTGGTGTTGGCGGCGGGGTTCAGTGGGCATGGGTTTGGGATTGGGCCGGGGGCGGGGCATTTGATTGCGGATATTGTGAGCGGGGCGCAGCCGATTGTGGATCCGCAGCCTTATCATCCGGATCGGTTCAAGTCTTCGGCTTGGGGAAAGGTGGCGGACTTTTGAGGTTTTTTGGGGTGGGTATAGCCGTTGCTTCGGTAACGGCTAATGGCGGTTCCGCTTTTACAGCGCCCCAGATCAAGAGCGCGGCGACCTTAGAGCCGACCGAGGTTTTCCTGCCTGGCGCTGTTCAAACTGTGGGAGGGGGCTTGCTCCCGATAGCGGTGAATCAGTCAATACATAGACTGGCTGTCACACTGCCATCGGGAGCAAGCCCCCTCCCACATTTGATCTCCATTTGTCTGATAGATATCACACTGCTTTTGATCTGCTTTGCTTTGGTTTTTGCCCCTACATTAATCTACCCGCCAAACCCAACAATCGCCTTAATCTCCAGATACTCCTCAAACCCCACCACCCCATACTCCCGCCCATTGCCCGACCGCTTATACCCCCCGAACGGGGCCATCGGATCCCACGCCGGATGATTCAGATGCACCTGCCCCGCCCGAATACGCGATGCCACTGCCCGGGCAGCCTGCAGGTCCTGCCCCTGCACATGCGCGCCCAGCCCATACACCGTGTCATTGGCAATGGCCACCGCCTCGTCCACCGTGTCATACGCAATGATACAAAGCACCGGCCCGAAAATTTCCTCCTGGGCGATACGCATGCGGTTGTCCACTTCAGAGAACACCGTCGGCCGCGTGTAAAAGCCGTAATCAAAACCCGCCACCCGCCCTGGACCGCCGCACACCAGTTTCGCCCCTTCGTCGATACCGGCCTCAATCATCACTTGCACGCGTTCGAACTGCGCCTGATTGGCAATCGGCCCCAGCACCGTGTCCTCCGCTGACGGGTCACCCACGATGATCGCGTTGGCCGTCGCCGCCGCCAGGGCTTCGACCTCGGCCAACCGCGCCCTCGGCACGATCATCCGCGTTGGCGCGCTGCACGACTGGCCCACGTTGCGAAACGCCGACATCACCCCCAGCGGCACCACGTTGGCAAAGTCCGCATCGGGCAGCAGCACGTTCGGCGACTTGCCGCCCAGTTCCTGGGTCACGCGTTTGACCGTCGGCGCGGCGGCCTGCGCTACCAGGGCGCCGGCGCGGTTGGAGCCGGTGATGGAAATCATGTCGATGTCAGGGTGCGCCGCCATCGCCGCGCCCACCTCGTGACCGCTGCCGTTGACCAGGTTGAACACCCCCGGCGGCAGGCCGGCGTCGTGCACCAGTTGAGCGAACAGCAACGCGCTCAGCGGCGACAGTTCGCTGGGTTTGAGCACCACGGTGCAGCCGGCGGCAATCGCCGGCGCGACCTTGGCGGTGATCTGGTACAGCGGCCAGTTCCACGGCGTGATCAGCCCGCACACGCCGATGGCTTCGCGTTCGATGGCGGTGCTGCCTTCGAGCGTGTGAAAGCGGTAGCTCGTCAGCAGGTCACGCGCCACCCGCACATGTTCGGCCGCCAGCGGCACCTGCATGGCGCGGGCAAAACCGATGGCCGCGCCCATTTCCAGGGACAGCGCCTGGGCCAGTTGTTCCTTGCGCTCCAGAATCAACGCGTGGATGTTCCCCAGCACCACGGCGCGCGCCGCCGGAGCAGTGGCCGACCAGCCGGGAAACGCCGCACGCGCCGCAGCGACGGCACGGTCGACATCTTCGCTGGAGCCGCGCGCCACCTGCGCGGCCACCTCTTCGGTGGCCGGGTTGATCACCGCCAGGCTCGCCGGAACGGCCGGCGCCACCCAACGGCCATCGATGTAGAACTTGTCCGCCGTGTGCGCATCGACGCTGTAGCGGTTCGAAGAGTGTGTAGTCATTCAACGGGCTCCCTGGAGCGATAACAGCTTATTTCACCGCGTAAACCTTGCGCACATACACCGAGCCGCGCCAGGCGCAGGGCGCGCCTTTGGCGACGAACACGGTGTCGCCGGGGTTGACCGTTGTGTCCACGCCTTCGGCGTCCTGCAGCGTCATGCTGCCTTCGATCAGGTACATCAATTCATGCAGCTTGTGCGGGCGACCGTGACGGGCATATGGCGTGGAATCCCAGATGCCCACGCGCAGCTCGGTGCTTTCATCATCGAACAGGTTGTTCGCGCGGCACTGCGGCGCGGGGCCGATCAAAATCTGGGCGTCGGGGGCGGCAGACGGGTTGAGCGGGGTGCGTGGATCGAGCCAGGTGAGGCCGGGACGCAGCGGCGCGTCCGTGAGGTTCAGCGCGCAGAAAGCCCACCAGCTGCCGGGGCTCGCCTGCAGGGTGAGGCGTGTGCCCCGGCCGATCACGGCGCTGTCGCCGACGCCCAGTTCCAGGGTCTGCTCGGCGCTGTGCAGCAGCACGGAACCTGCCTGCACTACCAGCGTTTCGCTGTAGGGGAAATCGTCGATGACAGCTTCGCCGCTGAACGCAACGCGCCCGGCCGACACGCCGTCGTCGCTGAGCCAGGCGATCTGGCGGGCGTCGCCGAACGGGTCGAGCGTGTTCAGGGCCGCGTGGCGAAAGGGGGTGCCAACGGCGCTGCCGTCAGCGCGGGCCAGCATCAGAATACGGGGAGAGGACATGGGTAAGGCTCCAGGAAAGAATCAACCGACCGCTTGGGTGATCAGGGCAAACAGTTGGACGCCGCCGCTGGCCTTGGGCGGTGTGCCCTTGGCCATGCGGGCGACGGTTTCGACGCACTTGAGACCGGCCTGTTCGAGCCAGTCGCCGAGGCCGCACTTGGCGGGAATGTCGATGCGCACGAAGGCGTCCGGCACCTGCTCAAGCAACGTGGTGATCAGGTGTTTAGCTTGTTCGAGGGTTTCGGCCACCACCGGGCCGATGCAACGTCCGCGGCCGAATGGGCGCAGCAGCGCAAACCCGCGCAACTGGCCGTCGCGTTCGATGCCCACGGCGTGTTCCACCTGCAGGTCGCGCAGGATTTCACGGCGGTCCAGGCCGCTGCCGGCGTTGGCCAGGGCAATCACGGCGGCGTGATCGTCGGCCGTCAACGGGCGACAGTGTTCACCCACGGCCAGCGCGGTCTGCTCGGGCACCTGCACATTGCCTTGGTGCTGCTGTATATGGCCGAACTCGACAAAACCCTGGCTGGCATACAGCGGCGCGCCGGCCACGGTTGCGTTAAGCAACGGTGTGCGCGCGGCACAGGCTTTCAGCGCCAGCTCCATCAAACGCCGGCCAATGCCCCGGCCCTGATAGTCGTCGCTGACAATCACCAGGCCGATGGTGGCGTAGTCGCCCTGAGGGCAGGCGAATGCGGTGCCGATCAGGCGCTCGCCATCGAGTACCACAAAGCCGTCACTGACCCGCTGCAACATCGCCCAATCTTCCTGGCGGTGGGGCCATTTGAGTTGCACCGACAAGTTATGGGCGGCCGGCAAGTCGGCCACCGTCATCGAGCGATAGAGGTAATCAGTGTGTGGCTGGGCTGCCATGGCGGGCCTCCGTTGAGCAAAAGGGGGAGCATCATTGGAATGCCTGTATCCCACCTGTTTTCAGGGCTGGCAAGAGGGCGCGCAGTATTCGGCAGATTTGCAATGCAGGAGGGTCACACCACCATAGTTACTACTAAATTCGAGGCGGCGCTCAGCAGCAAATGCGTTGCCGTAGAGAGGGCTGTTTATGGCCGCGTCAGCGCGCAGCACCAAGCGCGGCGGCCCACCACACTTTCTGCCGCTCGCCAGCCCCATTCTTGAGCCTTCATGCCGTAAAAGGCCCATTAAGGCGCATGAATACGGGCTTTGCCCAAGGCTTGTGCGCGCCGCAAACTCTGCTGGCGCTGGCGCTAAAAACGGTGCTTTGTATTGAGGTGCGGGCGTTTTTGACGCCATCTGCTGATTTCACAGTGTTGTAATGAAGCTGTGTTGCACAGGGCTGACGCGCCGCCAGAGCCGCGAACGCTTGGCCACATTCCATTGACTCCAGGACCACACGCCATGAGCTTTCTTCGTCCCAAATTCATTACGTTCGACTGCTACGGTACGCTGACCAACTTCCACATGGGCACCCTGACCCGCGAGCTGTTTGCCGACCGCGTCACGCCTGAGCAGATGGAACAGTTCGTCAAGGACTTCACCGCCTACCGCCTCGACCAGGTGATGGGTGACTGGCGGCCCTACGATGAAGTGCTCAAGACCGCCCTGGCCCGTACCTGCAAGCGTTGGGGCATTGAGTATCGCGAAGAAGGCCAGCTGTATTACGACGCCGTGCCGACCTGGGGCCCCCATGCCGATGTGCCAGCCGGCCTGTCGAAGATCGCCGACAAGATTCCCCTGGTGATTTTTTCCAATGCCATGGACAGTCAGATCATGTCCAACGTCGAGAAGCTCGGCGCACCGTTCCACAAAGTGTTCACCGCCCAGCAGGCCCAGGCCTACAAGCCACGCCTGCGCGCGTTCGAGTTCATGCTCGACAACCTGGGCTGCGGTCCGGAAGACATCTTGCATGTGTCGTCCAGCTTCCGCTACGACCTGATGCCGGCCCACGACATGAAGATCAAGCACAAGGCCTTCGTTGCCCGTGGGCATGAAGTGCCGGCCAATGCCGCCTATGGTTACCAGCAGATTACCGATATCGGCGGGTTGCCAGGCTTGGTGGGTTTGTAAAACGAACGTCCACAGCGCGCGAGGTTAGACATGGGCAGTGAATCCTATTGGCTCGACACCGCACCGGCCTTCACCGGCGCACAGTCGGGTGACCTGCCCCGGCAGGTCGATGTGGCGGTCGTCGGTGGCGGGTTCACCGGGCTGTCGGCTGCCCGTGCACTGGCCATGCGCGGCGCCAGCGTGGTGGTGCTGGATGCCGGGCGGGTGGTCGGTGAAGCGTCGGGGCGCAACGGCGGGCAGTGCAATACCGGCGTGGCTCAGGACTACGCCGGGCTGCACGCCAGCCTCGGCGCCGACCGCGCGCGTGCCTATTACCAGGCCTATGAAAGCGCGGTGCACACGGTGGCGTCGCTGGTGGCGCAGGAGCAGATCGCCTGCGACCTGGTGCGCAACGGCAAGCTCAAGTTGGCGGCCAAGCCCCTGCATTACGAGGGACTGGCACGCACCTGCGAACTGATCCGGCGCGAGGTGGACGCCGATGTGGAGTTGCTCGACGCCGGGCAGGCCCGTGCTGAAGTCAATTCGGTGCAGTTTCATGGCGGCCTGCTGCAACGCAACGGCGTGCAGATGCATATCGGCCGCTTCGGCGTGGGGCTGGCCGACGCTGCCGCGCGACGTGGCGCGCTGATTCACGAGCACACCCTCGTCAACGACTGGAAGGCGCACGCCGGAGGCTATCAGGTCAACACTGCCAAGGGCTCGCTGCACGCCGGTCAGGTGTTGCTGGCCAGCGGCGCCTGCCAGCACGGCGGCCTCGGCTGGTATCGCCGACGCATCGTGCCGGTGGGCAGCTTTGTGATCGTCACCGAGGTGTTGCCCCAGGCGCTGATCGACCAGCTGTTGCCGCAGCACCGTGCCTATGTCACCAGCCGCATGATCGGCAATTATTTCCGGCTGACCCCGGACAACCGCCTGCTGTTCGGCGGGCGTGCGCGGTTCGCCATGTCCAACAGTGTGTCCGACGCCAAGAGCGGCAAAGTGCTGCAGGCGGCGATGGTGAACATGTTTCCGCAATTGGCGGATGTGAAGATTGACTACTGCTGGGGCGGCCTGGTGGACATGACTTCCGACCGCCTGCCACGCGCAGGCCAGCACGGCGGCGTGTTTCATTCCATGGGCTACAGCGGCCATGGCGTGCAGATGTCGGTGCACATGGGGCAGGTGATGGCCGACGTGATGGCCGGCAATACAGCGGCCAACCCGTGGCGCGAGCTTGAGTGGCCGGCGATCCCCGGACACTTCGGCACACCCTGGTTCCTGCCGTTCGTGGGCGCCTATTACCGCTTCCAGGATTACTTGCATTGAAGCGCCGCAGTTGACTCACCGTCGTTTGCGTTTCCAGGACGCTCCGGATATCCGTGAGCACTCGAATCTTTTCATCTTCGACAGGTAGCCTTGCCATGACAGACAACAAGAACACGCCCGACCTCATCTGCGGAGCAGAAAGCCTGCGGGTATTCGAAGGCCTTAACCGTGGCATGTCGCGCCGCAACGCCCTGCAGATGCTCGGCGTCGCCGGTGTGGCGGCGGCGGGTGCGGGCAGCCTGTTCGGCGCCGCCGGCAAACTGTGGGCCGATGACGCGCCGGTGGCAGGCAAGGGTAAGCCAGGCGGCAAGATTCGCGTGGCCAGCGTGGCCAGCTCCACCGCTGACACCCTCGACCCGGCCAAGGGCGGCCTGTCTACCGACTACGTGCGCCAGTACATGTTCTACAACGGCCTGACCCGTTTCGACGTGCACATGGTGCCGCAACTGGAACTGGCCGAACGCATCGATAACACCGACGCCACGCTGTGGACCATCACCCTGCGCAAGGACGTCACCTTCCACAACGGCAAGTCGCTCACCGCCGCCGACGTGGTGTATTCCCTGAACCGCCACAAGGACCCGGCGATCGGCTCCAAAGTCATGGCGCTGGTGGCGCAGTTCGAGGAGATCAAGGCCAGTGGTCCCAACGAGGTGCAGATTCGCCTCGGCGCGCCGAATGCCGAGCTGCCTTCGATCCTGGCCGTGTCGCACTTGCTGATCGTGCCCGAAGGCACCACCGACTTCAGCCAGGGCATTGGCACCGGGCCGTTCAAGGTCAAGGAATTCAAGCCAGGCGTGCGTTCGGTGGCGGTGCGCAACCCCAACTACTGGAAACCCGGCCTGCCGTACCTGGACGAGATCGAAGTCATCGCCATCAGCGACGAACCGTCGCGGGTCAATGCGCTGCTGTCGGGCGATGTGCACGCGATCAACCAGGTCGACCCGCGCTCCACCACCCGGATCAAGGCCAGCGCCGGCCATCAATACGTGGATTCACCCTCGGGCAACTACACCAACCTGATCATCCGCCAGGACCAGATGCCGGGCAAAAGCCCGGAGTTCACCCAGGCCATGAAATGCCTGCTGGACCGCGAACAGGTCAAGTCCGCCGTGTTCCGCGGGTTCGCCGTGGTGGGTAATGATCACCCGATTGCGCCCGGTTCGCGTTACTACAACGCCGACCTGCCGCAGACCGTGTACGACCCGGAGAAGGCGCGCTTCCTGCTGAAAAAAGCCGGCATGGAAAGCATCACCATGCCGCTCGCCGCTTCGCCCGCCGCGACCTCCTCGGTGGACATCGCCGTGCTGTTGCAGCAATCGGCGAAACAGGCCGGCCTCAAGCTCGACGTCAACCGCCTGCCCAGCGACGGCTACTGGTCCAACCACTGGATGAAGCATCCGTTGAGCTTCGGCAACATCAACCCACGGCCGAATGCCGACGTGATGTTCTCGCAGTTCTTCCAGTCCAAGGCGCCGTGGAACGAGTCCGGCTGGCAGAACGAGCAGTTCGATCAGTTGCTGTTGCTGGCCCGCGCCGAAACCGACGAAGCCAAGCGCGGCAAGATGTACGCCGACATGCAGACCCTGGTGCATGACCATTGCGGTATCGGCGTGCCGGTGTTCATCAGCAACATCGATGGTGTCGACCAGCGTCTGAAGGGCTACCGCACTCACCCGCTGGGCGGCTTCATGGGTTACATGTTCGCCGAGCAGGTGTGGTTGGACGCGTGATGAGGGCTTTGCGATGAACAGCACTACACTGTGGTTGATCGGCCGGCGCCTGGGCGCTGCCGTCGTGACCTTGTTGATCGTGTCCATGGTCGTGTTCGCGATCACGGCAGTCCTGCCCGGCGATGCGGCGCAACAGGCCCTCGGCCAGTTCGCGACGCCTGAACAGGTGGCGGCACTGCGCCTGAAACTGGGGTTGGACCAGCCCGGTGTGTTGCGCTACCTGCACTGGTTGATGAACCTGCTCACCGGCGATCTGGGCATGTCGGTGTCCAGCGCGATGCCGGTGAGTGAGCTGATGGGCGGGCGGGTGCCCAACACCCTGATGCTGGCGGCCACCACGGCGCTGGTTTCGGTACCGGTGGCGCTGGTGCTCGGCATCGGTTCGGCGATGGCCCGAGGCGGGCGCATCGACAACATCCTGAGCTTCGTCACCCTGGCCATGGTCGCGGTGCCGGAGTTTCTGGTGGCGACCCTGGCGGTGCTGATCTTCGCGGTGAACCTGGGGTGGCTGTCGTCGCTGTCGTATGCCAGCGATATCAGCTCGCCGTGGGAGTTCATGCGCACCTATGCCTTGCCGGTGATGACGCTGTGCTGCGTGATCGTCGCGCAAATGGCACGCATGACCCGCGCGGCAGTGATCGACCAGCTCGACAGCCCCTACGTCGAAATGGCCAGGCTCAAAGGCGTCGGCCCGATCCGCATCGTGCTGCGCCATGCCTTGCCCAATGCCATCGGCCCCATTGCCAATGCCATCGCCCTGAGCCTGTCGTACCTGCTGGGCGGCGTGGTCATCGTCGAAACCATCTTCAACTACCCGGGCATTGCCAGCCTGATGGTCGATGCGGTGACCAACCGCGACATGGCGCTGGTGCAAGCCTGCACCATGCTGTTCTGCACGGCTTACCTGAGCCTGGTGCTGATCGCCGACCTCTGCGCAATCCTCTCCAACCCGAGGCTGAGAAACCAATGAACACGCTCATTGCGAAGTCCAAGCCTGCATCCTCCGCCCTGGCACTGGCCAAAGCCTCCAACGGCCCGTCCTGGCTGGGTCTGGCCGGTGCGGTGATCTGCGTCGCCTGGCTGCTGCTGGCGCTGGTCGGCCCCTGGCTGGCGCCACACCCGGTGGGTGAAGTGGTGTCCGATAACGTCTTCGACGGCTTCAGCCTGGCGCACCCGTTCGGCACCGACTACCTGGGCCGCGACATGCTCAGCCGGGTGATGGTCGGCGCACGCTTCACCGTCGGGCTGGCGCTGGTGGCCGCGGTGCTTGCCAGCACCCTGGGCACCCTGTGTGCGCTGGTGTCGGTGGTGTCGCCCAAGTGGCTGGACGAAATCATCAGCCGCATCATGGACGCCTTCATTTCCATCCCGAGCAAAATGCTCGCGCTGATCATGGTGTCGGCTTTCGGCTCGTCGGTGACCCTGCTGATCTGCACGGCGGTCATCAGCTACATCCCCGGATCGTTCCGCGTGGCCCGCAGCATGGCGGTGAACATCGAGGCGCTGGAATACGTGCAGGTCGCCCGCACCCGGGGCGAGCGCCGTTTGTACGTAGCGTGCCGGGAGATCCTGCCGAACATCCTCAACCCGGTGCTCACCGACCTCGGCCTGCGGTTCGGCTACATCGTACTGTTGCTCGCCGGCATGAGTTTTCTCGGCCTCGGCGTGCAGCCACCCGACGCCGACCTCGGCTCGCTGGTGCGCGAAAACATCGGCGGCCTCAGCCAGGGCGCGCTGGCTATCGTTATTCCGGCGCTGGCCATTGGCACCCTGACCATCGGCGTGAATCTGTTGATCGACTACCTGTCTTCCAGGCGTAGCCGACGCACCGGAGGCCATTGAAATGACTGAATTGATTCGTGTCGAAGACTTGCGCGTGGTCGCCTGTGGCGAACGCGGCGAGGTGGAAATCGTCAAGGGCGTGAGCTTTGCCCTGGAACAGGGCCAGGTGCTGGCGCTGATCGGCGAGTCCGGTTCCGGCAAGACCACCATCGCTCTCGCGCTGTTGGGCTATGCGCGCAGTGGTTGCCGGTTGTCCGGCGGCGTGGTGCGTGTGGGTGAGCACGACATGCTGGCGGCGAGCGAAAGCCAGTTGCAGAAACTGCGCGGCAACCGCGTGTCCTATATCGCCCAGAGTGCCGCCGCCGCGTTCAACCCGGCGAAAAAACTTATCGACCAGGTGGTGGAGGGCGCCTTGATCCATGGCCTGGGCAGCCGCGTTGAGCTGGAGGCCAAGGCGATCGAGCTGTTCCGCGACCTGTCATTGCCAAACCCGGAAACCATCGGCCAACGCTACCCGCACCAGGTCTCGGGCGGGCAGTTGCAGCGGGTGATGGCGGCCATGGCGCTGATCAGCGACCCGTTGCTGGTGGTGCTCGACGAGCCCACCACGGCGCTGGACGTGACCACCCAGATCGACGTGCTGCGCGCGTTCAAGCGCGTGGTGCGCGAGCGCGGTGCCACGGCGGTGTACGTGTCCCACGACCTGGCGGTGGTGGCGCAGATGGCCGACCGCATCGTGGTGCTCAATGACGGGCAGATTCTTGAACAAAGCGACACCGCACCCTTGCTGGCGGCGCCGGCCCATGACTACACGCGCAGCCTGCTCGCGGCCGCGCGGCCCGACGCGACGATTCGCCCGCCCAGCGGCATCGCCGAAGACACACCGCTGCTGACCATCAGCGGCCTGACCGCCGGTTACGGCAACAAGAACGCCCAGGGCATGCCGCTGATCCGTGTGCTCGAAGGCATCGACCTCACCGTGCGCCGTGGCCAGGCGATTGGCGTGATCGGCGAATCCGGCTCGGGCAAATCCACCCTGGCGCGGGTGGTCGCGGGCCTGCTGACACCGGCCCTGGGCGGCCTCACATTCGACGGCCAGCCCCTCGGCGGTTGCCTGTCCGAGCGCACGCCGGAACAGTTTCGACGCATTCAGATGGTGTTCCAGAACGCCGACACCGCGCTTAACCCGATGCACAGCGTGGGCGCCATCATTGGCCGGCCGCTGAAGATGTATTTCGGCCTCAAGGGCGCGGCGTTGCGCGAGCGCACCCATGAACTGCTCGACCTGGTGCGCCTGCCGCACGCCCTGGCCGAGCGGCGCCCCAGCGAGTTGTCCGGCGGGCAGAAACAGCGGGTCAACCTGGCCCGGGCGCTGGCCGCCAAACCCGACCTGATCCTCTGCGATGAAGTGACCTCGGCGCTGGACACCGTGGTCGGCGCGGCGATCCTTGAGCTGCTGCGCGATTTGCGTCAGCAACTGGGCGTGTCCTACCTGTTTATCAGCCACGACATCTCCACCGTGCGCGCGCTGTGCGACGACATTGTGGTGATGTACAGCGGCCACAAGGTGCAGGCCGGCAGCCGCGAGTCGTTTGCCGCGCCGCCGTTCCATCCCTACACCGACCTGCTGATTCATTCGGTGCCGGAGTTGCGCCAGGGCTGGCTGGAAACCTGCGGCGCCACCAGCGGCACCCTGCCGCCAGTGGGCGCGAAGGCTGCCGTGCCGGAGCTGTGCACCTTCCTCAACCGCTGCCCGGTGCGTATCGACGGCGTCTGCAACCGCGTCGCCCCTATCCGCCACTCCCTGGACAATGGCAGTGAAATGCTCTGCCACCATGACGGCGCCCAATTGATCAAGACCCAGCGTGGCCTCGTGGTGGAAACCAGCGGAGCCTGCGCATGAGCCGATATTTTGCCCTGCAACGGAGCCAGTCCTTATGAAACCGCGCGTACTGGAGATCCTGAAAAAACTGATGGCGTTCGACACCGTGTCGTCCGAGTCGAACATGGCCTTGATCGAATACGTGCGTGAGCTGCTGCTGACCCAGGGCATCGAGTCGCTTATCGTCAAGGACCAGAGCGGCAAGAAGGCCAACCTGTTTGCCAGCACCGGGCCCGAAGTGCGCCCTGGCGTGCTGCTCTCCGGGCACACCGATGTGGTGCCGGCGGCAGGGCAGGCCTGGACCTTCCCGCCGTTTGCCGCCACCGTGCAGGACGGGCGCATCTACGGGCGTGGCAGTTGCGACATGAAGGGCTTTATCGCGCTGGCCATCGACGCCATGCTCGATGCGGCGCAGCACACCTTGAACCGCCCGTTGCAACTGGCCTTGTCCCATGACGAAGAGATCGGCTGCGTCGGCGTACGGCGCCTGCTCGATGTGCTGCACCTGGCACCGATGCGTCCGTTTCTGTGTGTGATCGGCGAGCCGACCAACATGCAATTCGTGCTGGGGCACAAGGGCAAGGGTTCCTACCGCACCTACTGTCGAGGCCTGGAGGCGCACTCGTCGCTGGCGCCGCGTTCGGTCAACGCCATCCATGTCGCCTGCGACTTTATCGCCGCACTGCGCGAGAGCCAGCAGCAGTTGCAGCACCATGGCGCCCAGGACAGCGATTACGATGTGCCCTACAGCACCGTGCATGTCGGGCAGATTGTCGGTGGCAAGGCGCTGAACATCGTGCCCAACCTGTGCACCCTGGATTTCGAGGTGCGCAACCTGCCGGCCGACAACCTGGACCTGTTTCTGGAGCAACTGCGCGAGCGCGCCGAAGTGATCGTGCACGAGGCGAAAAAACTCTCCAGCGTGGCCGCCATCGAGATCGAAACCGTCAACGTCTACCCCGGCCTCGACACGCACCCCAGCGTTGAAGCGGTGCGTTTTCTCAAGCAGTTCGCCGCGCCCGACACCGGCACCGCCAAGGTCTCGTTCGGCACCGAAGGCGGGCTGTTCAAGCAGCGCCTGGACGTGCCGGTGGTGGTGTGCGGGCCGGGCTCCATCGAACAGGCGCACAAGCCCGACGAGTTTATCGAGATCAGCCAGATGGAGGCCGGCGAGGCATTCCTGCACGGCCTGCTTGGCTCGTTGAGGGCTTAGCAGAGCCTGCCGTTGCGCGGGTAATTTCAGCACGCCACGCTGCCCACGCCACGCTTTCGGCATCCTCGTTCGCGGCACCTCCCTAGACTGGAGCGTGTCTCGGATCAGGACTCGACCATGCTCACTACTCGCCTGCAAGACCCCAGCCTTCTGGCTGAACTCGCCTACGTTGACGGCCAGTGGATCGCCGCCGCCAGCGGCGCCACCCTGGACATCCTTGACCCTGCCAGCGGCGAGGTGCTCGCACGGGTGCCGGCCATGGACACGGTCGACACCCGCCGCGCCATCGACGCCGCCGAGCGTGCCTGGCCCACCTGGCGTGCACGCCCGGCCGCCGAACGCGCAGCGCTGCTGGAGCGCTGGTACCAGGCCATGCTCGACAACCTCGAGGACCTGGCGCTGATCATGACCTGCGAGCAGGGCAAGCCGCTCAATGAAGCCCGAGGCGAGATTCGCTACGGCGCAGGTTTCGTCAAATGGTTCGCCGAAGAAGCGCGTCGGGTGTATGGCGAAACCATGCCGGCGCCCAGTGGCGACCGGCGTCTGCTGACGTTGAAACAGCCGGTGGGTGTGTGCGCCGCCATCACCCCGTGGAATTTCCCCAACGCGATGATCACCCGCAAGTGCGCGCCGGCATTGGCCGCCGGTTGCCCGATCATCGTCAAACCGTCCGACCTCACACCGCTGTCGGCCCTGGCCCTGGCGGTGCTGGCCGAGCGCGTCGGCATTCCGGCCGGCGTCTTCAATGTGATCACCGGGCTGCCCGCTGGCATCGGCGCCGAGCTGACCGGCAACCCGGTGGTGCGCAAGATTTCCTTCACTGGCTCCACCGCCGTCGGCCGCCTGCTGATGCGCCAGAGCGCCGAGCACATCAAGCGCCTGAGCCTGGAACTGGGCGGCAATGCGCCGTTCGTGGTGTTTGACGACGCCGACCTGGAGCAGGCGGTGGCCGGGGTCATGCTCAGCAAGTTTCGCAATGCCGGGCAAACCTGCGTCTGCGCCAACCGCATCCTGGTGCAGGCCGGCATCTACGAACGCTTCGCCGCGCGGCTGGTGGAGGAGGTGGGCAAGCTCAAGGTCGGCAATGGGCTGCAGGAGGGCGTGACCATCGGCCCGCTGATCAACCCTGCGGCGGTGGCCAAGGTGACGCGGCATATCGAGGATGCCCTGAGCCAGGGCGCGACCTTGTTGTGTGGCGCCATCCCGGCTGGCGATAGCCCGTTTGTGCAGCCTACGGTGCTGGGCGAAGCCCACGCCGGGATGCTGCTGGCCAACGAGGAAACCTTTGGGCCGGTGGCGCCACTGATGCGCTTTACCGACGAAGCTGAGGCGCTTGCGTTGGCCAATGCTACGCCGTACGGGTTGGGTGCCTATTACTTCACGCAGAACCTGGCACGCTCGTGGCGCTTTGGTGAGGCGCTGGAGTTTGGCATGGTCGGGCTCAATACCGGGATCATCTCGATGGAGGTGGCGCCGTTTGGCGGTATCAAGCAGTCGGGGCTGGGGCGTGAGGGGAGCAAGTACGGGTTGGATGAGTATCTTGAGGTTAAGGCATTTCATATTGGGGGGTTGGGGTGACAGCTTTTTAGCGGTGGGTACATATCCGTTATTTGGGTAACGGCTACGTAGGGTTCCGCCCTTACGGCGGGTCACTTTGGAAAAGAGCCCCAAAGTAACCAAAGGGCTCTTGCCCCACCACTCGGCACCTCGCTAGGGCTCGGTGTGCCCGCACTCCGGCTTGAATCCGTGGGCCGCCGCGATGGGCCATCCTTGGCCCAGCGCGGCTAACCCGGTGTCCTGCCGGGTTACCCACGGATTCAAGCCTGCGTGCGGCCAGCGTGGTTGACGGGGCGCCTGAGATCAAGATCAAAAGCCAGAGCCAGAGCCAGAGCCAGAGCCAGAGCAAAGCAGATCAAAAGCAGTGTGATATCCAACAGACAAATGGAGATCAACTGTGGGAGGGGGCTTGCTCCCGATAGCAGTGGGTCAGCTACCCATAAGCTGACTGACACTCAGCCATCGGGAGCAAGCCCCCTCCCACAGTTTGAACAGCGCCAGGTAGGAAAACCTCGGTCGGCTCTAAGGCCGCCGCGCTCTTGATCTTGATCTGAGGCGCCCCGTCAAACACGCTGGCCGAACGCAGGCTTTGGAGCGTGGGTAACCCGGCAGGACGCCGGGTTAGCCGCGCTGGGCCAAGGATGGCCCATCGCGGCGGCCCACGCTCCAAAGCCGGAGTGAGGGCACACCGAGCCCAGGCGAGGTGCCGAGTGTTGGGGCAAGAGCCCTTTTGGTTACTTTTGGGGCTCTTTTCCAAAAGTGACCCGCCGTAAGGGCGGAACCCTACGTAGCCGTTACCCAAATAACGGATATGTAACCAGTAATAACGGATATGTACCCCATCAATACCCCTTCCCCCGATCCACCTCCCCAACCATCCGCTCCCCGCGCTGAAACCTTCGAATATTCCCCAACAACACGCCAAACGCACTCTCCGGCTGAGTCATCGCCGCAATATGCGGCGTCAGCACAATCTGCGGATGCCCCCAAAACGGATGCTCTTCTGGCGCCGGCTCCTGCTGCAGCACGTCCAGCACCGCGCCGCTGAGTTGCCCGCTGGAAAGCGCCCCCAGCAGATCCTCCTCCACCAGGTGCCCGCCGCGTCCCATGTTGATCAGCCCCGCACCCTGTGGCAGTTGATCAAACAAGCGGCTGTTGAGAATGCCCTGGGTCTGCTCGGTCAACGGCAACACGCACAGCAGAATGTCGCACTGGCCGAGAAACGCCGGCAGTTGCGCTTCACCCGCATAACACGTAACCCCCGGCAGTTGATGTGCGCTGCGGGCCCAGCCCGACAAGGCAAACCCCAGCGGTGCGAGGGTCGCAAGGATCTGCTGCGCCTGCGCGCCCAGGCCCATCACGCCGACGCGGCGGTTGGCCGCCGGTTGCAACCGGTGCGCCTGCCAGCAGCGCGCCGTCTGTTGCTGGCGGTAGCGCAGCATGTCGCGATGCAGGGTGAGCACGGCCCAGGTGGCATATTCGCACATGCCCTGGGTGATGCCGGGATCGAGCAGGCGCACCACCGGCAAGTCGGCGGGCAAGCGGGCAAGGTCCAGTTGATCGACCCCGGCCGATACGGCAAACAGCACCTTCAGGTTGGGCAGCAATTGTTCAAGATCGTCCGGCGCCAGCCAGGCGGCGAGGTAGTCGATTTCGCTGGGGTCGCCAATGTCCGGCCAGGCGCGCCATTCGATGTCCGGCGCGTGTTCGGCAAACAGCGCCTTCCAGCGTTCGCCGCGCACGGGGTCGGATTTGTAGAGCAGGGCCATGGGCATCTCCGCAGGGCTGAAAGTAGCCATCATCATCGCGCAATGCCGGCGCAGGATCTGTTGAAACGCAGTGGAAAAACAGTCGATCCGAATTTCTCACAGGGCAAGTTCGGTGCAGTTCGTTTTTGCCAGGCCGTAATCTGAATGTCATCGCAACCACCTTCCGGTTGCCGGGCTCACCTTGGGAAATGCCATGAACAGCAGAGTCGATAAAACCCCACATTTGCTCCGTCAGCGCGATCAATTCGTACCCCGTGGCCTGATCACCGCGCACCCGCTGGTGATCGATCGCGCCCAGGGCGCCGAACTCTGGGACGTGGAAGGCAAGCGCTATCTCGATTTCGTCGGCGGCATCGGCGTGCTGAACATCGGTCATAACCACCCCAAAGTGGTCGCGGCGGTGCAGGCGCAGTTGCAGAAAGTCTCCCACGCCTGCTTCCAGGTGGTGGCCTACCAGCCTTACCTCGACCTGGCCCAGCGCCTGTGCGAGATGGTTGGCGGGGAGGCGGCGTACAAGGCGGCGTTCTTCACATCCGGCGCCGAGGCGGTGGAAAATGCGGTGAAGATCGCCCGTGCCCACACCAATCGTTCGGCAGTCATTGCCTTTCGCGGCGGCTTCCATGGCCGGACGTTGCTTGGCACGACGCTCACCGGCATGAGCCAGCCGTACAAACAGAACTTCGGACCGTTCGCGCCGGAGGTGTTCCACACCCCCTATCCCAACGCATATCGCGGCATGACCAGCGAGCTGGCGCTCAAGGCGCTGGATGAACTGCTAGCCACCCAGGTTGCCCCGGACCGCGTCGCGGCGATTCTCATCGAGCCGGTGCAGGGTGACGGCGGCTTTCTCGCCGCGCCGCCGGAGTTTCTTCAGGCCTTGCGCGCACTGGCCGACAAACACGGCATCGTGCTGATCCTCGACGAGATCCAGACTGGTTTCGGTCGCACCGGCAGCTGGTTCGGTTTCCAGCACTCGGGCATCCAGCCCGACCTGGTCACCGTGGCCAAGAGCCTGGCCGGCGGCTTGCCGCTGTCCGGCGTGGTGGGCAAGGCGCACATCATGGACGCGCCGCTGCCTGGCGGTCTGGGCGGCACCTACGGCGGTAATGCGTTGGCCTGCGCGGCGGCGCTGGCGGTGATCAGTGCGTTCGAAGAGGAACAACTGCTGGCGCGCAGTCACGTGCTCGGCGAACGCCTGCGCAACGGTTTACTCGGTCTGCAGGCGCGCTACCCGCGCATCGGTGACGTGCGTGGCACCGGCTTCATGTTGGCAATCGAACTGGTCAAGGACGACGCGGCGCGTAGCCCGGATGCCGACCTCAATCAGCGGGTGATCGACGAAGCCCGCGCCGGTGGTTTGCTGGTGATCAAGTGCGGCGTGTACCGCAACGTGCTGCGCTTCCTTGCGCCGCTGGTGACCACCGAGGCGCAGGTCGACGAAGCCGTGCAGATTCTCGACGCAGCCCTGGCACGGGTCTTGAACTGAGCCGCTACCGGCGGCGAACCCGGTTGGCGGCAGCGCCCGTGACCCGTTATGGCGCACGGGCGACCACATTGCATCATTGGAGGCGTGACCCCTCATGGGACTGACAGATTATCGAGCGTTGCTGATCGATTGTGATGGGGTGCTGGTGGACCGTGACTCGGGCGTGTTCGCCGCGTTGCAGCCGCTGCTCGACAGCCGTGGCGGGCCAGCGCCGGCCAGGGAGCAGGTGCTGGCCGAGTTCAACACGGTGATCGAGGGCCTCTACCCGCGTTTTGCCGAGCTGGGCTTCAGCGGCGTGCTGTGTTTTGCCCATCGCCAGCTCGCCGAGCGCTGGGGGCTGCACGCCAGTTGGGAGGAGGGCATGAGCTTTGCGCGTTCGGCGGGCAACTGGTCGCTGTTCGAGGATGCGCCGGGGGCGATGCTGTACCTGCGCAAGTTCTATCGTCTGCTGGTGCGCGGCGACCGCGATGCCGAGGACCGTGGGCTGTTGTGCGAGCGCCTGGGCATCGAGGCGGAGCATTTCATTTCCCTGGTCGAGGCCGAGCAATGGCTTGACCGCCAAGGGGCGCAGGTAGAGCCTGTGTTGCACGTGACCCGCGCATCAGCCGGCGCCGTTCTGGCGCTGGACCGCTGCCTGATCGGCCGTCACCGCTCGCCGCAGCCCACGCCGTGTGCAGCCGATTACTGCATTAACAGCATGGCTGACCTGGTCGCTCAGCATCAGCTGTCTTTACGGCGCTGATTTTGCTAGAAGATTGCTTACAAACGGCAGTCAAGAGGTATGCAATGGAAGGGCTCGTCAAGCTGGACCGGATCGACATCAGCATTCTGGTTGAACTGCAAAAAGATGGTCGGATGACCAACGTCAGCCTGGCCGATGCCGTGGGCCTGTCCGCCAGCCCCTGCCTGCAACGGGTCAAGCGGCTGGAGTCGGCCGGTTATATCTCCAGCTACAAGGCGCATCTGAACCTGGCCAAGATCACCGATTCGGTCACGGTGTTCACCGAAATCACCCTCAGCGACCACAAGCGCGAAGACTTCGCCAAGTTCGAATCGAACATCCGCCTGGTGGATGAGGTGCTCGAATGCCACCTCATCAGCGGCGGCTACGACTACCTCGTGCGTTTCATGACCCGCAGCATCCAGCATTACCAGGAAGTGGTCGAAGGCCTGCTGGACAAGAACATCGGTATCTCCAAGTACTTCAGCTATATCGTGATCAAATCACCGGTGCTGAAAGACGGCGTGCCGCTGCGCAAGCTGCTGCGTCATTGAGTGCGGCTGCGCCCGTTCAGGATCAGCAGGGTCAACAGCCCCGCGACAATGCCCCAGAACGCCGAGCCGATGGAAAACAGCGTCAGCCCTGATGCGGTGACCATAAAGGTGATCAGCGCCGCTTCGCGTTCCTTCGGCTCGTGCATGGCGACGCTCAGGCCATTGATGATCGAACCGAACAACGCCAGCGCCGCAATCGACAGCACCAGCTCTTTTGGCAAGGCGGCGAACAGTGCCGCCAGGGTCGCGCCGAACACCCCGGCAATGCCGTAGAACACGCCGCACCACACGGCGGCGGTGTAGCGCTTGTTTCGGTCTTCATGGGCATGCGGCCCGGTGCAGATGGCCGCGCTGATTGCCGCCAGGTTGATGCCGTGGGAGCCGAACGGCGCCAGCAGCAGCGAGGCCAGCCCGGTGACGCTGATCAATGGCGAGGCCGGCACGCTGTAACCGTCGGCGCGCAGCACGGCGATGCCGGGCATGTTCTGCGAGGTCATCGCCACCACGAACAGCGGGATGCCGATGCTGATGGTCGCCGCGAGCGAGAAGTGCGGCGTGGTCCACACCGGCACCGCCATTTCCAGGTGAAAGGCGCTGAAATCCAGCAGCCCCAGCAGCCCGGACAATGCGGTGCCGATCACCAGCGCGGCGAGCACCGCATAACGCGGCGACAGGCGCTTGATGATCAGATAGGTAAAAAACATCCCCAGCACCAGTGCGGTGCGATGTTGCGCGGCGACAAAGATTTCGCTGCCGATCTTGAACAGGATCCCGGCCAGCAAGGCTGCGGCCAGTGAGGCGGGGATGCGCTTGAGCAGTCTTTCAAAACTGCCGGTCAGCCCGCACAGCGTCACCAGCACCGCGCAGGTGATGTAGGCACCGATGGCTTCGCCGTAGCTCACGCCGCCCAGGCTGGTGATCAACAGCGCAGCGCCGGGCGTCGACCAGGCGACGGTGATCGGCGTGCGGTAGCGCAGCGACAGGCCGATGCTGCACACCGCCATGCCGATGGACAGCGCCCAGATCCACGAAGAAATCTGCGCCGTGGTCAAACCGGCAGCCTGGCCGGCCTGGAACATCAGCACCAGGGAGCTGGTGTAGCCGGTCATCATGGCGATAAAACCGGCGACGACGGCCGACGGCGAAGTGTCGGCCAGCGGGCGCAGCGGCGCGTGGGTGGCGTCGGTCATGACGGGGTGTTCCTTTTGCCTGGGTATTTGCCGGTGAGGGCGCGGATTCAAGCCTAAACTCAAAGGTAACCGGTCATTGCAATACAGCCGGGGCCGCAAACAGCCGTACAGTGTGTTGGCGTATTGGGTTGTGTACAATGTGCCCCGTTTTCAGGCGATACTTGCCAGCGCCACGCTGTTGCCGTATTACCGTTAATTCGCCGCCGTTCTCCAAACCCGAGTGCCCATGAACGAACAGTTGCAACCTCTCAAGAAACAACCGCGCGCCGGCAAGGCCGGTCGCACCGGCACCCAGGACGATATCGTCTACGCGCATATCTTCGAGGCGATCCTCGAGCAGCGCCTGGCACCCGGCACCAAATTGAGTGAAGAGGCACTGGGCGAAATCTTTGGCGTGAGCCGCACCATCATTCGCCGTGCGCTGTCGCGTCTGGCCCATGAAGGCGTGGTGCTGCTGCGGCCCAATCGCGGTGCGGTGGTTGCCAGCCCGAGTGTCGAAGAGGCCCGCCAGGTGTTCATGGCGCGGCGTCTGGTGGAGCGGGCGATCACTGAATTGGCAGTACAGCACGCCACTGCCGAGCAACTGGCTGAACTGCGCCAGATGGTCAACGACGAGCGCGACAGTTTTTCCCGGGGGGATCGCGGTGCGGGTATTCGTCTCTCCGGCGAATTCCACCTCAAGCTGGCCGAAGCGGCTAAGAATGCGCCGCTGATCAGCTTTCAGCGCAGTCTGGTTTCGCAGACATCATTGATCATTGCTCAGTACGAAAGTGGCAACCGCTCGCACTGTTCCTACGATGAACACACCCAGTTGATCGATGCGATCGAAGCTCGCGATGCGGTGCTGGCGGTGGATTTGATGATGCATCATATGGATCATATCGACAGCAAGCTTAACCTTGATGAGGAAGGGGCTTCGGATGATTTGCATGCGGTGTTTTCGCATTTGCTGCAGACCAGGAAGGCTGGGCGTTCTTCTTTGAAGGTGTGAACACATTTTTAAAAGTGTGGGAGGGGGCTTGCTCCCGATGGTGGCTTTATTGTGTACATATCCGTTGCTGCGGTAACGGCTGATATGGGTTCCGCCCTTACGGCGGGTCACTTTTTGAAGAGCGCAAAAAGTAACCAAAAACGCTTCGCCCCACCACTCGGCACCTCGCCTAGGCTCGGTGTGCCCGCACTCCGGCTTGAATCCGTGGGCCGCCGCAATGGGCCATCCCTGGCCCAGTGCGGCTAACCCGGCGTCCTGCCGGGTTACCCACGGATTCAAGCCTGCGTTCGGCCAGCGTGGTTGACGGGGCGCCTGAGATCAAAAGCCAAAGCAAAGCAGAGCAAAAGCAGGGTGATGTCCATCAGACAAATGGAGATCCAAATGTGGGAGGGGGCTTGCTCCCGATAGCAGTGGGTCAGCTACACATAAGTTGACTGACACTCAGCCATCAGGAGCAAGCCCCCTCCCACATTTTGTACAGCGTTCGGCAAACCATTCCGGTCGGCTCTCAGGCTGCCGCGCTCTTGCTTTTGATCTGGGGCACACCGAGCCTGGGCGAGGTGCCGAGTGGTGGGGCGATGTAAGGGTGGAACCGCCAGCACTGGAGATGTACACAATAACCCCGTGGCCAAAAATCAGCGTTCGTGCACCAACCGACCCGCCGCATAGGTCTGCAACACCACCCGATCATCCCCCAGCGTCATCAACACAAACAACGTCTCGGCAATAGTGTTCGACTGCTTCAAGCGATAACTGAGCAGTGGCGTAGCGTTGTAATCCAGCACCAGAAAATCCGCATCCGAACCCGGTTGCAAGGTCCCGATCCTGTCCTCCAGACGCAGCGCCCGGGCGCCGCCGAGGGTCGCCAGGTACAACGACTTGAACGGGCTCAACCGCACGCCCTGCAACTGCATGACCTTGTACGCTTCGTTAAGGGTCTGCAGCAGTGAAAAGCTGGTGCCGCCGCCCACATCGGTGCCCAGACCGACATTGAGCTTGTGCTTCTCGGCCATCGGCAGGTTGAACAGCCCGCTGCCCAGAAACAGGTTCGAGGTAGGGCAGAAGGCGACTGCCGAGCCGGTCTCTGCCAGTCGCGCGCATTCGTCGTCACACAGGTGCACGCCGTGGGCGAACACCGAGCGTTCGCCCAGCAGCTTGTAGTGGTCGTACACGTCCAGGTAGCCGCTGCGCTCCGGGAACAGCTCTTTTACCCATTCGACTTCCTGCGTGTTCTCGCTGATGTGGGTCTGCAGGTACAGGTCGGGGTATTCCCCCAGCAACTGCCCGGCCAGTGTCAGTTGCTCCGGCGTGCTGGTGGGCGCAAAGCGCGGGGTGACTGCATAGTGCAGGCGGCCCTTGCCGTGCCAGCGTTCGATCAGCGCCTTGCTGTCCGCGTAGCTGGTTTGGGCGGTGTCGGTGAGGTAGTCCGGTGCGTTGCGGTCCATCATCACTTTGCCGGCGATCATGCGCAGGTCGAGTTTTTGCGCGGCTTCAAAGAACGCGTCCACCGACTGCGGGTGCACACTGCCGAACACCAGCGCCGTGGTGGTGCCGTTGCGCAGCAGTTCCTTGATGAAAATATCCGCGACGTGCTCGGCATGGGCCTTGTCGGCGAACTGGCTTTCGCAGGGGAAGGTGTAGGTGTTGAGCCAATCGAGCAATTGCTCGCCATAGGCGCCGACCATGCCGGTCTGCGGCAGGTGAATATGGGTGTCGATCAGGCCTGGTGTGATCAGCGCGTCCTGATAATGAACGACTTCGGTGTCGGCGGGCAGGCTCGGCAGCAGGTCGGCGGCGTGGCCGACGGCGCTGATGCGGCCGTTTTCGATCACCAGCAGGCCGTCTTCGAAATACTCGTAGGAGGCTTCGATCCCCACTTCGGCAGGGTCGCCGATGCTGTGCAGGAGGGCGGCGCGGTAGGCTTTGCGAGTCAAAGGCATGAGGGTCTCGATTCAGATAGCTTGGCTGCGACGTGACGCCGGCAGCAGTTTGGCAATGGGTTCGGCGCGGGCAGCGTGCTGGCCGAAACTGGCGTTGTAGGTGGCGATGATTTCGCCGGCGATGGAAATGGCGATCTCCACCGGCAGTTTGCCCTTCACCTCGGTGAGGCCCATGGGGCAGCGCATGCGTTGCAGCTGCGCGGCATCGAAGCCGCGCTCGCGCAGGCGGTGTTCGAACTTGACGCGCTTGGTCCTGGAGCCGATCAGACCGAAGTAGGTGAAGTCATTGCGCTTGAGCAGGGCGGCGCTCAGTGCCAGGTCCAGCGCGTGATTGTGGGTCATGACGATGCAATAGCTGCCCGCTGGCAGGTCGGCAATTTCGTCGACCGGCTCTTCGCTGACGATTTTACGCACGCCCTCGGGAATCTGTTGCGGAAATTCCTGCTCGCGCGAATCGATCCAGCGCACCCGGCACGGCAGGCTCGCCAGCAACGGCACCAGTGCGCGGCCGACATGGCCGGCGCCGAACACCGCGATGTGTGCCTGCACCTGGCCCATGGGCTCGAACAGCAGCACGGTCACGCCGCCGCAGCACTGGCCCAGGCTGGCGCCGAGGCTGAAGCGCTCCAGATGAGTGTTCTGCTGGCCGCGCGCGAGCATGTCGCGGGCGATCTGCATCGCCTTGTATTCCAGGTGCCCGCCGCCGATGGTGTCGAAGGACCGGTCGGCGCTGATCACCATTTTCGACCCGGCATTGCGCGGGGTGGAGCCGAGCTCTTCGATGATGGTGACAAGCACGCAGGGTTCGCCGCTGGTTTGCAGGTGGGCGAGGGCGCTGATCCAGTTGTTCATGGTTACCTCTCGTGGTGTCTGTCAGGCCGTCATCGCGGGCAAGCCGCTCTTACAGTTGGAATGCGTTCCCCTGTGGGAGCGGGCTTGCTCGCGAAGGCAGCACCTCGGTCCTAAAGCGATACCTGCAACTGCCGCATCTGCTCACACCCCCACAACACCCGCTCCGGCGTCGCCGGCGCATCGATCTTTGGCTGATGGCGGTAATCACCAAGGCTTGCGACCGCATCCTTGATCGCGCACCACGAGGCGATGCCGAGCATGAACGGCGGCTCGCCGACGGCCTTGGAGTGAAACACCGTGTCTTCCGGGTTCTTGCGGTTCTCCACCAGCTTCACCCGCAAATCCAGCGGCATGTCCGCCACCGCCGGGATCTTGTAGCTGGCCGGTCCATTCGTCATCAGCTTGCCCTTGTCATTCCACACCAGCTCTTCCATGGTCAGCCAGCCCATGCCCTGGATGAAGCCGCCTTCGACCTGGCCGATGTCGATGGCCGGGTTCAGCGAGGCGCCCACGTCATGCAGGATGTCGGTGCGCAGCATCCGGTATTCGCCGGTGAGGGTGTCGACAATCACTTCGCAGCAGGCCGCGCCGAACGCGTAGTAGTAGAACGGCCGCCCGCGCGACTGGCTGCGGTCGTAGAAGATTTTCGGGGTCTTGTAGAACCCGGTGCTCGACAGCGATACCTGGGCGAAGTACGCCTGCTGGATCAACGCCTCGAAGCTCAGGATCTGCTCGCGCACGCGCACATGGCCGTTGCGAAATTCCACATCCGCTTCACTCACGTCGTACTTGCGCGCGGCGAATTCCACCAGGCGTTGCTTGATGGTTTCGGCGGCGTTCTGCGCGGCCTTGCCGTTCAGGTCGGCGCCGCTGGAGGCGGCCGTGGGCGAGGTGTTCGGCACTTTATCGGTGTTGGTCGCGGTGATCTGCACGCGGTCGATGTGCACCTGGAAGACCTCGGCCACCACTTGCGCGACCTTGGTGTTCAGGCCCTGGCCCATCTCGGTGCCGCCGTGGTTGAGGTGGATGCTGCCGTCGGTGTAGATGTGGATCAGCGCGCCGGCCTGGTTGAGAAAGCTGGCGGTAAACGAGATGCCGAATTTCACCGGGGTCAGCGCCAGGCCTTTTTTCAGGATCGGGCTGTGGGCGTTGTACTGGCGGATCGCTTCGCGGCGTTCGGCGTATTGGCTGCTGGCTTCAAGCTCGGCGGTCATTTCGTCGAGCATGTTGTGCTCGACGGTCTGGTAGTAGTGGGTGACGTTGCGCTCGGTCTTGCCGTAGTAATTGGCCTTGCGCACCGCCAGCGGGTCGAGCGCGAGGTGGCGGGCGATGGCGTCCATCACTTCTTCGATGGCGACCATGCCCTGCGGGCCGCCGAAGCCGCGATAGGCGGTGTTGGACGCGGTGTTGGTCTTGCAGCGATGACCGTTGACCGTGGCGTCGCCCAGGTAATACGAGTTGTCGGCGTGGAACATCGCGCGGTCGACGATCGAGTTGGACAGGTCCGGCGAGCAGCCGCAGTTGCCCGCCAATTCCAGGTTGATCCCGTGCAGCCGGCCACTGTCGTCAAAACCCACGTCGTATTCGATATAGAACGGGTGGCGCTTGCCGGTCATCAGCATGTCTTCGACGCGCGGCAGGCGCATCTTGGTTGGCTGGCCGGTGAGGCGCGCGACCACCGCACACAGGCAGGCGGGGCTCGCCGCCTGGGTTTCCTTGCCGCCGAAACCACCGCCCATGCGGCGCATGTCGACGACGATTCTGTTCATCGACACGTCGAGCACTTCGGCCACCAGTTTCTGTACTTCGGTGGGGTTTTGCGTAGAGCAGTAGACGATCATGCCGCCGTCTTCGGTGGGCATCACCGAGGAAATCTGGGTTTCGAGATAGAAGTGTTCCTGACCGCCGATGTGCAGGGTGCCTTGCAGACGATGTTTGGCCGTGGCCAATGCGCCCGCCGAATCCCCGCGTTGGTGGGTGTGGCTGTCGAGCACGAAGTGTTTGGTGCGGTAGGCTTCGACCACGTCGAGCACCGGTTCCAGGTCTTCGTATTCGATCAGCGCCGCCATCGCGGCTTTGCGCGCGGTGTCGAGGTCGCGGGCGGCCACGGCCAGCACCACCTGGCCGACGTATTGCACGGTGTCGATGGCCAGCAGCGGGTCGCCGGGCAGCAACGGGCCGATGTCTTTGAGGCCCGGCACGTCTTCGTGGGTGATGACGATGCGCACACCGTCAAAGGCGTAGCAGGGCGCGGTGTCGATGCTGAGAATGCGCGCGTGGGCGCGGTCGGACAGGCGCGCATACAGGTGCAACTGGTTGGGAAATTCCAGGCGGTCATCGATGTACTGCGCTTCACCGCTGACGTGCTTGGCGGCGCTGTCGTGCTTGACGCTGCGGCCGACGCCAGAGGTGATTTCCCCGGCGAACAGCTCGGCCAGTTCGGCCTGGGTTTTAACGACGGCGTGATGGTTAGACATAAGCGGTCACCCGAGTCTCGATGTGCGGCGTCTGCAGCTCGATGAAGTATTTGCGCAGCAGGTTCTGCGCGCTGAGCAGGCGGTATTCCTTGCTGGCGCGAAAATCCGAGAGCGGGGTGAAGTCCTCGGCCAGGGCAGCACAGGCGTGTTCGACGGTGGCGGCGTTCCAGGTGGCGCCGACCAGCGCGGCTTCGCAGTGTTTGGCGCGCTTGGGCGTGGCGGCCATGCCACCAAAAGCAACGCGCGCCTGGCGGATTACACCGTTGTCGATCTTCAGGTTGAAGGCGGCGCAGACCGCGGAAATATCATCGTCCAGGCGCTTGGACACCTTGTACGCACGAAACAGCGTGTGGCCCTTGGGCACGATGATTTTTTCGATGAATTCGCTGTCTTGCCGGGCGGTGACGCGGTAGTCGATGAAGTAGTCTTCCAGCGCCAGGGTGTGCCGGGTGTTGCCCTTGCACAGCACGATCTGCGCGCCCAGGGCGATCAGCAGCGGCGGTGAATCGCCAATCGGCGAAGCGTTGCCGATATTACCGCCCAGGGTGCCCTGGTTGCGGATCTGCAGGGAGGCAAAACGCTGCAGCAGTTCGCCAAAATCCGGATAGGCCTGGTGCAACGCGGTGTAGCAGTCGGAGAGGGCGGCGGCGGCGCCGATTTCCAGGCGGTCGTCAAAGGCGTCGATGCGCTTCATCTCGTCGATGTTGCCCACGTAGATCATCACCGGCAGCGTGCGGTGAAACTGCGTGACTTCCAGCGCCAGGTCGGTGCCGCCGGCGAGCAGCCGGGCTTGCGGGTAGGCGTCGTAAAGGTCGGCCAGGTCGGCGACTGTGAGCGGCACCAGGCAGCGTTTGTCGCCGCTGTTCAACTCGCCGGTCTGGGTGGGCGCGATGGCCTTGAGGCGGGCAATGGTCTGGGCCTGGCGACTGTCGAACTGGTCCTGGGGTTTGTTGCAGCAAGCCTGCGCGGCGGCGGCCAGGATCGGGCGGTAGCCGGTGCAGCGGCACAGGTTGCCGGCCAGGGCTTCGTGGGCTTTGTGGCTATCGGGTGAGTCGCTGTTCTTTTGCAGGGCAAACAGCGACATCACAAAGCCCGGCGTGCAAAAGCCGCATTGCGAGCCGTGGCACTCGACCATCGCCTGCTGCACGCTGTGCAACTGGCCCTGGTGCTTGAGGTCTTCGACGCTGATCAATTGTTTGCCGTGCAACGACGAAACAAAGGTCAGGCATGAATTGAGGCTGCGATAACGAATCCGCTCGGCGCCGCTGTCATCGCGGTGCAACTCGCCCACCACCACGGTGCACGCGCCGCAGTCACCGCTGGCGCAGCCTTCCTTGGTGCCGGGCTTGCCCACGTGTTCACGCAGGTAGTTTAGCACCGTCAGGTTGGGGTCCAGGGCGTGCTCGCTACGGAGTTCCTGGTTGAGTAAAAACTGGATCACGGAAGGCCTCGCAGATTCATTATTGTTGTAACCGCTTTGCGCCGAATCTAGTCATGTCTGACTTTTCGGTCAATGCTTTTCTGACTTAAGGGTCAAGAAAGCGCGATCACAGCATCCTCAATTAGGGGGCGGGCTTCTGAAGCCGGCGTTTTTACAGGGTGATGAGCTGTAATAACTGCTTATTTCATGCCAAATTCGCCCCTGTGGGCGTAGCGCCATCAGCGAGCCAATGCGCTACACTGCCGCGCTGTCAACGATAGAAGATTTTGAAGGGAAAACATGACGTTCAAGGCGCCGGACAGTCTCGCCGAGCAAATCGCTCACCACCTCGCCGAACGCATTATTCGCGGCGATTTAAAGCCTGGGGAGCGTATCCAGGAACAGAAGGTCACGCTGGCGCTGAATGTCAGCCGTGGTTCCGTGCGCGAAGCCTTGTTGATCCTCGAACGTCGCCACCTCATCGCGATCCTGCCGCGCCGTGGCGCCCACGTCACCGAACTGACGGCGCACAAAGTGCAGAGCCTGTGCACGTTGATGGGCGAGCTGTACATCCTGCTCGGCAATGCGGTCGCCGAGGGCTGGCAGACCCAGGCCGACATGGCGCCGTTCGTGCAGATCCAGCAGCGCCTGGTGAGCAATTTCGAACGCCAGGACATCCGCGCCTTCGTCGAAGAAAGCTTCAATGTGATGCGCGCCGCGTACCCCTTCGCCAACAACCCGTATCTGCAGGAAACCGTCGAGAACCTGCAACCGGCGATGAACCGTGCCTATTACCTGGCCCTGGATCAGCGCAAGGCGAGCATGAGCGAATACCTGGCGCTGTTCGAGCAACTGCTCGCCGCCGTGCTCGAGCGTGACCTGGCGCAGATTCGCGCGGTGCTGTCGGCCTACTGCCAACGCAGCAGCTCGCTGGTGATCGCCGCGTTGGCGGACGCCTAAGCGTGCGGCTCAAGTGCATCAAGCTGGCGGGGTTCAAATCCTTCGTCGACCCGACCACGGTGAACTTCCCCAGTAACATGGCGGCGGTGGTCGGGCCCAATGGTTGCGGCAAGTCGAACATCATCGACGCCGTGCGCTGGGTGATGGGCGAGAGTTCGGCGAAGAACCTGCGTGGCGAGTCGATGACCGACGTCATCTTCAACGGCTCCACCAGCCGCAAACCCGTGAGCCAGGCCAGCATCGAGCTGGTATTCGACAACTCCGACGGCACCCTGGTCGGCGAATACGCCGCCTACGCCGAAATCTCCATCCGCCGCAAAGTCACCCGCGACAGCCAGAACAGTTACTTCCTCAACGGCACCAAGTGCCGTCGACGCGACATCACCGATATCTTCCTCGGCACCGGCCTGGGCCCGCGCAGCTACTCGATCATCGAGCAGGGCATGATCTCCAAGCTGATCGAAGCCAAGCCTGAGGATCTGCGCAACTTCATCGAAGAAGCCGCCGGCATCTCCAAGTACAAGGAGCGCCGCCGCGAGACCGAAAACCGCATCCGTCGCACCCACGATAACCTCGCCCGCCTGACCGACCTGCGCGAAGAGCTTGAGCGTCAGTTGGAGCGCCTGCACCGCCAGGCCCAGGCGGCCGAGAAGTATCAGGAATACAAGGGCGAGGAACGCCAGCTCAAGGCGCAGCTGTCGGCCCTGCGCTGGCAGGCGCTGAACGAGCAGGTGGGCCAGCGCGAGGCGATCATCGGCACCCAGGAAATCAGCTTCGAAGCCCTGGTGGCCGAACAGCGCAACGCCGACGCGAGCATCGAGCGCCTGCGTGACGGGCACCATGACCTGTCCGAGCGCTTCAATCTGGTGCAGGGGCGCTTCTATTCGGTGGGCGGCGACATTGCCCGCGTCGAGCAGAGCATCCAGCATGGCCAGCAGCGTCTGCGTCAGTTGCAGGACGATTTGAAGGAAGCTGAGCGCGCGCGCCTGGAAACCGAATCGCACCTGGGCCATGACCGCACTCTGCTGCTGACCCTCGGCGAAGAGCTGGACAGGCTCACCCCCGAGCAGGAAATCACCAGCGCCGCCGCCGAGGAAGCCGCTGCTGCCCTGGAAGAAGCCGAAACCACCATGCACGGCTGGCAGGAGCAGTGGGACGCCTTCAACCTGCAATCGGCCGAACCGCGCCGTCAGGCTGAGGTGCAGCAGTCGCGCATCCAGCAGCTGGAAACCAGCATGGAGCGCCTGGCCGAGCGCCAGCGGCGCATGCTCGAAGAGCGCGCGCTGCTCGCCGCCGACCCTGAAGACGCGGCCATCATGGCCTTGAACGAGCAACTGGCCGAAAGCGAGATGACCCTCGAAGAGCTCGAAGCCAGTGAAGAACAGCAAGTGGAGCGCCTGGAGCAACTGCGTCAGCAATTGCACACGGCGACCCAGGCCCAGCAGCAGGCCCAGGGCGATCTGCAGCGGCTCAATGGCCGGCTGGCGTCGCTTGAGGCCTTGCAGCAAGCGGCCCTGGACCCGGGCACCGGCACCGCCGAATGGCTGCGCGACCAGCACCTGGCCGAGCGTCCGCGCCTGGCCGAAGGCCTGAAGGTGGACGCCGGTTGGGAATTGGCAGTGGAAACCGTTTTGGGTGCCGACCTGCAAGCAGTGCTGGTGGATGATTTTGCCGGCTTTGACCTGGCCGGCTTTGCCCAGGGCGATCTGCGCCTGCTCAGCCCGGACGCCGATGGCAAGCGGGTGCCGGGCAGCCTGCTGGACAAGGTCGAGGCGGCCGTTGACCTGTCGCCGTGGCTGGGCCAGGTCAGGCCGGTTGAATCCCTCGACGAGGCGCTGGCCCAGCGCAGCCAGTTGGCGGCGGGCGACAGCCTGATCAGCCGCGATGGCTACTGGGTCGGCCGTCACTTCCTGCGGGTGCGCCGCGCCAGCGAAGCCGAAAGCGGCGTGTTGGCCCGTGGCCAGGAAATCGTCAACCTGAGTGCCGAGCGCGAAGAACGCGAAGCCACCCTGGAACGCCTGGAAACCGAACTGCAAACCCTGCGCGCGACCCAGCGCCAGCAGGAAACCGGCCGCGAGCACCTGCGCCGTCTGCTACAGGACGAAGCGCGCCAGCAGGGCGAATTGAAGGCGCAGCTCTCGGCAAGCAAGGCCAAGGCCGAGCAACTGACCCTGCGTCGCACGCGTCTCGACGAAGAAGTTGCGGAGATGGGCGAACAACGCGCCCTTGAACACGAACAGATCGGCGAAGCGCGCCTGCAGTTGCAGGAAGCCCTCGACAGCATGGCCCTGGACACCGAACAGCGCGAACTGCTGCTGGCCCAGCGCGACAGCCTGCGCGAACGCCTCGACCGCGTGCGCCAGGAAGCCCGGCAGCACAAGGATCACGCCCATCAGTTGGCGGTGCGCCTGGGTTCAGTGCGCGCCCAGCATGCGTCCACCGCCCAGGCCCTCGAACGCCTGGAGATGCAGTCCGAACGCCTTACCGAAAAACGCGAGCAACTGAGCCTGAACCTGGAGGAGGGCGAAGCGCCGCTGGAAGAGCTGCGCCTCAAACTCGAAGAGTTGCTCGACAAGCGCATGAGTGTCGACGAAGAACTCAAGACCGCGCAGATCGCCCTGGAAGATGCCGACCGCGAATTGCGCGACGCCGAAAAGCGTCGCACCCAGGCCGAGCAGCAATCGCAGTTGATCCGTGGCCAGCTCGAACAACAGCGCATGGAGTGGCAAGCCCTCACCGTGCGCCGCAAGACCCTGCAGGACCAGTTGCTCGAAGACGGCTATGACCTGCACGGCGTGCTCAATACCCTGACCGCCCAGGCCAACGAGAAAGACGCCGAAGAAGAACTCGAACGCATTGCCGCGCGCATTCAGCGTCTGGGCGCGATCAACCTCGCGGCCATCGACGAATACCAGCAGCAGTCCGAGCGCAAACGTTATCTGGATGCTCAGGACGCCGACCTGGTCGAAGCACTGGACACCCTGGAAAACGTGATCCGCAAGATCGACAAGGAAACCCGCAACCGCTTCAAGGATACCTTTGATCAGATTAATGGCGGTTTACAGGCGTTATTCCCGAAAGTTTTCGGCGGTGGCAGCGCTTATCTGGAACTGACGGGCGAAGATCTACTCGATACAGGGGTGACGATCATGGCGCGCCCGCCGGGCAAGAAGAACAGCACCATCCATTTGTTGTCCGGCGGCGAAAAAGCCCTCACCGCACTGGCGCTGGTATTTGCCATCTTCAAGCTCAACCCGGCGCCGTTCTGCATGCTCGACGAAGTGGATGCGCCGCTGGATGATGCGAACGTCGGGCGCTATGCGCGCCTGGTCAAGGAGATGTCCCAGACGGTGCAGTTCATCTATATCACCCATAACAAGATCGCCATGGAAATGGCCGATCAACTGATGGGGGTGACGATGCACGAACCGGGGTGTTCGCGATTGGTGGCGGTGGATGTCGAAGAAGCGCTGAAGATGGTGGAGTCTTGAGCGCGGCCATCGGCGCCAATGCAGGGGGCGATAGAGGGCGTTTTACCGGTCTGAAGAAAGTGGCAAATGGACATATTTGCTCAAGGCATTTTGACAGACGGTGTAAAGTTATCTTTGGTCGTGCTAGTTTAATGTGAATTTTCGTGTACGTGGGCAAAACGTCAGTCAGAACATAGAGTTGGCGCCACGTTTTAAAGCGGTTTGCACGGTGCTAAACCCCTTATTTTTCAGCATTTTTTATTAGAGGCACGGGATTACATGGAAATCGGTCTGCGCGAGTGGCTGATCGTCATCGGCATCATAGTGATTGCCGGTATTCTTTTTGATGGCTGGCGCCGCATGCGCGGCGGCAAGGGCAAGCTTAAGTTTCGTCTGGACCGCAACCTGTCCAACTTGCCCGACGACGACGGCAGCGCCGAGCTGCTGGGGCCGCCCCGTGTGCTCGATACCCATAAAGAGCCGCAGTTGGACGAGCATGACCTGCCGTCGATGAGCGCGCCGCAGCGTGAAGCCCGCGAGCCGACCAAGCGTGGCAAGCGTGGCAGTGCAGGCGCCGCCGAACCGCACCAGGGTGACTTGAATCTCGACGTGGAAGAAGGCCCGAGCTTCAGCAGCCGCGACGATGATTTCCCGGATGAAAACGTCGGCAAGCAGGCCTCGCGTCAGTCGGTCAGCGACCAGCCGGCCGCCGAGGAAGTGCTGGTGATCAGCGTGATCTGCCGCGACGCCGGTGGTTTCAAAGGCCCGGCGCTGTTGCAGAACATTCTCGAAAGCGGCCTGCGCTTTGGCGAGATGGATATTTTCCATCGTCACGAAAGCATGGCCGGTAACGGCGAAGTGCTGTTCTCCATGGCCAACGCGGTCAAGCCGGGCACCTTCGACTTGGACGACATCGACCTGTTCAGCACCCCGGCAGTGAGTTTCTTCCTTGGCCTGCCAGGCCCGCGTCACCCGAAACAGGCGTTCGACGTGATGGTGGCGGCAGCCCGCAAGCTGTCCCAGGAACTCAACGGCGAACTCAAGGACGACCAGCGCAGCGTGCTGACCGCCCAGACCATCGAGCATTACCGTCAACGCATCGTCGAGTTCGAGCGTCGCGCCCTGACACAGAAACGCTGAGGTTCGATCTTAAGCGTTGTCTGTAGAATCCGTGCACTAACATATTGAGCAGCTTCGGCTGCTCTTTTGCTTTATGAGAGAACACCCATGACCGCCGCCCACACCCGCATTCTCGAGCTGCGCGCTGAACTGGATCAGCACAACTACCGCTACCACGTGCTCGACGAACCGAGCATTCCGGACGCCGAGTACGACCGCCTGTTCCACGAACTCAAGGCCCTGGAGGCCGAGCATCCTGATCTGGTGACGCGCGATTCGCCGACGCAGCGGGTGGGCAGTGCGGCGCTGTCGGCGTTTACCCAGGTGCGCCATGAGATTCCCATGCTCAGCCTGGGCAACGCGTTCGATGAGAGCAGCATGCTGGAGTTTGATCGGCGCGTGACCGAGGGCCTGGACCTGCCGGCCGGCGACCTCTTTGGCGCTGTCGAGTACAGCTGCGAACCCAAGCTTGATGGCCTGGCGGTCAGCCTCTTGTATCAGGACGGCGAGCTGGTGCGTGGCGCCACCCGTGGCGACGGCACCACCGGCGAAGACATCAGCGTCAACGTGCGCACCGTGCGCAATATCCCGCTCAAACTGCACGGCAGCGGCTGGCCGGCGACGTTGGAAGTGCGCGGCGAAGTGTTCATGTCCAAGGCCGGTTTCGAGCGCCTCAACGCGTCGCAGCTGGAAGTCGGCGGCAAGACCTTCGCCAACCCGCGCAACGCGGCAGCCGGCAGCCTGCGCCAGTTGGACTCGAAGATAACCGCCAGTCGCCCGCTGGAATTCTGCTGCTATGGCATCGGCCAGGTGACGGCGGACATCAGCGACAGCCATATCGGTAACCTGCAGCAACTGCAGCAGTGGGGCCTGCCGATCAGTCATGAACTGAAACTGGCCAAGGGCATTCAGGATTGCCTCGACTACTACCGCGACATCGGCGAACGGCGTAACAGCCTGCCCTATGAAATCGACGGCGTGGTGTTCAAGGTCAACCGCATTGCCTCCCAGCGCGAACTGGGGTTTCGTGCCCGCGAACCGCGCTGGGCCATTGCCCATAAATTCCCGGCCATGGAAGAACTCACCGAACTGCTCGATGTGGAATTCCAGGTCGGCCGTACCGGCGCCGTCACCCCGGTGGCGCGCCTGAAACCGGTGAAAGTGGCCGGCGTGACGGTGTCCAATGCCACCTTGCACAACATGGATGAAGTGGCGCGCCTGGGCCTGATGATCGGCGACACGGTGATCATCCGCCGCGCCGGAGACGTGATCCCGCAGGTGGTCTCGGTGGTGACCGAACGCCGCCCCGAGCACGCCCGCGCGGTGCAGATCCCCGAGCACTGCCCAGTGTGCGGCTCCCATGTGGAGCGCACGCAGTTGGTCAAGCGCAGCAAGGGCAAGGAAACCGTCAGCGAGGGCGCGGTGTACCGTTGCGTCGGCCGCCTGGCCTGTGGTGCGCAGCTCAAGCAGGCGATTATCCATTTTGTCTCGCGCCGGGCCATGGACATTGACGGCCTGGGCGACAAGACCATCGAGCAACTGGTGGATGAAAAGCTCATCGGTTCGCCAGCTGACCTCTACAAGCTCACGTACGAGCAGATCATCGACCTGGAAGGCTTCGCCGATATTTCCAGCAAGAAGCTGATCACCGCGATTGAAAACAGCAGGACGCCGACCCTGGCGCGCTTTATCTATGCCCTCGGCATTCCCGATGTGGGCGAGGAGACCGCCAAGGTGCTGGCACGCTCTCTGGCCTCGCTGGAGCGGGTGCAGCAGGCCTTGCCGCAGGTGCTGACGTACTTGCCGGACGTGGGCCTGGAAGTGGCGCACGAGATTCATAGCTTCTTCGAAGACGCTCATAACCGGCAGGTGATCGGCGCGCTGCTGTCGCCGGACGAATGTGGCCTGCAGGTGCAGGATCAGGGTGACCTGAGCGCCGAGTTCGCCGCCAGCACCACCCTGGGCGGCTTGCTCGACAAACTGCACGTACCGTCCGTCGGCCCGGGCGCGGCGCAGAAGCTCGCGGATAAGTTCGGCAGCCTCGAAGGCGTAATCAAGGCCGACTGGCTCGACATGCGCCAGGCGCTGCCCGAGAAGCAGGCCAAGGCGGTGCGCGAGTACTTCGATAACCCGGCAAACGCCAGCCACGCGTTGGCCATCGAGCAGCAGCTCAAGGATTTCGGCATGCACTGGGAGAGCGAGAAAAAGGTCGTCGAAGGCCTGCCGGAAGCCGGGCATACCTGGGTCCTCACCGGCTCTCTGGAGTTGATGAGCCGTGACGTGGCCAAGGAAAAGCTCGAAAGCCTGGGCGCCAAGGTGGCCGGTTCCGTGTCGGCGAAAACCCACTGCGTGGTGGCTGGGCCAGGGGCAGGATCCAAGTTGGCCAAGGCCAGCGAGCTGGGGCTCAAAGTGCTGGATGAGGCCGCCTTTGTAACGTTCCTGAGCAAGTACGGCAAAGCCTGACGCTGCGCGCGGGAACGATCCCGTGCGCAAGGTGATCTAGTCTCTGTCTTCCCGTGAGAGATCGCCATGTTCCGCTACTTCGAGCAACTCAGTTCGCGCATCGCCGCCCCGTTCATGGCCGGATCCTCGCGTAACAGCAAGGTCTGGCAATGCCGCTGCGGCCAGTCGCTGTTTTTTCGCAACAGCCAGTGCCTGGCCTGCTCGGCCCTGCTGGGCTACCACCCGCAGCAGAGCCGGCTGTCGTCGCTGCAACCGGGCCCGGTGGTCGATACCTGGCAGATGGATGACAACCTCGACGCCGGCGCCTTTCGCCGTTGCGCCAACCTCGACACCCCGGCGGCGTGCAACTGGCTGATCCCGGCCCACAGCACCGACACGCTGTGCGTGGCCTGCAGCCTGAACCGCACCATTCCCGACCTGTCGATTGCAGAAAATCACGAACGCTGGGGCAAGGTCGAGACGGCCAAGCGTCGGCTCGTCGCACAGTTGATCAGCCTGGGCCTGCAAGTGGTGCCCAAAAGCGTGGATGAAGAGGCGGGCCTGGCGTTCGACTTCGTCGGTGTCGACCTTGAAGGCAATGCACCCACCACCGGGCATGCCAACGGCCTGATCACCCTCGACATCAAGGAAGCCGACGACGCTCACCGCGAGAAGGTCCGCGTGCAGATGCACGAGCCCTACCGCACCTTGCTCGGGCATTTTCGTCATGAAGTCGGCCATTATTACTGGGATCGTCTGATCGCCAACAGCCACTGGCTGCAGCCATATCGCGACCTGTTCGGCGACGAACGCGCCAGTTATGCCGAGGCGCTCGACCAGCACTACCAGCACGGCCCGCGTGCCGACTGGCAGCAGACCTGCGTCAGCGCCTACGCCACCATGCACCCGTGGGAAGACTGGGCGGAAACCTGGGCCCACTACCTGCACATGATGGACGCCGTCGACACCGCCCTGGGCTTTGGCATGAGTGCCCGTGAGATGGACCTGGATTACCAGCCGTTCCCCCTCACCACCCTCTATGACCCCGAGCATCCCGGTGGCCCGGCGTTCCTGTCGTTCGTCAACGCCTGGATCGAACTGGCCGGCATGCTCAACGAACTGTCACGCAGCATGGGCCAGCCGGATTTTTACCCCTTTGTACTGCCGCCTGCAGTGATCGCCAAGCTGCACTTCATTCACCTGGTGATTCAGGAAGAGGGCGGCCGGGCTGATGAGGTCCTGCTGGCAAAATGAAAGAGCGCCAATGGTGAGGCGCAAGTCCCTGGCAAGTGCTTGAACCAGCGGATATTTTTAATCTGGCACCAACGGTTGTAACTTCCGATGAGATCGGTACAATGGCCCCGCTTGCCGAGAGGCAGGCGTCGTTATGGTGACCCCATCGGTCCCCCCGCAACGATTACCCGTGAACCTGGTCAGAGCCGGAAGGCAGCAGCCACAGCGGGAACATTGTGTGCCGGGGTGTGGCTGGTGGGGTTGCCTCCATAACGCTCTCCCTCCTGATTCAACTCACCCTCCTTTTATTCAGCCTTCTGCCCATTTTTCATGGCGCGGACGATTTCGGCTGGACAGCGTCAAACTGCCTGCTAATTTCAATCATGCAAATGACCTCAGTGCTGGAGTAGTGAAGAAGTGAAGGCGCTCAATTCCTGAAGACTTAGGATGATTGCCATGACCACTTCTGCAGATTTATCCGGTGCTATCGGTGCTTCAGTCGGCACGGCTGCCAAAGCCAGCAATGTGCCCGCTGACGTCAAATTCATTCAACAGCTGTTCAATCTGATCGCCCCCACCTCCGCGACGCCCCTGGTGGTAGACGGCAAATGCGGGCCGCTGTTGATCCAGCGTATTAGCGACTTCCAGAAAACTCGCCTCAATGTGATCAGCCCCGACGGGGTCATTGATCCGGGCGGCAGGACGTTTAAGAGTCTGCTCGAGGATGCGCGCAAGGCCGGGCAACCTGCTGCGGCGGTTCAATCGCCGGTTCAGACTGTGTCGGACAAGCAGCAGTTGGTCAACCAGGCCACCTGCGACGGTAACGTCAACCTCAGCGATGCCGACTTCAAGCGTGCGGCCCTTGCGTTGGGCAACGGCATCGAGGTGAATATCATCAAGGCGTTCGCCATCGTGGAGTCGAGCGGACGATCCGGATTCGGGCCGGAAAAATTCCCGGTGCTCGCCTACGAGCGGCACATCTTCCATAAATACACCCAGAAAAAGTATGCCAGTACCCATCCCAATCTTTCAGCCCCCTGCATGGTAAAGGCCGACACGCAATGGCGAATCAATAACAAGAATCAGGCCACCGCCTGGCAAACCTTGCGGGCGGCGTACAGCCTGGATCAGAAGGCTGCATTGATGTCCGCGTCTTACGGCATGTTTCAGATCATGGGCTTCAATTTTGCAGCGTGTGGTTTCAAGGATGTGTTTGATTTTGTTGCTGCGATGAAGCTCAACGCCGGCCAGCAGTTGAATGCGTTTGTGGGTTTTTGCAGCAAGAATGCGGCGTTGGTCAAGGCCATGAAGGCCCGGGATTATGCTGGGATGGCCCGTCACTACAATGGTCGGCAATACGGCGATTACGACCAGCGAATCAAAAAGGCTTATGAAAAGCTGCAAGCCACTAAATAGCGGGCTTACCTGGGCTGTTTCTCGGCAGGAAACAGCCTATGGACAACCCCGAACCGGCTTGTTAGCGTCCGCCGGCCTCTTGCTCATCACGTGGCAAGTGTGCGCAATTGATAGTGAACTGGGGAAAGACACGATGATCCGTTTTCTGGCGATGGGTGTGTTGTCGTTATGCGTTGTTGGCCCTGCCTTGGCGGCCGAACTGCATTCGGGCAGATACGAAGGCTTGATGCTGGCCGTGACGCCGCAGCATGAGGTCGAAGGCTATTACGCCGAACAAATGGGCGAAGGTGTGACGCGCGGTTGCGCGTTCTACCTGCAAGGCAAGCCCGACGCGCTGACCACTTGGCTCGACGCCGCCTACCCCGGCAGCGTGGCGCCGTCAGTCGATGGCGTGACGTTGACTGTGGAGCAGGGCCGGCAGCATCCCGGTTGCATGACTGTGCTGATGCCCGAGATCGCCACCGGCCTGGACTTGAGCGAGACTGCCGATACGCAATGGATCGGTCTGGTGACCGTGTCGGCCGACAAGGCCTACCTGCTTGAATCGCCGGGCGCCGACGCTGCCAAGCGCCCTTACATCGTCAAGCATGACGTGGTGGGTGTGCTGGCCTTCAAGGATGGCTGGGCCCAGGTCGAGTTCACCAATGCCGGGGATCGCACCTACACCGGCTGGATCAGCCAGGATCAGTACGCTCGGTTGACTGCGCCGAAAAGCTGACCTCAACGACACACACAATCCAGGTGTGGGAGGGAGCAAGCCCCCTCCCACATGGTTTTTCTGAGTTAAGCGAAGGTCCCTTGCCGGTCTTCAGTCCGCAGGGGCATTGGCGGCGGGGCGCCCGGTGTACAACTGGATAATGCCGTCGATTTCCCCCGACCTCTTCATTTGCTGCAAGGTGCGCAGGATCTGTTGCACCGGCACGTCCGGGGCATTGCGCACCACGCACCTGAGGTCTTGCTCTTCAATTGTCGCCACCTTGTGCAAGCGCCGCCCAACCGGGACTTTCTGATTGAAGCGATCAACGATCCATTCATTCATCACCGCATAGTCGAAGCGCCCGGCCACCAGCTTTTGCAGCACCTGTTCCTCGCTGCGGGCATCGTCGCGGCTGAGCTGGCCGCTGGCAAACAGCAGGTCGAGCAGGGGGTAGCGGTAGTTGAGCACCGTGCCGATCGGTTGCGCGGCCAGTTCGTCCACCTTCACCGGCTGGCTGTTGATGCTGACCAGCACATCGCGCTGCACCATCAGCGGCACGCTCCAGCTGTAGTCGCCCGACAGGTCGTTGACCCAGGCCTGGGCCACGTAACAGCGCACATCAATGTCGCCATGGGCCATGGCTGCCGCAATCCGCACCCGCGACAGCACATGGAAACTGATCGGGCGGCCGACCTGGGTGGCCAGGCTCGACATGAGGTCGTACACAATCCCCTGGGTGGGCACGCCGCCCTCCAGTTGCACCACCGGCATCGCCCAGCTGTCGGAAACCGAGAAACGCAGCGGCGCAGGGGCCGCCAGGGTGGCCGTGGCTATCATCCATAAAGCGCCCAGAACTACGCGCATATGCCCTCCATGTTCAGGCCTTCGAGAGGCGGTTGAGCACAGCTTAGTCAGATTAGACGAGCGTGCCGGATGCAATTTCCCCCTTGCTCCGCTAGCATTACCGGCTTCCGCTTCCCAGTTGCGACGGTTTTCGATGAGTTATCAGGTTCTTGCACGTAAATGGCGCCCGCGCTCGTTCCGCGAAATGGTCGGCCAGACCCATGTGCTCAAGGCTCTGATCAATGCCTTGGACAGCCAGCGGCTGCACCATGCCTACCTGTTCACCGGTACGCGGGGGGTGGGCAAGACCACCATCGCGCGCATCATCGCCAAGTGCCTGAACTGCGAAACCGGTATCACCTCCACACCCTGCGGTACCTGCTCGGTGTGCCGCGAGATCGACGAAGGGCGCTTCGTCGACCTGATCGAGATCGACGCCGCGAGCCGCACCAAGGTCGAAGACACCCGCGAACTGCTCGACAACGTGCAGTACGCCCCCAGCCGCGGCCGCTTCAAGGTCTACCTGATCGACGAAGTGCACATGCTCTCCAGCCATTCCTTCAACGCGCTGTTGAAAACCCTGGAAGAGCCGCCGCCCTACGTCAAATTCATCCTGGCCACCACCGACCCGCAGAAACTTCCTGCGACGATTTTGTCGCGGTGCCTGCAATTCTCCCTGAAAAACATGACCCCGGAGCGCGTGGTCGAGCATCTGACCCACGTGCTCGGCGTCGAGAACGTACCGTTCGAGGACGACGCACTGTGGCTGCTCGGCCGCGCCGCCGATGGTTCGATGCGCGACGCCATGAGCCTCACCGACCAGGCCATCGCCTTCGGTGAAGGCAAGGTCATGGCCGCCGATGTGCGCGCCATGCTGGGCACCCTGGACCACGGCCAGGTGTTCGACGTGCTGCACGCGCTGATCGAGGGCGACGCAAAGGCACTGCTCGAAGCGGTGCGCCATTTGTCGGAGCAGGGCCCGGACTGGAACGGCGTGCTCTCGGAAATACTCAACGTGCTGCACCGCGTCGCCATCGCCCAGGCGCTGCCTGAAGGCGTCGACAACGGCCATGGTGACCGCGACCGCGTTTTGGCCCTGGCCCAGGCGCTGCCGGCCGAAGATGTGCAGTTCTATTACCAGATGGGCCTGATCGGCCGCCGCGACCTGCCGCTGGCGCCGGACCCGCGCGGTGGCTTCGAGATGGTGCTGCTGCGCATGCTGGCCTTCCGGCCCGCCGACTCGGCCGACGCGCCGAGGCAGCCGCTAAAGCCAGTGGGGATCAGCCAGGCCACAGTTGATTCCGCCAACTCCGTGGCGGGTGCGGCGGTGGTTGCGCCGGTGGCGACTGCGCCTGTTGTGCCGGAGCCGGAGCCGGCGCCAGAGCCAGAGCCATTGCCCGAGCCGGCGCCGGTCGTGGCCGAACCCGAGGCTGAGCCCGAGGCGATTGTCGATCTGCCCTGGAACGAGCCGGCCCCAGTCGAGCCCGAACCCGGACAGCAGCCCGCCGTGGAGCCCGTGCTGGAAACCACCGGCGAGCAGCCCGAACTGACGCCGATGCCCACGCCGACCCCGGACAGCGTGGTGCCGGATGCCCCCGAGTGCGTGTCTGCGCCGGTGCCCGAGCCGACCGTTGCGCAGGTGGAAGCCGCCGTTCCGGCTATCGACCTCGACGACGAACCGCCACTGGACGAAGATTACATCGAGCCGGATATGGATTCGGCCTACAGCTACCTGGACGAACTGGCCAGCGAACACGTTGCCGAACCGGCCCCGGAGCCCGAGGCGGAACCCGCCGCAGCCCCGGCCACCGGTCTGGCGCTGCAATGGCTGGAGTTATTCCCGAAACTGCCGATTTCCGGCATGACCGGCAGCATCGCCGCCAACTGCACCCTGATCGCCATCGACGGCGACCACTGGCTGCTGCACCTGGACCCGGCCCACAGTGCGCTGTTCAATGCGACCCAGCAGCGTCGGCTCAACGATGCGCTCAACCAGTACCACGGGCGCACGTTGACCATCGCCATCGAGCTGATCAAACCTGAGCAGGAAACCCCGGCCCAGGCCGCGACCCGTCGGCGCATCAACCGCCAGCGCGATGCGGAACAGTCGATCCAGGCTGATCCGCTCGTCCAGCAGATGATGCAGCAGTTCGGTGCGGTGGTGCGTCACGATACTATTGAACCTGTCGAGGCTCCGGTGACCCAAGCGTCATGACACCGGGCTGTTAACTGTTTGATCCACATACTTTTGAGGTGATTCCCATGATGAAAGGTGGCATGGCCGGCCTGATGAAGCAGGCGCAGCAGATGCAGGAAAAGATGGCCAAGATGCAGGAAGAGCTGGCCAACGCCGAAGTCACCGGCAAGGCCGGTGGCGATATGGTCAGCGTGGTAATGACGGGTCGTCACGACATCAAGCGCGTGAGCATCGACCCAAGCGTGCTGCCGGGCGTGGGCGAAGATGACCTGGAAATGCTCGAAGCGCTGTTTGCCTCGGCCGTCAACGACGCCGTGCGCAAGATCGAAGCCAACAGTCAGGACAAAATGTCCGGCATGACCGCCGGCATGCAGATGCCACCGGGAATGAAGCTGCCGTTCTGATCGTTCAGCCTGGGCTGTACGTCAATGCCAGGCCTTGCGCCTGGCATTTTTGTTTGTGCCGATCCGATCGAACCCCGGCATGGCACTCGCGGTCTGCACCCTATACCGATGATTTCGATAAGGAGCACCCTGATGTCTCAAGAACCGACTCTCAACCAGCGCATCGTCCTGGTTTCGCGCCCCCAGGGCGCACCGACGCCGGAAAACTTCCGCCTCGAACGGGTGACGCTGCCGGAGCTGGCGGACGGCCAAGTGCTGCTCAAGACGCTGTACCTGTCCCTCGACCCCTACATGCGTGGCCGCATGAGCGACGCGCCGTCTTACGCGGCGCCGGTGGAAATCGACGAGGTGATGACCGGCGGCGCCGTCAGCCGTGTCGAGCAATCGCGCAATCCGAAATTCGAAGTGGGCGACCTGGTGGTCGGTTCCACCGGCTGGCAGAGCCACAGCATTTCCGATGGCAGTAACCTGGTGCCGGTGCCCAACGGCCTGGCCAGCCCTTCCATGGCGCTGGGCGTGCTGGGTATGCCGGGCATGACCGCCTACATGGGCCTGATGGACATCGGCCAGCCCAAGGCCGGCGAAACCCTGGTGGTGGCGGCGGCCTCGGGCGCGGTGGGCTCGGTGGTGGGGCAGGTGGCCAAGCTCAAGGGCCTGCGCGTAGTGGGCATCGCCGGCGGTGCGGAAAAATGCCGCTACGTGGTGGACGAGCTGGGTTTTGACGCCTGCGTCGACCACAAGAGCGAGGATTTCGCCAACGAACTGGCCGTGGCCTGTGCCAACGGCGTCGACATTTATTACGAAAACGTCGGCGGCAAGGTGTTCGATGCGGTGCTGCCGTTGCTCAATGCCAAGGCGCGCATTCCCCTGTGTGGCTTGATCGCCGGCTACAACGCCAACGAAGCACCCACCGGCCCTGATCGCCTGCCGGCGCTGCAACGCACCCTGCTGACCAAGCGCGTGCGTATCCAGGGCTTTATCGTGTTCGACGACTATGGCGACCGCCAGCCGGAATTCCTCAGCGCCATGGCGCCATGGGTGCGCGAGGGCAAGATCAAGTTCCGCGAGGACGTGGTCGACGGCCTGGAACAGGCGCCCGAGGCGTTTATCGGTTTGCTCGAAGGACGCAACTTCGGCAAGTTGGTGGTACGCGTCGCGCAGGATTGAGCATTTGACGCTAATCCGAGGCGCGGGTATAAACCGCGTCTCGTTGTTTTGTCGGACCCTTCGCCCATGAGCTTCAGCCCCCTGATTCGCCAACTGATCGACGGCCTGCGTACGTTGCCGGGCGTCGGCCAGAAAACCGCCCAGCGCATGGCGCTGCAACTGCTGGAGCGTGATCGCAGCGGTGGCATCCGCCTGGCCCAGGCCCTGAGCCAGGCCATGGAAGGCGTAGGCCATTGCCGTCAGTGCCGCACCCTCACCGAAGAAGAACTCTGCCCACAATGCGCCGACCCGCGCCGCGACGACACTTTGCTGTGCGTGGTGGAAGGGCCGATGGACGTCTACGCGGTGGAGCAGACCGGCTATCGCGGCCGTTACTTCGTGCTCAAGGGCCATTTGTCGCCGCTGGACGGCCTGGGGCCGGAAGCCATCGGCATTCCGCAACTGGTGACGCGGATCCAGGAGCAGGGCACGTTCACCGAAGTGATCCTGGCCACCAACCCGACCGTGGAAGGCGAGGCCACCGCGCATTACATCGCGCAGCTGCTGACCAACAAAGGCCTGATTACCTCGCGCATCGCCCACGGCGTGCCACTGGGTGGCGAGCTGGAACTGGTGGACGGCGGCACCCTCGCGCACTCGTTCGCCGGCCGCAAGCCCATCGCGCTCTAGGCAATACCGCAAGCCTCAAGGTGCACACCCAATAAAAATGTGGGAGGGAGCAAGCCCCCTCCCATATTTTGACTTGCGGCTTAACCGCTATTTTTCGGTCAATGCAAACTGCGTCAGGCAGAACGTGGGAATCCCCATGGCCTGCAAACGCTGCGACCCACCCAGCTCCGGCAAATCAATGATCGCCGCTGCTTCAAAGATCTGCGCGCCCATGCGTCGCACCAGGTTCGCTGCCGCAATCAGGGTGCCGCCGGTGGCGATCAGGTCATCGAACATCAGCACCGAGTCGCCTTCGCAGAGGCTGTCGGCGTGCACTTCCAGAAAAGCCTCGCCGTATTCGGTCTGGTAACCCTCGGCGAGCACGTCGGCCGGCAATTTGCCCTGCTTGCGGAACAGGATCAGCGGTTTGTTCAACTGGTAGGCGATGATCGAGCCGATCAGGAAACCGCGCGCATCCATTGCGCCGATGTGCGTGAAGTCGGCCTCGACGTAGCGCTGGGCAAAGGTATCGGCCACTAGGCGCAGAGCGCGGGGTGATTGGAACAGCGGCGTGATGTCACGGAAAATCACCCCAGGCTTGGGGAAGTCGATGACGGGGCGGATCAGGGATTTGATGTCGAACGAATCGAGGATCATCGTCGAGGGTCCTGGGAGGAAAACGGACGCGAAGTATACCTGCGGCGTCGCCGGTGCGCTTGGCCGCAGGTGTCTGGATCAGCCTTCCAGGGAGCCGCCCGCCAGCGCGCACAGCTGGATCGGGTCGAGGATGTGCACTTCCTTGCCCTCGGCGGCCAGCAATTGATTCTGTTGAAAACGCGTGAATACCCGGGACACGGTTTCCACCGCGAGGCCCAGGTAGTTGCCGATTTCATTGCGCGACATGCTCAGGCGGAACTGGTTGGCCGAGAACCCACGGGCGCGAAAGCGTGCCGAGAGGTTGACCAGGAAGGTGGCGATGCGTTCGTCGGCGGTTTTCTTCGACAGCAGCAACATCATTTGCTGGTCATCACGAATCTCGCGGCTCATCACGCGCATCAACTGGCGGCGCAGTTGCGGCAGTTGCAAGGCCAGTTCATCCAGGCGCTCGAAGGGGATTTCGCACACCGAGGTGGTCTCCATCGCCTGGGCTGACACCGGGTGCATCTCGGTGTCCATGCCTGACAGTCCGACCAGTTCGCTGGGCAGGTGAAATCCGGTGATCTGCTCTTCGCCGCTGCCGCTCAGGCTGAAGGTTTTCAACGCGCCCGAGCGTACTGCGTAGACGGAATCGAACCGGTCGCTCTGGCGAAACAGAAACTCGCCTTTCTTCAGCGGGCGCCCGCGTTTAACGATCTCGTCCAGCGCATCCATGTCTTCCAGATTCAACGAAAGTGGCAGGCAGAGGGGGGCCAGGCTGCAATCCTTGCAGTGAGCCTGGCTGTGAGCGCGCAGTTTGACTGGCTCAGGCATTTCTTAAATCCTTGTGGGAAATCACACATAAGACGTAAGGGTAACGCACCGAGGGTAGGTGAGGCCAGCGCGTACAAAACGGCGCCGACGCTATAAAGGTTCGTGTATCGGTGCCGATACAAAGGCCTATCTCATTCAATCAGGACCCGGATCATGTCTTCCATCGGTGGCCTCAATCCTTCCAGTGTGAACATTCCCACGGTGCCGGACCTCAGGAAAAACCCGGCGGCAGAAGCGGCGCGCGACGACGAAAAACCTGTCAGTGAGACCAAGGTGACCGAGGGTGTGAGCGTGTCGATCTCCAATGCCGGCTTTCGTGCCGCCAAAACCGACTCGAACAAGGACATCGATAACAGCAGTCAGACCGACCCGGTCAAACAACTACTGAAAATGATCCGCGAGCTGAAAAAGCAGATCGCCGATAAGCAGGCCGAAGTCGCTGCCGCCCAGTCCGACAATTCGATGACACCCGAGGCGCGTCAGGCGCGGGTTGCCAACCTGCAGGCGAGCATCGCCACGTTGCAGGCCAGCCTGACCATGGTGCAGATGCAGTTGGGCAAGGCCATGAAGGACCAGCCTGCCGACGCGCAGATGGAAGCCATGAGCCTGGCATCGAAGTAACGCTTCAGATCACCCGCGAAAACTGCTGCCGGTTCTGCTGCGCAAGGTAGGCATCGAAGAGCATGCACAGCGAGCGTACCAGCAGGCGCCCGGCCGGCAGTACGCGGATGCCCTGGGCGTCGAGCTTGATCAGGCCGTCGCTGGCCATGGTCTGCAACTGCGGCCACAGCGCGGCAAAATAGCCGCGAAAGTCGAGGGTGAACGCCCGCTCGATGCACTCGAAGTCGAGCTGGAAATGGCAGATCAACTGCTGGATCACCTCGCGCCGCAGTCGATCATCCGGGGTGCACAGCAGCCCACGGCAGGTCGCCAGTTGCGCACCCGCCAGCACGTTCTGGTAGACGCCGAGGTCGCTGGTGTTCTGGCAGTACAGGTCGCCTATCTGACTGATCGCCGACACCCCCAGCCCAATCAAATCGCAGTGTCCGTGGGTGGTGTAGCCCTGGAAGTTGCGTTGCAGGGTGCCGTCTTCCTGGGCGCTGGCCAGTTCGTCGTCCGGCAGGGCGAAATGGTCCATGCCGATGTAGCGGTAGCCAGCCTGGGTCAACTGTTCGATGCTGGTTTGCAGCATCAACAGTTTGGCGGCCGGGGTGGGCAGGTCATCGCTGTTGATGCGCCGCTGGGGCATGAAGCGCTCCGGCAGGTGCGCGTAGTTGAACACCGACACGCGGTCCGGTTGCAGTCGGATGACTTCCTCCACGGTGTGGGCAAAACTCAGCGGCGACTGCTCGGGCAATCCATAGATCAAGTCGATATTGATCGAGCGAAACTGCAGGGTGCGTGCCGCGTCGATCACCGCGCGCGTTTGCTCCAGGCTTTGCAGGCGGTTGACCGCGCGCTGCACGTGCGGGTCGAGGTCCTGCAGGCCGATGCTCACCCGGTTGAACCCCAGCTCGCGCAGCAGGCCCATGGTTGCCCAATCGGCTTCGCGCGGGTCGATCTCGATGCCGTAGTCGCCCGAGTCGTCATCCAGCAGATGGAAGTGCCGGCGCAGGCTGCCCATCATCTGGCGCAGTTCGTCGTGGCTGAGAAAGGTCGGAGTGCCGCCGCCCAGATACAGCTGCTCCACCACCTGTTTTGGGCCGAGGTGGCAGGCCACCTTCTCGATCTCTTGCGTCAGGCTTTGCAGATAGGGCCTGGCGCGGCCACGGTCCTTGGTGATCACCTTGTTGCAGGCGCAGTAGTAGCAGATGTTTGCGCAGAACGGCACGTGCACATACAGCGACAGCGGTCGCGCGGCCTTGCGGCTGTCGTGCAGCGCGTGCAACAGCTCGAAGGCGCCGACCTGGTTGTGCCATTGCACGGCGGTGGGGTAGGACGTGTAGCGCGGCCCGGCGAGGTCGTAGCGGTGAATCAGATCGGTGTCCCAACAAATGGCGTCGAGCATGCGGGCGCTCCCCCGGATAGGCTGATGGGCGGAGTCTAGGGGCAGGGAGGGGCAGGCATGTTGATTTGCATCAACGGGGAGTGGCGCTGTGCCACAGGCTGACTAATGCCCCATCAGCCAGTGCTGGTGCGGGCCCGGCAGGGTCCAGAAGCCGAACAACATCACCAGCACGCCACCGGCCATGCGCACCCTGCGCCGGCGCAGTAATGCGGTGACCCGCTCCGCCGCCAGGCCTGTGGCCAGCAGCACAGGCCAAGTGCCCACGCCGAAAGCCAGCATCAGCAATGCGCTGTGGGCCGCATTGCCCTGGCTCGCTGCCCACAGCAAGGTGCTGTAGACCAGCCCGCACGGCAACCAGCCCCAGAGTGCGCCGAGCAGTAAGGCACGCGGCAGGCTCGACACTGGCAGTATGTGGTTGGCCAGCGGCTGGATATGCCGCCACAGGCCACGGCCCAGGCTTTCGAGGCGGGTGAGGCCGCTCCACCAACCGGCGAGGTACAGGCCCATGCAGATCAGCAGTCCACCGGCCAGTACGCGCATGACCATCGCCGCAGGGCTGTTGGCCACCGCCCAGCCGGCCAGGCCGATGAGCAGTCCGGCGCAGGCATAGCTGAGGATGCGCCCCAGGTTGTACGCCAGCAGCAGGCGAAAACGGCGGTTGCGTTGCTCGCGGGGAATCGCCAGGGTCAGCGCACCCATCAGCCCGCCGCACATGCCCAGGCAATGGCCGCCACCCAGCAGGCCTAGGATCAGCGCGGAGATCAGCAGCGGCGCCAGGTCAAGCACGGGGCGGATCCCTGGGCGGTTGCTGCGGTGGATTGGCCTCGTCGATAGCGGCGAGGTGGTTCGCGTCCTGATCGTCGAACAGCACGCTGTGGGCCGGGCCGTCGAGGTCGTCGTACTGGCCGCTGTCCACTGCCCAGAAAAAGAGGTAGATCGCCGCGCCCACTAACAGCAGCGCCGCCGGAATCATTATGTAAAGAGCTGGCATCGCTACTCCAGGCCTGCGCGGCTCAGGCCGGCAACGGGCGGTTTGGCAACGGGCGTAAAGGGCGCCCCCGGCTGGCGTGTCAGGCGCAGGGCGTTGAGTACCACGGTCAACGAACTCACAGACATGCCGATTGCCGCCCAGAGCGGCGTGATCCAGCCCAGCGCGGCGAACGGCAGCATCAGGCCATTGTACAGGCCGGCCCACAGCAGGTTTTCAATGATCACCCGGCGGGTCCGCCGTGCCAGGCTGAACGCCTGCACCAGAGCGTCCAGGCGGTTGTTCAGCAATACCGCGTCGGCGCTGGATTTCGCCAGGTCCGTGGCCGAGCCCATGGCCACGCTGATATCGGCGGCGGCCAGTACGGGCACATCGTTGACACCGTCGCCGAGCATCAGCACCTTGCGACCCTGCGCGTGCAAGCGTTGCAGCACCTGCAACTTGTCATCCGGGCGCAGGCCGCCGTGGGCTTCGTCAATGCCCAACGCTGCGGCGACGCTGGCGACCATCGGCGAGCTGTCCCCCGACAGCAGCAGCGTGCGCCAGCCTCGTGCCTTGCACGCTGCGAGCAGCGCTGGCGCATCGCTGCGCAGGCGGTCGTCGAGCACGAACCACGCAAGCGCGCCGCTGCGGTCGCCCAAGAGCAGCCATTGCCCGGTTTGCTCCGGCGCGGCGGGCGGCGGGCAACCGCTGAGTTCACACACGTATGCAGGCTGGCCGATGCGCAGCAGGCGTTCACCCACGCGACCTTCCAGCCCCAGGCCCGCAGCGCTGCGCACGTCAACGGCGGGCAGCGGCGCCCGGCCGAATGCGCGGGCAATCGGGTGCTCGGAGCGGTTTTCCAGGGCGGCGGCGAGGCCCAGGCATTGGTCGCTGTTCAGTTCGCCCAGAGGCCGGATGGCGTTGAGGGTCAGACGACCTTCGGTGAGGGTGCCGGTCTTGTCGAAAATCACCGTATCGATCTGGTTCAGGCCTTCGAGCACATGGCCGCGTGTCAGCAGCAGGCCGAGGCTGTGCAGCGTGCCGGTGGCGGCGGTGAGCGCCGTCGGCGTGGCCAGCGACAAGGCGCACGGGCAGGTCGCTACCAGCATCGCCAGCACGATCCAGAATGCCCGCGACGCGTCGAGCTGCCACCACAGCAGACCGATCACGGCGGCGGCTATCAATGAACCCAGCAGGAACCCCTGTGCGGCGCGGTCGGCCAGCTGCGCCAGGCGTGGCTTTTCCGCCTGGGCGCGTTCCAGCAGACGCACGATGGCGGACAGTTGCGTGTCGTGGCCCAGGGCGCGCACCTGCACGGTCAGCGCGCCGTCGACGTTGAGCGTGCCGGCCGTCACGCTGTCGCCGACTTGCCGGGGGTGTGGCAGGTACTCGCCGGTCAGCAGGGATTCATCGATGCTCGACTGGCCCTCGAGGATCACGCCGTCGGCCGGCAGCACCGCGCCGGGGTGCACCAGCACACGGTCGCCCAGGGCCAGCTCGGACAGCAGGATACGTTCGCTCTGGCCGTCATGCTTGAGGCGCAGGCACGAAGCGGGCAACAGGTTGACCAGTTGCGCGGTGGCGGCAGCGGTGCGCTCCCGGGCGCGACGTTCCAGGTAACGCCCGGCCAGCAGGAACAGCGCGAACATGCCCACCGCGTCGAAATACAACTCGCCCGTGCCGGTGATGGCGGTCCAGATGCCGGCCAGGTACGCGCCGCCAATCGCCAGGGACACCGACACGTCCATGGTCAGGTGGCGCGTGCGCAAATCGCGCATCGCGCCGTTGAAGAATGGCGCGCAGCTGTAGAACACGATGGGTGTGGTCAGGAACATCGCGACCCAGCGCAGGATCACGTGCAGCTCGGGGCTGAGGTCGACATTGAATTGCGGCCAGGTCGCCATGGTAGCCATCATTGCCTGGAACCACAGCAGGCCGGCGACGCCGAGTCGGCGCAGGGCCAGGCGGTTTTCCCCGGCCAGTTGCTCGGCGGCGCGGTCGGCCTGATACGGGTGGGCGGCGTAGCCGATATGGCGCAACTCACTGAGCAGCCGGCTCAGCGGCACTTGCTCGTCGGCCCAGCGCAGGTGCAGCCGGTGGTTGGACAGGTTCAGCCGCGCCTCGGCCACGGCGGGCAGGCGGCGCAGGTGTTTTTCGATCAGCCAGCCACAGGCCGCGCAACTGATGCCTTCCATCAGCAGGGTGGTTTCGGCCAGGTCGCCGTCGTGGCGCACGAAAGGTTTTTGCACATCGGCGCGGTCGTACAGCGCCAGCTCGTCCAGCAATTGCACCGGCAGGGTGTCGGGGTTGGCCGAGGCTTCGCTGCGGTGCTGGTAATAATGTTGCAGCCCACCGGCCACGATGGCTTCGGCCACAGCCTGGCAGCCCGGGCAACAGAGCTCGCGGCGCTCGCCAAGGATCATCGCGGTGAAGCGGCTGCCGGCTGGAACGGGCAGGGCGCAGTGGTAGCAGGGGCTGGTCATGGTTGGTATCTGGGGTGGCTGGGAGGGCCTCTGTGCGAGCATTTTGAGCGAGGCGTGCGTTTTTATTGCTTCAGCTCCTCGGCGCCCTGCAGCGGTTCATCACCCAGCAGCAGGTCCTTGTCGTGGCTGACGTCTTCTTCTTCGAAGAGGCGCCAGGTCTGGTTGCCTTCCACCCCCAGCAGTTCGACGAAGCGCCGGCCCTCGACCCTGTCGGTCACCTGGCCGATGTAGCGGCCCGGTTCGCTGTCGCTGCGGGTCAGGTTGATCCTGCGGTCCTTCTGCGGCTGGGTCGGGGAAATCAGGTTGAGTTGCAGGGTGTTCGGGTTGCTGTAGCCGGTGAGGCGCAACTCGACTTCACCGGTCAGTTCGTCCAGGTGCAGCTTGCCGCGCAGTTGCAGAGTCTGGGCCAGGCGTTCACGGTCCAGGGCGCGGTTGATGCCCTTGCCGGCCTCGTAGTAATTGTCGTTGACCAGGTTGTCCGGGTTGTTCACCGCAATGGTCACCATGGACAGGGTCAGCGTCACCGAACAGGCCAGGATCGCAATGATGATCCAGGGCCAGAGGTGCTTGTACCAGGGGCTTGCGGCAGTGGCTGGGGGCATGGTTCGGTTCTCTGGTTATCGAACGGGCGGGCCGATGAATCGGCTGCCGGCTTCAATCCGGACGCCGGCGTCATCGACGTCCGTCAGGATGAATGTCACTTCGTTGGTGCTCGACGGCAACTGCTGCGGCGCGCTCGACAGGCCTACCGGCAGGCTGACGGTATCACCGGCGGCCACCCTGATTTCACGCCGGCCTTGCAGCTTGAGGTCGGGCAGGCCAGTGGCGCTGAGCAGGTAGAGGTGGTCGCGCTGGTCCTTGTTCATGATCTTCAGGCTGTAGACGTTTTCGATGCGGCCTTCGACGTCTTCGCGGAACAGCACGCGGTCCTTGCTCACATCCAGGCTCACCAGCGGACGCAGGAGGAATGCCACCACCAGCAGGCTGATCATCGCCAGCAACACCCCTGCGTAACCGATCAGGCGCGGGCGCAGTGTGTGGGTTTTCTGCCCGGACAGGTTGTGCTCGGTGGTGTAGCTGATCAGGCCGCGCGGATAGTCCATCCTGTCCATGATGCTGTCGCAGGCGTCGATACAGGCGGCGCAGCCGATGCATTCGATTTGCAGGCCGTCGCGGATGTCGATACCGGTAGGGCACACCTGCACGCACATCGTGCAGTCGATGCAATCGCCCAGGCCCTGGGCCCTGTGGTCGCTGTCTTTTTTGCGCGGGCCACGCACTTCGCCACGGCGCGGGTCGTAGGACACGATCAGGGTGTCCTTGTCGAACATCACGCTCTGAAAGCGCGCATAAGGGCACATGTAGATGCACACCTGCTCGCGCAACCAGCCGGCATTGGCGTAGGTGGCAAGGGTGAAGAAACCGACCCAGAAATACGCCCAGCCATCGGCCTGGCCGCTGAAGAACTCCACCACCAGCTCTCGGATCGGCGAGAAGTAACCGACGAAGGTCAGGCCGGTAGCCAGGCCGATCAACAACCACAGCGTGTGCTTGGCCAACTTGCGCAGACATTTGCTGGCGCTCATCGGCGCCTGGTCCAGCTTGATGCGTTGGTTGCGGTCGCCCTCGGTGATTTTTTCGCACCACATGAACATCCACGTCCACACGCTTTGTGGGCAGGTATAGCCGCACCACACGCGCCCGGCGTACACGGTGATGAAGAACAGGCCAAACGCCGCGACGATCAGGATGCCCGACAGCAGGATGAAATCCTGGGGCCAGTAGGTGGCGCCAAAAATGAAGAACTTGCGCTCCGGCAGGTTCCACCACACCGCCTGATGGCCACCCCAATCGAGCCACACCGTGCCGAAATACAGCAGCAGCAATGCGCCGCCGCCGAGCATGCGCACAGTGCGAAACAGGCCGGTGAACGCGCGCGTGTAGATCTTCTCTCGTGACGCGTAGAGATCAACGGTTTTCCCGGGCGGGGTGACGTCATGTACCGGTATCTGGTCGCTCATCATGGCATCGGCCGGTCATTGGTCCCATGGATTGATCAGTGGAACGCCGCTGGATTGGAAGTCACTGATGTTACGGGTGACCACCGTGAGTCCATGTACCAACGCAGTCGCGGCAATCAATGCATCACTCTCGTTGGCCTGGTCAGGCACATGCAGGTTGGCGCAACGCAATGCCACGGCTGCGTCAACGGGCAGGATTCTGGCATCGAATGCCGGCATCACGTGGCGCTTGAGCCAGGTACGCAACACCTTGCCCTGCGCCGGGTCTCGTCGCTCCATGCGCAGTACGCCGGTTTCCAGCTCTTTTAAGGTGATCGCCGAGATGAACATGCGCGTAGCGATAATGCTTTTGGCCCAGGCGACCACGTTCGCGTCTGCCCGGGGTTTACGAAGTTCGGAGATGACATTGGTGTCGAGCAAATACATCAAGAGAGGTCCACAGGTCGATGAGTGATCACGGCGCGCCTGGTTTCGAGGTCGATATCGGCCGCTTCCGGCATCACCAACAGGTCAACGATATCGGCGTTGAGACCTGTCAGTTTCTGGTAGTCCTCAATGCTTAGCAGCACATGAGCAGGCTTGCCGCGATCGGTGATGAAAACCGGTCCCTGGCGGGCTGCTTTTTTGGCACCACTTGTGTCCTGATTGAATTCGCGGCTGGAGATCGTCGTGATAGTCATGGGGCATTCCCCTTTCTTGAAATTAATGTAGTCACGTTACTACTTTGGCTGTGTGACGAGCAAGCCCGAGGCTACCAGCGGTCTCTGTCCAGAGCAGAAAAAACACAGTCCTGCCCAGCGCTCACTGCGCGGGGGCCTCGACGGACTTGGCATGCTCCTCAGTCTTCTCATCCCCATGAGACAAGCTGTACACATACGCCGCCAGCACATGCACCTTGTCATTGCCCTGCAGTTGCTCCTGCGCCGGCATCTGGCCCTGGCGGCCGTGGCGGATGGTTTGCTGCAACTGGGCGAAGCTTGATCCGTAGATGAATGCACCCGGGTGCGTCAGGTCCGGCGCGCCCATGGCGGGGTTGCCTTTGCCGGCCGGGCCGTGGCAGGCCGTGCAGGTGGCGGCGAACAGTTTCGCGCCATTGGCCACGTCGGCCCTGGTGCCTTCGGGCAGTGTGCGGCCGTCGAGGTTGCTCAGCACAAAACCTGCCACGTCGGCCACGCCTTGCTCGCCGATGACGGCGGCCCAGCCCGGCATCACCGCTTGGCGGCCTTTCAGGATGGACGCCTTGATGGCGTCAGGCGTGCCACCCCAGCGCCAGTCGGCGTCGGCCAGGTTGGGGAAGCCGTAGGCGCCCTTGGCATCGGAACCGTGGCACACCGAGCAATTGGAGGCGAACAGGCGAGCGCCCATCTTCAAGGCCTTTGGGTCCCTGGCCACGTCCTCGATCGGCATCGCGGCGAATGTGGCAAAGATCGGGCCGAACTTCGCCTGCGACTGGGCCATTTCCTTTTCCCATTCATGCACGGAGGTCCAGCCGGTCTTGCCGTTGGCGAAGGGCGTCTGCCGGTCGTTGTCGAGGTAGTTGTAGCCCGGCAGCAGGCCCTGCCAATTGCCCAGGCCCGGGTACAGCGCCAGGTAACCGAGGGCGAAGACAAGGGTGCCGATGAACAGCATGAACCACCATTTGGGCAACGGGTTGTCGTACTCCTCGATGCCGTCGAACGAGTGACCGACGGTTTCCTCGGTCTGCTCGCTGCGCTGGCCCTTGCGGGTCGACAGCAGCAGCCAGGTGATGGCGAACAGAGTGCCCAGGCTGAGGACGCTGACGTAGAGGCTCCAGAACGTGCTCATTGCTTATCATCCCTGGCGGCTTGCTCGACCTGCTGGAGCGCTTGCGGGTCGTCGGCGAAAGGCAGCAGGGTTGCCTCGTCAAACTCGGCCTTGCGCCGTGGGCTGAACACCCACAACGCCAGGCCGATGAAGGCCACCATCACCACCAGGGTGCCCAGGCCACGAATCATCCCGATATCCATGCGATCACCGTTTGCTCTTGATGAGGGTGCCCAGGCCTTGCAGGTAGGCCACCAGTGCGTCCATTTCAGTCTTGCCCTTGACGGCGGCGGCCGCGCCGGCAATGTCCTGGTCGGTGTAGGGCACGCCCAGGGTGCGCAGCACTTGCATCTTCTTCGCCGTGTCCTTGCCGTCGAGTATGTTTTCGACGAGAAACGGGTACGCCGGCATTTTCGACTCCGGCACCAGGTTGCGCGGGTTGTAGAGGTGCGCGCGGTGCCAGTCATCCGAGTAACGCCCGCCGACCCGCGCCAGGTCCGGCCCGGTGCGCTTGGAGCCCCACAGGAATGGGTGGTCCCACACGCTTTCGCCAGCCACCGAGTAATGGCCGTAACGTTCGGTTTCGGCGCGAAATGGACGGATCATCTGCGAGTGGCAACCCACGCAACCGTTGGCGATGTACACGTCACGCCCTTCCAGCTCCAGCGCGCTGCGCGGCTTCATGCCTTCGATGGGCTTGGTGGTCACGTCCTGGAAAAACAGCGGGACGATCTGGGTCAGCCCGCCGATGCTCACGGCAATGACCATGAAGAAGGCCAGCAGGCCAATATTCTTCTCGACGACGTCATGCTTCATCAGTGCGCTCCCGCAACGGCGATGGCGGCGGCGGCTTCGGCTTGCGCCGGGTCCGAGGCGCGCACGGTGCGCCAGACGTTGTAGGCCATCAGCAGCATGCCGCTGGCAAAGATCGCTCCACCCACGGCCCGCACGATATAGCCCGAATGGCTGGCCTGCAGCGTTTGCACGAAGGAGAAGGTGAGCGTGCCGTCATCGTTGATCGCCCGCCACATCAGGCCCTGGGTGATGCCGTTGACCCACATCGAGGCGATGTAGAGCACGGTGCCGATGGTGGCCAGCCAGAAGTGGCTGTTGATCAGCGCGATGCTGTGCATCTGCGTGCGGCCGTAGAGCCTGGGGATCATGTGGTAAAGCGAGCCGATGGAGATCATCGCCACCCAGCCCAGGGCACCGGCGTGGACATGGCCGATGGTCCAGTCGGTGTAGTGGGAGAGCGCGTTGACGGTCTTGATCGCCATCATCGGCCCCTCGAACGTCGACATGCCGTAGAACGCCAGCGACACCACCAGAAAGCGCAGGATCGGGTCGGTGCGCAGCTTATGCCAGGCGCCGGAGAGGGTCATCATGCCGTTGATCATGCCGCCCCAGCTGGGGGCCAGCAGGATGATCGACATCACCATGCCCAGGGACTGCGCCCAGTCGGGCAATGCGGTGTAGTGCAGGTGGTGGGGGCCCGCCCAGATGTACAGGGTGATCAGCGCCCAGAAATGCACGATGGACAGGCGATAGGAATAAATGGGGCGTTCGGCCTGCTTGGGCACGAAGTAGTACATCATCCCGAGGAAACCGGTGGTGAGGAAAAAGCCGACGGCGTTGTGCCCGTACCACCACTGGATCATCGCGTCTGTTGCGCCGGCATAGGCCGAGTAGGACTTGAACAGGCTGACCGGCAACGATGCGTGGTTGACGATGTGCAGCATCCCCGTCACCAGGATGAACGCACCGTAGAACCAGTTGGCAACGTAGATGTGCCGGGTCTTGCGCTTGACGATGGTGCCGAAGAACACCGTTGCGTAGGCCGCCCACACGATTGCCAGCAAAATCGCGATCGGCCATTCCAGTTCAGCGTATTCCTTGGTGGTGGTGTAGCCCAGCGGCAGGCTGACGATGGCGCCGATGATCACCGCTTGCCAGCCCCAGAAGGTGAATGCGGCGAGGCTGTCGCTGATCAGGCGCGCCTGGCAGGTTCGCTGCACCACGTAATAGGAGGTGGAGAACAACGCGCAGCCACCGAAGGCGAAGATCACCAGATTGGTGTGCAGCGGGCGCAGGCGACCGAAGGTGGTCCAGGGCAGGTCGAAGTTCAATTGCGGCCAGACCAGTTGCAAGGCGATGAATACGCCGAGCCCCATGCCGAGGATGCCCCAGACCACCGTCATGATGGCGAACTGACGGACGACCTTGTAGTTATAAGCAGTCGGGCTGATTGCTGTGCTCATTCCGGGGTTCCACGATTTAGTATTTTTATAGATAAAGCGGCCGCAGTATGGAGAAAGCGAGAGGCCATTGCAACGCACGTGATCACCGCCATCAACCAGGTTGAACGCCAGATTCTGCGGCTTTTCCGTGCTCAGTGTAGGGACAATATCCTAAATTGAAAGCTGATCAAGTGGACAGGAATATTTCCGGGCCTGTCCTGCACGCAAATCCGGCGTCGCAGGAGCGGTGTTGTGGGGGCCTCCAGGTGGTGACAGGCGGTACTTACACGGTAATGTTCATGAGCGACAGACCGATTGAATAGCGAGGCAAGCGTGGGCAAACAGCACAAGGCAAGTATTGACGGGGATCAGTGGGCACACTGTGTGCGGGAACGCGGCTGGTTGTGGGATGCCGCCGCTCAAGGCGCGTCAGGTGAGGCGGTCACATTGATGCTGGCCCATGGCGCCGGCGCGCCGATGGACTCCAGCTTCATGAGCGACATGGCTGCACGCCTTGCCGGGCATGGCGTCAACGTATTGCGTTTCGAGTTTCCCTACATGGCCCAGCGTCGGCTGGACGGCGGCAAACGTCCGCCGAACCCGGCGCCGAAACTGCTGGAGGCCTGGCGGGAGGTGTATGCCGAGGTGCGACGCCATGTCGGCGGCAAACTGGCGATTGGCGGCAAGTCCATGGGCGGGCGCATGGCCAGTTTGCTGGCCGATGAATTGGCGGCCGACGGGCTGGTGTGTCTGGGGTATCCGTTCTATGCGGTGGGCAAGCCGGAGAAACCACGGGTCGAGCATTTGGCCGGGTTGAAGACGCCGAGCTTGATCGTGCAGGGCGAGCGCGATGCGCTGGGCAATCGGGCGGCGGTGGAGGGGTATGCGTTGTCGCCGAGCATCGAGGTGATGTGGCTGGCGGCGGCGGACCATGACTTGAAGCCGTTGAAGGCGTCGGGGTTCAGTCATGAGCAGCATCTGGAGGCTGCGGCGGTGAAGGTGGCAGAGTTTCTCGGTGGCTGTTAGGGCCTCATCGGGAGCAAGCCCCCTCCCACCTTTGATTGGTTCACACATTTCCATTGGTGAACACTGTAAAGGTGGGGGCTTGCTCCCGATAGCGATTACCGGTTGAAACGCTCCACCAGCGAATACTGGGAATTGGCCGTATGGGTCAGCTCTTCGCTCAACTGCGCCGAGTTCATCGCCTGCTCCGAGGTCTGGTCCGCCAGCAACGCAATGGTGCTGATATTGCGGCTGATCTCCTCGGCCACCGAGCTTTGCTCTTCGGTCGCGGCGGCGATCTGGGTGGTCATGTCGGTGATGTGCGCCACCGCTTCGCTGATGCCGACCAGTGCCTGGTCCGCTTCCGTCACCCGCGTCACGCCTTCTTCGGCCTGGCGGCGCCCGGCGTCCATGGTCTGCACGGCGGCGTTGGCGGTCTGTTGCAGCTTGGCGATCAGGGCATGGATCTGCCCGGTGGACTCGGTGGTGCGCTGCGCCAGTTGGCGCACTTCGTCCGCCACCACGGCAAACCCCCGGCCCATCTCACCGGCACGCGCCGCTTCAATGGCGGCGTTCAGTGCCAGCAGGTTGGTCTGGTCGGCAATGCCCTTGATCACGTCGACCACGCCGCCGATTTCATCGCTGTCCTTGGCCAACTGGGTCACGGTCACGCCGGTTTCGCCCACCGCCACCGACAGGCGCTGAATCGCCTCGCGGGTTTCCCCGGCGATGTCGCGACCGCGACCGGTCAGGCGATTGGCTTCCTGGGTCGCGTCCGCCGTGCGCTGCACGTGGCTGGCGACTTCCTGGGTGGTCGCCGCCATCTGGTTGACCGCCGTGGCCACCTGCTCGGTTTCCACGCGCTGGCGTTCCAGGCCGCTGGAGCTGTTATGCGCATAGGTGTTGGATTGCAGCGCCTGGGCGTTCAAGTGTTCGGCAGTGTCCTGCAAGCGCGTAAGGCACGTCTTCAAACGGGCTTCCTGGCTGAGGATCGACATTTCCAGACGCGCCTGGGCGCCACGGCTGTCGGTGTACATCTGCGCGATCAACGGGTCTGAGGTGGTCTGCTCGGCCAGGCGCAGCAAGCGCTTGAGGCCGCGCTGCTGCCAGCGCAGGCCCAGCAGCCCCAACGGCACCGACAACCCGGCCGCCAGGGCGAAGCCCCAGTGGGAATTGAGCGATACGCCGATCATGAAGCTCAACTGGCTCACCAGGATGAACGGCAACCAGTCCTGCAACACCGGCAGCCATTTGTCGCGCCGCGGAATCGCCGACTTGCCCTGGTTGATGCGTTGATAAAGCGCTTCGGCGCGGCGGATCTGTTCGGCGGTGGGCTTGACGCGCACCGACTCGTAGCCGATCACCTGGCTGCCATCGAAGACCGGCGTCACATAGGCGTTGACCCAATAGTGATCGCCACTCTTGCAGCGGTTCTTGACGATGCCCATCCATGGCAGGCCTTGTTTGAGCGTGGTCCACATGTGCGCGAAGACGGCCGCCGGAACGTCCGGGTGACGCACCAGGTTGTGCGGTGCGCGCATCAGTTCGTCATGGCTGAACCCACTGATTTCGACGAAAGCGTCGTTGCAGTAGGTGATAACCCCTTTGGCATCTGTGGTGGAGATCAACCGTTGCTGGGCAGGGAAGGTACGTTCGCGCTGGGTAACGGGCTGGTTATTACGCATGGCAGTTCAATCCGTGAGGCTTTCGGGGGTTATCGGCCGTATCGGAGGTTTATTTAGATTCTTTTTGCAACAATCCGCTGTGGCCGCAGCACCAGCCACAATGCTCCGCCAATCAATACGCCGCCATACATGTGGGCCATCGACAACGGCTCATCCAGCAGCAGCGCGCCCCACAGCACGCCGAACGGCGGGATCAAAAAGGTCGTGGTCATCGACCTCACCGGGCCGATGGCGGTCAGCAGGCGAAAGTACAGGACGTAGGCAAACGCCGTGCACACCAGTCCCAACCCCAGCAGCGACGTCCACACCTGCCAGCCGCCCCAGCTCGCCGGGGGATGGCTGATGGCGCTGTAGGCGAACAGCGGCAACAGAAACAGGGTGGCGCCGAGCATGCTGCCCAAGGCGGACAGACGGCTGTCCAGCCCGCCCTGGCGATCCAGCCAGCGCCGCGCGAGAAACCCGGCAAACCCGTAGCAGGTGGTGGCCAACAGACACGCCAGCGCGCCCATCAGCAAGGGCAGGTCAAACGCCACCGGGCCGGCGCGGGTCAGCACACCCACACCGAACAGGCCCAGGCATACCCCGGCAAATTTCGAGGGGGTCAGGCGTTCGCTGAAGAACAACCCGCCGATCAACACGCCCATCAGCGGCGTGGTGGCGTTGAAGATCGCCGAGTAACCCGCCGGCAGCACCTGGGCGGCCACCGAGTACATCGTGGCGGGGATCCCGGAGTTGATTACGCCCAGCAGCAGCACGGTTTTGAACTTGCCCTGGAAATCCCAGCGCACGCGCATCAGCGCCAGAATCACCAGCAGGCCGGCGGCGGCGATCGACACGCGGAAAAACGCGGTCGGCACACTGCCGATTTCCGGCGCGATGATGCGCATGAACAGAAAGCTCGCGCCCCAGATGGCAGCCAGGCCCAGCAGGTACAGGGTGTCGACAGGTCTCACAGCACATTCCTACCTTGATAAGGCCGCGAGTGTTGCCCAGCGGCCTGCCTGACACAATCGCTAATTAAACGACGAACCGCGTCACCAGCCCATTGAGGTCCACGGCCAGGCGCGACAGTTCCTGGCTGGCGGCCGAGGTCTGGCTGGCGCCGGCGGCGGTCTGGGTCGACAGGGCGCGAATGTTCACCAGGCTGCGGTCGACGTCACGGGCCACCAGCGCCTGTTGCTCGGCGGCGCTGGCGATCACGCGGTTGCGCTGGTTGATCTGCGAGATGGACGCGGTGATTTTCGCCAGCGCGTTGCCGGCGTTGTTGGCCCGCTGCAGGGTATGACCGGCGTGTTCGGCGCTGCTGTTGAGTGCGCCGACGGTGTCCTGGGTGCCTTGCTGGATACTGGTGATCATCTGCTCGATGTCTTCGGTGGAGGCCTGGGTGCGTTGCGCCAGCGAGCGTACTTCATCGGCGACCACCGCAAAGCCGCGTCCGGCCTCGCCTGCGCGGGCCGCTTCAATGGCGGCGTTGAGTGCCAGCAGGTTGGTTTGCCCGGCGATGCCACGGATCACTTCGAGCACCTTGCTGATGTCCTGCGCCTTGGCGGCCAGGCCTTCGGCCTTGTTCGAGGCGCCGAGCACTTCGTCGACCAGGCTCTGGATCGCGCTGATGGTCTGGCTGATCTGGTGGTGGCCGTGTTTGCTGTCCTCGTCCGAGGCCTGCGACGCTTCGGCGCTGGACACTGCGTTGTTGGCCACGTCGTCCACGGCGACGCTCATCTGGGTGACGGCGGTGGCGGCCTGTTCGATTTCATCGTTTTGCGCCTGCAGGCCGCGTGTGCTCTGCGCCATTACCGAACTCATTTCTTCGGCCGCCGAGGCCAGTTGCTGCGCCGACTCACTGATGCCGCGCAAGGTGCCCTGCAATTGCGTCTGCATGCTGGCCAGGGCGGCCAGCAGTTGCGCCGGCTCGTCGCGACCGTGCACGGTCACGGGCTGGCTCAGGTCGCCGGCGGCGATGGTGCGCGCCACTGCCAGCGCCTGGCCCAGCGGCGTGGTGATGCTGCGGGTGAGCAGCCAGGCCAGCAGCAACGTGGCGACCAGCGCGACGACGATGATCAGGCCGACAATCCAGCGCGCACGCGCATACACCTGCGCTGCCGAGTCGGCCGCCGCTTCGACACCCCGCTTGTTGAAGTTGATCAAGGCCTCCAGATGCTGGTTGAGGGCATTGCCCAGGGGCGCCAGGCGGCTGGTGACCAGGTCGATGGCGTCTTGTTGCTGTTCCTTGTCCACCAGGCTGATCATCTGGCCGATGGTACCCATGTAGCTCGCCACCGCAGTGTTGACCTGTTGCAGCAGCGCGCGCTCGTCGTCGTTGCTCGGCAGGCTCTCATGGCTGGCCAGCAACGCCTTGAGCTGACCGGTATTGCGCGTGATCAGGCCTCGGCTGGTGTCGCGGATGCGTGATTCATCGGTGGTAACGAAGCGCAGCGCCTCCAGGCGAATGCCGGCCACGGTGGCGGCGATTTCATGGGCGTTTTCGATGCTCGGCATCCACGAGCGCTCGATGATCAGCGCGCTTTCGCGCAGTTCGGCCATCTGCCCCAGGCCGAACAGGCCGACAATCACCAGCAGGCTGGCCAATACGGCAAAACTCAGACTGGCACGCAGACCAATCCTCATGTTCCTCAACGACATCTCACTGCTCCTCGGGGGGTTGAAACCTGCTCCCGGATCGGTCTTGTGACCTTGTCAGGCTGGGAGGGCGCGGGCTATATATCAAAGCGCCATTAACGTGGTAATCAGGGTTTCCCTTACGGTGTATCAGCACGGTTACATTTGTTAGGGGCCGGATGAGCCGGGCAGGCTTTCCCTGTCAAACGCGCCAGACGGTGCCGTTAAAGGCGTACAGATAAAAAGTCCGAGTCTGAGAGTAGGGATTTGTCGTGCAGTTACTGACCGCTCGGTCGAATAAAAAAACTGAAAATAGTGGAGGTTTCTCCCATGTCCGCCCTCGCCATTGCCCGCACCCTGCTTGACGGCTTCGACGATTACCGTGAGCACTTTCGCCGGATCACCGATGGCGCCCGTGAACGTTTCGAAAAGGCCCAGTGGCAGCAGGGGCAGGCGGCGTCGGCAGCGCGGATCAACTTGTATGAAGAGAAAGTGGCCGAAGTGACGGCGCGCCTGCGGGCAGGTTTCGACAGTGCTGTGTTGCTGCAGAGCAGCAATTGGCCCCAGGTGAAGAGCGCCTATATCGGCCTGATCGACCTGCGCGTCGACGATGAGTTGGCCGAGACCTGGTACAACTCGATCTTCTGCGGCCTCTTCAGCCATGACCTGATCAGCGACGCCTGCATGTTCATCCACACCACGCGGCCAAGCCAGCGCCAGGCGAGGGCGGCGCAGACCCGCCTTTACACGCCGGCCGGGAACCTGTCGGACCTGCTGGCGCAGGTCTTCGCCGACTTCTGTTTCAGCGAGCCCTACGCCGACCTGCCCGGCGACGTGCGCCGCCTCCAGGCGCAATTGCGCGAGAGCCTGCCGGACTGGGTCTGCAAGGACCCGGACCTGAACGTCGAGTTGTTTTCTTCGGTGCTTTACCGCAACAAGGGGGCGTATCTGGTGGGGCGCATCTACACCCACGACGAACAATGGCCGCTGGTGATCCCGCTGCTGCACCGCGAAGGACGTGGCATCCAGATCGATGCGCTGATCACTGACGAAGCGCAGGTGTCGATCATCTTCTCGTTCACCCGTTCCTACTTCATGGTCGACGTGCCGGTGCCGGCTGACTTCATCGGCTTGCTGCGGCGCATCCTGCCGGGCAAGCACATCGCCGAGCTGTACACCTCCATCGGTTTCTACAAGCACGGCAAGTCGGAGTTCTACCGCGCGCTGATCAACCATCTGGCGAGCACCGACGACCGTTTCATCATGGCCCCGGGTGTGCGTGGCATGGTCATGAGCGTGTTCACGCTGCCGGGTTTCAACACCGTGTTCAAGATCATCAAGGACCGATTCTCGCCGTCGAAGAACGTCAACCGCGCCACGGTGATCGAGAAATACCGTCTGGTCAAAAGCGTCGACCGCGTCGGACGCATGGCCGACACCCAGGAGTTCGCCGATTTCCGCTTCCCGCGGAGCAAGTTCGAGCCCGACTGCCTGGCCGAGCTGCTTGAGGTGGCCGCCGGTACCGTTGAGGTGCAAGGCGACACCGTGCTGATTCGCCACTGCTGGACCGAGCGGCGCATGACCCCGCTCAACCTCTACCTGGAACGCGCCAACCCCGCCCAGGTGCGCGAAGCCCTGGACGACTATGGCCTGGCGATCAAGCAACTGGCGGCGGCGAATATCTTCCCCGGCGACATGTTGCTCAAGAACTTCGGCGTCACCCGCCACGGGCGCGTGGTGTTCTACGACTACGACGAAATATGCTTTCTCACCGAAGCCAACTTCCGCCACATTCCCGCGCCGCGCACCCCGGAAGACGAAATGGCCTCCGAGCCCTGGTATTCCATCGGCGCGCTGGACGTGTTCCCGGAAGAGTTCCCGCCGTTCCTGTTTGCCGATGCCGGCCAGCGCACGCTCTTCGATGAGCTGCATGGCGAGCTGTATGATGCCGACTACTGGAAAGGGCTGCAGGACGCGATCCGCGCCGGCAAAGTGATTGATGTGTTCCCGTATCGGCGCAAGGACCCGCTATAAACTGCACACACATCCATGTGGGAGGGGGCTTGCCCCCTCCCACATTTGTTTTCGGTTTACACCCGAGTCGCGCGTGAAGCTTGGCGCTCCCAACCGCTTTTCTGCCACACTTGCCGGCCCCGCCTAAACAGATGACCGTCAAAGTACCTGATGACTGACCAAGCGCCCGCTATCGACCCACTGCTGAAAAACCTCGATCACGCCATGCTCGCCGACCGCCACCGCTTGCGGCGCCAGTTGCTCGAGCTGCGCAAGAAGCCCGATGAGGAGAAGCTGGCGCAGTGGGTGACGCGCATGCAGGCGTCCTGCGCCCAGGTGACCGCGCGGCGCGCGAGCCTGCCGGTGATCCGCTACGACGACAGCCTGCCGATTGCCGCCAAGCGCGATGAAATCAAGGCTGCGTTGAACAAGCATCAGGTACTGATCATTGCCGGCGAGACCGGCTCGGGCAAAACCACCCAGTTGCCGAAAATCTGCCTGGAGATCGGTCGCGGCCAGTACGGCCTGATCGGTCACACCCAGCCACGCCGGATCGCTGCGCGCAGTGTGGCCAGCCGGGTCGCCGAAGAGCTTGCGACCCCATTGGGCGCGTTGGTCGGCTATCAGGTGCGGTTCGAAGACCAGAGCGATTCCAATACCCTGATCAAGCTGATGACCGACGGCATCCTGCTGGCGGAAACCCAGAACGACCGCTACCTGGAACGCTACGACACGATCATCGTCGACGAAGCCCACGAACGCAGCCTGAACATCGATTTTCTGCTCGGCTACCTGAAAACCCTGCTGCCGCGCCGCCCGGACCTGAAAGTCATCATCACCTCGGCGACCATCGACCTGGAGCGTTTCTCCAAACACTTCGACGATGCGCCGATTGTCGAAGTCTCGGGCCGCACCTTCCCGGTGGACACCTGGTACCGGCCGCTGACCCTGGAGCAGGACGAGGAGGGCAACCGCGTCGAGGACGATCTGACCGTCGACCAGGCGATTCTTGCCGCGCTGGATGAAGTCGCAGCCTACGAGCGCAGCGAGCGACGCAGCCCCGGCGATGTGCTGGTGTTTTTGCCCGGCGAGCGCGAGATTCGCGACGCCGCCGAGATGCTGCGCAAGGCCCAGCTCAAGCACACCGAAATTTTGCCGCTGTACGCGCGCCTGTCGCCGGCCGAACAGCAGCGCATTTTCCAGTCCCACCCGGGGCGGCGCGTGGTGCTGGCGACCAACGTCGCGGAAACTTCGCTGACCGTGCCGGGCATCCGTTATGTGATCGACAGCGGCACCGCGCGCATCAGCCGCTACAGCTACCGCGCCAAGGTGCAACGCCTGCCGATCGAGGCAATTTCCCAGGCCAGCGCCAACCAGCGTAAAGGCCGCTGCGGGCGGGTCGAGCCGGGTATCTGCATACGGCTGTACAGCGAAGAAGACTTTATCGGTCGCCCGGAATTCACCGACCCGGAGATTCTGCGCACCAACCTCGCCGCCGTGATCCTGCAGATGCTGCACCTGCGCCTGGGCGAAATCACCGATTTCCCGTTTATCGAACCGCCGGACGGCAAGGCGATCAGCGACGGGTTCAACCTGCTGCAGGAGCTGTCGGCGGTGGATCGCAACAGCCAGCTCACGCCGCTGGGCCGCCAGCTGGCGCGCCTGCCGGTGGACCCGCGGATGGGCCGCATGCTGCTCGAAGCCGCCAAACTCGGCAGTTTGCAGGAAGTGTTGATCGTGGCCAGCGCCATGTCGATCCAGGACCCGCGCGAGCGCCCGCCGGAGCGTCAGCAGGCCGCCGACCAGGCCCACGCCCAGTGGAAGGACCCGGATTCGGACTTCGCCGGGCTGGTCAATCTGTGGCGCGGCTTTGAAGAGCAGCGCCAGGCGTTGACTGCCAGCCCGTTGCGCAACTGGTGTCGCAAGAACTTCCTCAACTACCTGCGCCTGCGCGAATGGCGCGATTCCCATCGCCAGTTGAGCCTGATCTGCCGCGACCTGCAGTTGACCCTCAACAAAGAACCGGCCGACTACCCCAAGCTGCACAAGGCGGTGCTGGTGGGCCTGCTCAGCCAGATCGGACAGAAGACCGAAGACGGCGATTACCTCGGTGCGCGTCAGCGGCGTTTCTGGATTCATCCGTCGTCGGGCATCGGCAAAAAGCGCCCGCAATGGCTGATGACCGCCGAGCTGGTGGAGACCACCAAGCTGTATGCGCGCATGGTCGCCAAGATCGATGCCGATTGGATCGAACCGCTGGCCGGGCACCTGATCAAGAAAAACCATTTCGAGCCGCACTGGGAGAAGAAGCGCGGCCAGGTGGTGGCGTTCGAGCAGATCACCCTGTTCGGGCTGATCGTGGTCGGGCGCCGGCCGGTGCATTACGGGCCGATCGACCCGGTGGTGTCGCGCGAGCTGTTTATCCGCGAGGGCCTGGTGCGTGGCGAGATCCAGTCGCGGGCCAGGTGCCTGAGCGCCAACCAGCAATTGCTGGAGCAGCTCGACGAGCTGGAAGCCAAGGCGCGCCGTCGTGACATTCTGGCCGATGAAGAAACCCTGTACGCGTTCTACGATGCGCGGTTGCCGGCGGAGATTCATCAGACTGCCACCTTCGACAGTTGGTACAAAATCAACAGCCAGAAAGACCCGCAACTGCTGATCATGCGTGAGGAAGACGTGCTGGCCCGCGAGGCCAGTGAAGTCACTGCCGCGCATTACCCGGACACCCTGCACCTGGGCGACCTGGCCCTGGCCTTGAGTTATCACTTCGAACCCAACCACCCGCGCGACGGCGTGACCCTGCGCGTGCCGGCGCCGCTGCTGCCGGCTTTGCCGCCGGAGCGCCTGGAGTGGCTGGTGCCGGGGGTGATCGAGGCCAAGTGCATTGCCCTGGTGCGCAACCTGCCCAAGGCGCTGCGCAAGAACTTTGTGCCGGTGCCGGATTTCGTCAAGGCCGCGCTGCAGCGCATCGAATTCGGCAACGGCTCGCTGCCCCAGGCGCTGGGGCGCGAACTGTTGCGCATGACCGGCGCGCGGGTCAGCGATGACGCCTGGGCCGAGGCGGCGCAGCAGGTGGAAAGCCACCTGAGGATGAACCTGGAAGTGGTCGACGGGCAGGGCAGGTTCCTCGGCGAAGGCCGCGACCTGGCCGAGCTGACCGCACGTTTCGCCGAAGCCAGCCAGGCCGCGTTGGCCGTGCCGCAGACCGCAAAAAGTCAGGAGCCGGTGCAGGCCAGGGCGTTTGCGGCGGTGGCCGAGAAGACCCAGCAGCAGATCGCCGGCCTGTCGATGACGGTGTATCCGGCGCTGGTGGAGGAGAGCGGCACGGTCAAGGAGGGGCGCTTCTCGACGGCCGTCGAGGCCGAGTTTCAGCATCGCCGCGCGTTGCAGCGTCTGCTCCTGCAACAGTTGGCGGAGCCGGCGAAATTCCTGCGCGGCAAACTGCCCGGCCTGACCGAGCTGGGCCTGATGTACCGTGACCTGGGGCGCATCGACGCGCTGGTCGAAGACATCCTGCTGGCCAGCCTCGACAGCTGCGTGCTCGAAGGTCAAGCCAGCCTGCCGCGCGACGGTGCCGGGCTGGCCGCCTTGGCCGAGCGCACGCGGGGCGGTTGGACCGAACACGCCGAACGCCTGGCGCGCCTGACCCTGGAGGTGCTGAAACTCTGGCATGGCCTGCAAAAGCGCTTTAAAGGCAAGATCGACCTGACCCAGGCTGTGGCGCTGAACGATATCAAGCAGCAGCTAAGCCACTTGGTGTACCCGGGGTTTGTGCGGGAAACCCCGGCGCAATGGTTCAAGGAACTGCCGCGCTACCTCAAGGCCATCGAGCAACGCCTGGAGAAATTGCCGGGCCAGGTGCAAAAGGATCGGGTGTGGAGCACCGAACTGGGCGGACTGTGGACGCAGTATGAGAATCGTCTGAAAAAACACGCCCAGGAAGGCAAGCGCGACCCGCAGCTGGCACTCTACCGCTGGTGGCTGGAGGAATACCGGGTGTCACTGTTTGCGCAGCAACTGGGGACCAAAGTACCGATCTCCGACAAGCGCCTGAGCAAGCAGTGGAGCCAGGTAGAGCCCTGAACCGCCGAGTGCCCAACTGCCTCTGCGGCGAGCGGGCCTGTCGTGGCGAGCGGGCTTGTTGTGGCGAGCGGGCTTGCCCCGCGTTGGGGTGCGAAGCGCCCCCAATCAAGCAAAACGCGGTGTACCTGATACGGCTCAGCGTCTGGTTTTGGGGCTGCTGCGCAGCCCAACGCAGGACAAGCCTGCTCGCCACAGGGAATCTGCGCTTAACTGAACGGCATTAGGGCAAGCCCGCTCCCACAACAAGCCCGCTCGCCAGGTTGTTGCGCGACAGCGCCAAGGCGGCGCCTTCCGCATTTAAACCAGCGCTTGTCTGAGATGTGGCGCCAAATCCCCGGGTTTGTGGCAAACTTCGCGCCCATAAATGCCGGGATCGTCGCAAGGGCTGCGACGCGATGGAATAAAGCGATGCCAGTTTGATGCCACTGGATGGAATCAAACGACTTACAGTTTGGTACTAAAGTGCCAATACCTTCTGCCTGACCTATCCAGAGGAACGACCGTGCATAACGTCGTCATCAGCGGCACTGGCCTGTATACCCCGGCCAACAGCATCTCCAACGAAGAGCTGGTGCAGTCTTTCAATGCTTACGTGCATCAGTTCAACACCGACAACGCCGCCGCCATCGAGCGCGGTGAGGTGCAGGCGCTGACCGAGTCCAGCGCGGCCTTTATCGAGAAGGCATCGGGTATCAAGAGTCGCTTTGTGATGGACAAGGCGGGCATCCTTGACCCGCAACGTATGGCCCCGCGCCTGCCCGAGCGCAGCAATGACGAGTGGTCGGTGCTCTGCCAGATGGCCGTCGCCGCCGCCGAACAGGCGCTGCAGCGCGCCGGCAGGACCGCCGCCGATATCGACGGCGTGATCGTCGCCTGCTCCAACCTGCAACGCGCCTACCCGGCGATTGCCATTGAAGTCCAGGAAGCGCTGGGCATCGAAGGCTTCGGCTTCGACATGAACGTGGCGTGTTCCTCGGCCACCTTCGGTATCCAGAACGCCGCCAACAGCATCCAGCTGGGCCAGGCCCGGGCGATCCTGATGGTCAACCCGGAAGTCTGCACCGGCCACTTGAATTTCCGTGACCGCGACAGCCACTTCATCTTCGGCGACGCGGCCACCGCCGTGCTGCTGGAGCGCGCCGACCTTGCTACCTCCGCGCATCAGTTCGAGGTGGTCAGCACCAAGCTGCTGACCAAGTTCTCCAACACCATCCGCAACAACTTCGGCTTCCTCAACCGCGCCGCCGAAGAAGGTGTCGGCGCGCCGGACAAACTGTTCGTGCAGGAAGGCCGCAAGGTGTTCCGCGATGTGTGTCCGATGGTGGCCGAACTGATCGGCGTGCACCTGGAAGAAAACCAGTTGAACGTGAGCGACGTGAAACGCTTCTGGCTGCACCAGGCCAACCTGAGCATGAACCACCTGATCGTGAAGAAGCTGTTGGGCCGCGAAGCCACGGTGGAAGAAGCGCCGGTGATTCTCGATACCTACGCCAACACCAGCTCCGCAGGCTCGGTGATTGCGTTTCACAAAAACCAGGACGACCTGGCCAAGGGCTCTGTCGCCGTACTCAGCTCCTTTGGCGCCGGCTATTCGATCGGCAGCGTGATCCTGCGCAAGCGCTGATTTTCTGCTTGCAGGCGTGATTGGAGCGGTTTTATCCGGAATGTCGAGGTCTTGAATGGCAGCAGCGGACGACGCGCACCTGCTTGAACGCCTGCTCAAGGGAGAGCAGCAGGCCTATAAGGAACTGGTCACCGCCTACCAGAGCGCCATGCGCGCCGTGGCGTATGCCATCGTCGGCCAGCGCCACGCCGATGAAGTGGTGCAGGACGCCTGGCTGTCGGTGGTGCGCAACCTCGGCAAATTCGAGGGGCGGTCCAGTCTCAAGACCTGGTTACTGACCATCACGGCCAACGCCGCCAAGGGCCGCTACAGGCAGAACCGTCGGGAAGTGCTGCTCGACGATCTGCCTTCGCCCCATGGCACGATTGGCGCAGAGCGTTTTTCCCCTGACGATGGCCACTGGGCGGTCGCCCCGTATGCCTGGCATCAGGACAGCCCGGAAGCCTTGTTGACCGAAGATGAGCTGCGCAATTGCCTGGAGCATACGCTACTGAGTTTGTCGGACTTGCAGAGCAGCGTACTGGTGCTGCGCGAACGCCAGGGCCTGGAGCTGGAAGAAATCTGTAATCTTTTGACGCTCTCGCTCTCGAATGTGCGTGTGCTGTTGCATCGAGCGCGGCTCAAGGTATTCGCCACGGTGGAGCATTTTGAGGAAACGGGAGAATGTTGACCTGTAAGGAACAAGTGGCACGCTCCAGTGATTACCTCGATGGGCAACTGACCTTTCGCGAGCGTCTGCTGGTGCGTCATCACTTGATGTTCTGCCCGAACTGCCGCCGCTTTATCCGTCAGATGCGCCTGATGCAGGCGACGCTGAAGAAGATGCCGCAGGCACCGGTGCCGGAGGTGGATGCCCTGGCCGAACGGCTGGCTGCCGAGCGGCGCAAGGGCGGGTAGCGGCGTTATCAGAACTTGGCTTCAGCATCCAGCTGCAGGGTGTTGGTGTTGGCATCACGCTGCGTACGGCTGGCGAAGTCGGCCTTGGTCAGGAAGTACGTGGCGCCGAGGGCGAAGTTCTTGTCGATGTCGTAGCTGACCTTCATCTTGTGACCGCGCGAGCCGGTGGTGCCGTTGGCGAAGTCCGAGTCGGTAAAGGCGCCGACCACTGCGTTACGTTGAACATCGCGGTAGTTGTAGTCCAGGTTGAAACCGAACACCTTGGACTTGGCACCTACCAGCCACGCTGTGTCCTGATCGGTCACGGCATCGTTGTTTTTCACGTACTGACCATAGAACGCCAGGGGCACGGCCAGGCCGCCGATGTCTGCCTGGGCGAAGCCTTCGTACAGACGGAATTCGTTGTCGGCCGAATTACCGTTGACTGCCAGTGCGCAAGGCGTGGTGGTGGTTGTGCAGCGGCTGTCGCGGTCGTTCTGGTAGGCGTAGACGCTGCCGCCCAGGGTCATTTTCAGGTTGTCGGTGATCGAGAAGCGCGTACCCAACTGGCCGGACGTCAGGCGCAGGTCGTGGCGAAACTGCACGCCGTCGCCGTCGACGTTGTCCTTGAGGTTGTAGTTGCCCAGGCTGCCGAACAGCTCGGCGCTGCTGCCCAGTGGGTATTTGTAGGTGACTGCAAGGCCTTCGGGGTTGATGTCGCTGTCCCAGATCACGTCGCCCATGCTCACCCACGGTTGCAGCATCTTGCCGCCGATCACGTGCAGGTTCTTAATCTGGTCCGGGTGGTAGTCGATGTAGCCAAGGTCCAGCCAGATCGATTTCTTGTCGAAATAGCCGTCCTGGTCCTGGTTGGTGGAGCGCGCATCGTCGCCGCCGCCGGTGGCGATGCGGATGCCGGTGTCCACTTGCGGGTTGATTTCGGTGTAGGCGCCCAGGCGCGCACGGATACGTTGACGGTCCTTGTCACGTCCGCCGTTGTTGGGCTCGCCGTCGATCTTGATGGTTTCCTGGCGGAATCGCACGTCGCCCTTGAACTGGGTCTTGGCGGCCCAGGCGAGTTTCTGGTCGAACGTGCTCAGGTCGTTGGTCTTTTTCGCGGTGGCGGCGATCTGTTCGTTGCTCTCTTGCTGAGCTTGCCGCGCGATCTGCTGTTCTTTCTGGTCCTTGGCCAGTTCGGTTTGCAGTTCGGTGTACTGCGCCGCAGTGATCTGGCCGTTGGCCTTGAGCATGTCGAGCAATTTAGCGTCGACTGCAGCGCTGGCCGGCACGCTCAGGGCCAATAACAGGCCGCCGCACAGGACCGCTGCAGTTTTAGTGGAAGCAAGACGCATATCAATCTCCGAAAGTGAGGAGGAGGGAATAGACCCTCCAGGACACGAACGCCCTATGAAGGACGCGAAAAATGGCTATTTGGTTAGAACCAGATGCTCTAAAAAACACGGCCAGTATTGCTGTCGTTTATGACGAAGTAGTGGCTAACTCATGTCGTCTTGATGACAAATGCCTTGTCCGTGGAACTATTGGTCTAGAGCCCTGTCCGCCGTTCTCGAGGTGTGAACAGTGCCGTGATGAGCGATACTCGCCAGGCTTATATGCCAACCGCCAGTGAGGATGCCGATGCCGTTGCAACGTCTGGACAACCTGTCCGAAATCGCCCCGTCGGTGTGGGATGCGCTGGTGCCGCAGGCTCAGCCGTTCGTGCGGCATGCTTTCTTGAGTGCGCTGGAAGACAGCGCCAGCCTGGGCCCGCAATCGGGCTGGCGGCCCGAGCATCTGCTGCACTGGGAGGGTGATCGACTGGTGGCGGCGTTGCCCAGTTATCGCAAGTGGCATTCCTACGGCGAATATGTGTTCGACCATGGCTGGGCCGATGCCTGTGCGCGTGCCGGCATCGACTACTACCCCAAGCTGCTCACGGCGGTACCGTTCAGCCCGGTAAGCGGGCCGCGCCTGCTGGCGGCGAGTGCCGAGGACGGTTTCGAGCTGCTCAACAGCCTGCCGGGTTACCTGGAAATCGAAGGGCTTTCCAGTGCACATATCAACTTCACCGACGTGTTGGCCGATGACGCCTTGACCCGGCAGCCGGGCTGGTTGCAGCGCCTGGGTTGCCAATTTCACTGGCAGAACCGTGGCTACCGCGATTTCCAGGACTTCCTCGACGCCTTGAGCTCACGCAAGCGCAAACAGATGCGCAAGGAACGCGAACAGGTGGCGGGGCAGGGCATCGAGTTCGAGTGGCTGCACGGCCATCAACTGACAGAAGCGCAGTGGGATTTCGTCTACGCCTGTTACGCCAACACCTACGCGGTACGCCGCCAGGCTCCTTACCTGACCCGCGCGTTTTTCAGCCTGCTGGCCGAGCGCATGCCCGAGATGATCCGCGTGGTGCTGGCCAAACAGGGTTCGCGCCCGGTGGCGATGGCGTTCAGTCTGATCGGCGGCGACAGTTTTTATGGGCGTTACTGGGGCTGCCTGGCCGAATTCGACCGCCTGCATTTCGAGACCTGTTTCTACCAGGGCATGGACTACGCCATCGCCGAAGGCCTGCAACGCTTCGATGCAGGCGCCCAGGGCGAGCACAAACTGATTCGCGGGTTCGAGCCGGTGATCACCCGCTCGTGGCATTACCTGCGCCATCCGGGGTTGAAGAATGCCGTGGAGGATTTTCTGGAGAGGGAGCGCGTGGGGATTCTGGCGTATGCCGAAGAGGCGAGGTCAGCCCTGCCTTATCGGCAGGGCTGAACACGCCCGGTTTTAGCCTGGCGCCTCCTTGCCAAGCCATCGATACATCACGCCACCGATCACCGCACCCAGGATCGGCGCGAGCCAGAACAACCACAACTGCTCGATCGCCCACCCGCCCACCAGCAGGGCCGGGCCGGTACTGCGGGCCGGGTTGACCGAGGTGTTGGTCACGGGGATGGAGATCAGGTAGATCAGCGTCAGGGCCAACCCGATGGCGATGGGCGCGAGGCCCTTGGGCGCGCGTCTGTCGGTGGCGCCGAGGATGATCACAACGAACATCGTGGTCATCACCAGCTCACAGACAAACGCCGCCGCCAGCGAATAACCGCCCGGAGAATGCTCGCCATAGCCGTTGGACGCCAGGCCGCCAGCCAATTCAAATCCTGGCTTGCCGCTGGCGATGAAGTACAACAATGCGGCGGCGACTGCTGCGCCGATGACTTGGGCGACAACATAGGCCGGCAACTCCCGCGCCGGAAACCTTCCGCCCACCACCAGCCCCACCGATACCGCCGGGTTGAGGTGACAACCACTGATAGGGCCGATCGCGACCGCCATGGTCAGCACCGTCAGCCCGAACGCCAGCGCAACGCCCAACAGGCCAATACCGACTGCAGGAAACGCTGCGGCCAATACCGCACTCCCGCAACCGCCCAACACCAGCCAAAACGTACCCAACCCCTCTGTGACTGAACGTTTGAACAAAGACATGCAGCCCGTCCTTGATAGATCTCTATCTAATCAGTAAATCATGATGCTCCCTGCAGATTTACTTCAGCGCCCCTCTGGGCACTGCACTGATTACAGCACGGTTTTGATACAAGTCCAGGGCATGAATAATCACCAGAAGCCCGTGGCTGCTGGGGTTTGATGCAGACGTTGTTGAGTGAATTCGATCAAATATGGGAGGGGGAGAGCCCCCTCACGTATTTTAAGAGATGTTTGCGTCAGTCGATTCCGACAAACCCACCCGTCTGGTGTTGCCACAGCCGTGCATACAGGCCGCCGTGTGCCAGCAGCTGCGCATGGCTGCCGCTTTCGGCAATCCGGCCCTTCTCCAGCACCACCAGGCGGTCCATGCGTGCGATGGTCGACAGACGGTGCGCAATCGCAATAACGGTCTTGCCCTGCATCAGGGTTTCCAGACTTTCCTGAATCGCTGCTTCCACTTCCGAGTCGAGTGCCGAGGTGGCTTCGTCCATGATCAGAATCGGCGCGTCCTTGAGCAGCACGCGGGCGATGGCGATGCGCTGACGCTGCCCGCCGGAGAGTTTGACGCCGCGCTCGCCCACATGGGCATCGAGCCCGGTGCGGCCCTCGGCGTCCGAGAGCAGCGGGATGAACTCATCGGCGCGCGCCTTGTGGATCGCGGCCCAGAGTTCTTCGTCGGTGGCGTCGGGCTTGCCGTACAACAGGTTGTCGCGGATCGAACGATGCAGCAGCGATGTGTCCTGGGTGATCATGCCGATCTGCTCGCGCAGGGTTTCCTGGGCGACTTCGGCGATGTTCTGGCCGTCGATCAGGATGCGTCCGCCTTGCAGGTCGTAGAGGCGCAGCAGCAGGTTGACCAAGGTTGACTTGCCCGCGCCCGATGGGCCGATCAGGCCGATCTTTTCCCCGGCCTTGATCTCAAGGTTCAGGCCGCCAATGATCCCGCTCTGCTTGCCATAGTGGAAATCCACCTGCTCGAAGCGCACCTCGCCATGGGGGACTTGCAGGCGCTGGGCGTTGTCGCGGTCGATCACGGCCAGGGGTTGTGCGATGGTTTTGAGGCCGTCCTGCACCATGCCGATGTTTTCGAAAATGCCGTTGACCACCCACATGATCCAGCCGGACATGTTGACGATGCGGATCACCAGGCCGGTGGCCAGGGCAATCGCGCCCACCGAGATGAGCGAGTGCGTCCACAGCCACAGCGCAAGGCCGGTGGTGGTGACGATCAGCAGGCCGTTCATGGTGGTGATCACCACGTCCATGCTGGTCACCACGCGGCTGGCCAACTGGGTTTTTTCGGTCTGCTCGATGATCGCTTCCCTGGCGTATTCCTGTTCGGACTGGGTATGGGCGAACAGCTTCAGGGTGGTGATGTTGGTATAGCCATCGACGATGCGTCCCATCAGTTTGGAGCGCGCCTCGGAGGAAATCACCGAGCGCTCCTTCACCCGTGGCACGAAGTAGCGCAGTGCCAGGCTGTAGCAGACGATCCAGGTCACCAGCGGAATCATCAGGCGCCAGTCGGCCTCGGCAAACAGCACCAGTGCGCTGATGGCGTAGATCGCCACGTGCCAGATCGCGTCCACGGCCGCCACGGCGGAGTCGCGCAGGGAGTTGCCGGTCTGCATGATGCGCTGGGCGATACGCCCGGCAAAATCGTTCTGGAAGAAATTGAGGCTCTGCTTGAGCACATAGCTGTGGTTTTGCCAGCGGATCAGGCTGGTCATGCCGGGGCTGATGGTCTGGTGCACCAGCAGGTCGTGCAGTGCGCCGAAAATCGGGCGCAGCAGCAGGGCGACCACGGCCATCCAGATCAGCTCGGTGCTGTGCACCTGGAAGAAGTCGGCGGGCGGCGTGCCCTGGGCCAGGTCGATGATGCGGCTCAGGTAGCTGAACAGCGCGACTTCGATCAATGCCCCGATCAGGCCCACCACCAGCAAGGCGGCGAAGTGCGGCCATACCTGACGCAGGTAGTAGAGGTAAAAAGGCAGGACTTTATCGGGTGGAGCGGCGCTGGGCGCGTCGCGGAAGATGTCGATCAGTTGTTCAAAACGACGATAGAGCATGGGTTGACACCCGCCGGGCGGGCTCTCCTTTCAAATGCGCGCGCGGCCTTGTGGGCCGCGCACGGAACTCCCTGCAAACCTTAGTCGATGCGCTTGGCCGACTTGATCCGGACAGGGTCGATTGGCACGTTCTGCATGCCTTGCTTGGTGGTGGTCTGGGAGTTGACGATGACGTCGACTACGTCCATGCCCTTGACCACTTTGGCGAATACGGCGTAACCGGCATCGCGACCCGGGTCGAGGAAGGCGTTGTCGGCCACGTTGATAAAGAACTGGCTGGTGGCCGAATCCGGGTTGGAGGTGCGCGCCATCGCCAGCGTGCCGCGTACGTTATGCAGGCCGTTGCTGGCTTCGTTCTTGATCGGCGCTTCGGTCGGCTTTTGCGACATCTGCTGGGTGAACCCGCCGCCCTGGACCATGAAACCCGGAATGACACGGTGGAAAATCGTGTCGGTGTAGAAACCCTTGTCCACATAGGCCAGGAAGTTCTTGGTGCTGATCGGCGCCTTGACCGGGTCCAGTTCGATTTCAATGTCGCCGTTGGTAGTGGAGATCAACACATGGGGGGGCTTGGCCGGCTGGGCCGCCATCAGGTTGGCGGCAAACAGTACGGAACCGGCAAAGAAGGCAATTTTTTTCAGCATGGGGTCAGTGATCCTGAGTGGTGGTGTCGAGTGGTCGTGTTCGGCGCTGGGACAGGGTTAGGACCGGTCATCCTGGCGCGTTGTTCCTGCCGATCCCGGCGCGCAATGGCGTCGAAGCGGGCGAGATAAGCATGTTTGTGACTGTTTGCCCAGCCTTGGGCCCTGGATGAACGCCTTTTCAGCTCTGCCGGGGTGCGGCAAAAGGCGCGTCCAGCGGCGCCGTGTCAAAGCTGCGCAGCAATTCAACCAGAATTTGCGTGGCCGGCCCGAGGGGTTTGTCCTTATTCGAGTACAGATAAAACGTGGGGTGGCGGCTGGCCCCCTGTTCCAAGGGTAGCTGCTTGAGCACGCCCTCGGCGATTTCGCGTTCGATCAGGTGCCGCGGCAGCCACGCAAAGCCCAGGCCGCTGCCCACGAAGGAGGCAGCGGTGGCCAGGCTGCCGACGGTCCAGCGCTGTTCGGCGCCGAGCCAGCCCACGTCGCGCGGCTGCTGGCGCCCGGAGTCGCGAATCACCACTTGCATCTGGCTTTCCAGGTCCTGGAAGCTCAGCTCGCGATTCATGCGGTGCAGGGGGTGATCGGGGTGGGCAACGGCAATGAATTCCACGTCGCTCAGTTCGGTGCCCAGGTAACCGGCAATGCTGAAGCTGCAGATCGCGAGGTCGGCCACGCCTTCAATCAACAGCTCTTCGACGCCCGACAGCACCTCTTCACGCAGACGCACGCGGCAGCCACGGCTTTGCGGCATGAACGCGGTCAGCGCGCGCACCAGACGCGTGTTGGGGTAGGCGGCATCCACCACCAGCCGCACTTCGGCTTCCCAGCCTTGTTCCATGTGGTGGGCGAGGTCTTCCAGTTGGCTGGCGTTCTTGACCAGTTGGCGGGAACGGCGCAGCAGCACCTCACCGGCGTCGGTGAGTACGGCCTTGCGCCCGTCGATACGCAACAGCGGCACGCCGAGCTGGTCCTGCATGCGCGCCACGGTGTAGCTCACCGAGGACTGCGATCGGTGCAGCGCTTCGGCGGCCTGGGCGAAGCCGCCGTGGTCGACTACGGCCTGCAGCGTGCGCCATTGATCAAGGGTAACGCGGGGCGCTTTCAAGATGGGTTCCTCTTGTCCTAAGCTGACAATCCTTATTGGAGACTGCCGAATGAGAAAATTGTGTTGTGTGCTGCTGGCGCTGCTGCCGATCAGTGCGTTTGCCTACCCTATCGATGTGAGCAAGAAAATCGAAGGCGTAAGCATCGATTACACGGCGTCGGACGTGGACGCCGACATCAGCTCGATCCAGTTGAGCAACTACGGCAGCAACGACGCGGTGTGTTCGGTCATCTTCACCAACGGTCCGGAATCGCCGCGCCGCCGCACGGTCACGGTGCCGGCCGGTAAAAACACCCACACCACGGTCAAATTCAACCGCGCGATCATCAAGATGCGCATTGCCCTGGCGTGCAGCCCGAAATAAAGCGTCGACGGCGCTTGCTCTGCTTATAAACAACTTTATAGATGGGTTATAGCAGTTTTTTGCGCTTTTTTATCGAGTTGCCCCTGGTTAATCTCCATTCCATTGTCTGACAGCATTTGCAGATGGAGCCTACAAGCACACATGCCACGTTCTGATCATTGAAAGCTGCGGCCATCAGGGCGCGGTTTGCTCGGGTCGCCTGATCCTTTAATCGTCAGATAATCGCGCGCTGTTTACATGGCTCCACGCAAACCCTTCAAGTACGCGTACGAACCTCCCTTTGCACTTGTTGCTCCTGAGTGCTCCTGCCCGACTGCCGCTTTAGCGAGGTCGGGTTTTTTTTGCCCCGAGTTTCTTCAAGCGTCGAAAACCTTTAATGTCCCGCCCATTCGAAACGAGGCGCGCATGGGCTATCTACTGATTGTCACCCTGATTCAGGCATTTTCCTTCAGCTTGATCGGCGAATACCTCGCCGGTCACGTCGACAGCTACTTCGCAGTGCTGGTACGCGTGGTGCTGGCCGGCTTGATCTTTCTCCCGCTGACCCGCTGGCGCTCGGTGGAGCCGGCCTTCATGCGCAGCATGCTGGTGATCGGCGCGTTGCAGTTTGGCGTGACCTATGTCTGCCTGTACCTGAGCTTTCGCGTATTGACGGTGCCGGAAGTGCTGCTGTTCACCATCCTCACGCCGTTGCATGTGACGCTGATCGAAGATGCTCTCAACCGGCGCTTCAACCCGTGGGCGCTGGTGGCGGCACTGGTGGCGGTGGCGGGCGCAGCGGTGATTCGCTTCGACCAGATCACGCCAAACTTCCTGATGGGTTTTCTGCTGCTGCAACTGGCCAACTTCACCTACGCCGCCGGGCAGGTCATGTACAAGCATTTGGTGGCGCGTTATCCAAGCGATCAGCCGCACTACCGGCGTTTCGGTTATTTCTATCTGGGGGCGTTGCTGGTGGTGCTGCCGGCGTTTCTGCTGTTCGGCAAGGCCGACTTTTTGCCGCAGGCGCCGTTGCAGTGGGGCGTGTTGCTGTTCCTGGGTCTGGTCAGCACCGCGCTGGGCATGTACTGGTGGAACAAGGGCGCGTGCCTGGTCAATGGCGGCACGCTGGCGGTGGTCAACAACCTGCATGTGCCGGTGGGGCTGTTGCTGAACCTGCTGATCTGGAACCAGCATGAGCCGCTGGGGCGCCTGGCGTTGGGTGGGTTGGTGATTGTGGCGGCGGTGTGGATCAGCCGGCTTGGTATTCGCAAAGAGCCGGCTCACCCCTGAAACGTTAGAGGGCGCTGTTTTCCTGCGCAGGCAGTGGGCTGAACACGCCTGCCCGCAAGTCATTGCCGCTTGGCTGCTGATACAGGCTCAAGCCGAATTCCGGCAACACCGCCAACAGGTAATCAAAAATATCCCCCTGGATCCGTTCGTAATCCGCCCACGCGGTAGTGCGGGTAAAGCAGTAAATTTCCAGCGGCACGCCCTGGGCGGTGGTTTGCATTTGGCGCACCATGCAGGTCATATTCGGCTGAATGTCCGGATGGCTTTTCAGATAGGCCAGGGCGTAGGCGCGGAAGGTGCCGAGGTTGGTCATGCGGCGACGGTTGGCCGACAGTTGCGCGCTATTGCCCTGGGCCTCGTTCCAGGCCTTGAGTTCGGCCTGCTTGCGGCTGATGTAGTCGGTGAGCAGGTGAACCTGGGTCATGCGCACTTCTTCGTCATCGCGCAGAAAGCGCACGCCGCTGGCATCGATAAACAGGCTGCGCTTGATGCGGCGCCCGCCTGAGGCCTGCATGCCGCGCCAGTTCTTGAACGACTCCGACATCAGGCGCCAGGTGGGGATGGAGACGATGGTTTTGTCAAAGTTCTGCACCTTGACCGTGTGCAGGGTGATGTCCACCACATCGCCGTCGGCGCCCACCTGAGGCATCTCGATCCAGTCGCCCACGCGCAGCATGTCGTTGCTGGTGAGCTGCACGCTGGCGACGAATGACAGCAGGGTGTCTTTGTACACCAACAGGATGACCGCCGACATGGCACCCAGACCGGACAGCAGCAACAGCGGCGAGCGGTCGATCAAGGTGGCGACGATGATGATCGCGGCAAACACGAACAACACCATTTTGGTCAACTGCACATAGCCCTTGATCGAGCGGGTGCGGGCGTGTTCGGTGCGCGCATAGATGTCCAGCAACGCGTTGAGCAGGGCGCTCACGGCCAGCGTCATGAACAGGATGGTGATTGCCAGGGACACGTTGCCGATAAACAGGATGGCGGTCTTGCTCAGGTCCGGCACCAGGTACAGGCCGAACTGGATCACCAGGGACGGCGTCATTTGCGCCAGACGATGAAACACTTTGTTGTGCCGCAGGTCGTTGAGCCAGTGCAGGGCCGGTTGCCGGCCGAGCAGCTTGACCGCGTGCAGGATCAGGTAACGTGCCACGCGCCCGAGCAACAGGGCCACCACCAGCAATACCAGCAGGCCGAGGCTGGAATGCAGCAACGGATGCTCGTCGAGGGTGCCCCAGAGATCTTGCACGTTGCGCCACAGCTGTTTGATATCCATGGGTAAAGCCGATTCCTCTGTAAGACAAGACGGGGCCGATTAGAGCATTTAAGTGCGCTGAAGTTGACGCTATGGACAAATACACTCACAAAAAAGCTGCCGATTAGCACTGTTCGCGTAAAGAAACTCGGTTTGGACGCCCGAAACCGTTACCCTATGCAGCTGATATTTTGTATTTCTTCGAGGTAGCACCCGTGTTTTCCCAATTCGCCCTGCACGAACGCCTGCTCAAAGCCGTGGCCGAGCTTAAATTTGTCGAGCCAACGCCTGTGCAGGCAGCGGCCATTCCGCTCGCGCTCGAAGGGCGTGACCTGCGGGTGACGGCTCAAACCGGCAGTGGCAAGACCGCCGCTTTCGTCCTGCCGATTCTCAACCGCCTGATCGGCCCGGCCAAAGTGCGTGTCAGCATCAAGACGCTGATCCTGCTGCCCACCCGCGAGCTGGCCCAGCAGACCTTGAAGGAAGTGGAGCGCTTTTCGCAGTTCACCTTCATCAAGTCCGGCCTGATCACCGGCGGCGAAGACTTCAAGGTCCAGGCCGCGATGCTGCGCAAGGTGCCGGACATCCTGATCGGCACGCCGGGCCGCATGATCGAGCAGCTCAACGCCGGTAACCTCGACCTCAAGGAAGTCGAAGTGCTGGTGCTCGACGAAGCCGACCGCATGCTCGACATGGGCTTTGCCGACGACGTGCAGCGTCTGGTCAGTGAGTGCGTCAACCGTCAGCAGACCATGCTCTTCTCCGCCACCACCGGCGGCTCGACCCTGCGCGACATGGTCGCCAAGGTCCTGAACAACCCTGAGCACTTGCAGGTCAACAACGTCAGCGACCTGAACGCGACCACGCGTCAGCAGATCGTCATGGCTGACCACAACGTGCACAAGGAACAGATCCTCAACTGGTTGCTGGCCAACGAGACGTATCAGAAGGCCATTGTGTTCACCAACACCCGCGCCGCTGCCGACCGCATCTACGGTCGTCTGGTGGCCCAGGAATACAAGGCGTTCGTGCTGCACGGCGAAAAAGATCAGAAGGACCGCAAACTGGCCATCGACCGTCTGAAGGCGGGCGGCGTGAAGATTCTGGTTGCCACTGACGTCGCCGCGCGCGGCCTGGACGTGGATGGCCTGGATATGGTCATCAACTTCGATATGCCCCGCAGCGGCGACGAATACGTGCACCGTATCGGCCGCACCGGGCGTGCCGGCAACGATGGCCTGGCGATCTCGCTGATCTGCCACGGCGATTGGAACCTGATGTCGAGCATCGAGCGCTACCTCAAGCAGTCGTTCGAGCGCCGCACTATCAAGGAAGTCAAAGGCACTTACACCGGGCCGAAGAAGGTCAAGGCATCGGGCAAGGCTGTTGGCGTGAAGAAGAAAAAGACCGACGCCAAGGGCGACAAGAAGAAAGCCGGCGCCAAGTCGCCGACCAAGCGCAAGATTGCCAATCGCCCGAAGACCGACAATCTGTCCCTCGTCAGCAAGGATGGCATGGCCCCGCTCAAACGTCGCAAGCCGGAAGCGCCGGCTGCGGAATAACGCGCTGGCAACAAAAAAACCGGACAATGTCCGGTTTTTTTATGCGCGATGATGTGCGCCTGGCGCCGGGAACGTCTGGAAACTTCAGGAAAATGGCGTCTGTCCATTCGGCTGAACGCAGAGTGATGCTGTGGGTCACAGCTTTTACGGGCTACTTTTCAACGGCCTGCAGGAGGAATCAGGATGACGACTTACAACTGGGATCTGATCGAACGTTTGCTGCACGAAGTGCAGAACGGCGAGGGCAGCTTTGCTCCGCGCAAATACGCCGCGCAGGAAGCTGCTGGCAAGGCCATGGCGGGCGAATCGGCCGGCAACCTTGATGCGCTGAAAGAAACCGCTGCGGATTATGAAGCGCTGTTGCTCAAGCGCGGGTTCATTGAATCGCGCCCGGAGGCAGAGGGTGGCAATGGCGAGAATTTCATTTTGACGCCGCGGGGTTCGAGCCTGCTGTCGCTGATCGACAGTGCCATTCCCGGCGAACGCGATACGCGCCAGGTCCTCGACGAACAGGTAGATGCGCTGGATGAGGCAACTTTCGAAAAAGTGGCTTCCCAAGCCGCGATTGCCGGTGGTGCGATCTGAAGGTCATGCCCGACCCATTCGGGAGTGGGCTTGCTCCCGATAGCGGTGGGTCAGTCATCAATAGGCTGACCGACACCCGCAATCGTTAGCAAACCCCACCCCACACATGGTTATCAGTTGGCAGCCTTCAGGCACTTCAATGCTTTGAAATCACCCCGCACACCGTCGATTTTTTGCGTGAGCTTGATTCGCTGTTGTGCGGAACTCTGCGCCATCAAATCCACGATCAGGCTGCGCGCCGCCGCTTCCGTCTGGGCATAGGCTGCGCGGTATTCCGGCGTCCACAAGCTTTCGCGGTCCACCAGTAATTGCTGCACCTTCTGTGGGAAATCGGCACTCTGGCGTTGCTTCACGGCGTCGATGAGCTGGGCCTGCCAATGGGCGCGATTGCCGATCCAGGCGCTGTTCTGATCACCCAGTTCCGTTGACCAGGCCATCACGCGGTTCTGCTGGCTGGCGCTGAGCGGTCCCATCCAGGCATCCAGGCGTTTGTTCATCCGCTCGGCGCGCTCCTTGATCTGCTGGGTCAGTGGCGGCTTCAGGTATTCGTCCTGGCGTTTGCGCAGGTCCTTGGCCAGGGCGTCGTTCATCTCCTTGACCTGTTGATCATCCAGCCCCTGCAGCAGTTGAATCGCCGATGGCGTGATCTCGCGCGCGACGTCGGCGATCGCCTGTTTGGCTTCGACAGTGCGTGCTTGCAGCGCTGCATCGGTGACCTGATTGTCATCGACCATCTGCTGCAGGCGATCCAGCCAGTCCAGATAACCCGGCAACTGCGTGGTGCAATGCCAGGCCAGGTGCTGCTTGAGGGTGTCGTTGAACCAGCTCTTCTGCCCGGCATTCATGTCCAGGTAGTCGTTGAGGGTCCAGGGGATGATCACGTCGAGATTGCGGTAGGCCAGGCCCACCCGATTGCAGCCGGCGAGCACCAGGCCGAGCGTCAGCAGTACCACCAGAAGTTTGAGCCGGCGTAGCATGGGCGGGTCCTTGCGCAGAGGGGGTCACGTATCTGAACCTGCGCGAGGCGCGACAGTTCAGCCCATTAATAAAACGAGCGGGCGGCCTTCAAGGTCAATAGGCCATCGCATTGCGAGTTGTGTCCGGAGTAGGCCGAACAGTCGCCGCCGCTAAGGCTGGAGTCGCTGTAGATCAGGTCCAGATCGATGCCTTTCCATGCCCTGGAAAACTGTACCGACCAGTCACTGAAGCTGCGGATCGAGCCGTTGTCCACCGCGACCGGGGTGCCGAGTTGATGGGTGGTGTACTTCATGCTGACACCGATGCCGAAGGGCTGGGTGCCGGTGAGGTCGGCAAACAGCGTGCTGTCCTGACGATCGGGGTCGTTGCTGAAGGAAGCGCCGAAACGGTTGCCGAGCAGGTTGAGGCCGCCGTAGAACTCCTGGCTGTCGAGGGGGCTGAGCGTGGGGTAGCTGTAGTGGATCAGGCCGACTTCGTAGCCCAGGGTCTGATCGAAAGGGTGTTTGAAGCCCATGTACGAATCGACTTCGAGGTCGCGGGACGACGATAGCCCCATATTCGGCGAAAATTGACCAAAGTACAGGCCGCTGTTGTGGCTTAAATCCAGGCCGCCGTGGAATGAGTCGCTGCCGGGCGAGGTGGGCTTGACTAAGCCCTGAGCCATGGAGCGGCTGGGCGTGGTGCCCAACTTGAGGTCGAAGTCTCCCCATTCGCGCTGAAATATCTGCGCTTCGGCGAGCGGGCTGGCGATCAGGGCGCTGACCAGAAAAATGCATGGTTTGAACATGCTTCACTCCATGAAAAGCGAGGAGCAGGACGGACGAAATCGGGCAGATGCCCGTGCTAGACGTGTGCAAGCATAACGGCGAATGATCGGCGATGAGGCCCGTTCGTCGATTAGCGCAGTTTGAGGTAAAGCAGGAGGGTGTCTCGGATTCCAGTCCTAGCGCCTTGAGGACAAGACGCGTAGGGACCAGATGTGCTGCGCGGGTGTTACTTCTTGCCCAGGCTGATCTGCTTGGACGGGCCGAAAGTCTGGCCGCTCACGCCCTTGGCAATTTGCTGGATTTCGCCGCCGGACTTGAGGAAAGCAGCAATCTGGCTGTTGATCGATTCGCTGGTTTCAACGGCGGGAGCTGGCTTTGCTTTGCTGTTGGATGCTTTTACACGCATGGCGGCCACTAACCTGTAGAGAATTAACTTGGCCAGGCATCGTACAGGAAATACTTGACAATTGCTTGGCAAATATCCCCAGGAGGCTGAGTGTCAGGCTGGTAATGTAGGCCCATTAATCCCTGAATTAAATGGCTAACTTACTGTTTTAAATAGAATCAACAGGCTGGACGGTGCCAGGTAGCGCGCCAGCATCCAGCGAATTGATCAGACGAGCGGGCTGCGCCAGTGGAACGCCATGCCTGCCCGCGATTTTCGAGGGCCACGCGCGTGCCGGTCTCAACTCGGGTAGAATGCCGCCCACGTAATGAGGGTATTTGGAAATGGCTTTAGTCGGGCGCTACAACAGCTTGCAAGTGGTTAAACACACTCACTTTGGTTTGTACCTGGACGGTGCGCAGGATGGCGAAATCCTCTTGCCCAATCGGTATATCCCCAAGGATATTCCCAGTGAAGATGAAGACTGGCTTAACGTTTTCATTTATCTGGACAGCGATGACAAACTTATCGCCACGACGGAAAAACCCAAAGTTCAGGTTGGCGAATTCGCCAGTTTGAAAGTCGTTGAAGTAAATAGTATTGGTGTGTTCCTCGATTGGGGGCTGCCCAAGGATCTGTTGCTGCCGTATTCGGAAGAAAAACGCCAGTTGACCGCGGGTGAATACTGCGTGGTGCACGTCTACCTCGACAAACACACCCGGCGCATTACCGCCACCGCACGCCTCGACCGCTACCTCGACAAGACGCAGGCCAATTACCAGGTGGGCCAGGAAGTCGACCTGCTGGTGGCTGAAGCGACCGACATGGGTTTCAAGGCGATCATCAACAACAAACACTGGGGCCTGATTCACAAGAATGAGGTGTTCAAGTTCCTGCGCCCTGGCAAGGAAGAGAAGGGTTTCATCAAGGAAATTCGCGCCGATGGCAACATCAGCCTGAGCCTGCAGCCGGTCGGCCAGGAAGCGGCGTCGAGCCTCAACTCGAAGATTCTCGCCAAGTTGCGCGACAACAACGGCACGTTGCCGGTCAGCGATAAAAGTGATCCTGCGGTTATCAGCAACTTGTTCGGCGTGAGCAAGGGCAACTTCAAGAAGGCGATTGGTGCGCTCTATAAACAGGGCCAGATCGTGATTCACGCGGATCGCATTGAACTAAGCTGAGCGCGGTTTGCTCTAGCTGTAGGCGCACACTCGCTCCTACAAGGTCCTTCGTGATGTCCAAGAAAACGCTGTTTGCCTGCCTCGGCACCCTCGTTGCCTTTCTGATTCTGGACGGCCTGTGGCTTGGCGTGCTCATGGGGCCTACCTACAAATCCCTGCTCGGTTCGCTGATGCTTGATCAGCCGCGCGTGCTGCCCGCTGTGCTGTTCTATGTTCTCTACGTCATTGGTTGCGTGGTGTTCGTGGTGCTGCCCAGCGCGAGCTGGCAGCGCGCCGCGCGCATGGGCGCCTTGCTCGGACTGGTGGCCTACGGCACGTACGACCTGAGCAACTGGGCCACCTTGCAGGGTTGGTCCGCCGGGCTTGCGCTGATGGATATGGCCTGGGGCACCTTCCTGACGGCAATCTGTTGCACGGTAGGGTTCCTGTGTGCACAACGAGTGCGCCGGTGATTGTGTACAGGATTGATCTGCACCGTTGTTGAGCGCGGCTCCTGCAGCTAAAGCGCCATGTATCCCTTTGGAGCGCCGTTCCAGAGGGATTGTGTGCTATTGGCACGCAATCTGCTGACTACCTCGTATACAAACCATGCCGCCTCCCGTATGCACCCTGTTACGGATGCGCAGGCCGGTATTTCGAGGAGCCAAGCGATGACCGAACAATTGCCCAAAGGCTACAGCCCACGCCTGTACAACCAGGACCTGGGCCCGCTGCCGCAGAAATGGACCTGGTACAACATCTTCGCCTTCTGGATGAGCGATGTGCACAGCGTCGGCGGCTATGTGTTCGCCGCCAGCCTGTTTGCGCTGGGCCTGGCCAGTTGGCAGGTGCTGATCGCGTTGCTGGCCGGCATTTGTATCGTGCAGTTGATCGCCAACCTCGTCGCCAGGCCGAGTCAGCAGGCTGCGGTGCCGTACCCGGTGATCTGCCGGCTGGCATTCGGCGTATTCGGGGCAAATATTCCCGCAGTGATTCGCGGCCTGATTGCGGTGGCGTGGTACGGCATTCAGACGTACCTGGCGTCCAGTGCCTTGATCATTGTGGTGCTGCGCTTTTTCCCACAGATGGCGGTATATGCAGAGCCGCACTTCGCGGGCCTGTCTTACCTGGGCTGGTTTGGTTTCCTGACGTTGTGGGTGTTGCAGGCGGCGGTGTTCTGGGCCGGGATGGAGTCGATCCGTCGTTTTATCGATTGGGCGGGGCCGGTGGTGTATGCGGTGATGTTCGCCCTGGCGGGCTGGATCGTGTGGAAAGCGGGCTGGAGCAACATCAGCTTCACCCTGGCCGAAAAGTCCCTGTCGGGCTGGCAGGCATTCGGTCAGGTGATCGTGGCGACTGCGCTGGTGGTGTCTTACTTCTCCGGGCCAACACTGAACTTTGGCGATTTCAGCCGTTACTGCCGCAGCATGCAGGATGTGCGGAGCGGCAACTTCTGGGGGCTGCCGGTAAACTTCCTGGCGTTCTCCCTGGTGACCGTGGTGATCGTCTCGGGGACTTTGCCGGTGTTTGGCGAAATGCTGCATGATCCGATCGCCACCGTCTCGCGCATCGACAACGACATGGCCGTACTGCTGGGCGCCTTTGCCTTCGTCACCGCGACCATCGGTATCAATATCGTCGCCAATTTCGTATCCCCGGCATTCGATTTCGCCAATGTCGCGCCGAGCAAAATCAGCTGGCGCGCCGGCGGAATGATCGCTGCAGTCGCGTCGATTTTCATCACGCCATGGAACCTGTTCAACAACCCGCTGATGATCCACTACACCCTGGATATCCTCGCGGCATTCATCGGACCGCTGTTCGGGATTCTGCTGGTGGACTTCTACCTGATCAAAAAACAGAAAATCGACGTGGATGCCCTGTTCGATGACAGCCCGAGCGGGCGCTATTACTTCGACGGCGGAGTGAACTGGACGGCGGTAAAAGCGCTGGTGCCAGCGACGCTGGTGGGGGTGGCGATCACCTTCACGCCGGCATTGCAGGGGATGGCCAACTTTGCCTGGTTCACCGGGTGCTTCCTGGGCGGGCTGTTTTTTCTGATACTGGCGCGCCGTGAGCAGGTAAGGGTTGGCGCCCCGATAGTTGCCGGCTAACCCTCAGCGTGTGATAGCTTGAACGAAGCGTCAGGATCCGGATCCATTCAGTAATAGTTAGTTGTGGTTTCGTTCAAGCATTACGTAGGACTTAGGGCTACTATCAGTGTAGGAAACGGCGACATATATCCGCCGACTCGCACACCCTCAAGGGGGGCAACCATGAAAGAGAAAATCCACAACTGGCTCCATGACCTCGGCGTGGCACTCGGTTTGATCGAGCCACCCCTGCAACCGGTGCCGATCCGCACCGATGACGAGCAGCGTCGTCCGCGTCGCCGCTAAGCATTAATGTGTGGGAGCGGGCTGCTCGCGAAGGCAGTGTGTCAGTCGCTGAAAGGTTGACTGATACACAGCCTTCGCGAGCAAGCCCGCTCCCACATTTACGTTGTGCTCGTGGTTAAACCACGCGAACCGCAGCCGCCTGCGGTTTACGCGACAACGCACTCATCCCCACAAAAGTCACCAAACCCACCGCCAGGCTGTAGTAGATCGGCGTGTTCGCATCCAGCCCATCTTTGAACATGAACACCAGTGCGGTCAAAAAGCCCAACGTCATGGAGGCAATGGCCGCCGATGTGGTCGAACGTTTCCAGAAAATCGCCCCCATCAGCGGGATCAGCATGCCGCCCACCAGCAGGTTATAGGCCAGGGTCAGCGCGCTGATCACATCGCTGACCATCAACGCGATAGCCAGCACTGCCGCCCCGGTCAGTAAGGTGAACAAACGGTTGATGCCCAGGCTCGACTGCCTGCCGCCGCGCAGGCGTGGCAGCAGGTCTTCGGTGAGGACGGTGGAGGCCGCGAGCAGGCTGGCGCTGGCGGTCGACATCATCGCCGCCAGCGCCGCAGCGATCACCAGGCCGCGAATGCCGTCCGGCAGCGACAGTTTGACGATGGCGGCAAATGCGTTGTTGACGTTATCCAGGTCGGGGATCAGCACATGCGCCGCCATGCCGATCAGGGCGCAGGCCAGACCGTAGAGGATGCAGTAGAAGCCGGCGAATGTGCCGGCGTATTGGGCGACCTTCGCGTCACGCGCTGTGAACACTCGCTGCCAGATGTCCTGGCCGATCAGGATGCCGAAGAAGTAGATCATGAAGTAGGTGATGATCGTGTCCCAGCCGATTGCCGTGAAGCTGAAGCTCGAAGGGGGCAGGCGGTTCACCAGTTCATCCCAGCCACCGACGCGGTACAGGCAGATCGGCAGCAGGATGAACATCAGGCCGACGGTCTTGATCACGAACTGCACAATGTCGGTCAGCGTCAGCGACCACATGCCGCCGATGGTCGAGTACACCACCACCACACCACCGCCCAGCAACAATGAACTCCAGAAGGGCAGGCCGAACAAGACCTGCAGTACGGTGCAGATCCCCAGCACCGACGTCACGCCCAGCATCACCGCGTAGGCCAGCATGATCACCGCGCTGGCCTGCCGTGCCATGGGGTTGTAGCGCTTTTCCAGAACCTGGGTGACGGTGAATATCTTCAGCTTGAGCAGCGGCTTGGCCAGGAACAGGTTCAGCGCAATGATCCCCATGCCCAGCGCAGCGCACAGCCAGAAGCCGGAGATGCCGTGTACGTAACCCAGGCGCACGGTGCCGACGGTGGACGCGCCGCCCAGCACCGTGGCGGCCATGGTGCCCATGTACAGCGACGGGCCCAGGTTGCGCCCGGCCACCAGGTAATCTTCATGGGTCCTGGCACGGCGCATGCCGTAATAGCCGAGCACGAGCATGCCGGCGGCGTAGATGAGTACGACGAATAAATCCAAAGCCATGACGGCGGTTCTCCGATTATATTTTTTGTGGGCGAGCTGGCGGCAGACGGCTGCGCAAATACGCAAAGCAAGAATCAGGTGCCTCGGGATCTACGGCCCCGTTGGCAGTCAGTGCACGAGTGCACTCATCAGCGGCGTGCCACGCCAGGCAGCACGCAGAGCATCTCGTACAGCAGGTTGGCGCCCAGCAACGAGGTGTTGCCGGTGGTGTCGTAGGGCGGTGAAACTTCTACCAAATCACAACCAATCAGGTCGAGGCCCTGGCAGCCGCGGATGATTTCGATCGCCTGGATGGTGGTCAGCCCGCCGATTTCCGGGGTGCCGGTGCCGGGCGCCCAGGCCGGGTCGATGCCGTCGATGTCGAAACTCAGGTACACCGGGCCGCCGCCGACTTTCTCGCGTACTTCGTCCATCAACGGCGCGAGTGAGTGGTGCCAGCATTCTTCGGCCTGCACTACGCGAAAGCCCTGCTTGCGGCTCCAGTTGAAGTCTTCGGCGGTGTAGCCCTGGGCACGCAGGCCGATCTGCACCACGCGGTCGCAGTCGAGCAGGCCTTCCTCGACAGCGCGGCGGAAGGTGGTGCCGTGAGCGATTTTCTCGCCGAACATATGGTCGTTGACGTCGGCGTGGGCATCGATGTGCACCAGCCCGACCTTGCCGTATTTCTTGTGGATTGCCCGCAGGATCGGCAGCGTGATGGTGTGATCGCCGCCCAGGGTAAGAGGAATCACGTTGTGTTCGAGGATGTCATCGTAGGCTTGTTCGATGATGCGCACAGCGTCCAGCAGGTTGAAGGTATTGATCGCCACGTCGCCGATGTCCGCTACCGACAGCGAATCGAACGGTGCGGCGCCGGTGGCCATGTTGTAGGGGCGGATCATCACCGACTCGGCGCGGATTTCACGCGGCCCGAAGCGGGTGCCGGCGCGCAGCGAGGTGCCGATATCCAGCGGCACGCCGACAAAAGCGGCATCCAGGCCCCTGGCCGTTGGCAGGTGTGGCAGGCGCATCATGGTGGCGATGCCGGCGAAGCGCGGCATTTCGTTGCCGCCCAGTGGTTGATGGAAAATCTTGTCCACGCGAGTGCCTCATCGTTTTAGTGTGTCAGGGGGCCGATTCTGCGAAAAGCCAGCGAGGGGAAGAATCGCCAGCGGCAAATACTTAGTTCAGATTTTTCTAAACTGATGCCGGCGGTTAAACTCGCTCGATTGTGTGTGCCTCTGGAGACTCCATGGCCAGCGCCTTGCCCGACCTGAAACTCCTGCGCATCTTCGTCAGCGTCGTGCGGCATCAGGGGTTCGCCACTGCCCAGCACGAACTCAACTTGTCCACCTCGGCCATTTCCACCTACATGAGCCAGCTGGAAGCGGCGTTGGGCCTGGTGCTGTGCCATCGTGGCCGGGGCGGGTTCAGCCTCACCAGCAAAGGCGAACTGTTTCATCAGGAAACCCTGCGCCTGCTTGGCGAACTGGAAGGCTTCGAGCAATACGCCGCCGCGCTGAAGGGTGAATTGCGGGGCACGCTCAGACTTGGCGTGCTCGACTCCACGGTCAGCGACAAGGCCCTGCCGTTCGCAGAAGTGATCGGCGCCTACAGCCTCGAACACCCTGCGGTGCACCTGCACCTGTCGGTGATGAGCCCCTATGAACTGCAGCTCGGTGTGCAGGACAATCGTCTTGACCTGGCCATTGGCGCTTTCTCCACCCGTATGAGCGGGCTGATCTACATGCCGCTGTACCGCGAGCAGCACTGGTTGTATTGCAGCACGCGTCATCCCCTGTTCAGCGAGCGGCGTATTCCCGAACAGCTGATCACCCAGCAGCGCATGGTCGGGCGCGGTTACTGGAGCCAGGCGGAGCTGGCGCGCCACGGCTTCAAGCACAGCGCCGCCACCGTGGAAAGCATGGAAGCGCAGCTGATCCTGGTGCTGTCCGGTGCCTATATCGGTTACCTGCCCGAACACTATGCCCAGGCGTGGGCCGACAAGGGTGACCTGCGCGTGCTGTTGCCCGCGACCTTCGGTTACCAGGCGCCGTTCTCGATGATCATACGCCGCGGTCGCAGCCGCGAGCCGCTGATCCAGACTTTTCGCGACCTGCTCAAGGCGCAGCTCAACCAGGCCCGATAAATCATGTCCAGACCCCAATGTTCCCGTTGCCTCAGGCCTGCCAGCCATTGCCTGTGCGCGCTGATCCCCAGTCTGGACAGCCGCACCCGCGTGTTGCTGTTGCAGCACCCGAGCGAGGTCAACCATGCGCTCAATACCGCGCGCCTCGCGGCATTGGGTCTGAATAACGCGCAGCTGCGGGTGGGCGAGGTGTTCGATGATCTGGCGACCTTGTTGAACCCGCCCGGATATCAGGCACGCCTGTTGTTTCCGGGCGACGATGCCCAGCCGTTGCAGGCCTATGTGCCGAGCGATCAGCCGCTGTTGCTGGTGGTGCCTGATGGCACCTGGCGCAAGGCGCGCAAGCTGCTGCACCTCAACCCGTTGCTGGCGGCATTGCCACGGGTCACCCTGGCCGAGGGCGGCGTGTCGCGCTATCGGTTGCGCAAGGCGCCGGGACCTGGGGCGTTGTCGACGGTGGAGGCGATTGTGCAGGCACTGCAGGTGCTGGAAGCACCGCAGTCGTTCGAGCCATTGCTCAAACCCTTCGAGGCACTGATCGAAGGGCAGATTGCAGCGATGGGTCCAGCGGTTTTCGAAAGAAACCACGGCGCTACATAGCTACCGGGCCTGGCGCCAATCACGGGATAGGCTGGGCTTTTCAGGAACACCCGAAATGCCCGAGCCCTCTCACCCCCCTGCGCCCACTGACCCGTTGGCCGAATTCATGGCTGAGCGCCGCGCGCCATTGATGACGCGTGCGCAATGGTCTGCCCTGCAAAACCTGGATGTTCTGCGAATCAGGTTCGACGCGTTTTTTGGCGGACTCAACGACCAGGAAAAGCACGACTATGTGCGCCTGCAACAAGCCTGTATTGATGCACAACGCAGCATGGAAACAAACGTCAGGGACCTGACTCACGCATTTGAGCAGCAGGCCATGGCGTTGTTACGCGCCGAGTTGCAGGCCTTGACCGGACAGGATATCGATCCGGTCAACTCGCGCATTTATACCCGCTACCTGCCACCTGAACAGCGCGTGCGGCGTGCAGCCGAAGGCGTAGTCAAGGTCGCCAGCCTCAGCCTGTGGGACGCTGCCTGCCTCAATTATGACGGCCTGACCGGGTGGAGCTACCCTGGCCGTACCGGCCTGGCGGATGCCAGTTACCTGGATACCCACGTCAAGGCCACGGCCGCTGAATTCATCGCGCTGGTGCGCAGGCTCAATCTGGGCGAGCAGTTGCGCCAACGACTCGACGATGCGCTGAAACCCACGGGCTCACTGGGTAGCAGTGTGACGGCGCTGGCGACGGCTGAGTTTGCTTTCGCGCTGATAGAAGCGCTGAGAAACACCGTCACCAGCGGCATTGACCGAGAAAAATATCAATGGATCCAGCGTGCGTTGAGCGGTAAGGCAAGCTGGGGATCCAAGGAGGAAATGCTGCTGTTTATCCCCCACGGTGTCGACAATGCGAGCTGGATACCTCAGCCCATAGGACTTACCGGGCACTACGTGGGTACGCCGCCAGGCGACCGGTTGAACATCCCCCACCTGGTGTTTTCGGTCGCTGGCTGCAAGGGCGCGTTCAGTTTTTTCCCCAGCCGTCCGGGGGGCGCCCTGCGTCATTTTCAGAGTCACCGCAGAGCTTGCGATCATTTTCGAGTGGTCTTTGATAGCGCCTTCCGACAGGGAAACGTCGATTGGCTGTACCCGATAATGTCGCTGCGCGACTGTGCGCGTCTGAAGCGAATCGCCAAGGTCACACCGGCGCCCACCGACTTTGAAGGGGTCGCTTATTTGGTTTACCGGTTGGCTAAGGCCATCCCGCCAGTCGATACGGTCGGAAGGATCGGCTACGTCAGAAATACCGTAGAGAAAGTGCCGGTCGTAAGCCTCAGTGACTTCTACATCAAGCGGTGTCGAGCCAACCTGCAGGAAATGGCCCATCAAACGCCGGGCTTCATGACGACGCTGCTTGAGGTGTTCAAGACCCTGGCCCTCGAAATCCTCAATGTGCTCTTGATTCCCGTGCCGGGGGCCTTGAAAGGCCTGGGGCGGGTGCGCACCATTGCGATGTTCGTGGCGCTGGAGCAAGCGCTGGTCGAGGGCGGCAGTCAGGCGATGCAAGGTGAGCCGGGCGACTTGCTCCAGGGCTTCGCGGACCTGGCTGATCTGCTTATCAGCGGTCGCTTGCACACGCCCCTGGCTAAAAGCGTGCAGCGTCGTCATCAGCGCCTGTATCGGCGATTGTCCGAAGCGCGTGGCGTCACTGAACATCGCGAGCCAACCGCCCCCAAGGTGCTGGAGGCCATGCTCGGTTCGGACGCGCCAGCCCGTGAGATGCAGGTGATCCTTGTGAGCAGTACCACCTCGCAGGAGACGCTGGAGCAGGTTTGGGCCGGAGCGCAACCCTCGGCTTCACTGGTCGACGCCGTTGAGCGGTTCCAGGCTGACCGGCTGATCGACTGGGTTGGCGAGGGAGTCGACCCCACGCGTACCGTGCCGGTTGAAGCCGTTGACGTGCTCGCTCCGTTGCTCACCCAGCTGCCAGCCTGGCCAGCGGACATCGCGCTGAGTATTGCCAACCAGCAGGGCGTGGAAGTACGACGCTACAGCAAGGGCGGCTTCGTTCAGACGACCGCCGTGGTCAGCGTGACTGCACTGGAAAACCATCAGTTCGCCTACGGCACGCCGCAACAGTTCACTGCCCATTTGCCCAACGCCATCATCGAGTTGCTGCCTGAGCACTTTCCGGCGGGCGAACACGCGCTTGGTCAACAACTCGCCCTGCAAGCCAGGGCCCTGAAACCGGATCTGTTTGAAGCACTCACACGGTTTGCCGAGTTCAGCCGCTCTGCGGCGAGCGGGGCCAGCGTGGCGGTACACGCCTTGCTGCCTGATCGCGTCACCCTGGACACGCCGGTTCCCGCCGTGATTACCCAATTGCGCGCGCTGCACCCCGACATTAGCCTGGCGCGTTTGCTCGAGGTATTGCGCGAGCATCCGCTTTCCGAGCATCAACAGGCCCAGTTGCTGGCGTCGCAATTGCAACCCGAGGCGCTTTACCTGGCGTTGCGCGCTGCCCGGGTGGTGGCTCGCCGGGAAAAGATCATCGATGGGTTGTTTCATGGGCGACGCTTCGACCGACAAACCTGCAACTGGGCCTTCGAGTTTGCCGATGCTGTGCTGCGCGACCTGACCGGCCAACGATTGGTGGTCAGCCCCGCAGGGCAAGCGGTTCCCTACGTGTCCAGGGGACCAGCGGATCGCAATGTGGTCGTCATTGATCAGTTGCGTGGGCGTTTTGCAGCGTACAACCATCATCAGTTACGCACCGGAGCGACATTGAGTGGAACTGACAGCTTTTATGAAGCGATCGTCAGTCAGCTCTCGGAAGGGGACAGGCTGCAGCTGGGATTGAGTGCGCAAGGCATCGCCGATTTACGTCATCAGGTCGCCCATGCAATGCTGCGCAACCGTATGCCTGACGGATCGTTTTACCCCTGTCGAGGTGAAATTCAGCATTACGCGGTTACCACCGACACCACCGGTATTTCCCCCGAACCCGACGCATTGGGCCTTTACCGACGGGGAACGGATCACTACCTGTTCATCGAAGGTGAGTACTTCAAGGTCTTCAACGATGAGGTGCTCGGGGCCTGGCGCGTTCAGCATCCGTCCTTGAATGACGCGTATTCCCCTGTATTGACCCACAATGGCAACGGTGCCTGGCGCCATGAAGGGGAAAACCCTCTGACCTGGGACGGGCAACAACCTTTTTATCGCCTGGGGCCGTTGGCGCGCGCGCTGTCGCCGGATGCCATTGAGCAGATCCAGCAGATCAGCGCAGTGACGTCGGACATGCTGCGCAGAGTGCATGTGCGCAACGAACGCCCGCCAGCGGTTCTGGTGGACACCGTCGAGCGTTACACGCTGCAGCAGCGGGTGATCACCGGTATGGAAACGGGCCGGGATTTTTTTGATCAAGTGCTGGGCGAGGTCGGGCCTGATCTGGCCGATGAGCTGGTTGGGCGTTCAGGTGTCGCGCGGGCCGAGCAGGTTGCGTTGCTTGAAACCGGGGTGAGGATCGACAAGGCGCAGATGGAACGGCATTTCTACAAGGCACTGCGTCAGAAAAAAGCGCTGCCGTCGAAAAACCCCCATGCTCGCGTGCTGCAGCGGTATTTTCCCGGGTTGCCGGCTTGGGCTGCCAGCGATCTGGTCTACGCTATCACCCCGGCGCAGCAGCGAAGCCTGGAGGCGGGCCATCTTCCATTGAGCCTTACACCGGATATTCGCCGGACGTTGAAGTACTCGCGCAGAGTCCGGGCCGTGGAAGGCTTGTATAGCAGGTTGGCGGCGAATGAGGACAGCACGAGGCTGATCATGCGTGCGCTGCCGGACCTTCGGGGTTGGCCTGCCCACCTGCGCGTCGAGGTGTGGGAGAGAGGCCGTCTGATTGACAGCATCGGCCCTGAGGGCGCCGCACTCAGGCGGATGCTTGAACCGGTTTCTCACCACTACCAGGCGTACACACCCCTGGACAACGGTGAGCGCAAAGCGGTGGGAAGCCCTGGACCGTTCCTGACGGTTTTATTGACAGCGTTGCCGAAGGCGGAACGCGAGGCGTTGGGCTACACCCACGCATCCGGGCCCGAGGAGCTTTTACGCTCGATTGCTGAACGCGAGCGGCACACGTTGGAGAGCGCTGATACGGTGCTCGACATCGACCGTCGGCCACGCTTCAACCCGCCACGGCGCCTGGCTGATGGGCGCATCGGTTACCCGCTCAGCGGCCGTGAAGGACTTGGCCCGATGGTCCGTGAGCAAGTCGGTCGGTTGCGCGCGTTATACCCCTCCAGGAGCGACGATGAGATGGTGGCGTTGCTGCGCGAGGCAGGTGATTCGACGGATGAGCGCACTGTAATGATCGACTATCTGGTGCGCGAACGAAACGCGCTGGACGTGGGCCTGCAGCAGTGGCGCGACGCCGCTTCGGCTGGGGCGAACGATGCTGTATCAGTCCGCTCGCGGGCCCTGGCGGTGGCCCGGATTCAGCGTTGCTGGGCCAAGGAGGGCCTGACGCCTGGCATTATCGAAGAGCTCAACCTGGATGATCTGGAGCTCACAAGCCTGCCGACACTGAGCGCCCATTTCGGCCACGTGACAGTGCTGAACGTCAATGGCAATTATCTGACCGAGTTACCTGATCGGTTTCTGCGAAGCTTCCCCGGGCTTCGAGTGATCTCCTTCAAAGGTAACCGCCTCAGTCATCTACCGGATTTCGACGGGATGGCTCACCTGGCGGTGCTCAACCTTTCCAATAACCTGCTCGGGTTCAACCTGCAGGACACCTATCGACTGGCTGCGCTGACCGGTTTGAGGAACCTTGATTTATCGGTCAATCCACTGGGCCAGGGGCGGCGGCTGTCACTCTATGCGCTGACGCACTTGCGTGAGCTTAACCTGCGCAATTGCGGCCTGGACCGCTTGCCGCTGGGGGCCGTGACCCTACAGGCACTGCGCAGTTTTGACCTGCGCAACAATGCGATCAGGGAATTGGCCGAGACGGACTTGTTTATCTACCCTGACGTTCATCGGGCGATGAACCTGCGGGGTAACCCGCTTTCGCCCGAAGCACGGCAGCTATTGCGCCGAATCGGTGAGCGGCAGGGGCAGCCGGACATTGATTTCGGGCTTTGGGCGCCTTCCGCCTCTTCCGATCAGCGCGCCGATCGTTGGTTGGCGTTGCTGCCGGCTGGCGAAGTCCAGGCGCGGCAACTGGACTGGGCGGCGTTGCAGGCACAGCCCATGGCGGACTATTTTTTCGAGCTGTTGGGGAATATCGCTGATTATCCGCTGTTCGCTGATGTGGGCCATCGCACCCTGCGCGAAACGATCACGCGGCGGGTGTGGCAGTTGGTCGACGAGGCTTTGTCTCACGGGGGAGGGGAGCAGATTTATTCCGTGCGGCCCTATGGTTACATGAGCGGAGGAATCGACGGTTGCCTGTTGAGCCTGCATGAGCTGGAATTGCTCAGGCTACCGTATCGAATGCTCGCCACGGACGTACAAAACGCCGGTCCGGCGTTTGTGCATTATTACCGGGCGCTGCGTCGGTTGGACTCCATCAGCCAGCACGTCAGTCGCCACTTTCCGGGCCAGACACGCTGGCAGGCATTTACGCGAATCCACAGTTATCGCATCGCTCTGGCGGCGAGTCTTGATCTGCCGCTGGTGCTTGCTTCACGCTTCAACGTCCCCTTGGCACAACCCGACAACCTCTCCGTAGACACGCTGCGTGCCAGCATTTTGCGTGAGGAAGTGGGCATGAACTGGCCTCTGCACCTGCGCAGCAGGGAGCATTGGGTGGAGTTTCTGAAGCGCAAATACCGCAGCCGTGTTGCCACGACACTGCGCGGCTATGATCGACTGATGGAGATCGCCAGCAACAAGGTTGCAGACGCTGTAATGACGGAGGGCGAATACTTGCGCTATGTCCAAACCCTGCAGGCAGCCAGGGCAACGGCCGAAAACGCTCTGGTGGCGGAGTTGACCGATCGCGAGTGGACGGACTTTGTCATTGGCTGATCTGATGCTTATATCTTTGAGGCATAAGTACCGAACTTTGCGTGATATGGCGCGCCGACCTTTCCCGGTATGATGTTCGCCCCCGCAGTCTGGATTGCGAATACGCCATGACCTTGCAGTACCCTACAATCGCCGACTGCGTCGGCAATACGCCTCTGGTTCGCTTGCAACGCATGGCGGGTGAAACCAGCAATACCCTGTTGCTCAAGCTCGAAGGGAACAACCCCGCCGGCTCGGTCAAGGACCGCCCGGCGCTGTCGATGATCACCCGTGCCGAGCTGCGCGGGCAGATCAAGCCCGGCGACACGCTGATCGAAGCGACCTCAGGCAACACCGGGATCGCCCTGGCCATGGCTGCGGCGATCAAGGGCTACAGGATGATCCTGATCATGCCCGACAACTCCAGCGCCGAGCGCAAGGCTGCGATGACGGCCTACGGTGCCGAGCTGATTCTGGTGACCCAGGAGCAGGGCATGGAAGGCGCCCGTGACCTGGCCGATCGCATGGCGTCCGAAGGCCGTGGCCAGGTGCTGGACCAGTTCGCCAACGGCGACAATCCCGAGGCGCACTACGCTACCACCGGCCCGGAAATCTGGCGCCAGACTGGCGGCACCATCACCCATTTCGTCAGTTCCATGGGTACCACCGGCACCATCATGGGCAACTCGCGCTACCTCAAGGAACAGAACCCGGCGATCCAGATCGTCGGCCTGCAACCGATGGAAGGCGCGGCGATCCCGGGTATCCGTCGCTGGCCGCAAGAGTACCTGCCCAAAATTTACAACGCGACGCGGGTGGACCGCATCATCGACATGGCCCAGCGTGAAGCCGAAGACACTACCCGCCGCCTGGCCCGTGAAGAAGGCATCTTCTGCGGCGTGTCGTCCGGCGGTTCGGTGGCCGGCATGTTGCGCTTGTCCAGGGAAGTTGAAAACGCGGTGATCGTCGCGATCATCTGTGACCGAGGCGACCGCTACCTGTCGACCGGCATCTTCGACGAACCCAACTGATGGCCAAACATGAGAGAGGCCTGCGCTTCCAACCGACGGGCGGCAGCCGGGCGCCACAGATTCCCGTGGGCAAAAAGCAACGCCTGACCATCGAGCGCCTGGCCAACGATGGCCGGGGCATCGTGTTCTTTGAAGGCCGCACCTGGTTCGTCAACGGTGCACTGGCTGGCGAGGACGTGGAGGCACGGGTTCTGGGCGCTCACGGCAAGGTGGTCGAGGCGCGTACTGAACGTGTGTTCACCGCCAGCGAACTGCGTCGCCCGGCACCCTGCGCGCACTTCGGTCGCTGCGGCGGTTGCAGCGTGCAGCACTTGCCCCACGACGAACAGCTTGCCCTGAAGCAGCGCATGCTTGCCGAGCAACTGTCCCGCGTGGCAGGTGTTGAACCGCAGGAGTGGGCAGCGCCCTTGAGCGGGCCGGAGTTCGGCTATCGACGGCGCGCGCGGGTTGCGGTGCGCTGGGATGCCAGGGCGAAAAAGCTCGAGGTGGGTTTTCGCGCCGTGGCCAGCCAGGACATTGTCGGCATTGATGAATGCCCGGTGCTGGTACAGGCCTTGCAACCGATCATGCAGCGTCTGCCGAACATGCTGCGCCGCTTGAGCAAGCCTCAGGCGCTGGGGCATGTGGAGTTGTTTAGCGGGTCATCGATTGCCGTGTTGCTGCGGCATATGGCGCCGCTGTCCGAGGCGGACCTGCTGGTGCTCAAGGAGTTTTGCGCGTTTCATGACGCCCAGCTGTGGCTGCAGGGCGAGGGCAAGCCGGAACCTGTAGAGCCTGATCAACCCCTGGGGTTTCGCCTGGATGCATGGGACCTGGAGCTGGCCTACCGGCCGGGAGACTTCGTTCAGGTCAATGCCGCGGTCAACGAGGCGATGGTCGCCCAGGCGTTGCAATGGCTGGCGCCGCAGGCCGATGAGCGGGTGCTGGACCTGTTTTGCGGCCTGGGCAATTTTGCCCTGCCGTTGGCCGGGCAGGTGCGTGAAGTGGTCGCCGTGGAAGGCGTGCAGACCATGGTGGACCGCGCCGCACTCAACGCTGGCAGCAACAATTTGCATAATGCGCAGTTTTTTCAGGCCGATTTATCCCAGCCGTTGACTGACGCAGAGTGGGCCAAACAGGGCTTTTCTGCGGTACTCTTGGACCCACCCCGTGACGGTGCCCAGGAGGTTGTGCGCAAACTCGCCAGCCTGGGTGCCAGGCGCGTGGTGTATGTGTCCTGCAACCCGGCCACGCTGGCGCGGGACACGGTTGAGTTGGTCAGGCAGGGCTACCGGCTAAAACGTGCCGGGATCCTCGACATGTTTCCGCAGACGGCACATGTCGAGGCCATGGCGTTATTTGAAGCGGGCTAGGATGCCCGTTTAATCCGACCGGCCTGCGTTCTCCAGGGCCCATGAACTGCCACGGAGTTCGCAGTCAAGGTCGGCGATGATTCCGGCGCATCCAAGGTGCGTCGTAGGGAAGGTAATAAAGATGGTACAGGTGAGAGCACACCAGCCGATCAACACCGACGGCAGTATCAATCTGGAGGCATGGCTCGACCATGCCATCAGTGTCGATCCGGCACTGGACCGTGAGGCCTTGAAAGCGGCCTGCGAGTTCGCTCGTGAGTCCGAGCAGCAGGACAATGCGGCCAAGAACCTGTGGGCCGAAGGCACCTCAAGCTTTCGTACCGGGTTGGAAATCGCCGAGATCCTTGCCGATCTCAAGCTCGACCAGGATTCGCTGATCGCCGCCGTGCTCTATCGCGGCGTGCGCGAAGGGCACATTGAGCTGGCCACCGTCGGCCAGCGCTTTGGCTCGGTGGTGGCCAAGCTGATCGACGGCGTGCTGCGCATGGCGGCCATCAGTGCCAGCCTCAGCCCGCGCCAGTCCATGGTGCTGGGCACCCAGGGCCAGGTGGAAAACCTGCGCAAGATGCTGGTGGCGATGGTCGACGACGTACGCGTCGCCCTGATCAAGCTGGCCGAACGTACCTGCGCGATTCGCGCGGTGAAGACCGCCGACGACGAAAAGCGCAACCGCGTTGCCCGCGAAGTCTTCGACATTTATGCGCCGCTGGCGCACCGCCTGGGCATCGGCCATATCAAGTGGGAGCTGGAGGACTTGTCCTTTCGCTACCTTGAACCCGATCAGTACAAACAGATCGCCACGCTGCTGCACGAGCGGCGCCTGGACCGCGAGCGCTTTATCAGCGACGTGATGGGCCAGTTGCGCACCGAGCTGCAGGCCACCGGCGTCGATGCCGACATCAGCGGCCGCGCCAAACATATCTATTCGATCTGGCGCAAAATGCAGCGCAAGGGCCTGGCCTTCAGCCAGATCTATGATGTGCGGGCGGTGCGCGTGCTGGTGCCGGAAATGCGCGACTGCTACACCGCGCTGGGTATCGTCCACACGCTGTGGCGGCACATCCCCAAGGAATTCGACGACTACATAGCCAACCCCAAGGAAAACGGCTATCGCTCGCTGCACACGGCGGTGATCGGTCCCGAGGGCAAGGTGCTCGAAGTGCAGATCCGCACCCATGCCATGCACGAAGAGGCGGAACTGGGCGTGTGCGCGCACTGGCGCTACAAGGGCACCGACGTCAAGGCCGGGTCCAACCAGTACGAAGAGAAGATTTCCTGGTTGCGCCAGGTGCTCGAATGGCACGAAGAACTCGGCGATATCGGCGGCCTGGCTGAACAGCTGCGCGTGGATATCGAGCCTGACCGCGTTTATATCTTCACCCCGGACGGGCATGCCATCGACTTGCCCAAGGGCGCCACGCCGCTGGATTTTGCCTACCGCGTGCACACCGAGATCGGCCACAACTGCCGGGGCGCCAAGATCAACGGGCGCATCGTGCCGCTCAACTACAGCCTGCAGACCGGTGAGCAGGTCGAGATCATCACCAGCAAGCACGGTACGCCGAGCCGCGACTGGCTGAACCCGAACCTGGGTTACATCACCACCTCACGCGCGCGGGCGAAGATCGTCCACTGGTTCAAACTGCAGGCGCGCGATCAGAACGTCGCCGCCGGCAAGACCTTGCTCGAACGCGAACTGGCGCGTCTGGGCCTGCCCCAGGTGGACTTCGACAAGCTGGCCGAAAAGGCCAACATGAAGATCGCCGAAGACATGTTCGCCGCCCTCGGCGCCGGCGACCTGCGCCTGGCGCAACTGGTCAACCTGGCGCAGCAGTTGGTGGAGCCGGAGCGCGGCAACGAACAGCTGGAACTGATCCCGCGCAAGGCCACCGGCTACAAGCCCGGCAAGCGCGGCGATATCCAGATCCAGGGTGTGGGCAACCTGATGACGCAAATCGCCGGTTGCTGCCAGCCGCTGCCGGGCGATGCGATTGTCGGCTATATCACCCAGGGCCGTGGCGTGAGCATTCACCGTCAGGATTGCGCCTCGGTGCTGCAACTGGGCGGGCGTGAGCCGGAGCGGATCATCCAGGTCAGCTGGGGCCCGGTGCCGGTGCTCACTTATCCGGTGGATATCATCATTCGTGCCTACGACCGTTCCGGTCTGCTGCGCGACGTGTCGCAAGTGCTGCTCAATGAGCGCATCAACGTGCTGGCGGTCAACACCCGCTCGAACAAGGAGGACAACACCGCGTTGATGTCCCTGACCATCGAGATTCCGGGGTTGGACGCATTGGGGCGTTTGCTGGGGCGGATTTCCCAGTTGCCGAACATCATCGAAACCCGGCGCAACCGCACGCCATAAGCAGTTGAATGGGCGCGGACCAAACCTGTGGGAGGGGGCTTGCTCCCTCCCACATGTGATCTTCAGCGGAAAGAGACCGATGTATTCACTTGAAGACCTGCTGCACCTGATGAACCGCCTGCGCGACCCGCAATACGGCTGCCCGTGGGACATCAAGCAAACCTATGCCACGATCGTGCCGCACACCCTGGAGGAGGCTTACGAAGTGGCCGACGCCATCGAGCGCGGCGACTTCGATCACCTGCAGGGTGAACTGGGCGACCTGTTGTTCCAGGTGGTGTATTACAGCCAGCTGGCACGCGAAGACGGGCGTTTCGAATTTGCCGGTGTGGTCGACAGCATCACCCGCAAGCTGATCCGTCGCCATCCCCACGTGTTCCCCACCGGGGATCTCTATGCGCCGCTGGACGTGCCGCAACTGAGCGAAGACGAGGTCAAGGCGCGCTGGGAGCAGATCAAGGCTGAGGAGCGTGCAGAGAAGTCCGACGCGCCGCAGCAGCTGTCCCTGCTCGATGATGTGCCCACGGCGCTGCCGTCACTGTCCCGTGCGGCCAAATTGCAAAAGCGCGCCAGCCAGGTCGGTTTCGACTGGCCGTCCGCCTTGCCGGTGGTGGACAACGTGCGCGAAGAGCTCGATGAAGTGCTCGAAGCCATGGCCGCCAACGACCCGGCTGCGATCGCCGATGAGGTCGGTGACCTGCTGTTTGCCGCAGTCAATCTGGCCCGTCACCTCAAGGTCGACCCGGAAACCGCCCTGCGCGGGGCCAATGCCAAGTTCGAACGACGTTTCCGATTTATCGAACAGGCATTGCGCGATACGCATCAACCCATAGAAGATTGCACCCTCGAAACCTTGGACACCCTGTGGGGCGAAGCCAAGCGTCAGGAAAAGAATGTGTCCAGCTGCGGTTGAGCAGTTGCCTAAGTGAGTAAGCACCATGAGCCTTTCCCTTCGCGACCAGTTGCTCAAAGCAGGTCTGGTCAACCAAAAGCAGGCCAAGCAGGTCGGCAAAGAGAAACAGAAGCAGCAGCGCCTGGTCCACAAGGGCCAGGCCGAGGTGGATGACACCCAGGCCCGTCTGGCGGCCGAGGCGCATGCCGAGAAGGTCAAGCGTGATCAGGAACTGAACCGGCAGCAGCAGGAAAAAGCCGAGGCCAAGGCCCGTACGGCGCAGGTCAAGCAACTGATCGAGACCTCGCGCCTGCCCAAGCTGACCACCGAGGACTACTACAACTTCGTGGACGACAAGAAGGTCAAGCGCCTGTCGGTCAACACGTTGATGCGCAACAAGCTGAGCAACGGCTCCCTGGCCATCGTGCACCACGGCGGTGGCTACGAGGTGATCCCACGCGAAGCGGCGCTGAAGATCCAGGAGCGCGCGCCGGAGCGTATCGTGCAGCTCAATATCCTCACCGAAAGCCAGGTGCCGGACGAGGATGATCCGTACGCCGCCTACCAGATCCCGGACGATCTGATGTGGTAAGGCTGTAGACACGAAAAACCCCGCTCACAAGGCGGGGTTTTTCTTTGCAGGCACGCCAGCTGCTGTGTGGGGCCGGGTGCCTGCGAGATTTCAGTGTTTCAGGAACTCTGTGCCTGGCGTTTCAGTTCAAGCGTTTCCAGCTCGTTCTTATAGTTATGAGCGTCGCTTTCATTGTGAAACATGCCGACCAACAGGTCTTGTTGATGGACATCCCAGATATGAATCCCGTGGCCCAGAGCTTCATGGGACATATGTTCGTCGTCGCGTTCAGTCACTTTTACAGTCATCTGCTTGCTCCAATCTCGGGTGGATCTGCGGCAAGTCGTCGCAGGCCTTTGTTATATGTTTTGTTAGCTTGCTAAGTAAACAGTCTTTGCGCGCAACAATTTATTGCACGACACGCAACAGTGCTGCAGGCCGCGTAATCCGTGGTGCTTGGTCGTAGGCGAAGGGGTTTTATGACAAAAGTTTCATTTTGCGTTGGCCCTGTCATGGCCATCGGGAGCAAGCCCCCTCCCACATGTGGAATGCCTTCCACGTGTGGGAGGGGGCTTGCTCCCGATAGCGATATAAGCTTCAGCACCCAGATTCCAGGCAAAAAAAAGCCCCGCATTCAGCGAGGCTCTTTGTTCAATCTGCCGATCAGCTGCCTTTGATGGCCTGGCCATCAACAGTGCCATCCTGCAGCATGATGTTGTATTCCTTGCCGTCCGTCTCAACCTGACGCAACGCCACCAGCACGCCGCCCAGATCCTTGGCGAACCACATCTGGGTGATGCGCTTGCTCTGCGACGGGTCACGCACGCGCTCGACCTTGATCGCGTCAATGGCGCCTACCTTGGTCTGGACCTTTTCCGGGCCAATCACTCGGAAGTCATAAGTGTCGACGTCCGTGCCTTCGACGACGCGGTAGCTCATGCTTTTCTTGCCGGCGGCCACGTCACGTTGAAGGGCCAACTGGTAAGTCGACTTGTCGAGCATGCCGCTTTCCAGGGTGACGTTCACCGGGTCCTTGTTTTCAAAGCCGGTGACTTTCTTGGCGCTCTGGTCGAAGTCCAGGTTGACCTTCTTCGATTTGCCCAGGCCGCCACGTTCGAAGCTGTAGCTGACCGGCTGCAGGGCGTCCTTGTCGAAACGGATCACGCTGGTTTCGGTGAGGCTGGCGATCATCATGGAAGCCTTGAAGTTCAAGGTCCAGGAGCCGTTGTCATTCTTGGTCAGGCTGCGTTCGGCCGAACCGCTCATGGGCAACTGTTTCCAGTCGGCGGTGTAGCTGGCGGAGAAAGGGTGAAGGTCTGCTGCCTGCACGGCAGGCAAGGCGAACAGCGCAAAAGCGAAGAGCAGGGCGCGACGCATAAAATCTCCTAAGTTCGAATCAAGTGGCCGCTGGCCGCGAGTAACTGACCGTCCAATAATGCACCCTGTTCACCGAGAATCAACCGACCCTCGGCAAACCAGCGAACAGCCAGTGGGTAAATTCTGTGTTCCTGGGCATGAACCCGTTGCGCAAGGCTCTGCGCCGAGTCACCCGACTCTACCGGAACCACTGCCTGTACGACCAGAGGTCCGCCATCGAGTTCCTCGGTGACAAAGTGCACGCTGCAGCCGTGCTCGCTGTCGCCGGCGTCAAGCGCGCGCTGGTGAGTGTGCATGCCTTTGTATTTGGGCAGCAGGGAAGGGTGGATATTGAGCAGGCGCCCAGCGTAGTGCCGCACGAAGTCAGCGCTGAGGATGCGCATGAAACCGGCCAGGACCACGAGTTGGGGTTTGAAGGCGTCGATCAGTTCGATCAAGGCCGCGTCGAAGGCCTCGCGACCGTCGAATGCCTGGTGATCCAGCGAGCGGGTGTCGATGCCGGCGTCCCTGGCGCGTTGCAGGCCGTAGGCATCGCTGCGATTGGAAATCACCGCAGCGATGCGCAACGGGCTGTCGCCGGTGCGCGTGCTGTCGATCAAGGCCTGCAAGTTGCTGCCGGTGCCGGAAAGCAGCACCACGACATTACAGGTCCGAGGCATCAGTGAGCCTTGAGGTTCTTCAGTTCGACCTGGGCTGCGCCTTGCGCGGCAGTGGCGATCTGGCCGATCACCCAAGGCTGCTCGCCGGCTTCACGCAAGACGTTCAGCGCCGTCTCAACGTGTTCCTGTGCCACGCAGATGACCATGCCCACGCCGCAGTTGAGTACGCGGTGCATCTCGGTCTCGTCCACATTGCCCTGCTCCTGCAGCCAGTCGAAGACTGCCGGGCGCTGCCAGCTGGCTACGTCGACAATCGCCTGGGCGCCTTTTGGCAGCACGCGCGGAATGTTGTCCAGCAGGCCGCCGCCGGTGATGTGGGCCATGGCTTTTACCGCGCCGGTGTCCTTGATCAACTTGAGCAGCGGCTTGACGTAGATGCGGGTCGGGGCCATCAGCAGGTCGGTCAGCGGCTTGCCGTCGAGCTGGGTGTTTTCGATGTCGGCGCCGGACACTTCAATGATCTTGCGGATCAGCGAGTAGCCGTTGGAGTGCGGGCCGGAGGATGGCAGGGCGAGCAGGGCGTCGCCAGCAGCGACTTTGGAGCCGTCGATGATCTCGGCTTTTTCCACCACACCCACGCAGAAACCGGCCAGGTCGTAGTCTTCGCCTTCGTACATGCCGGGCATTTCAGCGGTTTCGCCGCCGACCAGGGAGCAACCCGACAATTCGCAGCCGGCGCCGATACCGGTCACCACCTGTGCCGCGGTGTCTACGTTCAGCTTGCCGGTGGCATAGTAGTCGAGGAAGAACAGCGGCTCGGCGCCGCACACCACCAGGTCGTTGACGCACATGGCGACCAGGTCGATGCCGATGGTGTCGTGCTTGTTCAGGTTCAGCGCCAGACGCAGCTTGGTGCCCACGCCGTCGGTGCCGGACACCAGCACAGGCTGCTTGTAGCCGGCCGGGATTTCGCAGAGGGCGCCAAAACCGCCCAGGCCGCCCATGACTTCGGGGCGCGCAGTGCGCTTGGCGACGCTCTTGATGCGTTCGACCAATGCTTCACCGGCGTCGATGTCTACACCGGCGTCCTTGTAGCTCAGGGAGGGTTGCTTGCTCATGATCCAGGCCTTTAGGGGGGATTTCTGGGTAACGACCGAGCCGACGGCGGCGTTTGTGAAAAGGCCTCGACGTTGACGGTCTGCGAAGGCGCGCGATTTTATCAGGCTTGAGGGGCAGCGGCCATCCTCGGGCCGACGGGCAGGGCCATATAGGCTAAAAAAGGCCGATTAAAAAAATGCTCAGCGGCCCTGCCTTGGTGCGTATTAAGGTATAGCCTTGAGCAAGCTATCGTTGTGACAGTACGAAAACTTACCGCAACCCTGTGAATGTTTTATCAATCACTGTGGTCACAGCCTGGCTGAACCGGGTGCGCGCGGTCTGTTCCACCCGCTAAATTTGTCGTTCGGGAATCTTCCATGCGTTTGTGTAAATTCTTTTTTGTAGGCTGTTTGTCGTTGTTCAGCCTGGCGAGTCATGCCGAAACCCTCAATGGCCTCTATCAAGTGCTGGAACCTGTCAGCAGCCAGTCGCCCCAGGAGCGCGACCAGGCCACCCAGCGCGCGGTGCAGACCCTGGTGATTCGCCTGACCGGCGACGCCAAGGCCGCCGAAGGCCCGGGCCTGGCGGCAATCCGCAAGGACCCGCAGCAAATCATCACGCAATACGGTTACGACGCCGGCCCGCCGGAAAGCCTGCAGGTGGATTTCGACCCGGTCAGTACTGACCGCGCGCTGCGTGACGCGGGCCTGTCGATCTGGGGCAGCAATCGCCCGTCGATCCTTGGCTGGTGGCTGAACGATTCCACCGACGGCAGCAGCCTGGTCGGTGATGGACAGCCCGTCGCCCAGGCGCTGCGCCGTGCCGCACAGCATCGCGGCCTGCCGCTGCGCCTGCCGTTGGGTGATCTGGATGAACAGGTGGTTGCTACCGCGCCGAATCTGGAAGGCGCCGACGCCACGCCGTTGCGCGCCGCTTCCGAGCGCTATGGCGCCGACGCGTTGCTCGCGGTGCATGCGCGCCAGGAAGGCAGCCAGTGGCAGGCCAAATGGCGGCTGTGGCTGGGCGATAAAAGCGAGCAGGGCACCGCGCAAGGCGCCGACACCGCTGCGGTTGCCGACGCGGTGCTGCTGGCCGTCAGCCAGAAGCTCGCGCCGCGCTTTGCCGTCAAGCCGGGCGTGACCACCGAACAGTTGCTGGAAGTGCAGGGCATGAACCTGGAGCGTTACGCCTCGCTCGCTCACCTGCTGGAACCTTTTGGCGGCCAGCCGCAGTGGGTGGACGGCAATCGCATTGTGTATCGCGTCAATGGCAGTGCCGATCAATTGCGCACCCAACTGAGCCTGGCCAGGCTGCAGGAAATTCCCGCAGGTGAAGCTCCGGTTCAGCCACCCGCAGTTGATGGCACGCAACCCGCAGCGGCACCTGAACCTCAGGCGCAACTGCGTTTTCGTTGGTAAATGTTCTTCCTTATATAGAAGCAATTGGAGTGGTGTATGGCGGATACGCGTCGTTGGGTGTGGCTTGGCGGGATTGTCCTGCTGTGCGTTTTTGTGTTCCTGCTGCATTCGATCCTGACGCCGTTCCTGGTCGCGTTGTTGCTCGCCTATCTGTTCGATCCGGTCGTGGATCGCCTGGAAAAGCTCGGCCTGTCGCGGACCCTGGGCGTGGTGACGGTGTTTGCGCTGTTCACGTTGATCATCACCGCGCTGGTGCTGGTGCTGGTGCCGATGCTGGCCAAGCAGCTGTTTCGCTTGTACGAGCTGGCGCCGCAGATGCTCGACTGGCTGCAACACACGGCGATGCCGTGGGCTCAGACCAGGCTGGGGCTGTCGGAAGGGTTCTGGAAGTTCGACAAGGTCAAGGCCGCGATCAGCGAGCATATGGGCCAGACCACCGACATCGTCGGTGTGGTGCTCAGTCAGGCCACCGCTTCCAGCCTGGCGCTGATCGGCTGGCTGACGAATCTGGTGTTGATTCCGGTGGTGGCGTTTTACCTGCTGCGCGACTGGGACATCATGATGGCCAAGATTCGCGGCCTGCTGCCGCGAGACAGCGAGGAGCGCGTGGTATCACTGGCAGCAGAGTGCCATGAGGTGCTGGGTGCATTCGTGCGTGGCCAGTTGTTGGTGATGCTGGCACTGGGCATCATCTACGCGGCCGGGCTGATGGCCATCGGCCTGGAGCTGGGCCTGTTGATCGGCCTGATCGCGGGTCTGGCGGCCATTGTGCCCTACATGGGCTTTGTGATCGGGATCGGCGCGGCGCTGGTGGCCGGGTTGTTCCAGTTCGGCGGCGACCTGTACCCGATGCTGGGGATTGTCGCGGTGTTCATGGTCGGCCAGGCCCTCGAAGGCATGGTGCTGACGCCCTTGCTGGTGGGCGATCGGATCGGCCTGCACCCGGTGGCGGTTATCTTTGCGATCCTGGCGGGCGGTGAGCTGTTCGGTTTTACCGGCATCCTGCTGGCTTTGCCCGTGGCGGCAGTGATCATGGTGTTGGTGCGCCATGTGCACGTGCTGTACAAGGATTCGGATGTGTACACGGGCGTCGAAGACCCCGAGCTGTAATCGCAGTGCGACAAACCCGGCTCATGGCCGGGTTTGTTGTTTATGAGGTGGGCGCGTCAAACACTCCGTATAAACCGGCAGGTTAACGCAAACCTTTGATTTTGCTTGTGGTCTGCTGCATTGTGCGCCCGGCGTCACGGGTATAGACTTTGCCAACTTTACACAGAGGCCACTAGCGGTTCGATGGGAGCCGTTCAGTCAGCATGAAACCGATTCAGCTGCCCCTAGGTGTGCGTCTGCGTGATGACGCAACCTTTATCAATTACTACCCAGGCGCCAATGCCGCAGCACTCGGCTATGTCGAGCGTCTATGCGAAGCCGACGCCGGGTGGACGGAAAGCCTGATCTATCTGTGGGGCAAACATGGCGTGGGACGTACCCATCTGTTGCAGGCCGCGTGCCTGCGCTTCGAGCAGATGGGCGAGCCGGCGGTGTATCTGCCACTGGCCGAGCTGATGGACCGTGGCATCGGCATTTTCGACAACCTTGAGCAATACGAACTGGTGTGCCTGGATGACCTGCAGGCCATCGCCGGCAAAGCGCAGTGGGAAGAAGCCTTGTTCCATCTGTTCAACCGCCTGCGTGACAGCGGCAGGCGCCTGCTGATCGCGGCGTCCACCTCGCCCCGGGAATTGCCGGTCAAACTGGCCGACCTCAAGTCACGCCTCACCCTGGCGCTGATCTTTCAGATGCGTCCCTTGTCCGACGAAGACAAATTGCGTGCCCTGCAATTGCGTGCATCGCGTCGCGGCCTGCACCTTACCGACGAAGTCGGGCATTTTATTCTCACCCGTGGCACCCGCAGCATGAGCGCGTTGTTCGATTTGCTCGAACAACTTGACCAGGCCTCCCTGCAGGCACAAAGAAAATTGACGATCCCTTTTCTCAAAGAGACGTTGGGCTGGTAACCGTTTGATTCGCAACGTTTCGGCATTTTTCAGGCGCCAGAAATCCTGCGTTTTAGCCTCGCCGGCTACGCATTGTGCTCATTAAATGGAATTACGGCTTAGATGGCGCAGTCCAATCGCCAAGTCACATAGACCTCGATTGAATTTGCAAATCGATCCGATAGCGGGCATAGTCTCGGCTTCTTTACATACCAGCCACGGTCGTGCCCATGCTAAATCGCTTCGCACCCCTCGTGCCTCTCGCACTTGTCACCCTGTTGTTTGGTTGCGCCTCCCAGCCCCAGCAAGTGGCTGTCCAGCAAAAACCACAGGTTCAAAGCCAGGCAAAATTCGTTGCTGCTCAGTCTGCTTCTGTTTACGAAGAAGAGCTGGCAACCGAAAAAGAGCTGACCGATTTCTCCGGCAGCAAGCCTTACCAGCTTCCGGTGCTGGCCGACAGCATCCTCGAACGCGGCATGTCGCTGATCGGTACCCGTTACCGTTTCGGCGGTACCTCTGAAGCCGGTTTCGATTGCAGCGGTTTCATCGGTTATCTGTTTCGTGAAGAGGCGGGCATGAATCTGCCACGCTCGACGCGCGAAATGATCAACGTGAAAGCACCGTTGATCGCGCGCAACAACCTCAAGCCTGGCGATCTGCTTTTCTTCAGTACAGCGGGCCGTGGTCGTGTCAGCCACGCCGGTATCTACCTGGGCGATAACCAGTTTATCCACTCCAGCAGCCGTCGCAGTGGCGGTGTTCGAGTCGACAGCCTGGGCGACAGTTACTGGAGCAAGACCTTCATTGAAGCCAAGCGCGCACTGGCCATGGCCCCGTCCACAGTGACCGCCAGTAAGTAAAGTTAAAGTGATACTTGAAGTTTGACGCGTAAGCGCTAGAATCCCTGGACATTGTTGTAATCCGTTCGCGCGAGCTTTGCTTGCGCGTTCTGGTTTTCAGCGTTCGGCAGCGAAAGCCGCATCCAGACCAGGATTGTTCTGCCCATGTCGACCTCGGCCCGCCTCATGCTTCTTGTTTGCGCCGCGCTGCTCAGCGCCTGCGCAAGCCGTCCACCGCCGCCGGCGCCTGTCGCCGTCAAGCCCAAGCCGGTGTTCAACTACGCTGCCACCCAGAGTTTCTCGCCTGCGGCCGAAGACGTGCTTTTCCGTGCACTCGGCCTGGTTGGCACACCGTATCGCTGGGGCGGTAATACGCCGGACTCGGGGTTCGATTGCAGTGGCCTGATCGGGTTCGTCTATCGTGATGCCGCCGGCATTTCCCTGCCGCGTACCACCCGCGAACTGATCGTGATGCGCGCCCAGGACGTGAGTGAACAGAACCTGCAGACCGGTGATTTGCTGTTCTTCGCCACCGGCGGCGGTTCCCGCGTCAGCCATGCGGGCATCTACGTGGGTGAAGGTCGTTTCGTGCACGCGCCGCAAACCGGCGGCACAGTGAAGTTGGATACCCTGTCCAAGGCGTATTGGCAGAATGCGTACCTGAGCGCCAAGCGCGTATTGCCGGCCGAGCATCTGGCGCGCAACCCTTAACGCTGAAACCAGGATCCATATGGGGGAGGGGCTTGCTCCCGATGACGGTGCATCAGTCCAGGAATTCATTGACTGACCCACTGCTATCGGGGCAAGCCCCTCTCACATTTTTTCGCGGCGTTTATTTAGCTGCTGAAACCCGCCACACCTTATTCCCCACATCATCAGCCACCAGCAGAGCCCCCTGCTGATCGATCACCACGCCCACCGGCCGACCCATGGCTTTCTCGTCCTTGTCGAGGAAGCCGGTCAGCACGTCCACCGGCTGCCCCTTGGGTTGCCCGCCTTCGAACGGCACGAAGATCACCTTGTAGCCACTGTGCGGCTTGCGGTTCCACGAGCCGTGCTGGCCGATGAACGCGCCGTTGCTGAACGGCGCCGGGAGTTTGCTGCCTTCGGCAAAGGTCAGTCCCAGGGACGCGGTATGCGGGCCCACGGCGTAGTCCGGCGCAATGGCCTTGGCCACAAGCTCCGGGTTCTGCGGCGTCACGCGCACATCCACATGCTGACCGTAGTAACTGAACGGCCAGCCATAAAAGCCGCCATCCTTGACCGAAGTGATGTAATCCGGCACCAGGTCGCTGCCGATTTCGTCGCGCTCGTTGACTGCCGTCCACAGTTTGCCGCTTTGCGGTTCCCAGGCCATGCCGTTGGGGTTGCGCAGGCCCGAGGCGAAAATCCGGTGCTGGCCGGTGGCGCGGTCAACTTCCCAGATCGCTGCGCGGCCTTGTTCGGCTTCCAGGCCGTTTTCGCCGACGTTACTGTTGGAGCCGACGCTCACGTACAGCTTGCTGCCGTCCTTGCTCGCCACCACGTTTTTCGTCCAGTGGTGATTCAGCGGGCCACCCGGCAAGTCCACCACCGTGGCGCCCTGGGTTTTGATCGCGGTTTCACCAGGCTGATAGGCAAAGCGCAGCAGTTTGTCCGAGTCGGCCACGTAGAGGTCGTTGCCCACCAGGGTCATGCCGAATGGCGAGTTGAGATTTTCCAGGAACACCGTGCGTGTCTCGGCCACACCGTCATGGTCGGCATCGCGCAGCAGGGTGATGCGGTTCGGGCTTGGCACGCCGGCGCCGGCGCGGCCCATGACTTTCTCCATCACCCAGCCGCGAATGCCCTTGGCATCATCCGGCTTGGGCGGCGCGTTGGTTTCGGCCACCAGCACGTCGCCATTGGGCAACACATACAGCCAGCGCGGGTGGTCCAGGCCTTCGGCGAACGCGGCCACCTGAGTACCGGCGGCGGCCGTCGGCTTGGCGCCTTCAGGCCAGCCGATGGCCGGTGCGATATTCACGGTGGGGATCAGCGTCTTGTTCGGCTGCGGCAATTTGGGCGACGGCCCGGTGCCATCCGAGACCTGCAACGTCGAGCTTTCACCGCAGGCGGCGAGGGTGCCGGCGAGCATGATGAGTAAGGCGAGTCTTGTTTTATGCATGATTTTCTCCTGAATGCCTGTAAGGGTAGAGGATTGCCTGCGCGGGATGGTTCAAGTGCCAGGCCAGCTTTAATTGACGCTCCCCCCCCAACCCACTAACCTTCGCCGCTTGTTCCAGGTGCTCCGTGGCGCGTGCGTCGACAGAGTGAAACAGGGAAGCCGGTGAGTGAGCGCACTTGTACACAGTGCTGCCGCGATCCCGGCGCTGCCCCCGCAACGGTAAATGAGTCAAAACGGTGCTGTTTGCCACTGTATCGTGCGCGATATGGGAAGGCGCGCCGCCGGCCTGCCTGCGCTTGATACGTGCAGGCGCCGCTCATGAGTCCGGAGACCGGCCTTGAACATTCAACAGCATCACGGTGGGCGATGCTTGGCTGTCTGTATGCGCTTGTTTCCTGCCCGCCGTTTTTGTCCAGCCCCAACGGAGAGCTGCCATGACCGATTCCCCCGAACGCGACGAGCGCCATCTGGCGCGCATGCTGCGCAAAAAAGCCGTGATCGACGAGCGCATCGCCAACTCGCCGAATGAGTGCGGCCTGTTACTGGTGCTCACCGGCAACGGTAAAGGCAAGAGCAGCTCGGCCTTCGGCATGCTGGCCCGCGCCATGGGCCATGGCATGCAGTGCGGTGTGGTGCAGTTCATCAAGGGGCGTTTCAGCACCGGCGAAGAGATGTTCTTCCGCCGCTTCCCCGAGCAGGTGCGCTTTCACGTGATGGGCGAAGGCTTCACCTGGGAAACCCAGGACCGCCAGCGCGACATCGCCGCCGCCGAGGCCGCCTGGGCGGTGTCCCGGGCGATGCTGCAAGACGCCTCCATTGGCCTGGTGGTGCTGGACGAACTGAACATCGCCCTCAAGCACGGCTACCTCAACCTCGATCAGGTCCTCAGCGACCTGCAGGCCCGCCCGCCGATGCAACACGTAGTGGTCACCGGCCGTGGCGCCAAGCCCGAGCTGATTGAAATGGGCGATACCGTCACCGAAATGGGCATGCTCAAGCACGCATTCCAGGCCGGTATCAAGGCTCAGAAGGGCGTCGAACTTTGAATCAGCCCCGTCATTGCCCGGCCGTACTGATCGCCGCACCGGCGTCCGGCCAGGGCAAAACCACTGTGACGGCTGCCCTGGCCCGCTTGCACCGCAACCTTGGGCGCAAGGTGCGCGTGTTCAAGTGCGGCCCGGACTTCCTCGACCCAATGATCCACGAGCGCGCCAGCGGTGCGCCGGTGTATCAGTTGGACATGTGGATGGTGGGCGAGCAGGAAAGTCGCCGCCTGTTGTGGGAAGCGGCGGGCGAGGCCGACCTTATTCTGATTGAAGGCGTCATGGGCCTGTTCGACGGCACGCCCTCCAGCGCCGACCTGGCGCGACATTTCGGCGTGCCGGTGCTCGGCGTGATCGACGGCACGGCCATGGCCCAGACCTTCGGCGCACTGGCCCTGGGCCTGGCGCGCTACCAGCCGGACCTGCCGTTCGCCGGCGTGCTGGCCAACCGGGTCGGTACCCTGCGCCATGCGCAACTGCTCGAAGGCAGCCTCACCGAGGGCCTGCGCTGGTACGGCGCGCTGTCCCGCGAGACCGGTATCGAACTGCCCAGCCGCCACCTGGGACTGGTGCAGGCCAGTGAACTCAATGACCTCGACGCGCGCCTGGACGCCGCCGCCCAGGCGCTGGGCAGCAGTTGCGAAGTGGCGGTGCCGCCGTCAGTGACCTTTGCCGTGCCTGAAGTGATCGAGGCCGAGCCGCTGCTCGCCGGCGTGCGCATTGCCATCGCTCGGGACGAAGCGTTTGCCTTCACCTATGGCGCCAGCCTGGACCTGTTGCGGGCGATGGGTGCCGAGCTGACGTTCTTTTCTCCGCTCCACGATAGCCAGCTGCCTGAGGCCGACAGCCTCTACCTGCCCGGTGGTTACCCGGAACTGCACCACCAGGCGCTGTCGCACAATACCTCGATGCTCGCGTCCATTCGCGCCCATCACGCGGCGAACAAACCCTTGCTCGCCGAGTGTGGCGGCATGTTGTACCTGCTCGACTCGCTCACCGACGTCGACGGCACCCGCGCCGAACTGGTGGGCCTGTTGCAGGGCGACGCGGTGATGCAGAAAAAACTGGCAGCGCTGGCGCTGCAGAGTGTCGAGCTGCCGGAGGGCACGTTGCGCGGGCACACCTATCACCATTCCTTGACCAGCACCGAGTGGCAGCCGATCGCCCGTGGCCTGAGCCCCAATGGCGGGCGCGGCGCCGAGGCGGTGTATCGACAGGGACGGATGACCGCTTCCTATGTGCACTTTTACTTTCCGTCGAATCCGGCGGCGGTGGCCGCGCTTTTTGCGCCGGACCTCAAGACAGCGTTCACAGATCAAACGGTGGGAGCGGGTTTGCCCGCGACTGGGCCATGACCGATCACGCATTCCCCCAGGCCGAACGCGACGCCGTCTACCGCGCCATCGCCGAACGCCGCGACATGCGCCACTTCAGCGGCGGCACGGTCACACCCGAATTATTGCAGCGCCTGCTCCAGGCCGCACACCAGGCCCCCAGTGTCGGCCTGATGCAGCCGTGGCGGTTTATCCGTATCAGCGACCGCTCGTTGCGCGGGCGGATTCAGCAACTGGTGGAAGAGGAACGCGTGCGCACCGCCCAGGCTCTGGGGGAGAGTTCCGACCAGTTCATGAAGCTCAAGGTCGAAGGCATTCATGACTGCGCCGAAGTGCTGGTGGCGGCGCTGATGGATGACCGTGAGCGGCATATCTTCGGCCGTCGCACCTTGCCGGAAATGGACATGGCCTCGCTGTCCTGCGCGATCCAGAACCTGTGGCTGGCAGCGCGGGTGGAAGGGTTGGGCATGGGCTGGGTGTCGCTGTTCGAGCCCCGGGCCCTGGCCGACCTGCTGGGCTTGCCGCCGGGCGCCAAACCCCTGGCCGTGTTGTGCCTGGGCCCGGTCGCCGAATTTTATCCGGCGCCGATGCTGCAGCTCGAAGGCTGGCGCGAGCCACAACCGTTGAGTGACATGCTGTATGAAAATGCGTGGGGAGTGCGTCAATGAGTGTGGCCTTGCTGTGCGTCGCTGCGGTGGCGCTGGACGCGCTGCTGGGTGAGCCCCGGCGCTGGCATCCGCTGGTGGCGTTTGGCAACTTCGCCGGGCGTATCGAGCAACGCTTCAACAGCGGTGGACGCGGCTGGCGCAGCCATGGCGTGACCGCCTGGGTGATCGCAGTGGTGCCGTTGACCCTGCTGGCCACCGCGTTGTCATGGGCGCCCTACATTGGCTGGGCGCTGGAGATCCTCGCGTTGTACTGCGCCCTGGGCATGCGCAGCCTGGGCGAACATGTGATGCCCGTGGCCCAGGCCCTGCGCAGCGATGACCTGGTTGAGGCGCGCACACGGGTGAGCTACCTGGTCAGCCGCGAGACCGCCGAACTGGACGCCACCGACGTCGCCCGCGCCGCCACCGAATCGGTGCTGGAAAACGGCAGCGACGCGGTATTTGCCGCACTGTTCTGGTTTGTGGTTGCCGGCGTGCCGGGCGTGGTGCTTTATCGTCTGAGCAATACGCTGGACGCGATGTGGGGCTACCGCACTGAACGCTTCGAGCGCTTCGGCTGGGCGGCGGCCAGAATTGACGATGTGCTCAACTATATTCCCGCACGGCTGGTGGCCTTGACCTACGCCGTGCTGGGCAAGACCCGCCTGGCGCTCAAGTGCTGGCGCACCCAGGGTCTGACCTGGGACAGCCCCAACGCTGGCCCGGTGATGGCGGCCGGCGCGGGCGCGCTGGGCGTGGCGCTTGGCGGTGCGGCGATTTATCACGGCGAGCTGCACCAGCGTCCACCGCTGGGCGAAGGCCCGCCGGCGGATGCCGATGCCATCGAGCGGGGCTGGCAACTGGTGCAACGCGGCGTATGGTTGTGGCTGCTGATCCTGTGCGCGGGGGCGCAATTTTATGCTTGAGCACGGCGGACGGCTGCGCAAGGCGGCCATTCAATACGGTATTGCCGAAGATCAGTGGCTCGACCTGTCCAGCGGCCTGGCGCCGTGGCCATGGCCGATCCCCGAGATCCCGCTGCGGGCCTGGGCGCGCCTGCCGGAAACCGACGATGGCCTGGAGTTGGCCGCCAGCGAGTATTACGGCGCGGCGCATGTGTTGCCTGTGGCCGGTTCCCAGATGGCCATCCAGCTACTGCCGCGCCTGCGTCGCTCCGGCAAGGTCGGCGTGTTGTCGCCGTGTTATGCCGAACATGCCGAGGCCTGGCGTCGCGCCGGGTATGTGGTGCGCGAAGTGCAGGAGCAGGAAGTCGACTTCTTTCTCGACAGCCTCGATGTGCTGGTGGTGGTCAACCCGAACAACCCCACCGGGTTGAACCTGAGCCCGCAACGTCTGCTCGATTGGCACGCCCGCCTGGCGCAACGCGGTGGCTGGCTGGTGGTGGACGAAGCGTTCATGGACGTCACCCCGCACCTGAGCCTGGCAGGCCATGCCCATCAGGTCGGGTTGATCGTGCTGCGTTCATTCGGCAAGTTCTTCGGCCTGGCCGGTGTGCGGCTTGGCTTTGTCCTGGCCGAGCGGCGGTTGCTCAAGTTGCTCGCCGAGCAGGTCGGTCCCTGGGCCGTCAGCGGGCCGACGCGCGTGCTGGGTCAGGCATGTCTGCGTGACAGCGACGGGCATACGCGCCAGCGTGCGCGGTGTGTCGAGGCCGCTCAGCGTTTGTTTGCCCTGCTCGAGCGCCACGGCTTTCAACCTCAGGGCGGCTGCGCTCTGTTCCAGTGGTTGATCACGACGCACGCCGAACGGCTGCACGAATTCATGGCCCAGCGCGGCATCCTGCTGCGCCTGTTTGTCCACAACAGCAGCCTGCGCTTCGGCCTGCCCGACACCGAGGCCGACTGGCTGCGCCTCGATACGGCCCTGGCCGCTTACCGGGAGACCGCATGAGTACGCTGATGGTGCAGGGCACCACCTCCGATGCCGGCAAAAGTACCCTGGTGACCGCGCTGTGCCGCTGGCTGGTGCGCCAGGACGTGGCGGTGGCGCCGTTCAAGCCGCAGAACATGGCCCTCAACAGCGCCGTGACCGCCGAAGGCGGCGAGATCGGCCGTGCCCAGGCCGTACAGGCCCAGGCCGCGCGCCTGGCGCCCCACACCGACATGAACCCGGTGTTGCTCAAACCCAACAGCGACACCGGTTCCCAGGTCATCATCCATGGCCGCGCCGTCACCAGCATGAACGCGGTGGCCTATCACGATTACAAAGCCATCGCGATGCAGGCGGTGCTGGCCTCTCACGCACGCCTGAGCGCAGCTTACCCGGTGGTGATGGTGGAAGGCGCGGGGTCGCCGGCAGAGATCAACCTGCGCGCCAACGACATCGCCAACATGGGCTTTGCCGAGGCGGTGGATTGCCCGGTGCTGCTGATCGCCGATATCAACCGTGGCGGCGTGTTCGCCCACCTGGTGGGCACCCTGGAATTGCTCTCGCCCAGCGAACAGGCGCGGGTTCGGGGCTTCATCATCAACCGCTTTCGCGGCGACATCGCGCTGCTGCAGCCGGGGCTGGATTGGCTGCAGGCGCGCACCGGCAAACCGGTGGTGGGCGTGTTGCCTTATGTGATGGACCTGCACCTGGAGGCCGAGGACGGCATCGACCGGCGCCAGATCGACAAGGCTGCGCAGGTGCTCAAGGTGGTGGTGCCGGTGTTGCCGCGCATCAGCAACCATACGGATTTCGACCCGTTGCGCCTGCATCCCCAGGTAGATTTGCAGTTCGTGGGGCCGGGCCAGCCGATCCCGGCCGCGGACCTGATCATCCTGCCAGGCTCGAAAAGTGTGCGCAGTGACTTGGCGTACCTGCGCGCCAATGGCTGGGACAGCGCCGTAGCGCGGCATTTGCGCTATGGCGGCAAGGTGCTGGGGATTTGCGGTGGTTTGCAGATGCTCGGCGAGCAGGTGCATGACCCGCTTGGGCTGGAAGGGGCGGCGGGGTCCAGTGATGGGCTGGGGTTGCTGGGGTTCACCACCACGCTTGAAGAAGAAAAGCAGTTGCGCAATGTGCGTGGGCGGCTGTTGTTGGAGGACGCTGAGGTCAGTGGCTATGAGATTCATGCGGGGGTGACGTCGGGTGACGGGCTGTCGCGTGCTGCGGTGCTGCTCGATGATGGGCGCAGTGATGGCGCGCTCAGTGCTGACGGGCAAATTCTCGGCACCTACTTGCACGGATTGTTCGAAACTCCCGCCGCGTGCAGCGCCTTGCTGCGTTGGGCCGGGTTGCCGGATGTGCAGGAGGTGGATTACCACGCGTTGCGTGAGCGCGATATCGAGCGGTTGGCGGATTTGGTCGAGAACCATCTGGATACCGAGTTGTTACGCAAACTGTGTGGAATCTGACGGTGTACATACGGCGTCTCTGTGGCAGCGGACTTGCCCGCGATGGCGGCCTGACAGCCGGTCACTATTCAACTGAAGCGCCGCGTTCCAAATGTGGGAGGGGGCTTGCTCCCGATGGCGGTTTTTCAGTGTACATATCCGTTGCTGCGGTAACGGCTGCTTATGGTTCCGCTCTTACAGCGGGTCACTTTTGGAAGAGCCCAAAAGTAACCAAAAGGCTCTCACCCCACCACTCGGCACCTCGCTTAGGCTCGGTGTGCCCGAACACAGGCTTGAATCCGTGGGCCGCCGCGATGGGCCATCCATGGCCCAGCGCGGCTAACCCGGCGTCCTGCCGGGTTGCCCACGGATTCAAACCTGCGTTCGGCCAGCGTGGTTTTACGGGGCGCCTGAGATCAAAAGCAAAATCAAAAGCCAGCTCAAAAGCTGATGTGCTTTTCTGTGGCAGCGGGCTTGCCCGCGATGGCGGCCTGACAGCCGGTCACTATTTAACTGAAGCGCCGCGTTCCAAATGTGGGAGGGGGCTTGCTCCCGATGGCGGTTTTTCAGTGTACATATCCGTTGCTGCGGTAACGGCTGCTTATGGTTCCGCTCTTACAGCGGGTCACTTTTGGACGAGCCCAAAAGTAACCAAAAGGCTCTCACCCCACCACTCGGCACCTCGCTTAGGCTCGGTGTGCCCGAACACAGGCTTGAATCCGTGGGCCGCCGCGATGGGCCATCCATGGCCCAGCGCGGCTAACCCGGCGTCCTGCCGGGTTGCCCACGGATTCAAACCTGCGTTCGGCCAGCGTGGTTTTACGGGGCGCCTGAGATCACAAGCAAAATCAAAAGCCAGCTCAAAAGCTGATGTGCTTTTCTGTGGCAGCGGGCTTGCCCGCGATGGCGGCCTGACAGCCGGTCACTATTCAACTGAAGCGCCGCGTTCCAAATGTGGGAGGGGGCTTGCTCCCGATGGCGGTTTTTCAGTGTACATATCCGTTGCTGCGGTAACGGCTGCTTATGGTTCCGCTCTTACAGCGGGTCACTTTTGGAAGAGCCCAAAAGTAACCAAAAGGCTCTCGCCCCACCACTCGGCACCTCGCTTAGGCTCGGTGTGCCCGAACACAGGCTTGAATCCGTGGGCCGCCGCGATGGGCCATCCATGGCCCAGCGCGGCTAACCCGGCGTCCTGCCGGGTTGCCCACGGATTCAAACCTGCGTTCGGCCAGCGTGGTTTTACGGGGCGCCTGAGATCAAAAGCAAAATCAAAAGCCAGCTCAACAGCTGATGTGCTTTTCTGTGGCAGCGGGTTTGTTCGCGATGGCAGCCTGACAGCCAAACAATTTCAGCCAACCGAAGGTGCCATCCATGCTTGAACTGATCCTCGGTGGCGCTCGTTCCGGCAAAAGCCGTCTCGCCGAAACGCTTGCCTGCGACAGTGGTTTGCCGGTCACTTATATCGCCACCAGCCAGCCGCTGGACGGTGAGATGAATGAGCGGGTTGCCTTGCATCGCCAGCGTCGACCCGAGCATTGGGGTTTGATCGAAGAGCCCATTGAGCTGGCGCGTGTCCTGCGCGACAACGCGGCAGTGGATCGCTGCCTGTTGGTGGACTGCCTGACCCTGTGGCTGACCAACCTGCTGATGCTCGAGGACGCAGGGCGCCTGGCGTTCGAGCGCGATCAACTGCTGGACACCCTGGCCTCGCTGCCTGGGCAGATCATTTTTGTCAGCAACGAGACCGGTCTGGGTGTCGTGCCGCTGGGCGAATTGACTCGCCGCTATGTGGATGAAGCCGGTTGGCTGCATCAAGCCCTGGCCGAGCGTTGTCAGCGTGTTGTCCTGACCGTCGCCGGCCTGCCCCTGACTTTGAAAGGTACTGCGTTATGAGTGACACCTGGTGGCTCAACCCGTGTAAGGCGATTGACGCCTCGGCGTACGAACAAGCCCTGGCACGCCAGCAGCAATTGACCAAACCGGCCGGTTCCCTTGGCCAACTGGAAGCGCTGGCGGTGCAATTGGCGGGGTTGCAGGGACGGGTCAAACCGTCGGTGGATCGGCTGTGGATCGCGATCTTCGCCGGCGATCACGGCGTGGTTGCCGAAGGTGTATCGGCCTTTCCCCAGGAAGTGACCGGGCAGATGCTGCACAACTTTGTCAGCGGCGGCGCGGCCATCAGTGTGTTGGCGCGCCAGTTGGATGCACAGCTGGAAGTGGTCGACCTCGGCACCGTCACGCCTGCGTTGAAACTGCCCGGCGTGCGTCATTTGAATCTCGGCGCGGGCACGGCGAATTTCGTCAAGGGCCCGGCGATGACTGCGGCCCAGGGCAGGCAAGCGCTGCAAGCCGGCCGCGATAGCGTGCTGCGCGCCGTGGAGAGCGGCGCGCAATTGTTTATCGGCGGCGAGATGGGCATCGGCAACACCACCGCCTCCAGTGCGTTGGCGTGTGCCTTGCTCGATTGCCCGGTGACAGACCTGACCGGCCCGGGCACGGGGCTCAATGCCCAGGGTGTCAGCCACAAAGTGGCCGTTATCGAGCGCGCGCTGGCGCTGCACGCCGGGCAACGCGGTGATGCGCTGCAGACGCTGTTCAACCTCGGCGGGTTTGAGATCGCGGCGCTGGTCGGCGCGTATCTGGCCTGTGCCCAGGAGGGCGTCGCGGTGCTGGTGGACGGGTTTATCTGCACCGTCGCGGCGCTGGTTGCCACGCATCTGAACCCGCCGTGCCGCGACTGGCTGCTGTTTGGCCATCGTGGCGCCGAGCCAGGGCATCGCCACGTGCTGCAACGCCTCGACGCCCAGCCATTGCTGGACCTTGGCCTGCGCCTGGGCGAAGGCAGTGGCGCGGCAACGGCGGTGCCGCTGTTGCGCCTGGCCTGCGCGCTGCACGGGCAGATGGCGACCTTCGCCGAAGCGGCCGTGGCGGACCGTCCTGCATGACCTTGCACCTGGACTTGCTGCGTCACGGTGAAACCGAATTGGGCGGTGGACTGCGCGGCAGCCTGGATGACGCGCTCACCGCCAACGGCTGGACGCAGATGCGCGCCGCCGTGGTCGAGCAGGGGCCCTGGGCCCGCGTAATCAGTTCGCCGCTGCAACGCTGTGCGCGTTTTGCCGAGGAGTTGGGTGCACGCCTCGACCTGCCGGTGAGCCTGGAAAAAGACCTGCAGGAGCTGCACTTCGGTGCCTGGGAAGGGCAGAGCGCGGCGGCACTGATGCAAACCGATGCTGAAGGCCTGGGCCTGTTCTGGGCCGATCCGTATAACTTCACCCCACCCGAGGGAGAGCCAGTCAGCGATTTTTCCGACCGCGTACTTGGTGCGGTCTCACGCCTGCATCAGGCCTATGCCGGTGAGCGCGTTCTGTTGATCAGCCACGGCGGGGTGATGCGTTTGCTGCTGGCCCGCGCGCGTGGCCTGCCGCGCGAGCAGTTGCTGAACGTCGAAGTCGGCCACGGCGGGCTGTTCAGCCTGCGCGTCGGCGCAGGCGGTGTATTAAAGGAAGACATCTGATCATGTTGCCGTTCTGGATCGCCCTGCAATTTCTGAGCAGCCTGCCGATTCGCCTGCCGGGCATGCCGCCACCCCGGGAGCTGGGGCGGTCGTTGCTGTTTTATCCACTGGTGGGTTTGCTGTTCGGGTTGCTGCTGTGGGGCTTGAACAGTCTGTTGATGGGCGCACCGCTGTTGCTGCACGCCGCGCTGCTATTGACTGCGTGGGTATTGCTCAGTGGCGGCCTGCACCTGGACGGCCTGGCAGACAGCGCGGATGCCTGGCTCGGTGGCTTCGGCGACCGCGAGCGTACGCTCAGCATTATGAAAGACCCGCGCAGCGGGCCGATTGCCGTGGTAACCCTGGGCCTGGTGTTGCTGCTCAAGTTCGCGGCGTTAGTCGCCCTGATCGAGCAGCACAACGGTGCGGCCTTGATCCTGGCGCCGCTGATCGGGCGCGCCTCGATGCTGGCGCTGTTTCTCACCACGCGCTATGTGCGGGCAGGGGGATTGGGCCAGGCCTTGTCAGATTATTTACCGCGCGTGGTGGGCCAGCAGGTGCTGATCCTCAGCGGTTTGGCCTGCCTGCTGATCGGCGGTTTCAGTGGCGGCATCGCCGTGCTGCTCGCAGCGCTGTGCTTTATCGGCCTGCGTCGGCTGATGGTCAAGCGGCTCGGTGGCACCACTGGCGATACGGCCGGCGCCGTGCTGGAGCTGCTGGAAGTGGCGGTGCTGGTCGGGCTGGCTTTGTAACACTTTCTTGCATTTGCTCAATCGCGGGTATATACACGCTCCATGCTTGCCTCCCAATGTTTATGTATCAACCTGCGTCGCGCCGCTCGTGGCGTCAGCAGGCACTACGACGGCGCCCTCGACGGCTTCGGGATCAACGTCGCCCAGTATTCACTGCTGTGCAACCTGCAGCGGCTGGATCAGCCGAGTATTTCCAGCCTGGCCGATGCCATGGGCCTGGATCGCAGCACCCTGGGGCGCAATCTGCGGGTGCTGGAATGCGAAGGCCTGGTGCAGTTGGTCGAGGGTAGCGACCTGCGAAACCGTCTGGTGATGTTGACCGATGCCGGTACAGAGCGGCTGGCTGCTGCGTTGCCGGCCTGGGAAGCGGCGCAGCAGAAACTGATTGACCGACTGGGCGCCGACAAGCGCGAAACCCTGTTGGCCTTGCTGGACGAACTCGCCTGAGGGCGGGTTCGTTCGACGATAAGCGGGTATATACCCGCGAGCGGAGAATAAGAAATGACCTCGATGTGGCGCACCAGTGGCTGGGTTCTTGTGGGGAGTGCGCTGATCCTGGCGTTGTCTTTGGGCGTGCGTCATGGCTTTGGCCTGTTTTTGTCGCCGATGAGCGCCGAATTCGGCTGGGGCCGTGAGACCTTCGCCTTCGCCATTGCCTTGCAAAACCTGATCTGGGGCCTGGCGCAGCCGTTCACCGGGGCCCTGGCCGACCGCTTTGGCGCGACCAAAACCGTGTTTGTCGGCGGCGTTCTTTACGCCGTGGGCCTGGTGTTGATGGGCTTGTCCGATTCGGCGTGGTCACTGTCATTAAGCGCGGGCCTGTTGATCGGCATCGGTCTGTCAGGCACTTCGTTTTCGGTGATCCTCGGTGTGGTCGGGCGTGCGGTGGCCCCGGAAAAACGTAGCATGGCCATGGGCATTGCCAGCGCCGCCGGGTCTTTTGGCCAATTCGCCATGGTGCCGGGCACCCTGGGTCTGATCAGTTGGCTGGGTTGGTCGGCCGCGCTCTTGGCACTGGGCTTGATGGTGGCGCTGATTCTGCCGCTGGTCAGCATGCTCAAGGACAGGCCGCTGCCGGTACTGGTCGGCCAGCAGACCCTGCGTGAAGCGTTGCGGGAAGCCTGTTCCCACTCCGGCTTCTGGTTACTGGCTTTTGGTTTCTTTGTCTGCGGTTTTCAAGTGGTGTTCATCGGTGTGCATTTGCCCGCCTACCTGGTGGACCAGCATTTGCCGGCCACGGTCGGCACCACCGTGCTGGCGTTGATTGGCCTGTTCAATATCTTCGGCACCTACACCGCCGGTTGGCTCGGCGGGCGCATGTCCAAGCCGCGCCTGCTGACGGGGTTGTATCTGTTGCGTGCGGTGGTGATCGCGCTGTTCCTGTGGGCGCCGGTGACCCAGGTCAGCGCGTACCTGTTCGGCATGGCCATGGGGTTCCTGTGGCTGTCCACCGTGCCGCTGACCAATGGCACGGTCGCGACGCTGTTCGGTGTGCGAAACCTCTCCATGCTCGGTGGGATTGTGTTCCTGTTTCACCAGCTCGGCTCGTTCCTCGGCGGGTGGTTGGGCGGGGTGGTCTATGATCATACCGGCAACTACGATTTGATCTGGCAGGTGGCAATCGCGCTCAGCCTGATCGCTGCAGGCCTGAACTGGCCGGTGCGCGAGCGGCCGGTGGCCAGGCTGCAGGCGCAGATGGAGGCAGCATGAGCGGGACAGCAAGGTCGTTGGTGATCGTCGCCGGCATCGTCCTGTTGCTGATGGCCTGGTGGGGCTGGCAACGTGGAGGACTGGCGTTGATGCAACTGGGTATGTCGATCTGTTAAGTTCGGGCTCTGAATTTTTTATAGGACATTTCCACATGCACATGCGCTGGCTTGCAGTTCCCGTGTTGATGGCGGCTTTTGGCGGGGTGGCGATGGCTGCCGAGTGTCCGCCGCTGCTCGAAGGGCAACTGCCCAAGTTGCGTGCGAAAGAATCCATCGACCTGTGCCAGCGTTTTGCCGGTAAACCGCTGGTGATCGTCAATACCGCGAGCTTTTGCGGGTTCGCGCCGCAATTCAAAGGTCTCGAAGCCTTGTACCAACGCTACAAGGGTCAGGGGCTGGAAGTGATCGGCGTGCCATCCGACGACTTCAAGCAGGAAGCCAGGACCGGCGAGGAGACCGCCAAGGTCTGCTATGTAAATTACGGCGTCACGTTCACCATGACCGAGCCGCAGCCGGTCAGGGGCGCGGATGCGGTGCACCTGTTCAAGGTGCTGGCGCAGCAGAGCAACGCGCCCAAATGGAATTTCTACAAGTACGTGGTGGACCGCCAGGGCAAGGTCATCGCCGACTTTTCCAGCCTCACCAAGCCCGACAGCCCGGAGTTGATAGACGCGGTCGAAAAGGCAATCGCCTCCAAACCCTGATGGGCGCCCATTGAAAAGCCCCGCCTCCCTTGCAGGAGAGCGGGGCTTTTTTATGCCGCTGTGAATCAGAAGCGGTAGGTCATGCCCAGGCCGAAACCATTGGCACTGTTTTCATACTTGGCGTTGTAGCTGGCCAATTGGTTGGAGCGTGCAACCTTGACGTCCTCTTCCTTCAGGTAGGAGTAGGCCACGTCGACGGTCATGTTCGGCATCACTTCGTAGCCAAGGCCCAGGCTGAAGATGGTGCGGTCGCCGGTCGGGATGCGCGGCGAGCGATCCGTGTTGTTGGTCGGCGACTGGTCGAACGTCAGGCCGGTACGCAGTACCACCTGTTTGGTCAGCTGGTACGAGGTACCCAAGGCGTAGGCCCAGGTATCGTGCCAGTTCTGGTCTTCCTTGATGGTGCTCACCAGGGCTGGCGCCAGTGCGCCGCCGGTAGCGCCGCTCACGCCCTTGTTTTCGACGGTGATGTCTTTCAGACGGCTCCAACGGGTCCAGGTCGCGCCCGCGTAGAGTTTCCACGCGTCGGTCAGGTCCTGGGTGACCGACAGGTCGTAGGACTCAGGGGTGTCGATCTTCAGCGACGCATCGTAGCGATTGCTGCGCAGGAACGGCGAAGTCGCAGTCGGTGCGGTGACTTCGGTATGGCCATCGAGCTTGTAGCTGACCTTGGAGTGATAGGTCAGGCCGACACGGGTGGTGTCGGTGGCTTGAACCAGCACGCCGACGTTGAAGCCCAGTGCGGTGTCGTCACCCTTGATCTTGATATTGGTGTCCGGCGCGGCAGGGTTCAGCGTCAGGTCCGATTCCAGGGTGCCGGCGATGCGGTTGATGGTCGGGCCAAAACCTACGGAAACGCGATCATTGAAGGCGTAGCTGACGGTAGGCTGCAAGGTGATGACTTTTACTTCGCTTTTGCTGCCAAAGCCACGGCCCTGGAAGCCGCTTTCGTAATCGGTCACCAGGCCGAACGGTGCATAGACGCCGAAGCCGACCGCCCATTGATCGTTGAGTTTATTGGTGTAGAAACCGAAAGGAACGCCAGTGAAAGGCACCATATCGCCTTTGTTGCTGCCGCGGGAGCGGCCACTCACGTCGCTGATGTCGGTGGAGGCGTCGATGGCTGCAGCGCCACCCGTGACCTGCTGGCCTTGCAGGCGTGCCATACCGGCAGGGTTGCCGTAGACAGTGCTTGCATCATCGGCAGAAGAGGAACGACCGGCGAAACCCGTACCCATCCCGCTGACGCTCTGTTCGTTCAGCGCGAAACCGCTTGCGAACAGTTGGGAAGAGGCCATGGCAACGGCGAAGCTAAGTGTGGTCTTGAGCATTACTTTTTTCATTATTAGAACTCCGTGGTGATCACCGTTGCGGAAAGTATCAATAAATTTAACATCGCGCTATAGGCTGTAATGCAGGAGATAGAGGGGTTTTGTAGGACAATCAGACCAAAATTCTCGTTATTTGACGAATCTTGCAAATTCCCCGGTCGGTGGGGGCTCATGATTCATTGGCGAAACACCGGTTTACCGAGCTTTGCTCACCATGCGTAGTCCGCTTTGAGCATGAAATATTTATTTTCAGATACGTGTCACCCGTCGATAAGGCTCACTTACGCTTCAATCAGCGGGGATGGTCGACGACGCCTGAGCGGGGAGGGCTTGGCAGCAATGAATCGAAGCTCAGGCTCGCCGAAAGCGGATCATGCCGCTCGAGTTGAAGTGTAGTGTGATATTCGTGATGTAAAAGGCTGTTTTTAAAACATCTTCTTCATTCAGTTATAACGGTTATATCTATTCGAACTGAGGTCGAAATCGCCGAGTACAAATCGCGGGCAATAAAAAACCCTGTTTTTCAGACAGGGTTTTTGCGTTTCAGCGACTCGGGTCGATCAGGCAACCAGTGCCTGACGGGTACGCTCGATCACGGCCTGCAGCGGTTCTGCGCTGGAGTATTGATCGGGGTACAGGCGTTCGCTGTGACGCGCGATGCCGTGCTCGTTGACCAGGGTGAAACTGAAGCAGCCTTTGCGAGCGGCCATGATCAGGCAGTTCATTGGGGCAAAAGCGTTGGTGAGGGTGCGGATGGCATCCTGAGTGTGAATTTGAGCGTTCATATTATGGGTGTTCCTACAAATGACACGGTTTAAGAACCGTGCAACGTTAAAACGTTCCAGTAACGTTGATCACCATTGATCAAACGAAGAACCTGACTGGAACAAAGCCGCCAGTTTGAAGCGCTGATAATTAGGCGCGCTTGGGCTGGCAGGTAGGTACTTAGGAGGGCAGGCAACACAACAAGGGCAAAGGTTCTGGGCCCGGGGTGAAGATCCTGATCAATCTGCAGGTTGGTTCGGTCAGAGTATGGAAACTTCGCGACACCCTTTGCTTATTCAAAGGCTGTGTCGTCGCAAGCGATACCTGGAAACCATCGAGGTGGTCGATCCCGCGTTGTTCAGGGGATTTGTTCGACCAGAATTGACTTTCAGCTTGGTACTAACGCCGCGGATAGTAATGGATCGAAACACGAAAGGAAAGCCCGCTGGCAAAAAAACTTCATTCAGCCGCCAAGCAGTCCGCGATACACCAGCACCGTAATCGCCGCCGCCAGCGAGCAGCCCAGCGCGTAGGTGGCCAGGGTCAGCCGCAGTGACTGGCCTGCTTCGACCACCTTCATCACATCCCCCATGTCATTGATCCGGCCCTCACCCAGCTCAATGCACAGGCTCAATGCCGTGAACGCCGCAGACACCAGAATGGCGATGGCGAACAATGCGCCGTCGGGGGAGGGCAGCGCCGCATTGATGCCCAGAGACGTCGCGCAGATGGCCAATAACAACACGGCGAATAACAGCATTCCTTTCATGTATCCGTACACCGATGCGCTGCCAGGTGGGGCAGTGTGGCGACCGGAAAGGCATTTGAAAAGTCCCGCTTTCGCACCTTCGGTAACATTTGCGCTGGTTGACGACTCAAAAAATCACGTTCATATAGCCGGATGATTGCAACTTGTGCACATTGGTTGCAGCCTGTGTCGTGCTGCCGGTACTTGCACTCCGGGGCCGCCATTTGCCTGCAATGAAAATTTAAGTCAATGAAAAACATCGCTTTTTTTTATTGGTGAAAAAATCGTCAGTTTGACTGCGGCCCCCGTTCCATGGGGCTTTGCGCAAGTTAAAGCACGGTTGTCCACTGAGTTATCCACAGCTTCTGTGGATTGTCCCACGCGCTTGCTCTAGCACGGGCGTGCAGGTTTATTTCAGCTTTACCTGCACGAAAAAAAGAGTAGAGTGGCGCGCCTTCCGATCTGTCCCACAGTGCTTTATGAAGTTTCGCTCAGTATCATCTTCTGTTACCGATACCTCCCAGACTGTTACCGCACCCAGGCGCTTCTCCCTGAAGGTCGCCTTGTGGCTGCTCGACAGTCCACGCCTGGGGCATCACACCAACGTCAAGCACTTTGCCGGGCGTTTGCTCAAGCAGCCGGCCCGCGCAGGCGTGGTGGCTGCGCAGAGTCGCCTGGGCGAACTCATGTGCCGTGAATGCGGGAATGCCCGCGACCGTCGCATCGGCCACGACCTGCTGCGCCTGGCCGCCCGCGCCGGCGATCGCCGTGCCCTGCGCGAATTGGCCCAGGTCGAAGACTGAGCTGTCCTCCAGCCCTGCGCTTGGTTAACCTTGGTCTTTTTCGGTGACGGCAAATATGGCTATGGCTTTTGACTGGACCAGCCTCGCGCTGGGCCTCGCGGGCGCCGCGGTGCCGTTATTGGCGCTGTGTTGGCAGCTTCAGCGGCGCCTGACTGCGCGCACCACCGGCTGGGAACTGCTCGAAGAACGACTGGCCACCGCGCAACTGGCCCAGGAAGGGCTTGCTGCCCAGCTGGACGCCAGCCGCGATGAGATCAGCGACTTGAGCCACGCCAACGCGGCCAAGCAGGCGGATCTGGCGGCCGTGCGTCGCGAGGTCGAATTGCTGCAGATCGATCGCGATAATGCCCGCGATGCCGCCCACGCCTGGAATCTCGACCGTAGCGCCAAGGAGACCGAACTGCGCCGCCTCGACGCCCTGGCGGCCGCGTTGCAGGCCGAGCTGCGCGAGCAACAGGACAGCCACCAGCAACGCCTCACCGACCTGCAAGGTTCCCGGGATGAGCTGCGTGCGCAATTCGCTGAGCTGGCCGGGAAAATCTTCGATGAACGTGAGCAGCGCTTCGCCGAAACCAGCCAGGAACGCCTCGGTCAGTTGCTCGATCCGCTCAAGGAACGCATCCAGTCCTTCGAAAAGCGCGTTGAAGAAAGCTACCAGAATGAAGCCCGTGAACGTTTCTCCCTGGCCAAGGAGCTTGAACGCCTGCAGCAATTGAACCTGCGCCTGTCGGACGAAGCCACCAACCTGACCCGCGCCCTCAAGGGCCAGAAAACCCAGGGCAACTGGGGCGAGTTGATCCTTGAGCGCGTGCTGGAGCATGCAGGCCTGGAGAAGGGCCGCGAGTACCAGACACAAGTCAGCCTCAAGGGTCCGGACGGCGAGCGTTTCCAGCCGGATGTGCTGATCATGTTGCCCGGCGACAAGCAGGTGGTCGTCGACTCCAAGGTCAGCCTGACCGCCTACCAGCAGTATGTGGCGGCGGATGACGAGGTGATCGGCCAGGCGGCGTTGAAGCAGCACGTGCTGTCGCTGCGCAATCACGTCAAAGGCTTGGCCGGCAAGGATTACAAACGCCTGGAGGGGTTGCACAGCCTGGACTTCGTGCTGTTGTTCGTGCCGATCGAGGCGGCTTTTTCGGCGGCCTTGCAGGCCGAGCCCAACCTGTTCCAGGAAGCGTTCGACCGCCACATCGTGATCGTCAGCCCCACCACCTTGCTCGCCACATTGCGCGTGATCGACAGCCTGTGGAAGCAGGAGCGTCAAAGCCAGAACGCGCGGGAGATCGCCGAACGTGCCGGGTGGCTGTACGACAAGTTCGTGCTGTTTATCCAGGACCTGGATGAAGTGGGCAACCGGCTGCAGCAGTTGGATAAGGCTTACAGCGCAGCGCGCAACAAGCTTACGGATGGACGCGGAAATCTGGTCAGCCGCACCGAGCAATTAAGGCTGCTCGGTGCCCGCGCCAGCAAAAGCCTGCCGGCCGATTTGCTCGAACGCGCGATGACCGACTCTGATGGCGTGGCGCACGTCCCCGAATAAAAACGCAGCCCCAGTGTGGGAGGCGACTTGCTCCCGATAGCGGCGGGCCAGCTACGTTTTGGTTGGCTGAGCGACTGCAATCGGGAGCACGCCCCCTGCCACATTTTGACCGAGTGAAGCAGGCTTACAGCGGCAGGTGCCGGCTTAACAGCGCCCGCAGCGCTGCAGGTTTTACCGGCTTGGCGAGGTAGTCCAGCCCCGCTGCGTGAACTTCGGCGACTGTCTCTGCACGGCCATCGGCGCTGATCACCACGCCGGGAATCGGCTCGGCCAGCTGCGCACGCAACCAACCCATCAGCCCGGTGCCGGTTTCGCCGTGGTCCAGGTGATAGTCCACCAACACCAGTTGCGGACGTACGCCGTCGGCAAGCAAGACGGCGCATTGCGCCTGATCGGCGGCGGTCCATACTTCGCAGCCCCACCGGGTCAGCAGGCTGCGCATACCGATCAGGATGCTGTCTTCATTGTCCACGCACAGCACGCGCGCGCCACTCAGCGGTTGGCCGGTTTCCTGCGGCGCCTTGAGCGGTGGGCTGGCTTGGTTGCGCGCCAATGGCACGCGCATGCTGAACACGCTGCCTTTGCCCGGCCAGGAGCGCACGCTCAGGCGGTGGCCCAGCACCCGGCACAAGCCATCGGCAATCGCCAAGCCCAGGCCCAGGCCTTTCTCGGCGCGGGTCTGGTGGCTGTCCAGGCGCTTGAACTCCTCGAAAATGACCTTCTGTTTATCCAGCGGAATGCCCGGGCCACGGTCCCACACCTCCAGGCACAATTCCCCGCGACGCCGGCGTACGCCCAGCAGCACCGGGCCTTCGGCATAACGGAATGCATTGGTCAGAAAATTCTGCAAAATCCGCCGCAGCAGCTTGATGTCACTGTCGACTCGCAGACGGCTGCCGCGCAGACGAAAGCGCAAGCCTTGCTCCTGAGCCAACGCCTTGAACTCGGCGCCAAGGGTGTCAAACAGTTCGTTCAGTACAAACGGCTGACGCTGCGGGTTGATCTTGCCGTTTTCCAGGCGCGAAATATCCAGCAGGTCGCTGATCAGGTCTTCAGCCGAACGCAGCGAACTGTCCAGGTGCTGCACCAGTTGCCGGGCGTCGCTCGAAAGGCCGTCGTGCTGATGGGAGAGGGCGGCGGAGAACAGACGTGCGGCGTTCAAGGGCTGCATCAGGTCATGGCTCACTGCGGCGAGAAAGCGGGTTTTCGACTGGCTGGCAGACTCGGCCACGCCTTTGGCGTCGGTGAGTGCCAGGTTGAGTTGCGACAGTTCATGGGTGCGCTCGGTCACCCGTTGTTCCAGCCCTTCATTGGCCTCGGTGAGGGCCTGCTCCGCTTCGCGGAACGCGGTGATGTCGGTGAAACTCATGACAAAGCCGCCGCCCGGCATCGGATTGCCGATCAGCTCGATCACCCGGCCATTGGGAAACAGACGCTCGGAGGTGTGCGCACGGCCCTGGCGCATCCAGTGCAGACGTCGCGCCACATGCACCTCGGCCTCGCCCGGGCCGCACAGGCCGCGTTCGGCGTTGTAGCGAATGATGTCGGCAATTGGCCGGCCCACGCTGATCAGCCCGTCCGGGTAGTTGAACAGCTCCAGGTAACGGCGGTTCCAGGCCACCAGCTTGAGTGACTGATCGACCACGCTGATGCCCTGGGTGATGTTCTCGATGGCGCCTTGCAACAGGGCCCGGTTGAACTGCAGCACTTCCGAGGCTTCGTCGGCGATTCGGACGACGTCCTCAAGCTGCATTTCCCGACCTTCAATGGCAGCTTTTACCACGGCCCGCGTCGACGAGGCGCCGAGTACCCCGGCCAGCAGGCGTTCGGTGTGGGCGATCCAGTCATTGTCGGCATTCTGGTTGGGGTTGAAACCTTTGCCCTGACGATAGGCGAAGCGGATGAAGCTCTGCTGCGCGCGTTCCTCACCGACAAAGCGCGCCGCCAGGCTGAGCAGGTCGCTGATCTGCACCGACAGCATGGAGCGCGCGCTGGCACGCTGGCTGGTCTCCTGGCCGATAAAGCGGCCGGCCTGCCAATGCTCGGAAACCCGGGTGCGCGACAACATCGACACCCACACGAAGAGAGTGAAGTTGCCTGCCAGGGAAAACACCGTGCCGAGGGTCAGCGAGGTGACGGACAACCCCAGCGGGTGCGAATGCAGCCAGGTCATGCCGGGGAAAATGCTGAAGGACCAACCGAGGCTTTTCGCGGTCACCGGTAGGACCAGGGTGTAGAACCACAGGAACGTGCCCGCCGCGAGGCCTGCAAACACGCCACGCCGATTGGCCTGCTTCCAGTACAACGCGCCGAGCATGGCGGGCGCCAGTTGGGTCACGGCGGCAAAGGCGATCTGACCGATGGTGGCCAGGCTGGCGGTGGAGCCCAGCAACCGATAGCTGACATAGGCCAGCAGCAGGATGATCACAATGCTGACCCGGCGCACCGAGAGCATCCAGTGGCGGAACACTTCGAACGGCCGCTCGGCGCTGGAACGGCGCAGCAGCCAGGGCAGCAGCATGTCGTTGGACACCATGGTCGACAGCGCGATGCTGGCCACGATTACCATGCCGGTGGCGGCCGAGGCGCCGCCGATAAACGCCAATACCGCCAGCGCCGGATGAGCTTCGGCCAGGGGCAGGCTGATCACGTAGGAGTCGGGCAATACCGAGCCGGGCAACAGCATCTTGCCGCCCAGGGCAATTGGCACCACGAACAGTGCGGCGAGGATCAGGTACGCCGGAAACACCCATTTGGCCAGGCGCAGGTCCTGCGGGTCGATGTTCTCGACCACTGTGACGTGGAACTGCCGTGGCAGGCAGATGATCGCCATCATGGCCACGCCCGTCTGCACCACCATCGACGGCCAATTGATGGTCTCTTTCCAGTATTCCTCCAGCCGGGGCGCGAGCATCGCCTGGCTGAACAGGTCGTCGAAGCCGTCATACAAGCCGTAGGTCACAAACGCGCCGACCGCAAGAAACGCGAACAGCTTGACCAGCGATTCGAATGCAATCGCCAGCACCATCCCTCGGTGGTGTTCGGTGGCGTCGAGGTTGCGGGTGCCGAAGACGATAGTGAATAGCGCCAGCACCAGTGAAACCACCAGCGCCGTGTCCTGGGCGCGGGTGCCGGTGGTGTCGGCGCCAGAGCCGATCAACAGGTTGACCCCCAGCACGATGCCTTTGAGTTGCAGCGCGATATACGGCAGCACGCCGACCAGGCAGATCAATGCAACCACCACGGCCAGCGACTGGGATTTGCCATAACGGGCGGCGATAAAGTCGGCGATGGAGGTGATGTTTTCCTGCTTGCTGATCAGCACCATCTTTTGCAGCACCCAGGGTGCCAGTACCAGCAACAGCACCGGGCCCAGGTAGATCGGGATGAATGCCCACAGCTGTTCGGCCGCCTGGCCGACGGCGCCGAAGAACGTCCAGCTGGTGCAATACACCGCCAGCGACAGGCTGTACACCCATGCGCGCACACGTGGTGGCAATGGCGCGCGGCGGCGGTCACCGTAGAAGGCGATGGCAAACATAATGGCCATATAGGCCAGGGCAACGGCGGCGATCAGCCCGCTGGACAGCGTCATGTTAACTCCGAGCACAGGAACACCCAGGCAGACCCGGCCCGGCGGGACAGTCTCGCATGATGCAGGGGGTTAGTCAGTGTCGACCAAGGTCGCCCCCTCGATCACCTCGGTGGCAGGGTTTTCTGACGCAGGATGTAAACCGTTACCAGCACGGCGCTGGTCAGCATGAACCCGCGCGCCCAGGGCGAGGGCACCAGGTAGCAGGATACGCCGATACTCAGCCACATCAGGCCGATGGCGTAGACCTTGCCCTTGAGCGGGATGCCATTGCCGTCCAGATAGCCTCGAATCCACGGGCCCAGTTGCGGGTGTTCCACCAGCCAGCGGTAGAAGCGCGGAGAGCTGCGTGCGAAGCAGGCGGCGGCGAGCAGGAGGAACGGCGTGGTGGGCAGCACCGGCATGAAAATGCCGATCACCCCCAGCGCCACGCTGAGCCAGCCGATGGCCAGCAGCGTATAGCGCAGGAGCGGCGAGCGATTGCCCATGGGTGTCACGGGCAAACCACTCAGTGGTGGCGAGGCTTGAGAATCGCCGGTTTTTCGTCAGGCGCGTTGCACAACAGGTACAGCGCGGTGAGGGCTTCCGGGATCTGTACGATCATGTCGTCCATCAGATTGGCGTCGGCGGCGATGTCGGAGAATTCAGCTTCCTCCTCGAACAGGCCCGAACCGACCATGATTGGCAGCAGCATCTCGCTGACTTCTTCTTCGGCCGATTCGAACCAGGCGGCTTCACGCAGGAACACGCCTTCCATGAAACCGATGCACCAGCCGCGCAGGTCGGAGTCATCCGGATCGTCGCCCAGGTCCAGCTCGCACGGCAGCTCGAATTCCTCGTCGGAGGCCAGTTGGCGACCGATGTGAGCCTTGAGGGCCACCAGGGTGGATTCGATTTCTTCGCGGTGGGCGTCGTCGGTGTAGTGAGGCTCTTCAGCGAACAGCGCGTCGATCCATTCACGGTCGGGGACGACGTCGGCGCAAATCGACAGGGCGGTCAGGTAGCCGTGGGCGGCCACGTAGTCCAGCGCCTCGTCATGCAGCTCATCGGCGTCGAGGAAGGCTTGCAGGCGGGTTAGTTGCTCAGCGAAGGACATTGAAGGACTACCTTGGGAATAAACGATGCTGAATTCTAGGCTTTCTTGAGCGCCCAGGCCAGCCGCACTGCATATTTGCCAGGTTTTAGCGAGAGAGGTCTATTCGTCAGTCGCGCCCTTTGCCGGATGACGCTCGGGTATACTGCCGCGTTTTGTGATGCCCCATGCAGGCCGGGCGGCGCTCCGGGAAAACTTCGCTTACGGATTATTTTCCGTGCCCGCGCAGTTTTTCGGCCAGCCTGTACAGAGGGATTTCGGCACCATTTTGGAGTTTTACATGCTCGAGCAGGCTCAACGCGTCCTCAAGGACATCTTCGGCTACGACAGTTTTCGTGGCCGCCAGGGTGCGATCATTGAGCGCGTGGCCAACGGTGGTGATGCCCTGGTATTGATGCCCACCGGCGGTGGCAAATCCTTGTGCTTCCAGGTGCCAGCCTTGCTGCGCAATGGCCTGGCGGTGGTGGTTTCGCCGTTGATCGCGTTGATGGACGATCAGGTGGCTACCCTGGAAGAACTCGGCGTCGCGGCGGCCTCGCTGAACTCCACCCTCAGCGCCGAGCAGCAGCGCGACCTGGCCGCACGCATCAAGCGCGGCGAAGTGAAAATGCTTTATCTGGCCCCCGAGCGCCTGGTGCAGCCGCGCATGCTGGCGTTTCTGCAGAGCCTGGAAATCGCCCTGTTCGCCATCGACGAAGCCCACTGCGTGTCGCAGTGGGGGCATGATTTTCGTCGCGAATATTTGCAGTTGGGCCAGTTGGCCGAGCTGTTCCCCGATGTGCCGCGTATCGCCCTGACCGCCACCGCCGACAAGCGTACCCGTGAGGAAATCGTCGAGCGCCTGCATCTGCAGAACGCCGAGCGTTTCCTGTCGAGTTTTGACCGACCGAATATCTTCTACCGCATCGTGCCCAAGGAGCAGCCGCGCAAGCAGTTGCTGGCGTTCCTGTCCGAGCGGCGCAGCGATGCCGGCATTGTCTACTGCCTGTCACGCAAAAAGGTCGATGAAGTGGCCGCGTTCCTCTGCGAGCAGGGCTACCCGGCACTGCCGTACCACGCGGGTCTGCCCAATGAGACGCGCTCGGCCCACCAGAAGCGCTTCCTCAACGAGGAAGGCCTGATCATGGTGGCAACCATTGCGTTCGGCATGGGCATCGACAAATCCAACGTGCGCTTCGTCGCCCACATGGACCTGCCCAAATCCCTCGAGGCTTACTACCAGGAAACCGGCCGCGCCGGCCGCGATGGCCTGCCGGCGGATGCCTGGATGGTCTACGGCCTGCAGGATGTGGTGATGCTCAAGCAGATGTTGCAGAACTCCGAAGGCGACGAGCGTCACAAGCGCCTGGAGCAGCACAAGCTCGACGCTATGCTGTCGCTGTGCGAAGAAACCCGTTGCCGTCGTCAGACCTTGCTCGCCTACTTCGACGAAGACATGCCCGAGCCCTGTGGCCATTGCGATAATTGCACCGATGGCGTGCAGACCTGGGACGCCACCGAGCCGGCGCGTCAGGCATTGTCGACCATCTACCGCACCGGCCAGCGCTACGGCGTGGGGCATTTGGTGGATGTCTTGCTGGGCAAGGACAACGAGAAAGTGCGCAGCTTCGGCCACGAAAAGCTCTCGGTCTACGGCGTCGGCAAGGCCCGCGCCGAGGGCGAATGGCGTTCGTTGTTCCGGCAGATGGTCGCGCGCAACCTGGTGGACATCGACATCGAAGGTTACGGCGGCCTGCGCCTTAACGACAGTTGCCGGCCGCTGCTCAAGGGCGAGGTAACCCTGGAGCTGCGCCGCGACCTCAAGCCGCAGACCACTGCCAAAAGCAGCAGCACCAGCCAGGCCAGTCAGTTGGTGCGTGGCGAAGAACGCGAACAGTGGGAAGCCTTGCGCACCCTGCGCCGCAAACTGGCGCAGGAACACAGCGTGCCGCCTTACGTCATCTTCCCCGACTCCACCTTGCTGGAGATGCTGCGCGAGCAGCCCACCACCATGGCGGAGATGGCCAGGGTCAGCGGCGTGGGCGCGCGCAAGCTGGAGCGCTACGGCCAGGCCTTCCTCGAAGTACTCGGCGGGCAAGCCGAAGCGCCGAAGGAAGTCGCCGATATCCGCCACGAACTGATCAGCCTGGCGCGAGCCGGCATGACGCCGATCCAGATCGCTGGCCAACTGCAATGCTCGGAAAAAAACGTCTACACCTTGCTCGCTGAATCCATTGGCAAGCAGCAATTGTCACTTGAGCAGGCCCTTGATTTACCGGAGGATCTGCTCGGCGAAATTCAGGATGCCTTCCTTGACGGAGAGGGCGAACTGCCACCCGTTGCGGAGATCGCACCGCTGTTCACCGGACGTGTGCCGGAAGGCGTCCTGTACTGTGTACGTGCGGCGTTGCAGTCTGAATTCGAGATTTAATGGGCCAATTGCGACAATGTAACGAATCAGTACATAGCCACTATTGCCTATGGGCATGGCTCATGCTTAGCTGACTAATAATTAGCCAAACTTTATTTTCAGTCTAAAACACGAGTTTTTTATGCCGTTAACCGATCAACACCGATTTGGCATGCAACTGGCGCAAATGTCCCGAGGTTGGCGCGCCGAGCTGGACCGCCGCCTTGCGGGGCTGGGCTTATCCCAGGCGCGTTGGCTGGTGCTGCTGCACCTGGCGCGTTTCGAAGATGCCCCGACTCAGCGGGAGCTGGCGCAGAGCGTAGGTGTGGAAGGGCCGACCCTTGCGCGGTTGCTCGACAGCCTCGAAGGCCAGGGGTTGGTGCAGCGCCAGGCTGTGGTGGAGGATCGGCGGGCCAAGCGGATTTTGTTGTGTGATACGGCTCGGCCGTTGATTGATCAGATTGAGACGATTGCGACTGCTTTGCGCCATGAGTTGTTTGTGGGGGTGGATGAGGCGGATTTGAAAGTGTGCATGCGGGTGCATGGGCATATTTTGCAAAATTTGGAGAAGTCTTGATTAAGTGATCCGTTATTTGGGTAATGGCTACTGGCGGTTCTGCTCTTACAGCGGGTCACTTTTTGAAGAGCACAAAAACTAACCCAAAACGCTTCGCCCCAACACTCGGCACCTCGCCTGCGTTCGGCCAGCGTGTTTGACGGGGCGCTTCAGATCAAAAGCAAAAGCGCGGCAGCCTTAGAACCGACGGGAATTGTCTGTCGTACGCCGTAAAATGTGGGGGCTTGCTCCCGATGAGGGTGGGTCAGTCTGCTTATGTGTAGCTGACCCACTGCTATCGGGAGCAAGCCCCCTCCCACATTTGGATCTCCATTTGTCTGATGGATATCACACTGCTTTGGTTACTTTGGGCTGGGCCGGCATTCCGGCTCTTTTCCAAACTGACCCGCCGTAAGGGCGGAACCAATAGCCGCCATTACCTAAATAATGGATATATACCCCGCCCAAAAACACCCCCCTTAAAACGTCTGCCCCAAATTCAAATAAACCGCCTTCTGCCGCTCATCATTAAACCCATAACTGAAATTCAACGGCCCCAGCGGCGTATCAAACCCCAAAAACACACTCGCAGCATTGATATACCCGCTGTCGAACTCATTATCATTGTTCCACGCCCGACCCCGCTCCAGAGAAGCCCCCAGGTACAGCGGGAAATCCAGCGGCAAGTACGACCGCGGCGTCAGTCGGCGATAGTAAACCGCTCGCATCAGGCTGATGTTCTGCCCGGAAATCGCATCCTGACGAAACCCCGACAACTGCCGCGCGCCGCCCAGCAGAAAGCTGGAAACCACCACCTCCGAGTTGTCCAGCGTGCGCCCATAACGGCCCCCCAGCACCAGCGTGTCCGGGCCATGGCTCATCGCCTTGTCCAACTTGAACTCCCATTGCCGGTAGCGCTGATCGGAGCCCAGTCCCGGTTCGAATTCGCGGAAAGCCAGGGCGATATCTTCGCCCGTGTGGGGGAAGTACACATTGTCCAGGGAATCGAAGGAATATTTGAGTTCGTAGAAGCCTTCGCTGAAGCTCGCACTCGGCAGGTCGCGTTCGCCGATGCGCACGTCCGCCTTGCCCCACGCTTCACCGACGCCGAAGCGAATCTCGCCGCTGTTGCCGATCTGCCGCCCGATATTCAGGCCAAACCCATAGCGCTCCACGCGGTATTCGGCGATCGGGTCGTTGTCCAGCACCAGTTCGACGTTTTGCGCCCTGGCGGTTAGATAGGGCGCAACGAAGTAACGCGAGCCGGCGTCCATCGGTTGATAGAACTCGCTGTACAACTCCTGCCGATCACCGATCTGCACACGCGTCAGCCATTCGGCACCGAGGCGGTTGATGCCGTTGACGCGGTAACTGGCGCCCAGGTTGAAGGCACTGTCGCCGCGCATGTCGTCCGACAGGTTCAGGCCCAGCCGCAGGTAGTCGGTACCGCTGCGCTTGCCCCGTGCGCTGATCACCAGGGTGTTGTCGCGGCCTTTTTTCACCACGCGGTATTGCACCTGTTCGAAGTAATCCAGGCCATACAGGGTGCCCATGTCCGATTGCAGGCGGCCCAGGTTGAGGGGCTCGCCCAGGGGTTGGCGGATGTAGTAGCGGATTACGTCGTCGCTGACTTTCGAGTCGTTCTCCACGTTGATGGCGGTAATCACGGGTGTGCGCTCGCCAGGGGCTCGCGCGGCCACCAGCTCGGCATCGATCTGTTCGGCGGGACGCAGGTGGGCCAGGCGCTGGTCGAGGGCGCGGGTGGCGCGGTAGCCGGCGTCGATCATGTCCCTGGCGCGGCCGAAATCGGTGACGCCGTAGGCGCTCAGTGGCGGCTGGATCAGCACGTCCTTGGGATGCAGGGCCTTGAGCTGTTCTTCGGAGTTGCGCCGGGTCATCAGGGTGATGGACTGGTTGAGTACATCTACCACCGTAGCCAGTTGCTTGCGCGAGCGTAGCGGGGTGCCGATGTCGACCACGATAGCAATGTCGACGCCCATCTCACGCGCCACGTCCACGGGAATGTTATCGGTCATGCCACCGTCCACCAGCAATCGGCCGTCCAGTTCCACCGGGGCGAATACGGCAGGGATCGACATGCTGGCGCGAATCACCTGGGGCAGGTGGCCTTTGCTGAACACCACTTTTTCGCCCGTGGTGATGTCGGTGGCCACCGCCCGAAACGGGATAGGCAGTTTGTCGAAATTACGCGTGTTGCTGCTGTGGGCGAACATGCTCTCCAGCAGCAGCGCGAGGTTCTGGCCCTGGATCACGCCCAGCGGCAGGCCGAGGCTGCCGTCGTCGCGGAAGCTGAGTTTCTGCTTGACCAGAAAATCCCGGTCATCCTGCTTGCGGCGAAACGGTACGTCTTCGCGTGGTGGTGCATCGGACAGGGCTTGCTGCCAGTCGATGCTCAGCGCGAGTTTTTCCAGTTCGTCGATCTTGTAGCCCGATGCGTACAGCCCGCCGATCACCGCGCCCATGCTGGTGCCGGCGATGGCATCGATGTGGATGCCTTGCTCCTCCAGCGCTTTGAGCACGCCAATGTGGGCCAGGCCACGCGCGGCGCCGCCGGACAGCACCAGGCCGATTTTCGGGCGTGGCGGTTCAACGGCATCGGCAAGAAGGGGAAACAGGCACAGGAACAGGCAGGACAACAGGCGGCGCATCATGAATCTCAAGGCTGGGCGATAATGGCCGGTATTATAGCCACTCGATCCGCTGAGGCCGTTACGCCAGGAGCCTGTCAAATTATGTCCGCGAACAAACCCGAGATCGTCATCACCTACTGCACCCAGTGCCAATGGCTGCTCCGCGCGGCGTGGCTGGCGCAGGAGCTGTTAAGCACCTTTGCCGAGGATCTGGCCCGGGTCGCGCTGGAGCCTGCGACCGGCGGCGTATTTCGGATTACCTGCGACGGCGTGCAACTGTGGGAGCGCAAGGCCGACGGCGGCTTCCCCGAGGCCAAGGTGCTCAAGCAACGGGTACGTGACCAGATCGACCCGCAACGTGATCTGGGCCACAACGACCGCACCGCTTAGGCGTCAGCTTGCCCCAGCCGGCTGTTTTGCCTGAGCGGCGCTGCCCATCAGGCCGGACAGCACAATGGCGACGATGATCAGCGCGCCGCCCAGCAGCATGCGCAGGGTCGGGGTCTCGGCGAACAGCAGCCAGGCCACGGTAATGCCATACACCGGCTCCATGGCGAACACCACCGACGCGGTGCGTGCCTTGATCACTGCCAGGCTGGCAACAAACAGGCTATGGGCCAGGCCCGTGCAGAACACCCCGAGCAGGCCGATCCACAGCCAGTCAATCGCACGCACCTGCGCCAGCCCCGGTGCCGCCACGGGCAACAGGCATACCGCGACCACCACGTTCTGGCACAACGCCGCCTGCACCGCCGGAATTCGCCCGGAGCCGGCACGGTTGTTCAGCGACAGCAACGAGAACAGCAACCCCGAGACGATTCCCCACAACAGGCCGCCGGTGGCTTCGCTGGCAAGATTGAAGTCCGGCGTCACCAGCACCAGGCCGACCGTGACCAGCGCCACCAGCAACACTTCATTGGCACGGATGCGTTCGCGAAAAATCAGCCCTTCAAGGATCACGGTAAACGCCGGGAACGCAGTGAACCCCAGCGTGGCAACCGCCACACCGGCCACTTTGACCGCAATAAAGAACGTCACCCAGTGCGCCGCCAGCAGTACGCCGCTGACCACCAGTCGGCGCCAGTCGCGCATCTGCAGTGGCTTCCAGGGAGCATTGCTGGCGAACCGGGCAAATACCGCCAGGGCCAGCACGGCAAACGCGGCGCGACCAAACACGATAATGGCGGGTGAGGCGGCCGCCAGTTTGCCGAATACGCCGGTGAGGCCAAACATCAGTGCGCCGATATGCAGGGCGCCGAGGGCTGAGCGGGGAGTCATTGCGATCCTTGAACCAACGAGGTGACAGAGGCGCAGTCTAGTGGGTTGCGCAGGTCGGCGTCTGTCGTCCGCCTCGCGATTTTTATCGCATGACTATTCCTACAACGCACACTGCGTCGGGATGATCGCAGCCAGTTCGCTGTCATCAGACTGACGCACCGTTGTCATGGGCTATTAATCGCCAGGGCGCAAGCTCGCGAAAACACCGCCGAGGCAAGCCCATGACCAGTGCAGAGTCCATCAAGCCCAGCCGCAAGCAAAGGGTGCGTACCCTGTGGATTTCCGACGTGCACCTGGGCACCCGGGATTGCCAGGCTGAACACCTGTCGCAATTTCTCAAGGGGTATCACGCCGACAAGGTGTACCTGGTGGGCGACATCATCGATGGTTGGAAAATGCGCGGCGGCATGTATTGGCCCCAGGCTCACACCAACGTGATCCGCCGTCTGCTGACCATGGCCAAACGCGGTACCGAGGTGATTTATGTCACCGGTAACCATGACGAATTTTTGCGCCGCTATTCCAAGCTGATCCTCGGCAATATCCAGCTGGTGGATGAAGCGGTGCACGTCACCGCCGATGGTCGTCACCTGCTGGTGATTCACGGCGACCAGTTTGACGTGATCACCCGCTATCACCGCTGGCTGGCGTTTCTGGGCGACTCGGCCTACGAATTTACCCTCACCTTGAACCGCTGGCTCAACCATTGGCGGGCGCGCTATGGCTATGGCTATTGGTCGCTGTCGGCGTATTTGAAGCACAAGGTGAAGACCGCCGTGAGTTTTATCAGCGATTTCGAAGAAGCCATCGCCCACGAAGTGACCAAGCGCGAGCTGCACGGAGTGGTGTGCGGGCATATTCACCATGCGGAGATTCGCAAGGTGGGCGAGGTGGACTACCTCAACTGCGGGGACTGGGTTGAATCCTGCACCGCGCTGATCGAGCACTGGGATGGGCAGATCGAGTTGTATCGCCTGGCGGATGCGCAGGCGAAAGAAGCGCAGCTCAAGGCCGAAATGGTCGCAGGCTGAAGGTGTGGGAGGGAGCAAGTCCCTCCCTCCTTTAGTTGGGTGACACGTCGGCGATGGCCTGGGCCAGCCTGTTCAGGCGTGTTGCATCAATGCCTGCGACGTTGGCCCGTCCCGAACTCACCATGTACACGCTGTGTTTCTCACGCAGTTGTTTGACCTGCTCGGCACTCAGGCCGGTGTAGGAAAACATTCCGCGCTGCGTCCCGATATGCGCAAACCGCTCAGCCAACCCGTGGGGGACCAGGGCGTCCACCAGCCCGGCACGCAATTGGGCGATGCGCGCGCGCATGGCTTCGACCTCGCCGCTCCACAGGGCGCGCAGTTCAACGTCGCCGAGGATGGTTGCGACCACTGCAGCGCCATGATCCGGCGGCGTCGACCACAGGTTGCGCGCGGTATTGGCCAATTGGCTGCGCACATCCGTCAGTTTCTCGGCATCGGCCGCACACACAATCAGCGCGCCCACGCGGTCGCTGTAGAGGCCGAAGTTCTTCGAGCACGAGCTGGTCACGAGCACTTCGGGCAACTCGGCGGCAAACAAGCGCACGGCCCAGGCGTCCTGTTCCAGCCCATCGCCAAAGCCCTGGTAGGCGAAGTCGATCAGCGGCAGCAACCGGCGCTCGCGCACAATCTGCAGCACCTGGCGCCAGTCATCCTGGGACAGGTCGAAGCCGGTCGGGTTGTGGCAGCAGGCGTGCAGCAGCACCACGTCGCCCTCCGGCACCGTGGTCAGCGTCGCCAGCATTGCCGCTACGTCCAGGCGATTGTCAGCCCCCACGTAGGGGTAGTGGCTGACCTTGAGCCCGGCCCTGGCGAAGATGCTTTCGTGGATCGGCCAGGTCGGGTCGCTCAGCCAGACACCACGGCCGGGCAAACTCTGGGCGATGAAGTCGGCGCTCAGGCGCAGGGCACCGGTGCCGCCCGGGGTTTGGGTGGCGCCGGCACGACGTTCGCCGAGCACCGCTGAATCGGCGCCCAGTACCAGTTCGCAGAGCAGGCTGCCGAAGGCCGCATTGCCGTGGCCGCCGATGTAGGTCTTGGTGGTCTGCGTGTCCACCAGGCGCTGCTCGGCGAGTTTCACCGCATGGGGAATCGGCGTCAGGCCCTGATCGTCCTTGTACACGCCCACGCCGAGGTCGAACTTGTGCGGGCTGGCGTCCTCGGCGTACAGCTCCATCAGGCCCAGGATCGGGTCGCCGGGCACGCGGCCAATGGCATCGAAATGCATCACTTGCGGCCCTCGGCGCCGGTGGCCACTTCGTCGGTGCGCGCGGCCATGATGAAGTCGTTGCGGTGCAGGCCCTTGATCGAGTGGCTCCACCAGGTCACGGTGACCTTGCCCCATTCAGTGAGCAGGCCAGGGTGATGGCCCTCGGCTTCGGCGATCTCACCCACAGCGTTGGTGAAAGCCAGGGCGAACTTGAAGTTCTTGAACAGGAATACCTTTTCCAACTGCATCACGCCGTCGCGCACTTCGGTGTTCCAGTCAGGGATCTGCTTGAGCAGTACCGGCAACTCTTCATCGCTGACTTGCGGGGCGTCGGCGCGGCAGGCTTCACAGTGGGCTTGGTTCAACGTGGTCATGGAGATGTCCTGAATTCGAAAGGTGAAGGTCAGTGGCGTCACCCTAAAGCAACGCGCGGCCAGGGAACAGACTCACCTGGCGTCAAAATACACGGTTCACGCAGCCTTGGGCTTGGGGGGAAACTTGGGCGCGTGCAGACCCAGCTGCATGCCGCGCTCGACCATGCCCATGATGTCTTCCTGCGCCACGTCGAACAGGCGCTTGAGCTCGGGCAGGACGAAATACAGCGGTTGCAGGATGTCGATGCGGTACGGCGTGCGCATGGCTTCCAGTGGGTCGAAGGCTTGATGTTCGGGCTGCGCTGACAGGCTGTACACCGTCTCCCTGGGCGACGACAGAATGCCGCCACCGTAGATGCGCAGGCCGGCGGGGGTGTCCACCAGGCCGAACTCGATGGTCATCCAGTACAGCCGCGCCAGGTACACCCGTTGCTCCTTGGTGGCCGCCAGGCCGAGCTTGCCGTAGGTGTGGGTGAATTCAGCGAACCAGGGGTTGGTCAGCAGCGGGCAGTGGCCGAAGATCTCGTGAAAGATATCCGGCTCTTGCAGATAGTCCAGTTCCTCGCGGGTGCGAATAAACGTCGCCACCGGAAACTGCTTGCTGGCGAGCAGCTCGAAAAAGGTCTGGAAGGGGATCAGCGCCGGAACGCGAGCCACTTGCCAGCCGGTGGTGTCGGCCAGCACTTGATTGATTTCGTCCAGTTGCGGGATGCGGTCCAGTGGCAGGGCCAGCTTGTCGATACCGTCCAGGTATTCCTGGCAGGCGCGACCCTCGATCACCTTCAGTTGGCGCGTGATCAGGGTATTCCACACCGCGTGTTCTTCCGGCGAGTAATGGATAAAACCTTGCGCATCGGGCTCGCGGGCCACGTATTGCGTCTGCTTCATACGGCTCTCCTGCTAGGCGTTCATTATTGTTATGTCCTGCGATACCGGTATTGATACGCCCTACCGGGCAGGATTCCATCCGGTTTCCAGAGTCAGTTGCAGGAAAACTCACTACCGTTCGTAAAGAATTCGTTACGGATCTGCGCTCGTCACGGCATTGGGCTGGGAAAAGGACACTGGCTGTAACATAATCTTGACGATAATCTGCGCTCAGCGACAAAAACACGCAGCGTCTTCCCACTCTTCGGGTCTCTTCATGCGTATCAAAGTGCATTGCCAGAACCGCATCGGCATCCTGCGGGACATTCTCAACCTGCTGGTGGAGTACGGCGTCAACGTCGCCAAAGGCGAGGTCGGCGGTGAGCATGGCAACGCCATTTACCTGTACTGCCCAAACCTGGTGAACATGCAGTTCCAGGCCTTGCGCCCGAAGTTCGAGGCAATTGGCGGGGTGTTCGGCGTAAAACGGGTAGGGCTGATGCCCAGCGAGCGCCGGCACATGGAACTCAACGCCTTGCTGGGCGCCCTGGAGTTTCCGGTGTTGTCGATCGATATGGGTGGCTCCATCGTTGCCGCCAACCGCTCGGCCGCGCAGTTGCTCGGGGTGCGGGTGGACGAGGTGCCGGGAATTCCGCTGTCGCGCTACGCCGAGGATTTCGACTTGCCGGAACTGGTGCGCGCCAGCAAGTCGCGCATCAACGGCTTGCGGGTCAAGGTCAAGGGTGATGTGTTCCTGGCCGATATCGCGCCGTTGCAATCGTCCGAGCACGACGACAGCGAAGCCATGGCGGGCGCCGTACTGACCCTGCACCGTGCCGACCGCGTCGGCGAGCGCATCTACAACGTGCGCAAGCAGGAGTTGCGCGGCTTCGACAGCATTTTCCAGAGCTCGCGGGTCATGGCCGCGGTGGTCCGCGAGGCGCGGCGGATGGCGCCGTTGGATGCGCCGCTATTAATAGAAGGCGAAACCGGCACCGGCAAGGAACTGCTGGCCCGCGCCTGCCACCTGGCCAGCCCGCGTGGGCAATCGCCGTTGATGGCGCTCAACTGCGCGGGGTTGCCGGAGTCGATGGCCGAGACCGAACTGTTCGGCTACGGCCCCGGCGCATTCGAAGGGGCCCGCGCCGAGGGCAAGCTCGGGCTGCTGGAGCTGACGGCGGGCGGGACCCTGTTTCTTGATGGCGTGGGGGAAATGAGCGCGCGGTTGCAGGTGAAATTGCTGCGGTTTCTGCAGGACGGTTGCTTTCGTCGAGTGGGCAGCGATGAAGAGGTGTACCTGGATGTGCGGGTGATTTGCGCGACCCAGGTGGATTTGTCCGAACTCTGCGCGCGGGGGGAGTTTCGTCAGGATTTGTATCACCGGCTGAATGTGTTGTCGTTGCATATCCCGCCGTTGCGCGAGTGCCTGGATGGCCTGGCGCCGTTGGTGGAGCACTTTCTCGACCAGGCCAGCCGGCAGATCGGCTGCCCGCTGCCAACACTGGCACCGGCGGCCATGGACCGGCTTGCTCATTACCATTGGCCGGGGAATGTGCGGCAACTGGAGAATGTGTTGTTTCAGGCGGTTTCGTTGTGTGAGGGCGGGGTGGTCAAGGTGGAGCATATTCGACTGCCGGATTACGGGGTGCGTAAGCCGCTGGGAGACTTTTCGCTGGAAGGGGGGTTGGAGGCGATTGTCGGGCGGTTTGAGAAGGCGGTGTTGGAGGCGTTGTATGTGGAGCATTCCAGCAGTCGGCAGTTGGGGAAGCGGTTGGGGGTTTCGCATACGACTATTGCTAATAAGTTGCGCGATTATGGGGTGGTGAAGGGTGCTTGAGTGCGTCTGGGGGTGGGTACACCGCTTTTACAGCGGCTCACTTCTGGGAGGAACTTTATAGTCCGGACACATGGTTGACGGGGCGCTTCCAGATCAAAAGCAAAAGCGCGGCAGCCTTAGAGCCGACAGGGGTTTTCCTGCCTGACGCTGTTCAAAATGTGGCAGGGGGCTTGCTCCCGATAGCAGGGGGTCAGCTACCCATAAGCTGACTGACACTCAGCCATCGGGAGCAAGCCCCCTCCCACATTTGGATCTCCATTTTTCTGAAGGTATCAGACTGCTTTAGATCTGCCTTGCTCTGGCCTTTGATCCTGCTTTTGATCTTGGGCGCCCCCGTTACCCAAATAACGGATATGCACACAAAAACCCAGGCAGCCCCAAAAAAACCAACCCGCGTCAGTTTCAAGACCGATACTTGCCGCCCGCGGCAGTAGTCCGCCGTTTTTTCGACTATCCCCCGTCCATCCGCCCACCTCAACTCCCCCCAAACCCCCGCCCCACCTGCACTTGCGTCCATTCCAAAAAGTTGGACCGCAAATTGCTTAAGCCTCATCAGTACAGCGGTGGGCGGCAAGCGTCCGTCAGAAAGAGGATAGAGCGTGGACAAATACCTTTACGTGGCAATGACCGGCGCCAGCCAGAATGCTCTGGCGCAGAAGGCCCATGCCAACAATCTGGCGAACATTTCCACCAACGGCTTCCAGCGCGACCTGGAGCAGGCGCGTTCGATGCCGGTGTTCGGTGACAGCTTTCCGGCGCGGGCGTTTGCCCTGACCGAGCGGCCAGGCACTGACTTCTCGCCGGGCGCCATGATCGAAACCGGTCGTGACCTCGATGTGGCCGTCAGCGGCGACGGCTGGATGGCCGTGCAAACCCCGGATGGCGGCGAAGCCTACGTGCGCAGCGCCAGCATGAATGTGGACGCGCTGGGCGTGCTGCGCGCCGCCAACGGCATGCCGATCATGGGCAACGGCGGCCCGATTGCCGTGCCGCCCCAGCAGAAAATCGAAGTGGGCACCGACGGCACCATCAGCATCCGCGCGATGGGCGAAGGCCCGCGGGTGATGGCCGAAGTGGACCGCATCAAGCTGGTCCAGCCGGACCTCAAGAACATGACCAAGGGGCTGGACGGCACCATCCACACCAAGGATGGCCAGCCTGCCCAGGCCGATGCGCGGGTCACGCTGAACTCGGGTTTCCTGCAGGCGAGCAACGTCAACGCGGTGGAGGAAATGACCGCGGTGCTGGCGCTTTCCAAACAGTTTGAGCTGCACATCAAGATGATGAACAGCGCCAAGGAAGACGATCAGGCCATGACTCGCGTCATGCAGATGAGCTAAGTCACCCACTAATTTCGCAGCACGGCGCCAACGATCAGGCGCACGAAGGAGAACAGCATGCTTCCGGCTCTATGGGTTGCCAAAACCGGTTTGTCCGCCCAGGACACCAACCTGACCACCATTTCCAACAACCTGGCGAACGTGTCGACCACGGGCTTCAAACGTGATCGCGCCGAGTTCCAGGACTTGCTCTACCAGATCAAGAAACAGCCGGGCGCCCAGTCGACCCAGGACAGCGAACTGCCGTCGGGCCTGCAGCTGGGTACCGGTGTGCAGATCGTCGGCACCCAGAAAAACTTCACCGCCGGTAACCTGCAGCAAACCGGGCAACCCCTGGACATGGCGATCAACGGCAAGGGGTTCTTCCAGATCCTGCAACCGGATGGCACGACTTCCTACACCCGTGACGGCACATTCCACCTGGACGCCAACGGTCAGGTCGTCACCGCCAATGGTTTTGCCCTGGAACCTGCGATTGTGGTGCCTGCGAATGCGCAGACCTTCACCGTCGGTAACGACGGCACCGTGTCGATCACCGTCGCCGGCAACCCGGCGTCGCAAGTGATCGGCAACCTGCAGACCGCCGACTTCATCAACCCGGCCGGCCTGCAGGCGATGGGCGGCAACCTGTTCCTGGAAACCGCCTCCAGCGGCGCGCCGCAAATCGGCACTCCAGGCCTCAACGGTTTCGGCACCACCCTGCAAAGCACCCTGGAAACTTCCAACGTCAGCACGGTTGAGGAGATGGTCAACATGATCACCACTCAACGCGCCTACGAGATGAACTCCAAGGTGATTTCCACCGCCGACAAGATGCTTTCGTTCGTCACGCAGAATCTGTAATCAAGTCTATGGGGCGCTTGCGAGCGCGTCTGCAACACCGTGAGGTTAGGGTCATGAATCGCTTTGTTTGTGTCTTGGCATTGAGTGGGATCAGCGTGCTGGCGGGGTGTGTCGCGCCGTCGCCGAAACCCAATGACCCGTACTACGCGCCGGTGTTGCCGCGCACGCCATTGCCGGCGGCCGCCAACAATGGCTCGATCTACCAGGCCGGTTTCGAGCAGAACCTGTACAGCGATCGCAAGGCGTTCCGGGTCGGTGACATCATTACCATCACCCTGAACGAGCGCACCCAGGCCAGCAAGAACGCCAACTCCCAGGTGGGCAAGACCAGCAAGGCCGGCATCGGCCTCACCTCGTTGTTCGGCGCCGTGCCCAACGTCAATAATCCGTTGGGCGATGGCGACCTGAGCCTGAGCGCTGGTTACAGCGGCGACCGTGCCACCAATGGCAAGAGCGCGGCAGGGCAGGGCAACAGCCTGACCGGTTCGATCACTGTGACCGTGGCCGATGTATTGCCCAACGGCATCATTGCCATACGTGGTGAAAAGTGGATGACCCTCAACACCGGCGACGAGCTGGTGCGCATTGCTGGCATGGTGCGTGCAGATGATATCTCCACCGACAACACCGTGCCGTCGACCCGCATCGCCGATGCCCGCATCACGTACTCCGGCACCGGCGCGTTTGCCGATGCGAGCCAGCCGGGCTGGTTCGACCGTTTCTTCCTTAGCCCGCTGTTTCCTTTCTAGGTGCCCATTAAGGTGAGAACTTTGAACCTCAAGCAACTGCTGGCGGCGGCGCTCCTGCTGAGCCTGAGCGCTGTCGCCCAGGCCGAGCGCCTGAAAGACATCGCCAGTATTTCCGGCGTGCGCTCCAACCAGTTGATCGGTTACGGCCTGGTAGTGGGGCTCAGCGGTACGGGTGACCAGACCACCCAGACCCCGTTCACCCTGCAGACCTTCAACAACATGCTCTCGCAGTTCGGCATCAAGGTGCCGGCGGGTTCAGGCAACGTGCAACTGAAAAACGTCGCGGCGGTGTCGATCAGCGCCGATTTGCCGGCGTTCTCCAAGCCAGGCCAGGTGGTGGATATCACCGTGTCGTCCATCGGTAACTCCAAGAGCCTGCGCGGCGGCACCTTGCTGATGACGCCGCTCAAGGGTATCGACGGCAACGTCTACGCCATCGCCCAGGGCAACCTGGTGGTAGGCGGTTTTGACGCCGAGGGCCGCGACGGTTCGAAGATTACCGTCAACGTTCCGTCGGCCGGACGCATCCCTGGCGGCGCCACCGTGGAACGCACCGTGCCCAGCGGGTTCAACCAGGGCAACAGCCTGACCCTGAACCTCAATCGCTCCGACTTCACCACTGCCAAACGTGTGGTCGACAAGATCAACGACATGCTCGGCCCAGGCGTGGCCCAGGCCATCGACGGTGGCTCCGTGCGCGTCACCGCGCCACTGGACCCAAGCCAGCGTGTCGATTATCTGTCGATCCTGGAAAACCTCGAGGTCGATCCTGGCCAGGCGGTGGCCAAGGTCATCATCAACTCGCGTACCGGCACTATCGTGATCGGCCAGAACGTCAAGGTCTCGCCGGCGGCGGTCACCCACGGCAGCCTGACCGTGACCATCACCGAAGACCCGATCGTCAGCCAGCCTGGGCCCTTGTCCAATGGCCAGACGGCGGTGGTGCCACGCTCGCGGGTCAATGCCCAACAGGAAGCCAAACCGATGTTCAAGTTCGGCCCCGGCACCACCCTGGACGAGATCGTCCGTGCGGTGAACCAGGTGGGCGCGGCGCCAGGCGACTTGATGGCGATCCTCGAAGCCCTGAAACAGGCCGGCGCCTTGCAAGCCGACCTGATTGTGATCTGAGGCCATGGCCATGGATATGCGCAAGAGCGGCATCAGCAGCACGGCGGACTCGGGGTCTTACTCCGACTTGAACCGGCTTAACCAGCTGAAGGTCGGCGACAAGAACAGCGACGGAAACATGCGCAAAGTGGCGCAGGAATTCGAGTCGCTGTTTCTCAGCGAAATGCTCAAGTCGATGCGCAAGGCCACCGACGCCGTGGGCGAAGACAACCCGCTGAACACCGATGCCGCCAAGCAGTACCAGGACATGTACGACCAGCAACTGGCGGTGTCGATGTCCCGCGAAGGCGGCGGCATCGGCCTCGCTGACGTGCTGATGCGCCAGATGCAGAAGAACAAGCCGGTGGACGCCCAGGCGGCCACCCTGCAAGGCCCTGGGGCAACTGAGCCGGCGAAGAAAGTCGATGTGCCGACCGAGATTGCCGCCGGCACCCAGGCTTCCGGCCCGTTGGGCCGCTCCAATGGCCAGCGGCCGTTGTGGGCGTACCGTGTGGCTGAGCCCCAGGCCGGCGGCGCGGCGTCCCACAGCAATGACGTGGCACTGATGAACCAGCGCCGCATCGCCTTGCCGAGCAAGCTGACCGACCGCCTGCTCGCCGGCATCGTGCCGACCGCGCCGGTGGCTATCGACGCCAAAAGCGCGCCGCTGCGCAACAGCGCCTCCGCCGACAATGTGGTCAACAGCAGCGCGCGTGCGTTTGCCGCGCCGAGCGGGCAGATGCAGGTATACGCCCGCGCCGTGGCCCAGCCACCGTTGGCGCCGGCGAAGAAAGCGTTCAGTTCCCAGGATGAATTTGTCGCCACCATGCTGCCGATGGCCAAGGCCGCCGCCGCGCGCATTGGCATCGATCCGAAGTACCTGGTGGCCCAGGCCGCCCTGGAAACCGGTTGGGGCAAGTCGGTGATGCGCGCCCAGGATGGCAGCAGCAGCCACAACCTGTTCGGTATCAAGGCCGGCAAGAGCTGGCAGGGCGAACAGGCCCGTGCAATCACCAGCGAGTTTCGTGACGGGGCGATGGTCAAGGAAACGGCGCAGTTCCGTTCCTATACGTCCTACCAGGACAGCTTCCATGACCTCGTCACGTTGCTGCAAAGCAATGATCGCTATAAAGATGTTGTGAAATCAGCCGACAACCCGGAGCAGTTTGTGCGCGAGTTGCAAAAAGCCGGATACGCAACCGACCCGGATTACGCCAGCAAGATTTCGCAGATCGCAAAAACGATGGGCAGTTACCAGAATTACGCTGCCGCTGGCGCAACCACACATTTATAAGGTTTGAACCATGAGTTTGCTCAGTATCGGGATGTCGGGGCTCAACGCCGCTCAAGGGTCGTTGTCAGTCTTGAGTAACAACATCGCCAACGCCAATACCTCGGGCTATTCGCGTCAGCAGACCACGCAGAACGCCAGCGCGGCCAACCCTTACGGTGGCCTGTTCGTCGGTACCGGCACCACCCTGGCCGACGTGCGCCGGGTGTACAACGAATTCCTCGACGCGGCTTACCAGAACAGCACGGCGCTCAATAACGACGCCAAGGCTTATTCGGGCCAGGCCAGCGCCATCGACAAGACCCTGTCGGACAAGACCACCGGCATGTCTTCGGTGCTGAGTGGGTTCTTTGCCGCCGTGCAGACCTCGGCGGCCAACCCCAGCGACGTGTCCGCCCGCCAGGTGCTGCTGACCAGCGCCCAGACCCTGAGCAACCGCTTCAACGCAATTTCCAGCCAATTGACCCAACAGAAAGAGTCGATTAACGGTCAGTTGAGCACCATGAGTGATCAGGTCAACCAGTTGACCTCTTCCATCGCCTCGCTCAACAAGCAGATCACCCAGGCGCAGGGCTCCAACATGAGTGCGCCGGCCAACCTGCTGGATGCGCGCAACGAGGCGGTGCGTTCGCTCAATGAGCTGGTGGGCGTCACCACCGGCGAGAAGAACGGCGTGTTCAGCGTCAGCACTGGCAGTGGCCAGTCCCTGGTGCTGGGCGACCAGTCCAACAGCATTTCGGCAGTGCCGAGCAAAAGTGATCCGACCCAGTACACCATCCAGCTCAATGCCGGTGGCAGTACCGCCATCGACCTGGGCAATGTGCTCAGCGGTGGCAGCATCGGCGGCCTGTTGCGTTACCGCAGCGATGTGCTGACGCCCACCATCAACGACCTGGGGCGTATCGCGCTGGCCACCGCTGACACCGTCAACAGCCAGCTGGGCCAGGGCCTGGACCTGAACGGTGACTTTGGTGCGTCGTTGTTCAAGGACATCAACAGCGCCGCCGCCATTGCGCAGCGCAGCCAGGGAGCGGCGGGCAACAGTGCCGGCTCCGGCAACCTGAATGTCACGATCAAGGACACCAGCAAGCTGTCGACCTACGACTACAAGGTCAGCTTCACCAGTGGCAGCACTTATACCGTGCTGCGTTCCGACGGCAAGGCGATGGGCGCGTTCGACACCACCACCACGCCGCCGCCGGTGATCGATGGCTTCACCCTGGCACTGGACGGCAAGGGCCCCATGGCCGCCGGCGACAGTTTCAAAGTCAGCCCCACCGCCAATGGCGCGACCACCATCGGCACCCAACTGACCGACGCCAATAAAGTCGCGTTCGCCGCGCCGTTGCTGGGCGAGGGCAGCAAGACCAACCAGGGCACGGGCACCTTCACTCCGCCGACCCTGACCGTGCCGATTGATATTCACGGCGGCGCCGACACCGCTCAATTGCGTACCGGGATCGAAAGCTCGATGCCGGTAAAAATGGTGTTCGGCAAGCCGGCCGCCGATGGCACCCAGAGCTACACGCTCAACGATGCCCAGGGCAATTCGATTGGCACCGGCACCATCATCCCGGGCCAGACCAACAAGATCACGGTCGACGTGCCGATGCGCGATGCCAGTGGGGCCGTGCTGGTGCCGGCCAAGAGCTTCAAGTTCGATACCACTGTCGCCGGCTCGCCCGCCAATGGCGACAGCACCACGTTCTCGTTCAATGCGACGGGCAAGTCCGACAACCGCAACGCCCAGGCGCTGCTCGACCTGCAGACCAAAGTCACGGTGGGGCTGAGTGACGGTAGCGGCGGCGGCGTGAGCCTGGTCGGGGCCAACAGTCGACTGGTGTCCACCGTCGGGGCCAAGGCCGCCTCGGGCAACACCGACACCACGGCCACGGGCGCACTGCTCAAGGCCAACCAGGACGCGCGCAACTCGGTATCCCAGGTCAACCTGGATGAAGAAGCGGGCGACATGATCAAGTTTCAGCAGTACTACACCGCGTCGTCGCAGATCATCAAGGCGGCGCAAGAAACCTTCAGTACGCTGATCAATAGTCTTTAAGGGAGCCTGGGACAATGCGCATTTCCACACAGCAGTATTTCGATACCACTGCCGCCAAGTACCAGACCAACTATTCTAGCCTGGTACAGGCTCAGGATCAGGCCTCCACGGGCGTACGCGTGCAGACAGCCGCCGATGACCCGGTGGCGGCGGCGCGCCTGTTGATGCTGCAGCAGCAGAAAGACATGCTGGGCCAGTTCAACACCAACGTCACCAGCCTGAAAAACTCCCTGACCAACGAAGAGAGCGTGCTGCAGTCGATCAACCTGGCCTTGGGCCGTGCCAGTGAACTGGCGCTGCGTGCAGGCGGCTCCCTCAGCGATGCGGACCGCCGTTCGGTGGCCAGTGAAGTCGGTGCCATCGAAGATCAAGTGCTGGGCCTGCTCAACAGCAAGGACTCGTCGGGCAACTACCTGTTTTCCGGTTCCAAGACCGATACGCCGCCCTACAGCCGTAACAGCGACGGCACCTACAACTATCAGGGCGACGAAACCCCGCTCAGCCTGCAGGTGTCCGACACCCTGAGCATCAGCGCCGGTGACACCGGCAAGAACATTCTGGAAGGCGCGGTCAACTCCAGCCGCACCCAGGCCACCTGGATCGCGCCGGCCGTGGTGCCACCGGCCACCCAGCCGGTAGCCAATGACAATAAAGTGGCGTTGTCGGCCGGGCTCGTCACCAATGGCATCGACTACACCAATAAATTCGCCGACGGCCAGCCCTACAAGCTGACCTTCAGTAGCAGTACCCAGTACACCGTGGTCGACAAGAACGGTGTTGACATCACCTCGCAGATCCCCGGTAACGGTACGTTCGATTCCACCAAGGAGGGCAGCTCCAGCGTCAACTTGCGTGGCGTGAAATTCGACATCAACTTCAACCTGGGTGACGTCGCGTCGGGCCCCAACTCCGATGCCGTGGTCAAGGATCGCTCGTTCAGCCTGGAAGCCAAGCCGGACACTTTCAGCGTGTCGCGCACCGCCAGCAACCCTTCGACGGCGCAGTTGAGCAATGCCCGCGTGACCAACCAGGCCTCGTATGCCAGCACGTTCCCGGCCAACAACGGTGCGGTGATCAAGTTCACCAGCGCCACGGCGTATCAGGTGTATGCCCAGCCGTACACGTCCGAGAGTAAATCCATCGCCACCGGCGATACCGGCGGCGGCACCACCGTCGTCGCGGCCGGGGTGACGTTCGACGTCAGCGGCACGCCGCAGAGCGGTGACCAGTTTGCGGTGGGCGCCGCTACCCAGAAGACCCAGAACGCGCTCGATACCCTGAGCCAACTGCGCCAGGCGCTTGAGCTGCCGGCCGACGGCAGCCCGGCGGCGACGGTCAAGCTCAAGGACGCGTTGTCTGCCGCGATCAGCAACTTCACCAACTCCAGTACCCAGATCGATGTGGTGCGCGGCTCCATCGGCGCGCGGCAGAATGCCCTGGATACCCAGGCCAGTGAGAACGCCAGCATCGGCCTGGCCAACACCAGCACCATGAGCGACCTGGGCAACATCGACACCGCGCAGGCGGCGATCAACCTGACCTTGCAGCAAACCATGCTGCAGGCCTCGCAATTGGCGTTCGTGAAGATCTCGCAGTTGAGCCTGTTCAACAAGATGTAAGGCTCGCGCAGCGAACGACGGCTCACTCCGAAAACGGGGTGGGCCGTTGTCGTTTTCGCGGCTGAACTGTTGAAGGGTTTTGCACAAAACGCAGAAAATTGAGTGACCTGTGAGTCATAAGGCGCATCTTCACTGTATCGTGTGAAAAGGATAAGTCGCCCAGCACACCCTGCGGTGCGGCTTTCAGCGAGATTTTACGGGGTTACCCCCTCTTATTGTCAGCACTCCAGGCGCAGTCCCGGGGGTGTTCTCCAGCTATTCGGTATTGGGAAGCCACAATGATTGGCATAAAAAGCATCGCCAGTTACGTGCCCGCGGACGGGATCGATAACTACGCCCAGGGTGCCAAATTCGCCAAGGATGAAGGATTCATCATTGGCAAGATCGGGTCGGCGTTCCTGCCGCGCAAGGAAGCTACGCAGGAAACCTCCGATCTGTGTGTCGAGGCGGTTAACGCGTTGTTTGCCAACAACCCGGAGTTGAAGCGCGAGTCAATCGACGCGCTGATCGTCGTCACCCAGAACGGCGACGAAGAAGGTTTGCCCCACACCGCCGCCATCGTGCAGGACAAACTCGGCCTGCCGACTCATGTGGCCGCCTTTGATATTTCCCTGGGCTGCTCCGGCTACGTCTACGGCATCTACGCGATGAAGGGCTTCATGGAAGCCGCCGGCCTGAAAAACGGCCTGCTGATCACCGCCGACCCGTATTCGAAAATCGTCGACCCCGAAGACCGCAACACCACCATGCTGTTCGGCGATGCCGCCACCGCCACCTGGATGGGCGAAGATGCGCCGTGGTTGCTCGGCAAGTCGAAGTTCGGCACCGACGGTTCCGGCGCGCCGCACCTCAAGGTCAGCGACGGCGTGTTCTTCATGAACGGCCGTCAGGTCTTCAACTTTGCCTTGCTCAAAGTGCCGGCCCATCTGCACGAGCTGCTCAACGAATCAGACCTCAAGGCTGACGAGATTGACGCGTTCTGCATTCACCAGGGCAGTGCGGCGATCGTCGACGCCGTGGCGCGGCGTTTTGAAGATGCACCGGTGGACAAGTTCATCAAGGACATGGTCGAGACCGGCAACACCGTGTCGTCAAGCATTCCGTTGCTGCTGGAAAAGCACGTGATGGACGCCACCTGGAAACGCGTGGCAATCAGCGGGTTCGGTGTGGGCCTGTCGTGGGGCTCGGCGATTCTGTATCGCCCGTGACACCTTAATAGAGCCGCCATACAAAACGCCGATGATCGAGAGATCATCGGCGTTTTTTATTTGGCGCCAGAAAAACACGCGATTACGGGGTTTCAGGCCCGCGTAAACCCTTGAATTGCAAGGGGTGGCACGGGGCTATTAAAAATATTCAAAAAAACACTCAAGCAACCGGCTCATACGACGATAACTATTACGAAGGTTCTCAGGCACACCCGGCGGTTGCCAGGGCCGGAAGCCGCAGTAAACCACCATCGAGGATTTCGTCATGGCTTTAACAGTAAACACCAACATTGCTTCCATCACTACCCAGAACGGCCTTGGCAAAGCAGCCAACTCGCTGCAAACCTCCATGCAGCGTCTGTCCACTGGTCTGAGCATCAACAGTGCTAAAGACAACGCTTCGGGCCTTCAGATCTCCAACCGTCTGACCAGCCAGATCAACGGCCTGGGCCAAGCGGTCAAGAACGCCAACGATGGTATCTCCATCGCGCAGACCGCTGAAGGCGCAATGCAGGCTTCGACCGACATTCTGCAAAAGATGCGTACCCTGGCTCTGTCCTCGGCTACTGGCTCCCTGAGCGACGCTGACCGTACTTCGAACAACGAAGAATACCAGGCGCTGACTTCGGAACTGACCCGTATCTCGCAGACCACTACTTTCGGTGGCCAGAAGCTGCTCGACGGTTCGTACGGCACCAAAGCCATTCAGGTTGGCGCCAACGCTAACGAAACCATCAACCTGAGCCTGAACAACGTTGCCGCCAACAACATCGGTTCGCAGCAGGTTAAAAGCGTTGGTATCACTCCTAGCGCTAGCGGCGTAGCGGGCGGCGCGATTGGCATCACCGGTAACGGCCAGACTGCCAGCGTGACTGTAGCTGCAGGCTCTTCGGCCAAAACCATCGCCAGCCAACTGAACGGCGCTGTAGGCGGCCTGTCGGCTACCGCCAGCACTGAAGCTCAGTTCGTCGTCGGCGCTGCTGCCAAAACGACTCCGGCTTCGTTCACCTTGACCATTGGTGGCCAAGCTACAACGTTCACCGGCGTGACCGATACTGCCAGCCTGGCTGACCAGTTGAAATCCAACTCCGCCAAGCTCGGCATTAGCGTCAACTACGACGAATCCAAAGGCACCCTGTCGGTCAAATCCGACTCCGGTGAGAACCTGGCATTCAGCGCTGCCACCGCAGCCGGCTCGATCACCGTTGCCACCAAAGATGGTTCCGGCAACTACGGCACCGCTGCGGCACTGGCTAACGGCCTGACCGCCACCGGTTCCGTGAACCTGGACTCGTCCAAGGGCTATGCACTGAACGGTGCCGGTGTAACCGGTCTGTTCGCCGCTACCGGCACTGCCGCAGCGTCGGCCAAAACCACCATCGCTCAAACCGACGTGACCAGTGCCTTCAACGCACAGGCCGCAGTGGCAGTGATCGACAAGGCTATCGGCGGCATCGACAGCGTACGTTCGGGCCTGGGTGCTGTTCAGAACCGTCTGACCACTACCGTAGACAACCTGACCAACATTCAGAAGAACTCCACCGCTGCACGTTCGACTGTACAAGACACCGACTTCGCTGCTGAAACAGCCGAGTTGACCAAGCAACAAACTCTGCAATCGGCCGCTACCGCGATCCTGTCGCAGGCCAACCAACTGCCATCCGCTGTACTGAAGCTGCTTCAGTAATAACCGCGCTTGGTGACTGACGGAAGGGTGCGTTTACGTGCCCTTTCGTCGTTTCGGTTTTAGAGGAGATTGGACATGGACATGAGTGTAAAGCTAGCCTCGTCTTATCCACCGGTTGCACCTCAAAGCGCACCGACCGCACTCGTTGCGGACAAGGACAAGAGCAAGGTCGAGGCCATCGCGCCGATCGCCGGCAAGCCGGAACGGGCTGACCTGGAACAAGCGGTTACCGATATTCGTGAATTCGTACAAGCGGCCCAGCGCAAACTGGATTTTTCGATTGACGATTCAACCCACCGGGTTGTGGTCAAGGTCATCGCCACCGACAGTGGCGAGGTGATTCGCCAGATTCCCTCGGAAACAGCCTTGAAGTTGGCGCAAAACCTGGCAAATGCCAGCCACGTGCTGTTCGACGAAAAGGTCTGAGCTGGCATGAAACTTGTTGCGGTGATGTCTTGATGGGTTGCTCGTCAAGAAAACGGCAACTACCGAATTAGGAGCACGATGATGGCGAGTACAACAGTTAGTGGTGTGGGTTCTGGTATCGATACCAGCTCGATCATTACGTCGCTGGTAAATGCTGAAAAAGCACCGAAACAGCTTCAGATCAACACGCAATCGCAGAAAGCGACCACTCAACTTTCGTCCATCGGAAAGATTCAGGCAGCCTTGGACGCGTTCCGTGGTGCGCTAAAGACCCAGGGGACCGACAACAGCTTCAGTGGCCTGGTCGGTACGTCCTCGGACGAAAAAGTTGCCACCATGACCGCAGGCGCGGGCGCTTCCAACGGCTCGTTTTCGCTGGTGGTGTCGCAGCTGGCCCAGCCTTCGAAGCTGAGCAGCGCCAACTTTGCCGGTGGCGCATCGAGCGTGATCAACAAGGGCAACACGGCGACCACGCTGACCATTTCGCAGTCAGGCAAGAACTTTGACGTTAGTGTGGCGCCCGGCGCGACCCTGCAGCAGGTACGTGACTCGATCAACTCGCAGTTCGGCACTGCGGGCCTGAGTGCCAACATCCTCACCGACTCCAATGGTTCACGGTTGATCCTCACCTCGACCAATGGCGGTGTGGGCACGGACTTGACCATGTCCGGCAACTCGGGTGTCGACACCGGCTACACCGTGGTCAATCCGCCGCAGAATGCCAAGTACACCATTGATGGCATTGCCGCCGAATCGAAGACCAACAACATTACCGAGGCGGTGAGTGGTGTCAGCATCAAGTTGCTGACGGTGTCGCCGCTGGCGACTGCGGGAGACAAGAGTGATAATCCTGTGCGTACGGCCCTGACCATCTCCGTCAGTACCAGCACCACCGCACTCAAATCCGGCGTCAAGGGCTTCGTCGACACCTACAACGCGCTGCTCAAGGCGATGACCGCAGAAACGGCGGTGACCAAAAGTGCGGCGGGCGACCCCGTGGCGGCGACATTGACCGGTGACTCGACCATGCGCACGCTGCAATCGGCGATTCGCAACGAGTTCAACACGATGTCGGGCAACGGTGCATTGAGATCCCTGGCCCAGTTCGGCGTCGAAACCGACCAGACCACCGGCCTGCTGTCGATCGACGACAAGCAGTGGGACAACGCGATGAAGACCAATGCTGCGGACCTCAGCAGCATCTTCACGGGCAAGGACGGCTTGCTGGCGCGCTTGACCACGGCGACCGACGCCTACGCCAAACCGACCACCGGTATCCTGGCGACGCGTTCCACCTCGTTGTCCGATAGCCTCAAGGACCTGGCCAAGCAACAGTCTGCACTCGACCAGCGGATCGATGCCTACCAGACCACGTTGACCAACAAGTACGCGGCGATGGACTCCCTGGTGGCCCAGTTGCGCCAGCAGAGCAACAACGTGTTGGGTACGCTCAACGCGCTGAACAACCAGAAAAACAACTGATTTGACTGATTGGCAAAAAGCCCGGGTCGTTGACCTGGGCTTTTTTATGCGTGCGCAGACTCCCTGTGGCGAGCAGGCGTGTTGTGGCGAGCGGGCTTGCCCCGCGTTGGGGTGCGAAGCGCCCCCCATCGAGCAAAACGCGGTGTACCTGATACGGCTCAGCGCCTGGCTTTGGGGCTGCTGCGCAGCCCAACGCAGGACAAGCCTGCTCGCCACAGGGAGTCTGCGCTTAAACTGAACGGCATTAGGGCAAGCCCGCTCGCCACATAAAAGCTCCACTGCTGGGGTTTAAGCGTTCCTCATGCACACGTCAGGGCAGCCACGCCTCTCGCCATGCCAGCAGGTTGTCTTCCCTGAGCATCCACTTGTCCAGTATCACGCTGTGCAGGGCGTCGCCGGCTGCGGCGCTGGCGTCCGGTTCGGCCAGGTGTTCGCGAATGGCGGCAATCCAGTCACTGGAGCGGTTCTTGACCCGCGTCACCGGAAGATCACCGCGATAACACAGGATGTCCGAACAGATCACCGGCAGGGCGCAGGCGCCGTATTCCAGCAGCCGCAGGTTGCTTTTGCAGGCGTTGAAAAAATTGTCTTCCAGCGGCGCCAGCGCCAGGTCCAGGTTCAGGGCTGCCAGGCGTGCCGGGTATTGGTCGATGTTCACGCCACCGTGAAACTCATGGACGTAGGGGCGCAGGGCCGGTGGGCACATGCCCATGAACACCCATTCCACCTCGCCGGCCAGTTCGCGAACCACCTCGGCAATCACTAGCAGGTCGGCGCCGTGGCTCGAACCACCGGCCCAGCCCACCCGAGGCTTGCGCCCCTGCTGGCGCAGGCTCGTCAGCCCGCTCCACCACTGGGCGGGCAGGCGGTTCTCCATCACGCGAATGTCGGCGTTGTAGCCTTTGAGCGCATTGGCCAGCGGTTGGGTCGACACCACCAGTCGATCGCACAGGGCAACGGCCTTTTTCAGGCGCTTGGCGGTGTCTTTGGGAAACAGCGAGCGGGTCAGGTTGCCCTTGGGCACATCCAGGATGTAGTCGTCCAGCTCGTACACCTTGAAGGCTTTGGACAGCGAACGGGCATTCTGGATGACTTCCAGTTGGGTTTTGGTGAACTGGCGCTGGAAGATGATCGTGTCCGGCGCCAGGCGCTCCAGTTCTACCGGTTGCAGCAGCAAATCGCTCACTTCACCGTCGATCAGTCTGGCGGCCTGCAAGGCAGCGAAGGGCTGACGCACTCGATAATGCCCGCTGCCGAAGGAGTCGCCGGGATAGCACAGAGCATAAGGCAGCGTGCGGCTGGCGAATGGCCGCCAGGCCACATCGCTGTTGCATTCGTAAGCGAAGCCGCCGCCTTCCAGGGTCAGGTTGCGATTGTAGGCAGGGTCGTTCGCCAACTGCGGCAGCCAGCGCTGATACATCACCGACTGTTCGCGCTTGAAGCGCTCGCGTTTGGCGTCCTGGCTGGTCTTGTCGACCTTGTTCTGACTCACATTGGCTTCATGCATCAGTATCGAGTAAGGCGTCCAGACCACCAGTTGCCCGGCCTGGCCGACTTTCAGGCACAGGTCCACATCGTTGTAGGAAACCCCCAGGCCGGCCTCGTCCATCCCGCCCACCTGGCGATACAGCTCGGTGCGGATCATCAGGCAGGCGGCGGTTACGGCGCTGTAGTTCTGATCGATCTGCAGGCGGTGCAGGTAGCCGTTGGACAGCATCGGGCTGTCGATGAAGCCGTGATCGGCCACGCCGCGCAAGCCAAGGACCACGCCTGCGTGCTGCACCGTGCCGTTGGGGAACAGCAGTTTGGCGCCGACAATGCCGACTTCCGGTCGCTGGGCGTGATGGAGCAGGGCGTCCAGCCAATCGCCGTCGATGACGGCGGTGTCGTTGTTGAGCAGCACCAGGTACTCGCCACGGGCGCGACTGGCGGCGAAGTTGTTGATGGCCGAATAGTTGAACGGGTGTGGGTAGCGCAGGATGCGCACCTTGGCATCGTTCAGGTGCTCCATGCCGGCGAACCATTCGCGGGCTTCGGCGGTTTGGCTGTTGTTGTCGACGATGAGCAGTTCGTAATAGGTATAGCGGGTGTTCTCCATCAGGCTTTCTATGCAGCGCATCAGCATAGGCAGTTGGTCTTTGGTGGGGATGATGATCGACACCAACGGTTTTGCGGGGTGCTGATAGACCACGCGGTGCACCATCGGCAGGGGGCCGGTGCGCAATTCGTGCGCCACGCCCAGGCGCTGCAGGTGCGCCTCGACGACCGCAGCGGAGTGGGCGATAACCTGGGCTTCACACAGCCACTGGCCGAAGTTGATAGCCTGGTGCACCAGCACTTCGGCGATATGGCCGACGCAGCCCAGCCCGTGAGCCTCGATCAGCCGCAAGAGCAGGTCTTGGGGCGCAAGTTCCGTGAAGGCAGGGTCGAAGCCATCGGCCTGCAAGGCGGCGTCGCGGCTGAACGCCAGGGTGCGGCCCACATACGGGTAACTGCGCAACAGGTCGAGGTTGAGGTCCGGCTTGAAGACCGGGTCCTGGCAGCCCGAGGCGGTGATCGAATCCTCGTCGCTGTAACAGGCACGGATGCCGGGATTCAGCGCGATCCCCTCGGCCAGCAGCAGCAGGGCATGGGGGTCGAGCTGGTCGCCGCCGCGCAGCAGGTAGTACCAGTCGGCCTGGATGCCTTGCAGCAGTTCATTGAGCTGGCTCGGCCAGGACTCTGCCAGCGGCAGCCACACCCGATTGTCGGCCGGGGTTATCCCGGCGGGCTCGACATTGGACAGTACGGCGATGGCTGCCGCCTGGTAGAGCTGGCGGTCGATGCTGTCCAGGGTGGCGCGCAAGGCGGCGATGTCACCGCTGGTATCGGTCACCACCAGCAATACGCCCGGTTGCTGCGGCCAGCTTGCCAGTCGCGCCGGCAAGCCTTCGAATTCGCTGGCGGCCAGTTGCCGGGTTGCCAGCCAGCGCTGATACAGGTGGACATTGCGCTGCTGTTTGCCGAGATGTCCCAGCACGCCGAAAAAACGTTCAAACGCGTGGGCAAGGGTGCCGTCAAGCTGGCCGGCCTCGGTTTCAAAGTCGGCAGGCGTCAGGTGCATGCGCTCCAGTGGGGCCAGTGCCTCCAGGCGCATGAAGAACATGGTGCCGCCAAAAAAATCCGCCTCGTTGATGTGCTGTGGGTCAATGCCGGCACGCTCGGCCAGGGCGAGCAGATGGAAGCGGTTGTTTTCAGACAGGTTGGTGACCACTGCCTGGCGATAGTGCTCCGTGCCCAGCAGCGGATGGTGCGTCGGGTTGGCCAGGTACTCCACCGACTGGCGAAAGCGCACTGGCCCGAGCAGGTCATCGAACAGGTCACTGGCCCATGAATTGGCGACACCCAGGTGGATCGAACGCTTGGTGTGCAGCTTGACAAGGGTGTGGATATTATCGGCGCGTAAATACGGCAGTACGCTCAAAAACGGCAGGACGTCGCGCCCATGGTTGGGCACCCGGAACAGTGAATAACCCAGGCCTACTGCCGCCAAATGGCCGCGTACTTCATTTTCGCGCCCTGCCATACAGGTGACGTATAGATGCAGACGCTCATGCAGTTGAATCAGGCGCTGCAGGATGTCTGGCAGCAAATCCGGGTGAAAGGCATGGATCACCACGGCCACGGGGGGCTCGCTGTCCTCCAGAGTGGGCCGGTGTACCTCCAGCAATTCGCACGTTTCGGCACTGCCCGCCGATGCAGTAGCTTCGGCATTGGGGGCAACGTAAGCATTGCGCAGTGCAAACGGCGTGAATGCCTGAGGGCTGAACAGGGAGCGGCGACGCACCTGCAGCAGGAACTGCGGGCGATACAATCCCAGCGCACGAATCTGCTCGACGAAGTCGGCACGGCTCTGCTTGAACAGCGCTTGCATGTCGGGCTGGTTCTGACGCTGGTCGGCATGCCGACGAAACAGCGACAGCGGCTCATGCAGAAACGCCAGGTGACCGTGCTGCAGCAGGTTCACGAACATCGCCAGGTCGTTGATGGCGCGGATCACCACGCCGCCAAGGGCACAGATGTGCGGCAGTTTGTCGCTCAACTGCGCGCGGCGAAACATCACGGTGCTGGGTTCGCCGATGAAATTCACCGGCCAGTCGCAGAGCAGCGAAATAATGTCTTCGCCGTGCAGGCAGGTGTCTTCGCTGAACACGCCGCACGTTTCGAGGATATCCGGCTGCGCGTCACCCTGGGCATCGATTATCGTGCGTCGCGAAGTGACCAGCGCGATATCGTCGCGCGCCTGGAGTACCGCCGCCATGCGCGAAACGCAGTCGGGCAGCAGCACGTCATCGTCGTTGAGAAACTTGATGTATTCGCCCTGGGACTCCTGCATGCAGCGGTTGAGGTTGAGCATGCCGCCCAACTGCTGTTCGTTGTGCAGGTAGCGCACCGGCACAGCCGACTGTGCAGCCAGGCGTTCGGTAATCAGGCGAACGCCGTCGTCGCGACAATCATCGGTGATCACCACTTCGATATTGGTGTAGCGCTGATTCAGCGCACTGCTCAATGCCGCCTCGAAGAATCGAGGGCTGTAGGCCGGTATCGCAATGCTGACCAGCGGCACGTGTGTGGCTGAAGGAGTAGTTGTCATGCTCACACCAGTTTGAACAAGGGGCGAAGGTTGAACCGGATGTCTGCGCGGGCGGTCATGTCGCAGCCGCTTGATCGGTGAGCAGGTCTGCCAGGCAGTCGATCACTCGTTCGATGTCTGCATCGGTCAATGAAAGATGGAAGGGCAAGCCCAACAGGCGTTCGGTCAACAGGTCGACCTGCGGCAGCGGGCCGGCTGCGCACGCCTGGAAGGCCGGGTGGCCGTGCAGGGGAGGGCAGTACCAGCGACGGGTTTCGATGTCTTCGCCGAGCAGGCGCAGTTGAATGTCCACGCCGCGAACGCCCGGCGGCAGTAACACCAGCATCAGGCTGTACACGCCTTCGGCGGGTTTGACTTGAAGTTTCAGTGCGGGAATCCGCTCCAGCAGGCGGGCGGCATAGCGCTGATGCAGGTTGCGCCGTGTTTCGGCGACGGTCGGCCAGTTGTCCAGCGCGGCCAGCGCAACGGCGGCGTGGTATTCGCTCATCTTGCCGTTCTCGCCCGCATCGAACACCAGGCCGCCACTCTGGGCATCGATGCCGAAGTTGCTGAGTGCGCGCATGCTCTGGCCATAAGCGTGGTGGCGAGCGGCGACAAAACCGCCTTCGCCGCCGCCCAGCGCCTTGGTGGCGTGCAGGCTGAAGGCAACCTTGGTGGTCAGGCCGACCTGTTGATTGCCCCAGGCGCCTGCGGCGTCCACCACCACCGGGATGCCGGTTTCGGCGGTGAACAGGTCCCAGCCGGCGACGTCCTGAGGGCAACCATACGTCGCGACCGGCATCACTGCGTCAAAAGGCGTTTGAGCCAGTGCTGCGCGTGCTATGGCGGGCGTCAGCAACCAGTTGTCCGAGTCCACATCGCTGATCAGCGGCGTAAGTCCCGCACGGATGATGGCGGTGGCCGTGGCGACGAAGGTCAGCCCCGGCACGAGCACTCGGCCAGCCTTGCGCAGCCTCAACGCTTCCAGAGCGATTTGCAGCGCGCAGGTGCCATTGGCCATGGACACTACATGCACCTTCGTCGGCTCGCGACTGAATGAGCGCGACAGCCGCTCTTCGAGTTCGCAGACCAGCGGGCCGAAATTGGTGTACCAGCGATTTTCATCGATCTGCTGCCAGTACGGAAGAATCTGCTCGACCTTCGGCATCTCTGGCACTAACAACTTGATGATATTTTTCATGGTGCCCGCGACTGTCAATTAAATATCGTTTCCTACGATTGGAAATGGGCAAAGCAGGAACTGTACCAAGCGGATTTGTGGCGCCCTTGCGGCACCACGCAAAAAGCCAATGCTGCGTGCATTGGCTTTTTTGATAACCGCGGGATTAAAGTTATGGGTAATCGAGTCGACATAAACGTTACTGAAATCTTTCCGCTGTCGCCTGTTACGAGGTAGAACCATGAATCCCATGAGAGCCCTTCGCCAATACCAGAAGGTCAATTCCCATGCTCAGATCTCTGAAGCCAGTCCGCACCGTCTGGTGCAGATGCTGATGGAGGGTGGGCTTGACCGCATGGCTCAGGCCAAGGGGGCGCTGGCGCGTGGTGACATTGCGCAAAAGGGCCTGATGCTCGGCAAGGCGGTGGATATCATCATCGGCCTGCGCGACGGTCTTGACGCTGAAAAGAGCGAAAACCCGGCGTATGTCCAGCAACTGGAAAGTCTGTATGCCTACATGACCAACCGTCTGATGGAAGCCAACCTGCATAACGACCCCGAGATGATCGACGAGGTTGCGCGCTTGATGATTACCGTCAAGCAAGGCTGGGATGGTATCGCTACCCCACAAGGCGCCGCACAGTAAGGCCAACGGCCTCGAGGAATACGTCATGAGCCATGCACTGCAACGCATTGATGAAACCCGTGAGGCGCTGGTAGGCGCGCTGGCGGACCGTAACTGGGAGGCCATCGGCGAACTCGACCTGGGCTGCCGCGATGTGATCGATCAGGTGCTCAGCGAAGCACCGGTCAACGAGGATGCGTTGCGTGAAAAGCTGGAAAGTCTGCTGGCGGTGTACCAGCAATTGCTCGAGGTGACGACGGGGGAGAGGCAGGCGATTTTCGAAGAGATGTCGCAGATCAACCAGGCGAAAAACGCGTCAAAGGTCTACCATCTGTTTGGTTGAACAGAGTCGGTTAACCCTAATGCGCGTCATAAATTTGACTGCGCAGGTTTTTTTGACTTAACTAGTGTTGTTTTCAGATTTCAGACGTCTACAAGGTAATGAGTCCTACGGACGTCTTGATTGCTCTCACACTGGGGCAGGAAGTTTTACTAGGGAAGTTGCTATTGCATGTGGCGTGAAACCAAAATTCTGCTCATTGATGACGATAGCGTTCGCCGCCGCGACCTGGCGGTGATTTTGAATTTTCTTGGCGAAGAAAATCTGCCCTGCGGCAGCCATGATTGGCAGCAGGCGGTCAGCTCATTGTCATCGAGCCGTGAAGTCATCTGTGTGCTGATCGGGACGGTAAACGCTCCTGGCGCAGTTTTGGGCTTGTTAAAGACACTGTCGACCTGGGATGAGTTCCTTCCGGTGTTGCTGATGGGCGATATTTCTTCGGTCGAGTTGCCCGAAGACCAACGCCGCCGCGTGTTGTCCACGCTGGAAATGCCGCCCAGCTACAGCAAATTGCTCGACTCCCTGCACCGTGCCCAGGTCTATCGCGAGATGTACGACCAGGCCCGCGAGCGCGGCCGTCACCGCGAGCCTAACCTGTTCCGCAGCCTGGTCGGCACCAGCCGTGCGATCCAGCACGTGCGCCAGATGATGCAGCAAGTGGCCGACACCGACGCCAGCGTGCTGATCCTCGGCGAGTCCGGCACCGGCAAGGAAGTGGTCGCGCGTAACCTGCACTATCACTCCAAGCGCCGCGACGGACCCTTTGTGCCGGTCAATTGCGGGGCGATCCCGGCAGAGCTGCTTGAAAGCGAACTGTTCGGCCACGAGAAGGGCGCCTTCACCGGCGCCATCACCAGCCGTGCCGGGCGTTTCGAACTGGCCAATGGCGGTACCCTGTTCCTCGACGAAATCGGCGACATGCCGCTGCCGATGCAGGTCAAGCTGTTGCGCGTGTTGCAGGAACGCACCTTCGAACGTGTGGGCAGCAACAAGACCCAGAGCGTTGATGTGCGCATCATTGCCGCCACCCACAAAAACCTCGAAAGCATGATCGAGGTCGGCAGCTTCCGCGAAGACCTGTACTACCGCCTCAACGTATTCCCCATCGAGATGGCTCCGCTGCGCGAGCGCGTGGAAGACATCCCGTTGCTGATGAACGAATTGATCTCGCGCATGGAACACGAAAAGCGCGGCTCGATCCGCTTCAACTCCGCCGCGATCATGTCCTTGTGCCGTCACGGCTGGCCGGGCAACGTCCGCGAGCTGGCCAACCTGGTGGAGCGCATGGCGATCATGCATCCCTATGGCGTGATCGGCGTGGTCGAGCTGCCGAAAAAATTCCGCTACGTCGACGACGAAGACGAGCAGATGGTCGACAGCCTGCGCAGTGACCTGGAAGAGCGAGTGGCCATTAATGGCCATACGCCAGACTTCGCGTCCACTGCCATGCTGCCGCCCGAAGGCCTGGACCTGAAGGACTACCTCGGCAATCTGGAGCAAGGCCTTATTCAGCAGGCCCTGGACGATGCCAACGGCATCGTCGCCCGCGCCGCCGAACGCCTGCGCATCCGTCGAACCACGCTGGTGGAGAAGATGCGCAAGTACGGAATGAGCCGTCGTGAAGGTGATGAACAGCCGGATGATTGACGCCTGTTTTTCAACTGACTGAAAAATAAGTCTATTTTTTTAGGCACGGGTATTGCTACAGCTCTCGCAACGTTCCGTTTAACTGACGGTCAGCCAGCGAGAGAGCATCATGCCCCACGCCGCCCAGCTATCTTCGGCCCCTGCCATCCAGGGGCTGGTTCCGCCTGTAGAGTCGCCGATCCGCCAGGGTCTTGAGCAGGCGTTCTCGCAATTCAACCAGATGTCGAGCCAACTGACCGACTCCTACAGCCTGCTGGAAGCCCGGGTTTCCGAGCTCAAGGGCGAGTTGGCGGTGGTCAGTGCCCAGCGTATGCAAGAGCTGGCCGAGAAAGAGCGTTTGGCCAACCGTCTGCAAAACCTGCTGTCGCTGTTGCCGGGTGGCGTCATCGTGATCGACGACCAGGGCCGCGTGCGCGAGGCCAACCCGGCCGCCTGCGACATGCTCGGCCTGCCGCTCGAAGGCGAACTGTGGCGTGAAGTCATCACCCGCTGCTTTGCCCCCCGTGAAGACGATGGCCATGAAATTTCCCTCAAGGACGGGCGCCGCCTGTCCATTGCCACCCGTTCCCTGGACGCCGAGCCCGGTCAGTTGGTGCTGCTCAACGACCTGACGGAAACCCGGCACCTGCAGGACCAGCTGGCACGCCACGAACGGTTATCATCGCTGGGCCGGATGGTCGCTTCTCTGGCGCATCAGATCCGCACACCGCTGTCGGCCGCGCTGATCTACGCCAGTCATTTGACTGACGAGCAATTGCCCGCCGCCACCCATCAGCGCTTTGCCGGACGTTTGAAAGAGCGCCTGCATGAGCTGGAGCATCAGGTGCGTGACATGCTGGTGTTTGCCCGTGGCGAGTTGCCTTTGACCGACCGCGTCACCCCGGCGGCGCTGATGCAGGCGCTGCAGGCCGCCGCTGCCACTCATATCCAGGACGTGCAAGTGCGCTGGCAGTGCGACAGCCATCTCGGTGAGCTGCTGTGCAACCGCGACACCCTGGTGGGCGCGCTGCTCAACCTGATCGAAAATGCCACCCAGGCCAGCGGCCCCGGCGCACGCCTGAAGATTCACTTGTACAGCCGCGAGCAAACCCTGCGCCTGTGCATCAGCGACAGCGGCAGCGGCATCGACCCGCGGGTGCTGCAACGCCTGGGCGAACCCTTTTTTACTACCAAGACCAACGGAACGGGCCTGGGCCTGACCGTGGTCAAGGCAGTGGCGCGTGCCCATCAGGGAGAATTGCTGCTGCACTCCCGGTTGGGGCGTGGCACCTGTGCATTGATGACCCTGCCGCTGTTTACCAGTGCGGCAGGCGCGGAGTAAGGATATGTCTATCAAGGTTTTGTTGGTGGAAGACGATCGCGCCCTGCGTGAGGCATTGGCTGACACGCTGCTGCTGGCGGGCCATGACTACTGCGCGGTCGGTTCCGCCGAAGAAGCCTTGGCGGCCGTGGAACAGGAGGCTTTCAGTCTGGTGGTCAGCGACGTGAACATGCCCGGCATGGACGGTCACCAGTTGCTCGGCCTGCTGCGCGCGCGCCACCCGCAATTGCCGGTGCTGCTGATGACCGCCCACGGCGCCGTCGAGCGTGCGGTGGACGCCATGCGCCAGGGCGCGGCAGATTATCTGGTCAAGCCGTTCGAGCCCAAGGCGCTGATCGAACTGGTTGCCCGGCACGCCCTTGGCGTTATTTCCAATCCCGACGGCGAGGGCCCGATTGCCTTCGAGCCGGCCAGTGCCCAGTTGTTGGAACTGGCCGCCCGTGTAGCGCGCAGCGACTCCACCGTGCTCATCTCGGGCGAGTCCGGCACCGGTAAGGAAGTGCTGGCGCGCTATATCCACCAGCAATCGAGCCGCGCCAAACAACCGTTTATCGCGATCAATTGCGCCGCGATCCCCGACAACATGCTCGAAGCCACCCTGTTCGGCCACGAAAAGGGCTCGTTCACCGGTGCCATCGCGGCCCAGGCTGGCAAGTTCGAGCAGGCAGACGGCGGCACCATCCTGCTCGATGAAATCTCGGAAATGCCCCTGGGCCTGCAAGCCAAGCTGCTGCGGGTATTGCAGGAGCGTGAAGTGGAGCGGGTGGGCGCGCGCAAGCCGATTCAGCTGGATATTCGCGTGGTCGCCACCACCAATCGCGACCTGGCGGGTGAAGTGGCGGCGGGGCGCTTTCGTGAAGACCTGTTCTACCGGCTGTCGGTATTCCCTCTGGCCTGGCGCCCGTTGCGCGAACGCCCGGCGGACATCATCCCGCTGGCCGAGCGCCTGTTGCGCAACCACGTCAAAAAAATGAAGCACGCCCAGGCGCGGCTGTCGGCCGAGGCCCAGGCGTGCCTGATCGGCTACCCGTGGCCGGGTAACGTGCGCGAACTGGACAACGCGATCCAGCGTGCGTTGATCCTGCAGCAGGGCGGCTTGATCCAGCCGCAGGATTTCTGCCTGGCCACCGGCACGGGCGCGGCGCCGTTGCCGAGCCTGGCGCCCGCGCCCGTGGTCGCCGAAGCTGAATCGGCGGGCGCGCTGGGTGACGACCTGCGTCGCCGTGAATTCCAGATGATCATCGACACCCTGCGTGCCGAGCGCGGCCGCCGCAAAGAGGCCGCCGAGCGCCTCGGTATCAGCCCGCGCACCCTGCGCTACAAGCTGGCGCAGATGCGCGACGCCGGCATGGACGTCGAAGCCTACCTCTTCGCCACCTGACTCAACCCTGCACCGGTTTGCTCAGCCACCGTGGCGAGCAGGCTTGCCCTGCGTTGGGCTGCGCAGCAGCCCCAAAGCCAGGCGCTGAGCCGTATCAGGTACACCGCGTTTTGCTCGATTGGGGGCGCTTCGCACCCCAACGCGGGGCAAGCCCGCTCGCCACAGGAGTCGTCCTCGTCAGTGGCTGGGTGAAATATAGTCCGACCGCCTTTGTCGCCTTTTCTTACGAGTTGCTCCAGAGCTGGCACCCTTGTTGCACCTACCCCTGATAACTGCTGCGTAGTGTCAAAAATTTGCGGGTTGTCGGAGAGAGAAGGTCATGAGCCAGGGTATTGAGTTCAATCGGTTGATGTTGGATATGCGCTCCATGCAAATGGATGCCATGGCCCGGCCGAAATCCGTCGCACCCGTGCCGGAACTGGGCCAAAGCAATTTTGCCGACATGCTCGGTCAGGCCATCAACAAGGTCAGCGACACCCAGCAAGCCTCCAGCCAGTTGGCCACCGCATTCGAAATCGGCAAAAGCGGCGTGGACCTCACTGATGTGATGGTCGCTTCGCAAAAGGCCAGCGTTTCCTTTCAAGCCTTGACCCAAGTGCGTAACAAAGTGGTTCAGGCTTACCAAGACATCATGCAGATGCCGGTTTAAGGGCGAGAGTTAAGTCATGGCAGAAGCAGTCACCGACAACGTACCCGCCAAAGCAGGTGGCAAGCCGCCGCTGTTTGGCCTGTCGTTCCTGGAAAACCTCTCGGAAATGACCATGCTGCGTCAGGTCGGCCTGATGGTCGGCCTGGCGGCGAGCGTGGCGATTGGCTTTGCCGTGGTGCTGTGGTCGCAGCAACCCGATTACCGTCCGCTGTACGGCAGCCTGGCGGGCATGGATTCCAAGCAGATCATGGAAACCCTCGCCGCCGCCGACATCGCCTACACCGTAGAACCCAACTCCGGCGCCTTGCTGGTCAAGGCCGATGACGTGGCCCGTGCCCGCATGAAGCTGGCCGCCGCCGGCGTGACGCCGTCCGACAGCAACATCGGTTTCGAAATCCTCGACAAGGACCAGGGCCTGGGCACCAGCCAGTTCATGGAAGCCACGCGCTACCGTCGTGGCCTTGAAGGCGAACTGGCGCGCACCATCTCCAGCCTCAACAACGTCAAGGGCGCCCGTGTGCACCTGGCGATTCCGAAAAGCTCGGTGTTCGTGCGTGACGAGCGCAAGCCCAGCGCCTCGGTACTGGTTGAGCTGTTTTCCGGCCGCTCCCTGGAGCCTGGCCAGGTACTGGCGATCATCAACCTGGTGGCCACCAGCGTTCCCGAACTGAGCAAGTCGCAAATCACCGTGGTCGACCAGAAGGGCAACCTGCTGTCGGACATGGCCGAAAACTCCGCGCTGACCCAGGCCGGCAAGCAGTTCGACTACAGCCGCCGCATGGAAAGCATGCTCACCCAGCGGGTGCACAACATCCTGCAACCGGTGTTGGGCAACGACCGCTACAAGGCCGAAGTGTCCGCCGACGTGGACTTCAGCGCCGTCGAGTCGACGTCCGAGCAGTTCAACCCGGACCAGCCAGCGCTGCGCAGCGAGCAATCGACCAGCGAGCAACGTACCGCCAGCAGCGGCCCGCAAGGTGTGCCGGGTGCCCTGAGCAACCAGCCACCGACCCCGGCCACCGCCCCGCAAACCACCGGTGGCGCCGCCGCCACCGCTGGCGCCATTGCCGCCGGGCAGCCGCTGCTCGACGCCAACGGCCAGCAGATCATGGACCCGGCCACCGGCCAGCCGATGCTCGCGCCGTACCCGGCGGACAAGCGTAACCAGTCCACCAAGAACTTCGAACTTGACCGTTCCATCAGCCACACCAAGCAGCAGCAGGGCCGCATCAATCGCCTGTCGGTGTCGGTAGTGGTCGATGACCAGGTCAAGGTCAACGCTGCCGACGGTGCCGTGACCCGTGCGCCGTGGACCGCCGACGAATTGGCGCGCTTCACCCGCCTGGTGCAGGATGCCGTTGGTTTCGACGCCAGCCGTGGCGACAGCGTCAGCGTGATCAACATGCCGTTCTCCGCCGAGCGTGGCGAAGTCATCGCTGAAGCGGCGTTCTACACCCAGCCGTGGTTCTGGGACATCGTCAAGCAAGTGCTGGGGGTGTTGTTCATCCTGGTGCTGGTGTTCGGTGTGCTGCGTCCGGTGCTCAACAACATCACCGGCAACGGCAAGAAACAACTGGCCCTGGCCGGTGGCGACGTCGAGTTGGGTGGCATGGGCGGCCTGGACGGCGAACTGGCCAACGACCGCGTCAGCCTCGGCGGCCCGCAAAGCATCCTGTTGCCCAGCCCGAGCGAAGGCTATGACGCTCAGCTGAACGCAATCAAGAGTCTGGTAGCAGAAGACCCGGGCCGTGTGGCCCAGGTCGTGAAAGAGTGGATCAACGCAGATGAGTGATAATCGAGCCGCTGTTGCCAAGCTCTCCCGAGTCGACAAAGCCGCCGTGCTGCTGCTGTCGCTGGGCGAAACCGACGCCGCCCAGGTGCTGCGTCACATGGGGCCCAAAGAGGTCCAGCGCGTGGGCGTGGCCATGGCGCAGATGCGCAATGTGCACCGTGAGCAAGTCGAACAGGTGATGAGCGAGTTCGTCGAGATTGTCGGCGACCAGACCAGCCTGGGCGTTGGCTCCGACAGCTACATCCGCAAGATGCTCACCTCGGCGCTCGGCGAAGACAAGGCCAACGGCCTGATCGACCGCATCCTGCTGGGCGGCAACACCAGCGGCCTGGACAGCCTCAAGTGGATGGAACCGCGCGCGGTGGCCGACGTGATCCGCTACGAACACCCGCAGATCCAGGCCATCGTCGTCGCGTACCTGGACCCGGACCAGGCCGGTGAAGTGCTCGGCCACTTCGACCATAAAGTGCGCCTGGACATCATCCTGCGCGTGTCGTCGCTGAACACTGTGCAGCCGGCGGCCCTGAAAGAACTCAACACGATTCTGGAGAAGCAGTTCTCCGGCAATTCGAATGCCTCGCGCACCACCCTGGGCGGCATCAAGCGCGCGGCCGATATCATGAACTTCCTCGACAGCTCGGTCGAAGGCCAGTTGATGGACTCGATCCGCGAGATCGACGACACCCTGTCCGGCCAGATCGAAGACCTGATGTTCGTGTTCAACAACCTCTCCGATGTTGACGACCGTGGCATCCAGGCGTTGCTGCGCGAGGTGTCCTCGGATGTGCTGGTACTGGCGCTCAAGGGCTCCGACGAGAACGTCAAGGAGAAGATCTTCAAGAACATGTCCAAGCGCGCGTCCGAACTGCTGCGCGACGACCTCGAAGCCAAGGGGCCGGTACGCGTCAGCGACGTCGAAACTGCGCAGAAGGAAATCCTCACGATTGCCCGCCGTATGGCCGAAGCCGGAGAAATCGTTCTCGGTGGGAAGGGCGGCGAAGAAATGATCTAAGGCGCTGTCCATGTCGAGCAAAGATGAAACGCCCAGCGACCTGATTCGCGCGCGGGACGTGGGCGGGTTCGACATCTGGTCGTTGCCCAGCTTCGACCCGCATGTGCCCGAGCCCGAACCCGCACCGGTGGTGGAAACCCCGGCGGAGATGGAAGAAGTGCCCTTGGACGAAGTCCAGCCGCTGACCCTCGAAGAGTTGGAAGCCATCCGCCAGGAGGCTTACAACGAAGGCTTCGCGGCAGGCGAAAAGGACGGTTTTCGCAGCACCACCCTCAAGGTGCGCCAGGAGGCCGAGGTGGCGCTGGGCGTCCAGCTCGCCAGCCTGGAACGCCTGATGAACGGGCTGTTCGAGCCGATTGCCGGGCAGGATGCGCAGATCGAAAAATCCATGGTTGCACTGGTGCAGCACATCACGCGCCAGGTGATCCAGCGCGAACTGGTGCTGGACTCCAGCCAGATCGAAGGCGTGATGCGCGAAGCGCTCAAATTGCTGCCCCTGGGCGTCGGCAATGTGCGGCTGTACATCAACCCGCAGGATTTCGAGCAGGTCAAAGCCTTGCGCGAGCGCCATGAAGAAACCTGGCGCATCGTCGAGGACGCCGCGCTGCAGCCCGGCGGCTGCCGGGTCGAGACCGAGCACAGCCGCATCGATGCCACGGTGGAAACCCGCATCAGCCAGATCATGGCCAAGTTGCTCGACCAGCAGCACGAACAGGCCATGAACCCGGGCGAACCCGATATCAGCATCGACCTGGACCGCCCGGATGCGCCTTGACCGTACCAGCTTCGCCAAGCGCCTGGGCGGTTACGCCGAGGCCACGCAGCTGCCCGGCCAGCCGATTCTTGAAGGGCGCCTGCTGCGCATGGTCGGCCTGACCCTCGAAGCCGAGGGCCTGCGCGCCGCCATGGGCAGCCGGTGCCTGGTGATCAACGACGACAGCTACCACCCGGTGCAGGTCGAAGCCGAAGTGATGGGCTTCTCCGGCAGCAAGGTGTTCCTGATGCCGGTCGGCAGCGTTGCCGGCATCGCCCCCGGCGCCCGCGTGGTGCCGCTGGCCGACACCGGCCGCCTGCCCATGGGCATGAGCATGCTCGGCCGCGTGCTTGACGGCGCCGGCCGTGCGCTCGATGGCAAGGGTGGCATGAAGGCCGAAGACTGGGTGCCGATGGACGGCCCCACGATCAATCCGCTCAATCGCAACCCCATCAGCCAGCCTCTCGACGTGGGCATTCGCAGCATCAACGGTTTATTGACGGTCGGGCGCGGCCAGCGTCTGGGCCTGTTCGCCGGTACCGGGGTGGGTAAATCGGTGCTGCTGGGCATGATGACGCGCTTTACCGAGGCCGACATCATCGTGGTGGGGCTGATCGGCGAGCGTGGCCGCGAGGTCAAGGAGTTCATCGAGCACAGCCTGGGCCCGGAAGGCCTCAAGCGCTCGGTGGTGGTCGCATCGCCGGCCGACGATGCGCCGCTGATGCGCTTGCGCGCCGCCATGTACTGCACGCGCATCGCCGAATATTTTCGCGACAAGGGCAAGAATGTCCTGTTGCTGATGGACTCGCTCACGCGTTTTGCCCAGGCCCAGCGGGAAATTGCCCTGGCCATCGGCGAGCCGCCGGCGACCAAGGGTTACCCGCCGTCCGTATTCGCCAAGTTGCCCAAGCTGGTGGAGCGCGCCGGTAATGCCGAGGCGGGCGGCGGCTCGATCACGGCGTTCTACACGGTTTTGTCCGAAGGCGATGACCAGCAGGACCCGATTGCCGACTCGGCGCGGGGCGTGCTCGACGGCCACATCGTGCTGTCCCGGCGCCTGGCCGAGGAAGGGCACTACCCGGCCATCGATATCGAAGCCTCCATCAGCCGGGTGATGCCATCGGTGGTAACGCCGGAGCACATGGCCCGCGCCCAGCAATTCAAGCAACTGTGGTCGCGCTATCAACAGAGCCGCGACCTGATCAGCGTGGGTGCCTACGTGGCCGGTGGCGATCGCGAGACCGACCTGGCGATTGCCCTGCAACCGCAACTGGTGACCTACCTGCGCCAGGGCCTCAACGACAACATCAGCATGGGCGAAAGCGAGGCTCACTTGCAGTCGATCTTCGCCCCGGCGCCAGGCGGTTAAGCCATGGCCAATTCGCGTTCTGCACGCCTTGCGCCGGTGGTGGAGATGGCCGAAAAGGCCGAAAAAGCCGCGGTGCAGCGCCTGGGTTATTTCCAGGGCCAGGTGCGCCTGGCCGAAAGCAAGCTGGGCGACCTTGAACGCTTTCGCAGCGAGTACCAGCAGCAGTGGATCGACCGTGGCAGCAAGGGCGTGTCCGGCCAGTGGCTGATGGGTTACCAGGGCTTTCTCAACCAGCTGGAAACCGCCGTCGGTCAGCAACGCCAGAGCCTGGCCTGGCACCAGAACAACCTCGACAAGGCGCGTGAAAGTTGGCAAGCCGCCTATGCCCGGGTCGAGGGTCTGCGCAAACTGGTGCAGCGCTACATCGACGAAGCGCGCGCGCTGGAAGACAAGCGTGAGCAGAAGCTGCTCGATGAGCTGTCGCAACGTCTTCCCCGCCAATCCCCGTTCTAAATAGGGGACAAACCCCTCCCGCGATTGATTTGCTGTGTTGCTCGGATTCCATTCAACTGCTAAACCTGTGTCACATTTACCCATGACAAGGAAGCAGTTAAATGTCGGTCGAAAAAAAAGTATCCATGGATGGGAAGACGTTGACGATTGCGATCAAGGGCCGCTTCGATTTCAGCAGCCACCAGGATTTTCGCAACGTCTATGAAGGCGTTTACCCCAAGCCCGAGACGGTCGTGGTGGACTTGAAGGAAACCACCTACATGGACAGCTCGGCGCTGGGCATGCTTCTGCTGCTGCGCGACCATGCGGGGGGCGACAAGGCCTATATCCGTGTGATCAACAGCAGTTCGGACGTGCGCAAGATCCTCGCCATCTCCAACTTCGACAAACTGTTCGATATCGAATGAGTGTCCAGGCCCCTGTCCTTGAAGCGCTGACGATTCTGATCGCCGAAGACAGCGCCGCCGACCTGCTGTTGCTGTCGACCATCGTGCGCCGTCAGGGCCATCAGGTGCTCACCGCCACCAATGGTGCTGAAGCGGTGCAGGTGTTTACCCGTGAACGCCCGCACCTGGTGTTGATGGACGCGCTGATGCCGGTGATGGATGGGTTCGAGGCTGCGCGGCGGATCAAGCAACTGGCGGGCGAAGCGCTGGTGCCGCTGATTTTCCTCACCTCCCTGCGTGAAAGCGAAGCCCTGGCCAAATGCCTGGACGCTGGCGGCGATGACTTTTTGGCCAAACCCTATAACCCGGTGATCCTCGCGGCCAAGATCAACGCCATGGACCGCCTGCGTCGCCTGCAGGCCACGGTGTTGCAGCAGCGCGACCTGATCGCCAAACACCATGAGTACCTGTTGCACGAGCAGCGAGTGGCCAAGGCGGTGTTCGACAAGGTGGCCCATTCCGGCTGCATCAACGCGGCGCCGAACATTCGCTATCTGCAATCGCCCTATGCATTGTTCAACGGCGACCTGCTGCTGGCGGCCTACACGCCGTCGGGTGACATGCATGTGCTGCTCGGCGACTTCACCGGTCATGGCCTGCCGGCGGCGGTGGGCGCCATGCCGCTGGCGGAAGTGTTCTATGGCATGACCGCCAAGGGCTACGGCCTGGCCCAGACCCTGCGCGAGATGAACGCCAAGCTCAAGCGCATCCTGCCGGCGGACATGTTCTGCTGCGCCACGCTGCTGTGCCTGAGCACCCAGCGGCGTGCGGTGGAGGTGTGGAATGGCGGCATGCCCGAGGGCTATGTGCACGAGGTCGCCACGGGCAAGCGCACGCCGTTGATGTCACGCCATTTACCCTTGGGCGTGCTGTCGGCGGAGCAGTTTGACGACCGCACCGAAGTCTGGCCGATGGCCCTGGGTGACCGCGTGTTTTTACTGTCCGACGGCGTGCTCGACACCGCCGATGCCAACGAACAATTATTTGGCGCCGAGCGCTTGCTGCAGGTGTTTGCCGCCAATCGCGAGCCGGACCGCCTGTTTGAAGACATCGAGCAGGCGCTGGCAGCGTTTCGCGGCCAGGTGCGCGATGACATCAGCATGGTGGAAATCACTCTGCAGGCCGGACAGTCGCTGCGCGCAACCGGTCCTTTGTACGCCGACAGCGGCCAGTCTTGCCCGCTGGACTGGTCGGTGAGCTTCGAGTTTCGCGCCGACACCCTCAAACGCTACAACCCGTTGCCCTATCTGCTGCAATTGCTGCTGGAAATCCACGGCCTGCGCGAGCAGAGCGGGGCGCTTTACAGCGTGATGGCCGAGCTGTATTCCAATGCCCTGGAACACGGCGTGCTGGGGCTGGACTCGCGGCTAAAGCGCGATGCCGAGGGGTTTGCGCAGTATTACCGCCTGCGCAACGAGCGACTGACACAACTGGACAGCGGGTTTGTGCGTGTGCATGTGCAGGTGGTGCCCACCGACACCGGCGGTACCCTGAGCTTGCGCGTCGAAGACAGTGGCCAGGGGTTTGACGTGGAGCAGGTACTGGCGCGGCCGCTGGATATCGACCGTCTGTCTGGCCGGGGGCTCAGCCTGGTACGCCAATTGTGCAGCGCTGTAGGCTGGTCTGATGGCGGGCGCAGTGTCTGCGTGGAGTTTTGCTGGGAGGCTCTGGCATAATCCGGCGATTCTTGATCAAGGAGCGAGCAAGTGGTTGATGTTCATATGGACCCGCAGGTGTTGGCGGGTTTGCAGGAGGTGATGGAGGGGGAGTATCCGCGCTTGCTGGATACCTTTTTGCTTGACTCCGAAGAGCGGGTGAAGGCGTTGCACATGGCGCGTGGTGATGCGCAGGCGTTGCGGCAGATTGCGCACAGTTTCAAGGGGAGCAGCGGGAATCTGGGCGCGGTGCGGTTGGCCTTGTTGTGTCAGCGGTTGGAAATGGCATCGGTGGGGGATCTTGGGACGTTGGTGGATCAGATTGACCGGGAGTTTGCTTTGGTTCGGGCGATGTATGAGGGAGAGCTTCGGCGGGTTTTTGTGGGGTGATTGGCGTTGCGCGCCCTACGGCGCGGATGGACCATCCCTGGCCCTGCGTGTTTGACGGGGCGCCCAGATCAAAAGCAAGAGCGCGAATGGTTTGTCGAACGCTGTACAAAATGTGGGAGGGGGCTTGCTCCCGATGGCAGTGGGTCAGCTACCCATAAGTTGACTGACACTCAGCCATCGGGAGCAAGCCCCCTCCCACATTTGGATTTCCATTTGTCTGATGGATATCACACGGCTTTGATCTGCTTTGCTTTGGCTGGGCGCCCGTCAACCACGCTGGCGGGCCAGGGATCGCGTAGTCATCACCCACATAACGGATATGCACCCAAGCAAACCAACCTGGCCCAACTCTTGCTATATCTCCACAACTGCATCCCACGACCCCCATGCAGTTGGAGACCCTACTTATGCCAGTCGCCCCCAACTCCCTCCTTCAGGCTGCCCCTGCGGCCAAGCCTCAAGCGCCCGTCGCTCCTTCACCTTCAGTGACGGCGGACCCACGGGACAAAGGCCCTGGCTTCGCTCAAGTGTTCGCCAACCAGGCGCCCAAACCAGTCGCCAAGCCCGACGCCAGCCCGGCCAAACCCGCGCGGGACAAGCCCGCCGAGAGCCCGGCCAAGCCCGTTGCCGACAGCGACAAACCTGCCGCCAACACGCCGGCGGTTGCCGATAGCGGCAAACCCTTGCCTGCCACGCCGCCGGCCAAGTCCGACGACAGCGCCAGCAGCGACGACGACAAACCCACCGACGCGGCCCAGGCACAACAGCCAGCGGCCGATCCGGTGGTCGACCCGGCGCTGGTGGCCACGCTCACGCCGGTGGTGGCTGTGCCGGTGCCGCCGGAAACCCCGGCCCCGGTTGCCGCCAAGCCCGACAAGGCTGATAAGACGCAACCCGCAGTCGCTGCACCTGTCGCGGCAACCGATGCCGCCAAGCCTGCCTTCGACCCCGCCGCCGACCCGCTGGACGACATGCCCGCCGTGCGCCTGGCGATGGAGCAGGGCGGTCACGTGTCGGCCACCAGCCAGGCGCCGCAGAAGGGCGCACCGACCACCACCCAGGATCAGCCTACCGCTGCGCAGACCTTCGCCGCCGGCATGGCCACTCTGTTGGACCAGCAAGCCGCCAAGGACAGCACCCATCAGGGCGGCGAGAAGGCGTTCGGTGCGCTGATCGATGACGGCCTCAAGGACCTGAAAAACGCCGGCAGCGATACACGGGTCGATAACTTCGCCGATCGCCTGGCCGCGCTGACCCAGGCTGCCACGCCGAAAACCGCCAATGCGCTGCCTCCCGTAGCCAACGCACCGCTGGCGATGCACCAGAGCGGCTGGACCGAAGAAGTGGTCAACCGCGTGATGTACCTCTCCAGTGCCAACCTCAAGTCGGCCGAGATCCAGCTGCAACCGGCCGAGCTCGGGCGCCTGGATATCAAGGTCAACATGACACCGGACCAGCAGGCCCAGGTGACGTTCATGAGCGGTCACGCTGTGGTGCGTGAAGCGCTGGAAAGCCAGTCCGGTCGGCTGCGCGAGATGTTCGCCCAGCAGGGCATGGGCCAGGTGGACGTGAACGTGTCCGACCAGTCCCGTGGCCAGGAGCAGCAACAGCAACAACAGAGCCAGATGCGCGGCGTGAGTGGCGGCGGTGGGCGGGGTGGCCGTGGCGATGTGGCTGAGCAGTCTGACGTGAGCGCCGCTGTCGCGCCCGTAACGACCAGCGTGATCGGCTCCAGCGCGGTCGATTACTACGCCTGATTTCGGCCATATGCCGCTTGAATGTGGGAGGGGGCTTGCTCCCGATAGCCGTGTGTCAGTCACTGTATGTGGCAATGACCCAACGCTGTCGGAAGCAAGCCCCCTCTCACAAGGCCATGTGCCTGTCTACTAGACAATTCTGGCATAACACTTGCTCTTGCCTTTCCGTAGATCTATGAATCCCCGAATAGTGACGGATTATTGGCATGGCGAAGAGCGAAGACGCAGCACAAGCACCCGAAGGCAAGGTCAAGGGCAAGGGCAAACTCAAGCTTATCCTGATGATTGTCCTGGGCCTGCTCCTGGCCATTGGTGCTTCGGTAGGCGGCACCTGGTACATCATGCACAGCAGTGCCAGCAAACCGGCCCCTGCCGCCGAGACCGCCACCAACGTCAAGCAACCGGCTATCTTCGAGCCGATGCTGCCGGCCTTTGTCGCCAACTACAATCAGAACGGCCGTCAACGCTACCTGCAGGTGAGCATGACGCTGCTGGCGCGTAACCAGGCGGACCTGGATGCACTCAAGGTGCATATGCCGGTGATCCGCAACAACCTGGTGATGCTGTTATCCGCACAGAGCTTCGACAGCCTGGTAACCCCGGTTGGCCAGGAAATGCTGCGCCAGAAAGTCACCGCCAGCGTGCAGGAAGTGTCCCAGAAGGAACTCGGCAAAGTCGCCGTCGAGCAAGTGCTCTTCACCAATTTCGTATTGCAGTAGGATCACGACATGGCCGTGCAGGACCTGCTGTCCCAGGATGAAATCGATGCGCTGCTGCATGGCGTGGACGATGGTCTGGTACAGACCGAAATGGCTGCCGAGCCCGGCAGCGTCAAAAGTTATGACCTGACCAGCCAGGATCGCATCGTCCGTGGGCGCATGCCGACCCTGGAGATGATCAACGAACGTTTCGCCCGCTACACCCGCATCAGCATGTTCAACATGCTGCGCCGTTCGGCCGACGTGGCGGTGGGCGGCGTGCAGGTGATGAAGTTCGGCGAGTACGTGCACTCGCTGTACGTGCCCACCAGCCTCAACCTGGTCAAGATCAAGCCGTTGCGCGGCACCGCGCTGTTCATCCTCGACGCCAAGCTGGTGTTCAAGCTGGTGGACAACTTCTTCGGTGGCGACGGCCGTCATGCCAAGATCGAAGGCCGCGAATTCACCCCTACCGAATTGCGCGTGGTGCGCATGGTGCTGGAGCAGGCCTTCATCGACTTGAAGGAAGCCTGGCAGGCCGTCATGGAGGTCAATTTCGAGTACATCAACTCGGAAGTGAACCCGGCCATGGCCAACATCGTCGGGCCGAGCGAGGCCATTGTGGTGTCGACGTTTCACATCGAACTCGATGGCGGCGGCGGCGATCTGCACGTGACCATGCCGTACGCGATGATCGAACCGGTGCGCGAGATGCTCGACGCTGGCTTCCAGTCCGACGTGGACGACCAGGACGAACGCTGGGTCAAGGCCCTGCGCGAAGATTTGCTCGACGTCGACGTACCCCTGAGCGCCACCGTGGCCCGTCGCCAGTTACGCCTGCGCGATATTCTGCACATGCAGCCCGGCGACGTGATTCCGGTCGAGCTGCCGGAAGAAATGATCATGCGCGCCAACGGCGTGCCGTCGTTCAAGGTCAAGCTCGGTTCCCACAAGGGCAACCTGGCGCTGCAGGTGATCGAGCCGATCAACCGGCGCTGATCCCCCCTCTTTTTATGAATGTTTGCTTCGCCGAGGACATGTAATGGCTACCGAACACGAAAACACTTCCGCCGAAGACCAGGCCCTGGCTGACGAATGGGCAGCGGCCCTGGAAGAAACCGGCGATGTCGGCCAGGACGATATCGACGCGCTGCTGGCCGCCGATGCCGCCACCGCGCCGGCCGGCAAGCGCCTGCCGATGGAAGAGTTCGGCAGCGTGCCGAAGAACAATGACCCGGTGAGCCTCGACGGACCCAACCTGGACGTGATCCTCGACATTCCGGTGTCGATCTCCATGGAAGTGGGCAGCACCGAAATCAACATCCGCAACCTGCTGCAGCTCAACCAGGGCTCGGTGATCGAGCTGGACCGCCTGGCCGGTGAGCCGCTGGACGTGCTGGTCAACGGCACGCTGATCGCCCATGGCGAGGTGGTGGTGGTCAACGAAAAGTTCGGCATCCGCCTGACGGACGTGATCAGCCCGAGCGAACGCATCAAGAAGCTGCGCTGACATGAAGTATTCACTGGCGGGACTGTGTCTGGCGCTGCCATTGAGCGCCCTCGCGGCCGAACCCGTGGCGAAGGCGGCCGCGCCCGTGGTCGGCAGCAGTGTCGGCGGGCAACTGACCCAACTGGTGCTGGGGTTGCTGCTGGTGGTGGGGCTGATCTTTGTGCTGGCCTGGGTGATGCGCCGCATGCAGCGCATCGGCCCGGGCAATGGCCAGGTGATCGAGATGATCGGCGCACGTGCGCTCGGACCGCGTGACCGGCTGGTGCTGGTGCAGGTCGGTGGCGAACAGATTTTGCTGGGCATCACGCCGGGCCGCATCACCCCGCTGCACGTGCTCAAGAACCCGGTGAACGTGGACTCGTCCACGCCTGCCACGCCTGAATTCGCTCAGCGCCTGATGGAGTTGCTGGGCAAGGATCAGAAGGATAAGAAGTAATGCGCGTTTTATTGACGCTCATGCTGTTGCTGGTCGCGCCACTGGCGCTGGGCGCCGACCCGTTGTCGATCCCGGCGATCACCCTGGGCACCAACGCGGCCGGCGCGCAGGAATATTCGGTCAGCCTGCAGATTTTGCTGATCATGACCGCGCTGAGTTTTATCCCGGCGTTCGTCATGCTGATGACCAGCTTTACGCGGATCATCATTGTGTTCTCGATCCTGCGCCAGGCCCTGGGCCTGCAGCAGACGCCGTCGAACCAGATCCTCACCGGCATGGCGCTGTTCCTGACCATGTTCATCATGGCGCCGGTGTTCGACAAGGTGAACCAGCAGGCCCTGCAGCCTTACCTGGCCGAGACCATCACGCCTCAGGTCGCCATCGACAGGGCCCAGGGCCCGATCAAGGACTTCATGCTGTCGCAGACCCGCTCCAGCGACCTTGAGCTGTTCGTGCGCCTGTCCAAGCGCACCGACATTGCGACACCGGATCAGGCGCCGCTGACCATCCTGGTGCCGGCGTTCGTCACCTCGGAACTGAAGACCGCATTCCAGATCGGCTTCATGATCTTCATCCCGTTCCTGATCATCGACCTGGTGGTGGCGAGTGTGCTGATGGCCATGGGCATGATGATGCTGTCGCCGCTGATCATCTCGTTGCCGTTCAAGATCATGCTGTTTGTGCTGGTGGATGGCTGGGCGCTGATAATCGGCACCCTGGCCGGCAGTTTCGGAGGGGTATGAGGCCATGACGCCAGAAGTAGCGGTCGATCTGTTCCGTGATGCGTTGTGGCTGACCACCATGATGGTCGCCGTGCTGGTGGTGCCGAGCCTGTTGGTGGGCCTGCTGGTGGCGATGTTCCAGGCCGCGACCCAGATCAACGAACAGACCCTGAGCTTCCTGCCGCGCCTGCTGGTGATGCTGATCACGCTGATCGTCGCCGGCCCGTGGCTGGTGCAAACCTTCATGGAATACATTCTGCAGCTGTACGGCAGTATTCCGCAGTTGATCGGCTGAGCCCATGCAATCGCTGCTGGCGCTGACCGACACGCAGATCAGTACCTGGGTGGCCTCGTTCATCCTGCCGCTGTTTCGCGTCACAGCGATGCTGATGGCGATGCCGGTGTTCGGCACCACCCTGGTTCCCCGTCGTGTGCGACTGTACTTTGCGGTGGCCATCACGGTGGTGATCGTTCCCGGCTTGCCGCCGATGCCGCCGGTCAACGCACTCGACCTCAGCGCCTTGCTGCTGATCGCCGAGCAGGTGCTGATCGGCGCCATGCTGGGCTTTTCCCTGACCCTGTTCTTCCAGGCCTTCGTGGTCGCCGGGCAAATCATTTCGATCCAGATGGGCATGGGCTTCGCGTCCATGGTCGACCCTACCAACGGCGTCTCGGCGGCGGTGATCGGGCAGTTTTTGACGATGCTGGTGACCTTGCTTTTTCTGGCCATGAACGGCCATCTGGTGGCGTTCGAGGTGCTGACCGAAAGCTTCACCACCTTGCCGGTGGGCTCGGGGCTGGTGGTCAATCATTTCTGGGAAGTGGTGGGGCGCCTCGGCTGGGTGCTGGGCGCCTCGCTGTTGCTGGTGCTGCCGGCGATCACCGCATTGCTGGTGGTGAACATCGCGTTCGGCGTGATGACGCGTGCGGCGCCGCAGTTGAATATTTTCTCCATCGGCTTCCCGCTGACCCTGGTGATGGGCATGGTGATTTTCTGGGTCGGCCTGGCTGACATTCTCAATCAGTATCAACCGCTGGCGACCGACGCCCTGCAGTTTTTACGTGACCTGGCACGGGCGCGCTGAGCCATGGCCGAGAGCGAGAGTGGTCAGGACAAGACAGAAGACCCCACGGAGAAACGCAAAAAGGACTCCCGGGAAAAGGGCGAGATCGCCCGTTCCAAGGAGCTCAACACCGTCGCGACCATGATGGCCGGTTCTGGCGCCCTGTTGATCTATGGCGGCGGCCTGGCCCTGGATTTGCTGGAGTTGATGAAATACAACTTCAGCCTGCCGCGCGAGGTGCTGCTCAATCCCGATGCGATGGGCCAGTACCTGATGCACTCGGGCAAGATCGCGCTGTTGGCAGTGCAGCCGATCCTGATCACGTTGATGCTGGCCGCGCTGATTGGCCCGGTGGCCCTGGGCGGCTGGCTGTTCGCCGCCAGCAGCATGGCGCCCAAGTTCAGCCGCATGAACCCGGGGGCAGGGCTCAAGCGCATGTTTTCCGCCAAGGCGCTGGTGGAACTGCTCAAGGCCCTGGCCAAATTCATCCTGATTCTGTTCGTGGCGCTGGCGGTGTTGTCGTCCGATATCGACGACCTGCTGCGCATCGCCCACGAGCCGCTGGAGTCGGCGATCATTCACAGCTTGCAGTTGGTGGGCTGGAGCGCGCTGTGGATGTCCGCCGGGCTGATCATCATTGCGGCGGTGGACGCGCCCATTCAGCTGTGGGAGAGCCACAAGAAACTGCTGATGACCAAGCAGGAAGTGCGCGACGAACACAAGGACCAGGAAGGGCGGCCGGAGGTCAAGCAGCGCATCCGCCAGCTGCAGCGTGAAATGTCCCAGCGCAAGATGATGGCCTCGGTGCCCGACGCCGACGTGATCATCACCAACCCGACCCACTACGCCGTAGCGCTCAAATACGACCCGGAGAAAGGCGGCGCGCCAATGCTGCTGGCCAAGGGCAGCGACTTTACTGCGCTGAAAATCCGTGAAATTGCCGTGGCCAACGACATCCTGCTGCTGGAGTCGGCGGCGCTGGCGCGCTCGATCTTCTACTCCACCGACCTGGACCAGGAAATTCCCGCCGGCCTGTACCTGGCTGTGGCGCAGGTTCTGGCCTATGTCTACCAGATCCGCCAATACCGCGCGGGCAAGGGCAAACGGCCGGACCCGCTCAAGGACTTGCCGATTCCGCCGGAGCTGCGGCGCGATTCCTGAGGCTGCGTGGCTCCCACTGTGTCGCATTTTTACATCGCTACCACTCGTTATTGGGTTGCGTCTACCTGTCAACTTTGACAGTAGCCAGCAGCGCCTTTGCGCGGTTCCATTGCAGTAGAAGCCGTACACAGGTTGTGAGCTATATACAGGGAGACCGGTGTTGAAGGTGTATAGAGGTACTGTCAAATCCTACGATCCGGTCAGGGCCGAGTGGGTGATTCCGGCGTTTCATTGGTTCGGTGACGTATTCGTAAACAAGAGTGATTGGGGCGGGATTGAGTTTTCGATTGGCCAGCAAATTGAATTCCAAATGATCCATCGACCCAAAGGTCTGTACGCGCTGCCGCCGATCGGATCAGCCACACCAAAACCTTGATGACGCAAGGCGCCAGCGGCGCACATCCAGTCTTTACACAAACCAGAATGTGGGAGGGGGCTTGCTCCCGATAGCGATGGATCAGTCACTCCAGCGGTGGACTGACCCACGACTATCGGAAGCAAGCCCCCTTCCGTATTTTTGATCCTGTTGCCAAAAGCAAAGTTGGACAGCTTCTTGCAATACCGCCTGCAAGTCGCCTCCTGGCGTCAAAAGTTTGCTTTACGTTACGAGGAATACCGGTGGTGGATCGCTCTCAAATGTTCGGCACGGCCCGTACGACCCTGACTGACCTTTCGCGGGGCAATCTGGGTGTGCCGTTGTTGTTGCTGGTGATGCTGGCAATGATGATGTTGCCGATGCCGCCGTTTCTGCTCGACGTGTTCTTCACCTTCAACATCGCGTTGTCCGTGGTCGTGTTGCTGGTGTGCGTATACGCGCTGCGGCCGCTGGATTTTGCCGTGTTCCCCACTATCCTGCTGGTGGCGACCCTGCTGCGGCTGGCGCTGAACGTTGCGTCCACCCGTGTGGTGATGCTGCACGGCCAGGACGGCCATGCCGCCGCCGGCAAGGTGATCCAGGCATTCGGTGAGGTGGTGATCGGCGGTAACTACGTGGTCGGTATCGTGGTATTCGCGATCCTGATGATCATCAACTTCGTGGTCGTGACCAAAGGTGCCGGGCGTATTTCCGAGGTGAGCGCGCGCTTTACCCTCGACGCCATGCCCGGCAAACAGATGGCAATCGACGCCGACCTCAACGCCGGCCTCATCGACCAGAACCAGGCCAAGTCCCGCCGCCTGGAAGTGGCCCAGGAAGCCGAGTTCTACGGTTCCATGGACGGTGCGAGCAAATTTGTGCGTGGCGACGCCATCGCCGGCCTGCTGATTCTGTTCATCAACCTCATCGGCGGCATGGCCGTGGGTATCTTCCAGCACGGCATGACCTTCGGCGATGCCGGCAAGGTGTACGCCTTGCTGACCATCGGTGACGGTTTAGTGGCGCAATTGCCATCACTGTTGTTATCCACAGCAGCAGCCATCATGGTGACTCGTGCTTCGGGCTCCGAAGACATGGGCAAGCAGATCAGCCGGCAGATGTTTGCCTCGCCCAAGGCCCTGGCCGTGGCGGCGGGCATCATGGCGATCATGGGGATCGTGCCGGGCATGCCCCACGTGTCGTTCCTGACCATGGCGGCCCTGGCGGGTGGCGGTGCCTACCTGTTCTGGAAAAAACAGAACGCGGTCAAGGTGCAGGCCCTGCAAGAGGTGGCGCGCCAGCAGGAATTGCTGCCATCCCCGGCCCGCGCCCAGGAAACCAAGGAGCTGGGCTGGGATGACGTGACCCCGATCGACATGATCGGTCTGGAAGTCGGCTACCGCCTGATTCCTCTGGTGGACCGCAACCAGGGTGGCCAGTTGCTTGCGCGGATCAAGGGTGTGCGCAAGAAGTTGTCCCAGGACCTGGGCTTCCTGATGCCTACCGTGCACATCCGTGACAACCTCGACCTGGCCCCCAGCGCCTACCGCCTGACCCTGATGGGCGTGATTCTCGCCGAAGCCGAGATTTACCCGGACCGTGAGCTGGCGATCAACCCGGGCCAGGTGTTCGGCAGCCTCAACGGCATCACCGCCAAAGATCCGGCTTTTGGCCTGGACGCGGTGTGGATCGAAGTCAGCCAGCGCAGCCAGGCGCAATCGCTCGGTTACACCGTGGTGGACGCCAGCACCGTAGTTGCTACCCACCTCAACCAGATCCTCTACAAACACTCCCACGAGCTGATCGGCCACGAGGAAGTCCAGCAATTGATGGGGTTGCTGGCCAAGGCCTCGCCAAAACTCGCCGAAGAGCTGGTGCCGGGCGTGCTCTCGTTGTCGCAGCTGCTCAAGGTGCTGCAAGCGCTGCTGGCCGAACAGGTACCGGTACGCGACATTCGCAGCATTGCCGAGGCTATCGCCAACAACGCTGCCAAGAGTCAAGATACCGCCGCGCTGGTGGCTTCGGTGCGCGTCGGATTGTCCCGCGCAATCGTGCAAAGCATTGTAGGGCTTGACTCCGAGCTGCCTGTTATCACCCTGGAGCCAAGGTTGGAACAGATTTTGCTCAATAGTATTCAGAAGGCAGGATTAGGCCAGGAAGAGGGCGTTCTGCTGGAGCCAAGCATGGCTGAAAAACTGCAGCGTTCGTTGATCGACGCCGCACAGCGCCAGGAAATGCAGGGCCAACCGGTGATTCTGCTGGTGGCAGGCCCGGTCCGAGCGATGTTGTCGCGGTTTGGACGCCTGGCAGTACCGAATTTGCACGTGTTGGCTTACCAGGAAATTCCTGACAATAAGCAAGTGACTATCGTCGCGACAGTAGGGCCCAACGGCTGAGGTAGTGGGTTATGCAAGTGAAGCGTTTTTTCGCCGCCGATATGCGTCAGGCCATGAAACTGGTGCGTGATGAGCTGGGCGCCGATGCTGCCATTATCGGCAACCGCCGCATCGCCGGCGGTGTGGAGCTGACGGCTGCCCTGGATTACACCCCCCAGGCCCTGGCGCCACGCGTGCCGAACATGGAACTCGAAGACGAGCTGCGCAAAACCGCCTCGCGCATTGTGTCGGCCCAGGCCGAGCTGAGCATGCGCGGCGACAGCGACACCACCACCAATCGCCAGCTGTTCGCCGGCCTGCCGCTGACCGCTGCCGAGCCGCTGGTGGAGCCGACTTTCGTTGAGCCGCCGCGTCCTGCCGCACCGGCCCCGGCTGCCGCCGTCGACCAGCGCGTCTTCGATTCGATGCGCTTTGAACTCAACGGCCTGCGCGAACTGCTCGAAGTACAACTGGGCTCGCTGGCCTGGAACCAGTTGCAAGGCAGCAAGCCGCAACAGGCCAACCTGTGGCGTCGCCTGCAACGCATCGGCCTGTCCGGCCCGCTGTCGCGCGACCTGCTGGCGCTGACCGGCAACATCGAGGAGCCCCGTCAGGCCTGGCGCATGCTGTTGGCGCACCTGGCGCGGATGATCGCCACCCCGGAAATCGAACCCCTCGAAGAGGGCGGTGTGATCGCCATGGTCGGCCCTGCCGGCATGGGCAAAACCACCACCCTGGCCAAGCTGGCCGCCCGTTACGTGCTCAAGTACGGCGCCAACAACATCGCGCTGGTGAGCATGGACAGCTACCGTATCGGCGCCCAGGAACAGCTCAAGACCCTCGGCCGCATTCTCAATGTGCCGGTGACCCACGTCGACCCGGGCCAGTCCCTGGCCAACGCCCTCGACCCGCTGCTGCGCAAGCGCGTGGTGCTGATCGACACCGCCGGCCTGCAAGCCAGCGACCCGGCGTTGCGCATGCAGCTGGAAAGCCTGGCCGGCCGTGGGATCAAGTCGAAAAATTACCTGGTGCTTGCAACCACCAGCCAGAAACAGGTTCTTACCGCTGCGTATCACAGTTACAAGCGCTGCGGTCTGGCCGGCTGCATCCTCACCAAGCTCGACGAAACCGCGAGCCTGGGCGAAGTGCTGAGCCTGGCAATCAGTCATGAATTACCGGTCGCCTACCTGACCGACGGCCCGCGAATCCCGGATGATCTGCATCTGCCGCGTCGTCATCAGTTGGTCAGCCGTGCCGTGAGTGTGCAAATGCAAGACGAGCCTAGCGAGGAAGCGATGGCTGATATGTTCGCCGACCTTTACCACAACCCGGCAAAACGGGTCGGTTGAGGCAGGATGAACACCGTGAAATGTACCTACATCGATGGTCTGCAAGCGATTCAAGCGGCCAAGCCATGTAGCCTGCGTCTAAGCAAGACAAGGTAAAGAAATAAAATGGGCAGCATGCATCCCGTACAGGTGATCGCGGTGACCGGCGGCAAAGGTGGCGTCGGGAAAACTAACGTGTCAGTGAATTTGTCCCTGGCCCTGGCAGAGCTTGGCCGTCGCGTCATGCTGCTGGACGCTGACCTGGGCCTGGCGAACGTGGACGTTCTGCTGGGGCTGACCCCCAAACATACCCTTGCCGATGTGATCGAAGGGCGCTGTGAGCTGCGCGATGTGCTGCTGCAGGGGCCCGGCGGGATCCGCATCGTGCCGGCTGCCTCCGGCACCCAGAGCATGGTGCACCTGAGCCCGGCGCAGCATGCCGGCCTGATCCAGGCGTTCAGCGATATCGGCGACAACCTCGACGTATTGGTGATCGACACCGCCGCCGGCATCGGCGAGTCCGTGGTCAGCTTTGTGCGCGCCGCGCAGGAAGTGCTGCTGGTGGTGTGCGACGAGCCCACTTCGATCACCGACGCCTACGCCCTGATCAAACTGCTTAACCGTGACTACGGCATGAACCGCTTCCGCGTGCTGGCCAACATGGCCCAGAGCCCGCAGGAAGGGCGCAACCTGTTCGCCAAGCTGACCAAGGTCACGGATCGTTTTCTCGATGTCGCCCTGCAATACGTTGGCGCAGTTCCCTACGACGAATGCGTGCGCAAGGCTGTGCAAAAACAGCGTGCGGTCTACGAAGCATTCCCGCGTTCCAAGTGTGCGCTGGCATTCAAGGCGATTGCCCAGAAGGTCGATACCTGGCCGCTGCCCGCCAACCCGCGTGGGCATCTGGAGTTCTTCGTCGAGCGATTGGTGCATCAGACAAGCGCGGGTCCTGTGCTATGACATCCAGCGGCTACAACCTCTATAAAAAATCGGCACGCGACAGCCAGGGCGAATTGATCGAGCGCTATGCGCCGCTGGTCAAGCGCATTGCCTATCACCTGCTGGCACGCCTTCCGGCCAGTGTGCAGGTCGAAGACCTGATCCAGGCCGGCATGATCGGCCTGCTCGAAGTGTCGACCAAGTACGACGCGAGCAAGGGCGCCAGTTTCGAGACGTATGCGGGTATTCGCATACGTGGCGCGATGCTCGATGAAGTGCGTAAAGGGGATTGGGCGCCGCGTTCGGTGCACCGCAATACGCGGATGGTCAGTGACGCAATTCGCTCAATTGAAGCAAAAACCGGTCGCGACGCTAAAGATCACGAAGTTGCGGCCGAACTCCAATTGAGTCTCGATGATTATTACGGGATTTTGAACGATACCTTGGGCAGCCGCCTGTTCAGTTTCGACGACCTGTTGCAGGACGGCGAACACGAAGGGCTGCACGAGGACGGCGCGAGTGCGCATATGGAACCGTCACGCGACCTGGAAGATGAACGTTTCCAGGGCGCACTGGCGGAAGCCATTGCCAACTTGCCGGAGCGTGAGCGCCTGGTCCTGGCGCTGTACTACGACGAAGAGCTGAACCTCAAGGAAATCGGTGAGGTCCTGGGGGTCAGCGAATCGCGTGTCAGCCAGTTGCATAGCCAGTGCGCAGCCCGTTTGCGGGGGCGTTTGGGAGAGTGGCGCGCGCGCTGACAGGCAGTGTGGGGACACTGCAGACGATACCGCGAGGGTCACGACCTTCGCGGGGTCGACCCGTGGTGGACCCGGCAGTCCTTTTTGTGTAACGCCTGTTGATTGAAATGGCGCGTCCAGGTGCTGGGCGCGTTTAAGACTGCTTGGAGGTCGAATTGGACAAGAACATGAAAATCCTCATCGTTGATGACTTCTCAACGATGCGGCGGATCATAAAAAACCTGTTGCGTGACCTTGGGTTCACAAACACGGTCGAGGCGGACGACGGCATTACGGCGATTCCGATCCTCAACAGCGGCAGCATCGACTTTCTGGTAACCGACTGGAACATGCCGGGCATGACTGGCATCGACTTGTTGCGCCATGTGCGCGCCGACGAAAAGCTGCGCAGCCTGCCTGTACTGATGGTGACCGCCGAAGCCAAGCGTGAACAGATTATCGAAGCCGCCCAGGCCGGGGTAAACGGTTACGTGGTCAAGCCATTCACTGCATTGGCGCTAAAAGAGAAGATCGAAAAAATCTTCGAACGCATCCACGGCTAATGCCATCGCGGGGGAGCTATGGAGCATAAAGAAACAACATTGGGCGATTTTGAGTCGACCCTGAAAAAACATGCTCACCAGTTGGTCGACAGCCTTGAAAAAGGTCATTTCGGCGACGCGGTGCAGTTGATCCATGAGCTTAACCAGACCCGTGACCGCGGCCTGTACCAGGAAGTGGGCAAGCTCACGCGCGAGCTGCACAGTGCGATCGTCAATTTTCAGATTGACCCGCACATGCCCCAGGCCGAAGAAATTTCGCAGATCACCGATGCCACCGAACGCCTGTCCTATGTGGTCAAGCTGACCGAGGCGGCGGCCAACCGCACCATGGACCTGGTGGAAAACGCCACGCCTCTGGTCAATGGCATGGCCACCGAGGCTCAAGCGCTTAGCCACGACTGGGGCCGCTTCATGCGTCGCGAAGTCGGTGCTGAAGAGTTTCGTGAACTGGCCCGTCGGGTCGACGGTTTTCTGTCGCGCAGCGAACAGGAAAACCGCACGGTGGCGAGCAACCTCAACGATATTTTGCTGGCCCAGGATTACCAGGACCTCACCGGTCAAGTGATCAAGCGTGTGACCCAACTGGTCACCGAAGTGGAAAGCAACCTGCTCAAACTGGTGCTCATGGCCGGGCAGGTCGATCGTTTTGCCGGCATCGAACATGACCGCGCGGCGATCCTCTCGGAAAAAGATCCACAAAAACATCTCGCCAAGGGTGAAGGTCCGCAGATTCATGCCGATAAACGTGAAGACGTTGTGTCAGGTCAGGATGATGTCGATGACCTGTTATCCAGTTTAGGCTTCTAAGGAGCACCCACATGAGCTTCGGCGCCGATGAAGAAATCCTTCAGGATTTCCTTGTAGAGGCCGGCGAAATTTTAGAGCAACTGTCCGAACAACTGGTCGAGCTGGAAAGCCGACCGGATGATGCGAACCTGCTCAATGCAATTTTTCGCGGTTTTCACACTGTAAAAGGGGGCGCCGGCTTCCTCCAGCTCCATGAGCTGGTTGAGTGCTGCCACATCGCCGAGAACGTGTTCGACATCCTGCGCAAGGGTGAACGGCAGGTCGACTCGGAGTTGATGGACGTGATTCTCGAAGCACTGGATGCGGTCAACGGCATGTTCAGCGAAGTGCGTGAACGTGCCCCGATCACCGCCGCCACTCCGGAACTGCTGGCCGCCCTGGCGCGCCTGGCAGAGCCGGCTGCCGAGGCGCCGGCCGTACCAGCTGCACCTGCGCCGGTGGCCGAGCCTGAGCCCGAGGCGGATGTCACCGACAGCGAGTTCGAACAGTTGCTCGATTCGCTCAACGCCGTGAAGGCCGAGGCCGAAGCACCGCAGACGCCACAGCCAGCGGTTGCTGCACCTGCCGCGCCAACCAGCGAAGACATCACCGACGCCGAGTTCGAATCGCTGCTCGACCAGTTGCATGGCAAGGGTCAGTTCGCTGCCGACGCCGTGGCACCGGTCGCCGCGCCGCCCGCAGCCGCAGCGAGCGCCAGCACCGATATCACCGATGACGAATTCGAAGCCTTGCTCGATCAACTGCACGGCAAGGGCACCTTTGCTGTCGATGCCTTGCCGGAAGTCGCCGCGACGGCGCCTGCCGCCGCGCCAGCCGCTCCGGCAGCCAGCGCAGCACCGGCCGGCGACGGGTTGATCAGCGATCACGAATTCGAGGCGTTGCTCGACGAATTGCACGGCAAGGGCAAGTTCACCGAAGTGGCCCCGGCCGCAGCGGCGACTGCTGCGCCTGTGGCCGCCAAATCTGCACCTGCACCTGCACCGGCAGCCGCTCCAGCCGCCAAGCCCGCACCGGCACCTGCCGCAGCACCTGCACGCGCCCCGGCTGCCGCCGTGGCCGAAAAGCCGGTCACCACCGAAGCCGAGACCACCGTACGGGTAGACACCGCGCGCCTGGACGACATCATGAACATGGTGGGCGAACTGGTGCTGGTGCGTAACCGCCTGGTGCGCCTGGGCTTGAGCAGTGGCGACGAAGCCATGCAAAAGGCCGTGTCGAACCTCGACGTGGTCACCGCCGACCTGCAGACCGCGGTGATGAAAACGCGCATGCAGCCGATCAAGAAAGTCTTTGGCCGCTTCCCGCGTCTGGTTCGCGACCTGGCACGCCAGCTCAAGAAAGAAATCAACCTGGAACTGGTGGGCGAGGAAACCGACCTCGACAAGAACCTCGTCGAGGCCCTGGCCGACCCGTTGGTCCACTTGGTGCGCAACGCCGTCGACCACGGCGTGGAAACCCCTGAAGAACGTGAAGCGGCGGGCAAGTCGCGCAACGGCAAGGTGATTCTGGCGGCCGAGCAGGAGGGCGATCATATCCTGCTGTCGATCACCGACGACGGCAAAGGGATGGACCCGGCAATCCTGCGCAATATCGCAGTCAAGCGTGGCGTGATGGACAAGGACGCCGCCGACCGCCTCACCGACACCGAGTGCTACAACCTGATCTTCGCTCCGGGCTTCTCGACCAAGACCGAGATTTCCGACGTGTCGGGCCGTGGCGTCGGCATGGACGTGGTAAAGACCAAGATCAGCCAGCTCAACGGCTCGATCAACATCTACTCGACCAAGGGCCAGGGCTCCAAGATCGTCATCAAGGTGCCGCTGACCCTGGCGATCATGCCGACCCTGATGGTGATGCTGGGCAACCAGGCGTTCGCCTTCCCGCTGGTCAACGTCAACGAGATCTTCCACCTCGACCTGTCGCGCACCAACGTGGTCGACGGCCAGGAAGTGGTGATCGTGCGCGACAAGGCACTGCCGCTGTTCTACCTCAAGCGCTGGCTGGTGGCGTCGGCCAAGCATGAAGAACAACGTGAAGGCCACGTGGTGATCCTGTCCGTGGGCACCCAGCGCATCGGCTTTGTGGTCGATCAGTTGGTGGGCCAGGAAGAGGTGGTGATCAAACCATTGGGCAAAATGCTGCAGGGGACCCCGGGCATGTCGGGCGCGACCATCACCGGTGACGGTCGGATCGCGCTGATTCTCGATGTTCCGAGCATGCTCAAGCGTTACGCCGCACGGCGTATTTGATTTTGGTGGGGCTCAGGCGGTAACGCCCGCCCCACCTAACGGAGTGTTTATGGTAGTCAAGGTCCTGGTGGTGGACGATTCGGGTTTCTTCCGCCGCCGCGTCTCGGAAATTCTTTCCGCCGATCCAAGCATCCAGGTGGTCGGCACGGCCACCAACGGCAAAGAGGCGATTGACCAGGCAATTGCGTTGAAGCCGGACGTGATCACCATGGACTACGAGATGCCGATGATGGACGGCATCACGGCCGTGCGCCATATCATGCAACGCTGCCCCACCGCGGTATTGATGTTCTCCTCGCTGACCCACGAAGGCGCCCGAGTGACCCTCGACGCGCTGGACGCCGGCGCGGTGGATTTTTTGCCGAAGAATTTCGAAGACATCTCGCGCAACCCCGAGAAGGTCAAACAGATGCTGTGCGAAAAGGTGCACAGCATTGCGCGCAGTAACCGTCGCAGCCTGTCCAGCGCACCTGCGCCGACACCGGCGGCCGCACCAGTTGCCCCAGCAGGTTCCTCGTTCAACCGCCCGGCACCTGCGCCGACGGCCCGGCCTGCATCCGCCGCACCGGCCCGTAACCCTGCGCCCGCCGCGCATGCGCATTCACCGGCGCCCAAGCGCAAGGCCTACAAGCTGGTCGCCATCGGCACCTCCACCGGCGGCCCGGTGGCCCTGCAACGGGTGTTGACCCAACTGCCGGCCAACTTCCCGGCGCCCATCGTGCTCATCCAGCACATGCCCGCTGCGTTCACCAAGGCATTCGCCGAGCGCCTGGACAAGCTGTGCCGCATCAGCGTCAAGGAAGCCGAGGATGGCGACATCCTGCGTCCTGGCCTGGCGCTGCTGGCCCCGGGTGGCAAGCAGATGATGGTGGACGGGCGTGGCGCGATCAAAATCCTGCCGGGCGATGAGCGCCTCAACTACAAACCGTGCGTGGACATCACCTTCGGCTCCGCCGCCAAATCCTACGGTGACAAGGTTCTGGCGGTGGTGCTCACCGGCATGGGCGCCGACGGCCGTGAAGGCGCACGCCTGCTCAAGCAGGGCGGCAGCGCCATCTGGGCCCAGGACGAAGCCAGCTGCGTGATCTATGGCATGCCCATGGCCATCGTCAAAGCCGACCTCGCCGACGCCGTCTACAGCCTCGACGACATTGGCCGGCATCTGGTGGAGGCCTGTCTCTGATGGATGTGTTGAGCCTGATCGGCATCACCCTGGCCTTTGTCGCAATCATTGGCGGCAACTACCTGGAGGGCGGCCACCTTGGCGCCCTGGCCAACGGCCCGGCGGCGTTGATCGTGATCGGCGGCACCGTGGGCGCGGCTTTGCTGCAGGCGCCCTTGAGTTCGTTCAAGCGCGCCATGCAGATTCTGGTGTGGATCATTTTTCCGCCGCGTGTGGACCTGGCCGGCGGCGTCGACCGCGTGGTCAACTGGAGCCTCACTGCGCGCAAGGAAGGCTTGCTGGGTCTGGAAGGCGTGGCCGATGCCGAGCCCGACAGCTACGCACGCAAAGGTCTGCAACTGCTGGTTGACGGCGCCGAGCCGGAGGCGATCCGCAGCATCCTGGAAGTGGATTTCTACACCCAGGAAAGCCGCGATATCAACGCCGCCAAAGTTTTTGAAAGCATGGGCGGCTACGCGCCGACCATCGGCATCATCGGTGCGGTGATGGGCCTGATCCATGTGATGGGCAACCTCGCCGATCCGTCGCAACTGGGCAGCGGGATTGCCGTGGCGTTCGTCGCCACCATTTATGGTGTGGCCAGTGCCAACCTGGTGCTGCTGCCGGTGGCGAGCAAACTCAAGTCGATTGCCCTGCGCCAGTCCCGTTATCGCGAAATGTTGCTCGAAGGCATCCTGTCGATTGCCGAGGGCGAGAACCCGCGTTCCATCGAATTGAAGCTTCAGGGCTTCATGGATTGATGGGGGGAGTTGCCAGTGAGCCGTCGTCGCCGCGAGCCTGAAGAACACGTCAATCATGAACGCTGGCTGGTGTCCTACGCGGACTTCATCACCTTGCTGTTCGCGTTTTTCGTGGTGATGTATTCGATCTCGTCAGTCAACGAAGGCAAGTACAAAATCCTTTCCCAGGCGCTGGTGGGCGTGTTCAACGACACGGATCGTGCGCTCAAGCCAATTCCCATTGGCGACGAGCGGCCCAAGACCGTGACCCCGGCCAAGCCGCTGGTCAACGACAGCGACGAGACCGCTGCGGGCATAGGCGGTACCAGCGACCCGTTGAAAAGCATCGCGGATGACATCAGCGCAGCGTTCGGCGACCTGATCAGCTCCAACCAGATGACCGTGCGCGGCAATGAACTGTGGGTGGAGATCGAACTCAACTCCAGCCTGTTGTTCGCCAGTGCCGATGCCATACCCAGCGATCAGGCGTTCAACATCATCGACAAGGTGGCGGCGATCCTCAAGCCGTTTGACAACCCGATTCATGTGGAAGGCTTCACCGACAACCTGCCGATCAACACCGCGCAGTACCCGACCAACTGGGAGCTGTCGTCGGCACGCGCGGCGAGCATCGTGCGCATGCTCGCCATGCAGGGTGTGAACCCCGGACGCCTGGCATCGGTGGGTTATGGCGAGTTCCAGCCGGTGGCCAACAATGCCACGGTGCAGGGCCGCGCGCGCAACCGCCGTGTGGTGCTGGTGGTATCACGCAACCTGGATGTACGCCGCAGCCTCACGGGCACCGGCACTGCAAATGCAACACCGGATGCCGCGTTGAAGCGCGCTGGCACACAAACTGCACCGCCAGCGGTTAAGCCGCCGGTTCGACAGGGCTCCGTCAATTCCCCGTCGCCGGCTCACTAATTTTATGCACTGTCTCGGTCGCGCCATTGCCTGCCGGGAGGAACCAACCGAATGAGAGTCTGGGCAGTTGCCAATCAAAAAGGTGGAGTCGGCAAGACCACCACCTCCATCGCGTTAGCCGGCTTGCTGGCCGAGGCGGGCAAGCGTGTGGTCGTGGTCGATCTGGACCCTCACGGCTCGATGACCAGCTATTTCGGCTACGACCCGGATGCGCTGGAACACAGCTGCTACGACCTGTTCCTGCACAAGGGCAGCGTGCCGGCCGACTTGCCGGGGCAATTGCTGCTGCCCACCAGTAACGAGAGCATTTCCCTGCTGCCGTCCAGTACCGCGCTGGCCACCCTTGAGCGACAGTCTCCGGGGCAGAGCGGCCTGGGCCTGGTGATCGCCAAGACCCTGGCGCAGCTGTGGCAGGAATTCGACTACGCGATCATCGACAGCCCGCCGTTGCTCGGTGTGCTGATGGTCAACGCCCTGGCGGCCAGTCAGCAGCTGGTGATTCCGGTGCAGACCGAACACCTGGCCGTCAAAGGCCTGGAGCGCATGGTGAGCACCCTGGCGATGATCAATCGCTCGCGCAAACAACCGTTGCCCTACAGCATCGTGCCGACCCTGTTCGACCGGCGTACCCAGGCATCGCTCGGCACCTTGCGCGTGTTGCGCGACGGCTACCCGGATGCGATCTGGAACGGCTACATCCCGGTGGACACGCGCCTGCGTGACGCCAGCCGCGCGGGGCTCACGCCGTCGCAGTTCGACGGCAAGAGCCGTGGCGTGCTGGCCTACCGTGCGTTGCTCAAGCACCTGTTGTCGCAGCAACTTGTGGCGCAGGTGGCATGATGAACCGACCTGTCGACTTCAAGCTCAAGACCCGGCCGCAGTTGGCACTCGAGTCCTATCTGGATGCCTTGCTGCAGGAAGCGACCGCCGAAGAATTGCCGGAGCCGATCCTGGTGCTCGAACCGGCCCCTGCGGTGCAAGCTCCGTTGGACGAGTTCCAGTTGGCGGTGCTGGAAGAACAGGCGCGCGACGCGCAGGTGGTGGTGCCGATTGTTCCGCTGCCGGTGGTGGCTGCGCCGGCGGTGGTCGAGCCCGTGGTCGAAGTGCACCTGCCGCCGAGCATCACACCGCCGACGGTGCGTGGCGACGAGCGCCCGGCCTGGGCCGCGGAGCCGTTCGAATGCCTGCTGTTCGACGTCGCCGGCCTGACGCTGGCGGTGCCGCTGGTATGCCTGGGCTCGATCTATTCGCTCGAAGGCCAGGAGTTGACGCCGCTGTTCGGGCAACCGGAGTGGTTCCTCGGTATCCTGCCGAGCCAGGCTGGCAACCTCAAGGTGCTCGACACCGCGCGCTGGGTGATGCCCGATCGCTACCGCGACGACTTCCGCCAGGGCTTGCAATACGTGATCTCGGTGCAGGGCTACGAGTGGGGGCTGGCGGTGCATCAAGTCAGCCGCTCGTTGCGCCTGGACCCGAACGAAATCAAATGGCGCAGCCACCGTGGCCAACGGCCGTGGCTGGCGGGCACCGTGATCGAACACATGTGCGCGTTGCTTGACGTCGCCGAACTGGCCGAGTTGATCGCCAGCGGTGCGGTCAAGACGATGGCGCAGAATAAACGCAGTTGATTGAACAATAAGGGCTGCGCGCAAGTGCGGTCACGCAAGTACACACGCCGTGTCTACGGTATTTGAAGGGGTCAGAGAAATGAACAAGTCAGCGTCCGCACAAGGTTTGGATGATCCGATCCTGCAATGGGTTACCTTCAAACTGGACAACGAGTCCTACGGCATCAACGTGATGCGCGTGCAGGAAGTCCTGCGCTACACCGAGATCGCGCCGGTCCCGGGTGCGCCCAGCTACGTGCTGGGTATCATCAACCTGCGCGGCAACGTGGTGACGGTGATCGACACCCGCCAGCGTTTCGGCCTGGTGCCGACCGAGGTCAACGACAACACGCGTATCGTCATCATTGAAGCCGACAAGCAAGTGGTCGGGATCATGGTCGACAGCGTGGCCGAAGTGGTCTACCTGCGCCAATCGGAAGTGGAAACCGCGCCGAACGTGGGTAACGAAGAATCCGCCAAGTTCATCCAGGGCGTGTGCAACAAGAACGGCGAACTGCTGATTCTGGTTGAACTGGACAAGATGATGAGCGAGGAAGAGTGGTCGGATCTGGAGAACATCTGATTGTTCTTTGAAGCCTTGGTGATTGTCCTGGCCCTGCTGTGGGCCGGGACGGTGGCGTTCGTGCTGCGTTATATGCGCCAGCAACGGGAGCTGGCCCTGCAACAGGCCGAGCGGGATGCGCTGCGCGAGCGGCGCATTCTCGACCTGGTCCGGCGGGTGGATCACTACCAGCAGAGTGCGGTGAGGGTGGGGGATGAGGTGCATGAACTGCGCGCGATCCTGGCGCCGATCCCGGACAAGCTGGAGCAGCTTGAGCAGCGCGACCCGGCGAATCTGTCGTTTGCCCAGGCGGCGAGGTTGGTCGGCATGGGGGCGACGGTGGATGAGCTGACGCAGTCGTGCGGGTTGACCCAGGCTGAGGCGCAGTTGATGAGCAAGTTGCACAAGAGCTAGCTTTGGGGTTGGAGTGCCTGGCTTTTGTGGGAGGGGGCTTGCTCCCGATGGCGGCTTTTTGTGTACATATCCGTTGCTGCGGTGATGGCGGCTATTGGTTGCGCCCTTACGGCGGGTCACTTTTTGAAGAGCGCAAAAAGTAACCAAAAACGCTTTGCCCCACCACTCGGCACCTCGCTCAAGCCTGCGTGCGTCCAGCGTGGTTGACGGGGCGCCTGAGATCAAGATCAAAAGCCAAAGCAAAGCAGAGCAAAAGCAGGTGATATCCATCAGACCAATGGAGATCCAACTGTGGGAGGGGGCTTGCTCCCGATAGCAGTGTGTCAGCTACACATAAGTTGACTGACCCACCGCCATCGGGAGCAAGCCCCCTGCCACATTATGTACAGCGTTCGGGCACACCGATCCTGGGCGAGGTGCCGAGTGGTGGGGCAGGAGCCCTTTGCTTGCTTTGGGGCTTTTTCTATAGCGCGGATCCGCCAGCAGCCGTTACCTGAATAACGGATAGGTCCCCAATCTGTCTGTCTCACCCAAACTCGCCATCATCAAAAAATCGCGCCAACCCCGGTAAACCAATCCCCCTCGGCAAAGGTCACATCCCTCATGCACCTTCAACTCCCGGAGTAACCCACCAATGACCACCCCCAAAGCGCTGTTGATTCTCCACGGCAAGCAAGCCCTCAACGAGGACGTGCGCAGCGCCGTGAAAGCCAGGCGCGAGCTGGGCTGGGAACTGGCGGTTCGGGTGACGTGGGAGGGCGGCGATGCACGGCGCCTGGTCGATGAAGCGCTGGCTGGCGGCTACACCCACATCATCGCCGGCGGTGGCGACGGTACCTTGCGCGATGTGGCCGAAGCCATGGCTCAGTCCAAGGCGCAGGCCAGCCTGGTGCTGATGCCCCTCGGCACCGCCAATGACTTCGCCAAGGCCGCGGGTGTGCCCCAGGAGCCGGCCCAGGCCCTGGCGCTGCTGGATACGCCGCCCAGGGCGATTGACCTCGGTCAGGTGGGCGGGCAGATCTTCCTCAACATGGCCACCGGCGGCTTCGGCAGCCAGGTCACCGCCAACACCTCAGAAGACCTGAAAAAAGTCCTCGGTGGTGCCGCCTACCTGTTCACCGGCCTCACGCGCTTCAGCGAGTTGAAGGCTGCCTATGCCGAGCTGGACGGGCCGGATTTCCACTGGCAGGGCGAGCTGCTGGCGCTGGGGATCGGTAACGGTCGGCAGGCGGGCGGTGGGCATGAGCTGTGCCCCGAGGCGATGGCCGATGACGGCCTGCTCGACGTCAGCATCCTCCCGGCGCCCCAGGAAGTGGTTGGCACACTGCGCGAGCTGATGAACAACGGCTGGGGCCTGGACGCGATGTTTGTGCGGGCGCGGCTGCCATGGGTGCAGATCAGGCAGGCGAGAGAGCTTTACATCAACCTCGACGGTGAGCCGCTCAGCGGCGATGACCTGCGCTTCGAGGCGTTGCCCAAGGCCCTGCGCGTGCACCTGCCGAAGGATTCTCCGCTAGTCGTCCAGGCTGATAATCTGCTCGCGCACGGCGAATAACACCAACCCCGCCACGTCGAAGATCTGCAGCCGCTTCATGATCTGCGAGCGGTGCGCTTCGATGGTCTTGATACTCAGGCCCAGGCCATGGGCAATTTCGCGGGTGGACTTGCCGCGCACGATCAGGCGCAGGATTTCCAGCTGCCGCGCGGTGAGCGTGTGGCTCGGCACGGCAGCCGAAGCTGCGCCCTGGCTGCGCACCAGCGCCTGGTTGATCACGGTGTGGGCGATGGCCGGGCTCAGGTAGCGCTCGTTGTTGCACAGCGCGCGCAGGGCGTGTTCCAGCTCGGTGGCGGTGGTGTCCTTGAGCAGGTAGCCATGGGCGCCGGACTCCAGCGCACACATGATCATCTCCGGGTCGGTGTGCATCGACAGAATCAACACCTTGCTCCTGGGATACTCACCCTTGAGCTGCTGCAGGGCATCGAGGCCACCGGTGTGTTTCATCGACAGGTCCAGCAGCACGATGTCCGGTTGCAGGGCGCCGAACCGCTCCAGCAACTGTGCGCCATCGCTGGCTTCGCCGATCACCGCGTAGCCGGGAATATCCGTGATCAGCGCACGCACGCCGGCCCTGATCAGCGCGTGGTCATCCACCAGGAGTACGTTGCAGGTCACTCGATAACCTTCGGGCGACTGGCGCGTTCGAGGGCGCGTGGCGCCCAGGGGAACAGCGCGTCGATGCGGGTGCCTTTGCCTGGCTGGCTGCTCACCGCCAGTGTGCCTCCCAGTTGGTCGATCCGCTCACACATGCCGGCCATGCCGCGTTGTCCTTCAAGAGCAGGGTTGCTGGCGGGGGAGAAGCCCTGGCCGTCGTCGCTGATCACCAGCGACAGGCCTTCGGGCAGGCGTTGCAGGCGTACCAGCAGATTGTGCGCCTGGGCATGGCGCAGCATGTTGGTGACCGCTTCCTGGGTAATGCGAAAGGCCGCCACGGCCATTTCTTCCGGGATGCCGGTTAGCCGTTGCTGGCATTCCAGGCTCCAGTGCACCGGGGTGTTTGCCAGGGTCTTGAGCAGATGCGCCCGCAGGCTGGCTTCCAGGCCCAGGCTGGACAATTGGCGCGGGTTGAGAATCGCGGACACGTCGCGCACCTTGGCCAGGGTTTCATTCAGGGTGTTGCACAGCACCGTGCATTGACCCTGCAGCTCGTCCGGCAGGCGGCGCTGCAGCCATTCGCTTTGCAGCTTGGCGGCGGTGAGCAATTGGCCGATATCGTCGTGCAGTTCGCGGCTGAGGCGGTGGCGTTCGTTTTCCTGTACCTGCAGCAGGCGCTCGGCAAGTTCCTGAGGTTGGAACCTGATGGCCTTGCGTGATTTCCATTGCTGCAGGCCGACCACCAGCACTATCGCCAGGTTCAGCAGCAGCACCGCCAGCGGCAGTGGGAGGGAGCGGCTGTAGGCCCACACGCTCAGCGACAGCGAGCCAAGGCACAGCACGAGGACCATGCGGCGTGCATTGCTGCGCGAAACAGACCTGGCGATAAGTGACTTGAGGCTGGCGTACATAGCGAATGGAGCCAATGAAGTTGAGTCTTCGAGCGGCGCATAGTACCACCACTATTACCGTTGGTCGCCAAGCGCATGACGTCGCCTGGCCCGTTCAGGCCAATGGCCGGGGCGGCAGTTTCGACAGGCGGGAAAGGGCGTTGCGGTGTTCAGGTGCGTGTGTATCGTCAGGGCCATTCAAGGCCAATCGATCTCTTTTTCGCTGGCACGTAAAGTTCAAACGGCGACGGTTCGCGTCGTTAACGGATATAAGCCCGGCTGCAACTCAGGCGCTGTGGTGCAAACGTTGCTGCGGTTTATAACTGAAGTTCTTCTGCGGAATCTGCAGGGAGGCGGTTGCGATCAGCGTAGTTTGTTCAGTTTCGTCCAATTGCAGTCGGCCAGTGCGAGCATCTATCAGTTCGAGTTGCCAGGCCAGTAATGTCAGGCAATCGTGCAGGGCCGCCAAGGCCTGATCATGCAGTTGCAACGGGTTTTCGGCATTGGCGATCAGGTGCTGAATGTGCCGCGAAAACTCGCTAATCCCCTGCAGGGCCAGGCTGTCGGCTTTTTCTGCGAGCGTGCTGAGACTGCTTTCCATGCAGTCGATGGCGTCACTGTCGTTGCGAATCATGTGCAGGTGGCTCAAGCACTCTTCGGACTTGGCCAGCAGTTTTTCAGCCTCCTGCTGAAACAGGGAAAGTGCAACTTGCCATTCGTTAGCGTCGTTCATCATGCAAGTCTCCACAACGTAAGGTCGGGTGGTGAGATGCCGCACTGGGTGAATGGCTTAAAACTAACGCTGAAATATGACTGAGATCTGTAGGCAGCTTCCGATATTTTGGTAGGAAGTTTATTTAAAGACGCGCCGCAGACCTGCGTGCCGAATGCAGTCGAGTTCATTCGCAGCGCTTCGGTTGCCGTCGGGTTTACGTCTGAGAGGCCTTTGGGCCGAGGGCTGGCGATGGCGAGCAAAGGCCTGACTCCATTCATGCAATGAGAATGGCGTCACATTAATGGCTATTAGATATCGCGAATATCAGGTCACGCCTGATTGCGCCTAGGGGAACCCCTTACGCGACGGAACCTCGCGTGGTTTTGAGGGTCGCGCTGCGTCGTTGTCATGCCGTATGGAGGCACCGACGAAGTAAAGCATGATATCAGTGTGACATCAATGCGTTTAAATGGCATTTTACAGGGTCAAGGTCTGGCGCCCGCCGCCGATAACCAATCTTAAGCGAACAGCACAATCCCTCAGCGCACCAGGAGCTTTCAATGGCCGGCATTCTCGACTCGGTAGATCAACGCACGCAACTGGTGGGTGAGAACCGCCTGGAGATCCTCATGTTTCGCCTGGCCGGGCGGCAACTGTTCGCGATCAACGTGTTCAAGGTTCAGGAAGTGCTGCAACTGCCCAAGCTGACCCTGATGCCCCAGCGTCATCCGTTCGTGTGCGGCGTGGTCAACCTGCGTGGTCAGACGCTGCCGGTCATCGACCTGTCCCAGGCCATCGGCATGCGTCCGCTGGTTCCGGGTCCGAACAGCACCATCATCGTCACCGAGTACAACCGCTCGGTGCAGGCATTCCTGGTGGGTGGCGTCGACCGCATCGTCAACATGAACTGGGAAGCCATCCTGCCGCCGCCGACCAGCGCCGGGCGCCAGCACTACCTCACGGCCATCAGCAAGGTCGATGACCAGTTGGTGGAAATCATCGACGTGGAAAAAGTGCTGGCCGAAATCGTGCCTTACAACGCCAAGGTTTCCCGCGAAAAACTCGAAGACCCGGTGCTTGAGCGCGCCCGTGGCCGCGAAGTGCTGCTGGTGGACGACTCCAACGTCGCCCTGTCGCAACTGCGCGACACCCTGGGCCAGCTCGGCATGAAAATGCACATTGCCAGCGATGGTCTCAAGGCGCTGAACATGCTCAAGGGCTGGGCCGACAGCGGCCAGGTGATGACCGACAAACTGCTGATGATCTTCACCGACGCCGAAATGCCCGAGATGGACGGCTACCGCCTCACCACCGAGATCCGCAACGATCCGCGCCTGCGGGAGCTTTACGTGGTGCTGCACACCTCGCTGTCGGGCAGCTTCAACGACTCCATGGTGAAGAAGGTCGGCTGCGACAATTTCCTCTCCAAATTCCAGCCGGACAAGCTGGTGGATGTGGTGCGTCAACGCCTGATGCTGGACGAAGTGTCGGCTTGACCTTAGGGTGACGGCTTTGCCCCTCAGGAAAGCAGGCTCATGCTTCGTCTCAGCGCGTTGTACCGTTACCCCTTGAAGTCCGGCAGGGCGGACGCCTTGCAGCACATCGGCCTGGATAAACTCGGGCTGCAGGGGGATCGACGCTGGATGCTGGTGGACGAAGCCAGCGGGCGATTCCTCACGCAGCGGGCGGTGGCGAAAATGAGCCAGTTGTCGGCGCTGTACAATCCTGCCGGCGGCCTCACCCTGAGCTCGCCGGGCTACGCCACGCTGGACGTGGCGCTGCCCGACAGCGCGGCTGAACTGCGCGGCATCACTATCTGGCGCGACACCTTGCGCGTGCCGGATGCAGGCGACGCAGCCGCCCGCTGGGCCAGTGAATTCATCGGCAAGCCGACGCGCCTGGTGTACATGCCGCTGGAGCGTGCGCGCGCTACCGATGCCGGCTTCGGCAAGGACACCGATCAGGTGGGCTTTGCCGACGGCTACCCGCTGCTGTTGATCGGTCAGGCGTCCCTCGACGATTTATCCGCGCGCATCGGCCGCCCCATGCCAATGCTGCGTTTTCGTCCCAACCTGGTGATCGAGGGCGCCGAAGCCTTTGCCGAGGACGGCTGGAAACGCCTGCGCATCGGCGATATCGAATGTCGCGTGGTCAAGCCCTGCTCGCGCTGCATCCTCACTACCATCGACCCGCAGACCGGCGAGCGCAGCGCCGACCGCGAGCCTTTCGCAACGCTTGAAACCTATCGCAAGACCGAGAACGGCGCGATGTTCGGCCAGAATCTGGTCAACGATGGCGTCGGTGAGTTGGCGGTCGGGATGCCGGTGACAGTGCTGGAATAAAAAATGCCCGTCTCGCAGGAGACGGGCATTTTTTCAAGCCGTAACGCTTAGCCGCGGTATTCGCACAGGTAAGCGGTGTCGACGGCGACCTTGAGGTGGAACTTGCTGTTGGCCGGCACGTTGAAGCGGGTGCCGGCTGCGAAGGTTTCCCAGTCGCTGGCGTCCGGCAGCTTGACGCTCAGGGCGCCGGACACCACGTGCATGATTTCGCGCTGGGCGGTGCCGAATTCGTATTCACCCGGGGCCATGACGCCGATGGTCGCCGGACCTTCTGCGGTGCCGAAGGCGATCGACTTGACGGTGCCGTCGAAGTACTCGTTGACTTTGAACATGGGCGAATCCTCGCAAAAGGGTCTGGAAAGGTCGGCCAGTATGCCCAACGCCGCAGTAGCTGCCTAGACCGGCAAAATCAGCGGCAGCAGGCGCGCGGTGTTGCGTGCATCCTCCAGTGCCCGGTGCTGCTGGCCAAGGAACTGCATGCCGGCCAATTGCAGGGCGCCGTTGAGCCCCAGCGGTTTGTCCAGGCGCCGGGCCTTGGCGAAGCGCTGTTTGAGGTTCACATGCAGTGTCTGGGCGAGTGCGCTGACCAGGCCATGGCGCTGCCATTCGAGCTCCAGCTGCGCGCGATCATAGTCACCCCAGCTGGCCCAACCTTCCAGGCGCGATTGATGCTGGCCCAGCCAGCGTTCGAACAGCGGCCACACCTCGGTGATCGGCGCAGCAGCGTCGATATTCGCCTGGGTGATGTGGGTGAGCTGGCGGCAAAAGGGCGTCAGCAGTGGCCGGCGCAACGGCCGCACAAAACGCTGGAAATGATCCAGCTCGCGGCCCTGGCGGTTGACCAGGCTCGCGCCGATTTCGATGACTTCCATCTCCGTCACGGGCCAGCCGCCTTCATCCGTCGTGGCTTCAAGGTCAATAATCAGCCAATGAGGCATGGTGCAGGTTCCCGTACTGTTCCCGTCCTGATGGGGATAGAGCGTAGCCCGGGCCTGTAGTTCCGCGCTGCTTTTCGATTAAGGCCCGGACTGGGGTTTGCCCGGGCAAGCGCGGCGGGCGGTGCGCTACGCCGATGGAGACGCAAACTATTAATTTGCCAGTACAAAGTTGTCTCCGCGGACAAAAACGCCTAGCTTATCGCCATCAGAGAATCGAACGGTGTGTGCCTTGATGTTTTCGCCATGGCGGCTGGCTGCAGGACTGACTTTATGGGCACTGGGCACCGCAGGGTGGGCGCAGACCAATCCCGCGCAAGTGGTCAGGATCGGCGCCGCGCATTTCCCGCCCTACACCGTACGCCCCGAGCAGGGCGCCGACACCGGCCTGCTGCCGCAATTGATCGAAGCCCTGAATGCCACGCAGGCCGACTACCGCTTTGTGCTGGTGCCCACCTCGATCCCCCGGCGTTTTCGCGACCTTGAGCAAGGCCGGATCGACATGGCCATCTTCGAGAATCCCGACTGGGGCTGGCAGGAAATCCCCCATACCACCGTCGACATGGGCCTGGAAGATGCCGAGGTGTTCGTCGCCCAGCGACAGTCCGGGCGCGACCAGGACTATTTCGCCGACCTCAAGGGCAAGCGCCTGGCGGTGTTCAGTGGCTACCACTATGCCTTTGCCAACTTCAACCCTGACCCCAGGTTCATGGCCGAGCAGTTCAACGCGACGTTGACCTACTCCCACGACAGCAACCTGCTGATGGTCGCGCGCGGCAGGGCGGATATCGCGCTGGTGACGCGCTCCTACCTGAGTGATTTTCTGGTGCGCAATGCCGACATGGCCCGGCAATACCTGGTCTCCGAACGCGTTGACCAGGTGTATCACCACTATGCACTGCTGCGGCCGAACGCGCCGATCAGCGGGGAAGCGTTCGCCGAGTTGCTCAAGCGCCTGCGCGACAGCGGCCAGCTGTTGAAGATTTTCGAGCCGTATCGCATCGACGTGATGCCAGCGCACTGAAGCGAAAGACAAATCAAAATGTGGAAAGGGGCAAGCCCCCTTCCACATGAATGCGTGTCGTCTATCAGACCCGGCGCGCAAACGTATCGCTATGGCTGCCCGACACCTTGCGGCAATGCACCAGCGCGTCGCGGATCATGAAGTTCACCAGCGTCGGCGAAACCCCCAGTTCCTTGGCGATATCCTTTTGCGGCACGCCGTGCAGGCGGTACATCTCGAACGCGTAGCGGGTGCGCTGGGGCAGCTCCGTCAGGGCGTCGGCGATGTTTTCCAGGGTGTTGAAATTGATATGCGAGGTTTCCGGTGACGCGCCGTGAATCACCACATTCAGGCCTTCCTCTTCGGTTCCCGAATATTTGAGCTCCAGCGCCTGCTTGCGATAGTGATCGATGGCCAGGTTGCGCACGATCTGGAACAGGTAACTCAACTGGGCCTTGAACGATGACGTGATCGTCGGCGCCGATTGCAGTCGGAAGTAAGCGTCCTGCACCACGTCCTCGGCCCGGGAGCGGCACCCGGTGATACGCGCTGCGATCTTCACCAGAATCAGCCGATTGTCGACAAAGGCCTGGAGAAGCGGTGAGTCGCACCGGCCTGAGAATACTTGTTCCGTCATGGAAATCACCTGACTGCTGAATAGGTTAGGGGAGGGCTTCCTTGCTGAGGCCTCCTACACATCGGGCAACAAATTATGCTTAATGATAATGATTGTCAAATGAGAAGACGAACTAATCGTGGCCTTGCCTGTTTGCAGTGAGTCTCTCTCGCTCGCCGTCGACGACTAATTATTTGCCGGTGCCGTCCGTTCTTCTGGGTGACAGGCCTGTTGGAAAACGGCCATGGATCAGCACCCGCAGGAGGACGCAATGGGTTTGTACCGTGCACACAGCATGTCTCTGTCTGGAGTTCCGGCTCGATGAATATGCCAACCCGACTGCGGCTGTTTTGCCTGCCTTACTCAGGCGCCAGCGCCATGGTGTATGCGCGCTGGCGTCGATCCCTGCCGGACTGGCTGCAAGTGTGCCCGCTGGAATTGCCCGGCCGCGGCATGCGCATGGACGAGCCGTTGCAGCGCGACATCAAGGCTCTGGCCGCGCAGCTTGCAGAGGAAATCAGCCGCGACGTGAGCGGCCCATACGCCTTGTTTGGTCACAGCCTCGGCGGCCTGCTGGCCTTCGAACTGGCCCACGCCTTGCGCGCCCTCAACGTGCCCGCGCCGCTGGCGCTGTTTGCCTCCGGCACGGCCGGCCCTGCCACCAGAGATGTCAGCGAATACGCCGTCGAAAAGACCGACGAACAACTGATCGCCCGTCTGCGCGAACTGCAGGGCACCGCCGAAGAAGCCCTGGCCAACCCCGAATTGATGCAACTGATGCTGCCGATCCTGCGCGCCGACTTCCTGCTGTGCGGCAGTTTTGTCTACGGCCAGCGTGAGCCGCTGGGCCTGCCGATCCATGTGTTCGGCGGCAAACAGGACAGCGTGCGCGCCGACCAGTTGCTCGACTGGCAACTCGACGCCGCCAGCGGTTTTTCCCTGGACATGTTCGACGGTCACCACTTCTTTCTCATGCAGCACGAAAGCGCCGTGCTGCGCTGCCTGCGCCGCTACGCCGAAGACCACCTGGCCCGCTGGCGCAATGGTGCGGCGCGGCAGCTGGCCGCCGGCTGACAACCCCCTATTTCCCGATTTACCGCAAGCCGATTTCAGGCAGGAACCCCATGATGGACGCCTTCGAACTTCCCCGCACCCTGGTCCAGTCCCTTCAACGCCGCGCCGCGCAGACTCCGGACCAGGTCGCCCTGCGTTTCCTCGCCGAGTCCGCCGAGCACAACGTGGTGCTCAGTTACCGCGACCTCGACCTGCGCGCGCGCACCATCGCCGCCGCCCTGCAAACCAGCGCCGCACAGGGTGATCGTGCAGTGTTGCTGTTCCCCAGCGGGCCGGACTATGTGGCGGCGTTCTTCGGCTGCCTGTACGCCGGGGTGATCGCGGTGCCGGCTTACCCGCCGGAGTCCACCCGGCGTCATCACCAGGAGCGCCTGCTGTCAATCATCAGCGATGCCGAACCGCGCCTGCTGCTGACCATCGCCAGCCTCGCCGAGGGCCTGGCGCAGATTGAAAACGCGCCGCCGATACTCAGCGTCGATACCTTGCCGGGCGCCGGCGACTGGACCGCCCCCGAGCTGCAGCCCGACGACATCGCCTTTCTGCAATACACCTCCGGCTCCACCGCACTGCCCAAGGGCGTGCAGGTCAGCCACGGCAACCTGGTGGCCAACGAAGTGCTGATCCGCCGTGGCTTTGGCATCGACCTGAACCCACACGACGTGATCGTCAGCTGGCTGCCGCTGTACCACGACATGGGCCTGATCGGCGGCCTGCTGCAACCGATCTTCAGCGGCGTGCCCTGCGTGCTGATGTCGCCGGCCTACTTCCTCGGCCGGCCGTTGCGCTGGCTGGAAGCGATCAGCGAATACGGCGGCACCATCAGCGGCGGTCCGGATTTCGCCTACCGCCTGTGCAGCGAACGGGTCAGCGAGTCCGCGCTGGAGCGCCTCGACCTGAGCCGGTGGCGCGTGGCCTATTCCGGTTCCGAACCGATCCGCCTCGATACCCTGGAACGCTTCGCCGAGAAATTCGCCGCCTGCGGGTTCAGCGCCAACAACTTCTTCGCCTCCTATGGCCTGGCCGAAGCGACCCTGTTTGTCGCCGGTGGCCGCCGTGGCCAGGGCATCCCGGCGCTGCGGGTGGACGACCGGGCCCTGGCCGCCAACCGTGCCGAACCGGGGCAGGGCAGCGCGATCATGAGCTGCGGCACCGGTCAACCTGACCACGCTGTGCTGATCGCCGACCCGCATACCCTGAGCGAACTGGCGGACAACCACGTCGGCGAACTCTGGGCCAGCGGCCCGAGCATCGCCCACGGCTACTGGCGCAACCCTGAAGCCACCGCCAACACTTTCGTGCAGCACGCTGGCCGCACCTGGCTGCGCACCGGTGACCTGGCATTCATCCGCGACGGCGAGGTGTACATCACCGGTCGTCTGAAGGACCTGCTGATCGTGCGCGGCCACAACCTGTATCCGCAGGACATCGAACGGACCATCGAGCGCGAAGTGGAAGTGGTGCGCAAGGGCCGGGTTGCCGCGTTTGCGGTAAACGACCAGGGCCTGGAAGGTATCGGCATCGCCGCCGAAATCAGCCGCAGCGTGCAGAAGATTCTGCCGCCCGAAGCGCTGATCAAAGCCATTCGCCAGGCCGTGGCCGAGACGTATCAACAGGCGCCGAGCGTGGTGGTGCTGCTCAATCCGGGTGCGCTGCCCAAGACCTCCAGCGGCAAAGTGCAGCGCGCCGCCTGCGCGCTTCGTCACGCCGATGGCAGCCTCGACAGCTACGCGCAGTTCCCCGGCCTGCACGCGCAGGCCGGTGATGCGGTGCTGGAATCCAACCTGCAACACCAGATCGCCGCGATCTGGTGCGAGCAACTGCAGGTCAACGAGGTCGCTGCCGACGATCACTTCTTCCTGCTCGGCGGCAACTCCATCACCGCCACCCAGGTGGTCGCGCGGCTGCGTGAAAGCCTGGGGCTGGAGCTGAACCTGCGCCTGTTGTTCGAAGCGCCCACCCTGCAAGCTTTTGCCGCCAGCGTCGCCCGTTTGCAGCTGGACGGCGGCGTCGCCGAAGGCGCGATTCAGGCCCTGCCGCGTGAGGTCGAACTGCCGCAATCCCTGGCGCAGAACCGTCTGTGGATCACCTGGCAGTTGGAGCCTGACAGCAGCGCCTACACCATCCCCGGCGCGCTGCGTTTGCGCGGCGAGCTGAATGAAGACGCCGTGCGCGCAAGCTTCCAGTACCTGGTGCGGCGCCACGAAGCGCTGCGCACGCGCTTCTACGAGCGCGACGGCCACGCCTTCCAGCGCATTGAGGCGAGCGTGGCGTTCGAGCTGCACGTCATCGACCTCAGCGACCTGCCCGCCCATGAGCGTGACGCCCGCGCGCAGCAGATTCGCGAGGAGCAGGCGCATACCCGGTTCGATCTCGAAAAGGGACCGCTGCTGTGGGTGACCCTGGTGCGTCTGAACGATGAAGAGCACCACTTGCTGGTGACCCTGCACCACATCATCGCCGACGGTTGGTCGCTGAATATCCTTATTGATGAATTCTCGCGCCTCTACGCCGCCGCCTCCCAGGGCCAGCCTCTGGAGCTGCCGCCGCTGACCCTGCGATACGCCGATTACGGCAGCTGGCAGCGCCAATGGTTGGCCGAAGGCGCAGGCCAGCGGCAACTGGCGTACTGGAAGGCTCGGCTTGGTGATGAGCATCCGGCCCTGAGCCTGACTACCGACCACCCACGCTCGGCCCATCACCGTCACAGTGCCTCGCGCCACAGCGTGCGCCTGAGCGCCGACCTCAGCGACGCGGTGCGTAAAGCGGCCCAGGCCCATGAGTCGACGCCGTTCATGCTATTGCTCGCCACATTCCAGACGTTGCTCCATCGCTACAGCGGCCAGCGCGATATCCGAATCGGCGTACCCAGCGCCAACCGTCCGCGCCAGGAAACCCAGGGGCTGGTCGGCTTCTTCATCAACACGCTGGTGCTGCGTGCCGAGCTGGACGGGCGCCTGCCATTCAATGAGCTGCTGGCGGCGACCCGCCAGGCCGCCCTCGGCGCTCAGGCCCATCAGGACCTGCCCTTCGAGCAATTGCTGGAAGCTTTCCCCCAGGCCCGCGAACAGGGCCTGTTCCAGGTCATGTTCAACCACCAGCAACGTGATCTCGGTGCGTTGCGCCGCCTGCCCGGCATGCTCGCCGATGAGCTGCCATGGCACAGCCGCGAAGCCAAGTTCGACCTGCAGCTGCACAGCGAAGAAGACCGCAATGGGCGCCTGAGCCTGGCGTTCGACTACGCCGATGAGCTGTTCGATGGCGCAACCATCCAGCGCCTCGCCGAACACTACCTCACGCTGCTGCAAGCCGCCTGCACGCACCCACAACAGGCGATCGGCGATTTGCCGCTGATGCTTCAGGACGAGCAGCGCCACTGGAGCGCCGCGCCCTGTGCGCCTGCCACCCAGTGGCTGCCCGAGTTGCTCAATCAGCACACCTCGCACGCTACCGCGCTGGTCTGGGAGCACGGCAGCCTGAGCTTTGCCCAACTGCACACCCAGGCCAACCGCCTGGCCCATTACCTGCGCGACAAAGGCGTCGGCCCGGACGTGTGCGTGGCCATCGCCGCCGAGCGCTCGCCGCAGCTGCTGGTCGGCCTGCTGGCGATCATCAAGGCTGGCGGCGCCTACGTGCCGCTCGACCCGGATTACCCGGCCGAGCGCCTGGCCTACATGCTGCACGACAGCGGCGTGCACCTGCTGCTCACCCAGACCTCACTGCTGGCGCAACTGCCCAGCGCCGAAGGGGTGTGCGTCATCGCCATGGACAGCCTGCACCTGGACAGCTGGCCAACCCAGCCGCCCGGCCTGCACCTGCACGGCGACAATCTCGCTTACGTGATCTACACCTCCGGCTCCACCGGCCAGCCCAAGGGCGTGGGCAATACCCATGCGGCCCTGGCCGAGCGTTTGCAGTGGATGCAGGCCACCTATCAGCTCAACGCCACTGACGTGCTGATGCAAAAGGCGCCGATCAGTTTCGACGTGTCGGTGTGGGAATGCTTCTGGCCATTGATCACCGGGTGCCGTCTGGTGCTGGCAGGGCCCGGCGAGCATCGCGATCCTCATCGCATCGCGCAGTTGGTGCAGGCACATGGCGTGACCACGCTGCACTTCGTGCCGCCACTGTTGCGGGTGTTTATCGACGAACCGCTGGCGGCCGAGTGCACCAGCCTGCGTCGCCTGTTCTCGGGCGGCGAAGCCTTGCCCGCCGAGTTGCGCAACCGCGTGCTGGCGCAATTGCCGGCGGTGCAGTTGCACAACCGCTATGGCCCGACGGAAACCGCGATCAACGTCACTCACTGGCATTGCGCGGTGGCCGATGGCGAGCGCTCGCCGATTGGCCGGCCGCTGGGCAACGTGATCTGTCGGGTAGTGGACGCGCAGCTCAACCCGCTGCCGGCCGGCGTGCCGGGTGAGCTGTGCATCGGCGGCAGCGGCCTGGCCCGGGGTTACCTGGGCCGTGCCGGGCTGACCGCCGAACGCTTTGTCGCCGACCCGCTGGGCGAGTCGGGCACGCGCCTGTACCGCACCGGTGACCGCGCGCGCTGGAGCATTGACGGCGTGCTCGAATACCTCGGCCGTCTGGATCAGCAAGTGAAGCTGCGCGGGTTTCGCGTGGAGCCGGAAGAAATCCAGGCGCGCCTGCTCGCCCAGGCCGGAGTCGCCCAGGCCGTGGTGCTGGTGCGCGATGCGCAGTTGATCGGCTACTACACCGGCCATGCCGAGCTGGACGCTCATACGCTGAAAACCGCCCTGGCTGCCGAGCTGCCCGAGTACATGGTGCCCGCCGTACTGATGCGCCTGGACGCAATGCCCCTGAGCCCCAGCGGCAAACTCGACCGCCGCGCATTGCCGGAGCCGGTGTGGCACTCCCGCGAACACGTCGAGCCGCAATCACCGTTGCAGCAGCAAATCGCCGCGATCTGGCGCGACGTGCTCGGCCTGCCGCGTATCGGCCTGCACGACGACTTTTTCGCCCTCGGCGGCCACTCGTTGCTGGCCACGCAAATCATCTCGCGCACCCGCCAGGCCTGCGACGTCGAACTGCCATTGCGCACCCTGTTCGACGCCAGCGAACTGGGCGCCTTTGCCGCGCAGGTTGCGCGGATCCAGGGCGCCGGCCAGCGCAATCAGCAAACCGCCATCGCCCGGGTCGACCGCAGCCAGAAAGTGCCGCTGTCCTACTCCCAGCAGCGCATGTGGTTCCTCTGGCAAATGGAGCCCGACAGCCCGGCCTACAACGTCGGCGGCATGGCGCGCCTGCGCGGCGTGCTGGATGTGGGACGGTTCGAGGCGGCGTTGCAGGCGTTGATCATGCGCCACGAAACCCTGCGCACCACGTTCCCGAGCGTCGATGGCGTGGCGTATCAGCGGGTCGCGGCGCAAACCGGCTTGCGCATGGACTGGCAGGATGCCTCGGCGCTGAACGAAACCGAGCGCCAGCAACGCATCCAGCAACTGGCCGATCACGAAGCCCACACCCCCTTCAACCTGGAAACCGGGCCGTTGCTGCGCGCTTGCCTGGTCAAGGCCGCCGAGCAGGAACACTACCTGGTGCTGACCCTGCACCACATCGTCACCGAAGGCTGGGCCATGGACATCTTTGCCCGTGAGCTGAGCGCCCTGTACGAAGCCTTTATCGACGAGCGCGACTCGCCGCTGGCGCCGCTGCCCGTGCAATACCTGGACTACAGCGTGTGGCAACGCCAGTGGATGGAAGCCGGCGAGCGTCAGCGCCAGCTCGATTACTGGACCGCGCAACTCGGCCATGAGCATCCGTTGCTGGAGCTGCCCGGCGACCGTCCACGGCCGTCCGTGCAAAGCCATCGTGGCGAGTTGTATCGCTTTGATCTGAGCGATGATCTGGCGGCGCGCGTGCGTGCGTTCAACGCCAAACGCGGCCTCACGCTGTTCATGACCATGACCGCGACGCTGGCGGTGTTGCTTTACCGCTACAGCGGCCAGACCGACCTGCGCATCGGCGCGCCGGTGGCCAACCGCATTCGCCCGGAAAGCGAAGGGCTGATCGGCGCGTTCCTCAACACCCAGGTGCTGCGCTGCCGGCTCAACGGGCAGATGAGCGTCGGCGAGCTGTTCGAGCAGGTGCGCCATACGGTGATCGAGGGCCAGTCCCACCAGGACCTGCCGTTCGACCACCTGGTTGAAGCCCTGCAACCGCCACGCAGCGCGGCGTACAACCCGCTGTTCCAAGTGATGTGCAACGTGCAGCGCTGGGAATTCCAGCAAAGCCGCCAGCTGGCCGGCATGAGCGTCGAGTACCTGGCCAACGATGCGCGCGCCACCAAGTTCGACCTCAATCTGGAAGTCACCGACCTCGACCATCGCCTGGGTTGCTGCCTGACCTACAGCACCGACCTGTTCGATGAACCACGCATTGCACGCATGGCCGCGCATTGGCGCAACCTGCTCGAAGCGCTGATCGCCGATCCGCAGCAGCGCCTCAGCGAATTGCCGTTGCTCACGGCAGTAGAGCAGCGTGCATTGCAGGACAGCCTCGGGGTTGAAGCCGGCGAGCACCGTCTCGACCAGTGCCTCCAGCAGCTGTTCAGCCAGCAGGCGCGTCAGCGTGCCGACGCACCGGCACTGACCTTTGCCGGTGAAACCCTGACCTACGCAGAACTCGATGCGCGCGCCAATCGCCTGGCCTGGGTGCTGCGCGAGCGCGGCGTGGGCCCGCAGGTGCGAGTGGGCCTGGCGTTGCCGCGCTCACTGGAAATGGTCATCGGCTTGCTGGCGATCCTCAAGGCTGGCGGCGCTTACGTGCCGCTGGACCCGGAGTATCCGCTGGACCGTCTGCACTACATGATCGAAGACAGCGGCATCGGCCTGTTGCTCAGCGATGCGGCGATGCTCGAAGCCCTTGGCCCATTGCCGGCGACGGTGGCCTGCTGGTGCCTGGAAGATGACCTGCCGGCGCTGGCGAACTACCCGGCCGATGAGCTGCCGTTTATCAGCCTGGCGCAACACCAGGCGTACCTGATCTACACCTCGGGCTCCACCGGCAAACCCAAGGGCGTGGTGGTGTCCCACGGTGAAATCGCCATGCATTGCCAGGCAGTGATCGAGCGTTTCGGCATGCGTGCGGACGACTGCGAGCTGCATTTTTATTCGATCAACTTCGACGCCGCCACCGAGCGTTTGCTGGTGCCGCTGCTCAGCGGCGCGCAGGTGGTATTGCGCGCCCAGGGGCAGTGGGATGCCGAGGAAATCTGCGCGCTGATCCGTACCCATCGCATCAATATTCTCGGCTTTACCCCCAGCTACGGCAGCCAGTTGGCGCAATGGCTGGCCACGCAGCAGCAGACGTTGCCGGTGCGCATGTGCATCACCGGTGGCGAAGCGCTGACCGGTGAACACCTGCAGCGCATTCGCGCCGCGTTCCAGCCGCAGGTGTTTTTCAATGCCTATGGCCCGACCGAAACCGTGGTGATGCCGCTCGCCAGCCTGGCCCCGGAGCAACTGGAGGAGGGTGCTGCCAGCGTACCGATCGGCAGCCTTATCGGCGCGCGCGTCGCCTATATTCTCGACGCCGACCTGGCGCTGGTGCCGCAAGGCGCAACCGGCGAGCTGTACGTCGGCGGTGCCGGTCTGGCCCAGGGGTATCACCAACGGCCGGGCATGACGGCGGAGCGTTTTGTCGCGGACCCGTTTGCCCGCGAGGGCGGTCGCCTTTACCGTACCGGCGACCTGGTGCGCCAGCGTGCCGACGGGCTGGTCGAGTACCTGGGCCGCATCGACCATCAGGTAAAGATTCGTGGCTTTCGCATCGAGCTGGGCGAGATCGAAACCCGCCTGCTCGAACACCCGGCCGTGCGTGAAGCGGTGGTGCTGGCGCTGGATGCGCCGAGCGGCAAACAGCTGGTCGCTTATTGGGTCAGCGATGCGCAGCACGGCGCGTTGCGCGATGCGCTGAAGGCGCACCTCAAGGCGCACCTCAAGGCGCAGTTACCGGACTACATGGTGCCTGCGCACCTGATTGTGCTCGACAGCATGCCGCTCACCGCCAACGGCAAACTCGACCGCCGCGCCTTGCCGCAGCCCGACCCCGAAGCGAATCGCCAACAGTACGTGGCGCCACGCACCGCACTGGAAAGCACCCTGGCCGCCATTTGGTGCGCGGTGTTGAACGTGCAACAGGTTGGCCTCGACGATAACTTTTTTGAACTGGGCGGCGATTCGATCCTGTCGATCCAGGTGGTCAGCCGCGCGCGTCAGGCCGGAATTCACTTCAGCCCGCGCGATTTGTTCCAGCACCAGACCGTGCACACCCTGGCCGCCGTCGCCACGCGTGCCGAGCAGGTAGTGGCCGAGCAAGGGTTGCTCACGGGCGCCTCGGCGCTCACGCCAATCCAGCACTGGTTCTTCGACACCGACATCCCGGCGCGCGAGCACTGGAACCAGGCGTTGCTGCTCAAGCCGCTGCAATTGCTCGACCCTCATCGCCTGGAGCAGGCGTTGCTGGCGGTCCTGGAACATCACGATGCACTGCGCCTGAGCTTCACCCGGCGCGATGCGCAGTGGTACGCCGAACACCTGGGCGTGCCGCACGGTGGCGTGCTGATGCAGGCGCAGGTGCAGGACATGGCGCAATGCGTCGCACTGTTCACCGAAACCCAGCGCAGCCTCGATCTGCAACATGGCCCGCTGCTGCGCGCGTTGTTGGTCGACGGTCCCGAGGGGCAGCAACGGCTGCTGATCGCGATCCATCACCTGGTGGTGGATGGCGTGTCGTGGCGCGTGTTACTCGAAGACCTGCAGAACGTTTATCGCCAACTGAGCGAAGGCCGCTCCGTCAGCCTGCCGGCCAAGACCAGCGCGCTGCGCGAGTGGGCGGCACGCTTGCAGGCGTATGCCCATAGCGAATCCCTGCGTGAAGAGTTGAGCCTGTGGCAACGTCAGTTGGCCGGGCCTGCCTCGCTGTTGCCGGTGGCGCGACCACAGGGCGCGTTGCGCAACCGCGATGCCGAGACGGTCAGCGTGCGCCTGGATGCCGAGCGCACCCGCCAGTTGTTGCAGCAGGCGCCGAGCGCCTACCGCACCCAGGTCAACGATCTGCTGCTGACCGCCCTGGCGCGGGTGGTGTGTCGCTGGAGCGGCCACGACTCGGCCGTGATCCAACTGGAAGGCCACGGCCGCGAAGCACTGTTCGATGACATCGACCTGACCCGCAGCGTCGGCTGGTTCACCAGCGCCTATCCGGTGCGCCTGACGCCGGCGGCTGCGCAGGGCGATTCGATCAAGGCGATCAAGGAGCAACTGCGCGGCGTGCCGCACAAAGGCCTGGGCTACGGCGTACTGCGTTACCTGGCCGACGACCTGTGCCAACAGACCCTGGCGGCGCTGCCGGATGCGCCCATTACCTTCAACTACCTCGGCCAGTTCGACCAGAGCTTTGGCAGCGACGCGCTGTTCCATCCGCTGAATGAGTCGGCCGGCCTGGCGCACGACCCGGACGCGCCGCTGCCCAATGAGCTGAGCGTCGACAGCCAGGTGTACGGCGGCGAACTGGTGCTGCGCTGGACCTTCAGCCGCGAACGCCATGAGCCGCAGACCATTCGCGCGCTGGCCGACGGGTATCTGGCCGAGCTGCAAGGCCTGATCGCCCATTGCCTGGAAGACGAAGCTTTTGGCCTCACGCCGTCCGACTTCCCCCTGGCGCACCTGAGCCAGGGGCAGCTCGACAGCCTGCCGGTGGCGGCAAACCGGATCGAAGACGTCTACCCGCTGACGCCGATGCAGGAAGGCCTGCTGCTGCACACCCTGCTCGAACCGGGCACCGGCCTGTATTACATGCAGGACCGCTACCGCATCGACAGCGTGCTCGACCCCGAGCGTTTCGCCCAGGCCTGGCAAGCGGTGATCGCACGCCACGAGGCCCTGCGTGCGTCGTTCTGCTGGAACGTCGGCGAAGACATGCTGCAAGTGATCCACAAACCCGGCAACACGCCGATCGAGTACCTGGACTGGAGCGGCGACCGCGAAGACCAGCACGAGCCGCGCCTGCAAGCGTTGCTCAAGCAGGAGCGCGAAGCCGGGTTCGATCTGCTCAACCAGGCGCCGTTCCACCTGCGCCTGATCCGTGTGGGCCAAGCGCGCTACTGGTTCATGATGAGCAACCACCACATCCTCATCGATGCCTGGTGCCGTTCGCTGCTGATGAACGACTTCTTCGAGATCTACCTCGCCCTCGGCGAAGGCCGCGCGGCGCAACTGGCCACGCCGCCACGTTACCGTGACTACATCGCCTGGCTGCAACGCCAGGACCTCAACGAAGCGCGCCAGTGGTGGCAGCGCAACCTGCAGGGTTTCGAGCGCACCACGCCGATCCCCAGCGACCGGCCGTTCCTGCGCGAACATGCAGGCCACAGCGGCGGCATGCTGGTGGGCGACTGCTACACCCGACTGGATGCCCGTGACGGCGCGCAACTGCGCGAACTGGCCCAGGCCCATCAACTGACCGTCAATACCTTTGCCCAGGCGGCATGGGCCCTGGTATTGCGGCGTGTGAGCGGCGAGCGTGACGTGCTGTTCGGCGTCACCGTGGCCGGGCGCCCGGTGGACATGCCCGAGATGCAACGCACCGTTGGCCTGTTCATCAACAGCATCGCGCTGCGGGTGAAGCTGCCCGAGGACGACCAGCCCTGCAGCGTGCGCCAGTGGTTGAACGACCTGCTCGACAGCAACATGCAACTGCGCGAGTACGAATACCTGCCGTTGGTGACGATCCAGGAACACAGCGAACTGCCCAAGGGCCAGCCGCTGTTCGACAGCCTGTTCGTGTTCGAAAACGCGCCGGTGGACACCTCGGTGCTGGACCGCGCGCAGAGCCTGAACGCCACCTCGGATTCCGGCCGCACCCACACCAATTTCCCGCTGACGGCGGTGTGCTATCCGGGCGATGACCTCGGTTTGCACCTGTCCTACGACCAGCGTTACTTCGATGAAACCACCGTGCAAGGCATGCTCGGTGAGTTTAAACGCCTGCTGCTGGCGCTGATGCAGGGCTTTCACGGCGACATGACCGACCTGCCGCTGATCGGCGAGCAGGAGCGTGCCTTCCTGGTGGAGGGCTGTAACCAGAGCGCACAGGATTACCCGCTGGCGCGCAGCTACGTTGAGCTGTTCGAAGAACAGGTGGCGCAGCATCCGCAGCGCATTGCCGCCAGTTGCCTGGACCAGCGATGGACCTATGAGGCACTGAACCGCCGCAGCAACGGCCTGGGCCATGCGTTGATCAGCGCGGGTGTCGGCGTGGATCAACCGGTGGCCTTGCTGGCCGAGCGCAACCTCGACCTGCTGGGCATGATCATCGGCAGCTTCAAGGCCGGTGCCGGTTACCTGCCGCTGGACCCGGGCCTGCCTGCTCAGCGGCTGAGCCGCATCATCGCGCTGAGCCGCACGCCGTTATTGGTGTGCAGTGAAGCGTGTCGCGAACAGGCCATCGAGTTACTCGATGGCACCGATTGCCAGTTGCTGGTGTGGGAGGAGGTGCCGGCCCGTGGTGAAAATCCTGGCATCTACAGCGCACCGGATAACCTCGCCTACGTGATCTACACCTCGGGCTCCACCGGCCAGCCCAAAGGCGTGATGGTCGAACAGCGTGGCATGCTCAATAACCAGTTGAGCAAGGTGCCGTACCTGGACCTGTCGCCAGCGGATGTCATCGCGCAGACCGCCTCGCAAAGCTTTGATATTTCCGTGTGGCAATTTCTCGCGGCGCCGCTGTTCGGCGCGCGGGTGGATATCGTGCCGAATGCCATCGCCCATGATCCCCAGGGCTTGCTCGAACATGTGCAGACCCAAGGCATTACCGTGCTGGAAAGCGTGCCGTCGCTGATCCAGGGCATGCTGGCCCAGGAACGCGTCAGCCTGGACGGGCTGCGCTGGATGCTGCCGACGGGTGAAGCGATGCCGCCGGAGCTGGCGCATCAATGGCTGCAACGCTATCCGCAGATTGGCCTGGTGAATGCCTACGGCCCGGCTGAATGCTCGGACGACGTGGCGTTCTTCCGCGTCGACCTGGCCTCGACACGCGGCACGTACCTGCCGATTGGCACGCCGACCGACAACAACCGTTTGTACCTGTTGGACGGTGCGCTGGACCTGGTGCCGCAAGGCGCCGTGGGCGAGTTGTGTGTGGCCGGCACCGGTGTGGGCCGTGGCTATGTCAGCGATCCGTTGCGCACCGCCCAGGCGTTTGTGCCCAACCCGTTCGGCGCGGCGGGCGAGCGTCTCTATCGCACCGGTGACCTTGCCCGTCGCCGCAGCGATGGTGTGCTGGAATACGTGGGACGTATCGACCATCAGGTGAAGATTCGCGGTTACCGCATCGAGCTGGGTGAAATCGAAGCGCGTCTGCACGAACAACCCGAAGTGCGCGACGCGGCGGTGGGGGTGCAGGAGGGCGTCAACGGCAAACACCTGGTGGGCTACCTGGTGGCCGCCGACGCGGCGCTTGACCCCGGCGAACGCCTGGATCGCATCAAGCAACGCCTGCGCGCCGAACTGCCGGAATACATGGTGCCGCTGCACTGGCTATGGCTTGACCGCCTGCCGCTGAACGTCAATGGCAAGCTCGACCGCAAGGCCTTGCCAGCCCTGGAGATCGGCCAGTTGCACAGTCAGGCCTACCTGGCGCCGCGCAACGCGCTGGAAACCACCTTGGCCGCGATCTGGGCCGAAGTGCTCAAGGTTGAGCGTGTCGGCGTTGAGGACAACTTCTTCGAACTGGGCGGCCACTCGTTGCTCGCCACACAGATCGCCTCGCGGGTGCAGAAAACCCTGCAACGCGACGTGCCGCTGCGGGCGATGTTCGAGTGCAGTACGGTGGCGGAGCTGGCCGAGTATATCGAGGGGTTGGCGGGCAATGAGATCAGCGTGGAGAAGGTGGGCAGGTTGAGTGATTTGATGGCCGAGTTGGAGGGGCTTTAACCGCTTCTGTCTGTTCTGGCCTCATCGCAGGCCAGCCAGCTCCTACATTTGATGTGTGAATACAGTCAAGTGTGGGAGCTGGCTGGCTCCCGATAGCGTCAGCCCGGACGCCGCCTATTTGGGCCCAAGTATCTTCGCCAACTTGTCCGGCGACGGGGCGCCTTGCTGTTGTTGCAGGCCGCCTTTGTCATCCAGGTAGAAAATAGCCGGCGTTGCCGATAACTCCAGCTCTTCCATCAGCTTCATGTTGGCGTCGAGCTTGGCCTCGATAGTGGCCGGGATTTTGTCCAGCGCCTGCAACTTGCTGGCCTTGCCGGCAGCCTCGTGTTCCTCCAAGGCTTTTTGCGGATCCTTGGCGGCGAACAGGGCCGCGGATTTTCCGGGGCTGTCCTCGCGAATAATCCCGACCATGATGTGGCGCAACTGCACCTTGCCGGCGTTTACCCACGGGCGTGCCTGCTCCCAGAACATGTTGCAGTACGGGCAGTTGGGGTCGCTGAACAGGTAAACGGTGCGCGGCGCGTTTTTATCGCCATCCTGGATCCAGCTGCTTTTTTCCATCTTGGCCCATACTTCCTTGGCCATCGGCGCGTACACCAGTTTTTCCAGGGGCGCGCTGCTCAGGTCATTGCCCTGTGCGTCGTACAGGTTGCCGGCGAGCACGCTGTTGCCGTCGGCGGTCAGGTACAGGGCCATCCCGCGGTTCTGGTATTGCGCGGCGTAGCCGGTCAGGCCGCTGGGGGCGTCGAACTTGCCGAGGATCTTTGCGCCCTTGGCTTCGATCTGTTTGATCGGGGCCGGCCAGTCTTCGGCCTGGGCCAGGGTGGCCGCGAGCGTCAGCGGCAGCAGGGTCAGCAGGTGGCGGAGGCTTGGCATGTCGGTTTCCTTTGCGGTGCAGTGTCGAAGGGTTCCATGGCGCGGGCCAGGCTGGCTTGGGACAACTCGCCCAGGTGGCTGTTGATCAGGCGCCCATCGGCTTGGTAGAACAAGGTGGTCGGCAAGGCCATGGAGCCCACGGCCTGGCCGAGACGGCCGCTGGCATCGAACAGCACGTTATCGAGGGTCAGGCCCTGGGTGGCCAGGAAGGTGCTGACGCTTTGCATGCTTTCGGCCTGGTTGACGAACAGGAACGTCACGTCCGGCCGTTGGTGTTGCGCGCGTTCCAGCACCGGCATTTCGCGACGGCACGGCGGGCACCAGGTGGCCCACAGGTTGATCACCAGCGGGCCGCCCTTGTAATCGGCAAGTTGCACCTCCTGGCCATCGGCAGTGCGCAGGGTGATCGAGGGCAGTTGCGAACCCTTGTCGTAGAGGTTCAGCGACAGGCTGGTGATGCCCCAGAACAACAGCCCGGTGATGACGCCCGCGCTCAGCGGCTTGCGCAGGGCCGGGCGGCGCCAGCCGTAGGCGAGGGCGGCAAGCACCAGCGCGATGATGCCGGGCCAGGCGAGAAAACCGCCGTCGCGCAGGTCAACCATCTGCAGCCAGTCGCTGCGATAGTCACTCCAGTACATCAGCACGAAGCTCACCCGCGCCGCGAGCATGCCCAGCAGAAACAGGCTGAACAGCACCGACTCGGGGTTCTCACCGCCACGCTTGGCCACACGCCAGCCCACCAGGGTGGCGAGAATCAGCGCGCTGATCAGCAGGATGTGATTCAGCGCGATGGCGAAGGTGCCGATGGTCAGGGTCAGCATCAGCGGGCGTCCCGGGTCTGAGTCCAGCGTTGCAGGAAGGCGTCGGCGTCGACTTCACCGGTGATGCGCCGGGCGCGGCGTTCTTCACCGTCGGGGCCGATCCACACGAAGCTTGGCGGCCCCGGCACCTTGTAGCGGCCGAGCAGTTCGCGGCTGGCGGCGTTGTCGGCGGTGACGTCCAGGCGCAGCAGGCGCACGTCCTTGAGGGCCTGCATCACCTCGGCGTTGCCGAACACCTGTTTTTCCATGATCTTGCACGACACGCACCAGTCGGCGTAGTAGTCCACCAGCACCCACTGGCCCTGGGCCCTGGCGCTGTCGAGCTGATTTTGCAGGGCGACCGGGTCGTTGATCGTGGTGAAGGCGTCGTGTGCCTCGGCGGTAGCGGCGCGCGAGCCGCTGTAGACGCTCAACGGTTGCCACAGGTCGTCGCTGCCACCGGCTGCACCCACCACCAGTACCGCACCCCACAGGCCCAGCACCACGGAGCCGGCGCCAAATACCTTGGCGGCCAGACCGTATTCACGGGCCAGGCCCCAGCCGCAGTAGGCCATCACCAGCGCCAGTGCGCCCCACAGGCCAAGCCACAGGCTGTCGCCGACCACTGGGCGAATCATCAGCACGGCCGTGCCCAGAAACAGGAAACCGAAGATGCCCTTGAGCACGTTCATCCAGGTGCCCGGTTTGGGCAGGAAGCGGTTGCCCACGGTCACCAGCAGCAACAGCGGCACACCGATGCCGATGCCCATGGCGAACAGGATCAGACCACCATGCAGCGCATTGCCGCTCTGGGCGATATAGAGCAGCGCGCCGGCCAGTGGCGCGGTCATGCACGGGCCCACCAGCAGCCCGGACAAGGCGCCGAGGATGCCGGCGCCCACCAGGCTGCCACCGCTTTGCTGGCGGCTGGCGTTGTCCAGGCGGTCACGCAGGAAGGTCGGCAATTGCAGTTCAAAGAAGCCGAACATCGGCAGGGCGAGGATCACAAACAGGGCGGCGAAACTGCCGAGGATCCACGGGGTTTGCAACAACGCGGCGAGGTTGCCGCCGGCGAGTGCGGCCAGCACGCCCAGCGCGGCATACACCAGCGCCATGCACACCACGTAGCTGCCGGCCAGGGCCAGGCCACGACGTGGGCTGGCGCCACTGCCCACCACCAGCCCGGCAAGAATCGGCAGCATCGGCAATGAACACGGGGCAAACGCCAGCAACAGGCCCAGGCCGAAGAACGCCAGCACACTCCAGCCCAGGCTGCGCTCTTGCAGGCCGCTGGCCAGGCTCTGGTCCTGAGCCTGGGCGGTGGCGGCTACGGCCGGGTTGCCGCCCAGGTCGACGGTGATCGATTGCGGCGGGTAGCACAGGCCCGCATCGGCGCAGCCCTGCCAGCCGAGCTTGAGCTGGCCGGTGGCACCGGCGGGGATCTTCACTTCCAGGCCCTGGCGATACACCTCCTGCTCGCCGAAGAACTCGTCGCTATGGGCCTCGCCCTTGGGCAGCGTCGGCTTTTCGGCCAGGCCTTCGAACTTCATGCGTTGCTGGTACAGGTAATAACCGTCGGCAATCTGCCAATACAGCTGGGTCTCGCCACTTTCCAGGCGCTCGGAAGTAAAGGTGAACGCCTTGCCCACCGGGAGGAAATCGGGTTTGGTGTCGAAAGGGTTGCCAGGCGAGGCCTGGGCCAATCCCGCAAGCATTACCAGCAAAAAGGTAAACAGATGCCGCATGGTCAAGCCTTAATCCCGTACAAGTTGAGGCACACAATGTGTGGCGTTGATTAACCGATGATTAACCGGGCGCTATTCTAGAGTGTACGGATCAGCGGGTGTTGCCAACATTGGCGGCATAATGCGCGCTTAATCCCTGCATTCTCTAATCACGCCATCTTTCATGAAGGGTTCAGCATGCACGTACTGGTCTGTGAAGACGATGAACTGATCGCCAGCGGCATCGTGGCCGGTCTCACCGCCCAGGGCTTCACCGTGGAGCGCGTGGCGAGCGCCGGCGCGGCGCGGGCGATGCTCAAGGCAGCAGCGTTCGACATCATGGTGCTCGACCTTGGCCTGCCCGACGAAGACGGTCTCAAGCTGCTGCAGCAACAGCGCAGCCAGGGCCTGGAAATCCCGGTGCTGATCCTCACCGCACGGGATTCGGTGACCAACCGTGTCGACGGCCTGCAAGCGGGTGCCGACGACTACCTGCTCAAACCCTTCGACCTGCGTGAACTCGCCGCCCGCCTGCAAACCCTGCTGCGCCGGGTGGCGGGGCGCAGCGTCAACCTGATCGAACATGGCCGCCTGGCCTACGACCCCAGCAGCCGCGAGACTTTCCTCGGCGGCCAGCCGGTGGACCTGTCGCGCCGCGAGCAGGCGTTGTTGCAGGCCCTGCTGCACAACAAGGGCCGGGTGCTTTCCAGCGAACAGCTCAAGGACAGCGTCTACGGTTTCAGCGACGAGCTGGAAAGCAACGCGCTCAATGTGCATATCCATCACCTGCGGCGCAAATTGGGCAATGGCATCGTCGAGACGGTGCGTGGCCTTGGCTATCGTTTGGGCGCTGCCGATGAAGGTCGCCCTGATGAGGGAGAGAAGGTTTCGTGAAAAGCCTGCGCCTGCGCCTGACGTTCAAGCTGGGCGCTGCTTTTGTGTTGATCTGGGCGCTGGCGGCGACCTGGATGCTCAACGACCTGCGTAACCAGATGATGTTTTCCCTCGACCAGCGTCTGGTCGCATCGGCGCGCATGGTGGCGGGGCTGACCGAGCAGATGCCGGGCCTGGCCAGTGTCAGTGGCGGCGCGCGTTTCAGCGCCGAACACCTGCATGTGCCCGGTGGCATGGCCTGTCAGGTCAGCTCCTTGCGCGGGGAAGTCCTCGCGCGCAGCCACACCACCCCGGATGAGGGCCTGGAGTCGCACCAGAGCGGCTTTCGTGACCAGCTGATCGACGGCGTGGCCTGGCGCAGTTTTACCCTCAGCCGTGGCGACCTGTTGATCACCACCGCCGACCGCCATGCGGAGCGCGAAGCGTTGAACACGTCGATCCTGCTGGCGGCCTCGGTGCCGGTGGGTGCGGCGATGCTGGGGTGTCTGTGCCTGTTATGGCTGGGCATCGGCCAGAGCCTGCTGCCGCTCAATCGTATGCGTGATGCCTTGATGCGGCGCAGTGCCGACTCCCTCGAGCCGTTGCAGATTCACCCGTTGCCCAGCGAACTCAAACCGCTGCTCGACACGCAGAACCAACTGTTGCAGCGTATTGCCAAGACCATCGAGCGGGAGCGCCGCCTCACCGGCGACGCCGCCCACGAATTGCGCAGCCCGCTGACGGCGATCAAGACCCACCTGCAAGTGGCCCGCATGACCGATGGTGCGGCTCGCGACCAGTCGCTGGCCCATGCCGAGGCAGGCGCCGACCGCCTGCACCGCACCCTCGAGCAATTGCTGCTGCTGGCGCGGGTGGAGGGCAGCCTGTCGTTCGACGATGGTGTGCAGTCCAGCGCCGAAGAGGTCGCCAGGCTGGCGATCCAGGATGCGAATGCCGGTGACAACAGGCGTATCGACCTGATCCTGCCGGACAACCTCTCGGCCGCCCCGGTGGAAATGCCGGTGGGCCTGGCGGTCGCCGCGCTGCGCAACCTGCTCGACAATGCCCTGCGCCATACTCCGGCGGATACCCGCGTGGAACTCAGTGTGCTGACCGCCGCCGACTGCGTGATCTTTCGCGTGCGTGACCATGGCAAGCAGATCTCCAGCGAAGACCTGCAGTACCTGACCCAGCGCTTCTGGCGCAACGGCAACAGCGAAGGCTGTGGCCTGGGCCTGGCAATCGTGCAGGCGATCGTGCAGCGCTGTTCCTGCTCATTGAAATTCGACAGCCAGCCGGATGGTTTGCGCGTCGAACTGGGCATGCCGCTGCGGCGTTGATTGTTTTTTCAGGTGCCAGATAGTTACCGCCATCCTGGGGTTCAAGCCTTCAGGATGGCGGTAATTTTTTTGCGCTTGAACGGGCTGAACGATTCGGCCTGTATTGAAAAGGATGGTTCTTATGTTGGTCATTGACAGCAGTTTCCCCGCCACGGGTTTCAATCAGCGCAACGGCGAGCAGGTGCAGCAGGTAATCCTGCACTACACCGCCGCGCCGTTTGCCTCCTCGTTGCGCACCCTGACCCAGGATGGGGTGAGCGCCCACTACCTGTTGCCCGACCCGAACGAATCCGGCTATCGCTGCGCCGGGTATGACGAGTTGCGCGTGTTTCGCCTGGTAGAGGAAGACCAGCGGGCGTGGCATGCCGGGGTGAGCCATTGGGGTGGGCGGGACAACCTCAACAGTCGTTCGATTGGTGTGGAGATCGTCAACCTGGCGCGGGATGACAAGGGGGTGTTCACGTTTCCTGCGTATGCGCCGGAGCAAGTGCAGGCATTGATTGCGCTGGTGCGCGATGTGCTTGGGCGGTACCCACAGATGGGGCCGACCGACATTCTTGGGCATTCGGATGTGGCGTATTGGCGCAAGAGTGATCCAGGGCCGCAGTTGCCGTGGCGGTGTTTGTTCGAGGCGGGGGTGGGTGCCTGGTTTGATGAGGCGACCCGCAGAATGTATCTGCGGCGTTTCAACCTCGGGTTGCCGCCGGAGGTGGAGTTGGAGCGGGCGTTTCAGCGGTATGGCTACAAGGCGGCGGCGAATCGTCAGGGGTTTGAGCTTCGGACGCGGGCGTTTCAGATGCATTTTCGGGGGCGGGATTATGGTGGGGTTTTGGATGCTGAGACGTGTGCGATTTTGTATGCCCTGAATGAGAAGTATCGGGGGCTTTGATGGGGGGTATATCCGTTATTCAGGTCACGGCGGCTTAGGGTTCCGCCCTTGCGGCGGTTCACTTCGAAGACAACATGGGGGAGGGGGCTTGCTCCCGATGGCTGAGTGTCAGTCAGCTTATTGGTCGCTGACCCACTGCCATCGGGGGCAAGCCCCCTCCCACATTTGGATTTCCATTGGTCTGATGGATATCACGCGGCTTTTGATCTCAGGCGCCCCGTCAACCACGCTGGCCGCACGCAGGCGAGGTGCCGAGTGGTGGGGCAAGAGCGGGATATACACCCAACTAACCGAAAAAGCCCCCTAAATCCCCCCCACCCTCAAGCGTCTCCAACTCAAGCAACCAAACAGCGTATTGAGGGATTCGAAAGATGTCAGTCGCTACCAGCCGTATCGAAACCACCCCGGCGCACCCCGCCGAAACGCTCTACCAGTTCGACGAAACCCCACTCCTGGCCCGCCAGCGCCAACAGGAATCCAACGCGCGCAGTTACCCCCGGCGCATTCCTCTGGCGCTCAAGCGGGCCAAGGGTATCTACGTGGAAGACGTTGAGGGCCGCAGCTTCATCGATTGCCTGGCCGGCGCCGGCACGCTGGCGTTGGGGCATAACCACCCGGTGGTGATCGAGGCGATCCAGCAGGTGCTGGCCGATGAGTTGCCATTGCACACCCTGGACCTCACCACGCCGGTCAAGGATCAGTTCGTGCAGGACCTGTTCGGGCTGCTGCCGGCCGAGCTGGCGCGGGAAGCGAAAATCCAGTTCTGCGGCCCCACCGGCACTGATGCGGTGGAAGCGGCGTTGAAGCTGGTGCGCACCGCCACCGGGCGCAGCACGGTGCTGTCGTTCCAGGGCGGTTACCACGGCATGAGCCAGGGTGCGCTGAGCCTGATGGGCAGCCTGGGGCCGAAAAAACCCTTGGGTGCGTTGCTCGGCAATGGCGTGCAATTTCTGCCTTATCCCTATGACTACCGTTGCCCGTTCGGCCTGGGTGGCGCGGAGGGTGTGCGGGTCAACCTGCATTACCTGGAGAATTTGCTCAACGATCCCGAAGCCGGGGTGCTGCTGCCGGCGGCGGTGATTGTCGAAGTGGTGCAGGGCGAAGGCGGTGTGATCCCGGCCGATCTCGACTGGCTGCGTGGCTTGCGCCGCATCACCCAGCAGGCAGGGGTTGCGTTGATTGTCGATGAAATCCAGAGCGGTTTTGGCCGCACCGGCAAGATGTTCGCCTTTGAACACGCAGGCATCATCCCGGACGTGGTGGTGCTGTCCAAGGCCATCGGCGGCAGCCTGCCGCTGGCGGTGGTGGTGTATCGCGACTGGCTCGACACCTGGCTGCCGGGCGCCCATGCCGGTACGTTTCGCGGTAATCAGATGGCCATGGCGGCGGGGTCGGCGGTGATGCGCTACCTCAAGGAACACGACCTGCCGGCCCACGCGACGGCGATGGGCGAGCGCCTCGGCGAGCACTTGCGCATCCTGCAGCGCGATTACCCGCACCTGGGCGATATTCGCGGCCGCGGGCTGATGCTGGGGGTGGAGCTGGTCGACCCACTTGGTGCGCCCGATAGCCAGGGCCATCCGCCGGTGCATCGCGAGTTGGCGCCGCTGGTGCAGCGCGAATGCCTCAAGCGTGGGCTGATCCTGGAACTGGGCGGGCGCCATGGCAGCGTGGTGCGCTTTCTGCCGCCGCTGGTGATTACCGCTGCCGAGGTCGACCGCGTTGCCGACCTCTTCGGCCGCGCCCTGGCAGCGGCCGTCGCCGGCCTCTAATTTTTTCCACGGCCGGTACGTTTCTACAGATATCAGCGCTGCGCGTGGTGCGCAGCCAGCCTTTGAGCGATGGAGAACAGCAATGACCTCAGTATTTGACCGCGACGACATCCTGTTTCAGGTAGTGGTCAACCACGAAGAACAGTATTCCATCTGGCCTGACTACAAAGCCGTGCCGGAAGGCTGGCGCACTGTGGGCAAGAGCGGTTTCAAGAAGGAGTGCCTGGCTTACATCGAAGAAACCTGGACCGACATGCGCCCGTTGAGCCTGCGCCAGAAGATGGATGGCGCCGCGTTGGCCTAGGCACCACAGATCAAAATGTGGGAGGGGGCTTGCTCCCGATAGCGATGGGTCAGCAATGCATACAGCGGCTGACACTCAGCCATCAGGAGCGAGCCCCACCAACCTTTAATTCGTGCTGCCTTGCGACTTGTCTTTTTCCAATCCCGCCGTCACCACCTGCACACTCAAGCGCGGCGTCGCCAGATCCATTCCGGCCTCGTCCAGCTGCCGCTTGAGCGCCAGGTTGAACGCTCGCGACACCTCCCATTGTTTGATCGGCGCGGTCTTGAACCGCGCGCGCAGGATCGCGCTGCCCGACTCGAAACTCTCCACCCCCTGAATCTCCAGCGGCGACCAGATATTGCGCCGTTGCAGCGGGTCGTTGCGCATCTTCTGGCCGACGTCGCGCATCAGCTTGATCGCGTCGTCGATTTCCATGTTGTAGGGGATCGCCACACGGAAGATCGCGTAGCCGAACTCCCGCGAGTAGTTCTTGATGCTTTTGATTTCGCTGAACGGGATGGTGTGCACGATACCGTCGATGTCGCGCAGGCGCACGGTGCGGATGGTCAGGCCCTCGACGGTACCGAGATGGCCGCCGACGTCCACGTAGTCATCGATGGCCAGGGAGTCTTCGATGATGATGAACAAGCCGGTGATCAGGTCTGCCACCAGCGACTGCGCGCCAAAACCGATGGCCAGGCCGATCACACCGGCACCGGCCAGCAGTGGCGTGACGTTCATGCCCATGTTCGCCAGGGCGACGATGGCAGCGATGATGAAGATGGTCACGAACAGCACGTTGCGGATCAACGGCATCATGGTCTGCGCACGTGCATTGGCCAGGCCCTTGCGCGAGCGGGTCAGGGCGTGATGGATCGCGGTGTCGCTGAGGATCCAGATCAGCCAGGCAAACAGCAGCGTGCCGCCCAGGCCGAACAGCTTGACGCTGATTTCATGGCCGTCGCCTTCGGTAAAGCGAATCAGCGACAGGCCCCATACCCGCAGGCCCAGTTCGATGAACACCAGCCACACCGCGAGGTGGGCCAGGGTGTAGACGAAGTTTTTCAGGCGCTCGGAGTACAGCGCATGGCGCTTGTGCCCGCGCATCGGCTTGAGGGCGTGGCGGCGCACCAGACCGTTGATGACCATGCACAACACCAGCAACACCGTGCACAGCAGCGATTGGCGCAGGGCGGTGCTGGTGTCGCCGGCAGACAGGAACGTGGCGAACAGCGAGATGCCCACCAGCAGCAGTGCCGGGAGATACCAGAACGAGCCGATGATCGACAGGGTGTCGCTGATGGCGCGGCGATTAAGGCGGCGCGACAGCGGCTGGTTACGGATCAGGTGCGCAATCGGCCGGCGAAAGCGCAGGATAAACACGCCGGTGGACAGCGCGGCCATCACATTCGCCACAGTCGCGGCGGTATGGGCCAGGTGCTGTCCGAGGGCCTGCATCATGCGTGGGTCGCTCAAGGCTTCGCCGAACGCAGCGAAACTGCCGATCAGCCACAACGGGCGGAAGGCCTGGTGGCGCAGGATGTACAGCGCGCGATGGCGATGCGGGCCATCGAGCAGGGAAAAGGCAATCACGCAGATCGCCGAGAAACAGGTGCCCACCACCAACGCATAGGCCAGCACCATCGCCAGGGATTTACCCAGCGACGAGGGCAGCGCGTAGCTCAGGTACACGGTGATCACCAGTGCGATCAGCCACGGGCCGAGCTTGCGCAGGGCGAAGCGCAGCATGTCCCAGGTGCGCGGGTGTTGCGGCAGTTCCTCGGGCAGGCCAAAGCGCTCGCGCAGGCGGTGGCTCAGCCAGATCAGCGCGGCAGCCAACAGGCTCCACAGCGCAAGGATCAAGGCGAAACCAAAGATGATCGGCAGCCATTCAGTGGCCGGCAGCATCAGGGCGCTCAATTCGTCCCTGGCCTGGTCGACTTCACTGGACCAGCGTCCCAGCGGGCTGTCAGCCCCGGAAAACTGTGATTCGAGGCCCGTCAACGTACTGCCGATCAACCCCAGCACGCCTTGCTCGGCCGCCGGCTGGGCCTTTTGCGTGGCGGCACGCAGTTTCTTCAGATCGCTCAGCAGTTGAGTGCGCTGCTGGTCGTTTTCGAGGGTCTTGATCACCTCGTCCAGCGACTGGCCCAGCGGCACTTCTGCCTGGGGTTGGGTCTTGGTACCGCTGCCCAGCAGGCCGGGCAGGCCCACGGCCTGCGCAGGTGAGAGCGGCAGCAGAGTGAGCAGGGCGATCAACAGGTAACAGGGCAGGGCAAACAGACGGGAAAGCACGAGGCGGTCAACCTTGAAAACGACGAGTGGCCCGAGTGTACGATTGCACGCGGCATTCGGCCAGTTTGGCGAAAGTCTTGTGCACGACAGTGCAGGTCAGGTGCACACAGAATCTCTGAGGGAGGGGGCAAGCCCCCTTCCACATCAGGGCAGGTCGCGACTGCTGTAGAACGCGCCGAGTACCTTCACCAGATGCGCCAGGTCATGGCTGCCGCACAGCTCGCGGATCGAATGCATGGCGAATGTCGGCAGGCCGATGTCTACGGTGCGCACGCCCAGGTGACTGGCAGTGATCGGGCCGATGGTCGAGCCGCAGCCCATGTCGCTGCGCACCACGAAGCTCTGCACCGGCACTTCCTGGGCCATGCACAGGTGGCGGAAGAAGCCTGCGGTTTCGCTGTTGGTGGCATAGCGCTGGTTGCTGTTGACTTTGATCACCGGGCCGGCATTGAGCTTGGGGCCGTGGTTGGCGTCGTGCTTTTCCGCATAGTTGGGGTGCACGCCGTGGGCGTTGTCCGCCGACACCAGCAGTGATTTCTGGAGGGTGCGCACGAACGCTTCGCCTTCGGGCAACAGGCGGCGCAGGGTCTGCTCGAGCATCGGGCCATCGGCACCGCAGGCCGAGCAGGAGCCGACTTCTTCGTGGTCGTTGCACACCAGCACGCAGGTTTCGTCGCTGTCGCTGGTGAGCAGGGCCTGCAAGCCGGCGTAGCACGACAGCAGGTTGTCCAGGCGCGCGCCGGCGATGAAGTCGCCGTGCAGGCCAATCACGGCCGCGCTTTGGGTGTCGTAGAAACTCAGCTCGTAGTCAAGCACCACATCGGCGTTCAAGCCGTGTTCGCGGGCCAGTTGATCGGTGAGCACGGCGCGAAAGTCCACACGCTCGTCACCGGCAAACTGCGCGAGGATCGGCGGCAATTCGGTCTGGGCATTGATCGCCCAGCCCTGGTTGGCTTCACGGTTCAGGTGAATGGCCAGGTTGGGAATGATGGCAATCGGCAGCTTGAAGTCGATCAATTGGCTCTCGACCTTGCCGTCGCGGCGGAAGGTCACGCGGCCGGCCAGCGACAGGTCGCGGTCGAACCACGGTGCCAACAGTGCGCCGCCGTAGACTTCCACGCCCAACTGCCAGAAACCCTGGCGTTGCAACTCGGGCTGAGGCTTGACGCGCAGGCACGGGCTGTCGGTGTGGGCGCCGACCATGCGGATGCCGTCCTGCAGCGGCGACTGACGGCCGAGCTTGAAGGCGATGATCGAGGAGTCGTTACGGGTGACGTAGTAGCGACCGTTGGCCTCGGTGGCCCAGGTGTCGCGCTCGTCGAGACGCTGATAGCCGGCCGCTTCCAGACGCTGGGCGAGGGCGGCAGTGGCATGAAAGGGAGTAGGGGAGGCCTTGAGAAAGTCGATCAGGCCTTGATTCAACGCTTCGCGCATAAATAGCTCCAGACAGCAGTGCGCGGAGTTTACCGTCCGATTGTCAGAAGTGCACAGTACAAATGTGGGAGCAAGCCCCCTCCCACATTTTTAATGCATTGGCAGCTTTAGAACGGGGCGGGGCACTCGAAGCGCAGCCGCTCGCCGCTCTGCGGATGCGTAAAGCTCAACATGCTCGCGTGCAGGCACAGGCGCGGCCATGCGGCCAGGGCCTGTTCATGGGCGTACAGGCCATCGCCCAGCAACGGATGGCCAATCGAGAGCATGTGCACGCGCAACTGGTGCGAGCGCCCGGTGATGGGTGTCAGCTCCACGCGGCACCAGTCGCCGCAACGTTCCAGCACCTTCCAGAAGGTCAGCGCGTGCTTGCCGAATTCGTGGTCCACCACGTGGCGCGGCTTGGTCGGCGGGTCATAGCGCAGGGGCAGGTCGATGCTGCCGCTGTCCAGTGCCGGCTGGCCCCAGGCCAGGGCGGTGTAGGCTTTTTCTGTTTCGCGGTCGTGAAACTGGCGAGACAGTTCGCGATGGGAATCCGCGTCCCGCGCCAGCAGGATGATCCCCGAGGTTTCCCAGTCCAGGCGATGCACAATGCGCGCTTCGGGGTAGCCGTTTTCCTGCAGGCGGGTGATCAGGCAGTCTTTGTTGTCGTCGGCCCGACCGGGCACCGAGAGCAGCAGGGTAGGTTTGTTGACCACCAGGACGGCGGCATCCTGATGCAGGATATGGATGTTGGACAGCGGCATTAAACAGCCTCGTAACAAACGCCAACGGCGGCTCGACCACCCGGTTCCCCTACAGGGATCAAGGTGACCGAGCCGCCGCAGCGGCCGCCTGTTCGATCAACGATCAGGCAGGGTGATATTGAGTTCCAGAATCGAGCAACTGCCGTCGTTTTCCAGGGCGACATGCACGTCATCGTTGCCGATATTGACGTACTTGCGGATCACTTCAACCAGTTCCTTCTGCAAGGCCGGCAGGTAATCCGGGGTGCTGCGTTGGCCGCGTTCGTGCGCCACGATGATCTGTAGACGCTCTTTCGCGACCGACGCGGTACTTGGCTTTTTGTTGGCGCGAAAGAAGTCGAGAAATTTCATTGTTCAATTGCCTCCAAAGATACGCTCGAAGAATCCCTTCTTCTTGACGTCGAGGAAGCGATGGTCAACGGTCTTGCCCAACAGGCGGTCAACCGCATCGCTGTAGGCCTGGCCGGCGTCGCTCTGGTCATCGAGAATCACCGGCACGCCCTGGTTGGACGCCTTCAGCACCGCCTGGGATTCGGGGATCACACCCAGCAGCGTCACCGCGAGGATGTCCTTGACGTCTTCCACGCCGAGCATTTCGCCATTGCTGACGCGCTCAGGGTTGTAGCGGGTGAGCAGCAGGTGTTCCTTGATCGGCTCTTCGCCTTTCTCGGCGCGCTGGGACTTGCTGGCCAGCAGGCCGAGCATGCGGTCCGAGTCACGTACCGACGACACTTCCGGGTTGGTGACCACGATGGCTTCATCGGCGAAGTACATCGCCAGGTGAGCACCGGTTTCGATACCGGCCGGGGAGTCGCACACCACGTATTCGAAGGTTTCCTTCAGTTCGGCGAGGACTTTGCCTACGCCTTCCTTGGTCAGCGCGTCCTTGTCACGGGTCTGGCTGGCGGCCAGCACGTACAGGTTCTCAAGACGCTTGTCCTTGATCAGGGCCTGTTGCAGGTTGGCTTCGCCGTTTACCACGTTGACGAAGTCATACACCACGCGGCGCTCGCAACCCATGATCAGGTCGAGGTTACGCAAACCGACGTCGAAGTCGACGATGACTGTCTTGTGGCCGCGCAGTGCGAGGCCGGTACCGATAGCGGCGCTGGTGGTGGTCTTACCCACACCACCCTTGCCGGATGTAACCACGAGAATCTTGGCCAAGGTGTTTCACCCCTAAGGAAAAAGGACTTTTCAGCCCCTGAAAAACATCTCTTGAAACTCGCTGCAGGCGGACAGCCTGTGTAGGAAAAAGACTCGGTTTCCACGGGGGACGCCAACTTTCAGTTATTCCTACGCAAGTATTGCCGGTTTCGCTTTGCTATCAGAGTCTAGAGATGCTTGGAAAATGCGGCAGTATCCGTTAAAGACGGGTGATGTTCAACACATCGCCCGACAGGCTGACCTGTACCCCGGCCCCCCACAGCGGGTCGCGGCGTAAATCTTCGGCAACCTTGTACTGACCCGCGATGGATACCAGCTCAGCGGTCAACTGCTGGCAGAAAATACGGGCCCTGGTATCACCCTTGATGCCGGCGAGCGCACGGCCGCGCATCGGACCGTATACATGGATGTTGCCATCGGCGAGAAGTTCCGCGCCGGGACTGACCGAGGAGACTACAACAAGGTCGCCGCCCTGGGCGTAAATCTGCTGCCCGCCGCGTACGGGGGTGGTGATGATCTTTGTAGGCTTGATCAGCGGTTCCGCCGGTTTTTCCGGTTTTTTCTTCACCTCGCCTTCGCCTGGATCCAGCGGACGCTCGCGTGCGCCGGACGGTGGCAGTACTGGCAATTCAATTGCGATGGCCGCGGCAATGTCTTCGATCCGGCTGGCGCGAATCGCCAGGGTGCGCAGACCGTGGGAGCGGCAGACGCGCATCAGGCCGGGCAGGTCGACAGCGCCCTGACCGGCGGGCAGTTTGTCCAGGGCCAGTACCAGCGGGGCATTGTTGAAGAAGTTCGGCGCGAGGACGACCTTGGCGGCGAGCTGGCGGTCCAGGGCGTCGAGGTCGTTGCGGGCCAGTTCCAGCACGGTGATGGCGAGCATGCTGCCTTTCAGCTGGAACACGGGATCTTGGTCTAGCGGTTCGGTTTGGCTCATGGTCGGCAAAAGCGGCTTGTCACGAAAAGTGTCGAGACTTATAACGAGAACATCCACTGGCCGCAAGCCGAGTCGAACCGTTGTAGAATGCGCGGCCCTGTCTTTACCGGAATCTGTAATGGATCGCCCGCGTTTTCGAGCTGTATTTTTTCACCCGCGTTTTTGGCTGCTATGGCTGGGGCTCGGCCTGCTGTGGCTGGTCACCCAATTGCCGTACCGGGCGCTGTTGACCATTGGTCGCCTGCTGGGTGCGGGCATGTACCGCGTGGCCGGCGAGCGTCGCCGCATTGCCGCGCGCAACCTCGAGCTGTGCTTCCCGCAGAAGTCCGCCCGGGAGCGCAAGCGTCTGCTCAAGGAAAATTTCGCCTCCACCGGCATCGCCTTTTTCGAAATGGCCATGAGCTGGTGGTGGTCGCGCCAGCGCCTGGCGCGTCTGGCTCACGTCGAAGGGCTTGAACACCTCAAGCAGGCGCAACTGGACGGCAAGGGTGTCATCCTCATGGCCCTGCACTTCACCACCCTGGAAATCGGCGCGGCCCTGCTCGGCCAGAAACACACCATCGACGGTATGTACCGCGAGCACGGCAACCCGCTGTTCGACTATATCCAGCGCCGTGGCCGCGAGCGGCACAACCTCGACTCGCTGGCGGTGGAGCGTGAAGACGTGCGCGGCATGCTCAAGCTGCTGCGCGCCGGGCGCGCCATCTGGTACGCGCCGGACCAGGACTATGGCGCCAAGCAGAGCGTTTTCGTGCCGCTGTTCGGCATCCAGGCCGCCACCGTCACCGCCACCAGCAAGTTCGCCAAACTCGGTAAGGCGCTGGTGGTGCCGTTCACCCAGGAGCGTCTGGCCGACGGCAGCGGCTATCGTCTGGTGATCCACGCACCATTGACCGACTTCCCCGGCGAGAGCGATGAAGTCGACGGCCTGCGCATCAATCAGTGGGTCGAGGCTGCTGTGAGTGAATGTCCCGAGCAATATTTGTGGACCCACCGCCGCTTCAAGAGCCGGCCACCGGGCGAGCCCAAACTGTACGAAAAACGCCGTCGATAACCGCCATTTTTCCCCACATGGAGTGATGCAATGCGTTCAGCCGAACCGGTCACAGGCTTGATTCTTTCCGGCGGCGGGGCGCGAGCGGCCTATCAGGTGGGGGTACTGGCGGCGATTGCCGAACTGTTGCCGCCCGGTGCGCCCAATCCGTTTCCGGTAATCGTCGGCACCTCGGCCGGGGCAATCAATGCGGTGAGCCTGGCCAGTGGCGCGATGGATTTTCGCGCGGCGATCCAACGGCTTATGGCGTTCTGGCAGGGTTTTGGCAGCCATCAGGTGGTGCGCAGCGACTGGCCCGGGGTGATGCGCCAGGCCAGTCGGTTTTTCATCCACAGCCTGCTCGGCCTTGGCCGGCAATGTCCGGTGGCGTTGCTCGACAGTTCGCCCCTGCGCGACCTGTTGCAGGACAAACTGCACTTGCCGGGCATCGATGAGGCGATCCGCAACAAGCACCTGCATGCGGTTGCGGTCACAGCCTTTGGCTATGAGTCCGGGCAAGCGGTGACCTTCTATCAGGGCGGCGGCACCATTGAGGCGTGGTTGCGCCACCGGCGCATCGGCGTCCCCACGCAACTGACCGTCGAACACCTGCTGGCAAGCTCCGCGATCCCCTTGCTGTTCGCTCCGGTAAAACTCGACCAGGAATACTTCGGCGACGGCGCGGTGCGCCAATCCGCCCCGATCAGTCCGGCCCTGCACCTGGGCGCCAGCCGGGTACTGGTGGTGGGCGTCAGCGGCAATCTACGCAGTCATGAACCGTCGATGCCGCGCAGTTTTACCGGCCAGCAGCCGACCCTGGCGCAGATCGGCGGGCATATGCTCAACAGCACGTTCATCGACAGCCTGGAGAGCGATATCGAGTTGCTGGAGCGCTTGAACCAGTTCAGTCATGCCGCGCCCGGCGTTGCGGCAGTGGAGGTGCTGGTGATCGCGCCCAGCCAGCCGATCGATGAAATTGCCGCGCGGCATCGCCAGGAATTGCCGGCGGCGCTGCGGGTGTTTCTGAAGGGGCCGGGGGCGACGAAGACGAGCGGGGCGGGGGTGTTGAGTTACTTGCTGTTCGAAGCGGGTTATTGCAGCGAGTTGATTGAGTTGGGCAGGCGTGATGCGTTGGCCAAGCGCGAGGAAATCACCCGATTCCTCGGCCTGCCCGCAATCAACGTTTAGAAGTGGTATTTGACCAAAAAGCTCGCCGTGTCCTGGGTGGTCTTGAACGCGCCGGAGTCTTCGATGCCGTACTTGTTCTTCCAGTAGTCGTACTCAAAGCCGACATACAGTTGTTTCTCGCCCCACTGCAGCGCCTTGCCCAGGTCGTATTTTACCTGCGGGTTAAAGTGCAGGTTGGCGTGGTAAGTGCCGCGGGCGTTACGGTCGTTGTCCACCACCCAGTCGATGAAACCATCAATCAGGATGTTCGAGTTGCCCACCGGCAGGGTGTAGGCCCACACCGGCGTGATCTGCCAGACACCGTCACCCGGGCGATTGCCTTCGGTCTGGCGCTGGTAGAAGTTCAGCTGGAAATAGTCGAAGCCGGGGACGTTCAAATCAAAGGCCGGGCCGAGCAGGTAGGACTCGTTATCGCCTTCGCCGAACTCGTAGGTGAAGGCCAGCAACACGTCCTTGATCGGGCCGAGCGACAGGTCCTTGTCCAGAATCTTGCCGAATGACAGGCGCGGGCTGAACTCGCCGTAGTAGGTATTCGGGCCGACGTTGCCGTCTTCCTTGCCGTTGTAGAAGATGCGGTCGAGGAAGAAGAAGTTGTCGCCGTACTTCCAGGCGTCGGCATGTTCGAAGGTCACGGTTTGCTGGATCTGTGGGTTGACCGTAAAGTTTTTGCCCCACAGGTAGGTCAGGCTGTTGTTCTGCCACTGCAGCAAATCATCGGCCATGGCCTGGCCGCCGGCCAGCAGGGATCCTGCCAGCATCAGGCCTTTGAACATAGATTTCATTCGGTGCTCCCGAGTTTAAGGTGGTGTGTTTCTTCTAGTGGCGCTCTGGTGTGGCGCCTTTGGGTTTGCTGCAAAAATCGTCTGATCGGTCAGCTTTGATACTGATAGCAAGAGCCGCGCCAAGGCAGGCAGTGGCAATCAATTCGAGCGGGCGCGGAGAATACTGACTCGCGCACCCTGGCTCAAGTGCGCCGTTGCGGCGCACGGGTTGGGTAGCGCGCATCATGAGCGAACAAACACTCTTCCCTGTGCGAGCAGCCCGCTCCCACCATTGGATCTGCGTCAGCCTGTCAGTTGATGTGCGCGCCCTGGCTGATCCAGGTGCCGATCAAATCCCGCTCCTGCTGGGTCATCTGGGTGATGTTGCCCAGCGGCATGATCGGGCTGGCGATGGCCTGTGCCTGGATGCGTGCGGCCTGCTGCTGGATCTGCGCCGGGGTGTCGAACATCACCCCGGCTGGCGCAGTGCTGAACAACGGGCTGGTGGGCCTGGCCGAATGGCACACGGTGCAGCGTTGTTCGATCACGCTGTGCACCTGGCCGAAATCGATGGCAGCCTGGGCCGGTGTCGGTTCGGCAGGTGGTGCGGCGGGCGCGGCGGGTTTCAAGCCACCGCCCAGCGCGGTTTCCGGCAACGGCTGGTACTCGATGGCAGCCGGCAACTTGGCCACGTCCACCGCCGGCTTGGGCCCGGTCACGTACGCCAGGCAAATCATCGCCAGGGCACCCACCGGTAAGGTCCATGCGTACTTCTGGCTGTTGTGCCGAGTGTTGAAGTAATGCCTCACCAACACGGCCGCCACCGCAATCCCTGCCAGGATCAGCCAGTTGTACTGGCTGCCGTAGGTGCTCGGGAAGTGGTTGCTGATCATGATGAACAGCACCGGCAAGGTGAAGTAGTTGTTGTGGCGCGAGCGCAGCAAGCCCTTGGCCGGCAGCGCCGGGTCGGGTGTGCGGTGTTCGGCAATGGCCGCCACCAGTGCGCGCTGGGCGGGCATGATGATGCGGAACACGTTGCCCACCATGATCGTGCCGATCACCGCACCCACGTGCAGGTAGGCGCCACGGCCACTGAAGACCTTGCTGAAGCCGTAGGCCGCTGCAATCAACAGCACGAACAGGATCAGGCCGAGCAGGGCGGGGCGCTTGCCCAGGGCCGAGTCGCAGAGAAACGAGTAGATGAACCAGCCGGCAAACAGCGAGCCGATGCCCAGCAACACGCCTTCGGTGCCGCTGAGGCTGCTGCCCGGCGCCAGCAGGTACAAGGTCGGGTTCCAGTAGAACACCACGCACAGCAACGCAACGCCCGACATCCAGGTGAAATAGGCTTCCCATTTGAACCAGTGCAGGTTGTCCGGCATGGTCGGCGGGGCCAGTTTGTATTTTTCCAGGTGATAGATGCCGCCACCGTGGATCGCCCACAAGTCGCCGGCCAGGCCGTCCCTGGGGTTGACGCGGTTGAGGTTGTTTTCCAGCCAGACAAAGTAGAAAGAAGCGCCGATCCAGGCGACGCCGGTGATCATGTGAACCCAGCGCACGCTGAGGTTCAGCCATTCCAACAGATGTGCTTCCACAGTCTTTACCTCTCGCCTGTCACCCTTGTTGTCGGGTGATCCGGCCTTCTCTTATTGGTGGGGGGCGAGGATCAACCGCTCATCCTCTTGAAAAAAATGCTCATCGCAGTTATTGCCGGTGCCACTGCGATCAACCACCAGGAAGTCATCCCGCTTTTCGATCGTCAGCACCGGGTGGTGCCAGACGCCGCGATGGTAATTGATGCCCTGCCTGCCGTTGGTGACGAAGGCGCGGACCAAGCCCGATACAGGTGCATCGCCAAGTGGCGCGACCACGATCAGAAAGGGGTTGCCGAGCAGCGGAATGAAGGCCTGGCTGCCCAGCGGGTGTCGCTCCAGCATGCACACGGTCATGGGCATGTCCTGCGCGTCGGCGCGGAAGATGCTGATGATTGCGTGGTCTTCAGGCTGGGCGGTTTCTACCGTTGCCAGCTTGTGAAAGCGCATGGTCGACCCGTTGTTGATCATGAAGTGATCGCTGCCGTCGGTTTCGATAACGTCACCGAAAGGGGCGAAGGCTTCTTTGGTCAGGGGTTCGATCATCAGTGTGCGCATGGCTGTCTCTTATCCGAATGCTGTGTTGTTTGGTCTGACGCCTTCGCGAGCAAGCCCGCTTCCACAGGGGAAAGCATTTCAAATGTGGGAGCGGGCTTGCTCGCGAATGGTTTCAACGCTTACTTCGCTACCTTGCCGAGAACCCGCAGGCGACTCACCCCACCATCCGGGAACACATTCAAGCGAATGTGGGTAATCGGCCCCAATGCCTTGATCTGCTCGGCAAACGTATGCTCGGCGTGCATTTCCAGCTTCTGTGCCGGCAGCAGTTCGCGCCAGAACAACGACTGGGTTTCGATCTGGCTGTCGGTGCCGCCCTTCACGAAAGCAGCCTGGATCGAGCAAGTGTCAGGGTAGTTGCCTTTGAAGTGCAGGGTGTCGACGATGATTTTCTCGACCTCGCCAGCATGCCCCAGGGCAACGATCACCCAGTCATTGCCGGGCGTGCGACGACGCGCGGTTTCCCAGCCATCGCCCATGTTGACGCCACGGCCAGGGTTGAGGATGTTGCTCATGCGTCCGAAGTGTTCATCGGAACAGGCCAGCGCACGACCGCCATTCAAGGCCGCGGCCAGGTCGAGTTGTTCGTTGTCGCCCACCGCCGACCAGTCGCGGAACGGCACGCCGTACACCCGCAGGCGGGCCACGCCGCCATCCGGGTAAATATTGAAGCGCAGGTGGCTGAACGCCTGGTCGTTGTTGATTTCATGGAAGTGATGGCTGTTGCCCTGTAGCTCGACAGCCGACAGGATCTCAACCCATTGGGTGTTGTCATCCGGCTCGCCGCTTGCGAGGAAGCACGCTTCGAGGGACGCCGACGGTGGGTAGTTGCCGGTGAAGAATGAGGTGTCGATGTCCACGCCCTTGATCGAACCGGGCACGCCCAGCTGAATCACCGCGCTGTCGTAGCCTTCGAAGCGCTTGCGGCGCGACTCCCAGCCGTCCATCCACTTGCCGTTGTCATCGAACACGCCCTCCTTCCACACGGCCGGGGTAGGTTGGAACAGGCGATTGGCGTCGGCGAACCAGTCATCGGTCACCGAAAGAATCCGGGTGCCCAGGCGGGCGTCGGCGAGGTTGACGAACTTCTCGAAAGGTACGGCGTGAGCTTTCATTCTTCTTGTCTGCCTTGAGTTGAGTGGCTGGGGCGGGTCTTCAAAGGGTGAGTAAACGGAACAACGCGATTTTGTTGATCTCGTCCAGTGCGCATTTGAATTCGGTGTCCGCCGAATGATGAATGCGCGTTTCGAACGCAGCGAGGATCTGGTGCCGGTTGCTGCCTTTTACCGCCATGATGAAGGGAAACTTGAATTTGGTCTTGTAGGCTTGGTTCAGCTCGGTGAAGCGGGAAAACTCTTCGGCCGTGCACTGGTGAATACCGGCGCCAGCCTGTTCGTTCGTGCTGGCTTCGGTCAGTTGGCCCTGCACGGCGGCTTTGCCGGCCAGGTCCGGGTGCGCGTTGATCAGGGCCAACTGGCTGGCATGATCGGCGCTGAGCAGGATATCGCTCATGCGCTGGTGCAGGGTTTCAATCTGGTCGATGGACGCATCCTGGCCCAGGTCGAAGGCCTTTTCGGCCACCCAGGGCGAGTGCTCATAGATATCGGCAAACGCGGCGACGAACGCCTCGCGGCTCAGGCTCGAGGGTTTCAGCGTGTTGAAGGCGGTCATTTCGCAACTCCCGTGTACGGGTGGGTGGCGTGCCAGTGTCGCGCGATATCGACGCGACGGGTAAACCACACCTGTTCATGGCCTTTGACGTATTCGATAAACCGCTGCAACGCGGCCAGGCGTGCCGGGCGGCCGATGAGGCGGCAGTGCAGGCCGATGGAGAGCATTTTCGGTGCCTCGGCGCCTTCGGCGTAGAGCACATCGAAGGCGTCCTTGAGGTACTCAAAAAAGTCATCGCCCTTGTTGAAACCCTGCACCTGGGTAAAGCGCATGTCGTTGGTGTCGAGGGTGTAGGGAATCACCAGGTGCGGCTTACCGGTGGGGGTGTTCGGTTCCCAGTAGGGCAGGTCATCGTCGTAGGTGTCGCAGTCGTACAGGAAACCGCCTTCTTCCATCACCAGCCGCCGGGTGTTGGGGCCGGTGCGGCCGGTGTACCAGCCCAGCGGGCGTTCACCGGTCAGCTCGGTAAGGATGCGGATCGCTTCGCGCAGGTGTTCGCGCTCCTGGGCCTCGTCCATGTACTGGTAGTCAATCCATCGGTAGCCGTGGCTGCAGATTTCGTGGCCGGCGTCGACCATCGCACGGATCACGTCCGGGTGGCGCTGGGCGGCCATGGCCACCGCGAAGATGGTCAGCGGGATATCGAACTGCTTGAACAACTTGAGGATGCGCCACACGCCGGCACGGCTGCCGTATTCGTACAGCGACTCCATGCTCATGTTGCGCGCGCCCTGCAGCGGCTGGGCCGAGACCATTTCCGAAAGGAAGGCTTCGGACTCTTTGTCGCCATGCAGGATATTGCGCTCGCCACCTTCCTCGTAGTTGAGCACGAACGACAGCGCGATACGTGCCTCGCCCGGCCAGTGGGGGTGAGGAGGGTTACTGCCGTAACCGATCAGGTCGCGTGGGTAGTCAGCGCTCACTGCAGTCTTCCTTCTTGTGCGTGGTAGCAGGTGTGTGGCGGCAAGGCCTTGAAAATACTGGGTGGCGTCACAGCAATGCGTGATTGTATACAACTTTTCGTGGAATTTGTAAGCCTGCATTTCTGCATTTTTTCCTGATTCAATCACTGCAAGAAACTTGCCCAACTGGTCAGTTAATCCACAGAAAAGCTACTGCAGGAGCGACGTTGCTCGCGAAGATCTGAAGGGCAGCCCTTTCCTGCTCCAACAGCACATCATCGTTGACGTTTTTTGCGAGCAAGCTCGCTCCTACAGTGAACTGGGCTCCTGTTGAAATTATTGTGTACAGTTTTTTATAAAAATGTCTTAATCGGCTATTGCCGACTTTTTGCTGCCCTGAAAAAGTGCGGCCTCTTCTTCTACTGACCTCGGGAGGCGCGTAACGCCATGGGACGTTTGACCACGCACGTTTTGGACGCCGCACACGGCTGCCCCGGCAGCCATATCCAGATAGAGCTGTACCGCGTCGAGGGTGCCCAATTGGAACTGGTGTACACCGCCATGACCAACAGCGACGGCCGTTGCGACGCGCCGCTGCTGCAGGGCGAAGACTACCGCAGCGGTGTGTACCAATTGCAGTTCAGTGCCGGCGATTACTACCGCGCACGGGGTGTGCCGTTGCCCGAGCCGGCTTTTCTGGATGTGGTGGTGCTGCGTTTTGGTATCAGTGCCGAACAGGAGCACTACCATGTGCCATTGTTGATCTCGCCTTACAGCTACTCCACCTATCGCGGTAGCTGAGCGTTACCTCGCTTCACACCACAAAGTCCTTCGTTGGTTTTTTGCCCGCCCACACTGCGGGCTTTTTTACGCTCAATTATGCAGTGCCTTGAGAGCACCCGCGATGCCTAGGCTTTTCCTCATTTAGAGATGGAAAAACCATGACCTCGTCCCAAACCATTCGCGACCAACTGACACTGCGGATCAACGCCGCTACCCACCCCAGCCGCCTGATCAACCAGATCGGCCTTGCCGACCGGCGCAGCGCCGAGTCGACGCGGGCGCTGACACGCCTGACATGGCGTTCGCCCAGAGTGCTGCAGGTCATTCGCGCCGAGTTGCGCGAAGAGTTCGATATCGACCCCGACAGCCTGTTGTTCACCGAACTCCCGCCATCCACGTCCAGCTGTACCGTCGAGAGCCTGACCGATAAAGCGCTGTTGCTGTTGGTTCGGCCTGCCGTTGAGGCCAACGTTAATCGCTTCACTGTCCTGAGTGTCAAGGGGGAGCCGAACCGTGGGTTGCCCTACACACCGCTGGACGTGTTGCGCCGGGTTATCGCGATGAGGCTTTTCGAACGGCTGGATCGGGCTGCAACTGACTATTGGCTTGGCCTTGCAGACGGTTCCTGGCTGACCCGGCGCGAGCACTGGGTTCAATTGCAAAGGGCACTCTTCGCTGATCGAGCCTTTATGGCGCGACAACTGGATGAGCTGTCGAGTGCGGGAATGGCCATGGTTCAGGCCCTGATCGACGCCCCCACCGCCGAGGCACGCCAGCACGCCGGCGCAGCATGGGCGCGTGTAAAGGTGGGCCAGTTGGTGTGGCCGGGCAATGAGTCGGCAGCACTTCCCGGCGCCTTGCATATCTTTGTTGAAGGCGACGCCAGTCCTGTGCTCCATGTGATTTACCTGCCGGGTGTGACGCGCAACTTCCATGAGTATTCGTCCCTTGACAGTTTGCAACGTGGCTTGCTGGCGTTGGGGGAAGCCGTGTTCGACAACCTCTGGCAGTGCTTGCCGCTGGGTCGTCGCAATGAATTGTGCGCGCCCGATAACCTGTCCCGCACATGCGGTTTTGTTGGCGGTATTGAGCTGTTGGGCGACGCCTTGACGTGGAGTGCCGAGTCGCTGCTGGACGGGCAGTGGAGCAACGAACTGGCCTGTGCTGTGCAGATCAATCATGCGTACGTGTTTTCTACCCAAACGCCCGCGCGGCGGTTGAGCGCCGTGCCTTTTCTCACTTATGTCGAGCGTGCCCGCAAACAGTTGGTGGGCAGCGCCAGGCTTGGTGATCTTCGTGAGCCGCTGCTCAAGTGGGACCAGCAGCGAAGGGGCGCAGAAATAGCCTTCGCCAGTGCCGGTTCGAACTTGGCGCTTCACACCGCAGAGCAACAGCTCACGCGTTACGAAATGGGCCTGGTGGCGCTGCTGCAGCGGGATGACCCAAGTGTTGAGACAGCAGCTTATAAGGAAGTGTTGTCGCTGATGAGCCAGCTCAACGCCCATTACCAGGCGCTGACTGACTTGCTGCAGGGGGCGCAGCAAAGGTTACTGAAAGTGAGCTTCTGGACTGAACGTCCCGCCGGCAAGCAATCGTTGAGGCGTGCGTCGCTCTTCATGCAGGCCCAAACCGAGGCGCTGCGCTGCGAGGTTGAGCTGCAACATCGCCTCAAGCTGTTGAGCACTGCGCACAGGGACCTGGTGATCGAAGTGGTGGAGCAACCCTTGGCGAGCAAGCGCGAGGGCAGCGAAACCCAGGTGTTGTCGATTGCAGTGGGCATTGAGCCGGATGCGTTCTATGCGATCCATAACCTTTGGGTGGTCACCACAGCGTCAGCGCTGAGGAGGCCCGCTCGCCAACTGCCGGTCACGCTATGTGCGTTCGGCCGCAGTGGCGCGGTGAAAGCGTTTGCCGGCCTCGACGCATTGATCCACAGCCTCAAGGCCAGCCTGAACAGTCGTGACGACTCGGTGTTATGGCGCTATGTCGAGCGGAATAAACGCAAGGATTTGCGCGGCCATGTGGCGCGGGAAACACTGGCGGTGCGGCTGGTACCCATCGAGGGGAAGCCCGCGTTCCTCTCTCTGAAGAAACTGCTGGGCAGCTATGATCGCCTGCATAAAAGCGACGAAGACATCACGCGTATTTTCAGCGAAGTGACGGACGCCGCGGTCAGCCGTGAGTTGTTGATGGTTGAGCTGCAAGATCACCTGAAGATGCCCGTCAATAGCCTCCTCAATCAGGCGCAGACTACGATTGAATTGCTGCGCAAGGCCGCCGCCGAGGCGAAGAAAATGCCGGCCTGGCTGGCGAATGCGACACCTGTACAGCATAAAGGCTTCAGGCGCCTGCAACGGGTTTACCTGAGTGGCGTGCTTGCCTATCAACAACGAGTTGAACAACATTTGCCGGGCCTGGACACGTTTGCCCAGCGCGCCTTGACCACCCGCTTGCGCCAGGATGGCATCGCTGCGTCGTTGGATATTTATCAGCCCTTTATCGATATGCCCGATGACGTCACCGCGAGGTATTGCTCGAGCCCGTCGTTTTGTACGCGCGTCGGCCAGATGATCGTATATACCCCGACCACTGCGCGCACCACCTTCAGTCTGATGCAGTTGGCGCTGCACAACCTGGACCCGTTGGCGGCCTGGACCGATTGGCGATTCAGGTACGCCCGTTTTCTGCAGCCCGAATGGAAGCGTCAGATTAATTCCACTTACCTGATAAGTACGGTGTCGGCATTGGATATCGCCGGGCAGTATGACCGATTGCTCAACAGGGTGTTTTATCCGCCTGGGGACGCTCACGGCAAGCTCGGCGAAGGGCGTATTCCCCCGCTATTGAATCGCGCGTTGCAGGCGTGTTTTGCGCAGCAGCTTTTTTCGTCGGTTCAAGAGGGGCTGTCGGTGAATGACCAATGCCTATTCAATACCGCGATGGCGGCGCGTACGTCGCAGGACTTGTTGAAAAACCAGCATCAATTGCAATTGTATGTGGTCCATCTGGTGGGCCACACGATGCAACATGACCGTTACATCGCCGGGATTGTGGCGGTGCATGACAAGCGCTCCGGGCGCTGTCTGGTGTACTGGCCAAAGGCCCCTGAAGGCATGGTTCTGACGCTCTACAGCTGCTTGCAGCACGCCCATACGGAACTCAATTGCATCGGCGCATTGCCTGACAACGCCAGGGCACTGGCACGTCAGGTCGCCCCTTGTTGGGCATTTGAAGCCATCACGCATCACCCGATCAGAGCCGATGAGCGTGCCCAGGAATTCAACATGTTCGATAGGGTTACGTTTGCCATGGTCAACGGCGTTCGTCAGTCCAAGGACTTTATTCGCTCATTTGCCATCCGGCATCTTGAGCCTACGGCTGTGCCTGAGGAAATTGAACAACAGACGTTTGAGCAGATTGCCAGTGATCCCCAGAACTGGCTGGCCCTGGTCGCCACCTCCCACAGTAACGCTCAGGCATTGTTGTATCGTGCCAGCCTGCTTGCGCGGCAGCGTCAGACCCAGGCTGTCAGTCGCTCTGCAACAGAGCTGCAGTCCTATCGAATCCGGCGCATTGCCGAGCGGCGCAATGCGGCGCTACGCAATCTGGTCGCCTCCTCCAGCTCGGTGATCGGGTGGTTCATCGATGTTTACGAACTGTTGCTTGCCGCGCGTCACTATCATCGCTTCGGCGACTCCGACGATGCCATTGATGTGGGTTTCAGGACCGCACTTATTGCGACTGACCTGCTGCTGAGTTTTTTGCCAGGGCCCAGGCGAATCGGCGCTGTAAAGCCGCGCACGCTGCAGCCCGCGCTTAGGTCTGCCCTGGGGCAACTGAAACGCTGGCGTATGACCGCGCAGGCTGTATCCGCCCCGTCGCCCGTCACCCGACTCAATGCCCTGGAACGTTTCCAGCGCAAGGGTGTGCCTGAGGGCGCCGTAGCGTTGAAAGGCCTGAGTGAGCAAGGCGTGTTCGTAAAAAATGGCGAGCTGTTTGTGGCCGATGACTCATCCCATTACCCACTTTACCGGCGCGACAATGAACCGTTCTATCGCTTGAAAAACCAGCAGGCACCGGGGAAGGATGAACTGATCCTGAGCATCCATCGGCCCGGAGAGTGGCTGCTCGACGCGGACGCCCCACAGCCGGTGGCAGGCAGCAGTTCAGGGCGACTCAACCCGTGGCGTGCGCCTGCGCAGCCGCCGCCGGACTGGCAGTCGCCCACCTCGGCTACGCGCGTGGCCACACACACGGCCATTGTGCAGTCGTATGTGACGACTGATCACTGGACAGCGTGGTCCATTCCGTTTCAGCGCGACATGCAGTTGATTTCGTCGGACCCGGAGGTGTTTCAGATCACCCAGGGTTCCTCAGGCGCTCGCCATAAAATCATCCGGATGGCCCCGGCAAACGTCGGGCCTGCCGATCCTTCCAGCAGTTACTTCAGGTTGCTTTCGGAGGGCGATCAGGCCCCTCTTGATAACATCGTGTTTATCCGCAAGGACGACACACCGGGTTCATCGGCCAGGGCTGATATCGAGCGATGGACAAGCACAGCCCTTGATGAGCAGCCTCTGGCGGTGTCGCGTATTGCAACGGGCGGCTGGCTGGTCCACGCGCCCTTGTTCGACAGGTCTTTGCCGGATTATGTGGGTGCGGCTTTCCCCACCATGACGCATCAAAGCCGGGCGTTCGCAGCGGCAAGGATGATTGAGTTGAGCGATCCTGACAGCGCGGCCACGGCCAGCCACCTGCTCAATATTCGCGCGACGTTGGACCGCTGGTTGCCTGCGGCGCCCGCCAGGCCCGGTCAAACGGACGATTTGCTGAGAATGCTGCGCCCGACTAAAAGAAGCGGTGTCAATGTGAATATCGGGTTCGAGGGCACGTCGCCCGGCTTCATCCGTGTTGACTTCACGCCGCCTTTCTCGTTGAACCCCAGACTCAAATTCGTGGCCACTGCAGTCGGGGATGAGCGGTTTATTGCACAACATGCAGCGGTCAGGGCCGTGCTGGAAGCCCAGGGTTTCTCCGTGCTGGACCTGTCAGTGCGACGTCAAGGCGCGACGGCCGGATTGGGCAACCTTGAATCAATCGCGACGCATATCGATTCGGACAAGCTGTATTACTTGACCTATCGATGGATTGGGACCGGGCAACTTTCAGTGGGGAAGAAACTCACGGACGCCTGGATTAACCTGGCAATCAAGCAACACGACGCATCGTTGTTAATGGCAGCGGTCGATAACGCGATGCGAAGCGGTCGTCTGGGGCGAATTTTCGCTGGCATTCAGTGGCCCACCAAGGACTTGTCGCCTCCAAGCGTCTATTTCGTCAAAGTGGATTCCCTGCATTGATCAGCGACGCGGCGCCGGCGCCGCCGAACAGCCCGGCGCTGACCCGGTTGAACCAGCTCTGGCCATTGCCGCTGCGCAAGTATCGCGCCGCAGCATGGGCGCTCAGGCCGTAAGCGAGCTTGCACAGCAGGTCGAGCACCGTCCAGGTCGCGATCATGATCAGCAGTTGCGGCAGGAACGGCTGCTGGCCGCTGAGAAACTGCGGCAGGAAGGCGGCGAAAAACAGGATGTCCTTGGGGTTGCTGGCGCCCAGCACGAAGGCACGCCCAAACAGCGCACGAAAGCGCGGCACGGCTGGCGCCTGCGGCACGTTGGCTGCCTGGGCCGGCCGGCGCGACTGCTGCCAGCTTTGCCAGGCGAGGTAGAACAGGTACAGCGCGCCGACGATTTTCAGCGCGTTGAACAGGTGCTCCGAAGCCAGCAGCAACGCGCCCAGGCCCAGCGCCGAAGCGCTCAGCAGGCAGATTGACGCAAACACCCCGCCGAGAAATGCCGGGTACGAGCGACGCAGGCCGTAGTTGAGGCTGTTGCTGATCATCAGCAGCGACAGCGGGCCGGGAATCAGAATCACGATCAGTGCGGCGCCGCTGAACAGCAGCCAGGTTTCAAGCGTCATTTCATTGCTCCAGTGTTTGGCAACTGCACGTGTTCATAACCATACAAACTTGGCGATAAAGATCGCACACAGCACCCACAGGCTGACGGAAATCTCACGGTACTTGCCGGTACCGGCCTTGAGCGCCACGTACGTAATAAAACCCAGGGCAATCCCGTCGGCAACCGAAAACGTCAGCGGCATCATGATCGCGGTGACGATCGCCGGAATGCTGTCGGTGGCCTCATCCCAATTGATATGGGCCATGCTGCCCATCATCAGCATCGCCACATAGATCAGCGCGCCAGCGGTGGCGTAGGCCGGGATCATGCCCGCCAATGGCGCAAAAAACATCGCCGCCACGAACAGGACGCCCACGGTCACCGCCGTCAGCCCGGTGCGCCCGCCAGCCGCGACGCCCGCGGCACTTTCCACATAGCTGGTTACCGGCGGCACACCGACCATGGCGCCGAACACGCTGGACGCGCTGTCGGCCTTCAAGGCGCGGGACAGGTTGTCGATCCTGCCGTCGGCATTCACCAGGCCTGCGCGTTGCGCAACGCCCATCAGTGTACCGGCAGTGTCGAACATGTGTACAAACAGAAAGGCAAATACCACGCTGATCATGCTTACATTGAACACACCCATCACGTCCATCGCCATCCAGGTCGGCGCCAGGCTCGGCGGCGCGGCGAGAATGCCGTTGTAGTGCACCAGGCCCAGGCCCCAGCCGGCCAGGGTCACGGCGATGATGCTGATCAGAATCGCGCCGAACACCCGGTGATAGCTCAGGATGGCAATCAGCAGAAAGCACACCGCCGCCAGCAGCGGCGCCGGCTCATGCAACGAGCCGAGCCGGAGCAGGGTGGCCGGGCTGTCGACAATGATGCCGGCGGTTTTCAGGCCGATGACCCCAAGGAACAGGCCAACCCCGGCGCCCATCGCGTGGCGCAGGCTCACCGGAATGCTGTTGAGCAGCCATTCACGGATGCGCGACAAGGTGAGGATCATGAACAGCACACCGGAGATGAATACCGCGCCGAGTGCGGTTTCCCAGCTGTAGCCCATCGTGCCGACCACGGTGTAGGTGAAGAACGCATTGAGCCCCATGCCGGGCGCCAGGCCCACCGGCCAGTTGGCGTACAGGCCCATCAGCAGGCAGCCCAGCGCGGCGGCGATGCAGGTGGCGACGAATGCCGCGCCGTGATCGATGCCGGCGTCCGCCATGATGTTGGGGTTGACGAAGATGATGTAGGCCATGGTGATGAAGGTGGTAAGGCCGGCGAGCAATTCGGTCTTCACCGTGGTGCCATGCACGCGCAGTTTGAACAGGCGTTCGAGCAAGCCGCTGCGTGGCGCGGCGAGGTCGAGCGTAGAAGCTTCGGGTTTGCGGCTATCCACAGCGAGTACTCCTCAAGCATTTTATTGTTATGTCCAGCGCTGCTCGCCTGAGTGGGCTGCGGCGCTGTGAGGGAGTGGCGAGTTTGTTGACCATCTAGTCAGGAACTCGCACGAAGCGAATTATGCTTTTGTATACAAATAAAGCAAATAGTGTTTTCGATTAACTTGCCCAGAGAACGTGCAAGGCTATCCGGCAAGGGCCTGATTGACCGCCAGCCATCCCATCACCGCTGCTTCGCCGGCCTCACTGAATGCGCGCTGCAACAGCTTCACCTGTTCACGGCGCAGCGACTGCTCGAAACGCCGGCCCTCGTCGGTCAGTTGCAGCAGGCGCTTACGCTTGTCGGTGTCGCACGCCACGCTGTCCACCAGGTGCATTTCCTGCAATTGGCGCAGCGGTATGTTCAGCGCCTGTTTGCTCACCCCCAGCAGTTCCAGCAGTTCCTTCACGCTCAAGGCCGGGTAGCGCGCGATAAAAAACACGATGCGTTGGTGCACCCGGCTCAGGCCACGGCGCTCGAGCATTTCATCGGCTTTGGCGGTAAAGGCCTGGTAGCCGAAGAAGAACGCTTCCATGGCCTGCTGCTGGCTGGTCGAGTTTTTAAGGTCAATCATCTTGACGTATCCACGCAAGTCGTCGTAATTTCGGTCAAGCAGTTTGACGTATTTCCCACAGCCTTCGCTAGCGGTGACTTTCATGGCCTTCTCTGAACGTGTTTCGCGCTTAAAAAGCTCCCTGATCCGTGAAATCCTCGCGGCGGCGCAACGCCCGCACGTGATGTCGTTCGCCGGTGGCCTGCCGGCCGAGACCATGCTGCCGGCGCTGAACTGGGATGACATGCCGCTGAACATCGGCCAATACGGCATGAGCGAGGGTGAGCCGCAACTGCGTGAACTGCTCGCCGCGCAGGCGCGCGCCCTGGGCGTACCCTGCCAGGCCAGCCAGGTGCTGGTGGTCAGCGGCTCACAGCAAACCCTGGACCTGGCGGCCAAGCTGTATATCGACAAAGGCACCAAAATCCTGCTGGAAGGCCCGACTTACCTGGCCGCCTTGCAGATATTCCAACTGTTCGGCGCCGATTGCCTCACCGTGCAACTGGAAGCTGACGGCCCCGATCTGGCCAGCCTGCGCGCCAACCTCGAACGCCATCGCCCGGCGTTCATCTACCTGATCCCGACGTTTCAGAACCCCTCGGCCGTGCGCTACAGCGAAGCCAGGCGCGAAGCCGTCGCGGCGCTGCTCGACGAGTTCGGTGTGACCCTGATCGAAGACGAACCCTACCGCGAGCTGACTTTCGATGGCGGCAGTGCCAGGCCCATCGCCGGTCGCCTGAAAAAGGCCAGCTGGATTTATACCGGCACTGTGTCCAAGACCTTGTTGCCGGGCCTGCGCGTGGGCTACCTGATCGCCAGCCCGGACCTGTTCCCGCACCTGCTCAAGCTCAAGCAATCGGCCGACCTGCACACCAACCGCGTTGGCCAATGGCAGGCGATGCAGTGGATCGGTACCGAACAGTATCAGCAACACTTGGCCGAACTGCGCAGCTTTTACCGCGAGCGTCGCGACGCGTTCCAGACTGCATTGACGCGCCACTTCGGTGACCTCGCCGACTGGCAAGTGCCCCAGGGGGGATTATTCTTCTGGCTGACCTTGAAACAACCGCTCGACACCCGCACCTTATTGGCGCCAGCACTGGAGCAGGACGTCGCATTCATGCCCGGAGAGCCGTTCTTTTCCGAGCCGGACCAGCACCTGGGTTCATTGCGCCTCAACTTCAGCCATATCGACCCGGCCCGCCAGGATGAAGGGCTCAAGCGTCTGGCCGCGGTGGTCCGTCAAGCACAGCTCGCGCAAGCGGCATAAGGGGAGCTTCATGTACAAGGTTTATGGCGATTACAAGTCGGGCAACTGCTACAAGGTCAAGCTGATGCTCAACCTGCTGGGCATCCCGTATCAATGGATCGATGTGGATATTCTCAACGGCGACACCGAGACCGCCGAGTTCCTGGCGAAGAACCCCAACGGCAAGATCCCCGTGCTGGAACTCGAAGACGGCACCTGCCTGTGGGAGTCGAACGCGATCCTCAACTTCCTCGCCGACGGCAGCGAGTTCCTGCCGAGCGAGCCGCGCCTGCGGACCCAGGTGCTGCAGTGGCAATTCTTCGAGCAGTACAGCCACGAGCCGTACATTGCGGTGGCGCGGTTCATCCAGTTTTACCTGGGGCTGCCCCAGGAGCGGCAGGAGGAATACAAGAAGTTGCACAAAGGCGGCTACAAGGCGCTCAAGGTGATGGAACGCCAACTGCAGCTGACGCCGTACCTGGTGGGGGAGCAGTTCTCGATTGCCGATGTGGCGCTATATGCCTACACCCACGTGGCCCATGAGGGCGGGTTTGACCTGAACGCCTATCCGGGTGTGCAGGCGTGGCTGGCGCGGGTGGCCGACCATCCCGGGCATGTGGCGATGCTGGATTGATCGATACGCTGCTTCCCTCATTCAGTTCGAACGTTATTCAGATAAGTGCTCATGCAGCAGTTCGAAACAGCGCTGTGCCGCCGGGCTTAATGCGATCCCTGTGCGGCTGATCAACCCGATCTCCCGGTTAACGCCGGGATGATCGATATCAACGCGCTGCAATCCCTCCAGGCTGTCCGCCGCCGACTCCGGCAGAATACTGATCCCCAATCCCTGGCGCACCAATGCCAGCACCGTCGACATGTAGTTGGCCTCAATCCCCGCGTTCATCGTCAAGCGCGTCTCATCGAACAACCTGTCCACTTGCTCGCGCACGCTGCTGTCGCGCCCGGTGAGGACGATCGGGTGCTCGGCCAGTTGCGCCAGCGTCACCCGGCGGTGGCGACTGAGGCTGTGGTCCTGCGGCACGAATGCGCACAACCGGTCATTGAACACCGGCACGAAATCCAGGCCATGGCTGAGTTTGGCGCGCACGCCGATACCGAAGTCCACTGCTCCGGCGCGGACCTCGGCGTGAATGCGCTGGGCCACCAGGTCATGCAGGCGCACCTCGATTCCGGCAAAGCGCTCGCGAAACAGGCGCAGGGCCGGCGGCAGGGTGTCGGCGCACACCGAGGGCAGGGCGGCGAGGGTGACCACGCCGCGCCGCAGGGCGGCGAGATCGCGCGAGCCGGTGACGATGTTATCCAGGTCCAGCAGCAGTTTTTCCATGGGGCCACGGGCGTCGCGGCCGGCGGCGGTGAGGCTCAGATGGCGCGGGCTGCGGTCGAGGAGGGCGACGCCCAGCCAATCTTCCAGTTGCTGCACCTGCACGGTGAGGGCCGAGGGCGACAGATTCAGTTCGTTGGCGGCTTTAACGAAGCTGCCCAGGCGCGCCACCGCGAGGAAGGCCTGGATATGCTGGACTGAGTTTTTCATTTTGTTTTTCCGAACACACAGGGCTGAATATTCCAATTTACAAAGGCTGGCGTGCTTTTGATACTCCGGGGAAAACAATAACCGGCCATCAAGGCCGCTCTGGAGTAACCCATGCTCGCCACTCTGGGTGTCATCACCATTCTGTGCCTGCTCGCTGCTGTCATGAGCAAACGCCTCTCGCCCCTTGTCGCCCTGATCGCGTTGCCGATTATCGCCGCGCTGCTCGGTGGGTTCGGTCTGCAAACCAGCGCGTTCATCATCACCGGTATCAAGAACGTCGCCCCCGTGGTGGGCATGTTCGTGTTCGCGATTCTGTTCTTCGGGATCATGACCGATGCCGGCATGCTCGACCCCATCATCGACCGCATCCTGCGCACGGTCGGCACGCGTCCTACGCGCATTGTGGTGGGCACCGCGACCCTGGCGTTGCTGGTGCACCTGGATGGCTCCGGCGCCGTGACCTTTTTGGTGACGGTGCCGGCGATGCTGCCGCTGTACACCCGCCTGGGCATCGACAAACGCATCCTCGCCTGCGTGTGCGCCATGGCCGCCGGGGTCAACTTCCTGCCCTGGACCGGTCCGGTGCTGCGCTCGTCGGCGGCGCTGCATGTGCCGGTGGCAGACCTGTTCCAGCCGCTGATCCCGGTGCAGATCGTCGGCCTGATTTTCGTATTCGCCTGCGCCTGGTGGCTGGGCCGGCGTGAAGAAAAACGCCTGGGCCTGGGCGCCGGCTCCACGGTGGATGCGGTGCCGCAACGGGTGCTCAGCGACGACGACATCAAGCTGCGCCGGCCCCGGCTGTTCTGGGTCAACCTGATGCTGACCCTCGCGGTGATGGTGGTGATGATCGCCGGCTGGGTCGATCCGGTGGTGATGTTCATGCTCGGCACGGTATTGGCGCTGTGCATCAACTACCCTAACGTCGATGCCCAGCGCGCCCGCATCGACGCCCACGCCAGGACCGCCCTGACCATGGCCAGTATCCTCCTCGCCGCCGGGGTATTCACCGGCATCATGCAAGGCACCGGCATGCTCAAGGCGATTGCCGAAGTGGCAGTGGCACAGATTCCGGCCGGTCACGGCAAGCTGATCCCGGCGGTGGTGGGTTTTATCTCCATGCCGCTGAGCATGCTGTTTGACCCCGATTCCTATTACTTCGGCGTGATGCCGGTGATCGCCGAAGTCGGCAAGGCCCTGGGCGTCGACCCGCTGCAGGTGGCCCAGGCTTCGCTGCTCGGCGTACACACCACCGGTTTTCCGGTCAGCCCGCTGACCCCCGCGACCTTCCTGCTGGTGGGCCTGTGCAAGATCGAATTGGCCGATCACCAGCGTTTCACCATTCCTTTTCTGTTTGCCGCGTCGGTGTTGATGACCCTCACCGCATTGCTCCTGGGAGTTATCTGAGATGAAAACCTTGCGCATTGGCTCCGGCGCCGGTTACTCCGGCGACCGTATCGAACCTGCCGTGGAACTGGCCGAGCAGGGCGATCTGGATTACCTGGTGTTCGAATGCCTGGCCGAACGCACCATCGCCCTGGCCCAGCAGGCGCGCATCGGCGACCCGGCTGGCGGTTACGACCCGTTGCTGGCTGAACGCATGCGCCGGGTATTGCCATTGGTGGGCCGCCACGCAGGCAAGCGACGCTTGCGGGTGATCACTAACATGGGCGCGGCCAACCCGGTGTCGGCGGCTGTCGAGGTACGGCGCATCGCCAGTGAGTTGGGCCTGAGCTGCAAGGTCGTGGCCGTGGTCGGGGATGATGTGCTGGAGGGGTTGCGCCCCGAGCATGTGCTGGATAACGGCCAGACGCTCGGCTCGCTGGGCGAGCGGCTGATCTCGGCGAATGCCTACCTGGGCGTCGATGGCATTCTGGACGCCCTGCGCGAGGATGCCGATGTGGTGATCACCGGGCGGGTGGCCGATCCTTCGTTGTTTCTTGCGCCGCAGATGTTTGAATTCGGCTGGGCGGCGCACGATTGGGAACTGCTGGGGCGCGGCACCCTGGTCGGGCATCTGCTCGAGTGTGCGGGGCAGGTCAGCGGCGGCTACTTCGCCGAGCCCGGTTTGAAGGACGTGGATGATCTGGCGCGCCTGGGCTTTCCGCTGGCCGAGATCGACGCAGACGGTGCTGCGGTGATCACAAAGGTGGCCGGCTCCGGTGGCCTCGTCAGCCCTGCTACCTGCGCCGAACAGTTGATCTATGAAGTGCATGACCCGGCGGCGTATTTGACCCCCGACGTGACGGCGGACTTTTCCCAGGTGGCATTTACCCAGGAGGGCATCGACCGCGTGCGCGCCGAGGGGGCGTCGGGGCGGGCGCGGCCGGAGCAGTTGAAAGTCAGTGTCGGTTATCTGGATGGCTGGATCGGTGAGGGGCAAATGTCCTATGGCGGACCGGGAGCGGTCGCGCGGGCGCAACTGGCGCGGGACATCGTCCTCAAGCGCCTGGCGTTGACGGGCGTACAGATGCAGGAGGTGCGCGCCGAACTGATCGGCATGGACGCGCTGCATGGCCCGCGCAGCAGCGTCGAACCCTGGGAAGTGCGCCTGCGCGTGGCGGCGCGCTGTGATGAGCGCAGCGACGCGGTGCGCGTTGGCAATGAAGTGGAAACCCTTTACACCAATGGCCCGGCCGGCGGCGGTGGCGCAAGCAAAAGCGTACGTCAGGTGGTGGCGGTGGCATCGTTGATGCTGCCCCGTGGTAAGGTCAACGCGAGGATCGAAGCATGAAATTGCACACCCTGGCCCACTCCCGTACCGGGGACAAGGGCGACACGTCGAACATCTCGATCATTGCTTACCGCGCCGAGGATTACCCGTTGTTATGTGAACAACTGACCGCCGAACGCGTGGCGCAGTTTTTCGACGGCTTGCGCGAACCGGGGGCTGCGCCGGTGCGGCGCTATGAACTGCCCAACGTGCAGGCGCTGAACTTCGTGCTGCCGGGGATCCTGCGCGGCGGCGTGACCCGCTCGCTGGCGCTGGATGCGCATGGCAAGTGCCTGGGTTCGGCGTTGTTGGAGCTGACAATATTTGACTGAAGGTGACCCAATCTTCGAACAGTGGCAAGCGGGCACGTTGTGGCAAGCAGGCATGTTGTGGCAAGCCCTAATGCCGTTCAGTTAAGCGCAGATTCCCTGTGGCGAGCAGGCTTGTCCTGCGTTGGGCTGCGCAGCAGCCCCAAAGCCAGGCGCTGAGCCGTATCAGGTACACCGCGTTTTACTCGATGGGGGGCGCTTCGCACCCCAACGCGGGGCAAGCCCGCTCGCCACAATAAGCCCACACATTTTCCTTAACTGAACGGCATTAGGGCTTGCCCCAATGCCGTTCAGCTAAGCGCAGATTCCCTGTGGCGAGCAGGCTTGTCCTGCGTTGGGCTGCGCAGCAGCCCCAAAACCAGGCGCTGAGCCGTATCAGGGACACCGCGTTTTGCTCGATGGGGGGCGCTTCGCACCCCAACGCGGGGCAAGCCCGCTCGCCACAGGGATATTCGCAGGGCGGTCAGATCGCAGCGAAGCGCTTGTCGAGGTAGTCGATGATCACTTTTGAGTCATACATCCAGGTGGTCTGGCCATTCTCTTCGATGCGCAGGCACGGCACCTTGATCCGGCCGCCTTGCTCCAGCAGGGTCTGGCGATCATGTTCGTTGTTCTTCGCGTCCTTCAAGGCCACCGGCACATTGAGGCGGTGCAGGGTGCGACGGGTTTTCACACAGAACGGGCAGGCGTGGAACTGGTACAGGGTCAGGTCCCTGGCCGCCGCATTCACCTGGGCCTGTTGCTCGGCGGGACGCTGTTTTTTGCGGGGGCGGGTAAGAAAGTCGCCCGCGATGATGAGTTGGCCCAGGCCCACTCGAAGTGCTTTGACGAACATGGCTGAAACCTCTGGCCCTAAACTTGAGGGGTGGCAGCTTACCTGAATTCTGCAGGCGAAAAAAAACCGGCGATGAACGCCGGTTTTTTTATCGAAGCAGCCCGTTACTTGATCAGGCTGAGAAACTCGCTGCGGGTGGCCGCATTTTCGCGGAACTCACCGAGCATCACCGAGGTGATCATCGACGAATTCTGTTTCTCCACGCCGCGCATCATCATGCACATGTGCTTGGCTTCGATCACCACGGCCACGCCCAGCGCGCCGGTCACTTCCAGTACCGCATCGGCGATCTGACGGCTGAGGTTTTCCTGGATCTGCAGGCGGCGCGCGTACATGTCGACAATCCGCGCTACTTTCGACAGGCCCAGCACCTTGCCACTCGGGATATAGGCGACATGTGCCTTGCCGATAAAGGGCAGCAGGTGGTGTTCGCACAACGAGTACAGCTCGATGTCCTTGACCAGCACCATCTCGCTGTTGTCGGAGCTGAACAAGGCACCGTTGGTGACTTCTTCGAGTGTCTGTTCATAGCCGCGGCAAAGGTACTGCATCGCTTTGGCGGCACGCTTTGGCGTGTCGAGCAGGCCCTCGCGGGAGACGTCCTCGCCGAGCTGGCCGAGAATCTCTGTGTAATTCTGTTCCAGGGACATGAAACTACCTGTTGTATTTTCGCAAAGCGCAAGGTTACGGGGGCGGGCACATCGCTGCAAGCCTGACGATGGCACTTGTTACTCGTCGCGGCCTTCCATCATGGTGCGCTTGAGCATCACATACACCGCACCGGCACCGCCGTGGCGGGCCTGGCAGGAAGTAAAGCCGAGCACCTGGGTGTGCTGGCGCAGCCAGGTGTTGACGTGGCTCTTGATCATCGGCCGCTTGCCGTCCAGACGCACGGCCTTGCCGTGAGTGACGCGCACGCAGCGGATTTCGAATTTTGTGGCTTCGGCGAGAAAGGCCCACAGGGTTTCCCGGGCTTTTTCCACGGTCATGCCGTGCAGGTCGAGGCTGCCTTCGAAGGGGATCTGGCCGAGCTTGAGCTTGCGCATCTGGCTTTCCTGCACGCCGTCGCGGGCCCACATCAGCTCGTCCTCGGGGCCGACGTCGATCACGAACTGGTCCGACAGACCATCCACGGTGGTGGCATCGGTGCGCACGGTGGCGGCCTGGCGCAGCTTGGCGATCTGCGCCCGGTCGGCTTTGGGTTTGCCGGTGTCGGCGCGGTCGTGCTTGATCGGCTTGACGCCGCGCAGCTCGTTTTTGAACAGGGAAAAGTCGTCGTCTTGCATGTCAGCCTCCGCGAGGGGCGGGCAGTTTACCTAATCGCGGCGGCCAGGGCGCAGGAAACGCTATCCAGGCGCCATCAGTCGTGCTTTTTCATCAGGTGCGAGGCGATATTCAGTGACGAGGTCTGGCGCATTTTCCGACGGCTGCGGCGCCACAACCATACGCCGAACCACAGCACCAGAAGGCCGATTACCAGCAGAATCGCCGAGCCACCGGGGCTGGCATTCAGCTCACCAAGGGCCGGCGAGTGACCAAACAAACCGGCGCCACCAGCGCCGGCCAACAACAGACCACACATCGTCAGCAGCGCGGCAAAGCACGCCACCAGACGCAGACGCCAGTTGCTCGGGCCCTTGGGGCGCAAGCGACGAGCATCAAAACCATCGGATATCTTCATTCCGACCTTTCCTCCAGGGTATCGGCCCTTCGACCGGAAGATACACAGGTTGTTCCGGGTGGAGGGGTAAATGCGCCAAATGAAAGGGCTTTGCGGATGAGTGGGGTTTAAACACACCGCTCACCCGCAGGTCGATCAAATCAGATCTTTGGTCAGCGCGAGGGTCGCGAAATTGTCGGCCATGATGGCCATTTCGGTCTGCTGCACGTGCTCGGCACTCAGGATACCGCCTTTGCAAGGCAGGTCGCGGGTGGCGCAGGCGTCCTCCACCAGCGTGCAGCGAAAGCCCAGGTTCTTGGCGGCGCGCACGGTGGTGCTGACGCTGGAGTGGCTCATGAAGCCGCAGACGATCAGGTCCAGCGAGCCCAGGTCCTGCAGGTGTTTTTCCAGGCCGGTGCCGTGGAAGGCGCTTGGCAACAGCTTGCCGATGATGGTTTCGTCACCCTCAGGCTCAAGGCCGGGGATGAATTCGCCGCGCTCGCCCTGGGGGTCAAACAGGCCGCCGACGGTGCCGAGATGACGCACATGCACAATCGGGCGCCCGGCATTGCGCGCCGAGGTCACCAACTGCCTGATGTTGGCGACGGCCGCGTCCATGCCCGAAAGGGCGAGCGGGCCGCTGAGGTATTCCTTCTGGGCGTCGATGATCACGAGGGTCGCATGGGCAAGGTTCGCTGCTGCGTAACCACGACCGCTGAGTTGAAACATCGTCTTTGGAACGGACATTCTGGGGCTCCTGTCAGGGGGGCGTTTGCGACATTGTCCACTGGCAGAGCGGTTCTGTGAATCGCTACCATCGCAAGCTGCGCCGTTGCTGGCGTGCAGCCCTGTCAAGAGACTGCCGTGTTTAACCAGAGGGCAGCCATTTGGATGAAATCCGACAGATGGCGCGAGCACTGCACTCATCGTCGGTCCCGGCGAAGGCTGTTAGAATCGCCAGTCGTTTTTTCCAGGAGCTTGCCCCGTGATCACTTCCCGCCTGCGCACTTTGCGCGACCATATCCGTTGGGCTGTCAGCCGTTTCCACGGGGAAGACCTGTTTTTTGGCCATGGCACCGACAACGCCTGGGACGAAGCCCGGCAACTGGTGCTCGGCGCTCTGCATCTGCCCTGGGAAATTGCCGACAGCTATCTGGACTGCAACCTCGAAGAAGAGGAAATCTCCCACGTGCAGCGTTTGCTGCATCGCCGCATCCATGAGCGCGTGCCCACGGCTTACCTGTTGAAGGAAGCCTGGTTCTGCGGTCTGTCGTTTATCGTCGATGAGCGCGTGTTGATCCCGCGCTCACCGATTGGCGAACTGATCGAAAACCGCTTCGAACCCTGGCTGGCCCAGCCGCCTGCGCGCATCCTCGACCTGTGCACCGGCTCCGGTTGCATCGGCATTGCCTGCGCCTACGAGTTCCAGGAGGCTGAAGTGGTGCTGGGTGATGTGTCCTTTGAAGCATTGGAAGTGGCCAACCAGAACATCGAGCGCCACGGCGTTGATCAGCGCGTGTACACCGTGCAGGGCGATGGCTTCGATGGCCTGCCGGGCCAGCGTTTTGACTTGATCGTGTCCAACCCGCCCTACGTGGATGCCGAAGACTTTGCCGATATGCCCGACGAATATCAGCACGAGCCGGAGCTGGGCCTGGCCTGCGGTGACGACGGCTTGAACCTGGTACGGCGCATGCTCGCCGAGGCGGCGGACCACTTGACCGAGAAGGGCTTGCTGATTGTCGAAGTGGGCAACAGCCAGGTGCACGTCGAGGCGCTGTACCCGCAAGTGGATTTTGCCTGGCTGGACTTCCAGCGCGGCGGGCATGGCGTGTTCATGCTCACGGCTGAACAGTGCCGCGAGCATCAGGCCGTCTTTGCCGCCCGGGTCTAGCTGAGGAAGTGAGGTCAATGTGGGAGGGGGCAAGCCCCCTCCCACATGTTGATCGCATTGCATTTATCAGCGGTGCGTGGCAATCCAGATCAACAGCCCCGCCTGAAACACCGTAAATGCCACCAGGCAGGTAATGGTAAAGCGCAATCCGCTGTCCTCGCGCTTGAACTTGGTGACCTTTTCCTCCTCCTTGCGCAGCTTCACTTCCTGCTCCTGCAGGTTCTGCTCGGCCTGTTGCAGCATCTGCGCCGCTTCCAGAATCTGCACGAACTGCACCTTCTCGGTGTTCCAACTGTCCAGCACGTCGCTGACCTTGCCCGGCTGCACATTGCCTTTCAAATGCTGCACATCGGCGTAGGCCACATCGAAACCCTGAATGCGCAGGAAGTGATCACGGCGCAGGCGCGTGGCTTCGTTGAGTGCATCCTTGTTGGCCAGGCTCACGCCGTCGACGCGGTAGTGTGACCACTTCCTTTTCGCCCAGGCGGCGGCCTGGGCCACCAGGAAACGACCAAGGCCACGGTTGACCGGTTCGATCTCCAGGCTGTTGCCCGGGCCGAAGTGCACACGGTGTGTTTCGTGGTCCACCCACACGTCGAGCTGGTTCTGCTCACGCCGCACGCGCTGGCTCGGTAACTCGATGACCATGCGCAACAGGCTGCGTTGCGCATCATGCCGCTCGGCGTAGCCGAACTGCACAAAGCGCAAGGGCCGTGCTCCGGTGGCACGGTCGATTGCCAGGGGCGCCAGGCGCAGCATCTTGAAATGTTCGGCCTGCACGTCCGCCCACGGCAGGGCCGCTGCCTCGACGGCCTCGGGCATGTCGGCCGGGGTGTCGCTGGTCGGTTCCGGTGTTGCTTCGGTGATTGTCATGCGGCGCGATCCTGTCCAAGCCGTGCGAGCCGACAGTCTTTTTACTGTCGACCCTGGGCTTATCGGCCGGTTCTGCCAGGACTGGAGGCCAATACTTGCTTAGCGCGAGCGCAGTCCGTCGATAAAGCGTACCAGGCGCTCGCCCAGCTCGGCGGCCAGCGGCAGTTTCGGGTCGTTGTAGGAGGCCAGTTGCTGCTTGACGTTGTTGGGCACGATGCGCATTACGTGGTTCATGCCTTCGATGATGGTCAACTGCGCGTCGGGTTTGGCCTGTTGCAGTTGCCGCGCATCGGCCACACCGACCTGGATATCGTTGGTGCCCTGGATGATCAGTGCCGGCATGTGCAGCCTGGCGAACGCGGCCGATGGGTCGGCGCGAAACAGGCTGATCAGGTAAGGCTGCACGCTGGGCCGGAAAATCCCTTCCAGGGGAGTCGGCACATCGGCATCCACCTGACCGGCCTTGAGGTGGTCGAGGATTTCATTGCTGCGCAGCAACAGGGCAGGAGGCAGATGGTCGGCCAGTTGCTGGCGGATCACCTGGTCGACCGGGCGCGCGCTGCCGGAGAGCGACACCACCCCGGCCGGGTCCAGTTGCGGCGCGGCGAGGGCGGCGACCAGTGCGCCTTCGCTGTGCCCCAGCACGATCAGCGGGCCCATGCGTGTGTCCGCCTTGAGCCGTTTGCCCCAGGCCACGGCGTCGGCCACGTAAGCGTCGAGGGTGAGGTTGCGCTCGTCGGGTGTGGCCGCAAGGCTTGCGGCCACACCGCGCTTGTCGTAGCGCACGCTGGCGATGTTATGCCGCGCAAGCACCCAGGCCAGACGCTTGAGGCTGTCGTTGCGTGCACCGTCGGCACTGTTGCCGTTGCGGTCGGTAGGGCCGGAGCCGGCGATGATCAGCACTACCGGCACCGGTTTGTCCGATTGTGGCAACAGCAGCGAGCCGAACAGCTCGCCGCTGCCGGTGTCGAGGCTGATGGGGCGTTGCAGCACCACCGGGGAGGCGGCATGGGCCAGGCTTGTAAAGAGGGTAAGGGCTAACAGCAGAACTCGAAGCATCATCGCGCCATCATTGGAAGGTGCCGGTTGGACACGTGTCCACCGCTAAGGTTTCGAGGATGAACTAGTCGGTTAGCCTGCGTATACTGGCGGCCTTAAGTTATTACGGTTGACTTGATTCAACTGATTTCACGGAGCGCCCTGCATGTCCGGCAATACCTTCGGCAAGCTGTTCACTGTCACCACCGCGGGCGAAAGCCATGGCCCGGCGTTGGTCGCCATTGTCGACGGCTGCCCGCCCGGCCTTGAGTTGTCCCTGGACGACCTGCAGCGTGACCTCGACCGCCGCAAGCCCGGCACCAGCCGCCACACCACCCAGCGTCAGGAGCCCGACGAAGTCGAGATCCTCTCCGGCGTCTTCGAAGGCCGCACCACCGGCTGCGCCATCGGCCTGTTGATCCGCAACACCGACCAGAAGTCCAAGGACTATTCGGCGATCAAGGACCTGTTCCGCCCGGCCCATGCCGACTACACCTACCATCATAAATACGGCGAACGCGACTACCGTGGCGGTGGCCGCAGCTCGGCTCGCGAGACTGCGATGCGGGTGGCCGCCGGCGCCATCGCCAAGAAATACCTGGCGAGCCAGGGCATCGTGATCCGTGGCTACATGAGCCAACTGGGGCCCATCGAAATCCCGTTCAAGACCTGGGACAGCGTCGAAGACAACGCTTTCTTCTGCTCCGACCCGGACAAGGTGCCGGAACTGGAAGCCTACATGGACCAGTTGCGCCGCGACCAGGACTCGGTCGGCGCGCGCATCACCGTGGTGGCCGAAGGGGTCAAGCCGGGCCTGGGCGAGCCGATCTTCGACCGTCTGGACGCCGAGCTGGCCCACGCGCTGATGAGCATCAACGCCGTGAAGGGCGTGGAAATCGGCGCCGGTTTTGCCTGCGTGTCCCAACGTGGCACCGAGCATCGCGACGAGCTGACCCCGCAGGGTTTTCTCAGCAACAACGCAGGTGGCATCCTCGGCGGCATCTCCTCGGGCCAGCCGATCGTGGCGCATCTGGCGCTGAAGGCCACGTCCAGCATCACCACGCCAGGCCGCTCGATCGACGTGCACGGCAATCCGGTGGACATCATCACCAAGGGTCGTCATGACCCCTGCGTGGGCATTCGCGCCACACCGATTGCCGAAGCGATGATGGCCATCGTGCTGATGGACCACCTGCTGCGCCATCGTGGGCAGAACGCCGATGTACACGTGAACACTCCGGTGCTGGGCCAGCTGTGACGGTCCGTTGTGGCGGGCGAGCTTGCTGTGGCGAGCGAGCTTGCTCGCGTTGGGCCGCGAAGCGGCCCGTGTAACCTATGACGTCAACGCTCCCCTACTGGCGCCTCTCCAGCTTCTACCTGTTCTACTTCGCCCTGCTGGGGGCCACCGCGCCTTTCCTGGCGCTGTACTTCGATCACCTGGGCTTCTCCAGCGCGCGCATTGGCGAACTGGTGGCCATCCCTATGCTGATGCGCTGCGTGGCGCCCAACCTGTGGGGCTGGCTGGGCGACTACACCGGCCGGCGCCTGGCCATCGTGCGCTTTGGCGCGGTGTGCACCCTGGCCAGTTTTGCGCTGATTTTCGTGAGCAAAACCTACGCCTGGCTGGCGCTGGTCATGGCCCTGCATGCGTTTTTCTGGCACGCGGTATTGCCGCAGTTCGAGGTCATCACCCTGGCGCACCTGCGCGAGCAGACCGCACGCTACAGCCAGCTGCGGCTGTGGGGTTCCATCGGCTTTATCCTCACCGTGGTGCTCATGGGCCGCCTGTTCGACTGGCTGAGCCTGGACATCTACCCGGTGGTGGTCGTGGTGATCATGGCCGGGATTATCGTGGCCAGCCTGTGGGTGCCGAATGCGCAACCCGTCAGCCACGGCAACCGCCCGGCCGGCGACGGTTTCCTCGGACAACTGCGCCGCCCCGGCGTGCTGGCGTTTTATGCCTGTGTGGCGCTGATGCAATTAAGCCACGGCCCGTATTACACCTTTCTCACCCTGCACCTTGAGCACCTGGGCTACAGCCGTGGCGTGATCGGCCTGCTGTGGGCCCTGGGCGTGGTAGCCGAAGTACTGATGTTTTTGGCGATGAGCCGCATCCTCATGCGCTTTTCCCTACGCCGGGTGCTGCTGGCCAGTTTCCTGTTGGCGGCGCTGCGCTGGCTGCTGCTGGGCACCTTTGCCGAATTCTTCTGGGTGCTGCTGTTGTCGCAAGTGATGCACGCTGCGACCTTCGGCAGCTTTCACGCCGCAGCGATTGCCTTTGTGCAACGCAGCTTCGGCGATAAACAACAGGGTCAGGGCCAGGCGCTGTACGCCGCTCTGGCCGGCACCGGTGGCGCCCTCGGCGCCCTCTATTCGGGCTACAGCTGGAACCTGCTGGGCCCGACCCTCACGTTCGGCATCGCCAGCGCCGCCGCCCTGGCCGCCGCCGTTATCATCGGCCTTCGCTTGCACGAGCAGAATCAAGGAACCGTCCCATGAGCCATGTCGCCGTCTACGCCCTTGCCACACTGGATACTCCGAACAAAGTCCTTACCCACGCCGACGATATTGCCTCGACCCTGGCCGACCACGGTGTGCGGTTCGAGCGCTGGCAGCCTGGTCCGCTGGAGAGGGGCGCCAGCGAGGCGCAGATGATTGCCGCGTGCCAGCCGCAGATCGACGCCCTGGGCTACAGCGCGGTCGAGGTGTTCAGCGTCGGCAGCGATCAACCGCACCCGCAAGCGTTGCGCGCCAGGCACCTGAAGGCGCGATGCTACAGTGAGGACCACGCGCGTTTGTTCATCGCAGGTCAGGGCTTGTACACCCTGCAAGTGGGTGACTACCTGTATGCCGTGCGCTGTGAAAAAAACGACCTGCTGGTGATCCCTGCAGGCTTGTCACACGGGTTCGACATCGGCGAGAACCCCTGCTGCGTGACGTTGTGCCTGTCCAACAGTGTGCAGGGGCTGACGCCTGAGTTCACGGTGGGCGCGGTGACTGAAGGCTTACCGGGACTGGATGACTGATGGTCCGCACGCGCTGACAGGGCGAGGTAGTGCAATAGCCAGGTAAATGTTCAACCGCAAAGAGTTGGATTTTTTTGTGGGAAGAGCCGTATTTACGTGTAGGTCACGGCTATTTATGTCGCGACCAAGCGCACGGCTGCGTGGGTTATGTAACGCTCTCAAGCTTCGGTGCTTATACCAGCTGTCAATAGGAGGAATCCGAAGGTCGGTATAGGCATCCGCCAAGCGCTTATAAGAAGGAGAGCGGCATGAGTGGCCCACAGGAGTTGTATCCACCCGCGACCGGGCTGTGCGACACGGCCATGGCGGCGCGAAAGCGCTTGAGTCTGTCCGGCAAACCCCTGACGCCCACGGAGCTGGAAATCCTGCGCTGGGCCTCGGAGGGCAAGACCGTCTGGGAAATCAGCAAGATTCGCGCGACCTCCCAGGCGGCGGTCAAATTTCATCTGCGCAATATCTACGGCAAGCTTCAGGTGAGCAATCGCGTGCAGGCAGTCAATGAGGCGGTGCGCCAACGGCTGTATTGAACGCATGAAAAAGGGCCGCGACGTTCAACGACGTCGCGGCCCTTCTCGTAAAAAGCCGTTGCTTAAGCCGAATGGTAGGTCGGCAGGGCAAAGCGGTTCTGGCTTTGCAGCATCGAAATCTGCGGCAGGTCACTGGCTTGTTCAGCCAGGTCGCGGCGGATGGCACTGATTACCCAGGTCAGTTGGTCGGCAGTGTGCAACTGCTGATAGGAAATCGAGCGCTTGACCTGTTTGCCTTCGCCGTTGCGCAGGGTCAACAGGATGCCGCCGTCCGGACGGGGCTGGGTGGTGACGTCGTATTGGGAAAATACTGAAGCGAATTTATCTTGGATCAGGCTCATGTCTATCAGCTCCGTTGGCTCAAGTTGGCAAGCATGGAGTGATAGGTGCAGTGATTGTGCCAGCTAGTGGCTATTTAAAATATCGTTATAAATCAATGGCTTGAATTTATTCTGGATTTTCGGTTTCGTGCAAATTGCATGAAGGGCCATCGTGCACCCCTGCATTTTGCGCTGTCTGGTCAGCGGCGGTTGCAAGGTCCCTAAGCTAAAAGACTCGAAACATACGGTTAAATTCCCTTCTGTCGTTGCTGCCGGTCTGAACAGGTGATTGATTGTCGCTATGACGACTTTTGACAAAAAAGCCATGACAGGCGGGAACTCCCTCGCAACACTGGCGCCTATTCAGTACTGATCAAGGAGCCCCATATGTCAGACCAACCCAAACAGATGACCGACGACGAAGCTGCCGAATTTGCCGAGCAGGTCTTCGATGTTGCCCGCAAAGGCGACGCCGCCATGCTCGCCGCGCTGCTGGCCAAGGGGTTGCCCGCCAACTTGCGCAATCACAATGGCGACACCTTGCTGATGCTCGCGGCCTACCACGGCCACGCCGACGCGGTAAAAGTGCTGCTCGAATTCAAGGCCGACCCGCTGATTGCCAACGACAAGAACCAACTGCCGATTGCCGGCGCGGCGTTCAAGGGCCATATGGCCGTGGTCAAGGCGCTCATAGAAGGTGGCACCCCGCTGGAGGCCGCATCCTCCGATGGCCGTACCGCATTGATGATGGCCGCGATGTTCAACCGTATCGAAATGCTCGACTACCTGCTGGAGCAGGGCGCCAATCCCAAGGCGACCGATGCGCAGGGCGCCACGGCGCTGGCGGCGGCGCAGACCATGGGCGCGGTGGATGCGGCGGCGAAGTTACAGAAACTGGTGTAGGCTTTGCGCCCTCCAAAACCCGCCCGCCACAGGATTGCCCCATGAAAACCGCCCTCGTCGAACTCATCAGCCACATCAGCGCCGGCGTCATGGGCGAGGACGAGGTGGCGCGCATTGCCGATGAGGCCGCCCAGGCGTATGCCGATCCGGCGGCGTTTTTGGCGGCGAACCCGGACATCAACTACGACGACAGCTTCCCAATCCCCCTTGGCGAGTGGGTGGTGGTCGGCAGCCTGCCGGACACGGTGCTGTTCCAGGCCGACAGTTATGCCGATCTGTTCGCGCAGATCGTTGCCTCGTTCGGCCCTGGCGTGGCGTTCAACCTCAAGCCCAAGCAACTGGCCAAGGCCGACGACCTCACGGCGCTCAATCGCATTCAGATCCAGATGAGCGCGTTGAGTGCCGAAGACGGTGGCTATGTGCTGGTGAATTTCAGCCAGTTGCTGGATGACGCCATCCAGGTGGTGCTGGTGCATGGCAATCACCTGCCGCACGTCTTGCAACGCTGCGCCGAGGTCGGCATCCAGGCTGAACCGGCCCTGGAAGCCCTGCGTGTGGCCGTACACGTCTGAATTAAAACGGAACGATGGCTGGCAGCGCCTATCCTAAGCAGGCATGACCTCACTTAAGGAGCGACACCATGGGTTCTACCTTTAATGGCCTGATTGGCCTGATCATCCTGGCGTTGGATATCTGGGCGATCATCAACGTGTTCAAAAGCGGCGCAAGTACCGGCGCCAAAGTGTTGTGGATCCTGTTGATCCTGCTGCTGCCTGTGCTTGGCCTGATCATCTGGGCAATCGCCGGGCCACGGGGCAACGTGCGGATCTGACACCCCTCTATAGCGGGAGCGGGCACGGTAAGTGTGGGAGGGGGCTTGCTCCCGGTAGCGGTGTATCAGCCAGTCAATCTGGTACTGAAACACCACTACCGGGAGCAAGCCCCCTCCCACATTTGCATTACGGTGCCAGGGGAGATTTGTGTGTCGAAATATTCGCTGCACAGAATTTTCACATTTCATCCAAGAGAATTCGCTGGCTCTATCCTCCGGCCACGGGCCTGCCCTGGGCGCTTTTAAAGGCGTGGTAGCGTTACTCGTTCAGTAATTAATAGCCTTGCCGGCACTGATCGGGCACCATTCGCGCCACTGCAATGCTTCGTCACTTAACTTCCAATGGGTCCTGAAAACGACATGGCAAACCCGGACGCCCTGAGTCAGCAGCGAGCTTCGAATCGCCTGCTGCAACCGACCGTCAAATCCCATCTGGCTTACACGCTGCTCTGTGCACTGGTCATGATGGTGATGTTCTCCCTGCTGCGCCTGGCGCTGCTGGTCTACAACCGCGAGATGATCCTCGACACGCCGGCCGCGACCTTCCTCGAAGCGTTCGCCAATGGCCTGCGTCTGGATCTGCGCCTGGTGGTGTACCTGCTGATCCCGTTGTTGCTGGCGCTGTTCAGCGTGCGAGCCATGGCGGCGCGCGGGTTCTTCCGTTGCTGGCTCACCGTTGCCTCGAGCATCGCGCTGTTCCTGGGCCTGATGGAGATGGACTTCTACCGCGAGTTCCACCAGCGCCTCAACGGCCTGGTGTTCCAGTACGTCAAGGAAGATCCCAAGACCGTAGTGAGCATGCTCTGGTACGGTTTTCCGGTGGTGCGCTACCTGCTGGCCTGGGCCGTGGGCACGCTGATCCTGAGTATGGCGTTCAAGGGCGCCGACCGCGCCACCCGTCCGCGCGGCCCGTTCAGCGGCGGCAGTATCGGCACCCGCCAGGTGGCGCAGTGGTACAGCCGCATCGCCGTGTTTGTGGTGTGCCTGCTGATCGCCGTGGTCGCCGCCCGTGGCACCCTGCGCCAGGGCCCGCCGCTGCGCTGGGGTGACGTGTACACCACCGATTCCAACTTCGCCAACCAGTTGGGCCTCAACGGTACGCTGTCGTTGATCGGCGCCGCCAAGGCACGTTTCTCCGAGCATCGCGACAACGTGTGGAAAGCCACCCTGGAACAGCCGTTGGCGACTCAGACCGTGCGCGACATGCTGGTACTGCCGAGCGAAAAACTGGTGGATACCGACACAGCCGCTGTGCGCCGCGACTACACGCCACCGGCCGAGAAGACCCTGCCGATCAAGAACGTCGTGGTGATCCTGATGGAAAGCTTCGCCGGTCACTCGGTGGGCGCATTGGGCCGCCCGGGCAACATCACGCCTTACTTCGACAAACTGTCCAAGGAAGGCCTGCTGTTCGACCGCTTCTTCTCCAACGGCACCCACACCCACCAGGGTATGTTCGCCACCATGGCCTGCTTCCCGAACCTGCCGGGTTTCGAATACCTGATGCAGACCCCGGAAGGCAGCCACAAGCTGTCGGGCCTGCCGCAGTTGCTCAGCGCGCGTGACTTCAACGATGTGTATGTCTACAACGGCGATTTCGCCTGGGACAACCAGTCGGGCTTCTTCAGCAATCAGGGCATGACCAACTTCATCGGGCGCAACGACTTCGTCGACCCGGTGTTCTCCGACCCGACGTGGGGCGTGTCCGACCAGGACATGTTCAACCGTGGCCTCGAAGAGCTCAAAGCCCGTGAAGGCGGCAAGCCGTTCTACGCGCTGCTGCAAACCCTGTCCAACCACACGCCGTACGCGTTGCCCAACCCTTTGCCGGTGGACAAAGTCACTGGCCGTGGCAGCCTCGACGAGCATTTGACGGCGATGCGCTACTCCGACTGGGCCCTGGGCCAGTTCTTTGAAAAGGCGCGCAAGGAGCCGTACTTCAAGGAAACACTGTTCGTGATCGTCGGTGACCACGGGTTTGGCAACGAGCAGCAGATCACCGAAATGGACCTGGGCCGTTTCAACGTGCCGATGCTGATGATTGCACCGGGCATGCAGGAAAAATTCGGCGAGCGTGACCACACCGTGGGCACCCAGATCGACATCGTGCCGACCATCATGGGCCGCCTCGGTGGCGACACCCTGCACCAGTGCTGGGGCCGCGACCTGCTGAACCTGCCGGAAGGCGACAAGGGCTTCGGCGTGATCAAACCTTCGGGCAGCGACCAGACCGTGGCCTTGCTCACCGGCGACCGCGTACTGGTATTGCCCAAGGAGATGCCGCCGAAGTTGTGGCAATACGAACTGGGCGCGAACCCGACCGGTAAAGTGATCGCTGAATCGCCGGACGAAGCCGCGTTGAAGCAGAAACTTGAATCGTTCCTGCAAACGGCCACCAAGAGCCTGTTGGATAACACCGCCGGCGTAGTGGACGGCAAGCCCGACTGATTCACGGGCAATAAAAAAGAGGCCTTTAAAAGGCCTCTTTTTTTGTCCGGCTTTTAGATGCGGCCGAGCAACAACAACACCACCAGTACTACCAGCACAACACCCAGGATACCCGACGGGCCGTAGCCCCAGTTACGCGAGTGCGGGAACACGGGCAGACCGCCGACCAGCAGCAGAATCAGGATAATGATCAGAATGAGGCTCATGGTTTTATTTCCTTATAGGCCTTCAGCGAGACCGGTTATTTATCAAGAGGCTCGCACCGTTAATTGCGTACGCCTTAACAACTCGGACTAGAGGGTGTGATAAAAAATTCAGTAATTTTTTAAAGTATTTCGATTAGTTGCTTATTTCTTTTTCACCGAACAAAAAACTTTTCCCTTAGTTGAAAAAATCGCCTCTGAGCAATAGATCGGCAGCCGACCGGGCCGACGGTTTGCCTGGGGCATTCATCACCCTGATGGTGCGTGGTTGGCGCAAAATCCTTCGCTACACTGCCGCTCACTTCTTCCGTGAACCACAAGGCAGCTCTCCTATGCAAAATCGCATGATGATCACTGGCGCCGGGTCCGGCCTGGGTCGTGAAATCGCTCTGCGCTGGGCCCGTGAGGGGTGGCAGCTGGCCTTGTCGGACGTCAGCGAGCCGGGCCTGCAGGACACCTTGAAAAGGGTACGCGAGGCGGGCGGTGATGGCTTCACCCAGCGCTGCGACGTGCGCGACTACAGCCAGCTCACCGCCCTGGCCCAGGCGTGCGAGGTCAAGCTGGGTGGCATCGATGTGATCGTCAACAATGCCGGCGTGGCCTCGGGTGGCTTCTTCGCCGAGCTGTCTCTGGAAGACTGGGACTGGCAGATCGCGATCAATCTGATGGGCGTTGTCAAGGGCTGCAAAGCGTTCCTCCCGCTGCTGGAGAAGAGCAAGGGCCGCATCATCAATATCGCGTCAATGGCTGCCTTGATGCAGGGGCCAGCGATGAGCAACTACAACGTGGCCAAGGCCGGCGTGGTGGCGCTGTCGGAAAGCCTGCTGGTGGAACTCAAGCAGCAGGAAGTGGGCGTGCACGTGGTGTGCCCGTCGTTTTTCCAGACCAACCTGCTGGATTCGTTTCGCGGGCCCACCCCGGCGATGAAAGCGCAGGTAGGCAAGTTGCTCGAAAGCTCACCGATTTCGGCGGCGGACATTGCCGATTACATCTACCAGCGCGTGGCCGCAGGCGAGTTCATGATTCTGCCCCACGAGCAGGGGCGTATGGCCTGGGTATTGAAGCAGAAAAATCCCCAGTTGCTGTATGACGAAATGACCACCATGGCCGACAAGATGCGCGCCAAGGCGCAGGCTGTTAAAGGCTGATTTAGGCGTGGTCTGTCAGGCAAATTACCCGCAGGTGTAGGTAAGGCCTGATTTGATCGCGCACCATTGTCGCGACACGCCCCGTGCGCGCATGGTCAATGTCCTGTCATTCGAAAAGGACAATCGACATGCTGGTATTAAGCCGCGCAGTGGGCGAAATCATCGCCATCGGCGATGACATCGCTCTGCACATTCTTGAACTCAATGGAGGCCAGGTGAGGTTTGGCGTTGCGGCGCCGGCGGGCGTCAACGTCCATCGCGCCGAGGTCTACCGGAAAATCCAGCGTAGCCAGGACGCCAACACCCATCCGGTGCCGGTGCCCAATCCCTGATTGCAGGGTGTCAGTCAAACAGATGCTTGGGCACATCGTGCTTGAGCATCAACTGGCATTGCTCGCTGTCGGGGTCGAACACGATCAGCGCCTGGCCCTTGGTCAGCGCCTGGCGCACGCGCAATACACGGGTTTCCAGGGGCGTGTCGTCACCGTTATCGGTGCCGTCGCGGGTCACGAAATCTTCGATGAGGCGGGTCAGGGTGTCGACTTCAAGTGCATCGTAGGGAATCAGCATACAAGCCTCAGGTAGCGGGTCCCGGCGATGCTACTGCGCCGGGCCCCGAGTTGCCAGTATCAGGTCTTGTTCCCGACCAGGCTGTCCACCGACGGCACGCGCGTGTCGCTCTCCATCTGCGTTTCATGCTCGATCTGATGACTGAACCGGTCCAGTGAACCCTGGGCCGGTTGCGCATCGCTGGCGAACACCGGCGGGCTGAGGATGTAGGCGCCCAGCAGACGGCTCAACGCGGCCAGGCTGTCGATGTGGGTGCGCTCATAACCGTGGGTCGCGTCGCAACCAAACGCCAGCAGGGCGGTGCGAATGTCGTGGCCGGCGGTCACCGCCGAGTGCGCATCGCTGAAGTAATAGCGGAACAGGTCGCGGCGCACCGGCAGGTCGTTGTCCGCCGCCAGGCGCAGGAGATGACGCGACAGGTGGTAGTCATACGGCCCGCCGGAATCCTGCATCGCCACACTCACCGCATGTTCGCTGGAGTGCTGCCCGGGTGCGACCGGGGCGATATCGATGCCGACAAACTCACTCACGTCCCACGGCAGGGCGGCCGCGGCACCGCTGCCGGTCTCCTCGGTGATGGTGAACAGCGGGTGGCAGTCGATCAGCAACGGCTCGCCGCTGTCGATGATCGCCTTGAGTGCCGCGAGCAGGGCGGCCACGCCGGCCTTGTCGTCCAGATGTCGCGCGCTGATATGCCCGCTCTCGGTGAACTCGGGCAGCGGGTCGAAGGCTACGTAGTCGCCCACGCTGATGCCCAGCGAATCGCAGTCGGCACGGGTCGCGCAGTAGGCGTCCAGGCGCAGTTCCACGTGGTCCCAGCTCACCGGCATTTCGTCGACGGCAGTGTTGAACGCGTGTCCGGAGGCCATCAGCGGCAACACGCTGCCACGGATCACGCCGTTATCGGTGAACAGGCTGACGCGGCTGCCTTCGGCGAATCGGCTCGACCAGCAACCCACCGGGGCCAGGGTCAGGCGACCGTTGTCCTTGATCGCCCGCACGGCGGCGCCGATGGTGTCCAGGTGCGCCGACACGGCCCGATCGGGGCTGTTTTTCTGGCCCTTGAGGGTGGCGCGAATGGTGCCGCGCCGAGTCATTTCAAACGGAATGCCGAGTTCTTCCAGGCGCTCGGCGACATAGCGCACGATGGTGTCGGTGAAACCGGTGGGGCTGGGAATGGCGAGCATTTCCAGCAGGACTTTCTGCAGGTAATTCAGGTCCGGTTCGGGGATGGTTCGGGTCATAAGGACTCCTGTTGAAGTGGCAGGCCTGAGGAAGGGTGGCGCCGGTATCGGCGCCTTCGCGGGCAAGCCGGTTTCCACAGTGGCATGCGGTCAGCCTGTGGGAGCGGGCTTGCCCGCGAGGCGGCCGATCAGGCAACGCCTCTCTCAAACCGTTGACTGGCTGTGGGGAAACAACAGATCCACAAATTTCTCGGCAGTCGGCTGCGGCTCATGATTGGCCAGGCCGGCCCGTTCGTTGGCCTCGATAAATACATACTCGGGTTGATCGGCGGCGGGCACCATCAGGTCCAGGCCCACCATGGGAATGTCCAGGGCGCGAGCGGCCCGCACGGCAGCGTCCACCAGCGTCGGGTGCAGGATCGCGGTCACGTCTTCCAGGCAGCCGCCGGTGTGCAGGTTGGCGGTGCGGCGCACGGCCAGGGTCTGGCCTCGGGGCAGGATGCTGCTGTAGTCGTAGCCGGCGGCGTGCAGGGTGCGTTCGGTTTCCGCATCCACGGGAATTTTACTTTCGCCATCGGTCGCGGCCTGGCGCCGCCGACTCTGAGCCTCGATCAGCGCACCGATGGAATGCTGACCATCACCTTTGACTTCGGCAGGGCGGCGGATCGCTGCGGCCACCACTTCAAAACCGATCACCAGAATGCGCAGGTCCAGGCCTTCGTGAAAGCTTTCGAGCAAAATACGGCTGTCGAACGCACGCGCCGCTTCGATGGCCTGCTGCACCTCTTCAATGGTGCGCAGGTCCACCGCCACGCCGTGGCCCTGTTCGCCGTCGAGCGGCTTGACCACGATGCGCTGGTGTTCGTCGAGAAACTCCAGATTGTCATCGGCACTGCCCGCCAGTTGTTGCGAGGGCACGTTCAAACCGGCAGCCTTGAGCACCTTGTGGGTCAGGCTCTTGTCCTGACACAACGTCATGCTGATGGCGCTGGTCAGGTCGCTCAACGATTCGCGACAACGCACGCGGCGCCCGCCGTGGCTGAGGGTGAACAGGCCGGCGTCGGCGTCGTCCACCTGCACATCGATACCGCGCCGATGCGCCTCTTCGACAATGATCCGCGCATACGGGTTGAACCCCGCCTGCGGGCCCGGGCCGAGAAACAGCGGCTGGTTGATGCCGTTCTTGTGCTTGATCGCAAAGGTGGTCAGCGCGCGAAAGCCCAGCTTGGCGTAGAGGCTCTTGGCCTGGCGGTTATCGTGCAGCACCGACAGGTCGAGGTAGCTCAGGCCACGGCTCATGAAGTGCTCCACCAGGTGGCGCACCAGCACCTCGCCCACGCCTGGGCGCGTGCACTGCGGATCGACCGCCAGGCACCACAGGCTGCAACCGTTCTCCGGGTCGTTGAAGGCTTTCTGGTGATTGAGGCCCATCACGCTGCCGATCACTGCGCCGCTGTCTTCGTCCTCGGCCAGCCAGTACACCGGGCCGCCCTGATGACGCGGGGTGAGGCGTTCGGTATCGACCGGCAACATGCCGCGTCCCTGGTAGAGGCGGTTGACCGCCTGCCAGTCCGCCTCATTCTGCACCCGACGAATGCGAAAGCCGCGAAACACCCGGGTGGCCGGGCGATAGTCGCTGAACCACAGGCGCAAGGTGTCGGACGGATCGAGGAACAACTGCTGCGGATCAATCCCGAGGATCTGCTGGGGCGCGGCCACATACAACGCAATATCGCGCTCACCGGCTTGTTCATTGAGCAGTTCCTCGGCCAGGCTCGCCGGGTCCGGGAAGGTATGGCCGATCAACAGCCGTCCCCAGCCGCAATGCACCGCGATATGGCCGGGGCTCTGCGGGTTGCCGTCCTCGGCCAGGCGGGCTTGCAGGCGCTCATAGGTCGGCGCCTGGCCCTTGAGCAAGCGTTGGCTGTACGCCGCGGCGTTCTGTTTCATCAATCAGATTCCTTGTTCGCTGAGCCACAGGTTCAGCGCCGCCAGTTGCCACAGCTTGGAGCCGCGCAGCGGGGTCAGTTGGCCCTGCGGGTCGGTCAGCAGGCGGTCGAGCATGGCCGGCTTGAACAGGCCGCGATCCTGGCTCGGGTCCAGCAACAGTTCGCGCACCCAGTTCAAGGTGTCGCCCTGCAAATGCTTGAGGCCCGGCACCGGGAAATAGCCTTTTTTGCGGTCGATGACTTCGCTCGGGATCACCCGGCGCGCCGCCTCTTTCAACACCTGCTTGCCGCCATCGGGCAGCTTGAATTTACCCGGCACCCGCGCCGACAGTTCCACCAGGCGATAGTCCAGAAACGGCGTGCGCGCTTCCAGGCCCCAGGCCATGGTCATGTTGTCGACGCGTTTGACCGGGTCGTCCACCAGCATCACCGTGCTGTCCAGGCGCAGGGCCTTGTCCACGGCGGCATCGGCACCGGGCATTGCAAAGTGTTCACGCACAAAATCCCCGGCGGCGTCGTTGGCGGTCAGCCATTTCGGCGCGACGGTGGCGGCGTAATCGTCGTAGCTGCGGTCGAAGAACGCCTCGCGATAGGCCGCGTAGGGATCGCTGGCGCCGTCCACCTGCGGGTACCAGTGGTAGCCGGCAAACAGTTCGTCGGCGCCCTGGCCGCTCTGCACCACCTTGCAATGCTTGGCCACTTCCCGCGACAGCAGGTAGAAGGCAATGCAGTCGTGGCTGACCATCGGCTCGCTCATGGCGCGGAACGCCGCCGGCAGCTGTTCGATGATCTCGCTTTCGGCAATGCGCAATTGGTGATGGCGCGTGCCGTAATGCTTGGCGATCAGGTCCGAATACTGGAATTCGTCGCCGCGCTCGCCGCCGGCATCTTCAAAGCCGATGGAGAAGGTCGACAGGTCCTGCACGCCCACTTCGCGCAGCAGGCCGACGAGCATGCTCGAATCGACGCCGCCGGAGAGCAGCACGCCCACGTCCACTGCCGCCCGTTGACGAATGGCCACGGCGTCGCGGGTGCTGTCGAGGACACGGTCGGTCCAGTCCTGCAACGTCAGGTTTTTTTCATCGTCATGGGGACCGTAGGGCAACGTCCACCAGGTTTTCTGTTCGGTGGTGCCGTTGGCGTCGATGCGCATCCAGCTCGCCGGGGGCAGTTTCTCAATGCCCGCCAGCAACGTGCGCGGCGCAGGCACCACGGCGTGGAAATTCAGGTAATGGTTCAGCGCCACCGGATCGAGGATCGGGTTGATGTCGCCGCCCTTGAGCAGTGCCGGCAATGCCGACGCAAAACGCAGGCGCTGACCGGTGCGCGACAGGTACAACGGCTTGACGCCAAGGCGGTCACGGGCGATGAACAGGCGCTGGGCATCACGCTCCCAGATGGCGAAGGCGAACATGCCGTTGAGCTTGGGCAGCAGCGCTTCGCCCCAGGCGTGGTAGCCCTTGAGCAGCACTTCTGTGTCGCCGCCGGAATAGAAGGCATAGCCCAAGGCTTCCAGCTCTTCACGCAATTCCGGAAAGTTATAGATCGCACCGTTGAACGCCAGGGACAGCCCCAACTGGGCGTCGATCATCGGCTGCGCCGAGCCGTCCGACAGGTCCATGATCTTCAGGCGCCGATGGCCCAGGGCAACCGGCCCCTGGGCATGAAAGCCCCAGGCATCGGGGCCACGCGGGGCCAGGTGATGGGTGATGCGCTCAATCGCTGCCAGGTCGGCAGGTTGGGCATCGAAACGTAATTCTCCAGCTAATCCGCACATAAATTCCTTACCGGTTTTTCCGTTGGGGAGGGTCAATACTCAATACGCCCAAGAGGGCGCGTACCCAGAAACTGACCCGGTGCTATACGTGGAGTTTTAGAACAATAAGTTATAAGGCAAAACGCCGTCAGCGTGGAACGGGCGCATGGCTGCGGATCAGGCTGCGCACGGCAAAGCGATTGGGGTGGCAGGCTTCGGCGACGCTGCGTGGCAGCGGCAAGGGCTCGTTGTCCAGCCAGGCGGCGAGCAGCTCGGCCGACAACGGCGCGGTAATCAGGCCGCGCGAGCCATGGCCGCTGTTGACATACAGGCCGTCAAGCCACGGGCAGGCGATGGCGGGCACCTGGCGCGCATCCTTGCGCAAGCCGGCATATGCCTGGTCAAAGGCGGCCGCGTCGGCCAGTGGCCCGACAATCGGCAGGTAGTCCGGGCTGGTGCAGCGAAAGGCCGCACGGCCTTGCACCGTGGCCGGGTCGAGGCTGTCGACGCGCAGGCGTTGGGCCAGGTCCACGGAAATACCCTTGAGCAGTTCCAGGTTGCCGGCGTGTTCGGCGGCGGTGGGCGTGAGGTCATCGCTCTTGAAGTCAAAGCTGGCGCCAAGGGTGTGCTCACCCAGGCGTGGCGGTGCCACATAGCCTTCGGCGCAGACCACCGTGGCGAGGGCCTGGCTTTCGGCGGTTTGCGCCAGCGAGGTGATCTGCCCGCGGATGCGCTTGAGCGGCAGGTTGGCGAAACGTTGCACCTCGGCGGCGCCAGCCAGGACCACCACCGGGGCATCGCCGAGCAGCCGCTCGCCTTCCCAGGCTTGCCAGCGTCCGTTGATGTTGCGCAGGTCCAGCACCTCGTGATGCGTCAGCACGGTGATACCGCCGCGCTGCGCTTGCCATGCACACAAGGCGGGCGGGTGGACCCAGCCGCCCTCCGGGAAAAACAGCCCGCCGTGGGCCAGCGCGACCCCGGCGCGAGCCTGGGCCTGTTCGCGGTCGAGCTGATGCAGCAAGCCTGGCGCGAAGGCCTCGGCCAGTTGTGCCTGGCGCTCGCTTTCCTTGGCATCGAAGGCCAATTGCAGCACGCCGCAGCCGTCCCATGCCACGCCGCGCTGCAGGTGCTCAAGCACGCGACGGGTGTAGCCGAACCCGGCCAGAATCATCTGCGACAGCGCCGTACCGTGCGCGGAGAGCTTGAGGTACAGCACGCCTTGCGGGTTGCCCGAGGCTTCCTGGGCCAGGGCTTCATGGCGCTCCAGCAGGCTCACCTGCCAACCTCGGGCCGCGAGGCTGGCAGCGGTGGCGCACCCGGCCAGGCCGGCGCCGATCACCAGGGCCGTGCGCTCACCGCTAACGGCGGGAGGGCGGGCGAACCACGGCTTGATGCCCGGCGCTGCCGGGGTGTCGGCGGGCCAGCCAAGAAACTCACCGCGCAGGATTTCCCATTTATGCCCGATGCCCGGCGTGCGTTTCATCTTGAACCCGGCGGCATTGATCAGCCGGCGTACCCAGCCGGTGCTGGTGAAGGTGCTGATGGTCGACCCCGGCGCGGCCAGGCGTGCCAGTTCGGCGAACAGCTCGGCGGTCCACATGTCCGGGTTTTTCGCCGGGGCAAAACCGTCGAGAAACCACGCATCGATCTGTGCGTCCAGTTGCGGCAACTGCTCCAGGGCGTCGCCGATCAACAGGGTCAGGGTCACGCGGCCATTGTCCAGCACCAGCCGCTGGAAGCCCTGGTGGATGGCAATGTAGTGGGCCAGCAGTTGTTCGGCGAACGGCGCAAGTTCCGGCCAGAGGGCGAGGGCGCGTTGCAGGTCGGCGTGGCTCAGCGGGTATTTTTCGACGCTGACAAAATGCAGGCGCGCGCCCGCCATGGCGTGCTGTTCGAACAACTGCCAGGCGCATAGAAAATTCAGCCCGGTGCCAAAACCGGTCTCGCCGATCACCAGCCGCCCGCCCGCAGGCAAGGCAGCAAAGCGTTCCTGCAGGCGGTTCTGCTCAAGAAACACATAGCGGGTTTCTGCAAGGCCCGACTGGTCGGAGAAGTACACGTCGTCGAAGACCCGCGAGTGCGGGCGACCTTGGTCGTCCCAGTCGAGCTGGGCGTGGGTTACGGGGTTCATGGGCGGCTCGGCAAAGGCAAGGTGGCCATTCTAGCCGATCGTCCGGCAATGATTTGCCCCGTGACAGGCGCCGGTGGAATTTCCTCCCGCGTGTCGTTGCCCAATCCACTAGTCTTGAGCCATCTTGAAACGGAGCTGCCCATGTTCGAATCCGCCGAAATCGGTCACGCCATCGACAAAGACACCTACGAGGCAGAGGTTCCCGCGCTGCGTGAAGCGCTGCTGGACGTGCAGTACGAGCTGCACCAGCAGAAACGCTTCCCGGTGATCATCCTCATCAACGGCATCGAAGGCGCCGGCAAGGGCGAAACCGTCAAGCTGCTCAACGAATGGATGGACCCGCGCCTGATCGAGGTGCGCACCTTCGACCAGCAGACCGACGAAGAACTGGCGCGCCCGCCGGCCTGGCGCTACTGGCGTCAGCTCCCGGCCAAGGGGCGCATGGGCATTTTCTTCGGCAACTGGTACAGCCAGATGCTGCAGGGCCGGGTGCACGGGCAGATCAAGGATGCCCGGCTCGACCAGGCCATTGCCGGTGCCGAGCGGCTGGAGAAAATGCTGTGTGACGAAGGCGCGCTGATCTTCAAGTTCTGGTTCCACCTGTCCAAAAAACAGATGAAGGCGCGGCTCAAATCGTTGGCCGACGACCCGCTGCACAGCTGGCGCATCAGCCCGCTGGACTGGCAGCAATCGAAGACTTACGACAAGTTTGTCCATTTTGGCGAACGCATCCTGCGTCGCACCAGCCGCGACTATGCGCCGTGGCACGTGATCGAGGGCGCCGACGCGCACTACCGCAGCCTCACCGTGGGCAAAATTCTCCTCGAGGGCCTGCACAGTGCATTGACGTTGCCCAAGGCCAAAACCAGTGGCATGAACCCCGCACCGTTGCTGGCCTCGGTCGATCAAAAAAGCCTGCTCGACAGCCTCGACATGACAGTGAGCCTGGACAAGGACGATTACGAAGAACAACTGATTACCGAGCAGGCGCGCTTCTCTGGCCTGATGCGTGACAAGCGCATGCGCAGCCACGCGCTGGTCACTGTGTTCGAAGGCAACGACGCAGCAGGCAAGGGCGGCGCCATCCGCCGGGTCGCCGCCGCGCTGGACCCGCGCCAGTACCACATCGTGCCGATTGCCGCGCCCAGCGAAGACGAGCGCGCCCAGCCTTACCTGTGGCGCTTCTGGCAGAAAATTCCGGCGCGCGGCATGTTCACCGTGTTCGACCGCTCGTGGTACGGCCGTGTGCTGGTGGAGCGGGTCGAGGGTTTCTGCACCCCGGCCGACTGGATGCGCGCCTATGGCGAGATCAACGACTTCGAAGAGCAACTGCGCGACGCCGGGGTGATCGTGGTCAAGTTCTGGCTGGCCATCGACAAGCAGACCCAGCTCGAACGCTTCCAGGCGCGCGAGGAGATTCCGTTCAAGCGCTTCAAGATCACCGAGGACGACTGGCGCAACCGCGACAAGTGGGACGCCTACCGCACCGCCGTCGGCGATATGGTCGACCGTACCAGCACCGAGGTTGCGTGCTGGACGCTGGTGGAGGCCAACGACAAGCGCTGGGCGCGGGTCAAGGTGTTGCGCACGATCAACCGGGCGCTGGAAGAGGCGTTCGAGCACGCTGGCAAGCGCGGGAAGAAGAAAAAGAAATAACTGTCAGCCGCTTGCCACAGGCAGCCTGATCACCATGCTTTTGTATAGGCCGGGTGAATGATCATCGCGGTGGGGCAGGTCTGGATCTATCCTCGATTGATCTGCCAACAACCACAAGATCGAGGTAGCCCATGCGTGAAGTAGTGATCGTCGACAGCGTGCGAACCGGCCTGGCCAAGTCCTTTCGCGGCAAGTTCAACCAGACTCGCCCGGATGACATGGCGGCCCATTGCGTCAACGCGCTGCTCACCCGCAACGGCATTGACCCGGCGACGGTGGAAGACTGCATCGTCGGCGCGGCCTCCAACGAAGGCGCCCAGGGCCAAAACATCGGGCGCAACGTGGCGGTGCTGTCGCGGTTGGGCACCGGTACGGCGGGGATGACGCTCAACCGCTTTTGCTCATCCGGCCTGCAGGCGATTGCCATGGCGGCCAACCAGATTGCCTCGGGCTGCAGCGAGATCATTGTCGCCGGCGGCGTCGAGTCCATCAGCCTGACTCTCAAGAGCATCAACACTGACAACCTGATCAATCCGTTGCTCAAGGAACAGGTGCCGGGCATCTATTTTCCCATGGGCCAGACCGCCGAAATCGTCGCGCGCCGCTACCACGTCAGCCGTGAAGCGCAGGACGCGTATGCGCTGCAAAGCCAGCAGCGCACCGCGCAGGCGCAGGCGGATGGCCTGTTCGATGATGAAATCGTGCCGATGGCGGTCAAGTACCGGGTCGAGGATAAGGACACGGGCGGCGTGCAGATCCTCGACGGTGTGGTCGACCGCGACGACTGCAACCGACCCGACACCACCCTGGCCAGCCTCAGCGGTTTGAAGCCGGTGTTTGCCGAAGACGGCTCGGTGACGGCGGGCAATGCCTCGCAGTTGTCCGATGGCGCATCGATGACGCTGGTGATGAGCCTGGAGAAAGCGCTGGCACTGGGGCTCAAGCCCAAGGCGTTTTTCCGTGGCTTTACCGTGGCCGGCTGCGAACCCGACGAGATGGGCATCGGGCCGGTGTTCTCGGTGCCCAAACTGCTCAAGGCGAAGGGCTTGCAGGTGGCGGATATCGACTTGTGGGAGCTCAACGAAGCGTTCGCGTCCCAGTGCCTGTATGCGCGTGACCGGCTGGAAATCGACAATGCCAGGTACAACGTCAATGGCGGCGCTATCGCTATCGGCCACCCGTTCGGCATGACCGGTTCGAGGCAAGTGGGGCATCTGGTGCGCGAACTGCAGCGACGTCGTTTGCGCTATGGCATCGTCACCATGTGCGTGGGCGGCGGCATGGGCGCGAGCGGACTCTTTGAAGCCGTGCGCTGAACCAGCGCTGTCGCGCAGCAAACTGGCGCCTCTGTGGCAAGCCCTAATGCCGTTCAGTTAAGGAAAATGTGTGGGCTTATTGTGGCGAGCGGGCTTGCCCCGCGTTGGGGTGCGAAGCGCCCCCCATCGAGCAAAACGCGGTGTACCTGATACGGCTCAGCGCCTGGCTTTGGGGCTGCTGCGCAGCCCAACGCAGGACAAGCCTGCTCGCCACAGGGAATCTGCGCTTAGCTGAGCGGCATTGGGGCAAGCCCTAATGCCGTTCAGTTAAGGAAAATGTGTGGGCTTATTGTGGCGAGCGGGCTTGCCCCGCGTTGGGGTGCGAAGCGCCCCCCATCGAGCAAAACGCGGTGTACCTGATACGGCTCAGCGCCTGGCTTTGGGGCTGCTGTGCAGCCCAACGCAGGACAAGCCTGCTCGCCACAGGGAATCTGCGCTTAGCTGAACGGCATTGGGGCAAGCCCTAATGCCGTTCAGTTAAGGAAAATGTGTGGGCTTATTGTGGCGAGCGGGCTTGCCCCGCGTTGGGGTGCGAAGCGCCCCCCATCGAGCAAAACGCGGTGTACCTGATACGGCTCAGCGCCTGGCTTTGGGGGCTGCTGCGCAGCCCAACGCAGGACAAGCCTGCTCGCCACAGGGAATCTGCGCTTGCCTGAACGGCATTAGGGCATAGCCCGATCTGTTTGCTTGGCCCTAGAATGCAGGCTCTTCTACCTCAGGCATTTGGGGCAACTCATGCACATATCTTCCGGTCGCTGGGTCTACGGTTTTCTCCTGACCCTGCTGACCGCATTGCTCTGGGGCATTCTCCCGATCAAGCTCAAACAGGTCTTGCAGGTGATGGACCCGATCACCGTCACCTGGTTTCGCCTGATGGTGGCCGGCGGTTGCCTGTTCATCTACCTGGCGGCGACCCGGCGTTTGCCCAGCTTGAAGGTGCTGGGCGCCAGAGGTGGCGGGTTGGTAGCAATGGCGGTGTGCGGACTGGTGGGCAACTACGTGCTGTACCTGGTGGGCCTGAAAATGCTCAGCCCCGGCACCGCGCAACTGGTGGTGCAGATGGGGCCGATCTTTCTGATGGTCGCCAGTGTGTTTGTGTTCAAGGAGCGCTTCAGCCTTGGGCAAGGCGTGGGGTTGGTCGTGTTGATTGTGGGTTTCGGGTTGTTCTTCAATCAGCGCCTGGCGGAGCTGCTCACGTCCATGGGCACTTATACCGCCGGGGTGTTGACGGTGCTGTTGGCGACCACGATCTGGGTGTTTTATGCGCTGGGGCAGAAGCAGTTGCTGACGGTGTGGAATTCGCTGCAGGTGATGATGGTGATTTATCTGTTTTGCGCGGCGTTGTTGACGCCGTGGGCGCAGCCGCTGGAGGCGTTGGCGTTGAGTCCGTTGCAGGGGGTGTTGTTGCTGGCGTGCTGCATGAACACGTTGATGGCGTATGGGGCGTTTGCGGAGGCGCTGGCGCACTGGGAAGCTTCCCGGGTGAGTGCGACGTTGGCGTTGACGCCGTTGGTGACGTTTATAGCGGTAGCGTTGGCGGCGTGGTGGTGGCCTGGGTTTGTGCAGGCTGAGGAGATTAATGCGTTGGGGTATTTTGGGGCGTTGGTGGTGGTGATGGGGTCGGCGATGGTCGCTTTGGCGCCTTCTTTGATTGCCGGGCTCAGGGCTCGTCGGTTAAGACTGGCTTCCTAATGTGGGAGGGGGCTTGCTCCCGATGGTGGTTTGGTTGTGTACATATCCGTTGCTGCGGTTATGGCGGGTATTGGTTCCGCTCTTACAGCGGGTCACTTTTGGAAAAGAGCCCCAAAAGTAACCAAAAGGGCTCTTGCCCCACCACTCGGCACCTCGCTAATGCTCGGTGTGCCCGCACGCAGGCTTGAATCCGTGGGCCGCCGCAATGGGCCATCCCTGGCCCAGTGCGGCTAACCCGGCGTCCTGCCGGGTTACCCACGGATTCAAGCCTGCGTGCGGCCAGCGTGGTTGACGGGGCGCCTGGGATCAAGGTCAAGATCAAAAGCAGATCAAGATCAAGATCAAGGGCTTTTTAATGGCCGGCTTCCAGCATGTTTTCAGGGCGTACCCATTTGTCGAATTCTTCGTCGGTGAGGTAGCCCAGGTCCAGTGCGGCCTGGCGTAGGGTCAGGCCTTCGGCATAGGCTTTTTTGGCGATCTGTGCGGACTTGTCGTAGCCGATGTGTGGGTTCAACGCGGTGACGAGCATCAGGCCGCGTTCCAGGTGTTCGGCCATTTGTTCGGCGTCCGGTTCAAGACCTGCGATGCAGTGTTCCTGGAAGTTGTTGCAGCCGTCGGCCAGCAGGCGGATGGATTCGAGCAGGTTGTGGATGATCACCGGCTTGTACACGTTGAGCTGCAGGTGGCCCTGGCTGGCGGCGATGCCGATGGTGACGTCGTTGCCCAGCACCTGGCAGGCCAGCATCGACAGGGCTTCGCATTGGGTGGGGTTGACCTTGCCGGGCATGATCGAGCTGCCGGGTTCGTTGGCCGGCAGTTTGACTTCGGCCAGGCCGGCGCGGGGGCCGGAGCCGAGCAGGCGCAGGTCGTTGGCGATCTTCATCAGGGCCACAGCCAGGGTTTTCAGCGCGCCGTGCAGCGTCACCAGCGGTTCGTGGCCGGAGAGGGCTGCGAATTTGTTCGGCGCGGTCACGAACGGCAAGCCGGAAAGGGCAGCCAGCTCGGCGGCGATCGCTTCGCCAAAACCGTGGGGCGAGTTGAGTCCGGTGCCGACGGCAGTGCCGCCCTGGGCCAGCTCGCACACGGCGGGCAGGGCACTGCGGATGGCGCGTTCGGCATAGTCGAGCTGGGCGATGAAGGCCGAGAGTTCCTGGCCGAAGGTGATCGGCGTGGCGTCCATCATGTGGGTGCGGCCGGTCTTGACCAGCTTCATGTGCCGCGCCGCCAGCTCCGCCAGGCCGCCGGACAATACCGTGATCGCCGGCAGCAATTGTTCGTGCACCGCTTTTACGGTGGCGATGCTCATGGCGGTGGGGAAGCAGTCGTTGGAGCTTTGTGAGCGGTTCACATGGTCGTTGGGATGCACCGGGCTCTTGCCGCCGCGGTTGTTGCCCGCCAGTTCGTTGGCGCGTCCGGCGATCACTTCGTTGGCGTTCATGTTGCTCTGGGTGCCACTGCCGGTCTGCCATACCACAAGCGGGAACTGGTCGTCATGAGTACCGGCGAGCACTTCGTCGGCGGCCTGTTCGATCAGGCGGGCGATGTCGGCGGGCAGGTCGCCGTTGCGGTCGTTGACGCGCGCGGCGGCTTTCTTGATCAGGGCCAGGGCGTGCAGCACTGCCAGCGGCATGCGTTGCTCGCCAATGGCAAAATTCACCAGCGAACGTTGGGTCTGGGCGCCCCAGTAAGCGTCATCCGGGACGTGAACGTCTCCCAGGCTGTCGGTTTCGATACGGCTCATCGGGCACTCTCCTTGAAGTCAGTCAGCGCAGTTTAGGCCGTGATGGGGCAGGGGGGTTCCATAAAAGACTTTTCATCGGATTAAAGCGGCGCTGATCCTTGTCCGACAAGGCCTGGGGTTGAGCCGCGAGGTTTTTTAGGCGCAGAATGGTCGCCCTTGGGGTCTTACCTCGCCTGTAGAAAAGGAAACTCGATGACTCGTCTTCGTGCCATCTGTACCGCGGTTGCTCTGGTTTGCGCCAGCGGCCAGGTTTTTGCCGATACCGCCAGCCACAACGCCAGTGCCGAAGCCTTTCTTACCCTGGCCCATGCCGACAAGCTGGGAACCCCGGTGTACATGCAAGTGCAACAAATGTTCGCCCAGCGTTTCGAACAGACCAAGGCGCCTGCCGCCAAGCAGTCCGTACTGGACAGCTACCAGGCCAAGGCCAACGCCGCGCTCGATCAGGCCATCGGCTGGCCGAAGCTGAAACCGGACATGGTCAAGCTCTACACCACCAATTTCAGCGAGTCCGAGCTCAAGGACCTGGTTGCGTTCTACCAGTCGCCGCTGGGCAAGAAGGTCCTGGAAAAAATGCCGCAACTGACCCAGCAATCGGCTCAGATGACCCAGGCCAAACTGGAAAGCGCCGTGCCGGTAGTGAACAAGCTGTTGGAAGACATGACCAACGAGCTGACGCCAAAAGCCGCCGCACCGGCCAAGAAGAAGTAAGCAGGAATGACCATGCAACAGCGTATCGAAACCGCGCTCGCCGCCCTGAGCCCGCAACACCTGAGCGTGCTGGATGAAAGCCACATGCACAGCCGTGGGTTGCAGACCCACTTCAAGGCCGTGCTGGTCAGCCAGCAGTTCGAGGGGCTCAACCGCGTCAAGCGCCACCAGACGGTCTACGCCACCCTGGGTGACCTGATGAGCGAGTTTCATGCGTTGGCGCTGCATACCTACACGCCTGATGAATGGGCGAAAATCGACGCAGCCCCGGCCTCGCCGACCTGCGCCGGAGGGCATTGAGGCAGCCACAAGTGTCAGCTGCCAGCGACAAGATTAGAGCCCTCGCAGCTGCCTTCTTGCTACAATCCCCAACGCGCCGCCCAGTCGGCGCGTTTTTTTTGCTTTTACTTGCAGCTTGCGGCTAAAAACTCGCAACTGCCGTTATCCGGTTCACCCCTTACGAGGGTAGCCACCTGGAGAGAACACCCATGACCCACCCCATCGTCGTGGCGGCACTGTACAAGTTCGTCACCCTCGAAGATTACGTCGCCCTGCGCGAGCCACTGCTGCAGGCAATGGTCGACAACGGCATCAAGGGCACCCTGCTGATTGCCGAAGAAGGCATCAACGGCACCGTGTCCGGCAGCCGCGAAGGCATTGACGGCCTGATGGCCTGGTTGAAGAAAGACCCGCGCATGGTCGACATTGACCACAAAGAGTCCTACTGCGACGACCAGCCGTTCTACCGCACCAAGGTCAAGCTCAAGAAAGAGATCGTGACCCTGGGCGTCGAAGGCGTCGACCCGAACAAAAAGGTCGGCACCTACGTTGAACCGCAGGACTGGAATGCGCTGATCAGCGACCCCGAGGTGCTGTTGATCGACACCCGCAACGACTACGAAGTGTCCATCGGCACCTTCGAAGGCGCGATCGACCCGAAGACCACCAGCTTTCGCGAGTTTCCCGACTACATCAAGGCCCACTTCGACCCGGCCGTACACAAGAAGGTCGCGATGTTCTGCACCGGCGGCATTCGCTGCGAGAAGGCCTCCAGCTTCATGCTCAGCGAGGGCTTCGATGAGGTCTATCACCTCAAGGGCGGCATCCTCAAGTACCTCGAGGAAGTGCCGCAGGCAGAAACCAAATGGCAAGGCGACTGCTTTGTGTTCGACAACCGGGTGACCGTGCGCCATGACCTCAGCGAGGGCGACTACGATCAGTGTCACGCCTGCCGCACACCGGTCAGCGTCGAGGACCGTGCGTCCGAGCACTATGTGGCCGGCATCAGTTGCCCGCATTGCTGGGATAAGCTGCCGGAGAAAACCCGTCGCAGCGCCATCGACCGGCAGAAGCAGATCGAGCTGGCCAAGGCCCGCAACCTGCCGCACCCAATTGGCTTCAACTACAAGCAAACCCCTTCCGAGGCCTGACCCATGTCCGCGCGCCTGCTCTATGTGATGGACCCGATGTGTTCCTGGTGCTGGGGCTTTGCCCCGGTGGCGCAGGCACTGGTTGAGCAGGCCCAGGCGGCCGGCGTGGACGTGCACCTGGTGGTGGGCGGCCTGCGTACCGGCAGCGGCGCGGCGCTGGAGCCGACCACCCGACGCTACATCCTTGAACACTGGCAGGCTGTCACCGACGCCACCGGCCAGCCGTTCAAGCGCGAAGGGGCCTTGCCCGACGGCTTTGTCTACGACACCGAACCTGCCTGCCGCGCCATCGTCACCGCGCGCAGCCTGGCGCCGGATTGCGCGTGGATCCTGCTGGGGCTGATCCAGCGCGCGTTTTATGTCGAGGGCCGCGATGTGACCCTGGCCAGCGTACTGGTTGAATTGGCCGAACAGGCGGGCATCCCGCGCATCGAATTTGCCGGTGCCTTCGACCGTGCCGAGCAGCATGCGGCGACGGCGGCGGATTTCAGCTGGGTGCAGGACCTGGGCATCGCCGGTTTCCCGACGCTGCTGGCCGAGCGCGATGGCCAACTGGCCTTGCTGACCAACGGCTACCAGCCATTGTCCGAGCTTTCGCCGTTGTTGAGCCGATGGCTTGAGCGAGCGGCCAGTGCCTGAGCTGCCCGCCCGCATCGACCGCCTGACCTGGGCGGAAATTCGCCGCCTGGCCTTGCGTCACAAAAAATCCCTGTGGATTGCCAATGGCGTGGCCGTGCTGGCGACCCTGTGCAGCGTGCCGATTCCCCTGCTGCTGCCGCTGCTGGTCGACGAAGTGCTGCTGGGCAGCGGCGATGCCGCGCTCAAGGTGATGAACCACGCGCTGCCCCTGGGTTGGCAAAAAGCCGCTGGCTATATCGGCCTGATGCTGCTGGTCACCCTGACCCTGCGCTGTGGCGCGCTGGTGTTCAACGTGGTGCAGGCGCGCCTGTTTGCGCGCTTGGCCAAGGACATCGTGTACCGCATCCGCGTGCGCCTGATCGAACGGCTCAAGCGCATCTCCCTCGGCGAATACGAAAGCCTGGGCAGCGGCACCGTGACCACGCACCTGGTCACCGACCTGGATACGCTGGACAAATTCGTCGGCGAAACCCTCAGCCGCTTTCTGGTGGCGATGCTGACGCTGGTGGGCACCTCGGCGATTCTGGTGTGGATGCATTGGCAGCTGGCGCTGTTGATTCTGCTGTTCAACCCGCTGGTGATCTACTTCACGGTGCAGTTGGGCAAGCGCGTCAAGCACCTCAAGAAGCTGGAAAACGACAGCACCTCGCGCTTCACCCAGGCGCTCACCGAAACCCTGGACGCCATCCAGGAAGTGCGCGCCGGCAATCGCCAGGGCTTCTTTCTCGGACGCCTGGGCGAGCGTGCCCGGGAAGTGCGTGACTACGCCATCCATTCACAATGGAAAACCGATGCCTCCAGCCGCGCCAGTGGCCTGTTGTTCCAGTTCGGTATCGACATTTTCCGCGCGGCGGCGATGCTCACGGTGCTGTTTTCCGATCTGTCCATCGGCCAGATGCTCGCCGTGTTCAGCTACCTGTGGTTCATGATCGGCCCGGTGGAACAGTTGCTGAACCTGCAATACGCCTACTACGCGGCGGGCGGTGCGCTGACACGGATCAACGAGCTGCTGGCGCGTGCCGACGAGCCGCAGTATGCCGGTGGTGAAGACCCGTTCAGCGGGCGCGAGACCGTCGGTATCGACGTGCGCGGCCTGGATTTCGGCTATGGCGAAGAGCGGGTGCTGAACCAGTTGAACCTGACCATCGCGCCTGGTGAGAAGGTCGCGATTGTGGGGGCCAGCGGCGGCGGCAAAAGTACCCTGGTGCAACTGCTGCTCGGGTTGTACACGGCGCAAGCCGGCAGCATCCGGTTCGGCGGTGCAACCCAGCAGGCCATCGGCCTTGAGACCATCCGCGAAAACGTGGCGGTGGTGCTGCAGCATCCGGCGCTGTTCAACGACACGGTGCGCGCCAACCTGACCATGGGCCGTGAACGCAGCGATGAGGCCTGCTGGCAGGCCCTGGAAATCGCTCAACTGGATGTGACCGTCAAGGCCCTGCCTCAGGGCCTGGACAGTGTGGTGGGGCGCTCCGGTGTGCGCTTTTCGGGCGGGCAGCGTCAGCGGCTGGCGATTGCGCGCATGGTGCTGGCCGAACCCAAGGTGGTGATACTCGACGAGGCCACCTCGGCGCTGGATGCGGCCACCGAGTACAACCTGCATCAGGCATTGGCGCGGTTTCTCAGCGGCCGTACTACACTGATCATCGCCCACCGTCTGTCGGCGGTGAAGCAGGCCGATCGAGTTTTGGTCTTCGATGGCGGTCACATTGCCGAAGATGGCGACCACCAGCAGTTGATCGCCGATGGCGGGCTTTACGCCAAACTTTACGGGCACCTGCAACAAGTGCGTTGATTTGGCCTAGGCTGAGCTATCGGAAGCAGATTTTCGTGCGCTTACCCAGCTGTGCATGTGCAAGGGACTTCATGAAGCAAAAGCGGACTCTAGGAACGCCACGGCTGCTGGGCATCGTCTGGCCCTTCATTGCCGTCGTACTGTTTCAGGCACTGTTGGGCTGTCTCAGTCTGTACGTGCTGTCGGCGGTGCGTGGCTATGTGGCGGGTGAAAGCTTGTGGTCCAAGGGCCAGAAGGACGCCATCTATTACCTCACGCTCTACGCCGATAACCGCGACGCGGCCACCTATCTCAAGTACCAGCAAGCCATCGCCGTGCCCCAGGGCGGGCATGAACTGCGCATCGCGCTCGACCAGCCCGTGCCGGACACCGAGGCCGCGCGCCAGGGCATCCTCAAGGGGGGGAATCACCCGGACGATGTGTCCAGCCTGATCTGGCTGTACCTCAACTTTCGCCATTTCAGCTACCTGGAAAAAGCCATCGAGCTGTGGACGGTGGGCGACGGCTACCTGGTGCAACTGGATGACCTGGCCCGCTCGATGCACGGCGCGATCAACAGCGGCCAGGTCAGCGAGCGGGATGTGCGGCGCTGGAAGGCGCATATTTTTGCGATCAACGATGGCGTGACGCCGGCAGCCATGGCCTTCAGCGATGCCTTGGGCGAGGGGTCGCGGATGATTCTGCGGCTGCTGGTGATCACCAACCTGGCCACCGCCCTGGTTTTGATCGCACTGGCGCTGCTGCGCACGCACAAACTGCTGACCCAGCGCCACGCGTTTGCCGATGCGCTGCAACTCGAGAGGGAGCGCGCGCAGATCACCCTGGAGTCAATCGGTGACGGCGTCATTACCACTGATGTCGACGGCGCGATCACTTACCTGAACCCGGCTGCCGAAGCGCTGACCCACTGGACCTCGGCCCAGGCCCAGGGTTTGCCGCTGGCGGCGCTGTTCAAGTTGCTGGATGAAGATGCCGAGTCCGATGGCTTCACCCTGATCGAACACATCATCAAAGGGCAGCTCAGTGGCGGCAGTGACCATTCAACGCTGATCCAGCGCCTGGACGGCAGCACTGTTTCGGTGACGCTGGTGGGGGCGCCGATCCGCAGCGCAGGCAAGATCAGTGGCGCGGTGCTGGTGCTGCATGACATGACTCAGGAGCGTCAATACATCGCCAACCTGTCCTGGCAGGCGACTCACGATGCCTTGACCGGTCTGGCCAATCGGCGCGAATTCGAGCACCGCCTGGAGCAGGTGTTGCAGCAGGCGGGGCGCCAGCCCAATGCCCGGCATGCGCTGATGTTCCTCGACCTGGATCAGTTCAAGCTGGTCAATGACACCTGCGGGCACGCGGCAGGTGACGAACTGCTGCGGCATATCTGCGCGTTGTTGCAATCGGACCTGCGCGAAGATGACACCCTGGCACGGCTGGGCGGCGACGAGTTCGGCATCCTGCTGGAGAACTGCCCGGTGCCGGTGGCGGAAAAGATCGCCGAAAGCCTGCGCCATACGGTGCAAAGCCTGCATTTCGTTTGGAAGGGCCGGCCGTTCATGACCACCGTGAGCATCGGCCTGGTGCATATCACCAGCACGCCGACCACCCTGGAAACCTCGCTGCGCACGGCCGACATGGCGTGCTACATGGCCAAGGAAAAAGGCCGCAACCGCGTGCAGGTCTACCATGCCGACGATTCCGAGCTGTCCATGCGCTTTGGTGAAATGGCCTGGGTACAGCGTTTGCACATGGCACTGGAAGAAGACCGTTTTTGCCTGTACGCCCAGGAAATTTCGCCGCTGGGGCAAACGGAGGGTGGCAGTGGCCACATTGAAATCCTGTTGCGCCTGCACGATGAAACCGGCCGCATCATTCTGCCGGACAGTTTTATTCCTGCGGCCGAGCGTTATGGGCTGATGACGTCTCTGGATCGCTGGGTGGTGGAAAACGTGTTCAAGATTATCGCCCGCTGCCTGCATGAGCGCCCGGGCCGGCCCATGGCGATGTGTGCGATCAATCTGTCAGGCATCACCATTGGCGATGATGATTTTCTCGGCTTTTTACGTGAGAAATTCAACACTTACAGTATTCCACCGGAAATGATTTGTTTTGAAATAACCGAGACAAGTGCTATCGCCAATTTGGGCAGTGCAATTCGCTTTATTAATGAACTCAAAGCCTTAGGTTGCCACTTCTCCCTCGACGACTTTTGCGCCGGAATGTCCTCATTCGCTTATCTGAAACATTTACCTGTAGACTTCCTGAAGATCGATGGAAGTTTCGTAAAGGATATGCTGGACGACCCGATTAACCGTGCCATGGTTGAAGTGATCAACCATATCGGCCATGTCATGGGTAAGCGCACAATTGCCGAGTTTGTAGAGACACCCCAAATCGAACAGGCGTTACTGGAGATTGGTGTGGATTACGCTCAGGGCTACCTGATTGAACGCCCGCAATTGTTTACCTTCGATAGCCTGCAGTGCCGACCCGCGCGGCCGCAGCCATTGTTATTCAAGGCGCCCGGCACATTCCGCTGAAACATTTGCTGGTCTGTACAATCACACTTAAAAAGGAGCCCTACAGTGATCGACACATTCAACCGAACCGGCCCGCTTATGGAAGCCTCGAGTTACCCAGCCTGGGCGCAACAACTGATCCAGGACTGTAGCGAGAGCAAGCGCCGGGTTGTCGAACACGAACTGTACCAGCGCATGCGCGACAATACGCTCAGCGCCAAAACCATGCGCCACTACCTGATCGGTGGCTGGCCTGTGGTGGAACAGTTTGCCTTGTACATGGCACAAAACCTCACCAAAACCAAGTTCGCGCGCCATCCTGGGGAGGATATGGCGCGACGTTGGCTGATGCGCAATATTCGTGTGGAACTCAACCACGCCGACTATTGGGTTCATTGGGCCCGTGCCCATGGCGTCAGCCTTGAAGAACTGCAGGCGCAAAACGTACCGCCGGAGCTGCACGCACTGAGCCATTGGTGCTGGCACACCAGTTCGTCCGATGCGTTGATCGTCGCGATTGCCGCCACCAACTATGCGATCGAGGGGGCGACCGGGGAGTGGTCGGCCGTGGTGTGTTCAACCGGTGTGTATGCGGCGGCCTTCCCTGAGGAAGACCGCAAGCGGGCGATGAAGTGGTTGAAGATGCATGCCCAGTACGACGATGCTCACCCATGGGAAGCGCTGGAGATCATTTGCACCCTGGCCGGCATGAACCCGACCAGAGCCCTGCAGGAAGAACTGCGCCAGGCCGTGTGCAAGAGCTACGACTACATGTACCTGTTCCTGGAAAGCTGCATGCGTCTGGAGAGAGAAACAGCGTCCGTGGCCGCCCGAGAACGGCCGGTACGCGTGGCCAGCGAAGCATGATGTAAACCCAGTGGCGGGGGCTTACCCCGCCATTGCCAAACGGTTGCGACCTTCACGCTTGGCGACATACAAGGCGTTGTCGGCGCGGCGCAGCAGGCTCTCGGCGGATTCGGCCGCCAGCAAGGTGGAGCAACCCAGGCTCACCGTCAGATCGATGCGGGTATCGTCCGCCCAATAATTCTCGGCCTGTGCCGCCTGGCGCAGTCGCTCGCCGACCATCGCCGCCGCCTCCCGGCTGGTGTTGGAGAGCAGGATCAGAAATTCTTCCCCGCCATACCTGAACACCATGTCCACATTACGCAACTGGCCCTTGATCGACGCCGCCACTGCGCGCAGCACGTGGTCGCCGGCGCTGTGGCCATGGGTGTCATTGATGTGCTTGAAGTGATCGATGTCCAGCATCAGCAGCGACAATGGGTTCAAATGCCGGCGCGCCATGTCGATTTCGCGCTGCAGGGTCTGGTCCATGGCGATGCGGTTGCCCGTCTGGGTCAGCGGGTCGCGCAGCGCGCTGCGGGTGGCCGTGCGATAAAGCAGGGCATTGCGCATTGGGTAGAGCAGGGTGGACAGCAGTGATTCGAGCTGCCCCAGTTCTTCCTCGGCCAGGCGCTGATTGCGGCGCAACACCAGTTCGCCCAGAGGTTCGCCCTCGTGGCTGAGGGTGTAACTCACCGAGTGATGGCCGCGCTGGCCGAACTCAAGTCGCAGGTCGCTGGCCTGATGGCGATAAACCATCGCGTCGAGGGGCACCAGTCGCTGGATTTCGCGAAAGAACAGACCCAGGATGCGCTCCGGCTCCAGGCTGGTTTGCAGATGCTGCCCCAGTTGCTGGCGTAACTGAGCCAGCGTTACGGGGCGGTGCGCCAGCGGCGAGGGCTGACCGAAACCCAGGCGTTGCAATTTGGCGCTGTCGAAGTCGATTGCGTGGATCTGGGTAGGTGTTTTCATCAGCAATCGGCCTCTCAGCACTTGAACGTCTTACAGGCTAAGTCAGCGTGTCGGGTGCCATTACTTGCCCTGCTTGGGAAGTGTTAGAGCGAGATTCATGCCAATTCGTTTAATTAAAAAAAAACACCTTACAAATCAATGGCGGTTTCTACGGGCGCAAACGCCTGCCTAAGTGTCACGCCGGTTATTTGGCTGATGCACCAGGATGTTGTGATCAATCTGCTCAATCGACGTCACGCCGGTCAGTGTCATGGCCACGCGCATTTCCCTGGCGAAGATGTCCAGCAGGTTTTCCACGCCCTGCTGGCCATCGGCAGCCAGCGCATAGGCAGTGGCGCGCCCCAGCAGGCAGGCCTTGGCACCCAGGGCCAGCATGCGCACCACGTCGAGACCGGAGCGAATGCCCGAATCCACCAGCACGGTCAGCTCATCGCCCACCGCGTCGGCAATGGGCGGCAGCGCCCTGGCGGTGGACAGCACGCCATCGAGCTGCCGCCCGCCATGGTTGGACACCACGATGCCGTCCGCGCCGAAACTCACCGCGTCCCTCGCATCCTGCGGGTCGAGGATGCCCTTGATAATCATCGGGCCCTTCCAGACGTCGCGGATCCATTCCAGGTCTTTCCAACTGATCGAGGGGTCGAAGTTGTTGGCCAGCCAGCCCATGTAATCTTCCAGGTGCGTGGGTTTGCCCAGATACGTTGAAATGTTGCCCAGGTCGTGGGGGCGGCCCATCAACCCCACATCGAACGCCCACTGCGGCTTGGTGATGGCCTGCAACAGCCTGCGCTGAGCGGCGTACGGCCCGGACATGCCCGAGTGCGCGTCGCGGTAGCGTGCACCGGGCGTCGGCATGTCGACGGTAAACACCAGAGTGGTCACGCCGGCAGCCTGCGCGCGCTCCAGTGCGTTGCGCATGAAGCCGCGGTCCTTGAGCACATACAACTGAAACCAGAGGGGCTGCGAGCTTTGCGACGCCACTTCCTCAATCGAACACACCGACACCGTCGACAGGCAAAAGGGAATGCCCTTGTTGGCCGCCGCCCTGGCCGCCTGCACTTCACCGCGCCGCGCGAACATGCCGGTCAGCCCCACCGGACTCAGGATCACCGGCAAGGCATGTTCCTGACCGAACAACGAGGTGCTGAGACTCAGGTTGTCGACGTTGCGCAGCACCCGCTGGCGCAGGCCGATGTCGGTCAAGTCCGAGCAGTTGGCGCGCAAGGTGTGTTCGGCGTAGGCGCCGCCGTCGATGTAGTCGAACAAAAAACGCGGCAACTTTCGCTTGGCGGCGGCGCGGTAATCGGAAGCGGACGAGATGATCATTGGGCAGTGTCTCCGGCAGGATGCGTTAACCATAGGCAAAGATCTGGCATGATAAAAACAACTTTTATCACTACAGCCAAGTCGCAAAAGGAATGCCGATGAACCTGCGCACATTGCGCGCCTTTGTTGAGGTGGTGCGCCAGGGAGGGTTCTCCCAGGCGGCCGAGGTGGTGTCCCTCACCCAGTCCACCGTAAGCAAGGCGGTCAAGACCCTGGAAGAGGAATTGGGCATGCCGCTGCTCAATCGTCTCGGTCACCGAAACGAGCTTACCGCCGCCGGCGAAATGACCTACCGCCACGCGCTGGCGCTGCTCGCCGAACACGCCAACCTTGTGGCCGAAATCCACGACCTGCGCGGCCTCAAACGCGGCGTATTGCGCATCGGCTTGCCGCCGGTGGGCTGCGGCCTGCTGTTTGCGAGCATGTTTGCGATTTACCGCAGCCGCTACCCGGACATCGAGATCGAGCTGACCGAATACGGCAGCAAGAAACTGCGCGAATGCCTGCAAGCCGGTGAGGTCGACCTCGCGGCACTGCTGTTGCCCGTGGATGAAGGCTTCGACTATCAGCCCGTACGCAATGAACCCTTGATCGCCGTCTTGCCGGTCAGCCATCCTCTGGCGCTGCGCAGCCGCATCGACTTCACGGATCTGGCCGACTCACCGTTCATCCTCTTTGAAGCCGGCTTCGCGCTGAACGCCAAGATCCTCGCCGCCTGCGAGCGCAGGGGTGTGACACCCAAGGTCACCGCGCGCAGCGCACAGATCGACTTCATCGTCGATCTGGTCGCCGCCGGCCTCGGTGTCGCCTTCCTGCCGCGCATGCTCGCGCTCAAGCACCAGCACGCCGGCATTGCCCTGATCCCCCTGGACGAACCGCACACCGACTGGCACATCGCCCTGGCCTGGCGCAGCAGCGCACACCTGCCGCCGGCGGCGCGGGCCTGGCTGGATCTGGCCGAGGAGCAGCAGCTTTCTGCAGGCCATCCGCTTTAAACCTGGCAGTCAGCAGGGCAGGGTTGACTTCTTCTTTTTAATCAGTAACATACGGCGCATTCCGCGATAGCTCAGTTGGTAGAGCAAATGACTGTTAATCATTGGGTCCCTGGTTCGAGTCCAGGTCGTGGAGCCAGATAGAAAAGCCTGCAGCGATGCAGGCTTTTTTTTGCCTGGGATTTGCCGAAGGTAACAGACCAGGCCGGGCAGGCACTAAAGTGAAAAAGGGCGGTCAACAGGCCCCCACTTTCAAGATATGAAACATGCACTTACGTATTATTGCCGCTGCCTTGTCTGCCCTGGTTTTCCTTGCGCCTGTCGCCCACGCCCGCAACCTGTCGGCCCTCTACTCGAACGACGAAAAGCGCCTGTCCTTTGACAGCTGCGCCGACCTGTTCCCGGCCGCACCGATCAACACCGCCACCGTACCCGCCAGCCTGAAACCGCTGGCGCTGTGTTCCGACAACTTTGCCGTGCTCTACTCGCAAACCAGCAAGACGCCGCTGGTGGTGGTCGAACGCCTCAACGCCGCCTTGTTGAAAGCTGCGAAAGGCGAAGAGCGTACCAACCAGTTCTACGCCGACCCGCGCATTCCCAAAGGCGGTCGCGCGGAGCTGAGTGACTACCATGCCCAGCACCCTGCGGTGGACCGCGGCCACCAGTCGCCGGCCGCCGACGCGCCAGACGCGCATGCCATGGCGCAGTCGTTCGCGCTGTCGAACATGGTGCCGCAAGACCCCACCAACAACCGCAAGATCTGGAGCAAGGTCGAGTCCGATGTGCGCAAGTTCGCCGCGCGCGCGGGCGGCGATGTGTTTGTGTTCACCGGTCCGTTGTTCGACGCGGGCTACGGCACCATTGGCCGCAATAAGGTGTGGGTGCCGACGCGGCTGTTCAAACTGGTGTATGACGCCGCTTCCAAACGTGCCTGGGCCTATGTGCTGCCTAATTCGGAAACCCGCATTCAACGGCCGATGGATTACGACAGCTTCGTGAAAACCACCGGGCTGAAGTTGTTGGGCAATCTGCCGGTGAGCGGTTCGATAGGCCGTGGCTGATCGAGCGTCCCACGGTAGGAGCGGGTGAGCCGGCTGCTACGAAAAAACGGCATACTGGCCGTCCTGCAATCAACGTCAAACGAGATCTCCATGAGCACCTCCCTTTCGCTGGCGCCCACGCGCAAGCCAGTCGCGCCGCTGCTGGCCTTTATCCTGCTGGTCGCCGGCGCGCTGTTCCTGCAAAACACGGTCGGCGCGCGCCAGGTGCTGTTGCTGGTGGTCGGCGCTGCCCTGGGCCTGATCCTCCACCACGCCGCCTTCGGTTTCACCTCGGCGTGGCGCGTGTTCATCAAGGACCGGCGCGGTGCCGGGCTGCGTGCGCAGATGGTGATGCTGGCGGTGGCGGTGCTGCTGTTTTTCCCGGCGCTGGGCGCGGGCACGCTGTTTGGCCAGCCGGTTGTGGGGCTGGTGGCGCCGGCCGGGGTGTCGGTGGTGTTTGGCGCCTTTATCTTCGGCATCGGCATGCAACTGGGGGGCGGCTGTGCGTCGGGCACCTTGTTCACCGTGGGCGGCGGCAATGCGCGCATGCTGGTGACACTGTTGTTCTTTATCTGTGGTTCGCTGATCGCCACGCACCATGTGGATTGGTGGTTTGCGCTGCCGGCGTTCCCGGCGATGTCCATCGTCAAGAGTTTTGGCGTAGTACCAGCATTGGTCCTGAGCCTGGTGGTGTTTGCGGCGATTGCGTTGCTGACCGTGCGCCTGGAAAAAGCCCGGCACGGCCAGCTTGAAGAAGGCGTGACAAGCGAGCACCAGGGGCTGCGCCGCTTCCTGCGCGGGCCGTGGCCGCTGGTGTGGGGCGCGATTGGCCTGGCGCTGCTCAACTATGCCACCCTGGCCCTGGCCGGTCGGCCATGGGGTATCACCTCAGCGTTCGCGCTGTGGGGCGCCAAGGTGGCGAGCGGGTTGGGGGTGGACGTGTCCGGCTGGGCGTTCTGGCAGATGCCCGGCAATGCCAAAGCCCTGGCCGCGCCGGTATGGGAAGACATCACCAGCGTGATGGACATCGGCATCGTTCTCGGCGCGCTGCTGGCCGCAGGCCTGGCCGGACGCTTCGCCCCCAGCCTGAAAATCCCCGCGCGTTCGCTGATAGCCGCAGTGATCGGCGGGCTGCTGCTCGGCTACGGCTCGCGCCTGGCCTACGGCTGCAACATCGGCGCGTACTTCAGCGGCATTGCCTCGGGCAGCCTGCATGGCTGGGTGTGGCTGGTGGCGGCGTTTATCGGCAACGGCGTGGGTGTGCGCCTGCGGCCGTTTTTCTTCGCAGGTGAAAGGCCGCAGGTGGCGTTGAACGGTTGCTGAATCAGCTCTGCGGGGAAAGCCCGGGTGTTTGATCCGCTTCGTTCGCCAGCCTTTCCCGCTCGGCCTTGCTGATGTATTTGTCTTTGCTTTTAGGCGCCAATTTGGCATTGGCCTTCTTCGCCTTCGCTTTGAAAAGTTGCTGCAGTTTCTTTTGACGGTTCATGGTTTCCAGTCCGGATGTGTGCAGGCGCGGATGATAGCAGTTTGAGTTGGCATGACCGCTGGCTGGTCGGGCTCAAGTGGTTTACCTGGCTTGATTGCGCGACGCGATCCAACCTGGAAACAAGCGTTAATAGAATCGATCAGCAGCCACTACACGGGCTGGACTAGGTTTTTTTGACCGGTACGCACCGGCATCTAAAATCCACTAGCATTGGCAAGGAGTAGCCGATAGGCTACAAGTGATACTGTGACCAATTTGATCGGCAGGACGCCCGAGTTCGATACATGGCTCGACGGTATGAGGGATGTTTGGGGCAAGACTGCTGTGTTGGCCCGACTTGACCGCGCTGAAGAAAACAACTTTGGCGATTGTGAGTCGATAGGCGAAGGCCTGAGTGAAATGCGTGTTTTCGTCGGCCCCGGCTACAGGGTTTACTTTGTACGTACGGGAATTACTGCCTACCTGATGCTGTGGGGGAGTGATAAAACCGATCAGAAGAGAGGAATCAAACGGGCAAAAGAGATTCTTGATGCCCTGAGAGGTCAGTGAGATGAGCGAGTCAAAATTCAAGCCAGAGGACATGCCGATCCTCGACCTGGACACTACCGGCACCCGCACCTATGAAGCTTCGCGCTTCCTCGACAGCCCGGAATCCATCAGTGCTTACCTGGCGCACAGCATGCAGGCCAATGACCCGCAGTTGCTGATGAAGGCGCTGGCCGAGGTCGCTAAAGCGTTGGGCGTGAGCAAGGTGGCAGAGGCAGCCGGGGTGAACCGAGAGAGTCTGTATAAAACCCTGAAGGGCGGTAGCAAAACGCGCTATGAGACTGTCCAGAAATTGATGGCGGCGCTGGGCGTCGAGCTGACGGTGCGGCCAATGGCTGCACCTGCCAGTCAAAAAACGGTACGGGCCAAACATGCCGTCGCCGGCGATTCATGATCCAAAGGACCCACAGTTGAACGAACACACATTATCCCGACGCCTTGAGCGCGTGGCGGCGCAGGTGCCGGCGGGGGCGCGCCTGGCGGATATCGGTTCCGATCACGGTTACCTGCCGGTGGCGTTGGTGCATCGCGGGGTGATCACGGCGGCGGTGGCAGGGGAGGTGGCCGAGACGCCCTTTCGGGCGGCCGAGCGCAGTGTCCGTGAGAAGGGGCTGGAGCCGCTGATCAGGGTGCGCCTGGCCAGTGGGCTGGCGGCCATCGAACCGGATGACGGGATTACCGCCATCAGCCTGTGCGGCATGGGCGGGGAGACGATTCGCGACATTCTCGACGCTGGCAAGGCGCGTCTCACCGGCCAGGAACGCCTGATCCTGCAGCCCAATGGCGGTGAGCAACCGCTGCGTCAGTGGCTGATGGACAACGGCTACCGAATCCTCCACGAGGAACTGCTGCACGAGAACCGTTTCTACTACGAAATTATCGTTGCCGAACGTACCGGGCCGGTCGCCTATACGCCCGAACAACTGTACTTCGGCCCACTGAACCTGCAGGCACGCAGCCCGGTGTTTTTCGCCAAGTGGCAGCGTCTGTTGCGCCTGAAGCAGCGCACCCTCGCAGGCTTCGAGCGAGCGTTGCAAGGGGGCCCGGAACACAGGCTGCAAGCACTTCAACGGCAGGTGCGATGGATCACCGCCTTGCTGGCGTAACACCTCGCCATGATCAGCGCATTCCCACAGGGCGCCGCACCAATCCGGTGCCCGGTTACAGTGTGCGCCACACACTGAGTGCTTTCGCCCCAATTTTGCGCACCTCCCACGGGGCGGCTCCTCGCCACACCGCCAATTTCGGGCCTGTGGCCAGCGGCCCATATCTTGCTTGTGCCAGCCCAATCAATGACATGGCATTTTGCCGTTAGTCGTTTCAAGGCTTCGCCTCGCCGTGCACGGTGTGGGTTGTTCCAGGAGTTGTCGGCAATGCACAGTCTGTTATCACCCGGTATGCGCCTGCTCGGGCGCTTCGGTTTTGCGCGCAAGTTTCAGATTCTATTCCTCCTGTTCATGCTGCCGCTGGTCGGCAGCCTGTGGATGATCGCGGCGGACTACCGCGAGAAAAGTGCGGTGATTTCCAGCGAAAAGTCCGGCGTTCAGCAACTGTTGGCCATGGACTCCCTCGACAGCCAACTCACCGCCCAGCGCAACCTGGCCGCGCGGTGGAAAGCGGTGGACCTGCTGCGCGAACCCACCCCGGCAGCCAAAGCGGCGATGGACAAGGTCGATGCCTTTAACCCCATGATCCAGCAGAGCCTGCAAGCCCTGGGCGACACGCTCGCTGCCCAGCAGGCCAGCGCCGAAACCCTGGCCCGGTTTACGGCGTTGCAAGCGACGGTCAAAGGCATGGACACGCAATCCCTGCGCACCGTCGGCTGGTGGCCGGACGGCTACGACCGCTTCACTTCGGCGCTGACCGCGATGCAAGGCCTGCGCGAGCAAATCGCCCTCGACACCGGCCTGATCCTCGACCCGTGGCTGGAAACCTACCTGTTGATGCAGATCTCCACCCAGCAGACGCCGGACCTGATCGAGCGCGTTGGGCGCATGGCCAGTGTGGGGCAGTCGTCCATCGCGTCCGGGCAGTTCACCCTGCAAAGCCGCTTGCAGATGCGCGACCTGCGTAGCCGCATCGGCGACGCGCGGGACCAGTTGGTCAAGGCCGCCGCCTCGCTCAAGGCCAAGCCCTACGCCGGTCTCGAGGCGTGGAGCGCGCAGTACGATAACAGCCTGCAACTGCTCGACAGCGAACTCAAAATCCTCGACGACGGCGTGTTCGGCGGCACCATCAAGCTCGACAGCGCCGCCTTCGACCGCAGTGTCGACGCCATGCTCGGCGGCCTCGGCGCGCTGCGCAACCAGTCGCTGAACTCGCTGGACGCGCGCCTGAACTATTACCACGCCCGTTCCCTGCAGCAATTCGTGCCGGTGGCGGCCACGTTCAGCCTGCTGGCCCTGGCGGCGCTGTACCTGTTCATGTGCCTGCAGGCCTCGATTCAACGCAGTGCCAGCGGTATCACCACGCTGGCCGAGTCGTTGCGCGACGGCAACCTGTGCGTGGAAGTGGCGGTGCAAGGCCGTGACGAACTGGCCGCCATCAGCGCCGCGCTCAACGTTGCCGTGGCGCAGTTGCGCACCAGCCTGCTCGGCGTCAACCACGAGACCCAGCAGCTCGGTTCGGCGGTGCTGACCCTCAATGCCCAGTCGGGCAGTACCCTCAACGAGGTTGAAGACCAGCAGCACCAGATCAGCCAGATCGCCGCCGCTGCCACCCAACTGGCGGCCACGTCGATGGGCGTGGCCAGAAGCTGCGAGCAGGCATCCGGCAGCGCCCAGCAGACCCGGCGCATCGCCGAAGACAGCAGCCGCGACAGCCAGCGCACCACCGCCAGCATCCAGCAACTCAACCAGCGCCTCACCGACACCGCCAACGCGCTGGAGCAGGTGAGCCAGCAGGGCCAGCAGATCCAGTCGGTGGTCGACACCATTCGCGGCATCGCCGAACAGACCAACCTGCTGGCGCTCAATGCGGCCATCGAAGCCGCGCGCGCAGGGGAGCAGGGCAGGGGCTTTGCCGTGGTAGCCGATGAAGTGCGCAGCCTGTCGCAACGCACCCAGGCCTCCACCGCGCAGATCGCCAACACGGTGGACAGCCTGCGCGCCACGGTCAGCCAGGCCGTCAGCCTGATGGGCGCTGCCTGCGAGCAGGCCCTCACCGACGCCGAGTCGGTCACCGGCCTGGGCACGCGCCTGGGTGAAATCGCCGGCGCGGTGCAGAACGTCACCGACACCCTGGCGCAGATCGCGGCTGCAGTGGAAGAACAAGCCACCACCGCAGATGAAGTGAGCGGCAATATCCAGCAGGTGGACCAGGCGGCCGGGCGCTTGCTCGACGGTGCACGGGCGGTGAACCAGGCGGCGGATACCTTGAGCAGAGGCAGCCGCGCCTTGAGCGACAACACCGCGCGGTTCCGCCTGGGCTGAGGCTGCGGATGAACCTTCGAGGGTTACGGGGCTCACTTGTTAAGTCGCCCTGTGCCCTTGCCGAAAGGAATCCGCATGCCTTCAACCCCGCCAACATCCCCTTTGCACGGCCCCGTCGAACGTGAACTCAGCCCGCGCGCGGTCATTACCGGAGTCGTGCTCGGCATCCTGTTGACCCCCTCCAATGTCTACGCCGGCCTGAAGATCGGCTGGTCATTCAACATGTCAATCATCGCCTTGCTGGTCGGTTACGCGATCTGGCAAGGCCTGGCCAGGCGCTCCAGCACGGCACTGCCGTGGACGCTGCACGAGAGCAATATCAACCAGACCGTCGCCTCGGCGGCGGCGTCGATCATTTCCGGCGGGCTGGTGGCGCCGATCCCGGCCTACACCTTGCTCACCGGCCACCAACTGGACCCGATTCCGATGATCGCCTGGGTGTTTTCGGTGAGCTTTCTGGGCATCTGGATTGCCTGGTACCTGCGGCCTTCGTTGCTCAATGACAAGGCGCTGAAGTTTCCCGAAGGCATGGCCACCCTGGAGACCTTGCTGCACATCTACAACCACGGCCGCGAAGCCGCGACACGCTTGAAAGTGCTGCTTGGCGCGGCGTTGCTGTCCGGGCTGGTCAAGTGGGTGGATACCTTCATGTGGGCGTTCCCGCGCTGGTCGCCGAGCGTGCAGCTCGAACGCCTCACGTTTACCGCCGATCCTTCGCTGTTGCTGCTCGGGTTTGGCGGCATCATCGGCTTGCGCGTGGGCCTGACCCTGTTGCTCGGTGCGCTGCTCGCCTGGGGCGGGCTGGGGCCGTGGTTGCTGGCGCAGCATCTGGTGAGCCTGCCCGAGGGCAGCCGTGGCCCGCAGTTCGCCGTGCTGGTGGAATGGCTGCTGTGGCCGGGCGTGAGCCTGATGGTGTGCTCGACCCTGGCCTCGCTGGCGATCCGCCTGTGGGCATTGCATGCCTCGAGCAAAGCCGGCGGCGGTACGCCCTGGACCCTGCCCAGGCCCGGGCCGGCGGCGGGTTTCGTGCTGTCGATCATCCTGGTGGTGAGCCTGCAGGCGCTGCTGTTCGGCATCAACCTGGGCATGGCCCTGCTGACCATCCCCCTGGCGATTTGCCTGGCGGCCGTGGCGGCGCGGGTGGTGGGCGCCACCGGCATTCCGCCGATCGGGGCGATCGGGCAATTGTCCCAGTTGAGTTTCGGCATCGTCGCGCCGGGGCAGGTGCCGATCAACCTGATGAGCGCCAACACCGCCGGTGGTTCGGCCGGGCAGTGCACCGACCTGATGAACGACTTCAAGGTGGGCAAGGCGATTGGGGCGACGCCACGCAAGCAGATGATTGCGCAGATCCTGGGGATCTTCGTCGGCAGCATCGTCGGCGTGTTTGCGTACCTGGCGCTGATCCCCGATCCGCAGGGCATGCTGCTCACCGAGGAGTGGCCGGCACCGGCCGTGGCCACCTGGAAAGCCGTGGCGCAAACCCTCACCCATGGCCTGGATTCACTGTCGCCGAGTATTCGCTGGGCGATCGGCATCGCCGGCCTGATCGGCGTGCTGCTGGGCGTGCTCGACAGCACCTTGCCGGCCCATCGTGCGCGCTACCTGCCGAGTGCCGCCGCCCTGGGCCTGGCGTTTGTGCTGCCGGCCTCGGTGTCGTTGATGATGGCGCTGGGCGCGGTGCTCACCTGGCTGGTCAGCCTGCGCTGGCCGAGTGTGACGCAGCGCTTTGCGATCACGGCAGCAGCGGGGTTGATTGCCGGTGAGAGCATCACCGGCGTCGGGGCGTCGTTGTGGCAGATGTTTCGCTAAGCCGGCAGATCCGATGTGGGCGTGAGATATTTCAGCCAATCCCATTTCTGTGGCGAGCGGGCAAGCCCTAATGCCGTTCAGTTAAGGAAAATGTGTGGGCTTAGTGTGGCGAGCGGGCTTGCCCCGCGTTGGGGTGCGAAGCGCCCCCAATCGAGCAAAACGCGGTGTCCCTGATACGGCTCAGCGCCTGGCTTTGGGGGCTGCTGCGCAGCCCAACGCAGGACAAGCCTGCTCGCCACAGGGAATCTGCGCTTAACTGAACGGCATTAGGGCAAGCCCGCTCGCCACAACAAGCCCGCTTGCCACAACAGACCGGCTCTACGCCTCACTTGGCGAACGCATACTCGCCACCTTGCTCCACCGCCTTGCGATACGCCGGCCGCGCCTGGAAGCGCTGCACCCACGCCGCCAGGTTGGGGTAAGCCTGCAACTTGCCCTGGGCCTTGGCGATTTCGCCGATAAAACTCATCTGGATATCCGCGCCGCTCAACTCATCCCCCAGCAGGTAGGGCGAGTTTGCCAGGGCGTTATCCAGATACCCCAGGTAATTGGCCACTTCCGACTCGATACGCGGATGCAACGGCGCGCCCGCTTCACCCAGGCGGCCCACATACAAATTAAGCATCAGCGGCAACATGGCCGAACCTTCGGCAAAGTGCAGCCATTGCACGTACTGATCGTAGCTGGCACTGCCGGCGTCCGGTTGCAGGCGGCCGGCGCCGTGGCGGCGGATGAGGTAGTCGACAATGGCGCCGGACTCGATCACCACGTTGCCACCGTCCTCGATCACCGGCGACTTGCCCAGCGCATTGATTGCCTTGAGTTCCGGCGGCGCCAGGTTGGTTTTTGGGTCGCGCTGGTAACGCTTGATCTCGTACGGCAGGCCAAGCTCTTCCAGCAGCCACAGGATGCGCTGGGAACGTGAATTGTTGAGGTGATGGACGGTGATCATGGACGGCTCCAGAGTAGGGGGGTGTGCAGGAATGGACTGTCACAGGGCCGCAGAGTGCCCCGGGATCCCCCAGGGCGTTTACAACTGTTAACTTTTTTAAGCGGCCATTCGCTTTAGGCTATGCGCGTGCCCCCAATCTGTGAAGAACCCGCCACCATGAAACTGCACGCCGTTGTCGCCACCTTCCTTGCCTTCGCCGCCTTCCAGGCGTACGCCGCCGCGCCGATCACCCATGTCGCCATCTACCGGGGCCCGGCAGGGTGCGATGACTGCTCGGAAAATGTGAAAAGAGCCCTGCTGCGCCTCAACCCCGGCTACCAGGTCGACTTCGTCGGCGCGGACGAGGACATCGACATCACCGCGCAAACCCTCGCGCGTTACGACCTCTACGTGCAGCCAGGCGGCGGCCAGGACATTCCCGGCGCGCTCGACAGCCTGGGCGACGAGCGCGCCGAGGCTATCCGCAACTATGTGGCCAAGGGCGGCCGCTACCTGGGCCTGTGCATGGGCGCCTATCTGGCGGACGACAACAACCTCGGCCTGATCCCCGACGCCATCGACACCGAAGCCGGTCGTCCAGGCTTTGAAGTCAGCGGCATCGACGACGCAGCGGTGCGCGTCACCTGGGCCGGCAAGCCGGACTACGTGTTCTATCAGGACGGGCCGTACTTCCCCACATCCACCGCAGCCACGCCTTACCAGACCCTCGCGACCTACCACAATGGCGACGTCGCGGCCGCGCGCTACACCTATAAAAAGGGCGTGGTGGTACTCAGTGGCCCGCACCCGGAAGCCGGGCGCGAGTGGTTCGAGAACGCCGATATCCCGCTGGACAAAATGCCCCGTGGCGACCTGTTCGGTGCGTTGATCCGCAGCGTTCAGGAGTAACGCCGCCGGCGTCACGGGCGGCCTGCGTTTTTGTGCATGTCGACATCAGGCACGATCGTGACGTACTCAGGCCTTTTCGCCTGGCTCTGCGCCCGTATGGTGGTGCGCAATTGGGTCGCAGAGCACAACAAAAACAATGATTAACCTCAACTCCAAGGATTCCAGCGGTCAGTTGGCGCAGGGCTTCAAGCCACGCCATGTGACCATGCTGTCGATTGCCGGCATCATCGGCGCCGGGCTGTTTGTCGGTTCCGGGCATGCCATCGCGGCCGCCGGGCCAGCGGTGTTGCTGGCGTACCTGGCCTCCGGGTTGCTGGTGGTGCTGGTGATGCGCATGCTCGGCGAAATGGCGGTGGCGCGGCCTGACACGGGCTCGTTCTCCACCTATGCCGACCAGGCTATCGGCCCCTGGGCCGGGTTCACCATCGGCTGGTTGTACTGGTGGTTCTGGGTGCTGGTGATCCCGATTGAAGCGCTGGCCGCCGGGCACGTGCTCAACCAGTGGTTCCCGCAGGTGGACGCCTGGCTGTTCGCGCTGCTGTCGATCATCCTGCTGGTGATCACCAACCTGTTCAGTGTGGCCAAGTACGGCGAGTTCGAATTCTGGTTCGCCATGGCCAAAGTGATCGCCATCGTCGGCTTTATCGGCCTGGGCTTCAGCGTGCTGATGGGCTGGATTCCGCACCGCGAAGCCAGCGGCCTGAGCCGCCTGATGCAGGAACACGGCGGTTTTGCGCCCAATGGCCTGTCGGCGGTGGTGGGTGCGTTTATCACCATCATGTTCAGCTTTATCGGTACGGAAGCGGTGACCATCGCCGCCGCCGAATCGAGCAACCCGGCGCAGAACATCGCCAAGGCCACGCGCTCGGTGATCTGGCGCATTGGCGTGTTCTATCTGCTGTCGATCTCCATCGTGATTTCGGTGGTGCCGTGGAACGATCCGCTGCTGGCCTCCGTGGGCTCTTATCAGCGTGCGCTGGAGTTGATGAATATCCCCAACGCCAAATTCATGGTCGACCTGGTGGTGCTGATCGCCGTGGCCAGTTGCATGAACTCCTCGATTTACATCTCTTCTCGGATGCTGTTCTCCCTGGGCAAACGCGGCGATGCGCCGCGTGCGCTCAAAGCCACCTCGGCGGCGGGCGTGCCCCGGGCGGCGGTGATCGCGAGCACCATCATCGGCGCGGGCATCACGCTGCTGAGCTATTTCATGCCGGCCGGGCTGTTCCAGTTTCTGCTGGCAAGCTCCGGCGCCATCGCGCTGCTGGTGTACCTGGTGATCGCGGTTTCGCAATTGCGCATGCGCCGTTTGCTGCTGCGGCAGAACGTTGAGCTGACCTTTCGCATGTGGCTGTTTCCCTGGCTTACCTACCTGGTGATTGTGTTCATCTGCCTGGCGCTGGGGGTGATGATGGTGACGCCGGACCACCGCCTGGAAGTGTCGTCGACCATTGGCCTGGCGCTGGTGATTTCGTTTATCGGCCTGATCACCGCGCGCCAGCACGGGCCGGCGGTCACGCCGGTGGCGCTGGAGCAGTCCTGATCAGCCGCTGGGGAGTGACTGCCATGGCACCTGATGCGCCGGCCTGCCAGACCATCGGCTTTTTGCTGCTGGACCAGTTCACCCTGATTTCCCTGTCCTGCGCGGTCGAGCCGTTGCGCATGGCCAATCAACTGGCCGGCGAGGAGCTGTACCGCTGGCAGACCCTGAGCCTCAACGGCCAGCCGGTGTGGGCCAGCGATGGCGTGGCGGTCACGCCGGATGCGTCCACCCGCGACCCGCTCAGCCTCGACGCGGTGGTGGTGTGCGGCGGCATCGGCATTCAACAGGCCGTGACCGCCGAGCATATCGCCTGGCTGCGCAACCAGGCGCGTCTGCATTGCCGGCGATTGGGCGCGGTGTGCACCGGCAGTTGGGCGCTGGCCCTGGCGGGGCTGCTCGACGGCTTCCAGTGCAGCGTGCATTGGGAGCTGATGGCCTCGATGCAGGAAGCCTTTGCCCGCGTCACGGTGAGCACCAGCGTGTTCAGCCTTGATGGCAACCGTTTCACCAGCTCCGGCGGCACCGCGCCGCTGGACATGATGTTGCACCTGATCAGTTGCGATCATGGCCATGAACTCTCGGCGGCGATCTCGCAGATGTTCGTGTACGAGCGCATTCGTAATGAACGCGACCAGCAGCGCGTGCCCCTCAAACACCTGCTCGGTACGCAGCAGCCGAAGCTGCAGGAGGTGGTCGCGCTGATGGAAGCCAACCTGGAAGAACCTATCGAACTGGACGACCTGGCGGCCTACGTGCAGGTCTCGCGGCGCCAATTGGAGCGCATGTTTCAGCGTTATCTGTTTTGCACGCCGTCGCGGTACTACCTCAAACTGCGCCTGACCCGCGCGCGGCAACTGCTGATGCAGACATCCCTGTCGATTGTCGAACTGGGGGTGATCTGCGGCTTCGTGTCGACGCCGCATTTTTCCAAGTGCTACCGCGATTTTTTCGGCGTTGCCCCCAGCGACGAACGCGCCGACATGCGCCTGCCCCCGCCACTCGCCTCACCGCCGCCGCTGCATGCTCCCGCGCCGGCAACCCCCAGAAGCACCCTGGAACAGGCACGCGACGAACCGACCTTCGCCAGCGTGCGCATTCAACGGCGCTGATGATCACCACGCTGGAAACTGCGTGGCTAGGGAGCTGGTTGTGGCGAGCGGGCTTGCCCTGATGCCGTTCAGTTAAGCGCAGATTCCCTGTGGCGAGCAGGCTTGTCCTGCGTTGGGCTGCGCAGCAGCCCCAAAGCCAGGCGCTGAGCCGTATCAGGTACACCGCGTTTTGCTGGATCGGGGGCGCTTCGCACCCCAACGCGGGGCAAGCCCGCTCGCCACAAGACCGACCCCAATCAAATGTGGGAGCTGTCGAGCCCCAGCGAGGCTGCGATGGGATCGCTGCGGTGTACCTGCCAGACCGGGTCGCCTGCATCGCAGCCTCGCTGAAGCTTGACAGCTCCCACAGGGGTGATCGCCGTGCTGGCCGCCATTGAGAGGAGGGACGCGAGGGCTGCGGTTTTCAGAGGCATGAGCCAGGTTCTTTGCCGGAAAGGATATTTCTCCGACTGCAACGGGGCGGGCTTCGTTCAGCGTGCGCCGAGCTCAGCCCCGCAGCCTGTGGGTTACAACTGGAACTTGCTCACTTCATGCTGAAGGCTGGTGGCCAGGTTCTTCAGGCCGCCGCTGGTTTTGAGCAACTCCTGCACCGACACGTTGTTCATTTCCGCCATCTGCGCCGAGCGCTCAACGTTGCGCGCAACGTCCTGGCTGGCCATGGTCTGCTCACGCAAGGCGAAGGAGATCTGATCGACCACCTGCAGCACTTTCTCCGAGCTTTCGCGAATTTCGACGATGGCCGCACCGGCGGTACCCGCCGTTTCCACGCCCTGGCTCACTTCGAGCACACCGCCGCGCATGCTTTCGACGGTTTCGCGCACGCCGGCCTGGATTTTCTCGATCATGATCGCGATTTCCTTGGTCGACTTGCCGGTGTTCTGCGCCAGCAGGCGCACCTCATCGGCCACCACGGCAAACCCGCGCCCTTGCTCGCCGGCCCGGGCCGCTTCGATGGCGGCGTTGAGCGCCAGCAGGTTGGTCTGGTCGGCAATGCCCTGAATCACGCTGATGATCGAGGAAATCTGTTCGGAGTGCTGGCCCAACCCCGCCACCTGAGTGGAGGAGTGCTGCACGGTTTTGGCAATGCCGTTCATGCTCGCCAGCGTATTTTCGATGACCCGCGCGCCGTCCTTGGATTGCTCGCCCGAACGGCTGGCAAGCTGGTGCGCCTCGTCGGCGTTTTCCGAGACGTGATGGATGCTCACGGTCAGCTCTTCAATGGTGGCGGCCATCATCGAGGCCGAGGTCGACTGCTCCTGAATCGCACCGGACAGTTGCTCCGACGCGCCGGAAATCTGCTGCACCGATACCACCAACTGGTTGGCCGCTTCGCTGATCTGTTGAATCATTTCCCGTAGGCGTTTCTGCATGCGGTCGAAGGCTTTGGGCAACTCGTCATGGCTGCTGGTGTCGATCACCGTATCCAGCTTGCCGTTGGCAATCGCGGTGGCGGCATCAATCGCCAGTTGCAGGCGCCGAGTGGTGCTACGGCCCAGAGAGGTGGCGAGGATCAACGACAACGCAGCCGACAAGATGCCGCCCACGATCAGGATCATCAGCGCCATGTGCTTGGCATCGATCATTTCCTGGCTTCTTTGCGCCAGCAGGGCGGTTTCGGTGGCGGTGATTTCAGCCAGGGTCGCACGCATGCTGTCCATCTTGGCCTTGTCTGCGCCGGCGGTGATGCGCGCGTCCAGTTCGTCATCGGGCAGTTTGCTTGCGGTGAGGCTTCTGCGCAGGGCGATGATCGGGTCGATGTCTTCGGCAAGCCAGCGCTTTTGCGTGTCGCCCAGGGTGGCCAGGCGTTGTTGCTGCGTCGGGTTATCCGCCGTCAGGCGTTTGAGCAGCTCCAACTTCTCTAAAAAGCGTTTTTCGCCGGCTACCAACGGCTCCAGAAAGTTGTCTTTGGACGCGATGACGAAACCGCGCATACCGGTTTCGATGTTGATCAACTGTTCCAGCGCCAATTGTGCGGCGCTTAATACTTCATAAGTGTGCACGTTACTATTTGTAGCATCTTCTACAGTTTCGAAGCCTCTATACGCGCTCCCCACCAATAAACCGATCAGTACAACGACTGCCGTAAAACTTGCATAAAGTTTTTGCGAAATGCTTAGTTTGCTGAACATGATGTTCGGTCCTGAAACGAGCCTATCCATGGCATATATAGTGGGATTGTTGTGTGTTTCGGGCAGGGATTAAGCGCTCCGTAATTAACTATCGGCCGTGCTGTTGTTAACTTTAGAGGCGGCCTGCAAAGGGGGGGATAGTTCGCTACTTTTTTGCTTTTTTTACGTCTTGTTCATTGATTCAACAAGCGCCTCTCGCCGCAGCGGGAGAGGCGCCTGAAATGGGCGATTTACCGAGCAATCATCCCGGCCGCCTGTTCGGTGGCTTCGGTGGTGCGCGTTGCCAGCTTGCGCACCTCGTCGGCCACCACTGCGAAACCACGCCCGGCCTCGCCGGCACGCGCCGCCTCAATCGCGGCATTCAGTGCCAGCAGGTTGGTCTGGCTGGCGATGCTCTGAATCGTCCCGACAATCTGCGACAACTGCGCAATGTTGGTTTCCAGCGTGCGCTGGTGCTCGCCCTCCGCCGCGCGCAACGCTTGCTGTTCATGCTGCAAGTGCACATCCACCAGCGCGCCCACCACCCGCAGTGGCGCACCCTGCGGATCGCGGCGCGTCTGGCCGCGCGCGCGGAACCAGCGGTATTCGCCAGTTTTCATCTTCAACCGGTATTCGATATCAAACGGCGTTTGCCCGGACTTGTCATTCAAGTGCGCGCCAAACGCATTCAGGCTGCGCTCCTTGTCATCCGGGTGCAGCCGGGAGGCCCAGCTGTCCAGCACATCGGGAAACTCCTGCACCGTTTCAAAACCCAGCAGGCGTCGAAACTGAGGCGACCACCAGAAGGGGTTCTTCGGGTTCACCGGGTCGCCGGCAATCACTTCCATGTCCCACAAACCGTCGGAAAGCATCTCCCTGGCCAGTTCGAAGCGGGTGATGATCACGTCGTGTTCCTGATCGCGCTGCAGCTGATCATGAATATCGCGCAACGCCCCGGCCACACGGATCGGCGTGCCGCGCTCATCGCGCAGCGTTTCACCCTGGGCGTGAAACCAGCGGTAGGAACCGTCCTTCATCGCCAACCGATTGTTCACGTTGTACGGCGTGCTTCCCGACTTGTCGTTCAGATGCCGCGCAAAGGCGTCGAGCGTCGCCTGCTTGTCCTGCGGATGCAGGCGATCGGCCCAACTGGCCAACACGTTTGGAAAATCACGCTCGTCAGAGAAGCCGAGCAGGCTGCGAAATTGCGGCGACCACCAGAAACGGTTCTTCGGATTAATCGGGTCGCCCGCCACCACCTCCATGTCCCAGAGGCCCTCGCTGGAGGCGCGGTTGACCAGGTCGAAGCGGATTTCCGAAGCCTGGGCGGAGGCGGCCGACTCGCGCAGCAATTCACGGGCAGATTCGAGTTCGTTTTCGAGCTGGGTGATGCGCGATTGCGCTTCACGGCTGGATGATTCAAGCACGGCCAGCGCATCAAGCACCGCTGGGGCGGTTGTGCGGCGATCGATATGAGGCTGCTGGCCGCTTTTGATCGCCGCTGTCAGTTGGTGCAGGGCGCGACGGTCACGGTGTAGAAAGGCAAAGATGGACATAGCGTAAAGGCTCAATAAGTGATGCGGGCCTCATCCATGGCACCTTGCCATCTATGTCGACAGGTTATTGAGAAACTGTACATTTATTTTGGTTTTGCATCGGTGTTTGACGCGTTGACTTGCTATTGGCGGGCACAGCCCCATAACTACCTGCATATCCATTCAGCGTGAGGGCAAACCATGACCAACCACACCGAAACCGCCATCCTCGCCGGCGGCTGCTTCTGGGGCATGCAGGACCTGCTGCGACGCTACCCCGGCGTGCTGCAAACACGCGTCGGTTACACCGGCGGCGACGTGCCCAATGCCACCTATCGCAACCATGGCGACCATGCGGAAGCGATCGAGATCGTGTTTGATCCGGCGGTGATCACGTATCGGCAGATTCTGGAATTCTTCTTCCAGATCCACGACCCCAGCACGCCCAACCGCCAGGGCAACGACCTGGGGCCAAGCTACCGTTCGGCTATTTACTACCTGAGCGAAGCCCAGCGTGAAGTGGCCGAAGACACCGTGGCTGATGTTGATGCATCGAAGCTATGGCCGGGGCCGGTGGTGACCCAGATTGAACCGGCGAGGGAATTTTGGGAGGCCGAGCCGGAGCATCAGGATTACCTGGAGCGCATTCCTGACGGGTACACGTGTCACTTTGTGCGGGCGGGCTGGAAGTTGCCGAAGCGTGCCTGACCCGATACCAGCCAGCATTGTGGTGAGCGGGCTTGCCCCGCGTTGGGGCGCGAAGCGCCCCCAATCAAAGAAAACGCGGTGTACCTGACACTACGCAGAACATGATTTTGGGGCTGCTGCGCAGCCCAACGCGGGGCAAGCCCGCTCGCCACAGGAACGTGGCTGCCTGAAACTTCAGGTTTAAAATCAATAAGTTATTTTGTGTTTGAGAAGAGCTGCGGTGCGACGATTCGACTTGCTCGCTCCAACAGGGGATCTGCGCTTAACTGAACGGCATAACCGCCATGTGCAATCGCTGTAGTTGGCGCACACCGAGCTGAAAGTGCTGAGCCGACAAGCCTTTAGCCATTAACTTCCAGAGTGAAAGCTACGTTTCTGCCGGCTATTCCTATAACGGCCAGCAAACTTTTCGTTTCACCCCACAGGTGGGGCAGGATTATGAGTTGATTCTCTTGGCAACGAAAAATGCAAGCGTGCACGATAAGTACTGGCGCAATACAATCACCGCCTGGACTTGCCCTCATAAGGAAATGAACCTTGCAACCCTTGATCCACCGCGCCGCATTACTGCGTGCCGAACTGCACCGCCCTCCGGCGTTCAACCTATTCACCCTGCTGCGCAGCAGCTCCGACGAAGTGCGCCTGCACTCTCGTTACTTGGCCTTTTTGCTTAATCCTCAAGGCGCCCACGGTGCCGGCACCAAGCTGCTGCAATTGTTGTTGGCCGCGTTGAACATCGAAGGTTTCGACTGCACCGAGGTGACGGTCGAGGTCGAGTACCGCAATGTCGACATCCTGATCCGCAACAGCAAGCGTCAGGCAGTCATCATCGAAAACAAGCTCTACGCCGCAGACCAGGACGCGCAGCTTCACCGCTACCTGCAAACCCTTCAAGGCGAAGGCTGCCAGACCTACCCTCCGCTCTACCTAACCCTGGATGGCCGCGACGCCGACCGGCGCAGCTGCCTGGGCATTGACTATCAGCGCATCAGCTACGCCAATGACATCCTGCCGTGGCTGGAGCAATGCCAGCAATGGGTTATCCGCGAAGCCGGCGTGCGCGAAAGCCTGCTGCAATACATCGACCTCGTCGCAACACTGACCTTCCAGAACCAGGGACACGCCTACATGGACGCGCTCAAACAGACACTGCGCCAAAACAACAACCTGCTGGTGGTACGCGACCTGCAAAAAGCGTTCGTCGAAACCCTGAAAGACCTGCAACTGGAATTCTGGCAAGCACTTGCCCAATGCATCAAAGAAAAATACCCCGAGTTGCCCAAACCCTCTGACGCGCCGACGGCGGAGGTGGTCGACCGCTACTACAGTGCCACTCGGGATAATCGCTGGTACGGTCTTTATTACGACTTGGGATTTGTGCCGGGCTCGGTGTATATCGAACTCGATCACCGGTTTTATTGCGGCTATTACTGCGATGCGCTATCCCACCCGACTGCGCATGCCTGGCTGACGACGTTGACGCAGAAAGTGGTGAATAACGGCGTCGGCAGCGGTGGTTTGCTTTGGCGGTATACCACTGAGCTTAATATGAAGAATCCGAGTGATGAGGATTTGATGGTGTTGAATGAGCCGGTGAAAAGAGCGCAGGCGGTGGAGCGGATGGCGGATGATGTGTATGGGTTGTGGGGGGAGGCGCGGGCGTTGCATGGGGTGGAGGGTTAAGCTAAACAATTTCTTCAGCGGCGGCCAGAAGCGGACGGTTAGAACCGGGTAAATAAACGGTCCCTCGTGGCCAGAAAAACTTGCCTCCTTAGCTCGTCTCAATACTCCGGTGGACGGCGATTAGGTCTGGCAAAAACTTCAGGCAATGCGCTGTGAAAAACTCTCGGGACTTATTGATCCGATACTTATCGAAAAGGCAATGCAAGGCCTGCTCAAGCTTTGAATAGTTTGTGGTTTCAAGCTGACTTACGATTTTGAAGCGAAATGGCACACCCGTCGTGTAAAGCTGGGTAATGCGCTTTTCGACCGGACCGGTGGTGATCCCAATCTTGACTATCTCGATTTGATCAGCGGTATAGAGCCCGGTGGAGAGCACGTACAACGTGCCGATATCAGCCTCCAGCTTGGCGAGATCCTCACCCTCAATGAACTCATCATCCTTGATTTCGACTGATCCCGAATCCGGCAGAAGAGTCATCAGGTGAGGTCTTTGGCTTTTATCTGCAGTAATGTCTGAGGCGCCTCGGCAGGCCAGATATATTCGGGCCAGAACAGCGTGGTCAACGTCCTTGTAATTGCCGGCAGCAACGTTTTTCAAATGGCTTGGGGTGCCGACGTACAGAGGGTATTCAACCTTAACGATCTCTCGGATTTGCTGGGGTGTGAGACCTTCAGGATGCTGGCGAAGAATCTCGCGTACTACATCGGTGAAACTGAGTTCGGTCTGCATCTTCAATCCTAATAATGTTGCGTTCCGTTGATGTGCTAGTGGTGTTGAGGTAGGGAGCATAGCTTGTGGGGTCGAAGAATAGCGTGTTCTGAGGCAGAGTTACCGTTGGTCAAGGGCAGCAATCGGCCAGAAGCAGATATTTGCGATTTCTTTCATGGGCCCCAGCATCGTCATCGTGGTCAGCGACCATGCCGAACTGCATCGTCTCTGGTTCTTTCAACACAAAATTCAATTCCACCACGTTGACGAGGCTTCCGCTGAATTTAACGGATAAAGGCACGCGGCCAGCTTCAGTTTTGTCAGTTCCATATCCGGCACTTCCGCATATCGCCTCGCTGGTAGAGGTGTCGCAGTGGGCGCGATGGCTCGGAGTAGGTGGTGTACTGAAAACTTCTAAACCACTGATTTCATTTACTAATATCCTTGCAAAAAATAAAGTCTTGCAGTCCATGCTGGCAAATGGCAATTTCTCATTCGGATCCGGCCATCTTCGAATGGAAACGACATGTCAAACACTTATAATATTTATAAAATTAAGCATCATAAGATTAAAGAACTAAAAGAAAAGCTTAAGTCCGTAGGGCTAGTTGAGCAAAAGACCCTTCACGCTTTCAATTACTCTAATACTTTTTATTTCTCAGAAAACATTAAAGGGAATGATGTTTGGTGGTGGGAAACCTATAAAGAGTTTTTTAACGATAATATAAAGGAGCGAAAAATACTTTTAATTTTGGCGTTTTGCTGTGCCAAAATCTAGAGGACGAAGAGAAAATTTATGCTGTGAGCTTAGGAAAGTCCCACTTTTATCTCTCCAAATTTATTCACCTCGATTTTGGGATCGATCTTGCGATTCATGTTGCAGATGAGAGCTCAATATTGCTGAAAAAAAGCCGCTACTTCACGGGCACAAAAAGACAAGACGTGTCCTCCTATCAACATTTTCAGAAAGATAGCTATGAGGCAGGCGAATCGGTCGACCACTTAAAGCTCAAGGCAGCTAACAAGGAAGTATGGGGTGAGCGCAATATAATTTTTGCCGATTCCATTCAGATGGATATGGATAAACAACCTTTGGAGTTGTCCGCAATTTTCCAGCTGATTGATGAAAGTTTCTGCGGTGAAAAAATTATACATTTACCTAAGCTTGAATCAGTCGGAGCCGAGGCAACAAGTGAGCTTGACGAGCTATTGCTCGAACACCTCAACAATGCAGGCGGTGAAGTTCTAATTGAAGAGTTTCAGGTACATGGCATAGCCATTTGCTTTAGCTTTCATGATTACGATTATGAAATCAAGGCGAAGGGAGAAAATAGTAACTATCGCAAGGCTTTGGGTAATAGCATTGATGTTCAGTCTATCTCGGACTTCTTGGGAGAACATCCCGATATTACTGACATTAACAACGTTACTGTTCAATTCAAAAACGAAGATTCAGGACGTTTTACGCGATCCCTGAAGGAAATTCTTGACTGCCCAATCGAATACGAAGAGCAACAATATTTCCTAAAAAATGGAGAATGGTTTCTCTTTAATCAAACGTTCATGGAGTACCTGAGGCGATCTTTAGGCAGTATTGAGATCAAGCTGGAAGAGCCATTGGTTGAATCCGCATTCATTGCTTGGCAAAAAGAAAAAAGGGAAAATGCGAAACCGGACGATGACAAAGTTGACTATCGAGAGGCGTATTTTAATCAGAAAATATGCGTCGAACGAGGTTGTCTGCTTTTAGATCGGGTTCTGACAGATATTAAATCACTCGAAAAAAAAAGACGTAGCTATCAAGTGGAAGTTGCCGATATCTATAAGGATGGGGAAATTATATCGGTAAAAATCTCAAAGAAGAAACCAGAGCTAATTTACAATATCGAGCAGTCCAGAGATGCCATCACGCTGATAAAAAACAAAACAATAAAATTTGATGAAAAACTACATAGCGCCGGGCTATGGTTTGTATTTGAAGATGATATTAAAAAAATCACCGACGTTAACTCCATTCAATTCCTTTTGGCTGTGGAGTCTTGGCACAAATTAGTCACGAGTCATGGGCTCATCCCCAGGATCTATATATCCAAACACGAAAGAGATGTTGATAAAGAAGGAAAGAAAAAAACGTAGGCCTCAACAATTAATTTGAATATATTGCAGTTGAATTAAATTCTTAGACTCTAACCGTGAATGCGTTTTTGTTTTGCTCGGCAATTTGCTCGAGTCGTTCCACTGGCTTGGATGAGAGAAACATCGAGGAAAGGAAGCATGGAAACCGATGAGGTCTATGAGATCCTAAGAGACGCGAAGGTTCTAGCTAAGCGCTATTACCATCTTACTAAAAAGCCTCTAGGTGTTACTGGAGAGGTCGCAGAGTATGAGGCTGCTCGGATTCTCGATCTCAAATTGGAGTTTGCCAGGCAAGCCGGCTATGACGCTACGGAGTTTAAGGACGGATCGACTATCAAAATTCAAATCAAAGGTCGGTATTTTTCCAATTCTCGGATGCGAGGGGGGCGGGTTGGATCGATCGATTTGAAGCAGTCCTTTGATACCGTTCTCCTAGTGCTACTTGATGCTGATTACGACGCGTTCCAAATTTTTGAGGCAGCTAGGCCTGCGGTTGTGGCGTTACTGACTAGGCCTGGATCAAAAGCTAGGAACGAGCGTGGATCGGTAGGTATTAGCCAATTCAAAGCAATCAGCACACTACGCTGGGAGCGGACAGGAAAATAGGAAAACTTCTTATGGCACGAAACATATCATTTGCGCTACTCGGATCTATCGCTCTTGCTTTCACTGAGCCGTCATTAGCTGAGTCAGGCGTCGTAGTTTTCTATAAATCCGGTTGTGACTACTACATCGTCTCGACTAATCAAGGTTTTTCTCTTTTGGAATGGTACGGAGGGGATGACCCTATGGAGGGCGATACGCTTACCGGGAACATGATGGCGTACGGCATGCAGTCGCTTGTGAACCAAAGAACAGAAAATGAAACTCAGGCATGGGTAGACGATTTCTTGCTTAATCAATACACCGTGCTGCAGTCGTACCAAGAGCAATGTCGCTAGGCGAAATTCCAGTCATGAGGGAAAAGATTGAAAGGGTGGGGAGGGTTTTTTTGGAAATGAATCTGTCCCATTTTTTATTTTTTCAGCCAAGTGGATGCCAAGAAGCTATGCTTTTAGGCATCCGCGCTCAGGCGCTATTTAATTAACTTTAGTGCATCAGGGAAGTTCATGGACATCATTACGACGATAAGCACATCGATAACGTTAGCCAAACGGCTACGGGAGATCTCCAAGAATATCGACGACGCCGAGTTCAAAAACTTGCTTGCAGACCTATCTAGTGAACTCGCCGACCTCAAACTAGAGGCCGCTGCTCTTAAGGAACGTATTGCAGCGCTACAGGAAGAGAACGCTCTGTTAAAGCAGACGTCTCCGCCTGCTGATGAAAAGCCTGTAGGAAGAAAATGGGGATGCTATCAATTCGAGGGGGATAGTGTCCTCTACTGTCCGGCATGTTGGGACTCCAAGCGTAAGAAGTCGTCAACCACTCGAGTGAACACTCGGTTTCGCCACTGTCCTGTTTGCAACGCGCCTATTGGTGCAGGCTAAATACTCATCCACGGGTTAGGCTCTATGCAAGTCACCTGCACTAAATTCGAAGCAGCTTGTCGGCAGTTAAATGAAGCAATTAGCTTATTTTTTGCCGACCATGATCCATTGGCAGTGCGAACACTGGCAGCTGCCTCTCATGGCTTCAGCATTCCCTGGCATGGATAAGCTGGCCCGAGAGGAACGTCTCAATGCCGGCCTGAATTTCTTGGCGTCAGCCATCACTAAAGACGGCGACAGTTCTATCAGAAAGAAAAAGCCTCTGGCCTAGAAACTTATCCTCCTGGCAAGAATGCCAAGCCTAATCGGTAGGGCAATCTAAGGCCCCAGCTTCGCTGTGGGGTATTTCGCCACGCTGCACCGGTGTTTGTGTGGTCACTCACTGATTTTCGATGCTCACTTTGATGCCTGCTTGGCCGGAAGGTGCCGCTCTCAAGCGTCCGCTATTGGCCGATTGCTGCCTCTCACGAAGGGCTGTAATCGGCCGATTAGAGCCCCTTCCCAGCGCCCCCTCTCAGCCTTTGTAGCCCCTAGCTCTGCCTGAAAAGGAATCCGTCACGGCCATTCTCCAGATTCAACGCCATCCAGAATGACGTTCGCTTGGACGTCATACGCCCCATGACTCACCACCACCGCCACACTCAAACCCCCAACCGCGGGAACGACCCGCTACCGCCATCAGTCTACCGACACCCAATCATCGGTAAGGTACAGCGCAATGGACAAGACAATCACCGTGGACCAACTGGCGACCACCGACCTCAGATCAATCAACGAAATATGGCTCGGCGGCACGCATACCGAGCTGTGCCTGTGGCGTGGCGAGGCGGTTTTCACCCACGAAATGCTCAGCGAGGGCACTCACGATCAGAATGTTCGACGCCTGTGCCTGCAGTTGGTCGACCCTGATGATCAGGCCGCAGTGGCCCACGTTGAGGTAATCGTGCGCGAGCGGCTGGAAAAAATGGGCAAGGAGGGCGAGTTTTACCCGGCCAAGGAGGCGGACACTCGTCAATAGTCGCTGTGGCGCTGCGGGCGATAGGGGGCGAAAGCAGCCCTCAACGGCGCAAACCGGTCTACCATGGCGGCCCGGCAGTGGTTCACTGCGCTTCCGTTCATTTTCTATAAAGGCATCGCGATGACCATCGACCAAATCTCCCTCCCCAAAGGTGTAGGCCCTCATGCGGCCAAGCTGCTCGACGCTATCACTGGCGCCTCCACCCACGAAGAACTCAACCGCGCAGGCGGCAAGGCTGAAGGGTTTGTCTTGGGGCTGGAGTCGACCAAAGCGATCAAAAGCCAGATCGCCGAGTCGTTGTATGTGGCGTATGACGACGCCGCCAGCAATCGGGCGGGTGAGTTGAAGGGATAGGCGTTTTCGCGGCACGGACCGCGCGGCTTTAGATCGACTGGATGCCTCAATTTTTCAGGATGAAATGCTCATGTTCAAAGCTGCCCTTGCTTCGCTGTTGTTGACCTGCACGTTTTGCGCCCACGCCGGTACGACGGTCGATGTGTCGAAGATTTACGGCAAGATCCAGTTCGTGGACAGCTATCCCGACTACAAGGTGAAGGTGGTGAATCAATACCCCGACCTTAAGGTGAAGAAGGTGGTTTCCTGGCCGGACTCTGTCGGCAAATGGCAAACCGTCGACAGCTACCCCGACTACAAGATCCAGATTGTCGATTCCTATCCGGACTTCACTATTGAATATGTTGAGAGCTGGCCTGGGGTCAATTGATCGCGGCAAGCCGTTGCAGGTGGCCTGCGACGGCTTGTCGGGCGGGTTGCTGATCAGCCAGGGCAGGGCGCTTCACGGTCGAGCAGCTTGGCGGTGAGGAGTACGCCCAGTTCGCTCAGTTGGTGGATCGCCAGGGCGATGTCGCGGTGTCTGCCGTTCAGGTCTTCGGACAGGTCGAGCAGCAGGGTGCTGACTGAGGTGAAGGTTTCGTAGCTGTTGGTGATGAGGGTTTCGGTGCTGGCGTTGGGGGCGACGGTGAAGAGGTTTGAATCCGGAGTGATTTTAAACATATGGATATCCTGGATTGGGCCGCCACCTTGCCGCTACTAAACGAAAGGGGGGCAGCTGTACGCAGGTTAGTAGACCGGTGGATATCCAAAGCCGGCGCGCCCGAAAGCGCCCTACGCACAGCTACCATCAAGCAAAGACGCAATGTCTTGCTGATGAAACTTATGCACTTGAAGATACCCACAATTCAGGCTACTAAACCCGATCACCGAGAGATTCAGCGACCGAGCCACCTTAGAGACGGCCTACCCAGTGCACAAGCCGGCGGATTCTGACGCAGGTGTAGGCAAGGGAGCAAGGCGTTGCGGGGGATTCGGATTTTGCCTTCAGGAGCGTTAACCGTGACGTTGAGCACTGACGCATTTATCACACTGGCCATGGCCAACCCGCTCAATGCTGAAATCACCGCGCGCCTGCCGGCGCTTGGGGTGGATCAATGCCTGCTGACGGCGGGGTGCCTGTTTCAGGCAGTGTGGAATCATCAGGCGAATCTGCCGGCGGATCATGGGGTGAAGGACTACGACGTTTTTTACTTCGATACGGACCTGTCCTACGAGGCTGAGGACGTGGTGATCCAGAAGGCGAACGCGCTGTTCGCGGACCTGGGGGTGAATGTCGAGGTACGCAATCAGGCGCGGGTTCATCTCTGGTATGCCCAGCGGTTTGGCCGGCCGTATTTGCAACTGCACTCGGCGCGTCAGGGGGTTGATCGGTATCTGGTGGCCGGCACGTGCGTGGCGCTGGAGGTGGCGACGGGCGAGGTGTATGCGCCGTATGGGTTGGCGGATGTGGAGCAGGGGATTTTGCGGATCAACCCGCTGCATCCGGAGCGGGCGTTGTTTGAGGTCAAGGCGCAGAGTTATCAGGCGCGGTGGCCCTGGCTGAGGATTGTTTGATGCCGATCTCTATTATGTTGTGGCGAGCGGGCTTGCCCCGCGTTGGGGTGCGAAGCGCCCCCAATCGAGCAAAACGCGGTGTACCTGATACGGCTCAGCGCCTGGCTTTGGGGCTGCTGCGCAGCCCAACGCAGGACAAGCCTGCTCGCCACAGGGAATATGCGCTTAACTGAACGGCGTTAGGGCAAGCCTGCTCGCCACAACAAGCGTGCTCGCCTTTTCCGCCGTCTTTTCCATGGCCGTTTTTTGGGAGGTTTGCACACTGCTCTAACAGCCCGTTACACCCCGAAAATGGCTTCAATTTCGATATTCAGTTCCGGGGAAAACAACTTTGAAACTTCGACCAGAGAGCTGGCAGGGAAGTGCCCTTCATAATGCTGACCCAACACCTTACGCAGCTCCCCGGCTTGGCTGAAGTCGGTGATGAATATAGTCACTTTCAAGAGTGAAGACATACCGGAGCCCTCTTCGGTGGCAACCGCTTTAATCTGCTCCAAAATAGCATTGGCCTGTTTTTCAAGGCTCAGCCCTTGAGCATCAGTTCCAAACGCTGTGAAGCCTGACAGGTACAGGGTATTGCCATTTTTCACCGAATGCGAATAGGGGCCCACGACGGGAGGAAGTGCATCATAAATTTTACGTTCGATTTTATTGCTTGGCATAGTTGCGCGTCCGAATTTTTAGTGCGTGGTTGATCTTGAGGTGTCTAAAATCAAGTGATTACTCAGGAATTTTCCGAGTTGGCTATACTCTCAAAAGCCGGCAATAGACAGTAGTCACGTTTCTATACGGTTAATGCCTGTTTCTCTATGTGTTGAATCTTGCAATATTTCAGGCTCGCGTACGTATGTCATAATCCCTTTGGCAGCGTGTAAAGATAGGTCGCGCCCCGATATTCTTGCGCAGGAGGTATTAGTAGGTGAAGAATTATCGTTATGCCGCTGAAGAGGGTCGCGTGGCGCTCAGGGAAATATTACTTGGCTTTCTTCCTGAGGCGGGCCGGTTCCCAACGCCTATAGAGGGGTTTGCGCTGCACCGCTATGACCATTCAGACACGGCAAAGCCCCATTTCTACAATCCGATACTGATCGTCGCTGTACAGGGGAAGAAATGGGTTCGTATTGGTATCAACGATATATCATTCGGAGAACACACGTGCTTTATCGCCGGCGTGAACATGCCAGTCACCAGTTGCCTCTTGGAAGCAACCCCGGAAATGCCTTACCTGTCGATGTCCTTGGACCTTGACAGGCATTTGATGGCTGCGTTGGCCGCTAAAACTCCACCGCCAATTGAATATAACACCGACACTGCAGTTGGCGCCGCAGTGCAAGAACTCACCCAGGAATTGCTCGATGCCTTTTTACGAATGATTGAATTACTCGACCAACCAGAGCAGGCGAAGACACTGGGCGCGTTGATATATCAAGAAATTCACTATCGATTGCTCGCAACGCCCTTTGGGCACCAGCTTCGCCTATTGAATTCAGTGGGTTCTCAAAGTCATAAAATTAATCAAGCTATCCTGTGGTTGCGGGAGAATTACCGGGAAGCGTTGCAGGTAGATAAATTGGCTGCAACACTGAATATGGCGTCTTCGACCTTATATAAACACTTTAAAGAAGTCACAACGCTCAGTCCCCTTCAATATCAGAAACGTTTGCGTCTAGATGAGGCGCAGCGCTTGATGCTGGTTGAAAATTGCGATGTCATTCAAGCGGCGTTAATGGTGGGTTACGAAAGTGCCAATCAATTCAGTCGAGAATATAAACGGCTGTTTGGTGAACCGCCTAGAAAGAATGTCGTAACAATAAGGACGGGTAGGCAGTCGTCACTCGAAACGGGGGTGGGGCGATCCTCGCGCTCATAAATCAACCGTTCCCGCGACAGCCAGTGCCTCGCGAGCATATCTGCGCTCCCTCTAACTCTGCCGAGGTGATCCGAGCCATACAGATATCTTCGGTTAAAGGCTTGTGGATCTCTGGCCGTAGTTATTGCCGGAATGAAGACCCAGTACTGTGTCGACAGCACCTGTCGCGCCGCACGAGATCTTGGATTCGATACAGTGCTGATCGCCGATGGTCACACCTGCACTGACACCTCTTTACTGACGGCCGAAAATATTGTCGCTCATCACAATGCAACCTTGTCGGGACCGTTCTGCCGTGTCATTCACGCTGAGGACTGGTGTTTCTAATCGGTATAGATAGATCGGCTCGAGATTGGGTCGATCTTTCACCAGTGGGTCAATCGAGCCCTTCGCGACAGACTGTAATCGGCCAATCAGCGATGGCATGGACTCAATTTTCCGATTTGTCCGAAATTTACCTGCCATCGGCCGGTGCTGGATTTCTTTTTAAGCTTGCTGAAACGTTTCACCCGGTTTATAAAAATGGCACAACTCCAAGAAAGGCCGCCGCCATGACCCCGCTCAAACTTTTTGTTGCCATCAGCACGCTGTCCGCTGCCTCCCACGCCATGGCCTGGGATTACGTTCTGCTCGACACTGACAAAGCCGCCCAGAGCTGGCAGATCACCAGTCAGCAACTCGGAATAAAAGCCGACAAACCCTTCAGCGTTACCCTGCGCACCTTGCACGGCGGTCGGCAGGAGGGCGTCAGCATTGTCGACATCGATAACGGCACGATGAAACTCTCGGTAGTGCCGACTCGCGGAATGAACGTCTTGCAGGCCTCGGTTGGCAATGTACGCATGGGCTGGGATTCGCCGGTCAAGGAAGTGGTCAATCCGTCCTTCATCGAACTCAATGGCCGCGGTGGCCTGGGCTGGCTGGAAGGTTTCAATGAGCTGGTCACCCGCTGCGGATACGAATGGGTCGGCCATCCCGGCGTCGACAACGGCGAACTGCTGACCCTGCACGGTCGGGCCGCCAACATTCCTGCGAATAAAGTCACGCTGCACATCGATGAAAAACCACCGTACGCCATCACCCTGCGCGGTGAACTGAAAGAACAGGCGTTCAAGAAGGTCGACTTCTCGGTCGCGACCGAACTGGTTACCGAACCCGGCAGCGTCGCGTTTGCCCTCAACGACACCCTGACCAACAACGGCGACTATCCGAAGGAATACCAGGCGCTGTATCACAGCAACTTCAGCACCCCGTTCCTGGAGCAGGGCGCTCGTTTCGCCGCGCCGGTGAAACAGGTGTCGCCTTTCAACGACAAGGCCAAGGGCGAGCTGCCCGACTGGCAAACCTACCGCGCACCGACCAGGGACTACGACGAAACGGTTTACAACGTGGTGCCGTATGCCGACGCCAAGGGCGATACGTTGACCGTGTTGCATAACAAGGCTGGCAGCCTGGGCGTTTCGGTCGGCTTCAATACTCAGACACTGCCCGTGTTTTCCCTGTGGAAAAACACCGATACCCAAGGCCAGGGCTATGTCACGGGGCTGGAGCCGGGGACGAGTTTTTCCTACAACCGCCGTTATCAGCGGCCACTGAACCTGGTACCGACAATTGGGCCCAAGGAACACAGGCAGTTCCGCATCAGCTACAGCTTGTTGGCGGACAAGGCGGCGGTGGATAAGGCCTTGAAGCAGGTGAGCGAGATTCAGGATGGGCGGGAGACTGAGGTGCGGCAGACGCCGTTGGTTGATCTGACCAAGGAGTGACACCAGATGGAGCATTTTCGGCCGTAAATAGTCGCGTCTGATCACGTCGGCGTGTTCAAGATCCGCCAGTGAGCGCGCGACCTTGAGCAGTCGATGGGCTGCTCGCAAAGATTCGGTCACTGTCCGCTCCTGGTCGTTTTCAGCCGATCACCTCAGGCAGAAAACGGCCAGAAGCTGGCTTCATCGGCGTGACTATCAAGCGTGGCGCTCATAGGTAAGGTAGTCGTGTGCCCCTGTCCCGGTACACAGAAAACCCGCTTTTTGGTACATCAATTTTGCAGGGTTGTCAGGCCGTACACTTAAACGCAATTGACTGAATCCCTGCGCTGCCGCGTCCAGCGCATACGCCTCCAGAAGTGCCATTCCTACGCCGCTACGCCTATGGTCTGCCACTACGTGGATAGTGCTAAGTTCTGCGTGGTCTTGATCAGGCGTCCAAAGCGAGTATCCCGCGAAGTGGTCACCCATGAGCGCGATTGTAAACCGTTCGAAATTTTCCACCCAGCGCGTCAGGTGCCGCTCCAGTTGCAAGCGCCACGTAATTTCATGCTCAGGTTCCCAGCACCGAATATAGCTTTCCTCGCCTCGGTAGATAGCCGGAATATCAGTCACACTTGCTTGCCTTAGTCGTATTGCCATTCCATTAGTCCGTGATTGAACGAAACTGCATGATATGGCGCGCTTGGTCTTTCGCAAACTCGCGAACCACGCCGCTAAGCGACTGCTGGATATCACGGGTGGACTAGTAGATCGTTCAAGCGCGATTGGACGTTGGGTAACAACGACGTCGCAGAGGTTTGGAGGGCTGGCAAGGCAGCCATCATTAAAGGGATTCAAGCTTACGAATCGGCCAGGAATCTTCGGCCGTCAGTTATGAGCTATCCACCACACCTGAAGCCGTCAGTCATTGTCATTGCAGCCAGTGTCGCAAAGCTCATGGCGCCGCATTTGCTTCGTACGGCAGCGTTCCGCGTAGCGCGCTGCGAATATAAGGTAGGCTCAAGCGAGCACCTTCTTTATGGTGATTTGTTTTCGCGCTTCATTCCCGCACGACGGGTAGGAATGATCCTTGCCATCGGCGATGAACTTTTAACCCCGTATTGCCCGTCCAAGGTGGGAACCCTTCCAGATCAAGGATCGTCCATGACCTTTTTTATCTTCCTGCTCGCCTGCGCCGCTGCGGCCAGTACCGGTGTGATTTTCAAGCCGGGTGCCTGGTACGAATCCCTTGTCAAACCCAGCTTTACCCCCCCCAATTGGCTGTTCCCGGTCGCCTGGACGATTATCTATCTATTGCTCGCCTGGGCCGGTTATCGCCTCAGCCTGATCCCGGGCAGTGAGCTGGTACTGGCGCTGTGGGCGGCGCAGATTGCGTTGAATACGCTGTGGACGCCGGTGTTTTTCGGCGCCCATCGGTTGTTTGCGGGCATGGTGATTATTGTGTTGCTGTGGCTCACCGTGGCGGCGATGGTGGTGTTCGCGGTACGCCTGGACTTGATCACTGGCTTGATGCTGTTCCCTTACCTGGCGTGGCTGTGTGTGGCGGCGGCGTTGAATTTTTCGATTTTGCGGAATAACCGTTAATGGCCCATAAACACTGGCCCGCCTCCGAGGCCGAACTCGCCCAGATGCGCCGCTTCAACCAAAAGCTCGGGTGGATGCCGCGCTTCAAGATCCGCAACCGCGTCACCCCGCGTCTGATTCAGGCGCTGTTGCGCGTCAGTCAGAAGATCAAGCGCGCAACACCGGCTGAGAGCAGGGTTGTGAATGGCGTGCCCGTGCGCATTTTGCGGCCATCCGGCACGCCCAAGGGAGTGGTGCTGGATATCCACGGTGGCGGCTGGGTGATCGGCAATGCTCAGATGGACGACGCGCTGAACCTGGGCATGGTGCGGGCGTGCGATGTGACGGTGGTGTCGGTGGATTATCGGCTGGCGGTCGACACGCCGGTTGAGGGGCTGATGGACGACTGCCTCGCCGCCGCGCGGTGGCTGCTGACGGCCGATGAGTTTGCAGGCTTGCCGGTGTTTGTCGTCGGTGAGTCGGCCGGTGGGCATTTGGCGGCCGCGACCTTGCTGACGCTCAAGCAATGGCCTGATCTGCTCAAGCGTGTGAGCGCGGCGGTGTTGTATTACGGGGTTTACGATTTGACCGGCACGCCGAGCGTGCGCACCGCCGGGCCGGACACCTTGCTGCTGGACGGCCCGGGAATGGTCGACGCTCTGCGCCTGCTGACGCCGGGATTGAATGATGAAGAACGCCGACAGGCGCCATTGTCGCCGCTGTATGGTGACTTTGACGGGATGCCGCCGGTGTTGATGTTCGTCGGGGAGCTGGATCCGCTGAAGGATGACACGCTGCAGATGGCTGAACGTTGGCCGGGGGCCGAGACCCATCTTCTGCCGGAATCTGCCCATGGGTTTATCCATTTTCCGGTGGCGATGGCGGAGGGTGTGTTGGTTTATAGCCGGCGGTGGATTACCACCTGCATTCACGACGAGCGTGGTTGAAAGGAGCGCCCAAGAATCAAAAGCCAGAGCAAAGCAAATAGATCAAAACCAGTGTGATATCTATCAGATAAATGGAGATCAAACGGTGGGAGGGGGCTTGCTCCCGATGGCAGTGGGTCAGCTGCAAATAAACTGACTGACATTCAGCCATCGGGAGCAAGCCCCCTCCCACATTCATACCGCCCTCCACCCGCCAAAGGACACTGCGATGCGCGAATACACCGTCACCTACCTCTTCAACAACCAGTCCCGTACCCACACCTTCGAACTCAACCAACCCGAACTCCCCGATCACGACGCTGCCCTGCACCTGCTGGCCCTGCACCTGGGCGACGCCGAGAACAGCCTGATCCTGCCGCCCGCCGATGCCACGCCTGAACAGATCCTCGCGCAAGCCGCCATCGTCGGCATCACCCGGATCCAAGTGGCATGAGCGCGCATCCAAGCCGGCAAGTGATTTCTGGCTGCGCCAGGGCTTTGAATTCGTTGATATCGAAGACGATCCGCTGTGGCAAACCACGCACATGCAGCGGCCAATAAATGCTTGACTCACCCATGGGAGGATTTCTGTCGGCGGCGGTCAGACTGACTACTACGCGCCCTTAAATCTGCTGGTGGTTCAATCCCGTGATTACGCATTCCTTCTTGTCGGGGGGCGGCGAGCTGGCCTCCCTGATCCAGTCCAGGGATTGGTCGGCAACGCCGTTGGGTCCGATCGAGCACTGGCCGCAGAGCCTGCGCACCACCGTCAGCCTGTGCCTGGCGTCGAACTTCCCGATCAATATCATCTGGGGGCCGGAGAACACGCAGATCTACAACGACGGCTACAAGGTGTTGTGTGGCGAGTCGCACCCGCGCGCGCTGGGCGAGGGTTACCACGTGACCTGGGCCAGCGCCTGGCCGGCCATCGGCGAGCCGTTCACGCGGGCGCTGGCAGGGGAGACCAGCTTTCTCGAAAACCAGCGTATGTTCCTCACGCGCAACGGTTACCTGGAAGAGACCTTCTTCACCTTTTCCACCTCGCCCATCCGCGATGAAACCGGCGGTATCGGCGGGCTGTTTCACCCGGTGACCGAAACCACCGTGACCATCCTGGCCGAGCGCCGCACCCGTGCGCTGCGTGACCTGACTGGCCGGCTGGCGGTTGCCGAGGAATTGCCTCAGTTGATCGCGCTGACGGTCGAGACACTGGCGACGTTCAACTTCGATATTCCCTTCCTGCTGTTTTACGCGCGGGAAGCCGACGGCTACCGCCTGGTGCAGCACGACGGCATTGGCGCAGATACCGCCGCATCCCCGGCCTGGATCAGCCTGGATGACACCGCGCCATGGCCGCTGGGCGCGGCGTGCGCGCAAAAGCGTACGCTGCAGGTGGACGACATCGAGGCATTGTTCGCCGGCATTGACTGCGGGCCATACCCGGAATCGCCGCTCACGGCTTTCGTGTTGCCGCTGGTGGTGCCCGACGATACGCAGACGCCGCTGTTCCTGGTGGCCGGCGCCTCGCCGCGCCTGCCGATGAATGATATTTACCGCGGCTTTTTCGAGCTGTTGGGCGCCGCGCTCTCGGCGGCGCTGGCCACCGTGCGGGCGCGGGCCTACGAACGTCAGCGCGCCGATGCCCTGGCTGCCATCGACCAGGCCAAGACCACCTTCTTTACCAATATCAGTCATGAATTCCGCACGCCGCTGACCCTGATGCTCGGGCCGCTGGAGCAATCGCTGGCCCTGGGCGACGCGCTGCCTGCCGATGAGCGCGAGCGCGTGACCCTGGCCTATCGCAACGGCCAGCGCCTGCTCAAGCTGGTCAATTCGCTGCTGGAGTTTTCGCGCATCGAGGCCGGTCGCGCCCAGGCATCCTACGAGCCGGTGGACCTGCCCGAATTGACCGCCGACCTCGCCTCCAATTTTCGCTCGGCCTGCGAGCGTGCGGGTCTGGCGCTGATCATCGACACCACGCCATTGCCAGACACGGCCTACGTCGACCGGGACATGTGGGAAAAGGTGGTGCTGAACCTGATTTCCAACGCCTTCAAGTTCACCCTGGCCGGGCAGATTCGGGTCAGCGTCGAACCCGGCGCCGATGGCGCGAGTGCCCAGGTCTGTGTCACTGACACCGGCACCGGCATTGCGGCCGATGAACTGCCGCGCCTGTTCGAGCGTTTCCACCGGATCGACAACCCCGCCGGCCGCTCGTTCGAAGGTTCGGGTATTGGCCTGGCGCTGGTGGATGAGCTGGTGCGCCTGCAGGGCGGCAGGCTTTCGGTGAACAGTGAAGTCGGAGTGGGCAGCACCTTCACCATCACCTTGCCGCTGGGCCGCCGCCATGTGCCCAAACCGCTGCACAGCCCGGCGCTGCTGCACGGTTCTACTACCAACGTCAGCGCCTTTGTCGAGGAAGCTATGGGCTGGTTGCCCGACGCGCCGGCGCCGCAGGTGCAGGATGAGCCTGACGCCGAACCGTTTGAAGAATGCGTGCTGCTGGCCGATGACAACGCCGACATGCGCGCCTATGTCGCCCGCCTGCTGCAAGCCGAAGGCCTGCGCGTGGAGACGGCGACCGATGGCCAGGCGGCGCTGGAGGTTGCGCGCGAGCGCTTGCCGCAGTTGATTCTTACCGACGTGATGATGCCGGTGCTCGATGGCTTTGGCCTGTTGCGCGCGGTGCGTGAGGACGCGCGCCTGCAGGCGACCCCGGTGATTCTGCTGTCGGCCCGCGCCGGCGAAGAGGCGCGCGCCGAAGGCCTGGCGGCGGGCGCCGATGACTACCTGATCAAACCGTTTTCAGCGCGCGACCTGATCGCGCGCGTCACCTCGCAGTTGGCCCGTGCGCGCAATCGGCGCGAGGCCGCGTTGCGCGAAAGTGAAGCGCGGCTGCGCCTGGCCATCGACGCCGGGCAGATCGGTGAATGGGAGCTGGACATTGGCGCCGACAGCTCGGTGCGCGCTGCCCGGCATGACCAGATTTTCGGCCACAGCGCGCGGGTCGAGCACTGGGGCATCGACACCTTCATGTCTCACGTGTTGCCCGAGGACCGGCCCGATGTGGAGGCGTCGTTCAAGCGGGCGGCCGAGCAGGGCACCGGCTGGGATTTCCAGTGCCGTATCCGCCGCGCCGAGGACCAGCAGGTGCGCTGGATCCTCGCGCGCAGCACGCCGCAGCTCGATGCTCAGGGCCGCACCCTGAAACTGTTCGGCCTGGTGCAGGACATCACCGATCAAAAACGCGTCGAGCTGGGCATGCAGGCGCTCAACGAAACCCTGGAGCAGCGCATCACCGAGGCCATGGAAGAGCGCAGCAAGGCTGAAGAACAACTGCGCCAGGCGCAGAAGCTCGAGGCGCTGGGCCAGCTCACCGGCGGCGTGGCCCACGACTTCAACAACCTGTTGACGGTGATTCGCTCGTCCCTTGACCTGCTGGAACGCCCGGAATTGCCCGAGGTGCGGCGCAGCCGTTATCTGGCGGCCATCTCCGACACGGTCAATCGCGCGGCGCGTCTTACCGGGCAACTGCTCGCCTTCGCACGCCGACAGGCGTTGAAGCCGCAGGCCTTCGACGTCAGCCAGAGCGTGACCTCGCTGGTGGAAATGATGGAATCTTTGTGCGGCGCCCATATCCAGATCAGCACCGACCTGGCGCCCCAGGACTGTTGTGTGTACGCCGACTCCAGCCAGTTCGACTCGGCGCTTGTGAATGTGGCGGTCAACGCGCGGGATGCGATGAAGGGCGTTGGCCGTTTGACCATCGCCGTGGCGGCAGTCGACACTCTCCCTGCGCTGCGCGGCCAGCCGCAGGTGCAAGGCGACTTTGTTGCAATCGCCATGCGCGACACCGGCAGCGGCATTCGGCCGGAGCATCTGGAGCGGATTTTCGAGCCGTTCTTCACCACCAAGAATGTGGGGCAGGGCACCGGGCTTGGCCTCAGCCAGGTGTTCGGCTTTGCCAAGCAATCGGGCGGCGAAGTGCGGGTGAGTACTGAACTCGGCCAGGGCTCGACCTTTACCCTGTACCTGCCCCGTGTCACCGCGCAACCACTGGAGCCCGATGTGCCGCTGGAGCCGGCGCTCCTCACCGACGGGCAGGGCGGCCGCGTGCTGGTGGTGGAAGACAATATCGAAGTCGGCACCTTCGCCACCCAGGCGCTGGAGGAGCTGGGCTATCAGGCGACCTGGGCGGTGAATGCCGAGCAGGCACTCAAGTGTCTGACCGACGCCGCCGAGGATTTCGACGTGGTGTTTTCGGACGTGATGATGCCGGGCATGAATGGCCTGGAACTGGCCAAGGAGATCCAGCAGTTGTGGCCGGCGTTGCCGATTGTGCTTACCAGTGGCTACAGCCATGTGCTGGCGCAGCAAGGCACCCACGGCTTCGACTTGCTGCACAAGCCGTATTCGATTCACCAGTTGCTGCAGATCCTGCGCAAGGCTTGTGTGAAACAGGGGTCAGCTTGAGCGCAGGCGCAGGATCTGTGCGCCGTCGAACGGGTCGGTCAGGTAATGGCCCTGCACGCCGAAGGTGTCCTGCAACCGCTGTGGCGTGAGCACCTCCAGCGGTTTGCCCAGCGCTACCAGCCGTCCGCGATCCAGCACGGCGAGGCGGTCGCAGGTCAGCGCCTGGTTGAGGTCGTGCAAGGCAATCAGGGTGGTCACCGGTAACGCTTGCACGCCTTTGAGGATCGTCAGTTGGTGCTGGATGTCGAGGTGATTGGTCGGCTCATCCAGCAGCAGAATCTGTGGCCGTTGCGCCAGCGCACGGGCGATGTGCACGCGCTGGCGCTCGCCGCCGGAGAGGCTGCGCCAGGCACGCTGGCTGAGGTGGGTGGCGTCCACGTCGTGCAGGGCCTGGTGCACAATGGCCTCGTCCTCGTGGGACCAGGGGCTCAGCGCCGACAGCCAGGGCGTGCGGCCCAGGGCCACGGCGTCGAACACGCCGATGGCGTCGTCGGTGTCGGCCTGTTGTTCCACCACCGCCAGTTGTTGCGCAATGACGCGGCGCGACAAGCTGCCCAGACGCTTGCCGCCCAGGCGCACGTCGCCGCTGGCGGGCGTGCGCAGGCCGGCCAGCAGCTTGAGCAGGGTGGATTTGCCGGAGCCGTTCGGCCCGACGATGCCCAGGGTTTCCCCCGCCTGCACCTCCAGGTGAATATCGTGCAGCAACTGCGCATCGCGCACCCTGAAGCCCAGGCCGCTGCAACTCAATACGCTCATCGCGCGTTTCTCCGGCCGATCAGGATCAACGCGAACACCGGTGCGCCGACCAGTGCGGTGACTACTCCGACCGGAATCACCTGGCCCTTGATCAGGCTGCGCGAGAGCACGTCCGCCGCGATCAGAAACAGCGCGCCGCCCAGAGCGCTGGCCGGCAGCAGCCGCGAATGCGCGGTGCCGAGCAGCAAGCGCACGGCGTGGGGAATCACCAGGCCGACAAAGCCGATGGCGCCGACAATCGATACCATCACCGCCGTCACCAGCGCGGCGCAGCCCACCAGCACGCATTGCACGCGGCGCACCGGAATGCCGAGGGAGGCCGCCGAGTCGCTGCCGAAGGTAAACGCATCCAGCGCGCGGCGGTGCCACAGGCACACGATCAGGCCGGCGACCGCCACCGGCACGGCCAGCCACACCGATGGCCAGCGCACGCCACTGAGGTTGCCGAGTAGCCAGAACATGATGCCGCGCGCCTGTTCGGAGCTGGCCGATTTAGTGATCAGGAACGCGGTGAGCGCATTGAACAGCTGGGAACCGGCGATGCCCGCGAGGATGATCTGCCCAGTGCCGCGCGCCGAGCCACTGGCCCGTGCGAGCAGGGTCACCAGCGCGAAGGCGGCCATGGCGCCGACGAATGCCCCCGCTGACAGTGAAATCAGCCCGCCGCCCACGCCGATCAGGGCGACCAGCACCGCGCCGGTGGAGGCGCCGGCGCTGATGCCCAGCAGGTACGGGTCGGCCAACGGGTTGCGCAGCAACGACTGCAGGATCACCCCGCAGGTCGCCAGCCCGGCCCCGCAGGCGGCGGCCACCAGCGCGCGGGTGAGGCGGTAGTTCCACACCACGCCCTCGTCGATGGGGTCGAGCACGTAGCCGGCCGCCCACAGTTTATTGGCCAGCACCTTGAGCACCACCTGCGGTGCGATGGCGGTTTCGCCGATGGCCACCCCGGCGAGCAGGGCGATCAGCAGCAACGTGAGGGCGAGCAGGGTGCGCATCATTGGGGCAGGTCGTAGCCGTCGATGGCGCCGGCCAGTTGTTCCAGACCGTCGAACATGCGGATGCTGGCCTGCAGCGCCAGGGCGTCGAGGACGATGATGCGGTTGTGTTTGACGGCGTCCATGTTGCGGGTCACCGGGTCGCTGCGCAGGAAGGCAAGTTTCTGTTGATGGTCGTCGGCGGGGTAGCGGCGCCGGTCCATGCGTGCGATCACCAGAAAGGTCGGGTTGGCCTTGGCGATGGTTTCCCAGCCGACGGCGGGCCACTCTTCATCGGACTGCACCACGTTGGACAGGCCCAGGGTGTGCAGCATGAATTCGGGGATGCCCTTGTGGCCGGCCACGTAGGGATCGCTGGCCATCTCGGCGCTGGAGAACCACACCAGCGCGCTGGCCTGCTTCAAGCCTTTGCCTTGCGCGGTGGCGACGGATTTGGCCAGGCGTGCCTTGAGTTCGTCGTTGAGCTGTTGACCGCGCGCCTGCACGTCGAAGATCTCGGCCAACTGACTGATGCTCTTGTAGATCGTGTCGATGCGAAACGGCTCCAGCCGCGTGCCGTCGGCGCCCGCCAGGTTGTCCTTGCCTTCGCAGTCCGACGGCAGCAGGTAGGTGGGGATGTTCAGTTCATGAAACTGCTCGCGGGTGCCTACCACGCCTTGTGCGCCGACCACCCATTCCAGCTCGGCGGCCACCAGCTGCGGGCGCTTGGCGATGACGGATTCGAAGCTCGGCTCGTTGTTGGCCAGGCGCTCAATGCCATCGTTGAGGGTTTTGTACTGCGCCAGCACGTTGTTGAACCACAGCGAGGTGCCGACCACTTTGTCACCGACGCCCAGGGCATAAAGCATTTCGGTGGCGGCCTGGCCGATGGTCACGCTGCGTGCGGGGGCCTGGGCGAAGCTGATGTGGCTGCCGCAGTTTTCCAGGGTCAGCGGGTAGTGGGTCGGCGCGGCGTGGGCCTCTGCAACGGACAGCCCGAGGCCGATCATCAAGGCGGTAACGCGTGGCAGCATGGGGGCAATCTCCGTTTGAACCGTTGGCGAAACCCCAATGAGTCCCGTCCGGGAAACGGCGCGGTATGGTAGTGCATGGCGGGGTGGGCGGGAAGATGCGGGGCAGCTCTCAACAGCAGACCGCTTCCATTGTGGCCAGCAGGCTTGCCATGTGGCGAGCGGGTTTGCCCTGTGGCGAGCAGGCTTGCCCTGCGTTGGGGTGCGAAGCGCCCCCAATCAAGCAAAACGCGGTGTACCTGATACGGCTCAGCGCCTGGTTTTGGGGCTGCTGCGCAGCCCAACGCAGGGCAAGCCTGCTCGCCACGGGGCAAGCCTGCTGGCCACAGGGCAGGCGCGCTATCGGCGGTGTATCACAAACGAATATCTTCCGGGCCGCGAATCAGCGCTTCAATGCGCGTGCCTGTGGCGCGCTCTTCGTTGCTGAAGCCGTCGTAATCGGCCAGGTTGCCGAAGCGAACGCCGGTCAGCTGTTCTATCTGAAGCACGCTGCGCTGGTAGGTCCGCAACTGGCCGAACACCAGGTCGAGCTGGCCCAGTTCGCGGCTCTGGTCGATCATGTACGCGCTGGCTGAGGGCTTGCCATCGTCGCTGAGGTAGGCGACGACTTTCCAGAAGGCCTTGGGAATCCGGATACCCCGGTAAAGGCGGTCGTCTTCGCCGAACACCGGGCCGGTAAACACCGTGGCGCGGGCTTTCCAGCGCTGGGTGTTGTCGAGGATATAGTCTTCGAGTTCCAGCCAGGTCTTCTGGTTGAAGCCGCTCATCTGCGGCGAGCAGTTGGTGAAATGGAAGGTGTCGACGTTGGCGGTGGCGGCCTCGGCGCCCCAGTTGGGGGCCTGGCGTCGCACCAGGTGGCCACGGTCCAGGCCATTGCCGGCGTAGAGCTCCTCACCGACCTGGGCGTCGACGGGCAAGCGGCCGTCGTAGGCCCAGGTGTCGTTGCTGCGCACGATGTCCACGTGTTGCGCGCCGTCGATATTGACGCCGACGTAGAAGGCCAGGCGCCTGGAGCGCGACATCGTGATGGAAAAATGCGTGTAGTCCAGGCGCTTTGGCTGCAGATCATCGGCCAGGGCCTGGTCAACCGTGGGCCAGGGCACTTCGAAGCCGCCAAGAAAGTCCTCGGCATAGCCGGTGCGGTTTTTCAGGTCCTTGGCGGCAGTGATGCGCGGGGTTGCCGCCCGCGCCTGCAGCAGGGAAGGGCTGGCCGTGACCAGCGGGCGCAGATCGCCAAGGCGGGGACGGTGTGACAGGTCGATTTTGCGGGTGCGGGGTGGCATGGACTGCTCCTTGCGGGCCTGGAATAAACACTACTGCAACACAGGTTCATGACAATTTAGGCCAGTTTCCGTCGGCGGGACTATCCTGAAACGGTTATTCGGAGTTCATCACACGTCAAAAGGGAGCCAGCTTATGTGTATTCGCCATCCCCGCAACCCGATCTTCTGCCTGATCCCGCCGTACATGCTCGATCAGATCGCGCGCCACGGCGATAAAGCCCAACGCGAAATCGCACTGCGCACGCGCGCCAAGGACAGCACGTTCCGCTCGCTGCGCATGCTTGCCGTGCCCGCCAAGGGCACCGCGCACATGGCCCTGGCCATGGCCGCAGAAAAACGCCGTTCCATCTACAGCGCCGATGGCACCGACACCCTGCCGGGCAAGCTGATCCGCAGTGAAGGGCAGCCCGCCAGCGGCGATGCGGCAGTGGACGAGGCCTACGACGGCCTGGGCGCGACCTTCGATTTTTTCGACGAGGTGTTCGACCGCAACTCCATCGACGATTCCGGCATGGCGCTGGACGCCACGGTTCACTTTGGCCAGGCCTATAACAATGCATTCTGGAACTCGACCCAGATGGTGTTCGGCGATGGCGATCAGCAGTTGTTCAACCGCTTCACCATTGCGCTCGACGTGATCGGCCATGAGTTGGCCCACGGCGTCACCGAGGACGAAGCCAAGCTGATGTACTTCAACCAGTCCGGTGCGTTGAACGAGTCGCTGTCGGACGTGTTCGGCTCGCTGATCAAGCAGTACGCGTTGAAGCAGAAGGCCGAGGACGCCGACTGGTTGATCGGCAAGGGGCTGTTCACCAAAAAGATCAAGGGCACGGCGCTGCGCTCGATGAAAGCGCCGGGCACCGCGTTTGATGACGCCCTGTTGGGCAAGGACCCGCAGCCCGGGCATATGGATGACTTTGTGCATACCTATGATGACAACGGCGGCGTGCACATCAATTCCGGTATTCCCAACCATGCGTTCTATCAGGTCGCGACGAAGATCGGCGGGTTTGCCTGGGAGCGTGCCGGTCGCATCTGGTACGACGCCTTGCGCGACGCACGGCTGCGGCCGAACTCGGGGTTTCTGCGTTTTGCGCGCATCACCTATGATGTGGCCGGTCGCCTCTACGGCGCCAACAAGGACGAGCAGAAGGCCGTCAAGGCAGGCTGGAAAGCGGTGGGTATCAACGTCTGACAAACCGCCTGGGCGGTGAGGAACAGCCATGCGAATTTCGATCAAGGAAAACGGCGGCCCGGCATTTTTTCCGGGCCTGGCCAAACCTCGCAGCGTCGAGCTGGATGCGCTGCCCGAGCCGGATCAGCAGGAGCTGCGCCAACTGATCCAGGCGTCGGACTTCTTCAAGTTGCCGCAAAGCAATGCGCCGGAGCCCGGCAAGCCGGGCCAGGTGCATTACACCCTGACCGTCACGGAGGGCGAACGCGAGCACACGGTGTGCGTGCTCGCGCCGGTCAAGTCCCAGGCGCTGGATGGGCTGGTGCAGTGTGTGAGGCGCCACAGCCGATCTTGAGGTGATGTGCGATTACTTGCGGTCCAGCCACACGGTCTGTGCGTTGCAGAACTCGCGCACGCCAAAGTGCGACAGCTCGCGGCCGAACCCGCTTTTCTTCACCCCGCCAAACGCCACGCGGGGGTCGGAGACGCTGAACGCGTTGACGAACACGCCGCCGGTTTCCAGCTCGTCGGTGATCGCCTGTGCCTTGGCCGCGTCGCGGGTGAAGATGCTGGCTGTGAGGCCGAACTCGCTGTCGTTGGCCAGCGCCACGGCATGCTCGGCGTCGCGCGCGGTGATGATCGAGGCCACCGGGCCGAACAGTTCCTGTTTGAATGAGGTCATCTGGTCGGTGACGTCGGCCAGGACGGTCGGCGCGTAGTAGTTGCCGGCGCCGTCGATTTTATGGCCGCCCAGCAGCAGGGTTGCACCTTGCGTGAGCGTGGCCTGGACCTGGCCGTGCAGCTCGTCGCGCAGGTCGAAGCGTGCCATGGGGCCGATGTAGGTGGTGGCGGATGTCGGGTCGCCCGTCACCAGGGCACGGCTGGCGTCGAGGAATCTTTCGGTGAAGGCCTGAACCACGCCCTCTTCGATGATCAGACGCTTGGCGGCGGCGCAAACCTGGCCGCTGTTCTGGAAGCGGCCGATGAGGGCGGCTTGCACGGCGGCGTCGAGGTCGGCGTCGTTGAGCACGATGAAAGGGTCGGAGCCGCCCAGTTCCAGCACGCATTTTTTCAGCGCAGCACCGGCCTGGGAGCCGATGGCCATGCCGGCGCGCACGCTCCCGGTGAGGGTGACAGCAGCGATGCGCGGGTCGGCAATGGCCTTGGACACGCCGTCCTGGGTCACGTTAATCACTTCGAACAAGCCTTCGGCGAAGCCGGCTGTGCGCAACGCCTGCTGGATCAGGTAGGCGCTGCCCATCACGTTCGGCGCGTGTTTGAGCACGTAGGTATTGCCGGCCAGCAGGCTCGGCACGGCGCCGCGCAGCACTTGCCACACCGGGAAGTTCCACGGCATCACCGCAAGGATAGGGCCCAGCGGGCGGTACTCAATGCGTGCGCTGCCGTTGTCGACCAGGGTCGGTTCCGCGGCGAGCATGGCCGGGCCGTGGGCGGCGTACCACTCGGTCATCAGCGCACATTTTTCGATTTCGGCGCGGGCCTGGGCGATGGGTTTGCCCATTTCCCGGGTGATCATCTGCGCCATGGTTTCGGCTTGCTCACGCAGGGCGCGGGCCAGGGCCAGCAGCAATTCGGCGCGCTGGCTCACAGGCTGGCGGCGCCAGGTGCGGAAGGCGGCGGTCGCACGGTCGAGCGCGGCATCCAGTTGCGCCTGGGTTTCGTACGGGTAGCTGCCGATGGTTTCGCCATTGGCGGGATTGATCGACAGGGCGTGAGTGTTGGAGGAAATCGCGTTCATGGCACCGTCCGGCTGAATAAGTGAATGACGCCAGCCTACGGGGCTGTATGTTTTCTTGAAAGTGAATAATATTAAGCAATACGTTCACGATTGGAGAATGGTGTGGATCTGGTGCAGCTGGAAATTTTCAAGGCCGTGGCCGAGCAGGGCAGTATCAGCGCGGCCGCGCAGTTGATTCATCGCGTGCCGTCGAACCTGACCACGCGCATCAAGCAACTGGAGCAGGACCTGGGCGTGGCGTTGTTTATCCGCGAGAAGAGCCGCCTGCGCCTGTCGCCGGCCGGCTGGAATTTCCTTGGCTACGCGCGGCGCATCCTCGATCTGGTGCAGGAGGCCCGAGCGACGGTGGCGGGGGAGGAGCCCCAGGGTGCGTTTGCGCTGGGCTCGCTGGAAAGCACGGCGGCGGTGCGTATCCCGGCGTTGCTTGCGGCCTATAACCAAAAGTACGCCAAGGTCGAGCTGGACCTGAGCACCGGGCCGTCGGGCACGATGATCGAAGGGGTGCTGTCCGGCCGGCTGGCGGCGGCGTTCGTCGATGGGCCGGTGCTGCACGCGACCCTTGAAGGCGTGGCGGTGTTCGAAGAGGAAATGGTGGTGATCGCGCCGCTGCACCATGCGCCGATCAGCCGGGGGCGGGACGTGAATGGCGAGAATATCTATACGTTTCGTTCGAACTGTTCCTACCGGCACCACTTTGAGCGCTGGTTCTCACACGATGGCGCGGTGCCGGGCAAGATCTTCGAGATGGAGTCGTACCACGGCATGCTGGCCTGCGTCAGCGCCGGTGCGGGCCTGGCGCTGATGCCGCGCAGCATGCTGGAAAGCATGCCGGGGTTTGCGGCGGTGAGCGTATGGCCACTGGCAGACGGGTTTCGCATGCTCAACACCTGGCTGATCTGGCGACGCGGCACCGTGTCCCAGAGCCTGAACAGCTTCGTGCGGTTACTGGAGGAACGCGCAATCTGAGCTATTTCAGGCAAGCCCATCCCTGTGGCGAGCAGGCTTGTCCTGCGTTGGGCTGCGCAGCAGCCCCAAAGCCAGGCGCTGAGCCGTATCAGGTACACCGCGTTTTGCTCGATTGGGGGCGCTTCGCACCCCAACGCGGGGCAAGCCCGCTCGCCACGACAAGCCCGCTCGCCACAGAGGGGCCAGTTCGCCTGGGCTGGTGATCAGCCGCCGAATTGAAAGGTGCCCATGGCCAGTTTGGCCATGATCGCCGTTGCGCCCAGTTGCACCAGCCACAGCGCCAGGCCACCGAGGAACACGCCGAGCGCCACTTGCAGCACCAGGCTCTTCTGGCGCTTGGCGTGCGGCGCGCGCGGGGTGAAGTCGTGCAGTTCGTCGCGGTCGGCGCGCAGGTCAAGGTCCAGGTCGTCGTTTCTCATAGGGCTCTCACAGCAAAAGGGCAGTCGGGGTTCAGTCTAGGGGCTGCACACGAAAAAGGGGAAACCATCGGTTTCCCCTTTTTCATCACGACCGCCGGCTTACAGCACCTGGACGATCGCTTTTGTGACGGCGCCAATGTTCGATTGGTTCAACGCCGCTACGCAGATGCGCCCGGTGTCCAGCGCGTAGATGCCAAACTCGCTGCGCAGGCGCGTGACTTGCGCCACGCTCAGGCCGGAGTAGGAGAACATCCCGCGCTGACGGCCGACGAAGCTGAAGTCGTGGCCCGGTGCAGCTTTGGCCAGTTCGGCGACCATCTGCTCGCGCATGCCACGGATGCGCAGGCGCATTTCAGCCAGTTCGGCTTCCCACTGGGCGCGCAGCTCAGGGTTGTTCAGCACGGCTGCGACGATGGCGGCGCCGTGGGTCGGCGGGTTGGAGTAGTTGGTGCGGATCACGCGCTTGACCTGGGACAGGATGCGCGCGCTTTCTTCCGCGGATTCGCTGACGATCGACAGCGCGCCCACCCGTTCGCCGTACAGGGAGAACGACTTGGAGAACGAGCTGGACACAAAGAAGGTCAGCCCCGACTCGGCGAACAGGCGCACCGCAGCCGCGTCTTCGTGGATGCCGTCGCCGAAACCCTGGTACGCCATGTCGAGGAACGGCACGAGGTTTTTAGCCTTGACCACGTCCAGCACGTCCTGCCAGTCGGCCGGGCTGAGGTCGACGCCGGTCGGGTTGTGGCAGCAGGCGTGCAGCACCACGATGGATTGTGGCGGCAGGGCGTTGAGGTCTTCGAGCAGGCCGGCGCGGTTGACGTCGTGGGTGGCTGCGTCGTAGTAGCGATAGTTGTGGACCGGGAAACCGGCGGTTTCGAACAGCGCGCGGTGGTTTTCCCAGCTCGGGTCGCTGATGGCGACGACGGCGTCTGGCAGCAACTGCTTGAGGAAGTCAGCGCCGATTTTCAGCGCGCCGGTACCGCCGACGGCCTGCACTGTGACCACACGGCCGGCGCTCAGCAGGGGCGACGCGTCACCGAACAACAGGGTTTGCACGGCCTTGTCATAGGCAGCGATCCCGTCAATCGGCAAGTAGCCACGGGCCGCGTGTTGCGCCACGCGTATTGCTTCCGCTTCGGCAACGGCACGCAAGAGTGGAATCTTCCCCTCCTCGTTGCAGTAAACGCCCACGCCAAGGTTGACCTTGGTGGTTCGTGTGTCGGCGTTGAATGCTTCGTTGAGGCCCAGGATTGGATCGCGTGGTGCCATTTCGACAGCGGAGAACAGGCTCATTTTGCGGCAGCTCTATGGGGGGAAGGGAGGGACGTGTCGCGCTCCGGCCGGAGGCACTAGAGCGGTGCACAAACGGGGAGCTAGTATAGAGGCCCGCACGGCCGAGGGCGACCGTTGAAACGGCTTTTCGGCCAAGTTTTTCGGTTGAGGCGCCGACCGTTAGTCTTATTGGCATTCAACAGGCCGGGGCTGTACAGGGGCCATACTGGCGCTATGTAGGACAAGTGCCTTGAAACCCGTCGCCTTCGCCACCACTTCTACAGCTATCATGATTTTTTCCTGCAGCTGGCGAAGCGTATTCGCCGGTTGCTGAGCTATTCGTCCTTGGCGGCCACAGGCCCGGGGTGACTGAAAGAGGTACGTTATGTCTGATTTCCAGCTCGTCACCCGCTTTGAACCGGCCGGCGACCAGCCTGAAGCCATTCGCCAGATGGTCGAAGGCATCGAGGCCGGCCTGGCGCACCAGACGCTGCTCGGGGTGACCGGTTCGGGCAAGACCTTCAGCATTGCCAACGTGATCGCGCAGATCAACCGCCCGACCCTGGTGCTGGCGCCGAACAAGACCCTGGCCGCGCAGCTGTACGGTGAGTTCAAGGCGTTCTTCCCGAACAACGCGGTGGAGTATTTCGTCTCCTACTACGACTACTACCAGCCCGAGGCTTATGTGCCGTCGTCCGACACCTTCATCGAGAAGGATGCGTCGATCAACGACCATATCGAGCAGATGCGCCTGTCGGCGACCAAGGCGTTGCTGGAGCGCAAGGACGCGATCATCGTCACCACCGTGTCGTGCATCTACGGCCTGGGCAGCCCGGAAACCTATCTGAAGATGGTGCTGCACGTCGACCGTGGCGACAAACTCGACCAGCGCGAATTGCTGCGTCGCCTGGCAAGCCTGCAGTACACCCGCAACGACATGGATTTTGCCCGCGCCACCTTCCGCGTGCGTGGCGATGTGATCGACATCTACCCGGCCGAATCGGACCTGGAAGCCATCCGCATCGAGCTGTTCGACGATGAAGTCGAAAGCCTGTCGGCCTTCGACCCGTTGACCGGCGAGGTGATCCGCAAGCTGCCGCGCTTCACCTTTTACCCCAAGAGCCACTATGTAACGCCCCGGGAAACCCTGATGGGCGCCATCGAAGGCATCAAGGTCGAGCTGGCCGAGCGCCTGGAATACCTGCGTGCCAACAACAAGCTGGTGGAAGCCCAGCGCCTGGAGCAGCGCACCCGCTTCGACCTGGAGATGATCCTGGAGCTGGGCTACTGCAACGGCATCGAAAACTACTCACGCTACCTGTCGGGCCGTGACTCCGGCGCGCCGCCGCCGACGCTGTACGACTACCTGCCGCCGGACGCTTTGCTGGTGATCGACGAGTCCCACGTCAGCGTGCCGCAGGTGGGCGCGATGTATAAGGGCGACCGCTCGCGCAAGGAAACCCTGGTGGAGTACGGTTTCCGCCTGCCATCGGCGCTGGACAACCGGCCGATGCGGTTTGACGAGTGGGAGGCGATCAGCCCGCAGACCATTTTTGTGTCGGCCACGCCGGGCAATTATGAGGCCGAGCATGCGGGCCGGGTGATCGAGCAGGTGGTGCGACCGACCGGCCTGGTCGACCCGCAGATCGAAATCCGCCCGGCGCTGACCCAGGTCGATGACCTGCTGTCGGAGATCAACAAGCGCGTGGCGCTGGAAGAGCGGGTGCTGGTGACCACGCTGACCAAGCGCATGTCCGAGGACCTCACCGACTACCTGGCCGACCACGGCGTGCGCGTGCGATACCTGCACTCGGACATCGACACGGTGGAGCGGGTGGAGATCATCCGCGACCTGCGCCTGGGTACCTTTGATGTGCTGGTGGGCATCAACCTGCTGCGCGAAGGCCTGGACATGCCGGAAGTGTCGCTGGTGGCGATTCTGGATGCGGACAAGGAGGGCTTCCTGCGCTCCGAACGTTCGCTGATCCAGACCATCGGCCGCGCGGCGCGTAACCTCAATGGCCGGGCGATCCTCTATGCGGACCGCATCACCGGTTCCATGGAGCGCGCGATTGGCGAGACCGAGCGGCGCCGTGAAAAGCAGATTGCCTTCAACCTCGAGCACGGCATTACCCCCAAAGGCGTGTTCAAGGACGTCGCCGACATCATGGAAGGCGCCACCGTGCCGGGCTCGCGCAGCAAGAAGCGCAAGGGCATGGCCAAGGCCGCCGAGGAAAGCGCCAAGTACGAGAACGAATTGCGCTCGCCGAGTGAGATCACCAAGCGGATTCGCCAGTTGGAAGAGAAGATGTACCAGTTGGCGCGCGATCTTGAGTTCGAAGCGGCGGCGCAGACGCGCGATGAGATTGGCAAGTTGCGCGAGCGGTTGCTGGCTGTTTGATTTGTAGTGGTTGTGCCGGCCTCATCGGGGGCTTGCCCTAATGCCGTTCAGTTAAGCGCAGATTCCCTGTGGCGAGCAGGCTTGTCCGGCGTTGGGCTGCGCAGCAGCCCCAAAGCCAGGCGCTGAGCCGTATCAGGTACACCGCGTTTTGCTCGATGGGGGGCGCTTCGCACCCCAACGCGGGGCAAGCCCGCTCGCCACAATTAGCCCACACATTTTCCTTAACTGAACGGCATTAGGGCAAGCCCCCCTCCCACCTTGATGTGTGAACACGGTCAAATGTGGGAGGGGGCTTGCCCCCGATAGCCGCGCCTCGGTTTTCCAGATATCACCCAGGCTGTTACCATTCGCCCCTTGTTTCAATTTTCAGTTATATCGCCCATTCGAGACCTGCCATGACCACCGTCCGCACGCGCATCGCGCCATCGCCTACCGGCGATCCCCACGTCGGCACTGCTTACATCGCCTTGTTCAATTACTGCTTTGCCAAGCAGCACGGCGGTGAATTCATCCTGCGGATCGAAGACACCGACCAACTGCGCTCCACCCGCGAGTCGGAACAGCAGATTTTCGATGCCCTGCGCTGGCTCGGTATCACCTGGGCCGAAGGTCCGGACGTTGGGGGCCCGCACGGCCCGTATCGCCAGAGCGAGCGTAGCGATATTTACCAGCAATACACTCAGCAGCTGGTCGACATGGGCCATGCGTTCCCATGCTTCTGCACCGCTGAAGAGTTGGACCAGATGCGCGCCGAGCAACAGGCCCGTGGCGAAACCCCGCGCTACGACGGCCGCGCGCTGTTGCTTTCGAAAGAAGAAGTGGCCCGCCGCCTGGCCGCCGGTGAGCCGCACGTGATCCGCATGAAGGTGCCGAGCGAAGGCGTGTGCGTGGTGCCGGACATGCTGCGCGGTGACGTCGAGATCCCGTGGGACCGCATGGACATGCAGGTGCTGATGAAGACCGACGGTCTGCCGACGTACTTCCTGGCCAACGTGGTCGATGACCACCTGATGGGCATCACCCACGTGCTGCGCGGCGAAGAATGGCTGCCGTCGGCGCCGAAACTGATCCTGCTTTATGAATACTTCGGCTGGGAGCAGCCGCAGTTGTGCTACATGCCGCTGCTGCGTAACCCGGACAAGAGCAAGCTGTCCAAGCGCAAGAACCCGACCTCGGTGACGTTCTACGAGCGCATGGGCTTCATGCCTGAAGCGATGCTCAACTACCTGGGCCGCATGGGCTGGTCGATGCCGGACGAGCGCGAGAAGTTCTCGCTGCAGGAAATGGTCGACAACTTCGACTTGTCCCGCGTATCGCTGGGCGGGCCGATCTTCGATATCGAAAAACTGTCCTGGCTCAACGGCCAGTGGCTGCGTGACTTGCCGGTGGAAGCATTCGCCAGCCGCGTGCAGCAGTGGGCGTTGAACCCTGAGTACATGATGAAGATCGCGCCGCTGGTGCAGGGCAGGGTGGAGACCTTCAGCCAGGTCGCTCCGTTGGCCAGCTTCTTCTTTGCCGGTGGCGTGAACCCGGACGCGAAGCTGTTCGAGTCCAAGAAGCTGTCGGGCGACCAGGTGCGCCAGTTGATGCAGCTGATTCTGTGGAAGCTCGAAAGCCTGCGCCAGTGGGAGAAGGACGCGATCACTGCGACGATTCAGGCGGTGGTCGAGTCCCTGGAATTGAAGCTGCGCGATGCCATGCCGCTGATGTTCGCTGCGATCACCGGGCAGGCCAGCTCGGTGTCGGTGCTCGATGCGATGGAAATTCTCGGACCGGATCTCACCCGCTTCCGCCTGCGCCAAGCGCTTGATTTGCTGGGTGGTGTTTCCAAGAAAGAAAACAAGGAATGGGAAAAGCTGCTGGGCGCTATCGGCTAAGTCCTCTGTGGCAGTGACGAAACCCCGGCTTTCCGGGGTTTCGTTGGTAAGTGATTGTTATCCCGGCAAAAAACTTTGGAAATTGTTGAAAATAAATTTGACACACTTCCAAACCGCCATTAAGATTCGCCCCGTCCTCACCGATGAGGGGCTATAGCTCAGCTGGGAGAGCGCTTGCATGGCATGCAAGAGGTCAACGGTTCGATCCCGTTTAGCTCCACCAATTTACAGGTTCAAGGTCTGGCCACACCGGCCTTGAGTTGATCAGCTCTCAGCGCTGATCAGTTGTACAGAAGGTTTTGTCCCCTTCGTCTAGTGGCCTAGGACACCGCCCTTTCACGGCGGTAACAGGGGTTCGAGTCCCCTAGGGGACGCCAGTTTCAACAAGCAGTTCGCAAGATCTGCTGCGCCGCCAGGCGATAAATCGGGGCTATAGCTCAGCTGGGAGAGCGCTTGCATGGCATGCAAGAGGTCAACGGTTCGATCCCGTTTAGCTCCACCAATCTACAGGTTCAAGGTCTGGCCACACCGGCCTTGAATCGATCAGCACTCAGCGCTGGTCTGTTGTACAGAAGGTTTGTGTCCCCTTCGTCTAGTGGCCTAGGACACCGCCCTTTCACGGCGGTAACAGGGGTTCGAGTCCCCTAGGGGACGCCACGATTACCCGCTTTGCGGGATTTTTAAGGGTCATTCAATTATTGAATGGCCCTTTTGTTTGTCTGGCGTTTGGCCAATCCGCTGCTGATCCCTTCTCCCATTCCAACCTGCCGTCGCATCGCTCGCCTGCCAAGTATTATCATGATAATAATATCCGGCCCATGAACGACGGAGCCCTTTGATGAGCGATAAAAAAGCGCAAACCCGCGAACGCATTCTGCAGGCCGCCAGCGCCGCGCTGATCCAGCGCGGCCCGGCCGAGCCGAGTGTGGGCGAAGTCATGGCGGCGGCGGGGCTGACCGTCGGTGGTTTCTACGCGCACTTCGAAAGCAAGGACGCGTTGATGCTGGAGGCCTTTACCGCGTTGCTGGCCAGGCGTCGCGCGGCGATTCAGGACATCGATGCCCAACTCAGTGGCGAAGAGCGTCGCGGCCTGGCGGCGGCCTTCTACCTGTCGCGCAAGCATCGCGACTCCACCACGCAAGCCTGCCCGCTACCGGCCACCGTGGGCGAGATGGGCCGCCTGCCGGATGAATTCCGTCAGGCGCTCAATGAGCACACGGAGCTGATGGCCGCTCAACTGGCCGCCAGCCCCGAAGACACCGACAAGGCCCTGGCGGGCATGGCCTTGATGATCGGTGGCTTGTCACTTGCGCGCGCCCTTGGACCTGGCGAATTGTCGGATCGCGTGTTGCGCGCAGCGAAGTCGGCGGTGCGTTGATACACTGCCGCGCCGACATCAAACGACAGGAGCAAGGCATGGGCTGGGATCTGGCAACGCCGTTCATCATCGATCTGCAGGTCGCTCCCGAGGACATCGACGGCCTGGGGCACGCCAATAACGCGGTGTACGTATCCTGGCTGGAACGCTGCGCCTGGCGGCACTCACAGCGTCTGGGGCTGGACCTCACAGAGTATCGCCGCCTGGACCGTGCCATGGCCGTGGTGCGCCATGAGATCGACTACCTGGCGGCCGGCTACGAAGGCGATGAGCTGCAACTGGCCACCTGGATCGTCGACTGGGACCAGCGCCTGAAGATGACTCGCCGCTTTCAACTGATGCGCCCGCGTGACGGTGTCACCCTGTTGCGCGCGCAAACCACCTTCGTGTGTATCGAGCTGTCCAGCGGCAAGCCCAAGCGCATGCCCAGTGAGTTTCTCGACGGTTACGGCCCTGCGCTGACCGGGGGTTAACGTTTCCCGCAGGAAACCCAGTAAACTGCGCCACGATTTTTGTTGAGTGTTTTCCATGCAAATTGCCCTGGCGCCCATGGAGGGGTTGGTCGACAACATCCTGCGTGACGTGCTGACCCGCGTCGGCGGGATCGACTGGTGCGTGACCGAGTTCATCCGCGTCAACGACCGCCTGCTCACCCCGGCCTATTTCCACAAGCTCGCCCCTGAACTGCTGCAAGGTGCCCGGACCGCTGCGGGTGTGCCGCTGCGTGTGCAGTTGCTCGGTTCGGACCCGGTGTGCCTCGCGGAAAACGCCGTCTTGGCCTGTGAGCTGGGCTCGCAGGTGATCGACTTGAACTTCGGCTGCCCGGCCAAGACGGTCAACAAGTCACGCGGTGGTGCGGTGCTGCTCAAGGAGCCGGAGCTGCTCAACCGGATTGTCGAGCACGTGCGCCGCGCCGTCCCGGCGCATATCCCGGTGACCGCCAAGATGCGCCTGGGCTTCGACAGCCCGGATGGCGCGCTGGTGTGTGCCACCGCGCTGGCCGAGGGCGGCGCGGCGCATATCGTGGTGCATGCGCGCACCAAGACCGACGGCTACAAGCCGCCGGCCCATTGGGAGTGGATCCCGCGAGTGCAGGACGTGGTCAAGGTGCCGGTGTTTGCCAATGGCGATATCTGGAGCGTTGAAGACTGGAAGCGTTGCCGCGAAATCAGTGGCGCCGAACACATCATGCTGGGCCGTGGTCTGGTCGCACGGCCCGACCTGGCGCGGCAGATTGCGGCCGCACGTGCCGGTGAGGACGTGGTGGAGATGACATGGGCGCAGATGCAGCCGATGCTCCATGACTTCTGGAGGCAGTCGGTGGCGCAGTTGACGGAAAAGCAGGCACCCGGTCGCTTGAAGCAGTGGCTGGCGATGCTGACGCGCAACTATCCGCAGGCGGTGGAGTTGTTCCACGCCTTGCGCCGCGAGACCGCATTGGACAAGGTCGCGGAGTTGATCGGTGTGCAACCTGCACTGAACGATTAAGTTCATATTCATAACGTTTTTAAACACTAAATCAGGGGTGCCATGGGCGCTCCTTTTTTTTGATCGTCTAAACGTAGTGTTCGGCAGTTGATTGATGTTGGCGCGGCGGCGGGAATCGCGCGCGCGTATTAACATGGGCGTCAGCCGAGGGAAGGGCTTAATGATTTCATGAGTTTAAAGTGTGGTCTGCTTATTACTTTATATATCTGTGCAAGCGCCGTTTGCACCGGCCAACACTCTGATTTTCCTGGGACAAAACGGGGTAAAGTCTGATTTTTGATTTTGTTTTCCTTATGTGATCGCGGATTTCTGGAACTCAATATCGCCGCGCCCCACGAAAGTAGGGACTGCGAAGTGATGATGTTTACTTGCAGCCCAATCTATCGTTGCCGGTGTTAAATGATGACTGCGCCGGCGGCGTCACCCCAGGAATGAGATGAATCAGATGTCTACTATATCGATGAATAATGTTGCGGGTTTCAAGTCGGATGTTAATGCGAAAGGCGACACGGCTGCGCAGATAACGCAAGCGATGGAAAAGCCGGTCAATAACCTCGGGTTTGTTCCAAAAAGCAACATGGCGCCGCGTCTCGACACTGTCGAGGGCGGCGCCAAGCAAGTGACCGTGAGTGCCGATGCCCTGGAAAAAATGTTGGAAATGTTCGAACTGGTCCTGAAAGCAATGCGCAACTTTCTATCGGGCTGGGGCGGCAGTTCCAAGTTGCCGGTTGATGTGCAGAGTCCGCCGGTAACGTTGGTGAAATCCGATGTCCAGATGAAAGCGGGTGCTGAAGGTAATGTGCAAGTGAGCTTGAAAGATGCTGACACCCAATCCAAGCCTGCAAGGGCCGAGACTGGCGCTCAGGTGAAGCTTGGCGCTGATGGCGGTTTACAGATCGACCTGAAAGATGCTGACACCCAAGTGCTGCCCAAGAACCAAGAGCAAGCGGTAAAAGTCAAGCTTGGCGCCGAGCAAGGCGTGCAGCTAAGCGCACGTACTGACAGCCCTGCACCGGTAGCGCAAGGCATTGAAAAAGACGCGTCGCTGGATGTTTCGGCCGATGGTGATGCGCAGGTGACGGTCATGCCCGATGGCAGCACCCAGGTGAACTTGACGCCCGAGAGCGGCAAACAGTACAGGATCAGCCTGGCTGCCGGCGTTCAGGTCAAGGTGACTTCCCATGACGGGTCGAGTACAGCCTCGTCGATCAAGCCACGATTGATAATCGACGAGGCAAAGGTCGGTGAGCCCGACGGCGCTGCCTTGATCACCGAAACCAGGACCGCGAACCCGTTACGCGCTGAGGCGAAAACCCTTGCAGCGACGCCGAGTGCGTTCAAAACGGAGGCCGAGATGAAGGCGGACGCAGAAGGAAAGGTCGATACCGCGCTGGACGCAGGGGCGCAAACGACGACCGCAGCAGAGACGGTGCATGAGCATGAGCACACAACGGCCGCGCACAAGGACGCTAAGCGGGAGACCACCGTAGGGGCTGACAGCGAGATCAAGGTCCGCCCAGGTATCAGGTCGCCTGCTCCAGCCGCTGGACATCCGATCTTTGGACGTTTTGGCTGAGACCGTCGGCGGGCTATGTCGATACAGCCTCGCAGACATCTTCACTAGCTAATGGCTGACCAAGACTCCCCGACTGCCCATGCAGTCGGGGAGACGCGTTCAAGGGGGGGGGTCATGTTTTCAATCTTCAATACATGTGCAGCAGGTTTCAGGGATGAGTATTACCGGGCGGTTACGGGCGTGTGCAGCGCTGTCCGCCACACGCCTTCGCGCGTCCAGCAGCGTTACGTTTATCCCGAGCCTTCATGGGCGTTCGTACAACGCCACCGCGAGTGTTGCCGGCTTGCCGGTAACGGCCTGCACCTGGCGAGCCTCTTCAGGACGGTGGTGAACCAATGGCGGGGTGTCAGCGCAAGCGTGGAAAGCCCCCTGCACGTGTCCACAAAAGCCGTTGGCGAACAGCCCGCTGATATATGGCGCGGTTTTCGCCAGAGCAATCAGGGCAACTGCGTCACGGTGGCAGCGATCAAGGTGGCCATGGCCCGGTTCGGCCAGAGCCCCGTAAGTATTTTCGAAAGGGTTCAGAGAACGCCGCGCGGCTATGACGTGACACTGCGGGACGGCCATACGCTCAGCGTGTCCAAGCGGGAGTTGTCACAAGCCGCTCGCGAAGCACGCTTCAAAGGCGCGGATGCCGGAATGCTCAAGGATGCCAACTTTCTGTTTGCCGTCAGCGCCAAGCGCGCGCAGGAGCAAAACAACGACGGCACGGCGGGCGCCAGCTTCAGCGCGGCCATCAACAGCCTCAACGACGGTGAAGACGAGCAGGAAACCGGCGAGGCGCTCAAGCGCCTGGGTTTGAGCCGTTATGTGAGAAAAACCTCAGTCGCGGCCTTGGCCTGCGGCCAGTTGGGCATGATCAACACCGACGTCCATTCGGTTGCGGTGATTGGCGGACATGAAGAACTGTGGGGCCGCAGGGGCGGCGGGCCGAGGGAGGGCGAAGCGGTCGCCCTGGTGTGAGCGCCGCGCGCTACATCAGCAGCGTCCTGAACCGCTCGATGGGCAGCGGCCGGCTGTGCAGGTAACCCTGATACAGGTGACAGCCCAGGCCTTGCAGGAACGCCAGCTGTTCCAGGGTTTCCACGCCCTCGGCGATCACCTCCAGGTTCAGGCTGCGCGCCATCGCCACGATCGCGCGGATGATCTCGGCGTCGTTGGGGTCGTGGGTTGCATCGCGCACGAACGACTGGTCGATTTTCAGCGCATCCACCGGCAGGCGCTTGAGGTAGGTCAATGACGAATAGCCGGTGCCGAAGTCATCCATGGCAAAGCTCACGCCGAGCTTTTTCAGGCGGCGCATCTTCAGCACCGTGTCGTCCAGGTTCTGGATCACGATGCCTTCGGTGATTTCCAGTTTCAGCAGGCTGAACGGCAATGCATGCTGTTTGAGGCTGTGCTCCACCCGTTCCACAAAGTCGTTCTGGCGAAACTGCCGTGGGCTGATGTTCACGCACAGGCTGAAATTCAGCGGGTCCACCAGGCCGTCGGCGATCAATTGCGCAAAACCTGCGCAGGCCTCATCAAGAATCCAGGTGCCCACCTCCAGGATCAGACCGCTGTCTTCCAGTACCTTGATAAATTCGGCCGGCGACTGCGCGCCCAGTTGCGGATGCTGCCAGCGCACCAGGGCCTCGGCCCCGACGATGTGGCTGCCGCGCGCATCCACCTGGGGCTGGTAATGCACGCTGAACTCGCCGCGCGAGAGCGCCAGACGCAGGTCGGTTTCCATGCGCAGGCGTTCGCTGGCGGCTTTCTGCATGCTGTTGTGAAACATCTGCGTGGTGTTGCGCCCCGAGTCCTTGGCGCGGTACAGCGCAATGTCGGCGCGCTTGAGCAGGTCGGTCGGGGTCGAGCCATGGTCGGGAATCAACGCCACGCCAATGCTCGGTGTGACCTGCAGGCGGTGGCCGTCCAGGAACATCGGCTCCGAGAGCAAGTGGCGCAACGTCTCGGCGAGGTCCTGCACCTGCCGGCTGACCTCTGTGCGTGAACCTTGCAGGCCACTGAGCAGCACCACGAACTCATCGCCACCCAGGCGCGCGACGGTGTCCTCCATGCGCACGCTGGCTTCCAGGCGCGCGGTGATCATTTTCAGCACGGTGTCGCCCACCGGGTGCCCGAGGGAATCATTGATGTGCTTGAAATGGTCGAGGTCGAGAAACAGCAGGGCGCCACGCAGGTCATGGCGCTTGAGCAGGGCAATCTGCTGGCTCAGACGGTCCATCAGCAGCGCGCGGTTGGGCAGGTTGGTGAGTGGGTCGTGGTAGGCCAGGTGGCGGATCTGCGCCTGGGCGTTTTTCAGCAGGCTCACGTCCCGCGCGGTCAACAGCAGGCACGGGGTTTCATTGAGGGTAATCGGTTCTACCGAGACCTCCACCGACAGCACTTCGCCACGCCGGTTGTGCCAGAGCATTTCCAGGTGATGAATGCGGCCCTTGATCGCGAGTTCGGCCAATAACGACGAGCGCTGGTTTTCATCGGCCCAGATGCCGATCTGGTACAGCGTGAGGCCGATGGCCTCCTCGGCGCGATAGCCGGTCAGGCGGCAAAAGCCGTCATTGACCTCGACATACCGGCCCGTGTCGCGTTCGGTGATGGAAATCGCGTTGGGACTGGCATGAAATACGCTGGCGAATTTTTCTTCGGAGGCAATGAGCCGTTGTTCGCGCTCGACCTGGTCGGTGATGTCCAGCAGGGTGCCGGCCATGCGCAGCGGGGCGCCGTGTTCGTCGCGATACAGCCGGGCGCGGCTTTCCAGGTAGCGCACGCTGCCGTCTTCCAGAGGCACGCGGTAAATCAGCTGGTAATTGCCGGCCGGGCCCTTGCGCAGAGTGCGGTAGGCGCTGCGCATGTTGTCGCGATCGGAATCGGGCATGCCCTCGAAAAATGCCTCGAAAGGCTCATGGAAGGGTTCGGGTGGCAAGCCATGCAGTTGAGCGGCGCGGGCCGAGCCGTAGAGCATGCCGGTGGGAATGTGCCAGTCCCAGGTGCCCAGTTGCGCCGATTCCAGCGCCAGGTCGAGGCGCTCCTGGCTGTCCTTGAGCGCCTGCTCGGCAGTGTTGTGCTCGGGGTTGACAGGGGTGTGCATTATCAAAGGGCCTTGGCTCGATGGGCAGACAGCGCGGTTTTGTTCAAGGCCCACGGCCGCACGGTGTTATGCCGGTATCCCTGGCAGATCGACCTGTGCATCCAGCAGGCTCATGAAGGCTCGTGCAGCGTTCGACAGCGTCCTTTCGGTGTGCACGATATAGCCTAGCTGGCGACTGAGCTGTATGCCGGGCAAAGCGATGCTTGTCACCTGATCATCGAGCATGGTACGCGGCAGCACGCTCCAGGCCAGGCCGATGGAGACCATCATCTTGATGGTTTCCAGGTAATTGGTGCTCATCGCGATGTTGGGCGTGAGGCCCTGGGCGCCGAACAGCTTGCTGACAATATGATGGGTAAAGGTGTTGCCGCCGGGAAAAACCGCCGGATGCCGTGCGATATCGGCCAGGCTCACGCGGGCGTTGCCGGTCAGGCTGTGTTCCGGCGCCACCACAAAGTCCAGCGGGTCATCCCATACCGGCGTAGCGCGCACCAGGTGATGGGGCGCGGGCGCCAGGGTGATCACGGCCACTTCGGCGCGGCCGTGGAGGATTTCTTCGTAGGCCACTTCCGAATCGAGGAACTGAATATCCAGCGCGACGTGGGGGTATTCCCGGGTAAAGGCGCGCAGGATCGGTGGCAGGCGATGCAGGCCGATGTGGTGACTGGTGGCCAGGGTGAGGCGCCCGCTGACTTCGCCGGTGAGGTTGGTGAGCGCGCGGCGGGTGTCATCCAGCACATTGAGGATCTGATAGGCGCGCGGCAGCAAGGCCCGGCCCGCCTCGGTGAGGCCTACCTCGCGGCCCAGGCGGTCGAACAGCCGTACGTTCAATTGCTGTTCCAGGCCGGCAATGCGTTTGCTGATGGCCGGTTGGGTCAGGTGCAGGCGTTCGCCGGCACCGGAAAAGCTGCCGCTCTCGGCGATGGCAATAAAGGCATTGAGGTTGGCCAGGTCCATAATGGTATTCCAGTTGGTAATCCAAAGCATAAAAATTATGAATTTGAGTTATTTAATGTAGCGCCATACCATCAGCCTCACAAGCCAAAGGGTTATTGAAAAGCCCGGCATAAAGATGCACCGCTGATGAGGACCGACTGATGGCCGGCAAAACGCTGTACGACAAGCTTTGGGATTCCCATGAAGTGAAACGTCGCGATGATGGATCGTCGCTGATCTACATCGACCGTCACATCATCCATGAAGTGACCTCGCCCCAAGCGTTCGAAGGCCTGCGACTGGCCGGGCGCAAGCCCTGGCGCGTCGACTCGATCATCGCCACTCCCGACCACAACGTGCCGACCACCCCGGAACGCAAGGGTGGCATCGACGCAATTGCCGACACCGTGTCGCGCCTGCAGGTGCAGACCCTCGACGACTATTGCGACGAATACGGCATCACCGAATTCAAGATGAATGATGTGCGCCAGGGCATCGTCCACGTGATCGGCCCGGAGCAGGGCGCGACCTTGCCGGGCATGACCGTGGTCTGCGGTGACTCCCATACGTCCACCCACGGCGCGTTCGGTGCCCTGGCCCATGGCATCGGCACGTCCGAGGTGGAGCACGTGTTCGCCACTCAGTGCCTGGTCGCCAAAAAAATGAAGAACATGCTGGTGCGCGTCGAAGGCACGTTGCCGTTCGGCGTGACTGCCAAGGACATCGTGCTCGCCGTGATCGGCAAGATCGGCACCGCCGGCGGTAACGGCCACGCCATCGAGTTCGCCGGCAGCGCGATTCGCGACCTGTCCATCGAGGGCCGCATGACCATCTGCAACATGTCCATCGAAGCCGGTGCCCGTGTAGGCATGGTGGCGGCGGATGAGAAAACCGTCGAGTACGTCAAGGGGCGTCCGTTTGCGCCACAAGGCGCCGATTGGGACGCTGCGGTCGAGGCCTGGAAAGACCTGGTCTCCGACGCCGATGCGGTGTTCGACACCGTGGTCGAGCTGGACGCTACGCAGATCAAGCCGCAAGTCAGCTGGGGCACCTCGCCGGAAATGGTCCTGGCCGTCGACCAGAACGTGCCGGACCCGGCGCAGGAAACCGACCTGGTCAAGCGCGGTTCCATCGAGCGCGCCTTGAAGTACATGGGTCTCAAAGCCAACCAGGCGATTACCGACATTCAATTGGATCGCGTATTCATCGGCTCCTGCACCAACTCGCGCATCGAAGACCTGCGCGCGGCGGCGGTGATCGCCAAGGGCCGCAAGGTGGCTTCGACCATCAAGCAAGCGATCGTGGTGCCGGGCTCGGGCCTGGTCAAGGCGCAAGCCGAAGCCGAAGGCCTCGACAAGATCTTCCTCGAAGCCGGTTTTGAATGGCGTGAGCCGGGCTGCTCGATGTGCCTGGCGATGAACCCGGACCGCCTTGAGTCGGGCGAGCATTGCGCGTCCACCTCCAACCGTAACTTCGAAGGCCGTCAGGGCGCCGGCGGGCGTACTCACCTGGTCAGCCCGGCCATGGCCGCTGCGGCCGCCGTCAACGGTCGTTTCATCGACGTTCGCGAATTGATCTGAGGGATTCCTGATGAGAGCTTTTACCCAACACACCGGTCTGGTCGCGCCGTTGGACCGTGCCAACGTGGACACCGACCAGATCATTCCCAAGCAGTTCCTGAAGTCGATCAAGCGCACCGGTTTCGGCCCCAACCTGTTCGACGAGTGGCGCTACCTGGATGTGGGCTATGCCTATCAGGACAACTCCAAGCGCCCGCTGAACAAGGATTTCGTGCTCAACGCCGAGCGTTACCAGGGCGCCAGCGTGTTGCTGGCGCGGGAAAATTTCGGTTGCGGCTCCAGCCGTGAACACGCGCCGTGGGCCCTGGAAGAATATGGCTTTCGCAGCATCATCGCGCCGAGCTACGCCGACATCTTCTTCAACAACAGCTTCAAGAACGGGCTGCTGCCGATCATCCTCACCGATGCCGAAGTGGACGAGCTGTTCAAGCAGGTGGAAGCCGAAGAGGGTTACCAGTTGACTGTCGACCTGGCGGCACAGACGGTGACTCGTCCGGATGGCAAGGTGTACCACTTTGAGGTGGACGCGTTCCGCAAGCACTGCCTGATCAATGGCCTGGACGATATCGGCCTGACCTTGCAGGACGGCGATGCGATTGCGGCATTTGAGAGCAAGCATCGGGCGAGCCAGCCCTGGTTGTTTCGTGATGCCTGAATTGATGTAGGCAGGGCCGCCGTCATCGGGAGCAAGCCCCCTCCCACAGGTGGAATGTGTTCCCCTGTGGGAGGGGGCTTGCTCCCGATGAGGCCAGTGTTAACACCACAACACCCAAGGACAGTCCCCATGACCCAGACCGCCCACACCCAAGTCGTGCAAAAACAATTCGGCGAGCAGGCCTCGGCCTACCTGAGCAGTGCCGTGCACGCCCAGGGCAGCGAATTTGCACTGCTGCAGGCCGAACTGGCTGGGCAAGGCGATGCACGCCTGCTGGACCTGGGCTGCGGCGCCGGGCATGTGAGCTTTCACGTTGCGCCGCTGGTTAAAGACGTGGTGGCCTACGACCTGTCCCAGCAGATGCTCGACGTGGTGGCCGCCGCCGCGCAGGACCGTGGTTTTACCAATATCAGCACCGTCCATGGCGCCGCCGAACGTCTGTCCTTCGCCGATGGCGAGTTCGACTTCGTGTTCAGCCGCTATTCGGCTCACCACTGGAGCGACCTCGGCCTGGCCCTGCGCGAAGTGCGCCGCGTACTCAAGCCGGGCGGGGTAGCGGCGTTCGTCGACGTGTTGTCGCCGGGCAGTCCGTTGCTGGACACTTACCTGCAAACCGTCGAAGTGCTGCGCGATACCAGCCATGTGCGTGATTACTCGGCCGCCGAGTGGATGCGCCAGCTCAGCGAAGCCGGTTTGCATGTACGCAGCAGCAGCCGTCAGCGTCTGCGCCTGGAATACACCTCCTGGGTGGAGCGCATGCGCACGCCGCCGGCCTTGCGTGCGGCCATCCTTGAGCTGCAACAGGCGATGGGCCAGGAAGTGCGCGATTACTTCGAGATTCAGGCCGATGGCACCTTCAGCACCGATGTGCTGGTGGTGTGGGCCGAACGCTGATCAATTTTCCCGACCTGCCTTCGGGCGGGTCGCTTGATGAAATGAGGAACCCATGAGCAAGCAGATTCTGATTCTCCCTGGCGACGGTATCGGTCCGGAAATCATGGCCGAAGCGGTCAAGGTGCTGGAATTGGCCAACAGCAAGTACAGCCTGGGCTTCGAACTGAGCCACGACGTGATCGGCGGCGCGGCCATCGACAAGCACGGCGTGCCGCTGGCCGACGAAACCCTGGACCGCGCCCGTGCGGCCGACGCCGTGCTGCTCGGCGCCGTGGGTGGGCCCAAGTGGGACAAGATCGAACGCGACATCCGCCCCGAGCGCGGCCTGCTGAAGATCCGCGCGCAACTGGGCCTGTTCGGCAACCTGCGCCCGGCGATCCTCTATCCGCAACTGGCCGACGCTTCGAGCCTCAAGCCGGAAGTGGTGGCGGGCCTGGATATCCTCATCGTGCGTGAGCTGACCGGCGGCATTTACTTCGGCTCGCCACGGGGCGTGCGTGAGCTGGAAAATGGCGAGCGCCAGGCCTACGACACGCTGCCATACAGCGAGAGCGAAATCCGCCGTATCGCCCGTGTCGGGTTCGACATGGCTCGCGTGCGTGGCAAGAAGGTCTGCTCGGTGGACAAGGCCAACGTGCTGGCCTCCAGCCAACTGTGGCGCGAAATCGTCGAAGAAGTCGCCAAGGACTACCCCGACGTCGAACTGAGCCACATGTACGTCGACAATGCCGCCATGCAGCTGGTGCGCGCGCCCAAGCAGTTTGATGTGATTGTCACCGACAACCTGTTCGGCGACATCCTGTCCGACCAGGCCTCGATGCTCACCGGCTCCATTGGCATGCTGCCGTCAGCGTCCCTGGACACCAATAACAAAGGCATGTACGAGCCGTGTCACGGTTCGGCGCCGGACATCGCGGGGCAGGGCATTGCCAACCCGCTGGCGACCATTTTGTCGGTGTCGATGATGCTGCGTTACAGCTTCAACCTGGGCGACGCGGCGGACGCTATCGAGAACGCCGTCAGCCTGGTGCTGGACCAGGGTTTGCGCACCGGCGACATCTGGTCGCAGGGTTGCACCCGGGTCGGGACGCAAGAAATGGGCGACGCAGTAGTCGCCGCGCTGCGGAATCTGTAATCTCTCGGGCCCGTTTGCAGTTGTTGCTGCCAGGCGGCCCACTTTTGAACAAGGTGTAGTTGCGATGAAACGTGTAGGTCTGATCGGTTGGCGCGGTATGGTCGGTTCCGTGCTCATGCAGCGGATGCTGGAAGAGCAGGATTTCGATCTTATTGAGCCGGTGTTTTTCACCACTTCGAACGTGGGTGGCCAAGGGCCGTCTGTGGGCAAGGATATTGCTCCGCTCAAGGACGCCTACAGCATTGAAGAGCTGAAAACCCTCGACGTGATTCTGACCTGCCAGGGCGGCGACTACACCAGTGAAGTCTTCCCCAAGCTGCGTGAAGCCGGCTGGCAGGGTTACTGGATCGACGCCGCCTCGAGCCTGCGGATGCAGGATGACGCAGTGATCATTCTCGACCCGGTCAATCGCAAGGTCATCGACCAGCAACTGGACGCCGGCACCAAAAACTACGTCGGCGGCAACTGCACCGTCAGCCTGATGCTGATGGGGCTGGGTGGCCTGTTCGAAGCCGGTCTGGTCGAATGGATGAGTGCCATGACCTATCAGGCGGCGTCCGGCGCCGGCGCGCAGAACATGCGTGAGCTGATCAAGCAGATGGGCGCGACCCACGCTGCCGTTGCCGATCAACTGGCTGACCCGGCCAGCGCGATCCTCGATATTGACCGCCGTGTGGCTGACGCCATGCGCAGCGAGGCTTACCCGACCGAGAACTTCGGTGTGCCATTGGCCGGCAGCCTGATCCCGTGGATCGACAAGGAGCTGCCGAACGGTCAGAGCCGCGAAGAGTGGAAGGCCCAGGCCGAGACCAACAAGATCCTCGGTCGCTTCAAGAGCCCGATCCCGGTGGATGGCATCTGCGTGCGCATCGGCGCCATGCGCTGCCACAGCCAGGCGCTTACCATCAAGCTGAACAAGGACGTGCCGATTGCCGATATCGAAGGGCTGATCAGCCAGCACAACCCGTGGGTCAAGCTGGTGCCGAACAACCGTGATATCAGCATGCAGGAGCTGAGCCCGACCAAGGTCACCGGCACCCTGAATGTACCGGTGGGCCGTCTGCGCAAGCTGAACATGGGCAGCCAGTTCCTTGGCGCGTTCACCGTGGGCGACCAACTGCTGTGGGGCGCGGCCGAGCCGCTGCGTCGGATGCTGCGGATTCTGCTGGAGCGTTGATGGCTGTCGGATGTTGAAAACCCCGTGCTCTGGTGACAGGCGCGGGGTTTTTTATTGGCTTTGCGGGCCTCATCGGGAGCAAGCCCCCTCCCACATTTAATAGTGTTCACACATCGAAATGGGGGAGGGGGCTTGCTCCCGGTAGGGCCATCAGCTTCACCACCAGACCCAGCCCAATTGCCTCACCCCCAACCACCCGGTAAAGTGCCGCTCCCCCCGCAATGCCCGAGGCAGCCTCCATGACCCAGACCTTTGAAATCGCCGTGATCGGCGCCACCGGCACCGTCGGCGAGACCCTGGTGCAGATTCTCGAAGAGCTGTCATTCCCGGTCGGCACTCTGTATCTGCTGGCGGGCAGCAATTCCGCCGGTGCGTCGGTGCCGTTTCGTGGCAAGAACGTGCGGGTGCGGGAAGTCGATGAGTTCGATTTCAGCAAGGCGCAGTTGGCGTTCTTCGCCGCAGGGCCGGCGGTGACCCTGGGTTTCGCCCCGCGCGCCATCGCAGCCGGGTGTGCGGTGATCGATCTTTCCGGCGCGTTGCCGGCCGAACAGGCGCCGCCTGTGGTGCCGGAAGCCAATGCCCACGTGCTGGAAGGCTTGAAAAAACCGTTCCAGGTCAGCAGCCCCAGCCCATCGGCGACTAACCTCGCCGTGGTGCTGGCGCCGTTGCGCGGCCTGGTGGATATCCTGCGCGTCAGCGTCACCGCCAACCTGGCGGTGTCGGCCCTGGGCCGCGAAGCCGTCAGCGAACTCGCCCGGCAAACCGCAGAATTGCTGAACGTGCGTCCACTGGAGCCGGCTTTCTTTGACCGGCAAATGGCCTTCAACCTGTTGGCACAAGTCGGCAAGCCAGATGCGAAAGGTCATACAGACCTTGAGAAACGTCTGATACACGAACTGCGCGCAGTGCTGGACACTCCGGCGCTGAAAATTTCCGCCACCTGCGTTCAAGCCCCGGTGTTCTTTGGCGACAGCCTCACGGTGTCGTTGCAACTGGCGGCGCCGGTGGATCTTGCCGCCGTCAACCGCGCACTCGAAGCCGCGCCGGGTATCGAGCTTGTGGAGGAGGGGGATTACCCCACCGCCGTGGGCGATGCGGTGGGTCAGGACGTGGTGTATGCAGGGCGCGTTCGCGCAGGTGTGGACGACCCTGCGGAACTAAATATGTGGCTGACGTCAGATAACGTACGCAAGGGCGCAGCCCTGAATGCAGTGCAGTTGGCGCAGTTGTTGATAAAACGCCTTGTGTAAAAGATACTTGGCGGCAATTTGTAGATTGATTCTAACCAGGCGCTATGCTTGGTCGGAAGCGGCACAGAAGCGCGTCGGTAACCTATCGGCTCGCCATGCCTAATGGCAGCGGTTACCAACCTTCTCGCAGGCCGGGGAGTGTTCAGACAAAGGATGAGGCTATGGTTCAAGTTCGCAAACTGGTGTTAGCAATAGCGGCCGCCTCGGCGCTGTCTTCCGGTATGGCGCAAGCGCTGCAGCTGGGGGAGATGACCCTCAAGTCCAAGCTGAACCAGCCGCTGTCGGTGGACATCGAATTGCTCGATGTCGGTGGCCTTACCGCCGCCGAAATCACGCCGAGCCTGGCGTCCTCCCAGGCCTTTGTCGATGCGGGCGTGGATCGTCAGGCGTTTCTCGATGACCTGACGTTCACCCCGGTGATCAACCCCAACGGCCGCAGCGTGGTGCGGGTCACCTCCAGCAAGCCGTTGCCCGATTCCTACGTACGTTTTCTGCTGCAGGTGCAGTGGCCCAATGGCCGCCTGATGCGTGACTACAGCGTATTGCTCGACCCGGCCAAGTTCGATCAGGCAACGCCGGCCGCTGCGCCCGCGCCGCGTCTGTCGGCGCCCGCCGGCAGCGCTCCGGCTGCGGCACGCTCCTCGGCCCAGCACACCACCACGTCCCGCGACACCCTGTGGGAAATCGCGCAGAAGAGCCGCAATGGCGGCTCGGTGCAGCAGACCATGCTGGCCATTCAGGCGTTGAATCCTGACGCCTTCATCGATGGCAACATCAACCGTTTGAAGACCGGTCAGGTCCTGCGCCTGCCCGATGCCACGCAAAGCACCGCGCTGCCGCAACCCCAGGCGATTGCCGAGGTGCGTGCGCAGAACGAAGCCTGGCGCCAGGGCCGCCGCAGTGCGACCAATCAGCCCGCCGGCCGCCAGCAACTGGACGCCACCCGCCGCACCCAGGCGGGCAATGCCGCCGCGACCACCGACGCCAAGGACACCTTGAGCCTGGTCTCCGCCGAAGCCGCGCGCAAGGGCGCCAAGGGCAACGCCGGCGACAGCCAGGCCCTGGGCGAGAAACTGGCCGTGACCCAGGAACAGCTGGACACCACCCGTCGCGACAACGAAGAACTCAAGAGCCGCGCGGCCGACCTGCAAAGCCAGCTCGACAAGCTGCAAAAGCTGATTCAACTGAAGAATGATCAACTGGCCAGGCTGCAGGCTGAAAAAGGCCAGCCGGCCACGGCGACGGCGGCGATGCCGGCGCAGTTGGCGGCTGATCCTGCTGCTGACCCGGCGGCTGCGGATTCAGCGGCTGAAGCGCCTGAAGCGCCTGCGACTCAAACCCCTGCCATGCCAGCTGCCCCCGCGTCTGCAACGCCTGCACCAGAGGTGGACACGCCGGCGGCAACACCTGCCAGCACCGAAGGCAAGTTCAACGACCTGCTCACCAATCCCATCGTGCTCGGCGTCATTGGCGGTGCGGCCGGCTTGCTGGTGCTGTTGTTGCTGCTGCTGTGGGCGCGCCATCGCAATGCCCGGCTTGAAGAAGAAAAGCACCTGCGCATGGCCCGCGCGCTGGCCGAGGAGGCGGAATTCACGTCGAGCATCGACCGTGACCTGCCCTCGGACAGTTTCGAAGGCCTGGAAGTCGCACCGCCAAGTGTCAAGCTGGCCCCCGCGCCTGCACCCGTGGTCGAGCCGGTAGCCGTACCAACGGTGGCTTCGGTGCTTTCGCCGTTGGCCGCCGCGGTAAACCCGACCAATGCCAGTGGTGCGCTGGTACAAGCCCAGTCCCACATCGACCGTGGTCACTTGAACCAGGCGGCCGATGTGCTGGAGCAGGCGATCAAGCGCGATCCCAAGCGCAGCGACCTGCGCCTGAAGCTGATGGAAGTCTACGGCCTGCAGAACGACAAGGACGGGTTCGTGACGCAGGAGCGTCAGCTGGTAGCCACCGGTGAAAACCACGCCCAGGTCGAACAGCTCAAATCGCGCTTCCCGGCCATGGCCGTCCTCGCGGCGGGCGTGAGTGCCGCCGTTGCGGCTGCGGCGCTCGATGCCCAGTACGTCAAGGACCTGCTCGAAGAAAAGCCCGCGCCCGCGCCCGATGCATCAGCCGTCGATTTCGACCTTAGCCTGGATGAGCTGGAAGCTGCTTCGCCCGCGCTAGTGACCGCCGATCAGCCGACCTTTGAATCGCTGTTGAAGCAACAGACCAACGACCAAGCCACGTCGAATGAAGGCTCGGACTTCGATCTGCAACTGGATCCGCCGTCCTCCCAGGCCGATGACGACTTTCTTTCCGGTCTTGAAGACCCGATGAACGTTGAACCGCCGCCCCTCAAACCCACTGCCGTGGATGACTTCGAGCTGCCGGAAGACTTCGACCTGTCCCTGGCCGATGAGCCTGAAGCGCCAGCGGCGTCCAAGCCGGATGCATTCGCCTCGGAACTGAATGATGTCAACGCCGAGCTCGATCGTCTGTCCCAGAGCCTGGAGCATCCGCCGATCGAGCCTACCTTTACCGCTGAAGACGCGGCGCTGGGGGATGACGAGCCGGAGTTCGACTTCCTCTCGGGCACCGATGAGGTCTCCACCAAGCTGGACCTGGCCCAGGCCTATATCGACATGGGCGATGCCGATGGCGCACGTGACATCCTGTCCGAAGTGCTGACCGAAGGCAGCGAAGAGCAGCGCAGCGAGGCCAAGGAAATGCTCGGCAGAATCTGAAGCCCGATGCAGGGGACGTGTGGGAGTGGGGGGCTGCCTCCCACATTTGTATCAGCGTCCATTGCGAACAAAAGCGCCCCGGCTTCGTCCGTCGCCTTTATAATGCGCGCCTTTGCGCAACTCATCGGGCTCTCAGTTCTTGGCAAACATAGATAACGCGGCCGCCGAAATGGCGGCCGCAGGCTTTTACCGCATCGCCCTCGGCGTCGAATACAAGGGCTCGCGCTACCGCGGCTGGCAGCGTCAGGCGTCGGGTGTGTTGACGGTGCAGGAAACCCTGGAAAATGCCCTGTCCAAGGTCGCCGACTCGCCGGTGTCGCTGATGTGCGCCGGGCGTACCGACGCCGGTGTGCACGCCTGTGGTCAGGTGGTGCACTTCGATACCCAGGCCGAGCGCACCATGAAGGCTTGGGTGATGGGCGCCAATATCAATCTGCCCCACGACGTCAGTGTGACCTGGGCCAAGGTAATGCCTGCGCATTTTCATGCGCGTTTCAAGGCCATCGCCCGGCGTTACCGCTATGTGATCTATAACGACCAGATCCGCCCGGCGCACCTCAATCAGGAAATCACCTGGAACCATCGTCCGCTGGATGCCGAGCGCATGGCCCAAGCTGCGCAGCATCTGGTGGGCGTGCATGATTTCAGCGCATTCCGCGCCGGCCAGTGCCAGGCCAAGTCACCGATCAAGGAAGTCCACCACCTGCGCGTCACCCGGCACGGCAAGATGATCGTGCTGGATATTCGCGCCGGGGCGTTCCTGCACCATATGGTGCGCAACATTGCGGGCGTTCTGATGACCATCGGCACCGGCGAGCGTCCAGTGGAATGGGCCCGCGAGGTGCTGGAAAGCCGTGTTCGCCGCACGGGCGGCGTGACGGCCCATCCGTTTGGTCTATATCTGGTGGGCGTGGAGTACCGCGACGAGTTCGAGCTGCCGGAGCGCTTCATCGGGCCACACTTCCTCACAGGTTTCAGCGAACTTGGCGGCTGACGCCCGGAAAAGCTTTTGTTACCATCCGGGACTTTCTCGGTGCAATCCCTGAGGTTTCCAAGACATGTCAGCCGTTCGCAGCAAGATTTGCGGGATTACCCGCATGGAAGACGCGCTGGCGGCAGTCGAAGCGGGGGCGGATGCCATTGGCCTGGTGTTCTATGCCAAAAGCCCGCGGGCGGTGAACGTGTTGCAGGCGCGGGCGATCATTGCCGGGCTGCCACCGTTTGTCACCACCGTGGGGCTGTTCGTGAATGCCAGCCGCTGCGAGCTTGACGAGACCCTCGATGCGGTGCCTCTGGATATGCTGCAGTTTCACGGCGACGAAAGCCCCGACGAATGCGAAAGCTATCAACGCCCGTATATCAAAGCGCTGCGGGTCAAGGCCGGTGATGACATTGCCGCCGCCTGTGCCACTTATGCGGGCGCTCGCGGGATCCTGCTGGACACCTACGTCGAAGGCGTCCCGGGCGGCACGGGTGAAGCGTTCGACTGGTCGCTGATCCCTGGAGGGTTGAGCAAGCCGATCATCCTTGCCGGTGGCTTGAACTGCGCCAATGTCGCGGCGGCCATCGAACAGGTTCGGCCGTATGCCGTGGATGTGAGCGGCGGAGTAGAGCAGAGCAAGGGCATCAAGGATCACCACAAGATTCGCGCATTCATGCAGGCCGTGCGCGCGATGTGACGGCTGGCAGTCTGCCGCCGTCAGTAACTACCACTGTGTAACGCAGCATCGGCGCCGCCTGCGGGAGGGCCGGGAACGAAGTGACAACCCTGCACAGGCAGGTTGTCTGGAAGGCTGAGGATGCGGACGGGAAATGGCTGGTCGAACGTCTGACCCCGACCCGCCCGCGTCATCGCCACACATGAATTTAGCTCAAGGGCATACGCGGGGCTGTGTTCAAGCCACCGGTACTGGAGAAAGAAAGCATGAGCAACTGGTTAGTAGACAAACTGATCCCTTCGATCATGCGTTCCGAGGTGAAGAAAAGCTCGGTTCCTGAAGGTCTGTGGCACAAGTGCCCTTCCTGCGACGCGGTGCTGTACCGCCCGGAGCTGGAAAAGACCCTGGACGTTTGCCCCAAGTGCAATCACCACATGCGCATCGGCGCGCGCGCGCGCATCGACATCTTCCTCGACGCCGACGGTCGTAACGAACTGGGCGCTGATCTGGAGCCGGTCGACCGTCTCAAGTTCCGCGACGGCAAGAAGTACAAGGACCGCCTCACTGCTGCGCAGAAGCAGACCGGCGAGAAAGACGCACTGATTTCCGTCAGTGGCAAGCTGCTGGGCATGCCGGTGGTGGTCTCGGCCTTTGAATTTTCCTTCATGGGCGGTTCCATGGGTGCCATCGTCGGTGAGCGTTTTGTGCGCGCCGCCAATTACGCGCTGGAAAACCGTTGCCCGATGATCTGCTTCGCCGCCTCCGGGGGGGCGCGCATGCAGGAAGCCCTGATTTCCCTGATGCAAATGGCCAAGACCTCCGCGGTGCTGGCGCGTCTGCGTGAAGAAGGCATTCCGTTTATCTCCGTGCTGACCGACCCGGTCTACGGCGGTGTTTCCGCCAGCCTGGCCATGCTCGGCGACGTGATCGTCGGCGAGCCCAAGGCCCTGATCGGCTTTGCCGGCCCGCGCGTGATCGAGCAGACCGTGCGCGAAAAGCTGCCGGAAGGCTTCCAGCGTAGCGAATTCTTGCTGGAGCACGGTGCAATCGATCTGATTATCCCGCGCGGCGAGCTGCGTCCACGCCTGGGCAACCTGCTGGCACAAATGATGGGGCTGCCGACACCGGTGTACGTCGCGCCTAAAATCGAACCGATCGTCGTGCCGCCGGTGCCTGCAAACCTATGACCCAACGTACCCTGGGCGAATGGCTCGCCTACCTTGAGCAGTTGCATCCGTCCGCCATCGACATGGGCCTGGAGCGCTCGCAACAGGTAGCGACCCGCCTCGGGTTGGGCCGGCCGGCGCCGCGTGTGATCACGGTGACCGGCACCAACGGCAAAGGCTCGACCTGCGCCTTTGTCGCGGCGCTGCTTCAGGCTCAAGGCCTGAGCGTCGGCGTCTACAGTTCTCCGCACCTGCTGCGTTACAACGAGCGGGTGCAGCTCAACGGGGTCGAAGCCACCGATGAGCAACTCTGTGAAGCGTTCGCCGCACTTGATGCCGGACGTGGCGAAATCTCCCTGACCTACTTCGAGATGGGCACCCTGGCGGCGTTCTGGCTGTTAGAGCGTGCGCAACTGGATGTGGTCGTGCTGGAAGTGGGCCTGGGCGGTCGTCTGGACACGGTCAACGTGGTGGATGCCGACCTGGCGCTGGTGACCAGCATTGGCGTTGACCATGTCGACTACCTGGGCGATACCCGCGAATCGGTGGCCTATGAAAAGGCCGGTATCTTCCGTGCGGGCAAGCCTGCGTTGTGCGGTGATCTGGATCCGCCGCAACCCCTGCTCGACAAGGTGCGTGAGCTGGAATGCCCGTTCTTCCTGCGTGGTCGCGAATTCAGCCTCGACATCGGCGAGCAGCACTGGCAGTGGCGCGGGCGCGATGCGCGCGGAAAAACGGTTGAGCTGCACGATTTGCCGCTGTTGAACCTGCCGATGGAAAATGCCGCGCTTGCGCTGCAGGCCTATCTGTTGCTGGACCTGCCATGGGATGCTGCGCAGATTGCCGCGACATTGTTGGCGACCAGGGTCGTGGGGCGTCTGGATCGTCGTGCAGTCGAGTGGCAGGGCAAGCGTCTGAACCTGCTGCTGGATGTGGGGCACAATCCCCATGCGGCGCAGTACCTGGCGCAGCGCCTGGCGCGCACGCCGCCGCAGGGGCGACGACTCGCCGTATTCGGTCTGTTGGCTGATAAGGACCTCGATGGCGTGGTTGCGCCGTTGCTCGACAGTGTCCAGACGTGGGCGGTTGCGCCGCTGGATACGCCGCGCAGTCGACCGGCGGCGGAGTTGGAACTGGCCTTGCAGAACCTTGGTGCGCGCGTGGCGTCGTATGCAAGCCTGACCGCAGCCCTCGAGGCCCAGTGCGCGGTGGCAACGACCGAGGACGAGATTCTGTTGTTCGGATCATTTTATTGTGTTGCCGAGGCGCTTGAGTGGTTGGCCCGGCGTCCCACGGAGGAAGCTGCACATGGCATTACTGGATAGCGCATACAAGCAGCGAATGGTCGGAGCTCTGGTGCTGGTGGCGTTGGCGGTGATTTTCCTGCCGATGCTGTTTTCCCGTCAGGACGAACAGCGCCAGGTAGTCGTCGAAGCCCCGGCAGCGCCCCAGGCGCCCGCCGTGCCTCAGGTGCAGGTCGAGCCGGTGGTGGTGCCCGAGCCGCAGGCATTGCCCGAAGACGAGCCGGTGCCTGTCGAAGAGCCTGCTGCTGCGCCGTCAGCGCCCGTGCAACAGAGCGTGCCGGTGGTCAAGCCAGCGCCTGCGGTGGCGGCCAAGCCCGCCGCGCCGACACCTGCGCCCAAGCCGGTCATACCGCAACCGGCAGCGCCGGGCAAGCCGGATGTGGGGCAGAGTCGTATCGACCCCAATGGCCTGCCGATCAGTTGGTCGATCCAGGTGGCCAGCCTTGGCAATCGCGAAGGTGCCGACGCGTTGCAGAAAAAACTGCGCAGCCAGGGTTACAACGCCTATATCCGCAGTGCCGATGGCAAGAACCGCGTGTTTATCGGGCCGCTGATCGAGCGCGCCGAGGCGGATCGCCTGCGGGACTTGCTGGATCGTCAGCAGAACCTGAAGGGGTTCGTGACCCGCTTCCAGCCTGAGCGCGGCTGATTTCAGCCTGGAGTGCAATCAACTGTGGGAGGGGGCTTGCTCCCGATGACGATGTAGCAGTCAGCCTGTTCAGTGACTGATACACCGCCATCGGGAGCAAGCCCCCTCCCACATTGTTTTTTACGGTGGCCTTGAAAGGGGCTTTGCCCGCTACACATCATTGATTTGCAAAGCGCTCGCAAACACCGCTTACCGACAGCCCGGCGCTCTGCTAAAATGCGCCGCCTTATCCGTCCGTAGGCTCTAACGTGCCATTTACCTGGGTTGATTGGGCGATTGTTGCCATCGTCGCCATCTCTGCTTTGATCAGTCTGAGCCGCGGCTTCGTAAAAGAAGCGCTGTCGTTGCTGACCTGGATCATCGCAGGAGTCGTAGCCTGGATGTTCGGGGGTTCACTGTCGGTTTATCTGGCCGGCTACATCGAGACACCTTCGGCCCGCGTCATCGCGGGCTGCGCCATCATGTTCATCGCCACGCTGCTGGTGGGGGCAATGGTCAATTACCTTATTGGCGAATTGATACGCGTCACCGGCCTTTCCGGGACCGATCGATTTCTCGGCATGGCTTTTGGCGCGGCGCGTGGCGCGTTGTTGGTGGTGGTGGCGGTCGGGCTGTTGAGCCTGGGACCGGTTCAGCAGGATGCGTGGTGGCAGGAGTCGGTGCTCGTGCCAAAATTTCTTTTGGTTGCAGACTGGTCCAAGAACCTCATATTGGGGTGGAGCAGTCAGTGGCTGGCCAGCGGAATCAGCGTACCCGCTGATCTTCCGTTCAAGGAACACCTCTTACCGGCCAAAACGCCTCAGTAAGCAGGGTTCAGTCAAGATTCATTAAGTAGGGGTTGCGTCGCATGTGTGGCATCGTCGGTATCGTCGGTAAGTCGAACGTGAATCAGGCGCTGTATGACGCGCTAACCGTCCTCCAGCACCGCGGCCAGGACGCTGCCGGTATTGTGACCAGCCACGACGGCCGGTTATTCCTGCGCAAGGACAATGGCCTGGTGCGTGACGTGTTCCACCAGCGTCACATGCAGCGCCTCGTCGGGCACATGGGCATTGGCCATGTGCGCTACCCGACTGCCGGCAGCTCGACGTCGGCCGAAGCTCAGCCGTTCTACGTCAACTCGCCGTACGGCATCACCCTGGCGCACAACGGCAACCTGACCAACGTTGAACAGTTGGCCAAGGAGATTTACGAATCCGACCTGCGCCACGTCAACACCAGTTCCGATTCGGAAGTGCTGCTCAACGTGTTCGCCCATGAGCTGGCCCAGCGCGGCAAGCTGCAGCCTACCGAAGAAGACGTGTTTGCCGCTGTGATCGACGTGCACAACCGTTGCGTCGGCGGTTACGCCGTGGTGGCGATGATCACCGGTTACGGCATCGTCGGTTTCCGCGACCCCCACGGCATCCGTCCGATCGTGTTCGGTCAGCGTCACACCGACGAAGGCGTCGAGTACATGATCGCATCCGAAAGCGTGTCGCTGGACGTGCTGGGCTTCACCCTGATACGCGACCTCGCGCCGGGCGAAGCGGTGTACATCACCGAAGATGGCAAGCTGCACACCCGTCAGTGTGCAGTGGCGCCGAAGCTGACCCCGTGCATCTTCGAACACGTCTACCTGGCCCGTCCGGACTCGATCATCGATGGCGTCTCGGTCTACAAGGCGCGCCTGCGCATGGGCGAGAAGCTGGCCGACAAGATCCTGCGCGAGCGTCCCGAGCACGATATCGATGTAGTGATCCCGATTCCGGACACCAGCCGCACCGCCGCCCTGGAGCTGGCCAACCACCTGGGCGTCAAGTTTCGCGAAGGCTTTGTGAAGAACCGCTACATCGGCCGCACCTTCATCATGCCCGGCCAGGCTGCGCGCAAGAAATCGGTGCGCCAGAAGCTCAACGCCATCGAGCTGGAGTTTCGCGGCAAGAACGTAATGCTGGTGGACGATTCCATCGTGCGCGGCACCACGTGCAAGCAGATCATCCAGATGGCCCGCGAAGCCGGTGCGAAGAACGTGTACTTCTGCTCCGCCGCGCCTGCCGTGCGTTACCCGAACGTGTATGGTATCGACATGCCGAGCGCCCATGAGCTGATCGCTCACAACCGTTCGACCCAGGACGTGGCCGACCTGATCGGCGCCGACTGGCTGATCTACCAGGACCTGCCGGACCTGATCGAGGCCGTCGGCGGTGGCAAGATCAAGATCGATCAGTTCGACTGTGCCGTGTTTGACGGCAAGTACGTGACCGGCGACGTCGACGATGCCTACCTGAACAAGATCGAGCAGGCGCGTAACGACTCGTCGAAGGTCAAGACCCAGGCGGTCAGCGCGATCATCGATCTGTATAACAACTGAGTAAACACCGGCCCTGAGGGGCCGGTTTTGTATCTTAAATAAAGAATTTCGAGAGTAAGGAGTCGCAGCATGAGTCAGGAATGGGATGCCGGTCGGCTGGACAGCGACCTCGACGGCGTAGCTTTCGATACCCTGGCTGTGCGCGCCGGCCAGCACCGTACCCCGGAAGGTGAGCACGGTGATCCGATGTTCTTCACCTCCAGCTACGTATTCCGCACGGCCGCCGACGCTGCCGCGCGTTTTGCCGGCGAAGTGCCGGGCAACGTTTATTCGCGCTACACCAACCCGACCGTGCGTGCATTCGAAGAGCGTATTGCCGCGCTGGAAGGCGCCGAGCAGGCCGTGGCCACGGCCACCGGCATGGCGGCGATCCTGGCGGTGGTGATGAGCCTGTGCAGCGCCGGCGATCATGTGCTGGTGTCGCGCAGTGTGTTCGGTTCGACCATCAGCCTGTTCGAAAAGTATTTCAAGCGCTTCGGCATTGAGGTGGACTACGTGCCGCTGGCGGACGTGTCCGGCTGGGATGCGGCGATCAAGGCCAATACCCGGTTGCTGTTTGTCGAGTCACCGTCCAACCCCCTTGCCGAACTGGTGGATATCGCCGCGTTGGCCGAAGTGGCTCATGCCAAGGGCGCGATGCTGGTGGTCGACAACTGCTTCTGCACGCCGGCGCTGCAACAGCCGCTGAAGCTGGGTGCCGATATCGTCGTGCACTCGGCGACCAAGTTCATTGACGGCCAGGGCCGCTGCATGGGCGGAGTGGTGGCCGGTCGTGGCGAGCAGATGAAGGAAGTCGTCGGCTTCCTGCGCACTGCCGGGCCGACCCTCAGCCCGTTCAACGCGTGGATTTTCCTCAAGGGCCTGGAAACCCTCAGCCTGCGCATGAAGGCCCATTGTGCCAATGCCCAGGCCCTGGCCGAGTGGCTGGAGCAACAGGACGGCATCGAAAAGGTGCACTACGCCGGCCTCAAGAGCCACCCGCAACACGCATTGGCCCAGCGCCAGCAGCGCGGTTTCGGGGCGGTGGTGAGTTTTGAAGTGAGGGGCGGCAAAGAGGGCGCCTGGCGCTTTATCGATGCAACGCGTCTGATCTCGATCACCGCGAACCTGGGTGACAGCAAGACCACCATTACCCACCCGGGTACCACGTCCCACGGCCGTCTGGCCCCGCAGGAGCGTGAAGCGGCGGGCATTCGTGACAGCCTGATCCGTGTTGCGGTAGGCCTGGAAGACGTGGCTGATTTGCAGGCAGACCTGGCCCGCGGGTTGGCTGCCTTGTGATCGAGTGGTCCACCGAGGTCGCAGTGGCCAGTAATGGGCGTGTCGCGCTGGTAACCGGCGCAGCTCGCGGGATTGGTCTGGGCATCTCTGCATGGCTGATCAGCGAAGGCTGGCAGGTGGTGTTGGCCGACCTGGATCGCGAGCGTGGCTCCAAGGTGTCCAGGGTGCTCGGCGACAATGCCTGGTTTATCACCATGGACGTGGCTGACGAGAAGCAGGTGGTTCAGGGTGTTGCGCAAGTGCTGGGGCAGTTCGGGCGTCTGGATGCGTTGGTGTGCAACGCCGCGGTGGCCGATCCGCACAATATCACCCTGGAAAGCCTGGACCTGGCCTACTGGAACCGCGTGCTGGCGGTGAACCTCAGCGGGCCGATGCTGCTGGCCAAACATTGCGCGCCTTACCTGCGTGCCCATGGGGGCGCCATCGTCAATCTGGCGTCCACCCGCGCCCGTCAATCGGAGCCGGACACCGAAGCCTATGCGGCGAGCAAGGGCGGCCTGCTGGCCTTGACCCACGCCCTGGCGATGAGTCTGGGGCCGGAGGTGCGGGTCAATGCGGTGAGCCCCGGCTGGATCGATGCGCGGGATCCCTCGGCGCGGCGTGCCGAGCCGCTGAGCGATGCTGATCATGCCCAGCATCCGGGGGGCAGGGTGGGCACCGTGGAGGATGTAGCGGCGATGGTTGCGTGGTTGCTGTCACGTCAGGCCGGGTTTGTGACCGGGCAAGAGTTCGTGGTGGATGGTGGCATGAGCAAGAAGATGATTTACAGCGAGTGAGGCGAGCTGGCGCTTGAAGCAATTTTGTCTTTTTCAGGAAAACTTCAAGCAGGCTATTGACTTAGGTCTGCTATCTGCGTAAATTTCGCGGCCTCAACGAAGCAAAGGGTGATTAGCTCAGCTGGGAGAGCATCTGCCTTACAAGCAGAGGGTCGGCGGTTCGATCCCGTCATCACCCACCACTTCTTGAGAGTTTTGCTTACGGGCAAGACGCAACGTTAAAGGTTGCACCGACGCGCAGCGGTAGTTCAGTCGGTTAGAATACCGGCCTGTCACGCCGGGGGTCGCGGGTTCGAGTCCCGTCCGCTGCGCCATATTTTCCAGGTTCGAATGGTCGGGCTTGAGATTGAACAGCCGAGGCTGATCGATCAGATCTTTAAAGACGGTTGAGGGCTTCACGCTTAACCGGTCAAGCGATACGCAGCGGTAGTTCAGTCGGTTAGAATACCGGCCTGTCACGCCGGGGGTCGCGGGTTCGAGTCCCGTCCGCTGCGCCATATCTGCTTCAAGGCCCGCTGAACGCCTTCAAGCGCAAAGAAAGCCGTTGGCTGCTTTGATCCGATAGCAAAGACCCTGGTCGAGAGACCGGGGTTTTTTGTGTCTGCGATTTGGTTATGAGCGGCGGGCGGGGCTCACAGCGCAACCTGATGAAACGTGTAGTTGGGCGGAGGTGGCTGCAAGGCGTACTCGGGTCGGCCGAGGGAGCCGTAAACCGGCTCCCGCTTTATGTCAGAACCCCAGCTTATCCCGCAGCCCGTAGTACCAGGCACCCAGCGCGGCGAACGGTGTACGCAGCATCTGCCCACCGGGGAAGGGGTAGTGCGGCAGGTCGGCGAACGCATCAAAGCGTTCCGCCTGACCGCGCAGGGCTTCGGCCAGCACTTTGCCGGCCAGGTGCGTGTAGGTCACGCCGTGGCCGCTGCAGCCTTGGGAGTAATAGATGTTGTCGCCCAGGCGGCCCACCTGAGGCAGGCGCGACAGGGTCAGCAGGAAATTGCCGGTCCAGGCGTAGTCGATCTTTACGTCCTTGAGTTGCGGAAACGCCTTGAGCATTTTCGGACGAATGATCGCTTCGATATTCGCCGGGTCGCGCGCGCCATAGACCACGCCGCCGCCGAAGATCAGACGCTTGTCACTGGTGAGACGGTAGTAGTCGAGCAGGTAGTTGCAGTCTTCTACGCAGTAGTCCTGTGGCAACAGGCTCCTGGCCAATTCATCGCCCAGGGGGGCGGTGGTGATCACTTGCGTGCCGCAGGGCATCGACTTGGCGGCCAACTCCGGCACAAGGTTGCCCAGGTAGGCGTTGCCCGCGACAATAATGAACTTGGCCCTGACCTTGCCTTCGGCTGTATGCACCACCGGATTGGCGCCGCGCTCGATACGCAGAGCGGCAGATTGTTCGTGGATCGTACCGCCCAGGGACTCAACGGCGGCCGCTTCACCCAGGGCCAGGTTGAGCGGATGGATGTGCCCGCCGCTCATGTCCAGCAGGCCGCCGACATAGTTGTCGCAGCCCACCACTTCGCGGATGCGGCGCTCGTCCAGCAGCTCCAGTTGCGTATGACCGTAGCGCTCCCACAGGCGTTTCTGCGACTCGAGGTGGCTCATGTGCTTGCTGTTGAGTGCAGCGAATACGCCGCCGTTCTTCAGGTCGCACTGGATCTGATACTTGGCCACGCGCTCACGAATGATCCTGCCGCCCTCGAATGCCATCTCGCCCAGCAACTGCGCCTGCTTGGGGCCGACGCTGCGCTCGATCACGTCGATATCGCGGCTGTAGCTGTTGACGATCTGCCCACCATTGCGGCCCGATGCACCGAATCCCACTCTGGCGGCCTCCAGCACCGTGACGCGAAAACCGTTCTCCAGCAGAAACAGCGCGCTGGAAAGGCCGGTATAGCCGGCGCCGATCACACAGACATCGGTTTCGACTTCACCTTGCAGCATCGGACGAGGCGGAACCGCATTGGCGGATGCGGCGTAATATGACTGGGGATAGGGGGTGTTCGCCATCCTGGAACCTCTGTTTTATATTTTTTACGAGTGTCGCGATCCTACCTGAGTTGAAAATTGCCCGCCAGCCACCGGGAAAACACGGGCGTGCGTTCCGAAAATAAAAAATTCGCATATTCATGGGGTTAGCTGCGAAAAAGAGGTTGACACACCTTCGGAATTCCGTAGAATGCCGCCTCACAGCAGGCACGTAGCTCAGTTGGTTAGAGCACCACCTTGACATGGTGGGGGTCGTTGGTTCGAGTCCAATCGCGCCTACCAAACAAAATCCGCTCTGCTGGGCGGTCTGGAAGGGCTCACCGAAAGGTGGGCCCTTTTTTGTTGCTTGGATTTCATGCAGAACGTTCACAAAATATAGGGTTCGTTCACACTGGGCAATGTGAACGCGGAATCTGCGTTCCGTCTTTCATCTTGGAGCCGTTGTGGTTTGCAGTTTGTTCGACTGGTGGTTTGCTTTGTTTCGGGCTCTCGGGGCATTGAACATACTAGCGACCAGAGGCTCGAAAGAGCTGGGAATGCTCATAGTAGTGGCGTGCGCGTGTGGAAGACGGCTTGACCAATGATGCGGGCTTTGAATTTAGGATTGGGGCGTTCGACCTTGCTCTCGTTATCCTGTAATGGCATATCGACATATTTGATTGCCAAGCGACTTGGCTAGGAGTATAAGAAAAGTTGCTGGGCGTACCGTCCAGGTGCTCTTTAAACATGGTCAAATTCTCTGGGCTTGCAGTTGGTGGTTGGGCAACCGGCCAGCTTTGGTGTTCGTCAAAGCTACCTCTCCGCAACGACCCGTTCCCTTATGTCGTACCTGTGTGTCGATACGAAGCTCCGATGTCTAAGGTGTCGCCTATCGTTCGCTCTGATCGATTTCGCTGCCTAAGGCGTTACAGCGGTACTTGGTAATTCGCTCGCAGATGCAATATGAGGTGACGTGGAGTAGTACGTTGTGGCGGCGGCTTATCGGAAACGATAAGCAGAACTGTGATTTGTAGTGGTGTCTTGGTAGTTCCATTCGGCCCGGAATGCTTTGGCGGCGGCAATTTCGCCGGCCAGGAGCTACACCCATGTTGCGTATAAAGAAGGCGGCTCGTCTTCGGACCAAGCTGCAAAAGCACAATAACCAAGACACCCGCGTTACAGTTGAGAGTCAGTGCTCGCAATGCAAGAAGGGCAAGGGCGAAAGGTGGAAAGCGATCCGTCGCAGTTTGGAGGCTTTCTTGATTCGCCAAGTGTTCATCGATGCGTGGGAGAACAGGCAGGAATACTGGGAGTTTGCATGCGAAATTGTAAGCAGGCTCTTTGAGGCATTAGGCTCATGACGCAACAAATCACATCATTCGAATTCTGAAGGGCCGATCTGTGTATCGGCCTTTCTTCATTCTAGGGATTGGAATATGGAAGCTCCCATCTACCCCTTCAAGCCAATCTATAGTGCACAGTCGTTGGCGTTGGCGCTCGGCGAGAGTGAGCACTTGCTAGAAAGGCTTGCAGTCCGTGCTGACCGAATGTATCGCCATGTGCCCCAAAAGAAGAAAGGCAAGCCGGGTGAGACGCGGGATACCTACGATGCTTATGAGCCACTCAAGCGAGTTCAGCGAAAGCTCGTTGACAGGGTGTTGTCCAAAGCTATCTTCCCGGCATATCTGCACGGAGGCATAAGAGACCTTAAGTCTCCACGAAGCATTCATAGCAATGCTGCTGTGCATGCGGGAGCAAGGTTCGTCATTCTCCAAGATATCCGTAACTTTTACCCATCCATATCAAAGATCCAGGTGGACACCTTGTTTCGCGGACTGTTTGGGTTCGCAGCGGGTGTATCGGCCCTACTGGCATCAATATGTACCCGGGGCGAGAGTACGCCCCAAGGTGCTAGTACGAGTGGATACATCGCCAACCTAATTTTCTGGGATGTTGAACCGAAGATTGTGAAAAGCCTCACGGACCGCGGCTTTCAATATTCGCGATTCGCTGACGACATCACTATCTCCTGTATCCGCGAGCCCTCGTCGGAGGAGCTTTCCGACATAGTTTCTACCATCACTGGGATGTTGGCTTCTAAAGGTTGTCATCAGAAGCGTTCTAAGCTCCATATGCGGGTCCGAGGTCAGGGTATCAGAGCTGATGACGCTACCTTCCTGCCGGTCACGGTAACAGGATTGAGCGTTTTCAATGGCACTCCAAGCCTGACCAAGCTGGAGCGAAAGCGTATACGGTCAGCGGTCAAGGAGTTAGAGGTGATTAGCGGGTCGATGCCGGAATGGGCTGCACTTGAGCCGATGTATCATCGTGCTATGGGGCGGGTGGGAAGGCTTCTCGCGTGCGGTCATCCAGACGGCGAGGCATTGAAGGCTCGTCTCAATGTGATCAAACGGTCATATCAAACGCCATTGCTCGAACGATATCAGCAAACATTAAATGCTGAATACGAAGGATTGAATTGATCACTGAGCGAGATGCATAGCTGGAAGCAACATGCATGATGCCGCCCGGTGGTAAAACCCAGCCAAAAATGTGAAGGAGCTGTGTGAGATGACGTGGAAGCGATTTGAACGTTGGTCGTTCGTTTTGTTGCTGCTGGGTACGGGATGTTGTGTTGTTGCGACTGGATGGCACTTCGCAACAGATGGAAAAAGTGCTGCGAAGTTTCTCGGCTCTGCGGGGCTTCTTGCAACGGTGGCAGGGCTGTTTCAGCTCGATATCAGTGGGCTGTTTGACCGGGTTTTGGAGGTGTATGGCGACTCGGATAAGTACCCGTTTGGTCCTCCCTCGCACATAACCCGACAAATAATCGATAACCCAGACAGGCCGTTTCAGGCATGGCTTCGTAACCGCTGCTTTTTCGATGTGAGGACGGGGTTCTGGATCATTGTGATCGGCACGCTGGTTCAAGTGGTCGCTGTATGGATTTAGATTTTCACGCTACCTTGAATGAGGCGCTATTTTCTTCTGTGTTGTAGATCAGGTGGGGCTGACGGTTCGCCGCCTTAGGCAAGAAAGCGTTTTCCTGTGTGATTCCCAATTTCCCGCCAAAAATAAGTGAGCGTCTGCTGTCGTTCCCAGGATGACGGGACGGAAAATAATGGCTGCGGATCTTGAGTCAGGATTGAGCAAGAGAGGCGCTAAGCACGTCACTAGTAGGCCAAATGGCAAGCTGCGGAAAATAGGAATAAGTTGGGCGGGTCTGAATCCTCTAAAGCCTGAACGAGACGTTAAAGACGAGCATGATGCGACACCGGTGTTGGTGTGCACTCGCTGCCACGAGCGGTACACGGCCTCCTGAATGGGCCTGGAGTCAAACAAGAGACAAGTTCAATCGTTCCATCAGACGCTTCACTGTCATAGGTTGGAATGCGTTCCCACGTTCGGTGGTTATACCTTTAGCGTTCAAGCATTTGGCGATGGCGGCGAATGTAGGTTGACCATCGTACAAACAGGCTTTTAGTTCGGCTTCCAATGCCTTTGCACGGTTGTTAGCGTTGATAGCCTTAGCAGCTACAGCAGCACCATTCCCCACTGCCCAAGCAGCCCTACGGCCAGCATCCCGGCTGGCAATCTTCTGGCGAGCTTCTTCACCTTTAGCCGTATCAAGAAGTGCGTCCTTCTTCAGTTCTGCTAATCCGTCCTTGGTACGTTGGCGAATCTTGATCAACTCTTCTTCAGCTAGCAGAGATTTGATATTGCGGACAAGACCACTGCCATGTACGTCTTCAGCTTCGATGAACTTGAATTTCTTTTGCAGGGTGATGAAGTGCGCGTGGTCACGACCTAGACGGTCGAGGCGGTGAACGATGATCGGGCAACCCAAGCCTTTCGCCATGGCTAAGGCAAGTCTGCACTGCGGACGCTCTAGGGGGTCGATGCTGCCTGAGACGCCTTGATCAGTGAACTCAGCAACAATCTGCCACCCGTTGGCCTGTGCTGCGATCTTGATAGCGGCGAACTGACCAGCTACGGAAAGCGACTGATCGTCCGTACTAACCCGTGCATAAGCCACTACCTGTTTCATTGTTCGTTCCTGTCATTATTGGTGATGGGCTATCTTAACATATTGCTGACGTTCGTCAGCGATATGTTAATTTGGTTCTTGACGGAGGGCCCTGATAAGGCTGGATAGGCTTTCGGCGTTCTGGTCGAGTGTCTCAAGTGCTCCTAAAGCATTTGTGTGTGTCATCTCACTTCCGCGTTGAAGAATCCAGCGAGATAATTCCTCAACGGCTGCTCCAAGGGCATTCTGATTGATCATCATCAACTCTAATGCGTCGGCAATTTTGGCATCGCTGGTGCACATAAGGTATATCCTGAGTAAGTTAGGTTATTTTAAAATAAAAGAGTATTAGTTCTGTTGCAAGTGATTTGGAGGTGAATGGAAAATATCATGTATAGGTACCTTTAGGGGGGAGTGTAAAATTGATCTGTTCTTTAGATTATAATTTATTCATTTAAAAGAGGGTTGCTGTTACAATTTTTTGCGATTTTTGATATTAACTAAATGAGGTTTTTTATTTCTTAGGTGGTTAGTGTTGACAGTAATGTCATAAGTAGATGTGTAATGCTTTGGCTGGCCCCCCCCTCTGGCGGTGAATTGAGTTTCGATGTAAGATCAGTCATATCACTCACGCTAACAGGGATGCTGTATGGATAATCAGTTGCTGACGCTCTCAAAAATATTTACGGAGCGCCTTTTTAGAATTCCCGACTATCAACGCGGTTACGCTTGGACGGAGAAGCAACTCAAGGATTTTTGGAGTGATATAAGGCAACTTGACGCTGTCAGTAATCACTATACTGGTGTTCTGACTTTGGAAGATGTACCAGCTGAGGTATATAGTAGCTGGGATGAAGATCTTTGGATAATCAGTGCAAAAAGTTATCAGCCGTACTTTGTTGTTGATGGTCAGCAGCGACTAACTACTGCTATTGTTTTGGTGCAGTGCATTCTCGAAACTCTTGGGGATAACGAGGTTCTAAATTTTACAGAAAAGGCCGACATTCAGAGGAAGTTTGTTTTTGATTCGAAGGATGGAGGTATTTCTAGATCTTATGCGTTCGGCTATGAAAAAGACAATCCGAGCTACGAATTTTTAAAGACTAAGATATTTAAAGAGCACTCTCCAAGTTCGCGAGAAGAAGAGACAATATATACGCAGAATTTAGCTGCGGCAAAGAGTTTTTTTTCAGAAAATCTTTTGGGTTTGTCGAGGGAAGATATAGAGGTTCTTTATAAGAAAGTAACTCAGCAGCTCCTGTTCAATATTTTTACGATCACTGAAGATGTTGATGTTTGTGTTGCTTTTGAAACGATGAATAATAGAGGTAAGCCACTATCTTATTTGGAGCTTTTGAAAAATAGATTAATTTATTTGTCTCTTAAGTTTGATGCTCCTGATTATGAGAGGAGGAAACTTCGTAGTACGATAAATGACTGTTGGAAATCTATTTACCATAATCTTGGTAGAAATAAAGATATGCCGCTTGAGGATGATGACTTTTTACAGGTTCATTATTTGGCTTATTTTGGGCACTCATTTTTTTCGTCGGCTGATACAGATGATGTGCCAGAAATTAATTATCGTAAGCTTCGTCGGGCTGATTACTCTTCGGACTTATTAGAGAAGAGATTTGTTGCTCGAAATGTAATGCCCGATGCATCAAGTGAAAAACGTGTAACGTTAAATGATATTTACAAGTATGTGAACTCGTTACAAGAGTCGGTAGTGACTTGGTATAAAATGTGGAATCCTTTTGATTCAGACTTTTCGGACGAGGTGAAGCATTGGTTGGATAAGCTTACGCGTTTTGAAAATCAAGAGGTCAATCTGTTAGTGCTTGTGTTTTTGCAGAAGGTGCAAGCGCAGGGTAAGCGTATCGAGTTCTTGCAGGCTCTAGAGCGGCGTCTTTTTGTCTCGACGTTGATAAGTAGGCATTATGGGTACACCTATTTAGAGCCAGGGGTACATAATGCTTTAACCCAAGCAGTTTCATTAAATTCTGGAAAGCTGTCTGCTGATAAATTGATTAAGCAAATTTCTGATACAACTAACACGTGGACTAAATCGGAGAATTTTTCTTCTAACGTATTTGGAGCGTTGAGGTCGGAGGGCTACTACTCATGGGGGGGGATTCGATACTTTTTGTTTGAGTATAACCTGGATATGCAGGGGAATTCTAAGACCGATAGACCGAAAATATTCTGGCCGGAGTTTACTGAGCCACGAAATGACTTTGTGTCTGTTGAGCATATTTATCCGCGCCATGCAAGAAATCAGTATTGGACCTCTCGATTCGGTTCGTTTGGGCAAAAGCAGAAAGAAACTATTCGTAATTCTTTGGGGAATTTATTGCCGTTGTCTAAGCCTAAAAATTCTAGTTTATCTAACAAGCCGTTTCCTGAGAAGGTCGAAGGGAAGCAGGGACAATGCATCGGTTATACTTATGGGTGTTATGCAGAGAATGAAGTCTCTAGGGAGGAGGAGTGGTCTCCAGAGAAAATTTTAGCTAGGGGTATAAAGTTATTGAAGTTTATGGAGAGGAGGTGGGGTATTAATTTGGGTGATGATGTTAAGAAAAGAAAATTGCTCGGTCTCGAATTTTTACCACTTCCGTAGTCAAGAGCGTATTAAGGGCCTAAGATATTTTTCCTTAGGTCCTTTTATTTTTCGTATGTAAAGTTTTTTGTTGCAGTACGATAACTTATCTATAGCCGTAATTTAATTATTCACATTTTCAATTATTTATCTTGAAAACTCATTCGTCATGAGGGCTTCCTATCGTTAGGAAGCAGACTTTTTCAAGCAGCTTTCAAAATCTCGTATCAGATCTTGTAGGTCAATTCCTAGTACATTACACAGATCTCTCAGCTGAATGATGTCCAACCGCCGCGATCCTGTTTCAACATCGCTCATGAAGGATTGCGGTCGCTCCAGCGCCTTTGAGCACTCGACCTGAGTTAAGCCTGCTTCCTTTCTGTACCTCTTGAGTAGCAACAAGAGGACATCGTGTTCGTGACGATAGATGGTTTTAGACATAAATAAGCTGGCTGCGATTCGCGGCCTTCTAAACTATCTCTGGTTGTCAAATATCTGAATTTGGGATATTTTGGAGGTCAACGAATCTCTGCTAACCCTTTTCGACGGATAAAGTCATGAACGAAAAGTTGTTTGTACTCACGACCCAGAAGAAAAACACGAACCACATCTTGCACGTGATTATGACCGTCGTGACTGGAGGTCTATGGTTGATCGTGTGGGGGATCACCATGTTGAGCAATGATGCTCATAACAAAAAGCTCGATAAGCAGATCAATCAGGTCATGGTCTATAAGACTCAAGGGTTGAGTGATACCGAAACTTACCAACAGATCAAGAGCGACGAGCTGAACGCTGAAGTATTTCAAGGTCGGGTGATTTTTGTCGTTCTGGTTGTCGTGTTCCTTTATTTCTACTTGCGATAGTCGTTGCACGCCGAGAGCAATACCTCCTCAACCGAAACAAGGGGTACGTAATATGAAGTCAGTAAACACATTAACTTTTTCTACACTGATTATCATTGGAGTTGTAGGGGTTTCAGTTGCTCAAGCTCAGACCACTGCTGGCTATTATCGAACGTGTGCAAATTACAATCCAGACTACCAAGAGGTGTATGATAACTCTCAAACTCTTCCATTTGCCGAGCGCCGAAGTGATGATTTAACAAAGTATCTTCGTGATAGCGGGTGCCGCAAGCAAGTCATTAGAGCCGTAGATGTCATTAGAGACAAGAGCAAGAAGTGCGCAATTCCTAGTCATCCTGATTATGACACCTATCAACGCGCTTTGATTGACTATCTAAAAGGGGATGGTTTCCAGAGCAATGATGCGCTAATGAATACTTCGATTGAAATGGTTGCACCGGAAGTCATGAAGTATGTACTGAAGTGTTCGTAACTCCTCACTGGACTGCTCGCACCGAAAACGGCTGCGATCATGAGCTAGTACGGAGAATGGCAACGCCATAGATTTAGCACGCTACAGCGGCAAGCTGTAGTACTGAATCGCCCTTCAGGATTCCCTATCGAATTTTTAAAACAGGAATTAATGAACGTTAGTGAATCCTGTATTTGGAGTAGTAATTTTCAGACTTCGTCTGTCTTGTGCTAATCGTGAACATGCGTTCACAAATATGATCAGCATCTAAGGCTAGCCTTTGGTAGTAACAACTTTATTTGGGCCATTCATTTCATTCATTAAATGGCCCTTACTATCTTGTTAGAATCAATTTTAAACTGTGCGTGACATCCTGCTTTCAGCCATGCTGAAGTTCGAATCGAGAAGTTCCTTCTTCGGTGCTCAGGCTGAAAGCTCACGCTTTCGCCCTGCATACTGTCTCGCCTGTCCGGCTCTAAAGTATGGTGGTCGCGAACTGGACAAACGAAACTAATTCTCAATTATGCAAGCCTGCCTTCAACCTCTTTCATCCAGCCTTGAGATGCGACGAAATCGAGGAACGGGTCAGTACGTGACGGCTCCGGGTAATACTTCAGAGCGTCTGCATCAGGTCTGTAATGACCATCAGACTCCTTTGCTCGTACTTGGGGGATAAGTGAGTCAGGTGTCCCTTCAAGAGCGTCAGTGAGAGCTACAGAGCGTTCCAGCAGCTTGTCCAGTGGTTCTTTACTATAACCCTGAATAGCCAACTTCAGCAGGTGGTGCCTTGCCGCATACAGTTGCTTGCGTTGGGCATGGCCGGCTTCCTCGCTGTCTTCTCTCCAGCGTGTGGCGTGGCGTTCCATGTACTCGTTGACGTAGTCTTCAATTCGGCTCATTAAGTCGCCAGCGGCAGCTTCTAGAAACTCCCTACCCGCAGTCGGTGCTTCTTCATCTACCCAATCCATTACGAACAGGGCATTGCAACCTTCTTTTGCTGCTCGGAGTCTCACATTCTCTCGGACGCGCTTGATGACGTTGTTGTCGTAGTCGCTGACGTACCGGCCTGTAGTGGTGTCCCAGGTACTGCCATACTCGCGGTGCAAGATGTCACGTAGTTCGTAGTCACGAATACCACACGGCCTTACAGCCAAAGTGAACACGCATTCCGCTGCCTTAGCAAATGGTGTAATGATCTGCTTAACCTTGGCGACTCCCTTGGTTAACACCTTGACTTATCGTTCTGGCAGTCCGGTAGCTTTCATGATGTTGGCATAGGACATGCCTGCTTGGCGTAGCTCGACAGCTTTTTGTTCGATTGCGTTGCTCATTGTTCATTCTCCTTGTTTAAGTTGTTTTCATTGGCGTTACCTCGGGTATTGCCGGTTAGTGTTGGTAAATGACGCCCACAAAAAAGCCTCTTCTAAAACGCTGTCGTAACAGTGTTCGTGAGAGGCTATTCGAGGTGTCGGTCTGTCCGTCGAGACAGGCGAACATCATACACTTTCTAGGTAAAAAGTCAATCCACTCTATTGACTTTCTCAGTTGTTAAGTACTTCGAAAACCGGTTTTGAGCGGGAGAGAACGCCCCCTGCTTAGTCCATGCACCCATGCAAGCCCGTAAACACTAGGTAGAACAGAAGTGCTCGTCGAGAGCAGGCGAATCTAGAGCTGGTTTTGACGTGGTTTTCGGGGGTATTGGGTAAGTTTCTAGAGCTGGCAACCCTAAGTTCGTCAAGGTTGGCAGTCTGTTCGGTTGATCAGTCGATGAGGTGCAGTACGTCCCTGACGTTCAGGTGCGAGTATCGTGCGACGGATCGAGTATCCCTGTGGCCCGATACGATCATGATCTGTGCGTTGTTGAATCCTTTCTTCGCCACATTAGTGATTCTGGTATGCCTGAGCTGGTGCAGCCTTACGCTGCTATCAAGTCCAGCCTTTACACGCGCCAGACGGACAGCCTGTGATACTGCGTGTGGAGTAACTTGGAAGAGTATGCCGTGTGGGTGGCGTTCCACAGTGGCACATAGTTGGGCGAGTTCAAGAATCTCAACGGCTCGGCGGGTGAGAGGGACTGATCGTGTGCCGTTCTTTCCGTCGATAACATCGGCAATACGATCTTTGAGGTGTAAGCAGTCTTTCGTCAGTTTCAGGATTTCAGATCGTCGCATGGCAGTTTCATATGCCAGTTCAACAATCAGCTTCATGGTTGGTGATAGTTTCTCAAGCAGTCGTTCAAGCTCACTCGCACGGATCACCTTGTCAGAAGACCGATCAGGCTTTGGGAGTGCGATATCACTCACGGGGTTGTGAATGTCGATCAGCAATCCGCGTTTAGCGAATCGATAGAAACGTGACATGAATGCGAGCTGCGTTCTGCACGTGGACGGCATGACCTTCTTCAATCGCATGATCTTGAAGTCATTGATCATCTGCGGCGTGATCTCATGAATAGGCTGGGTGAAATACCTGCCTAGGTGCTCAACGATCTTTAGGGCGTGGTTGTAGCTGCCTTTACCCTTGAGCATGGTTTCGCAGTAAATCATCCCGAGCGTATAGATAGTGTGGTGCTTGCGATCCAACGTCACGGCTTCGATTTGTTTCGCCCATGACTCTGCTTCGGCCTTGGTGCTGAAGGTTTTCGACTGGGGGGATTTGCCTTTAACCCGTACCTGAGCATTCCAGTTGCCGGACGGAAGTAAGCGGAAATTTGCCATTGTTGACGCCTCATAGATGTGAATGGGCGTTCTGTGAAGTCCAAGAGCAGCAGGGCTAGGAGCCTACTCCTAGCAGACCTTGACATGGTGGGGGTCGTTGGTTCGAGTCCAATCGCGCCTACCAAACAAAATCCGCTCTGCTGGGCGGTCTGGAAGGGCTCACCGAAAGGTGGGCCCTTTTTTGTTGTCTTGCATTTGGGTCAATCAAAACGCCCGAAGAGTCGTCTCGGGCGTGTTGCGTATCAAGCGGTGGTGCTGACCATCGAGCCCGAACTGCTCTTGCCCTCACTGGTAACAGCCTGCAACAAGGCTGCGCTCACGGTCTGCAAAGCAGCTGATGTGCTTGCCACCTGCACTTGCGCTGCTGCGATCGTCACGGCCTTTGCCTCTGCGTTTTCGTTACTGGACTGCGCTTTTTGCAGCGCCTGCTGTTGCTGCAGGAGCTGCTTTTGCAACTGTTCGATTTGTTTTTTCAGTTCCTTGATCGTTTCCGACTCTTGCTTGGCCGGAGGCGCATCGCTACCGCCCACGCCGGTCGAACCTTTAGCGTCATGGTCAAGGCTGACCGTCAGGCTGCCTGGGCTGTCAGCTTTCGCGGCATCAGTCGTGTCTTTGGACGCCGGTGGGGTGGGGACCGAGGCTGGAATATTAAGATTGATCAGCATGAAAAGTACCCGGTTATGAGGTGTCCGATTAAATCGACCCGTGGCCGACTTACTTCAGCGCGACTCCTGTCCCGCCCCAGGAGGGTCCTGCATTAACGTGACAGTCTTTGTGTCGCGATTTGATGGCGGGAGAGGGATGTTGATGCTTTTACCGGCGTCGACAAGGGACCGAACTGAAGGCGCAAGCTCGTGCATGGCCCCTGAACCGGGCTATGCGTTGCCAAGCCGCTTAGAGTGCTGTGTAGAGGTGGCAACCCCAATCAGCAGAAAAGCGAAGCCAGCGCTAACAGGCAGATAATTTGCGCAACCAATTGGCACCGTATTTCGCCATTTGTTGTTGCCATGCCACTCATTTGTCCGGCATACATGATCGCTACCTTTTTGGCTGAATCACCGTGAGCCCGGCGTGGGAACGCGTCGTTACTGCGCTGAGTATAGGCCTTGAAATTAAAGTCGTAATAATGGTGTTTGCACTGAATGCAGGAGAGGGCAATGGAGCTGGCGATGGAGGTGTCGTTCGACGTAACGGAGCAGGAGCGTGAGGCGATTCTCAAGCCGCTGAGGGCTTACAACCTCAGTCGCACAGGCAGTATGCCATTTGAAACCGTGGGCATCCTGCTACGCGATCCTGCCACTGATGAGGTGGTGGGCGGACTCTACGGAAAAATTTCCTACGGATGGCTGTTCATCGAGCTGCTGAGCATCCCCGATCAGATGCGCACCCAGGGCACCGGCACGCGCTTGATGCGTACTGCCGAAGACCTTGCCCAGCAGAAAGGCTGTACCGGGATCTGGCTGGACACGTTCAGCTTTCAGGCGCCCGGGTTTTATCGCAAGTTGGGGTTCACTGAGGTGGGCCAGATCATTGATTACCCGCCGGGTCACCGGCGCCACTTTTTCCAGAAGCGCCTGCGCTGAAACGCCGCACCGCTTCGTGCGGCGCCGTGCGCGTCAAATCAGCTGACTGGCCGCCGGTTGCGTCAGGTGATCAAGACCCGGCCAAGGCCGAAGGTGATGGCGCAGGCCAGTGACGTCATCGCGAACGCTGTCGCGACGTACCATTTGATGAGATTCAGCTCCGTGGTTGCCAGGTCCGCCTTGGTCGCGAAGTGCTTTTCGATGGCGGTGGAGTGTTGCTCCATGGCGTCAGTCCTGCTCGAAACGGCGAATAGTTTTTCTTTCATCTCTGCCAGCCCTTTTTCCAGTAGGCCCATGCGTTTTTCCATGCCTGAGCCTCCGTCATGACCTCCACCGTCTCCGCCTTGAGCCGGGATGTTCAGCGTGTTTACTGCTGCGAATTGATACTGTTTCTTCTCCAAAGCCGGACACCTGTGTTTTGAACAATGTGAGATAGCGTTTGGGAGATCAGAATAGTGGGTGTTTGACCGGTCGGTGACCGCAAGTGTTTTGCAAAATACCACCGAGGTTTCGGTGTCGCGCTCAGTCTTCCCGCCGAGGGAACACCAACTCGAAAGACGTCACTCCGGCTTCGCTGCTTACGCTGTATCGGCCGTTATGCAACTGCATGATGGTCGCCACAATTGACAGCCCAAGCCCGTTGGACTGGGCCGAGCGTTCTCGAGACGCGTCCACCCGATAGAACCGCTCGAACAAGCGTGGCAAATGCTCGGCTGGAATGGTCGTGCCCTGGTTGCTGACTTTCAGATGAACGCCCTCTGTGTCGGGTATCGCCTGGATCAGCAGGTCGCAGTCGGGCGCGCCATATTTGATGGCGTTGGCGCACAGGTTGGCCAGCGCACGTCGCAGCAGCATCGGTTCCGCCCAGATCACGCCTTCGCCCTTGGCCAGAATGCGCATGCCCGCATCACCGGCCAGGCCCTCGAAGTAATCGGCCATGCGCTGTACTTCATCGGCTGCGCTCAATTCCTGTCGTTGGCGCAGGGCACTGGCGGGATCGGTGCGGGCCAGGAACAGCATGTTGTCGAGCATCCGCGCCAGGCGTTCCAGCTCTTCGACATTGGATGCGAGCAGTTGCTGGTAGCTCTCGATGCTGCGGTCCTGTTGCAGGGCGACCTGGGTTTCTCCCAGCAGGTTGTTGATCGGTGTGCGCAGTTCATGGGCCATGTCGGTGGACACCTGGCCCAGTTGCACGAAGCCCTTGGCCAGACGCTCCAGCATGGTATTGAACGACTCGATCATTGGCAGCAATTCCCTGGGGGCACCACGACCGTCGAGGCGTTCGGCCAGGTTGCTCACGCCGATGCCGTGCGCATGCCGGGCCAGACGCCGCAAGGGCAGCAGCCCACGGCGCACCAGTATGTAGCCCACCACGGCGAGGATGAGCGCCGCGATACTGGCCAGGATATAGACGCTCAACCGGTAACTGGCGAGCACGGCGGTGCGCTCGGTCATCAGGCGCCCGCTGGTCACTTGCAGGCTGCCCAGGTCGCCGGAGTCGATGGAGGCGGCGACGGTTGAAAAGGGTACGCCATTGATTCCCGGGAGGTGTTGTACGTCGCTCAATGTGAGGATGTGGTCTTTGGGCACCGGATTGACGGGAGGCAGCTCGATGTTCGCGGGGTTTACCAGCAGCAGCGGTTTTTGCCCTGGTGCGGCAATGCTCAGCACCGATTCGCGATTGCCCAGCATATTCTGGAACAACTCCGGTTTGGTGCGGATCAGGTCCAGGGTGTTGCTGTCGTTGAGCAGGTTGCGCAGTTGATCGACCCGCGATATCAGCGCAGCGTCGTCGCGGCGCACCAGTTCCTGTTCCAGCTCGCGGTAAAGTGCTACGCCAAGGGAGGTCAACAGGGCGAAGGCGAGCAGGGCAAAGATCAACGCCAGGCGTAGCGTGAGGGAGTAAGGGCGGCGGCTCATGGCTGGGTATCGAAGCGGTAGCCAATGCCACGCACGCTGTGAATCAGTTTGAGCTGAAAAGGGTCGTCGATTTTCAAACGCAGGCGCCGCACGGCCACGTCGACCACATTGGTGTCGCTGTCGAAATTCATGTCCCACACCCGCGAGGCGATCAGCGAGCGCGACAGTACCTGGCCGGGGTGGGTGGCAAACAGGTGCAGCAGGGCGAACTCCTTATTGGTCAGGGTGATCCGCGTGCCGGCGCGGGTGACGCGGCGTTTTAGCACGTCTATCTGCAGATCGGCGATGTTCAGCTGTTCTTCTTCGCGGCTCGGGCCTCGCCGGGTCAGCGTGCGCAGGCGTGCGACCAGTTCGGCGAACGAGAAAGGCTTGATCAGGTAGTCATCGGCGCCCAGTTCCAGCCCTTTGATGCGGTCTGCGATGTCGTCGCGGGCGGTGAGAAACAGCACGGGCGTGTCCGCTTCCGTGCGCAGGCGCCGCAGTACCTCCCAGCCATTCATTTTCGGCATCATCACATCCAGCACTATGACGTCGAACGGCGTTTCCAGCGCCTGGTGCAAGCCGTCCACACCATCGCGCGCGAGGCTCACGGAATAACCCAGTTCCTGCAAGCCGTTGAGCAGGTAATTACCGGCCTTGGGTTCGTCTTCGACGACGAGGATGTTCATGGGAGTTGCCCTGTTTCAGTAGGTGGCGCCAGTTTAGCGTGATCAATTCTCACTGGGGCAACCGATGGCTTGCACCTTATAGTCCAGCACGTGTTCGCGGTTCTGGTGATCGAGGTAGCGCAGTTGCGCAGGCACGATGCCGCACTGGCCATAAGTGTCGCTGCTCGACAGTTGCCTGGCGATATCCAGATGCACGAAGAAGCCGGTTTTATCGTGGATTACCCTTGTATCTGAGGCGGGCTCGGCTGCGAACACCGAAGCGGTGACGAGCAAAGCGGCAAAACCTGCGGCAAATCGTTTCATGTTGGTTCCTCTCTCAGAAGTCGGCTGCCGGGCCTGGCAGTGAGTTCACAGTAACCAGGCGATCCGAACAGACGGCCAACAGGACGATGACAAGTTCGTAATGAAAGGCCCGCAGTGCCGATGACGTTTACAAGCATCAGGCTGGGCCGTAGATTGCATCGGGCCGATTACGCCTACAGCTCAAGAGGAAGCCACGCAGTGTCCATCCAAGGTTCAGCTTTACCTGCACGACCGTACCGCGCCTTTCTGTTCGATATGGACGGGACCTTGCTTAACTCCATCGCCGCCGCAGAGCGGGTGTGGAGTACCTGGGCCGAACGTCACGGTCTGGATGTGGCGGCGTTCCTGAAGACGATCCATGGCGCGCGTGCAATCGATACGATCACGCGCCAGGCGCTGCCCGGTGTGGATCCCGACGTGGAGGCACAATGGATAACCCAGGCCGAACTCGATGATGTCGACGGTGTTGTGGCGATACCTGGCGCAGTTGAGTTCCTCAATGGCCTGCCGGGTGATCAATGGGCGCTGGTCACGTCCGCGCCCAGAGCGTTGGCATTGCGGCGCCTGCACGCCGCAGGCATTGCCCCGCCGGCTGTGCTGGTGACGGCGGAGGATGTCGCCCGAGGTAAACCGGACCCTGCTTGCTACGTATTGGGAGCGCAACGACTTGGCGTAACCGTCCAGGATTGCCTGGTTTTCGAGGATGCGACGGTCGGAATTCGAGCCGGGGAGGCAGCGGGAGCGGACGTGATGGTCGTGACCTCGACCCACCTCACGCCAATGGTGACGGCGCACGCCTGCATCGATGGCTATGAGCACATTCATGTTCAACGTGACAGTGAGGGTTTGCTTTACCTGCGGAGCCTGGCGAGTTGATACGAAAAGGTCGAGCCGGTTATCGGTCTAGGCCTTTCACACTGTCGGAATGATCGGGTGGCGTGTGCAGCCGGATGTTTTTCATGCCCTGACGCGAAAGCACCATTTCTCTGAGTATCTCATTGGCAAGACGGGCAATGGCTTGCTCGCCATTGTAGTGAGCGCGGACGATGCCGGTAATCGCGAAGTGGTCGGTTTCGGGACTGCTGAGCATGGCTGAAAGCGTGCCATCGGCATGCAGCGTGCAGGTGATCCGATAGCTGGGCAGACGGGCTGCCAGTGCGGCTTCGATTTGGGATTTATTGAGCGTTTCCATCTGTTTCAGCGCCCTTTACTGACCGTGCAAACCCAAGCATAGGCGCTGTTGCATAGCTGTAAATACCGGCGATCAGATAGCTCTCAACCTGCAGATTTTTGCCGCGCACGTTGAATGGCGTGCTGGCACAACTTGCGTTGCACTGTCTTCTGAAGTGGCTTGAGGCAAAACACGAATAGATAAGCGCCCAGCAGCAATGCCAGATCCAGCCACGAAGGGGCATCGGCGCCAGCCACTTCGAACCTCAAGCCAAATTCCACACCCACGAAGACGAGTCCGATCAGCAGGACAATCATCCAGGAATGGAGGGCAAAGCGTTTCGTTGAGGAATACCTCATCGACAGGCTCCCGAGTTTGCTTGGGCAGTAGTGAGTACTATCAGGAATTGGGCTGGGGATCGCGCAACAAGTTCCGGGCATGGGAACAGTTTCATCTTCGGCGAAGACGAGAGCAGGAGCATGAAAAAAGCGCGATTGAATCGAATGGGTCTTCGCCAGCCGTGACAGTGAACGAAAAGGCTGGCTACTGAGTGCGCTTCAAGGCGTCTGGTTTTTTTCCGGAGCGGTAAGGCCTTCCTGGATGCGCTTATAGATCTCTTCACGATGCACGGCAACGTCTTTGGGAGCGTTGATGCCGATTCTTACTTGCTGGCCGCTGACGCCCAGAATGGTGATCGTAATGTCATCACCGATGTTTATGCTTTCACCAACTTTGCGGGTGAGTATCAGCATGGACTTCTCCTTGATTACTTTTAAGGACACATGTTTCAGACAGGGCAGGTGTCGGATGTGTGTAGCTTACTGCTAAGCGCTTCCCTGTGACTGCCTCTTTTAGGACGCATAGAGGCGACATTAATTCCCATGGCGGCATCATACAGGTCTGCGATACATCATTCGCATTGTTTAAGCCAAGGTTTATGAAGGCCAGAATAGACAGTGGATGATAAAGTTGCCTCTTTTCCTTAAAGGAGCAGGGCAGTGCGTAAAGTAGCGATGGCAATGGCGGTGGTGGCATTGGCCGGTTGCGGTGAGGGTAAGCCTGTCGAGGCGCCCAAGGCCAGAGCTGCCGCGAGCCAGAGCCAACCGCAGAGCGGTGCGATTGCCGCCCAGGAATGGGACCTGCGCGTAGGCCCGCCAGACCACAAATTACAGGCGATCACCGACCTGACGGCCTGGTTGCTGGAGCATGGTTTCAGTTTTTATATCGTCAAGGTGGACGGCAAGGACGAGGTGCTGCTCGGGCCGTTCGCCAGCAAGGCTGAAGCTGAAGCCAGGCAGGCATTGCTCGCGGAGAAAATGGCCCGCGCCAAGAAAACCGATACCGTGTCGGAAATCATCGAGCACAAGGCGGCGCAGTAACGCCAATTGGGCGGGCTCCCGCCCAGTTTCAGCCGCAGGCTTTCAGGTTCACCGGGCCGACAAACGCATTGCCGCGCCCCATTACACAGGCAACGGTCTGGTTACGCTGGCGCTCCCAGGTTTGTACCGGATAGGTCTTGTTCCAGGCTTCATACAGCTGCCGGTCCTGCTTCGACAGGCGCAACCCGTATTGTTTACTCATATAAAAATAGGTTCGAGCAATCATGCCGCGAATCGACGGTCGTGGCATGACCTTCTTCGCCTTGAAGTCGACCTGGGTCAGGCATGAGCCGTATTGCCCGTTCTGCACCGGCAACCAGCCAAAACTGAAGTTGTTACGATCACCATTGACCTCACCGATACTCGGCACCAGGTTATGCAGGTCCGCCTCGGCGCGTTGGAACACAGCGTCATGGCGCGTACAGTTCTTGCGCCCGCCGTTTTGCCAGCATTGGCGCTGATGCCCGATCTGCCAGGCAGGAACGATGTGCTCCCACTCGATACGTGCGGCGCGACTGGCATTTTTGCGCGGGATGTAACCGCAGGCTTTCAGGTCGACACGGTTGCCGGTGTATTTGCAGCCGCAATAGAACTCGGTGGATTGCGGAGCGTAGAGTTTCCAGGCGACTTTCTTGGCTTCACTGAACGTTCGGGGTGCCTGGGCGTGGGCGGTGATAGCGAATAAAAGGCAACAGACAGCAATAAAACGGACACTCATTGAATCAATCTTCCTTCGGCACAACCCAGAAAATCTGCACACCGCCATCGTCCCGATAGGCGAGGGTGACGTTGTCGTTTTCCGCGATTTCCTCCAGCAAACGTGCCCATTCATCCTCAGGTTCTTCCGGCAGGCGGAAGATCAAAGCTGCCTTGGCTCTTTGCGCATTGGTCGAATTGATGATTTTTTGCACGCGAACGGCCAGTTGCTGATAGGCGTCCGGCGCTGTTGCAACGGCGGGAGAGGACTTTGCCACGGAGTATTCCTTAATAAGCTGTACGCACATACAGTATTTAACTGTAGGCAATTTCGCAACTGCTTAAAATCCGAGAGGTCCGTCTGACGGTAATTTGCGGTGCTTGGTGCAGGAGCGAGCAAACTCGCTCCTGCAGGGTAGTGTCAGGAATCAGTATTCCCAGAATATCCGTTGCAGTTCCTTGCTGTCCTGGGTCCGGGTCAGCGCCACCATCGCCAGAATCCGCGCTTTCTGCGGGTTCAGGTCCAGGGCGGCAACCCAATCGTATTTGTCGTCAGGCTGTTCGGCGTTGCGCAGCACCATGCCGCCGGCGTTGACGTGGGAGGAGCGGATGATCTGCACGCCCTGCTTGCGCAATTCCACCAGCGCGGGAACCACTTTGGACGACACCGAGCCATTGCCAGTGCCAGCGTGGATGATGGCTTTGGCGCCGGCCTGAGCCAGGGCCTTGTAGGCGGTATCGCTCACGTTGCCGTAGCCGTAGGCAATTTCCACATCCGGCAGGCTTTTGATGGTCTTGATATCGAATTCCGAATCCATGGTGTGGCGCTTGGCAGGCAGGCGGAACCAGTAGGATTTGCCTTCAACCACCATGCCCAGCGGGCCCCACGGACTCTTGAACGCTTCAGTCTTGATGTTGATCATCTTGCTGACATCGCGCCCCGACTGAATTTCGTCGTTCATCGTCACCAGCACACCTTTGCCGCGTGCTTCTTTGCTGCTTGCCACGGCAACGGCGTTGTACAGATTGAGCATGCCATCGGCCGACATGGCAGTGCCTGGACGCATCGAGCCGACCACCACGATAGGTTTGTCGGTCTTTTCGACCAGATTGAGGAAGTAGGCGGTCTCTTCCAGGGTGTCGGTGCCATGGGTGATCACGATGCCGTCGACGTCCTTGCTGTCGGCCAGTTCCGCGACGCGTCGGCCCAGCTGCAACAGGTTGTCGTTGTTGATGCTCTCAGATGCAATTTGCATCACTTGTTCGCCGCGAACATTGGCAATCTGACTAAGCTCAGGAACGCCTGCGATCAGTTGTTCGATGCCGACTTTGGCCGCCTGGTAGGTGGCACTGTTGGCGGCACTGGCGCCGGCGCCAGCAATGGTGCCGCCGGTGGCGAGAATCACTACGTTGGAGAGTTTGGTGTTGGTCTCGACTTCCTTTGCCTGGGCGGCAACGGGGAACAGCAGCAGGAGGGCCAAAGCGCCCGGGACAAAAGTTTTCAATGCAGATTTCATTATTTTTCTCTCTGGTTTTTGATGAGTGCTGTTGCAGGTTCATCTAGAACCCTCGGACGTCTCTGAACGCGTCGAGGTGCAGGGGAAGAGCAGGATTTGTACCAGCCTGATTTTGCCAGGCGACATAAATTAACTTTTTGATTTAAAACAACTATTTTTGACTTTTTGGGTTGGGGAACAGCGCGTCTGTCCGGCTTTCCGAACAATTGGGCGATAGCGCGTTCGGTTGTCCGACAATACCCGGCGTCTGCTGCCGTGTGCTGAGCGCCGGGCAAGTAGCAGCCTGTCGTTTTAAAGAACGAGCTGGCGCAGGCGAGGTTTAAAGGGCAGAGCAGACGAACCGCAACGTCGCGTGCTGGAGGGTTGAATGAAAGGCACTTTTCCGGCGTTGACAAATCTCGACAAGGTTCTCATAGTTCGATTAACGCAAACGTTTGCGAGATATTTCGTTGCAAGCGTTGCTTACAATAATCATAAGATCGGAGTGAACCCATGAAGCTGCCATTCGCTGCACGTCTTCTCGCTGTCGCTGTGCTTGCTGCCGCATCCGCTGCTCTGCCTCTCTCCTCTGCATTCGCCGATGACGCCGCCGCCAAACCCAAGGTCGGCCTGGTGATGAAGTCTCTCGCCAACGAATTTTTCGTGACCATGCAGGAGGGCGCCAAGGCCTATCAGAAAGAGCATGCCGCCGACTTTGACATGATCACCAACGGTATCAAGAACGAGACCGACACCAGCGCCCAGATCGATATCGTCAACCAGATGATCCTCGCCAAGGTCAACGCCATCGTTATCGCCCCCGCCGACTCCAAGGCGCTGGTCACCGTGCTGAAGAAAGCCTCCGATGCCGGCATCAAGATCGTCAACATCGACAACCGTCTCGACCCGGACGTACTGAAAAGCAAAAACCTGAACATTCCATTCGTAGGCCCGGACAACCGCAAGGGCGCCAAGCTGGTGGGTGATTACCTGGCCAAGCAACTGGCTTCGGGTGACAAGGTCGGCATTATCGAAGGCGTACCGACCACCACCAATGCCCAGCAGCGCACCGCAGGCTTCAAGGACGCGATGGACGCTGCCGGCATGAAGATCGTTTCCACACAATCGGGCAACTGGGAAATCGACCAGGGCCAGAAAGTGGCATCGGCCATGTTGAGCGAATACCCGGACCTCAAGGCGCTGCTGGCCGGTAACGACAACATGGCCCTCGGTGCTGTGTCCGCAGTTCGTGCGGCAGGCAAGGCCGGCAAGGTGCTGGTGGTGGGCTATGACAATATCGAAGCCATCAAGCCGATGCTGCAGGATGGCCGCGTCCTCGCAACGGCCGACCAGGCTGCCGCTCAGCAAGCCGTTTTCGGTCTGCAGAACGCGCTCAAGCTGGTCAAGGGTGAAACAGTCGATGCCAAGGACGGCGTGATCGAAACCCCGGTCGAACTCGTCCTCAAGAAGTAATCCCGGCAGCACCCAACAGCGCCCGCTTGTCCTGAGCGGGCGCCTGGAGATTTTCCTATGTCACCTTCCGCCCAGGCGGCTGTCCTTTCGGTCAGCGGTATCGGCAAGACCTATGCCCAACCGGTGCTGTCCGACATCACGCTGACGCTCAATCGCGGGGAAGTGCTGGCGCTTACCGGCGAGAACGGCGCAGGCAAAAGCACCTTGTCGAAGATCATCGGCGGGCTGGTCACGCCCACCACCGGGCAGATGCAGTTCAACGGCCAGGATTACCAACCAGGCAGCCGTACCCAGGCCGAGGCGCTGGGTGTGCGCATGGTCATGCAGGAGCTCAACCTGCTGCCGACCCTGACCGTGGCCGAGAACCTGTTCCTGCATAACCTGCCCAGCCACGGTGGCTGGATCAACCGCAAGCAACTGCGTAAAGCCGCAATTGAAGCCATGGCGCAGGTCGGCCTGGACGCGATCGACCCGGACACGCTGGTCGGCAGTCTGGGTATTGGCCATCAGCAGATGGTCGAGATTGCCCGCAACCTGATCGGCGACTGCCACGTACTGATTCTCGACGAACCCACGGCGATGCTCACGGCCCGAGAAGTCGAGATGCTGTTTGAACAGATCACCCGTCTGCAGGCTCGGGGCGTGGCGATCATTTATATTTCACACCGGCTCGAAGAGCTGGCCCGCGTCGCCCAGCGCATTGCGGTATTGCGCGATGGCAAGCTGGTGTGTGCCGAACCGATGGCCAATTACAACAGCGAGCAACTGGTCACCTTGATGGTCGGCCGGGAGCTGGGCGAACAGATTGACCTGGGCCCGCGCACCATTGGCGGCCCGGCCTTGACGGTCAAAGGCCTGACACGGTCGGACAAGGTTCGCGATGTGTCCTTTGAGGTACGCGCCGGCGAGATCTATGGCATTTCCGGCCTGATCGGCGCCGGCCGCACTGAACTGCTGCGTCTTATCTTCGGTGCAGACCTGGCCGACAGCGGTACCGTCGCCCTGGGTTCGCCGGCAAAGGTGGTGAGCATTCGCTCGCCGGTCGACGCAGTGGGGCACGGTATCGCCCTGATCACCGAAGACCGCAAAGGCGAGGGCCTGCTGCTGACCCAGTCGATCAGCGCGAATATCGCCTTGGGCAATATGCCGGAAATTTCCGGCGGCGGGGTGGTCAACAGCCGCGATGAAACCGCCCTGGCCAAGCGTCAGATCGACGCCATGCGAATTCGCAGTTCCAGCCCGGCGCAATTGGTCTCGGAACTGTCCGGCGGCAACCAGCAGAAAGTCGTGATCGGCCGCTGGCTGGAGCGCGACTGCCAGGTGATGCTGTTCGATGAGCCCACCCGCGGTATCGACGTCGGTGCCAAGTTCGACATTTATGCCTTGCTCGGCGAGTTGACCCGTCAGGGCAAAGCGCTGGTGGTGGTGTCCAGTGACCTGCGCGAGCTGATGCTGATCTGCGACCGCATCGGCGTACTGTCCGCCGGTCGCCTGATCGAGACCTTCGAGCGCGACAGCTGGACCCAGGACGAATTGCTCGCCGCCGCGTTTGCCGGCTATCAGAAACGTGATGCGCTGCTCAACGACGCAGTGCTTAGGGATACCCCATGAAAACCACAACTTCCCCCGGCAAGACTGGCGGCAACTTCTACGGCCTGGGCACTTACCTCGGACTGGCGGGTGCCTTGCTGGCGATGATCGCGCTGTTCTCGGTACTCAGCGATCACTTCCTGTCCTACGACACCTTCAGCACCCTGGCCAACCAGATCCCCGACCTGATGGTGCTGGCAGTGGGCATGACCTTCATCCTGATCATCGGCGGCATCGACCTGTCGGTGGGCTCGGTGCTGGCATTGGCCGCGTCGGCGGTCAGCGTGGCTATCCTGAGCTGGGGCTGGAGCGTGTTGCCGGCCGCTGTGCTGGGCATGGGCTGTGCCGCATTGGCCGGCACCATCACCGGTTCGATCACCGTGGCCTGGCGCATTCCGTCCTTTATTGTGTCGCTCGGCGTGCTGGAAATGGCACGCGGCGTGGCGTACCAGATGACCGGTTCGCGTACGGCCTACATTGGTGACTCGTTCGCCTGGCTGTCGAACCCGATTGCCTTCGGTATTTCGCCGTCGTTCATCATTGCCTTGCTGGTGATCATCGTTGCCCAACTGGTGCTGACCCGCACGGTCTTCGGTCGCTACCTGATCGGCATCGGCACCAACGAAGAAGCTGTGCGCCTGGCCGGTATCAATCCCAAGCCCTATAAGATCCTGGTGTTCAGCCTGATGGGCCTGCTCGCCGGTGTGGCGGCGTTGTTTCAGATATCGCGTCTGGAAGCGGCCGACCCGAACGCCGGTTCCGGCCTGGAGCTGCAAGTGATCGCGGCGGTAGTGATCGGCGGCACCAGCCTGATGGGCGGGCGCGGTTCGGTGATCAGTACGTTCTTTGGCGTGTTGATTATTTCGGTGCTGGCCGCAGGCCTGGCGCAGATCGGTGCCACGGAACCCACCAAACGTATCATCACCGGTGCCGTGATCGTGATTGCGGTGGTCCTCGACACTTACCGCAGCCAGCGCGCCAGTCGGCGAGGCTGAACCATGGCAACGATCAAGGATGTGGCAGCGCTTGCGGGTATTTCCTACACCACGGTGTCCCATGTGGTGAACAAGACACGCCCGGTCAGCGAGCCTGTGCGCATCAAGGTCGAGGCGGCGATCAAACAGCTCGACTACGTACCGAGCGCCGTCGCGCGCTCGCTCAAGGCCAAGACGACCGCCACCATCGGTCTGCTGGTGCCCAACAGCCTCAACCCGTACTTCGCCGAGCTGGCCCGCGGTATCGAGGATTACTGCGAACGTAACGGTTATTGCGTGATTCTGTGCAACTCCGATGACAACGCTGCCAAGCAACGCAGCTACCTGCGGGTGCTGCTGGAAAAGCGCATCGACGGCTTGATCGTCACCTCGGTAGGCGGCGACGACAGTGGCCTGGCGGCTGGCCTGAGTGCGGTGCGCACCCCCATGGTCATTGTCGACCGCGCGCTGGACGGCATAGATGTCGACCTGGTGCGCATTGACCACGAAGAGGGCGCTTACCTCGCGACTCGGCATTTGCTTGAACTGGGCCATCGCGACATCGCCTGCATTGGCGGGCCCAGTCATACCCGCGTCGCGCAAATGCGCCTGGCGGGCTATCACCGTGCGCTCGACGAGGCAGGGGTGGACGTTGCGCCGGGCCGCACAGAGGAAAGCGATTTTACCAGCACCGGCGGTTACGCCGCCGCCGTGAAGTTGTTGTCCGGGAACCCGCCCAGCGCGATTTTCGCCAGCAACGACATGATTGGTTTCGGCGTGTTGCGTGCAGCCGCGGAACGCAATATTCGGGTGCCGGCCGAGCTCTCGGTGATCGGTTTTGATGACATACAAATGGGCCGCTACGTCTACCCGGCATTGACCACGGTCGGGCAATCGATCGTGCAGCTGGGCGAAACAGCGGCCGAACTGTTACTGCGACGAATTGCTACCCCCCAGCTGCCGATCGATCAACGTATCGTGACGCCGAGCATTGTGTTGCGTGAGTCGACGGCGCCGGTCGCTGGTGCGTTCGCGCAATACCGCTGAACCGAATTGATGAGTACTGATGTATGCCAGCAAAAGTAGTGGTAGTAGGCAGTTTGAACATGGACCTGGTCACCCGCGCCAGTCGCTTGCCGCGTGCCGGCGAAACGCTGATCGGTCAGTCATTTTCGACTGTGCCGGGCGGCAAGGGCGCCAACCAGGCCGTCGCGTCCGCGCGCCTTGGGGCGGAGGTGGCCATGATTGGCTGCGTGGGCACTGACGCCTATGGCGATCAATTGCGCGATGCGCTGCTGGTCGAGGGTATCGACTGCCAGGCCGTCAGCACGGTGGACGGCTCCAGCGGGGTGGCGTTGATCGTGGTGGATGACAGCAGCCAGAACGCGATCGTCATTGTCGCCGGCAGCAACGGTGAGTTGACGCCTGCCGCGATGCAGGCGGTGGATGCCGTGTTGCAGGCTGGCGAAGTGATTGTCTGCCAGCTTGAAGTGCCGATGGACACGGTGGGCTACACGCTCAAACGTGGCCGCGAGCTGGGCAAGACAGTGATTCTCAACCCGGCGCCGGCCAGCGGCCCGCTGCCGACCGAGTGGTACGCCTCGATCGATTACCTGATCCCCAACGAAAGCGAAGCCAGCGCACTGAGCGGTGTGACCGTTGACTCCCTCGACAGCGCCAGACTGGCGGCGACGCAACTGATCAAGGCCGGTGCAGGCAAGGTCATCATTACCCTGGGCGCCGAGGGGGCATTGTTCGCCGATGGCGAGCGCTTCGAGCACTTGGCGGCGCCGAAGGTCAAGGCGGTCGACACCACTGCGGCCGGCGACACCTTTGTCGGTGGTTTTGCTGCGGCGCTGGTCAATGGCAAAACCGAAACCCAGGCCATTCGCTTTGGCCAGGTTGCTGCGGCGTTATCGGTCACGCGTGACGGTGCGCAACCTTCCATTCCCACGCTAAACGACGTTCAAGGTTTTGTGCCCTCATGAAAAAGACCCCTTTGCTCAATATTGCCCTGTCCCGTGTGATCGCCTCCCTTGGCCACGGTGACATTCTGGTCATCGGTGACGCGGGTTTGCCGGTGCCGCCGGGGGTCGAGTTGATCGACCTTGCGCTGACCCAGGGCATCCCCGATTTCATCAGTACCCTGCGCATCGTGCTGAGCGAGATGCAGGTGGAGAGCCATGTGCTGGCCGAAGAAATCCTGCTCAAGCAGCCGGCTGCGCTGGCCGACCTCGACAGCCTGACCGCGCAGGCCGCGCTGGGTGAGCGACGCCTGCTCAGCCACGATCAGTTCAAGCAACTGAGCCGCTCGGCGCGCGCGGTGGTGCGCACCGGTGAGTGCCAGCCTTATTGCAATATCGCGCTGGTGTCCGGCGTCACGTTCTAGAGTTTCCCAACGACAAGGAGTGTTTTATGCAACGTAGTCTCCCGACCCTGAAAAACCTGTTCCGGAGTGTTCTGCTTTTGTCCGCGCTCACTGCTGCAAGCGCCCAGGCGGCGGAAAAAATCGACCTGATCATCGACACCGACCCGGGTGCCGACGATGTCGTGGCCTTGCTGTTCGCCATGGCATCGCCGGATGAGTTGAGCATTCGTGCGCTGACCACCGTGGCCGGCAACGTGCGTCTGGACAAGACCTCCCGCAACGCGCGTCTGGCGCGTGAGTGGGCAGGGCGCGAGGATATCCCGGTGTATGCCGGTGCGCCAAAGCCGCTGCTGCGCACGCCGATCTATGCCGAGAACATCCATGGTAAGGAAGGTATTTCCGGCGTCACCGTGCATGAGCCGAAAAAGGGCCTCGCAGAAGGCGACGCCGTGGATTACCTGATCAAGACCCTGCGTGCTGCCAAGCCACACAGCATCACGATCGCCATGCTCGGCCCGCAGACCAACCTGGCGCTGGCATTGACCCAGGACCCGGAAATCACCCAGGGCATCAAGGAAGTGGTGGTGATGGGCGGCGCGCACTTCAATGGTGGCAACATCACGCCGGTGGCCGAATTCAACCTGTTTGCCGACCCGATAGCGGCAGAGATCGTGCTCAAAAGTGGCGTCAAGCTGACCTATCTGCCCCTGGACGTGACTCACAAGGTGCTGACCAGTGAGGCTCGCCTGAAAAAGATCGCCGACATCAACAACAACGCCAGCAAAATCGTGAGCGACATTCTCAATGAATACGTCAAGGGCGATATGGAGCACTACGGTATTCCGGGTGGTCCGGTGCACGACGCCACTGTCGTTGCCTACCTGCTCAAGCCTTCGCTGTTCAGTGGCCGTGAGGTGAATGTGGTCGTGGACAGCCGCGAGGGTCCGACCTTCGGCCAGACAGTCGTCGATTGGTATGACGGCCTGAAACAACCGAAAAATGCATTCTGGGTTGAAAACGGCGACGCCCAGGGCTTTTTTGACTTACTGACTGAACGTCTGTCTCGTCTGAAATAAGGTTTGCCGGTCGGCGCCCGCCTGCCGGGCCTTATTCGCGCTCGGGGTCGTGCGCCCCTGTGTGATCAGCCGGGTATTTCTCGAATACCTGGCTGATGAAGGCCTGCGCGGCTTGTGTGCCCAGTTCCTTGACCAGCAGGTCGATACCAATGATCGCCAATTCTTCCGGGCTTCCGGGGCTGTAGGAGCTTTGTCCCTGAGGCCATTTGGCTTTGATGTCGGCTTGGAGAATAACGGTGCTCATGGTCGGGGCTCACGGGTCGGAAAAACGGGGGCAGTGCGCTGGAACGCGGCTCTTGCGGACGCAGTTAACCATTTTGCGCAGCATTTGGCACTGCGACTTAGGCATGAAGCGCTTGGCAAAAGGTAAGGCTGTGCGACACTGTCCTCCCTTTGAATCAGCGGGGAACACCGCGTGCAGATCGACTTGAACAGTCCCGATAACCTGACGCCGGCGGCGGTGCGCCAATTGCTCGCCAGTGCCAGCGATGACGAACACACGCAATTGCGCGTGAGCAAAGAAGGGATCGCGTACATTTCCTCCGGCAAGGCCGTGGGCGGTGTCGAGATCGAGGGCCTGCTGTTTCGCCTGGAAACCTGGGCCAAAGGCTCTGGTTATGTGGGCAACGTGGCCGCCAGTGATGAGGTCTGGGTCATGCAGATTTTCAACGCGTTGAAACAGAACTGGCCGGTGCCGGCGTTTGACTACATCGATATCTACTGAGCGCATTCATATCTGGTGACGATTGACGGAGCGAATGCCGGTGCTGAGTCAGGCAGACTTGTCTGCGCACGTTTTACGTCTTGAAACCAATCGGTCTGACGGCTGTCGCACAATCTCTGTCCACTTTTTTCATAGGAGGCTTCATGCCTTGGAAGCTCGCATCATTCGGCTCTTTGTTGGCGGCACTCGCACTGGCGGGTTGCAGCACCCCGGGTGCCTCTGAGCCAGGCAAAGACGCCGCAGTAGCCGATTCCAGTCATACCCGCTGTGAGTCGAAGGCTGCTGAATTTGCAGTTGGCCAGAAAGCCTCGCCGCAGTTGCTGGATCAGGCCCGCACCCGCGCCGGTGCGCAGAACGCTCGAATCCTCAAGCCCAGCGATATGATCACGCTGGAATACCGCTCCGACCGCCTGAACCTGAATACCGATGACAATCTGGTCATCACGCGCGTCAATTGCGGCTGAGGTTCACCAGGCTTTTGCAGCGCCCATAAAAAACCCCGTCACATGGACGGGGTTTTTTTAGCTCAGCGGAGAATTACTCGCCGCGAACCTGTGCAGCTTGCATACCCTTTTGGCCTTTCTCAGCCACGAAGGAAACGGTTTGGCCTTCTTTCAGGCTTTTGAAACCGTCGCTTTCGATAGCTTTGAAGTGTACGAACAGGTCGTCACCGCCACCTTGAGGAGTGATGAAGCCGAAGCCTTTTTCATCGTTGAACCATTTAACGGTGCCGGTTTGGCGATTAGACATGGTGTATCTCCAAGAAACTTATATTTTCAGTAGTGCTGTGCTGCTCAGGCCAACTGGGCACACCGGGCTATCATAGTCGAAATGTTCGGCTTGGGAGCCCCCCCAAGGCATTGTTTGCTAATCAATAGCGTTGCGTTTAGCGCAATGATCGGCTGAAAGCCCCGATCTACGGGGCTTGCGCCAGTAATATCAGCTGATAAAAAAAGCCGTAAAAGCTGCGTAATTTGTGAGAAAAGGCAGTTTTCAGGCTGTTTTTTCAGCAAAACAGGCGCCTGAAGGCGTTTCGTTGTTACTTTTTCTTCACGACTTTGCAGGACGAAATAGCGGCCACGGCTTTGTTTTTAAGCTCCGGGCTGGCGTTCTGGTTGGTCATGAGCTCTTTGATTTCGGCAGTGCTCAACTCGGCGTTGATCTTGTTGGCGCCACAATCGCAGTGATCTTTGGCGGTCTTGGCGTCCACGTTCTGGCTGGCGGCGGCGCTGCAGTCTTGAACGAAGGCTTCGCGGGCACCGGCTGGCCAGTTTGATGGGGCGGCAGCCTGAGCACCGAGGGACAGCAGGCTCAGGGTGGCAGCGATAGCGAGGGTCGAAGTAAAACGCATCATGGGATGCTCCTTTGGGTCGAGGACGAACGGCGATTCTCGGTGGGTTTGAGGCCTGTCGTATAGCCCAAGTTCACTTTGGCGACCATAAAGGCTGGAAACTGCCTTAACAGACACGTCGCCGGCGCGATGACCGTTCATCTGTGCTAGCATCTGTCGCCTGGCTATTTCGGGGTGTGCCATTGGCCGCCTTGCCATGTTTCTTTTCAGCTCAATCCAGTCACTCTGGTTCGATTATCGGTTGGCCGAAAGGCTCCTGCCGCTGTAAGGCAGGCGTTCATCACTGAACGGCCTGGTATTGGATCTTGTACTGGCTCATCCCAACCCACGTGACCTTTGGTAGGGGTCACCACTAGGAGAGGAGGCGCCATGCCAACTATTACTCTACCCGACGGCAGTCAACGTTCATTCGATCATTCGGTTTCCGTAGCCGAGGTCGCCGCATCCATCGGCGCGGGCCTGGCCAAGGCCACCGTGGCCGGCAAGGTCGACGGCAAACTCGTGGACGCCAGTGACCTGATCACTGGCGACGCGAGCCTGCAGATCATCACGCCCAAGGACCAGGAGGGGCTGGAGATTATTCGCCACTCCTGCGCGCATTTGATTGGCCATGCGGTCAAGCAACTGTATCCAACCGCGAAGATGGTGATCGGGCCGGTCATCGATGAAGGCTTCTATTACGATATCGCCTACGAGCGTCCTTTTACGCCGGATGACCTGGCGGCCATCGAGCAGCGCATGCACGCGCTGATCGAGAAAGACTACGACGTGATCAAGAAGGTCACGCCGCGTGCTGAAGTGATCGATGTGTTCACCGCCCGCGGCGAAGACTACAAGCTGCGTCTGGTGGAAGACATGCCGGACGAGCAGGCCATGGGCCTGTATTACCACGAAGAATATGTCGACATGTGCCGTGGCCCGCACGTGCCGAACACGCGCTTTCTCAAGTCGTTCAAGTTGACCAAGCTGTCCGGTGCCTACTGGCGCGGCGACGCAAAAAATGAGCAGTTGCAGCGGATCTACGGCACGGCCTGGGCTGACAAGAAGCAGCTGGCCGCCTACATCCAGCGCATCGAGGAAGCCGAGAAGCGCGATCACCGCAAGATCGGCAAGCGCCTGAACCTTTTCCACCTGCAGGAAGAAGCGCCGGGCATGGTGTTCTGGCATCCGAACGGCTGGACCTTGTACCAGGTGCTCGAGCAGTACATGCGCAAGGTTCAGCGCGACAACGGTTACCTGGAGGTCAAGACGCCGCAGGTCGTTGATCGCAGCCTGTGGGAAAAATCCGGGCACTGGGCCAACTACGGCGACAACATGTTCACCACGCAGTCGGAAAACCGCGACTACGCCATCAAGCCGATGAACTGCCCGTGCCACGTGCAGGTGTTCAATCAGGGCCTGAAGAGCTACCGCGAGTTGCCGCTGCGTCTGGCCGAGTTCGGTGCCTGTCACCGTAACGAGCCATCGGGTGCGCTGCACGGCATCATGCGTGTTCGTGGCTTTACCCAGGACGACGCGCATATCTTCTGCACCGAAGAACAGATGCAGGCCGAATCCGCCGCCTTTATCAAGCTGACCATGGACGTGTATCGCGATTTCGGCTTTACCGAAGTCGAAATGAAGCTGTCCACTCGTCCGGAAAAACGCGTTGGCTCCGATGAGCTGTGGGATCGCGCTGAATCTGCACTCGCCGCAGCGCTCGACAGTGCGGGCCTTGCGTACGACCTGCAGCCAGGGGAGGGCGCGTTCTACGGTCCGAAGATCGAGTTCTCGCTGAAAGATTGCCTTGGTCGCGTCTGGCAGTGTGGTACCCTGCAGCTCGATTTTAACCTGCCGATCCGTCTGGGAGCCGAATATGTCTCCGAAGACAACAGCCGTAAACACCCGGTTATGCTGCACCGGGCGATCCTCGGCTCGTTCGAGCGGTTCGTCGGTATCCTGATCGAGCACTACGAGGGTGCATTCCCCGCGTGGCTGGCTCCGACTCAGGCAGTGATCATGAATATCACTGATAAACAGGCAGATTTTGCCGCTGAGGTTGAAAAAACTCTCAACGAAAGCGGATTTCGTGCCAAGTCCGACTTGAGAAATGAAAAGATCGGCTTTAAAATCCGCGAGCATACCTTGCTCAAGGTTCCCTATCTTTTGGTTATTGGAGATAGGGAAGTCGAGATGCAGACTGTCGCTGTGCGTACTCGCGAAGGTGCTGACCTGGGCTCGATGCCCGTCGCCCAGTTCGCTGAGTTCCTCGCGCAAGCGGTTTCCCGGCGTGGTCGCCCAGATTCGGAGTAATTATTATTAAGCGTGAAATGAGACAAGATAAACGAGCTGCACCGAAAGCCCCGATCAACGAGAATATCTCGGCACGCGAGGTTCGGTTAATTGGCGCTGACGGCGAGCAGATTGGCATCGTCTCGATTGATGAAGCGCTTCGTATTGCAGAAGAGTCCAAATTGGACCTGGTGGAAATCTCCGCCGATGCAATCCCACCCGTATGCCGGGTGATGGACTACGGCAAGTCGATCTTCGAGAAGAAGAAGCAGGTTGCCGCGGCGAAGAAGAACCAGAAGCAGATTCAAGTAAAAGAAATCAAGTTTCGTCCAGGGACGGAGGAAGGGGATTACCAGGTAAAACTGCGCAACCTGGTACGTTTCCTGAGTGATGGGGACAGGGCCAAGGTATCCTTGCGATTCCGCGGCCGTGAGATGGCCCACCAGGAGCTGGGGATGGAACTCCTCAAGCGGGTTGAAGCTGACCTGCTCGAGTACGGTTCGGTCGAACAGCATCCTAAGATGGAAGGACGCCAGCTGATCATGGTCATCGCCCCGAAAAAGAAGAAGTAATCAACAGGGCACGGCAGGCCTTCTGATTATGTTTATCAACTGAATGCGGAGTATCCGAACATGCCAAAGATGAAGACTAAAAGTGGTGCTGCTAAGCGGTTTCTGAAAACTGCTAACGGTATCAAGCACAAGCACGCTTTCAAGAGCCACATTCTGACCAAAATGTCGACCAAGCGTAAGCGTCAACTGCGCGGTAGCAGCTTGCTGCATCCGTCTGACGTGGCAAAAGTCGAGCGCATGCTGCGCCTTCGTTAATTTTGGATCAAGAATAGAGGAAGTAACTCATGGCTCGTGTTAAGCGTGGCGTCATGGCCCGTAAGCGTCACAAAAAAATTCTGAAACTTGCTAAAGGTTACTACGGCGCGCGTTCACGCGTATTCCGTGTTGCCAAGCAAGCGGTAATCAAGGCAGGCCAATACGCCTACCGCGACCGTCGTCAGAAAAAACGTCAGTTCCGCGCTCTGTGGATCGCTCGTATCAATGCTGGTGCTCGTGTTAACGGTCTGTCCTACAGCCGTTTCATCGCTGGCCTGAAAAAAGCGTCCATCGAAATCGACCGTAAGGTTCTGGCTGAACTGGCCGTGAACGAAAAAGCGGTGTTTGCTGCGATTGTCGAGAAAGCTAAAGCCACCTTGGCTTAAGTACCCCCGACAGTCACTCTGGGTTGCTCCTGCAGCCCAGGGTGGTAAACGTCATAAATAGGGGAAGAGCCTTCAAGCTCTTCCCCTATTTTGTATCTGGAGTCTGTACATGGAAAACCTGGACGCGCTCGTTGCCCAAGCTCTTGAGGCTGTGCATAGCGCTGAAGATATCAATGCCCTGGAGCAAATCCGGGTTCACTACCTTGGCAAAAAGGGTGAATTGACTCAGGTGATGAAGACCCTGGGGAATTTGCCGGCAGAGGAGCGTCCGCAAGTCGGTGCGCTGATCAACGTTGCCAAGGAGCGCGTCACCGAGGTTCTCAATGCGCGCAAGGCGTCGCTCGAGGAGGCCGATCTTGCGGCCAGGCTCGCGGCCGAGTCCATTGACGTGACCTTGCCTGGCCGTGGCCAGGCGTCGGGCGGTCTGCACCCGATCACCCGGACTCTGGAACGTATCGAACAGTTCTTCACCCACATCGGCTACGGCATCGCCGAAGGCCCTGAGGTCGAAGACGACTATCACAACTTCGAGGCGCTCAACATCCCAGGCCATCACCCGGCCCGGTCGATGCACGACACCTTCTACTTCAATGCCAACATGCTGTTGCGCACCCATACCTCGCCGGTACAGGTGCGCACCATGGAAGCGAACAAGCCGCCGATCCGCATCGTCTGCCCTGGCCGCGTGTACCGCAGCGACTCCGATATCACCCACTCGCCGATGTTCCACCAGGTCGAAGGCCTGCTGGTTGACCGCGATATCAACTTCGCCGACCTCAAGGGCACCATCGAAGAATTCCTGCGGGTGTTCTTCGAGAAGGAACTGGCCGTGCGTTTCCGTCCATCCTTCTTCCCGTTCACCGAGCCGTCCGCTGAGGTCGACATGGAATGCGTGATGTGCAGCGGCAAAGGCTGCCGTGTCTGCAAGCAGACCGGTTGGCTGGAAGTGATGGGCTGCGGCATGGTGCACCCCAATGTGCTGCGCATGTCCGGGATCGACCCGGAAGAGTTCTCGGGCTTTGCCTTCGGCATGGGCGTTGAGCGTCTGGCCATGCTGCGTTACGGCGTGAACGACTTGCGTCTGTTCTTCGACAACGACTTGCGGTTCCTCGCGCAATTTCGCTAGTCGTAACGAATCTTTAGGAGAGCAGGATGAAATTCAGTGAACAATGGCTGCGTGGCTGGGTAAGCCCGCAGGTAGATCGCGACGAGCTGGTTGCTCGTCTGTCGATGGCCGGTCTTGAGGTCGATAGCGTGACGCCGGCCGCCGGTATTTTCAGCGGCGTGGTGGTGGGTGAGGTGCTGAGCACCGAGCAGCACCCGGATGCCGACAAATTGCGTGTGTGCCAGGTCAGCAACGGCGCCGAGACCTTTCAGGTCGTGTGCGGAGCGCCCAACGTGCGTCCGGGCCTGAAGATCCCGTTTGCCATGATCGGTGCCGAGCTGCCGGGCGACTTCAAGATCAAGAAGGCCAAGCTGCGCGGTGTCGAATCCAACGGCATGCTGTGCTCCCAGGCCGAGCTGCAAATCGGTGAGGGCAATGACGGCCTGATGGAGCTGCCGGCGGATGCGCCCGTGGGTCAGGACGTTCGCATTTATCTCGAATTGGAAGACGCCAGCATCGAGGTCGACCTGACCCCGAACCGTGGCGACTGCCTGTCCCTGGTGGGCCTGGCCCGTGAAGTGGGCGCGCTGTACAACGCCCCGGTTACCCGCCCGGTAGTCACCGCCGTGCCAGCAGTGCACGACGAAGTGCGCCCGGTTGAAGTGCAGGCCCCCAATGCCTGCCCGCGTTACCTGGGCCGGGTTATCCGTAACGTCGACCTGTCCAGACCAACCCCGCTGTGGATGGTCGAGCGCCTGCGTCGCGCCGACGTGCGCAGCATTGACGCCGCAGTCGACATCACCAACTACGTGATGCTGGAGCTGGGCCAACCGCTGCACGCTTTCGATCTTGCCGAAATCAACGGCGGCATCCGCGTGCGTATGGCCGAAGAAGGCGAGAAGCTGGTGTTGCTCGATGGCCAGGAAGTCAGCCTGCGTACCGATACCCTGGTGATCGCCGACCATTCCCGAGCGCTGGCCATTGCCGGTGTGATGGGGGGTGAGCACAGCGGTGTATCCCCAACCACGCGCGATGTGTTCCTCGAAAGCGCGTTTTTCGATCAGATCGCCATCGCCGGCAAGGCCCGTTCCTACGGCCTGCACACCGACGCCTCGCACCGTTACGAGCGCGGTGTGGACTGGCAATTGGCCCGTGAAGCCATGGAGCGCGCCACTGGCCTGCTGCTGGAAATCACTGGCGGCGAAGCCGGCCCGATCACCGAAGTGGTCAGCGAGCAGCACCTGCCGTCCGTTGCGCCTATTACCCTGCGTGCCAAAAGTGTCGAGCAAATGCTTGGCCTGGTGATCGCGCCTGCTGAAATCGAGCAATTACTGTCGGCCCTGGGGCTGGGCATTTCGGCCAGCGGGGAAGGGCAGTGGCACGTTGATGTGCCAAGCCATCGCTTCGATATCAGTCTCGAAGTCGATTTGATCGAAGAACTGGCTCGCCTGTACGGCTACAACCGCCTGCCGGTTCGTTACCCACAGGCTCGCCTGGCACCGCAACCCAAGGCCGAAGCGCGCGCGCACCTGCCTGAGCTGCGTCGTCTGCTGGTAGCCCGTGGTTATCAGGAAGCGGTGACCTACAGTTTCATCGATCCCCGGCAGTTCGAGCTGTTCAACCCAGGCGTCGAGCCGCTGTTGCTGGCTAACCCAATCTCCAATGACATGGCGGCCATGCGTTCATCGCTGTGGCCAGGCTTGGTCAAAGCGCTTTCCCACAACCTCAATCGCCAGCAAGACCGCGTGCGCATGTTCGAAAGCGGCTTGCGTTTTGTCGGTCAGTTGGGCGACCTGAAGCAAGAGCCTATGTTGGCTGGCGTGGTCTGCGGCAGCCGTTTGCCGGAAGGCTGGGCTCAGGGCCGCGATCCCGTGGACTTCTTCGACGTCAAGGCTGACGTGGAAGCGGTGCTGGGCTTTGCCGGTGCATTGGATGCCTTCACGTTTGTGCCGGGCAGTCATCCTGCGCTGCACCCGGGCCAGACAGCCCGCATTGAGCGCGACGGTCGCTTGGTAGGCTTTGTTGGCGCGATTCACCCCGAGCTGTCGAAAAACCTGGGGCTGGACCGTGTGGTGTTCGTTTTTGAACTGGTTCTGGCGGAAGTCGCTGCGGGCAAAATGCCGAAATTCAGCGAGTTGTCGCGCTTTCCTGAAGTGCGCCGCGACCTGGCCCTGATTGCCGATCGTGAGGTTGCTGCCACTGCTGTTCTGGACGTAATCCGTGAAAATGCAGGGGAATGGCTGACAGACCTCAGGCTATTTGACGTCTATCAGGGTAAAGGCATTGATCCGCATAGAAAAAGCCTCGCCGTCGGCTTGACCTGGCAGCATCCATCGCGCACTCTTAACGACGATGAGGTGAATACCACGACACAAAATATCCTCACCTCGCTTGAACAAAGGTTAAACGCCACGTTAAGGAAGTGACGTATGGGGGCTTTGACGAAAGCTGAGATGGCGGAACGTCTGTACGAAGAGCTGGGTCTGAACAAGCGCGAGGCCAAGGAATTGGTCGAGCTGTTTTTTGAAGAAATCAGGCACGCTCTGGAAGACAACGAACAGGTCAAATTGTCCGGTTTCGGCAATTTTGACCTGCGGGACAAACGCCAGCGTCCTGGCCGCAATCCAAAAACGGGAGAAGAAATCCCGATCACGGCTCGCCGTGTGGTCACCTTTCGTCCAGGGCAGAAGTTAAAGGCCCGAGTTGAGGCTTATGCTGGAACCAAGTCATAACGACGAGCTACCCGTCATCCCGGGCAAACGCTACTTCACCATTGGTGAGGTCAGCGAGCTGTGTGCGGTCAAACCGCACGTGCTGCGCTATTGGGAGCAGGAGTTTCCTCAACTCAACCCCGTCAAACGCACCGGGAACCGTCGGTATTATCAGCGCCAGGACGTGCTGATGATCCGACAGATCCGCGCGTTGCTGTACGACCAGGGATTCACCATCAGCGGCGCGCGTCAGCGCATGTCCGGTGATGAGGCCAAAGACGACACCACCCAATACAAGCAACTGATCCGCCAGATGATCTCCGAACTCGAAGATGTGCTGGTGGTGCTGAAGAAGTGAATTGAGCTTTTAAAATACTTCCACATTTCAAAAGCTTGCGGTATATTCCTGATCGCTTCGTTGCGAAGCAAACCCAGTAACACGCCTAGTCGGGGCGTAGCGCAGTCCGGTAGCGCACTAGCATGGGGTGCTAGGGGTCGAGTGTTCGAATCACTCCGTCCCGACCATATAATTCAAGGGGTTGCGAGATTTTATCTCGCGACCCCTTTTTTGTTTGCAGGTGTTTTTACCCCACAAAACGCCCGGCTCTTGATGGACATTTCGATGTGATACCACTATCGGAGTTTGCCCAGTGCACTTCGATCCTTTTTCGATATTGAGCTGTGTCGGTCGTAGTATGTGACGTTCGATGATGGGCTGAGAAATCAGTGACGACCAAAGGCACATTACGGCTGTCGCTATAAGAGATATCATCCCGCCATCAGCTCAAGAGGGGCTCCCTGGCCGTTCAGTTTCGGCACTCCCTTGAGCATAACGACAAGGATTGTTGCGCATGGACGATATCGTTCAGCCCCTCACACCCCAAGAAGAAGCCCCGCCTAAGGAAGTAAAGGTCCTTGCCACCTTGGTAGCAAAGCTAAATCTTGCAGATTTCCAGAACGCTATCCCTGTGATTCGAGAGCTTCGTATCTCGAACGAAACGAGTAATCGTTTCGTCAATGCCACTCTTACGCTTAGCTCGGCCCCCGAGGTATTTAAGTCCAAGATTTGGCGGATCGACGAGATCGCTGCAGATAGCTTCCGGGTCATACCTGGGCTTGATCTTGTCTTGGACGGCCCGTTGTTGAGTCGCCTGACAGAGTCAGAAATGTCGACCTTTACGTTTGTCCTCGAAGCCGATGACAAGGAGGCGGAGAGCGGTCGCAAGGAAGTCGCTCGGCTTGAACAGGTTGTAGACCTTTTGCCCAGAAACCAGTGGGGCGGATTGCGGCATATACCAGATATGACTGCGGCTTTTGTTCAGCCGAATGATGCAGCGGTTGAGCGGTTGCTCAAACAGGCGGCCGAGTTGCTTCGTCTTAGCGATAAGCCGTCGGCACTTGATGGATATGAGGGTGGCCCCAAAAGAGCTTGGCAGTTGGCGTCGGCAGTGTGGGGCGCTGTGGCGCGCATGAAGCTCGACTATGCGTTGCCGCCGGCTAGCTTTGAACAATCAGGACAGAAGATTCGTAGCCCCAGTCAGATTGCTGACTCCGGGTTGGCTACTTGTCTCGATCTGACTCTGCTTTTCTGTGCAGCATTGGAGCAGATCGGTCTTAACCCTGTGATCGTATTCACCCATGGTCATGCCTTTGCTGGTTTGTGGCTTAAGCCAGAAGAGTTCACGACTGCCGTGGTGGATGATGTCACTGCAGTACGTAAGCGGGTGAAGCTTCAGGAGCTCGTGCTGTTTGAGACCACTCTCATAACCCACGCCTCGATACCGCCATTCTCTTATGCGGTAGAGATGGGCACGAAACAGGTAGCCGAAGATGCTGAAAGTGTTTTCGAGATGCTGCTAGATATCCGTCGCGCCCGTTTGCAACGTATCAAACCGCTCGCCAGCTCAGAGGCTCAGATTACACGCGTCGCCGTTGCTGAGTCTGATGAAGCCCCATCGATTCTTGTGGAGGACGGGATCGGCATCTCCGATGACAATATTAAGGCACAGGTTGAGGATCTGTCTAAGCTCGACCCAGCAGATCGCCTCGGCCGATGGCAGCGAAAGCTTCTGGATCTGTCGCTTCGAAATAACTTGCTCAATTTCAAAATGGGTAAGCGAGCGCTGAAGCTTGAATCTCCTGATCCTGGTGCTCTTGAGGACATTCTTGCAAGTGGACAGTCTCTAAAGCTGCTTACCAGGCCTGACCTAATGGATGGCGCAGATCCGCGTGAGCGCGCACTCTATGAGCAGCGTGAGCGAGAAGATGTTCGCCGCCGTCATGCTGAAGATGCTCTCAAACGTAGGGAAGTATTCGTTGCGCTGACGTCTGCCGAAATGGATGTCCGATTAACCGAGTTATATCGAAGCGCTCGTACTGCTTTGCAGGAAGGTGGCTCCAACACGCTTTTCCTGGCCATCGGTTTTCTAAGCTGGACGCGTGAGGATAGGGCCGGGCAGAAGTACAAAGCGCCACTGGTCTTGGTTCCTGTCACTTTGGAGCGTAAGAGTGCGCGTTCTGGATTCACCATGGTGCTGCACGATGATGAGCCTCGTTTTAACCCGACTCTGATCGAGATGCTGCGTCAAGACTTTGAACTGGGCTTGGGTTCACTGGAGCAGGAGCTGCCTCGGGACGACTCCGGTCTGGATATCGCATCCATTTGGAACAAAGTTGGTCATGCTATCAAGGATATCCCTGGCTGGGAGCTGAACGAGGACGTTGTTCTCTCGATGTTTTCGTTTGCCAAGTATCTTATGTGGAAGGATCTTGCCGAGAATGCAGAGCACCTTCGACAGAGCCCTGTAGTCCAGCACCTTCTGGATACGCCACGTGATTCGTTCATCTCCGAGACCCCGTTTCCGGAGGCGGAGTCACTGGACCGTGATTACGGTCCGACTGATGTATTCTGCCCATTGCCATCTGATTCATCTCAGCTTGCTGCTGTGATGGCAGCAGCGAAGGGAAAAGATTTCGTTCTCATAGGTCCACCGGGCACGGGTAAAAGCCAAACGATTTCAAACATGATCGCCCAGTCCATCGCTCAAGGGCGCCGGGTGCTGTTCGTATCTGAGAAAATTGCTGCTCTGGATGTCGTGTACCGGCGCTTGCGTGAAATCGGTCTGGGTGAGTTTTGCCTTGAACTTCACTCCAGCAAGGCTCGAAAAACGGATGTCCTTGCTCAGTTGCAGTCGGCTTGGGAAGCGAAAGGTGAGGTAGATGCTTCCGCTTGGGAGGTGGAAGCGCAGCGGCTGGCTTCCCTGCGTGACAGCCTCAATATTTATGTCGAGCGTCTGCACCGCCGGCACCGCAACGGCTACACCATCTACGATGCTATCGGGACAGTGACATCGGGTGTTGATGAGGCAGTAGCTGCGCTTTCTTGGCCATCCCCGGACATTCATGATCAGAAGGCCATGCTTGCGCTTCGAGAGCTGGGCGACCGCCTTGAAGTGAACGCGCAGGCTGTGGGCTACGGTCAGCTGGCAGGCAACGCTTTGTCCGGGGTAGGCCAAGCAGAGTGGTCGCCTCATTGGCAGCAACAATTCGTACAGGCGGCTCGTGACGTGCTTCCTGCTGTGCTTGAAGTCCAGCGAGCTGCCGATCGCTTTGTTGAGCTGTCAGGGCTTCCTGTTACGGAGTACACCCCAACAGCGCTTGAGGGGCTGTCGATTCTTTCTCGAGTACTTCCCGCTGCCGCTGGGCATGATTGGCGGTTCGCACTTCGCCCCGATGCTCGCTCGATTTCTAAACGCCTGAGTGACGGCTGCACTTGGGTCGACGAACACCGGAACATTAACTCCAGACTCTCATCCTTCTGGTCCTCCCGTATTACTGCTGAAGCTAAACAAGGCATTGATCTGCTGCAACAACGCCGCGCTACATTCGTTGATCTAGGCCCGGCCTGGCCAGAAAATGTCACTGACGTTCTCGGGCAAGCTGTCATATTGCTGCGTCAGATAGACGACCTCAAGCACCAGCTAACGGCGTCCTACGGGGATGCGATTGAAGTACTTGATACCGAACGCCTACTGCGCGAATGGAAAGAAGCGGAGGAGTCTTTCTGGCCTAAGTCCTGGTTCGGAAAACGCCGCATCGCTGGGCTATTGGCGCCGACGCAGACATCAACAGGTGAAATCGACAATGGCAAGGATCTCGCTACTTGGGTAGAGATTCGGTCGGTACGTCGAGCAATCGACGAGCTGGAGCCAGGTCATGAGTGTGTTGCTGTTTGGCAAGGTGCCAAATCCGAATCAACGCATCTCGCGACAGCGATCAAGCTGCAAGAGGCTATGCGGCTTCAGAAAAGTAATTCTGCTTGGATCGATGACGGCTTGCAGTTGGTTGAGCAGGGCCAGCTAGGTGATGAGCTGAAGGAGGAACTCCGCCGGCTGCGTGCGCTGACTCGTCTCGATGCTGGGTTAGATGAGCTGGTTGATCTCAGCTTAGCAACTAGCTCTCTCTGGAGCGGTTTGACCACTGATATTGACGTGCTGACTGCAGCGCTACGTTTCCAGGCTGAACGACGTGACATTGAAGAACGTGGTCGGCTTGTCGACGATCATCCTCATATAGAGGAAGGGCGTTGTGGCTCGTCGTTCAAAGCTGATTTTGAACTGCTCAAGAAAAGAGCAGCAGTTGAACGAGAGTTGGTGGATCTGGCTGATCTGCGAGAAATCGTTCCTGTCTGGAATGACTTAAAAACGAAGGTTGACGTCGCACTTACGGCGGTAGCCTTCCAAGGGGAGATGGCTGCCGCGGTAGCGAAGCTAGCACTCAATCCTGAGCAGGTCGCGGCCTACAAAGCACCGCTTCAAACTTTGCTGGGTGATGGTAACGCATTACTTGAGCCGGAGGCTGCTATAGCCATTGCCGGCGCTACCCTTCGTGAAAAACTCGAGCTGCTCCAGGAGCGAGCAACGCACCTGACTACCGTCGGTCATTTCACCGAAATGGGCGTCATCGAAACTGCCAACCTGGCACTAAGTGATATCAAGAAAAACTGCGAAACTGTTGTTTCGTCTGAATCGCGCCTGAAGGCATGGTGCGCTTGGCGGAAGGTTCGCGATGAGGCCTACGCTGTCGGCCTGGCTCCGATTGTTCAATCGATGGAAACAGGAGCCATCAGCTCTGGAAAAGTCCGTCGTGCATTGGAAGTAAATTATGCCCGCTGGTGGCTGAACACGACGGTCGACAACGAAGAGGTGATCCGGACGTTCGTTAGCGTAGAGCATGAACAGCGCATTCGTGATTTCCGGGCTTTGGATGACAAGTTCACTGAGTTGACCAAGGACTGGCTCCGGGCTCGGCTATGTTCCGACCTACCAAGCCAAGACAGTGTAAGTCGCTCTTCAGAGTGGGGAGTCCTGCGACATGAGATGGGCAAGAAGACCAAGCACATTCCATTGCGGGAGCTGATGAGTCGTGCGCCAGAAGCGCTAACCAAGCTGACTCCATGTTTGCTCATGAGCCCTCTATCCATTGCTCAGTATCTGCCTCCTGCCTCGACGCCATTCGATCTCGTTATCTTCGATGAGGCATCTCAAATACCTGTCTGGGATGCCATCGGCGCAATGGCCCGAGGGAGGCAAGTGGTGATGGTGGGCGACCCCAAACAGCTCCCTCCGACTTCGTTCTTTAACCGAGCTGAGTCGACCGCTGAAGATGAGGATGTAGAGGCTGATCTCGAGAGTATTCTGGACGAGTGCATCAGTGCCAATTTGCCAATGCGTAATCTGAACTGGCACTACCGTAGCCGCCACGAAAGTCTGATCGCTTTCTCGAACCAGCGATACTACCAGTCGAAGCTGGTGACCTTCCCATCACCGTTTACGGCCGACAAAGCAGTACGGTTATGCCCAGTCCCGGGTGTATATGACAAGGGTGGGTCGCGAACAAACTTAATTGAAGCAAGATATTTAGTTGCTGATTTGGTTGCCCGCCTACAGTCTCCGGCCTTCCGCGAAAGCGGGCGGACCGTGGGGGTCGTAACCTTTAACGGCGAGCAACAGAAGCTCATCATGGACATGCTGGATGAGGCTTGCCGGAAAGACCCATCACTCGATTCGTATTTCGCTGAGTCCGAGCTGGAGCCTGTATTCGTCAAGAACCTTGAGAGCGTTCAAGGCGATGAGCGAGACATCATCTATTTCTCGACCACCTACGGAAAAGACGCTGCCGGTGTGCTGTCCATGAACTTCGGTCCGATGAACCGCCCTGGTGGTGAGCGTCGACTGAACGTGGCAATAACCCGTGCTCGCCAGGAGCTTGTGGTGTTTTCGACCTTGCGCCCAGAGCATATTGATCTAGCTCGTACGCAAGCGATCGGGGTTCGAGATCTTAAGCACTTCTTGGAGTTTGCAGAGCGTGGCCCACGGGCTCTCGCAGAAGCTGACTTTGGTAGCGTGGGTAGTTTTGACAGCCCATTCGAAGAGGCAGTTGCAGCGGCCTTGGCTAAAAAGGGATGGCAGATATTTACCCAGATTGGCGTTTCCTCCTTTCGGATAGACCTTGGGGTTGTTCACCCTGACAAACCTGGACGGTACCTTGTCGGGATTGAATGCGACGGTGCTACCTATCACCGCAGTGCGACCGCTCGTGATCGTGACAAGCTCCGTGAGTTTGTACTGCGTGGACTTGGTTGGGAGATCGTTAGGATATGGTCGACAGACTGGTGGGTTGATGCAATTGGAACTGCCGAAAAGGTACATCTACGTCTGAACGAACTCGTTGCTGAGTCCCGAGCCAAGCAGGCTGTCATCGATGCCGCTCAAGAGGCAGAGCGACTGAAAGTCGATGTAGCTATGGCTGAAGTCATTGAAGTAGTAAGTCAGGTTGCTGTGGTCGCCACAGTGGATAGTGCGGGCGAATCCAATGATCCCTCAGGTGCATTCCCTGATTTTAAGTACGCCAAGGCTGCATCTATCAAGCCAGATGAGGATGTCCTGGCTCTTGCTCGTCCCCTTGAATATTTGATTTATAAAGAATCCGACCCTCGTCAGGCGGTAGGGTTGGTCGATCCAGATCAGTTCTTTGAGGCGAGTTACACGGAAACGTTGGAGCAGATGATTGCTCATGTCGTGGCGGAAGAGGGACCGGTTCTGGACACGGCGCTTGCGAGGCGCATTGCCCGTGCTCATGGCTGGGTACGAACCGGCTCACGGATACGTGATCGCGTTGACCAAATTGCTCGGGCGCGATTCCGCTCACATGAAGAGGAGCAGACAGGAGTCTTTTTCTGGCCGACTCATATCGAGTCGGATGCCAGTGTCGTCTTTCGTAAGCCCGGCGATGAAGACACCACGAGAGGGCTATCTGAAATCTGCCTGCCAGAACTACGTGCTTTGGTTGACGAGATGGTGCAGCGGGGGCACGAAGGGGAGGCCCTAATATATGCGGTCGCGAAGGAAGCTGGTGTAAGCAAGCTTGCTCATGCGGGACGCCAGCGGATTGAGAGAGCCGTACGTCAAATGGCGGGGTAAACAAGGGGGCCGTCAAGGTCCTCTTACTTCTGGGAAACTGAACGCGCCCTCGCTCTGAGAAGCGTGGAGTACAAATGCATTCCTTATGGGCTAGCTGATGTTTCGGTAACGAAATGCGTAGGTGATTCAGTCAACGCCAAGAGTTATTTTAACGTGCCATCATATGGGCGTTATGGAGAGTCGTGATGGGTTGGAAAGGGACTGTACGTTCGCTGCAAGCGTCTGCGCGGCGATCAGAGCGTAACGCTCATCGCCGTCAGCGTGAACTTGAAAAGCGACAGAAAGAGTACGCAAAGATGGAAGCGCTGGAACAAGCAGCGTATGAAGTTGAGGTGTACGAAAATCACATAGATATCATCCTTTCAATGCACAAGGAGTGTGCTGAGGCTGTGAAATGGAAACGACTTCTCTCCAATCCTGAACCTAGACAGCCACTCAAGAGCGGTACTCTTGAACAAGAAGCTACGCACGCGGCCGCTACATATCACCCCAATTTCTGGGCTAGGCTCTTCAAGCTAGAGGCTCGTCAGCGTGCAGCCCTGAAAAGCAAGATTGGCGCCGCGCAGGCGGAAGACGAAAGGCGATATCAGGCTCAGCTTGATGAATGGAAAACTGCCCATACCGAGTGGGCAGAGGAGAGGGGCATTGCGATCCGTATCCTTGATGGTGACCGTCAGGCCAAGCTAGATGCCATCGAAGCTTTCGAGTCGTTTGCAGAAATATCACACCTCGGCTCAGCTATTCAGATGATTGTTCATGACGGTGGTGTCCTAGAAGCCAAAGTCGCTATCCATGGCTCCGACGTGATTCCTACCGAAATCAAATCTCTACTCAAAAGCGGCAAGTTGTCGACCAAAGCTATGCCAATTGGTCGGTTCAACGAACTCCATCAGGACTACGTGTGCAGCTGCGCGCTGCGAGTAGGTCGAGAGTTGTTGGCAATCCTGCCGGATGATTTGGTCATCGTCACCGCTCTGGACAATGTGCTCAACAGCTCGACAGGTCATATGGAGGAGCAGCCGATTCTGAGTGTTGCATTCTCTAGGTCAACTGTTGACGGACTTAACCTCGAAACCATCGATCCGTCTGATGCTATGAAGAATTTTGTCCATAACATGTGCTTCAAAAAGGGCGCTGGGTTCTCGGCTGTTGCCACCCTTGATGCTCAGCGCTTCGCCGTATTCGTATAACTGAATCATCTGAGAATCCAGAGAATGACATGGCCAGCGCGCTTACTGCAGAGCCAAGCAAGGCCATGGTAGTTGCAACTCGATCTTAGCGAACGACCTGCGTTATGCCTGTAACGTGGAAACCAGCGGGATTAGCTGCAATAGCATCAGCGACAGTGATCAGCGCTATCAGCGTAACGCGAAAACCAATAACGGTGGTTGCGGTTCGATCTCCGACAGGAATCTACGTGCTCAATGCGATGCTCTGAAGCGTTAATTTTCAGCACCGACGATGCATTTTGACAACGTTACTCTTTAAGAGATTTCGATACCGGAAATGCTACGGTCTCTTCAAGCCAAAGAATGCGTGATAGGCAACTTCAACTCAGCCACCAGGGAGAAAACAATTGAAGGTAATCCGGAGTAAAGAGTTCACCGCTGCTCGCGCATGGGGGGCACTGGATATTGCAAACATGCACGGCACGACGGTGCGTCTTCATTGGACGGATCAGCCTTACAAGTGGCATGTGAACGATGGCGAGGAAGTATTTGCGGTTCTGGACGGCGTCGTCGAAATGCACTATCGCGAGCTAGGTATTGAACACGTTGCTGTGCTGTCGGCGGGGGATGTGTTTTTTGCGGGTATCGGTTGTGAGCACGTTGCTCACCCTCTTGGCGAAGCTCGAATACTTGTGATTGAGCGCGAGGGTAGCGTTTGATTGAGAGCGGGCTGGTCCGATGCTACCAGCGCACTCTCAACCCTCCTGAATTCAACCCCCCGCAAAAAACCTCAAACCCTTGCCAATACCGCATTGATACGTGAGCGTTTTATCAATCTGCCGGTAATCAGGCACCGAGAATATCGTCATGCTGAACTCGCCGCTGCCGTCCGGGTGCACCCGATAGCGCAAAAATTGATTAATAGGCTTGCCGTCACGGTTCACACTGAAATGATCGTCGGCGAATGCCAGGGTGCCGTCTTCGGTCACGCGAAAGGCGTCAATACGCAGCCCACCGCGGGTTTTGGTGGGCTCTACGTCGCTCGATCCCGGTGTGCAGAGCCCCAGGTCAAGTACCACGGAGACGGACTTTCCGGCCAATAACGACTGTGTCACTGCGGGCAAGTCGGGCAAGGCATCGCTGGCCCAGCTCATGGCGGGGACTGACAGGGCGAGCAGAAAGAGGCAGGACTTGTTCATAGCGTCTCCAGTAATGGTCGGGGTGGGAGCAGGTTCTCTGTAGCGGTTTTTGACAGTACGCCGCGTGGATGAACGTTGCAGTGCGGTCTTGCCCACAGAGCGGCTAGCCAATTGACGAGCTGTTCCACTGAATGTTCCCCAGCACCTGTTTTCGATGGACTCTGGTATTGCGCCTGCGCCTGTCCCTTTTTTTCACCTCACCTGTCATACCCGGTAAGTGAACAAAATCGAGAGCCTTCCCATGTCCGCCGTTTTGCCCCCGCGCTTGCGCCCTTTGTTTCGTTTGAGCCTGATGCTGAGCCTCAGCGCCAGCCCGCTGTTCGTCTCCCTCAGCTACGCCGAAGACACCACACGCCGCAGCTATCAGGTACCCGCCGGGAGCCTGAGCGCCGCGCTGACCCGGTTTGCCGGCCTGGCTGGCGTCAATCTGTCGGTGGACCCGGCGCTGGTCAGCGGTCGCAACAGCAGCGGCCTGACGGGCGAATATGCTGTGGAGGAGGGCTTTGCCCGTCTGTTGCAAGGTTCAGGCCTGCAGTTGCAGCCGATGGGCGAGCAGGCGTTCATGCTGGTGCCGGCGCCCGAAGGCAGCAGCCTGCAACTGGCGCCGACGTCTATCCTCGCCACCAACGACCTGGCGGGGGGGGATGCCTACGCCGGTGGGCAGGTTGCGCGCCGGGGCTCGCAGGGGTTGCTGGGCGCGCGGGACTTCATGGAAACGCCCTTCAGCATGACCACCTACACCCAGGAGGCGGTCAAGAATCAGCAGGCGCGCACGCTGGGCGACCTGATTGCCAGCGACCCTTCAGTGCGCACCACCAACCCGGCGGGTGGGCGGTATGAGCAGTTCACCATTCGCGGTTTCAGCCTGTTCAACAGTGATGTGTCCTACAACGGCCTGTACGGCGTATTGCCGACATACACGATTGACATGGAAATGGCCGACCGCGTCGACATCCTCAAGGGCCCGAGCCAGTTGATCAACGGCATCTCGCCGCGCGGCAGTGTGGGTGGCGGCATCAACGTGGTGCCCAAGCGGGCGACCGACAAGGCTATCAATTCGTTTACCGGCACTTGGGCTTCGGGCAGCCAGGCGGGCGGGGCGGTGGATATTGGCCGTCGGTTCGGCGAGGACAATAAGTTCGGCATTCGTTTCAACGGCGTGAAGCAGGCCGGCGACACCGAGTGGGACCACCAGAGCGTAGACCGCGAGATGGCCGTGCTCGGCCTGGATTTTCGCGGCGAGCGCCTGCGTCTCTCGACAGACATCGGCCGCACCGCGCGGGACACCGACGCGCCTCAGGAGCGTGTGCAGGTGGCCGCCAATGCCAGGGTGCCAAGCGCCAGCGATGTGCGCCGCAACTACGCGCAGTCCTGGAGCAAGGCCAGCACCAACGACACCTTCGGCACGTTCAATGGTGAGTTCGACCTCAGCGACAATGTGCTGCTGTACGGCGGGGTCGGCGCGCGCAAGAGTAACCACGACTTCCTGCGCCATGCGGTGTCGGTCAGCAATAACGCCGGCGACTTCAGTGTGCAGCCGCGTGATTTTACCCGTGACGAAAATGTGCGCACCGCCACCGCCGGCGTGCGCAGCTGGTTTCACAGCGGGCCGGTGAGCCATGAGGTCAACCTCGCGGCCAGCTACTTCTACATGGACTTTGAAAACGGCGGCGCGCGCTACGCGGCCCCGCCGAGCAACCTCTACAACCCCGTGCAAACCCCGACGCCTTCGCGGCCGACGCGTTTTGACTCCAAGGTGTATACCGAAAACACGTTCAGCGGCCTGGCGTTGTCCGATACCCTGGGCTTTTTTGACGACCGCCTGCTGCTGACCCTGGGCGCACGCTGGCAGCGCGTGAAGGTCGACGACTGGACCGACAACGTCAAAGGCGCCACCGCCTACGACGAAGAAAAGATCTCACCCTCGGGCGGCGTGCTGTTCAAGGCCACCGACACCCTCTCGCTGTACGCCAACTACATGGAAGGCTTGAGCCAGGGCAAGATCGCGCCGTCCACCTCGATCAACGAAGATGAAATCTTCCCGCCCTTTATCAGTCGTCAGGTTGAGGTGGGCGCCAAGTACGATGCCGGAGCCTTCGCTGTGACGGCGGCGGTATTCCGCATCAAGCAACCGGCCTACGAAACCAATGCCGGCTCGCGGGTGTTCGGCCCCAATGGCAAGCGGCAGAACGATGGGGTTGAGCTGAGCCTGTTTGGCGAGCCGCTCAAGGGCTTGCGTCTGCTCGGCGGCGTGATGTACATCGACAGCGAATTGACCCACACCACCAACGGCACCTTCGACGGCAACCGCGCGCCGGCAACGCCCAAGTACAACGTCAATCTGGGTGCAGAGTGGGATGTACCGACCCTCGAAGGCCTGACCCTGACCAGCCGCGGCATCTATTCCAGCTCCCAGTACCTGGACCAGGCCAACGTCAAGCAGATCGATGCCTGGAACCGCATCGATGTTGGCGCGCGTTACGCCTTCAAGGTGGATGACAAGCACATCACCCTGCGCGCAAACGTGGAGAACGTGGCCGACAAGCGCTACTGGAGCTCGGCCGGTGCCTCGGATGACAGCGAGCCGGGTTTGACCCTCTCGACGCCGCGCACCTACCTGTTGTCGGCCACGGTCGATTTCTGAGTTGACACAGGGGGATTCAGATCAGCGGGTCCCAGCGCTGTGACCAGTCACTTTCCGCCCTGACCACCTCGCGCAGCAGTGCCAGTGCCTGCTGCAACACGGCCGAGTCCCGCGCCCGCGCGTACACCAGGTAAGTCGGAAAGCTGAACTCCGGTGCCTTGGGCACACGCTGCATCACGCCGCTGTCCAGGTAGCTTTGCACCACGCGCGTGCGGAAATACCCCGCGCCGCCATTCTCCAGAATGTACTGCAAGGCCAGCGGCCCCACATTGAAACTCAACGCCGCGCGGGCCTTGTCGGGCAGGGCGGCGTCGTGCTGCTGGCGAAAGCCCGGGCCCCAATCGATATACACGTAAGGCGCCGGCTTGCTCACCAATTGCACCAGAATCAGTTTTTCTTCGAGCACCTGCTCCACCTGCAACCCCGGCCAGTACTGCGGCTGGAACACCAGCGCGGCGTCGAGCACGCCCAGTTCCAGTTGGCGCAGCAGGTGCTGGCCTTCGCCGATTTCGGTGCGCAGTGCGTGCCCGGGAATGTGTTCGCGCAGGGCCTGGGCCCAGCCAAGCATGAGCGGGTTGCACAGGCTGACCTCGCCGCCGATGTGCAGCATGTTGCGATAGCCTTCGGGCAATGGCAGGTCGCGGCGCGCGGCCTCCCAGGTCTGCAGCAACTGGTTGGCATACACCACGAAGGCCTCGCCGTCGGCAGTCAACCGCGCACCGGCGCGGTTACGGATGAACAACGTGCTGCCCAGCTGGCTCTCGAGACTCTTGACCCGCGCGGTAATGGCCGTCTGGGTGACGTGCAGCTTCTCGGCCGCCGCCGCCAGGCTGCCGCAGCGGATAATTTCAAGAAAGGTGCGAGCCAGTTCGATGTCCATAAAATGCCTTGCGATTGAGTCCGGGCATTGTAGTGGAATGCGTGGGGCTGTGAGCGTTCGCACTCCTGTGGCAAGCCCCAGTGCCGCCCAGTCAAACGCAGATTCTTGTGGCGAGCAGGCTTGCCCTGCGTTGGGCTGCGCAGCAGCCCCAAAACCAGACGCTGAGCCGTATCAGGTAAACCGCGTTTTGCTTGATTGGGGGCGCTTCGCACCCCAACGCGGGGCTTGCCCTAATGCCGTTCAGATAAGCGCAGATTCCCTGTGGCGAGCAGGCTTGTCCTGCGTTGGGCTGCGCAGCAGCCCCAAAACCAGGCGCTGAGCCGTATCAGGTACACCGCGTTTTGCTCGATTGGGGGCGCTTCGCACCCCAACGCGGGGCAAGCCCGCTCGCCACGGAGCTGCGGTCACATGTGACGGGCGGTTGTTATTCCCACGCCCCGCGGTCCAGGCAGCGCGCGGACGCAGGCGGTTGTTTGCCGTCGGCGAGGAAGTCGCCAAGCCAACGGGTCACGCAGCCATTCACGTCGGCGCTGGAGGCGTCCTTGAGCAGCAATTGCTCCACCCCTGTGGCCATCGGCGAGCCTTTGCTCGCGTTCACCAGCACCATGCGTGCGACCCGCTCGGGAAACAGCGAGCCATAACGGCTGCCGAGCAGGGTGGCGTCGGCATTCCCCACAAAGCTGAGCTGCGCCTCGCCCAACTGCCCGCGCACGTATTCCATGTCCTGCGCAGCCTGCTCGACCGCGTTGTCCTGCGACAGGTCACGCACGCTCAGTTCGATCACGTCATACCGGTCAACCAGCTTGCGGTAGGACGGTGTCGCCAGGGATTCCCAGCGGCTGGCCAATTGCAGTGCGAAATGCACGCCGCTGGCCGTGCCTGATGTGCCCGGCTGGATAAACACCACGCCTTCGCGGTTCAGCGGCTGCCGGGCACCTACCCGGGTCAGGGTGAGATTCACGCGACCGCGCCCGGGGGCGGCATGGTCGCGCGGCACGCTCACCTGACCGCACTGGGTGCGCGCCACCACCTCGGGGTCCAGCGGCACAACGCCGGAAAAGGGGCAATCCAGCAGCCAGTCAATGGCGGTCGGCGTGATCAACGGATCGGCCAGCAACAGGGGAGCTGCAAGCCAACAGCCGAGGCAGGCCAGGCATTTTGCTAGAGCGCGGAGTTTCATCGAGGGGGGTCGGTCAGCCGTGAGATAGCGGCTTTTTTACCAAGGACCCCAGTCTGGATAATGTAGGGTAAATAAACGGTTTGTGTAGGAAAGCGGAGATTCGTTTATCAACTGTCGGTATTCCAGCCGCCCCCCAGCGCCTTGAACAGCGCGATGCTGGCTTGCAGGCGCGACAGCCGCAGTTGCACGTTCGCGTCCTGGGCCGCGTACAGGGTGCGCTGGGCCGCAAGCAGCGTCAGCCAGTCTTCGGCGCCGGCCTGGTAGCGGCTTTCGGCGATCTGCAATGCCGTCTGCGCTTGCTGTAATTCTTCGTCCTGCCATTGGCGCTGCTGGTCCAGGCGCGTGATGCTGCTCAGGGATTTCTCCACATCGGCAAAGCCATTGAGGATGGCGGCGCGATAGGTTTGCAGCAATTCATCCTGGCGTGCACGGGCCTTGTCGCGCTCGGCGCTTAGACGGCCATGGTCGAAAATCGGCGCCACCAGGCCGGCCGTCAGCGTGTAGTAGGGGCTGCGCAGGATCTCTGCGGCCTTGTAGGCATCTGAGCCAACGGTGGCACCCAGGGTTACGGCGGGCAGCATGGCGGCGCGGGCGACTTTGACATCTGCCTTGGCCGCCGCCAATTGTGCTTCGGCCTTGGCCAGGTCGGGGCGCCGGCTCAGCAGTTGGCTGGGCACGCCGGGGCCGATGCTCGGCCACGTCAGCGTGTGGAAGGGTTCGGCCTCCAGCGCCAGAGCCTGCACCGGTTGGCCGAGCAGGGTGGCCAGGCTGATCCGCGATTCTTCGGCCAGTTGCTGGATCAAGGGCACCTGGCGCTGCTGTCCGGCCACCAGGCTTTTCTGCTGGGCCAGCTCCAGCGCCGTGGCTGCGCCTGCGTCGTAGCGGGTCTGCACCAGCTTGAGCACGTTGCGTGCGTTGGTCAGGTTCAGCTCGGCAATCTGCAGGCGCTCGCGTGCCGCCAGGGTTTGCGCATAGCGGTCGGCGACGTTGCCAAGCAGGGTCAGCTCCACGGTGGCCCGGTCGGACTCGCTGGCGCGCAACCCATAGAGGGCGCTGTCCCGTGCGGCGGCGCGCCCACCCCAGAAGTCCACTTCATAGCTGGCGCTGAAATTGGCGCCGAAATTGTCGACGGCATCATCATTCTGCGACACATCCAGGTCGGGGCCGCCCTTACCGCGCAGCAGTTTCTGATGGCCGGTGGCGAGGTTGAATTTTACCTCGGGCAACAATGGCGCCCCCGCAATCACGGCGCTCGCCTGGGCCTGGCGTACGCGCGCGATGGCGGCGGCAACATCGAAGCTGTCACGCCGGGCCTGGCCGATCAGCCGATTGAGCTGCGGGCTGCCAAACTGCGTCCACCAGCGCTGGTGGGTCGCCCGGGCCGCATCGCGCTCGGCGAATTGCCACGCGGCGGGGGCGGTGATGCCGCCGTCGACGACCGGCGGGTTGCCGCCGCAGGCGCTGAGCAGCAGGGACAGGCTGACGGCCGACAGGTGCGGGATAAACGAAGATTTATTCACTGGACAATGCCTTGACTGGATCGAGCCGGGCTGCTTTTCGCGCCGGCATGAAGCCGAACAGCACGCCGGTGGCCAGTGCACAGCCAAACGCGCCGAGCACCGCCAGCAGCGAAAACTGCACCGCCACCTTGGCCAGCACCAGCACACCGCCCACCAGCAATGCCAGGGCAATGCCGAACAGGCCGCCCACCACCGAGAGCATCACCGCCTCGGTAAGGAACTGGCGCAGAATGTCGCGCTGGCGGGCGCCGGTGGCCATGCGGATGCCGATTTCACGGGTGCGTTCGCGCACGGTCATCAACATGATGTTCATCACGCCGATCCCGCCCACCAGCAGGGAGATCGCGGCAATCGAGCCCAGCATCAGCGACAGCGTGTTCTGCGTGTGCGCCTCGGCCTGGATCATCGCCGCATTGTTGGTCAGTTCGAAGTCGCGCTTGCCGTTGTGCAGCTTGAGCATCAATTCATTGATGGCCTGTTCGGCCTCCCGCACCTTGCGCGCATCGGCGGCGGCGATCACCACGTATTCGGGGTTGTAGCTGCCAAACAGGCGCACGCTGGCGGCGGTGTAGGGGATGGCGATGCGGTCGTCGCTGTCCTTGTTGCCGGAGCTTGCGCCTTTTTCCGCCAGCACGCCGACCACCTGGAACGGCACGTTTTCGATCAGGATGTACTGGCCGATGGGATTGGCGACATCCTTGAGCAGCTTCTGGCGCACGCGATGGCCGATCACCGCCACTGTGGCGGCATTGCGTTCGTCGGCTTCGCTGAAATAGCTGCCCTCGACCACCGGCCAATTGAAGATGCCGGGGAAGTGGGTGTCATTGCCGCCCACATACGCCATGTAGTCGACATTGCCAAAGCGCACGCCGGCATCGCTGCCATTGACCGGCATGATGCGCTGCACCTGAGGCAGCGTGGCCAGGGCGGCAACGTCACTGAGGCTGACCACCCCCTGCGGCGTGCGCGGGTTGGGCGAGGTACCGCTGAGGTAGAGGATGTTGGAGCCGAACGCGCCCATCTGCGCCATCACCTGGCGCTTGCTGCCTTCGCCCACCGCCAGCATCACCACCACCGATGCCACGCCGATGATGATGCCCAGCAAGGTTAGCGCGGTGCGGAAGCGATTGACCCACATCACGCGCCACGCCGCTTGCACGGCGTCCACCAGTTCGGCCTTCCAGGCGCCGTTGTGTTCGGCGCCGTCGGCCAGGCGCTGGCGCAGGTCCACGGCCTGCAGCGCGTTGCCGTTGGCCGATGCCGGCACGCTGCTGTCGCTGTCGGCGGAATCGCTGATGATCAGGCCATCGCGAATCTCGATGATACGGTTGGCGCGCGCCGCGACTTCGCGGTCGTGGGTGATCAGAATCACCACATGGCCCTGGCTGGCCAGTTCGTCGAGCAGGGTCATGACCTCGGCGCCGCTGTGGCTGTCGAGGGCGCCGGTGGGTTCGTCCGCGAGGATGATATGGCCGCCGTTCATCAAGGCGCGGGCGATGGACACCCGCTGCTGCTGGCCGCCGGAAAGCTGGTGCGGGCGGTTGGCGGTGCGCTCGGCCAGGCCCAGCCGGGTGAGCAGGGCGTTGGCGCGGGCATGACGTTCGGCGGCGCTGATGCCGGCGTAGATCGCCGGCATCTCGACGTTTTCCTGGGCCGAGCCGGACGGAATCAGGTGGTAGCCCTGGAACACGAAACCGAAGGCTTCGCGGCGCAGCCAGGCCAACGCATCGCCGTCCAGGTGCGCGACGTTTTCCCCGGCGAACAGGTAGTCGCCCACGGTCGGGCGGTCGAGGCAGCCGAGGATGTTCATCAGGGTGGACTTGCCGGACCCGGACGCGCCGACGATGGCGACGAATTCGCCGGCATGGATCGACAGGTCGATGCCGCGCAGCACATCCACCTGCGGGCTGTCGCCGCCGCCGTAGGATTTGCGGATGTTCTTGAGTTCGATCAGCGGCGTGTTCACCTCAACCTCCGCTGCCGTCGACCGGGCCGATCAGCAGGTGATCGCCCTCGCTGAGGCCGTCGAGCACTTCGACCCGCAGCCGGTCGCTGATGCCCAGGCGCACCTGGCGCTCCTCAATGCGCCCGTTCTGCGCGACCACGCGGGCCGTGCTGCCGTGTAAGGCGGCGACCGGCGCGGTGAGGGCGTCCTTGACCTGACCGGCGACGAAAAATACCTGGGTGGTCATGTCGGCCATCAACGCGTTGTCGGTGTTATCCACGTCCAGCAGCACGGTGTAGAGCACCACGCGGCCGCTGCCGCTCTTGCTGCTGGGGCTGCCGCCGCCCTGGCTGGTTTCGTTCAGCGGCTTGGGCGGAATCGGCAGGATTTGCCGCACGGTGCTGGTCCAGCGACGGCTGCCGCCACTGAGCGTGGTGAAGTAGGCGGTCATGCCCGGTTTGACGTGACCGATGTCGGCTTCCGACACCTCGGCCCACACCGTCATCGGCGACAGCCTGGCGATGCGCAGGATCAAGGGCGTCTGCTGCTGCGCGTTGAGGGTCTGGCCGACGCGGGCGTCCACCGCCACCACCGTTCCGCTCATCGGCGCATAAATGCGTGTGTAGCCCAGCTCGGCTTCGTCGCTGCGCAGGCTGGCCTGGGCCTGGCGGATCTGCGCCTGGAACATTTCGACGCGCGCCTGGGTGGCGCTCAGCTCGGCCCTGGCGGCTTGCACGTCTTCTTCGCGCGTGGCGTTACCCGCCGCCAGGCGCTGCTGACGTTGGAATTTCTGCCGCGCCAGTGCGTGCAGGGCCTGTTGTTCCTGCAATTGGGCCTTGAGGTTGTCGATGGCGTAGCGACTGGCGTCGAGTTTGGCTTTTTGTGTGGAAGGGTCGATCTCTACCAGCAGTTGGCCTGCCTCGACCTGATCGCCGGCCTCGACATGAATGGCGCGGATCTGCCCCGACGCCTGGGCACCCACATCCACGTACCGGCGCGGTTGCAGGGTGCCCAGTGCGGTGACGCTGTTTTCAATGTTGCCACGCGTGACGGTGACGGTGGTCAGCGCATCGCGGCTCGGCGGCAGGGTGTACCAGGTGATCAGCGCGATGAGGGCAATCAGGCACGCCACAGCAGGCAGGGCGCGTCGGGCGAGGCGAGGGCGTTTCATGCGTGGGTTCCAGCCGGGAGGTATGGCCGCAGTCGCGGAGAGCTGACTGTTATACGAGGGCATGGCGCGCAAATTTAGGCGGTTACACAGGCTGTAACAGCGCCGATGAGTAAAAAAAACCGCGTCAAAGGCGAGACTTCTTTAAAAGTAGATGAGAATTACTATAAATTGCACGCACTCAAACTGCCATCACGGTGGCTTGCCTGCAGGCGCGGACAAGCTTGCGTCTGCAGGGGTGTTCTTATTCAAGAGTCTTATCGCTGCGCGACACGGACGGGAGTCATGTTGGAAAACTACTATCGCGAGCTGGTGTGTTTCCTCAACGCCAAGCTGGGCAACCGTCAGGTGGCCGAAGATGTGGTGCATGACGCTTACGTGCGAGTGCTGGAGCGCACCAGCGACACGCCCATCGACCAGCCCCGCGCATTTTTGTACCGCACCGCGCTGAACCTGGTGATCGACGGCCACCGGCGCAACGCCCTGCGCCAGGTCGAGCCACTGGAGGTGCTCGACAGCGAGGAGCGTTTCGCCAGCGGCTCGCCCCATGCCACTCACGATCAGGCCCAGCGCCTGGACATGCTCGAACGCGCCCTGGCCGAGTTGCCGAGCGCCTGCCGCGACAGTTTCCTGCTGCGCAAGCTCGACGGTTTGTCCCACCTGCAGATCGCCGAGCGCCTGTGCATTTCCCGCGCGCTGGTGGAAAAACACATCGTCAACGCCATGAAGCACTGCCGCGTGCGCATGCGCGAGTGGGACGCGCACTGATCAGCTGTTAGTTAAATTTTATTTCACTGTCCTCGTTTCCTATCAACACACGGCCTGTTGTTCAGGCCTTGACGGTATTCCCGCCCCGTCCGCCAAGGGGCTTATCCAGAGGACACTGGAATGACACAGGCAATTGCTTCGCCCGCGGTTCACGACCTGATCGGTATCGGTTTCGGCCCTTCGAACCTGGCGCTGGCCATCGCCCTGCAGGAGCGTGAAAAAGCCCAGGGTAAACTGGACGTGCTGTTTCTCGACAAGCAGGCCGACTACCGCTGGCACGGCAATACCCTGGTGACCCAGAGTGAACTGCAGATCTCCTTCCTCAAGGACCTGGTCACCCTGCGCAACCCCACCAGCCCCTATTCCTTTGTCAATTACCTCAAGGCCCACGACCGTCTGGTGGACTTCATCAACCTGGGCACCTTCTATCCGTGCCGCATGGAGTACAACGACTACCTGCGTTGGGTGGCGGGGCAGTTTCAGGGCCAGGCCAACTACGGCGAGGAAGTCCTGGCCATCGAACCGATCCTGCACCAGCAGCAGGTCGAGGCGCTGCGCGTGATCTCCCGTGATACACAAGGCGAGCAGCACGTGCGCACCACCCGTGCGGTGGTGGTCAGCGCCGGCGGCACACCGCGAGTGCCTGATGCGTTCAAGGCGCTCAAGGATGACGGCCGCGTCTTCCACCATTCCCAGTACCTGACGCGCATGGCCCAGCAACCGTGCGTCGAGGGCAAACCGATGCGCATCGCGGTGATCGGCGGCGGCCAGAGCGCGGCCGAAGCCTTCATCGACCTGAACGACAGCTTCCCTTCGGTGCAGGTCGACATGATCCTGCGCGGGTCGGCGCTCAAGCCGGCCGACGATAGTCCGTTCGTCAACGAAGTGTTCTCGCCGGCCTTTACCGACCTGGTGTTCCAGCAGGTCGGTGCGGAGCGCGAGCGGCTGGTGGCCGAGTACCAGAACACCAACTATTCGGTGGTCGACCTGGACTTGATCGAGCGCATCTACGGCATCTTCTATCGCCAGAAAGTCTCGGGCATCGCGCGCCAGACGTTCCGCACCATGACCGTGGTCGAGAAAGCCAGCGCCGGCCCCCTGGGCATCGAACTGGCCCTGCGCGACAACGCCACCGGCGAAACCAGCGTCAGCCACTACGACGCGGTGATCCTCGCCACCGGCTACGAGCGCCAGATGCACCGTGAACTGCTGGCGCCGCTGCACGCCTACATGGGCGATTTCGAAGTGGCGCGCGACTACCGCATCGTCACCGACGAGCGTTGCAAGGCGGGCATATACATCCAGGGGTTCAGCCAGGCCAGCCATGGCTTGAGCGACACCTTGCTGTCAGTGCTGCCGATCCGCGCCGATGAGATTGCCACTTCGTTGTATGAAAACGATCGTCATCGTGGTCAAGGCCGCTCGGTCCAGGATCTGTTGCTGGCCACCGCCAGTTGATCTCCCTTTGCAGGGGCGAGTTCGCTCGCTCCTACAGACGGTACTTGTGACACCGTTGGGCCGCTGATACTGTACAAAAAACCAGTATCGGTAGCCTTTCATGCAGTTGATCGAAAAACTCAGCATCCTCGCCGATGCCGCCAAGTACGACGCCTCCTGCGCCAGCAGTGGCGCGCCCAAGCGCAGCTCGGAAGGCAAGGCGGGGCTGGGCTCCACCAATGGCATGGGCATCTGCCACAGCTATACGCCCGACGGCCGTTGCGTGTCGCTGCTCAAGGTACTGCTTACCAATTTTTGCCTCTACGACTGCCAATACTGCGTCAACCGCCGCTCCAGCGATGTGCCCCGCGCACGGTTCAGCCCGGAGGAGGTGGTCACCCTGACCCTGGACTTCTACCGGCGCAATTGCGTCAGCGGGCTGTTTCTCAGTTCCGGCATCATCCGCTCGTCGGACTACACCATGGAGCAACTGGTGCGGGTGGCCAAGCTGCTGCGCGAAGAACACGACTTTCGCGGCTACATCCACCTCAAGACCATCCCCGACGCCGACCCGGCCCTGATTGCCGAGGCCGGGCGTTATGCCGATCGCCTCAGCGTGAACATCGAGCTGCCGACCGAAGCCAGCCTGCACACCCTGGCGCCAGAGAAGCAGATTGTCTCCATCAGGCAGGCCATGCAGACTATCTACACCGGCGAACAGACCGTGCGCAACGAACCCCGCGCGCCACGCTTTGCCCCGGCCGGGCAGAGCACGCAGATGATCGTCGGCGCCGACGACACCGACGACAGCACCATCCTCCACGGCGCCGAAGCGCTCTACGGCAATTTCAAGCTGCGCCGTGTGTATTACTCGGCGTTCAGCCCGATCCCCAACAGCCCGAAAAGCGTGCCCCTGGCCGCGCCACCCTTGATGCGCGAGCACCGTCTGTACCAGGCGGATTTCCTGTTGCGCAGCTACGGGTTCAGCGCCGGCGAGCTGCTTGCTGGCCCCGGCGACCTGGCGCTGGATATCGACCCCAAGCTGGCCTGGGCGCTTGAGCATCGCGAAGTTTTCCCCCTCGACCTCAACCGCGCCGAACCGACCCTGATCGCGCGCATCCCGGGCATTGGCCTGCGTACCACCCAGCGGCTGGTCGACCTGCGCCGCGAACGCAAGATCCGCTTTGAAGACCTGGCGCGCATGCGCTGCGTGCTGGCCAAGGCCAAGCCGTTTTTCATCACCAGCGACTACCACCCGCAACAGGCCGAGAGCACCAGCGTGCTGCTGCGCGAGCAATTGCGCGACCGCCCGGCGCCGCAGCAAATGGGCCTGTGGGGATGATCAGCCTGGAATGCGACAACCTGTTCAGCACCTGGCGCGAACAGGCGCGCTGGCTGCTCAGTCATCAGGTCGACCCGAGTCAGGTGAGCTGGGGCGCGACGGAAGTCGCCGACCTGTTTGCCACCGACCAGGCCATTCCCGACTCGCCGGGGCCGTTCCAGGCGCGGATTCCCAAGGCGCTGATCGACCTGCTGGCGTCTGCCGCGTGTTATCACGGCGACCAACGCTGGAGCCTGCTGTACGAGGTGTTGTGGCGGGTCAGCCATGGCGACCGCACCGCGATGCTTGCCGGCGACAAACTGGGCAGTGAGTTGCAGCGGCGCATCAAGCAGGTGAGTCGCGAGGCGCACCATTTGCACGCGTTCGTACGCTTCATCGCGCTGCCGCCCGAGGCGGGTCCGCAGTTACCGGAATACGTGGCCTGGCACGAACCGGCCCATGACATATTGCACTCGGCCAGCCAGCACTTTATCGGGCGCATGGGCCGCCACCGCTGGATGATCGCCACGCCGCTGGATGGGGTGTATTACGACGGCGAGCAGTTGATTCATCAACGCAAGTGCCCCGAGGCGTGGCAGCAACTGGCGCAGAATGTCGACGACCCGCACAGTGCCATGTGGCTGACCTATTACAGCCATATCTTCAACCCGGCGCGGCTCAACCCCAAGGTCATGGAAGGGCACTTTCCGAGCCGGTTCTGGAAGAATCTGCCGGAGGGCAAGTTGATCCCGGGGCTGATCACCGAAGCGCGCACGGGCAAGCAGAAGGATGGGCAGGCCAGTTTGATCGGCGCCAAGCCTGGTAAACGCATCTCGAGCGGGCAGGGTTAAAACCCGTGGGAGGCTGCTGGATATGCACGCTCTGTGGCGAGCGGGCTTGCCCCGCGTTGGGGTGCGAAGCGCCCCCAATCAAGCAAAACGCGGTGTACCTGATACGGCTCAGCGTCTGGTTTTGGGGCTGCTGCGCAGCCCAACGCAGGACAAGCCTGCTCGCCACAGTGATGCGGCTGTCTGAAATTTCAGGATTTAAATCAACACGTTATGGTGTGCTTGATAAAAGCGGCCTGCTCGCGAAGACGCTGGATTGATGGACATCTTCAGTGATTGATACGCCGCATTCGCGAGCAAGCCCGCTCCCACATTGGTATTGTGGTGTTTGCTTAACCGCCGTCAGCCAGGAGGAATCATGTCTACCGCCGTTCGCCTCGCCCAAACCGCCGATGCCGTGGGCATCAGCCAGGTCGTCCTGGCGGCCTTGCACAGCAGCAATGCGCGGGATTACCCGGCCGATGTGATTGCCCGGGTGGCGGGCAACTTCAGTCCCGAGGCGGTGCTGGCGCTGCTCGAACGCCGCGTCGTGCTGGTGGCCACTCAGGATCAGACAATCGTCGCCACGGCGGCCCTCGATGGCAATGTGGTGCGTTCGGTGTTCGTCAACCCGGCGCTGCAAGGGCAGGGCATTGGCCGGCTGCTGATGATCGAAATCGAACTGCGGGCCCGTGAAGCTGGCGTAACGGTATTGAGTGTGCCGTCCTCGCTGACGGCCGAGCCGTTCTATACCCGGCTGGGGTTTCACACGGTACGCAACGTTTACCACGGCAATGAGCGCACGCTGGTGATGGAAAAGGCGCTGTCGTCGCGCCACCCCATCGGGCCGTATCGCGACCGTCAGCATCGCGCACAGGTGGCGGCGTTGTGGCGGGAAGCCTTTGGCTACGACACCGCGCATAACCTGCCAACCCTGGCCATCGATAAAAAGCTGGCGGTCAACGACGGTTTGTTCTTCGTGGCGACGGATAAAAAAATCGTGATCGGCACGATTCTCGCCGGGTATGACGGTCATCGCGGCTGGTTGTATTCGGTGGCGGTGCTCGCGGACTATCGTCGGCACGGCCTGGGCTCTTCACTGGTGCGCCATGCGGAACAGGCGTTGACTGCGCTGGGTTGCATGAAGATCAACCTGCAGATCAGCGGCGGCAATGAGGCCGTGGTGGGGTTCTATGAGGCGCTGGGGTATGGCGTGGAGCCGAGGACCAGCATGGGCAAGAAGATTGCCGAGAATATTCCGCCGCCCTCCTGAGAGCGCTGCAACCAAATGTGGGAGGGGGCTTGCTCCCGATGGCGGTGTGTCAGTCCATACAGGTGCTGACTGACCCATTGCCATCGGGAGCAAGCCCCCTCCCACAGTGTTTTGCGGTGTTGCCGGATCAGACCTTGACGATCCAGCCCGCCGGCGCTTCAACATCGCCAGTCTGCACGCCGGTCAGCTCTTTGTAGAGCTTCTGGGTGACCGGGCCCACTTCGGTTTCGCTGTGGAACACATGCATCTTGCCGTTGTACTGGATGCCGCCAATCGGCGAAATCACCGCAGCAGTGCCGCAGGCGCCGGCTTCCTTGAACTGGTCCAGCTTGTCGATGAACACGTCGCCCTCGACCACGGTGAGGCCCAGGCGGGTCTCGGCCAGTTCGATCAGCGACAGGCGGGTGATGCCCGGCAGCACCGACGGCGACTTCGGCGTGATGAACTGGTTGTCGTGGGTGATCCCGAAGAAGTTGGCCGAGCCGACTTCCTCGATTTTCGAGTGGGTCATCGGGTCGAGGTAGATCGCATCGGCGAAACCGGACTTCTTGGCTTCGGAACCCGGCATCAGGCTGGCGGCGTAGTTACCACCGACCTTGGCGGCACCGGTGCCTTGTGGCGCAGCGCGGTCGAAGGTGGAGATCTGGAAGTTGTGGGGCACCAGGCCGCCCTTGAAGTAGGCACCAACCGGGATGGCGAAAACCGAGAAGATGAACTCCGGCGCCGTACGTACGCCGATGTTGTCACCGGTGCCGATCACGAACGGGCGCAGGTACAGCGCGCCGCCGCTGCCGTACGGCGGGATGAACCGCTCGTTGGCCTTGACCACTTGTTTGCAGGCGTCGATGAAGTCTTCGGTGGACACCTGCGGCATCAGCAGGCGCGCACAGCTGCGTTGCATGCGCGCAGCGTTCTGGTCCGGGCGGAACAGGTTGACCGAGCCGTCCTTGCAGCGGTAGGCCTTGAGGCCTTCAAAGCACTGTTGACCATAGTGCAGGGCGGTGGAACCCTCGCTGATGTGCAGCACGTTGTCGTCGGTCAGGGTGCCTTCCTGCCATTCGCCGTTTTTCCAGACCTGGAGAAAACGTTTGTCGGTCTTGATGTAGTCAAAACCCAGCTTGTCCCAATTGATGCTTTCGTTACCCATGACACCCTCTATCTCTGGTCAAGTCGGTTTTTTCTGGATGGTGGCAACAATACTGCATTCTTGGCCGGTGTGGGAGCCACAGGGTGGACAGCTCCAGCCTCTGTATCGCCATCGCAGGCAAGCCAGCTTCCACATTGGAATGCATTACCCCGGTGGGCGCTGGCTTGCCTGCGATGGCTTCGCTCCGGTTTTACAGGTGCAACGCGTGACCCAATGCCCTTAATGCCGCCTCCTGCATCGCTTCGCCGAGGGTCGGATGGGCGTGGATGGTGCCCGCCACATCTTCCAGGCGCGCGCCCATCTCCAGGCTCAGGCCAAACGCGGTGGACAGCTCCGACACACCCACTCCCACCGCCTGCCAGCCGACAATCAGGTGGTTGTCACGCCGCGCCACCACTCGCACGAAGCCACTTTTGGACCCCAGTGTCATCGCCCGCCCATTGGCCGCGAACGGGAAGCTTGCCACGATGCAATCCAGGCCTGCGGCCGTGGCGTGCTCCGGAGTCTTGCCGACCACCACCAGCTCCGGGTCGGTGAAGCACACTGCCGGAATCGCCGCCGGGTTGAATTCGCGGGCCTTGCCGCTGATCAGTTCGGCGACCATTTCGCCCTGGGCCATGGCACGGTGCGCCAGCATCGGCTCGCCGCTGAGGTCGCCGATGGCATACACATTGCGCATGCTGGTCTGGCAGCGGCTGTCGATGTTGATCGCCGCGCCGTTCATGTCCAGGTTCAGCGCTTCGAGGTTCCAGCCCCGGGTGTTGGGGGTGCGGCCCACGGCCACCAGCACCTGGTCGGTGTCCAGGGACAGGGTCTCGCCATTCGGATCACGCACCTGCAGGCGGTTGTCGGCAAAACCGGTCACGCTGTGCTGAAGGTACAGCGTCACGCCCAAGTGCTTGAGCGAATCGGCCACCGGCTGCGTCAGCTCGGCGTCGTACGCCGGCAAGATGCGATCCTGCGCCTCAACCACGCTCACGTCCGCCCCCAGCTTGCGATAGGCAATGCCCAGCTCCAGGCCGATATAACCGCCACCCACCACGATCAGGCGCTTGGGCACCCGTTGCGGCGACAGCGCTTCGGTGGACGAAATGATCGGTCCGCCGATGGGCAGCATCGGCAGGTTGACGCTTTTCGAACCGGTGGCCAGTAGCAGGTGCTCGCACTGGATGCGCTGGTCGCCGACCTCGACGGTCTTGCCGTCCACCACCCTGGCCCAGCCGTGGATCACCTGCACCTTGTGCTTCTTCAGCAGCGCGGCGACACCGCTGGTCAGGCGGTCGACGATGGCGTCTTTCCATTCCACGCTTTTCTGAATGTTCAGGGTTGGCGCGGCCACTTCGATGCCCAGCACTGACCCCTGGCTGTGATGCTCGGTCTGCTGAAACTGCTCGGCCACGTGGATCAGTGCCTTGGACGGAATACAGCCGATGTTCAGGCAGGTGCCGCCCAGGGCCTGGCCTTCCACCAGGATGGTCGGGATGCCCAGCTGGCCTGCGCGAATCGCCGCCACATAGCCGCCGGGGCCGCCGCCGATGATCAGCAGCGTGGTGTGTAATGTCTGGGTCATGCCCTTACTCCAGGAACAGGCTGGCGGGTTGTTCGAGCAGGCCGCGAATGGCCTGGATGAATTGCGCCGCGTCCATGCCATCGACCACGCGGTGATCGAAGGAGCTGGAGAGGTTCATCATCTTGCGCACCACGATCTGGCCCTTGACCACCATCGGCCGCTCAACGATGCGGTTGACGCCGACAATGGCCACTTCCGGCAGGTTCAGCACCGGCGTGCTGACGATGCCGCCCAGCGCGCCGAGGCTGGTGAGGGTGATGGTCGAGCCGGACAGCTCCTCACGGCTGGCCTTGCCGTTGCGCGCAGCGGCGGCCAATCGCGCGATTTCCTCCGCACTGCCCCACAGGCTGCGCGCCTCGGCGTGACGCACCACCGGCACCATCAGGCCAACATCGCTCTGGGTGGCGACGCCCACATGCACCGCGCCCAAGCGAGTAATCACCTGAGCCTCATCGTCGTAACGCGCGTTGATCTGCGGAAACTCCCGCAGCGCGACGACCATGGCCCGCACGATAAACGGCAACAGGGTCAGCTTGCCGCGGGTGGCGCCGTGCTTCTCGTTAAGGTGCACGCGCAACTCGTCCAGCGCCGTCACGTCGATTTCTTCCACATAGCTGAAATGCGCGGCGCGGCGGGTGGCGTCCTGCATGCGCTGGGCGATCTTGCGGCGCATGCCGATCACCGGGATCTGCTCTTCATCGTGGCGTTCGGTGTAAGGGTTCGACGCCATGGAAGCCTTCGCCGAACCCTGTTGCAGATACGCGTCGAGGTCTTCATGCAGGATTCGCCCGGCCGGGCCGGAACCCTGCACCAGGCGCAATTGAATGCCGGCATCCAGCGCATGCTTGCGCACGGCGGGGGAGGCCAGCGGGCGTTCGTCGCCTTCACGGGCCACCGGCGCTGCTGCGGGTTTCGCTTGCGTCACCGCCAGCGCTGGTTTGGCGGCGACCACCGGCGCGGCCTGCTCGGGCTCGCTTGCAGCCACGGCCGGCGCCTCTTTGGCATTGCCCGCGCCTTCCACTTCAATGCTGATCAGCACACTGCCCACGGCCATCACTTCACCCGGCTCGCCGCCGAGGGCAATCACCTTGCCGTGCACCGGCGAGGGAATGTCCACCATCGCCTTGTCGGTCATCACATCCGCCAGCACCTGGTCTTCGACGACCATGTCGCCGACCTTTACATGCCACACCGACAACTCAACTTCTGCGATGCCTTCGCCAATGTCCGGCATCTTGATAACGTGCGTGCCCATTCAGACCTCCATGACCCGTTTCAACGCCGCGCCCACGCGGGACGGCCCTGGGAAATACGCCCACTCCTGCGCGTGCGGGTAGGGCGTGTCCCACCCGGTGACGCGCTCGATTGGCGCTTCCAAGTGGTGGAAGCAGTGCTCCTGCACCAGCGCCACCAGCTCGGCGCCGAAGCCGCAGGTGCGCGTGGCTTCGTGCACCACCACGCAGCGGCCGGTCTTTTTCACCGACTTGACGATGGTGTCCAGGTCCAGCGGCCACAGGCTGCGCAGGTCGATGACTTCGGCGTCGATGCCGGTTTCTTCGGCGGCGACCTGCGACACGTACACGGTGGTGCCATAGGTCAGCACGGTCACGGCAGACCCCGGGCGCACGATGGCGGCCACGTCCAGCGGCACGGTGTAGTAACCATCCGGCACTTGCGCCTGCGGGTGTTTCGACCACGGCGTCACCGGGCGGTCGTGGTGGCCGTCGAACGGGCCGTTGTAGAGGCGCTTGGGCTCAAGGAAGATCACCGGGTCATCGTTTTCGATGGAGGCGATTAACAAGCCCTTGGCGTCGTACGGGTTGGACGGCATCACCGTGCGCAGCCCGCACACTTGAGTGAACACCGCTTCGATGCTCTGGCTGTGGGTTTGGCCGCCATAGATGCCGCCGCCGCAGGGCATGCGCATGGTCAGCGGTGCGGTGAACTGGCCAGCCGACCGGTAACGCAGGCGCGCCGCTTCGGAGATGATCTGGTCGGTGGCAGGGTAGACGTAGTCGGCGAACTGGATTTCGGCGACCGGGCGCAGGCCATACGCGCCCATGCCCACGGCCACGCCGACGATGCCGCTTTCGGAGATCGGTGCGTCGAACACCCGCGAGCTGCCGTACTTGGTCTGCAAGCCTTCGGTGCAGCGGAACACGCCGCCGAAGTAGCCGACGTCCTGGCCGAACACCACCACGTTGTCGTCGCGCTCAAGCATCACGTCCATGGCCGAGCGCAGCGCCTGGATCATGGTCATGGTGGTGGTGGTCATGGCGGTTTCCACTTCGATGCTGTTGTTGTGATCGTTCATGGTCAGATCCCCAACGCTTGACGCTGGCGCTTCAAGTGCTCCGGCATCTCTTTGTAGACGTCTTCGAACATGGTCGCGGCGCTTGGAATCTGGCCGCCGGCGAGGGTGCCGTACTGTTCGGCCTGTTTTTGCGCGGCGATCACGTCGGCTTCAAGTTCGGCGCTGACCGCCGCGTGTTCCTCTTCGGACCACTGGCCGATCCTGATCAGGTGCTGCTTGAGGCGCGCAATCGGGTCGCCGAGGGGAAAGTGGCTCCAGTCGTCGGCCGGGCGATATTTGGACGGGTCATCGGAGGTGGAGTGCGGGCCGGCGCGGTAGGTCACCCACTCGATCAGGGTTGGCCCAAGGTTACGGCGCGCGCGCTCGGCGGCCCAGGCAGACGCCGCATACACGGCGATGAAGTCGTTGCCGTCCACACGCAGGGAGGCGATGCCGCAACCCACGCCGCGTCCGGCGAAGGTGGTGGCTTCACCGCCGGCGATGGCCTGGAAGGTGGAGATGGCCCACTGGTTGTTGACCACGTTGAGAATCACCGGCGCGCGGTACACGTGGGCAAAGGTGAGGGCGGTGTGGAAGTCCGATTCGGCAGTGGCGCCGTCGCCGATCCAGGCCGAGGCGATCTTGGTATCGCCCTTGATCGCCGAGGCCATGCCCCAGCCCACGCCTTGCACGAATTGAGTGGCGAGGTTGCCGGAAATAGTGAAGAAGCCGGCATCCCTGACCGAGTACATGATCGGCAACTGACGGCCCTTGAGCGGGTCGCGCTCGTTGGACAGCAGTTGGCAGATCAGATCCACCAGCGGCACATCGCGGGCCATCAGGATGCTTTGCTGGCGGTAGGTGGGGAAGCACATGTCGTCGATGTTCAAGGCCAGGGCCTGGGCGCTGCCGATGGCTTCTTCGCCAAGGCTCTGCATGTAGAACGACATTTTTTTCTGGCGCTGGGCGACCACCATGCGGTTGTCGAAGATGCGCGTCTTGAGCATGGCGCGCATGCCCGCGCGCAGGATGTCGACGGGGATGCCTTCGGCCCATGGGCCCAGAGCCTGGCCCTGGTCGTCGAGCACGCGGATCAGGCCCTTGGCCAGGTCGGCGGTGTCGGCGGGTTCTACGTCGATGGCGGGTTTGCGCACCAGGCCGGCGTCGGTCAGGCGCAGGTAGGTGAAGTCGGTCTTGCAACCTGGTCGCCCCGAGGGTTCGGGAACGTGCAGGCGCAGCGGTGCATACGGCTGATTCATGGCTTTCTACGCTCGATCTTGTGAATTTCTTGTAGTGGGCGCGCTAGCTGACAGTCAGTCTTCGGGTAGAAGAAATCCTGTCCTACAACAATCATAGGCGGGGCGTAGAAGAATATTTATCTGTGTTTCGTTGCGCTGCCGATCATTTGCGGATAAAAAAACTGCATAAACATAATAAACAGGTGATTTTGTCTCATGCGCAAACTGGACCGTACGGATATCGGCATTCTCAACGCACTGCAGGAGAACGCCCGCATCACCAACGCCGACCTGGCCCGCTCGGTCAACCTGTCGCCCACGCCGTGCTTCAATCGGGTGAAGGCCATGGAAGAGCAGGGGTTGATCCGCGAGCAGGTGACGCTGCTGGATGCCGATCTGCTGGGGCTGCATGTGAATGTGTTCATTCACGTGAGCCTGGAGAAGCAGAACGAGCTGGCCCTGCAGCAGTTTGAAGGGGCGATTTCGGACCGGCCGGAAGTGATGGAGTGCTACCTGATGGCCGGCGACCCGGATTACTTGATCCGGGTGCTGGTGCCGACGATTCAGGCGCTGGAGCGGTTCATGATGGACTTTCTGACCAAAGTGCCGGGGGTGGCCAATATCCGGTCGAGTTTTGCGTTAAAGCAGGTGCGCTACAAGACGGCGTTACCACTGCCGGCCAACGGCATCAGCCTCGGTTCCTGACCCAACACTGAACAATGTCGGTGGGGGCTTGAATCGCATGTCAAAGTTTGTTGATGGGGATCTTGAGATAGGTCACGCCATTCTCTTCCGCTGGCGGCATATTTCCCGCCCGCACATTCACCTGGATCGCCGGCAGCAACAATGTTGGCATCCCCAACCCGGCGTCGCGGGTGGTGCGCATCGCTACAAACGTCGCCTCATCCACACCGTCATGCACATGGATGTTGCCCGCGCGCTGCTCGGACACGGTGGTCAGGCACCTGGCTTCGCGGCCCTCTGGCGGATAGTCATGGCACACATACAGCTGGGTGTGCGGCGGGAACGCCAGCAGCTTACGCATGGAGGCGTACAACTGCCGTGCATCGCCGCCAGGGAAGTCGCAGCGGGCGGTGCCGACGTCGGGCATGAACAGGGTGTCGCCCACCAGGATCAGGCGGTCGTCGATCAGGTAGGCCATGTCGGCCGGCGTATGCCCCGGCACATGCAGCGCCTGGGCCTTCAAGCCGCCGATATGAAAGATTTCGTCCGGCGCGAACAGATGGTCGAACTGCGAGCCATCGGCGCGGAACTCCGGCTCCAGGTTGAACAGGTTCTTGAACACGCCCTGCACCTTGCTGATCGACTGGCCGATCGCGATCTTGCCGCCCATGATGCGGCGCAGGTACGGTGCGGCGGAGAGGTGATCGGCATGGGCATGGGTTTCCAGCAGCCACTGCACCTGCAGGCGATGCGCCCGCACGAAGGCAATCACCATGTCGGCCTGTGCGGTATCGGTGCGCCCGGACGCCGGGTCGTAGTTGAGCACTGAATCGACAATGGCGCAGGGGCCACCCTCGGCTTCATAGACGATGTAGGTGTAGGTCGACGATGCCTCGTCCAGAAAGGCTTGAATCAACGCTGGCATGGCGGCTATCCCCGATGAAGAAAAAAGTGGTTACAATCAGTTTACGTTTAAACATAATGTTTTGAGCTTAAGTGAGATAAAGGAGCCGAGGCAAATGGAATCTACGTTGAGCGAGGGCGAAGTCGCCCAATTGCGTGCATCGGCGTCCAAGGCCTGTTCCTTGCTCAAGGCGTTGGCCAATGAGGACCGCCTGTTGATCCTCTGCCAGTTGACCCTGGGCGAACGCAACGTCGGCGAGCTGGAAGCCCAGACGGGCGTGCGCCAGCCGACGCTGTCACAACAGTTGGGCATTTTGCGGGACGAAGGGTTGGTCGCCACCCGTCGGGAAGGTAAATACATCTTCTACGGGCTGGCCAGCCACGAAGTGATCCAAGTGATGAAGACCCTGTCCGGCCTGTACTGCGGCGCGGTCATAAAAAGCTGGGCGTGACGCCATCCGGCAGCGACCCTTGTGTGCATTGACTCAAAAAGGCAGTAGACAATGACCGAACAACACTGGGGACCCACCATCAGTGGCGATATCGTCGTCATCGGCGGCGGCTCGGCAGGCATCGGCCTGCTGGCCAGCCTGCTCAAGCGCGACCCGCAACTGAACATCATCCTGATCGAACCCAACGACTTTCATTGCTATCAGCCCGCCTGGACCCTGGTGGGCGGCGGCGCCTATGACCTGCAAAAGACCCGCCGCCCGCTGGCCGACGTACTGCCCAACGGGGTCACCTGGATCCAGGCCGCCGCCAGCGAGTTATTGCCTGACGAGCAGACCCTGGTGCTCGACAGCGGCCAGCGCGTCACCTGGAACAACCTGATCGTCTGCCCCGGCCTGCGCCTGGCGTGGGAGAAAGTCGAAGGCCTGCAGGATACCCTCGGTCGCCACGGCGTCACCTCCAACTACAGTTACGAACACGCAGCCTACACTTGGCAACTGGTGCAGCAGCTCAAGGGTGGCAAGGCGCTCTTCACCCAGCCGGCCATGCCGATCAAATGCGCCGGTGCGCCGCAGAAAGCCATGTACCTGTCCTGCGACCACTGGCTCAAGCAGGGCAGCCTGAAAAACATCGACGTCGAATTCAACCTGGCCGGTGCCGCGCTGTTCGGCGTGGCGACCTTTGTGCCACCGTTGATGAAGTACGTGGAAAAGTACAACGCGCGGCTGGCCTTCAACTCCAACCTGATCAAGGTCGATGGCCCGGCACGCAAGGCCTGGTTCGAGGTGAAGGGGGCCGACGGCAACGTCAGCGTTGCGGAAAAGTCCTTCGACCTGTTGCACGTGGTGCCGCCGCAAGTCTCCCCGGATTTCATCCGCCAAAGCGCGCTGGCCGACGCGGTCGGCTGGTGTGACGTGAACCCTCACAGCCTGCAGCATGTGCGCTACCCACACATCTTCGGCCTGGGCGATGTGTGCGGCACCAGCAATGCCAAGACCGCCGCAGCGGTGCGCAAGCAGATCGTGGTGGTCGCCGAAAACCTGCTGGCCCTGCGCAAACAGGCGCCGTTGCCGCTCAAGTACGACGGCTATGGCTCCTGCCCCTTGACGGTGGAGAAGGGCAAGGTGGTGCTGGCCGAATTCGGCTACGGCGGCAAGCTGCTGCCGACCTTTCCCCTCGACCCGACCCGGGCACGGCGTTCGATGTGGTTCCTCAAGGCCACGCTGCTGCCGTGGTTCTACTGGAACGGCATGCTCAAGGGGCGCGAGTGGCTGACCCGCCTGAGCAAGGTGGACTGAATGCTGCTGGCGAGTGTTCTTGGGGTATTGATGGGCCTGGTCATGGGCCTGACCGGCGCGGGCGGCGGCATTCTCGGGGTGCCGGCGCTGGTGTTGGGACTGGGGTTGACGATGACCCAGGCCGCGCCGGTGTCGTTGCTTGCCGTGGGCGCGGCGGCAGCGGTCGGGGCGATTGACGGCCTGCGCCACGGACTGGTGCGTTATCGCGCGGCGCTGTTGATCGCCTTGCTCGGTGCGCTGTTTTCACCGTTGGGCGTGTTTGTCGCTCATCAGCTCTCGGAAACGGTGCTGATGGGGCTGTTCAGCGCGCTGATGGTGCTGGTGGCCTGGCGCATGCTGCAGCGCGAAAAGATCGAGCCCGGGCCTAGCGACCATGGTGCCGCGCTGTGGGGGCAGAAGAACTGCATGCTCAATCAGCAGACCGGGCGCCTGGCCTGGACCGCCAAGTGCAGCGCCACCCTGGCTGCATTGGGTGCCGTTACCGGTGCTGTATCGGGCTTGTTGGGCGTGGGCGGCGGCTTCCTGATCGTGCCGGCGTTCAAGCAACTGACCGATGTGCAAATGCGCGGGATCGTTGCGACTTCGCTGATGGTTGTCAGCCTGCTTTCGCTGATCGGCGTGGTGGGGGCGTTTCATGCGGGGGTGAGCATCGAGCCGGTGGGCTGGGCGTTTATCGGATCGAGTGTCGTCGGCATGTTGGTTGGGCGGCGGCTGGGGTCGGTGATCGCGGCGCGCACGTTGCAGGTGGGGTTTGCCAGTTTGTGCGTATTGGTTGCGGTTGGGATGTTGTTGAAGGCTTTGGTTTAGGGGGGGACATATCCATTATTGGGGTAACGGCTGATTAGGGTTCCGCCCTTACGGCGGGTCGGCGTCCTGCCGGGTTACCCACGCTCCAAAGCCTGCGTTCGGCCAGCGTGTTTGACGGGGCGCCTCAGATCAAAAGCAAAAGCGCGGCGGCCTTAGAGCCGACCGGAATTCTCTGCCGAACACTGTACAAACTGTGGGAGGGGGCTTGCTCCCGATAGCAGTGGGTCAGTCAACTTATGTGTAGCTGACCCACTGCTATCGGGAGCAAGCCCCCTCCCACATGTAATCTCCATTGGTCTAATGGCTATCACGCTGCTTTTGATCTGCTTTGCTTTGGCTTTTGATCGTGATCTCAGGCGCCCCGTCAACCATGTGTCCGGTCCATACAGCGCTCTTCAAAAAGTGACCCGCCGTAAGGGCGGAACCCTAAGCCGCCGTTACTCAAATAACAGATATGTACACCACAAACCCCCAACAGCTACCCCCCTCATTTGCCCAACCACCGCTGGCAAGATGAACTCCACTCGCGTTTACTGTCTCTGAGCATGGATTTCACCGACTTCCCCGTCGGCTCACCAAGGTCACCGAATGGACAACTACACCCCCCACCCCTGGCAGCCTCACGAGCGACCGACCTTGCCCGGCTCGCCGTCGACGCCGCTGCATCCCACCCACAAGCGCTGGCTGTTCGCGCTGGTCGGTGCGCTGGTGGCGATCACCGGGGGGCTGGGTAACGCGCTGGTCATCGCCAACCTGCAATACCTGCAAGGCGCGCTGGGGGCGACCACCGCAGAGATGGCCTGGCTGCCCGCCGCCTATGTGATGACCAACGTGTGCATGAACCTGTTGCTGGTGAAGTTTCGCCAGCAGTTCGGCCTGCGTGCGTTCACCGAGGTGTTTCTGTTGCTGTACGTGCTGGTGACCTTCGGCCATTTATTCGTGAACGACCTCAGCTCGGCCATCGCCGTGCGGGCGGCCCATGGCATGGTGGGGGCGGCGCTGAGTTCGTTGGGCTTGTACTACATGATCCAGGCCTTCCCGGCCAAGTGGCGCTTGCGCTCGCTGGTGCTCGGGCTGGGCACCGCGCAGCTGGCCTTGCCGTTGGCGCGGTTGTTCTCCGAAGACTTGCTGCAGATTGCCGAGTGGCGCGGCTTGTACCTGTTTGAGCTGGGGCTGGCGCTGATCTGCCTGGGTTGTGTGTTCCTGCTCAAATTGCCGCCCGGCGACCGCTTCAAGACCTTTGAAAAACTTGATTTTCTCACCTTCGCCATCCTCGCCACTGGCGTGGCTTTGCTCTGCGCGGTGCTGTCCCTGGGGCGTATCGACTGGTGGCTGGAGGCGCCGTGGATCGGTGTGGCGTCGGCCTGTTCCCTGGTGCTGATCATGGCGGGCCTTGCCATCGAGCATAACCGCGCCAACCCGCTGCTGATGACGCGCTGGCTCGGCAGCGGGGTGATGATCCGCCTGGCGCTGGCGGTGATCCTGATTCGCATGGTGCTGTCGGAGCAGTCCACCGGCGCGGTGGGTTTCATGCAGATGCTCAACATGAGCTACGAGCAGATGCACACGCTGTACGTGGTGATGCTGGCCGGGGCGCTAGCGGGGCTGGTGGTCAGTGCGTTGACGATCAACCCGGCGCACCTGCTGATGCCGCTGGTGATCTCCCTGGCGCTGATGGCAACCGGCTCGGTCATGGACAGTTTTTCCAGTAACCTCACCCGGCCGCAGAACCTGTATGTCAGCCAGTTCCTGCTGGGCTTCGGCGGCACGTTTTTCCTCGGGCCGACCATGGTGCTCGGCACCAAAAACGTGTTGGCCAACCCGCGCAACCTGGTGAGCTTCTCGGTGATGTTCGGCATTTGCCAGAACCTCGGCGGCCTGATTGGCGCGGCGTTGCTCGGCACCTTCCAGATCGTGCGCGAGAAGTATCATTCCAGCATGATCGTCGAACACCTGACCCTGCTCGACCCGCGCGTGGCGGCGCGGGTGCAGAGTGGCGGGGCGGCCTATGGCGGGGTGATCGCCGATCCGCAGCTGCGCAACCTGCAGGGCATTCGCAGCCTCGCCACGGCGGCGACCCGTGAGGCGAATGTGATGGCCTACAACGATGTCTTCATGCTGATCGCGATCATCGCGATCCTCACCATGAGCTGGATCTTCATTCGCAGCCTGTGGCTGATGAGCACCACCCAGGCAGCTCCTCCCGTTCAACCCAGCGGCGCACCTTCATGACCGAATCGACCACCACAACCACCAATGCCATCGCTGCCACGCCGGAAGGCAGTACGCCGCCGGGCGCCACGGCGACCGAGCCGCGCTCCTTGCGGGTGCGCATCATCTCTTCTCTGGGCTTTGCCGCGATTGCCATCGTCGGCGTGCTGATCGTGCTCTACGCCTGGCAGTTGCCACCGTTCAGCAGTGCGGTGGAAACCACCGAGAACGCCCTGGTGCGCGGCCAGGTGACGATCATCGGCCCGCAGCTCAGCGGCTATGTGTTCGAGGTGCCGGTGCAGGACTTCCAGTACGTCAAGGCCGGCGACCTGCTGGTGCGCCTGGACGACCGCATCTACCAGCAGCGCCTCGATCAGGCGCTGGCGCAACGGGCGGTGCAGAAGGCGGCGTTGGCCAACGTGGTGCAGCAGCGCAACAGCGCGCAAGCCACCATCAAGCTGCGCCAGGCCGCGCTGGTGGACAGCCAGGCCCAGGCGCGCAAAAGCAGCGCCGACCTGCGCCGTAATGAAGAGCTGATCAGCGACGGCTCGGTGTCCAGGCGCGAACTGGACGTGGCCCGCGCCGCCCAGGCGCAAACCGTTGCGGCGGTGGCCCAGGCCCAGGCCAACCTGGAGATCGCGCGGCAGGACCTGCAGACGGTGATCGTCAATCGCGGTTCGCTGGAAGCGGCGGTGGCGAGCGCCGATGCCGCAGTGGCGCTGGCGCGCATCGACCTGGCCAACACGCGCATCACCGCGCCCCGCGACGGCCAGTTGGGGCAGATCGGTGTGCGCCTGGGCGCCTACGTCAATTCCGGCGCGCAGTTGATGGCGCTGGTGCCCAATCAGCTGTGGGTGATCGCCAATATGAAAGAAACCCAGATGGCCGACGTGCAGGTCGGCCAGCCGGTGACCTTCACCGTGGATGCGCTGAACCACCGCAGGTTTCATGGCACGGTGCAGCATATTTCGCCGGCGACGGGCTCGGAGTTCAGCCTGTTGCAGGCGGACAACGCCACTGGCAACTTTGTGAAGATCGCCCAGCGGGTGCCGGTGAGGATCACCGTGGACCCGGGGCAGGCAGAGAGTGAGCGGCTGCGGCCGGGGTTGTCGGTGGTGGTCAGTATCGACACCGCCGGCCGCCTGAAAAACAGCCCGCCCTGATACACCGCTATCGCAGGCAAGCCAGCTCCCACATTTGATCGCGTTCACATTCCCCATTCCGGTCGGCTCTCAGGCCGCCGCGCTTTTGCTTTTGATCTTAGGCGCCCCGTCAAATACGCTCCAAAGCCTGCGTTCGGGCACACCGAGCCCAGGCGAGGTGCCGAGTGTTGGGGCAAGCCCCGCGTTGGGGCGCGAAGCGCCCCCAATCAAAGAAAACGCGGTGTACCTGACACTACGCAAAACATGGTTTTGGGGCTGCTGCGCAGCCCAACGCGGGGCAAGCCCGCTCGCCACAGAGGCCCAGTTTTCTGCGCGACAGCGCTAAGTCGAAGACTTGGCGGAGCCTCCCACAGATTTTTTTGGTGTTACAGGGGCGTGTATTTCAAGGTGAAATCGAGGTGGGTTGACTGGTGTTGTTCCAGCAGCTTCAAGCCGGGTCGGCCGGGCAGGTGGTGGGCATTCACCGGATGGCTCACCGGCTCGATGCAAAAGAACTCAAGCCCCGCAGGGCAGTACAGCAGGAAGTAATCGGCCCCGGTGGCCTGGCATTCCAGCGCATAGCCCAGTTCCGGCTGTTCGATCCGGCAGTGCCCGTCCCACTGGCAAAAACCGTTATCCACCGGCTCCTCCGGCAGGCTCTTGAGTTGGCGAAAGTCCCACGCTTCGGGTATCTGCGCCAACGCCGTGGGTAATTTGGACGCATCGCTCATCCACACCTGCGACGCCTTGGCCTGCAACCGCGTGCCCGGCCTGCGGGGCAGGTAGGGGTGCAATCCCAACCCGTGCCAGGCCGGCTGTGCAGCCAAATGGGTCACCCGCAGCGCAATACTCAGTTCACCGTCACTCAAGCGAAACCGCTGCTCGGCGCGATAAGCGAACGGCGTCTCACAGACCACCGCCAGCACCACATCATCCGCTGTCCGGCTCACCACCTGCCAGGCCTGTTGCCACGCCGAGCCATGAATCGGCAGGGGATCGGTGAGGCTGTTGGGCGTCAACGCCAGCCAGCCCTCAGGGTTGGCAAAACCGCCCTCGGCCACCCGGTTCGACCAGGGCGCCAATGGATAGCACCCCAGCTTGCCCGGCAACCCGGTAGTGATCGCGTGCTCATCGCTGTGTCGCAACAGCGGCTGCCCGGTGGCGCGCACCGTCCAGTTGACGAGGCTGCCACCCACTGCCGGGGACAGGGTGAGGCGGGTCAGCCGATCTTCAAGTTCAATCATTACAGCACCACGCTTGGCAGCCACAGCGACAGCGCCGGGATGTAGGTCACCGCCATCAGCACCAGAAACAGCACCGCGTAGAACGGCAGCAGCGCCTTCACGGTTTTCTCGATGGTGGTCTTGCCCACCGCCGCGCCGACAAACAGCACCGCGCCCACCGGCGGGGTGATCAGGCCGATGCCGAGGTTCACCAGCATGATCATGCCGAAATGCACCGGGTCGACACCGATGCCGACGATCACCGGCAGCAGGATCGGCGTGAGGATGAGGATCAGCGGCGCCATGTCCATCACCGTGCCCAGCAACAGCAGCATGGCGTTGATGCACATCAGGATCACGTAGCGGTTGTCCGACAGGGTCAGGAACATCGTGGTGATCTTCGCCGGGATCTGCATCAGCGTCATGATGTAGCCGAAGCTGGCGGCGAAGGCGATCAGGATCATCACAATGGAAATGGTGCGCACCGTGCGGTGCATCAGCTTGGGCAGCTCGCGCCATTTGTAGTCGCGGTAGATGAACATGGTCACGAAGAACGCCCACAGCACCGCAATCGCCGCCGACTCGGTGGCGGTGAAAATGCCCGAGAGGATGCCGCCGAGGATGATCACCATGGCCATCAGGCCCCAAAGCGCGTCGGCGGCGATTTTCAGTGCCTGCTTCAGGGGGATGACGTCGCCTTTGGGGTAGTTGCGTTTTTTCGCGAAGATCAGGCACAGCACCATCAGGCATGCGCTCATCAGCAGCCCTGGCACCACGCCGGCCATGAACAGCGAGGCAATCGATACCGTGCCGCCGGCCGCCAGGGAGTAGAGCACCGAGTTGTGGCTGGGCGGGGTCAGCAGGGCCTGCACCGAACCGCTGACGGTGACCGCCGTTGCAAACTCCCGGGGGTAGCCACGGCGTTCCATTTCCGGGATCAGCACCGAGCCCACCGAGGCCGTGTCGGCCACCGACGAGCCGGAGATGGCGCCGAAAAACGTCGAGGCCATGATGTTGACCAGCGACAGGCCGCCGCGCACAAAACCCACCAGTACGCCGGCAAACGCCACCAGCCGTCGCGACATGCCGCCCTCGGCCATGATCGCCCCGGCGAGTACGAAGAATGGAATCGCCATCAGCGAAAACTTGTTCACCCCACCGGCCACCTGAATCATCAGGGCCTGGAACGGAATGTCGATCCACCATGCGCCGATCAACGCCGACAAGCCCAGGGCGTAGGCCACCGGCATACCGATCAGGATCAGGGCGATAAAGCTGCCGAGCAGAATCAATGCGTCCATATCAGGCAGCTCCTTCGCTTTCTTCCACCAGGTCAAAGCGCACCACGCGCCGTTGGCTCTGGTCGCCCAGCACGAGTTTTTCCAGCACGAACACCAGCGTCAGCAGCCCGCCGATCGGGATCGGCATATAGGTAATGCCCACGCGCAGGGTGGGAATGGCGCTCATGAACTGGTTCCAGGTGGACAGGCACAGCTTGCTGCCCCAAATAGTCATGAACAGGCAGATGGTCGCCATCAACAGTTGCGAGAGGAGGCCGACGATGCGGCGTTGGGTGGGCGGCAGGCGGTCGGTGACCATGGCCACCGACATGTGCGCGCCGGCGCGGTAGCTGGCGGCGGCGCCGACGAAGGTGAATACCAGCATCAGCAGGATCGCGGTGGGCTCCGGCCAGCTGGAGCCGGTGCCGAGGATGTAGCGGGCGAAGATGCCCCACGGAATGATCAGCGCCACCCCCAGCACCGAGAGGCCGGCGACCCAGATGCAGGTCATGTAGAGGCGGTCATTGAAGCGCAGCAGTAGATTCTTCATGGCGTTCACCGTGACCGGGCGCGTCGGTGCCGACCGCGCCGGGCCTTGTCAGGAAGGAGGGCGTTATTGAACCGCGTCGATGCGCTTGATCAGGTCAGCGTAGGGCGCGCCGTACTTGGCGCGCACTGCTGCGGTGGCGTCATAGAAGGGCTTTTTGTCGACGCTGATGAACTCCACCCCCGCAGCCTTTAGCCTGGTTTCGCTGCTGGCGGATTTGGCGTCCCACAACACACGCTCATCGGCCTGCGCGGCCTTGGCGGCTTTTTTCACCATGTCTTGCTGGGCGGGGGTGAGTTTGTTCCAGGTGATCTTCGACATCACGATGGGCTCGGGCAGGATCAGGTGTTCGGTGAGGGTGTAGAACTTGGCGTTCTGGAAGTGGTTGTGTTCAAGCAGGGTCGGCGGGTTGTTTTCCGCGCCGTCGATCACGCCGGTCTGCAGGGCGCTGAAGATCTCGCCGGTGTCCATGGCGATGCCGTTGGCGCCCATGGCATTGAAGGCGTCGATGAACAGTGGGTTGCCCTGCACGCGAATCTTCATGCCCTTGAGGTCTTCGATTTTGCGCACCGGCTTTTTGGTGTAGAGGTTGCGCGTGCCGCCGTCCATCCAGGCCAGGGCCACCAGGCCGAATTCGGAGTCGGTGATGGTGGCGAGGATCTCGTCGCCGATCTCGCCATCGATGACCTTGCGCATGTGCGCCTGGTCGCGGAACACGAACGGCAGGTTGAACACGTTCACCGCCGGCACCACCGGGCCGACGATGCCGAGGCTGACGCGGGTCATCTGCACGGCGCCGACCTGGGCCTGTTCGACCACTTCTTTCTCGGAGCCCAGTACGCCGCCGGGAAAGAACTTGAAGGTCAGTTCGCCGTTGCTCTCTTTGGTCAGCGCGGCGCCCATGTTCTTTTCGGCCACCACGGTGGGGTAGCCGTCGGGGTGGATATCGGCGAATTTGATTTCCAGCGCCTGAGCGGCGCTGCTGAGGGTGAACAGTGCGGCGACGAGCAACGTGCGTTTGAAGTCCATAGGGGTATCACTCCTGTCTTGTTATTTTTGTATTCAAGGCACAGCGATGCAGCTAGAGGATGAAGCGCGGTTCGGGCAGTCCCTTGACGCCGGGGTTGAGGGCGAACACGCCGCCGGACAGGGACTGGTCACTGTTGTCATCGCGAATCGAGGTGACGAACAACGTATCCAGACGGCTGCCGCCGAAGGCGCACATGGTGGGTTTTTTCACCGGTACGGTGAGTGACTGGTCGAGGCGACCGTCGGGGGTGAAACGGTGCACCAGGCCGGCGTCGTTGGCGCAGATCCAGTAGCAGCCGTCGGCATCCACCGCCGCGCCATCGGGGCGGCCGAGGAATTTATGCATGTCGACAAACACGCGGCGATTGCTCGGAGTGCCGCTGTCGGTGTCGTAGTCAAAGGCCCAGATCTGCTGCACCAGCGGGTGCGAGTCCGAGGCGTACATCGTGCGGCCATCGGGGCTGAAGGCCAGGCCGTTGAGGGTGATGAAACCGTTCAACTGGGCATGCGGCGCGGCGCCGCTGGCATAGCGATAGAGCGTGCCTTCGGCCGCGTTCAAGCCCATGTTCAGCACCATGCTGCCGGCCCAGAAACGGCCCTGGCGGTCGCAGCGGCCGTCATTGAGGCGCATGTCGTCGCGCGCGTGCTCGACGCCGGCCAGTGGCGTGGTGTCGAGGCTGCCATCGTTGTAAGGCGTGAGCTGGAAAAAGCCCGACTCCATGCCCGCCACCCAATTGCCCGCGGTGGTGCGGGCAATGCAGGCGAGCATCTGCGGGGCTGTCCACGCGGCGATGTGGCCGCTGCCGGCGCTCCAGCGCTGCAGGCCGCCGTTGGGGATATCCACCCAGTACAGAGCGTTTTCCTCGGGCACCCACACCGGGCATTCGCCCACGGCATTGCGGGCGTCGACAATCAATTCAGCGGTCATGGCCACTCACTCCCTGGGTTGGAGGCAGACTCAGTCACCGAACGGCCCGGCCGCGCAGAACGCGCCGCCCTGATACACCGCCGCCGGGTCATCGGCAGGCACGGGCGGTTGTTTTTCCACTTGGGCGCGGAACACTTCGGAGCTGTCCCTGGGAGCAAAGCCCAGGTGCGCGGCGTAGCGGTTGTCCCACCAGGTGTCGAGGTTGTTCGACATGCCGTACACCACGGTGTGGCCGACGTTTGGCGTGTAGAGCGCGCGTTCGAGCAGTTGGGTGAGGTCGTCGAAGCTGAGCCAGGTGTGCATCATCCGGCGGTTCTGCGGTTCGGGGAATGAGGAGCCGATACGGATGCTGACGGTCTCGATGCCGTAGCGGTCGAAGTAGAAACTGGCCATGTCTTCGCCGTAGGACTTGGACAGGCCGTAGTAGCTGTCCGGGCGGCGGGGTGAGTGGGCGTCGAGTGGCTCGCCCTGTTTGTAGAAGCCGATCACGTGGTTGGAGCTGGCGAAGATCACGCGCTTGACGCCATGGCGGCGTGCGGCTTCGTAGATATGGAAAATCCCGCTGATATTGGCGCCGAGTACTTCTTCGAACGGGCGCTCAACCGACACGCCGCCAAAATGCAGGATGGCGTCGACGCCTTCGACCAGGTGGTGCACGGCCTGTTTGTCGGCGAGATCGCACGGCTGCACTTCTTCGTGGGCGGCGGCGGGGGCCATGTCGGCGATGTCCGACAGGCGCAGCACCTGGGCGTAAGGGCGCATGCGCTCGCGCAGTACCTTGCCCAAGCCGCCGGCGGCGCCGGTGAGCAGCAGGCGGTTGAATGGAATGGCGGAGGAGGTGGTCATGGGCGTTCCATTTATTGTTGTAAGTTGTCGTATGACTTTGTCAAAGTATTGTTAGGGTTTCACCGGCTTGTCAACGTTCTTGCAGACAGAATGAAAGCACAGTGAGGATCAAAATGTGGGAGGGAGCAAGCCCCCCTCCCACAGGGTTGCCGGCGAGTGGGGGTTGAGTGTTACAGCAGGGAAATCGGATAGCTCACAAACAGCCGGTTTTCATCGAACTCGTTGGTGCTGTAATCCCGACGCATAGTTGAGTTGCGCCAGCGCACATTCAGGTTCTTCAGCGCACCGCTTTGTACGGTGTAGGCCAGCTCGGACTCGCGTCCCCATTCCTTGCCATCGGTGATCGCCCCGGTGTGTACGTTGCTGCCGCTGATGTAGCGGTTCATCAAGGTCAGCCCCGGTACGCCCAGCACCACGAAGTTGAAGTCATGCCGCACCTGCCAGGATTTTTCCCTGGCGTTGTCGTAGCTGGAGTTGTAGCTGTCGTTGGCCAGGGTGCCGCCGCTGGTGCCGTTGACGCGCATCCACACGCTGTCGCCGGTGAGTTTCTGCAGGCCCACGTAGAAAGTGTGGCCCTGGTACCTGGCCGAGAACAGCGCGGAGACGGTTTTGTTGTCCAGGTCACCGGCCAGGGCGCTGCCGTCTTCCTTGCCGTTGAAGAAACCGAGATTGGCGCCCAGGGTCCAGTCGCCCACGGGCTGGCTGTGGGTGAGGTTGAGGTATTGCTGCTGGTAGATATCGCTGAGTTCGGCGTACCACAGGCCGACCTGGGTGCGCTTGTCGTTGAAGGTGTATTCGCCGCCGCCGAAGTTGAAGCGGTCGGAGGTGAACGCCGCTTTGCCGTTCATGAACATGTCTTCCATGCTCGCATCGTTGCGCGGGCTGTTGCCGCGAAACTGGCCGCCGTAGAGGGTCAGCCCGGCAATCTCGTTGGAGGTGACCTGACCGCCGCGAAAGGTTTGCGGCAGGGAGCGGCCATCGTCGGAGCGCAGAATCGGCAGCACCGGCATCCATTCGCCGACCTTCAGTTCAGTCTTCGACAGCCGGGTTTTCAGGGCCACGCCCAGGCGCCCGAAGTTATCCGCCGGGCGGCCGTCGCTGTGCACCGGCAGCAGTTGCGTGCCGGCGGTGCCTTTGCCGCCGTCGAGCTTCTGCGAGTACAGCCCCAGCACATCCAGCCCGAAACCTACGGTGCCCTGGGTGAAGCCGGACCTGGCGTCAAGAATGAAGTTCTGCGTCCACTCTTCAGCCTTGGCCTGGGGGTTGGCCGGGTTGGTGAAATTGCGGTTGAAGTAGGCGTTGCGCAGGTTGAGCGAGGCCTTGGCATCGTCGAGAAACCCATCCGCCTGGGCGGCGAGGGGCAGGGTAAACGCAAGGCTGGCGAGGCTGATGAGACCGAGGTGCGAGGAGGAATTGCGGGCGAATTGACTCACAGTGAAGCTCCCATTTTCTTTTGTTGTTTTTATTATTTGTTATACGTTGTCGTACAACATTGGAGCGGATATTTGCGGGGTTTGGTGGGGGTGTCAAGCGGAAGTTATACGATGACTGAATAAACTACCCAGGTGAGCACCTTCAAGGTCGGACGGCGTGTCAAGTCAGCCCGTCATGGTCATTGGCGGAAGGGTGCCCAATAGAGAAACCGCTGCCACTGCTGAAACACCGAGTAACCATTCCAGCGTCACACTGGCTTTCAACGTGCTCACGCGCTGCTCACAGTGCTCCAGACGCAAACGGTTCAGCAGCGCCAACCCCAGCATGCCGAGTACCAGCAGCACCTTGATCAACAAAATCAGCGCGAACCCGCTGAACAACGGTGTCGGCCACAGTTGCCCGGTCAGTACGCGCACGTTGATCAAACCCGTCACCAGCAGGCCGGCCACCAAGCCATAACCGACGCCGCTGAAGCGCCGCAGGATCGGCTCCAGTGCCGGCGTTGGCGAGCGCAGTATCAGCACCAGCAACATTAAACCCCCGAGCCAGGCGCCGACGCACACCAGGTGCACCACCTGATTGAGGATCAGCAACTGCCCGCTGAGGCCGTCGAGCATTGCGCCGTGGCCCACGGGTGCAAGGGTCGCCAGTAACGACGCGAGCAACGGCAGGCGCAGCACTGGCCAGGGTTTGATCAGCGCGATCACCAGCAGCAGGTTCAGCAACAGATGCCACACCCACACCTGGCCAAAGAAGGTCTTGCCCAGTACCCGTCGCACTGTCGCCGGTTGCAGGGCCGCGTCCCAGTTACCGGCCATGCTCGCGGTGATCAACAGCAGCCACACCACGCCCGAAACGAGCCCCAGCCAGGCCAGGCCACGGGTGATGCGCAGCAGTTGCCGGTCCAGCGCCGGTTGCGCGTGCGTGCCCAGCAGCCAGGGCCTGAACGCGCAGGCCCCGAACATCAGCAACACGACGATGAAATGCACGAAACGGCACAGCACCAGCAGCGTCGCCATGGATTATTGGCCGACCTTGAAGCTGTATTCACCGTTGCTCTTGTGGGTGTCGACGGAGACGGCGTTCCACACCACCTTGTAGTGACCGGCCGCCAGTGGCGCAGCGGGTGTCACGACTAACACCTTCTTGTCTTTATCCAGTGTCTCCAGGCCTTTGATCGCGATTTCGGTGCCGTCCTTGCTCAGTGAGACTTTGCTGAACGTGGCTTCAACGCCTTCGGTAAACGTCAGGCGCAGATCCTTGGGCGCAGCGACGCTGCTGTCCGCCGCAGGCTCCGAGCTTTTCAAGTGTGCGTGGGCGAAAGCTGACGCAGCGCCCAGCAGAGAAGCCAGCAGCGCGACGGTGGTGAGGGCTTTTTTGATCAACATTGCGCAATACCAATCAATGAGTAGGGCGGGCAGTGTACGAAGTTTCGGATAAGGCTGTGAGTGGGAGTTAGTGTTTAAGCCAGGAATGCAGTTAAAAAAGGCGGAAGGGGGCTCGCGGCGCTACAGCCATATCGCGTCCCACAGCGGGTAGTCGCCAATTCTGCGCACCAGCCCGGCCCGCAGGGGATTGGCCACCACATACCGCGCCATTTTCAGCAGGTCATCCTGCTTGCGCAGCGCCCGGTCATGGAAACTCTCCTGCCAAAGCCGGCCCTTGCGCCCGCTCGCGCCGTTAACCGTGCGGGTGCTTTGGGATTTTACCTGGCACATCAGGTCCGCCAGCGAGCCTTTTTGCAGCTCGATAATCCAGTGAAAGTGGTCGGGCATGATCACCCAGGCGAGGGAGTTCGCCCGGCCTTGCAACTGAGCGATCCGCATCTGCCGGACAACCAGCCGGCCCAACTGGAAATCGCTGAAAATGGCGATGCGTTCGTGGGTATTGGTGGTGATGAGGTAGATGCGGTTCGGCTCGCTGAATCGGCCGATGCGCAGGCGGTGTGACGCGGGTAGATCAGGCATTCCCTGGCCTCTCTGCATGGGTGTTCAAGAGAGGCTAGGTGCTGTGGCTGAGCTTGATCGGCAAGCTTTTGGCAGGATGTGTCTGGAAGGGCGCCATCGGGAGCAAGCCCCCTCCCACAGGGGCCAGCGGTGTTCATACATAGTGTGTCTGGCGCAGAGTCGGTGGGTCAGCGACACTTGCATCAGCTGACCCGCTGCCATCAGAAGCAAGCCCCACATGAATCCAGCGGTGTTCATACCTAGTGTGTCTGGCGCAAAGCCTGTGGGAGGGGGCTTGCTCCCGATAGCGGTGGGTCAGCGACACTTGCATCAGCTGACCCGCTGCCATCAGAAGCAAGCCCCACATGAATCCAGCAGTGTTCATACCTAGTGCGTCTGGCGCAAAGCCTGTGGGAGGGGGCTTGCTCCCGATAGCGGTGGGTCAGTCACACTTGTATTGGCTGACCTACTGCAATCGGGAGCAAGCCCCCTCCCACATGTGGCGTTGCGTAGGGCCTTAAAACGTGCCGGGTTCCCAACCACCTCCGAGCGCCGCCAGCAGCCCCACACTTGCCTGTAACTGCCGCGTCTGCACCGCCTGCAACGCCCGTTGGGCCTGCAATGCCGCAGTCTGCGCGGTCACCACATCCAGGTAACTCACCGCGCCCGCCTGATAGCTGTTCATTGCCAGCGCCTGGGTGTGCTGCGCCGCATCCGCCGCGGCCTGTTCATCCTCGGCCTGGCGCTGCAAGTCGCGCAGTTGCGCCAGGTTGTCTTCCACCTCGCGCACAGCCTTCAGCACCTGGCTGCGGTACTGCGCCGAAGCTTCTTCGAACTCGGCTTTGGCCTGGCGCTCATTGGCGCTCAAGCGCCCGCCGTCGACGATCGGCAGGTTCACCAGCGGTCCCAGCGCCCAGTAACGATTGCTGGCAGACAGCAGGTTGCCAACGCCCTGGGTCTGTCCGCCGATCAAGCCGGTCAGGCTGAAATCCGGGTACCACGCCGCTCTGGCCACGCCGATCGTTGCGTTGGCCGCAAACACGCGACGCTCCGCTGCCGCAATGTCGGGGCGACGTTGCAGCAGGTGGCTGGGCAGTTGCGCAGGAATCTGCGGCAGGGCGAGCAGATGCGGGCTGGGCGCCAAGGAAAAATCACTCGCCGCCACGCCCACCAGCTCACCGATGGCATGTTCGGCAAGGTTGCGTTGGCCGCGCACTTCATCCAGCTGCGCCCTGGCCTCTGCCAGCTGACTTTGCGCGCGCGTCAGGTCCAGCGCTGAAGCGATCTGGCCTTCATAGCGACTGCGCGTCAGTTGCAGCGCCTGGCTGAAGTCATCCAGCGAACGCTGCAGAATCCGGCTTTGCGCGTCCAGTCCGTCGAGCTGCACATACAGGGTCGCCAGCCGCTGCTGCAGGCTCAAGCGTGCCATCGCCAGCTCATCCCCGGACGCTTGCGCCTGGGCATCACCCGCCGCCACCTGGTTGCGGATTTTGCCCCACAGGTCCAGGTCGTAGCTCAGGGAAAATCCGGCCGTATCACTGTTGTACAGCGACGGCTGCGTACCCCCGCGCAGCGGCCGCGTATCCGACTGCCGCTGGCGCAGCGGCTGTGCGCTGGCGCTGATCTGCGGGAACAGTCCGGCATGCAACTGGCTGGCATACGCCTGGGCCGCGTCGTAATGCGCGAGCGCCGCCGCCAGGTTCGGGTTGGCCTGGAGCAGTCGCTGCTGCAGGTCATCAAGACGCGCATCGTTGTAGAGCGTCCACCATTGCGGCGTCACTCGGTCGGACGGCTGTGCGCTGTGCCACGGCCCCTCGCGGTAATCCGCCGGCAGGTCCACCGTCGGCACCTTGTAGGCCGGCGCCATCGAGCAACCCTGCAACGCCAGCAGCATCAACGCCACAACTGATTCACGCCGCATGCGCACCTCCCGCGACAGCGGCCAGTTGCACCGGATCGCCTTCGCGCAAGGCATCGGGCGGGTTGTCGACCACGCGGTCGGCGGGGTTGAGCCCTTGATCGATCACCAGCCGTGCGCCCAGGTCGAGGCCGATATGAATGCCTTGCAAGTGCACACGGTTCTGCGCATCCAGCAGCGCCACCTGAGTGCCTTGGGCGCGGAAGATCAACGCGCTGGCGGGGATGCTCACGCCGTGGGTATCGGCCGGAAGCGGCAGGGTGGCTTCGGCGTAATCGCCGGGCAGCAACGTGTCGCCGGGGTTATCGACGACGAACTGCGCGAGCAGCGTGCCGGAGCGGCGGTCGATGGCGGTGGAATCGCCGATCAGGCGCGCGTTGAAGTGTTCGCCGGGATGCTCGGGCACCGTCAGTTCGGCTTGCAAGCCGGGATGGATAACCGCCGCGTAGTTCTGCGGCACCGGCACATACAGGCGCAATTGGTGCGTATCGGCGAGGTTGAACAAGGCCAGTTTGCTGTCGGTATCGGCCTTGATCAACTGGCCGATATCGGTGTTGCGCGCGGTGATGATGCCGGCGAACGGCGCGCGCAGGGTCTTGTAGCGCTCCAGTGCACACAGTCGCGCATAGTCGGCCGCGGCGGCTTCGGCGTTGGCCTTGGCCGCAGCCGCAGCCGAGGTTTTCTCGTCGGCTTCCTGGCGCGACACCGAATGGCTCGCCAGCAGGTGTTGCCAGCGCGTGGCGGTGGTGGCCGCCAGGCGTGCATTGGCTTGCTGCTGGACCAGGCGCGCATGGGTTTGCGCCAATTGCTGGTCCAGGTCCGGGCTGTCGATGTCGGCGAGCACTTGCCCGGCCTTGACCCGGCTGCCGATATCGACTTTCCAGTCCTTGAGATAGCCGCTGACCCGCGCATGGATCGGCGCCTTGCTCCAGGCCTCCAGGTGCGCGGGCAAGCGCAGGGTGTCGCCGGCGGCGCTGCGTTCGGGTTGCACCACGCTTACCTGCGCGATGGCGGCGGTTTCGGTCCAGGCGCTGACCGACCGTGCGTGCAGCGCGCGCGCATGCAAACCGTTGGCGACCAGCAGGGCGGCCAGGGTCAGGCCGCCGACGCCCAGGAGCATCAAACGCTTGCGCGAGGGGGTGTGATCAGACGACATGAGGGGTTTCTCCGGCAGTGGCGCGAGTAGGGTGGCGCCCGTGGACCAGGCTGAAAACCACGGGAACGAATAACAGGGTGGCGACGGTGGCGAAGATCAGGCCGCCAATGACGGCACGGCCCAGGGGCGCGTTTTGCTCCTGGGAAAGCGCCAGGGGCAACATGCCGATGATCATCGCCAGGGCGGTCATGCACACCGGACGAAAGCGTGTGTAGCCGGCCTCCAGCGCGGCCTTCAGCGCATCGCCATGGGCGGCCAGGCGCTCACGGCAGAAGCTCACCACCAGGATCGAGTTGGCAGTGGCCACGCCCATGCACAGGATCGCGCCGGTGAGTGCCGGCACCGACAGCGATGTGCCGCTGAGGAACAGCATCCACACAATGCCGGCCAGCGCGGCCGGCAATGCAGTGATGATCACGAACGGGTCGGCCCAGGACTGGAAGTTGACCACGATCAACAGGTAGATCAGCAGCACCGCGCCGAGCAGGCCGACGCTCAAGCCGGTAAAGGCTTCGTGCAGTGCATCGATCTGCCCGTGCAGGCTGATCGTCGCGCCTTTGGGGCGCAGGTGCGCGGTGTCGTCCAGTACGGTTTGTACGTCACGGGCGACGCCGCCGAGGTCACGGCCCTGCACGTTGGCGTAAAGGTCCAGGGTCGGCTGGATGTTGTAGTGGGTCACCACGGCCGGGCTGTGGGTGCGGGAAATGCTGGCAACGCCGCCGAGGATCTGCGACTGGCCGTCGGCGCCGGTCACCGGCAGCGCTTCGAGCGCCGGCAAGCTGTCGAGGCGGTATTGCGGCGTCGCCGCCACAATCGAATACGACACGCCATTGGCCGGATTGAGCCAGAACGTCGGCGCCACCTGGGAGCTGCCGGCCAGCGATGCCACCATGCTGTTGGTCACGTCCTTTTCCGTGATGCCCAGGCCATTGGCACGCAGGCGGTCGACATTCACCTGCAACGACGGGTAGCCGGTGGACTGCTGCAGGCGCAGGTCGGCGATGCCCGGCACATGCTGCAAGCGACGCTCAAGTGCCACGGCATAGGCGCGGTTTTCGGCATCGCTGCGCCCGGAGATTTTAATGTCCAGGGGCGCCGGCGTACCGAAGTTGAGGATCTGGCTGCTGATGTCCGCAGGCAGGAACGCGAACTGGCTGCCGGGGAAGCTTTGCGGCAAGGCTTCGCGCAGTTGTTTGACGTAGTCGGCGGTGGGCGCGTGATCCTTTTTCAGGCTGACCTGAATATCGCCGTCCTGCGGACCGATGGTGCCGCTGCTGCTGTAGGCCATGTCGATGCCGCTGAGCGGTATGCCGATATTGTCAACGATAGTGTCCAGCTCCGTGGCCGGGATCACTTGGCGGATGCGCGCTTCAATGCGGTCGAACGCGGCCGCGCTTTCTTCGATGCGCGTGCCCAGCGGCAGGCGCACGTGAAGCGCCAGGGCACCGGCATCGGTGGCGGGGAAGAAGTCCTCGCCCAGGCTCGGCAGCAGCAGGAACGAAGCCAGCACGCAGGCGAGAAAGCCTGCGATAAAGCGCTTGCGTCGGCCCAGGGCGAGCCTCAGCAGGCCATGGTAGGTATCGCGCAGGTTCGAGAAGTGGCGCTCGAAGCCCTGCTGGACATTCACCACCAATTGCAGCACACGATGGCGCGGCTGCGGGTGATGCTCGCCCTCATGGTGATTGATGAAGGCGTCTTCCGGATGCTGGCCTGGGCCCGGCTCCGGTGCGTGTGGCTTGAGCAAATACATCGCCAGGGTCGGCACCAGGGTGCGCGAGAGGATGAACGAGCTGGCCATGGCGAACATCACCGCCAGCGCCATCGGCCGGAACAGATAGCCGGCGATGCCTTGCAGCAGAAACATCGGCACAAACACGATGCAGATGCACAGCAGCGAAACGAAGGCCGGGCCGACGATCTGCGCGGCGCCGTCGAGGATCGCGGTCTTCACCGCCTTGCCCTGTTCCAGGTGCCAGTTGATGTTTTCGATGGTCACCGTGGCGTCGTCCACCAGAATCCCTACCGCCAGCGCCAACCCGCCGAGGGTCATCACGTTGAGCGTTTGCCCGCTGACGGCGAGCAGCGCGATGGCCGACAGCACGGCCAGCGGAATCGACGCGGCGATGATCACCGTGGAGCGCCAACTGCCGAGGAACAGCAGGATCATCGCGCTGGTCAGCAGCGCAGCGATGATGCCTTCCCGGGCCACGCTGCCCACCGATTGTTTGACGAACACCGAGGCGTCGCCCAGCAGCGAAGTCTTCAGCGACGGCGGCAGGGTTTCGTTGATGCGCGGCAGCATCTGGCGGATGCCGTCGATGATCGACAGGGTCGAGATGCTGCCGTTTTTCAGCGCCGGCATCAGCACCGCGCGGTGGCCGTCGACGCGCACGATGTTGGTCTGCGGCGGCGAGCCGTCGCGCACATGGGCCACCTGACCGATGGTGATCAGCGCGCCGTCGACGGTCTTGATCGGCAGGTCGTTGAGTTCGTCGATGGCCTTGGGGCTGTTGTTGAGCAGGATCGTGTATTCGTTGGGGCCAAGCTTGGCGGTGCCCACCGGGATGATCTGGTTCTGCAGCGCCAGGGCCGTGCCCACGTCCTGCGCCGACAGGCCTTTGGCGGCCAGGGCCTGCGGGTCCAGGTCGAGGGTGATCTGGCGCTGCCTGCCGCCCATGGGGGTGGGCATGGCCAGGCCGGGCAGGGCGCTCAGGGGCAGGCGGATATTGTTCTGCACCAGGTCGCGAATCTTCGCTTCCGAGAGACTGGGGCTGGAAAACGCCATTTGCAGGATCGGCACCGTGGACGCGCTGTAATTAAGGATCAGCGGCGGCGTGATGCCCGGTGGCATCTGCTTGAGCACGGTTTGCGAAACGGCGGTGACCTGGGCGTTGGCGGTGCGGATATCCACGCCGGGCTGGAAGAAAATCTTGACGATGCCCATGCCGGGCAGCGATTGCGATTCGATATGTTCGATGTCGTTGACGGTGGTGCTCAAGGCGCGTTCGTAGGTGTAGATCACCCGACCGGCCATGGCGTCCGGCGACAGGCCGTTGTATTGCCATACCACCGCAACCACGGGGATGCCGATATCCGGGAACACATCGGTGGGGGTACGCAGGGCCGCCATCGGCCCGATGATGCAAATGATGATGGCCAACACGATGAAGGTGTACGGCTTGTGCAGTGCGGTCTTTACCAGCCCGAGCATGCGTGACTCTCCAAAAAGGCGGGATTGCAAACCCCGGCAGTCTTGGGCGACCCACCTAACACGCACCTTTCAGCCAGATGAAGGAAGATTTAGTCAGCGGCTTAAGATTGCTTCATCTCTATTCATTTGTTCTGCGAACGACCGCTCTTCAAGCTTGTTGCCCATCGCAACTGTCTTTTTCGGAGCTTTGTCATGTCATTGAAAACGCTGTACTTGATTCCTGTTGTCGCCGTATTGCTGTCGGCCTGCGCGGGCCCTGTCCCCAAGGCGGATCCGGGCGATGCGTGGATCGGCCTGAAGGAAGAGACGCCGAATGACCTGATGGCCGAGCGGGTGGACGGCAAGCGCGTGGACGACGGGCGCTTTTTCGAAGTGACACCGGGGGACCATCGGCTGGACGTGACGTTATTCGAGGAGCCGGCGGGCGACGACAATCAGCAGGACTGCCAGGGCCGGGTCGAGTACAGGCATTTCAAGGCGGGTGAGCACTACACGTTGGTGGAGTCCAGCCTGGGCACCGCCGTGCGCGCAGCCCTGATGGATGGGCACGGCAAGGAGGTAGCGGCGACTCAGGACTTCAGTTGCATGCCTGGCTAGGCGTGGCGCACCGCGCCTTTTGCGGTTTTACGGGGGTGGCGTGGGGGTGATGGTGCCGACGGGCAATGCGCAATACCCCCCACAACATGGCGGCGGCTACCGCCAGCCAACCGCAGATCAACATCGCAATGGTTGTTACAAGGCTCATTCCGGCCTCCTCTCGCCCGCACGGGGCACACTCGGTCTTCTTGGTTGACAGTGTAGCGACGTGGCGGTTGCCTGTTATTGACCAATGGTCATGGCGTCCAACTCGTTTGCTATAACCACGGCCGTGGTGAGCGCGTGATTGGGCTATGATTTGAGCCCTCATCGGCGGTTGAACAAGAGAGTAGAAAATTGCGCTTACCCTCGAACCTGAAACCCACCTTGTTGCTGGCCTGTGCATTGGGGCTGGCGGCGTGTTCGTCGCACCCCTCGAAGCTCGCGGGCCTGCCGGAACGCGTCGAACTCAACGGCGTGCCGACCTTTCGCAGCGAGGCCTATCAAAGCGGTCCCACGGCATTAGCCAGCATGCTGTCGCAACAAGGCATTGTCATGACACCGGGCCTGCTGGATAAACCGTTGCACTTGCCCGGCGCCGAGGCGGACCTTGCGCGCAACATGCAGGTGCTGGCGCGTGAATACGGGCTGATGGTGTACCCGCTGGATGCCAGGCTGACGGCGGTGCTGGCGCAGGTGGCGGCGGGTTACCCGGTGATGGCGCGCCTGGGTGGCGGGCTGTGGTCGGACGCGCGGTACGTGGTGGTGGTCGGCTTCAACCAGCAGAAGAGCACGGTGTTGCTGCGTTCGGGCATGAACCGGCGCCTGTTGATGGACTTCAGTGATTTCGAATCGAAATGGAACAGCGCCGGGAGTTGGGCAATCCTGACCCAGCGCCCGAGTCAGTTGCCGGCGAATGTCGATGCGCAGCGCTGGCGCGACGCCGCCAATGCCACCGCCCAGGCCGGGCAGGAGCAGGCAGCGGCCCAGGCGCTCAAAGTGTTGGCCGAACACAAATAGACGGTTGGCATGCAAATAACGGTGGGGGGAGCCAGCCCCGTCCCACCGTTGGAGCTGCTTCACATTGGCGCCTGCTGCGTTATTCAGCGCTGCACGTGCGCCGCATTCGGGCGACTTTTCAGATTCTTGTCAGCCTTGTAGCGCAGTGCCACATCCGGCACCGAACCGCTCTTGCCGGTCTCGACCCAGTTGCGAATACGGCTGGCATCGGCAAAGTGGGTGAATTTGCCGAACGCATCCAGGATCACCAGTGACACCGGGCGGTTGCCCATGCTGGTCACCAGTACCAGGCAGTGGCCGGCCTGATTGGTGAAGCCGGTCTTGGTCAGCTTGATGTCCCAATTGGCGCGGTTGATCAGGTGGTCGGTGTTGGAGAAGCCCAGGGTGTAGTTGGGCTTGCGGAACGACACGGTCTTTTCCTTGGTGGTGCTCAACTGGCTGAGCAGCGGGTAATGCCGTGCGGCGGCCAGCAGCTTGCTCAGGTCGCGGGCGGTCGACACGTTGTGGATCGACAGGCCGGTGGGCTCCACATAATGGGTGCTGGTCATGCCCAGCGCCTTGGCCTTGGCATTCATCGCCGCGATAAAGGCTGCGTAACCCCCCGGATAGTGGTGCGCCAGGCTCGCGGCGGCGCGGTTTTCCGAGGACATCAGGGCGATCAGCAGCATTTCCTTGCGCGGCATCTGGCTGCCGATCTTCACGCGGGAGAACACGCCTTTCATCTCCGGCGTGTCGGTGATGTTGATATCGATGTACTCGTCCATGTTCTGCTTGGCTTCCAGCACGATCAGGCCGGTCATCAGCTTGCTCACCGAGGCGATGGGCACCACCACGTCGGGGTTGCTGGAATAGATGACTTTGTTGGTTTGCAAGTCCACCAGCATGGCGCTGCCGGAAGCGATCTGCAGTTTGGAAGTGTCACGCGGGGCCTGGGTGGTTTCGGCGGCGTGGGCGAATGTGCCGGTCAAAGCGAAAAAAAGACTGACGAGAGAAAGACGAATTTTCACGCGGGTGAACTCGCTAAAAAGTAATGAAAGACCGCTGGGGAAACGGCTGGTAAGAAAAATGACGTTACATTCTAGGAGTATGGATGGATAACTGTCGAATGTTCTTCCAGAACCAGACGAAAGTGCTTAAAAAATAACAAAAAACAGTTTTTCAGCAGGCAATAAAAAGCCCCGCGATAACGCAGGGCTTTTTCAGTCCGCAAGGTTATTAGCCGTGCAGGGTCTCTGCGGCGTACAGCGTGTTCTCCAGCAGGCAGGCGCGGGTCATCGGACCCACGCCGCCCGGTACCGGTGTGATCCAGCCGGCGCGGGGCAGGGCGGTGTCATACACCACGTCGCCCACCAGCTTGCCGTCGTCCTGACGGTTGATGCCCACGTCTATAACGATGGCGCCTGGCTTGATCCACTCACCTTTCACCAGGCCCGGCTTGCCGGCGGCGACCACGACCAGGTCGGCACGACCGACATGGCCGGCCAGATCCTTGGTGAAACGGTGGGTAACGGTCACGGTGCAGCCGGCCAGCAACAGCTCCATCGCCATCGGGCGACCAACGATATTCGAGGCGCCAACCACTACCGCGTCGAGACCGTAGAGGTCGACCCCGGTGCTTTCGAGCAGCGTCATGATGCCTTTCGGGGTGCACGGGCGCAGCAGCGGGATACGCTGGGCCAGACGACCGACGTTATAAGGATGGAAGCCGTCGACGTCTTTGTCCGGGCGGATGCGTTCGAGCAGTTTGGACGCGTCCAGGTGTTCGGGCAGTGGCAGTTGCAGCAGGATGCCGTCGATGCGCGGGTCGTCGTTGAGGCCGTCAATCAGGTCGGTAAGCGCCTGTTGAGTGGTGTCGCTGGGCAAGTCGTAGGCCTTGGAAATAAAGCCGACCTCTTCACAGTCTTTACGCTTGTGCGAGACATAAACCTGAGAGGCAGGATCGCTGCCCACCAGGATCACCGCGAGGCCCGGCGTGCGCAGGCCTTGCTCGCGACGCTCGGTGACGCGTTTGGCGATCTGCTGGCGCAGGCTGGCGGCGATTGATTTGCCGTCTATAAGTTGTGCAGTCATTACGCGTGATTAACCATCGAGAGGGGGAAGAAAAGTGCGCGCATTCTCGCACGCCGAGGCGTGAGGGCAAAGGCGCTTGGTCCGCAAATTGCCCTAAGCCCTTAAATAAAATCAGTTTTTTTCAAAAAAGATTTGACGGGTTTCCGGGCCCTCTATACTATTCGTCGCACTTGTCGGGCACAGCCTAGCACTGGTTAAGAAGGTCGAGCAGAATCGTTGTTCTGCAAGGCTGGAAAGCACTTAGTTTGTAATCCTCCAAGAGTACAGATTAATAAGGCGCCCGTAGCTCAGCTGGATAGAGCATCCGCCTTCTAAGCGGATGGTCGCAGGTTCGAGTCCTGCCGGGTGCGCCATTAGGCAGCTTTGGCACAAGTAGCGCTAGATGGTGGGCGTAGCTCAGTTGGTAGAGCACGGGATTGTGACTCCCGTTGTCGAGGGTTCGATCCCCTTCGTCCACCCCATATTTTGAAAGGCGCCAGATTAACCATCTGGCGCCTTTGCTTTAAGAGCTGCAAGCGCGGATGTGGTGGAATTGGTAGACACACTGGATTTAGGTTCCAGCGCCGCGAGGCGTAAGAGTTCGAGTCTCTTCATCCGCACCAATCAAGCGTCATCGAGCCACTGGGCTTGATGAGGCCAGACGAAGAAGTTGTTTGAGTGCTTCGTCGATGCTAGATGGTGGGCGTAGCTCAGTTGGTAGAGCACGGGATTGTGACTCCCGTTGTCGAGGGTTCGATCCCCTTCGTCCACCCCATATTCGAAAGGCGCCAGATTTAACAGTCTGGCGCCTTTTTTGGTTTTGGCGGTTCGAGAATTCGGCGGCTGCAGGTATTGGGTCGCAAGGGCAGGGCGCTTCATCGTTTTTGTGTCTCGATGATGCCGCGCTGCCTGCCGTCCCTGTCAGCAGGGAGGGTCGTCAGGGAGATGAATGGCCTCTTTGCTATATAGAAGAGGCGGCGCAGAGCTCTGGCGCGATTGGCTGTATTTGTCACCGGGGCGAAGTCCGTCAGTGCCTTCGTACCGATAAAACGGCGGCTGTTTTCGCGCGCATTTTCAGCAGGGTGACTTCTTGAGTTTGACCCACTAGAATGCATGCCCTTGATTGGGGTCGGAAATGGCCGGCTAATGTCTGTGCAACGAGGAATATCCATGCAAGTTTCTGTTGAAAATACTACTGCTCTCGAGCGCCGCATGAGCATCACCGTGCCGGCTGAGCGTATCGAGACTGCGGTCAACAAGCGTCTGCAGCAGACCGCCCAAAAAGCCAAGATCGCTGGTTTCCGTCCAGGCAAAGTGCCAATGAGCGAAATCAAGCGCCGTTTTGGTGCTGATGCGCGTCAGGAAGCGGTAGGTGACGTGATCCAGGCTTCCTTCTACGAAGCTGTGGTTGAACAAAAGCTGAATCCGGCTGGCTCGCCTTCCATCGAGCCCAAGTCCCTGGAAGCGGGCAAGGACCTGGAATACGTTGCCGTATTCGAAGTGTTCCCGGAGTTCGAAGTTGCCGGTTTCGACGGTATCGAAATCGAGCGCCTGAGCGCCGAAGTGGCTGATGCCGACCTGGACAACATGCTCGACATCCTGCGCAAGCAGAACACCCGTTTTGAAGTGGCCGAACGTGCCGCCCAGAACGAAGACCAGTTGAACATCGATTTCGTGGGCAAGGTTGACGGCGAAGCATTCGCTGGCGGCTCCGCCAAGGGTACTCAGCTGGTGCTGGGCTCCAACCGCATGATCCCGGGTTTTGAAGACGGTCTGGTTGGCGCCAAGGCCGGCGAAGAACGCGTGCTGAGCCTGGAATTCCCGGCTGACTACCAGAACCTGGATTTGGCCGGCAAAGCCGCCGAGTTCACCGTCACGGTCAACACCGTGTCCGAGCCCAAGCTGCCTGAGCTGAACGAAGAGTTCTTCGCTCAATTCGGTATCAAGGAATCCGGCATCGAAGGCTTCCGCACCGAAGTTCGCAAGAACATGGAGCGCGAGCTGCGTCAGGCTATCAAGTCCAAGGTCAAGAATCAGGTCATGGACGGTCTGCTGGCCGCCAACCCGATCGAAGTGCCAAAGGCTCTGCTGTCCAACGAAGTGGACCGTCTGCGCGTACAGGCTGTTCAACAGTTTGGCGGCAACGTCAAGCCTGACCAACTGCCGGCCGAGCTGTTCGAAGAGCAAGCCAAGCGTCGCGTTGTACTGGGTCTGGTCGTGGCTGAAGTGGTCAAGCAATTCGACCTCAAGCCTGATGAAGACCGCGTGCGTGAGATGATCCAGGAAATGGCTTCGGCCTACCAGGAGCCTGAGCAGGTTGTGTCGTGGTACTACAAGAACGACCAGCAACTGAACGAAGTACGTTCGGTTGTGCTGGAAGAACAAGTTGTGGATACTGTTCTGCAGAAGGCTAAGGTGACCGACAAGACGGTCTCTTACGAAGAAGCAGTCAAGCCGGCGGAAGCAGCACAAGCCGACTGATTGTCCAACTCGTTGGAAATTCAACCATAAGCCAGCCTCGCGCTGGCTTATGCGTTTTCAAGACATGACTATTTGGGAGTAACTGCAGAGCATGTTCCGTAATTCCTATATTCAGCAGAACTCTGATATCCAGGCCGCAGGCGGCCTGGTCCCGATGGTTGTCGAGCAGTCCGCTCGTGGCGAACGCGCCTACGACATCTACTCGCGCCTGCTCAAGGAGCGAGTAATCTTTCTGGTGGGTCCGGTAGAGGACTACATGGCCAACCTGATCTGTGCGCAGCTGCTGTTCCTTGAAGCGGAAAACCCGGACAAGGACATCCATCTGTACATCAACTCCCCAGGCGGTTCGGTAACGGCGGGCATGTCGATCTACGACACCATGCAGTTCATCAAGCCGAACGTGTCGACGACCTGTATCGGCCAGGCCTGCAGCATGGGCGCCTTCCTGCTGACCGCGGGTGCCGAGGGCAAGCGTTTCTGCCTGCCGAACTCGCGAGTGATGATTCACCAGCCACTGGGTGGTTTCCAGGGCCAGGCGTCGGACATCGAAATCCACGCCAAGGAGATTCTCTTCATCCGCGAGCGCCTCAATACGCTGATGGCCAAGCACAGCGGTCACACCCTGGAAGAAATCGAGCGCGACACCAATCGCGACAACTTCATGAGCGCCGAAGCCGCACGTGCGTACGGGTTGATCGACGCCGTGATCGAAAAGCGCCCAGCCTAATATAAGCAGCGCAAAACAAGGCTGATCGGTTTGTCCGATCATCGGCGGGCTTGAAAAAGCCCGCATAAGCCTTCATCTTGTGTTGCAAGCCTATCGGATTTGGATCGAACGAATGACTGACACCCGCAACGGCGAGGACAACGGCAAGCTGCTCTATTGCTCCTTCTGTGGCAAAAGCCAGCATGAAGTACGCAAATTGATTGCCGGTCCCTCGGTCTTTATCTGCGACGAGTGCGTCGACCTGTGCAATGACATCATCCGCGAGGAGGTGCAGGAAGCCCAGGCCGAAAGCAGCGCGCATAAATTGCCATCGCCTAAAGAAATCAGCGGCATCCTTGACCAGTATGTCATCGGTCAAGAGCGTGCAAAGAAGGTTCTGGCCGTAGCGGTGTACAACCACTACAAGCGTCTGAACCAGCGTGACAAGAAAGGCGACGAAGTCGAACTCGGCAAGAGCAACATCCTGCTGATCGGTCCTACAGGCTCGGGTAAGACCCTGCTTGCAGAGACCCTGGCCCGCCTGCTGAACGTTCCGTTTACCATCGCCGACGCCACCACCCTCACCGAGGCTGGCTACGTGGGTGAGGACGTCGAGAACATCATTCAGAAGCTGCTGCAGAAGTGCGACTACGATGTGGAAAAGGCCCAGATGGGTATTGTCTACATCGACGAAATCGACAAGATTTCGCGCAAGTCCGACAACCCGTCGATCACCCGGGACGTTTCCGGTGAAGGCGTGCAGCAGGCCCTGTTGAAGCTGATCGAAGGCACGGTTGCTTCCGTACCGCCACAAGGCGGCCGCAAGCACCCGCAGCAGGAATTCCTTCAGGTGGATACGCGCAACATTCTGTTCATCTGTGGCGGTGCATTTTCGGGGCTGGAGAAAGTTATCCAGCAGCGTTCCACCCGTGGCGGCATCGGTTTCAGTGCAGAAGTGCGCAGCAAGGAAGAAGGCAAGAAGGTGGGCGAGTCCCTGCGTGAAGTCGAGCCTGACGATCTGGTCAAGTTCGGTCTCATTCCGGAATTCGTTGGTCGTCTGCCGGTCCTGGCCACGCTGGACGAGCTGGACGAGGCTGCTTTGATTCAGATCCTCACCGAGCCGAAAAACGCCCTGACCAAGCAGTACGCCAAGCTGTTCGAGATGGAAGGTGTAGACCTGGAGTTCCGTACCGACGCGCTCAAATCGGTGGCCAAGCGGGCACTGGAGCGCAAGACCGGCGCTCGCGGTCTGCGCTCGATTCTCGAAGGCGTGTTGCTCGACACCATGTACGAGATCCCTTCGCAGTCCGAAGTGAGTAAAGTGGTGATCGACGAAAGCGTTATAGAAGGCAAGTCCAAGCCACTGTATATCTATGAAAACAGTGAGCCGACTGCCAAGGCTGCGCCAGACGCGTAAGCGTTTGCAGCCGCGATGCAAACAAGGGGCCTCCAGGGGCCCCTTTGTTTTGGCTGGGTTTTTACCTGCGAGCGTTTACTGCGTTTAACTGCTGGCAATAAGCTTGTTTTTTTTGCATGCAGCCCCCATCTTGGTTTCATGCTTATTTTTCAACTGTCATAGAGGCGAAATCATGAAGACAACCATTGAATTGCCTCTCCTGCCGTTGCGTGATGTCGTCGTCTATCCGCACATGGTTATCCCGCTGTTCGTGGGGCGCGAGAAGTCTATCGAAGCCCTCGAGGCCGCGATGACGGGCGACAAGCAGATCCTGCTGTTGGCCCAGAGAAATCCTGCTGATGATGATCCGGGCGAAGACGCCCTGTATCGCGTCGGTACCATTGCCACTGTCCTGCAATTGCTCAAGCTGCCTGATGGCACCGTCAAGGTGCTGGTGGAAGGCGAGCAGCGCGGTGCGGTCGAGCGCTTCATGGAAGTGGACGGTCACCTGCGCGCTGAAGTGGCGCTGATCGACGAAGTCGAAGCGCCTGAGCGCGAGTCCGAAGTATTCGTACGCAGCCTGCTCTCGCAGTTCGAGCAGTATGTGCAGTTGGGCAAGAAAGTCCCGGCTGAAGTGTTGTCGTCCCTCAACAGCATCGATGAGCCGAGCCGCCTGGTCGACACCATGGCTGCGCACATGGCGTTGAAGATCGAGCAGAAGCAGGACATCCTCGAAATCATCGATCTGTCGGCCCGTGTCGAGCACGTGCTGGCGCTGCTGGATGCGGAAATCGACCTGCTGCAGGTCGAGAAACGCATCCGTGGCCGCGTGAAGAAGCAGATGGAGCGTAGCCAGCGCGAGTACTACCTGAATGAGCAGATGAAGGCCATTCAGAAAGAGCTCGGCGACGGCGAGGAAGGCCACAACGAAATCGAAGAGCTGAAAAAGCGTATCGATGCCGCCGGCCTGCCCAAGGATGCGTTGACCAAGGCGACCGCCGAGCTGAACAAGCTCAAGCAGATGTCACCGATGTCGGCTGAAGCCACCGTGGTGCGGTCCTACATTGACTGGCTGGTGCAGGTGCCGTGGAAGGCCCAGACCAAGGTGCGTCTGGATTTGACCCGTGCCGAAGAAATCCTGGATGCCGACCACTACGGCCTCGAAGAGGTCAAGGAGCGCATCCTCGAATACCTCGCCGTGCAAAAGCGTGTGAAGAAGATTCGCGGTCCGGTGTTGTGCCTGGTCGGTCCGCCTGGCGTGGGTAAAACGTCCCTGGCCGAGTCGATCGCCAGTGCCACCAATCGTAAATTTGTGCGCATGGCGCTTGGCGGCGTGCGTGATGAAGCGGAAATTCGTGGTCATCGCCGTACCTACATCGGTTCGATGCCAGGAAGATTGATTCAAAAGATGACGAAAGTCGGGGTGCGTAACCCGCTGTTCCTGCTTGATGAAATCGACAAGATGGGCAGCGACATGCGTGGCGATCCGGCGTCGGCGTTGCTGGAAGTGCTTGATCCCGAGCAGAACCACAACTTCAATGACCATTACCTCGAAGTCGACTACGACCTGTCCGACGTCATGTTCCTGTGCACCTCCAACTCCATGAACATTCCGCCGGCGCTGCTGGACAGGATGGAGGTGATTCGTCTGCCGGGTTACACCGAAGACGAGAAGATCAACATCGCGGTCAAGTACCTTGCGCCCAAGCAAACGTCGGCCAATGGTCTGAAAAAAGGCGAGATCGAGTTCGAGGTCGAGGCAATCCGCGACATCGTGCGTTACTACACCCGCGAGGCCGGTGTACGGGGTCTTGAGCGCCAGATCGCGAAGATCTGCCGCAAGGCGGTGAAGGAACATGCGCTGGAAAAACGCTTCTCGGTGAAGGTTTCGTCCGACTCACTGGAGCACTTCCTCGGTGTGCGTAAATTCCGCTATGGCCTGGCCGAGCAGCAGGATCAGGTTGGCCAGGTGACCGGGCTGGCATGGACCCAGGTGGGCGGCGAACTGTTGACCATTGAAGCGGCGGTGATTCCGGGCAAGGGTCAGTTGATCAAGACCGGCTCCCTGGGGGATGTGATGGTCGAGTCCATCACGGCCGCGCAGACCGTGGTGCGCAGCCGCGCTCGCAGCCTGGGGATCCCTCTGGACTTCCATGAGAAGCACGACACTCACATCCATATGCCGGAAGGCGCGACCCCGAAAGACGGCCCCAGCGCTGGCGTAGGCATGTGCACCGCGTTGGTATCGGCTCTGACCGGCATTCCGGTGCGTGCCGATGTGGCCATGACCGGGGAAATTACCCTTCGCGGTCAGGTGCTGGCCATTGGTGGCCTTAAAGAGAAATTGCTCGCGGCACACCGGGGTGGCATCAAGACCGTGATCATTCCTGAAGAGAATGTTCGCGACTTGAAGGAAATTCCTGACAATATCAAGCAGGATCTTCAGATTAAACCGGTTAAATGGATTGACGAAGTCCTGCAAATTGCGCTGCAATACGCGCCGGAGCCCTTGCCGGATGTGGCTCCGGAGATAGTCGCCAAGGATGAAAAACGCGAGTCTGATTCCAAGGAAAGAATTAGCACGCATTAATGTGTTGAAGCCTTGGGGGTTTCCTTGACAGCTTTTTAGAGCCCTTGTTATAAAGCGGCTCTTAAGTGTCTGTAGGCCATTCAGCACCGTTTTTTGCTGTTACAAAAAAACTTAGAATCATACTCAATAGATATATAAGGGGACTTAGAGTGAACAAGTCGGAACTGATTGATGCTATCGCTGCATCCGCTGATATCCCGAAAGCTGCTGCCGGCCGTGCGCTGGACGCAGTAATCGAATCCGTCACTGGCGCTCTGAAGGCTGGCGACTCCGTGGTACTGGTAGGCTTCGGTACTTTCTCCGTGACTGATCGCCCAGCTCGCACTGGCCGTAACCCACAGACCGGCAAAGCACTGCAAATCGCTGCTGCCAAGAAACCAGGTTTCAAAGCCGGTAAAGCCCTGAAAGAAGCGGTTAACTAAGCTTCGTTCACGCCTTGCCTACCCGGGCCAGACGCAGGTCTGGCCTGGCAGCGGAGCGGCAGCTGACCCACGTATCCATTGGGTCGCACGCCGGGGGTGTGGGTTCAAACCCCCGTCCGCTCCGCCAGTTACGAGAAGGCGCATCCTCGGATGCGCCTTTCTTCTATCCGGATTCTACCCACGCTCCACGGTTGCCAATTTTTGAAGTTCAACCGTTTCTGGGGGACGCATGCTGCAAAATATCAGGGACAATTCACAAGGCTGGATTGCCAAGACCATTATCGGGATCATCGTCGCATTGATGGCGTTCACCGGTATCGAGGCCATTTTCCAGGCCTCGACCAACACCAAGCAGGACGTGGCCAAGGTCAACGGTGATGAAATCACCCAGACTGAGCTGAGCCAGGCTGTCGACATGCAACGGCGCCAGCTGATGCAACAGCTGGGCAAGGATTTCGACGCTTCCATGCTCGACGAGAAACTGCTGCGCGAAGCGGCGCTCAAGGGCTTGATCGATCGCAAGCTGCTGCTGCAAGGCGCGGCGGATTCCAAGTTCGGCTTCTCTGAAGCGGCTCTGGACCAGGTGATCCTGCAGACACCGGAATTCCAGGTGGACGGCAAGTTCAGCGCCGAGCGCTTTGACCAGGTGATCCGTCAACTGGGCTATACCCGGATGCAGTTCCGTCAGATGCTGACTCAGGAAATGCTGATCGGCCAGGTTCGCGCAGGCATCGCCGGCAGTGGTTTCGTGACCGACGCCCAAGTGCTGGCATTCGCCCGACTGGAAAAACAGACCCGCGACTTCGCCACCGTCAACATCAAGGCTGACCCTGCGGCGGTGAAACTCACCGACGACGAGGTCAAGGCCTATTACGACCAGCACGCCAAGGAGTTCATGACGCCGGACCAGGTGGTCATCGACTATCTGGAGCTGAAGAAGTCGTCTTTCTTCGACCAGGTTACGGTCAAGGATGATGAGCTGCAGGCGGCCTATCAGAAAGAAATCGCCAACCTCGCTGAACAGCGTCGTGCCGCGCATATCCTGATTGAAGTCAACGACAAGGTCACCGAGGCACAGGCCAAGGCCAGGATTGAAGAGATCCAGGCACGCCTGGCCAAGGGCGAGAAATTCGAGGCGCTGGCCAAGGAGTTCTCCCAGGATCCAGGTTCGGCCAACAATGGCGGCGATCTGGGCTTTGCCGGCCCTGGCGTCTACGATCCGGACTTCGAAACGGCCTTGTACGCCTTGAACAAGGACCAGGTTTCGGCGCCGGTACGCAGTGCGTTCGGATGGCACCTGATCAAGCTGCTGGGCGTTGAAGCACCTCAGGTGCCGACGTTTGCCAGTCTGAAAGACAAGCTGACCCGCGAGCTGAAGACCCAGCAGGTTGAACAGCGTTATGTCGAAGCCACCAAGCAATTGGAAGATGCGGCCTTCGAAGCCTCCGACCTGGCCCAGCCGGCGTCGGACCTGAAGCTCACTGTGCACACGTCTGCGCCGTTTGGCCGTGAAGGTGGCGAAGGTGTTGCAGCCAACCGTGCCGTGGTAACTGCTGCGTTCAGCCCGGAAGTGCTGGATGAAGGCGCCAACAGCAGCGCCATCGAGCTGGACCCTGAAACCATCATCGTGCTGCGCGCCAAGGAACACCTGAAGCCTGCGCAACTGCCGCTGGAAAAAGTGTCTGACGCGATCCGTGCACAGATGACCAAGGAGCGCGCAATCGCCGCTGCCAAAACCCACGCCGACGAGTTGATCGCTAGCCTGCGTGATGGCAAGACCGCGCTGAACCAGCCTATTGATGGTCAGGCCTGGAAAGTCACCGAAGCGGCTACCCGTAGCCAGGAAGGGATTGACCCGGCTGTGTTGCAGGCCCTGTTCCGCATGCCCAAGCCTGCGGCCAAGGACAAGCCGTCCTTCACCACCGTGACCCTGGCTGACGGCAGCCTGGTGCTGGTGCGCTTGAACGGTGTCAACGAAGCGGCTGCCCCAACGGATGAAGAAAAGGCGCAATACCGTCGTTTCCTCGCTTCCCGTGTTGGTCAGCAGGACTTTGCTGCGTACCGCAAGCAGTTGGAATCGCAGGCGGACATCAAGAAGTACTGATGTCGGCTTGAACAAAAAGACCCCGTCCTGAAAAGGCCGGGGTCTTTTTTTTGCGCCTGTTGATCCAATATTGAAGCGCCGATGTGTGAGGGCCCTGGAATTTTTCCTGACAGGAATGCGCGCGCCCGGAGACCGTTCTGTTGCACAATACCGGCCGGACTGTTTTTCTCAGGATTTTCGATGTCGATATCATTTCACTTGCGTGGCCTCGGGCTGGCGTTGGTGCTGGCGGGCGCTGCGGGCTGCTCGTCACCCAAGACCGCTATTTATGAGCATGAGAACTTCGACGACTCCGGCACGTTTTCCCGTGATTACCCGGTCAGCGACGTCGCCGCGTGCGAAGCCGCCCGGCGTGCATTGCTCAGCCAGGGCTATATCATCACCAGCAGCGATCCGAAGTTGGTGGTGGGCAACAAGAGCTTTCAGCAGACCGGCGAGACGCACCTGCAGATCAGCTTCAACGTGGTGTGCGCCGATGATGGCAGTGGCAAGCATTCGACGATGTTCGCCAACGCCTTGCAGGACCGCTACGCGCTGAAGAAGGTCAACAACTCTGCGAGCCTCGGCGTGGGCGTGCTGGGCTCGGTGTCGATGCCTATCGGGTCCACCGACGACTCGATGGTGAAAGTGGCGAGTGAGACGGTTTCAGCGCCCAAGTTCTATGACCGCTACTTTGCGCTGGTGGACGTGTTCCTGCCCCAGGAAGTGAAAAAGGCGGCGCACATTCCGGAGACGCCCAAGGCAGACCTGGGCATGCCGGAACCCAAGGCTGCGCCGTTGGCGACACCGACAGCCGAGAAGGTCGAAACGCCGAATCAAGAGCCGGCCGCGTCGCAGCCGCTCGCTCCGCCACCTGAGGCAGCGCCGATTGCGCCGCAGGCAGAACCGGCGGCGGCGCCTGCAACCGAGCCGGCACCTGCGCCGACCAATCCAAACCTGCCCGCGCCCACGGAGGCGATTCCGCCGCTGCCAACGCAGCCTTGAGCCTTGTATACAGTGGAAAGCCGCACATTCTGAAGTGCAGGAACTTCACGGTGTTGCCTTTTTTTCGTCATGACGGCACTTTAGGCTGGTGATACAGGTCATTAACCTGTCATCGCTGTCCATTCAAAAAGGAGCCCACCATGGACGATTATCAGGAAGAACTGCTGGAGTATCAGGCCTTTGAGTTGGATCCACTGGATCCGGTCGACGACGCCACCGAGTTGTAACCCCCGACTTCAGGCGGAATGCCGCTGACTGCGGCGAAATTCCCCTGGGGTCTGGTTGTTCCAGCGCCTGAAGGCCCGTTGAAACGCCTGGGCCGAGGCAAAACCGAGCAGGTAGGCGATCTCGCCAAATGCCAGTTCCGTATCGCGAATGTAGGTCATGGCCAGGTCGCGGCGAGTGTCGTTGAGAATGGCGCGAAATTGAGTGCCTTCGTCGGCCAGTTTGCGCCGCAGTGTCCAGGTCGGCAGCTGCAAGCGTGCTGCCACTTCTTCAAGGTCGGGTTCCCGGCCGCCATTGAGCATTGGCCCGAGCAAACGGGTGATGCGCTCGCGCAGGCTGCGTGTGCGTGTAAGCTGCTCCAATTCCCTTTCGCACAGTTGCAGCAACAGCTGCCAGGTACTCGGGCAATGCTGTGGGTTGCGCAGGGCGAGGCTCTGTCGGCTCAGTCGCAGTTGGTTGGCCTCGGCGCCAAAGTGGATCGGGCCGTCCGCCAACACGCTGTATTGTTCGTGGTAGTCCGGCGCGTCGAATTCGATGTCGATGCGCTGCGCTTGCACGGGCTGTCGCGCCAGGCTCGACAATTGCTGCAGCCAGCCGGCAATGATCGAGTCCACCACAAAGCGGTTATAGGCGTTGTAAGGGCTGATGGAATAGAACCGTAGCCACGCGCCATCGGCATCTTCGTGAAAGCTCGACTGCCCTCGATAGTTGGAGCCGTACAACGCTTCGAAGCGCGTGAGCGTGCGAGCGGCCTCGCGCACCGTAGGCGCCTGGGCGGCGGTGACGCCCGCCAGGCCCGTCTGATTCAGCCGGCTGAGCCTGCCCATGCGCAGGCCCAGCCCCGGGTCGTTGGTGAGTTGGATGGCCGCATGGCCCAGGCGCATGTAGCGCGGGATCGACAAGCGTGCGCCGGCCTCAGCGAGGCGCGCCGGGTCAAATCCGTATTGCAGCAGCAGCGGTTGCGGATCAAGGCCATGGCTTTGGATCGCGTCGGCCAGGCTGTGCACGAAGCCGACCGACAAGTCCCCAAGGCGCACCGGCTTCACGCTGTTACAGCCAGATATTCAGCAGGCGTGCGCCACGGGCACTGCCGTCGGCAAACACCTGGCCGTTGCTGCTCAAAAAGCTCTGGCCGGAGCTGCCCAGGTCCCAGAACTGTCCACGCTGGAACACACTCATGCCGGCGGTGGCCTGGCTGATCGGTTGCTGGCTGATCAGCGTCAGGCGATGCCAGGCCTGACCCTCGCTGAGTTCTTCGGGCTTGAGGCTGATTTCCGTGGGGGTGGACACGCTTTTGAAACCGCGCCATGGGCGGTCCCAAGTATCCCGACCGATCACATAGGCCGGCACCGCGATGAGTTGCGCGCCTTGTTCGTTGAGCTTGCGGTAGTTGTCGGGGTACCAGCTGTCGCTGCCGATCAGGATGCCCAGGCGCCCGGCCGGGGTGTCGACCACGCTGACGATGTTTTCATCGCCCGGCTCGATAAAACCGCGCTCGTCGTAGATCGGGTAGAACTGGCGTTGTGGCTGGCCCACTGCCAGGCCGTCGGCGGCGAATACCACGCTGGCGTTATACAGCGCGCCATGGCCGACCTGCAGTTGTCCCTGGCTGATAGTCGGGTTGGGCAGGGCGATGGAACCGGCCACCAGGGTTACACCGAACTCCTTGGCCAACCCGCCGAACAGCAATTGATAGTCGCGCGCCATGGTTTCGGCTTTCATGCGCAGGTACGCGTCGTTCATGCGGTTGTCGCCGGTGGCGCTGATCCATGCCCGCGCGAACGACAGCGGGTTGCTGAGCGACAGCCAGCTCATCGCGTCCTGCCAATGCGTGGCCTGGTACAACTCGTTTTTTTCGCCGCCGAGCATCAGCCAGGTGCCGATATGTTCGGGCATGACCACGATGGTTTTGTCGTTGATAAAGCCTTGGTCGCGCGCCTTTTGCAGATAGGCTGCGAGTTTCAGGTGCAGGCGCTCCACACTCTGGTAATCGGCGGGGAACAGCTCAGGCTGGATGCCCAGCAGGTTGCCCCGGTCGGCAGGCTGGCCCTGGTTGACGGCGACATTGATGCGCAGGTCCGACAGGTAATGCGCCACAGGGCGATCCTGGGTCCAGACCAGATAGGCGGTGAGGGCGGCAACCAGGGCCATGGTGACGGTGAGGGCTAAGAGTTTACGCATGGATAACGGACAACGAACCTGGGACGGGGCATGAATTTTCGACTGAAGTGCGAATGAGGATACACAGAGTCAGCGGGTTACAGGAATTATTGGGGCGATGCGCAGCTTTTTCCTGGCACCGACGGCAGTTTCGCCAATGTTGACGCCTGCGCGTTGGAACCGGATCGTCCGGCTTGGTTCCTGCCCGGCTTTATTCTTTGCCGCCCGCAAAGGCTTGCCCGCCGGCTATCCATTCACGCAGGGCGTCGGGCGACAGGGGTTTGCAGAAGAAATAGCCCTGGCCCTGATGGCACTGCCAGTCACGCAAGAGCCGGTAGTTCAACAGGGTTTCCACGCCCTCGGCCACCACGGTGAGATTGAGGTTTCGCGCCAGGCTGATGATGCCTTTGACGATATGCCAATTGCTGGTGTCGGGCCGCAGATCCACCAGCAGCGAGCGATCGAGCTTGACGCTTTTTGCCGGGATGTCCCGCAGGTACCGCCAGTTGCTGTAGCCGCTGCCAAAGTCGTCGATGGCGATGGCCACACCCAACCGGTGCAGGCGCATGAGCTGGTGCTGGACGGCGTCGAAGTCGGGAATCAGCACGCTTTCGGTGAACTCCAGTTCAATGCATTGCGGCGCCAGGTTGAACTGCGCCAGTGAGTGGGTCAGCTCATCAATCAGTTGGCCATCGGTCAGGTCTATCGACGACACATTGAGCGACACGTTCAGGTGCAGACCCTGGCTCCGCCACGCGTCTATCTGCTTGCACACGTTTCTCACCACCCAACTGGTGATATGCCGGATGGCGGCGGTGGTCTCCGCCAGGCCGATGAATTCGGCCGGCCCGATTTCTCCCAGTACCGGGTGCGTCCAGCGCAAAAGCGCTTCGACCGAGTCACAGCGTTTGTCGGCCAGATTGATTCGAGGCTGATATTCTAGGCGTAGCTGGTCCGGCGCGAGCAATGCGGACTCGATCGAGTGAAGCAGCATTGCACTGCGCTGTGCGTGGGCATCGATGGTGGCGTCGTAATACAGCCACCGGTGCTCGGAGCGCCGTGCCGTGTCAGTCACGCTGGCCATCAGCCGCACGTTATCGACAGGGGGCAGGGCGCTGGGGCCGATCCTGAGCACGCCGATGCCCACGTCGGCGAACACCGGCACATTCTGGAAGTGCACGGGCTGCGCCAGAGCGGCGGTGAGTCGTTGGATAAGTGCGGGCAGGTCAACCTCGGGGCCATCCTCCATCAGCACGGCGAAGCTCAGCGTGCCGGCGCGATACAGGCGTGCATGCCCGGGCAGTACAGCGGCGAGTACATTTTTTACCCCCAGCATGAACTCGACGAAACAGTCCAGGCCCAGGGCTTTCACCAGCCTGTCCATGCCGAATGCGGTCAATGGCTCGACCAGTATGGCCAGACGTTGCGGCAGGCCTGCCGCTTCTCTGGCAACGTCGCGTTCAAAACACGCGCGATTGGGCAGCCCGGTCAGCGCATCGACGAAGTGCCTGTCGTGAATGAAGTCCAGGCGGGCGGCGGCGACTGCGGCGGCGTTATGCAAAAACAGGTTGTCCTGCTCGCTCATCGGCGTGCGTCTGCCTGCATCAGTCGGCGCCGCAAAATGCGCCGACACCATGGCCACGATGCTGTCGAGCACCTCATCCACCTCGGGCACACGCGCTTGTTCAGTCAACTCGGATAAGGAATTGGGCATTTTTTCAATCCTGTAAGGGCAATGAACAAGGTGGCGTGTGCCGGGCAGCGCGTCAGGTTTTAAAGCGCAGCACCAGCCCGTTCAAGTTGACGGACAGACGTGAGAGCTCGTTGCTCGCGGTCAAGGTCTGGCGAGTACCCTCGCTGCTCTGAATGGCAAGGTCACGGATGCTGATCAAGCTGCGGTCAACGTCACGTGCAACGTGCGCCTGTTCCTCGGACGCGGTCGCAATCTGCAGGTTTCGATCATTGATTTCAAGCACCGAATCGGTGATCTGGCGCAGGGACTGGCCTGCCTGTTCGGCCGTGTCTCGGGTGTTGTGAACCTGTGATGTGCTTTTGCTCATTGAGTCGACGGCTGCGCGTGAGCCTACCTGGATCGCAGTGATCATGTGCTCGATTTCTTCGGTCGAGGTTTGTGTGCGATGCGCCAACGCCCGCACTTCATCGGCCACCACCGCAAATCCGCGTCCTTGTTCGCCTGCGCGCGCGGCTTCGATGGCCGCGTTCAATGCCAGCAAGTTGGTCTGTTCGGCAATGGCACGGATAACGCTCAAGACTTTGCTGATGTCCTGTGCCTGCCCGGCCAGCACTTTGACTTGATCCGAAGACGATTCAACCAGGCCCGTCAGGTTTTGCATGGCGATCAGCGTTTCGTTCACACGCGTGTTCCCCAGGTCTGCCGACAGGCTCGACTGCTGGGCGGCCTCGGAGGTGGAAGTGGCGTTCCTGGCGACTTCCTCAACGGCAGCGCTCATCTCGTTAACGGCCGTTGCTGCCTGTTCGATTTCGCTGTTCTGCTGTTGCAACGTGCGATCGGCATTCTCGGTGATCGCGGTCATCTCCACCGCTGCCGTGCTCAATTGGGCGGAGGCTCCCGAGATTTCCAGAATCGTGTTGCGCAGATTTTCGCGCATCAGGTTGAGTGCGTTCATCAGGCGCGAGGCTTCATCCGAGCCACTGACCTCAAGCCCATGGGTCAAGTCGCCCTCGGCAATGTCCTCTGCCAACCGCAGCGATGAGGTCATCGGACGGACAATACTGCGGGTAAAGAACGTCGCGAGCATGACGGTGAGGATGGCGGCGGCGAGCAGCACGGCGATCAGGACGCTGACGCTGTGATCGTACACGTTGCCGGCCTCCTTGCCGGATTCAGCGGCTTGACGCGCGTTTTGCTCGCGCAGCAGCGTCAGTTGCTCCTGGTAGTCATTGCCAAGCTGCATCTGTTCGGTGTTGGCCATCGCCACTGCCTGTTCGTGATTGGACGTGTCCAGCGCTATGACGCGATTCAACCCTTCGATGTAGCTGTTCATCACCTGATTGGTTTTTTCAAACTGGTCCTGGTCCTGGGTTCCCGATATCAGGTGGGTGCGATAGAACTCCGTGCGTGAAGTGAGCGTCTGCAAACCCTCTTGAACCTTGTTCAATGACGCTGCGCGCACCTCTTCAGTCGCGCGTGAGAGCATGCGAATGCTTTCAAGGCGGATGTGCAGCAAGGCGATTTGAATATCGTCGATGACTTGAATGCTGGGCAGCGAGTTGGTCTCGATATCCTGCTCGGCGCTGCGCAAGTGCCCGATCTGCACGTAGGAAAAACCGGCGAAACTGAACAGCAGTAGGGTGATCAAGCCAAAGCAGACGAATGCGCGGCGTGCAATATTCAATGATCTGAGAGTCATTGGGGGCCTCCGATGGCCAGGATTGGGACGTGGTAAATGCACGGCGGCATTAAACAGGTGGAAGACAGGGGCTCCAGGCAAATCCCGGATGGCCGCTTGGTAGCAGAATGATGGCGTCGCGCGGTTTAATGAAGTCAGCAAATTGGATCGGGTTGATAGGGGCGCTACATCAGTGCGCGCAGTGAAGTGACAGATACGGCGCTGTGCATTTCGGTCAATAAGTTGTCAGTTTGGGTCATTGAGCGGCAGTCCATCGCCTCTTAGTCTGTGGGACATAAACCGATGGGGTGTCATTCGAATACCTCACGTCCCGTGATGATCCGTTGTGGAGCTGTACCATGACCGCTGTTGCCTACCCGCACCTGCTGGCCCCGTTGGACCTGGGTTTTACCACCTTGCGCAACCGCACCCTGATGGGTTCGATGCACACCGGCCTTGAAGAAAAACCCGGCGGTTTCGAACGCATGGCAGCTTACTTCGCCGAGCGTGCCCGAGGCGGCGTCGGCCTGATGGTCACCGGCGGGATTGGTCCGAATGATGAAGGCGGGGTGTATGCCGGCGCGGCCAAGCTGACCACCGAGGAAGAAGCGCACCAGCACAGAATCGTCACCCAGGCGGTGCACGCAGCTGGCGGCAAAATCTGCATGCAGATCCTTCACGCCGGCCGTTACGCCTACAGCCCCAAGCAGGTGGCGCCGAGCGCGATTCAGGCGCCGATCAATCCGTTCAAGCCCAGGGAGCTGGACGAAGAGGGCATCGAAAAACAGATTCGGGATTTCGTCACCTGCGCGCGGCTGGCCCAGGTCGCCGAGTACGACGGCGTGGAAATCATGGGGTCCGAAGGCTACTTCATCAATCAGTTCCTCGCCGCCCACACCAACCACCGCACCGACCGTTGGGGCGGCAGCTACGAGAACCGCATGCGCCTGGCGGTGGAAATCGTGCGTCGGGTGCGTGAAGCCGTCGGCCCGAATTTCATCATCATCTTTCGCCTGTCGATGCTTGATCTGGTGGAAGGTGGCAGCAGTTGGGAAGAAATCGTGCAACTGGCCAAGGCCATCGAGCAGGCCGGCGCGACGATTATCAACACCGGCATCGGCTGGCACGAAGCGCGAATCCCGACCATCGCCACCAAGGTGCCACGGGGTGCGTTCAGCAAGGTCACGGCCAAGCTGCGTGGCGCGGTGCAGATCCCGCTGATCACCACCAACCGCATCAACACCCCGGAGATTGCCGAGCAGATCCTTGCCCAGGGCGATGCGGACATGGTCTCCATGGCGCGCCCGTTTCTGGCCGACCCGGAGTTCGTCAACAAGGCTGCGGCCGGGCGTGCCGATGAGATCAATACCTGCATCGGCTGCAACCAGGCCTGCCTGGACCATACCTTTGGCGGCAAGCTGACCACCTGCCTGGTCAATCCGCGCGCATGTTACGAAACCGAACTCAACTATTTACCGACCACCCACCGCAAAAAAATCGCCGTGGTCGGCGCAGGCCCGGCCGGGTTGGCCGCTGCCACCGTGGCCGCCGAACGCGGCCATCAGGTGACGCTGTTTGATTCGGCGAGCGAAATCGGCGGCCAGTTCAACATCGCCAAGCGTGTGCCAGGCAAGGAAGAGTTCTTCGAAACCCTGCGTTACTTCACGCGCAAGCTGCAAACCACCGAGGTCGAGCTGCGCCTGAACACGCGCGTGGATGTCGCGCAGCTCGCGGCGGGCAGCTATGACGAAATCATCCTGGCCACTGGTATTGCACCGCGTACTCCGGCCATTGCGGGAGTCGACCACGCCAAGGTGTTGAGCTACCTGGACGTGATTCTCGAACGCAAGCCGGTCGGCAGACGCGTTGCGGTGATCGGTGCCGGTGGCATCGGTTTCGACGTCTCGGAGTTTCTCGTGCATCAGGGCGTGTCCACCAGCCTGGACCGCGACGCGTTCTGGCGGGAGTGGGGCATCGACACCCAACTGCAGGCCCGTGGCGGCGTGGCCGGGATCAAGCCGCAGCCGCACCTGCCGGCGCGTGAAGTCTTCCTGCTGCAACGCAAGGCCTCCAAGGTCGGCGACGGCCTGGGCAAGACCACCGGCTGGATCCACCGCACGGGGCTCAAGAACAAGCAGGTGCAGATGCTCAACAGCGTCGAGTACTTGAAGATCGATGACGACGGTCTGCATATCCGCATCGGCGCCGAGGGTGAGCCCCAGGTGCTGGCGGTGGACAATATCGTCATCTGCGCAGGGCAGGACCCGCTGCGCGAACTGCACGACGGTCTGGTCGCGGCGGGTCAGAACGTGCACCTGATCGGCGGCGCCGATGTGGCGGCCGAGCTGGACGCCAAGCGCGCCATCAACCAGGGCTCGCGCCTCGCCGCCGAGCTGTAAGACCCGGGCGGGGGCGGTGTTAGACTACCGCCCCTTTTTCGCGCAGGTGCCACCCGGATGGCCCCCTTCGACTGGCTCCCCCACGCGCCCCTTGAACCCGTGCAGCTTGATTGGCTGCGCGGCGTCGAGCTTGCGGTGCTGCGCCTGGACCTGATCGACCCGCTGATCAGCGGCAACAAATGGTTCAAGCTCAGCGGGCATCTGGCCCAGGCGCGGCAGGCCGGCGCCAGCGGCATCATCAGCCTGGGCGGTGCCTACTCCAACCATCTGCACGCGTTGGCGGCGGCAGGCCAGCGCTTCGGTTTTGCCACGGTCGGCCTGTTGCGCGGTCACCCGCAGGACACGCCCACGGTGCTCGACCTCAAAGCGTTCGGCATGCACCTGCACTGGCTGGGGTATGACGGCTATCGTGCGCGTCACGAACCGCGGTTCTGGGAACCGTGGCATGAGCACTATCCCCACCTGCATGCGGTGCCCGAGGGCGGTGGCGGATTGACCGGGGCGTTGGGATGTGGGGTATTGGTCGAACAGGCGCGTACGCAGTTGAATGCGTTGGGCTGGGACGACTATGACGCCTGGTGGCTGGCCGCCGGCACCGGCACCACGTTGGCGGGGTTGGTGCTGGCCGAGGCGGGCGGCCATCCGGTGTACGGCGCACTGGCCGTGCCGGATGACCACGGTGTGGCGCGCACTGTGCAGTCAATCGTGGCGCAAGGTTATGAACTGCTGGACGCGAGCAGGGGCGGCTTTGCCAACGTCGACCCGTTGTTGCTGGCGTTTATTGACGCCGCGCAACAGCAATGCGGCCTGCCGCTGGAGCCACTCTACACCGGCAAGGCGCTGCTGGCGCTGAAACAGCAGATCGAGGCCGGCCGCTTCGCCCCCGGCACCCGCCTGATCTTCATCCACACCGGCGGCCTTCAGGGCCGCCGCGGATTCAATCCCTGATGCGACACCCTGCGGGAGGCTCTGCCTGGCAATGTGGCGCAACAAACTGGAGCCTCTGTGGCGAGCGCGCTCGTCAAAGGAGTGTGGTTGCCTGAAATCGCTCATGCTCCCGACAGCGGTGTGTCACTCAACCGGTTGCCGCCTGCCTGGCAGCATTCGCAACGCCGTGTTATCGCGCATCACATAATGGTGAAAAATCCCTGCCAGCGCATGCAGCCCGATCAGCCAGTAGCCGATCTGCCCGAACAGTACGTGCCAGCCCTCGATCTCCTTGGCCAATGCCTTGTTCTCGGCGATCAACGGCGGCAATTCCATCCCGTAGAACATCACCGAGTGCCCTTCGGCGCTGACGATCAGCCAACCGGCGATCGGCATGCCGATCATCAGCGCATAGAGTGCGGTGTGCGTGAGCCTGGCCAGCAGACGCTGCCATAGCGGCGGGGCGGGGACGATCTTTGGCGCAACCCCCAGGCTGCGCGCAAACAATCGCAGCCACACCAGCACAAACACGGTCAGGCCGAACATGAAGTGCATTTCGACGATCAGCGTGCGTGCGCCGCTGCCCTTGGGGAACTGCCCGCGCAATTCGATGCAGGCATAGACCACCGCCAGCAGCACCACCATCAACCAGTGCAGCGCAATCGACATGGTGCTGTAGCGCGTATCGGAATTTTTCCACGGCATCGCTGGTTTCCTCACTCATCAGGGCATGTTTCCGTTCTTTGGCGACGGAGTCTGTTTACTGTATGCCTGATTCAGCCGCGGCGCGCGTCCGGGATGCCGTTTTCCTTATTTGCGTCAGGCGCCCTGGGGCATCTCACCGCGCGCCAGGCGCCCGTTGATGTCGGCGATCACCGCCGGCAATTGGTTGATCGTGTCGATCAGGTAGTGCGGGCGCGAGCCGGCGAACATCGCTTCGATACGCATGCGCTCGGTGGTGAGCGTGGCGCTGTCCAGGGCCAGAAACTGCGCGTAGGTCAGGCCCAGCGCATTGCCGGAACAGGTCAGCGCCACGGTCCACATGCCGGCGCGACGGCCTTCGAGGATGCCCGGCACGGTGTCATCGACCTTCACGCACGCCGCCACATCGTCAATGCCCAGGGCGATCACGTTGGCCAGGGCCTGGGCCGGCCACGGGCGGCCGTTGGGGACGTCATCGGTGGCCACGACGTGGTCGGCGACATAACCGTTGCTCGCCGCCAGGGCGACCACCTTGTCCATGACCTGCCGGGGATAGCCGGAGCAGGAGCCGATTCTGATGCCCTGCACACGCAGTTCCGCAATGGTATCGAGGGCGCCCGGGATCAGCGCCGAGTGCTCGGCGATTTTTTCGATCTGCAACGGCATGAAGCGCTGGTAGATCGCGGTCACGTCCGCATCGGTGGGCGTGCGGCCGACCGCCTGGCGGTAGCGCTCGGCCACCGCCGGCTGGTTGCAGAGGGTACGGATATGGTCCCACTTGCCCATGCCCATGGGGCCACGGGCTTCTTCGATGGACACCTGCACGCCGAATTCGGCGAAGGCTTCGACGAAAATCTGCGTGGGCGCGAACGAGCCGAAATCGACCACGGTGCCGGCCCAGTCGAGGATCACGGCTTGCAGGGTGTTGGGGTTTTGATACTGCATGGTTCAAGTCCTGTGGAGGCTGGTGTCTAGTAGAAGCGCTTCACCGATCGCGGTGACCGCTGCTTGCATGTGCGCGGCGTCGACGTGGCCAATGCAGCCGACGCGAAACGTCTCCACCTGGGTCAGTTTGCCGGGGTACAGGATGAAGCCGCGGGCCTTGACCCGTTCGTAGAAGTCCTGAAACCGATAGCGCGGGTCTTGCGGGGCGTGAAAGGTGACGATGATCGGTGCCTGGATGGCGGCCGGCAGGAAGCTGCGCAGGCCCAGGGCGGCCATGCCGTCCAGCAGCGCCTGGCAGTTGCTGGCGTAGCGCCGGTGACGGGCGGGCAGGCCGCCTTCTTCGTCAAATTGCAGCAGCGCCTCATGCAGGGCGGCAACCACGTGGGTCGGCGGGGTGAAGCGCCACTGGCCGGTGCTGGCCAGGTAGCTGTGCTGGTCGAACAGGTCCATCGCCAGGGAGTGGCTGTTGCCCTGAGCTGCGGCCAGCGCAGCTTTCCGTGCGAACACAAAGCCCATGCCCGGCACGCCTTCCAGGCATTTGCCCGAGGCTGCGATCAGCGCGTCGAAGGGTATTTCGCGAGCATCGATGGGCAGCGCACCGAACGAGCTCATGGCGTCGATGATCAGCCGCCTGCCGTGACGTGCCACCACCTGCGCAATCTCCGCCAGCGGGTTGAGGATGCCGGTGCTGGTTTCGCAGTGGACCAGGGCGACATGGCTGATGCGGCTGTCGGCGTGCAGCAGGCGGTCCACATCGGCGGCGGTGGTGGGGGCGTCCTCGGCGGTTTCGAAGGTGCTGAACGTGCGCCCGAGCACCGCGCAGATCTTCGCCAGACGCTTGCCGTAGGCGCCGTTGATCAGCACCAGCACCTTGCCGTCGCGGGGCACCAGCGTGCCGATGGCGGCTTCGACGGCGAAGGTGCCGCTGCCCTGCAGGGGGATGCAATGGTGGCTGTCCGCACCGTTGAGAATCGTCAGCAGCCGGGCGCAGACGCTGTCGGTGAGTTGATTGAAGCGCGCATCCCATGAGCCCCAGTCTTCCAGCATCGCCTGGCGGGTGCGCAGCGAGGTGGTCAGGGGCCCGGGAGTCAGCAGGAGCGGCGCGGCAGTGGTCATTTCAGGTTCTCGCGAGGCGTTGGTGTGAAAGCTACGGCGCCTAAATTGCAGTTTGGCTTGTCATCAATCAAATTGTTTGTTGTTATGCGAGCCATCAGTGAGGCCGATAATCATGAATCTGTTTCAATTGCGGGCGTTTGACGCCGTGGCTCGCGAGGGCAGCTTTACCCGGGCGGCGGCGCGGCTGTTTATCAGCCAGCCGGCGGTGACCGGGCACATCAAGGCGCTGGAAGAGCACTATCAGATTCCACTGCTGCGCCGCACCGCACGACGGGTGGAATTGACCGAAGAGGGCACGCGCCTGGCGGCAATCACGCGGGCGATCTTCGGCCTGGTGGACGAAGCGCAGACCCTGCTGGAGGCCAATCGCCAACTGCTCAGCGGACGCCTGGAAGTCGCGGCGGACGGCCCGCACCTGGTGATGCCGATGATTGCCAGCCTGCGTGCGCGCTATCCGGGTATCACCGTGAACCTGCGCCTGGGCAATGCCCAGGAAACCCTGGCAGCGCTGTTGGCCGAGCACGCGGATGTGGCCGTGCTCACCGAAGTGGCGCCGCGCAATGGCGTGCACCTGCAGCCCTTGAGTGAGTCGCGTATTTGCGCACTGGTGCCGGCGGCGCACCCGTGGGCGAGCCTGCGCGAAGGTATTGCGCTCAAGCAGTTGCATGACGTGATCATGGTGCTGCGCGAGCCTGGCTCCATCACCCGGCGCACCTTTGACGACGCCTGCCGGGCGGCCGATGTGCAGCCCAGGGTGTTGCTGGAACTGGACAGCCGTGAAGCGGTGACCGAAGCGGTCGCGGCCGAACTGGGCGTCGGGGTGGTGTCCTCGATTGAAGTCAGCCCCGACCCGCGGGTGCGCGCGGTGCCGATCCAGGGCGATGGCCTGGTCAACCGGCACTTGCTCGGCTGTCTGCAACGGCGGCGCTCGCAGCGCATGATCCAGGCGGTTTTCGAGTTGGCGCCCTGAGGGTTTTTTGCTGGAAGGAAGCGTGGCTGCGCTATAAACTCTGCCCCCAAAGCGCCGGCCAGTAGACGTTTCGGCGCCATGGACAGTTAGAGAGTGAGTCATGGGCGCACAGTGGAAAGTCAAACATAAAGAAGCGGCATCCAATGCCAAGGGCAAGATCTTCGGCAAGCTGGTGAAGGAAATCACCATTGCCGCGCGCAACGGCGCCGACACCGCCACCAACGCCCACCTGCGTCTGGTGGTGGAGCAGGCCAAAAAGGCCTCGATGCCCAAGGAAACCCTGGAGCGCGCGATCAAGAAGGGCGCCGGCCTGCTCGGTGAAACCGTGCAGTACCACCGCGTGACCTACGAAGGGTTTGCCCCGCATCAGGTGCCGTTGATCGTCGAATGCGTCACCGACAACATCAACCGCACCGTGGCGGAAATCCGCGTGGCGTTCCGCAAGGGCCAACTCGGCGCATCCGGCTCGGTGGCCTGGGACTTCAACCATGTCGGCCTGATCGAAGCCTCGCCGGACAGCCCGGACGCCGATCCCGAGATGGCTGCCATCGAAGCCGGTGCCCAGGATTTTGAAGAGGGTGAAGAAGAAGGCACCAGCCTGTTTATCACCGAGACCACCGACCTGGACGCCGTGCAGAAAGCGCTGCCGGAGCAGGGCTTCACCGTGCTGTCGGCCAAGCTGGGCTATATCGCCAAGAACCCGGTGACCGGGTTGAGCGATGAGCAGATGGCCGAGGTCGAAGCGTTCCTCGAAGGCCTGGATAACCACGACGATGTGCAGGACATGTTTGTCGGTTTGGCAGGCTGATCACTGGGAAAACGCAGACCCAATGTGGGAGGGAGCTTGCTCCCTCTTATCCAACACAAAATAACTTATTGATTTTAAAACCTGAAGTTTCAGGCAGTCACATTCCTGTGGCGAGCGGGCTTTGTGGCGAGCGGGCTTGCCCCGCGTTGGGCTGCGCAGCAGCCCCAAAACCATGCGCTGAGCAGTGTCAGGCACACAGCGTTTTTCTTGATTGGGGGCGCTGCGCACTCCAACGCGGGGCAAGCCCGCTCGCCACAGAGGCACCGTTGTTTAGCGGTGTTGGAGAGCATCGAGCAGGGCTTCGATGTCTTCGAAGCCGGGCCGCGCCAGCACATCGGGCTGACAGCAGTTTTTGTGCAGTGCCAGCAGTTCGTCGCTCACCTGGCCGTCAACCCGCTCCAGCAATTCCCCCAGCAACACGCCGAACGCTCGCACTTCAATCCTCTGCAAGGCCCGGGTCTCCAGCGTGTCGGCCATGGCGTGGAACGACGCGGCACCAAAGTCCCCCAGCAGACACTCCCCGGCTTCATTCCACAGAATATTGTGGCCGTACAGATCGCCATGGGTGATGCCGTGCCGGTGCAGGTGCGCCGCCACCGAGGCGATACCGCGCGCCATGCGCAGTGCCACGTCGAGGCTGAACCGGGTGGCGGGCGCGTAGATGTCGCGGGTGCAGGACGCCAGGCTCGGCAGGGCAGCGAGGTTGCGGTAGCTCGGCTCGATCAGGTCCATCACCAGCGCAGCCTGTTCATCGGGGTGGCCGACCACGCGGCCGCGCACCTTGATCAGGTTGGGGTGCAGGCCGGCGGCGATGCAGGCCTGCATTTCGTGCAACGGTGAGCCGTCGCTGGTGATCGTGCCTTTGTAGAGTTTCACCGCCACCGGCAGCGCCTGGGGGGTCCACAGCGCCTGGCGGATGATCCCCGACGCACCTTCACCCAGCACCTCGCCCAGTGCCAGTTCGGTCCAGGCAATGTTCGGCGTCGCGTCCTCGCTTGCGAGGTCCGCTGCCATTTCCACCGGATTGCCGGCGTAGGCCAGCCAGGTCAGGCTGGGCAGCGTCAGCAGCCAGCGCGGCAGGTGGGTCAGGCGATTGGCGGCGATGCGGATCAATTCGAGGTTCTGACAGTTGGCCAGGCTCTCGGGCAATTGCGCCAGCCGGTTGCCGGCCAGCATCAGTTTTTGCAGCAGCGGTCGCTGGCCCAGCTCGTCGGGCAACTGGCTGATGCGGTTGTCGGTGAGGATCAGCCAGCGCAATTGCGGCGGCAACGCGGCCGCCGGTACATGGCTGATCTGGTTGGCCTTGAAGCCGATCATGCTCAACGTCGCGCAGTGGCCCAGGCTCGCCGGCAGCTCGGTAAAGGCGTTGTCCGAACAGAACAGCACGCGCAGGCGCGTCAGCCGGTGCAGGTCGTCGGGCAGGCTGCTCAGGGCGTTGCCCGTGAGGTTGAGGATTTCCAGGGTGTCGGCCAGTTCGAAGATTTCCCGGGGGAATTCGGTCAGCCCGCAGGACAGGTCCAGGCGCGTGGCACCGGCCAATTGGCCGGCCTTGAGTTGGGCGAGGGTATTCATGAACGGCGCGGTCACTCGGCAAGGGGGCGTAAAAAGGCGCTCATGATAGCGGCTCGGGCGCAGGTTGCGGGCACGCCTGTTGCAATTGCCCAAGACGGCTGGCGGTGCGCGCGAGGTCGATGGCCTGGCCGCTCATGGCCTGTGCCAGTGATTGTTCACCGATCAGCGTCAGCTGTTTGTCACGGTCGTAGAGCACGTCCACCAGATTGATAAAACGCTGTTGCACGGCAATCGGGCAGTCGGCGAGGTGGGGCAGGCCGTCGATGATCCAATGGTCATAGTCCTGGCACAGCAACAGGTAGTCCATCACGGCGGTGAGTTGTTCGCACAGATCGGCGAACGTGAAGGCGATGGTGCGCGCCTGATGGCCGCGACACGTCAACTGCCGGTTGCCCACCGTCAGGCTGTGCTCGGCGGCGTCCGGCCCGGGCAGGCCAAGCGCCTCGCGTTGCGCCGGCGTGCCCGGCCACACGTAGTGCCCGCTGGTAAAACGCTGTTGCGCGTGAGCCTGGGGCAGGCTGCGAAAATCCTCGGGTGAACTGACTTCCAGCACCTCCATGCGCGCGGCGATCAGGTCGATCACCGGCTTGAAGCGCTCATGGTACAGCGGGTTGGGCAGCAGGCCTTCGGGCGCATAGTTGGACGTCACCAGCACCAGCACGCCACGCTGGAACAGCGCTTTGAACAGCCGGCTGATCAGCATGGCATCGCCGATATCGTGCACATGGAACTCGTCGAAACACAGCACCCGGCAGCCGTCCAGTAATTCATCCAGGGTCACGGCAAGGGCGTCGTCCTGCGCGCGGTGCCGGAACATGCCCTGGTGCAGGCGGCTAAAAAACTCATGGAAGTGCACGCGCTGTTTCTCGGCCAACGGCAACGCCTGGAAAAAACCGTCGAGCAACCAGCTCTTGCCGCGCCCCACCGGACCGTGCAGATACAGGCTGCGGGTAGGCCGGCCGGCGAGCAGGTGCGTGGTCTCGCGGTGCATGGCGGCAATCGCCCGGGTCTGGCCGGCACTGAGGGTATAGCCCTGCTGCGCGGCTTTTGTCTGAAAGAACATCGCGATGGATACGTCGGTGCGGGTGTCGGGTTTTTTACCGAGCAGGCGACGAATCAGGGAACCGGCCAATACAAGTCACTCCAGGGTGCGGTGGTGGCCTACTTTAGGCGACCGCTGCAGTCTCGAAAAGCCATGATCCAGGCTAAATCCTGCCTCGACTGGCAGATTCCGCCCGAGTGGCTAACCTCATACACAGGTGTCACCCGCGCATAAGGATTTGGTGCTGTGAAGGGACGAGCGGTATTGGCAATCATGGGCGCAATGCTCTGCAACACGGTTTATGCGGCGCAACTTCAGGTTGTGGTGCGTATCGACGTGCAGCGCGGTTGCCAGTTGGTAGGCACCACGCGCAGTGCGGGTGTGGAGCAGCTTGGCGTGCTGGATTTTGGCAGCGGCCCGCGGTTGGACGACCCGGCCGGGCCGCTGAGTGCGGCGTTGATCAGCCAGCGCCAGCCGCGCCTTGAGTGCAACCCCGACACGCCGTATCAGATGCGCGTAGACGGCGGCCTGCACGGTGGCACTGGCGAAGTGCGTTATCTGGGCAATGCCACCTCTTCGAGCACACCCATTCCCTATCGTATTTATGCGGACGCCGCGCGGCTGATCCCGTTGCCGGTGAACGTGCCGGTCAGCGGCCGCGTGCCAGAAAGCGGCTCGGTCGACCTGCCGCTCTACGGCCGCATCGAACCGCTCAAGGACATTCCCGCCGTCGGCCGCTACACCGACCTGCTCAAGGTGACGGTCACGTGGTAGGCCGTCGTTTGACCCTGATGGCCATGGGCGGCCTGTGGTTGCTGGCGCCGGATGCCCGGGCGGCGGTGGCCAGCGGCTTTATCCAGGCGCGCATGGTGATCACCGCCAGTTGCGAGGTGAGCAAAGGCACGGACGTGGCCCCCGTCAGCCCGACCGGCGGCACCGCCATGCTGGATTTCGGCAGCCAGGGGCCCACCTGGAGCAACCCGTTGGCGGCCGGCATGTCGGCCGGCGATAACGCGCCGTTGATGGTCGCCTGCAACCCGACGGTCGCCAGTTTCACCGTGACCATCGACGGCGGCACCAATGCCGTCGGCACCACTCGGCGCCTGAGCAACGGGCGCCAGACAATCGCTTACCACCTGATGGCCGACCCGCTCGGGCGTATTCCGTACAGCATCGGCGAGCAACGCAGTTTCGTCGCCAGCAATGGCACGCAAATGACCATCCCGGTGTGGGGCGCCGTGGTGGCCAATACCACCGCCCTCCCGGCAGGAACCTACACCGACACATTGACCGTGACACTGGATTGGTAAACCCAAAGGATGACTCTCATGCACCCACTTGTATCGCGAATCGGCGTCTGCGCCCTGGGCCTGGCGATGGCCTCCAGCCTGAATGCGGCGACCACTGTCACCGGGCAGATCACCTCCAGCCTGACGTTGATCGCCAGCTGTCAGGTCAACGGCTCCGGTGCCGCAACCGGGCTGAATTTCGGTGCCTTGAACTTCGGCACCATCAACAGCCTGTTCACCAATGCCGACGCCCAACTGCTGGGCGGCACCGGTACCGGCGGGGCCTTGTCGATCCTGTGTTCGGCCGGCACCACGCCGGCGGTGAAGGTGCGCGCCGGCGCCCATGACGGCGCCTCGCCGGGCGGCACCCGCGCCCTGGCCGACGGCGCCGGCAACTTTGTGCCGTACGACTTCTACACCGACAGCGGGCACTCCGCGCTGCTGGCGATTGACGGTGTGGTGACCCTGGCCGCCAGCACCGGTGTAGCGCAAACCGTTGCGCTGTACGGTCGGGCCGTCGGCAAACCAGGGTTGCCGGCGGGCACCTACACGGACACGGTGGCCGTTGAACTGACGTTCTGACCATGTGGCGCACAGCGTTGCTGGCCTTCGGGCTGGCGCTGCCGTTGCCGTTGTCGGCGGTTACCAACCAGAGCTTCCAGGTGAGCGCGACCATTACGCCGGGCTGCCTGATCGTGGGCGGTGGGGTCAATTACGGTTCGCTGAACTACGGCAGCTATTCCGCCCTGGCCACCAGCACCGTGACAGCGGCCATGACCGGTGGCATCACTCTGCAATGCACGCCGGGGGTGGCACTGAGCGTGAGCGTCGACGGCGGGCTGCACAGCACCAGCGGGCGCAACCTCAAGCACAGCAGCGGCAGTGCGCAGGTGGGTTACCAGTTATTTCGGGATGCCGCATTCAGCCAGAGCCTGGGCGTGAGCCAGAGCGTCAGCGTGAGCTACAGCGATGCAAACAACATCCGTCTGCCGATCTACGGGCGGGTGGTACTGCCGGGCAATCAGCCGAATGGGACGTACAGCGACACGCTGCAGGTGCAGCTGTCTTGGTAGGGATTTGAGTATGAGGAGTGGTTTTATGCGTTCACCTTCCCGGCGCTTGTGCGCCGTGGGCATTGCCTTGCTTGCCGCGGGCCTGAGCGGGCTTGTGCAGGCCGCAAGCTCGGTGCTGATCTGGCCGATTGACCCGGTGCTGGAGGCCGATCAGCAGGCCAGCGCACTGTGGCTGGAAAACCGTGGCACCGAGACCGCCAACCTGCAGGTGCGCGTGTTTGCCTGGAGCCAGCAGAACTTCGACGAGCAGTACCAGAACCAGCGCGATGTGATCGGCAGCCCGCCCGTGGCAAGGATCGAGCCAGGCCAGAAGCAACTGGTGCGGCTGACCCGCACCAAGGAAGTACCGCCGGGGCAGGAGCAGGCCTACCGCATCATCATCGATGAAATCCCCTCCGCGCTGCAGGTGCCCGCGCCACCGGAAGGCAAGAACACCGCAGCGGCGATTCGCTTTCAGATGCGCTATTCGGTGCCGTTGTTTGCTTACGGCGCGGGCCTGTGGAGCAAGGAAGACGCGACCCGCCAGCGTGACCCCAAGGGCGCGGGCAAGCCGGAACTGAGCTGGCACAAGGTCAATGTGGCCGGGCGCAGCTACATCGAAGTGCGTAACCAGGGCGCCGTGCATGCGCGGCTCACTGACGCTTCCTTCAAGCAGAACGGGCAGACCCGGCCGCTGGTCGATGGTTTGCTCGGCTATGTGCTGCCCGGCGCGACCATGCGCTGGCCGGTGCCGGACGCCGTGTCGGCCGACCAGCCGTTACAGGTACGGATCAACGGTGCGCCGCAACTGGAGAGCCTGGCGCCCAAGCGGTAGGCGTGAAGCAGCGGGACGGGCGGTTGCCCGGGTGTTAACAGGAGGGAGATGTCCATTGAAGGACACAACGCCATGGTGAGCTGTGGTCAGACTCGCGGCATATGGCTGTCGATGGCCGTGGCTGGCGGGCTGTGGGGCGCAGCGGTGGCGGGCGAGCTGCCGCCGCCGCCGAGCAGCATGGAGGCGGTCGCCGATGCCCAATTGTTTCTGCAGTTGGTGGTCAACCAGATGGACACCGGACGTGTGATCGCGGTGGATCAGCGTGCCGGGCAGCTTTTCGTGCCCGCCGGTGCATTGCAGGAGGTGGGCATGACCCTGCCCGGTGACTTCGGGCCCAGCGTGGCTCTGGATACGGTGCCCGGCCTGCACAGCGACTACGACAGCACCGGCCAGCGCCTGCTGCTGGATGTGCCACCGTCCTGGCTGCAGGAGCAGTTCATCGGCAACCGCAGCACCTACCCGCGCACCCAGGCCATGAGCAGTTTCGGCGCGTTGCTCAACTACGATGTCTATTTCAACGATACCGATGAAGGCGGCAGCTACCTGGCCGCCTGGAACGAGGTGCGGCTGTTCGACAACTGGGGCACCTTGTCCACCACCGGGCAGTTTCGTCAGACCCTGGCCGGCGGCATCAGCGACAGCACACTCAATAACGGTTACCGGCGTTACGACACCGCCTGGCGCTTTTCCGATGATGAGCGCTTGCTCACCTACGAGGCGGGCGATCTGATCAGCGGCTCGCTGCCCTGGAGCAGTTCGGTGCGCCTGGGCGGGGTGCAGCTGTCGCGGGACTTTGCGGTGCGCCCGGACCTGGTCACCTATCCCTTGCCGCAGTTTGCCGGGGAGGCGGCAGTGCCGTCGTCAGTGGATCTGTTTATCAACGGCTACAAATCCGAAAGCGCGTTGCTGCAACCCGGGCCCTACACCCTCACCAACATTCCGTTCATCAATGGCGCCGGTGAAGCCGTGGTGGTCACCACCGATGCACTGGGCCGGCAGGTGTCGACCACGGTGCCGTTCTACGTCACCAGCACGCTGCTGCAACAGGGCCTGAGCGACTTCTCGGTCGCCGCCGGTACCTTGCGTCGCGATTATGCCCTGCGCGATTTCGGCTACGGGTCGGGCGTGGCCAGCGGCACCTTTCGCTATGGCTACTCCGACAATGTGACCCTGGAAAGCCATGCCGAAGCGTCCAGCAACCTTACCCTTGGCGGGCTTGGCGGCAATCTGCGCCTGGGCAACTTCGGCGTGCTCAATACCGCCATCAGTCAAAGCCGATTCGACGGCCGTAGCGGCCAGCAACTGAGCCTGGGTTACCAGTACAACAGCACGCGCTACAGCCTGTCGTACCAACGGGTCGAGCGCCGCGACGAGTATGCCGACCTGACCCTGGTCGACACGCCCTACGCCAGCCTCAGCAAGCGCAGCGAGCAGGTCACCCTGAGCCTCAATCTGCAGCGTTTCGGCAGCCTGGGCGTGGGCTATTTCGATGTGCATGCGGCGGACGATTCGCGCACGCGGCTGCTCAACCTGAGCTGGAGCAAACCGCTGTGGCGCAACACCAGCTTTTACCTGTCGGCCAACCGCGAGATCGGCGACAGCAACTGGGCCATGCAGGCGCAACTGGTGATTCCGTTCGACCTCAATGGCAGCCTGGCGGTAAGCACCGAGCGCAGCAAGGACGGCGCCAGTCGCCAGCGCCTCAACTACAGCAGCGCAGTGCCCAGCGAAGGCGGGGTGGGCTACAACCTCGGGTATGCCCAGGGCGATGGCCCGACCTATCGCCAGGCTGACCTGACCTGGCGCTTGCAGTCGGTGCAGTTGCAGGCCGGCGTGTACGGCAGCAGCGATGCCGAAACGCGCTGGGCGGACGCCAGCGGCTCACTCGTCTGGATGGGTGGCAACGTGTTTGCCGCCAACCGCATCAACGACGCGTTTGTGGTGGTGAGCACCCAGGGGTTCGCCGGGATTCCGGTGCGTTACGAGAACCAGTTGGTCGGCCAGACCGATCGGCATGGCCACCTGCTGGTGCCATGGAGCAGTGCGTATTACCGCGCCAAATACGAGATCGATCCGCTGAACCTGCCGCCCAATATCCAGAGCCAGAATGTCGAGCAGCGGGTCTCGGTGCGTCGGGGCAGCGGCTACCTGCTGGAGTTTCCATTGCGACGGGTGCTTGCCGCGAGCATCACCCTGGTGGACCGCCAGCATCAGCAATTGCCGCTGGGCAGCCTGGTGGTGCATGAGCAGAGCAACACCCAGGCGGTGGTGGGCTGGGATGGCCTGGTCTACCTGGAAAACCTCAGCGCCCATAACACGCTGCAGGTCACCCTGGGCGAAGGCCAGAGCTGCCAGGCCACATTCGACATGGACGAGCAACAACAGGACGTGCCGCTGATCGGGCCGTTGGTGTGCCAATGAACGCGCCATTTTCTTTGTTGAAAAAGCTGTTGTGGCAAGCCCGCTCGCCACAGGGACAGGAACGGGGAGTATGCGGGTGAGGGGCAAGGGATGGCTGTTGGGTCTGGGGCTGCTGTGTTCGGGCCAGGCGATGGCGGCGTGTTCGGTGGCGGCCAGTGTGCCGGCCAGCTTCGGCTCGATCAGTTCGATGACGGTACGCACGGCTGCGCAGGCCAGTTCCACCACCAGCGCCGGGTTGACGTGCACCTCGGCGTTGATTTCGCTGCTGGTGCCGTCGGACCATTTTTACGCCACCATCACCTCGGCCAGCAACGGCATGGTCGGCCCGACCGGTGATGTGATCGGCTACACGATCTATGGCACCAATACCGCGAGCTTTCCGATTGCACGCAACACTCAGTTCGATTTTGGCGGCACGGGCGGCATTGCCCAGCTTATCGGGCTGATCGCAGGGCCTAGCGCGAAAACCGTGCCGCTGTACATGGGCACTATCACCGGCAGCAACGTCGCCGCCGGCCTGTACAGCGAGACACTGAACATCGCCTGGAACTGGAACTATTGCTCGGGGGTGGGCCTTGGCGGCATCTGCCTGGGGCGCGATATCGGTAACGGCACAGCCACCCTGACCGTCAGCATGACGGTGACCAACGACTGCCAGATCACCGCGCCGAATATCCTCTTTGGCAGTGCGCCGGTGGTCAGCGGTTTCACCGCAGTGACCGGACAGACCATCAACATCGCCTGCACCAAGGGCAGCGCCTATACCGTCGGGCTCAGCGACGGGCAGAACCCGGTGAGTGTCGGCGGGCGGCGGCGGATGGTTTCCGGCACCAACTACCTGGCCTACGATATTTTCAAAAGTGCCGGCACCACGCGCTGGGGCAGTGTCGGCGCGGCGCGGCGCGCCAGTTCGACGGCCGAAGTCAACCCGGGCAATGGGCTGGGCATCGGCAGCCAGGTGTACAACTACAACGCCAGGGTCTACACCGATCAGACCACGCCACCGGCCGGCGTCTATGTGGACAACGTGGTGCTCGACGTCGGCTTCTAGAACTTCAGCAGCGGCGTGCCGGGCTGGCCCACCGGGCTGACCATCGCATAGTTGTAGCCGTCACCGGACCAGTACTCGGCCTGCAGACCGTCGGCGCTGCGACTGCCACGGGGCAGGAAGCCGTTTCCCGGGCCCGGCGGGCGAATGTAAAAGCTGATGCGTCGGCCCTGCGGGTCTTCGTACAGCACCATGGCGGCCGCGCCTTGCTCGGTGGTGAGCAGGCGCCCGCTGACCGGCCTGAAACCCGCCTGGCTCAGGTCGGGCAAGCGATGGGCCTGGTTGAAGTAGCGGTCGAGCCAGGCTTGCATTGTGCCGCTGTCCTGGGTGTTGTAGTCGGCGGGCATGATGCCGTCCTGGGCAAACAGGCGGTAGGCCTGCATCGCATCGGTCATTGGCAGCGTCGGCGGATGGGTGGCTTCGCGGGCGTGCCAGCCGCCCAGCCCGCCGAGGCTGACGGCGATCATCAGCACGGCGGCTGTGGCCAGGTGCCGACGCGACCGATGCCGGATGCGCTGGCGAATCAGTGCCGGGTCCAACTGCGGGTTGGCGGGTGTTTGCAGGGCGCCGCTCAACGAGGCGCGCAGCAATTGCGCATCCTGTTGCCAGGCGTGCACCTGGGCCGCCACCTCCGGGTGGCCGGCCAGCCAGGTTTCCATCGTGCGGCGATCATTCTCCAGCAGTTGATGATCGACGTAGGCATGTAAATCGCGTTCGCTGGGAGGCAGGCTGATCATTTGAGTATCCGCAGGGAAGGGCTGGCAATTTCGCCATCGCTGAGTTGGCGCAGGGCCTGGCGGGCGCGAGACAGGCGTGACATCACGGTGCCAAGGGGCACCTCGAGTATGTCGGCGACTTCCTTGTAGCTCAGGCCTTCGACCGACACCCACAACAGCAGGGCGCGCTGCTCGGTGTTGAGTTTATCGAAGGCTTGCAGGGTGGACTGGGCCATCACCGTGCGCTCTACCGACGGCTGCGCGTCGTCGCGTCCGGTGAAGAATTCGAGCATGCGCGCGTAGCGTCGGCTGCGACGGTGGGCGTCGAGAAACTGGCGATAGAGAATCGAGAACAGCCAGGCGCGCAGGTCACCTTCGACGCGTTTGTCGGCCCAGCTGATGATCGCCCGCTCGAGTGTCGACTGCACCAGGTCGTCGGCGCTGCTGGCGTTACGGGTCAGGGACACGGCAAAACGCCGCAGCCTGGGGATGAGTTCACGTAACGGTTCGTCGAGTGCATGCATGGGCGTCTGGCTGTCCACTACGCTTGGACTTGAGAGACGTCCGGCGTTGAAGGTTATTCCCCCGCACTGAAAAAATAAATCCAGCGCCGGGGAATAGGGTGGATCGGCATTCGTCTCAATGCTCCGACCTTATGTTTCATCCCTAAGGCCATTGGCCCTGGAGTTCCTTCATGGTAGATCACTCATCACCGCCGCGTCCCGCGTTGAGCACGGCGAGCCTGATCGCACGACTCGCCGGTATCGGTGCTGTGGTTGCGGTTGTAGCCGGGGCGTTTGCCTACGTCAACGGCACACTCGACCCACAACGCCTGCGTCCCAAGACCCTGGTCAATGCGCTGGAAACCAACAACGGTGTGCATCCCGGTTTTCGACGCAACCATGCCAAAGGCGTGTGCGTGGCGGGATATTTCGAGAGCAGCGCCGAGGCCCGCGCGTACTCCCGTGCGCAGGTGTTCAGCGAGGCGAGGACGCCGGTGATCGGCCGGTTCGCCTTGCCCAGCGGCAACCCCTACGCGCCGGACAGCAGTGTGCCGATCCGCAGTTTTGCCGTGCAGTTCAGCCAGGCCAACGGCCAGCAATGGCGCACGGGCATGAACAGCATGCCGGTGTTCCCGGTGGGCACGCCCGAGGCGTTCTACCAGATGCTCAAGGCCGGTGCGCCCGACCCGGCCACCGGCAAGCCGAACCCGGCGAACATGCCGGCGTTTTTTGCCGCGCACCCTGAGACGGCGGCGTTTCTGGCGTGGGTCAAGACAGCGAAGCCTTCTGCCAGTTATGCCACCGAGTCCTATAACGGCATCAACGCGTTTTACCTGGTGAATGCCGAGGGCAAGCGCCAGGCCGTAAGGTGGGGCGTGGTGCCGCAGAGTCAGGATGCAGCGGGCGATGTCGCCCCGTCGGGCAGCGACTTTCTGGAAAAGGACCTGGTGCAGCGCCTGACGGCGGGGCCGCTAAGGTGGCAACTGAACATGACCCTGGCCAACCCCGGCGATCCGGTGGACGACGCAAGCAAGGCCTGGAGCGGTGAACACAAGGTGCTGAACGCCGGTACGCTGGTGCTGCAAGGCAGCCAGCCGCAGGCGGATGGCGATTGCCGTGACATCAACTTCGACCCGCTGATTTTGCCGAGTGGCATCGAAGCCTCCAGTGACCCATTGCTGGCCGCGCGTTCGGCGGCTTACGCCAGTTCGTATTTACGCCGCGCCGGTGAAGTCAGCCCGCTGCACAGCGCCCCGCAGGAGTCGAAACCATGAGTGCTCAACCGCGTTTTTTTGCGCCGCTGGCGCGCCTGCTGCATTGGGTGATGGCGCTGATGGTCATTGCCATGCTGTTTATCGGTGCGGGGCTTGCGGCATCGGTATCGGAACGGCATGAGTGGCTGCTGCACCTGCACAAGCCGCTGGGCATCGCGATTCTGGCGTTGGTGATTGTGCGGTTGGTGGTGCGCTTTTCCACGCGTCAACCGCCGCTGCCGGCTGATTTGCCGCTGTGGCAGGTGTTGGCGGCCAAGGCGTCTCATCTGCTGCTGTATGGGTTGATGCTGGTGTTGCCATTGCTTGGCTGGGCGATGATTTCAGCGGCCGGAGATCCGGTAATGCTCAGCAGTTCGGTGCAGTTGCCGGCCTTGGTGGCGGCGAATGCGCCGTTGTTTGCGCTGTTGCGCAGGGCCCATGGGTTTTTGGCGTATGTGCTGTTTTTTACCGTGCTGGCGCACCTGGCGGCGGCGCTGTTTCACGGGTGGATTCGGCGCGATGGGGTGTTGCAGAGCATGACTGGGCGCGATGCTGGAGCAGATTGAGCGCTAACTGCGTGAGGCTCCTAGCGCTGTCGCGCAGCAAACTGGAGCCTCTGTGGCGAGCGGGCTTGCCCCGCGTTGGGGTGCGCAGCGCCCCCAATCGAGCAAAACGCTGTGTATCTGATACGGCTCAGCGCCTGGCTTTGGGGCTGCTGCGCAGCTCAACGCAGGACAAGCCTGCTCGCCACAGGGGAGCGGCGGTGCGACGATTCGACTTGCCCGCGAAAGCGGTGGGTCAGTCAACATCAATGTTTGCTGGGCCGACGCCATCGGGAGCAAGCCCCCTCCCACATTTGTACAGCGTTCGGCAGACCATTTCGGTCGGCTCTCAGGCCGCCACGCTTTTGCTTTTGCTTTTGATCTGGAAGCGCCCCGTCAAACACGCTGGCCGAACGCAGGTTTTGGAGCGTGGGTAACCCGGCAGGACGCCGGGTTAGCCGCGCTGGGCCAAGGATGGCCCATCGCGGCGGCCCACGCTCCAAAGCCTGCGTTCGGGCACACCGAGCCTGGGCGAGGTGCCGAGTGTTGGGGCAAGAGCCCTTTTGGTTACTTTTGGGGCTCTTTTCCAAAAGTGACCCGCCGTAAGGGCGGAACCCTAAGTCGCCGTTACCGCACAAACCGATATGTACACCGAAAAGTCGCACCGCTCGTTGCTTCGAGCATCACGCTGGCTTAACTGAACGGCATTAGGGCAAGCCCCGCGTTGAGCTGCGCAGCAGCCCCAAAGCCAGGCGCTGAGCCGTATCAGGTACACCGCGTTTTGCTCGATGGGGGGCGCTGCGCACCCCAACGCGGGGCAAGCCCGCTCGCCACGGGCGTATGGCTGCCTGAAATTTCAGGTGCGCCATGTAAATGGATCAGCGCAGGCTCGTGGCGACATCCGCCACGGTACTCAACACATCCTTGCCCAGTTGCCTGGAGCGATCCCCTGACCAGCCGGTTTTGGGGTTGGGTGCATCGTCGTTGTCCTTGAACGGCATCTCCAGAGTCAGCGACAGGCAATCGTACTTCTGGCCCACGGCGTTGCAGGCCAGGGTCATGTTGGCTTCGCCCGGCAGGTCGCGGGTGTAGCCGTGAGTGGTCTGGAAGTCGCGGGTCAAGGCGCTGAGGTGGCTGCGAAAGTGTTTTTCCAGCGCTTCGATGCGCGGCGTATAGCCCGGGTTGCCTTCGCAGCCGGCGGTGAACACGTAGGGGATTTCTTCGTCGCCGTGGATATCGAGGAACAGGTCCACGCCGTACTTTTCCATCTGTTGCTGTACGAACAGCACTTCGGGGCTCATTTCCTGGCTGGCGCTCTGCCAGGCGCGGTTGAGGTCCTGGCCCATGGCGTTGGTGCGCAGGTGGCCGTGGAAAGCGCCATCGGGGTTCATGTTGGGCACCAGGTACAGGTCGGCGACCGCCAGCAGCTTTTTAAGCTCGGTATCGCCGTCGCGTTGCAGACGTTCGATAACGCCTTCCATGAACCATTGCGCCATGTGCTCGCCCGGGTGTTGCTGCGCGATGATCCACACTTTGAGTCGGCCTTCGCCGCCTTTGCCACGGCGCAGCAACTGGATATCGCGGCCTTCGACACTTTTACCGGTGGCCAGCAGTTGGGTACCGGCGTGTTTCAGGGCCTGGTCGATCAGCCAATCGTGGCGCTCACGGCTGTAGGGTTCAAAGTAGGCGAACCAGGCATGTTTCTCGCGGCTTTGAAGGCTGATGTGCAGCGTCTCGCCGTCAAAGCGCGTGGGCACGCGGAACCAGTTGACGTGATCGTACGACGCCACGGCGTTGTAGCCGCTCCAGGCATTTTTATACGAGGAATGGCTCGCGTTGCTCAGGCGGAAGGTGTGGGTGTGGCCCACGTGCATGCCTTCGGCCTTGAAGTGGAACCACTGGAAATGCTGGCTGCGGGTATCGGGTTTGATCGCCAGCAGCAACTGATAGGCATCGCTGGCATCCAGGACCTGGATGTTGCCGCTGTCGAAGTCGGTGCTGATCTTGATGGAGGTCAAGGCCACGGTCATGGTCTGGTTGCCTGAATATGAGTTGTGGCGGCTATATTACACAGAGGCTGGGCAAAATCTTGATGCAAAATTGTTGCAGGGGAGGGGGCATTCTTCCTGATCCGGCGGCGGCTTGAAAACGGTGAGATTGATTCTCAGGCGCTGTTTCTCAAAGATCCCGTCCAGAGCGGTTGGGCGACTTTCATTGGGCAATGGTCTTTTGCTACCATGCGCGCCATCAAGCAACACACAGTCTTCATTAGCCTGAAGCCACGCCAGGGAAACTGGCAAAAAAAAGACCCGGCCAAAGAGCCGGGTCAAAAACCGTGATTAGCCTGATGAGGAGATATTCCAAGAGTCCGACCTAAGGTCTCTTGGTCTATCGACTGATCTCGCGATCAGCTGAGTCCAATAATAATCATTATCATTTGCAAGTCAAATGTTTTTATCCACTGGATAGAAATATTTTTGCTTCGCGTCCTCACACGTTTGCCTCGGCCTGCGGCCGTAGCAACGATCGCTCTACCATCGCCTTCGCCATATCGATCAGATACACCACTGAAAACGCCAGGTCGCGCTGATTGCCCTGATGGCTGCTCGCAGATTCGTAAGCCGTAGCGGCTGCACTGCGCAGCAGGTCGGAGGCATGCACCAGGGCTTCTTCATGGCTGATGCCGGGTTTGATGTGAAAGAAGGTGTCGTCTGCCCTGGAGTCGGACATATTCGCTTTCAAGTAATAGTCCAATGCACGTTGGGCGGCGCCGCTGGTGTGCATGTCGAGTGCTTCGTCAGTGGAAGGTGTTTCGAGCGGTAGATACGGGGTGGTCGTCATCGTGGGCGATACTCTGATGGGGGCGGAATCCTTGAGATTGATAATAGTACGTATCGTATTTATGTCGTTTCGTGGATTACTACAAACTGTTTATTGCCCTGAAAAATACGCAACGTATTGTCACGCACCATGGATAAATGGATAGCGTTGGTACGGGCCAACATGAAAGACCGCAAGGTCACCCAGGATGAACTGGCCGAACGCCTGGGCATGTCCCAGGGGGGTGTGGGCCATTGGCTCAACAAACGCCGGGTGCCCAGCCTTGCGGACATGAACCGGGTGCTGGCGGAACTGGGACTGGGCTATCTGGAGGTGGCGCTGGAGATTCGTGAGCGGGTCGACGCAGAGCGGCCACTGGAACACCACTACAACCCGTATTTCCGCTACCCGGTCAGCGACTGGAACGGGCTCTGTGAAGTGCGCGAAGAACGTGCGCCCTATGGCCCCGAGCGCTTTGAGCTGACGGACTATCACGCGGGCGGCGAAGCCTTCTGGCTCCCCGTAACCGGCGACGCCATGACCGCCCCTACAGGGCTCAGCGTCAGCGCAGGCATGCTGATCCTGGTCGACCCTTCCATCGATGCCGTTCCCGGCAAGCTGGTCGTTGCGCAATGGGACGACAGCCCCCGGGCCACCTTTCGCCAATTGCAGGAAGAAAGCGGCCAGCTGTACCTGGTGCCGCTCAATCCCACCTACCCGAAGCTGCTGTTCACCGACGATTGCCGCATCCTCGGTGTTGTCGTGCAAGCCACCGCGAGGTTCTAGTCGGCTATTTCCAGTTCCACCAGTGCACTGCCTTCAGCCACCATCTCGCCTTCCTGGCAAAACAGCGCCTTGACCACTCCGGCCACGGGCGCGCGAATGCTGTGTTCCATTTTCATTGCTTCGAGCACCACCAGTTGCGTGCCGGCTTCGACAGGCTGACCAACCTCCACCAGCACCCGCACGATGCTGCCGTTCATGGGCGCAGTGAGACCGCCCTGTTGCGACTGGCCCGCCTCCACCGCCGCAATCGGGTCAAACAGGCTGACCGCCTGCATCTCGCCGTCCCAGCGCAGGTATACGGCGCTTTCATGACGCACCGCCAGGTGCGCGCGGCGTATGCCCTGATCGTCGATCAGCAACTGCTCACCGTGCATCTTGTGCGCAGCGCCGGCAGCCAATGTCACCACCCGATCCTGCCCATTGCAGCTCAAGTGCAGCGAAACCTGCGCCGGCAGCCCCGCGCGAAAGCCCCGGGTATCCGCCCAAGGCCCTTCACCGCGCGGCAGACTCTGCATGAACGCCGAACCCGCCGCCTGCCAGAACCCGTCGCTCAACGCACCCTCCGTCGGCAGCAACTGCGCCTGATAACGCGGAATGAACCCGGTATCGAGCTCGGCCGCCGCAAACGCCGGATGGCCGATGATGCGTCGTAGAAAACCCAGATTGGTCTTGAGCCCACCCACAGCGAACTCGTCGAGCATGGCCAGCAGACGCAGGCGCGCCTGCTCGCGGTCCTCGCCCCAGGCAATCAGCTTGCCCAGCATCGGATCGTAGAACGGCGAGACCCTGTCACCTTGCTCCACGCCGCTGTCCACGCGACGTCCAGGCCCCGGGTCGCACTCGCGGTACAGCGCCAGGTGCCCGGTGGCAGGCAGAAAATCATGGGTCGGATCTTCGGCATACAGCCGCACCTCGATGGCGTGGCCATTCAACGGCACCTGCGCCTGAGTGATCGGCAGCGCTTCGCCCTGGGCCACGCGGATCTGCCAGGCCACCAGATCAAGGCCGGTAATCGCTTCGGTCACCGGGTGCTCCACCTGCAGCCGGGTGTTCATCTCCATGAAGAAAAACTCGCCACGGGCATCCAGCAAAAACTCCACCGTGCCCGCGCCCACATAACCAATCGCCTGCGCCGCGCGCACTGCCGCTTCACCCATGGCCTTGCGCTGTTCAACACTCAGCCCCGGCGCCGGGGCTTCTTCCACCACCTTTTGATGACGCCGCTGGATCGAGCAATCGCGCTCATTGAGGTACAGGCAGTGGCCGTGCCCATCGGCGAACACCTGGATTTCCACATGGCGCGGCTTGAGCAGGTATTTCTCCACCAGCATCTGCCCGTTGCCGAACGAGGACACTGCCTCACGCTGGGCTGAAGCCAGGGCTTCGGCCAACTGGCTGATGTCTTCGACCACCTTCATGCCCTTGCCGCCGCCGCCGGCAGTCGCTTTCAGCAGCACGGGATAGCCGATGCGCGCGCAGGCGTCGCGAAAGGTGTCCAGGTCCTGGGCCTCGCCGTGATAACCCGGTACCAATGGTACTCCGGCGGCTTCCATCAACGTCTTGGCCGCCGACTTGCTGCCCATGGCATCGATGGCCGAGGCGGGCGGGCCGAGGAAGATCAGGCCGGCAGCCTCGATGGCGCGGGCAAACGCTGCGTTTTCCGAGAGAAAGCCATAGCCCGGATGAATCGCCTGGGCGCCACTGGCCTTGGCGGCGGCGATGATCTTGTCGATTTGCAGGTAACTTTCCGTAGCTTTGCTGCCGCCCAGGTCGACGCGAATGTCCGCCTCGCGACTGTGCCGCGCATCGCGGTCGATGGCGCTATGCACGGCTACCGTGGTCAGCCCCATCGCTTTGGCGGTGCGCATGATCCGGCAGGCAATTTCGCCACGGTTGGCGACCAGCAGGGTGGTAAGTGGTCTCATGGGCGTGGCTCCCGGGACTGCCAGACAGGCGCGCGTTTTTGCAGGAATGCACGCAAGCCTTCCTGGCCTTCGGCGCTGACGCGAATACGCGCGATGGCATTTTCGCAATAGCGCCGCAGGGCTGGCGTGAGGGCGCCGTGGCCCACTTCGCGCAGCAGGTCCTTGCTGGCGCGCATGGCCGCCGGGCTGTTCTGCAGCAGGTTGGTCACCCAGACGTCCACTTGCTGCTCCAGCGTGTCGGCCGGATAACTCTCCGCCAGCAGGCCGATTTCCCGCGCACGCTGGCCGCCAAATCGCTCGGCCGTCAGAGCATAGCGGCGGGCCGCGCGCTCGCCGATGGCCTGCACCACGAACGGGCTGATCACCGCCGGTGCCAGGCCGATGCGCACTTCCGACAGGCAGAACTGCGCATCATCGGCGCCGATTGCCATGTCGCAGCAACTGATCAAACCCAGCGCCCCCCCATAGGCGGCGCCTTGCACCACGGCCAGGGTGGGGATTTTCAGCTTGGCGAGGTTGTACATCAGCTCCGCCAGTTCGCGCGCGTCGTCCAGGTTAGTGTGGTAGTCCAGCTCGGCCGACTGCTGCATCCAGGCCAGGTCAGCCCCTGCGCTGAAGTGCCGGCCGCGTCCGCGCACCACCAGAAAGCGCAGGGAAGGGTCGCCCTGCACGTGGTCCAGGGCGAGGATCAATTCGCGGATCATCTCGGCGTTGAACGCGTTGTTCTTGGCTTCACGACTGAGCCATAACGTGGCAAAGCCACGGCTATCGGTGATCAGTTCGAGGGTGTTGAAATCGTGCATGGGGACAAGCTCCATTTACATGCGGAACACGCCGAAGCGGCTCGGCTCGATGGGGGCGTTCAGTGCGGCGGACAGTGCCAGGGCGAGTACCTCGCGGGTCTGCACCGGGTCGATGACGCCGTCGTCCCACAGGCGGGCGCTGGAGTAATAGGGATGGCCCTGGGTTTCATACTGGTCGAGGATCGGCTGCTTGATCGCGGCTTCATCCTCGGCGCTGAAGGCAGTGCCGGCGCGTTCGGCCTGTTCGCGCTTGACCTGCACCAGCACGCCGGCCGCCTGCTCGGCACCCATCACGCCGATGCGCGCGTTGGGCCACATCCATAAAAAACGCGGGTCATAGGCGCGCCCGCACATGCCGTAGTTGCCGGCCCCGAAGCTGCCGCCGATGATCACGGTAAATTTCGGCACCCTGGCGCAGGCCACCGCCGTGACCAGCTTGGCGCCGTGCTTGGCGATGCCGCCGGCTTCATACTTCTGGCCGACCATGAAACCGGTGATGTTCTGCAGGAACAGCAGGGGAATCCCGCGCTGGCAGGCCAGCTCGATAAAGTGCGCGCCTTTCTGCGCGGCTTCGGCGAACAGGATGCCGTTGTTGGCGAGGATCGCAATCGGGTAGCCATGCAAGTGCGCAAAGCCGCAGACCAACGTGGTCCCGAACAGCGCCTTGAATTCATCGAATACCGATGCATCCACCAGCCGCGCGATCACCTCGCGCACATCGAATGGTTGCTTGGCCTCGGCCGGGATCACCCCGTAGAGCTCTTCTGCGCTGTACAGCGGCGCTACCGGCGGGCGTAGGCGCAACTCGCCCAGCTTGCGCCAGTTGAGGTTGGCCACGCTGCGGCGGGCCAGGGCCAGGGCGTGTTCGTCGCTGTCGGCGTAGTGGTCGGCCACGCCGGAGATTTTGCAGTGCACATCGGCGCCGCCCAGGTCCTCGGCGCTGACCACTTCGCCGGTCGCCGCTTTGACTAACGGCGGGCCGGCCAGGAAGATCGTGGCCTGCTGGCGCACCATGATCGCCTCGTCGGCCATGGCCGGCACATAGGCACCGCCGGCGGTGCACGAGCCCATCACCACGGCGATCTGCGGGATGCCCTGGGCGCTCATGTTGGCCTGGTTGAAGAAGATCCGCCCGAAGTGTTCGCGGTCCGGGAACACCTCATCCTGGCGCGGCAGGTTGGCGCCGCCGGAGTCCACCAGGTAGATGCACGGCAGGCGGTTCTGCTCGGCGATGGTCTGCGCGCGCAGGTGTTTTTTTACTGTCAGCGGGTAGTAGGAGCCGCCTTTGACCGTGGCATCGTTGGCGACAATCATGCATTCCACACCCTCGACGCGGCCAATCCCGGCAATCACCCCGGCGGCCGGCACGTCTTCGCCATACACCTGATGGGCGGCCAGTTGGCTGAGTTCGAGGAACGGCGAGCCCGGATCGAGCAGACGATTGATGCGTTCGCGCGGCAGCAGTTTGCCGCGCGAGGTATGCCGCTCCTGGGCCTTGAGGCCGCCGCCTTGTTGTACCTGGGCGAGGAGGGCATGCAGGGCGTCGACCTGCTGACGCATCGCCGCGCTGTTGGCGGAAAATTCCGCCGAGCGTGGGTTGAGCTGGGTGTGCAAGGTGGCCATGGCGCGCTCCTTCAGCGGGTTTCGTTGAACAGTTCGCGACCGATCAACATGCGCCGAATCTCACTGGTGCCCGCGCCGATTTCATACAGCTTGGCATCACGCAGCAGGCGCCCGGCGGGGAATTCGTTGATGTAGCCATTGCCGCCGAGAATCTGGATCGCGTCGAGGGCCATCTGTGTGGCGCGCTCGGCGCTGTAGAGGATCACACCGGCGGCGTCCTTGCGCGTGGTCTCGCCGCGCTCGCAGGCCTGGGCCACGGCGTAGAGGTAGGCGCGGCTGGCGTTGAGCTGGGTGTACATGTCGGCGACCTTGCCCTGGATCAGCTGGAATTCGCCGATGCTCTGGCCGAACTGCTTGCGGTCGTGAATGTAGGGCACGATCAGGTCCATGCAGGCCTGCATGATCCCGGTGGGCCCGCCGGCCAGCACCACGCGCTCGTAGTCAAGCCCGCTCATCAGCACTTTCACGCCGCCGTTGAGCACACCGAGGATGTTGTCTGCGGGCACTTCGACGTCGTCGAAAAACAGCTCGCAGGTGTTGGAGCCGCGCATGCCCAGCTTGTCGAACTTGTTGCTGCGGCTGAAGCCTTTCCAGTCGCGCTCGACGATGAATGCGGTGATGCCGTGGGCGCCCCTTTCCAGGTCGGTCTTGGCATAGATCACGTAGGTGCTGGCATCGGGGCCGTTGGTGATCCAGGTTTTGCTGCCATTGAGCACGTAGCAGTCGCCGCGTTTGTCGGCGCGCAGTTTCATCGAGACCACGTCGGAGCCGGCGTTGGGCTCGCTCATGGCGAGGGCACCGATGTGCTCGCCGCTGATCAGTTTGGGCAGGTACTTGAGCTTCTGTTCATGATTGCCGTTGCGGTTGATCTGGTTGACGCACAGATTGGAGTGCGCACCGTAGGACAACGCCACGGAGGCCGAGCCGCGGCTGATCTCCTCCATGCTCACCACATGGGCCAGGTAACCCAGGCCGGCGCCGCCGTATTCTTCCGCCACAGTGATGCCGAGCAGGCCCATGTCACCGAACTTGCGCCACAGGTCGGCGGGGAACAGGTTGTCGATGTCGATCTGCGCGGCGCGTGGTGCGATTTCCTTGGCCACGAAGGACTGCACCTGGTCGCGCAGCATGTCGATGGTTTCGCCGAGGGCGAAGTTCAGGGACGGATAACTCATGGCAGGCACCTTACTGTGAGCTTTGTTGTTGTGTGGGTCGAGTGCCGGGGAGGGCTATGACCTTTACGTTAACGTAAGCTTGCGTTAAGGCGCTGTCAATCGTAGTTTACGTTTACGTCAACCCACAAAAAACACAACAGGGGATGGTGATGGATCAACCGAACCAGAGCTACAGCCGTGGCGCCCAGGACAAGGCGCTGCTGGCGATGACCATCGGCCAGGCCTTCGATCAGACTGCCGCACGCTATCCCGAGGGCGAGGCGCTGGTGGTACGCCATCAGCGGCGCCGCTTCAGCTGGCGGCAACTGGCTGAAACGGTCGACCTGCACGCCCGCGCTTTCCTGGCCCTGGGCATGCAAGCTGGCGACCGCCTCGGTATCTGGGCGCCCAACTGCGCCGAGTGGTGCATCACCCAGATCGCCAGCGCCAAGCTCGGGGTGATTCTGGTCAACATCAACCCGGCCTATCGCAGCAGCGAACTGGACTACGTGCTCAAGCAATCCGGCTGCCAATGGCTGGTGTGCGCCGGCGCGTTCAAGACGTCCGATTACCACGCCATGCTGCAGGCGCTCGCGCCCGACCTGCGTGCCACCGTCAGCCTCGACCCCAGCCCGCCCGAGGGCTTCGTACCCTGGGCGCAACTGGCGAGCATGGGGGCGGAGATTGCTCATGAACACTTGCAGCAGCGCCAGGCCAGCCTGCACTTCGATCAACCCGTGAACATCCAGTACACCTCCGGCACCACCGGGTTTCCCAAGGGTGCCACCCTCAGTCACCACAATATTCTCAACAACGGCTACATGGTCGGCGAAAGCCTTGGCCTTACCGCGCAGGATCGTCTGGTGATCCCGGTGCCGCTGTACCACTGCTTCGGCATGGTGATGGGTAACCTGGGCTGCATCACCCATGGCACCACCATGATCTACCCCAATGATGGCTTCGACCCGTTGCTCACCCTGACCGCCGTCGCCGAGGAGCGCGCCACGGGCCTGTACGGCGTGCCGACGATGTTCATTGCCATGCTTGATCATCCGCAGCGCGGCGAGCTGGACCTCGCCAGCCTGCGCACCGGGATCATGGCCGGCGCTACCTGTCCCATCGAAGTGATGCGCCGGGTCATCAGCGAGCTGCACATGGGCGAGGTGCAGATCGCCTATGGCATGACCGAAACCAGCCCGGTGTCGTTGCAGACCGGCCCGGATGACGACCTGGAGCGACGCGTCACCACCGTCGGTCGCACCCAGCCGCACCTGGAAAATACAATCATCGACGCCGCCGGTAACACCGTGGCACGTGGCGAGATCGGTGAACTGTGCACCCGTGGCTACAGCGTGATGCTCGGCTACTGGAACAACCCCGAGGGCACCCGCCAAACGATCGACGCGGCGGGCTGGCTGCACACTGGCGACCTTGCGACCATGGACCCGCACGGTTACGTGTGCATTGCCGGGCGCAACAAGGACATGATCATCCGTGGTGGCGAGAACGTGTACCCGCGCGAGCTGGAGGAATTTTTCTTCACTCACCCGGCGGTGGCCGACGTGCAGGTCATCGGCATTCCCGACGAGCGCTACGGTGAAGAAATCGTCGCCTGGATCAAATGCCATCCGGGCCATGTGGTCGATGCGCTTGAGCTGCAAGCCTGGTGCAAGGGCCGCATCGCACACTTCAAGACGCCCAGGCACTTCAAGTTCGTGGATGAGTTTCCGATGACGGTGACGGGCAAGGTACAGAAATTCCGCATGCGCGAGATCACGCTTCAAGAGCTGCGAACGCAGTCCTGACAGCCACGCAAAATCCCTTGTGGGAGCAGGCTTGTTGTGGCGAGCGGGCTTGCCCTAATGCCGTTCAGTCAAGCGCAGATTCCCTGTGGCGAGCAGGCTTGTCCTGCGTTGGGCTGCGCAGCGGCCCCAAAACCAGACGCTGAGCCGTATCAGGTACACCGCGTTTTGCTCGATTGGGGGCGCTGCGCACCCCAACGCGGGGCAAGCCCGCTCACCAAAGGTTTTCTGTTGGCTGTGCGACAGCGCAACGTGGAGCCTCCAACCTTTAAGGGCAGAAACGACAAAAGGGACACGAAGGTCCCTTTTAATGTGTCGCTGCGTGCTCTTTTTTTATTATTGAGGGGCGGCCTGTTGTTGTTTTTGGCAGCCGTGGCCCTTTACTGCTGTTTTGGGTGACCCCCATCCGGGGTCAAGAGCAAACGTATTTTTTTGAGCGCTGAAGTGCTTCCAAAAAAATCTGTTAGCTGCGTCTCTGCCGTGTTGTTTTTGTTATGTCAGAGTCGTTACGTCTTGTTTTTATTAGGCTTGGTGCTTTTTATTCTTGTTATGCAATAGAGATAGCAGGAGCCATGCCAACTTTTAAATTTCTATTGAAATCAATAGCTTGTTTTTTATGCCGTGATTGCCTCTGCGCAAAGGCGGCCAATTATGTTCCCGCGTTACCCGCTGTGTCGGCGCCCGGTAACACATTGTCACAGCCTTGCTACTCAACTGGCGCTACGCACCTTCGCCACCCGCGACCCACTGGCGCGCCCCAGCACCTGGCTGATCTGCCGGCCCGCGTCAATCAGGCGCGAGAGGTCGATGCCGGTGTGGATGCCCAGCCCGTCGAGCAGGTACACCACGTCTTCGGTGGCGACGTTACCGCTGGCGCCCTTGGCATACGGGCAGCCGCCAAGGCCTGCGATAGAGCTGTCGAACACCTGGATACCTTCCAGCAGGCTGGCATAGATATTCGCGATCGCCTGGCCGTAAGTGTCGTGGAAGTGTCCGGCAAGCTTCTCCCTTGGCACCTGGGCGCCAACGACCTCGAACAACCGCCGCGTATCGCCTGCCGTGCCGGTGCCGATGGTGTCGCCCAGGGACACTTCATAGCAGCCCATGGCGTACAGCTCGCGGGCCACCGCAGCGACCTGTTCCGGCGCGACGTCACCTTCGTAAGGGCATCCCAGCACACAGGACACGTAGCCGCGCACGCTGACACCGTGCTGCCGGGCTGCGCTCATGATCGGTGCGAAGCGCTCCAGGCTCTCGCTGATCGAGCAGTTGATGTTGCGTTGCGAGAACGCCTCGGACGCGGCCGCAAACACTGCGACCTCCTTGACGCCGGCCGCCAGCGCATCTTCAAAGCCGCGCAGGTTGGGCGTTAGCGCGCCGTAGGTCACGCCGGGCTTGCGCCGGATCTGCGCAAACACCTCGGCGGAGCCGGCCATCTGCGGCACCCATTTGGGCGACACAAAGCTGCCCACTTCGATATAGCCCAGCCCGGCGTCGCTCAAGGCGTCCACCAGACGGACTTTGTCCGTCACGGCGATGGGCTGGGCTTCGTTCTGCAAACCGTCGCGTGGGCCGACTTCAACCAGGCGTACGTGGGAGGGGAGGGGCATGAGGATTACCTTCTGTTCAATGGCCAGACTGGCTCATGGTGTGGGCCAGGGCTTGAGTGCAGCGTTCTTCGGCGGTGTCCAGTTCCAGCTTCATCTGTTCGATGTCCAGCAGTTGCTGTTCCAGCTGTTCACGCCGCTCGGCGATCTTGGCCAGCATGCTGTTGAGCTGGATGTGGTTGCCGCTGGTGGGATCGTAGAGTTCGATCAGCTCGCGGCATTCGGCCAGGGAGAAACCGATGCGCTTGCCGCGCAGAATCAGCTTGAGGCTGACCTTGTCCCGCGCCGAGTAGATACGCTCCTGGCCCCGACGCTCCGGGGTCAGCAGGCCTTGCTCTTCATAAAAGCGAATGGCGCGGGTGGTGATGTCGAGCTCGCGGGCGAGGTCGGAGATGCTGTAGGTGGTGCTCATGGCGGCGCTCGGCGGATGGCTTGGCGCTAAGCTAATGGCTGGTTGACGTAAACGTCAATAACATCCCATGGCTTTCATCTTGCCGTGGCGAGCGGGCTCGCCACCACGACAACCCCGGCAAGCCCGCCCAGTCAAAGGTCAGGCCTGTTTGCCATCGAGCTTCTTCTCATGGGCCGTCACCTGCTGGCACAGCTCGATCATCTGCTCGCGCATCCAGCGGTTGGCCGGGTCCTGGTCGGTGCTTTCATGCCAGTACAAATGGGTTTCCACGGGCGGCACGTCGTTCACCGGCAGGTTGACCCAGTGCAGTTCGTGGCGGCGGGCGAAGCGCTCGGGCACGGTCATGACCATGTCGGTCTGCTGCAGCACCTGCGAGGCCATCAGGTAATGCTGGGAACGCAGCGCGATCTTGCGCTGGATGCCCATCTTGCCCAGGGCCAGGTCGACATGGCCCAGGCCGTTGCGGCGGCTGGAGATATGAATGTGGGTCAGCGACAGGTAATCATCCAGGCTGAGCTTGTCCTTGCCCGCCAGCGGATGGCCCTTGCGCATGGCGCACACGTAGCGGTCTTCCATCAGCTTGACGTGACGCACCTGCGGGTCGGTGTTGAGCGGTGCGTCCACGGCAAAATCCAGGCGCCCGGCCGCCAGTTCCTTGGTGGTCTCGCGGCGCTTGGACAGGAAACTTTCGATCACCACCGTGGGTGCCAGCCGGCGCAGGCGCTGGAACAGCAGCGGCAGAATCACCGCCTCGGTGAGGTCGGTCATGCTGATGCGATAGGTCTTGGCCGCCTGTTGAGGATTGAAAATCCGGCTTTCCTGCACCGATACCCGCAGCAACGACAGCGCATTGCGCACCGGGCCGATGATGTTCTGCGCCATCGGCGTAGGCACCATGCCCTGGGCGGTGCGCACGAACAGCGGGTCGTTGAAGGTCTCGCGCAGGCGGGCCAGCGCGTTGGACACCGCCGGTTGCGTAATGCCGACGATCTGCCCGGCGCGCGTCAGGTTGGCTTCGGTGTAGATCGCATCAAAGACGATGAAGAGGTTCAGGTCGACCTTGCTCAGATTCATTGCGTTGCGCTCTTATTGTTAGGTGCCGATAGGCTGATCATATATCGGTGATGAATGTTAATACACGCCGAGAATAGGCTAGGTAAATTATCAGCGCTGTTCTAGCATCGAATTCATGACCTAAACAACCTCTCAGAGAAGGGAGCTGCCCATGGATTTCGCCTATTCGCCCAAGGTTCAGGAACTGCGTGAACGCGTCACTGCATTCATGGACGCTTACGTCTACCCGGCCGAGCCGGTGTTTGAACGCCAGGTCAGCGAAGGCGACCGCTGGCAGCCCACAGCGATCATGGAAGAACTCAAGGCCCGCGCCAAAGCCGAAGGCCTGTGGAACCTGTTCCTGCCCGAGTCCGAACTCGGCGCCGGCCTCACCAATCTGGAATACGCGCCGCTGGCCGAAATCATGGGCCGCTCGCTGCTGGGGCCGGAGCCGTTCAACTGCTCGGCCCCCGACACCGGCAACATGGAAGTGCTGGTGCGCTATGCCAACGAAGAACAGAAACAGCGCTGGCTCGAACCGCTGCTGCGCGGCGAGATCCGTTCGGCCTTCGCCATGACCGAGCCGGACGTGGCTTCGTCCGATGCCACCAACATGGCCGCCCGTGCCGAGCGCCAGGGCGATGAGTGGGTCATCAACGGCAAAAAATGGTGGACCTCCGGCGCCTGCGACCCGCGCTGCAAGATCCTCATCTTCATGGGCCTGAGCAACCCGGACGCGCCGCGTCACCAGCAGCATTCGATGATCCTGGTGCCGGTGGACACACCCGGTGTGAAAATCCTCCGCCCGCTGCCGGTGTTCGGCTACGACGACGCGCCCCACGGTCACGCCGAAGTGCTGTTCGACAACGTACGGGTGCCCTACGAAAACGTCCTGCTTGGCGAAGGCCGTGGCTTCGAGATCGCCCAGGGGCGCCTCGGCCCCGGCCGTATTCACCATTGCATGCGCTCGGTGGGCATGGCCGAACGCGCGCTGGAACTGATGTGCAAACGTTCGGTCAGCCGCACCGCATTCGGCAAGCCGTTGGCACGCCTGGGTGGCAACATCGACAAGATCGCCGACTCTCGCATGGAAATCGACATGGCGCGCCTGCTGACCCTTAAGGCCGCGTACATGATGGACACCGTGGGCAATAAAGTAGCGAAAAGCGAGATCGCGCAGATCAAGGTGGTCGCGCCGAACGTGGCGCTGAAGGTGATCGACCGCGCGATTCAGATGCACGGCGGTGCCGGCGTTTCCAATGATTTCCCGTTGGCCTACATGTACGCCATGCAACGCACCCTGCGCCTGGCCGATGGCCCGGATGAAGTGCACCGCGCGGCGATCGGCAAGTTCGAGATTGGCAAGTATGTGCCCAGGGAGATGATGCGCGGCGGGCAGTAGCACTGCGTCGCCTGCAATCGGGAGCAAGCCCCCTCGCACATTTTGAATTGTGAATACAGTGCAAATGTGGGAGGGGGCTTGCTCCCGATGAGGCCCGTCCTGATAACCCCAAACTCCAGCCTCAGTACACCCAGACCTCCACCCGCCGATTCTTGATCCGCCCCTCATCCGCCGTATTCGCCGCCACCGGCATCTGCGCGCCAAACCCGCGAATATCGCGCAGCACCACGCCGCTCTTGACCAGTTCCCTGCGCACCGCCATCGCCCGCAACTTCGACAGCAACGCTGCGCGCTGGGGATCATTCTTGGCATCGCCAAATCCCACCAGCGTCACCTGCTTGTCGAGCTTGCCGTGGCTTTTCAGGTAGTCCACCACCCGCAGCACATCCTGGCGCGCCTTGGTGTCCAGGCTGGCGCTGCCTTCCTCGAAACGAAAATTGACGCTCAGGCGCTGGGCATCGCGGGCAATCGCTTGATAGTCCGCCGGCATCGACGCACGCGGTTGCACGCCAATGGCCTGCACCTGCTGGGCAATAAAACCGTTGGCCGCGACGATTGCCTGGCCCTGGCTGCTCTGGGCAAAGTCCACCAGCGCCCGGGCCCACGGGTTGTGGCTCGCCGGCGGCAGGTAAAAGAACAGGCGCCGCGACAGCGGGTAATCTTCGGTGGCGATCAAGCTATTGAGCGGCAACATCGGTTGTGAATCGCCATCGGCAATCGCCACCGCCTTGGCCTGGCGTATGTAGGGCAGGCCGATAAAGCCGATGCCCTGGGGATCGCGGCTGACTGCATCGGACAAAGCTTCGCTGGACTCGAAACGCCGGGCGCTTGAAGCCAGCGGTTTGCCGCGCCGGTTCAGCACCAGCTCCTTGAACGTGTCGTAGGTGCCGGACTGGTCATCTCGCGCATACACATGAACAGGCCCGCCGACGCCGCCCAGTGCTTCCCAGGTGCTGACCTCGCCGTTGAAGAGCTGCGCCAGTTGTTCGGTGTCGAGGGTGTTCAGCGGGTTGAGCGGGTTAACGATGATGGCCAGGCCATCGATGGCGATCACCTGTTCGGCTTCGGGGCTTTTCAGGTCGCCCAGTGGCTCAAGGTCCACCAGCTCGCTGTCCTTGATCGGGCGGGACGCTGCCGCGAGGTCTGCGCTGGCTTTTTTCAGCGCGGCAAAGCCGGTGCTGGAGCCATGGGCCGCCACCTCGATGGTCACGCTCCTGCCCTGGCGCGTCTTGCCGACTACGCGCTGCTCGTTTGGTCCGTCGCCCGGTTCGATGTGCACCCGTTGCACGCCCTCGTGCTCCAGCAAGCCCTTCACCAAAGCCGGGCCCAGCGCTGCGCCGATGGTATTGGAGCCCTGAATGCGCAGGGCAGGGCCGTGCTCGGGTACGGGCAGTTGCGCCGACACGGCAATCAGAGGGAAAAGGGTCAAAAGAAACAGAACGCGCAGCATCATGCCGGCACCTTCAAAGAGAGTGCGACGAGATTAAGTCAGAGAGTTTGCAGAAATATGACTGAGACGCGCCCGTCAAGCGGCGCCAGGAATGAGTGTGGGAGGGGGCTGCCGCCTCTTATCAAGTGAGTTTTTCAGCAACTACATCCCTGTGGCGAGCGGGCTTGTCCCGCGTTGGGCGGCGCAGCGCCCCCAATCGAGCAAAACGCGGTGTACCTGATACGGCTCAGCGCCTGGCTTCGGGGCTGCTGCGCAGCCCAACGCAGGACAAGCCTGCTCGCCACAGGGAATCTGCGCTTGTGGGCTTATTGTGGCGAGCGGGCTTGCCCCGCGTTGGGGTGCGAAGCGCCCCCAATCGGGCAAAACGCGGTGTACCTGATACGGCTCAGCGCGTGGTTTTGGGGCTGCTGCGCAGCCCAACGCAGGACAAGCCCGCTCGCCACGGAGGTTCCAGTTTGCTGCGTGACAGCGCCAGGTCGAAGACCGTCAGGGGTTCAGCTCAATTCGAGCCAGATCGGTGCATGGTCCGACGGCTTCTCCAATCCACGCAGGTCGTAGTCCACGCCGGCATCCTTGACCCTTGGCAGCAGCCCATTGGACGCCATGATCACGTCAATCCGCAGCCCGCGCTTGGGCTCGTCCTCAAACCCGCGGCTGCGGTAGTCGAACCAGCTGAAGCGGTCGGTCACGTCCGGGTAGAGGTGCCGGAAACTGTCCACCAGGCCCCAGTTTTTCAGGCGGGCCATCCATTCGCGTTCTTCCGGCAGGAAGCTGCACTTGCCGGTTTTCAGCCAGCGCTTGGCATTGTCGGCGCCGATGCCGATGTCGCAGTCCTGCGGGGAGATATTCACGTCGCCCATCACCACCAGCGGCTGCTCGTTGCTGAACCGGCTTTCCAGCAATTGTTGCAAGTCCTCATAGAATCGCTGCTTGGCGGGGAACTTGGTCGGGTGGTCGCGGCTTTCGCCCTGGGGGAAATAGCCGTTCATGACCGTGACCGGTTGGCCGTTTTCATCGGAAAACGTGCCCCAGATGAAACGGCGCTGGGCGTCCTCTTCATCACTGTCGAAGCCCTTGTGCACGCTCAAGGCTTCCTTGCGCGACAGCAAGGCCACGCCGTAATGACCTTTCTGACCGTGGTAGTACACGTGGTAGCCCAGCGCCTGCACCTCGGCCAGGGGGAACTGGTCATCGTGAACCTTGGTTTCCTGCAGGCCGATGACGTCGGGTTGGTGCTTGTCGATCAGCGCCGCCAACTGATGAGGGCGGGCGCGCAGCCCGTTGATATTGAAGGAGACGATTTTCATGGTCGACAATCCGGTCTGGCAAAAAGGGCGATGCTAGCCGACAAGTCCGGCCGGGGCCAGCGTGGTGACAGGGCATCTGCGTTGCCAATGTCTTGGAACGACTGCTGCGCCGCAGGTTCGTAACCCTATGAACGCCGCCTTTCGAGTGGCGCCCAGGGAGATTGACTGCATGCTTGACACTTCAACCGCCGCTGCCCAGATCCGCGTGCTCAACAGCGGCTATTCCCGCGAGGCCCGCGCGCTGCTGTACCAGGCTTATCGCCATGAGCCGACCTTCGCCTATATTTTCGAAGCGCAGCGCCCCGGCTATGAATTGCGGGTGCGCGCCACGGTGCGTGAGCTGGTCAAGCAACATTTCTTCCAGAAGCTCCCGGCCATTGGGCTGTTTGTTGATGACAAGATGATCGGCATCGCCCTGATCGCGCCGCCGCAACGGCGCCTGGGTATCACCGAGAGCTGGGCCTGGCAAATTCGCATGTGGCTGAGCACCGGCGTGCGCGGCACCCGACGTTATCTGGATTATCACCACGCGGTGCTGGCGTGCCTGCCCACCGATTCGGTGCATGTATTACCGCTGCTGGGCGTTCACCCGCAATTCCAGGGCCAGCACTATGGCGAGCAGTTGCTTGAAGCGGTGCACAACTGGTGTGCCGACGACCCGCATTCCTCGGGCGTGGTGCTCGACACGGGTAATTCACGCTACCTGGCGTTCCTCGAACGTCAGGGCTACGAGGAAATCGGTGAAGTTGCCGTAGGACCCGTCCTGGAGCATGTGTTCTTTCATGCCAACCCCCAGTCTTTGCGGGCTGTAACGGTTTGAGACAGATTTTTTCAGAAAAATCCGGGTTCAAAGACTCCCTCTCGCTCATGTAGCATCCGCGCCTATGAAGCTTCCAGGAAGATTTACCAGCAGCCTGGTCCTGCTGTTCACAAGCTGTGGCGCATGGGCGCAGAGCGAATTGGACGTGCGGATCAAGCCCTCAAACGACGCGTTGAAAGCCAACATCGAAGGCTATATCGGCGGGGTTGGCGATCGTGACGAAGAAGCCTTGCTGCGGTTCAGTCGCGGTGCCGAAGAGCAGGCGCGCAAAGCCGCCCAGGCGTTGGGCTTCTATCAGTCGCAGATCGCCAGTGACGTGAAGGGCGGCAAGAACCCGCGCCTGATCCTCACCATCGACCCCGGCGAGCCGGTGCATTTGCGCAACGTGACCATTCGGGTCGATGGCCAGGCTGCGAGCCTCAAAGCCTTTCGCCTGCCTGCCAGCGACGACCTCAAGTCCGGCGCGGTGCTCAACCACGGACATTACGAAGACGCCAAGCGCCTGATCCAGAACCAGGCCTCGCGCTATGGTTTTTTCAGTGGCCGCTTTACCAGTCAAACCCTCTCGGTAGACCCGAAGGCGGGCGTGGCCGATATCGACCTGGTGTATGACAGCGGCCCGCGCTACAGCATGGGCAAAGTCAGCTTTACCGGCGATACGCCGTTCGACGAAGACTTGCTGCAACGCATGGTGCCGTTCAAGAGTGGCACGCCGTACGACTCCGAACTCATCGCCGAGCTCAACCAGAACCTGCAAGCCAGCGGCTTCTTCGAAGGCGTGCGGGTGGATGCGACCCCCGCCGGCGCCAAAGACGACGTGATCCCGGTGGCCGTGCAACTGGAAACCCGCAAGCCACGCACCATGGGCCTGGGCCTTGGCTACTCCACCGACGTCGGCCCGCGCGGCAAGGCCAACTGGACGCGCCATTGGGTCAACCCCCAGGGTCACAGCTATGGCTGGGAGGCGGAGCTGTCGGCGCCACGGCAGAACGTTGGCCTGTGGTACGACGTGCCGCTCGACCCGCCGCTCACCGACAAGCTTCGCTTCGCTGGCGGCTACCAGAATGAGGAAATCGCCAACACCGACGCCCTGAGTAAATTGCTCACCGTCGGCCCCGAGTGGCACAGCAAATTGCCCAGCGGCTGGACCCGCGTGATCTCGCTCAAATACCAGCGTGAAGAATACCGCCTGGGCAACGACTCGGGCCTGAGCAACCTGGTGATGCCGGGTATCAACTATTCCTACTTGCGCAGCGACAACCGCATCGACCCGCATAACGGTTATCGCCTGGCCTTCGATGCCAAGGTTGCCAAGGAAGGCCTGGGTTCGGACACCAACCTGCTTTACGGCACCGCGACGATCAAGGGCTTGACCACCCTGTGGGACAACCACCGTTTCCTCGGCCGTGCGCAGTTCGGCGGCAGTGCCACCAACGGCTACCAGTCCGTGCCGCCGTCCTTGCGTTTCTTCGCCGGTGGCGACCAGAGCGTGCGGGGTTACGAGTACCAGACCCTGTCGCCGGAGAACGACCGTGGCGACCGTATCGGTGGCCGTTACATGGTGGCCCTGAGCGCCGAGTACCAATATTCCATCGCCGAAAAATGGCGGATCGCAACCTTCATCGACCAGGGCAACTCGTTCAATACCCTGGACATGCCGAGCCTTAAAACCGGTGTCGGCGTCGGCGTACGCTGGGTCTCTCCGGTAGGTCCGATCCGTCTCGACCTGGCCCATGCCCTGGAAGACCCGGGCGGCATCCGACTGCACTTTTCCATGGGGCCTGAGCTGTGATGCGTGGTTTGAAAATAGCGGGGCTGGCGTTGATCGCTGTCCTCGCCTTGTTGTTGCTGGCGCTGTGGACGGTGCTGGGTACGCAGGCCGGTAGCCGCTGGGTGCTGGGCCAGGTACCGGGGTTGAGCGTGGAGAATTTCCAGGGCCGCTTGGGCGGGCAGTGGAGCGCCGATCATCTGCTGTGGCAGCAGGGCTCCAGCCGCGTCGAGCTGGATGCGCCGACTCTGGTCTGGTCGCCGGCCTGCCTTTTGCGCATGACCCTGTGCATCGAGCGGCTGGATGTGGAGCAGGTCAACCTGCAATTTGCACCGAGCGGTGAAGCGAGCAGCGGGCCCATCGCGTTGCCGGATCTGAAGCTGCCCTTGGCGATTCAACTCGGTGAGGTGCACGTCGGCAGCCTGCTGTTCAACGGCAGCGAGCAACTCAAGGGCCTGCAGTTGGCGGCGCACTGGACCGCCGCAGGCATGCGTATCGACTCGGTGCACCTGGAGCGCGATGGCCTGGTGCTCGACCTCGCTGGCCTGCTGCAACCTGTCGGCGACTGGCCGCTGAACGCTAGCGGCAACCTCCGCCTGCCGTACGCGCCCGGTGGCGCGCCGTGGACGGTTGCGCTGAAGGTCGAAGGCGACCTGCTCAAAACCCTTAAGCTTGATGCCGACAGCAGTGGTTACCTGCCAGCCAGGCTCACCGGCGAGCTGCAACCGCTGGAAGAGAACCTGCCGGCACAGGTGCGCATCACCGCGGACAGCTTCAAGCCCAGCGCTGATCTGCCCGCGACTCTGCAACTCAATCAACTGGATGTCACTGCCAGGGGCGACCTGAAAAGCGGTTACCAATTGCTTGGCAAAGCCGTATTGCCTGCGGAAAAAGGCCCGGTGGCTCTTCTGCTGCAAGGCAGGGTCGACGCCAGGGGCGCGCAGATCGCCGGGCTTGATCTGAACGCCGGCGACAAACAGAACCTCAAGCTCAGCGCCAACCTGGATTGGCAGCAAGGCTTCAGCGCCGACGCCAAAATCGACTGGCTCGACTTCCCCTGGCATCGCCTTTACCCGCTGATTGACCAGCCGCAGGTCACCTTGCACACCTTCAACGGCGAAATCTCCTATAAAGACGGCAACTACCTGGGCAACCTCAAAGCCGATCTCGACGGTCCGGCGGGCAAGTTCACGGTGGTCACGCCGTTCAGTGGCGATCTCAAACAGGTGTTCCTGCCCGAGCTGAAACTCACCGCAGGCCAGGGCAAGGCCGCAGGCCATCTGAATCTGCAGTTCGCCGAGGGTATCGCCTGGGACACGGCGCTGGATCTGTCGGCGCTGAACCCCGCGTACTGGGTGGCTGAATTGCCTGGCACCCTGGCCGGGCCCTTGCGCAGCAAGGGTGAGTTCAGGAACGATCAACTCAAGCTCGACGCCGACCTCAACCTCAAAGGTCAACTGCGCGGGCAAACCGCCGTGTTCGCCGCCAAGGCCGAAGGCGCGGGCGAGCAATGGACCCTCGCCAACCTGGATCTGCGCCTGGGCGACAACCGCATCAACGGCAGCGGCAGCCTGCAACAGCGTTTGGCCGGCCAGATCGACATCAAGCTGGCGCGCCTGGCCCAGTTGTGGCCGCAACTGCGCGGCCAGGTCAACGGCCGGCTCGACGTGGCTGGCACCTTGAAGGCGCCGCAAGGCAAGCTTGGCCTCAAGGGCCAACAACTGGCGTTTGCCGACAATCAGCTGCAAAACCTCAGCCTCGACGCCACCCTGGATAACGCCCAGCGCGCGAAGATCGACCTCAAGGGCAGTGGCATTCAAAGCGGCGAGACTCAGGTGGGCACACTCACCGCCAGTGCCCAGGGCGATATCAAGAGCCAGAAAGTCCAGTTGGACCTTGCCGGCCCGCTGGTCAAGCTGGCGCTCGCGCTGGACGGCAACCTCGACAAAGGCAACTGGCGCGGGCGGCTGGCCAGCGGCGACGTGCAAGCCGGTGGCCAGGACTGGCGGCTGCAGGCCCCGGCCCGGATCGAGCGTCTGGCGGATGGCAAGCTGACGTTCGCCGCCCATTGCTGGGTCTCCGGCGGCGCGAGTCTGTGCGGTGAAGACCAGCGCCTGATGCCCGAGCCCAAGCTGCGCTACCACCTCAAGCAATTCCCGATCGACAGCCTGGCGGCGTTTTTGCCCAAGGATTTTGCCTGGCAGGGCAGGCTCAACGCCGACGTGCAGCTCGATCTTCCAGAGAGCGGCCCGAAGGGCGTGGTCTCGGTGGACGCCAGCGGCGGCACCTTGCGTGTCAAGGACAAGGCCCAGTGGCTGGATTTTCCCTATGACACCCTCAAACTGGAAACCACCCTCAATCCCAAGCGCATCGACACCCAGCTGAATTTCCGTGGCGGCAAACTGGGCGAGCTGTTGTTGCAGGCACAGATCAATCCATTGCCCGCCAACAAGCCGATCACCGGCAACTTCAGCCTCACCGGCCTGGACCTGGCGGTGGCGCGGCCATTTGTGCCGATGGTGGAAACGCTCACCGGCAAGCTCAACGGCACCGGGCGCATTTCCGGCGGTTTGCTTGCGCCCCTGGTCAACGGCAGCGTCAATCTGGTGGGCGGCGAAATCTCCGGGCCGGAGCTGCCCCTCAGCCTCCAGGACCTCAACGTGCAAGCGCTGATCGCTGGCGAAAGCGTGCAACTCAACGGCGGCTGGCGCAGTGGCAAGGCTGGGCAGGGCAGCCTCAAGGGACAGATCGACTGGGGCCAGGCGCTGGCGGCCGACCTCAGCCTCACGGGTTCGCAGTTACCGGTGACGGTCGAGCCTTACGCCGTGCTGGAAGTGGCGCCCGACCTGAAGATCAGCCTCAAGAACGACAAGCTGGCGGTTGCCGGCAAGGTCCGTATCCCGCGTGGCGACATCACCGTGCGTGAGTTGCCGCCGTCCACGGTCAAGGTCTCCGATGACACGGTGATCGTCGGCAGCCAGACTGAAGAGGGCAAGGCGCCGATGGCAATGGCCATGGATATCGATGTGGAGGTTGGTGAAGACAAGCTCAACTTCGCCGGCTTCGGCCTCACCGCCAAGGTGCAGGGCCATGTGCATATCGGTGACAACATGGACACCCGCGGCGAGCTGTGGCTCAACGACGGTCGCTACCGCGCTTACGGGCAGCGCCTCAATGTGCGGCGTGCGCGATTGTTGTTCGCCGGGCCCCTGGACCAACCGTTCCTGGACATCGAAGCGGTGCGCGTCACCACCGAGGCCTCGCGAACGGTGACGGCCGGTATTCGCCTGAGCGGCAGCGCCGAGCAGCCCACCACGCAGATCTTCTCCGAGCCGGCCATGGCCCAGGAGGATGCGCTGTCGTATCTGGTGCTGGGGCGTTCGCGTACCAACAACGGTGAAGACAACAACATGCTCGCCGAAGCGGCGCTGGGCCTGGGCTTGATGGGCAGCTCGGGGGTCACCACCGACATTGCCAACAAGCTGGGCATCCAGGATTTTGACCTCGACACCCAGGGCGCCGGCAACAAGACCGCTGTGGTCGCCAGCGGCAAGATCAACGAGAAGCTGAGCCTGCGTTACGGGGTAGGCGTGTTCGAACCGGCCAATACCATCGCCTTGCGCTACCTGCTGAGCAAAAAGGTTTACCTGGAAGTGGCGACCGGCGTGGCCAGCTCGCTGGACATCTTCTACAAACGCGATTTTTAAACCATCACTCAATCAGAAACGGTGGGAGGGGGCTTGCTCCCGATAGCGGTGTATCAGTCAGCTTATCTGCGGCTGACACACCGCCATCGGACGCAAACCCCCTTTTTATGGTTGATGGCATTTCAGCCATATCTCAGCTAGATACCAAGCAAGCTAATAATTCCATTTGACATTCGCTGCCTAAGCAGTAACATCTCGTCACACATTCGCTGCCTAGGCAGTAATAAGGTGACTTCCGATGACCCATTTCACCCCTGACAGCTTTCGCCACTGTCATCTCGGCTTGTTGCTGGGACGGGCTGCGTTGCTCAAGGACCGCATCATCGACACCCATATGGAACCCCACGGCGTCACTGCCGCGCAGTTCAAGGTGTTGATCATCATTGCCCAGTTCGACGTCGACACCCCGGCCGAGCTGTGTCGCAACCTGTCGCTGGACAGCGGCTCGATGACCCGCATGCTCGACCGCCTCGAACAAAAGGGCCTGCTGGTGCGCCAGCGTTCCGAGCAGGACCGGCGCCAGGTGCGGCTGGTGCTCACCGAAGAAGGCCAGCGCCTGGCGGACATGCTGCCGCACATCGGCGCGCAGTCGATGAACGAGTTGGCCGGCGCCCTGGAGCCCGGCGAGCTGCAGACCCTGGAAAAAATCCTCAAGAAAATCCTCGTTGCAGCGGGTGACGCCATCGTCATCCAGCGGGTAGGTACAGAATGAACACACGTGCGTTATGCCTGGTGCTGGTGGCCATGAGCATGGCCGGTTGCGCCAACTACAGCGGCCTCGACACCCAGGGTCGGCGCCTCGACGCCAACACCCTGCAAACCGGCAAGTCCCTCGCTGGGGTGACGCTCTCGAGTGCGGCCTGGCCGGCGGCCGACTGGTGGAAGAGCCTCGGCGACCCGCAGCTGGACGGCCTGATCCAGGAAGCCCTGCGCAACAGCCCGGACATGCAAGTGGCCAGCGCCCGCGCCCATCAGGCCGAAGCGGCCGCCTATGCGGCCAACGCTGCGCGCCTGCCCACCGTAGATGCCAGCGCCGGTGTGAGCCGTTCGCGGCTGGCCCGGGACCAGGACCCGCGCGGCGAGGGCGATGCCTATTCGACCGTGCGCAACATCGGCGCGAGCTTCAATTACACCTTCGACCTGTGGGGTGGCCAGCGTGCCGCCTGGGAAGCCGCGTTGGGGCAGGCCCGAGCCGCCGAAGTCGACCAGCAGGCCGCGCGTCTGACCCTCGCCGCCAACGTCGCCAAGGCCTACAGCGACCTGGGCCAGGCGCATATCGTGCGTGACCTGGCCAATGACGACCTCAAGCGCACCCGCCAGATGCTCGACCTGAGTCAGCGCCGCCTGAACTCCGGGATCGACAGCCAGTACCAGTACCAGCAAACCGAAAGCCTGGAAGCCAGTAGCCAGTCGCAACTGATCGATGCGGAAAAACAGCTGCAGAGCGCCAGAATCGCCCTCGCGGTGTTACTCGGCAAAGGTCCGGATCGTGGCAATGAACTGGCCCGTCCCGCAGTGCTGCAACCCGCCGCCGTGGCGGTGCCTTCGGTGCTGCCTGCCGAGCTGCTGGGTCGTCGCCCCGACCTGATCGCCGCGCGCTGGCGCGTCGAAGCTGCGAGCAAGGACATTGCCGCCAGCAAGACGCGCTTCTACCCCAACCTCAACCTGAGCGCGAGCGCCGGGGCCGAGTCGTTGCTGGGTGATGCGATGTTCGGTTCGGCCAGCCGCTTCTTCAACATTGCGCCGACGATCTCGCTGCCGATCTTCGACGGCGGCCGCCTGCGCGCCGACCTCGATGCGCGCGACGCCGATTACGACCTGGCCGTGGCTCAGTACAACAAAACCCTGGTGCAGGCCCTGGGCGATATCGGCAGCACGCTCGCGCAACTGCGTGACACCGCGCGGCAGATCCAGGCCCAGCAACACGCGGCGGACATCGCCCGGCAGTCCTACGACACCGGGCTGCAACGTTACAGCTCAGGCATCGGGAATTATCTGGATGTGCTGAGCATCGAGCAGCAACTGCTCCAGGCCCAACGCCAGTTGGCCAGCCTGAAGGCTGCGCAGATCGATCTGTCGATTCAATTGATGCAGGCCCTGGGTGGCGGCTACAGCGCCGCAGACGTTGCGTCGACCACCCCCGCTGCACGCACGGAATAATGTGAGGTATTTGTCATGGCCACTGCCGAAAACAGCAACGCAACAGAGCAACCCAAAACCGACAGCAACCCGCGCAAACGCAGGATCATGCTGGTCGGCCTGGCGCTGATCGTCATCCTCGGCGCCCTGGGCGTGTGGGGCTGGTATGAGTTTTACGGGCGCTTCAATGAAAGCACCGACGACGCCTATGTGAACGGCAACGTGGTGGAAATCACCCCGCTGGTGACCGGCACCGTGGTCAGCATCGGCGCCGACGATGGCGACCTGGTCCACGAAGGCCAGGTGCTGATCAACTTCGACCCCAACGACGCCGCCGTCGGTTTGCAAAGTGCCCAGGCCAACCTGGCCCGCACCGTGCGCCAGGTGCGCGGCTTGTACAGCAATGTCGATGGCATGAAAGCCCAGGTCAACGCGCAGAAGGCCGACGTGCAAACCGCCCAGGACAACTACAACCGTCGCAAGACCCTGGCCCAGGGTGGGGCGATTTCCCAGGAAGAGCTGTCCCACGCCCGTGACAGCCTGACCGCCGCGAAAAATGCCCTGACCAACCTCGAGCAACAGCTCAAGACCAGCAATGCCCTGGTGGACGACACGGTGATTTCCTCCCACCCGGATGTGCAGACCGCCGCTGCGCAACTGCGCCAGGCCTACCTGAGCAATGCGCGCAGCACCTTGATCGCGCCGGTCACCGGCTATGTGGCCAAGCGCACCGTGCAACTGGGCCAGCGCGTGCAGCCCGGCACCGCGTTGATGGCGGTGATCCCGCTGAACCAGCTGTGGATCGATGCCAACTTCAAGGAAACCCAGCTGCGCGACATGCGCATTGGCCAGCCAGTGGACATCGAGTCGGATATCTATGGCAGCGACGTCAAATACAGCGGCACCGTCGACAGCCTCGGCGCCGGCACTGGCAGCGCGTTCGCCCTGCTACCGGCGCAGAACGCCACCGGCAACTGGATCAAGATCGTGCAACGGGTGCCGGTGCGCATCCATATCAACGCCGAAGAGCTGGCCCAGCATCCGCTGCGTGTGGGCTTGAGCACCGTGGTCAATGTCGACCTGCACGACAAGAGCGGTCCGGTGCTGGCGCAGCAGGCGCCGCAAAAGGCGACGTTCACCACCAATGTGTATGACCGCCAATTGGCCGAAGCCGATGCCATGATCAGTCAGTTGATCCATGACAACAGCGTCGCCGCTCCCAAGGCAGCGCAACGCTGATGAGCAATAACGCCTCCTTCACGCCGCCCAGCCTGCTGATGGCCACCATTGGCCTGTCGCTGGCGACCTTCATGCAGGTGCTCGACACCACCATCGCCAACGTGGCACTGCCGACCATCTCCGGCAACCTTGGCGTGAGTTCGGAGCAGGGCACTTGGGTGATCACCTCGTTTGCGGTGAGCAACGCGATTGCCTTGCCGCTCACCGGCTGGTTGAGCCGGCGCTTTGGCGAGGTGAAGCTGTTTTTGTGGGCGACCATGCTGTTTGTGCTGGCCTCGTTTATGTGTGGCATTTCCACCTCGATGCCCGAGCTGATCGCGTTTCGTGTGGTGCAGGGGCTGGTCGCGGGGCCGTTGTACCCGATGACCCAGACCTTGCTGATTGCGGTTTATCCACCCGCCAGGCGGGGCATGGCCCTCGCGTTACTGGCGATGGTGACGGTGGTGGCGCCGATTGCCGGGCCCATCCTTGGCGGCTGGATCACCGACAGCTACAGCTGGCCGTGGATCTTCTTTATCAACGTGCCGATTGGCGTCTTTGCGGTGATGGTGGTGCGTTCCCAGTTGAAGAAACGTCCAGTGGAAACCAGTTACCAGCCGATGGATTACATCGGTCTGCTGAGTTTGATCGTCGGGGTCGGCGCCTTGCAGGTCATCCTCGACAAGGGCAATAACCTGGACTGGTTCGAATCGGACTTCATCATCATCGGCTCGGTGATCTCGGCGGTTGCCCTGGCGTTTTTCGTGATCTGGGAAATGACCGACAAGCACCCGGTGGTCAACCTGCGGCTGTTTGCCTACCGCAACTTTCGGATCGGCACCATCGTGTTGATCGGGGGCTATGCTGCCTTCTTCGGCATCAACCTGATCCTGCCGCAGTGGTTGCAGACCCAGATGGGCTACACCGCCACCTGGGCGGGTCTGGCGGTGGCGCCGATTGGCATTCTGCCGGTGCTGATGTCGCCGTTCGTGGGCAAGTACGCGAACAAGTTCGACCTGCGTCTGCTGGCGGCGCTGTCGTTCCTGGCCATGGGGTTGAGCTGTTTCATGCGTGCGGGCTTCACCAGTGAGGTGGACTTCACGCATATCGCGCTGGTGCAGTTGTTCATGGGTATTGGCGTGGCGCTGTTCTTCATGCCCACCCTGACCATCCTGATGTCCGACCTGCCACCGAGTCAGATTGCCGACGGCGCGGGGCTTGCGACCTTCCTGCGCACCCTGGGCGGCAGCTTTGCGGCCTCGCTCACCACCTGGATCTGGATTCGCCGAGCGGACCAGCACCATGCCTACATGAGCGAGAGCATCAACACCTACGACCCGGCCACCCGCGATGCGCTGCAGGCGCTTGGCGGGGCAGGGCAGAAAGCCTATGCGCAACTCGACCAGGTCGTCACCAGCCAGGCGTACATGATGTCCACCGTGGATTACTTCACGCTGATGGGCTGGCTGTTCGTGGCGTTGATGTTGCTGGTGTGGCTGGCCAAGCCGCCATTCGGCGCCAAGGCCGGGCCGCAGGCTTCCGGGCACTGACCTGAGCCTGTACCGGGTCAAAAAGTGGGAGGGAGCAAGCCCCCTCCCACATTTGATTGTTGTGTTCTTGCGTCAAGCGCCTGGCAGGGCCAGCTGTGGGTTCACAAAATCAAACGTCGCCAGAGCAAACCCTTGCTCATCCACCTGCAACGCCCAGCCCTGCCTGTCCCAATCCCCCAGCACAATGCGCCTGGCCGCCTGGTCGCCAATCTGCAGCTTATGGATGGCCGGGCGGTGCGTGTGGCCGTGGACCAGGGTGCGCACGCCAAATTGCTGCATCACCTGCGGTACTTCGTCGGGGGTGACATCGACAATGTCGTTGGCCTTCATCCGCGTTTGCGCGCGGCTTTCGCTGCGCAGCTTTCGCGCCAGCTTGTGGCGTGTGCCCAGAGGCAGGTGGCGCAGGATAAACAGCACAATCGGGTTACGCAGGATGCGCCGCAGCTTCATATAGCCGAGGTCGCGGGTGCAGAGGCTGTCGCCGTGCATCAGCAGCACGGGTTCGCCGTACAATTGCACGACACTCGGGTCCTTGAGCAAGCTGGCGCCTGCGGCTTTGCAGAACGCCTTGCCGATCAGGAAATCGCGGTTGCCGTGCATGATAAAAATCGCGGTGCCGCTGTCGCTCAGTTCGCGCAGCGCGTCACAGATGGAACGCTGGAACGCGGTCATCCCATCGTCGCCAATCCAGGCTTCGAAGAAGTCCCCCAGAATGTACAACGCCTGGGCACCACGGGCGCGGCCGTGGAGCAGATCCAGAAACGCCCGGGTAATGTCCGGGCGATCCTCTTCCAGATGCAAATCTGAAATCAGCAATATCACCCAACGATCTCGGCTTTCTCGACGATGACGTCTTCTACCGGAACGTCCTGGTGACCGGCTTTACCGGTGGTCTGCACGCTTTTGATCTTGTCAACGACGTCCTGGCCTTCGATGACTTTACCGAATACCGCGTAGCCCCAACCCTGCACGTTCTTGCCGCTGTGGTTGAGGAAGGCGTTGTCGGCGACGTTGATGAAGAACTGCGCGGAGGCCGAATGCGGCTCCATGGTACGGGCCATGGCGACGGTGTACTTGTCGTTGGAAAGGCCGTTGTCCGCTTCGTTCTGGATGCTTGGACGCTTGTCTTTCTTCTCTTTCATGCCCGGCTCGAAACCGCCGCCCTGGACCATGAAGTTGCCGATGACGCGGTGGAAAACCGTGTTTTCGTAGTGGCCGGCCTTTACGTACTCGATGAAGTTGGCGACGGTGATCGGCGCTTTCTCGGCGTTCAGCTCGATGACGATGTCACCGTGGTTGGTGGTCAGTTTGACTTGAGTCATGTTCACTACTCTTTTCAGGGAATTCGTGGGTTTGGGCGTTTGAACGCTTTACCTGTCTGGCCAAACGGCGGCCAGGGCGCGCAGTTTAGCGTGCCTTGCAGGAATTTTGAGGTGGTTTTTTACCGCGCCTGTCATTAAAGCAGCAATTAAAGCAGCAGTTTTCGGCCGTGCCCTGTCAGGTGGTTGACCGCTTCGGCTATGATAAGCCCTTTGTTTTGTCTGGCCTCACCCGGCCACGAACCTGTCTGTTCAAGGATCCTATGAGCAAGCCCACTGTCGACCCTACCTCGAATTCCAAGGCCGGACCTGCCGTCCCGGTCAATTTCCTGCGTCCGATCATCCAGGCGGACCTCGATTCGGGCAAGCACACGCAGATCGTCACCCGCTTCCCGCCAGAGCCCAACGGCTACCTGCACATCGGTCACGCCAAGTCGATCTGCGTGAACTTCGGCCTGGCCCAGGAATTCGGCGGTGTCACGCACCTGCGTTTCGACGACACCAACCCGGCCAAGGAAGACCAGGAATACATCGACGCCATCGAAAGCGACATCAAGTGGCTGGGCTTCGAATGGTCCGGTGAAGTGCGCTATGCGTCCAAGTATTTCGACCAGTTGTTCGACTGGGCCGTCGAGCTGATCAAAGCCGGCAAGGCCTATGTGGACGACCTGAGCCCGGAACAGGCCAGGGAATACCGTGGCACCCTGACCGAGCCGGGCAAGAACAGCCCGTTCCGCGACCGTTCGGTAGAAGAGAACCTCGACTGGTTCAACCGCATGCGCGCCGGCGAGTTCCCGGACGGCGCCCGCGTGCTGCGCGCGAAGATCGACATGGCCTCGCCGAACATGAACCTGCGCGACCCGATCATGTACCGCATCCGCCACGCCCATCACCACCAGACCGGCGATACGTGGTGCATCTACCCCAACTATGACTTCACCCATGGCCAGTCCGACGCCATCGAAGGCATCACTCACTCCATCTGCACCCTGGAGTTCGAAAGCCATCGCCCGCTGTACGAATGGTTCCTGAGCAATCTGCCGGTACCGGCGCAACCGCGTCAGTACGAGTTCAGCCGCCTGAACCTGAACTACACCATCACCAGCAAGCGCAAGCTCAAGCAATTGGTGGATGAAAAGCACGTGCACGGTTGGGATGACCCGCGCATGTCTACCCTGTCGGGCTTCCGCCGTCGCGGTTACACCCCGGCGTCGATCCGCAATTTCTGCGAGATGGTCGGTACCAACCGTTCCGACGGTGTGGTCGACTTCGGCATGCTCGAGTTCAGCATCCGCCAGGACCTCGACGCAAACGCGCCGCGCGCCATGTGCGTGCTGCGGCCGTTGAAAGTCGTGATCACCAACTACCCTGAAGGCCAGGTCGAAAACCTCGAGCTGCCGCGTCACCCGCAAAAAGAAGAGCTGGGCGTGCGCAAGCTGCCGTTCGCGCGGGAAATCTACATCGACCGTGACGACTTCATGGAAGAACCACCAAAAGGCTACAAGCGCCTGGAGCCGAACGGCGAAGTGCGCCTGCGCGGCAGCTACGTGATCCGCGCCGACGAGGCAATCAAGGACGCCGATGGCAACATCGTCGAACTGCGCTGCTCGTACGACCCGGACACCCTCGGCAAGAACCCTGAAGGCCGCAAGGTCAAAGGCGTGGTGCACTGGGTGCCGGCTGCGGCCAGCATCGAGTGCGAAGTGCGTTTGTACGATCGCCTGTTCCGTTCGCCAAACCCCGAGAAGGCCGAAGACAGCGCGAGTTTCCTCGACAACATCAACCCTGACTCCCTGCAAGTGCTCACCGGTTGTCGTGCCGAACCCTCTTTGGGCGACGCACAGCCGGAAGACCGTTTCCAGTTCGAGCGCGAAGGTTACTTCTGCGCGGATATCAAGGACTCGAAACCTGGTCGGCCGGTATTCAACCGTACCGTGACCTTGCGTGATTCGTGGGGCCAGTGATTCTGTTTAAGGAACTGTCGTGCTAACGATCTACAACACACTCAGCAAGACCAAAGAAGTCTTCAAGCCGCTGGATGGCAACAAGGTGCGCATGTACGTGTGCGGCATGACCGTGTACGACTACTGCCACATCGGCCACGGCCGCAGCATGGTTGCCTTCGACCTGGTGGCCCGCTGGTTGCGGTTCAGCGGCTATGACTTGACCTATGTGCGCAACATCACCGACATCGACGACAAGATCATCAACCGCGCCAATGAAAACGGCGAGTCGTTCGACGCACTGACCGCGCGCATGATCGCCGCGATGCACGAGGACGAGGCGCGCCTCAACATCCTCAAGCCGGACATGGAGCCGCGTGCCACCGATCACATCGCCGGCATGCACGCAATGATCCAGACCCTGATAGACAAGGGTTACGCCTACGCTCCGGGCAATGGCGACGTGTACTACCGCGTGGCCAAGTTCATGGGCTACGGCAAGTTGTCGCGCAAAAAAATTGAAGACCTGCGTATCGGCGCGCGCATCGAAGTCGACGAAGCCAAGCAGGACCCCCTCGACTTCGTGCTGTGGAAAGCCACCAAGCCCGGCGAGCCGAGCTGGGAATCGCCGTGGGGCGCCGGGCGTCCGGGCTGGCACATCGAATGCTCGGTGATGTCGACCTGCTGCCTGGGCGAAACCTTCGACATTCATGGCGGTGGCAGCGACCTGGAGTTTCCGCACCACGAAAACGAAATCGCCCAGAGCGAAGCCGCCACCGGCAAAACCTACGCCAATGCCTGGATGCACTGCGGCATGATCCGCATCAATGGCGAGAAGATGTCCAAGTCCTTGAACAACTTCTTCACCATTCGCGACGTGCTGGAAAAGTACCACCCGGAAGTGGTGCGTTACCTGCTGGTGTCCAGCCATTACCGCAGCGCCATCAACTATTCGGAAGACAACCTCAAGGACGCCAAGGGCGCCCTGGAGCGTTTCTACCACGCGTTGAAAGGCTTGCCCGCCGTGGCCCCGGCCGGCGGCGAAGCGTTCGTCGCGCGGTTTACTGAAGTGATGAACGACGACTTCGGTACGCCGGAAGCCTGCGCGGTGCTGTTTGAGATGGTGCGTGAGATCAACCGCCTGCGTGAGACGGATCTTGACGCAGCGGCGGGCCTGGCGGCGCGCTTGAAAGAGCTGGCCAGTGTGCTGGGCGTGCTGCAGATGGAAGCCGATGACTTCCTGCAGGCCGGTGCCGAAGGGCGAGTGGATGCAGCGCAAGTGGATGCGCTGATCCAGGCGCGTCTGGCTGCCAGGGCTGGCAAAGACTGGGCGGAATCCGACCGTATCCGTGACCAACTGACCGCGATGGGTGTGGTGTTGGAAGACGGGAAGGGCGGGACGACGTGGCGGTTGGCAGATCAGGTTTGATCGGTAAACGCTGAACAAAAAAATGCCCCGACTGGTTCGGGGCTTTTTTTGTCGTGCAAATAGCCGATGGAACCTCCGGCTTGCGTCATGCCACTGAGCGATTGGGCCGTTCGGCCTTTCAATCAGCCAGTGGAGAAAAACCGAACATGTGGAATCCGGGAGTGATGGGATCGGTAGATGGGCGTGCGCGTTATTCGCCCATTCAGTCGCACCTGCAGGCGAGGCCTGCCGCGCACGAGGCCGACGTTGCTGCGGTCAGGTAATGGGTCAATGAGTGGCTTCGTGCTACGCCGGGGGCCCGGACGCAGTGGGCGCCAGGCCTGGTAGACAGGTTAAAGGTGATTCGGGATAAAACCGATGATGGCGGCTTCAAGAACAATCTCAACCAACTGATTCATACCGTGGAGGCCTACGGGCAGTCACGGATGGCTCGTCAGCCGACGACGCAGCCGGCCCCGCATGCAGACGTTTTGCGACGGCCCGAGCCGAGGTCCGTAGCCGTTCAACGACCTGCGTACCACAGACCTTCACTGCATAACCCGCAGCGCTTTTATCAGCAGGCTCCCACTCAGTGGGTGAATCACCACGATGTCTACACGGCAAGGACTGATCCTGGCAGGAGGCCTGGCGTTGGCAATGAACCCGGCAATATCTGGAGTGGTTTCAAGCAGGGGTCCAACAAGGGCAATTGCACCACGGCTGCATCGATAAAGATCGCGATGATGAGGTTTGGTCAGAAGCCTACCGATATCTTCAAGCAGGTGATCGCTTCGGCTGATGGCTGGAACATCCAGATGCGCGATAACCGTTGGTATCACCTGTCCAAGTCTGAGCTGACGCAGGCAACGCGTAGATCTGAATTCAGTGGTGATAGTCCTTCGATGGTGGCAGACGCTAATTTCCTGTATGCCGTGAGTGCCAAACGGGCACAAATGGAGAACAAGCTGCCGGCGGTTACGTCGTCAGCGGAAGCAAAAAACCGTGCACCCTGACTCACCACTTCGACGTCATCACCTTTGATGTGAACTACGTGGACCCTGAAGGCCGCACGCACCTGGGGATCGGCGCAGGTGTTGCCGGCGACCCACGTATCGAACGCAAACCGTTCTGGTCGGTTCCGCATTTGCAGGCCGCGGACAGTCATGAGGTCAGGTTCAATAATCTCGTGGTGCCCGACGCCATGATGCACTTCAGCACAGCGCTGGATGATCAACTCGGTGATACCGAGCAAGGCATGGGCAGCCATGTGTTCGCCATCTGGTTTCAATTGCTGGCCAGCGCGTCCTATCTGGGGATGGCCTGCGCGTTGGCGTCTCGCGCATTGCTGTCGCGCAAAGGCTCGCCGGAGGATCGCGCGCTGTTACTCATTGATCTGCAGGTGGCTTCGCGGGTACTGGCCTTTCATCCGTCCTCCAGGGCCGCCAGCAGCGCATTTTTGTGCGAGCAACTGAGCTAACCCCGGGGACGGTTGCATAGCCTGTCGCCGTATTGAATCAGTCGCGGACGCCAGGGTTTTTCGCGGGGGTTACCGGCGTTTTCCTATAGTGGGCGAGCAATTCTATTCCTACCTTGGCGTTAACAGTTCTCAGGACGAGGACGCTTTCACTAGCGCTTTGCCGAGGATTGAACATGCCTGCTTCCTTGACCGGGTACCCCACGCACCCAATTGCGTATCCATTCCCACCTGAAAGCCAACCGGATAGCCCAGCGCCTTCTACCCCGCTTGCTGACAGCCCGCTTATGCCTGCCGAGCATCAGCAAGCGGTACCTGGCTTACCGCGCCACCAGACACGCAGCGGGCCAGTATTGCCTGGGCTGCTGCGCAACCCCGCCGACTCAGTCGAGTTTGAACACGGCGCGTCACGGCGCCGCAAACGTGAGAGCGTGCAGGCGCCAGAAAAACCCAGGCGCCATACGCTAGGTGTGTTGGGGAACCCGCCATCTCATTCCGGCGATGCAGATAAAAACCTTCAGGCGCAGTTGATCTCAACGATGGGCAGCGTGACTGATTCGTCAGTGACGGTGCCTGCACGGTCTCTGATTTCTCAACCCTACGCCCTCTTCAAGCAGGTGGTGAATCAGCCCGAGGTATTGGCCTGGCTCAGGGGCAAGGGTTTCTCGCTGGACTCGGTGGTTATCGGCAGCAACAGCGTGTCGGGCTTTGTCACCCATAACGGCGTGGTCTCTCGTCAGACCTACAGCCTGCAGGACACGTCCGGCTGGTGGCAGGTGTCCGCGCGCGTGAGGCGCGCGCTTGAGGCGTTGGACCCCACTCACCACGGTGTTCCTTATGTCACAGCAGATAGCCCGCACGTTTCGCGAAACGTGGCGAGTCTGTTCTACGGCGTTCAGCCCGCCGTTACCCAAGAGCAGGCGAGCACGCTTGTGAAACAGATGGAGGCGAACTGGCCCCCGTTGTCTGCGACAGAGACACGCAATCACCTTCTCAGGCTCGAATGGTCAACACGCGGAATCAACGCGCTCGACGATCAGGAAAACCTCGCAGACGCTCTGGAACGGGCGGCCAGCGGCATCGCTGACAGCGCGCCGATTTCGTTGGCGAATATCGGGTTCAGCCCAGTGTTGAGTGAACCCGTGCCAGGCGCGCCATGCACCGATGAGCGTTGTACGCTGCAAGAGGTCGCCAGGTCGATGAACCTGGATGAACTCGACACGGCAGGTGACGTTCGCGCCGCGGCCAACTGGCTGCGTACGCGCTTTGCGCCGCCCCCACAAGACAGCAATTACGCGCAGCTGCTGCCCAAGCAGTGGGCTGTTGGTACCTTGTCGGCGAATGACAAGCGCGCGCTGGCGGCGTTGGCGACCGATCAGAAGTATGGCGCCAATACGGTAGGGGCCCAGTTGGGGCGTCGACTCGTGACGCAGGTTATCCCGCAGGACACCGCCGCTAATGCAGACCGGATCTGGCACCAGTTGCTCAACACGCCGCTGGCGCAGGCGTGGGGCAGAGAGCTCGCCCAGCATTTGAACTGGACTCAACGAACGGATGACGATGCTGCCGGTGCCAGGCAGCGACGAGCGCTGGTGACCAGCGCCATCCTGCTCAGTGTCGATCCGCAGGCGCCCGCAAGCCCCGGCCACTCGGCGGGTTATCACTTCTACGCCCCGGCCAATATGGGTCGCGAGATGGGGGCGGTGCGCAAGGATTTCGAAAGGCACCTGGTGGAGGAAAAGGGCGTGAGCGTGCGCGCCGCGCCCTTGTTGGCGCACCTGTTCCTGGCGCATGCCGCACCGGAGTTCCTGGTAAAACCGAATCCGCCACACGCCGACAATACGCTTGAGCAACTTGGGTTGTCGGTGGATGCAATACGCATTGGCAGCCCTGCGTGGATGACCCTCAACCTGGGAACGGCCCTGGCGGAGGTGTGGGGAGGGGCAGGCGCCAGCCGTGGCATGAACCTCAATGAGCTGGGCGCGCTGACCATGTCGCAAGCCTTCCCGCCGGCGCAACAGGCCCTGGTCGAAGGGTTGGGCGCAAAAGTGGTGCTCGACGTCGGGGTCATGGCGGGCATCGTGCCTCAGCGCAGCGACGATCAATACACCGCTGAGGATTACCACAAGGCCCGCGACGGCATTGAACGTCGTGCTCAAATGCTCGAAAACGCCATCGAAACGCTCGGCGTATCGCCCCCTACCCGCACCGGTCTGGCGTTCAAGGCACTTAAACCGACGTTTCCGGAGTTGACGGACGACGAACTGCAAACCCTCACGTTGCGAAAGCCCGCCACCAAATTCGATCTTATAGGGAGTGGGGTCAATGCAAAAAAGCCCACGCTGGTGGAGGCTTATGCAACGGGGGATCTGCACAAGGGGCCGTTTGGCTTCACCCATCCGCTCATCACCCAGGCAGAGTTCGACAGGCGGATCGCATCACTCGAAAAAATTGCCGACCAGGTCCCCGGCGCAGTCGATGGGTATCTGGGCGACACCAAAGCTGCGATGCCTGCCCTAATGAAAATGACACTTGCGAACTTGCCGCTCGACATTCGACAGGCGTTGGAATGGGGAACCGTTGATATCTACAGACTGCGCCAGGAAACCGGTGAGACTCAGCCTCAAGACGCCGCCACAGGCAACAAGGTCGCCCGCAATCGAGGCTGGCACGGGTCGTTGTTGCGCGTCCGCTATCAGGATAAAACCCATTACTGTGAGTTCTTCCCGGCGTCCGGGAAAATCATTGATCGCACGGCAGATCTGGCCGGAAAAAACCTGAAACTGAATGAGGGCGTGATCGAAGAGGTGCGAGAGTACCTGGTGCGAAAACCTTCCAGGGTGCATCGGTATTTGCGTGGTACCCAGCAGCCGTTCGACTTCAACGCTTACCTCACTGGCGAGGCACCACGTCCCGGCGCATCGTCGAAAGTCATCATCTCGAGAGTGGGCGCATCGCTGGGTGGGTCGTCTGCGATCGGGCAGGGTGGCAGCCGCAATGAGTGGGTTCCCGACACCTTTGAGTCGGTCAAGACTCAGGCGATCGTCGACACCCTCCTTCAGGGTAACTACATCGGCAATTACAGCGGTCATCGCCAGGCAATGCTCGATTATGCGAATGCGGTGCTACCCAGCGAAGACAACGCAATGGGCTATGTGGATCGTTTGATGAGCAAGGAGAACGGGCGCGCGCTGGTGTCGATGATTTCGTTTGTCGGCGCGCTGGTCGACATCTACGAAGGGAGTGTCAGTCAAGGAGTGAAAGGGTTGCTGATTGATCTTGTGTCGCTCATCGGCACAGGCGGTTTACAGACGGTCTACAAGACGGGGAAGGCCATCAGACTGGCTTCACGCTTGAACAGACAGGCCTTCGTGGCTAACTCCCTTAAGGAAAGCAATGCGTTGCTTCGTGCGTTGTTCAATCCGACAGAGGGATTTCTGGGACTGTGGGATCAACCTGGCAAATTATCGAAGTTTTTGACGCGTACCCAACGAGGCCTTCCCGTGAAAGTGGGGATGGGGGTATATGTACCTGCGGATCTTTTTGAAAAGGCGCGCTTTTCCCAGGGCACGTTCCCCAGTGTGTCCGAGATGCTCGAGAAGGCAAACGCGGCACCGTTCGCATCGGTACCGAGCGTTGTCAATTAAGAGGTGGGCCGCCCCCTCCCGGTTAGCTTCAACGGCGGCTGCTGACCTCCGCAGGTACATCGTCGCCAGCCATGCGTTTACGGAACAACGCCGTGCGCGCCAGCAGCAGCGTGGTGACCGGCACCGTGATCGACAGCAAAATCGGAATCAACCACCCGTGCAGCACCGGCCCGGACTTGAGCACCGAAAAGTAGATAATCGACGCCAGCGCCACACACCAGGCGCCCAGCGTCGAGGCCAATGCCGGCGGGTGCATGCGCTGGAAGAAGTCCTTCATGCGCAACAACCCCAGCGCGCCGATCAGCGCAAACACACTGCTTGACACCAGCAGCACCGCCACCACGATCTCCATCCACATCGGCATCATTCAATCACCTCCCCACGCAGCAGGAATTTGGCCAGGGCGAACGAGCCCACGAAGCCGAACAGTGCAATCAGCAACGCCGCTTCAAAGTAGGTGTCACTGGCATAACGAATGCCCAACACCAGCATCATCAGCATCGCCAGGATGTACAGGTAGTCCAGCGCCAGAACGCGGTCCTGGGCCGACGGGCCCTTGAACAGGCGGATCAGGGTCAGCACCATGGCCAGCGAGAACAGGAACAGGCTGAGCAGGATCGCATTGGAGAGCAGGGCGCTCATTCGAAGATCTCCATCAGGGGGCGCTCATAGGTGGACTTGAAGTGTTCGATAAATGGCGCTTCGTCCTCCAGGTCGAACACGTGCAACAACAGCACGCTGCGGTCCAGCGCCAGTTCCGACCAGATGGTGCCGGGCACCACGGTGGTGATCATCGACAGCGCAGCGAGGCCGTTGGGGCTGCGCAGGTCCAGGGGGACCCTCACAAAGCGCGAGCGCGGCGGGCGCGCGCCGCACACCAGCACACCCCACGCCACTTGCAGGTTGGACACAATCACATCGCGGCCCACCAGCAAAAACAGGCGGATGATCACGCCAGGGCGGCGCAGGCTGATCGGCTGCGGACGCAGCGGCGCCATCATCAGCGGGGCGAGAAACCCCAGCAGCGCGCCGAGCAACAGATTGCCGGGGCTCACCGACAGGTTGAGCACCAGCCACAGCACCCACAGTGCCAATGACAGCCACGGCGCAGGCAGCAAGCGCTTCATGGTTGCACCTCCAGGGCGGCGGCCTTGCCTTCGGGGCTCGGCACCGGGCGCGTGGCCATTACCGCCATCACGTAGCTCTCGGGGTTGTTCAGGCTCTTGGCGGTCGCCAGGGTATAGCGCATCAACGGCTCGGCCTTGAAGGTCAGCGCGATGCACAGGCCCAGCAGCAGAAAGATTGGCACGCACTCATAGCGGCGCAGCAGCGGCGACGGGCGCTCTTCCGGGGTCCAGAAGCGCTGGGTGCCCAGGCGCGCAAAGGCAATCAACGAGGCCAGGCCGGAGAGGATCAACAGGGCCACCAGGCCCCAGGCGGCCGGCCGGATCGGCTCATTGACCGCATTGCCCAGGCCCAACGGATTGACCAGCGCACTCAACAGGCTGAGCTTGCCGATAAACCCGGACAGCGGCGGCATGCCGATAATCAGCAGCGCACAGGCGACAAAGCTCAGGCCGAGGAACGCCATCGTCCACGGAATCACCTGGCCGACCACGGCTTTCTGTTCGTCATCGAGGTTGACGCCGGGGCGCGGATGCAAGGATTCCATGGCCTTGGGCAGTGCGTCGATTTCTTCATCCAGCGGCAGGTCATTGGCCGAGCGCGAGCGCTCGATCAGCTCCGCCAGCAGGAACAGCGCACTCAAGGCCAGGGTGGAACTCACCAGATAGAACAGCGCGCCAGCCGTCAGGCTGGGCTGGGCAAAACCCACCGACGACAGCAGGATGCCGGCCGACACCAGAATGCTCAGGCTGGCCATGCGCTCCAGTCGTTGTGCCGCCAGCATCGCCAGCGCCGCGCAGACGATGGTCGCCATGCCGCCGTACACCAGCCAGTCGCCGCCGAACAGCGCTGACGCACCGGCCTGGCCGGAGAACAGCAGGGTCCACAGGCGCAGCACGGTGTACACGCCGACCTTGGTCATGATCGCGAACATCGCCGCCACCGGTGCACTGGCCGAAGAGTAGGCCGGCGCCAGCCAGAAGTTCAGCGGCCACATGCCGGCCTTGGCCAGGAACGCCGTGGCGAGGATCGCGGTACCGGCGTGCAACAAGCCACGGTCAGCCTCCGGCACCAGCGGAATTTTCAGCGCCAGGTCGGCGAAGTTCAACGTGCCGGTCACGCCGTAGATCATCGCTGCGCCAATCAGAAACAGCGACGAGGCCAGCAGGTTGATCGCAATGTAGTGCAGCCCCGACGACACTCGCGCGCGGCCGGAACCGTGCAGCATCAGGCCGTAGGACGCGGCCAGCAGCACCTCGAAGAAGACGAACAGGTTGAACAGGTCGGCGGTGAGAAACGCGCCGTACAGGCCCATCAACTGGATTTGGAACAGCGCGTGGAAACTGGTGCCGGCACGGTCCCAGCGGGCCATGGCGAACATCAGTGCGCTCACGCCAATGATCCCGGTCAGCACCAGCATCAGCGCCGACAGTTGATCCACCACCAGCACGATGCCGAACGGCACCTGCCAGTTGCCCGGCAGGTACACGCCAATGGAGCTTGGGCCACCCTGTTGCGTCCAGTACAGCAGCAGAGCCGCCACGCCGACGCCGAGCAGGCTCGACAGCAGGTTGATCTTGGCCTTCAGCGGGCGGCGTTTCTCGCCCAGCATCAGCATCAGCCCCGCCGTGAGCAACGGCAGCAGAATCGGTGCGACGATCAGTTGATTGACCCAATTCATTCCTTGGGCTCCCGGCCGTCGACATGGTCAGTGCCGGTCAGGCCCCGAGACGCCAGCAACACCACCAGGAACAGCGCGGTCATGGCGAAGCTGATCACGATGGCCGTGAGCACCAGCGCCTGGGGCAGGGGGTCGGTGTAGTTGAGCAGGTCCTGAGGCACGCCGTCCTTGATGATCGGCTCCTTGCCGATAAACAGGCTGCCCATGCTGAAGATGAACAGGTTGACCCCGTACGACAGCAGGCACAGGCCCATCACCACCTGGAAGGTCCGTGGCCGCAGGATCAACCAGACGCCCGAGGCCGCCAGCACCCCAATGGCAATTGCAATGACTTCTTCCATCAGGCGGCTCCTTGTGTTGCGGCAACCACTTTGGCCTGGTTGCTGGGTTTATGGGCGCGCACCGATTGGTGACCCAGGGCGGTGAGCATCAGCAGGGTCGAACCGACCACCATGGCGTACACGCCAACATCGAAGAACAGCGCGCTGGCGACGTGAATATCGCCCAGCACCGGCAGGCTCAAATGCCAGGTGTGGGTGGTGAGGAACGGGTAACCGGCAAACAACGCGCCCAGCCCGGTGAGGGTGGCCGAGAGCAGCCCGAAGCCCATCCAGCGCATCGGCCGCAGGTTCATCTGCGCCTCCACCCACTGGGTGCCGGCCACCATGTATTGCAGGATAAACGCCACCGACATCACCAGGCCTGCGACAAAGCCGCCGCCAGGCTGGTTGTGCCCGCGCATGAACAGGTAGAACGACACCACCATCGCAATCGGCAGCAGCAGGCGCACCAGCACCGCTGGCACCATCATGAAGCCCAGTGCGGTGTCGCTGGCCTGGCGCGGGTTGACCAGGTCAGTGGCCACATCCGGCGCCAACTGACGCTGTTGCGTGGGCAGTTGCATGCTTTCCTTCGAGGGGCGGAAGCGTCGCAGCAGCGCGTATACGGTGAGCGCCACGGCGCCGAGCACGGTGATTTCACCCAGCGTGTCGAAGCCACGGAAGTCCACCAGCATCACGTTCACCACATTACTGCCGCCGCCTTCGGGCAGGGCACGGCTCAGGTAGAACGAGGAGATATCGTTGGGCGTCTGGCGGGTCAGCATCGCGTAGGACAACAGCGCCATGCCGCCGCCCACCGCGCTGGACAGCAGGAAGTCGCGCAGGCGGCGGATGCGCGCCTTGCGCAGCGTGCTCGGCAGCGGCGAGACCTCTTCGATCCGCCTCGGCAACCAGCGCAGGCCGAGCAGAATCAGCACGGTGGTCACCACTTCGACCACCAGTTGCGTGAGTGCCAGGTCCGGTGCCGAGAACCACACGAAGGTGATGCAGGTCATCAAGCCGCACACGCTGACCATGGTCAGGGCCGCGAGTCGGTGGTACTTGGCTTGCCAGGCGGCGCCCAGGGCGCAGGTGATGGCCAGTACCCACAGGGTCACGAACACCACCGAGCCAGGGATCTTCGGCCGGTCGCCCCAGGTGAGGCCGCTGCCCAGCATGGGGATCATGGCGCCGATCACCGCCACCAGCACCAGCAGGAACAGCTGGGTCTGCAGGCGCTTGGTGCTCAGGCGTTTTTCGATTTTGCGCACGCCGCGCATCATCACCACCAGGCTGCGCTCGAAGCCGCGCTTGCCGTTGAAGTAGCTGATCAGCGGCGGGTACTTGAAGCGCCCGCGCTTGAGTTGCTTGCGCAGCATCAGGTACAGCACCACACCGCCGGACATCGCCACCAGGCTCATGACCATCGGCGCGTTCCAGCCGTGCCAGATCGCCAGGCTGTACTCGGGCAACACGCCGCCCACCACCGGCAGCGCCGCCGCCGCGAGGAGCGGGCCGACCACCTGGGCCGGGAAGATCCCCACCAGCAGGCAGGTGAACACCAGCAGCTCGACCGGCGCGCGCATCCAGCGCGGCGGCTCGTGGGGTGTGTGGGGCAGGTCGGTCGCCGGCGGGCCGAAGAACACGTCAACGGTAAAGCGCAACGCGTAGGCCACACTGAACGTGCCGGCAATGGTCGCGATCAGCGGCAGGGCGATTTCCACCCATTCGGTGGACGAGATAAACACGGTTTCGGCGAAGAACATCTCTTTGGACAGAAAGCCATTGAGCAACGGCACGCCGGCCATGGACGCACTGGCCACCATCGCCAGGGTCGCGGTAAACGGAATCAGGCGCACCAGGCCGCTGAGCTTGCGGATATCCCGCGTGCCGCTTTCGTGGTCGATGATGCCCGCCGCCATGAACAGCGAGGCCTTGAAGGTGGCGTGGTTGAGGATATGAAAGACGGCGGCGACCGCCGCCAGCGGGCTGTTGAGGCCCAGCAGCAGGGTGATCAGCCCGAGGTGGCTGATGGTGGAATAGGCCAGCAGGCCCTTGAGATCGTTTTGAAACATGGCGCAGTAAGCGCCGAGTACCAGGGTAATGGCGCCGGCACCGCCGACGATCCAGAACCATTCTTCGCTGCCCGACAGCGACGGCCACAGACGGGCCAGCAGGAACACGCCGGCCTTCACCATCGTCGCCGAGTGCAGGTACGCAGAAACCGGTGTAGGCGCCGCCATCGCGTGGGGCAGCCAGAAATGGAAAGGGAACTGCGCACTTTTGCTCAGCGCGCCCACCAGCACCAGAGCCAGCATCACCGGGTACAGCGAGTGCGCGCGAATCTGATCGCCCGCCGCCAGCACCTGATCCAGGTCGTAGCTGCCGACGATATGCCCCAGCAGCATCACCCCGGCCAGCAGGCACAGGCCGCCGGCACCGGTGACCATCAACGCCATGTAGGCGCCGCGTCGCGCATCGGCGCGGTGGTGCCAGTAGCCGATCAGCAGGAACGAGAACAGGCTGGTCAGTTCCCAGAAAAACACGATCTGGATCAGGTTGCCGGAGATCACCAGCCCGAGCATGGCGCCCATGAAGGCCAGGAAAAACGCAAAGAAACGCGGCACCGGGTCATCCGGCGACATGTAGTAGCGCGCATACAGCGACACCAGCGTACCGATGCCGAGCACCAGCATCGAAAACAGCCAGGCAAAACCGTCCATGCGCAGCACGAAGTTCAGGCCGAGGCTGGGCAGCCACGTGAATTCCTCGCGGATCACGCCACCGTAGGCGATCTGAGGGTAAAGCAGGGCGACCTGAACCGTTCCGACCAGCGCCACAAGGCCTGCCAGCAGCGATTCGGTATTACGTGCATTGTGCGGCAGCAAGGCCGCCAGACAGCTGCCAATGAATGGCAGAAGCAGTAGAACTATCAGGGACATAGGCTTCTAATCTGCGGGAGTTTGGGATGCATCATACGTGCCGCTTTCTCGATCACCAAACGCCAAGGTGTGGCAGGATCCTACAGAAGCGGTCGAATAATCTCATTTGGCAATATTTCAAGCCGCACCGTTCAATGTGGACGGTCCGCCCTCAGCCCCGCTGTTCCTCTTCCAGCGCATCCTGAAGTTCCAAGGCCTTTTGCCCCTTGGTCTTCAACTCGCTCACGATCACCGCCACCACAATCAACAACGCCCCCAGCATCGCAATCGGCGGGAAACGTTCCCCGGCAAGGCGCCCGACCACGCCTGCCCACACCGGCTCCCCGGCGTAGATCAGCGTGGCCCGTGTCGGCGAAACGCTCTGTTGTGCCCAGTTCATCGCCACCTGAATCACCGCGCTGGTCAGGCCCAGGCCTGCCGCGCTGAACAGCAGCAACCACGAGAACCCCGGCAGCGCCTCGCCCATCGGCACCACCATCAGGAACGACAGCAACGAGGCGGTGGCCAGTTGCACCACCGTCACCCGGCGCACGTCCACCTGGCCTGCGAAGGCGCTGATCAGGATGATTTCGGCGGCAATCGCGACAGCGCCGATCAACGTGGCGATTTCCCCTGCGCTGAAATTCAGCGACGCGCCCGCCGGGCCAGTCAGCAGCATCAACCCGGCAAACGCCAGCATGATGCCAATGCTCGGCATCAACCCCGGGCGCCGGCCCAGCACCAGCCATTGCAGCAAGGGTACGAAGGGCACGTACAACGCGGTAATGAACGCCGACTGGCTGCTGAGGATGGTTTGCAGGCCGATGGTCTGCAAACCGTAGCCGAACATGATTGCCACGCCGATGAACACGCCGGCCTTCAGCTCGAACAGGGTCAGGTCGCGCAAGGTGCGCACGGAAAAGAACCCCACCACAATGGCGGCGGCGGCAAAGCGCAGCCCCACGAAGAACATCGGCCCGCTGACCGCCATGGCGTGCTGCACCAGCAAAAAGGTGCCGCCCCAGATCATGGTGATCACCACCAGGATGCATTCGGCTTTGCTGAAACGGTTGAAACGCGACGGGGAGTTCGGGGTAGTCATGGCGGCTCGGTCTTGCAAGGGAGGGGCACGGACCGCACAATGCGCCGCACGCTGGGCAGTATACTGCGCACACCCACCCATTGAGCAATATAGTGCACAAAGAAAATCCACACCGGGCCTCGGTCCTGCAGCACGTCAGCCAGAACGTGCGTCGCCTGCGTCACGCCGCCGACCTCAGCCAGACTGCGCTTTCGGAAAAGTCCGGGGTCAGCCGGCGCATGCTGGTGGCCATCGAGGCCGGCGAGAAAAACGTCAGCCTGTCCACCCTCGATCGCGTGGCCGAAGCGCTGGACGTGGCTTTCAGCGACCTGATCCAGGCGCCTGGTGCACCCGACCACAGCCGCATCAACGAGCTGGTCTGGGCCGGCGAGATTGCCGGCAGTAAAGCCGTGTTGCTGGCCAAGGCCACCGCGCGCCGCGAGGTCGAACTGTGGGAGATGCACCTGGCGCCGGGTGATCGCTACACCCCCGGTTCCGACCCGGACGGCTGGAGCGTGCAACTGTTCGTGTTCGAAGGCTGCCTCACCTTGCTGGTGGGCGCTGAAGAAAAGCGCGTCGCCGCCGGTGAGTTCTACATGTTCGCCAGCCGCCATGTGCACGACTATCGCAATGATGGCGAGGTGGCCGTGCGGTTTGTGCGCAACGTTGTGATCTGACTGTTGGTGCGGCAACAGTGGCTGAACACTTTGCTGGTTTCAGCCTTGTAAAGATCCCCGAATACCGCGGCAAACGCCTGATTTTGCTGGTGATTACATTCAGGCACGACTCCTGCAATCACGCCGATAACCTATCGGAGCCTGGAGTCGGCCCATGTCAGCCCATCCTCAACACCCTGCCCACCTCATCCGCTCGGACGCCGAAGCCATCGAGGTCGCCACCCGCCTGGCCGCACGCTTTGCCGTCGAGGCCAGCGCGCGCGACCGCGAGCGTCGCCTGCCAGTGGCCGAGCTCGACGAGTTTTCCGCGAGCGGACTGTGGGGCATCACGGTACCCAAGGCCTACGGCGGCGCCGGTGTGTCCTATGTGACGGTGGCCGAGGTGATCAAATTGATCTCCGCCGCCGACCCGTCCCTGGGCCAGATCCCGCAGAACCACCTGGGCATCGTGGATATCCTGCAGCAAACCGCCAGCGAATCGCAAAAGCGCCATTACTTCGAAAAGGTCCTCGCGGGCTATCGTTTCGGCAACGCGTTCTCCGAAGCCAAGAGCAGGAACGCCGGCACCTTCGACACGCAGATTCGCTTCCACGGCGACACCGCGCAGGTCGACGGCGAAAAGTTCTACTGCACCGGCGCGCTGTTCGCCCATATCGTGCCCACCGTCGGCAACAACGAACACGGCCAGGCGTTTATCGCCCTGCTTGAGCGCGACGCGCCGGGCCTGAGCGTGATCGACAACTGGGACGGCTTCGGCCAGCGCACCACGGCCAGCGGCGGCGTGACCCTCGACGGCGTGACGGTGCCCCTGAGTGCGGTCATCCCGGCGCATGAGGCCTTCGACCGGCCAACCGCCCACGGCCCGATCTCACAGATTATCCAGGCCGCCGTCGACACCGGCATCGCCGTCGGTGCGCTGGAACAGGCAAAGCTGCATGCGCGCCAGGCTCGCCCGTGGATCGACAGCCAGCAGGACCACGGCTGGCAGGACCCTTTCACCATCGCCGGCATCGGTGACCTGCAATGGCGTGTGCACGGCACCGAAGCCATTCTCGCCCGGGCCGGCCGGGCGATCGACCTGGCGCTCGCCGAACCCAACGAAGACACGGTCGCCAACGCGTCGCTGATCGTGGCCCAGGCCAAGGTCCTGTCGGCTGAAACCGCGTTGCTCGCCAGCAGCAAGCTGTTCGAGCTGGCCGGCACCCGCTCGGTCACCGGCAAACACAACCTCGACCGCTTCTGGCGCAACGCGCGCACCCACACCCTGCATGACCCGGCTCGCTGGAAGTACCACCTGATCGGCAACTTCGTGCTCAACGGCGTAAAACCTGCGCGCCACGCCTGGAACTGAGGAACCCCGCCCATGACCGCCCTGAACCAAGCCCGCCAACTGCTGGAAACCACCCGGCGCTTCGTCGCCCGCAGCGACGACCCCTATGTGATCAGCCGCTTCGGCGACTTGCAGATCCGCGTCGACCTGGCCGCGGCCCTGCTCGAACGCGTCGACACCCACCCCAGCCCGGTGGCGCTCACCGAGGCGCATATCGCTGCCGCCGAGGCCCTGATCGCCGTGAGCAACGCCGAATTCGAACTGACCGGCCAACGCACCGCGCTGCCGTCGACCCTGGATGACCCGTTGCGCCACAAATACCGGATCGTCGGCAACTATCACCTCAACGGAGTGTTTTGATGGCCCGTGAAATCCGCTTGAACGCCTTCGACATGAACTGCGTCGGCCACCAGTCTCCCGGCCTGTGGGCGCATCCGCGTGATCGTTCGTGGCAGTACAAGGACCTGGAATACTGGACGGACCTGGCGAAAATCCTTGAGCGCGGCAAGTTCGACGGCCTGTTCATCGCCGACGTGCTGGGCATTTATGACGTGTACAACGGCACGGGCGACGCGGCGATTCGCCAGGCGACCCAGGTGCCGGTCAATGATCCTTTGTCGCTGATCGCACCGATGGCGCTGGTCACTGAACACCTGGGGTTCGGCCTGACCGCCTCATTGTCGTTCGAGCACCCGTATCCGTTCGCCCGCCGTTTGTCCACGCTGGACCACCTGACCAAGGGCCGCATCGGCTGGAACATTGTCACGTCTTACCTGGAAAGCGGCGCCAAGAACCTCGGCCAGCAAGCCCAGACCGAACATGACGCGCGCTACGACTACGCCGAGGAGTACCTTGAGGTCTGCTACAAACTCTGGGAAGGCAGTTGGGAGGAGGGCGCGGTGCTGCGTGACCGTGAGCGGCGGATTTTCAGTGACCCGAGCAAGATTCACGAGATTCGCCATGTGGGCAAACACTTCCAGGTGCCTGGCATTCACCTGTGCGAGCCGTCGCCGCAGCGCACGCCGGTGCTCTACCAGGCCGGCGCTTCCAGCCGTGGCAAACAGTTCGCGGCCGAACAGGCCGAGTGCGTATTCGTCGCCGCACCGTCCAAGGTGCTGCTGAAAAAGACCGTCGCCGATATCCGCCGTCGTGCTGCCGAGGCCGGGCGCGACCCGAGTAAAATCCTGATCTTCAACCTGCAGACAGTGATCGTCGGCGAGACCGATGCCAAGGCCAAAGCCAAGTTCGACGACTACAAGTCCTATGTCAGCTACGAAGGCGCCATGGCGCTGATTTCCGGCTGGACCGGCATCGACTTCAGCCGTTTCCAGCCGGATGAACCGCTCAAGCATGTGCACACCAACGCCATCCAGTCGGCGGTGGAAGCGTTTTCCACGGCTGACCCGAACAAGGTCTGGACCCCCAATGAGCTGGCCGATTGGGTTGGCATCGGCGGATTCGGTCCGCTGTTCGTCGGTGGCCCGCAAACCGTCGCTGACCTGCTGCAGGAGTGGGTGGAAGAGACCGACGTGGACGGCTTCAACCTGGCTTACGCGCTGACCCACGAAACCTTCATCGACGCCGTGGACCTGCTGGTGCCCGAATTGCAGAAGCGCGGCGTGTACAAGACCGACTACGCCCAGGGCACCCTGCGCGAAAAGCTGTTCGGCGACGGCGCCCGCCTGGCGCCCAACCACCCCGGCGCCGGCTACCGCGACCTCAAGGCAAGCGCGCTGTAACCGCCGAACTTTTTGGTGTGGCGAGCAGGCTTGCCCTGCGCTGGGCTGCGCAGCAGCCCCAAAACCAGCGTCCACGGAGTATCTGAGACACCGCAGTCGCCTTTATCGGGACTGCTGCGCAGTCCAACACGGGGGAAGCCCTAATGCCGTTCAGTTAAGGAAATTTTGTGGGCTTATTGTGGCGAGCGGGCTTGCCCCGCGTTGGGGTGCGAAGCGCCCCCAATCAAGCAAAACGCGGTGTACCTGATACGGCTCAGCGTCTGGTTTTGGGGCTGCTGCGCAGCCCAACGCAGGACAAGCCTGCTCGCCACAGAAGCCCTTCCTGCCGGGGGGTGCGCTGGCCGACTCAAACCTGCAGCGGAGATCAACACCATGAACCAACCTGCCACACAACCCGCGCGCCCGGCGCTGCTGAGGGTCGACGACATTGAGGTGATCTACGACGGCGCGATCCTGGCTGTGGCCGGGGTATCGCTGAGCGTGCCCAAGGGCGCCATCGTGGCTTTGCTCGGCGCCAATGGCGCGGGCAAGAGCACCACGCTCAAGGCCATCTCGGGGCTGGTGCGCGCCGAGCGTGCCGACGTCAGCCGGGGCGTAATCGAATACGCCGGGCAGGACCTCGCCGGTATCGACCCCAGCCTGCGTGTGCGCCAGGGCATGGTGCACGTGCTCGAAGGTCGCCACGTATTCGGCCAGTTGACCGTCGAAGACAACCTGCGCAGCGGCGGCTTTGTGCGGCGCTTGAGTCGCAAGGCCATGGCCCAGGACCTGGAGCGCATCTACTGCTGGTTCCCACGGCTCAAGACCAAACGCCACACCCGCGCCGGGCTCACGTCGGGAGGTGAGCAGCAGATGGTCGCGATTGGCCGTGCGTTGATGACGCGCCCAGAGCTGGTATTGCTCGACGAGCCGTCCATGGGCCTGGCGCCAATGATCGTGCAGGAGATCTTCGCGATCATCGCCCAGCTCAACCGTGAGCAGCAGGTGAGTTTTTTGATCGCCGAGCAGAACATAAACGTTGCGCTCAACTATGCGTCCCATGGCTACGTGCTGGATACTGGGCGCGTTGCCTTGAGTGGCAGCGCCGCTGAACTGCTGGCGCGGGGCGACCTGCACGATATTTACCTGGGCAAACAGTAAGGGCCAACCCGCATGACTGAATCCACCCGCAACGCTGATGTTCTGATCATCGGCGGCGGCCTGAGCGGCACGATGCTCGCCGTGCAGCTGTTGCGCCTGCCCGGCACACGCCAAATCCTGGTGATCGAGCCGCGCGCCGAGCTGGGGCGCGGCGAGGCCTACAGCGCGGTCGAGCTGGGCCACACGCTGAACGGCAACGCGGCGCGCATGAGCGTCGACCCGGACAATGCCGATGACCTGACCCAGTGGCTCACCGACCATATCGCCGCCGGTGGCTGGCCGGAGTCCGATCAGCAGCACGTGCCGGTCAGTGAATTGTTCCCGCCACGCGGGCTGTTCGGCCTGTATGTGCAGCAGCGCCTGGCCGAAGCCAAGGCGCAGTCCACCTCCACCGTCGAGCATGTCCGCGCTGAAGCGGTCGACCTGCAGGTCGAGGCGGGCGCTGCGCTGTTGACCCTGGATAACGGCGAGCAATTGCGCGGTGCCCATGCCGTACTGGCCACCGGCATGTTCCCGGCGGCGCGCACGCCACAGACTGACTCCAGCGGCGTCAACGCAGCGGCGGTGGACCCTTGGGACGTGCAGGCGATGACGCGGATCGACCCGCAGGGAAGTGTGCTGATCATCGGTTCCGGGCTGACCATGGTCGACGCCGTGGTGTCTCTTGAGCAGGCCGGGCATCGTGGGCCGATCGAAGTGTTTTCACGCCACGGCCTGCTGCCCCATGTGCGCCGGCAGCCGCCAGCCTGGGAGGACTTTTTGAGCGCCGACCCTGCGCTGCGCAGCCCTCGGCAATTACTGCGCGCGCTGCGCCGCCAGTGCCGCCGCGCGCTGGCGCAGGGCATTGATTGGCAGGCCCCGCTGGACACCGTGCGTGCGCACATTGCCCGGCTGTGGAGCCAGGCCAGCGAGGGCGAGAAGCGTCAGTTCGTGCGGCATGTACGGCCGTGGTGGGAAAGCCATCACCACCGTGCGCCGCCGTTGAGTGCCGAGTTGGTGGCGCGGTTGCAGGCGCAGGGGCGATTGCGCATCCGGGCGGCATCGTTCAAGGGCCTGGCGCCTGCCGCCAGCGGCGTGAGCATTCGCCTGCGTTTTCGCGGCGAGCAAGGCATTACCCAGGTGAGCGGCGCCGCGCTGATCAACTCCAGTGGCATCGAATACGACTGGCGCCGCGTAGCCCGGCCGCTGCCGCAACAGTTGCTCAAGCGCGGGCTGATCCAGCCCGGCCCGCTGGCGTTGGGAATCGCGGCGGATGCGACCGGTGCGGTGCTCGATGCCCAGGGTAGGGTCAGCACGCACCTGTTCGCCATGGGCCCGCCATTGCGCGGGATGTGGTGGGAAAGCACAGCGGTGACCGACGTGGCACTCCAGGCCAAGGCCCTGGCCCTGGAACTGACGACGATCTAAAAGTGCGAGCGGGCCTACTGTAACAAGCGTGCTTACTGTGACAAACGGGCTTGTTGTGGCGAGCGGGGCAAGCCCTAATGCCGTTCAGTTAAGCGCAGATTCCCTGTGGCGAGCAGGCTTGTCATGCGTTGGGCTGCGCAGCAGCCCCAAAACCAGACGCTGAGCCGTATCAGGTACACCGCGTTTTGCTTGATTGGGGGCGCTTCGCACCCCAACGCGGGGCAAGCCCGCTCGCCACAATAAGCCCGCTCGGCACAAAAAAACCGCTCGGCACAGGGATGTGGGGGGCTGAAATGGCTCTTGTGCAGTCAATACTTCAAGGTCTCGGGATTTTCACGAAGCCGGGCTTGAGGCCGAACACCTCCACGCCCTGCGGCGTCGATTGCCCGGTGGTCACTTTCACTCGCTCCACCGGCTGATCCATCGCCGCGCGATATTCCACGGTCATATCCGCCCCAATCGCCTGGCCTGGCACCACCATTGCCTGCGCATTGTTGTAGGTCACGATGGTCAGGCGCGCACTCATGCCCAGGCGCACCCGTTGCAACTGCTGCGGGGTAAGTGTGGGGATCGCCAGGGTCACCGGAAATTGCGCGCTGCCCTGGCCCTCACTGGCAATCGCCAGGCCGCTGACCACGCTCACCGTCCCGCTCAGCCGCTCGCCATCAAAACCATCGCCCAGTACCTCCACCGCCTGGCCCTGGTGCAACTGGTTGATGTCCAGTTCGGAGACCTTGGCGACGATTTTCAGCCGCTCGATATTCGCCAGCCCGAACAGCACCTGGCCCTGGCTGACCTTGCTGCCGGACTGCACCGGGGCATTGGTATTGCCGCCCGCTTGCGCCGAATTGTTGCCGGGCGCGGGCACCACAATGCCGGAGAACGGCGCCCTGACCTCCTTGCCAGCGAGTAGTTGCTGCAGCGCTTCGTATTTCACCGTGGCGTTGGTCAGCTCCATATCGGCGATCTGCCGGTATTCGCCGCGACCCTGGTCCTGGGCCTGTTGCAGTTCGGCGCGGGCTGCCGCCAGGTCCAATTGTTGCTGCCGGGCCTGCTGCTTGAGGTCGTCGAGTTCGTTGCGCGGGATGATGCCGCGCTTGAACAGGTCTTCGCTTTCGCTGAGCCTGCGCCGGGTTGTGTCGGCGGTCATTTCGGCGGTGCGCAGGCTGCGGCGGGCGCGACTCACATTGGCGCTGCTGTCCCAGTCCTGCATGTCCTGCACGGCGCGGCGCGCCTTGAGCTGGGCGGAGAGGGCGTCGCGCAGTTGCACCTCGAGGGTGGCCGGGTCCATGCGCAACAGCACCTGTCCGGCTTCGACGCGCTGGCCTTGCTCCACCAGATTGGCCTGCACATTGCCGTCGAACGGCGCCGTGAGGGTGACGGTAGTGTCGGGCTCGATTTTGCCCACCAGGCCGATCTGGTGCACCAACTGATCAGGTTTCACCGCCAGCCATTGCTCGTCGGCGCTGCCCGGCGTTTGCGCCGGGCTGCGCAGGGCCAGGCCGGCAGCGCCCGCCAGCACGATCAACAGAGCAACCAGCAGGCGTTTTTGATTAGTAGTCATTGAGGGCGATTTCCCAGCTTTCCAGGGTCATGCCCAGCGTCAGGTCGAGCTGGGTCTGGGCGTTCAGGTAAGCGATCAGCGCATTGAGCTGCGCGTTCTCGGCGTTGCGCAGGTCGGTCTCGAAGCTCAGCACCTGAAAGTTGGTGGAGCGCCCGGCGCTGAGTTTGTCACGCTCGATCTCGATCTTGCGCCGCGACAGCTCCACCGCGCGCCGCGAGATTTCATACTGGCGCCAGCGGGTGCCCAGGTCACGCACCACATCGTTGACCGAGCGTTCGAGCTCCTGGCGGGCGTCGGTGATACGGATCTCCTGATCTTCCACATTCACCCGCGCGCGCACTTCGGCCTGGCGCGTGCTGATGTCGCCGATGGGGATCTGCACCTGCACGCCAGCGTAGCTGTCCCAGCTACGGTTGTTACTGCGCCCGTTGTCATTGTCATAGGCGTCGCGCACCTGGTTCGCGCCGGCCACCAGGTCCACTTGCCAGCGCCCGGAGTCCTTGGCGATCACCAGGTTGAGGTCGGCCTGCTGACTGCCGAGCAGGGCGGCAAGGTATTCCGGTTGCTGGGTTTGCGCGAGGTTGAAGGCCTGGCGCTTGTCGATCTCCATGGGCCTGGCCTCCAGGGCTTCGCTGGCGCGAATCGGCGTGGACAGGTCCAGCGCGAGCAGGCGCAGCAACGCCAGGCGGCTGCTATCGAGCTGGTTCTGCGCTTCTTCGACGCCCAGTTGCTGGGTGGCGATATCGGCTTCGGTCTGCACGATTTCAAATTCGGCCATGCGTCCGGCGCTGATCAGCGCTTTGTTTACCTCCAGCAACGTGTTGGAGCGCTTGAGGGCTTCCTGCACGATCAGCAGTTGCTCCTGGGCGCGCAGCAATTCGCGGTAGGTGGCGATGATCTGGCTGATGGTGCCTGCCACGGTGGCTTTGAGGTTCAGGCGGTTGGCCTGTTCGGACAGGCGCGACAGACGCAGCGGCGCGGTGGTGGCGTCCCAGCCGGCGCCGCGTGCCAGCGGTTGGATGACGGCCAGGTCCAGGCCGTCGCTGCGGTATCGGCCGGCGCGGTCGGCGTTGTTCAGTTGCTGGGTCCAGGCCATGCTCAGGCGCGTACCATATTCGCCGAGCAGGCTGGTGGACGGTGCGAGGTTGGCATTGCGCGCGCTGTCCTGGGAGCCGCGGGTGCCACGGTAATAGCTGTTGAGGGTGAGCTTGGGCTTGAACACGTCTTCGGCCACCCGCAGGTCGAACTTCTGCGCGACCCGCTGCAGGTACGCGCTGCGAATCGCCGGGTTGTTGCGCAGGCCCAGGTACACGGCGTCGCCCAGGGTCAGGCTGGTGGCCTGGGCATTCAGCGACACGCCTCGGTCGTAGCCGCTGCGGGAGGTGCTCGGTGCCGACGGCTTGATCACCACCTCGGCGGCCATGCCGGGCAGGCTGAGCAGGGCCAGCAGCCACAGCCATTTACTCATCGCGCAAGGCCTCCACCGGCTGCAACCGGGAGGCCGAGACCGCCGGGTAAATGCCAAAGAACAAGCCCACCAGCAGCGTGCTGCCCACTCCCAGGGGCAGGGCCGCCACCGCCAATGAAAACACCCAGCCCGACAGCCACGCATACAGCCACGCCGCCGTCATGCCGAGCACGGCGCCGCAGACGGCGCCGACAGCGGTGAGGGTGACGGCTTCGAGCAGGAACAGGTTGCGAATATCCCGCTGGCGAGCGCCCAGCGCCATGCGAATGCCGATTTCGCGGCGCCGTTGCGAGACGTTCATCAACATCACGTTCATCACCCCGACACCGCCGCCCACCAGCGAAATCGCGCCCAGGGCCAGCAGCAGATAGGCGAAGGTGCGGCTCTGGCGGGTCATGCCGTCGATCATTTGCTGGGGCACGGTAATGTCGACGTTGTGGTCGACCAGCTGACGTTGCAGCGCAGCGGCGGCTTCGCGGGCGATGCGCTCCATGTCCTGCCCCGGCGCTGCGCGGATGATCACATTGCCGATCTGCGGGTTGGCGTAGATGCGGCGCATGCCCTCGGCGGGGATGAACAGCGACTCGTTGGCCTGCACCGGCATCAGCATCGCCCGGGGCTGGTTGTGCAGAATGCCCACGATCAGAAACAGGTAGTCGTGGATGCGCACACGCTCGCCCAGCCTGAGCGGATCGCCCGGTGCGCCGAGGGCCTGGGCCACCTGGTCGCCGATCACCGCGTAGGTTTCATTGGCATCGAAGGGCGACAGGAAGCGTCCTTCGCGCAGCACCAGGCGCATGGCCTCGTGGATATCCGGTGTGGTGCCGACCAGGTTGGCATTCGCCGTGCGGCCGTTGAACACAACGGGGCCGCTGAACAGGCTGAGCGCACCGATATGGGCGATGCCGGGGACGGCGCTGCGCACGGCGTCCAGGTCGAGATGGGCGCGCATGCTCAGGTTACCGCTGCGTTTGGTCGGGAATTGCGCGATCAGGGTGTCGGTGCCCATGTCCTTGAAAATCATCGCGGCATCCACTGCCGCGTTGTGGCCGATATTGATCAGCGCCACCACCGACGAACTGCCGATCACAATGCCCAGCAACGCGAGGACCGAGCGTTTGCCCAGGGTGCGCAGGCTGACGAACGCTTCATGCAGCAGTTGGCTCAGGCTCTGTTCAACGCGCAGGCTCATGGGCCGGCCTCGTTCACCACGCCGTTGCGCACCAGGATCTTGCGCTGCAGGCGCTCGGCGATCTGCGCATCGTGGGTGACGATGATCAGGGTCACCTGCTGCTCGCGGTTGAGCGTCAGCAGCAGGTCCATGATGTCCTGGGCGGTGCTGCTGTCGAGGTTGCCGGTGGGTTCGTCGGCGAGGATCACCGAGGGGTTGCCCACCAGCGCCCGCGCAATGGCAACGCGCTGACGCTGGCCGCCGGAGAGGTCGGCAGGGTGATGGTGCGCGCGTTCGGCCAGGCCCACCTGGTCGAGCATGCGCAGCGCCTGTATCACCGATTCATGGCGCGACACGCCGCGATAACTCAGGGGCAGCGCGACGTTGTCCAGGGCGCTGAGGCGTGGCAGCAGGTTGAAACTCTGGAACACGAAGCCGATCTGCTGGTTGCGGATCGCCGCCAGTTCATCCGGCGTGGCGCTGAAGATATCGTGGCCGGCAAAGCGATACTGGCCGCCGTTGGGTAAATCCAGCAGGCCGAGGATATTGAGCAGGGTGCTTTTGCCGGAGCCGGAGGCGCCGAGGATGCCGCAGCTGTCGCCGCGCGTGATGGACAGGCACACGTCATTGAGAATCGGCAGGTCTTGCCCCGCCAGTTGATAGCGCTTGCCGATGCCTTGCAGGGAGATCAATGGGGGTTGCGCGAAGTGCTCTGTCATCGTCGCCTACGCCTGCAGTCTGGATGCCGCCGTCACCTCTCGGAAAAACGTTGAAATAACTTCGAGGGCTGCGTGAGGCGTGTCGAGGACTGATTTGTTTCTTGTTTTTAAAATATTGTTTGAATAGTAACCGCGTTCCAGGCGCTTCGCCAGCCATTGGGGTAGAGCGGTTTTACGCTTGGCAAAGATTTATCCGACAACTGGACGCCGCCGCCGAGCAGGCGCTCGACTACTGTTTGGAGGCCCGTGGACCGTGGCTTTCGATCGTATGGCAACCTGTCAGTACTTGCTTTCAAGGGACAGCCCCGGTATAAAAAATCAAATTATTTTTTAAAACAATATTTCCGCCGTGGAACCTTTATGGTCGCTAAGAAAATCAGCACGCCAAACATTACCAAGACTCGATTGCTGGATGCGACAGAGGCACTCTTTATCAAGTACGGGTACGACGCGGTTTTGTTACGGCAGATAACCGAGCGTGCCCAGGTGAACCTGGCCGCCGTGAACTATCACTTCGGGGACAAGGACTCCCTGATGAAGACCCTGCTGATGCAGCGCCTCGAGCCGCTCAACGAGCAGCGCCTGGAATTGCTCGCGCGCTGTGAGGCCGAATCCGACGGGCCGCTCGACTGCGATACCTTGCTCGGCGTGCTGTTTGCCCCGGCCATGGGCCTGGAGCGCAGCGACCCGGGCAGCGGGGAGGGGCGCTCGTTCATCCGCTTCCTCGGTCGCGTGTACAGCGATACATCGCCGTTTATCCAGGAATACCTCAAGGTGCATTACCAGCCGGTGTTCCAGCGTTTCTTCGAAGCTTTTGCCCTGGCGCTGCCGGACCTGCCGCGTAACGAACTGGGCGTGCGCCTGCAGTTTGCGCTCAAGGCGATTTCCGGCGTGATGGCCGGGACCGAACTGCGCCTGCTGATGAACTCCATGAGTCTTGGTCGCCCGGCCACTGACGCCGAGGTGATGGCCAAGCTGATTACCCTGGTGTCGGCCGCGATCCGTGTGCCGCAGCAAAGCCCCGAAGCACAAACTGCGCTGGCCAGGGTGCTGGACACCCAGCGCGTCATTCGTGAAGAAGCTGCAGCGCCTGTGACGAGGGCAACGCGCTGAGCTCGAATTGCAGGCAAAAAAAACCCGCTGGGGCGGCGGGTTCTTAATGTGCAGCATTTGTAACGGATGAGGCTTCACAGTACGGCCCAGGGTGTGAATAAATCGTGAAAAATATGTAAGAAAAAGCGTGCGCTGCGGCCGATTCAACAGGAATTCATCAAGGCCTGGTTTTTTCGAACAGGCTGCCTTTCGTCGGCACTGTCAATTCTGACAGTAGATCACCCTGCAGACTCAGGCGCCTCATTCACCTTGCCCCGTCGCGCGCGCTCCCGCGCGAACTAACCCCAGCAAGGTGATGGTTATGTCGACTATTCCCGTTCCTTCGTATGACGATCTCCCGTCTGACCCTTATTCCGCCTACCCTTCAGTTGACCTGACCAACGCCCGATATCCGGAAAAGGCGGCGTGGGGTGTAGGTACCAGCGCCATGTCCTTTGGCAAACTGACCATGGCGATTGAGGCTTGGCATAATCTTTCAGTGGGTGATTACTACGCTGTTCGCATCAAGGACTTGAATAACCCGGCAGCTTCGGCGTTCGTTCAGGATGTCACTGACCGTTACTACTTGTCGGTCGACAAGGAAAAAGTACCGGAGGGCACCGTTGAAGTGTTTTGCCGGGTGCTTCGTGCCGGCAGCCGCCAGGAAAGCCGCTCATCCACCCAATGGGCGCTGTTCAAACAAACGTTGCCGGGCGGTTACGATCTCAGAGTCTGGGAGCCGTGGCACAGCGAGTTGAAACTGTCCCTTGAAGGCTTGCCGGAAGGCTCGATCATCACTGCAGATGGCGTTGCGAACGGAGTGTGGTGCCTGATTGAAAAGTATCAGCACATTCGCCAGAACGACACCATCAGCATTGTCTGGGCCGGGATTTACTTCGATTACATTGTGAGCCCCGCGGATGCTGCCAGTGCCGGGCCGCTTCGGATCGAGGTGCCTGCCGACGTGATCGCCCAAGGCAATCAATATGGGCTGGTGTACGTCGTGTTCAAGGTTGTGGATGTGGTGGGGAATACGTCTGGCGGTAAATACGAGTTCTCCAAACCCTACCCGGTACGCGTGGAACTGGACACCAAACTGTATGAACCGCCGATCTTTACTGTGGACACCGAAGAGGCGATTCAAGTCGATTTTGATACGCAAAGCCGCTCCGTCTTTGCGTTAAAACCCACGCTGCCGCGATACACCACGGTGCCTAACCCGCGCCATATGGTCACGGTTGTTATCACCATTATCCAGGCAGGCCAACCGGACGAAACAGTGCGCTTGCCGGCAGTTCCCGACAAGAACCTCAGGGGCGAGCCGATCAATGTGCCCGGTTCCATTATCGAGAAGGCGGCAGGCGGGCGCTTTCTGGCCTATGTCGAGGTGAACAGATCCACCGGCGCGCTGCTGGGTCGGTCGGGCAGCACGGAGGTCTCGGTGGTGGGGACGCCGAGCAGGATGCCCGCGCCGCAGATCATGCCGATCGAGGGCACGCTGATTCCGATGGATACGGATATCGCTGTCACGATTCCAACGTACCAACCCCATGATGGCAGTTGGCTGGAAGCTCTCGTGTTCCAGGAGGGGGAGTCGGGTGGCGGCGGTTTGCTGCATGTCCAGACGCGGCTGGCCGGGCCTCAGGGTGGCGTGCGGGACGTGAGCAAGGACGATCTCAGGCAGTTTGATGGCAAAGGCCCGTTCTCGATTTTCTACCGCACCAATAACGGTCGGGGCCTTCCTTCTTCGATTCGTGAGTCAGAGAGTCGGACGGCCGAGATCGGTTTTCGGGAAACCGATTTGCCGGCGCCGATCATCAAGTTTGCCGAGGACGGCAACATCGACCCCAAGGATGTGAAACGCTCGATCTTGCTGATGTCGTTTCCGTACATCGGCGCAACTTCTGGCAGCACCCTTTACTGGACCGCGATTGGCGCGGACTCCGATAGCTCGGACTGCGGCAGTATTCTGATTGACGCTGCGACCGAAGGTCCACTTTTGACGGAGCTGCTGATTGAGCTGAAACCGCAAGTCTTGCTCGGAAATATCGATGGCGTCATTGCGTTTAGCTATAGCGTGCTCAAGGCGGGTGTGTACGTGCGCTCCAGAAAGCTTAACCTCACCGTCGGTCCACGTATGGTGCTGGAGCTGCCGAAGTTATTGGAAGCCGATAAAGTCTACCAGGATCAACTGTATCCCAAGGATGTGTTGAACGGCGCCACCGTGCGGGTGGAGTTCAAAACCATGCAGGCCATGGACGATATTATCGTCCGGTGGGAAGGAGAGTTTGGCATCAGCCAAACGGAGGTGTCCGTCAAGGGCAACCCGCTGACGAACAGTGTTGATGTGCGCATTCCACCCGAAATTATCGCGTTGGCTATTCGTGAAAAAGGCAACAACATTAAAGTGGATTACCGTTTTACCCGTGGGCAAACCACGTATCGGTCCAAGCCACTGAACGTCAGGTTAATGCTGGTCACGACCCTGCCGTCACCGATGCTCAACGGGGTCGGAGGTGTGGTCTTCCCGCTGCTCGCGTTGGGGGATGAGGCGAGGATAGAAGTCGCTCCGTGGATTTTGATCCAGCAAGGCCAAAGGAAGTTTTTGACTGTCAAGGGCACTTTCTCGGATGGAAAACCGTATGTCGAGACGCTATACGTGGCCGACAAGGTCACCGCAGAAGAGGTCGCGCATGGCATTCGCGTATTCGGTGATGTGACTAGCCTTGGACGGCTCAAGGACGGTTCGGTGCTGAGTCTTGAGTTTGGCGTCAGCTACGCACAAAGAGACCAACCGGATACGCAAGTGCCGTTTGGGACGCGCGAATATCGCATTCAAGCGGTGATGGCGACCCTTCCGGCTCCCTCCTTCAACAACATGCCAGGGCCAGCACTGACTATCGCTCCTTTGAGTTACGTGAGTGGCGCCTTTGTGGCCGTACAGTACGCAGGCATGACCACTGCACAGGTCATCACCCTTGAATGGATTTTCCCGAACGGCAGGCTTGCTGCCATTACTGCACAGAGTGGGGTAAGTGGAGGTCGGGTCGACGTTCCCATCAGTTCGCAAATTATTGCTGCAAGTATGGATAAGGACATTACGTTGCGTTACAACGTAAAGACAGGAACCAGGACCACTCCGTCAGACACTCAGGTTTTGACGGTGCAAACTATCCCCGTGTCGAACTTACCTCAGGCGCGGATTAACAACTTGCCGGATGGCGCCACACTCGATCTGAGGGATATTCCTGGTTCATTGACCCTGGCATTACCTGCCTGGCCATTTATTGCTTCCGGTCAGAAGGTGTGGATAACCTTGCGCAGCAAGGAGTCCTTGCCATTATCCGTACTTGAGGGGCATGTGGTTTCGGCGGGCGAGGTAAAAGGAGGGTTGATCAATATTCCTGTATCGAGAAGTTGGCTGGAGTCGGCATTTAACGAAGGGCAGATTTTACTGAGCAGCATGGTGGGATTTGGTAATGACGCAAAGGAGTCAGATGCGCTGCCGATGAAGGATACAACGTATCGTCTGAAGATTTACGATTTCGTCAGTCTGGGCGTTGCACCTATGCAATATATTAGGGTGCCAGGCCAGTCGATATCCGGCCCGCTCCTGAATATCAAATTTATGAGTCAGGCTCATACGATTGACTATATACAATATAGTTCAAATTCTGTGTTCGGGTTGACGATCTACAATTATGTGGGTTACGCCAGTGACGTTAAGTTCCAGGCCTATCAGCTGGTGGTTGCCAATAGGACCTCGCGCAGGATTACGTTTAATCTTAAAGGTGGGAATATCGTCATTGTGAACCCCTCTTTAATCATCAATTTTTTGGATGAGGCCGGGGTTTTGGTTGGGCAGAAAGTGTTGAACTTTCCATACACTTATTATCACAATACGATTCCTTTCGATTCAGGAGTAACGAAGGCTATAAAGTCTGTACAGTTCATCACGAACTCGGCGTTTGAGGTCAGCAATATCAGACTTTATTAATAAACCTGAGTGGAAAGAGGCAGCCTATCTAACCGTAGGCTGCGCTTTTCACGGTCTACATTTTTTCGATTAAGGTTCTGGCCAGGCGCAAATACATCGAGTTCACCTCGCGCATCCATTGCGGCTTGGATATTTCAAGACTCCTTCGAGCTTTCGCTTATTTTCTGACGCCACTCGACCATCCGTCGGCACTGTCAATTCTGACAGTAGATCACCCTGCAGACTCAGGCGCCTCATTCACCTTGCCCCGTCGCGCCGCTCCGGCGCGAACTAACCCCAGCAAGGTGATGGTTATGTCGACTATTCCCGTTCCTTCGTATGACGATCTCCCGTCTGACCCTTATTCCGCCTACCCTTCAGTTGACCTGACCAACGCCCAATATCCTGAAAAGGCGGCGTGGGGTGTAGGTACCAGCGCCATGTCCTTTGGCAAACTGACCATGGCGATTGAGGCTTGGCATAATCTTTCAGTAGGTGATTACTACGCTGTTCGCATCAAGGACTTGAATAACCCGGCAGCTTCGGCGTTCGTTCAGGATGTCACTGACCGTTACTACTTGTCGGTCGACAAGGAAAAAATACCGGAGGGCACCGTTGAAGTGTTTTGCCGGGTGCTTCGTGCCGCCAGCCGCCAGGAAAGCCGCTCATCCACCCAATGGGCGCTGTTCAAACAAACGTTGCCGGGCGGTTACGATCTCAGAGTCTGGGAGCCGTGGCACAGCGAGTTGAAACTGTCCCTTGAAGGCTTGCCGGAAGGCTCGATCATCACTGCAGATGGCGTTGCGAACGGAGTGTGGTGCCTGATTGAAAAGTATCAGCACATTCGCCAGAACGACACCATCAGCATTGTCTGGGCCGGGATTTACTTCGATTACATTGTGAGCCCCGCGGATGCTGCCGGTGCCGGGCCGCTTCGGATCGAGGTGCCTGCCGACGTGATCGCCCAAGGCAATCAATATGGGCTGGTGTACGTCGTGTTCAAGGTTGTGGATGTGGTGGGGAATACGTCTGGCGGTAAATACGAGTTCTCCAAACCCTACCCGGTACGCGTGGAACTGGACACCAAACTGTATGAACCGCCGATCTTTACTGTGGACACCGACGAGGCGATTCAAGTCGATTTTGATACGCAAAGCCGCTCCGTCTTTGCGTTAAAACCCACGCTGCCGCGATACACCACAGTGCCTAACCCGCGCCATATGGTCACGGTTGTTATCACCATTATCCAGGCAGGCCAACCGGACGAAACAGTGCGCTTGCCGGCAGTTCCCGACAAGAACCTCAGGGGCGAGCCGATCAATGTGCCCGGTTCCATTATCGAGAAGGCGGCAGGCGGGCGCTTTCTGGCCTACGTCGAGGTGAACAGATCCACCGGCGCGCTGCTGGGGCGGTCGGGCAGCACGGAGGTCTCGGTGGTGGGGACGCCGAGCAGGATGCCCGCGCCGCAGATCATGCCGATCGAGGGCACGCTGATTCCGATAGATACGGATATCGCTGTCACGATGCCAACGTACCAACCCCATGATGGCAGTTGGCTGGAAGCTCTCGTGTTCCAGGAGGGCAAGTCGGGTGGCGGTGGTTTGCTGCATGTCCAGACGCGACTGGCCGGGCCACAGGGTGGCGTGCGGGACGTGAGCAAGGACGATCTCAAGCAGTTTGATAGCAAAGGCCCGTTCTCGATTTTCTACCGCACCAATAACGGTCGGGGCCTTCCTTCTTCGATTCGTGAGTCAGAGAGTCGAACCGCCGAAATTGGCTTTCGGGTTATCGATTTGCCAGCGCCGGCTATCAAGTTTGCCGAGGGTGGCAACATCGACCCCAAAGACGTGAAACGCTCCGTGTTGCTGATGTCGTTCCCCTACATAGGCGCAAGTCCTGGCAGCACCCTTTACTGGACCGCGATTGGCGCGGACTCCGATAGCTCGGACTGTGGCAGTATTCTGATTGACGCTGCGACCGAAGGTCCACTTTTGACGGAACTGTGGATTGAATTGAAGCCGCAGGTCTTGCTTGGGAACGTCGGTGGACTGGTAGCTTTCAGCTATAGCGTGAAAAAGGCGGGTACAGCCACCACACCAGACACGTTCCTGCGCTCCGAGGTGCTTAACCTCACCGTGGGGCCAAGGCTTGTGCTGGCACTGCCGAAAGTCCTTGAGGCCGATAAGGTCCTGCAAGACCAGTTGTATCCCAAGGATGTGTTGAATGGCGCCACCGTGCGGGTCAGTTACAAAACCATGCGGGCTGACGACGACATCATTGTCAGTTGGAAAGGCGAATTTGGCATCAGCATCGCTGAAGTTACTGCCAAGGGCGATCCGTTGACGAACACTGTAGATGTCCGTATCCCACCCGACATTATCGCGCTGGCTATTCGTGAGGGGGGCAACTACATCACGGTAAGTTACCGTTTTACTCGTGGGCAAACGACCTACAGGTCCGAGCCGTTGGCGCTGCGCTTATTGCTGGTAACAGCGCTGCCGCTGCCGACGCTCAATAACGTCACCGATATGGTCTTCCCGTTATTGGCGTTGGGCAATGAGGCGACGATCAAAGTCAACAAGTGGATCTTCATTCGGAAAAATCAAAAGAAATTCTTGACCATCAGAGGGACCCTGGCAGATGGCAAGCCGCTTGTGGAGGCGGTTTACCTCGCCGATGAGGTTACCGACGATGAACTCGCGAACGGTGTTTCCGTTTTTGTACCCGTTGACAGGCTTCGTGCTTTAAAAGACGGCACCATTCTCAGCCTTGATTTCAGCGTGAGTTTCGCAGAGCGAGACGAGCCGGAGACTGCGGTATCGTTCGGGCATCGCGAATATCGGGTCCAGGCTATCCCAGCGAACCTACCGGCGCCCGCTTTCGATAACAAGTCCTTGCCTTCGCTGACTATTGCACCGCTGAGTTATGTCTCAGGGGCCGTGGTGGCGGTAGTGTACACAGGCATGACCACTTCGCAGATCGTGACGCTGGAGTGGATCTTTCCGGATGCGACCATCGCCCAGATCGCTACTCAGAATGGGGGGAGCGCCGGGCGTGTCGATTTCGCTATCAGCCCGCAGATCATCGCCCAGAGCGTGGGTAAAATCGTCACTTTGCGCTACAAAGTGACATCGGGCAGCAAGACGATTACGTCAGAGCCTCAGGTGTTGACGGTGAGTCTGATTCCCGTGGAAGGCTTGCCACAGGCATTGATCAATGTAATAGCCGACAAGGGCACTCTTAATCTTGCGGGCTTTGCCGGCAATGCCACATTGAGTTTGCCGCAGTGGAAGCTTATCTCCCCAGGCCAACGCGTCTGGATCAATCTGCGAAGTGCAGGTGTGGCGCAGCTGCCCGTGCTGGCAGGCTACGTGGTCACGGCCACAGATGTAGCAAAAGGGTTGGTCAATGTACCGGTGCTGAGAACGTGGTTGGAGGGGCTGGGCATTAACAGTGCGATCACAGTGGACGTGTTCGCGACATTTGATGGCAATGCCAAGCCGGAATATCCAGTGATATTCAAACCGACAACCTACACCGTTATGGGGCAGTTGAAGATCGCTCCAACGGCAATGTCCTTATCTGGCGTGGCTATCAAGAATCCAACCTGGGCAAGAACCGGTTTGGTCTCAATTGGCAATACTGCGTCCCGAGTGCCTACCGGTGGCTTGGGTCCGTATACCTTTAGTTCGAGTAACCCGCGAGTGGCGTCGGTAGATGCAGGGGGTAACGTGACGGGTAATGTGAACGGATCGGCTGTCATCACCGCCAAGGACCGGAACGGGGCAAGCGCGTCTTACCCTGTGTATGTCTCCAATGTATTCACGATGGCGCTGAATGATAACTTAATGAACTGGGAAACGACCTTGAGGTGGGCAGCTTCCGTTGGAGGCGGTCCTCTATTTGATGCTGCCATCTACGACGTTTTGCGGGTTTACGGCGCTCACGCACCGGTTTTTTCGCGGCAGCGCTGGACGAGTTCCGGAAGTGGGTGTCCAGGGTATTGGGCACCCTATATCGCTAATAGTCCCAATACGGGGGCGGTTGCGTGTCAGTACTACACCACTCAACTTGCCGGCATTTGTTTGGTTGCTCTTTACTAAAGAGAGCCTCGCATTGATGTTGAAGTAGTTAAAAGGGACGGCTCTACTGTACGTGGACTGTCCCTTTTCTTATCCTCAAATCCTCCAATGCCCCGCCGTCTTCGCCAACCGCACTCGCATCCCGTCCACATTCCCCGCCAACTGCAACGTCAACAACCGATACCCATCCAGCGCATTCTGCACCGGCGCATCCAGCCCGCCTTCCTCCACCACCTTCGCCGCAGGCCGATCCAGCCGCTCGGTAAACCCCGATTTCAATGCCCGCGCCATCCCCACCAGTTGCACTCGAATCTGGCGGTGCTCGGTTTTCAATGCCAGTTGCATGCGCGCCGTTGCCTGCGCATCACGCGGATCAGGGCGGGTATTGCCCAGAATCTCCAGGGTGCTGATGCACAGGCGCAAGTGCCGCTGGATCGCGTCCAGCTCAGTCATTGAAATGCGCACTTCCTTGGACACCGACGGCATCAGCGAACGCAGTTGCACCATCGCCGCGTTCAGGCGGTTGAGCAGCTTGAGGTGTTCATCGTCGGTCACCGACTGGCCGCTGATAATCCGGCTGTAGATTGCCGCACAGTCGCGCAACGCACTGGCCAGGTTGTAGCGCCAGGAGTAAACCGCGTACAGCGGCAGGGCGAACGAAAACGCCAGCGCCAGTGCGATGCCGATCAGGATGTCCACGGTGCGCCACAAGCCGTCCGAGATCGGATTGTCGCCGTGCCCGGCCACGATAAACACCGTGATCGCCGACAGCAGCGCGATGTAGCCGCCCTTGCCGATGGCGTGATAGGAAAAGAACCCGCACACCACCGACATCAGCAGGTAAGTCAACAGCGGCAGGCCGAAGTAGGCCTGTTGCACCACCAGCAGCAAGCCGACACTGGCACCGATCAAGGTGCCGTAGGCGCGTTCCACTGCCTTTTTGCCGATGTTGCCGTGGTGCTGCAAGCCGCCGATCACGATGAGCATGGTCACCGACGCCCATTCGCCGTGGGGCAGGTTGAGCCCGGTGGTGAGCAGGATTGTCGCCAGCAGGCCGATGGACACGCGCACGGCGTGGATCAACTTGGCATGGCGATAGCGGCGGTAGGGGTCCAGCAACGGGCGCAAAAGGCGCCGGGCAAACAGGGGCAAATTCATCGGTAGTAAAGTGACCTCGGTAATCAGGGGGAAATGCTATCCACTGTGAGAACTGGCTTGCCTGCGATAGCCTCACCGCTGCGTGGTAGACAGACCGAGGAGCCTGCATCGCAGGTAAACCAGCTCCCACATTCGTCAGAAGATGTAATCGGTGGTCAGAAAACTTGAATCCCGGTTACGCAGAATATCGCTGACCAACGCCTTGTTGCTCTCCTGGAACTTGGTTGCCACCAGTGTGCGAATCGAGAATACGCGCAGGGCGTCATGCACAGACAGCGTGCCTTCGGCCGAGTTCTTGCGCCCGTTGAACGGGAAAGTGTCCGGCCCGCGCTGGCACTGGGCATTGATGTTGATACGGCCCACCTGGTTGGCGAAAACGTCTACCAGCCGCCCGACTTCCGCAGCATTGGTGCCGAACAGACTCAATTGCTGGCCGAAGTCGGAATCGAGCACGTAGTCGATTACCTTGTCCAGATCACGGTAGGGCACGATCGGCACCACCGGGCCGAACTGTTCTTCGTGGTACACGCGCATTTGCGGGTTCACCGGGTACAGCACGGCCGGATAGAAGAACGCGCCGCGACTTTCGCCGCCGTTCGGGTTCACCACCCTGGCGCCGTGCTGCTCCGCATCGGCCACCAGCGCGTTGAGATAGTCGACCTTGCCCACCTCCGGCAGCGGCGTCAGCGACACACCATCTTCCCACGGCATGCCTGGCTTGAGCGTGGCCAGTTTGGCATTGAATTTTTCGATGAAACGCTCAACCACATCCTCATGCACAAACAGGATTTTCAACGCGGTGCAGCGCTGGCCGTTGAACGACAGAGCGCCGGTGACCGCTTCGCTCACGGCATTATCCAGGTCGACCTCCGGGAGCACGATGCCGGGGTTTTTCGCATCCAGGCCCAGGGCCGCGCGCAGGCGGTGCGGCTTGGGGTGCAGCTTTTTCAAATCGCTGGCGGCCTTGTTGGTGCCGATAAACGCAAAGATATCGATCTTGCCGCTGGCCATCAGCGCGCTCACGGTTTCGCGACCGCTGCCGTAGATCACGTTGATCACCCCGGCCGGGAAGCTGTCGCGAAACGCCTCCAGCAACGGACGAATCAGCAGCACGCCGAGCTTGGCCGGCTTGAACACCACGGTATTGCCCATGATCAGCGCCGGGATCAGCGTGGTGAAGGTCTCGTTCAGCGGATAGTTGTAAGGGCCCATGCACAATGCGACGCCCAGCGGCACGCGGCGGATCTGGCCGAGGGTGTCCTGTTCCAGCTCGAAGCGGCTGGAGCGACGGTCGAGTTCCTTGAGGGCATTGATGGTGTCGGTGATGTAGTCGCAGGTGCGGTCGAACTCTTTCTGCGAGTCCTTGAGGTTCTTGCCGATCTCCCACATCAGCAGCTTGACCACCGCATCGCGCTGTTCGCGCATACGCCGCAGGAACGCTTCGACATGCTGGATACGCTCCGCCACGCGCATCGTCGGCCACTCACCCTGGCCGCGGTCGTAAGCACGCACGGCGGCGTCGAGCGCGGTAAGAGCGGTGTCGGCATCCAGCAGCGGCGTGCTGCCGATATGCACACGCTCATCTCCCAACTGCACCGGGCTTTGCACGCGGGCCAGCGGGCCGTTCCAGACCTGCAAGCGGCCATCGACCAGGTAATCACGCTGTTCAATCGGCGCGGCCAGGCGAAATTGTTCGGGAATATCGGTGGAGGCGGTGGGAAACAGCTGGGCGAGCAGGTTGCTGGTGGTCATGTCGCTACCCCGGGAATAGTGGCCAAACATGACGAGAGAGTTACCCATCCACCGGCTTGATGGCAAGGGCTACGCAGCTTTGCCGAACGCTGTACACAATGTGGGAGGGGGCTTGCTCCCGATGGCGGTGGGTCAGTAAGCATCAATATTTGCTGACCCTCTGCTCCCACAGCGAGTCTGCGTTTAACTGAACCTTGCTCGTCCCAGGATGAATATTTTGACAGCCAGCCGATTGTTGCCTGAAAAAAATCCGCGCTGCCCGTAACCTACAGGCCCCTTGTCACCCGTGCGGAGCGTTCATGTCTTCTGTTGCCGATGGGCTTGCCCTCAATAAACGCCTGCCGGCCGTTATCGCGCTGTCCCTGGGCATCGGCATGGCGACGCTGGACACGGCCATCGTCAACACGGCGTTGCCGACCCTGGCCGAAGGTATCGGCACCGATTCGGCCTCGGTGATCTGGGTGGTCAACGCCTACCAGTTGGCGATCATCGCAACGGTGCTGCCGTTTGCGTCGTTGAGCGATGTGCTGGGGCATCGCCGCGTGTACCTGGGCGGGCTGCTGCTATTTATCGTCTCGTCGCTGTTGTGCGGGCTGGCCGGTTCGCTGTTGACCCTCACCGCCGCGCGTGTGGCCCAGGGGCTGGGGGCGGCGGCGTTGATGAGCGTCAATACCGCGTTGCTGCGCCATATCTACCCCTCGAAGATGCTCGGGCGGGGCCTGGGCTATAACTCGCTGGTGGTGGGGCTGGCGTTTACGCTGGGGCCGACGGCAGCGTCGGCGATTCTTTCGGTGGCCAGTTGGCACTGGTTGTACCTGATCAATGTGCCGTTGGGGCTGCTGGCCCTGGGCCTGGGGGTGCGCTCGCTGCCCACGCTGCCGATCAGCGGGCACGCCTTTGATCGCCTGGCAGCGTTGCTGTGTGCCGGTTTGTTCGCGTTGCTGGTGCTGGGCCTGGGCGCCGCCGTGCATGGCGCGCAGGGTGCATTGACCATCGGGCTGGTGGCGCTGGCAGCGGTGTGCGGTGCCCTGCTGCTGCGCCGCGAGGCCGGGCACCCGGCGCCGATGCTGGCGGTGGACCTGTTCAAGCGCCCGGTATTTGCCTTGTCCTCCCTTACCGCCATTTGCGCGTTCAGCGCCCAGGGCCTGGCGTTTGTGTCACTGCCGTTTCTGTTGCAGGCGGCGTTGGGCCATAGCCAGGTGGAGACCGGGTTTCTGATGACGCCATGGCCAGCGGTGGTGGCGGTGATGGCGTTGGTGGCCGGGCGTCTGGCGGATCGGGTGTCCCTGGGCCTGTTGTGCGGCGTCGGCCTGCTGATGCTGAGCCTCGGCATGGGCGCGCTGGCGACGCTGGGCAATGAGGCCTCGGCATTTGATATCGGCTGGCGCATGGCGTTGTGCGGCGCCGGTTTCGGGTTTTTCCAGTCGCCCAATCTCAAGGCCCTGATGACCAGCGCCCCTTTGGCACGCAGTGGCGGGGCCAGCGGCATCGTGGCGATTTCGCGGCTGCTGGGGCAGACACTGGGCGCCTCGTTGGTGGCCCTGTGTTTTCACCTGTCCGTGAGCAGCGGCCCGCACTACGCGCTGTGGCTGGGGTGTGCGTTCGCGCTGGTGGGCAGTGTGGCCAGCGGGCTGCGTTTGTTGCCGTATCAACAGCGAATCTGACTGTAATGCCATTCCCCGTGGCGAGCAGGCTTGTCCTGCGTTGGGCTGCGCAGCAGCCCCAAAACCAGGCGCTGAGCCGTATCAGGTACATCGCGTTCTCCTTCACTGGGGGCGCTTCGCACCCCAACGCAGGACAAGCCCTAATGTCAGTCAGTTAAGCTCAGATCTCCTGTGGGAGCGGTGGTGCGACGATTCGACTTGCCCGCGAAAGCGGTGGGTCTTAAGCATCAATGTTTGCTGCGCCGACGCCATCGGGAGCAAGCCCCCTCCCACATTTTGTACAGCGTTCGGCAGACCATTTCGGTCGGCTCTCAGGCCGCCGCGCTTTTGCTTTTGCTTTTGATCTGGAAGCGCCCCGTCAAACACGCTGGCCGAGCGCAGGTTTTGGAGCGTGGGTAACCCGGCAGGACGCCGGGTTAGCCGCGCTGGGCCAAGGATGGCCCATCGCGGCGGCCCACGCTCCAAAGCCTGCGTGAGGGCACACCGAGCCCAGGCGAGGTGCCGAGTGTTGGGGCAAGAGCGTTTTGCTTACTTTTGCGCTTTTCAAAAGTGAGCCGCCGTAAGGGCGGAACCCTAAGCCGCCGTTACCGCACAACCGATATGTACACCGAAAAGTCGCACCGCTCGTTGCTTCGAGCATCACGCTGGCTTAACTGAACGACATTAGGGCAAGCCCGCTCGCCACAGGGCGCAAACTCACTGACCGGCAGCGGATCTGACCCTTGTAAAACAGCGCGGGTGAAGGCTAGTGTGACGACTTGATTCTGAATGTTTCAGCTTTATGACCAGTCAGGCCCACCGTATCGCCGATACCACCTCGCGCCGCGCCGCGCTGACTCTCGGGTTCTGCCTGCCCAGTGACGTGTTGCTTTATCTGCTGCTGCCGATGGAGTCCGAAGCCTTCGGCATCACCTTGGCCCAGGCCGGCGTGCTGTTGGCGGCCAACCGCCTGGTGCGGATCTTCGGCTATCGGCATGTGCTCAAGTTCTATGCACGTAACGGCGATCGCCTTACCTGCATGCTCGCCGCCGGCGCTGCTGCGCTGTGTGCCCTGGGCAACTCGGTGCTGTCCGGCTTTGCTGCCTTGCTCGGCCTGCGGCTGGTGTGGGGGCTGTCTTATGCCGCGTTGAATCTGTCGACTCAGGTATTGGCCACTGCCGAACCGCAGGGTGCCGCGCGCCGCGCCGGACGTTCACGGGCGTTGATCGCCCTGGGGCCGATGCTGGCCTTGCCGCTGGGCGGGCTGCTGACCTTGTGGGCCGGGCCGCGCCCGATTTTCCTGATCCTTACCCTGTGCTGCCTCATGGGGCTGTGGCTGGCGCGCGGGCTGCCCAGTACCGGGCACGATCTGCACAGCACGCCGGGGCGACGCTTCAACTGGCCCGACAGCGTGGCGTTGTGGTCGTTTATCGAAGGCGTGGCGCTGGACGGCCTGTTTATTTTCGGGCTGTCGATCCAGGCGCAGAAGATCGTCGGCGGTGACGCGGTGCTGATTGCCGGTGGCCTGATGGGCTTGCGGTACCTGTCGGAATTGCTCCTGAGTCCGCTGGGCGGTCACGCGGCGCAGCGGTTCGGTGCCACCTCGATGCTGCTGCTGTTTTCATTCATGAGCGCCCTGGCGCTGGGGGCGTTCGGCAGTGAGTGGGTGATTGCCGGCGCAGCGGCGGTGCTGGTGCTGCGTGCTTTGCAATTGCCGCTGGTGACCACCCTGGTGACCGAGCGCAACCCGGGTTCGATGCGGGTGTCGGCGCTGGCGTCCAACGCGGTATGGCGCGATATCGGCGCGGGGCTCGGGCCGTTGCTGGCGGGTCTGGTATTGCCGGTGGCCTCGGCGTCGCTGGTGTTTGGTCTGGCGGGCGCGGCGATTGCGATCAGTGCGTTGTGCTGCTGGCGCACCCAGGCACGCGGGCAAACAAGTTGAACGATGGCCGAAGGCGGTTTCTCTAAACCTGTGAAGCCCTTTACAGGTACGCCATCATGCCCGAATACAAGCAGCCACCGCCGGGTACGCCCGATACCCATCGCACCCCCGGCGAAGAGGAGCGCGACAACGATGCGTTGCGCCCCAACGACCCACAGGACCGACCGGACGACGATGTGAAGCAGGTCGAGGAAAACCTCGACACTCTCCACGATAAAGCCCGCCCGTTGTAAGAGAGGAGGTCACCATGAGCAATCCCCCTAAAGGCCCGCGTTCAAGCGAGCATTCAAGCGGCAAGGATGAGCTGGGTTTCGACCCGGACTCTCCCGATGTGTCAGACCCGCAGGTCGATCCCATCGGCCCGGCCATCGCCCCGCTGGACGAGAAAAAGCAGTCGGAAAAAAAGCCGCCCTACGATCCGTTGGGCGACTTGAAAAAGTAAAAAAAGAGCCCCGCCATTGTGCGGGGCTTTGTTTATTTGGGTGGGTTCCAGCTGACTTCGGTGATGCCGTATTTCTCCGCCCAGGGGCGCGTGGTTTTCTTCACCTGTTCATGGCCTACGCGGCCAATACGACTAACGTGTGCAATGTCGGCATCAACGGCCGCCCAGTGCCAGGCTTCAGCGTTGTTCATGACTTCGGCGCGTACGACAAAGGATTTCGGCTTACCGTGCAGTTGATAGTGGATGGTGTAGATTTTTGCGGTACTCATGTTGCCTCCCTGTCTTGTTATAAATGGATAGGAAGCTGTTCTAAAAGGTTCATTCAAAATGACAACGTGCATGATGCCCAGCCGCTTCGCGAGCGAAACGCGCAGCCCATCAAGTCAATGCGGCCAAATGCGCCACGGTTTCCGGAAAGCGTGCCACCAGACGGATCAGCGTCACGGCCTGGGCATTGGGTTTGGCGCGCCCTTGTTCCCAGTTTTCCAGCGTGCGGATATTGGTGCGCAAGTACAGGGCGAATACCGAGCGCGAAAGGTTGAGCTGCTGGCGCACGGCAACCACTTCTTCGGCGGTAAGCGGTGCCAGGTGGGTGAGTTGAACCTTGTGGGTACGCAGGGTGACCTTGCCTTGGCGCGCTTCGGCCAAGGCGTCGAAGCCTTCGACCAGTTCGGAAAAAATTTCACGTTTCATGGTGTGTTCTCGCTTTGATTTCCCTGTCCAGCATCTGTTTTAAGGATTTTTTGTGGTGAGGTGCCAGGTCGTCCTGTTCGTGTTTGCCGTACAGGGTGAACAGCCAGAATTGGGTGCCGCCTGACCACCAGTAGTAAATGATCCGCAGGCCACCGCGTTTACCTTTGTTGCGCCGCTCATCGACGAAGCGGACCTTGCGCAGCCCGCCGGTTCCCTCGATCACGTCTCCTGCTTCCGGGTTCTTCATCAACGCCTGTTGAAAACCGTGGAAAAGCTCGTCACTCAGATAATCCTTGCGATGCCGCTCGAAGGCCGGCAGTTCGATAAATAGAGCATCCATGTTCTGTACGTAGCCTGCGTATAGTTTGCTGGCCCACTCGCAAGGGGTCAAGTGACCGCGCTGTGGGAACCTTCCTAAAACGCAACCACCATAAGGTCGCCCCCAGCGCATGGATGCCAGATGAAGAGGTAGATGGAATAGGAAAATTCTGCGAACAGGGAAGGGCAGCGGCAGCGCGACCCGGAAACGCAAAACGGCGCCCGAAGGCGCCGTTCTGTTTATCGCATGTGACTAAGTGATCAAACGCCCAGCACCGCATGCTGCACCAGGGTGAGCAACGGTTGCGGGTACACGCCCAGGAAGAACGCGAGCAGGGCGATGGCCAGCAGCATCACGCCACCTGCCTTCTGTTCCCAGTGCAGCTCGGCGTCCACGCGGCGCAGGTTCGGCTCGATCAGGTACAGGGTGACCATCACGCGCAGGTAGTAGAACACGCCGATGGCGCTGCCCAGTACCAGGGAAGCAACCAGCCACCATTGGTGCGCTTGCACACCGGTAGCGACGATGTAGAACTTGCCGATAAAGCCCGCTGTCAGCGGGATGCCGGCCAGGGACAACATCATCACGGTGAGCACGGCGGTCAGGTACGGACGGCGCCAGAACAGGCCGCGGTATTCGTACAGTGCGTCGGCATCACGGCCCTTGTACGGCGACGACATCAAGGTGATCACGCCGAATGCGCCGAGGCTGGTGATCACGTAGGTCACCAGGTACACGCCGATGGCTTCCACGGCCAGGCCGTTGCTCGCCACCAGGGCGATCAGCAGGTAGCCGAAGTGGGCGATGGACGAGTAACCCAGCAGACGCTTGAGGTTGTTCTGGGTCAGCGCCAGCAGGTTACCGAACAGGATCGACGCAATGGCGATCACGGTCAGCACGTTGCTCAGCACGCCGGTGTTGGCCGCAGGCGAGATCTGGAACAGCCGCACCATCACCGCAAACACCGCCACCTTCGATGCGGTTGCCAGGAACGCGGCCACCGGCGCCGGGGCGCCTTCGTACACGTCCGGGGTCCACAGGTGGAACGGCACCAGGGAGAGCTTGAACGCCAGGCCGATCAGCATCATCGCCAGGCCCAGCTGGGCAATCGGCGCAGGCATGCTGGTGGCGGCCAGGGCGTGACCGATGCCGGTGAAGCTCAGGCTGCCGGCTTCGGCGTAGAGCAGGGCCATACCGAACAACAGGAACGCGGAACCGGCGGCCGACAGCACCATGTATTTGATGCCGGCTTCCAGGGAGCGCTTGTTGAAGAAGGCGTAGGCCACCAGACCGTAAGTCGGGATCGACAGCAGTTCCAGGCCAATGAACAAACCGGCCAGGTGCTGCGCACTGACCAGCACGATACCGCCGGCCGCCGCCAGCAGGATCAGCAGGTACAGCTCTTCCTTGTTGCCCGGGTAGCCGCTGCCGCCTTCGCCGAGGTAGGCGTGGGCGAGGGTGACGCAGGCCAGGGTGGCGACCAGGATCAGCGCGATGTACAGCAGCGCAAAGTCATCGACCATCATCAATGGCGTGACCGCCAGTGGCGCGACCTTGAGCGCCGGGATGATCGACAGCAGGGCCAGGTTCAACCCGGCGCAGGACAGCAGGAACGTTTGCGAATGATTGCGGCGCCAGGCGATCGCCAGCATCACCACCACGATGGTGAGGCTGGTGATCAGCAGCGGCGCAAGCGCGATAAAGTGTTGGATCGTGAATTCCATAGCGCTCTTACCGGGCCGAAGCGAGTTGAGAGAAGGCGGTGCCGAACCACTGCTGCACGCCATGCATCGTTGCGGCAGAAGTGTCCAGGAACGGTTGCGGGTACACGCCGATGTAGATCAGCAGCACCGCAAGGCCGAGCACCATGATCAGTTCGCGCGCATCCATCCCTTGCAGGACGGTGTCGGACTTGGCCGGGCCGAAGTAGGCGCGGTGGATCATGATCAGCGAGTAGACCGAACCAAACACCAGGCCGGAGGTAGCAATCGCGCTGATCCACGGCGTTTGCACGAAGGCACCCATCAGGATCAGGAACTCGCCGATAAAGTTGCCGGTGCCTGGCAAGCCCAGGGACGCGGCGGCGAAGAACAGGCTGATCGCCGGCAGGTAGGCGATGCGCGACCACACGCCCCCCATTTCACGCATGTCACGGGTGTGCAGGCGCTCGTACAACTGGCCACTGAGGATAAACAGCGCGGCGGCCGACACACCGTGGGCCAGCATCTGGATCACCGCGCCCTGCAGCGCCAATTGGCTGCCGGAGTAGATGCCGATCAGTACGAAGCCCATGTGGGAAACGGACGAGAAGGCAATCAGACGCTTGATGTCGGTTTGCGCGAACGCGAGGAACGCACCGTAGAAGATTCCGATCAGACCCAGGGTCATGGCGATCGGCGCAAACTCGGCCGAGGCATTCGGGAACAGCGGCAGGGCGAAACGCAGCAGGCCGTAGGCCGCCGTCTTCAACAGGATACCGGCGAGGTCGACGGAACCGGCGGTCGGCGCCTGGGCGTGGGCGTCCGGCAGCCAGGAGTGGAACGGTACCACCGGCAGCTTCACCGCAAACGCGATGAAGAAGCCCAGCATGAGGATGTACTCGGTGGTCAGGGACATCTTGGTTTTCAACAGGTCGGCGTAGTTGAAGGTAATCACGCCCGTGCTGTTGAAGTTGACCAGGACCAGACCGAGGATCGCCACCAACATGATCAGGCCGGAAGCCTGGGTGAAGATGAAGAACTTGGTCGCCGCATAGATCCGGGTTTTCTTGCCGTCCGACGAACTGTGGCCCCAGAGCGCGATGAGGAAGTACATCGGCACCAGCATCATTTCCCAGAAGAAGAAGAACATGAACAGGTCGAGGGCGAGGAACACGCCGACCACGCCGCCCAGGATCCACATCAGGTTCAGGTGGAAGAAGCCCACGTGACGCTGGATCTCTTTCCAGGAGCAGAGTACCGAGAGGATACCCAGCAGGCCGGTCAGCAGGATCATCAACAGCGACAGGCCATCGAGGGCCAGGTGCACGTTGATGCCGAAGCGCTGGATCCACACGTGCTTGAACTCAAGCGCGAAGGTGGGATCGACGCCCGGTGCCGGCGCGAATGAATAGTCGCCATGGGCCCACAGCCAAAGGCCGAGCGCAAGTTCCAGGGACATGGTCAGCAACGCGATCCAGCGGGGCAGGGTGGCGCCGAAGCGTTCACCCATCCAGCAGAGCAGGCCGCCGATAAAGGGGATCAGGATTAGCCAGGGCAGAATCATGACGGGCTCGTTTCCTTTCGCAGGTTCTTACAATTCGCAAGGTTCATATCAGACCGCTACCACTACGATGGCGCCGATCACCAGCACGGCACCGATCGCCATGGACGCTGCATACCAACGCAACTGGCCGGTTTCGCTGCGGCTCAGGGCGGTATGACCGGCCTTGGCGGCGCGCGGGATCAAACCAATGGTCTGGTCGAGCGGGTCTTTGCGCAGTACATGGCTGATCGCAAGGTACGGTTTGACGAACAGTTTGTCGTAGAGCCAATCGAAGCCCCAGGCAGCGAACCACCAGGCCGACAGGAAGCGCCCGATGCCACTGTTGGCAACGCCCGTGACGAAGCGGCGCTTGCCGAGGAACAGCAGGGCCGCGAGCAGGATACCCGCCAGGGCGATGGCGCCCGAGGCGATTTCCAGGCTGTGCTTGGCGGCGCCACCGGCATGCCCGGCGCTTTCCGGCAGTACACCGGCCAGTGGCGGGGTAATCAGGGCGCCGATGAACGTCGACAGGATGATCAGCACCGACAACGGCAGCCAGTGCGAGATGCCGTGGCCCGCGTGCGCTTCGGTCTTGGCTTCACCGTGGAAGGTGATGAAGATCAGGCGGAAGGTGTACAGCGAGGTCATGAATGCACCCACCAGGCCTGCGTAGAGCAGGTTCTGGTTACCGCTGGCAAACGCTTCCCAGAGGATTTCATCTTTCGAGTAGAAACCGGCAGTCACCAACGGCAGGGCGGCCAGGGCGGCACCACCGACGATGAAGCTGGCGTAGGCCAGCGGCAGTTTCTTCCACAGGCCGCCCATCTTGAAGATGTTCTGCTCGTGGTGGCAGGCCACGATCACTGCACCGGAGGCAAGGAACAGCAGCGCCTTGAAGAAGGCGTGGGTCATCAGGTGGAAGATCGCCGCGTCCCAGGCGCCAACGCCCAGGGCCAGGAACATGTAGCCGATCTGGCTCATGGTCGAGTAGGCGAGGATGCGCTTGATGTCGGTCTGCACCAACGCGGCGAAGCCGGCCAGTACCAGGGTCACGCCACCGACGATGCCCACAAGATGCAGGATATCCGGCGCCAGGGTGAACAGACCGTGGGTCCGCGCGATCAGGTAGACACCGGCGGTTACCATGGTTGCCGCGTGAATCAGTGCGGAAACCGGGGTCGGGCCGGCCATCGCATCCGCCAGCCAGGTTTGCAACGGCAGTTGCGCCGATTTACCGACGGCGCCGCCCAGCAGCATCAGGGTCGCCAGGGTGATCCAGAAGTCGCCGACCTGGAATTTCTGCGGTGCCAGCACCAGCAGTTCCTGGATATTCAGCGTGCCCACCTGTTGGAACAGGATGAACAGACCGATGGCCATGAACACGTCGCCGATGCGGGTGACGATAAACGCCTTGAGGGCCGCGTTACCGTTGTTGCGGTTGCTGTAGTAGAAACCGATCAACAGGTACGAGCACAGACCCACGCCTTCCCAGCCGAAGTACAGGAACAACAGGTTATCGCCCAGTACCAGGAACAGCATGCTGGCGATAAACAGGTTGGTGTAGGCAAAGAAGCGCGAGTAGCCCGCTTCGCCGCGCATGTACCAGGACGCGAACAGGTGGATCAGAAAGCCCACACCCACCACCACGCCGAGCATGGTGATCGACAGGCCGTCGACGTAGAGGGCGAAGTTGGGCTTGAAGCCCTCCACCGACATCCACTGCCACAGCACGAGCGTGTAGTGACCGCCTTCCGGCGGCGCCACGTTGAATTGCCAGATGACATAGGCGGCCACGATGGCCGACAGGCCAATGGAGCCCACGCCGATCAGGGCCGAGAGGTTTTCCGACCAGCGCCCGCGAGAGAACGACAGCAGCAGGAAACCGATCAGGGGAAATACGAAAGTCAGAAAGATCATGTTCATCCGCGCATCTCACTGGCAGCGTCGATATCAAGCGTGTGGAAGCGACGGTACAGCTGCAGCAGGATCGCCAGGCCGATACTGGCCTCGGCGGCTGCCAGGCTGATCACCAGAATGAACATGACTTGTCCATCCGGCTGGCCCCAACGTGCGCCCGCCACGATGAACGCCAGTGCCGCAGCGTTCATCATGATTTCCAGGCTCATCAACACGAACAGAATGTTACGGCGCACCATCAGGCCGACCAGGCCAAGGCAGAACAGGATGCCGGCGACCGCCAGACCATGCTCCAAAGGGATAGCAGGCATCGTCATTGCTCCTTGGCTTCGTTGCGGCCCAAGTGGAAGGCGGTGATGGCTGCGGCGAGCAGCAGCATCGAAGCCAGTTCGACCACCAGCAGGTACGGGCCGAACAGGCTGATGCCCACGGCTTTGGCGTCTACGGTGGTGTGGCCGATGGCCTGGCCGCTCTGGTGAGCGAACAGCACATACAGCAGTTCACCCAGCAGCAGGGCTGCGAGGATCACCGGGCCGAGCCAGATGCCGGGCTTGAGCCAGACGCGCTCCTGGGCGACCGAGGCCGGCCCGAGGTTGAGCATCATCACCACAAACACGAACAGCACCATGATGGCGCCGGCGTAGGCGATCACTTCCAGCACACCGGCAAACGGCGCGCCGAGTGCAAAGAAGGTCATGGCCACGGCGATCAGCGAAATGATCAGGTAGAGCAGGGCGTGCACGGGGTTGGTGTTGGTGATCACGCGAAGCGTGGACACAACCGCGATACCCGATGCGAAATAGAAAGCGAATTCCATCTTTCTTCCTTAAGGCAGCAAGCTCTTCACGTTGATCGGCTCGGCTTCGTTTTGTGCGGCGCCCTTGGGCTTACCGGCAACGGCCATACCTGCAACACGATAGAAGTTGTAATCAGGGTTTTTACCGGGACCAGAGATCAGCAGATCTTCTTTCTCGTACACCAGGTCCTGACGTTTGAACTCGGCCATCTCGAAATCCGGCGTGAGCTGGATCGCGGTGGTCGGGCAAGCTTCCTCGCAGAGGCCGCAGAAAATGCAGCGCGAGAAGTTGATGCGGAAGAAGTCCGGGTACCAGCGACCGTCTTCGGTTTCAGCTTTCTGCAGGGAGATGCAACCCACCGGGCACGCCACGGCGCACAGGTTGCAGGCTACGCAACGCTCTTCGCCATCGGGGTCGCGGGTGAGCACGATGCGGCCGCGATAGCGCGGCGGCAGGTACACCGCTTCTTCCGGGTATTGCAGGGTGTCGCGTTTGCGAAAGCCGTGACCGAACACCATCACCAGGCTTCGCAACTGGGTACCGGTACCCTTAACGATGTCGCCAATATATTTGAACATGGGTCAAATCCTCACTGAACCGCGGCCGCTGGCGTGTTCAACAACACAACGGCAGCCGTCACCAGCAAATTGATCAGGGTCAGTGGCAGGCAGAAGCGCCAGCTGAAATCCATCACCTGGTCGTATCGTGGACGCGGAATGGAAGCGCGCAGCAGGATAAACAACATGATGAAGAACGCGGTCTTCAGGAAGAACCAGAAGAACGCCAACTGCGGCAGGATGCCGAACGGACCGTGCCAGCCGCCGAAGAACAGCGTCACCAGCAGGGCCGAGATCAGGATGATGCCGATGTACTCACCGACGAAGAACATGCCCCACTTCATGCCGGCATATTCAATGTGGTAACCGTCGGCCAGTTCCTGTTCCGCTTCCGGCTGGTCGAAGGGGTGACGGTGAGTCACGGCCACGCCAGCAATGAAGAAGGTACAGAAGCCGAAGAACTGCGGAATGATGAACCACAGGTTCTGCGCCTGGTACTCGACGATGTCGCGCATGTTGAACGAGCCGACCTGCACCACGATGCCCATCAGCGCCAGGCCCATGAACACTTCGTAGGACACGGTCTGGGCCGAGGCGCGCAAGCTGCCCAGCAGGGCAAACTTGTTGTTGCTCGACCAACCGGCGAACAGTACCGCATACACCGACAGACCGGCCATGGCGAAGAAGAACAGCAGGCCGATGTTCAGGTCCGCCACGCCCCAGGTCGGGGTGATCGGGATGACCGCAAAGGCGATCAGCAAGGCGCTCATGGCCACCACCGGCGCCAGGGTGAAGATCACCTTGTCGGCGAACGGCGGCGTCCAGTCTTCCTTGAAGAACATTTTCAGCATGTCGGCGGCGATCTGGAACATGCCGAACGGGCCAACGCGGTTCGGACCGTAACGGTCCTGCCACCAGCCCAGCAGACGGCGTTCGACGAAGCTGAGCAGGGCGCCCGCGACGACCACGGCCAACAGGATCACGATGGCCTTGAGGACCGAGATGATCACGTCGATCACTTCAGGGGTGAACCAGGTCATTGCGCTGCCTCCTGCAGACCGTCAACGGTTTTGCCGAAAATGGCCGGAGGGATGCCCGCAAGACCTTTAGGCAATGCAACCAGGCCAGCCCCCAACTCATCATTGATGCGCAGCGGCAGACGCAGGGTCTGGCCGGCCACGTTCAGGCTGAGCAGGGCACCGTCATTGACGCCCAGGCGATCGGCTTCGGACTTGGCCAACGACACGTAGGCGTCTGGAATGCGCTCTTGTACCGGCGCGGCCTTGGAAGAGGTCTCTTCGCTGCCGAACAGGTGGAACAACGGCACCACCTGCCAGGTGCCCGGCGCCGGGTTGAACGGACGCGGTACGGCGGCGAACCAGTTCAGCGAATCACCCGTGCTTTCGATCAGGCGAGTGCCCGGGTCGCCCGCGCGGATATGACCACCGACTTCGTCCTGGAACTTGTTCCAGGCCTGCGGCGAGTTCCAGCCCGGCGACCAGGCGAACGGCACCTGTTGACGCGGTTCGGCCGAACCCGAGTAGCCTTCCATGGAGAAGGCGAACGCGGTGTCGTGGTCTTGCGGGGTGCGCGGTTCGTGCACGCTGATGTCGGCGCGCATGGCGGTACGACCGGAGTAACGCAGCGGTTCGCGGGCCAGTTTCATGCCCTTGATGCGGAACGCGGCGGACGGTGCGGCATCGACAATCCGCGCCAGCTGCGGCGCGCTGGCGGCGGTGGCGGCGGTCACGTGATCGAGCTGGGTCCAGTCGATCGGCTGGTTCAGCAGGGTCGCGCGCAGGGCATGCAGCCAGCGCCAGCCTTCGTGAACCAGGATGCTGGCGTCCATGTATTTCGGATCGAACACCTGGAAGAAGCGCTGGGCGCGGCCTTCCTGGCTGACCAGCGTACCGTCGCCCTCGGCGAAGGTGGCGGCCGGCAGTACCAGATGGGCGCGTTCGCTGGTGGCGGTCTGCTGGTGGTCGGCGACGATCAGCACCTTGGCGGCGTTGAGCGCGGCGTCAACTTTGGCCGCGTCGGTGCGGGTGTACAGGTCGTTTTCCAGCACCACGATGGCGTCGGCGTTGCCGTCGATCACCGCTTGCAGGCCGGTGTCCAGCGACTCGCCACCGAGCATGGCCAGGCCAAGGCTGTTGGCTTCCGGCACGACCAGGCTGATGGAGCCGTTCTTGTCGCGCAGCTTCAAGGCCTTGGCGATGTTGGCAGCGGCCTCGATCAGTGCCTTGGAACCCAACGAGGTGCCGGCAATGATCAACGGACGCTTGGCCGCCAGCAGGGCGTCGGCGATGCGCTGGGCCAGCTCGAGGGCTTCAGTGTCCAGGCCTTCGACGGCCGGTGCGCTGGCGTCGAGGGCGTGGGCCACGGCGAAACCGATGCGGGCCAGGTCGTCCGGTGCGGCGTGCACGCATTCTTCGGCGATGTCGTCGAGCTTGGTTTCAGCCAGGGAGGCGATAAACAGCGGGTTCAGCGCGTGCTGGCCGATGTTTTTCACGGCGGCGTCGAGCCACGGCTGCACGCGCATGGCGTCGGCCATGTCTTCGGCCTTGCCCTTGACCGACTGGCGCAGGGACAGGGCCACGCGCGCTGCGGTCTGGGTCAGGTCTTCACCGAGCACGAAGATCGCATCGTGGTCTTCGATGTCGCGCATGTTCGGCACGGGCAGCGGGCTGTCGTTGAGCACTTGCAGGACCAGACGGACGCGTTCCAGCTCGGCGGCTTCGATACCGCAGTAGAAGTGCTCGGCGCCGACCAGTTCGCGCAACGCGAAGTTGCTTTCGAGGCTGGCGCGTGGCGAACCGATACCGACAATGTTGCGGCCGCGCAGCAGGTCGGCGGCTTTATCCAGCGCGCTGTCCAGGCTCAGTTGGGTGCCATCGGCCAGCAATGGCTGGCGCGGGCGATCCTTGCGGTTGACATAGCCGTAGCCAAAACGGCCACGGTCGCAGAGGAAGTACTGGTTGACCGAACCGTTGAAGCGGTTTTCGATGCGACGCAGTTCGCCGTAGCGCTCGCCCGGAGAGATATTGCAACCGCTGGAGCAGCCATGGCAGATGCTCGGCGCGAACTGCATGTCCCACTTACGGTTGTAGCGCTCGGAGTGGGTCTTGTCGGTGAACACACCGGTCGGGCAGACCTCGGTGAGGTTGCCGGAGAACTCGCTTTCCAGAACGCCGTCTTCAACGCGACCGAAGTACACGTTGTCGTGGGCGCCGAAGACGCCCAGGTCGGTGCCGCCGGCGTAGTCTTTGTAGAAACGCACACAGCGATAGCAGGCGATGCAGCGATTCATTTCGTGGGAGATGAACGGGCCCAGTTGCTGGTTCTGGTGAGTGCGCTTGGTGAAGCGATAACGGCGCTCGTTGTGGCCGGTCATCACCGTCATGTCTTGCAGGTGGCAGTGACCGCCTTCCTCACAGACCGGGCAGTCGTGGGGGTGGTTGGTCATCAGCCATTCGACGACACTGGCGCGGAACGCCTTGGATTCTTCATCTTCGATGGAGATCCAGGTGTTGTCGGTGGCTGGGGTCATGCACGACATGACGATACGACCACGGGTGTCGTTCTCGTCGGTGTACTGCTTGACCGCACACTGGCGACAGGCACCGACGCTACCGAGCGCGGGGTGCCAGCAGAAATACGGGATGTCGAGGCCGAGTGACAGACATGCCTGTAACAGGTTGTCCGCCCCATCGACTTCGAGCGCTTTGCCGTCTACGTGGATAGTGGCCATGGTTCAAAGTTCTTCGTTGGCCCGTTGTCAGTGGGCGTGGCTAATGGAATCTTGTTATTCATGTGCATCGATACAGCCATCAAGGCGTCAGCACATGAGAAAGCGAAGGGCACGGGCCCTTCGCCTTTTAAAGCGTTACGCGCCGACCATGGTCGGCGATACCACCTGAGTCAGCTCGCCCGCGCGGGTGGGCGCGATGCCCGCCTCGAATTCAGGGCGGAAGTATTTGATTGCGCTGCCCAATGGCTCCACGGCGCCCGGTGCGTGAGCACAGAAGGTCTTGCCTGGGCCGAGGAAGCCGACCAGGCCGAGCAGGGTTTCGATATCCCCCTCGCGGCCTTCGCCGTTTTCCAGGGCCATCAGCAGCTTCACGCTCCACGGCAAACCGTCGCGGCATGGGGTGCAGAAACCGCACGATTCACGCGCGAAGAACTGCTCCATGTTGCGCAGCAACGAAACCATGTTCACGGTGTTGTCCACCGCCATCGCCAGGCCGGTACCCATGCGGGTGCCGACCTTGCCGATACCGCCGGCATACATTTGTGCGTCGAGGTGTTCAGGGAGCAGGAAGCCGGTACCGGCGCCGCCTGGCTGCCAGGCTTTCAAGGTGTAGCCGTCGCGCATGCCGCCGGCGTAGTCCTCGAACAGCTCGCGTGCAGTCACGCCGAACGGCAGCTCCCACAGGCCAGGGTTCTTGACCTTGCCGGAGAAACCCATGAGCTTGGTGCCCATGTCTTCACTGCCTTCGCGGGCCAACGATTTGTACCAGTCCACGCCGTCGGCAATGATCGCCGGCACGTTGCACAGGGTTTCGACGTTGTTCACGCAGGTCGGCTTGCCCCACACGCCCACGGCGGCAGGGAAGGGCGGCTTGGAGCGCGGGTTGGCGCGGCGGCCTTCGAGGGAGTTGATCAGTGCGGTTTCTTCACCGCAGATATAACGCCCGGCGCCGGTGTGCACGAACAGTTCGAAGTCAAAACCGGAACCGAGGATGTTCTTGCCCAGCAGGCCGGCTGCCTTGGCTTCTGCCACGGCGCGGTTGAGGTGCTTGGCGGCGGTGGTGTATTCGCCACGCAGGAAGATGTAGCCACGGTAGGTCTTGAGCGCGCGTGCGCTGATCAGCATGCCTTCGATCAGCAGATGGGGCAGTTGCTCCATCAGCATGCGGTCTTTCCAGGTGTTCGGCTCCATTTCATCCGCGTTACACAAAAGGTAACGGATGTTGATGGATTCGTCCTTGGGCATCAGGCCCCACTTCACGCCGGTGGGGAAGCCCGCGCCGCCGCGGCCCTTGAGGCCGGCGTCTTTCACGGTCTGGACGATATCGTCCTGGGCCATGTCGGCGAAGGCCTTGCGTGCAGCGGCGTAGCCGTTCTTGGTCTGGTACTCGTCGAGCCAGACCGGCTCGCCGTCGTCACGCAGGCGCCAGGTCAGCGGGTGGGTCTCGGCCGAACGCTTGATCAGGTTGGCCGGGCCGAAAGAGGTCAGGGTCATTGGTAGCCCTCGAGCAATTGGGTCACGCCAGCAGGCTGTACGTCACCGAATGTGTCGTCGTCGATCATCAACGCCGGCGCCTTGTCGCAGTTGCCCAGGCAGCACACCGGCAGCAGCGTGAAGCGGCCGTCTGCGGTGGTTTGGCCGAGGCCGATGCCCAGTTTGGCCTGGATTTCGCTGACCACCGATTCGTGGCCACCGATGTAGCAGACCATGCTGTCGCACACGCGAATGATGTGGCGACCCACCGGCTGGCGGAAGATCTGGCTGTAGAACGTGGCCACACCTTCAACGTCGCTGGCCGGGATGCCGAGGATCTCGCCGATGGCGTAGAGGGCGCCGTCCGGCACCCAGCCACGTTCCTTCTGCACGATCTTCAGGGCTTCGATCGACGCCGCGCGCGGGTCTTCGTAGTGATGCAGCTCGTGCTCGATGGCCGAGCGCTCGGTTTCACTCAAGGTGAAACGGTCTGTCTGGATAAGCGTGCTGTTCATGCTTAGCGGTCCACGTCGGCCATAACGAAATCGATACTACCCAGGTACGCAATCAAGTCCGCGACCATTTCACCTTTGATCACCGAAGGGATCTGCTGCAGGTGCGGGAAGCTTGGGGTACGAATCCGGGTGCGGTAGCTCATGGTGCCGCCATCGCTCGTCAGGTAATAACTGTTGATACCCTTGGTCGCTTCGATCATCTGGAAGGATTCGTTGGCCGGCATGACCGGGCCCCACGAAACCTGCAGGAAGTGCGTGATCAGGGTTTCGATGTGCTGCAGCGTGCGCTCTTTGGGCGGCGGCGTCGTCAGCGGGTGATCCGCCTTGTACGGGCCGGCCGGCATGTTGCGCATGCATTGCTCGATGATCTTCAGGCTCTGGCGCATTTCTTCGACGCGCACGATGCAGCGGTCGTAGGCATCGCCATTGGCGGCCGTCGGAATCTCGAATTCGAAGTTCTCGTAGCCGGAGTACGGGCGCGCTTTACGCAGGTCGAAGTCGCAACCGGTGGAACGCAGGCCGGCACCGGTGACGCCCCATTCCAGGGCCTCTTTGGTGTTGTATTGCGCGACGCCGATGGTGCGGCCCTTGAGGATGCTGTTGTCCAGCGCGGCCTTTTGGTACTCGTCCAGACGCTTGGGCATCCAGTCGATGAATTCCTTGACCAGACGTTCCCAGCCGTTGGGCAGGTCATGCGCCACGCCGCCGATGCGGTACCAGGCCGGGTGCAGGCGGAAACCGGTGACGGCTTCGATGACCTTGTAGGCGCGTTGACGGTCGGTGAAGGTAAAGAACACCGGAGTCATGGCGCCCACGTCCTGGATGTAGGTACCCAGGAACAGCAGGTGGCTGGTGATGCGGAAGAACTCGGCCATCATGATGCGGATGGTGTCGACGCGGTCCGGCACCTTGATACCGGCGAGCTTCTCGACCGAGAGCACGTACGGCAGGTTGTTCATTACGCCGCCGAGGTAGTCGATACGGTCGGTGTACGGAATGAAGCTGTGCCAGGACTGACGCTCGGCCATTTTTTCGGCACCACGGTGGTGGTAGCCGATATCGGGCACGCAGTCGACGATTTCTTCGCCGTCCAGTTGCAGGATGATGCGGAAGGCACCGTGAGCTGAAGGGTGGTTCGGGCCCAGGTTGAGGAACATGTAGTCCTCGTTGGTGCCGGAGCGTTTCATGCCCCAGTCTTCCGGGCGGAAGCGCGCGGCTTCTTCTTCGAGCTGTTGCTTGGCCAGGGTCAGGCTGAAGGGGTCGAATTCGGTGGCGCGCGCAGGGTAGTCCTTGCGCAACGGGTGACCTTCCCACGTCGGCGGCATCATGATGCGCGTGAGGTGCGGGTGGCCCGGGAAGTCGATACCGAACATGTCCCAGACTTCGCGCTCGTACCAGCTTGCGTTGGGCCAGATACCGGTGACGGTCGGCACGCTCAGGTCGCCTTCGCTGAGGGCAACCTTGATCATCACATCGCTGTTACGTTCCAGCGACATCAGGTGGTAGAACACGGTGAAATCGGCGCCGCTGGGCAGCCCCTGGCGCTTGGTGCGCAGACGCTCGTCCACGCCATGCAGGTCATAGAGCATGACGTACGGCTTGGGCAGGTTGCGCAGGAAGCTCAGGACTTCGACGAGCTTGGCCCGCGCCACCCACAGCACCGGCATACCGGTGCGTGTGGCCTGGGCGGTGAAGGCGTCAGGGCCAAAACGGTTATTGAGTTCGACAACCACGTCCTGGTCGTCTGCCTTATAAGGCGGGATGTACAGAGCACTGCCTGTAGTCATGGTTTTTTATCGCTTTCGGTCAACGTAAAGAATGAGGCCAGGTGTTCGTTCTATAAAAGAAGCGGGCTGGATCAGACTTCGTCGGGGCTGCGCAGGTTGGTGACTGCGATTCGCTGTTCGCGGCGCTGTTCCTTTTGTGACGGCATCTCGGCGCGGTACACGCCTTGATCGCCGACGACCCAGGAAAGCGGGCGACGCTCCTTGCCAATCGATTCCTGCAGCAGCATCAAGCCTTGCAGAAAAGCTTCAGGGCGGGGCGGGCAGCCAGGCACGTAGACGTCCACGGGCAGGAACTTGTCCACCCCCTGAACCACGGAGTAGATGTCGTACATGCCACCGGAGTTGGCGCACGAACCCATGGAGATAACCCACTTTGGCTCGAGCATTTGCTCGTAGAGGCGCTGAATGATCGGCGCCATCTTGATAAAGCAGGTACCGGCGATAACCATGAAGTCCGCCTGGCGCGGCGATGCCCGGATAACTTCGGCGCCAAAGCGCGCGATGTCGTGGGGCGCCGTGAAGGCGGTGGTCATTTCCACGTAGCAGCACGAAAGGCCGAAGTTGTACGGCCACAGGGAGTTTTTACGCCCCCAGTTGACCGCGCCACTCAGCACGTCTTCGAGCTTGCCCATGTAGATGTTTTTGTGGACTTGGTCTTCTAACGGATCGGAGACGGTTTCCCGTTCGCCGATGGGGTACTGATCGTTAGGAGCATCCGGGTCGATCCTGGTGAGATTGTATTGCATCGCCAAAGCCTCATTGTTTCAGCTTCGCTTGCCGCTTGCGACGAGCTTCCGGAGCCCAGTCAAGGGCGCCCACTCGAAATAGGTAGACAAGGCCTGCCAACAGAATTGCTATGAAAACGAGGGCTTCGACGAATCCGGTCCAGCCGCTTTCGCGGACGGACACAGACCAGGCAAAGAGAAAAAGGGCTTCGATATCGAAGATCACGAAGAGCATCGCGACCAGATAGAATTTGGCTGAGAGCCGCAAGCGGGCGCCACCTGTAGGCAGCATGCCGGATTCGAACGGTTCATTCTTGCTGCGCCCCCAGGCTTTTGACCCGAGGAGGCTGGAGACGCCGAGCATGAAGGCGCAAAGCCCCACAACACCGAGGAGGAAAATGGCAAAGCCCCAGTTGTGGGCGATGAGTCCTGTCGCTTCGGTCATGCTGGAAATCCTTAACAGAGAGCAAAGGTCTCTGAGCTCGAAAAAGTAACGATGCAGTGACGATATGTCGCACTGCAATCAATCCCGGTGATTTTATGGCTAAACACCGGGCAAGTAAAATTCCTGCGGCGAAATTATTCGGTGGATGAAGCACATAGTGCACCTTTGTGGGGCTGTAGCCCTTGCTCTGCGGGCATTAGCGGGCTTTGAATCAATTACGTCTTGTTTAAGCTATAACGAAGTTTTCAGCGGCCAAATGATAATGAATATTGTTTGCGTGGGGTTTAAGCGATTGTTTCTCATGTGGCGGGGGAAGTTGCCGTTACTTGCTTGAGTGTCGCTTAGTTGTCGCAGCGATTCTTTTAACCGATTCGGTGTGTGCGAATACCGCTCTGGATCAATGTTTGCGCAAAATTCCTTGTGGGAGGGGGCTTGCTCCGGATAGCTGAGTATCAGCCAACTCATCTGTTGCTGATCCACCGCTATCGGGAGCAAGCCCCCTCCCACATTTGGTCTGTAGTGCATCGGTAGGTTTTGTGCAGGCAAAAAAACGCCCCGAACCAGTCGGGGCGTGATTGTTGCGCGGCACTGCAGTTAGGTCTTCCCTGGGGCCGCAGTGGCCGTGTACGCGTTATTTAGTGGAACTGCTCTTCTTCAGTCGAACCCTTCAGCGCAGTCACCGACGAGGTGCCGCCCTGGATCACGGTGGTCATGTCGTCGAAGTAGCCGGTGCCCACTTCCTGCTGGTGCGCCACGAAGGTGTAGCCCTTGGCGGCGTCAGCGAACTCCTGCTCCTGCAGCTTCACGTAGGCGGTCATGTCGTTGCGGGCGTAGTCGTGCGCCAGGTTGAACATGCTGTGCCACATGTTGTGAATGCCGGCCAGGGTGATGAACTGGTGCTTGTAGCCCATGGCCGACAGTTCGCGCTGGAACTTGGCGATGGTCGCGTCGTCCAGGTTCTTCTTCCAGTTGAAGGACGGCGAGCAGTTGTAGGACAGCAGCTGGTCCGGGTATTCCTTCTTGATCGCTTCGGCGAAACGACGCGCTTCGTCCAGATCCGGCTTGGCGGTTTCGCACCAGATCAGGTCGGCATACGGCGCGTAGGCCAGGCCACGGGCGATGGCCTGGTCGAGGCCGGCGCGCACCTTGTAGAAACCTTCCTGAGTGCGTTCGCCGGTCACGAACGGCTGGTCGTACGGATCGCAATCGGACGTCAAGAGGTCGGCCGCGTTGGCGTCGGTACGGGCAAGGATAATGGTCGGGGTGCCGGCCACGTCAGCGGCCAGGCGCGCAGCGGTCAGCTTCTGTACCGCCTCCTGGGTCGGAACCAACACCTTGCCGCCCATGTGGCCGCATTTTTTCACCGAGGCCAACTGGTCTTCGAAGTGCACGCCGGCAGCGCCTGCCTCGATCATGCTTTTCATCAGTTCGTAGGCGTTGAGTACGCCGCCGAAACCGGCTTCGGCATCGGCCACGATGGGGGCGAAGTAGTCGATGTAGCCTTCGTCGCCCGGGCCTTTGCCGGCTTTCCACTGGATCTGGTCGGCACGGCGGAACGAGTTGTTGATGCGCTTGACCACGGTCGGCACCGAGTCCACCGGGTACAGCGACTGGTCGGGGTACATGGATTCAGCGGAGTTGTTGTCCGCCGCCACTTGCCAGCCGGACAGGTAGATCGCCTGGATACCGGCTTTTACCTGCTGCACGGCCTGGCCGCCGGTGAGGGCGCCCATGCAGTTGACGAAATCCTTGTCGGGGCGGAAGGACGGCTTGGCGCCCTGGGTGACCAGGTTCCACAGCTTCTCGGCGCCGAGTTTGGCAAAGGTGTGCTCAGGTTGAACCGAGCCGCGCAGGCGGACGACGTCAGCAGCCGAATAAGCGCGGGTCACGCCTTTCCAGCGTGGGTTTTCAGCCCAGTCTTTTTCGAGGGCTGCAATTTGCTGTTCGCGTGTCAGTGCCATGGAGATAAACCTCGTCGTCGCGTCTTGTTAGGGTTCAAGGGCCCCTTGCCAGGGCCCTGGATTAGCGGGAGCGAGGCCATCATGCACAGCCTTTTTTGGGGCGTCAAATGTTTTGTAGTGCTTTTTTAAAAGCACTACATATTTGCCTTTGTGCGACTTGTCAGTCAGTTTTTGGTGCCTCAGTTCAGGCTGTCGACTTTGACCCGTACAGTCAGGTCATCGCGGCCCTGAGTAGAGTAGCTGCGGGTTGTAGAGGATTTGTCGGCTTGAGTCGCGCGGTTGATGCCGGCCAGGGAAATCCACTCGCCCAGACGACCGCTGACGGTTGTGTCGGTACTTTGCACATTCACTACATCGGGACGTTCCTGGCTCATACGGTCACGGTTGGTACTGATCGCCAGGTGAACGGTCTCGCCGGTGACGCTGGCCGTGACGTAGAAACCCTGGGTGACATTGCGGTACTGGGTCTGATTCTGCAGGCGACCGTAACTGTCCTGCTGAGTGCTGGTCAGCGGCACGCTCTGGCCCACCTGGATCAGTGCGGGCACGCCTTCGCTGGCCTGGATCTGCTGGATGCCGCCTTCACGGCTCTCGGTGCTGTAGCTGATCACCTGACCATTGGTTTGCTGGTTGTTTTCATGGGTGTCGACGGTGATCAGCAGGCGCTTGGCGGGTGTGTCCAGCTGCGCGAGCAGGGCGCGCAAACCCTCGATTTTATCCGGTTGCGCATTGACGATCAGCTGATTGCCATAGGCGCTGACGGTGCCGTCCTTGCCAATGAAGTTTTGCGCCACGGGCAGCAGGTCGGCGCTGGTGCGGTTGCTCAGGTCGACCACGGCCGTGTCGGCCATGGCGGACACGCTCGTGGTCAGGAGGAGGGCGGTGAGCAGGGTGCGTAGGGACATGTCCGTGATCTCTGCGATTGGTTCAAGCTTGGATAGTGCCAGTTTGTCGGCCTGGCGGGTCGCAAGTTGAATCCCGGACAGCAAAATGCCCTGACAAGGCAGGGCATTTTGGGGTGTTGCTGAAACAGCCATCGGGGGCAAGCCCTCTCCCACACTTGAAGATGTACTCGGTCAAAATGTGGGAGGGGGCTTGCCCCCGATAGCCGCGACGCGGTCCTGGATCAGTCCCCGCGCACCATATCCACATGCGGAATCCCGACCTCAAGAAACTCATCGCTGACAATCTTGAAGCCCAGCCGCTCGTAAAACGGCGCCGCGTACACCTGCGCACTGAGGAACTGCCGGGTCTGCCCGCGTTGCTCGGCCACGCCGATCACCGCTTCCATCAGCTTGTCGCCCACTCTCAGTCCACGCCAGTCTTTAAGTACCGACACGCGGCCGATCTCGCCGCTGGGCAGCAGGCGCGCGGTGCCAATGGGAAAGTCGCCTTCAAACGCCAGAAAATGCATGGCACCCGCGTCGTCCGCGTCCCACTCCAGCTCGGGTGGAACCGATTGTTCCGCGATAAACACCGCTTCACGAATGCGCCGAATCTCGTCGATATCCTTTCGCCAGTCCGCGACACTTACGTGAATCCTATTCATCGGCGAACCCCAGGCTGCCCTGCTTGACCAGCTCGCACAGCAGGTCACGGCTGTCTTCGTCGGCCAGCCATGGGCCGAGGTTGTCGCTGTGCAGCGCATCGGCCGAGCACACCAGCTTCAGCAGCTCGCGCAGCTTGCCTGGCAGGTAGCGGCTCTGGCCGCTGGCGAACAGCAGCACGTCGTCGTCGACTTCCGACCAGGCCAGGCGCGCGCTTGGGTTGCGCACCAGGATCGCGCCGTCCTGCAGGCTGGCAATGAAGTCGTCTTCGCCCAGCTCTTCGCCGGCCACCAATTCCGGGTAGCGCGGCTCGGTCATGAACTGGCCGAACCAGGTGAGCAGCATGCGCTCGTCGCTCATGTGCTCGGCCAGCAGGCTCTTGAGGCGGTCGAGGGCGTCGCTCTGGATCTGGTGTGGGTCGCTGACCGGCTGTGCATCGGCGTCGGTGTAGCGTTCTTCGTCGGTCAGGTACTGGCTGAGGAAGTCGGTGAAGTGGGTCAGCACTTCGGCGGCGCTTGGCGCGCGGAAACCCACCGAGTAGGTCATGCAGTCGTCTTCGGCGATGCCAAAATGGGCCAGGCGCGGCGGCAGGTAGAGCATGTCGCCCGGCTCCAGCACCCATTCGGCGCTTTCTTCGAAGTCGGCGAGGATGCGCAGGTCGGCATGCTGCAGCAGCGGGCTCTCGGAGTTGCACATCTGGCCGATCTTCCAGTTGCGCTTGCCCTGGGCCTGCAGCAGGAACACGTCGTAATTGTCGAAGTGCGGGCCCACGCTGCCGCCCGGTGCGGCGAAGCTGATCATCACGTCGTCAATGCGCCAGCTCGGCAGGAAGCGGAACTGTTGCAGCAGCTCGGCCACTTCCGGCACGAACTGGTCAACCGCCTGCACCAGCAGGGTCCACTCGCGCTCGGGCAGGGTGCTGAAAGCGTCTTCGGCGAACGGCCCGCGACGCAGTTCCCATGGACGTTCGCCATGCTCGATCACCAGGCGCGATTCGACTTCTTCTTCCAGCGCCAGGCCTGCCAGTTCGTCGGCGTCGATCGGGCTTTCGAAATCGGGGATGGCCTGACGGATCAGCAAGGGTTTCTTCTGCCAGTAGTCGCGCAGGAACTCCCGTGCCGTGATGCCGCCCAAGAGTTGAAGAGGGATATCAGGATTCATGTGTAACCTATTGAAAAAAAGCACTTTTAAGACTGAAATGAAAACGCCCGGCGCGGCCGGGCGTCTCAAGGGTCTTGCGATGGTCAGATGCGCTTGGCTTGCGCGACAGCGTTGCCGATGTAGTTGGCCGGCGTCAGCAGTTTCAGCTCGGCTTTGGCCGCGGCTGGCATGTCCAGGCCGTCGATGAAAGTTTGCAGCGCTTCAGGGCTGATGCCCTTGCCGCGCGTCAATTCTTTCAGCTTTTCGTAGGGGTTTTCGATGTTGTAGCGGCGCATCACGGTCTGGATCGGCTCGGCCAGCACTTCCCAGCAAGCGTCCAGGTCAGCGGCGATTTTCTGCTCGTTGAGCTCAAGCTTGCTGATGCCTTTGAGGCTGGCTTCGTACGCGATCACGCTATGGGCAAAGCCCACGCCGAGGTTGCGCAGTACGGTGGAGTCGGTCAGGTCGCGCTGCCAGCGGGAGATCGGCAACTTGCTGGCCAGGTGCTGGAACAGTGCGTTGGCGATGCCGAGGTTGCCTTCGGAGTTTTCGAAATCGATCGGGTTGACCTTGTGCGGCATGGTCGAGGAACCGATTTCGCCGGCAATGGTGCGCTGCTTGAAGTAGCCCAGGGAGATGTAGCCCCAGATATCACGGTCGAAGTCGATCAGGATGGTGTTGAAGCGCGCAATGGCGTCGAACAGCTCGGCGATGTAGTCGTGGGGTTCGATCTGCGTGGTGTAGGGGTTGAAGCCCAGGCCCAGCTCGTCTTCGATGAAGGCGCGGGCGTTTTCTTCCCAGTCGATCTCGGGGTAGGCCGAGAGGTGCGCGTTGTAGTTGCCCACGGCGCCGTTGATCTTGCCCAGCAACGGCACGGCCGCCACCTGAGCGATCTGGCGTTCCAGGCGGTACACCACGTTGGCCAGTTCTTTGCCCAAAGTGGTCGGCGACGCCGGCTGACCGTGGGTACGCGACAGCATCGGCACGGCGGCGAAACGGATGGCCAGCTCACGGATGGCCTCGGCAGTCTGGCGCATCAGCGGCAGCATCACGTCATCACGGCCTTCGCGCAGCATCAGGGCGTGGGACAGGTTGTTGATGTCCTCGCTGGTGCAGGCAAAGTGGATGAACTCGCTGACCTGGGCCAGTTCCGGCAGCTTGGCCGCCTGCTCCTTGAGCAGGTACTCAATGGCTTTGACGTCGTGGTTGGTGGTGCGCTCGATCTCTTTCACACGCTCGGCGTGCTCCAGGGCGAAGTTGTCCGCCAGGGTGTTGAGCACTGCGTTGGCTTCGGCGGAGAACGCCGGCACTTCGCTGATGCCAGGGTGAGCGGCCAGGCGCTGGAGCCAGCGCACTTCAACCAGCACGCGCGCACGGATCAGGCCGTACTCGCTGAAAATAGGGCGCAGGGCCTGGGTTTTGCCGGCGTAGCGGCCGTCAACAGGGGAAACCGCAGTGAGCGAAGAAAGCTGCATGGGGTGCTCTCGGACAGTCGGGCAACGAAATGGGGCGCGTATCATACATGAAAAGATCCGCCGGTCCGTTGCCAACTGACCGGCGTATTACGCGTAACGGCGTGAAAACAGTCTGTTGCGGCGACTTATTCGTTGCGCATCAACGGGTAAAGCTCTTTGAGCAATTTGCGTCGGCTGATCACCAGCTGCCAGCGATGGCCGCCCAACTGACGCCACAACCGCGCCGAACGAATACCGGCCAGCAGCAGGGCGCGGATCTTCGAGGCGTTGTTCGGTTGCTGCAGGTTGCGCATGTCGCCGTGCACCTGGATGCGCTGGCGCAGGGTGCTCAGGGTGTCCTGGTACAGCGCGCCGCAGGCGGCGACCACGTTTTCGTGGGCCGGGCCGAAGTGTTCAACCTGGGACTGGATCTGCGGCAGGCGTTTGCCGATGGTGTCGAGCAGGTCGTCGCGCTTGGCCAGTTGACGCTCCAGGCCGAGCATCGACAGGGCGTAGCGCAACGGCTCGCGCTGCAGGGTGCTGGGGTCGCGCTCCAGGGCGCCGATCAGTGCGCGGTAGCCTTCACGCAGCGCCAGATCGTCGCCACCGTAGACTTCCAGAGTGTCCTTGGGGTCGCGGATCAGCAGGCTGCCGAGCATGCAGGTCAGGCCGGCTTCGGTGACCTGGCCGGTTCTGGCGATCTTGTCCACCAGCACCGCCGCGAGGAACACGCCGCCGAGCGCCGTCAATTGCTCCTGGGTCGGGCTCATGCCGGGTGGCTCCAGGCTTGCGCGACTTCAATCACGCCGCCGCCCAGGCAGATTTCGCCGTCGTAGAACACCACGGACTGGCCTGGCGTGACCGCGCGTTGCGGGTCGTCGAAGGTGGCGCGGTAGCCGTTGGCGGTTTTTTCCAGGGTGCAGGGCTGGTCGCCCTGGCGATAGCGCACCTTGGCGGTCAGGCGGCGCGGCGTGCTGAGGTCTACAGGGTTGACCCAGTAGATCTCGGAAGCGAGCAGCGCGCCGGAGAACAGCAGCGGGTGCTCGTTGCCCTGGCCGACGATCAGCACGTTGTGTTCCAGGTCCTTGACCAGCACGTACCACGGCTCTTCGCCGGCGTCCTTCAAGCCGCCGATGCCCAGGCCCTGGCGCTGGCCGATGGTGTGGTACATCAGGCCGTGGTGGCGGCCGATCACTTCGCCTGAAGGGGTTTTGATCTCGCCCGGCTGCGCCGGCAGGTACTGCTTGAGAAAATCGCTGAAACGGCGCTCACCGATAAAGCAGATGCCGGTGGAGTCCTTCTTCTTGGCGGTGGCCAGGCCGTGTTGCTCGGCGATCCTGCGCACTTCGGGTTTTTCCAGTTCGCCCACCGGGAACAGGGTCTTGGCGATCTGTTCGCCGCCGACGGCGTGCAGGAAGTAGCTCTGGTCCTTGTTCGGGTCCAGGCCCTTGAGCAATTCGGTGCGGCCATCGATATCGCGGCGGCGCACATAATGCCCGGTGGCGATCAGGTCGGCGCCGAGCATCAGGGCGTAGTCGAGGAACGCCTTGAACTTGATTTCGCGGTTGCACAGGATGTCCGGGTTCGGCGTGCGGCCGGCCTTGTATTCGGCCAGGAAGTGCTCGAACACATTGTCCCAGTACTCGGCGGCGAAGTTGGCGGTGTGCAGCTTGATGCCGATCTTGTCGCACACGGCCTGGGCATCCGCCAGGTCGTCCATGGCAGTGCAGTATTCCGTTCCATCGTCTTCTTCCCAGTTCTTCATGAACAGGCCTTCCACCTCATAACCCTGCTCCATGAGCAGAACGGCGGAAACGGAAGAATCCACGCCGCCGGACATGCCGACGATGACGCGCTTCTTTTGTGTGTCAGAAGGGGCTGGATCACGCATAGGGTTTCAACGGGTGTCTTGAAAAAGGACGCGATTCTAGCAGGCCGCAGCCGCTAAGGCTAAAGAGAAGGGCGGATCAATTCCAGACTGTGCTTCTGGCCGGCCAGATAATCATCGATACAGCGGATGATCAGCTCGCTGCGCCAGTCGGCGCGCAGGGCGATCAATTCGTCGCGGGACAGCCAGCGGGCGCGCAGGATGCCTTCGTCGAGTTGATAGTCGGTGTGGTGCTTAAGCGCTTTGGCGATAAAGCATACACGCTGGTAGGTCACGCCATTGCTCGGTGCGGTGTAGAGATAAATGCCGACGATGCCGGTGGCTTCGACGTCCCAGCCGGTTTCTTCGAGGGTTTCGCGCACGGCGGCTTCGGTGAGGGTCTCATTGGGCTCCAGATGCCCGGCGGGCTGATTGAGCACGGCGCGGCCGCCCTTGAGTTCTTCGACCATCAGGAAGCGGCCGTTGTCTTCGACGAGGGTGGCGACGGTGATGTGGGGGAGCCAGGTCATGGGCAAGTCTCTCTATGCCAGTGTGGGTGGGAGCAAGCCCCCTGCCACAGTTTGATCGGGTTTCTTCAGTGACTGAGCGGTGGAAACACAAACCCCGGCACTCGGCCGGGGTTCGTGGTACTGCGTTACAGCCTTACTTCAACTTGGCAATCGCCGCATTGAGCGTATTGCTCGGGCGCATGGCCTTGCTGGTCAGCTCAGGGTTCGGCGCGTAGTAGCCACCGATGTCCACAGGCTTGCCCTGCACGGCGTTGAGCTCGGCAACGATGCTTGCTTCGTTCGCGGCCAGGGTTTTCGCCAGTTCGCCGAACTGCGCCTGCAGCGCGGTATCTTCAGTCTGGGCGGCCAGGGCCTGGGCCCAGTACAGCGCCAGGTAGAAGTGGCTGCCGCGGTTGTCGATGTTGCCGACTTTGCGCGAAGGCGACTTGTTGTTGTCGAGGAACTGTCCGGTGGCCTGGTCCAGGGTTTTGGACAGTACCAGCGCTTTCGGGTTGTTGTACGTCACACCCAGATGCTCAAGGGACGCGGCCAGGGCCAGGAATTCGCCCAGGGAGTCCCAGCGCAGGAAGTTTTCTTCCAGCAGTTGCTGCACGTGCTTGGGCGCCGAACCGCCGGCGCCGGTTTCGAACAGGCCGCCGCCGTTCATCAGCGGCACGATCGACAGCATCTTGGCGCTGGTGCCCAGTTCCATGATCGGGAACAGGTCGGTCAGGTAGTCGCGCAGGACGTTGCCGGTCACCGAGATGGTGTCCAGGCCCTTGCGGGTGCGCTCCAGGGTGAACTTCATCGCGTCGACCGGCGACATGATGCGGATGTCCAGGCCTTCGGTGTTGTGGTCTTTCAGGTAGGTCTGAACTTTTTCGACCACGACACCATCGTGCGCGCGCTGCGGATCGAGCCAGAAGATGGCCGGGGTGTCGCTGGCGCGGGCACGGTTGACGGCGAGCTTGACCCAGTCCTGAATCGGCGCGTCCTTGGTCTGGCACATGCGGAAGATGTCGCCGGCTTCGACGGTCTGTTCCATCAGCAGGTTGCCCTTGCTGTCGGTGACGCGCACAACGCCGTCAGCCTTGATCTGGAACGTCTTGTCGTGGGAGCCGTACTCTTCGGCTTTCTTGGCCATCAGGCCCACGTTCGGCACGCTGCCCATGGTAGTCGGGTCGAAGGCGCCATGAGCCTTGCAGTCTTCGATGACGGCCTGGTAGATGGTCGCGTAGCAGCGATCCGGGATCACGGCCTTGGTGTCGTGCAACTGGCCGTCGGTGCCCCACATCTTGCCGGAGTCACGGATCATTGCCGGCATCGAGGCGTCGACGATCACGTCGCTCGGCACGTGCAGGTTGGTGATGCCCTTGTCGGAGTTGACCATCGCCAGGGATGGGCGAGCGGCGTAGACCGCCTGGATATCCGCTTCGATCTGCGCTTGCTGCTCGGCCGGCAGGGCCTTGATGCGTGCGTACAGGTCGCCGATGCCGTTGTTCAGGTTGAAGCCGATCTGCTCAAGCACGGCGGCGTGCTTGGCCAGGGCGTCCTTATAGAACTCGGCAACGATCTGGCCGAACATGATCGGGTCGGAGACCTTCATCATGGTGGCTTTGAGGTGAACCGACAGCAGCACGCCCTGTTTTTTGGCGTCTTCGATTTCGGCGGCGATGAAGCTGCGCAGTGCGTTTTTGCTCAGCACGGCGGTGTCGATGATTTCGCCGGCCTGTACCGAGGTCTTTTCTTTGAGGACGCTGGCAGTGCCGTCCTGAGCGACCAGTTCGATCTTCACTGCGTCAGCGGCGTCGATCTGTACGGATTTTTCGCTGCCGTAGAAGTCGCCATTGCTCATGTGCGCGATGTGGGACTTGGAGTCAGCTGCCCAGGCGCCCATTTTATGCGGGTGCTTGCGCGCGTAGTTCTTGACCGACAGCGGTGCGCGGCGGTCGGAGTTGCCTTCGCGCAGTACCGGGTTCACGGCGCTGCCCTTGACCTTGTCGTAACGCGCACGGGTTTCTTTTTCCGCGTCGGTGGTTACGGTTTCCGGGTAGTCCGGCAGGGCATAGCCCTGGGCCTGCAGTTCCTTGATCGCGGCTTGCAGCTGCGGGGTCGAGGCGCTGATGTTAGGCAGCTTGATGATGTTGGCTTCAGGGGTTACGGCCAGGTCGCCCAGTTCGGCGAGGTGGTCCGCTACAGCCTTGGCGCCCAGTTGCTCGGGGAAGCTTGCGAGGATGCGCCCGGCGAGGGAAATATCGCGGGTTTCCACGGCAATATCAGCGGAGGCGGTGAAGGCCTCTACGATAGGCAGCAATGAATAGGTGGCGAGGGCCGGGGCTTCGTCGGTGAAGGTATAGATGATCTTCGAGCGGGTGGGCATATTCGGATTAACTCTCTTCATTTGCTGAAAGCGTGCGCAGAAACTCGAGATGCGCCTGGGTTGAGCGCGTTCGTTCAAAGTCATCCATGAGCGAAATGTCGAGGTTTCTTCGCGGTGATGTTGAGTTGCATCAGTCGAGCGTCAAGCGGGTGGACTATTGTAGTAGTCCGGCTCGGCAGCTGAAGGCACCTGTTCCAGAGCGGTCAGCCGTCGTGACTCTTGGGTCAGCGGCGGCATTATACATAGGTCGCTATGCTCACGTAGAGCCTTCACACAAAAGGTGTGTCGTCCATTGGTCTAAAGGTCGCAGGCGGGCGGGGCAGGCTTGAGGTTGCGCGATGTGCTCAGGATTGGCGATTTTGCCATGGGTATAAAGCTTGTAGGCGACAAATGATGCTGTTTTCGATGCAAATGAGCAGGGCGCCAGGTGTCAGGTGTCATTTATCTGGAGTAGGCTCGAACGCAGCCAGATGTTCAATCCATAGATGGAGTTCAGCATGGGATACCAGAAGATTCAGGTTCCGGCCGTCGGCGACAAAATCACCGTCAATGCAGACCATTCGCTCAATGTGCCTGACCACCCGATCATCCCTTACATTGAAGGTGATGGCATCGGCGTCGACATCAGCCCGGTAATGATCAAGGTGGTCGATGCAGCGGTTGAAAAGGCCTACGGTGGCAAACGCAAAATCTCCTGGATGGAGGTGTATGCCGGCGAGAAGGCCACTCAGGTCTACGATCAGGACACCTGGCTGCCCCAGGAAACCCTCGATGCGGTCAAGGATTACGTGGTGTCCATCAAGGGCCCGCTGACCACGCCAGTGGGCGGCGGGATCCGTTCGCTGAACGTGGCCCTGCGCCAGCAGCTGGACCTGTACGTGTGCCTGCGCCCGGTACGCTGGTTCGAAGGTGTACCCAGCCCGGTGAGAAAGCCAGGGGATGTGGACATGACCATCTTCCGCGAAAACTCCGAGGACATTTACGCAGGCATCGAATGGAAGGCCGGCTCGCCGGAAGCGATCAAGGTGATCAAGTTTCTCAAGGAGGAAATGGGCGTCACCAAGATCCGCTTCGACCAGGATTGCGGGATTGGCGTCAAGCCCGTCTCTAAAGAAGGTACCGAGCGTCTGGCGCGCAAGGCCCTGCAGTACGTGGTGGACAATGACCGTGAGTCGCTGACCATCGTGCACAAAGGCAACATCATGAAGTTCACCGAGGGCGCCTTTAAGGAGTGGGCCTACGGCATCGCCGAGAAGGAATTTGGCGCGACCCTGCTCGACGGCGGCCCATGGATGCAGTTCAAGAATCCCAAAACGGGCAGGAATGTGGTGGTCAAGGACGCCATTGCCGACGCCATGCTTCAGCAGATCCTGCTGCGGCCGGCTGAATATGACGTGATCGCCACGCTCAACCTGAACGGTGACTACCTGTCCGATGCGCTGGCGGCGGAAGTGGGGGGGATCGGCATTGCGCCGGGGGCCAACCTGTCCGACACCGTGGCCATGTTCGAGGCTACCCATGGGACGGCGCCCAAGTACGCAGGCAAGGACCAGGTCAACCCGGGCTCGCTGATTCTGTCGGCGGAAATGATGTTGCGCCATATGGGCTGGACCGAGGCAGCAGACCTGATCATTAAAGGCACTAACGGGGCTATTTCGGCCAAGACTGTGACGTATGACTTCGAACGCCTGATGGACGGGGCCACGCTGGTGTCGTCGTCGGGCTTTGGCGAGGCGTTGATTTCGCATATGTAAGCGACCCCAAAAAAAACGGCCACCTTTTCAGTCAAAGTGGCCGGTTTTTTTAGGCTCTGTACCGGGGTGGCGGGTCAGGCCGGTTGTTTAACCTTTGATGGGGAGGCCTCGTTGTCAGCGGTTTTCTCGTGTGCCTCGTCGTGGGTTTTGCTTGAGTCTGCCGCGCAAGCCGCACAGATAGCGACGGCATGCAGCCCCTTGGGCCCCTGGATAACCTCAAACGTCACTTCCTGGCCCGCTTTCAGCGTTTTATACCCATCCATGGTAATCGCCGAATAATGCGCAAAGAGGTCTTCATTTTTCCCGATTTCATTAATGAAGCCGTAGCCTTTGGCATTGTTAAACCATTTGACCTTGCCATTGATCTTGACGCCAGACATACCATATCCCTCTGCACCAGACTCCATCACTGGAGTATCATCCAGTTTATCCGTCCTAACCCGAATAAATAAGGTTGACTGCGCGGACCTTTTTTACCCACTGTGGGTTCTATTGGTTGTAACACCGATTTGCCGATAGTCAAGGCGACCCGCCGTCGGGAGTTGAAATTCTGACAGCCCGCCCCCACCACTGTTATTGAACCACTGACGAACCTTTCTTTCCATGCATGCAATCAGCCAGATTCGACTAACCTTCAATCAGGATCGCCCGGATCACCAACACGATGACGACGGTTCTGCAGGCATTGCTGTTCAGGAGGCCAAGCCTGCTTTACAGGCGCCGCCGATGTACAAGGTGGTTTTGTTCAATGATGACTACACACCGATGGATTTCGTGGTCGAAGTGCTCGAGGTGTTTTTTAACCTGAACCGCGAGTTGGCGACCAAGGTAATGCTGGCCGTTCACACAGAAGGACGAGCAGTATGTGGAGTGTTTACCCGCGACATCGCCGAGACAAAGGCCATGCAGGTCAACCAGTACGCCAGGGAAAGCCAGCATCCGCTACTCTGTGAAATCGAGAAGGACGGTTAACGCCGACCACTTGGGTATGAGGTGAAGCTATGTTAAACCGCGAGCTCGAAGTCACCCTCAATCTTGCCTTCAAGGAGGCTCGTTCGAAGCGTCATGAATTCATGACCGTCGAGCACCTGCTGCTGGCACTTTTGGATAACGAAGCTGCCGCCACCGTTCTACGTGCGTGCGGCGCCAACCTCGACAAACTCAAGCATGACCTGCAGGAGTTTATCGACTCCACCACGCCGCTGATCCCCGTGCATGACGAGGACCGCGAAACCCAGCCAACCCTGGGCTTTCAGCGGGTCTTGCAGCGTGCAGTGTTCCACGTTCAGAGCTCCGGCAAGCGTGAAGTCACCGGCGCCAATGTGCTTGTGGCCATCTTCAGCGAACAGGAAAGCCAGGCCGTGTTCCTGCTCAAGCAGCAGAGCGTGGCCCGTATCGATGTGGTCAATTACATCGCCCACGGTATCTCCAAGGTGCCCGGGCACGGCGATCATTCCGAGGGTGAGCAGGATATGCAGGACGACGAGGGCGGTGAGTCTTCTTCTTCAAGCAACCCGCTGGACGCTTATGCCAGCAACCTCAACGAACTGGCGCGCCAGGGGCGGATCGATCCGCTGGTAGGGCGTGAGCTTGAAGTCGAGCGCGTGGCGCAGATCCTTGCACGTCGGCGCAAGAACAACCCGTTGCTGGTGGGTGAGGCGGGCGTTGGCAAGACCGCGATTGCCGAAGGCCTGGCCAAGCGCATCGTCGACAACCAGGTGCCGGATCTGCTGGCCAACAGCGTCGTCTACTCCCTTGATCTCGGCGCGTTGCTCGCCGGTACCAAGTACCGTGGCGACTTCGAGAAGCGCTTCAAGGCGTTGCTCGGCGAGCTGAAAAAACGCCCGCAAGCCATTCTGTTCATCGACGAAATCCACACCATCATCGGTGCCGGTGCGGCGTCCGGCGGGGTGATGGATGCTTCCAACCTGCTCAAGCCATTATTGTCGTCGGGTGATATCCGTTGCATCGGTTCGACGACATTCCAGGAATTTCGCGGCATCTTCGAGAAAGACCGTGCGCTGGCACGGCGCTTCCAGAAAGTCGATGTTTCCGAGCCTTCTGTCGAAGACACCATCGGCATTCTGCGCGGGCTCAAGGGGCGCTTCGAAGCGCACCATGGCATCGAGTACACCGATGAGGCGTTGCGCGCGGCGGCCGAGCTGGCGTCACGCTACATCAATGACCGGCATATGCCGGACAAGGCCATCGACGTGATTGACGAGGCGGGTGCCTACCAGCGCCTGCAGCCGGTCGAAAAACGTGTGAAGCGCATTGATGTGCCTCAGGTTGAGGACATCGTGGCGAAGATCGCGCGGATTCCGCCAAAACACGTCACCAGTTCCGACAAGGAGCTGCTGCGTAACCTGGAACGTGACCTCAAGCTCACTGTGTTCGGCCAGGATGCGGCGATCGATTCGCTGTCCACGGCCATCAAGCTGTCGCGTGCGGGCCTCAAGTCGCCGGACAAACCGGTCGGTTCGTTCCTGTTCGCAGGTCCTACCGGCGTCGGCAAGACCGAAGCGGCGCGGCAACTGGCCAAGGCCATGGGTATTGAGCTGGTGCGCTTCGACATGTCCGAATACATGGAGCGCCACACCGTTTCGCGTCTGATCGGTGCGCCACCCGGCTATGTCGGTTTCGACCAGGGCGGTCTGTTGACCGAGGCGATCACCAAGCAACCGCATTGCGTGCTGCTGCTCGATGAAATCGAGAAGGCCCACCCGGAAGTCTTCAATCTGCTGTTGCAGGTGATGGACCACGGCACCCTGACCGACAACAACGGGCGCAAGGCGGACTTCCGCAACGTGATCGTGATCATGACCACCAACGCCGGTGCCGAAACCGCCGCGCGGGCTTCGATTGGCTTCAGTCATCAGGATCACTCTTCCGATGCAATGGAAGTGATCAAGAAGAGCTTTACGCCGGAGTTCCGCAACCGTCTGGACACCATCATCCAGTTTGGTCGCCTCAGCCATGAGGTTATCAAAAGCGTGGTGGACAAATTCCTTACCGAACTTCAGGCGCAACTGGAAGACAAGCGCGTGCAGTTGGACGTAACGGAAGCGGCGCGCAGCTGGATCGCCGAGGGTGGTTACGACGCGGCAATGGGCGCTCGCCCGATGGCGCGTCTGATCCAGGACAAGATCAAGCGGCCATTGGCCGAAGAGATCCTGTTCGGCGAACTGGCCGATCATGGTGGGGTGGTGCATATCGATTTGAAGGATGGCGAGCTGACCTTCGAGTTCGAGACCACCGCAGAAATGGCCTGATCGTTCCACAGCAATACAAAAGGCGCCGAAAGGCGCCTTTTTGCTGTCTACAATCCACTTTCAACACAGCAGAGATCAAAATGTGGGAGGGCGGTGTTGGTAAATAAATAATACGCACACACAAAAACGCCCGGCATAACCGGGCGTTTTGTATTGACTTGCTTAGCGAGCGCGGTAAGTGATGCGCCCTTTGCTCAAGTCATAGGGCGTCAGCTCGACGCGCACTTTGTCACCGGTAAGAATACGGATGTAGTTCTTGCGCATCTTGCCGGAGATATGCGCGGTTACGACGTGCCCATTTTCCAACTCCACACGAAACATGGTGTTGGGCAGGGTGTCGACGACAGTGCCTTCCATTTCGAAGCTGTCTTCTTTCGACATGCAGTAAAGCCCTCGGTATCCAGTGAATGGCCCGGTGCAACTGCGCCAGGCAAAAGCGGCGTGCATTGTGCCCGAAAAAGAGTGTTCAAGCCAAGGGGTTCTAGTTAAGCGTCACCCATCTTTGATTAATCAGCAGCTCAATGGGCCGATATTGGGTCTTGTAGTTCATCTTTTGGCAGTTTTTGATCCAGTAACCGAGGTACACCGCCTCCAGTTCCTGGCGCAGCGTTTCGCCGATCTGCCACAGGATTGCAAAACGTCCGAGGCTGCGGCGCTCTTCCCTGGGCTCATAGAAGGTGTACACCGCCGACAGGCCGTTGGGCAGCAAGTCTGTGACGGCGACGGCCACCAGGCGGCCTTCCAGGCGAAACTCGTAAAAACGTGAAAAGGGCAGGTCACGCACCAGAAAGGTGGAAAACTGGTCGCGGCTGGGCGGGAACATATCGCCGTCGGCATGCCGCTGTTCGATATAGCGCTGATAGAGGTCGAAGTATTCCTCGGTGAACCTGGGCAGGGCCGGCGTCACCGTAAGGTCGGCGTTGCGCTTGAGAATGCGCTTCTGGTTGCGGTCCGGCACAAACTGCGCAACCGGGATGCGTGCCGGCACGCAGGCATTGCAGTGCTGGCAGTGTGGTCGGTACAGGTGATCGCCGCTGCGCCGAAATCCCATCTCCGAGAGGTCGGCGTACACATGCACGTCCATGGGCTGGCTGGGGTCGAGGAACAGCGTGGTGGCCTGCTCATCGGGCAGATAGCTGCAGGAGTGGGCTTGAGTGGCATAAAACTTCAAGCGCGCCAGCTCGGTCATGATCAACCCTCGGGATAAGCGTTGAAATAAGTGTAAGCCAGGTGCGCGGATGTCGCCTAGGAAACCCACGGGCCTGCGTTGGGCTGATCCAGATGTTTGTGCAGGAAATCGGCGAATTCCCTGCGCGGGATGGCGCGGGCGCCCAGGCTGTGCAGATGATCGTTGGGCATCTGGCAGTCGATCAGCACGAACCCCCAGGCCTGCAATTGGCGGGCAAGGGTGACAAAGCCGAATTTCGAGGCATTGTCGGCGCGGCTGAACATGGATTCGCCAAAGAACAACTGGCCCATCGCCAGGCCATACAGCCCGCCCACCAGTTCACCGCCGTCCCATACCTCCACCGAATGCGCATAACCGCGCTGATGCAGGGCCAGGTACGCGCTCTGGATGCCTTCGGTGATCCAGGTGCCGTCGGCGTAGCTGCGCGGCGCCGCGCAGGCCTGGATCACCGCAGCGAAGTCCTGATCGTACGTCACGCTGTAACGCTGCTGGCGCAGCAACTTGCCCAGGCTGCGTGAGACATGCAGTTCGTCGGGGAATATCACCGTGCGCGGGTCCGGCGACCACCAGAGAATCGGCTGCCCCTCGGAGAACCAGGGAAAGCAGCCGTGGCGGTAAGCCTGGATCAGCCGTTCGGCCGACAGGTCGCCACCGGCGGCCAGCAAGCCATTGGGTTCACGCATGGCTTTGGCCAGCGGCGGAAAAGTCAGGGTGTCGCGTTGTAACCAGGTCAGCATGGCATCCAGGCTTTGCAGAAGGGGAGGGGAGTGGCAGATATGACGCCTGCCGCTTGAGCGGTGATTATTGTCGAGGTGGCAGCGCACGGCCAGTACGAAGGGCACATTGTCGGGTATTAGCGTAAACGAGTGTTTCTGCAACTCTGCGCAAGGGGTGCGGTCGTAATCGGGTCGCGCCAATGCAGGCCCTTTGCCAAGCTTGCCTTGAATGATAAAAACCACGCATAAGCCTTTGTCAGCTAAGGCAATGCATGCTCAAATTGAACAGGCCATGACACGCCAATTATCCAGGCTGGCGGGTGAGGGGCAAGTGTGTGGCATCACGCACGCAAACCCGTACAATGCGGCCATCGTGGCGTTATCGTCGTTTCGCCTGTCCAACGCCCTGTATTAACAGTAGATTTACCGACATTCGTTCATTTTTCAGCTGCTCGGATTGGGCAGCATGTGCAGTCATTCAACAGATGGACGCGCCAAAGGCGCAGGAAAAGACCCGTTTTGAAGAAATCCGCCGCAACACCCAAAGCAGCAGTCGTGCCGGCCTGGCGCCAGCACCTGCACTACCGACTCAAGGAAGGTGCGCTGATCGCCATCGGTGCCCTGTGCCTGTTCCTGATGATGGCCTTGCTTACCTACGGCAAGGACGATCCGGGCTGGAGCCACAACAGCAAGATCGAAGACGTGCAGAACTTCGGCGGGCCTGCCGGTTCCTACAGCGCCGATATCCTGTTCATGGTGTTGGGTTACTTCGCCTATATCTTCCCGTTGCTGCTGGCGATCAAGACCTGGCAGATCTTCCGCCAGCGTCACGAGCCGTGGCAGTGGAGCGGCTGGCTGTTCTCCTGGCGCCTGATCGGTCTGGTATTCCTCGTGCTGTCCGGCGCCGCGCTGGCGCATATTCACTTTCATGCGCCCACCGGCCTGCCGGCGGGTGCGGGCGGTGCGCTGGGCGAAAGCCTCGGCGACCTGGCACGCAAGAGCCTGAATATCCAGGGCAGCACGCTGATGTTCATCGCGCTGTTCCTGTTTGGCCTCACGGTGTTCACCGACCTGTCGTGGTTCAAGGTGATGGACGTGACCGGCAAGATCACCCTCGACCTGCTGGAGCTGTTCCAGGGTGCCGCCAACCGCTGGTGGTCGGCGCGTGTCGAGCGCAAACGCATGGTGGCGCAGTTGCGCGAGGTGGACACCCGCGTCAACGAGGTGGTCGCGCCGACCACGCCGGACCGCCGTGAGCAGGCCAAGGTCAAGGAACGCCTGATCGAGCGCGAGCAGGCCCTGAGCAAACACATGTCGGACCGCGAGAAGCAGGTGCCGCCGGTGATCGCCCCGGCACCGACAAAGGCTCCCGAGCCGAGCAATCGCGTGCAGAAAGAGAAACAGGCGCCGTTGTTCATCGACAGCGCGGTGGAAGGCACCTTGCCGCCGATCTCGATTCTCGACCCGGCCGAAAAGAAACAACTCAACTATTCCCCGGAATCCCTGGCGGCAGTCGGCCATCTGCTGGAAATCAAGCTCAAGGAATTCGGCGTCGAAGTCTCGGTGGACTCGATCCACCCGGGCCCGGTGATCACCCGTTACGAAATCCAGCCGGCCGCCGGTGTAAAGGTCAGCCGTATTTCCAACCTGGCCAAAGACCTGGCGCGTTCCCTGGCGGTGACCAGCGTGCGCGTGGTGGAAGTGATCCCCGGCAAGACCACCGTGGGTATCGAGATTCCCAACGAGGACCGCCAGATCGTGCGCTTCTCCGAGGTGCTGTCGACCCCGGAATACGACAACTTCAAATCGCCGGTCACCCTGGCCCTGGGTCATGACATCGGCGGCAAGCCGGTGATCACGGACCTGGCGAAAATGCCTCACCTGCTGGTGGCCGGTACCACCGGTTCCGGTAAGTCGGTGGGCGTGAACGCGATGATCCTGTCGATCCTGTTCAAGTCCGGCCCGGACGACGCCAAGCTGATCATGATCGACCCGAAGATGCTCGAACTGTCGATCTACGAAGGCATTCCGCACCTGCTGTGCCCGGTGGTCACCGACATGAAGGACGCCGCCAACGCCTTGCGCTGGAGCGTGGCCGAGATGGAGCGGCGCTACAAGCTGATGGCCAAGATGGGCGTGCGTAACCTGTCGGGCTTCAATGCCAAGGTCAAGGAAGCCCAGGACGCCGGCACGCCGCTGACCGATCCGCTGTACAAACGTGAAAGCATTCACGACGAGGCGCCGCTGCTGACCAAGCTGCCGACCATCGTGGTGGTGGTCGACGAATTTGCCGACATGATGATGATCGTCGGCAAGAAGGTCGAAGAACTGATCGCGCGGATCGCGCAGAAGGCGCGTGCCGCCGGTATCCACCTGATCCTCGCCACCCAGCGCCCGTCGGTGGACGTGATCACCGGCCTGATCAAGGCCAATATTCCGACCCGCATGGCGTTCCAGGTGTCGAGCAAGATCGACTCACGGACCATCATCGACCAGGGCGGCGCCGAGCAGTTGCTGGGCCACGGCGACATGCTCTACATGCCGCCCGGCACCAGCCTGCCGATTCGCGTGCACGGCGCCTTCGTGTCCGATGATGAAGTGCACCGTGTGGTGGAAGCGTGGAAACTGCGCGGTGCGCCGGAATACAACGACGACATCCTCGCCGGTGTGGAAGAGGCCGGCAGCGGCTTCGACGGCGGCAGCGGCGGTGGCGACGATGATGCCGAAACCGATGCGCTCTACGACGAGGCCGTGGCCTTCGTGCTGGAAAGCCGTCGCGCCTCGATCTCCGCCGTGCAGCGCAAGCTGAAGATCGGCTACAACCGCGCCGCGCGCATGATCGAATCGATGGAAAACGCCGGCGTCGTCACCGCAATGAACACCAACGGCTCGCGTGAAGTCATTGCCCCCGGGCAGGCGCGCGACTGACCTCGCGCCGCGTGGCAGCACGCGGCGCGCCCTGATTACTCAATGAGGACTCCCATGCGCCTTATCCGCATGCTGTTGTTGCCGGCCCTGGCCCTGACTGCTGTTTCGGCCCACGCCGACCCGGCCTCCGTCGCCAGCCTGAAAAACCTGCTGGACAAATCCCAGACCCTCACCGCGCGCTTCTCCCAGCTGACCCTGGACGCCGGCGGCACCCGCTTGCAGGAAACCGCCGGCGAGATGGCCGTGCAGCGCCCCGGCCTGTTCTATTGGCACACCGAAGGCAAGTCCGAGCAGACCATCGTCTCCGACGGCCAGAAGGTCACGCTGTGGGACCCGGACCTGGAGCAGGCGACCATCAAGAAGCTCGACCCGCGGCTGAATCAGACCCCGGCGCTGCTGCTGTCCGGTGATGTGTCGAAAATCAACGACAGCTTCGACATCACCTCCAAGCAAACCAGCAACGTGATTGAGTTCACCCTCAAGCCAAAATCCAAAGACACGCTGTTTGACAGCCTGCAACTGTCGTTCGGCAATGGCGTGATCAACAACATGCGCCTGATCGACAGCGTCGGCCAGCGCACCGATATCCTGTTCACCGGGGTCAAGGCCAATACGCCGGTGCCTGCGTCCCGGTTCAAGTTCGACATCCCCAAGGGTGCCGACGTGATCCAGGAATAATCTGCCCAGAGGTTACAAACGCTGCCCATGGACCTGTTTCGAAGTGATCCGATTGCCCAGCCCCTGGCCGCGCGCCTGCGCTCGACCAACCTGGATGAGTATGTCGGTCAGGAACACCTGCTCGCGCGCGGCAAGCCCCTGCGCGAAGCCCTGGAGCAGGGTGCGCTGCACTCGATGATCTTCTGGGGGCCGCCCGGTGTGGGCAAGACCACCCTGGCGCGGCTGCTGGCCAAGGTCTCGGACGCTCACTTTGAAACGGTCTCGGCGGTACTCGCCGGGGTCAAGGAAATCCGCCAGGCGGTGGAAGTCGCCAAGCAGCAGGCCGGCCAGTACGGCAAGCGCACCATCCTGTTTGTCGACGAAGTGCATCGCTTCAACAAGTCGCAGCAGGATGCGTTCCTGCCCTACGTCGAGGACGGCACGCTGATCTTTATCGGCGCCACCACCGAAAACCCCTCTTTCGAACTCAACAACGCCTTGCTCTCGCGGGCGCGGGTCTATGTGCTCAAGAGCCTGGACGCCGCCGCCATGCAGAAGCTGTTGCAGCGCGCCCTGGGCGAAGACAAGGGCCTGGGCAAGCGCCAGTTGAGCGTCAGCGACGAAGGCTTTCAGATTTTGCTCACCGCCGCCGATGGCGATGGCCGGCGTTTTCTCAACCTGCTGGAAAACGCTTCGGACCTGGCCGAAGACGGCAGCGAGATTGGCGTCGATCTCCTGCAAAGCCTGTTGGGCGATACGCGTCGACGTTTCGACAAGGGCGGCGAAGCCTTCTACGACCAGATTTCGGCGCTGCACAAATCGGTGCGCGGCTCCAACCCGGACGGCGCGTTGTACTGGTTTGCGCGGATGATCGATGGCGGTTGCGACCCGCTGTACCTGGCGCGGCGTGTGGTGCGCATGGCCAGCGAGGACATCGGCAACGCCGACCCGCGCGCCCTGAGTCTGTGCCTCGCCGCCTGGGACGTGCAGGAGCGCCTCGGCAGCCCCGAAGGGGAGTTGGCGGTGGCCCAGGCCATCACGTATCTCGCCTGCGCGCCAAAAAGCAATGCGGTGTACATGGGCTTCAAGTCGGCATTGCGCGCGGCGGCCGAACACGGCTCCCTCGAAGTGCCGATGCACCTGCGCAATGCGCCGACCAAGCTGATGAAGCAATTGGGCTACGGCGATGAATACCGCTACGCCCACGATGAGCCGGACGCCTACGCCGCCGGCGAAGATTATTTCCCCGATGAGCTTGAGCCATTGCCGCTCTACCAGCCGGTGCCCCGTGGCCTGGAGCTGAAGATCGGCGAAAAGCTCAATCACCTCGCTCAACTCGACCGTCTCAGCCCCAGGCAACGGAGAAAGTAGTGCTCAAGACGATTCTTGCCGTGTCCGCTGCCGGCATCGCTGGTACATTATTGCGTTTCGCCACCGGGACGTGGGTGAGCGCCAACTGGCCGAAGCATTTTTACGCGGCGACCCTGGCGGTCAATCTGGTGGGGTGCCTGATTATCGGGCTGTTGTACGGCTGGTTCCTGTTGCGTCCGGACGTGCCGATTGAGATTCGCGCCGGCTTGATTGTCGGCTTTGTAGGCGGTCTGACGACCTTTTCATCCTTTTCACTGGACACGCTGCGCCTGCTGGAAAGCGGCCAGGCCCTGGTCGCCTTCGGGTACCTGGGCATCAGCGTGTTCGGCGGGCTGCTCGCCACCTGGGCCGGCCTGTCCTTGACCAAACTTTGATAAACGAGAGACCGACATGCTCGATTCCAAACTGTTACGTAGCAACCTTCAGGACGTAGCGGACCGCCTGGCATCCCGTGGCTTTGCCTTGGATGTTGCGCGCATCGAAGCGCTGGAAGAACAGCGCAAGACCGTCCAGACCCGCACCGAAGCACTGCAGGCTGACCGTAATGCGCGCTCCAAATCCATTGGCCAGGCCAAGCAGCGCGGCGAAGACATCGCGCCGTTGATGGCGGACGTCGAGCGCATGGGCAGCGAGCTGTCCGAGGGCAAGGTCGAGCTGGACAGGATCCAGTCCGAGCTGGATTCGATCCTGCTCGGCATCCCCAACATCCCTCATGAGTCAGTGCCGATTGGCGCCGACGAAGACGGCAACGTCGAAGTGCGTCGCTGGGGCACGCCCAAAGCGTTTGATTTCCAGATCAAGGACCACGTCGCCCTGGGCGAATTGACCGGCGGCCTGGATTTCGAAACCGCTGCGAAGATGTCCGGCGCGCGCTTTGCCTTGCTGCGCGGCCCGATTGCACGCATGCATCGCGCCCTGGCGCAGTTCATGATCAACCTGCACACCGCCGAGCACGGTTACGAGGAAGCCTACACGCCTTACCTGGTGCAGGCGCCGGCGCTGATGGGCACCAGCCAGTTGCCCAAGTTCGAAGAAGACCTGTTCAAGATCAGCCGCGATGGCGAAGCCGACCTGTACCTGATCCCGACCGCCGAAGTGTCGCTGACCAACATCGTCGCCGGCGAGATCCTCGACGCCAGGCAGCTGCCGCTCAAATTCGTCGCCCACAGCCCGTGTTTCCGCAGCGAAGCCGGTGCCTCGGGTCGTGATACCCGCGGCATGATCCGCCAGCACCAGTTCGACAAGGTTGAAATGGTGCAGGTGGTCGAACCCGCCAAATCGATGGAGGCCCTTGAAGGCCTGACCGCCAACGCCGAACGCGTGCTGCAGCTGCTGGAGTTGCCTTATCGTGTGCTGGCGCTGTGCACCGGCGACATGGGCTTCAGCGCCGTGAAGACCTACGACCTGGAAGTGTGGGTGCCGAGCCAGGACAAATACCGCGAGATTTCGTCGTGCTCCAACTGCGGCGATTTCCAGGCGCGGCGTATGCAGGCGCGTTTCCGTAACCCGCAAACCGGCAAACCGGAACTGGTGCACACCCTCAACGGGTCGGGCCTGGCCGTTGGCCGTACCCTGGTGGCCGTGCTGGAAAACTACCAGCAGGCAGACGGTTCGATCCGCGTGCCGGAGGTGCTCAAGCCTTACATGGCGGGTGTCGAGGTCATCGGTTAAATGGAATTTCTGCCGCTGTTTCATAACCTGCGCGGCAGTCGTGTACTGGTGGTTGGCGGTGGGGAAATTGCCTTGCGCAAATCCCGCCTGCTGGCCGAAGCCGGTGCGTTGCTGCAGGTGGTTGCTCCCCAGGTCGAAGGTCAGTTGCGTGAACTGGTGCTGGGCAGTGGCGGGGAGGTCGTGCTGCGCGGTTATCAGGAGGCTGACCTCGACGGTTGCGTGCTGGTGATTGCGGCCACCGACGACGAGCCGTTGAACGCGCAAGTGTCCAATGATGCCAAGCGCCGTTGTGTGCCGGTCAATGTGGTGGATGCGCCGGCGTTGTGCAGCGTGATCTTCCCGGCGATTGTCGACCGCTCGCCGCTGGTGATCGCAGTGTCCAGCGGCGGCGATGCGCCGGTGCTGGCGCGGTTGATTCGCGCCAAGCTGGAAACCTGGATTCCATCGACTTACGGTCAACTGGCCGGCCTGGCGGCACGCTTTCGCGCTCAGGTCAAAGGTTTGTACCCGGATGTGCAGCAACGCCGTGCGTTCTGGGAAGAGGTGTTTCAAGGCCCGATTGCCGACCGTCAGTTGGCCGGGCAGGGGGCTGAAGCCGAGCGCCTGTTGATCGAAAAGGTCAACGGTGCGCCGCCTTATGCGCCGGGCGAAGTGTATCTGGTAGGCGCCGGCCCGGGCGATCCGGACCTGCTGACCTTCCGCGCGCTGCGCCTGATGCAGCAGGCCGATGTGGTGCTGTATGACCGCCTGGTGGCACCGGCGATTCTGGATCTGTGTCGTCGCGATGCTGAGCGTGTCTACGTTGGCAAGCGCCGCGCTGAACACGCGGTGCCGCAGGAGCAGATCAACCAGCAATTGGTCAGCCTGGCCAAACAGGGCAAGCGCGTGCTGCGCCTCAAGGGGGGCGATCCGTTCATTTTTGGACGTGGCGGGGAAGAAATCGAAGAGCTGGCGGCCCATGGCATCCCGTTCCAGGTAGTCCCGGGGATCACTGCGGCCAGCGGGTGCGCGGCCTATGCCGGGATTCCGCTGACCCACCGCGACTATGCGCAATCGGTGCGTTTCATCACCGGGCATTTGAAGAACGGCACCTCGGACCTGCCCTGGCGGGACCTGGTCGGCCCGTCGCAGACCCTGGTGTTTTACATGGGGTTGATTGGGTTGCCGATCATCTGCGAACAGCTGATCCAGCATGGCCGCGCGCCGGACACCCCGGCTGCGTTGATCCAGCAGGGGACGACCGCCAACCAGCGCGTATTCACCGGCACCCTCGCCGACCTGCCGCGCATGGTGGCGGAGCATGAAGTGCATGCGCCGACACTGGTGATCGTGGGTGAGGTGGTGGTGTTGCGTGAAAAACTCAAATGGTTCGAAGGCGCCCAATCCCAGGTCTGACATCGCCTCCTGATGGCAACCCCGGGGTTTGTGGGCTTATTGTGGCGAGCGGGCTTGCCCCGCGTTGGGGTGCGAAGCGCCCCCAATCGAGCAAAACGCGGTGTACCTGATACGGCTCAGCGTCTGGTTTTGGGGCTGCTGCGCAGCCCAACGCAGGACAAGCCTGCTCGCCACAGGGAGTCTGCGCTTGACTGAAGGCAGGCCCGCTTCCCAGAGTTGTGCAGTCAGCCGTGAACGCCCTGGCCAGTCAGCCTGTTGCGATCATGCTCGCCATCAAACCCCAGCAGCGGCCCCTTCGGCACGATCCCGGTCGGATTGATCGTGCGATGGCTCGCATAGTAATGCCCCTTGATATGCGCAAAATCCACCGTCTCGGCCACCCCCGGCCACTGATACATCTCCCGTAGCCAGTTCGACAAATTCGCATAATCGGCAATGCGCCGCAGGTTGCACTTGAAGTGGCTGTAATACACCGCATCAAAGCGAATCAGCGTGGTGAACAAGCGCACATCCGCCTCGGTCAGGTACTCACCGGCCAGGTAGCGATGCGTGCCCAGGTGCTGTTCCAGCTGGTCCAGCTCGGCAAACACATCATCAAATGCACTTTCATACGCCTGCTGCGACGTGGCAAAGCCCGCGCGGTACACGCCGTTGTTGACGGCCGGGTAGATGCGCTCGTTCAGTGCGTCGATGGTCGGGCGCAGTGGCTCGGGGTAGAAGTCCAGGGTGTTGCCGGTCAACGCGTTGAACGCGCTGTTGAACATGCGGATGATCTCCGCCGATTCGTTGCTCACGATGCGCTTGAGTTTTTTGTCCCACAGCACCGGCACGGTGACGCGCCCAGTGTAATCGGCGGTGTCGGCGGTATAGCGCTGGTGCATGAACTGGAAATCATCCAGAGCGTCGCCTGTGGAGCCGTGGGCCTTGTCGAAGGTCCAGCCGTTTTCCAGCATCAACCAACTGACCACCGACACGTCAATCAGGCTTTCCAGCCCCTTGAGTGTGCGCAGAATCAAGGTGCGGTGCGCCCACGGGCACGCCAGCGACACGTAGAGGTGATAGCGGCCCGCTTCGGCCTTGAAACCACCTTCGCCGCTCGGGCCGGGCGCGCCGTCGGCGGTCACCCAGTGACGACGTTGTGCCTGTTCGCGTTGGAAAGCGCCATCTGCGCTACTTTCGTACCACTGGTCTTTCCAGTGTCCTTCGATCAGCAAACCCATGATTGGCTCCTTGGCTAATAAGCGTTGGAGCCCAGTCTAAAGGCGTGAGTTCGAACTAAAAGCGCAAATACCCGGCGACAATCATCGATTAAATCGATTTGTCCCGCGCTAACCAGTAGTGCCGGGCCAGTTCGAACGCCTGCTCCCGTGGCTGGCCAAGACCGCGCAGGGCCAGCGCCATGGTCGCGATCAGTGCCAGTTGCGGGTAGCTGTCCTCGACATCGCCGCGCCACAGCGCTGTCAAGTGCTCGGGCTCAAGGCTGGCCGGTTTGACGTGGCGCTGGGCGGAGAGGGCAGGCCACTCTTCGTCCCAGCTCTGGCCGCCGGTGGTGCCGTACAAATGGCTGAGGGTGTCGGGGTTGATCTCGATTTCGCCGCCGTCGCCTTTCACCACGATCACGTTATCGCCCAGCAGGCCGCTGGCGTCGCGGTGCACGCCCTGGTAGCCCGGATGGAAAATGCTTTGCAGGCCGCAACGGGCCTTCAGCGGGTTGAGCAGGCGCGCCAGCGAGTGGATCGGCGAACGCAGGCCCAGGGTGTTGCGCAGGTCGATCATGCGTTGCAACTGCGGCGCCCAATCGCCCAGCGGGATAAACGCCAGGTTGCCATGCTCATAAGCCGCCTCGACCTGTTGCCAGGTGCGGCACAGGGGGATTTGCAGGGTTTCAAGCAATTGCTCGGTGTACAGCCGCCCGGCGGTGTGCGCGCCGCCGCCGTGCATCAGGATGCGCACGCCGTTCTGCGCCAGGCACTTGGCCGCCAGCAGGAACCACGGCAGGTGGCGCTTTTTGCCGGCATAGGTGGGCCAGTCGATGTCCACATTCAACGCCGGCGCGTTCAGGCGCTCGCGCACGGCTTCGGTGAAGCCGGCGAGTTCTTCCGGGCTCTCTTCCTTGTGGCGCAGCAGCATCAGGAAGGCGCCGAGCTGGGTGTCCTCGACCTTTTCGTCGAGCAACATGCCCATGGCTTCGCGGGCTTCGGCGCGGGTCAGGTTGCGCGCGCCACGCTTGCCTTTGCCGAGGATGCGCACGAACGGCGCAAACGGGTGCTCTTCGGGCGTAGCGAGGGTCAGTGGGGCAAAGTCGGTCATAAGCAATTCGTCGGCCTGGGCAGGCCCGCCAGTTTGGCGGCGAGTTTGGCGGGAGTGCCGTTGAACAGTTTGTTGAGGTGCAGGCTGTTGCCCTTTTCCGGGCCCAGCTTCAAGGCGGTGTACTTGATCAGCGGGCGCGTGGCCGGAGACAACTGGAACTCGGCATAAAAGCCGCGCAGCAACTCGAGGATTTCCCAGTGAGCGGGGGTCAATGCCAGGCCTTCGGCAGCGGCGAGGGCGTTGGCGACGTCCACGCACCAGTCGTTGAGGTCGACGAGGTAGCCGTCCTTGTCCAGTTCGAGGCAGCGCGCGCCTACGGTGAGGGTGTTCATAGCCAGGTGTTGACCTTGTCGTAGCCGACGGATAGCTGCACGAAGCCGGGGTAATCGACACTGTCGGCCCAGTCGGGCAGTGGCAGGTTGCGCGCCTGGCTGTCTTCGGCCAGCACGAAGACTTTCACGCCCTTGCCTTGCAGCGCGGCATTTTGCAGGCCGTAGGCGCCGTCGCCGCAGAGCAGAATCGCGTCCTCGGCGCCACAGATGCGCAGGCAGCTGTCGAGACGGCTGTCGGTGAACGGGGAGTGGGAGAGCACATGGAGAGTCGACATCAGAGGGTTATCACCTGGTCGTAACGGTCGATCAATTGGGCAATGGCGTCGCTGCCCAGGCCTTGGGCGCTGGCCGGCGCATTCAGTCCGCGTACTTCCAGGCTGTGGTTGCAGGCGAACACATCGTCGATGCCGAACAACTCCAGCGCCTGCAGGTTGGCGCTCAGATCCTTTTGCTGCACGGCCCTGGCGTTCTGGTCCGAGGCCAACTGAAACACGCCGTCGTCCATGAACAGCAGGCCGATCGGCAGATCGAATGCGCCACCGGCCAGCACGATATCCAGGGCTTCCCGCGCGCTTGGGCCGGACCACGGCGCCTGGCGGCTGATCACCAACAAGGATTTGGACATGTCACGGCCCTCCAAAACAGATCAGGCGGTCGGCGTCCTGGATGGCGTCATGCAGTTGCCCCAGGCCCGACAGCGCCCAGGGCGCATCCAGATTCACCGCGCTGCGCTGATAACGGGTGGCTTCGTCGCGGTCAAGCACGCCACGGCGCAGGGCGGCGGCGATGCACACCACGCCGTCAAGCTGATGCTGGCTGACAAAATCACGCCACTGGCGCGCAATGTCTTGCTCATCCTGCGGCGCAACGATGTTGTTGGACGCGCTGTACACGCCGTCCTGATAGAAGAACAGCCGCACAATGTCGTGCCCGCCGGCCAATACCGCCTGGGCGAACAGCAAGGCGCGGCGCGAGGAGGGCGCATGGGCGGCGCTATACAGTGCAATCGCGAACTTCATGGAACACTCGGCAAACAAACGTAGCCTCATGATAAAGCGGCGGCTGCGAAAAAGCCCGCCGTGATCAAAACAGTGGGGTGACGGGGCCGTGCGCTATCGCAGGCAAGCCCCAATGCCAGTCAGTTAAGCGCAGATCGCTGTGGGAGAGGGCTTGCTCCCGATGAGGCCCTTATTCCACGCGGGTTTCCCCGCTGAACACCAACGTCTGCCGACACCGCCGACACAGATACCTGCGCCCCTGGGCCACCATGCCATGGCGCTGCGCGGAAAACGCAAAGTCGCTGTCCGCACACGGGCATCGGTAGATGTAGCGAGTGACTTGGCGGCGCTTCACCGCATAGGTGTGACAGCGATCCGGCGGCAGTTCATAAACGCCGCGCATGATCAGTTGCCATTCCTCGCCATGGGGCTGGATGCGCTCGCCAAACAATTGGTGGGCAATCAGATGCGCCACCTCATGGGCCACGGTCTGCTTCAGGAAGTGCTGGCTGTTTTCGCGGTACAGCTGTGGATTGAAGCGCAGCAGATTTTCGTGCAAATGCGCGACACCGGCTTTCTGGCCCCGCAGCTTGAGGCTGATCCGGGGGCGTTTGAAGCTTCGTTTGAAAAAGGATTCGGCTTGCAGGAAACAATCTTCGACGCGGGTATTGAGTGGCTCGGACATGCTGTATCTATCTCCAGAGCGGTCCAGTATGCCGCAAAGCGGGGTGTTTCCGAATCTGTCAGGCGCCGAATGGTCATTGCCCAGGGTTTAAAGGCTCAGCGGGCGCATTGGAACTTCTCCGGCCTTATCGGTAAAATGCTGCGCTTTTCGTCACACACCTCCAGCGGATCCAAGCGCCATGGGCACTCTTACGGTCAACCAGAACAAACTGCAAAAACGCCTGCGTCGCCTGGCCGGTGAGGCGGTTGCCGATTTCAACATGATCGAGGACGGCGACAAGGTCATGGTCTGCCTCTCCGGCGGCAAAGACAGCTATACGATGCTCGATGTGTTGCTGCACCTGCAAAAGGTCGCGCCGATCAAGTTCGACATCGTTGCCGTCAACATGGACCAGAAACAACCGGGGTTTCCCGAGCATGTGCTGCCGGCCTACCTCAAGGCATTGGGCGTGGAGTACCACATCGTCGAGAAGGACACCTATTCGGTGGTCAAGGAACTGATTCCCGAAGGCAAGACCACCTGCTCGCTGTGCTCGCGCCTGCGCCGGGGCACGCTCTACACCTTTGCCGACGAGATTGGCGCGACCAAGATGGCCCTGGGTCATCATCGCGACGATATCGTCGAAACCTTCTTTCTCAATATGTTCTTCAACGGCTCGCTCAAGGCCATGCCGCCCAAGCTGCGCGCCGATGACGGGCGCAACGTGGTGATCCGCCCGCTGGCGTATTGCAACGAGAAGGATATCCAGGCCTACTCCGACCTCAAGCAGTTCCCGATCATCCCGTGCAACCTGTGCGGCTCCCAGGAAAACCTGCAGCGCCAGGTGGTCAAGGAGATGCTGCTGGACTGGGAGCGCAAGACACCCGGGCGTACCGAGAGCATCTTCCGCAGCCTGCAGAACGTGATCCCGTCGCAGTTGGCCGACCGCAACCTGTTCGACTTCACCAGCCTGCGTATCGACGAGAGCGCCGCCTCGCGCTTCGTCAATGTAGTGAACCTCTGAGGCCCTGCAACGCTCTGAAGGACGGCGCTCACGGGCGCCGTTTTCATTTCAATCCCCGGGAGAGGGCATGCGCGATTACAAGTGGCTGAACGAATATTGTCTGAACCGCTTCGGCTCGGCGGCCAAGCTGGAAGCCCACCTGCCAACGCCCAAAACGGCCGCGCAGCTGCGCAAGATCAGCGATGACCGCTACCTGTCGACCCTGGCGTTGCGGGTGTTTCGCGCAGGCCTGAAGCACAGCGTGGTGGACGCCAAGTGGCCGGCATTCGAGCAGGTATTCTTCGGTTTCGACCCGGAGAAAGTCGTGTTGATGGGCGCCGAGCACCTGGAACGGCTGATGCAGGACACGCGCATCATCCGCCACCTGGGCAAACTCAAGAGCGTGCCGCGCAACGCGCAGATGATCCTGGATATCGAGCAGGAAAAGGGCAGCTTCGGCGCCTTTGTCGCCGACTGGCCGGTGACCGACATCGTCGGCTTATGGAAATGCCTGAGCAAGCACGGCCACCAGTTGGGCGGGCTGTCGGCGCCGCGCTTTTTGCGCATGGTGGGCAAGGACACCTTTGTGCCCAGTGATGATGTGGTGGCGGCGCTGAATGCGCAGAAGATCGTCGACAGGGCGCCAACCAGCCTGCGGGATCTCGCGGCGGTGCAGGGCGCGTTCAACCAGTGGCACGCCGAGAGCGGGCGGCCGATGTGTCAGTTGTCGATGATGCTGGCTTATACCGTCAATCATTGAGACCCAGATGAGCCCTTCTCCGGTAAGTCCGCTCCCACATTTGGCATGCATTGCAAGCTGTGGGAGCGGGGTGGCAGGACCTTAGCCCGGTTGGCCGTCCAACAGCCGGGCGGTTTTTGCCAGGCGCTGGCCCAGGGCGCGGCACAGGGCGGTTTCATGTTGATCGAGCAGGCGCTTGCCGTCCGCTCCGGCATGGTGGCTCGCGCCATAGGGCGTGCCGCCGCCCTGGGTGTCGAGCAGCGCCTGCTCGCTGTAGGGCAGGCCGGTGATCAGCATGCCGTGGTGCAGCAACGGCAGCAGCATCGACATCAACGTGGTTTCCTGGCCGCCATGCAGGCTGGCGGTGGAAGTGAACACCCCGGCCGGCTTGCCGACGAGGGCGCCGGTGAGCCACAGGTTGCTGGTGCCATCGAGAAAATACTTGAGCGGCGCGGCCATGTTGCCAAAGCGCGTCGGGCTGCCCAGGGCCAGGGCCGAGCAGTTCTTCAGGTCATCCAGGCTCGCATACACTGCGCCTTCTTCCGGAATGCCCGGCGCCACGGCTTCGCACTCGGCGGAAATCGCCGGCACCGTGCGCAGGCGCGCTTCCAGCCCGCCTTGCTCGATGCCACGGGCAATCTGCCGGGCCATCTCGCTCACCGAGCCGTTACGGCTGTAATACAGCACCAGCACATACGGCGTACTCACGGCAAAATCTCCAGTATCTTCTCGGGCGGGCGACCAATGACGGCCTTGTCGGCGGTTTCCAGGATCGGGCGTTCCATCAACTTCGGATGCGCGGCGATGGCGGCGATCACCTGGGCTTCGCTCAAGGTGGCGTCGGCGAGGTCGAGGGTCTTGTATTCGTCTTCACCGGTGCGCAGCAGTTGGCGCGCAGTGATGCCGAGCTTGCCGAGCAACGCCGTCAGTTGCGCGGCGTTCAACGGGGTTTCGAGGTAGCGCACCACGGTCGGAGCGAGGCCACGGGCTTCAAGCAGTTCGAGCGCACCGCGGGATTTCGAGCAGCGCGGGTTGTGATAAAGCGTCAGATCGGTCATGTGCGGGTCGCATCTTGCGTAAGGTGGCGGGTATTCTACCCGCGTGGCGGCCCGTCCTTAAACCGTAAGAGGCAACCGGTCGCAGCCCACGTTCATTTTTGCAAAGGATTACTCCATGACAAGGCGACTGATCGGTGCATTGGCGATCATCACAACCCTGCTGCTCAGCGGCTGCGGCAACGACTATGGCGTCGACCAGTACGGCCAGAAGGTGGCGGCGGAGCGCCTCGACAAGCAGTGGGTGGTGGTCAACTACTGGGCGGAATGGTGTGGCCCGTGCCGCACGGAAATCCCCGAGCTCAATGCGTTGTCTGAACAGTTGAAAGCCCAGAACGTCGGCGTGTTCGGGGTCAATTTCGACAATGTGCAGGGCGAGGAACTCAAGGCCGCCAGCGAGAAACTGGGGATCAAGTTCACCGTATTGGCGCAGAACCCCGAAGAGCTCTTTGATATCCCGCGCAGCGAGGCGTTGCCGGTGACCTACATCATTGACGACAAGGGCAAGGTGCGCGAGCAGTTGATGGGCGAGCAGACGGCGGCAGGGGTGCTGGCCAAGCTCAAGGCGTTGCGCGGCTAAAGGGCATACCCCAAAAAAATGTAGGAGGGGGCTTGCTCCCGATTGCAGAGTGTCAGTCCATACATCGATTGACTGATACACCGCTATCGGGAGCAAGCCCCCTCCCACATTGGGTTTGCGCCAACCTTGCGATCAGCCTTCTTCGAGCCACAGGCGAATCGGTTTGCCTTCGGCCGGCCAGAAGCGGGTCTGTTCGATAGGCGAGATGTCCCAGCGTTGCACGCTTTGCAGGGCCTGGAAGAAGCGCTGTTCCTGCTCCATCAAGGCCTCGGCGCAGAGCTTGCGGGTGCTGCCGATCTTGCCGAAGCTGAGGGTGTCGCCGTTCACGGTGTAGGGCGCAAACCAGTGGTTGCAGCCACCGTTGCCGTAGGCGCGGCCATCGGCACCGAGGGTAACGGTCAGGTTCGCGTCATCCATCAGCGGCCGTTCACCGATCCATTCCACCACGTAGCTGTGATCCTGCTTGAGCTTGACTGCGTGAGCGGCGCAACCGCTCAGGCCGGCCGCCAGGGCGATGAGCAACAAGCCTCTCATTGCGCGGCCTGCTGGCATTTCGGGCAGCGGTGCCTGTCGCCATCGCTGGCCCAGCCCAACGCCTTGATGCGCGCGTTGGCCGCTGGCTGCAGCGGCGCTTTGGTCAGCTTGGTTTCCACCGCAAATTCAAACTCCAGCACGTTGTCGCAGCTGTCGCAGTTGACCTTCCAGGTGTGAATCTCAAGCTCGCCGAATTGCGGCCCGTGGGCCATGGCGACCCACTGGCCAGCGGGGCGGATGGAGTAGCGTGCGTCCCCTTCGACAGTCAGGCGCATCGACAGGGTTTTACTGCCGCGCAGGGTGACGATCAGCACGTCGCCATGCTTGATCGAACCGCCGTTGCCGGTCACTTGGTAACGGCCCGGCACCAGGGCGCGGCATTCGATCAGGGTGTGTTGCGGGCTCAGCAAGCTGAAGCGGAAATCGTGTTCGGCCATGGATCCTCCAAATAGGCGCGGCATCCTATCACGGGTGCCGGCCTATCATGAGCCCGGTATGTGACCGCTGATCAACAGGAGTCAGGCGCTCACCCGTGCCTCACTGGCCAGCCGGGTGATGGCCATGTCCAGTTCATCCAGCGCCGCCGCGGCCTTGGCATCGTCCTGCTTGAGCAGGGTTTCGGCGCGCTGGCAGGCGGCGCGCAGTTGCGGCACGCCGCAATAGCGCGTGGCGCCGTGCAGGCGGTGGACGCGCTCGATCAGGGCCTGATTGTCGTTGGCTTCGCGGGCGACGGTGATGGCCAGGCGGTCGGCCTCCAGCGACGCCAGCAGCATGGCGAGCATGTCGGCCGCCAGCTCAGTCTTGCCGGCAGCCAGGCGCAGGCCTTCTTCATGGTCGAGCACCAGCAGTTGCACGCCGTGGCCGAGGTTTTCAGTGACCCGCTCGGGGCCCTGGTTGCGCAGGGCCAAGCCGGTCCATTTCAACACCACCTGGGCCAGTTGCCGTTCGCTGATCGGCTTGGTCAGGTAGTCGTCCATGCCGCTCTGCAGCAGCGCGCGTTTTTCGTTGGCCATGGCGTGGGCCGTGAGCGCGACCACCGGCAGCGGCGTGCCGTGGCGTTCGCTTTCCCACTGGCGAATCGCCTCAGTGCTCTGGCGTCCATCCATGCCCGGCATTTGCACATCCATCAACACCAGGTCGAAGGTTTCCTGCTTCACCGCATTGATCGCCGCGTAACCGCTGTCCACCGCCTGCACCTTGGCGCCCATGTCTTCGAGCAGGGTCTGCACCAGCAGCAGGTTCGCCGGGTTATCGTCGACGCAGAGCACTCGCGGCGCACGGCTGGAGAGCGGCTCGCCAGGCTCGGCGCGCAAGGGGCGCGGGCTGATCAGGTCGGCCAGGGCACGGCGCAGTTTGCGCGTGCACGCCGGTTTGGCCTGCAACTGGCTGTTGGGGTTGGGCACCGACTGGTTGAACAGCATCTGCTCGGTGGTCGGGCACAGCACCAGCACTTTGCAACCCAGATGTTCGAGGTCCCACAGGTGCTGGTTGAGGCGCTCGGGCGGAATGTCGTTGGCGGTGACGCCAAGCACCGCCAGGTCGATGGCCTGTTCGGTCTGGTGTGCGCTGGTGATGCCGTTGGTCAGGTTTTCCAGGGTATTGAATGGCGTGACCGCCAGGCCGCAGTCTTCCAACTGATGTTGCAGGGCCTGGCGCGCCAGTTCGTGGTTTTCCAGCACGGCGACGCGGCGACCGAGCAGCGGCGCGCAGGGCAGGTCGTCGACATCGTCGCGGGTCTTGGGCAGGTTGAGGCTGATCCAGAACTCCGAGCCTTCGCCCGGTGTGCTGTCGACGCCGATTTCGCCGCCCATCTGTTCGATCAGGCGCTTGGAAATCACCAGCCCCAGGCCGGTGCCGCCGGGCTGGCGTGACAGCGAATTGTCAGCCTGGCTGAACGCCTGGAACAGCGCGCGCACATCCTGGCTGGACAGGCCGATGCCAGTGTCCTGCACGCTGATGCGCAGTTGTACGCTGTCTTCCTGTTCGTCTTCGATCATTGCACGGGCAACGATGGTGCCTTCGCGGGTGAACTTGATCGCGTTGCTGATCAGGTTGGTCAGGATCTGCTTGAGGCGCAGCGGGTCGCCGACCAGCGCCAGCGGGGTGTCGCGGTACACCAGGCTGACCAGTTCCAGCTGCTTGGCATGGGCGGCGGGGGCGAGGATGGTCAGGGTGTCCTGCAACAGGTCGCGCAGGTTGAACGGCACGCTGTCGAGCACCAGCTTGCCGGCCTCTATCTTCGAGAAATCAAGGATTTCGTTGATGATGCCCAGCAGGTTGTCGGCGGATTTTTCGATGGTGCCCAGGTAATCCAGCTGGCGCGGCGACAGTTCGCTTTTTTGCAGCAGGTGGGTAAAGCCCAGGATGCCGTTGAGCGGGGTGCGGATCTCATGGCTCATGTTGGCCAGGAACTCCGACTTGATGCGGCTGGCTTCCAGGGCCTCCTTGCGGGCCAGGTCCAGCTCGATGTTCTGGATTTCGATGGTTTCCAGGTTCTGGCGTACGTCTTCGGTGGCCTGATCGATGCTGTGTTGCAGTTCTTCGCGGGCGTTTTGCAGGGTTTCGGCCATGCGGTTGATGCCCGAGGCGAGTTGGTCAAGCTCCTGGCTGCCCAGCGCTGGCAGACGGGTTTCCAGGTTGCCGTCCTTGAGCTGGGCCACGGCCTGCTTGATCTGGCCGATCGGCGCGTTGATGGTGCGGCTGATGCGCAGGGCCAGCGCGGCGGTGAAGATCAGGCCGACGGCGATCAGCAGGAGGCTGGCGAACAGGCTGCGGTAGCCGCGCAGCAGCATGCCGTTATGGGACAGCTCTACCTCGACCCAGCCCAGCAGGCGGTCGGCTTCATCGGGGATCAGCTCGCCGGCCAGGTTGCGATGGCGGCCGAACACCGGCAGCAAATAGCGCGTGGCGTCATTGCCGGTGCGTTGCAGCAGGTGTGAGCTGTTACCGGTCGGCGGCGGGTTGAGCATGCTCGGGCCGGCATGGGCCAGGGACGTGCGGTCCGGTGCGAGGAACGACACGGTGCGCACGTCCGTCTGCTCAAGGGATTGGGTGGCGATGCGTTCCAGCAGGTCGGCGTTCTTGCTGCTCAGGGCCGGGGCCACCAGCGGCGCCAGTTGTTCGGCGATCATTTCGCCGCGTTGCAGCAATTGGGTCTGCAGTTCCGAGAGCTGCATCCAGGTGAAATAACCGCCCAGCAACACGGCCATCAGGCTGGTCGGCAATAAGGTCAGCAACAGTACGCGGCCTTTAATTCCCATTCTTCTAAGCACGCCACTTCTCCTGCTACCACTGATATCAATCTTCCACGCGGGCATCCGGCCCGCGCCACCTGCGCAGTGTAGCCATTTGCGCGGCCTGGAATCCTGAAAATTAATGGTGTTGAGCGGGAGCCTGGGTGTCGGGTTTCAGCGGCGGCGCAGTTTGCGGCGTTTCCATTGGCGCGCGACCCACCAGCGCCAGTAGCCCATGGTCAGGCAGTAGGCCAGTGCGCCAAGCACCAGCCCCAGCACCACCGAACCCAATAGGAACGGCTGCCACAGCGTGTTCAGCTGGCCGCTGATCCATTCCCAGGTGAGGTGGTCGGGCAGGCTGCGCGGCGGCACGTTCATCAGCCAGGCGCCGGTCATGTAGGTACACACGAACACCACCGGCATGGTGATCGGGTTGGTCAGCCACACCAGGCTGACGGCGATGGGCATGTTGCCGCGCACCACGATGGCCAGCACCGCGGCCAATAACATCTGCAGGGGAATCGGGATAAAGGCCGCGAACAGACCCACGGCCATGGCCCGCGCCACCGAGTGCCGGTTCAGGTGCCAGAGGTTCGGGTCATGCAGCAAGGTCCCAAGAAACTGTAATGACTTGTGTTCCCTGATACTGCTGGGGTCGGGCATGTACCGTTTGAATAAGCGCCGGGGCATAAGGGGTCCAGGTCAGTTCGAGGGGCAAGTATGCCCGGATTCTATAAACAGAAAATTCAGACTTTGTGACAAAACATCATAGGCGCCGTCCGACGCCCGGCTAAGACTGAGTGGGTCATTTGAGAAGGATGATTCATGAAGACAGGGATGTTTGCATTGGCGCTGGGGTTGCTGACTCTGCGTGTTTTACCCGCATTGCCAGCGACGGGATGGCTGCTGGCCATGCTGGTGCTGGCCTTGATGCTGTTGCCGTTTCGCACCTTCGCGCTGGCCTTTTTCCTGTTTGGTTTGAGTTGGGCGTGCATCAGTGCGCAGTGGGCGCTGAATGACCGATTGCCCTCCGCACTGGACGGCCAGACGCGTTGGCTGGAAGGGCGGGTGGTCGGGTTACCGCAGCAGACATCCACTGGCGTGCGCTTCGAACTGGCCGACAGCCGGTCACGCCATACCCGCTTGCCCAGGCGCATCCGGGTGTCCTGGCACGGCGGGCCGGCGGTGCACAGTGGCGAGCGCTGGCGGTTGGCCGTGACCCTGAAGCGACCGTCCGGCCTGCTCAACTTTCAGGGGTTCGATCACGAAGCCTGGCTGTTGGCGCAGCGCATCGGCGCGACCGGTACGGTAAAGGACGGCGAGCGTCTGACGCAGGCCCGCAACGCCTGGCGCGATACGCTGCGCCAACGCCTGATGACGGTGGATGCCCAGGGCCGCGAAGCGGGGCTGGCCGCGCTGGTGCTGGGCGACGGCTCCGGGCTGGCGGACGAAGACTGGCAAGTGCTGCAAGACACCGGCACCGTGCACCTGCTGGTGATCTCCGGCCAGCACATTGGCCTGCTGGCGGGGTTGATCTACGGGCTGATCGCGTTGCTGGCGCGTTATGGTTGCTGGCCCGCCACCTGGCCGTGGTTGCCCTGGGCCTGCGGCCTGGCCTTTGTTGCAGCGCTGGGTTACGGCTTGCTGGCAGGGTTCGGCGTGCCGGTGCAGCGGGCCTGCGTCATGGTGGGGCTGGTGCTGCTGTGGCGGTTGCGTTTTCGCCACCTGGGTGCCTGGTGGCCGTTGCTGCTGGCACTCAACGGGGTACTGGTGCTGGAACCGCTGGCGAGTCTGCAGCCCGGATTCTGGTTATCGTTCGGTGCGGTTGCGGTGTTGATACTGGCCTTCGGCGGGCGCTTGGGCCCGTGGCGCCTGTGGCAGGCCTGGACGCGTGCGCAGTGGTTGATCGCCATCGGTCTTTTTCCCCTGTTGTTGATGCTTGATTTGCCGATCAGCCTGAGTGCTCCCCTTGCCAATCTGGTCGCTGTGCCCTGGATCAGCCTGGTGGTGTTGCCGCTGGCATTGCTGGGGACTGCCCTGCTGGCGGTGCCGCTTGTGGGGGAGGGCCTGCTGTGGTTGGCGGGCGGCGCGCTGGACCTGTTGTTTCAGGGCCTGGCGCTGCTGGCGGCGCACCTGCCTGCGTGGATACCGGCCGAAGTGCCCCTGGGGTATTGGCTGGTGAGTCTGGCCGGCGCGGTGATCGTGCTGCTGCCGAGCGGTGTGCCTTTTCGGCTGTTGGGTTGGCCGATGCTGTTGCTGGCGGTGTTTACGCCGCGTGAGCTGGTGCCCCATGGGCGGATGGACGTAGTGCAGCTGGATGTCGGCCAGGGGCAGGCGATTATCCTGCGCACCCGTCATCACAGTGTGCTCTACGATGCCGGCCCGCGTTCGCGGGCCACAGACCTGGGCGCGCGGGTGGTGTTGCCGTCGCTGAAAAAGCTTGGCATCGCGTCGCTGGATTTGATGCTGATCAGCCACGCCGATGCCGATCATGCCGGCGGGGCGGCCGCGGTGGCGCGCGGGCTGCCGGTCAAGCGTGTGGTGGGGGGTGAAACCGACGGCCTGCCCGAGTTTCTCGGCACTCAACCTTGTATCAGCGGCGAACGCTGGCAGTGGGACGGTGTGTCATTCGAGCTGTGGCAATGGCCCGGTGCCGTCGACGGTAACCCGAAATCCTGCGTGTTGCAGGTGCAGGCCAATGGCGAACGGTTGCTGCTCACCGGCGATATCGATCGCGCTGCCGAGCGCGCGTTGCTCGACTCGCCGCTGGCGCTGCGCACCGACTGGCTGCAAGCCCCTCACCATGGCAGCCGCAGTTCGTCGTCGCGGCCCTTTGTGCAGCAGTTGGCGCCCACGTCGGTGCTGATCTCGCGGGGGCGCGGCAATGCATTCGGCCATCCTCACGCCCAGGTGCTGGAGCGTTACCGCGCAGTGGGCAGCCGGGTGTATGACAGCGCCGAGCAGGGTGCGGTACGCCTGCAGTTGGGGGCTTTCGAGCCCGCCACGGTTGCACGCGCGCAACGCCGCTTCTGGCGTGAACCGTTACGCTGATTCGCTATCCAACGCGCTCACGGCCTGCGACGGGCGGGCCCCGCGACCGAACCTATATGGTAAAGTGGCGCACTTTTTCGAGGGGACATTCACTGTGTGGGAATTGGTCAAATCCGGTGGTTGGATGATGTTGCCGATCATCTTGAGTTCCATCGCAGCGCTGGGCATCGTTGCCGAACGCCTGTGGACCCTGCGTGCCAGTCGCGTGACCCCCGAGCATCTACTGGGGCAGGTGTGGGGCTGGATCAAGAACAAGCAGCTCGACAAACAGAAGCTCAAGGAACTGCGCGCCGATTCACCCCTGGGGGAAATCCTCGCGGCGGGCCTGGCCAACTCCAAGCATGGTCGCGAGATCATGAAGGAATGCATCGAAGAGGCCGCTGCCCGCGTCATTCATGAGCTTGAGCGCTACATCAATGCGCTCGGCACCATCGCCGCCATGGCGCCGTTGCTCGGCTTGCTCGGTACCGTGCTGGGCATGATCGATATCTTCAGTTCGTTCATGGGCTCGGGCATGACCACCAACGCGGCGGTGCTGGCCGGCGGTATTTCCAAAGCCTTGATCACCACCGCAGCGGGCCTGATGGTGGGTATTCCATCGGTGTTCTTCCACCGTTTCCTGCAACGGCGTATCGATGAGCTGGTGGTCGGCATGGAGCAGGAAGCCATCAAGCTGGTGGAAGTGGTGCAGGGCGACCGTGACGTGGATCTGGTTGAGGACAAGGTGTGAAATTTCGCCGCAAGCGACGGGAAAATGTCGATATCAACCTCGCGTCGCTGATCGACGTGGTGTTTATCCTGCTGCTGTTTTTTGTCGTGACCACCACCTTCACTCGGCAGACCGCGCTGCGGGTTGATCTGCCGGAAGCGGTGAGCGGCTCGCCGGCCGAGGACCAGGAGGTCAAGCAACTGGACATCGCCATCAGCGCTGATGGCGTGTTCACTGTAAACAACCAGTTGCTGGAGAAAAACGACCTCAATAGCTTGATGGACGCGCTGCAGAAGGAATCCGGCGGCGATACCAAAATGCCGTTGTCCATCAGTGCCGATGGCAAGACCCAGCACCAGGCTGTGATCACTGCGATGGACGCCGCCGGCAAGCTGGGCTTCAGCCACTTGCGCATGAGCACCGTCGAGGCGGCGGGCCAACCCTGATGGCAATGTCCGACCGTCTGCTCAAGGCCTGGTACACAGGCCATCCGGCCCTGGCGCTGCTGACACCGTTGGAGTGTCTGTATCGTCGGGTGGTGCAGCGCAAGCGCGCGCGCTTCGTGGCCGGGGAGGGTGACATCTATAAGGCGCCTGTGCCAGTTGTAGTGGTGGGCAATATCACCGTGGGCGGCACCGGCAAGACGCCGTTGATTCTGTGGTTGATCGAACACTGCCGCCGCGCCGGTCTGCGGGTGGGCGTGGTCAGCCGTGGCTACGGCGCCAAACCGCCGCAGCTGCCCTGGCGCGTCGAGGCCGACCACAGTGCCGCCGTGGCCGGCGACGAGCCGTTGCTGATCGTGCAGCGCAGCGGTGTGCCGCTGATGATCGACCCCAATCGCAGTCGTGCAGTAAAAGCCTTGCTGGAAAGCGAACCCCTGGACCTGATTCTGTCTGACGACGGCCTGCAGCATTACCGCCTGGCGCGTGATCTTGAACTGGTATTGATCGATGCCGCCCGTGGCCTGGGCAACCGCCGTTGCCTGCCTGCCGGGCCGCTGCGCGAACCGGTGGAGCGTCTGCAAAGCGTCGATGCGCTGTTATATAACGGCTCGGGGGCCGACCGTGAAGACGGTTTCGCCTTTCGCCTGCAGCCCACCGCCCTGATCAACCTGCACAGCGGCGAACACCGGCCGGTCGATTATTTTCCGGCGGGCCAGGCCATGCATGCGGTCGCCGGTATCGGTAACCCGCAGCGTTTCTTCACCACCCTTGAAACGCTACACTGGCAGCCCATACCCCATGTATTTGCCGACCATGCGCAGTACAGCGCCGAGGTCTTGAGTTTTACCCCGTCATTGCCGCTGGTGATGACCGAGAAGGACGCGGTGAAGTGCCGCGCCTTCGCACAGCCCGACTGGTGGTACCTTGCGGTGGATGCGCTGCCGTCGCCGGCGTTTGTCGCCTGGTTCGACACGCAACTGACGCGCCTGCTGCCCGCACGTCCCTTGCCCTAACACGCTTCTTTCCAGGAAATATTCATGGACACCAAACTGCTCGATATCCTTGCTTGCCCGATCTGCAAAGGCCCGCTCAAGCTCAGCGCCGACAAAACCGAGTTGATCAGCAAAGGTGCGGGCCTGGCCTACCCGATCCGCGACGGTATCCCGGTGATGCTGGAAAGCGAAGCGCGTACCCTCACCACCGATGAGCGTCTGGATAAATGACCACCGCCTTTACCGTTGTCATTCCCTCGCGCTATGCATCGACCCGTCTGCCGGGCAAACCGCTGCAATTGATCGGCAGCAAGCCGATGATTCAGCTGGTGTGGGAACAGGCCTGCAAAAGCAGCGCCGAGCGGGTGGTGGTGGCCACCGATGACCCGCGCATCATCGCCGCCTGCCAAGGGTTTGGCGCCGAGGCGGTGCTGACCCGCGAAGACCATAACTCCGGCACCGACCGCCTGGCCGAAGTGGCCACGCAACTGGGCCTGGCGCACGATGCCATCGTGGTCAACGTGCAAGGTGACGAGCCGTTGATTCCGCCGAGCGTGATCGATCAGGTCGCCGCCAACCTGGCCGCCCATGGCGAAGCGCGCATGGCCACCCTGGCCGAACCGATCGAAGATGTGGAAACCCTGTTCAACCCGAACGTGGTCAAGGTGGTCAGCGACATCAACGGCCTGGCGCTGACGTTCAGTCGTTCGACCTTGCCCTGGGCGCGCGATGCCTTTGCCAAACACCCCGATTTGTTGCCCGAAGGCGTGCCTTACCGCCGCCACATCGGCATTTACGCCTACCGCGCCGGCTTCCTGCACGACTTCGTCAGTTGGGGCCCGTGCTGGCTGGAAAACACCGAATCCCTGGAGCAACTGCGGGCCCTGTGGCATGGCGTGCGCATCCATGTCGGCGATGCACTCGAAGCGCCGCCGGCCGGTGTCGACACCCAGGAAGACCTCGAGCGCGTTCGTCGCCTGCTGGGGGCCTGATGGAGGTTCTGTTTGTCTGCCTGGGCAACATCTGTCGCTCGCCCACGGCGGAAGGCGTACTGCGCCATAAATTGCGCGAAGCGGGGCTGGCGGGGCAGGTCGACGTGGCCTCCGCCGGCACCGGTGAATGGCATGTCGGCAACCCGCCGGACCAGCGCAGCCAGCGTGCGGCGCTGATGCGCGGTTATGACCTGTCGTCCCAGCGTGCCCAGCAGGTCAGCCGCGCCGATTTTTCGCGCTACGACCTGATCCTTGCGATGGACCACAGTAACCTGCGTCACCTCAAGCTGATGCAGTCAGGGCAGGGCAAGGCGGAGCTGGATCTGTTCCTGCGCCGCTTCGATGCCGACGTGGACGAAGTGCCAGACCCTTACTACGAAGGCGAACAAGGCTTCGACAGGGTGCTGGACCTGATCGAGCGCGCCTGTGATTTATTGGTGATCGAATTGAAGGGGCGGTTATGACCTTGCAGGTGCAGGCGCAGGTCTCGCTCAAGCCCTTCAACAGTTTCGGCATCGATGTGCGTGCCCAACTGTTCGCCGAGGCTCATGGCGATGCCGATGTGCGTGAAGCCCTGGCTTACGCCGCTGCGCAGGCACTGCCGTTGCTGGTGATCGGTGGCGGCAGCAATCTGCTGCTGACCCAGGACATTTGCGCTTTGGTATTGCGCATGGCAACCCGCGGCATTCGGGTATTGCAGGACGACGGCAGCCGCGTGGTGATCGAAGCCGAAGCGGGTGAGCCCTGGCATCCGTTTGTGTTGTGGACCCTGGAACATGGTTTCTGCGGCCTGGAAAACCTCAGCCTGATCCCCGGCACTGTCGGCGCAGCGCCGATGCAGAACATTGGTGCTTATGGAGTGGAGATCAAGGATGTATTCGCCGGCCTCACCGCCCTGGATCGCCAAACCGGCGAACTGCGCGATTTCAGCCTGGAAGAGTGCCAGTTCGGCTACCGTGACAGCCTGTTCAAGCAGCACACCGGACGCTGGCTGATCCTGCGCGTGCGCTTTGCCCTGAGCCGCATCCGCCACTTGAAACTCGACTACGGCCCGGTGCAGCAGCGTCTGGCGGCGCAGGGCATCACCGATGCCACGCCGAGTGACGTCAGCCGTGCGATCTGTAGCATTCGCCGCGAGAAACTGCCGGACCCGGCAGAGCTGGGCAATGCTGGCAGCTTCTTCAAAAACCCGCTGGTCTCCCAGGCACTCGCAGCCGAGCTGAAAAGCCAGTACCCGGACCTGGTGGCCTATCCCCAGGCCGACGGGCAGATGAAACTCGCCGCTGGCTGGCTGATCGACAAGGCCGGCTGGAAGGGGTTTCGAGACGGCGATGCCGGCGTGCATAACATGCAGGCGTTGGTGCTGGTCAACTACGGCGGTGCCACCGGGCAGGACATTGCCAATCTCGCGCGGCGTATCCAGCAGGACATCGCCCAGCGTTTCAAGGTTGAGTTGGAGATGGAACCCAACCAGTATTGAGTCCCGCGCCAACAAAAATGCCCCGTATCTTTCGATACGGGGCATTTTTTATTGCGGCAATGAAAATGAATCAGTCGTCGCGGCTCATGATGCCGAAGATCTGCAACAGGCTGATAAACAGGTTGTAGATCGACACATACAGGCTGACGGTCGCCATGATGTAGTTGCGCTCGCCGCCGTGGATGATCGCGCTGGTCTGGAACAGGATGCACACCGACGAGAACAGCACGAAACCTGCGCTGATCGCCAGTTGCAAGCCGCTGATCTGGAAGAACATGCCCGCAACCACCGCCGCCAGCAACACGAAGAAGCCTGCGGTGATGAAGCCGCCGAGGAAGCTCATGTCCTTGCGGGTGATCAGCACATAGGCGGACAAGCCACCAAACACCAGCGCCGTCATGGCAAACGCCGAACTGACCACTTCCGCGCCGCCGGCCATACCCAGGTAACGGTTGAGGATCGGGCCAAGGATAAAGCCCATGAAACCGGTCAGGGCAAACGCCGACACCAGGCCCCAGGCCGAGTCACGCAGCTTGTTGGTCAGGAAGAACAGACCATAGAAGCCGATCAGCACAACAAAGATATTCGGGTAGCCAACACGCATCTGCTGAGCCACGAACGCCATCACACCGCTGAAGGCGAGGGTCAGGGCGAGCAAGCCGTAGGTGTTGCGCAACACGCGGCTGACTTCAAGCTGCTCAGCCTGGGCGTTGCCATTCACTGCGTAATTCTGTTCGCGCATGGCGACACTCCTGTGGTTTTGAAACGTTCAGTCGCAAAGATCATAACAGACGCTCTGTAACAAGCGATGGCGAGAGTTTGACAGTGTGTTTCATTCGGGTATTATGGCGCCCGCTGAGACGGGAAGGGTTACTATAATCCCGTGATGCACAAGGGAAATTGGCAGAGTGGTTGAATGCACCGGTCTTGAAAACCGGCGAACGTTAATAGCGTTCCCAGGGTTCGAATCCCTGGTTTCCCGCCAAGATTGACACGAGAGCCTCGCGAAAGCGGGGCTTTTGCGTTTCCGGGGTTTGTAAACACCCTCAGGTGTCCAGGTTCACGCGCAGTCCATTTTTTCCGGCAGCTCTAAAGCTCGATAGCTTCAGGCCGAGATAGTGTAAACGGAAGAAAAACGGCTATGGCGGGCTCAAACTGGATCATCTTTGGCTCCTATAAACGTCGATTTCACTAGAACGTGCGCCGGAGGTAATTATTAGACAAAATTTGTAAGTCCCGAGGTTTGTAATGCTTAGCAATGCTCCTTTGAGTACCAAGCTGCTGCTTATTCTGATTTTTCCTTTGCTCGGATTTCTGGCCTTTGCGGGCATTTTCATTGCGGACAAAAGCGCTACGCTGGGGTCAATGAATCGCGCAGTTGCCGCCACCACCGCCGCACAGAAATTCAGCAATGTCGTGACAACCCTCCAACGCGAGCGCGGCGCCAGCGGCGTTTTTCTGGGCAGCGGTGGCAAGTCCATGCAAGACAAGCTCAAGGCCTTGCGCCAGGAGACCGACACGTCAATCGGCGCGCTGCGAGGGCAATCGAGCGAGGGTATTCCAGCCCCGAACGAAGCATTGCGCGCGCTGGGTGAGCTGGCCGCCTTGCGTTTGAAAGTCGATAACCTGGCGATTAACAACACAGAGTCCGGTGCTCTTTTTACTGACCTGATTAAAACCCTTGTGGGCTTCAATTATTCGTTGGAAGCCAGCATTGATGACCCCCAGATTCTGCGTGCGTTGGGCTCGCTCAATCAATTTGTCGATATGAAAGAGCGCGCCGGGCGCGAGCGCGTATTGCTGGGCCTGGCGTTCAATCAAAATCGCTTCGACGCTGCATTGTTGTCGCGCTTCAGCCGTAACCTCGGTGAGTTCTCCGGCTACTTTGAAGCCTTCCAGCGATGGGCTCCGGCAGCCTTCAAGAGCAAGCTGGATGCCGTCCTGCAACAACCCGGATCACTGGAAGTCGCACGCCTTCAGCGGCTCGGTTTTGACACACCCCTGGGCAACCCGCTCAATATCAAACCTGAAGACTGGTTCAACCTGTCGACCAGTCGTATCGACCTCATGGCTGGCGTCGAAGCGGAGCTGGGCCAGACCGTGGTTGGCCTGGCCCATCACGAGCGTGACGATGCCGAACTCAGTCTGTATGTGGCCATAGCGACCGTTATCGTGATGTTGATCGCCTTGCTGTGGCTGGCGTTGGTGATCATCCGCAATATCAAGCTGGCAGTGACCGATGTGAACCGCACCCTTGCATCGCTTTCCACCCGCGACCTGACGGTGCGCACCCGCTACACCGGCAAGGACGAGTTTGGCGAAATATCACGCAACCTGGACAACATGGCGCTTCAGATAAGTGGCGTGGTCAGCGAAATCGGCAGCGCCACGGCGCAGGTTGCCACGGCTGCCGAGCAGTCCTCGGCGGTGGCCTTGCAGACCAGCCAGAACGTGGCACAACAGCGTCAGGGGACCGACCAGGTGGTGACCGCGATCAGCGAGATGAGCGCCACGGTCAAGGATGTAGCGCGCATCACCACTGACGCCGCCGAAATGTCACAGCGTGTCAACGCCAGCACGATGCAGGGCAAGACTGAGATCGATAACACCATCAGCTTGATCCAGGGCCTGGAAGTGCAGGCCGAACAAACCTCGAAGATCATCAACGAACTCAAACTCGAAAGCGATTCCATCTCTTCGGTGCTGGACGTGATTCGCGGTGTTGCGGAGCAGACCAACCTGCTGGCACTGAACGCCGCCATCGAAGCGGCGCGTGCGGGGGAGCAGGGCCGTGGTTTTGCGGTGGTTGCGGATGAAGTGCGCAATCTGGCGAAAAAGACCCAGGACTCCACGGTCAGCATCCAGAACATGATCGCCAACCTGCAGTCGGGTTCCGACCGCGCCGCGGTCTCCATGCTGGAGACCCTTGGCAAGGCGCAGGAAGGTGCGAGCAATGTGGTGCGTGCCGGCCACTTGCTCAATGAGATCGCCGAAGGCATTGCGTCCATCAGTGACCGTAACATCCAGGTAGCGTCCGCTGCCGAGGAGCAAAGCCTGGTGGCCGAAGAAATTCATCGCAACGTCAACGACATCAACTCACTGGTGATCCAGGTCAGCGCCGGCGCTGAGCAAACCGCCGCCACCAGCCGCGAGCTTGCTCGATTGGCCGAGCATCAGCAGGGATTGGTGAGGCAGTTCAAGGTCAACTGACTTGACACCAAGGAAAAATCCCGCGAGCCAGAGGCTTCGCGGGATTTTCAGCCCACGGCCAGCGAGCCCGTAAAAAAATTTCAAACCCGCCCCTTGAAATCTTCTCTCCCGCACATAAATTCCCTTCACGCGACGCCGAATCAGGGTCGCGCTTTAAATCACTTGGATCTAATCAGGAGATTTTAAAATGGCTACTACTCTTTCCCTGGCCCCTCTGTTCCGTCAGTCGGTGGGCTTTGATCGCTTCAATGACCTGTTTGAGTCTGCGCTGCGCAGCGAGGCTCCGAACACCTATCCGCCTCATAACGTGGAAAAGCACGGTGATGACGAATATCGCATTGTCATTGCAGTTGCCGGGCTTACTGAGGCGGATCTGGATATCCAGGTCGAGAAGGGCGTTTTGACGGTTGTGGGTGACAAACGTGAAAGCGAGAAAGAGGTGACTTACCTGCACCAGGGCATTGCGCAACGGGCCTTCCGGTTGTCGTTCCGCCTGGCGGATCACATTGAGGTGCGCGGTGCTTCGCTGAACAACGGATTGCTGAGCATCAACCTGCTGCGCGTGGTGCCTGAAGAGGCCAAGCCCAAACGCATCACGATCGGTAGCGACAGTGATCCGCAACTGCGTCAGGTAAGCCTGCAGTGAGTAAAAAAGGGCCGGGCGGGCCATGTGAAAACGCGGTCTACTCCGGCTGACAGCAAATGCCCCGACTCGTCGGGGCATTTGTTTTTGTGTGACCTTACTCCACCGTGCAGATCCAGCGGTGATTGTGCCGATAAGGTGCACGGGTAAAGTGCACATCCGACACCAGATTCAAGCCGCGTTCGCGCAGCGCTTCGGTCAGTTGTACGAGTGTCTCTGCCTGGATAGTCATTGCGCTCACCTCGTCAGATTGACTGCGTTCATAATTCTTGACCGGGAAGACAATCTGCTAATTCAAATTTTCTACACCGCCGATAGAGCGAGGTCCGAACAGGCCACCGTTCGTCCATCAAACGGCACTTGTCAGACCACGATGCTTCTCATGTTCAAGCGCGGATATCCCGAACGCCCAAGCGGAGAGCCAGCATGGAAATCGACGAGAACGCCCCAGGCAACATTTCACAGCAGCCCGTTACCCGAGGCACGGACAGCGAAACCGGTCACGATCCCAAGCGCGACGCGCCGGAGCAGTCGTTGCCGGCTGATGACGAGGAAGACATGTCTGACGTGGACGCTGCGGATTCGGTGGCGAGTGAGCATCCTGACAACTGAGGACCGCTCCATAACAAAAAGCCCGGCCATTAAGCCGGGCTTTTTGCATTCAGGGCAGGCACTGCGCGCAATGCCTTTTGCGCCAGACAAAGAAAAGCCCACGATGGGGGCGCGGGCTTAAAGGTGTTCACTTAGGAGCTGGGTGGAGCTTAAGCGTGCGCCTGTGAAAACTGTGTGAAATGTCCTACGCATTGCAGCATTTTCAAAAAAATGTTCAGCCCGCTCTCGTCGCGACCTGCCGCGCGCCAGAACCGAAGCCTGCCGACAGCTTGTCCTTCAGAAACCCCACCAGCGCACTCACTGCCTTTGGCACATGGGGCGAATACGGCCGAATCAAGTAGATCTCGTCGGCAAACGCACCCTTCAAGCGCCAGCCCTTGAGCACTTGCTTGAGCGTGCCATTGGCCAGCGCCGCGTGGGCGCTGAAATCCGGGAGCAGGGCGATGCCCAGGTGATTGAGCGCCGAGTCACGCAGTGCCTCGCTGTTATTGGTAGAAAAGCTGCCGGCGATGGGCACGGTGATGCGTTCTGTCTGTTTAACGCCGCGCTCGAAGGTCCACGCGGGCTGGTCGGCGCCGCGCGGATAGTAGAGGCAGTTGTGGGCGCTGAGGTCGGCGGGTTCGCGGGGTTCGCCGTGGTGGTGCAGGTAGTCCTGGGTGGCGACCAGTACCGAGGCGGTGTCGCAGAGTTTCCAGGCGACGTGGGTTTCCGGCACCTGGAAGCCATGGCGCACGGCCAGGTCGTAGCCTTCGGCGGCGAGTGAGCTTAACGCATCGGACACGTCCAGCTGAATGCGAACCTGCGGGTGCTGACGCAGGAATTCGGGCAGATGCGGCACCAGTTGCTGGCGCGCGAAGGCGACCGGAGCGGTGAGGCGCACCAGGCCACGGATTTCGCCGGCCGAGTCGCGCACCGAGGAAAAGCTGCGGGCGATGTGTTCGTAGGCGCTGCGCACGTCGCGGGTCAGTGAGCGCCCGGCGTCGGTGAGCCGCACGCTGCGTGTGGTGCGGGTGACCAGGCGGGTGCCGGTGGCGGCTTCCAGCTCGCAAATGCGTTGGCTCACCGCCGATTTGCTCACGCCCAGCCGCGCAGCGGCAGCGGTGTAGGTGCCGTGTTCTTCCAGCACGGAGAGCCAGTGGATGTGCGTCCACAGGCCTTCGATCTCGGTTTTTTCCATGGGACTATTGTTCGCCTGTGTGCACAATCAGTTCTGGATTCTGCTCTGGTTTTGAACAAAGCGGAAGCCTATGGTAGGTGCCAACGCTAATCGACCCGGGATCCGCTGTTATGACCATCACCCTTGAGCATTACATCAACGACCAGCGCGTCAGCCGCGATGATCGCTATCAGGACGTGTACAACCCCGCCACCGGTGAAGTAACCGGCCGCGTCGCCCTGGCCAGCCGCGACACCGTGGGCGAAGCGGTGGCCGCCGCCCAGGCTGCGTTTGCCGACTGGGCCGACACGCCGCCGATCCGCCGCGCCCGCGTGTTGTTTCAGTACCTGCATCTGCTGCGTGAGCGCAAGGACGAACTGGCAAGCATCATCGTCGCCGAACACGGCAAGGTGTTCACCGATGCCCAGGGCGAGGTCGACCGTGGCATTGATATTCTCGAATTCGCCTGCGGCATCCCCAACCTGCTCAAGGGCGAGCACTCCGACCAGGTCTCCCGTGGCATGGACAACTGGACCCTGCGTCAGCCCCTGGGCGTGGTGGCGGGCGTGACGCCGTTCAATTTCCCGGTGATGGTGCCGATGTGGATGTACCCGATCGCCATCGCCGCCGGCAACACCTTTATCCTCAAACCCAGCCCTACCGACCCGAGCGCCTCGCTGTTCATGGCCGAACTGTTGCGCGAAGCCGGCTTGCCCCAGGGCGTATTCAACGTGGTGCAGGGCGACAAGGAAGCGGTGGATGCACTGCTTGAACACCCGGACGTCAAGGCCCTGAGTTTTGTCGGCTCGACGCCGATTGCCCACTACATCTACGAAACCGGCGCGCGCAACGGCAAGCGCGTGCAGGGCCTGGGCGGTGCGAAAAACCACATGGTGGTGATGCCCGACGCCGATATCGAAAAAACCGTCGACGCCTTGATGGGCGCCGCCTACGGCAGTGCCGGCGAGCGCTGCATGGCCATCTCCGTGGCGGTGCTGGTGGGCGATGTGGGCGATAAAGTCGTCGCCGCCCTGACCGAACGAGCCAGGCAGTTGCGCATCACCGACGGCCGCGACCTGAAGGCCGAAATGGGCCCGATTGTTTCCCGTGCGGCGCTGCAGCGCATCAGTGGCTACATCGAACAGGGCGTGCAGGCCGGCGCCCAGTTGCTGCTCGACGGCCGTGATTACGTGCCCTCCGAACCCGGCCTGGAAAACGGTTTCTGGCTCGGCGCGACGCTGTTCGATCACGTGAGCAAGGAGATGAGCATCTACCGCGAAGAAATCTTCGGCCCGGTGCTGGCCTGTGTGCGGGTGAATGACTTTGCCGAGGCGGTGCAACTGGTCAACGACCATGAATTTGGCAACGGCGTGAGCTGCTTTACCCGCGACGGCAATATCGCCCGCGAGTTCGCGCGGCGCATCGAAGTGGGCATGGTCGGCATCAATGTGCCGATCCCGGTGCCGATGGCGTGGCACGGATTTGGGGGCTGGAAGAAAAGCCTGTTTGGCGACATGCACGCCTATGGCACCGAAGGTGTGCGGTTCTACACCAAACAGAAGTCGATCATGCAGCGCTGGTCGGAGAGTATCGAGCAGGGCGCGGAGTTTGCGATGCCGGTGTCCCGCTAAGGTCTACAGATTACGGTTAACCCAAGGGGCTTGTTCCCGCTGACGGTATGGCAGTCACCTTATCTGTGGCTGACCTAGCGTTATCGGGACCAAGCCCCTTCTCGCACCAATGACCTCAGCGACGCCCGGCTCGCGTACTCACATCCACCCACACCGCCAGCACCAGAATGCTGCCCTTGACGATCATCTGCCAGTAACTGTCCACGTCCAGCATCGACATGCCGTTATCCAGGCTGGTAATCACCAGCGCCCCCAGCAGCGCGCCATACACCGTGCCCGAGCCGCCGCGCATCGAGGTGCCGCCGATAAAGCACGCGGCAATCGCATCCAGCTCTCCCATGTTCCCGGCCGACGGCGAACCGGCCGCCAGGCGCGCGGTATTGACCAGGCCGGCGAGGGCGCACATCACGCCCATGATGCCGAAGATCCACAGTTTCACCGCCTGCACATTGATGCCCGACAGCCGCGTGGCTTCCATGTTGCTGCCCACCGCATACACCCGGCGGCCGAACACGGTCTGGCTGGTGACGTAGCTGAACACCCCGAGCAGCGCCAGCAACAGCAGCACCGGCACCGGAATGCCGTCGTAGCTGTTGAGCGTGGTGACAAACCCGGCCAGCACCGCGCCGATCAGCACCACACGCAGCCCGTCACGCACCGGCGAATGCGCGGCCAGGCCGTGCAGTGCGCGATTGCGCCGTTGCTTCCAGGTGAGAAACACGGTGAGTGCAAACAGCAAGACCCCAAGCCCGATACCCACCTCATGCGGCAGATAACCCTGGCCCACATACACCAGCGACGGCGACACCGGCGCGATGGTGGTGCCGCCGGTGATCCCCAGCAGAATCCCGCGAAACGCCAGCATGCCGCCCAGACCGACAATGAACGAGGGGATGCGCAGGTACGCCGTCATGTAGCCGTTGGCCAGGCCGATCATCAGCCCGCACAACGCCACCAGGCTCAGGTTGGCCAGCAGCGGAACGTGATACACCACGTCGAGAATCGCCGCCAGCCCGCCCAGCAATCCGAGCAACGAGCCCACCGACAAATCGATCTCGCCGCTGATGATCACCAGCACCATACCGCACGCCAGAATCCCGGTGATCGACATCTGCCGCAGCAGGTTGGACAGGTTGCGCGGCGTGAGAAAACCGCCCTCGGTCTGCCAACTGAAAAACAGCCAGATGAACGCCACGGCAATTACCAGCGCGAGCATTTTGTAGCGGGTAAAAAGGTGTTTGACCTGATTCATCTAGGCGGTCTTCCGATCGTTATTGTTTTGACTGAGCGCAGCGGCGAGCACCTGTTCCTGGGTAAGGCCTTGGTTGTCGAAGTCGCCGCGCAGCTGGCCGTCGCCGATCACCAGCACGCGGTTCGACACCCCCAGCACTTCGGCCAGCTCCGACGACACCATGATGATCGCCACGCCCTCGGCCGCCAGTGCAACCATCAGCTTGTAGATCTCGTATTTGGCGCCCACGTCCACCCCGCGCGTGGGCTCGTCGAGGATCAGCACCCTGGGCTTGGCCATCAGCATTTTCGCCAGCACCGCCTTTTGCTGGTTGCCGCCGGAGAGGCTGGTGATCGGCAAGAACGGGCTGGCGGTTTTCAGGTGCATGCGCGCGATCTGCTGGTCGATGCTCCCCAGTTCGGCCTCGGCATCGATGCGCGTCAGGTGCGCATAGGTGTCGAGCACCGCCAGGGTGATGTTCTGGCCCACGCCGAGGTCGGGAATGATGCCCTGGCGCTTGCGGTCCTCGGGCACCATGCACAGCCCGGCGCGGATCGATTTGAGCGGCGTGCGCGTGTCGATCACTGCGCCATCCAGCCACACCTCGGCGCTGTAGCGGCCGGGGTAGGCGCCGAACAGCGCCGATACCAGCTCCGTGCGCCCGGCGCCCACCAGCCCGGCGATGCCGAGGATTTCGCCACGCTTGAGCACGAAGGAAATATCGTCGACGCGCTTGCGCCTGGGGTTGTCCACGTCGTAGCAGGTGACGTGACGCGCCTCGAAGATCACATCGCCCACCGCGTCAGGCCTGGCAGGGTAGAGGTTGCTCATTTCACGCCCGACCATCTGCGTGATGATCTGCGGGATATCCATGTCAATCATGGCCGTGGTTGCGATGTGTTTGCCGTCGCGGATCACCGCAATGGTGTCACACACCGCCGCCACTTCATCAAGCTTGTGGGAGATGTACACGCAGGCCACGCCCTTGGCCTTGAGCCCCTTGATGATGTCGAGCAGCACCTCGATTTCCGAGCGGGTCAGGGCCGAGGAGGGCTCGTCGAGGATCAACAGGCGCGCCTGTTTGTTGAGGGCCTTGGCGATCTCCACCAGTTGCTGGTGGCCGCCGCCATACTGCGACACCGGCAGCGCCACGTTCATGTCCGGCACTTTGAGTTCGCGCATCAGGGCTTCGGCGCGGTGCAGCATCGCCGGGTAGTTCATGCGCCCGCCGGGCAGGGTCAGCTCGTGGCCCATGAAGATGTTCTCGGCCACCGAAAGGTCCGGCACCAGCGTCAGCTCCTGGTGGATGATGACGATGCCGGCGGCTTCGGTTTCGCGGATGGACTGAGCCTGGAGCGGCTGCCCGTCCCAGAGGATTTCGCCCTCCCAGGTGCCGTGCGGGTAGACCGCCGACAGCACCTTCATCAGCGTGGATTTGCCGGCACCGTTTTCGCCGCACAGGCCCAGGCACTCGCCGGGCCGTACCTTGAGATCGATGCCGTTCAGCGCATTGACACCGCCAAAACGTTTGGCGATGCCATTCATCTGCAGCAGGTAGTCGGACATGACGGTCACTGCCCGCCGATCTGCTCTTTGGTGTAGAAACCGTCCTTCACCAGCAGGTCGACATTGGCCTTGGTCAGCGGGGTCGGCGTCAGCAGAATGGTGTCGACCTTTTTACTGCCGTTGTCGTACTGCGAGCTGTAGGCCGGTTTTTCGCTGCGGGCCAATTGCACCGAGAGTTTGGCGGCTTCAGTGGCGATCAGCTTGAGCGGCTTGTACACGGTCATGGTCTGGGTGCCGTCGATCACGCGCTTGATCGCGGCGAGGTCGGCGTCCTGCCCGGAGATCGGCACCTTGCCCGCCAGCTTCTGCGCGGCCAGGGCCTGGATGGCGCCGCCGGCGGTGGCATCGTTGGAGGCGACGATGGCGTCGATCTTGTTGTCGTTACGGGTCAGGGCATTCTCGACGATGCTCAGGGCTTCGGTGGGGTTCCATTCTTTGACCCACTGCTGGCCGACAATCTTGATATCGCCCTTGTCGATGGCCGGTTGCAGCACCTTCATCTGGCCTTCGCGCAGCACCTTGGCATTGTTGTCGGTGGGCGCGCCGCCGAGCAGGAAGTAATTGCCCTTGGGCGCCGCCTGCAGCACGCCGCTGGCCTGCATCTCGCCGACTTTTTCGTTATCGAAGGAGATATAGGCGTCGATGTCCGCGTTGAGAATCAGGCGGTCATAGGACACCACCTTGATCCCGGCCTTCTTGGCCTCGGCGACCGCGTTGGTCAGCACCGTGGCGTTGAACGGCACGATCACGATCACGTCGACGCCCCGGGAGATCAGGTTTTCGATCTGGGAAATCTGCTTTTGCTCATTGGCATCGGCCGATTGCACAAACACCTTGGCATCGAGCTTTTCCGCCGCCGCCACAAAATAATCACGGTCGCGGGACCAGCGCTCCAGACGCAGGTCGTCGATGGAAAAGCCGATTTTCGGGTGGGCGGGATCGGCCATCACCGGCAGGGCGAGCACCGCCAGGGTGGCGGCAAGCAGTGTACGTTTGAATGACTTCATGGTAGTGCGTCCTTTTATTGTTGTTGGAAGACTCTAGGCAAACACATTACTGATTGTGGCGAGCGGGCCTCTGTGGCGAGCGAGCTTTATGTGGCGAGCGGGCTTGCCCCGCGTTGGGGCGCGAAGCGGCCCCCAATTCATACACCGCAGTTTTACCTGATACAACCGAGGCGTCTGGTTTTGGGGCCGCTTCGCAGCCCAACGCGGGGCAAGCCCGCTCGCCACAACAAGCCCGCTTGTCACAGAAGCAGGCTCACCACAGAAGCCAAACCTCACCGATAGATAAACCGGTTGACCACACCCTCCAGCATCTCCTGCCGCCCACTCACCGCCTGCGGGTTAATCTCATGGGTGAACGCATGCTCGGCCAGCGACTCAAGGCTGAATTCCCCCGCCAGCACCGCCTGGCCAAGGGGCTGCCGCCAGCCAGCATAGCGCTGATCCTTGAACTGCTGCAGTGTGTCGTTCTGCATCATCGCCGCCGCCCGTTCCAGCGACAGGGCGAGCACATCCATGGCCGCGATATGCCCGTGGAACAGGTCCACTTCGTCCAGGCTCTGGCGACGCACCTTGGAATCAAAGTTATAGCCGCCGTTCCTGAATCCGCCAGCCTTGAGGATCTCATAGGTGGCCAGGGTCATTTCCTCGACGCTGTTGGGAAACTGGTCGGTGTCCCAACCGTTCTGCGGGTCGCCACGGTTGGCGTCGATACTGCCGAAAATGCCCAGTGACACGGCCGTCGCGATTTCATGGTGAAAACTGTGTCCGGCCAACGTTGCGTGGTTGGCCTCGATATTGACCTTGATCTCATGCTCCAGCCCGTACTCGTGCAGGAAGCCGAACACCGTGGCGCTGTCGTAATCGTACTGATGCTTGGTCGGCTCCTGAGGCTTGGGCTCGATCAGCAGGTCGCCCTTGAAGCCGATCTTGTGCTTGTGCTCCACCACCATGCGCATGAATCGGCCGAGTTGTTCGCGTTCGCGCTTGAGGTCGGTATTGAGCAGGGTTTCATAGCCTTCACGGCCGCCCCACAGCACATAGTTGGAGCCCTTGAGCCGCAGTGTGGCGTTCATCACGCTGAACACCTGAGCGGCGGCCCAGGCAAACACTTCCGGGTCCGGGTTACTCGCGGCGCCGGCGGCGAAGCGCGGATTGCTGAAGCAATTGGCGGTGCCCCACAGCAGCTTGATGCCGCTCTGCTCCTGATGGCGTTCCAGATGATCGACCATCTGCGCAAAGTGATGGCGGTATTCCTTGAGCGAGCTGCCCTCGGGCGCGACATCGGTGTCGTGAAAGCTGTAGTAGTCGATGCCCAGCTTGGAGAAGAACTCGAAGGCCGCATCCGCCTTGCCAATGGCGACGTCCATCGGATCACCGCTGCGCTGCCACGGTCGCTTGAAGGTGCCTGCGCCAAACACATCCGCGCCCGGCCACACAAAGGTGTGCCAATAACAGACGGCCATGCGCAGGTGTTCGCGCATGGGTTTGCCGAGGATCAGCTTGTCGGCATCGTAATGGCGAAAGGCGAGGGGGGCGTCGCTGTCTGGGCCTTCGAAGCGAACCTTCTCGACACCGGGGAAGTACGGCATGGCGTTTTCCTTATTGTTCTTGGCGGTGTCTGGATACTAGCAACGGCGCCTGCCTTGCCGATTATGAAAATCACCAAAGGGGGGTGCGATTTTGAGTGAACGGATCGGAACGGATTTGGGAGTACAGGATTTAAGGAAACGTCTGACTTTACGGTGGGGGTATGCCTCTTCAAAGTTTAGTTGTTGATCAACTTTAGCTAAGCGGTGCAGTAAATGAGCAAAGGACACTATGTTGTTTTAGGTGACCAAACGACCTGCGGCGGACGAATTCTCGAAGGTGATCCAACATTCAAGTTACATGGCCTTCACCGTGCTCTGGAAGGTGCTCGGGTCACGTGCGGAAATCATGCAGGGAACTTCCGGATCCTAGGCGGAATTTTCCATATGAGGCGTAATGGAAAACGTGTTGCTGGCACGCTGGACAGTGTCAGCAGTTGCCCCTGTGGAGCCCGGCTGATTCCTTCGGTGTTAACTGCCACCTACGAGAAGCGAGAAGCAGAACCGCCAGCGAGCCAACGGGTTGCTCAACCGAACGAGGCAACTGTAAACGGTAACCCTGTAACGCCGCCTCAATCTGCTTTCACGCCGTCCGCTCGTACAGTGCCAACGACATTTACCGATGTGCAAGGCCGGAAGCCTGGCTTCTATATCGTGCCTCAGAGCATCACCCGCGAAGCGCTGGAGGCCACACTTTTTCCGACGCCCGATCCGGCGGTGATGCGCAAGTTTCAAGCGCTTAATCTCAATACGGGTAACGTAAAAGCCGGCTCGATGATCGTGCTCAGCGATCCGAACAACACCTCCTGCACGTATGAAGAAGCTCAACTGATGCAGGCTGCACAACACGTCAGCGCATCACTGGATGAGCTGACGCCGGATGAGGCCGACTTTCTGTATCGCCATGGCGTTGAAATCGCTGGGTTCATCGGCCATACCTCAACCTGGCTAGGCGTCAGTGCGGTGGTGATGGAAAAGCACCTGAGCAACTTGCGCGACACGCTGCAGGCCATGGAACGCCTGCATCAAGACAGCTATCGGCGGCACGGGCATCTCAGGTCACCGCAGTTCTTTGCTGATCGCCAGCGGTTGATGAACCAGTTGGATGCTCATCTGCTCAACTCCACCCGCTTGCGCGGCCAAACCACACTGGGCGATCACCCCAAGTTGAAAACGGCCTTGGGTATATCCAGCCGCAGCTTGGTGCATCACTGGGACAAGGCGGGCGGGCCGGGGCAGATTCCGGGGTATGCTGCTCATGTGGAGGCGGTCAGTCGTGCCACGAAGTACATGAAGGCAGGGGGGTACATCGGCATTGGGCTTGGCGGGGTGTCTTCGTTGTTGGCGGTTCAGCAGGTGTGTAATGGGGATTCCGATGCAGCATGTGAAAAGGTTAAGTTTACCGAAGGAGGAAAATTCGTCGGGTCAACCGCTGTAGGTGGTGCAACCGGATTGGCAGCCAGCTATGCCAGTACTGCGGTCTGCGTTGCGCTTGGCGTCACAACAGGGGTAGGTGGTGTTATTTGCGTTGCTGCTGTTGTAGGTACCGGCGCATGGGTGGGTACGACTTACGGTGGTAAAACGGGTGAGTACTTAGGTGAAAAAATTTACGAGGCCAGACAACCATGACCAGTATTGATACTTGGCCTCCTTGGATTGCAATCATTGTTACAGGTGGGCCAGTTTTTCTCGCAGTTGCTGGCGTTACCTTTAGTTTTTACCTAAGTCGTCGGCACCTGGAGTCTATGAAAGAGGCACTGAGGAACAGTCGCTTTATTTATATATGGGGGACAAGCCTGGGAAAGAGGGGGGTAATCTGGTCGCTTTGGGAAATATCAAAAATTGCCGGAATGGTGACGTTGCCAAAGGCGTCTCTTCGCATCGGAGAACTGGACCCTGTCGATCTCAAAAATTTTCCGCCTCACCTAAAACGCCTGTTGGTCATCAATATGATGATGTTGATCGGTTCCGTCTTTTGGTCAGTAATTGCAGCCATGCTGGTGGAATTTAGGTAAGTTGAGCGGGCCTCATCCCAGGTCCGCTATCCTTGGCAGTCAGACCTCTGCGTACCTGTTTGCACCGACCGGCCCCAGGATAAAAACAATGAAAACCCTACCGCCCGTCCACCGCATCGCCTTGCTCTTCAACGGCAGCAAAATCTACGACCGCGGCATCATTGCCGGCATCGGTAATTACCTGAGCAGCACCCGCGCGTCCTGGGATCTGTTTCTGGAGGAGGACTTCCTGTGCCGCCTCAAGGGCATCGAGCGCTGGCAGGGCGATGGCATCATTGCGGATTTCGATGACCCGCTGATCGGCGAGGCGCTGGCCGGGAGCAGGTTGCCAGTCGTGGCGGTGGGCGGCTCCTACGAGGATGTGCACGCCTATCCCAAGGGCATTCCCTACGTGGCCACCGACAACCATGCGCTGATGAAGCTTGCCTACGAACACCTGATCGAAGCCGGGCTGGCCCGGTTTGCCTGTTTCAGCCTGCCCGAAGCCCAGGCCAATCGCTGGGCCCAGGAGCGTGAGAAGGCCTTTCGTGGGCTGATGCAGCGCGACGGTCTGGCGGTGCAGATCTATCGCGGCCTGGGCACCAGCGCGCCGCTATGGGACAGCGCGGTGGAGCAGCAAATCGCCTGGCTGCACAGCCTGCCCAAGCCCATCGGTATTATTGCCGTCACCGATGCCCGCGCCCGGCAGCTCTTGCAGGCCTGCCTCACGGCGGGCATTGCGGTGCCGGAGCAGGTCGCCCTGATCGGCATCGACAACGACCCGCTGACCCGCACGCTCACGCGGGTGCCGCTCAGCTCGGTGATCCAGGGCACCGAGACCATGGGCCGCACCGCTGCCGCGTTGCTGCACCAGATGCTGCACGGCAAACCCTGCACGGGCACCCAGGTGCTGGTGCCACCGGACGCGATCAACGTGCAGGCCTCCAGCCTGCATCAACCGCTGGGCAATCCGTATGTGATGCAAGCCCTGTTGTTTATTCGCCAGTACGCCTGCCAGGGCATCAAGACTGCGCAGGTAGCAGCCTATGTGGGTGTGTCGCGTTCGTCCCTGGAAGCGCACTTTCGCAAGGTACGCGGCTGCAGCGTGCATGACGAGATCCTGCGCTTCAAACTCGCCGCAGCAGCCAAGGGGTTGGGCAACCAGGCGCTGGCGATTGCCGATATCGCTTCACGTTGCGGCTTTACCTCGGCGCAGTATCTGCACACGGTGTTTCGGCGTGAGTATGGCTGTACACCGCGTCAGTTCCAGCAGGGCAGCGTGCCTGCGCACAAACAGGCCGAGGCTGCGGATTTCTCCGATGGTAATTGTTTGAAATCGAAGGTCGTTGTTACGTATTAGCCCGCTGGCGGCCGGAACGATCATCTTCGATTCGCCACGCAAAAGTACCCCCGTTGACGGGTTGACCTTTTATTTCAATTACCGAGACTTGAATGTCATGCTCATGAGTTCTGCGTACAACAATCGTCTGATGATGCCTCCCGTGGGCGGTGAAACTCCCGCGCCCATCAGCAAAATGCCTGAACCAGTCGATCATCAACCGGCGGCGAGTCATGGCGTTAATCCTCTTCGACCGTTCTCGGCACTCAGTGAGATCGGCCAACATTTAACGGCGCAGGAAAAAGATCCCGAGTTGGCTGCCTTGTTGAAGATGTACGACGCATTGGTCGGTGCATTGAATAAATGGATGGCCAAGGATAAAACGCTGCCCAGTCCACCGCCGCCCATGGACGTCGCGCCCGCTCCACGCACTGAACCGGTGTCCATCGACAATGTCTGGCGCAACAGGCTGGCACCGTTCATGGAACGATCAAATCTGGCGGCTACCCGTACCCATTTTGATAGCGAACTGACTGAGATGTTTGCAACTGAACATTATGAGCCGGTCACAGACTTCTTATCGGCGGTACCCAAAGGACAAAAGCCGGCTGACATCCTCAACGGGCTGCGTGCGTCATACGAACACTATCCTTACTTTGGCAGCGCTGGCAGGGAAGAACATGTAGGCGCCATCAAAGTTGCAATGATGAAGTTTGGACAGAGCCCGGCCAGTGTATGTGAGGACGTTGTAAATGCCGGGGACGGCTACAGCATTACAATGAGGGATGGCTTCAAACTCACTCTATCGAATGAAGAGTTGAACCTGGCGTTCAGGGCTGCAAAGTTCAGCGGCGGCGATGAAGGAATGGTCAAGGATGCCAGCTTCCTGTTTGCCGTGATGAACAAGCGCAAGAGCCTGGAGCTGGACCTTCACAAAGCGTCGGATCCGTTCATGAAGATGTATGGCACGGACAGCGACTATCACGCGCGCCGCACGTATCCGGGCGTGCTGGCAGTGGCGGGCGAGGGCATCGATGGGTACTCGGCCCTGTCCTTGCTGGGCCTGGAACAGCAGATCAGGGTTGTCGATGCGCACACGCTGGGGTCGCAAGTGGGTGTGCCGGTGATGTCAGGCGGCAGCCACAAGAACGGCGTCATCATTGATGGGGTGATGGAGGGGCAGTTATATAACAGGCCCGTCTCACCTTCCCTGAAAGTTGCCACGCTGGCTGATTGACTGCACCGGTCACACATTGGAGGTGAAAAATGCTGGGGCTGAATGTGTATTTTGGAAGGACCGATTATTCCGCAGCGCAGATGCCGAGTGAGCCCGCGTCAAGGCAGAATGCAGAGGGGTTGATCAGCGCGCTGGGCGTGTTGGGCGAACGGCTCAGGCAATTGTCCGAACGCAGGAGTGGGCGGTATGACACCCATGAAGTGAATCGCCGACGCATCACACAGGCTGAAAATCTGGATCCGGGGGTGGGTGGAGCTGGCCGGTTCATCCGCGGAACGGCGGCCAACATCGGCATAAAACCCGCTGACGTATTCACGGACTTTTACCAGAACGTTGAAGGGAATTGCGTCACCATTTCCGCAATCAAGGCCGCCATGATGAGGTTTGGTCATAATCCCCACGGTGTCTTCAAGCGCGTCCAGGCGACGGCCACGGGTGTTGAGGTTGTCATGCGCGATGCCTACAGACTGCGCATCAGTTACGCAGAGTTGGAGCAAGCCGGCAAAGCCTCGGACTTCAAGGCCGACAGGCCCAATGATGTGCTGGTCAATGCGCAGTTTCTGTATGCCGTCAGCGCCAAGCGTGCTCAGTTGGAAAACAATGATGGCGTCGGCCACCTGGGTTATGCCGCTGCCCTGAACAGCTTGAACGATGGCGAGTACCCAGGGCAGGCCCTGCGCCGCCTGGGCCTGAAGAACTACGTGACCCCGGCTACTCTTGAAGACTTCAGGCAGGGAGCGATCGGCACGGTCTCTGGCTTAGCGCATTCAATGGCAGTCATCGACGGCAAGCTGGATAACTACGGGAAGGCATCCGAGCTGCGCGAATCGGATTGGAGCAACCGTTCAATCATCGGGCTGAAACTGCTCTAGGGCGAAGCGGCCAGGCGCGGGGCTTCGGCCCACGCGCCACCCAGCGCCGTATACAGGTTCACCTCTGCCACCAACTGCGCCAGTCGATCCACAATCAGCGCCTGCTGCGCGCTGAACAGCGAGCGTTGTGCGTCCAGGAACGTCAGGTTGCTGTCCACTCCGCTGCGATAGCGGTGCTGGGCGAGGTCGTAATAGCGCTGGCTGGCGGCCACAAAATCCCGTTGCGCGTTGAGCTGGTCGACGAATGTCTGGCGCGCGGCGAGACCATCGGCCACTTCCTGAAAGGCGGTCTGGATCGATTTTTCGTACTGGGCCACCGTGATGTCTTTTTGCAGCCTGGCGTAATCGAGGCTGGCACGCAGGCTGCCAGCGTTGAAAATCGGCAGGTTGATCTGCGGTTGGAACGTCCAGGTGCCCGAGCCGCCCTTGAACAACCCCGACAGCTCGGTGCTGGCACTGCCGGCATTGGCCGTGAGGCTTACCGAGGGGAAAAACGCAGCGCGGGCGGCACCGATATTGGCGTTGGCGGCCTGCAACTGGTATTCGGCCTGGAGGATATCCGGGCGGCGCTGCAGCAGGTCCGAGGGCAGGCCGGCGGGCACCCGAGCTACCAGGTCGTCCGCCAGCGGGCGCGACGGCAGGTTTGGGTCCACCGGGCCGCCGACCAGCAAGGCGAGGCTGTTGAGGTCCTGGGCCACCTGGCGCTGGTAACGGGCCAGGCTGGCGCGGGTGCTTTCGACACTGGTGCGCGCTTGCACCACATCCACCGCCGAGGCCTTGCCCGCGCTTTTGCTGCGCTCGGTGAGGTGCAGGCTGCGTTCGTTGGCGGCCAGGGTTTGCCGGGCCAGGTCCAGCAGTTCCTGGTCGGCGCGCCACGTGAGGTACGCGTTGGCGACATTCGCCACCAGGCTCAACTGCGCGCTTCGCCTGGCTTCTGCGGTGCCCAGGTAGGTGAGCATCGCCTGTTCGCTGAGGCTGCGTACACGGCCGAACAGGTCCAGTTCATAGGCGCTGATGCCCAGGGTGGCCGAATAGCTGGAGGTGATCGCTGACTTGCCGGTGCCCGTCACATCCCCCGGCACGTTCTGGCGCTTGCCGGCACCGGTGGCGGACACCGCCGGAAACAGGTCGGCACGCTGGATGCGGTACTGCGCCTGGAACGCCGCGACGTTCAGCGCCGCCACCCGCAGGTCGCGGTTGTTGACCAGTGCATCACTCATCAGCTGTTGCAGCGCCGGGTCATGGAACAGGTGCTGCCAGTCCGAGGTGGTTTGCGTGCCCGCTTGCGCCTGGCGATACACCCCGTCCTGGGGGTAATGCTGCGGCACCGGTGCCTGGGGCCGGTGGTACTCGGGAATCAGCGAACAACCGCCGAGCAGGCAGGCCATGCCGACGGCGGTGAGGGTGGTTCTGGTCATCAAGCGCCCACCATCCATTTGGCCAGGCCATGGCGGCCACTTACGCCCAGTTTGGCGGCAGCGCGCTTGAGGTAGGTTTCAATCGAGCTGTTTTTCACGCTGAGTTTTTCCGCCATCTGCGGCACGGTGCCGCCAGTCAGCAGGCCCAGGCAGACTTCCTGCTCGCGTGCCGACAACGTGATATCGCTCAGCGACAGCCGCTTGTAGAACTCGCGCTGCAATTGCGATTGCTCCAGCGGGTTATGCACCGGTTCCCTGCCGCTCTGCGGCGCCTGGTGAAGCCATTGGGCATGACGCTCCAGCAGCGGCAGCAGGGTGTCCGACAGGCACTTGAGAAACGACAGCTCCGCCAGGGAGAACCCACGCTGGGCCGGCGGGCGGTAGAACGAAATCACCTGGCGCCGATTGCCCTGGCGTGCCACGAGGTTGCACTGGTGCGAGGTGCCGCGCGGGTGCGCGCTGTTGGGTTGGGCGCGCATTTGAATCAGCAGCGGGTCCTGCATGCGCAGCATCTCCCGCAGCAGCGGATGGTCCTTGAGCGGGTGCAGGGTCTGGGGCGCAGACAGCTCGCTTTTGAGCCCCGCACTGCCCAGCAGCTTGATATCGAGCACGCGGTCGTGCAGTTCGTCGAGGGTCCACTCGCTGAGGTCAACCATGTGGATCGGCACCCATTTGTCCACCAGGTGCAGCATGTGCGCGGCGAAATCTTCCTGGCCGCTGTTTGAAATCAGTTCGCCCATTTCGGCATAGAAATGCGGGCTGGTTGTGTTGCTCATGGTGCGCGTCAGACTCATAGCCATCTCATCCTTGATGTCGAAAACCGCCATCGGGCGCCCTGGGTCTGTGCGGGGCGCGCCGTGTTGCTTGAACGTGACTCGGCGTTCGAGATTTCATTTAGCCATATGGATTTGTCCTACGTATGTAGCGGAAACGTGGGACACAACCTGCCATAAAAGTACCGCCATTAAATCGACGGTTCTGTCAGGTATTTCCACAGACGAATAACCAGCTCGGAATTTTATAATTTTATAAATTATTGATTTATAAAGATAATTCAATTTTATAGCGAGGGTGTCTAATTGCCATCCTCGGCGTTATATAGCCAATGTCCTACACCGCTTTAATCGTTTCAGCGGTGAACCTTCAGCCGAGCCGGTTCCATTCATTTGAATGTCCGGGTTTGGGGTGTCAGGCAGCCCCGTACCCCCATGCTCAAATCCGGCAATTTCGCCGTGATGGACCTCCCTGGCGAGCCCCCATGAGAAGGATCTTATGCCGCACATTTCCAGCCCGTCGCCCAGCTTCCCGCTCACCGCCGCCCAGCAGGATATCTGGCTCGACCAACAGCGCGCGGGTGACTCGCCGCTCTACAACATCGGTGGTTTTCTCGACTTTGCCGGCCCTGTGGAGCCCGCGCTGATTCAGCAGTCCATCGAGCAACTGGTGGCCCTGCACGATGGGCTGCGCACCCAATTGTTCAGCGATGCTGACGGCTTGCCACGCCAGCACTTCGCAGCGGCATTGACGGTAGAGGTGGCGCGGTATGATTTCTCGTCCTTGCCCGAGCCGCAGGTTGCCGCGCAGGCCTTGATGCAGGCGCAGATGGCTCGGCCCTATGGGTTGCAGGGCGAGCCGTTGTTCCGCTTTTTTCTGGTCAAGCTCGACGCTGACCGCTATTGGCTCGGCACCCAGGCCCATCACCTGATCCTCGATGGCTGGGGCTTCGGCCAGATGCTGTACTCCCTGGCGCAGCTCTACACGGGCCTGGTGCAGGGCCGTCAGCCGCAGCCGCTGGCGCCGTCGTATATCGACTTCATCGACGCCGACCAGCACTACCGGCAGTCGTCGCGTTACGTCCGCGACCGCACTTATTGGCTGGACAAATACCAGACCTTGCCCGAGCCGCTGCTGACGCCACGGCACACCGCGCCAGCGCCGAGCAGCACCTTGGTGCAAGGGTTTCCCGTGGCGTTGCTGCACCGCATGGAAGACATGGCCAAGCGTTACCAGGCCTCGGCGTTCCATGTATTGCTGGCGGCGTTATATGTGTGTTTCACCCGCACCTATCAGCGCGAGGAATGGGTGGCAGGACTGCCGATGCTCAACCGCGCCAACGCGCGTTTTCGTGCGACGGTAGGGATGTTTGCCCAGGTCAGCGCGGTACGTTTTCAATTCAGCGAGCAGCTGTCTTTCGCCGAACTGGTGCGCGGCGTGCGCGACCAGCTCAAGCAGGACATGCGCCACCAGCGCTTCCCCTTGAGCGACATGAACCGTGAGCTGGGGCTGCGCCGTAGCGACCGCGGCCAGCTGTTCGAGGTGTCGGTGTCCTACGAGCAGGACGATCATGACCTGCGCTATGGCGAGGTCCAGGCCCGGGCCATCAAGGTTTCCAACCACCATGAAGCGCTGCCGCTTGCCATGCACCTGCGCAGCAATCGCGTGCAGGACACCGCATGCCTGCATTGCGTGTACAACGAGGCGTATTTCAGTCACGACGAGGTCCAGGCACTGACTGAACGCGTCATCGGGTTGCTGGAGCAGGGCCTGGAGGACACGGCGCTCACCCTCGCCGAATTGTCCCTGATTACCCCGGCTGAGCAGGCGCAACTGCAACAGTTCAACGCCACCGCCCAGCCCGATACTCAGCCGAGCACCCTGCACGCGCGCATCGAAGCCCAGGCTGCGCGCACGCCGCAGGCCTCGGCGGCGGTGTATCAGGGCCGGCAACTGAGCTATGCCCAGCTCAATCAACAGGCCAATGCCCTGGCCCATCAGCTTATCGAACAGGGCGTACAGCCGGACGATCGCGTGGTGATCCTGGCCCGGCGCGGGCTGGACACCCTGGTGGGGCTGCTGGCGATTCTCAAGTCCGGCGCCTGCTATGTGCCGCTGGACCCGGCCCATCCCGCCGAACGCCTCAACTACCTGCTGCACGACAGCGCCCCGGTCGCCGTGCTGACCCAGCATGACTTGCGCCAGCGCCTGCCTGCGCTGGACGTACCGGTGATCGCGCTGGACCGTCCCGCGTTGCACCTGGGCACCAACCCTGACGTGGCGGTGCAGCCCACGCACCTTGCCTACGTGATCTATACCTCCGGTTCCACCGGCCTGCCCAAAGGCGTGATGGTCGAGCACCACAGTGTGTCGAACCTGGTGGACTGGCACTGCCGGGCCTTCAACCTGCGCGCGGGCAGCCACACCGCCAGCGTCGCCGGGTTCGGCTTCGATGCGATGGCCTGGGAGGTGTGGCCGGCCCTGTGCGTGGGCGCCACGCTGCACCTGCCGCCGGCCCATGACGGTGCCGAAGACATCGACGCGCTGCTCGACTGGTGGCGCGCCCAGCCGCTGGACGTGTGCTTCCTGCCCACGCCGGTGGCCGAGTACGCTTTCAGCCAGCGCCTGGAACACCCGACCCTGCACACCTTGCTCATCGGTGGCGACCGCCTGCGTGCGTTCAACCGTGCACAAACCTTCGATGTGATCAACAACTACGGGCCCACCGAAGCCACGGTGGTCGCCACGTCCGGAAGGGTTGAAGTGGGAAGCCTGCTGCCTATCGGCGCGCCTGTCGCCAATGCCCAGGTCTACGTATTGGATGCCCGGCAACGCCTGCTGCCGATTGGCGTTGCGGGTGAGTTGTATGTCGGCGGCAAGGGCGTGGCGCGCGGTTACCTCAACCGCCCGGACCTCAGCGCCGAACGTTTTCTGGATGACCCGTTCAGCGCCGGCCGTCTGTACCGCACCGGCGACCTGGCGCGCTGGCTGCCCGATGGCAACCTTGAATACCTGGGGCGCAATGACGACCAGGTGAAAATTCGCGGCGTGCGCATCGAACTCGGGGAAATCGAAACCGCCCTGGCCGGCCATCCCGCCGTCAAGGAGGCCGTGGTGCAGTTCCGCGAGGGACAACTGCTGGCCTGGTTCATCGAGCATCACCCTATCGATATCGACACCCTGCGCGCCCACCTGCAAACGTCGCTGCCCGACTACATGCTGCCCGCCGCCTACGTGAAGCTGACCAGTCTGCCCCTTACCGCCAACGGCAAACTCGACCGCAAGGCGTTGCCGGCACCGACCCAGGATGCCTTTGTCAGCCGCCGTTACGAAACCCCGCACGACGGTGCGGAAACCATCCTGGCGCAGATCTGGGCCGAGCTGCTGCAGGTGCGGCAAGTGGGCCGGCATGATCATTTCTTCGAACTGGGCGGGCACTCACTGCTGGCGGTGCAACTGGTGCAGCGCATGCGTCAGGCCGGGCTGCATGCCGACGTGCAGGTGCTGTTCGGCCAGCCCACCCTGGCGGCGCTGGCAGCCGTCAGCCAGCGCCGCGAGGTGGCGGTGCCGGCCAACCGAATTGCGCCAGGTTGCACCCACATCACCCCGGACCTGCTGGCCCTTGCCGAACTCGACCAGCCCAGCATCGACCGCATCGTCGCGGGCATTCCCGGCGGCGCAGCGAATGTGCAGGACATCTACCCGCTGGCGCCGTTGCAGGAGGGCTTGCTCTACCACCACCTCACCGATGAGCGCGATCCGTACCAGCAGCACGCGATGTTCAGCTTTGCCCGGCGCGAACAGCTCGATGCCTTTGCCCAGGCCCTGCAACAGGTGATCGACCGGCATGACATCCTGCGCACCAGCCTGGCCTGGGATGCGCTGGAGCAACCGATGCAGGTGGTGTGGCGCAAGGCGCAGTTGCGCGTCGCACCGCTGGGCGACAGTGATGAGCCGCTGGACCTGCGCCAGGCGCCGCTGATGGCCATGGACTACGCCGAACAGCCGCAGCAGCAACGCTGGATTGCGCGATTGCGCTTTCATCACCTGGTCAACGACGCCACCTCGACCACCGTGCTGGTGGACGAGATTCGCGCGCACCTGCTCGGCCAGCAGGCGCAACTGCCGGCGCCGGTGCCGTATCGCAATGTGGTCGCGCAGAGCCGCTTGCCGGCGCGCCAGGCCGCGCACGAGGCGTTTTTCCGTGAGCGTCTGGCGGATGTCGACGAGCCGACACTGGCGTTCGGCTTGCAGGAGCGCCAGGCCAATCGCGCCGACAGTGAAGAGGCCGAACAGGCCCTCGACGAGCACCTCAATCAATGCGTGCGCGAACAGGCCCGCGCCCTGGGCGTGAGTGCCGCGAGTCTGTTTCACCTGGCCTGGGCGCAGGTGCTCAGCCGTGTGTCGGGCCGCGATGACGTGGTGTTCGGCACCGTATTGCTGGGTCGCCTGCAGGCGGGCGAGGGCGCCGACCGCGCACTGGGCATGTTCATCAATACACTGCCGCTGCGGGTGCAACTGGCCGGGCAAACTGTGCTGGATGCGCTGAGTGATACCCACGCCCAACTGAGTGCCTTGCTCGTTCACGAGCAGGCGTCGCTGGCGCTGGCCCAGCGTTGCAGCAGCGCCTCGCCGTTGTTCAACAGCCTGCTCAATTACCGGCATACCTCGGCCGACCCCGAGTTGAAGCTGGTGCCCGGGATTGCCCTGCTCAGCAGTGAGGACATCCTCAGCTACCCGCTGATGCTCACGGTGGACGACACCGCCGAGGGGTTTCGCCTCAAGGCCAAGGCGCCGCGCAAGGTCGGCGCCGCGCGGCTGCTGGCCTACCTCGACACGGCCGTGCGCGGCCTGGTGCAGGCACTGGAACAGGCGCCGACATCGCCGCTGCGCGACGTGCCGGTACTGCCCGCCGACGAGTTGCACACCTTGCTGGTGGACTTCAACGCCACCGACACCGTCTACCCCGACACCCTCAGCGTGCAGGCACTGTTCGAGGCGCATGCGCGACATACCCCTCACGCCATCGCGGTGCAGGCCGGCGAACACCAGCTGAGTTACCAACAGCTCAACGAGCGCGCCAACCAGTTGGCCTACCACCTGCGTGAGCGCGGGGTACAGCCCGATTCGCGGGTGGCGCTGTGCGTCGAGCGCGGGCTGGATCTGGTCGTGGGCCTGCTGGCGATTCTCAAGGCCGGCGGCGCTTACGTGCCGCTGGACCCGGGCTACCCGCGCGAGCGCCTGGCCTACATGCTGCACGACAGCCAGCCGGTGGCGCTGCTGGTGCATGCCGCAACGCGCGACCTGCCGGGCGACGTGTCGATCCCGCTGATCGACTTCGACTGCTGCGCCTGGCGACACGCGCCGATCGGCAATCCGTTGGTGCCGGGCCTGAGCGCCGCCAACCTGGCCTACGTGATGTACACCTCCGGCTCCACCGGCACGCCCAAAGGCGTGATGATCGAGCATCGCGGGCTGAGCAACCTGATGCACTGGGGCTCCACACTGTGCCCGAACGCTGAAGGCGGCGCGCTGCTGCAACGCGCGCCGTTCAGCTTCGACGGCTCGGTGTGGGAGCTGTTCTGGCCGCTGACCAATGGCATGCGCCTGGTGCTGGCGCGACCTGACGGGCATCGGGAACCAGCGTACCTGGCGCAAGTGATTCGCGAGCAGCGCATCAGCGTGATCAAATTCGTGCCGGCGATGTTGCAGCAGTTTCTGGAACTGGACGAGTCAGCGCTGTGCACCAGCCTCACCGACGTGCTGTGCGGCGGCGGTGAACTCACCGAAGCCCTGGCCCGTGGCGTGCAAACGCGCTTGCCGCAGGTGCGCCTGCACAATGTCTACGGTCCCACCGAAGCCACCGTCGACAGCAGCGCCTGGACCCTTGAACCCGGCGCACCGGTGCCGGCACTGCAACTGCCGATCGGCCGCGCGATCAACAACACCCGCCTGTATGTGCTCGACGACCACGACGCGCCGGTGCCACTGGGCGTCAGCGGCCAGTTGCATATCGGCGGGGTAGGCGTGGCACGCGGATACCTGGGCCTGGCGCAGATGACCGCCGAGCGCTTTATCGACAGCCCGTTCGTGGCCGGCGACCGCCTGTATCGCAGCGGCGATCTGGTGCGTTACCTGCCGGACGGCAACCTGGAGTTTCTGGGGCGCAATGACTTCCAGGTCAAGCTACGCGGCGTGCGCCTGGAGTTGGGCGAGATCGAATCACGCCTGCTGGCGCACCCGGCGTTGCGTGAAGTGGCGGTGCTGATCCGCGAAGAGCGGCTGGTGGCGTATTTCACCGTGCGCGAACAGGCACCGAGCCTGGAAGCGCTGCGCATCCATGTGCTGGAGCAACTGCCCGAGTACATGGTGCCGGCGGCCTTCGTGCAGCTCGATGCGCTGCCGCTGAACCCGGCCGGCAAACTCGACCGCAAGGCCCTGCCGGAACCGGGCCTGGAAGCGGTGATCAGCCGCGCCTACGAAGCACCGCAAGGCGAGGTGGAAACCACCATGGCCGGAATCTGGGCCGACGTGCTGAAGCTGGAACGGGTGGGGCGTCATGACCACTTTTTCGAGCTGGGCGGGCATTCCCTGCTGGCGGTCAACCTGGTGGCACGCTTGCGCAAGGCCGGGCTGGAAGTGGATGCGCGCACCCTGTTCAGCCAGCCGACACTGGCACAACTGGCAGCGCGCACCCAGGCGCGGGTGCAGCGAGTGGAAGTGGCGCAAACCACCATTCCGCAACTCAATCGTCGTCGCAGGATTTGAGGGCCAGAATTACGCTGAACCTGATCTTGAAATACGCTCACTGTGGGAGGGGGCTTGCTCCCGATGGCAGTGGGTCAGCCAATGATTGGCTGACTGATTCACCGCCATCGGGAGCAAGCCCCCTCCCACATTTTTTTCGCGCGTTCAGGCAGTGGTTTTTGGGTTGTTCATGCAGTGGATAGAGCGATCCACCGTGGTCCTGGCAATCTCCAGCAAATGCCACACCGCCAGAATCTTCGCCCGTTCGGGGCTCTCCAGGTGCTCACTGCAATCGAGTGCCGTCACCGAGGCGCTGTCCAGCAAGCTGGCGGTGAAGAGCAGGGCATCTTCGAAGCTCAGGTCTTCATTGACGCAATGGAAGTCTTTTGTGGGTGAGTGACGGTCAATGGCGCGGTGGAAGGCGCTGCGATCGTGGGGTGGATCGGGTAAGGCTTTGTTCATGGTGTAACTCCACATGGTTTGGAGCCGACACTCTTCGCGACTAAACGATGGGCGGTGGCTGTACGCAGGTTAGTCGACCGGCCACATGGCAAACCGGCGCACCCGAAGGTGCCCATACGCACAGCCACCATAAAACATCACGGGGGACCATGCGCCATATGAGATCCGGGCGACTAAACCCGATCACTGAATTGGCAGTGACGGGCCACAGACTAGCCACCGACTCCAACAGGCGCAAGGCGGCAGAGATTGTCTAGGAAACGTCCTGCAATTAAAAGGGACGCGCCTTGCTGGCCCTTAACAAACCATGACCAAATCCCATTAACCAACGCCCCTATAGATTGCGGTCAATGTGGGAGATTCGGTTAGCGCTGTCGCGCAGCAAACCGGAACCTCTCTGACGAGCGGGCTTTTGTGGCGAGCGGGCTTGCCCCGCGCTGGGGTGCGAAGCGCCCCCAATTCGACAGAACGCGGTTTACCTGACGCTGCGCAGAGCATTACCGGTCGGCTCTCAGGCCGCCGCGCTCTTGATTTTGATCTGAGGCGCCCTTTGGGGCTTCTCCAAAGTGACCCGCCGTAAGGGCGGAACCCTAATTCGCCGTCACCGCAGAAACGGATAGGTACACCGAAAAATCACCTTCGCGAGCGAGTCGAATCGTCTCCAGTTTGCTGCGCGACAGCGCTAAGTCGAAGATTTGGCGGAGCCTTCCACACTGGGTATTCAGTGTCTGTAAGCACCGGGTCGCTTCATTTACTCACTGGAAGAAACCCCACACTCCCACCTTCGCGCTTGTGAAACAACCGCTCCCCATTATCCGGCTGGGTAACGATCACGTGGTGATCTACTCCCAGAAACGCCAGCGGCGTCGGGTCGTCTTTGGAGAACTGCGCGATGATGATGGTGTGCTGTGGATCAAATTCCTGGCCGCTGGTTTTCTCCAGCCAGGCCATGAACGCGGCGCTGTCGCCCTGGCGCGGGAAGTTTTGGGTTTCGCTGACGTAGTAGAACGGCTTGCCGCCATTGTTCAGGTACATCGGCAGCTTGTTGTCGACTTCCACCAGCACCATCTGCCACTGATCCCACGGTGCTGTTTTCACCGCCTGTGCTTTCACATCCTCGACAAACTGCGTCACGCCGCCATTGCCGTTGGTCCAGGGATACACGCCGCCGATCACCAGCAGCATCAAGCCCGCAGCGCAGCCAAAGCCCTTTTGCCAGCGCGGCCAACCGGCGGGTTTTTTCTCCAGGCGTTCAGTCAACCACCACGCTGCCAGCAGTTGCGCAAAAGGTACCAGGGGCAGTACGTAGTAGCTGCGTCGGCTACCGCTGGCGGTAAAGAACACGAACAACAGGCCCAGGCCCCACACCAGCCAGCGCACATTGGGCGGCGTTTCGCGCCAGTGGCGCAGCGCCAGCCACAGGCCGAGCATCCAGCAGGGTGCCCAGGGCAGGGTGTACGCCGGTAGGTAGATCAGGTAGGTGTAGATCGGCCCCATATGGTCGAAGGGGTCGAAGAAGCGCACTACGTTTTCCTTGAACACCAGCTCCAGGCCGCTTTCGCCATAGGTGGGGGCGCCATAGAGATGGGACAGTACGAAGGGAATCGCGTAGAACGCGCCGGCGATAATCACGGCCAGCAGCAGGCGCAGGTTGAAGTGGCGTTTGTAGCGCTGTTCGCTGAGCAGGTGCGGTAACAGCACCAGGCCCGGCAGTACGAAGCCGATCAACCCCTTGAACAATGAGGTCGCCGCCAGCAGCAGGAAAAATACTGTGTAGCGCCCCAGCCGGGTGTCGTCCGGCCCGCGCCAGTACCACCACACGGCGGCCAGCACGCCGCACACGGTGAGCACATCCGCCGTGGCCACCCGCGCCCAGAACAGAAAATAGAACGTGGTGGCCAGCATCCAGCCGGCAATCAGCCCGGTGCCCTTGCGAAACAGGCGCTCGCCGATCAGGTACACCAGCCAGATGCTCAGCCACGCGGCGATCACCGACGACAGGCGCAGCGACCACGGGCCCAGGCCGCCCATCAGGTTGGCAAAGCCGGTGATCAGCCAGTAGGAGGGCAGGGGTTTGTCATAGTAGGGTGCGCCCTTGAGATAAGGGTCGAAGTAGTCGCCGCTTTGCAGCATCTGCAGGGCGATATTCGCCCAGCGTGTTTCCGGTCCCCACAGGTCGCGGCTGCCCAGGCCCAGCAGCAGGAGCAGGGCTGATACGCCCAGCAGCAACAGCAGTGCGCCGCGTTCGGTCTTGCAGAAACTCATGGGTATTCCTAAGGGGATTGCGGGTAGAGGGTAATGACCAGGTCGCCCTTGCGGTAGCGCTTGCCACCGGGTGGCAGTTGCCCCTCTTCACGGTGTTCGCTGGTGCTTCTGACGCGCAGCAGCACGCCGACCGAGCCGTGCTTGCGCGCCTCGGCGAGCCAGGCCTGGACAGTGTCCAGGTTGACCTTGCGGTGCGCTGCATCCGCATACGTCAGGCCGTAGCGCAGTTCGCCTTCGGTGTTGTAAAGCGTGACGTCCGCGCGGTTCAGTCGCCAGGCCAGCGCGGAGGCCGATTCCAGTTGATTGCTCAACAGCGCCTGGGTCTGCTGCAGTTCGTCCAGGTGTTCGAGCACGAACTGGTCGGGCATTTCGCTGTTGGCGATCTGCGCCGGCATGCCCACCGGCAGCAACACCACCAGCAGGCCGATGCCCAGCGCCGGTGTCGCCCACAGCGTCAGCGGGCGGAAGGCCTGCAGCAGGTTGGCAAGGATCCAGCCCAGCAGCACGATAAATGCCAGCGACAGGCTGAACATCTCGGCATGGCTGTTGCCGTACAGCGGGCGGTCGATTTGCAGGTAGATCAAGGCCACCATCGCGAGCAGGCCGACGACCAGATTGATCACGCCGTTGAGGCGGATGGCGCGTGGCTTGTGCTGGTGAACCAGGTCGATCAGCGCATGCCCCATCAACAGGGCCAGCGGCAACAGGCACGGCATGATGTAGGTTGGCAGCTTGCCCCGGCTCAGGCTGAAAAACGCCAGCGGCAGCCACAGCCAGAGGGAAAGGAACACGATGGCCGGCTGGCGTTTTTCCCGCCAGCTTTTGAGCAGTGTGCTGGGCAGCAACCCGGCCCAGGGCAGGCACGCCACCACCATGATCGGCAGGAAGAACCACCACGCCCGCGCATGCTGTGCATCATCGGCGGCAAATCGGCGGATGTGTTCGTGCCAGAAAAAGAAGCGCCAGTAATCCGGTTCCTGCACATGAATCGCCCAGGCCCAGGGCAGGCACAGCAGCAAGGCAACGCCCACGGCCAGTGGGCCATAGCGCAGCAATTCACTCAGCCTGCGTTGCCACAACAAGTAGGGCACCGCGATCAGCACCGGCAGCAGCCAGGCCAGGAACCCTTTGGTCATGAAGCCCATGGCGCAAGCCACCCCGAGCAGCGCCCAGGCGCCGAGTCGGGCCCGTGGCGTGCGGCTGTCGAGGGCGAACCACAGCGCCACCAGACTGAGATTGACCCAGAGCGTGAATTGCGGATCGAGGTTGGAGTACCCGGCTTGCCCGGCCACCAGGCCGAAGCTCAGGTAGAGCAGGGCGCAGGCGTAGCTTTTGCGCGGATCGTTCCACAGGCGGCGGGCGATCAGGTAGGCCAGCAATACACTCAGGGCGGTGGTGAGTGCCGAGGCAATCCGCACGCCGAACAGGTTCTGGCCGAACACCGCCTGACCGAGGGCGATCAACCAGTAGCCGCCGGCAGGTTTTTCGAAGTAGCGCAAACCCATGAAATGCGGGGATACCCAGTTGCCGCTGGTGAGCATTTCCTGGCTGATCTGGGCGTAGCGGGTTTCGTCGGGCACCCACAGGCCATGCAGGCCAAGGGGCAGCAGGTAAAATGCGGCGATTGCCAGCAACAGTAAGGGCAGAGGTTTTAGTCGGGTCATGAGCGCGCGGCGCCTTGACACTTAATGACGGAGTGGGGGGCTATATAAGTAATAAGAGCAAGACTCAAAATGTTCACTAACTGGGTCGAGTTATGTGGAGCGCCGTTAATTAACGGGCGCGGCTCAACATGCCAGAACAGGCCTGTCATTTTGCTGAATAGGTAATGCTGGATATGTAAAAAAGTGTGTTCAGAGGTTTTTCAAAACAGCCGTCCATGCCGGACCATTGACCAGTCCCAGGGTGTCGAACCTGCCGTCGGCCCTTGCCCGTATGAACAGCGCACTGCCGTATTGGGGAAACGCCGCGTGGGGGTAGCCCAGGGCTTTTTCGAAGTCGGCGATGCAGCCACTGTGAGTGACGAAGATCAGGTTGCGCCCGGGGTGTTTGTGCTGCAGCAGCTGTTCGCCGATCGCCTCGCCGCAGATGGCCTGCGGATCGGCCGTCAATTGGACGTTGCCGAACATTGCATGGGCCGTCTGGGCCGTGCGAGTGGCGGGGCTGGCGAGCACGTCGGTGCGCGTCATGCCCAATACGTTGAAGGCTTTGCCCAGCGCCTCGGCATGTTGGTGGCCGACGACGGTGAGGCCGTCGGACGGGCCGAGGCAGGGGTTTTTCGAGCGATCACAGCGCTCTTCATGGCGCACCAGCACGATCAGTTCGCCTTCCCGCCAGGCAGGCAGCAGGTGCGCAGTCAGCAGGCGCTTGCCCACACCCAGGTCGCGGGGTGTTGCAGGCCACAACAGCCAGCCCGCAAGCATCAGGCTTACGACGGCAAGGCTCATCCGCCACGTTCGCCAGCGCTTGATAAAGCGTCGGCGCGTGCGCGGTTTGGTCAGCGTGAGGTCAACCACATCATTCACCATGGCCGTATTTATTAATATTCAAGTAGGCGCAATGCATTAACGGAGGCCCGCAGTGGGATAAAGAGGCTGTCACAGGGTGGCTGTCTTTTGGCTGAACATCCTGCGGTTAAAAGTTGTCGCACTGAATAACTAACAAGTTGCCGATTCATCAGTAATGCGCCGGCAATTTAAAGTGACAGGGGTGGGCAGGTGGTGAAATCCATGTGAAAAATTTGCGTACTTGGCGCCATCAGCCGTTATTCTCGTTTTCAGTTTTCCAAGTGAGCGTGTTTATGTTGCAGGTGCACGGCGTGCGCAAGAGCTACACCACCCCCCAGGGGCCGCTGGCGGTGCTGGCCGGCGTCGACCTGCAGCTGGGCGAGCGCAGCAGCCTGGCGCTGATGGGGGAGTCGGGCAGCGGCAAGAGCACGCTGCTGCATCTGGTGGCCGGGCTCGACCGTGTGGACGCCGGCAGTATCCAGGTGGGCGAGCAGCGCCTGGACCAACTGGGCGAGGCGCAACTGGCGCAGTGGCGGCGCAGCGAAATCGGCCTGGTGTTCCAGCAGTTCAACCTGATCGGCAGTTTGCGCGTCGACGATAACCTGGCCTTCCAGGCGCGCCTGGCCGGGCGTTTTGATCCGCAGTGGCAGGCGCAGTTGGTCGAGCGCCTGGGCCTGGGCGACTTGCTCAAGCGCTATCCCGAGCAACTCTCCGGCGGTCAGCAGCAGCGGGTGGCGGTGGGCCGTGCGCTGGCGTCACGGCCGGGCCTGCTGCTGGCGGATGAACCCACCGGCAATCTCGATGAAGCCACCAGCGATGACGTGCTGCAACTGCTGCTGGACCTGCTGCGCGACAGCCCCACCAGCCTGTTGATGGTCACCCACAGCCCGCGCATCGCGGCGCGTCTCGACCGCCAGGTGGTGCTGCATCGCGGGCTGGTCGTGCCCGCCGTTGCCTCTTGAGATGAGGGTATTTTATTGGGCGTTGCGCGCGCTGCTCAGCCACTGGCGGCGTCACCCCGTGCAGTTTTTCAGTGTGCTCACCGGCTTGTGGCTCGCCACGGCGTTGCTCACCGGTGTGCAAGCCCTCAACAGTCAAGCGCGGGATAGCTACGCACGCGCCGGCCAGTTGATCGGCGGTGAGCCGCAAGCCAGCCTGAGTGCGCCGGATGCGGCCGCTTTCCCCGAGGCGCTGTTTGCCCAGTTGCGTCGCGCCGGCTGGCCGGTGTCGCCGGTGGTGCAGGGGCGCGTGTTGCTCAAGGGGCATGAAGACCAGCGCCTGCAGTTGATGGGCATCGAACCGCTGTCCCTGCCCGGCAGTGGCGCGGTGGCAGGGCAGCGCTTGAGCCAGGCGCAGATGCTCGCGTTTTTTGCCGCGCCGGGGCGCACCTGGATTTCGCCGCAGACCCTGCACGCGCTGGGCCTGCGCGAGGGCGAGCAAGCGCATACCACCAGCGGGCAAGCCCTGCCGCCTTTGCAGGCCCAGCCGGACATGGCCCCCGGGCTGCTGCTGATGGACATTGGCTTTGCCCAACCCTTGCTGGGCATGCCCGGGCAATTGTCGCGCCTGCTGCTGGACAAAACCTTCGCCGCCACCCATCCCACGCCGCCGGCCGGCTTGCAGCTCAAGCAGGGCGAAGACAACAACCTCGCGCGCCTCACCGAAAGCTTTCACCTGAACCTGGATGCCCTGGGTTTTCTGTCCTTTGTGGTCGGGTTGTTTATCGTCCACGCCGCCATCGGCCTGGCCCTGGAGCAACGACGCAGCCTGCTGCGCACCTTGCGCGCGTGCGGGGTCAGCGCGCGCCTGCTGATCCTCAGCCTGGGCGTGGAGCTGGGCGTGCTGGCGTTGCTCGGCGGCGTGCTGGGCGTGGCCAGCGGGTACTTGCTGGCCAGCCTGTTGCTGCCGGATGTGGCTGCCAGCATACGCGGCCTGTACGGCGCCGAGGTGCCGGGCCAATTGAGCCTCAGCCCGGGCTGGTGGGTAGCCGGGCTCGGCTTGAGCCTGCTCGGCGCGCTGCTCGCCGGCGCCGGCAGCCTGTGGCGCGCGGCACGCTTGCCGCTGCTGGCGCTGGCCAATGCCCAGGCCTGGCATGAGGCCCATGGCCGCTGGTTGCGGCGCCAGGGTTGGGTGGCGGGAGCGGCGCTGCTGATTGCGCTGCTGGCGCTGTGGCTGGGCAACAGCCTGGCCGCCGGGTTTGTGCTGATGGCCGCACTGTTGCTGGGCGCGGCGCTGGGCTTGCCGGTGTTGCTCAATGCGCTGCTCAAAGGCGTGCTGGGGCGCAGCCGTTCGGTGTTGGGGCAGTGGTTTCTCGCCGATTGCCGTCAGCAACTGCCGGCCCTGAGCCTGGCGCTGATGGCGCTGCTGTTGGCGCTGGCGGCCAATATCGGCGCGGGCTCCATGACCTCGGGCTTTCGCCACACCTTCGATAACTGGCTGGAACAGCGCCTTACCGCCGAGCTCTACCTCAACCCGCAAAACCCGGCGCAGGCCGAGCAGATGCACACCTGGCTGGCCCGCCAACCGCAGGTGCAGGCGGTGCTGCCCGCCTGGCAGGTCAGCGTGCAATTACAGGGTTGGCCGGCGGACGTGTTCGGCGTGGTCGACGACCCCACCTACCGCCAGCACTGGCCGTTGCTGGAAGCCGTCGGCCAACCCTGGGACCGCCTGCATCAAGGCGATACGGTGATGCTCAGTGAACAATTGGCGCGGCGCTTGAAAGTGCGATTGGGCGATACGCTCAGCGTGCCCACCGCGCAGGGCAACTGGTCGCCTTCGGTGGTCGGGATTTACGCTGACTACGGCAACCCCAAGGGCCACCTGCTGGTCGATTCACAGCACCTGTTGGCGCACTGGCCGGGGCTGTCACCGGTGCGCTTCAACCTGCGGGTGTTGCCGCAACAGGTACCGTCGCTGATCCAGGCCGTGCAGCGCACCTTTGCCCTGGAGGACAGCCGCATTGTCGATCAACAGCAGCTCAAAGGCTGGTCGAGCCAGGTGTTCGAACGCACGTTTGCCGCCACGGCCGCGCTCAACAGCCTCACCCTCGGCGTCGCCGGCGTGGCGCTGTTCATCAGCCTGTTGACCCAGAGCCAAAGCCGCCTCGGCCAACTCGCGCCGTTGTGGGCGCTGGGGGTGACGCGCCGACAACTGATGCTGCTCAACCTGGGCCAGACCTGGCTGCTGGCGGTGCTGACCCTGGTGCTGGCCTTGCCCCTGGGCCTGCTGCTGGCGTGGTGCCTGGACGCGGTGATCAACGTGCAGGCCTTTGGCTGGCGCCTGCCGTTGCAGGTATTTCCGTGGCAGCTGGCGCAACTGCTGGGCCTGGCGATGCTCGCCACGCTGCTGGCCTCCGCCTGGCCGCTGTGGCAGTTGTACCGCAGCCGCCCGGCGGATCTGCTGAGGACCTTCGCCCATGAAAATTAAAGCCTGGTTGTGGTGTGCGTTGCTGCTGTTGAGTGCGTGCGACAAAGCCCCCGCCCCCGAAGAAAGCTTTGCCGGCCTTGGCAGCGATGCCGCGGATTTTGCCCAGGTGGTGCCAGGCAAGGTGTTTACGTTTCCCGCAGACCACGGTGCGCATCCAGGCTTTCGCATTGAATGGTGGTACGTCACCGCCAACTTGAAGGACGCCCAGGGCAATGTGTTTGGCGTGCAGTGGACGCTGTTTCGCAACGCCTTGCAGGCGGGCCCCGCGCAGGCCGGTTGGCGCGATTCCACCGTCTGGCTGGGCCACGCGGCCGTCACTTCTGCCACCCGCCACTACGCTGCCGAGCGCTACGCCCGTGGCGGTGTCGGCCAGGCCGGCGCCCAGGCGGAGCCGTTTGCTGCCTGGATCGACGAGTGGAATTTTGCCAGCCGTCCCGGCGCGGCCAGCCCCTTGGCAGACATGCAACTCAAGGCCGGCGGCGCGCAGTTTGCCTACGATTTGCGCTTGACCTCCAGCCGCCCACTGGTGCTGCAAGGTGACCGTGGCTACAGCCGTAAATCGGATCAGGGCCAGGCGTCGTATTACTACAGTCAGCCGTTTTTTACGGCCAGCGGCAGTGTCAGCCTGGATGGCAAGGTGTATCAGGTGACCGGGCCGGCCTGGCTGGATCGGGAGTGGAGCAGCCAACCCCTGGCCGCCAGCCAGACGGGCTGGGACTGGTTTTCGCTGCACCTGGACAGGGGCGAGCAGTTGATGCTGTTTCGTGTGCGGCAGAAGGACGGTTCGGGCTACCTGACGGTTACCTGGATTGATCCGCAAGGGGGGACGCAGACCTTGCACAACGCCGATATCCAGCTCACGCCATTGGCCACCACCGAGATTGACGGGCGCCGTATTCCCACGCGCTGGTCGCTGAAGATTCCCGGCAAGGGCTTGGATATCACGACTCAAGCCGTCAACCCCAAGGCCTGGATGGATTTGAATATTCCGTACTGGGAAGGGCCGGTGGAGTTTGAGGGTGGGGTGGGGTATCTGGAGATGACCGGGTATTAGACGCTCGGTGTGTACTCAACCCTCCCACATTGGAACTGTGTACATTCCTTGCCCTGGATTCACCGCCCCAGTGGCGAGCGGGCTTGCCCCGCGCCGGGCTGCGCTGCAGCCCTGAGATTGAGCATTCTCACGCGGGAGCATGGGACGATCTCCATCTTCAAGTACTTCGTCCACCGACGTCTCTTTTTGATCAGAACTGAATGTCTGAAAAACTATAAGGCTCAAGCTCGGCGAGCTGAGAGAGAAAGATCAGGTGCTCAACAGTCTTCACCTTTTCAAGATGATCAAGCGTATCCGGGCCACCGAGCATAATCGCTGGAACGAAGCCATACATCTCGTCGTGGCGAAGAGTGCCGAGCTTTTTCCTGGCGGGTTTGAATAAGTCATCGAAGTCGTTAGAGTCTAACTCTATGGATAATAGGAAGTCTTGAGTCTTGCGATCCATTTGCTCCGGTGTGGGTTTAAAGTCGTCGAAGACGCTTCGAGAAATAAAGCTAATTATCTTTAGTGAGTAGCCCGTTTTTTCGCCCCATAGATACAGATCGCCAAATGCGCCACGTGCGATCAGGTGGTAAGTGTCGCGCTTTTCGAATTCCGTCCCCTCAATCCATGCAGCCACTACCCCCTCATATTCCTGCGGATTTACCAGCCAGAAAATCCCGTCACCGTATCCGCACCAGCCGTGCTCAGCCCAATACTCCAGCAGTTGATTGGGTAGCTTACCCCTGTAGCGTTCCACACTTGACGCAGGCACTTCCTGTCGATCAATAGGGGGACCAAACGTCTCTAAAAAGCTAGCAAATACTTTGTCCACGATGCCTCCTTGATCAGCACTTATGTAATTTTACGTTGAGAAAAGTTGAGGCGCGCTGGGATTTTGGCACCTTCTCAGCAGCCTCTTTCAGGTTTTTAATTTTTGGCCGCCACTGCGGCCCAATGGTGGAATTAACTTGCCGATCACCAAAATCGGCGATGATATCTTTGCCGCCAGCCTTCAGGTCTGGATTGTGAAGTCCAGCAAGACTTGCCATCGTCTCCTTGGCTTTCTTGGCAGCTGCTGCCGTTGAATCCACTGAATCCATATCAGGAAAATCATTCTGAAATCTCTTCCGTAATCTATCTTCCAACTCTCTTCTGGATCGCTTGGCCGCTACCGGATCCCGCTTCACCGGACTCGCAATATTCTCCAAATACTCCTCAATCGTCAGCCGATTCAACCCACCTTCCTGCCCCTTCAACTGCCGCTTGAATTCTCCCACCTTGTAAACCGGCAGCTTGTCCGCCTTGAAACACTCAACATTATGCAGCGCCATCCTGCCGGGCCTGGTCACGGTCGGCTGTCTGGATTTTGCAGGAGTGGCTACCGGAGCAGGCTGCTGAGGCACATACGACCCAGTGTGCGATCTTGCCGTTTGCAGTTCCGGACGATTTTTCAGGGCTTCTTCATGTTTCAGTACCCAGGCGCCCAGTCGCTTGCCTTTGGCGCTGGCTTGCATTTGTTGGGCGAGGGCGTGCGCGTCGCCGCGACCGCGCGTGAGGTAGCTGACAATGGCGCCCAGCAGCAGGATGACGGCTTCTACATGGCCCTTCGCGATTTCCTGGGAGGCGCAATAAATGGCGAAAGAATCGTCATGGCTATAGGCCGTCAGCCCCTCTTCACCACGCGGTGCGCCCCAGGCGGTGCGAATGCCCCTGAGGTAATACTCGGCAATTGCAGGCAATCCCTCGGCAAAGAACTCCGTCAGTGCGGCCAACCCAAGCACACTCAGGATCCCGCCGGCGACTTGCAAGCCCAGGGCAGCACCGGTGGCGCCCAGCGGAATGGCGCCGGCACCAGCGCCCAGCACGCCCACGCCGGCACCGATCACAGCACCGGTTAAAACGCTCCCGGCCACAATCATCGCCATTTGAGCGACGGCGTCGATCAAATCGTTAAGGACGCTGGATATGTCCAGGTCAGCGAAGCGTCGTCTCAAAAGATCGGCGGCTTCCCACTCGGCATGGATGAAAGCCGTTCTGATGCATTTAAGCCGACGCAGGTTAAACGCGAGAGAGGGAACAGACTCGTTATACGCGGTACGAAAGCTGGCGCCTGACTGATAACCCATTGCATGGGTCAAGCGTGACTCTATGTCGAACCAGGAAGGCACTGGCAATGCAAGCATTCACTGTCTCCAGCGTCCGCCCTGCCTGATCTTGATTAAGTTGGAAGAACCCAACTAACTCACGATAAGGATTGGCAGGTGTGCGGCTTAACGTTATTCGGTCGAGCAACTTACTGAGCCGAAGAAACTGCCGCCATAGGTAAACGCCGCAAAACAGTTAATTAGAACGTTCCTATAGTTCGCCATGAAATAAGTGTAAGAACGGTACTACGCCGACGCACAATTCTAGAGGTGGCTTATATAAGCGGACAAAGATAAAGCGTCACTTCATTCGCACACTTTCAAAGCCCTGACACCGGGCAGTCATGCAATCCGTACCGGTCTCCCGACTGCCGGTAATTGTCAGAAATTTCCCGCAGGAGTACAAATGTACTCCATGACGACTCTAACCCCACGCCGTACCGCCATCCTGACCTTTATCCGCGATCGCATCGCGCAGCAAGGGCAGCCTCCCAGCCTCGCCGAGATCGCCGAGGCGTTCGGCTTTGCCTCGCGCAGCGTGGCACGCAAGCATGTGCTGGCGCTGACTGAAGCCGGTTTTATCGAGGTCAACCCCAACCAGGCCCGTGGCATTCGCCTGCTCAATCAGCCGGCGCGGCCCGACTGGCTGGATGTTCCGGTGCTCGGTCGCGTGGCCGCCGGGCTGCCCATCGGTGCCGATGCCGAGGTGCACAGCCGCCTGCAACTGGACCCGACCACGTTCGCCAAAACTCCGGATTACCTGCTGCGGGTGCAGGGCGATTCGATGATCGAAGACGGCATTCTCGACGGTGACCTGGTGGGCGTGCGCCGCAGTGCCGAGGCCGTAAACGGGCAGATCGTGGTGGCGCGCCTGGATGGCGAAGTCACCATCAAGCGGTTCGAGCGCCATGGCGACAGCGTGCGCCTGTTGCCGCGCAACCCTGCGTATCAGCCCATCGTGGTGGGGCCTGACCAGGACCTGGCCATCGAAGGGGTGTTCTGCGGCCTGGTGAGGCAGGGTTGATGGGCGCCGTCATTGCGCTGGACACGCTGTTCAATGGCGGCCGCGTGTGGAAAGGCCGGCCCGCCGCGCCACCGGCCAGCGTGCACCCCACGGGGCTGGCGGCGCTGGATGCGGTGCTGCCCAGCGGTGGCTGGCCGGAGTCAGCCCTCAGCGAAATCCTGATGGCCACGGAGGGCGTAGGCGAATTGCAACTGGTGCTGCCGACCCTGGCGCGCCTGTCGGCGGCGGGGGAGCGCATCGTGCTGGTGGCGCCGCCTTACACGCCGTACGCCCATGCCTGGCACAACGCCGGGGTAGACCTGCGCCAGCTCGCCGTCATCCAGGCCGAGGAACGCGACGCGCTGTGGGCGGCGGAACAGTGCCTGCGTTCCGGCAGTTGCGGCGCGGTGCTGTGCTGGCCGCGCAAGGCCGATGACCGCGCCTTGCGCCGCCTGCAGGTGGCGGCGGAAACCGGGCAGACCCTGGCGTTTGCCTGGCGCGCATTGGGCGAGGCGGTCAATGCGTCGCCGGCGGCTCTGCGTCTGGCGGTCGAGGCGCGGCCTGCGCAGGTGCGCGTGCTCAAGTGCCGGGGCGGGCTGGCCCATCCGGCGCCGATTGCGCTGGCCGGGCACTGAGGTTGCCATGCGCTGGGTGTGTATTGTCTTCCCGCAATTGGCGCTGGACGGGGTGCAGCGTCTGCATCCCGAGCCGGACCAACCGCTGGTGCTGCTGGCGGGCACGCCGCAGCGCCGCGTCGTGCAAACGGCCAATGCCGCCGCGCGCGCCTTGGGCTTGCGCCCCGGTCAGTCGCTGACGGCCGCCCATGCGCTGAGCAAAACCTTTGCCAGCGCCGAGTACGACCCGGTTCAAATCGAACACTGGCAACAGTTTCTCGCGGCCTGGGCCTACCGTTTCAGTTCCCAGGTCAGTGTGTTTTATCCGCGTGCGCTGCTGTTCGAGATCGAGTCGAGCCTGGGCCTGTTCGGGCCCTGGCCGCAGTTCGAGGCGCGCTTGCGCAAGGAACTCACCGAACTGGGGTTTCGCCACCGCATCGTCGCCGCCCCCAACCCGGCGGCGGCGCGGGTGCTGGCGAACCTCTACGATGGCCTGGCCGTGGCCGATGACAGCGCCTTGCTGCACGCCCTGGCGCCGCTGCCCATCGACCGTGCAGGCCTGAACCCGCAGGCCGCCACCGCCTTGTCGCGCATGGGCCTGCGCACGCTGGCCCAGGTGCAGGCGCTGCCCCGGCATACCCTGGCGCGGCGCTTTGACGCCGGGCTGCTGCAGCACCTGGATACATTGACCGGGCAGCGCCCCCTGGCCCTGGCCTTCTATCAGCCGCCGGACCAGTTCGATGCGCGTATCGAATTGAATTTCGACGTGCACTCCCACCAGGCGCTGCTGTTTCCCTTGCGCCGCCTGACCGGCGATCTATCAGCCTTCCTCTGCGGTCGCGACAGCGGCGTGCAACGGTTCGACCTGCACCTGGAACACGCCCAGGCGCCGGACAGCGTGATCAAGGTCGGCCTGCTCAGCGCCGAGCGCGAACCGGCGATGCTGTTCGAGCTGGCTCGCGGGCGGCTTGAGCAGGTGCAGGTTACCGCGCCGGTACGCGGCTTTCGCCTGGTGGCCGAGGACCTGCCGTTGTTCGTGCCCCAGCGCCAGGACCTGTTCGACGACCGCCCGCAACAAACCCTGCCGTGGGAACAGTTGCGCGAACGCCTGCGCGCGCGCCTGGGGGATGAGGCGGTGCAGGGCCTGCGTTTTCATGCCGATCACCGCCCCGAATGTGCCTGGCAGGCGGTGGTCGACAAACACCCCTGCCCACCCCTGAACAAGGTGCAACGCCCCGGCTGGCTGCTGCGCGAACCAACCCTGCTGGCCGAGCAGGGGGTGCAGATTCTGATGGGCCCGGAACGCATCGAATCCGGCTGGTGGGACGGCGCCGACATCCGCCGCGACTACTACCTGATCCAGACCCGCGCCGGTCAGCAGGGCTGGGCCTACCGCAGCGTGGGGCAAAGCGACGGGTTATGGCTGCAAGGCTGGTTTGCATGAACTACGCCGAACTGCACTGCCTGTCCAACTTCAGCTTCCAGCGCGGCGCCTCGAGTGCGCTGGAGTTGTTCGAGCGTGCCAAACAACAGGGTTACCGCGCGCTGGCGATCACCGATGAGTGCACCTTGTCGGGCATCGTGCGGGCCTGGCAGGCGGCGAAGGCGGTGGAGGTGCCGCTGATCATCGGCAGCGAGATGCGCATCGAAAACGGCCCGAGACTGGTGTTGCTGGTGCAGGACCTCATCGGTTACCAGCACCTGTGCCGGCTGATCACCCTGGCCCGGCGGCGTGCCGAAAAGGGCGGTTATCGCCTGCTGCGGGAGGACTTCGACACACCGTTTTCCGGCCTGCTGGCGCTGTGGGTGGCCGAAGACGGCAATACCCAGGCCGATATCCAATGGCTGCGCCGCACCTTCGTCGACGGCCTGTGGCTGGCGGTGCACCTGCACTGCGGCCAGGACGATGCGCGCCATCTGGAGCAGCGCCTGCAACTGGCCGCCAGCCTGCACATCCCGGCGGTGGCCTGTGGCGATGTGCACATGCATGCGCGCGGTCGCCGGGCCCTGCAAGACACCATGACCGCCATCCGCCATCACGTACCGGTGGCCGAAGCCGGCACGCGCCTGCACCCCAATGGCGAACGCCACCTGCGCAGCCGCGAGGTCCTGGCCGCGCTGTACCCCCAGGCCTTGCTCGACGAAACCCTGGCCATCGCCCGCCGCTGCACCTTCGACCTCGGCCAGTTGCGCTACCACTATCCGCGCGAGCTGGTGCCCGACGGCCACAGCGCCAAGAGCTGGCTGCGTACCCTCACCGAAGAAGGCATTGCCCGGCGCTGGCCCCAGGGCGTCGAGGCCGGCACCCTGGAGCAGATCAACATCGAGCTGGCGCTGATCAGCGAGCTGGGCTACGAAAGCTACTTCCTCACGGTGCACGACATCGTACGTTTCGCCCGCAGCCGTTCGATCCTGTGCCAGGGGCGCGGCTCCGCGGCCAATTCGGCGGTGTGCTTTGCCCTGGGCATCACCGAAATCGACCCGAGCCTGACCCGGCTGCTGTTCGAGCGCTTCCTGTCCAGGGAGCGCAACGAACCGCCGGACATAGACGTCGACTTCGAGCACGAACGCCGCGAGGAGGTGCTGCAATACGTGTTCCAACGCTACGGGCGTGCCCGCGCGGCGTTGACGGCGGTGGTCAGCAGTTATCACGCGGCCGGCGCAGTGCGCGATGTGGCCAAGGCCCTGGGCTTGCCCGCCGACCAGATCAACGCGCTGGCCGAGTGCTGCGGGCGCTGGAGTGATGATGCGCCACCGCTGGCACGCCTGCGTGAAAGCGGCTTCGACCCGGACAGCCCGATCCTGCGCCGGGTGCTCACGCTGACCCAACAGTTGATCGGCTTTCCCCGGCACCTGTCCCAGCACCCCGGCGGCTTCGTGATTTCCGAACATCCGCTGGACACCCTGGTGCCGGTGGAAAACGCGGCCATGGCCGAGCGCACCATCATCCAGTGGGACAAGGACGACCTCGACGCCGTGGGCCTGCTCAAGGTGGATATCCTCGCCCTGGGCATGCTCAGCGCGATCCGTCGCTGCTTCGACCTGCTGCGCCGCCACCGCAACCGGGACCTGACGCTGGCGTCGATCCCCAAGGAAGACCCGGCCACCTACGCGATGATCAGCAAGGCCGACACCATCGGTGTGTTCCAGATCGAGTCGCGGGCGCAGATGTCGATGTTGCCCAGGCTCAAGCCGCAGACGTTTTACGACCTGGTGATTGAAGTCGCCATCGTACGGCCCGGGCCGATTCAGGGCGGCATGGTGCATCCGTATCTGCGTCGGCGTAATAAAGAAGAACCCACGACTTATCCGTCGCCTGCCTTAGAAGAGGTGCTGGAACGCACTCTGGGCATCCCGCTGTTCCAGGAACAGGTGATGCAGATCGCCATGGTCGCCGCCGACTACAGCCCCGGCGAGGCCGACCAGTTGCGCCGTTCCATGGCTGCCTGGAAACGCCATGGCGGGCTGGAGCCCCATCAGGAACGCCTGCGCACCGGCATGATGAAGAACGGCTACACCGAAGCCTTTGCCGCGCAGATCTTCGAGCAGATCAAGGGCTTTGGCAGCTATGGTTTTCCCGAATCCCACGCGGCCAGCTTTGCCCTGCTGACCTACGCCAGTTGCTGGCTCAAGTGCCATGAGCCGGCGGCGTTCGCCTGTGCGCTGATCAACAGCTGGCCTATGGGTTTCTACAGCCCGGACCAGATCCTGCAGGACGCACGCCGCCATCGCCTGCAGATCCGCCCGGTGGACGTGCTCGCCAGTGACTGGGATTGCAGCCTGGAGCCCATCGACGGCCAGCAACCGGCGATTCGCCTGGGGCTGCGCATGATCTCGGGGTTTCGCGAAGACGACGCGCGGCGCATCGAGGCCGCGCGCGGGCGTCGTGTGTTCGGCGACATTGCCGACCTCGACGAGCGGGCCGGGCTGGATTCGCGTGCCCAGGCCCTGCTGGCCGATGCCGGTGCATTACGTGCGCTGGCCGGCAACCGGCACCAGGCGCGCTGGGACGTGGCCGGGGTGCATAAACAGCTGGGGCTGTTTGCCGGCCTGCCCGGCGCCGACGCAACCCCGGTGGCATTGCCCGCGCCAACGTTGGGCGAAGACCTGTACGCCGACTACGCCACCCTCGGCACCACCCTGGGCCCGCACCCGCTGGCCTTGCTGCGCGCGGAGTTGCGCAAGCGGCGTTGTCGCAGTTCCCGCGAGCTGGCGACGGTGGAGCATGGGCGCAACGTCAGTGTGGCGGGGCTGGTCACGGGGCGGCAAAGGCCCGGCACTGCCAGCGGCGTGACCTTCGTCACCCTGGAAGATGAATTCGGCAACCTCAATGTGGTGGTCTGGCGCGACCTCGCCGAGCGCCAGCGCCAGGCCCTGGTGGGTTCGCGCCTGCTCAAGGTGGATGGGCGCTGGGAGGCGGTGGGCGAAGTGCGGCACCTGATCGCCGGGCGTCTCACCGACCTCACGCCGCTGCTGGACGGCATCCATGTGCGCAGCCGGGATTTCCATTGAAGCCGTTGATTGCATAGTGTTTGCGCCCTAAATAAGTCCGGATGAAACCATCTACAACTGGCATGCTCCAAACCTTGCAAACGTCCTCTTTGTGCAGAGCCCAACCATGCAATTTTTATCCAACCCCCATGACTGTGAAGGCTGGGCCGGTGAAATGGCCCAACGCATTCGCGCGTTCGACTGGTCGAACACCGACCTGGGGCCGCTCGACGAATGGTCGACCAGTCTGGCTTGCACGGTGCAGATGATGCTCGCATCTCCCGTGCCGATGGTGATGCTGTGGGGGCGGGCGGGTTACATGATCTACAACGACAGCTATTCGGTGTTCGCCGGCGGGCGCCATCCCTACCTGCTAGGCACGCCGGTGGAGCAGGGCTGGCCGGAAGTGGCCGAGTTCAACCGGCATGTGGTGGACACCTGCCTGGCCGGCGGCACCCTGTCGTTCAACAACAAGGAACTGGTGCTGTCGCGTCACGGCAGGCCCGAAACCCTGTGGCTCGACCTTTATTACAGCCCGGTTGCCGGCGACAACCAGCAACCGGCCGGGGTGTTGGCGATTGTGGTGGAGACCACCGAACTGGTGAAGTCCGAGCGGGTGCGCCAGGAGCTCACCCACAACCTTGAGCAGCGCGTCGCCGCCGAAGTGCAGGCGCGTTCGACCGCCGAGGAACAGTTGCGCCAGTCGCAGAAACTCGAAGCCATCGGCGGCCTGACCGGCGGCGTGGCCCACGACTTTAACAATCTGCTGCAAGTGATCGCCGGCAACCTGCACCTGCTGGCCCGGCATGAGCCGGATAACCCTCAGGTACAGCGCCGCGTCACGGCGGCCATCGCCGCCGTGGAGCGGGGCGCCAAGCTGTCCTCGCAATTGCTCGCGTTTGCCCGTCGTCAGCCGCTGTCGCCGGCGGTGTACAACCCTTTGCGCATTTATGAAAGCCTCGGCGAGCTGTTGCAGCGTGCGCTGGGTGAAACCATCCATATCGATGTGCAACTGCCGCGCGACCCGTGGCGCATTCACGTCGACCGCAACCAGCTGGAAAATGCCCTGCTCAATCTGGCGATCAACGCGCGGGACGCCATGAAAGGCGAAGGCGTGATTCGCATCAGTGGCGAAAACATCATCCTCAATCCCAAGGATTGCGTGGGCAAAAGCATCAGCCCCGGCGAGTACGTGCGCCTGTCGGTGAGCGACACCGGGGTGGGCATGTCACCGGCGATCCAGGCCAAGGTGTTCGAACCGTTCTTCACCACCAAGCGCGACGGCCACGGCACCGGGCTGGGCTTGAGCATGGTGTTCGGCTTTGTGCGCCAAAGCGGCGGGCATGTCGACGTGTGCAGCGCCGAAGGCAAGGGCACCGTGGTGCAGTTGTATTTCCCGCGCAGCCTTGGTGAGGAATGCGGGGAGTCGGTGGATGAGCCCGTGGAGACTGTCGGCGGCCAGGAAACCATCCTGGTGGTCGAGGATAACGAAGGCGTGCGCCTCACCGTGGTGGAAGTGCTCGAACAGTCGGGCTACACCGTGCTCACCGCCGACGACGGCGACCAGGCCATGCAAAAGCTGCAAACCGGCCTGCAACCGGAACTGATCTTTACCGACGTGGTGATGCCGGGCCGGGTCAAAAGTACCGACCTGGCCGACTGGGCTCGCCAGCAACAGCCGCCGGTGCCGGTGCTGTTCACCTCCGGCCACACCCGCGACATTCTCTCCAGCAACCACCTGCTGAGCCCCGACATTCATCTGCTGAGCAAGCCCTACAGCCCCGAAGCCCTCACGCTACGGGTGCGCAGCATGCTTACCGCACGACAAGGTTGCCAATGACTTCACCGCGCAGCATTCCCCCGATCTCCGTCCAACGCCCAGGTTTCGTCCGGGTACGCGGCGCCCGCGAACACAACCTGCGCAACGTCGACGTGGATATTCCACGGGATGCCCTGGTGGTGTTTACCGGCGTGTCAGGTTCCGGCAAGTCGTCACTGGCGTTTTCCACGGTGTATGCCGAGGCCCAGCGCCGTTATTTCGAGTCGGTGGCGCCTTATGCGCGGCGCCTGATCGATCAGGTCGGCGTGCCGGACGTGGATTCCATCGAAGGCCTGCCGCCGGCCGTGGCCCTGCAACAACAGCGCGGCACGCCGAGCGCGCGTTCCTCGGTGGGCAGTGTGACCACCTTGTCGAGCCTGATCCGCATGCTGTATTCGCGCGCCGGCAGCTACCCGCCGGGCCAGGCGATGCTGTATGCCGAGGACTTTTCGCCGAACCTGCCCCAGGGCGCCTGCCCGGAGTGCCATGGCCTGGGCCGCGTGTATGAGGTGACCGAGGCGCTGATGGTGCCCGATCCCTCATTGACGATCCGCCAGCGTGCGGTGGCCGCCTGGCCGTTGGCGTGGCAGGGCCAGAACCTGCGCGACATCCTCGTGACCCTGGGCTATGACGTCGATATCCCCTGGCGCGACCTGCCGAAAAAGCAGCGTGACTGGATCCTCTTCACCGAAGAAACCCCGACGGTGCCGGTGTACGCCGGCTTCACCCCGGCGCAGACCCGCGACGCGTTGAAGCGCAAGCTGGAGCCGAGTTACCAGGGCACATTCAGCGGTGCGCGGCGCTATATCCTGCACACCTTCAGTCACACCCAAAGCGCGCTGATGAAAAAGCGCGTGTCGCAGTTCATGCAAGGCAGCGCCTGCCCGCTGTGCGAGGGCAAGCGCCTGACGCGTGCGGCGCTGTCGGTGAAATTTGCCGGGGTGGATATCGGCGAGTTGTCGCAGCTGTCTCTTTCGCAACTGGCCGAACTGTTGCGCCCGGTGGCGGCAGGGCAGGACCGCATGAAGTTGTCGGTGGAGAAACGCCTGGCCGCGCAACGCATCGCCCAGGACCTGCTCGAACGGGTCAGCACCTTGATCGACCTGGGCCTGGGTTACCTGTCCCTGGAGCGCAGCACGCCGACCCTGTCGTCCGGCGAGTTGCAGCGTTTGCGCCTGGCCACGCAATTGGGCTCGCAGTTGTTCGGCGTGATCTATGTGCTGGACGAGCCCTCGGCGGGCCTGCACCCGGCCGATGGCGAGGCGCTGTTCACCGCGCTCGAGCGCCTGAAAGCCGCCGGCAATTCGCTGTTCGTGGTGGAGCATGACCTGGAAACCATGCGCCGCGCCGACTGGCTGATCGACGTGGGCCCGGCCGCCGGCGAACACGGCGGGCAAGTGCTGTACAGCGGCCCGCCGGCCGGGCTGGCGCACGTGCAGGCTTCGCAGACCCGCGCGTACCTGTTTGCCGAAGGGCAGGCGTTGCCCTCGACGCGCCGTGAGCCCGCCCAGTGGTTGCAGCTGGAAGGGGTGACGCGCAACAACCTCAATGACGTGAAGGTGGATTTCCCGTTGGGCTGTTTCACGGCGGTGACCGGTATTTCCGGCTCGGGCAAATCCAGCCTGGTCAGCCAGGCGCTGCTGGACCTGGTGGGCAGCGGCCTCGGCAGCCGGGTGGTCAATGACGAAGAACCCAGCCTGGAGGACGACGCCCCGCAAACCAGTGGCGGGCACATCCGCTCCGGGCTCGAGCATATCCGTCGGCTGGTGCAGGTGGACCAGAAACCCATCGGCCGTACGCCGCGTTCCAATCTGGCAACCTACACCGGGCTGTTCGACAACGTGCGCAAACTGTTTGCCGCCACGCCGGCGGCCACGAAGCACGGTTATGACGCGGGACAGTTCTCGTTCAACGTCGCCAAGGGCCGTTGCCCGCAGTGCGAGGGTGAAGGGTTTGTCAGCGTTGAGTTGCTGTTCATGCCCAGCGTGTACGCGCCATGCCCGACCTGTCACGGTGCGCGCTACAACCCCGAGACCCTGGCGATCAAATGGCAAGGCCTGAGCATCGCCCAGGTGCTGGGGCTGACGGTGGAACAGGCGGTCGAGGTGTTCGCCGAGCAACCTGCTGTGCTGCGTTCACTGCAGGTGCTGCGCGATATCGGTTTGGGCTACTTGCGCCTGGGTCAGCCGGCGACCGAGCTGTCCGGTGGCGAAGCGCAACGCATCAAGCTCGCCACCGAGCTGCAACGCAATGCCCGGGGCGCGACCTTGTATGTGCTCGACGAGCCGACCACCGGATTGCATCCCCGCGACGTCGACCGCTTGCTCAGCCAGCTCAATCAACTGGTGGACGCAGGGCACACGGTGGTTGTGGTGGAGCATGAAATGCGCGTAGTGGCCCAGAGCGACTGGGTGATCGACATCGGGCCGGGGGCCGGCGATGAGGGCGGCACCGTGGTTGCCTGTGGCACGCCGCAAAAGGTCGCCAGGAGCAAGAAAAGCCGCACCGCGCCGTTTCTGGCGCGCGAGCGGGTCTAACAACCAGGGAAGGTCACTTGTGAGAGGGTGTTGGGTCAGTTGGATGTGTGTTTGGGCTTCTTGAGTAAATCTCAGGTGATCCCGAACCTGTGCGGCCACCTTCGGCCAATGTGGGAGGGGGCTTGCTCCCGATAGCGGTGGGTCAGTCAATGCAGATGTTGACTGTGACACCGCCATCGGGAGCAAGCCCCTCCCACAGGTGGATCAGTGTTGATTCAGCTGGATTTGCTGCTTGGCCTGCTTGACCACATTTTCCACGGTGAAGCCGAACTTCTCCTGCAGTTTGGCCAGTGGGGCCGAGGCGCCGAAGCTGTTCATCACCACTTTGGCGCCGGTCTGCCCGACATAGCGGTCCCAGCCCAGCGGGCCGGCCTGTTCCACCACCACGCGGGCTTTCACCGCGGGCGGCAAGACGCTGTCGCGGTAGGCCTGGTCCTGGTCTTCGAACAGTTCCCAACTGGGCATCGAGACGACCTGCGCGGCAATCCCTTCACCCTTGAGCTGTTCATACGCCGCCACCGCCAGGCTCACTTCACTGCCCGTCGCCAACAGCAGCACTTGAGGTTGCTCGGCACCCGCCAGCACATAGGCACCCTTGGCCGCGCCGCTGGCGGCTGCGTACTTCGTACGGTCCAGGGTCGGCAGCGGCTGGCGCGAGAGCACCACACAACTGGGCCGATGGGTTTGCGCCAGCGCCACTTTCCACACTTCCAGGGTTTCATTTGCATCGCCCGGGCGCAGGGTCAGCAGTCCCGGTGTGGCGCGCAGTTGGGTCAGGTGCTCGATGGGCTGGTGAGTGGGGCCGTCTTCGCCCACGCCGATCGAGTCATGGGTAAACACGAACACCACCGGCAGTTCCATGATCGCCGCCAGGCGGATCGGCGGTTTCATGTAGTCGCTGAACACCAGGAAGGTCGAGGTGTACGGCCGCAGGTAGGACAGCGCCATACCGTTGGCAATCGCGCCCATGGCGTGTTCGCGGATGCCGAAGTGCAGGTTGCGCCCGCTATAGTCATCGGCGCTGAAACGCCCGGCGCCGTCGAAGGTGAGGTTGGTCTTGGTCGAAGGCGACAAATCCGCCGAACCGCCGAGCAGCCAGGGAATCTGCTGGGCGAAGGCGTTCAGCACCTCGCCACCGGCGGCGCGGCTGGCCACGCCCTTGGCGTCGGCCGCATAGTCGGGCAGTTGCGCCTGCCACTGCGCGGGCATTTCGCCGGCGCGCATGCGCTGCAGTTCATCGGCCAGTTGCGGGTCGAGGCGCGACAGGGTCTGGTTCCACTGCGCAAACAAAGGCTCGGCACGCTCTTGCAGCGCGTCACGCAATACCGTACGCGCGACTTCGGGCACCAGGAAGCTGGAATCTTCCGGCCAGCCGTAGGCCGCCTTGGTCAGGCGAATTTCGTCGTCACCCAACGGCTCGCCGTGGGCCGCTGCGGTGTTGTGTTTGTGCGGCGAGCCGTAGCCGATCACGCTGTCCACCACAATAAGGGTCGGCGCGCCGGTGTTGGCCTGGAAGGTGGTCAATGCGTCGCTCAATGCCTGCAAATCATTGGCATCGGTGACGTGCAGGGTGTGCCAGCCATAGGCCTGGAAGCGTTTGATCACGTCTTCGCTGAACGCCAGTTCCGTGTGGCCTTCGATGCTGATGGTGTTGTTGTCGTAGATCCAGCACAGGTTATCCAGCTTCAAGTGGCCGGCCATCGACGCGGCTTCGCTGCTGATGCCTTCCATCATGTCGCCGTCGCCGCACAGGGTGTAGACGTTGTAATCGAACAGCACCTGACCGTCGCGGTTGAAGCGCTTGGCCAGCCAGCGCTCGGCCATCGCCATGCCGACGCTGTTGGCGCAGCCCTGGCCGAGCGGGCCGGTGGTGGTCTCCACGCCAGTGGTCATGCGGTACTCGGGGTGCCCTGGGGTTTTGGAACTCATCTGCCGGAACTGCTTGATATCGTCCAGGCTGATTGCCGGCTGGCCGCTGCGCTTGCCGTGGGCGTCGATCTCGACCACACCGGCCAGGTGCAACAGCGAATACAGCAGCATCGACGCATGGCCCACCGACAGCACAAAGCGGTCGCGGTTGGGCCAGTCCGGGTGCTCGGGGTGATAGCGCAGGAATCGACTCCACAGCGTATACCCCACCGGCGCCAGGCCCATGGGCGTGCCCGGATGGCCGGAGTTGGCCTTCTGCACAGCGTCCATGGCCAGGGTGCGGAGGGTGTTGATGCATTGGGTGTCGACAGCGGTGGCAGCGTGATTCATGAACCGGTCTCCCTTGGGTGGCGATCTACAGTGGAGGGCAGCTCAGCGCAAAGGTTTGATCCCATCCTTCGCGCCGCGACGAACGGAACCGATGGGCTTGAAACATGACAAGCGCGTCAGGAATGGGCTAGTTTCAAAGGCGTAAGCCATTGATCAACGTGCGGAGGTAGGCCATGCCAGTTAAACACGACCTGTATCAGGACCTGGGGATGAGCAAGGACGACGTTCACAAACACAGGGCGAACGATAAACGGCTGGACGCGCTGCTCACTCGCTATGACGCCGCCGACAAGGACGTGCTGGAGGCGGAAAAAGCCAGTGCCAACGATGAGGATGTAGAGAAGCTCAAGAAGAAACGCCTGTTGATCAAGGACGAGATCAGCGGCCGCCTGAGCTGAATGCCAACGGCTGTAGGAGCACGCTTGCTCCTACAGCAATGCCTGGGTGCAGGCGTCGATGGAACGCTGCTGCGTCTGTGCATACAACTGCAATTCATCGATTGTCCTGCACCCCAGCGCCTGCTCGAACTCGGCCTGGTTCGAGTTCGCCGCATAGTGACTCTGCGCCGCATCCCCCAAATTCGACTGGAAAATCCCCGCCGCACTCACCGGCAGAAAATCCTCATACACCAAGGGTTCAATCGCCACATGGCCGGCGCGCAAAAGTGCCTCCAGCGTGTGCGGCCGGTCGGCCTGGCCGCGTGCTGCCAGGCCCTGCTCGGTGGCGAAATAACGAAAATAGGCCAGGCCCTGTTCACGCATCAGCCCATGATCGTCGGGGAACGCCTGGAAGTGCTGTGCCATCAACTGCGTGTAGCGCCCGGCGTTGGCCTCGTTGGGAAAGGCACCCAGTTCCTCGCGCGCGGCGTTCAGCAGTTGGTCGTACAGCGCGCGGCCCTTGGGGGTGAGGGCGACGCCGCGTTGTTCGATTTCGCCGAAGCGCGCGCTGTGGCTGCCGTGGGCATCGGTGAAGGCGATGGGTTCGTCCAGCGCCTTGAAGCTGGTCTGGCGCAGCAGGATCGGGCAGCGGCGGCGCGGCGGTCCTTCGATCACCGCCTTGGGCGTGATGCCTTTGCCGGGCATCGCGGCCTGCACCTGGTCGATGTCCAGGGTGCGCGGGGTCAGGTGATTGATGTGCGGGCCCTTGAAGGCCACCACATCGGCGATCAGGCGGTGCTGGTCACTCAATTGCCGGTACTGCGCGCCGGTGACGGTAGCAGTGTGGTGCCAGCGAAAAGTCTCCAGGGCCTGGCGGATGAATTCATCGGCCTGCGCGGCGTTGAGGCCGCCGTGTTGCTCGGCGTGTTCGATCAGCGCCAAAGCGCCCGGGGTGAAGATCGAACGTTTGGCCAGGGCGGTTTCGGCGAAGGCGCGCAGCTCGGGGTTTTCGATCAGTTCCAGGCGCAGCAGCGAGGTGAATACGCGGAACGGGCTGGTTTGCAACGCGCTTTCATGCACCGCACGAAACGCCGTGGAATGCACCGGCACCCCGGCCGGGGTCAGATCGTAGTAGCCCACCGGCTGCATGCCCATTACCGCGAATAGCCGGCGCAGGGTTGCCAGCTCGGCAGCCGTGCCCACACGAATGGCGCCGTGGCGTTCCATGTCCAGACGCTGGCGTTCGCCAGTGCGTTGCAGCTGTTGCGCCAGGCCCGGGTCGCTGTCGAGTACGCGGCGGTTGGTCTCGGCCACCAGCTCCAGCAGCGCGCCATAAAGCGGCACTTCATCGCGGTACATGTCGGACATGGCCCTGGAGAAACCTTTGCGAATGTCGTCGGGGCTGACGTGGGCGGTGCTGGACATAGAAAAATTCCTGATGGCAGTGGCGATGAGCGTGGCCGTTCACGGGATTTTGTTGGGCGCGGGGTGCGCGTGCAAACGAAGAATCCTCAGGACTTCATTCTGCAAATGAATGAAAGGTGTCTTCCAAGTCTTCATGTGCATCCGCGCGCGGTTGGGCTCTACACTGCGTCTATCAGGCAGGCGACGGAGGACTCCATGACGGCCACACCCAATACCCGACTACGTGAAACGGTTGAAGGCCAGCGCCTGGCGACCGAGGATGCCGAGGATTGGCGCGCGTGGGGGCCGTATTTGAGTGAGCGCCAATGGGGCACGGTGCGCGAAGACTACAGCGCCGACGGCGATGCCTGGCGCTACTTCCCCCATGAACATGCGCGCAGCCGCGCCTACCGCTGGGGCGAGGATGGCCTGGCCGGTTTCAGTGACAGGGCGCAGCGCTGGTGCCTGGGCCTGGCGCTGTGGAACGAGCGCGATGTGATCCTCAAGGAGCGCCTGTTCGGCCTGAACAACGCCGAGGGCAACCACGGTGAGGACGTCAAGGAGCTGTACTTTTTCGTCGACGGCGTGCCGAGCCATGCCTATATGCGCATGCTCTACAAATACCCCCATGCAGCGTTTCCCTATGCCGACCTGATCAGCGAAAACGCGCGACGCGGGCTGGGTGATGCCGAGTATGAAATCCTCGACACCGGCGTGTTTGCAGACAACCGCTATTGCGACGTCAGCGTCGAGTACGCCAAGCATCAGCCGGACGATATTTGTATGCGCGTCACCGTGCACAACCGCGCCGAGCAGCCGACGCGCCTGCAGGTGCTGCCCCAGGTGTGGGCGCGCAACGACTGGAGCTGGACCGCTGACGCCGCCAAGCCGCAATTGAAACTCGACGGTGAGCGCGTGCTCGCGCGTCATCATGAATTGCCCGATTACCAGCTCGGCGCCTGGGGCCAGGACGGCGTGGAATGGCTGTTCTGCGAGAACGAAACCAACTACCCCAGGCTTGACGGGCAAGCCGCGCCCGGGCCGTTCAAGGATGGCATCAACGATTACGTGGTGGACGGTGTGCAGGCCGCCATTCGGCGTGACGCGGGCACCAAGGTCGCCGCGCGTTTCATCCTGGAGCTGGCGGGGCTGGAAAGCAAAACGGTCTACCTGCGCTTTGCGCCGGTGGGCGCGCCTGAGGTCAATGCGCGCAAGCTGTTCGACCAGCGCCGCGAGGAAACCGATGACTTCTACGCCGCCCTGCAACAGGGCCTCGTCGATGAAGACGCACGCAATGTGCAGCGTCAGGCCCTGGCCGGCCTGCTGTGGTCCAAGCAGCTCTATTATTTCGATGTGAACCAGTGGCTCGACGGCGACCCGGCCCAACCGGCGCCGCCGCCCGAGCGCTTGCACATTCGCAATACCCATTGGCGGCACTTGTCCAACTTCGACATCCTCTCAATGCCTGACACCTGGGAATACCCGTGGTACGCGTCCTGGGATCAGGGCTTCCAGGCGGTGGCGTTTGCCCTGATCGACCCGGGCTATGCCAAGCAACAACTGCTGCTGTTGGTGAAGGACCGCTTCATGCACCCCAATGGCCAGTTGCCGGCCTATGAGTGGCGTTTCGACGATGCCAACCCGCCGGTGCATGCCTGGGCCAGCTGGCGCGTGTATCAGCAGGACAAGGCGCTCACGGGCGTCGGCGATATGGATTTTCTCGAGCGGATTTTCCACAAGCTGCTGCTGAATTTTTCCTGGTGGGTCAACCGCAAGGATGCCGAGGGGCGCAACCTGTTTCAGGGCGGGTTTCTGGGCCTGGACAACATTGCCTTGTTCGACCGCTCGGCGACGTTGCCACCGGGTTATCAACTGGATCAGGCCGATGGCACCGCGTGGGTGGCAGCCTATGCGCTGGACCTGATGCGCATCGGCCTGGAACTGGCCAGGCGCAATGCGGTGTACGTCGACATTGCGGTGAAGTTCTTCGAGCACTTCCTGTATATCGCCGGCGCCATCAACCGCGTCGACGACAGCGCCGAAGGCCTGTGGGATGAGCAGGACCTGTTTTTCTACGACGTGTTGCACCGCCCCGATGGCCACAGCGAGCCGGTGCGCCTGCGCTCGATTGTCGGCCTGATGCCGCTGTTCGCCGTGCTGGTGCTGGAGCAGCGCGAGCATGAAGGCCTGGCGGGGTTGCGCGAACGGCTGTTGGGCTTTATGCATCACCGGCCTGATCTGGCCAGGCTGGTGTCGCGCTGGAATGAACCGGGGCAGGGCAATCGCCTGTTGCTGGCGTTGTTGCGCGGCGAGCGCACCAAGGACCTGCTGCGGCGCATGCTGGATGACGATGAGTTTCTCTCGGCGTTCGGCGTGCGCTCCTTGTCCAAAGCCTTCGCCGAGCAGCCGCTGGCGCTGCAGATGAATGGCGACAGCCTGAGCGCGCGCTATCAGCCCGGCGAATCCGATTCACGCCTGTACGGCGGTAATTCCAATTGGCGCGGGCCGGTGTGGATGCCGGTGAACTACATGCTGATCGAGTCGCTGCGCGAGTTTCATCGTTACTACGCGGATAATTTTTCGGTGGAGTACCCCACGGGGAGTGGTTATCTGGCGTCGATGGGGGAGGTCGCCGACAGCTTGAGTCAACGCTTGACGCGATTGTTTCTAAGGGATGAAAACGGCCTGCGGCCTTCGATGGCGGGGTATGCGCAGCTGGAGGCTGACCCGGCGAGTCGCGACCTGGTGCTGTTCCATGAGTATTTCCATGGAGAAACGGGGCGAGGCCTGGGGGCGTCGCATCAGACGGGGTGGAGCGCGTTGGTGGCGTTGTTGCTGCAACCGAAAAACTGATATGGGAGGGGCGAGCCCCTCCCACGGTTACTCAGGACGGGAACAATTCGCTCAGCTTCATGGCCAGCATCATGTCGCCTTCGGTGCGCAGCTTGCCGCCCATGAACGCCTGCATGCCGTCGGTGGAGCCGTCGACGATGCCTTCCAGGGTTTCGCTGTCCATCACCAGCGTGACCTGGGCGTCCGGGTTTTCGCCTTCCAGCAGTTCGCAGGTCTTGTCCTTGACCACCAGCGAGAAGTTCTTGGTGTCATCGATACGGAAACCGAACACCAGGTCCAGACCTTCGGCGGCGCTTGGGTTGAATTTGGCTTTCATTGCTGCTACGGCTTTGGCTACGTCAGTCATGGTTTCGATCCTTTAGGGTAGAGTCCAGTGACCTTGGGGTCACGGTGGGCCGCAGTTCATCGGAACGTGATGAGCTGCGGCGCCTTCAACAGTTGCAAGTGCGCATGACTGTTGAAGGAAGCCAGGGCCACCTCGCGACCGCGGAATTTCAGCTGGTTGAGCGAGGTGTTAACAATTTGCCAGTTCAGCTCGAAGGCCTGCGCGGCAGGCATTCGGGTGATCAGGTGGAGCAGGGCGGTGATGGTGCCGCCGGAGGTGAACACGGCGATCTTGTCGGCGTCGTCGGCCTTATCCAGCAGACGCTGCAGACCGCCCTGTACGCGCTCGACGAACCCCAGCCAGCTTTCCAGCCCCGGCGGGTCGTAAGTGCCGGCCAGCCAGCGGTCGATGATCAGCGCAAAGATGCGCTGGAACTCGCGGCGGTTTTGCGCGGCGTTGCGCAGGATGTCGAGGGCGTCGGGTTCTTCGCTCAACAGCTCGGGGAGCAGCGCGCGGATCACCGCTTCGGCGTCGAATTCATTGAATGCGCTGTCGGTTTCCACGGGCGGGACCGGCAAGCCGAGGGCGCTGAAGGATTCGAAGGTGGCGGTGGCAGTGTGCTGTTGGCGGCGCAGGTCACCGGCGATGCAGCGGTCGAAGGCAAGCCCCAGGTCGGCGAGATGACGACCGAGCACCTGCGCCTGTTCCACACCGATGGGCGACAGGACGTCATAGTCGTCTGCCCCGAAAGAGGCCTGGCCATGCCGAATCAGATAGATGCTGCCCACGTCCGTTTTCCTGGGTACGTTGAAACGTCCGACGAGGTTATGGGGATGCCCGGAAGCTGTCAATGGAAAAACATACGCTTGTTTTAAAAGGTAGTTGGAGGGCGGCTGCTGGCGGTTTGGGCACTGGTTTGCAGGCAGTGCCGCCGGTATGCTGGGGCCATCCGCGCCTGGCGCACTGCACTTGTAAGGAGAACCATGGATTTTCTGGCTGAATACGCGAGCTTTCTCGCAAAAACTGTCACCCTGGTGGTCGCGATTCTGGTCGTCCTGATCAGCTTCGCGGCGCTGCGCAGTAAAGGACGTCGCAAGTCCGCCGGCCAGTTGCAGGTCAGCAAGCTCAATGATTTCTACAAGGGGTTGCGTGAGCGCCTGGAGTCGTCCCTGCTTGACAAGGACCAGCTCAAGGCCCTGCGCAAGTCCGAAAGCAAAACCGAAAAGAAGAACAGCAAAAAGAAGCCAGAGGCCCGGCCCCGGGTGTTCGTGCTGGATTTCGATGGCGATATCAAGGCCTCGGCCACCGAGAGCCTGCGCCATGAAATCACCGCGTTGCTGAGCCTGGTCACGCCCGAGGACGAAGTGGTGCTGCGCCTGGAAAGCGGCGGCGGCATGGTGCACAGCTACGGCCTGGCCTCGTCGCAACTGGCGCGCATTCGCCAGGCGGGCGTGCCGTTGACCGTGTGCATCGACAAGATCGCGGCCAGCGGCGGCTACATGATGGCGTGCATTGGCGAGAAGATCATCAGCGCGCCGTTTGCCATCCTCGGCTCCATCGGTGTGGTCGCGCAGTTACCCAACGTCAACCGCCTGCTTAAAAAGCACGACATCGACTTTGAAGTGCTGACCGCCGGTGAATACAAGCGCACCCTCACGGTGTTCGGCGAAAACACCGAGAAAGGCCGGGAGAAGTTTCAGGAAGACCTGGATATCACCCACCAACTGTTCAAGAACTTCGTCTCGCGTTACCGCCCGCAGCTGTCAATCGATGACGTTGCCACCGGAGAGGTGTGGCTGGGCGTGGCGGCGCTGGACAAGCAACTGGTGGACGCGCTGCAGACCAGCGACGAATACCTGGCCACCAAGGCCAAGACGGCCGAGGTGTTCCACCTGCACTACGCCGAGCGCAAGAGCCTGCAGGAACGTGTGGGCCTGGCGGCCAGCGGTTCAGTGGACCGGGTGCTGCTGACGTGGTGGAGCCGCCTGACCCAACAGCGGTTCTGGTAAGACTGTAGTTTCTGTGACTAGCGGCTTGCCTGCGAAGATGATTTTTCGGTGCGCATATTCGTTTCTGCGGTAACGGCGACTTAGGGAAGGTCTGAAGTAGTCAGCGATTTTTGATGCCCTCGTTGGTAGAGATTCAAAAAACGCTGGCTGGTCAGAAATCAGACCTTTCCTGTTCTTAACTCATCGTTTCACCCTTGAGCGACGCCTTTTCAAGGCGCTTTTCCCGCATTACAGGCGCACCTCTCCCGCGACCAGCAGTCGTTTTCGCATCATCCACAGGTTCGACAGGGCAAATAGCGTGGCCTGTTGCGCGGTGTTTTTCATCAGGCCGCGAAAGCGCACTTTCGTATAGCCAAACTGACGCTTGATCACTCGGAATGGATGCTCAACCTTCGCCCGCACTTGTGCTTTCGCATATTCGATTGTGCGCCGCAGGCGCCCGATCAAACTCTTTTTCGCGTGTTTTTTATAGCTGCTGGGCCGGGCGGCAATCGACCAGATCATCTTGCGATTCTGATGCTCAGGACGCTTGTCCACGCCGGTGTAACCGGCATCGCCAGATACGTATGATTCCTCGCCATGCAGCAACTGATCGACCTGCGTCACGTCCGCCACATTGGCCGCCGTGCCCACCAGGCTATGCACCAAACCCGACTCGGCATCGACGCCGATATGCGCTTTCATCCCGAAGAAATACATGTTCCCCTTCTTCGTCTGATGCATTTCGGGGTCGCGTTTGCCGTCTTTATTCTTGGTCGAACTCGGCGCATGAATGATCGTCGCATCGACCACCGTACCGTGGCGCAACATCAGGCCACGGTCGCCCAGATAACCGTTGATGACCTGCAAAATCCCGCCGGCCAATTCATGTTTCTCCAACAAGCGCCGGAAGTTGAGGATCGTGGTTTCATCGGGAATCCGATCCAGATGCAGTCCCGAAAACTGGCGCAGGATAGTGGTCTCGTACAGCGCTTCTTCCATCGCCGGATCGCTGTAGCCGAACCAGTTCTGCATCAGATGAACTCGCAACATCGCCATCAACGGATACGCCGGACGACCACCTTCGCCTTTCGGATAATACGGCTCGATCAAGGCAATCAGACCCTTCCAGGGCACGACCTGATCCATCTCGATCAGGAAACGCTCGCGGCGGGTCTGCTTACGTTTGCCGGCGTACTCGGCATCGGCGAAGGACATCTGTTTCATCGGGGCTCAACCGTCGTATTCGGATCAGACGGCTATTTCACCAAATCTGAAAGTCTTTTTCAGAGTTTCCTTAGGGTTCCGCCCTGACGGCGGGTCACTTTGGAAAGCCCCAAAGTAACCAAAGGGCTCTTGCCCCAACACTCGGCACCTCGCCCAGGCTCGGTGTGCCCGAACGCAGGCTTTGGAGCGTGGGCCGCCGCGATGGGCCATCCTTGGCCCAGCGCGGCTAACCCGGCGTCCTGCCGGGTTACCCACGCTCCAAAACCTGCGTTCGGCCAGCGTGTTTGACGGGGCGCTTCCAGATCAAAAGCAAAAGCGCGGCGGCCTGAGCGCCGACCGGAATGGTTTGCGAACGCTGTACAAAATGTGGGAGGGGGCTTGCTCCCGATGGCGTCGGCCCAGCAAACATTGATGTTGAAGACCCACCGCTTTCGCGGGCAAGTCGAATCGTCGCACCGCCGCTTCCACAAGGGATCTGCGCTTAACTGACTGGCCTTAGGGCAATCCCGCTCGCCACAGTGATGTGGCTGTCTGACATTTCAGGCTTTAAAACCAGGCGTTCTCCCACAGTTGGATCTGCATGCATACCTGAATCAGAAGTTGACCGATGCACTTAAGCGGGCCGTCAACGGTGCGCCCTGGAACAGGTAGTCATCGCCCATGTACTCGCCCGCGTCGCGCCAGTATCGCTTGTCGAACAGGTTGTCGACGCTCAGGCGAAACACCGTTTCATAGCCATCGAGCCGGGTGGTGTAGCGGCTGCCGACATTGACCACCGCATAATCCCCCACCTCTGCATTGCCGGTGCGATTGGCGTACTTTTTGGCGCTGTATTGCACGCCGCCCAGCACCGCCAGACCGTTCACCCACGGCAACGCGTAATCTCCATACACACTGGCGCGCAGCGTGGGCACGTTGATTGCCTGATGATCTTCATAACCCGGCGTGCCGCTGCCGCTCACCCGCGCACGAATCGCCGCCACGCTGGTTGCGATCTGCAGGCGCTCGGTGGCCCAGCCGTTGGCCGAGAGCTCCAGGCCTGTGTTTTTCTGCTCGCCCTGTTGTACGTAAGTGAAGTTGCCGGCGCCGTCGGGCTTGGCATATTGATAGGCCTGGCGCGTCTGGAACACGGCGGCGGCGAAGCTGATGCGGTGCCAGTCGTATTTCACCCCGGCTTCGATCTGCCGTGATGTAGTCGGTGCCAGGGTGGTATCGGGATTGCTCGCAAACCACGGCGCGGTGCCGCCCAGAGACAGGCCCTTGCTATAACTGGTGTACAGCGAAACAGCCTCCACCGGCTTGTAGATCAACGCCGCCTGGGGCAGGAACACAGACTGTTGGGTATGCCGTGCCGGGTTGCCGTCGCTGTCGAAGGCGCGCTCATCCAGGCGTACTTCACGGCCGCCGACGACGGTTTGCCATTGTTCGCTCAGGCGCATGCGGTCGGTGACGAACACGCCGTACTGGCGGCTGTCGAGGGCCCGATGACTGTCGTTGAGCGGCTTGTCGGTGGCGGTGAAGGTCGGCACGTCCTCGTCGACAGTGGCGGTGCCAATCAGCTCGTTGACTGGCATGCGTTTGTCGACCACCCGGCGAAAGGCGCTGCTGCCGAAGGTCAGCTCATGACCGATGCCGGCGGTGTCGAACAGGCCGGTCATGGTTGCTTGCACTTCATCGTCGCGGCGCGTGTCATCCGGGCTGCGGAAGTCGTAGACGTCGTAATTGCCTTCGGGGCTGAAGTAGTTGGGCGTGCTCGAGCCGCTGCAACTGGCCGAACCGTAGCAGCCCCAGGCAAACGCGCTGTAGTCGTCGATCACCACCTGGCTGCGGGCTGCACTGAGGCTGCCTTTCCATTGGTCACTGAAGCGGTACTCGAACTTGCCGTTGAGGTTCAGCGAGTCGATGCCCACCTGCCTGGAACCGCTCTGGTGCCCCAGCAGTTTTTTCGGCGATGCGCCGTGGGGCACTTCAGTGCCGCCCAGCAATTGATAGCCCGGCACCGAGCGCTGTTGCTTGTTCTGGTATTCCGCGTCCAGTTGCAACACGGCGTCTGGGCTGAGGTTCCAGTCAAAGGCCAGGGACACGAAATCGCGCCGGCCATCGGCGTGCTCCACATAGGTATTGAGGTCTTCATGGGCCACGTTGGCACGCAGGCCGAACTGCTGCTCGCTGCCGAACCAGCCGCCCACATCCGTGGCCACATAGCCGCTGCCGCGATCATCGGTGGAGACGGTGACCGAACGCACCTCTTCCGGGCGCTTGGTCACGTAGTTGATGACGCCGGCGGGTTCGGAAATCCCGCTTTGCAGCCCGGCCAGGCCCTTGAGCACTTCCACCTGCTGCTTGTTCTCCAGCGCAACGTTCTGCTCGCCAGTGATGGTGCGCCCGTTGATCTTGTAGCTGCTCGCCGCATTCAGCGAGAAGCCGCGCACCACGAAGTTTTCGTAGTAGCCGATCGGCGCATAGCTGTCGCCCACCGAGGCGTCGTTGCGCAGCACTTCACTGAGCAGGCGGGCCTGCTGGTCCTTGATCAGCGTGGCGTTGATGACCGTGATCGAGGCCGGTGTGTCGAGTAGCGGCGCTTCGTTGAACCCGCCGACCGACGCGCTCTCGGTGCGGTAGCCGGAGGCTTCCTCGCCCTGGACCTGTAGCGCCGGCAGTTCGATTTCAGCCGCCTGGCTGCTGCCCATGCCGCTGCTGAGCAACAGACCGAGGGCAAAAGGTGAAGTGATGACGGGACGAAGACGCATAACCATAACCATGGGGCAGGGCCTTAAAGCGTTGTGCGGGGGGCGCATAAGCTAGGCATAACGGCGGGATATTACAAGATTGAGCGTTGGCTCAGGCCTCGTGGGCACCGCTTGACCTACAGAAGGCGTCAGTAATGGGCTCGACGCGAACCTCCATTCTCTGATCGTTCAATCAAGTCAACGTACCTAGAGTCGACGATTCTTCAATCACAAATGGATTTGACTGCATGACATCCTGCATTTCGACAACCAACCGGCTCGGCTCACTGAATCTTGCCCTGAAAGACAGCCTGATCTTCACACCCGCTGAACACGGTGCCACACAGATACGCCTCAAGTGGGGCGAAGACCTCGACCCTGTCACCACCCAGTTGGTGACGCTGGACTATGACTACCACGGCCACCCGCCCATCAACGGTGTGTATCAGGGGCAGATCCGCGTCCAGCAGTCACTGGTGCAGGGCCTGTTGAGCGACTACCAGGCGGTGGGCGATAACCGTTTTGCAGAAACGGCGTTCGGCCTGTACACGCCACCAGCCGTAGGGCCAGAGATAAAGCTGGTTGCGAATGTCGACGAGTTCGCTTTTCAGGGCAGCGGTAATCATAAGGTTTACGAGGGTATCTACCACCGCACCGACCCGCAGACCTACGGGCCTTCCACGCAACTTGCGATCACTGCGGCCGAGTTTAAAAAATGGGTGTGGAATCTCGATTACAAAGAGTTGTATCAAGAGTACCTGTACAGCAACTTGCCATCGGATGCCACTATCATGGGGAGCGAGCCTTACGCGTTGCGCACCTCAATGAAGACAGCATTCGTCATGGCTGCCTTTTTGCAAAATCTTGAATCGAGCCTGACCCTTGCCGGATTGCAGCTGGCTCTTTCAGTGGCGGGACTTGGAGAAGACGCTGTTGAGTTCTCTGGCATCAGCAGTGTTCAGTTGGAGCAACGCACCTTTCCAATGGCGCATGTAGAAGTTTCCCGCCTGATGATCTATCGCTACACGGCGCGGGATCTTTGGGTAGTGCGTCATCGTCGCAGCGGCGTGGTGCTGCTCTATGTACCAGGCAATTCGTCGCCGCTTCATCAGTTCGCAAACATGAAGGCATTGCGCGCCTGGATCGTAGAGCAAGGCAAACACCGAGAGAAAAGAGTGGCCCTCTGCGAGCATTTCGAAAAAGACGACCGCAGCGACGGCACCTTTCACGCGGGTGTGCTGACAGCATTGCAGGCCATGGCCCAGTATCCGAAGCAGCATCACCTTACTCGCGAATCGGGCTTCTTCAACAATGACGGGTATTGGAACCCGGACGATTACATCCTGCTGGACACCGTTGCGAATTCAGTTGATCCGTTTGCTGAATTGGTCAAGGTATTCAAGCAGACAAGCCTGGCCACTGCCGAGGAAGCCATTCGCGACGATGCCGATGTCAATCGCGACAATCTGGCGGCCGTGATCAATCCGGTGATCGGCTGGATAAACCGATGGGGCGCGCTGGCTATTTTCTTTCCCGGTGGCGAAGGCTTGCTGGGTCTGGCCGGGTTGATCGACGCCGCGCAGGGGGTGTCTGAAGTGGTGGAAGGCGAGAGCCGGGATAAAATCAATGAAGGCGTGACCCGAACGGTCTTTGGCTTGCTCAATGCGCTGCCGCTGTTGATCAAGACCGGCGTAGCGCTGGCCGGCCCGGCGTCAAAGCCAACACCGCGGCCCAGGCCGCCTGTGCTCGATGAGGGGGGCGCAAGCATTCAACCTCCCTCCGAGCCCATCGTTACCCCATCGTCGCCTCACGTCGTTGCTGCTGAAATCTTCATCCCGCCAGGCGCGGAGAATGTGCCCGTCGCACAGTGGACTCGTCCTCAGTTGATGCGCGGTTTCGGGCAGGAGGTGGAAGGGGTTTCGGATGACAGGCTGGAATTGATCCGCCGGGTCAGCGGCGTTTCAGATGAGCAATTGCGCCAGCAACTGATCACGGGCGCCAGGCCCAAAGGGTTGTTTGCCGATACGTTGCTGCGTTTCAAGACCGCTCAGCGAGTGGAAGACTACATTACGCAGCTGGGCAGTGTTCAGTCGCCTCTGGGGGATTTGCACCTGGCCCGCTGGTTGACGTCAGACAGTTCCTGGCCCCGCGGCGTCGGCTTGCGGCTGGTCGATGGTAACAAGGTCATCTGGGAAACCGCCGCAATCACGGCTGAAGAAGATGTGTTGGTTATTCATCCCAAAGGCGGCTCGTTATTCAAAGACCTGGCAAGACGTCTGGGCCCGGAAGAAACACGTCAGTTATTGGGCGATCTACTTGAGCCAGGGGAGCCATATCCTCCCACTTACGTCAGAGCCCGATTGATACACCTTAAGGCCAGGGGGATCGCGCATGATCAGCGGTTGTCGATGTTTGAAGAGCATTACAACGTCCTCACCAAACCGCAGAGTGACCTGCAAAAGGCCCTCGCGCATGAATACCCGTCACTGCCTTTGTCAGTGCGCGATCAGATGTTGCTCGACGAACACATCAGCCCTGACAGCACGTTGACCCTGGCAGAGACCAAGGCGTTGTTTCAGCGTCTGGAACCTCAAGTCTCGGCTTACGAACACGAGTTGCGCCTGGTTCGTGCCTATGAGGGGGCTTATCTCGATAGCATCCGTAACGTGGACAGCGACACGCTGCTGCTGCACAGCGCTCGGCGCATGCCCGGTTGGAACGTACCGATAACGGTGCGCGAAGGGTCGGCCTCCGGTGTGGTAGTGGACAGGATCGGAGCGCCCTCCCTGCCAAAACAACGCATCATCATCAGGGCAACAAACCGCTACCGATGCCCGGACTCAACGCCGACGCCTGGCTATATCACGGACGACTTTGGCGATGCGCTTGTAGCCAGCCTGACGGATGCGGAGTTTCTCAAGCTGGGCGTGCAGCGCTCACTCGACAACTTCAAGTTCAAGCTACGGCTCAACCTTTTAAACCGGCGCGAATTTGAAACGGTGCTGCGTCGACAGCAATTGCGAACGCCGTTTTTCGAGCCGGAAGAAGGTAGCTTACTGGGGGGGGCTGGAGGGCGAGCGGCAGCCCTGCGGACCGATAGAATGCTGGTGGATACCTACATTCCCGGCTTCACGGATCTGCAAGTCAGCGAATTCATGGAATGTTTCGATTGGGTCGATGATGCGCAAGCCGAGCTACAGCGAATTGTGGATACCCAGGAAAACCTGAGCTACATCTCCGAGTACCAGTGGAGCATTCTGGAGGATGAATATTTCCAAAAGGAAAACGAGGCTTACCAGGATGGCCTCTCGATTGATTCTGATGACGAGTTGCCAGACGCGCCGATCGATGAGGAAGACAAGCTCGAGTGGATAATTGATCAGAGTAAACTTGATCCTGAAACGCCACCCGAATGGTTTGAGGAGCTGCGTCGGTTGTACACATGGCGTGGCGCGCAATCGCAAAAGGTCTATCGCAACGGTCGGATGATCGGCTTCAAGCTTGACGCGGATTTCACCGTGTCGGGCAATCGCCCGCTAGTGGACCTTTTCACCTATATGCGCAGCGAGAATCTGCAGTTCAATTCCGTGGTTGCCATCAGTGAACCGGAGGGAATGATTCCTGAGTATTTGGAGATCTATTCCCGCTGCTTCCCGCGTCTTGAAATTCTCGAGATTCAAAACGTGATCCGCTCCGGCTTGCCCGCGGAACTTGTAAAGTTTCCCCGTCTGAGGCAACTGAAACTGACCAGTAACGGGCTGAGCATGCCGCCGGAGGAGAGTGCGTTTTTCAGTCAGATGACGGCGCTGGAGTCACTTGATTTGAGCGGTAATAATCTTGGGACGCCTCCATCGATCGCCACTTTGACCAAACTGCGCCGCCTCACTCTGAATCGCACGGGGTTGACGACTGTTCCCGAAGAGTTGTTTGAACATCAGTCTTTGGAATTTCTGGGGCTGGAGGATAACAATTTCACCTCTATTCCCAGGACAGTTGACTTGAGGCAGGGGCTGGACCTGAATGGAAATCCCTTCAACGATTTGAACACGTTCCAACGTTTACTCTCGTTTGAGCGTGAAACAGGTGTCGAATTATGGGTCAACAATAACGCCCCGCTTTTGAACCAACCCGTTGACTGGCTCAGGGGCTTGCCCGAGTCGGAAGCGGCCGCCAGAACGACGCTATGGCGAAGAGTGGCGGCTCAGGAACTCGTGGCGGACCCGGGAGCTACAAGCATCTTGTCGCGATTCGCCAAGCTCTCCGGCACGGCGGAATATCAGGCAGGTTATGAAGGCCTGCGCAAACGGCTGTGGTTATTCATCAAGCGGATCGTGGATGCGGACGAGATGCTTCGTGTGTACCTGCGATCGATCGCCAACCGTTTGGCGCAGGTCATCAGTCCCGCGCAACTGTTGAGAAGGCTTGAGGAGGCCGTGATTGAGTTCGACTCCGTTCTGCGGGGAGAACTTAGGTATCCAGCGCCTAAATACCCGAGGTTGGAATAACCGATAGTTGGCCGATGCGGTTGAACGATAAGCCGGGCAGTGTTTCAAACACTCACTGAGCACCCCTTGGAATCATGTCGTCTGCTACCTCTGGTGCAGCGGCGTGGTTCGACAGGACAAGGATCTGAATGCTGATTTATTTTCTGGAGTATTTACCGTGGCAACAGCATCTTGCGTGATTGAAATCCCCGCTTCGGCCGATCAGGTCTGGCAATTGATGGGCGGTTTCAACAGCCTGCCGGACTGGCTGGCGTTCATCGCCAGCAGCGAGCCGGGTGAGGGCGGACGCGTGCGTCGCCTGCAAACCACCGATGGCGCCGTGATCGTGGAGCGCCTGCAAACCTTTGACAACGTGGCGCGCACCTACAGCTACACCATCGAGCAATCGCCGTTTCCGGTGAGTGCTTACCTGGCGACGGTGCAGGTTGAGGCGCTGAGCGAAACGTCGGCAAAGGTGACCTGGTCCGGCGTGTTCACACCGGCAGCGGGCACCACCGAGGCGGCTGCCGAGGCGTTGTTCACTGGTGTTTACAGCGATGGGCTTGCTGCGCTTCGCGCCAACTACCCGGCCTGATCAGATCCGACAGACAGTACACATTCAACTGTGGGAGGGGGCTTGCTCCCGATAGCGGTGTATCAGCTACAGCCATGCTGACTGAACCACCGCCATCGGGAGCAAGCCCCCTCCCACAGTTTTTTTGCAGTGTCCGGGTTATTTGGGCATCAGTTGTTGCCGGCACTCCAGTGCCAGCCTGGCGCCGCCGCGTGCGCTGCTGCCCACGTCCAGCTTGAAGCCATGCAGGTTGATGATCGCCGCCACAATCGACAAGCCCAACCCGAACCCGCCTTGCTGATCGCCTTCGTCCACCCGGTAAAAGCGCTGGAACACCGCATCGCGCTCGGCCAGCGGAATGCCAGGCCCGGAGTCATGCACTTCAATGCGGGTGCTGCCGGCGTTATTGACCGCGCGCAAAATCACTTCGCCGCCCGGCGGGGTGAACTTGATCGAGTTGCTCAGCAAGTTGGACAGGGCTTCGAACAGCAGTGCGCGGTCACCGCTGATTGGCGGCAAAGACGCCGGCACGTCCAATACCAGTTGCAATTCGCCTTCTTCGGCCAGGGGCAGGTAGAAGTCATGCAGCTCGCGTAGCAGCGGCAGCGGGTCCATCACCAGAAAGCCCGAGCGGCGCTGGTGATCTTCCAGCTCCGAGATGCGCAACAGCCCACGAAAGCGCGCCATCAGCGTGTCGGTTTCGGCAATTGCATCGTCGAGTTTCACCGCGTGCACCGAGTCTTCCTCGGCTTGCTGCTTGATGCGGTACAACTGCGCGCGCAGGCGCGTCAGCGGGGTGCGCAGGTCGTGGGCGATGTTGTCGCACACGCCCTTGACCTCATTCATCAGTTTCTCGATGCGGTCGAGCATGGCGTTGACGATGGCCGCGAGCATGTCCAGCTCATCACGCCGGTCGGACAGCGGCAGGCGATGGGTGAGGTCGCCGGCGACGATGGCCTCGGCGCTCGCCTGAATCCCGCGAATGCGCCGCAGCGGGCGGCGGCGCAGCAGATGCCAGCCGGCGATCCCGGGGATGATGGTCAGCGACAGCGCCCACAACAGGGCGTGCCAGATGATCCGCGTGACGCCGAACAGCGAACCGTTGGCGCGCACCAGCACCAGCCAGCGGCCGTCGTCGGTGTGGGTGGCGACGGCATCGCAGCTGTCCTTGGGCAACTTGGGATCGTCGGATTCGACGCAATTGACCAGCGTGTGGATCTTGCCGTCCAGGGGCAGGTCCGGTGGCACCGCGCGGATCGGCCCGCTCAACGGGCGGAAGGCCTCGTCGAACAGGCCATAGGCGTCTACGCCCTTCATGTCGAAGGTCATGCTGGTGGTCAGCGCTTCCACCAGTTCTTCACCGTCGAAGCGCTGGAACAGGTGCTGGCGCTGCAGCAGCGAATGGCGCGACAGGTCGCTCAGGTAACCCGAGACCTCGTAATACAGCACCCCCATGAGGATGCAGCTCCAGGCCACGAATAGCGAACTGTACAGCGCCAGCAGGCGGCTGCTGGAGGAGCGCCAGCCCTTAGAGGGGTTCAGCAATGACATAACCCGAGCCCCGTACCGTGCGGATCAGCGGCGTGAGGCCCGGGGGATCGATCTTCTTGCGCAGGCGCCCGATGTGCACGTCGATCAGGTTGGTGCCGGGGTCGAAGTGATAGCCCCAGACTTCCTCGAAGATCATCATTCGCGAGAGGATCTGCCCGGTGTTGCGCATCAGGAATTCGAGCAATTTGTATTCGGTGGGCAGCAGGGTCAGCGGCTGATCGGCGCGACTGGCTTCGCGGCTGATCAGGTTCAGTTCCAGGTCCGCCACGCGCAATGCGGTTTCGAACTCCTTGACCGTGCTTTTGCGGCGCAGCAGCACTTCGACGCGCGCGGCCATTTCATCGGAGGCGAAGGGTTTGGTCAGGTAATCGTCACCGCCGGCGCGCAGGCCGCGCACACGCTCGTCGACGTCGGAGAGGGCGCTGATCATCAGGATCGGCGTGGAGACGCCGATGGTGCGCAAGGTGGTGACGATGGCCAGGCCATCCAGTTCCGGCAGCATTCGGTCGAGGGTGATCAGATCGTAATCACCACTCACGGCGCGGACCAGGCCTTCGCGGCCATTGTCCACCCAGTCCACCTCCAGTCCATGGCTACTCAGCTCGGCGACGATCTCGCGGGCCGTTACGGCGTCATCCTCGATGGTCAAAATACGGGTCATAGGAGTACCTGGTGAGCGATTCACACTAGAAGTACGCATATTTTGCCAATAAGTAACTGAACGTTTCCTAAATAAAACGTCATCTCCATAAAACTGACAGGAAAATCATCTGGGGGAACAAGCCCCCTCTCACAGGCCGTTGTGTGTGGCTGGGGGGATTGCATTACGCCCGCTCGAAACCCGGGTTTATTGCAACTTGCATGGATTGTGTAAGTTCAATTTAGTTAAGCTGTTGAAATATATAGATTTTATTTTTAGAGGGGGCTGGCACGCGGCCTGCACTGTCCCTTTTGAGACTTGTAACACTTTTTTTCCTGCCGGGAGCACAACAACAATGATCACATCATCCACCACGCTTCAAGAGTCGAGCGCGCGCTCCGGGGTTTCCTGGGGGGCGATTTTTGCTGGCGCCGCTGCGGCGGCTGCACTGTCCCTGATCCTCGTACTGCTGGGCTTCGGCCTGGGTTTCTCGGCGGTATCGCCGTGGGCCGACAGCGGCATGAGTGCCAAGGGCCTTGGCATTTCCACCATTATCTGGCTGGCTTTCACCCAGATCGTCGCATCGGGCCTGGGCGGTTACATCGCCGGTCGCTTGCGCGTGAAGTGGGCCAACATGCATGGCGATGAAGTGTACTTTCGCGACACCGCCCACGGCTTCCTGGCCTGGGCCGTGGCCACCCTGATCACGGCCGTATTGGTCGTCGGCTCGGTGAGCAGCGTCGTCGGCGGTGGCGTCAAAGCCGGTGCCAGCGTGGCGTCGGGTGCGGCAAGCGGCATGACCCAGGCCGCCGGCAGCATGGCCAAGGGCGCCCACAGCGGCGACTTCGGCTACTACGTCGACAGCCTGTTCCGTGATGATCGCCCTGCAGCGGTCAGCGATGACGCAGCGCATGCCGTGGTCGGTCGCATCTTCGCCCGCACCCTGAGCAACGACGGCCAGTTGGCACCGGAAGACCGTACCTACCTGGCTCAACTGATCAGCCAGCGCACCAACCTCAGCCAGGCCGATGCCGAAGCGCGTATCGACAAGGTGTATGGCGACGCCCGCAAAGCCATCGAAGACGCCAAGCTCAAAGCCAAGCAAGCTGCCGACACGGCCGCGAAAGTGGCCGCGTACGCCTCGCTGTGGACTTTCGTGTCGCTGTTGATCGGTGCGTTCTTCGCCAGCTTCGCTGCCACCTTCGGCGGTCGCCGTCGCGATGCGGTGGTGTACGTCGAAACCGAAAACTACGTTCGTTAAATAAGGAAGAACATCATGCGCTCATTACTTCTTTGGTTCCTTGGCGTGCCAATCCCGTTGATCATTCTGATCGCGATCTTCATGCACTGATCCGAGCCAGGCTCCATCCCGATGTGGGAGGGGGCTTGCTCCCGATAGCGGTATGTCAGCTGGCCTGTTCAGCACTGACACACGCTATCGGGAGCAAGCCCCCTCCCACATTTTGTTTTGCAGGGTGTCAGGTCAGTCGTCGAAACCCACTTGCTCGTGAATCTCGTCCACTTTCAATTCGAGGCGGTAAGCCACGGCGATGAACAAGGCCTGGCACAGGCACAATGTTGCGCTCAATGAGCGGAACGCAAAGGATGATCCCTCGTTGACCAGCAGCACCGCATTGGCGCGCTTGGCCAGGGGCGAGAGGTTGCTGTCGGTAATGATCAGCGTCCTGGCCTGATGGTGCTGGGCGATGCGCAGGCAGTGCTGGGTCTCTTTGCCGTAGGGTGTAAAGCTGATGGCGATCACCAGGTCATTGGCGCGCACGCTGCGCATCTGCTCGCGGTAGCTGCCGCCCAGGCCCGAGACCAGGTGGATGCGCTTGTTGGTGTGCTGCAGGTTGTAGACCAGGTAGTCGGCTACCGCAAACGAACGGCGCACGCCCACCACATAGATGTTGTCGGCGTTGACCACCAGGTCCACGGCCTTGTCGAACGCCACGTCATCCAGCTCCAGCCCCAGCCGCTCGATGCCCGATAACGTGGCATTCACGCACTCACGCGCCAGGTCGCCGCCGCTGGCCTTCTGCGATTTGTTGGCGATCATGCTGCGAATGCGCTGCTGGTAGTTCTGCACGGGCGTGGTCTTGTGCGTATACGCCTCGCGAAACAGCGTCTGCATCTCACTGAACCCGCTGAAGCCGAAGCGCTGCGAAAAACGCACGATGGCCGAAGGGTGCACTTCACATTCGCGGGCAATGTCGCTGATGCGGTCGACCATGATCCGGTCGCTCTGCTGGCTCATGTAGCTGGCGATGCGCTTGAGCTGGCGAGGCAGGCTCTCGAATTCATCGGTGATCAGCTGCAACAAACGTTCGGCATTGAGCGGGGGGCTGGCGAGAGCGTCTTGTGAAGGGGTCTCGGACATGGGCAATCCTTCTGGCGTGTCGGTCTGGTGCGCTGGGCGGTGGCGCCAGTCTACAGGGTAGGCGCAAAAAAATACCTCGGCATCACGGCCGGCGGGGCTGCTGAAACGATGCACTGCGGCTGGCGTGATGCTATGCTGGCGTATTGGAAAAAATATTCCAATAAAAATAATTATGGAATAAATATTGATCGGTGTCGCCGGACGTTCTAGTCTGCTCCCACCAAGAGCGTTTGCCGTCGCCACGGCGGCACAACGCAGGCTGATAAAAATAACAGGAGCCAGCATGGGCCAGACTCGTTTTGCCAGTGGGCGTCAATTGGATCTGATTTGCCTCGGGCGCCTGGGCGTCGACCTCTATGCGCAGCAAGTGGGGGCGCGGCTTGAGGACGTCACCAGTTTCGCCAAATACCTCGGCGGGTCATCCGCCAATATCGCGTTCGGCACTGCACGCCTGGGGCTCAAGTCGGCGATGCTCAGCCGCGTCGGTGACGACCATATGGGCCGTTTCCTGGTGGAGTCCCTGAGCCGCGAAGGCTGCGATGTGAGCGGTATCAAGGTCGACCCGGAACGCCTCACCGCGCTGGTGCTGCTCGGGCTCAAGGACCGCGAAACCTTCCCCCTGGTGTTCTATCGCGAAAACTGCGCCGACATGGCCCTGCGCGCCGAGGACATCGACGAGGCCTTTATCGCTTCCAGCAAGGCGCTGCTGATCACCGGCACGCATTTCTCCACCGACAGCGTGTACAAGGCCAGCATCCAGGCGCTGGATTACGCGGCCCGGCACAACGTCAGGTGCGTGCTGGACATCGACTACCGTCCGGTGCTGTGGGGTCTGGCGGGCAAGGCCGACGGCGAGACGCGCTTTGTGGCCGACCAAAATGTCAGCCAGCACGTGCAGACCATCCTCCCGCGTTTCGACCTGATCGTCGGCACCGAAGAAGAATTCCTCATCGCCGGCGGCAGTGAAGACCTGCTTACCGCGCTGCGCACGGTGCGCGAGCTGACCCCGGCGACGCTGGTGGTCAAACTGGGCCCGCAAGGCTGCACGGTGATCCACGGCGCGATCCCGGCCCGCCTGGAAGACGGCGCGATTTACCCCGGTGTGCGCGTGGAAGTGCTCAATGTGCTGGGGGCCGGCGATGCGTTCATGTCGGGCTTTTTAAGTGGCTGGATCAATGACGCCAGTGACGAGCGTTGCAGCCAGCTGGCCAACGCCTGTGGTGGCCTGGTGGTGTCGCGTCACGCCTGTGCCCCGGCGATGCCAACGCGCGCCGAACTGGATTACCTGTTCAGCAGCCCGGTGCCCATCACCCGGCCGGATCAGGACGAAACCCTGCAACGCCTGCACCGGGTCACGGTGCCGCGCAAAACCTGGAAGCAGCTGTTTGTGTTTGCCTTTGACCATCGCTGGCAACTGGTGGAGCTTGCGCAAAAAGGTGGCCAGGACCTGACCCGCATCAGCGACATCAAGCGGCTGTTTATCCAGGCCATCGAACGCGTGGAGCACAAGCTGCGCGAGCAGGGCGTCGAGGCCGATGTGGGCCTGCTGGCCGACCAGCGTTTCGGCCAGGACGCGCTCAACGCTGCCAGCGGTCGCGGCTGGTGGATTGCGCGCCCGGTGGAAGTGCAGAACTCACGGCCGCTGGCGTTTGAACACGGTCGCTCGATTGGCAGCAACCTGATCGCCTGGCCCCACGAACAGATCATCAAGTGCCTGGTGCAGTTTCACCCGGATGACGAGCCTCTGCTGCGCCTGGAACAGGAAGCGCAACTCAGGGCGGTGTACGACGCATCGCTGGTCAGCGGCCATGAACTGCTGCTGGAAGTCATCCCGCCCAAGGATCACCCGTCGCCGCACCCGGATGTGCTCTACCGCAGCCTCAAACGGTTGTACAACCTGGGCATCTACCCGGCGTGGTGGAAGATCGAGGCGCAGTCGGCCGAGGCGTGGACAAAGCTCGATGAGCTGATCCTTGAGCGCGACCCGTATTGCCGTGGCGTGGTATTGCTGGGCCTGAATGCGTCCGCTGAATGCCTGGCGGAGGGCTTTCAACAAGCCAGCCACAGCACCACCTGCCGGGGTTTTGCGGTGGGCCGCACGATCTTCCAGGAGCCAAGCCGCGCGTGGATGGCGGGGGAGATCGATGACGACATGCTGGTTGAGCAAGTGCAGAAGACCTTTGAACAGCTCATCAACGCCTGGCGCAGCGCTCGACATTAAACGCGATCCACTGTGGGAGGAGGCGAGCCCCCTCCCACATAAAGCAGATCTCAGTGATACCTGAAAACAATAAAAGGTGCAGCCATGCCCGCAATCCGAATTGGCATCAACCCGATCTCCTGGAGCAACGACGACCTGCCGGCCCTGGGCGGTGAAACGCCGCTGAGCACCGCGCTGAGCGAAGGCCAGGCCATCGGCTACGAAGGGTTTGAACTCAACGGCAAGTTCCCCAAAGACGCCCAGGGCGTCGCCGATGTGCTGCGCCCCTATGAGCTGGCGCTGGTCTCCGGCTGGTACTCCAGCCGTCTGGCGCGCCGCTCGGTGGCCGAAGAAATCGAGGCGATTGGCGGCCACGTTCAATTGCTCAAACACAACGGTGCCAAGGTACTGGTGTATGGCGAAGTTGCCGATTCCATCCAGGGTTCGCGCATTCGCCTGATCGAACGCCCGCGTTTTCACAGCGAACAGGCCTGGCAGGATTACGCAGACAAGCTCACGGAGCTGGCGCGCTTTACCCTGTCCCAGGGCGTGCGCCTGGCCTACCACCACCATATGGGCGCCTACGTCGAGTCCCCGCAGGACATCGACCAGTTGATGCAGCGTACCGGTCCCGAAGTCGGCCTGCTGTTCGATTCGGGCCATTGCTACATGGGCGGCGGCGAACCGCTTGAAGTGCTGCGCAAACACATCGACCGCGTTTGCCACGTGCATTTCAAGGACGTGCGCAAGCCGGTGGTGCAACTGGCACGCAACCAGATGTGGAGCTTCCCCGACTGCATCGTCAACGGCACCTTCACCGTGCCTGGCGATGGCGACATCAACTTTGCCGAACTGCTCGATGTATTGCTGGCGGCCCGATACGAGGGCTGGCTGGTGATGGAAGCCGAGCAGGACCCTGCCGTGGCGCCCAGCTATGTCTATGCGAAAAAAGGCTATGACACCTTGCGCGCGCTGCTCGATGAGAGGACCCAACCATGAGCCTGTTGGTTAAAAGCAGCAAACGCGGACACACCATGGTCGCCCTGGAAGAAGGGCGCCTGGCGTACGTGGGCTTCAGTGCATACCGCCTGAGCCTGGGCGAAACCCTGCCGGTCAGCGCCGGCGACAAAGAGCTGTGCCTGGTGCTGCTCAGTGGCCGGGTGACTATTCAAGGCGAAGGTTTCGACTGGCAGAACCTCGGTGATCGCCACTCGGTGTTCGAGGACAAATCGCCGTTTGCCGCCTACCTGCCGCCGGGCACCGATGCCCAGGTGACCGCCTTGAGCGATGTACAAATCGCCGTGTGCGCCGCCCCCGGCGCCGCAGGTTTCGAGCCGCGCCTGATCCGCCCCGAAGACTGCAAACGCAGCGTGCGCGGTAAGGGCGCCAACACCCGTTATGTGTGCGATATCCTGCCCGACAGCGAGCCGGCCCACTCGCTGCTGGTGGTGGAGGTGCGCACGCCGTCCGGGCACTCGTCGAGCTACCCGCCGCACAAGCACGACACCGATGACCTGCCGCACCAGAGCTTTCTGGAAGAGACCTACTACCACCAGATCAACCCGCCCCAGGGCTACGTGTTCCAGCGTGTCTACACCGACGATCGCAGCATCGATCAGGCCATGGCCGTGGAAAACAGCGACCTGGTGGTGGTGCCCAAGGGGTATCACCCGGTCAGCGTGCCGTACGGCTACGAGTCCTATTACCTGAACGTGATGGCCGGGCCCAAGCGCGCCTGGCATTTCCACAATGACCCGCAGCACAGCTGGCTGCTGGACCTTTAAGCTGTTTTGGACGGGGAACAACAACAATGAAATCGCCGTTACGTTTCGCCCTCAACCGCATGGTTGCGCCGCACCTGGTGCATGACACCTTCCACCATCACCTGGCCGGCGAGCAGGCGTTCTTCGCGCCACTCACCGGGCTGGTGCATATCTGCGGCGTGGAAGATGCCGATGCGCCGCTCAATTCGATCCGCGACGGTCACCGCGTACGGGTGGGCGAGGGCGATATCCTCGGCAATGCGGCGCAGATCGACAGCTTGCTCGGCAGCGGCTACAGGGTCTATCTGTCGTTCGAACCGTTTGCCGAAAGCGTGCATTGGATGGCGGATATTCAGCAGGCGTTGGGAGCCAGCATGACCCTGTTGCAAAAGTCCCGGGCATAACCGAGCCCCAATGGATCTGAATTGACACAAGGTGCGAGTGATGACCACAACCCGATTGACCATGGCCCAGGCCCTGGTGAAGTTTCTGGATAACCAGTACATCGAAGTCGATGGCGTACAGAGCAAATTCGTCGCCGGGGTATTCACTATTTTCGGCCACGGCAATGTGCTGGGCCTGGGCCAGGCGCTCGAGCAGGACAGCGGCGACCTGGTGGTGCATCAAGGCCGCAACGAGCAGGGCATGGCCCACGCCGCCATCGGGTTTGCCAAGCAGCACCTGCGCGGCAAAATCTATGCGTGCACCGCGTCCGTCGGCCCGGGTGCGGCGAATATGCTCACCGCTGCGGCGACCGCCACCGCCAACCGTATTCCGTTGCTGCTGTTACCCGGCGATGTCTACGCCAGCCGTCAGCCCGACCCGGTGTTGCAGCAGATCGAGCAGTTCCACGACCTGAGCATCAGCACCAACGATGCGTTCCGCTCGGTGAGCAAATACTGGGACCGCATCAACCGTCCCGAGCAGTTGATGAGCGCCGCGATCCACGCCATGCGCGTGCTGACCGACCCCGCTGAAACCGGCGCCGTGACTCTGGCATTGCCGCAGGACGTGCAGGCTGAAGCCTGGGATTATCCGGATTATTTCCTGCAAAAGCGCGTGCACCGCATCGAGCGTCGTGCGCCCACTGCCGCGATGATCGGCGATGCATTGGCCGTGTTCCGGGGCAAGCGCAAGCCGCTGATCATCTGTGGCGGCGGGGTGAAGTACGCCGGCGCGAATGCCGCGCTGCAAGCCTTTGCCGAGCGTTTTGACATTCCCTTCGCCGAGACCCAGGCGGGCAAGAGCGCCGTGCTGTCCAGCCATGCGCTCAATGTGGGCGGCATCGGCGAAACCGGCTGCCTGGCGGCCAACCTGCTGGCGCCGGAGGCGGACCTGATCATCGGCGTCGGCACCCGTTATAGCGACTTCACCACGTCGTCCAAGTCTCTGTTCAAACACCCCGAGGTGAGGTTTCTGAACCTCAATATCAGCCCGTGCGACGCGTTGAAGCTGGACGGTGTGCAGGTGCTGGCGGACGCCAGGGTGGCCCTCGAAGCACTGGCCGATGCGCTCGGCGACTACCGCGCGGGCTGGGGCGAACAGGTGAGCGACGCGAAGGCGCAACTGGAGGCCGAGCTGGATCGCGTGCACAACGTGCAGTACCACGGCGATGATTTCGTGCCCGAGGTCGACGACCCGCTGGACCGTGCGGTACTGCGCGAATTCATCGAGCTCACCGGCTCCTGCCTCACCCAGAGCCGCGTTCTTGGCGTGCTTAATGAAAGCCTGGCCGACGACGCCATTATCGTCGCCGCCGCCGGCAGCCTGCCGGGTGATTTGCAGCGGGCCTGGCGCAGCAAGGGCGTCAACACCTACCACGTCGAATACGGTTATTCGTGCATGGGCTACGAGATCAATGCGGCCCTCGGCGTGAAGCTCGCCGAACCGCAGAAGGAGGTGTATGCGCTGGTTGGCGACGGCTCCTACATGATGCTGCATTCGGAACTGGCCACCTCGATCCAGGAGCGGCGCAAGATTAACGTGGTGCTGCTGGACAACATGGCCTTCGGTTGCATCAACAATCTGCAGATCGGCAACGGCATGGACAGCTTCGGCACCGAATTCCGCTACCGCAACCCCGAGACCGGCAAGCTCGACGGCGGCCTGGTGCCGGTTGATTTCGCCATGAGCGCGGCGGCCTATGGCTGCAAAACCTACAAGGTCAGCAACGTGGAACAGCTGCAAGCGGCCCTGGCTGATGCGCGCACGCAAAGCGTCTCGACCTTGATCGATATCAAGGTGCTGCCCAAGACCATGGTCCACGGCTACCTGTCGTGGTGGCGGGTGGGGGTGGCGCAGGTGTCCACCAGCGAGCGCACCCGTGCAGCCGCCGCAAAACTCAATGAACAGTTGGCCAAGGCCAGGCAGTACTAACAACAAGAGGAGTGTTTGCATGTCTTTGAAGCTTGGAGTGATCGGCACGGGCGCCATTGGCCGAGACCATATTCGTCGGTGCAGCCAGACGTTGCTCAACAGCCAGGTCGTGGCGGTGACGGACATCAACCTTGAACAGGCCGCCCGGGTGGTTGCCGAGTTGCAGCTGGATGCCGAGGTGTACCCGGACGGCCATGCGCTGATCCATTCGCCGCAGGTCGAGGCGGTTTTGGTGACGTCCTGGGGGCCGAGCCACCAGGCGTTTGTGCTCGCCGCCATCGCTGCCGGCAAGCCGGTGTTCTGCGAAAAACCCCTGGCCGTGACGGCCGAAGGTTGCCGGGCGATCGTCGATGCCGAAGTGGCCCACGGCAAGCGTCTGGTGCAAGTGGGCTTCATGCGCCCCTACGACCCTGGTTATCGAGCCCTCAAGGCGGTGATCGACAGCGGCCAGATTGGCGAGCCCTTGATGCTGCACTGCGCGCATCGCAACCCCAGGGTGGGCGACAACTACAAGACTGACATGGCAATTACCGACACGTTGATCCACGAGCTGGATGTGCTGCGCTGGCTGCTCGACGACGACTACGTCTCGGTGCAAGTGGTGTTCCCGCGCAAGAGCAGCAAGGCCCTGGCCCATCTGCGCGATCCACAGATCGTGCTGCTGGAGACCGCCAAAGGCACGCGCATTGACGTGGAGGTGTTTGTGAACTGCCAGTACGGCTACGACATCCAGTGCGAAGTGGTGGGGGAGACCGGTATCGCCAAATTGCCGGAACCGTCCCAGGTGCAATTGCGCAGTGAGGCGAAGCTGTCCAACGCCATTTTGATGGACTGGAAAGACCGTTTTGTCGGCGCCTATGACGTCGAATTGCAGGCGTTTATCGACAGCGTGCGCGCCGGCCAGGTCGGCGGGCCGTCGGCGTGGGACGGCTTTGCAGCGGCCGTGGCGGCGGACGCGTGCATCGAGGCGCAAAACAGCGAGCAGATTGTGAAAGTCAGCCTGCCGCAGCGTCCGGGTTTTTATAACTGAACCTCTGCAGATGCGCGATCAAACAGGTGGGAGGAAGTTCGCTTGCTCCCCCCTGGATTGGCCTTGCCTCTCAATAAAGGAACACGCGTTATGCGAATCGGACTTGTCGGCTACGGCCACGGAGGGCGTTTTTTTCATGCGCCGCTGATTGCAACATTGCCGGGCGCGACGTTTGTGGGCGTGGTCACACGATCAATCGAACGCCGCGAGCAACTGGCAACCGATCACCCGGGTATCCCGGCATTCGACGCCATCGGCCAGATCGTCGAAGCCGGCGTTGATGCGCTGGTTATCTCCACCACGCTCAAAGGCCGCCCGGCCCTGGTGCTGGAAGCCATCGAGCACGGCGTGGCGGTGGTCAGTGACAAACCCTTCGCCAGCAACGCCGAACAGGCCCAGGCGCTGATCACGGCCGCCGAGCGGCATGACGTCTTGCTGAGCGTCTACCAGAACCGCCGTTGGGACTCCGATTACCTGACCGTGCGCAAGCTGATTGACGCCGGCGCACTGGGCACCATTACGCGCTTTGAATCCTGTGTGGAGCGCTACAGTCCGCAGGGCGTCGGCAATGCCAGTGGCGGCGGCTGGCTACGTGACCTCGGCAGCCATCTGGTGGACCAGGCGCTGCAACTGTTCGGCCCGGTGGACCAGGTATTTGCGCAATTGCATTACACCGCCGAACACCCCAGCGTTGACCATGGTTTCTTCGTGTCGCTGACCCATGCCAACGGCGTCATTTCGCACTTGCGGGGCAATGGTCTGCAAAACAGCCCGGCTTCGCGTTTTCGCGTGAGCGGCACCCTCGGGTGCTACACCGTGGAAGGCCTGGACGGCCAGGAAGCGGCACTGATGGCCGGCAAGTCGCCGAAAACCGAAGGCGAGCATTGGGGGGCGGAAGAGCATCGCCGCTGGGGCTGGTTTGAACAAGGCGAGCAGCGCGAACGGGTGCCCACCGAAAAAGGCTGCTGGACGCACTTCTACAGCCAGTTGCAGCGTGCTGTGGAAGGGCAGGGGCCCTTGCCGGTAAACGCCTATGACGCGCTGGAAACCACCCGTATATTGGACGCTGCACGCCTGAGTGCGGAGCGTCAGCAAGTGGTTTCAACGAAAATGGAATAAAATTCTAAAATAGGTTGATATAGAAATTATTTTCCAATAAAGTCTTTTGCAGGTTGCATAAAGTACGTTCCGGACCTGATTCCGGCGACTCAACAAAAACAAGATCAAAAACAACCAGGTACCGTCAGATGAAAATCTTCAACGCCGTACTGCGAGTTTTACGCCTTTCTCACACGCCACGCGGCCTGCCCCGCGCCCGGCCTTTCTACTTCTCCTTTCTCAATGTGCTGTGCGTCGAAAACCACGGCGCGCTGGTGTGCTGCATTCCCGGCGCGCCGGTGGTTCGACTGCCCGCCGAGTCCTGATTAACGCAACGTCCAGAAAACCAACAATAAATGTGGAGACAGACCGTTCATGAAGACCCCGATCCGTTTTACCGCGCTGGCCTTGTCCCTGTGGCTGGCCAGCGGTATGGCCGCTGCCGCCGATATCAAGGTGGGCGTGAGCATGTCCGCCTTCGATGACACCTTCCTTACCTACCTGCGCGAAGACATGGACAAGCAGGCCAAGTCCTATCCCAAGGGTGACGGTGTGCAGCTGCAATTCGAAGACGCCCGCGCCGACGTGGTGAAGCAGCTGAGCCAGGTCGAGAATTTCATCAGCCAGAAGGTCGACGCGATCATCGTCAACCCGGTGGACACCGCATCGACCAAAAACATCATCAGCGCAGCCACCAAAGCGGGCATCCCGCTGGTGTTCGTCAACCGCCGCCCGGACCAGAAAGACCTGCCCAAGGGCGTGGTGGCCGTGACCTCCGATGACGTCGAGGCCGGCAAGCTGCAAATGCAATACATCGCCGAAAAACTCGGTGGCAAGGGCAAAATCGTGATCCTGCTGGGGGATCTTGCGAACAACTCCACGACCAACCGCACCAAGGGCGTGAAAGAGGTGCTGGCCAAGTACCCCGACATCAAGATCGAGCAGGAACAGACCGGTATCTGGCTGCGTGACAAGGGCATGACCCTGGTCAACGACTGGCTGACCCAGGGCCGCGAGTTCAACGCAGTGCTGGCCAACAACGATGAGATGGCCATCGGCGCGTCCATGGCGTTGAAATCGGCAGGCACCAAACCCGGCACAGTGCTGATTGCCGGCGTCGACGGAACCCCGGACGGGCTGAACGCGATAACGAAGGGTGACATGGCCGCCTCGGCGTTCCAGGACGCCAAGGGGCAGGCAGTGGGCTCGGTGGAAGCAGCGCGCAAGATGGCGAAGCAGGAGCCCGTCGAGCAGAACGTGATTATCCCGTTCAAGCTGATCACGCCGGACAACGTCAACGACTTCAAATAGCAGTGACATAACAACAATAAGCGGCAGGGCGGTCACGGCCGTCCTGCCGATGGAGTACTCCCCATGCTCGCTCAAGCGACTGCCTCGCAGCCCCCTGGTATCCAGCCACTGGCGCTGGACGAACCCTACCTGCTGGAAATCGTCAACATCAGCAAAGGCTTTCCCGGCGTCGTGGCCCTGGACGATGTGCAATTGCGCGTACGCCCGGGCTCGGTGCTGGCGCTGATGGGCGAGAACGGTGCCGGCAAGTCGACGTTGATGAAAATCATCGCCGGCATCTACCAGCCCGACGCCGGCGAAATCCGTCTGCGCGGCCAGCCGATCGTGTTTGAAACGCCGCTGGCCGCGCAGAAGGCGGGCATCGCGATGATCCATCAGGAACTCAACCTGATGCCGCACATGAGCATCGCCGAGAATATCTGGATCGGCCGTGAGCAGCTCAACAGCCTGCACATGGTCAACCACCGCGAAATGCACCGCTGCACCGCCGAGTTACTGGCGCGGCTGCGCATCAACCTGGACCCCGAGGAGCAGGTCGGCAACCTGAGCATCGCCGAGCGGCAGATGGTCGAGATTGCCAAGGCAGTGTCCTACGACTCCGACATCCTGATCATGGATGAACCGACCTCGGCGATTACCGAGAAGGAAGTCGCCCACCTGTTTTCGATCATTGCCGACCTCAAGTCCCAGGGCAAAGGCATTGTCTACATCACCCACAAGATGAACGAAGTGTTCGCCATCGCCGATGAAGTGGCGGTATTTCGTGACGGCCGCTACATCGGTTTGCAGCGCGCCGACAGCATGAACAGCGACAGCCTGATCTCGATGATGGTGGGCCGTGAGCTTAGCCAGCTGTTCCCGGTGCGCGAGACGCCGATTGGCGACTTGCTGCTGTCGGTGCGCGACCTGACGCTGGACGGCGTATTCAAAGGCGTGTCGTTTGACCTGCACGCCGGTGAGATCCTCGGTATCGCCGGGCTCATGGGCTCGGGCCGCACCAATGTGGCCGAAGCCATTTTCGGCATCACCCCCAGCACCAGCGGGCAGATCACCCTGGACGGCACGCCGGTGCGCATCAGCGACCCGCACATGGCCATCGAGAAGGGCTTTGCGCTGTTGACCGAGGATCGCAAGCTCAGCGGTCTGTTCCCGTGCCTGTCGGTGCTGGAAAACATGGAAATGGCCGTACTGCCGCACTATTCGGACAACGGTTTTATCCAGCAGAAAGCCTTGCGCGCGCTGTGCGAAGACATGTGCAAGAAGCTGCGGGTCAAAACCCCGTCGCTGGAGCAGTGCATCGACACCCTGTCCGGCGGTAATCAGCAGAAGGCTTTGCTGGCGCGCTGGCTGATGACCCATCCACGCTTGCTGATCCTGGATGAACCGACCCGTGGTATCGACGTGGGCGCCAAGGCCGAGATCTATCGCCTGATCTCGTTCCTCGCCAGCGAAGGCATGGCGGTGATCATGATTTCGTCGGAACTGCCCGAGGTGCTCGGCATGAGCGACCGGGTGATGGTGATGCACGAAGGCGACCTGATGGGCACGCTGGATCGCAGCGAGGCGACCCAGGAAAAAGTCATGCAACTGGCGTCGGGTATGACCACAGTCGACTGATTACAGAATAAGAAGGTGATTGGCTATGAACGCAATAACGGACAACAAGCCGGCTACGGCGCCGGTCAAGCAGCGTCGGCGCTTGCCCACCGAACTGAGCATTTTTCTGGTGTTGATCGGCATCGGCCTGGTGTTTGAGCTGTTCGGCTGGATCGTGCGGGACCAGAGCTTTTTGATGAACTCCCAGCGCCTGGTGCTGATGATATTGCAGGTGTCGATCATTGGTTTGCTGGCTATCGGGGTGACCCAGGTGATCATCACCACCGGCATCGACCTGTCGTCGGGCTCGGTGCTGGCGCTGTCGGCAATGATTGCCGCCAGCCTGGCGCAGACCTCGGACTTTTCCCGCGCGGTGTTTCCATCGCTCACCGACCTGCCGGTGTGGATCCCGGTGGCGATGGGGCTCGGTGTGGGGCTGCTGGCCGGCGCGATCAATGGCAGCATCATTGCGGTGACCGGCATTCCGCCATTTATTGCGACGCTGGGCATGATGGTTTCGGCCCGTGGCCTGGCGCGCTACTACACCGAAGGGCAGCCGGTGAGCATGCTGTCGGATTCCTACACCGCCATCGGCCATGGCGCCATGCCGGTGATCATCTTTCTGGTGGTGGCGGTGATCTTCCACATCGCCCTGCGCTACACCAAGTACGGCAAGTACACCTACGCCATCGGCGGCAACATGCAGGCCGCGCGCACGTCGGGCATCAACGTCAAGCGCCACCTGATCATCGTCTACAGCATCGCCGGCCTGCTCGCGGGCCTGGCCGGTGTGGTCGCCTCGGCACGTGCCGCCACCGGCCAGGCGGGCATGGGCATGTCCTATGAACTGGACGCGATTGCCGCTGCGGTGATCGGCGGCACCAGCCTTGCGGGCGGGGTAGGGCGCATCACCGGCACGGTGATAGGCGCGCTGATCCTCGGGGTGATGGCCAGCGGGTTCACCTTCGTGGGGGTGGATGCGTATATCCAGGACATCATCAAGGGGCTGATCATTGTGGTGGCGGTGGTGATTGACCAGTATCGCAACAAACGCAAGCTCAAGCGCTGAACGGCAGGTTGCAAGCTGCAGGCTGAAGTGGAGCGCCTTGCAGCTTGTCGCTTGCAGCATGCGGCTTATAGCCGCTTTACGAACTTTCCTGCTATAAACGCACTCCGATAACCATTCGCCAAGCCCGTCCTGGTGCCTTTGGGGGTTAATCGGGAAAAAATGCCTGTCATTTCAGTTGCTGCGCCCTCAAGTCGGCCTTAGACTGCCGCCCCTCTTAAATTGAGTGCCGGGTGGCGCTTGGAATGGATGGCGCCTTTCCGAGACCTGCAGAGGTCGACCGGAACGCTCCCTTATTCGCCTTAATGCACGTATTTTTTATAGAGAAATCAATGACAAAGGAAAAGTTGCTGGCCATGCCGGCGGATGACTACATGAATGCCGAACAGCACGCTTTTTTCGAGAAGTTGCTGCAGGACATGAAAGTCGAGCACCACGAGCGCATTGAGCAGAACCGTATCGCCATTGAAAGCCTGGACACCCCGGCCGACCCGGCCGACGCCGCCTCCGTTGAAGAAGAGCGCACCTGGCTGGTCAATGCCATCGACCGCGACCAGCGCATGCTGCCGCAGTTGGAGCGCGCCCTGGAGCGTATCAAGGAAGATTCCTTTGGCTGGTGTGACGACAGCGGCGAGCCTATCGGCCTCAAGCGCCTGCTGATCAGCCCTACCACCAAATACTGCATCGAGGCCCAAGAGCGCCACGAGCAGATCGACAAGCATCAGCGCCAGGCCTGATGCGGTGAAGCTGGGGCGCCGTGCCTGCGGCCCCCCAGGGCAATCCCGTTACACCTCCTCTGTTGATGTGCTGCAAGCCCCCCACTAAAGGCCCATGGATAATGGCCCGATAGTGGCGTCTAATGCAGGCACAACAACGACAAGCAGTGGGGTAACGACGATGGCTGGAGATGGATCTCTGATAGGCATGGCAATGCCACCGCAAGCGGTGAGCAGGCTGCCCGTCTGGCTGATGCCGCTTATGCAGAGCGCCGCCATGGTGCTGGTGCTGCTGGGACTGGCATTTGCCGGTCTGCCGCTGTACGTGTGCCTGCCACTGGCCTTGCTGGTGATCTGGCTGCCGCGCTTGAAAACCCGCACGCCTGCCGTGACCTCGATCAATACCGTCGATGCAATCGGCGAGTTGACGCGCGACCTTTCCCATACCACCAGCCATAACGCATTGTCAGCCGCAGGCGTGGCCTATTCGGTCAAGCAACTGGCGGCGCGCCTGCAATCCCAGCTGAGTGCGGCCAAACAGATCGTCAGCAGCGCTGAAGTGATGATCGGCACCGAACAGGTGACCGCCCAGCTCAGCCGCCAGGCCCTTGGCGCGGCCAGCCAGGCCCATCAGCGCAGCAGTGAAGGCCGCGAGGTGCTGGCCCAGTCCATCACGCGTATGCACCAGCTCAGCCAGCGCGCCAATGCCAGCCGTGAGCTGATCGAAGCCTTGAGCCAGCGCAGCGAAGAAATCCAGCGTGTGACCCTGGTAATCCAGTCCATCGCCAGCCAGACCAACCTGCTGGCCTTGAACGCCGCCATTGAAGCAGCACGGGCCGGCGAGCACGGACGCGGGTTTGCGGTGGTGGCCGATGAAGTGCGGGGGCTGGCCGGGCGTACCGCCAAGGCCACCGACGAAGTCGGCGTGATGGTGGCGGATATCCAGCAGCGCACGGCCCAGGTGGTGGAGCAGATTCGCCAACTGTCGGCGGACTTGAACACCGGCGTCGCGCAGGTGGAGGAAGCGGGCGAACAGTTGGAGGCCATCGCCAGCCTGGCGGCGGATGTGGAAGGGCAAGTCAACGAAATCGCCCAGGGCAGCGACACCAATCGCGCGCAGCTCGACAGCCTGTTCCATGCGGTGGAGCAGATGCGCAGTGACCTCACGGTGAGCGACCAGCAGACGCGCCAGTTGGCCGACGCCGCGGTGCAGATGGAAGGGCAGGCGGAGACCATCAGCGAGCGTTTGGCCGAGGTCGGTCTGGATGACTATCACCAGCGTGTCTACGACCTGGCCCGCGAGGGGGCCAACCGTATCGCCGAACAGTTCGAGGCGGATGTGCAGCAGGGCCGAATCAGCCTGGATGACCTGTTCGACCGCAGCTATACGTTGATACCCAATACCAGCCCGAGTAAATATCACACGCGTTTTGACGGGTACACCGACAAGGTGCTGCCGGCGATACAGGAAGCGTTGCTGCCGCGCCACGAGGGGCTGGTGTTTGCGATTGCCTGCACGCCGCAGGGCTACGTGCCGACGCATAACCAGGCATTTTCACAGGCGTTGACGGGAGATACCCAGGTGGACGCGGTGCAAAATCGCACCAAGCGCAAGTTCGAGGACCGCACCGGCATCCGCTGCGGCAGCCACCAGCAGGCGGTGTTATTGCAAACCTATACCCGCGATACGGGTGAATTGATGCACGACCTGTCGGTGCCGATCAGCGTCAAGGGCCGGCATTGGGGTGGCCTGCGCCTGGGCTATAAGCCCGAGGCGGCCAAGGTTTAGTTCGCCGCCACGGTCATCTGGCTATGGGATGAGTCAGGCTTCCGGGGATTCATGCAGCAACGCATTCAGATCATCCACGGCCGGCGCCCATTCGGCGTCAACATGCAATTGTTCCTTGAGGAAGCTCGCCTGCTGCTCACTCCAGAACGGCGCATCGATCAGCTTTACGTCATTGGGCAGGCGGTGTTCTGCGGTGAAGCGCTCGATCCCTGCCTGGCTCGAATCCAGGCCCAGTTGATCGAACAGGGTTTCCAGCGTCGGGGTAGTAGTGTCCATCGGTTTCTCCATGCGGGCTGACCATCGTATGCATGGGAGACCTGTGGCGCGCCAGAGTTCGATCCGATTCTCAGGAGGTCAGGGCGCCTGAATCCACAGCGGCCTTGAGCGCCTGGGCTGACTCGCGGCCAGCAACCGCAGCCGTCTCGAATGTCTTGAACCAACGGTCTTTTTCCACCTGATGTGTGGTGACGGTGGTCAGCGGTGGTTTGGCGCGCATCACGATTACCGCCTGAAACTCACCCTCTATTTCCCGTGCATCGCCGTGGATGAAAAACTCGCCAATATCAAATTCCGTCACGTATTGCCTTCCCTTCAAGGTAACTGCACTGCTGAAACCGCACCCACATGGGCAAACTTCAATGGACGCGGCAGTATGGCAGTTGTTGAAGGGTGGTGGCGCAGTAAAGTCATCGGTGTGACGAACCGCTCGTCCCGTGAAGGGCGTACAGGCTGGCTTCCAGTTGCCGGGCCAGTTCGCAGGCCTTGCCGTGGTGGCTGCGAAAGCCGCGAATTCTGCCGCTGGTCACTTCCAGAATATGGAAGAAGTTACGTCCGGCCGGTAGAACTTGGTAAAGAACGGAATTGGAGTACCCCTCGGGGTCAGGCAGGCAGTAGTATTGGCGCCCGTCCTGCGCAGATGAACAGGTACGGGAAGACGTAGCATCGTGTAGGCGTGGTTGCATGGTCAGCTCCTTTTGATTGATCCTGTGCACTCATCGGCAGCGTTTCGAGTGGTTTTGAACGGCGGTGCTGTTTTAGTATTGTCGCCGGCAACCCGTCTGGTTCCATGCTCAAATGTTTTGTTTTGTAGGGTGCGTGGGAATTGTGCGCACTGGACCGGGTTATTCTCTGAAGTAGCGCGGCCCGTATTCTCTGGCCGTTGAACCTGTGATTTGCTGTGACGCCGGATGACCTTGCACAAGGTCCATCGTGCGCGCCTGTACTAGTCTTAAGGCGCAGCAGGGTCTTCTTCAGTTTTTTAACGACTATGTGATCGTGCCTGAGGGCCGTTTTTTGTGCTGCCTGCTCCGGCGGGCGGCACTATTTCAATGTGGGGGCGTTTCCTTGGCAGTCAGTAATCTGGATATGCACGCGTTGTTCGTGCTGGGTGATTTGCGCGCAAAGTTGGTCAAGCAGTTTCAATCGCGGTTTGTTTACATCACGGAACAGACGCCGGAAGGCATCTACATTGCCGAAATCGACACCGAGGCGGCCCTGGTCGTCGACGACAAGCCGCGTCTGGAACTGAAGGTGGGCGACCATTTTCGCGCCGCCGTGTTGCCCAGTCGTGAAGGCGGCAAGTTCGAATTGAAGTTTCGCGATATCAAGTTGACGGTGTACGGCCTGGGCGATTACGCCTTTGTTTCGTCAGCCGAAGGCCAAGGCATCGTGTTCAAGGAAGGCCACAGCGTGATGCTGGTATTCGCCGCCCATGAACAGTTGCAGGAAGGCTTGACCAAGACCCTCAAGGCCGTCACCGGCAAAGCCGCCAAGTGGCGCAAGGGTGAGCTGGTGACCTTCAAGGCCAGCGAGTAAACACAGCAGGCTCCTTGATTCCTTTCTCTTTGCGGAACCTCTACTACAGTTGAGCTGACTTAACTATTCAGAGGCTTCGCGCATAGGCAGCAAGCCGTACGTCAGTGGCTGCACAGAGGCGAGGTGGGAAGGCATGAAAGGATTGAGAACCCTGTTGGCTGCGGCTGTGACGACATTGAGTCTGTCGTTGCCGGTGTCGGCGGCGCAGGCCCCCGTGCATTTTGCCGATCTGAATTGGGAAAGCGGCAGCCTGATCACCGAAGTGCTGCGTTTTATCGTCGAAAAGGGCTATGACCTGCCCACCGACACCTTGCCCGGCACCACCATCACCCTGGAAACCGCCCTGGCGAAAAACGATATCCAGGTGATCGGCGAAGAATGGGCCGGCCGCAGCCCGGTGTGGATCAAGGCTGAAGCCGAAGGCAAAGTGGTGGGCCTGGGCGATACGGTCAAGGGCGCTACCGAAGGCTGGTGGGTGCCGGAATACGTGGTCAAGGGTGACCCGTCCAAAGGCCTCAAGCCGCTGGCGCCGGACCTGAAGACCGTGCAGGACCTGGCGCGCTACAAGGACGTATTCAAGGACCCGGAATCGCCCGGCAAGGGCCGCTTTCTCAACAGCCCCATTGGCTGGACGTCCGAAGTGGTCAACAAGCAGAAGCTCAAGGCCTATGGCCTGGACGACAGCTACGTGAACTTCCGCAGCGGCTCGGGTGCAGCACTGGACGCCGAGATAGCCTCATCGATCCGCCGAGGCAAGCCGGTACTGTTCTACTACTGGTCGCCGACTCCATTAATGGGTCGCTACAAACTGATTCAGCTGGAAGAACCACCGTTTGACGCCGACGCGTGGAAGACCCTCACCGACGCCGACAATCCCAACCCTCGTCCCACTCGGTCGCTGGCGTCCAAGCTGAGCATCGGCGTATCCACGCCATTCCAGCAGCAACATCCGCAGATCGCCGAGTTCTTCACCAAGGTGCAGTTCCCCATCGATCCACTGAACAAGGCCCTGGCAACCATGAGCGAAAATCACACAGCGCCAAGGCAAGTGGCCCAGGCGTTTCTCAAGGAACATCCTGAGGTGTGGAAAGCCTGGTTGACAGCGGAGGTCGCGCAGAAGGTTGAGGCTGGTTTGAAGTAGTAGCTGTTTTGCTGTTCAGGGTGCATGGGCCTTGCCAGGCAACTGCACAACCATGGAGGTCGAGCTTGTGTGGTGAGCGGGCTTGCCCTAATGCCGTTCAGTTAAGCCAGCGTGATGCTCGAAGCAACGAGCGGTGCGACTTTTCGGTGTACATATCGGTTTGTGCGGTAACGGCAACTTAGGGTTCCGCCCTGACGGCGGCTCACTTTTGAAAAGCGCAAAAGTAAGCAAAACGCTCTTGCCCCAACACTCGGCACCTCGCCCAGGCTCGGTGTGCCCGAACGCAGGCTTTGGAGCGTGGGCCGCCGCGATGGGCCATCCATGGCCCAGCGCGGCTAACCCGGCGTCCTGCCGGGTTACCCACGCTCCAAAACCTGCGTTCGGCCAGCGTGTTTGACGGGGCGCTTCCAGATCAAAAGCAAAAGCGCGGCGGCCTGAGAGCCGACCGGAATGGTTTGCCGAACGCTGTACAAAATGTGGGAGGGGGCTTGCTCCCGATGGCGTCGGCCCAGCAAACATTGACGTTGACTGACCCACCGCTTTCGCGGGCAAGTCGAATCGTCGCACCGCCGCTCCCACAGGGGCGCTTCGCTTAACTGACTGGCATTATGGCTTGCCCCGCGTTGGGCTGCGAAGCAGCCCTGGTGCAATACCGGTGCATCGCACAGCTCAGCCGCGAATTCGCCACCAGACCACGGCAGCGTTCAAACTTTCGGCGCTGGAGATCTTTCTGGTTGCTATAGAGTTTATTGACATTGCCTTGGCTGGTGTATCTGCGGGTTGTGTTGTATTTCTTTCCGGACCACTGTTGCGATTTGCAATAGGTTTGGCGCGATAGTCATGGTGATATTGCGAGGACGATTTGAGTCTTGGAGTTGATGGGTTTTCAATCGGGCGGGTGGGCGAGGTTTGCCAAGTTGAATATGTATTTTAATTCGCCGTAGTGTTTGGAGATAGACGGTTGTTAGCGGTTTGGAATTCAAGCCTGCTCAGATATTGGTCGGATAGAGATGGATCTTTGCAGCTTTTAGATCAACGAATTCGTGTTCTTTAGGCATAGGTCCCTCGAGTTCAATTAGGATTATAGAATCGCCAACCCGTCTGCTTGCAAAGCACCCGCCCAAATAAAATCGCTCTCATCCTTGCCCGATGTTGCGACCTGGCCGTCATGGTTAATAGAACCTTCATTACGCAGGATTTTCCATGTCGCGCCTTGCCCGTCCCTTGCATCCACTGGTCCTGTCAGTGGCGATCGCCTTTGCCGCCGCGCCGTTGCTGGCGGTCCAGCCCGTCTTTGCCGAAGACAGCAGCAGCGCCTTGCGCCGCTTCCAGGTTCCGGCCGGTGATTTGAGTCAGGCGCTCAATAGCCTGGCCGAGCAGGCAGGGCTGGTGCTGGCCTTTGATGCGAGCCTGACCCGAGGCAAGCGCAGCAGTGGCCTCGGCGGGCAGTACGAGACGGATGCGGCGCTGGCCCGGTTGCTCGCCGGCAGCGGTTTGCAGGCGCTGAAGATGGGCGCCGACCGTTACCGGCTCGAAGCTGTCCCGGATAGCGGCGGTGCCATGGAGTTGCAGGCCACCACTATCAGCGCGGGCTACCAGACCGAAAGCCCCACCGGGCCGGTGGCCGGCTATGTGGCCAGCCGCAGCCTGTCAGGCACCAAGACTGACACGGCGCTGATCGAAACCCCGCAGTCGATCTCCGTGGTCACCAAGGACCAGATGCGCGCGCAGAACGCCGAAAGCCTCAATCAGATCCTGCGCTACAGCGCCGCCGTGGTTCCGGAAACCCGCGGCGCCACCGCTTCGCGTCTCGACCAGCTCACCATCCGTGGCTTCGCCCCGGCCACCTACCTGGACGGATTGCGCGTGCCGTCAAGCCGCGACGCCTTGCCGCAAAAGGACGCGTTCGACCTGGAGCGCGTCGAAGTGCTGCGCGGCCCGGCGTCGGTGCTGTACGGCCAGGGCACGCCGAGCGGGGTGATCAACATGGTCACCAAACGCCCGCTGGATACGCCGTTCCATGAAGTGGGCGTGGAGTACGGCACCTTCAACAAAAAACGCACCACCTTCGACCTGAGCGGGCCGATTGACGATCAGGGGGTATATGCCTACCGCGTTGCCGGACTTTTCGATGACGCCGACGGCCAGGTGGAACACACCGAAACCCGTCGACAATCGCTGTCCGGCGCCTTCACCTGGCGCCCGGATGACGCCACTTCGCTCACTTTGCTGGGGCATTTTCAGAAGGACCCGAAGGGCGCGTCCTACGGGTCGGTGCCGGCCTGGGGCTCGGTGCTGCACAGCCCGACCGGGCGCAGGATTGATGTGGACTTCTATGATGGCGAGAAGAATTTCGAGAAGAGTGACCGCGCGTACTACTCCCTCGGCTATGCGTTCGAGCATCATTTCAACGATGTCTGGACCGTGCGCCAAAACGCCCGTTACCTGCGTGCCGAAGGCGTCTACCGCAGCATCTATAACAGCAACTTGCAGGCTGATTACCGCACGGCCACGCGCTCGACCATCGCCACGGATGTGGACATGGACGCCTACACCGTCGATAACCAGTTGCAGGCCAAATTCGATACCGGGCCGTTGCAGCACACCTTCCTCACGGGCCTGGATTACCAGAACACCAGCACCGACACCAAGGCGGGCTACGGCAAGGGACCGAACCTGGATATCTTCGATCCGGTCTACGGCGCGCCCGTGGCCACACCTGCCTTCGGCACCGACGCCACGTCGCGCAGTGAACAGACCGGGGTTTACCTGCAAGAGCAAATGAAGTGGGACAAATGGGTGCTGCTGCTCGGCGGTCGCTATGACTGGTCCAGCACCGACAGCACCACCAAGGCGCTGAGCAACGGCGCCAAGAGCAAGTCCTCACTGGACAGCCATGCGTTCACTGGTCGAGTCGGTCTGGTGTATCTGTTCGATAACGGCCTGGCGCCGTATGCCAGTTATGCGGAGTCGTTCAATCCGCAGTCGGGCACCGGCTACGGCGGTTCGGTATTCAAGCCGACCGAAGGCACGCAGTATGAAATCGGCATCAAGTACCAGCCGCCGGGCAGCAACAGCTTTATCACCGCAGCCATTTTCGACCTGCGCCAGCGTAACGTTCCGACCCTTGATCCGGACCCGTCCCATATGTGCGGTAACGGCCGCTGTTCGATCCAGGATGGCGAACAGCAATCCCGTGGCTTTGAACTGGAAGGCAAAGCCAGCCTCAACGACAACCTGGATATAACCGCCGCCTATGCCTATCTGGATAACCGCGCCAGCCAGTCCAACAGCACCGCGCAGTACGCGCCGATCACCGATCTCGGCATCGGCCCGGCGGTTCCGGTCAAAGGCACCACGACTTACGGTCTGCCGCGTCACACGGCATCGGCGTGGGCGGACTACACCTTTCACGACGGCCAGTTGAAAGGCTTTGGTGTGGGAGCCGGTGCGCGCTATGTCGGCTCCTCATGGGGTGATACCGCCAACACCCTGAAGGTGCCGGGTTACACCTTGTTCGATGCGGCGGTGCACTACGATATTGCCAACATCGCCAACCCCAGGGACAACCTGCGCCTGGCCGTGAACGCCTCCAACCTTGCGAACAAGGAATACGTCGCGTCGTGCCTGTCGTATTCGTGGTGCTGGTACGGCTCACAACGCACCGTGCAGGCAAGCGCCACTTATCAGTGGTAAATAAGGCAATCTGATGGCCCCCATGTAACAAAATCCTCGCCAGAATCGCTTTTATTTTCAGGTGGTTAGGTGAGGAAGCACATGCGCACTGTTGGAATCATGCTGTTCGCCTGCTCTCTGGCCGGCGGCGCGGCTGCCGTGCAGGCACGGGAGCTGCGCGAAGGTGACAAATACATGTGCAGTTGGGGCGCCGGCACGGCGGCCAGGGCCCAGGAGCTCAAGCTGTCGGGCGTGTCGCTGTATGCCGCTCGGCAGAAGATCCAGACCATCAAGTTCAACAAGCCGTGGATGCACATGATGGCCATGGGTATCACCGAGCAAACCTACGACAGTCGATCACGGCTCAAGCCCGAGGCGATTCGCCAAAGCTTCTATCAGGAATGCCTGCGCTACCGGGTCGCGCGCAAGTGAGGGGCTGAGGCGCTGAGGGCACCCGGGGTTATCCGCCGCAGCGCTTACAAATCCACGACAGATGCTCTGTCTGCATTTGCATACAATCGCGCACTTCACCCTGGAGGCCTGTATGCGAACGCCGGAAAGAGCAGGGCGCCCGTCACTCCTGACTGCGCCGCAACCATCATCGTCCGATAGCTTCGGCTATTTTGCCGCCGCAGTGCTGGGTGTCGCGGTGCTGCTGGGTGTTTGCTTCGTGCAGTACAACGCCAAGGTGGACCGGCAGCGACAGGCGGCCGTCGAGCGTTGGTTGCTGTGTTCACAGATGGAAAGGGTTGCCAGTGTGGCCTCTGTCCGGGGCGTGAGGCTGAGTACAAACTGCCGCACACTGAGCGAGCAGGGTCACAGATAACGCAAACTGCAGGTTACAAACGCCGCACAAACGATTTAACGATATGCCGAGTGGCATCGGTGGTATCGAGCTGATCGACTTCCCCGTAGGCATGCCAGCGACAGTCGACAATCTCGTTGCGCGGGCGCGCCTCGTCGATATTGACCACCGAGGCTTCGAACACATGGTGCAGCGTATCGCGTGCCTTGAGCTCCTGCAGGTACAGCAGCCCGTCCACGCTCAACCCGGTTTCTTCTTCCAGCTCGCGCTCTGCCGCACCCACCGGGCGCTCGTCGCGTTCGACCTTGCCACCCGGCAACGCCCATTTGGATCTGGCCTTGCGCACGAAAAGGATATGTCCCTCGTGTTCGCAAATGACCGTGGCTCTGATTTTCATCGTCTGTGCCCCCGCAGCAAATGAATGTCACAAAAGTGTAATGCAATTGTCATGTTAAGTGGCTATGGCGTGCCGGGGTACGTATGTGGATACTGCCCGCTTGAACGAAAAGGACGAGGAAAACCGATGAACACCGTACGTTGGGGCATGATCGGCTGTGGCAGTGTCACTGAGTTGAAGAGTGGACCCGCTTTCTATAAAGCGCCAGGTTCTGCCCTGGTGGCCGTGATGGGGCGTCGCGCGGAGGCCGTGCGCGATTATGCGACGCGCCATGGCATTGCACGCTATTACACTGACGCCCAGGCGCTGATCGACGACCCCGAAGTGGACGCGGTCTACATCGCCACGCCCCCCGACAGCCACCTCGACTACAGCCTGATGGTGGCGGCGTCCGGCAAGCATTGCTGCGTCGAGAAACCCATGTCGCTGAATGCCGAACAAAGCGCCTTGATGCAGCGCACTTTCGAGCGCGCCGGGCTGCACCTGTTCGTGTCCTATTACCGGCGCTCGCTGCCGCGCTTTCAGCAGGTACGCGACTGGCTGCAACAGGGCCGCATTGGCGAACTGCGCCACTTGACCTGGACCCTGTGCAAACCGCCGGCCGCCAATGACGCCAGCGCCGCCAACTGGCGCACCGACCCGGCCATTGCCGGCGGCGGCTATTTCGCCGACCTGGCCAGCCATGGTTTCGATCTGTTCCAGTACCTGGCCGGGGACATTGTCGAGGTGTCCGGCTTTACCGCACGGCAAGCCGGGCACTATGCCGCTGAAGACGCGGTGACGGCCTGCTGGACCTTCGCCAACGGTGCCCTGGGCATGGGCTGCTGGAATTTCGTCGCAGACCGCCGTGAAGACAAGGTCGAGTTGATCGGCAGCCTGGGTCGCATTACATTTTCCGTGTTCGAAGACCAGCCCCTGCGCCTTGAAGGGCAGACCCACGAGGTGCTGGAAGTGCCGTGCCATGCACACATCCAGTGGCATCACGTGCTGGCGATGAACGCGCACATCCGTGGCGAGGCCGAGCATCCTTCCCAGGCCATCGAAGCGCTGAAAACCGATCGCATCCTCGACAAGGTGCTACAACGTAACCCCAATCATCCCGGATAGCCGTGCCAGGATCAGTCTTTTCAAGGAGCAAAAGAATGAAATACTGGGTGGCCGTATGGCTGGTCCTGGCCGCAAGTGTGACCGCAGCGCCACGCGAGCAGAGGCCGGCCGGGGATTTTGATTTTTATGTGTTGTCGTTGTCGTGGTCGCCGACGTTCTGCCTCACGCACCCGAGTAACGAACAGTGCTCGGGCAAGGGATATGGCTTCGTGCTGCACGGGCTTTGGCCGCAATACGCGAAGGGTGGCTGGCCGTCGGCGTGTGATCCACGGTCGCGGCTGTCGAACGCCGAGCTGGCCAAGGGCGCGTTGATATTCCCCACGCAGGCATTGCTCAAGCATGAGTGGAGCAAACACGGCACCTGCAGCGGCCTGGACGCCACGCGTTACCTCAATGCGACGGATGCTGCGCTGGCCTCCGTGCAGATTCCGCAACAACTGCAACCGTTCGACGTGCCCAATTATCTGCAGGCCGCTGAAATCGAAGCGCTGTTTCGCCAGAGCAACCCGTCCATGGGCAATCACAGCGTGGCGGTGATCTGCAAGGGCAAGGTGTTGTCCGAAGTGCGCGTGTGCCTGAGCAAGGAACTGCGCTTTGCCGGTTGCCCCACAAGCGTGAAGACGCAGTGCCGCAGCGGCGATATCCGCATTCCGGTGCAGCGTTAATCTGAGCGCGGCACCTGCCTGATCCGCAGCTTTGCGGTATCCTCCGCGCCCCGCTTATCCACGATGCAAGGCACGATGACAGGACAAGACATGCAGGCGCTGCTGGACGCGATTCTCGACGAAGTTCGTCCACTGATCGGCCAGGGCAAAGTCGCCGACTACATCCCCGCGCTGGCCGATGTGCCCGCCAACCAGCTGGGCATAGCCGTGTACGGCAACGACGGCGCGGCCTACTGCGCGGGGGACGCCGACACGTTGTTCTCGGTGCAGAGCATTTCCAAGGTCTTCAGCCTGGTGCAGGCCATCGACCACGGCGGCGAAACCATTTGGGAGCGCCTGGGCCACGAGCCTTCGGGGCAACCGTTCAACTCCATGGTGCAGCTGGAGTTCGAGCGCGGTCGCCCGCGCAACCCGTTTATCAACGCCGGCGCCCTGGTGATCTGCGACATCAACCAGTCACGCTTCGCCGTGCCGATCCTGTCGATGCGCGACTTCGTCCGGCGCCTGTCAGGCAACCCACAGATCCTGGTCAACAGCATCGTCGCCGACTCCGAAGCGCAGCATGGTGCACGCAACGCGGCCATGGCGTACCTGATGAAATCCTTCGGCAACTTCCACAACGACGTCGACGCGGTGTTGCACAGCTACTTCAACTATTGCGCCTTGCAGATGAGCTGCCTGGACCTGGCCAAGGCCTTCAGCTTCCTGGCCAACGAAGGCGTGAGTGCCCACAGCGGCGAACAGATCCTCACCGCGCGCCAGACCAAACAGGTCAACTCGATCATGGCCACCAGCGGCCTGTACGACGAGGCGGGCAATTTTGCCTATCGCGTCGGGTTGCCGGGCAAGAGCGGGGTAGGCGGCGGAATCGTCGCGGTGGTGCCGGGGCAATTTACGGTGTGCGTGTGGTCGCCGGAGTTGAACGCCGCCGGGAATTCGCTGGCGGGGATGAAGGCGCTGGAGTTGCTGAGTGAGCGGATTGGCTGGTCGGTGTTTTGATTAGTGTGTGAGGCTCGGCCAAGTCTTCGACTTAGCGCTGTCGCGCAGCAAACTGGAGTCTCTGTGGCGAGCGGGCAAGCCCGAATGCCGTTCAGTTAAGCGCAGATTCCCTGTGGCGAGCAGGCTTGTCCTGCGTTGGGCTGCGCAGCAGCCCCAAAGCCAGGCGCTGAGCCGTATCAGGTACACCGCGTTTTGCTCGATTGGGGGCGCTTCGCACCCCAACGCGGGGCAAGCCCGCTCGCCACAATAAGCCCACACATTTTCCTTAACTGAACGGCATTAGGGCTTGCCCCGCGTTGGGGGGGCGTAGCACCCCAATCAAGGACAAGCCTGCTCGCCACAGGAATGGCCAGGCGCTGTTCCTGGGGGACATGGCCATTGGCGCGCAATCTTGAATAGATATCGCAGGCAAGCCAGCTCCCACATTTGATCTTCATTGTGTTTGAGGTGTGTATCGCCCCAACAAAAAATGCGCCCCTCGGGGCGCATTTTTTTGTTCGGTCAATCATCACCTGATCAGGCAATCGCATCCCACGCACGGTCGCCGTTCTCGTCCTTGATCCGCGTCGGCAAGCCCATCACGTCCAGCGCCTTGAGGAACGGCTCGGCCGGCAGTTCCTCGACGTTGGCCATGTGCTTCACGTCCCACTCGCCACGGGCAACCAGCAGCGCAGCGGCGACCGGTGGCACGCCGGCGGTGTAGGAGATGCCCTGGCTGTCGGTCTCGGCGAAGGCTTCTTCATGGCACGCCACGTTGTAGATAAACATCTCGCGCGGCTGGCCGTTCCTGGTGCCTTTGACCAGGTCGCCGATGCAGGTTTTGCCGGTGTAGCCGGGGGCCAGCGAAGAGGGGTCGGGCAGCACGGCCTTGACCACTTTCAACGGCACCACTTCCAGGCCTTCGGCGGTTTTGACCGGCTTTTCGGACAGCAGGCCGAGGTTTTTCAGGACGGTGAACACGTTGATGTAGTGCTCGCCAAAACTCATCCAGAAACGCACGTTGGGCACGTCGAGGTTTTTCGACAGTGAGTGCACTTCATCGTGGCCGGTGAGGTAGAGGTTCTGCGAACCGACCACCGGCAGGTCGTCGGTGCGCTTGACTTCGAACATGGTGTTGCTGGTCCACTGGCTGTTCTGCCAGCTCCACACCTGCCCGGTGAATTCGCGGAAGTTGATTTCCGGGTCGAAGTTGGTGGCGAAATATTTGCCATGGCTGCCGGCATTGACGTCGAGAATGTCGATCGAATCAATGCGGTCGAAATGCTGTTGCTGCGCCAGCGCGGCATACGCGTTGACGACACCCGGGTCGAAGCCCACGCCAAGGATGGCGGTGATGTTCTTCTGTTTGCACTCTTCCAGGTGGTTCCATTCGTAGTTGCCGTACCACGGCGGGGTCTCGCAGACCTTGCCCGGCTCTTCGTGAATGGCGGTGTCGAGGTAGGCAACGCCCGTGTCGATGCAGGCACGCAGTACCGACATGTTGAGGAACGCGGAGCCCACGTTGATGACGATCTGCGATTCGGTCTCGCGGATCAGGGCTTTGGTCGCTTCCACGTCCAGAGCGTTCAGCGCGAAGGCCTGGATGTCGGCGGGAACCTTGAGGCTACCCTTGGCCTTGACGCTGTCGATGATGGCCTGGCATTTGGAGATGTTGCGCGACGCGATAGCAATACGACCGAGTTCGTCGTTGTGCTGCGCGCACTTGTGGGCCACCACCTTGGCGACACCTCCTGCACCAATGATAAGAACGTTCTTTTTCAATTGCTTTATTTCTCCTATATCCGCCAGCTTACGAAAGGCTGGACAGGTAGTCGTCGTAACCAAATTCACGAACCACTTCGACTGTACCGTCGAGTTGTTTCACTACGATGGACGGCATTTTCAGGCCGTTGAACCAGTTTTTCTTGACCATGGTGTAGCCTGCGGTGTCGATGAACGACAGCCGATCGCCGATGGCCAGCGGACGATCAAATTGATACTCGCCGAAGATGTCCCCGGCCAGGCAGGATTTGCCGCACACCATATAGGTGTGTTCACCCTCGCTCGGCGCCAGCTTGGCGTTGAGGCGGTAGATCAGCAGGTCCAGCAGGTGGGCTTCGATGGAGCTGTCGACCACGGCGAGGTGCTTGCCGTTGTAGAGGGTGTCGAGCACGGTGACTTCCAGGGAAGCACTGTTGCTGATCGCCGCTTCGCCGGGTTCCAGGTAGACCTGCACGCCGTACTTCTCGGAGAACGCCTTGAGCCGCGCGCAGAATGCGTCGAGTGCATAGCCTTCACCGGTGAAGTGGATGCCGCCGCCGAGGCTGACCCACTTGACCTTGTGCAGCAGCGCGCCGAAGCGTTCTTCGATGGTACCGAGCATCTTGTCGAACAGGCTGAAGTCGCCGTTCTCGCAATTGTTGTGGAACATGAAGCCGGAGATCTGCTCGATCACGCCGTCGATCTTCACCGGGTCCCACTCGCCCAGGCGGCTGAACGGACGCGCCGGGTCGGCCAGCAGGTAGTCGGAGCTGCTCACCTGCGGGTTCACCCGCAGGCCGCGGGTCTTGCCTTCGCTGCGTGCGGCGAAGCGCTGCAACTGGCTGATGGAGTTGAAGATGATCTTGTCGCAGTTTTCCAGCATCTCTTCGATTTCATCGTCGGCCCAGGCCACGCTGTAGGCGTGCGCTTCGCCTTCGAACTTCTGGCGGCCGAGCTTCAACTCGTACAGCGACGACGAGGTGGTGCCGTCCATGTATTGCTGCATCAGGTCGAACACCGACCAGGTGGCAAAGCACTTGAGTGCCAGCAGAGCCTTGGCGCCGGACTGCTCGCGCACGTAAGCAATCTTCTGCATGTTGACCAGAAGCTTCTGTTTGTCGATGAGGTAGTAAGGCGTTTTGATCATTTTCAGAGCCTGCGGCGGTGCCTGCCAAAAAAGGACACGCATTGTGCCCGCACTTGGTCAGGATCGAAAGGTTAGCGAGCGGATTTTGCCGCGCCGGTTTTTGACGATACCCGGCGATTATGACCATCCATGGGCATACATCGAGCCAGCGTGGGAGTGGGTTTACTCGCGAAGGCGCTGGTTCACTGACATCAAACCGTCATCTCTTCACCACCGTCCTGCCATATTCCCCCGTTACTGTCCTCGCCAATGAGATCGATCTCAAGCGAGTGACCATGCCTGATCTGAAAGACGTTGCGCGCCTGGCCGGCGTGTCCCGTGCCACTGCCGCGCGCACCTTTGCCTCCCCCGGCCAGGTGCGTCCGGCCACCCGTGAACAGGTGTTCGCCGCCGCCCGCGAGCTGGGGTTTCGGCCCAACCTGCTGGGCCGTCAACTGCGCCTGCAAACCACACAACTGATCGGCGTGGTGGTGCCCAACCTGCTCAACCCGGTGTTCGCTGAACAGTTCCAGGCCATGGAGCGCGCCGCGCGCTTGCGCGGCTACAGCCTGTTGCTGGCGACCACCGACTACAGCAGCGAACGCGAGAGCATCGTGGTGGAGGAGTTGTTGCGCCAGCGCGTGGACGGGCTGGTGCTGACCGTCACCGATGCCGAGAGCAACAGCGTGCTCAACAGCCTGGCCAGCGAGCAGACGCCGTTCGTGCTGGCGTACCACCAGCCCAGCAACCCGCATTACAGCGCCGTGTCGGTGGACAATCGCGCCGGCATGGCCCTGGCCACCCGTTACCTGCTGGACGCGGGGCACCGGCGCATCAGCATGGTCGCCGGCCCCGCGTTGCAGTCCGACCGTGCGCGTCTGCGCCATGCCGGCTACTGCGATGCGATGAAGGCCTGGGGCCTCAACAGCCGCCCGGTGATCGAAATGCCCGCGCACACCCAAGCCGAATTCGCCGCCATCGAGCCATTCCTGACCGGCGCCGACGCGCCGACAGCGTTGCTGTGCTCCAACGATTTCCTCGCCATCAGCCTGATCGCCGAGCTGCGCCGCAACGCCTGGAACGTGCCCGAGCAACTTTCGGTGATGGGCTTTGACGGCATCACCCTTGGTACCCAGCTGCACCCCACGTTGTGCAGCGTGGTGCAGCCCATTGCGCTGCTCGCCAGCACCGTGATTGACCAGTTGCTGGCGCAGATCGCCGGCAACGCGCCGATTTCCCATTGTCTGCCTTGCCATATCCGGCCGGGCGAAAGCACTCAACCCCATGAGGACGACCCTGATGCGCACACTCCGTAAAACCCTCGCCGCCGTGCTGCTGTGCGGCATGGCCAGCCTGGCCCAGGCCGCCGACACCGCGATCTGCTACAACTGCCCGCCGGACTGGGCCGACTGGGGCACCCAGCTCAAGGCGATTGCCGCGCAAGCCGGTGTGCAGGTGCCGCTGGACAACAAGAACTCCGGTCAGTCCCTGGCGCAGTTGGTCGCCGAAAAAGCCGCACCGGTCGCCGACGTGGTCTATTACGGCGTGACCTTCGGCCTGCAGGCGCAAAAGGCCGGCGTGGTCGAGGGCTACAAACCCAAAGGCTGGGAGCAGATTCCCGCAGGCCTCAAAGACCCGTCCGGGCAGTGGTTCGCGATCCACTCCGGCACCCTGGGCATCATGGTCAACGTCGACGCCCTTGGCGGTCTGCCCGTGCCGCAAAGCTGGGCCGACCTGCTCAAGCCCGAATACAAAGGCATGGTCGGCTACCTGGACCCGTCCAGTGCGTTTGTCGGTTACGTCTCGGCGGTCGCCATCAACCGTGCCATGGGCGGCGACCTCGACAACTTCGCCCCGGCCATCGACTACTTCCAGAAGCTGGCGAAAAACGCCCCCATCGTGCCCAAGCAGACCGCCTATGCGCGGGTGTTGTCCGGTGAGTTGCCGATCCTGGTGGACTACGACTTCAACGCCTACCGCGCCCGCTACAAGGACAACGCCAACGTCGCCTTCGTGATCCCCAAAGAGGGCAGCATCAGCGTGCCCTACGTGATGAGCCTGGTGGCGAATGCGCCGCACCGCGCCAACGGGGAAAAGGTGCTCGACTTTGTGCTGTCCGATGCGGGCCAGGCGTTGTGGGCCAAGGCCTACCTGCGCCCGGTGCGTCCGGTGCAGATGCCGGCCGAGGTGGCCGCGCAGTTCCTGCCCGACAGCGACTACGCCCGCGCCGGTGTGGTGGACTACCAGAAAATGGCCGCTGTGCAGGAAGCCTTCGCCGCCCGTTACCTCAACGAGGTCAAGTAAGTGGCCTCGACCCCACGCGCCGCCTGGGCGCTGGCCCCGGCCTTTGCGCTACTGCTGGCGTTCTGGCTGTTGCCGCTGGCGCACCTGATACTGCTCGGGGCCCAACGACGCGACAGCCTCGGCAGCGGTTACTGGCAGGTGCTGAGCAGCGCGCAATACCTGGGCAGCCTGGCGCAGACCTGTGCGCTGGCCGTGTTCGTCACGCTGACGGCGTTGGTGATCGGCGGCATCAGCGGTGTGTTTCTGGCACGCCAGCAGTTTTTCGGGCGCTCGGCGCTGGTGGCGCTGCTGACCTTTCCGCTGGCATTTCCCGGCGTGGTGGTGGGCTTTCTGGTGATCCTGCTGGCCGGGCGCCAGGGCCTGTTTGCGGCGCTGGGGCTGCAACTGGCCGGTGAACGCTGGATCTTTGCCTACTCGTTGGCGGGGCTGTTTGTCGGCTACCTGTACTTCTCGATTCCACGGGTGATTCTCACCGTGATGGCGGCATGCGAAAGCCTCGACCGCAGCCTGGAAGAAGCCGCGCATTCGCTGGGGGCAGGGCACTGGCGGGTGGTGTGCGATGTGATCATCCCTGGCCTGGCACCGGCGCTGGCCTCATGTGGCGCGATCTGCTTTGCCACTTCCATGGGCGCCTTCGGTACCGCCTTTACCCTGGGCACGCGCCTGAACGTCACGCCGGTGGCGATCTATAACGTGTTCACCAACTACGCCAACTTCGCCGTCGCCGCTGCCTTGTCGGTGGTGCTGGGAGCGGTGACCTGGGCCGTGTTGCTGCTGACCCGGCGACTGGTGAAAAACGCGGGGACGGTTCTGTGAAACGCTCATCGTTATTTGTGCTGCAACTGCTGTTCACCCTGCTGGTGTGCGCCTTCATGCTGGTGCCGGTGCTGTTGTCGTTAATGGCGGGGCTGACGCGCAATTTCTTTGTCGGGCTGTCCAGCGGTTTGACCTTCGACTGGTTGATCCAGGTGTGGCAGGCCTATTCGCCCACGGTGTGGCTGTCGCTGCAACTGGCGCTGGCCTGTGCGGTGTGCGTGTGCGTGGTCGGCGTGCCGGCGGCCTACGCGCTGGTGCGCATGAACAACCGCTTCAGCCGTGCCTTCGAGGAATTGATGGTGCTGCCGGTGGCAATGCCGGGCCTGGCCAGCGCGTTGGCGTTATTGCTCACCTATGGCCAGTTCGGCGCGTTCCGCAGCAGTTGGCTGTTCATCCTCGTCGGCCATGTGCTGTTCACCTTGCCGTTTCTGGTGCGCCCTGTGATGGCAGTGATGCAGCGCCAGCACTTGCCGGTGCTGGAAGAGGCCGCCGCAAGCCTGGGGGCAGGGCCGATCAAGCGCTTTTTCAGCGTGGTGGTGCCCAACTGCCGGGCGGGGATTCTCGCCGGTGTGCTGATGGTGGTGACCCTTTCACTGGGTGAGTTCAACCTGACCTGGATGCTGCACACGCCGATGACCAAGACCCTGCCCGTGGGCCTGGCCGACAGCTACGCCTCGGCGCGCCTGGAAATCGCCAGCGCCTACACCCTTATCTTTTTGCTGATGATCGTGCCGCTGCTGATCGCGTTGCAGGCCATCAGTGCCCGTTTGTCTCGTGGAGAGCGTCGATGACCGCTATCACTATTCGCCTCAAGGGCTGTCGCAAGGCGTTCGCCGACGGCACCGTGGCCGTGCACAACCTTGATCTGACCGTCGAAGGCGGTGAAACCCTGGCCATTCTCGGCCCGTCCGGCTGCGGTAAAACCACGACCCTGCGCTTGATTGCAGGCCTGGAACGGCCGGATGTGGGGCAGGTGTTCTTTGGCGACCAGGACGTCACCCGCCTGCCCATCGAACGTCGCGATGTGGGCATGGTGTTTCAGAACTACGCGCTGTTTCCCAACCTGGATGTGGCCGGCAATATCGTCTACGGCCTGAAGATTCGCGGCGTGCCTGCGCTGGAGCGCAACAAGCGCTGTGATGAGTTGCTGGAATTGGTGGGGCTGCACAATCACGGCCGGCGCAGCATTCATGAACTGTCGGGTGGGCAGCGCCAACGCGTCGCCCTGGCCCGTGCCCTGGCGCCGCGTCCCAAGGTGCTGTTGCTTGACGAGCCGCTGGCCGCCCTCGATGCCCAGCTGCGTGAGCGCCTGCGCAGCGAGCTGGATCTGCTGCTGCGCGGCTTGGGCATCACCTCTGTATTTGTCACCCACGACCAGGGCGAAGCCATGGCCCTGGGCGATCGCATTCTGGTAATGGAGCAGGGCCGCGTGGCCCAACTGGCGAGCCCGCGCGAGATTTATCAGCAGCCGGCGAATGCGTTCGTCGCAGGCTTTGTGGGCAACCTGAATGCGTTCCAGGTGATCGCGCAATCGCCCCGGGGCCTGAAGGTGTGCGGCGGCGAATTGCCGTGGCAAGTGGCCGACGTGCCCGCAACTGTCTATTGCCGTCCCGAGCACTTGCGTGTGATGGATGGCGAGGGGCACTTGCACGGGCACCTGCTGGCGCAGTTTTTCCAGGGCGCGCAAAGCCGTCTGCTGGTGGATGTAGGCGGCGCGCAGCCGTTGCTGGTGGACAGCAGCGACAACCAATTGCATGCCGTCGGCGCGCCGATTGCCCTGGCGATCACGCCGAACATGTTGTTTACCCTCAATGCGTGAGAGTTTGCCTGTGAACAGTCCATTTCTGGTTGCGCAAATCAGCGACCTGCACCTCAAGGCCGGTCAGCGCCTGACCTATGGCGTAGTGGATACCCTGGGCGCGCTGCGCCGTGCCGTCGACCACCTGAACGCCAGCCACCCGCGCCCCGATATCGTGGTGATCAGCGGCGACCTGGTGGACTTCGGCCGCGCCGATGAGTACGCGGTGCTGCACCCGGAACTCGCGCGCCTGCACATGCCTTGCTACCTCGTGCCCGGTAATCACGACACACGCGGGCCGTTGCTGGACGCGTTTGCCGACCACGCCTACTTGCCACGGTCGGCGCAGGCACCCCTGGACTGGGTGGTGGATGACCATCCGCTGCGCCTGATCGGCCTGGACTCGACCATCCCCGGCAGCCACGGCGGGCAGTTGCTCGATAGCCAGTTGCAGTGGCTCGACGCCCAACTGGCGCTGCGCCCGGATGCGCCGACGCTGCTGATCCTGCACCACCCGCCGTTCATCAGCGGCATCGGCCATATGGACCGTGAGCCCTTTATCAATGCCGCTGCGCTTGAGCAAGTGATCGCCCGCCACCCGCAGGTGGAGCGCCTGTTGTGCGGTCACCTGCACCGGCCCATGCAGCGGCGTTTCGGTGGCAGCCTCAGTTGCGTATGCCCCGGCACGTCCCATCAGATTGTGTTGGATCTGCAGGACGCGGCCCCGGCGCATTTCAACCTGGAACCGGCGGGGTATCTGTTGCATCGCTGGGAGGCGCGGCAGGGGTTGGTCAGCCACAACGGCGTGTTCGGGGAGTACCCGGGGCCGTATCCGTTTTATGACGCCCAGGGATTGATTGACTGAGCATTCAAAACCCCTTTGGCAAGCGGGCTTGTTGTGGCGAGCGGGCTTGCCCTAATGCCGTTCAGTTAAGCGCAGATTCCCTGTGGCGAGCAGGCTTGTCCTGCGTTGGGCTGCGCAGCAGCCCCAAAGCCAGGCGCTGAGCCGTATCAGGTACACCGCGTTTTGCTTGATTGGGGGCGCTTCGCACCCCAACGCGGGGCAAGCCCGCTCGCCACAGGGGTGATTGTCTGAAATGGCGTGCGGGGCAGATTATTTGACGGGGGCGACCCGATTACGGCCTGCCGCCTTTGCTTCATACAACTGCAGATCGGCGCGGGTCAGCAGGGCGCGGGTATCGCGGTCTGACGGTTCGGCGACGCTCACGCCGATGCTCACTGTGACCTGCCCAACCCCTTCAAACATCGCTTCGGCAATCGCCGCGCGGATATTCTCGGCCACCACGTCGGGGCTGTCGGGGGCTTCGACCGTCGGCAGCAACACCGCAAATTCCTCGCCGCCGTAACGTGCAACAAAGTCCGTGACGCGGGTGGTGCTCTTGATCAGTAGGGCGAGTTGGCGCAGCACGTCATCGCCCACGGCATGGCCGTAAGTGTCGTTGACCTGCTTGAAGTGGTCGGCATCGATCAGCAGCAGGGCAAAGGTACGCCCGGTGCGTTGGAACAGCAGGCTGCTTTCAGCCAGTTTTTCATCGAAGCGGCGGCGGTTGTACACGCCGGTCAGTGCATCGTGGGTGGCGAGCTTGAGCAGTTCGGCATTGGCCTGGGTGAGGTCGGCGGTGCGTTGCGCAACAGTCGCCTCGAGAGAGGCATTGGCCTCCTGCAACTGACGCTCTTTGGCCAGCAGCGATTGGGTCATGCCGGTGAGTGAACGGCCCAGTTGAGCGATCTCCACTACCGCGTGATCCTGCGGGAAGATGGCGCCGGGCTGCTGATCCTGCACGAGTTTGGCGGACCTGGCCAGGCGCTCGATGGGGCGGCTGAGGGAGGCGGCCAGGTAATAAGCCGCCAGCACAAACACCAGCGCGGCGAGCACGCCGAGCAGCAGCAGTTTGTAGAGCAGCGTGCGCGCCGGTTGCAGCGCGACGTCCAGGGGTTGGCGCAGCATGATGTACCAGGTCACTTTGGCGTTGGACGGGCTGGGCACCGCGACCGATGCGGTGACATAGCCCTTGCCCGTGGACCAGCCGGACGCGGTGTTCAGTTTGTCTGTGGCCATCTGTTCACCGGCGAGCAGTTCGGGATACAGCACCTTGCCGTCGAAATCGACGATCAGCGCTTCGATCTCGGGAAACGCATCTTTTTGCATCACGGCCGAATCGACGATCTGCGTGATCCAGCGCCAGTGCGCGTGGGCGCCCAGCACACCAATGGTCTCGCCCTGGGCATTAAGCAGCGGCGCGGCGAAATCGATGAAGCGCAACGGTTCGCCATTGCCCGAGCCCGGCAGCAGCTTGGCCAGCATCACGGCCTCGTGGGGATCACCGGTGTATTCACCGCGCATGCCGGCCTGGAACCAGGGGCGCTGGCCGACCGACTGGCCCACCAGCAGCCCGTTCGCCGCCTGGCGCACGCGGCCGTCTGCGTCGGCCACGCCCATCCATGCGTACTCGGCGCGCGAGCGGGTGCGCAGTTCCATCAAGGTGAGGATATCCGGCTGATCCAGATCGCCGCGGCGAAACAACGGCGCCCGGCTCAGCAGCGAGACTTCCAGCTGACGCTCGCGCAACTGCACGGCCAGCAGCGCCGCCGTGGAGCGCGCCGTGCTCAGCAGCGCATTGCCGCTGGCCTGCTTCATCTGCTCGGTGGCGATATGGCCTACGTAGAAGCCCACGCTCAACAAGGTGAGCAATGACAGACCGGCAAACCACAGGGTCAGGTGACTACGCAGGCTGGCTTTGATCATGGGGGCTCATTTGAGTATTTGTTTGGCAGCATAGTACGCGTAATGAATGCCCGATCACCTACCACAAACGTACAAGATTGAGCGACATGCGCCTGGATAGACTCGCCGCACTCCTTCTCTTGCAGGTCTGCCATGGACATTTTTCTCTACGCCTTCAGCGTCATGTACAGCCCGGGGCCCGTCAACCTGATGGGCCTGAACGCCGGGCTCACCGGCAAACTGCGTCGATCCAGCGGTTTCTACCTGGGCGTGGGCTGCGCCATGCTGCTGATGTTCGTGCTGTTTGGCTACACCGGTGAAGCGATCGTTTCCCAGGCGGCGCTGCCCTATATCTCGTTGATCGGGGGCGCCTACACGCTGTACCTCGCGTACCAGGTGTTCACCGCGCGTACGGTGGTTGAAGAGGATTCAACCGCGCCGATCAAGGCGCTCACCTTCTGCAACGGGCTGGTGATCCAACTGCTCAACCCCAAGGGCATTGTGGCGGTGTTGCCGATCACCAGCGTGATGCTGCCGGCGGCGCATATCACCGGCGCCTCCATCTTTGGCGTGTCGGCCTTGCTGGGATTGGGCGCCGTGGGGGCGCCCTGGGTCTACGCGTTGCTCGGTGCACTGCTGGGACGGCGCATCAGCGGGGCGGCGGCGTTTACCTGGTTCAACCGCTGCATGGGGTTGGCGCTGGCGGCCTGTGCCGGGTTCATGCTCCACGGGTTCTATCTGCACCTGAATGCAACATGAGTAAAACTTGTGATGGTCTGCAATTTAATGAGTTTGTTTCACTCTCAAAGTCTGTCGACAATGGCTGCCATCTTTATCGACATTGGAGTTGCACGTCATGGCAGTCGCTCATTCCCTCGGGTTTCCACGCATTGGACGCGATCGTGAATTGAAAAAAGCGCAGGAAGCGTTCTGGAAGGGTGAGCTCGACGAAGCCGGCCTGCGCGCCGTTGGCCGTGACCTGCGCAAGGCGCACTGGGCACTGCAGAAAGACGCCGGAATCGACCTGCTGCCTGCCGGCGATTTCGCCTGGTACGACCAGGTACTGACCCACTCGCTGATGTTCGGCGTGATCCCCGAGCGCTTCCGCCCGGCGGACGGCAAGGCCACGCTGAACACCCTGTTCGGCATGGCCCGGGGCGTCAGCGACGCGTGCTGCGGCGGCGCCCACGCCCAGGAAATGACCAAATGGTTCGATACCAACTATCACTACCTGGTACCCGAGTTCAGCGCGGATCAGCAATTCCAGCTGGGTTGGGAGCAGCTGTTCGAAGAAGTGCAGGAAGCGCGCGAGCTGGGGCACACCGTCAAACCGGTGGTGATCGGCCCGCTGACCTACCTGTGGCTGGGCAAGGCCAAGGGCGCCGACTTCGACAAGCTCGACCTGCTGGATCGCCTGCTGCCGTTGTACGGGCAGATTTTTCAACGCCTGGCGGACCTGGGCGTTGAGTGGGTGCAGATCGACGAACCGATCCTGGTGCTCGACCTGCCGCAGGCGTGGAAGAATGCCTTTGAGCGCGCCTATAACCTGATCCAGCGCGACCCGCTGAAAAAACTGCTCGCCACCTATTTCGGCGGCCTGGAAGAGAATCTTGGCCTGGCCGCGAACCTGCCGGTCGACGGCCTGCACATCGACCTGGTACGTGCGCCGGAGCAATACCCGACCATTCTTGACCGCGTGCCGGGTTATAAAGTGCTGTCCCTGGGCATCGTCAACGGCCGTAACGTGTGGCGCAGCGACCTTGAACAGGCCCTGGCCACCTTGCAGCACGCCCATGAACGTCTGGGTGAGCGCTTGTGGGTGGCGCCGTCCTGCTCGCTGTTGCATTGCCCGGTTGACCTGAGCCGCGAAGACCAACTGGATGCCGAGCTGAACAGCTGGCTGGCATTTGCCGTGCAGAAATGCGCGGAGGTGGCGGTGTTGGCCCAGGCCATCAACGCGCCTGAAGCGCCGAACGTACTGGCGGCGCTGGCTGAAAGCCGCGCGGTGCAGACCAGCCGTGCGACGTCGCCGCGTATCCACAAACCGGCCGTCCAGGCCCGCGTGGCGGCGATAACCGCCGAGCACAGTCAGCGTCCGTCGCCGTTTGCCCAACGTATCGAGAAACAACGCGCCGGTCTCAACCTGCCGCTGTTCCCGACCACCACCATCGGTTCGTTCCCGCAAACCGCCTCGATCCGTTTGGCGCGACAGTCGTACAAGGCGGGCCGGTTGAGCGAAGCCGACTACGTTGACGCGATGCACAGCGAGATCAAGCACGCCGTTGAAGTGCAGGAACACCTCGGCCTGGACGTGCTGGTACACGGCGAGGCCGAGCGTAACGACATGGTCGAGTATTTCGCCGAGCAACTGGACGGCTACGCGTTCACCCGTTTTGGCTGGGTGCAGAGCTATGGTTCGCGCTGCGTGAAACCGGCGCTGATCGTCGGCGACCTGAGCCGCCCGAAGGCGATGACGGTGGAGTGGATCCGCTATGCCCAGGGCCTGACCCGCAAGGTCATGAAGGGCATGCTGACCGGCCCGGTGACCATGCTGATGTGGTCGTTCCCGCGCGAAGACGTGAGCCGCGAAGTGCAGGCCCGCCAATTGGCGCTGGCGATCCGTGACGAAGTGCTCGACCTGGAAGCCGCCGGCATCAGGATCGTGCAGATTGACGAAGCGGCCTTTCGCGAAGGCTTGCCGCTGCGCCGGGCGCAGTGGCAGGGCTACCTGGACTGGGCCACTGAAGTGTTCCGCCTGTGCGCCTCGGGTGTGCGGGATGAAACCCAGATCCACACCCACATGTGCTACAGCGAGTTCAATGATGTGATCGAGTCCATCGCGGCGATGGATGCGGACGTGATCACCCTCGAAACCTCGCGTTCGGACATGGAGTTGCTGGCGGCGTTCGAAGTGTTCGCTTACCCGAATGACATCGGCCCGGGCGTCTACGACATTCACTCACCGCGGGTGCCGGATGCCTCGGAAATGGCCAACCTGCTGCGCAAGGCCGCCAAACGCATTCCGGCTGAGCGCCTGTGGGTCAACCCCGATTGCGGGCTGAAAACGCGGGCATGGCCGGAGACGGAAGCGGCGTTGATTCACATGGTGACGGCCGCCCGGCAACTGCGTGCCGAACTGGCGTAACGCGGTAAAAAGTGTGGGAGGCCCCGTTAAATCGGCGACTTGGCGCTGTCGCGCAGCAACCCTCGGCCTCTGTGACGAGCCGGTCTGTTGTGACGAGCTGGCTTATTGTGGCGAGCGGGCTTGCCCCGCGTTGGGGTGCGAAGCGCCCCCAATCAAGAAACCCTCGGTATACCTGATACTGCGCGGAGACTGGTTTTGGGGCTGCTGCGCAGCCCAACGCAGGACAAGCCTGCTCGCCGCTAAAAGCCCGCTCGCTGAGCCTCCCTGTGTGTCAGAAGTATTTAAGCCAGCCCAGATCGCGACGGCGTGCCTTGAGACCGGCAAACCAGCGCACCGGCAGATACAGCGCCAACGGCAGCAGCAGGGCGACGAGCCAGATTGCGCCAACGCTGGCGAAACCGAAGTAGGTGCCGTGGTTGAGGCCGAACAGGGCGACGCAGGCGATATACAGCACTTTCAGCACGTAAAGGTGCAGCAGGTAGAAGAACATCGGCGCCGAACCAAATACGGCCAGCACGCCGATCCAGCGCTTGTGCCCGGCGCGTTCAAACGCCAGCAACAGCAGCAAACCGATCCCCAGGGTGAATGCCAGAAACAGCAGCGAAGGCGGGTACTTGGTCATGTTGAAAAAACTCATCAACGTCTGCACGCCAGTGTCATAGGTGTGCCACGGCTTTTCGCCATACCCGTTGAAGGCCCGCAACAGCACGAACCCCACCAACGCGCCAACGCCGCCCAGCAGCAGATAACGTTGACGCAACGCCGGTTGCATACCTGTGGCAAACCACGGCCCCAGCCCGTAACCCAGGGCAATCACGCCGATCCACGGCAATACCGGATAAGTGACGCGCAGGCGCAGGCTGTCGCTTATGTCGATCCAACTGCGTTCGTGCAGGATGGACCAGGCATGTTGCAGCGCTGAACCTTGCGCGAAGTGCACGCCGTCGAGCAGGTTGTGCCCGCCAATGATCAGCAGTGCCAGGGTGATCAGCAGCGGTCGCGGCAACCACACCAGCGCGGCGAGGGCGATCATGCTGAGGCCGATTGCCCAGATCACCTGCAGATAGATCACGCTGGGCGGCAACTGGAAGGTCCACGCAAAGCTGACCAGGGTGAACTCCAGCACCACCAGAAACAGCCCGCGCTTGAACAGAAACGCCGACACATCGCGAGTGCCCTGGTATTTCTGGCCGTAAAGCCAGGCCGATAAACCGGTGAGCAATACAAACACCGGCGCGCATAAATGGGCCAGGGTACGGCTCACAAACAGCGCAGGCTCGGTGCTGTCGATGCTCATGGGGTCGCCGACCTGGCGGTGCATCAGGAACGTCTCGCGCACATGGTCGAGCAACATGAACAGCATCACCAGGCCGCGCAGGGCGTCGATGGAGAGGAGGCGTTGGCGTAGGGGAACAGCGTCAGTCATGGGCAGGATCGCAGGGCTGGGCGGGAAGAGGGCGTTATCCTATAACATTATGGCTGAGCGTTGGCGTGCTATTCCCGCCTGGAATGCCCCCATAAAAACCCTGCATTGTCTTTATCGCGGTACATCTCGTAGCGTGGCGACTCACCTGAAGGAGAACGCCCATGCACCAAGGTCCGCTGCGTCTGTATGTCGACTCGCTGTTCACCAGCCCTTATGCCATGTCGGTGTTCGTCACCCTGCGGGAAAAAGGCCTGGCCTTCGACACCGTCACCCTGGACCTGGACGCGGCGCAAAACCAGGCGGCGGACTTTGCCCGGCTGTCCCTGACCCAGCGTGTGCCGACGCTGGTTGAGGGCGACTTTGCACTGTCTGAATCGTCGGCGATCTGCGAATACCTGGACGCGGCTTATCCTGCAATAACCGTGTACCCATCCGATCTGCAGCAGCGGGCGAGGGCGCGGCAGGTGCAGGCCTGGTTACGCAGCGACTTGCTGCCCATTCGCCAGGAACGGTCGACGCTGGTGGTGTTTTGCGGTCAGACCCTGCCGCCGTTGTCGCCGCTGGCCGAAGCGGCCGCGCGCAAGCTGATCAGCGCGGCGCAGGGGCTGCTGGCGGGGCAGCCGGAGAACCTGTTCGGTGAGTGGTCGATTGCCGACGTCGACCTGGCCGTGATGCTCAACCGCCTGATCCTCAATGGTGACCGCGTGCCCGGCGAATTGGTGGCGTATGCGCAGCGTCAGTGGCAGCGGCCCTCGGTGCAGGCATGGGTCAATCTGCAACGCCCTGGGCCGCAGGGCGTTCAATGATGTGCGCGACCCGCCTGTCCAGGTCTTCCCAGTCCGCCATGCCCAGCACCCGCGTGGTGTTCAGGCCGCGCAGGTAGCCCCGCAACTGCTGGGCGCTGGCGTGCACGTGTTGGGCATCGGCGGCGGCGTTCTGAAGCACGTTTTCATACTCGACCAGGTAGTCGGCGATCCGCTCGCGAAACTCCGGCAATACGGCTTCGCGGATGCGGTCGAAGGTCTTCTGGTGGGGCTTCATGGCGTGGTCCTTATCGTTATAGGCGGTGCATTATCGGTTCAGATAATAGTCACCATCATGCATCGCAAGTTCTGTTTTTTCAGGGAACAGGGACAATCAGCGCGTGATCCACTCCGGCGACCGCCGGTGATCAGCGTACGGGCCATTTGCTGGCACGCGTTGCTGGCGTAGACTCTGCGCGCGGATTGCAGTGGATTTTTCTTTTATCGATGCAGGAAGGTGTATGCGCTCTTTTTTCGTACCGGTCATGGCGTTGGCGCTGGGCGGCTGTATTTCCGCCCCTAACGCTCCGTCCCTCACGCTGCAAACGGCCAAGCCCCCGCAAGCCTACGTGCAGTGCCTGTTGCCTGAGCTTGAGAAACACGGCATCACCGCCAGCGTGACGCAGAACTCGCGTCACGCCACGGTGTTGTTGAGCAGCAAGATTGCTGCCGACGATGTACTCGAGGTGTACAAGTCCCAGGACGGCACCAAGGTCTCGTTGTATGAGCGCAAGCCGGTGGTTTCGGCGATCAAGCCGTCGCGGCTTGAGCTGGCGGCGAAGGCGTGCCAATAACGTTCGGGTTTGCCCGCACAGTCATAGGCGAACGCATCCTGTGGCGAGCGGGCTTGCCCCGCGTTGGGGTGCGAAGCGCCCCCAATCAAGCAAAACGCGGTGTACCTGATACGGCTCAGCGTCTGGCTTTGGGGCTGCTGCGCAGCCCAACGCAGGACAAGCCTGCTCGCCACAGGGAATCTGCGCTTAACTGAACGGCATTGGGGCAAGCCCTAATGCCGTTCAGTTAAGGAAAATGTGTGGGCTTATTGTGGCGAGCGGGCTTGCCCCGCGTTGGGGTGCGAAGCGCCCCCAATCGAGCAAAACGCGGTGTACCTGATACGGCTCAGCGTCTGGTTTTGGGGCTGCTGCGCAGCCCAACGCAGGACAAGCCTGCTCGCCACAACAAGCCTGCTCTTCACAGAGGCTCCAGTGTGCTGCGCTACATTAAATACGTGCTTCGTTGCTGAAACTGTCCACGGTCTTGACCAGCCCCCGGGCCGCCAATGCCACCAGTTCACCGCCTTTCTCCACCGTCGCCAGGGCCGGGTCCGAACCCATCCGACCGTCGGGGAAGCGGGCGCGGAAGTCCAGTGCTTCGCGGATCGGCCCGGTGTTGGCGATCTGCGGCGAATAGTCGGCGGACTTGATCGACTCCGGATACGCCCACTGCGTCACGGCAATCTCCGAAGGCGTGGCATGGCTGCCATGGCCCACTGGAAATTGACGGTGGGCCAGGTCGGTAACGCCTTCCAGGTCCCACCAGTTCACCAGTTTGAGGACAAACCCCGCCGGGCGACGGGCGAAGCTGGCCTCGGCATACAGTTCGGAAAACGCCGCTTCAATCGTCGCGATGTTGCCGCCGTGGCCGTTGAGAAACAGGATCTTCTCGAAACCATGCCCGGCCAGTGAGCGCACCCAGTCGCCGATGGCGGCGATAAAAGTGGAAGGGCGCAGTGAGATAGTGCCGGGGAACCCCAGGTGATGCTGGGCCATGCCGATATTGAACGTGGGACCGATCAGCATATCGGCGTGCTTTTGTGCTTCATGGGCGATGATTTCCGGGCACATCCAGTCGGTGCCCAAGAGGCCGGTAGGGCCGTGCTGCTCGTTGGAACCGATGGGGATGACCACCGTGCGGCTGCGTTCAAGAAACTGGCCGATCTCGATCCAGGTGGACGTGTGTAGAAGCATGGGACGCTCTCTTATCTCGGTGGGGACAGGCTAACCGCCACGGATTGTACGACTGGTTGCCACCTGTTGGGGCTTGCAATTGAGGTACGTCGAGGACTTCAACCAGCGCTGGTCGGGATACCAGGAGAACATGAACTGCCCATCCTTGAGTTTGTCGACCACCTGGCGCGCCACCTGCGGACGCACCGCCGGGCAGCCCTGGCTGCGGCCGATACGGCCTTCGCGCTTGCTCCACAGCGGGCTGACGTAGTCGGCGGCGTGGATCACCAGGGCGCGGTCGCGGGCCAGGTCATTGAAGCCCGGCTCCAGGCCGTCCATGCGCAGCGAGTAGCCATGGGTGCCCAGGTAGCTTTCCTGGGTGCGGAACAGGCCCAGGCTGGATTGGTGGCTGCCTTCGAGGTTGGAAAACTGCGTGGCGAAATTTTCCCCGGAGTTGGCGCCGTGGGCCACCAGATCGCGCAGCACCAGGGTGCGTTTGCGCAGGTCGAAAATCCACAGCCGACGGGCGGTAGAAGGCTGGGAGTAGTCGATCACGGCCAGGCGTTCGGAGCGTTCCTCGCCGTTGTTGACCGCGCATTGCACCGCGCTCAGGGCGCTTTTCAATACCGTGGGATTGAGTTCTGGAGCCGAGCGCGCCAGGCTGCTATACAACGTGGGAGGGTTGCCATTGGCGGCGAGCGCGACAGTGCTCAAAGTGCCCATGGTCACCGTCATGAAACCGAGGCGACATATAAAAGTCAGCATCTACAGTACATACCCCCCCGCTGTAGGATTGGAGCAAAGTCATTGTTCAAAAAACACGCATGTTACTTGAGCCTTTGCCTGATCGTTGCACCACTGGTCGCGACAGCCGACGAGCTGCCGCTGGAGGCATTACCGGTTGTCGAGCCCGCCCCGGTGGAGCTGGCCCCCGTGCAACAAGCCCTCGCGCAATTGCCCGGCGTCTGCCCAGGTTTCGCCGCGCAAGTGGACGCCGCCGCCCTTACGCGCCTGCAAGCGTTTTACCAGCAGCAAGGTGATACGCCACTGTGGACCGCCGATGAACGTCGGCAAGGCTTGAACACCCAGTTGCAGCTGCTCGCCGACGACGGGCTGGACCCCGATCACTATCGCCTGCCCACTGCCGATGCCACGAGCAACGTGCTGTGCAGCGATATCGACACCAGCCGTCACTACCTGCAAGCCCTGCAGGACCTGCATTACGGGCGCCTGCAGCAATCGCGTTTCGAACCGCTGTGGCATGCCCAACCGCCGACCGTCGATCCCACGCTCAAGGTGCTGGCATTTGCCGCCACCGGCCTGCAGGACATGGCGCAGGCGTTCGACCAGGCACGGCCCAGCGCCGATCTCTACCGCAGCCTGCGCAATGTCTATTCCAGCGTGCGCCAGCAGCCATTGCCGCAGTGGGACGCGGTCGCCAGCGGCGCACTGCTGCGCCCCGGCATGGAAGACCCGCGCGTGCCCGAACTGGCGCGGCGCTTGTACCACGGTGGCTACCTGGCCAGCGAACCCAAGGGCAGCGCCAGGCAATACCGCGCGGAACTGGTCAATGCGGTCAAGGCGTTCCAGCTCAGCCATTCGCTGCAGTCCGATGGCGTGATCGGCGCCGGCACCGTGGCCGAGTTGAACATCAGCTCGGCGATGCGCCGCGAACAGTTGCGCATCAACCTTGAGCGTTTTCGCTGGCTGGCCCAGGACCTGGAGCCCGAAGGGGTGCTGGTCAACGTTGCGGCGGCGCAATTGAGCGTGTACCAGAGCGGCATCCCGGTGTGGCAGACGCGCCTGCAGGTCGGCCGCGCCGAACGCCAGACACCGCTGCTCAAGTCACGTATCACGCGGCTTACCCTCAACCCCACCTGGACCATCCCGCCCACGATCATGCGCGAGGACAAACTCCCGGCCATCCGCCTGAACCCCGAATACCTGCGTCAGCAGAACCTGCAAGTGCTCGACCCGGAAGGCCGCCCGCTGGCGCCCGAGCAGATCGACTGGGCGCGGCCGGGCAACATCCTGCTGCGTCAGCAGGCCGGGCCGCATAACCCGCTGGGCAAGATCGTGATGCGTTTTCCCAACCCGTATTCGGTGTACCTGCACGACACGCCGAGCCAGCCGCTGTTCACCAAGGGCCCGCGTGCGTTCAGCTCGGGGTGTGTGCGGGTCGAGCAGCCGCTGCTGCTGCGCGATTTGCTGGTGAGTCCGGCCGAGCGTGCGCGCACCGATGAGCTGTTGGCGACGGGGGTGACCCATGAGTTCAGACTGGCGACGCCGGTGCCGGTGTTGCTGGGATACTGGACGGTGGAGGTGGATCGTCAGGGTGGGGTGGTGTATGCGCCGGATATTTATGGGCGGGATCTGGTGTTGATGAAGGCGATGGGGAGTGTGTTGTAGGGGGCACAGGTACCCGGTACTAAATGTGGGAGGGGGCTTGCTCCCGATAGCAGTGGGTCAGCTAAACATAAGCTGACTGACACTCAGCCATCGGGAGCAAGCCCCCTCCCACAGGGGATCTGCGCTCAACTGACTGGCACTGCGGCTTGCGACCGGCTTCCTTACGCGAATGGCCCATCGAGAGCCTTGCTCCCACACCGTTTTGCTGGCATTGTTCGCGCAATTGGTAACATTTCCCATTTGAGAAATTTTTGCGCATGCATGAGATTCCGGCCGCGTTGGGCGACTCTGTCCGCCAGCAGACACTCACGGCACTGTACCGCGAGCATCATGGCTGGTTGCACGGTTGGTTGCGCCGCAAACTGGGCTGTTCGCAGCATGCGGCGGACCTCGCTCACGATGCGTTCATCCGCGTCCTGATGCTGGCCGAGCCGCAGGCGATCAAGGAGCCCCGCGCCTTTCTCGCGACCACGGCGGGTCGGCTGTTGATCGATGGCGCGCGGCGTCGGCGTATCGAAAGAGCCTATATGGAGGCGCTGGTCATTCAGTGCGAAGACGCCGGCATGCCTGACCCGGCAGCGATTCATGTGGCCCTGCAAGCCCTCGAGCGGATTGCCGAGATGCTCGCCGGGCTGCCTGCCAACACCCGCGAAGCTTTTTTGCTGAGCCGTCTCGACGGGCTGACCTACCACGAGATCGCCGAACGCCTGCACGTGTCCGCCAGCACCGTTAAAAACTACATCTCCACCGCGCTGGTGCACTGCTACCACAGCCTGCATGGGGCGGAGCCGCTGTCGTGAGTTCCGAACAGATCATCCAGCAAGCGGCCAACTGGCTGACGCGCCTGCACGACGCAGACTTCACCGACGCCGAGCGCCAGGCGTTCAACCGTTGGTGCCAGGCCGACCCACGCCATGCGGTGGCCATCGAACGCATGCGGTCGTTGTGGGGCAGCTTCGACCCTCTGCCTGCGCAGCCGGCGCGTGTCGCCCTCAATCGTGCATTTGCCCCCCGGCGCGCTCGCGGCGCCCAGGTGGTGGGCCTGCTGGGGATGTTGCTGTGCGGCTGGCTGGGCGTGGAGCGTGCGCCGGTGTGGATGGCCGACCAGCGCACCGCCATCGGCGAGCGCCGCCAGATCGTGCTGGAAGACGGCAGCCAGTTGCAGCTCAACAGCAACTCGGCGGTGGACGTGAAATTTGACGGCCATCAACGGGTGCTCGAACTGCTGCAAGGCGAGCTGTGGGTGGACGTGGCCAAGGATGCGCAACGGCCGTTCGTGGTGCGCACCGACCAAGGCAGCGCCACCGCGCTGGGCACTCGCTACCTGGTCAAGCGGGCGGCGGACGGCACCACGGTGGTGACTGTGATCGAGTCCAGCGTGGCGGTCAAAGGCGCGGCCGAGGAGGGCGTCAAGGTCATGGCGGGCGAGCGTGCCATTCTTGATCACGGCCACGCCACGCCCGCACAAGCCACCCCCGGCAGCGACCCGGATGCCTGGACCCGTGGCCTGCTCAAGGTCAATGACCAGCCACTGAGCGACGTGCTGCAAACCCTGGCCAGCTATCGCCATGGCCTGGTGCGGTTCGATCCCCAGGCCCTGGGTGATCTGCGCGTCTCCGGTGTGTTCAAGCTCGATGACACGACTGCCGCGCTCGCAGCGTTGGCGGATAACCTGCCGATCCAGGTGCAGACGTTCACCGACCTGCTGGTGGTGGTGACGCCGCGCTAGCTCAGCGCTCGTTACGGCGCAGGCGTTTGTAGAGGGTATTGCGGCTCACCCCGAGTTCCCGCGCCAAGTGGGAAATATTGCCGCCGGCGGCCTTCAGGCGCTGGTTCAAGTCCGCGTCGTCGCCCATGCCCGCGACGACGGGCTGCGGCGCCTCCCTGTTCAAATCCACAAAAAAATCATCCGGCAGGTGCTCGGCGCGAATCGGCTGTTCCTCGGCCATGGCCAATGCCACCTGCAACACGCTGCTCACCTGGCGCAGGTTGCCCGGCCACGGGTGGCGCTCGAACAGCGCCAGCACTTCGGCGCTCAGCCCGGCCCATTGGCCCGGCTCGCGATGCTGCTGCCACAGTTGCTGGAACAACGCGCGCTTGTCGGTACGTTCGCGCAGCGCCGGCAGCTCCAGGGTCAGGCCGCCGATGCGGTAGTACAAATCCTCACGAAAACGTCCGGCCTGTACCCGCTCGCGCAGCGCACGGTTGGTCGCCGAGATAATGCGCAGGTCCACCGGGAACAGCTCGCTGCTGCCCACCGGCTGCACGCAGCGCTCCTGCAACACACGCAGCAGGCGGGCCTGGGTCGGCAGCGGCATGTCGCCGATTTCGTCGAGAAACAACGTGCCTTTGTCGGCCTTGCGAATCAGGCCGATGCTGCCTTTCTGGCTGGCGCCGGTGAACGCACCTTTCTCATAGCCAAACAGCTCCGACTCCACCAGCTCAGCGGGAATCGCCGCACAGTTCACCGCGATAAACGCCTGCCGGCTGCGGGAACTGGCCTGGTGCAGGGCCTTGACGAACACTTCCTTGCCCACTCCGGTCTCGCCGTGAATCAGCAGCGGGATGTCCTTCTCCAGCAGGCGCTGGGCCTGGCGTACCGCTTTTTCCACGCGTACATCGCCAAAATGCAGGGTGTTGAGGCCAATCGGAGCGGGCTTGGGCACCGCCGGCTGGGTAAACACGCGCGCCTGCACCGGTGTCTGTTTGGGGCGCTTGAGTAAACACTGGAAGCGGTTGCGTCCCGCCGCTTGCAGCGAAAACGGCAGGCCCTCGGGCTGATTGAGCAACTCCAGCAACGACACCTTGAACAGGCTGTCGATCATCATCCGCGACAGGCTGATGCCCAGCAGGTTATCGGCGCGGCGGTTGGCCGAGAGCACCTGGCCGCTTTCATCGAAGATCAGCAGGCCGGCCCATTGGCTGTCGAGGTTGCTCAGGCCGGTGTTGAAGGTCAACTGAAAGTGCTCGCCGCGAAACAGGTTGAGGATCAGACGGTTTTCCACGGTCTGGCTCATCATCTTGACCATGCCCAGGGTGTGGGAGGGCGGCAGGTAGCTGTCGCTCGAGACGTCCAGCACCGCGATGATCTCGCGCTGGGCGTCGAAGATCGGCGCCGCGGAGCCGGTCATGAAGCGGTTGGCCTTGAGAAAGTGTTCATCGTGTTCGATGTGCACCGCCTGGGCACAGGCCAGCGCGGTGCCGATGGCGTTGGTGCCGCTGGAACGCTCCATCCAGCTGGCGCCGGCGCTGAAGCCGCGAGCCAGTTTGGGCTCGATGAAGCGCTGGGTGCCCCACGACGTCAGCACCTGGCCCTGATTGTCGGCCAGCATGATCAGGCAGTTGGAGTTGCTGAGGATGTTTTCGTAGTAGGGCAGCACTTCCTGATGGGTGGTCTGCACCAGAGAATGCTGGCTTTCCAGCAATTGGCTGATGCCCTCGGCGGGCAGTTGATCAAAGCTGGGCGTGCTCTGGTGGTCCAGGCCAAAGGCGCGGCAACGGCGCCAGGATTCCTGGATAAGGGTGTCGTGGGACAAGGGTTCGGCCATGGGGCGACCTGCTGTTTTTATTGTTATTGGGCTTGCACAATCTAAGGGGTTGTCATCAGGCCAATGTGGGAGGGGGCTTGCTCCCGATGACGGTGGGTCAGTCAGCTTATTGTTAGCTGACACACTGCCCCTGCCATATTTGAGCTTCATTGCCCATAAAGTGTTGTTCAGCACTGTTCATTGTCAACCCCCGAACTGTTCAGTTGTTCAGCCCGACTGTTCAAGCCTGAACGCCCCGTTCCCCCCATTTCCTTACGGATCAACCACCTGCCGTTATTGGCACGAAACTCGCTCTGACGAGTGGCCAGATTCATTCCAATAATAAAAAGGTCGTGTCATGTCATTGACCCTGGAACATGTCTCCCGCGTCGTAGAAGGCCACACCTGGATCGACGACGCCAACCTGCGTTTCGAAGCCGGTTCCTTCAACGTTTTGCTCGGCCGCACCCTGTCCGGCAAGACCAGCCTGATGCGCCTGATGGCCGGGCTGGACAAGCCCGACAGCGGCCGCATCCTGATGCACGGCGTGGATGTCACGAACACGCCGGTACGCCTGCGCAACGTGTCGATGGTGTACCAGCAGTTCATCAACTACCCAACCATGACCGTGTTCGAAAACATCGCCTCGCCGCTGCGCCAGGCCGGTGTGGCGGACGACGTGATCCAGAGCAAGGTGCTGGAAACCGCGCGCATGCTGCGCATCGAGAAGTTCCTCAAGCGCCACCCGCTGGAGTTGTCCGGTGGCCAGCAGCAACGCACGGCCATGGCCCGCGCGCTGGTCAAGGACGCCGAGCTGATTCTGTTCGACGAGCCGCTGGTGAACCTGGACTACAAACTGCGCGAAGAGCTGCGTCAGGAAATGCGCGAGCTGTTCGCGGCGCGCCACACCATCGCTATCTATGCCACCACCGAGCCCAACGAGGCCCTGGCCCTGGGCGGCACCACCACCATCCTGCACGAAGGCCGGGTGATCCAGAGCGGCAAGGCCGCCGAGGTCTATCACCAGCCGCACAGCGTACTCGCCGCCGAACTGTTCTCCGAACCGCCGATCAACCTGATGCCCGGACGTATCAGCGGCAATGAAGTGAGCTTCGCCAACTTCGTGCACTTCCCGCTCAACGTCGACCTGCGCCCCATCGGCGAAGGCGAATTCCGCTTCGGTGTGCGCCCCAGCCATATCAGCCTGGTGCCGAGCAACGACGACGACCTGGAGCTGGCGGTCACGGTGGAAGTCGCCGAGATCAGCGGCTCGGAAACCTTCCTGCACGTGCGCAGCGAGCACTTCCTGCTGGTGCTGCATTTGCCGGGGGTGCACGAATACGACGTCGACGCGCCGATCCGCGTGTATATCCCCACCCATAAACTGTTTGTGTTCGATGCCGAGGGCCGCCTGGTCCAGGCGCCCGGGCGCCGTGTCGCGAGGGTTGCCTGATGGCCGAGATCCATTTGCAGAACCTGGCGCACAGCTACAGCGCAGCGCCCGTCGGTCCCGAGGACTACGCGATTCGCGCCATGAACCACGTCTGGGAGCAGGGCGGCGCCTATGCCTTGCTCGGGCCATCGGGCTGCGGCAAGTCGACCTTGCTCAATATCATCTCCGGCCTGCTCAGCCCGTCCGAAGGCCAGGTGCTGTTCGACGGCAAGGTGGTCAACGACCTCACCCCGGAGAAACGCAACATCGCCCAGGTGTTCCAGTTCCCGGTGGTGTACGACACCATGACCGTGTTCGACAACCTGGCTTTCCCCCTGCGCAACCAGGGCATGGCTGAGGCGAAGGTTCACAGCAAGGTGGCGGAAATTGCCGAAGTCCTCGACCTGCAAAACCTGCTGAGCAAGAAGGCACGCAACCTCACCGCCGACGAAAAACAGAAGGTCTCGATGGGCCGTGGCCTGGTGCGCGACGACGTGTCGGCGATCCTGTTTGACGAACCGTTGACGGTGATCGACCCGCACCTGAAGTGGAAACTGCGGCGCAAGCTCAAGCAGATTCATGAGCAGTTCAACATCACCATGGTCTACGTCACCCACGACCAGTTGGAGGCCTCGACCTTCGCCGACAAGATCGCGGTGATGTACGGCGGGCAGATCGTGCAGTTTGGTACGCCACGGGACTTGTTCGAGCGGCCCAGCCACACCTTTGTCGGCTACTTCATCGGCAGCCCCGGCATGAACCTGATCGAGGTGCAGGCCGAGGCGGGCGGTGTGCGCTTTGCCGGCACGCACCTGCCGTTGTCCGAGGCGCTGCAACAGCGCCTCGCCACCGCGCCCTACACGAAGTTGCAGGTGGGCATTCGCCCGGAATTCATCCACGTGTGGGACGAGTACAACCCTGACGCCCTGCAGGCCGACGTCACGCACCTGGAAGACCTGGGCACCTACAAGATCATCACCCTCAAGCTCGACGGCGCGGTGCTCAAGGTGCGCCTGGCCGAAGACAAGCCGGTGCCCGAGGGCACGGTGTCGATCAGTTTTCCCGCGCAGTGGCTGATGCTGTACGCCGACGATTACCTGCTGGAGGTGCTGCCATGAACAAGGTGCAGAACAACAAGGCCTGGTGGCTGGTGTTGCCGGTGTTCCTGCTGGTGGCATTCAGTGCGGTGATCCCGATGATGACCGTGGTCAACTACTCGGTGCAGGACATTTTCGACCAGTCCAGCCGCTACTTTGTCGGCGCCGACTGGTACAAACAGGTGCTGCTCGACCCGCGCCTGCACGACTCGCTGCTGCGCCAGTTCATCTATTCGGCCTGCGTGCTGCTGATCGAAATCCCGCTGGGCATCGCCATCGCCCTGACGATGCCGACTAAGGGGCGCTGGTCGTCACTGGTGTTGATCATCCTGGCGATTCCCTTGCTGATCCCGTGGAACGTGGTGGGCACCATCTGGCAGATCTTCGGCCGCGCCGATATCGGCCTGCTCGGCTACAGCCTCAACGCCCTGGGCATCAGCTACAACTATGCGGCGAATACGGCGGACGCCTGGGTCACCGTGCTGGTGATGGACGTGTGGCACTGGACCTCGCTGGTGGCGCTGCTGTGCTACTCCGGCCTGCGCGCGATTCCGGATGTGTATTACCAGGCGGCGCGGATCGATCGCGCGTCGGCATGGGCGGTGTTCCGACACATCCAACTGCCCAAGATGAAAAGCGTGCTGCTGATCGCGGTGATGCTGCGCTTCATGGACAGCTTCATGATCTACACCGAGCCCTTCGTGTTGACGGGCGGCGGGCCGGGTAACGCCACCACCTTCCTCAGTCAGACCCTGACCCAGATGGCCGTCGGCCAATTCGACCTGGGCCCGGCGGCGGCGTTTTCCCTGGTGTACTTCCTGATCATCCTGTTGGTGTCCTGGCTGTTCTACACCGCCATGACCCACTCCGACGCCAACCGCTGAGGCCGCCAACATGAGCAAACGCAAGCTAATCCCGTTGCTGATCTACATCCTGTTCCTGTTGGTGCCGATCTACTGGCTGTTGAACATGTCCTTCAAGAGCAACACCGAAATCCTCGGCGGGCTGACGCTGTTTCCGCAGGACTTCACCCTGGCCAACTACAAGGTGATCTTCACCGACCCGAGCTGGTACACCGGCTACCTCAACTCGCTGTATTACGTGAGTTTGAACACGGTGATCTCCCTGAGTGTGGCGCTACCGGCGGCGTACGCGTTTTCACGCTACCGGTTCCTCGGCGACAAGCACCTGTTCTTCTGGCTGCTGACCAACCGCATGGCGCCACCGGCGGTGTTTCTGCTGCCGTTTTTCCAGCTGTATTCCTCCATTGGCCTGTTCGACACGCATATCGCGGTGGCGCTGGCGCACTGCCTGTTCAACGTGCCGCTGGCGGTGTGGATCCTGGAGGGCTTCATGTCCGGGGTGCCCAAGGAAATCGACGAAACCGCCTACATCGACGGCTACTCGTTCCCCAAGTTTTTCGTGAAGATCTTTATCCCGCTGATCGGCTCCGGCATCGGCGTCACGGCGTTTTTCTGCTTCATGTTTTCCTGGGTCGAACTGCTGCTGGCGCGCACGCTCACCTCGGTCAATGCCAAGCCGATTGCGGCGGTGATGACGCGCACGGTGTCGGCGTCGGGCATCGACTGGGGCGTATTGGCGGCAGCGGGCGTGTTGACCATCCTGCCGGGCATGCTGGTGATCTGGTTTGTTCGCAACCACGTGGCCAAGGGCTTTGCCCTGGGCCGGGTCTGAGGAGTCGATGATGGAATGGATGGCCTGGACCACCCCTACTGCACTGTTCTTTGGCGGCATCGCGCTGATTCTGGCGGGCATGACCACCTGGGAACTGCGCTCGCCGAGCATCCCCCGGCGCGGGTTTCTGCCGATCAGCACCACCCGTGGTGATCGTTTGTTTATCGGTCTTCTCGGCAGCGCCTACCTGCATTTGCTGGTGATCGGCGTTACTGACTGGAGCATCTGGGTGGCGTCCGCGCTCTCCCTGGTATGGCTGTTGAGTGTGATGCGTTGGGGCTAGTGCCCTTGTGAATAAACAACCAGGAGGTCTCTATGTTGAATAACAACAATAAGCTGCGACATAGCATTTCATTGGCTGCCGTACTGGCCCTCAGCGGTTTGAGCGCGTCGGCCTGGGCCGATGCGTACGAAGACGCCGCGAAAAAATGGATCGGCAGCGAGTTCAAACCGTCCACCCTCACGGCCGAACAGCAGTTGGAGGAATTGAAGTGGTTTATCAAGGCCGCCGAACCGTTCCGTGGGATGAAGATCAACGTGGTGTCGGAAACCCTCACCACCCACGAGTATGAGTCCAAGGTACTGGCCAAGGCCTTCAGCGAAATCACCGGCATCAAGCTGACCCACGACCTGCTGCAGGAAGGCGACGTGGTGGAAAAGCTGCAGACCCAGATGCAGTCCGACAAGAACATCTATGACGGCTGGGTCAACGATTCCGACTTGATCGGTACGCACTTTCGCTACGGCAAGACCGAATCGATCACCGACCTGATGGCCAACGAAGGCAAGGACTTCACCTCGCCGACCCTGGACCTCAAGGACTTCATCGGCCTGTCCTTCACCACCGCACCGGACGGCAAGCTGTATCAGTTGCCCGACCAGCAGTTCGCCAACCTTTACTGGTTCCGCGCCGACTGGTTCGAGCGGCCTGAGCTGAAAGCCAAGTTCAAGGAAAAATACGGCTACGACCTCGGCGTGCCGGTGAACTGGTCGGCCTACGAGGACATCGCCAAGTTCTTCAGCGAAGACGTCAAGGAAATCGACGGCAAGCGCATCTACGGGCACATGGATTACGGCAAGAAAGACCCGTCACTGGGCTGGCGCTTTACCGATGCCTGGTTCTCCATGGCCGGCGGCGGCGACAAGGGGCTGCCCAACGGCTTGCCGGTGGACGAGTGGGGCATTCGCGTGGAGGACTGCCACCCGGTGGGCTCCAGCGTCACCCGGGGCGGCGACACCAACGGCCCGGCCGCCGTGTTCGCCACGCAGAAATACGTCGACTGGATGAAAGCCTACGCGCCTCCGGAAGCGGCGGGCATGACCTTCTCCGAATCCGGCCCGGTGCCGTCCCAAGGCAACATCGCGCAGCAGATCTTCTGGTACACCGCGTTTACCGCCGACATGGTCAAACCGGGTCTGCCGGTAGTGAATGCCGACGGCACGCCGAAATGGCGCATGGCGCCGTCGCCTGTAGGGCCTTACTGGGAAAAGGGCATGAAGAAGGGCTATCAGGACGTGGGCTCCTGGACCTTCCTCAAGTCCACGCCGGAGAAACAGAAACTCGCGGCCTGGCTGTACGCGCAGTTCGTGACCTCGAAAACCGTGTCGCTGAAGAAAACCATCGTCGGCCTGACGCCAATTCGTGAGTCCGACATCAACTCACAGGCCATGACCGACATGGCGCCCAAACTCGGTGGCCTGGTGGAGTTTTACCGCAGCCCGGCGCGCACCGAATGGTCGCCGACCGGCACCAACGTGCCGGACTATCCACGCCTGGCGCAACTGTGGTGGAGCAACATCGCCGCCGCCGCCAGCGGCGAGAAAACCCCGCAACAGGCACTGGACAACCTGGCCAAGGAACAGGACGCGATCATGACCCGCCTGGAACGCTCCAAGGTGCAACCGGTGTGCGGCCCGAAAATGAACCCCGAGCGTGATGCGCAATACTGGTTCGACCAACCGGGCGCGCCCAAGCCGAAACTGGCCAACGAAAAACCCAAAGGCGAAACCGTGAGCTACAACGACCTGCTCAAGCAGTGGGAGGCGGCGCGCAAATAACCATGCCGGGGATGCAGGCTTGCTGTTAAAAGCAGGCCTGCATTTCATCCGGAGGCCAGAGACAAGACTGGAGGTTGCTACTAGACTGCTGAGCATTCATACAGGAGGTCATGTCATGGGTGTTCCGCTTTCCCCAATCGTTTCCGAGTTTGAGACCGAAGAGCAGGCAAGCAGCCATGATCTGTGGTTTCGGGCAAAGGTCGAAAAGAGTCTGGCCAATCCTGGCAGTGGCGTTCCTCATGACGAAGTGATGGCGCGGGTTGAAGCGATCATTCTGGAGGCAGAACGCAAGCAGCGGTCAAAAGCCTGATGCTGGCGCTTGTTTGGCTCGATGAGGCCATTGCCGATCTGATCGATATCGTCACTTTCATTGCTGCTGAAAATCCTGATGCGGCAAGACGTTTAAAGGCCCGTCTTGAAGTGGCTCCTCTACCACTCACTGAGCATCCTTACCTCTATCCCGGCGGACGCGTGCCGGGGACTCGAGAGGTCGTGGTACATCCCAATTACGTTCTTGTTTATCGAGTAACGCTTGAGCGGATTGAAATAGTCAACGTCCTGCATTCACGTCAGAAATACCCTTGAGCCTCTCGGCACATCAGCCGCCATCAGCTGTCGGTGCTGCCTTGCACCCATAGACCACTGATCCCCGCCGTCCCAACCCCGATTGAATTTTCCGCACTGCCCGACGCTCTGCACTTTAGAGGCGCCTGCTAACGCGCGCCCGTTTGGGGTCTTCACGGTTGAAGGCCAGATTGCATCGGACTTTGCGGGAACTGCCATCATGACCCTGTTAACGGCGCTGTCGGGCCAGCCGGCCTCTGTTCATCACTCAAACCACGGCCACTATCAGCGGGTGTACCAACAGCTTTACAACGAAGCGCCCAATGCCCGCGAGCTGGCCCATGAATTTTTGCACAGCCAGCTGGCGCAGGTGCAACACGCCGCCAACGAACTGCCCGATACCCCTGAGCAACTGCCCGCCTGGGTGGAGCAACGCTGCACCGCCGTGGCCGAGCAATACGCCGAATACCTTGAACAGCGCCAGCAAGGCCGACCACGCCGTTATTTTCAGAACAGGGCTCATGCGCTCTACGTGCTGCAGCGCGTGGCGCCGACCAAATACGTCGATGGCGCCTGGCTCTACGGGCTGCTGCGCTACTGGCAGGACCAGCGCTTCGACGGCCTGCTCACCACCTACCTGGAAGAATTGGGCGACGGCGAAGCCGCGCAGAACCATGTGGTGATCTACCGTAAATTGCTCAGCGACCACGATGCCGACAGCGAGGCCGGGGTCGAAGACGAGCACTACCTGCAAGGTGCCCTGCAATTGGCCCTGGGGCTGAGTGCCGAGCAGTTTCTGCCGGAAATCATCGGTTATAACCTGGGCTACGAGCAGTTGCCTCTGCACCTGTTGATCACCTCCTATGAACTGAGCGAACTGGGCATCGACCCGTATTACTTCACCCTGCACGTCACCATCGACAACGCCGGCAGCGGCCATGCCTGCAAGGCGGCGCAGTCGGTGTTGAGCCTGTTGCCGCTGGGCGAGGGCAGGGACGAATTCTACCGGCGCGTGGCTCAGGGCTATCGCCTCAACGACCTCGGCGCGGGCACCACCGCCGTGATCGAAGGCTTCAACCTGCAGGATGAGGTGGTGGCCATGCTGGAGCGCAAGCGCAGCTTCGGTCAGCACATGCATTCGGACTACTGCCGCTTCGAGGGCAAGACCGTCAACCAGTGGCTGGCCAAGCCAGGTCAGATCGGCGACTTCCTCACCGCGCTGCAGGACAAGGGCTGGATCAAGCGCAACCAGGACCCGGCCGAAAGCCGCTTCTGGCAGCTGATCGAAGGCGCCGGCGCGGCGATGTTCGGGGCTTTCAGCGGTTATGAAAAACAAGTCCTGCACGATTGGATTGCCGGCAGCTGGGTCAGCCCGCAGCGGGTGCCACCGGTGCGGCCGGGGCGCGGCAGCCGCTTTTCCCGCGAGCAGCATCGCCCGGCAGACCCGGACACCCAGGCCCTGGTGGAGTCGCTGTGGCAGCTGCCCGACGAGCAGCAGATCAACACCCTGATCCCGTGGATGACCGCGCGACGCCACTGCCTGCCGGTGGGCCTGTATGCCACTCGCCGCTTTATCCAGCTACGTGCGCGCCTGCGCTGAGGAAGCCTGCTTATGTCTGCACAACAACTTGCCGATCGCGCCTTGCTCAACCTGGGCCGGGGTCTGAAGGAAAGCGGCTATCGCTTCATTACACCGACGCCTCTGACCCATGAGCGTGTGTTCAAACGCCTGGCCACGCCGCTGGCGATGAACCTGCGCGATGTGTTCGGCTGGTCGATGCCGTTCGACAGCGACCTGATGCCCGACGCGTTTCGCGACGAGCTGTGCCAGGCCGGGGTGATCGAAAAACACGACGCCCTGTGGCGCAGCACGGTGCGCTGGTCGAGCCTGGGTGAGCTGCTGTTTGCCCATTCGCCGTACCCTACCACCGAGGCCGACGCGGTGTTTTTCGGCCCCGACAGTTACCGATTCGCTCAGGTAATCGACGCCCATCTGCAGCAACGCTTTGAGCCGCTGCGGCGGGCGGTGGACATTGGCTGCGGCGCCGGTGTCGGTGCGTTGGTGATCGCCCAGGCACGGCACGCCGCCGAGGTGCTGGCGGTGGACATCAATCCCCAGGCCCTGCGCATGACAGCGGTGAATGCCGAGCTGGCCGGGCTGAATAATGTCAGCGTCTACCAGAGCGATATCCTGGCAAGCGTGGAGGGCACGTTCGACCTGATCGTCGCCAACCCGCCCTACATGAACGACGACGGCCAGCGCGCCTATCGCCACGGCGGCGGTGCGCTGGGCGAACAGTTGTCGCTGCGCATCCTTGAGCAGGCGCTGCAACGCCTGTCCCTGGGTGGCAGCCTGGTGCTCTACACCGGCGTGGCGATGGTGGCCGGCACCGACCCATTCCTGGAAGCCGCGCGGCCATTGCTGGGCAACGATGCGTTCGGCTGGACCTACCGCGAACTGGACCCCGATGTGTTCGGCGAAGAACTCGATAAACCGGGCTATGAACGCGTGGAGCGGATCGCCGTGGTCGCCCTCACCGTGACCTGCTTGCGGTGATGGGCGGTTAATTCAGATGCAGTCAACTCAAAGGAGAGCAACCCATGCGAGCCATGACCTATCAAGGCGCCCATAAGGTGCAGGTGGACACGGTCCCCGATCCCATCATTGAACAACCCGACGACATCATCCTGCGCGTCACGGCCACCGCCATCTGCGGCTCCGACCTGCACCTGTACCGGGGCAAGATCCCCACGGTGGAACACGGCGATATTTTCGGCCATGAATTCATGGGCATCGTCGAAGAAACCGGCCCGGCAGTCACGGCAGTGCAACGCGGCGACCGTGTGGTGATCCCCTTCGTGATTGCCTGTGGCGATTGTTTCTTCTGCCAGTTGCAACAATTTGCCGCCTGCGAAACCACCAACGACGGCCGTGGAGCGATCCTCAACAAAAAGGCGATTCCACCGGGCGCCGCGTTGTTTGGCTACAGCCGCCTGTATGGCGGTGTGCCGGGCGGGCAGGCCGAACTGGTGCGGGTGCCCAAGGCCAACACCGGACCGTTCAAGGTGCCCGGCACCCTGTCGGACGAGAAGGTGCTGTTCCTCTCGGACATCCTGCCCACCGCCTGGCAGGCCGTGACCAATGCGGGCATCGGCAAGGGCTCCAGCGTGGCGATCTACGGCGCGGGCCCGGTGGGCCTGCTCAGTGCGGCCTGCGCGCAGATGCTGGGTGCCGAGCAGATATTCATGGTCGATGACCACCCGTACCGACTGGCCTACGCGCAGAAAATGTACGGCGTGATCCCGATCAACTTCGAGGAGGACGACGATCCTGCCGACACCATCATCCGTCAAACCGCCGGCATGCGCGGCGTCGACGGCGTGGTGGACGCGGTGGGGTTCGAGGCCAAGGGCAGCACCACCGAAACCATCCTCACCACGCTCAAGATCGAAGGCAGCAGCGGCAAGGCGTTGCGCCAATGCATTGCGGCCGTGCGCCGTGGTGGCGTGGTCAGCGTGGCGGGGGTGTATGCCGGGTTTATCCATGGCTTCATGTTTGGCGATGCGTTCGACAAGGGCCTCACGTTCAAGATGGGCCAGACCCATGTGCAGCGCTTTTTGCCTGAGCTGCTTGAACACATTGAGCTGGGGCACCTGAATCCCGAGGCGATCGTTACCCATCGGCTGTCGCTGGAGCAGGCCGCGCGCGGGTACGAATTGTTTGACAAGGGCGAGGAGAATTGCCGCAAGGTGATCCTGATGCCGGGGATCGATGATCGGCCACTGGTGGAGCCGCTGGAGGAAGAGCTGACACCGGAGTTTCGTGTGCAGGGCGTGCCGGGTTTTTAGTCTGAATGGGGGAGGGGGATTGCGCCCTCCCTCATCTTTAAAGGCTGGTTTCAGGCCGCTTGAGGCTGAAGGTGCAGTTCGCCTTCTACATCCTTGACCAGCCCGCTGGCCAGAAAAAGCGGTGCCACGCGCTTGTGCAGTTGCGGCTCGACAAACGCCTTCACCGTGTCCAGCTCCAGCACACCGCTGAGCGGCAACTCGGCCTTGGTGTAGGACAACCACGCCTTCTTCAATGCCATCAGCACATCACTGCCTGCCGTCGAGGCGAAGCGGCGGTGGGTGGGTTTCGCGTCAAAGCTGAAGGTGTGCTGGAACGCATAGTCGCGCTCGTCACCGCCGCCGGCAACGCAGCGCACGCAGGTGCACGGGCCATCGCCGAACGCGCTGCGCAGGTAGGCGTTGAAGTCCACCACGTTCTTGAGTGACAGGCGCTTATCCACCTCGAACAGGTCCCCAGTCATTTTTTCGTCAGTGTTCAACGTCGATTTCCTCGCAGGTCGGCGGCAGTATTTCAAAGCGCGGCACAATAACAGCCGAGCGTTGGTTTGGGGATTATTTGCATAACAATAGATCCCGATATTCTTTTCCAGTCTTAAAAATCGTCGCTACCCTCAGTCACCTTTACGACGACGCGGCAGACCCCTCATGACTTTCAAGCGTTCTTCCCTGACCCTGCTGGCCGTCGCGAGCGCCCTGCTCAGCGTTGGCGCGCACGCCGAAGGCAAAATCAGCATCGCCCAGCAGTTCGGTATTGGCTACCTGATCCTCGACGTCGTGCGCGACCAGCACCTGATCGAAAAGCACGGCAAGGAACAGGGCCTGGATATCCAGGTGGAATGGAACAGCATTTCCGGCGCCACCGCCATGAACGAATCGCTGCTCGCCGGCGCGCTGGACGTGGTCTCGGCGGGTGTCCCGCCGATGCTCACCCTGTGGGACCGTACCAAAGGCAAACAGAACGTCAAGGCCATCGCCTCCCTGGGCTCGATGCCCAACTACCTGCTCAGCAACAATCCCGAGGTGAAGACCCTCAAGGACTTTACCGAGAAAGACCGCATCGCCGTGCCCGCCGCCGGCGTGGGTTTCCAGTCGCGCACCCTGCAGATCGAAACGGCCCGGCAGTTCGGTGATGCCAACTACAAGAAGTTCGATGACATCTCCATCAGCCTGGCCCACCCCGACGCCACGGCGGCGCTGATTGCCGGGGGCTCGGAGATCAATGCGCACTTCTCCAGCCCGCCGTTCCAGTATCAGGAGTTGTTGAATCCCAAGGTGCACAAGGTGCTCAGTTCTTACGACATTCTGGGCGGTCCGGCTACGTTCAACGTGCTTTATACGACGCAGAAGTTTCACGATGAAAATCCCAAAACCTACAAGGCGTTTTATGCAGCGCTGGCTGAGGCCGAGCAGATTATCAAGGCTGACAAGCCGGCGGCGGCCAAGGCTTATATCCGGATAGAACAGTCGAAGTTGCCGCTGGAACTGGTGGAGAAAATCGTGCAGGACCCGGAGATTGATTTCACTATCGTGCCGCAGCGGACCTATATCTATGCCGAGAAATTGCAGGCGTTGGGGGTGTTGAAGAACAAGGCGGGGAGTTGGAAGGATTACTTTTTTGAAGAGGCTTATGGGGGGGAGGGGGGTTGAAAATCCTGGGGTTGGCGGGGGGGGCATATCCGTTATTTAGGTGACGGCTAACCCGGCGTCCTGCCGGGTTACCCACGCTCCAAAGCCTGCGTTCGGCCAGCGTGTTTGACGGGGCGCCACAGATCAAAAGCAAAAGCGCGGCGGCCTTAGAGCCGACCGGAATTGGCTGCCGAACGCTGTTCAAAATGTGGGAGGGGGCTTGCTCCCGATGGCTGAGTGTCAGTCAGCTTATTGGTAGCTGACCCACTGCTATCGGGAGCAAGCCCCCTCCCACAGTTGATCTCCATTTGTCTGATGGATATCACACTGCTTTTGCTTTGCTTTGCTTTGCTTTGGCTTTTGATCTCAAGCGCCCCGTTAACCACGCTGGCCGCACGCAGGCTTGAATCCGTGGGTAACCCGGCAGGACGCCGGGTTAGCCGCGCTGGGCCAAGGATGGCCCATCGCGGCGGCCCACGGATTCAAGCCGGAGTGCGGGCACACCGAGCCCTAGCGAGGTGCCGAGTGGTGGGGCAAGAGCCCTTTTGGTTACTTTTGGGGCTCTTTTCCAAAAGTGACCCGCCGTAAGGGCGGAACCCATACCCGCCATAACCGCAGCAACGGATATACACTCGATCCGGCTAGCGAAAAAACTCCCCAGGCGTCCCCCCAAACTGCTGCCGAAACGCATTAATAAACGCCGACGTCGATTCATACCCACACCCCAACGCCACATCCGTCACCCGCTCACCCTGTTCCAGCGCGGGCAGTGCACTGAGCAACCGCAAGCGCTGACGCCAGGCACGAAAGGTCAACCCGGTATCCCCCAAAAACAACCGGCTGAGCGTCTTCTCACTCACCGCCAGTTTGCGGCTCCACTCACTCAGGGTCGTCTGCTGTTCCGGATGCAGGCTCAGGCTGCGGTAGATCTGGCGCAAGCGCGGGTCGTGGGGCAGGGGCAGCATCAAGTCCACCTGCGGCGCTGCCGCCAACTGATCCAGCAGCACCTGGGCCAGACGCCCCTGCGGCCCGTCCTCGGCGTAGGCCACCGGCAACGCGCTGAAGCTGCGAATCAGCTCGCGCAACAGGCTGCTCACCTCCAGCACATGGCAGCGCTCGACCGCCCAGGTGGTCACGCTGCAATCGAGGTACAAGCTGCGCATCTCGGTGTGCGGCGCGCTGTACACCCGGTGCGGCATGCCCGCCGGGATCCACACCGCGCGCTGCGGCGGGGCGACGAAGCGTCCGGCGCTGGTCTGAATCTCCAATACCCCGGAAATCGCGTACGACAATTGCACCCACGGGTGGCTGTGCCGGCGTGTGAGGGCGCGATTGGGCAGGGATTCGGTGCGCCCGTACACCGGACGCGGCAGGCTGGAAAGCCCGGGCACACTGCGCCGAACGGTCTTGTCGTGTCCTTTAGGCGGCATTTACTGGCTCATTGGCGTTAGTCGGTAACAGGCCGTTACGTTAGAGTCGCCACGGTGCGCTTGGCAACCCCTGGAAGATTTGCTTATGACCCGTCCACGTTTTCTCCCCGACAATTTCACCCTGACCCTGATCGCCACGGTGATCCTCGCCTCCCTGTTGCCGGTCAACGGCCAAGCGGCGGTGGCCTTCGGCTGGGTGACCAACCTGGCGATTGCGCTGCTGTTTTTTCTGCACGGCGCCAAGCTGTCGCGCACTGCCATCGTCGCCGGTGCCGGCCATTGGCGCCTGCACTTGCTGGTGTTCAGCCTGACCTTCGTGCTGTTTCCACTGCTGGGGCTGGCGCTCAAGCCGGTGCTGTCGCCGCTGATCGGTAAAGACCTGTACATGGGCATGCTCTACCTGTGCGCGTTGCCGGCCACGGTGCAGTCGGCGATTGCCTTCACCTCCCTGGCACGCGGCAATATTCCGGCGGCGATCTGCAGCGCGGCGGCGTCCAGTCTGTTCGGCATCTTCCTCACGCCGCTGCTGGTGACGCTGCTGCTCAACGTGCACGGTGACGGCGGCTCCACGGTGGATGCGATCCTGAAAATCAGCGTGCAGCTGTTGCTGCCGTTTATCGCCGGGCAGATTGCCCGCCGCTGGATCGGCGACTGGGTCGGGCGCAATAAATCCTGGCTCAAGTTTGTCGACCAGGGTTCGATCCTGCTGGTGGTCTACGGCGCGTTCAGCGAAGCGGTCAACGAAGGTATCTGGTATCAGATTCCGCTGTGGGAACTGGGCGGGCTGGTGCTGGCCTGCTGCGTACTGCTCGCCCTGGTGCTGGTGGCGTCGACCCTGTTGGGCAAGCTGTTGGGCTTCAATCAGGAGGACCGCATCACCATTTTGTTCTGCGGCTCGAAGAAAAGCCTGGCCACCGGCGTGCCGATGGCGCAGGTGCTGTTTGCCGGGGCGAGCATGGGGGTGCTGATCCTGCCGCTGATGCTGTTTCACCAGATCCAGTTGATGGTGTGCGCGGGCTTGGCGCAGCGCTATGCGAATCGGCCGGAAAGCATTCCGGAGCTGATGGCGCAGGTGGATCCTTGATCCAGGTCATAGGCACCGACGAATAAGCTCAAGTTAACGCCGCGCCAGACGACTTACTTCTCAAGAGCCCAGGAAGGAAGTCAGCATGAAGATCAAGAGCGTTTCGGTAGTGGCGGGCCTGTTGTGTGTGGCCGCAGGTGTGTGCAGCGCGGCGCAGTCGGCCGGCCACGGGGTGATCGAGTTCAGGGGCAGCATCGTGGAGGCTGGGTGCGCGACAACTGCGCGCAGTGGCGCAGTGATGGAATTGAGCGGTTGCATCGCTGACAGTCGCAGCAGCCGCCTGGAGGCGCGCAACATGGCCACGGGCGGCGGCGCGGCCCGCGCACAGCTGGTGTCGCAGAGCCGTGACGGGCGCTATTTTGACCAGCGCTACCAGCTGGTCGACGCCACCGGCAAGCCGCTCGAATCGGGCAACTATTTAATTACCCTGACGTCACCCTGAGCCCTTGCCCGACAGCTGGGCAGGCCCGGCGCCCACAGCGCCGGCGAGAAACCTATAGAATGCTCGGCAGTCACGCAGGTTCTGCGTGGCCGTTTTGACCCTCTTCAGAGTACCTCGCCGTTCCATGAGCCTTTCAGCCGCAACACCCCAGCCCAACTGGCAGCCGGTCATCGCCCTCGCGCTGGCCGCGTTTGTGTTCAACACCACCGAATTCGTGCCGGTCGGCCTGCTCAGCGCCATCGGCGCCAGCTTCGACATGCCGATTGCCAACGTCGGTCTGATGCTCACCATCTATGCCTGGATCGTTTCCCTGACCTCGCTGCCGGTGATGCTGCTGACGCGCAACATCGAGCGGCGCAAATTGCTGATCGTGTTGTTCGGCATGTTTATCGCCAGCCATATCCTCTCCAGCGTCGCTACCAGCTTTGGCCTGTTGATGGTCAGTCGCGTCGGCATTGCGCTGTCCCATGCCCTGTTCTGGTCGATCACCGCCTCGCTGGCGGTGCGCCTGGCGCCGGAGGGCAAGCAGGTGCAGGCCCTCGGCCTGCTCGCCACCGGTACGTCACTGGCGATGGTATTGGGCATTCCTCTGGGCCGCCTGCTCGGTGAAGCCATGGGCTGGCGCACCACCTTCCTGGTGATCGGCGCCTTCGCCGCGGCGCTGGTGTTCTGGCTGGCGCGCACCTTGCCGTTGCTGCCGAGCCAGAACTCCGGTTCGCTGCGCAGCCTGCCGCTGCTGTTCAAACGCCCGGCGCTGGTGGCGCTCTACGTGCTCACCGCGTTGACGGTGACGGCGCAATTCACCGCCTACAGCTACATCGAACCCTTCGTCGAAGGCGTGGCCGGCATGAGCGGCAGCGCGGTCACCCTGATCCTGCTGGTGTTCGGCGGCGCGGGCATCATCGGCTCGCTGCTGTTCAGCCTGGTGCATCGTTTCAATCCCCATCTGTTCGTGGTTGGTGCGGTGTTCATTCTCGCCGCATGCCTGGCCCTGATGCTGCCGCTGAGCGGCGCCGAGTCCTACCTGGTGCTGCTGAGCATTTTCTGGGGCATGGCGATCATGGGTTTTGGCCTCGCCATGCAGTCCAAGGTGCTGGTGCTTGCACCCGACGCCACGGACGTGGCGATGGCGATGTTCTCCGGCATCTACAACATCGGCATCGGCGGCGGCGCCCTCATGGGCAGCTGGGTCGGCAGCCACTTCGGCTTCGCCTGGATCGGCGCGGCGGGCGGGTTGCTGGCGGCGGTCGCGTTGGTGGGGTATTGCCTGGCCATTCGGCGGTTTGGGCAGGGTATCTAACCCTCAGGCGACCCCCACAGGGGGCTGCCTGATGCCAGGGAAGATCATGGCATTTGCGGCAGTTCATGGGGGCGCAGGTCGAACACCAGCACTTCGGCGTCCTCGCCCTGGCTCAGATGGATCTGCCGCTCGTCACGCACCCGGGCGCCGTCGCCTTCATGCAAGCGTTGGCCGTTGACCGCGACGCTGCCGCGCGCCACGTGGATATACAGATGGCGCTCGGTCGCCACGTCCAGGGTCGCGGTTTCGTCGCCGTTGAACAGGCCGGCATACACCCGCGCGTCCTGGCGTACATGCAGCGAGCCGTCGGCGCCATCCGGCGAAATGATCAATTGCAACCGCCCGCGTTTCTGCGTCTCGCTGAAGTGTTCCTGCTGATAGCGCGGTTCGGCGCCGGACACGTTCGGCACGATCCAGATTTGCAGGAAGTGCACGCCCTGGCGCTGGCTGTGGTTGAACTCGCTGTGGGCCACGCCGCTGCCGGCGCTCATCAGTTGCACATCGCCGGGACGGATCACCGAGCCGGTGCCCAGGGTGTCCTTGTGTTCCAGAGCGCCTTCGAGCACATAGGAGAAAATCTCCATGTCGCGGTGCGGGTGCTGGCCGAAGCCCTTGCCGGCAGCGACGCGGTCATCGTTGATCACCAGCAGGTCGGAAAAGCCCTGTTCGGCAGGGTTCCAGTAGCTGGCGAAGGAGAAGGTGTGGAACGACTTCAACCAACCGTGATTGGCGGCGCCGCGTTCAGAAGCGTTGCGAAGGGTCAGCATGGTGGTGTCCTCAAGTGAGCGCGGGCTGCAACAGGCAGGGCGCTGGCGTTGAGAAGAAGGTTAATGGTTACGCGGGTATTCATTAAGACGATGAAAGCTGAATAACCGTCTCCCCAGAGTTGACAGTAAAAGCCATGCCATAATGGCCGCCGCTTTCCCTCGTGATGGATGTTGACGCTATGAAAACCGTGGCCATGGTGCTGTTTCCGGACTTCCTGCTGCTCGACATGGCCGGCCCGCTCGAAGTGTTTTCGATTGCCAACCGCTACCTGCCGGCGGCGGACCATTACCGGATCGTCACCCTCGGCATCGATGCGGGCCAGGTGATCGCCTCCAACGGTGTGAAGGTGCAGCCCGACCTGCTGCTGCACCAGTCCGACGCCGCCTACGACCTGCTGCTGGTGCCCGGCGGCCCCGGTGCCTACAACGAATGCCATCCCGCGCTGTTGCCCTGGCTCAAGGCCGCCGCACCACGGGCCACACGCTATGGCTCGATCTGCACCGGTGCCTTTGTGCTTGGGCACGCCGGGCTGCTCGACGGTCGTCGGGTCACGACCCATTGGCACTACACCGAGCGATTGATCAAGGGCTTTCCCAAGGCCACTGTCGAGACCGACCACATCTACCTGCAGGACGGCCGCCTGATCACCTCGGGTGGGGTCACCGCCGGCATCGACCTCGCGCTGTCGGTGGTGGCCCAGGACCATGGCAAGCAGGTTGCGGTGGACGTGGCCAAGGTGCTGCTGGTGGTGATGAAACGCCAGGGCGGCCAGGCCCAGTTCAGCCCGATGACCGCCGCAGTGGCCCCCCACGAAACCGTAATCACCCGCGTGCAGAACCAGGTGCTCGCGCAGTTGGACCAGCCGTTCAGCATCGACTCGATGGCGGCGCTGGCCGGCATGAGCGCGCGGCATTTTGCGCGGCTGTTTGCCAGGGAAGTGCAGATGACACCCATGGCGTTCCTGCAGGGCGCGCGTATCGACCGCGCCCGGCACCTGCTGGAAACCACCGACCTGCCGCTCAAGACCGTGGCCTTCCACGCAGGCTTTGGCAGCGTGCGGCATATGCGCTTTCTGTTCAGCGAAAAACTCGGTCTGAACCCCACCCAGTACCGTCAACAGTTCAGTTAAGGCGCGATTGTCCGTCTCAGGCACACCAATGTCCGTCTGGTTCCCCGTGCCGGGATTGTCCCGTCGCGGCCAGCTGGCAAGATAACGCCAGGCCCCTGGAAAAGGATGCGCAGACGCCCAAGGTCGGGTGTTCCAGCGCTGTGCACAGATGAACAATGCCCCGACACTGAGTTTCGGTCCTTACACCTTTCACCCGCAACAGCGCCTGGTCAGCAAGGCCGGCTGGCCGGTGCCGTTGGGCGGTCGGGCGCTGGATATCCTGGTGGTGCTGCTGGAGGCGCGTGGCCGGTTTGTCGACAAGGAGACGTTGATTGCCCGCGTGTGGCCGAGCAGCGTGGTGGAGGAAAACAACCTGCGCGTGCACATCGCGGCACTGCGTCGGGCGCTGGATGGGCAGCGCTGCATCGTCAATGACCCGCAGCGCGGCTACTGCTTTGTCGCGCCGCTGCAAGCCGTCGATCCCCCCACAATCGCGCGCCATAACCTCGCAGCCCGGCTCAGCCCGGTGATCGGCCGCGCCGAGCTGTTGGGTGCCCTGGGGCGACGCTTGTGCGGGCAACGCGTGATGACCCTCACCGGGTGCGCCGGTATCGGCAAGAGCACCCTGGCGCTGGCGCTGGCCGAACGCGTACTGCCGCGTTACCGCGAGGGTGTGTGGTGGGTGGACCTGGCCACGGTTGCGACGCCGCAGTCGATGCTGCGCCAGCTGTGCAGCGCGTTGCAGCTGGTGTCCTGTGACACCGTCGGCGAACTGTGCCGCCAATTGACCGGGCGCCAGCTGTTGCTGGTGCTCGATGGCGCTGACCTGCTGCTCGGTGCCTGCCGCCACCTGGTGCGCTGCCTGCTGGAACAGGCGCCCCAGGTAACGGTGCTGTTGAGCAGCCGCGAAGCCTTGCAGTTGCCGGACGAATGGCTGCAGCGCGTGCCGGCTCTGGCGCTGCCCTCAGCCGGCGGCCCTGTTGAACAGGCCATGGCGTGCCCGGCGGTGCAGCTGTTTGTCGCTCGGGTGCAGGCCGCCCAGCAGGGCTTTGTCTTGCGTGCGCAGGACTTGCCGGCGCTGCACGATATCTGCAGGCGGCTGGACGGGATTCCCCTGGCCCTGGAGCTGGCTGCCGCCCAGGTCCATGCGCTGGGTGTGCAGGGTGTGCAGGCGCAGTTGCGTAATGGCCTGCAACTGCTGGCCCGTGGCCGCCGCACGGCGGTCGCACGGCATCAGTCCCTGACCGCCGCGCTGGAGTGGAGCTACGAGCGCTTGAGCGTGCCCGAACGCTGGTTGTTCCTGCAGTTGGGGGTATTCCGGATGGCGCTGACCTTGCCTGCATTGACCGAGCGAATCGCCGGCACCGAGCTTGCTCACGCGGACCTGCCTTACCTGCTCGCGCGGCTGGTCGACACCTCGTTATTGCAGGTGGAACCGGGCCCTGGCCCGTCGCGTTATCGCTTGCTCAACTGCGTGCGTAGCTACGCGCTGGCGCAGTTACGTGACCCGCAGCAGGTGGCGCGTTTGCAACAGCACTATGGGCACTACCTGGGGCCGTTTTCAGGCCAGCCGTTTGTCCTGCAACTCGTCGAGCAGGCGGCGCACGCGCATTAGGTCGCGGGTGGCGAAGCCTTCGGTGAAGCGCGCGTAGACCGAACTCAGCAACTGGTGCGCAGCGTGCCGCTGACCCTGGCGCTGCCATAGCCGCGCCAGTGAGGTTGCGCAGCGCAACTCCCAGGCCAGGGCGCCTTGCTGGTGCGCCAGGCCCAGGGCGTCGCGCAGCAACGCCTCGGCGGCGGCGCTGTCGGGCAACGCCTGGGCGCGTACGCGCAAAATCTCCGGTGCGCACCAGCCGCCATCGCCGCTGCGCACGCGTTCGAACCAGGCATCATCCACGTGCCCCACGCCCAGGGTGATCAGGATGTCCTTGACCAGGTCCAGGCCTTGCATGGCGTCGATCGACAGGTGCTGCGCATACAGCTGCGCCCAGGTCTGGAACAACTGCGCCGAATGCTTGTGCGCCTGCTGCTCCAATAGCGCCTGCAACGACTGCGCTGACGCTTCATCGCCGTTGTAGCGGGCAATCACCACGCCGGCCAGCGCCAGGGTGTAGCAGAGGGTGGTGCCATGGTTGATCTGCAGCGCCAGTTCCAGGGCCTGGCTGGCGGTGCGCCACGCCTGCTCGGGCAAGCCTTGCAGCCACAGCACCCGCGCCAGCACGGTGAGCGAGGCGACGCTCTGGTCGTATTGCACGCCAAAAGAGTGGGTAAAGCGATTGAGATGGCCGCTCTGGGCCATGCGTTGGATCACTTGCTCGGCGTTGTGTCGGGCCAGCGCCTGGTTGCCTGCATAATGCTGCGCCAGCACGCGCAGGCGTTGGGCGCTCAAGTCCAGCAGCGGGTCGCTGCGCGGGTCGAGGCGATCGAACTGAGTGCTCATGCTCAGGGCTTCACGGTAGCGACCGGCGCACAGGCTCACCGCCATATGCCCGGACACCGCGCGCAACTGACCGGCAATGTCCCCGCGGGTTTCGGCCAGCCGACGGGCGCTGACGAAGGCGTCGATGGTCTGCGGCGCGCCGCCCATGGCGTGGTAGGTCAGGCTGCCCAGCGCCAGTTGCAGTTGCATCGCCAGTTGCGTGCACGGCAACTTGGCCCGCTGCAGCAGGGCCAGTGCCTTGCCCACGTACAGCGCCTGTTCGCGCAGCAGTGACAGCTCCTGCCACAGCGGCATGGCGCTGACCGTCAGGCGAATCCCCAGTACGTGCGCGCCGGCATCGCCCAGGCCCCAATCGAGGGCGGCGCGGATGTCTTCGCGCAGCGGCGCGTAGCGGTCGATCCAGGCCTGGGTTGCGGTCAGTTCCCAGTCGTCGCGGGCCTGCTCCATCAGCACCAGGCAGCGCGCGGCATGGCGTTCGTGGGTGGCGTCGAGTTCAGCCGCCAGGGTGAGTTTTTCCAGGGCGTAGGTGCGGGTGATGTCCAGCAGGCGATACACCACTTCGTCGTCGCCGGGCTCCACGTTCAGCAGGGACTTGGCGACCAGTTGCGTGATTGAACCGAGCACATCGGCCGGCGCCTGCTGCGCTCCGGCGATCACCGCCACCGCACTGGCCAGGCTGAAACCTCCGCGAAACACGGCCAGACGGCGCAGGCAGCTCTGTTCGCCGCCGTTGAGCAGGTCGAAGCTCCAGTCGAGCGTGGCCCGCAGGGTTTGCTGGCGGGGCAGGGCGCTGCGCCGGCCATGGGTCAGCAGGCGGAAGGTGTCTTGCAGCTGCACCAGCAGGCCCGGCAGACCGAAGCGCTCGACCTGCGCCGCGACCAGTTCGATCGCCAGGGGAATGCCGTCCAGGCGCCGGCAGATCTCAATCGCCAGCGGCAGTTCGGCGTCGCTCAAGGTGAAGCTGTCCTGATGGGCGATAGCGCGCTCGATCAGCAACTGCATGGCCGGGTAACCCAGGGCCTGGGCGCGGTTGCCGGTGGCGGGCGGGCAGGCCAGCGGCTCGAGGCGTTGCACCTGTTCGCCTTCGGCGCGCAGGGCTTCGCGGCTGGTGGCGAGAATGTGCAGCCCAGGCGCGTGGCGTAGCAGGGTTTCGCTGATCAGGGCGATGTCATCGAGCAGGTGCTCGCAGTTGTCGATCACCAGCAGCAACTGGCGTTCGTGCAGGCTGCGGGCAATGCTCGGCAGCGGCTCATCGGCGCTGGGGGTGAGGTCGAGCAGGGTGGCGAGGTTGGGCAGGATCATCGACGGCGCGCTCAGCGGCGCAAGGTCCAGCAGGCGAATGCCGTCGCGGTAGTGTCCAATCAGCAGCTCCGCCACCCGCAGCGCCACGGTGGTTTTGCCGATGCCGCCGGCGCCGGTCAGGGTGATAAAGCGCTGCCGGGGCAGTTGCTGCACCAGTGTGTCGATCAACGCCTGGCGCCCGATCATGCGGGTGCGGCGCAGCGGCAGGTTGTGGCACGGGCGTGGGCCGTCATGGGGCAGGGTCATGGGCTCGATGCTCAGGGGCGCGACAAAACTGTAGCCGCGCTGGGCCACCGTCACGATATAGCGCTGCCCGGCCTGGCCGTCGCCCAGAGCCTTGCGCAGCGCCGCCATGTGCACACGCAGGTTGCCGTCCTCCACCACGCTGGTGGGCCAGACCCGCGCGATCAATGCCTGCTTGCTCACCACATCGCCTGCGTGCTCCAGCAGCACCAGCAGAATGTCCACCGCACGCCGGCCCAGGCGCAACGGCCGGCCTGCCTCGAGCACCCGGCGCTGGCGCGGGTGAACCTGATAGGGGCCAAAGTGCACGGCCGGGTCGCTGAGGTCGTTCATGGAGGGCCATGCTCGGGGAGACGGAGACGCTCAGCATAGTCCAGGCCCGCACCGACCACTAGGCGGCGATGACCGGGAGCGAGTGGTGATTTCGCCAGGTCATGGGGTTGACGCCTTCGCTGCGGGTGAAGATGTGGCTGAAGTGCGCCTGATCGCAAAAACCGCATTCCAGGCTGATTTGCGTGAGGCTCAAGGACGACCCGGTGATCAGCTCCTTGGCGCGCTGGATGCGTTGCCGGCGGATCCATTCCTGGGGCGAGAGCCCGGTGGTGCATTTGAACGCGCGGGAAAAATGGCTGCGTGACAGCGCGCAGGCCTGGGCCAGGTCGGCAATCGCCAGGCTTTCGCCAAGGTGGGCGAGGATCAGCTGTTTGGCGATACGCTCGCGTCGCGGGCACAAGCCGCCGGCGGTGGGCGCACGGGGGGCGCAATACTCAAGTCGGGCCATGACGAATATCCGTTTTCGATGGGAGCGTTCCCGGTGAATGGATGCAGTGTAGACGCGCTTGATGATGGTGCCCGGTCACCTGGCTGGCGAGTTAATCGTTGTTAATTTCGCCAGGTGCGTGGCTGCAAAGCACAGCAAAGATGTGCAATGCAAAGCCCGTGTTGCATGGTTACCTGAGTCCTTGCCAATCGTTTGGATACCACCATGAACCGCAATGTGGGAGGGGGCTTGCTCCCGATAGCGGTGAATCAGTCGGTATATCTTTGGCTGGTACACCGCCATCGGGCGCAAGCCCCCTCCCACCGTTGGAATGTTGGGGGGCTCGGGCAATTTTTCAGCAGGGGCATTTTGTTCAATACCGCAGCCGCTGAGCGCCTTACCGTGAGCTATCTCCACCTTCGCTCACAAAAAGGAACCGCAATGAGCCTGATCATTTCCATGGCTGCCTTCGCCCTGGCCACTTCCATCACGCCAGGCCCTGTGAACGTGGTCGCCCTCAGCTCCGGGGCGCGCTTTGGTTTTGCCGCCAGCCAGAAGCATGTGCTCGGTGCGGCCAGCGGTTTTACCGTGCTGTTGGTGCTGATCGGTCTGGGGCTGCATGAGGTGCTGGTGCGCTGGCCATTGCTGACTCAGGTGATTCAATGGGGCGGCGTAGCGTTCCTGCTGTATATGGCGTGGAAACTCGCGACGGATGACGGCCGGCTCGACGCCGATGGCCGCGCCAGCGCGCCGTCGATGCTCTACGGCGCGGTGATGCAGTGGCTCAACCCGAAAGCCTGGCTCGCTTGCGTTGCAGGCATGGGGTTGTTCGTGGCGGATGGCGATGCCGCGCAAGTATGGCTGTTTGCGGCGATCTATCTGGTGATCTGCTACTTGTCGGTGGCGTGCTGGGCCTATGCCGGCACCTTTTTGCGCCGCTACCTGGCCAACCCGCGCGGCGTGCGCGTGTTCAACCGCGTGATGGCCGCGTTGCTGGTGGCCAGTGTGGGTTATTTGCTGATGACTTGAGCGCGTCGCGGTATTGCCCGGGCGTGGCCGCGAAGTGCTGTTTGAAGGCGCGCTGGAAATGCGCCTGATCGGCAAAGCCGGCAGCCAGGGCCACGTCGGCGATCAACTCGCCATTGCGCAATTGGCTGCGGGCAAACTGGATGCGTTGGTTCACCAGGAACGCATGCGGCGTCAGCCCGCAATACTGCTTGAACGCGCGGATCAGGTACGAAGGCGACAGCTCGGCCGCCAGGCAAATGTCCTCCAGCTTCAAGGTGTCGGTGCAGTGCGCGCGGATGTAATCGGCGGCGCGTTCGAGTTTGTGATTGGCCTCGCGCAGCGGCGCCCGCGAAGGGTTCAGGCGCTGCTGCACCTCGGTGAAGTAGCTCACCAGCATGCTCTGTTTTTGCAGGAGTTCGGTCTGTTCATCCACCAGCAGACGGTAGAGTGCGAGCAAGCCGTTGTAGAGCACGGCGTCGCGTGAATAGGGCGTGCTGAAAGGGCGATAACCGCGATCCGTGCTGAAGCCCAATTGATATTGCAGGTTGGTCAACCACGGCGTATCGAGGTAGAGCATGTGGTAGGACCACGGTGTGTTGTCGATGGGGTTGCAGGCATGCACATCACCGGGGTTCATCAACACCACGGTGCCGGCGCTGATCTGGAAGGTCTGCGCGCCATGGTGGTAATAGCTGCGCCCGGTGATGATCGCGCCGATGGAGAAGTGTTCGTGGGCGTGGCGGGCGTACGTCACCTTGCGCCCGTCGGCGATGGTCCGCGCTTCGATGAATGGCAGGCGCGCATCGCGCCAGAAGCGCGGCGCCTGCGTAGGGGCATCAGAGGGCGTGAGCATCATGGCGGCGGCTCCATCGTTGGGCGGTGGCGACACGTCCGGTATCGGTCAGCCACCGGGCGATCAATGCATCTTGCTGTGGTCCATGTGCTCCATGCCATCGAGCCCGCGCACCGGGGCCTGCAGCTGGATCACTTGTTTCTCGCCCTTGGCCGATTCCACCGTGACGGTCAGCGGCACCTGCTCGCCTTCCTTGATCTGCCCGGTGAGGCCCATCAGCATCACGTGGTAACCGTTGGGGTCGAGCTTGACCGCCTTGCCTGCCGGCAGCGCGACCGAATCCACCGGGCCCATGCGCATCACGTCATCCTTCATGCTCATTTCATGGATCTGCACGTCCCTGGCCACTGGCGTCGCCACGCTCACCAGCGTGCTGTCGCTGTCCGCCGTGAGGGTCATGAAGGCGCCGCTGGACGGCTGGCCGGGCACGGTGGCGCGCACCCACGCATCGGTCACCTGGACCTGGGCACTGGCGTGGGCGGCGAGGCCGAGCAGGGCCAGGCCCGCGGTCAGGCGTTTGAGGTGTTGAACGGCAGTCATTAGCAGACCTCCATGACGGTGAGCAGGTCTTCTGCGCACTCTTTAGCGGTAAGGGACGCCTGCAGCCCAAGGCGCAGGTTGCCACGGGTATCGAATACAAAGCTGGTGGCGGTGTGGGACAGAGTATAGGTATCGCCGGCGGGAATCTTTTCATAAAAGATCCCGAACTCCTTGGCCGCCACGGCGATTTCTTCCGGGGTGCCGTACAGCGCTTCGAAGCTGGGGTCGAACGCCTTGACGTATCTGTCGAGGATTTCCGGCGTGTCACGTTCAGGGTCAAGGGTGATGAAGATCACCTGCATGATCTCGCCGTCGCGGCCCATCAGCTTTTTGGCCTGGGCGGCGCGGGCCAGGGTGGTCGGGCACACGGCCGGGCATTGGGTGAAGCCGAAGAACACCACCGGCATCAGGCCACGGTAGGAGCTGAGGGTGACGGTCTCACCCTCGGTGTTCTTGAGCTTGAAGGTACGGCCCATGATCTTGTCGCTCAGGTCCTTGCCGTACTTGAAGTTCAGCCTGGGGCTGCTGTCACAGCCACTGAGCAGGCCCAGGCCCAGCAGGCCCATGCCGGTCAGCACTGTGCGGCGGGTGAATAACGTACTCATCAACGGTGCATCCTGTGTAACGCCCGCCTTGCGCCGAATGGACACATCAGGCTTTGAGCAGCAGGCATTGAAAGAACAAGCGTGGAGGACGCCCAGTCTATCAACCCTGGCCAGCCGGCGTAATCTGCGACGTTCTGCCACAGGTGCAGCGTGCGCGAGTGATTTTTTTAGATGTCAGCGGCGCGGGCGCGCCCAATACACACCGCGCCTGCGCGTTGTGTGACAGGAAAATCACACGGGCAGAATTACCCCGCGCAGGCTTGGGCTGCGCGTGGTGCGGCAACATCTGGAACCATTTTGCCTGTTCAATCAGCCGGACGAGGTTTCTCGTCGTCAGGCGATTGCGAACGCTCTGAAGATTTGGGTGTGTGGGTCTGCGTAGCGTGAGGCTTCTGTGTTTTTACGCGGGTGGTTTTTTTCTTGTCGTGGTCAGAGCGGCTGCCATGCCCGGAGCCCGGTGGCAGGGCAGAACCGCCGTTCAGCGGGGTCGCCGCCGGTCCGACATCATCGCCAAACGCAGCGTATGCCGGGGTTGCCAGGACAGCTGACAAGGCCATGACCAGAAACAGGTTGCGGGATGTGATGGTCTTCATGACGTAATCCCCTCGATCCATTGACTGAAACCCGAACGCTGCCAATGCAGCGCCCGGATCGTATTTCAACCAGATCAAACAATGCTGTCGCCTGATTGGGAACACCTACATGGAGAGCGTAGTGTGAAACCCTTCGACTTCAAGCGGCGATTGCGTATCAGGCCGCCATCGGCTTGGTGCCCATGGTTTTCTTGTAGGCCGCTTTCATGGCTTCCATCTCGGCGCCGAGTTCTTCGAGTATTTCCTTGCCCAGCAGTTTTTTAGCCTGGGGGAACATCTCGCTTTCCTCTTCCTCGATGTGGTGCTCCAGCAGTTCCTTGACCACTTTTACGCGACCGGAGAACTCGGTGGTGGAGGGCTCGGTCTGCTTGAGGTCGGGCAGCACCAGTGAGTCGACGGTACGGTGCTCTTCCTTGGCTTCGTGGTACATGATGTCCTGCTCTTTGCCGCCGGCTTTTCTAAAGGCCGGGTAGAGGATTTCTTCCTCCAGCTTGGTGTGCAGACTGATCTCCATTTCCAGTTTGGCCAGCAACTCGGTGCGTTTTTTTACGCCGCGTTCGGTGGACTCGCTCAATTGGGTCAGCAGGGCTTTGACGCGTTCGTGGTCGGCTTTGAGAAGGTCAATGGCATTCATGGTCGAACCTCACGGATAACGTTCGGGCGCGTCGAAGTGCGCGCCTCGTCCGTAGAAGGGTTGCATCAGGCGTACCAGCTTGCTTTAAAAATAAAACTTATAGGAATCAACAATTTATTTTGAATTCAACGCGGCGCCGTCGTGCACCTTGCATGGTTGCATCACTGGGGGATTGCACAACGCCTGCACCGGCAGCGCTTCATGAGCGTGCAGCGCACGCAGGCGCGAGCGCCGCTCGCAAGAATTCAATGGAACCCTTGGGCGATCTGCTTGACCTAATGCATAGACCTCAGGAGGTGAATCATGCAATTGGAATATATCTGGATCATATTGGCGGTGATTCTGCTGCTCGCAGAATTGTGGGCAATCAATGTGGTGCTGCGCAGCACGGGCGGCTGGGAGACGAAGGGGTTGTGGCTGATCATCCTGATCTTTGTGCCGTTGCTTGGACTGATTGCATGGGCAATGTTCGGTCCCAAGCGTGAGATGGCAGATCATCGCAAAAGCTGAAGTGCTGAGGATTGAATAAAACAGGCGCCGAATGGCGCCTGTTTACGTTGTACCGGGCAATCAGCCTGCGAGTGCCGTGGCAATCGCCTCGTTGAACGCCGGCAGGTCATCCGGTGTACGCGAGGTAATCAAGGTCCAGCCATTGGCCTTGCACTGCTTGACCTCGGTATCGACCCAGCCGGCAGCACCGGCGTTTTCCAGGTCGATACGGACGCTCTTGTACGAGGTCAGCGTCTTGCCTTCGATCACGCCGGCATCGATCAGCGCCCAGGGGCCGTGGCAGATCGCCGCGATGGTCTTGCCGCTCTTGGCAAAATCGTTGATCAGGCGCAGTGCGGCCCGGTCCTGACGCAGGGTGTCGGCATTGACGGTGCCGCCAGGGATGACCAGTGCATCGAAATCGCTGCTGGCCACATCCGACAGCTGCACATCGGATTCCACGCTCTGGTCTTTCTCGGTGTCGCCGACAAAGGTCTGCGTGGTGCCGCCTTTGCTGGAGCCGTGAGTAACCGTAGCGCCGTAACCGCGCAGGGCTTGCAGCGGCTTGAGCAATTCGTCGCGCTCGATACCGGTGTTGGAGGTGATGACAAGGATCTTCTTGCCGTTGAGTTGCGTACTCATGATCAGGTGTCTCCTTGAGTCAGTTATGAATTAATGGGCGTGCTTGGCTTGCAGCTCCCTGGCCATTTTCAGGTGGGCTTCAAGGGTTGGCAGGGTCTTGGTGGCGAAGGCTTTCAGCTCGGCGTTGTCCGAGGAAGCGGCTTCTTTCCTGAACAGTTCGACGGTTTTTTCATGGGCGTCTACCTGGTTGTTGGCGTAGGCCTTGTCGAACGATTCATCACGCATTTCCAGGATGGCTTTCTTGGCCTTGTCGGTCAGCGCTGCGTCATCCGGTACTTCGATGTCGAGTTTTTTCGCCAGGGCCATCAGTTCCTGATTGGCCTTGGTGTGGTCGGTAACCATGTGCTGGGCGAAGGTCTTCACGTCAGCCGAGCTGCTTTTTTCCAGCGCCAGTTTGCCGGCCTCGACTTCGGTGATACCCCCTTGCGCGGCATGGTCGACAAAGTCATTGGACGTGGCGGCCATCGCGGCGGATATCGAGCCTGCAACCAGCACAAAGGTCAGGCCCATTTGTTTCATCAGCAAATTAGTCATGGTGAATCTCCTTGAGTGGGGTGATGCCGTACCTGTTTGTTGAACCGGTGCCTGGGCAAAAGGTTTAAATTTTTTTACAGCGATTTTCCCAACGGTCGGCACTGGCAATTTTCTTGAACCATCGAATTTCGATGGGCTCTGCTGCATAAGCACCCGCCGATTTGGCGGCCTTCAATTGCCAGGAACTATTCACCATGACCGACCACACCACCGCCGATAAAACCCCGGACCCGATCAGCTCTGAAGACGCGCAAAAAGGCACGGCCGGCCCCGCCAAAGGGCAGACCCTGGAGCGCCCGAACGCGAAGACCGAAACCGTCGATAAAGTGCTGACGCCTACCGAGATCAAGGACCTCGAGCGCCAGACCGATGCGATCAATGAACAGCTCGCCAAGGGTCACTGAAATGGCCAGCGCCATCACGGCGTCTGAACCGGGCATCGAGCCTGAGCCAGCCGATGACGTGATGGTGCTGTTTTGACCGGAGCGCTGTTTGTGGGCTGCGCGGGCTGGAGTCTGCCGCGTGAGCACTGGCCGGCGTTTGCCGACGAGGGCAGCCACTTGCAGCGCTATGCGTCGCGTTTCAACGCAGTAGAGATCAACAGTTCGTTTTACCGACCGCACCTGCCCAACACCTATGAGCGCTGGGCGCAATCGGTGCCGTCGGCATTTCGCTTCTCGGTGAAGGTGCCCAAGCACATTACCCATGAGTTGCGCCTGCAGCGCTGCGAAACGGCACTCGATGAATTTTTCGCACAATGCCTGCACCTGGGCGAGAAACTTGGCTGCCTGCTGGTGCAGTTGCCGCCGTCGCTGAGCTACGAGACCGAAGTGGCCGGCGATTTTTTCGAGGCACTGCGCCGACGCTTTGCCGGCGATGTGGTGCTGGAGCCGCGGCATGCCAGTTGGGCGGCGGCCGGGGCGTTGTTGCAGGCGTACCAGATCGGTTGGGTGACCGCTGACCCGGTGGTCATTGATGCTGTCGACGCCTGGCAGGGCGTGCGCTATTGGCGCCTGCATGGTTCGCCGCGCATCTATCACAGTGCCTATGGCCCCGAGCGCGTTGCGCTCCAGGCGCAAGCGTTGCGCCAATCCACTGCCGCCGGCGTGCCCACCTGGTGCATCTTCGATAACACCGCAAGTGGCCATGCCGTGGCCGATGCGCTGTGTCTGCTGGAAAAAAAAACGTAAAAATATAAAAAGAGTTGTCCACGAAAACCGTGGGTATCTCTGTGGATAACTTTGCGAAGGCCCGGCAGGCTTGGCGATTTAAGCTCAGGTTATTATTTGATCAACTTCGGGCGCGGGCCAGCATGGGCAGGGTTGGCGCTTGACACGCAAGCGCGAAGCCAGTGCCGAAAAGCGCAATCAGGAGTCGCCGCCGCGCCCTGTGGACGGTGTGACCACCTGTGCCGGCATCTCGGTTCGCATCAAGGTATCCAGTGCCTCGCGATAATTGCGCCCGGCCAGGCTCAGGCTGTTGTTGTGGCTGGCGCCGGGTACCAGCAACAGCCGCTTGGGCTCGCGCGCGGCGTCAAACAGTTGCTCGCTGAAACGCGGCGGTACATAGCGGTCATCCAGGCCGTGCACCACCAGCAGCGGCATATGAATGTCGGCAATCTTGTCGATCGAATCGAATTTCTGCGAGAGCAACCAGCGCACCGGCAGCGAGGTGTTGGCCACGGCCGTGGCGACATCCGCCAGCGAGGTAAAGGTGGATTCGATCACCAGACCGCGCACGGGCAGAGGGGATTGTCTGCCCAGTTGCGCCGCCAGGTCGATGGCCACCGCGCCGCCCAGGGAATGCCCGTAGATCAGCCGCTTGCCAGGGTCCGGTTGCAGCACCTGGAAGCGCTTCCAGGCGATGCGCGCGTCTTCGTAGACGCTGGTTTCCGAGGGCAGGTCGCCGTGGCTCTGGCCGAAGCCGCGGTAGTCGATGGCCAGCACCGAGTAACCCAGGGCGTGCAACTGTTCGATGCGAAACAGCTGGCCGGTCAGGTTCCAGCGCACGCCGTGCAGGTAAAGGATCGAGGGTGCGTCCTGACGGTCTGCCGGGTACCACCAGCCATGGATATTCTGTCCCGCCTTGAAACTGGCAGGCTTGAGCTCGAATTCCTGCACGGTTTTGGGTAAACCGCTGTACCAGCCGGCGGTGCCCGGTTCGATGCGGAACACCAACTCGCGCTCCTTGTGTTGCAGCACGGCGCACCCCACCGGCAGGCCGACGATCAGCAGAGCCATGCACAGCAGCGCAAACCAGCGCAGGCCCAGGCGGGACAATAAACGTGAAGGCATGAACATTCCTGAAATGAGATGAAGCACGGGTTTTACCAGATGGCCTGCAACGGCAGGGATTAATGCGACAGCCGTAGCGACCGGTTGCTTGCAAGGTGTTGCAAGCTGCTTCAACTTGACGCTGGCAAGACAGCCGCGACATGCTCCACCTCCCACGCACTAAGGCCCGACCATGGACAACAGCCCCGTACGGATCACTGCCGAAGAAACCCTCTCGGACAATTGGTATCTGCTGAAAAAATACACGTTCGACCTGCGCCGCCGGGACGGCAGCTGGCAAGCCCAGACCCGTGAGGTGTACGACCGCGGCAACGGCGCGACCATCCTGCTGTACAACCGCGAGCAGCGCAGCGTGCTGCTGGTGCGCCAGTTTCGCATGCCCACCTTCGTCAATGATTACCCAGGTTTTCTGATCGAAGCTGCCGCCGGTTTGCTGGACAACGCCAGCCCCGAAGAACGCATCCGCCTGGAAGCCGAAGAGGAGACCGGCTACCGCGTCGGCCATGTGGAGAAAATCTACGCGGCGTTCATGAGCCCGGGTTCGGTCACCGAGCGCATTCACTTTTTCCTTGGCGAATATCAGCCGGCCGATCAAGTCGGCGCGGGCGGCGGCCTGGAAGAAGAGGGCGAAGACATCGAGGTGCTGGAGCTGGGCTTCGAGCAGGCGCTGGCGATGGTGCACAGTGGCGAGATTGTCGATGGCAAGACCATCATGCTGTTGCAGCATCTGGAGCTGCGCATGTTGAAGGAAGGCTGGTAATCCAACACCCGAATGTGGGAGCAAGCTCCCACACCGTCCGCTAGGGCTTCAGTATTCAGCGTTGCCTGCCAGTAGTGATCGAGAGCCAGCTACTTGAGGCTGGCGGACTGAGCGTTGAATGTCGCAGGCTTTAAAGGTTTTTCAGTGCAAGGCGGCTCAGCTCAACAGGCCGGTACTGACCGCCACAATTAAAAACACGCCCAGCAGCGCCCGGTAGACCACAAATGGCCAGGTTGAAAAGCGCTCCAGAAACTTCATCAGCCCCCAGATCGCAAAAAATGCCGAAATGCTCGCCACCACCAGCCCGAACAGCAGGTGCGGCCAGGCGTGCGCGGGCAGGTCGGCGTGCAGCAACACCCACAGCTCTTTCAACCCGGCCAGGGCGATGGCGGGCAGGCCCAGCAGGAAGGAGAAACGTGCGGCTTCCTCGCGCTTGAAGTTGAGAAACAGCGCCGCCGTCAGCGTGGAGCCCGAGCGCGATACCCCGGGAATCAGCGCGCCAATCTGTGCAACCCCTACAATCAGCGCATCACGCAGGCGCATCTGGCTGACGTCACGGGTATGCCGGGCGCGCAGCTCGGCCACCGCCATCAATACCGCCATCACCACGCAGGAAAAACCGATCACCATCAGCCCGCGCAACGGCGAGTTGCACGCATTCAGGGTCGAAGACAGCACCAGCCCGGCAATGCAGATCGGGATGGTCGCCAGCACAATCGCTACCGCCAGCTTGAACCAGCGGTCGTTGTAGTCGCCCCGGCGCACCGCGTCGATGCTGCCGGTGGTGACTTGGCGCACGTCGCGCCAGAAGTAACTGACCACGGCCGCCAGCGCCGCCAATTGCATGGCCGCCGAAAACGCCGAGCCCGGATCCTGCCAGCCGAGCAGGGCGGGGACCACGCGCATGTGGGCGGTGGACGACACCGGCAGCAGTTCGGTGATGCCCTGAATCACGCCCAAAAAGAAAATCTGCAGGTAATCCAGGGAGGCAAAGCCGACATCCAGGCCGGCGGTACAAACGTTGGTCACGAGGCATGTCCTTGAGAAGCGCGGGAATCGGCGAAGTTTATTCCAAATGTTTCAGGATGGTGGCCGGCGCCCTCGCTATCTGCATTCCGTTCAGCCAACAGAAAGGATTCACTCGGCATTGGCTTGATGCGAGGTTTTGTGAACAATGGCGCCCTGCGTTATTTCACTGAGAGCCCCATGCCTGAAACCACCGTCGAATTGATCCAGACCGGCCCCGAAGAAGCCGAGTTGATACGCAATCTGTACCAGTACTATGCCTACGAGTCCTCGGACTGGGAGCAGGAGGATGTCGAAGCGGATGGCCGTTTCTATATCCATGACGAACACCTGTCCCGCTACTGGCAAGACCCGCAATGGAGCGCCAACCTGCTGCTGGTGGATGGCTGCATTGCCGGCTTCATGCTGATAGAAGGCAGCGAGCTGGGCCTGGATGCCCTGGAGCTGGCCGACCTGTTCATCCTCAAGCGCTACCGCCGCAGGGGCATCGGCCGCGCCATCGCCACCCAGGTGCTGTGCAGCGGCGAGGCCAACTGGCTGGTGCGCTTTTATGACCAGGATGAAGTGTCACAGGCGTTCTGGCGCACGGTGCTCGATTACCTGCCGCGCCCAGTGCAGGCCCTTGAGCTGGACGATGACCCGCACCTGGTGACTTACCTGATTACGCGGGCGGCGCTGCATTGAAGGCCTGCTGCATCGCTTGAGGCGGTTGCCCGAACGCCCGCAGAAACGCCTGGCGCATGCGCTCGCGGTCGCCGAATCCGGTTTCGCGGGCCACCACCTCAACCGGGTGCCGGCTGGTTTCCATCATCGCCCGCGCGGCTTCCACCCGCAGTGATTCGATGGCCTTGGCCGGCGTCTGCCCGGTTTCTTCGCGAAATACCCGGCTGAACTGGCGCGGGCTGAGCCGGGCGACCTCGGCCAGGGCGTCCACCGACAGGTCATGGGTGAGATTCTCGCGGGCGTAGGCCAGGGCCAGTTGCACGCGGTCGGACTTTGGGTCCAGCTCCAGCAGGGCCGACAACTGCGATTGCTCGCTGCCGCGGCGCTGGGCGATCACCAGCTTGCGCGCGATGCGCCGGGCGAGGTCGCTGCCCAGGTCGTTCTCCACCATGGCCAGGGCCAGGTCGACCCCGGCGCTCATGCCGGCGCCGGTCCATACCTGACCGTCCACCACAAACAGCTTGTCTTCTTCCAGGCGGATGTGCGGATAGCGTTTGCGAAACGCTGGCGCGTGAATCCAGTGGGTGGTGGTGCGCTTGCCCTCCAGCAACCCGGCTTCGGCCAGCACGAAAATCCCCATGCACAGCGACGCCACCCGGCGTGACTGCGCGGACGCGGCCTTGACCAGCTCCAGTAGGTTCGCTTCCGGCAGGCGAAACTCCAGGTAGCCGCTGACGATCAACGTGTCATAACCCTCTGGCCGAAGGGGCGAGGTGTTCACCGAAAAGCCCTGGGACGTCATCACCGCGCCGCCGCTCTCCGACACCAGATGAAACGCATAGGCCGGCTCGCCGCGCAGCAGGTTCGCGCACTCGAACACCGAGCCCAGGCTGAGGCTCAAGGACTGGAAGTTCGGGTAAACCATCAGCGCAACGCTGTGCATCGTTATTCTCCAAGGGGCGCGGGGAGTGAATTGTCGGCGGGCGCCGGGTAAACGGCAACCGACTTCGACCCATGTCCGAAATCCTTGCGGATCTGACATTGTGAGGTTCTGCCACGCTGCCTACCATGGCTTCACGAACTAGACGACTGGTCTAATCGGAGGGAGGCAAGCATGAGCAACGACAGCAGAAGTGCCCGGCAAGTGATTCTCGACAGCGCGCAGCCGCTGATCGGCGCCAGGGGATTTTCTGCGGTGGGCCTGAACGAAATACTGCAGGCCGCTGCGGTGCCCAAAGGTTCGTTTTATCACTACTTCAACTCCAAGGACGCATTCGGTGTGGTGTTGCTCGACACCTACTTCGACAACTACGTGCACGGCATGCAGCAGTTGTTCAGCCAGCCCGACCTGTCCCGGCACAACATGTTGATGCGCTACTGGCAGGCCTGGATCGACAACCAGACCGGCTGCACCGATTCCGGCAAATGCCTGGCTGTCAAACTCGGTGCCGAGGTGTCAGACCTTTCAGAGCCGATGCGCCTGGCCCTGCAACGTGGCACTTCGCGCACCATCGAAGTACTCGCCGAGGGGATACGCGGCGGGGTCGAAGAGGGTTCGCTGACTATCGAGCAATCCCCCGAAGGCCTGGCCCGGCGCCTGTATGCGCTGTGGCTGGGAACCAGCGTCATGAGCAAGATCACCCGCAGCGCCGAGCCGTTTGCCGAAGCGCTGTCGCTGACCCAGCAGTTGTTGGGCAGCCCTGCACACCCTGACATCCACATCGATCGAGGCACTGGAAAATGAAAGTATTAATGGTACTCACCTCTCACGACCAGCTTGGCGACACCGGCCGCAAGACCGGCTTCTGGCTCGAAGAGTTTGCAGCCCCGTATTACGTGTTCAAGGACGCTGGCGTTGAGGTAGTGCTGGCATCCCCGGCCGGTGGCCAGCCGCCACTGGACCCGGTCAGTGATCAACCGGACGCCCAGACCGAGCAGACCCGCCGCTTCGCCGCCGACCCGGCCGCGCAACAGGCCCTGGCCAACACCGTGAAGCTGGACACACTCAACGCGGACCATTTCGACACCGTGTTCTACCCAGGTGGACACGGACCGCTGTGGGACCTGGCCGAGTCACCCACCTCGATTGCGCTGATCGAAGCGTTCGAGCGTGCCGGCAAGCCTATCGGTTTCGTCTGCCATGCGCCGGGTGCTCTGCGTCACGTCAAGGCGGTCAATGGCGAGCCGTTGATCAAGGGGCGCCGCGTGACCGGCTTCTCCAACTCCGAAGAAGCGGCGGTGCAATTGACCGACGTGGTGCCGTTCCTGGTCGAGGACGAGTTCAAGAAGCTGGGCGGCAAGTATGAGAAGGGCGCTGACTGGCAGTCCTTCGTGATTGTCGACGGCCTCCTGGTTACCGGGCAGAACCCCGGCAGTTCGAGCGAAGTGGCCCAGGCCCTGCTCAACCTCACCGCTTAATTCAATTAACCGTTTTATCGCTGGCGACTCGCACGAGTCGCCAACGTTTTCGTTCGTCCCGAATTTGGAATATCGCAATGACTGCCAACGTTTTAAGCACCCCGGTAAAACTGGGCCATCACCTCTTGAACAACCGCGTGGTATTACCGCCGCTGACCCGCCAGCGCAGCGCCCAGCCGGGTGATATCGCCACTGACTTGATGGCCGAGTATTACCGTCAGCGCGCCACCGCCGGTTTCATGGTCAGCGAAGGCACGCAGATCGAACCCCGTGGCCAGGGTTATGCCTGGACGCCGGGCATCTACAGCCCTGCGCAAATCGAAGGATGGCGCAAGGTCACCAACGCCGTACACGCCGAGGGCGGGGTGATTTTTGCCCAGCTGTGGCACGTCGGCCGGGTGTCCCACAATGCCTTGCAGCCCGAGGGTGCGGCGCCGGTGGCGCCGTCGGCGATTCAGGCGCAGCAGGCCAAGGCGTTTATCGCCACCGGCCCGGGGACCGGCGACCTGGTGCAGCCACCGGTGCCGCGCGCGTTGAACCTGCTGGAGATCGACGAGTTGGTCGGACAGTACGCCCAGGCCGCCCGCAATGCGCTGGACGCGGGCTTCGATGGGGTGGAGATTCACTCGGCCAATGGTTACCTGGTCAACCAGTTCATCTCGGCACATTCCAACCAGCGCGATGACCAGTACGGCGGCTCGCTGGACAATCGCCTGCGGTTCCTGCGCGAGGTGGTCGAGGCGGTGAGCCAGGTGGTCGGGCCCGAGCGGCTGGGCGTGCGTTTTTCACCGCTGTTCAGCGGCACCGATCAGGACCGTGTCTACATCGGCCTGGTGGAAGAAGACCCGCACCACACCTATATCGAAGCGATCAAAGTGCTGGAACAGTCAGGTATCGCTTACGTGTCCATTGCCGAAGCCGACTGGGACAACGCCCCCGACCTGCCCGACACCTTCCGCCAGGCCGTGCGCAGTGCGTTCAGCGGCCGCATCATCTACGCCGGCCGCTACACCGCCGAGCGTGGCGCGCGGTTGGTCGAAGCGGGGCTGGCGGACCTGATTGCATTCGGCCGGCCATTCATCGCCAACCCGGACCTGCCGCAGCGATTGTTCAACGGTTGGCCGTTGAACCCGTTGCGTGCTGAAGGGATGTATGGCGGTTCTGAATTGGGCTATGTGGATTACCCGACGTACGCCGAGTAGCACAACTCACTGTGCTGTGATCCATCCCAGATAATCACGCGCCCCTGTGGCGAGCGGGCTCCCGTGGCGAGCGGGCTCCTGTGGCGAGCGGGCTTGCCCCGCGTTGGGGTGCGAAGCGCCCCCTATCAAGCAAAACGCGGTGTACCTGATACGGCTCAGCGTCTGGTTTTGGTGCTGCTGCGCCCCCCAACGCAGGACAAGCCTGCTCGCCACAGGGAATCTGCGCTTAACTGAACGGCATGCCACAGGAGCCCGCTCTCCACTGAGCCCGCTCCCACAGAGGCAGCGGGATTCCCTTACTGGTTTTAAATCACTCGCAGCACGATCTTGCCGATGTGGTCGCCACCTTCCATGCGGGCATGGGCCTGGTCGGCCTGGGTGTAGTCGAACACCTGGTCGATGATCGGCAGGCAGCGTCCTTGCGCCAGCACCGGCCACACGTATTCGCGCAGCTGGTCGGCAATCGCGGCCTTTTCATCGGCGGTGCGTGCCCGCAGCAGCGAGCCGGTGATCACTGCGCGCTTGCTGAGGATGGTCAGCAGGTCGACGTCGTTGGCCTTGCCGCCGCCGAGGAAGCCCAGCATCACCAGGTGGCCGTCCATGCCCAGGGCCTTGAGGTTATTGTTGAGGTAGGAGGCGCCCATGATGTCGAGAATCACGTCCACGCCCTGATTATCGGTTTTCTTGGCGATCACGTCGGCGAAGTCCTGCTCGCGGTAATTGATCGGTTCGGCGCCCAGTTTGGCGATGGCCGCGCACTTGTCGGCACTGCCGGCGGTGGCGAAGGCCTGGATGCCGAACTCGCGGCACAGCATCAGCGCGGTGGTGCCGATGCCGCTGGTGCCGCCATGGATCAGCACGCGTTCGCCGGTGTGGGCATTGCCCAGGCCGAACAGGTTGGCCCAGACGGTAAAGAAGGTTTCCGGGACGGCTGCGGCCTGAATCCAGTCCATGCCCTCGGGGATCGGCAACGCCTGGCCAGCCGGCACCGTGCAGAACTGTGCGTAACCGCCGCCGTTGGTCAGGGCGCATACCCGGTCGCCCAGGCTGTATTGGGTGACACCGTCGCCCAGCGCCACCACTTCACCGGCCACTTCCAGGCCCGGGATCGGGCTCATGCCGGGTTTCATCGGGTATTTGCCGGCGCGTTGCAAGGCGTCGGGGCGGTTGACGCCGGCGGCGTGCACGCGAATCAGGAGGTCACCCGGGCCTGGGGTCGGCACGGCTTCCTGGCGTGGCTTGAGCACGTCAGGTCCGCCGAATTCGGTGATTTCAATCAGGGTCATGGTGTGGGGCAGTGTCATGGAGGGATACCTGTTGCAGTGAGCGTGTGTACTGGGACCGCAGCCTGCGGCGGTTGATTCCAACCATTGTCCAGCAACGGGCAGTGCGCGTCAGCCAGGGATCCGCAGGCCACTGTGGGAGAGAGGCTCCCACAGTGGCTGTGCGTTGCGTGCAAACGGTTGATCAGCGCTGCAGAAACGCCAACAGGTCTTCATTGAGCTGCTGGGTATGGGTCGCGGCAAACCCGTGGGGGGCGTCCTTGTACACCTTCAATTCAGCACCCTTGATCATCTGCGCCGCCACTTTGCCGGTGGTTTCGAACGGCACGATCTGGTCGCCGTCGCCATGGATCACCAGGGTCGGCACCTCGATTGTCGCCATGTCCGGGCGGAAGTCGGTTTGCGCGAACGCAGTGACGCAGTCGACGGTGGACTTGAGCGACGCCAGCAGGGCGATCTGCAGGGTTTGCGCGAGCACGCCCTGGGAAACCTGCTGGCCCTTGTTGATCCCGAAGAATGCGCTGCTGAAGTCGCTGATAAATTGCGCACGGTCCTTCAGCAGGCCGGCCTTGATACCGTCGAACACCTCAGCCGGCACGCCTGTCGGATAGTCCGGCTGCTGGCCGAAGATCGGCGTCACCGCACCCAGCAGCACCAGGCCTGCGACCCGGGCGTTGCCATGGCGCGCGATGTAGCGCGCCACGTCACCGCCGCCCATGGAGAAGCCGACCAGGGTCACGTCCGCAAGGTCCAGGTGCTCGATCAGTTGGGCGATGTCGTCGGCGAAGGTGTCGTAGTCGTTGCCGGTCCAGGGCTGGTCGGAGCGCCCGAAGCCGCGACGGTCAAAGGCAATCGTGCGGTAGCCACGGCTGCTCAGGTACTCCATCTGGTATTCCCACATGTCGGCATCCAGTGGCCAGCCATGGCTGAACAACACGGGCTTGCCGCTGCCCCAGTCCTTGAAGTAGATCCGGGTGCCGTCTTTGGCAACGAATGCGCTCATCTGAAACTCCCTTGTGCATTAAAGCCTGAGTGAAAAAACTGCATCACTATTGCGTTAAATCCGGCACCGGGCTTGTACGGGCGTGCTTCGTTGCGCAATAACGGCTCAACGCCGCGCTTCGAGCCACTCAAGCCCGGTGCGCCACACGCAGATCCCGAGAAAGTACGCCGACATCAGCGACCACAGCCCGAACGTCCACGGGTTGGTGTTGGGGTGGTCCACGACCATCAGGAAACTGCACAGCAGCCAGATAGTGGTGACCGCAATGTTGATCGGCATGAAGCGCTTCACGCGGAACGGGTGCAGGAACTTCATCGGGGTGACGGTCAGCAGGGCCAGGCCGATCACGGTGGTCAGGGTCACCCAGGCGTCCGGCTGGATGATGTAGACGCACAACGCGACCACGTTCCAGGCAGCCGGAAAGCCGACGAAGTAGTTGTCCTTGCTCTTCATGTTGACATTGCAGAAGCAGAACAGCGACGACACCAGGATCACCGACACGGTGAACAGGTGGGTAAATTCCGGCAGGTCGATGTAGCGATAGATAAACAGCGCGGGAATGAACACGTAGGTGAGGTAGTCGATGACCAGGTCCAGCACCGAGCCGTCAAAGCTGGGCAATACCGTGCTGACGTTGAGTTTGCGCGCCAGAGAGCCGTCGACGCCGTCCACCACCAGCGCCAGACCCAGCCACAGCAGACAGGCCTTGGGCGAGTTTTCCAGGAGCGCCAGGGTGGCCAGGAAGGCCAGGACCACGCCGGTGGCGGTAAAGCCATGGGCGCCCCAGGCTTTGAGTCTGGCTACATGCAGGGTCGAGATCACGGGCGTTTCTCCAAAAGGTGTAACAGGGCAGCCGACAACGTGACGCCGTCGAGTCTGGCCGGGGGAATGCAGGTATCGACCGGGAATGGGGGGATAAGGTTCACCACCCCGATCTACCGCTTAGGTTAGCAAGCGTAGGACGTTTCGGCATCAGCCTTGGCGAAACACCAGGGCCTTCAACCCGCTCTGTGGGTCGATATCGGGGAATTCCGGCGGGTTTTCCAGGCGTTCTACAAAGCGCAGGCCCGGTGCTTCGCGGGTGACGCCGTCGATCAGGAAGTCTTCGCCAAATGCCGGATCGTTCATGCAGGCCAGCACCGTACCCTGCGCCGTGAGCAAATCCGGCAGGCGGCGCAGCACGCGCTGGTAGTCCTTGGTCAGCAGGAAGCTGCCTTTCTGGAAGGACGGCGGGTCGATGATCACCAGGTCGTACGGGCCGCTATGAGTGACCTTGGCCCAGGATTTGAACAGGTCGTGGCCCAGAAAGGTGACCTTGCCCAGGTCGTGACCGTTCAGGCGATGGTTGTCGCGACCTCGGCTCAGGGCGCCACGCGCCATGTCCAGGTTGACCACATGGGCCGCGCCGCCTTCGATAGCCGCCACCGAAAACCCGCAGGTGTAGGCAAACAGGTTGAGCACCCGTTGATCCCGGGCCTGTTCGCGCACCCAGTTGCGCCCATAGCGCATGTCGAGGAACAGGCCGCTGTTCTGCTTTTTACCGAGGTCGATCAGGTAGCGCAGGCCGCCTTCGGTGATGGTCAACTCGTCGATGGGCTCGCCCACCAGCCACTCGGTGGTGCTTTGCGGCAGGTAGCGGTGTTGCAGGGCGACGGCGCGCACGCCCAGGGTTGCCCAGTCGATCTGCAACAGTTGCTGTTTCAAGGCGTCCAGCTGCTCGGTCTGCTTGAACAGCGCCACCAGCACCACGCCTTGCAGCCAGTCCACCGTCAACTGCTCAAGCCCCGGCCAGCAGCGGCCACGGCCGTGGAACAGGCGCCGGGTTTCAGCGGGCGCGTCGGCCAGGGCGGTCAGCAAATGGGCGTGCAGGGTGGCGAGTGCGTCTGGGGTCATCGGTGAGCGTCGGTGTTTGAGCGGGCCGCATTTTAAACACAATGACGAGGGGAGTGGGGTGGTTCAGGTGCTGGCGATCAGTGCTGGCCCGAATGACTCCTGCAGAAACCCCGGCGCGATGTAGCGCTCGTAATGGGCCTCCGATAGCAGGAAAAACTCGCGGTCGATCGCATCGCGCAGCTCGCTGAGGCTGCGTTCGCGAAACTCCGGCAACAACGCCAGGCCATAGGCGTCCAAACGTGAAATCACCCGCGCGCCCCGGGCAATCAACTGATAGGCCCAGCAATACGGCGACTGGTGCGGCACATAGCGAATCTTGCGGTCTTCCAACTGCTGGCGCAGGCGCTGGGGGTCGAACACTTCAAGCTTGCTGGTCATCACCTGCACCAGCAGTTGCTCAAGGCGCAGCCACACCGCCTGTTTTTCATCGGCGTTGTAGCCATTCCACTGGATGACTTCGTGGTGATAGCGCTTGCAGCCCCGGCACACCAGGTCACCGTAAACGGTGGAGCACAGGCCTACGCAGGGGGTTTTGATGGTTTGATTGGGCATAAAAGGGTGTACACACGTTTAAAGAACACAGGCTCATGTGGGAGGGAGCATACCCCTCCCACATTTTTCCGGCGCTATGTTGATTCAGTCCCAGCTCAGCGCGCCGCCGGTCTGGTACTCGATCACGCGGGTTTCGAAGAAGTTTTTCTCTTTCTTCAAATCCATGATTTCGCTCATCCACGGGAAGGGGTTGGTCGTGCCTGGGTACTCTTCCTTCAGACCAATCTGCGACAGACGGCGGTTAGCGATGAACTTGAGGTAATCCTCCATCATCGCCGCATTCATCCCCAGCACCCCACGCGGCATGGTGTCCCGCGCGTATTCAATCTCCAGTTGCGTCCCCTGCAGAATCATCTGGGTCGCTTCTTCCTTCATCTCGGCATCCCACAGGTGTGGGTTTTCGATTTTGATCTGGTTGATCACGTCGATACCGAAGTTCAGGTGCATCGACTCATCGCGCAGGATGTACTGGAACTGCTCGGCCACGCCGGTCATCTTGTTGCGGCGGCCCATGGAGAGGATCTGGGTGAAGCCGCAGTAGAAGAAGATGCCTTCCAATACGCAGTAGTAGGCGACCAGGTTGCGCAGCAGCTCTTTGTCGGTGTCGACGGTGCCGGTTTCGAACTTCGGATCGGAGATCGAGCGGGTGTACTTGAGACCCCAGGCTGCTTTTTTAGCGACCGATGGAATCTCGTGGTACATGTTGAAGATCTCGCCTTCATCCATGGCCAGGGATTCGATGCAGTATTGGTAGGCGTGGGTGTGGATCGCTTCTTCGAAGGCCTGGCGCAGGATGTACTGGCGGCATTCCGGGTTGGTGATCAGGCGGTACACGGCCAGCACCAGGTTGTTGGCGACCAGCGAGTCAGCGGTGGAGAAGAAGCCGAGGTTGCGCATGACGATGCGGCGTTCGTCGTCGGTGAGGCCTTCGGGGGTTTTCCACAGGGCGATGTCGGCGGTCATGTTGACCTCTTGCGGCATCCAGTGGTTGGCGCAGCCGTCGAGGTACTTTTGCCAGGCCCAGTCGTATTTGAAAGGCACGAGCTGGTTGAGGTCGGCGCGGCAGTTGATCATGCGCTTTTCGTCGACGGCGACGCGGGCGGCGGAGCCTTCGAGTTCGGCGAGGCCTTCGGCGACGTCGAGTTTGTCCAGCGCTGCCTTGGCGCGGATGATCGCCGCCGAGTCGTTGGCGGTCACGTTGCGCGCTTCAAGGGCGGCTGCGGCGCCGGCACCGTCGAGACGGTCCATGTTGGCTTCACTGGCATGGCCGGCGTTGGCGCCCCTGATGACGGCTTCGCCAGTGTCCTCGTTGTCGACTTCATCCCAACTCAGCATTGAAATATTCCTTTCTGATCGCTTGAAATACTGCACAGAGTGTGGTCGAGAAATACCGATACTGCACACTATGTAGTGGTCTGGCCTGTTAGTGGGCACACTATATGGTGTGTAACCCGGCTGGTCAATGAGCTGCGCGGATTGGGAAATGTGGCAGCGGGCTTGCTCGTGAATGCGCGGTCCCAGTCACTTTGTCTGTGACTGATCCACCGCTTTCGCGAGCAAGCCCGCTCCAACAGTGGGTTTTGCGTGGATCAGATGGAGCCGGCTGTGCTTCGCAAAAGCCGCGCAATTGACGTCAAAAAACCGATAGTGGCGATTTGATAATTAATCGCCTGTTCAAGAATTATTCTCGCTACAATCCGCCGCTTTGCCACTTGGTACGGTCGTGTCAAACCAGTGCCCGCGAGAAGTCCCATGCTGATCGGTAGTTATTCACCCGCCCTTATCGCCATTTCCCTGTGTGTTGCCATCCTTGCGTCCTACACCGCCCTGGACCTCACGGGGCGGATTGCCACGGCCAGGGGCAGCGCCATTTATCTGTGGATTGCCGGCGGTGCGTTGGCAATGGGGGTGGGCGTATGGTCGATGCATTTTATCGGAATGCTGGCCCTGCGCCTGCCGTTTGCTCTGGGCTTTGATGTGGGCATTACCGCGCTGTCGCTGTTGATCGCCGTGCTGTCCAGCGGCTTTGCGTTATGGCTGGTCAGCCAGCCGCGTCTGCCCGTCTGGCAATTGGCATTCGGCGCGCTGATTATGGGCGCCGGTATTGCCAGCATGCACTACACCGGCATGGCTGCCATGCGCATGACGCCCGGTATCGATTACGACCCCACGCTGTTGGGTGCCTCGCTGCTGATCGCGGTGATAGCGTCCGGCGCGGCGTTGTGGATTGCGTTCAACCTGCGGCGCAATACCCCTTATGTGCGGCTGGCGCGAGGCGGTGCGGCCATGGTGATGGGCATCGCGATTGTCGGCATGCACTACACCGGCATGGCCGCGGCGCGGTTTGCCGACGACAGTTTCTGCGGCGCAGCCTTGACCGGCCTGAGCGGCAGGGGCCTGGACAATCTGGTGTTGGTCACGTCGCTGGCGGTGCTGCTCATTGCGCTGCTCACCTCGCTGCTGGACGCCCGTCTGCAGGCGCGTACCGCCGTGCTCGCCCATTCCCTGGCCCTGGCCAACCAGGAACTGACCCACCTGGCCCTGCATGACATGCTCACCGGGCTGCCCAACCGGACCTTGCTCGCCGACCGCATTGCGCAGGCGATGCAGGCGGTAAGGGAGCAGGGCGGTTGCTTTGCGCTGATGTTCATTGACCTGGATGGTTTCAAACCGGTCAACGATGCCTTTGGCCATCACTTGGGCGACCTGCTGCTGCGCGACGTCGGCCAGCGCCTGCGCGAGGACCTGCGCAGCCAGGACACCCTGGCGCGTATCGGCGGCGATGAGTTCGTGCTGCTGGTGCAACTGACGCAGCCGGCCGACGCGTTGGGCCTGGCCGAGCGCCAGGTGGTGTTGATCAATCGCGCATTCCAGGTGGCCGAGCATGACCTGAAAATTTCCGCCAGCGTCGGCATCGCCCTGTTTCCGGGCAATGGCAACAGCCCTCAGGAACTGTTGATGAACGCCGACGCCGCCATGTATCACGCCAAGGGCCTGGGCAAGAACGGCTACAGCTTCTTTGAAGCCTCGATGAACACCAACGCGCGCAAGCAACTGCAACTGTTGCAGGACCTGCGCAACGCCCTGGAGCTCGAGCAATTTCAACTGTATTACCAGCCCAAGTTCGACGCGGTCACTGGCATGCCGGTCGGCGCCGAGGCGCTGCTGCGTTGGGAGCACCCGCAACAGGGCCTGCTGCTGCCCGTCAGTTTTATCGAACTGGCGGAAAAGACCGGTCTGATCATCCCGATCGGCGAGTGGGTGCTCAATGAAGCCTGCCGCCAGATGCGCACGTGGTACGCCCAGGGCTATGAAGACTGGCGCATCGCGGTCAATCTGTCGGCGTTGCAGTTCGGTCATGCCGGGCTGGTCAAGAGCGTTGCCGTCGCGCTGGCACGTCACCAGTTGCCGGCCAACAGCCTGACCCTGGAAATCACCGAGACCACGGCCATGAGCGACGCCGATGCGAGCATGACAGTATTGCAGCAGCTCTCGGAGATGGGCGTCGACTTGTCCATCGACGATTTCGGCACCGGCTACTCGAGTCTCATGTACCTCAAGCGCCTGCCGGCCAACGAACTGAAGATCGACCGCGGTTTTGTACGCGACCTGGAGCACGACAGCGACGACGCCGCCATTGTGTCCGCCATCGTTGCACTGGGCCAGGCGTTGGGCCTGCGGATTGTCGCCGAAGGCGTGGAGACCGATGCGCAGCAGCATTTCCTCACGCGGCTGGGGTGCAACGCGCTGCAAGGCTACCTGCTCGGCCATCCGTTACCGGCGGCAGGCTTCATGGCCGATATCCAGCGCGCGCAAGCATTCCTCGAGCCTGACAAATACCGGGCGTGACGGTTACTCTTGGATCCAACCGCAAACATCAGGGTATTTCAGGAGATCGCTGGCATGGACAAAGTCGTCATCATTACCGGAGGCAGCCGCGGAATCGGCGCCGAGACGGCCTTGCTCGCCGCCCGCGAAGGCTATCGCATCTGCATCAATTACCAGTCTGACGAAACCGCCGCCCAGGCGGTGCTGGAACAGGTGCGCGCCCTGGGCGCCGAGGCGATTGCGGTGCGCGCCGATGTCAGTATCGAAGATGAAGTGATCGCGCTGTTCAGCCGGGTCGACGCCGAGCTGGGCCGTGTCACCGCGCTGGTGAACAACGCCGGCACCGTGGGGCACAAGTCGCGGGTGGAGGACATGTCCGAGTTCCGCATCCTCAAGGTCCTCAAGACCAACGTGTTGGGGCCGATCCTCTGCGCCAAACAGGCGCTGCTGCGCATGTCGCCACGCCATGGCGGGCAGGGCGGCAGTATCGTCAATGTGTCGTCGGTAGCGGCGCGTCTGGGGTCGCCCGGCGAGTATGTCGACTACGCCGCCTCCAAGGGCGCGCTCGACACCTTCACCCTGGGCCTGTCCCGGGAAGTGGCGGGCGAGGGTATCCGGGTCAACGCGGTGCGCCCCGGCTACATCTTCACCGACTTCCACGCCCTGAGCGGCGACCCGGACCGCGTCAGCAAGCTCGAGCCCGGCATTCCCATGGCCCGTGGCGGGCGCCCGGATGAAGTGGCCGAGGCGATTATCTGGTTGCTGTCGGACAAGGCTTCGTATGCCACCGGCACCTTTATCGACCTGGGCGGCGGCCGCTAGAGCGACTGCACAAGCCGCCCCAGGGTCTGCATCGCTGTATCGGACGCCGCGGTCCAGGGGCTGCCGTAATTCAAGCGGATACAGTGGCGAAAGCGCCGGGTCGCCGAGAAGATCGGCCCAGGCGCCAGGCTGACGCCTTGGGCCAGGGCCCGTTGGAAGAGTTTCAGCGAGTCGGTCTGCTCCGGCAGTTCCAGCCACAGGAAATAGCCGCCGGTGGGCTGGCTGACGCGGGTATGTGCCGGAAAGTGGCGGGCAATGGCGGCCAGCATGGCGTGTTGCTGTTCTTCCAGGGCATAGCGCAGTCTGCGCAGGTGGCGGTCATAACCGCCGTGTTGCAGGTAATCGGCGATGGCAGCCTGGGCCGGCATCGACGGGCACAACGAGGTCATCAGCTTGAGACGCTCGACCTTCTGCGCATAGCGCCCGGCCGCGACCCAGCCCACCCGATAACCCGGCGCCAGGCTCTTGGCAAACGAGCCGCAATGCATCACCAGCCCGTCGGTGTCGAAGGCCTTGGCCGGTTTCGGCGCGTGTTGCCCGTAATACAACTCGGCGTACACATCGTCTTCGATCAACGGCACCTGGTGGCTGCGCAGCAGTTCCACCAACGCCTGCTTTTTGGCCTGCGGCAAGGTGGCGCCCATGGGGTTCTGAAAGCTGGTCATGGTCCAGCAGGCCTTGATCGGGTAGCGCGCCAGGGCTTGGGCAAGGGCGTCCAGGTCGATGCCATCGCGCGGGTGCACGGGAATTTCCACGGCCTTGAGCTTCAGCCGCTCAAGTACTTGCAGGCAGGCGTAGAACGCTGGCGCTTCGATTGCAACCAGATCGCCCGGCTCGGTCACGGCCTGCAGGCACAGGTTGAGCGCTTCCAGGGCGCCGTTGGTGATCAGCAGTTCTTCCATCGGCACCACCAGCCCGCCGACGCTGTAGCGCAGCGCGATTTGCCGGCGCAGTTGCGGGTTGCCCGGCGACATGTCGGTGACCACCAGGCGCGGGTCCATTTCGCGAGCGGCGCGGGCCAGGGAACGGGCCAGGCGCGGCAACGGGAACAGCAGCGGGCTGGGAAAGGCTGAGCCGAACGGCACCGTATTGGGGTCTTTGATGGAGTCGAGCACCGAAAACACCAGTTCACTCACATCCACCTCGGTGGAGTCGCGCACCGGCTCGTTCGTCACCGGCTCGGCCAGCGGGCTGGGCGCATGGGTGTTGACGAAATAACCCGAGCGCGGCCGCGCGCGGATCAGGCCACGGCGCTCGAGCAGGTAATAAGCCTGGAACACCGTAGAGGGGCTGACGCCGTAGGTCTGGCTGGCGTAGCGCACGGAAGGCACACGCTGACCAGGCCCGAGCACGCCGGAGCGGATCAGTTCTGCAATGGCATCGGCAAATTTTTCGTAGCGTTTCATCGGGCCTTAAACAGGTTCAGTGGGTAATCGGACCGGAAGGTAGCAGCAGACTCGCCGATGTCCAGGCGTTGCAGGCAACTGACTGGCGGTCGCCGCTGTCCATCTTTTACCAACAATCACAAAGGAGCGCATCCATGGACGCATGGTGGCAAGAAGCGTGGCTGACCCTGCAGGCCGAATTCGCCGATATCGGCGATGCAAAACAGGTCACCCAGATGACCGTGCGGCTGTTGATGGCGGCCATTCTCGGCGGCATCCTCGGTTTTGAGCGCGAGAGCAAGGGCAAGGCGGCCGGGATACGCACGCACATGCTGGTGGCGCTGGGCGCGGCGCTGTTCGTGCTGGTGCCGCAGATGTCCGGTAACCAGGCCGATGCCATGAGCCGCGTGGTGCAGGGCGTGATCGCCGGCATCGGCTTTTTGGGCGCGGGCACCATCATCAAGGGCAAGGATGAGGACGCGGGCCACGTCAAAGGGCTGACCACCGCAGCAGGGCTTTGGATGACCGCCGCGATTGGCGTCGCGGCCGGCCTGGGCCGGGAATCCACAGCATTGTTGAGTACCTTGCTGGCCCTGGCGGTGTTCAGCGTGATGCCGCGGATCGTGCGTGCGTTCGAGAAGGACGAGTGACTACCGATTCGGGTCAACGGGTCCGGTTCTTTCACCTGACCGCATACCCTCGCGACAAATCCTGCGCGCGCTCTGTAAGGTGCGCATCCTGCAACGACTCGAGTATGTTTTTCACCAACTTGGCTATTTCACTGAGGTGCGTGCATTTGGACTGAAGGTCATGCATCCCATGCAGGACATGGGGGGCGATTTCATTATGGAAGAAACCGCGCGCCAAATCAGAGCCCTTCTCCCACGGGGCTTTAAGCATGCTGATCGTCAACTCGAACAGTTCTGCCTCCACGGCTTTGCGATAGTCCTCGACATGCTTCCACTCGACGGGGGTTGATACCTTATCGATCGAGCCGCTATTAAAACGGGTTTCGATATGGGCAAGCGCCTTGATGTGAGATTTCGCCTTGGGGCCGGTTGCCAGGCGCTTGATGTTGTCCGGGGTCAGCAATGCGTCGATTTTCTCGAAGTAATCCTTTGACTCTTTCGAATCCAGGTTACGCATCATGTGGTCAATGGTATTACGGTCCACACGGGCGCTTATATCCTCAAGGTGTCGCTCCAGGTAGAGCGCAGGCGTGGATACTTCGGGTTGCTTGAGCGGGTGGGGGCTGGTCGGGGCGGTGTGAGGTGCGTTGAACGCAAAGGCCGGCGGTGCGCTGATGGTCGTCATGCTGATTCCTCATAAACAGATTGGATTACGCCTTGCCTGATGCGTGACGTTCAGGCGAGCGAAAAATCAGTATGAGAACCCGCACGTTCGTTGCAGTTAGGACTAGAGCTTTTTATCGAGTGGGAAATTGCCACGATCAAGGTCCGCTTGCGCAACCCGGTTGCGTAGTCTGCGCAAGCGAATGCGGAACACCGCGTGGAAAGCCTCAAAGAACCACTGGCGGTTCACCTCCAGGCGGCTCCTGCACCGGTGGCGGCTGGTTTTCCGGCGGTTCCTGTTCAGGAACCGGCGGCGGTTCAACAGGCGGTAACGTTGGGTCGTCAATATTGGGGTCGGGCGTTTCAGCCGGAATCGGAATAGTCATGGTGTGGCCTCCTTTGTGCTTTGCTCCAGCGGTGGACAACCGCGTGGCGGATTTGATTCCCGCCCGGTGGCGGCATATCCGCCTGAACTTTTCTCTCGCACACAGGCTCGGACCTAAGACGGCCCCGCTCAGGGAGAGCGCCGCCGTATCAGAATTCGGATCAAGCAAAAGAGCGTCCACAGGGCGTAAGGGGAAGATGCTCGATGACTGCTGAAACACTGGCTTCAGATAACTGCGCATTACCATTGTCCCAGGCCTTGCTGCTGCCCAGGATCGCCATTGAAGACACCACGCCCGTGATCGACGGCGGCGAATTTGCCGTAAAAGCCGTGGTGAACCAGCGCGTGAACGTCACCAGCAAGGTGTTTGCCGACGGCCACGACAAGCTGGCTGTATTGATTCGCTGGCGCCCGTTGCACGAAGAAACCTGGCACAGCGTGGTGATGGCCGATGTTGGCAACAACGGCTGGGAGGGCGCGTTTACCGTTACCGAGCAAGGCCCGCATGAGTTCTGCATCGAAGCCTGGATCGATACCTTCGCCAGTTTCTGCTATGAACTGCGCAAGAAGCACGAAGCCGGTGTACCGGTCAGCCTCGAGCTGCAGGAAGGCCGCAGCCTGGTGCTGCAGGCTGCCGAGCGCAGTGACAACGAGCTGCGCGACCGTCTGATGCTGCTGCACCACGAACTCTCCGGCCTGCTGGAAACCGAGCAGGTTGCGCAGTTCCTGCACGAAGACAGTGCACACCTGATGACCCAGGCCGACCACCGCGCCTATCTGAGCATCAGCACCGTCTACCCGATTGATGTGGAACGTGAACGCGCGCAGTTCGCCAGCTGGTACGAGCTGTTTCCGCGCTCGATCACCGATGATCCGGCGCGCCATGGCACCTTCAACGATGTGCACTCTCGTTTGTCGATGATCCATGACATGGGCTTCGACGTGCTCTACTTTCCGCCCATCCATCCCATTGGCCGCAGCCACCGCAAGGGGCCCAACAATTCACTGCATGCCGGCCCCGATGACCCCGGCAGCCCGTATGCCATCGGCAGCGAGGACGGCGGTCACGAGGCGATTCACCCGCAACTGGGCAGCCGTGATGATTTCCGCCGCCTGGTGAAGGCCGCCGCCGACCATGGCCTGGAAATCGCCCTCGACTTCGCTATCCAGTGCTCCCAGGACCACCCATGGCTCAAGCAGCACCCGGGCTGGTTCAACTGGCGCCCGGACGGCACGATCAAATATGCGGAAAACCCGCCGAAAAAGTACCAGGATATCGTCAACGTCGATTTCTACGCCGCCGACGCCATTCCCGGCTTGTGGACAGAGCTGCGCGACGTTGTGGTGGGCTGGGTGGAAGAGGGCGTGAAGACTTTTCGCGTCGACAACCCGCACACCAAGCCGTTGCCGTTCTGGCAATGGCTGATCAGCGATGTGCGCGCCAAATACCCCGAGGTGATCTTCCTTGCGGAAGCCTTTACCACGCCGGCGATGATGGCGCGCCTGGGCAAGGTTGGCTATTCCCAGAGCTACACCTACTTCACCTGGCGCAACACCAAGGCCGAGTTGAGCGAGTATTTCACCCAGCTCAACCAGTCGCCGTGGCGTGAGTGCTACCGGCCGAACTTCTTCGTCAATACGCCGGACATCAACCCTGGCTTTCTGCACGAATCCGGCCGTCCGGGCTTCCTGATCCGCGCTGCGCTGGCCACCATGGGCTCGGGCCTGTGGGGTATGTATTCGGGCTTTGAGTTGTGCGAAGCGGCACCCGTGCCTGGCAAGGAAGAGTACCTGGACTCGGAGAAGTACGAGATTCGCCCGCGCGACTTCACCGCGCCGGGCAACATCATTGCCGAAATCGCCCAACTCAACCGCATCCGCCGCCAGAACCCGGCCCTGCAGACACACCTGGGGCTCAAGCTCTACAACGCCTGGAACGACAACATCCTGTATTTCGGCAAGCGCAGCGAAGATGGCAGCAACTTCATCCTGGTGGCGGTCAACCTCGATCCGTTCAATGCCCAGGAAGCTCACTTCGAATTGCCGCTATGGGAAATGGGCCTGCCGGACGATGCGCAGACCCAGGGCGAGGACCTGATGAACGGCCATCGCTGGACCTGGTACGGCAAGAGCCAGTGGACCCGTCTCGATCCGCAGATGCCGTTTGGGATCTGGCGCATTACCGCGTCTTAAGCCTGCCGAGGTCAAAGGTGGGAAGGAGCTTGCTCCCTCCCACATTGACCGGATTGCGTCAGCCCGTTTTTTCGAGTTTTCAGGAGTGTCCAATGGCGAAGAAACCCAAGGCAGCCACGTTCATCAAGGATCCGCTCTGGTACAAGGACGCGGTGATCTACCAGGTTCACGTCAAATCCTATTTCGACTCCAACAATGACGGGATCGGCGACTTTCCCGGGCTGATCGCCAAACTTGATTACATCGCCGATCTGGGCGTCAACACCATCTGGCTGTTGCCGTTCTATCCCTCGCCACGCCGCGACGACGGTTACGACATTGCCGAATACCGTGGCGTGCACAGCGACTACGGAACCATGGCCGATGCCCGGCGCTTCATTGCCGAGGCGCACAAGCGCGGGTTGCGGGTCATCACCGAGCTGGTGATCAACCACACCTCCGACCAGCACCCCTGGTTCCAGCGTGCGCGCAAGGCCAAGCCCGGTTCGGCCGCGCGGGATTTCTATGTCTGGTCCGATGACGACCAGAAGTACGACGGCACCCGCATCATTTTCCTCGACACCGAAAAGTCCAACTGGACCTGGGACCCGGTGGCCGGTCAATACTTCTGGCACCGCTTCTATTCGCACCAGCCGGACCTCAACTTTGACAACCCGCAAGTCATGAAAGCCGTGCTGTCGGTGATGCGCTACTGGCTGGACATGGGCATCGACGGCCTGCGTCTGGACGCGATCCCCTACCTGATCGAGCGCGATGGCACCAACAACGAGAACCTGCCGGAAACCCACGGCGTGCTCAAGCAGATCCGCGCCGAGATCGACGCGCATTACCCCGACCGCATGCTGCTGGCCGAAGCCAACCAGTGGCCTGAAGATACACAGCTGTACTTTGGTGACAAAAAGGGCGACGACGGCGACGAATGCCACATGGCCTTTCACTTCCCGCTGATGCCGCGCATGTACATGGCGCTGGCCCAGGAGGATCGCTTTCCGATCACCGATATTTTGCGCCAGACCCCGGAGATCCCGGCCAATTGCCAATGGGCGATTTTCCTGCGCAACCACGACGAGCTGACCCTGGAGATGGTCACCGACAAGGAACGCGACTACCTGTGGAACTACTACGCCGCCGACCGCCGCGCGCGTATCAACCTGGGTATTCGTCGGCGCCTGGCGCCGTTGATGGAGCGCGACCGCCGCCGCGTCGAGTTGCTCAACAGCCTGCTGCTGTCGATGCCCGGCACACCGACCCTGTATTACGGCGATGAAATCGGCATGGGCGACAACATCTACCTGGGCGACCGCGACGGTGTGCGTACGCCCATGCAGTGGTCCATCGACCGTAATGGCGGCTTCTCCCGCGCCGACCCGGCGAGTCTGGTGCTGCCGCCGATCATGGACCCGCAATACGGCTACCAGTCGATCAACGTCGAGACCCAGGCCCAGGACCCGCACTCGCTGCTCAACTGGACGCGGCGCATGCTCGCAGTGCGCAAGCAGTCCAAGGCGTTCGGTCGCGGCAGCCTGAAAATGCTCTCGCCGAGCAACCGTCGCATCCTCGCCTATACCCGCGAGTTCACCGGCGAGGACGGGCGCACGGAAATCATATTGTGCGTGGCCAACGTGTCACGCAGCGCCCAGGCGGCGGAGCTGGACCTGTCAGCATTCGCCGGCATGGTCCCGGTGGAGATGCTCGGCGGCAACGCGTTCCCACCGATTGGCCAACTCAACTTCCTGCTGACCCTGGCGCCGTACGGCTTCTACTGGTTTGTGCTGGCCGCCGAGAATCAGATGCCCAGCTGGCATGTCGAGCCGGCGCAGAGCATTCCCGACTTCACCACTTTGGTACTGAAAAAACGCATGGAAGAATTGCTCGAAGAACCTTGCCGCAACACCCTCGAACACGACTCACTGCCGCTGTGGCTGCCCAAGCGCCGCTGGTTTGCCGGCAAGGACGCAACCATCGACAGCGTGCACATCGCTTACGGCGTGCGGTTTGGCGACCCGGAGCATCCGGTGTTGCTCAGCGAAATCGAGGTGAGCAGCGGCGGGCAGGTGAGCCGTTATCAGTTGCCGTTCGGTTTGCTGCGCGAAGACCAGTTCACCAGCGCCTTGCCCCAGCAATTGGCCCTGGCCCGCGTGCGGCGCACCCGCGAGGTAGGTTTGGTAACCGATGCGTTCAGCCTCGAGCATTTCATTCGTGCGGTGATCCAGGCCCTGCAGGCCGGCAGCGTGCTTGACAGCAGCGACGGTGCCCTGCGCTTTGCAGCGACCCCGCACCTGGACGCGCTGCAACTGAGCAGCGACGTATCGGTTCGTTACCTCTCTGCCGAGCAGTCCAACAGCTCGGTGGTGGTGGGTGAACGCCTGGTGCTCAAGCTGATCCGCAAAGTCAGCGCCGGGGTGCACCCCGAGCTTGAAATGAGCGCTTACCTCACCGAGGCCGGCTACCCGAATATCTCGCCGCTGATGGGGTCGATGATTCGGCGTGACGCTGAGGGCGAGGACAACCTGCTGATGATCGCCCAGGGTTACCTGAGCAACCAGGGCGATGCGTGGAGCTGGACCCAGAACAACCTGGAGCGAGCGATCCGCGACGAACTCGCCGAGGCCATGTCCGATCAGGAGCAGCATTACAACGCTCTGGGCGAGCTGGCGGACTTTGCCGGCCTGCTCGGCCAGCGTCTGGGCGAAATGCACGGCGTGCTGGGTGCGCCCACTGACAACAAGGACTTCAGGCCAGAAACCACCTCGACCAAGGACACCCAGGCCTGGGCCAAGGACGTGGGCGCGCAGATCGAACGCGCCCTGCAATTGCTCAAGCTCAACCAACATCAGTTGAACCCCGCTGATCAGACGCTGGTCAGTGAACTACTGGCGCAGAAAAAAGCCATCGGCAGCCAGGTCCAGGCATTGGCGAAAGCCACGCTGGGCGGGCTGCGCATTCGCGTGCACGGTGACTTGCACCTGGGCCAGGTGCTGGTGGTGAAGGGCGATGCCTACCTGATCGACTTCGAGGGCGAGCCGGCAAGGCCGCTGCATGAGCGGCGCGGCAAGCACAGCCCCTACAAGGATGTGAGCGGTGTGTTGCGTTCGTTTGATTACGCGGCCGCCATGGCGCTGAACGTGCAGGGGGTGGATCACTCCCCCGAAGCGGACCTTGCGCGCAAACGCGTGACCGATCGCTACCTCAAGGAGGCGCGCCAGGCATTTATCCAGGCCTATGAGGCCGCTGCGTCTACACTGGCGCATGACTGGCAGGACGCCAAGGGCCAGGACGCCGCGCTGACACTGTTCAGCTTGGAGAAAGCTGCGTACGAAGTGGCTTACGAAGCAGAAAATCGCCCGACCTGGTTGGCGGTGCCATTACAAGGCTTGCACGCATTGTTGAGCGGGCTTGCCCCTATATCGAAAACTGCACGCGGTGGGGAGACGTCATGAGTTATATCAATAAAGAACCGCTGCAGCCCAAGTTGACTGCAATGCCGGCGTCCAGAGACGTTGAAGCGCTGGTGCGCGCCGAGCACCCGGACCCGTTCTCGATTCTGGGCCCGCATGATGATGAGCAGGGCGGGCAATTCATCCGCGCGTTCCTGCCCGAAGCCCTGAGTGTGCAGGTCTTGACACGCGACGGCGGTGAATCGATCGGCAGCCTGGAGGCGACTCAGGTGCCGGGCCTGTTCATCGGGCACTTTGCCACGCGTCAGGATTACCTGTTGAAAATCCAGTGGGCCGGCGGTGAGCAGATCACCGAAGACCCCTACAGCTTCAGCCAGCTGCTGCTCGGTGAAATGGACCTGTACCTGTTTGCCGAAGGCAATCACCGCGACCTTGGCAGTTGCCTGGGCGCCCAGGTGACCAGTGTCGACGGTGTGCACGGCGTACGGTTTGCCGTGTGGGCGCCAAACGCCCGGCGCGTGTCGGTGGTGGGCGATTTCAATATCTGGGACGGTCGCCGTCATCCGATGCGCCTGCGGCACCCGTCGGGCGTGTGGGAACTCTTTATCCCGCGCCTGCAGCCGGGTGCGGCTTACAAATACGAGATTCTCGGCGCCCACGGCATCCTGCCGCTCAAGGCCGACCCCATGGCCCTGGCCACTCAGCTGCCGCCCGACACCGCGTCCAAAGTGGCGCCACCGCTGCAGGTGGATTGGCAGGACCACGACTGGATGCAGGCGCGCCCCGACAAGCAGAAACCCTCGGCGCCGCTGTCGATCTACGAGCTGCACGTGGGCTCCTGGCAGTGTGAGCTGGACGAGGCGGGTGAGGTTTCGCGCCAGTACGGCTGGCGTGAACTGGCCGAGCGCCTGATTCCTTATGTGCAGGAGTTGGGCTTCACCCATATCGAGCTGATGCCGATTATGGAGCACCCGTTTGGCGGTTCGTGGGGTTATCAGGCGTTGTCGCAGTTTGCACCGAGCGCGCGGTTTGGCTCGCCGGAAGATTTTGCGTACTTCGTCAACGCCCTGCACCAGGCCGATATCGGCGTGATCCTCGACTGGGTACCGGCGCATTTCCCGACCGACACCCATGGCCTGGCGCAATTCGACGGCACCGCGCTGTACGAATACGCCAACCCGCTGGAAGGCTTCCATCAGGACTGGGACACGCTGATCTATAACCTGGGCCGCACCGAAGTGCACGGCTTCATGTTGGCGTCGGCGCTGCATTGGCTCAAGCATTTCCACATCGACGGTCTGCGCGTGGATGCGGTGGCATCGATGCTCTACCGCGACTATTCGCGCAAGGCCGGTGAATGGGTGCCCAACCGCCACGGCGGGCGGGAAAACCTCGAGGCCATCGACTTTTTGCGCCACTTGAACGACGTGGTCGCCCTCGAAGCGCCTGGCGCGCTGGTGATTGCCGAAGAGTCCACGGCCTGGCCCGGCGTCAGCCAGCCGACCCAGCAGGGCGGTCTGGGCTTCAATTACAAGTGGAACATGGGCTGGATGCACGATTCGCTGCATTACATCCAGCAGGACCCGGTGTACCGCGCCCATCATCACAATGAGCTGAGCTTCGGCCTGGTGTATGCCTGGTCCGAGCGCTTCATTTTGCCGATCTCTCACGATGAAGTGGTGCACGGCAAGCACTCGCTGATCGACAAGATGCCCGGCGACCGCTGGCAGAAATTCGCCAACCTGCGGGCCTACCTGAGTTTTATGTGGATGCACCCGGGCAAGAAACTGCTGTTCATGGGCTGCGAGTTCGGCCAGTGGCGCGAGTGGAATCACGATCAGCAGCTGGACTGGTACCTGCTGCAGTACCCGGAACACCGGGGCGTGCAGAAACTGGTGGGCGATTTGAACCGCCTGTACCGCGAGGAACCGGCGCTGCACGAGCAGGACGATGCGCCGCAGGGCTTCCAGTGGCTGATCGGCGACGACGCCATCAACAGCGTTTTTGCCTGGCTGCGCTGGAGCAAGGACGGCAAACCGGTGCTGGTGGTGGCCAACTTTACCCCGGTGCCCCGTGAGGGCTACACCGTGGGCGTGCCGTTTGCCGGGCGCTGGAGCGAGGTGATCAACAGTGATGCGGACACCTACGCAGGTTCCAATTTTGGCAACGGCGGTGGCGTCTTCACCCACGATGAGGCACGCCATGGGCAGCCGGTGTCGCTGTCGTTGAATCTGCCACCGCTGGGCGTACTGATTTTGCGCCCTGAGTTGAGTTAAAAGGCTCTACCGTGCTGGATTCAGTTGTCCAGGCTAGTGGCAGGGTGCCACAATGGCGCCTTTGTCATGGCAGGCGGAGCGGGCAGCTTTCATGAATGGCCTAGGGCGTGGGCGGGACCAGGATGGTTTTATCGAAGAGCAGGTGCGAACCGACCGTTTGCATCAGCTTTTTCGCCAATCCTTTTCCGCGATTTTCGGCAGCTACATGGCTGCCGTCATGCTCTGCTGGCTGTGTTGGGACCGTTTTGATCATCGCGTCATGCTCTTATGGCTGGTGGCGCTGGCGCTGACGTCGCTGCTGCGGGTCAAGATGTTCACCGACTGGTTCCGTTGCCCCAACAGCGAGCGCACCCCGCAACGCTGGGAGCGCCGTTACTGGATCACCCTCATTCTCTCGGCCGCCGTATGGGGCGCTGGTGCCTTTGCGCTGATGCCCACCGACGACCGTCTGTCACAAGTGCTGATCATGCTCTTTACCGTGGGCATGTCGGTAAGCGCAGTGTCCTGTTACTCGGTGTACCGCTCCATGACGCTGGTGTCCATCGGCCTGGTGTTGCTGCCTTGCACACTGTGGCTGCTGCTGCAGCCGTCGCCCATGCAGGTGGGCGTGGGCATCGCCGTACTGGTGTTCTCCTCCTTTGTAGTCAGCGCCACGCGCAAGTTGTCCGATGCGCTGGAAAAAGCCTTCCGCCTGACCCGCCAGATGGAGCGGGCCCACAGCATCTCCACGCGCGCCGCACAGACCGACGAACTCACCGGCCTGATGAATCGCCGCGCGTTTTTTGAACATGCCCATGTGCTGTACGCGCAATGCCGTCATCAGCAGCAGCCGTTGTGTGCGCTGATGATGGACATGGACCACTTCAAGGCGATCAATGACACCTACGGCCATCAGGCCGGCGACCAGGTGTTGCGCCAGATCGGCGGGGTGATCAGCACTTCGTTTCGCCAGGCCGATGTGTATGGCCGCCTGGGCGGCGAGGAATTTGCGGTGCTGTTGCCCAACACGTCACTGGAAACCGCTCGGGCCATCGCCGAACAACTGGTGAAGGCGGTTGCGGGACTGGCGTCCGAGCCGGTGCATGGCCTTACCGCCAGCCTGGGCCTGGCCTCGACCCAGGCCCAGGACCTCGACCTGCACGGTTTGATGAACACCGCCGACAAGGCGCTGTACCGCGCCAAGGCCATGGGCCGCAATCAGGTGGCCGTGGCGGAATAGCTCATTCCTGGGCCAAGGCCCTGGCCAATATCCGCGCGACCTGGTCGGCGGAGTAGGGCTTGGGCAGGAATTCGAAGCCTTCGTAGCCGCTGTCCGCCAGCTCGTCGCTGTAACCCGAGGTGAGTACCACCGGCAACTCCGGTCGCTGCTGGCGCAGCATCTTCGCCATGGCAACGCCAGTGATGCCCGGCATCACCACGTCCGAGAAGATCGCGTCGAACACCATGGCGTCGGCGCCTACCAGCGCCAGTGCCTGTTCAGCGTCGGTGGCCCAGGTGGTTTGATAGCCCAGGTCCTGGAGGATCTGGTTGGCGAAGCGGCCCACCTCCAGGTTGTCCTCCACGATCAGCACATGGCGCAGGGCGTTGTTCTGAATCAGCGTGAGCGGCTGTTCTTCGGCAGGCGGCTGCGCTCGCGCTTCGCCTTCCACCTGCGGCAGGTACAGGGTAAACACCGTGCCTTGGCCCGGCGTGCTGGCCACATCGATATTGCCGCCCGACTGCTTGGCAAAGCCGAACACTTGCGACAGCCCCAGGCCAGTGCCTTTGCCCACCGCCTTGGTGGTGAAGAAGGGCTCGAAGATGCGCTCGCAGTTGTCGTCGGCAATACCCGCGCCGGTGTCGGCCAGGGACAGGCTGATGTGCGGCTGGCTCGATGAGGCCTCCCCACGGATGCGCGGCAGAGGCTGATCGCAGGCGACCTTGAGGCTCAGCGTGCCCTGGCCGTCCATGGCATCGCGGGCGTTGAGGGCGATGTTGATCAGCGCCGTTTCGAACTGGCTGGGGTCGATGCGCGCGTAGCAGGGCTGGTCAGGCAGCTCGACGCGCACATGAATGCGTGCGCCGGTGACGCTTTCGAGCATCTCGCCGATGCTGCGCACCCGCTGGCTCACGTCGAAGACTTCCGGGTTGAGCGGTTGGCGCCGGGCAAAGGCGAGTAACTGGCTGGTCAGCTTGCTGGCGCGTTCCACGGTGTCGGATACCGCACCCATGTAGCGCTGGCGACGCTCTTGCGACAGGCCGGGCTGGCGCAGAAAATCCACCGATGAGCGGATGATTGTCAGCAGGTTGTTGAAGTCGTGGGCCACGCCGCCGGTCAACTGGCCGATGGCCTCCAGCTTTTGCGATTGGCGCAGCGCGGCTTCGGCCTGGGCCAGCGCCAGGGTGCGTTCTTCCACGCGCTGCTCCAGCGTCGCGTTCAGCTCGGTGTAGGCAGCCAGGCCTTCACGCACGGCGACGTCGGCGCGCACGCGCTCGATATGGGCCCATGAGCGTTCGGTGACTTCGCCCAGCAGGGCCAGGTCATAGGTAGACCAGAAGCGCGCCTGCCTGTCGTGTACGGCCATCAACGCAGTGAGTCGGCCATCCTTGATCAGCGGCATGCAGATGGTGGCGGTCACGCCCAAGGCCTGGAAATTGACGGACTCGTGGGGCGGCAGTTCTTCCAGGTTGTTGCGGATCACCAGCGGCTGGCCGGCGCGCAGGCAGGTAACGGCCCGTTCACCGAAGTCGGCCAGGCGGTAGCGGCCGAGGATACTGGGCATACCCTGCGCCGACCATTCGCCACGGAGGGTGAAGCCGTCTTCGTCCGCATCCATGTCGGCATAGGCGCAGATGGACACCTGCAGGTGTTCGGCCAGCAGCTGCGTAGTGGACGTCATGATCGTCTGGGCATCGGTTGCGCTGGTGACGCTGCGGCCGATGGCTTCGAGCACCGTCAGACGGCGGGCGAGGAATACCGTGGGGGTGGTTTCAGTCACGGTGTCGAGCATGCCGACCACGCGGCCCTGGGGGTCGCGGATCGGGCTGTAGCAGAACGTGAAATACGCCTGCTCCGGCATGGCTTCACGTTCAATCACCAGGGGAAAGTTTTCGATATAGGTGGCATGCCCTTCGAACGCGTCGGCGACGATGGGGCTGATATCGTCCCAGACTTCATGCCAGATCTCGTTGAATGGCCGGCCCAGGGCCTCGGGCTTGTTGCCGAGGATAGGCGCAAACGCATCGTTGTAGAGCGTGATCAGCCGGGGGCCCCAGATAATCGCCTGGGGAAAGCTGGAGGCAAAGCACAGCGCGACGGTGGTCTTGAGCACGTCCGGCCATTGATCAGGCGGCCCCAACGGCGTACTGGCCCAATCATGCTGGCGTACCCGCTCAGCCATGCCGCTGCTGCCCTGCAGCCAATTCATCATCGGGTCAACACCTTATCTGCCACGGTTCGAGTATTGCCTGAAATGTCAGGTCGCCAGTTACAGACCTGAACGATCGTCGCCAGTTCAGCGCAATTGTCTACTAGGTGGCACTTTGATGCTCTATCCAATCGGATAGAGAAACATCAGGTTTTTTGGGCCGCCGCCCAAGGGTCACTGGGCGGCAAATACGGCGGTCCAGTAAATGCCCGCGTCGCTTTTCGGGTCCATCGCATAAGCGGCGCCCAGTTCGCGAAATTGCGGGTTCATCAGGTTGGCGCAATGGCCGGGGCTGGCGAGCCAGCCGTCGACCACCTTGCGCGGCGTATCCAGGCCAGCGGCGATGTTTTCGCCGATGTTTTTTGCGATATACCCGGCCAGTTCGGCGCGGTCGCCAGGCGTGCGCCCGTCGTGGTCCAGGTGATCGAAGAAGTTGCCGTTGGCCATGTTGCGTGTATGGCTGTTGGCGGCGCTGGCCAGGGTGTCGTTCCACGACAGTGGCGTGGTGGCGGCAAATGCCTGGGTGCCGCACTGGCGCGACTGTTCGCGCGCGGCGTTGATCAGGTTGAGCACTTGCCGGCCTTCGGTCTGCCAGTCGCCCAGGCCGCTGGTGAGCAGCGGACGGGCGAGCACGATGCGCCAGTCCTGGCCACTGTTGCTCACGCCAATATCGACAAATTGCGGGTCCAGCACCACCCGGCAGAAACTCTCACGCACCGCCTTCATCGCCGCCTGGGAATCCCTGGGGCCGGACAGGCTGATGGCCTGCACATTCACCATCGGGTAGGCCGCGCGGGCCAGGGCCTGCTGCAGATCGCCGACATTGTTGGCCGGCAGCACCAGTCGCGTATCGCTGGCCAGCGGCGGCAGTTCCTGGGAACCCTGGTCGCCGCAGCGCTGCACCTGGCTGCGGTACTCGTTGATCTGTTGCACCAGCTGACTTTCTTCATTCGCCATCGCGCTGGCGCAGAACACCGTACTGGCGGCCAGCGTCGTGAGACCCATCATCAATGACAGAACGCGCATGGACGTTAACCCTTGAACTTGAAAGTGCCCATGATGCGCGATGTAACCCGGTCTGGTGCAACGCCTTTTTTGTTTTTTTGCGTCAGCGGTTGTTTGCGCACGGCGTGCGGGCACTGACCGGGCGGCTACGGGTACAATCGCGCCAGTCTTGAAGCGAAGCCCCAGGAATGTGCATGTTCAGCCTTACCCGCTACACCACGCCGTGCCCCGAGCCGGTCAACAGCCAGATTCTGCAGATGGTGGTGGACAACCTCACCGACATCAGCAGCGTTGCGTTGCCGCCGAGCAATCTGCTCTACAACCTCTATCAGTACGCCATCGGTTTTGAGGTGCACCTGTACCTTGAAGCCTTGTCGGGTGAGAAGGGCATTGCGGTCGAGTTGATTGTGGCCACCGACGATAGCGAGCCGGAAAAGGTCATCGGCTTTCTGCTGTACCTGCCGGTGAAGAATGACCCCGAGGCCTGCGGCGTGGCCTTTATGGCGGTGCAGGCCGGCTGCCGGCGCCAGGGCGTGGCGCGCGCGATGATGGCTGAGGTGCTGGCGCGTTATCCGCACGTGGAGCTGGCGTGTGCGGTTGAGAAGGTTGCGGTGTTTGCCGCCATGGGGTTTCAGGTGCTGGGCGGGCGCGGAACGCAGGTGGTGATGAATACCCGCGATTACCGCACGGATGGGTTGATGGGGGTGCTGGATGTGGCGTCCATCTATGGCTCGCTGGAGGTGCGGCAGATTCATGCGTATCTGCTTCAGAAGCATGGCAAGCGGGCGATGGTGGATGCGGAGAAGCAGCGGGACCGGCATTTGGATCAGTTGGAGCACAAGGTTCGGTTGTTTTTGGGGTAGTGGGATTGGATCAAATGTGGGAGCGGGCTTAACTGACTGGCATTAAGGCAAGCCAGCTTCCACAAACATCGAGTCAGATTGATGGGATTGTCGTTCTACCAGCCTCGCAGGCGGGGCCAGTCCTGGCGTTGGCCGTTTTCCAGCAGTGCGCTGTAGCTGCCGAACTGGGCGCCTGTCGCGCAGGCGTGGTTGGGCAGGATGCGCAGGCGTGTGCCGAGTGGAAAGCGGGTGACCACGTCGAGGTCGTGGTGCGCGAACTGCGCTACGCCATGTTCCTGGTTGGCGCTGCCCAGCAGTAATCCGGTGATGGGCTCGCCGTGCTCATCACAGACCTGGCCATAGCCGAAATCGTGCTGTTGGGATTGAGTGCCACGGTCGCGGCTCATGGCCATCCAGCCGCCATCGGTGATGATCCAGCCCTTTTCCGGCTGATGGCCGATGACCGTGGTGAGCACGCTCAAGGCCAGTTCGTCGAGGCGGCATACGCCGATGTTGTGCATTACCAGGTCGAAAAACGCGTACACGCCGGCGCGCAGTTCGGTGACGCCGTCCAGGTGCGCCGCCGACAGCGCAGTGGGCGTGGAGCCGACGCTGACCTGGGGGCAGGGCTGACCGCTGGCGCGAATGCGCTCGGCGGCCTCAACGCAGCGGGCGCGTTCCTGTTCGGCGATGGCCTGCAAGGCGTCGGGCGTGTCCAGGCCGTAGCTTTCCCCGGCATGGGTGATGACCCCGGCGAGCCTGTCGCCGAGCACGGCGGCAATCTCCAGCAAGAGCGGGGCCTGCGGCTTGACCCCGGAGCGGTGGCCGTCGCAGTCGATCTCGATCATGACCGCGAAGGTCGCGCCGTGTTCTTTGCCGAAATCGACGATGGCGCTGGCGCCGGCAAGGCTGTCGGTGATCAGCGTCAGCGCGCAACCACGGCACCACAATGCCAGCGCCTGGGGCAGTTTGTGCGGGGCAATGCACACGGCGTAGAGAATATCCTCGATGCCCAGCGCGAAAAAGTACTCGGCTTCCTTGAGCGTCGACACGGTGATGCCGCGAGCGCCGGCGGCAAGCTGCGCGGCCACGACTTGCGCGCATTTATGGGTTTTGACATGGGGGCGCAGGTGCACGCCCAGGCTGTCGGCGCGCTGCTGCATGCGCTGGATATTGCGCTGCAGTTTGACCGTGTCGAGCAGTGCGGCAGGGGTGTCCATGGTTGCAGCTCCACAAAGGGGGACGGCGGCCAAATTGACGGCCTGTCCAGGACTGGATATGTTGTCTTGCATGAAAAACCTCTCTATCGAACACACTCACCTGATCAGCCAGCTCGAACAGATTGCCGAAGGCTTGAGCAAGACCTTCAGCCCCTTCTGCGAAGTGGTGCTGCACGACTTGCGCGACCCACAGCACGCGATCCTGGCCATCCATAACAACCTCTCCGGGCGCCAGCCCGATGACCCGGCCACCGAGCTTGGGCTGGCGCGGATTGCCGACCCCGATTACCCGCAAGTCATTGCCAACTACCAGAACCAGTTTCGCGACGGGCGTCAGGTCAAAAGCACCTCGATCGGCATCAAGGACACCAGCGGCCAGTACGTCGCCGCCTTGTGCATGAATGTCGACCTGTCGCTGTTCCGCAGCTTGCAGGGCATGCTCGAACAGTTCAGCAGCGTCGGCGATGACACACCGGGCGAATCCCTCGACCCCTCCGGCGCAGATGTCATCCGTGCGCGCATCGATCAATTCGCCGCCCGCCTGGCCACCACCCCGCGCGCGCTCAAGGCTGCTGATCGCCGCGTGTTGATGCAGGAGCTCAAGGACTCGGGCTGCATGGACGTGCGCCGGGCCATGGAGACGGTCGCGTCGCACCTGGGCGTGTCGCGCGCGGCGGTCTACACCTACGCCAAATAGCGCGCCACCGCTTCGATTTCGATCAGATAACCATGGTGCAACTCCGGCACCGGCACCACCGCGCGGGCAGGGCGATGCTCGCCCAGCGCGGCGGCGTAGAGGCGGTCGAACTCCGGCCAATGCGCGATGCCGGTGACATACACCGTGACCTTGAGCAAATCCGCCGGGGTGCCGCCGCTGGCGTGCAAGATGGCCAGCAGATTGCCCAGCGCTATCTGCGCCTGTTCGGCAAATGACGCCGAGAAGTTATGGCCGCCGTCCGGGCTGACCGGCAATTGTCCGGAGATATACAGCGTGCCGTTGTGGCCCACTGCCTGAGCATAATGACCTGCGGGCGCAGCGGCGTCTCGGGTGTGGACAGTCTTCATGGGGCCTCGCCGATCAAGGTGGTTATCGAGCTTTTGGATAAAATATCCACAACAAGACAAATAGTAAAGACAACTTTTCCAGGCCGATTTCTAAACAACCTGTTTAAAAGATCGTGGTGTGCCAGCACGATATTAAATAGAATGAATCTCATTTGAGACTCAATCGCGCCGTGCAGGTGGTTTGCCATGAATGATGCCGTTGTCCCCACGCACGCCCCCGAACCAACCTTGTCGAGCCTGTATCGTGATCATCGCAGTTGGCTGGAAGGCTGGCTGCGGCGGCGCCTGGGCAATGCCTGGGATGCTGCGGACCTGAGCCAGGATACGTTCCTGCGGGTATTGGCCAGCGCGCAGCCGATTGCGCAGATGCAGGAGCCGCGCGCGTACCTGGTGACGGTCGGCAAGCGGCTGCTGGTCAACTTTCATCAGCGGCGCAGCCTGGAACAGGCGTATCTGAATGCCCTCGCCAGTTTGCCGCCAGCCTGCGTACCGTCGCCCGAGCAGCGCTGGCTGCTGCTGGAAACCCTGCAGGCCCTGGACGAACTGCTCGACGGGCTGCCTGCGCCGGTGCGTCGTGCCTTCCTGTGGAGCCAGCTCGAGGGCGTGGGCTATCGCGAGATCGCCGAGCGGCTGCAGGTGTCCGAGCGCACGGTGAAGCGCTACATGGCCCAGGCCTATGAGCATTGCCTGCTGGTGGACGAATGAGTCGCGAGGTCGCGCGGGCAGCGGCGCACTGGTTGGCGCTGGTGGAGTCGGGCGCGGCCACCGAGGGTGATCATGCCGCCTTGCAGCAATGGCGCGACAGCCATCCGCAACACGAACAGACCTGGCAGAAAGCGCAGTCCCTGCGTCAGCGTTTCAGCGAGTTGCCCCAGGCGCTGGCGCTGGCCAGCCTCGACCGTGCGCAGCCAGGTCGGCGCGCCGTGCTCAAGCGCGCCCTGGGGGTGGCGGTGCTGGTGCCGACCGCCTGGCTGATCAGCCGACAGTTGCCCATCGAGGCCTGGCGCGCCGACCTGCATACCGCCACCGGCGAGCGCAGGCGCCTGCCCCTGGCCGAGGGCGCGAGCCTGCAACTCAATACCGCCACGGCGGTGGATGTGGACCTGGCGCGGCGGCATCTCACCCTCGTCGAGGGCGAGCTGGCGTTGAAGGTGCCGGGGCCGTCAGCCCTGCAGATGCAGACGCGCTACGGGCAGTTGAGGGTCAGCCAGGCCGAGGTGTGTGTGCGGCAACTGGCGAGTGGTTGCCGGGTGTCGGTGCTGCAGGGCGCGGTGCAGGTGCGTGACCTGACGGGGCAGATGGCGACGTTGCACAAGGGTGAGCAGGCCCCGTTGAGCGCGGTTGGCCTGGGGCGCACGGCCCCGTTCGATGTGACGCAGCCGGACTGGCGCGACGGTGTGCTGACCGCGCAGAACCAGCCCTTGGGCGACTTCCTGCGTGAGCTTGAGCGTTACCGCCCAGGCGTGCTGCGCTGGGACCCGCGCCTGGAAGCCTTGCGGGTCACCGGCAGTTTTCGCCTGGAAGATACCGACCGTATCCTCAACCTGCTGGCGCAAACCCTGGGGTTCGAGGTGCAGGCACGCACGCGGTTCTGGGTGACATTGACCGCCGTCTAGATCACATGGGCCTGCTGCAACTCGGTCAGGGCCTGCGCCTTGAGCCGGGCCAGCAGCGGGTCACGGCGGTCCCTGGGGTGTGGCAACTGCACCGCCAGTTCCTGCCTCGGCGGGCACAACAAGGCAATTTGTTGATCAGGCGTTGGCAGGCGAACCGTTCTTATATATCCATATAGAATAAATAAATAGTTATATATTCCTTTTGATTTATTGGTTGATAGCGCATTTTGAGGGCCTGCGCATTCGTGCGGATTGACCCAACAGCCAACAGGAAAGCCGACATGACCATTAAAGCGATCAACGTGCGCAACCAGTTCAAGGGCGTTATCAAAGAGATTCTGCTGGGCGAAGTGGTGTCTGAAATCGACGTGCAGACCGCGTCCGGCATCGTCACGTCAGTGATCACCACCCGTTCGGTGCGTGACCTGGAATTGAAGGTGGGCAGCGAAGTGATTGCATTCGTGAAATCGACGGAAGTGTCCATCGCCAAATTGTGAGGGCCTGCACCCATTGATGCAGGCGCTCACCGCAACAGGAGCTCACAGAGGTTCACGGGTTTTAGCGCAAGGCCCGTTCCATACGCTGCAGGCCTTCCTCGAGCATCGACCGTGGGCAGCCGAAGTTCAGCCGCACGAACTGCTGGCTGTCATCGCCGAACTCAATACCGGCGCTCAAGCCTACCCTGGCCTGTTCCAGAAAGAAGCGCTGCGGGTCTTCCAGGCCAAGGGCGCTGCAATCCAGCCAGGCCAGGTAAGTGCCTTGTGGCGCGTGCATCCTGACGCCGGGCAAGCGCGTGTTAACCGCGTCCAGCAGGTAGTCGCGGTTGGCTTGCAGGTACTGCTTGAGTGCATCCAGCCACTCGCCGCATTGGCTGTAGGCGGCGCGGGTGGCTTCCAGGCCCAGGGGGCTGACGCTGTCGACCATGCCGCAACGGGCGTTGTTGAAGTGTTCACGTACCTGGGCGTTCTGCACCACGGCGAAACAGGTCTTCAAACCGGCCACGTTGTAGGCCTTGCTGGCCGACATCAGGGTAATGGTGCGCTGGGCAATCTCGGGGCTGAGGCTGGCGGTGGGAATGTGGCGGCGGCCGTCGAAGCACAGCTCGGCGTGGATTTCATCGGAGATGATCAACGCGCCGTTTTCCAGGCAGGCGTTGGCCAGTGCCAGCAGTTCTTCGCGGGGGAACACCTTGCCGATCGGGTTGTGCGGGTTGCTCAGCAGCAGGGCGCCGGCACCCTTCAGCGCCTCGCGCATGGCGGGCATGGGCGTGACGTATTCGCCGTCGACCAGCACGAACGGCACTTCGATGCGCGGCAGGTTCCAGTGGCCGGGCGCCAGGCGGATCGGCCGATAATTGGGGGTTTGCAGCACCACCGGCTGGCCCGGTTGCACAAAGCCGCGCAGCGCCATATTGAAGCCGGGTTCGACGCCGGGCAAAAACAGCAGCTCTTCAGGCTGGACGCGCCAGGCGTACTTGACCCACAGGTCGGCGATGATCGCCTCGCGCACGTCCGGGCCGGCCACGCTGTAGCCGAGCACCTGCTGGTCAAGCCGCGCGTGCAGGGCTTGCAGCACGGCCGGTGGTGCGGCGATGTCCATGTCGGCGATCCACATCGGCAAAACGTCGTGCGGGTAGCGGTTCCACTTGGTGCTGCCGGTGCCGAGGCGGGAGTGGATCGTATCGAAATCAAAGCTCATGGGCGGGCTCGTATCAGGGGGGCGGACAAACAATGGCGGCGATTCTAGCGCAGGCGCGAGCACGCAGGTTCTATCCCCGACAGGTTCTGTACTAAAAACGCCACCGCGCTGGGGATCGGCGCCGGGAAGGGCTAATTTGGTGCATCTCAATCAGCCGAGTATCCATGGATGAACTACCAACCCTTCAGCCGCACCTTGATCGCTACCGCCCTCGTCTTCACCGTCAGCGCGGTGCAGGCCGCCTCCCAGGCCCCGGTCGGCGGTGAAAACGGCATGGTGGTCACGGCCCAGCATCTGGCCACACACGTGGGTGTGGATGTACTCAAGGCCGGCGGCAACGCGGTGGACGCGGCCGTGGCCGTCGGTTATGCGCTGGCGGTGGTGTACCCGGCCGCAGGCAACCTCGGCGGCGGCGGCTTCATGACCGTGCAACTGGCCGACGGCCGCAGGACCTTCCTCGATTTTCGCGAAAAAGCACCGCTGGCGGCCACCGCCAACATGTACCTCGACAAGGACGGCAACGTCGTTGACGGCCTCAGCGCCAAGGGCCATCTGGCCGTGGGCGTGCCCGGCACCGTGTCCGGCATGGAACTGGCGTTGAGCAAGTACGGCACCCTCAAGCGCGCCCAGGTGATCGCCCCGGCGATAAACCTGGCGGAAAACGGCTTTGCCCTGGAGCAGGGTGATATCGACCTGCTGCACACCGCCACCGGCGAGTTCGAAAAGGACAAGGACCTGCGCGGCATCTTCCTGCACAACGGTCAACCGCTGCAGGTCGGGCAGAAGCTGGTACAGAAGGACCTGGCCAGGACCCTCAAGGAGATTTCCGCCAAGGGCAGCGACGGTTTCTACAAGGGCTGGGTGGCCAAGGCTCTGGTGGCGTCCAGCCAGGCCGGCAAGGGCATCATCACCCAGGCCGATCTGGACAATTACAAAACCCGCGAACTGGCGCCCATCGAGTGCGATTACCGCGGCTACCATGTGGTCTCGGCGCCGCCGCCAAGCTCGGGTGGCGTGGTGATCTGCCAGATCATGAACATCCTCGAAGGCTATCCGATGGCCGAGCTGGGCTATCACTCGGCCCAGGGCCTGCACTACCAGATCGAAGCGATGCGCCACGCGTACGTGGACCGTAACAGCTACCTGGGCGATCCGGATTTCGTCAAAAACCCTATCGCCCACCTGCTGGACAAGGACTACGCCGCCAAGCTGCGTGCCGCCATCGAGCCGCAAAAGGCCGCAGACTCCCAGGCGATCAAACCAGGCGTGTCGCCCCACGAAGGCAATAACACCACCCACTATTCCATCGTTGATCAGTGGGGCAATGCGGTGTCCGTTACCTACACCCTCAACGACTGGTTCGGGGCCGGCGTGATGGCCAGCACTACCGGGGTGATTCTCAACGATGAAATGGACGACTTCACCGTCAAGGTGGGTGTACCGAACATGTACGGCCTGGTGCAGGGCGAAGCGAATGCCATTGCACCTGGCAAGGCGCCGCTGTCGTCGATGAGCCCGACCATCGTGACCAAAGATGGCAAGGCGGTGATGGTGGTGGGCACGCCGGGTGGCAGCCGCATCATTACTGCGACCTTGCTGACCATTCTCAACGTGATCGACTACAAGATGAACATTCAGGAAGCCGTGGACGCGCCGCGTTTCCACCAGCAGTGGATGCCGCCGGCCACCAACCTCGAGACTTTCGCGATCAGCCCGGACACGCGCAAGATCCTTGAAAGCTGGGGTCATACGTTTGCCGGCCCGCAGGACGCCAACCACCTCGCCGCGATCCTGGTGGGCGCGCCGTCACTGGATGGCAAGCCGGTGGGGAAAAACCGCTTCTATGGCGCCAATGACCCGCGCCGCAATACCGGGCTGTCGCTGGGTTACTGACGGGAGCCCCTTGGCCAGCGTGTTTGACGGGGCGCTCCAGATCAAAAGCAAAAGCGCGGCGGCCTGAGAGCCGACCGGAATAGGGGCGTGTAAACACGATCAAATGTGGGAGGCTCCGCCAAGTCTTCGACTTAGCGCTGTCGCGCAGCAAACTGGAGCCTCTGTGGCGAGCGGGCTTGCCCCGCGTTGGGGTGCGAAGCGCCCCCCATCGAGCAAAACGCGGTGTACCTGATACGGCTCAGCGTCTGGTTTTGGGGCTGCTGCGCAGCCCAACGCAGGACAAGCCTGCTCGCCACAGGGAATCTGCGCTTGTGGGCTTATTGTGGCGAGCGGGCTTGCCCCGCGTTGGGGTGCGAAGCGCCCCCAATCAAGCAAAACGCGGTGTACCTGATACGGCTCAGCGTCTGGTTTTGGGGCTGCTGCGCAGCCCAACGCAGGACAAGCCTGCTCGCCACAGGGAATCTGCGCTTGTGGGCTTATTGTGGCGAGCGGGCTTGCCCCGCGTTGGGGTGCGAAGCGCCCCCGATCAAGCAAAACGCGGTGTACCTGATATGGCTCAGCGTCTGGTTTTGGGGCTGCTGCGCAGCCCAACGCAGGACAAGCCTGCTCGCCACAGGGAATCTGCGCTTAACTGAACGGCATTGGGGCAAGCCCCGCGTTGGGGTGCGAAGCGCCCCCAATCAAGCAAAACGCGGTGTACCTGATACGGCTCAGTGTCTGGTTTTGGGGCTGCTGCGCAGCCCAACGCAGGACAAGCCTGCTCGCCACAGGGAATCTGCGCTTAACTGAACGGCATTAGCGCAAGCCCGCTCCCACAGGTCAGTGCTGGGTCTGACGGATCAGCTCAAGCGCTTCGGCCTTGCCCAGCGGTTGCCGCATGCGCCGGGAAAGACGCGCCATGGCCTGCTGATACTGGCAGGCGATCACCGCCTCGACCTGATCGTCGCGGCAGAGCAGGGCGATGAAGGTGTGGCGTTGCAGGTCGCCTTCCAGGTGCAGGCGGTTCCAGTGTTGCGCACGCCCGAGCACCTCGAAGGTCTTGCCGAAGTGGTAGGTCCAGAAGAACGGCACGTCACTGAACGCCTGCGTATCGCCGAGCATGTTGCGCGCGGCCAGCACGCCCAGTTGCTGAGCCAGGCGCCAGTGTTCGATGCGCACCGGCAACTGTTGCCAGGCGAAGGTGACATTGTCGCCGGCGGCCCACAAACCCGGTGCCAGTTGCAGGTGAGCGTCGGCGCTCAGTGAATCGTCATCCGCATGCCTGACGCCGTGAACGAAGGCGGTGGCAGGCTTGACGCCGACGCCCATCAGCACCAGGTCGGCGGCCAGTCGCTTGCCGTTTTTGAGCAGCACGGTGCTGACGGCGCCATGACCGTCGAAGCGCTCGGGCTCGGTGTTGCTGTGGAAGATCACCCCGTTGTCTTCGTGCAGTTGGCGCAGGGCCGCGCCGATACGCCGGCCCAACGGCGCCGCCAGCGGTATCTCGTGACGACTGACTACTTGCACCACCAGCCCGCGCTGGCGCAGCGCCGAGGCCGCTTCGAGACCGATGAAACTGTCGCCGATTATCACTGCGCATGCGCCTGACTGCGCGGCGTTGGCGATGCGCGCGGCGTCGTCGCGGCTACGCAGTACGAACACGTTACTCAGTACCGCGCCAGGGATGTCCAAAGGCTGTGCTGCGCCGCCGCTGGCAACCAGCGCAGCGTCGTAGTCGAAGCGGCGCCCGTCCACCAGTTCGATGCATTTGCCGGCGGCGTCCAGGCGTTTGACCTCGCCGTGAATGCCGAAGTCGGCGAAGCTGTGTTCCTCCAGCAGCAGCGGGGTGTCTTCAGCGGCCATTTCCCCGCTGATCACGAATTTGCTCAAGGCCGTGCGGTCGTAGGCGGGATTCGCTTCGCGGTCGATCCACAGCAGGCGTCCGGCGAACCCTTCGCGTCTCAGCGTGGCCACGGCCGCTGTGCCCGCAGCGCCCGCGCCAATGACTGCGAAGCAGCGCGCGTCGAGGCGTGGAACCGGCGGTTCAGCCGCAATGGGCTGGTCGCCGACGCTGACCACGCCGGCATGCACCTGCACCGGGTATTGCCTGAGTCCGACCAGTGCCGGCGGTTCCATGACGGCACCGCTGTCCACGGCAAAGGCGGCTTTGTGCCAGGGGCAGATCAGGTGCCCGTTGCAGATCACGCCGTCTTCCAATGGCGCGCCGGCGTGGGGGCAATCGGCCTGGAACGCACGCACCTGGTCGCCAATACGCACCAGCAACAGCGGGTGTGCCGCCGTTTGCACCCGGACGGCACGGTTTTCGGGCAAATTGATCAGGCGGGCAACGATACGCAGGTTCATGGGCCAGTCTCCTTTAGAAGGTTGACTGGCGATGCGGCAGGCGGACTGCGTCGGCCCGATAGTCGGTAGGCGAAGCAACCAGCGCCTAGGGGCGAGGTGGCTGATCCAGCAATTGATGGACGGCGGCGAATGCCTCGGCGCGGCGTGCTGCCCATTGGCCGCGAATCACCAGGGCGGGCTGGCGGTGCCGTTCGATCCAGTCCAGGCTGCTCTGGAAAAACGCGCGACGGTCCGCCAGTGCCGGCTGACAGCGCTGGCCGTCGGCAGTCCAGTCGACGTCTTCGGGGGACAGCAGCAGGTGCAGGTCGTAGTGACGGGCCAGCAGTTCTTCGTCCAGCCAGGCGGGGCAGTCGCCGAACAGGGTCAGGCTCCACAGTCGGTTGGTCAGCAGGTGGGTGTCGAGGATCAACAGGTGCGGCTGCTGCGCGCGAGCCGCGTCTTCCCAGGCCAGTTGGCCACAGGCGATGGTCGGTATGTCCGCAAAGGTAGTGTCGCGCTGGTGGTGATCGATAAAGTGGCGCACGTATTCACCCACCATCAGCCCGCCAAAATGCCGATGCAACTCCGTAGCCAGCCAGCTTTTGCCGCTGGACTCAGGGCCCGCCAATACCACCACCTTCATGGGCGCAACGCCGGGTCGGCGCGCCATTCACGCCAGCCTTGCACAGCGATCACGGTGAACAGCGCGTAGAGCGCGGCCGTGAGGTAGAGGCCTTTATAGAGAAACAGCCCGACGAAGATCACATCCACCGCTATCCACAGTGGCCAGCATTGCACGCGTTTCTGCGCCATCCACATCTGCGCCACCAGGCTGAAGCCGGTGAGGGCGGCGTCCAGCCAGGGCTGCGCGGCATCGGTCCAGTGCGCCATGGCGGCGCCGAGCAGCAGGCTGCCAAGCGCGCCAACCGCGAGGCTGACGAGGATTGCCGGGGCCTTGAGGCTGGTCACCTGGCGGCCCTGCCTGACTTCGCCGGCGCGGGTCCACTGCCACCAGCCATACACTTGCAGCGCGGCGTAGACCACTTGCAGCAGCATGTCGGAATAGAGTTTCACGTCGTAGAACACCCAGGTGTAGAGCAGCACCATCACCAGGCCGATGGGCCAGCACCAGGGGTTCTGCTTGACCGTCAGCCAGACAGCAATCACCCCCAGGGCGGCGGCGAACAATTCAAGCCCGGACATGGCGGTACCTTGGGAGCGTGGAAGAGGGCGGTGATTGTACCCAGAGGCCGCTGATCTACAAAACACAGCCACTCTACACGGTGACGCTAGATCCTGAATTGGCGCAGCAGGCTGTCGAGTTGTTCACTCAATCCGCGCAACTGCGCACTGGCTACGCTGGACTGTTGGGCCGCCAGCGCGGTGCTCTGGGAGAGCCCCGCTGCCTGGGTGACGTTCTGATTGATGTCTTCCACCACCTGCGCCTGCTGCAGGGTCGCGCTGGCGATCGACGCGTTGAGGCCGTTGAGGTTGTGCAGCGCCTGGCCGATGGCGGTAAGGCTGGCGCCGGCCCGGCCGGCCTGCTCGATGGTCAGTTGCGAGGCGCTGTGGCTGTCGCTGATGACCTTGACCGCCGCTTCCGAGTGGCCTTGCAGGCGTTCGATCATGGCCTGGATTTCGGCGGTGGATGTCTGCGTGCGCTGTGCCAGCAGCCGCACCTCATCGGCAACCACGGCAAAGCCACGGCCTTGCTCGCCGGCGCGTGCCGCTTCGATGGCGGCGTTGAGCGCCAGCAGGTTGGTCTGGTCGGCAATCGAGCGGATCACCTCCAGCACGCTGCCGATCTGCGTGCTTTCGCTGGAGAGGGTGCGAATCACGTCCACGGCCTGGCTGATGGTGCTGGAAAGCTGGTCGATCTGCTGCAGGCTGCTGTCGATATTGACCTGGCCCTGTTGCGCCTGGGCCTGGGCGTCGCGCATCTCGCTGGCGGCGTGTTCGGCGTTTTTCGCCACGTCCTGCACGCCGTAGGTGACTTCGTTGATCGCGGTGGCCACCAACTCCATCTGCTGCGACTGCTGCTGGCTGCGGTCATGGGCCTGACTGGCGTTGGTGCCCAGCTCCAGGGACGAGTGGCCCAGGGCGTTGGCGCAGGTCTGCAATTGCCCCACCACCAGGCGCAGCTTGGCGGTAAAGCTATTGAAGTGTCGGGACAACTGGGTGACTTCGTCGCGCCCGTGGGTGTCGAGGCTGCGGGTCAGGTCGCTTTCACCACTGGCGATGTTGGCCATGGCATTCACCGCCGCCTGTAACGGCTGCACGATGCTGCGCGCGATCAACAGCACCAGCAGCGCCATCACCAGCGCGATGCCCAGGCCGATCAGCGAGGCTTTCCACACCTGGCCCTTGAACTCGGCCTGCACGTCGTCCACGTACACCCCGGAGCCGATGATCCAGCCCCAGGGTTCGAACAGCTGGATGTACGAGGTTTTCTGCACCGGCGCTTCGGCGCCGGGCTTGGGCCAGCGGTAATTGACGATGCCGGCGCCCTTGGCCCTGGCCAGGCCCACGAACTCGTTGAACACCGCAAAGCCGTCCGGGTCGCGGATCGCCGAGAGGTTCTGGCCGTCGAGTTTGGGGTTGGCCGCGTGCATGATCATCACGGGCGTGAGGTCGTTGATCCAGAAGTAGTCGTCATGGTCGTAACGCAGGCCGCGCACGGCGCTCAGGGCCTGTTTCTGGGCGGCGTCGCGGGTCATCACGCCGCTGGTTTCGAGGGTGTGGTAGTAGGTGAGGATGCCGCTGGCGGTCTGCACCACGTGCTGGGTCTGCTGGCGCTTGGCCTGGTAGAGGTCGTCGTGGATCTGCTTGAGCATCAATACGCCGAGGGTCAGCAGCATCAATACCGCGACGATCAGGATCAGCCACAGGCGGCGGCTGATCGACATAGTGCGCAAACTGTTCATCGTCCTGTCACTCCGGGCTTTTTATAATTGTGGGTGTTGCATCGACATTTGCGGCGGGTCTGATAGGCTTTCGGCCCGTCAGCGCAAAACCTGAGTACTGACTGATTTTTCACGGATTTTTTGCAGCCCTGCAGTGCGTGTCTGCGCCGGGTCGTGTCGTCAATGAACCACTTAAAAATAGAAATGAGGCGTGCCGTCGCGCATGACCTTTGGGGGAAGTATGGATTTTTGGACCGCCATTCAGGCATTGATTCTTGGCGTTGTGGAAGGGCTGACAGAGTTCCTGCCGATCTCCAGCACCGGCCACCAGATTATCGTCGCCGACCTGCTTAATTTCGGCGGTGAACGGGCGATGGCGTTCAACATCATCATCCAGCTCGGCGCCATTCTCGCAGTGGTGTGGGCGTTCCGGCGCAAGATCCTCGACGTGGTCACCGGCCTGCCGACCCAGCGCAATGCCCAGCGCTTTACCGTCAACCTGCTGATTGCGTTCCTGCCGGCGGTGGTGCTCGGGGTGATTTTCGCCGACCTGATCCATCACTACCTGTTCAACCCGATTACCGTGGCCACGGCGCTGGTCGTCGGCGGCATCATCATGCTGTGGGCCGAACGCCGTGAACACCAGGTGCACGCCGAAACCGTCGACGAGATCACCTGGAAGGATGCGCTCAAGGTGGGTCTGGCCCAGTGCCTGGCGATGATCCCGGGCACTTCGCGTTCCGGCTCGACCATTATCGGCGGCCTGCTGTTCGGCCTGTCGCGCAAGACCGCCACCGAGTTTTCGTTCTTCCTGGCGATGCCGACCATGGTCGGCGCAGCGGTGTACTCGGGCTACAAGTACCGCGACCTGTTTCAGCCGGCCGATCTGCCGGTGTTTGCCATCGGCTTCGTCACCTCGTTCATCTTCGCGATGATCGCGGTCAAGGGCCTGCTCAAGTTCATCGCCAACCACAGCTACGCGGCGTTTGCCTGGTATCGCATCGGCTTCGGCCTGCTGATCCTGGCGACCTGGCAGTTCGGCTGGATCGACTGGTCGGCAGCCAACGCATGAGTATCCAGCACCCACGCCTTAAAGCGCTGATTTTCGCGCTGTTGTGCGCGGCGCCGCTGCTGGGTTCGGTGCTGGTGTGGCAGCGCGGCGAAACCCTGCTGCCATTGGCCGCCTACGCGGTGGTCAGTGTGATGGCGTTCTTTTTGTACTGGAGCGACAAGCGCAAGGCGCAGTCCGAAGGCCGGCGCATCCCGGAAAACATCCTGCACGCTGTGGAACTGGCAGGCGGATGGCCGGGAGCGCTGATTGCCCAGCAGGTGTTCCGGCACAAGACGCGCAAGGTGTCTTACCAGGTGCTGTTCTGGGTGATTGTGCTGCTGCACCAGGTGTTCTGGCTTGACCAGTTGTTCCTTGGCGGCACGCTGTTGTCAGTGCTCTAGCCATAAACCGAGCTGAGTGCGCCTGGGCAGTTTGCTCACCACCAACTGATGGGAGCGCTGCAACAAACCCCGCAGTTCCTGCGCACCGAGCGGGTAGGGCACGTGCATGATGATCCACTGCGCCCGTGCCAGGTACGGCGCCGGGTGGATACCGGGGCGATCGACGTGACCGAGGAACAGTGCCTTGTCGACCTTGAACGCCAGCGAGTCACCGCGCAGGTTCTGCAGGGCGAACATCTTGTTGCCGGCAATCGAAAATACGCGCACGCCGCCCCATTTGTAGTCTTCCCGCGCGCCGGGCAGGCTCAGGCAGAACTGCGCAACTTGCGCTTCGGTCATCGTCATAGCAAGCGGTCTCCACAGCCTTTGAAGCCTTCTTCCAGGTAATCGATCCACGCGCGAATGGCTGGCAGCACGCCGCGCCTGTGCGGGTACACGGCCTGCAGCCAGCCGCCCGGCAATGACCATTGCGGCAGCAGTTGCACCAGACGCCCGCTGGCCAGCTCCTCTTCGCAATACATCATCGGCAGCACGGTAAAGCCCAGGCCCATGACGGCGCTGGCCTTGCGCACGATAAAGTCGTCAATGCCCAGGCGCGCCTCCATCACCAGATCGTGGGCATTACCCCGGGGGTCGAGAATGCGCTGATGGACCATGCGGTCGGCCTCCATTGCGCCGAGGATCGGCAGCTGTTTCAGGTCTTCGAGGCTGTTGACCCGCCGCTCGCGCATGAAGCCCGGGCTGGCCACCAGCACGGTCTGGGCCTGGCGCAGGCGCTTGGTCACCAGCAACGGGTCTTCATCGCCCAGTTCGCGCACGCGCAGGGCCACGTCGATGCCTTCGGCCACCAGATCGACGCGGCGGTTGACCAGGGTCATGTCCAGCTGCACCAGCGGGTACGCCGCGAGAAATCCGGCCACCAGTTCCGACATCATGTGCTGGGCCATGCCCACCGGGCAGCTCACCCGCAGGCGGCCACGGGGTTCGCTGGACATACTGGCCACGGCCTCGTCGGCCATTTCCGCTTCCAACAGCATTGCCTGGCAGTGGCGCAGGTAACGCTCGCCCACCGCGGTCAGCGTCAGTTGCCGGGTGGTGCGTTGCAGCAGGCGTGCGCTCAAGCGTTCTTCCAGCTCGGCGATGCGCCGCGACAGCCGCGACTTGGGAATCCCCAGCAGCCGGCCGGCCGCCGCAAAGCCGCCGGCTTCGACGACTTTGGCGAAGTAGTAGAGGTCGTTGAGGTCTTGCATAGGGGCGCCTATTGTCCTGTCAGTGGGACAAACTATCGCATTTTAGCTGGCTTATCGGCTATTGGTTTCATGCGTAGCATCACCACCATCTGATCGCCACTGTCGATCCCACTCACGGAGATCCACCATGAAACTGTTGCATATCGATTCCAGCATCCTCGGTGACAACTCGGCTTCCCGCCAGCTCAGTGCCGAGGTGGTCAAGGCCTGGCAGACCGCGCAGCCGGGTGTGGAAGTGACGTACCGCGACCTCGCCAGCGACGCGATCAATCACTTCTCCGGCGCCACCCTGGGCGCCCTGGGCACCGCCGCAGAACTGCGCGATGCCGCACAGAAGCACGAAGCCGAGCTGAGTGCCGTGTCGCTGGCTGAATTCCTCGCCGCCGATGCCGTGGTGGTGGGTGCGCCGATGTACAACTTCACCATCCCGACTCAGTTGAAGGCCTGGATCGACCGCATCGCGGTGGCCGGCCAGACGTTCCGCTACAGCGAAGCCGGTCCTGAAGGCCTGTGCGGCAACAAGAAAGTCATCATCGTCTCCACCGCCGGTGGCCTGCATGCGGGCCAGGCGTCGGGCGCTGCCCATGAAGGCTACCTGAAGCTGCTGTTCGGCTTTCTGGGCATCACCGATATCGAAGTGGTGCGGGCCGAAGGCCTGGCCTACGGCGATGACGTGCGCAGCAAGGCCATGAGCGAGGCTAACCTGTTGATCAACGAGCAGCTGTTCGCCGCTGCGTAAGGCTTGTGTAAAATTCGCCGCGCTCCGGTATCAATCTGAAGCACGGCGCTTAAACTCTGTATTCTGATCGCCTGAACGCGAGCGGAGTACGGAGTTTTTTCGTTTGCGCGCGGTCCTTTCAATGTGGCCCGGGTTATGCAGATCGTAGGCAGACAAGGGTTCACGATCCCGGGTTTCTCATTCGATGTTGGTTCTCACGCGGCACAGGTGGACATCCCCATGATGCGTCTATGTGCAGTAATGGCTCTTTCCCTCCTCGGCGGCCTGATTTCAGTGCAGGCCGCACCGGTGTCGCTCCCCCATTGGAGTGTGGGTTTCCATCGCATGAGTTTTCTCGATCCGGTGGACCAACAGCCGATGAAAGCCGTCGCGTTCTACCCCTCCACGGGCATGGAGCACACCACGCAGGTGGGGGCCTACACCGTCGGCGCCACGGAAGATTCCAAAGTCGCCATCGGGCGTTTCCCGATGCTGATGCTGTCCCATGGCAACACCGGCACGCCGCTGGCGCTGCATGATCTGGCCACTTCGCTGGCGCGCAAGGGTTTTGTGGTGGTGGCGGTGCTGCACCCCGGCGACAACTACAAGGACCACAGCCGGCTGGGCACGGTGAGCAACCTGTACGGGCGGCCGATCCAGATTTCCGAAGCGATCACTGCCACCCTTGGCGACCCGATGCTGGCGCCGTTCGTCAACGTCGAGCAGGTGGGCGTGATCGGCTATTCGGCGGGCGGCGAGACCGCGTTGATCCTCGCCGGGGCCAAGCCGGATTTCGACCGCCTGCGCCGCTATTGCCAGGAACGCCCCGAAGACCATGACGCCTGCACCACCAAAGGCGAACTGGTGGTGGACCGTGACGATTTGCAGCCGCATGCCGATGCACGCATCCACGCGCTGATGCTGATGGCGCCGCTGAGCCTGATGTTCGGTCGCCATACCCTGGCGGATGTGCATGTGCCGGTGCTGCTCTACAGCGGTGACGGCGACAAGCTGGTGGCCGTGGACAAGAACGCCGCCGCGCTCGCGCGCAAATTGCCCGAGCCGCCGGACTTCAAACTGTTGGCCGGCGCCGGGCACTTTGTGTTCATGGCGCCGTGCGACAGCGATCAACTGGCGGCCATGCCGGCGGTGTGCACCGATGCCGACGGGGTTGACCGTGAGGGCATTCACCGCGACTTGATCTCCGAGGCCGGGCGCTTTTTCAGCCACACCCTGGGCCAGTCCAGCCGTGCCGGTTTGCAGACGGCGGATCAGTAAGCGCGACGCTTGAGCAGCAGGGTCACGCCCAGCGCGCTGACCGACAGCAACGCTGCGCAGAAGAAGATCCAGCCGTAACCCAGGTTCAGCGCGATGGCCCCCATCAGCGGGCCGGCAATCGCCAGCGCCAGGTCAAAAAACACCGCATACGCACTCAGGCCCGCGCCGCGACTGCTGTTGGGGACCTGCCTGATCGCCTCCACGCCCAGCGCCGGATACACCAGCGACAGCCCGAAACCGGTCAGCCCGGCACCGAGCAACGCCACGCCGGTCGTTGGTGCCAGCCATAACAGAATCAGGCCCAGGGTTTCGATGAACATGCAGACGATGGCGGCGCGAAAACCGCCAAAACGGCTGATGGCGGAAATGAACAGCAGGCGCGACAGGATAAAACACACCCCAAATACGGTGAGGCAGTACGCCGCACCGGCCCAGCCGCGATTAAGGTAGTACAGCGTAATGAAGGTGGTCAGCGTGCCGTAGCCAATCGAGGCGAGGCACAGGCTGGCGCCAAACGGCGCGATGCGCCCGAATACCGCCAGGAAGGGCAGCCGCTCGCCGCGCACCACCGGAACCGAAGGTTTATTGCGGATCAACACCAGCCCGAGTGCCGCCAGCACTGACAGCGCCAGGCCCAGGCTCGTGTAGCCATAGTGCGCAACCATCACCACCCCCAACGGTGCGCCAATGGCAATGGCGCCGTAGGAGGCAATGCCATTCCAGGAAATCGAGCGCGCGGTGTGTTCGGCACCGACGGCGCCCATGCACCAACTGATGGTGCCCACCCCGATCAGGCCCTGGGCCACGCCCAGCAGCAGCCGTGAGGCAATCAGGATACCCAGGCTCAGGGTCGGCAGGCTCTGCGCCAGCGTGGCAAAAAACGTCAGCACGCCGCTGAGCAGAATGCCGGTCAGGCCCAGCACAATCGCGCGTTTGGTGCCCACGTTGTCCGATACTCGCCCGGCAAAGGGCCGGCTGAGCAGGGTGGCCAGGTACTGCGCCGCAATGGTGAACCCGGCCACCACCGCGCTGAAGCCCAGTTGCTCGTGCACATAGCCCGGGATCACCGCAATCGGCAGGCCGATGCAGATAAAGGCGATGAAGGTGTAGAAGACGATGGAGACGATCTGCAGGGTGATCGACAGGGAGGAAGGGGCGGCGGACATGGCAACTCATTCGCGGGCGGGCGGTGGCTGCATCATGGCAAGGGCTTGCGGGAAATGAAAGCAGGCTAACTACTTCGCCTGAAGCCTGTCGCATTGGATGGGCTTTTAATGTGGCGAGCAGGCTTGCCCTGCGTTGGGCTGCGCAGCAGCCCTAAAACCAGACACCGCATTCTGCCAGACTGAACGCGGTGTTTTTGATTGGGGCCGCTGCGCAGCCCAACGCAGGGCAAGCCTGCTCGCCACAGGGAGCCTGTCAGCCACAGGGAGCCTGCTCGCCACAGGGAGGCTGTCAGGCACATGGTGCCTGACGATCACGGCAAGTTAGAACACCACGCCCTGGCTGCGCAGGTAGTCGTCGTACGTACCGCTGAAGTCGATCACGCCGCTGGCGCTCAGCTCAATGATGCGGGTGGCCAGGGACGAGACGAACTCGCGGTCGTGGCTGACGAAAATCAACGTGCCCGGATAGTTTTCCAGCGCCAGGTTCAGCGCTTCGATGGATTCCATGTCCAGGTGGTTGGTCGGTTCGTCCATGATCAGCACGTTGGGTTTTTGCAGGATCAGCTTGCCGAACAGCATGCGACCCTGTTCACCACCGGAGATTACCTTGACCGACTTGAGGATCTCATCGTTGGAGAACAGCATGCGGCCCAGGGTGCCGCGGATAACCTGCTCGCCCTGGGTCCACTGGCCCATCCAGTCGAACAGGCTCATGTCGTTTTCAAAGTCGTGGGCGTGGTCCTGGGCGTAGTAGCCCAGCTCAGCGGCGTCGGTCCACTTGACGGAGCCGGCGTCCGGGGTCAGCTCGCCCACCAGCGTGCGCAGCAGGGTGGTCTTGCCGATGCCGTTCGGGCCGATGATTGCCACGCGTTCGCCGGCTTCAACCTGGAAGTTGAAGTCCTTGAACAGCGTTTTGCCGTCAAAGCCCTTGGCCATGCGATCGACCATGACGGCCTGGCGGTGCAGCTTCTTGGTCTGTTCGAAACGGATGAACGGGCTCACGCGGCTCGATGGCTTGACCTCGGCCAGCTGGATCTTGTCGATCGCCTTGGCACGGGAGGTGGCTTGCTTGGCCTTCGAGGCGTTGGCCGAGAAGCGGCTGACGAAGGATTGCAGCTCGGAGATCTGCGCTTTCTTCTTGGCGTTGTCCGACAGCAGTTGCTCGCGGGACTGGGTCGCCACGGTCATGTACTCGTCGTAGTTGCCCGGGAACAGGCGCAGCTCGCCGTAGTCCAGGTCAGCCATGTGGGTGCACACGCTGTTCAGGAAGTGACGGTCGTGAGAGATGATGATCATCAGGCTGGAGCGCTGGGTCAGAATGTTTTCCAGCCAGCGGATGGTGTTGATGTCCAGGTGGTTGGTCGGTTCGTCGAGCAGCAGCACTTCCGGGTCGGAGAACAGTGCCTGGGCCAGCAATACACGCAGCTTCCAGCCAGGAGACACTTCGCTCATCGGGCCGAAGTGCTGTTCCAGGGGAATGCCCAGGCCCAGCAGCAGTTCACCGGCACGGGATTCGGCGGTGTAGCCGTCCATCTCGGCGAATTCGGTTTCCAGCTCGGCCACCGCCATACCGTCGTCTTCGCTCATTTCCGGCAGCGAATAGATACGGTCGCGCTCGGCCTTGACCTTCCACAGCTCTTCGTGGCCCATGATCACGGTGTCGATCACGTTGAATTCTTCGTAGGCGAACTGATCCTGGCGCAGTTTACCCAGGCGCACATTCGGCTCCAGCATGACCTGGCCGCCGGACGGCTCCAGGTCGCCACCGAGGATTTTCATGAAGGTCGACTTGCCGCAACCGTTGGCACCGATCAGACCATACCGGTTGCCGGCGCCGAACTTGACCGAGACGTTCTCGAAGAGCGGCTTGGCGCCGAACTGCATGGTGATGTTAGCTGTGGAGATCAATTACTTTACCTATCAATAGCTTGGGGTGCGCTTATGTGAGTTGGACCCAGGGCGGGGCCATCTGGAGCCTTTCCATTGGCTCCAGTCCGAGCTTGTTGATCCAACGCGCATAAGTCGAGAGCAGCGCCTGACGTGATGGCCGGGCTGCTGGGAGATGAAGGCGGGGTTCATGCCAGACATGGCGCGCATTGTCGCATAGGTGTGACGACAGTTGTATGGCGGTTTGCAGGCGCAACCGCTGTGAGTCGGATCTGAACCACTGCGCCGAAAGGGCGTAGCAGCATCAATAATGGCCTGGTGCCACCGCTCGTCGGATCAGCAGTGGCGCCGCTGAACGATGTTCTCAGGCCGGCGCTCTATGTCCGCGGACATAATCAGGTGCAAAAATGCAACGATCACTGCGGCGCTCTGCGGTAAGAACCTGGGCACAGATCTACACCCAGGTGGTGAACGAACAGAATATTGAGGACAAATATTTCAAATTGCTGAGGACGGCCGATGATATGGAGAGCAACGGCCTCATCGATGGGAGAGAGTGGAGGACGCTTGTGCGCAAAGCCGGCGAATTCCTCGCCAGCACCGCAGAGTGAGTCAGCGGGTGAGAGCTGACCGGCTCTCCCCACCTTGCACGCGTATTCAAGCGACCGTTCCAACCCCCGCAAACGTCGGTTTTTTTGCCAACGTCTCAGGCACGGCCAGCCACACCAGCGCCAGTGCCACGGCGGCGACGCCGGCCAGGGTCAGGAACGCGGCGTTGTAGCCCGCCTGTTGCACCACAAAACCGGCCAGGCTACTGCTCAGTGCCGCTCCCAGCCCAAACACCGTCGAGATCGCACCCAGGCTGACATTGAAGCGCCCGGTCCCCTGGGTCAGATCCTTGACGATCACCGGGAACAGCGCGCCGAAAATGCCTGCACCAATGCCGTCCAGCAATTGCACGGTCACCAGCCAGTATGGGTCACCGGACAGGGTATAGAGCACCCCACGCAGCGGCAGAATAATGAAACCGGCCAGCAGCAACGGTTTGCGCCCCCACACATCCGCCCTGGCGCCCACCAGCCAGGCCACCGGCACCATCACCAACTGCGCAGCGACGATGCAGGCCGAGGTCAGCGGCGTAGCCATCTGCAGGTTGATCTGAGAGAGCTTCTGGCTGACCAGTGGCAGCATGGCAGCATTGGCCAGGTGGAACAGGGCACAGCAAATGGCGAACAGCAGAAGCGGGCGGTTCGACAGCAACACCTTCACTCCGGAGGGTTGCTCGTCGTCGGTGTGATGGGCAGGGTCAAATCCACGTGCGACTTCGTGGTCAATAGCCGCGGCGGGCACGCAACTGACCGCCACAAGACTGGCGACCGCCATGAAGGCCATCAGGTAAAACACCACCACCGGCCCGAACAGGTACGCCAGGCTGCCAGCCAATAGCGCGGCCACGGCATTGCCTGCATGGTTGAAGGTTTCGTTGCGCCCGGTGCGCCTCGTGAAGGCTTTGGGCCCGGTAATCCCCAGGGAAATCGCTGAAATCGCCGGGGCAAATACGGAAGCCGCCACGGCGCTGGCGGCCTGGGTCAGTGCCACCAGGCTGAAATTGCTGACAAACGGCAGTATCAGGCAACTGGCCGTCACCAGGATTGCGGCGATGGCGATGACGGCGCGTTTGCTGCGGGTTCGATCGAGCAGCGCCCCCGCCGGGCCCTGGGTCAGCAGCCCGGCGATGCCCGCCAGGGTCATCACCACGCCGATACTGGCCGGGTCCCACTTGTGCACTGCGAGCAGGTAGATGGCCAGGTAAGGCCCGAGGCCGTCACGCACATCGGCCAGGAAGAAGTTAAGGCTGTCCAGGGACAGGGTAGTGCGCAGGTCGGAGTGTCGGGCCACGGCAGGATCTTCGAGAGCGGCGTCCACGGGGCTGGACACTCGTTGGGCTAATGACCTGCGGCGATGACGATTAGTTTCGCGGTCGCTCAGCCTTTATAACAGCATCATTGCGCAGGCAAAAAAAAGCCCGCGAGGAGAGGCGGGCCAAGTGATTCACTGGAGTAGGTAGGCCTCACCCTATAGGTCGGAAAGTGAAGGCTTCGTGAAAATTCTGTGGTGAATTCGGATGCTCTGGTGATCAGGACCTGCGCACGAACGTGCGCATGGTTTGCCCTGGTCCGGTGCTGAATGAAGCAGGACGCGGCTGGCCCGGATCCGCAGCGATAAACACGAATGTGTCGCCATCAAGTCGATAGCTGGCGGGTAGCGGCTTACCGGCGTCATCGCCGATGGCGTCTACCCAGGTAATGCTTTTGGGGCGCTGGCTGCTGTCCAGCGTGAATCGCCCAGCCAGCAAGACCTCGCCATCAACGGTGACCACTTCAAACTGATCTGCGGCAATTGTAGTCATTGCACCGGGGGCGCTGTGGGCATCCGCAGGGTTGAGCACGCCGCTGTCTTCGAGCGACGTCTGCTCCCAGGTGCCCTGGAGGGCTTGGTAATCCGGGTCGGTGAGGGTCTGCATATAAGGTCCTTTTAATTTTCCCTTTATCGGCAACTATTTATCGATCTTTTTACTACGCTTGTGATTAGAATAATCCTACGTCATGTGTGTCTTTACTAACGTCTATTGTGAATGCGACGGAAAGAAACTACGACGGCTTGGGATTTTTCTTCTAGACCCGGTGGTCAGACCTGAATTGGCGAGCCTTGTTATCGGTGTCAGGGCGTTGTCCCTGCTGGGTATTCGAGGTCTTCGTGATAGCTCTTTGATATTGGTTTTAAGGTGCATACATTTTGAATCGAACTTCCCAGTCCAGTAATTATCCTGCGTCGGATGAAATTGACCTGTTTGAATTGCTGCATGCTGTTTGGCGACAGAAAAAACTGGTATTGGGCTGTGCGCTGCTGACGGGCGTGCTCGGGGCAGGCTATGCGTTTCTGGCGCCTAAAACCTACGAAGTCAGCAGTGTACTGCGCCCGGCCGCGATCAATGAGCTGGACGCGCTGAACCGCTCCGAGGTTTACAAACTACCGCCGGCGGATGCGCTGGCCAAAGTCGGCGCACAGCTGGACTCCTATGAAGCGCGGCTTGGATTTTTTCGGTCCCATGAGCAGTTGTTCACCGCCTTTCAAAAGCCGGGGCAAAGCCTTGAGCAAAGTTTCGAGGACTTCAACCGTAACTCGGTCAACCTGATCCTTCCGGACCCCAAGAAATCCGACTCTTTGAGCAGCTACATCCGCCTCGAATTGCAATACCCCTCGGACGTGGACGGCGTGTCGATTCTCAACGGCTTCGTCGACTATGCCATCGCCTCCGAGCGTGAGCAGGTGGGCGCCGACCTCAAGGTGATCGTCAACAACCGCTTGAACGAGCTGAAGGGCAAGATCGACGCGGCGCGTGCCAATTATGAGACCGAGAAAGAATCGAAGATTGCCAAACTCCTTGAGGATGACCGCCTCAAGCGCGCGCGGTTGCAGGATGAATTGAGCGCCCTGCGCCTGCAGATGAAAATGGAGCGTACCAACCGCCTCGCCGAACTGGCGGAGGCGATCTCGATTGCCAAGTCCATGGGCATCAAGACGCCGACCACACCGTCTTCCATGGCTGACGCCACGCGGAGCGGTTCGAGCCAGGTGATGCGTACCGAGGTCAATAACCAGCAGATTCCGCTGTACTTCCTCGGCACCGAGGCCCTTGAGGCTGAGCGCACGGCATTGCAGCAACGTACCAGTGACGACTTTACCAATCCTCGGATCGCCCAGATTGGCAAGGAATTGCAACTGCTGGAGACCAATCGTGAGGTCGAAGTGCTGCGCAAGCGTGGCAACGAAGACATTTTCCTGCAGGACGTAGAGCCATTGCGTGCCGAGGTCGCTCGTTTGCGCAATTTGAACATCGACATGAGCAACCTGAAGCTGGTCACGGTTGACCGCCGCGCCCAGGAGCCTCTGGCGCCGATCAAACCGAAAAAAGCCATCATCCTGGCGGTGAGCCTGATCGCAGGTCTGGTCCTCGGGATGCTGATTGCACTGATCCGTCACCTGATCAGCTCGCGCAATCAACCTGCGCCTTATTCGTCGCTTGAGGATGGACGCTTTGCCCGTCGTGAACGCAAGGACGACGATCCGTTGGTGTGACACGCAGGGCTTGCCGCGGGGCAGGCCCTAATGCCGTTCAGTTAAGCCAGTGTGATGCTCGAACCAATGAGCGGTGCGACTTTTCGGTGTACATATCGGTTTGTGCGGTAACGGCGACTTAGGGTTCCGCCCTTACGGCGGGTCACTTTTGGAAAAGAGCCCGGAATGCCGGCCCAGCCAAAAGTAACCAAAAGGGCTCTTGCGCCAACACTCGGCACCTCGCCTGCGTTCGGCCAGCGTGTTTGACGGGGCGCTTCCAGATCAAAAGCAAAAGCGTGGCGGCCTGAGAGCCGACCGAAATGGTCTGCCGAACGCTGTACAAACTGTGGGAGGGGGCTTGCTCCCGATGGCTGAGTGTCAGTCAGCTTATGTGTAGCTGATCCACCCTCATCGGGAGCAAGCCCCCTCCCACATGTGGATCTCCATTTGTCTGATGGATATCACACTGCTTTTGCTTTGCTTTGCCTCACTTCTTCGACGCACACTTCGTCGACAGTTTTTCACAATTCTTGGTTAACCTTTGGTTACAAAGTGTGGCTAAATAACGGCCAATGGCCGTAAAGCGGTTTGCCATCAAACCGCCGATTATCGCCTGTCTGTGAATTGTGAAATCAGGTGCTGCTATCCAATCCTCGGCCGTCGTGGGCGCGCAGGAGCAGCCTGTTCTCTACTGACTTGTGACGAAATCTCTTGAAACTCATCATTGTTGTTCTCTACGTCGTCTCCATTGCGTATGTCCACCTGCGCGGTCGGGTGCGGCACAAGTTGGGCCGCCAATTGAGCGACCACTCCACGTTCCTGGCGCCGATCAACTGCTTTCTCTATCTGTTTTCCAGGCTGCCGAGCCGGCCATATCTGTCGCCCAGTGACTTTCCGGACTTGAGCCCTTTGCAGGAACACTGGCAGGAAATCCGCCAGGAAGGCCAGAACCTGATGCGTGCGGGTGAGATCAAACGGTCGGACCAGTACAACGATGTGGGTTTCAACTCATTCTTCAAGTCCGGCTGGAAGCGCTTCTACCTGAAGTGGTACGGCGACAGCCATCCGTCGGCAATGAAGCTGTGCCCGCGCACCACCGAACTGGTACAGAGTATCGGTTCGATCAAGGCGGCGATGTTTGCCGAGCTGCCGCCCGGCTCCAGGCTGGTGCGCCATCGCGACCCTTACGCCGGCTCTTATCGCTACCATTTGGGCCTGGATACGCCCAACGACCCGGGCTGCTACATCAATGTGGATGGCGAGAGTTATTACTGGCGCGATGGCGAGCCGGTAATGTTCGACGAGACCTACATTCACTACGCGCAAAACACCACCCAGCACAACCGCATCATCCTGTTCTGCGATATCGAGCGGCCGATGAAGTACCGCTGGGCGGCGGCATTCAATCGCTGGTTCAGTCGCAATGTGATGGCGGCGGCGGGTTCGCCCAATGATGCCGGCGACAAGACCGGCGCGCTGAACCGCGCGTTTACGCGCTTGTACAAGATCCGCTTGCGCGGTAAAGAGCTGAAAAAGCGTAACCGTACGCGCTACTACCTGGAAAAATGGGCGATATTCGCCGCGCTGGCGGCTGTTTTCCTGTTGATCTGAAGTGGCGCCAGGCTTCGGCGCCTTGGCGAGCGGGCTTAAACGCCGCTCCCACATTTGATCTGCATCGCTTTGAGCATTGCGTTGGTTTAACTGAACGACCACGGACAGTGACTCAGGAAGCGTTCTTAGCGGATTTTTTCACCGCTGGTTTTTTTGCCGCAGGCTTGCCCGCCAGGCTGCGCTTGAGCAGCTCGGTCAGGTCGATCACATCGGCGGACTTGCGCTCTTCAACGCCTTCAGCGCTCTCCACATCTTCGATCTTGCCCGCCTTGGCCTTCTTCTCCACCAGCGCCATGATCTTCTCCTGAAAGCTGTCGCGGTATTCCTCCGGCTTCCAGTCCGCGCTCATGTCTTCCACCAAGCGCTTGGCCATGTCCAGTTCGCCCTTGGCCAGGGTGGGCTTGATCACGTCGCTGCCCAGTTCCAGCTCGTCCAGGCTGCGCACCTCGGCAGGCCAGCGCAGCATCACCAGCACCAGCGCAGAATCGAGCGCCATCAACGCCGCCAGGTGCTGCTTGGTGTGCAACACCACATTGGCCAGGGCGACCTTGCCGGTTTTCTTCAGGGTTTCACGCAGCAATGCGTAGACCTTGCCGCCGCGTTTGTCGGGCGCGAGGAAGTAGGGGGTGTCGATATTCTGCAGAGGGATCTGGTCGCTGGCGACAAACGCGATGATCTCGATGGTCTGGGTGGATTTGGGGTGGGCCGAGCGGATTTCCTCTTCGCTCAATACCACATAGCGGCCCTTCTCGTAGGCCACACCCTTGACGATATTTTCCTTGGTGACTTCCTTGCCGGTGGTCTTGTTGATGCGCTTGTAGCCCACCGGGTCCATGCTGCGCTTGTCCAGCCAGTCGAAGTCGACGCCTTGGGAAGAGGTCGCCGAGACCAGCGACACCGGGATGTGGACCAGGCCGAAACTGATGGCGCCTTTCCAGATTGACCTTGGCATGGGTGCGGCTCCTTGTGAATTGACGGTCTTCTGGTGACTCGCTGGGTCCGGTAAAAGTTTCGCCACGCGGATGTGCGGACAGATCGTGTTACACCTGATGAGGAAGTATTTAGTGTCGAAATACGAACCCGGGGCGTAGCGTGTTATCGAAAGCAGGTACCACTCGCTCAGAGAGGCTTTGTCATGAACACTTGTGTGCGTCACCTTGCAGCGCTCGCGTTGGGCCTTACGTGTGTTTCCATGGCCCAGGCGCAGAACCTGCCTGGCAACAGCAACGCCAATCAGGGGCCGATCCACCGGGCCAACCCCAACAGCATGCAGGGCACTCAGCCCAACGCGCCGGCCATCCGTGGCAATCAGACCGGCCCCACCACGCCTGCGCCGACCCTGGAAAACCGTGGCATCGGCAACCGCTACCCCCAGCGCGAGGCCGCGCCCAGCCGGCCTTCGACCGAAACCAAAGCCCCCACCTATGACGCCAACGGCAATCGTCGCTAAGGAACCGTGTCTTATGTCTTTACGCAAAACGCTGCTCGCTGCGCTGTGCGCAACCACCTTTCTTCCCGTCGCGGCGGTACACGCCGCCGATCAGCAACAGTTTCCCAGCGAGCAGGGCAGTGTCACCGTCACGCCCGTCGCCAAGGGCCTCGATCACCCGTGGGCAGTGGCCTTCTTGCCGGACAAGCAAGGTTTCCTGGTGACCGAGCGTCCCGGCCATCTGCGGTTTGTCAGCCCCGAGGGCAAGCTTTCGGCGCCGCTGAGCGGCGTGCCCGAGGTCTGGGCCAAGGGGCAGGGCGGTTTGCTTGATGTGGTGCTCTCGCCGGACTTCAAGCAGGACCGCATGGTGTACCTGTCTTATGCCGAAGGCGGCGGCAAGGGTGGAACGGCCGGCACTGCGGTAGGGCGCGGGCGCCTGGCGGACGACTTGAGCGGGTTGAAAGACTTCAAGGTGATCCTGCGTCAGGAGCCCAAGCTGTCCACCGGCAATCACTTCGGCTCGCGGCTGGCATTCGACCGCGACGGTTATCTGTTCGTCACCCTTGGCGAGAACAACGACCGGCCCACCGCCCAGGACCTCGACAAGTTGCAGGGCAAGGTGGTGCGCATCTTCCCCGACGGGCGGGTACCCGACGATAACCCGTTCGTCGGCCAGCCGGGCGTGCGTCCCGAGATCTGGTCCTATGGCCAGCGCAACCCGCAGGGCCTGGCACTGAATCCCTGGAGTGGCACGATCTGGGAAAACGAACACGGTCCGCGTGGCGGCGATGAAATCAACATTATCGAGCGCGGCAAGAACTACGGCTGGCCGCTGGCAACCCACGGTATCGATTATTCGCTGACGCCGATCCCCGAGGCCAAGGGCAAGACGGTGGAGGGTACGGTGGCGCCGCACCATGTCTGGGAAAAATCCCCAGGCATCAGCGGCATTGCCTTCTACGACGCCGACCGTTTCAAGCCGTGGCAGCACAACGTGTTCATTGGCGCGCTGGCCACCCAGGAGCTGATCCGCCTGCAGTTCGACGGCGACAAGGTGGTGCATGAGGAGCGCCTGCTCGGGGAATTGAAAGCGCGCATCCGCGATGTGCGCCAGGGGCCTGACGGCTACCTGTATGTGCTCACCGATGAAGCCAATGGCGTGTTGTATCGCGTCGGTTTGAACGAGGACTGACGGATTCGATGACATCCAACGGTGGAAGGGTGCAGCCCCTTCCACGCTTTACAGAGCGCTAGAGCCCCAGCTCGGACAGCCCCGGATGATCATCCGGACGCCGGCCCAGCGGCCAATGGAACTTGCGCTCGCTTTCCTTGATCGGCAGGTCGTTGATGCAGGCGAACCGATTAGCCATCAGGCCGTTGTCATCGAATTCCCAGTTCTCATTCCCGTAGGAGCGGAACCAGTTGCCCGAATCGTCGTGCCACTCGTAGGCATAACGCACGGCGATGCGGTTATCGGTGAACGCCCACAGTTCCTTGATCAGTCGGTAGTCGAGTTCCTTGGCCCATTTACGCGCAAGGAACTGCCTGGCGTCCTCACGGTTGCAGGCGAATTCGGTGCGGTTGCGCCACTGTGTGTCCAGGGTGTAGGCCAGGGATACCCGCTGCGGGTCGCGCGAGTTCCAGCCGTCTTCGGCCAGGCGGACTTTTTCGACGGCCGACTCACGGGTAAACGGCGGCAGCGGCGGGCGGGCTTCAGACGTGGATGACATTGGCGACTCCTCGGGATCGAACGTCGCCCCTGGTTGCGGCGACGGATTATCGGGTGTTTGACGGCAACGATGATAGCGCGGCTTTCGAGACCTCGGCAGTCTCATGGTGTAAGCTCGGGGCCTCTTCGGATTCGACCCATTGCGAGCCTTATGCCGTCGTTCTTCAAACGCTCCCTGTTGCCCAAACTGCGCGGTTTTCCACTGTCCACCGAAGCGATCGAGGTGCTGTCCGGCGCCGCGGCCTTTCGGCACTGCCTGCTGGAAAAAATCCCCCAGGCCACCCGACGCATCTACATCGTCGCGCTGTACTTGCAGCAGGACGAGGCCGGGCAGGAGATCTACGACGCGCTGCACGCCGCCAAGGCTGCGCGGCCCGAGCTTGAGATCGTGGTGGTGGTCGACTCGCTGCGTGCCCAGCGCGGCCTGATCGGCGCCGGCAAGCAGCCGGGCAACAGCGCCTGGTATCAGGCGATGACCCAGTCGCATGCCAGTGAAGTGCCGGTGTACGGCGTGCCCGTGCAGACCCGCGAGCTGTTCGGCGTGCTGCACCTCAAGGGTTTCGTGATCGATGACAGCGTGCTCTACAGTGGCGCCAGCCTGAACAACGTGTACCTGCACAAGTTCGACAAGTACCGCTTCGACCGTTATCACCTGATCCACAGTCAGCCGCTGGCCGACTCCATGCAGCAGCTGGTGGAACACGGCCTGATCGCCTCCAGGGCCGTGCACCGCCTGGACCTGCCGAACCCGCCGACCACCCGCAGCCTGCGCAACGACATCGGCGACCTGCGCAGTCGTCTCAAGCACGCCGCGTATGACACCACGGCCGGGCAGCTGCCCAACGGTCACCTGTCGGTCTGCCCGCTATTGGGGGTGGGCAAGAACAACCCCCTGAGCCGGGTGATTCTCGAGTTGATCGCCAGCGCCCAGCAGCAACTGACCATCTGCACGCCGTACTTCAACCTGCCGCTGCCGGTGACCCGCGAAATCAACCGGGCCCTGGCGCGTGGGGTGAAGATCGACATCATTGTCGGCGACAAGACCGCCAACGACTTCTACATCCCGCCCAGCGAGCCGTTCAAAGTGATTGCGGCGCTGCCGTACCTGTATGAAATCAGCCTGCGCCGTTTCGCCAAGCGCCATCAGCCGATGATCGACAGCGGCCAGTTGAACCTGCACCTGTGGCACCACGGCGACAATAGCTACCACCTCAAGGGCATGTGGGTGGACGAGCGCTACACCTTGCTCACCGGTAATAACCTCAACCCACGGGCATTTCGCCTCGACCTGGAAAATGCCCTGCTGATCGACGACCCGCAAGGCCAATGGCTGGCGCCGCGCGCGCAGGAGCTGGCGCAGATTTTCCGCCATACCACGCGTATCGATGGCTATCAGCATCTGCAGACGCTGGTGGATTACCCGGCGGCGGTCGGCAAGTTCCTGCGCCGGGTCAGCCGGGTGCGGATCGAGCGGTTGCTTTATCGCATCCTGTAGCGGGCAACCCCACAGGGTGACACTTCTTTATCGGGTGTATTGAGAACTCTCCTACATGCGGCCTATGGGTTATCTCATAGGCTTTTTGTTGACGGTTCTTAAGGACGAGAACTCTTGCGTTCAACCGTGAAGAGTACTTGAAATGTCGACACTTGCATCAGTGGGTTCTGCCCCATCTTCATTCGTATCTACAGTCAGCCGAGCTGAAAACGAACCTGACCATTCTCAGGCAGGATCAAGCCCTGGGGACGGTCGCACGGTGACTGAGGTTCCGGGCGCACCACGGGGACAGGATGGGCAACTGAGACAGGCGCGGTTTGAGCCTGTCGCCGCTCGCCACAAGCGCGAGAGTCGCGCTGCAAATACTGGCCCTGCGGCTTTGGAAGAATTCGGAACCCCAGGGTTTACGCAAAAGGCTGATGAAACGTTACAACAATCCTTGATTGAGTGGCTGATTACCGGCAAGTCCAAAGACCACCTCTTCCCTCGAAATGCCTCTATCCAGCCCTTCATTGATGTCTTCAACAAGGCCGCACGGGAGCCAAAGGTGCAGGCCTGGTTAAAATCCATGGGCATGGATGTCTCATCGGTGCGCGTGTTCAGCGATGGTGTGGAAGGCACTGTGTTGATCAAAGGCAAGCAGGTCAAATGCAGATTCACCGCCACTGACGGGTCAGGATGGAACGAGGTCGGCGCCAGGTTGACTGAGGCAGCGGACAAATTGTCCCCCAACTCCGCCGGGGTACTGCTGCCGCAGAAAGGTCGCTTCGTGGATTTGGATACCGTCTTCAATTTCTACGGTGTGGAACCGCCCCACAGCGATCAGCAAAAAGCGTCCCTTGGTGAACTGCTCAAGACCGCTGGCTGGCCGGCGATAACCGACGATAAACGCAGTCTGTGGCGTCAGCAGTACGCGCAGCTGCTACAGAAAATCAGCGATATTGATGCTCGATCAAGCCTCGCGACTCAACTCTTGCAGTTGGTTAAAGATGCCGTTGACACCGATACCCTCAGCCTTGGCGACAGACTGGCAGTGGTTCGGCCCGAGTCCACGCTGGCGCAAAAAAGCCAGGCACCGCGTGAGCACTTTGCAGCATGGCTTGCGCTGCCCGCGTTCAAGACATTCATTGAAAAAGTTGGCTTCGGCGGCGTGGACCAGGTCTACAGGATAGTCGATGGCGATCTGCAAATACTTGACCGGCGTAGCCAATGGTTTCCCCTGGGCAGTTTTCTGCAGGACGAGATCAGTAAGGTCGGCGTCGGTGGCAGTCCGCAAGAAAGACAGGCTATAGAGACCCTGGACAAGCGCTTCGGTCAGTTGCAGGAAATGTGCAAGTCGATCGGCAATACTGTGTACTCGCAGCCTCTATACGATGCGCGTCAGTACCTGGTTTTTTCCGGGCTGGGATCCCCCCGCACACTGGCGCAGGTTTACGCGGCCATCAGCGGACTGAGCGAAAATCTTCCTCCAGCCCCACCGCGCTGGACCCTGCCGTCTACAAGGCCGGAGAACCCGAATCGTGCATGGGCGGACGCGGGTTTTGGCAAGTACCTGCTCAGCTCGATGCAAACCGGTTATGCACTTGTAAAGATCCCTGACGATACGTCCCTGGCGCCTGCTCTGGACATTTACCGCCAGGTCTTGGCCCAGCCCGACCTGCAGGCGTGGATCAAAAGCAAAGGGTTGGAAACGGACGGGCTGGAGTTTCACCGGGACAGCATCAGCGGCTATGCCAACCTTGACGGCGTGCGCACGGCCGTGACCTTCAGCACCGCTGACAATTCCGGCTGGTGGCAGGTCAGCGAGAAACTGCGCTTGATCACAGAGGTGCTGGACCCGGCGGACGAGGGCCTGTATTACCTGAAAGAGGGGGAGTCGTGGCTGCCTGTCGGGGTCGTCGTGCAGGCGTATGGATTGCCGCAGCTTGACGCTTACGAAGGCCGAAACCCGGTGATGGCGCAGCTGCAAACCGGCGCGCTGGTGATGCCCGCTAGACAGTACCAGAGCCTCGGCAGCCGTCTGGAGCACGTGCGGCAAACGATCGGTGACCTGGATGAGCGCGCCTACCTGGGCGATTACCTGGAGCGCAAGATCGGCAATGCGCCTGACGATGCGCCTTGGGACTGGTCCGAACATGCGGTGCAGCCATCCGCCAGCTCATCGTTGGTCGCGGGTGATCATAGGGTTCGGGCAAGTCTTCAGCGATTGACTGAATCGCCCGCGCTGCGCACTCATCTGGAAAAAGCCGGCTTCTTCTGGGAGGGGCAGCCATTTCGGCTGTCCGAAGGCAAATTCGAGCATCAGCTCCCGGACGGGGGTTGGCTGGATCTTACAAGCGTCATCAGTGCGGATCGCGGGCTGGAACTGGAGCTGCACCAGTTGATGGATCTGAGCCATGCCCGGGGACATGCGCTTTATTCGGTGCCGTCATACGACGTCCGCCAACTCCTGGACTATAAGGGCCTGGGCTCACCGCGCACGGTTGGCGAGACGCGCAATGTGGTGCGATGGTTGCGCAGTGCGTTGCCGCCGGCGCCGCCGTTGGGGAATTACTCCGGCCTTTTGGAAGAACCGTGGTCTCCTGGCAGATTGACGGCAGGCGATAAAGCCAGCCTCAAGGCCGAGGCCGACAGGCGTCTGGGTGGGCAGAGTCCGCGGGTTTTCGACTACCTTGAAGAGACATCGCTGGAACTGCTGCAACAGAACCCGGCGGAGTGCCTGGAAAAATTTCTGAACAGCCGCGAGGTTCTCAACGACGGTGACGCGTTTGCCCACATGTTGAAATGGCAAGCGTCACCAGTGCCCAAAGCCGTGCGGCAACAGTTGGCGCTCGCTGCGCTCACCTTGCACGCAGGAGTGAACGTACCGCCCCGGCCCGGCTATATCGCGGGCTATGCACTCTACCAACCGAGCAACATGGGGCGCACCTTCAACGCAGTAAGGCGCGACCTTGAGAAACATCTGCAGCTTGAGCGGGGCCTTGACCCGAAACTTGCGGTACTGGTGGCACAGGTCGGCCTTGCGCAGGTGGCGCCCGAATTGCTGATCAGGGACGTGCCCAAGGAAATCAGAATTGGCACGCCTGGCTGGATGGAGCTGCGGCTGGGTGCTGCCATGGCAGAACTGAAGGGCCCAGGCACCAGCCGCATGATGAACGAACAGCAGATCAGCGATCTGACCACGCTGGCCGCCACCAGCGAAGAGCAGGCTACCCTGATTCAGCTGCCGGCCATGAGGATCCTGCTCGACTGGGCAGTGCTCAATGGGGTCATCCCTGCTGCTGTGGCGGGAGAGCATCCCGAATCGGCGCTCAAAACTGCCACCGCAGCCTTTTTCAAACAACGCCGGGAGGTCAACGACGCATTGAACGCCGTGGCAGAGCTACCGGCGCGCAAGGCCATTGCCATCAGGGAACTGCTCAAGGTATTTCCGGGCATCACGCGCAACGAGCTGGAAACGATGAAAGTACTGCTTGCCGACTCCGATGCTCGACGCAATACGCCCATTTCCGAGCCTCGCGCACGTTCGCTCATCGAAACCTACATGACCGGCGACTTGATGCCAGGCAAATGGATACTTAGGGATGACATGCCTGAAAGGCTGTCAAGGCATCGATCGACTCCGTTTCAGACGAACCTCGCCGTTGAGGCGCCTGCCGAGAAGCGCGCAGAACTCGATGAACGAATTCGTAGACTTCCCGCGTTGAAGCCGCTGCTTGAACAAGCCGTCGATGCGCACAGCGCGACCCTCAAGACTGCCTACGCCACTCAGCTCAAACTCATGTTTGCCAAACTCCCCCTGGCCGACCGTCAACTGCTTGACCACCCGCAGAGCGTCGTCACTGTGTTTACCGTGCGCGGCGAGACCGGGCTGCCGCCCGCCACGCAGACCGACGCCGATGTGCAAGCCGCGAGAGGTCGGCAAGGTACATTGATGAGGGTCGAACTGGGCAAGCAGGTGTGTTATTTCGAGGTGTTTGTCAATGGGGAAATCATCAAACGCACTGACCTTCCTCAACAACTGAGAGAGGGTGATGTGCTTAAAGGTAAACCCAATCCGTTAGGTTTGAATGGTATCTACGTAAAGGCCTTTACGGGCGGATTCAAACTTAACCTGGACCTGGACGCTTACTTGAAAGGTGCTACGCCCAGGCCGAACGTGTCGTCCAAGGTTATCGTTGAACGCATTGGCGAGCCCATTGGCGGCGTTAAATCGGCCGGTGGTGCACCCAGCTCGGACATGATTGACACGTATGCATCGCCGAAGACCCACAGCATCGCGACGCTGATTGCCGACAAGAATTTGTATGAAAGCGATGAGCAGATGCTGCTCAGGGCCGAAGGTACCTTGCCGCTGGAAAAAAAACGCGAAGCGCTCGCCCGGGACAAGGCTATTTTGAAGGGCCTCGTCCCCTTTCTCGGTGCTTATCAGGAGTTTTCGGACGGCAATATCGGCAGTGGGTTGTTCGCCCTGACATTGGACGTGGGCGGGGTCCTTATTGGAGCCGGAGGCCAGGTGCGGTCGTTGTTGCGTACGGCCAAGGCGCTTACGCCCAACCCGTTGGGTAGCGCATTTCGCCGGTTGGGAAGTGCGGTTTCGCCCCTGACACCGCGTAAGGCCTGGACAAAGCCGGTTGCAAGCTTCAGCGACAGGGCGTTCAACTTCATCAAGGAGTCGGCATTATTGGCAAACGGGGTCATGAATCCGGCGGATGGTTACGCGCAGTTGACAGCAGCCGCCGTCAAGGGCGTGTTCAAGCTATCGCGGCTGGTGCCAAGTGCATCGTTGCTCGGCAAGGCCTCGCCCCACCTGATCACGATTGAAGAGAAATTGAGGGCTTATTGGTTGGCCGGTGGATTGGATTCGGCACCAGCGCCTCGCCAATCAGGCCAGGCCGGTACCAGTCAGGGTGTCGCCGTCGTAGCGTCCAGGGTCAACGGTGTCTGGTATGCGCTCAACCCGCAAACGGGTAAGCCGGATGGAACACCGTTATCTGACTTCCATGTGTAGCCCGGCAAACACGCCAAAAGCGTTCGGGCGCCCATACAGGCGGTCCGAACACTCCGTGGCATATCAGTTCAAACCCAACTTGCCCCGCAGGGTCGACAGGTCTTCGGCCAGGGTATTAACCGGACCCACCAGGGCCTTGCGGTCGTTTTCCTTGACCTTGTCGTAGGTCTGGAAACCACCGTCCGGGGTTTTGTATTTGGCGAGGATCTTGTCCACCGTTGCGAAGTTCTTGTCGACCTTGGTCAGGAACGCCTTGTCCTGTTTGTCGATCTGGCCGCGGAACAGGTCAACGATTTTCTTCGCGCCGTCGATGTTGCCCTGGAAGTCGTAGAGGTCGGTGTGGCTGTAGCGGTCTTCCTCACCGGAGATCTTGGTCGCGGCGACTTCTTCCAGCAGCGCGGCGGCGCCGCCGACGACTTTTTCCGGCGGGAAGGTCAGGCCGTCGACGCGGGTTTTCAGGTCATTGACATCGGTGTTGAGCTTGGCGGTCAGCGCTTCCAGGCCCTGGGTGCTGTTCTGCGAGAACAGCGCGTATTCGATGCGGTGAAAGCCGGTGAAGTCTTCGGCGGTCACACCTTTTTCGTGGTCGTCGACACGTGAGTCGATGGACGCGTCCAGGTCGCTGAACAGTTCGGCAATCGGCTCGATGGACTCGTAGTGCACACGGGTCGGCGCGTAGAGCTTTTTCGCCGTGGCCAGGTCGCCCTTGTTGATCGCAGCGGTGAACGCCTGGGTCTGGGTGACCAGCTCGGCGATTTCTTCGGTGACGTAGATCTTATAGTCCGACACCGGACCGACCAGGTCCAGGGGCGCGGTGGCGGCAAATGCGCTCAGCGGCGAGAGGGTCATTAGCAACGACAACGCAATAGTCGACTTCTTCATGGGACGCTCCGGTTTTTTAGGTATTGGCAGTGGTTTGAGGGGGCGTGGCCGCCAGCAGCGTGCGCCCGATAAAGTCCCTGGGCCCGGTAACGCCGGGCAAGGTGAAGAAATACCCGCCGCCCACCGGCTTGAGGTACTCCTCCAGAGGCTCGCCATTGAGCCGGGTCTGCACGCTGATAAAGCCTTTCTCGAGGTCGGCCTGGTAGCAGATGAACAGCAACCCCATGTCCAGCTGACCGTTCTTGTTGACACCGTTGGAGTAGTTGAACGGCCGGCGCAGGATCAGGTTGGCCTGGGTCTGCGGCGTGCGCGGGTTGGCCAGGCGGATGTGCGCATCGAGCTTGGTCAGCTTGCCTTCCGGGTCTTTGCTGTAGTCCGGCACCTGGGATTCGCTGTGGCCCCCCATGGGTGCACCGGTGGGTTTGACGCGGCCGATGATGCTTTCCTGTTCCTGCAACGGCGTGCGATCCCAGCGTTCGACGAAGTTGCGAATGATGCGCACCGCCTGGTAGCTGCCATGGGCGGCCCAGGCCGGTTCATCGCTGCCGGGCTGGACCCAGACGATCTGGTCCATGGTCTTGGCATTGTTGGAATCCGGATTGGCCGAACCATCGCGAAAGCCGAGGAAGTTACGCGCGCTCTGCGCCGGCTCGCCGGGTTTGGTCGGTGCCTGGGGCGGCACACTGCCTTCCTGTTTCCAGCGCACCAGCAGCAGGTCGGGCAGATTTTTCACGATGTCGCGCAGGGCATGGATATTGGTGTCGGTCGTGTTGGAGCAGAACTGCAGGCTCAGGTCGCCGTGGCACTGCGCCGGCTCCAGCGCATCATTGGGGAAACCGACCATGCGGCTCAGCCGCTTGGGCTTGACCGCTGCAAGGCCGAAGCGCTCATCAAACAGCGACTCGCCGACCGACACGGTGATGGTCAGGTTGTCCGGCGTGACCACCGGCCCAAGGATGCCGGAATCGGTGGGCGGCAGTTTCGGGTCGACCTGGGGCACGGTGCCGCCGGTCATCAGAAAACGGATGCGCTCGTTGAGGGTATGAAACAGCCGCTCCAGGTCTTCGCGGTCGCTGGCCAATACGTCGAATGCCACCAGCATGCCGCAGGCCGGGCGGGGGGTAACGATGCCGCTCTGGTGCGTGCCGAAAAAATCGTGGTGGTCCTGGGTCTTGTCACTGCGCGGTGCGGTGGTGACCTGTTCGGCCGCGGCGGCCATCGCCGGGCAGCTCAGGCTGCTGCCGGCAATCGCAGCGCCGGTGGCGGCCATGCCCAGCAGGACACGGCGGCGTTGTGCGGAAAACTGCTCTGAATCACTCATGTATGCGTTCGTCTCACTGCAGGCCGGAAAGGCCAAGGGCGGGGTCGATTCCATCGAGTGCGGCGGCCAGTGCCTTGGCCTTGTCGGCGATCTGCTTGCGCTGATCAACGGTGATGCTGTCGTAGCGGGCGTAACCGTTATCCACCTTGAATCCCTGGAGTTCGCTGTCGAAGGCGGCGAGGGCACTGTCGATAGTGGGCAACAGGTCGGCGGCGGACTTGCTCAGCAGTGGTCGCATCAGCTCCACCACTTTGTGCGCGACCTGGAGGTTGGCGGCAAACCCGTTGAGGTCGAGATGGCTGTAGCGTTCCTCTTCACCGCTGGCCGCGCGTACATCGGCCAGGCTGTTGAGGTTGCGCACCACAATGCTCACCAGTTGCTCCGGCGGCAGGGACTGGGCCAGCAACTGCTGCTTGAGCGTGGTGACGTCGGCCACTAGGCGCTGCGCAATCGGCGCCAGGCCATCGAGGCTGCGCTGCTGGAACAGGCTGTATTCCAGGCGGTGGAAGCCACTGAAGGCCGGGTCTTGCTCGCGTTTTTCAAAGTAATCGGCGCGCGCGTTGATCGCGTTGTCCAGTTCGGCCAGGCGCTGAGCAGCCGGCGCCAGGCGCTGGTAGGCCTCACGCGCCGGCACATACAGCGCCTGGGCTTGGGCCAGGTCGCCGGCGTCGATGGCTTGTTGCAGCGCCGTTGTCGTCTTGACCAGCGCGCTGCCCTGGCCGCTCAGGTACACGCGAAATTCCGACAGCGGTCCGATAAAAGCCACCATCGAAGGTTTGGCCTTGGCCTGGGCGTCGGACTGCGCAGTCGGCGTTACCCGCAAGGTGCCGCGCGGGTTGCTCAGCAGCCCGCAGGTGATCGCGTAGTCGCCGGGCAGCAGGTTGGCGTTGATCACCTGGCTCAGGCCCGGCGCAATGTTCTCGCGCTCCTCGACCACCAGCACGCCATCGAGGATTTCCCACTCCACGGCGCGGTCCGAACGGTTGACGATGCGAAAGCTCGCGCGGCCGGCCGGCACGGTGAGCGCATTGGGCTCGCAGGCATGGCCGTGGAGGGTCACGGTGATTTCATTGTGGTTGGCCTGGCGTTTGCTCGCGGCCAATTGCGAGGCGTAATAGAACAAACCACCGGCGGCGATCATCACGACCACCGAGCCTGCCACGGCCCAGCGCAGGGCGCGGGACGGCGGGGCGGGTTGAGGCGTTGGGCTGGACAAGAGACGGTCCTTACTGACTGGAAGCGGAAGAGGATTGGGCGACAGGCGCAGCAGGCGATGCGGGCAGGAAAAACATCACCAGTGCCACCACCAGGTAAATCAGATAGGCGCCAAGGGTGCTCACGGTCGGCGCTTCCTGGTAGCCGAACATCCCGGCTAGCACCGAGCCCAGCGGGCTGTCCATTGGCAGCGCGCTGCTGAAATCGAACAGCACGGTTTGCAGGTGGTTCCACACACCGGCTTCGTGCAGGGCCTGCACCGAGTTGGCGAGGATGCCGGCGGCCACCACCAGGATAAACAGGCCGGTCCAGCGGAAGAACGCGCCGAGGTTCAGGCGCATGCTGCCGCTGTAGATCAGGAAACCGACGATGATCGCCAGGATCAGGCCGAGCAGCGCACCGATCGGCGCGCCAGGGCCTTCGCTCTGCTGGAACACCGCGAGCAGGAAAAACACGGTTTCCAGGCCTTCGCGGGCCACGGCGAAAAACACCATCAGGATCAAGGCCGTGACCTGGTGTCGGGAACCGGTCAGGGCGTGATCGAGGGAGGCGTGCAGCGAGTGCTTGATCGAGCGGGCCACCTTGCGCATCCAGAACACCATCGAGCTGAGGATGCCCACGGCCACCAGTCCGACAATGCCTTCGAACAATTCCTGCTGCTTTTGCGGAAACTCGGCACTCACCAGTTCCAATCCACCGCCCACCAGCAAGGCCAACGCAGCGGCGAGAAACACCCCGATCCACACCGCCGGCATCCACTGGCCACGGCCGGTTTGCTGCAGGTAACTGGCGATGATGCCAACGATCAACGCGGCCTCAATGCCCTCGCGCAGCATGATGAGAAAGGGGACAAGCATTCGGCACCACAGGGTAATTAGGTAGGGTGCTAAGTTGTAACATAATGATACTCATTACTAAACAGGAAAACTTGACGTTTGCTGAACCCTGGCTGAACGGTGGTGGCAAAGCGCGAGCGCCCTTATGATGCTCGCCATCTTCAGTGTGATCGGATTGACCCGCAGCCCATGTCGGAAAAAGACACCATCTCTGTCCACCTTGTGCGCGAGGCTTTGTTGCAGAGCTGCGCGCCGGGCGCCGCTACGCTTGAGGCCCTGAGCAAGGTCGGCATCGACCCGGCGCTGCTGGAGCAGCCGCTCGCCCGCGTTCCCGCCACGGCCTATGCGCGCCTGTGGCGTCTGCTCGCGCGGCGCAGCGACGATGAGTTCTTCGGCATGGACCCGCGCAAGCTCAAGTCCGGCAGCCTGGCGTTCCTGTGTCGCGCCGCAATGGCGCAACCGAACCTGGGCGCGAGCCTGGAAACCGGCCTGGGTTTTCTGTCCTTGATGCTGGAGCAGATGCCCGCTCAACTGGTGCGCCAACAAAGCCTGGCCGAAATCGTGTTGCTCGAACCCGCGCCTAAACGCGCGTTTACCTATTTCACCTATTGGATGATCGTGCACGGCGTCGCCTGTTGGCTGGCGGGGCGGCGTATCCCGATTCTGGCCATCGAACTGCGCTGCCCAGCGCCGGATTTCTGTGACGATTACCGCGTGATGTTCTCCGACAACCTGCGCTTCGACCGGCCGCGCACGCGCATGATCTTCTCCGCCGATTGCCTGGACCTGCCGATCAAGCGCAGCCCGCAGGAGCTGCAGCGGTTTCTGGCGCATGCGCCAGCCAACATTCTGGTCAAATACCGCGACCCGCAAAGCCTGGCCACGCGCATCAAACACGACCTGCGCCAACTGCCGCCCGACACCTGGCCGAAAACCGACGGCCTCGCGGCGTCGCTGTGCGTGTCCGCCTCGACCCTGCGACGCCGTCTGGCTGAAGAAGGGCAGACCTACCTGGGCCTCAAGGACAACGTGCGTAAAGAGTTGGCCATCGTATGGTTGGCCGAACCGCAGATCAGCTTTGCCGAGATTGCCGCGCGGTTGGGATTTGCAGACACCAGTTCGTTTTATAAAGCCTTTCGCAAATGGTCCGGATCAAATCCGGGCCATTATCGCAGTTTGATCCTGAACGAAATAATGCCTGGCAAGTAGTGCCAGTGTGGGACCAGAACGTCGCTGACAGCGTCATTCTTTTAGGAATTTGCCACGTAGCTCCTTTCCCAAGACCCAAAAAAAAGCCCCATGACCGAATGGGTCACGGGGCTAAAATTGGCTGGATGCGACCAACCAAAGGAGCTCTTTACATCACTTGCTGCTAGCGACAACCGTGTCCGGCTGCCAGCCACCGCCCAGCGCCTTGTAGATCGCGACAATCCCGCGATACAGGTCCACTTCGGCCTGAGCCTGGGCGTCTTCGGCGGCCAGACGTTCCCGTTGGGCATCAAGCAACACCAAAAAGTCCACCGTGCCTTCGCGATAACGAATGGCCGCGAGGTCGGCGGCGGCGCGGCTGGACTCACTCTGACGGATCAACGACAGCAACCGCTGTTGGCGTTTGCCGTAATCACTGAAAGCATTTTCCGATTCTTCCAACGCCAGCAGCACCTGTTGCTCATAGGTCGCCAGCGCGCCATCGGCCTCGGCGTCCGCGCCGCGCAAGCGCGCACGCACGCTGCCCAGGTCGAACGCCGCCCAGGTAATGCTTGGGCCGAGCGCCCAGGCATTGGCTGCCGATGAGCCGATCTGCGAACCGCGCCCGGCGGTGAAGCCGAGGAAGCCGCTGAGGCTGACCCGTGGAAACAGATCGGCCTTGGCCACGCCAATGCGGGCGGTGGCAGCGGCCAGCTTGCGTTCGGCGCTGAGGATGTCCGGACGCCGTTGCAGCAGTTGCCCCGGGTCGCCGATCGGCAGCGCCTTGGCAATCGCCGGCAGGTCTTTGGGGCTCAGGTCGACGCTGAGCTTGTCCGGGCGCTGGCCGAGCAGGGTGGCGATGCGGTTGCGCTCGCGCACCTGTTCGGCCTGCAGCTGCGGCACGCTGGCTTCCACCGAGGCCAGGCGTGCATCGGCGCGCTCCACATCGAGCTGGTCGCCCACGCCGGCATCACGCAGGCTCACCGTGATGCTGCGTGAGTCCTGCTGGTTCTTCAGATTGTCCAGGGCAATGCGTTCGCGCAGTTGCGCACCGCGCAACTGGCCGTAGGCATCCACCAGTTCGGCAATCATGCTCACTTGCAACTGGTAAAGGTCGGCCTCGGCTGCCTGCTGGTCGGCGTCGCTGGCTTCCAGATTGCGCTGGATGCGGCCGAACAGGTCCAGCTCCCAGGCCATGTCCAGCCCCAGGTCATAACGTTCGCTGTTGACGCGCCGAGTGGTCTGGCCAGGGATCTGCCCCTTGGCCAAGTCACTGCTGGCGCGGCTGGTGATGGTCGGCATGGCGTCATTGCTGGCGTCATCACGAATCGCCCGGGCCGCACGCAGGCGGGCAAACGCCACGCGCAGGTCACGGTTGCCTTGCAGCGACTGAGTCACCAACTGATTGAGGGTCGGGTCCTCGAACTGCTGCCACCAGATACCTTCGAACTTGGCGTGATCGTATTGCTTTGCGTCTGCAGCGGCGGTGATGTTCGCCGCCTCCGGCGTCTGGGTTTTGTAGTCCGGGCCGACGGCGCAGGCGGCGAGCGCCAGTACCAGCAGGCTCGGCAGGAATAGTTTCACGCTCATGGCTGTGTCTCCAGCTTCAAGGCCTTGGCCGCTTTGCGCGCCTGGCTGCGCTCCACATAGCGACGAATGAGTACGTAGAACACCGGCGTCAGCAACAGGCCGAAGAAGGTCACCCCGATCATCCCGGAGAACACCGCCACGCCCATGGCATGGCGCATCTCGGCACCGGCACCGCTGGACAGCACCAGTGGCACCACACCCATGATGAAGGCGAACGAGGTCATCAGGATCGGCCGCAGACGCAGGCGGCAGGCTTCGAGCACCGCAGCCAGCGGGTCAAGGCCCTCGGCCTGTTTGTCCTTGGCGAACTCGACGATCAGAATCGCGTTCTTGCACGCCAGGCCCACCAGTACGATCAGACCGATCTGGGTGAAGATGTTGTTGTCGCTGCCCGAGATGATCACCCCGGTGATCGCCGACAGCAGGGTCATCGGCACGATCAGGATCACCGCCAGTGGCAAGCTCCAGCTTTCGTACTGCGCGGCCAGCACCAGGAACGCCAGCAGCACGCAGAGCGGGAATACGAACAGCGCGGTGTTGCCCGAGAGGATCTGCTGATAGGTCAGGTCGGTCCACTCGTACGTCATGCCATTGGGCAGTTCATCCTTCAACAGTTTTTCAATCGCCGCTTGAGCCTGGCCGGAGCTGTAGCCCGGTGCGGCGTTGCCGTTGATCTCTGCGGTGATAGAGCCGTTGTAGTGCATCACGCGGTCGGGCCCCGAGGTGTCGCTGACCTTGATGAAGGTCGCCAGCGGGATCATCTCGCCCTTGTTGTTGCGCACTTTCAACTGGCCGATCTGGTCTTCGTCCTGACGGAACTGCTGTTCAGCCTGCACGTTGACCTGGTAGGTGCGGCCAAAGCGGTTGAAGTCGTTGGCGTACAACGAGCCCAGGTAGATCTGCAGGGTGTCGAAGATGTCGCTGATCGCCACGCCGTGGGTCTTGGCCTTCTCACGGTCGATGGCGGCATCGACCTGGGGCACGTTGACCGTGTAGCTGGTGAACAGACCAAACAGCTCCGGCACGCCACGGCTCTTGGTGATGATGTTCTGCACTTCCTTGTACAGCTCGTCGTAGCCCAGGTTGCCACGGTCTTCGACCTGCAGGCGGAAGCCGCCGATGGTGCCCAGGCCCTGTACCGGCGGCGGCGGGAAGATCGCCATATAGGCTTCCTGGATGCCGGCGTACTGGCCGTTCAAGGCACCGGCAATCGCACCGGCGGACAGGCTCGCGTCCTTGCGCTCATCGAACGGCTTCAAGGTCACGAACACGATGCCGTTGTTCGGGCTGTTGGTAAAACCGTTGATCGACAGGCCCGGGAAGGCGATGGCACTTTCCACGCCCGGCTGCTTCAAGGCGATGTCGGACATGCGTTTGATCACCGCTTCAGTACGGTCCAGGCTGGCGGCGTCCGGCAATTGCGCGAAGGCCACCAGGTATTGCTTGTCCTGGGCCGGCACGAAACCGGTGGGGGTGTGGGCAAAGCCGAACCAGGTCAGCACCATCAACCCTGCGTACAGGAACAACGCGATACCGCTGCCGCGAATCACCCGGCGCACGGTGCCGACGTAACCGTGGCTGGCTTTCTCGAAGAAGCGGTTGAACGGACGGAACAGCCAGCCGCCGAACAGTTTGTCGAGCACTTTGGAGAAGCGGTCCTTCGGTGCGTCATGGCTGCGCAGCAACACGGCGGCCAGGGCAGGGGACAGGGTCAGCGAGTTGAACGCCGAGATCACCGTGGAAATCGCAATGGTCAGGGCGAACTGTTTGTAGAACTGCCCGGTCAGGCCGCTGATGAACGCCGCCGGAATAAACACTGCACACAGCACCAGCGCCGTGGCGATGATCGGGCCGGTCACTTCGCTCATGGCCTTTTCCGTGGCCGGGTAGGGGTCCAGCCCCAACTCGATATTGCGCTCGACGTTCTCCACCACCACGATGGCGTCGTCCACCACGATACCAATGGCCAACACCAGGCCGAACAGCGACAGCGCATTGAGCGAAAAGCCGAACAGGTGCATCACCGCAAAGGTCCCGATCAACGAGACCGGCACCGCCACCAGCGGAATGATCGACGCGCGCCAGGTCTGCAGGAACAGGATCACCACCAGCACAACCAGGATCAACGCTTCGAACAGGGTATGCACCACCGCTTCGATGGAGCCGCGCACGAACACCGTCGGGTCGTAGGCGATGCGGTAATCCATGCCTTCGGGGAAGCTCTTCTTCAGCTCCGCCATCTTGGCGCGCACTTCGTTGGAGATGTCGATGGCGTTGGAGCCAGGGCGCTGGAAGATCGGGATCGCCACGGCCGGCTGGTTGTCGATCAGCGAGCGCAGGGCGTATTGGCTGGAGCCCAGCTCAACCCGTGCGACGTCCTTGAGACGGGTGATCTCGCCGTTGTCACCGGCGCGGATCACGATGTTCTCGAACTCTTCTTCAGTGACCAGACGACCCTGGGTGTTCACCGACAGCTGGAAGCTGGTGTCGTTGGGCGCAGGCTGCGCGCCCAGGGCACCGGCCGCTACCTGGCGGTTCTGTTCGCGAATCGCCGTCACCACATCGGTGGCGGTCAGGTTGCGCGAGGCGGTCTTGTTCGGGTCCAGCCATACGCGCAGGGAGTAGTCGCCCATGCCGAACAACTGCACGTCGCCGACGCCGCCGAGGCGGGCCAGTTCGTCCTTGATATTGAGGATCGCGTAGTTGGACAGGTAGAGCATGTCGTAGCGCTGATCGGGCGAGGTAACGTGCACCACCATGGTCAGGTCCGGGGAGGCCTTGTCCACGGTGATGCCGATGCGTGTCACTTCCTCGGGCAGTTTTGGCTGAGTGCGCGTCACGCGGTTTTGCACCTGCACCTGCGCGTTGTCCAGGTCGGTGCCCAGGGCGAAGGTGATGGTCAGGGTCAGCTTGCCGTCAGCGGTGGATTGCGAGGACATGTACAGCATGTTCTCGACGCCGGTGATTGCCTGCTCCAGCGGCGCGGCCACGGTTTCGCCGATGACCTTGGGGTTGGCGCCGGGGAAGTTGGCGCGTACCACCACGGTGGGTGGCACCACTTCCGGGTATTCGCTGATCGGCAATTGAAACAGCGAGATTGCACCCGCGATCAGGATCAACAGCGACAGCACCGCTGCGAAGATCGGCCGCGAAATGAAGAACTTGGAAAAATTCATCTTGAGTCGTATCCCTTAACCGCGTGGAGTCGCGACAGCAGCGAGCTTGGGCGCGGTTTTTTCCGGCGCCACCTGTTCGAGGTTGCTGGCTTCAAGCGCTTGTCGTTGTTGGGCGAGAGCGGCGAGGGTTTCCTGGCTGGCCATCGGGATGGTCTCCGGGGAAACCGGCGTACCCGGGCGCACGCGCTGCAGGCCTTTGACCACAATGGTGTCGTCCTTGCCCAGGCCGCTGCGCACGATGCGCAGGCCTTCGATCTTTGGCCCCAGCTCCACGGCGCGATAGGCCGGCTTGTCGCCTTCCATCACCAGCACGAACTTCTTGCCAAGGTCGGTGCCCACGGCCTCGTCGTTGATCAGCACGGCAGAATAGGTGCCGCTGCCCACCAGCTTGAGGCGGGCATACAGGCCAGGGGTGTATTCGCCCTTGCTGTTATCGAACACGGCGCGCCCGCGAATGGTGCCGGTGGCCGGGTTGACCTGGTTGTCGACGAAGTTCATCTGGCCCAGGTGCGGGTTGCCGGCTTCATTGGACAGGCCCAGGTACACCGGGGTGGTCGCGCCACGGCGGCCCTGGCGCGCCAGCTCGGTGTACTTGAGGTACACGCGCTCGTCGGCGTCGAAGTAGGCATACACCTTGTCGGTGGAAACCACGCTGGTCAGCGCGGTGGTATCGGCCGTCACCAGGTTGCCGGCGGTGATCTCCGCGCGGCTGACCCGGCCGCTGATCGGCGAGGTCACGCGGGTAAAGCTCAGGTTCAGTTTGGCCAGGTCCAGCTGCGCCTGGATCCCGGCGACGGCAGCGCGGGCTTCCTGGGCGGCGGTGGTGCGCGAGTCGGCCAGTTCGGCGGAAATCGCATTGCTCTGGCGCAGACGGTCACCGCGCTGGGCTTCGTTGTCACTGCGGTTGGCGGCGGCCTTGGTCTGTTGCAACTGGGCTTCAAGCTGGCGCACTTGCGCCTGGAACGGGCGCGGGTCGATCTGAAACAGCAGGTCGCCTTTCTTGACCAAAGCGCCTTCGGTAAAAGCGACTTGATCAATCTGGCCAGAGACCCGAGGACGAATCTGCACAGTTTCCGGGGCTTCGAGACGGCCGGTGAATTCGTCCCACTCGTTGACCGGTTGTTCCAGCACCTTGGCCACGCTGACTTTCGCCGGTGGCATGGCGGCGGCCTGATCGGGGGTCTTGCCGCAGGCGCTCATCACCACCACGGCCAATATCGCCAGGGGGAAGCGCAAGTGTTTGAGTGACTGTTCCATGAGGTGCATCCGCCAATGTATTTGAGATGGGCGGATCATGCGCGGGGTAGGGGTATGTCACGAATCGAATGAGGCGAAGGTGACTATCATTCGGAATGATATAAGCAGGAGGGGGGATGCTGGCTTGGGCCTGGGTACCTATCCGTTACCTCAGCAATGGATATGCCGTCTCATCACCCCTGGCCAAACAAGTCATAAGCATCAAGCAACCGATAAGCAATCTCCGGCCGTTTCTCCAGGCCCCGGCGAATCGCCGCCGGAATCGCCTGCCGTGTCTTGCGGCACATTCCCGGCAGTTCATCGATGATAATCTGAATTCCCCGCATGCTCCTGACCTCGGTATGCCCGGGCGCCACCTGCACGCGAATCCCCAGCAGCTCATACATGCGCTGCTGCATGTGCTCCAGGTCCTGCAGACTCTTGAGATCTTCCAGCCGGGCAAGCAGCTTTTTTTCTTCCTGACGCGTCAGGCCAAGCACCCGCAGGTCCGCACCCGGCGCCTGCAGCAGCTGTTCACGGGCGCAAATACAGGCGCCGGGTGGGCAGGGTTGGCGAATTGTCATGTGCATTCCCTCCCCATTGCGGCGCCACCGACTTAATAGGTCAGCGCAACGCCCAGGCTGCCCAGGGCTTTCCAGTAATCAGGATAGGTCTTGGCCACGCAGTCCGGGTCCTGGATGCGAATGCCCGCGACCTTCAGCCCCGCCAGCGCAAAGCACATGGCGATGCGGTGGTCGGCGTGGGTGTCGATCAGCGCATTGCAGGAAGTGCCGGCCAGCGCCGGGTCGGCGGCTACCAGCAAGTCATCGCCCTCAATGGTCGCCAGGCCCGGGCGGATTTCGTTGAGGCCGTCGTGCAGGGCCTGCACGCGGTCACATTCCTTCACGCGCAGGTTGGCCAGTTCAGTGAAGCGTACCGGGGTGTTGTTGAAGGCGGCCAATACCGCCAGGGTCGGGATCGCGTCCTGCATCTGCGAGCCCACCACGGTGGCCGGCATGTTCGGAAACTGCGCGATCACCGCCTGGGCCCTGGCGTCCGGCTGGGTGAAATCCTGCGCGGCCACGCCGATATCGATACGGCCGCCGGTTAACACTTCGGCCGCCCACAGGTAGGTGGCGGCGGACGCATCCGGCTCGATCAGGTAGTCATGGGCACGGTAGCCGGTCGCGGCGACGCGCCAGGTGCTGTCGTCGACTACCTCCACCTGCGCGCCGAATGCGCGCATGCAATCCAGCGTCAGGTCCACATAGCCACGAGCGCCAATGTCCTTGCCGGTCAGTGCCACTTCAATCGGTGCTTCGCCGCACGCCGCCAGCATCAGCAGCGCCGAGACGTACTGGCTGGACAAGCCGCCGTCGATCTCGAAGCGCTTGGCCTGCACCTTGCCCACGCCGTGTACGGTCACCGGCGGGCAGCCGGTGGGGCTGTCGACCTGAATGCCGTTCTGCCCGAGGGCGGTCAGCAGCGGGCCGATCGGGCGTTTTTGCATATAAGCGTCGCCGTCCAGCACGACGTTGCCTTGCACGGTGGCCACGGCGGCGGTGAGAAAGCGCATCGCCGTGCCGGCATTGCCGAGAAATAGCGGTTGCAGGGGCCGTTGCAGATTGCCGGAACCGGTCACCACAAAGGTGGTGTCATCCGGCTCATCGATGGTCACACCCATCTCGCGCAAGGCCACCGACATATGCCGGGTGTCATCGCTTTTCAGTGCGCCGCTCAGGCGACTGGTGCCGGTGGCCAGGGCGGCCAGCAACAGGGCGCGGTTGGTGATGGATTTGGAGCCGGGGGGCGCGACCTTGCCGTTCAGGGGGAAATTGGGCGGGGTAACGGTCACGGTTTTCTGCGAACTCAAGGTGCAAGGCTCCTGATCAGGGCAAGGTGGCACGGAGTGGCCGACGGGCGGACTCGAATAATCGGCCAAAGCAGCGGTGCTTGTCGAGGCTTAGCGCAAGGCCAACCAGTAATCGTGCAGGGCGCGCGCGGCCGGTTCGATCTCGCTGACGCGCTGCTGGTGCGCCTGTACATCCAGGTCGGCCGGCAGCTCGAAGTTGTCCTGCTCGGCGCACTGGGCGATTTTTTCCAGGTGCGCGGCCTGCTCGGGCGGCAGGTCAGGCCAGTGGGCGATGGCCGCGCCACGGATGTAGCCAAAGCACCACTCTTCGGCGAGGGTCAGGGTGTGGCCCTGATGCTCGGTGTCATCGAAACGGGCCTTGAACCCCCGGGCATCGTTAGCCAGTTGGGCGGCCAGGGTATTCATGTGGCGTACGCACAGTTCGAGGAAACCCTGGGCCTCGTCCGCGCTTTCCCAGGCCGGGTTGTGTCCGCCCCAGATCGCCGGGAACCACTCGCCGACATCCACCCGGGCCGGGCTCGACACCAGCGCGGTGAAGTAGCCATCGAGTTCTGCCAGGTTGAGTACCGAATGGTCGTCGCCGTATTTGAGCAGGGTTTCGTCGATAAAGTCGAAATCGGCCAGGGCGAGAGGGTGGCTGTGCATGGGCATGTCCTTTGAGCATGGAGCGCCGCGAGCGGGCGGCTTAAAGCGCGAAGGATGGCGGGTGCGCAGGGTTTTATCCAGCATTTTCCCAGCGGCTCGGTGCCCATGGCGACGATAAGGGCGCGTCCGGCTTTTGGCCGATGCGCCCTTGCGCAGCCTTGTTATAGTCTGGCCCTTATCAATCGTAAGTCAGGGATCACTGCCATGTCCGGATACCAAGCCTTCGTCGTCGAACTCAGCGGCAACGTTGCCCATGTGCAGATCAACCGCCCGGAAAAGATCAACGCGATGAACGCCGCATTCTGGCGTGAAATCGTCGAGATCTTTCAATGGGTCGAAGACACCGACGCCGTGCGCGCCGTGGTACTCAGCGGTGCGGGCAAGCATTTCTCGTCGGGTATCGACTTGATGCTGCTGGCCCAGGTGGCCAATGACCTGGGCAAGGACGTGGGGCGTAACGCACGCCTGCTGCGGCGCAAGATCCTCGAGCTGCAAGCCTCGTTCAACGCGGTCGACAACTGCCGCAAGCCGGTGCTGGCGGCGATCCAGGGCTACTGCATCGGCGGCGCCATCGACCTGATCAGCGCCTGCGACATGCGTTACGCCGCCGAGGATGCGCAATTCTCCATCAAGGAAGTCGACATTGGCATGGCCGCTGATGTCGGCACCCTGCAACGCCTGCCGCGCATCGTCGGTGACGGCATGCTGCGCGAACTGGCCTACACCGGCCGTCAGTTCGGCGCCGAAGAAGCGCGCAGCATTGGCCTGGTGAACCGTGTGTACCCCGATCACGCCAGCCTGTTGGCCGGGGTCCTGGAGATTGCCCGCGAGGTTGCCGCCAAATCGCCAATTGCCGTGACTGGCACCAAGGCCATGCTCAGCTACATGCGGGACCACAGCGTCAATGACGGTCTGGAATACGTTGCCACCTGGAACGCGGCTATGTTGCAATCCAACGATTTGCGTGTGGCCATCGCGGCCCATATGAGTAAACAGAAACCCGACTTTGTGGATTGACCGACATGACTCCAGGCTGGATTACCACAACGCTGCTGGACAACGAGACTCCCGGTGGCTGGGCCGTTGCGCGCAGCCGCGAGGGCTTTTTACAGGACGCCAATGGCCCGCTGTTTCCGCGTGAATGGCTCAAGCGCCAGGACCTGTCGGTGTTCGCCGAGCACGGTATCGGCCACCTCGATGGCGAGCCGGTGTACCTGCTGGAGCTCAACAGTGCCGCCGACGTGCCAGGCTGCAGTTGGCAGGGCCTGCGCGGCTTCATGCTGCAGGGCGATCACACCCTGTACAAGGTGCTGGGTTATGCGGCGCAAATCGGCACCTGGGCGCGTGAGCACCGTTTCTGCGGCAGTTGCGGTCAGCCCATGGTCCAGGTGCCGCGCGAGCGCGCGATGTTCTGCCCGCCCTGCGATTTGCGCAGTTACCCGCGCATTTCGCCGAGCATGATCGTGCTGGTGACCCGCGGCGACGAGATTCTGCTGGCGCGTTCACCGCGCTTTGTCACGGGGGTGTACAGCACGCTGGCGGGGTTTGCCGAGCCGGGCGAGTCGGCCGAGGAGTGCCTGATTCGTGAGGTGCGTGAAGAAGTGCAGGTGGAGGTGAAGAACATTCAGTACAGGGGCAGCCAATGCTGGCCGTTTCCCCACTCGATGATGCTGGGCTTTCATGCCGAATACGCCGGCGGCGAGATCGTGCCCCAGGCCGACGAGATAGAAGACGCGCAGTGGTTCAATATCCACGCGTTGCCGCCGTTGCCGGCGTCGCGCTCGATTGCGCGCTATCTCATCGACCTGTACCTGGCCCGTCGCCTAGGCCACGCTGAACCAGTGTTGCCAGGCTAGGCGTACGGTCAGACCAAGCACCACGGTGATGAACACCGGGCGAATGAATTTGGCGCCGCCGCTGATTGCGCTGCGTGCGCCAAAGAATGCACCGCACATCACCGACAGGCCCATGGCCAGGCCGACGATCCAGTCCACCGACCCATTGATGATGAACACCGTCAGCGCCGCCGCGTTGCTGACGAAGTTCATGCTGCGCGCCACGCCGCTGGCTTTCACCAGGTCGATGGGGTGCAACAGCATCGTGCTGACGGTCCAGAACGCGCCCGTGCCGGGCCCGGCCACGCCGTCGTAGAAACCCAGGCCGAAGCCCTGGGTGGCCTGCCATTTCTTCCTGATCGGCGCATCGGCATCCAGCGGCGCCTTGGGCGTTCCGCCGAACAGCAGATACACACCACAGGCGAAAACAATCACCGGGAGCATCTTGTTCAGCGTTTCGGCGGGCAGGTAATGCGCGACCACGGCGCCGGTCAGTGCACCAATCAGGGTGCCGACGATGGCGTGCACCCACTGGCGCGGATGGAACAGCTTGCGCCGGTAGAAGGTGAAACTGGCGGTGGCCGAGCCGAAGGTCGAGCTGAGCTTATTGGTGCCCAGCACCAGGTGCGGCGGCATGCCGGCCGTGAGCAGGGCAGGCGTGGTGAGCAAGCCGCCACCGCCGGCGATGGCGTCGATAAAGCCGGCGACAAAGGCAACCACGGCGAGGATGGCCAGGGTGGTGAGGTCTACGCTGAGTTCGAAGGGCATGGGCAGTCGACTTGGGTTGGCGGGCACAACGGGGTGGCTGTGACAAACGGCGCTATCTTACCTGACCGTCAGGCTTTCAATCGCAAAACTGTAATCAAAAAACGGACCTCTATACACTTCCTGCCTGGCCACGGGAGAACCGCCATGCCCCTCGCAAAAATCGCCATCGCCTCATTCGATGTCGACGCCCAGAAAAGCTTCACGCCACTGTGCCCCAATGAGTTGCCGGTGGCCGGTGGTGACCAGATCGGCGCCGAGCTCAACTACATGGCCAGCCTTGCCGGTCATCGTATTGGCAGCAAGGACGCGCACACCCCGCACGCACCCTGGGTAGTCTCTCGGCACAGCGAAATGCTGCAGCCCACGGGCCTGGCGCATGCCGATGTCACCTGGGTCAACCACTGTGTGCCTGGCACCGAGGGCTTCACCCTGCTGGATGAACTGCCCACGCCCTACGACTACGATTACTTCGTCTGGAAAGGCGTCGAACCCGACCTGCATCCCTACGGTGCCTGTTACCACGATCTGCATGACAAGCTCTCCACGGGCGTCATCGAGTACCTCAAGGCTCACAGCGTGCAGCGGGTTATCGTCGGCGGCCTGGCTCTGGACTACTGCGTCAAGATCACCGCCCTGCAGCTGCTCAAGGCGGGTCTGGCGGTGGTGCTGCACCTGCCGGCCTGCCGCGCGATCACGCCGGAGGGCGGCCTGGATGCCGTCGATCAGTTGCTCACGGCAGGCGCCGTCATCAGCCGGACCCGTGAAGAACTGGCCGCGACGCTCGTACGTTCCCATTCCTGCGATTGATCAGACGGCCAAAAAAAGATAACGGGACCTATGGCGGTCAGCGGGTCGCCACGCTGAAAAAGGCTACCTTGGTGCTCAACCTGTCCGCCAGTTCCGCCAGTTCCTGGTTGGCGTTTTCCACCACTTCGGAGCCAACTGCCGATTGCACGGTGGAACTGTGGATACGCGTGACGTTCTGCGCGACCTCTTCGGCGGCGGCGCTCTGCTGCACCGAGGCGCTGGCGATCTGCGCGTTCATGGTGTTGATCGCGCCGACTTCCTCGCTGATCTTGCCCAATGACACTTGCGAATCGCGGGTCTGGCCGACCGTGGTCTGGGCCAGGGCGCGGCTGCGCTGCATGATGTCGGCGGCATCCTGGGTGCCGCTTTGCAGTTTGCCGATCATGTCGCGGATTTCCTGGGTTGACTCCTGAGTGCGGGTCGCAAGCGAGCGCACTTCGTCGGCCACCACCGCAAAGCCGCGGCCATGTTCCCCGGCGCGTGCGGCTTCAATCGCGGCGTTCAGGGCGAGCAGGTTGGTCTGCGCGGCAATCGAGTTGATCACCTCAATCACCGTTTCGATGCTTTCGCTGTCGCTGGACACCTGGTTGACGCGGGTAGTGGCCTGTTCGAGAATTTCCGCCAGTTCTTCAATCGCCACGCTCACTTCACCCACCAGACGGTGGCCGCTGTTGACTTCGGCATCGGCCTGCAGGGTGGCCCTGGCGGCGGCCGAGGCGTAGCCCGATACCTCATTGACCGATGCGGCCATTTGCGTGATGGCGGCGGCCACATGCTGGGCTTCGCTGGTTTGCAGGGTGATCTGCTGGCGGTTGTCGCCGGCCGCAGACAACAGGGTCACCGATGAATCCCGCAAGGCCTGGGCCGATGCGCGCACTTCGGTGATGGTGTCGCCCAGGCGAATCAGGGCATTTTTGAGAATGCCCATTACGCTGTCGGGGTGACGGGTCTCGATACGCTGGTTCAAGTCACCCTGAGCCAGGCGCCGGATCGCCTCGGCCACTTCTTCCGGCTCGGCACCGAGGGTGGCCTTGACCTTGCGGATGATCAGCAGCGACACCAGTACGCTCAACACAATCGCCACGGCGCTGGCCAGCAGCATCAATACCGCGAAGTTGCTCGCTGCGGTTTGCACCGAGTCAAGCTGGTGCCGGATCCGCGCCTCTTCAAAGTCGATCAATGCGTTGACGCGTTTGAGCCACTCGGAATAGAGGTCTGAACTCTGGGCCAGCAACAGCGCCTGTGCGCCGGCGATGTCGTTATTGCGGCGCAGGCTGATGACGCGCTCCGAAGACGCCAGGGTCTGCGTCTCGATAGCCTTGATATCGTTCAGCAGGCGGGTTTCCTCGGCGCTGGCGCCGCCGTTGCCGAACAGGCGGTCGAGTGGCACGGCGGCGTCTTGATAGTCTCGCTTGAGTTGGTCGATCTCGGCCAGGTGCCGATTGAGCGCGGTCTCATCCGTGACCAGTACCGCATCGCGAATAGCGATGGCGCGGTTGTGCACGCTGCCTCGAAAATTGATGGCGTAGCGCTGGGCCACGGCGGCTTTTTCGGCGACGTCCTTGAGCGTGCTGTCGATAAAGCCCACGCGCTGGATACCCACGGCGGTGATCAGCACCAACAGTGACAGGGTGGAAGCAAAGCCCAGGCCGATACGCATCGCCAGCGAGACAGGTTTTTTCATGTGAGGCTCGATTCCAGAGGGATGAGAGATGATGGCTAATAGCTATTCCCGGCGTGGAATCTACTCACCCGCAACCGGCGCGTCCAATCAGTAATTCGCGCACTTGTCATTGAGCAAATTGATCAAGCGCGGGAACATTGGATCCACATACGGTATAACTTGTGGATGCGTTAGTTCTTCGAGGCACCGTTTTTTCATGCAAAACCTTGTGCAACGCCCGCTGTGGCAGACCTACCTGTTCTTTCTCGCACCGATGGTGCTGTCCAACTTCCTGCAAAGCTTTTCCGGCACGTTAAACGGTATTTATGTCGGGCAAATGCTCGGCACCCAGGCGCTGGCGGCGGTGTCGGGGATGTTTCCCATCGTGTTCTTTTTCATTGCCCTGGTGATCGGCCTGGGGGCGGGCGCTTCGGTATTGATCGGCCAGGCGTGGGGGGCTGGCGAGACGGGCATGGTCAAGGTCATCACCGGCGCCACGCTGACCCTCGGCGCGCTGGTGGGGTTGATCGCGGCCGTGCTGGGCAGCCTGTTTGCGCGGCCGGCATTGCAGGCGCTGGGTACACCGCTGGACGTGCTCGACGATGCGGTGGGTTACGCGCAGGTAATGATGTTGATCATGCCGCTGCTGCTGGTGTTCATCCTTTATACGCAGTTGCTGCGCGGGGTCAGCGACACGGTGTCGCCACTGCTGGCGCTGATGGTCTCGACCCTGACGGGGCTGCTGCTGACCCCCGCGTTGATTCGCGGCTGGATCGGCCTGCCGCCCATGGGCATCCAGAGCGCAGTCTATGCGGGGCTGGTGGGCAACACCCTGGCCATGCTGTTTTTGATCCTGCGCCTGCGCCATAAAAAGCACGTGATGGCGCCGGATCGCCAGTTGCTCGCGGCGTTACGCCTGGACCGTGCGATCCTCGGCAAGGTGCTGCGCATCGGCCTGCCGACGGGGCTGCAGATGGTGGTGCTGTCGTTGTCGGAGCTGGTGATTCTGGCACTGGTCAACGGCCACGGTTCCCAAGCCACCGCGGCCTATGGCGCGGTGACGCAGATCGTCAACTATGTGCAGTTTCCGGCGCTGTCGATTGCCATCACCGCCTCGATCCTCGGTGCCCAGGCGATTGGCGCGGGGCGTGTGGAGCGCATCGGGCCGATCCTGCGCGCCGGGCTGTTGATCAATACCTGCCTGACCGGCGGCCTGATCGTGCTGGGTTACGGCCTGTCACACTGGTTGCTGGGGTTGTTCATCACCGACGATACGGCGCGGGTCAATGCCGAACACCTGTTGCACATCATGCTGTGGAGCATCCTGGTGTTCGGCTTCCAGGCCGTGATTGGCGGCATCATGCGCGCCAGCGGTGTAGTGCTGATGCCGGTGGTGATCTCGATTGTCTGTGTGCTGTTCGTCGAGCTGCCGGTGGCGTACCTGCTCAATGCTCACTTCGGCCTCGAAGGCGTGTGGATGGCGTTTCCGGTGACTTACCTGATGATGCTCGCCCTGCAGATCGCGTACTACCGGTTGGTGTGGCGCCACAAGCAGATCAAGCGGTTGATCTGACAGGCGCGCAATCAGGCTGACTCATACCTGATAGCGCGCGCTGTGGCGGTGCCATTCGTTATTGCCGGCCAGCCAGGCTTTTACGCCGGTCAGGAAGCGTTGCAGGGATGGCGAGGCGTGTTCGAGCAGTGCACGTTCCCGGGCTTGGTACTGATGCATGATGCTGTTGTGGATGTCGGCGGTCAGCCACAGGCCTTCCTGCAAGGAACAGTGCTGTTCGTGAGCCAACAATAATGGCAGGTTGAAGTCGCCTATTTGCGGCTGCGCTTCCTTGGGCGCGGAGTAGACGTCATTGGCAATGATGGTTGCACTGGCCGCCAGATTGACCACTTCGCGCACCGGCGCGGAGAAATATACAGCGGCGTCCAGTTCATAGCCGCCCACAATATCGATCAACGCCATGCAGGGTAGAAAACTGTTGACCTGTCGCTGCGCCAGGTATTCCCAGACGCAGGGCAGACTGAGTTCGATGCGCCATGAGGCTTCAGCGTTCATGGTGACGAACATGGCAATCGTCTCCAGCCGAACGCGAGCCATCTGGGGCTCGGAGCCGTAGCGCGCCAGATGACTCATATAACCTTGCAGGCCGCGCAATACCGGATCGGCGCTCAGCGCGCGTTGCAATGACAAATCGTGCGGCGAGGTCAGATAGGCCTTGTCCAGTGCCGCCAGTGCCAGCGACAGGCGCGGGCCCAGCAGCCTGGGAGCCGAGCCGCTGCGTTCATCGTCACAATACTGATCGTCCACCGCGAACAGCGCCGCTATGCATTTTGCCGACAGCAGCAGGCGGTCCGGTACGTCGGTATCGGGGTGGCAGAGCATCGCAAATCGCCCGAAATTGGAAGCGCGTACCTTGTCCGTCTGCCCCTCGAATATGCCCACCTCACTGACCCACGCCAGTAACAGGTCGTTGACGTGATTGCCAAGCGCTTCATCGATATGCGTCGGTGAAGGGCATTCCAGCGGCGGTATCTCCAGACGGAGGTTATTCATCGTGCCTGCTCCTGCGTTATAGCGTGACGGTTATTGTCGGGCGATCAACCCGTGAGGCAGTTGAAACTGAGCGTGCTCCTCGCGACCGGGCAAGGTGTGTATGTGCAACGGTTCAATGCGTGCCAGGGCTGCAATCACATCCTGCACCGAGGCCTCGGGGGTTGAAGCGCCTGCACTGATGCCAACGCTCATCTGCGGTGTAAACCAGCGTGGGTCCACTTCGCTGCCGTCGGCCACCAGATAGCTGGGCGTGCCGCTGTCATTGGCCAACGTGCACAACGTCATCGCGTTGGCGCTGTTGGCATTGCCGACGATCAGTAACACATCCACTTGTGTGCAGAGTTCGCGTACGGCTCGCTGGCGATTTTGCACGGCATAGCAAATATCGCGGCTGGACGGCCCCACGATGTCGGGGTAGCGCCGTTTCAGGGCGTCGACCACCCTGCGCGTGTCGTCGACGCTCAAGGTGGTCTGGGTGAGATAAGCGAGCGGTGTACGGGGAGAAAATCCCAGTGCGTTGACCTGATCGACCGTCTGGATCAGGGTGATCGAGGCGTCTATCTGGCCCAGTATGCCGATGACCTCAGGATGTCCGGGTTCGCCGATCAGAATCAGCCGATAACCCATGGAGGCGTACTGGCGGCCATGGTTGTGCACCTTGGTCACCAGCGGACAGGTGGCATCCAGCACATGAAGATGGCGCTGCGACGCCTCCTGCTCCACAGCGCGCGTCACACCGTGTGCACTGAAAATGGTCACGGCACCACTCGGCACCTGGTCAAGCTCTTCGACAAAAATGGCGCCGTGATCCTGCAATGTCCGAACAACATGGCGGTTGTGCACGATTTCATGCCGTACGTAGACAGGGGTGCCATGTTGCTCCAGGGCCTGCTCGACCGTGTCGATGGCGCGTATCACACCGGCGCAGAAACCCCGTGGCTGAGCCAGGAAAATGTTCATGTTCGTGCACTCGCCTGGCAGGCCGACATAGCGTCGGGCGCCAGGGAACCCAACTGCTGCTCACGGGCGAATTGCTGTATTGAACGGGCGATGCCGATTGCGTCCAGGCTGTAGTGGCTTAATAGCTCGTCAGGTGTTCCATGTTCGATGAAATGGTCGGGCAAGCCCAGTTGCAGCAGCGGCGGGCGTTGTTTCAGGCCGGCCAGATACTCCAGGCAGGCTGATCCGGCACCGCCCATGATGCAGCCCTCTTCAACGGTCACCAGTGCGTCATGTGCCTGCGTGAGCGACAGGATCAGCTCGGCGTCCAGCGGTTTTATGAACCGCATATTGGCCACTGTGACATCGACCAGTGTTGCCGCTTCCAGCGCCCTTTGCGTCATTGAGCCAAATGCCAGGACGGCGATGCGCTGCCCGTGGGCCTGGGTGCTGGTGCGACGAATCTCACCTTTGCCAATCGGCAGTTCCCTCGGTTCGCAGCACGGTTTGGATGCGTTTGCTGACCCTCGTGGGTAACGCACCGCGCAGGGTCCGGATTGTTGCAGTGCGGTGTGCAGCATCTGTCGACATTCGTCTTCGTCTGCGGGGGCCATCAAGATGAGGTTGGGAATGCAGCGCAGGCAGGCAATATCGAATGCGCCCGTATGGGTTGCGCCATCGGCGCCGACGATCCCGGCGCGGTCAATGGCCAGTACCACCGGCAACTGCTGCAGGGCGATGTCATGGATCAGTTGATCGTAGCCGCGCTGCAAGAACGTCGAATAGATGGCCACCACCGGTTTCATGCCCTTGGCTGCCAAGGCTGCGGCAAACGTCAGCGCATGCTGCTCGGCAATACCGACGTCGAAGTAGCGATCGGCAAATCGACGCTCAAATTCCACCAGGCCCGATCCTTCACGCATGGCGGGGGTAATCACGACCACTCGTGGGTCGCGCTCGGCTTCATCAGCCAGCCATTGACCGAACACCTGCGTATACGTAGGTGCAGCAGGGGCCGCCGAGCGAATACCGACGATGGGGTCAAATTTCCCCGGCCCGTGATAGAGCACCGGGTCGGCCGCGGCGGGCGGGTAGCCGTGGCCTTTTTCGGTAACGATATGCAGCAATTGGGGCCCGCGACGGTCTTTCAAGGTGTAGAGCACGTCGAGCAATTGCCCGAGGTCATGCCCGTCGATGGGGCCTGTGTAGGTGAAACCCATGGCCTCGAACAGGTTTGCCGAAGGGCCGTCACTGCGCCTGGCGGCCAACGCGTCCAAGTGCTCGCGCAGCATGCCTACCGACGGCGAGATGGACAGCGCGTTGTCGTTCAGGATTACCAGCAGGGGAAGGTCCCGATACAACCCCGCGTTGTTCATGGCTTCAAAGGCCATGCCGCCACTCAATGCGCCGTCACCGATCACCGCGACGCAATGCCTCTTGCGCGCGTGATGGCGGGAGGCAATGGCCATGCCCAGCGCGGCCGAGATCGAGGTGCTGGAGTGGGCGGTGCCAAAACAGTCGTAAGGGGATTCACTGCGTCGGGGGAAGCCTGAAATCCCGCCAAACTGGCGAATGGTGCCCATCTGCGCACGGCGCTCGGTCAGGATTTTATGGGCATACGCCTGGTGTCCCACGTCCCAGATAATCCGGTCGTCGGGGGTGTCGAAGACGTAATGCAGGGCGATGGTCAGTTCCACAGTGCCCAGGTTCGCAGACAGATGCCCGCCAGTGGCGCTGACGCTGTTGAGGATGAAATTGCGCAGTTCATCAGCGAACGAGGCCAGCGCTTGCGTGGGCAAGGCACGCAGATCAGCAGGGTTGTCGACAGTGCCGAGGCGTTGGTTCATAGCATGACTCCGAAGTGTCTATGCCATCGGACGGTACTGCGGACCAAATGGGATTGAGGAAACGAAATGTAAACTTAGTGAATCAAGGGCAGAACACAAGGGTTGGCCTTAGTTTGATTTCGAATTGACGTTATTCACAAGGCGATCAATGGGTTGTATACGCGCGAAGGCTAGCTTGTTGTGGCGAGCGGGCTTGCCCCGCGTTGGGGTGCGAAGCGCCCCCAATCAAGCAAAACGCGGTGTACCTGATACGGCTCAGCGTCTGGTTTTTGGGCTGCTGCGCAGCCCAACGCAGGACAAGCCTGCTCGCCACAGGGAATCTGCGCTTAACTGACTGGCATTAGAGCTTGCCCCGCGTTGGGCTGCGCAGCAGCCCCCAAGCGACGATTCGACTTGCTCGCGAAGACGATTTTTCGGTGTATCTATCCGTTTCTGCGGTAACGACGACTTAGGGTTCCGCCCTTACGGCGGCTCACTTTTGAAAAGCGCAAAAGTAAGCAAAACGCTCTTGCCCCAACACTCGGCACCTCGCCCAGGCTCGGTGTGCCCTCATGCAGGCTTTGGAGCGTGGGCCGCCGCGATGGGCCATCCTTGGCCCAGCGCGGCTAACCAAACCTGCGTTCGGCCAGCGTGTTTGACGGGGCGCCTAAGATCAAGATCAAAAGCGTGGCGGCCTGAGAGCCGACCGAAATGGTCTGCCGAACGCTGTACAAAATGTGGGAGGGGGCTTGCTCCCGATGGCGTCGGCCCAGCAAACATTGATGTTGAAGACCCACCGCTTTCGCGGGCAAGTCGAATCGTAGCACCGCCGCTCCCACAGGGGAGCGGCGCTTAACTGAACGGCATTGGGGCAAGCCCTAATGCCGTTCAGTTAAGGAAAATGTGTGGGCTTATTGTGGCGAGCGGGCTTGCCCCGCGTTGGGGTGCGAAGCGCCCCCAATCAAGCAAAACGCGGTGTACCTGATACGGCTCAGCGTCTGGTTTTGGGGCTGCTGCGCAGCCCAACGCAGGACAAGCCTGCTCGCCAAAGGGAATCTGCGCTTAACTGACTGGCATTAGGGCAAACCCGCTCGCCACAGGGATGGAGTTACCCAACAGCACCGATGGAGTCAACTGGTCACTGTGCAGGTACCGGCACCTTGATGTTGTAAAAGCTCATTCAACGCCTGGCGGGTGAGGTCGTTCAGGGTGACTTTCTTGCGGTTGGCCTCAAGCGCAGCCGCCAGGTGCAGGTCGTGCCCGACCCGCACATTGAACGAGCCCTTGCAGGGTTTTTCCGGTGTTTGCCCGAGCGCCTGGCAGGTGGCGAGGTAATCGTCCACCGCCTCCTGGAACGCCGTGTCCAGCTCGGCGACTGTCTTGCCTTCGTAGCTCACCAATGCCTTGATGAACAGCACTTTGCCGAACAGGCAGTTGTCTTCGAGGCTGGCCTCGATGGAGCCGATGTAGCCTTTGTGTTTCAGTTGGTTGTTCACTGAATCAGGTCTCCTGATTTCAATTGTTCGATGATCTGACGCCGAATGTAATGCTTCAGTTCGTTGCCGGGGTGAGGCTTGTGCAAGGTGATCATTGCCGTCGGGTCGCCGATGTCGAACTTGACGCGGCTTCCTGCCCCTTCCAGTTGTGTGTAACCGAGACGACGCAACAGCGTGACGAGCTCGGGCCAGGTAAAGGCCATGTGCTCGTTGAGCAGTTTGGCCAGCAGCTTTTCATTTTGGACACGGCGCTCCTTGCCTGTAACTAAAGTTAGTTGCAAAAAGGGGTGTACGTCAATGCTGGCTCGGGTTACTGGTGCGTTCCCGGATTTGATGTAACCCCTCGTGACAGCTCGCTTCGCGCCTTTTCCCCTCGCTAATTTTTCCCTTCGCGGTTCGTTTTATAGGGACGACGTGCCTTTGTGCTTCCTGCCTATTGCTCCGGACCCTTTGAAATGAATGCTGAAGACTCCTTGAAACTTGCTCGCCGGTTTATCAGGTTGCCCCTGGAAAAACGCCAGCTGTTCCTGCAGGCGTTGCAGAACGAAGGGGTGGATTTTTCCCGGTTTCCGATCCCGGCAGGCGTGGAGGCGCAGGACCGCCAGGCGCTGTCCTACGCGCAGCAACGCATGTGGTTTCTCTGGCAGTTGGACCCCGCCAGCGGCGCCTACAACCTGCCCGGTGCGGTGCGGCTCAAGGGCGCGCTGAGTGTGCCCGCGATGGAGCAGGCATTCGCCAGCCTGATCGCGCGCCACGAAACCCTGCGCACGGTGTTCCAGCGTCAGGCCGATGAGCGCCTGCAGCAGGTCGCCGTCGAGCCATCATTGATTATTGAACAGTCGGATATCAGCAACCTGCCCGCCGCTGCGCGCGAACAGGCAGTCGCTGCGGCGGCCACTGCGCAATCGCTGCAGCCATTCAACCTGGAAACCGGCCCGCTGCTGCGCGTCCAACTGCTCAAGCTCGACGTTCGGGAGCACGTCCTGCTGTTGACCTTGCACCACATCGTGTCCGATGGCTGGTCGATGAACGTGTTGATCGACGAGTTCATCCGTTTCTACGACGCTCATGAACGCAACGAGAAGCCGCAACTGCCTGCGCTGCCGATCCAGTACAGCGACTACGCCCTGTGGCAGCGTCGCTGGCTGGAAGCCGGGGAGCAGGCCCGCCAGCTCGATTACTGGCAGGCGCGCCTGGGTGATGAACACCCGGTGCTGGAGTTGCCCACCGATCGCCCGCGCCCGGCGCTGCCGAGTTACTGGGGCACCCGCCATAACTTCGCGATCGACCCCGCGCTGGCCGCCCAACTGCGTCGCTGCGCGCAAGCACACAACGTAACCCTGTTCATGCTGTTGCTCGGTGCGTTCAATGTGCTGCTGCATCGCTACACGGGCCAGGGCGATATTCGCATCGGCGTGCCGATTGCCAACCGCAATCGCAGCGAGGTCGAAGGGCTGATCGGCTTTTTCGTCAACACCCAGGTGCTGCGCACCGAGCTGACCGGGCAGACGCGCATCGGCGAGCTGCTGCAGGGCATCAAAGAGCATGCGCTCGGCGCCCAGGCGCATCAGGAACTGCCGTTCGAGCGCCTGGTGGAAGCGCTCAAGGTGGAACGCAGCCTCAGCCACACGCCGTTGTTCCAGGTGATGTACAACCACCAGCCGGTGGTGGCCGATATTGCCTCGGTGAGCACCGCCTCGGGTCTCGCGCTGTCCGAGGTGGAGTGGCAGGGCCGCACCACCCAGTTCGACCTGAGCCTGGACACCTGGGAAAAGTCCGGCACCCTGCATGCTGCGCTGACCTACGCCAACGACCTGTTCGATGCGCCGACCATCGAGCGCATGGCGCAGCACTGGATCAGCCTGTTGCAGGCCATGGTCAGCGGCGGCGAACAGCGTGTTGGCGAATTGCCGATGCTCGACGAAAGCGAGCAAACGCTGCTGGTGCAGGCCTGGAACCAGACCGCCGAACATTACCCCAGCGAGCGCGCCCTGCATCGGTTGATCGCCGAACAGGTGCAACGCACCCCGCACGCCCCCGCGCTGGTGTTCGGCGCCAGCACCTTGACCTATAGCGAACTCGACACCCGCGCCAACCAACTGGCCAACGCCCTGTGCGAGCGCGGTGTCGGCCCTGACGTGCTGGTGGGCATCTGCGTCGAGCGCTCCGTCGAAATGGTGGTAGGCCTGCTGGCGGTCCTCAAGGCTGGTGGCGCCTACGTGCCGCTGGACCCTGAGTACCCGCGCGAGCGCCTGGCCTACATGATCGAAGACAGCGGCGTCGCGCTGCTGCTCACTCAGGATGCCTTGCTCACGTTGCTGCCAACGGACGGGCTGCAGGTCATGGTGCTCGACCCTGCGCTGAGCGGGTTCGACGCCTTCAGTCCGCACGCGCCCCAGGTCGACGTCGATGCGCTGAACCTCGCCTACGTGATCTACACCTCCGGTTCCACCGGCAAGCCCAAGGGCGCCGGCAACAGCCATCGCGCGCTGGTCAACCGCTTGTGCTGGATGCAACAGGCCTATCGGCTGGACGCCAGTGACGCAGTCCTGCAGAAAACCCCATTCAGCTTCGACGTCTCGGTGTGGGAATTCTTCTGGCCGCTGATGACCGGCGCACGCCTGGTGGTCGCCGCCCCCGGCGAACACCGCGAGCCGGCGCGGCTGATCGAGACCATCGGCCGGCACGCCATTACCACCCTGCATTTCGTACCGTCGATGCTGCAGGCATTTATCCATGAGCCCGGCGTGCAGGCCTGCGCCAGCCTCAAGCGCATCGTGTGCAGCGGCGAAGCCCTGGCGCTGGATGCGCAGCAGCAGGTGTTCGCCAGACTGCCGGCGACGGCCTTGTACAACCTTTACGGCCCCACCGAAGCCGCCATCGACGTGACCCACTGGACCTGCGTCGACGAGGGCGCCGACAGCGTGCCCATCGGCCGTCCGATTGCCAACCTCGTCACCTACGTGCTCGACGCGCAGCTCAACCCGGTGCCTGCCGGCGTGTCCGGTGAGCTGTACCTGGGCGGTATCGGCCTGGCGCGCAGCTACCATCGGCGCCCGGCGTTGACGGCCGAGCGTTTCGTGCCCAGCCCGTTCACCGCAGGCGAGCGCCTGTACCGCACCGGTGACCGCGTGCGCCAGCGTGTCGATGGCGTGATCGACTACCTTGGGCGCCTCGACCATCAGGTCAAGCTGCGCGGCCTGCGCATCGAGCTGGGCGAAATCGAAACCCGCCTCATGCAGCACCCGCAGGTGCGTGAAGCCGTGGTGCTGGTGCATGGCGGCAAACAACTGGTGGCGTGGCTGGTGCCGGAAGGCGAAGCGCCAACCGATCTCAACACCTGGCTGCTCGGCAGCCTGCCCGAGTACATGGTGCCCACCCACTTCGTGCACCTGAGCAAACTGCCGGTGACCGCCAATGGCAAGCTCGACCGCAAGGCATTGCCTGCGCCGGACGCCGCGCCGCAGCAAGCCTTTGTCCCAGCGGAAAATGCCCTGCAAAAGACCCTGGCAACGATCTGGGCCGATGTGCTCGGTGTAGAGCAGGTCGGCCTGGAAGACAACTTCTTCGAACTGGGCGGCGACTCGATCATCTCCATCCAGGTCGTCAGTCGCGCACGTCAGGCGGGGATTCGTCTCAGTCCGCGCGACCTGTTCCAGTACCAGAACGTGCGCAGCCTGGCGCTGGTGGCAAGTGTCGAGCAGGTCAGCCTGATCGACCAGCAACCGGTGCAAGGCGAGGTGCGCCTGACCCCGGTGCAGCAGCACTTTTTCGCCCAGGCGATCCCGGCGCGTCATCACTGGAACCAGTCCCTGCTGCTGACCCCGCGCGAAACCCTCGCGCCTGCTCGCCTTGAAGCAGCGCTGACGCAATTGATCAACCATCACGACGCCTTGCGCCTGCGCTTTGTGTCGCAGGCCGAAGGCTGGACACAAAGCCACGCCGCACCGGTGGCCGAAGCGGCGCTGTGGCAGTGCCGTGCCGACAGCGATGCTGAACTGGCCGCGTTGTGCGATGAAGCCCAGCGCAGTCTCGACCTGGCGCAAGGCCCGCTGCTGCGCGCGGCGCTGGTGAACATGGCCGATGGCACCCAGCGTTTGCTGCTGGTGATCCACCACCTGGTGGTGGACGGCGTGTCCTGGCGCATCCTGCTGGACGACCTGCAACAGGCCTACCATGATGCCGCGCTGCCGGCGAAGACCAGCGCCTATCAGCACTGGGCGCGGCATCTGCACGACCACGCGCAAACCCTCAACGGGCAACTGCCGTACTGGCAGGCGCAAACCGTCGACACCGAACTGCCTTGCGACCACCCCGAGGGCGGTCTGCAGAACCGTCTGGGCAGCAGGATCGAAGTGCGCCTTGACGCCGAGCACACGCGCCAACTGCTGCAGCACGCCCCGGCGGCCTACCGCACCCAGGTCAACGACCTGTTGCTGACCGCACTGGCGCGCGTCATCAGCCGCTGGAGCGCGCAACCGGCCGCGTTGATTCAACTGGAAGGCCATGGCCGCGAAGACCTGTTCGACAGCCTCGACCTGAGCCGCACGGTCGGCTGGTTCACCAGCCTGTTTCCGTTGCGGCTGGAGGCGGGCGGTGAGTTGTCCGGTGCGATCAAGGCGGTCAAGGAGCAATTGCGCGCCGTGCCCGATAAAGGCATCGGCTACGGCTTGTTGCGCTACCTCGGCACGCCCGACGCTGGCGCTGCCTTGTCGAATCTGACCGCGCCGCGCATCACCTTCAACTACCTGGGCCAGTTCGATCGCCAGTTCGATGAGTCGGCGCTGTTCGTTCCGGCCACCCAGGGCAGCGGCCTGGCCCAGGACCCCGAGGCGCCGCTGGCCAACTGGTTGACGGTGGAAGGGCAGGTGTACGGCGGTGAACTGGCGTTGCAATGGGGCTTCAGTCGCGAGATGTTCGACGCGGCAACCATCCAGCGCCTGGCGGATGAATACGCCGTCGAACTCAAGGCCCTGATCGCCCATTGCTGTGCCACGCCTGCCGGGCAAGTCACGCCGTCGGACTTCCCGCTGGCGCGCCTCACCCAGCAGCAGCTGGATGCGCTGCCGGTGCCGGGGCCGGCCATCGCCGACCTGTACCCGTTGTCGCCGATGCAACAGGGCATGCTGTTCCACACCCTCTACGAACCCGAGGCGCAGGCCTACATCAACCAGTTGCGCCTGGATATCGAAGGCCTGGACCTGCTGAAGTTCGGGCGTGCCTGGCAGGCCGCGCTGGACCGTCACGATATCCTGCGCAGCAGCTTCCACTGGCTGGGCCTGGACAGTGCCCATCAACTGATCCAGCGCCAGGTCGACCTGCAATTGCAGGTGATTGAAGACCCAGACGCCGACGTCGATGCGCTGGCCGATGCCGAGCGCGAGCAGGGCTTCGCGCTCGACCGCGCGCCGCTGTTCCGTCTGCTGCTGGTGCGCGGTGCCGGGGTTGCCTGGCACCTTGTTTTCACCAGTCACCACATCCTGATGGACGGCTGGAGCAACGCCCAGTTGCTCGGCGAAGTCATCGCCCATTACGCGGGCCAGGCGGTGCCTGCGCCATTGGGGCAGTTCCGCGATTACCTCGGCTGGCTGCAACAGCAGGCATCCGGCGAAGCGTTCTGGAAAACCGCCCTGGCCCCCGTGCAGGCGCCGACCCTGCTGGCCGATGCGCTGCGTGCGCCGGTGGACGGCGTGGGCATGGCCGAGCATCAGGTGGCGTTTGGCAGTGAGTTCAGCGCCGCCCTCGGCACGTTCGCGCGCCAGCACAAAGTGACCCTCAACACCGTGCTGCAAGGCGCCTGGAGCCTGTTGCTGCAACGCTACAGCGGCCAGGACTGCGTGGTGTTTGGCGCCACGGTCGCCGGGCGGTCCGCGCCGCTGCCGGGCATCGAGCAGCAACTGGGCCTGTTCATCAACACCCTGCCGATCATCAGCGCCGCCTCGCCGGCCCAGTCGACAGGCGCGTGGCTGGGCGAGTTGCAGGCGCTCAACCTCAGCCTGCGTGACCACGAACACGTGCCGCTCTACACCATCCAGGGCTGGGCCGGCCAGCAGGGCGCAGCGCTGTTCGACACGCTGCTGGTGTTCGAAAACTTCCCGGTCGCCGAAGCACTCAAGCAGGGCGCGCCTGCCGGGCTGACCTTCGGGGCACTGCACAACCACGAGCGCACCAGCTACCCGCTGACCCTTGGCATCGAACTGGGCGAGCGCCTGCGTCTGGAATTCAGCTATGACCGCGCGCGCTTCAGTGCCGCGCAGGTGGCGCGATTGAGCGCCAACCTGCAGCATCTGCTGGCGCAAATGATGGCGGATGCCGACAGCTGCCTGGGCAACCTGCAACTGCTGGACGCCAGCGCGCAGCGCGAGGTGCTCGCCCTCAGCCAACAGCCCGATGCGGCCCCGCGCCCTCTGCGGGTACATCAGCGCATCGCCGCCCAGGCCCTGGCGACGCCGGCCGCCCTGGCGGTGCAGGCGGGCAGCGAGCGCCTGGACTATGCCGCGCTCAATGCGCGGGCCAACCGCCTGGCGCACCGCTTGCTGGAGCTGGGCGTAGGGCCGGGACAGCGGGTGGGATTGGCGTCGCGGCGCGGCCCGCAACTGATTGTCAGCCTGCTGGCGGTGCTCAAAAGCGGCGCCGCCTATGTACCGCTGGACCCGAGCTATCCGGCCGACCGTCTGGCCTACATGCTGGCGGACAGCCGCCTGGACCTGTTGCTCAGCGAAACCGGGCTGCTGGTCGAGTTGCCGCTGCCCCCAGCACTGACGCGCCTGGCATTCAGCGCCGGCGGTGAAGAACTGGCCGATTATCCGTCAAGCAATCCGCCCAACCACGCGCAGGCCGCAGACCTCGCCTACGTGATCTACACCTCCGGCTCCACCGGCCAGCCCAAGGGCGTGGCCATCGATCACGCCGCCCTCGGTCAGTTCTGCGACAGCGCCCACAGCTACAGCCAACTGACCACACAAGACCGTGTGCTGCAATTTGCCACGTTCAGCTTCGACGGCTTTGTCGAGCAATGCTACCCGCCGCTGTGTGCGGGCGCGGCGCTGATTATGCGCGGCGATGAACTGTGGGATGCCGGGCAACTGGCCCGGGAAATCGTCGAGCAGGGCGTGACCCTGGCTGACTTGCCGGCCGCCTACTGGTATTTGCTCGCCAGGGAGTGCGCTGAGAGTCGGCGCTCCCTGGGCAACCTGCGTCAGGTGCACGTGGGCGGTGAAGCCATGGCCGTGGAAGGCGTGCGCGCCTGGCATGCGGCCGGGCTGGGCGCGGTGCGCTTGCTCAATACCTACGGGCCGACCGAGGCCACGGTGGTGTCCAGCGTGCATGCCTGCCAGTTGGCCGATGCCGGCGACGCGTTTGGCGTGCCCATTGGCCGCGCGATTGCGGGCCGTGCGCTGTATGTGCTCGACAGCGGTTTCGAGCTGCTGGCCACCGACGGCGTCGGCGAATTGTGCATCGGTGCCCACGCCGGCCTGGCCCAGGGCTATTTCGAGCGTCCGGCGCTGACCGCCGAACGCTTCCTGCCGGACCCGTTTTCCAGCGTCCCCGGCGCGCGGCTCTACCGCAGCGGCGACCTGGCCCGTTACACCGAGGCCGGTGCGCTGGAATACGTGGGGCGCATCGACCACCAAGTGAAGATTCGCGGTTTCCGTATCGAGATGGGCGAAATCGAGGCCGGCCTGCAAGCCTTGCCGCAGGTGCGTGAGGCGGCCGTGCTGGCCCTGCCGGGCGCGACCGGTGCACAGCTGGTGGCCTACGTCGTTGCGGCCCAGGCCCACAGCCTGGACACCCAGGCGCTGGCGGCGACCCTGCGCCGGTCATTGCCGGACTACATGGTGCCCGCGCAATGGGTGGTCCTTGACGCCTTGCCGCTCAACATCAACGGCAAGCTGGATCGCCGCGCACTGCCGGCACCGGACCTGAACCTGACGCGGCAGGCTTACCGTGCCCCGCAAAGCCCGCTGCAGCAGCAGTTGGCGGTGATCTGGCAGAGGGTGTTGCAGGTTGAGCAGGTGGGCCTTGATGACCACTTTTTCGAGCGCGGCGGCCATTCATTGCTCGCCACCCAGGTGGTCTCGCGAGTGCGCCATGAACTCGCGCTGGAAGTGCCGCTGCGCGCGCTGTTCGAACAGCCGACCCTGCAAGCCTTCGCCCTGGCCTGCGCCGGCTTGCAGGCCGATACGGCGCCGGCGCTGACGGCCATTGGCCGAGACCAACCACTGGCCCTGTCTTTCGCCCAGGAGCGCCAGTGGTTCCTCTGGCAACTGGACCCCACCAGCGCCGCCTACCATGTGCCCACTGCGCTGCACCTGCGCGGTCAACTGGATACGGCGGCCCTCGAGCGCGCGCTGCAGTGCCTGATTCAACGTCACGAGCCGCTGCGCACGACCTTTGTGGAGGAGGGTGAGCGTACCTGGCAAAAGATTCACGCGTCCCTCGCCCTGCCGATCGAACGCCAAGCCATCGACGCCCTGGCCATCGAGCAGGCCGTAGCGCAGGAAATCCAGCGTCCCTTCGACCTGCGCAACGGTCCGTTGATGCGGGTGAAACTGCTGGAAATCGACGCTGAGCACCAGGTGCTGGTGATCACCCAGCATCACATCATCTCCGACGGCTGGTCGATGCAAGTGATGGTGGACGAACTGGTGGCGCTGTATCAGGGCCACGCGCCACTGCCGGCGTTGCCAATCCAGTACGCCGACTATGCGCAGTGGCAACGCGATTGGATGGCCGCCGGCGAGCAGCAGCGCCAGCTCGATTACTGGCGCGCAAGGCTGGGCAGCGAGCATGCGCTGCTGGAACTGCCGCTGGACCACCCGCGCCCGGCGGTGCAAAGCCATCGCGGTGCGCGGCGGCAGATTCATCTGGACGCCTCGTTGGTGACCGAACTCAAGGCACTCGCCCAGCGCCAGGACGTGACCCTGTTCATGCTGCTGCTGGCGTCGTTCCAGACCTTGCTGCACCGCTACAGCGGGCAGTCCGAGGTGCGCGTCGGGGTGCCGATTGCCAACCGCAATCGCCTGGAAACCGAGCGCCTGATCGGCTTTTTCGTCAACACCCAGGTGCTCCAGGCCAACCTGCACGGGCAGATGCCCTTCGACCAGTTGCTCGCTCAGGTCAAGCAGCACGCCCTGCAAGCCCAGGCCCATCAGGACTTGCCGTTCGAGCAGTTGGTGGAAGCGCTGCAACCGGCGCGCAGCCTCAGCCATAACCCGCTGTTCCAGGTGATGTTCAATCATCAGGACACCCTGCGCACGGCCCCGCTGCAAGTGGCCGGGCTGGACCTGCAGCCGGTGGACTGGGCGGCGCACACCACCCAGTTTGACCTCAACCTGGAAACCGAAGAGTCCGCCGATGGCCTGTGGGCTTCGCTGACCTACGCCACCGACCTGTTCCTGCCCGCGACCGTGGCGCGCATGGCCGAGCACTGGCACACCCTGCTGCATGCGGTGGTACGCGATGCGTCGCAGGCGCTGGATGAGCTGACCCTGCTCAGCGCGCCGCAGTGCCGGCAAATGCTCGAAGACTGGAACCGCACGCAGGTCGACTACCCGCGCGAGCGCTGCGTGCACCAGCTGTTCGAGGCGCACGCGCTGGCGCAGCCGGAGGCGACCGCCGTGCAATTCAACGGCGACGCCTTGAGCTACGGCGCACTCAATCGTCGCGCCAACGGCCTGGCCAATCGCCTGATCGCCGCGGGCGTGGGCCCTGACGTGCTGGTGGCCGTGCATGTCGAGCGCTCGCTTGCGATGGTGGTCGGCCTGCTGGCGGTCCTCAAGGCCGGTGGCGCCTATGTGCCGCTGGATCCGCAGTTCCCCGCCGATCGCCTGGCGTTCATGCTCGACGACAGCCGTGCCCGGGTGCTGTTGACCCAGTCGCAGTTGCTTGGGCGCCTACCGCTGCCCGACGGCGTGCAGGTGTTGACGATTGACGCTGCCGAGAGTGCCGAGCACAACCCGCAGGTCGAGGTGGCGCCGCAGCACCTGGCCTACGTGATCTACACCTCCGGTTCCACCGGCAGGCCCAAGGGCGTGATGGTGCCGCATCAGGCGCTGTGCAGCTTTGCCAGCGGCATGGCCGCTACCCTGGAGATCGGACGCGAGGCACGGATGCTGTCGCTGACCACCTTCTCGTTCGACATCTTTGCGCTGGAACTGTATGTGCCGTTGACCGTGGGCGCGACGGTGCTGCTGAGCGGACAGGAAATGGCGCTCGACCCCGAAGCGATCATCGACCTGGCCCGCGATCAGGCCGCCACCGTGCTGCAAGCCACACCATCCAGCTGGCGCATGCTGCTGGAAAGCCCGCGCGCCGAATGGTTGAGCGGCATCAAGCGCCTGTGCGGCGGTGAAGCGCTGCCGGTCGACCTGGCCCAGCGCATGCTCGATCTGCAAGGCCCGGTGTGGAACCTCTATGGCCCCACCGAAACCACCATCTGGTCGGCGGCCCATCGCCTGACCACCGCGCAGCCTTTTGTCGGCAGGCCGGTGGCCAATACCACGCTGTTCATCCTCAACGCCGGACTGACGCCAAGCCCGGTCGGTGCGGCAGGCGAACTGCTGATCGGCGGCATCGGCCTGGCGCGCGGTTACCACGCGCGGCCGGCACTCACGGCCGAGCGTTTTGTGCCCAACCCCTACGGTGCGCCGGGCGAGCGCCTGTACCGCACCGGCGACCTGGCGCGCTACCGCGCCGATGGCGTGGTGGCGTATATCGGTCGGGTCGACCATCAGGTGAAAGTGCGCGGGTTCCGTATCGAGCTGGGCGAAATCGAAGCCTGCCTGCGCGAGCTTGCCGATGTGCGCGAGGCCGTGGTGCTGGCCGATAATGATCGCCTGATCGCGTATCTGGTGACCGCCGAACCGCAACCCCAGGCGTCCTATAAAGCCGCCCTGCGTGAACATTTGCCGGACTACATGGTGCCCGCGCAGGTGATATTTCTCGACAGCCTGCCACTGACCCCCAACGGCAAACTCGATCGCAAGGCATTGCCCAGGGTTGACGCCGCGCTGCCGAGCAAAGGCCATGTGCCGCCGGTCAGCGCGCGCGAGCAACAGGTTGCGGCGATCTGGGCCGACGTCCTGGGCGTGCCGCAGGTCGGCCTCGACGATCACTTCTTCGAATTGGGCGGGCATTCGTTACTGGCCACACGCGTGGTGTCCCGCGTGCGCCAGGCGCTGGCGCTGGAAGTGCCGCTCAAGCGCCTGTTCGAACAACCGTTGCTGGGTGATTTCGTGCGGGCATTGGGCGAGGAGGCGGTGGTTGCACCGCCGCTGGTCCCGGTTGACCGCAGCCAGCCGTTGCCATTGTCCTACGCCCAGGAACGCCAGTGGTTCCTCTGGCAACTGGACCCCGAAAGCGCCGCGTACCATATTCCCAGCGCCCTGCGTTTGCGCGGCCCGCTGGACCTGGCCGCGCTGCAACGCAGTGTCGACACCTTGCTGGCGCGCCATGAAAGCCTGCGCACGCACGTGCGCCAGGAAGGTGGCGCGACGGTGCAGGTCATCAAGGAATCGGGGCTGATCGAAGTCGAGGTGAGCGACAGCGATGAAGCCCGCTTGAAAGCCGACGTTGCGCAGATCATCGGGCAGCCGTTCGATCTGCTGCGCGGGCCCGTGCTGCGGGTCCGGCTGCTGCGTCTGGCGGCCCACGAGCATGTGCTGGTGCTGGTGCAGCACCACATCGTCTCCGATGGCTGGTCGATGCAATTGATGGTCGAGGAACTGGTGCAGATGTACGCCGCGTTCAGCCACGGCCGCACGCCGGCGTTGCCGGCACTGCCAATCCAGTACGCCGACTACGCTGTGTGGCAACGCAACTGGATGCAGGCCGGTGAGAAGGCGCGTCAATTGGCGTACTGGCGCGAGCAGTTGGGCGGCCCGCAACCGGTGCTGGAATTGCCGTTCGACTACCTGCGCCCGGCCGTGCAAAGCCATCGCGGCGCACGCCTGGGCATCGAGTTGCCGGCGCCGCTGTTGGCCGATTTACGCAGCCTGGCCCAACGCTGTGAAGTGACCTTGCCGATGTTGCTGCTGGCGTCTTATCAGGCTTTGCTGCACCGCTACAGCGGCCAGGAAGACGTGCGCGTCGGCGTGCCGATTGCCAACCGCAATCGCCTGGAAACCGAAGGGCTGATCGGCTTTTTCGTCAACACCCAGGTACTCAAGGCCGATATCCACGGGCAGATGAGCGTCGAGCAGCTGTTGCAGCAAACCCGTCAGCGCGCGCTGGAGGCCCAGGCTCATCAGGACCTGCCGTTCGAGCAACTGGTGGAGGCCTTGCAGCCCGAGCGCAGCCTGAGTCTGAGCCCGCTGTTCCAGGTGTTGTTCAACCATCGCCAGACCTCCGTCGACAGCCATTTGCAACGCCTGGACGACTTGAATATCGACGTGTTGAGCTGGGACGACGACATTGCCCAGTTTGATCTGGCGCTGGACGTGGAGGAAAGCCAGCACACGTTGCGCGCGTCCCTGAGTTACGCCACCGACCTGTTCGCCCCTGCGACCATCGAGCGCATGGCCGGCCACTGGCAGAACCTGTTGCGGGCGATGGTCGCCGACCGGCAGCAGAGCATCGGTGCGCTCAACCTGCTGGATGCGGAGGAGCAACAGCAGATTCTTCAGCTATGGAATCGCTCCGACTCCGGCTTCTCGGCTGAGCGGCTGGTGCATGAACTGTTCGCCGACCGCGCGCGGGAAACGCCGCAGGCGGTGGCGGTAAAGTTCGACGCGCAAACCCTGACCTACGGCGAGCTCGACCGCCAGGCCAACCGCCTGGCCCATGCCTTGATCGCCCAGGGCGTCGGCCCGGAAGTGCGGGTGGCGATTGCCATGCCGCGCAGCGCCGAGATCATGGTGGCGTTCCTTGCGGTGATGAAGGCCGGCGGCGTGTATGTGCCGCTGGACATCGAATACCCGCGTGATCGTCTGCTGTACATGCTGCAGGACAGCCGCGCACAGCTGCTGCTGACGCATACCTGCGCGTTGCAGCAACTGCCGATTCCGCAAGGGCTGGCGACGCTGGCCATCGACCGCACCGAGGACTGGGCCGGTTACAGCGACGCGCCACCGGCTGTCGCGCTGCACGGCGACAACCTCGCCTACGTGATCTACACCTCCGGCTCCACCGGCATGCCCAAGGGCGTCGCGGTGTCCCACGGCCCGTTGGTGGCGCACATCATCGCCACTGGCGAGCGCTACGAAACCGGCCCGGCCGATTGCGAACTGCACTTCATGTCGTTTGCCTTCGACGGCTCCCATGAGGGTTGGATGCACCCGCTGATCAACGGCGCCAGCGTGCTGATCCGCGACGACAGCCTGTGGCTGCCCGAATACACCTACCAGCAAATGCACCGCCATCACGTGACCATGGCGGTGTTCCCGCCGGTGTACCTGCAACAACTGGCCGAGCACGCCGAGCGCGACGGCAACCCACCGGCGGTGCGGGTTTATTGCTTTGGCGGTGATGCCGTGGCGCAGGCCAGCTATGACCTGGCCTGGCGCGCGCTCAAGCCCACCTATCTGTTCAACGGCTATGGCCCCACCGAAACCGTGGTCACCCCCTTGCTGTGGAAGGCGCGCCAGGGCGACCCGTGCGGCGCCGTCTACGCCCCCATCGGCACCTTGCTCGGCAACCGCAGCGGCTATGTGCTGGATGCGCAGTTGAACCTGCAACCCATCGGTGTGGCCGGTGAGTTGTACCTGGGCGGCGAGGGCGTGGCCCGTGGTTACCTGGAGCGTCCGGCACTCACCGCCGAACGCTTTGTGCCGGACCCGTTCGGCACGCCGGGCAGCCGCGTCTATCGCAGCGGCGACCTGACCCGTGGGCGTCCCGATGGCGTGGTGGACTACCTCGGTCGTGTCGACCACCAGGTGAAAGTCCGCGGTTTCCGTATCGAACTGGGCGAAATCGAAGCGCGCCTGCGCGAACAGGACAACGTCGGTGAAACCGTGGTGGTCGCCCAGGACGGCCCGACCGGCAAGCAACTGGTGGCCTACGTGGTGGCGGCAGAGGCTGTGGCCGACCAGGCCGAGTGGCGCGACACCCTGCGCCGCGCCCTGAAGATGCGCCTGCCGGATTACATGGTGCCGGCGCACCTGGTGTTTCTGGCGCAGATGCCGCTGACCCCCAACGGCAAGCTCGACCGCAAGGCCCTGCCGGTGCCGGACGCCAGCCAGATGCAGCAGCGCTACGTGGCGCCGGTCAGCGAACTGGAACAGCAGGTCGCCGCCATCTGGGCCGACATTCTGCACCTGCCGCAGGTGGGCCTGAACGACAACTTCTTTGCAGTGGGCGGGCATTCCCTGCTGGCGATCCAGATCACCTCGCGGGTCCAGGCCGAACTGGGCCTGGAGGTGCCGTTGATGGAGCTGTTCCAGACCGAATCGCTGCAGGCCTACGTGCAGGCCGCCGCCACCTTGCGCGCCGGTACCGTGGAAGATTTTGATGACCTTCGTGACTTTTTGAGCGAACTAGAGGCGATTTGACCCATGCTTTCCAACCCTAACATCGACCTGGTTTCGCGCTTTCTTCGCCTGCCGCTGGAACAGCGCCAGCAGTTCTACCAACGTCTGCACAGCCGTGGCATGAGCTTCGCGCAATTGCCGATTGCCTCGATCCGCGAGGACGGCCACAGCCTGCCGTTGTCCTTCGCTCAGGAACGCCAGTGGTTTCTCTGGCAGCTCGACCCGCACAGCGCCGCCTACCATATTCCCGGCGCCTTGCGTCTGCACGGGCAGTTGGACCTGGCGGCGTTGCAGCGCAGTTTCGACACGCTGCTGACCCGTCACGACAGCTTGCGCACACAACTGGTCGAAGACGGTGAGCAACTGTGGCAACACGTGCTGCCCGAGGCGCGGGTCGAGATCCGCCAGGCGCATGTCGACGAGTCGCAGCTGATGGCGCAGGTGCAAGCGCAGGTGGCCCGGCCGTTCGATCTGCACCAGGCGCCGCTGTTGCGCGTGAGCCTGCTGCAACTGGCCGATGATGAACATGTGCTGGTGATGGTGCAGCACCACATCGTGTCCGATGGCTGGTCGATGCAACTGATGGTTGAAGAACTCGTGCACCTGTATGCCGCTTACAGTCAGGGGCACACGCCGCAACTGCCCGAGCTGCCAATCCAGTACGCCGACTACGCCCTGTGGCAGCGTCGCTGGATGGAAGCCGGGGAAAAGGCGCGCCAGTTGGCCTATTGGCAGAACCTGCTGGCAGGCGAGCAGCCGGTGCTGGAGCTGCCACTGGACCGTCCACGGCCGGCGCAGCAAAGCCATCGCGGGGCCAGCTTGCAGGTGCATCTGCCGACCACGCTGGTCGCCGGCCTCAAGCGGCTGGCGCAGCAGGAGGGCGTGACGCCGTTCATGCTCTTGCTCGCGTCCTTCCAGACCCTGTTGTATCGCTACAGTGGGCAGTCGGATATCCGCGTCGGTGTGCCGGTGGCCAACCGTAACCGCCTTGAAACCGAGCGCTTGATCGGCTTCTTCGTCAACACCCAGGTGCTCAAGGCCGACCTCGACGGCCAGATGAGTTTTGCGCAACTGCTGCAGCAGACCAAGGCGCGCGCGCTGGAGGCCCAGGCCCATCAGGACCTGCCGTTCGAGCAACTGGTGGTGGCGTTGCAGCCCGAGCGCAGCCTGAGTCAGAACCCGCTGTTCCAGGTGATGTTCAACCACCAGACCGATGCCCAGGGCGGGCAGGAAGCCCGGCAGCTGCCGGGCCTGCGTGTGGCGCAACTGGACTGGGACAGCCAGACCACCCATTTCGACCTGAGCCTGGACACCCACGAATCGGCCGACGGGCTATGGGCGGCGTTCACCTACGCCACCGATCTGTTCGACGGCACGACCATCGAGCGCCTGGCGCACCACTGGCAGGCCCTGCTGCAGGCAGTGGTGGATGACCCGCGCAGCGTGCTTGCCCGGTTACCGATGCTGGACGAGGCGCAGCGACGCGTGATGCTTGAAGACTGGAATGCGCCGGCCTGTGGCGTTGCCGCGCAGGCGGTGCACCGGTTGTTCGAAGCCCAGGCCGAGCGCCAGCCTGAACGCCAGGCCCTGGCCCTGGATGACCAGGCCCTCAGCTACGGCGAATTGAACCAGCAGGCCAACCGCCTGGCGCATTTGCTCATGGCCCGGGGCGTCGGCCCGCAGGGGCTGGTGGGCATCGCGGTGGAGCGTTCCTTTGCGATGGTGGTGAGCCTGCTGGCGGTGCTCAAGACCGGCGCGGCCTACGTGCCTTTGGACCCCGAGTATCCACGTGAGCGCCTGCTGCACATGCTGGAGGACAGCGGTGTGAGCCTCGTGCTCACCCAGTCCGGCCTGCGTGAGCGCCTGCCGCTGCCCGAGCGGGTAACTGCCGTGGAAATCGACCTGATCCAGGCGCCGTTGGCAGTGAGTTGTGCTGACAACCCGGCGACCGATTTCGAGCCGCAACGCCTGGCCTATGTGATCTACACCTCCGGTTCCACCGGTAAACCCAAGGGCGTAGCCATCAGCCATGGGGCCTTGAGCGAATTCGCCGGCATTGCCGCCGATTACTCACGGCTGGTGCCGCAGGACCGCGTGTTGCAGTTCGCCACGCTGAATTTCGACGGTTTTGTCGAACAGCTTTACCCGGCGCTGACCCTCGGTGCCACCGTGGTCTTGCGTGGCCCGCAGTTGTGGGATGGCGCGCAGTTGTACCGGCAGATCATCGAGCAGGGCATCACCCTGGCCGACTTGCCCACGGCCTATTGGAAACTGTTTCTGCAGGATTGCCTGCAAGCGGGCACCCGCTCTTATGGTGCGTTGCGCCAGATCCATATCGGCGGTGAAGCCATGCCGCTCGATGGCCCGCAGCTGTGGCAACGGGCGGGGCTGGGCCATGTGCGCCTGCTCAATACCTACGGACCCACCGAGGCCACGGTGGTCTCGAGTGTGCTGGACTGCACCGACCCCGGCGTCATCAACGGTGTGACCGCCAGCCCGATTGGCCGTGCGCTGCCCGGGCGCGGGCTGTACGTGCTCGACCGCGACCTCAACCTGCTGCCTCCCGGCGCCGTGGGCGAACTCTACATTGCCGGCGCCCTGGGCCTGGCCAGTGCCTATCTGAAGCGGCCAGCCCTGACGGCCGAGCGCTTTGTCGCCAACCCGTTCAGCGACGCTGGCGCGCGCCTTTACCGCACCGGCGACCTGGCGCGCTACCGCGCCGACGGGATTGTCGAGTACGTCGGGCGGGTCGACCATCAGGTGAAGGTGCGCGGTTTTCGCATCGAACTGGGTGAGATCGAAACCCTGCTGCTGGCCCAACAGAGTGTGCGCGAAGCGTTGCTGCTGGCGGCTGACAATCAACTGCTGGCCTATCTGGTGCCCGCGCAACCGCTGGACGAAGCCGCGCGCGGCGAGGCCGGCGCGGTGCTGATGGCAACGTTGCGCGAACACCTGCCCGATTACATGGTGCCGGCGCACCTGATCTTCCTCGACCGCATGCCGCTCAACCCTAACGGCAAGCTGGACCGCCAGGCGTTGCCCAAACCCGACGCGAGCGCGTTGCAACCGGACTGGCTGGAGCCGGTCACGCCGCTGCAGCAGCAGGTGGCGGCGATCTGGGCCGCTATTCTCGGCGCCGAGCGTGTGGGCCTGAATCAGCACTTCTTCGAGCTGGGCGGGCATTCGCTGCTGGCGATGCAAGTGGTGTCGCGGATTCGCCACACGCTCAGCCTGGAAGTGCCGCTCAAGGCGCTGTTCGAGCACCCTCGGCTGGACGCGTTTGTCGCCGCCTTGCACACCCCGGACACTACGCTCTCTAAGGCGCCGCCGTTGCTGCCGGCAGGGCGCGAACAGCCCTTGCCGCTGTCCTACGCTCAGGAGCGCCAGTGGTTCCTGTGGCAATTGGAGCCGTCAAGCGCGGCGTACCATATCCCCAGCGCCTTGCGCCTGAAAGGGCAATTGGACCCGGCGGCCTTGCAGCGCAGTTTCGACACCCTGCTGGCCCGCCACGAAAGCCTGCGCACGCGCTTGCGCCAGGACCCGGACCGCACGGTTCAAGTGATCGAGCCCCACCTGGCGCTGCCGATCACGCTGGCCGAGGTCGACGAAACCCGACTCCAGGCGCGCGTCGAAGCGCTGATCGCCGAGCCCTTCGACCTGCAGCAAGGCCCGTTGCTGCGTGTGGCGTTGCTGCGCCTGGCCGCCGATGAGCATGTGCTGGTGCTGGTGCAGCATCACATCGTCTCCGATGGCTGGTCGATGCAACTGATGGTCGAGGAACTGGTGCAGCTCTATGCCGCTTACAGCCAGGGCGAGGACGTGCAGTTGCCGGCGTTGCCGATCCAGTATGCGGACTATGCGCTGTGGCAGCGCAACTGGATGGAGGCGGGCGAGAAGGAGCGTCAGTTGGCCTACTGGCGCGAGATGCTCGGCGGCGAGCAGAGCGTGCTGGAGTTGCCGTTTGACCGCCCACGCCCGGCGGTGCAAAGCCATCAAGGCGCGCGGCTGGCGTTCGAGCTGGCGCCCGAACTGACCGAGGGCCTCAAGGCCCTGGCCCGGCAGCAGGGCGTGACCCTGTTCATGCTGCTGTTGGCGTCTTTCCAGACCTTGCTGCATCGCTACAGTGGCCAGGAAGAAATCCGCGTCGGCGTGCCGATTGCCAACCGCAACCGCAGCGAGACCGAGCGCCTGATCGGCTTCTTCGTCAACACCCAGGTACTCAAGGCCGACCTTCACGGGCAGATGAGCGTCGAGCAACTGTTGCAGCAGACCCGCCAGCGTGCGCTGGAGGCGCAAGCCCATCAGGACCTGCCGTTCGAGCAACTGGTGGAAGCGCTGCAACCGGAACGCAGCCTGAGCCATAACCCGCTGTTCCAGGTGATGTTCAACCACCAGACCGACGTCGGCCAGGCCCAGGTCCAGCAGCAACTGCCGACGCTGTGGGTGGAAGGCCTGGCGTGGGAAAGCAAGACCGCGCATTTCGATCTTGACCTGGATATCCAGGAGTCCGCCGAGGGCATCTGGGCCACCCTCGGCTATGCCAGGGACCTGTTCGACGCCGGCACCGTGCACCGCATGGCCCGGCACTGGCAGAACGTGCTGCAGGGCATGGTCGCCAACCCGCAGCAAGCCCTCGGCCAGTTGAATCTGCTGGACGCTGCCGAACAGCAGCAGATCCTTGAACTGTGGGATCGCAGCGCCGCAGGCTTCTCGTCCCGGCGTCTGGTGCACCAACTGGTCGCCGACCGTGCGCAGGAAACACCGCATACGGTGGCGGTGAAGTTCGCTGACGAACAGCTCACCTATGGTGAACTCGACCGTCGTGCCAACCGCCTGGCCCAGGCGCTGATCGCCCGTGGTGTCGGCCCGGAAGTGCGGGTGGCGATTGCCATGCCGCGCAGCGCCGAGATCATGGTGGCGTTCCTCGCCGTGATGAAGGCTGGCGGCGCGTATGTGCCGCTGGACATCGAATACCCGCGTGATCGTCTGCTGTACATGCTGCAGGACAGCCGTTCGCGGTTACTGCTGACGCACTCGGCGGTGCAGCAGCGCTTGCCGATTCCCGAAGGGCTGCAAGCCCTGGCGGTGGACCAGTTGCACGTCTGGTCCGACGACAACCACACCGCACCGGATGTCGCGCTGCACGGCGACAACCTGGCCTACGTGATCTACACCTCCGGCTCCACCGGCATGCCCAAGGGCGTGGCGGTGGCGCACGGCCCGCTGGTGGCGCACATCATCGCCACCGGCGAGCGCTATGAAACCGGCCCGGCCGACTGCGAACTGCACTTCATGTCATTTGCTTTCGATGGCTCCCACGAGGGTTGGATGCACCCGCTGATCAATGGCGCCAGCGTGCTGATCCGTGACGACAGCCTGTGGCTGCCTGAGTACACCTACCAGCAAATGCACCGCCATCACGTGACCATGGCGGTGTTCCCGCCGGTGTACCTGCAACAACTGGCCGAACACGCCGAACGCGACGGCAACCCGCCGGCCGTGCGGGTCTACTGCTTCGGCGGCGATGCCGTGGCGCAGGCCAGCTATGACCTGGCCTGGCGCGCACTCAAGCCCACCTACCTGTTCAATGGCTACGGCCCCACGGAAACCGTAGTCACCCCCTTGCTGTGGAAAGCGTGCCGGGGCGATCCGTGCGGCGCCGTGTACGCACCCATCGGCACGCTGCTGGGCAATCGCAGCGGCTACGTGCTCGACGCGCAACTCAATCTGCAGCCCATCGGCGTGGCCGGTGAGTTGTACCTGGGCGGCGAGGGCGTGGCGCGCGGTTACCTGGAGCGCCCGGCACTCACCGCCGAACGCTTTGTGCCGGACCCGTTCGGCCAGCCCGGCAGCCGCGTCTATCGCAGCGGCGACCTGACCCGAGGCCGCCCGGACGGGGTGGTGGACTACCTGGGCCGGGTTGACCATCAGGTTAAAATCCGTGGTTTTCGTATCGAACTGGGCGAAATCGAAGCGCGTCTGCGTGAGCAGCCAAGTGTCGGCGAAACCGTGGTGGTGGCCCAGGAAGGCCCGACCGGCAAACAACTGGTGGCCTACGTGGTGCCGCTGGACACGGCCCTGCTCACGGACGCCGTCGCCCAATCGAGCGCGCGCGAAACCTTGCGCAGCGCCCTGAAAACCCGCTTGCCCGACTACATGGTGCCCACCCATCTGATGTTCCTCGAGCGCATGCCGCTGACCCCCAACGGCAAGCTCGACCGCAAGGGCCTGCCCGTGCCGGATGTGAGTCTGATGCAGCAGGTGTATGTGGCGCCGCAGAGTGAGCTGGAGCAGCAGGTGGCGGCCATCTGGGCCGAGGTGTTGGGCGTGGAGCAAGTCGGCCTGGCCGATCATTTCTTCGAGTCCGGTGGCCACTCGCTGCTGGCGATGCAGGTGATCTCGCGTCTGCGTCATTTGTTGGGCACAGAGGTGCCCCTCAGAACCCTGTTCGAGCAACCGCGGCTGCAGGGTTTCGTCGAGGCGTTGAGCGACCCGCAAGCATCGTTGGCGAGCGCGCCGCCGATCCTGCCGGTCAGTCGTCAACGGCCGTTGGCGCTCTCGTATGCCCAGGAACGTCAATGGTTCCTCTGGCAATTGGACCCGCACAGCGCCGCCTACCACGTGCCCAGCACATTGCGCCTGCGTGGCTGGCTGGACCCGCTGGCGTTGCAGCGCAGCTTCGCAACACTGGTGGCCCGGCATGAAAGCCTGCGCACTCAGGTGTATCAGGACGCAGGCCGTGCCGTGCAAGTAGTGCGTGAAGTGGGCGCAGTGGACATTGTGCAGGCGCGGGCCACTGAAGCTGATTTGCAACGTCTGGTCGAGGCCGAGATTGCGCGACCTTTCGACCTGCAACAGGGGCCGTTGCTGCGCGTGACGTTATTGCGCCTGGCCGAAGACGACCATGTATTGGTGCTGGTGCAGCATCACATCGTGTCCGACGGCTGGTCGATGCAAGTGATGGTGGATGAGCTGGTGCAGTTATACGCCGCTTACAGCGAGGGCGAGGACCTGCAACTGCCAGCGTTGCCGATTCAGTACGCCGACTATGCGCAGTGGCAGCGTGACTGGATGGCCGCCGGTGAGCGTGATCGCCAACTCGCTTACTGGCAGGCGTTGCTGGGTGGCGAACAGCCAGTTCTGGAGCTGCCGATTGATCGGCCACGCCCTGCGGTACAGAGCTTTCGTGGCGCCAGCCTGGAGATCAGCCTTGACCCGGCGTTGGTGGCGGGGCTCAAGGCCCTGGCCCAGCGCGAAAATGTCACGCTGTTCATCGTCTTGCTCGCCTCGTTTCAGAGCTTGCTGCACCGTTACAGCGGCCAGCAGGACATTCGTGTCGGCGTGCCGATCGCCAATCGAAATCGAGTTGAGACCGAACGTCTGGTGGGTTTCTTCGTCAATACACAGGTGCTCAAGGGCGACATCGATGCCCAACTGACGGTCACCCAATTGTTGCAGCAGGCCAAGCGCCGGGCGCTGGATGCGCAGAGCCATCAGGACCTGCCGTTCGAGCAACTGGTGGAGGCGCTGCAGCCGGAACGCAGCCTGAGCCATAACCCGCTGTTCCAGGTGATGTTCAATCACCAGAGCCAGGCGCGGCTGGCCAGCACTGGCCAGCAACTGCCGGACCTGACCATTGAAGGGCTGGATTGGGGGACACAGACCGCGCAATTCGACCTGAGCCTCGACACCCAGGAAACCGGCGATGGGTTGGGCGCCATCCTGACTTACGCCACTGACCTGTTCGACGCCGCCACGCCCAAGCGTATGGCGCGTCATTGGCAGAACCTGTTGCAGGCCATGCTGGGTGATCCACACCAGCGGGTCAGTCAGTTGACGCTGCTGGAGCCTGTGGAAGAACAGGTGATGCTCGAACAGTGGAACGACACGGCGCGGGATTATCCGTTGCAGCACAGCGTGCAGCAGTTGATCGAAGCGCAGGTCAGCCGTACACCGGATGCCCAGGCTTTGGTGTTTGCCGCAGAGTCGCTGAGCTATGCGCAGATGAATGCTCGCGCCAACCGTCTGGCGCACCGCCTGATACAGCAGGGTGTAGGGCCGGACGTGCTGGTGGGTGTGGCGATGGAGCGTTCCATCGAAATGGTGGTGGCGCTTCTGGCCGTGCTCAAGGCCGGTGGCGCCTATGTGCCGCTTGACCCTGACTACCCGCGCGACCGCCTGGCCTACATGCTGGAGGACAGCCAGGTGCATCTGCTGTTGACCCAGGCGCACGTGATGCAGGCCCTGCCGATCAGTGATCCCGAGCGCTGCCTGCTGGTGGAACAGGGTGATCGCTGGCTGAGCGCCTATGCCGATACCAATCCTGACGTGGCCGTGGATGCTGAAAACCTTGCCTACGTCATTTACACCTCTGGCTCCACCGGCCAGCCGAAGGGCGCGGGCAACCGCCACTGCGCGTTGACCAACCGCTTGCTGTGGATGCAGCAGGCTTACGCACTCGACGCCGACGATACGGTGCTGCAAAAGACACCGTTCAGCTTCGACGTTTCGGTATGGGAGTTTTTCTGGCCCTTGATGACCGGCGCTCGACTGGTGGTCGCCGCCCCTGGCGATCATCGCGACCCGTCACGTCTGGTGGAGCTGATCAATCGGCAACAGGTGACCACCCTGCATTTCGTGCCTTCGATGCTGCAGGCATTCCTCCAGGATCCGCAGGCCGCCCGTTGTAAGGGTTTGCAGCGCATCATCTGCAGTGGCGAAGCGTTGCCTGTGGACGCCCAGCAAAAGGTGTTCGCCAAACTGCCGAACGCTGGCCTGTTCAATCTGTATGGGCCGACGGAAGCTGCCATCGATGTGACCCATTGGACATGCGTGGATGAGCAGCGCGACAGCGTGCCGATTGGTCGGCCAATCGCCAATCTGCGCACGCACGTGCTGGACGCGCAGTTGCAGCCGGTCGCCGCCGGTGTCGCCGGTGAGTTATACCTGGGCGGCGTCGGGCTGGCGCGCAGTTATCATCGACGCCCGGGCCTCACCGCCGAACGCTTCGTGCCGTGCCCGTTCCAGCCTGGCGAGCGGTTGTACCGCACGGGCGACCGGGTGCGCCAGCGCATGGATGGCGTGATCGAGTACATCGGGCGTCTTGATCATCAGGTAAAACTGCGTGGTTTGCGCATCGAGCTGGGTGAAATTGAGGCACGCTTGCTCGAGCATCCACAGGTGCGCGAGGCCTCGGTGCAGGTCCATGAAGGAAAGTACCTCGTAGGTTATCTGGTGCTGCAGGAGTCGACCCAGGCGTGGCGTGACGCCTTGGGCGCTCACTTGCTGGCGCATCTGCCGGACTACATGGTGCCTGCGCAGTGGGTACTGTTGGAGCGGATGCCGCTGAGCCCCAATGGCAAGCTGGACCGCAAGGCCTTGCCCGCGCCGGACGCCAGCGTGCATGAGCGACGTTTCGTGGCTGCGCGCAATCCGCTTGAGCAAACGCTGGTGGCGGTGTGGCGCGAGGTTCTGGAGGTTGAGCAGGTCGGCATCGAAGACAATTTCTTTGAGTCGGGTGGTCATTCGTTGTTGGTGTTGATGCTCAAGGAGCGCATTCGCAAGGCGGTCGGCGCGGAGCTGTCGGTCAGTCAGTTGATGCTCAACCCGACGGTCGCAGGGCAGGCGGCATGCCTTGAGGGAAGTGCCGGGCAGTCGTTGATCGTGAAGCTCAACAGCCAGACTCAGGGAACACCGTTGTACCTGTTCCATCCCAGCTACGGTTCGGTGCATTGCTACAAGGCGATTGCCCTTGCCTTGCGTGAGCAACGGCCGGTAATGGGAGTGATGTGTCGTGCCTTGGCCGAGAAGGGCAGCGAAGTGCCTGCCTGGGCTGCGATGGTTGAGGATTACACGGCGCAATTGTTGAAGGCCCAGCCCGAGGGCCCATTTCGCTTGGCCGGTTGGTCTCTGGGGGGCAACCTGGCGATGGAGGTTGCCTACGGCCTGGAGCAGGCGGGACGGCAAGTGGAATGTGTCGGTTGGATCGACGCCTCGCCGCCGCAGTGGGTCAAGCCGTTTTGGGCGACGGCGGTCATGGTCGACGAGCGGGAAGTTTCTGCCAATGATCGGCGCGTGGAGTTGCTGGAGGTGATGTTTCCCGAGTCATCGCGGCACATTCATGCTCAATGGTCAGCACTGCGACAGGCAGGCGCCGAGGAGGGCGAGCAGTGGGCCGAATTCAGCCGCTGGGCAGAGCAGACCCTGGGTGAGCGCTTCCGTGAACTCAAGGATGAGTTGCTCAGTGGTCACGAGGCGCAGATTTCCTGGGAAGTTGACCGCATTCTCGGCCAGCGCCTGCATGATGCCGACTTCAAGGCAATCAAGGCACCGATCAGTTGCTGGTGGGCGGCCTTGAGCCGTACCGGGGTGCATCGCCAGTTGATTGAGGCAAGCATGCTGGAAGTCACCGGGCAATCAGCGATAGAACGCTCGGTACTGATCGAGACCAGCCATGATCGGTTGATCGATAACGCCGAATTCGTTCGCAGCTTCGCCGCTGCGATGGCCTGATGTTGCAGGGCGCGCCCTAACTCCGTTCAGTTAAGCGCAGATCCCCTGTGGCGAGCAGGCTTGTCCTGCGTTGGGCTGCGCAGCAGCCCCAAAGCCAGGCGCTGAGCCGTATCAGGTACACCGCATTTTGCTCGACTGGGGGCGCTTCGCACCCCAACGCGGGGCAAGCCCGCTCGCCACAGAGGCTCCGGCCTGATGTTGCAGGGCGCGCCCTAACTCCGTTCAGTTAAGTGCAGATCCCCTGTGGCGAGCAGGCTTGTCCTGCGTCGGGCTGCGCAGCAGCCCCAAAGCCAGGCGCTGAGCCGTATCAGGTACACCGCGTTTTGCTGTATTGGGGGCGCTTCGCACCCCAACGCGGGGCAAGCCCGCTCGCCACAGAGGCTCCGGCCTGATGTTGCAGGGCGCGCCCTAACTCCGTTCAGTTAAGCGCAGATCCCCTGTGGCGAGCAGGCTTGTCCTGCGTTGGGCTGCGCAGCAGCCCTAAAACCAGGCTCTGAGAGGTGTCAGGTATAGCGTATTTTCCTCGACTGGGGGCGCTTCGCACCCCAACGCGGGGCAAGCCCGCTCGCCACAGAGGCTCCGGCCTGATGTTGCAGCGCGCCCTAACTCCGTTCAGTTAAGTGCAGATCCCCTGTGGCGAGCAGGCTTGTCCTGCGTTGGGCTGCGCAGCAGCCCCAAAGCCAGGCGCTGAGCCGTATCAGGTACACCGCGTTTTGCTCGACTGGGGGCGCTTCGCACCCCAACGCGGGGCAAGCCCGCTCGCCACAGAGGCTCCGGCCTGATGTTGCAGGGCGCGCCCTAACTCCGTTCAGTTAAGTGCAGATCCCCTGTGGCGAGCAGGCTTGTCCTGAGTTGGGCTGCGCAGCAGCCCCAAAGCCAGGCGCTGAGCCGTATCAGGTACACCGCGTTTTGCTTGATTGGGGGCGCTTCGCACCCCAACGCGGGGCAAGCCCGCTCGCCACAGAGGCTCCAGTTTGCTGCGTGACAGCGCTAGGTCGCAGGTTGGGCGTGGCGGCACACACAAAAACGCCCCGGGCCTTTAAGGTCCGAGGCGTTTTAATTCACACCGTCATCCGGTGATTTGACGCGCCTTAGAAGTCCCAGCGAGTGCTGAGCATGAAGTTACGGGGTTCGCCATAAGCGGCGGAGTTATAGAAACCGATGTTGGTGTAGTAGGACTTGTCGAAGACGTTGTTGATGTTCAACGTGGCCGACACGTTTTTGGTGAATTGATAACGCGCCATCGCGTCCACCAGCCAGTAAGCCTTCTGAGAGAACTCCTCGTAACCGCCACGTGGGCTGTTGTAGATGTCCTGCCAGCCAACGCTCTGCCAGCGAGCGCCACCGCCGACGGTCAACTTGTCCAGGTTGCCCTTGAGTTTGTACGTGGTGTAGAGGCTGACCTGATCTTCCGGTTCGAACGTGGAAATTTTCACGTCCTTGTCGTCACGCACAATCTTGTGGGTATAACCGCCCTGGAGTTGCCAGCCCGGAGCGATTTCGCCGGACATCTCCAGCTCGTAACCCTTGGTCACGGCCTGGGTGCCCTTGAACGCATAGTTCGACGGCGTAGGCTTCAAGTTGTTGTAGTCGTCGTCCGACACGGAACGGTTGTCTTCATGGATCTCGAAGTAGGCGGCGCTGGCATTCACACGGCCATCCAGGAAGTCTGCCTTGATGCCCAGCTCCCAGTTCTGGCCTTCGTCCGGCTCAAGCAGTTTGTCGTTCCTGTCGCGGTTGTAGCTTTCCTGCGGCATGAAAATATCGGTATAGCTGGCGTAGACCGAGTAGGTATCGTTTAGGTCGTAGACCGCACCGACATAAGGTACAAAACGTCCCGACTCCCGGTAGGTCGGGTTATTGCCGGTCACCGTGTAGTTGACCACGCGGCCGCCAAGCAACAGCTTGAGGTCGTCGGCGAGGTTCAGGCGGGTGGTCATGTACATGCCGGTCTGGCGTATGGTGTCGTCGATTTTTGATTGTGACTGACCCCAGTCCGGTTCGCGGGCGTTACCGTGCCAGTTGTTGAAGTCGACCAGGTTGGGTGCAAGGTTCCAGTAGCCGTTGCCCTTCCACTCCGAGGCGCTGATGGAGCCTCCGAATACCAGCTCATGCTCGCGGCCACCCAGGCTGAATGGACCGCTCACGTACAGGTCGCCCGAGTCACTGACGGTTTCACCGGTGTACTTGCCCGAGGTGAGCTGCGAGGTGCCGTCCAGGGCCGGGGTATCGCCCTGAATCGAACCCATCAGCGCGTGGTAACCGTTGATCTTGTGGTCCAGTTGCAGCTTGGTGACCCAGCCACCACCGAGGTCGTGCTCGACCATGGCGAAGGCGGTGCGGGTGTACTGCTCCCAACTGCTCCAGTCGGCGGCGTTGTTGAACGAGCGCTTCACGTTGTTGCGATTGCCCTGGGCGTCGATCAGCGGAAAGCTGCCCGACCACGAAGAGCCTTTGGGCAGGCTGTCCTGATAGTCGCCGCCGACCGTCAGCATGGTATCGGGCGACAGGTCGAACTCCATGATGCCGTAGTAGGTCGGGCTCTTGCGTTCATAGCGGTCCATGAACGAGTGCTTGTCCTGGTAGGCGGCGACGGCGCGTCCACGCACATTGCCGGTTTCGGTCAGCGGCCCGCTGACGTCCAGCTCGCTGCGGTAGTTGTCCCAGGAACCGGCGCCCAGGGAGGCGTGGCCCTGGAAGTCGGCGGTGGGTTTTTTACGCACCAGGTTGATGGTTGCACCCAGCGAACCTGCACCGGTCAGCAGGCCGGTGGCGCCCTTGAGCACTTCGACCCGGTCGTAGATCGCCATGTCGCTCAGGGTGTTACCTGCCGAGTAGGCAACGTTGCGCGAGGTGGACGGAATCCCGTCGTACTGGAAGTTATTGATGGAGAAACCCCGGGCGTAGTAGTTGCTGCGCTCGGTATCGAAGGCGGAAACGGTAATGCCCGGCGTGTGGCGCATCACGTCATCCACGTTGTTCAGGCCGAAGTCATCCATGTGTTGACGGGTGACGACGGTTACCGACTGCGGTGTTTCCTTTGGCGTCAGGACCAGGCGTGTTGAGGTCGCGATGGAGCCCGGCGTATAGGAGCCGGTGTTTTCGGTGACGTTGCCGAGCATGTTGCCGGTGACCTGGGTGGGGCTCAGCTCCAGACCGGTCGCGGCCCCCGCGGCGGTGACGGTCAGCGAATTGCCGCTGAGGCTGTGGCGGGTCGAGGTGCCTGCCAGCAGGGTGCCAATTGCCAGTTGCGGGTCCAGCTTGCCTTTGACCGCGTTACTGTTCTTGCCCTGCACATCCCCCGGGCTATACAACACCTGCACATTGGTCTGCCGGCCGAATTCCTGCAACGCGCTCCCCAGCGGCTGTGCAGGAATATTCAACTCGACCTCCTGGGCCTGTACATAGCCTGCAATCGGCAGCGATACCGCAAGCAGAAGGGCACTCGGAAGAAGGTTGATGTTCAGGGCCCGGCGCATGGATAGCGCTTTGCTCAGGGGGCTGAGACCGAGACGTGCTGGCATGGATGCTTTCTCTTCTATGTTTTTAAGTGGGCAATTCTAAGTGTTTATTGAGGTCAATTCTCATTACCACTAGTGAGACGTTCCTACCTGGGGAAACCGGAAAATAAAATTCACGCCGGTTCCATCTCGTGCACCACCTGGCCAGCGCGCAGGCGCACCAGCTGGTCGGCGATGTCGAAATAGCGGTCGTCGTGGCTGATCACGATGATGGTTTTGCCCAGGCGTTTGAGGTCCGGCAGCAGCTCGGTGTAGAAGATGCGGCGAAAGGCCGGGTCCTGGTCGGCGGCCCATTCGTCGAACACCAGCACCGGACGCTCTTCGAGCCAGGCGTTCACCAGCGCCAGGCGTTTGCGTTGGCCGGTGGAGAGGTCGGTGGTGCTGAATACGCCGTCCTTGACGCTCACCTTGTGCGCGATTTCCAGGCGCTCCAGGTACTTGCTGGCGCTGTCCAGCGACTGGGTGGCGCTGCCCTGCACCAGGTCGTCGAACAGGTAGTAGTCGGAGAACACCGTGGTGAACAACTGTCGATAATCGTCGCGTTCGGTGGCGGTCACCGCTTCGCCATTGAGGCGGATTTCGCCGGCCTGGGGCGGGTACAGGCCCAGCAGCAGTTTGATCAGGGTGGTCTTGCCGCTGCCGTTTTCGCCGACGATGAATACGATGTCGCCTTGCTTGATGCTCAAGTCGATCGGGCCCAGGTGGAACGGCTCGCTGCCTTCGACCGCCGGCGGGCTGTAGCTCACGCCCTTGAGTTCGAGGCTGTGGACCAGCGATTTCGGTGCTTCGCTGTCGTCCATCAGCAGGTGCGGCTCCGGCGACGAGAAACGTTCCGACAGCTCGCTGATACGGCCGAACGCAATCTTCGCCTTGCCCACCACCGGCAGGTAGCCCAGCAAATGCTCCAGCGGGCCTTTCATGTACAGCAGCACCAGCACGAAACCGGTAATCACGGTTGGATCCGGGTTGGGCCGGTACGCCTGCATCGCCAGGGCCAGGCCGATGACCACGAAGAACAGCATCGAACCGAAGGTCTTGGCGAGAATGTAGATATTCACCGACCGCACCTGGATATCGCTGATCAGGTCGGCGGTTTCCTGGATGCGGTGGGTGTTCATGCGGTAGCGCCGTGGACGGTGCATGCGCAGTTCCTTGGCGCCCGAGGCGATGGCGTTGTAGTAACGCTGCAACTCATCCTCATGCCCGCGAGCCAGGTCAAAGCCCTGGATGCCCTTGCCGCCGGCAATGAATTGCACGGTGCTGCCGATGATAATCGCCACCACCATCATCAGGAACATCGGCACCGACAGGTACGCCAGGTAGCCCAGGCAGCCGAGGGTGACCGTGGCGGCGATGGCCAGCGGGGTGAACGCGAAGGAGAAATCGCTGATGGTGTCGACGTCGTGGGTCAGCACCGGGATCAGGCGGTGCGAGCGGTAGCGCTCGATCTGGCCGATGGGCGCTGACAGGACTTTCTCGCCCAGGTCCTTGCGCAGCGCCGCGATGATGCGTTGGCCCACATAGTTGGTGCCGATGTCGGAAATGATCGAGCTGACCAGTGCCACCACGCACAGCGCGGCAAAGGTCATGACCACGCCCTGGGTCATGCCGTCGGGCGAATGCAGGGCATTGTTGATGGTGGCCAGCAGCAGGGTGATGGCGAGGCCGCCGACCATGCCCAGCGCAACGGACACCGTCACGATGGTGCGAAAGGGCCTGATCAGTGCGAGCAAGCCGTTGAAGGCGCCGCGTTTGGCATCGGTCATAAATACTTCCCGGAAAGTCAAAAAGAGGGGGCTGGGCACACAGACCCTTACCCATGACAAACGAAGCGCCGGGGCGACTATTTAGCCCGGTGTGCCGGGGGGTGGGCCGCAGCGGATAAATTGCCCGCACGCTGGTTCGTTCTTGTTCTGCAGGCGCACGCGTAGCGACGCCGTGCGCGGTTCCTTCAGCGAGAGCGAAAACATGACAAAGAAAAACCTGGTGTATGTGTGGTCCCTGCGCAATGCCGCCGCCGACAAGGCCGGGCAGCCGGTGGCCTACAAGGACCACGAGCGCTACATGACGTCGGTGCTGGAATTTCTGGTGGGGGCGCTCAACGACACACCGCTGGGCCAGGCTTATGACCTGGTGGGCGTGGTGTATGACGATGACGAACACAACCCGCGGGATCAGGCGCTGGTTGCCGATTACGGCTTTGCCTGCGAGCCGGGCCGCCAGTGGTTGTACCCGGCGGACCTGCGGGTGCAGGGCAAGCGGGTCAACGACCTGCTGCTGAGTGTACCGTCCACCTACCGCCGTTTACCCCGGGGCAGCGCCGAACACATTGCCGGCAAGCAGGACTTCGAGCGTCGCCTGCATGACACGCTGGTGGAATTGAAAGCCGATATCGTGGTGCTCGATGGTCTGCTGGTGATCCTCGATGAACTGGTGCGTCCGGGCGCGCCGTTTGCGCGGCGGATCATGAATATTCATCCGGGCATCACCCGTATTGAATCGCCGTATGAGCGTCGGGGGGCCTATGCGACCTGGAATGCGCTGTATGGTGCGCGCGGCGAGGCGGTGGTGGACTGGACCACCCGGGAAACCAGGCCGTGTGAACCGCTTTATCTCACCGGGGCGTCGTTTCATTACGTGGACAACGGGATCGACTCGGGGGAGGTGTTGCATGACGTGCTCAAGACGCAGATTTCGCCTGAGGACACTATCCTTGAGCTGCGGTGGAACAACTTTAATAACAGTTTGTTTCCGGCGTTGCAGGAGGGGTTGGAGTTGCTTGCTCGAGCTTAAAATCGACCGATTTTTTTGCCGAACGCTATAAAAATGTGGGAGGGGGCTTGCTCCCGATGGCTGAGTGTCAGTCAGCTTATTGGTAGCTGACACAACGCTATCGGGAGCAAGCCCCCTCCCACATTTGGATCTCCATGGATCAGATAGAACACAGTCTGCTTTTGATGGAAATAACGCAGAGGTACACCAAACCCTAAAAGTCCAACGTCACCCCACTCATCAGCGTCCGCCCATCCCCCGGCGAATGCAGCGATGCCCTGGCCCCATCCGGGTCATACCACGCATATTCGTAGTAACGGTTAGTGAGGTTCTTCAACTGCAGATCAACACTGACCGACTCCGTCACCCGGTAAACGGCACCAAGGTTCATCAACACATAACCGCCGTAAGTGCCCTGGGTGTTCTCCCGCTCCAGATAGTAGTGAGTCTGCCCATTCATCCACGCGCTGAGTTGCAGGGCCGGTGTGGCCTGGTAACGAATGCCGGCGTTGTACAAATGATGGGGGATGTGGTCGATCTCGCGGCCTTTGCTGCCCGGTAGGGTCGCGCTGGGCTGGAGGATTTTCGAGTACTGCCAGGCGTAGGCCAGCCAGATCTCGGTGCGCGCGTTCGGGTGCAGGTTGAGCTGCGCGTCGTAGCCCCAGCGGCGGGTCTGGCCGACATTGTCCGACTCGCCGCTGGGGTCGTTGAGCCGGCGGCTGACTTCGCCGCTGGCCTCCTGTTGCCAGTAGGCAATGCGCCCATCGACCCAGTCGGCAGGGGTGAACGTGATACCGGTTTCCCAGCCCTCGTTGATCGAGGGCGCAAGGTCGGTGTCACGCGGCGGGATCTTGTAGGCGGCTGCCCCGGTGCCCACCTGGAAGGTGCGGCCCCAATTGGCGTAGACGCTGGCCACGTTCCAGGGCGAATACACCACGCTGAGCTTGGGTTGCTTGATCAGCCCGTAGTCGTTGATGGCGTAGTCCGTGCCGGTCATTGCATTGGTGAAGTCACCCTGGATCCGGTCGACGCGGTACGCGGGGATGATCTTCAGCGATTCGAACGGTTGAATCTCGGCCTGCACGTACGCACCGACGGTGTTGAAGTCGAACTGCTGATCCCGGGTCTGCGCCTGGCGCGCGCGGTCCAGGGTGCGGTAGCGCTCGCTGGTGTTCTGCTGACGCTGGATATCCGTGCCGCCTTCCAGGGCGAAGTGGTACAGCCCGCTGACGACGGGGCGCCAGGTCAGGGAAGTGAGAGCGCCGTACTGGGTTTCGTACGCGTCACGTTCCTGCTGGGCGCTGGTGCGCCAGTACTGGGTCCAGCGTCGATCATCGAAGGTATTGAGGTAGGTTTTCGCCGACCACGAAAGCGTCTCGGCCAGCTCGGTATCAAGGTGCAGGCTGAGCTGATTCATGCGCCGCGTGCCTTTGTCGCTGGCGTTGTAGACATTGCTCATGCGGGGATGCTGGTGCGCATCGTCGGCACTCAGATAACCGGGTTCCTCGGCCTCGGTTTCGTAATGGCGGGCGATCAGGCCGATGCGGTAGCGATTGTCGTCCGGGGTATAGAACCACTTGCCGGACAGCGAGACTTTGTCCGCCTCGGCGTGATCGCGATAGCCGTCCGCTTTCTGGTAGGCGAAAAAGTAATTCTGCGTCCAGTTGCTGCTCTCGATGCCTTTGGCGAACTGGGTTTCACGGGTGTCATCGCTGCCGTAACGGATGCGCGCACGGGTGTAGTCGCCGCCGGTGCGGGTGAGCATGTTCACGTTACCGGCGATGTTGTTCAGGCCGTAACGGGCATCGCTGGTGCCGCGCACCACTTCGATGCTGTCCAGTTCCAGCGGGAAAATCATGTCCATGAAGGGCATGTTGCCGTCGTTGCTGTTACTGGGGATGCCGTCGATCAGCAGCTTGACCGCGTTCACTTCACCTTCGCCGTTGAAACCGCGAAACGAAATCTTGCCGGAGGTGGTGCCCTGGTTGAACTCGGTAAGCATCACCCCCGGCGCTCGGCTGAACAGCTCCCAGCTGTAGTTGACCGGCATTTTCTCCACGACATCGGCGCCGAGGATGTCCACCGAACCGGGCACGCCGCGCGTGCCGAGCGGGCCACTTTCACCGCTGGTGCCCTGGATCGCGACAGCGCCAAGGGTGAGGGCAGCGCTTTCGTCCGCCGAGGCCAATGAAGAAAAGGCAAGCAGGCTCACCGAGAGCATCGGCCAGAGTGAGCAGGGCACAGCCACACGCTTTGCGCGCGGCAGAGTAAATGGAGCAGGCATAAGGCACGCTTCCTGAAACCTGAAAAACGTCAAGGACGTTCAGCCACGCAATCGCGCGGCTGAAACATGAAGATCGGGCAATCAGGTCACAGGGGAGGCGCGCGGACTCAGGCTCGGCCAGCGAATCCTGGGATGCAGCGCAGGCAGCAGCGGATCATCAAGGACACTGTCCGGTGCATAACGCGGCAGAAAATGGCGGTAATGACTGGACGGCAACGCCGCCAGACCGGCATGCCCGCAGCAACAGTCACCGTGCTTCATCTCACCGGACGCAGGCGCCGACTTCAACGGCACGACCAGCTTGTCAAAGCCCGGCGGCAGAGCCTGCGACGAACAGAACCCACCCCACAGCATCAACCCGCTATCCGGCGCCTGCATGGTACGGCTGAGCGGCATGGCCAGCATATTCAGCAGCAAGGCCAGGCAGGCAATCCAGGGACTGATGCGTGAAAACATGGGCATCAAGGCAGTCGACACAAAGGGGCCGCTATTTAGCCGCAGTTAACCGCCCAAGTGAAAGCGCAAGGCATGCGCCATTTCGCCGCAGCCAGAAGCACCGCTCCGTTTTTGATCTGCTTTTGATCTGCTTTTGATCTGCTTTTGATCTGGCTGTTGATCTGGCTGTTGATCTTGATCTCAGGCGCCCCGTCAACCACGCTGGCCGAACGCAGGCTTGAATCCGTGGGTAACCCGGCAGGACGCCGGGTTAGCCGCGCTGGGCCAAGGATGGCCCATCGCGGCGGCCCACGGATTCAAGCCTGCGTGCGGGCACACCGAGCCTGAGCGAGGTGCCGAGTGGTGGGGCAAGAGCCCTTTTGGTTACTTTTGGGGCTCTTTTCCAAAAGTGACCCGCCGTAAGGGCGGAACCGTAATCAGCCGTTACCGCAGCAACGGATAATATATACCCAGTCAGACCGCCATCGGGAGCAAGCCCCCTCCCACATTTGGCCGCATCCCCCAACAACCCCTCAGAGCATCCGACGCAACACATCATTACGCGGATCCCTATCAAAAAACCGATGCTTAAGCGCCCCCAGAACATGCACCACAATCAACCCAAGCAACGTATAGGCACACACCTTGTGCAACCACTGAAACACCACAAACCACTCATCATTCTTCGCCAGCAACTCCGGCAGATTCACCCCGAAAAAAAACACCCCATCGCTCATCGTGTAAGTGCTCGACATCGAGTAACCCATCAACGGCACCACCACGATCAGCACATACATCGCGCGCTGCACCAGCCGTGACAAAAACCGCTCATGGGCCGCCAGCGTCGCTGGCGGTGACGGCAGCACCGGCGTTCGCCAACGCAACACGATCTGCACCAGCACCAGCATGAACGCCAGCACCCCGAAGGATTTGTGCCACGGGTAATACAGCTCATATTTGCTTGCCACTTCATCGGCCAGCCCGGTCATATGCCAGCCCGCCCACAGCAGCCCGGCGATCAGCACCGCGCGCACCCAGTGCAGCATGCGCAAAGAGGTTGGATATCGGTCAATCGTTTCGGTGTTCATCGACATCTCTCCATGGATAAAGGGCTGCGCTCAATGGGGTAGCAACACCGTGATGACCTTCTCTTCGGTATAGGCCAGCGCGCCGCCAAACCCGCCTTCACGGCCGATGCCGCTGGTCTTGACGCCGCCCCAGGGCAGGTTGGCATCCAGCGGACTCCAGCAGTTGATGCCCACCGCACCGGCCTTCACCGCTGCGGCCACGCGATGGGCGCGCACCAGGTCGGCGGTCCACACGGTGGCCGCCAGGCCGTAGGCGGAGTCGTTGGCCAGGGCGACGGCATCCGCTTCGTTGTCGAACGGGATGAGTGTGCCCACCGGGCCGAAGATTTCGTCGCGGGCAATCGCCATGTCATTGCGTGCGTCGGCAAAAATGGTCGGGCGTACGAACCAGCCCTGTTCCGGGCTCGACACACCGCCGGCGAGCAGGGTGGCGCCTTCGTCGATGCCCAGCTGGATATAGCGATTGACCCGCTCCCATTGCGCTTTCTTCGCGACCGGCCCCATCTGCACACCGGGCTGACGCGGGTCGCCCACCTTGACTGCGCGCGCCGCCTCGGCAAGCGCCGCAGCGAAACGATCGGCGATGCCGCGCTGCACCAGAATGCGCGACCCGGCCGCACAAATCTGGCCCTGATTGGCGAACAGGCCAAGGCTGCAGCCGCGCAGCGCGTCCTCGAAGGAAGCATCGTCAAACACGATCTGCGGGCTCTTGCCGCCCAGTTCCAGGGCGACATGCTTGAACAGCACCCCGGCGGTGCGCTGGATCTCACGCCCGGCTTCGGGGCTGCCGGTGAAGCTGATCTTGGCGATGTGCGGATGCTCACACAGCGCCCGACCCACCTCATTGCCGTAGCCGGTGACCACATTGATCACCCCGTCCGGAAAACCCGCTTCCTGCGCCAGCGCCGCCAGGTGCAGGGCCGACTGCGGCGTCTCTTCCGAGGGCTTGATCACCACCGTGCAGCCTGCGGCCAGTAACGCCGCGAGCTTCCACACGGTGATCATCAGCGGCGAATTCCACGGCACAATGGCCCCGACCACACCCACCGGCTCACGCACGGTGTACGACAGGGTTCTGGTGCCGAAATACCCGCCACTGGGAATGGTCCGCCCCTCCAACTGATTGGCCCAACCCGCTGCCGCGCGCAGATTGGCAAGCACATTGGGCAAATCCATCCGACGCGGCTCCAGCGGCGAACGCCCGATAGCATCGGCGTCCATATCCGCCAGCAACTCACTGTCGCGCTCCACCAGATCAGCCAGCTTCAACAACACCCGAGCGCGCTGCGCCCCATCAAACCGACTCCACTCGCCACGCTCAAGCTGCTCAAACGCCGCGTTCACCGCCCGATCCACATCCTCGACCGTACCCCGCGCAAAACTGCCATACACCTGCTCCGTCACCGGATTGACCAGCTCAACCCGCCCACCCTCCGAAGCCTCAGAGGCCACGCCATCAATAAAGTGATTCAAACGCTGACCCATACCAGCCTCCATAAATAATTCGTTTTTGATCTGCTTTTGATCCGCTCTTGATCTGCTTTTGATCTGCTTTTGACTTTGATCTCAAGCGCCCCGTCAACCACGCTGGCCGCACGCAGGCTTGAATTCGTGGGTAACCCGGCAGGACGCCGGGTTAGCCGCACTGGGCCATGGATGGCCCATTGCGGCGGCCCACGGATTCAAGCCTGCGTGCGGGCACACCGAGCCTGAGCGAGGTGCCGAGTGGTGGGGCAAGAGCCTTTTGGTTACTTTTGGGCTCTTTCCAAAAGTGACCCGCCGTAAGGGCGGAACCCATCCAAGCCGTCACCCCAGCACCGGATATGTACCCAGTCAAACCGCTATCGCAGGCAAGCAAGCTCCCACATCTCAAACCCGCGTCACGTCCAAAGCCTCACTCCTCAAGCGACCCCAGAGCCTCCCGAAACACATCCAAGGCCCTGAAAAACAACCCCCGCGTAATCGTCAACGAAGGCATCACCCGCATCACATTCCCGTACCGCCCACAAGGAATCATCAACACCCCATGGCTCATCAGAAACCCCATCAACGCCCCAATCTTCTGCGGCGCCAGCGGCGCCCTGGTCAGCGGATCCTCCACCAACTCAATCCCGATCATCAGCCCACGCCCACGCACCTCACCCACAAACCGGCTGCCAAACCCACGGATATACTCCTGCGCCTCCAGCCCCAGCGTATGCGCGCGCCCCAGCAGATCCAGCTCCGGGTCCTGCAGAATCGCGATATTGGTCAGCGCCACCGCCGCCGACAGCGAGTTTGCCGCGAAGGTATTGGGCATCGACCCATCGGGAATCTGCGCCGCCAGATCCGAACGCATGATCAACCCCGCCATCGGCAGGTCGCTGCCGATGCCCTTGCCAAAGGTGAGCATGTCGGGCTTGACCCCCGAGTGCTCCACTGCCCACATCTTGCCGGTGCGCCCCGCGCCGGACTGCACCTCGTCGACGATCAACAGCGTGCCGCTGCGGTCGCACGCCTGGCGCAGAATCTGCAAGAACTCCGGCGACGGCGGCACGTAGCCGCCTTCGCCCTGCACCGGCTCGACGATCACCGCCGCCACGTCATCGGCGGCGGTGTAGGGCGTGTTCAGCAAGTAATCAACGTACTCGCCGGCGATCTGTTCGGCGCTCTTGTGCGTGGTGTCGAACGGGAAGCGATAGGCGTAGGGGTAGGGCGCATGAATCACACCGCCCATCTGCGCGCCGAAGCCCTTGCGGTAGGCGGTGCCGGTGGTGAGCGAGCCCGAGGCGTTCCACACGCCGTGGTAACCGCCGTGGAAGGCGATGATCTGGTGGCGCCCGGTAATGCGCTTGGCGAACTTGATCGCTGCTTCCAGCGCATCGCTGCCGCTCTGGGTGAAGAAGGTGATGCAGTCGCCACGCAAACCGTCCGGCGCAATCTCGGAGAGTTTGGCCGCCAGTTCGGTGCGCCGGGTGCTGTTGATTTCCAGGGCGTGCATCAGCACTTCGGATTGATCGCGGATCGCCTGCACCACTTTGGGGTGGCAACGGCCGACGCTGCTCACGCCGACGCCGGCGGAGAGGTCGATATAGGTGTTGCCGTCCGGGTCCTTGAAGGTGGCGCCAAAAGCACGGTCCATGGCGATCGGCATGCGTCCGCCGCCGCGCGCCATGGACTCGGTGCGCGCCGACAACGCCAGGGCCTCGCAGGTTTTGGGGCCGGGCAGGGCGCCGGAAATGATGCGCGGTGCATCGGAGAAGTGGAGGGCTTCAAGCTGGGCTTCACTCATGATGGGTCTCTGGCAGGTCTATTCAGGTGTACCGATCATCGGCGTGACCTGCCCGGGGCGGGTATCCCGAATCGGCACATCGGCGCGCCGCGCAGCGGTTTTTTGTGAGCCCGAAATAATGTTGAAATATTGCAATATTTGATCTTTGTGAGACTATCTGGCACGAAGCTGGCTTTAAAATAAAAAAATTGCGGAGAATATCGCGCATGATGAGAAATCAAAGCGTCAGCCAGTTTCACGATGTGCACGTGCACGCGGCCAACATTCAGCAGTGGCACCAGGACTACAGCCAGCTCACCGCCGGTTCGGCCGAGAGTTCGCTGATGCAGTTGACCACCACCGGGTGCCACGTTTTCCTCGAGCAGATCAACCAGCGCGTGGTGCAGCACGGCGTGGCGCCACGCAACAAGATGTGCTTTGCGGTGCCGATCAATGTGCCGGGATCGGTGCGGATGCAGGGGCGGGAGGTCGACGACAGCAGCCTGTTCTTCCTGCACGGCGGCGAGGAGTTCATGTTCCATATGCCGATGGGCATGCAATTGCTGTCCATCACCTTCGAGCGCGAGTTGTTCGAGCAGGCGCTGGCGCACACGGCGTCGGCCAGTGACCTCAATCTGTTACTGCGTCAGCCGGTGATCAGGGTTTCCCCCCAGCGCTTCGCCGACGCGCGGCGCCGATTGCTCGCGCTGTTCGCCCAGGCCATGGCCGGCGAGCTGCGCGATTCGCACGCGCGCCTGCTGGAGCAGGCCCTGCTCGACGAGCTGGTGCAACTGATGAGCGATCCGTCCTGCGACAAGCAACAGCGCTCGCCCAGCTCCACGCGCAGTTTTATCGTCGAGAAATGCCATCGCCTGGCGACCACCGGGCAGTTCGACGTGCCCAGCGTCACCGACCTGTGCGAACGCCTGCAGGTGAGCCGGCGCACCGTGCAGAACAGCTTTCGCGCGGTGGCCGAGACCACGCCGCTGAATTACTTGCGGTCCATCAGGCTCAACGGCGTGCGCCGCACCCTGATGTCCACGCCCGCCGCGCAGCTCTCCATTGGCGATGCGGCGGCGCAATGGGGGTTCTACCACCTCAGCCATTTCGCCGCTGAATATCACGCGTTGTTCGCCGAGCTGCCGTCGCACACCTCACGTGCCGCCTCTCATCAAACACAAAATAGCGTGTTGATTTAACACCCAACGTTTCAGACAGCAGCATTCCTGTGGCGAGCGGGCTTGTTGTGGCGAGCGGGCTTGCCCCGCGTTGGGGTGCGAAGCGCCCCCAATCGAGCAAAACGCGGTGTACCTGATACGGCTCAGCGTCTGGCTTTAGGGCTGCTGCGCAGCCCAACGCGGGGCAAGCCCGCTCGCCACAACAAGCCTGCTCGCCACAGGGAATCTGCGCTTAACTGAACGGCATTAGGGCAAGCGCGCTCGCCACAGCCATGCCTCATGGGTACAGCGGTCGCTATACGCGGAACTGGTCCATCAGTTTCATCTGCTGATTGGCCCGGGCGTTGAGTTGGCTGCTGATCTGCGCTGACTCGGCGGCCTGTTCCGTCAGGGTCTCGGTGACGCCGCGAATGGTCGCGACGTTACGATTGACCTCCTCGGCCACCGCGCTCTGTTCCTCCGCTGCGCTGGCGATCTGCAGGTTCATGTCACTGATCACCGTCACCGCTTCGCTGATCCTGCCCAGGGCCTGCACGGCCTGATGGATCTGCCCGGCGTTGTCCTGGGCCAGCGTCTGGCTGGCATGCATGGTGGTCACCACGCCCCGCGTCCCGCTCTGGATGCGCTCGATCACCAGGCGAATTTCCTCCACCGAATCCTGGGTACGTTTGGCCAGGTTGCGCACTTCATCGGCCACCACCGCAAACCCACGGCCGCTTTCCCCGGCGCGTGCCGCTTCAATGGCGGCGTTCAGGGCCAGCAGGTTGGTCTGTTCGGCAATGCTGCGGATCACCTCCAGCACCGAGCCGATCTGCTCGCTGTTGACCGCCAGCGCTTCGACCTCGGTGACGGCCTTGCTGACCTCGCTGGCCAGGGCGGTGATATCGCGGGTGCTGCGTTCGATCAGCGTGATGCCGTCCCTGGACGCCTGGTCAGCCCCGCGTGCCGCCTGGGCCGCGTTCGACGCGCTGTGGGCGACTTCATGGGCGGTGGCGCTCATCTCATTGGACGCGGTCGCCAACTGGTCGATCTCGCGAAACTGCACCTGCATGCCTTCGCTGGTCTGCCGCGCGATGTCGGAAGACTGGTCGGCGGTGCCGCGCGCGTCGGTGATGCTTTGCTTGATCTGCGCGATGGTCGGTTGCAGTTTGTCGAGGAAGCGGTTGAACCAACTCACCAGTTCGCCCAGTTCGTCTTTCTTGCGGTAATCCAGGCGCTGGGTCAGGTCGCCGTCGCCGCTGGCGATGGCCTTGAGCATCTGCGCGACGCTGTTGATCGGGCGCGTCACACCGGAGGCGGTGAGCCAGATCAGCAGCAGGCCCAGCAGCCCGGCGCCGATGGCCACCAGCGACGCGATGAGGGTGTCGCGGGTCTGCGTCTGGTCGAGCAACGCCTGCAGCGCCACCGAGTCGGCCAGCAACACCTGTTTGGGCAGGTCGATGACCACGCCCCACGGCGCGGCGTCCGGGATCGGCGCGACCGGGTACACCGCGCGGATCAAGTCATCCTGGGCCAGCACCTGCGGTTGTTTTTGCGCCAATGCCGCGAGCAGCGCCTTGCCCGCATCGCCCAGGGCGGCGGTGACTGGTTTGCCGATCTGGCCAGCGTCCTTGCTGTAGGCGGCGAGCACGCCGCTGTCGGAGACAATCAGCATGCTGCCCGCACCGTTGAACAGCGTGCGCTGGGCCTCGCCGGCGGCCGCTTGCAGCGCGCCGAGGGCAAGGTCCACGCCGAGGGTGCCGATGACCTTGCCGTCGGCCATCAACGGCATCGACAGAGTAGTCATCAGTTGCACCTGGCCGGCCTGGGTGTCGGCGTAGGGCGCCATCAGGCAGGTGCGCCGCGTGTCGCGGGGGCAGGTGTACCAACTGTTATAGGGGGCGCCACTGATGCTCAGCTCGGTTTTCTGCAGGTCGGTTTCGGGAATCAGGATGTTTACCGCCGGGCCGGCACCGCGGTTCCACGCGCTGGCGAAGCGTCCGGTTTCGTTGGAGGCGCGCGCGGCGTCGTTGACGAACTCGCTGTCCTCGCCCCCCAGCGCATTCGGCTCGAACACCAGCCACAGCCCCAGCACCTGGGGGGTGTGCTCGAAGGTGGTGTTGAGGCTGCGGTTCAGCTCCTCACGCAAGGCTGCGGCCGGCAACCCGCGCTGCATCGCCATGCTGCGCAAATGGGTCGTCTGGTCGGCGAGGCCGGTGATCAGCAGCAGGCTGTTGCCGAAGGCCCGCTGCAGGTTGCTTGCCTGCTCGGCGGCCTTGGCCTGCAGCAGGTTTTCACCGCTGTCGGTCAGCATCCTGCCGCTGGAGGTGCTGATCAAGCGGTTGTTCTGGCTGCTCTGGTAGAGGTTCATGCCGACGATCAGGCCGATCACGCCCAGCAGGCACAGGCCGGACAGCAGGATGATTTTCATGCGGATGGAGAGCGCGTCGAGCATGGGATGATCTCGCAAGTGAACAGCGTGCCAGTGGGTTATCAGTTGGCCTGGGCCACTGACTTCTTATTGGGTATGTCATTACATCGGCCGATTCAGCGCCGACTGAACCTGACCAGCAGCGCTGCCACCAGCAACAGGGCCGTCAGCACCGCCAGCACGGCAATAAAACCGGCATCGAACGCTGCGCGTGCCAGCCCCGTCAGCAGCGCAGCGTCGTCGCTCGGCAGTGTTGCGGCAACCAGCAGGGCATCGTCCAGGCTCTCGAACGTCGACGGGTTCAGACCGAGCCTGGCTGGAATCGAAAGGCTCGTCGACCAGGCATATATCGCCGACAGCAGGCTGCCCGCCAGTGTCACCCCGGCTGCACCGCCCAGTTCAAACGAGACTTCCTCGATGGACGCAGCCATGCCGGCCTGGTCGCTGGGCACGCTGAGCATGATGGTGCTGGACGCCGCCGTCAGGGCCGCGCCCATGGCCATGCCCAACAGCGCGAGACTGGCAATCTGCAGCGGTACTGCCGCGTTGCACAGCAACAGATACGCCAGCATCGCGGCGGCCGACAGTAGCAGGGTCCAGAACAGCATGCGCCGGCTGCCCAGGCGCGAGAGGTAATAGCCGGCCAGCGGCCCGGCAACGAAAGAACCCAGCGGCAACGGCAGGATGAACAGCGCCGACGCAAGCGGCGACATGCCCAGCACCAATTGCAGGCGCTGACTGAACACCAGTTCCATGCCGATAAACGCCAGGGCTGAAGCGAGCGCTGCAATCACCGCATTTCTGAACAGCGGCTCGGCGAACAGTGACAGCTCAAGCATCGGCTGCGCGGCACGGCGCTGGCGCCGGATGAACATCGTCAGGAACAACGTACCCAGCAGTATCGCCACCAGCATGGCGGCGAAGGAGGGCGAGCGTTTGCCCAGCTCCTTGACGGCATAGGCGATGCTGATCAAACCGACCATCACCTGCAGCGAGCCCCGCCAGTCCCAGTGGCGCCGGGGATTGCCCGGATGCTCGGGAATCAGCGTCACCCCGAGCAGTAAGGCCACCAACACAATCGGCACGTTGATCAGAAACACCGAGCCCCACCAGAAGTGTTCCAGCAGCAGGCCGCCGACCACCGGCCCCAGCGCTGCGCCACCGGAGGCCACTGATGCCCAGATGCCAAACGCCATGGCCTGTTCGCGTTCGTCGTTGAACGTCAAGCGGATCAGCGCCAGGGTGGCGGGCATCATCATCGCCGCGCCGACCGCCAGAAAACCCCGGGCGCCGATCAACACGTTGGCCGATGGCGAGAAGGCCGCAATCAGCGAGAACACCCCGAACACGCTCAGCCCGCCGATAAACAGGCGTTTGTGCCCCAGGCGATCGCCCAGCGTGCCCATGCCCAGCAGCAGGCCGGCGGCGATCAGTGCGTAGATATTGATGATCCACAGCTTCTGCGAGGCGCTCGCGCCGAGCTCGCGGGTCAGGGTGGGCAGCGCGGTGTATAACACCGTCATGTCGATGACGATCAGCAGCAACGCGCTGGAAATAATCGCCAGGATCAACCAGCGACGCTTAGACGACATGGGCCGGGCTCGATAATTGAATGGCTGACATGAGTCACTCCAGGTTCAGGCAGGCAAGGGGGGGCTGACCCTAGCATGCACGGCGCAGGGCTCGCAGCGTTATCCCGAATCGGCGGGGAGTGCAGCGCCATGACCTGTTTTGGGGCGCAGCCCGCGATGTTACCGATTTGGGATAGCGAGGTGTTCACAGGCGGGCATAGCATCGAAACCAGCGTGCAACCTCAACAATAAAAGCGCTACCCGGCACCGATTGCGCCTGGATCGGGGCCACCCCACAGCGACTGCCTCATACAATAAGGTCAACAACATGAGCGTATCTCTACCGGTCAACAGTTCCACGGAGCTCAAGCGTGGCGCCCTGGGTGTCGGCTTTATCATTTTCTTCGTGATTTCGGCGGCAAGCCCGCTCAGCGTCATCGCCGGTGGCTTTCCCATCGGCATCATGCTGGGCAACGGTGCCGGCACCCCGGCCTTGCTGATCCTGGCATTGCTGGTGCTGTTGGCGTTTTCGGTGGGCTACACCACCATGTCGCGCCACGTCACCAACGCCGGCGGTTTCTACGCGTTCACCTCCCGTGGCCTGGGTGGCCTGGCCGGCGGCTCGGCGGCGGTGCTGGCGATGTTTGCCTACAACATTCTGCAGATCGCGCTGTATGGCATGTTCGGCGGTGTGGTCAGCGGCACCATGGAGAGTGTCGCGGGGGTGGTGTTGCCCTGGTGGTCCTATTCGCTGATGGCGATGGCCAGCATTGCGTTTCTCGGCTATCGCAAGATCGACCTGTCGGCCAAGGTGCTGTCGCTGGTGGTGGTCGCCGAGTACCTGGCAATCCTCATCCTCGATTTCGCCATTCTGAAGACCGGCGGTGACAGCGGTGTCAATCTCGACTCGTTCACCCCTCAGCACTTCACCAGCGGTACGCCGTCCATCGGCCTGCTGTTCTGCTTCGCCGCCTTCATCGGCTTCGAGGCCACCACCATCTACGGCGAAGAAGCCAAAGACCCCAAGCGCACCATCCCGATTGCCACCTACTGTTCGGTGCTGCTGATCGGCGCGTTCTACACGCTGTCGGTGTGGTCGATGATAGTGGGCGTGGGCGCCGACAAGATCGTGCCGCTGCTGCAAGCCATGCAGGACCCGACCACCCTGATCTACGGCATGTCCGACCACTTTGTCGGCCCGCACCTGACCCAGGTCATCCGTGTGCTGTTCATCGTCAGCATCTATGCCGGGCTGCTGGCGTTCCATAATGCGGCGGCGCGCTATTTCTACGCCATCGGCCGTGACGGCCTGCTGCACAGCCTGTTAGGCACCACCCACAGCGTGCACCAGAGCCCGCACATGGGCTCGGCCTTGCAGAGCCTGATCGCCGCCGTGGTGGTGCTGATCTTTGCCGCAATGGACGCCGATCCGATCCTGCAACTGTTCGCCTGGTTCTCCAACCTGGCGACCCTGTGCGTGATCCTGCTGATGGCGATCACCTCGGTGGCCATCTGCGTGTATTTCCATCGGCATCCGGAGCTCAAGGTCAATGTGCTGCGCGGGCGCATTTTGCCGGTGTTTTCGTGCGTGGCTTTGCTCTGCGTGCTGGTGCTGGCGGTGGCGCATTTCGATGTGCTCACCGGTGCCAGCCAGCTCCTGTCCTACAGCCTGTGTGCGGTGATTCCCGCTGCGCTGCTGGGCGGCCTTTACCTCGCCGCGCGCCTGCGCAAGGTAGCACCGCAGCGCTTTCTGGCCTTGGGCAGCCACAAGCTCTAAGGCCTCGCTCGCGCCATCCCCACTGTGAATTGATCGCCTGCCGGTGTCCGGCAGGGCTCATCTGCGTTAAAGGAAATTGCACATGCACGCTTACAAGATGCTCATCAACGGTGTTCAGGTTGCCGGTGAAAACGGTCAGTTCGACGTGATCAATCCGGCCACCGGCAGCGCCTTCGCGCAATGCCCGGCCGGCTCGCTGGGCCAACTGGACGCGGCGGTGGCCGCCGCCCAGGCCGCGTTCAAGACCTGGCGCCACAGCGCCCATGAACGGCGTTGCGAGCATCTGAACGCGATTGCCAATGACATCGAACAGGACGCCGACGCACTCGCCCGGCTGATCGTGATGGAACAGGGCAAACCGCTGGAACTGGCGTTTTCCGAGGTCATGGGCGCCGCTGCCTGGACGCGCTATGCCGCCGGGCAGGAAATCGCCGTGGAACTGGTGGAAGAGACCCCGACCCAGCGCGTCGAACTGCACCGCAAGCCGCTGGGCGTGGTGGCGTCGATCACGCCGTGGAACTGGCCGTTCATGATTGCCGTGTGGCACATCATGCCGGCGCTGCGCGCGGGCAACTGCGTGATCAGCAAGCCGTCGAGCCTGACGCCGTTGAGCACCCTGCGCCTGGTGGAGATCATCGCGCGGCACGTGCCCCATGGCGTGATCAACTGCGTGACCGGCGAGCAGGGGTTCGGCAGCGCGATCACCTCGCACCCGGGCATCCAGAAGATCGTGTTCACCGGTTCCACCGCCACCGGCCAGAGCGTGATGCGCGGCGCCGCCGTCAACCTCAAGCGCCTGACGCTGGAGCTGGGCGGCAACGACGCGGCAATCGTATTGCCCGGCACGCCCGTGCACGAGGTGGCCGAAGAGATCTTCCAGGCCGCCTTCCTCAACATGGGCCAGACCTGCGCCGCGCTCAAGCGCCTGTACGTTCACCAGTCCCAGTACCAGGCGTTTGCCGAGGCGCTGACGCAGATTGCCGAGCGCCAGGTGGTCGGTGATGGCCTGGAGCCGGGCGTTAATTTCGGCCCGGTGCAGAACCTCGATCAACTGGAGTTGGTGCAGGCGCTGGTTGCCGATGCGCGCGCCCAGGGTGCACGGGTGTTGTGCGGCGGCGCACGGCTGGACCGGCCAGGGTTCTTTTACCCGCCGACGCTGGTCGCGGACGTCACCGACGGCCATCGTCTGGTGGACGAAGAGCAGTTTGGCCCGGTATTGCCGCTGATCGCTTATGAGGATGTGGAAGACGTACTGCGCCGCGCCAATGCTGGCGACATGGGCCTTGGAGGCTCGGTCTGGGGGCCGGACAGCGAGCAGGCGCAGGCCCTGGCCAGCCGCCTGGAAAGCGGCGTGGCGTGGGTCAACTGCCATGCGCGTATCCAGCCGAACACGCCGTTCGGCGGCAGCAAGATGTCCGGCTTCGGCGTCGAGTTCGGCCTTGAGGGACTGCTGGAATTCACCGGCCAGCAATTGTTGTTCGTCAATAAACGCGCTGCTGAATAACCCCAAGGAGCTTCGACCATGCGTCATTCATCCGCTTCATTTCTCTGCGGCACGCTCGCCTGTGGCTTGACGCTCTGCGCCATCAGCCAGGCCCAGGCCTATGAGCTGTACAGCGACGACAGCCGGCACCTGAATGCCGACATGACCGCCGTGTTCGGCCTGTTCAACAGCCGCAAGAACTACGACGGCAGGCCGGGTGGATCGAGCTGGCGCGAAGGCTATATCAAATACGGCCTGAGCGGCGACCAGACGCTGGCGGGCAACGGCACCGCCTACGGCGCCTTCGCGCTGGTCAGCTCGGCGACCTGGGGCGAGGGCGATCCGGCCGGCAATACCCTGGGCTCCGAGCGCACCACCAAGATCGAAGATGCTTACCTGGGCTGGCGTTCCGGCGATCTGTTCCCGGCCCTGGGCAAGGACGGTGTGGACCTTTCCGGCGGGCGCCAGGTGGTCAAGCTCGGCAGTGGTTTTCTGGTCAACGACGACGGGCCCAACCTGGGCAAGGGCCCGGCCAATGGCAGCATGAACCGTGGCGGTGCGTATTACCTGGCCGCGCGGCATGCCTTCGATCAGACCGCGTTGCTGCGCCTGGGCGGCAAGGATGGCCTGCATGGCAGCCTGCTGTGGCTCAAGTCCGACAACCGCGCCCAGGCAGAAACCGAAGTGGCCGCCGGCACCCTTGATTACACCGCCAAACCCGGCACCCTGGGCCTGACCTGGGTGCACGGCATCGATGTGAACGAGCGCTGGGCCACTGATCTGCAGCGCCAGCGCAAGGGCATGAACGTGTACAGCGTGCGCGGCGAAGGCGATGCCGGCCTGCCCAACGTCAGCCTGGCGTTCGAATACGCCTGGCAGGACAAGGACAGCGGCCCCGAAAAAGCCTGGTACGGCGAAGCCGGCTACACCTTTGCCGACGTTGCCTGGACGCCGAAGGTCAGCTACCGCTACACACGCTACTCGCAGAAATGGGATTCGCTGTTCACCGGCGTGAGCGGCGGCTACGGCACCTGGCTGCAGGGGGAAGTCGCCGGCAACTACACGGGGCCGTTCAACAGCAACACCAGCATCCAGCATGTGGCGCTCAAGGCCACGCCCCTGGAAAACCTGACTCTGGGCGCGCTGTACTTCGACTTCGACACCGTACGCAAAAGCAACGCGCTGAACCTCGATGCGCGCGAGCTGGATGTGTATGCCGAATGGGCCGTCAACCCGCACCTGATCATCACGCCGCTGATCGGCCTCTATAAGCCCAAGCAGGACGCCACTACCGGCGGCAATCAGGTCGGGGGCAACGGCACCAACGTTTACAGCCAGCTGACCGTCGCCGTGCCGTTCTGACGACTCTGACTCAGGCGTCCGCCGCGCCTGACGGCGACGGGTTGCGCAGGTTGTCGGCAATGCGCCGTGTGGTGTCCATCACCATTTCAATCACGGTCTCCTGACGCAGCAGCTTGAAGCTCTGGGTGCTGCCCACGGCCGACAAGCTGCCGATCACTTCGTCGATATCCGGCTGGATGATCGGCGCGGCGATACCGGTCAGGCCCAGGTTGAGTTCATCGTGGGTCATGCAGTAGCCGTCCTTGCGGATCTTTTTCGTGGCCTTGGCAAAGCTCGCCCAGTCATAGGGGCTGTCCGGGTCGCCAGCCAGGTGGTCTTCGAACAGGCGTTGCAGGCGGCGGCCTTTCTGGAAGGCGATCAGCACCTTGGATTGCGCACCGCGAAAAAACGGCAGCGGGTGCCCACGGCCGAAGGAGAAGTGGTAGGTGTCGGTGGGTTCGGCAATGTAGGTATTGATGATGCGTCCGTCGTAGAAAACGCTGGCGAACACGGCCAGGCCGGTCTGCGCCGACAGTTCGTGCATCAGTTCGCGCCCCGCCAGGAGGATGGGGTCGTACTGGCGCATCATCCAGTCCAGCTCGATCACGCGCGGCCCCAGGCCGTAGTGGCCGGCGTCCACGCGGGTCAGCAGGCCGGCCTCGCACAACTCCTTGACGTAGCGATACGCGGTGGCGCGCGACAGGCCCATGCGCTCGGCAATCGTCTCCGGGTCGATCTTCAACGTCGCCGGACCGAACAGGTCCAGCACACTCAGCAATTTACTCAGGCTGCTCATTTCGTTCCTAGAGAAGGGATGGCTCGCGGGTAAGCACTATAGGCGAAAACACCAGGGATCCAAGGTGGGAAATCCCACGGTGCACTCCCACAGATAGCTGAAGGGTTTATTATTGCATAAATCTCAAATTAAGAGATAAAAAGCAAAAAATGCTTGTTTGGTGTGTTTTTGTGTGTGATAAATCTCATCAAAGGAAACGCTCAACCGAGAGGGCAGACAATGAATGGCGCGCAACTGATAGTGAATGCGGCAGCGGCAAGCGGTATCGAGTACTGCTTTGCCAACCCGGGCACCACCGAGATTCCTCTGGTGGCGGCCATGGCCAGTGCACCTGCCCTGAAGCCTGTGCTGTCGCTGTTCGAAGGGGTGTGCACCGGTGCCGCCGATGGCTATGGCCGCATCGCCGGCAAACCGGCGATGACCCTCACGCACCTGGGCCCGGGCTTTGCCAACGGCATTGCCAACCTCCACAACGCACGGCGCGCCAATACGCCCATCGTCAACGTGATCGGTGACCACGCGTCCTGGCACGTCAATTACGATCCGCCGCTGGCCAGCGACATCCAGGCCCTGGCCGGCACGGTATCCAGCTGGGTGCGCACCTCGCGCACCGCCTCCGGTGTCGGTGAAGACCTGCAGGAAGCCATGCGCGCTGCCTGGCAAGCCAAGGGCCAGATCGCCAGCCTGATCCTGCCGATGGATCTGCAATCCAATCCAGTCACCCATCACGGCCAGTTCAGCCCGCTGCGTGCGCCAGTGCGACGCTTTGCCGGCGACCGCATCGAAGCGGTGGCCCAGGCCCTGCGCGATGGCCAGCGGCTGGTGTTTATCGTCGGCGACCAGGGCCTGTCGGTGGCCGGCCTGGAAGCGGCGGGGCGCCTGGCGCAACTGCCCGGCGTGCGGCTGTTCGCCGAAACCTTCCCGCGCCTGAGCTATCGCGGCGGCGGCTTGCCCGACCTGGACCGCCTGCCGTACTTCCCGGAAGTGGCCATCGAGATTCTCGAGCAATACGACAAGGTGGTGTGCGCCGGTGTGCTGGAGCCCATCAGTTACTTTGGCTACGAAGGCATTCCGTCGCGGCTGGCCGAGCGCGAGCGCCTGCTGTCGCTGGCCGAGGTCGGCGATGACGTGGCCGGTGCACTGACTGCGCTGGCCGACGCGCTGAATGCGCCGGCTTATGTCCCCACGCCGCAGCACATCGAGCTGCCGCCGGGCGAAGCGGCATTGAGCGCGCAATCGGTCGGGCAACTGCTGGCTGCCGCGCTGCCCCACGACTGCATTGTCTCGGTGGAAGGCGGCACCTGCGGCTATCCGTTTTTCACCGCCTCAGCCGGCGCTGCCCGCCACCGCGTGTTGACCAATACCGGCGGCGCCATCGGCCAGGGCATTCCGGTGGGGTTCGGCGCTGCACTGGCCGAGCGCGGCAACCGGGTGTTCTGCCTGCAATCGGACGGCAGCGCCCAGTACACCATCCAGACCCTGTGGAGCATCGCCCGCGAGCAACTGCCGGTGGTGATCCTGATCGCTGCCAACCATCGCTACGCGATCCTGCAGAACGAACTGCGCCGCTTCGGCATGACCGAACTCGACCCGCAGGCACTCAAGCTGACCGTGCTCGACAGCCCGCGCATTGACTGGAAGGCCCTGGCCACCGGCTACGGCGTGCCGTCCTGCACCGTGCACACCAATGCCGAACTGCAACGGGCGCTGGCCAACGCCGCCGCCGACGCCGGGCCTTGCCTGATCGAAATGGCGCTGTGAAGGAGCCGACCATGAACACGTTCCACTTGTTACCCGCCGTCCAGACGTTCCTCGCCCAGCCCGGTCGTCTGTTCATCGGCGGCAGCTGGCAGGACGCCGCCAGCGGTCGTCGCTTTGCCGTGGAAAACCCGGCCACCGAGCAGACCCTCACCGAAGTCGCCCAAGGCGACGAGCGTGATGTGAACGCAGCGGTCGCGGCCGCCCGCGCTGCCTTTACCGGCACCTGGGCCTTGCAGTCACCTGCGCGGCGCGGCCTGTTGCTGTCGCACCTGGCCGACCTGCTGGACCAGCACCGCGAGGAACTGGCGCAGCTGATCACCCTGGAAAACGGCAAGCCCATCGCCAACGCGCGGGGCGAAGCGGCCAGCGCGGCGAACATCATTCGCTACTTCGCTGGCTGGCCGACCAAGATCGAAGGCAGCACGCTGCCCGTTTCGCCGGCCAGTGGCGCGCCGATGCTCAATTACACCCTGCGCGAGCCGGTGGGCGTGTGCGCACTGATCGTGCCGTGGAACTTCCCGCTGACCATGTGCGTATGGAAGCTCGGCCCGGCGCTGGCCACCGGCTGTGTAGCAATACTCAAACCTGCCGAGCAGACGCCGCTGGTGGCGATCCGTCTGGTGCAGTTGATCGAGGCCGCAGGCTTTCCGGCGGGGGTGGTCAACCTGATCACCGGCCTGGGTGCCGACACCGGCGCGCCGCTGGCGCAGCACCCGGACGTGGACAAGATCGCTTTCACCGGCTCCACCCAGGTCGGTCGGCTGATCGCCCAGGCGGCCACCGGCAACATGAAGAAGGTTTCGCTGGAACTGGGCGGCAAGTCGCCGAACATCATCCTGCCCGACGCCGACATCGTGCGCGCCGCCAAGGGGGCCGCCGACGGCATTTTCTACAACCAGGGCCAGGTGTGCACCGCCGGCTCACGCCTGTATGTGCACGCCAGCGTGCTCGACCAGGTGCTTGAAGAACTGCAGCGCCATGCCGCCGCCCATGTGCTCGGCAACGGCCTGGACCCGGCCAGCACCATGGGCCCGCTGGTGTCCGGTCGGCAGTTGAACACGGTCAAGGGCTACCTGCAGCGCGGCCAGGAAGAGGGCGCCGAGCTGATCTGCGGCGGCGGTCGTCCCGCTCACCTTGAGCGCGGCCACTTCATTGCGCCGAGCATCTTCCTTGACCGCGCCGAGCGGGCCTGCGTGGCCCGCGAAGAAATCTTCGGCCCGGTGCTGACGGTGATGAGTTGGAGCGAGATCGACGAGCTGGTGCTGCGCGCCAACGATTCGCCCTATGGCCTCGCCGCCGGCCTGTGGACCCGCGACCTGCGCTCGGCGCACCGCGTAGCCGCGCAGCTCAAGGCCGGCTCGGTGTGGATCAATTGCTGGAACGTGGTCGATCCGGCCTCGCCGTTCGGCGGCTACAAGCAATCCGGCTGGGGCCGGGAAATGGGCAAGAACGTGATCGACGCCTACACCGAGACCAAAAGCGTCTTTGTCGATCTGGCCTGAAACGAATAATCACAAGAGGAAATGGCAATGGATCTGGAATTGAAAGGCCGCGTGGCAATCGTCACTGGCGGCGGCATGGGCATCGGCAAGGAAGTCGCGCGGTTTCTTTCCGAGGAAGGCTGCAAGGTGGTGATCTGCGCGCGGCGCATGGAGTTCCTGGAACAGGCCGCCGCAGAAATCACCGCGCAGACTGGCAACGAAGTACTGCCGCTGTACTGCGATACCAACCAGATGTCGGCGGTGTCGGACATGGTCGAAGCGGCGCACAAGCACTTCGGCCGTATCGACATTCTCGTCAACGGCGCGGCGGCGCCCTCCGGCGTGGTGCGCAATGACATCGAGCACGCCGGCGACGACGAGCTGCTGTCGGACCTCAACACCAAGGTGATCGGGTACTTCCGCTGCGCCAAGGCGGTGACCCCGCACATGAAGGCCGGCGGTTTCGGACGCATCATCAATATCGGCGGCCTCACCGGACGCAGCAGCAAGGTGCTGTCAGGCATGCGCAACCTGGCCATCGCGCACATGACCAAGACCCTGTCCGACCAGTTGGGCGCCTTCGGCATCACGGTCAACCTGATCCATCCGGGCGTGGTGGACACTCCGCACATCCACGAGCTGTACGAGCGCGAAGGGATCAAGCAGGGCAAGACCCCGGAGCAGGTCGAGCAAGGCTACATCGACGCGACGCCGATTCGCCGCACCCTGGCCCCGATTGAAATGGGCTGGCTGATCGGCTTCCTGGCGTCTCCCAAGGCAGGCGCGGTGACCGGTGAATCCATCGGCATCGACGGCGGCCTGACCCGTGGCATCTTCATCTGAGGAGCAAATGCGATGAGTAACGGCACCCTTTTAGTCGCCACCGTCGGCCAGGCGGTGATCCGCAGCGCCGACGATGGCAAGACCTGGCACCGCCTGGGCCTGGGGCAGGACCTGGAATTCGATGCGATCACCCGCTCGTTGAGCGTGCACCCCGGCACGCCCGAGGTGATCTACGCCGGCACCGACATCGGCTTGTGCGTCAGCCATGACACCGGCGGGCGCTGGCAGCAGGTCGATTCACCGTTCAATGGCCAGACCGTGTGGAAGGTGGCGGTGGACCCGCAGGACGCCCAGCGGATTTTTGTCGGCACCGGTGCGCCCTCGCGCGCCGTGCTGTGGCGCACCCTGGACGGCGGCGCTAGCTGGGACCGCGCACCGGTGGAAATTCCGGAATTCTGCGACGGCGTCAGTCGCCCGCGCCTGCTGGCCTTCGCCTATGACCCCACCGACCGCAACCAGGTGTGGTTCGGCCTGGAGGAGGGTGGCCTGTTCCACTCCCGCGACGGCGGCGACAGCTGGACCCGTATCGATGACCGCCTGCTGTGGGACTTCAACTCGGACATCCACAACATCGTGGTGCTGCCCAACCATGGCCACAAGGTCATCGTGGTGGTGTGCGTCAACGCGGTGTACCGCAGCGTCGATGAAGGCCTGACCTGGACCGGCATCGTCGGCCGCGAAGCCTTCGGCCTGTACTACCTGCGCGCCATGAACGCGCCGCCGGGCAGCGAGGACACGCTGTACCTGAGCATTTCCGACGGTACGCCGGGCACCACCAGCAAGGTCCTGATCTCCCGCGATGCCGCCGTCAGCTGGGAAGTATTGCCGCTGCCGCAGCAGCCCAATTCCTGCGTCTGGGCGATTGCCTTCAACCCGGCCAACCCGCGCCAGATCGTCGCCGGCACCAAGTACGGGCACTTGTTCACGTCCGACAACGGCGGTGACGGCTGGCAGAAGCACTGGCGCGAGTTCAGCGAGATCGCCGATGTGCTGTGGACGCCTGCCGTGGCGCAGATCAAGGCCGGGCATCAATCCATCGTCAAGAAGAACTGAGGTAACCGGTGATGAAAGTCAAAATCCTTCGGACCCACTTATCGCTATTTGTGAGTGATCCTGATGTGTCGGCACGGTGGTACGCCGACATCCTGGGCATGCACGAAAGTGCCCGGGGCGAAAGCTGGGTCATGATGGCGTTTGGCACCAAGCATCACGACATCGCCTTGATTCGTGCAGAGCCCGGCGCCCATCAGGGCGGGCTGGGCCTGCAACACTACGGATTGGAAATCGACGGTGACATGACCACCTTGCGCCAGCTCTACGGCATGTTGCTGGAGAAGGGGGTGGAGGTGGTGAAAATTACCGATCATGAAATCGGCAACGGTCTGTATTTCAACGACCCCGATGACAATCGCATGGAATTCTTTCTCGAGACCGAGCATGACGATGCGTGCGGCAAGGCCCGCTTCAAGGCCGCCGGTGCGCCGAGTCGCAATATCACGCTTGACCCCCTTGACCCGATTTGAACCGAGGTTCACCTGATGAAAACCGCAAATTTCGCCAGCTACCACATTCGCAAATGGTACAGCTTCGTCGAAGAAACCCTGGCCAATGAAACCGGCCAACTGGCCGATGGCGAGCCGGTGTTCAAATACGCCGTGGCCGCCGTGATCGCCAACCCCTATGCTGGCCGCTACAGCGAAGACCTTTCGCAATTGATCGAGCCGTCGCCGCTGCTGGGTGAAGAGTTCGGCCGGCGCATCCTGGCACTTGCCGGTTCACGCCGGATTGAAAGCTATGGCAAGGCTATCCTGGTGGGCAGCGCCGGCGAGTACGAGCACGGCAACGCGTTTCTGACCAACCCGGCGGCCGACCCGATTCGTGTGGCGCTTGGCGGCGGCAAGTCGTGGGTGCCGTCCACCGGCAAGCGCGGTGGCCCGGGTTCGACCATCGACGTGCCGCTGGCGCACAAGGACGCGCTGTACGTGCGTTCGCACTACGACAGTTTTTCCATAACGTTCGGCGACGGACCTTCGCCGGATGAGCTGGTGGTGATCTGGGCCTTCGCCACCCGTGGGCGTCTGCATGCACGGCTGGGCGGCCTGCGCGCCGAAGACGTCAAGGGCCTTGACGGGCTGCACTGATAACGGCGCAGGCGTGAGCGCTGGCGGACCCCAACCACAACAAGAACAGCGGTGAATAGCGATGAAGCAGGAGAAGACCCAGGTGGTCATCGTCGGCGGTGGCCCCAACGGGATCACGGCGGCGCATTACATGGGGGTGTACGGCATCGACTGCGTGGTCCTCGAACTGGCCGACGGCATCCTGCCGTATCCCCGCGCCGTGGGCATGGACGACGAAGCGTTGCGCGTGTTGCAGGGTATCGGCATGGCCGACCTGGCGGTGCGCGACATGATCTGCGACGTGCCGCTGCGCTATTACAACGCGCGCGGCGTGTGCTTTGCCGAGGTCAAGCCGAGTACCGCGCATTACGGCTGGCCGATGCGCAACATCTTCATGCAGCAGTTGCTCGAAGGCACCCTGCGTGAACACCTGGGCCGGCACGCTGGCGTCGAGCTGCGCCAGGGCCACGAACTGCTAAAGCTGGCCCAGGACGGGGAGGGCGTGACCCTGCAGGTGCGCGGTGCCGACGGCGACGTTTATGCGTTGCAGGCCGACTACGTGATCGGTGCCGACGGCGGGCGCTCCACGGTGCGCAAACAACTGGGCATCGAGCTGCTCGGGCTGACCCACCCGCGCAAATGGGTGGTGGTCGACACCGCCAACGATACCCTCGATGCGCCGTTCACCGCACTGCATGCCGACCCGCAGCGGCCCTTCGTGTGCATCTACCTGCCTTACCAGCAGCGACGCTGGGAATTCATGCTGATGGAGGGCGAGGACGAGGCGAAGATGTGCGAAGAGGCGACCATTCGCCGGCTGATCCACGGGCACATCGGCGATGCGGTCAACGACCTCGATATCATCCGTATTCGCGCCTACACCCACCACTCGCGGGTCGCGGCGCGCTTTGTCGAAGGCCGTGTGGCGCTGGTCGGCGATGCGGCGCATATCTCCCCGCCCTGGGCCGGGCAGGGCCTCAACTCCGGCCTGCGCGACGTGGCCAATGTGGCGTGGAAACTCGCGGCGATCATCCAGGGCCGCGCGTCACCGTCGATCCTTGGCAGTTACGATCAGGAGCGCCGTGGCCACGCGACCGAACTGGTCGCCCTGGCCGACAACATGGGCGCCGTCCTCGGCTTGACCAACCCGCTGATGGCCGGGGTGCGCGACTGGCTGTTCCAGGCGGTCAACAGCGTCGACAACCTGCGTTCGCATTTGCTGGAGTTCAAGTTCAAACCCAAGGCCACCATCACCAAAGGCCTGGTCCACCACGAGCGCGCCGAGTTGCGCGAGGACGACCTGGTCGGCCAGTTGTTTATCCAGCCGTCCATCGAAGATGCCCAGGGCCAGCGCCGACGCCTCGACGAAATGCTCGGCGATGGCTATGCAGTGCTCGGGTATCGGGTGAACCCGGGTGAGCACTTGAGCGCTGCCATGGCCGAGTATTGGGCCGGGTGGGGCACGCGTTTCATTCAGGTCAATCGTTCGCGCAGCGGTGTGGGACGCAACCAGCCGTTGACCGCCAGCGACGCCCTGAGTGTGGAGGACGTGGATAACCGCCTGGGTGAATGGTTCTCCAGGGTGCGTGATTGCATCGTGGTGGTGCGTCCGGACCGTTTTGTCGCCGCCATCACCACGCCTGAGCGACTTGACGGCGTACTGCGCAAACTGGCGGAGCAACTGTCATGAGCGGCGTTAACGCTGTGCTCGCGCACTTGCAGCAGGCTGCGCACGCTGTGCAGGCCATTGCGCCGTTGCCGGCCGAGGCGCTCGACAAGCAGCAAGGCTACACGCTGCTGCGCCAGAGCCTGGCACAACGCACGGCAGGCGGCGAGCGCTTGAGCGGCTGGAAAGTGGCGTTTGCCGGCCGCGCCGCGCAGGCGCGCTTTGGCCTCGATGAGCCGGTGTACGGCGCGCTTACCCAGGCCATGGCGGTGGCGCCGGGCAGTGCGGTGGCGTGCGGGCGGCTGATCCAGCCCAAGCTGGAAGTGGAACTGGCCCTGGTGTTCGGGCAGACGCTGGCGCCGGGTGACTACAGCGATGCGCAAATTCTGGCGGCGATTGCCGAGGTGGCGCCAGCGTTCGAGATCGCCGACTGCCGCTGGCAAGGCTGGCAGTTCGGGCTTGGCGCATTTCTGGCCGATAACGCCGCCGCAGGCCGTTACTGTGTGGGCGCGCGCGTGCCGTTCGACGCGACGCGGCATGCCTGCGTGGCCTATCGGCTGGAGCACGGGGGCATCTTGCTGGGCAGCGGCGACACCCAGGCGCGGGAGGACAGCCCGTTGTTCAACCTGTGCTGGCTGGTGCGACGCCTGTTGGCTGATGGTCATCCGGTGGAGGCCGGGCAGGTGGTGTTGTCCGGTGCGTTGCTGGCGCCGCTGGCGATAGAACCGGGAGCGTATCGTTTGCATATGCTTGGCACGGAACTGGCTTTGGATTTCCACGCCGGCATCGCGCCTGCGCCAACGTCCGCTGCCGTCACGGACGACTGAACCCCGCTTCAGGCCGCCGAGGAATGACACTTATGCTTGCCGAAGTGCGCACCTTCAATGACTCCCAACAGCACGCCGGCTCTATCCAGGGCTGGCAGCAGGTCTACGACCAGCTCGGTCGCGGCTGCCTGAACAGCGAGCTGCGCCAGCTGTCCGGGGATCGTTTTCAGATTTTCCAGGAGGTGCTCGACAAGCGCGTCGTGCAGCATGGCCGCTCGCCCAAGGGCCGCCTGTGCGCGGCGATGTCGCTGGGCAGCCCGCCGGTGGTGCAGGGCCAACAGGTGAGCGCACAGAGTGTGGTGCTGTTGCGCGATGCCGAGGAGTTCGTACTGCATGCGCCCCAGGGCACGCATTTTTTTTCGCTCAACGTCGATGCGGTGCGCTTTGCCAAACTGGCGGCGTTCGAGTTGTCCGCCGAGCAGCTCAAGCGTCTGACCAGCGTGTCGGCGCTCAGCGTGGATGAAGCGTTACTGCTGCGCATTCGTCAGCGCATCCACCCACTGTTTCGTCACTTTCTGGAACATGCGCACGCCATCAGCCCGGCCTCGGAGAAGATGCTGGAAGATGAACTGCTCGGGGCGTTTCTCGATCTGTTCAGCCACGCCGGCGATGAAGTGCGCGGCCGCCGCGGCAATTTCGCGGTCAGCGCGTACCTGGTCCGGCGCAGCCAGGAGCTGATCATCGCCAGCGGCGATACGCCGTTGAGCATCCTGGATCTGTGCGAGCAACTGCGCGTGAGCCGCCGCACCCTGCAGAACAGTTTCCAGGCGGTGACCGACATGCGCCCGGTCGAGTACCTGCGCAACCTGCGCCTCAACGCAGTACGGCGGCAGTTGATCGCGACGTCGGCGAGCGAGAAGAACGTCGGCGAGATTGCCGTGGCCATGGGCTTTTTCCACCTGAGCCACTTCGCAACGCATTACCGCGAGCTGTTTGGCGAGTCGCCCTCGGAAACGCGCCGGGCCTCGAACTGAGGTGTTGCCCGGCCATCGGTACAGATCTGATGCACTACAGTCCAAGTGTGGGAGGGGGCTTGCTCCCGATAGCAGTGTGTCAGCCCAAGAAGTCTCAACTGACCCGCCGCCATCGGGAGCAAGCCCCCTCCCACATTTTGACTGTGCTGTGTCAGTCGCTGACCGTGAAATGCTGCGCCATAGCTATTGAAAAAATGCCGACTGACACACAGCCGATCAAGTGTGGGAGGGGGCTTGCTCCCGATAGCGGGATGTCAGCCAAAGAAATTCACCTGACCCGCCGCCATCGGGAGCAAGCCCCCTCCCACATTTTTGCCTGCGTTGTGTCAGTGGCAGAAGGTGAAATGCTGCGCCATAGCTATTGAAAAAATGCTGACTGACACACAGCCGATCAAGTGTGGGAGGGGGCTTGCTCCCGATAGCGGGATGTCAGCCAAAGAAATACACCTGACCCGCCGCTATCGGGAGCAAGCCCCCTCCCACATTTGGACTGTGCTGTGTCAGTCGCTGACCGTGAAATGCTGCGCCATAGCTATTGAAAAAATGCTGACTGACACACAGCCGATCAAGTGTGGGAGGGGGCTTGCTCCCGATAGCGGGATGTCAGCCAAAGAAATACACCTGACCCGCCGCTATCGGGAGCAAGCCCCCTCCCACATTTGGACTGTGCTGTGTCAGTCGCTGACCGTGAAATGCTGCGCCATAGCTATTGAAAAAATGCTGACTGACACACAGCCGATCAAGTGTGGGAGGGGGCTTGCTCCCGATAGCAGTGTGTCTGCCCAAGAAGTCTCACCTGACCCGCCGCCATCGGGAGCAAGCCCCCTCCCACATTTTTGCCTGCGTTGTGTCAGTGGCAGAAGGTGAAATGCTGCGCCAGAGCTATTGAAAAAATGCCGACTGACACACAGCCGATCAAGTGTGGGAGGGGGCTTGCTCCCGATAGCAGTGTGTCAGCCCAAGAAGTCTCAACTGACCCGCCGCCATCGGGAGCAAGCCCCCTCCCACATTTGGATCGGATTCGGCCTGAGTTATTGGTCAGGCGCTCAAGCCAGTCCCGGGTCCACGCGCTTGCCGATGTCCTTGAGGCGCGCCAGTTGGTCGATCATCGACGGCGCCTCATCCAGGCAACTGACGAAGGTCCACAGGTAGGTCATCACCGCGTAGATATGCCCGGCTTTTACCGCAGGCGCCAACGCCAGTTGGCTGATGGCAACCACGAACAGCAGCGCCGAGACTACGCCGATGCACAGGAAGGCCACGGCTTCACGGTCCGACAGCCGAATGCGCAGGCGCGACAGTACGTGGTAGTGACGGTGCAATGTGTGCTCACCCACGGCTTCGACCAGGCCGATTTCCTTTTCCAGGCGATTGTTCAGGCGCTCGTGCAAACGCTGGTTGCGTCGGGCAAAACCGGGCATGACCGTGAGGCACAGCAGTAATGCCACCAGGCACGCCAGGCCGACCCACGGCTCGATCACCAACAGCATGCCGGCTGCGCCGATGATCGAGACCAGCGCGGTGGCGATGATCGGCACATGCTTTTCGAAGAAATCCACGAAGTCCCGCGCCAGCACTACCCGCGCCGCCGCCTTGGAGGTGCTGTGGCGTTGCAGGCGCTGGTTGAGAATCACCGGCACGGCAAGGTCTGCGTAGATGCGCGTGAAGGTGCGCGTGTCCAGTGCCCGGCGCGCCGCGCCCACCACCCAGAACCCGAGCACCACGCCGGCATACAGCAACGCACTGGCGGCATCGCCACGGATGATCGAGTCCACCGCAAAGCCGGCGAACAGCGGGTAGGCCAACAGCAATGCGTTCTCCAGCGCGACCAGCGACAAGGTGGCGAACAACTTGCCGGGGTAGGTCCGGGCAATGGCCTTGAGGGTCTGGCTGGCGGATTGCTGGGCGAGTTTTTCACTGGCTACGATAAGGATCGGTGGTGTGACGGAGGGCATGGGGCACCTGTGGAGCGCATTGGGTATTTCAGCGGGTGCCGATGATGCCTGGCAAGCGTGCAGGATCAGTGAAGGAATCATGGAGAACGCATGGAGGCCGCAAACAACGTGCAGCGGGGAAGGGCAGGGTTTCAGGCGAAACGGATGCGCTCGTTGTAGGCGTTCTGCAGCATTTTGCGCTGGTACTCGCAGGGCGTGGTGCTGACGAGCTTCTTGAAGTCGCGCAGGAAGTGCGATTGATCGGAAAAGCCCAGGTCCAGCGCCAGGTCCGAGAACGACACGTCGCGCTGGTTGTTCAGCGTGTCCAGGGCGGCCTGGCAGCGAATGATGCGGAAGAAAATCTTGGGCGACACGCCGGTGTCCTGGCTGAACTGGCGATGAATCGTGCGGCTGGTGTAGCCACTGAGGTCTTCCAGGTGCTGGATGCGCAGGTCGCCGCGATGGGCCAGCGCCTGCTGGATAACGATGGCGGTCAGCTTCGAGGTGCGGCCCATCAGGCGCGGGGCCAGGTAGTCGTTGAACAGCTTGATCTGGTCCTGCAGCAGCGGGGCATTGACGATGTTCTCGAAAATGCTCTGGGCAAATGCCGACACTTGCAGCAGGTCCCATTCCTGTTCGGTCAGGTCCTCGGCCATGACATTGATGAAACCTGGAATGACCCCCGGCGCAAAGCGTACACCAAAGTAATGATGGCCCTGCAGCAGTTCAACCCGCTGGGCTTGCAGCGGCGTACCGCAGATCTTCACGCTGGGGCGCGTGGCATCGCAGTCGAACACGATGTCCACACAGCCATCCGGCACCGCCAGCAGGTCAGCCGAGTGGGCGACGTCGAAGGCGTAGAAATGCGAAATCGCCGGGTGTTCGCAAGGCACTACCGAATACCGCGATGAGTTGAGCACGAACCACGGTTGTTCATAAGCGGTGTGCCGCCGTACGGGCGGTGAACACAGGTTGAGCATGACCGGACCTTACCAGGGAAATAGGCGGGAATATTCACGCACTTATCGCGCCAACTCCTGGCTGTGCGCCGAACCGTGATGTCCGAAATTTACAATACCGCCGACCCACGCAGCCCGATACTCGACCTCGATAGCGTGGGAGCAGCGCCTACCGCAGCGGTATCTCTTTGAGTCGAGAATAATAATGGCCACTACTGCAAGAATAGACTTCATCTACTTGTCCGAGCAGGACATGATCCGCGCCGGCGTGACCGACATGCTCGCTTGTGTGAATACCATGGAGGAAATGTTCGGCCTTCTGTACAGCGGGGACTACCGCATGGCCGGGCCGAACAGCGATTCCCATGGCGCGATGGTGATTTTCCCGAAGGATTCGCCGTTCCCCAACATGCCCAAACCCACCGCCGACCGCCGCATGATGGCGATGCCGGCCTACCTGGGCGGCAACTTCTGCACCGCAGGGGTGAAATGGTACGGCTCCAACATCGCCAACCGCGAGAAAGGCCTGCCGCGCTCGATCCTGATGTTCACCCTCAATGACCCTGACACCGGCGCCCCCTTGGCGCACATGTCCGCCAACCTGTTGTCGGCGTATCGCACCGGTGCGATCCCCGGCGTCGGCGCGCGCCACCTGGCCCGCAAGGACTCCAAAGTGGTCGGCCTGCTCGGCCCGGGCGTGATGGGCAAGACCACGCTCGCCGCGTTCATCGCCGTTTGCCCGCATATCGACACCTTGAAGATCAAGGGTCGTGGCGAGAAAAGCCTGAATGATTTTCTGGGCTGGGTGAAGCAAACCTACCCGCAGATCACCACGATTAATGTGGTCGACAGCCTTGAAGAGGTGGTCCGTGATTCCGACCTTGTTACTTATTGTAGCTCCGGTGAGACAGGCGACCCCTCGAACTACCCAATTGTGAAGCGCGAGTGGGTCAAGCCGGGATGCTTCATGGCAATGCCCGCCTCCTGCTCGCTGGACGAGGGCATGGAGCGCGCCGACGTGCGCAAGGTGCTGGACAACACCGGCCTTTACGAAGCCTGGTTCGACGAACTGCCCAAGCCTGCGCACCATTGCGTGCCGGTGATTGGCGTGCGGTTCATGGACATGATTGCCGAAGGCACGCTGCAGCGCGAAGAGCTGGAAGACATCGGCAAGATCGTTGCCGGCGATGCCCAGGGCCGTCGCAACGATGACGAGATCATCATCATGTCGGTCGGCGGCATGCCGGTCGAGGACGTGGCGTGGGGCACGGTGGTGTACCGCAATGCGATCAAACAGGGCATCGGCGTGAAGCTGAACCTGTGGGAAACCCCTGAGCTGCGCTGAACCACTCCTTACCCAACTGAAGAGACCTTCGACATGACAAAAATCATCAAGCTCAAGACCGGTTCGCCGTTTGAAGACCAGGCCAGCTATTCGCGCCTAGTGGTGGTGGACAACTGGATCTACGTCTCCAATACCGCCGGCCGCAATCCGCAGACCAAACTGATCCCCGAAGACGTTCTGGAGCAGACGCACCAGGTGTTTGCCAACATCGAGTCGGCCTTGAAGGCAGTCGATGCCAGCCTGGCCGATGTGGTGTGCTCGCGGGTGTTCATCCAGGACCCCAGGGACGTGCCGGCGGTGATGGGGCTGATCGGCGAAAAGTTTCGCGGCGTCGACCCGGCCAGTACCGTGACCTGCCCACCGCTGGGCTCGACGGTCTACAAGGTGGAACTGGAGGTGACGGCTTACCGCAACGCCTCCAACGCTCAAGTCGAAGTGATTCGCCTGGCGCAGTAATCCGTTACGCGGCCGTGCATTCGCGCGGCCGACCTTTCCAGTTTTGCGAGTCTCGATCATGGCCCCGACTATTGCGCCCGTGAACACGTCCACCGAATTCCCCTCCGCGACCGGCGTTGTCATCATCGGCGGCGGGATCATTGGCTTGACCGCCGCGCTGGCACTGGCTGAGCGCAATATCCCGGTGGTGGTCCTGGAAAAGGGCCGTATCGCCGGCGAGCAGTCCTCGCGCAACCTGGGCTGGGTACGCAAGACCAGCCGTCACGCCCATGACATTCCGCTGGCGCTGGCCGCCGACCGCCTGTGGGCGCAAATGCCTGGACGGGTCGGCGCGGATGTCGGTTATCGCCAGGAAGGCATCATGTTCGTCGCCCGCAACGAGGCGCAGATGGCCATGCATGAAGGCTGGCTCAAGTCGGTCGAGCACCTTTCCCTGGACTCGCAGTTGCTCAGTCATCGCGAAATCGCGCAACGCGTGCCGGGTGGCCAGGGCGAGTGGGCCGGCGGGATCTACACCGCGTCCGACGCCCGCGCCGAACCGACCCTGGCCAGCAGCGCGATCGCCAGGGCGGCCATGGCCCTGGGCGTAGTGATCATCGAGCAGTGCGCAGTGCGCACGCTGCAGATGTCGGCCGGCAAGGTGAGCGGCGTGGTCACTGAAAAGGGCGAAATCCGCTGCGACCAGGTATTGCTCGCCGGCGGCATGTGGTCGCGGCGCTTTTTGGGCAACCTCGGCGTGTCATTGCCGACCCTGGCCCTGACCTGCTCGGTGATGCGTACTCATCCGATGCAAGGCCCCACCGAAATCGCCGTGGGCGCGCCGGACTTTTCGTTTCGCAAACACCAGGACGGCGGCTTCATCATCACCCAGCGCGGCAAGCTGGATGCGTTCCTGACCCTCGACCACCTGCTGCTGGCCAAACAATACATGCCCCAATTCCGAGCGCAGCGCAGCGTATTGAACGTGTCGTTTGGCAAATACTTCTTCAACGACCTGGCCCTGTCGCGACGCTGGTCGGCCGACAGCATCAGCCCGTTCGAACGCGTGCGCACCCAGGACCCGGCCGCCAACCCACGCCTGAACAACGACGCGATGAACAACCTCAAAGCCGCCTGGCCGGTGTTCGAGCAAGCCCGAATCGCCCAGACCTGGGCCGGCACTATCGACGTCACCCCGGACTCCAACCCGGTCATCGGCCCCGTCGAAAAAATCCCCGGCCTCACCGTCGCCACCGGCTTCTCCGGTCACGGCTTCGGCACCTCACCGGCCGCCGGCCAACTGGCCGCCGACCTCATCAGCGGCCATCCCCCCATCATCGACCCAAGCCCATACCGCTTCGACCGTTTCTAACCAACCCAGCCGTTGATCTGGCTCTTGATCTTGATCTTGATCTTGATCTCAGGCGCCCCATCAACCACGCTGGCCGAACGCAGGCTTGAATCCGTGGGTAACCCGGCAGGACGCCGGGTTAGCCGCACTGGGCCATGGATGGCCCATTGCGGCGGCCCACGGATTCAAGCCTGCGTGCGGGCACACCGAGCCTGAGCGAGGTGCCGAGTGGTGGGGCAAGAGCCCTTTGGTTACTTTGGGGCTTTTCCAAAGTGACCCGCCGTAAGGGCGGAACCAATCTAAGCCGTCACCCCAGAAACGGATATGTACACCGTCAGACCGCTATCGCAGGCAAGCCAGCTCCCACATTAAACCCACGGCGGACCCACCCAATGCCCCCAACCAGCAGCTTCTTCACCAACCGCACCGGCCTCAACCTGCACATCCTGCGCTGGGGCCACCCAAGCGGCACCTCCCTGGTCCTGCTCCACGGCCTGCGCGCCTACGCACAAACCTGGGAATCACTGGTCAAGGCGCTCGGCCCCACCTACTGCGTCTACGCCCTGGACCAACGCGGCCGCGGCCTGAGCGACTGGGCACCGCCCACCAGCTACCACACACAGTCCTATGTAGACGACCTGCAGGACTTGGTCGCCCACGCCGGCCTGCAGCGCTTCATCCTGCTGGGCCACTCCCTGGGCGGCGCCAACGCCCTCGAATACGCCCGACAAAACCCCGGCCGCCTGACAGGCCTGATCATCGAAGACATCGGCCCCGGCTCCTCCAGCCAGGGGGACGGCGCCGCGCGCATCCGCCGCGAGATGAACCAGACCCCGCTGCAGTTCGACAACTGGGACGCCGCCCGCGCGTTCTGGCAGACCTCACGCCCCGGCCTGTCGGAGCAGGGCCTGGCCTCGCGGCTGGCACACTCGATGAAAGAAAGCGCCGGCGTGATCACCTGGCGCCATGATCAGCAAGGCATCGCCGAGGCACGCTTGAGTATCGAGCCGACCGACCTGTGGCCGGCGGTGCGCGCCCTGGATTGCCCGACGCTGTTCATTCGCGGCGCGCGCTCGGACTTCCTGCCGGCAGCGACGCTGCAAGCCATGCGCGACAGCAACGCGCTGGTGCGCACCGCCGAAGTCGCGGACGCCAGCCACTATGTGCACGACGATCAGGCCGAGACATTCAACCGGCTGGTCATCGCGTTCCTTGATAGCCTGTTGGACGTCTAGGTCTTTTTTTCCGCACTGGTCGCGCGGCCGCCGGGAACGGCGCAGCCATCCGCGCCACAGCGAGCGCTGCCGTCAGGGTGCGGCAGCCAGGCCAGGTGCGGGCGCCAGCGGCAGAACAGGCGATAGCCGATGTTCAGCAGCGGCCGGGTCAGGCGCCAGGACAACGGTGCGGCCCAGGCGCCCAGGCCCGCTGCCCGCCAGCTCCAGAGCGTCGCGTCGAGGCCGGTGACCCAGGTTCCATCGGCGAACCTGGCGTGCAGTGACGAGGCCATGTCCGCTGCGGTGAACCCCAGGGGCGTCGCGTCGAAAGCCTCAGCGCTGATGTCAACGAACAGCAGGCGATCCGGCGTTGCCCTGGCACTGAGCAGCTTGATCTCTCGCGCACAAAGTGGGCAATCGCCATCAAAGTAGAGGGTCAGAGGCCATTGGGTTTTCTTGTACAAGATTTATCGCTCTGTATAGGTTATTCGACACGATAGGCGCAAAGAATCGCACTTGCAACGTGCGCCGACAGTCCATCAGCCGCTTTTGCACGGGGCCTCAATATGCTGCCGACCTTGCCGATAGCGTGGGTATGACCCAAGAGGCGCTGCCCAATGTTCAACTCCAAAATCAAGCAACAGCTCAATGCCCAGTCTGCCGAGCTGGCCCAGCTGCGCCAACTGCGCGACGGCCTGAACCATGAAATGCTGACGTTGAGTATCGATCCGACGTTTAAAATCACCGCCTGCAACGACAACTTTGCCCATGCCCTGGGCTACACCCCGGAGCAGCTCCTGGGGCGGGCGATGACCGATATCGTTCCGCAGTACGTTTCCAGGCTGCCGTGCTATCAGAACTTTCGCGCCGCCGTTGCCGCCGGCAAGTCGATCACGGACGAGTACCGCTACCTGCATGCGGACGGCTCGCTGGTGTGGATTCATGCCCATTGGCAGCCCATCACCGATACCAGTGGCAGTTTGAGCCACGTCACGTGCTACGCGACCAACATCACTTCCCGGCTGGAAAAAGCTTCGGAAAACACCTCTTTCATCGATGCCTTGCTGCGCTCGACGGCGGTGATCGAGTTTGATCTCTCCGGGCATGTGCTGATGGCCAACGAACAGTTCCTCAAGGCGATGGGCTACAACCTGGGCCAGGCCAAAGGCAGTCATCACCGTATTTTCTGCAAGCCGGAAGACGCCGCGTCGCAGCAGTACAAGGATTTCTGGGCCACCTTGAACAGGGGCGAATTTGTCGGCGGCCGCTTTGAGCGTATCGACAGCCGCGGCCAGACGGTCTGGCTGGAAGCGACCTACAACCCGGTGTATGACACCGAAGGCACGCTGTGCAAGGTGGTGAAATTCGCCACGGTGGTCACCGACCAGGTGGCCCGCGAACAACAGGTCAGCGAAGCGGCCCAGACTGCCTTTGAAATCTCCCGGCAGACCGATGTAACGGCCCAGCGCGGCGCCGTGGTGGTCAATGACACGATGCATACCATGCGTAAGGTCTCGGTAGACATGCAGGCCGCTTCCGGCGGCGTCGAAGCCCTTGGCAAGCAGTCGCTGTTGATCAGCTCGATCATCCAGACCATCAGCAGCATCGCCCAGCAAACCAACCTGCTGGCGTTGAACGCGGCCATCGAAGCGGCGCGCGCGGGCGAGCAGGGTCGAGGCTTTGCCGTGGTGGCCGATGAGGTTCGCCAATTGGCCGGACGCACTAGCACGGCCACCGAAGAGATCGCCTCAGTGGTGTTGCAGAACCAGAAGCTGGTGGATGAAACGGTTGCCGAAATGGCCAACAGCAAATCCCAGGCCGAGCAGGGCCTGGAGCTGGCCACGCAGGCGGGCCAGGTGATTGTCGAGATTCAGGACGGCGCCAAGCGGGTGGTGGATGCCGTGGGCAGGTTTGCCACGCAGGTGGGCTAGCGGCCGAGCGGCCAGGCACAGGGTCGCACTCCGCGGCGTTTTCATGGTCCATGGAAAACGCACCACTGCCCCGGAGGTGAACCTTGGCTAGAAAGAACACGCCCGTGGTCGACAGTGTCGCTGTAGCGACGCTGTCCTCCCACCGCAAAGACCTCTTCTTGGCAGCCATGGACGCCAGCCACAGCGCGATGATCGTGACCGATCCCGCGCAGCCCGACAATCCGATCATCTTTGCCAACCAGGCCTTCGTGAACCTGACCGGCTTTGAACAGGACGAAATCATCGGACGCAACTGCAGGTTCCTGCAGGGCCCCGAAACCGACAAGAGCACCCTTGCGCACGCGCAGCGGGCGATCGAGCGTCACCATGAAGTCTGTGTGGAGGTGCTCAATTACCGTAAGGACGGCTCGACGTTCTGGAATGAAATCTTCATCGCGCCGCTGTTCAACGAAGCGGGGCAACTGGTGTACTTCTTTGCTTCACAGCTGGACGTGAGCCGCCGCCACGATGCCGAGCAGCGCCTGCGTGGCGCCCAGGACATGGAAGCGCTGGGACAACTCACCGGCGGCATCGCCCACGATTTCAACAACCTGCTGCAGGTAATGGTCGGCTATCTCGACTTGATCCAGCAAAGCGCGAAGCGCCCCGACGGCGATCTGCAGCGCATCTTCAACAGCGCCGGTCGTGCCAGGGCGGCGGCTGAAAAAGCACAGACATTGACACAACAGTTGCTGGCGTTTTCGCGCAAACAGCGGCTCGACAGTCGCGTGATCAATCTGAACTGCCTGCTCACCCGGCCCGATTTCATGCGGCGTGCCGTGCATGACGCCAATGTGCAGATGGACCTCGCGCCGAACCTGTGGAACTGCCGCATCGACCCTGCCCAGGCAGAGCTGGCGGTGCAGCACCTGTTATCGAACGCCCAGGATGCGCTGGAGGGGTGCGTCGAGCCGACGATCACCCTCACGACCTGCAACGTTGAGTCGCCTGAAAACGGGGTGCCCGAGGGCCGATACGTCAGCCTGTCGGTGACCGACAATGGCAACGGCATAGAGCCGGGCATACAGGAAAAAATCATCGAGCCGTTCTTTACCACCAAGGAGGAGGGCAAGGGCTCGGGACTGGGGCTGTCGATGGTGTACGGGTTCGTCAAACAATCGGGCGGAGCTGCGCGGATCCGCTCATCCCCGGGCGCCGGAACGACGATACGTCTCTACTTTCCAGCCGACGACAGCCAGGCCTGGGTCGAACAGCCGCCGTCTGACACCACCTCGTTGCGAGGCATTGAGCACATCCTGATCGTGGAGGACCGACCCGAAGTGGCCGAGCTGGTCCAGGTCATACTGACTGACTACGGTTACCGGACCGCGACCGCGACCCATGCCGAGCAGGCGTTGGCGATGCTGGAGAACGTCCGCTATGACCTGGTGTTCAGTGACCTGATCATGCCGGGCGCCATGAACGGCGCGGCACTGGCCCGTGAGGTCGCCCGGCTGTACCCGCATACCCGCGTATTGCTCACCACGGGCTATGCGAAAGATTCGCTGGAGCGCGCGGATATACAGGTGCATGAGTTCGAGCTGTTGCCCAAACCCTATCAGCCGCAGGACCTGCCGAGGAAAATCCGCACGATGCTCGACGACTAGCGTCACAGGCCCCGGGTTATCGTCACCTGAGCACCCGAGCAAGCAGGCTTCCTGCTGCGTGTCAGCTGATAAGCAATTGCCAGCCATATAAACCACCCCGGCATGACCATCAAGGCAACGCGGGTGTCAGGTCGCAATGCCAGCAGGCACAGAACGAAGCCCAGAAAAGCCAGTGAGAACCCTGCCATGGGCACGCCGCCCGGCATCTTGTAAGCCGACTTGGCGTGAAGCTCAGGATGCTTTTTGCGATAGGCAATGTAGGACGCGAGGATGGTCGACCACGTGAAGATCACCAGAATCGCTGACACGGTGGAAACGATGGTGAATGCCGTCATGACTTCCGGGACGATGAACAGCACGAGTACACCCGCCAGCATCAACAGGGTGGTGAAGGCCAGGCTCAGCAGCGGCACACTGTTGCCCGACAGTCGCCGAAAAATACCCGGGGCGTTGTCCTGATTCGCCAGCCCGAAGAGCATACGGCTGGAGGAGAATACGCCACTGTTGGCCGATGACGCGGCGGATGTCAGGACCACGAAGTTAACGATGCCGGCTGCTGCGGGAAAGCCGGCGACGAGGAAAAGTTCGACAAAAGGACTTTTTACAGGTGACACCTGTTGCCAGGACGTCACGGCAATAATGCAGCCCAATGCCAACACGTAGAACAGAATGATTCGCAGCGGAATCGAGTTGATTGCCTTGGGCAGGGTCCGTTCCGGAGACCGGGTTTCTGCCGCAGCGGTGCCGATCAGTTCGGTGCCGGCAAAGGAGAATATCGCCATCTGGAAGCCGGCAAAGAAACCCAGCACGCCATGAGGGAATGCAGCCTGCTTATCCACCAGGTGGCCGAGGGACGCGGTCACGCCACTGGGGGATACGAACGAGCTGGTAATCAGCACGATGCTCACGCCGATAAGCGTCACCACGGCGATGATCTTGATGATCGCGAACCAGAATTCGACTTCACCGAAAAGTCTGACCGTCAGCACGTTCAGGGCGAACAGTGTCGCGAGCATCCCGATAGCCGGTATCCAGGCGGGCAGGTGGGGGAACCAGTACTGGAAAAAGCCTCCCACCACGACGGCATCGCCGATCACCGCAACGCTCCAGCTCAGCCAATACGACCAGCCGAGAAAAAATGCGGCGCGGGGGCCCAGGTAGGCGCCGGCGAAATCCGCAAAGGTCTTGAAATTCAAGTTGGAAAGCAGCATTTCGCCCATGGCACGCATGACGAAGTAAACGAACAGGCCAATGATCATGTAGATAAGGATGATCGAGGTGCCGGAGAGGGCGATGATCTTTCCGGAGCCCATGAACAAGCCCGTGCCAATGGCGCCGCCCATGGCCATTAACTGGATGTGACGATTGCTGAGCGTGCGCTGCAGCGCAGGCTGCTCAGCCCGCTCTGATGAATTCGATTTCATTTCAAAACCTCTTGATCTTATGTTTTTGAGTTTTGGCAGAAAAGTGGATATCCAGCGCCATTGTCAGGAGGCAATGGCGGGTGACGTTGTTGTTTTATGTAGACAGTGACGGCCCCAGTTCAAATGCCGTGGGCGTCACTCGCAGGTCAACTGGCCGTGCGCAGATGGGCGGCTTTGGCCGGCTGCTGATCCAGCATCTGGAACAGGTTCTTTATATTTTCAGGCGTGGGTACCAGGTGGATGTGCCGACCGACCTGATGTTCGTGCGCCATCGCCTGCAGGTAGCGAAGCGACGAGAAATCCTCGAGGGCAAAGCCCACGGAATCGAAGACCGTCACCTGCCCATCGCTCTCGCGTCCCTGGACGTCGCCTTGCACAATCCGGAAAAACTCGACGACGGGCGAGTCAGCCTCCAGTTGCTGAATATCACCTTCAATCCGCGTTTGAGGTTCGAATTCCACGATGACCCGGGCGTTGCGCAGGATGTCGGCGTGCAGTTCGGTCTTGCCCGGGCAGTCGCCGCCGACGGCATTGATATGCATGCCGGGCTCGATCATCTCGGGCGTCAGGATCGTTGCGTAGGCCTTGTCGGCGGTCACGGTGGTGACAATGTGCGCGCCCTTGACCGCTTCCTGTACGGAGTCGGCGTGAATCACGTTGATCGTCGGGAAAGCCGCCAGGTTGCGCAGCAGCTTGAGTGAGGCATCGCGATCAATATCGAAGATGCGGATTTCGCTGATGCCCAGCATTTCATGGAAGGCAAGTGCCTGAAACTCGCTCTGAGCGCCATTGCCAATCAGCGCCATCGAGGTGGCCCCTGGACGGGCAAGTGTACGCGCGACCAATGCCGAGGTTGCAGCGGTGCGCACTGCGGTTGTCAGGGTCAGCTCGCTGAGCAGGGTCGGATAGCCACTGTGGACATCGGCCAGCAGACCGAATGCCATCACTGTCAGCAGGTGCTGCTGACCATTGTCCGGATGGCCGTTCACGTACTTGAAGGAATACTGCTTGCCATCATCGGTAGGCATCAACTCGATCACACCGTTTGCGGAGTGATTGGCCGTGCGCGGCGACTTGTCAAACTGCGCCCAGCGTAAATAGTCTGCTTCGATGTAGGTGGCCATCTCACGGATCGCCCGGCGGATACCCACCTTGGCGAACAAGCGTGCGGCATCATCGACATCCAGGAAGAGCGTCATTTTTTTATTCTCCAATCCATCCAGTTAAACGTTGTAAAGCGGGGGTGTTCAGGCGCGTTTGCTCTCGAAGCCATGCAGTACATTCACCGCGTTGATGCCGATCTCATCGACCATGTAGCCGCCTTCCATCACGAAGAGGGTGGGGCAGCCAACACTCGCGATCAGCTCGCCGATCCCGATGAAATCCTCGCTTTCCAGCAGGAAGTGACTGATCGGGTCGTCCTTGAAGGTGTCGACGCCCAGTGAGATCACCAATACCTGCGGCGAAAATTGCTGAAGTTTCCTGCAGGCATGCAGCAGGGCGTCGCGGTAGGTTTCCCAGGCGGTGTTTTTCGGCAGCGGGTAGTTGAGGTTGAACCCTTCGCCGGGGCCGGCGCCGACTTCACCGCTGAACCCCGAATAGTAGGGATAGGACACGGCCGGCTCGCCGTGCAGCGAGACAAACATCACGTCACTGCGCTGGTAAAAAATGTTCTGCGTGCCGTTGCCGTGATGAAAGTCGACGTCAAGTACCGCAACACGTTTGGCGCCCTGGGTGATTGCCTGCTGTGCAGCAATGGCCGCGTTGTTGAGGTAGCAGTAACCCCCCATGTATTCACGCGCCGCGTGATGGCCCGGCGGACGACAAAGGGCAAAGGCACTGTCGTGGCCTTCATCGATAAGCGCCAGGCCCGTCAGGGCGATATCGGCACTGGTCTTGACCGCCTGCCAGGTGGTGGCAGTGATCGGCGAGCCTGCATCCATTGCATAGAAGCCGAGTTTGCCGTCAATGAACGTGGGTACCTGATCGTTGGCCAGGTCACGTACAGGCCATACGAGTGGCAGCGCATCATGGGTGCGGCCTGTGGCGCTCCATTGCGACCAGGCGCTTTCCAGGAAGCTCACGTAGCGCTCGCTGTGCGCGTTGACGTAACACGCGCGGTCAAACACGCGCGGTTCGACTATCTGGCCAAGGCCTACTTGCTTGACGCGGTTGTGAACGGTGTCGGCCCGACTGGGCTGCTCGAACGACGGCTTGAGCACGCCATCCTTCAACTCGGTGCCGTGGTGCAGACGGTGGGAATCACTGAAAACTGTAAACATTCTGCGCATCCGTTAATGTGAGCCAGTGCAAGTATTCTGTTCTGGTCAGGACGGGCGTTCTTTGCTTTGTTTTCGTGCTTCTGTATATTTATCGGGCGATTTAACTCGGTAATGGCGTAATGAAGAAAAATATATCCAAACGCATCAGCCTCGACGAGACCGATCTGGCCATCCTCGAGCTGTTGCAGGAGGACGCGAGCATTTCCAATGCCGAACTCAGTGAGCGGCTCTCATTGAGCCTCACGCCTTGCTGGCGACGGCGCAAGAGGATGGAAGAGGCGGGCGTGATCAAGGGTTATCAGGCAACTCTTGATCGAAGAATGCTGGGGCTGGATATCATGGCATTCGTGCACATTCGCTTTTCCACCCATGCCGATCACGCTCCGGACGCCTTCGAGGCAGTGATTGCGCAGTTGCCAGAGGTATTGGCCTGCCACAAGATCACCGGAGATGCCGACTACGTGCTTCAAGTGTTGGCCGAGGATCTGGATAGCTATAGCGACTTTATCGAGCAGGTGCTGAGACGCCAGGTCGGTATCGCGTCTATTCAGTCGAGTCTGGCGTTGCGTGAAATCAAGGCGGGTAGTCGTATGGCCATACCCAAATTGAGCAAGGATTGAAAAGCGGATGTTCCGGTAAACCTTCCCGCCACGTCCGTCGTCATCAGCCTCTGCTGGAAGCGCCCCGCAAAGACCCACTCGGCGCACACCCGCTACCTCCCTGCACACAAACAGGTCGCCGCTGTGCCATTTGGTAGCACATGGCGCCATGTACTTGCGACGGCTCTCCTGCCTAAAAACCAAAGATCACATTCGAATCAGTCAGTTAACGCTGCACCAAGGTTGTTGGCACGGCCCATGCTTTATTGCATCCATGGATAATTGGATACAAAAATACAAAGAGGCTGCCCATGCAATTTGCTCCCGCTTACGCTGACCGCCAGCCTCTCACTGCAGAAGAGGAAGCCTACAACTTCCTCCTCGACGCCATCTGCGGCGGCCGTTTCCGCAAGGGCGACCGCCTGATTGCCGAGGATATCGCCGGCGAGATCGGCATGAGCCGCATGCCGGTGCGCGAAGCATTCCGCCGCCTGGATGCCCAGGGCCTGGTAACGCTGCGGCCCAATCGCGGAGCCATTGTCAGTGGCCTGGATATCGCTGAGCTGCACGAGGTGTTCGAGATGCGTAGCGCGCTTGAGGGCCTGGCGGTGCGCGTCGCGGTCAGCCGTATCGGTGAGCGCCAGATGGCGGCTCTGGAGCGGCTGCTGGACGAGATGGATGACTACCGCGACGAGAGCGCCGCGTGGGTCCGTCGCCACCGCGCCTTTCACGAATACCTGTGCGGGCTCAGCGGCCGGCCGCGCTTGCTCAAGCAGATTTCGGCGTTGTATTCGCTGGTGGAAGCGCCCATGCGCTTGTGGCTGCAGCACAGCGAAAAACCCCTCAGCGCGCGTCAGGAACACGCGGTGATCCTCGACGCGATGCGCGCCGGTGACGCCGCCCGCGCCGAAGCCGTGGTGCGCGAACACATCGAAAGCACCGTGCCGCTGCTGATTCAATTTCTGCAACTGGAAAAATAAGAGAGGCGGGTCCGAACCCGTCCAGGTTTAGACGTTGATTCCTGCCCCGTTATTCAACGAAGTGGAGTGTCTGGTCATGCATAAACAACACCGCGCCTTGCTGGTGGCTGTAACCCTGGGTCTCTGCACACAATGGGCCTGCGCCGCAGTCCAGGTGCCTGAGCGCCTCAAAAGCGTCGACAAACTCACCTACTGCTCCGGGATGGATTCACCGCCCCTGGTGTCCTTCGATGAATCCCAGAAACCGCGCGGGCTCACCGTCGACCTGGGCCTGGAAATCGCCAAGCGCCTGGGCAATAAAACCGTGCAATGGCGGGTCATTCCGTTTTCCGGCCTGGTGCCGGCGCTGCTTGCCCAGCAGTGCGACATGATCGTCGACCAGTTGTTCGACAAACCCGAGCGCCGCCAGGTGATCGACATCGTCAACTACATGTACTCCAGCCAGGCGGTGGTAGTGCCCAAGGGCAACCCCAAAGGCATCAAGACCCTGGATGACCTGTCTGCGCACAAGGTGGCGGTGCTCAACGGTTCCACCATCAAGACCCTGCTCGACACCCAGAACGAGAGCCTCGCCAAGGCCGGCAAGCCACCGATGAAACTGGTGGTCTACAACACCGACACCGATGCCTTCCAGGCGCTGCGCATCAGCCAGGTCGACGCCTATGGCACCACCGTGGAAACCGCCGGTTACTACGCCGCGATGGCCCCGGAGCTGTTCCAGGAAGGGGTGCCTGCATTCAGCCGCATCCTCACCGGCCTGGGCATGCGCAAGGACGACCCGCAACTGACCGCCGCCGTGCAGCAGATCATCAGCGACATGCGCAGCGATGGCAGCTATGTGCAATTGCTCAACAAATGGCATGTCAGCAGCGACACACTGGACTGAGGTTCTACCACGATGAATTTCAATTGGGATGTGTTCTGGCAATACCTGCTGCAACCCAGTGGGGTCTACCTCACCGGGCTGTGGCTGACATGCCTGATCAGCGTGCTGGCGATGCTGCTCGGCTGCGCGCTGGGCCTGGCGGCGGCGCTGTTGCGCCTGTCGAAGAACCCGCTGCTGCACCTGCCGGTACGCCTTTACGTGTGGCTGATGCGCGGCACGCCGTTGCTGGTGCAGATCGTGTTTTTGTACACCGCACTGGCAGCGGGCGGGATCTTCCGCTTCGAGGACATCGAGCTGTTCGGGCTGATCATCCCCGGCAATATCCAGGCGGCGATCATCGCCCTGGGCCTGAACGAAGGCGCGTACATGGCCGAGATCATTCGCGCCGGCATCGGCGCGGTGGACAAGGGCCAGTACGAAGCCGGGCGTTCCCTGGGCATGGGGTTCGGCAAGCTGATGCGGCGCATCGTGCTGCCCCAGGCGTTTCGAGTGATCGTGCCGCCGCTGGGCAATGAGTTCAATGTGATGCTCAAGAACACCACGCTGGTCAGTGTGATCGGCGTGCAGGAGCTGTTGCTCAGCACGCAGATGGTGACCTCGGCGACGTTTCGCGTGTTCGAGTTGTACCTGGTCGTCGCGATTTACTTCCTGACGTTGACCACCCTGTGGGGCTTTTTCCAACGCTGGCTGGAAAACCGTTTCGGCCAGTCCGATCGACCTTCGGCGCCACCTCCGGCCGCCAGCCGCATGTTCGGTCGCAGCACCCTGAAACTGCTGAGGGGACGTTAACCATGGCGCATCAAAGTGAAGAGCTGATCATTGACGCACAGGATATCCAGAAGTCGTTCGGCGAGTTGCAGATCCTCAAGGGCATCTCCCTGCAGGTACGGCGTGGCGAAGTGGTGGTGCTGATCGGCGCCTCCGGCTCGGGCAAGACCACCTTTATCCGCTGCATCAACCTGCTGGAAGACATCCAGGGCGGGCGCATTCGTGTCAACGGCCGCGCCATGGGCTATCGCGAACGCGCCGATGGCAGTCTGGTGCGCGATTCGGAGCGCAACATCGCCCGCCAGCGCCGCGACATTGGCATGGTGTTCCAGCGCTTCAACCTGTTCCCGCACATGACTGCATTGGAAAACATTATCGAAGCGCCGATCCAGGTGCTGGGTGTGCCGCGTGCGCAGGCGCTGGAGCAGGCCCGGGGCTTGCTGGCGCGGGTCGGCCTGGCGGACAAGGCCAGCCACTATCCGTCGATGCTCTCCGGTGGCCAGCAGCAGCGGGTGGCGATTGCCCGTGCGCTGGCGATGAAACCCCAGGCGATGCTGTTCGACGAACCCACCAGCGCCCTCGACCCGGAAACCGTCGGCGAAGTGCTGCAGGTGATGAAGGAACTGGCCGAGGAGGGCATGACCATGGTGGTGGTCACCCACGAAATGGGCTTTGCCCGTGAAGTGGCCGACCGCGTGGTGGTGCTCGATCAGGGCGAATTGATCGAGCAAGGGCCGCCGGAACAGATTTTCAGCCACCCCAGCCATCCACGGACCCGGGCGTTTCTCAGCCGCGTGTTATGACCTTTTTTGAAGAGCCTTTGCCATGTTGAAATTTTCCGCTCACGAATACCCTTATTCCTCGCAACGCCAGAGCGTGTTCGCGCGTCGGGGCATGGTCGCCGCTTCGCAACCGCTGGCGGCCCAGGCCGGCATCGAAATCATGCAAAAGGGCGGCAATGCCATCGATGCCGCCATCGCCACCGCCGCCGCGCTGACCGTGGTCGAGCCCACCGGTTGTGGCCTGGGTGGCGATGCCTTTGCGCTGGTGTGGTGCAAGGGCCAGTTGCATGGCCTCAACGGCAACGGCCATGCGCCGGCCGCCTTGAGTATCGAGGCGGTCAAGGCGGCGGGGCATCAACAGATGCCGCTGTACGGCTGGACCTCGGTGACGGTGCCCGGTTGCCCGTCGGCGTGGGCCGAGTTGTCCAAACGCTTCGGTAAATTGCCGTTTGCCGATTTGCTGCAGCCGGCCATCAGCTTGGCGCGCGACGGTTTTCCGCTATCGCCGGTGGTTGCCCATCAATGGCAGATCTCCTTGAACGAATTCAGCCCGCACCGCGATGAGGTGCTGCAAGCCTGGTTCGACACCTTCCTGATCGACGGGCGCGCGCCCCAGGCGGGCGAGATTTTCCGCAACCCGGCCCAGGCCCGTACCCTGGAAGAACTCGCCGCCACCGGCTGCGAAAGCCTGTATCGCGGCGCTCTGGCCGAGCGCCTGGATGCGCATTCGCGCGCCAGCGGCGGCTACCTGCGCGCCAGCGACCTTAAGGATTACCGTGCGCAGTGGGTGGAGCCGATCCACATCAATTACCGGGGCGTGGATGTTTGGGAAATCCCGCCGAGCGGCCAGGGCCTGGTCGCACTGATGGCGCTGAAAATCCTCGAAGGCTTCAACTTCGATCACCGCGACAGCCAGCAAACCTGGCATCGCCAGCTGGAAGCCATGAAGCTGGCCTACAGCGACGGCCTGCATTACATCACTGACCCTGCGCACATGCGCGTAGCGGTGGCCGACCTGCTCAGCGACGACTACAGCAGCCGTCGCCGTGGCCAGATCGGCGAGCAGGCCCAGCCGCCCAAACCCGGCGACCCCCACGCCAGCGGCACGGTATACCTGGCGACCGCCGACGCCGAAGGCAATATGGTTTCGTTCATCCAGAGCAACTACCACGGCTTCGGCTCCGGCGTGGTGCTGCCCGACAGCGGCATCGCCCTGCAGAACCGCGGGCAGGAATTCAGCCTCGATGAGTCCCATTCCAATTGCCTGGCACCGGGCAAGAAAACCTTCCACACCATCATCCCGGGTTTTCTCAGCAAGGACGGCGAGGCCCTTGGACCGTTCGGCGTGATGGGCGGCTACATGCAGCCCCAGGGCCATGTGCAGATGGTGATGAACCTGGTGGACTTCGGCCTAAACCCCCAGGCGGCCCTCGACGCCCCGCGCTGGCAATGGCTGGGCGACATGAAGGTCGGCATCGAACATGGAGCTTCGCGCGACCTGGTCAATGCGCTGGCACGGCGCGGGCACAAGGTGCAGACCGACAGCGACCTGACCGACTACGGGCGTGGGCAGATCATCCTGCGTGACCCGGTCACCGGCGTGTTGTGCGGCGGCGCTGAGCCACGGGCGGATTCGCATATCGCGGTCTGGTGAGCTGGACGCATCCCACACGTTCTTAAATTCTATCTTGGCAGGAGGTTCCATGGCCCCTCGAAGTGTACTGATCACTGGCGCAGCAGGTGGTGTTGGTCGCGCGCTGGTTGAGCGTTTTTTAAATGAAGACTTCAAGGTTTTCGCAACAGATCTGGATGCGAAAAAGCTCGCAGACTTACAGGTTGAATATCAGGTGTCAGGCATTTTTTGCGGTGATATCCGTCAACCCGCTGTGTGTGCTGCAGCCGTTAATGCAGCCGTTATGGCGATGGGCCGGCTGGATGTATTGATCAACGCTGCGGGAGTATGGCGCGAAGGTCCGGTTGAAGCGTTTACCGAAGAGGATTTCGACCTCGTTCTGGACGTAAACCTAAAGGCAACGTTCTTCATGTGTTCAGCCGCTATTCCCCATCTGAAATTATCAGAGGGTTCCATCCTGAATATTTCAAGCGATGCCGGCCGGCAAGGCAATCGAAACGCCGCAGCTTATTGCGCAAGCAAGGGCGGCGTGACCCTGCTGACAAAAACCCTGGCATTGGACCTGGCACCCTTTGGCGTGCGCTGCAACGCTATTTCCCCAGGTGATATCGAAACCCCAATGCTCAAATTTCAAGCCACTCAATATGGGCAGGGAGACCCTCAGGCCTACTATCAGGATCTGTTGGACAAGTACCCCCAAGGTGCCCGCGCCCGATTTATCCAGCCGGAAGAGGTTGCCGAGCTGGCGTTTTTCTTGTCCCAACCCGGTGCGCGATCCATCACTGGCGCGGACATGGCGATTGATTGCGGCGTCTCCGCTGGAAACTGACAGTGGCCCATTGATGCCTATCTTGGACATGAGGTTATGATCATGTCGAAAGGCGGAATGGGTGAGTCGGCGGTGCCTGTTTTTACTGCGAGTGGGCGTCGTTGCAAGCCTCAATGTGCACTTTTACTCATCAAATACGACGAGGCTCCCCCTGGGTAATTTCGCGAATCAGGCTCAGGTAACGAAGCGCGCCCAGTCCCAGGGGCCGGTTTTTTACCCAGATGATATCGACCCATAGCCGCATCTGACTCGGCATGTAGTCAAACACCACCTCCGTCAATGCGCCTGACGTGATGAGAGGGTGTACCAGCGATTTTGGAAGATAGGCCCAACCCAATCCTTGCTGCACCAGGTCCAGCGTGGCCAGGTAATTGTCGCTGTGCCAAATTCGCCGCGACAGCACGACACGTGGGTCAGAGTCTGCAGGCCCTCCTGTGGCGACGATAATCTGCCGAACGTTGACCAGTTGCTCCTCGCTCAAGGGGCTTTTCTTGCCAGCGGCCGCAGGGTGATCTGGAGCAGCAACCGCTACTAACAACTGGCTCCCCGCTTCAAGAAATGTTTCCCGCTCGTCAAGCCCTGGTCGTTCAAATCCAAGTGCCAATTGCACACGCCCTTCATGGAGCATGCGCATGGCCTCCGGATGGGACGCGGAGCGAATCTCGATTTCAAGCGTGGGAAACTCCCTGGCGATAATGGAGAGCGGACGATTCCATACGCCTGTTTGCAACTCCGGCGCCATCGCAAAGACCAGGCGCTCCTCCAACCCCTGATGCAGCTGGAGGGCATGCGCATCCAGCAGGTTTATCTGGCTCGCGACCTGTCGAGCCTGGGGCTCAAGTGCTTTGGCGGCGGCCGTAGGAATGGCTTTGCGGGTTGATCGGTCAAAAAGCAACAAATCCAGCTCGGCTTCAAGCTGCGACACCGCCATGTTGATGGCCGAGGGGACCCGGCCTAATTTTCGCGCCGCCGCCGAAAAGGATCCGCTGTCGATGACCGAGAGGAAAATTTTAAGTGACTCACTGGTAAACGCCATGGGGTTGTCAGATTTTCTGATGATGATTGTCTTTATGTATCAGATTTATTCGCCTAGTTTCTACTCTCTTTCAAATTAAAGACCTGGGGCACGCCATGTTGGATACGCAATTGAGAGGGCATGTTGCACTCGTCAGTGGTGCCGGGAGTGAATCCGGGATCGGCATGGCCATTGCTCGCAGGCTGGGTGCATCCGGGGCGAAGTTGATCATCACTGCCAGCAGCAAGCGCATTGCGGATCGGGTTAAAGAGCTGCGCCTTGAAGGGTTTGAAGTTGAAGGCCGGCCAGCCGACCTCACTGACGAACGTCAGGTGCGCGAATTGAGCCTGTGGGCGGAGTCCGTCTGGGGACGGGTCGATATTCTGGTGAACAATGCCGGCATGGCCATGCAAGGAAGCCCCGAGGTGTTCTCGGAATTGGCAACGATGGAACTGCAGGAATGGAATCTTTCACTGGGCAGAAACCTGACCACGGCCTTTCTTCTGACGCGAGCCGTTCTGGCCGGTATGAGGGCGCGAAATTACGGGCGCATTGTGAATATCAGCTCCATCACAGGCACCCGCTGCAGCAATCCGGGCGAGGCGGCTTATAGCGCCGCCAAGGCCGCGATGGTGGGCATGAGCATGGGGCTTGCACTTGAAGTCGCCAGGCAAGGGATCACCGTCAACAGCGTTGCGCCTGGCTGGATCACGACGGGGTCAACCTCACCCGTTGAAGCCGAGGCGGGGCGCTTCACCCCGATGGGCCGGGCAGGCAGTCCTCGCGAAGTAGCTGCGGCGGTTGCATTTCTGGCGTCGCCTGAATCCAGTTACATCACCGGTGAAGTCATTGTAGTGGATGGCGGCAACTGCCTGATCGAGAACAAGGCTCCGCGAGCCTGAGGTCAGGAAAGAGGACAGTTGAGTGTTCCTGTCCGAGCGGCAACGACGTTTAACCGATTTTTGTCATCAACGCAGGGTGTTTAATCATGTCGAAAAGTGGAATCAATGAATCAGCGATTGCTGTTTTTACCGCCTCCGAGCGTGAGCGTTTCATAGAAAGCAACCCAACGTCGATGGCGCTGGCCAAGCGTGCCAGGGCGAATCTGTTCAACGGTGTGCCCATGCACTGGATGAGCGACTGGTCGATGCCTTCGCCGCTCTTCGTGCAGCGCGCCAAAGGCGCACGCTTCACCGACGTTGACGATCATGAATACATCGACTTTTGCCTGGGCGACACCGGCACGATGTTCGGCCATTCACCTGATCCTGTTGCCCGTGCCATCGCCGAGCAGGCGAACAATGGCTTGACCACCATGCTGCCCGGCGAGGACGCGGTGGTTTGCGGCGAGTTGCTGGCTCAGCGATTCGATTTGCCTTACTGGCAGGTGACGGCCAATGCGACTGACGCCAACCGTTATGTGCTGCGCTGGGCGCGCGCGATTACCAAACGCAACGTCTTGCTGGTGTTCGACGGCTGCTACCACGGCACGGTGGATGACGTGATGGTGCGCTACCGCGACGGCAAGACAGTGCCCCGTCCAGGGCTTGTGGGCCAGGCCTATGACTTGAGCCAATACAGCCGATCCATCCCGTTCAACGATGTCGCCGCACTGGAGGCTGCGTTAGCCCAGGGCGATGTGTGCGCGCTGATGTGCGAGCCGGCGATGACGAACATCGGCATGGTTCTGCCTGATCCTGGGTTCATGCAAAAGTGCCGCGAGTTGACCCGCCAATATGGCAGCCTGCTGGTCATTGATGAGACCCACACGATTTCCACCGGCCTGGGTGGATGCACACGCCAATGGGCGCTGGAACCCGACTTTTTCGTGGTGGGTAAACCCATCGCCGGGGGCGTGCCTTGCGCGGTGTTTGGCATGACCGAGGAAGTTGCCCTGGCCATGCGCGAGGTGCAGGCGAGCGCAGAGGGCGGCGGTCATGGACACAGCGGTATGGGAACAACGCTGTCCGCCAACTCGCTGGCGATGCGTTGCATGCGCGCCAGCCTTGAAGAGGTCATGACGGAGTCTGCCTACCAGCACATGCTGTCTGTCGCCTCAAGATTGGCGCAGGGATTTCGCGCGTTGTTCAAGCGCCATCAACTGAACTGGTCTGTCACCGAGCTGGGCGCCCGTTGTGAGTTTCAATTCTGTGCCACCTCGCCCAGGACCGGTGCGCAAGCCGAGGCGGCTTTTCATGACAGCCTTCAAATGGCGCTGCACCTCTACTTGATCAATCGCGGCATCCTGATCACGCCTTTTCACAACATGACCCTCTGCTGCCCGCAAACCAGTGAGGCGGATATCGACAGGCTGCTCGGCGAGTTGGATAACGCGCTGACCACGCTGCTTGCCCTGCCGGGAGCCCGGGTCGCCTCCGCTTAAGTGGACGGTGACGCCCCGTTTTTTTCAAATACTGCCAGGGCGCTTGAATGAGCGCCAAGAGGTTTGACATGCAATTTGCTGATAGAAAAGAGGCCGAGGATTATCTCGCCGCACACCCTGAAGTGCTGAGCATCGAGTTGTTCCTTATCGACGCGAATGGCGTGCCACGGGGCAAACTGTTGCATCGTAATGAGCTGCTGGCGATCTACGACACTGGGCGGCCGCTGCCAAGTTCCATTCTTGCCCTGACCGTGCAGGGTGAGGACGTGGACGACACTGGCCTGGTCTGGGATGTCGCTGACGCTGATTGCTGGAGCTACCCCTTGCCGGGAAGCCTGACCGTGCAACCCTGGCGCACTCATCCCACCGGTCAAGTGCAGGTCAGCATGCACCCGACCCAAGGTATTCCCGCCGCACCGGCGGACCCGCGCCACGTACTGGTGAACACCATCGAGCGGCTCAAAGCCGATGGCTTCCATCCGGTCATGGCCGTGGAGTTGGAGTTCTACCTGCTGGACCAACAGCGCGACGTCAACGGGCGACCGCAGCCGGCGCAGCAAACCAATGGCGTACGTCCGGTGGCGCCGCAGGTGTATGGCGTATACGAACTCGAGCAGGTTCAACCGTTTCTTGATGACCTCTACGCAGCCTGTGCGCTGCAGGGTTTACCGGTGCGCACGGCGATCTCCGAGTATGCGCCGGGCCAGCTCGAGTTGACGCTGGAGCATCGTTTCGACGCACTCCAGGCCATTGATGAAGGCGTACGTTACAAACGCCTGGTCAAGGGTGTGGCCAACAAACACGGGCTGCAAGCGTGTTTCATGGCCAAGCCGTTCAGCGATCAGGCCGGCAGCGGTCTGCACCTGCACGTCAGCCTGGCCGACGAGCAGGGCAACAACCTGTATGCGAGCGAAGACCCACAGGGCACACCGCTGTTGCGTCACTCCATTGGCGGGATGATGGCAACCTTGTTCGACGCGCTGGCGATATTTTGCCCTCATGCCAACTCCTATCGCCGATTCCAGACCGGCAGTTACGCGCCGCTGGCCAAAAGCTGGGGCGTCAACAATCGTACGGTGTCATTTCGCGTGCCCGGCGGCCCCGCGATCAGTCGGCACATCGAACACCGCATTTGCGGTGCCGATGCCAACCCCTATCTCGCCGCTGCCGCGTTACTGGCGGGCATTCACCACGGCATCACGCATCAGAGCGATCCTGGCGCGGCGATTGTGGGCAACGGCTATGAGCAGGCGACCGACTTTTTACCCACCGACTGGCTGACTGCGTTGCAGGCATTGCAGGGTTCAACCTGGGCACGCGAGGCGCTGGGTGCCGAATTCCTCAAGGTGTTCCTGGCGATCAAGTGGCGTGAGTTCCGTACCTTCAATGCCGAGGTCGGCGAGCAGGACTGGCGCTGGTACCTTACTCACGCATGAGAATTGGCCCGTCAGCGTGTCTTGAAACGGAGCGCTGAGGGCACCTGTTTCCGAGTTATCCAGAGATAAACCATGAACAATGCGCTCAAGTTCTACATCGATGGCCAGTGGGTCGATACCCAGTCGGGCAACACGCTGGAGGTGATCGACCCCTCCACCGAGCAAGCTTTCATCAGTATCGCGGTGGGCAACGCGGCGGACGTGGACAGTGCGGTAAACGCTGCTGCCAGGGCCTTTCCCGCGTTCTCTGTAACCCCCGTCAGCGAACGTCTGGCACTGCTCAAGGAAATTCTGCGGGTCTACAACCTGCGCTACGAAGACCTGGCCAAGGCCGTCAGCCAGGAGATGGGCGCGCCGCTGCATTTCGCCCGTGACTCGCAAGTCTGGAGTGGCCGCGCGCACCTGGAATCGACCATCAGTGCCCTGGAGACCTTCCCGTTCAGCGAAGTGCATGGCATCACTCAGGTGATGCGTGAAGCCATCGGCGTGTGCGCCCTGATCACGCCGTGGAACTGGCCGCTGAATCAGATCGTCTGCAAGGTCGCGCCCGCCATTGCCGCCGGTTGCACCGTGGTGCTCAAACCCAGCGAAATCGCGCCGCTGACCGGTATCATCTTCGCCGAGATCATGCATGAAGCGGGTGTGCCCGCCGGGGTCTTCAACCTGCTTAACGGCACCGGTGCGGACGTGGGCCATTACCTGACCAGCCACCCGAAAGTCGATATGGTCTCGTTCACCGGTTCCACCCGCGCCGGCATTCTGGTCGCCAAGGCGGCGGCCGATACGGTTAAACGCGTGGCTCAGGAGTTGGGCGGTAAATCGGCCAATATCCTGCTGGAAGACGCGGACTTTGACGTGGCGGTGGCCAAGGGGGTGCAGCGCTGCTTTGCCAACTCCGGGCAATCCTGCAATGCGCCTACACGCATGCTGGTACCGCGAGCGCAGCTTGCCCGTGTTCTGGAAATTGCCAAGGCAACCGCCGAGCAGTTGGTGACCGGCAGCCCGCTGGATGCCGGCACGAATCTCGGTCCGGTGATCAGCGACGCACAGTTCGCCAAGATTCAGAGCCTGATCGCCATCGGCATCGAGGAGGGCGCCACCCTGGTGAGCGGTGGCCTGGGCCGTCCCGAAGGCCTGGACAAGGGCTACTACGTGCGACCCACCGTGTTCGGCGACGTGACGGCGCAGATGACCATTGCCCGCGAAGAAATCTTCGGCCCCGTGCTGTCGATCATTGCCTATGACAGCGAAGCGCAGGCCATCGAAATGGCCAACGATACCGTTTACGGCCTGGCGGCCTACATACAGTCCGGTAATATCGAGCGTGCCCGCGCCGTGGCCAAACAGATGCGTGCCGGCTCGGTGTACCTGAACTACCCAAGCTGGGACACGTTCGCGCCGTTTGGTGGCTACAAACAATCCGGCAATGGCCGCGAGTACGCGGGGTGGGGCATTCACGACTTCCTGGAAATCAAGGGCGTGGTCGGTTGGAGCGAGTGACCACTGAAGAGGTAATGGTTTCATTCGCGCCGAGAATGCTGTGAACCGCTATTGCTGCCCCTATGACCACGGCAATAAGCCCTGTCGCCTCCATGGGTGTTGGGAACCTCCCAATAAAGAACAAGCCGAGGACAGCGGCGAACAAAGATTCCAGCGAAATCAACTGACCGGAAAGCACCATCGGCAGCCGTTTTGTCGCCGCGTTCCAAGCCCAGGCACCGATCACCGAAGACATAACCGCAATGACCAGAGCCCAGGCATAAAGATGTCCCGCCGAGGTGATACTGAAACCCATACTCGGGAGTTTAAAGAGGCCTAGCATGTCTACAACGGGTATCAGGAACACGGTGCCTATACCAGCACCCGTCATCATCAGACTTGTCCAGATGCCCGTTGCAGCATGGGGGATTTTTCCCATGGCGCTTTGATTCAGCAGACTGAAGGCTAGCCACAGGGTCACTGCCAGAACAGAAAAAAATAATCCCGTCAGCCAGGACGCCCTGCCTGCCTGCGCCAGATTCATGCTGCCGATATTTGCAAGGAAGAGCCCAACCATCATGAACGTCAGGGGTAACGCAAGGCGGTGCCACTGCACCGTTTTCTCTTTTGCATTGCCGAGCAGGGCGAGTAGAACAGGCACGAATCCGACACACGCCGCCGTCAGTACGGGGCCACCGAAGATCACGCCCGCTGCAATACAGCTGCTGTACCCTAGATATCCCATTGCGCCCAGCGCTGCGGCGAGCAACTGCTGGGAACGTTGCAAAGACCGCCGCTGAGTACGGCACAGGATCACCCCCAGCGACCCCAAGGCACCCGCGATCAGAAATCTGATGATCGTAAGGTCGTAAATGCTGTAGGCGCCAGTGACGTAAGGCGCTACGAAGTTAAGAGCCCAGGCCAGCGTCGCAAAAACGGCGAGCAGCGTGCCGGTGATGATAGTTGAGCGGGCGGTGATCATTAGCTGAGGTCCGGCAGATGTTCAGCCCATATTGCGTTTTGTCGCAGTGTGTTAAAAACGAGTTCTCGGGTCTGAATGCATAACGACTGATTATGAATAACCTCAGGAAGACATTGCCTGCGCTGACCAGTTTGCTGCCTTTTGAAGCGGCTGCCCGGCTGGAAAGCTTCTCGAGGGCCGCTGATGAGTTGCACATCACCCAAGCCGCCGTCAGCCGGCAAATCCGCGGTCTTGAAGAAGATCTCGGCGTGAAGCTATTTGTCCGGCGTAATCGGGCGGTCTTTTTGACGGAGGAGGGGCGGCAGTTGGGAAGCGTGGTGAGCGCGGCACTGGGAAATATCAGCGACCATGCTGTTACGCTTCGAGAATCACAGCGCAAAAATCGTGTCGTTTTACTCTGCCAGTTATGTGAAGCCTTTTACTGGCTGATGCCACGCCTCTCCACGTTCCAGGATCAACAGGCGGGAATCGAGGTTCAAGTAGTGACCTCAACACGGCCTATTGCCGAATTCAACGACCGCTTCGATGTTGCCTTGCAAAGCACCGGGCGCGCCAGCGGCTTGCATGCTCTGGCGTTTACGGCTGCTGACGAAGTCTTCCCCGTGTGCAGTCCGCGCTACCTTGCCACAGGCACGTTGATTGGCCCTGAAGCGCTTTGTCTGCACCATCTTTTACACTATCGCTCTACGTCCCCGGACTTTATGGTCTGGGAAGAGTGGTTGCAGGTGTTTGGAAAGACGATCGCGAATCATGTGCCTGGTACGGTGTTCGATAGCTACCCGCTGATGCTTCAGGCGGCAGTCGCGGGACATGGCATCGCATTGGGATGGCGTCGAACTGCCGGAAAGCTTATTGAGGAGGGCGCTTTGGTGCGACCTTGTGCAGAATATGTGCCTCTGCCCCATGCCATTTCTGTTTATAAAGAAAATGGCGGGGATGAACGGATTGAAGTACAAGCGCTACTGGCGTGGCTCCAGGAACAGTTGAGCACCTAGTTGCGAAGCAATAAATGGGTCAGGTAAACGCCGACCGTTGGCGCATGAAAGAACTTTCGATAAGGGCGATAGCGTCAAATGTTTCTGAATCTTGAAGTTCGCAGCTACGAGCGGGAAGCCCCTCACCACCATCACGAGCATGCTCAATTGGTACTGCCGATTCGTGGTCGAATGGAAATCGACGTAGGGGGGCGCGGTGGCTATATCGATCAGTCACTGGCGGCACTTGTGACGCCCGGCGCGGTGCACTCGCAGCATACGCACGCCGATAACCGCTTTCTGGTTCTGGACTGCGCGCCGACGACCCTGGAAACGCTGCAGATCGAGCGTCTGGCTCGGAGCATCTATGTGCCTATTCCCGCCGCGACTCGTCGGCTGATGGAGTTCGCCGAGCTGATAGGAAACGCGCAACTGTCCCTCGCGGCCTCACAGCTGGGCCCTTTGCTTCTTTCGTCCCTGGGCGCTGATACTCCCCGCGTTGCAGACCCCATGAAGCAATTGATCGTCCGTCTTCAGGCCAACCCTAGCGCGAACTGGAGCAACGAAAGCATGGCTCGAGTCGCCAATATGAGCCTGAGCAAACTGCACCAGCGGTTTCGCCAATTGTTCGAGATGACCCCTCAAGCGTGGTTGACTGAATTACGCCTGCAGGAAGCTCAACGCTGGCTGCGCGCAACCTCGTTACCCATAGCCGAGATTGCCTTGCGGGCAGGTTTTTCCGATCAGGCATCACTGACCCGGACCATGCAGCGTATCAGCGCCATAACGCCGGCTGCTTATCGCAAAGCGCAGAAACAGCCTGGGTAAAAGACTGCACAGTTACCGACAATATTTGCCGAATCAGCTGCATCAGACTTCATCCATCAGGCTATGGAGTACGGGTGAAATGTTTGCTGATCGGTCACTGTTCAAGGGCATTGTTTACGGCGTGTGCGCAGGGTTGTGCTGGGGCGTGATTTTCCTTGGCCCCCAGCTGACCCCGGGGCTAAGCGGCCTTGAATTCGCAGTGCTGAGATTTCTTTGTTATGGCGCGGTCTCGGCGGTTTTGCTGATGCCGCGCTGGCGGCGCGTATGCGCCCATCTGAGCATGGCTGACTGGAAATCACTGTTCTGGCTCAGCCTGATAGGGAACCTCATCTACTACACGCTGGTGGGCACCGGCGTGCAGCTGGTGGGCATCGCCACAACGTCGCTGATTGTCGGACTCATCCCGGTCATCGTCACCCTGGCAGGTCGTCATGACGCCGACGCCGTTTCCCTGCACAAGCTCGTCCCTTCGCTGTGCTGCGCGGTGGGTGGCGTCATGCTCATCAGTTGGCATGCACTGATCAATGGCGACAGGCCGGATACGCTGGCAACCATCGCCGGGATTTCATGCGCGGTGGGTGCTCTGGTGACGTGGAGTTGGTATGCGGTAAGCAACGCTCGGCGGCTGGTTCAGGTCGCCAGCGTCTCCGCGCATGACTGGGCACTGCTGACAGGGGTGATGACGGGGGCTCAGTCGCTGCTTTTGGCGGCACCTGTTCTGGGCTTGCAGGCCGCAACCCATGGCAGCGCTCAATGGCTGCATTTTTTGCTGGTGGCAGGAGGCGTAGCCATCTTGTCTTCAGTGGTGGGTGGCGCATGCTGGAACCAGGCGAGCCGACTTCTGCCGCTGGCACTCAGCGGACAAGTGCTCGTGATTGAGACATTGGCGGCGCTGGTTTTTGGGTTTCTATGGGAGCAGCGGTTGCCTGACTCCTATGAAACAGCGGCGATTGCACTGCTTGTTACCGGTGTCGTCTGGTGCCTGAACTGTCATCGTAATCCGGGTTATTCTGCGGCTATGTAGTTAGCCTTCACCTTTACGGAGTCGAATCATGTTTGGCGGATTCCAGAAAGCACAACGCCAGGTAAACGGCGTGAACATCAGTTACCGCATTGGCGGCAGTGGCCCCGCGCTGCTGCTGTTGCACGGCCATCCGCAGACCCACGTGATCTGGCACAAGGTGGCTGCGCAGCTGGCGGGCGTTTTTACCGTAGTCGCCGCTGATCTGCGCGGCTATGGCGACAGCGACAGGCCGCCAGCCGACGCCGAGCATGCAGGTTATTCCAAGCGTGAAATGGCGCTCGATGCTGTCGAGTTGATGAAGTCGTTGGGCTTTGCCCAGTTCAGGGTGCTGGCCCATGACCGCGGTGCGCGCGTGGCCCATCGCCTGGTCCTCGACCATCCGCACGCGGTGCAGCAGATGGTGCTGCTGGACATTGCGCCAACCCTGTCGATGTACGCGCAAACGAACGAAGCCTTCGCCCGCGCCTACTGGCACTGGTTCTTCCTCATTCGGCCTGCGCCATTGCCGGAGGGGCTTATCGAAGCCGACCCCGAGCTCTATCTGCGCAGTGTGATGGGCTCCCGTAGCGCCGGCCTCAAGCCTTTCACCGACGAGGCGTTTGCCGAGTACCTGCGCTGCCTGCAACGTCCGGGCAGTGCGCGGGGCATTTGTGAGGATTACCGCGCTTCGGCCGGTATCGATCTGGAGCACGACCGCGCCGATATCCTGGCGGGCAATCATCTGACGCTGCCGCTGCTGGTACTCTGGGGCGAGGAGGGCACAGTGGGGCGCTGTTTCGACCCGCTGGAAGAGTGGCGCAAGGTCGCCCTGAATGTTCGCGGCAAGGCGCTACCTTGCGGCCATTACATCGCCGAAGAAGTGCCTGACGTGCTGCTCGAAGCAGTGCTGGGTTTTTTCGCTGCACCCGTTTAGCTGTGTGGCTTGATCGGTCAACACGCCGCACCCGTCATTGTTCACTTAAGGGCGGCGAACGGCAAACGCTCCGCCAGCGCCTGCGCAAGGTAGCGGGCGAAGACCGAGATGCGCTGGGGGATATGCTGCCGATGCTGATACACCGCAAAAATATCAGCCTTCGGCGCCTGGTGATCGGTCAGTACCGCCTGCAGGCGACCACTTTCAAGATATTGCTGAACATTCCAGCGCGACCGCAGAATCAATCCATGGCCGTCCAGCGCCAAACTCAACGCGACCTCGCCATCATTGCTCGACAGCGTCCCGCTGACCTTGTGCGAGTAATCCTGACCATCCTTGCTGAAGCGCCAGATCGCATAGTCGCTGCCGAACTGGCGCAAAACAATGCAGTTATGCCGCGCCAGATCCGCCACGCGCGTCAGCTCGGGCATCGCTTCAAGGTATCCCGCAGACGCGCAGAGAATGCGTGGATTCTCCAGCAGACGAATGCCGATCAACCGTGAGTCCGGCGGCTCGCCCATGCACACGCCGATATCGAATTGATCGTCCAGGATGCTCAGTGGCTGGCTGGTCAGCTCGAGAGAAATCTCGAGCTCCGGGTGCAGCCCGGCGAAGCTCGAGACCACGGGGGCGAGGTGCTGCCGGCCGAAACCCAGCGTGCCATTGATCCGCAACCGGCCGTGCAAGGTGGGCTGGCGGCTGCTGAGCGCGCTCTCCAGTTCCTCGAGCTGGCGCAGAATCGGCCGACCTCCCTCCAGGTACAGCACGCCTTCGGGGGTCAGCGACAATCGACGCGTGGTGCGCTGCAGCAACTGCACGCCAAGCCTGGCCTCCAGGTGGCTGAGCCGTTTGCTCACGGCAGGCAGCGACAGCCCCAGATGGCGTGCCACTTCCGTCAGGCTGGCGCGCGTAGCCACCTGCTGAAAGAAACTCAGGTCATCGATCATGCTCATGGATTCTTTCCTGAAAACTAAGAATGGCTTTCCAGCAAGGCTAATTATTAATCCCAGGACACTGCATACACTGAGATCCATGCCCCAATCAACCCAGGAGTCGAATCCATGAGCAAAACCCGGTACAAAATTGCAGTGATCCCCGGCGACGGCATTGGCAAGGAAGTGATGCCCGAAGGCGTGCGTGTGCTTGACGCGGTGGCTGCCCGCTTCAACCTCGAGCTGCAATGGGACTGGTTCGACTTCGCCAGCGCCGATTACTACCTGGCGCACGGCAAGATGATGCCGGACGACTGGTTCGACACCCTCAAGGGCTACGATGCGATCTACTTCGGTGCCGTGGGCTGGCCCGACGTGGTGCCTGACCATATTTCCCTATGGGATTCGCTGCTGCAGTTCCGGCGTGAATTCGACCAGTACGTCAATCTGCGCCCCTGCCGTCTGATGCCCGGCGTGAAGGCGCCACTGGCGAACCGCAAGCCCGGCGACATCGATTTCTGGGTGGTGCGCGAGAATACCGAAGGCGAGTACTCCAGCGTCGGCGGCAAAATGTTCCCCGGGACCGATCGCGAAATCGTGCTGCAGGAAACCGTGATGACCCGCGTCGGCGTCGACCGTATCCTCAAGTTCGCCTACGACCTGGCGCAAAGCCGTCCGAAGAAGCACCTGACCTCGGCCACCAAATCCAATGGCATCGCGATCACCATGCCCTACTGGGATGAGCGCGTCGTGGAAATGGGCAAGAAATATCCGGACGTCAACGTCGACAAGTACCACATCGATATTCTTACGGCGAACTTTGTCCTGCACCCGGACTGGTTCGACGTGGTGGTGGCCAGCAACCTGTTCGGCGACATCCTTTCCGACCTGGGTCCGGCCTGCACCGGCACCATCGGCATCGCGCCTTCGGCCAACATCAACCCGGAACGCAACTTCCCGAGCCTGTTCGAACCGGTGCACGGTTCGGCGCCCGACATCGCCGGAAAGGGTATCGCCAACCCGATCGGGCAGATCTGGTGCGGTGCGATGATGCTCGAGCACCTGGGCCATCCCGAAGCCGGCGCCGCCGTGCTGACAGCGATCGAAACCGTGCTTGCGATGGGCCCGGAGCACGCGCCCCTGACCGCCGACATCGGTGGCACCGGCAACACCGAATCGCTGGGCAAGGCCATCGCTGCTGCGGTCTGAAAACCCGAAAAGCCCAGTGCCCACTTGCTGCTGGGCTTTTCGATGGACAACGTGATCCGTTTGAACATCAACAAGCATGTCATGGTGTGATGTTCTTGACCCTCGCAGTAGAACATCAACGAGCCTGCCTGGAATAACGACGAACGTTCCTGTTACTGCCTGAACGTCACTCGGGTAACTGTCATATCTGATGCCGTGAAGGCAACTCCGCCTGCATGAGCCCTGAAAATATCCCCATGATTTAAATGATGTTTTTTCGGATGTTTTTCCGAAAATAACCTTTTGCGTACTGTTAATTAACCGTTACCCAACTTCTCAATGGCCGCCAGTCATAGGCAGTATCCCCATAGCCGGTTAACGCAAGCCATCTGACCGGGCCTTCACGCAGAGTAAAGAAAACAAGAGGCTATCCATTGCCTCAAAACAATAACAAGACAATAAATGGCGAGGAATTCACGATGACAATGCATAACGTCTGGGAATCAATTGTCGCATTCTATGAGCCGACAATTGAAATAATGAGCTTGTGGGCCTTTGGGCTTCCTCTTTTCGTAACGGTCATTGCGGTGATGTTCATCTTCTCGCGAAAGTGGCAAGGTCCCCTGACCCTACGCGCTCTAATCAATGCAGCCTTTCCCAGGGAGCAATACGATCACGCTTCATCGCGCGTCGATAAGTGGAACGGCATTATCCTGCTTATGCTGGGTTTTCCCCTTGTCGGTGTCATCGCCATTAATGGCATCGCTATCGCTGACAACGCAGGTGCTTATTTAAACGTTGAATTCGGCGCCCAGGAGCCCGTGATCACAGCGACCTGGCTAATGGTCTCAATTCAGTTCCTGGTCTATTTCCTCAGCGTGGACTTCGTGGGGTACTGGGTACACCGTTGGTGCCATACCCATGCACTGCTCTGGCATCTTCACAAGCCTCACCACACCGCTGAAACGCTCACGCCCTGGACGCTTTTTCGACAGCACCCCATCGAGTTCTTTGGTCTGAATATCATTCCGGCGATTTTTGGCGGGGCCTTCACCGGGGTTGTACTGTATGCAACGGGAAGCCAAATTCATCCGGGCATGATCGCTGCAGTCACCACAACGGCCTATATCGCCTTCTTTGTGATAGATGTTTTTTCGCACGTCCATATGCCGATCTCCTATGGCTGGCTGAACAGGATCATTTTGGCTCCCGTCATGCACAACCTGCACCATAGTATGGAGCCCCATCACTGGGACAAGAATAACGCGGTCATACTGACACTCTGGGATTGGATGTTCGGCACGCTGTACCTGCCCAAGAAGGGTGAAACCTGGCGTTGGGGATGCAACGACGAAGAGTATGGCGCCAACAATCCACACAAAACCCTGAAGGGGTTCTATATCGATCCTTTCAAGACCCTCTGGCGTCACTTGAAGGAAGGCGAGAGTCCGAACCCATGAAGGGTGCGCAGCGCTTGGCAATCTAAAAGACAAGACCTCAATTTCCATTAAAGGACATCACCATGGCATTGAAAGACACGCTCCATTGGCGCTATGCAACCAAAAGCTACAACGGCGACAAGGTGGCGCAAGAGAAGATCGATCCGATCCTGGAAGCCATACGTCTGGCCCCCAGCAGCTCGGGCATGCAGCCTTTCAAGGTGTTAATCATCACTAACCCTGAGTTGAAGGCGCAGTTGCAGCCGATCTGCGCCAACCAACAGCAAGTTACTCAATCGTCCCATTTATTGGTTTTTGCTGCCTGGGATGAATATACGCCTGAGCGGGTCAACGACTTTTTCGAATACAGCAACGCGATACGTAATCTGCCTGCCAGTGTCACCGATGATTACCGGTTATCGCTGCTCGACTCGTTAGGCAGCATGAGCAAGGAACAGCAGTATTTTCACGCCGCCAAACAATGCTACATCGCGTTGGGATTTGCGCTGCTGGCGGCTGCTGAACTTGGCGTGGATGCCACGCCCATGGAAGGGTTCGACAACAGCGCGGTGGACGCGCTTCTGAAGCTTCGCGAACAGGGCTTGAACAGTTCGGTTCTTTTGGCCCTGGGGTACCGGGATACCGAAAGCGATTGGCTGGTAACACTCGAAAAAGTCCGGCGCGACAAGGCGCATATGTTCGTGGAGATTGCCTAGGGCCTACTCCCGTCTCTCGCACGCCACATCTGACTGACGTCAAGCGGGCGTGCGATCAGTAATTCTGCCGATAGATTCGACGGACCAAACGTACGCACCTCGTACAGTGCTTCGAAGGCCTCGCTATCTCCTAGCTGGGCCTTCAAGCGATTCAGTTCGGCACTGTTCGATGCGATCTTCGCCGCTTCTATCAGGGCTGGATCCATAATGCCGGCCACGACGACGATGTGATTTCCTGCCGGTCCCGGAAAGCTCGCAAGGTAGGCGTAATCACGGCGCATGATTCTTTCAGTGGATGGCTCGGCCCAATCGGATTGAAATTGATCGCCGCTCGCTCGGTCCACAAGGGTATCGCCGCTGGCCGATAGCGAAAAACCGGAAAGGTCGAAGAACGGTTCATGCAGATCGCCGAGGGTGTCGAGCAAACCGACATAGACAATATCGTGATCGCTCAGCATCTCATTGGTGAAGCGTGATGTTGTCACATCCTTGATCAGGCTTGAATTGCCAGGCCTCGTTGCGGCCACGATTGGCGTCACCGAAACCAGAGCCGATGAGAGCCCACTCGGCAAGTGATGCGCATTCATGTCGACGTACCTCTGGCCGGCCCCAGGCATCTGCTGCTTGTACTTATTGAGAGCCTCGCTGGAAGCAATGGTGTAATCAGCGACCATGCGAAGAATGGAGCCATCAGCGCCTTGTTCACCGAATACGTAAAAATCACCGGAAACGATCAATAGCTCAGCTGTATTTTTCGTCAGACCACTCCAGAGAATGCTCTCGACGCGCGCGTCATTGGGTGGTTTCCCGGTCAGCCAGAGCCAGCACATTGCGTTGAACGCAAGGAAAAGCGCCGCGCTGGCAAAATACCGCCAATCAAGCAAACGTCGGCGCGCAGGGTTGGAGTGGTTGTCTTGCTCATCGGGAGCAGCGACCACCAGACGGTATTCGCCACGCGGCAGGACAAGACGCTCGCCACGCTCATCGACGGGCGCAGCCTCGAGTTTTTTTCTCAGCCGATGAATATGCACTCGAACCGTGGCATCAGCCGCGAGATCCACGTTGGTGGGGCGACCAAACACAACGAGTGCAATCTCGACCTCCTTCGTTGGGGTCGCCATCAGTGATCGCTCGAGCAGAAACTCGAAAAGACGAATGATCTGCCGCGATTTACCGAGCGCACCACTCTTTAAAACTCTTTGAGCGTGCGCCGCCAGTCGATTCTCCTCTTCAACGTCCTGCAACTTATCCATTTCACATCCTCACGGCGCCCGTCGCCATTGACGCAGGCCAATATTCTTCAGCCCTTGGTCAGCATGACGTTGGCGATCAGGTTATTTCATATCCCTGACTTGCACCCACAGCACCGCGTCCTGGGAAAGGGGTTTGCCTTTATAGGTTTTGGTCGCACCGATGTTGAGCGCTGCAATGCCCCACCAGCCGGCACGTGGCAGGCCGATCGTCACCACACCCTGGGCGTCCGAATAGGTACTCAGGGATTTGAATGAGGCTTGGGGGGCCTTGACATAGTCCTGCTTGCCGAAGGCGTTGTCTTTGATGTCGACAGAATGGTTGATGTATTCGAGTTCTATCTCGGCGAACGGAACGGGCTTGCCGTCAGCCAGGACCACTGCGCGGAACACGCCGCCCGTCCAGTTTGCGTAGGGCTTGTTGAGGGGTTGGATCTCAACCGGCAACCCCTGGGGCTCTGACCAGTTACCGGGGACGCCACCCACGTTGACGACGAGCTTGGTGAACTGCTGGATGTAAACGTCTTCCTCCTTTTCCAGATAGGGCTCAGGTTCAAGCACGAAAATATGGTCGCCCAGTGAGCGCACCAACTCCCGTGGAATCGATGCACGATAGGCGGCCGCTTGATTGTCGCGGCTCTGCCACTGGACAGGCTTGAGGTATTGGCGCAGGTCGGTTTTTTCGCCGCCGTGGGCGCTGATGAGATTGAACGCGCGCGGTTCACCCATATTCATCGTCGGGCCGCCGGAGAACGGGTGCGTGAACACTATGGCGAAGTCCAGATTGGCTGCACGTTGCAACGCCGTTTCGTCGAGGTAGAGCATCTGGAAGTGAGCTTGTGCAGCGCAGGTCATGCAACTGAAGGTCGCGGCGGCAAGGGCTTGAAGCAGTCTTCGTTTGATCGGCATGGTCGATTTCACTGTGTAATGTCGGAGGACTGAAGGGTGGCGCCATGGTTTTCACCGCCGAGAAACTCAACGGAGTACGCGCCGGCGGGGGCCTGGAACGTGTAGCTGTTGTCCTTGCCGACAGTGCCTTCAAGCAACAGCTTGTTGCTCGTGTCCTGAACATGGATTTTTCGACCCACAGCGGAACTGCCGTCGGTATAGCCCGCTTCACACTTCACCCAGTCGTCGTGCTCGATATAGCAGTCGAAAACCGGGCCATGGGCCAGGGCGGCCTGGCAGGACAGCAGTGCACTGGTCAGCAGGATCGGGTGGGCAAACATTTGCGCTTTCATAAGGTTCAGCCTCTAGGGTCGAGATGAATCACTGCGGGACCGCTGCTTGAATGGCAGCCGCAGGGGGACTGGCCGGCGCAAAAGCCGCCAGCAGGGCGTCCAGGTTGGAACTCAACAGCGCCTCGTAGCTGTTGGCCTTGTTGGCGAGCATGCCCGGATTGCCGATATCCAGGATCAGCAGGCGTGCGCCGCCGTCCTCGATGGCTCGTACAATCCTGGCGTCAGGCGCCCATTTGTGGACCACCACGCGGATATCACGCTCGCGAAGGTAGCGGGTCAGGGCGGCGCGGTCGGCGTCAGTCCAGTCGATGTCCTGGCGTACGAACCAACCGTCTACATACACGCCGAACTCGCCGAGCAGGTAGACCGGCTCGCTGGCCAGCGACAGGACGCGCAGGTCCGGCACTTTCAGCAGGCTGTCACCGTAGTCGGCCTTCAGTTGGCGGATGCGGCCGTCGAGCGCGGCGAGGTTGCGCGCGATCCGTGGCGCGTCGTCCGGGGACAGCCGCGCCAGGTCAGCTGCAATCAGCGCCGACATGCGCATGGCATTCACGGGCCCCAGCCAGGCGTAGGGCGACGGGGGGCCTTCGGCGTTGCGAACGTCAGCCCAGGGCACATCATTGGCGGGCACACGGGTGGTGGCCACACCGGGCTTGAGGTTGTCCCATGAATGCGAAGCATCGATTTCGACGATCCGCAGAGTGTGGCGCCGCGCCGTCGCATACAGCGGATCAGCGCGCCACAGGCTGCGCAGGGCGACCACGGCGACGGCCGTCTGGAACACGCTGGGGTCCAGGCACGACAGCGCGTTGGCCTGGCTTTCCATGGGGACGGCGGCGTCCAGCGGAACACGTACGACCTCGAGGTGTGTGCCTTCGCCGAGTGCCGAAGTGAGTGCATACACCGCCGGCAGGGCGACCAGCACTTTTTGTTGGCTGACGTCCGCGAAGGCTGACGGCGCGCTGCCCAGCAGCCATGCCAGCAGCACCAGCCAGGGGCGAATGGATGGGTTGAACCGTGTCATACGCTGGCCCCTCTGAACTGCGGCGCGGTGCCGCGGATGATGGTTGTGAACGCAAACACCAGGGCCGCGACGATCACGATGGCGCCGCCCGTGGGCACGGGAATATGGAACTGCATCGGTGCCAGAATGCCAACCACGCAGGAAAAGGTCGCAATCAGCACGGCCCATGTGACCAGGCCAGGCAATGAATGGCTGATGTTGCGGGCGGCTGCTGCCGGTATCAGCAGCAGGGCCTCGACCAGGACGGCACCGATGATCTTCAGGCAGGCGACCGTTACCAGGGTGACCAGCACCACGAACAGGTACTCGACGCTGCGCACCTTTACGCCGCGCGCATGGGCCAGGCTTGGATTGAGGCTGGAGAGCAACATGCCGTTGTAGAGGGGCAGGCCGATCAGCGTGCAAATCAGTGTCACGCCCAGCAGTACGTTCATGTCGGTGTGGTCGACGGCCAGGATCGAGCCGAACAACACACCCTCCATCACATGCGTGTTGATTTTCGCTGACACGAACAGCAGCAATGAGGCACCGACCGCCAGCGAGATGGAGAGGAATACGCCGATCAGCGTGTCATTGGCCAGGGTGGTGCGGTGTTGGGTGTACTTGAGCGTCAGGGCGAACAGCAGGCAGAAGCCGAACATCGAAAAGTAGGGCGAGGTATACGACTCGCCGATCAGCACGCCAATGGCCACGCCGGTCATCGCCGCATTGCCCACGGACTGGCTGAAGAACGCCATCCGTTTGATCATCACCATCGAGCCCAACACCCCCAGCAACGGACCGATCAGCACTGAGCACATCAACGCATTGATCACAAACTCGTATTCGAAGGGTTGCGGCAACACGTGACTCGCGGCGAGCGCCTGGAGGTGGTCGCGAATGAAGTCATACAAGGCATTCATCGAATGACCTCCAGTCGGCTGTCGATCTGCTCGGCGGGGCCGTGAAACAGCACCCGTTGGTTGATAACGGTCACGGACTGCGCGATACGCTTGACCTGTTCGAGGTCGTGGTTGATCCACAGGATGGTCACCCCACGGTTGTTCAGTTCAGTCACCAGTGCCTCCACCAGGCGCACACCGGCCTCGTCGATCCCTGCGGTCGGTTCATCGAGGATCAGCAGCCACGGCATCGGGCTGATCGCCTGGGCCAGCAGCACGCGCTGACGCTGGCCGCCGGACAAGCTGCCAAAAGGCTTGTTACCCATCCCCGCCATGCCGGTACGTTCCAGGGCCTGGGCATTGGCTGCCCTGGCGGCGCGGCTTGCGCCCAGGAAGGCGGGCCGGCGCTGACCCAACAGGGCCATGAGATCGTTGACCGTCATCGGTACATTGCGGTCGAAGTCCGGCAATTGGGGGACATACCCCAGGGGCGCGATGAGTTCACCTTCGAATCGGATCGTCCCCGAGTGCGGCATCTGGCCCAGCAGCGCACGCACCAGCGAGGTCTTGCCGCCGCCGTTGGGGCCTACCAGGCAGTGCAAGGCGCCGGCCTCGATGCGCAGGTTCACCTGATCGAGCACCTGCGTGCCGCCCAGTCGCAGGGAGACGTTGTCGAACACAATGGCGGGGCCGCGCATTGCGTATTCCTCCTTCAGCGCGTTCATTGCTGGGTGTACTCAACGGCTTGCGCCAGGGTTTCGAGGTTTTCGCGCATCGCCACCTCGAACTCGTCCGCGCTGTAGGTATCACCGGTGATATGGGACAGGGCGAACACCTTCACGCCGGTGGCGGCTTCGATGGGTTTGGCCAGGTCGAGGGAGAAGTTCTTCTCGGCGAACAGCACCTTGACGTTGGCTTTCTTGATCGCCTCGATGGTGTTGGCCAATTGGCGTGCCGTCGGCGCGACGCCGTGGCGCGGCTCGATCACGGCGCTTACGAACAGGCCGAACTCCTGCATCATGTAGTCGTAGCCAGCATGAGTCGTCGCGCAGCGGAACCTGGACAGGTCCAGTGCGGCGAAGCGCGTCATGAAGCCTGCGCGCAGCTCGCGGATACGGCCGGCATACGCCAGCGCATTTTTTCGATACGCCGCAGCGTTGTCCGGGTCCAATTCACCGAGCCGGCGAGCGATCTCGAACACCTGTTGTATCGCCGCCGTGGTGGAGACAAAAGTGTGCGGGTTGACCACCTTCACGCCTTCCTGGTCGCCGCCGATGGGAATCAGCGCCACCGTCGCATTGGCCTGGATAATCGGCAGCGTTTGCGTGCGGCCGGCGGCCTTGATGATCTGGAAGGCCCATTCATCGTGGCCGATGCCGTTGACCACCAGCACATCGATATTCATTGCGCGGGTGATGTCATCGGGCTGCGGCTGGTAATTGTGCGGGTTGGCCTCTGCCGGGATGAGCGCAATGACTTGCGCCCGATCACCCACGATATTGGCCACGAAGCTGTAATAGGGATGCAGGGTGATACCGATTCTGAGTGGCTTCGCCGAGGCCAAGGCCGGGGCGGCGAGCGCGATGGCGGGTATCAGCACCCACAGCGCGATGCAACGGCGCCACAAGGCGCGGTGTTTCGTGGCAACAGTCATGGCTGGGTTCCTTTTACGCGTTCGATTTCGCTGGCGCCGTCGTACGGGATGACTTGGCGCCAACCCTCGCCGACCAGGGATTCGGGTTTGACGATGGCGGGGTAGGGCGCGTTTGGGTCGCGGTGCACCCAGATCGTCGCCTGGTTGGCCCACATCACACCGGCATGGGCATGCCCGATGATCAGCAGGTAGGCGCTCTGGCCGGGCGCGTGGCCGGCTGAGCCGTAGTAGACCGTCGCGCCCTGGCCCAGGGTGGCTTTGGATATCTCGCTGACGGTCTGGTCTGCCGCCGTGGCATCGTCGTCGCCGCCCTTATGGGCCAGGTGGGTGCCGGGCAGAATCAATTGCCAGTGCACTTCACCATTAGCCTTCCAGAAGGCATCCCGGTAGAAGGGCGGCAGCAACAATTCCTGGGCACGCTCCAGGGTGATCCAGCCGCCGGTATCGTTGTTGTTCCAGATGATTTCTTCACCGGCCGGTAGCAATGCGCTGTGGATGGCCTGATCGACCGCGCCCAGGCCATCGAAGGAACGTACCTGCCAGCTCAACGGGGTGGGCGGGCCAACGCGTTCGGGGCGCAGCAGCACGTAGCCTGCCACGCTGGCGATGACGGCCAGGGTCGCCAGCCCCAGGGCCAGCGACTCCCAGCCGCTGGAACGTGGGCGCACCCGCGTGATTGCAGCGGCTGGACGCGCCATCAGAGAAATGCAATCCAGCGGCCGAGGAACACCACGCCCGCCCACAACAGCAACGAGCTGAAGCCGGCGACCCGCGCCTGACGGGGAGGCGGCAGTTGGGTGTCCCATTCGGCGATTCGGCGAAAGGCCCCCAGGTGGAACACCGCCATGTTGATGCCTGCCAGCATCAACAGGCCCATTTTGAAAAGGAACGCGGTGTTTTGCACATAGGTCGTGCCATTGGCGCAGAACATCAGTAGGCCGGTGATCACACAGGTCACGAACGCGACCCAGGTGTAGGGCAGTAAATCCTGGATCAGCTTGAGCGCGCCGCGCCGGTGGGCGGTCACGCCAAGCAGGCGTAAATCCACCACGGCGATGGTGCCGTAGACGATGGCAATGCCGATCACATGCACCGATTCGAGCATCGGAAAAGCCGAGCCTGACTCGCGGATGAACGTCGCGACAGGGGTGTCCTGGACAGCTTGCAGCAGGGGTTGAATATCCATGGCGAATACCTGAGAGCTTTCGTTGAAAACGCTTAGATCGTGTAGGCGATCCAGCGACCGCAAATGATCACGACGCACCACAAACCGATCGACAGCCACGCAAGTGCCTTGACCGGACGCGATGCGTCGTCGCTGCCTGCATGGCCGGCGGGGCGCATCAGCGGGCGGCGCAGCAACCAGGTCATGCTGAACGCCGTCACCACCAGGGCCATCTTCAGCCAGAACGTCGAGTTGACGAGCACCCGGTCGGGCTCGGCGATGATCATCACCAGCCCGGTACACAGCAGCACGATCAGCGCATTGCGCATCCACGGGTAGTAACGGCGTACGACGCCGCGCAAGGGCTCATCGCTGGCGAACACGCCCGCCAGGCGAAGGTCGGAAATCAGTGCCGAGCCGAAGAGCACGGTGATGGCGATGATATGAATGCTCTGCACGGTGGGGATCACCCACAGAATGTCGCGGATCGCAGTGCTCAACGGTGACGCGTAGATCCAGGCAATGATGAGTGAAGATGACATCGGCTTTTCTTCCGCAGTGGGTTAGAAATCTTGAGGGGTTGCGATCGGACGCAGGCCCGCCGCATCCTCCGGCAGCAAATAGCCTTCCTTGATCGAAACGGCTTTGGCGTCTTCGAATTTCTGTGCGTAGCGGTTGAAGTTTCCATAACGCTGGCCGAGCACTTCCTTCGAGTAAGGCACCTTGGTGTCGTAGATCAATCCGCAGCCGGTCTCTTGATCGGTGAGGTAGGTGGCGCTGGGCACCTGGATCCACGGCGGGCGCACGCCGCCTTGCAGGTTGCCGGTGGCGGGCGCACGGGCAGCGGCCTTGCCGTCACGGACCACCCGAGGTGCGTTGGGCATCGGTTTGCCGTCACGTACCCATTGGTCCATGCCATCGAGCAGCGCCGAGACCACCCCTTCAACCGGTTCGTCATACAGCGTCCGGCATCGCGGGTCGTCGCCCTTGCCGATGTCGGCAGCGAGCTGTTCGGTGTGCTCCGTACCCAGGTCGGCCAGGCGCAGATGGGGCATGCCAGTGACTTCGTAGTAGCGCAGTTGCGGCGTGTCAGTGTCCGGGGGCAGGGGGATGCCTTCGATCACGTCGTGCATCAGTTCGGACTGGCTGAACACCGTCACGAACGGCACGCCTTCGGGCATCTGGCGGGGCACTCTGAGCACGTCGCCGCCCACTTCTCCGTAGGCCATGCGGCCGGTCATGTAGGCGTCGATCAGCGGCGTTTCGTCGGGCATGCGCCACTGCTGGTGACGACCCTGGTCGAGATAGTCCATCCAGACCTGTGCGGTGACGGCCCAGCTATTCACATAGACGCGCTGCACGTCGAGGCCGGCCAGCGGGCTTTGTGCTCCCTTGGTTTTAAGCAGCAACGCCAGCTGCGCGCCGATGCCCTGGGATTGGGGTGCAAACGGATCGGGCGCTTCGCCACGTGTGAAGTGTGCCGGGTCGTAGTAGGTGCCCAGCGGCGCGTAGCGTGCAAAGTCGAAGCGGCGCATGAACTCGAAGTTCACGATCCGCCCGTACTGGGCGATCTGTTCGGCTTCGGCCGCCGGCGTGTCGGAGATGAACTTGGGGTCCACCGCCGGTTTGTTTACATTCAGCGTGTACCCGACATACGCGTAGCCGCGCCGCAGCAGATAGTCGCGGGTCAGGATCCAGCCCGCGCCGCGCTCGCCAAACCAACTGAACGGCTCGATCACCACCGTGCCATTGAAACGCGCCGGGTCCGCTGGTTTGCGCACCAGAATGCGCGTGGTGTAAGGCGCTTCCAGCAGGGTTTTGCCGGCGGCGGTAATGGCCGGAGCGACGCCTTGCAGGTAGTACTCCTGCTCGACGTAGCCGTAGTGATTGAGGTCGCTGTATTCGGTGCCCGGGCGTGTCGCCGACGACAGCGGTGCTTTGTCGGAAGGCGGCACCGCGATAGCCGTGGGCATGCGCGGCACGTCGGCGAAGGTGTTCGACGCGACAAGCAGCGACAACACAACGCTGATGCCGATAGGGGTCAGGCGTTCCATTCGTAGCGCTCCAGAGGGGGGGATGGGCGGATTCACTCAAGGCTCAGAGATGCCTTGCCCTCGCTGTCGATCACGATCTGGTTGTTCTCGCACACGTACTCTTGAATGGCGTAGTTGGAGCGCTTGTACTCGAACGTAAAGCGATAGGGGGTGTTGAGTACCTGCGGGTCTTCGATCAGGACCTGGTTTTCCAGGTGATCCGGCCCGCGCAGCCGGATGCGTTCGGTGATCTTCATCGCCGACCCGTGGGGGACGTCGTAGAAGCGTACGTCCGTGCGCACCCGTTGCGTCTCGACCACCAGCGTGTCGCCCTCCCAGTGTCCGCGCGAGTGGCCCTGGTACAGCGGGTCGAGAGTATCTGTCGGCGGCATGGGCTGGTTCAAAAGAATCCGCCGCACCTGCTGGAGATACTCGCCGAGGATGATCACCTGCTTGTCGTCGCGAATGATCTGGATCGGGAAGAGCGCTGCCATCATGGTCGGCATGCCCTCGGGCAGGCACTTGGAGCTGGTGGTGGCGATCGGCGTTCCGGCGGCGTTGGCCACGGCTTCTTTCTTTTTGAGCTCAACGTATTCGGCGGCGTAGGGTGCCTTGAGATCCATTGGACCGCCGGGGTGTACCGGGTCGTCCGGGTTCTCGCCGAACCAGTCGTCCGGGGTTCTTTCCCAGGTGCCGCTGATGTCGGGCCGTGTGGCCACGCTGTGCTTGTCGGTTTGCGGTTTTGACGCTGTCGCGGCGCTGCTCATCCCGGCGACAGTCACGAGGACCATTCCCAGGAAGAGCATGGCTGTGCTGCAGGTTCGTGCTGGTTTCATTGAAGTGTCTCCGCGTTGCTGGTTTGCCCAGTTCTATTGTTGTCGCAATCGGGAGGTGTCGCGTTTAGCCGCCGCCCGAGAGCACCACGTCACCCATCTTGATCTCCACCAGCAGCCCGCCCGGCTCACCGTTTTTCAGCGGTTTGAAGGACACCTCGGCGGTTTCGCCAGCCTTGACCGAATTGGCTGTCCAGCCCGTGCGTTGCAGCGCGTTGACGCTGCCGGTCTCGATCTTGAAACGCTGGGCCGGTGGGCCGGGAACGTCGACATAGATCGTGATGTGCGGGTTGGTCCAGGCGAAGCGCTCGACCACACCTTTGATCGTGAGCGTCTGGGTCTGGTCGAACAGCGCAAAGGAATGGTGGGCACTGGCAACAGGCGCTAATGCACTGCAGGCGATGAGGGTCAAAAGGCAAAGCCCCTGACGAAACAGCGGGGAGGGTGACAAAAGGGTCATGACGGGTGCCTCGGGTTTTTATGGTTCTTATGGGCCCAGCATAGGGCGCTCACACTCAGAAGCCTTAGCCCAAAACGGCAACCAATGAAGGCACTGAGGCGTTTTTGCGCGGGAGGGGACCGCTCGACGACGGATGGGCGATCTTGCCCCTTGTACATGCTGATTTGGGTTACCGCATTGCCGAGCCAAGCCGGAACACTCCTGTTTCGCCTCACAACAATAAAAACAGGAGAGACGTTATGCGCATTCCCCCCTACGCGCCGTTACTGTCGCTGGTTGCACTCTGTGCAGTCGGCTCGCAGGCACACGCTTACGCGCTGTACAACGAAGACAACGGAGCAACCGTTTTGAATGCCGACCTGGGCGCTGCATTTGGCTGGTTTGGCAGTACCCATAACTACCTGGGCGATCCGCAGAAAAAATCCGGCGGCATGCATTGGCAGGAGGGTTACGTCAAATACGGCCTGAATGGCTCCACGGATAAGCTGGTTGCCGGCTCGGTCTATGGCGGCTTCAGCCTGCTCAGCAGCGGGTCGTGGGGTGACGGAGACATGGGGGCGACGACGGCGGGCGATGAGCGACGAACCGCTGTGGAAGACGCGTTCCTCGGCTGGAAATCAGGTGACCTGCTACCCGCCCTGGGCAAGGATGGCGTGGATTTCTCTTTCGGGCGCCAGATTGTCACGGTGGATGGTTTTCTGATCACCGACGATGGCTTCGACGCGGGTAACGCGTTCAGCCCCATCGAGGGCGTGCGTGATGGCCGGTTCAACCGGGGGGGCGCCTTTTACCTGGGCCAACGCCTGGCGTTTGGCAACACGGCGGTGCTGAAACTGGGTGGCAAGGAAGGGCTGCACGGCAGCGTGATATGGTTGAAATCCGACAACGCCGGGCAGTCCAAGACCGAACTGGCAGTGGGCACTATCGACTACACCACCCCCATCGGTTCGATCGGTACGACCTACGTGCATGGCCTGGATGTGGACGAGAAATACGCCTTCGCCGATCGGCTTGAGCGCAAGGGCATGAACGTCTACAGCATCCGAGGGCAGGGCAATGCCGGGATCGAAAACGCCGATTTTGCGTTTGAGGTGGCCCGCCAGGAAAAACGGTCGGGCTCACAGCGAGCGATGTTCTTCGACGCGGGTTACACCTTCGTCGATACCCCATGGCAACCGACTGTCAGCTATCGTTATTCGCGCTACTCCGAAGGCTGGGACTTCCTGTTCCAGGGCGGTTATCGCAAACGGCTCCAGGGGGAAATAGGGCTTAATTACGCGGGTTCCGTGACCTCGAACATGCAGATCAACGACATACTCCTGTCGGTTAAACCGACCGAGAAATTGACCCTTAACGCGATGGCGTTCGACTACCACCAGCTTTCCCGCCGTCATGAGCTGGATTTCGCTGCGCAGGAGCTCGATCTGTTTGTGGATTGGGCCGTCACGGATAACATCACGCTTTCGCCGCTGGTGGGCTTCTACAAACCGCAGAAGTGGCTGGGCAACGGCGGCCGGCAGAGCGGCGACGCATCAACCAACACGTACATGCAGTTCATTGTGTGGGCGACGTTCTGATTCGTTATTGAGGTCTGTCGCGGCCCCGGGCAGGCGGTGACGGCATCAATCAATCGATTGCTGCAACAAAGGCAGGTGGACGTATCGCACAGATCGGCAATCTCACTCGCCCGCCGCGTGGGCACGTCCTTCAAAATTGGGGCTGAGGCCTAGCTCGCCCGCCATGCCAGGCTATGCTCGACGACCCAGCTGGCGGGTTTGATCACGCCCTGCGGACCGAACACCAGCGGTCGCTGCGCCAGTGGTCCCATCGAAGGGGTAGCACCGGTGCGGTGCGCGGTATCCCATACACCCCAGGTCAAAACGGCGGATACCGTGCCCGTGCCGAGCACGAGGTCCAGGTATCGCTTGTAGGTGCCGGCCACGATGGCGTCGCGTTGATTCGCGTCGCCCGTCACGTGGCTGTCGTCGACGTCGAGTTCGGTGATGTAGATGCTGAGGCCCAGGTCATGCACTTGCCGCAGGAACGCGGCGAGCCCGGGGCCGAAGCCATGCGGGTCCGCGGCGCGCAAATGGGACTGAATGCCCAGCGCATGCACCGGCACGCCGCGCTGCTTCAGGGTTCGCAGGAGGGCAAGCACGGCGGCGCGCTTGCGCGTGCCAGCGGGGGAGTCGCTTTCCAGTCCGTATTCGTTGTAGCAGAGCGCGGCGTCCGGATCGGCACGGTGCGCGGCCCCGTAGGCCAGGTCGATATAGTCGGGACCGAGCATCCGGTACCAAAAGGCGTCGCGCAGCCCGCCTGTCTGCCCGTCGTCAACTTGAATGGCCTCGTTGACGACATCCCAGGAGGCAATCCTGCCACGGTAGCGGCCGACCACCGCGGCAATGTGTTGCGTCAGTACCTCCTTCGCGTTGGCGGGTGTCACCGTGCGGGTGACCCAGTCGGGCAGGGCGCGGTGCCAGCACAGTGTGTGGCCGCGCATGCGCTGATGGTTCGCCTGCGCAAACGCGAGGATAAGGTCCACGGGGGCGAAGGTGTAGCGGTCCGGGGCGGGATGGACCTGGGCCCATTTCAACGCGTTTTCCGGCACCACGATGCCCGCTTGCCGGGCCACGACGTCCCGATACGACGGGTTGGTATCGAGCAGGGCGGGATCTACCGCGAAGCCGAACGACAGCCCGTGTTGCGCAGCGACTGCGCGTAAGGGCCGAAAGGTGTCGTCGGCAAGCGCGGGGCGAACACGCAAAAGCGGCGCGAGGACCATGGCCTGCAACGTCGTAGTGAGGAAGCGTCGGCGATTGAATGGCTTCATGCGTGGGCGCTCGGAGCGTGGGAGTCGTGAACTCCATTGGATATGGATAGGTGGAAGTGTACTGAAGGTGCCCATGACTTTTTGTTAAAAAATGGCTTTGTGGGGCTTTGTTACAGGCTGTCAGGGTCGCCGAAAAACATTTTGACTGGGCTCTAGCGCAGTGATTCAAGGTCGGCCGAGTTGAAAATTGCCCCAATTTTGCCCCCTGACGCACACGGTAAATGCGAAATCGCGGTCTACTATGCAGGGCTGGTTGGCGAACAATTTGTCTTCCAGTTCCGCGCGGGATTTTGCTGGGTATGAGGAGAACTCATATCCCCATGACTTTTAATGGTTACAGCCCCTCTGGCCCCCGATGTTAAAAAGTCGCAAACACAGCTCATCAATAACAAAAAGAGCGTTTGCATTCATGACTAAGCCCCTCTGCCGCGTCCTCGCCAGCCTCGTGTTGCGCTCTTCATACCCCGATGTTTGCCACGCGATCTTCAAGACCCGCGTGCGCTTCTGATCACCCAAAATAAATCCAAAAAGAGTAATGACTCATGAGAGAACTCGACCTGTACATCGGAGAAGGTTTTGAAGGACCAGGCGTGAACGCCGCGCACATCAACATTCTGATCGGCCCGCGTAACGGTCCGGCAGGGCAGGCGTTTGCCAACAGCCTGGCGTCGCCGAGCCAGGGGCATTGCCCGTTCATGGTGATCGCCCAGCCGAACATTCCGGTCAAGCCGATGACGCTTTACGTCAATAAAGCTGCGATCAGCAGCGACTTGCATGGCAACGCCACCTGGGGCGCGTCCCAGGCTGCGATCGCCAAGGCTGTTCTGGAAGCTTTGTTGGATGGCACTTTGCCGCCGGAAGCTGAAGATGAGTGGGCCATCGTCACCGCCAACTGGGTCAACCCGGCGTGTGATGACCTTGATGCGGTGTACCTGAACAACTACAACGCCTGCCGCACCGCGATCCGCGCCGCCCTGACCGGCAAACCGGAAACTGCGCAACTGGCGGATGTGGTCGCTCACATCAGCAACCCCTTCTACACCCCAAAAGCCTGAGGTCTGCGCCATGCAATACATTCGTTTGGGCAACTCCGGCCTGCAAGTCTCCCGCCTGTGCCTGGGCACCATGAACATGGGCACCCCGGACTGGAAACCGTGGATCTTCGATGAAAAGCAAAGCGAGCCGATCGTCGCCCATGCCCTCGACAACGGGGTGAACTTCATTGACCTGGCGGATTTCTATTCCGCTGGTGTCGGTGAGGAAGTGGTGGGGCGCATCGTCAAGCGTCTGGCTCGCCGCGAAGATCTGGTGATCACCACCAAGGTCGGCTACGGCACCCGCAACGGCATCAACGCCAGCGGTCATTCGCGCAAGCACATCATGGACAGCATCGACGCCTCGCTGAAGCGCTTGAACATGGATTACGTCGATGTGTTCATGCTGCATTACTTCGATGTGAATACCCCGGTCGAAGAAACCATGAGCGCCATGAATGACATCGTGCGTTCAGGCAAGGCCCGTTACATCGGCGTGTCGACCATGCTCACCGGGCAGCTGGCGAAGATCCTCATGGCTTGCGAACGCAACGGCTGGGTCAAGCCGATCAACATGCAGCTGCAACTGAACTGCGCCTACCGCGAAGAAGAGCGCGAGATGATTCCGTTCTGTCGTGATCAGGGTCTTGGCGTTTCGGTGTTCAGCCCGCTGGCTCGCGGCTTGTTGACCGGCGATGTGCAATCGACCCGCAACCAGACCGACTTCTTCACTCAGCAGATGTACAGCGACGAGGCCTCGTTCGAGATCGCTCATTCGGTACAGCGCGTGGCCCGCGCCCGTGGTGTCTCGAACGCGCAGATCGCTCAAGCCTGGGTTGCCAATCATCCGGGCGTCGATTGCATGCTGGTCGGCGCCGACACCACCGCGCAGTTCGACAGTGCCTTGGCAGCCTTGGAAACCAGGCTCGACGCCGAAGAACTGCATGAGTTGGAACGCAACTACACCCCGTGCGACGTGATCAACGATTACACCGCCGGCAAACGCATCCTGCGCTCGGCTCGCCCAGGGCTGGAACGCTTTACTCTGACCGAGGCTGTGGCATGAGCTCGCTGATTCGTAACGGAAATTTCATCGACGGCCAATGGTCGAGCGGCGGTGCGACCTATCCGGTGTTGAACCCGGCCAATGGCGAAGTGATCGCCGACGTGCAAAAGGCCGGCGCCGAAGAAACCAACCTCGCCATCGCCGCGGCGAACCGTGCTTTGCCAGCCTGGCGAAAATTGACTGCCAAAGAGCGCAGTCAGCGCCTCAAGCGCTGGGGCGAACTGATGCTGAGCAACCAGAAAGATCTGGCCACTTTGCTCAGTCGCGAACAGGGCAAACCGCTCGCCGAAGCTATGGGCGAAGTGGTCTATGCCGCAAGCTTTCTGGAATGGTTCGCCGAAGAAGCCAAGCGCGCTTACGGCGACGTAATCCCGAGCCATAAGGCTGATGCGCGAATCATTGTGATCAAGGAGGCCATAGGCGTGGTTGCAGCGATCACCCCTTGGAACTTCCCGCTGGCGATGGTCACGCGCAAGGTCGGTCCGGCGCTGGCGGCGGGTTGCACAATGATTCTCAAACCGTCGGAAGAGACGCCTTTGTCAGCCTTCGCCTTGGCGGTGTTGGCCGAGCAGGCGGGCATTCCGGCCGGGGTGTTCAACGTGGTTTCCGGTGACGCCGTGGCGATTGGCGGAGCACTGCAAGCTTCCGGCGTCGTGCGCAAACTTTCGTTCACTGGCTCTACCCGCACCGGCAAACTACTGATGCGCCAAGCGGCGGATACGCTGAAAAAAGTCTCGCTGGAACTGGGCGGCAACGCGCCGTTCATTGTGTTTGACGATGCTGATCTGGACGCCGCCGTGAAAGGCGCGATGGCCTCGAAATTCCGCAATACCGGGCAGACCTGCGTCTGCGTGAACCGTTTCTTCATCCAGGACGGTGTTTACGAAGCGTTCACCGGCAAACTCGCCGAAGCGGTCGCTGCGATGCGCGTCGGCAGTGCGCTGGACGGTGAAACCGAGCAAGGTCCGCTGATCAACGCAGCGGCGTTGGCCAAGGTTGAGTTGCACGTGAGTGACGCCTTGGAGAAGGGCGCCACGCTGTTGTGCGGCGGTCGTCGGCATGCGCTTGGCGGCACGTTCTACCAGCCGACCATTCTCACCGATGCCACCAGCGACATGCTGATCGCCCAGGACGAAACCTTCGGCCCCGTAGCCGCGTGCTTTCGCTTCAAGGACGAAGCCGACGTATTGCAACGGGCAAATGACACGCCCTATGGATTGTCGGCGTACTTCTACAGCCGCGACATCGGCCGCGTCTGGCGCATGGCCGAAGGCCTGGAAGCCGGCATGGTCGGGATCAACGAAGGCATCATCTCCACGGAAGTCGCGCCGTTTGGCGGCATCAAGGAATCGGGCCTGGGGCGCGAAGGCTCCAAGTACGGTCTGGAAGACTACCTGGAAATAAAATACCTGTTGATGGGCGGCCTCTAGCCCCGACCCTAATTCCTGTGGGAGCGAACAAGCCAGCTCCCACAGGTACAAGCGCCATCGGTTTCATTTCTCCGTCAATAACAACAATTGGAGACGAACATGTCCGCTCAATCGATAAAGATCGATGACCTGCCCATCGGGCGCTTTCATATCAAAATTGCCGGTCTCACTTTCGGCGCACATTTTACCGACGGCTACATCCTGGGCCTGATCGGTATTGCTTTCACGTTGCTCAGCCCGCAGATGCACCTCGATGCCTTCTGGCAAGGCCTGATCGGCGCTTCAGCACTGATTGGCCTGTTTCTTGGCAGCCTGTTCTTCGGCTGGATTTCCGATAAGGTCGGGCGGCAGAAAATCTTCCTGGTCAGTTTTGTCCTGATCACCGTTGCTTCGGTGATGCAGTTTTACGCTGAAACTGCGATGCAGCTATTCCTCTGCCGGGTGCTGATCGGCATTGGCCTGGGCGGCGACTTCAGCGTCGGCCACGCGATGCTCGCGGAGTTTTCGCCGAAAAAACACCGTGGCGTGTTGCTCGGCTCATTCAGCGTCATCTGGACTTTCGGCTACGTCGCCGCGACCTTCGTCGGCACCGCGATGCTCAGCCTCGGTGATGACGCCTGGCGCTGGATGCTGGCTTCATCGGCAATCCCGGCGGCGCTCATCCTGATCGCGCGAATCGGCACACCCGAGTCACCGCGCTGGCTGGTCAACCAGGGACGGATCGCCGAAGCACGGGCGATTGTCAAAAAACACCTGGGCGATAATGTCGAACTCGACGAAACCCGCTCCACCGAAACCCGTTCCGGCTACGCAGTGCTGTTCAGCCGCGAATACCGTAAGCGCACCGCGTTCAACTGCCTGTTCTTCGTCTGCATCGTCATGCCGTACTTCGCTATCTACACCTTCCTGCCGTCGATACTGCAGAAGATGGGCCTGGCGGAGGGCTTCGGCACCGAATTGATGCTCAACATGCTGCTGATCCTCGGCGCATTGATCGGCATCTGGTGCACAGTGAAGTTCTCGCGCCGAGGCTTCCTGATCAATTCGTTCATCATCCTGGCGGTAGCCTTGTTCCTGCTGGCGGCATTGCCGGGCAGTGCGGCGTTCCTGATGGTGCTGGTGTTCGGCGTGTTCACGCTGGTGTTATCAGCAGTAAGCAACCTGGTAGGCGTGTTCCCGGCCGAGAGCTTTCCGACCGAAGTGCGGGCCAGCGGGATTGGCCTGGCAACGGCGGTGAGTCGCTTGGGCTCGGCGGTCAGCACGTTCCTGTTGCCGGTGAGTGTGGCGGGTATCGGCTTGAGCCCGACCATGGGCATCCTGGCGTCGATTCTCGCACTGGGCGCGATCATTTCCTGGGCCTGGGCACCGGAAACCAAGTCCCTGACACTGAGCCAGGCGTGCAAGGCGCAGGGTCCGATGGAGAGCGCGGCACCCGCTGCCACAAAGATCGCAGCGCCAATCTAAAACCCACCACACACCCAATGTGGGAGCGGGCTTGCTCGCTCCCACATTTGAAAATGTCGGTGTTTCAGGGGTTGCTGACCAATCCCAACCAATCCGTAAACAACTGCACTTTCGACAGCCCCCGTTTCTCATTCGCCACATCCAGCCAATACCCGTAAGGCCCGACCACTTCCACAGCAGTGATCGGCAACAGACTGCCACTCGCCAGTTCCTTTTCAATCATCTGTCTGTCAATCACCGCCAGCCCACCACCGGCCAGTGCCGTGTGGATCACCTGGTCCAGCGTGCTGAACTCCAGCCCTTGCGCGGCATCGACATCCTCGCGGCCCATTGCCGCCAACCAGTTCTCCCACACCTTCAAGCGTTTGCCGTCATGCAGGATGTGCAATAGCGCAAACTCCCGCAGATCCGGCGGCTGGCCATTGACGAACAACTCCGGGCTGGCCACTGCCATGTGCCGCTCCATCACCAGCAACTGACTGCTGCAATGGTTGGCCGCTTCGAGGCCGAAGCGGATGTGGCAGTCGATTTCCGCGAGGTTCTCGTAGCCGTTTTGGTGGGTCACGCTGAGGCTGATGTCCGGGTAGCGTTGACAGAATGCGCGCAAGTGCGCCGACAACCAGCGCGTGGCCCAGGTCGGTGGTGCGACGATACGCAGGCGTTGGCGCAGGTTGGGCACGCGCACTGCTTGGAGGGCGCGTTCGACGTGGTCGAAGGCATTGCTCAATTGGGGGGAGAGGGCGAGGCCTGTTTGCGTTAGCGACAGGCCTTGGGGCGTGCGGATAAACAGCGCCACGCCGAGATAATCTTCAAGCTGCTTGATCTGACGGCTGACCGCGCCTTGGGTGACGTTCAACCCCAAAGCCGCCTGGCTGAAACTGCGATGCCGCGCGACTTCTTCAAAGACGCGCAGCATGTTGAGCGAGGGCAGTTGACGCATTAAAGGGTGACTCCATACCCGCCTTCGACGCTGTAGTGCGTGGGCAGGTTTATTGTTTTTGGTGAATATTCTGTACGACGTATCTGACTCCTTTCTGAGAGGTTGATGCAAGTGGTGTTTGGGTAAAGTCTTCGCGAGCAAGCCCGCTCCCACAGGTTATGCGCTAAACCTGTGGGAGCGGGCTTGCTCGCGAAGAGGCCTTCCAGAAACGCCGGACAATCCGGATCAGAAGTAGTACCCAATGTTCATGTACAGCTGATTCTCCCACTGGTTACTCCCACCAGACGCCAGGCTTTGGGTGTAACTGCTGCCACCAATGTACGGGTCATTTTTGCCGTACAACCATTCCGTCGCGATCCACAGTTTGCTGAACGAAAACGAAGTGCCCAGGATCAACCGTTGCGAGGTCTTGAACGCGTCGGCGGATTTATCGAAGGCGCTGTAGTTGGCGTACAGCTTCACACCGCTTATCTGGTCGAACAGGTATTTGCCGGCGACGTCATAGCTCAGGTCGGCGACGTACAAATTGCCTCGACTGGCGACGTTGTAGGTGCCGTCGTACCCGCCGAGTGTGACCACTTCATCGCTGCCACGGTTGCGCGGCGACATCTGTTGCCGCGCCGCTTGCAGTTGCACGCCCCATGGGCCGTTCTTGCCGAGGTAATGCACGGCCACCGCGTTGCGGCGGCCATCGTTATCGGTGTCCTTGTTTTCCAGGGTCGAGGTCAGGCCCGAGATGCCAATTTCGGATTTCCACGCGCCGAGGTCCAGGGCTTTGGCCACGCGCAGCACCACGGTATTCCGCTCCTGGTTGTCGCTGCCGTCGCCCACGTAGCTGTCGGCCCCGGACACCACGCTGGAATACGTCACCCCTTTGCTCGTGCCCTTGCCTTGCCACGCCGGGCGCAGGTAATAGCCGGCCTGGATATTCCAGTCGCCACTTTGCTGGATGTACTTGGCGCCGACCTGTTGTACATCTTCCAGGCCGATGACGTTGCCCAGGGTTTCGTAAAAGGTGCTGCCGAAGTAAGGCTGCAACCCGAACGGCACGGTATTCAGCCCCACCTGCACCTGCTGGTCGGGATTGAACTTGTAGCCGACCCAGGCGAACTTGGCGAATTGGATATCGCCGTAGTTCTTGGTGTACTGGTAAGGATAGGAGCGCCCGTAGAAGCGGTACTGGGCCTCGCCGATCCAGGTGTCGGAGTTGTACTTGGCGCTGAGGAACACCGTGTCCAGGCCGAACTTCTGTATGTCCCGGTCCGGGTCATAGTCCCAGCGCGCCCGGATGGCGCCGCCGAGGTCAAGGTTGTCGGTGATCTGCACCGCCATGGCCGGGGCTGCGAAGGCGCCGAGCAGCGGAATGAGGGCGATGGAGCGGACCGCAATCTGGGTAGTTGTGCGCACAGTGATACTCCTGGTTTTTAGTTATCGTTGGCAACAGCAGCCCATGCAGCAGCGAACGCTGCTACCTGGGAAAAGGGTTGTTGACTCAGTTGGCTTGCGGTCGAATCAGCCTCAGCGTTGGTTCGATGGCAGACACCTGCGGGATCGCCGAAGCACCGGGTGCCGCCGCGAGCAGGGTCTGGGTGTAGGCGTTTTGCGGTCGCAACAACACCTGTTCGGCCGTGCCGTATTCCACCACTTCGCCCTGGCGCATCACCGCGATGTAGTCACTGATCTGCGCTGCCACGCGCAGGTCGTGAGTGATGAACAAGATGCTCAGGTTGAGGCGCTGTTGCAGCTCGGCGAGCAGCTCCAGCACCTGTTTTTGCACCGAGACATCCAGCGCCGAGACACTTTCATCCGCGATCAGCACTTCCGGGCGCATTGCCAAGGCCCGGGCAATGCCGATGCGTTGGCGCTGACCGCCGGAGAACTGTCGGGGCTTGCGCTTGAGGGCGTCACGCTTGAGCCCGACCTGTTCCAGCAGATCACCGGCCTCGGTCCACGCATCCTTGGCCGACAACCCGCGCAATTGCGCCGCGCGTGCGATGATGTCGCCGACCCGATGGCGTGGATTGAGCGAGCCGTACGGGTCTTGGAAAATCATCTGAATCCGCCGTCGATTGGCCGCCAGCGCAGAACCGCGCAACGCGAGGAAATCCGTATCACCGACCCAGACGTGGCCGCTGTCGCTTTCCACCAGCCGAATCGCCGCTTTCACCAAGGTACTTTTGCCCGAGCCGGACTCACCCACAATCGCCAGCGTCTTGCCCCGTGGCAGTTGCAGCGAGACATCCTTGAGCGCCGGGATCAACCTGCCGCCGACGTTGTAGGTTTTGGTCAGATGCTCGATGCGCAACGCAAGCTCACCGTCGGCGCACGGTGCGTGCAGCTCTGGGTGCAGGGCCGGAACAGCGGCAATCAACTTGCGCGTGTACGGGTGTCTTGGCGCATCCAGGACTTGATCGCGCTCACCGATTTCCACCAGCACACCGCCCTCCATCACCGCGATGCGGTCAGCGATTTCTGCCACCACGCCGAAGTCGTGCGTGATGAACAGGATGCCGTGTTGACCACGACCGCGCAGGTCGCGAACCAGTTTCAGCACTTGGGCTTGCGTGGTCACATCCAGCGCCGTCGTCGGCTCGTCGGCAATCAGCAAATCCGGGTTCATCGCCAGCGCCATGGCAATTACCACCCGTTGGCATTGGCCGCCCGAGAGTTGATGCGGGAAGCTGTTGGCAATCCGTGGCGGGTCGGGCAATTGAGTCGAGTCGAGCAGGGCGAGCATGCGTTCGCGGCGCTCCGTGGCGGGCATCTGCGGCGCGTGAATGTCGAAGATTTCCTCGACCTGCTGACCAATGCGAATCGCCGGATTCAGCGCCGCCATGGGCTCCTGGAAAATCATCGCAATGCGATTGCCGCGCAGCTTGCGCAGAGCATTTTCATCCATGCGGCAAATATCGTCGCCGAGGAAATCAATCACGCCTTCAGTGTGGCGCAGGCCTTTGGCGTAATCGCCCATGATTGCGGCCGAGAGCACCGATTTGCCGGAGCCGGACTCGCCGATCACGCAGAGAATTTCGCCCTTGCGTACATCCAGGCTGATGCCCTTGACCGCGTGGCTACGATCGGCGCCGGCGGGCAGTTCGATGGAGAGGTTTTCCACTCTCAATACTTGTTGATAACTCATGCTCAGCTCCTTGCGCCCTTCTGGGCGTGTTCGTCCAGACCATCCGCCAACAGGCTCAGGCCCAGCATCAGGGTGGAGATGGCAATGCACGGGAATATCACCAGGTGCGGGAAGGCGATGGCCATGCTGCGGCCTTCGTTGATCATGCCGCCCCAGTCCGGCGTCGGCGGTGGCAGGCCGAGGCCGAGGAAGCCAAGGGCGCCGATCATGATCGCGGTGTAGCCGATGCGCAGGCAGAAATCGACGATCAAAGGGCCACCGCAATTTGGCAGGATTTCCACCAGCATGATCCGCAGTGACCCTTCGCCCTGGGTGATGGCGCTGAGCACGTAGTCCCGGGAACGAATGTCGATGGTCAGCGCGCGCATGATCCGGAAGATCGCCGGGGCACTGGTGAAGGTCACCGCAATCAGAATGTTCAGCGCCGACGCGCCGAGGGCGATGATGATCACGATGTACAACACCAGCACTGGAAACGACAGCACGGTGTCGGCGACATAGGACAGCAGCGCATCGACCCAACCATTGAAGTAGCCGGCGCACAGGCCCATGGCGATGCCCACGGCGAATGCGGTCAGCGTCGCCAGAATCGACCAGAACAACACGGTCCGCGTGCCCCAGATCAGCCGCGAGAGAATGTCCCGGCCGATCATGTCGGTTCCGAGCAGAAAGTGCATCCCGTCGCCATCCGGGGTCATCGGCGTCAGCAGCGGGGTGAAGCTTTCCAGCGGGTCGTGGGGCGCCAGCCACGGCGCGAACAGCGCCATCAACGCCCAGCCGCCTACCAGCAGAAAACCAAGTAACGCAAGGGGATGTTTGAACGAATTGAGGAAATTCATTGGCCACCTCCGCCAAGACTGCGCAACGTTATGCGCGGGTTGAGCCAGGTATAGGCCAGGTCAGAGAAGATTTTGGTCGCGCCGACGACGATGCCGCTGATCATTGCGCAGGCTTCGATCAGGTAGACGTCATGGTTCAGTGACGCGGTGTAGAGCAGCGAGCCGAAGCCTTTGTAGGCGAAGAACACCTCGACCACGATCACGTTCGACAGCAGCCACGGGATGTACAACATGATTACGGTGATTGGCGCGATCAGCACGTTACGCAGCGCATGGCGCAACACGATGCGTGAGGTCGACGCGCCTTTGAGGCGGGCGGTGCGGATGTACGGCGCCTGCATCACTTCGACCATTGAGGCCCGCGTGATCCGCGCCAGATAGCCGATGCCGAACAGGCACAGCACCATCAGTGGCAGTGCCAGTTCCACCGGGTTGAAGCCGTCGCTCATGCTGCTCACGCCCGGCAGCCAGTTAAGCCAGAACACGAAGATCGCCGAGACAAACACCGCACTGGCGAAGTCTGGAATCGAGGTGGTGACGATCGACAGGAATGACACCAGCCGATCCACCGCCGAGCCTTGGCGAATCCCGGCCAGGATGCCGAGGGTCAACGCCACCGGCACCATGACTGCCAACGCCAATCCGGCGAGGATCAACGTTTGCCCGAGGTTCGGCAGCAGCAGATCAATCACCGGCTCGCGAAAATGCACGGAGGTGCCCCAGTCGCCGCTGAGGAAATCCTTCAGCCACACCAGGTAGCGCCAAACGAAAGGTTGGTTGTAACCGTGCTCCACCAGCCATGCGGCGCGTTGGTCCGCAGCGGAGTAGGGACCGAGGACGTTGATTGCGACGTCCTCAATGTTCAATTCCAGGGCCAGGAATACGATCACCGACACCGACAGCAACGTTGCCGCCAGCGCCAATAACTTGCGCAATAGAAATTCAGCCATGCTTGCACGCTCCGGCTAATCAAGGGATGGCGGCCCGCCGCAACTGAGTGGGCGGGCTGGTTCGGGGCGCTTGAATCAGGCGCTCAACCAGACTTGATCCATTGGGTAGAAGTCCGACGGGTGAACCTGAAAGCCCTGGACCTTCTTGCTCGCGGCGGTGAACTTGTCGCCCCAGAACGGCTGGACCATGACGCAGGCGTCTTGCAGGATCTGCTCGACGCTTTGCATGGCCACGGCCCTTTGCTTGGGGTCGATAATGCCCATGGCGTTATCCAGCGCAGCGTCGAACGCCGGGTCGCTGTAGTGGCTTTCATTCCAGGCTGCACCGCTGCGGTAGGCCAGTTCCAGCGACATCACACCAAGCGGGCGGTGTGCCCAGTAGGTGAGGCTGAACGCGGCCTTGTCCCAGATCGGCCAGTATTGCGTCGCTGGGATCACTTTGAGGTTGATGCGGATGCCGGCCTCGGCGCAGTTCTGCTGGAGGATCTGCGCGCAGTCCTGTTCGTAGCGGCCCTGGGTGTTGCCGACGATCAGGTCGATGTCGATGCCGTTCGGGTGGCCGGCGTCGGCGAGCAGTTTCTTCGCACCCGCCACGTCTCGCGCACGTTTGGGCAGCGGGAAATACTCCGGGTGGGACGGCGCGACATGATGGTCTTCGCCCAGGGTGCCCATGCCGCGATAGGCGATTTTCAGCATCTGCGCGTTGTCGGCGCAGAGCACCACGGCTTTGCGAATGCGCAGGTCGTCAAACGGTTTCTGGTCGCAGGCCATGCGCATGACGATGGTTTGTGCCGACTTGCAGGTGAGCAATTGCGCGCCCGGCAAGCGTTTCGCCAGATCCAGTTCGGCCACCGTTACCCGGTACAACACATCCACTTGCCCAGCCTGCAGCGCGGCGAGATGGGTGGAAATGTCGGTGCCCATGTCGACGTAGCGCAGCTCTTCGAGGTTCGCCGGTTTGCGCCAGTAATCGGCACGCTTGGCGAAGGTCGCCTGCTTGTTGACCGCGAACGAGACCAGTTTGAACGGCCCGGTGCCAAGCGGGTTTTTCGCCCAGTCGTCACCGGCCTTGAAGCTGCGGTGCACGATGGCGCAGGTGAAGGCATTGAGCATTTCCGGGATCGCCAGCATCGGCCGTTTGAGCACCAGGCGGAACTGGAAGTCACTGACTTTTTCGAAAGCTGTGATGTCCTGGAACGCGGTGCGGTTGACCGACTTGGAGTCGGCGGCAATCCAGCGTTCGATGTTGTGCTGCACGTCCTCGACGTTGAAGGTGCCGCCGTTGCTCCACTTCACGTCCTGGCGCAGGTTGAAGGTCCAGGTTTTCAGGTCGTCGGACGGGCTCCAGCTCTCGGCCAGGTACGGGTGAGTGATGTTGTCGGCATCGACCCAGGTCAGAAATTCGAGGCTGTTGCGCAGCAGGTTCGAGGCTTCGATCCAAGTAATCAGCATCGGGTCCTGGATTTCCTGGATGGCGCAGGCAAACCGCAGGCTGCCACCCTGGCGCGGCGTTACCGCGTCAGCGGCGTGGGCCGAATTACCGAGCAGCGCGGAACCGAGGAAGGTGCTGGCGCTGGCGGCGGTGATGCCCAGCAGCGCGGCGGTGCGCAGGAATTGGCGACGATTGATTGCGCCACTTTTGACTTGGGTGCACAGGTCGTTTACCGCTGGATGCGGCAAGGCGCCGTCCAGTGTCATTAAGTCTTTCATATGCCTCTCCGATAACGTGCAAAAGTGCGTTTTTCGACTGGCCGCAAATGGGGCGAGCGGCAGACGCGGTCGGTTCGATGAACCGACGCTGTCAGTGGCCGGCAGCGCGAAGGCGCAGGCGTGACAGGCGTGAAGCCGGCAGTAGAGCAAGGCGCAACGAGATCAGAAGGACGGAGGCTGGGTATGACATAGGGCTGCTCTCATGTTGTTTTTATTAGAGATGCCCGCAGTTTTGTCATCTGCGCAACGATCGACAAACGATAAATTCAACGCTGAAACGTTCGATAAATGCATGTTACTGACCGTAAGGAAGGCTGCCGCTTGAGCTAGACAGGCCGGACGGAGGAAAGCGCGGGTACGAAACACTGCGCGGTGGCCGCAAACGCCCCTTGTTCCGGGTGGGAACAAGGGGAAAACCGGACGATGTCGAAGAAGGAGGTTACGGCACCGTCCGGGGTAACTCAGCGCGGCATCAGGCGCGCATCGAACGGATAGTCCGAGAGCAACTCGATGCCGTTTTCGTGGATGTAAATCTGCTCTTCGAGCTTGACCCCTTCGCCGCCTGCATCATGGCCGATGTAGCTCTCCACGCAGATGGTCATGCCGGCTTCGAACACCCCGTCGTAACCCAGTGCATCAATGTCTTCGCGGTGCACCACGTACGGGTATTCACCGGTCATGCCAACGCCGTGGGCCAGGGCGAAATAGCGGTTGGCCTTGTAGTTGTCCGGGATTCTCCAGGCCAGCTCGGCGTATTCCTTGAAGCTGCGGCCGGCCTTGAGCATTTCCATGTTGGTCTGCACTTGTTCGTAGGCCAGTTTGTACAACTCCTGTTGCTTGGCGGTGGCGGCTTGCTCGCCGCACAGGAAGGTCCGTGAAAAGTCCGCGTAGTAACCGAAACGCCCAACCACATCGGTGTCCAGCGCTACCAGGTCACCGGCTTCGATGGGCCGGGTGCTGCATTCCTGGAACCACGGATTGGTGCGCGGTCCGGAGGACAGCAGGCGGGTTTCGACGTAGTCGCCGTCGGTAGCGATCACGTGCTGGTGCAAGTGCGACCACAGTTCGTTTTCGCTGATGCCCGGCACCAGTTTGCTTTCCATCAAGCGCACGCCGGCCTCGGTGGCACGCAGGCTGGCGCGGATCATCTTCAGCTCGTTCGGCACCTTGATGCAGCGCGCGCGCTCCAGCGGTTCCTGGGCATCGAATATCTGGTAGCCGAGTTTTTGCAGTTCGAACGCAGCGGCTGAAGTCGCGCTTTCGATGGCGACGCGTTTGTTGCCGCCGCCGTGTTGGCGCACCAATTCACCGATTTCAGCGGCCCATTCGGCGGTGACGTTATTCAGGAAGCTGTCGCAGAAGTAATAGGAGATGGCCTTGGCCGGGCGCACTTCATCGACGGTGTTGAGCTGTTCGGCCAGGTGCAGGCAGCCGCCGAATTCGAAGACCACCACCGGGCCTTCTGCCGGGATGAAAGCGTAACGCGCCGGGTTGCGCGCCGAGTACACCTGCATGTTGCGCGAACCGGTGGCGTAGCGCATGTGGGTCGGGTCGAACAGCACGCACGCGGCGTAGTCGCGTTTTTTCAGTTCGTTGCGCACCCGTTGCAAACGGTCGAGCTGGATCTGCTGGATCTCGGCGTAGGTCGGTTCGCAGTCGGCGGGGTTGCGGTTAGGGCCGGACAGACTCATGGGGTGTTCCTCGCAAGGCAAATACGGTTGGTTTTTTTCTAGGATTTTTTTGGGGGGATCAGTCGAGCAACTGGTCGCTGCGCACCAGGTTGCGTTCGGCTTGCAGATGGGCTTCGGACAGGCGTCCGTAAAGCTGCTTGGTACGCTGGGCGCGGCCGATGATTCCGGGCTTTTCGGAGTAGGCGAAGATCGCTGTATTACGTTCAGTGGCGCCCTGGACTCGAGTGACCCGGTGCACCGAAAAGCGGCCCTTGAAAATCTGCAAGTCGCCTGGGTTGAGTTCCAGTTCCTGCACCCGGCTGCGGTCGTCGCCGCGCACCACATTGCCGACGGCGCCAAGGTTTTCCTGGGTGCGCGTGCGGATCATCGGCGCGTACTCGAACAAGCCGCCGGCCTCGGGCTTCTGGGTCATCATGCTGACGATGAATTCGTTGGTATCGAAGTGCCAGGGCTGCTCGGTGCCTTCGGGCATCACGTTGATCACCAGCCCGGCGAACGGGTCGGCGTATTCGAAAATCTCCGGCTCGTCGAGGCAGGCACCTATAAATCGCTTCATCATCGGCGAGACGTACAGGCGATGAATGATCGCGTCCGGGGCAATCATGTCTCGCGTAACAAAACCGCTGGTGCGCTCCATGAATGTGCGGCGCGGATCATCCTGGGGCAGGGCGGGGTCGTCTTCGGTGAAGTAGGCGTTGACCTTGCGCACCGAATAAAAAGTTTTGCCCGACAGCGCCTGACCCTCGGCACGCGCCTGTTCCAGCGCCTCGGGCCGCAGGAAGTTCTTCAGCAGGCAGCAACCATCCTCGGCCAGTTCGGCACGAGCGTGTTCGATCAGCGCCTGCAACCGGACATGGCCCGAATCATGTATGGGGTACAACTCGGTATTTATAATGTCGCTGATATCGCCCACTTCGGCGTCGGCAAGTTGAAGGCTCATGCAAGTCTCCTGGAACTATCAATTAACAGTGTTTGGCGTTGAATCGATAGTTGCTTAAAGAGGTGCGAAGTGGAAATTACAAGTTGTGATCGAATCCATCGGCAGGGGCGATAGTTATGTCAGGCGAACTGGATGGAAGCTTACTGAAAGTGTTTGTTGCGATTATCGAGTGCCACGGATTTTCTGCGGCGGCCGAGCGCCTGCACAAAACCCAATCGACCATCAGCCAGAATTTGCAGCGCCTGGAAGAGATCGTCGGCACGCCGTTGGTTCAGCGCACCAGTCGCTCGGTGAGCCTGACACCGGGTGGCGAGACGTTTCTGATCTATGCGCGGCAGATCCTCAAGCTGCATGCCGATGCGATCAACGCCGTGCAACTGCCCGATGAGCAGGTGTGCGTTCACGTCGGCATGCCCGAGGACTACGCCCAGTTTTGCCTGGCCGAGGTGTTGCGCGACTTTCAGGCGCAGTTTCCCCAAGTGCGGCCGGATATTTGTTGCGAGATGTCGACGGCGCTGGTCAGTCGTTTGCAACGCGGTGAATTGGACCTGGTGCTCGGCGTGCAACATGCCAATCTACAAGCGGGTGAATACCTGTGTGACGAGCCGCTGGTGTGGGTGGCGGCTGAGAGGTGGTGCGCCGGTGCTCAAGCGTCGGTGCCGCTGGCAGTGTATGCCGAGGGCTGCGCCTTTCGAGCCAACGCCGTGCGGGCGCTGGCCAACGCCGTGCGGGCGCTGGCCGAGGCCGGGCGGGCGTGGCATGTGGTTTACACCAGCCAGAGCCCGCGTGGTATCGGGATTGCCATTGAACAGGGCCAGTCGGTCGGTGTTACGGCGCGGCGCCTGGTGCCGGCAGGTTGGCAGGTGCTGGACGAGGCTCAGGGCTTTCCGCCGATTGAGCCCGCGCGGTTGATGTTCTGGCGTTCTACTCAGTGCGAGGCGTTGGCTGTGGAGGCCTTGGTGGATATTCTGTCGCGTCGCTTGGGCCGTTCAGAGTGGCTGGCCGAGCGTCGGCTCACAGCGTTGACGGCGAGCCATCAGCCTCAGCAATAACAGGCTGGCGGTGACCCAGCAGACGATCCAGCCGTGTACCAGGCCAAACTGCCCGGTGGCCTGCAGCAGCCAGCCGCACAGCCAGTTTGCGGTGGCGCTGCCCAAGCCATAACCGACCATGCTCAGACTCACCACTTGCAGGCTCTGCACGGGGCTCAAGCGTGCGCTGAGGTAGGCGGCCATCAAGCCCCAGACAGGGAAATAGAACAGCGCGAACAGCCCGGCCGCCAGCCAGGTCAGATTCAAGCTCGGTTGCCAGAGCAGGGCGAGCATCGCCAGGCCGAAGGCGCTGATACTCAACGCCATCACCCTTAATGCCCCCCAGCGATCGGCGAGTGAACCCAACAACAAACCGCCGACTACCCCGCCAATCCCGATCAGTGTCCACAATGAGCCGGTGATCTGTGCGTTGGCGCCCAGCCGTTCGCTGGCAAACGCCGAGAGAAAATTCAGGAAGGGGCCGCTGATCCCGCCAATAAAGGCGCTGAGCAGCAGTATGTGCAGCGCCACCGGGTAATCCAGGCACAGCTTCAACCATTGCCTGAGTATCCGGCGCAGCGATGGCGCGCTGCTTTTCTTGATGCGCTGGCCTGTCGCCAACGGCGCCAGGACCCAAAAGGTCAGTAGGGTGACCATCAGTGTCAGCCCGGCGCAAATCAGCCAGAAGTGCCGCAGCGAGATGCCCTGCAACAGAGCGATCAGCATACCGTTAAGGCAGATCGCAAACGCCGCCCCCGACGATGCCAGCCCCAGTACACGGCTGCGGTGGGAGGCGGGGATCACTTCGCCGGCCAGTGCGGCGATGGCATTCCAGTTCGCCACCGCGCAGGCCGAGACCAGTGCCAGGCATAATGCGTACGGCAGCACCCACGGGGTGGCGACCGCCAGGGCCAGCAGCGCCGGGCTCAAGGCCATCGTCAGCCGTACCATATTACGCGGGCTGATCCACGCCGCGGCGATGCCACTGACAATCGAAGCGCCCATGTAGAACAGTTGCAGTAGCGCCGCGATGAACGCGGCCTGGCTGTAGCTCAGATCGAACACCTGGCGAATCTGGGGTAATAAGGCCGAATAAAGGAAAATACTGAAGCCGTGGGTGGTGGCGTTACACGCCGTAAAGATAAGCGCCAATAAAACAGTACTTCTTGTGGGTGAGCGTGTGTTGATTGGCATGGGGTTGGCTCGGTCAGTTTAATTGCTATGAAATGGGGCGTAGGTGAAAGAGCTGCCCTAGGTAAGTGCGTTAACTTAGGTGGGTATTTAGTTGAATAAGACTAGCGCCTATATAAATAAAACAGCCAGTGCTTAATAGTCGTGAGTGTGCTGCGAAATACGCATGCTATTTATACGTCAGCGACAGTGGCAGGGCTGAAACCGACGTCATTGAATATTGCCAATTACCTGTGGCGAGGGAGCAAGGCAATCGGCCCGCACAACACAAAAATGCATGTTACTCAGGAAATTTCCCGCAAGCCGTGGGATGCTTGTGGCTCGTCAGCCCCAGCGCGAGTCCTGTTCATGAAACGCAAAATGCCCGCGCTCAATGCGCTCAAAGCCTTTGAAGTGGCCGGTAGTACCGGCAGTTTTACCCGGGCGGCGGAGCTGCTCAACGTCACGCAAAGTGCCGTCAGCCGTCAGGTGCGCCAGCTCGAAGAACAGCTCGGCGAAAATCTGCTGGAACGCCGGCATCACCACCTTGAACTGACCAGCGCCGGCCGGGTTTTGCTGCGGGCGCTGCATCAATCCTTCGACAAAATCGAGCTGACGGTGCGTAGCATCCAGCAGAAGTCCCACGCCAATCGCCTGCACATCAACGCACCGCCAACGTTCACCAACCGCTGGCTGATGCCGCGCCTGGGACGGCTGCGGGAGAAACACCCCGAATTGGAACTGAGCATCACCACGCGTTTGCAGGACAGCCTGGCGGAAACCAGCACCCTGGACTGCGCGATCCGCTTTGGCGATGGCGAATGGGATGGGCTGGACAGCTCGCTGCTGCTCCAGGAACGGCACATTGCGGTGTGTGCTCCGTCCTTGTATGCGCGGGAGTGGAGCGAGCGCGGCATCGACCTTAATCGCCTGACCTTGCTGCATGTGTTGGCCAGGGAAGACCAGCGATATCTGACTTGGAAACACTGGCTCGACGCGGCGAAAATCAGCGGCGTGGATACCCAGGGCGGTTATGAATTCGACCTGCTGGACCTGGCGATTCGTGCGGCCACCGACGGCTTGGGCATCACCATTGCCGACTGGAACATGGTTGCCCCGGAGCTGGCCAGCGGGCAGTTGACCCAAGTACTGAACGTGCATGTGGAAGGGCATCAATCCTACTGGTTGGTGACTCGGCCGGAGCAGACCTTGATGCCGCAATTGCAGGTGTTCAGCCAGTGGTTGCAGGAGGAAATCTGGTTGGCGCAAAGGCAGCTCGAACCCTCCACCGCCGCCGGTTAACCCCCAACCTTCACGGGAAATCTGATGACTTCTCGCGTAACCTGCATTTTTTGAATGTTACCCCGCTCAATAAATCGTTTGTTCAAGCCCATCAGGATGCCAAAACTGCGGGAACTGGATAAAAACAACGATGGGCGATTCACATGCGACTTGAGCGAAACTTTGTAAACGGTCACTTCATTGAGCCTGCCAGCGATGCGCTGATTGCGGTCTACAACCCGGCCACCGAAGCCTTGGTCGGTCAGGTCTCGGCCGCCACCAGCGCTGAAGCAACCGCCGCCGTCGAGGCTGCCGCCGCCGCCCAGAAGCGCTGGGGCAAGCTCACCAGCATCGAACGCGCCGAGCACTTGCGCTCATTCGCTGACGCGTTGGAGGCCTGCGCCGAGAGCATCGGTGCCGCCTTGGCCGCCGAGTCCGGCAAAAGTGTCAGCGACGCCAGCAACGAAGCCCGTTACGCCGCGCAAATCACCCGTTACCACGCCGAATGGGCGCGGCGGATCGAAGGCGAGATTATCCCCAGCGATACCCCGAATGAAAACCTCTTCCTGCACCGCGAGCCGATTGGCGTGGTCGCCTGCCTGATTCCGTTCAACTACCCGGTCTACACCTTGCTGCGCAAAATCGCCCCGGCGCTTATTGCCGGTAATACCGTGGTGGTGCGCCCAAGTAACAACACCCCGACCTCCGCGTTTGAAATCGCCAAGGCTGTGCAGCAATCCGGTTTACCGGCCGGCGTGGTCAACATACTGACCATGGACCATGCCACCGCCGCAACGGTCTGCACCCACAAAGCCGTAGGCTTGATTACCCTGACCGGCAGCGTCAACGCCGGGCGCATCGTGCTCGATTATTGCAAGGCCAACATCGCCAAGCCGTCCCTGGAACTGGGCGGCAAAACCCCGGCAATCATTGAAGCCGACGCTGACCTTGAAGCTGCCTCCAGCGCTATCGTCGCGTCCAAGACTACTCACTGCGGTCAGTTGTGCACGGCGGTGGAGCGGGTTTATGTGCAGGAGAGTGTCTACGAACAATTTCTCGCGTTGCTCAAAGCCAAAATCAGCGCCGTGAAGTTTGGCGACCGCGCCACCGACGCCAGCCTGATGGGTCCATTGGTCAACGCAAGCTCGCGGCAAAACATCCACGCCATGGTCGAGCGTGCCGTCGCCGACGGTGCGGTACTGGAAACAGGCGGTTTTATGCCTGAGGGCAACGGTCATTTCTACCCGCCGACGCTTTTAAGCAACTGTCGCCAGGACATGGAAATCATCCAGGAAGAAATCTTCGGCCCGGTGCTGCCCGTGCTCAAGTACCGCAACATCGAAGAAGCGCTGGCCATGGCCAACGATCATCAGTTCGGCCTGTCGTCGGTGCTGTACACCGAGAACTATCGCACCACCCTGAAAGTCGCCAACACCATCGAGGCCGGCGAGTTGTACATCAACCGGACCCCGGCCGACCCCTACCAGGGCTTCCACGCCGGATGGAAACGCTCGGGCCTGGGCGGTGATGACGGCAAGCACGGCATGCTCGAATTCACCCAGACCCGACTCGTGGTGATGAAGTACTAGACCGGCAGCTACAAGTTCCAAGCGTCAAGCGGCAAGTAAAAGCGAACGGCAGCCGGCTCTGAATTGCCGCTTGTAGCTTTGCGCTTGCTACTGCTCCAAACCTATAAAAACAATTATTGGGGCGCCCGGACCACCGGGCTGCCCGAGGTCTTACAGATGTCCAAGTCTGCAACCACTGTTGCCGCTGTTCAGGGTTCGAGCGCGGGTGCAAAAAGCCACAGTGACACGGGAAGTCGCTACGTCCAGTTAATGCTGCTGGTGCTGGCCGCCGGGGCGATCTACCCGATCCTGTACCTGCGGCAGGTTTACCAGACCACCATGCTTGAGGTGTTCCAGATCAACCACAGCGAGCTGGGTTATCTGTACTCCATGCTAGGGACGATTTTCCTGCTTAGCTATTTGCCGAGCGGTTGGTTGGCCGACCGGATCGCGCCACGGTTTTTGATTTTCTTTTCGCTGGTGGCCACCGGAGCCTTGGGGCTTTGGTACTCCACGGCACCGTCGATGGCCGGTTTGATGATCATCTTCGGTTGCTGGGGCCTGACCACCGGCCTGACGTTCTGGGCCTCGGTGCTCAAGCGGGTGAAGATGATTGCTCATCAGACTGAACAGGGTCGGTTCTTCGGCATCCTTGACGGCGGTCGCGGTCTGGTCGAGGCGTTGCTCGCAACGGTCGCCCTGGGGCTGTTCGCGTTCGCCACTGAAACCCGTGGCGAGTCCGCCGCTGAAGGTTTCAAGCACGTGGTCTACCTCTACGCCTTCACCTGTATCGCCATCGGCTGTGTGCTGGTGCTGATCAAGGACCCGAAGTCGATGGAGGACACCGCGCCAGTGGAGAAGGGCAAGTACAATCTGCTCAGTGACCTGACGACGCTGGTGAAAATTCCGGAGCTGTGGTTGGTGACGGCCATCGTGTTCTGCGGTTACCACATCTTCTGGGCGACCTACAGCTTCTCCGATTATTTGCAGGGCGGCGGCATGACCGCCGTCATGGCCGGCACCATCACCACCATCAAGCTGTGGATGCGCCCGATTGGCGGTATCGGTGGCGGCTGGCTCGGTGACAAGTTCTCGAACATTTCGGTGCTGATCGTGGCGCTGTTTCTGGCGACGTTGGCGATGGTCGGCCTGATCGTATTCCCGGCGCTCAACAGCATGGGCCTGCTGGTCGGTACGGTGATCTTCATCGGCCTGATGACGTATGCGATTCGCGGTTTGTACTGGGCGATCCTGGACACCTGCAACATTCCGCTGCGCATTACCGGCCTGGCCATCGGCATTGTCTCGGTGGTCGGTTACCTGCCGGACGCCTTCATTCCATTGATCAACGGCTACCTCACCGAACACTTCCCCGGGGCCCTTGGTTACAAGCTGTATTTCGGCTACATCGCCTCCGTCGGCGTGATCGGGACCCTCGCGGCCCTGACCTTGCGCGCGCGTATCAATCGTCAATCTTCGAAAAAAACAGGTGCCTGAGATGAAAATCGTCGCCCTTGAAACCCATATTGTTGCCGTACCGCCACCGCACATCGGCGGCATGTATTGGCTGTTCGTCAAGCTCAAGACCGATTGTGGCATTGAAGGTGTCGGCGAAATCTACGCTGCGACCTTCGGCCCCAAAGCCATGCTGCCGATCATCGAAGACGTGTTTGAACGCTACTTGCTCAACCACGACCCGCATCACATCGAACGCTTTTTTCGCCAGGCTTATTCGAGCGGTTTCACCCAGCGTCCCGACCTGACCATGATGGGCGTGGTCAGCGGCCTGGAGATGGCCTGCTGGGACATCATCGGCAAAGCGGCGAACAAGCCGGTCTATGAATTGCTTGGCGGCAAGGTCAATGAGCGTCTGCGTTCCTACACCTACCTGTACCCGGTCAACAGCCAGGGTGAGTACGACTACGATGACCCGGACCTGGCTGCCGAATGCGCCATAGAAAACATGAATAAAGGCTTCACCGCCGTGAAGTTCGACCCGGCCGGGCCGTACACCGCGTACTCCGGGCACCAGATTTCGCTGGAAGTGCTGGAGCGCTGCGAAACCTTCTGCCGAAAGATCCGCGAAGCGGTGGGCGACAAGTGCGACCTGCTGTTCGGCACCCACGGGCAAATGGTCCCGTCCTCGGCGATTCGCCTGGCCAAGCGCCTGGAGAAGTACGACCCGTTGTGGTTTGAAGAGCCGGTGCCACCGGGGCAGGAGGAGGCGATGGCGCAAGTCGCGGCCAAGACCACCATTCCGATTGCTACGGGCGAGCGGCTGACCACCAAGTACGAATTCTTCAAGCTGTTGCAGGCCGGCGGTGCGTCGATTCTACAAATGAACGTCGCCCGCTGCGGCGGGCTACTGGAGGCCAAAAAAATCGCGAGTATGGCTGAGGCCTATTACGCGCAGATCGCACCGCACCTTTATAACGGGCCGATTGGCGCGGCGGCGAGTTTCCAGTTGGCAACCTGTACCCCGAATTTCCTCATCCAGGAAAGCATCATGACCTGGGGCGGTTTCCACGCCGAAGTCCTGACCAAGCCGCTGCAATGGGAGGACGGCTACATCATCCCGTCCACCGAGCCGGGCCTTGGGGTGGAGCTGAACATGGACGTGGTGCGCAGGCATTCGCCCTATACCGGTGAGCGTTTGCACCTGCAAATGGCGCCGGCCCCGGCAGACGTCAAAGACACATCGCCGGCCAGAGGCTGACGGTATTTCCCGTCTTTCAGTTGCGGGAATGGGTGTTTTCCAATAACGACTTACGCGGTAACCGTGCATGACATACGACTACATCATCGCTGGCGCAGGCGCGGCCGGCTGCATCCTCGCCAACCGGCTATCGGCCTGCGGCAAATACACGGTGCTGCTGCTGGAAGCGGGCGGCAAGGACAGTTCGCTGTGGTTCAAGATCCCGGTCGGCTTCGCCAAGATGTATTACAACCCGACCTTCAACTGGATGTACTACAGCCAGCCGCAAAAGCAGCTCAACAACCGTGAAATTTATGCCCCGCGCGGCAAGGTCCAGGGCGGTTCCGGCTCGATCAATGCGATGGTCTACGTCCGTGGCCAGGCCCATGACTTCGACGACTGGGCCGCCAACGGAAACGATGGCTGGGGTTTTAAGGACGTGTTGCCGTATTTTCGCAAACTGGAAAATCACCCGTTGGGCGAAAGCGAATACCACGGCGGCAGCGGCCCGATCAGCATCACTCCGATGAAGGGAGAGACCCATCCAATCTGCGATGTATTCCTCAAGGGGTGCGATGAACTCGGTTACCCGCAGAGTGACGACTTCAACGGGCCGAACTTCGAAGGCTCGGGTATCTACGATGTCAACACCAAGGACGGCCAGCGCAGTTCCAGTAGTTTTGCGCATCTGCATCCCGCACTCAGTCGCCCGAATCTGACGGTCGAGCATTACGCACTGGTGGATCGGGTATTGTTCGAGAACCAGCGGGCCAGCGGTATTTCCGTGACCCAACACGGCGTGGTTCGCACCTTCCAGGCGCGCAAGGAGGTGATCCTCTGCGCCGGTGCCGTTGACACACCGAAGATTCTGCAACTATCCGGTGTCGCCGATCAGGCGTTGCTGGCCAGGCACCAGATCCCGCTAGTCAAACACCTGCCGGCAGTGGGGCAGAACCTTCAGGATCACTTGTGCGTCAGCTACTACTACAAGGCCAACATTGCGACGCTTAATGACCAGCTCAGCTCGCTGTTCGGGCAGTTCAAGCTCGGCCTTAAATACCTGCTGACCCGCAAGGGTGCCTTGGCAATGAGCGTCAACCAGGCCGGTGGGTTCTTCCGTGGCGACGAGTCGCAGGCCAACCCGAACCTGCAACTGTACTTCAATCCGCTGTCGTACCAGATCCCGAAAAACAACAAGGCCAGCCTCAAGCCAGAGCCGTATTCCGGCTTCCTGCTATGTTTCAACCCGTGCCGGCCGACGAGTCGTGGGCATATCGAGATCCAGTCGAATAACCCTCGAGACGCTGCGCTGATCGATCCCAATTACCTGAGCACACAAAAGGACATCGACGAAGTGATCCAGGGCAGTCGGCTGATGCGCAAAATCATGCAGGCGCCGGCCTTGAAAAGCATCACGGTTGCAGAAGTCCTACCGGGGCCGGTGGTCGAAAGCGATGAACAGATGCTGCAGTACTTTCGCGAAAACAGCGGTTCGATCTATCACCTGTGCGGCTCGTGCGCGATGGGGGCGGATGTACGGACGTCAGTGGTCGATAAACGGCTTAAAGTCCATGGTCTCGAGGGTCTACGCATTGTCGATGCGTCGATTTTTCCCAATGTGACGAGCGGCAATACCCACGCCGCAGTGCTGATGGTGGCGGAGAAGGGCGCCGACCTGATTTTGCAGGACGCCTGATTCGTTGCCAAAGTGCTCGAAAAACGTTGGAGCTGGCTATAGAGCGGATATCCCCTACGTTTACCCCCACAAAAACACCGGCTCTTAATGGACGTTACTGCATTCTCGTGGAGCAGAACACCGCGGGAGCTCAAGTAAATACCCGCTTGGAAAAATCCAGAGCAAAATTTTGAAAGCTTTCAAGAAGGATGAAAAAGAAGGTGGGGGCTAGGGGTCGAGTGTTCGAATCACTCCGTCCCGACCATATAACTCAAGGGGTTGCGATATTTTATCTTGCCACCCTTTTTTATTTTTAAGTGTTTTTACGCCTACGAAAGCGAGAACAGTCGTGGGCCAAGCGCTTGCTCTAAAGATCCGTGCGAGATTGTTCCACCATTTCCGCTGGCACGAAAGATCGCGCGTCTTTCAGCCCCCTGCAGGCCGAGCCAGGAGTCGATGTAGCGCGCGTACCGCAACTCCCCCTGCATACCGGCATAGGCACGTAGCCGCTATTGGCCGACATCTGCATTTCACGGTGCCACTGCTCACTACTTTCCCATGACCATAGCATCAACAGCGCTCATAGCTTTTCGCGCGCTGACCACCACTAGGCCTCTGGTTTGTGGCTATGCGTGCTGCAAAGCTCATCTCAACCGTTAAGGGAGTCTGCGTATTTGCCAGTGTGGCGCTTGTGATCTCAAGCGGAAGCCGAATGACCAACGCACCGCAACAAAAACGAAACAATACTGCGCCAGAATATAACTCATAAAGAGTAGTAATGTTTTTGGAGTGATTGATGGCGTTATTTTTGGCTGAGCATTGGGTGTGGGACTTCTGGTTCGTCCAGGACGGTGACCACACACATCTGTTCTATTTATCTGCCCCTCGCAGCCTGGACGATCCCAACCTGCGCCACTGGAATGTGCGGATCGGACATGCGCGGTCTGTGGATCTGAAAAACTGGGAGATTCTGCCCGACGCGCTTTGGCCAGCCGCCACGCCCAGTTGGGACGATTACACCACCTGGACGGGCTGCGTGGTTCGCGCTCAAGCGGGGCACTGGATGATGTTCTATACCGGCACCAGCAAGGCCGAAGACGGTTGCGTACAGCGTATCGGCGTCGCTTGTTCCGATGACTTGATCGTGTGGCGCCGCCCCACCGAAACGCCGCTTCTGCAGGCCGACCTGCGCTACTACGAGTCACTGGATCTAAACATTTGGTATGAGCAGGCCTTCCGTGATCCGTGGGTATTCCCCGATCCGAAGGGCGATGGCTGGCACATGTTTTTCACCGCGCGTGAGCCACAGGGTGAGCGCAATGCTCGTGGAGTCATCGGGCACGCGCGCTCTCCTGACCTTCGGCATTGGGAGCAAGGTCCGCCGATCTTCCGCTCCAAACGCTACGGGCACATGGAGGTGCCCCAGCCTATGGAATACCAGGGACGTTGGTATTGCGTGTTTTGCGTTGCGCATACCCACATTGACCCGGTCCACGCCGAACGCCATATGAAAGGCAAGCAGGGTGGCATCCATTACCTGATGGCCGAGCACCCGCTGGGCCCCTGGCACCTGCCGGAAGAGGATTTTCTGCAGGGTGACGCGCATTGCAGCCTGTACGCAGGGAAGCTGCTGGTCGATGGCCGGGGCAGCCTTTGTCTAATGGCTTTTCGTAACCATGATGAAACCGGTTCATTCATCGGCGAAATCACCGATCCGATGCCGCTCACGGTGCTGGATGACGGTCGCCTGCGCCTGTCCGATGGTCGCGAAGACCTGGAGCGGCCGCTACGTCATAATTAATACACATTAAGCGTAGTAATATGTTCTCCGCCTCCAATAACGGCTACGCACGTTGTTCACAGATGGGTATTGCCATGCTTTCGCATTTTTTATCGCGCCGCCCGCCATTGCTTCGGGGAAGGCCTGCCACGGGTGCAATGTTGTCGCCAGCGGTATTTGCTGCGCTGCCGATACCCGACGCCAACCGCCCCGCCGTCAGATGGCAGGTGTATGTGATTGGGGTGGGGGTGGGGGTGGCCGTAGGCGCTCACATCGCGCTGCTGGTCTGGTTGCAAACCGATCGACCGTCCAAACCACTGGAGGTGCCCACCAAGCCCCTCGCCATTGCGATGCAGATGGTTGCGCCGCCGCCTCCAGCACCCGTGCAGGCGCCTAAGCCAGAGCCGACGCCTGTCCCGCCGCCACCTCCAGTGGAACCACCGCCTGTAGCGAAGCCGCGTCCGACGCCCAAGCCTGTTGCCAAGGCAACGCCCAAACCTGTCGAGCCCAGGCAAGTCGCCGCCCCTGCGCCGTCACGTGATGCGCCCGCAAAAGCTGTCACGCCCAGTGCCACTGCAACGCCCGCGCCCAAACCCACCGCGTCGTTGCCGGTCACCGGCCCGGTGGGGCGAGCGGGCTACCTGAATAACCCGGCACCTGCGTATCCGCCGGCGGCGGCGCGCAGACACCAGGAAGGTACCGCCCAATTACGCGTGCACGTTATGCCCAATGGGCGACCCGACACCGTGGAGATCGCGTCCAGTAGCGGTTCTCCTGCGCTGGACGAGGCGGCACTGGCCGCCGTTCGCCAGTGGACTTTCATTCCCGCTAAACGGGGCGATACCGCCATTGATGGCTGGGTCACCGTGCCGCTTGAGTTCAAACTATCTCGTTGAGGTTTTGCCATGAACGATTATTCAACTCTGATTCACCAGGCATCCATGGGCATTTTGGTGCTGTTCTCGCTGGCCACGTGGGCTGTGCTGATTGCCAAATGGATTCAACTGGTAAAACTGCGCCGCCAGAACCAACGGTACGCCGAACGCTTCTGGTCGACCGCCAGCTTCAAGACCTCCGTGACCGCAGAAGAGCACCAGGGGCAACTGGCGCGTTTGGCCAACGCCACGCACCTGGCGCTCAGCAAAGGCCGCGAAGGGCCTTGCCCGGTTGACGGCTGGAGCCGTCAGGAAGTGCTCGAACGCTCCCTGCAGAAGCAGATTCACGGCGAACGCCATTTGATGGAACACGGAATGATCGTGCTGGCCTCGATTGGCAGCACTGCACCCTTTATCGGGTTGTTCGGCACCGTGTTTGGGATCATCCATGCGCTGCAAGCGATCAGCACCGCCAAGTCAGCCAGCATCGCTGTGGTCGCGGGCCCGATCGGCGACGCGCTCATCGCCACTGGCATCGGTATTGCGGTCGCCGTGCCTGCGGTATTGGCCTACAACTTCCTCGGTCGTCGCTTGAAATTGATGATTGCCGATCTCGAGAGCTTCGCCCTTAACCTCATGAACCGCGCGCAACGTCATGGCTTTGAGCTCGGCGACGGGCACGCCACCGAGACCCAGCGCCAACTGAGCGGAGCAGCCTGAGATGGCCTTCACCACGAGCAATGACGAGAGCACCATCAGCGATATCAACATCACGCCCTTGGTCGATGTGATGCTGGTACTGCTCGTTGTATTCATCGTAACGGCGCCATTGTTGAACAATGCGATCCCGCTGAATCTGCCCCAGACCGTCGCCACGCAGGCGCTGGACGATAGCAAGCCGGTGGCGATCAGTATCGACGCGGCGGGCGGCGTGTTCATCGATGACAAAGCAGAGCCGCTTGATGAGTTGGAGCAAGCGTTGGTTGCCCTCAAAACCAGGGACCCCGAGGTTTCGCTGACGTTACGTGCCGACACCCTGACGGGGTACGGCCGCGTTGCTCAGGTGCTGGCGCTCGTGCAGAAGGCAGAGATCACTCGGCTGTCGGTGATTACGCAAAGCCAGTAAGGCGAAAGCTGCATGAGCCGCACACCTTACTGACGCTAACCAGTACTCACTTCAGCGGTGTAAACAATGCGTTTCAGATCACTTTTATCGGCGGCCATCGTTTGGGTGGCGGGTGCCGGCCAGGCCTACGCCGCCGATGCTGACGTCGAATTCTGGTATGGCCACTCGGGCGCGGCCGGGGCGGCGATCCAGGACATTTGCGAGCGCTTCAACTCGACTCACCCGCAGTCGCTGCCAATGCGTTGCATTGCTCAGGGCTCCTATGAGCAGAACCTGCAAAAGACCGTGGCCGCCTACCGCTCGGGCAAGGCCCCGGCACTGGTTGAAATCTATGATGTCGCCACGCCGGAAATGCTCGATAGCGGAGCAGTTCTGGGCCTGGATGGGTTCCTGCAATCACAGCACAAGGTGTCTGACGATCCGTTGTTACCCGCCGTCGCCGCCTACTACAGCAATGCCGACGGTAACGTCTGGGCACAGCCATTTGCAACGTCCACTGCAGTGCTCTACAGCCACGCCGATCAACTCGCGGCAGCCGGGATAACTCAAGCCCCAGAGACTTGGGAAGCCTTTGGCACGGCCTTGGTTGCCCTCAAGGCGCATGGCAGCAAATGCCCCGCAGTGACGGATTTAGGCCCCTGGGTCTGGCTCGAACAAAGCAGCGCGGTCATGGGTGCGCCATTGCTGAGTAAGGACGCAACGCACTGGGCATTCGACCAAGGCCTGCACCTGCGCCTTATGGAAGAGGTCGAGCAGTGGATGGCTGAAGGCTTGCTGATCGATCAGGCCGCCACCCGAAGCGGCGGTCAGGAGTTGGCGTTCACCGCCGGGGACTGCGCGCTGCTGCTGGGTTCGACCGGCGCGTCCAAGCTGATCTACAGCGTTGATCCCAGTGACGTGAAAGCCAACCTTTTACCGGTGTTCGCCGGTCAGCAACGTGCGGCTTCGCTCCCGGGCGGTGCGGCGTTGTGGGTGTTGCGCGGGCAGAGCGATGCGCAATACCAGACAGTCGCCGAGTTTTTGATGTTTCTGCGTGATGTGTCGATACAAACGTTGTTTAGCGACGCAACCGGTTATTTGCCCGTGACGCAGGGCGCGGCCACAGCGTACCTGGCGCAATTACCTGCCAACAGTGCGACCGTGGTGGGTCTTAACGCCATGACACGAGGTGACCGAACAACGGCGTTTGAGGTACGTCCGGGGTTTACCACCTTGCTGCGGCTCGCCTGGCAACAGGCGGTATGGAGCGCACTCGCCGGGCAGAAACCCATGGACGTTGCGTTGCACCAGGCGGCGGGGAAGGGCGACTCATTGCTGCGGGTGTTCGAGAACACCTACGGCCCCCGCGAGACGGATAAAGGCGTCAATCCATGAGCCACAACGCGCAGTTCTCCCAGCGCTTCTTGCCCTTGTTACTCGCATTGCCTCAATTGCTGGCGGTTCTGCTGTTCTTCTATTGGCCGACCGTGCAGGCGTTCTGGTGGTCGTTTCATTACGTGCAGCCGTTTGGCGGCAGCGAAATCTTTGCGGGGCTCGCCAACTACGTCAGGGTCCTTCACGACCCAAGCGTACTCTCATCGCTGGGCACAACCCTGGTCTTCAGCCTGTGCAGCACGCTGCTTGCATTGAGCCTGGCGCTGGCGCTGGGGGCCTGCCTGCAACTGAAAGTTCGCGGGTACAAGATTTTCGGCAATGTGCTGATCTGGCCTTATGCGGTCTCGGGGGCAACCCTTGGAATTATCTTCCAAGTGCTGGCCAATCCGATCTTCGGCCCGCTGGCGTGGATCAATCACCTGGTCCCCGAAGCCTGGGCGCCGTCTGCCAAAGGATGGCAGGCGATGACGCTATTGGTGTTTGCCTACGCCTGGTGCCAGTTGCCCTTCAACATCGTAATGATCGTCGCGAGCCTGCAGTCAGTGCCAGAGGATTGCCTGGCGGCGGCGGCACTCGATGGCGCGACGCCATGGCAGCGGTTGCGTGACATCCAATTGCCGATGGTCGCGCCCTATCTGTTTTTCGTGTTCGTGGTCGGGTTGCTGGACAGCCTGTCCAACAGCTTTGGCCTGGTCGACCGGCTGACGCACGGCGGGCCAGGCAATGCCACTGAAATCCTGGCGTTCAAGATCTATCAGGATGGTTTTGTCGGCATCGATCTGGCCGGTTCGTCGACCCTGTCGGTGCTCATGCTGGTGGTGGTCGTCGTGCTCAGTGTCACTCAGTATCGATACCTGTCTTGGCGCAATCGCCGGAGAGAACACCATGGTTGAACGTCACCCGCTATCGACGGCGCTGGCCTATGTCCTTCTGCTTCTGGGCGCGCTGTTTGCGCTCGGTCCGTTGTATCTGGCGCTTTGCGCAGCGTCGGTCAGCAACGAACAGATTCTTGCCCACGGAATGCCTTGGCTGCCAGGCAACCAACTGTTCGTCAACGTTGGCGAGGTCCTGCACAAGCTCGATGTGGTCACGTTGATGGGCAACAGCCTGATCGTGACGGGCCTGGTGGTGATCGGCAAATTGGCGCTCTCGGCACTGACCGCATTTGTAGTGGTGTATTTCAGGACGCCGTTCAAATCGCTGATCTTTGTCGCGGTCCTCGGCACACTGCTGTTACCGCTGGAGATCAGGATTATCCCGACCTACGCAGTGGCGGGCGACCTCCTGGGGCCACTGCGCTCGCTGCTCGACCTGCTGGGCATAGGGGCGATCCCTGTGCCGCATATCAACGTGCTGGACACCTATCCCGGGCTCGCTCTGCCACTGATCGCGTCGGCGACAGGCACCTTTTTGTTCCGACAGTTCTATAAGACGCTGCCGTCCGATCTGGTAGAGGCCGCACGCATGGATGGCGCCAGCCCCTGGCGATTTTTCGTCGACATTCTGCTGCCGCTGTCGAAAACCAATTTCGCCGCATTGGGCACCCTGGTGTTCATTTCGGCGTGGAAGGACTACCTGTGGCCCTTGGTGGCCACCAATCGCACCAACATGCGCACGCTGGTACTGGGGGCCGCCAACTTTGCGCCCGCTGATGCCACTCAACTTCCGCAGTGGTCGCTGCTGATGGCCGCCACTTTGCTCAGTCTGATTCCACCCATTGTGGTCATCGCTGTGATGCAGCGCTGGTTCGTGAAGGGGCTTGTAGGGGTAGGTAAATGACTCGGTCTACATGCGACAACGCAGCGCCAAACATTCGTGTCAGTGGGCTGTCCAGGCGTTACACCAAGCACGGCCCGGCCATCATCGATGCGCTGGACGTGGAATTCCCCGCCGGGGAGTTCAGCGTCATCCTCGGCCCATCGGGGTGCGGCAAGTCAACATTGTTGCGTCTGGTCGCTGGCCTGGACAGCCCCGATGCGGGCAGCATCCATATCGGCGGTGTCGACGTTACACGGCGCCCGCCCAGCGAGCGCCATTGCGCCATGGTCTTTCAAAACTACGCGCTGTATCCGCACATGACCGTCGAAGACAACATCGGCTATGGGCTCAAACTCGCCGGGATCGGCCGGGAAGAGCGCTCAGCGCGGGTCCATGCGATCGCCAGCACACTGGGGCTGCACGCCTTGCTGGGAAGAAAGCCCGGGCAGTTGTCCGGTGGCCAGCGTCAGCGCGTAGCCATTGGTCGAGCGCTGGTGCGCAAGCCTCCGGTGCTGCTCTTCGATGAGCCGCTGTGCAACCTCGACAGCGGCCTTCGCCAGGAGATGCGCACAGAGTTGCGGCGCATCCATCAGGACACCGGCGCCACCGTGCTCTACGTGACGCATGACCAGACCGAAGCAATGACCCTGGCTGATCGGGTCGTTGTGCTCAACAAGGGCCGTGTCGAACAGATCGACACGCCCCATGCGCTCTACAAACGTCCGCACTCTATCGTTGTTGCGCGTTTTTTTGGCTCGACGCCGATGAACCTTATTGAGGTGATGTGCAGCCCTGAAGGCGTGTTGACCCTGGGCGACGGCCAAGTGCTGCCGTTGAAGGTACAGGCCGCCATGGCGACGTCTGGCCCGTTGTTCCTGGGCATTCGTGCCGAGAACCTGAAAGTCGCCAGCCCCGGCGTGAGTGCCACCGTTCACGCCGTCGAGGAGTTGGGTAGCCATCGTGTCATTCATTGCCGGGTTGCGGGGCAGCCGGTACTGGTCAGTCAATCCGACTCGCAGCCGTGCTCCGTCGGCTCGACCCTCAACCTGTGGTTCCCAGCCGACGAGGCCTTGTTGTTCGATGGGGCCTCCGGGCAACGCATCTCTTCATCCCTAGTTCAGGATAACGTTTCGCTATGAAAGCTAAATCACGCGTCGTTCAAAGCAATTTGATTGCGCATCGTGGCGCGAGTGCCTTCGCACCGGAAAATACGCTGGAGGCCATCGAACTCGCGGCGCGGATGGGCGCGCAGTGGGTCGAGATCGATGTCAAGCTCACCCGTGATGGCGCCCTGGTGGTGATCCATGACGACACCCTGGATCGCACCACCTCCGGGCAGGGCGCGGTGGTCCTCAACACACTCGAACATATTCGATCGCTGGATGCTGGCCGATGGTTCTCCAGCACCTACGCGGGCGTTGCCGTGCCCACCTTTGAAGAAGTGGTTGACACCGTGATTCGTCTGGGGCTGGGCCTGCAGGTCGAGCTCAAGCCGACCACCGGTGATGACCTGGAGACCGCCGAAGCGGCCATCCCTTTACTGCGTCAGAAGTGGCCGCGAGACCATCACAAGCTGTTCGTCTCGAGCTTTTCGACCCGTGCGCTCGGCAAGGCGCGAGCGCTGTGGGAAGAGGTTCCGTTGTGCCTGGCCAGCCTGGTCGCACCGGCCGATCCGGCCACGCTGCTGGCGGAATATGACTGCCAGATTCTGCATGTGGTCGACCCCTTTCTGAATGAATGCCATCTGAGCCGCCTGCGCGACAGCGCGGTCGAATTTGCAGTGGCGACGGTCAATGACCCACATCGCGCACGCTATCTGTTAAGCCGGGGCGCGCAGTCAGTGATCACCGATTACCCCAACTTGCTCGATATCAACGCCCGTCAGGCGGGTATGTGATGGAGCTGGAGCATCGGTTGCACGAGACTGAACGCCTGGCTGCCAGGGCTGCGAAGATTGCGCTGGGCCACTTCCAGAACCTCTCTTCGCTGGCGGTCACCGTCAAACGTCCGCAAGATCTGGTCTCAGCGGCCGACCTGGAAGTGGAGCAGTATCTGCGCGCCCAACTCGCACTCGAATTTCCTGGCGAAGCGATCCTGGGCGAAGAAATGGGCGGTGATCTGCCGGGGCGCGGATGGGTGATCGACCCGATTGATGGCACCGCCAACTTCGTCAGCGGCTCGCCTTTGTGGGGCATTTCCATTGCCTATGTGGAGGGCGACGAGTCGCTGGTGGGCGTAGTGGCCTATCCCGCTTTGGGTTACACGCTGAGCGCCGGCAAAGGTTACGGGCTGAGAAAGAACGGCATACATGCTAAGAGACTTGCTCAGTGGGCGGGGCTGAAAGTGGCGGCGATCGGCGAAAACCTGCACTGGCGTCCAGAACACATCGGCGCGCTGGAGTTGCAGTTCCGCCAGGCCGGCTGGGGCGTGGCGGGTTACCGATGCGCGACCATCGGCCTGGGGTTCGCGGCGCTGGGTTGCACAAGCGGCTACGTGGAGCGCTACACCAGCCTGTGGGATGTCGCTGCCGGCCGTTTGCTGTGCAGCGAAGCGGGCCTGGCGATTTCTACCCAGGGCCTGGCCGTGCCAGCCGGACTCACTATCGTTGCGGGCACCCAAGAGCTCTGTGATCTAGCTCACCCTGTCTTGTCAGCCTGTCTGACATCGCTATCAGAATAAACACGCCATGAACGCTATCCCCACCATCAGATCGTTTGCCAAGACGATCGACGCGGCTTTGTACCAACACGCTGAAAACCGTTGGGCTGCCCCACCGCATCCGGCAGAGTGCGCGTCTCCCTGCGAAGGCATTGTCCTGGACTGGGACCGATGCTTGGCGAACAACGGAAAACCCAAGGCTGCGGTCATCAGATTCCTTCAAACTGTAGCGTCCAGCGTTTCGCTCGTGTCCAACAACTCGACGCTGTTCCCTTATGAAATTGCCGCCGTACTGGCGGCAGAGGGGGTCAGGCTGCCGACTCACCGCATCATCCTGGCAGGCACCCATTCTCTGCATGATGCCTTGGCGATGGACGTGGGTGATGTGCTGGTCGTGGGCTCCAATCGGATGAAAAGCTATGCGCGCTCGATTGGTTTGCAGCTGGTTCGCAAGGATGCCGACCTCGTTATCTTGCTGAGCGACGTACGCATCACCTATACCAAGCTCAATACGGCGCTGGATTCACTCCTCGAAGGTGCCCGTTTGGTAGCGGCGAGCGCCGAGACACTTCATTCGACCAGGTATGGCAATCGAGTCCTGGATATCGGTGCCTTTCTGTCTACGCTGCAAGCGTGCATGGCCCCTGAAGACTGGAACCCGCGCATTATCGGCAAGCCGGAAATGACCTTATATGAGGCGGCGGCGCAATCGCTCGAACTGCCGCTCGATCGGTGTGTGCTGATTGGCAGTGCTGTGGATAAAAGCGTCAACGCCGCAAAATGCACTGCGCGGGTGCCTGCCCTGGCCCGCCCCCAAGGCAATGGCGCCTCTGCGCTCGTCCCGAGGGTGTAACGTTAAAATTTTATGAATTCAACCCCATCGGCCAGAAGAGGCTTTAGACTGCTCTGCTACCGGAAAATCTACTTATTGCATAGTTGACTCATGGACGCAGAACAACGCCTGAAGCGCGATTACCACCCCAGTCTGAACGAGCGCAAAATTCTCGATATCTTGCGGCGCAGTGGAGGAATCACCCGAGCCGCCGTGTCGGCGGAAATGGATCTCGCACAGCAATCCGTGCACCGGATCATCGAAGACCTGATCAGCCGGGGCTTCATCCGCACGGGTCAGGCCATCAAAAACGGCCGCGGTCAGCCCAGCTTGCGCCTGGAACTCGCCAACGAGGCGGTTTATGTACTGGGCATCTCCATTAATACTGATTCGGCGGTCGTCTGCATCGCCGATTTTGCGTGCAATGTCCTCGAAGAGGTCACGCTGCGTACCCCGCCGCTGAGCTTGAATTCGACCCTGGATGCGCTGAGCAAAGTCATTGATCGCATGCTCCAGCGCAACGCGCTGAGCCGCGATCATCTGCTGGGTGTCGGGGTGGCGATTGCCGGCTACTTTGTCGACGAAGGGCGAGTGAACGCACCGGAACCCCTTCAGGACTGGTCGCTGATCGACTTGCGTCCGCTCCTGGAGCAGGCCCTCGATATGCCGGTCTGGTTGAAGAACAACGCCACCACCGGGGCCATCGGTGAAAGTCTCATCGGCGTCGGCGCCTGGGCGAGCAACTTCATTTACCTGTCGTTCAACTATGGCTTCGGTACCGGCATCGTCATTGACGGCAAGCCGTACTTCGGCAGCCATGGCAATGCTGGTGAAATCATGCTGTACACCCACGATGAAGTCGAGCGCCGCCCGGCGCTGCGCTACTTGATCGATGCGTTGCACAAGCAGGATATCCAGATTGATTCCATCGAAGACCTGCGCAATCGGTTCGACGCCAACTGGCCGGGTGTCGAAGAGTGGGTCGAGCATGTCCGGCCGGGCCTGGATCGCTTGATCAATACCCTCACCGGATTGTTCGATCCGCAGGCCATCGTATTCGGTGGGCAGGTGCCTGCCGAACTCGGGCGTCGACTGATCGACAATGTCAGTTTCTGGGGCTCACCGCGCTATGGAACGCCCGCCCCCAGGCCCAAGTTGTTACTCACCGAAAGCAACGGCGATGCCGCCGCCATTGGTGCTGCATTGATCCCTCTGAAAGAGCGTTTCTTCCTGTAGCCAGCCAGGCATACGCTGGTGCTTGGCCGCTGATTGCTCCAGGCGGTGAAGGCTGTGGTGATTCTGGACTGACCAACCAAAAAAAGACCCCGGCGCTTGAAGGCGACGGGGTCTTTTTTGCACTGTTATTTATGTGAACCCATGCTTCATCAAACGTCTTGCTGAATCAGAAACGCGTTGAGAGCGTAACGAAAGCGCTGCGCGGCGTTCCCACCTGCAACAGTTGCAGGTCACCATTCGGGTCGGAGGCCGCACTGCCATCGGTATTCAGCGTAGAGATGTAGCGTTTATCGAACAAGTTGACCATGTTCAATGCAACGGACGTGTCCTTCAAACCCGCGAATGCCCCCAGGTCATACGCCATGTTCGCGTTGGCCAACCAGTAACCGGGCACGCTCTGGTCATTGGTGTAGGTAAAGTAACGTTTGGTCATGTAAGTACCTTGCAGGCCCGCGCTCCAGTGGTTCCAGTTCCAGTCCAGGCCGCTTGAGTACATGATCCTGGGGGTATCAACGACCGTTTTGCCTTTGACATTCACCGTCTGCGCATTGCTGGTGTAGTTGTCATCGTAGGTGCTGTGGTTATACGAAAGCGAGTTGGACCAACGCCAATGTTCATCAGGCATCAAAGCAAAGGCGAACTCAGCACCTCGGCTGGTCACCGAGCCTACGTTGGCCACGCCATTGGCGCAGATGAAGATCCCGGTGCAGTTGGCGATAGCGATCAGGCGATTGTCGAACTGGGTGTTATAGACGGTGGCCGAGGCAATGTAGTGCTTGGACGTGCGCCGAACACCGGCTTCAATCGTCGTGGAGGTTTCCGGCTTGAGGCCTTTGAAGCCGTTGAGTGCGTCGACCGCTGCCTGGGTATTGCTGAATGGGCTGTAGGCCCCGGAAGGGAAGGCAGCCATATTCTGCGAATAAGAGGCGAACACCTCATCTTCGTCATTAAGCTTGTAGGTCGCACCAAACTGAGGAAGGAAGTGATCGCTGGCTTCCAGTGACCCGCTTGCGTATCCGACTTTTCCTTCAGCAGTCGTGGTCGTCACCGTGCTTTTGGCACCGAATTCAAGTTTTAAACGGTCGTCCAGCAGCGTGTACGTATCGCGCAAGTAGAACTGACGCGTCAGGTCGTTGTAAGACTGATCGAATATGGTGGCCGATAATCCATAACCATTGGTCGTGACGATATGGTTCTGGGGCTCGTGTCCGGTGGTGTCGTAGAGATAGCGACCGACATTGTTCTTGTTGGACTGGATCCAGAATCCACCCTCGACCTCATGCTGGCCCAGGAACGCGGTGAGGGAGGTCTGAAAGCCGTTTCGATCAATGCCGTATTGGGTACTGCGCAATGCGTTCGCGGGGATTACTGAGGTGCCGGTATTGTAGGTGAACGGATAATACGAGTTACCAAACCCAGAGTTATGGTGATGGTAAACGGTGGTATCCAGCACCAGGTTATCCGAGAGGCTGAAATTGCCCTTCAGGATATCCAGTTCGTCATAGCGCAAGCTGCTGGCGTTGTAGACACCCTCTGCGGCGCTTTTGACGCCACCACTGAAGATACCGTTAGCGGCATTCACCGCACGGGTCCAATCGGGCGTGTAATAGGTGTAGTTGTAGCCCAGTCGGTCGATCATGCTTTTGGACAGCGACATCAGGTTGGCTTCTTCATGGTCCGACTTGCTGTGGAAGAAGCTGATGCGGTTGTCGCCGAATTTATACAGAACCTTGGCGTTGATCGCGTCTGATTTCTGCGGGTTGTCATTGCCCTTCCAGGCGTTGGCGTCGTACTTCTCACCCGAGACATACGCCGACAGGCCGTTGTACTCCCCGGTGTCGACGCGCATGTAGGTGCGGCTGGTGTCGTAGCTGCCCATGGTCTGCGACAACCGGCCACCGAACTCTTTATCCGGGTCGGAGGTGGTGAACTGGATGGTACCGCCCAGATCGCTGTTGGAGGCGGTTCCCAACGAACCAATGCCTGCGGCGACAACGGTCGAACCCACGTTTTCCGGGATGACGGCGCGCGTAATGCTCAGCCCGTTGAAGTTGCCGAAGCTCATATTCCCCAGCGTTACCCCATCCAGCGTGTAGCCCAAGTGATGCATATCAAACCCGCGCAAGCTGATGCGCTGGCTGCCCTCTTCACGGCCCAGAGGATCACCGGACTGGAAGTTTACGCCAGACATGCTCTGCAAGGTCTTCAGCGGGTTGGTGCCTGCGGAGTAACGTTTAACGGTTGTTTCATCGACACGCTGAACCTGGCGCGTTTCTCCCTGGCCAATCACTGACACGGTGCCCAGGGTGGTGGTTGCTGTCGAGACGGAGGCGTCAGGAGTATCTGCCGCCTGAGCCATCGCACTGACAAGACCAAGCGCACAAAAGGGCACCCAATGTTTGACGCCTACCTGCAAGCGAACTGGCTTGCAGGAATTGTATTTTGTCCTCATCGACAGCCTTCCTCAGAAAATAGGAGTACCAACGCGTTTGCCTTGGGCGGTGTTTGCGGGCGTTGCTCGGTTCTGCAGGGCAAGCAGTCGCGTCTACTGCACAACCTGACGCATCCTGCGAAGCCCAATGTCCGCTGGGAGGGCATATTAGTACACTTATTGTGTAGTAATTATTACCAACGTTGCGAACCCGAACGATCAGGCCTGGCTAATGGGTAACGTTGGCTGATGAGCGCATTGGCTCGGCTGAACGGATGTGATGTTGGTTAGGCTGAATTGAAATGAATGACTTGTAGGCGATAGCCGAAGTCCGCCTGAACTGGCGGTTTTCTGGTGCAGAACTTGGACGAAGAATGACACTACCGGCGTCAGCGCTCGCTACCTGGGCCCGCCATCGGAAGAAGCGTTCATGGGCAAAGGCGTGTCCGCTTGCGCGACCTGCGACGGTTTCTTCTATCGCAACAAGCCGGTCGCCGTGGTCGGTGGTGGCAACACCGCCGTGGAAGAAGCGCTGTACCTGGCCAACACGCGTTAGCCGTGGGAGTCGGGCTTGCCTTCGTCAACGTGAATATCCTGGTTGCTGCGTCGGCAATTGGCATTGCCACTACGGTAATGGTGACCACAGGCGTGATGCTGGGTCGTGTACTTGGAACAATGGTTGGTAAGCGCGCTGAAATAATCGGTGGGTTGGTGTTGATGCTGTTGGCTCTACTATCCTCTATGAACATTTGTCCGTGGCATGATTTAGTTTGGACTTGTCTCGCCGAAATCAAAGGCCTTACAGTGCGGGTTTAAGGCCTCTCTGTACCAGCGTGAAGTTGTTTTTCGTCTTGCTTGCTCTCGCTGAATTTATAGTGAAGAAGAGTCAAAAATAGGATTTAGTAATGGGTCTTCGATGGGTTGCAGCCACTGTGCTTCTGGCGATTTCTTGGATTGTTTTTCTGGCAATTTATATATTCAGGAATTGGTCGGGCTGGTTCTTTTAGATTCTTTTCGGCATGCAGGGGGCGGAATACTCGCTAGCGTATGGTCGCGAATTCATTGGGTGTAGACCAGCCAGGCGCATCCGTTCCAGACGAATAGCAGTCGAAGAAAGCTCTCCCCAAGGAGGGCGGTCGGAGGCGGATTTCGGGCGGCAGGTAGGACTTTAAAGGGAGAGCTATCCAGCGTTCCCTCCCTTGGACATATCGATCTCAAACACAAGCTCTTCGGCAAGCTGGCGAACGCTCGCGCTGTTTGCAAGCTTGGCCAGGTCTATGCCGGTCGTGCAAAACATTGAGCCGTACTCGGGTTGCCTGACGAAGACGGTAGCCGTCCATCCATTGATCAGAATGCAATCTACCTGGTGACCTGGCAGGCTCCGTTCCAGGTCCTCAGTCAGCGAAACTTTTTTCCAGCAATGCATGATGACGTACTAACGTGGCGTTCATACATGATTGACATACAACCGCTGAGAAAGTGCCAGATACACGAAGCGCATGGCTCATCAATGCCTTGCCAAAGGTCCGCAGCGGTAACCGTAGTCGACTCTGTTAAGGATCAGCGCTTCGAGCCCACGAATAGATTTATGTTCAGCGAACAGACAGATTTACCATTGCAACAAAATATTTCTTCGCTAGCTTGAAATACGGGCCACCTCGCCCCTGTTGCAATAATGCCAAGAGTGGCGTTGCGACATTAACTTATCCAGGCAGTGTTTTGGCCCGTCTAATAGGAGAGCAACAATGAAAATTGTAACCGGCGTAATTGCTATAAGCGTAGCGTTCGCAGCGTGCTCATTAGTTTATGCTTCTCAAATCAAAGCCCCTATTGCCCAAGAGTTCAATACTCACGTAATCACCGGTTCACCACCGCTACTGCAACTAGCGGGCAATGGTGGATCGGGCGGTAATGGTGGCGCTGGAGGAAGTAACGGCGGCCAGGGCGGGGCGGGTGGAGCCGGTGGTGCTGGAGGCAGCGGGTCTCAACCCGGCCAGGGAGGCTCTGGCGGCAAGGGTGGTGCGGCTGGCCCTGGCGGGACACCAGGTGCCGACGGCGCCCCTGGCGCTGATGGGGCACGGGTTCCCAGAGATCCGCCTGATAAAAAATCAAGCACCTAACGACTCGCAATAAATAGTTGGAAGGGAGGTGGCTCAAAAGGCCCGACGGTGTATGCCAGTGTTAAGTGATGCAAGGGCAAGCGTTCCGGCAGCTGGATGTTCATGCGCGCGCAAAAGCGGCAGATCGCCTGGTGACCGCTTCACGAGGCGTCTGACTCTGGATACCTAAATTTTGAAACGCGCAACCAAGCTCTGCAAATCACTGCCCAGGCGCGCCAGTTCTGCAGTCGATGCGACGCTCTGCTCGGTTGCGGATGCAGACTGCTCAGCAATGTCACGCACGCTGAGCACGCTCCGGTTGATTTCATCGGTCACTGCGCTCTGTTGTTCGGCAGCGGCGGAAATCTGCTGGCTCATCTGTTCAATCGTGCCGATGGACTGATTGATATCAATCAATGCCTGTTCAGCCTGACGAGCCAGAACTACGGTGCCCTCGGTACGTTGCAGGCTTGCGTCCATCAGACCTGATGCTGCGCTCGTGCGCTGTTGTAGAGTGTTGATCAGCAGCTCGATTTCACTTGTGGAGTTCTGGGTACGTTGGGCCAGCGAGCGCACTTCATCGGCCACGACAGCAAAACCACGACCTTGCTCACCGGCGCGTGCGGCCTCGATGGCGGCGTTGAGCGCGAGCAGGTTGGTCTGCTCGGCGACAGCCTTGATCACGTCGATGACGTTGCCGATCTTGCTGCTGTCTTCGGTTAGGCGCTGCATGGCTTCGCCCAGATGCTTCACTTCAGCGGCCAGTTGGCCAATTTCGCTTGCTGCATGTTGCACCACATTACTGCCGTGCGCAGAACGTTCGCTTGCCTGTTTGGCGGCCCGCGAAGCGTCTTCGGTGTTCCGCGCTACTTCCTGTACGGCCGAGGCCATTTCATTCATGGCGGTGGCGACCTGGTCAACTTCGTTTTTTTGCAGGGTGACGCCTGTACTTGTCTGCGCGCTGACAGCAGACAACTGCTCGGCCGCTGTAGCGATCTGCGTGACACCGTTGCCGATGCCCCCGATCAGGCCGCGCAGGGAAACGGTCATGTGCTGCATGGTGTTCTGTAACAAGCCCAGTTCGTCCTGACGGGTCGTGCTGGTGTCCCGGGTCAGGTCACCATCAGCAATACGGCGCGCGGCAATGACCGTATCGTTCAATGGAAAGGTTATCTGGCGGGTGATAAGGAGCGCAGCAACGATACCAATCAGCAAGACCACCAGCGCGACACTCAACAACTGAACGACAGCGCTGTTCTTTTCTTTTTGGGCGCTGATAATTTGCTGTGCTGCTACATCATCGGCCACAACAGCTATTGCGACGGATTGCTGTTGCAGATTGCCGCGAACCTGATCGGCCTGCTGAAGCATTTCCGAGATCGACGACATCAGCACCTTGTACTGTTTAAGCGCATTCAGCGCGGTGTCTACAGCGGCGTTCGCCTGGTTTGGCAATTCGCTGCGAGCAGCCGATACCTGCGCGATCAGCGCGTCGGCCGAATTGTAGGTCGCTTGACGGTTATCGGTTGACGGGACACTCAGATAGCGGCGAAACACCAGCCGGAAGTTGGTCATTCCGTTACGCAAGTCACCAGCGATTTTGACTTGTTTTATGCCGGTTTCATCCGGAGCACGCAATGTGTCGTCAATGGTCTTTTCCAGCAGGTTTTCGAAAGTGGCACTGACGTCGTCCGAGACCTTGATCAAGGGTTTCAAGGCATCATCGACTTTATGATTGATGCTGACCAATTGATCGAACGTCTGCTTCAGGCCGCCGACTTGCTCCTTGATGGAGCGCAGCTTAGCCAGATTACTCGGCGCGGCTAGCAGACCAATGCCCTCATCGACACTGCGGCTCAGCGTATCCAGCGCACCGCTGTAGGCTTGCACGCCCGCAGCACTCGGTGCAGTGGCGTAGCCTTGTGCGGCGATGCGGGCGTTCAGGACATCAGCCTTGATCTCGGAGACCTTGCCACTCTTGCCAAGTCGCTCGATCAGCAGGTTGGTGCTGGAGTAACCGATTGCGGCGACGGCCAGCACGCCCAGCAAAATGGCACCGAAGCCCAGTCCGAGCTTCTTGCCGACTTTCAAGTTGTCCAACCACTTTGCGCTCATTACGGGTGTGCCTTTGATTTTTCGGAATGCCCGTGAATCGGCGCTGAGTCAGGTAACTTGATAGTTAACGTGACAAAAGTTAGCTCGCAAGCTAATGAGGGAGGCCACAGGAGCCCCGTGATTTGTGGCCTTCAGCCATTTATGAATATTTATTTAATAAAGAGCTAACCGCATCCCCGGCCGCATAATGCGCCAACAATCAGTGGTGGGCTGCTGAGATGATGAGGGCCGTTTGTATGCGGGGCTATTCAGGGCATCGCTGAGTTTTCGTTTGAAAACAACTGCATTATCTGTGGGCATCGGTGGGGGCATCCTTTTCAAGGAACCGAAATTTGCCCCCATGGGTCGTGGAATCCATTGGATTTAGACAGACTGCGATGGACTTAAGTGACCAGTAAGTTTTTGTTATAAAAAGGGTTTATGGGATTTAATGGAATTCCATTACAGGCTGTCAGGATCCCCGAAAAACATCTGAATCCGCGACCTCAACCACCGCTCCCCTGGATCATTATCCTGTGACCCGCGCCACGCCATGTGCAGTTCAAAGCTGCGCACCGGCAGCGGTGGATCTTCGGCGCGCAAGCCGCCGGCCGAGGTGAGGGCCTCGGCGGCGTAGTCGGGCACGGTGGCGAGTATGTCGGTGCCCGCCAGCAAGGTGCCCAGGCCGTTGAACTGCGGCACGGCCAGCACCACATGGCGCTTGCGACCGAGCTTTTCCAGTTCTTCATCGATAAAACCGCTCAGGTCGCCGGCAAACGACACCAGTGCGTGGGGGCGGCTGCAGAAGTCGTCCAGGCTCAGGGAGCCGGGCACGCTGTCGGCGCGCAGCAGTTTGGGCAGGCTGCGGCGCAGGACCTTGCGCTTGGCGTTGGCGGGCAGGTCGGCGGTGTAGCTGACGCCGATGGAGATTTCGCCCGAGGCCAGCAGGCCTGGCATCAGGATGTAGTTGACGCGGCGCACCACCAGCACGATGCCGGGGGCTTCGGCGCGCAGGCGTTTGAGCAGTTGGGGCAGCAGGGCGAATTCGACGTCGTCGGACAGGCCGATACGGAACACGGCGGTGCTGGTGGCCGGGTTGAATTCGGCGGCGCGGCTGACGGCGGTGGAGATCGAGTCCAGGGCCGGGGAGAGCAGGGCGAAGATCTCGACCGCGCGAGCCGAGGGCTCCATGCTGCGGCCGGTGCGTACGAACAGCGGGTCGTCAAACAGCCCGCGCAGGCGCGACAGGGCGGCGCTGATGGCCGGCTGGCCGAGGAACAGTTTTTCGGCAGCGCGGGTCACGCTGCGCTCATGCATCAAGGTTTCGAATACGATCAAGAGGTTAAGGTCGACACGACGCAGGTCGTTACGGTTCATCTTGTGTCCTGGAAGAGTCTGCAAACTTGACGAGAGCGGCCATGTGTAAACAACGACCGGCATGAATCTTACGGGGAAAGGCTGATACTCTGCACAAGATAATTGAGTTTTCCTACGAAAGCTGAGGTCTGTAGCTTAGTCGCGGAATCAATGACAAGCATGTCGACTATTAATGGCGACCGGTGGCCTTACCCGCAAAGCCCAGATAAAGTTCATGGCATTAGAGGTTACTTTGACGAGGTTTGCGATGTCCCGCACGATCCGTTTTCACAAGTTTGGTCCGGCCGAGGTGCTCAAATGCGAAGAGCATGCAGCCGCGCAGCCCGCACCGGGCGAAGTGCAGGTGCGTGTCGAGGCGATTGGCATCAGCTGGTACGACATCCTGTGGCGCCAGAACCTGGCGTCCTCCCATGCACGTTTGCCGTCCGGCCTTGGTCATGAAATGGCCGGCGTGGTGGTCGCCCTCGGCGACGGCGTGGATGACCTGGCGGTGGGCGATAAAGTGGCCAGTTTTCCGGCCGAGAGCCCCAATGATTACCCGGTGTATGGCGAACAGATCGTCCTGCCCCGTTCGGCCCTGACCCGTTACCCGGATGTGCTGAGCCCGATTGAAGCCAGCGTGCATTACACGCCGCTGTTGATCGCCTACTTCGCTTACATGGACCTGGCACGGGTCAAACCCGGCCAGTTTGCCCTGGTGACCGACGCCAGCCACTGCGCCGGCCCGTCTTTCGTGCAACTGGGCAAGGCGCTGGGTGTGCGGGTGATCGCGGCGACCAAGGACAGCGCCGAGCGTGACTACCTGCTGTCCCTCGGGGCGGAAAAGGTGATCGTCACCGAGGAGCAGGACTTGCTGATGCAAATCAACAAGTTCACCGACAATCGTGGCGTCGACGTGGTGTTCGATGGCTTGGGCGGCCCGCAGATGACGTTGCTTGGCGACGTGCTGGCCCCGCGCGGCAGTCTGGTGCTCTATGGCCTGCAGGGCGGCAATCAGACACCGTTTCCGGCCTGTGCGGCGTTCCAGAAGAACATTCAGTTCTTTGTGCACTGCATCGGCAATTTCACCGGTAAACCGGAGCTGGGCATTATCCAGGACCAGGTCGCCATGCAGCGGGCATTGCGTGATATCAACCAGTTGACCGCTGACCGTGTGCTGGTGCCGCTGAAAACCACGGTGTTTGCCTTCGACCAGTTCGTTGAAGCGCACCGTTATATGGACGAATGCCCGTGCCGTGAGCGGGTGGCACTGCAAGTTTAAGCTGTTTCGTGTGTAGGAACATTCGTAATCGGCTGTTCCTCGCCCTTGGCGTATGGGACAAAAGCGCCATTTGACAGGGCTTACCCTGCGCGTTTTCCACTGCGTGTAATCGCCCCTCAGTCCCGTAAACGATACCTTTGCCCCGAACGCCGCCCTGAATTCCAGCGCGGCGTCGTCGTGTCCGGGTGATCCACCTTGTGCTTGAACCTGAACTGAACTGGTTTTCGGCCAGCTTCTGTATCTGTTAATCATTATTCCAGCCTTGATAATTGTGTTCTTACTTTCAACTCAAGGACCGAGTGATGATTGATGCACTGATACGGCAGCGGGTATTTTCTGCTGCCGTTAATAATGGAACATTTGCGGCGGACTCAGGGGGCAGACAGTTTTATGCTGACGCTCGATCAAGTGGCATTCATGGAACACTGCCTGACAAATTTTATTTGTCGGATGGATCTTTTAATTCGGGGTTAAAGGAATGTAGGAGATTGTCTGAATACTCCTAGGAAGGTCGTCAATCCCTGCGTGGGTGGCGTGTGTGTCGGCGCTCGAGGCCATGGAGGCCCGGGTGGACGCTCTGCACAGTCGATGTCGATTTTTTGCAAGGTGCTAGTGTTGATTCACTGTCAATACGGTACCTAAAGCGACGTTCCTGGCAATTCAATACATCAAGCAACTCGCGTTGGTAGTTGTTTGAAACTTATATTTCAACTCAGGTAGTAGAGCGATGAGCGCTATTCACGAACAGGCCATGACGTATGTTTACCAGCAAGTTCAGCAACGATTGATCGGGTACTTCAGTCGCGCGGAACGTACGGCGCTTCAATTATTGATCCAGCGTATTGTCGTGGCGGCCGGGGGCATGGAATATATCGGCGCCTACAAGGTGCTGGTCGCCCATGGCGGCGGTGAGGTCAGCAGTTACACGTTGGCGATGCTGCGCGCGGCGCAATTGAGCATCGCCGGGCGATCACCCACGACGTTCCAACTGCGGGTCGCCACGCTGCGCCATGCCGGCATGACCCAGCGCACACTCGATACCATCCACAACGGTTACAGCCGTCTGTTTTTCCATGACGATGACCGCGTGGAACTGCTGATGGTGGAAAACCATGAGGTGCTGCCATTCAATCATCAGCGCCCGGTATCGACCCAGGGTTGTGAAGCGGCGCAACGCAACCGGTTGATGGTCGGGCACCTGAGCTGCGGCGATATCTGTGCAACGCTGTGCAACGATACCTACCTCGCCCTGGGGGATTTCTACCAGCGTGTCACCGCGTGGGATGGCGGTGTGCATGTGCTGGTCAGCGGCGACTCCGGGCGTAAACAGAGCCAACTGCTGGCCTGGCTGAAAAAGGCGGCTCAGGCCGGTTCGGACAAGGCCCGGGCAGCCAGGCCCCTGTCCCTCGACCGGCTGTTTGCGCGAATGGACCAATGGAGCGAAGACTTCTATCGCGATCTGTATGGCGAGCACTATCAGCCCAGGGCTGACATCAGCATCGGCGGGTACCGTCCCCTGGCGTATATCGGCTTTGCCGACTTGCTTGAAGGCATAGACCCTGCCAGTGCACCTTTGCTCACCGATTTCATGGCCTATACCCCAGACCCCCTGGGGTTTCATTTCAGCCATCCGGCGTTTGCCAATCCCGTGTTGATGGCGCACCTGCGCGGCCTGAAGGCCGAATGCCTGCGCGAATTGCCGTATGGGGAAGGTGTTGAAGAGTTCCTGCTGCTGGCGCAGGAGCAGCTCGATCATGTGCAGATTCCGCCGGAACTGCTGGCCCAGGCCGGTAGCAGTGAAGGGCGCGCCGCGTCCACCGACTACGCCCGGCAGTTTTTCGGGCAGGATGAAAGTCAGCTGATCTGCCTGCTGTTTTCGCCGTTTATCCATCACGGCGAACGGCTCGAAAGCTACCTGCGCCAGTGCCATCCAGGCATGCTCGTGGCGCTGCCCGAACTGCACAAGGTGCTGCAGGGCAAGCCGGCGGCCGAGATGCTGCAACAGTGGGTGACCGTTGCCAGCGGGTTGCCGTTGCCCTTGCTCCAGCATCTGTATCGTCAGCGGCCAATGACCCTGCTGCCCGGTAGCAGTGCGCGCGAGCACGACCTTGAAGGCAACCTGAGCGGTCACGATATGGCTCGGCAGCTGTCCGCTCGATGACACTGCGTGGCGCGCGACAAGCGGACTTCGCTTACCAGGCGGTGTATCGCTACATGATCAACCTGATCAACGAGGTGAGTACCGATACGCGAGTGAAGCTGCCGTCGCTGCGCGAGCTGTCCCAGCGCCTGAATGTCTCGATCTCCACCATTCAGTATGCGTATTCGCTGCTGGAGAAAGAGGGCCGCGTGTATTCGGTGGCCAAATCGGGGTATTACGCCTGGCCCCTTGCCAACAGCACCGCGACGTTTGCCAGCGGCGACTTGCTCGAACGCCTTTACGTGGCGGCCCGCAGCCCGGCCATGGCGGTGCTCAGCGGTGATGAACCGGCCTTGCTGGCGAATCTGGACGACACCTTGCTACGCCTGGAGCGCGAGCTGGTGCGCCAGTATCCCCGTCAGTCGCAGCACAGCTCCCAGTCGTGCGGCGTGTGGGAGTTGCGCGCGGCGCTGGCGGCGCGCTACACCTCATCGCCCACGCGCTGCTGGCATGCGGATGACGTGTACGTGGGGGCCGACCTGCGCGGCGTGCTCTCCATCCTCATCGAGGTGCTGGGGTTGCGCGGCTCCACGGTGCTGGTCGAGTCGCCCTGTGACTGGTTGATCCTGCGCCTGCTGCAGGATGCCGGCGTGCGTGTGATCGAATTGCCCTGGCTGCACGCGGGTCGTCTGAACCTGGTGTTGCTCGAACGGGCACTGCGCGAGGAGTCCGTGCAACTGCTGTTGATGTCATCGTCGGTGAGCCTGCCGGCGGGGGTGGCCGTGCAACCTCAGGACCGCCTCGAACTGGCGCAGCTGCTGGACCACTACGGTTGCTGGCTGCTGGAAAACGACCTGTACGGCGAATTGAGTTTCGTGCCGACCCAGGCAGCATTGCGTGACCTGGTCAACCCCGAGCGGCTGATCGTGTTCTCCTCGTTCGAGAAAATCCTCGGGCTGGAAGCGTCCTACGGTTATCTGCTATCGCGGCACATGAGCAGCCAATTGCAGCGCCAGTTTCTGCTGCGCTCGTTTCGGCTGTCGGCGATCCGTCAGCGTGCGATTGCGCGGCTGTATCACAGCGGGCGCATTGACCTGCACCTGCGCAATTTGCGCGCATTATTACGCGAGCAGGCCAGCGCCATGAGTGAGCTTCTTGACCAGCATCTGGGAAGCCTGGTGACGTACCGCATGCCGGTGGGCGGCGCGACATTCTGGCTGGAGTCAGCCAGGACAGTGGATATGCGCCAGGTATTCCAGTATCTGCTGGCCCGCGCCGTCGTCGTCGCGCCCGGTGAGCTGTTCAGTATCAGCGGCCTGCACCATCAGCACCTGCGTCTGAGCCATACGTTCCATGGTCTGCCCAACCTGGACACAGCCCTGGCTGCGCTGGGCGAGGGACTGCGCCAGGCACACCAGGGCTAGCTGCGTGAAATTTCTCATCATGAGGTAGGATCGATACCGTCGCGCAGTAGTCCAAGTGCCAGTAAACTGCCTTTTTCCGACGTCTTCTTTTCGAGGTTCATGCATGACAATCAGTCCTTTTGCGGGCAAACCGGCGCCAGCTCAGTTGCTGGTGGATATCCCGCGACTGGTCACGGCCTATTACACCGGCCAGCCTGATGCAGCGATCTCCACCCAGCGCGTGGCTTTTGGTACGTCCGGGCACCGTGGCAGCTCTTTCGAGCTGAGCTTCAACGAATGGCATGTGCTCGCCATCAGCCAGGCGATCTGCCTGTACCGCGAAGCCCAGGGCATCAACGGCCCGTTGTTTGTCGGCCTGGATACCCACGCACTGTCGACCCCGGCCGGCGCCAGCGCGCTGGAAGTGCTTGCCGCCAATGGCGTGCACGTGATGCTCGCCGAGGGCGATGAATACACCCCGACGCCGGCGATTTCCCACGCCATCATCTGCTACAACCGCGGCCGTACCCGTGGCCTGGCGGACGGCATCGTCATCACGCCGTCCCACAATCCACCGCAGAGCGGCGGCTACAAATACAACCCACCCAATGGCGGGCCGGCCGATACCCACGTCACCAAGTGGATCGAAGCCAAGGCCAACGAGCTGCTGGCCAACCAATTGGCCGGGGTCAAGCGTATTACCCACGCCCAGGCGCTTAAGGCGGACACCACCCACCGCCATGACTACCTCAACACCTACGTGGCGGACCTTATCAATGTGATCGACATGGATGCCATCCGCAGCGCCGACCTGCGCCTGGGCGTCGACCCGCTGGGTGGAGCAGGGGTGCGCTACTGGTCGGCGATTGCCGAGCATTACCGGCTGAATCTGGACGTGGTGAACACCGAAGTCGATTCGACCTTCCGCTTCATGAGTGTCGACTGGGACGGCCAGATCCGCATGGACCCGTCCTCCAGCTACGCCATGCAAGGCCTGATCGGGCTCAAGGAACGCTTTGACGTAGCGTTCGCCTGCGACCCGGACCACGACCGCCACGGCATCGTGACGCCGTCCGGCGGGTTGCTGGCACCGAACAATTACCTGGCGGTGTCGATTGACTACCTGTTCCAGAACCGTCCCCACTGGCGTGCCGATGCGGCCGTGGGCAAGACCGTGGTCAGCAGCGGTTTGATTGACCGGGTGGCGGCGAAAATCGGCCGTCGCCTGTATGAAGTGCCGGTGGGCTTCAAGTGGTTTGCCGATGGTCTGTTCGAAGGCTCGCTGGGCTTTGGCGGTGAAGAAAGTGCCGGTGCGTCGTTCCTGCGCAAGGACGGCACGGTGTGGAGCACCGACAAGGACGGCCTGATCCCGGCTTTGCTGGCGGCCGAAATGACTTCGCGCAAAGGCCAGGACCCGAGCCAGATCTACCGTGGCCTCACCGATGCGCTGGGCGAGCCGTTTGCCATTCGCGTCGACGCCAAGGCCACCCCGGCGCAGAAAGCCCTGCTGGGCAAGTTGTCGCCGGAGCAGGTCACGTCCACCCAATTGGCCGGGGAGAGCATCCAGCAGATTCTCAGTCACGCGCCGGGCAACAACCAGGCCATTGGCGGCTTGAAAGTGATGACCGAAAACGGCTGGTTCGCCGCGCGGCCATCAGGCACCGAGGATATCTATAAGATCTACGCCGAGAGCTTTATCGGCGAAGATCACCTCAAGCAGCTGGTGGAGGAAGCGCAAGTGCTGGTTGATGGCGCTATTTCTCAATAACCCCGCAACACCCCTGTCAGAGAGGGCACGCCCTCTCTACATCCTGTGGCGAGCGTGCTTGTTGTGGCGAGCGGGCTTGCCCCGCGTTGGGCTGCGCAGCAGCCCCAAAAGCAGACTCTGCGCAGTATCAGGTACTCCGCGTTTTCGTTGATTGGGGGCGCTTCGCACCCCGACGCGGGGCAAGCCCGCTCGCCACAGAGACGCCAGTTTGCTGCGCCACAGCGCGAAGTCGAAGACTTGGCGGAGCCTTCCATGTGAATCAGGCCAGGTCGACCAGCACAATCTCGCTGTCTTCAATCGCGGTTACCCGTAACACTGGCTCATCTTCCACCGCCACACCGTCTCGCGCCTGCGCACGCACGCCATTGACCTCAATTACCCCCGTGGCCGGCACCAGATAGGCGCGGCGTCCGCCGTCCAGTTGGTACTCGGCACTTTCTCCGGCTTTCAGGTTGGCGGCCACCAGGCGGGCGTCGGCGCGTATGCGCAGGCTTTCGCTGTCGCCGCTCTTGCCGCTGGCCAGGGTCACGAAGCCCTCACGACCGTCCTGCGGAAACGGCTTGGCGCCCCACGACGGTGGCAACCCGGCTTCATTGGGAATAATCCAGATCTGGAAAATCTTCGTCGGCGTGGCTTCCAGGTTGTATTCACTGTGGGCAATCCCGGTGCCCGCACTCATCACCTGCACGTCACCGGCTTCGGTGCGGCCCTTGTTGCCGAGGTTATCGGCATGGCTGATGGCGCCTTCGCGCACATACGTGATGATTTCCATGTCCCGGTGCGAATGCTGCGGAAAACCGCTGCCCGGCGCGATGATGTCGTCGTTCCATACGCGCAGGTTGCCCCAGTGCATGCGTTTGGGGTCGTGATACTCGGCAAACGAAAAGTGATGATGGGCGTCAAGCCAGCCGTGGTGAGCGCCGCCCAGGGAAGTGAAAGGTCGAAGTTCCAGCATGATCGTCTCCTCTGAATGGGCGCTATCATCCTTGAGTCATTGATCGTTAAAAAGCGTAAAAACTGCCTGATTCCTATCAGCCGATTAGATGGATTAACGCGGTTTTGACTTTCACTTCGTCGCCTAACTGCATGACGGCAAAGCAATTGGCTGGCACTGAGCAGCGATTCCGGCGACCATGGAGCATTCGCCAGAATCAACGTCCTCGCTGGAGTTCGCGTGCCGCAGCAAAAGCCCGATTTGCCCCCTGATCTGCTTCCGCTGGCAGAAATGCCCTTGTTCAAACGCCTCGCCGCGCGTCTGTTTGGCCATGGCCTCACACGACTGCGTGCCCAGCACCGGTTTTCGTGGTTACACGGCCAGGCCGATGGTTTTCGCAGCGGGCATGAAGCGGGCGTGGAATACGGCTACCGTGAGGGCATGGCCGAGGGTATCGAGCAAGGCCGGCAAGTTTTGCTGATTCGCGATTTCCGCCCGGATGAGCACCGCGCGCCGGGCGTGGACGACAGCCTGTTCGACGATTGGCGCCTGCCGCTCACCGCCGAGATCAAAAAGCGTATCAAGGCCGATGTGGCGCGCCTGTTGCCGGCCCATGCCCAGCCCAGCACCGCGCAGTGGAAGATGATCTTCAGCGAGACGCCGTCCACCTCGGTGATTGCCGGTGCCGGTGCCGGCAAATCCACCTCGCTGGTGCTGCGCATCCTGCTGCTCACCCATTACCTGGGCTTTGAACTCAGTTCGATGACGGTGGTGACCTTCACCCGTGAGTCGCGCAAGGACTTCGTCAACAAGCTGATGGACATCCTCGCGCTGTGGGGCCAGCCCCTCAGCTTGAAAGAGGCTCAGGCCGTGGTGCGCACCTTTCACTCACGCATTCTGCCGATGGTGCGCAGCCTGCCGGGGTTCGAGCGCCTGCAGGCGTTCGAAAACCTCAGTGCCGGCTCCGATGACGCTGACAGCAACCCCTTCGACCTGCGCATCAACGACGCCCAGCGCCAGCAGATGAACGCCTGCTACCACCGGCTGCACAGTCGCAATGCGCGGTTTCGCGAGCTGATTGCGCCGCTGGCCCGCCATGGCCTGCAGCTCAAGGAGCTGGAGCGCGACCACCCGGACGTGCAGAAGCGCATCGCGGTGACAGAGCTGGCGGCCAAGCGCGATGAAGAGCTGTGCGATCTGATCGAAGACCTGTGGTTTCGCGCGGGTGCCTGGCCGATCAAGGGCATCGAGCCCAGCCGCCAGACGTTTGAAATCAACGGCGCCACCTTCCATTGTCACGGCTATATTCCCGAACTGGACGCCTGGGTGGTGCTGGGCTTCGATGCGCGGGAAAACCCGCAGATCAGCCGGCCCAACGCCAAGCTGTCGGTACGCGCCGAGTGGGCGGTGAAGCGCACCCTGTTTCAAGCTTTCTGTCGCAAGCCTTTGATATGGCTGGACAGTTATGAATCATCAAAGCGTCTTATAAGCAGCCTGGCGGGCGACGCTACCGCTGGGCCCGGCTTTGACTACAAGGTCAAGGGCGAGCTGGCCTCGGCACCATTGCTGGACTGTTTCGTCACCGCGGCGGGCTTTATCGAGAACCTCGGCCTGGACGTGCCTGCTGCCGTCGGCCAGATGACGTTCGCCAGGGACGATGCCGACCGCTTGTTCTTTGAGGCACTGAGCATCTTCTGGAAAGCCCTGGAAGAGCATCTGCTCGAACAATCGCCGCCGATCATGACCTATAACCGCATGTTCTCGCTGTTTGGCGAGAACATGCCGGAAAACCTCACGTTGCTCAGCGATCCGCTGCTGCGGCCGATGTCGCACCTGATGATCGACGAATTCCAGGACGTCTCGCCGCAGATCGTCTCGTGGATCCGCGCCAGCCTGCGTGAAATCCGCAGCCGTGGCCCAGCCATGCACGTGGGGCGCGGTGCCCAGCGTTCTTCGTTGCTGTGCGTGGGTGATGACTGGCAGTCGATCTATGGCTGGCGCGGCAGTTCGCCCAAGTACTTCATGGAATTCAACACCGAGTTCCCGTCGCCTGGCACCACCCGCGTGATGCTGGGTGAGAACTACCGCAGCCATCAGCACATCATCGATGCCGCCGAGCATATCGTGCGCGCCGCGCCAGCAATTCCCGGCAAGAAGGCCAAAGCCAGCGGCGTGCCCAAGGCACTGGTGCCCGTTCAAGTGCTGGCGCGCGACGATGCTGCCTTGGGGCGGCAGTTGCAGGCGCACTATCAGCAGGGAGATTCGGTATTGATGCTGTATCGAAAAAGCAGCGATAAGCTATTGATTCAGGAACATATTCAGGCCGTAGTTAATGCTGATTCGAGCCTGCCGGCGCCAGCGCGCAGATTGAAACAGCTGACATACCACAGCGCCAAGGGCCTGCAGGCGGATGCGGTATTTCTATTGGGCGATTGCCAGCACGTCACCAGCTCGCCGTACAAGAACCAGGTGTACCGCATGGCGGGCCTGGGCAAGGCTGGCGACAGCGAGCCCTATGACACGGCGCAAAAAGACGAAGTGCTGCGCCTGGCGTATGTCGGCATTACCCGGGCCTCCAGCCATTGCTATTGGTATGTGGAAAAGCCTGAAGGCGCAGCGGTCAATGTGCCAAGGGCATCCGAGCGGGTAGATGGCAAAAAGGCGTTTTTCGATGATCAGCGGATTTGAAAGTAAAGTTGGTCAATGTGGGAGGGGGCTTGCTCCCGATGGCGGTGTATCAGCCTTGATAAGTTGACTGACACACCGCCACCGGGAGCAAGCCCCCTCCCACATGCTCAGGCCCGTAATGACTGCGGCGGCACGAACGACGCCAGTTCATCCTCAATTGCTTCGATGATGCGCTCCACATCGGCAGCGTTCATCACCGAGGTGCAGGGAATGCCGGCAATCGCAATCAGCGTCTCGCCGCTCGTGCGGTCGAACAGGCGCGCAACCATGCTGCCGGGCGCGTCCATGCTGCCCTCGAAGCCGGTCGGATGAAAATGCCAGCGCATCAGCTGGCAGGCATTCGGGAACGTCACTTTGTTCATGTTGCCCACCTTGTTCATGAGCACTTCCTTTAGCTCGCGGCAGGGGCCAGAACCGTCTGTGGTCATGGCGTCCGGAGCTTAAAAATAGCATCCGCTCGCCCAGGTGAGGTTAAATTTTTCGCTACGTTCGGCGGTTCATTCCCTTTACATTGACCTGGGTCATGAAGCTTGCCTCGGACGAGGTCTCAAGGCGGCTGCGCGCCTCAAAACCGACACAAACAAAGGGATAAGCTATTTGTCCCGGTAATAGGGGCCAATATTCAAGACAAATAATAAGTAGTGGCTCTTTAATGTTGCCAATGACACCGTGACAATAATTGGATCCATTATTCAACTGCGCAACGCAAGTTGAATGCCCTTGCAGCTATTTAATATTTAAATAACAGCGCCCGTTATTTTGTAGGACAACAACCACCGCCCCCAATAAACATTGCCGACGACTTGCCAACCTGCAAAGCCCATCACATTTTGATTGCAGAAATAGAGGTAGACGAAAGATTTCAAGTTGTGTCAGTTTTCTTACGCCTTCAAAAGAGGCGAGTGATAGGACGATCTCGCCCGCGAGGTTCCTATCGACCCAAGACTGATGCACTTGCAAACAAGGAAGTACGTTTATGTCAAAAGTAAAAGACAAAGCTATTGTATCTGCCGCTCAGGCCAGCACCGCCTACTCGCAAATCGATAGCTTCAGCCACTTGTATGACCGTGGCGGCAACCTCACGGTCAATGGCAAACCGTCCTACACCGTGGACCAGGCAGCGACCCAGCTGCTGCGGGACGGCGCGGCGTACCGCGACGCCGATGGCAACGGCAAGATCGACCTCACCTACACCTTCCTGACCTCGGCCACCACGAGCACCCTGAATAAACACGGGATCTCGGGCTTCAGCCAGTTCAGCGCCCAGCAGAAAGCACAGGCAGCGCTCGCCATGCAATCCTGGGCGGACGTGGCCAAGGTCACCTTCACCGAGAAGGCCAGCGGCGGTGACGGCCACATGACCTTCGGCAACTACAGCGGCGGCCAGGACGGCGCAGCGGCCTTCGCCTACCTGCCCGGCACCGGCGCAGGCTACGACGGCACCTCGTGGTACCTGACCAACAACAGCTACACGCAGAACAAGACGCCGGACCTGAACAATTACGGACGGCAGACCCTGACCCACGAGATCGGCCACACCCTGGGCCTGGCGCACCCTGGCGACTACAACGCCGGGAACGGCAACCCGTCCTACAAAGACGCGACCTACGGACAGGACACGCGTGGCTACAGCCTGATGAGCTACTGGAGCGAGAGCAACACCAATCAGAACTTCAGCAAAGGCGGGGTTGAAGCCTATGCCTCCGGCCCGCTGATCGACGACATTGCCGCGATCCAGAAGCTCTACGGTGCCAACTTCGCCACCCGCGCCACCGACACTACCTACGGCTTCAACTCCAACACCGGGCGTGATTTCCTCAGCGCGACCTCCAACGCCGACAAGCTGGTGTTCTCGGTGTGGGACGGTGGTGGCAACGATACCCTGGACTTCTCCGGGTTTACCCAGAACCAGAAAATCAACCTCAATGAAACCTCGTTCTCCGACGTGGGCGGCCTGGTGGGCAATGTGTCCATTGCCAAGGGCGTGACCATCGAGAACGCGTTCGGTGGGGCGGGTAACGACCTGATCATCGGCAACAATGCGGCCAACCTGATCAAGGGCGGGGCCGGCAACGACCTCATCTACGGCGGTGGCGGTGCAGACCAGCTGTGGGGCGGTGCAGGCAATGACACCTTCGTGTTCGGCGCCAGTTCCGACTCCCGGCCCGGGGCTGCGGACAAGATCTTCGACTTCACCAGTGGTGCAGACAAGATCGACCTGTCCGGCATTACCAAAGGCGCGGGCCTGAGCTTCGTCAGTGCCTTTTCCGGGCATGCCGGCGACGCGGTGCTGACCTATGCCTCAGGCACCAACCTGGGCACGTTGGCCGTCGACTTTGCCGGCAAGGGTGTGGCGGATTTCCTCGTCACCACCGTTGGCCAGGCAGCCGTCAGCGACATCGTGGCGTGATGCACGGGCGCGGCGCTTCGGCGCCGCGCTTGCAGGCGGGAGCGTGAAGATGCAGTGGTTATCCAAAATGATCGCCTGTGTTGTGCAGGTGATGTTCGTGTCGGCAGGAGCCCACGCAATGGCGAGCAGTCTGGTTTTACCCACCCCCGCGCAGTTGGCGGGGCACTGGGAATTGAAACAGCAGGATCAGGTGTGCAACCTGGAATTACTGGAGCAGGCCAACGCCCTGGGCGGCGATGTGGCGTGTGTGGCGCAGTGGCTGGGCGACCAGCCCTTGAGTTGGTCACCCACCCCGGATGGAATCTGGCTGATGAACGCCGAAGGCAGCGGTATTACCCACTTGAATCGCCAACACGAAGGCGAGTACGAGGGCCGCACTCGATCCGGCGGTGTTGTGGTATTGCAACGAAAACCTTAGTTGCCGTTATAAACATATAACTTGATTGATTAGTTGACCGGCCCTGATCAAGGGTTGCGCCAACTAGTGCGCGTAGTTTGCTTCAAGGAAGATAAGAAGATATGGCCAGGCCCCCTACCGTTGCACCCTTGTTCAAGGCGCTGGGTGAATACAAAAGCATCTTGATCAGTATCGGTTGTTTCACCGCCTTGATTAACCTGTTGATGCTGGTGCCATCGATTTACATGCTGCAAGTCTACGACCGTGTGCTGTCCTCCCAGAATGAAACCACCCTGGTGATGTTGACGCTGATGGTGGTCGGCTTCTTTGCGTTTATTGGCCTGCTCGAAGTCATTCGCAGTTTTATCGTGATCCGCATCGGCAGTCATCTGGAGCGGCGCTTTAACTTGCGCGTCTACAAGGCCGCCTTTGAGCGCAACCTGCACAGCGGCCAGGGCCATGCCGGGCAATCCCTGGGGGATCTGACCCATCTCCGCCAATTCATCACCGGGCCTGCATTGTTCGCGTTTTTCGATGCGCCGTGGTTTCCCATCTACCTGTTCGTGATTTTCCTGTTCAACGTGTGGCTGGGGGGGCTGGCCACGGCCGGCGCGGTGCTGCTGATCGGCCTGGCCTGCCTCAACGAATACCTGACCAAAAAGCCGCTGGGCGAGGCCAGTGGCTACTCCCAGCAGTCGACCCAACTGGCCACCAGCCACTTGCACAATGCCGAGACCATCCAGGCCATGGGCATGCTCGGTGCGTTGCGCACCCGCTGGTTTGCCGTGCATTCGCAGTTTCTCGGCCTGCAGAACCAGGCCAGCGACACCGGTTCGGTGATCACCTCTTTGAGCAAATCCCTGCGCCTGTGCCTGCAATCGCTGGTGCTGGGCCTGGGCGCGCTGCTGGTGATCAAGGGCGACATGACCGCCGGGATGATGATCGCCGGTTCCATCCTGATGGGCCGTGTGCTCAGCCCCATCGACCAGTTGATCGCGGTGTGGAAGCAATGGAGCTCGGCCAAGCTCGCCTATCAGCGCCTGGATGAGCTGCTGCGCGCCTTCCCGCCGGGGGGCGAGCAGATGGCCTTGCCGGCGCCCCACGGCCAGGTGAGTTTCGAAGACGTCAGCGCCGGCCCGCCGGGGCTGCGCCTGGCGACGCTGCACCATGTCAGCTTCAACCTCGGTGCCGGTGAAGTGCTGGGCGTGCTTGGCGCCTCGGGTTCCGGCAAGTCCACCCTGGCGCGGGTGCTGGTGGGCGTGTGGCCGACCCTGGCCGGCACGGTGCGTCTGGATGGCGCGGACATTCACCGCTGGGACCGTGACGACCTCGGCCCGCACATCGGCTACCTGCCTCAGGACATCGAGCTGTTCAGCGGCAGCATCGCCGACAACATCGCGCGTTTTCGCCAAGCCGACCCGGCGTGGGTGGTGAAGGCGGCGCAACAGGCCGGCGTGCATGAGCTGATCCTGCGCCTGCCCCAGGGCTACGACACATTGCTGGGCGATAACGGCGGTGGCCTGTCCGGCGGCCAGAAACAGCGGGTCGCCCTGGCGCGCGCGCTGTACGGCGGGCCGCGGCTGATCGTGCTGGATGAGCCCAACTCCAACCTCGACACCGTCGGTGAAGCGGCGCTCGCCAGCGCCATCGTGCAAATGAAGGCCCAGGGCAGCAGCGTGATTCTGGTGACGCACCGTTCTTCTGTTTTGGCCCAGGCCGACAAGCTGCTGGTGCTCAACGAAGGACGCCTGCAGGCATTCGGGCCGAGTCAGGACGTGCTGCGCGCGTTGTCCGGCCAGCAGGAAGCGCCGAAGGAAAAACCCGGCGTCAGTTTCAGCCGCCAGTATCAAGCCGGAAGGAATCCAGGCGCATGAGCAGTATGACGTTTGAACAACGCGACGCCCGCTTCTTCACTCGCATGGGCTGGCTGCTCACCGTGGTCGGTGCCGGCGGTTTCTTCCTCTGGGCGAGCCTGGCGCCACTCGATCAAGGCATTCCGGTGCAGGGCACCGTGGTGGTGTCCGGCAAGCGTAAGGCGGTACAAAGCGTCAGCCCCGGTGTGGTCAGCCGGATCCTGGTGCGCGAAGGTGAGACGGTCAAACAGGGCCAGCCGCTGTTTCGGCTCGACCAGACCCGCAACCAGGCCGACGTGCAGTCGCTGCAGGCCCAGTACCGCATGGCCTGGGCCAGCGTGGCACGCTGGCAGAGCGAGCGCGACAATCAAGCGGCGGTCACCTTTCCCGCTGATCTGAGCGCCGACCCAGACCCGGCGCTGGCCCTGGTGCTGGAAGGCCAGCGCCAACTGTTCAGCAGCCGCCGCGAAGCGTTTGCCCGTGAGCAGGCCGGCATTCGCGCCAATATCGAGGGTGCCAGTGCGCAGTTGAACGGCATGCGCCGCGCCCGCACCGACCTGACCGCCCAGGCCCAGTCCCTGCGCGACCAACTGGCCAACCTGCAACCGCTTGCCGACAACGGCTACATCCCGCGCAACCGGCTGATGGACTACCAGCGCCAGCTGTCCCAGGTGCAACAGGACCTGGCGCAGAACAGCGGCGAAAGCGGCCGGGTGGCGCAGGGCATCCTCGAATCCAGGCTCAAACTGCAGCAGCACAGCGAGGAATACCAGAAGGAGGTGCGCAGCCAACTGGCCGATGCGCAATTGCGCAGCCTCACCCTGGAACAGCAACTGACCTCCGCCGGTTTCGACCTGCAACACAGCGAGATCAACGCGCCGGCTGATGGCATCGCGGTCAACCTCGGCGTGCACACCGAAGGCGCCGTGGTGCGGGCCGGCGAAACCCTGCTGGAAATCGTGCCCCAGGGCACGCGTCTGGAAGTGGAAGGGCACTTGCCGGTGCACCTGGTGGACAAGGTCGGCACCCACCTGCCGGTGGATATTCTGTTCACCGCCTTCAACCAGAGCCGCACCCCGCGCGTACCGGGGGAGGTGAGCCTGATTTCCGCCGACCAGATGCTCGATGAAAAGACCGGCGCGCCGTATTACGTGCTGCGCACCACCGTCAGCGAGGCTGCGCTGGAAAAACTCCACGGCCTGGTGATCAAGCCCGGCATGCCCGCCGAGATGTTCGTGCGCACCGGTGAGCGTTCGTTGCTCAACTACCTGTTCAAGCCGCTGCTGGATCGCGCCGGCTCCGCGTTGACCGAGGAATGAGCATGAAGCCCGTATGCCTCGCCTTGCTGTTGAGCTGCGCCAGTGCCCAGGCCGCGATGGGCCCGTTCGATGTGTACGAGCAGGCGCTGCGCAACGATCCGGTATTCCTCGGCGCGATCAAGGAGCGCGACGCCGGCCTGGAAAACCGCACCATTGGCCGCGCCGGCCTGCTGCCACGGCTGTCCTATACCTACAACAAGGGCCGCAACAACTCCGAAGCCCATCTGCCGGACGGCCGTGGCGGCAGTTATCGCGACGACCGCAACTACAACAGTTACGGCTCCACCTTCAGCCTGCAACAGCCGCTGTTCGACTACGAAGCCTATGCCAACTACCGCAAGGGCGTGGCCCAGGCGCTGTTTGCCGACGAGAGCTTTCGCGAAAAGAGCCAGGCACTGTTGGTGCGTGTGCTGAGTTATTACACCCAGGCGCTGTTTGCCCAGGACCAGATCGACATCGCCCGAGCCAAGAAAAAAGCCTTCGAGCAGCAGTTCCAGCAGAACCAGCACCTGTTCCAGCAGGGCGAGGGCACCCGTACCGATATTCTCGAAGCCGAATCCCGTTACGAACTGGCCACCGCCGAAGAGATCCAGGCGCTGGACGAACAGGACGCGTCCCTGCGCGAGCTGGGCGCGCTGATTGGCGTGCAGAGCGTCAACATCGATGATCTGGCGCCGTTGAACCAGCGTTTCGGCGCCTTCACCCTCACGCCCGCCAATTACGACACCTGGCACGCACTGGCCCTGAGCAACAACCCCACGCTCGCGTCCCAGCGCCAGTCCCTGGAAGTGGCGCGCTACGAGGTGGAGCGCAACCGCGCCGGGCATCTGCCCAAGGTCACCGCGTATGCCAGTTCGCGCCAGCAGGAGTCCGACAGCGGCAACACCTACAACCAGCGCTACGACACCAACACCATCGGCGTCGAAATCAGCGTGCCGCTGTATGCCGGCGGCGGCGTATCGGCCTCAACCCGCCAGGCCAGCCGTGCCATGGAGCAGGCCGAATACGAGCTGGAAGGCAAGACCCGCGAAACCCTGATCGAACTGCGTCGCCAGTTCAGTGCGTGTTTGTCGGGGGTGAGCAAGCTGCGCGCCTATCAAAAGGCCCTGGCGTCGGCCGAGGCGCTGGTGGTCTCGACCAAACACAGCATCCTCGGCGGCGAGCGGGTCAACCTCGATGCGCTCAACGCCGAGCAGCAGCTCTACAGCACCCGCCGCGACCTGGCCCAGGCGCGTTACGACTACCTGATGGCCTGGACCAAATTGCATTACTACGCGGGCAATCTGCGCGACACCGACCTTGCGAAAGTGGATGAGGCCTTCGGCCCTGTGAACCAACGCCCATAACAACACCCACAGGATGGTTCTGATGATCACCGATTCGTCGCGTTTCAAACCCTTTACCGCAGGCTCCTTGCTGCTGTTGTCCGTGGCGGCGCAGGCGCAATACACCGAGACCGGCCAGCCGGGCAATCCCGCCAGTTGGCGCTCCGCCGAGTTCCAGAGTGACTGGGGCCTGGGGCGCATGAAGGCCGATGAAGCCTACGCCGCCGGCATCAATGGCCGCGGGGTGAAGATCGGCGCGCTGGATTCGGGCTTCGATGCCGGTCATCCAGAGGCTTCCACCGATCGTTTTCACCCGGTCACCGCCACGGGCACTTACCTGGAAGGCAGCGCCTTCAGCACCACCGGCGCGCTCAACCCCAACAACGATTCCCATGGCACCCACGTCACCGGCACTATGGGCGCCGCCCGTGATGGCGTCGGCATGCACGGCGTGGCCTACGACGCGCAGGTCTATGTGGGCAACACCAACGCCAACGACAGCTTTCTGTTCGGCCCCACGCCCGACCGCAGGTACTTCAAGGCCGTGTACAGCGCCCTGGTGGATTCCGGCGTGCGCGCCATCAACAACAGCTGGGGCAGCCAGCCCAAGGACGTCAGCTACCAGACCCTCGGCGACCTGCACGCCGCCTACGCCCAGCACTACAACCGTGGCACCTGGCTGGACGCGGCCGCCGATGTGGCCAAAGCCGGGGTAATCAACGTGTTCAGCGCCGGCAACAGCGGCTACGCGAATGCCAGCGTGCGGGCCGCGCTGCCGTACTTCCAGCCGGAACTGGAAGGGCACTGGCTGGCGGTCTCGGGCCTGGATATCGGCAATAACCAGAAGTACAACACATGCGGAATCGCCAAGTACTGGTGTATTTCCACCCCCGGTGCACTGATCAACAGCACCGTCCCCGGTGGCGGTTACGGGGTGAAATCCGGCACCTCGATGTCGGCGCCCCATGCCACCGGCGCGCTCGCGCTGGTGATGCAGCGCTACCCCTACATGAGCAACGAGCAGGCCCTGCAGGTGCTGCTGACCACCGCCACCCAACTCGACGGTTCGCTCACCCAGGCGCCCAACACCACGGTGGGTTGGGGGGTGCCCGACCTGGGCCGGGCGATGCACGGGCCGGGGCAGTTGCTCGGGGCGATGAACGTGACCCTCGCGGCCGGGCAGGGCGATGTGTGGAGCAATGGTATTTCCGACCAGGCGCTGATCCAGCGCCAGGCCGAGGACCGCGCCGAACAGGCCGCCTGGCAGCAAACCCTGCTCGATAAGGGCTGGCAAAACGGCGTCGGCGCGAACGCCAGCCAGCAGGACCAGACCGATTACGCGGTGGGTACGGCACGCGATCAGGCCGCCGCGCGGCGGGTGTATGAAGGCAGCCTGATCAAGTCCGGCGCGGGCACGCTGGTACTCAGCGGCGACAGCACCTATCGCGGCGCAACCACCGTTAACGGCGGGCTGCTGGCGGTCAATGGCTCGCTCACCTCGGCGGTCACCGTCAACGACAGCGGCGCCCTCGGCGGCTCCGGGCGTATCACCGCGCTGTCGGTGAACAGCGGCGGGCGCGTGGCGCCGGGTAATTCCGTGGGCACCTTGCAGGTGGCGGGCGACGTCAACCTGGCGGCGGGCTCCACCTATGCAGTGGAACTGACACCCAGCAGCAGCGACCGCATCGTCGCCGGCGGCCGGGCGATCCTTGGCGGTGGCAACGTGACCGTGGCCCTGGAAAACAGCCCAACCCTGCTCAGCGCGGCGCAGGCACACAGCCTGATTGGCCGCCAATACACCATCCTGCAAGCGGCCGGCGGGATTCAGGGGCAGTTTGGCCAGGTGCTGCCCGACTATCTGTTCCTCGGCGGGCGTCTCGATTACGCCGCCACGGGCGTGCAACTGAACGTGGCGCGCAATGACGCCACCTTCGCCAGCGTCGCCGCCAACCGCAACCAGCGCGCCGTGGCCACGGCCGCCGAGCAGCTCGGCGCGGGCAACCCGGTGTATGAAAGCGTGCTGCGTTCCGACTCCCTGGCAGGCGCGCAACAAGGCTTGCAGCAGTTGTCCGGCGAGGTCTACCCGGCAGTGGGCGCCATGCTGATCAACGACAGCCGCCAGGTGCGCGATGCCGTGGGTGAGCGCTTGCGCCATGTGCCGATTGCCGGCGAGCGCAACCTGTGGCTCAAGGCCCTGGGCGCCTGGGGCAAGAGCGATAACCGCAGCGAAACCGCAGGCGCCACCACCTCCCTCGGCGGCCTGCTGTTGGGCGTGGACGGCGCGCTGGATGAGCAGACCCGCGTCGGCGTGGTCGCCGGCTACAGCGACAGCTCGCTGAACATGCGGGGCGGCAGCCATGCCTCGGCCTCGGTCGACAGCTACCACGTGGGTGCCTATGCCGGGCGCGAGCTGGGCAACTGGCGGCTGAGCCTCGGCGGTGCCTACAGCTGGCACCGCGGCGATGTGAAGCGCGACCTGCAATACGGCGACGTCAGCGGCAAGCAGAAGGCCAGCCTGGACGCGCGCAGTGCGCAACTGTTCAGCGAAGCGGCGTATCGCCTGCAGCTGCAACCGCTGGCACTGGAGCCGTTCGCCAACCTGGCCTACGTGCATCTGGACAGCGATTCGTTCCACGAAAAAGGCGACGCAGCCGCGCTGGAACGCGGCAGTGATCGACGTGACGCCGTGCTGGGCACCCTCGGGCTGCGCGCGCTGAAAACCCTCGCGCTCAACGATCACCAGCAGCTCGCGCTGTCCGGGTCGCTGGGCTGGCAACACAGCCTGACCGCCGTCGCATCCGAAGAACATCTGGCGTTTGTGGCCGGTGGCCCGTCGTTTGCCGTGCGCAGCGCGCCGTTGCTGCGCGATGCGGCGCTGCTGGGCGTGCAGGCCAGCCTCGCGCTGAGCCAGGCGACGCGGGTCAACCTCGATTACAACGGGCAGTTGGGTGGCAGGGCGAAAACCCAGGGCGTAGGCCTGAGCCTGAACTGGCAGTTCTAAGGTGGGAGGGAGCAAGCCCCTCCCACAGGGATCTCTATATCCGTAATAAAAAACTAAGGAAGGTCACCGTGAACACACGCAAGTCAGGGTTAACAACCGCCATCCACAAGGCTTTGCGCCACCCGCGCAGCGCGCCCTGTGGCGCATTGCTGTGCTGCCTGGCCAGCCTGGGTACCGCCCACGCGGCCCCCTATGTGGAAACCGGCAAGCTGGGCGACGCCGCCAGTTGGCGCAGCGCTGAGTTCAACGCCGAATGGGGCCTGGGCGCCGTGCATGCCGACACCGCGTACGCCGCCGGCTACACCGGCAAGGGCGTAAAACTGGGCATCTTCGACCAGCCGGTGTATGCCGCGCACCCGGAGTTCGCCAGCCCCGGCAAAGTGGTGACGATTGTCACCGAGGGCATCCGCCAGTACACCGACCCCTATATTCCGGTAAAGGCCGGTGATGCGTTTCGCTATGACGGCACGCCGTCCCTGGGTTCCAACGGCAAGCTGGGCAACCACGGCACCCACGTCGGCGGGATCGCCGCAGGCAACCGCGATGGCGGGCCGATGCACGGCGTGGCCTACGGTGCGCAGATCATCAGCGCCGAGAACGGCGACCCCGGCCCCGAAGACGGCATCATCCTCGGCAACGATGGCGCGGTGTACAAGGCCGGTTGGGACGCCCTGGTGGCCAGCGGCGCGCGCATCATCAACAACAGTTGGGGCATCGGCATCGGTGACCCATATGCCAAGGGCGGCCGCGATCCGGCGTTCCCCAATTTCACCGTGAATGAAGCGCAGGCCCAGTTCAATAACATCCGCCCGATCCTCGGCACCCTTGCCGGCGGCGCCTACCAGGGCGCAATCGACGCCGCGCGCAGCGGCGTGCTGACCATCTTCGCCGCTGGCAACGACTACAACCGCAATAACCCGGATGCAATTTCGGGCCTGGCGTACTTCGTGCCGGAGATTGCGCCCAACTGGCTGTCCGTGGCCGCCTTGCAGCAGAACCCGGACACCGCGAGCGCCACGCCCTATGTGATCAGCACCTTTTCCTCGCGCTGCGGGTATGCGGCGAGTTTCTGCGTGTCGGCCCCCGGTACGAAGATCTTCAGCTCGGTCATCAACGGCACCAACCTGGACAACCTCACCACCGACTACGCCAACTTCAACGGCACCTCCATGGCCGCGCCCCATGTGGCGGGGAGTGCGGCGGTGTTGATGGAGCGTTTCCCGTACATGAGCGGCGAGCAGATCTCCACGCTGCTCAAGACCACCGCCACCGACCTCGGCGCGCCGGGCATCGATTCGCTGTACGGCTGGGGCATGATCAACCTGGGCAAGGCCATCAACGGGCCGGGGATGCTGGTGACTGCCGAGGATATTCCGGCCGAGTTCCGCATCGACGGTGCCTACGGCAGCGGCCAGTTCGTCGCCGACCTGCCGGGCATCGGCGCGGTGGTGGATGCCGGCAAACCGACGCAGCGGGTGTGCACCGATGTGCATTGCGGGCTGGACGTGTGGAGCAATGACATTGCCGGGCATGGCGGCCTGACCAAGCTGGGCATCGGCACCCTGGTGCTGAGCGGCACCAACACCTACAGCGGCCCGACCCTGGTCAATCAGGGCCGGCTGGCAATCAACGGCTCGCTGACCTCGGACGTCACCGTCAGCCAGAGCGGCGTGGTCGGCGGCTCCGGGCGCATCGGTTCACTGTTGGCCAAAAGCGGCGGCACCGTGGCGCCGGGCAACTCCATCGGCACGCTGAACGTGGCCGGGGATGTGACGTTCGACGCAGGTTCCACCTACGCCGTGGAACTGTCGCCCACCCGCAGCGACCGCATCGTGGCCGGCGGCACCGCCACGCTCAACGGCGGCACCGTGACCCTGGCCCTGGAAAACAGCCCGACGTTGCTCAGCACGGCGCAGGCGCAAAGCCTGATCGGGCGCCAGTACAACATCCTGCAAGCGGCCGGCGGCATCAACGGCAGTTTTGCGGCGGTGCTGCCCGACTACGTGTTCATCGGCGGCAACCTGAACTACGCCGCCAACGGCGTGCAACTGGATGTGGCGCGCAACGCCAACAGCTTTGCCAGCGTGGGCGTCACCGATAACCAGCGCGCCGTGGCCGCAGCCGCCGAGCAGTTGGGCGCGGGCAATGCGGTGTACGAAAGCCTGCTGCTGGCGCCCACAGCCGCGTCGGCCCGCAGCGCGTTCCAGCAACTGTCGGGGGAAATTTATCCGGCGCTGGAGACCGCGCTGGTCAACGACAGCCGCTACGTGCGCGAGGCCGTGGGCGAGCGCTTGCGCAATGGTGAAATGGGTGCCTCCAGCGACACCGTCGACAGCCGCGGCAACGTCTGGATCAAGGCCCTCGGCGCCTGGGGCAAGACCGACAGCCGCAGCGACACGGCGGGCTACACCACGTCGATTGGCGGCATGCTCGCCGGGGTTGACGGGGCATTGGATGAGTCCACCCGTATCGGCCTGGTGGCGGGCTACAGCGACACTTCACTGAACATGGGCAGCGACACCCATTCGCGCGCGTCGGTCGACAGCTACCACTTCGGTGCCTATGCCGGGCATGAGATCGGTGCCTGGCGCCTGAGCGGCGGGGCGACCTACAGCTGGCACCGCGCCGACGTGAAGCGCGACCTGCAATACGGCGACGTCGCCGGCAAGCAGAAAGCCAAGGTCGATGCCCGCAGCACGCAAGTGTTCACCGAGGCGGCCTACCGAGTAAATCTGCCGGCGCTGGCGCTGGAACCCTTCGCCAACCTGGCCTACGTGCACCTGGACAGCGATGGTTTTACCGAGAAGGGCGATGCCGCCGCGTTGAAAAGCCGTGACGACACCCGCGACCTGGTGCTGAGCACCCTGGGCCTGCGTGCGTTGAAGACCTTGAATGTGAATGACCACCAGCAACTGGAGCTGTCCGGCACCCTGGGCTGGCAGCACAACCTCAGCAGCACCGATTCCGAGCAGCACCTGGCGTTTGCGTCGGGCGGCCCGTCGTTTGCGGTGCAGAGTGCGCCGATGGTGCGTGATGCGGCACTGGTTGGCGCGCGGGTGAGCCTGGCGTTGAGCAAGGATGCGCGGGTGAACTTCGACTACAACGGCCTGTTGGCCAGCAAGGAGAAGGTCCACGGGGTGGGGTTGAGCCTCGACTGGGCGTTCTGACGCATGAAGCGTTCCCGCGCGCGACGCGGGAACGATCGATTGGCTTTCTCGACAACATCAACAAAAGAGAGGCACGAGCGATGGGTATCTTTGACTATAAAAACCTCGGCACCGAGGGCTCCAAAGCGTTGTTCGCCGATGCCATGGCGATCACGCTGTACACCTATCACAACCTGGACAACGGCTTTGCCGTGGGCTATCAGCACAATGGGCTGGGCCTCGGCTTGCCCGCCACGCTAGTGGGCGCCTTGCTTGGCAGCACTGATTCCCAGGGGGTGATTCCGGGTGTCCCGTGGAATCCGGACTCGGAAAAAGCGGCCCTGGACGCGGTGCAAAAAGCCGGCTGGACGCCGATCAGCGCCGCCGCCCTGGGCTACGCCGGCAAGGTCGACGCCCGGGGCACGTTCTTTGGCGAAAAGGCCGGCTACACCACGGCGCAGGTCGAGGTGCTGGGCAAGTACGACGATGCCGGCAAATTGCTGGAAATCGGCATCGGTTTTCGCGGCACCTCCGGCCCACGGGAAAACCTGATCAGCGACTCCATCGGCGACCTGGTCAGCGACCTGCTGGCCGCGCTGGGCCCCAGGGATTATGCAAAAAATTACGCGGGCGAAGCCTTTGGCGGCTTGCTCAAGAACGTCGCTGACTATGCCGGCGCCCACGGCCTGAGCGGCAACGACGTGCTGGTCAGCGGGCACAGCCTGGGCGGGCTGGCGGTCAACAGTATGGCCGACCTGAGTGGGAATAAATGGTCAGGTTTCTACAAGGACGCCCACTACGTGGCCTACGCTTCGCCGACCCAGAGCGCCGGCGACAAGGTGCTCAATGTCGGCTTTGAGAACGACCCGGTGTTCCGTGCGCTGGACGGTTCATCGGTCAACTTCGCGTCCCTGGGCGTGCACGATAAGCCCCATGAGTCGACCACCGACAATATCGTCAACTTCAATGACCACTACGCCTCGACGCTGTGGAACGTACTGCCGTTTTCCATCGCCAACCTGCCCACCTGGTTCGCTCATTTGCCCAGCGGTTATGGCGACGGCATGACACGCATCCTGGAGTCCGGCTTCTACGAGCAGATGACGCGCGACGCCACGGTGATCGTCGCCAACCTGTCGGACCCGGCGCGGGCCAACACCTGGGTGCAGGACCTCAACCGCAATGCCGAGCCCCACAAGGGCAACACGTTCATCCTTGGCAGCGACGGCAATGACCTTATCCAGGGCGGCACGGGCGCCGACTTTATCGAGGGGGGCAAAGGCAACGACACCCTCCGCGACCACAGCGGGCACAACACCTTTCTGTTCAGCGGGCAGTTCGGCCATGACCGGGTGATCGGCTATCAGCCTACCGACACGCTGGTGTTCAGCGGCGTGCAGGGCAGCACGGATTACCGCGATCACGCCAGAGTGGTTGGCGCGGATACGGTGCTCAGCTTTGGTGGGGATTCGGTGACGCTGGTGGGGGTGGCGAGTTTGTCGGGGGAGGGAATAGTCATCAGCTAAGGACTGAATGCGTTCGAAACGGTGTGAGGGGCTTTGAACGCACTGCTTGAAACAATGAAGACCAAAGGTGGGAGGGGGCTTGCTCCCGATAGCGGCGGGTCAGCAACAGATGGGCTGACTGATACACCGCTATCGGGAGCAAGCCCCCTCCCACAGGATCGCTTAGACGCTAGTCTTCCTTGCGCACCGTGGCCACGTCATCGGCCTTGATGCGGATGCGCTTGCCGGCAATATCGGTGAACTCATAGAAGCCGTCGGCCGTCTTGGCGTTGGGGGCGTCCTTGGTCAGGTATTGCGTGCCGTTTTGCAGCGTGACGACCGTTTGCGTGGCGCAACCGGCCAGCAGCAGAAAAGTGAGTGCAACCAGCGGCAGACCCAAATTCTTCATGTTCATAACCCTTACCTTCACTCTGAAAAGTCCCGCAGCTGCTGGCTGCGGGCCATAAATGGTACGCCATCGATTCCCCTATCTGATCACTTTTATACAAAAAGTTGCGTGCGCCATTTATCTATTACCGATTGCAACAAGACCTGGGCAACGGCACTCTGTATGCATAACCAGTATTTGATTGCTTGCGCCATGGCCAATCCCCTCGACGATCCCCTGTATTACCTGCACAACTTCCGCCAAGTGCTGCATTGGCTGGGGCAACGCTATGCCGATTTGCTCGACGCCGACGAAGAGCATTTCATTCAGCAATTTGACAGGTTGCCGCAGCCGTCCCAGGCGTTATTGGTGCGCATGGTGATGCGCAAGGGTGTGCATTTTCGCGCGGGCAAGCTCAATTATCTGGAGATCGGTTGCCCCCATGCGGCGGCGGCGCCGTTGCTCGGGCTGGGCTGGGTGGAGGATCAGAGCCCGCTGGAGTTTGAGGTGCTGTTCAGCGTGCTGCAAAAAAACGAACTGCTCGCGGCGTTCAAACCCTGGATCGAACACCCCAGAGGTAACAAGGCCGACTGGCTGGAACAGCTGGCCGCGCAGTTCCCCGACAGCCGCAGTTTCGCCCAGTGGTGCCCGGCGCTGCCCGACACGCTCTACAGCCTCACCGTGATGCAGTTGTGCGACCGCCTGCGCCTGATGTTCTTCGGCAACCTGCACCAGGACTGGTCCGAGTTCGTGCTCGCCGACCTGGGCATTCATACCTATGAAAAAGTTGCCTTCTGCACTGAATCCCGGGGCCTGCGCAGCCGCGATGACGTGCACGGCTACTTGTTTTTGCACCAGTGCCAGCAGGCTTTCGAGACGGGCGAAGCCGTGGATGAGGTGCTGGAGCAGATTGCCACGCTGAAAACCGACAACCCCTGGCTGGAAAAGCGCCGCGCCAAGCTGCTGTTGCAGATCGGCCAGCTGTGCGAGCGCAGCGCCGAACTGGCGCTGGCCGAGCAGATTTACCGGGCATGCAGCCACCCCGGCGCCCGCGCGCGGCTGATCCGCGTGCTGGAACGCCAGGAGGCCTACGCCCAGGCCATGGCCCTGGCGTGTCTGGCGCAGCAGGCACCGCACAGCGCGGCCGAGCAGCAACACCTGCTGCGGGTGCTGCCGCGCCTGCGCCGCAAGCTGGGCGAGCCGGCGCTGCCCAAGGCCCGGCCGCGGCCAGTCACGCGCCTGGACCTGGCGCTGGCGGTGCCGACGCCGGTGATGTCGGTGGAGTACTGCGTGCAGGCGCACCTCAGTGAGCCTGACGCACCGGTGCATTACGTGGAAAACGGGCTGATCAACTCACTGTTCGGCCTGTTGTGTTGGGAGGTGATTTTCGCGCCGCTGCCGGGGTCGTTTTTTCACCCGTTCCAGCGCGGGCCTGCGGACTTGCACAGCGAAGACTTCCATCAGCGCCGTGCGCCGCTGTTCGCCGCGTGTTTCGAGCAATTGCAGGATGAGCGCTACAAAACCAGTATCCGCCAGCGCTATGTGGAGAAATGGGGCATCCAGTCACCGTTCGTGTTCTGGAACCTGCTCAGCGACGAGTTGCTCGAACAGGCGCTGACCTGCCTGCCCGCCGAGCACCTGCGCTACTGGTTCGAACGCCTGCTGCTGGATATTCGCGCCAACCGTGCCGGGATGCCGGACCTGATCCAGTTCTGGCCGGCGCAGAAGACCTACCGCATGATCGAGGTCAAGGGCCCCGGCGACCGCTTGCAGGACAATCAATTGCGCTGGCTGGAATTCTGCGGCGAGTACCAGATGCCGGTCACCGTCTGCTACGTGCGCTGGGCGGAGCAGCCCGCTTGAGCTACAGCGTGGCTGTGCGGGCGCTGTGTGAGTTCACCGCCAAGGTCGGCGACCTCGACCTGCGTTTTACCCCATCGCCCAGCGCCCAGGAAGGCATCATCGGCCATCGCACGGTGGCGTCCCGGCGCAGCGCGCATTACCAACACGAAGTGGCCCTTGAGGGCGAGTACCAGCAGCTCAAGGTGCGGGGCAGGGCGGACGGCTACGACCCCGACAGCAATCGCCTGGAAGAGGTGAAGACCTACCGTGGCGACCTCGATGCCCAGCCTGCCAATCACCGGCTGCTGCATTGGGCGCAGGTCAAGGTGTACGGCTGGTTGATGTGCCAGAAGCTGGGGCTGAGCGAGATCAATCTGGCGCTGGTGTATTTCGATATCGTCGGCGAGGGCGAGACCCTGCTTAGCCAGCCCTTCCAGGCGGCGCAACTCGAAGCGTTCTTCAATCAGCACTGTGCGCTGTTCCTCGACTGGGCGCGCCTGCAAATGCAGCACCGCGAAGCCCGTAATCAGGCGGCGCAAACCCTGGCCTTCCCCCATGCCGCGTTTCGCCCCGGCCAGCGCGTGCTGGCCGAGACGGTGTACAAGGCGGTGAGCACCGGCCGCTGCCTGATGGCCCAGGCGCCGACCGGCATCGGCAAGACCGTCGGCACGATTTTCCCGCTGCTCAAGGCCCTGGGGCCCCAGCAACTGGACACGCTGTTCTTCCTTACCGCCAAGACGCCTGGGCGCAAGCTGGCCCTGGATGCCGCGCAGGTCTTGTACGACAGCCACCCGGAGTTACCGCTGCGGGTGCTGGAGCTGGTGGCGCGGGACAAGGCCTGCGAGCACCTGGACAAGGCCTGCCACGGCGAATCGTGCCCGTTGGCCAAAGGCTTTTATGATCGCCTGCCCGCCGCCCGCGCCGCCGCGTCCAGCGTGCGCCTGCTCGATCAACGCAGCCTGCGCGAAGTGGCCCTGGCCCATGACGTGTGTCCTTATTATCTGAGCCAGGAAATGGCGCGCTGGAGCGACCTGGTCGTCGCCGACTACAACTACTATTTCGACTTTGCCGCCATGTTGTTCGGCCTGGCCCAGCTCAACCAATGGCGGGCCGCCGTGCTGGTCGACGAAGCCCACAATCTGGTCGAACGGGCGCGCGCGATGTACAGCGCGAGCCTCGACCAGTACACACTCAAGACCTTGCGCGACACGGCGCCGGAGCCCTTGAAGAAGCCCTTGCAGCGCCTCAACCGTGAATGGAATGCGCTGCACAAGGACCAGGTCGCGCCGTATCAGGCCTACGGTGCTCGGCCGGAAAAACTGCTGCAGGCACTGAGCCTGTGCGTCGGCGCGCTGGGCGACTACTTCAACGAGCGTCCCGAGGCCCTCAGCGGTGACCTGCAGGCCTTCTATTTCGAGGCGCTGCAATTTGCCAAGGTGGCGGAGCTGTTCAACGAACACTTCATCTTCGATATCAGCAAACGTCAGCTCAGCGGCAAGCGCAGCAGCTCAACCTTGTGCCTGCGCAATGTGGTGCCCGCCCAATTCATTGGCCCCAGGCTTACCGCCGCGCGCAGCAGCGTGCTGTTTTCCGCGACCCTGAGCCCACGGCATTACTACGCCGACCTGTTGGGCCTGCCGGCGGACACGGCCTGGGTGGATGTCGAGTCGCCGTTCAAGGCCGAGCAGTTGCAGGTGCACATTGTCGAGCGTATCTCCACGCGCTTCGTGCATCGCCAGGCGTCGCTGGCGCCCATCGTCGAGTTGATTGCGCGGCAGTTCACCGCGCAACCGGGTAACTATCTGGCGTTTTTTTCAAGCTTCGATTACCTGCAACAGGTCGCCCAACTGATGGCCGAACGGCACCCGCAGATTGCCCTGTGGCTGCAATCGCGCGGCATGGCCGAGGCCGAGCGCCAGGGGTTTCTCGACCAGTTCACCCATCACAGCCAGGGCATTGGCTTTGCCGTGCTGGGCGGCGCATTCGGCGAAGGCATCGACCTGCCCGGCGCGCGCTTGATCGGCGCGTTTGTGGCGACCCTGGGCCTGCCCCAGTTGAATCCGGTCAATGAGCAGATGAAGCTGCGCATGGGCGCGATCTTCGGCGCCGGGTATGACTACACCTATTTGTATCCCGGCATTCAGAAGGTGGTGCAGGCGGCGGGCAGGGTGATTCGCAGCCAGCAGGACCGGGGCGTGGTGATGCTGATCGACGACCGCTTTGGCGAGGCGCGGGTGCGGCAGTTGTTGCCCAGGTGGTGGGCCGTGCACGCCAACGGGGTCTGATGGTTTCAGGCAGCCATACTCCTGTGGTGAGTGGGCTTCCTGTAGTGAGTGGGCTTGTTGTGGCGAGCAGGCTTGTCCTGCGTTGGGCTGCGCAGCAGCCCCAAAGCCAGGCGCTGAGCCGTATCAGGTACACCGCGTTTTGCTCGATGGGGGCGCTGCGCACCCCAACGCGGGGCAAGCCCGCTCGCCACAATAAGCCCGCTCGCCACAACAGCCCGCTTGCCACAGAGCGCTGCGCAGCCTCCCTTTCAGACCACTTCCAGGTAGGAACTTTGGATGGATCGGGCCAGTTCGCGCACGGTGTCGATGAACTCGATCAAGCGCATATGCAGGCCGTCCTCCAGAATCTCGTCGATGCCGGTGTAGCGCAGCCGCGCCTCGAACTCCGCCGCCAGGCGTTGCGCGGTGCGGCCGTAGCTGCCGGGCAGGTCAGCGAGGATCTGGCTCAGTTCCTCGATACAGGCGTGCAACGAGCGCGGAACGTCGCTGCGCAACAGCAGCAGTTCGGACACCGAGCGCGCGTTGAGGGCATTCGGGTACAGCTCGGTATACGCCTCGAAGGACGACAATGCGCGCAGCAGGGCGCTCCACTGGTAGTAGCCGCGTGCCGACAGGTCGCTGACTTCTTCGGACTCTTCGCCGAACATCTCGTAGCGCGCATCCAGCAGGCGCAGGGTGTTGTCGGCGCGTTCGACAAAGGTGCCCAGGCGGATGAAGCGGTAGGCGTCATTGCGCATGATGGTGCCCGAGGTGGCGCCGCGAAACAGGTGCGAGCGCTGCTTGACCCAGTCGCAGAAGTGGCTGATGCCATGTCGTGCGAGGCCGCCGGCGGCGATGCTGCGCATTTCCAGCCAGGTGGCGTTGAGGTTTTCCCACATGTCGGCGGTGATGCGCCCGCGTACCGCATGGGCATTGCCGCGTGCGGCGCGCAGGCAGTTGTAGATGCTGGCCGGGTTTTCTTCGTCGAGGGCGAAGAAGTGCAGCATGCGTTCGGCGTCCAGGGTCTGGTGGCGCTCCAGGTAATTTTCCAGGGTGCCGCTGCTGAGCAGCGACATGGCCAGTTCGTCCAGCCCGTCACTGCGCCCGGCCTGGGGCATCAGCGACAACGAGTAACTGACTTCGAGCATGCGTGCCAGGTTTTCGGCGCGCTCCAGGTAACGTGACATCCAGTACAGATCTGCGGCGGTTCTACTCAGCATATTCAGTCCTCCACCACCCAGGTGTCCTTGGTTCCGCCGCCCTGCGACGAGTTGACGATCAGCGAGCCTTCACGCAGCGCCACCCGCGTGAGACCACCGGGCACCAGACGGGTTTCCTTGCCCGAGAGGACAAAGGGGCGCAAGTCGATGTGCCGGGGCGCAATGCCGTTTTCGACGAACGTGGGGCAGGTGGACAGGCTCAGGGTCGGCTGGGCGATGTAGGCATGGGGGCGCGCCTTGATGCGTTGGCGGAAGTCCTCGATCTCGGCGGCCGTGGACGCGGGGCCCACCAGCATGCCGTAGCCGCCGGAACCCTGGGTTTCCTTGACCACCAGCTCGCCGAGGTTCGCCAGCACGTGGGACAGTTCATCAGGCTTGCGGCACTGGAAGGTCGGCACGTTCTGCAGGATCGGTTCTTCGTCCAGGTAAAACTTGATCATCGCCGGCACGTAGGGGTAGATCGACTTGTCGTCGGCCACGCCGGTACCGATGGCGTTGGCCAGCACCACGTTGCCCGCGCAATAGGCGGCCACCAGGCCGGGCACGCCGAGCATGGATTCGGCGTTGAACGCCTGCGGGTCGAGGAACGCGTCGTCGATGCGGCGGTAAATCACGTCGACGGCCTTGGGCCCGTCGGTGGTGCGCATGAATACCTTGAGGTCGTGCACGAACAGGTCGGCGCCTTCCACCAGTTCCACGCCCATTTCCCGCGCCAGAAAGGCATGCTCGAAAAACGCACTGTTGAAGCGGCCAGGGGTCAGCACCACTACATTCGGGTTGTCGAGGCGGCTGGAACTCTTGAGGGTCTTGAGCAGCAGGTTGGGGTAGTGGTCCACCGGCGCGATGCGCTGTCTGGCGAACACTTCAGGGAACAGGCGCATCATCATCTTGCGGTCTTCGAGCATGTAGCTCACGCCGCTGGGGGTGCGCAGGTTGTCTTCGAGCACGTAGTAGGTGCCGTCGCCGTCGCGCACCAGGTCGACGCCGGAGATGTGCGAGTAGATGCCGCGGTGCAGGTCCAGCCCGACCATTGCCTTTTGATAGCCTTCGTTGCCCAGCACCTGTTCCGCCGGAATGATGCCGGCCTTGATGATGCGCTGGTCGTGGTAGATGTCGGCGAGGAACATGTTCAGTGCATTGACGCGCTGGATACAGCCGCGCTCGATCACGCTCCACTCGCTGGCGGGAATGCTGCGCGGGATGATGTCGAAGGGGATCAGGCGCTCGGTGTCCTGTTCATCGCCGTACAGGGTGAACGTGATCCCTGCGCGGTGAAACAGCAAATCTGCCTCGCGGCGACGCTGGGCCAGCAGTTCCGGCGGCGTATTGGCCAGCCAGCGCGAGAAATCCTGGTAATGCGCACGGCACTCGCCGTTCGCGTCATTCATTTCGTCAAAGAAAGATCGAGCCATTCCGATACCTTGTCAGTGCCCAGGGGTGCATGGGTGGCACTGCCGCTTTTAAAAACGCATTTTTTATATGAGCCCGTGGCGCAGGGTGCCAACAGGCCTGGTCCTTTCTTTCTGGTGGGGGGGCTCTGGGTCGGGGGGTAACGCTTGCTCCTGTTTACGGGCAGATGAAAGGGTTAAGCAATGCATGTGCCGAAATGGCCTTCAGGCGCCGATTACTTGTGGCGAGCGGGCTCGCCCTTTAAGCGCAGATTCCCTGTGGCGAGCAGGCTTGTCCTGCGTTGGGCTGCGCAGCAGCCCCAAAACCAGGCGCTGAGCCGTATCAGGGACACCGCGTTTTGCTCGATTGGGGGCGCTTCGCACCCCAACGCGGGGCAAGCCCGCTCGCCACGGTGCCCCGTTCGCCATGATAGAGCGTTCCACTCTCAGATCGCTCGCGCAGTGCTCTTTAATGGTGCGTAACTAACTTGAACTTCGCCCACGCTCGATTCTTCTAATTGGCATTCGACAATCTGCGGAGTACCGTCGTGCCAACCATCATCTCGCCCGATACCCCGGAATCGGCCCTGACCGACCACAGCGAGCACAACGCCAAGATCTTCGGTTCGCCCAAGGACCGGCTGGACTTCTACCGCCGAGAAATCCAGTACGAAACCACCATCCTCGCCAACCGCACCGATGCCTACCTCACCGCGCAGTCATTCCTGGTGATCGCCTTCGTCTCCGGCATGGGCAACCTCAATCCGGAGTGGGGCAAGCTGTTTACCCTGGTGGTGCCGGTGTTCCTGGTGGCGCTGGGTATTTTGAGTTCGCTGAATGCCTGGCCCGGTATTCGCGCGGCGTATGAAATCATCGACCACTGGCACTATAAGCAGAGCGAACTGCTGCGCAGCGAGCCGGTGATGGGCATGGCCTACGATGAGTCGCCGCTGTTTTCCGAAATGGAGTCCTCCCACAAGGGCTATCGCAAGTCGCTGTTGTTCTCCATGCGTGCACCCTGGCTGTTCATGGTGTTCTGGCTGGTGCTGGGCATTTATGCGTTCTATATCCAGGTCGACAATCCGATCCGCTGAGCACTCGGAAGGAACTTCGCTCGTCGGCGCGGCGCCTTAGTTTTACGCAGTACAGATTTCCCTCAGACCTGCGAAGAGGTGCCCCATGAACACCAGCGACGACCCGCAAACCAGCAACCGTAACGACCCGGCCATCGATGGCGGCGAGCCGGCCCCAGGCAGCGCTGTCAATGCGCCCAAGGATCCAGCGGCTGCCAGCGACCCCAAGGCAAAGGAGAACGAGTTCAGCCCGGATTTCGAACCCGAGCCCGAGCACAAACCTGAAACCGATGCCGATATCGATACTCAGGGCGGCTAGAGGAGAACGTCATGTCAAAAGAACTCGACCTGGAAGACGACCCCAACGATCCGGGCAACGAAGACCCGGGCTCGTTGATGGACGATGCCACCGCGCCGCTCAAGGAGGATGCCACTGTGCCTCTCAACGATCTGGATGACGCGGCAGACGTCGGCAATACTGAGCGTCAGGACTGACCCTTCGCCCTGGCTCGTCGTTCATACCATGCCAGCATTGGCTGGGTACTCAGGCCATGCACGACGATGCTCAGGGCAATCACCGATACGGTAAGGTTCACCGCCACGGCGCTGCTGGTGCCGATCAGCCCATGGTTGAGGGCGTAGAACAGGTAGTAGATGCTGCCGATGCCGCGAATCCCGAACCAACCCATCAGGCCGCGTTGCTGGCGGTCGACCAGGCTGCCCCAGGGCATGGCGAATACGCTGACCGGGCGAATCACGCAAAACAGCAATGCCGCCACCAACAGCGCGCGCCAGTCCCAATGGCTGACCAGCACGATGCCCAAGACGGTCACCAGAAACACTTCCATCGAGCGTTCCACCAGGCTGCCGAACGAGAGCATGTCGCCCATCATCACGCCTGCCGCAATCTGCGTATCGGCCAGTTCACTGACGTCGCCTTGCAGGGCACGCTCCGGCTCCACTTCCAGGTGACCGACCACGGGCAGTGCCAGGTGCTCGGCGGGTGTCCTGGCGTTGCCGGTGGATTTGAGTTCGGCTTGGCGCAGGCCGAGCCCGGCAGCGAACACCGACAGAAAACCGTAGCCACCGATCGCTTCGGCGACCACGTAGGCCAGTGCGATCAGCGCCAGGGTCAGGTAGTCATTGGGCGACAGGGTGCTGTCGTCGTGGGTGATGCGCAGCCACAAGGTGACGCGGCCGATGCCCCGGCCCATCCAGTAACCCACCAGCAACCCGGCTGGCACTGCCCAGATCAGATTCTTCAGGACCCAGCCGCCGAGCCAGTCGCCGTCAAAGCCGCCATGCTGCATGAACAGCAGGCTGAAGATCACGAAGGGGAAGGCCGTGCCGTCGTTCAAACCGGCCTCGCCCGAGAGGCCAAAGCGCAGCGCGTCGTAGTCCTGGGCATTGTTGACCTGTACCAGGCCGGCCAGCACCGGGTCGGTGGGTGCCAGGATTGCCCCCACCAGCAATGACACACCCCACGACAATTGCAGCAGGTAATGCAGCGCCAGGCAGGTGCCGAGGATGGTCAGCAGCATCACCGGTCCGGCCATGCCGAACGCAGTGCGCCAGAGGCGATGGCTGAGCGGAAGGCGCAGCTTGAGGCCGCTGACAAACAGCGAAAACAGCACGGCGACTTCGGTCAGGTGTTCCATCCAGCGCGCGGAACCCTTGATGTCCAGGTGCAACAGGTCAACCCCCAGCGGACCAATCGCGACGCCCAGCAACAGGCACACCGCCGAGGTGGTCACCGGCATCCAGCGCAGGTAGGAGGAGGTGAGGGCGAGGGTGAGCAATACGGCGCCGAGTACGGCCAACCATAGAATGAATGTCATCGAGCGCGTTCCGGGCCGTGGTGTATGCAGGTTGGAGGGCCGCGCCCGGGTGCGGGTTCAAAGTGATTCCATTCACTTTGAGGGATGAGGCAGGCTCAGGCGGCGCGACGCCTGATGCTGGACTCCAGGGTGCTGGAAGGCGTGAACACCATGTCGTAGCCGCCGCCGTCATCCATGAAACGTTGAATGCCGGCCTGCTGTTCCCGACCCAACGTATAGACGTTAGCCGTGCCTGCGGTGGCAGGCTTCAGCCTGGTGCCACCTAAGGCGTGGTCCAGCGACAGAGAGTTGGAGTGGTAGAGGTACAATTGGCCGTCGGGGGCTTTTTGAATATAGGCGGCGTGCACGATTTTGTCCTTGTTATAGCCGCGCCGGCTGACAAAGGTAACGATGCCTGATTCGGTAATGTCGGCTGCATTAAAGCTGCTTTTCAGAGTGTCCGGACGGATTTGCATCATGCGGTAATAGGTCTGTGATCCGCCATTGAGTACTTCGGGAACGATCACCTTGAACGCCGTGTCAGTGATCTTTCTGTCGGCCTGGGCGGCGCGTAACGCAGTCGCATAACAAATGTCCAGTTGGGTGCTCTTATCCAGTTTTTTATACAACGTCTTCATGTTTTCGCAGAGTTCACCGCTGGAAATCACCTTGGCCTGAAAGTTCTCTAGCGGCGGCCCGAAGGGTTTTTGCGTGGCTGGGTTGATGGCATGCCATTGACCGGTCGCTTCGTCCAATTTCGCCAGTGCCCCGACATCACTTGCGCCATTGACCCCCTTGAGTGTGCCTTGGGCGATATTGGGTTTTTTCGCCAGTGCGGCCACATCAACTTTCGTCAACCCTGCCAGTAGCTTTTCCGCGCTGGAAACGCCCCGGCGAGCGAGGTTGATAGCCCCCCGGGCCAGTTCATCCAGACCGCTCAGAGGATTGAGCGTGCCTACCGCTGCACGGCCGAGGATCTTGCCCGCACGGGCGATTTTGGACAGTGCCGAGGCTCCAACTGACAGGGCTTTCGTGACCTTGGCCGTGGCGCCAAGGCCGACCGCGAAGCCAAAGATATCGAACGCCAGGTCAACGAAACCTTCGAGCGTTTTGCCCTCGATGAAATGCTTGATCGCCGACCGGAACGGGATCAGGTTGAGCGCAATCTCTTCGATGATGCGGTAAGTGGGCACTTGCGTTTCAAAGGTTGTCGCACCTTTGGCGTAGCGCTTTATCGCAGGCAGTTCCATGTCTGCGATGACAGCCTCGGCAAGGTAGCGGGTTCTGTCACTGGCGTAGCTGTAGGGTGTGCCGTGTTCACCTTTTTTTTCATCCGTCAATCTGGAGGGATACTCACCACCGGGCGTTATGACGTCGTATCTTTTTCCTTTGGAAGGATGCCAACTGTCGGTGGGCTGGCGCTCCTTGTAGACCTTGCCTGGTAGTTGGGTGATGGTGCCCTTCAGTCGATTGATTGCATAAGTAACAGATGTACCGTTGCGCACGGTTTCGACCAGTACAGTGCCTTTTTCAACGGGTAGGGGATGATCGTTTCGCCAGTAGTCGATTTCCGTACGGACGGTTATTTTTCCAAACTCAAGATTCTGCCGGTCTTCCAGTGGCAGGTTTGAAACCAGGGTTTTTATTTGCGCCGCAGTCGTCTTCTTCACCGCGTTGGCGTAATCGGTAAATGCCGTTTCGAAAAGCTGTCGCGGGGAGGGCAAATCCTTGATTTTTGCCAGTACCGCCTTGATGTCGATTCCTTTTGACAACGCGTTCCAGGTGCCGCGAGTAAAGTCGTCGCCAATCGGTATTGATATCACCCCGGGTATGAATTTCAGCCAAGACAGCCCAACCGTTAAATTTCCATCCGGCGCTTGTCGCAGGAAGCGGCCATCGATAAACAGATCCAGTATCGAGTAAGGGCCTGGGAAGTCCTTGTTGGAGGGTTCGAGCTCAATGCATTTCGCTTCGAACAGTTTCGGGTCCATGTCCGGCAGCGCTTTTTTCAATTGCTCCAAGGCAAGGGCGCTGGCTGTCGGCATTTGCGGGACTTGCGTTTCTGCGGCTTCGCGCAGTTCGCCAATCTGGTTGTTGAATGCGTTACACACTTCGGTCAGCGCGCTTTCGGTTACCGGATAGCCCAAGCCATTTGCAACAGCCCAGTCCTTGATCGCGTCTTGCTGGGCGGCGTACTCGACCTGACGCTCGTGATCGTTAATCGGCGCAGCGCTGGCATGCAGCATGATCTGCGCATAGCTCATCCCTGCCGTTGTTCCAGGTGCTTTCGCTTCGATACGGGCAACCGCTGTGGTGAAGCTGACCCAGCTATGAGCACCTACTTTCACTTGTTTGGGGATGTCGTTGACCAGAAACTGTGGCGCTAGTCTGGCCAGTTGCAGGTGAGCCCTGATGGTTGCCGTCTCGGCGGATTCGGCGTTGCCGTTGGCGAGCAGGTATTCAGCCAGCTCCTTGACGATGATTGAGGGTGTCTTGTCGGCGTTTTGCGCGGTGACCAGTGGGAAGCCCTCGATATGGGGCTGCGGGGAGTGAGTCGTCACGCCTTCGATGTCGCTGCTGCTCTCCAGGTTCAGGGCTGCCAGCAGCCAGTCGCTGGGGCTGCCCTTGATGGCGAGCTGCTCAAAAAAGGCTTGAAGCGCTTCGCCCAATGCCTTGCCCTTGGGGGACCTGAGCAAGTCATTGAGCAGCCGCCGCGGATCGCGCAGCTCTTGCGGGGAAACAGGCCTGTCGCGCAGCAAATGAGTGAGAACGGTGTCATCGTGAAATACCCTCACAGTGCCGAGTCGAGCTGAGTGGATAACCTGCTTGAGTTGACGCTGTCTGTCCTGCTCAAGGGGTTGGGGCCAGGCCAGCGCGCCCCCCAGGTTGCCATGGATGGGTGAGGTGAGGGCAGGCGTTGCCAGTGCGGTCGCCAGGTTCTCTAACTGCTGGTGATTCGTTGGAATGTTCCAGCCGTGGTCCTTGAGCAATTTCACAAGGCTGACCCGGTTCGTTTTGCCGGTTCTATCCGGATAGTAGGAGGCGTGTTCAGAGAGATAAACGTGCTTCTTTAACTCGTTTTCAATCTGCCCGTGATAGTCGATGCCATTTTTCACGGTGTTCGCCACGTATTGCAGCGTGGAGGCGGCAACGTGGCGGGTATGGATATCGGCCAGCGCTGCTTTCTGCTCGAAGAGTGCATCTTCACTACGCGCGCTGATCAACGCTCGGCGTGTGTTCGGGTCGAGTGGCCTGAAGTTCTGATCGCGCTCGATGGTCTGCGCGCGTTGACGCCTTTCGAACGGTGTCGACCCGTTGGGCTGTTGATAAAAACGTCCGACGATCCACCACGGAACCGGTTCATCGACCTGGGTGACAGGTGGCTTGAAGGCGGTTCCCACTTCGAGTAAACGCGCAGCTTCGATAATGGGCCCGCTGACTGCGCGCCAATGAGCATCGTCTTGCCCTGCCTTGTGCGGTTTTCCCTTGACCATGAAGGCGATTTCGCCCGTCTGTGGGTCGAGCGTGATCGAGCTGCGGTTGATACCGTGGTCTTGAATCCACTGGCGCACATCGGTGGACTGGAACGCGTCACGTAGTTGGCCCCACCACTGGCCGAAGGTGGAGTGGGGCGGCACGTGATTGATGGTGGGCGTGGTGCTGCTTTGGGCGGCAACAAGGAGCGCGTTGCGGTATTGCATGGCCAGTTCGCGGTCGCCGTCGGCGCGGGAAGTGCCAGGTTCGGGGGGCGCCTGGGCGTCGCGCTGTTGTCTGGAAAGTGGTTGCCCGGAGGCGGTTGGCAGGGCAGGTAATGGCTGATTGAACGCTGGGGTGAGAGTGGAGATACGTTGCATGAAGAGGCCTTTTTTGGGCTGAGAGGCTACTAACCTTCTGTTGCCCCGGTCACGTTATTGATTCCCTCGCGCTATCGTGCATTAGATGACATTGTGTTTCGATTCAGCCATGCGTGGTTTCAGGCGAGCTCATTCCTGTGACGAGGCCGCTCACCTGATCGGGCTGCGTAGGCTTACTTCATTCTATCCAGCAATAACCGCTCCAGCGTCTCCACCGGCAACGGTCGGCTGAACAGATACCCCTGAATCTGGTCGCAGCCGGCCTCTTTCAGGAACGTCAACTGCGCCTGGGTCTCGACGCCCTCGGCGACCACCCGCAGGTTCAGGCTGTGGGCCAGTTCGATGATGGTGCGCGTGATCGCCGCATCCTGCGGGTTGGTGGTGACCTCACGGATGAACGCGATATCGATCTTCAACGTATCGATGGGAAACCGTCGCAGGTACGCCAGGCTTGAGTAGCCCGTGCCGAAGTCGTCGATGGAGATTTTTACCCCCATGGCGCGCAAGCGTTGCAGGGCGGCGATGGTGTGCTCGGTGTTTTCCATCAGTGAGCTCTCGGTGAGCTCCACCTCCAGCCAGTGTGCCTCCACTCCGGTGGTGACCAGGGTGCGCTCGATATCGGCGATCAGGTCACCCTCAATCAATTGATGGCCGGACACGTTGACCGACACCTCCACCGCGCCTATGCCGTTGAACTGCCACGTGGCGATCTGTTGGCAGACGCGCTCGATCACCCAGCGGCCCACCGGCACGATCAGGCCAAGGTCTTCCAGTACAGGAACAAACACGGCAGGTGAGACCGGGCCATAGCCAGGCCGATCCCAGCGCAGCAAGGCCTCCAGGGCACAGACTTCGCCGTTGGCCAGCTCGACCTTGGGCTGGTAGTGCAGGGCGAACTCATTGCGTTCAACCGCTGCACGCAGGGCGTATTCCAGGTCCTGGCGGGCCAGGTCATGCACGTTCATCTGCGCGTTTGGACTGGTGTGTTTCAGCAACTGCTGTTCGAGCATCAGGTTGTGCTGTCTGAGCTGATCGCTGTGGGCCTTCAGTCGCAGCAGATTGCGCACCCGCAGCCACAGCTCCAGGCGCTCCACCGGCTTGGTGATGAACTCCTCGGCACCGCTTTGCAGGCCGTTGACCCGAGCCTCGGATTCGCTGAGCGCCGAGAGCATGATGATCGGGATATTCGCGGTGACGGGATTGCCCTTGAGCTGGCTGGCCACTTCGTAGCCGTCCATGCCGGGCATCATGACGTCCAGCAACACCAGGTCGGGCGGGGTGCTGGCTATCAGGTGCAAGGCCTCTTCACCGCTGGCGGCGCTCAGGGTCAGGTAGCCCTCGTGGTGCAGCAGGGTTTCCAGGAGTTTGCGTATATGAGCGTCGTCATCAACGATCAACAGCGTTGCAGGTGAGCTGGCCATGGAGAGGACTCATGCTAGAGGTGTAATGGACGGGTTCAGCAGGGTGTCGATCACCTGGTACAGCTCCTTGTAGCGCAGGGGTTTGATCACATAGGCGTCGCAGCCGGCCAGGCGGGTTTTTTCCCGGTCCTCTTTCATGGCCATGGCGGTGAGGGCGATCACCGGGATATGCGCGGTATGTGGGTCTTGCTTGAGCAAGCGTGTTGCCGCCAGGCCGTCCATGCCAGGCAGTTGAATGTCCATCAGAATCAGCGCCGGTTGTAGCTCGCGCGCCATGGTCAGGCCGCTTTCGGCGTCGGCGGCCCACAACACGCTGTGGCCGGCATTCACCAGCAGCAGACGAGCCAGGCGCATGTTGGCTTCGTTGTCTTCGACGATCAGGATTGCGGCCATGTGGCCTCCAGAGTCCGGCGCAGCGGCAGCCACACCACAAAGCGCGCACCGAGGCCTTCGCGGCTGGCCACGGCGACGCTGCCGCCATGCAGGTCGGTCAACTGCTTGACCATCGCCAGGCCAAGACCTGTGCCTTCGAATTTGCGCGCCAGGCTGCTGTCGATCTGGCTGAAGGCTTTGAACAGCTTGCCCATGTCGTCCCTGGCAATACCGATGCCGGTATCGCTGACGCTCAGTTCGAGAAACTGTGTGTGCGAGCCGGGCGGCAACGCAAAGTTGTGCACTGGCCAGTCGCCGGGCACCAGACCGACCTGATCGCGGCTGACTTCGCGCACGGCCAGGGTCACCGAGCTGCCGTGCTCGCTGAATTTGACCGCGTTGGCCAGCAGGTTGTAGACGATCTGTTTGGTCTTGCGCAGGTCCAGCTCGAGCCAGCCGAAGTCGTCCGGGCTGTCGAGTTTCAACTGGATACGCTGCAGCGCGGCTTTTTCGCGCACGATCAACAGACTGTTGGCGAGCAAGCCCGACAGTTCAACGGCTTCCAGCTCCAGGTCCATCATCCCGGCCTCGACTTTGGACAGGTCGAGAATGTCATTGATCAGCGACAGCAAGTGCTGGCCGCTGGTAAAAATGTCGCCGATGTATTCACGCTGGGTGTCGCTCATGTCGCCCACCAGCCCATCCTTGAGGGCTTCGGAAAAGCCGATCACCGCGTTCAACGGCGTGCGCAACTCATGGGACATGGTGGCGAGGAATTCGGACTTCATGTGGCTGGCGTGTTCCAGCTCCAGGTTCTTTTCTTCGAGGGCGCGTTCGAAGCCTTTGCGCTCGGCTTCTTCCTGCTTGCGCGCGGTGTTGTCGGTGCCGATCAACAGGTAGCCGATGATCATGTCATTGCGGTTGCGTAACGCTGTCACCGAGACCATGGCTGACAAGCGACTGCCATCCTTGCGGATATACGTCAGCTCGTAAATGTCTTCGATACCCCGCGAGGCCTTGAACACCAGCGCCTCGAACCCTGGTGTGATGGGTGTGTCGAGCTCCAGGCTGAGCGCGGCGGCGCGAGTGATCAGCTCGGCCGGGTCAGAGATGTCGGCAGGGGTGATGCGGTTGACCACGTCGGCGGCGGCATAGCCGAGCATGCGTTCGGCACCGACGTTGAAGATCTGGATCACGCCTTTTTCATCGGTGGCGATACTGGAGAAATACGCGCTGTTGAAAATGGCATCCTGCAGCGCGCCGGTCTTGAGCAGGGTTTTCTGACGTTTGAATTCGACGATCTTTTCGGCGCGCGATTGCGACGGTGTGGGTGGCGGTGTATCCATCGCTTGGGCGTTCCATGCTATTGAGGGCCGACACCGAAAACGCCGATGTCGCAGAGCATGCTCACAGAAGATCGCCTGAGGGCGATGATGAGGAGATGAGGTCTTTGGACAATAGCAGAGATTATGGCGTTTTGATGGCCGAAAGCGCTTTGCTGGAAATCTTTCGCCCTCAATCGAATGGAATGACGCTTGCGGAGCTGCTTTGTGCGCCGTACTTTTGCACAGCGAAGACACGCATGGGGCAGAGGTCGATGAACCTTAGACCGGCGATATCGTCGCCAGTAGGCCGATACCAATGGTCAGTACCAGAAAACCGAACAGAAAAAGTGCCATCTTGGTCATGAAGCCTCCGAGAAGTTGGGCGACAGAAATGTCGGGTTGGCGCCATTGTCCCTCTGCAGGCGTTTTCGGTACAGAGGCAGCTGGCGAATATAAAACCGTATCAGATTGCGATTTGTCGTATGAGGCAAGGGTTTTAAAGAGGTGACTGTTTACCCACCGGTTGAGACAGCCAGCCGATTTGCCCCTAAGATGGCGCCCACGCAATCAACAATAAAAGTGGGCCAACCCTGCGATGGAAAGACGTCAATTCAGCGGCGGCATGAAAGGCAAGAACCTGCGTTACCTCAACGAAAATCCCGGGCAGTTGGCCTCGGTCGCTCGCGTCGGCTTTCTGTTGCTTGAACACTTTTCCCTGCCGGCATTCACCCAGACCCTCGATACCCTGGTCACCGCCAACCTGCTGCGCCCCGAGTTGTTCGCCTCGCGCACCTTCGGCTGGGGTGAGGGCGAAGTCATCAGTGACCTGGGCCTGGTGATTCGCCCCGACGCTGTGCTTGATGCGGCGGCGTTGCATGACCTGGACCTGCTGGTGATCTGCGGCGGCTTTCGCACCGAGCTCAAGGCCAGCGAAGACTTCACCCATCTGCTGCGCAGCGCCGCCGAACAAGGCATCAGTCTCGCCGGGTTGTGGAATGGCTCCTGGTTTCTGGGACGCGCCGGGTTGTTGCAGGGTTATCGCTGCGCAATCCACCCGGAGCACCGGCCGGCACTTGCGGAAGTGTCCAAGGCGGCCCAGGTCACCAGCGAACCCTTCGTGATCGACCGCGACCGGCTCACCGCCTCCAGCCCTTCGGGCGCCTTCAATATGGCGCTGGACTGGATCAAGAGCCTGCATGGCAAGGCGCTGGTTGAAGGTATCGAAGATATTCTGGCGTTCGAGGAGTCACGCTATCGGCGCATCAAACCGACCGAAAACGTCTGCGTCAGCGCGCCCCTGCGCGAAGTGGTCAAGTTGATGGACGCCAACCTTGAGGAACCCCTCGAACTCGACCAACTGGCCGTTTACGCCGGGCGTTCCCGGCGTCAGCTCGAACGGCTGTTCAAGGAGCAATTGGGCACCACGCCGCAGCGCTATTACATGGAACTGCGCGTCACCGAGGCGCGACGCTTGTTGCAGCACACCGAGTTGTCACAGGTGGATGTGCTGGTGGCGTGCGGGTTTGTATCGCCGAGTCATTTCAGCAAGTGTTACAGCGCGTATTTCGGATATCGCCCCTCCAAGGAGAAGCGGTTGGTGAAGTAGGGCAGGCCTACTGTAGAAGGACTCTGGTTGCGAATTTCACTGGGTCCAAATGTGGGAGGGGGCTTGCTCCCGATAGCTGTGTGACGGTGTACATATCCGTTCCTGCGGTAACGGCGGCCTAGGGTTCCGCCCTTACGGCGGGTCACTTTTGTAAAGGCACAAAAGTAACCAAAAAGCCTCCGCCCCACCACTCGGCACCTCGCCTAGGCTCGGTGTGCCCGAATACAGGCTTGAATCCGTGGGCCGCCGCCACGCTCCAAAACCTGCGTTCGGCCAGCGTGTTTGACGGGGCGCCTAAGATCAAGATCAAAAGCGCGGCGGCCTGAGAGCCGACCGGAATGGTTTGCGAACTCTGTACAAAATGTGGGAGGGGGCTTGCTCCCGATGGCGTCGGCCCAGCAAACATTGATGTTGAAGACCCACCGCTCCCACAGGGGAGCTGCGTTTAACTGACTGGTATTAGTGCAAGCCCGCTTGCCACAGAAAGACCCGCTTCCAGGATTTGATTCTGATTTTTAACCCTCAGAACCGTGAAAGACGATACGACGCCCATTGCGGGACGTTTTGATGAGACAGCATTTGCCCAATCATCTGTGCTGTCACCGCGGCCTGGGTCAGCCCCAGATGCTGGTGACCGAACGCGAGCAGCACCTTGCCCCCACAGACTTGATCAATGATCGGCAGCGAGTCCGGCAGGGACGGCCGAAACCCCATCCAGGGGGTCGCGTTGTGGCGGTTCAAGTCTTTGCGGAACAGGCCCTGGCTCAGACGGTACAGTTGCCATGCGCGTTCCATGTTGGCGGGGCGGTCCAGTCCGGCGAATTCCACCGTGCCGGCCAGGCGCAGGCCGCCGTTCATGGGGGTCATGATGAACTTGCGCTCCAGCGAGGTGACCGCCAGCGGCAGCCTGCCGTGCTCGTGGGGCAGCATCAGGTGGTAGCCGCGTTCCGTGTCCAGCGGGACTTTCTTGCCGGTCAGGGCCTCCGTCAGTTTGGCGGAGTGGGCGCCGCAGGCAATCAGGACCTGCCGTGCGGTGAGGGTTCCCTGGTCGGTCGCCAGCGTGACGCCATCGCCTTCAATCCGTCCATCGAGTACCTTGCGCTGGATAAAACGTACACCGTTGGCCTTGGCAGCATTAACCAGAGCATGCACCACCGTGTAGGGATCGATAAAGTGCCCGGTGCCCGGAAAAAACAAACCGCCCTGGATGCGCTCACTCAACTGCGGCGCACCCGCCCGGACCGCATCGCCCGGCCAGAAGGTCACCGGTACGCCGTGTTGCTGCATGCGCTGTTGCAAGGCATCGATGGCGTTTCGCGAATCGGCTCGCTCGAATACCAGCAACGAGCCGTCGTTGCGCAGCAGTTGTGGCTGTCCGATGGACTCAAGCAGGCGGCGCCAGGCGTCCAGGCTGCCTTCATTCAGGGCCCGAAGACCTGCCACTGTGCGTCGATAGGCGTCCGGCCGCAGGTTGAGCAGCAGCCGGGCGAACCAGGGCAGGGCGCGGGGCAGGTATTTCCAGTCCAGGCGCAGCGGGCCCGTGGGGTCCAGCAGCATCGCGGGCAGGCGTTTGAGGATCGCCAGGTCGGCGATCGGAAACACCTGCTCGGTCGCAAGATGGCCGGCGTTGCCGTACGAGGCGCCCATGCCCGGTTCCTGCGCGTCGATCACCTGCACCTGGCGTCCTTGCCGCGAGAGTTGCAGAGCACAGGCAACACCGATGATGCCGGCGCCGACGACAGTGATGTCTGGCGGGGGGTGATCGCACATGACCTGTTCGCTCCTACACCAACACCTCGGCCGTCCAACTGGCATACCAGTTGCGGAACAATGTGTATTGCTGCTCGGCATAGCGCCGCTGGGCATCGCTGAGCTCATCGGTCTCGTTGAAGTGCAGCGCGTAACCCTGGTCCCCGTTGAGCACCATCAGGTGCTTGTAATACAGCACCAGGTCGCAGCCTTCATCGAAGGAAGACAGCACCGCCAGCGCTGTTTCCAGCTCGCGGGCCAGGCGAGCGGCCTTGGCGTCGCCCAGGGCGGCCTTCTGGCTCAGCGCCACCAGTTGCAGCACTTCCCGTGGCAACGCGTTGCCGACGCCGGTGATGGCCCCGGTGGCGTTGCAATTGACGAAGCCATGCACCACTTGGGTGTCGACGCCGACCATCAGGGTCACGTCGTCGTCCTGGGACGTGATGTTCTCGGCGGCGTAGCGCAGGTCGGCGGCGCCGCCGAATTCCTTGAAGCCGATCAGGTTCGGGTGCTGGCGGCGCAGCTCGAAGAACAGCTCGGCACGCGTTGCGAAACCGTAATAGGGGCTGTTGTAGATCACCGCCGGCAGGTTCGGCGCTGCATTGAGGATCGCTGCGAAGTGGGCCTTTTGCGCGGTAGCGGATCCGCCTCGGGAGAGTACGCGGGGAATCACCATCAGGCCCTGGGCGCCGACCTTGGCGGCATGCGCTGCATGGGCCACGGCCTCACGACTGTTCACCGCGCCAGTGCCGACAATGGTTGGCACCCCCGCGGCCACCAGGCGCGCCACGCCTTCCTGACGCTGGGCGTCGGTGAGCAGCGGCCAGTCGCCCATCGAGCCGCAGTACACCACGGCGCTCATGCCGATATCGATCAGCTCGCGGCCTTTGGCGACCAGCGCGTCGAAGTCGGGCGTGCGCGCGGCGGTGCAGGGCGTCATGAGGGCAGGGATGCAGCCGCTGAAGATGTTCTGGGTCATTGTCGCAACTCCTTGTGTCAGACGAATAGGGTCGGGGCGCAGATGCCCCAGGCAAAAGGGTCCTGCTCGTCGATCAGCAGTACGCTGTCGGCGGTCACGTAGGCGCGGCCGGTGATGAACGGCCGCACCTGTTCGCCATCCCATTCATAACGGCCTTCGAATTGGCTGCCGGTAATACCGGCCTGTAACCAGATGTCGCCTTCGGCGAGTTTCCCGTCGGCGGCCAGGCAGGCGAGCTTGGCGCTGGTGCCGGTGCCGCAGGGCGAGCGGTCGTAGGCTTTGCCTGGGCACATGACGAAGTTGCGGCTGTCAGCCTGGGCGTCATCGGCGAACAATTCGACATGGTCGATCAGCGCACCTTCCGCCCCGTGAATGCCCTGATCCTGGAGGGCCTTGAGCAGCGTCCAGGTGTAGTCGCTGAGCGCGTCGACATGGCTCATGTGCAACGCCTGGCCGTGGTCCGAGACCAGGAAAAACCAGTTGCCGCCCCAGGCGATATCGCCATGTACCACGCCATGGCCAGGTACCTGCACCGCAACCTGTTTGCGGTAGCGCCAGGCGGGCACATTGCGCAGAGTAACGGCGCCGTTGGTGTGCAGCGTGGCGGTTACGCTCCCGACCGGCGTGTCGATGAGGTGGTCGCCCGGGCCGATATGGCCGAGAAAATGCAAAGAGGTTACCAGGCCGATCGTGCCGTGGCCGCACATGCCGAGGTAACCGGCATTGTTGAAGAAGATCACCCCGCAGGTGGCACCCGGCGTTACCGGCTGGCAATACAGCGCGCCCACCAGCACATCGTTGCCGCGCGGCTCCAGCAGGCAGGCGCGGCGCCATTGATCATGGTGTGCGCGCAGGTTTTCGAGCTGGGCGGCCATGGTGGTACCGGCCAGTGCAGGAAAGCCGTTGAGGACCAGGCGCGTGGGTTCGCCGCCGGTGTGGGAGTCGATGACATGCAATCGTTTCATGGAGCGCTCCGTCAGTGCACGTTGCCGGGAGAAGTCATGGCCGCGTCTTCTTGTGACTGGCCTAGCCTGAACGGGTCGGCCGCAAGCCGATTGATGTTTTGCGCAACTGTGGATGACGATTTCGGCACAATGGCCGTGCTCGACAGCGCCTTAGGCATGGGGCAATCTGCTGGACTTCGACGTATGAAGGGGCGGTCAGATTCATGATGCACAGCGCGTTTGCGAACCTTATCCAGGGCTGTCGCCCCCAGAGCATCGAGCACTTGCTGGCTGGCGTGGCGCAACTGTTACCGCTGCTGGATGTGATCCCCAATGCGACGATCTTCATCAAGGACAGCGATGCCCGCTACGTGCTCGCCAACCGCACGCTGGTGCAGCGTTGCGGCCTCAGGCAGCTGCAGCCGCTGTTGGGCAAGACCAGCGCAGAAGTGTTTCCCGCGCAACTGGGCCCCGGCTATACCGAGCAGGATCGGCGCGTATTGCAAGCCGGCGTTGTGCTTGAAGACCAGCTCGAATTGCACCTCTACGGCACTCGCGAGCCCGGCTGGTGCCTTACCCACAAATGGCCGCTGTACAACGATGTCGGCCAGATCATTGGCCTGGCGGGTATTTCGGTCGATCTGCAGTCGGCGAGCGAATCTCACCCGGCCTACCAGCGGTTGGCGGCGGTCGACGAATACATTCGCGCACATTTTCACCGCCGTGTAACCCTTGTGGAACTGACGCGCATCGCCGGAATTTCCGTGGCGCAGCTGGAGCGCTACTGCAAGCGCGTGTTCCAGCTTACGCCCCGGCAGATGATCCAGAAGGTGCGCCTGGAGCATGCTCATCGACTGTTGCTGCATTCCGAGCTGCCGATTACCGAGGTGGCGTTGCAGTGTGGGTACACCGATCACAGTGCATTTACCCGCCAGTTCAAATCCTCCACCGGCTTCACCCCGAGGCAGTATCGACAGGCCTCGGAGTGAGATTTCAGGTGTGCGTGCACTCAGAAACTCTGGCCCAGGGAGAACTGGAATATCTGTGTATCTGCATTTTCAGGGGTGCGAATCGGATAGGCCAGATTGACGCTCAATGGGCCCAACGGGCTGTACCAGGTCACGCCGACACCTACCGAGCTGGCCAGTTGACCCAGCCCGATAGTGCCGCATCCCTGGGTGGTGCTGACGTAGCATTTATCCGCGTAGACGCTGCCCACGTCCCAGAACACGGAAGTGCGCAAGGATTTGGTGTCTTTGACGAAGGGTATGGGGAACAGGTATTCCATGCCGCCCGTGATCAGGACGTTGCCGCCCAGCGCATCGCGGTCACGGTCGGTGTAGTACGCCTGCCCCTGGCGGGAATAGGCTCCGGTCGCGGGCGTGTTGCGGGGCCCTAGCGTACCGCTTTTGAAGCCGCGCACTGAGCCTTCGCCGCCGGCGGTGTAGTTTTCATAGAAGGGCAGGCCATCGGTGGAACCGTAGCCACTGGCGTAGCCGAGCTTGGTATGCAGGCGCAGGGCGGTGTCAGTGCTCAGCGGCACGAACGTCTGGCCGGTATAGTCGAGCTTGTAGAAGCTGAGGTCGCTGCCGGGCACTGTCACCGTCATGTTCAGGCTCTGCGAGTGCCCGCGTGTGGCGAGGATGCCTTTGTTCAGGGTCGATTCCGACCAGCCAAGTTCAGCCTTGAAGTTGGTGAACGCCTTGCCCTCTCGGCCAATGAACTCATAGATTTCATCGGCGCTGTAGGTGCCCGGCTCGATACTGTCACGTTGTGCCGTAAGGCCGAAACTCAAACGTGAAGTTTCGCTGATCGGGTAGCCGATTTTCGCGCCCAGGCCAAAACTGTTGAGCGCGTAATAGGAGCGTCCGTTGTCGTAGTAATTGTTGTAATCGGTCTTGCTGTAAAAACCGTTGTAACCCAGGCTGACCCCGTCCTTGGTGAAGTACGGATCTGTAAAGCCCAGGTTGTATTTGCTCTGGTAGGTGGAGCGGGTCAAGCCCAGGCTGGCGTAATTCCCGCTGCCGAGAAAGTTGCGCTGGCTGATCGACCCGCTCAGGATCAGCCCGGCGCTCTGGGCGAACCCGACACTGGCGGTGATGGAACCGGACGATTGCTCCTCCACGCTGTAGTTCACATCCAGCTGGTCATCGGTGCCCGGCACTGGCGGCGTCTCGACATTGACCTCCTTGAAGAAGCCCAGGCGCTCAAGACGTACCTTGGACTGGTCGATGAGGAAAGTGGATGCCCATCCTCCTTCCATCTGGCGCATTTCGCGGCGCAGCACCTGATCCTGGGTCTTGGTATTGCCGCGAAAATTGATGCGATTCACGTAGGCACGCTTGCCGGGGTCGATGGCAAACACCAGGCTCACCGTGTGATCGTCCTCGTGCACCTGGGGTACGCCATTGACGTTGGCGAATGTGTAGCCGTCATTGCCGAGGCGGCGTGTGATCAGCTCAACCGTTGTGGTCATCAGTTGTCGTGAAAATACCTGGCCCCTGCGCACCAGCAGCAGTGACTGTACCTGGTCTTCCGGGATTTTCAGGTCACCGCTGAGTGTGACGTCGCGCACCCGGTAGCGGCGGCCCTCCTGAATGTTGACGGTAATGTAGACGTGCTTTTTGTCTGGCGTGAGGGAGACCTGCGTCGAGCTGATATCCATGTTGATATAGCCACGGTCCAGATAGTAGGAGCGAAGCCGTTCAAGGTCGCCGGAGAGCTTCTCGCGGGCGTATTTGTCATCGTTCCTGAAGAACGACAGCCAGTTGCTGGTTTTCAGGGTGAATTGATCGGCGAGCTCTTCGTCGCTGAATACCGTGTTGCCGACCACGTTGATATGGCTGATGGCGGCGACGGCGCCTTCATCTATCGTGACTTTGAGCTCGACCCGGTTGCGTGGCAGGGTGATTACCTGGGCATCGACCGAAGCCGAGTAGCGGCCCTGGGCAACGTACTGGCGCGCCAGCTCGTTGCGCAGGCCTTCGAGGGTGGCACGCTGGAAAATCTCGCCTTCGCCCAGCCCGGCCTGTTTCATGCCTTTCAACAGATCGTCGGTTGCGATGGCTTTGTTACCTTCAATCGTGATGCTGGAAACCTTCGGGCGCTCCACCACATTGATGATCAGCACATCGTTTTCCCGTGCCAGCTGGATGTCCTGAAACAATCCGGTCTTGAACAGCGCGCGGGTGGCCTGCGCCAGTTGGCGGGCGTCCGCTTCCTCACCTATGTTTAGTGGCAGTGCACCGAAAACGCTGCCAGCCGAGACCCTTTGCAGGCCGTTGATACGGATATCCGCAATCGTCAGGGTTTGGGCCTGTAGCAATGAAATATCAAGCAATAGCGCAACCGTGCAGAGCAAGCGCGAAGAAATCATCAAAATCTTTCCAGAACACATCGACGCGGCAGCATAAGAGCGCGGTGGGTATGGTGCGGTTAACCCAGTGTCAAGTTAGGTAAAGGTTGGAATGACGTCATGACGCTGGTCAGCGAAAACCGATAATGTGCGCACCCTGACCGGGGAGCTGGCGATGATTTCAGTACTGTTGGTTGATGACGATGAAGACCTCACCGAAATGCTCAGGCAGTACCTGGCGCGTGAAGGTTTCGACGCGACCGCCGTGCCTACCGGCGAGGAGGGTGAGGAGCAGGCGCTGTCGGGCCGCTATAGCATCGTGGTGCTGGACGTGATGTTGCCGCAGGTGTCCGGGATAGAGGTGCTGCGGCGTATCCGCGCCGTCAGCCAGGTGCCGATCGTGCTGCTCACCGCCCGTGGCGACAATATCGACCGTATTGCCGGCCTTGAGCTGGGCGCGGACGACTACGTGCCCAAGCCCAGCTCTCCCGGAGAGCTGGTGGCGCGTCTGCGTGCCATCATGCGGCGGGTGCAGCCGGCGGATCGTCCGACGGCAGACGTCATCCGCACCGGTGAGCTGGTGTTGTGGCCGGCCAAGCGCGAAGCCCGGTGGCGTGGTCGTGAGCTGGGGGTGACCAGCACCGAGTTCAGCCTGCTGGAGGAACTGGCCAAATGCGCAGGTCAGGTGGTGAACAAGACCGATTTGTCGCTCAATGCCCTGGGGGCGCCGCTCAAACGCTATGACCGGCGTATCGACGTGCACATCAGCAGCATTCGCCAGAAGCTGGGGCCGCGCAGCGACGGCAAGGCATGGATCCAGAGCGTACGCGGTCTTGGCTATCAGTTGATTGCCGAATGATGAAACCCAGCCGGCTGTTCTGGAAGCTGTTCCTGGCGTTCTGGCTGGCGACGAGCCTGACCTTTTTTGCCGGGGTCGGGGTGCATGAGGTGGAAACGTTCGAGCCGGACGACCCCAATTTGAAAGTTATCCTGGCCAGCGAGGCCGCGCTGCTGCGCCAGTTCGGCGTTGAGTCTGGAGCCGAGCTGCTGGCGACCTGGCGACGTCCGCCCGATCAGGCAATCGGCGTGTATGACAATGCCGGGCAACTGCTGGCCGGCTCCGCAGTGCTGTCGCCGGCCTATGAGCAGACGGTGATCAGCAAGGAAGGTCTCATTCTGTCGCTGCGCTCCACCCACCCGATCAGCTATGAGCACGGCGGCCCCGGCCTGCAGGTGCCGCTGATCATCGGTACCTTGATGAGCGCACTGTTCAGCGGGTTTCTGGCCTACTACCTGGCGTGGCCCCTGGCCAGTTTGCGTCGTGCGATGGGCGAGGTGGCCCAGGGGCGTTTCGATGTTCGCGTCAAACCGATGATGGGCAAGCGTCGCGACGAAATCGCCGACCTGGCTGGCGAATGCGACCGCATGGCCAACCAGCTCAAGTTGCTGGTGCAAGCCCAGCACAGATTGCTTCACGATATTTCCCATGAGCTGCGTTCACCGCTGACGCGCATGCGCGCGGCCATTGGGCTGTTGCGTCAGGACAGCGAGCGTGTGGACATGCTTGAGCGCATCGAGCGCGAGTCCGAGCGCATGGATGCCTTGATCGAAGCGTTGCTGACGCTGGCGCGCCTGCAAGGGCGGCCCGAGAGCATCGAGCGCGAACCGTTCGACATCAGCGAATTACTGGCGATGATCGTTGAGGATGCGCAATTCGAGGCGGACATCAAAGGCTGTCAGGTACAGTTGCAGGGCGGGCCACCTTTTATCGCCTGCGTGAATGGCGAGCTGATGTACCGCTGTTTCGAGAACGTGATACGCAACGCCGTGCGCTATACCCGGCCGAATACTACGGTGCAGGTATCTACCCGGCTCAGTGACGATGGGGCGTATCTGTGGGTACGCATCACTGATCAGGGGCCGGGGGTTGACGAGACCCGGCTGCAGAGCATCTTTCAGCCGTTCGAACGCGGCGGTGGCGACACCAGCGTCGGCTTTGGCCTGGGTTTTGCGATTGCCCACAGTGCCCTGGAAATGCACCAGGGCAGTATCGTGGCGCGCAATGAGCAGGAGGGCGGATTGACCGTGGAAATCAGTTTGCCGAGGGCGCGGTCTTTACGCGAAATTACACTCGCTTGACGGCTCTGAACCTGCCACCTCTTTAGACTCTGCGCTCGGCAAAGCCATTGATTGAGTAGAGGCAGCGATGTTTCAGGTGCATAAAAAGGGGTTTGTTTCAGGGCGGAAAATGATCGACGGGCTGCTGCCTTATGACTTCTTCTGCGAAGACAATCCGACGATCAATCTATTCGTGTTTACCGGTGCGGCCGGTCAAGGCGAAGCCATCGAAGCGCCGACACTGTGGGGGTTCACCCGCCTGGAGCGGTTTGAGGCGATGGCCAATGCGCTGTTGGCCAGCAAACGCGACGATGGCTGGTTTCAAAGTGTCAACGTGCTCACCGGCCCTGTCCAGAACGGCACCCTGGGGGTGAAATTCCAGCGCGTGCGCAAAATCATCAAGCATACCGGCCCGGCAGTGCCTTCGGCGCGCAAAGTGGATTACGAAATTCATACCGACGACGGCGACATCTACTTTACCCGGCAACCCCTGTCGGCCGACCTTGCGCAAACCGTCATTTATGCTGCGTGAGCACGATCAATGACCACTTTCCCAACCGCCATGCACCGCCTTGCGAATAGCCTCAAGCAGCATGGCAAACGCCGGATTGTCATTGTGTTCGCGCCAGATCAGGTGCAGTTCGCTCTGCACACCTTCGCCAAGATCGATTTCGCGAAAGACCACGTTCTTGAACACCACACTGCTGGCACAACGGGGCACCAGGGCCAGGCCCATGCCGGCGTTGACCAGCGCCAGAATGGTCAGGGAAGAACCCAGCCATTGCACGTATTCCGGCGCCACGCGGGCTGAGCGCAGCATGCCCGTAAGCAGCTCGTTGAATGGCGGATAGGCCGAGTGGGCGTACATGAGGAAGGGCTGCGCATCCAGGTCCTGCACCGAGACGTGCTCGGCCTGGGCCAGTGGATGCCTGCAATGCACAGCCAGCACGAAGGGTTCGCGCACCAGGCATTCGGTGGCGTAGCCGGGCTCGAGCAGGGGCGCGCGCACGATACCCAGGTCAATGCGGCGCGCGCGCAGGGCTTCGTGCTGTTGATAGGTGTTCATCTCGGCCAGATCAATGCGCACATGGGGCTGCTTGAGCCGCGCTTCGGCGATGACCTTGGGCAGAAACTCATACACCGCGCTGCCCACGAAACTGATGTTCACCGTGCCGATATCCCCTTCGGCAAAGCGCCGTGCGGTCACGGCAGCTTGCTGGGCGCGCTCGAGCAGGTTCTGCGCCTCGACGAAAAAAGCCCGGCCTGCGGCGGTGAGCGTCACGCTGCGGGTAGTTCGGGTGAACAGTTCCACTCCGAGGTGATGCTCCAGCAACTGGATCTGCCGGCTCAGCGGCGGCTGGGTCATGTTCAACCGCTCCGCAGCACGCCGGAAATTGAGTTCGGTAGCCACCGTGGTAAAACAGCGCAACTGAGTCAGTTCGAACATTGATCTAATCCAGGTATCAATCGAATGCCAAGTTAGATTAGACGGGATCAATACCCAGCGTCCATCATCCCGACGTCCCTAAAAAAATAAATCAACGGGAGTCGCCCTTGAATACCGTCCAGAGTTCGCCCGACCCAACTGTGCTCGCCCGTGCGGCGGCCAAGGTCAAGCGCCATGTCCTGCCGCTGTTTGTGGTGATGTTCATCGTCAACTACATCGACCGGGTCAATATCGGCTTTGTGCGCAGCCATCTGGAAACCGATCTGGGCATTGGCGCCGCGGCCTATGGCCTGGGCGCGGGTTTGTTCTTCATCGGCTACGCGCTGTTCGAAGTACCGTCCAATCTGCTGTTGCAGCGCTACGGGGCCCGTGCCTGGCTGACGCGCATCATGTTCACCTGGGGCGCGGCCGCCATGGCCATGGCCTTTGTGCAGGGCGAGACCAGTTTCTATGTGCTGCGCTTTGTCCTCGGCGCCGCCGAAGCCGGGTTTTTCCCGGGCATCATTTATTACTTTACTCAGTGGTTGCCGGCCAGCGAGCGCGGCAAGGCCATGGCGATTTTCCTCAGCGGTTCGGCCATCGCCTCGGTGATTTCCGGTCCGGTGTCAGGCGCGCTGCTGAGTGTGAGCGGCCTGAGCCTGCATGGCTGGCAGTGGATGTTTCTTATTGAAGGTTTTGCCTCCATCGTGCTCTGCGGGTTTGTGTGGTTCTGGCTGCAATCCCATCCCCATCAGGCCACGTGGCTCAGCGACGAAGAAAAGCAGGCGCTGGTCGGCGCCATTGCGCTTGAGCAACTGGCGCGTGAGGCGGCGCAGGTCAGCCGGCCGTCGATGTTCAAATTGCTGGCCGATAAACAGATCGCGTTGTTCTGCTTTATCTACTTCTCGATTGCCCTGACCATTTACGGCGCGACCTTCTGGCTGCCGAGCATGATCAAACAGATGGGCAGCCTCGGCGACTTTCAGGTCGGCCTGTTCAACTCGATTCCGTGGTTGATTTCCATCATCGCCATGTACGGCTTTGCTGCTCTGGCCAGCAAGTGGAAACACCAGCAGGCCTGGGTATCGCTGATGCTGGTGATCGCCGCGTTCGGCATGTTCATGTCCACCACCGGCGGGCCGGTGTTTGCATTTGTCGCCATCTGTTTTGCCGCGATTGGTTTCAAGGCGGCCTCGGCGTTGTTCTGGCCGATTCCCCAGGGCTACCTGGATGCGCGCATCGCTGCGGCGGTGATCGCGTTGATCAACTCGGTCGGCAACCTGGGCGGATTCGTCGCGCCGACCACCTTTGGCTTTCTCGAGCAGACCACCGGCTCCATCCAGGGCGGGCTGTATGGCCTGGCGGCAACCTCGCTGATAGCGGCAGTGGTGGTGTTTTTTGCCCGCACTGCGCCACGCAGCGGCGTACCCGCCAGCACGGCACCCGTCGAACCGGTCGTCAGCCAACCTCGCGATTCTCATCACACCTTGCGTTCAGGCCAACAGGGAGCTATCTCTTGAAAATCATCCGTGTCAGCGTCACCCCGATTGCCTTCCGCGATCCACCACTGCTGAACGCCAGCGGTATTCATGAACCCTTCGCGTTGCGCTCGATCATCGAAATCGAGAGCGACACCGGCTATATCGGGCTGGGTGAGAGCTATGGCGATGCACCGGCGCTGGCGATTCAGCAGCAGGTCGCGCCACAGCTCATCGGCCTTGATCCGTTCCAGCTCAACCAGCTGCGCGCCATCGTGCAGACCACCGTGGCCGCGCAAAAGACCACCAGCCTGCCCGGCGCCGAACTGGCGCCGGGCTCCCATGCCAGCAAGGCGGTGAGCAATGCCTACTCGGCCTTTGAGGTGGCCTTCCTCGACGTGCAGGCCCACGCGCTGAATGTGCCGCTGGTTGACTTGCTCGGCGGGGCGATCCGCGACCGCATCCCCTTCAGCGCCTACCTGTTTTTCAAATACGCCCAGCACATCGATTCGCCCTACAAGCCAGACAACTGGGGCGAGGCGCTGAGCGCGCCACAGATCGTCGCCCAGGCGCGGCGAATGATTGAAAGCCATGGGTTCAAAAGCATCAAGCTCAAGGCCGGCGCCCTGGATCCCGAACACGAAGTGGCCTGCATTAAAGCCCTGAAGGAGGCGTTCCCGGGGGTTCCGCTGCGCATCGACCCGAATGGCAACTGGTCCCTGGCAACCTCGGTGCGTATGGCACAACTGCTCGGCGATGACCTGCAATATTACGAAGACCCGACGCCAGGCCTGGACGGCATGGCCGAGCTGCACGCCCGCACCGGACTGCCCCTGGCCACCAATATGGTGGTCACCGACTTCGACGAATTTCGCCGCAGCGTAGCGCAAGACAGCGTGCAGATCGTGCTGGCCGACCACCACTATTGGGGTGGGCTGCGCGACACCCAGGTGCTGGCCAAAATGTGTGACACCTTTGGCCTGGGCGTGTCGATGCACTCCAACTCGCACCTGGGCATCAGCCTGATGGCCATGGCCCATGTTGCCGCTGCAGTGCCCAATCTCGATTACGCCTGCGACACCCATTACCCGTGGCAGGAACCGGACGAGGAGGTGATCAAGGGTGGCAAGGTGCCGATTGTCGACGGCTGCGTGACAATCACCCGCGCACCTGGGCTGGGGCTCGAACTGGACCACGATCAACTGGGCAAGCTCCATGACCAGTACTTGAGTTGCGGCATTCGCCAGCGCGACGACGTGAAACAGATGCAGCGCTATCAGCCTGAGTGGACAAGCGTGAAACCACGGTTTTAAAAGGGTCGCTTGCTTTGCCCGGTCGCACCGTTACGGTGCCGCCGGGCTTTTTTTTGCGCGCCTGTGCGCAGAATCCCGGGTGTTGGGTATCGCGATGCAACGAATAGGCGCCGTTGCCCCTCCTATGTTTACGAATAACCTTTCACGAGACAGGTAGTGGGCTTATGACGGCGGCAGACAAGGATCATGTGAACTGGCTGGTAGAACAATCGATGCTGCATGCGGCGCGCCAGCGCGCCCGGCTGTATTCGGGGCAGGGCCGGTTGTGGCAGCAGCCTTACGCGCAGACGCGGCCGCGTGATGCTTCCGCCTTGTCGTCGGTGTGGTTCACCGCGTACCCGGCCTCGATCGTCACCCGCGAAGACGGCACCGTGCTGGAAGCTCTGGGCGATGAAGCGCTGTGGCATGCGCTGTCGAAAATCGGCATCCAGGGCATTCACAACGGCCCGCTGAAAAAGTCCGGTGGTTTGTCCGGTACCCGCCATACGCCGACTATCGATGGCAACTTCGACCGCATCAGCTTCGACATCGACCCGCAGCTGGGCACCGAGGCGCAGTTACAGGCGCTGACGCGTATGGCCGCCGCGCACAACGCAGTGATCATCGACGACGTGATCCCGTCGCACACCGGCAAGGGCGCGGATTTTCGCCTGGCCGAGATGGCCTACGAGGATTATCCGGGGCTCTACCACATGGTGGAAATCCGCGAAGAAGACTGGCCCCTGCTGCCCGATGTCGCCGAAGGGCGTGATGCGCAAAACCTCAGCCCGCTGCAGGTGGATGCCCTGCGCGACAAGCACTACATCGTTGGCCAACTGCAACGGGTGATCTTCTTCGAGCCCGGTGTGAAGGAAACCGACTGGAGCGCCACGCCGGTAGTATTGGGCGTCGACGGCAAACCCCGGCGCTGGGTGTACCTGCATTACTTCAAGGAAGGCCAGCCGTCGCTCAACTGGCTTGACCCATCATTCGCCGCGCAGCAGATGATCATCGGCGACGCCCTGCACGCGATCGACGTGATGGGCGCGAAGATCCTGCGCCTGGATGCCAACGGCTTCCTCGGTGTCGAGCGCAAGCTGGACGGCACCGCCTGGTCGGAAAGCCATCCGCTGTCGATCACCGGCAACCAGTTGCTCGGCGGCGCGATTCGCAAGGCCGGCGGCTTCAGCTTCCAGGAATTGAACCTCACCGTGGATGACATCGCGTCGATGTCCCACGGCGGGGCGGACCTCTCCTACGACTTCATCACCCGGCCGGCCTACCAGCACGCCTTGCTGATGGGCGATGCGCAATTCCTGCGCCTGATGCTGCGCCAGATGCACAGCCTGGGCATCGACCCGGGCTCGCTGATTCACGCGCTGCAAAACCACGATGAACTGACCCTGGAACTGGTGCACTTCTGGACCCTGCACGCCCACGACAGCTTCCTGTATCAGGGCCAGACCTTTCCCGGCAACATCCTGCGCGAGCACATCCGCGAGCAGATGTATGAGCGCCTGACCGGCGAGCATGCGCCGTACAACCTCAAGTTCGTTACCAATGGGGTGTCGTGCACCACGGCCAGCATCATCACGGCGGCGCTGGGCATCCGCGACCTGGACGCCATCACGCCGGCCGATGTCCAGCAGATCCGCCAAATCCACTTGCTGCTGGTGATGTACAACGCCATGCAGCCCGGGGTGTTTGCGTTGTCCGGCTGGGACCTGGTGGGCGCGCTGCCGTTGGCCGCCGATGAGGTGGACCACCTGATGCAGGACGGCGACACCCGCTGGATCCATCGTGGCGCCTACGACCTGGTGGACCTGAACCCAGAGGCCGAGCTGTCGGCCGGGCAGATGCCGCGCTCCAAATCCCTGTACGGCAGTTTGAACAGCCAGTTGCAGGACCCGGAGTCGTTCGCCTCCCAACTGCAAAAAATCCTCGGCGTGCGCCGCGCCTATGATATTGCCGCGAGCCGCCAGATCCTGGTGCCGGACGTCGAACACCCGGGCTTGCTGGTGATGGTCCACGAACTGCCGGCCGGCAAGGGCACGCAGATCACCGCGCTGAACTTCGGCGCCACGCCGATCACGGAAACCCTGCACCTGCCCAATATTGCGCCGGGGCCGGTGGTGGACATCATCAATGAGCGGGTCGAGGGTGACTTGACCGCCGAGGGTGAGTTCACCATCACGCTGGATGCCTATGAAGGGCTGGCGTTGCGGGTGGTGAGCAGCACACCGATGCTGTGATGAGGTTGCCTGGGGGGCCGGTGGCACCTCAGGCATTCAGCGATGCATACCACGGTGCATAGGGCGTGTTGCCGACCTTGTGCCGGTTGAAGTCCGGCGCTCCGTCATCCCACCACACCGGGCCGCGTTCGCCGAGCGCGACCTTGGCCTCGTGAACCGTGGCCCTCGCGGCCTTCAGCTCATGGGGATCGCCCGAGGCATTGGCGGCCTTCACCGCGCGCCGCGCGGCCATCAATTGGTTGACCAGCTGTTGCCTGACGTCGTCAGGCAGCGACGGGTTGCTGCACCGCCACAACGTGCCCTTGACCACAAAGTAGCGACCGTCCGGTGTGCTCGGATACACCTATGCGCTCACTTCAGGCCGATGCGTTTACGCATCTGAGCCGTGATGGTTTGCCGGATTCCAGGCAGATCGGCCCACGGGTCGGCGTCCAGCTCGCCCAGGCGCTCATGCAGATTACGCACGGTCCATTGGTTGGCGCCCTTGAGGTCTTTCAACTCGTCCTTGAAGATCGGCACCGACACCGGCAAGCCCTCGCGGCTGCGCGCTGCATAGGCGCAGATGGTGGTGGCGCCCAGGCCATTGCGCAGGTAGTCGATGAAAATCCGCCCCACCCGGTTTTTTGGCCCGGAAACCGCCGAGAACCGGTCCGGCAGCAGGTTGGCGATATGTTTGACCACCGCGTGGCTGAAGCTTTTGACCGCGTCCCAGTCCGCCTTCGGGGTCAGCGGCACGACGATATGAATACCCTTGCCGCCGCTGGTCTTGAGAAAGGATTTGAGCCCCAGTTCGTCCAGTACCGTCAAGGTCAGTTGGGTGGCCTCGATCATGCTTTTCCAGGGCAGCGCCGGGTCCGGGTCCAGGTCGAGAATGAAGCGGTCGGGTTTTTGCAGGTTTTTGGACACTGCATTCCAGGTATGCAGCTCGATGGTGTTCATCTGCACCGCGCCGACCAGTGCCTCGATGTTGTTGATCAGCATCACCGGGTGACCGGTCTCTTGCTTGCCGATGATCTCGATGCCGGGAATCGCCAGGTGTTCTGCGTTTTTCTGAAAAAACAACTCGCCACCGATGCCATCCGGCGCACGCACAAGGGCGACAGGCCGGTTGCGCAACTGCGGCAGGATCCAGTCGCTGACGCCGATGTAATAGTCCGCCAGGTCACGCTTGGTCGCGCCGCTGCCGGAGTCGATCACGCGTTGAGGATGGGTGAGCCTGAGCGTGGTCGAGCCGTTTTTGTCGGATGCAGTCTTGGTCATCGCCTTGGTCTTCCTGGCGGTTTTAGGTTTGACGGCAAGGGCAGGGCGCTCTTCGCTAATCGACTTGGCGGGTTTGTCGTTGCGCAGCCCGTGAAACACCGCCTGCCTGACGAAGCCGTCCTGGGTGATTTCGGCGAACGCCACTTCCGCGAGCAGCGCGGGCTTGAGCCAGTGCACGCCCTTGGCCTCGAACCCCGTTGGCGGGTTGACCACCGCAGGTTTCTTGACCTCAAGCGGGGTCAGTTGCGCGAAGATCGTCGCCAGTGTGGCCTGGTTGAAGCCGGTACCGACCTTGCCCGCGTACCGCAGTTCGCCGCTGTCGTCATCATGCAACCCCAGCAACAGCGCGCCGAACTTGCTGCGCGAGCCCTTGGGTTCGGTATAACCGACGATGACGAACTCCTGGCGCCGCTTGCATTTGAGTTTGATCCAGTCGCCGCTGCGCCGTGACTGGTACGCGCTGCCCACGCGTTTGCCGATCAGACCTTCCATGTGCATGTCGCAGGCGCTGTTGAGCAGTGCCTCGGGCGTTTCAGCGAAGTCCGCCGAATACTTGAGCAGATCGCCTTCGCTGCGTTCCAGCACCTTGGCCAGGGCGCCTCGGCGTTGCTCCACCGGCACCTCACGCAGGTCCATGCCGTTGAGAAAGGGCAGGTCGAAAAGGTAGTAAACGATGTTGCCGCTGCGCGCCTGCTCGAACGCATTTTGCAAGGCCTGGAAATCCGGCACGCCGTGTTCGTTGGCAACCACCACTTCGCCATCCAGCCAGGCAGATGTGAGGCCCAGGCTGGCAATCGCCTCGGCCTGGCGCGGCAGCTTATGCGTCCAGTCGTTGCCGTTGCGCGTGAATAACTGCACCTTGGCGTCTTCCACCCGGGCCAGGATGCGGTAGCCGTCGAACTTGATTTCATAGCGCCAATCACCCTCGGGTGGGGAATCCACCAGCGTGGCCAGCTCAGGCTTAAGGCTTTGCGGCAGCGCCGCCGGCCGGGCATTCTCCAGCTTTTTTGCGCGTGTGGGCCTGGCGCGCTTGGCGGGGGCCTGGTCGACGGGTTTGGCCTGCGCCGCCTTGCGCTTTTTCTGCACGATGGTGCGCTCGCTCAGCACACTGTGTGGCTCGGCTTCGACCACGTCGTAATCGCTGTCGGCGCGGGCGAATTCGTCCTGATGCTTGATCAGAAACCATTGCTCCTGCTTGCCCGGCATATGCGTCTTGACCAGGTTCCACACGCCCCCCAGCTTTTCGCCCTGCAGCTCGAATTTGAGGCGGCCTTTGGCGTAGGCTTGCACCGGATCCGACAGCGGTTTCCAGATGCCGCGGTCCCACACGATGACGTCGCCAGCACCGTAATGGCCCTCGGGGATGCTGCCTTCAAAGGTCGCATAGTCCAGCGGGTGGTCTTCGACGTGCACGGCCAGGCGCTTGTTTTTCGGGTCCAGAGAAGGCCCCTTGGGCACGGCCCAGCTTTTGAGGGTGCCGTCGAGTTCGAGGCGAAAATCGTAGTGCAGGCGGCTGGCGTCATGCTTTTGAATGCAGAACTGCAGGGCGTTCGGCTCTGTGCGTGTCCTGCCCCTGGACGTGCCGCCTGCGGGTTCCGAGGTCGCATCGAAATCACGTTTGTGGTGGTACTCCTCCAGGGCTTTGTTCGCCTGCGGCTTTTTCTTAGCGCGCGTTTTGCGCGACGACAGCTCGATCCAGGTGGGCGCATGATCGCTGGCGTGTTCCTCGCCGCGCACCCAGGCATCCACACCGGCGTTTTTGAGATGCGGGGCGAGTACCGGGTTGAGCAGGAGATGGTCGATACGCAGGCCGGAATTCTTCTGCCAGTGTTGCCGGAAGTAATCCCAGAACGTATAGACCCGCTCCTCGGGATACAGGTGACGCACCGAGTCGATCCAGCCCTGGTCCAGCAACCGTTGATAGCACTCGCGACTCTCCGGCTGCAGCAGGGCATCCTTGAGCCATGAACGGGTGCTGTAAATATCGGCGTCGGTGGGCACCACATTGAAGTCCCCGGCCAGCACCACCGGGTGTTCGCCCGATTGCAACGTGCGGGCATGCTTGATCAGGTGCTCGAACCACTTGAGCTTGTACTCGAACTTGGGCCCCGGTTGCGGGTTGCCGTTGGGCAGGTAGAGGCAACCGACCACCACGCCATGCACGGCGGCTTCGAGGTAGCGCGACTGCGAGTCGTCTTCCGCGCCGGGCAAGCCTTTGTGGATCAACAGGGGTTCGGAGTCGCGGGCAAGAATCGCCACGCCATTCCACGCGGCCTGCCCATGGTGCAGACAACCATAGCCTGCCGCCTCAAGCTCGGCAGCGGGGAAGGCTTTGTCCTGAGCCTTGAGTTCCTGCAGGCAGACAATGTCCGGCCGCTCTTTCTCTAGCCACTGCAACAGGTTGGGCAACCGCGCGCCGATGCCGTTGACGTTGAATGTGGCGATCCTGAGGTTCTGCATAGCCTCGATCCTTCAATGTTTTCGGTGCTTTCTCATCCGAGTGCTGAAGAACGGAGCGAGTTCTAAATTTGTTGCCGGGCGCGGCACCTGCATCCCGGTTGAACTGCCAGCGGCTTGGACTGCCGAAACACAGACCACCCAGAGGACACCGCGATGACTGAAGAAAAGAAGAAGCAACCGGAACAGGAACAGCAGACCCCCGCGCATTCAACCGAACAAGAGCGTGAGCGTTTGAAGGACTTCAACAAGGACGGCATTCCGCCAGGGGCCTGCTGACCTGTGCGTGTGCTATCAGTGTTTATCTGAAGGTATTGATATCGATACCCTCGGTGGCCAACGCCCGTTGCACGGCAGGCCTTTCGATAATTGACTGAATACGTTGAGTCCAGTGGGGGAAATGCAGGCTCATGTCTATATCGATCCACTTCCCCCACATCCAGAAAACCAGCAGCACTGGATGAACAATGTTGTAAGCCGCGCCGTCAGCGCGCGCAGCAAGGCGCTGCTCGATAAACCGGTAGCTCTCCATCACGAGTGCCTCTTGTGGCGAGCGGGCTTGCCCCGCGTTGGGGTGCGAAGCGCCCCCCATCGAGCAAAACGCGGTGTACCTGATACGGCTCAGCGTCTGGTTTTGGGGCTGCTGCGCAGCCCAACGCGGGGCAAGCCCGCTCGCCACAAAAGCATTCTCTGCGCAAAAAGGAGTAACCCATGGTCGGCACCAAAAAAAGCTATGAGCCCGCCAATCATGGACCGATTAAGGTGCAGCTTGCACAGCTATCGAGACTTCATCGCTGGCCTGAGTATCCACACCTTTTAGACAACCACCGAGTGCCCCCTGTGGCGAGCGGGCTTGCCCCGCGTTGGGCTGCGTAGCAGCCCCAAAACCCGTCACCGCGGAGTGCCTGAGGCAGCGCATTCATCTTTGTCGGGGCTGCTGCGCAGCCCAACGCGGGGCAAGCCCGCTCGCCACAAAAGCATTCTCTGCGCAAAAGGAGTAACCCATGGTCGACACCAAAAAAGCTATGAGCCCGCCAATCATGGACCGATTAAGGTGCAGCTTGCACAGCTATCGAGACTTCGTCGCTGGCCTGAGTATCCACACCTTTTAGACAACCACCGAGTGCCCCCTGTGGCGAGCGGGCTTGCCCCGCGTTGGGCTGCGTAGCAGCCCCAAAACCCGTCACCGCGGAGTGCCTGAGACAGCGCATTCATCTTTATCGGGGCTGCTGCGCAGCCCAACGCGGGGCAAGCCCGCTCGCCACAAAAGCATTCTCTGCGCAAAAGGAGTAATCCATGGTCGACACCAAAAAAAGCTATGAGCCCGCCAATCATGGACCGATTGAGGTGCAGCTTGCACAGCAATCGAGACTTCATCGCTGGCCTGAGTATCCACACCTTTTAGACAACCACCGAGTGCCCCCTGTGGCGAGCGGGCTTGCCCCGCGTTGGGCTGCGTAGCAGCCCCAAAACCCGTCACCGCGGAGTGCCTGAGACAGCGCATTCATCTTTATCGGGGCTGCTGCGCAGCCCAACGCGGGGCAAGCCCGCTCGCCACAAAAGCATTCTCTGCGCAAAAGGAGTAACCCTTGTTCGACGCAAAAGTCGCCATCATCGTGCGCGGCGCAGCGGTTCAGCGTGCAGGTCTGATCCCCGCGAGCCCGCACACTGATCCCCCCAAAGCAATCGTTAACTGGCAGAATCCCCTCCAACTTGATTGCTTTGGAGACCACCATGCTTCGTGCGTTTGAACGAAGACTCGACCCGTTCCCCCCTGACGAAGTCCCTCCGCCGCCAGAGGGCCTAGCACGGTTTTTGTGGGCCTGCACCCGCGGCGCGCGTGGCTATATTCTGGCGTTTGCGCTGCTGAGCGCTGCGGTGTCGATTTACGAAGCCTGGCTGTTTTCCTTCCTTGGCCAGGTCGTCGACTTGCTGTCGACCTGGCAGGCCGGCGGTGATGCGGCCGCGCAGGAAAGCCGTGTGTTGTGGGGTATGGGCATCGTGATGGTGCTGAGTGTCGGCCTGGTGGCGTTGCGCACGATGGTGCAGCACCAGATTTTGGCGATCAACCTGCCGTTGCGGCTGCGTTGGGACTTCCACCGGCTGATGCTGCGGCAAAGCCTTTCGTTTTTTTCCGATGAGTTTTCCGGGCGGGTCACCACCAAGGTGATGCAGACGGCGCTGGCGGTGCGCGACGTGCTGTTCACCCTGATCGAGATCCTGCCCGGCATCGGTGTGTACTTCATCGCGATCATCGCGCTGGCCGGCGGCTTCGCGCTCAAACTGATGCTGCCGTTTATTGCCTGGATCCTGTTGTTCGGGCTGGCCATGCTGTACTTCGTGCCCCGTCTGGGCAAAGTGGGGCAGGAGCAGGCCAATGCACGCTCGTCGATGACCGGCCGTATTTCCGACGCCTACACCAACATCACCACCGTGAAGCTGTTCTCCCATTCCAACCGCGAAGCGCATTTCGCCCGCGCGGCCATGGAAGATTTCAAGCAGACCGGCTTTCGCCAGATGCGCCTGGTCAGCCAGTTCGAGATCGTCAACCAGGCCCTGGTGGTGGCTTTGATCATGGCCGCCGGGGGCTATGCGCTATGGCTCTGGCACCAGGGCGAGATCGGCGCGGGCGCCGTGGCCGCGATCACCGCCATGGCGTTGCGCATCAATGGCATGTCCCACTGGATCATGTGGCAGATGACCTCGCTGTTCGAGAGCATCGGCACCGTGCAGGATGGCATGGGCACCCTGACTCGCGGCGCCAAGGTGCAGGACGCGCCGGACGCGGGTGAGCTGGTCACCTCCGGCGGCGCCGTCACCTTCGACAACGTCAGTTTCAACTACAACGGCGAGCGCCAGGTGCTCGATGGCCTGAGCCTGGACATTCGCCCGGGCGAAAAAATCGGTCTGGTCGGGCGCTCCGGCGCCGGCAAGTCCACGCTGATCAACCTGCTGCTGCGCTTTTATGACGTCGACAGCGGCACGATCCGGATTGACGGGCAAGACATCGCGCAGGTGACCCAGGACAGCCTGCGCAGCGCCATCGGCATGGTCACTCAGGATACGTCGCTGTTGCACCGCTCCATTCGCGACAACATCGCCTACGGTCGTCCCGATGCGAGCGACGCGCAAATCCGCATGGCGGCGGCCAACGCCCAGGCCGATGAGTTCATCAGCCGATTGAGTGACCGCCAGGGCCACACCGGCTACGACACGCTCGTTGGCGAGCGTGGCATCAAGTTGTCCGGCGGCCAGCGCCAGCGTGTCGCGATTGCCCGGGTAATGCTCAAGAACGCGCCGATCCTGCTGCTTGACGAGGCGACCAGCGCGCTGGACTCGGAAGTCGAAGTGGCCATCCAGGAAAGCCTCGATGAAATGATGCAGGGCAAGACCGTGATCGCCATTGCCCATCGACTGTCGACGATTGCTGCCATGGACCGACTGATCGTCATGGATGACGGCCGCATTCTCGAACAGGGCACCCACACCGAACTGCTCGCCAAGAACGGCATCTATGCGCGGCTGTGGCACCACCAGAGTGGTGGTTTTTTGGGTGAGGATCGCGGCGTGGCGGAGGTAATGGACTAAAGCCGGGAAGGGCAAGCCGACTCGCTGCGGGCGAGTCGGGATCACGCAATGGCGGGCACCTGAGCGCTGTCAGTAAACCAGCGGGATGACGATTTCCGGCGGCGTGGGGCTGCGCAGGTAATCCTCCTGCCTGACGCGTTCGGGCAGCTCGATCATCGGCACCTCGACTTCTTCATAGGGCATCTGCTTGAGCAAATGGTGGATGCAGTTGAGCCTGGCCTTCTTCTTGTTGTCCGCCTGTACCACCCACCAGGGCGCTTCGGGGATATGAGTGCGTTCCAGCATGATTTCCTTGGCCTTGGTGTAGGCCTCCCAGCGGCGACGGGATTCCAGGTCCATGGGGCTCAGTTTCCATTGTTTGAGCGGATCATGAATGCGGCTGAGAAAGCGCAGGTGCTGTTCCTGATCGGAAATCGAGAACCAGTATTTGATCAACTGGATCCCGGAGCGCGCGAGCATGCGTTCGAACTCCGGCACGGTGCGAAAGAACTCTTCGTATTGCGCCTCGTTGCAAAATCCCATGACCTGTTCGACGCCGGCGCGGTTGTACCAGCTGCGGTCGAACAGCACGATTTCGCCCGCCGCCGGCAGGTGTGAGACGTAGCGCTGGAAGTACCACTGCGTGCGTTCGCGGTCGTTCGGCGCGGGCAGGGCGGCGACTCGGCACACCCTGGGGTTGAGCCGCTGAGTGATGCGCTTGATGACCCCACCCTTGCCGGCGGCATCGCGGCCTTCGAACAGGATCACCACCTTGGCCCCGGTCTTGACCACCCAGCTTTGCAGCTTCACCAGTTCGCCCTGCAGGCGGAACAATTCGCTGAAATAAACCCTGCGTTCGGCCTTTTCGGGGCTTTCCTCCATGTGCTCATCCAGCAGCGCATTGAGGTCATGGCCGTCTTCGGTCAATTCCAGTTCCAGCTCTTCGTCACTGTGATCGAGCAGCTCACGGCGGATGCGCTGGATCAGGGCGTCGTCTGTTGCAGACATGGGAGACACTCGCGTGGGGAGGATGATCGAGTGTTAGTCGCATCTTGTTACGAAGTAATGACACGTAAATAAGCGTTTGACGCTGTAAAACGGGACAAAAACCTGCCTGCCATTCATTTTTCATAAAAACGTAACAAAGCTGCTGCAAAGTCCCGGGAGCCCGAAAATACAACACGGAGTTCCTTGAATGAAAAGCTTGATGAAGTCAGCTGCACTCGCCGTCGCGGTCTCACTAAGTGCCACTTCGGTGTTTGCTGCCGAAAGCATCCGCCTGACCGGCTCCGGTGCCAGTTTCCCGGCGCCGATCTATCTCACCTGGTTCAAGGATTTCAGCAAGAAAAGCGCGGGCGTGACGGTGGACTACCAGTCCAAAGGGAGCGGGGCGGGCGTACAGGATTTCCTCAACAAGACCGTGGACTTCGCCGCCAGCGACTCGGCCATGAAAGACGAAGACATCGCCAAGGTCGCCGAAGGTGTGCAATTGCTGCCGATGACCGCCGGCGAAATCGTGCTGGCCTATAACCTGCCGGGCAACCCCAAAGGGCTGAAGCTGCCGCGCGATGTGTATTCCGACATCTTCCTGGGCAAGATCACCAAGTGGAACGATCCCAAGATCGTTGCCGCCAACCCGGACCTGAAACTCAGCGATACGCCGATCACCGTGGTGGTGCGTGCGGACTCCAGCGGCACCACTGCGGTGTTCACCAAGCACCTGGCGGCCATCAACCCTGCGTTCAAGGACGCGATGGGTGAAGGCAACACCGTCAACTGGCCGGCCACCGACAAGTTCATCAAGTCGCCCAAGAACGATGGCGTGACCGCCACCGTACGCCAGACCCCGGGCGCGATTGGTTATATCGAATACGGCTTCGCCAAACTGGCCAAGGTCGACTTCGCCCAGTTGCAGAACAAGGCCGGCCACTACGTGGTGCCGAACGCCGAAAGCGGTGCAGAAGCACTGGCAGCGGTAAAAATGCCTGAAAGCCTGGTGGCCTGGCTGCCGGACCCGGATGGCGCCAAGTCCTACCCGATCACGTCCTACACCTGGATGATCTTCCGCAAGGACAACGGCAACCCGGCCAAGGCCAAGGCCATGCGCGAAATGGTTGAATACAGCCTCACCGAAGGTCAGAAAATCGCTGATTCGATGGGCTACATCCCGCTGCCGGCTTCGGTGGTTGAACAGGTTCGCAAAGCTTCAGCCAACATCCAGTAAGGCTTGCCAGCTCACTCCCGGCGCAGGCACTCCGCCTCGCCGGGAGCGCGTCCTCCCTGTTTCGGAAGCAACCCATGAACTCACCTTTTGTCGTACCGGTTAACCCGGACTCTGCGTGTCAGCCACCGTCCACCAAGGATTTTGTGGTTGACCGCACCTTCCGTGCGCTTGCACGCATCGGCGTGGTGCTGGTGCTGGCGCTGGTTTTCGCGCTGGTGTTCGAAGTAGGGCGCAAGGCGCTTCCCGGCATGGAAAAGCACGGCTTTGACGTGCTGCTGGGCAGCGTCTGGGATGTCAATCAAGGCAAATACGGCATTCTGCCGGCGATCTGGGGCACGCTGTACAGCGCCTTTATCGCATTGCTGATCGCCGGTGTGTTCGGCGTCAGCATGGCCATCTTTCTCACCCAGGATTTCCTCCCGGCCAAGCTGGCTGCGGTGTTTCGTACCATCGTTGAACTGCTCGCGGCCATCCCCAGCGTGGTGTACGGCCTGTGGGGCATCTACGTGGTCATCCCGGCCATCCGGCCGCTGACCGCGTGGTTGAACACGGAGCTTGGCTGGATCCCGTTTTTCGGCACGTCCTTGAGCGGCCCCGGCTTGCTCCCGGCCGCGCTGGTGCTGGCCATCATGATCCTGCCGACCATTGCCGCCGTGTCCCAGGACGCGCTCACCGGCGTGCCGATGAAAACCAAACAGGCGGCTTACGGCATGGGCACCACCCACTGGGAAGCGATTCTCAAGGTGATGGTGCCGTCGGCGGCCACCGGTATCTTCGGCTCCCTGGTGCTGGGCCTGGGTCGCGCCCTGGGTGAAACCATGGCCCTGGCGATGCTGGTCGGCAACGCGAACAATATTTCGCTGTCGCTGTTCGCCCCGGCCAATACCCTGGCGGCCTTGCTGGCGCTGAACTTTCCCGAAGCCGGGCCGAACGAGATCGAGGTGTTGATGTATGCAGCGCTGGTGCTGATGTTCATCACGCTGCTGGTCAACGTGGCGGGCTCGATGCTCATGCTTTACGCCCAGCGGGGGACCAAGCAATGACCAACCTCACCACGCCCGACATCGCGCTGCCCAGCCTGCAGCGCCGCTTCGAAGGCCGCGCCCTGCGCAGCCTGGTGTTGACCACGCTGGTCTGGCTGGGGGCGCTGCTGGCCAGCGTACCGCTGATCTCCGTGCTGTATATGCTGATTACCCGGGGCGGGGCGCGCCTGAGTCTTGAACTGTTCACCGAGCTGCCGCCCACCGGTTTCGAGACCGGCGGCGGTTTCGGCAACGCCATGGCCGGCACCCTGGTGATGGTCGGTATCGCGGCGGCCATCGCCGTGCCGGTCGGCATCCTCGCGGCGGTGTTCCTCGCCGAGCTGGGCCCCGACAGCAAGCTGGCGAGCGCGGCGCGCTTTGCCGCGAAAATGCTCACCGGCCTGCCGTCGATCCTGGCCGGCGTGTTTGCCTACGCCCTGGTGGTGATGACCACCGGCACTTACTCGGCTCCTGCAGGGGGCGTGGCGCTGGCCGTGCTGATGTTGCCGATCGTGGTGCTGACGGCCGAAGAGTCGATGAGAATGGTGCCCAAGATCATGAAGGACGCCGCGTACGGCATGGGCTGCACCCGTTCCCAGGTGATCTGGAAAATCGTTCTGCCCACCGGCATGCCGGCGATCCTCACCGGTGTGATGCTGGCCGTGGCGCGCGCCGCAGGCGAAACCGCCCCCCTGTTGTTTACCGCGCTGTTCAGCAACTACTGGATCTACCACGACGGCAACCTCGCCGTCATGAACCCGACAGCCTCGTTGGCCGTGCTGATCTACAACTTCTCCGGCATGCCGTTCGACAACCAGCTCGAACTCGCCTGGGCGGCCTCGCTGGTGCTGGTGATGATCGTGCTGGTGGTGAATATCGTGAGCCGTATTTTCGGCAAACCCAAGTATTAAGAGCGGGAGCACCTGAATTTTGAACGTATCAACTGCGCAAATTGCTGCTCCGTTTGTGACCGACTCGCCTGTGGTCATGGACTGCAAGCTGGACAAGATTTTCTACGGCAACTTCATGGCGGTGCGTGACAGCCACGTGCCGATCGAAAAAAACAAGATCACCGGCTTCATCGGGCCGTCCGGCTGCGGCAAGAGCACTGTGCTGCGCAGCCTCAACCGCATGAACGACCTGGTCAAGGGCTTCCGCTTCGAGGGCCATGTGCATTTTCTCGGCCAGGACGTGTACGGCAAGGGCGTCGACCCGGTGGTGGTGCGTCGTTACATCGGCATGGTGTTCCAGCAGCCGAACCCGTTCTCGATGAGCATCTTCGACAACGTCGCCTTCGGCCTGCGCCTGAACCGCTACAAGGGCGACCTGGGCGACCGCGTGAAGCACGCGCTGCAGGGCGCAGCGCTGTGGGACGAGGTCAAGGACAAGCTCAAGGTCAGCGGCCTGTCGCTCTCCGGCGGCCAGCAGCAACGGCTGTGCATCGCGCGCGCCATCGCCACCGAGCCTGAAGTGCTGTTGCTGGACGAACCGTGCTCGGCCCTCGACCCGATTGCCACTCGCCGGGTCGAAGAGCTGATGGTCGAGTTGAAGAAGGACTACACCATCGCGCTGGTGACCCACAACATGCAGCAGGCAATCCGTGTTGCGGACACCACCGCGTTTTTCTCGGTGGACATTTCCCAGGGCACGCGCACCGGCTATCTGGTGGAGATGGGCGCCACTGCGCAGATCTTCGGCACACCCCGTGAGCAAATGACCGAAGACTACATCAGCGGCAAGTTCAGCTGAGCATCACCGCCTCATCGACACCGCCTACCTGCAAACGCCAAATGGAATTGGCGGGCATCCGGTAGATTTTCCTGCCTCGGTTTTCCAAGGAGTTTCAATGTCTGTAACGCATCGCCTGGATTTGCCGGCCATTGAGCGCGCACTGCGTGAAGTGCAGGATCGCTTCGCCGAGCTAAGCCGGCACTTCACCGAGCCGCGCGACCCCCTGACTGACGAAGTGCTGCACAATGTGCTTGAAGGCTACGCGTTGATTGACGACTATGTCGCACGCGGCGTCGACCTGTTCGATCTGCACCAACTGAACCTGATGCTGGAGATCAACGCCGTGGTACTGTGCGGTACAGACCCGGCGCGCCGGCTGGAATACGCGCAGCACCTGGCAGCGACCGAGGAACACTTCTTCAACAACGTTGAAGGCGGGATCAAGGATCTGTTCAATTGGTACTGTGCGTATCGCAGCGAGTCGGTCTGGAAGCGTGCGGCCGGCGTCTATGTACGCATTCTCAGCAAGCCGCAGCTGTTCATTGAAGGTAACAACCGCAGCGGTTCGCTGATTGTCAGCTATTTGCTCATGCGCGCAGGTTTACCACCCTTCGTGCTGACGCTGGAGAACGCCGAGGGCTATTTCAATCCGTCCTCGGTGATCCGCAACTCTGCAAAACATGGAGTCAAGGCGTTGTACGAATTGCCCAAGATCAAGAAGAAATACGCGGCCTTTCTGGAACATCAGGCACCCGCCCCAGGCAAGTTTTTCCTGGGCGACGGCCCCCGGCCGCTGCATCAGGGAGGCCATTGATGCGCGCCTTTCCACGCATGCGTATTTCCTTCGATATCGACGACACCCTGGCCTGCCAGCAGCATCACTGCGCGGCGGAAACCAGCCGGCTGCCGGCCTGCGTGCATCGATGGCTGGGCGAGCCGCTGCGGGTGGGCACCCGTGCGCTGATCCGCGAATTGCGCCGCCAGGGCTGCAGTGTCTGGGTTTATACCTCGTCCGGCCGCACGCCGTCCTACATCCGCCGCTGGCTGTTGCTCTACGGCATCCGCGTCGACGGTGTGGTCAACAGCGTGCTGCATAATCGCGCCCTGACGGTACACGGCCTGTCCAACGCGCCGTCGAAGTACCCGCCGGCGTTCGACATCGACCTGCACGTCGATGATTCCGAGGGCGTGCGCATCGAAGGGGAGGATCACGGGTTTCGCGTGGTCGTGGTTGACCCGCAGGATGCCCGCTGGACGCACAAGGTTCTGCACGCCGCTGCCCTGGTGCAGGGGCAGCTTGTCTGGCAGCAACTGATCAGACGCCCGCGGCCCGCCCGCCAGCGCACCCGCTCACTTGTATAAAATCGCCTGATGAATGTCCTGCAGCGCCATGATGCGCTGCGCGGCATTGAGCTTGATCGCCTCCTTCGGCATGCCGAACACCACGCAACTGGCCTCGTCCTGAGCCACCGTGGCGGCGCCGGCGTCGAGCATTTCCTTCAAGCCCCGTGCGCCGTCGTCGCCCATGCCGGTCATGATGATGCCGGTGGCGTTCTTGCCGGCAAAACGCGCCACCGAGCGAAACAGCACATCCACTGACGGACGATGGCGGTTGACCAGCGGGCCGTCGATCACCTGCGCGTGGTAGTAGGCGCCGCTGCGAGTGACCATCAGGTGCTTGCCACCGGGGGCGATCAGCGCCAGGCCCGGCAGGATGCGGTCGTTGTTGCGCGCCTCGCGCACTTCGATCTGGCACACGCTGTTGAGGCGTTCGGCAAAGGACGCGGTGAATTTTTCCGGCATGTGCTGCACGATCACCATCCCCGGGCACACCCTCGGCAACGCCGTCAGCACGGCCTCCAGCGCCTGGGTGCCGCCGGTGGAGGTGCCGATGGCGACGATGCGTTCGGTGGTCTGGGCCATGGCGTGGCCGTTGGCGGCGGGCAGGATCGCGTCGGCGCTGAGCTTGCTGGCCGGGGCGGGCGCGGCGGCAGGCCTGACGGCGCGTTTGCCGAGGTTCTTGACGTTGGAGTTGGCCGCCGCGCGGATCGCCGCCACCAGTTCGGCGGCCGAGTCGATCAGAAAGTTCTTCAGCCCGGTGGTGGGCTTGGTGATGATTTCCACGGCGCCGGCCGACAGCGCCTGCAACGAGGTTTCCGCGCCTTTCTGGGTCAGCGAGGAGCAGATCACCACGGGCGTCGGGCGCTCGCTCATGATTTTGCGCAGAAACGTGATGCCGTCCATGCGCGGCATTTCCACGTCCAGCACGATCACATCCGGCCATTCGCGGGCGAGCTTGTCCATGGCGAAAATCGGGTCGGACGCCGCGCCCATCACATGGATGTCCGGCGTGTCGTTGAGGATCGCCAACAGCACCTGGCGCACCACGGCCGAGTCATCGACCAGCAGCACGCTGATTTTTTTGGTAGGCATTTATTGGAGTGTTCCCATTGGTTGGTGCCGGACCCAGACGTTGCCGTTCCACAGGTCGAACACAATCGTGCGATAGCCGGTGCTGCCCATGTCCTGTGCGGCCAGGTGCAGGTGATGGCGCTCGGTCAGGGCCAGCGCCGCGCGGATATTCAGGCTGGCCACGTCCTGGTCCGGCAGGCGGCGCTGCTGTTCGGGGAACATCTCGCCGCCGCCGAACAGCTTGACCTGATAGTCCTGCGCCCGCGTGCCGTTGACGTGGGCGTGGCGCAGCAGCAGCTCAAGTGCCTCGTCGCCGTACTTGCCGTCCAGGGGCTGGCCCTTGCGCAAGCGCGCCGGCAGCATGAAATGGCACATGCCGCCGATGCGCCGTTGCGGGTGCCAGAAGGTGAACGCCACGCAGGAGCCGAGCAGGGTGCGCAGGCGCATTGGCCGCGTCGCAAAGCTCACCTGGCCTGGCGCCAACACCACTTCGGGCGCATCGGCGGGCTTTTTCATGGCTTGCAGTAAATCGACGGCGCCACCAGCTTCAACGTGTCGTTGACGCCGTTGAGGCTTTCCGAGTGGCTGATGATGAAATGCCCGCCGGGCCTGAGCAGCGGCAACAGGCGCGCAACCACCTGGCTCTTGGTCTGCTGATCGAAGTAGATCATCACGTTGCGCAGGAAGATCACGTCGAACTCGCCCAGGCCGGGCAGCGGCTCGTTGAGGTTGACCTGCACGAAATTGACCCGGCTGCGCAAACGCTTGTCGATCAGGAAGGTGCCCTCCTGGCGTCCGATGCCCTTGAGGCAGTATTTGCTCAACAGCGGCTGGGGCAGGGTGCCGGCGCGCTCCATGGCGTAATGCCCGCTGCGTGCCTTGGCCAGCACCTGGGTGCTGATGTCCGAGCCGATCACCTCCCACGGCGTGGTGCCCAGGCCTTCGGCCAGGGTCATCGCCAGGCTGTAGGGCTCTTCGCCGGAGGAACTGGCTGCGCTCCACACGCGAAACAGCTTGCCCGGCGCCGCCTTGGGCAGCACCTGCTGGCGCAGGAAATCGAAATGCTTGGGCTCGCGGAAAAAATAGGTTTCGTTGGTGGTGAGCAAATCCAGCGCGACCTGCAGTTCGCCCTTGCGCTGGTCGCTCATGATCAGCTTGAAATACTCCCCATAGCTCTCCAACTCATAATGCTTGAGGCGTTTGAACAGGCGTCCGGCCACCAGTGCCTTTTTTGCCGGCGACAGATTGATGCCAGCCGCGCGGTACAGCCAGGACTGGAACTGACCGAACTCGCGGTCATCAAGCGACGAGGTATCTGGCATGACCGGGCCTCAACGCGCGTCGGTATCGAGTGCTGGCGCCTGGCCAGCCTCGGCGAGGCTGGACATCTCGTCGATGGACAGCACCTTGTCCACCTCCAGCACGATCACGAACTTGCCTTCGACCTTGGCCATGCCGCTGATGAAATCGGCGCGAATGCGCGCGCCGAAGCTGGGCGGTGGCTCGATCTGCGCCGCCGGGATTTCCTGCACCGCCGACACGGTGTCCACCAGCAGCCCGATGTCCTGGGGCTGACCGTCTTCGGTACGGGCTTCGATGATGACCACGCAGGAGCGCCGGGTGATGGCCGAATTCTGCCGGCCAAAGCGCGCCGACAGGTCCACCACCGGCACCACAGCGCCACGCAGGTTGATCACGCCACGCACGAACGCGGGCATCATTGGCACCACCGTCAGGCTGCCGTATTCGATAATTTCCTTGATGCCCAGAATGCCGATGGCGAACATCTCGCCGCCGAGCATGAAGGTCAGGTATTGCGCATCCTCGTCGACCGCAACCGCGGTATGACGGGAAGGGGTTACTGCGCCCATGTGATTCTCCCTGTGAGCCCGTAGCGTCGCGTGCGATCAGAAACGGGTGAATTCCGATTCGTCGGGGGCGCTGGCCATGCTGTAGGCAAATGCCTTGCGCGGTGCCAGCGCAGCCGGACGCGGCGGCTGGCGGTTGGGCTTGTTGCCGGTGTCCACCGCGCTGCTGTGCACCGTGGCCCTGGGCGACGCATCGAGCACGAAGAAGCTCATGGCCTGCTGCAGCTGTTCGGCCTGGCTGCTCATTTCTTCGGCGGTGGCGGCCAGTTCCTCACTGCTCGAGGCGTTCTGCTGCGTCACCTGGTTGAGCTGGGTCATCGCCGTGTTGATCTGTGCGACACCGGCAGCCTGCTCCTCGGAGGCGGCGCTGATTTCCTGCACCAGGTCGGAAGTCTTGTTGATCGACGGCACCATTTCGCCGAGCAGCTTGCCGGCGGTTTCGGCCATCTCCACGCTGCTGGACGACAACTCGCCGATTTCCTGCGCGGCCACCTGGCTGCGTTCCGCCAGCTTGCGCACCTCGGCGGCCACCACTGCGAAGCCCTTGCCATGCTCGCCGGCCCGGGCCGCTTCGATGGCCGCGTTAAGGGCCAACAGGTTGGTCTGGTAGGCGATGTCATCGATGATGCTGATGCGCTGGGCGATCTTCTTCATCGCCACCACGGTCTGCTGCACCGATTCACCGCCTTCGGTGGCTTCCTTGGCAGCCTTGCTGGCCATGCCGTCGGTGACCTTGGCGTTCTCGGTGTTCTGGTTGATGCTGGCGCTCATCTGCTCCACCGACGCGCTGGTTTCCTCGACGCTGGCAGCCTGCTCGCTGGTGGCCTGGCTCATCGATTGCGCGGTGGCGCTGACCTGTTCCGAGGCACTGGCGAGGTTGTCGGCGGCATTGCGCACTTCGCCGATGATGTGCGCCAGTTTGCCGACCATGTTGCGCATGGCATTGAGCACCATGCCGGTTTCGTCCTTGGCGCCGCTGTCGATATGCGCGTTGAGGTTGCCCTCGGCCAGTTGCTCGGCGGCGGCCGCTGCCTGGCGCAACGGACGCGAGATGATTCGCGCGATGAACAGCGCCAGGCCCAGGCCGATCAGCAGGGCCACGACCAGCACGACGATGATCGACAGACGTGCATTCTCGTACAGCGCAGTGCCGTGGTCCCCGGCGACCGTGGCGCCAGCGTCGTTGAGTTCAATCATTTTCTGCAGGCGGGTGGTCAGTTCATCGAAGTGCGTCTTGGATTCGCCACGCAGCAGGGCACGGGCCTGGACTTCCTGATTCTGCCGGGACAGCTCGAACAGCTGCTGGCTGGCCGCAAGGTAAGCGGCCCAGGCACTCTTCACACCGGCCAGCAGTTGACGATCTTCTTCGTTGGACAGCAATTGCTCGTAGGTACCCAGCCGGGTTTCGAATTGCTGGCGCGCCTCGACGGCTTCGCGTTCGGCCTGGGCTTTTTCCTCGAGCACTTCGGTGCTGATGTTGCGGTTTTCCTTCAAGCGATAGTTGGCGGCGAAAAATCGCATGCCGGCCGCCGCGCGCATCGACGGCATCCAGTTACCCCGAATGTCCTGGGCCGCCTGGTTGACAGAGCCCAGCTGGAGGATGGCGAACCCGCCCATCACCGCCGTCAGCGCCAGCACCACCAGGAACGAGCTGATCAGCTTGGTGGAAATTTTAAGATCGTAGAACCATTTCATCGGGGGAACCTCCATGGAGTTGCAAATACATCAGCGGACGACGACCAAGGGCGACTGAGGCGCCTGGGCCGTACGGGCTTCCAGTTGTACGATTTGGCTGAGCAGGGCGGGCACGTCCAGAATCAACGCCACCGCACCGCTGCCCAGGATGGTTGAGCCGCTGATGCCGCGCAGTGCGCCAAACAGCTTGCCCAGGGGTTTGATCACGGTCTGGAACTCGCCGAGCAGGTCATCCACCACGAGCCCGGCCTTGTGCTCGGCGTAACGCACCACCACCACATTCTGGCGCCGCGCCGGCGGGCCTTCGTGGCTGAAGTGCTCACGCAGGTCCACCAGCGGCAACACCTCGCCGCGCAGGTCCAGATAACCCTGGTCGCGGCTCGACTGGCGCTGGTGTTCGTCCAGCTCGATGCATTCCTGCACCATGTCCAGCGGAATCACGTAGGTGGACTGATCGATGCCGACCAGAAAACCGTTGATGATCGCCAGGGTCAGCGGCAGGCGAATACGCACCACCGTGCCCTGGCCGGGGCGACTGTCGAGATCGACGGTGCCGCGCAGCAAAGTGATGTTGCGCTTGACCACGTCCATGCCCACGCCGCGCCCGGACAGGTTGGTGACCGCCTCGGCGGTGGAGAACCCGGCCTCGAAGATCAGGTTGTAAATCTCCTGATCGGTGAGTTGCGCGCCGCTGGCGACCAGCCCGCGCTCCTGGGCTTTTTCGAGGATGCGCTCGCGGTTGAGCCCGGCGCCGTCGTCGGCGATTTCGATGACGATGCTGCCGGAGTCGTGGTAGGCATTCAGGCTCAGGTGGCCCTTGCTCGGTTTGCCCGCCGCGTGCCGCGCTGCGGCATTTTCGATGCCGTGGTCCATGGCATTGCGCAGCAGGTGCATCAGCGGGTCGCCGATCTTTTCCACCACCGTTTTGTCCAGTTCGGTTTCCGCGCCGCTGATGAGCAGGTCGATGTCCTTGCCCAGTTCCTGGCTGACGTCGCGCACCACGCGGCGAAAGCGGTTGAAGGTGTCGCCAATGGGGATCATGCGCAGGTGCAGGGCGCCATCGAGGATCTCTTCCACCAGCCCGGACACGGTGGACGTGGCCTCCTGCAACGGGTCGTTGTTGCACGAGCGCGCCAGCAGGCTGGCGCCGGCGCTGGCGATCACCAGTTCGCCGACCAGGTTGATCAGTTCGTCGAGTTTGTCGGCGTTGACCCTTACATAGTTGCCGTCGCGGGGTTTTGCTTCGCTGCTCGTCGCCACACGCTGGGGCGCCGGCGTCAAGTGTTCGGGGGGCGCGACCCGTTCGGTGCCGCTGAGTGGTTCCTCAAACGGCGTGTCGTCGATGGCGCTGATGTGCACTTCACAGTCGTCGCGCACGAAGTCGAAGACTTCATTGAGCGTGGCGTGGCTGGCCGCCGAGCGCAGGTCGATCTCAAAGCCCAGGTAGCAGCTTTCCGCGTCCCAGCTGTCCAAGGGCGGAAGGCGGTCGGTCAGGGTGGTGACCTGCAGTATCTGGCCCAGGGTATCGAGGTAGCGCAGAAAGGACAGCGGGTCCATGCCGTTGCGGAACACGTCCACGCCAAAACGCAGGGAAATGTGCCACAGCACGTCGCCTTGGGTGTCGTTGACCTCGGCAGTCATCGGCACGCCGGCCACCGCGTGGTCCGTGCCCTGATAGGCACTCAGCGCCTGGCGCAGCGCCGCTTCGCGCTCGAGCGCCGGCGCTTGCAGCGCTTCACCTCGGCTGGCCACCACGTCGATCAGCTCGAGCATGTGATCGCCGGACTTGAGCAGCACTGCGATCAGCGCGGCGTCCACCGCCACACTGGCATCGCGCAGGCGGTCGAGCACGTCTTCGACGATGTGGGTAAAGCTCACGATCGGCTCCAGGCCGAACAGGCCGGCGGAGCCCTTGATGGTGTGTGCGGCGCGGAACACCGCGCCGATGGCATCCTGATCGCCGGGCTCGCTTTCCAGTTGCAGCAGGGATTGCTCCATGGCCTGCAACAGTTCGCGTGCCTCGACGATGAAAGTCTGTTGTGCCTGATCGAGGTTGATACTCACCTGGACACTCCTTTGTCGTGCTTTGAACGGGGCGGTGGGCGCTAGAAGGCGACGCCGCCACACAAGGTGAAGGTTTGCTCGACCGCCGGGCTCTGGCCGGCCAGGCTCAGGACCGTGCCGCGGTGCTCGGCTTCGCGGTGGATCACCGCGAGCAATTGCAGGCCGGCGCCGTCCATCTCGGTGACCTGGGACAGGTCAAGCGCCAGGCGCGGCGCCGTGCCCAGTTGCGGCAGCAGCGCGGCGGCCAGCTCGGCCACGGTGTAGATCGTCAGTTCACCGTCGATGCCCACGCAGGTGGTGCCGTCAACGGTTTCGCAGGTAATCGGCATGGGAGGCCCTCCATGGCGCCAGTGGTCAGGGCAGGATCAGTTTGGACACCGCCGCCAGCATCTGCGCCGGCTGGAACGGCTTGACCACCCAGGCCTTGGCACCCGCCGCCTGGCCTTCGGCCTTTTTCGACTCCTGGGACTCGGTGGTCAGCATGATGATCGGCGTGAACTTGTAGTTGGCCAGCTTCTTGACCTCCTTGACGAAGGTGATGCCGTCCATGTTTGGCATGTTCACGTCACTGATGATCAAGTGGACCTTCTGCCCGGTGAGCTTGCCCAGCGCATCCCGGCCGTCGCAGGCTTCGATCACGTCGTAACCGGCGCTTTTCAAGGCAATGCCGACCACTTGCCGCACACTGCTGGAGTCGTCGACCACTAATACATTCTTCGCCATGGTGTGCTCCTTAAAAGAAGGTGATGTCTTGAGAATTCTGTGACGCGGCCGCTTCGCCATGGTGGGTGCGGCGTTGTTCGTCGGTGGCGTAGGTGGCCTCCATGCTCGCCAGCCATTGGCGCGCGTCGACGACCAGCGCCTGGTCCGGCGACTGACTGGCCTGCAACAGGTGTTCGTGCAGGGCGTGCATGTTGTCGCGCACGTGGCTGAGGATCTGGCTGACCCGGTCCTGGAACTGCAGGTTGACCAGCACCTCGGTCATCTCGTCGCGAATGCCGTAGCTTTCCTGCTTGAGCAGGTCGGCGGAGTCGGCCAGGCGCCCGGTGATGTTCTGGAAGCGCTCGAGCACCTGCTGGATGCTCTGCTCGGACGCTGCAACGGAGTGGCTGTCCTGGTCGGCGCTGCTGGATGCCGCCTGCACCAGTTGGGTGATGGCGTTGTTGATGATGTCGACCTTCGCCGACATCTGCTGGCCGGTCTCGCTGGATTTGCTCGACAGACTGCGCACCGCATCGGCCACCACCGCAAAGCCGCGACCGGCTTCTCCGGCACGTGCGGCCTCGATGGCGGCGTTGAGCGCCAGCAGGTTGGTCTGCGCGGCAATGGCCGCGACGTCGGCGGCCATGGTGCGCAGCTCGCCGGTATAGGCCGTGAGGCTGCGCACCTGGGTCAGGGTCTGGTCACGGCTGGTTTGGGTGGCCTTGAGCGAATCGATCACCTGGCTCAGCTCGCTGTCGCTGCTGGCCAGCCCTTTGAGCGCGCCCTCGGCGGCCTGCCCGTCCAGCTCGCCGGCGGCCTGCTGCGAGGCTTGCACGGTGTCCTGCAAACGCGCGGAAATCCCGGTGAACCGATTGGCCAGGCTCACGATCGCGTCTTCGGTCTGCTGCCGCGAGCTTTCCACCTGTTTGGCCCAGATCGGCATGGCGCCGAGCAGGATCTCGTCGAGCTGCGTGCGTGAATCCACACCCTGCAGGCCGGCCTGCGCCGCTGAATCCTCTGCCAGCGCGACGGCGCGCTGCACGGCGTCGCGCTGGGCACCGGCACTCCAGGCGCAGGCGCCGAGGCCGATCAACACCAGCACGGCGCAGGCCGCAAGGTTGGCCGGGGCAGTGGACTGCGACAGTATCCAGATGACAGCGGGGATGACCGGGATGAAAGCGAACCAACGAAAACGCGGATGACCGGCAAGGGCAGTACGGCTGGGTTGACTCGGGGGCATGAGTTCGATCCTTGAACAGTGTTGCGGATGTAAACGACATAGGGGTTATCTGCGCGGTGCGTCACAACTTTAGACGTCGGCGTGTGCCTTCCGTCTGGTTTATGAACCTCGTATGACCGGTCAGTGTCGAAATCGCACCGTGGCGAGCGGGCTTGCCCTAATGCCGTTCAGTTAAGCGCAGATTCCCTGTGGCGAGCAGGCTTGTCCTGCGTTGGGCTGCGCAGCAGCCCCAAAGCCAGGCGCTGAGCCGTATCAGGTACACCCCGTTTTGCCGATTGGGGGCGCTTCGCACCCCAACGCGGGGCAAGCCCGCTCGCCACAATAAGCCCGCTCGCCACAACAAACCTGCTCGCCACAATAAGTCAGCTCGCCGCAAATAAACGCTGTTGTTGTGCGCTACATTCGATTGATACTTCTGCCTTATTCAAGTGTCCATTTGAATGTGCCGCACAATTATCCACTCTCCAGGAAATGCCCATGTCCAAGCTCGCCGAATTCCGCCAACTCGAAAAACATCTCGCTGAACAACTTCAAGCGCTGGAGAACTTAAAAGGCGATGCCGGCCTTAAGAAAGAAATTGAATTCGAAACCAAGCTTCGCGATTTGCTCGCCAAGTACAGCTACAGCCTCAAGGATGTGATCAACCTGCTGGATCCGCAAAGCGGCCGACGTGCTCCGGTGGCTGCGCCCAAGACGGGCACGCGCAAAGCCCGCCAGGTAAAGGTCTACAAGAATCCGCACACGGGGGAGACGATTGAAACCAAGGGTGGCAATCACAAAGGCTTGAAAGAGTGGAAAGCCGAACATGGCGCCGACACTGTCGAGTCATGGCTGAGCAAGTAATACTCGAATGTGCAAAGGGGCCCGCAACGGCCCCTTTTTTTCGGCTTCAATTTTTATTATTGCGTCGGCAGGGCTCCGCGCAATAACACACGTCTGTCCATCACGTGTTCGAAAAGTAGCCAGCAGTGCGCAACTGCAGGCTATAAACCCAAATCCCGAAAACCAGCGCGTATTCCTTGAACATCGGAAGCGTCAGCAGGTGGACGATAGAGTCGCTGCCCATCTGAGCTTGCAACATCTTGAGACGAGCACCGCAGCACTTTTTTCAATGCGGGTGCAGCAATGGTTTTCGACGACTGACACGTCTGGATCAAGGGTTCTGGCGCCATTGGGGTTGTCACGCACAGTTTTGGCGTCTACTCTGGAAATGTATGAATTGTTACGAACAATTTCGGAGGCGCCCGTTTTTGCGGCGCGATACTTCAGGACGAGGAACGAAAGATGTTTTCACATGAAGGTCCCGCGATAGAGCTGTTGCTGTTTATTTTTGGTCTGGCCGGTGTGGTGCTGGTCGTATGGTTTATCCACCATCAATACGAGCGAAAGAACGGGAAAGGCGTTAAAAAACAACAAAACCGCAGCGAGGGCCGCTCAACGTAAGTGCCTGGCAGCCCTTGCATCCGAGCCAGTCGCATGCGACTGGCTTTCGCGTTTTTATAAGCTATTTGTAGTTGTAGATTGTCGCGAGGGTCACCATGCGGCCTTTGAGATCGCTGGTATTGAAGCGTATTGCAGGATCAATATCCGCGACGCCGTGCATCGTATCGAAGCAGTGTGCCTGCGCTCTAATTCTGCATTCATCCTAACAGCGAGGCTCTCTTGAGCAGCTCGGAGAGCCCCTCAGGTACTAACTGAGATCCAGCATTGAAGCTTGAGACAAAACACCATGTGGCTTGAAACGCTGCCCCATCGCTTTCATGGCCCTCCAGCCAGGGTTTCTCATAGACTTCTGCGTCGTCGAACCTTGCATCGTAGACGAAGACTATTTCGTGTCCTGGCTTGCCTGCGTAGGTAAAAATACTTTCCAGCGTGCCAATCAATCGGACGTCGCTGATCGAAAGTCCCAGCTCTTCCTTCACTTCACGGGCGATGGCATCGACACCTCTCTCGCCGAACTCAATACCCCCGCCAATGGGGCGAAAGAGAGTTCGTGCTTCAACAGCGTCGTGGAACTGATTGACCAGTATTTTTCCGTGATGGTGAAAGACACATAGAGCAAGCGCTCGAATACGCGGTTCTGACATGAGAGCAACTACCTGAGTGTTCGTTCGGCAGAACGCGGTTGGAGAAATATTGCGGAGCGGAAAAGACAAGGGCCTGCTCAGGTTTCCCTGGCAAGCCCTTTGATATCTATGGTGCCCGAACCCGGAATCGAACCGGGACGCCCTTACGAGCGGGGGATTTTAAGTCCCATGCGTCTACCAGTTTCGCCATTCGGGCGGTAGCGCGGTGCAGCAGGGTTGGGAATATATAGTCCCGGGCGTTTCGATGCAAGGTCGAAGGGGGCTTTTATCGATCCTTTGCGCGGGCTAAAAACCTTGGTAGATCAGTTATCTACAGAAAAATCCGACGCTTCAATCCATCAGCGCCAGCAGGTCTGTATCCCCCACATCCTGTCCGGCCTGGCTCAACAACGTTGTCACCTGGCCACGGTGGTGAGTCTGGTGATTGAAAAAGTGCACCAGCAGGCTGAAGAACGGCTTGCTGGCTGCGTCACCCGCCATGGTGTGGTAGCTCAATTGCTGGTCGAGGTCGTCGTCGTGCAAGGTCGCAGCCCAGTCGATGATCATCTGGTCCATCCACACGCGTAGGGCGGTCAGTTCCTGCAGGTCGGTGAATGCCAGTTGTTTCAGGTTGGCGGGGGTGGGGAGGGTATTCAAGGGGGTCAGGGCCGAAAACCCGTCCGGATGCGTGGCAAAGCGTTTGAGCCAGACGATGTCGCCCAGGGCCAGGTGGTTCAAGGTGCCGAAGATCGAGGCAAAGAACGCCTGGCGGTCCCTGCGCAGGGCTTCATCGGTCAGTTGGGCGGCCGCGTGGTAGACCTTGCGGTTCATCCACTGGTTGTAGTTCGCCATCAGCGCAATCTGTTCGATACGGTTCATGGGTCAGCGTCCATTCAGATAACGATTGGTATACACCACGTCATATACCCTGCGCCGCGAGCACGGCCAGATAAATCAGCACCAGCCCGCACACTGCGTAGCTGACGCGCTGCCAGGTGGGCGAAGCGTTCTGGCGCAGCAGGTTCACCAGTCCCGCCACCAGAAAGCACGACAGCACCGACGCGACCATGAAGCCTGCAAAAAACATCAGGGTTTGCCCGTGGCTGGGTGTGGCACCGACAATGCCGGACAACGCGCTGCCCAGGGCGCCCCAGTAAACGATGTTCTTGGGGTTGGCGAGGGAAATCGCCGCGCCCACCGCCAGCGCATTTTGCCGGGAGCTGGCAGGGACGTCATCGGCTGCCGGCAGGTGCCAGGCATCGATCAAGCTGCGCACACCGAGCCAGGCCAGGTACAGCGCGCAAACCACGGTCAGCGGTACGCGGACGGCATCGTGCTGGATCAATAGCGCGATGCCGGTCAGGCCGATAACGGCCCATACCGCGTCGCCCACCAGCGAGCCGACCTGCACCAGCAGCGCCGGGGTGAAGCCGTGGAGCAGGCCACGGCGCAGGGTTTCTGCCAGAACGGCGCCGGGCGAGAGGCAAAACACGAAGCCGAACACCAGTGCGTATACAAAGATCGACAGCATGCCCACGTCCTTTTGACAAAAGCCGAGAGCATAGAGCCGTCAGAGACTCAGGCGCAAGGCGAGGGCGGCGAGGGTGATCAACAGCACCGGCAGGGTCAGCACGATGCCGACCTTGAAGTAGTAGCCCCAACTGATGGTGATGCCTTTGCGCGCAAGGATATGCAGCCACAGCAGGGTGGCGAGGCTGCCGATGGGGGTGATCTTCGGGCCGAGGTCGCTGCCGATGACGTTGGCGTAGATCATCGCGTCCTTGACCACGCCCACGGCATGGCTGGACTCGATGGACAACGCACCGATCAGCACGGTCGGCAGGTTGTTCATCACCGACGACAGCAGTGCCGTGAGCACGCCGGTGCCCATGGCCGCGCCCCACACGCCGTGGGTGGCGAAGGTGTCGAGCCAGGTCGCCAGGTAGTCGGTCAACCCGGCGTTACGCAGGCCGTAGACCACCAGGTACATGCCCAGGGAAAAGATCACGATCTGCCACGGCGCGTCCTTCAATACCTTGCGCGTGGAAATCGTGTGGCCCTTGGCGGCAATCACCAGCAGGAGCACCGCACACACGGCGGAAATCGCACTGATGGGGATGCCCAGCGGTTCCAGGGCAAAACAGCCGACCAGAAGAATACCCAGCACCCACCAGCCGGCGCGGAACGTGCCACGGTCACGGATCGCGCTGGCCGGGTCATCCAGGTCGGCGGGGTCATAGGTCTGCGGGATGTCGCGGCGGAAAAACCACAGCAGCACCGCAAGGGTTGCGGCCACGCTGACAAGGTTCACCGGCACCATCACGGCGGCATATTCATTGAAGCCGATCTTGAAGTAGTCGGCGGAGACGATGTTGACCAGGTTCGACACCACCAGCGGCAGGCTCGCCGTGTCGGCGATAAAGCCGGCGCCCATCACGAACGCCAGGGTCGCCGCTGGCGAAAAGCGCAGGGCCAGCAGCATCGACATCACGATGGGGGTGAGGATCAACGCCGCGCCATCGTTGGCAAACAGCGCCGACACCAGCGCACCCAGCAGCACCATGTAGGCAAACAACCGCCGGCCGCGCCCACGGCCCCAGCGTGCCACGTGCAGCGCGGCCCAGGCGAAGAACCCGGCCTCGTCCAGCAGCAGGCTGATCACGATCAACGCAACAAAGGTGCCGGTGGCATTCCAGATGATGTGCCACACCACCGGAATATCCGCCAGGCTGATCACGCCAAAGGCCAGGGCGAGGATTGCGCCCATCGTTGCGCTCCAGCCGACCCCGAGGCCCTTGGGCTGCCAGATGACCAGCACGATGGTGAAGATAAAAATGCCAATTGCGACAAGCATGTATGAACGCTCCAGGGGACCAACAGCCAATGCGCAGGCCTGCGGCGGCCTGACGTGCAGAGCATGGATCAGTTCGCCGACATAAAGTTCGCCAGCGCCGTCAACCGCCAGCATATTGCCAGATATTTCGGGAAAACTTGTTGCGATTGATCTGGATCAAATACCGGCGAATGGGCCACAACTGTTTGAAATTAAAATGAAACATCCATGTCCTACAGTGCCTGCCCATTGCTGAAGAAGGAAAAATCCGCGTGACCCGTGCCACTCGCAACCTGCGCAAGACCCTCGATGCCGTCGCCGATAACAACGAAACGGCGGCGTACGAGCTGATGCGCGCCGTCGAACAGCTTGGCGATGAGGTGCTGCGTCAGCGTCTGCTCAACACCATTCACCGGCTTAATCAGGACGCCTGCGACTTGCGCGTGGCGCGCGATTCGGTGGAGCTGGCGTCGGTCAGGCTCGCTTGAGCAGGATCGTCACAGGCAAAGGCCCGATCAGGCGAAAAAAGAGTGCTGCAGTGATAGAGTCGCTTTTTTTCCAAGGAAGCGATGGCATGCGCAACGTGGTATTAGGTGCATTGGTAGTGGCAGCCCTGACGGGGTGCGCCGGTTCTAAGATGAAAGAGGCGCGCGCGGGCAGCCCTTACAAGACACTGGCGTCGGACAAGGCCACGCTGGTGGTTGCCGAATGCATCCAGTACGGCTGGCAGGATGAAAGCGTGTTCGGCGTGGACGCCGGCGGCTTCAAGGAGCCGGTCGGGGCGGGCGGTTTCACGGTCTACACCACCGGTGGCGATTACTTTGTGGACGTGCAGAGCGCGGGCGCAGGGTCCAGCGTGAAATACTACGCCGCTGCTGACAGCATGCCTGCCAAGCGTCGCCTGGCCGCATTGGCGACCTGCCTGTAAGCCGTGCCTCAGCGATTTTCGGAAATGCCTTGCGGGACAGCCCTGAGGCATTGGCCTATGATTCAGCCGCCCGCTCGGCGTAACGGCTCTTTACCAGTACAGGGATGTCGAGGCCTGAACGTCGAGCGGGCCTCGCGCTCACGTCTGTTCAACGGGGCATGAAACTCAACTGCCAGCGCCGTGGAATCGTCAGCGACACCAGCCCCAACACCCCCGCCAGCGCACCGCTGACCCACAATGCGCGCATGCCCATCTGCTGTTCCAGCAACGCACCGACAAACATGCCCGTCCACGGGATTAATTGCACGCGCCAGCCATTGCGTCGTTCCCCCAGCACCCAGCGACCCAGCCCACGACCAAATCGCGAGAGCGCCCCCGTCACATAGGTGAGCCCCACCGGCAGTCCGTTCACTTCTTCGACGGCCGCGTTGAGCATGCCCATGGCCACAATTGCTGCCAGCAGCGCGGGCAGCGTATCGGCCAACGACCAGAGCGCGGCGGCGCAGAGCAGGGCGGCGATGCACAGCAGCAACGGCAGTGCCCGGCGTTTGCCCAGTCGGCTGACGACCACGCCCAGGGCGTTACCCAGAATAAAGGTGGCGACCAGCAGCAACAGGCGCGCAGTCAAACCCAAGTCACCCGCGCTGATCGCCACTGCCAGGCGCGTGGTATTACCGCTCATGAACGACACAAAATCGCCGCTGGCCATAAAACCAATGGCATCGGTCATCCCCGCCAGCACCGACAGCCCAGCCACTAGCATCAGGCCCACGCGTCCGCGCCAGAGTCGCCGATGGGCGAGCGCAGCGCTGGCGTACGGTTTGCGGGATGAAGGCAGCATGCGCGCGGGTCCTCGGTGAGATTAATCGGCCATTACCGTAGAACGCTTTGAACGGCGGCGCAATGCATGGATGGCCGGCATGATCCCTCCCAGCCGACCACACCCTTGTGGCGAGCAGGCTTGCCCTGCGTTGGGGTGCGAAGCGCCCCCAATTAAGGAAAACACGGTGTACCTGATACCGCTCAGCGCCTGGTATGGGGCTGCTGCGCAGCCCAACGCAGGGCAAGCCTGCTCGCCACAGGGCGGTGTGGGGCTCAGATGCGCACCAGTTGCCAACCTTCTTCCTGCCAGATCAACAGATGAGTCGGCTGGATCGCCTGCAGGAAGGCGTCGTCATGGGATATCACCACCATTGCCCCGGTGAAGTGCTTCAAGGCTTGCTCAAACGCCACGACCGACTCCAGGTCCAGGTGATTGGTCGGCTCGTCCAACAGCAGCAATTGCGCCGGCGTCCCGCGCCACAGGGCGATCGCCATCGCGGCTTTCAGGCGTTCGCCGCCGCTGAGTTGCCCCGCCGGTTGGGTCACACGCAGCGCATCCAGTTGCAGCAACGCGAGGCGGGTGCGCAGTTCGGCTTCGGCCAGCGGCGTGGCGAGCAGGTTGAGCTGTTCGACCACGGAACGGCCGTTATCCAGCAGCGCCAGATGCTGATCGATATACGCCGTCGGCAGATGCACCGAACAGACCCCGCTGGCGGCCTGCACGTGACCGGCCAGCAGCTTGAGCAACGTGGATTTGCCGCAGCCGTTGGGTCCCTTTACGGCAATGCGCACGGGCCCGGCCAGGTTGAATGTGAGCCACGTTGAGGTCGCCAATGGATCAAGCCACGGCAGTTGCGCGCGCTCAAGGCTCATCACCTGACGACCGTTGGGCACTGTCGAGGCCGGCAAGGCGAGCAGGGTGGGTGTCTCGTGTGCCACGTGTTGGCAGGCCTGGCGCACCTGGGCATCGAGTTGGCCCTTGTGGGACTGCTGCCCACTGCGCACCTTGCTGACCACTTCGGTGGCGGCACCTTTCCAGCGCGCCCGGGTAAGCCGGTCGACGTTGGCATTCTGCGCATGCTGGCGCGAGCGCGCGGCGTGGCGTTGCAGGTCATCGTTCTGGTGTTGCAGGCGCTGCCGTTCGCGGCTGCGCTCAAGGCGTGCGCGCGCCAGTTCGGCGACTGCCGCATGCTGCTGCGCCTCGCGCTGTTGGCGATAGTCCTCGTAGTTGCCGCCGTACAACCGGGCCCCGAGGGGTGACAGCTCAATGATGCGGCCCATGGCATTGAGCAACTGCCGATCATGACTGACCACCACCAGCCCCCCTCGCCAGAGGTGCAGCACCTGCAACAGCCAGGCGCGTCCGGCACTGTCGAGGTGGTTGCTCGGCTCATCGAGAATCAGCAATTGTGGCGCCGCCAACAGCGCGCCGATAATCGCCACCCGCGCCAACTGACCGCCGCTCAGATGTTCAGCCGGCGTCTGCGCGTCAACGTCAGACAGGCCGGCGGCATCGAGTGCAGCGCGCAAGCGCTCGGCCAGGTCCCAGCGATCATCGATCAACGCCACATCGGCGCCCTCGGCGGTGCCTGCAGCCATGCGCTCAAGCGCAGCCAGGACAGGGGCCGTTGCGCTGAGATGGGCGACGGTGTCGCCTGTTTGAATCTCCACCGTCTGCGGCACGTACTTCACGCTGGCAGAGCCTTTCACGCTGCCCGAAGACGGCGTCAGCACACCGGCGAGCAGCCGGGCCAGCAGGCTTTTGCCGCAGCCATTGCGGCCGACGATGCCGGTCGGGGTGTGATCGATGGTCAGGTTAAGGTCTTCCAGCAGGGTTTCGCCATTGGCGAACTGGAAACACAGGTGTTGCAGGGAAACCAACACGGGTAGCCGCTTGACGTGAGTCACAGGCACCTCCAGAAAATGTCGAACAGGCCAACAGACACGTAAGGCGGCCTGTTGCAGATACATTTTTGAAAGGCTCAGTTGTTCACGTCGGCAGTCGTCCGGTCAGCGATAAAGGAGCTGAAGCCTAGCTCGCCTCAGCCAGTTGTTCAAGGAACATGGCCAACGCCACTTCCTCGGCCTTGAGCCCTTTGCGCAGTCGTGGCGGGGGCAGTTTGGACAGCTCGCCCAGGCTGAAATGTTCGAGCACGGCCGGGTGGATGTAGCACTTGCGACACACCGCCGGGGTGTTGCCCAACTGCCTGGCCACGTCCTTGACCATGGTTACCACATGGCGTTTGGCATCCGATTCGGGCTGCCACTCCAGCTCGCGCAGCACCGCCAGCGCCATGGCGGTGCCGGCCCAGGTGCGGTAATCCTTGGCGGTGAAGTCCGCGCCAGTGAGGCTGTGCAGGTAGGCGTTCACATCGTGGGAGCTGACGGTATGGCGCTCACCGTCTTCGTCCAGGTACTGGAACAGGTTTTGCCCCGGTAATTCCATGCAGCGCTTGACCACGGTAGCCAGGCGCCGGTCCTTCACGCTGATCTGGTGCTCAACGCCACTTTTGCCACGGAACTGGAACTGGATTTCGCTGCCCTTGACGTCAACATGGCGGTTGCGCAACGTCGTCAGCCCGTAGGATTTGTTGTCGCGCGCATACTGGGTATTGCCGACGCGAATCAAGGTGGCATCGAGCAACATCACCACGGTCGCGAGCACCTTTTCACGGGTGAAACCGGGCTCGGCCAACTGCGCTTCCAACTGTTTGCGCAGTTTGGGCAGGGCTTTGCCGAAAGCCTGCAGACGTGAGTACTTGTCGGTGTCGCGCACTTCGCGCCAGCGCGCGTGATAGCGGTACTGCTTGCGCCCGCGCGCGTCGCGGCCGGTGGCTTGCAAGTGGCCGCGGGGGTCGGCGCAGATCCATACATCGGTGTACGCCGGCGGCACGGCCAGGGCGTTCAGGCGTTTGATTTCGTCGGCAGCGGTGATGCGCTTGCCGTTGATATCGAAATACTGGAATTTGCCGCGCAACTGCTTGCGGGTGATGCCAGGTTGGGTGTCATCGACGTAGTGCAGGTCGCGGGGCAGGTCGGAATCGGGCATGGGCAACTTCCTTGGCAACAGATCAGGCCGGTATGTCTGATTGACCGCAGCGATGTGCGGTCGTGCCAAATGGTTACGCCAGCACCGCGACTGCCTTGATCTGTGCCCAGAGCGCCTGCCCGGGATGCAGTTGCAACTGGTCGCGGGAGTACCGCGTGATCCGTGCCAGCAGCGGTGTGCCGCCGGCGTCCAGGCGCACCAGCACGTGGGCGCTGTTGTCCGCGGCGATTTCCTCGGTGACCGTCACCGGCAGGCGGTTGAGGATGCTGCTGTGCTCCTGGGCCTGCAGGCTCAGGCTCACATCCCGCGCCTGCACTTTCACCCGCAGCGCCCGACCCAGTGCCAGCGGCGCGTGGGCGACGCGCATGTGCAAGGCGCTGTCGGGCAGTTGCAGGGTGAGCAACTGGTAGGCTGCGTCATAGGCGCTGACGGTGCCGTGGATCACCACGCCGGCATCGTCGCCCCGCGCCAGAGGCAGGTCCAGGCGCGCCAGGGTTTCGCCGATCGGGCCGCTGGCCAGCGCCTTGCCGTCGCTGAGCACCACGATGTGATCGGCCAGGCGCGCGACCTCATCCTGGGCGTGGCTGACGTAGAGCAGCGGAATATCCAGTTCGTCGTGCAACCGTTCCAGGTAAGGCAGGATTTCGCCCTTGCGCTGGCTGTCGAGGGCGGCCAGCGGTTCGTCCATCAGCAACAGCCTGGGACTGGTGAGCAGGGCGCGGGCGATGCCGATGCGCTGACGTTCACCGCCGGACAGGTGCTCGGGATTGCGCTCGAGCAGATGGCCGATACCCAGTAATTGGGTGGCCTGGGCCATATCGACACGGCGCGCCTGGCGCGGGATGCGCTTGAGGCCGAATTCGAGATTGGCCCGCACCGACAGGTGAGGAAACAGGCTGGCTTCCTGAAACACGTAGCCCAGCGCACGTTTATGCGGCGGCACAAACAGCCCGTTGCGGCTGTCCTGCCAGACCTCGTCGTTGACTTGGATAAACCCGTGTTCGGCGCGTTCCAGCCCGGCGATGCAGCGCAGGCAAGTGGTCTTGCCCGAGCCGGAGTGCCCGTACAGCGCCGTCACACCGCGCCCGGGCAGGTGCAAATCCACATCCAGCGCAAAACCTGGGTACTTCCTGTGCAGACGTACTTTGATCATCGACATCAGCTCCAGCCCATGCGGGTTTTACGGCTGGAATAAAGCGCCAGCAGCACGACGAATGCAAACACCACCATGGCGCCCGCCAGCCAATGAGCCTGGGCATATTCCATGGCTTCGACATGATCGTAGATCTGCACCGACACCACCCGGGTCTTGTCCGGGATATTGCCGCCGATCATCAGCACCACGCCGAACTCCCCGACGGTATGGGCAAAACCGAGGATAGAGGCGGTGATGAATCCAGGGCGTGCGAGGGGCAGGATCACCGTGAAAAACGTGTCCCAGGGATTGGCGCGCAAGGTGGCAGCGACCTCCAGTGGGCGCGTGCCAATGGCAGAAAACGCGTTTTGCAACGGCTGCACCACGAAGGGCATGGAATAGATGACCGAGCCGATCACCAGCCCGGCGAAACTGAAGGTGAGGGTGCCCAGGCCCAGCCATTGGGTGAACTGGCCGACGTAGCCGTGGGGGCCCATGGTCAACAGCAGGTAAAAGCCGATTACCGTGGGCGGCAGCACCAACGGCAGGGCGACAACCGCACCGATGGGCCCGCGCCACCACGAGCGGGTGCGCGACAGCCACAGCGCAATCGGGGTGCCGATCAACAGCAGGATCACGGTGGTGAGTGACGCCAGTTTGACGGTCAACCAGATCGCGGAAAAATCGGCGCTCGACAGCGGCATTTACAGCTCGTAACCGTAGGACTTGATGACGGCTGCGGCTTTGGGTCCCTTGAGGTAGTCAACGAGGGCCTTGGCTGCGGCGTTGTCTTTGCCCCTGGTGAGGATCACGGCGTCCTGTTTGATCGGGTCATGCAGTGAAGCAGGAACAAGCCAAGCCGAACCGTGCGTAACCATGCCGTCCTTATAGATCTGCGACAAGGCGACAAACCCCAGTTCGGCGTTGCCGGTGGACACGAACTGGTAGGCCTGGGTGATGTTCTGGCCCTCAACCAGCTTGTCCTTGACCTGCTCGGTCAGGCCCTGTTTGGCCAGCACCTGGGTGGCGGCCAGGCCGTAAGGCGCAGCTTTCGGATTGGCGATGGACAGATGTTTGAACTGATTTTCCTTGAGTACCTCGCCCTTGGCGTCCACATAACCGTCCTTGGCCGACCACAGCGCGAGGGTGCCCACGGCGTAGGTGAAGCGCGAGCCCTTGACCGTGTCGCCTTCGTTTTCGAGTTTTTGTGCGGTGGTGTCGTCGGCGCTCAGGAACACGTCGAACGGCGCGCCGTTCTTGATCTGGGTGTAGAACTGCCCCGTTGCCCCGTAGGACGCAACCAGCTTGTGGCCGGTGTCTTTCTCGAAGTCGGCGGCAATCGCCTGGATCGGCGCGGTGAAGTTGGCGGCCACGGCCACCTGGACTTCATCGGCCTGGGCTGACCCGAAGGCGAGGGCCGCGACCAGGACGGCCAGGCGAGGGGCGTGAATCTTCATGCTGCAGCTCCTTAGAGGGTGGGCGGCGCGTCATGGCGCAATCGCTGTGTAGGCAAATATATAGCGCCTGGCCATTGTCGGTACAGCGCGAAGTACCTACTGCAGTTTTGCCAGGGCTTGTTCGGCCAGCTCGCGGGTCAGCGCGCAGGTTGAAATGTCTTTGCCCAGGCGCACTGCCTGACCGGCCCACAAGTTGCTGAAGCCCGCTTCGTCCCTGGCCTTGAGCGGCATCAAGGCACCGCCGGCCTTGGGAAACGCAGGTGCTGCGGGGTTCATCGCGCCGAGTTCACGCATGACCCGGTTGACGATGCCTCGCGCCGGGCGACCCGTGAACAGGTTGGTGAGGGCAGTCTCGCTGGCCTGGGCATGGCGCAGCGCATGGTGGTGGGAGTCCGTCACGGTGGCCTGCGGCGTAAACAGATACGCCGTGCCGATCTGCACCGCTGACGCGCCCAGGGCAAAGGCCGCGACAATGCCGCGCGCGTCAGCGATGCCACCGGCGGCGATCACCGGCACGCTGACGGCGTCGACAACTTGCGGCAACAAGGCAAACAGGCCGATCTGGCTATCGAGGTCGTCACTCAGAAACATCCCACGGTGCCCGCCGGCCTCAATGCCCATGGCGATGATGGCGTCGCAGCCATGTTGCTCCAGCCAGAGGGCTTCCTCAACGGTGGTGGCCGACGACAGCACCTTGGCACCGGTATCTTTGACCCGATCGAGCAGAGATTTTTCCGGCAAGCCAAAGTGAAAGCTCACCACCTCGGGCCGAAACGCTTCGACCACCCGACACGCTTCGTCGTTAAACGGTGCACGGTTGGACGCGGGCGTTGGCGCATCAAAGTCGGCACCCAGTTCGCGGTAGTAGGGTTCGAGCAACGCTTTCCAGTGGTTATCCCGCGCTTCGTCTGGCGCGGGCGGTTGATGGCAGAAAAAATTGACGTTGATTGGCCGGTTGCCTGCCTGACGAATCGTGGTCAGCGCTTCACGAAGTTGCTCGATGCTCAGCGCCGCGGCAGGCATTGAGCCCAGCGCACCGGCTTCGTTGGCGGCGATGACCATGGCGGTGGTGGTGGCGCCGGCCATGGGCGCCTGGATAATGGGCACTTCGATGCCCAGCAGGTCGAGAATGCGGGTGTCTGGCCAGGTGCTCATGGGATGGGTCTCCAGCGTAAGTAAGACGGTTCGCTGTTTTAACAGGGCCATGCTCATCCGGCCAGTCCGTTCAACCCTCGCGCTCTCGTTCCAATAACTGCCGCTTGCGTTCCACGCCCCAGCGATAACCACTCAAATCGCCGTTGCTGCGCACCACGCGGTGACAGGGAATCGCCACCGCCAGGCTGTTGGCCCCACAGGCTTGCGCCACCGCACGGAATGACGTGGGCGCGCCGATGCGTTGGGCGATCTGCGCATAACTGGCGGTGCTGCCCGGCGGAATATCGCGCAAGGCCTGCCACACCCGTTCCTGAAACGCCGTGCCGCGCAGGTCCAGCGGCAGGTTCAGGCCCAGGCCAGGCGCTTCGATAAAGCCCACGACCTGAGCGATCAGCTGTTCGAAGTCGTGATCCGCGCCGACCAGTTCGGCCTTGGGGAACTTGTCCTGAAGGTCTTGCACCAGCGCATTCGGATCGTCGCCCAGCAGGATCGCGCACACGCCTCGCAGGCTTTGCGCTACCAGAATCGCGCCCAGCGAGCATTCACCCACGGCAAAACGGATTTCGCTGTTGGTGCCGCCGGCCTTGTAGTCACTGGGTTTCATGCCCAGCATTTGCCCGGCCGACTCATAAAAGCGGCTGTTGGAGTTGAAGCCTGCATCGTACAGCGCGTCCGTGACGCTGCCGTGCTGCGTGAGGCTGGCGCGCACTCTGCGTGAGCGTTCGGCGCGCGCATAGCCCTTGGGCGTGAGGCCGGTGACCGATTTGAACACCCGGTGAAAATGGAAGGGGCTCAACCCGGCCTGCAGGGCCAGGGTTTCAAGGCTGGGTTCGGTGTCGGCCTGTTCGATCTGACGACACGCGTCGGCTACCCGTCGGGCATGCTGGGTGGCGCCTTCGGTGCGTTTATTCGGCCGATAACCGGCCGCCTCGGCTTGTTGAGGTGTGTCAAAAAACTCGACGTTCTCCGGGCGCGGCCGGCGTGCGCTGCTGCTGGGCCGGCAATAGACGCCGGTGGTTCTGACGCCGTAGACAAACAGGTTGTCGGCCTTGGGGTCTCGGGCGAGGACAGCGGCCCAGCGTGGGTCTTGTTCAATGTTCATGGCCTGGACTCTTGACGGTTCACCGGCAGATTAGCTGCACGGATGGCCCGTGGCACTCTGAAGCTTGCGGTCAAATCAGCCGGCAGTACGAAAGGTGAGGTTGATGCGTTGCGCACCCATGACCGGGTGCTCGCCGTCCTTGATCGGCATCACCCCATGAAAGCGCAAGCGATCGACACCGCCCCAGACCACCACATCGCCATGGAACAGGGAAACTTTTTGCGGCTTGTCACTGCGCGCGTGGCCGCCGAACAGAAAGATCGCCGGCAGCCCGAGGGACACCGACACCACCGGCGCACGGTAGTGACGTTCGTTCTTGTCCTGGTGCAAGGACATTTTGGCGCCGGGCACGTAACGGTTGATCAGGCAGGCATCCGGTGCGAAGTCGCTGAAGCCTGCGCTCGCCGCCGCCTGCTCGGCCAGTTGGCGCAAGGCATCGGGCAGGGCAGGCCAGGGCTGTTGGTTGTGGGGATCAATCGGGCTGTAGCGGTAACCGCTGCTGTCGGTGGTCCAGCCCAATGCGCCACAGCTGCTCAGCGCCGCCGACATGGTAAAGCCGCCGGGTGTGACCATTCTGCGAAAGGGCGAGCGGGCCAGTACGCGTCTCAGCTCGGGCAGCAGGCGATCAATCCATGGCAAGGCAAAGCCTCTGAGCACCCAGGATTGTTCGCCGATCTGCTCGCGGCTTGCCGGTTGCTGCAAGGCCTCGTCGGCAAACAGATCGGCAGTGGGGCCGGCCATGGGCTTACAGCGCCTTGCTCACGGTGATTTCGCTGATTTCGTCGTCGGCATGGTGAATTTTCGCCAGCGCTTGCCTGGCTTCTTCAATGCTTTTGGACTCAAGCTGGGCGAACTCAAAGCGGCGTTGGCCGTTGAGCTTGTACTTGATGACGTATTTGGTGGTAGTGGTCACAGCTTTATTCCTGTCAGTGCGCGGGTCAGCTCAGCTTGCTGCTGGTACGGCGGACGATGCGGATCTTGTGGGACAGCGCCGGTTTGCGGGTAACGCTGATGGCGCGACGGGTGACCACGTCCAGGGTGATGTTCCAGAAACCGGTGCTCGGCGCGGTGATTTTGGCCGGGAACTGATCGAAGGCGCCACCGTGGTAAGTGTGGCGGCCGCCGTTCTTGAAGCTGCGAAAGTTCGCATCGCTCATCAGACGGATATTACAAGTTTGCGAGCATTCGATGACGACAATGTCTCCCTCATTGAGGTGCTCACGCTGGTGGATGAATTTCATGAGGTGTCTCCAGAAGGGCTTTTTCTGAAAAATCAGAACGATACGTAGGTTAAGATGGAGTTTATCAGCCCCAGCGCGTTTATTATCGGGCCGTCGTCGACGACTTCGACAATTTAAAACAGTTTATCTACCCGCTATCAGAGAAAAGTCCTACTTTTGCGGGAGAAAATTCCCATGCCCGCTGTCGTAGGATCTTTATCGGAGGTTTTTGTATGAAGTGGAGTGTGTTGGTTCTGGCGTTGGCGATCGGCGGGTGTGCTTCGGTTGCAGACATCAAGCAGACCCCGCCCACGCTGGCGGTGATTTCCGGAAAGAAACCGCAGGATTATGCGGCGTGCATTGTGCAGAAGTTGTCCAGCACGCGTCGGCCATCGCAGATAGAGCCGCACAAGAACGGGGTACAGGTGATCGTGCCACAGAAATTCTCGTCTGACCCTTCGGCGATTTTCGAGATTGAAGACCGTTCCAGCGGCAGTAGCATCAAGCTGTACGAGAGCATGTCCAATGTGCCGATCCGCCCGGGTGACGTGAAGAAAGCCGGGGAAGATTGCATCTCCGGCTGAGTGCTGTAACAGGTCCAACCTTTTGAATCCGATAAAAATGCCGCTCGACCCTTGAGGCCAAGCGGCATTTGTGTGTTTTGGAACGCCGTCATGAAACGTGAACACGTCACAAGCTGTCAGGCCGAGGGCCTGATTTCTGCCACTCACATTATCCAGAACCCTGCCGATCTGGGTGAATGGATCGTCTTCTTCAAAAAAAGCGGCGGTCGCAGTTTTTTCCTGGTGGATGATCAGGATGAAGTGGAGTCCTTCGCGCGCCTGGATGATTTGACCGAGACGCTGCGAGGGCTGGGCATCCGCTTTGCCGAGATTCAACTATAGGGGTACAGCAGGGGCGCAGCGCCTATTTGCACACGACCACTACACTGCGGCCCTTGAAATTTCCGACATCCTTGCCGAGCGTCTTGTCTTCTTCGCTCAGTGCAGGCGTGCCTTCGGTGCCGATGATGCGATAACCGGTGCCGGCGCAGGAGGCATCGGCCTTCTCATAACAGCTGGCCCAGGAGTTGACTTCGCCTGAGCAATCGATGGTGAGGCCTTGTTCGCCATTTTTGAGGACCACGTCAGAGGTGGTGGTACAACCGGCCAGCGCCAGTACTGCAATCAGTGTCAGGATCTTGTTCATGGTGGGGTCGTCGTCGAAGGTGTTATAGAGGGGGCGCTGACACTGTCGTGGGGCGTTTGCGCAAGATTATAGCGATCTGCCATCTTGGTACAGACAAACACAAAAAAGCCCCGATTATCGGGGCTTTTTGTGCAGGGCTGTAAGGCTTATTTGCCCTTGGGCCGCTTGCTGGACGCATGGCCTGCCTCATCCACGAACACTTCGGCAACGGCAATCGCCATGCTCTCGCTGGCGAATACGCCTGCGACGCTGTCACCGTGGAAGTTGATCAAGTGCCAGCCGTCCGCTCGCTGGGTGATCAGGTAGCCATTTACGCCTTTGGGTTCTGACATCTATTAACCGTCTCATGATGTGATTCAAGGCCGCAATGATAGCGCCAAACGTTGCATTGCGGCCCAAGTTATTGCATATCCATAGGGTGGGTGAGGGCGCTTGTCACAAGATATGCGGAACTTACGCAGAAATTTTTTCTCTATGTTGCTATCGCAACGCCAGCAAGACCCATTGTAAGGTGACTGCGGCGTCATTAGACTGCGCCGAATTCCGTACGCACAGCCCTTTGTAAGGACTCATATGATCAAGAAATGCTTGTTCCCAGCAGCCGGTTACGGCACTCGCTTCTTGCCAGCGACCAAGGCCATGCCCAAAGAGATGCTGCCGGTGGTAAACAAGCCACTGATCCAGTACGGCGTCGAAGAGGCACTGGATGCCGGTCTGAATGAAATCTCCATCGTCACCGGTCGCGGCAAGCGCGCGCTGGAAGATCACTTCGACATCAGCTACGAGCTGGAAAACCAGATCAAGGGCACCGACAAGGAAAAATACCTGGTCGGTATTCGCAAGCTGCTCGACGAGTGCTCGTTCTCCTACACCCGTCAAACCCAGATGAAAGGCCTTGGCCACGCCATCCTCACCGGCCGCCCACTGATCGGTGACGAACCGTTCGCCGTGGTCCTGGCTGATGACCTGTGCGTCAACCTGGAAGGCGACGGCGTGCTGACCCAGATGGTCAAGCTTTACCAGAAATACCGTTGCACCATCGTGGCTGTGATGGAGGTCAACCCGGCCGAGACCAACAAGTACGGCGTTATCGCCGGCGACGACATTGGTGATGGCCTGATCCGCGTCCGCGACATGGTCGAGAAGCCAGCGCCGGAAGACGCGCCATCGAACCTGGCGATCATCGGTCGTTACATCCTGACCCCGGACATCTTCAAGTTGATCGAAGAAACCGAGCCAGGCAAGGGCGGTGAAATCCAGATCACCGACGCCCTGCTCAAGCAAGCCAAAGACGGTTGCGTGATTGCCTACAAATTCAAGGGCCAGCGTTTTGACTGCGGCGGCGCCGAAGGCTACATCGAAGCCACCAACTTCTGCTACGAGCACTTCTACAAGACGGGCAAAGCTTACTGATTCACGCCTGTGTCGTTGTGTTTAAAGAGAAAGCCACCCCCGGGTGGCTTTTTCGTTTTTCAGCCCCATCTAAGTCGGTATGCTGATGTGCTGCCGAGGAGAATGAAATGGCCTACGATTTTGACCTGTATGTAATTGGCGCCGGTTCCGGCGGTGTTCGTGCGGCCCGTTTTGCCGCAGGCTTTGGTGCCAAAGTGGCCGTGGCCGAAAGCCGCTACCTGGGCGGTACCTGCGTCAACGTCGGTTGCGTGCCGAAAAAGCTGTTGGTGTACGGCGCACATTTTGCCGAAGATTTCGAGCAGGCCAGTGGTTTTGGCTGGTCCCTGGGTGAAGCGAACTTCGATTGGGCGACCTTGATCGCCAACAAGGATCGCGAGATCAACCGCCTCAATGGCATCTACCGCAAGCTGCTGGTCGACAGTGGCGTGACCCTGCACGAAGGGCATGCGCGACTGGTTGATTCTCATCAGGTGGAAATCAATGGCGAGCGGTTCACCGCCAAACACATCCTGATCGCTACCGGTGGCTGGCCGCAGATTCCGGAGATTCCGGGGCGCGAACACGCAATTGGCTCCAACGAAGCCTTCTTCCTCAAAGAGCTGCCCAAGCGCGTACTGGTGGTGGGCGGTGGCTACATCGCGGTCGAGTTTGCCGGGATCTTCCACGGCCTTGGCGCCAATACATCGCTGCTGTATCGCGGCGATCTGTTTCTGCGCGGCTTCGACGGTTCGGTGCGAACCCACCTGAAAGAAGAGCTGACCAAGCGCGGCATGGACCTGCAGTTCAATGCCGATATCGCGCGTATCGACAAGCAGGCCGATGGCAGCCTCAAGGCCACGCTCAAGGATGGTCGCGTGCTGGAAGCCGATTGCGTGTTCTACGCCACGGGCCGCCGGCCGATGCTGGATAACCTTGGCCTGGAAAATACCGACGTCAAACTGGACAAGCGCGGCTTCGTCGAAGTGGATGACCTGTACCAGACCGCTGAAGCGTCGATCCTGGCGATTGGCGATGTGATCGGTCGTGTGCAACTGACCCCGGTGGCCCTGGCTGAAGGCATGGCGGTGGCACGTCGTCTGTTCAAGCCCGAGCACTATCGCCCGGTGGATTACGCGATGATTCCGACGGCAGTGTTCAGTTTGCCGAATATCGGCACCGTTGGCCTGACCGAAGAAGATGCGAAAGAGCAGGGCCACAGGGTGAAGGTGTTTGAAAGCCGCTTCCGGCCGATGAAGCTCACGCTTACCGATTGCCAGGAAAAGACCCTGATGAAACTGGTGGTCGACGCCGACACCGACAAGGTGCTGGGTTGCCACATGGTCGGACCCGATGCCGGCGAAATCGTGCAGGGCCTGGCGATCGCGCTCAAGGCGGGCGCGACCAAGCAGCATTTCGACGAAACCATCGGCGTGCACCCCACGGCCGCTGAAGAGTTCGTCACCATGCGCACGCCTGTAGCCGACTGATCAGGCGTCAGGCGTTGCCTCTGGCGTCGTCGCAACGACGGCCGCCAGGCGTAGCGCCTCGATGCTGGCCTGGGCCTTGATCAGGTCCAGCTCCAGCGTCTTGTTCTTTTGTTGATGCTCGGCCAACGCGTCCTGGCGTGACTGGCTGTCCAACATGGCCACGCGCAGACGCTCCTGCAGCAGGGCGCGTTCGCTTTCAATCCGGTTTACCTGTTCGCTCAGCGCGAGTTGGCGGGCCTGGTCTTCGCTGGTCTGTTCCTGCAGTGCATTCAGCTCCCTGGCCGTGACGCGGTGCTCGATCAGCAGGCGCTCGTTGTCACGGTGCAGCTGGGTGATCTCGTCCTGACGCACCATCGCGCTTTGCTGAGCCTGGCGCAGCTCGGCCTGCACCTGCTGCACCTGGCCCTCGTGACGACGCTGCTCCTGCTCGCGCTGTTCCTTGATGGCGTTGCGGTAGTGCTCCAGTGCATCGCGGGCGTGCAGGTGTTTTTCTTCCAGCGAGCGGATCTGTTCGTCTTTATCGTTAATCCTCAACTCGTAATCGCTGCACGCCTGGCTGAGCCCGGCGTTGCGTGTCTGCTCGGTTTGCAGGCTGGTGCTGGCGGTCTGCAGTGCAGCACTTTCTTCGGCAAGCGCTGCGGCCTGGATATCGAACTGCTGCTTGAGCTGGCCGTGGGCAAGCTCGAGTTCTTCGAGTTGGCCGAGCAGGGCGGCTTTGTCCTGTTCGAACCGCGCCTGGGCCAGGTCAATTGGCTCCTGGGCTTTCTCCTTGAGGCGCTGGGCCAGTCGTGACACCAGCTCGCTCAGCTCGTCGTCGATGGGCGCCTGGGTGATGGTCGCCCGGGTTTCGCTCTCGTCCAGCTCCTTCAAATACCGATGAATAGTGGTTTTCGAACCGGTATTGCCCATCTCGATGCGTACCGCGTCGATGCTGGGGTTTTCGCCGCGGGCGATGATCGCCGTGCGCGCCGTCTGCACTACTGCCTTATTAATGCCGCCACGAGCCATGGGGTCTCCGTCGATTTCGTACTGTGGTACAGAGTATGTATTTACATACCGTATCATAAATAAAAGGGTCTTTAAATTCATGATTTAACAGATGGGATATTGGCGTATTATCCCGTGTCATGTGCGTTGTGAGCGCGAAAACCCCTGCCATCAGTACGAATAGGCCTGCCATGAGCGATCTGGAGCGGTATCTCAACGCCGCCACCCGCGACAACACGCGCCGCAGCTATCGCGCGGCCATCGAGCATTTCGAAGTGAATTGGGGCGGATTCCTGCCGGCTACGAGCGACAGTGTGGCGCGCTATCTGGTGGCGCATGCAGGCGTGCTGGCGGTCAATACGCTGAAGCTGCGCCTGTCGGCGTTGGCGCAGTGGCACACCAGCCAGGGTTTTCCCGATCCGACCAGGACGCCGGTGGTGCGCAAGGTGCTCAAGGGCATTCGGGCCGTGCACCCGGTTCAGGAGAAGCAGGCCGAGCCGTTGCAACTCATTCATTTGGAGCAGGTGGTGGCTTCTCTGCAGGCAGAGGCCCGGGAGGCGAGCGATCAACAGGATCAGCCGCGACTGCTGCGCGCCCGGCGCGACACTGCGTTGATCCTGCTGGGGTTCTGGCGCGGGTTTCGCAGTGATGAGCTGTGTCGCCTGCAGATCGAACATGTGCAGGCCACGCCCGGCGCCGGTATCAGCCTGTACCTGCCGCGCAGCAAAAGCGATCGGCACAATCTCGGCAAGACTTACCAAACGCCTGCACTCTTGAGGCTGTGCCCGGTACAGGCCTACAGCGAATGGCTCAGCGCTTCGGCGCTGGTGCGCGGCCCGGTGTTTCGCGGCATTGACCGCTGGGGCAACCTGGGCGAGGCGGGCTTGCATCCCAACAGCGTGATTCCATTGCTGCGCCAGGCGCTGGAGCGTGCGGGGATCGCCGCCGAGCAATACACCAGCCACTCATTGCGCCGGGGCTTTGCGACCTGGGCTCACCGCAGCGGCTGGGACTTGAAGTCGTTGATGAGTTACGTCGGCTGGCGCGACATGAAATCGGCCATGCGCTATGTTGAGGCAACCCCCTTTACCGGCATGACCCTGGCCAGCCAACCGCTGCTGTGAGATTTCTTCTATTAATACAGCGACCTGATAGGGAAAACCAATCACCAGCATCAGGTTTGCCAATGAGCCATCGACGCAAAGAGTGGTTAGGATTCACCCCATCAACTTCATAACCCCTGACGGAGAGTCAACGATGCCTATCATCAACAGCCAAGTAAAACCGTTCAAAGCCACCGCATTCAAAAACGGCAGCTTCGTAGATGTGACCGACGCTGACCTGAAAGGCAAGTGGTCCGTTGTGTTCTTCTACCCAGCCGACTTCACCTTCGTTTGCCCAACCGAACTGGAAGACCTGGCTGACAACTACGCCGAATTCCAGAAACTGGGCGTCGAGATCTACAGCGTGTCCACCGACACCCACTTCGCGCACGCTGCCTGGCACAACACCTCGCCAGCCATCGGCAAGATCCAGTACACCATGATCGGCGACCCGACCCTGACCATCTCCCGCAACTTCGACGTGCTGATCGAGGAAGCAGGCCTGGCGGACCGCGGTACGTTCGTGATCAACCCGGAAGGCCAGATCAAGATCGTCGAGCTGAACGACGGTGGTGTTGGCCGTGACGCTTCCGAGCTGCTGCGCAAAATCAAGGCTGCCCAGTACGTCGCTGCCCACCCGGGCGAAGTGTGCCCAGCCAAGTGGAAAGAAGGCGAGGCCACTCTGGCTCCGTCTCTGGACCTGGTTGGCAAGATCTAAGTCTGTGAAGCACCCAGGGCGGGTATCCGCACCTACTCAGTAAGCTGCAACCGCCCTCAAAAACGCCCGGGCGAGATTCGCTCGGGCGTTTTTTTATACCCGAAATCAAAGGAAATCGCCCGTATGTTGGACGCCACTCTTAAAGCTCAGTTGAAGTCATACCTGGAACGGGTCACCCAGCCGATTGAGATCGTCGCCTCCCTCGATGACGGCGCGAAATCCCAGGAAATGCTTGCCCTTTTGCAGGACGTGACCAGCCTCACCACGCTGATCACTCTGAACACCGATGGCAATGACGCGCGCAAGCCGTCGTTCTCCATCAACCGCCCGGGTGCCGATATCAGCCTGCGTTTTGCCGGCATCCCCATGGGCCATGAATTTACTTCGCTGGTGCTGGCCCTGCTGCAAGTCGGCGGCCACCCCTCGAAAGCCAGTGTCGAAGTGATTGAACAGATTCGCGCCCTTAAAGGCGAGTTCAGCTTCGAGACTTACTTCTCGCTGTCTTGCCAGAACTGCCCGGATGTCGTCCAGGCGCTGAACCTGATGGCCGTGCTCAACCCGAACATCCGCCACGTCGCCATCGACGGCGCGCTGTTCCAGGCGGAAGTCGATGAGCGCCAGGTCATGGCGGTGCCCAGCGTCTACTTGAACGGCGTGAACTTCGGTCAGGGCCGCATGGGGCTGGAAGAGATCCTCGCCAAGCTCGACACCAGCGGCATCGAAAAAGCCGCCGAAAAAATCAGTGCCAAGGACGCCTTTGATGTACTGGTCGTCGGCGGTGGCCCGGCGGGTTCTTCGGCCGCCATCTACGCTGCGCGCAAAGGCATTCGTACCGGTGTGGCAGCCGAGCGCTTTGGCGGCCAGGTGCTGGACACCATGTCCATCGAGAACTTCATCTCGGTGCAGGAAACCGAAGGGCCGAAACTGGTCAGCGCCCTGGAAGCCCATGTGCGTCAGTACGACGTGGACATCATGAACCTGCAGCGCGCCAGCAGCCTGATCCCGGCAAAAAATGCCGGTGACCTGCACGAAATTCGCTTCGAAAGCGGTGCGACCCTCAAGTCCAAAACGCTGATTCTGGCCACTGGCGCCCGCTGGCGTGAAATGGGTGTGCCGGGCGAGCAGCAATACAAGGCCAAGGGCGTGTGCTTCTGCCCGCACTGCGATGGCCCGCTGTTCAAGGGCAAGCGTGTGGCGGTGATCGGCGGCGGTAACTCTGGCGTGGAAGCAGCCATCGACCTGGCCGGTATTGTCAGCCACGTCACTTTGCTCGAGTTCGACAGCAAACTGCGCGCCGACGCTGTGTTGCAACGCAAGTTGCACAGCCTGCCGAACGTGGACGTGATCACCAGTGCGCTGACCAGTGAAGTCAAAGGCGACGGCCAGAAAGTCACCGGCCTCGTGTACAAGGATCGCGACAGCGGCGAGTTCAACACCCTCGACCTGGAAGGCATCTTTGTGCAGATCGGCTTGCTGCCTAATACCGACTGGCTCAAAGGCACCGTGGAGCTGACACCACGCGGCGAGATCATCGTCGATGCCCGTGGCGAAACGTCACTGCCAGGCGTGTTTGCCGCCGGTGACGTGACGACCGTACCTTACAAGCAGATCGTGATTGCGGTAGGCGAGGGCGCCAAGGCCTCCCTGAGTGCTTTCGATCACTTGATCCGCAGCTCCGCTCCGGCTTGATACCAAGCCTGAAAATGAAAAACCCCATGAGCGATCATGGGGTTTTTTCGTTACAGCGGCGCGGGCTGAATGATCTCGACCCAGTACCCGTCCGGGTCCTTGATAAAGGCGATGCTTTTCATGCGGCCATCCGTCAGGCGCTTCTGGAAATCGCAGCCCAGGGCTTCGAAACGCTCGCAGGCGGCCACGATATCCGGCACCGAGATGCAGATATGACCGAAACCGCGTGGGTCAGTGTTGCCGTCGTGGTAGGCGAAATCTGCGTCGTTTTCGGTGCCGTGGTTATGGGTCAATTCCAGGATGCCCGGAATCGACTTCATCCACTGGGTACGCGCGGCGGCGTCCGCTGGAATCTGCGTTTTATCGACGAGGGCAAGGAAGTACAGGCTGAATTCGGCTTCCGCGAAATCGCGTTTTTCCACCAGGGAAAACCCCAGCACGCGCGTATAGAAGTCCAGCGACCGAGTGATGTCCTTGACCCGCAGCATGGTGTGGTTGAACACGAAGTTCGAGGTGGCGGTGTCAGGTTGGGCGGTGACGCCCGGCAAGGTGTTCAGTTCGTGCAGGCTCATGGGCCCTCCAGAAAAAATGGGGCAAAGCGGTCCCTTGGCTTGCGGCAAGCGTCCGTGCTGCGCGGTCATGATACGCAAGGCCCGCCGGCAGCGCCAAAAGAAAAGGTCACGCAGGCCTTGCGAGTCGCGCGGGTGGGGGCTCAGACTTTGACGCCTGAACCTTGGGCGTCTTTGCAATGATCCAATTACCTAAACCGCTGTTGAGTGTCCTGTGTTTATTGTTGACCAGTCCGTTGGTAGGGGCGGCCGACCCGGAAGTTCACTGGCCCAGTGGCTGGCAGGTAGAGGACGTGGCGCCTGACGCCCAGGCGCCCTCGGCCGCTTCAAGCGTGTCGCGCCAACGGGCAATCAAGAACGACGAAAAGGGTGCGACCCTGATGGTCATGGAGCTGACCGCTACGCCGATTGAGGCGGGGCATAAGGTCAATCTGCAAGGCGTGTTGCTGGAAATGCGTAAATCCATCCAGAAGGATTTCGCCCAGGGTGGTTATCAAAGTGTGTGTACCAAAATTCACGCCAGCACATTGAGCCGTCTCGATGCACTGGAATCTACCTGCGTGATTACCGAGAACGGCAGGCATGTGCTGTCACAAACATTGGTCGGCGCTGTCGATGCCGATAAGGCCTATGTATTTTCATTTGCGGGTCAGGCCCAGGCTTATGAAGCGAGCAAGGATGAAGTCAATTCAGTGCGCAGCACGCTGAAACTTTAAGTGTGGGGTACTTATCGATTTTGAACAAAATAAAATAATATTTAAGTTCGCTTTCGAACCCTTGAATAAAAAAGCCCCGCTTAAGCGGGGCTCTTTGTTAGTGCGCTGCGATCAGCCGCGCAACCAAGAGTCAACAGTGGCAGCGCCATACTGTTCTTTCCAGGCTTTAAGGCCGCGATGGTTGCCGCCCTTGGTTTCGATCAGCTCGCCGGTGTGCGGGTTTTGGTACACCTTGACCACCCGTGCACGGCGCTGTTTGGGGGCGGCGGCGCCTGCCGTGCCGGCCTTGCCCGGGTTTGGATCGAGGATGGAGATGATGTCGCGCAGGCCTTTGCCGTAGTGCTTCATGAGCGCCTGGAGTTTTTCTTCGAATTCGATTTCTTTCTTCAGGCCGGCGTCGTTCTTCAGGGATTCCAGCTGGGCGAGCTGTTCTTGAAGGGCTTTTTCTGCTGCGCGAAATTCGGCGAGTCTGGACAAGATCTTTACTCCAATAGTGTATGTGGCTGACATCAACTGCAGACAAAGCAATAAGCCAAAAGCGGTAAGGCGACTCAAGTAAGATGGCGTCTGCGGGTGCTGCACAGGCACGAAAAATTGTAGTAGTTAATCTGTCTTGAGTAAATCAAGTCTTTTGTCTTAACTGCATTATTTCACATCGCCCGTCACTGACTATTCAATGGCGAACCAGGGATTTAATGAATTCAGCGCCGGGCAAAGGCCGCCCGAACAGATAACCCTGCAGGAAATCCACACCGTGGGCGGCGAGGTATTCGCACTGTTCGGCAGTTTCCACGCCTTCGGCAACGATAGCCAGGTCGAGCTTTGCAGACAGTTCGATGATGCTGTCGAGAATGTGGCGGGAGAGCGCGTCGACGCCGATCATGGCGACAAAACTCTGATCGATTTTCAAGTAGTCAACGTGGAAGTTGCGCAAGTAGCCCAGGCTGGAATGCCCGGTGCCGAAGTCGTCTATGGCGATCATCACCCCCAGTTCATGCAGCGCATTGAATAATCGACGGGTCACATCGGTAGGCTCGATCAACTCGCGCTCGGTGAGCTCCAGCACCAGCGTCACGTGACCGGGTGGGAAGGCGGCAAGAAATGCCCGGCAATCCTCCACCAGCTCCAGATTGCGGCAATGCCGGGCCGTGATGTTCACCGCGATGTGAAAGCCGGGAGTGAGAAGCGCGGCGTGCGGTGCCAGTTGTTCGGCGGTCTGGCGCAGCAGGGCGCGGGTCATCGGTACGATCAGGCCGCAATCCTCGGCCAATGGAATAAACAGGTCGGGCCTTACCAGGCCTTCCTTGGGGTGCTGCCAGCGCATCAGCACTTCGCAGCCTGCCCATTCGCGGGTGTCGCCGCGCACCACTGGCTGGAAATACGCGAGAAACTCATTGGCGCCCAAGGCGCGCCGCAGTTCATGGGTGGGCCGCGATACGCGTTTTTGCAGGCCGTGTGCGAGCAGGCCCGCCAACAGGCCAAAAAACAGCACCAGGCTGAACATGGCCGGGTAGCGCGCCTGCATGTAGCGCCAGACTTCACCCGCCGGCAGGCCGGCGTCGACGCTCAATCGATAGCGTTCGGAAGCAAGATGGTGATGGGCCACGGCAAACGTCGGAACCGCAGTGGCGTGGGCTTTGCCGTCGTCCCCCAGCCAATTGTGGCCCACGCGCAGCACCATTTGTGCATGGCGGCTGAGCAGGCGCAGGGTATTGGTCAGGTGGTAGCCATCGATTGAGGCGAAGGCGGCCCGGTCACCATCGACCAGCCGGTACACCAGCAATGCTGTGTCCGGCGTCACCGGGTTGCCTTTCATCAGCCACAGTCGCCCATCCACGTAGTCGGCCGGGTTGATGCGTGACACGTGATCGCTGCCGAACAGTGACGTGCAGTAGATGTTTTCCTGCCAGGACAAGGTCGTTGCGCGCACAAACGGCCTCCGCGTGACCTGCTCGCGCAGCGCCAATTGCACCGCCTGGTCGCAGGGTTTGCCAGCCAACGGCAGCAGCGCCTGGGTGGCGAGTGCGGTTTGGTCGAGCATCAGTTCGAATTGGCGCACCGCTTCCTGGGCGGCTTGCACCGTGTTGTGCTTCAGGGTGCGCTCGGCTTGCCAGTGCAGGATGAACACACCCAGCACAATGGGCACCAGCGCACAGAAAACGCTGATGGAATGGCGGGCGAGGGGCTTGCGCGGGCCTTTGACGGATAAGGGCATAAGCGGCCTGTCAGGCGAGTGGGGGCGCCAGGAGGCCGGCGGCAATATAGCGATGATAGATGCCTGGGCTGAAATATGCTTGCCGCGCAGCAGGCCAACATTGTATCGACTGCCGTTACAAACCGCTTGCACGGGGCAGGGCATTGGCGATCTGATAAGACTGCGGACAAACAAGGTTACGCTGTGTAGAATCGATTTACGCATACAAGAATATGGACTTGCGCTCACGCAAGCCTCTGCCGTCAGAGACTGATGACACCATGAAGCTACTCGGCTCCCCCCTCATCTTCGGTGACTTCCTCGCCCGCAGCGTGCGAGGCCTCTCCTGCGCGCCGCCCTCAACCCTCATCCCTGCTCGCCACTGAACAATTGCCAACCACCCGCATGATGAGGCGCCGACCATGGCAGACCACTACGAAAACCCGATGGGCCTGATGGGCTTTGAATTTATCGAATTCGCATCACCGACCCCAGGCATCCTGGAGCCGATCTTCGAGATCATGGGCTTCACCCAGGTAGCCACCCACCGCTCCAAGAACGTGCACCTGTTCCGCCAGGGCGAGATCAACCTGATCCTCAACAACGAACCCGACAGCCTGGCCTCGTATTTCGCGGCCGAACACGGTCCGTCGGTGTGCGGCATGGCGTTTCGCGTCAAGGACTCGCAAAAGGCCTACACCCGCGCGCTGGAACTGGGTGCCCAGCCGATTCATATCCAGACCGGTCCGATGGAACTCAACCTGCCGGCCATCAAAGGTATCGGCGGCGCGCCGTTGTACCTGATCGATCGCTTCGGCGAAGGCAGTTCGATCTATGACATCGACTTCGTCTACCTCGACGGCGTGGAGCGCAATCCTGTCGGCGCTGGTCTCAAGGTCATCGACCACCTGACCCACAACGTGTACCGCGGCCGCATGGCCTACTGGGCGAACTTCTACGAGAAGCTGTTCAACTTCCGTGAGGCGCGCTACTTCGATATCAAGGGCGAGTACACCGGCCTGACGTCCAAGGCCATGAGTGCGCCGGACGGCATGATCCGTATCCCGCTCAACGAAGAGTCGTCCAAGGGCGCGGGGCAGATCGAAGAATTCCTGATGCAGTTCAATGGCGAGGGCATCCAGCACGTGGCGTTCCTCACCGACGACCTGATCCAGACCTGGGACGCCTTGAAGCGGATCGGCATGCGCTTCATGACTGCGCCGCCGGACACCTACTATGAAATGCTCGAAGGCCGCCTGCCCAACCACGGCGAGCCGGTCGACCAGTTGCAAGCGCGCGGCATCCTGCTGGACGGTTCGTCGATCGAAGGCGACAAGCGCCTGCTGTTGCAGATTTTCTCGGAAACCCTGATGGGGCCGGTGTTCTTCGAATTCATCCAGCGCAAGGGCGACGATGGGTTTGGCGAGGGCAACTTCAAGGCGCTGTTCGAGTCGATCGAGCGCGACCAGGTGCGTCGCGGTGTGTTGAGCACCGACTGACGCATAAATAAAAAGCCCGGCGTCGGCCGGGCTTTTTATTGCCTGCCATTCACGCCCGACGCTGGCGCACCAGGTGCTTGAAGCCTTCGAACACCAGCACCATCACCGCGATCCAGATCGGAATGTAGGTCAGCCATTCGCCCGGTTTGATGCCCTCACCGAGCAGCAGTGCCACCACCAGCAACAACACGGGTTCAACGTAACTGAGCAGCCCGAACAGGCTGAACGCCAGCAGTCGACTGGCAATGATATAGCTCACCAGCGCCGAGGCACTGATCAGCCCGAGTATGGGGATCAACGCGTAGAGTTTCGGGTGCGTATCCATCACCGCAAACCCCTGTTCACCGCTCTGCACGAACCACCAGGCGACCGGCAGCATCAGCGCCATGTCCAGCCATAGCCCGCCCAGGTGGTCGGTCTTGAGGTATTTGCGGATGATGAAATACAGCGGGTAGCCGATGATCACCACCAGCGTCGCCCAGGAGAAGCCTCCGGCCTGGAACACCTCGTTGAGCACCCCGAGCCCGGCGAAGAACACCGCAATTTTCTGCAGATAAGACAACTGCTCGCCCCACACCAGGCGCCCGGTGAGCACCATGGTCAGCGGCAGCAGGAAATAGCCCACCGACACGTCCAGGCTGCGTCCGTTGAGCGGCGCCCACATGAACAGCCACAACTGCACACCAAGAAACGTCGAGGACAGCATCGCCCCGACAATCAACTGTGGCTGGGCCGCGATCCTGCGCAACAACGCCCATGCACGCCGCCACTCGCCGGTGACGATCATGAACACAGTCATGCAGGGCATGGTCAGCAGCATGCGCCAGCCAAAAATTTCCAGGCCGCTCAACGGCGTCAGCAACGACGTGAAGTAGTACATGACGGCAAACAACACCGAAGCCGATACGGATAACACAACACCTTTAGACACGCTGCCCTCGCGCAAACCGTTCAATCCAATTTCAAGCGTAGATTATGGTGGTTTTAGCGAAGCAGCGTCGCGCTATTTTGGGGCGTTTTTTGACGGCTCCCGGCCGGCTCAGGCCTTCAGGCTGCGGGTCATGCGCAAAGCCAGCACACTGCCCGCCACAATCACCGCCGCCAGCAGGTACAACGCCATATCCGTGGACCCGGTGGCATCCTTCACAAAGCCGACGATATACGGGCTGAGGAAGCCAGCCATCTGGCCCATGGAGTTGATCAACGCCAGGCCGCCCGCCGCCGCGCCTGCACTGAGCATGGCGGTGGGCACCGGCCAGAACATTGGCAGGCCGGTAAGGGCGCCCATGGTCGCAATGCTCAGGCCGAGGATCGCGATTGCCGGCGTGCTGGCGAAATTCACCGCAATCACCAGGCCGATGGCGCCCATCAGCATCGGCACCACCAGGTGCCAGCGCCGCTCCTTGCGCAAATCGGCGGAACGCCCCACCAGCAGCATGAACACCGCCGCCAGCAGATAAGGAATCGCGCTCAGCCAGCCAATCACCAGGTTATCGCTGAATCCCAGGTTCTTGATGATCGACGGCAGCCAGAAGTTGATCGCGTAAACACCGCTCTGGATACAGAAGTAGATCAGGCCGAACGCCCAGATGACTGGGTTCTTGAACACCTCAGCCAGCGAATCGGTGCTGGTTTTCGGCTTGTTCGCCAGGTCTGTGGCCTGGTCGGCCTCCAGCACCGCACGCTCGTGGGGCGTCAGCCACTTGGCATGGGCAAAGCTGTCGCTGAGCAGGAAGTAGGCGAGGGCGCCGAGTATTACAGTGGGAACGCCCTGCAACAGGAACATCCACTGCCAGCCCGCAAGGCCGCCCTGGCCGGCGGCGAAATGGTTGAGGATCCAGCCGGAAAAGGGGCTGCCAAGCAGGCCGGACACTGGGATTGCCGACATGAACAAGGCCATGATGCGCCCCCGGCGGAAGGTCGGGAACCACTGCGAAAGGTACAGCACCACGCCCGGAAAGAAGCCCGCTTCGGCGGCGCCGGTAAACAGACGCAGGGTGTAGAAATGCGTGGGCGTGGTGACGAACAGCAGGCAGGTCGACAGCGTGCCCCACACGATCATCATCAGTGCGATCCAGCGCCGCGGGCCGAACCGCGTCAGCGCCAGGTTGCTCGGCACGCCGCACAGCACGTAGCCGATAAAGAAGATCCCGGCCCCCAGGCCGTACACGGTTTCACTGAACTTCAACGCGTCGAGCATCTGCAGCTTGGCAAAGCCGACGTTGACCCGGTCGAGGTAGTTGAACAGATAGCAGATGAAGATGAAGGGGATCAGGCGCAGGGTGACGCGCTTGTAGATCGCGTTTTTTGCGTCATCGGTGGCCGGTGCTGCAGCGGCGCTCTGGGACATGGCGGTCTCTCTTTATTATGATTTTTTGCGATGCGCAGGTAACGTTGATCGCCCAACGAGTCTCGGCCAACGGGCAGGCTGCTGTCTTTGTGCCCGCGCACAGTCAAGCATGCGCTGCGCTGTGCCGATGAACAACCTCGCTTTCAAGGAAAACAGTCCCATGTTCGAGCTTGATCATGACCTGGCACAGGATATCGTCGATCGCACCATGGCGATCCTGCCCTATAACGTCAATGTCATGGACAGTCAGGGCCTGATCCTTGGCAGCGGCGAGCCGGAACGCATCAACACCCGTCACGAAGGCGCGCAGCTGGTGCTGGCCAACGGCCGCGTGGTGGAGATTGACACGCAGACCGCCAAGCACCTCAAGGGCGTGCAACCGGGCATCAATCTGCCGCTGCTGCATGATCAGCGCCTGATCGGCGTGCTCGGCATCACCGGCGAGCCGCAAGGGTTGCGCACTTACGCCGAACTGGTGCGCATGACCGCCGAAATGCTGGTGAGCCATCGTCATCAGCAAATCGAGCAACAATGGCGACGTCAGCGCTGCGATGACCTGCTGGCGCTGCTGTTGGCCGACAACGGCGACTCGCCGCGCCTGGTGGATGAGGCGCAACGCCTGGGCCTCAAGCCGCAAGCGGCGCGCATGCCGTACCTGTTTGAGCTGGGGGCCGGGCAATCGGCTCAGGACTTGAGTGCCTGGCTGGCCTCACGCTACCCGGACAGCTGGTGCGTGAGTTCGGCGCCATCCTCACTGCTGTGGTGCCGGCCCGCCGCCGTGCCGGTGGATAATCCACGCCTGCTGGAAAAACTCGACGGTCTGGGCTGGAACGTCCTGCGCGTGGCCATTGGCGGGCAGGCCGAGGGGCTGGCCGCATTGCGTCGTTGTTACCGCCGCGTCGGCGATCTGCTCGCCTACGGCCGCGATGTGCTGCCGCAATCGCGCGTTCTTACCCTCAACCGCTACCGCCTGCCGGTGATGCTCTGGCGCCATCGCCACGAAGACGCGCTGGATGAGCTGCTCAACCCGCTGCGCCAGGTGCTGGCCAGGGACAACAATGGCCAGTTGCTGGCCACGCTGCGCAGTTGGTGCGAACACGACGGGCAGAGCCAGGCCTGTGCCGACGCCCTGGGCATCCACCGCAACAGCCTGCGCTACCGCATGGAGCGTATCGCCGAACTCAGCGGCGTTGACCCGCTGACCCTGGACGGCATGCTCGCGCTGTATCTGGGTGTGCAACTGTTGCCCCAGCCATTGTCACAATGAACAACAAACCTGCGCCGCACTTGTGCATCGGACAGGCGTCATGACCGGTGGCAACTGGCAGCATGGGCGTTATAAAAACCGGAGAACGCCCATGAAAATCATCATCGCCCCTGACTCGTTCAAGGACAGCCTGAGTGCTGCAGGCGTGGCCCAGGCCATTGCCGAAGGGCTGGCTCAGGTCTGGCCGACTGCCGAGCTGGTTCAATGTCCGATGGCGGACGGCGGTGAAGGCACGGTCGATGCCGTGCTGGCTGCGTGCAACGGCGAGTTGCGCAGCCAGACGGTTCGAGGGCCATTGGGCGGCACGGTTGAAGCCCGTTGGGGCTGGCTGGCCGACAGCCACACGGCCATCATCGAAATGGCCGAGGCCAGCGGCCTGCAACTGGTCGCGCCGGGCCAGCGCGACGCCTGCTCCAGCACCACTTACGGCACGGGGGAATTGATCCGCGCCGCACTGGATCTCGGCGCGCGGCGCATCATCCTGGCCATCGGCGGCAGTGCGACCAATGATGGCGGCGCCGGGGCGATGCAAGCCCTTGGTGTGCAACTGTTCGACGCGGCAGGCCAACAATTGCCCCCCGGCGGCCTGGCATTGGCGCAGTTGGCGCATATCGGCCTGGACAACCTTGACTCGCGCCTGGCACAGGTGCGTTTTGAAATCGCCGCCGACGTGAACAACCCGCTGTGCGGCCCGCACGGCGCTTCGGCGATTTTTGGTCCGCAGAAAGGCGCCAATCCCCGGCAAGTCCAATACCTGGACGCCGCGCTCGGTCATTTCGCCGACCACTGCGCCAGCGTGCTGGCCACCGACGTGCGCGACGAGCCCGGCAGCGGCGCCGCCGGCGGCCTGGGCTTTGCCGCCAAGGCATTCCTGGGGGCGCAGTTTCGGGCGGGAGTGGAGGTAGTCGCCGAACTGGTCGGCCTGGACGCCGCCGTGTGCGGCGCCGACCTGGTCATCACCGGGGAGGGCCGCTTCGACGCGCAGACCCTGCGCGGCAAAACGCCGTTTGGGGTGGCACGCATTGCCCAACAGCACAGCGTGCCGGTGATCGTGATCGCCGGCACCCTGGGTGATGGCTATGCGCAGATGTATGCCCACGGCGTGGACGCAGCCTTTGCCTTGCCGTCAGGACCCATGAGCCTGGAGCAGGCCTGCAGCGAGGCGCCACGCCTGTTGCGCGAGCGCGCATCGGATATCGCACGGGTGTGGCGACTGGCGGCGCCGGTTCAATCTGCACCGAAGCAGATCAGATAACGTTCAGGCTTGCGTCCGTATGCCAGGTAATCACCGACACTCTTATTGACGCAGGCGCTGCTGTCGGAAAAAGACACACCATGCTGATAGCTGCCCTTGAGCAACGTCATGTGGGTGTTGGGCAAGCTTTTGAAGGCTTTCAACGCGCCCGCTGCCGGTGTCTGGTCGTCAAATTCGGCCTGGACCATCAGGATGCTGTGCACGTGCTTCAGGTTTTTCACGGGAACACCGTTCAATGGTTGAACACTCCACCCAGCGCAGTGCGCGGCCTGGAAAAAGCTGCCGCCCACCGGGTACTGGGTGGCGTAGCGGTTGCCCTTGTCGGCCCAGAATGCCTCGCCCGCCGCTGGTGTGTCATTGCATAACACCGTGCTGCGTACAGAGGCCGTCGGCGTGAGCTTCAGCGGACCGGGTGCCAGACCATTCCAGGGTTCAGGGTTGCGGATGAGCGTAAGCAAGTGCATGAACGCACTTTTAGCAGACTGATCCACCTCGGTGTCCGGGCTGAATCGGTGGGTGCGTGCCCTGGACAGAAGGTGGGTGTCATTGGTGTCGGGCGTTTCTCGCAACCATTGACTGAGCAAGCGTGCTGCCATCAGATACTCTGCAGAACTGTAAAGCTCATTGTCCGAACGCAGTGCCGCGCGGACCTCGGGTAACAGTTCGAGGAAAATGTCACGTATGGCCTTGGGATCGTTGCCCATCTGATAGACCTGCGGGCGGCGGGCGGCGGGCTGCGCAACAAAACGTTCGAATATCTTTTCCTTCTCTGGCGCCTGGATTAATGAGGCGTCCTGGAAAGTCGATGTCCAGTCCGTGTTCGAATCGAGCACCATGCGACCAACGTGCTCGGGGAACAGTCCCGCATACCAGGCGCCCAGCCAGGTGCCGTAGGAATTACCCAAATAATTGAGCTTTTTCTCCTTGAGTAAAACGCGCACGAACTCCATGTCACGCGCAGTCTGAGCGGTATTGATATAGGGCGCCAGGCGCTGACTGGCGCAGCCACGGGCCAGTACGGCGGCGTTGTGTTGCAGGGCCATCAGGTTGGCGGGGCTGCGGTCTTCAGTGATGTCGTTGTGCGCGACGATCAGCTCATCGGATTGGCACACCAGCTGCGAATCTTTCGTGCTGCCCATTCCCCGGGGCGTGAGACCGATAACGTCAAAGGTGTCGGTCAGATGCCGATACGCCTCGCCGTCGGGCTTTTCGCCGTAGTTTTTCCAGATTGAAGCCAGCAGCACCGCAAAGCCGTCTGCTTCAGCACCGGGGCCGCCCGGGTTGGTGAATATCGCGCCTTCTCGCTTGCCTGGCTGGCGCGCGGTCACCCGCGTGATATCCAGGTCGAGGGTGCCGAGCGAAGGTTTCAGGTGATTCAACGGCACGCGGACGATGCCGCACTGTGTTCTGGCAACGACTTCCGGGTCCAGGCCGCGGATAGGCCGTGCGTCGCAGTCGGGGAGCCATCGAATATTTTCCGCCTGTTTTCTGGTCGCACAGGCTCCGCTGGTCATTAGCGCAATGATAATAAGGCTGCCCAATACTGTTCGTTGCTTGCTCACTGTTTGAAGACCCGGCTGTGGTTGGATGGCCGGGAGTATTACAAGGTCGGTCTGGCCGTGAATGTAGGAAAACACAGCGCTTGTTACCGGCAGGCTCCGGGAACGTACGGCACTTTCCTTTGCGCCGACTTGCGCCCTACACTGGGCGGCCATGTGTCTTTCAAAGGATGAAACACAATGCATGCGCCTGAAACCCCGATCGTGATCCAGCGCTTCACCGAGGCCCATCTGGAAGGCGTCACCGCCCTCTATAACGAGCCGGCGGTGTGCAGGCAGGTGCTGCAGATGCCCTTCCAGTCGGTCGAAGCCTGGCGCAAACGTCTGGTGCTGGATAACGAGCGCCGACTCCAGCTGGTTGCGCTGCATGGCGGCGAGGTGGTTGGCCAACTTGGCCTGGAGCAGTACCTGCGGGTGCGCCAGAGCCACGTCGGTTCGTTCGGCATGGGCGTGGCGACGGCCTGGCAAGGCAAGGGAGTGGGCTCCCGGCTGCTGGCGGCCGCGCTGGACGTGGCCGACAACTGGATGAACCTGCACCGGGTGGAACTGACGGTGTATGCCGACAACGAAGCCGCGCATCACCTGTACCGCAAGTTCGGCTTCGAGGTGGAAGGGCGCCTGCGCGACTACGCCCTGCGTGACGGTGTGTTTGTCGATACATTGAGCATGGCGCGTCTGCGCAGCTCGATCTGATCCGCAAACAGCCGACCAAATGCCCCGAACAGTTTTTAAGCCGTACGCCATGTGGGCGCATCTGCCATGATCGGGCTTCGCAACTTGGTTCACCCAAGGATTTCCGAAATGGACGATGTACACCAATTGGGCGAGATGCTTCGTCACTACGCTGATAGCGAAGCGCGTAAAAAACAGCTGTTCGATGTGCAGTCGGCGCGCTGGGCGCACAAACTCGGCGAGCTGTTCCAACTGATTGAACAGTGGCTGGAACCGGTAAAGCGCGCCGGATTGCTGGAGGTGAGCCGTGAAGCCTACGTCGCCAGCGGCCCGAGCGCAGCTGCACAGGCATCGGCCTTCAACACCGAAAAGCTCACTGTGCTAATCACCGGCAAAACCGTAGAGTTCGTGCCGGATGTAATGGGAGCGGGCGGGTTGATCTCCGTGGCGGTGACGGGCCTGACCGCGACGCGCCATGGCAGCATATCGCTGGTGCTGCCGGCGGACAAAAACGATTGGCTATGGAAGAAAACCAATGGCCTGAAAGACCCGGACACCTATGCCTTCGATGCCAACTTTCTGGCATCGCAGCTACAAAGCCTGATTCCCCGCGAACGCGCCTGAAGCGTCTATTTCAACGGCGTCAATGGAGGCAGTTTCCATTGCCCATTACCCACTTCAGGTTTGGGCAGGTACACCCGCAGTACCGCATAGAACGGGCCTGGTGGCGCCGGCAGCCAGTTGCTCTGTTCGGCCTTCGGTGGTTCGTGGTGCTGCAGCGCCAGGGTCAGGCCACCGTCAGCGTCGCGCTTGAGGGCGGGCAGCATGCGTGAATTGATCAGGTAGCGCTTCTTGTGGTTCGGCACCAGCAAGCGGGTTTTGGCGTCGTACATCGTCAGTGACCAGAACGCATCGGCGGGCGGCAACTGGTTCTTGGCAAAATGCACCGTGTAGCTGTGACGTGCACCGTTGGCCGGTTTGCCTTCGCTGTCGACGACGTATTTGAAGTAGGCCGCTTCATCACTCGAGTTGCCGAACAAGCCCGTTTCGGCACCGGCGTAGCGGTACAGGTAATTGTTCTGCAGGTGGTCGCGGCTGCCGTAGAGGTCTGCGCTGGTGACCTGACGGGTCTCGATTTTGTCTTTCTTGAACGCAGCGAACTCGGCCTTGGCGTCGGCGATGCCGTCTTCCAGCGCCTTGCGTTGCTCAGCCGTCAACTGTTTGACCTTGAACGGCGCGCCGGGGGCGATGCCGATGGTGGCAAAGCGCGCGAGCATCTCCTTTTCACTGTCCTGGGGCGCGGCAAAGGCCAGCATGAAGTTCAGATAGCGAAACAGCTGCGGGCCCTCGGTCATGGTCGCCATCGGCTTGGGCCACTCGACCTTTGCAACCTTGGGCGGCGCGGCCTGTTTCACATAGCTGCTCAGCGCCTGCACCTTGTAGCCTTCCTGGATCTGCCTGACCTTGTTCAGGTCCTTTTCATCGAACAACTGCGTGCGGTAGAGGGCGTAGGCGATATTGCTCTCGCTGTAGAGCACTCGGTCGACGTCCACCGGCTGCTGACCTTTCCAGTCAGGCCCGGCGATCATGTAGTGACCGCCGTTGTTACCCGTGCTGCGGGTGCCCAGGTAGGCGAAGTTCTGCGTATACAGGTCGATCAACTGCACCGAGTAATAGCGGTCGTCTTCGATTTTGGGCAGGGTCAGTACCAGCGGTTCCCTGCGCAGGTCCATCCATACGAAGGAGTAGGGCGTATCTGCGTTCGGGCTGGGGAACGCAGCGTCCCTGGGCGTCACCACCTGCGCGGCATTGCCGATCTGGTTGAACGGTGCCTTGTAGTTGACGCCGCCCTTGTCCACCGCCTGGGTGTAGAGCGTTTTGTACATTTGCACCACCGGGAAGCCATACAGGTAGGCTTCCTTGGCGATCGCCCGCGCTTGCGCCGGCGTCGCCGTGAAGTCGGCCCATGCGCCGGTACTCATGAGGAGGGAGAGGCTCGCCAGCACCAGGCGCGCAGGTTTTCCGATCATGTTGTTGCGTCCTTCCAGAGTTCTTTTGACTGACGGGAGATGAAGGCGACGAGTTTCCCGTTTTATTGGGCAAACGTCACGTAAATCCCTGCACGCACACTGAACTGAGCAAATGGATAAGGCGAGGGGCAGGTATCAGGCTGCGGGGAGCATGGACTTGACCTTGTCGCGCAACTGATCGATCGAGAACGGTTTGCCAATCACCTGCATGCCGGGGGGCACATCGATATTGTCGGCGTAGCCGCTGGCAAACAGGATCGGCAGTTCGGGGCGCAACTCACGTACTTTGGTTGCCAGTTGCTTGCCGTCCATGTCCGGCAGGCCGACGTCGGTCATCATCAGGCTGATGACCTCATCGCGATTCTGCGCAAATGCCAGTGCCTGTTCGGCGTCAGCAGCCTCCAGCACAGTGAACTCCAACTCTTCGAGTACATCGACGATCAGCATGCGCACGATGTTGTCGTCTTCTACTACAAGGATGGTGGAGGAGGTGGAGGACATAATGAGCATTCCTGAAAAGTGAGGGGCTGAACGTGACGAGGCAGAAGCTAACCCGGTAGTGAGTGATAACAATGCCAGCAAGTTCAAAATGAATGGCTGGCATTGTGACCTTAGGCACGCCGAATGTCCCGTCAGCGTGCTGGTTTACTCATACGTTTGACTGCCGAGGGGTTGCGACCCGCCTTGAAGTCGCTGGAGGCGTACAGAACGCCCGGCGTTGAAACCCTCTTGCACGAATGTGTGAGCCCTGGCTCAAAGAGCCGCGTTGAACAGCGCATACGGGTTGTTATAGGGCACTGTCATTAGAAAGTCAGACTCATTGAAAAGGCTGACATTGAATTGCGGCCTGCCGCTGGTAATGGCGACAGGGCTCAGTGTGCCTGCTGTTCTTCCGCTATTCAGGCAGACCTCTATTCCGCGCTGCATTGTGGCTTCGCTGGTGAACGTCGCCAGGCCGAAATTGGGGTCAAAGAAAAACCACTCCTTCTGGCCGTTGCTATTCAACATGGCCCCCGCGAGCAGACCGTGATTTTGCGTAGCGACCCTCATCATGCAGGGCGGGGTTGCTTTGCTCAGGGTAGCGCCGATGTCAATGTGTGACATTTGGGACACGGGTTGAACACCATGAAAATGGTCGCGAACGATCTGATGCATCTCGTTCAGTTGTTTGCGAAACGCGAGGACTTTGGAATCATTGGTCTTAATGCTCGCTTTGAAAAAATTATCGATCAACGTCTGTTGGCGCCCATTCTGAATGGCTATGGCCATGGTATTGACCAAGGCCGCGCATTCGCCGTTTGATGCCAGATCCCCTTGGCTCAGGTAGAAGTTTTGCGGCATCAGCGTGGCTTTGCCACCTGCGGCCGCGATTTGCTCGCTGAAGATTCTCGCGCTTTCAAGGCTATTGCGCACCATTCTGGTTTCTATCACTTTGGCCAACGAACCGATCTCTTCGGCCGTGCGCCCCGAACTGACGGTCAACTCCTTGAGATCCGAAACATTCATGGAACTGTAATACCCAGGGATGTTTTCGATGTTGCCAGCATCATGACCTCGGGTGAAGGCGGCAAGGTCATTAGCCTTGGCCTTTGCCAAGGTGTCTCTGAGGACATCAGAAATGTGGGGCGTTCTCGGGGTTGGAGCCACAACAGCGGTCAACCAATTAATCCAGTTGCCGTTTATCTCACCGTTGGCGGCGACCGTTACCGGTTTGAAGTTCGCCAACGCCGTTCCATAAGGACCAATGACCGGGTCCAACGAGTACCATTTACGGTTTTCAAACACTGCACCGCCTTGGACAACCTCGTCTGCCAGCTTGAAGGTGCCGGTTGCAACGATGCGATTATGTTTACTGGCTGCTTTGAGCGCATCGTAACTGCCACTTGCGCCCCTGAGCGCGGTGACCACATCGGCCCCCTTGGCAAGCCCTCTTCCAACCAGCTTGGCTCCTCCCACCAACACGTCGCCCACCCCGCCCACGGGATTAATAAACTCAATAGCAGCCGCGCCAATAAACTTTACCGCTTTGGTTGCCTTGGCAGCGGCGTTCAAACCCGACATGCCCTTGCCAAAGACTTTTACCGCTTGCGCCGCCTTGCCCGCACCCAGCGTGAGCAGTCCGAACGCGTCAATAGCCAGATCACCGACCCCGTCAAGGGTGTTGCCTTGCAGAAAATTATTGATAGCCGATCGAAACGGAATCAGGTTGAGAAAAAACTCATCAATCACGCTACCTAGCGCCCGACCTTTGTCGAAGGACGTAATACCTCTGGCGTGGTTCAACAGCTCCTCGCCATCCAGCGCGAGCGCTTTGACGTACATGTCGGCAATAAAGTCGGTGCGCTTGGAGCGATAGCTGTCGGGCGTTTGAGCGGTAACGGGCTTCTCTGTCGTTTCGCTGTCTCGAGCACCGTTGTAAGGGTTCAGCACGGACATTCGAGTAATGAGATTCGCGGCTCTGGAATCCATCTTCTCAGCGGTATAGGGCTCGCTGAGTCTGCGAATCAGGTGTTCCTTTTTTTCAATGGTCCCTGTGCTGGAGTCGATTTCATACACGTTGACCTCGCCGTTGAGCGTAGTCTTTACATGCATCGTGCGCGCACGATGTACCAGTTCGAGCGGTGAAGTGAAATCGAGTGCAATTTTGTAGTCGCTGGTGTGAAAAAATTTCACGTCGCCCTGTTCAAAATTCCTGCGGTCAGCCAGTGGCAAGTTGGATACCAGCTGCTTGACAAGTTCATGGTGGCCGTCACCCAGCGATTTCATGGCGGCTTCATAATGAGTGTCGAATAACTTTTTGACCTCAGTATGTTTTTTGGTTTTTAAGTAAGTGTTGAACGAGGCGATCGGAATTCGCCTATCCGGCGTGACCCATACGTGATGCTTGTCGAGCGGTTTGCCCTCCATCACGATATCAAGCATCGAGCGTCGCGTAAGATAAGCGGGGTAAACGCGGAGTGCGTTCTGGTCGCGTATTTGCAAATTCCTGATTTCAAAGACGGAAGGATCCACCTGAGGAAATTCAGCTTTCAGGTATTCCAGCGCGATGTCCTTTCGACTGGGCACGGGCGTCTCCAGTAATGACGAAGACTTCACCAGCGCGCTGAGTTGATCGTTATAGGCGATCCTGGCCTGTTGTATCTCGGCCGCAGAATGTTCGGTTTCGCTGGGCTTCAGCACTCCATTGGCTACGGCCCAATCGATCAGGGCGCCGCGTTGAGCCAATTGACTGGTGTAAGTGTCAGCCGCTATTGACTCAGCTTGAGCGATAACCTCTGCGTAGGTCATGTTCTGCACCCGACCCGGCGTCTGCGCCTCGATCCTGGCTGCGGCAATCGTCAACTGCGCCCACATGGCAGAGCCTACGGTGACGCCGCCTGGAATGTCTTTAACCAGAAATTGCGGTGCACTGGAGGCCAGTAAAAGGTGAGTCGCGAGCGTGGCTGAATACGGTGCAGCCCGTCCATTGTCGACAAGATGACGGCTCAGTTCGCTGACGACGTGCGACGGGGCGAGGCCCCAATGCTCGGGACGTAACAGATCAAAGTGCGCGGTGTGGTTGCGAATTTTTTTTAGAGAAGATTCCGGATCCAGCCGAAGGTGAATCGCCGCCAATATATAGTCGTAAATACTGGTGTCCGACGCCACACCCCCCAGGTGCGCCTGGAGGGCTTGCCCCAGCGCCAGGGCGTTTGGGCTGTCGAGCAATTTCTGCATGGCCATGGTGGCGGGGCCTTTCAAATCATCGTGTGTCACCGAGCTGCCAATCAATAAATAATCCAGCACACCCCTGTCAGTGGACAACGGTAAACCCGGCAGCCCCGTCTCGCTGGAAAGCAGGAATTGGGCGATGCGGTACTGGTCAGTTTGCGCCATCGGTATCGGCCAGGACAGCGCGCCACCGAAATCCCCCAGGAGGAGCACCGACGCTTTTTTCTCCAATATGTCTGCCAGCGCTTTGGCTTCAACGACGTTCTGCGGCAAGTCATAGCCAAGGTCGGTGATGACGGTAGCCAGGGTCGGGGGAGTGGTGCGCGCCAGAGCGTAGGAAGAACCTACATAGGGAAGCACGACATCGCTGTTCAACTGGTAGGAAAACTTGTGATCCACCCAGGTTGTCAGGCCCCTTAGTTTATCGGCCAAACTGAACATATCCTGTTGGTCCGCCAGCAATTGCTGCACGGTTTTGACGGCAGGTGTCGCAACCGAGGACGAACGGTCCCGGGGAGATGGGTTCGCTGTTACCGCACCCGCTTTTTTTGCACCCGGCTCAGGTGCTTCGGTGACAAGGTTCATCGGTCGATGCGCTACGCGGGTGATGCTCATTCGAAATACCCCGGTCTGTCAGAAGGACGCCTTTACGTTGGATCTCCCTGTTCCTGAGGCGCAGCCATGAGTGCCGGATCGATGCACTGACGTTCCAACTTCGCTGCGTCGATCTGTAAAAAAAATTGTAAGTAAGCTGGCGAAACTGGCGGTAAGAGGTGTGGGATTTATGCATCGAGCCCGTACTGTTGCGTCAAATCAGCGCACAAACATAGCCTCGGCACCCGATATTCGGGCAAACTCCCGGTTTTTCCGTATTGGCCAAGGCATGCCCATGACTCCTGCGTCATCCGTCGATGAAAAGAGCTTCCGTACCCTGCTGGGCCGAAACGTCGCGTTACCCTTAAGCGTCGGCGTACTCAGCGCGGTGTTTTTCGTCTGCCTGATCACCTATCTGCTGTCGGTGATCCAGTGGGTGGAGCACACCGACCGGGTCATCAACAACCTCAATGAGTCGTCGAAACTGACAGTGGATCTGGAAACCGGCCTGCGTGGCTTTCTGATCACCGGCGACGAGCATTTTCTCGACCCCTACGAAGTGGCCAAGCCGCGCATCATTGGCGACCTGCGTAACTTGCAGGAGCTGGTGGCGGATAACCCGCAGCAGGTGGACCGCCTCAAACGCCTGGAAGCGATGCAGGGCGAGTGGAACAAGTACGCCCAGTCGATGATCGACCTGCAGCGCAACAGCGGTGACTACCGCTCGGCGGTCAAGGCCGGTCGGGGCAAGGGCCTCACCGATGCGATCCGCCAGGAATACGCGGATGCGGTGGCGATGGAGCAGCAGTTCCGAATCGCGCGCAACAAGGACGTCACCCGTACCACCATTGTCAGCGTTGCGCTGTACCTGACATTCGTATTGGGGCTGAGCGGTTTTCTTGCCTATATCGGCCGCAGGAATTTGGTAGCGTTATCAGATAGCTACAGCGCAAACCTCGCGTCGCAACAGAAGATTGCGCGGCGTCTTGAGCAACAGGCCTGGCTGCGCAACGGCCAGACCGAACTGGCCGAGCAGGTCCTCGGCCAACTGACCCTGAACATGCTCGGCCGCAATATCCTGCAGTTCTTCGCTCAATACATGGGCTCTGCCGTGGCTGCGTTGTACGTGCGTCAGGAGCACGGGGGTCTCAAGCGTGTGGCCACTTATGGTTTCTCACGCGAGCAGGAACAGCACGAACAGTCGATCTACAGCGACGAAGGCATCGTTGGGCAGGCCGCCCAGCTTGATCGCCTGATTCGCCTGGACGATGTGCCGGTGGATTACTTCAAGGTCAGCTCCGGGCTGGGCGAGGGCTCGACGCGCAGCGTACTGGTGGTGCCGACCAGCGACGAGGACCGTGTCAACGGTGTGATCGAACTGGGTTTCCTGCGCCCCCTGGATGAACGCGACGTCGAGCTGCTGGAACTGATCGCCGGCAATATCGGCACCTCCATCGAAGCTGCGCGCTACCGTCAGCGCCTGCAGGAAGTGCTCGCCGAGACCCAGCAGCTCAACGAAGAGCTGCAAGTGCAGCAGGAAGAACTCAAGACCGCCAACGAAGAGCTCGAAGAACAGTCACGCATCCTCAAGGAGTCCCAGGCCCATCTGGAAACCCAGCAGGCGGAGCTGGAGCAGACCAACGAGCAGTTGGCCGAGCAGACCCAGACCCTGTCCGAGCAGCGCGACGCCATGGACCGCAAGAACATCGAACTCAACCAGGCCCAGCTTGAACTCGAAGACCGCGCCGACGAGTTGCAGCGTTCGAGCAAATACAAGTCCGAATTCCTCGCCAACATGTCCCACGAACTGCGTACGCCGCTCAACAGCTCGCTGATCCTGGCCAAGTTGCTGGCCGAGAACCCTCAGGAAAACCTCAGTGCCGAACAGGTCAAGTTCGCTGAGTCGATCTATTCGGCGGGCAACGACCTGCTGAACCTGATCAACGACATCCTCGACATCTCCAAGGTCGAAGCCGGCAAGCTGGAAGTGCGTCCGGAAACGTCCAGCGTGGCGCGTCTGGTCGAGGGTTTGCGCGGGATGTTCGAGCCGCTGGCCGCCGACCGCAAGCTGGGTTTTCAGGTGGATGTACAGCCCGGTGCGCCGGCCATGCTGTTTACCGACCGCCAGCGCCTGGAGCAGATCCTCAAGAACCTGCTGTCCAACGCGGTCAAGTTTACCGAGCAGGGTGAGGTCAGCCTGTCGGTGTCCCGTGCGCAGGATGCGGGCATTGCCTTTACCGTGCGCGATTCGGGCATCGGCATTGCGCCGGACCAGCAGGAAAGCATCTTCGAAGCCTTCCGCCAGGCCGACGGCACCACCAACCGCCGTTACGGCGGCACCGGCCTGGGCCTGTCGATTTCCCGCGACCTGGCCGCGTTGCTCGGCGGTTATATCAGCGTGACCAGCGAGCCGGGCAAGGGCAGCGTGTTCACCCTGGTCTTGCCTGAGCACTACGTGGAGCGCGAGGCCGATGCGCCGCTGGCAGAGCAGGCGCGCCAGCCGCTGGCGGCCGCGCCTGCGCCGGTCAAGGTCTCGCCGCTGCCGGTGGCCGATACCAGCCAGATCCCGCGCTTTGCCGACGACCGCGACAAGGCGCCGTTCACCACCCGCTGCATCCTCGTAGTGGAAGACGAGCCCAATTTTGCGCGGATCCTCTTCGATCTGGCGCATGAACTGGGCTACCACTGCCTGGTGGCCCATGGCGCGGACGAAGGCTACAGCCTGGCGGCAGAACTCATTCCCGACGCGATCCTGCTCGACATGCGCCTGCCGGACCATTCCGGTCTCACCGTGCTGCAGCGCCTCAAGCAGAACGCCGGCACCCGCCACATCCCGGTGCACGTGATTTCCGTGGAAGACCGCGTCGAAGCGGCGATGCACATGGGTGCCATCGGCTATGCGGTCAAACCCACCACCCGTGAAGAGCTCAAGGATGTGTTCGCGCGTCTGGAGGCCAAGCTGACGCAGAAGGTCAAGCGTGTGCTGCTGGTGGAAGACGACGACCTGCAACGCGACAGCATTGCCCGCCTGATCGGCGACGATGACATCGAGATCACTGCCGTGGGCTTTGCCCAGCAAGCCCTGGACCTGCTGCGCGATCATATCTATGACTGCATGATCATCGACCTCAAGCTGCCGGACATGCTCGGCAACGAGCTGCTCAAGCGCATGGCCACCGAAGATATCTGTTCGTTCCCGCCGGTGATCGTCTACACCGGGCGCAACCTGACCCGCGATGAAGAAGCCGAACTGCGCAAGTATTCGCGCTCGATCATCATCAAGGGCGCGCGTTCGCCGGAACGTCTGCTGGACGAGGTCACACTCTTTCTGCACAAAGTCGAATCCCAGCTGTCCCATGAGCGCCAGACGATGCTCAAGACCGCGCGCAGCCGCGACAAGGTGTTCGAGGGCCGCAAGATCCTGCTGGTGGACGATGATGTACGCAATATCTTTGCCCTCACCAGTGCGCTGGAACACAAGGGCGCTGTGGTGGTGATCGGCCGAAACGGCCGCGAAGCCATCGAACGGCTCGATGAAGTCGAGGACATCGACCTGGTGCTGATGGACGTGATGATGCCGGAGATGGACGGTTACGAGGCCACTGCGTTGATCCGCCAGGACCCGCGCTGGAAGAAGTTGCCGATCATTGCGGTCACCGCCAAGGCCATGAAAGACGATCAGGAGCGCTGCCTCGCCGCAGGCTCCAATGACTACCTGGCCAAACCGATTGACCTGGACCGGCTGTTCTCGTTGATTCGCGTGTGGCTGCCGAAGATGGAACGCATTTAAGTGGAGCGCAGTTTCTTGGACAAAAGCAGCGACATTGAGCTGCGCCTGTTGATTGAGGCGATTTACCTCAAATACAGCTACGACTTTCGCGATTACTCGGGCGCGTCGGTCAAGCGCCGTGTGGCCCATGCGTTGCGTCAGTTCGACTGTGCGACCATCTCGGCGCTGCAGGAGCGGGTGCTGCACGATCCGTCGGCGTTCATGCAACTGCTGCAATTTCTGACGATCCCGGTGAGCGAGATGTTTCGCGACCCTTCGCACTTTCTCGCGATCCGCCAGGAAGTGGTGCCGCTGCTCAAGACCTACCCGTCGATCAAGATCTGGATTGCCGGCTGCAGCACGGGGGAGGAGGTGTACTCGATGGCGATCCTGCTGCGTGAGGAAGGCTTGCTCGAGCGCACGATCATCTACGCCACCGATATCAACCCGGCGTCGCTGGACAAGGCCAAGCAGGGCATCTTCTCCCTGGAGAACGTGCGCGCCTACACCGCCAACTATCAGCAGGCCGGCGGCCAGCGCTCATTTGCCGACTACTACACGGCAGCCTACGATTACGCGATCTTCGACAAGACACTGCGTGAGAATGTGACCTTTGCCGATCACAGTTTGGCGACCGATAGTGTATTCTCCGAAACTCAATTAATTTCGTGCCGTAACGTGCTGATTTACTTCAATAAAAAATTGCAGGATCGCGCGTTTGGGCTGTTCCATGAATCGCTGTGTCATCGCGGCTTCCTGGTGCTGGGCAGCAAGGAAACCCTGGATTTTTCCGCCTACAGCAAGCAGTTCGAGCCTTTGGTCAAACAGGAACGGATCTACCGCAAATCATGAACGACGCCGCAGCCAACCCGATTCGCGGGATTGAAGCCATCGTCGTCGGCGCGTCCGCTGGCGGTGTCGAGGCGTTGCTGAGCATATTTGGCGAGCTGCCCACGGGCTTCGGCCTGCCGATCATTGCCGTGCTGCACCTGCCGGACGAGCGTCGCAGCCAGTTGGCCGAAGTGTTCGCGCGGCGCCTGCGCATCCCGGTAAAAGAAGCGCGGGACAAAGAGCTGATCGAGGCCGGCACCCTGTATTTTGCCGGGCCCGGCTATCACCTCTCGGTGGAGCAGGATCGCAGCCTGTCCCTGAGCCAGGAGGACCGCGTGCACCATTCCCGGCCAGCCATCGATTACCTGTTTGCCTCGGCTGCCGACGTGTACGGCGCCGGCCTGCTGGCGATCCTGCTCACCGGCGCCAACCAGGACGGCGCGCGCGGGCTGGCCCATGTCAAGCAATCGGGCGGCACCACGGTGGTCCAGGACCCCACGGAAGCACGCATCGCCGTGATGCCGCTGGCGGCCCTGGCCCTGCACACACCTGATCATATTCTGACTATGGGCCGAATCGGCTCATTGCTGGCTTCCCTGGAATCTTCCCCATGTTAAGTACCGTCCAGGCCAAACTGCTGATCGTCGACGATCTGCCGGAAAACCTGCTGGCCCTCGAAGCGCTGATCAAGCGTGAGGACCGTCACGTCTACAAGGCGTTGAGCGCCGATGAGGCCTTGTCACTGTTGCTCGAACACGAGTTCGCCATGGCGATTCTCGATGTCCAGATGCCCGGCATGAACGGCTTCGAGCTGGCCGAGTTGATGCGCGGCACCGAAAAGACCAAGAACATCCCGATTGTGTTCGTCAGTGCCGCCGGTCGCGAGCTGAACTACGCGTTCAAGGGCTACGAAAGCGGCGCCGTGGACTTCCTGCACAAACCGCTGGATATCCATGCGGTGAAGAGCAAGGTCAATGTGTTCGTTGACCTGTATCGCCAAAGCAAGGCCATGAAGCTGCAGGTCGAAGCCCTGGAGCGCAGCCGCCGCGAGCAGGAACTGCTGCTGACGCGCCTGCAGGCCACCCAGGCAGAGCTGGAGCAGGCGGTGCGCATGCGCGATGACTTCATGTCGATCGTCGCCCACGAAGTGCGGACGCCCCTCAACGGCCTGATCCTGGAAACCCAACTGCGCAAGATGCACCTGGCCCGGGACAACGCTGCGGCGTTTACCCTGGACAAGATGCACGCGATGGTCGACCGCGACGAGCGGCAGATCCGCAGCCTTATCCGGTTGATCGAAGACATGCTCGATGTGTCGCGTATTCGCACCGGCAAATTGTCGATTCGCCCGGCGCCTTTTGATCTGGCGCAGTTGGTGAGCAGCCTGGTGAACAATTTTGCGCCGCAGGTAACTGCCGCCGAGTCGTCCATGCAACTGGTGGTCGACGGGCCGGTGGAGGGGCATTGGGACGAATTTCGCATTGAACAGGTGATCAACAATCTGCTGACCAACGCGTTGCGCTACGGCGCCAAGAGCCCGGTGCACGTGCGGGTATACGCCGAGCATGGCGAGGCACGCGTGGAAGTGCGCGACCACGGCATTGGTATCAGCGAAGAGAACCAGAAGCGCATCTTCCAGCAGTTCGAGCGCGTTTCGGCCAGTCATGCAGCGGCCGGACTGGGCCTTGGGTTATTCATTTCCGAGCAGATCGTGGCAGCCCATGGCGGCACCATCGAGGTGGAGAGCCAGATAGGCGAGGGCGCCTTGTTTCGCGTGTGTCTGCCTCTGCAGGCGGCGCCCTGAAATCAATCGTCAGCTCAACGCAACCTCTGCTTGACCCCATGGTCGTAATTGCAGCAATTGACCGGACATAGGCTTCCCATGAGTGAAGATGCACAAGACGTCGTACTGATCGTCGAGGACGACGAATCCATTATGTTTGTGCTGGGTGAATACCTGGCAGGCCTGGGTTATCGGGTATTGAAGGCGGTCAACGGAAAAGAGGCGTTTGAAATTCTCGCGACCAAGCCGCACCTGGACCTGATGGTCACCGACTACCGTCTGCCCGGTGGCATCTCCGGGGTGCAGATCGCCGAGCCAGCTCTGAGGGTACGGCCGGAATTGAAGGTTATCTTCATCAGCGGCTACCCGCAGGAAATCCTCGACTGTGACAGCCCGATCACACGCAATGCGCCGATCCTGGCCAAGCCATTTGATCTGGATACGCTGCAGGAGCATATCCAGCGGCTGCTGGCCTGACAGCCTAGGGCTGCTTTCATGCAGCCCTAGGCCTGGATCATTTCCCGAACCTTGGCGGTCAACAGGTCAAAGGTGAATGGCTTGGTGATCAGTTGCATCCCAGGGTCGAGAAACCCGCCACGCACCGCCGCATGTTCGGCATACCCGGTGATGAACAGCACCTTCAACCCGGGTCGGATCTGCCGGCCAATCTCAGCCAACTGGCGTCCATTCATGCCCGGCAGACCGACGTCGCTGATCATCAGGTCAATGCGTTGCTCGGACTCGATGATCGGCACCGCCGTGACAGCGTCCACCGCCTCGACGAATCCATAGCCCAACTCCTTGAGCACCGCGCTGACCAACACGCGTACGGCGGGGTCGTCCTCGACAATCAGCACCGTTTCGCCGGCATTGGCGTACGGCAGCAGCGTCGGATTGGTGGCCTCCTGCGCGGCGATCTCACCGGCAAAGCGCGGCAGGAACAGGCTGACGGTGGTGCCTTTGCCCACTTCACTGTGGATGGTCACATGCCCGCGAGACTGGCGGGCAAAGCCGTAGATCATCGACAAGCCAAGGCCTGTGCCCTGGCCGATCGGCTTGGTCGTGAAGAAAGGATCAAACACTCGGCCTATCACGCTGTCGGGGATGCCACAGCCGGTATCGCTGACGCTTAATTCAACGTAATCGCCGGGCTGCAGGGTGCCGTAGGCGGCGGTAAACACGCTGTCCAGATGGCGGTTGCCGGTTTCGACCGTCAGGCGGCCGCCGCCCGGCATCGCATCGCGCGCGTTGAGCACCAGGTTGAGCAGCGCGCTTTCCAGTTGATTGGGGTCGGCTTCGGCGGTCCAGAGCGGGCCGCTGAGGCGCATGTCAAGCGCGATGCTTTCATTGATGCTGCGTTGCAGCAGCTCACCCATCGAGTTCACCAGTTGGTTGATCTCCACAGGCTTGGGGTCCAGCGATTGGCGACGGGAGAAGGCGAGCAAACGGTGGGTCAAGCCGGCGGCGCGGTTGGCCGAGGTGACCCCCAGGTCGATCAGGCTATCGAGGTCGTCGAGCTTGCCCCGTGCAATGCGCCTTCGCAGTAATTCCAGGCTGCCGATGATGCCCGTGAGCATGTTGTTGAAGTCGTGGGCAATGCCGCCGGTCAACTGGCCGACCGCTTCCATTTTCTGCGACTGGCGCAGGGCGTCCTCGTTGCTGCGCAGTTGTGCAGTACGCTCCTCGACTTGCTGTTCGAGGGTTTCGAGGGTGCTTTGCAGGCGCTGCTCGCTTTCGCTCAAGTCAATCAGGCGGTCACGGGCTTCGTATTGGCGGCGACGGCCACGCAGTGCGGCGCTCACCAGGCTGATCAGCGTGACCGGATGAAACGGCCGTTCCAGAAAGGTCACGTTACCCAACAGGCCGCTCAGGTGCGATGAGCCGTTTTGTTTGGTGCCGCCGTGGTGGGTCATCAATACGATCGGCAGGTCCGACCAGGCGGGTTGTTGATGCAGGTATTCAAGCAATGGTTCGAGGTCGACGCCGCGCAGGGCTTCTGCCGCAATCACCAGCAAGCCGGCGCCTTGTTCAAGTGCCTCGCACAGGGCGCCCAGGTTGGCGGCGACGATGCCACTGTAACCGGCTTCGTTGAGCATCATCAGCGCCAGTGAGCTGTCACGGCCGACGGGGGCCAGGATGATTGCCCGCTCGGAGACAGGGGAAAGACTGGTCACTGGCCCTCTTCCTTGAGCAGGGGAGAGCCCGCGCCCATGTAGGTAGGGATACCGCGCAATACGCCCTGGAAGTTGTCGAGGGGCTCACCCACGGTCAGCCCGCGCCCGCTGATGCGGTACTCGCGAATCGACGATTCATGGGCGCCGGTGCGTTTCTTGATGATCGAAATCGCGCGGCGGACCTTGCCCAGTGCCTCGAAGTAGCGCAGCAAAATTACGGTGTCGGCCAGGTAGGTGATGTCCACGGGTGTCTGCATATCGCCGACCAGCCCGTGCTGGGCAACCGTCATGAAGGTCGCCGCGCCTCGGCGGTTGAGGTACAGCAGCAATTCATGCATGTGCAGGATCAGCGCGTTCTCTTCCGGCATCGCGGCCTGATAGCCGTTGATGCTGTCGATGACCACGGTTTTGATGCCGCGCTCGTCGACGCAACGGCGCACCCGGTGCGAGAACTCGCCAGGCGACAGTTCGGCGGCATCTACTTGTTCGATCAACAGGTTGCCGGTCGCTTGCAGGGCGGCCAGGTCAATGCCCATGTTTTTCATGCGTTCAAACAGCAGGCCCAGCTCTTCATCGAAGATGAACAGCGCGGCTTTTTCGCCACGCGCCACTGCGGCGGCGGCGAAGACCATCGAAATCAGCGATTTGCCGGTACCGGCCGGGCCAAGGATCAGGCTGCTGGAACCGGTCTCGACACCGCCGCCCATCAGCGCATCCAGTTCAGGAATGCCGCTGCTCAGCGTCTCTCGTACGTAACCGCCACGGTGCTCGGCGGCCACCAGACGCGGGAACACGTGGATGCCGTCCTGCATGATGGTGAAATCGTGAAAACCGCCACGGTATTTCTGGCCCCGGTACTTCACCACGCGCACGCGGCGGCGCTCGGCGCCGTAGCTGGGCGTCAGCTCCTCCAGGCGAATCACGCCGTGGGCCACGCTGTGCACGGTCTTGTCCAGGGATTCGGTGGTGAGGTCGTCCAGTAGCAGCACGGTGGCGTCGTAGCGCACGAAGTAGTGCTTGATCGCCAGAATCTGCCGGCGATAGCGCAACGAGCTTTGGGCCAGCAGGCGAATTTCCGACAGCGAGTCGATCACCACGCGGCTCGGCTTGACCCGCTCGACGACCTCAAAGATCTGCCGGGTGGCTTCGCCCAGTTCCAGGTCGGAGGAGTACAGCAGGCTCTGCTGATGGTCGGCGTTGAGCAGGCTTTCGGGCGGGGTGAGCTCGAAGATATGAATATTGTCATCCAGGTCCCAGCCGTGGGACTTGGCACCCTGGCGCAATTCACGCTCGGTTTCCGACAGCGTGATGTACAGCGATCGCTCGCCGTTTTTGGCGCCCGCCTGCAAAAAGTGCAGGGCTACGGTGGTCTTGCCGGTGCCAGGTTCGCCTTCCAGCAGGAACAGGTGGCTGCGCGATAGCCCGCCGCAAAGAATGTCATCAAGACCTTCAATGCCGATGGCCGCCTTTTCACTGAACAGCTCGTTGGATGTAGACAAGAAGTGCCCTCAGGTCACGTACAGATAGAGGGCGTGCCCGCTTGGCACGCCATAATCTCTTGACCGTAGCGGCCTGTAGCCGTTCCGCGAACTTGCGATTATGTGCTGTGGGCGGCTCTCGGTTGTTGTGTGAGGCGGGTCTAACGGTGGAAAGCAGGTCTTTAATGTGGCGAGCGGGCTTGCTGTGTTGTGGCAAACGGGACCTGTTGTGGCGAGCAGGCTTATTGTGGCGAGCGGGCTTGCCCCGCGTTGGGGTGCGAAGCGCCCCCAATCAAGCAAAACGCGGTGTACCTGATACGGCTCAGCGCCTGGCTTTGGGACTGCTGCGCAGCCCAACGCAGGACAAGCCTGCTCGCCACAGGGAATCTGCGCTTAACTGAACGGCATTAGGGCAAGCCCGCTCGCCACAGCAGGTCCGTTTGCTGCGAGGATTTTTACAGGCCTTGCTGCAACGCGGGGTCGTCGGGGTTCTGTTGCTCAAGCTGCGCGAGCAATATCTGCACGTTCTGCAACTGCCCGCTCTCTTTCCAGTAGTTGACCAGTAGAACCCGCGCCTTGCGGTTGGCGGGGTGGCGCTGGATGATTTCCTCCAACTGGCGCTGGGCCGCTTCCAGTTCGTCCTGAGCGTGCAGGGTGGTGGCGAGGTCGTAGCGGTAATCCTGATTGTCCGGCTCCAGTTCGATCGCTCTGGACAGGCCGAGCAGTGCATAAGGCCGCTCGCCGTGGTGCAGCAACCACATGCCGAGCGCATGCTGCAAATAGGCCGATTCCGGGTGCGCCGCCAGTTGGCGCCCGAGCAATTGGCGGGACTCGTCGGTCTTGCCCTGTTTATCCAGCAGTTCAATCTGCGCAACCACGGCTTGCAGGTTGTCCGGCTGCAGACGTATTGCCTGCTCCAGCGCATTTTGCGCATCCGGCAGCAGAGCACTGTGAATGTACAGGCGCGCCAGTTGAATCCAGCCCTCGGCGGTTTCGGGCTCGGCCTTGAGCTTTTTCACGAACTCATCGAGCACTTGCTGCAACGGGCCGAAGTACAGGCCCAACGTGTCCGGCGAGAGGCCGAGCAAGGCATTGGCGGCGGCAAAACGAACCTCCTGCTCCGGGTCGTCCAGCGCCGGCCCGAGCAGCAGGGTGCGCTGGCCGGTGGGCACCAGGCCGACAATGCTGTGAATGGCCGCTTCGCGTACCACGGGCGAGTCGTCAAGCAGGTCTTTATCGGCCAGTTTCAATGCCTGGGGGCTGGGGTAGTTGGGCAGTTCGGCATGCAGGGCGGCGCGGCGTTCCGGCGACAGGTCCGGGCGGCCCAATTGCTGGTACAGCACCCGCGCCGCGCCCGGTTCGCCGTTGTGTGCCTGCCGCAGCGCCTTGGCATATCCATGGGCAATCGCAGGCGGCACCGCCGTCGGGGTGGATCGGGAGAAATACCAGGTGATCACTACAATAAACAGCAGGGCGCACAGGCCGGCAATCGAGTAACGGCGTGACTTTGACATGCGGGCGTCCAGAAAACGTGAGCGACTGTTACAAGGCCGTCAGCTTCGACCAGACCACGGCAGGTGTCAAACCTGTGTCCGCTCCCGCGCGCAATGGCCAAACCAGTCAACTATCTTGAAGGCTTTGACCATTGCCGCTGCAACACTCTGACGCCACTATTTCTGCTGTTGACGCCCTGAAAATAAAAACACAGAGGGATTTGAAGCGATGCGTGACTACCTGTCTGCGATCACCGAGTTCGATTACCCGCGTACCGTTGACGCGGCGCTGGCCGGCAACCTGCAGGCCCTCAACGCCTGCGTGGAATGCTGTGACCGCCACGCGCTGCCGGGGCGCATCGCGCTGTTCTGGGAGGGCCGGGACGGGCGCAGCGCCACGGTGACTTTCAGCGACCTGCAGGATCAGGCGGCACGCTTCGCCAATTTCCTCCTGGCTCAGGGCGTACGGCGCGGCGACAAGGTCGCGGGGCTGCTGCCACGCACCGCCGAGCTGCTGGTGGTGGTGCTTGCCACCTGGCGCATCGGCGCGGTCTACCAACCGTTATTTACCGCCTTTGGCCCCAAGGCCATCGAGCACCGCTTGAACAGTTCCGGCGCGGCGCTGGTGGTCACCGACGCGGTCAACCGACCCAAACTCGCTGACGTCGACGCTTGCCCGACCATCGTCACGGTCACCGGCCCCAAAGGCGAAGGCCTGGTGCGGGGCGACTTCAGTTTCTGGGCCGAGCTGCCCAATCACGCCCATCATTGCGAGCCGGTGATGCTGGGCGCGGACGAACCGTTCCTGCTGATGTTTACCTCGGGCACCACCGGCCCCTCCAAGGCACTGTCGGTGCCGCTCAAGGCCATCGTCGCGTTCCAGAGCTACACCCGTGACGCCGTGGACTTGCGGCCCGAAGACGCCTTCTGGAACGTCGCCGACCCGGGCTGGGCCTACGGCATCTATTTCGGCGTGACCGGGCCGCTGTCCATGGGCCACCCAATCACCTTCTACGATGGACCGTTCACCCTCGAAAGCACCTGCCGGGTGATCAACAAGTACGGCATCACCAACCTCACCGGCTCGCCCACGGCCTACCGTTTGCTGATTGCCGGCGGCAAGCAGTTCGCCGAATCGATCAAGGGCCGGCTGCGCATCGTCAGCAGCGCCGGCGAGCCGCTGAACCCGGAAGTGATCCGCTGGTTCGCCGACAACCTGGGCGTGACCATCCACGACCATTACGGCCAGACCGAACTGGGCATGGTGCTGTGCAACCATCACGGGCTGACGCATCCGGTGCACGTGGGCTCGGCCGGCTTCGCTTCGCCGGGCCACCGTATCGTGGTGCTGGACGATGACTGCCGGGAATTACCTGCCGGCCAGCCGGGCATCCTGGCCATCGACCGCGAACAATCGCCGATGTGCTGGTTCGCCGGTTACGACGGCGTAAACACCAAAGCGTTCGTCGGCAAGTATTACCTGAGCGGCGACACCGTGGAGCTGAACCCGGACGGCAGCATCAGTTTTGTCGGGCGCAGTGACGATGTGATCACCACGTCCGGCTACCGCGTCGGCCCGTTCGACGTGGAAAGCGCCCTGGTGGAGCACCCGGCAGTGGTCGAAGCGGCCGTGGTCGGCAAGCCGTGCCCGGAGCGCACCGAGTTGGTGAAGGCGTTTGTGGTGCTCAACGAGCAGTACCGCGCCACCCCGGAACTGGCCGAAGAGCTGCGCCTGCATGTGCGCAAGCGCCTGGCGGCCCATGCGTACCCACGGGAAATCGAATTTGTCAGCGACTTGCCCAAGACCCCGAGCGGCAAGCTGCAACGCTTCATCCTGCGTAATCAAGAGATCGCCAAGGCCCAGGCGGCCGTGGCGTGATCCACTTTTCAAGGAAACCATGATGCAGATTGAAAACAAGGTGTTTCTGGTCAGCGGCGGTGCCTCGGGCCTCGGCGCGGCCACGGCCGAGATGCTGGTGGCGGCGGGTGCGAAAGTGATGCTGGTGGACATGAACGCCCAAGCCGTCGCCGCCAAGGCCGAACAGCTGGGCGAGCGTGCACGCAGCGCCGTGGCCGATATCAGTCAGGAAGCTGCCGCCCAGGCGGCCGTGCAGGCGGCGGTCGACGCGTTTGGCGGCCTGCATGGGCTGGTCAACTGCGCCGGTGTGGTGCGCGGCGAGAAAATCCTTGGCAAGGACGGCCCTCACGGCCTGGCGAGCTTTGCCCAGGTGGTCAACGTCAATCTGATCGGCAGCTTCAACCTGCTGCGTCTGGCGGCGGCGGCGATGGCCGACAGCGACGCCAATGCCGACGGCGAGCGCGGGGTGATCATCAATACCGCCTCGGTCGCCGCCTTCGACGGGCAGATCGGCCAGGCGGCGTATGCCGCGTCCAAAGGCGCCATCGCCAGCCTCACATTGCCGGCCGCCCGTGAGTTGGCGCGTTTCGGGATCCGCGTGATGACCATCGCCCCCGGCATCTTCGAAACGCCGATGATGGCCGGCATGACCCCCGAGGTACGTGACGCCCTGGCCGCCGGCGTGCCGTTTCCGCCGCGCCTGGGCAAACCTGCCGAGTACGCTGCGCTGGTGCGGCACATCATTGAAAACAGCATGCTCAACGGCGAGGTGATCCGTCTGGACGGCGCCTTGCGCATGGCAGCCCGCTAAGGAGGTCTCATGAACGATCCGATTGTTATTGTCAGCGCCGCGCGCACGCCCATGGGCGGGTTCCAGGGCGACCTCAAGGGCTTGACCGCGCCGCAACTGGGCGCCGCCGCGATTCGTGGGGCACTCGAACGCGCCGGGATCGCCGCAGACGGCGTCGACGAAGTGCTGTTCGGCTGCGTGCTGCCGGCGGGCCTAGGCCAGGCGCCGGCACGTCAGGCCGCGCTGGGCGCCGGTCTGGACAAGGGCACACGCTGCACCACCCTGAACAAGATGTGCGGTTCGGGCATGCAGGCAGCGATCCTGGCCCACGATGCCTTGCTCGCCGGCAGCGCCGAGGTGGTGATTGCCGGCGGCATGGAAAGCATGTCCAACGCGCCGTACCTGCTCGACCGTGCCCGCAGCGGCTACCGCATGGGCCACGGCAAGATGCTTGACCACATGTTCCTCGACGGCCTGGAAGACGCGTACGACAAGGGCCGGCTGATGGGCACATTCGCCGAAGACTGCGCCCAGCATAACGGCTTTACCCGCGAAGCCCAGGACGCCTTTGCCATTGCCTCCCTGACCCGCGCACAGGAAGCGATCAGCCACGGCAGTTTTGCCGCCGAGATCGTCCCGGTGCAGGTCACCGTGGGCAAGGAGCAGCAAACCATCCTGCATGACGAGCAGCCGCCCAAGGCCCGACTGGACAAGATAGCCAACCTGAAACCGGCGTTCCGCGAAGGCGGCACGGTGACTGCAGCCAACTCCAGCTCGATTTCCGACGGCGCGGCGGCCTTGCTGCTGATGCGCCAATCCGAAGCTGACAAGCGCGGGCTCAAGCCTCTGGCAGTCATCCATGGCCATGCGGCGTTCGCCGATGAACCAGGGCTGTTTCCGGTGGCGCCGGTAGGGGCGATTCGTAAGCTGATGAGCAAGACCGGCTGGAACCTCGACGAAGTCGACCTGTTCGAGATCAACGAAGCGTTTGCCGTGGTCAGTTTGGTCACCATGAGCACGCTGCAGATTCCCCACGGCAAAGTGAATATCCACGGCGGTGCCTGCGCCCTTGGCCACCCGATTGGCGCCTCCGGCGCGCGGATCCTGGTGACGTTGCTTTCGGCGCTGCGCCAGCAAGGCCTCAAGCGCGGTGTGGCCGCCATCTGCATCGGCGGCGGTGAAGCCACGGCCATGGCCGTCGAATGCCTGTATTAAGGAATGAGCACCATGCTGCCCAATGACGAACAGCTGCAAATCAGTGACGCCGCCCGGCAATTTGCCCAGGAGCGGCTCAAGCCGTTTGCCGCCGAGTGGGACCGCGACCACCGTTTCCCCAAAGAGGCCATCGGCGAGATGGCCGAGCTGGGCTTTTTCGGCATGCTGGTGCCGGAACAGTGGGGCGGCTGCGACACCGGCTATCTCGCTTATGCCATGGCCCTGGAGGAAATCGCCGCCGGCGATGGCGCCTGCTCGACCATCATGAGCGTGCACAACTCGGTGGGCTGCGTGCCGATCCTCAAGTTCGGCAGCGAGCAACAGAAAGCGCAGTTCCTCGCGCCCCTGGCCAGTGGCGCCATGCTCGGCGCCTTCGCCCTCACCGAGCCCCAGGCCGGCTCCGACGCGAGCAGCCTGAAAACCCGCGCGCGCCGCGACGGCGATCACTATGTGCTCAACGGCTGCAAGCAATTCATCACCTCGGGGAAAAACGCCGGGGTGGTGATTGTGTTCGCCGTCACCGACCCGACCGCGGGCAAGCGCGGCATCAGTGCGTTTATCGTGCCGACGGATTCGCCGGGGTACAGCGTGGCGCGGGTCGAGGACAAACTCGGCCAGCATGCTTCCGATACGTGCCAGATCCTGTTTGAAGACCTGAGGGTGCCGGTGGCCAATCGGTTGGGCGAGGAGGGCGAGGGTTACCGGATCGCCCTGGCCAACCTGGAAGGCGGCCGTGTGGGCATTGCGTCGCAAGCGGTGGGCATGGCCCGCGCGGCGTTCGAGGCGGCGCGTGACTATGCGCGTGAGCGCGAGAGCTTCGGCAAGGCGCTGATCGAGCACCAGGCCGTGGCGTTTCGTCTGGCCGACATGGCCACGCAGATAGCGGTGGCGCGGCAGATGGTGCATTACGCGGCTGCGCTGCGCGACAGCGGCAAGCCGGCGTTGGTGGAGGCTTCCATGGCCAAGCTGTTCGCCTCGGAAATGGCCGAGAAAGTCTGCTCGGCCGCCTTGCAAACCCTGGGCGGTTACGGTTACCTGAGCGACTTTCCTCTGGAGCGGATCTACCGCGATGTGCGGGTCTGCCAGATTTACGAAGGCACCAGCGATATTCAACGCATGGTCATCTCACGCAATCTCTAAGGAGCCAATCCATGAGCTACGAAACCATTTTGCTCGACGTGCAGGGCCGTGTCGGGCTGATTACCCTCAATCGCCCGCAGGCGCTGAACGCGCTGAATGCGCAGTTGGTCAGCGAGCTGAACCAGGCGTTGGACGGCCTGGAAGCCAATCCGCAAATCGGTTGCATCGTACTGACCGGTTCGAAAAAAGCCTTCGCCGCCGGCGCCGACATCAAGGAAATGGCCGAGCTGACCTACCCGCAGATCTACCTTGACGATCTGTTCAGTGACAGCGACCGCGTGGCCAATCGCCGCAAGCCGATCATCGCGGCGGTCAACGGCTTCGCCCTGGGTGGCGGCTGTGAACTGGCGCTGATGTGCGACTTTATCCTGGCCGGTGACGGCGCCAAATTCGGCCAGCCGGAAATCAACCTCGGCGTGCTGCCGGGCATGGGCGGCACTCAGCGCCTGACCCGCGCCGTGGGCAAGGCCAAGGCCATGGAGATGTGCCTGACCGGGCGCTTTATCGATGCGGTGGAAGCGGAGCGTTGCGGCATCGTCGCGCGCATCGTGCCGGCCGATGAACTGCTCGACGAAGCGCTTAAAGTCGCGACCCTGATTGCCGGCAAGTCGGTACCGATCAGCATGATGGTCAAGGAGAGCGTGAACCGCGCCTTTGAAGTCAGCCTGTCGGAAGGTGTGCGCTTCGAGCGTCGAGTGTTCCACGCAGCCTTTGCCACCCATGATCAAAAGGAAGGCATGGCCGCCTTCGTGGCCAAGCGCGCGCCTGAATTCAAGGACAAGTAACCGATCTGCCCGGCGCTAAGGATAGCTGCGCCGAATGGAGCTTCTGTGGCGAGCGGGCTTGCCCCGCGTTGGGGTGCGAAGCGCCCCCAATCAAGCAAAACGCGGTGTACCTGATACGGCTCAGCGCCTGGTTTTGGGGCTGCTGCGCAGCCCAACGCAGGACAAGCCTGCTCGCCACAGGGAATCTGCGCTCTTGTGGGCTTATTGTGGCGAGCGGGCTTGCCCCGCGTTGGGGTGCGAAGCGCCCCCCATCGAGCAAAACGCGGTGTAACTGATACGGCTCAGCGCCTGGCTTTGGGGCTGCTGCGCAGCCCAACGCAGGACAAGCCTGCTCGCCACAGGGAATCTGCGCTTGTGGGCTTATTGTGGCGAGCGGGCTTGCCCCGCGTTGGGGTGCGCAGCGCCCCCAATCGAGCAAAACGCGGTGTACCTGATACGGCTCAGCGCCTGGCTTTGGGGCTGCTGCGCAGCCCAACGCAGGACAAGCCTGCTCGCCACAGGGAATCTGCGCTCTTGTGGGCTTATTGTGGCGAGCGGGCTTGCCCCGCGTTGGGGTGCGAAGCGCCCCCAATCGAGCAAAACGCGGTGTACCTGATACGGCTCAGCGCCTGGCTTTGGGGCTGCTGCGCAGCCCAACGCAGGACAAGCCTGCTCGCCACAGGGAATCTGCGCTTGTGGGCTTATTGTGGCGAGCGGGCTTGCCCCGCGTTGGGGGGCGAAGCGCCCCCAATCAAGCAAAACGCGGTGTACCTGATACGGCTCAGCGTCTGGTTTTGGGGCTGCTGCGCAGCCCAACGCAGGACAAGCCTGCTCGCCACAGAGGAATGTGGCTGCCTGAGACTTCAGGTTTTAAAGTCAAAAAGTTATTGGGTGTTTGATAAGAGGGAGCAAGCTCCCTCCCGCAGCTTGGCGTTGCATCAGTCAGAGCGGATAGTTTTTCAACTCTCTGGCAATCACCATCCGTTGAATCTCACTGGTGCCCTCGTAAATCTGCGTGATCCGCGCGTCCCGGTAGTAGCGCTCCACCGGGTAGTCCTCCAGGTACCCGTACCCGCCATGAATCTGCAGCGCAGACGAACACACCTTCTCGGCCATTTCCGAGGCAAACAGCTTGGCTTGCGAGGCTTCCGACAGGCACGGTTTGCCGGCACTGCGCAGGCGCGCGGCGTGCAGGATCAGCAATCGGGCCGCATTAAGGCGGGTCTGCATGTCGGCCAGCAGGTTGGCCACGCTCTGGTGCTCGATGATCGGCTTGTCGAACTGCGTGCGGTCACGGGCATACACCAGCGCCGCTTCGAACGCTGCACGGGCAATACCGAGGGCCTGGGCGGCAATGCCGATGCGGCCGCCTTCCAGGTTCGACAGCGCAATGGCGAGACCCTTGCCGCGCTCGCCCAGCAAGTTGGCCTCGGGCACGGTGCAGGCCGTGAAGGTGACGGCGCAGGTGTCGGACGCGCGGATGCCCATTTTGTGTTCGGTACGGTCGACCACGTACCCCGGGGTGTCAGTGGGCACCAGGAACGCCGAGATGCCTTTCTTGCCGAGATCGGGGTCGGTCACCGCAAACACGATCGCCAGCTGCGCGCGCTTGCCGTTACTGACAAATTGCTTGGCGCCGTTGATCACCCACTGACCGTCGCGCAATTCGGCGCGGGTGCGCAGGTTGTGCGCTTCGGAACCGGCCTGGGGCTCGGTCAGGCAGAAGCAGCCAATCGCCTGGCCGCTGGCAAGTTTCGCCAGCCAGGTTTGCTTCTGCTCCAGTGAGCCGTAGTTGAGGATTGGCCCGCAACCTACTGAATTATGGATACTCATCAACGCACCAGTAGCGCCATCCCCGGCGGAAATCTCCTCCACCGCCAAGGCATAAGCCACGTAATCGACATAGGCGCCGCCCCATTCCTCGGGGACCACCATGCCCAGCAGGCCCAGTTCGCCCATCTTCGCGACCAGGGCGTCGTCGATCCAGCCGGCTTTTTCCCACGCCTGGGCATGCGGGGCGATCTCATGGCGCGCAAAGTCGCGTGCCATGTCGCGAAACATTACCTGATCTTCTGTGTATTCAATATCTTGCATGACTTATCTCCCAACCTGCTTGAAGTCGCGAAAGAAGCGTTCAACGTGGGCGGCGTGCAGCTCGTGGAGGGACGGCGGGTTCCAGCGAGGCGCCTTGTCCTTGTCGATGATCAACGCGCGCACGCCTTCGATGAGGTCGCCGTGCTCGAACCACTGGCGGTCCAGGTGCAGCTCCAGGGCGAAACATTGCTCCAGCGGCAGGCGGCGGCCGCGACGCAGCATTTCCAGGGTCACCGCCATGGCAAGCGGCGAGCGGGTCTGCATCAGGCTGGCGGTGGTGATCGCCCATTCATGGCTGTCGGCGACCGTGACCTGCTGCAGCTGTTCGACCATGCTCGGCACATCCGGCAAGGCAAAGAAGTGGTCGATAGCCCGGCGCAACCCGGCCAGCGGTGCATCGGGCAGTTGCTGCACGGCCAGTCTGGCCAGCACGCCCTGCAGGTCCTTGAGCGGGGCGCCGTGCCAGCGCAGGTCGTCCAGCTTCTGATCCAGGTCGGTCAGCCGCTCGCTCTCCAGGTACCAGTCGGCCAGGCCGCAATAAAGTGCATCGGCCGCACGAATCTGCACGCCGGTAACGCCCAGGTAAATCCCCAACTCACCGGGAATGCGCGGCAGGAAGTAACTGCCGCCCACGTCGGGGAAGTAACCGATGGCCACCTCCGGCATGGCCAGTCGGCTGCGCTCGGTGACCACCCGCAGGTCAGCGCCTTGCACCAGCCCCATGCCGCCGCCCAGCACGAAGCCATCCATCAGGGCCAGTACGGGTTTGCGGTAATGGTGGATCGCCAGGTCCAGCGCGTACTCCTCGACGAAAAAGTCCTCGTGCAGGGTATCGCCGGCCTTGAAGCTGTCGTACAGGGAGCGGATATCGCCGCCGGCGCAGAAGGCTTTTTCGCCGGCGCCGCGCAGCACCACCGCGTACACCTGCGGGTCATCGGCCCAGGCCTGCAAGTGGCGGTTGAGGCTGCGCACCATGTCCAGCGTGAGAGCGTTCAAGCCGGCCGGGCGGTTGAGGGTAAGGTGGCCGATATGGTTGCGGACTTCGGCCAGAACATCCGTGGTGTGCGTGTCGACGTGGCTTGCCTCGGCGGAAACCTGAGCAGTCATCTCTAACTCCCTGCTTTTTATTGTCTTTATCAAGATATTCGCGAACGAACCTGCTCACGATCCTACCAGTGCAAATTTGCCCAGTACAACCTTCAAACATGCAGGTGCTTCCTGCATTTATGCAGCCATGCTCACGCCGCGCGACGGGCCAGGACTTCGCCGATGCTGCGGCGGCGCGCATGGCCCTCGGCCGCATGGACCAGTTGCTCCAGCGCGTTCGGTTCAATGTCGTAGAACTGTTCCATTTCAGCCAGGGCCCGCTTCAGGTCGGCGGCGGTGATCGCCGGGTCAGTCATCGGCGGTTGGCTGCCCATGACGGCCTCGGGTGACCTATCGGCTGCCTTTGGATAGCGGAGGCGGGTGGCATTGTTGTAGGCCAGTGCACAGGTCAGCAATGCGCCGGCGCCGAGCATCACGGCGAACAGTTCGTGCCAGCCAAGGGTGGCGGACGCAGGATCGGCCAGCACCAGGGTCATCGCCAGCCCCCCGGCCGGTGGGTGCAGGCAGCGCAGCCAGCACATCAGGATTACCGTCATGCCTGCCGCCAGACACGCGCTGCCCAGGGTGCGCCCCAGGACCCGGGCCACCAGCAGCGCAACGACCGTCGCACACAGGTAACCCCCGATGATTGACCACGGCTGCGCCAGTGCGCCGGATGACACCGCGAACAGCAACACTGCCGACGCACCCAGCGGCCCCAGCAGGTGCAGCGCTACGTCCATGCCAAATACCTGAGCGCACAGCCACACGCTGAACAGGGTGCCCAGGGCCATGCCGATGGCGGCACGGCTCCATTCGGCGGGTCGGGTATTGATGGCTGCGGGTAACCAGCGAGCGAACATTGTACGAATCCATGAACAGCGGGCAAAAAAAAGGGCTTGCCTGGTTTCCCGGAAAAGCCCTCGCAAGTTCCAACAATTGGGGGAAGGAACCTGCGCAGTGTGCCGCCGTTGAATGGGCGGGTCCAATGCATATTAATGCAGGTTGAATGCAATAAAACTGGAGTCAAGGCCATCAGCCAAAGGGAATTTGCCGGGTGTCTTGTGCTGACACCGCACTGATGCGCCCCAGCACGCGGGTCCTGCGTTCCTCGTTGAACAGCTGACGGTGCAGGTTTTCCTGCACCGCCGGGTCCTCCGCCAGCGGCCCGTTCAGCGCCACCACGGCATCGCGAAGTTCCATCAATCCATCCAGCCTCGGCACGGCAACAAGCAAAAAATCATCCGACACGGCATTGCCCTCTTTTATGCAGTAGGCGGCCGTGATGAGGCTGGCCGACAGCGTCCTTGTGGTTATGCAGTGTGCGTCGGGTGGTAGATAGTTAACGCACTGGCAAGCGAGTTTACCGACGGGGTGGGGGCGCCGAAAGGCAGAGTTAATCGGTCTTTACGCATAGATGTGTAGGGTGTTTCCGGGTGCTTGTGACGAAAAACGCCCGCTCCTGAAAGAGCGGGCGTCACGTCCTACAAATCGGTCAACACTGCGCTCAAGGCGGCGAAGCCTTCTCCAGATGCAGCAGCACGTAGGCATCCTTGTCGAAGGTTCCGGTGAGGGTCGGTGTGAGGTCATGCAGGCGCGGGTCTTCCAGGCGGGCGAAGTCCTGGGCACTCATCACCAGCCATGCCGGCCCTTGCAGCGGTGCCAGGTCTCTGGACGTCCGGGTGAACAGGGGCACCTTGTCGCAGCCATAGCCGACCATGAACTTGATGGCTTTCGCATCCTTGCCCAGGCCGTGCAGCACCAACGGGGCAGGCTCCTGCTGGATCCGCGCCTTGACCGCAAGGCTGAAAGCGCGGGTGTCGTAGACCGCGCGCTCGAGAGGCTCGACCACCACGATGTAAGTCGACCAGATCGCAAGCACGGCCGCCAACGCCGGCCCCAGCGGGCGCCATCGCGGCTTCAGCAACGAAAGCAATGCCAGCAGTTGCAGCGCCGCGAGCACGGCAACCATCAGCCCAAGGCTGTCCAGCTGCTGCGGATAACGCCGCCGCGCAACCATCAGCCCGATCGCCAGAAGTGCCGGCGACAGCGTCCAGATGCCCAGCATCAAGGCGCGCAATCCGGCGAACAAGCGTCCCTGGCTGACCTGGAACGGGTAGGCCGCTATGATCGCCGCCATCGGCAGCATCGGCAGGATGTAGCGCGCCTTTTTCGCCTGTGGCACCGACAGCCCCAGCATCACCAGCACACCGGCCGCCGCGCAGTACAGCACCAGTTGTAACGCCGGGTCCGGGGGGCGGCGCCCGCCGGCGAGCACCGCCAGCAGCACCAGCACCGCCAGCGGGTAGGCGAGGGCATAGTTGCCCAGCGAGCTGGTGAAGTAATACAGCACGCCGCTCGAGCCTTCGCTGCCGTCCATGCGTCCCAGAAATTGCATGCGGATCACGTCCTGCATGAACACTTCGCCGCCACTGAGCTTGGCCAGCAGCAGCAACAGGCCCATACACGCCGCCAGCAACGCCAGGGCCAGCAGGCCGAAGCTGAACAACTGGCGCCATTGGCGATTGAGCAGGTAGTAGCTGCACAGCACGCCGACAGGAATCACCAGCCCGATGGGCCCGCGAATGGCGAAGCCGATGATCAGCAGCAGGAACAGCCAGTGCACGCGCCTGGCTGCGCCGAAATGATCATGGGCGTAACCCAGGTAGAACACCGCCAATGCCACGGCGGCGAGCATCTGGTCGAGGGATACCGCGCGGGTCTCGGTAATGAAGGTACTGCTGAGCAACAGCATTGCCACGCTCAGCAGGCCCCAGCGCGTGGAGTAGGGCGCCGTCAGGCGATATACCAGGGTAACGATCAGCGCCGACGCCATGGAGGTGGGCAGCCAGGCCGTAAAGCTGGTGACCTGGCCAAACGGCAACGACAACACCCAGGTCAGCAGGGTGGACGTCGCCAGGTAGTCGGCGTAGGGCTGCCCGTAAGTGGTGGGGAAAAAGCTCGGCCCATGGCGCAGCATCTCCTGGGCAAACACCACGAAACGCGAGTCAAAGCCGATGATTGCCTGATGCCAGTTACCGACGACAAACAGCAACAGCGCCAGCAACCCCAGACCCAGGGATTGGCGGCGCAGCGTTGCAGTGAGCGGGGAGGGTTGCGCTTTGTTCACGTATCAGGCTTCCACAACCTGGGGCAACCATTGCTGCTGCGGTATCGGCAGCGTGCAGGAGTCGCCACGGCCCATCGGGAAATACTGGAAGCCTTTGCGCGCCAGGCGCTCGCCGTCATACAGGTTGCGGCCATCGAAGATCACCGGGGTTTTCAGGCGCTGGTGGATCAGGTCGAAATCCGGCGCCTTGAACTGCTGCCATTCGGTGCAGACGATCAGCGCGTCAGCGCCCACCAGCGTGGACTCCGGGGTGCCCATCAGCATCAGGCGCTCTTCATCGGCGTAGAGGCGCTGGGTTTCCTGCATGGCTTCGGGGTCGAAGGCGCGCACGTTGGCGCCGGCGGCCCACAGGGCTTCCATCAGCACGCGGCTGGGGGCGTCGCGCATGTCGTCGGTGTTGGGCTTGAAGGCCAGGCCCCAGAGGGCGAAGGTCTTGCCGCGCAGATTGCCCTTGAAGAACGCGTTGATGCGCTCGAACAGCTTGCTCTTCTGGCGCTGGTTGATCGCTTCCACCGCCTCCAGCAGGTCGCTGGAGCAGTTGGCCTGCCTGGCGCTGTGGATCAAAGCGCGCATGTCCTTGGGGAAACACGAACCGCCATAACCGCAGCCCGGGTAAATGAAGTGGTAACCGATGCGCGAGTCGGCACCGATGCCCAGGCGCACGGCTTCGATGTCGGCGCCCAGGTGTTCGGCCAGCTCGGCGATCTGGTTGATGAAGCTGATCTTGGTGGCCAGCATGCAGTTGGCGGCGTACTTGGTCAGCTCGGCGCTGCGCAGGTCCATGAAGATGATGCGGTCATGGTTGCGGTTGAAGGGAGCGTACAGGTCGCGCATCACCTCGCGCACTTCTTCACGCTCGCAGCCGATGATGATGCGGTCCGGGCGGCGGCAGTCGGCAACGGCCGAGCCTTCCTTGAGAAATTCCGGGTTGGAGACGATATCGAACTCCAGGTGACGGCCGGCCACGCGCAGGGCTTTTTCAATGTGCGCGCGCAAGGTGTCACCGGTGCCGACGGGCACGGTGGATTTTTCCACCAGAATCACCGGGGCCACACGATGGCGGGCCACGGCATCACCCACCGACAGCACGTATTTGAGGTCGGCCGAGCCGTCTTCGTCCGACGGCGTGCCCACGGCGATAAACAGCACTTCGCCGTGTTCGACCGCCAGTTTTTCATCAAAGGTGAAGTGCAGGCGACCGCTCTCCAGGTTCTCCTTGACCATGGCCGCAAGACCCGGTTCGAAAATGCTCACATGGCCCTGCTGCAACAGCTTGACCTTGTTTTGATCCACGTCCATGCAGATGACATCGTGACCGACTTCGGCTAATACGGTGGCCTGCACCAGACCGACGTAACCACTACCAAATACACTGATTTTCATGAGGCATTCCTGGGACTTGCTGCGCTAGCACGGCGGGAGTTGATAACCAACACACCGAGGATGACAAACGCCACCCCCAGGGTTCTTGAAAGCGAAAAATATTCGTTGAACACTGGCAGGCTGGCAGCCAGCAGGTACACCAGCGCGTAGCTGATGCTCAGTAATGAATAGGCACGGCCCAGCGGCAGGTGTTTGAGCGCACCCAGCCAGCAGAGCATCGACAGCGCGTAGGCGAGGATCGCGAGGATCACCACGCCCAGCGCACTTGGATCAATCGGTGCACTCAGCCACTCATGGGGCAGCGGCAGGCGCGTCATGCTCCAGCGCATGCCCAGCTGTGCGGCGCTGACCAGGCCGACGCTGCCCATGGCCAGGGCGAAACCCCGTACGCGGCTCATACCTGGCGCCCCAGCAACACAACGCCGGCAATCACCAGTGCCACGCCCAGCCAGTGACGGCCGTCGACGGGCTCATGGAACACGAACCGCGCCATCAACGTGACCAGCACAAAGTTCAGGCTGAGCATCGGGTAGGCAATCCCGACTTCCAGGCGCTGCAACACCAGCAGCCACACCAGCAGGCCAAACCCCAGGCACAGCAGCGCCGACCACAGCCACGGCGAGCGCAGCTTTAACGCCCAGCCCGCGGGCAGGTGGCGCCAGCTTTCCACGGCAAACTTCTGCGAGACCTGGCCCATGCAGGTGAGCAGGCACGCGGCGAGTAACAGCAACAGGGTGATCACGGTGCCACCTGGGCGAAGATCAGGATCACGATGTTGCCTTGCTCGTACCGTTTGCCGTCCTGGGGCAACAGATTGACTTCGGCAATCTCGTCATCGCCCTTGACCCGCATCACCACGCCGACCGGACCCTGCTTGCGCGCATCGATCATCCATTGCTGAATCTGGTGGGTGTCCACCATGTGATGGCCGGCATCCGGGTAGGCGAGGCCGTATTTCACTTCGCCGATGGAGTTGTAAAGGGTCACGTCAGCGCGTTGCAGGCGCCAGGCCAGGGCCGACGCGGCGCCCAGGTCGTTGCTCAGCAGCGCGGTGGCGGGTTGCAGCTCTTGCAGGTGATCAAGGATGAATTGATCCGGGGTCTTGTTGTAAACCACCGAATGGGGCAGCGCGGCCGGGGCGAGGGCAACCAGCAAGCCGCTGCCGATCAGCGGTGCCGCCCACAGCGTCAACGGGCGCATGGCCTGCAGCAGGTTGGCGATGACCCAGCCGAACAGGCAGACACACACCAGCACCAGGCTGAAGGTTTCCTGGCCGGGTTCATACAGCGGTTTTTTCAGTTGCACCCAGGCCAGCGCCAGCAGCGCCACGACACCGAGAATCAGGTTCAGCCAACCGTTGATGCGCAAGGCACGGGTGCGGCCTTGGGCCAGTGTGTCGGCCAGCACATGGCCCATCAGCAAGGCCAGGGGCAGCAGGCACGGCATGATGTAGGACGGCAGCTTGCCTTTGGCCAGGCTGAAGAAGGCCAGGGGCATCAGCAGCCACAGCAACAGATAGGTGATTTTCGGCGAGCGCTTGTCCAGCCAGGCCCGCTTGAAGGTGGCCGGCAGCAGGCCCAGCCACGGCAGCGAAAAGGCGGCCAGCAGCGGCAGGTAATACCAGAACGGCTCGGCGTGCTGGGCATCTTCGCCGGCAAAGCGTTGGATATGCTCGTGCCAGAAGAAGAAGTGCCAGTAGTCCGGCTCCTGCAGGTGTACGGCCAGCGCCCATGGCAGGCTGACAGCCGTGGCAACCGCCACCGCGATCAGCCCATGACGCATCAGTTCACCCACACGCTTTTGCATGACCATATAAGGCAAGGCAATCAACACCGGCAGCAGCCACGCCAGAAAGCCTTTGGTCAAGAAGCCCATGCCGCAGGCGAACCCGAGCAGGGCCCACGCCCACAGGCGGCCACGCCGGGTGCTGCTGTCCAAGCAAAACCACAGCGCAACGCCGGTGAGGTTGACCCAGAAGGTGAACTGCGGATCGAGGTTGGCATAACCGCCCAGCGCCGCCACGCTGACGAAGCTCATGTACAGCGCGGTGCTGATCAGGCTTTTCTGACGGTTATCCCACAAGCGGCGCGACACGGCGTACACCAGGAGGATGCTCAGGCCGGTGCTCAGGGCCGAGGCAAACCTTACGCCGAACAGGTTCTGCCCGAAGATCGCCTGGCCGAACGCGATCATCCAGTAACCGGCGGCAGGTTTTTCGAAATAGCGGATGCCCATGAAGTGCGGCGCGGCCCATTTGCCGGTCAGCAGCATTTCCTGGCTGATCTGCGCATAACGCGACTCATCCGGAATCCACAGGCCATGGGTGGCCAATGGCAGCAGGTAAAACGCGCCGAAGGCCAGCAACAACAGGGGCAGCGCCCAACGCCGAATCATGCCTGCTGCACTCCAAGCCAGCCTTCGCGGCCGCTCAAGGCGCCGCGTACCAGTTGCTGCCGGGGGAGGGTGTCGATGTCGGTGGGCAACAGCTCACCCAGTGGCGCGAACTCGATGCCGCGCTGCCCTGCCTGGGCGAGCAACTGGCGAAAATCATTGGCCATCAGAATCCCTTCTACTTCTGCGTGGATCGTGTAGACGTTGAGCTTGGCCGCCTCAAAGCGGTCAAGAATGAAGCCGTTGAAGTCTTTGGCAGCCACCACCGGCCCGACGACTTCGTCGAAGGTCGGCAGGTCTACCGGAATTTGTGGCGTACCCGCGCTGCCGTCGGCCAATGTCGGCCGAAACAGGCTGGTACCCCGGCAATCGCTGTTGTAGCGAAAGTTGAACCCTTGCTTGGCTTGCACCACGCGCTCATCGGCACGCCAACCGGCGGCCGCTGAACAGTCGATGCGTTCACCCAGGATGTCGCTCAGGGTGTCGACGCCACGGCGGATCTGTTCGATCAGTTGTGCTTCGCTCCAGCGTCCGGTGTTGGCCTGCCAGCCGTGGTGGTCCCAGGCGTGCAGGCCGACTTCGTGGCCCGCCGCCTTGGCCTGGCGCATCAGGTGCCCCAGGTCGCGGCCGATCGGTTTGCCCGGCCAGGCGGTGCCGGCCAGCAAAATATCCCAGCCATACAGGCCGGCAGCGTTGGAACGCAGCATCTTCCACAGGAACTGCGGACGGATCAGGCGCCACAGGTGGCGCCCCATGTTGTCCGGCCCGACGCTGAAGAAGAACGTCGCTTTAACCCCGGCTTCGTCCAGGGATTCGAGCAGCCGCGGCACACCTTCACGGGTGCCACGGTAGGTGTCGACGTCGATGCGCAAGCCTGCCTTCATTACTTTTTGTCCGCGATTTCGAGCATGGCTTCGCGCAGGAAGAAGTCCAGCGTGTTGCCGATGGTTTCGCTCATCTCCACGGTCGGCGTCCAGTTCAGCAGGCGCTTGGCGTTGTCGATGCTCGGCTTGCGGTGTGCCACGTCCTGGTAACCGGTGCCGTAGAACGCCTTGCTCTCGACGTCGCGGAAACCGGCGAACGGCGGGAAGTTGCCACGCAGTGGGTGGGCTTCGAACTGACGCAGCAGTTCTTCGCCCAACTGGCGGATGCTGGCTTCGTTTTCCGGGTTGCCGATGTTGATGATCTGGCCGTCGCAGACACCGTTGTCGTTATCGATGATGCGCGCCAGGGCTTCGATGCCGTCGGCGATATCAGTGAAGCAGCGCTTCTGCTCGCCACCGTCGAACAGGCGGATCGGCGTGCCTTCCACCAGGTTCAGGATCAACTGGGTGATCGCCCGGGAGCTACCGATACGCGCCGAGTCCAGACGGTCCAGGCGCGGGCCCATCCAGTTGAACGGACGGAACAGGGTGAATTTCAGGCCTTTGTCGCCGTAGGCCCAGATCACGCGGTCGAGCAGTTGCTTGGACACCGAGTAGATCCAGCGCTGCTTGTTGACCGGGCCGACCACCAGGTTGGAGGTGTCTTCGTCAAAGTACTGGTCCTGGCACATGCCATAGACTTCGGAGGTCGACGGGAAGATCACGCGCTTGTTGTATTTGACGCAGTAGCGCACCAACTTGAGGTTTTCCTCGAAGTCGAGCTCGAACACGCGCAGCGGGTTGCGGGTGTATTCAATGGGCGTGGCGATGGCCACCAGCGGCAGCACCACGTCGCATTTCTTGATGTGGTATTCGATCCACTCGGTGTGGATGCTGATATCACCTTCCACGTAATGGAAATTGGGGTGGCTGCGCAGGCGCTCGATGGCGTCGGAGCCGATGTCCAGGCCATAGACTTCGTAGCGGTCATCACGCAGCAGGCGCTCGGACAGGTGGTTACCGATAAAGCCGTTGACCCCCAGGATCAGCACACGTGTACGGCGTGGCTTGCGGCCGGATTCGGCGCCGCGCAGCACGGAGCCGTCCACCAGGCCCAGTTCATCGGCCAGGGAAGGGCCGGCCAGGTACAGGCCGGTGGCGTTGCGCTGGCCGAACTTGATCACCAGGGAGTCTTCACCGCAGGCGATGCGCAGCGGGTTGACGCTGATCACGCGGCCCGGCGCCAGGCCTTCGTTGCCCTTGACCACCTCGGCCTGCCATACGATCAGTTTGTGCTCGCCCACGGCGCAGAAGGCGCCCGGGTAGGGTTGAGTCACCGCGCGCACCAGGTTGAACAGCTGTTCAGCCGGCTTTTTCCAGTCCAGCTTGCCATCGGCGGCGGTACGGCGACCGAAGCAGGTGGCCTGGCTTTCGTCCTGGGCGGTTTCAGTCAGCTTGCCCTGGGCCAGCTGCGGCAGGGCGTCGCGCAGCAGGCTGGTGGCCGCGTCACGCAATTTGGCGTGCAGGGTCAGGCCGGTATCGCTGCGGTCGATCGTGACTTTTTGCTGGGCGAGGATCGCGCCGGCATCGGCACGCTTGACCATGCGGTGCAGGGTCACGCCGGTTTCGGTTTCGCCATTGACCAGCACCCAGTTGGCCGGGGCGCGGCCACGGTATTTGGGCAGCAGCGAGCCGTGCAGGTTGAACGCGCCATTTTTGGCGGTGGTCAGCAGGGCTTCGCTCAACAGGTTGCGGTAGTAGAAAGAGAAGATGTAATCCGGGTTCAGCTTGGCGATGCGTTCGACCCACAGCGGGTGGTTGGCGTCTTCCGGAGCGTGTACCGGGATGCCATTGAGTGCGCACAGTTGCGCGACGGAGCCGTAGAAATTGTTTTCCTTGGGATCATCGGCATGGGTGAACACGGCAGCAATGTCGTAACCCGTAGCGAGCAGGGCTTCGATGCCTGCACAGCCAATATCGTGGTACGCGAATACAACAGCTTTTGAACTCATGACTGAACCTGATCGGAAGAAGTGGAGGTATGGGAAGACACCAGGCCGTCGACGACGACCACGGGTGCAGGTGCTGCCGGTTGGTTGCGCAGCACTTTTTCGATAAAGAAACGGGGGCGGGCGCGCACATCGCTGTACATGCGTCCCAGGTATTCACCCAGCAAACCCATGCCGATGAACTGGCCGCCGGTGAACACGAACAGCACCGCGAACAGCACGAACATGCCGTCACCGGCCCACTGTGCACCGAAGGCCAGGCGCAGGATGACCAGCGCGAAGGCGAACAGCACGCCCAGCGCCGCCAGGCTGAAACCGACAATGGAGAGCAGGCGCAGTGGCGTGGTGGTCATGCAGGTGAGCAGGTCGAACATCAGGCTGACCAGGCGCATGGCGCTGTATTTGGATTCGCCGTGTTCACGCTCGGCGTGGTGCACCAGGATTTCCGTGGTGTGGCGGGCAAAGCCGTTGGCCAGGATTGGAATGAAGGTGCTGCGCTCGCGGCAGGCGAGCATGGCGTCGACGATGGTGCGGCGGTAGGCGCGCAGCATGCAGCCGTAGTCAGTCATGGCCACGCCGGTGGAACGCTGCACGGCGAGGTTGATCAGGCGCGAAGGCCAGCGGCGAAAGGCCGAGTCCTGGCGATTGTTGCGCACGGTGGCGACCACGTCGTAGCCAAGGGCGGCCTGCTCGACCAGGCGCGGGATCTCTTCCGGCGGGTTCTGCAGGTCGGCGTCGAGGGTGATCACCACCTCGCCCCGGCATTGCTCGAAACCGGCCATGATCGCGGCATGCTGGCCGTAGTTGCGGTTGAGGATCACTGCCACGATGTTGCTGCCGTCTTCGTTCGCCGCGTCTTCGAGCATCTGGGCCGAGTTGTCGCGGCTACCGTCATCCACCAGGATGATTTCGTATTCGTAGGCCAGTTGCTTGCAGGCGGCAGTGGTGCGACGCAACAGTTCAGGCAGGCTCTCTTGTTCGTTGTAGACCGGAATAACGATCGACACGCAATGAATAGGGTAGGGTTTCAAAGATTCATGACCTCGGGGTTAGCGCAACTTGAAGCGTGAAAACAGCAGCAATCAGGGGGCGAACCTGCAGACCGCGGGTAACTGAGCGGTATCAAAGCTGGAACATTATCAACAGGTTAGCCTGTGTAGCGCGGTTTGCTGTGAAGTACTGTGTTCAAGATTAAGCGCAAAAATGTTGAACAGATATGAAAGCCTGATGAAAAACTCGTTTATTTGACAGGTAGACAGCTAGGGTTCAGCTAAGCAGTCAGGGGCCTGCAGGCGAGATTTGGCCGGAAAAAGGGGGACAGGCAACTGCACATTGCGCGCGACTCCGTCGTCTGTGATTAGCCAGCGGATTTTATTCAACAATCTTCTCTGCATTACGCCTCAAGTGCCGGTAAAGTAAGCCATCTCGTGCCAGGGTAGTCGGATGAATAGCGTGCAGCTTTTGCGCGGCCAATTGCGGCCTGCGTTGATCGGTTTAATGATGACCGTGGCCTGTGTCGGTACGGTGCGGGCCGATGAAGGGGTGGCGCTCACGCCTGTCAGTCAGGTGCCGGACGGCGTCGAAGTGCGCGGCAAGCAGGTGGCGGCGTTCACCTGGGACGATCGCCAGGGCAAGAACCTGCTGGTGCTCGCCGAGCAAATCAGCGAGCGGGACGACGATGGCAGTCAGTCTGCATTCGTCTACGCGGCCCAGTACCTGATCGATGGTGACCGCCCCAGGCGCATGTGGATGCTCTACGACGACGTGCAACGCTGCGAATTCGATGCGGCGCTGCGTTTCGACATGGCGGCCACCAGGGTCACCGACCTCGCGGGAGACGGCAGCACCCAGGCCACCGTGGGCTATTCGCTGACCTGCGCCAGCGACGTCAGCCCCAATCAATTCAAGCTGATCATGCATGTGGGCAAGTCCCAGAAGTACCGGCTGCGCGGTGTCGACCGTTACGGCGCCGCGTGGTGGGACGAAGAGCTCGGCGCGTTGCGCGGCATGCCCTTGCCCACCGACTGCAGCGTGGCTGCGCAACAGGCGCTGGTCAGCCAGTACAAGGAGCAGGGCACCGAACTGCCGTTGCCGGGGTGCTATGGCGATGAGAAAGACTTTGCCAAGGGCCCCGAGCGCTACCTGACCTTCATGCGCCAGCACTGGTTTGCGCTGATGAAGAAGCAGGACACCGAGTGGGGGCAGGCCCAGGCACAACCCCAGCCGCAGGAACCCACCGTAGACGAAGACTCGGCGCCGTGATGTGGTGCGAGGGCTGATCCTGCGTTAGACTCAGGCCTCGCCAATTCACTAAATACCTCGATTAATCAATCGATTACTTGAGGTATTTAATCCAAAGGCTGATCTACCTTGACTGAGTCTATCCGCAACCCACTGACCCTCTATCTCACCCGCCTGGCCCCCTCCAGCCAACTGACCATGCGCTACGTGCTGCAAGACGCGGCCGACCGCCTGGGCTTCGACGACATCAACCTCGAAGACATCGACTGGCACCATCTGCAACCCGAACACGTGATCGCCCTCGTCGCCGCCCTGCGCGAAGACGGCTATGCGCCCAATACCTCATCGCTGTATGTGAATGCCGTGCGCGGGGTGATGAACGAGGCATGGCGCATGAGCCTGATCAGCCAGGAGCACCTGCTGAAAATGCGCACGGTCAAGGCCACCGCGGGCAGTCGCCTGAGCCAGGGCCGCAACCTGCGGCGCACGCTGATCCGCGAAATGATGGACGTGTGCGCCGCCGACCCACGCCCCCAGGGCCTGCGCGACGCGGCCGTGATCGGCATTCTGTATGGCTCGGGCATGCGCAAGTCGGAATCGGTGAACCTGGACCTGGCGCAGGTCAATTTCCAGGAGCGCAGCCTGCGAGTGATCGGCAAGGGCAACAAGGAACTGGTCAAGTACGCGCCGGATTGGGCATTCGCCAAGCTTGCGGCCTGGCTGGATTTTCGTCGCGAACAGCTCAAGGAGGGCGAGCAGGACGACAGCTTCCTGTTCAACCGTATACGCCGGGGCAGTCATATCACCCGCGAGCGCATCACCAAGCATGCGATCTATTACATCGCCCGCCAGCGCGGGGAGCAGGTGGGGGTGAAGATCATGCCCCACGACTTTCGCCGCTCGTTCATCACCCGCGTGATCGAGGAGCATGACCTGTCGATTGCGCAGAAGCTGGCGCACCACACCAATATCCAGACCACCGCCAGTTATGACGTGCGCGAGGATAACGAGCGGCGACGCGCGGTGGACAGGTTCGACCTGTAGCGGTCGCCCGCCTGGATGAAGAGCAACGTTTGATGAACATCAAAAGGTGGGAGGGGGCTTGCTCCCGATTGCAGTGTGTCAGGCAACCATTTTTTGGCTGATACACCGCTATCGGGAGAAAGCCCCACACACTTGCGTGGGGTATTAGAGAATCGGCTTGCCACCGGTCACCGCGTAGCGCGAGCCGGAGATGTAACTGGCCTCATCCGAGGCGAGCAACACGTAGATCGGCGCCACTTCCACTGGCTGGCCCGGCCGGCCCAGTGGGGTTTCGCTGCCGAAGCTCTGCACGTCTTCATCGGTCATGGTGGCCACGATCAGCGGCGTCCAGATCGGACCGGGGGCCACGCTGTTGACGCGAATCCCCTTGCTGCCCAGCAACTGCGCCAGGCCACCGGTGAAGTTGGCGATGGCGCCCTTGGTGGCGGCGTAGGCCAGCAGGGTTGGCTTGTGCATGTCGGAGTTGACCGAGCTGGTGTTGATGATAGAGCTGCCAGCCTTCATATGCGGTAAAGCGGCCTTGCAGAGGCGAAACATCGCGGTGATGTTGATATCGAAGGTCTTGACCCATTCTTCATCCTCGATCTCTTCGAGGGTTTCGTGGTTCATCTGGAACGCGGCATTGTTGACCAGCACATCAATGCGGCCGAACTGCTCGACGGTCTTGTCCACCAGCGCCTGGCAGGTGGCTTTCTGCGCGATGTCACCGGGCAGCAACAGGCACTGACGGCCGGCTTCTTCAACCCAGCGTGCGGTTTCCCGGGCGTCTTCGTGTTCGTCCAGGTAGGCGATGGCCACATCGGCGCCTTCACGGGCGAATGCAATGGCGACGGCACGACCAATACCGCTGTCGGCGCCGGTAATCAACGCGATCTTGTTGGCCAGCCGACCGGAGCCTTTGTAGCTCTGCTCGCCGCAGTCAGGGTACGGATCCATCTTCTTTTGAGTGCCTGGCACGGCTTGGGCTTGTGGGGCGAAGGGAGGGCGTGGGTAGTCAGTCATAACAATCTCCATAGATTTCCAAGGGTGCTATGGGATTAGTAGTTTTGGCTCCGGCGATAGTTGTGATGGATGCGGCGCAGGCCCGACGAGTGGTTGATACCCGCCTAGCGGCGCGCTGCTGAAATTTACCTAAAAGTCCTGTGATCACTGCCGATAACGCTACTAGCGGCAGGACCGCCAATCGGCGGCCCATACAGGGGATAAGGCATGACGATCAGACTACGCTTGATGCTGTTGATTGCGACCGGACTGCTCACGGCGCTGGTCATGAGCCTGGCCGGTTACCTGGGCAACACCCGCATGGGCGTAGCCGTGGCCGATAACGCGGTGAGCATGACGGTGCTGCGCAACCACATGGAAGCGGACATGATGCACGATGCCCTGCGCGCCGACGTGCTGTCGGCGATGCTGGTGGGACTGGGCAAGAGCACCAGCACCAAGGCCGAGGTCACCCAGTCGCTGAGAGAACATGCCGAGCACTTCCGCCAGGTGCTGGGCGATAATCTCAAGCTGCCGCTGGACGCCACCCTCAAGACCAACCTGGAAAAGCTCAAGCCCAGCCTGGACACCTATATCAGCGCGGGTGAGCGTATCGTCGCCCTGGCGTTGGACAACCCCGAAGCCGCCCGCGCCGAACTGGATACGTTCAACAGTGCGTTCAGTCACCTGGAAGAACAGATGGCCGCCTTGAGCGAGGTGATCGAAGGCAACACCGAACAGAGCGGCGCAAGCACCCGGCAAACCCTCAGCAATGCCAACCTGACCCTGGGCGTGGTGTTGATCGTCAGCCTGTTGCTGCTGCTGACGCAGGGCCGCTGGGTCATCCTCAGCATCATGGGGCCGCTGCAGACCGCGAGCCGCATTGCCGCGAGCATTGCCAGGGGCAATTTGAGCGAACCGATCACCGAGCCTCGGCGCAAGGACGAAGCGGGCATGTTGATCAGTAGCCTGGCGACCATGCAGCGCGACTTGCGCGGCATGATCGAGGTAGTGCGCAGCAACGCCCATGAGGTCAACCACATGAGCGAGCAGCTGAGCCACGGTTGCCACGAGGTTGCCAACAGCAGCCAGCAGCAAAGCGGCGCGGCCAGCACCATGGCGGCCGCTGCCAGCGAAATGACCGCCAGCATCGAGGAAATCACCCGGCATGCCGGGCGCGCCCTGGACATGGCCAACCAGGCCGAAGCCCTGGCCAAGGACGGTGGTCGAGTGATTCACCAGGTGGTCAGCGACATGGACGGCATCGCCCGCTCGGCGCAGCAATCGGCCCAGGTCATCCGTACCCTCGACAAAGAGTCCGAGGCGATCTACAGCATTATCCAGGTGATCAAGGGCATCGCCGACCAGACCAACCTGCTGGCCCTGAATGCCGCGATCGAGGCCGCTCGCGCCGGTGAACAGGGTCGTGGTTTTGCGGTGGTGGCCGATGAAGTGCGCAGCCTCGCAGGCCGCACCAGCGCCTCGACTCAGGAAATTGCCAGCATGGTAGGACGCATCCAGCAGAGTACGCGTGAGGCGGTGACCAGCATGGAGGAGGGCGTCGCCCAGGTGGACAAAGGCATGGCCGTGACCGCCGAGGTCGAACGGGCCATCCGCGAAATCCTGCAGGCCACCCTCAGCACCACCGAGTTGGTCAACGATATTTCGCGCACCATCGGCGAGCAGAGCCTGGCCAGCAATGAAATTTCCCATCAGGTCGAGATGATCGCCGGCATGTCGCAAAACAACAGCCGGGTGATCGGCGAAACCGCGTCCACTACCGACCATTTGTCCGGGCTGGCCGGCAAGTTGTCGCAATCGGTGGATCGCTTCAGCTTGTAACGCTCGCTACGCAACGCGCCGGCCCACCATGGGCCGGCTTTTTTTGCCTGGACTCGATGCGACACCGCAAAAAAAGATTGAATATTCACACCATATGTTATTTAAATAACAAAACAAGAGCGACATGACCTGCCTGGCCGTGCCGCAACAAGGTGGAATAGCAATGAGCAAGATCGCAGTCATCGGCAGCAACATGGTGGATTTGATTACCTACATCGACCGCATGCCGGCCCAGGGCGAAACCCTGGAAGCGCCGGACTTTGCCCTGGGTTGTGGTGGCAAGGGCGCCAACCAGGCGGTGGCGGCTGCCAAGCTCGGGTCGCGGGTGCTGATGGTGAGTAAGGTTGGCGACGACATGTTTGCCGACAACACCCTGGCCAATTTTCAGCGCTTTGGTATCGACACCCGTTATGTGCAGCGGGTGGCTGGCGTCTCCAGTGGTGTGGCACCGATTTTTGTGCGCGCCGATTCCCACAACAGCATTCTTATCGTCAAGGGCGCCAACGCGCATCTGGCGCCGGCGGACATTGATGCGGCGGCGGCCGAGCTGCGTGAGTGCACGCTGATCGTGCTGCAACTGGAGATCCGACTGGAGACGGTGTACTACGCCATCGAATTCGCACGCCGGCACGGTATTGCAGTGCTGCTCAATCCGGCGCCGGCCCTGGCGAGCTTGAGCCCTGAGCATCTCGCGCAACTGGACTTTCTGATCCCCAACGAATCGGAGTTGGCGCTGATCACCGGGCAGGTGGTGGACTCACCGGCTGCCGCTCAAACCGCTGCACGCACCCTGGTTGCCAGCGGCATTCGCCACGTCATCGTCACGCTGGGCGAACAGGGTGCGCTGTACGTGGGCGAGGAGGGCGAGTTCCGCGTGCCGGGCCGCCAGGTTGCGGCCCGCGACACCACGGGCGCCGGTGATGCCTTTATTGGTTGCTTCATTCACCACTGGAACCGCGACGGCAATATTCAGCAGGCCATGGAGCAGGCGGTAGCGTACTCGGCATGCTCGGTCATGGCGCTGGGCACGCAGTCTTCCTATCCCGACGGCGAAGCGTTCGCGCGCTTCCAGCAACAGCCGTAACACCTTCAACCCAGCCCGGAGAACAATAATGAACAAACCTGCGCTGCAACAGACACCCGACGGTTTCTACCTGAACCGCACGCCCTGGTTCGCCTTTATCCTGCTGTGCAGCATCTTTGCACTGTGGGCCGCTGCGGCGAGCATGAACGACGTGCTGATCGCGCACTTCAAGAAAGCGTTTTTGCTCAGTGATTTCCAGACCGCGTTCGTCCAGTCGGCGTTTTACCTGGGCTACTTTTTCGTGGCCATTCCGGCCGCGATGGTGGTGCGGCGCTTTAGCTACAAGAGCACGATTCTGATCGGGCTGTTGTTGTACATGCTCGGCTGCCTGCTGTTTTTTCCGGCGGCGTCCACCGCCAAGTACGGCATGTTCCTGCTGGCGCTGTTCGTGATCGCTGCGGGCCTGTCGTTTCTGGAAACCGCCTGCAACACCTACTCGACGCTGATGGGCCCACGGGAAACCGGCACGCGGCGCCTGAACATCTCGCAGACCTTCCACCCATTCGGCGCAATGGCCGGGGTGTATGTCGGCAGCTTTGTGATGTTCAAGTCCACTGACGCCACCACCGAACAGCTGACGCAGATGAGCGCCACCGAGGCGGCGGTGCAGCAGTTGCAGATGATTCAGTCCACCTTATTGCCCTACAAGTGGATGATTGCCGTGCTGGTGCTGATGTTTATTCTGGTCGCCATCACCCGTTTCCCCGCCTGCAAGGGCAATAAACCTGCCGGCAGCAAGGCGGGTAGCAGCGTGCGTCAAAGCCTCGGTCGCCTGTGGCGTAACCCGCGCTTTACCTTTGGCGTACTGGCGCAGTTTCTGTATGTGGGTGCCCAGGTCGGCGTGTGGAGTTTCACCATTCGCCTGGCCATGCAAATGGGCGGCATGAATGAGCGCAGCGCTTCATGGTTTTTGATGACCACCTTTGCCGCCTACTTTGTCGGCAAGATGATCGCCAACCTGTTGATGCGACGCCTGCACCCGGCCAAGGTCCTGGCGATCTACGGTGTGCTGTGCATCGTGCTGCTGGCCTACACCATTCTGGTGCCGAATATCTCGGCAGTGTATGCAGCGGTCGGCGTGAGTATTTTCCTCGGTCCTTGCTGGCCGACCATTTATGGCCTGACCATCGACGGCCTGGGTGAAGACACCGGCGTTGGCGGCTCACTGCTGGTGATGAGCATCGTCGGCGGCGGCGTCATCCCGATCTTCCAGGGCCTGCTGTCCGACGCCAGCGGCGGCAATATGCAACTGGCCTACAGCGTGCCGTTGCTGTGCTTTATCGTGATCGTCATCTACGCACTCAAGTGCATGCGCCAGCCAGGCCGCGAGCCGTTGACGGCAGCCGGGGCGGTGGCTTCATGAGTACCCGTATCCCGCTGTACCCCGCGCTGTTCGGCGAGCAGGAGAAAATTATCCTGCAGTCGCAGGCCTTCAAGGTCAGTGCCTGGACCTATCCGTCCGGCGTGCAGGCCCTGAGCCTGGAAAACAGCCGTGGTCGTCTGGTGCTGTTGCCTTATCAGGGGCAGATGATCTGGTCCGCCGTCTTCGACGATTGCGACCTGACCATGCCCAACCTGTTCGAGCAACCCCGGCCCAGCCCGACGATCATCGATACCTACGGCTGTTTCATGTTTCACAGCGGCCTGCTGCGCAACGGCTGCCCGGCGCCGCAGGACACCCACGCGCTGCATGGCGAGATGCCCTGCGCGCCGATGGACACGGCCTGGCTGGAACTGGGTGAAGACTGCGTGAGCCTGAACGGTTCGTACGAATATGCCAAAGGCTTCGGCGATCGCTATCGCGCATGCCCCAGCGTGACCCTGCGCGCCGATTCGGCCCTGTTCGATATCGGCATGGCGGTGACCAACCTGGCCGGCAAACCCATGGACCTGATGTATATGGCCCATATGAACTACGCCTATGTGGCGGGTGCGCGGTTCGTCGAGCCGTTGGGCATGCAACGCCAACGCCTGCGCACCAGCGTGCCGGACCACGTCAAACCGACACCGGCCTGGAGCGCCTACATGGCGCAATTGGTCGAGCATCCGGCGCAATTGGCCAGTCTCGATCAGCCATCGCTGTACGACCCGGAAGTCGTGTTTTTCTTCGACGGCGTGGGCACGGACGCCGCAGGCCAGGCGCATTTTCTGCTGGATCATCCCGACGGTGCGGCGTTTTACACCCGTTACCGCCCCGAGCAGTTCGAGCATGCCGTGCGCTGGATTCTCTACACGCCGGATCAGCAGGTGGCGGCGTTCGTGCTGCCGTCCACCTGCGAACCCGAGGGGTATAACGCCGAAAAAGCCAAGGGTAACGTGCGGGTACTGGCCGCCGGCGCCAGCGCTTCGTTCAGCCTGACCACCGGCTACCTGAGTGCGCAGGAGCGGCAAACGGTGCTGGGTTAAACCAGCAATTGCGCACCGCTGGCCAGGATGGATTCTTTGTAGCTGCGCGGGATTTTCTTGTCGCTGACCACGTACTGAAAGTCTTCCAGGGTGGCGAAGTGAGCGGTGCGCACCGTGTCGAACTTGCTGAAGTCGGCAAGCAGCACCCGTTGCTGGGCTTGGCGTATGACCTTTTGCTTGACCTCGACCTCATTGAAGTTGAAGCAGGTCACGCCGAATGCCTGGCTGACGCCGGCGGCGGTCACGAAGGCCCACGTCAGGCGCACGCTGTCGAGAATGCTGCTTTCGGCACTGCTTTCGAAAACCTGGTTCTTGCGGTGAAAGGTGCCGCCGCACAAGACGATATGGCAATTGGGCTTGTTCTGCAGCCTGAGCAGCACGTTCAGCGAACTGCACACCGCAGTGAATTCCAACTGATCGGGAATGAAATCAATCACAAACGGCGAGGTGGTGCCGCAGTCGAAAAACACCGTGTCGCCAGGCTGGATCAGTTGGGCGGCGAGCTTGCCGATGCGGCGTTTTTCCTCGACGTGGCGAGTGTCTTGATCGGCCACGCGGTAATCGCCGACCTCATTGCCGACCCGGGTGATATAGCCGCCCAGCAGGCGCAGGTGCTCGGTGAAGTGAGCGAGATCGCGGCGCAGGGTCATCTCGGAAACGTCCAGCAGGGCCGCCATTTCCCGCAGGTGAATGGCGTTCTGGTCCTGCAGGGCTTGCTGGATAAGCTTGAGTCGCTCGACTTTTCTACTGTCCACGCGTATTCCAGGGCTTGATTGATGATGTTAAATAAGCAACATTAAGTGTTACTATTGTAACGGATTATGTGAGCACTGTGACAGCGCTTCACACTTATTGGAAACATACAGGCAAGGGGCCATTAAATGAACAGTCTTCCACCCGCCGCATTGGCCAAGTACATCGATCACACATTGCTGGCTCCCGACGCCTCCGTTGATCAGATCAAGACCCTGTGCGACGAAGCGCGGGAACATGGCTTTTATTCGGTATGCGTCAATTCCGGGCAGGTGCCCTACGTGGCTTCGTGCCTGACCGATAAAAGCGTGGTGATCTGCGCGGTGGTGGGCTTCCCCCTGGGCGCCGGCCTGAGTGACACCAAAGCCTTCGAAGCCGAACGAGCCATTGCGGCCGGGGCAGGGGAGATCGACATGGTGCTCAATATCGGCTGGCTGAAGGACGGCTTGCTGGACGCCGTGCGCGACGATATTGCACAGGTGCACAAGGCCTGCGCGGCCGTGCCGTTGAAGGTCATCCTGGAAACCTGCCTGCTCAATGACGCACAGAAGGTTCAGGCATGCGAGATCTGTCGCGACCTGGGCGTGGCATTCGTCAAGACATCCACCGGGTTCAGCCGCAGCGGCGCTACCGTTGAAGACGTAGCCCTGATGCGCAAGACCGTGGGCGCCGGTATTGGGGTAAAAGCATCCGGTGGGGTGCGTGATTATCCGACGGCTGTGAAGATGATTGAGGCGGGGGCGACTCGGTTGGGTAGCAGTTCGGGGATTGCGATTGTGGGGGGAGCGGCGACGGCAGGCAGTGGCTACTGAAGAGCATTTGGTTCGCTTTGTGACTTAACTCAACTAAATAGTCATTTAGTTGAGTTGGGGCTATATATTCAAAAGGCGCTGTACATAAGGGCTCACTTGCCTGGCCGTTTCGAAGTAATCAGCTTGCGCATCGCAGAAGTCAACCAAATCTGTAGTCCACCCGGTTTGGCCAGTCATTATCACGAACAGAGGGGGTGTATGAATATTACGCGTCAAACCAATTTTGATTCGGCTGTCAATCATGAACAGTATTTGCTGGCCTGGCAGGTCGGGCTCCGGCGTAACGTCGAGTAATTGACCCCTTGGAGACCGCCAGACGCAGTGGTACTGAGCGACATTCAACATTTTCCCGTCCGCGTATGCGCCAGCGAACAGATTCCATCCATAAACAACATCGCCTGCATTGATGCTCTGGTAATGGCGACAGTTGTGGATGCATTCGAGGGGCATGTAAGTCGAACCCTGCAATTTAACCACCGCATAAACCGAGCCGTCATCTGCCTGTAGAGACCCGGCGGGTAGCCTGGCGTTGTGAAGTGACTGCGCAAGCAATTTTCTTTGAAGCTGAGGAAGGTTTGGGTCGTTCGCAAGCATGTATTTAAGTGTCGGGGCTGACATCGATATTTCCTTATCGGTGAAGCTGTACATTGCCCGAGTGCTTGAAGGTAGGCAATCCTCCATGAGCGTTGAGATGCCCGTGTCAAGGCCGCCGGTTACGTATATTGGAGTACGCATAATGTATATTATGTTAAATTGATGTATCAGGCAACATGAACGCACCGCGCAATTGTGGCTGTAATCATAAAATGATAATTCGTGAGTTCAAAAATCGTACCGTGAAATCAACAGCTTAGCCCCACAACCTGCCAGCTTGGCATCGTTACGATAAGTCATTGAGGCGAAATATCTGTCTTTCGCTCGTTACCTGAAGCCCAAATAACAATAATCTTCCCTTTTGAGCGGGCCCTTAAGGAAGGTCTGAAGTAGTCAGCGATTTTTGATGCCCTCGTTGGTAGAGATTCAAAAAACGCTGGCTGGTCAGAAATCAGACCTTTCCTGTTCTTAACTCATCGTTTCACCCTTGAGCGACGCCTTTTCAAGGCGCTTTTCCCGCATTACAGGCGCACCTCTCCCGCGACCAGCAGTCGTTTTCGCATCATCCACAGGTTCGACAGGGCAAATAGCGTGGCCTGTTGCGCGGTGTTTTTCATCAGGCCGCGAAAGCGCACTTTCGTATAGCCAAACTGACGCTTGATCACTCGGAATGGATGCTCAACCTTCGCCCGCACTTGTGCTTTCGCATATTCGATTGTGCGCCGCAGGCGCCCGATCAAACTCTTTTTCGCGTGTTTTTTATAGCTGCTGGGCCGGGCGGCAATCGACCAGATCATCTTGCGATTCTGATGCTCAGGACGCTTGTCCACGCCGGTGTAACCGGCATCGCCAGATACGTATGATTCCTCGCCATGCAGCAACTGATCGACCTGCGTCACGTCCGCCACATTGGCCGCCGTGCCCACCAGGCTATGCACCAAACCCGACTCGGCATCGACGCCGATATGCGCTTTCATCCCGAAGAAATACATGTTCCCCTTCTTCGTCTGATGCATTTCGGGGTCGCGTTTGCCGTCTTTATTCTTGGTCGAACTCGGCGCATGAATGATCGTCGCATCGACCACCGTACCGTGGCGCAACATCAGGCCACGGTCGCCCAGATAACCGTTGATGACCTGCAAAATCCCGCCGGCCAATTCATGTTTCTCCAACAAGCGCCGGAAGTTGAGGATCGTGGTTTCATCGGGAATCCGATCCAGATGCAGTCCCGAAAACTGGCGCAGGATAGTGGTCTCGTACAGCGCTTCTTCCATCGCCGGATCGCTGTAGCCGAACCAGTTCTGCATCAGATGAACTCGCAACATCGCCATCAACGGATACGCCGGACGACCACCTTCGCCTTTCGGATAATACGGCTCGATCAAGGCAATCAGACCCTTCCAGGGCACGACCTGATCCATCTCGATCAGGAAACGCTCGCGGCGGGTCTGCTTACGTTTGCCGGCGTACTCGGCATCGGCGAAGGACATCTGTTTCATCGGGGCTCAACCGTCGTATTCGGATCAGACGGCTATTTCACCAAATCTGAAAGTCTTTTTCAGAGTTTCCTTAAAGACATAAAAATCAAGGGGTTGAAACTTTTATAGCTCAAATACTTGAGCCTGATTAGGTGAAAAGCACTTGAGAAACAATGAGATATTTAGTGCTGATGATTTTAAAAAAAATGCTCGAAATCGAATTTTTGATAATGACGAACCAGATCAAGGGTTTGCTGAGGAAGTGTTTTTTTTAAAAAAAATAATGTCAAATTCCATGATGATCTCCTACCCTCATTAAATCATTTGTCGAGAGACAGCCATCATGAGCTTGCCTAACCCACTCTTTTCAGGCATGACCAGTATTTCTTTAAGTGAGCTTGCCTATTACGGGGAGCATCCAGGAGTAGAGAGATACTTAGCTAAATTCGATTCAAACCTGAATGCTTTCAAGTTCGCGAATATAGCGCGAGAATTCATTGCTTCTCGTGTCGGCGCACATAGTGATGGAGAAAATCTGTCAGGTTTTGGATCTGCGAGGAGTATTACAGAACGCCTATTACTCTGGTCATGGATCGTAAAAGGAAAGTCTGTAGAAGCGATCGAAAAGGAAGAGTTTCGAGAATTCTTAGAGTTCAACTCATGCCCCCCTTCCGAATGGGTAGGCGACGTCGCACGTCGACGATTCGATTGGGTTGATGGAGTCGGCTACATTGCTAACCCGGCCTGGCGCCCATTTTCAAAGCCCGCCAATGAAACCGGGATGCGTACAATGAACATGTTTAAGCTCATAGTCTCCTGTTGCACGTCTTTCTATGATCACCTAATCCGCAAAGGAATTTGCCAGTTTAATCCGGCACAAAATGTAGAAAGGCTCCCCCTTCAAACTTTTAGTGCCGAAGCTAGGTCAATTGACCGCGGACTGACGATTTGGCATGTGGATCAAATCTTAAGAATCGGTGCAAATCTGGACTGCGGTCGCCATGAACGAGCCTTATTCATTGTGGCCTTGATGAGGTATCTTTTAGTGCCGATCCGGTGGATTGCGAAAGACGTAAGAAGAACTCCTTCATTTAACCTCTTAAAACATACTACCTGCGGTTTTCAGTATTTAGTTGAAGGTCTACGGGGCGTCGAAGCAGTGACTGCCCCAAACATATTCATTCCATATCTTCAAAGGTATCGGTCAAGTCGTGGTCTGCCTAGGGAGGCTCCCGACGATGAGGATGAGCCGTTGCTGGTGACCTCACATGGTCGTCCTGGTTTGACGCAACGTCAAATCAGAAACCTCGTGTATGAGATTATACTAGTAACGGTTCACCAGCTGGAAATTGAAGGAGCGGATAATCAAGAAATAATTCCTCTAAAGTCATCATGTTTGGACTCTATACGAATTGCTAGCATAAGTGGCAGCCTTCGAGAGTACGGTGTTTACGAAACTCAAAAAAAATTAGGCTCCGAAATATTCAGTTCGATTCTGCGTAAAGGAATCTGAAATGAGTGCTATTTTCCAAGAAGACCGTTCGATTCCCGACGGGACAATGGCTATGCGACCCGGGGCGTTCTGGCACAGCGGTTTCAGGGGGTTCAAATTCTCGTACTCATCACGCGCGTTGTCATAGAAAAAAAAAGTGCTTTTTTCGCAGGGCGGTCCAATTCGTACTTCCATAAAGACTGACTAGCGCCCTACTCCTAATCCCAATTTCCTCCTTTGAGGATTGGCGGAAATTCGAGAGCTGGCGCTCCTCCCTTCGCCTGGAAGACTTGGAATGCAGCTTTTGCGAGCTGCCCATGCTGTCCCAGGAGCAACACGTGGAAATCAGTGTTCTTATTCGTCAGGGCCTGTCTATTAGGGCCATTGCCCGCCAGATGCGCTGCTCGCGAAATACCATTCGACGCCACCTCAAATTACAGTCCCAGCGCCAACCCATCGTCTACGGCCCGCGCGCGCAGCGCGTGGGTAAGCTTGCGCCTTTCGAGGCCTTCGCAGCTCGGCCGCATTGGATTCCTGCGATCGTGCTGCTCAGGGAGATCCGCGAGCAAGGTTACGAAGGCGGATATTCGATCCTCACCAGCTTCCTGCTGACGTTGAAAACCAAGGCTACTGAAACCGTCGTTCGGTTCGAAACCGAGCCTGGTGAACAGATGCAAGTTGACTTCACCGTCATCCGACATGGCCGTGATCCGTTGCTGGCATTCGTTGCAACGCTGGGTTGGAGCCGGGCAAGTTATGTCGTTTTCTCCCGTCGCGAAGACTCCGTCGCATGGTGTTCCGGGATTGAAAAGGCCCTGCGCTTCTTCGGCGGAACGCCGAGAAAGCTGCTCTTCGATAACGCTAAAGGAGCGTGATGTCTACGGCCCCGGAGAGCACCGATGGAATCCGGCGTTTGAGCTTGGCCGAGCGCTATGGCTTTACGCCGAAGGTTTGTCGACCTTATCGGGCGCAGACCAAGGGCAAGGTCGAGCGCTTCAACCACTATTTGAAAAACAGCTTTGTAGTGCCGCTGGCCGCATCACTCAATCAAGTCAATCTGGTGCTGGACGTTGAGGGGGCGAACAGCAGAATTGGCCCTTGGTTGATGGAGATCGCCAACGCCCGGATACATATGCAGTGTTTTAAACCCATGACTAACCCACTATATGGATTTTTCAGATGAACGGTTGAGCAGTTTGGCACAAGAAAAAAGCAATCTCATTTCGCCATCTTTAGGGTCGCCCTCCTCCAGATTGTGTGCGAGGATTCTGCCACGGCGATGGCCGATCAGGGCGTACCAGACCGCAGACGCTTACCACTAACGTTATGCCTGAACCAATGCACTAACGAACAGCTCGTAAAGTGCTTGTGGTGGTATTGGGGGGAATACGCAACTAGCACGGTTGAGGTTACAAGCGCCAGCTGAGTGCAGCGTGAGTGCCCCACCAGTTAAAAGAAAACTGATGCTCCGGCGACTCCTGAAGTGGCTGGCATTTGTTTCTTCATCTGTTCCGGCACATGGTTGAAGGTCTAGCCAGTAGCGTGCAGGATCGGGTTGGATGGTACAGCGGTTCTTACACCCATCAACTTGATCTAGAAATTGCCTCTTTGCTAATCAGTGTCTGCGCTCGCACATATTGTCCTGGCGTAACACCCGTTATCCGACGGAACATGGCAATGAAAGCACTAATATTTTCGTAGCCAAGCTCAATCGCCGTTGTCGTCACTGACATCCCCTCGACCAATAGTTGAATAGCGCGCAACGTGCGTGCACGTTGTCGCCATTCAGAAAAACTAAAACCGGTTTCAGCGACCAGACGCCGGGCAAATGTTCTAGGTGCCATACCTGACCAAGCAGCCCAATCCTCAAGTGATCTATTGTCATCAAGTTGAGCAAGTATCGCATCGGTGATACGCCTCAAGCGCGGGTCATTGGGGTGCGTCAGACCGATGGGTTCAGCGGGTGAGGTAGCAATTTCATCCAAGATGACTGCTGCAACCCGCGACTCCATTTCGTTGCGGGGTGGTTGTCCCCACGACGCAGCGCGGCTTACCGCTTCGCGCAGCAAACTGCTGACCCTAAATGTGCATGGCATTTGATGCAGGATCCCGCACTCTTGCTCCGCGATATAGACCATCGCTCCTGCAAAAGCGCCATGTGACATCATCGCGTGTGCGACACGGGGAGGTATCCAAATGGCATGGGTAGCCGGCACTACCCATGAGCCGCCGTCAGTGCTGACGGAAAGCAGCCCGGCAAGGCTTGCGATGAGTTGGCCTGTCGTATGAGTGTGGGGCGCCGTTTCGCGGATCGCCCGGTCGCGTTGCTCTATCGCCAGCAGTGGCATAAGCGCGCGGTTCATGGCTGGTTTACGTTATCCAATGTCATATCCGAGGTAGCCATATCCTGAATGCCTAATGGAGAATAAGACCGGTCAGAGGAATACTCAATGTCTAAAAATCGCAAATGTTGCTTCTCTTGGATTGGCCTGATTATGCGTACCTCTCACAGATTTATTTTCTGTGTTTTGGCCGTAACAGCTGGATGCGCAAGCTCACCTCCCTATTTGGCCCGTGAACCTTTAAAGGATCATTTGATGAATTCTAACCACATGGTGCATGCCGTCGATCATATTGGCTTCGCAGTCAGTTCATTGGAAGAAGCCATTCGCTTCTGGACAACTGGACTTGGGTTCACTCTTGAGCGTCAGTCGGAAATGGGCGGATCATTCATTTTGCAAGTAACCGGCACCGCCGATCCGAGCGTGCGAACGGCGATAGTCAAAGGCCCGGATGGCAGGCGAGTAGAGTTGCTGGAATATTCGCAGGGTGACCGCCACGGTATCACTCCACCTACGGCATCAGCGATTGGTTCAGCGCATTTGGCATTGAGAGTGCAAGACATATACGCCGTACTCGAACGCATTGAGCAAGCAGGCTGGAAAGCAAGAGGCACGCCTCAAGCGATTCCCGCAGGCCCACGCAAGGGAACTCTAGTTGTATATGTGACCGGGCCAGATCATATCACTCTGGAACTAATGCAGGCTAATGAGTAGCTTCCTGCCGAAGGCTGTTAAGCTTATTTCCCTAAAGCAATTACTTAAAGCGCTCTCTGTCGCGCATGACGTCTCATGGCAAACATAAAGATCATCACCTTCAAGTATACAGCTGGCGTAATCATACACTTCGCCGGCCACATAAAATTTGGATTTCCTTTCTGGCACTCCACTACGCAGATCGAAAAGCTAAAGCCCTGTTAGTGCGCTAGAGCGCAGATCACTAACGCGTAAAGGCGCAAATTTTAAATTACCGCCATATAGGATCTATCAATGACTGCTTTTGGCGGCGGACATTCCTGAATTAGCAGCTTCTAGCCTTTCGTCCCTATTGCGAACATCCGCGGTCCCAGGCGTTTGCTCTCCATCTTATGCTGCAAACCTGAGCGAGTTCAAAGATCCCGCAGCATCAATCGCTGCTCCTTACCCCACGCCCGAAAAAACTCCTGCACCTGCCATCCACGCTTGGCGTAGTAGTCGCTGCGATCATCGGTGTGCAAGTACAACCGCGTGGTGCCGTTGGCCTTTGCGGCGTCGCAGATGCCTTCTATCAATTGTTCCGCCAACCCTCGCTTCCTTGCCTGCGGGGCGATAACGACGCAGGCTAGCCAGGGCCCCAGCTCCGGGCGTTCGGGCAAGTCGCTGGCGGCAAGTGCAGCGCCGCCAAGTAGCTGGTCATTCTCTAGGACGATCAGACATTGCCAATCACCGTTGCCCTGGCCTTCCGCGAATTCGCGTTGCCAATTGGCCAATGGCTGCTCAACAAACTCGTATGCGAACTGCTGATGCAGCCACTGCGCCAGGGTGTCGCTGTGTTGCATATGGTCACGCAGCCAAACCAGGCGGGGCATGTGAGAGTCTTCCTTGTTTTTGGATCAGTACGCGTATGTGGCCGCAAGGAGGGAATAGGGTCAAGCGCAACGGTGAAAAGGTGACTGAAACGGTGACAGATTTATTTTTTCTTCCGGAATGACCGCTTCTGGCCGATTATGTTGAAAAAGTAGGTTTTCCCAAAGCACTCGAATATTATGGATGAAAACACCTCTGTCGCCCGCCGCTACGTGAAATTCGAGTACTGAACCTTCTACCAAAAATTCAGATTTCAATCTCAGGCGTACTTTTCTGGCGTGGAATTCGAAACCGACTTTTTCAAAAGAATCGGTCGACTTTTGCCAGTCAGGGCCACCCAGTGTGCTGGTCAAATTCGATGCGAACGACTGGTCAAGTCGAATGCAAATGAGTAGACAAGTGGAATTATCCTGATTAGCGTCCAAACTGAAGATCTTCAGGCGAAATTAAGAAAAACCCCTCTTCAACCCCGCATTTCTCGATGGCACGCTCAAGTGAGACATAGTCCCAAGCAGGATTAGGCCCACTAGCAAAATTTACTAGCGCGTACGTATCCTCGCTCGATCGGCCTTCATCCGCGCTGACATGCAAGCGGTCTGTGCAAGCTATTTTGAGGATGGCTGGCTCGCATGGGAGTTGAGTGACGTAAGGCCAGTCACACACTCTGTAACCATCCGTGCGGCACCGGGTATCTACGAGGTAAGTTTCCTACTCCCAGACAAACGCTGAATATTGAGCAAGATGTGTTGGGTAGACGCTTACGCAAGACCCGTCTGGCAGAGCTGTTTTATCACCCAGGACATCAGACGTACCCGCAAGGTCGGGCGTTTAGTCTAGATATACCTCTATTAAGGTAAACCGCATTTTCTTTATCTACAAAGCTGGTTAGCGACACTATCAAGCTCGCGATCCAAATCAGCTTTATCCGCAGCGCTTAAAACGCCCTGCTTCGCAACGAGATTTTCGGTTTGCTTTCGTACTCTGCTGACTCGTTCAATCATGCCACTCGCTTCATTCTTCGTTATTTTACGGCTTTTGCGCGCTGTACTAATATCGGCATTCAACACATTGGTCCGCATTGAGATGTGAGCTTGCTTCACATCTTTGACTTGACCTTCGATCTGGACCACCAAAGCGCGCTGCTTCGTTAAATCACAACTCGGCAGGTCCACTCCTGTTTGAGCGGCTTGAACATTAAGAGTCAACACCAGCAACATAAATGGATATAGGTTTCTCATGTGTGCTCCCCCAAGGAATGTTCTATATCAATTAAAGGTAACCTATCCCTCAAACCCAGCGGACCAGCCGGCTTAAGGCGCGCGACTTTTAGATCATATCGGTTTTACGTCGCGTGATTATTAGCGCCAGCAATATCGTGCACATCCCGTATGGCGCCTCAAGAATCTTTAGGACTTTTGATCAGCCTCCTATTGCGCTATTGGGTCTTGATAAACTCCAGCATCATGTTATTGCCGTCAAGAATGTCCGTGCAGATCGCTTGCCTGGCGGCGGCGCCATCACGGTTTTTCAGGGCGGTTAAGACTTCCCAGTGGTGCTCGATGGCTATCTGCTCCGAAAAGTGGTCGTACGCCAGCGCCAGCAATGGCCCGGTGCGCATCCACAGACTGTCCAGGAAGGCTCGCAACAGCGGCATCTGGGCGATCTCGGCAAAGAAGAAGTGAAACGTCTGGTTAAGCTTTAACGCTTCGCTCATGTCTTCACGATGAATCGCATCAATGTTTGCCACAATGTTGGCTTCGATACGGTCCAAATCCTCGTCAGTGACCATCGTGGCCGCCGTCTCTGCAGCCAGTCCCTCCAGCGCCAGTCGCACCGCACGAATTTCCAAATATTGTTGGCTCGTCAAGATAGGGACACGAATGTCCTTGGGCGTCTTCATGACCAGGGCCTGCTCTTTGGCAAGCTGAAGAATCGCATCACGCACCGGGGTGACGCTGGTGCCCAGTTGCATGGCCAAGTCGCGGATACGGAGTTTGTCATCGGGTTTGAGCTTGCCCGTGACCAGCGCCTCCCGCAGCGATGAATAAACGCTGGTGCCGAGATACGCGTGTTTTATTTCGCCGATTGGATAGCTCATTTCAGATCCGAGTGAGGAAGGCTCTAGTTGGCGGGAAATACCTCCCCGTCAGCAACGAATTGCATCATCGCGGTTTTTTTGGGAAAAAACCAGCTACACAACATGATGCATCATGCATTATGATTTACCTGGCAGTCCCACTCAATAGCGAGATCATCATGAGCACACCACGTTCCTCCCTGGCCGATAAAGACATGCGTCACCAACTGCACCCATACACCAACGCCCGTGCTCACGAGGAACAGGGGCCTTTGGTGATCGAACGAGGGGACGGGGTGTACGTGATCGACGAAAACGGCAAACATTACATCGAAGCCATGGCCGGCCTGTGGAGCGCGGCACTGGGTTTCAGCAATAAGCGGCTGGTGGCCGCGGCTGAAAAGCAAATGTCGATCCTGCCCTTCTATCACCTGTTTGGTCACAAGGCACACGCGCCCAGCATCGAGCTGGCGGAGAAGCTGATCAACATGGCGCCGGTGCCCATGAGCAAGGTGTTCTTCACCAACTCGGGGTCCGAAGCCAACGACACCGTGATCAAGCTGGTCTGGTACCTCAACAATGCACAGGGCAAACCTGCGCGCAAAAAATTCATCAGCCGCATCGGCGGCTATCATGGCATTACGCTTGCCGCCGCCAGCCTCACCGGCCTGCCGGCCAACCAGCGCGGTTTCGACGCACCGTTGCCGGGCTTTCTGCACACCGGCTGCCCGCACCACTACCGCCATGCACTGCCCCACGAGAGCGAGGAGCAATTTGCCGATCGCCTGGCCGCCGAACTCGACGCATTGATCGTGAAGGAAGGCGCGGACACCATCGCGGCCTTCGTCGGCGAACCCTTGATGGGTGCCGGTGGCGTGATCGTGCCGCCACGTACCTACTGGGAAAAAATCCAGCGCGTCTGCCGCAAGCACGACATCCTGATCGTTGCGGATGAGGTGATTTGTGGTTTTGGGCGTACAGGCAAGATGTTCGGCAGCCAGACCTTTGGCATCGGACCGGACATTTTGATCCTGTCTAAGCAATTGTCGTCGTCCTACCAGCCTATTTCCGCCATCCTGCTCAATGACCGCGTGTACCAGGGCATTGCTGACCAGACCAAATCTTTCGGCGCGCTGGGCCATGGCTTTACCGGCGGCGGCCACCCGGTGGCGGCAGCGGTAGCTCTGGAAAACCTGAAAATCATCGACGAAGAAAACCTGGTGGCGCACGCCGCCAGCATGGGCGAGCTGCTTCGCAGTCAGTTGCAGACCTTCAGTGACCACCCTCTGGTAGGGGAAGTGCGTGGAGCCGGCCTGATCGCGGCGGTCGAACTGGTCGCGGATCGCGCCACCAAAGCCCCTCTGGACGCGCCAGGCAACCTGGGTCGCTACCTCGCGGGGCGTGCCCAGGCGCATGGTATGATCACCCGTAACATGGGCGATGCCATCGCTTTCTGCCCGCCGCTGATCATCAATGAAGCGGAAGTCCGGGCCATTGTCGACCGATTCGGCATGGCATTGGACGACACCAGCAAGTGGGTCAATGGCTAAATGAGCCACATAAAAAAGGCCTGGTGCGAACCAGGCCTTTTTTGTTTTAGCTGGCCTCAGTTCAACTCGCTCAGCAACGCCGGCACCGCCTCGAATAAGTCCGCCACCAGGCCATAATCCGCCACCTGGAAGATCGGAGCTTCTTCGTCCTTGTTGATCGCGACGATCACCTTGGAGTCTTTCATACCGGCCAAATGCTGGATCGCGCCGGAGATACCGACGGCGATGTACAGCTGTGGCGCGACGATCTTGCCGGTCTGACCGACCTGCATGTCGTTGGGCACGAAACCCGCATCGACGGCCGCGCGCGAAGCGCCGACCGCGGCGCCCAACTTGTCGGCCAGGGCGTACAGTTGCTTGAAGTTGTCGCCGTTCTGCATGCCACGCCCGCCGGAAACGACGATCTTGGCAGCGGTCAGCTCGGGGCGATCCGACTTGGCCTGCTCTTCGCTAACAAAGCTGGAAGTGCCCGCATTGTGGGCGGCAGAGACGGCTTCAACCGCGGCCGAACCACCCTCGGCGGCGACCGGGTCGAAACCGGTGGCGCGCACGGTGATGACCTTGATCGCGGCGCTCGATTGCACGGTGGCAATGGCGTTACCGGCGCAGATCGGGCGCGTGAAGGTGTCGGCGCTTTCCACCGAGATGATCTCGGATATCTGGTCGACGTCCAGCTGCGCGGCCACGCGAGGCAGGATGTTTTTACCGTTGGAGGTCGCGGCCGCCAGGATGTGGCTGTAGCCCTTGCCCAGCTCTGCCAACAGCGGTGCAACGTTTTCCGGCAACTGATGCGCGTAGGCAGCGTTGTCGGCGTGCAGCACTTTGCTTACGCCAGCTATTTTTGCAGCAGCCTCAGCCACCGGGCCTGCGCCCTCGCCGGCTACCAACAGGTGAATATCGCCCCCGATTTTAACGGCAGCGGCCACGGTGTTCAGGGTGGCCGGGGCCAGCACTTTATTGTCGTGTTCAGCGATTACCAAGATAGTCATGATCAGATTACCTTCGCTTCATTCTTCAGTTTCTCGACCAGTTCAGCCACCGACTTGACCTTGATGCCTGCGCTGCGTGCAGCCGGTGCTTCGACCTTGATGGTCTTGTTGGTGGAGGCGGTGGAAACGCCCAAAGCGTCCGGAGTCAGCACTTCGAGCGGCTTCTTCTTGGCTTTCATGATGTTTGGCAGCGACGCATAGCGCGGCTCGTTCAAACGCAGGTCGGTGGTGACGATGGCCGGCAGTTTCAGCGAAACCGTCTGTGCGCCGCCGTCGATTTCGCGGGTCACGGCAACGCTGTCGCCGCTCACTTCAACTTTCGACGCGAAGGTGCCCTGGCCGTAACCGGTCAGCGCCGCCAGCATCTGGCCGGTCTGGTTGTTGTCGCTGTCGATGGCCTGTTTGCCGAGGATCACCAGTTGCGGCTGTTCATTGTCGACAACCGCCTTGAGCAGCTTGGCCACGGCCAGTGAGGTCAGCTCTTCAGCGGACTCGACCAGAATGGCGCGGTCGGCGCCCAATCCCAGGGCGGTACGCAGTTGCTCCTGGGCAGTGGTCGGTCCGATGGACACCACGACGATTTCGGTCGCCACGCGCCCTTCTTTTATAGAGCGTTCTTTCAGGCGTACGGCTTCTTCCACGGCGATTTCGCAAAACGGGTTCATCGACATCTTGACGTTAGCGAGGTCGACGCCGGAATTGTCCGCCTTGACGCGAACCTTGACGTTATAGTCGATCACTCGCTTTATAGAGACCAGGATCTTCATCAATTACCTCAGTGATCACAACACAGGGGGGCGGAATAACGGATCAGGCAGGACTCGCGCCACGCAGCTTTTCATTGCGTCGGCGCAACCACTCCATCAACAGTAAAAGCACGGCGGAAGCAGCGATCATCAGGGTGGCCGCGGCAGCGATAGTCGGGTTGAGGTTCTCGCGAATGCCGCCAAACATCTGCATCGGCAAGGTGCGTTGCGCGGGGCTGGCCAGAAACAGGGTCACCACCACCTCGTCGAAGGACGTGGCAAACGCAAACAAGGCACCGCTGATTACACCGGGCGCAATCAAAGGCAGCATTACTTTGCGAAACGCGAACCAGGGGGTCGCCCCGAGACTGGCCGCTGCGCGGGAAAAGTTGCGGTCATAGCCCTGCAAGGTCGCCGTCACGGTGATCACCACAAAAGGCACGCCCAACGCGGCATGCGCCAGTACCAGGCCGAGGTAGCTGTTAAGCAGGTTCAACTGGGCGAAAAAGAAATACAGCGACACGGCAATGATCACCAGGGGCGCGATCATTGGCGAAATCAGCACCGCCATCACCAGCCCCTTGCCGCGGAATTCGCCGCGCGCCAGCCCCACTGCTGCCAGAGTTCCCAGCGCGGTCGCCAGCAACGTGGCGGCGGGTGCGATGATCAAGCTGTTGCGCAGTGCCCGCATCCATTCCTGGGAACCGAGAAACTCTTGATACCAGCGCAATGAAAAACCGCTCAACGGGTAGCTGAGAAACGACCCTTCATTGAACGACAGCGGCACGATCACCAGGATCGGCACCACCAGGAAGATCAGCATGCTGACGCTGAACACGCTGAAGATCGGCGCCCATAGGCGCTCGATCAGTGTGGAATGATGATTCATCAGACACCTCATGCACGCTGGGCGGGGTTGGCTGGACGGGTGACGCGCGAATACACCCAATACAGCAGCAGGACGATGATCAGCAACTGGCTGCCCAGCGCAGCGGCCATGCCCCAGTTGATGGTGGTGTTGGTGTAGAACGCGACGAAATAGCTGAGCATCTGATCACCCGGCCCGCCCAGCAGCGCGGGAGTGATGTAGTACCCGATCGCCATGATGAACACCAACAGCGCGCCAGCAGTGACGCCGGCAAATGTCTGCGGTACGTACGCCGACCAGAACGCCCGGAACGGATGTGCGCCGAGTGACACCGCCGCACGCACATAGTTGGGTGAAATGCCCTTCATGACCGCATACAGCGGCAGGATGACAAACGGCAGCAATATGTGGGTCATGGAGATGTAAACCCCGACCCGGTTGAATACCAGTTGCAGCGGCTGATCGATCAGCCCCAGTGCGATCATCGAGTGGTTGATCAGCCCGCCGTTCTGCAGCAGCACAATCCAGCCCGCGGTGCGTACCAGCAGTGAGGTCCAGAACGGCAACAACACCATGATCAGCCATAGGTTCGCGCGGCTGCTCGGTTGCCTGGCCAGCCAGTAAGCCACCGGGTAGCCGAACAGCACGCACAGCAGTGTGACCACCAAGGCCATCCACAACGTGCGCATCAGTACCGACAGGTACAGCGCCTGCCCCTTGGGCAGCTCGACGATATCGCCGCTCTGGGCATCGACCTGATGATCGAAGGCGGCCAGCACGTAATAAGCTGTCAGCGTGCGCCCCGCGCGTTGAATGCTGCGCCAGGTGCTCGGCTCCGCCCACAGCGTCGACTGTGCGATCAGCGCTCGACCGGTGGACTCGACGCCGTCATCCGGCAACTTGCGCAACGCCATTGTAAGCAGCGTTCGATAGCGCCCATCTTCATAACCCAGGCGTTTGATAAGAGATGGAATCTGCCCCTCGTCCTTGGCGGTTTTCAGGTCCTTGACCAGCGCCACGAAGACTTTCTCATCCGGGCGGCTCTCGCCGTCCCAGTCTTGCAACGCCAGCAGCGTGGTTGGTAATGCCCTGGCAACTTCAGGGTTATCGAAGCTCTTCCACAGTATGTTGCCGATCGGGAATACGAAGCTGATCAATAGAAAGATCAACAGCGGCGCGATCAACAGCATGGATCGCCTACGGTAAGAGCCTTCGGCACGCAGCAAGCGCTGCTTGAGCGAAGCACCCTTCTCGGTTGAATGATCGATAGCCGTCAGGCTGACTTCTGACATGCTGGTCTCCAGAGATAAGACGGAACCGGCTTCACGCACGTGAAGCCGGTGAGTGACAGGTTACTGCGCTGCCCAAGCGTTGAAGCGTTGCTCCAGTTCTTCACCGTGTTCGATCCAGAAATCGGTATCCACGCCGCGCGCACCTTTCAGGTTGGCGGGCGCGGTGGGCAGATCACCGCGCACCTTGGGGTCGATCTGCGCGATCGCCAAGGTGTTGGTCGGGCCGTAGGGGATGGTTTCGGCGAACACTTTCTGGTTTTCGGGGCGGTTGGCGAACGCGATGTACTTCTCGGCCAGTGCCTTGTTCTTCGAACCTTTGACGATTGCCCAGCTGTCCATGTCATAAAGGCTGCCGTTCCAGATGATCGAGAACGGGTGCCCTTCTTTCTGAGCTGCCGTGACGCGCCCGTTATAGGCCGAGGTCATGACCACATCACCGGACACCAGCCATTGCATGGGCTGAGCGCCGGCCTCCCACCACTGGATGTTCGCCTTGAGTTCATCGAGCTTCTTGAAGGCACGGTCTACGCCTTCGGGCGTGGCCAGCACGGTGTAGAGCTGACCTTGTGGAACGCCGTCAGCGAGCAAGGCGATTTCCAGGGTGAACTTGGCACTTTTACGCAGCGCACGTTTGCCTGGATAAGTTTTCACATCCCAGAAGTCCGCCCACCCGGCAGGTGCCTTGGCGAGTTTTGTCGAATCGTAGGCCAGCACGGTCGACCAGATAAAAATGCCTGCGCCGCATTCGCTGGCGGCTGAGTCGATCATCTGTTTCCTGTCACCCAGCTTTGACCAGTCCAGAGGCTCGAACAGCCCTTCACTGCAACCACGCACCAGTTCCGGGCTTTCCACCTCGACCACATCCCAGCCGACCTGGCCGGTCTCGACCATGGCCTTGATCTTGGCCATTTCGCCGTTGAACTCGCCCGCTTCAATATCGACGTTGTTCGCTTTGGAGAAGGGTTGGTAAAACGCTTTTTCCTGGGCCTGCTTATTCAGCCCGCCGAACGACACGACCGTCAGTTGCTGGGCTTGCACCTGGCTTGCCGCCCCGGCCATCAACGCCAATACCGCAATTTTCTTGAACATGGCAACGCTCCTTAGCAGTGTTTTGAACAACGCTTTTTTTAGTGGTGAACCAAGGGATCGAGCGCACTGGCGTCGTGACTGAACCAACTGACCGGTACTGTATGGCCGGCCAGCCAGTCGTCATGCATGTCCGCGATCGGCACTTTTGCGGTGAACGCCTCATGCCCGGCGACGTTGAGCCGCACCCGAACGTGATCGCCCAGGTAGATCAATTCTTCGATACGTCCCGACAGGCTGTTGGCGCAAGGCGCATTCAATGCAATGCGTTCCGGGCGAATGGACAAGGAAGTGGGCTCGCCGGCACTTAACGCGGTGGTCGCGCGGGCACCCACCTCGGAACCGTCCGCCAGGCGCACGCGGCATTCAGCGCCGGAAACCGAAACCACGGTGCCCGGCAGTGCATTGTTTTCACCGATGAAATGCGCGACGAACGAGTTGCAGGGGTGTTCATACAGCGCCCTGGGCGTGTCGATCTGCTGGATCACCCCGTCGTTGAACACCGCGACGCGGTCCGACAGGGTTAGCGCTTCCGCCTGGTCGTGGGTGACGAACACGACGGTCAACCCCAACTGGCGATGCAGGCGGCGGATTTCGAGTTGCATCTGCTCACGCAGCTGTTTATCCAGCGCGCCCAACGGCTCATCCATCAGCACCAGGCTGGGCTCGAACACCAATGCACGTGCCAGCGCGATGCGTTGCTGTTGCCCACCGGAGAGTTGCGCGGGGTAGCGTTGCGCGAGATGGCCGAGCTGCACCATGTCCAACGCCCGCTTGACCTTCAATTCGATATCGACGGCGCTCATCCGCCGCACTTTCAGCGGAAAGGCCAGGTTCCCCGCAACCGTCATGTGAGGAAACAGTGCGTAGTTTTGAAACACCATGCCGATGCCGCGCTGATGCGGCGCAACCGTATGTAACGGCTTGCCGTCGAGCAGGATTTCACCCTGGGTCGGTGTTTCAAAGCCTGCCAGCATCATCAAGGTGGTGGTTTTTCCGGAGCCCGAAGGCCCGAGCAAGGTCAGGAACTCACCGCGCTGGATATCGAGGTCAAGCTTCTTGACCACCAACTGTTCGCCGTCATAGCTCTTCTGCACACCTTGAAAGCGTACATAAGGGGGGACACTGCTCATGGCTGCACCTGCGTCTTATTGTTTTGGAAAAATTGCGTCAGATCACTTGTAGCCATTTTAAGCACACCTCCAATTATGATGCATCATGTTTTATACTTCACGATAAAAGCATAATATGTGCCAGATTCGGCGGAGCTGTTGGCCAAGAGGAAAAATCAGCATAGACACGGATGTGCGGCACTCATGCAGTGCGCTGAAGACTGTCGCGCACTGCATAAGCGCGATCACCGAGGTAAAAAGGAGCAGTTGACAGTACCAAGAGAGTTCAACATGATGCATCAAACATCACTTAACCGAGACGATCGAGGATCACCATGAAGAAAACCCTCCTGCTGACAGGTGCGAGCAGAGGCATCGGGCATGCAACGGTTAAATATTTCAATGCGGCCGGCTGGCGCGTGTTCACGGCCTCGCGCCAGAGCTGGGCGGCCGAGTGCCCCTGGGCCGATGGCCAGGAGAACCATATCCACCTGGATCTCGAAGACATCGGCAGTATTGAAGCGAGCATCGCCCTGATCAAAGAAAAGCTCGGCGACGGCAAGCTGCACGCACTCGTCGATAACGCCGGCATGAGCCCCAAGGGTCCCGAAGGCGGGCGCCTCGGCGTGCTGGAAACCGATTACGCAACCTGGTTGCAAGTGTTCAACGTCAACCTGTTCTCCACTGCCCTGCTTGCCAGAGGCCTGTTCGCGGAATTGAAGGCGGCCCAGGGCACCATCATCAATGTGACCTCCATTGCCGGCTCCAGGGTTCACCCGTTTGCCGGGGTCGCGTATGCCACGTCAAAAGCCGCCCTGTCAGCATTGACCCGCGAAATGGCCTACGACTACGGCCGCCATGGCATCCGCGTAAACGCTATCGCGCCAGGGGAAATCGACACCTCAATCCTTTCCCCCGGCACCCAGGACATCGTCGAGCGCGATATTCCGATGCGGCGGCTCGGCAAGCCCGAAGAAGTCGCTTCCCTGATTCATTTTCTGTGCACCTCGGGCGCCTCCTACATCAATGGCTCCGAGATCCAGGTCAATGGTGGTCAGCACGTCTGATCGGTTCCCCCTCTTTTCGTGATGCGTTCAACCGGAGTTTTTATGAAATTGCGTGATGACAGTCTGTTCCGCCAACAAGCCTATATAGCCGGGGTCTGGAGCGACGCCGACAACGAACAACGCCTGGCCGTGAATAATCCGGCGACGGGCGAAACCCTCGGCCATGTGCCGAAAATGGGCGCCGCCGAAACACGCCGCGCCATCGAAGCTGCCGAGCAGGCACTGCCGGCCTGGCGTGCACGCACCGCCAAGGACCGCGCCACCGTGCTGCGTCGATGGTTTGACCTGATCATCGCCAACCAGGACGACCTGGCCTGCCTGATGACACTGGAACAGGGTAAACCCCTGGCCGAAGCCAAAGGCGAAATCGCCTACGCCGCATCGTTCATCGAATGGTTTGCCGAGGAAGGCAAGCGCGTCTATGGCGACATCATTCCAGGCCACCAACCGGACAAACGCCTGCTGGTCATCAAACAGCCTATCGGCGTGACTGCCGCGATTACGCCGTGGAATTTTCCATGCGCCATGATCACGCGCAAGGCAGGCCCGGCGTTGGCCGCCGGCTGCACCATGGTGATCAAGCCGGCGAGCCAGACGCCCTTCTCGGCATTGGCCCTGGCTGAACTGGCCTCCCGCGCCGGCATTCCTGATGGCGTGCTCAGCGTGGTGACCGGTTCTGCGGCGCACATCGGCGCAGAACTGACCAGCAACCCAATTGTGCGCAAACTGTCATTCACCGGATCGACCGAGATTGGTCGTCAGTTGATGGCCGAATGCGCCCAGGACATCAAGAAGGTTTCGCTTGAGCTCGGCGGCAACTCGCCGTTCATCGTGTTTGAAGACGCGGACCTAGATGCGGCCGTCGAAGGCGCCTTGTCGTCCAAATACCGCAACGCCGGGCAAACCTGCGTCTGCGCCAACCGTCTGTATATTCACGACAGCGTCTACGATGCCTTCGCCGAAAAACTACAGGCCGCCGTCGCCAAGCTGCGTCTTGGCAATGGCCTGGACGAAGGCATCACGACCGGCCCGCTGATCGATGAAAAGGCCGTGCAGAAAGTTCAGGAACATATTGCCGATGCCATCCTCAAGGGTGCACGGGTGATTCAGGGAGGCAAGCCCCATACCCTGGGCGGCAACTTCTTCGAACCGACCATCATGGTGGATGTGCCCAAGACCGCCCTGGTCGCACGCGAAGAAACCTTTGGCCCCCTGGCTCCGCTGTTCCGTTTCACCAGCGAAGCGGACGTTGTTGCGCAGGCCAATGACACCGAGTTCGGCCTGGCGGCGTATTTCTTCGCACGCGACCTGTCGCGGGTGCTCCGCGTAGCCGAAGCGCTTGAATACGGGATCATCGGCATCAACACCGGGATTATCTCGACTGAAACCGCGCCTTTCGGCGGTATGAAAGCGTCCGGCCTGGGTCGTGAAGGTTCCAAATACGGCATCGATGATTACCTGGAAATCAAATACATGTGCCTGGGCGGCATCTGAGACTTTGAAGGAGTCGTGACGTGAGTGTGGATATTGATTGCGTAGTCGTAGGCGCTGGCGTGGTAGGGCTTGCCGTGGCACGCGAAATGGCCCGGGCCGGCCATGAAGTGCTGGTGATAGAAGCTGGCGAGGCAATCGGTATTGGCACGAGTTCGCGCAACTCGGAGGTCATTCACGCGGGGATCTATTACCCGCCCGGCAGCCTGAAAGCCAGATTGTGCGTCGAGGGTCGACACGCCCTCTACGCGTACTGCCTCAGCCATGGGGTCGATACGCGCAGAACCGGAAAGTTGATCGTTGCCAACACTGACGCGCAGGTCGCTCAGTTGGAATCTTTGCTCAAGCGCGGGCTTGAAAACGGTGTGGATGATTTACGCCTGCTTGAGCGCAGCCAGGCCACTGCACTGGAGCCCGCGCTTGAATGCATCGCGGCGTTGTATTCGCCGTCCACCGGCATCGTCGACTCCCATGCGCTGATGCTGGCGCTGCAAGGAGATGCCGAAGCGGCCGGCACTAGTGTCGCGTTTCACGCGCCACTAATCGGAGCCAAAGTCATAGCGGACGGTTTTTTGCTGGACATCGGCGGGGAGTCGCCCATGCAGCTCTCCTGTCGCAGGCTGATCAATTCGGCGGGGCTTCATGCGCCGGCACTGGCAAGGTTCATCGAAGGGTTGGAGCCAGACAAGGTGCCACGCGACTATTTGTGCAAGGGCAGTTACTTCAGCGTTTCAAAGCGCGTGCCCTTCACGCACCTGATCTACCCGGCACCGGAATCAGATGGTCTGGGCGTACACATGACGGTCGACCTGGGTGGCCAGGCACGCTTTGGCCCGGACACCGAATGGGTCCACACCGAGGACTACCAGGTCGATCCGGCACGCGCAGACGGTTTCTATTCGGCCATCCGCAGCTACTGGCCCGATTTGCCGGATGACAGCCTGCAACCGGGCTACAGCGGGATTCGTCCAAAAATCTCGCCACCGGGCGAGCCGGCCAGCGATTTTGTGATCAGCAGCCAGCGCGAGCATGGTGTACCGGGACTGATCAATTTGTTCGGTATTGAGTCACCGGGCCTGACGTCGTGCCTGGCCCTTGCGAATCATGTACGAACGCTGATTGAGTCAGAGACGCCGCTCCCATCGCACGACTGAATTTCCCCTGCCATGTCGGCAAGGCTTCGCCCTCCCCCCCATTACAGATGAGCATTGCCGATGAAATTCAGTCATAAGATATTGCTGGCCGCCGTCTCGGTCGTCACACTGGCGTTTGCTGCCTTTTCGACTTACAGCGTGCAGCTTCAAGAGCGCTACATCATGAACACTCTGCAGGCGCGCTTGAGCGATAGCGGCCAAAGCACCGCCAACCATGTGCAAAGTTGGTTCGAAGGGCGCTTGCTGATGATTCAGAACCTGAGCCAGAACATCGATCTGGATCCGCGTCCGGAACATATCAAAGCGCTGATCTCGCAAAAGGCCCTGGCGGGTGAGTTTCTGCAGAACTTCATCGGTTTGGCCGACGGTAGCGTGGTCATGGAACCGGTGACCGCCCTGCCCGCCCAATACGACCCACGCACCCGCCCCTGGTACAAAGACACGGCGACGAGTAACACGCTGAACCTGAGCGAGCCCTACGTCAGCCAGTCCACCCAACAACTGGTGCTTTCAATCAATACGCCGTTGAACAGCGATGGCAAACTGATTGGCGTCGCCAGCGGTGACCTTAGCCTGGATGCCTTGACCAAAATGATCGGCGGCCTGGACCTCAGTGGGCTGGGCTATGCCTTTATGGTGAACGCCCAGGGCAAGATCCTGGTCAGCCCAAACCGTGACCATTTGATGAAAACCCTCGCTGAGGTCTATGGCGACCACCCTCCCCAACTGGAGCCCCCCTTTAACACCGTCATGCTCGATGGCCGTGAACAGATCATAGGTTTTACCCCGATTCGCGGGCTCTCGGGCGCGCAGTGGTATATCGGCATCTCCATCGATCATGATAAGGCGTATGCGGCCCTGGGCGAGTTGCGCAAGTCTGCCGTGTTGGCAACGCTCATCACCGTCGCCATCATCGTTGGTTTGCTCGGCAGCCTGATGCACGTCCTGATGAGGCCCCTGCGAACCCTGGGCAAAGCGATGCAAACGGTCGCCGAGGGTGAAGGTGACCTGACCTTGCGCCTGTCCGCGCAAAGCCGCGACGAATTTGGTACCGTCGCGCAATCCTTCAATACCTTTGTCGAGCGAATCCATCGCTCGATGCTCGAAGTCGCCTCCACCACTCGGCATCTGAATCAGATGGTCGAACAGGTGCACAGCAGTTCCGTCGTGTCGCTGAGCAGTTGCGACGAACAGAACCAGCGCAGCAACAGCATCGCCACCTCGCTCAATGAGCTGGGCGCCACCGCCCAGGAAATCGCCAGGAATGCCTCCTCCGCCTCCGTGCAGGCGTCGACGGCAAAATCCCAGGCGATGGAAGGCCAGGTCGTCCTGACCAAGACACTTGCAGCGATCAACGAGCTGTCCGAAAAAATACACACTGCTTCCGGCCGGCTCGAAGTCCTGAATGGCAGGACTGTCGACATTGGCAGGATCCTCGAAGTCATCAAAAGCATCTCCCAACAAACCAACCTGCTGGCGTTGAACGCAGCCATCGAAGCCGCCCGTGCGGGAGAAGCCGGCCGCGGCTTCGCCGTCGTCGCCGACGAGGTCCGAAGCCTTGCCCACAGGACACAGTCTTCGGCAGAGGAAATCCAGCAAATGATTGAAGAACTTCAATCGGATTCCCGCTCCTCCGTGACCACCATGGATGAAAGCCAGCAGTACAGCGCGCAGAGTATTTCGATCGCCACGCAAGCCGGTGAACGTTTTGATGCGGTGACCCAGGGCATCACGCTCATAGATGGCGTGAACCAGTCAGTGGCGGCCGCGACCGAGGAGCAGACGTCGGTGATCGAGTTGCTCAACGTTGACATCGTTGAGATCAACACGCTCAACGGCCAATCCGTCGACAGCCTGAATGCCACGCTGGCGGCCTGTGAACAATTGCAGTTGCAGTTCTCCGGCCTGTCTCAGCTCGTTGGTTCTTTTCGGGTGTAAGAGTGGCGTGGAGGAACAGCATCTGGTGGAGCTGGAATCTGAGCAACAGATTACGCCCAATGACATCAAGGCGACGTTCGGATCGGCTGCCACTCAGTTGCGAAATGCGCGCCTGGGTATGCGGCTTTTATGAACCCGGTGCTCAATACAAACATGACTAACTGAGTATGGGTTAAATCAGCTACGCTCGGCTCACACGCTCAGAGTACTTTCTGCCAGGACTACAAGTGCATGTAGGACGTCAGGAAAGTCGGATGACACTTGCGCACAGATATCCTCGGCATCCTCTCCCGTGACATCAATCGAATAGACGATTGAGTGGTTTCCATTCGGGAGCGCAATGATTTCGTGCTTGACGCGAACGGTTACATCGCCAAGCACGGTTTCATCCGTAAACCCAATCGGCGCATTGACCTCGACCAGTTGCGACTTGATAACCTGCTGGTCAGGCAACACCATGGTCATCCATACACCTTGGATGAACGGGCCTTCAAGCACGCATGAATAGACGCCCGCGTTCCAGTCCTTCCATAGCTGAACGTCTTCAAAAAAAGCCCAGACTGTCGCCGCAGATGCGCTGGTTTCGTGACTATATGAAGCACTGGCTTGAATGGGACTGGACATGTCAATTCCATTTTTTTAAGTGAGCTTATCCTAAACACACATATACTAATTATCAACTTCGTATACGCATGAGGAAGCGAGCCAGCCGGCGCTATTTGACCCTTCAGCGACGATGAGAGGTTCTCGCTAATATGTAAGCAAGCTGAGGGCTGGGGTTCTCTGCGAAGGGCAGCTTTCGGCCGATTCTGTTGGAAAAGTCGGATTTTCAAATGGCCTGAACTCAGGCACGACCACCACCGGAGAACCTACTCACCACATTGAGTGGTTTTTCGGCCCTTCGGTGACCTTTGCTGCTCTGTTATTGGGCTAATTTGAGGTTTTTTGCTTGGTGCAGGCGCCCCTATCCCATGACTGGTGGCCCTTGAGATGAAAATTTGGCCAGCCGTCGCAGGTTCTGCACCGCAGCGGCCAGCGTGAATTCATCCGTCGCGCCACTCATGCCACGGAGCCGCAGGCGATCCAATTTCAGGATGCGCTTGAGGTGGGCAAACAACATTTCGACCTTTTTACGTTCGTGACGAGATCGCACATATTCCGGCGTCTTCGCGATTCGCCGAGCCACATCACGAGCCGCTTCATGAACGCTACGGGCGATCTTACGAACCGATGTGTTCGGGCAGCACTTGGCTTTCATCGGACAGGTCGAGCAGTCGGTTTGTCTGGATCGGAAGATGATGGTGTTGGCTTTAGTTAGGTGTGAGCGTTCGTTCTTGAAGGCTCGCCATTCGCTGCGCAATGGGTTGCCGGCCGGGTAGCGGTATTCCTCAGCCGCTTCATTCCAGTGGAAATCATTACTCGAAAAACTGTCGTTCTTGCGCTCGGTTTTGTCCCACACCGGCACATGCGGCTCGATGTCTTTTTCCTCCACCATCCAGGCCAGCATCGGCGCTGTACCGTAAGCGGTGTCGCCAATGAGGCGTTCCGGCTTGATGTCGAACTGCGCTTCGACCCGTTCGATCATCGTCTTGGTGCTCTCGACTTCTGCGGTTCGATGAGCCGGTGTGGATTCCACATCCACAATCACACCGTGCTCGGTATCGATCAGATAATTCGTGGAGTAAGCGTAGAAAGCTGGGCCTCCTGGAGCAGCGGTCCAGCGGGCCTGAGGATCAGTCAGCGACAGGCGCCTCGGTAGCGTTTCGGCCAGAGCCTCTTCATCGAGTACCTCAAGGTACTCATGCACGGCGCGGGTGCTCAGAGATGGATCGCTCTAGTTGACCTGTTCATCTCCCGGTACGCCGCGCTGCCGACTCGCATCTGCTTTGATAATGCTGGCGTCCACGGCAAAGCCTTCGCCCTTGACCAGACCGGCGTCCATGCAGCGACGCAGCACTTCATTGAACAACCAGCGAAACAGATCACTGTCCCGAAAACGGCCGTGTCGATTTTTGGAAAACGTCGAGTGATTGGGTACTTCATCTTCAAGGTTCAACCGGCAGAACCAGCGATACGCCAGGTTCAAATGGGCCTCTTCGTACAACCGCCGTTCGGAGCGGATGCCGTAGCAGTAGCCGACGATCAGCATGCGGATCATCAGTTCAGGATCAATCGACGGACGTCCAATCGGGCTATAGAGATCGGAGAGGTAATGGCGCATGTCGCTCAGATCGATCAATGCTGCGCAGAAGGTGATTGGCGGGGATGTGGTCTTCAAGGTTGAACGAGTAAAACAGTCGCTCCTGCCCACTCCCATCATGCTGTGTGATCCCCTCCGGCCAATGCGGAGATTTTGCCGGAGGCCAGCCAGGGGAGCTACTTTTTCAACAGAATCGGCCAGAAGCAGCCTCTGACGGGTGTCTAGGAAATAGGGGCGACTCAATTCGTGGAATAGGACCGTCTCGTCTCTCCATGCACCTGCATGGCATGGACTACACTGGCTTTCTCTCATTTCTCAGTTGCCACTAAAAGGACGCGATCGTGCTCGAAAGAATTGAATGGATTCGCGGTATCGGGCTACTTCACGATGTAGACGGCAAAGCATTCAAACTTTCAAAAACGCAGTTGATCTATGCGGACAATGGACGTGGAAAATCCACTCTGGCCAGCGTCTTGCGATCAGTTGCGGACGGGGACGCCTCAGTACTTCTCGATCGGAAGACAATCGATGGCTCGAGCGCACCAAATGTATCTTTAGCATTCGGTAGTGGACATAAGGTCACTTTAACCAAAGGCAAATGGTCAGAATCACGGCCAGAGCTTCTTGTTTTTGACACGGAGTTCATAGAAAAAAATGTGCACTCCGGTGGTATCGTTTCGCCAGGGCAGCGGAAAAACCTCTTGCAATTTGCATTGGGCGCGTCCGCCGTTAAAGCGAGGGCCGAGGAGGAAAAAGCCACCAAAAAGTCATTGGAAGCCAACGCAGAACTCGCTCGTACGACGGCTCAGCTTGCTGGCTATCATCAAGGGATGCTCTTCCAAGAATTTCAGAAGTTGGCACCAACTACGGAGTCAATTGCACAACCTCTGATTGATAACCTAAGAAAGCGCTTACAGGTTGCACAAAACATCGATGCAGTGCTTAAGCGGCCCCTCCCTGAAGACATTCAAGAGCCGTCTTTCGACTTGGATGCCCTGTTCAAGATCCTCAATCTTTCATTGAGGGACGTTGAGGAAGATGCAGAGCAGAAAGTCTCGGCACATATTGCCCACATGCGCAATCCCTCACTCGAACGATGGATCAGTGAGGGCCAGGAATTCGACAATGGTTCAGTCTGCCCTTACTGTACTCAACCCACTACTAATGTCGAATTAGTACGTGCCTACCGAACTCATTTCAACAAGGAGTATGAGCAGCTCAAGAGCAACGTGTCGATGCTCGAGCGAGGAGTTCAAACAAGAACTGCCGAGGCTGTGATTGATAAGTTAGCGATGGCAACAGCCAACGCCTTTGCTTCCATCGCCTTATGGGCGGGAGAGGTACAAATCGATAGTCCTAACTTCGACATAGACCAGGCCAAAATCGAAATAGGCGCGGTTCGTGCCAGCTTGCTCAGCTTGGTTCAAGCCAAATTGAACAGACCACTAGAGCCAATCGGTAGCAGCGATGAAAAAGCCAGCGCTCAACAGCGTTGGGATACGGTTTTGAAGCGCGCTCGAGAAACTAACACACAGATTCAGCGGGCACGGTTGCTGATTAATGAGTTTCGTGGAGGGTTGACGACGGAGAATGTCGGCGCAATTAATCAAGAGGTAATGAAATTACAGCTGAGCGTGACGCGCGGAAAAAAAGAGGTAGCCGATCTATTGACACTATTAGCTGATATAAAGAAAAGATCGCAAGAGGCAGAGTCCAATAAGAAGGCTGCACGTGCGACTCTTAATGACCAGATGACGACAACCCTAGCGGCTTTTCAAAAGACGATTAACCAGATTTTGAAAAGATTTGGGGCCTCTTTCAGCATTGAAAAAATGGACGCTAACTTCCGAGGCGGCCTACGAAGTGAATACGGTCTATCTCTTCGTGGAATGTCCATCACACTCGACGGCACGCCAAAATTTGCTACGGCGTTAAGTGAGGGGGATAAGCGGACTCTGGCGTTTGCCTTTTTTATTGCCACGGTCAACTCAGATTCGGACTTAGCGAAAAAGCTTGTAGTTATCGATGATCCAATGTGCAGCCTAGACACCAATCGTAAGTCCCAAACCAAAGAGATACTTCGTATCATCAGCACTCGTGCTGAACAGCTTATCGTACTTGCGCATGATCCTTTCTTCATCCGAGATATGAAGGAGGTCCTCATTCAGAAGGGCTTGCCTGCCTTAGAGGTGCTGCAATTGCAACACTCAATTGACGGCTATAGCCAGTTAGCAAAATTCAACGTGGAGCAGGAGTGTGAGTCATCTTTCTACAGACACCACAGGCTGCTAATGGAGTTCTGTGCTGGTACTCCCCAAGATAGTCGAATGGTGGCTAAAGCGATCCGACCTTTTCTCGAAGGATACCTGCACAGACGATTCCCAGGTCTGGTGCCTAGGGACCTAATGTTTGGCGGAATACTTGCACATATAGGGACTGTGCTCCCCACTGACCCCTTAAACTTCGCCTCCCCGCTTGTGGAGGAACTGAAAGATATCAATGGCTATGCAGGCCAATTCCATCACGATACTAACCCTGGGATTTGTGACACTCTGCCTGTTACTACATCCGAACTTCTTACTTATAGCCAGAGAGCACTGTTTTTGGTTTATCGCGGAACGGTGTAATGCACCTTCGGCGTGCCATCTGATATGGCAAGTGAGTGACTGCTCCTGGCAGAGAGCTACCTCTGCTGAAGTCAGGAAACGGCCAAAGGTGGTCTGTGAGAAGCGTCCAAAAAAGCTCAAGACTATTCATTCTCTTGGGCATCGATGAGCGCTTTGAAGAGTTGATTATTCACGTGCATAACGAAGTCATGGATATCTCTCATCATTGCTAGGACCGCAATACTCGAGAATTCCTGCTCTTTGCCTTGGAGGCTTCTCCCGTTACGATGTACGATATCGTGCCGAAGAGCAACCGCACGATGAAGTCGCTCTTTAAGTTCAAGGCTTGGGAAAATCTGAATATTGAATGCAATCTCATAAAGCTGCTCAACTTTTCCCAGCCGATGATAGATCTGATCTCGCAAGTAGTCCTGGACACGTCTTTCTACCGTCAAACTCTCATTCCATGCCTCAAAAAGGGTGATCTTCTGAAAAGACAATTTTTCCTCTTTCAAGAGAAGATTCTCAGTTGCGCCTATCTCTTCTGCCACAAGTGCCATAAGTGTGTTGGCAAGGTAAGCCTCCATTGCGCTGATTAGTCCAGATAGCACCAATTTATTAATTTCCGGAGCAGAGCTCTTCAGTAATCCTGATCCGCCAATACCATACGTATGCAGCACCTCAGTCATATGGGTGTAGCTCGACAAGAACTCGAATAGCGGATCGTCAGTCGCCCGGACGTTATTCTGACCAGAGCTGGTGGCCTGCGAATCGGAAAGTTCTGTGAGCTCACTGGAGAATACCTCAACATGTTGGTAGTCCACTAACTTGACTTCGTACCTGTAGGGAGTTTTTTTCACAGTTACGTCGTAACGCTTTCCGCAATGGTCACAGTCAATCACAGCATTTCGAGTGGAAGCCCCTTCAAGCCAGCTTGTGTCGGGAGCAGGTACTAAGGTCCGACTGGTGTGCGCACAACTAGGGCACTTAAACAGAACGACGGTGCTGAAAGGCATTGGAGACCTCCGGAAAGAGACAATGAAGGGAACGCTACACAACCCTAGCTGAGTTCGGTAATGCTTTGAAAGTTTTGATACTCGATTGCGATGATCTCCATCCGTTGGAGTCAGTCTAAAAATAGACCTTCGAGAATACCCGCTTGAACCCGAGGTCCGCTTTTGGCCCAGAGTGTGTAAAAACGCGCTAATGCATCGGCTTGTTGCGCCGCTTTTGAGAGGGGCGCCGGTGAAGGAGCCGTCGAAGACACCGTTGTTAGACTGCTGATGCGAATTCTGAGGCAGGGTGCTGAAGGCGTATAAGTCTGCCTCATGATTCGCCCGTATGACCGCAATGGGTCCAGAGTGTGTAAAAACTCTTCGTTAAAATTGAAGTGCGCGCGTCTACGTTAAATCTGAAATTTATCGGCACGTCTGCAGATGTGGATTTCGCGTAGAAACGCGATTTCCAGTCCGGTTTTGAGCACTTGGCGCGCTCAAAAACGTTTTTACACAGCCTGGGCCGTTTCCTGCCGGTCAAGACGTAGCCGTGCGCTGGTCACATCCGATGCAAATGGCTGGTCAAGTCGAATGTAAACAGGTGGTCAAATCAGTGCAATTACCCATTTGGACGGCCAGCATTGATTTATGGCGACTTGGAGTGACGTCAGTCCACCTTGTCGCCGTCGTGCTACGCTGAAACAGGCTTTATTACAGGGAATAGATTTCCGCTCCAACATCGGTGCGGAAGCGTTGAGTAATCTGCCTCGACGCACGACTGACCGCGAGTAGAGTCAATGAGCATTACGGATAGCGGCGCATTCATTCGAGAGGTCAAGAAGGCCCCTCAGATTTTCTACACCATTCACTACTCCTGCCAGAGCCTGTACGACGATAACGAAGGCCTCTCCCCCGTATCACCTCCATTGCCATTACGCTACCGGTCAGGCCGTTAGTTTCTCCACGCATTCCATCGCTGAAGAGCTTCGAATCGGACGGAAAGACGTTCTCGGGAATTTCGACGCGGTAGAACTCCAGTTGCTAACCGGTTTTTATCAGTTCGTCCGTGACAGGCGCGACAAGTACTGGGTGCACTGGAATATGCGAAACCTTACCTACGGATTCGAACACCTTGAGCATCGGTACCGAGTATTAGGCGGAAGGGATGCTTCCGTCATCCCCGTGGAGCGCCGGCTGAATTTGAATGACCTACTGGCCGACCGCTGCGGCTCTGGTTACGCGCACCACCCCAAAATAAAGTCCCTAATGGAGCTCAACGGTGGCATTCGCCGGCATTTCCTTGAGGGGAAAGAGGAGATCCAGGCCTTCGAGAACAAGGAGTTCATCAGGATGCACAACTCAACATTGTCGAAGGTAGAATTTCTGAACTCCACCATCCGGAAAATGGTAACCGGAAAATTTAGAAGCGCTTCAAGAGGTTTCGGCGTTGCGCTTGACCGTATTTTCGAAGGCAGATTAGCTAAAGCGATTGCCCTCGTTGGCGCGCGGATCGGGATTTGTGTTGGAGTTTGGCAGTGTTCTCTGGTTCAAGGACGTTTAGCAAGCGTCCTAGGCTGCGACCTGTGCATAGTTGATGCACGGTTGTCATTTACAGAGTAGCCATTCACGGGATCACCTAGGCTCCCGAAAACGCGCGCATCATGCATCGCTGAATGATAAGACAATTGCCGCCTACTGGAGGCGCGTCTAGGGATAGGTAAACCATGAGCACTGATGCAGAATTCGAGGCCATTAAAAGCCTTGGCCGCGTGGCCTTACCTGGTAGCAATGCCCACCTGTTTCGTTTGGGTTTTGCCTGGTACGGTTTCGCCTAGATCGCCAGTTTCATGGCCAAGGTTACCTGCCACCTTGATCCCACTTTGAACCGGACGAAGCTTGAGGAGCAGATGCGCGCAGGTTTGCGTAACGCCTTTCGAAAGGCTGTGGAGAAAGCGGCTCTGTCCTACCCCGGTGTCGTCGCACCTGGACAATTGGCGGCTGACTTGTTTCAGACGATGAACGCCGAACGCTCAGACATTGTCCATGCCTACGCCATCACCAATCTTGAGGGTGAGCAGATCCTCCATCGGCGCAAGGACAGTCAAGGCAAATACTTTGAAGTGACCGATGTGCTCCTGGACAGTCAGCTCATACTTGCACGAGGTAAGTCTGCAGCTTTACGCCATACTCAGAATCGTGAGGCCTGATCTAGGGGACTGAACAGGCAATTAATGCTCAGCCCTCGGTTGACCGGGCTCAGAAGCCCTGGCTGCGCTCTCGACTCCTTGGGCTGCTGTGCGGCTCCTCTCCTCTACCCCCCAATTATGACCCCACCGCCCCTCACTTAGAAGCCGCTTCCATTTCTTCCTGCACCTGTCTAATCAGGGAGGCTAGATTAACTGTTGGGTCGAGGATCAGGAAAGTCTCGATTATCAGAGTGAGAGGATGAACGCCAGTGCGCTCGGCCAATGCAGCTGCTTTGTCAATGGTAACGTTTTTGAGCCCGCGCTCTAGCGTGCTGATGTAGGTCCTACTGCTGATGTCGTAGAAATCTTCCTGCGTTAAGCCCCGACGAACCCTGGCATTTCGGAGCGCAATCCCGAACGCCTGCTTCACTTCCATGACCATTCCTCGCAAAAGGAACGATGAAGCCTTTTTGCTCACTATAGGGCTACAATCTATAGTGTTCATTTCGGTAGAATTGCGTTGCGGCAACGCAAACCTGCAAGGGAAATTTCTTAGCGCGGCTGTGGGCTTTTTTTCTATCCATCGCAAGCAGTGCATTTTCCAAAACCGATGCCTTCTACCAGTCAGGGTGCCCTAATTGATTTTTGTTTATGACCCCGCTCAGCGTGAGGTACGGAATTGGACTCACGGCGAAATGGAGGGACTATGCTTTATTGCCACTATCATCTCCCTGCACACGGGGCAGACCAATCGTGCAGCCATACTCAACTGTGCTTACGAATTACAGTACTACCTAGCTGCAGTCACGGACGTAGAGATTAGGCATGTTCACATGATGTGCCCGCCGTCCATCAGCGGTCGTACCTACTGGACTTTAGAGGAGCTAGAGAGCGTTACCGTCTTCAACGGCATCTCTACTGATCAAAGCGCGGTCGTTTACCGAACTGCTTCAGCCAGTTACAAACTGGGTGACCTGGATCTTCGTCGGAAAAAGAAATCACGGGTGTTGTATTGTCCCAGGCACCTTCAACAACAGAACTTTCAGCTATCAGAGAACTATTCGGCAGCATCCAATACCCAGCTTTTTGGACCCTTAGGGAGACAGTGAGAAATATAAGCTTCCATCAACCGCTCTATTAGTACTTTGCATGTTCAGGCCTGCTGGCCGCTACAGGTCAGCCGAGATAGTTGAGCTTGCTATACCGTCGTAGTCACTGCTGGTTCAATGACTCCGACCTGAATGACCTCCTCGGCTAACGCGCTGACTAGACAGCGCTGGCTGAATAACCGCATGGATACCAAACATGGAGATATGATGTGGTTTCACAGAGCACTCGTTCGCATCAGACTTCGCCAGGCGGTCGCATGCGATTCAAGCACCGACCTGCATCGAATTTGATCACAGCGCTTCCAGAGCGAGGAATTTTCTCCAACGCACAACAACCCTGCCGCTCACCGCGTGTTCGGCAAATTAAGAAGAGTTACTCGCTTTCTGCGTTGGAGATAGTCTCCAGCAGTGCTTGATGCACCTAGTATTACTATGACTTTTGAAACTCAAAAAAGGGGGGGGTAATGAAGGGGAGACGAAAAGTAAAGACACTCAAGTGGAAAATGAAAGCAGATTTTGAAGAGCATGCTCAGGGCTTGCTTCGGAACAGATCTGATAAACAGAACAGGTTTCTGGACCGAGCCCTGTTAGACGGATTCGAACTAGAACCGGTTTGAAGGCTCGCCGGCTGATCCACGCATCTAGGGATAACGTTTCAGTAAGAAATACCATAGATCTTTTGACCCTCACCAAGTCAATGGATGTTGTCAAACACGCAACCAAGGACCGCTGATGGTGGGCGATGTTGGCAATTTGTCGGGTTTTGGTGGCTTCACTTCGGGCATGGCTAACGTGTTCTGCACAGGAGTCCGTTGCGCAGCATAACGCCGATTGATTTCGTCCAAGCACTCACGCACGAGGGGCCTTAGCCTAAGGAACCTAGTAGCATGTTCTCTGTGTGGCCGATACGGCACGTCAACTAACTGTAGGTCAAGACATCATGGGAAGCACTCGCCAAGCGTGAGCACCTAATTACGGCAGCACGATGACTAAGAGGGCTTAAACATGACCATGCCGATTGAACGTACCCGGGCAGTAATCCAAACGGGGGAGTTTCTGCTCGAGCTCTCCCGAGACTTATCGATGCCAGAAAGGGTACGCCGTGACGCCAAATTCCTCCTGCGTCACTATCCATCTCAGTTTCAGGTGCTTCTGGCAGGACGGATTGAAGAAGCGTCAGATACTGACGTGTCCCCGATGGGCCCAGTCTTCAGCTCCGCAATCGATAGCAGCTACCACACCCCGTTCGTTTGCGCTGCAGCCGACAAAGCTTCCAAAGGGCATGCTGGGATCGCGCGATCAAAGCCGTGACTGCCGCTCGAAAGGTTGTGTTTTTTACCGGCGCCGGCATATCTGTTAAAAGTGGGATTCCGACTTTCCGTGACAAACTCACAGACCTTTGAGAAAGGTACGATCCTGAGCGGTTGGGAACGGCCCAGGCTTTCCGAACATCCTCTCGCTATTTATGTTGGCTCTGCCGAGAAGCTATCTCGGGTTGCTCAAGCGTTCGAAATATCCTGATGATGCCTGAACCCGCAGGCGCGACTGGATGCTCATCCATCATGCAGCTCTCAACGGACAGATGAACTCAGGATTAACGTTTAGCCTTCAAAAGAACAGCAATACCGAGGACAGCGGAAAGAATAGAGCCCATTAGCACCCCAACCTTCACCTCATCGACCAAATGCGGGTTATCCGGGAAGGCCAGCGCCCCGATGAACAGGCTCATTGTGAAACCAATTCCGCACAGCAGCTCTACACCACAGGAGACTGCACGCTATCAGGTAAGGACAGAGCCGGGTCACACCGAATCGGTTGGGCATCACCAGGAACACAATAACGCTCAGTGAGGCCAGCAACATGCTGACCGACAAGCCGCTGGTGTAAAACAGGGCGATGATCAGTACAGCACCAAGGTCATCAAGAATCGCCAGCGCGGACAGAAAGATTTTCAACGAAATGGGAACACGTTTACCGAGCAGCGACAGTACGCCCAAGGCAAACGCGATATCGGTCGCTGCAGGAATAGCCCACCCTTGGCGAATAGTGCACGGTACTCAGCCGCGAAATAGCTGAGCGTCGTCTTGATGGTGATGCCAGGCTGGTTCATGTGGCTGGCAATTTTTTCTTATCAGCTAACACGTAGCAGGAAGTCTAAGGCCGTAGTTGAATATGCAGATCAATTCGGCTGAGTTTCTCCAAAAAGCCTCTGCGCCAAGCCTGGCCGGCATCCGCTGACCAGGCAATGCAACTAAAGTCTGCTTGCGCCCCCGTTGCGATCTATCGGTCGATAGACTGACCGACACACCGTAATCCCGAACACTCAGGTACTCACCTGCCCTACCGCGCTCAATCCTCGAGCGCACGAACGCGCTGCATGCGCTTCTGCTCTAATGGTGCAGCGGCCACCTGCAGCTCAAAATCAAAATCAATCTGCGCAAAGCGCCCTTCCACACCCAACTCCCGCGCCAGCTGTTGATCGTCACTGAAGCGGATTTCGGCGATCAATTCATCGCGTGTCGCATAGGCGAAATCGTCATGCAGGTAAGGGTCATCCGACAGATTGATCTGCGTAGTCAGATGCCGATAACCCGGTGCCGAGATAAAGAAGTGGATATGCGCCGGCCGTTGTCCATGGCGCCCCAGTTGGTCGAGCAGTTGCTGAGTCGGACCGGTCGGCGGGCAGCCGTAGCCCGACGGCACGATGCTGCGAAAACGGTAGTTGCCCTGGGCATCGGTCTCGATGCGCCGGCGCAGGTTGAACTCCGATTGGCTGCTGTCGAACCAGGAATACGTGCCGCCGGTGTTGGCCTGCCACACATCGACAATCGCGCCAGCCAGGGGATTGCCGTCGGTGTCACGCACCTGACCACGCATGAACAGCGGCGCGGCGGCATCGGTCCCATCATCCAGCCGCGCTTCGTATTTGGACAACGGCGCACCGGCCACGTACAGCGGGCCTTCAATGGTACGCGGTGTGCCACCGGTCTTGCCGGCCTCGACATCGGCGGCGTCCATCAACATGTCCAGGTAATGCTCCAGCCCCAGCCCCGCGACGAGCAGCCCGGCTTCCTGGTTCTTGCCCAGTTCGTTGAGGTAGTTGACCGCCTTCCAGAATTCTTCGGGGGTCACCTCCAGGTCTTCGATGATGTTCACGGTGTCGCGCAGAATCCGGTACACCAACGCCTTGGTGCGCGGGTTGCCTGCGTCGTTAAGTTTGCCGCTGGCTTCTTCGAGAAACTGTTGTGCATGAGCGGTCTGGGACAGTCGGATGGACATGGTGCATTCCTCATCTTGTAATTATTGGGTGCGTGACAGGCTTAACGGTCGTCTTCATGGATCGACGAAGGGTGCCGGCACAAGGCATTCACTTCGATCGACATATAGGGGTAGAGCGGCAGTTGCATCAGCAGGTCGTGCAGGTCTTGCACGCTGTCGACATCGAACACGCTGTAGTTGGCGTAATGCCCGGCGATACGCCACAGGTGGCGCCATTTGCCTTCCTGTTGCAGACGCTGCGCCAGAGCTTTCTCATCGGCCTTGAGACTGGCCGCGCGCTCGGGGTTCATGTCCAGAGGCAGGTTCACGGTCATTTTCACATGGAACAACATGGCAGTTGCCTCTTAGTGTTTGTCACGACGGAAGAACGCCAGGCGCTCTTCATCGATGGCCAGGCCCAGGCCCGGTGCGGTGGAGACATGCAGGTGGAAATCGCGGTACACCAGCGGCTCGGCAAGAATGTCCTCGGTCAGCAGCAGCGGGCCGAACAGCTCGGTGTCCCATGCCAGTTTGTTCAACGTGAGGAAGGCATGCGCCGAAGCCAGGGTGCCGATACCGCCCTCGAGCATGGTGCCGCCGTACAGGGCGATACCCGCCGCCTCCGCTATCGCGGCCGTGCGCAACACCGCGCGCGGGCCGCCGTTCTTGGCGATCTTGAGGGCGAACACCGACGCCGCGCCTTCACGGGCCAGGTTGAAGGCGTCCTCGACACATTCGATGGATTCATCCGCCATGATCGGCGCCGGGCTCGACAGATTGAGCCGGACCATACCGCCGCGGTTATAGCGAGAAATCGGTTGCTCGATCAGGTCGATACCGTTGTCGCCCAGCACCTTGCACGCGCGCAATGCCACCGCTTCGTCCCAGGCCTGGTTAACGTCCACGCGCACACTGGCGCGGTCGCCCAGGGCCTTTTTGATGGCGATCACGTGGGCCAGGTCGTGGTCGACCTCACCGGCGCCGATCTTCAATTTGAAGATGCGGTGGCGGCGCAGGTCGAGCATCTTCTCGGCCTCGGCAATGTCCTTTTCAGTGTTGCCGCTGGCCAGGGTCCAGGCCACCGGCAATGCGTCACGCACACGACCGCCGAGCAGTTCGCTCACAGGAAGATTCAGGCGTTTGCCCAACGCATCGAGCAAGGCGCTTTCGACGCCGGACTTGGCGAAGGTGTTGCCGCGAATGCTGCGCTCCAGGCGCAACATGGCCGCATTGATATTGCTGGCGTCCTGGCCGATCAGCAGCGGCGCAAAATGGCGATCGATGTTGACCTTGATGCTGTCGGGGCTTTCATTGCCGTAGCTCAGGCCACCAATGGTGGTGGACTCGCCAATGCCTTCGATACCGTCGGCGCAGCGCACGCGGATGATCACCAGGGTCTGGTTCTGCATCGTGTGCATCGCCAGCTTGTGCGGGCGAATGGTGGGAAGGTCGACGATGATCGTCTCGATCGACTCTATGGCGCAAATGGGCATGGTGATACCTGTTGAGTTACTTTTAGATTTAAGCCGATTCTGTTCCCTATTTTTCAAGGCATCCAATATAAAATGGGTCTCGAACAATACCCTTAGGGTATGAAAGGAGTGATCATGGAATTACGTCACCTGCGTTATTTCCAGGTGCTTGGGGCAACCCTTAACTTCACCCGCGCCGCCGAACGCCTGCACATTGCCCAGCCGCCCTTGAGCCGGCAGATCCAGCAACTGGAGGATGAACTGGGGGTGATTCTGCTCGAACGCGGCCGGCCGCTGCGGCTGACCGAGGCCGGGCGGTTTTTCTATGAGCACGCCAATGTGTTGCTGGAACAACTGAACAAGGTGTGCGAGAACACGCGGCGCATCGGCTTGGGTGAAAAGACCTGGCTGGGTATCGGCTTTGCGCCCTCGACGCTGTACGGCGTATTGCCGGAGCTGATTCGGCGGTTGCGTACCCATGAAGCGCTGGAGCTGGAGCTGGGCCTGTCGGAGATGACCACCTTGCAACAGGTCGAAGCGCTCAAGGCCGGGCGGATCGATGTAGGATTCGGACGGATCCGCATTGACGACACGGCCATCGTCCAGCGCGTCCTGGTGGAGGACCGCCTGGTGGCGGTATTGCCCGCCGGCCACCCGTTGCTCGCCGCGCCCGCTACCCTTGCGCAATTATCCGCCGAGCCTTTTGTGCTGTACCCCGGCAACCCGCGTCCCAGTTATGCCGACCATGTGATCGCGCTGTTCGACGCCCATGGCCTGAGCCTCAAGGTGGCGCAATGGACCAACGAATTGCAAACCGCCATTGGCCTGGTCGGCGCGGGCATGGGCGTAACCTTGGTGCCGGCCTCGGTGCAGGTGCTGCATCGGGCAGATATAGGTTATACGCCGATTGTGGAAGCCACCGCGACCTCGCCGATCATTCTGAGCCGGCGGGTGAATGACCAGTCGCCGGGGCTCACACATTGCCTGCACTTGGTGGAAGAATTGATCTGAGTTCTTCTGGTCGGGCTTGTCTGAATTCGGCTGCCGTTCGCCCCTCCAGCGAACATGGCATTCAGCAAGCCTTGGAGGCTTCACCCAGGCGGTGATAGGCGCGGTTGAAATATACCAGGCCCTCTTCCGCCTCACCCTGGCGGATGGTCTGGATCTCGCAGTAGAAAATACTGTGGGACCCCACTTCGTGTACCTGCGCGATACGGCAATCGAAGTTGACCAGCGCGTCGAGCATCACTGGCGCACCGCTTTCCAGGGTGGTCCACTGCGTCACGGCAAAGCGCTCATCCATGCTCAGCGCCCGGTTCGCGAACGCCCCGGACATGTCCTGGTGATCGCCACGCAGAATGTTCACGCACACCGTGCCATTACGCTTGAAGTGCTCGTTGGAATGCGAAGATCGATTCATACACACCAACAGCGTGGGCGGTGAGTCGGTGACGCTGCACACCGCCGAGGCGGTAAAGCCGAACCGGCCCGCCTCGCCATCGGTGGTGATGACCGTCACGGCGCCGCCGAGCATGGCCATTGCATTGCGAAAGCTGCCTATGTCTACCATGGTCGTTCCCCTCAGATATCCAGCACGAGTTTTTTGGATTTGGCTCGTGAACAGCACACTAGAATTTGGTCATTGCCGGCCTTTTCATCGTCCGTGAGGTACACGTCGCGATGGTCCGGCTCGCCTTCGAGCACGTCGCACAGGCAGGTCCCGCACACGCCCTGCTCGCAGGAGATCTCGATCTTGATGCCGACCTCGGCCAGCGCGGCGAGAATGCTCTGCCCTTCGGCCACTTGCACAGTCTTGCCGCTGCGTGCGGCCACCACTTCAAAGCTGCCACCCGAGCTGTCCACTTCCACCTGGAAATATTCCTTGTGGATGTGCGACTCGCTGTAGCCCTGCTTGCGCGCGCCCTGGATCACCCAGTCCATGAAGCCTGCGGGGCCGCAGGTATACATGTGCACGCCGGCCTCACCCTTGCCCAGCACCTTGGCCAGATCGAGCTTCTGCTCGGCCCCTTCGTCATCGAAGTGGGTGAACACCTGCGCGGCAAACGGTGCGCTGGCCAGTTCCGCGAGGAACGCACTGCGCCCACGCTTACGCCCGCAGTAGTGCAGTTCGAAGGTCTGGCCGGCCGCGTGCAGTGCATAGGCCATGGCGATCATCGGCGTGACACCGATACCGCCACCCAGCAACACAGAACGCGTCGCCCCGGCGGCCAGTGGAAACAGGTTACGCGGCACACTGATCTGCACCTCGCGGCCTTCGAGCAGGGTGTCGTGCACCCCGACCGAACCACCCCGCGAAGCCGGGTCCCTGAGCACACCCAAGCGATACAGGCTAGGGTCGGCAGGATTGCTGCACAGTGAGTACTGGCGCACCAGCCCCGGGCCGATATGGATGTCCACGTGCGCACCGGCATCGAACACCGGCAGCGGCGCGCCGTCACGACGGGTCAGGTCCAGGACGACAACGCCGTCCCCTTGCAGCTCGCGCTTGCGCACGACTACGTCCAACAGTTCTTCAGTCATGGCCGTTATTCCATGGAGTTCGCAAAGGCCGCCGTGGCGGCCGCTATCAGTCAGCGCATGAACAGGCCGCCATTCACATCCCAGGTCGCCCCGGTGGTGAAATAGGCTTCGGGCCGTGCCAACTGCACAATCAAGTCACCGAGAAAATCCGCATCGCCCAGGCGTTGCACCGGAATATTGGCCAGCAGGCCCGGCAGGCGTTCGGCCGGAATCGCCGCGCGCACTGCCGCCGACTCGATAGGGCCTGGAGCAATAGCGTTAACCGTCACCCCGCGTGCGGCGAACTCCTTGGCGAAGATCTTGGTCAGCGTCACGATGCCGCCCTTGCTCGCGGCATAATGCGCGCCGGTCGCGGTACCGCCGTTCTGCCCGGCCAGGGAGGCCATGTTGATGATGCGTCCATAGCCGGTCTCGGCCATGTACGCGCCCAGCACCTGGCAGCCGAGGAACACACTGCGCAGGTTCAGGCCGACCACCGCGTCGAATTCCTCGGGGCTGATCTGCATCAGCGGCGTGGTCTTGGTCACGGCGGCGTTATTGATCACCACGTGCAGGGCGCCGAAACGCACCAGCACTTGATCCAGCCCCGCTTCGAAATCGGCCTTGCTGCCGGCATCCAGTTGCAGCGCCAGCGTGCGCTCACCGGCCGGGTCCAACTGTTTGGCGCAGGCTTGTGCGGCGGCAAGGTCGAGGTCGGTGACCACCACCAAGTACCCCGCCAGCAGCAGGCTGGCGCAGAAATGCTGCCCCAGGCCCTGGCCCGCGCCGGTCACCAATGCGATCTGGCTCATGTCGGCGCTCCTTAAAGGATGTAGCCGATACCGGCAAGGGCATCGTCACTGTTGATCAGGCTGATCACTTTGCGCTGGATCTTGAAGCTCCCCTCGCTGCGGATCAGTTCATAGGTGAGGTCGGCGCTGTAGAACTTCAGGCTTTCCTTGCGGAACTCACGGATGTTCTGCGCGCAGCGCACCGTTACCTGCGCGCCGTCATCGGCCAACACCCGGAACCGCGACTGCATGCGCACGGTGCGCGGTTGCGGGCTGGTGGAGATCGATTCGCCGCCGGTCAGGCGCTGCACCCGCAACTCACGCATATGATGGTCGTCGTAGGCGTAGTTGAGGGTGTTTTCGAAGTCGGTTTCCTTGGGGTCGATGGGAATGATGTAGGTGCCCTTCTCGGTCCACATCTTCAACCAGCCGTCGTATTCACCGTGGTCAAGCATGTCGCCTTCCTGCCAGATGAAAGCGGTCACTTCTTGCAGTAATTGCAGGTTCATAAGGTTCTCCACGGATCAGGCCGACATCATCTTTTTCCACTGCTGGTAGGCGGCGCGCATACCGGTTTCGGCACTCACGTCGGATACCCGTCCGTCTGCGCTGACCTGCTCGCCGGGCAGGCCGCGGTTGAGCATGATCCACAGGTCTTCACCGGCGCTGGCGCCCTTTTGTACCCGTTCCCAGGCCTCGGAATCGTCCGGCGTACCGAAGCCCATCGGGCCCTGGAAGTGTTCATGCAGACGCAGGCGGTAACGGTTGGCCACGGCCGGGCCGCCGTCCATGGTGATCACCGAGTGGTGGATTTCGGTCTCGGTCACAGAAATCGGTTGCAGCACCCGGAAAAACGCCATCGAGCAGGCGACGTTGGGGAAAAGGTTGAGGTTGAAACCGGTGCCGCCAACCGCACGCACGATGCGGCGCACCTGTTGCTCTTCGATGCCTTCGTCACGCAGCTCGGCCGCCAGCCCTTCGAAGCGCTCGGGGATGGGCTTATCAAGGTCGGCCTCGAGGTCGACCAGGTCGGGAATCATCACCATCACGCTGTGCCCGTTGCCCAGGTCCTCGACGTAACCGGGGCCCTTGACGAAGTCGAACAGTTCAAGGGTCTGCTCATCCACCGACGACAGAAAGCTCTTGTGCACCAATGGGAAGTGGTAGGCGTCGGTGGTGTTTTCCAACTGGATCTTCCAGTTGCCGGGGAAACGGAAGCGGTGTTCGCCCGGAACCTTGATGCCATAGCCGGCGCCCTGTTTCATGAACAGGTCGATCCATTTCTTCGCCGCGCCGAGGTAGTCCTCCAGCGGCTCGATGTCGTCCTTGAACGTGGCGAAGATCATGCCGGCATAGGCTTCGGTGCGCAGGCTGACCAGCGGCAGCTCGGCCTTGTCGATGCAATCGCCGTAGCTTTCCGGGTGCGGAATACCGCGCAGCGAGCCATCGAGCGCGTAGCCCCAGCCGTGGTACGGGCAGACGAAGCTGTTGGTCTTGCCTTTCTTGTGTTCGCACACGGTGGCGCCACGATGGCGGCAGCGGTTGAGCAGCACGTGCACGTCTTTCTTGCGGTCACGCACCACGATCACCGGCTGCTTGCCGATATAGGTGGTTTTATAGCTGCCGTTGTCGGGGATCTCGCTGACGTGGGCGACCCAGATCCAGGTGCTGTAGAAAATCTTTTCCAGCTCGGCGTCGAACAATTGTGCGTCGGTGTACATCGAGGTGTGGACGCGGTCGGCCTGCACCAGGTCGGCGGGGTCGACCTCAAGGTTTACTGCGGGAATCAGCTTGCTCATGGGGAGTGTCCTCGTCGGCATCAAGTACGCTGAATGATCAGCTCGCGCCCAACCCGGGCTTCGATCTTGGTGTAGCGCCACAGCTTGTACGGGCCATCTCCCACGGGTGTTGTGCGAAACAGGTTGCAGGCGGCATGCACGGTCTCGATGTCCGGCACGTCGGCCAGCAGGTAGGTGGTCCAGGGGAAGCCATCGGAAGGCCCGACCATGCTCTGGTCGTCATCCATGTTGCCCAGCACCTTGACGCCGGCGAGGTCGTGAATGCCGTTCCACATTGCACTGAACGCTGCCCACACCTGCAATTGCTCGTCGCGCGCGGCATCGAAAAAATTCTGGTTGATGCCCATGCAGAACAGCACGCGCAAGGTCTTTTTATCGCTCATTTTATTTCCTCGACGGTTAGAGGTAGCCAGGCAAAGGCTGTTTGCCGAAGAACATGGCTCCGGCGTTTTGATAGGTGATGTCGCCCATGAAGGCGTGCTGGGTTACCACTTGGGCGTCGTTGACGCAGCGGGCCAGCGGGCTGTCGTTGTACACGCCGCTCATGCCCGAGAGCATTTGCGCGGTACGCGCCACATCGGCGGCGACGCGGGTGGCATGGGTCGACGACAGCCGCAGCAGGTTGGTCGCGGCCACGGGTACCGCGTCGCCGGCCAGGACGTAGTCCCAGGCGCGGTCGATGGATTCGTAGAAGAACGCCCGCGCGGCACGCAGCTCGGCTTCCGCCCGGGCAATGTCGACCTGGGCCAGGGGCCGATCGGCAATCGCCGGGGCGCCAGTGACCGAGACACGCCCGCTGGCCATGTCGGCCAGGGCATCGAGTGCCGCACGGGCCACGCCGAGGCCAACCACCGAGAGCACCTGGGTGGCGAATGACAGCGATGGGTAGCGGAAGAACGGTTCGTCCAGGTTGGGCAGGCCGCCGCGCACGAAGGTCCACTCCTCGCTGACCCGCACATTTTCGGCGACCAGGTCGTGGCTGCCGGTACCCAGCAGGCCGACGGTGTCCCAAGTTTCGTCGATGCGGATCGCACTGCGCGGTATTACCGCAATGCGCGGCAGGCCGAAGGTATCGCCGTTTTTCGGGGCGATGCCGACACCGACGATATTGGAGCCCAGGGAGCCGCTGGAGTATTTCCAGCGACCATTGACCACAAAACCGCCCTCGACCACTTCAGCCGGCTGCGGCGGGAAGATGCCGCCAGCGAACACCACGTCCGGGCCGTTGGCATACACCTTGGCGATGCTCTCGAGTGGCAATGCCGCGAGGTAGACCGGGCTCATGCCGAAACTGGCGACCCAGCCGGCCGAACCGTCGGCCTGGGCAATGCGCTCGATCACCTGGCAGAACTCGGCAGGCGAACATTCCAGGCCACCAAAGCGCTTGGGCACCAGTGCCCGGTAGACGCCGTGCTGCTTGAAGGCCTCGATCACGTCCAGGGAAATTTGACGCTGACGGTCGAACTCACCGGTGCGGGCACGTTCACGCACATCGACAAGCAAGGCTTCGAAGGCGGGGCCACTGGCAAGCGCGCTCACCGTATCAACCGCTGGTTTTTTAAGCGAATGCATAGATTAACTCCGTTGTCAGGAACGGTATTGGGCTGGGCAGGAAGTCAGCGTCGAGCTGAGACGCGGGGCGGAGCGAGGGCGATGGATCGGCATAGCGGTTACCTTTGTTTTTGTGGGTGCCGTTGGGGAGAATTTGAGCGCAATTACATGAATTGTCAATTGAATTGTCGCGCTTATAAACACGACTAATCACGTAAATAATTTCGGAAAACAAAAAGAAATAGTGACTTATGTCTCTGTTTTATTGAGTAATGCTCTGAATTGAACCTTGGATATCTTCTAAATTTTTTTGATTAATTTGTTATTTTAAAAAATTTGAGTTGGCTTGTCCGCTCCCACACCGGATCTGTGCCATTTTTCAGCGCAACGGCGAGAACGGCGCCGGCAGGTACACCGTGGAGTGCATCTGCAGCAGTTGCGGCGCGGAATTTTCCGGCGGCCAGGCGCCTTCGGCCACGGCGCGGGTGCGCACTTCAAGACGCTGCTCCAGCGAGCTGTAGGGCCAGATGTGCAGATAGCGCGGAATCTGCCCGCTGGTGGCATAGAAAGCGGCATACACCTGGGAATAGTCCGGCCCGGTTCGCCGCTCCACGGCCTTGCCCCAACCGCGCAATGTTGGCGTCAGCCCACTGGGCACGAGGTTGTATTCGCGCAATTCATAGAACGGGCCGTGAATGCCGGGAGGCAGTGGATCGACAAAGGCAAAGGCGCTGTAGTCATCCACCTGTTGTTCAAGCAGAAATTCGCCAATCGCAAAACCATCGGACGCCAACAAATAGCGCTCGCGCTCGCGTTCGCGACACCCGCCATCGTCGAACCCGCGCAGCACCGCGATACGGTTCTGCGAGCCGATTTCCGATATCCAGCAGCCCATCAAATGCACGCCCTCGCCCGTCTCCCGCAAGCTCTGCTCCAGGCGCGGCAAGGCTTGCGGCACGGTGCGCACCCGTAAAGTGAAGGTCAACAGTTCGAAGTGTTTCATGGCAATCTCCAGCGCTACGCGCACGGCACGACCGCCCTTGCGGGGCAGTCGTGGGAAAGGGTGAGGTTATCAGTGCGCGCTACCGCTCACTGTGCGGCAGGCTTGGGCACCGGCAGCTCGGCGTCGCTGTTCCATGCCTGCACCGGGCGACTGAACAGGTTTTCGGTCTGGAAATGCGCCATGCGCCACTGCCCGTCTTCCTCGGCAAAGCGCACGCTCAGGCGCGCGGCGTTGAGATGGGAGGCGCCGCTGGCGAAGGTGGAGGTCTGCAGCATCACCCAACTGCCGAGCACGGCGTCGGCCTGCACCTCGATCAGTTCGCTGGTGAGAAAGTGCACGTTGAGGGCAAAGTGCGCCGGAGTTTTCATGTAGCCTGCGAACATCGCGGCAATGGCTTCGCGCCCGCGATAACCGCCGAAGCTCTGGGCGTACTTGGCGCCCTTACCCTCCCACACCGCATCCTCGGTGAACAGGCCGGCCAGTTCGTCGAGCGGCGTGTGGGCGTCAAGGGCATCACACAGCACCATGTAGCGGTTCATGCAGGCGCGCGCGCTGTCCTGGATTTCAAAACGGCGCAGGCGTTGTTCTAGGTCCGGGCGGGGAATGGTCGTGCTCATCTCACACCTCATGCCCGCTATACAGGCGTTCAAGCAGGCGACCGGCGATGGCCAGCAGTTGCTCATCCGCGCCCTTGGCCCCTACCAATTGCAGGCCAACCGGCAGGCCCTCGGCACTGGCCAACGGGATGCTCAACGCCGGGTGCCCCGACAGGTTGAACGGGCGCACGAAAGCAGTCATGCCCAGCACTGCCTGGGTGTCGGTCGCCTCGGCCAGGGTCAACGGGAACTCCGGCATGGTCGGCAGCACGAGCACGTCGACCTGCTGCAGCGCCGCATCGACCTCGGCGGTGAAGCGCAGGCGCACCTGCTCGGCCTCGGCCAGCGCGGCCGCCGTGGTGTTGCCGGCGGCCGCCAGGCGCGCGGCGATGTCGGCGCCCACCTTGCCGGTGTCCAACAAGTGCCCGCAAGCGTCGAAGGTCTCGCGGTTGATCACCACCATGCCGGCGTCATAGGCCGCCTTGAGGCTCGGCAATATGAGGATTTCGGTGGGCAGACGGCTGTCGGCGATGGCCGCGGCGATCACGCGCTGTACCGCTGCGCTGGCCTGCACGCTCACAATGCCCAGGCGCGGCGCGGCCGGCGCCGGTGCCGGTGCCGGCTTGAAGTCTGGGTCGATTGCCTGCATGGCCGTGACCAGCATCGGTAGGCTCGCGGCGAACGGGCCGACGCAATCAAGGCTGCTGTGCGTCGGCATCACGCCACGGCGGCTGATCCGGCCGAACGTCGGCTTAAAACCGAACACGCCACAACAACAGGCGGGAATGCGCACCGAACCGCCGGTGTCCGTGCCCAGGGAAAAATCCGCCAGCCCGGCGGCCACGGCGGCGGCTGAACCGCTGGAGGATCCGCCTGGAATACGCCCGGGGAAACGCGGGTTCGGCGCGGTGCCGACCCAGTGATTGATCCCCGTGGTGCCAAAGGCCAGTTCGTGCAGGCTGGTCTTGCCCACCAGGCGGCAGCCTTTATCCAACAGGGCTTGCACCACCTCGGCATGGGCCGCGGCCGGCGCGGCATCGTCCAGGGCCTGGCTCGATGCACGGGTAGGCAGGCCGGCGATATCGATGGTGTCCTTGACCATTACGGTCGGCCCATCGCCGCCAAGGGAAAGCTGTTCAATCACCAGGGTCATGTCACGTTACCTTCAGTGCGAATTGCGGAATGGGGGCGCCCGATGCGCCCTTTCCTTTTTTCACACTCACCGAATATTACGTGAATTGTCAATTATATTTCTGAATGTCGGCGTGGATCGCACGGATCAATAACCGTGCCCAATTCACGAGAAAAGTCTATGATTGCTCGCCTCCCTCGACATGAGCACATCATGAGCCCACCAAAAAAACACGCAGGCCGCTACGACCCCGGCAGTGAAGACTTTCATAAAGAAGATTTCCCGTTCTACTGGCTCGCCATGGTGCATGGCCGCTACAGCCAGTACATGGAAAAGGCTCTGAAGAAAATCGGCCTGGACATCTCGCGCTGGCGAGTGCTGTTCATCCTCAAGGAGAACGGCCAGTCGAGTATTTCGGAAATTTCCACCCACGCCATCGCCAAGCTTTCGACCATCACCAAAACGGTGTATCGCATGAAGGAAGACGGCCTGGTGGACACCGCGCCCTGCGAGGACGATGGCCGCGTCACTCAGGTGCGCATCACCGCGCAGGGGCGCGAAGCGATCGAACGCATCCAAGTGGCCACCGGTGATGTGTTCAAGCGCAGTTTCAACGGCATGACCGAAGCGCAGATCCAGCGCCTGAACCGCATGCTCGAAACGGTGTTCAACAACCTCGGCGAACCCTAGGCCAGCCGCGACACAGCCTGTCGCGCATAACCAATTCCCTGGCAGGCTCGCACAAGCAGCCAGGCGTGTATCGGCTTTTAATGCAGAGGTCTTTCGAGCGCCCGACGGGCGCGACGAACCCTTCATTGGAGCGCCGCCATGCACATTGCCTTATTGCCCTCAGTCGTTGCTTTCCTGGACCGCGACCATTCCAACTTCATCGATGGCGCCATGCACACCAGCGCGTCGGCGCAACGCATCGGCATCGTCGACCCCGGTACCGGCGAGACCGTCGCGCAGTTGCGTGACGCCCAGGCCGAGGATGTCAACCTGGCCGTCAACAGCGCCTCCGTCGCCTTCAAGGGCGCCTGGGCAAAGGTCACGCCCTACCAGCGCGGCGTTCTGCTCAACCGCCTGGCCGATCTGATCGAGGCCAACGGCGAAGAGCTGGCGCAACTGGAAACCGTGAGTTCCGGCAAATCGATCAACCTGTCGCGGCATATCGAAGTGGGCCAGAGCGCGGTGTTCCTGCGTTACTTCGCCGGCTGGGCCACCAAAATCGGCGGCCAGACCATGACCCCGTCGTTGCCCTCCATGGACGGCGAGCACTACAGCGCCTACACCCTGCGCGAGCCGGTCGGTGTGGTTGCGGCCATCGTGCCGTGGAACTTCTCGTTGATGATCGGCGTATGGAAGCTCGGCGCCGCGCTGACCACCGGCTGCACCGTCGTGCTCAAACCCAGCGAATACACGCCGCTGTCCCTGCTGCGCCTGGCGGAACTGGCGATCGAGGCCGGGATTCCAGCGGGTGTGATCAACGTGGTCAACGGCCGTGGCCAGGTCGGTCAGCAACTGATTGCACACCCGCAGGTGCGCAAGGTGTCGTTCACCGGCTCGGTGCCCACCGGCATTGCCGTGGGCAAGGCCGCCATGGGAGCCGACCTGACCCGTGTGACCCTGGAGCTGGGCGGCAAGAACGCCGCCGCGCTGTTGGCCGACGCCAATGTCGATGACGCCGTGGCGCGCTTCGTACAAGCGGCTTATGTGCACCAGGGCCAGGTGTGCGCATCACCCGAGCGCTTGTTCGTGCACCGCTCACTCGTCGAGCAAGTGACACAGAAGATGGCGGCGATGCTGTCGCAGATGATCATCGGTTCACCCCTGGATGAACACGCACAGTTCGGCCCGCTGTCGAACAAGCCGCACTTCGACAAAATCCTTGGTTTTTTCGAGCGCGCCCTGCAAAGCAACCAGGTGGTGTGCGGCGCGCTCGCCGTGGACCGCACCGGTTACTACGTCGAGCCGACGCTGATCGTGGCCACCGGCAAGGACGACCCGCTGCTGCACGAGGAAACCTTCGGCCCGGTGGTGTGCGTGCTGGCGTTCGACGATGAAGAAGAATTGGTCGAGCTGATGAACGACAGCCCGTTCGGCCTCACCGCCAGTATCTGGACCAACGACCTGTCCAAGGCTTTGCGCCTGATCCCGCAAATCGAAGCGGGCACGGTGTGGGTCAACATGCACACCTTCGTCGACCCCAGCGTGCCGTTTGGCGGGATGAAGGCGTCGGGTGTCGGGCGTGAGTTCGGCAGTGCGTTTATCGACGATTACACTGAGCTGAAATCGGTGATTATCCGCTATTGACAAGCAGGCGCTCGCGGGCCGACCGGGTGTTTGCTCTGACGGCACAGAGATCCAGATATGGGAACGAGTACGGCAGACACTAATCGGTCCACCGTACTCTACTGCTGGTTGAACGATCAGAACCTGGTCGAGATCAACACCGTGCTATACACATTGAGCTTGTCATCCCCCAACTGCGCGCCGCCATGATCCGCATCTTTGCGCGGGTCGTAGAGACCCAGCATGGGCGACAGCGTGATAGTGGGTGTCACCGACCAGTCCAGGATCAAATCCAGCTCGCGCCCCGAACTGTCAATGGCACCACGGGTACGCTGGTTACAAAAATCATAAGCCAGAACGTTCACCGCGAGTGTCTCGTACGGCTGCGCGCGCCAGTACACTTGCTGGATCGTGGTATTGGCGCCAAAGGGTCCTGTATAGTTGGCGGCAACTTCGCCCTGGAACCAGGTACCGTAACCACGGCTGAAGCCATAGAGAAGAGAGTCCCATTCGACCCCATACTGACTGAAGCGATAGCCCAGTGTCTGCTTGCCCGGCAGATCGGCGAAGGTCCATGCTGCCTCGACATAACCCGCCTTGGCATTACCCCGCCGGGTGTTTTGCACAGCGATTTCCGATGACAGGAACAGCCCAGGTACGCCGGCATTTCCCGTAGCGCGCAAGCTATAGACATCCATGCCATCGCGGTCCGCCTGAATACCGCTTGCGAGCTTCCGATCAACCCCAAGCCCATGCAGATATGTCAGGCCAATCGTTCCCATATCGGCAGTGTATTCAAGGGTGGAAAACGCCATCTCGACTTTCGCCTGAATCGGGTTGTCCGACTTGAACCAGCCGAGCGAGCCATGCAGTCCCTGCTGACCACCGAGCTTCAACCAGAAAGTCTGGTCAAATGCACGGCGCGGCGTGATGTAATAGCCGCCCCCACGATTGTAACGGTTGTCTGCGACGCCCCTGCCCGCGCTGATGCCGTCACCGGCGACGAGAAAACCGTCACCGAGCAGGATCGCCTGCCGGCCGGCGGAAACTTCCACGCCGTCTTTGCCAAGCGCCGGAAAGAGATCAGTCGAGCGCCAGCCGGCAAAGGCCTCTTCCCATTTATCGGTGCGCTCGGTGCCATTGGTAAAACCTGCCGCATCACCATCGCCCCACGTCGCCGACGCGGTGCGGTTCACCGTACCGAACACCGACCCCAGATCATCGCTGGTCAAACTGCCGCTCAAGCCATACTTGATGTAGCCCTCCTGCCAGCTGGAATGCCCCGGTGCGCGATTGCCCCACTGTTGATAATTTTTCTGGCTGTGGAAAACGCCCACGGTAGAGCTCACATCCAGCGACAACGTGCGATCGGGCTCATCGACCAGCACATAGGCCTGCCCGACAGTGCACCAAAGACTCCCCGTGATGCAGACGCAACACCCTATTACATTCGTCAAACTTGGTTTCATGACTTGCGCGCTCCCTGGCGCGCCGCACGGCGGCGCACCGTTATTATTATTGTGTTGACCAAGCCTCTATCACTGAGCGATTGCACCATTGGCAAACATGTCTGCGACGATGAACCAATGACCGTGCTCTTTCTTCCAGACAAACAGGCTCTTCATCTTGAAGGGGGCCTCGTTACCTGCCGGAGTCACGTCCCACGTCACCCAGGTGTAGGCGGACTCATCGTTGAGTTGCACCAAGCGATTGAGATGTATGACGGTGCTCTTGGAGCCCTCCATCAGATGCTGAACCAGGCCGGTAAGCTGCGCTTTGCCCTGATAAAGCTCCGCTACCCCTTCGCCGGTGATCTGCGTCTGCTCGGTGTAGACCTGCTCGACAACTGTCTTGGCGTCTTTTTTCGGCCAACTGGCGACAATGCCGTTCAGCTTGCTCTCAATGATGGCCTGCAACGGTTCGGACGATTGCGCATGTGCGTAGGCAGAGCCGCAGGCCAGAGCAGCCAGAAGCACAAGGGAAGACGACATTTTCTTGTTCATGGAGCACCCGTTTCAAGAATGAATGGATCAGATCGCTGTGGGCCAGTTTCTAAACTGGCGCACAGAAATTCTGATGCAGTTGGGCGCCGATTGATTGGACGTGCTGGACAGCATTTTGCAAATTATTGCCAGGTTGCGCTCAAATCGCGGACAACAAAAAGCCGCGAGGATGCGACACTAAAGCAGTCACATCCGCGCGGCTCGCCGCCCCCAGGCTCAGTGCCCGCGACTTCTGTAGGTGCTCGGTGTCAGCCCCGTCTGCTTTTTGAACGTCTTGGAAAAATGCGCCGAGTCGGCAAACCCCCAGTAGCTGGCGATCTCGGTGATCGAGCGATGCGCGCAAACGGGGTCGCGCAGATCCTGCGCCGCCTTCAACAACCGCTCACGCAGAATGTACCGGCAAACACTGTCGCCACTGGCTTCGAACAGCCTGTAGAGCTGGCGGTTGGAAATACCCAACTCTTCAGACAACGACGCCGGCGACAGCCGCGGTGAGTCGAGTCGCTGCTGGATGAGCGATTGCACTTCATGCAATTGCCATCCCGGCGAGTGGTCGCAGGCGCGGTATTCCAGCACTGACTCAAGCAAGGCAACCAATGCTCGCTGCATACCGTCACCATCCTGCGGGCAAGACCACTGCGCCAGCTCGCCTCCAGCAACCTGACGCACCAGCGTGCCAAGCAGTTGACCACAGACCCCCGTAGTCGACAGCTTGCCGAAGCGGGTACGGTCCAGGCCCTTGAACAACTCGCGCGACAAAGGAATCGATACATGGGAAAACAAGCCCTGGGGAGTCATTTTCACGCCCTCGGAAAAGTCGAGCAAGGCGAGGTCACCCGCGCGCAGGTCAATCACCCTGTCCCCCAGCTCAAGGGCCATTGAACCTTGCTGTTGTAACACAAGGAAACACCGACCCGCCGAATCCCGCACGCTTGCCCGACCCGCCTTGGCAATCACATTGGCATTGCTGCGGATGTGGGCAACCGCCGTGCTGCCCATCAGCGTTTGTTTCATATCCCCGATGAAAAGGCTCTGGCAGTGGTCATAGCGCGTTTCGAAACGACCGCAGACCGCATGCACTCTTTCGTTCCATGCCGACAACGCTTGACCATTCATAGATATTCTCCCGGGGAGACGCTCCAAATTAGTGCGCTTTTCACGTGATTAAGGTAACAAAAAAGTCTACTTTTAGTGACCAAGCACAGAGCGCGCCAACTCGTGGAAAAATCCACTGGATGGCTATGATTTTGTCTGCTGCCGCCAAGCCTTTGTGCAAGGGCGCCAGCCCATATAGTTTGCAGCCCGAGCCCGATAGCCTGTGGTATCAACCACGCGCTGCGGAATCCAGCACATCATGACCCTGGTATTGAGTATTCAAAACAAGATCGCCTTGCTGGCAAGCGTCTGCCTGGCCGCAGTGCTGGCACTGGTTGTGGGGCTGTCCCTTGAGCAACGCCAAACCAGTGAGGATTTAATGCTCGGCGCGTCGGGCCAGCTGTTGCTCACGGCCGCCCAAGGCAACCTGCAGGCCGAAGGTCAATCTCAGGCCCTGACCATCCAACAGGGATTCAGCCAAACGTACGCGTTTGGTCAAGGCCTCAGTCGTCAGGTGATGCACCTGCGTGATAGCGCCGACAAGAGCCCGGCGGCCTCCCGCGCACTGAGAAAGGACTTGGCCCAGGTACTGCAAAAGGCACTTACCGAACGCCCCGAGTTGCTGGGCCTGTTCGTTGCCTTCGAACCCGACGCCTTGGATGGTCACGATACGGAATTCAAAGGCCAGTCAACGCTGGCCAGCAACGACAGCGGGCGCTTCTCGATGTACTGGCTGCGGCCCTCGCCCGGCAAGCTGGAAATGATCCCGGGCGATGAAAAACTCTTGGCCGATACCTCGCCAGGCCCCAGTGGCGCGCCGTTCAACACCTTCTTCACCTGCGCCCGCGACCACGCCAAAGCCTGCCTGCTTGATCCCTACATCGATACTTCAAGCGCGCCGGCGCGGCTGGTCACCACGATTGCCATACCGATGATTGAAAACGGTAAAGTCGTGGCTGTGCTGGGCCTGGACATCAGCCTGGAGACCTTGCAACGGAATGCTCAAAAAGCCAGCGCCAGTATCTATGACGGCCAGGGCGGCATTTCGATTGTGAGCGCGGCGGGCGTAATTGCCGGTGACAGCCTTCATCCGGAGCAACTGGGCAAGCAGTTGCAATCGATAATTCCCGCACAGGCGGCCGATGTGCTCAAGGCTATGCGCGAAGCACAGGTGCGGCCCCTGGAAAATGATCAACGAATCAGCGTGATCGTGCCGATCCGGCCGTTTGCCGATGCAACACCGTGGGGCGTGGTCGTCACCGTCGCAAAAGACGTCTTGGCCGCCCCGGTGGTCAACTTGAAGGACCAGATGCACAAGCAGCGCGTCAGAAGCCTGCTGCTTGAACTCGCCCTGGGCATTGCGGCGACGCTACTGGGGGGCGCAATGATGTGGCTGACGGCCCGCAGCGTCACCCGTCCCCTGCTGCGCGTGGCACGACTGCTGGAGGATATCGCCGATGGCGAAGGCGATCTCACACGGCGCTTGGCGTACCCGGCTAGGGACGAACTGGGCCGAGTGTGCAACGCCTGCGACCGGTTCCTTGATCAATTGCAGCCGGTGATCGCAGCGGTGCAGGGGGCTGTCCATCACGCGCGCGAGACGGCCGACCAGTCGGCTCAGGTCGCCAGTCGCACCCATGCCGGTATGCAACAGCAGATTCGCGAGTTCGAACAAATGGCCACCGCCCTGCACGAGATGTCAGCGACGTCGCAGGATGCCGCCCGGAGCGCCGCGCAGGCAGCGGATGCTGCTCGGCATGCCGACCAGGCCACGGGCAATGGGGTGCGCGTGATCGAAAACACGGCCCAGGGTATCCAAGCCCTGGCCGCCGGCATGAGCAAAGGCATGATGCGTTTGCAGGCATTGTCGTCGAGCAGTCAACAGATAGGCACGGTCATGGAAGTCATTCTCTCTATCGCTCGGCAGACCAACCTGCTCGCCCTCAATGCCGCCATCGAAGCGGCACCGGCCGGTGATGCAGGTCGCGGCTTTGCGGTGGTGGCCGATGAAGTCCGTAGCCTGGCTCAGCGCACACAGGCGTCGGTCGAAGAGATCGGTGCCGTGGTCGAAAACTTGCACAACGGCACCCACGATGTGACGACGGCGATGCAGCAGAGTCATGACCTGGCCCAACACAATGCCACCGAGGCGCGCCTGGCACTTGACGCGCTGGAACAGATTCGCCAGGCGGTCGGCATCATCACCGACATGAACGTACAGATAGCCTGCGCCACGGAAGAACAGAGCAGTGTCGCCGAAGAGATCAATCGCAACGTCGAAGCGGTACGCGACGTCACGGCCTCGCTGTCGACCCAGGCCGAACGCTCGGCGAGCATCAGCCAGCAACTGAACGAACTGGCCACCGAACAACAGGCGCTGGTGCAGAAGTTCAAGACCTGAGCCGCAATGGCCAGACCCTCTTTCCATCACCCAGGATGCCACATGTTCAAGATCGCTTTAGTGACGTTATCCCTGACATGCACACCTGTACTTGCCGAGACGAATATGAATTCAAAAGCCGATGAAACCGCATTTGCGGCGCTGATGCAGAAGGAAATCACCAACCGAGCCACGGCTCGCTACGCCATCGAAGCCATTCTGAATCGGGATCAGCCGCAGGCGGCCAGGCAATTCTGGAGCAGCTATCAAGCGCTTGAGACATTGAATGAGGAGGTCTATGCAGCACCGACCCTGCAATTGCGCGTGAAGCCCAATCGCTTCAGCGCATGGCTCAAAGGTCAGTCAGCGGCGTTGTACTACTGGCTGGCGCCCAAGCGCATGATCAAGACCATGGCGCAGGCCACCGGGGAGTATTACAAAGAGATCAATGCCGATGCCGCGCGGGTGCCTGCGCGGCATGAGGGTTTCTACCAGTATGTGTTGCGCCAGGAGAACGTCCAGGTTGAAGCGTTTGCCCTGGCGGACAAGGATGATTACGCCACCGCCAGCGAACGCCTGGCGGCGTTCGTCGACGCTCAGCGCAACAACGCGGTGCGCGCGCAATAACAGCTTGTCACCTGTCTTACAGTCTGGACATGACCGCGGTGTCTGAATCCCTGGCGCGATTGGACGCCAGTTGAGCTCTCAACACCGCAGCACCATAGATGGCCAGGACCGCCACCGAACAGGCTCCAGAGAACACCAATACCGCCGAGTAGCCAAACGCCTCGATCAGGAACCCGCCAATGGCCGGCCCGAATGCCGCACCGAGAGATAGGCACAGCGCGCCCAGCGCGACAAGCTTGCCCGACAGGTCGAACTCGGCCATGACGCCAAAGGTGTAAGCCAGCACGAAGCTGATCGAAAACAGAAAGCAGATAACCCCCACGACATAGGTCGTCAGAGAGGAGAATTGCGCCAGCGCCACCAGGCCCAGCAACTCCGCGAGGATGATCACGGCCACCGGCATGAAGCGCCCCACCTTCAGGCCGATCGCCGACGCGATGAAACCACCGCCCGCATTGATCAAAAAGCCCAGCGCCAGCACCATGCCGATAGTATCGGAGCTCAGTCCGGTCTTTTTCCCCATCAGTTCGAGGAACGCCCACACCGACATGATGCCGGTCAGGAAAACCAGGCTGGCCACCAGACTCAACCATACGATGGCGCGACTTTCGGTGCTGGGAATCTGCACAGCAGCATCGGACGCATCCAATTGGCGCTCGCTACGGCGCGGCACCCAGGGCAGCGGCAGAATGCCCATCACCACCATGGCCAGGGCGATGGTGATCAACATGCCTTCAAAACCCCACACCGGCGCCACCGCCACCGGCAGCAGGATGAGCAGGAAGGCGCCCGGTACCGTCTCGATACCCAGCTTGAAACCAAACGCACGTTCGGGCTGGGAGCTGTCACCGAAAATCGTCATGGCCAGGGCATACAAGGCGCCCGTTCCGGCGCCCGCCAAGGCCATGATCACCAGCAGCATTTCATAGGAAGGGTCACGCAGAACAAATAACACCGCGCCCACCACCAGCGCCGAAGACAGCGCTGAAATAACCCGCCAGCTGAGTCGGTGGATCCACAGCAATGACGCCAGCCCGAACGCGCCAAACCCCAGGTTCATGGCCATCGCGAGGTTACCCAGTTGGTGCTCGCCGAGCTCGAATCGCTCGGCAAACGCTCCAAACAGCACCGGTAGCACGTTCAATAACAGTGCGCCCGCCCCTGAGACCAACCCTGCACACAGGTAGACGGAAGTTTTATCGATCGGATTTGTTTTTGTAGTTTTCATTGAGGTATCCCGGCTTGATAAACAATGTTTACTTAACGACGGCCTACACGGTAGGCATTGAGTTGGCGAGAAACCTTGCCCAGGGAGCACAGCACTGCCCTGAAACGGTCCTTGCCGAAAATACGCTTGCGTGGAATCGAACTCATCGCATCCCAGGCGGGCGAGCCACCGCTCATGCCGTCGGCGATGACCCTGGCGATCACCTGGCTGGGTGTGACCCCGAACCCGGAATAGCCCTGCACATAGAACACATTCGGATGCTCATCCAACGTGCCGACCTGCGGGAATAGGTTCAATGAGCAATCCATCGGGCCGCCCCAGGCCAAATCGATTTTGGTCGTGGCGAGGTAGGGAAACAGTCTCAGCATTTTTTTGTGGTTCCACGCTTTCAGGTCCAGCGGGACATACTCGAGCAGCATGCCGGCGGTGCCGTACATCAGCCGGTTATCCGCCGTGATCCGGTAATAATCGATGATCGGCGTGATATCGCTGAAGGCGCCACGGATCGGGCTGATGCGCTCGATCATTTCATTGGTCAGCGGCTCGGTGACCGTATTGAAGGCGTAGACGTTGATGGTGGAGTTGTCGAGCGAGCGGTCCAGCTTGTTGAGAAAGGCCCCGCACGCAAACAGCAGTTTGTCGGCCTTGACCGAACCTTTCGCCGTGCGCACGGTGATCTTGGCTCCATAGTTCACCTCAAGCACCGGGGACTGCTCGAAAATCCGTCCACCATGGATTTCAGTAAAGGCCTGCGCCTGCCCCAGCAGCAGGTTCAGCGAATGGATATGCCCATTGCCCATATGCTTGAGCGCACAGGTGTAGATATCTGCCCCGACAATACTGCGCACCTCTGAACCTTCCAGGTAAGTGATTTCCTGATCCGGGTTCAGGCTCTGGAAGTCTTTGGCCCAGGACTGCAAGAGTTTGCCCTGACGCTTGTTGAACCCCATGTAACCGTAACCGTGCCGGAAATCCGCCTGGATGTCATACCGCGCGATACGTTGCTTGATGAGGCTCGCGCCCAGGTCGCTGATCTCGAAAATCGCCTTGAGCCCCTCGGGGCCGACGTCCTTTTCGATATTTTCCAGGTCATGCCCGATGCCCGCCATCACGTGGCCGCCGTTGCGACCCGAACCGCCGAAGCCCAGGTAATTGGCTTCCAGCACCACCACGTTGGTGATACCCCGCTCGGCCAGCTCCAGCGCCGTGTTGATACCCGAAAAACCGCCCCCGATGATTACGACCTCAGCCTCGATATCGCTTTCGAGGTCGCGATAGTGCAGGTCGTATTTACGGGTCATGGTGTAGTACGAAGAAGGGTTTTCCAAAGACAACGACATACCAGCCTACCTTTTTATTATCAGGGCCTATCACGTCCACAGTGTGGAACGGATTGGCTTGGCTGGCATGTCCAATATTGCCGAATTCTTGGTCAGGGCTGACAACCCATCGGCAAGTGGGCTCAAGCCGTCACGGCGACCGCCCGGGCAGGCAGGCGAAGGGTCACACCATAAGCAACCAACGCGCCCAACCCGCAACACCCCACCACCAGGCACATCGGCCAGGCGCTGCCATCAGCCAAATGGCTGCCCCACAGACTGGCCAGCGCCCCGGTAGCGAATTGCACCGAAATCCCCAGCGCCACGCTCGCGCCGGCCTGGCGTGGAAACAGCATCATCAGACTGGCCATGCAGTTGGCGCCGATCAAACCGGTCACGCCCATGTACAGCACCATGCAACACGCGATGCTCGCCAGCCCGCCCCATCCGGTATAGCCGACCAGCATCATCGCCAGCCCTGCCCCGCTCGCCAGTACCGTGCCCACCCCGAGCATGCGTTGCGGGCCGAAACGGCCCACCCAGCGGGCGTTAATGAAGGTCACCAGGATGATGCCGAGGATGTTCAGGGCGAACAATGCGCTGAATACCCGCGGCGAGACGCCGAAGTACACCACGTAGACAAAAGGCGACGCGGTGATAAAGGCGAACATGCCGCCAAACCCCAGGGCCATGCACAGGATCAGCGCCACCGCCCTGGGTTGCCGGGCAATGGCAAGGTACGCCGCGAAGGCCGCCTGCACAGACGCACCGCGCTGCTGCACGGGCAAACTTTCCTTCAGGGTCAAGGCAACCAGCAACAGGCACAGGCTGGACAGGATGAACAACGCCGCGAAGATGGTGCGCCAGCCCTGGATCAGCACCAGCCAGGTGCCGATCATCGGCGCGACCAGGGTCGCCATCATGGTCAGCACGTGCATCCACGACAGTACTTTGGCCGCCTCCACCAGGCCGACCAGGTCCCTGGCGACGGCGCGGGCCAGCACCAGCGCGCCCGCGCCACCCAGCGCCTGGAAAAAGCGCCAGGCAATCAGTTGCTCGACGCTGCCGGCAAACAGGCAACCCAGGGTCGCCGCCACGTACAGCGCCAGGCTGCCGAGCAGCAACGGGCGCCGGCCATAGCGGTCGGACAGCGGCCCGTAGCACAGCATGCCCAGGCACAGCCCGGCAAGAAACGCGCTGATGGTGTGTTGCACTTGCGCGGTGCTGGTCGCCAGATCCTCGGCGATTTGCGGAAAGCTGGGCAGATAAGTGTCAATCGAAAACGGCCCGAAGGCCGTCAGCGATGAAAGCAATACGATCAATCGGGCCCGCGGTTTCATCGGCCGGGTATCGCGAGGCTGTCAAGGAACGCGATGACCAGCCGGTTGAACGTCTCACCCTGGTCGTCATGCACATAGTGACTGGCGTCCGCGACTTCGGCGGTTTGAATCTGCGCATTGCTGTCGCGCATGGCTTGCAGGGTCGCCACCGGCAAGAAATCCGAGCGCGCGCCGCGAATGAACAGGGTCGGGCAATCCAGGGCGCGCACCGCCGGCCACAAGTCAGTCGGTTCGATGCTCAGGCGCGCCTCGGCGATGCCTTGCTGGTCGTGGCGCCAGGTGATCACGCCGGCGCTTTCTTTCATCGAGTGGGCCAGCCGGGAGGCCAGGCCCTGTTCCGACAAGCCCGGGCGCGAGGTCTGCCAGAACGTGCGGGCGGCCTCCCAATTGTCGAATTGCAGCGGGGTCTGGTTCATCTCCCGGCGGATGCGCGCCGCACCGTCGCCCTGGCTCGAAGACCCGGGTCCGATGTCTTCGATGATCAGGCCAATCAAGCGGCCAGGCGTCTGCCGTGCGTATTCGAGGGTATTGGCGCCGCCCAGTGAATGCCCCAGCAACACGAAGCGCTGTAAGCCGGCATGGGCGACGAAATCCTGCAGATCCTCCACATAGAACTGTGTGTGGTAGCTCGCGGCCGGGGCCCAGTCACTCAGCCCGCGACAGCGCTGGTCGAGGGCGTAGATGCAATAACCACCTCCCAACGCCTCGACCAACGACTCCCAGGTCTGTGCATAGGCACGCAAGCCGTGCAGCAGAACCAGAGGCACGCCGCTCGGGTTGCCCCAGCGCAGGACATGCAGGTTCAAGCCTGCTCGAGTGGTGAAGAAACTGCTGACTGAGTGCATAGCTTCGCTCCGCTAATCTGCGTAGGAGCGAGCTTGCTCGCGAAGAGCGTCAACGAAAAACGCGGGCATCCTGTATGAACGCGGTCCATTTGAGTTCTTCGCGAGCAAGCTCGCTCCTACAGTGGCATGAGGTTTGGTTCAAATCAGAAACGATCGAAGCGATACAGGCTCGGACAAGTAGATGAAGTCTATGTTTGTGGTAATGGACATTATTATTCTCGACTGAAGGGGATATCGGCTGCCCCCACGCTATCGAGGTCGAGTATCGGCGTGCGGTTGATGACGGTATTGTAAATTTCGGACATCAAGCTTCGAGCGGGCCCTCGGCGTTGGCGCGAAATGATGCTCGATGTCGCGGCGACGCTGTCAGGAAAGTCGATTGGGCTAAAATCGTGAGTGATCCAGACGAAATAGTCTTAGGAAACGCAACGCCAGAATAAAGCGGCCAATAACCGCTCAAAAAGAGTGCCTGTCTAAAAAGGATGCCCTCGGGAACGAGGGCACCTCCACCACGGAGCAAAAGTGGAAACTATTCCAGGCGCACGGATGAAACGCTCTGCCGGTTTTTATTACTGACTGCGTTATTTACGTCATGCTTTTCTTTGATCAAGCTAGATCTCGCAAGAAGTACAGAACATTTGCCAGGTAAAACTCGGCGATCCGACGGTGGGCTATGGTGTTTGCAGGGATACAACTTTATCTAAACGCCTAGGAACAAAAACAGGTGACATCAGTCACCTGCCAGGTATCAAAATGTCGTAGCAAACACCAACTGGGTGTACACATTTGTATCGTTGTTACCCAACTGCGCCCCCCCCTTCTCTGCGCTCTTGTCTGGCTGGTAGATGCCTAACAACGGCAAAACGGTCAAGTGCTGATTAACGCGCCATTCGGCATACAAGTCGATTTCATGACCATCGCTGTTACGCACGTTACGATCAATGGTGTCGTAATTAAAGTACATGGCTCCGAGGGTCAGGCTTTCCAAAGGAGAGACCTTGAACGTGACGTTCTGGATACGAGCATTATTATTGAAGGGCCCGGCATAGTTACTTGCCACCTCACCTTGGAACCATGTGCCATAGCCACGGCCCGTTCCATAAAACAAGGTGTCATAACCCTCTGAAAAGCGGCTGTAGCGATAGCTGGCGCTCGGCTTCCACGGAGCATCAGCAAAGGTCCACCCTGCTTCCAGATACCAAGCGTCCTCATTCGCCGCATTCGGTTTGTTTTGCCTGGCGTATTCACCCGACAAAAACAGGTTTTCCACGCCCGCATTACCCACTGCGCGCACGCTGTAGGTCTTCATGCCGTCACGCTCAAGCTGCAGGGGCGAAGCGTACTGTTCAGCGATTTTCGTGGTGTTGACGTACGTCAGGCCAACCGTACCGGCTGCAGCCACGTGTTCCAGCGCACCGACGTACATCTCGGTATTGGCCTGAGAGGGATTATCGGATTTAAGCCACATCAGATCGCCACGCCAGCCCTCTTTACCGCCAATGCGCAACACGGCTGTCTTATCGAACGCTTTGCGGGCAGCCACGTAGAAAGCACCTCCACGATTGTACTGTCCGTCGCCGAGGCCGCGACCCGCACTGAAGGCGTCGCCCTGAATAAGGAAGCCGTCGCCCACTGCAATATTCTGTCGACCGAATGAAAAGTCGATGCCGTCTTTGCCAAGGACTTCAAACAGGTTGCCCGAGCGCCATCCCAGATAAGCATCTTCAATCTTGGTGGTGCGCTCAGATCCATCAGTGTAGCCTGCAGCGTCCCCGTCCCCCCAAGTGGCCGAACTGACCAGTGAGAAGGCGCCATAGGCCGTCCCTGCGCCTCGCAATCCCTGATCGCCGCTCACGCCATACTTGATGTAGCCCTCTCTCCATGAGGACGCTCCCTGTGTTAACCGGCCAGAGGCTGGATAACTTTCCCGACTGTGGAAAACGCCAAAAACCGCATCCAGGTTAGCATTGACATGGGTGTCATCTCGGGAAAAAAGCTCGTAAGCGCCCGCGGGAGTTGTAGCATTGAATAGTGCAGCGAGGGTAAAAAAGTGAAGCAGGGAATATCGACGCATGGTTGCATTTCCATTTTTTTTATTGGGTTAAGCGATACATTAAATGGGCTATTGCTCACCTGCATTTAAAGGCCGCCAGGATTCTGCAGTCGTTGGGGTAGTCAATGCGAACTACTGTTTAATAGTGCGCAGTCTATGCTTTAAACATCTGTTGCGTTTTTAAATTTTCACCTCCTCGCGATAGCTTGCTTGAATAGCTCTCTACCAGGCCTAACATGAGCATTATTATCTGTAAAGCAATCGCCTGATTGTCTGACGTACTTTTTTGTAGAGCATGTGTCAAGTATAAGAAGGGCTAGAAACTTAACCATGCTGAACCAACAGAAAACGCCCGCTTCTACAGAGACTGATATTTAAATCTATAACCGATACCCTCAGCAGACACTGTTTAAGCCCTATAAGGTGCCTTCCGATCAAAACGCTTGGCAAGTGTCAGAAGGCACCGCTCTTATAGCCGGCAGAAACAGTGCGGACACTCCTCGTCTCCGGCACCCGAACTTTCAACTTAAAGTATATAACCGATCCCAGCGAGCGCGTCGTCAGCATTAATCAACCGGATCAACTTACGCTGAATCTTGAAAGTGTCACTGACGCGCTCAAGCTCGTAGACGATGTCCGCGCTGTAATGTTTGAGCGAGTCCTTACGGAATTCGCGCAAGTTTTGCGCGCAACGGACCGTCACTTTTTCATTGCTTTCGAACAGCACACGAAAACGTGACAGGGTGCGCACGGTACGCGGCTGCGGGCTGGTGGAAATCGAATCACCTCCGGTCAGACGCTGGATTCGTAACTGACGCATGTGATGATCGTCATAGGCGTAGTTGAGGGTGTTTTCGAAGTCTTCTTCCTTGGGATTGATCGGGATAATGTAAGTACCCTTTTCGTTCCACAGGCTCAACCAGGTTTCGAATTCGCCATGGTCGAGCATGTCGCCTTCAGCCCAGATAAAAGCGGTGACTTGATTCAGTAATTGCAGGTTCATTTACTTAGTCTCTGCCATCATCATCTTTTTCCACTGCTGGTAAGCAGCGCGCATGCCGGTCTCGGCGCTTACGTCGCTGACCAGCCCGTCTTCGGTCGGTTTCTCACCCGGCAGGCCACGGTTCAACATGATCCACAGGTCTTCGCCAGCACTGGCGCCTTTCTGCACACGCTCCCAGGCTTCGGAATCGTCCGGAGTACCAAAGCCCATCGGCCCCTGGAAGTGCTCATGCAAACGCAGGCGGTAGCGGTTGGCTATAGCCGGGCCGCCGTCCATGGTGATTACCGAGTGATGAATTTCCGTCTCTGTCACCGATATCGGTTGCAGCGCGCGAAAAAACGCCATGGAACAGGCAACGTTGGGGAACAGGTTAAGATTGAAACCCGAGCCACCGACAGCACGAACAATACGGCGTACTTGCTGCTCTTTGATACCGTCTTCGCGCAATTGCGCAGCAAGCTCCTCGAAGCGCTCCGGGATCGGTTTGTCGAGATCGGCTTCAAGATCCACCAAGTCGGGGATCATCACCATTACGCTGTGCCCGTTACCAAGGTCTTCGACGTAACCCGGCCCTTCAACGAAGTCGAAAAGTTTAAGGGTTTGCTCATCTACCGATGCCAGGAATGACTTGTGCACCAGCGGGAAGTGGTAGGCGTCTGTGGTATTTTCCAACTGGATTTTCCAGTTGCCCGGAAAACGGAAACGGTGCTCGCCTGGGACCTTGATCGGGTAACCGGCGCCCTGTTTCATGAACAGGTCGATCCATTTCTTGGCAGGCCCGAGGAAGTCGACCAGTGGTTCGATGTCATCCTTGAGAGTGGCAAACAGCATGCCCGCATATTCTTCAACACGCAGGCTGACCAGAGGCAGCTCGCCCTTATCGAGGCAATCACCGTAGCTTTCAGGGCTCGGCACACCACGCAGTGAACCATCCAGCGCGTAACTCCAGCCGTGATATGGGCAGACAAAGCTGTTGGTCTTGCCCTTCTTGTGTTCGCATACCGTAGCGCCGCGATGGCGGCAGCGGTTGAGGTGCACATGGACCTGTTTCTTGCGGTCGCGCACCACGATCACCGGCTGCTTGCCGATGTAGGTGCTTTTGTAGCTGCCCGCCTCCGGGATCTCGCTGACGTGCGCGACCCAGACCCAGGTACTGTAGAAAATCTTTTCCAGTTCCATGTCAAACAGCTTGGCATCGGTGTACAACGACGTGTGCACGCGGTCGTGCTTGACCAAGCTTGCGGGCTCCATATCAAGCCCGACAACGTTAATTAAATCGCTCACAATTAATTACCTTTCTATCGCAATGTGACGAGAGTTATTTTGAAATAACCTTAAGCCCGCACCCACACCTCATCAACCGCCGACCGCGAGAGGTTTATTGTTTTAAAGACAACAAGCGTCAATCCACCTGGATCAAGCTTAACGGCGGTGTAGGCATGGCCTATATCATTTGATCCCGGACGAGTCAGCTTTCCTGATGCGCCCCTTGATTATCCCGTAGATAAATAAGACAACCAGAAGTAATGGAGTGCCATTGACCCAGGCAGATTCACTGCCCGTTAGCATGCCGTAATTATCGTAGATGAGATAAACGGCAGTACTCAGCCCAGCCAGTGCGATGAGCGGGCTGAGTAACGTTTTAAAATACCGTTTATCGTTGGCTCTTTTGAAGTGAACGACGACCCCCAATGTGACAAATGTCTGAAGCCCTATCAATCCAAGCGTCGACAATGCCACCGTTACGGGAAACAAAAATACAAAGGCGTCATAGCCCAGGGAGGAAGAGACGATAATGGTCAGCGCGACGAGCACGGTTACAAGAAGACTTGCATTGGCTGGAGATTTTTTCGTTTCATGAACATGTGAAAGAACATTCGGCAAGTGCCTGTCTTTGGCCAAAACTTGAACATACCGCGTCGCAGCATTATGCAGTGACAACAAACAGCAAAAGTTGCTGGTGCACAGCATGAGGGAAACAATTGTCGCCATCGTGCTACCCAAACGAGTCGTGAACAAATTGATGACCAACCCGCCCTTCGCTATTGCTGCCTCGTCCTTGATGGAGTCAAACCCAACCTCACCGATGATCAGCCAGATAATGATCAAGTAGGCGACGCCTACCAAAACGACCGCCAAACGAGTGGCATGCGGAATGGTTTTTGCTGGCTTCCTGGCTTCCATCGCATAAAGCGCGGCGGACTCGACACCGAGGAATGATGCCAGCGCCACCATGAGCCCAACCCCCAGCCCCGGCAACATTATTGCGTCTACCGAGATGGCTTGAACCGGGAAGGCGTTAAGACCTTTATCCAAGAATATGGAAATACCCAGTAGAAAAAGCACAAAAAACTCTGCAAGCACCAAAGGCACGAGGATCTTTGCCGCAAAATCAATATTCGCCCGACCCAGGTAACAAATCGCCCCCACGTATAAGACGGTCCATGCTGCCCAGCCGATATCAATACCAAACCCTTGCATGGTCATATTCGTGTAATACCCGGACGCCACAGCAATCGCCGTAGTAATCGCCAGATAAGAGGCTAAGGCAACCCATGCCGCCCCCGCTCCTACGCCCCGTCCAAAGATCACCGTGAGGTACTTGTAAAATGCGCCGGCCCCCGGGACCGCCCGGATTAATTCGCCATAGCCTATCGAGAAAAAAATCATCAGAATTCCCGCCAGCAGGAATGCTCCGGCAAGGCCAGCGCCATTACCGTGCTCAAAAGCGATGGGGGCCGCGGTGAGAACCGCCCCTAACGGTCCTGCGGCTGCAATCACCAATAACGCGATTTTATAAGCACTTAGATTACCTTCTAATTGCTGGCCGCCTGCAGGCACATCTGCAGATAGGGGTTCGGATAGCTCTGTCATCCCAATTCTCCACTCTAATTATTTTATGAATAACGGAAATAAATCGATGCAGCAGCGTCCTTGCGGACCAACGCGAGCGCTCCTCAAGCGCAAGCGATACCTGCCCGCTGCCCCTGAAAACCGCAGCCTGGCTATTCTTTATATCGCTCTTCACTCGTTGCCAAGTTCACCAAACTCTTATCTTGCCAAAAGGCGGGTACTCAGAAACTCAAACCAATCACTTGTCTTCGATGACACGATTCATGACGCCTATTCAACGAGGCATCAATGTCCAGTGTATATTCCTGGCCTTGGCAATCGGATTGAATCTGGTTCAAGCGTATCCTTCTAATTGTCGGCGCGATGTAGATTGCGCATCACAGGTAGCCGGCTTCATATGGGTGTACGGCCTACCGGTATCCTTGCAGTACTTCGCCACGAAAACGATGACACCGTAAGCGACATTCGTTGTACAGATTGCAACGCTGCAACCTTTTGGGTGACATCCCTGATCAGGTCCTTGGTCACCCGAGAAGGAACTGAGTCACTTTTTGATTGCACCGCCTGACCCGCGTGCTTGCTGCGCTCGATGACGAACGCTGATTTATTCAAAGGAACGCACCAGCAATGGCACACAGACGTGCATCGTCACCCTTTGCTCCGATGAGTTGCAGGCTGGTTTTAATGGAGGAACCCGGATAGGGAATTGGCACACTCAATGCCGGGTGCCCGCTCAAGTTGAACGGCCTGAGGAAGCGCGTCAGATCGATCACCGATTCACCCTTGCATAAATCAACCAATAGCGGTGGCAGACGAGGCAAACTCGGAAGGACAAGTGTATCGAAGCGCTCCAGTAAATGGTCTACCTGTTCGCTGAATGCCATGCGCACCGCATCCGCAGCTTGTACGGCTACGGCATCAGTATTGGCCGCACGCAGTAACCTCGCCTCAATATCGGCACCCAGTAAAGCCTGGCCGGTGTAATGACCATAAGCAGCCCACGTTTCAGCATTAATGACGGTCAATGCAGCTTCGAATGCCTGATCAAGAAGCGGCAGCGTGACGACTTCCCAGGCCCAGCCGCGACGATTCATCTCGTCCCGTATGGCTTGCTCAATCGCCGGATCGCAAGAGACATTGACTAAACCTACCCGAAATTTCCCGAGAGGCTTATGCGCCGAAAAAGTTGAGTCCATTGACGTCATCGCAGCCACGATCGTCTCGAGATCACGAGCCATGGGCCCTACAACATCAAGAGAACTGGAAGCCGGATACACACCGTGACGACTCAAACGACCGAACGATGGCTTGAGACCCAAGACCCCACAGCAGGCAGCCGGCATGCGCACAGAACCTCCTGTATCAGTACCCAATGCCACATCCACATTTCCCTGAGCAACGATGACCGCTGAGCCACTGGAAGACCCACCAGGTATCCGATCCGGTGCCTGTGGATTAACTGGCGTTCCAGCCCACTCGTTGATACCGGTCACACCGAAAGCCAGCTCATGCAGCACAGTCTTGCCAATGATTTGCCAGCCATCGTCGAGAAGCGCCTCCACAACAGTTGCATGGTCTTGGGCTGGCGGGGCGTGTTCGAAAGCACGACTCCCACACCGTGTTGGCCAACCTGCCACATCCAAAGAATCTTTGATGGCGACCGTCCGACCCGGCCCCCCGATGCAACCTTCAATGACCAGCGGGCTCACAGTGACGCCTCCTGGACATTCTCGAGACGAAAGGCATCAACGCGTTCAGTTGAAAAAGAGGAGATGCGCCAGGCGCCTGCCTCCCAGAGAAAATCAACGCTGAGGGCGGCGACAATTGATCCTGATTGGCCAGATTCGTAGCGACTGAGTTGCTGCATTACCCATCGGCCTTTGGCTTGAAAACCATCGACAGATATCTGCTCACCGGAAAGAAAGTGCATATTTGACAGAAAGTGTGGAGCTGGCGGCAGGTAACTCATGAGCATCGCCACTATCGCTTTGCGTCCGTCTAGACGACCAAACTTAAGGGCATACCGAGATCCGACCCCCTGCCACACTGCGTCCTGGCAGAACAATTGGCCCAGCTCGCTTTCACGTGTTTCAGGCCCGGGAACGTCGCACAAAAACATATACCGATTCAGTAAATGGCGAACCGCAGATTCGGCCTCAAGTACCCGAATACGCTCTTCCAGCAGGGAAATGTCAGAAATGAGGGGAATCATGAAAAGGCTCCTGTCGAATTTGCAAAAACAAGACAAGGAAATTACTGACATAGAAATCGGGCCACAATCACAGTAACCAGGGATCATGTTGCTTTTTAGGCAATGACGTTGATCGGTGCTTGACCGGAATAGCCTCTATACCCTGCTAGCGCAAGCGTTGTCATTACCACAACAAGTGTCGCCTCGAATGTCATCGAGTTCAAAAAATCGAACTGTAGGATAAGCGTGGTCTGTTACCTAGTTTAGCTTGAGCGCCAGAACTCATGCCGAATGCTCCAAGGCTGATTGGGAGCAGTTAAGCGCCGAAAAAAGCGCCTAACCGTCATGGCTCACCCGATTATTCGAAGGCCCTGCGGTTTGGACCGTTCGATTCAGAATGACAACGGCGTTGAAGGTTAGAGCGCAACCGGTCAGATCACGTCCCCGCTGAGAAGGGTTCGCATCAGCGGCAAGAGCAGTATTTCAAAATGAGCATCAACGACTATGCACAACTTACCAAATATTGATTTCATCTACCTCTCTGAACCGGACATGATTCAGGCGGGCGTTACCAATATGGCAGCCTGCGTTGACACGATGGAAGAAATGTTTTCCCTGATGTACCACGGCGACTACCGCATGGCAGGTCCCAATAACAATTCCCACGGATCTGTGGTGGTATTTCCCGAAGACTCACCTTTTCCGGACATGCCTAAACCTACCCCCGATCGACGCTTCATGGCGATGCCTGCGTACCTTGGCGGTCAATTTCGGACGGCCGGGATGAAATGGTACGGATCCAATATCGCGAATAGAGAGAAGGGTCTGCCCCGCTCCATCCTTCTGTTCGTACTCAACGATGCCGATACGGGCGCTCCTCTGGCAATCATGTCAGCGAATCTTCTTTCTGCTTATCGAACAGGCGCGGTGCCTGGCGTAGGCGCTCGCCATCTGGCCAAAAAGAATTCGAAGGTGGTTGGCATTCTGGGTCCAGGCGTGATGGCGAAAACCTCACTTTCGGCATTCGTTGCCGAATGTCCTGAGATTGACACAGTTAAAGTCAAGGGCCGCGGCCAAAAAAATATCGATGCGTTTACATCGTGGGTTCGTGAGACTTTTCCGCAGATTGTCAACATTCATGTGGTTGACACCAACGAAGCTGTGGTACGCGACTGTGACATCGTCACCTTCTGCAATTCCGGAGCAATTGGTGACGCCTCTGCCTATCCTGTGGTGAAGCGTGAATGGGTAAGCCCTGGTACGTTCCTGTCCATGCCCGCCTTGACGAGTATCGATGAAGGCATGCAGTCACCCGACATTCGCAAGGTTCTGGACAATCCTTCTCTCTACCAGGCATGGCATGAAGAAAATCCCAAGCCAGTGCACAACATCGTGCCAGTAGTGGGCATCCAATTCCTGGATCTGATCGACGAAGGAAAAATGTCACCTGACCAGCTCGAGGATCTGGGCAAGATTGTTGTCGGTGAAGCACCCGGCCGTAAAAACGACGATGAAATCATCATCATGTCGGTCGGCGGTATGCCAGTAGAAGATGTTGCGTGGGGCACCGTGATTTATCGGAACGCATGCGAAAAAGGCATAGGCGTCAAACTTAATCTCTGGGAAACCCCAACGCTAAGTTGAGCCCGCACGGCCACCGCGCCTTCTGAGTCTTCATTGAATATCGGACACTCCACATGAAAGAAGTTATCGACGTTATTAAAGTTAAAACCGGATCCAAGTTTGAGGAGCTGGGTAGCTATTCGCGCCTGATCGCCGTCGGCGATCTGATTTTCGTATCCAATACCGCCGGCCGCAATCCCGCCACAAAGGAAATGCCCGAAGACCCGGCTGAGCAGACGCTTCAAGTCTTGGCCAATATAGAACATGCCCTTTCGGCCGTTGACGCTTCGCTTGGCGATATCGTTGCCGCGCGCGTGTTCATACCGTTTGCGAAGGACATAGATATCGTAATGGCCACCTACGCAGAAAAAATGCGAGGCATTAATCCAACGCTGACGCTGACCAGCCCTCCCCTGGGATCTGAGATATACAAAGTTGAAATTGAAGTCACCGCCTATCGCGGGGTTTCAAAGGCCGATGTCAAAGAAATCACGATTACTCATAATAATACGTGACACTTAGCAGCCTCAGGGCGCAGCGATTCAGTGCACTTTCGATAACGTATACAATATCAAGGATAAGAAACTTGGCCCCCTCTATCTCTCCCGTTCAGACTTCTGTCGTTCTTCCTGCCTCCACGACAGTGGTGGTGATCGGAGGGGGCATTATCGGACTCACCGCGGCATTGTCGCTGGCAGAACGTGGCATACCCGTCACAGTACTTGAAAAGGGCCGAATTGCTGGCGAACAATCCTCGCGAAATCTGGGTTGGATCCGGAAAATGGGGCGGGACAAACTGGACCTCCCTCTTTCAATCGCTGCAGAAAAACTCTGGGGCACCATGGCGCAACGGCTCAATGCCGATGTTGGCTACAGACAGACCGGTATTTTGTATACCGCCAGTTCAGCCTCAGAAATGGCTTCACATCAAGAATGGTTGAACTCAGTCGCTGATGCCTCGCTCGACTCACGCCTGGTCACGGCGAGAGAAATCGCTGATCTTTCTCCAGGGTGCACCGTCGATTGGGCAGGCGGAATTTATACAGCCTCTGATGGCCGAGCAGAGCCTACTCTTGCCAGCAGCGCCATCGCACGGGCGGCTATTGCAAAAGGCGTTATCATCGTGGAGAACTGCGCGGTGCGAACGCTTTCCATGTCGGCAGGCAGCGTAAGCGGTGTTGTAACCGAGCGGGGGGAAGTGCGTTGCGATAACGTAATCCTTTCCGGCGGCACGTGGTCGAGACGCTTCCTGGCTACCTTGGGTGTTCCCCTCTTGACGTTGCCGGTAGTCGCCTCAGTCCTTCGAACGGCTCCGCTGACGATAGAGGGAATGACTGAGATCGCGGTAGGAACTCCAGATATCTCTTTTCGCAAACATCAGGACGGCGGATATATCATTACGAACCGGGGAGCTTTCATGGTGCCGATCGTACCTGACAGCTTGCTGATCGGGCATCACTACTTTTCCACACTGCGTTCCCAATGGAAAAACATGAATCTTTCCCTGGGACGAGAGTTCATGACAGAACTGGCCCTGTCGCGACGCAGTTCTGATCAAGGTAGCTCTGCTTTCGAGCGGAGACGGACAATAGACCCAAACGTCAATCACGGACTGAATCGGGCTGCATTACGCAATCTCACTGAAGCTTGGCCCGCCTTTAAAAAAGCCACCATAGAGCTCGAATGGGCTGGCATGATCGATGTAACGCCGGACGGCCTCCCAGTGATATCCCCCGTGGATAAAATCCCGGGCTTGACGCTTGCTTCCGGATTCTCAGGGCATGGTTTTGGCACCTCTCCAGCAGCCGGACAACTGGTCGCTGATCTCGTCACTGGCGACACACCCATAGTTAATCCCGCACCGTATCACCTCAAGCGCCAGCACAGCTGATCAAGCCAGGAAATCAGGGGTACCTCAGCAATCAAGCGTCCCATAGAACGTTAAACATGCAACCTGGAACCGCAAATTTCGGCGCAGACAGAAAAGCCTTCTTAGATCAAAAAGCTATAAAAATATTGTAGGTCACTGACCAAAAAAACTAGCCCGCGGTATTGCTTCCCGGCATTCACTAGCATAGATTCGTCAGCATAATAAAAACTTGATGATGCGAACCGTGCGAGGCACCCATGATGAATTCCCAAACTGAGCTTCAAGATCAACGCTTCAAGTATCTGTATTTAAGCTCCAGATTGGGAACCATGCGCGCGGCGGCCGAAGAGCTGGAGCTCGCCGTCTCCTCCATCAGTCGCCAGATTGCAAAACTGGAGTCCGATCTCGGTATTCAGCTCATACAAGAAGGTACTCACAGGATCTGCTTGACCGCCGCTGGTCAGGCTGCAGTTGATTATTATGTTGAGCGTATGGGTCATCACAATCTACTTTTGAAAAAACTCGGCCAACTCAAAGAAGGATATTTAAATAGAACAAGTATTGCGGTGGGCGAAGGACTGCTTAGCACTCAGGCCATAGGTGAGCTTTATCAATTTTTCAAAGCTAACCGACAATCGCACACTGAGCTTTTGATTGCGCCCTCTCACGAAGTTGAGCGAATGGTCGCTGAAGACGAAGCAGACATAGGATTGGTGTTTTCCCCTACCAAGACCGCAAACATCAATAGGCTCCATTCTTTCGATCAACCCATGAGAGCTATTGTCCACCCCGACCACCCGCTGGCGGGCAGATCGATACTCAGTCTTCAAGACTTGGCTGACGAAGATATTGTTCTACCCCCCCCTGAGTACCGGATCAGAGGGATTATTGATCAGTTGCGAAGTGAAAGCAGCGCTCACTTCCAGCCTTACATTACTTCAAACTCACTGAAGATAATGTTGGATCTCACGCGCAACGGCATAGCCTCGACAATACTCAGTGACTTCCCCGTCATTGATGAGTTATGCAATGGCACGTTAAAAGCTATTCCTATCGATTATCACGCGCTGAATGTAACACAAGTACAAATTATTTCGCGCCAATCCAGGAAGCTGTCCCCTCTTTCGCGTGATTTGGTGCATTACTTGGCAATGGCGATAAACGCACAGATTCGGCGCATTCGTGATTGCAACAGCAGAAACCCCAATAAGATTTTCTTGGTTCGGAAAAATGCCATCGCTACGGCAGTTGACTAGCCTCTTTTTTCTGAGCGATATTTTCCATGATTCTCCATATGATTGATTTAGCGTCTTGAACTATTCGTTCATAATTCTGTGCATCCGGCCAATCCACCATGTAAAGCACCATAATGCCATCGATGTGTAACAGCACCTGGGTTGCGACCCGTTTTATGGTCTCACGCGATGCATCAGGGTAAACCCTGGTAAGGATTGTCGAAAATTTTCGCCTATTGACTCTGTACAGTTTACGCTGAAAAAGGCGAGCCTCTACATCCCGGAGTGCCATCCCCCAGAGCTCGACGAAGATAGCTGTAACATCCAGTCGCATGAGATCGCTAAATAAATAATCCAACACAGCACACATCTGTTGCTCGGGACTGTTATAGGACTCCATCATTATGAGTTTATAATTTCTCAGATAGTCATTTACGGTGTACCTGACCATCTCCAAAAATAGTTGATCTTTGGTCGGAAAAAAATATTGAAGATGACTCAGCGACATATCGACTTTTTTAGCCACGCTTCTCATACTGAATCCAGCATTTCCCGAGTCGAGAAATACCATCCTTGCCTCGACCAAAATAGCCGTACGCCTCTCTTCAGTCTTTTGATTGTTTTTAGCAATCCTCATTGAGAATTTCCTTTTTCACCTAAAAATTTCCAGAAATTATACAACACTCTTAATTCGCCTTAAAGCCCATACTTGCTTGTATTACATACAGGTCAGATATACCTGGCCGGTTAGATGCACTACTTTTTTACCCGATATCGTCGTCTAAGCTTAGTGCAGTTGTGGTCCATGGCCTAGGGCACGATCAGCAAAAACCAATCCGTCCTACACGCAAGTGAGACATTGGACGCACCACCTGGATGATTCGCCTTTGTTGCAGCAAGGGCAACAATAGGTACCTCTGCTGTCATTGTTCAACTCTTGACGGTGCGGGATATTAATTTCCATTATATTCCGCTAGTACGATAGCGGCCCCTGAAACAATAACAATGGGCATTCGATCATGACATTGGCAAATAACTACGAACACCTCAGCGCTGGGGCTAAATCCAGGATCGGCAAACGCACTCAAATCTTCATTAATGGTGAGTTCAGGGACCCGCATTCAGAAAAATACTTTTCTATCGCCGATCCTAGTAACGGTCTTGAATTAGGTCAAATCGCACAGGCAGACCAATTTGACGTCGACCTGGCAGTGGCCGCTGCACGCAAGGCATTTGAAGACAGCACCTGGTCCAGAATGAGACCCTACCAACGTGAAGCTTTGATGCTGCGGCTAGCTGATTTGATTGCGGAAAATGCTCAGGAGCTTTCTGAACTCGAGACGCTCAGCAGTGGCCGCCTTATTCGAAACACTCGCGCATTCGATGCGGACCTGTCGGTTTATACGCTGCGTTATATGGCGGGGTGGTCCACCAAAATCTCTGGAAAAACCCTGGATTTGTCCGTTCCTTACCTTCCGGATCAAAAATTCTTTGGTTTCACAAAACGATCGCCTCTGGGTGTCGTAGCAGCAATTACCCCGTGGAACGTGCCGCTTTGCCAAGCGGTCTGGAAATTGGCACCTGTTCTTGCAACGGGGTGCACTGTTGTTCTCAAGCCCGCTGAGCAAACCCCGTTCACTACTTTGCGCCTGGCGGAGCTGTGTAATGAAGCTGGTATTCCACCTGGAGTTGTCAATGTCATTACCGGCCTAGGTCATGAAGTGGGTGCGGCGCTTGTTGAGCACCCTGGCGTGGACAAGATAAGTTTTACAGGCTCGACCGAGACAGGGAAACGAATCGCCGCAATAGCAGCGCCCCTGATGAAAAAGTACACGCTTGAACTCGGCGGAAAGTCACCGGTCGTCATCGCCGAAGATGCCGATCTGAACATCGCTATTCCCGGCGCTGCCTGGGCTATTTTCGGCAATCATGGTCAAAACTGCTGCGCAGGTTCTCGGCTGTACGTCCACGAACGCCACTACGCCGAAGTCACTGCGGGAGTCGCTGAAATCGCACGGACCATCAAAATTGGCCCGGGTCTGGATTTAAGTTCGCAGATGGGCCCACTCGTTCATCACGCCCACCGCGACAAGGTTATGAGCATGATCCACCAGGGCCTTGAGTCCGGTGCAGAATTACTGTGTGGGGGCGAAACGATCAACAGCCCTGGTGCTTATATTCAGCCTACCATTTTGACCGACCTTACAAACAACAGCATCACATCCCAAAAGGAGATTTTTGGGCCGGTGCTAACAGCCTTTTCCTTCAAGGACGACCGTGAGGTTATCCAGCGCGCCAATGCGACCTCATTTGGTTTGGGAGCCAGTATCTGGACCAAAAACGTCGATCGGATCACGAGCTTCTTCGGCGGCGTGAAGGCAGGCACTATCTGGATCAATAACCACAATGTGCTGGATCTCAGTCTCCCCTTCGGCGGCATGAAGGATTCGGGCGCAGGTCATGAATTGGGTGAAGAAGGCTTACTCGCCCACACGTCACTCAAGGCCGGTGTTATGCGTGTTTTTGATCAGGCTGAATGAAGATTGGCGAGCTTTTTTTAAACCATCAAGATGAATTGTCTTCCCGCGTGCGTACAGGTATTACCCGATGAATGAACTCCTAAACGTAGTCGTGCTTAAACGAGTGCTGCAAGGTGATGATGTGGTCGTCATCGAGCTGGCGCGGGCAGACCGCGGCAATTTGCCGACCTTTGAAGCCGGTGCCCATATTGATGTGCACCTCCCCTCAAGTGTGATCCGCCAATATTCGTTGTGCGGAGATCCCGCTGACGCAGGCATTTATCGCCTTGGGGTATTGAGAGATCCTCAATCCAGGGGGGGATCCATTGCAGTCCATCAGGAATTGCTTGAAGGCGTAAAGGTCAACATTAGCCTGCCTCGTAACCATTTCCCGCTGGACTTGAATGCCGAACGTTCAATCCTGCTCGGAGGGGGTATTGGCATCACACCGATGCTGGCCATGGCCTATGCGCTTGAAGCCAAGGGCAAGGCGTTTGAAATGCATTATTGCGCACGCTCACGTAGCCGAAGTGCGTTTCTTGAAGAGTTGGAGGGCTCCGTATTTTCCCAAGCCGTCCAGCTGCACTTCGACGATGAACCTGAAAGCAAACTGGACCTCAAACGCGTATTAGGAGGCAGCCAGGAGACGGCTCACATCTATACATGCGGCCCGGGAGGTTTTATGGAGTGGGTTATCAATAATGCTCTTGAACTCGGCTACCCTGATGCACACATTCACCGCGAATACTTTCAGGCCGACATTGATACCAATGGGTCTGGTTTTGAGGTTGTGGCGGCGCGCAGCGGTAAAACCGTCAATGTCATGACCGGGCAGACCATTTATCAAGCACTGGCTGAAGTAGGTATTGATATCGAAATATCCTGCGAGCAGGGTGTTTGTGGCACATGCCTTTGTGATGTTTTAGAGGGTGAACCAGACCATCGAGATGTGTATCTCACTGCTGATGAAAAAGCGGCGAACGATATGATATTAGTATGCTGTTCACGATCAAAATCTCCACGATTGGTGCTGGACATATAACGTCAAAATGGGTGCACCGCCGGCGTCATTTGCCTTGGGCGTCCTCAGCAATGTAATGACACACACAGGCTATGGCGCAGGGGCTATCATGCTTTGCCGCTCAAGCAAACCCATTGAGCCCACCGGGATTTTTTCCTGCCATATCGGCGATTGAAATCCCTCTGTCTTACACATGACTACTGCTTTGCGCCGGTTAGTGTTGGCGCTATCCATTCGGCAGTTTCAATCCAGCGCTGCCTGACAAAGTGCAGCTGAGAATTTTATGCTTAAGAATAACCTTCAGGGCTTATGGAAATATCGAGTGCCGTTGTTGGGCATATTCAGTATCGCGACTGCTCTTGTGCTGGCTTTTGCCTGGACAGGAGGATTCTTAGGCACCGGCGTTACCACAAAAGAATTTCTGGGTGATTCCCTGGATCATTTTCCGCCAGGCTATCGACGGGCCCACGGTAAGGGTATGTGTTTCAGTGGGACTTTTCATGCGAGCGGCGCAGCCGTCCCTCTGTCGACCTCACGTATTTTTCTACCGGCTAACATTCCCGCTGTCGGGCGTTTTTCAATCGGCACCGTGGACCCGCATGCGGCGGACAATTCGACGGCGACCGTCAGCATGGCACTCATGCTGGTAGGCGACGATAAGTCACAGTGGCGAATGAAGCTCAACAACGAACCCTACTTCGCGACTCGGGATGCTGAGGGTTTCCTGGCCCAGGTCGAAGCCTTTGAACCGGTGGCTGGGACTGGACAACCAGCCCCGGACAAGGTGGCCGCGTTTTTTCAAAAATATCCAGAGGCTCGCAAGTCTGTAGAGCGAGAGGCGAACGCAACTTGGCCGGCCAGTTTTGCAGGAACCGAATATAATTCCATCAACGCCTTCGTACTCATTGCAGCGGATGGAAAACGTCAACCTGTGCGCTGGTCCATGCGCCCTCGTGCGGCTGTAGAGATGTTGAGCAAAGAGGCTCATGCGCAAGCCAGTCATGACTTCCTGTTTGATGAAATAACTCAGCGTGTGGGTGTAGCACCCTTGTATTGGGATCTGGTATTCCAACTGGCCGAGGCAGGAGATCCGGTGAACGACCCTTCTCAACCATGGCCGAGCAATCGCAAGGAGGTAATCGCTGGGACGCTAGAGGTCAACCAGGTGGTAGAGCAAATTCATGGGGCATGTCGTGACATTAACTTTGACCCTACGCTTGTACCTTCAGGAATAGCACTTTCAGACGATCCGGTGCTTGCAGCCCGTGCGGGTATTTATTCCCAGTCCTATAACGCCAGGTTAAGAGAAATCGGTTTTGGTAAAGCCACTGACGCGGTTGGCAAAAAGGAAACCAAATAATGCATACCCAGCAGAAGCACACCGGTGTGCAAAATTTCAATTTCGCGGCACGGGTGCTCCATTGGCTCATGGCTGTACTTATCCTGGCCATGCTATTTATAGGCGTCGGCATGATGTCTTCTCTGAGCCTGCGTCCCTGGCTCATTGATCTTCATAGGCCTCTGGGAATCGCCATTCTTCTTTTGGCTATCCTGCGTCTAGGCAATCGGCTTTTAAGCGCCACGCCGCCATTGCCTGCCAGCGTACCGTACTGGCAGGCAATGGCGGCGCATGTCTCGCATCTATTGCTTTACATGCTGATGCTCTGCCTGCCACTGCTCGGCTGGGCGACGCTCTCTGCCGGCAATTGGCCTGTCACCATGTTCGCGGGCTGGAACCTTCCACCAATTGCTCCAGTCAGCTCCGTGCTTTACGCTTGGTTTCGGGCCGCACATGGGCTATTCGCCTGGCTTCTGTTTCTGCTTGTATTAGGACATCTTTGCGCAGCGCTGATACATGCCTGGATATACCGCGACGGCGTCTTCTCCAGCATCACGCGTAAGGCTCCTGGTAAATAATGACGCACATCAACATGGCCACGATCGATCTGAATCTTCTCAGGACTTTTGTGGCTATTTGGGAATACCGCAGCCTGACAATCGCGGCCGAACGCCTACACCTCAGCCAGCCCGCCGTCAGTCACGCACTGCGCCGACTACGTGATGTGTTTGACGATCCGCTGTTCGTACGAACAGCAACGTCGATGGAGCCTACTGACGCAGCTATTCGCCTGCACGGCCCCATTGAACATGCACTGATTATTATTCAAAGCGCATTAATGATGTTTTCGAACTTTGAACCTAAAACAGCGGATCGTACTTTTCGCATCTCCATGTCGGATATGTCGCAACTTTATGTGCTACCGACGGTGATGGAAGTGCTAGCGCGCGAGGCGCCGAAAGTACGCCTGGATGTGCGTCAAATGCCTATAGAACAACTGGCTATAGCATTGCGCAAAGGTGAAGTAGATATCGCGATAGGCTATCTAGTGGAACTTGGTGAAGAGTGCATCTACGAAAAATTTCTAGACGACGAATTCATTTGTTTGTTGCGCAACGGCCATCCTTTTCAGGAAGATGAATTGAGCGTTCAGGACATACTCGCCCTGCGCTATGTTGACGTTTCGAGCAATATTACCGGCCATGGCCTAACCGCCGATGCAGCATTCGGAAAGGCCGGCATTGCGCGCGAAATCGCTCTGAAAGTACCTAACTTCACGATCGCCCCGAAAATCGTTGCTAACACTAATCTGGCATTGATTCTGCCGCGTGTCATTGCCATGCAGCTAAACCGCGACCAGCGCTATCGGCTGCTGAGTCTGCCCATCGAATTGCCGTCAATCTCGGTGGGACTTTATTGCCATAGCCATTTCCTATCGGATGCCGGGATAACCTGGCTGCGCGGGTTAATCATTAGTCTGTTTGCCTCCGGCAGCCGTACTGGAGTTCACATCAAATGATGCGCGCGAGCATTATTCAAAACCATGTAACCCGCGAATGGGGAACTGCAATTATTCAGGACGCAGGAGTCTGCACGTTGGCGGCTGCAGCCCGCCCCAGACGGTGAAAGTTTCTCCCAAAGTAAATCAGACTCTCGCCCTCTTCACGGACCTGAATTTGGTTAATTTCGACAAATAATACCGAGTGCGATCCGACTTCCTTGATGTCTACTATGTTTCCTTCGAGGCTTGCTAGGGCGTCGTTCAACACCGGCAGGCCCGAGGAGCCTGTCCGCCAATCCTGGCCGGTAAAACGTTCAGCAGGCGGCAGGTCAGTCATACCAGCAAACTGTCGCGCAACACCCTCCAGATCACCGGTCAGTATATTTACGCACAACGCCCTGTTGCCCAGCAACGCCTCATGAATTGAACTGTTACGGTTGATGCAAACCAATAATGTTGGGGGCGTATCAGTGACCGAGCAGACCGCACTCGCAGTTAATCCGAAGCGACCATGGAGGCCATCGGTAGTAATGATATTCACCGCCGCAGACAACAATGACAGCGCTTGCCGAAAATGTTGTTTTGATTGATCGCTAACCATAACCTTCACCTTGTAATTATTGACTTGGTGAATCTATATTGAGACGGATTGTTCATCCGGTCAAATTCGCTTTACTCATACGAACTATTGACAGCAGGAATAGCCATCGCGCTTAAACGCCCTCCCCTTTAGAGGCGCATGGCACGACAGTTAATTCCCACAGATTATTAAGCTTATTCATATTCCGAATTTGATTTTTTCTTATCAGCTCACGCATCCTGAACGTGTATGCAGTCACCCTATCCAGAGAACAATAAACATGAACAGCAAAAACAATTTCGATGATCGTGACACACGTAAAGGCGCTCCAATCAGCATCAAGGCGATTTCCCTGGATGATGTGATCGCGGAGATTGCCGAGCGTCGCGGCGAGTTTAATCAACGCTCCCATGTCCCTTTAGACATGATCGAAAAAATGAAAGCAGTCGGTATCTTCCGCGCCAGTACTCCCAAATGTTTCGGTGGCGATGCGCTGGCTCCAGCCGAGTTCCTGCGCATTGTAGAGCGGGTTTCCGAAGCCGACGGTTCGGTCGGTTGGGTAACCGCATTCGGCTCAGCCAACATCTACCTGGCGGCACTCCCCCAGGCAACCCAAGCGTTGATTTATGCCAACGGGCCAGACCAGGTCTATGCTGGCGGCCTTTACCCTCTACAACCCGCCAAAGAGACTGAAAATGGCTGGGAAGTCAGCGGGCACTGGCGGTTTGCTAGTGGGTGCAAAGGTGCCAACTGGATTGGTGTAGGTATCGGTGGCACATCGGCCAACGGTGGAGGACCGACGGCAGGCAAACCGCTGACCGCTGTGTTCCCGGCAAGCGAAGTGCAGATCGTCGACAACTGGAATGTTGTCGGAATGCAAGGGACGGGAAGCCATGACCTCAAATTGCACCAAAAGAACATCCAACACGAGTGGACTTTCGTGCGTGGCAGTGCCTCCACAATTGACGAGCCCCTCTATCATTACCCGTCCGTTTCCTACCAGGCGCAAGTTCACGCCGCCGTTAACCTTGGGCTGGCACGCGCAGCACTGGACTTGGTGATCGCAATGTCGGGCAGCACCAAGACTGTCACCGGTGCCCCGCGCTTGGGTGATCGCGCTTATTACCGCAGCGAACTGGGTAAGGCAGAGGCGATGCTGCGAAGCGCCCAGGCGTTTTTCTACGAATCCGCCGAAGCTGTATGGGCCTCGCTTTTGGCCGGTAATCCGGTGACCCTGCAGCAGACAAACTTATTGCGCCTCAGCGCTACCCATGCCGCTCATACCGGAGCGGACGTAGTCATGAAGGCTTATCGACTGGCTGGGACTGCAGCCATCTTCAATGACAATCGTCTGCAATGGATCGTACGCGACTCCATGGTAGTGACACAGCATGCTTTCCTCGGCGAAGCGACTTACGACGGCGCTGGCGCGGTGTTCGCCGGCATCGAACCGACCATCCCCTATCCTTGAGCACCATTATGCACAGCAGCTTCTGCCACGCTGCCGCAGCCTCTAGAGCTGATTCTGTAGGAGAAATATGCAGCCTTGTTAGCGAGTCTCTACCAACTTAACGAAAATCGCGTTCAGGTCATTTGGGTTGAAGATTGTCGCAATCGGGCTGCATCGGGCCAACATCAATCGATGTGTGCAAGTTGGTGAGTGGGCAATATCAGTTTTAATATGCGGTACACAGCTGTTTTCGCTCAAGTGTGTCATCAAGCGACCGATAAAAACTTATGCGCTGGGCCATCCGCCGCTGCTTGCGGGGAGCACATTCCACGCTCTAGGAAAACCATGACAATAAGAACAATGAACATTGCTCCGCGCGCATTTCTGGGGTTCTCCCTGATAGGCGCGCTAATGCTGATTCTCGGCCTCTTCGCCCTGTCTCAGATGAGCAAGATCCGAGCAGCTGGCGACGACATTGCGATAAATGGCGTCCCTAGCTTTCAGACCCTGAATGCTCTCACTGTGACGGGCGTCCGCATGCGGGTTTTATCGCATCGGCTGTTGACTGATCGCGAACCGAATATTCAGAACAGGACCATCGAATTACTTGAGGAACAAAACCAACAACTTAACAAGTTGCAGGCAGCATACGCCAAACTGATTTCATCCCCTGTAGAGCAATCCGACTACAACGACTATATGCGGCTGATGGGTGAATATCGCAAAATTGAAACGCGCCTTGTTACCCTCAGTCGGGCTGGCGATCTGCAGGAGCTAACGCGCGTGCTGAACGCCGAGTCTGCGGCTAACGCTGAGCAGATCAACGTAGCGTTGAATAAGCTTACTGACTTCAATAACGCCCAGCTGGCTATCATCAATCAATCCGCTGCTGACCAGTACAGCTCTGCGTTCAACTGGGTTGTCGGCCTCCTCATTATTGCCTCGCTGCTGACCATGCTGTTTGCCTGGCTGCTGACCAAGAGCATCACCCAACCGATAGCGTTGGCACTTGAAGCGGCTGAAACCATCGCCGAAGGTAATCTGACCCGACCAATAAAGGTTGATGGCACTGACGAAGCGGGCCGGTTGCTGCTAGCCATGCAAAAAATGCAGGAGAAACTGCGCGATACCTTGATGCGTATTTCCGGATCCGCAACACAACTGGCTTCCGCTGCCGAGGAACTGAACGCAGTTACCGATGAAAGCGCCCGTGGCCTTGCGCAGCAGGACAACGAAATAGAACAAGCCGCGACTGCAGTCAACGAAATGACCAGCGCCGTCGAAGAAGTGGCGCGTAACGCAGTGAGCACTTCAGAGGCGTCAAAAAACGCGACGGCGTCAGCAGGCGATGGCCGGGATCTGGTTCACGAAACCGTCAACGCTATCGAACGCATGAGCGGGGATGTGCAAAGCACCGCCAATCTGATTGGTAATCTTGCGGAAGAGTCCCGCGACATCGGCAAGGTTCTGGACGTGATTCGTGGCTTGGCGGATCAGACCAACCTGCTGGCGCTGAACGCAGCTATCGAAGCGGCCCGGGCCGGTGAAGCCGGTCGCGGCTTTGCGGTTGTCGCCGATGAAGTACGCGCCTTGGCCCATCGCACCCAGCAGTCCACCAGCGAAATTGAACGCATGGTTGGCAGCATTCAAGGCGGCACCCAAAAAGCGGTCAGTTCAATGCGTAACAGCACTGAACGTGCTGAATCTACCCTGAACATTGCGAAAGGCGCAGGCTTGGCGCTGGAAACCATCAACACCGCAGTGATCGAGATCAACGAGCGTAACCTGGTCATCGCCGCCGCTGCGGAAGAACAGGCTGCAGTCGCCCGTGAAGTGGACCGCAACTTGGTCAACATCCGGGACCTGTCGACGCAATCTTCCAACGGCGCAGCCCAGACCAGCGCCGCCAGCGGCGAGTTGACCCGCTTGGCGGTTGACCTGAACAGCATGGTGTCGAGGTTTCGCTTGTAAGAGGTATCGGAGACCATCTGTTAGAGTGAGACTTGCCCGCGCGTGCGATGAAGAGGTCTGCCTGATACACCAAGGCGCCTAGATCGCAGGCAAATCTGGCTCTCACAGAGTTCAATTTGAACCCTGATCCTGCCCACAAAATTACGGCCATTGGCGCTAAGTGTCCCATTGGCGTGTGGGCCAACCGTGGCGCTGGATAACGGCGCCATATGGTCCTCTGTGTTGCCTCCAAATTGCCCCGACTACAACGAGATGGCCACCCTCTCCGCTCCCATCGCTGGTGCGGAAGGTGACTGCGTCTGTCGATACATCCAGTGCGCCAGGCTCGAACGCAGCGTGATCGATTTGGCCAACCCGTTTCTGCGCACTGAGTCGCTTAACTCGATCGCTTAAAAATGATGTTTCACAGATTCCGCTCATTTCAGCCGCTTCTTGAAAAAAACACTTTGAACTGAAGCCTAAAACACTTTCGTGCGCATGCCTTGCCCGGAGCGCTGGCAGGTGCTGCCTGGCCACTAAGAAAATAACGGCTTGACCCTGCCTCTCGGTTCTCGTTAACCTCACCAAACCATCCTACCTTCCGGTAGGACGCCTATCATGAGTTTGTTATGGAAAAGAGTCATTTCGGCAATCCTTCACTGAAGTTTGCCATTGCCTTGGGCGCCATCGCCGCACTGGGGCCCTCAGCCGTCGATATGTATTTGCCAAGCCTGCCCGAAATGGCGGTTGATTATTCGACCAGTGTTGCCAGCATTCAGCTGACGCTCACGGTCTTTTTATTGGCAATGGGGCTTGGGCAACTGCTGTTCGGGCCGGTAGTCGACGCCCTGGGCCGTCGACGTCCACTGATAGCAGGCTTGTTGCTGTTCAGTTTGAGTGCGCTGGCTGCAGGAGCGGCACCAACCCTTGAGTGGCTACTCGTGGCACGATTTGCCCAAGGGATAGGCAGTGCTTTGACGTTGGTAGTCATCATGAGCATGGTGCGTGACGTCACTCAGGGCGTTCAGGCAGCAAAACTTTTTGGCCTGCTGCTGACCATTCAAGGCGTTGCTCCCATCATCGCCCCGGGGTTGGGTGGTTACATTGAGGCGCATTTCGGATGGCGGGCCGTCATGCTGGTACTGGCTGTTCTCGGTGCGCTGGTGGCGGTGAATTCGATGGCTGTTTTGCCTGAAACACTCCCCATGCAAAAGCGCGAGCCATTGAATATGAGACTTGCGATACGCACGTATGCGCGCATCGCAAAAGACTGTCGTTTTCTAAGGCCAGCCTTAGCGCTGTCAGCCGTGTTCTTCTTTCTCTTTGCCTATGTGGGCGGCGCTACATTTGTTTATCAGAAGGAATACGGACTTCCTGCTGCCCAGTTCGGTACGCTGTTTGGCGCAACCGGCATCGCGATTCTCATAGGGGCCGTCGTGGCTACCAGACTTGTGGGCAAGTACGGTTTGGCCCGCATGGCAACGGCTGGAGCTTTTTGCATCTTTGCAGGTTCTGTCATGGCCTACGGCGCAGCAGTATCTGGTTCTAGTTTGTACTGGCTGGCTGCCGGTGTTGCGGTAGCACTGCTTGGATTGGGGATTGCAGAAACCTCACTGATGACGCTGGTGATGTCTTCGCAAACCACTGCCCTGGGTTCAACGGCTGCATTGCTCGGCGCGTTTCAGCTTGGCATCTCGGCCTTCGCCACACCGTTGACCGGCTGGGCGAGCAGCCATGGCGCCATTGCCTGGTGCGCATTCCTGATAGTCTGCGCCGTTATGGTGGGTGCGCTGACCTGGGTCAGTGTGCGCGAAGGCAGGGCCGAGCACATCACCGCGTTAAATCACTGAATTAAAAGGTCATCCCGATGAAAGTGCTGAGCCCTTCGGCAAGCAGAATCTGTGATATCGCTCTGGTGCATTTCGCTGAGCGGGGATACGACGCCTCTTCGCTCAATGAAATCGCTGTCGTGGCAGGTATGCGCAAGCCCTCGTTATACGCGCACTTCAAGAGCAAGGATGATCTGTTCAACGCCGTGCTGAATCTGGCGCTGGCGACGGAGAGGCACTATATCGAAGAGATGTTTGCAAGCGTCCCGGCGAATGATGACGAGCCCGGCAAGCTGTACACGGACAATCTTTCAAACCGCTACGAGTCTTCCGCTGCTCTGCGTTTCCTGCTGCGCACGGCATTCTTTCCGCCTTCGGAATTAAAGGCATCGGTTACAAGTGGCTTTGAAGCCTATCTGGACCGTCTTCGTGAACGCTTCGGCGTAAGCCTTGAGAACAGGTATCCAGCACTGTCGGCGAACGAGATTTCAATGTTTCAGGATGCTTATATCGCGGTTATCGATAGCCTTCATGTCGAGTTGATTTACTGTAGTGAAGGCACCTACTGTCGGCGTCTTACCGCTTTGTGGCGCATTCTTGGTGATTCGCTGTCTCTGGCTGTGGGAAAGGTGGCGCATGAGTAACTCATCCATGCAAACGGTGCAAAACGTAGCGAGCGAGTCGCTTACAAAGCGAACTAACATAGGCTTCACATTTTAAAGCACGACAATTAATTCCATGGAGATCACAGAATGAAGCTCTACTACAAGCCTGGCGCCTGCTCCCTTTCGCCACACATCGTTGCAAACGAACTTGGCCTCAATGTCGAATTCATCAAGGTCGACCTCAAAGATCATGTAACAGAACAGGGAAAGAATTTTTACAAGGTCAACCCGCACGGCTACATTCCTGCGCTTGAGCTTGATAATGGTGAACTGCTCTTGGAGGGAGTTGTAATCATTCAATATCTTGCGGACCAGCACCCCGAAATAGGCCTCGCTCCAGCCAACGGAACGTTTGAAAGATACAAGCTTCAGGAAATGCTCGCCTTCCTCTCAACGGAAATCCATAAGGGCTTTATTCCGCTCTTTTATGCTACTCCGGCAGGAGATTACATTGAGATCGCAAGACCGAAGCTGGAGAAACGCTACGCTTGGATTAATCAGCATCTCTCAGACAAACAGTTTCTTATGGGTGAAAAATTCACGGTCGCTGACACCTACCTGTTTGCGGTGACTGGATGGGCTAAGGCGTCCTGGCTTAAGTCCTACGAGGATACGCCACTTCATCTTGACAGTCTTCATCACCTGCAAGCTTGGTACGAGCGTGTGAAGAGCCGTGAAGCCGTGCAACAGTCCATACTTGAGGAAGGTCTCGACTTGAACTAGCGTCTTGATGACTGTTGCCAACGGGTAGCCCACTGCAGACAATCGCAGCTAGCAAACACCGAGCTTGTCCAAGTTGGCTACAGGCGTCCAGTGGATTGACGTTTCATAGCAGCGTATGCGTCCGGCCAAGTCATCTACCAGCGCCGGAAGTTGATCGGTATCCAGCTCCATTTCGCTGGATTGGGCACACTCCTGAATGACCTGGACTTTGAAGGAGTTGGAGTAGGAATAGCGTGTTGGCTGCATGAAATACCCGCTTAAAAGGCTAGAACTGGTGTCCACTTAAACTTAAGTGCATACCATGTCTGGGCTTTGCGGGGTTGGGTACCCCCTCTGCTCTGAATATCGTCTGGATGTCTGATGAACCTGCGCGCGATCCTTATTCTCGGTGCCTTGAGCGCCTTTGGCCCCTTGGCCGTCGACTTTTATCTTCCTGGCTTCCCGGCCATTGCCCTGGCGTTTGGCACTGACGAGAAGCATGTCCAGTTGACCCTGGCGTCATATTTTCTGGGCTTGTCCATCGGTCAACTGGCTTACGGGCCGGTGGCGGATCGCTTCGGCCGACGTATCCCGCTGCTGTTCGGGGCTTCGCTCTTCACCCTCGCATCGCTGGCGTGTGCCTTCGCGCCGAATCTGGAATGGCTGATCGGCGCGCGCTTCGTTCAGGCGCTGGGCGGCTGTGCGGGGATGGTGATTGCCCGAGCCATTGTCAGCGACAGGTGCGATGCCGTTCAGTCGGCCAAAGTATTCTCGCAATTAATGCTGGTGATGGGCTTGGCGCCGATTCTGGCGCCCATGCTCGGCGGCTTGCTGGTCAACCTCTATGGGTGGCAGTCGATCTTCATCAGCCTGACGGCGTTCAGTGCGCTGGCTTCAATAGCCGTGGCGCTGGGCCTGCCGGAAAGCATGCCCGCCACTCATCCTCGCCAGCCTTTATCAGGCGCACTGACTCAGTACCGCCGCTTGTTGGGCGATCGTATTTTTCTAGGCCACGCGCTCACTGGCGGGATCGCCATGGCTGGGATGTTTTCTTACATCGCCGGTTCGCCGTTCGTGTTCATCAAGCTGTACGGAGTGCCGCCTGAGCACTATGGCTGGCTGTTCGGTACCAATGCGGCGGGTTTCATTCTGGTCTCGCAGCTCAATGCCCGGTTGGTGGGCAAAAAGGGGCCTGCGTTCCTGTTGTCGCGGGTTATCTGGATGTACCTCGCTGCTGCACTGGCATTGTTGGCGATTGCCGGTCTGCGCACCGAACAGCTCTGGCCCCTGCTGGTGCCCTTGTTTATTTGCATTGCCTGCCTGGGCTCCATCACCCCCAATGCCTCAGCCTGCGCTATGAACGGGCAATGGGCGCGTGCGGGCAGCGCGTCAGCATTGCTCGGTTGCCTGCAGTTCAGCGTGGCGGCAGCAGCGGCCGCGCTGGTGGGTGTACTTCACGATGGTACGGCGTTGCCAATGGCGCTGGTTATCAGCTCATGCGGTGCGTTGGCCGTGACGCTTGCAATGCTGACCCGCCGTTTGCAGCACAAACGTGATGTAGCGCTCCCGGGCTCATAGAAGGTTACTCGATGCTTCACCGCCGAGTAACAAAACCTGCACCTACCCCGATGGTCAACCTGTCCTTCAGGGCAAGTTCACCCTCATGTCGAGAGCGACCAATATCCAATCTCATTTCATCGCCACTGTTTCGTATCGAAGAGTTTCCTGACCGTAGATGCATACGTTTGCGATGAGCAAGACAATCTAGTGTCATCTCTGCATGTTGTCTCGCACGTGGCTGAGAATCTGGCTGACCCGGTCCTGGAATTGCAGGTTGACCAACACTTCGGTCATCTCGTCGCGAATTCCGTAGCTTTCCTGATTGAGCAGGTCGGCGGATTCGGCCATGGGCTCGGTGGCAAGCCAGATGTCGTCGATACGGATCAATGGGCAAGCTCACGGATAAAACGAGCGCATCCTTCAGGGTTTGAAGAGAGCCAGTGCACGGTCAATTTTTGCTGCCCGAAAGGGATCTCGATACTGACGGGCATTTGCTGATCGAGCTGGATCGCGGGCGCTAGTTTCATCGGGACGAAAGCGGGCAATGCCGACGCCTGATGATCACGATATGCGGGTATCCGCTTTCGAACTAAATTGGCGTTGATGCCGTGCCGCAGGGCTACGCTGGCCATAGACACGCCAGGTTGCAGACATTCTTGGACGACTTGGGCTTTAAAGGGTTTGGGATAGGAAGTTCTTTGGCGCATGGTAATCCTGACAATAAGGGTGATGGTGTCCACGTATTTTTAGGTGGAGAACATCGCCCTTATCGCTGGGATCGGATAGGTGACTTCGCTGAACGCTTACGTCCAAATCACAGCGGGTACGACCGGGATGAAAGCGAACCAGCGAAAACGCGGATAACCGGGAGGGGGGATGCGGCTAGATTGGCGCTGGGTCATGGGTTCGATCCTTGAACTTTGTTGCGGATATAAACAACATAGGAGTTTTCTGCCCTGTGCGTAACAACTTTAGATATCCAATGTGCCTTCCGTCTGATTTATGAGCAGCAGGTCACTGTTTCTTGGGTCTACCTACAGAGCCTAGGTTTCGCATGAGCCGAACCAACGACACCGGCAGTGACAGCTTTCTTGGCAAAGATATTTTTGGGTGCTAAATGCCGAAACGAAGAGTTCATTAAAATGACACTCGCGGTGCTGATGGCGCCGGAGTGACGTCGGCTAGGCGACACATGCGGAGCGCTGCCTGATGCCTCCGAGGGGAAAAATACCAAACAATCCCGTTGGGTAACTGCCTGAAAAATGCTTCTGTAACTCGACCGCTGATCCCCTCCTCCGACTGCCTTTATCTGTTGACAACAGGCAACAATCGGCCAATAGCGGACTCTCAGCCACGGCCAAAAGCGGACGTTCACATACCGTTTGGGAGTTTTAAAGCGTGAGAAAGGTGCGTCATCAAGCTAATTGACACACCCGTCAATCCGCAGAGACTACTGCGTGCCATTAATAGCAAAGTCGAAGATTTGGTAGCTCTTGATTTCGCTGCAAGCGACTTGCTGGCGGTATTCTGTATTCAATGGTCGGTTAAGAATGAATGGAACCCGCGTTTCCGAGACGCCGCCATGGGTTCGTAGGCGGTTGCCTTTCAAGCCCTCCAGGTCATGCAGCTTGGCAGAGCTGCCGAGGCAGACATCTTTTCTCGACACCACTATCACATCCGCCTCGCGATCTTCCGGCAGCTCGAACAGTCGACATGCGGTTTTCTTGTCCAGGGACAGATCAACTCCGTCGATCGCCGCTACTCGATCAATGACCGCTTGAGCGCTGACATTGCCTCGTGTCCAAACCCGCACAAACCCGCCAAGTGCACCGTGGTGGGCAACAAATGCGTCGGTGATGGGACAGATCACTGTGGTTTCGCCCGCTCCAAATTCCGCATCGAGAATATCTTGTAGCCAGATTACATTAGGTTCACCGTCTTCGTTGCTTTTGTCACTCATGCCGTGATCGGCGATCAGTCCCAACACAATGTCTTCGTTGACCAGCCGGCCGAAGGCATCGTCCAATGCTTGGTAGAACTGCCGAGCCTGGTCGTGATCGGGTGCCCACTTGTGTTGAACGAAGTCGGTCAGTGAGAGATACATCAGGCTCGGGCGCAGGTCCTGAAGCAACTTGATCCCCGCTTCCAATACGAATAGCGAAAGCTCCATTGAGTACATGTCAGGCCTGGGCATGCCGACATATTCCAATACGTTTTCAATACCGTTTTCCGCCAGCGTACAACGGTCGGCGAATTCCGATGAGAACGACACATGACCCTGGCTGACATCCAGCCCCTTGCCCAGTTGGCGGCGCAGTTTGTCCTTGGCCGTAATGGTCACCACTTTGGCACCGGCGTCGGCAAATCCGGCCAGAATTGTTTCGCCGCGCAGCAGTTCAGGGCCCGTCATGACGACCGGTTGCCAGGTAGCGGTATCCAGGTAGTAATTGCCGGATATGCCATGCTTGGCCACGGGCGTTCCAGTAATGATCGACATGTTGTTCGGGCAAGTGAACGAAGGCATCGACCCCATGGCGACCGTGGAGTAACCCTCTTCAACAAACCGCTGGATATTGGGTACCGTCCCCTCTGCCAGAAACTGGTGAAGATACTCCGGGTCTCCTCCATCGATGCACACCACTACGACGGGGCGTTCAGGTTGACGGTAGGATTTACCATTGATGGTGATAGTGCTGTTCATGATGACTCCTTTTGAATAATTCGAATGAGGCGTTTAGCGCCGTTTTTTGAGTAACGCTACGCGTGCGTGTGACGAGAGTTTTTCCACTGACAGAACCAGCAGGAACACCAGCAGAATGATGGTGGCGGCTTGGTCGAAGCGGAACATTTCCATGGCCGTCGCCAGTTCCGCACCAATGCCGCCGGCGCCTACCAGGCCCAGTACAACGGAGGCACGTACGGATTTTTCAAGGGCGAAAAGGCTGGTATTGATAAGGCTCGGCATTGCCATCGGCAGCGCGGCGCAGACCACTATCGAAGCGCGAGGCGCACCGATGGCGGTCAATGCTTCGGGCGCCCCGTCATCAACCTCCTCAATGGCCTCGGCAAAAAAACGCGCGCAAAAGCCCACGGTGTCCATGACCAGGGTCAGGGTGCCGGCAAAGGTACCCAGGCCCACGGAAGCAACGAAAAACAGTGCCCATGCCAAATCCGGAACGGTTCGGATAAAGCTCACCACGCTGCGAACGAAGGTGCGCACCAAGGGATGCGGCGTGTAATTACGCGCCATCAGCACCGCCAGGGGCAGGCTGATCAGCACGCCCAGTACAGTACCGACCAACGCCATCTGGAAAGTGACCAGCACTGCCACCAGCATTGGGCTTATGCGGTCCGTGGCGGGTGGCACCATTTCTCCGGCAATCTTCGCCATGTTCGGCAAACCGCTGAGCAGTTGCGGCAACGACAGGCCCGCCGCCGAGACCGACCAACAGAACAAGGCGATAAAACCCGCGAACAGCAAGGCTGAAACCAGTGAGGGTCGCTCGAAACGAGCTGGCAGGCCGGCCGTGGATTTATCACTCATACAGGCCTCGCAATTGCTGAACGCTTAACTGCTGGCTCACCGCATCCAGATGCAGCTTGCTGTCGCGCAGTCCCAGTACGCGGTCGGCGTAGTGCAAGGCGTGATCCAAGTGATGGGTGACGAATACCAAGGTCAGGTTCTGGCTGCGCACTAACGCCGAGAACACCTGCATTACGTCCTCTCCCGCCTGTGGGTCGAGGCTGGCGACGGGCTCGTCGGCAAAGATCATTTTCGGTTTTTGCATCAGTACGCGAGCAATGGCCACTCGTTGTGACTGGCCACCCGACAGTTCGCCGGCATAGCGACCACTCAAGTGCCCGAGATGAACTTGCTCCAGGCAATGCATGGCGTAGTCGAGGTGTTCGCGAGTGGCGATGGAGTGGAACCACAAGCGCGGCGTCCGCGAGTAGGCCATCGCGCCGTGCAACACATTTGTCAACACCGAAAGGCGGCTGACCAGATTGTGTTTTTGAAACACAAAGCCCACCTGCGAACGCGCTTTGGCGAGCGGCCTCAGGCCCAGGCCAGTGACGCTATGCCCAGCGAATTCGACGCTGCCGCTGTCAGGTTCTACAAGCCGCATGCAGCAACGCAACAGGGTGCTTTTGCCGGCGCCGTTTCCACCCACAATGGCGACCCGCTGACCTCGGGGAACATCGAAGGAAACATTGGACCACACGGGTGTGGGAGCACCTTCAAACTGCTTGCTCAGGTCACGCACCCGCAATGCGGTGTTCGAAATATTCGGAGGTGCCGAGGCATTCATGTCACTCACCTATGAAGTCAGAAAATTCCGGATACCCCACAGTGCGATACATCGAGCGCACCACGTTGTAATCCTTGTCGGCGATAGCGGAGAGAAAGCGCATGCCCTGATAACGTTTCACTTGCTCGGGACCTTGGCTGATGCTGTTGATCAACGCTGCCGAGTTATCCACGATCGCCTTGCGTAGACTCGCAATCGTTTCGGCGGGGACATGCTCACCCGCCATCAGCAGATCGCTCGGCAAATCACCGCCGCGTGCCAGCACACGAAAGGCATTACGTTGGTCTTGCGGCTCCTGCGCAATAAAGGTTTCGTAGTCCGAGCGGCCCATGCCCATGGCGCTCAGGTCGCCCCGTTTAAGGCCCTCCCATGCCAAGCGCAAATTGGTGTTGGTGACACTGACGTCTTTGAGCGGGTCGAGGTTGGCATCGGCGAGTAACTGCATGGGGCCGAGTTGGCGCGAGGTCGAACCGACCGGTCCCATGCCCAGGCGCTGCCCCTTGAGTTCTTGCAGAGAAAACACAGGGCTATCGGCTTTCACCACGATCATTGAGTAGTAATTAGGTCGATATAAGCCCGCTACCACGATGGCATTCGCACGCTTGTGCATCACCACATATTCCGCTGGACCCGCCAGAACAAAATCCACCTTTTTAAAGCGAAGAGCCTCCAGGGCGGCAGTGCGATTGGTCACAGGCAAAAAATCAATGCTCAGCCCACTCGCACGCTCCAACTCGGCTTTAAACGGACCAAATTCGCGCTGTAGCTCTTCAAGCCCAACAAGGTCAGTGACGGCGAGCTTGACGGACTCCGCCTGGGCGACCAGAGAGGTGCTCGTAAGCGCAAGCGCCATTGCGCCGGTATGCAGAAGCTTTCGAAACATGGTCGGATGTCCTTAACAGTTTGCGGGGTATGGGGGCATCCTAGGCGTCATTTATTGCATATTGTTGACAATATGCAAATCTATTGAAGGTTTGGTAGGCTTTGCCACCTATCTCTAAGCTGGACGTTTTTGATGAGTTCTCTCGACGCCATAGCTCTGTTGCGTACCCAATCGCTTACCACATTGGCGCATGAGCGCCTTGAGCAGCGCATTGCCACCGGCGAACTAGCGCCTGGCGATCCTTTACGCGAAGCGGCGATTGCCAATGACTTGGGGATTTCCAGGGGGCCGGTGCGCGAGGCGTTTCGCATGCTGGAAGAGCGAGGCCTGGTGATTTTCGAGAAGAATTGCGGGGTTCGTGTGCGCCAGCTTGACTTGAGTCAGGCCGTCCAGATCTATCAGGTACGAATTTCGCTCGAAAGTCTGATAGGCGAATTGGTCACTCAACATCTAACGCCAGATGCTTGCGCTCACATCAGCAGCGTGCTCGATAGCATGGCTGACGCTGTCCAGCGAGAGGATTTTTCGGCCTACATTATCCTGAACTTCGAGTTCCACGATCTGCTCGCCCGGTTCACGACCAATGAAGCGCTATACGACACTTATCGTCGTTTGGTAGTGCAACTCAAACTGTTCAGAAGCTATTCGTTGCGACACACACCGCAGTCCATCCATATCTCGTTGGGCGAGCACCAGGCAATCTTCAAGGCGATAGTGGATTCAGACGCAGTGTTGGCCGGGGCGCGTCTGCGCCAGCACTCGATTGACAGCCTGGAACGGCTGCACGCTTCTGTAGCGCGTTGAATTGCTCATCCAATTGATCAGACGCGAGCTCAATTAACGGGTGCTATTCAAGCCCCAGCTTTCGGTCTTGGCCAGGTTGCCTTTGCAATACGCATGAAATTATTGCCGCAGATCGCCTGGATATCCGCATCTGCATAACCCAAGCGCGTTAATTGTTGTGCAACCTCACCCAGTGTCTCTGGCTGCAACTGGGTGTGTCCGTTCATCTGGCCATAGTGTTCAATCGGCCACCAGTCGTTCTCTTCTTCACCTTCCGGCAGATCTTTATGCTCAGGGTGCAACTCGGTATCCAGACCTATTCCGATATGGCTCGTCCCGATGCGCTCTGCCAGATAGTCGATCTGTCGAATGTAACTGTCCACCGAAGCGGAGGGATCGCCCAGGAATATGCCCAAGCCTGTCAGTCCGATCACTCCACCTTGAGCGGCACACGCGAATATTTGTTCGTCGTCGATGGTTCGCGGGTGGTCAAAAATCGCTTTAACGTTGGTGTGAGAGAAAACCGCGGGGTGCTGTGAAATTTCCATAATCTCAAGACTTGAGCGTTTGCTGGCGTGCGAACAGTCAATGACAATTCCTGCTGTATTAATACCCTGTACGATCTTGCGTCCCAGGGGGGTCAATCCGGTACCTGCTCCATGGCAGCCGCCAGCGCAACTGTTGTCGCGGTTGTAGGCGAGCAACATTTGGCGAACCCCTAAGCTTGCGAACAGTGCCACCATCGCAGGATCCTGTAGCAGCATATTTGAACCTTCGATGTCAAAGGAGACCGCGAGCTTTCGATACGTGCGCGCGTGGTAGATATCGTCGACGGTGTCCACCAAGACAAAGTCTTCCGGGTGATCAGCCAGCCAGCTTCTAAACCCCGCAATCGTTCGCATCACAGTTTCAAACGGGGTCATGTCCATGCCAACGTTGATCGACACATGATGGAAGCCGGCTTTTCGATACCTGTTCAGGCGGGACATATCCTGTCCGGGAATCAATGGCAAGCACGCATGGGCCTCCCATTGAATCACCGGGGCCTTACTGACTCCTGATGGGTCAAGCTTCATCATTTAAACCCCGTCTTATCGCTTTGCTGTCCGCGAGTGCGCTAATGATGCCACCGCGCATTTCGCAATCTGAGCATCCTGTACGCCCAAGCCTGTAAGGTCTGCAATGGTAATCTGCGTGTCGTCCTGTCGTCCGATGGCGTGACCGCTCAGTACGCTGCCGAGTACTACAAGGCTGCCTTTGTCGATCAGGCCGGATTTGAAGGCTCCTGAAATCTCACCGAATTGGCAGCATTGCTCTATTGAGTCCACAGCAATGACATCTGCACGTGCAACCAGGTGTACATCCAGCTCTTGCTTGCCAAGGCTGTCTGCGCCAATAGCCGTGATGTGTGTCCCTGGGTTGACCCATTCATTCGCTATGATGGCTTCGCGAGAGGGTGTCGCCGTGATGATCAGGTTGGAGTGGGTCGCAACGTCCTTTGCATCTTGGGTGGCAACAACATCAAAGCCTAAAGCTTCGGCAAACTCACAGTATTGTTCCAAGCCTTGCCGGTTGCGACCGTAAACCGTCAAGCGTCGACATGGCGTGACGGGCATCAGTTGTTCCAGTTGCATGCGTGCCTGATCGCCGGTACCCACCACACCAATGCCTTTCACCTGTGAAGGCGCCATAGCTCTTGCCACGATTTGCCCCGCCAGCGCTGTACGCATTGAGGTCAGCCAGCCGCCATCCCGAAGCAAAGCGACGGGTTGCCCCGTCAAGGCCGAGAAAATCAGCGTCAGCCCATCATTACTGGAAAAACCCTTCGCAGGATTGTCGTAGAAACCCGCCGAGACCCTGACTGAAAACACCTCGTCTCCAAGCATCCAAGCCGACTTCACGCAGCAGTCACCGTTGCTGTCCGGAAACTGAAAGCTTTGAACCGGAGGTAGTTGCCCCCGTCCGTTAGCATGAGCAATGAATCCTGCTGCGATCAGCGCAGCAGCGTCTCTCGGGCACAAGGCACTGATGATTTGCGCTTGGGTGTAGATATTCATCGATTGCTCCATCGGCTATTGAAAGACGGGCGTTGCGCTTACCCGGCTGACTGGCGGCTACCCGCCGCCGTTAGACGGGATATGGCGCTACAATCGGGCGCTTCAGTAAAAGCGGAATAACCATAGCACAAAAATACAGTTAGTATCCCGAAGACGTTTTGTGTTTTTTTTCGAGGCATATTTTTACCGTGAATAAACATCTGGATAATTACATCAGCAGCGCCCAGGCGATTGCGAAGCTCCTGGATCCGCACGCCGAGGTCATTATTCATGACTTGGCCTCCGGAAAGATTGCACATATCTTCAATGTGTTCTCTCAGCGGCGGGTCGGCGACAGTTCATTGACGGATATCAACGACGGGGCATCATTCGAGGGAGATGTGGCGGGCCCTTATAGAAAGGTGAATTTTGATCGCCGGCAGCTAAGGTCGGTTACCGCGGTGCTCCGGGATCCTGACGGAATTCAGATCGGGCTCTTATGCGTAAATTTTGACATCACGGTCATGAGCGGGATGGCAGAAATCGCTGCATCATTTTTAGGTATTGAACAGACCGTCGAGAAGCCTCCAGCATTGTTCGCCACAGATTTTCAAGAGTTAGCTCATTCTGTCATGGATGAATTTTTGAGGGCTCGCAGGGTGACGTTGGGGTCGCTTACGTCAGAAGAAATGGTGGCACTGATTGGCGAAATGGATAAAGGCGGCGTCTTCGCGCTGCGCAATGCAACCCATTATATTTGCGAGCTGTTATCGCTATCACGGGCTACCGTATATAAATATTTAAGGCGTTCTAGAGCAGCCACTGGTGATTAGTACGAGTTCGCCATACGGATTTCAAGGCGCTGTTGAATAAGCGTGGTTCTGGATGCTTCAACGGGATGAAGGTGTTCATCACTGCACCTTCGCCTTGCGATTTTTGGGTCTCAGATAACGGCTTTCCTCCTGAGTCTATCCGCCTGACTTGCTGAGATTCACTACCAGCAGGCCAACAATAGTGAGGCTTGCACCCAGCAGAAATCCGTAACTTGTTTTTTCTCCAAGCCATAGGTACCCCATGAGTACGCCAAAGAGCGGACTCATGAAAGCCAGCACGCCAAGGCGAGCTGCGAGGTAGCGACGAAGCATCCAGAACCAGATCAAGTAGCTTGCTACTGACACAACCACTGTTTGAAAAATCAAGCTGACCACAGCATGGGTTGAAAAGGTCACTGCGTTCTGGCCTAGCAGCAGACTCAAGGGCAACAAGAGGAGAAACGCGCCCGCGAGTTGGTAGAACAGAGTCTGGGTTGCGGGTGCCTCACTGAGGCGGCTGGTACGCACCGCCACGGTTGTGAATCCCCATGCGGCACCTGCGCACAAACCCAACAGATCACCCAGCAGACTGTCTGCTATGGCTAGCTGAGTAGCTACCCCCTCACGTGGCATGAGAAAGGTGATGGCAATACCCGCGAACGCTAGAGACATGCCAAGCCATTGAATTGCACCAAGGCGCTCCTCCGTCAGGCGCAGATGCAGGCCGATGGCGGCGAATAACGGCGCTGTATACAGAAAAACCGTCATATGCGAAGCACTTGTCCAGCGTAGTCCTTGCGCAACCAGCAGAAACTCAGTGGCAAATAAAACGCCCACGACTAACCCGGAGCGGCACCAAACGTTTGGTAACCACACCTCCCGCATGATCCATTTTCCTATTAGCCAGACCAGGAATGCAGCGACGCCGGAGCGAGCGGCGACCTGCATGATAGGGGCTATGTCGTCCGCAACCGCTTTGATCGCCACTTGCTGAGCACCCCATATGAGGCATAGCAGAACCATCACCGCTGTGGCGGTTCCGTCTACTGACTTTCTCATTTATCGATACCTTTTGATTTGGGCAACCCTTTATGGGGCTGCGACGACCTGCTTTTCACCGCTAGTGATTTATCGTCAAACCAGGTTGCTCGAACAATCGGCATTGGTCTTTCCTTGGAAGTTGGGATGTGTTGTTGCCTTGCGGCGAACTTCGATTGTGCGAAAGTAAGCAAGCCGCTACAAATCACGTGTTTTCAGCCTATAGAAGAGAAAAACTACGTTATGAGAGCTGATACGCCCCTTCGGGCCATAGCTTGTTTTGATGCGGTCATGCGAACGGGAAGCGTCAGTCTTGCGGCGAGCCAGTTGTTTGTGACGCCGGGAGCCGTAGGGCAACAAATTCGCAAGCTGGAAAGTTGGCTGGGAACGCCGCTGTTTGTGCGTGCTGCGCGCAGGCTACGACCGACCACTGAAGCGCTGAGCTATTGGGAGCAAGTCAAGCCGGCGCTTCGCCAGCTAGAGACCGCCAATCTCGCCGTCCGCGGTATCAGGGAGAAACAGGTACGTTTAAGCCTGCCGCCGGCGTTCGCTAACTCCTGGTTCGCACAGCGCATGCCTCTGTTCACGGAACGTCATCCAGAGGTGCAACTGCACGTGAGCGCATCTACCGAGGCTGTGGATTTCAATGACGCTACTTGCGACCTGGCAGTGCGGCATTTCGATGGATATGGCAGTGACGTGAACGCAGAACTGCTCTTGCCGGACGAGGTAAGGGTTTATTGCAGCCCGGCTTACCGCGAACGGCTCCAGTTGCATAGCCTTGATTGTTTGCTGGGAGCAACCTTGCTCTATACGACGTCTCATGCCCACTGGTCTCAATGGCTATCATCGGTCGGGATGTCTCCCGATAGCTTCTCCAGCAGCCTCAAATTCGATCAGTCTGAGCTGGCAATCGACGCGGCCCGGCGCGATCAAGGTCTAGTGCTCACCAGCCCTTGGCTGGTTGAGGAAGACGTACAGCGAGGCCTTCTCGTACCGGTCTTTGACGCTGTACTAAAGACGGGTAAAGGCTATTACGTGGTGCAGGCCAACGATGTGGTGTTGGGCGAGGCGGCCCAACTGTTGCGCCGGTGGCTTTGCGATGTAGCGCAGCGAGTTCAACAAAACTGATGACTTAAGGGCGATGCTTTCTACTTAACGTGAACGGCAGGGGTCGAGAAGGTGACTTTGCCAGACGCCTTTCGCCAAGGCGCCAGGATGAGTGCAATCGCGCAATGCAACCTCACAGGTTCACCGGACGACCGGACGAAGGTGTACACCATTCTGGAGCCCCATTTATGGAGCGGCATGGTGGTGCCGCTCAACAGTTGTCGGCCATGTGCGGTCTCATTAGTCGTTATGACCTCAAAGTCGTATTTGAGCGAGTTGGTGGTAACGTCGTACTGTCCAGCTCGCTGCCATTTTTTTATCTGGCTCAATCTGTATTGTGTATTCAGTACTCGTCGCGGGTGCTCCTGGAACGGTGCCTTCATTTCTTCGTAGATGTCCATCGTCCTTTCTTACCCGAGCGCAATTTGCCGGCGAGCCATGACAGCGTTATGGCCGGAATTGAGAGAACGGCCGCAACGATGATACCGGCAGCTAGCAACGGGGATGTACCAGAAGTCGCCAAAACCACGGGGACCTGAGAGAGCATTACGATGGCGCCTGCGGACCACTGTGAGCTTTTTAGAACGGCTCCAAGGATCACGGACAACGCTAGCGCGGCGGGATAGATGATGGTCCAGTAACTGGCCAGGTCCCAAGGCTCCTCAGCTCCTGTGATGGCTGAAACAACAGTCCAAAAAAACAGAGAAACAACACAGGCAACGATGAATGGCATAACAATTCCTAGACCTTCCGAGCCAGTCGGCGTTGGTCGTAATCGTAATCGTAATCGTAATCGTGGTGGAGGGTCCGGTCTCTTGATTTTGTTCTTAAACACTTCGTAGAAAAATGACAAATTCCCGCGATTGCAGCCATCAATTATGAAGAGGGGCGCCCAAATTCCAGCAATGGCTTTTTGGTCTACGGGTTGTCCGGCGATCAAAGCCAAAATAACAATAGCCAGCTTAGAGGTTTCCAGCCTTTAGCCCATGTCGTCGGCGTATCTGCGCCAAAATACCCAATATGAGCCTTATAACATTAGTATTGATTACGCACTCCATCGCTGAGTTTACTGATCCAGGCGTTGACGAAACCGAGGAATAGCAAAATCCAGGAATCGCCTCATTTTCAGGGGCATATGCCCAGGTGAGATGTGGATCAGGTTGATAGGCGCCGACGAAGGCTCATATTTTTCCAGCACAATTTCCAGCAGTCCCTCGCTGATCGCTTTCGCGACTTGGTAGTGCAATAACTGAACGACTCCCACTCCATCAGTGGCGGCCTGCGCCGCTGCTTCAGCGGTCGTCACCGATAAGCGCGGGGTCATCCGCCTCGTTGATTCCGCCACGCCATGTTTTGAGTGTTGAAAAGGCATAGGGGCGTCAAGTCGCACGGTTGGCAAATGCTGCAGATCTGCGGGACATTCAGGTCTTCCATACTCGTCCAGCAGCCTGGGACTCGCGCAAATGACAGTTCTCATGGCCCCCACGCGAGTGGCGATCATGCCGCTATCAGCGAGTGCTCCAATGCGCACTGCCATGTCCACGTGGTCTTCAACGAGGTGAGCGTTGCGATCAGAAAGCAAGAGCCGGATGTTGATTTCGGAAAACTCTCCTAAAAACGCGTTGACGATCGGCAGCACATGCAGCCGGCCGAACATGATTGGCGCGGTCAGGACCAGTTCGCCTTTGGGGACAATGAATTCTCCGGCAGCTTCGCGTTCGGCAACCTCCAACTGCTCCAGTATTCGGCGCGCAGCAGCCACATAAGCCTCTCCTGCATCGGTCAACGAGAGCCTACGCGTGGTTCGAATCAATAAACGGCTACCTATCAGCATCTCCAGGTCAGAAATTTTCCTGCTGATGGTGGGGAGAGGGATACCGGCTAGCCGTCCGGCTGCCGTCAGGCTGCCAGCATCAATCGCCGCCACGAGCAGCTTCATTGCCTCAAATCTGTCCATGGATTATTCCAATATCTGGTAGGGAGATTACCGAGATTCTCAGATTATGTTGATTGATTGAAATAGGCAATATAGCCCTATCAAGTTGGTGCGCCTGACGCCCGATAAGCCATGAACTCACCGCCTGATAAACCACTTATCTTTTTCATTCAGTGTCGAAGGAGTTTGCATGAGCATCAAGACTTTGTTAGCCGCAACTGCCCTCAGTGCCGCGCTCGCCAGCGCAGGCGTGGAAGCAGCCGAAATCAGCCACCAAAGGGTAACCGACGTCCAACACCATTTTGTAGAGGTAAAAGGGGTCCGCATTTTCTATCGGGAAGCGGGCGACCCATCGGCGCCAACCATCGTATTGCTTCATGGATTCCCTACCTCATCATTCATGTATCGCGACTTGATTGCGAAGCTGGCGGACCGTTACCACGTGATTGCCCCTGACTTCCCAGGGTTTGGCTTCTCGGACAGCCCTGATCGGGCGAAGTACTCATACACGTTCGACAACATCGCCAAAACCATGGACGGATTTACTGAAGCACTTGCGCTGAATCGCTACGCCCTTCAAGTGTTCGACTACGGTGCGCCTGTAGGCTGGCGGATGGCCGTCGCACACCCCGATCGAATCAGCGCAATCATCAGCCAGAACGGGAATGCTTACGTTGAAGGCCTCAGCGAGGGCTGGAACCCGATTCAACGTTACTGGAACGCTCCAACTGCCGAGAACCGCAACGCATTGCGCGAGCTGCTCAAACCAGAATCAATCAAGTGGCAATACACGCATGGCGTAGCGGACCCTGACAGTATCGCGCCTGAAACTTACACCCTGGATTACGCGTTCGTTTCGCGACCAGGTAACGATGAAATCCAGCTGGACCTGTTCGCAGACTACGCCACCAACGTGAAGCGCTACCCCGAGTTCCAGGCGTATTTCCGCAAATATCAGCCGCCGATGTTGGCCGTCTGGGGAAAGAACGATCCATTTTTTCTCCCTGCAGGCGCGAAAGCATTCAAGCGTGATATTCCCAAAGCCGAGGTACATTTCTACGACACCGGGCACTTCGCACTGGAAACACACTTGAACGAGATCAGCAGCGAAATCCACAATTTCCTGGACCGGAATGTGGTTCGGCAAAAATAAGCCCCGCCACACGTCTGCAACGGCGGGCCGTGCGCTCGCTGTTGCTGGTCCTCTATACTCACTCGTTAGTGTGTGGTGTGTTACGTGACTGAATAGCCCCTAGCTTCGTAGAAACAGTCGACTGACTCCTTTTGGCCCAGAGTGTGTAAAAACGCTCAAGGCCTCATCGTCTTGGACCATTCACGTTCGTGGCTGAAAGATCGCATGGCAAATGCTGCGTATTGCATCAGTCGCGACCGGGAACACGTCAACGCTGTTTTTACAGCCTCTTGGATGGGCCAAAATCAGCTTTTTTATGCCGATAGCGCATTCATCAAACCGTGAGCACCGATGATTTTCATGACCCGTTTCATGTTGTAGGCGAGCACATTTAAACTCATCTCCGCGCCCACCCCGGCCAGCTTTCGCGTCAGGAAGTGCGTCGCACCCATCCATTGTTTGAGCGTCCCGAAGGGATGCTCAACCGCCCGCTTTCGGACTCGCATCATCTCCGGTGCGTTGCTCAGCCGAAGCTGCATCTCGTCCAATACGGCTTCATGCTCCCAGCGTCGAACCCGCCGTTGTGTGCTCGGTGTGCACTGCGGCTTCATTGCGCAGCCCCGGCATTTCGAACTCCAGTAACGGTGCAACGCAGGCCTTTCCTGAGCAGTTCGATCCTGTTCATGCTTCTGTCGCAACGCCTGAGAATCATGCTGAAGTGCGTGGTTTGCTGTTGGATATCATGCCCATCACGCAACAGTACATCACGCTGGCGCTGCAACTCCTCAATCTGTGTCGTGCGCTCTTCCAAAAGCAGCTCCAGATCCGCTAAGCGAGTTTCGCTAACTTGCTGGCCATCGTATGTTGCCGAGCGAGCGCGGCGTCTTGACGCGCCTGGTCCTCGACGGAGGCGACGCGCTCGCGTTCGGCAGCCAAGACCTGACGCTGTTCGGACAGTGCCTGCTCAGCAACGCTTTGTGCCAGATGGATCGCCTTTTGCCACACGGCAACAAAGGCCTGTGACACTTCACCGGGTAATGTCGGCAAGCGATTCTCACCGCTCAGCCGTTCGGCCGGGCGTGCCCGCCATTGATCGAGCAGACCACCGACGCGAGCCGGACTGCCTCGCCCTAACTCGAGATGTACACGTTCGACCGTTGGCCGTTCGCCGCGGGCCAACACTGCGTCCGCGGCGGAAAAAACGTCGTTTTCCGGCCCCCCTACTGCCATGACTCCCCTCAGCGTATATTAGGTCTGATAATTAAATGTTATCCGACCTCATCTTCCTAAATATGGATTTAAAATACGTTGGACGTATTAAATATTACAAACCAGATTTCGCAGGTCGACGAAACGCCGCTGGACCTGCATTTTCTGACGCTAAACGCCCAGGAGGCAGCCGCAGCCTTTATTGCAGCAGGCACGGCGGCCAATACTGTGCGCAGCTATCGGAGTGCCCTCGCCTATTGGTCGGCGTGGTTACAACTGAGATATGGACACGCGTTAGGCGATACGCATTTACCCGTCGAAGTGGCGGTCCAGTTTGTGGTTGATCACCTCGCCCGTCCGACGGACGACGGCAAATGGGTGCATTTATTGCCAGCATCCATTGATGCTGCGCTTATCCGCGCAAAGGTCAAAGCCAAGCCGGGTGCGCTGGCCTATAACACCGTCAGTCATCGACTTTCGGTGCTGGGCAAATGGCATCGATTGAATAGCTGGGATAGCCCCACCGATGCACCGGTGCTCAAGAGCTTGCTACGCGAGGCACGCAAGGCGCAGTCACGCCAAGGGCTATCGGTGCGTAAGAAGACCGCCATCGTACTTGAGTCTCTACAGGCACTGCTGGCCACCTGCACTGATGGTCTTCGCGGTCAGCGTGACCGCGCCCTCCTCCTGCTGGCCTGGAGCGGCGGTGGCCGACGGCGTTCTGAGGTGGTGAACTTACAAATTAGCGATGTACGCCAACTGGATACCGACACCTGGTTGTATGCGTTGGGTCTGACCAAAACCAACACCGGCGGGGTACGCAGAGAAAAGCCGCTACGCGGTCCCGCGGCTGAGGCACTTAGCGTTTGGCTATTGGCAGCACCGGCGGAGTCAGGACCTTTATTTCGACGTATGTATAAAGGAGACAAAGTTGGATCAACGGGTCTGTCCGCTGACCAGGTGGCGCGGATTGTTCAGCGCAGAGCCAAATTGGCGGGCCTCGAGGGCGATTGGGCAGCGCACAGTTTGCGCTCAGGCTTTGTGACCGAGGCTGGCCGCCAGGGTGTACCGTTGGGTGACGTTATGGCAATGACCGAACATCGCAGTGTGAGTACGGTGATGGGCTACTTTCAAGCGGGTGCACTGCTCGAAAGCCGAGCCACCACCCTACTCAAGTTCTCAACAGTTGAGAACGAAGATACCTCCGGGGGGCATCACCTTGCCAGTGACTCAAAGAACCAAGCGTAATAGCCGCTAAAATGGACTCTCAATATGTGCGTCGATACGTCGAGACTTGCCGTTACATCAGCGATTGGTGGCTTCTTTTCGCACACTTGATTTTTAATCATTCGGGGGAACACGGGTTGCTCATGGCCTCAGTTGAGGCTAAGAGGTGCCCATAAATTCTGCTCCTCCGCGCCCGCCCGACTAGTGCCTTCCAAGAGCATGGTAATGGCTTTGTGATTTCAGTCCGGTTACGCTGATGCGCATCAGGGAGGAAGCGCGATGAGTCAGTATCTGTTGAGTTTTGCCAGACAGAACCTTGAAGGGCGAAACGAGCCTTATCTTATCCTCCTCTGGTGCATGTACCAAGCGAACCAGAGCAAGGGCCGCTATTCCGATCACATTAAAGCCCACATCACGGCAGCAGCAGATCAACTGCTGGGGCGGGATTATCAGCGTGTCGCCGCGCGCTTCAAAAGGGTGCTCGAAAATAGGCCCGAACTGGATCAGATCCCACCGTCCGATCTAGGTGCGTTGGACTACCTTCGCGTAAAAAACTTCCGTGGATTCGGAGAGTTCGGCTCTGACGACAAGGGCAATTTCATTCGCTTCAGCAAACTGAAAAACATCTTCTATGCGCCCAATGGAGGCGGTAAATCGTCGCTGTGTGAAGCGTTGGAATTAGGCACCACCGGAGACATCAAGGAAGCTGCCCGCCGCAAAACTAAGGTAAAGGAGTACATTTCACGGGGAGAGATTAAGCCCCAATTAATGCTTATGGGCAAAGACGGGAGCAAGGTCAATCAGAGCATCAGTTGGTCTAGTTGCTTCATCGACCGCAACCGGCTTCAAGAATTCTCGCTATTGGGTTCCAAGGACACGGGCAGCGGAGAAGGTGATGTGCTGGCCACCCTGTTCGGCTTAGAAGAACTACAAGAAGTCATCTCCCGTTTTGTTCGCCCGGAAAGCTTCACTCTTAAAACCTCTATGCGTACCGACCGGGCTGAAGCCCTCGCTGCCTTGGAGCGTGATCGGGCACAGCTCGGGCAGGCGCTGCGCCGACACAAGCATGACCTGCAGCGTAAGCGTCCGGCAGACACACCTTGACCACACCATTCTCCCCCGTGCTCCTCAAAACCACGCTCATTTGCAAGGCTTTAGTAAGCGCTTGGTTAAGTCACCGTGGTTCGGAATTCGCGCTTAGAAAACTCAATAGATAGTGAAGTGGGACGCCTCAGACCTCGGCAGATGGTGCGGATAAGATAAAGATTCGGTCGTCTTGGATTACCAGACCCATTCTCCGCGCCTTAGCTTCGGTTATCAGCGCCCATTATCAGACTGAGGAGCTTTTTAGCAGGTCAACTCCGAGCGCGAGAACGTTCGTTCAGCTACTGCCCTTATGCTGATGAGGTTGCCAGATTTGCACGGGCCCACTCCTCAGCGGTCGTGACTTGAGTCGACTGCTGCGCGTTGAAAGTGCCTGCTTTAGGCCAGGCCACGCCTCTGCCCTGGGCGAACACAGCGCGGTACTTCTTGATGTGATGCGTTGGGTCTCTCTCCAATTCTTGGAGCAAGTACGGAACAGTCCACACGTTACGTTTGAACGGGCGACCCAGTACACGTTCGAGGAGGCTCGCAACCTCTCCGTACGTCACTGTATCTCCCGAGAGGTACACAATCTGATCGCGGAAGCGAGGTTCGAAGAAAACAATTTCCGCTGTCAACGCACCAATGTCTTCTGGAGTCGTGAGCGTCACGCTGGTCTCAAGACTGCCTAGCGCGTTCACGGTATCGTTTTCGAAGTCAACCACCTCGAATACTGGCTCGAATAGAAAGCTGGTGAACATACCCGTCGAGATGATTACCCATTCAGTTTTATCCTGGGCGCGAAGCAATTCGCGTACATCAAGCTGAGCATCGAACAGATCTTGAGGACTGCCCCGACCGATTACCTCGAAGTCGACACCAAACTGCCAAGGAAAGTAGCGCTTCACACCGGACTTGAGAGCTGCTGTAGCCAGCTTCATCGGGGTTTCCCGGCCTGCAACCATGCCTGCGCAGCCTATTACGGTATCGAACCGTGCGAACACTTCAGCCAACTGATCGATTGAATTATTCACGAGATCTGCGGCCACCATCTGGATGCCAAGATCTCGAAGCTCATCGATTTCGACCTTTTTCTCGGGCACCTGAGTGTTGATGGTCGAATCCCTGAGCAGGACGCTGATTGTGGAGCCGGGCGCGCGCTTTGCTACTCGCGCAAGATTGCGCAGAACCGGCAGCCCAAGCTCACCGGCGCCTAGAACGAGAATGGATTGGGGGGAAAGCTGGGTCACTTCGGTCATGATTTCTCCTGAGACCTGTTGCCTGTAAGATGAACAAATGCTTGCACGATTAGGCAACGTTCGTAAGAAGGCACACCTGTGATACCAGAGAATGAAATGACCGATCAGGAGGCTCTCAGCCAGGCAGAAACAATTTGCCGAACGCTTAGAGAAGACGATGATGGCGTCAGACGAGAAGTGCTTGCTCACGCAGGTAGCCGCTGGTCGTTAGGTATTCTGCATGCCCTGGGGGTTTACGGCACGATGCGCCATGCCGAAATAAAAAGGCAGATGACTGGGGTGACTCAGCGGATGTTAACCAAGACGCTACGCTCCATGGAGCGGGATGGGCTAGTGGTTCGGCGGGAGTTCGGTGAGATTCCGCCACGTGTCGAGTATGAGCTGACGCCGCTGGGTATGGGACTGTTGATCCGCATGTCACCTATCTGGACTTGGGTTGTCGAGAACGTTGAGGATTTCCGCAAGGCGCGGCGTATTTTCGACAGTCAGGATGACAAAAAACCCGCATGGCAAATACCTCCATCGACACCATTAGATTCAGACGCGTCGGACTGAATGTAGCTCATAGCGTGTTAGGAGCCCTGTGCCCATTGATGCGGTAGTAATTGGTCAATTGCACTGGCCCTCTGTGTCGGCAACCGCGTCAGTACATCCTTGAGATACGCGAACGGATCATGCCCATTCATGCGTGCCGATTGAATCAAGCTCATAATTGCCGCCGCTCGTTTACCGCTGCGCAGTGATCCGGCGAAGAGCCAATTCGAACGGCCAAGGGCCCAAGGCCGGATCGTATTTTCGACCCGATTGTTGTCGATGGGCACAGCACCATCATTGAGGTAGCGCGTCAGCGCTACCCAGCGTTTCAGGCTGTAATCCAGAGCCTTGGCTGTGGCCGAGCCCTCGGGCACAAGTTCGCGCTGAGCCAGCATCCACTCATGCAACTTCTCCGCGATAGGAATCGCCATTTCTTGACGTAATCGCCAGCGATCTTCATCGCTCATCTCTTTGGCCTTTCGTTCAACCTCGTATAGGCCGCCGATTGAGTGCAGCGCCTGTTCGGCCAGTTGGCTTTTGTTCGCCACATGCAGGTCGAAGAACTTGCGGCGAGCATGGGCCATGCAGCCGATTTCGGTGATGCCCCCTTCGAAGCCGGCCTTGTAGCCTGCGAAGCCATCGCAGACCAGCTTGCCGTTCCAAGTGCCCAGGAAGTTGCGCGCATGGAGCGGTTGCAGTTGTACGCCGGTTTGACCCACCCACTGCGCCAGTGTCGAACGGGCGATGGGCAGCCCGGCGCGGCCGAAGATTTTCTCTTGGCGATACAGCGGCAGATGGTCGGCGAACTTGGCCACCATGATGTGGGCCAGCAGGCCTGCGGTCGGGACGCCTTTGTCGATGACGTGCGCCGGTACCGGCGCCTGGATTAGCGTTTCACACTGCTCGCAGGCCCACTTTCCACGGATGTGACGCTCGACGGTGAATACGCCGGGCGTGTAGTCGAGCTTTTCGCTGGCGTCTTCGCCGATGCGCTTGAGGGCGCAGCCGCACTGGCAGTGGCTGTTGTCCGGTTCGTGATGGATCAGTGTGCGAGGAAACTGCGGTGGCAGCGGTGCGCGCTTGGGTTGCTGGCGCACTTTGGCTTCGACAGGTGCCGGTTGCAGAGCCTCAAGTTCGGCTTCGATAGCGGCGATATCCGTATCGATCAAGTCGTCGAGCAGGCTGGCTTGATCCGGGCTCAACTGCTCGCTGCGCTTGGCAAACTTGAAGCGTTTGAGCAGCGCGATCTCGTGGGCCAGTTTCTCGTTGACCGACTTGTGATGAGTGATTTGCTTGTCCATTGTCTCGACGCGCTGGATCAACTGCGCCGCCAGGGCACGCAGTTGTTCAGGGTTTAATTGATCGAGATTTGGATGCAAAGTCATGCCGCCGATTTTGCCAGAGAGGGCTGATGGCGACGATAGACTGATGGGCCAATTGCGCTGGCAAGCACGCCATGGCAGATGTTAAAGCATCGAGATGATTCCGCCTGCACCGACGCGCTGCCAAGGTAAACCGAGCACCAGGGCCTGAAGTTGCTCGGCATCCAACTCAACTTCGGAGCCGTGTCGCACACCCGGCCAGAAGAAGCGTCCTTGATTCAAACGCCGGGCGGCAAGCCAAATCCCCACGCCGTCATGCACCAGCACTTTCATTCGATTGGCGCGGCGGTTGGCGAACAGATAGGCACAGTGCGGCTTCGCCGCACCGAACACCGCCACGACTCGTGCGAGCGCGGTTTCAGTGCCGGCGCGCATGTCCATGGGCTCGGTGGCGAGCCAGATGGAATCGACGCGGATCATCGCAGCAGGTCTCGTAGGAAAGCAGAACACGCCGCTGCATTTTCTGCTGGCCAACTCACCACGACTACACCTTTTGGATGCGGCACTTCGATTCGGATCGTGGCAGGAAGGGCCTGATGCATCGGCACCGGCGGCGAAGTCTTGACCGGGATGAAGGCAGTTTGCAGTGCCAGGTTTTTCTGCGCATGCACCCGAATCCATTTATGGACGAGGTTTGCATTGAGGTTGTGGGTCAAGGCGACATTGGCAATTGAAGTGTCAGGATGGGCGCACTCAGTAATGACCTGGGCCTTGAAGGACTTGGAATAGGAACGGCGTTCTTGTGGCATGGGCGTCCGCTTAAAAAGGCTAAAAATGGTGTCCACTTAAATTTAGGTGGACACCATCGCCTTAACCGATGGCATCAGGAAGATGTGTTGCTCGGACGGTTACCCTGCAGCGATCCATCTGCGAGACTTGTAAGCTGCTGGGCCTGCGACCAGATCAAGATTTTGAGATTCGTCCCAAGGTTAAGCGGCTGCGCCAATTGATAGACATGCATATCCGTGGAGCTGAACGACTGCGGGCAGCCAAAGCCCCTGTTGCTATCCCCGAGAAACAAGTCTGGCGTACTTGTGCCATTGCCAAGCGATTACTCCGTCGCCGTGCCCTCATCGAGCGCGCGTTGTTGGATAGGGCCAGCGAGATCAACTATCGCGCTATCTTCGACGCGCTGGAGGCTATCGAACAGCATGTCGGGCAGGCCTGCCCAGCATGCCTGACCCCTCTCGATCAGGTCGTCATGAACCCGTTCGAGAGGGCGCGGGAACAGCTCAAGTCACTCAGCGCTCTGGAGTTTTTGAAGCAATCCAGGCAACGGAGTGATGCTCGGATCGCACTCTGGGCTTCAAAGATCGCGACGGGCATCAACGATATACAGCGCAATGAGTATGCCGACATTTCCTGCCCATTGAAGATGGATGAGCTGGTGGGAATGCTTGCTGAGTTTCATGCAGCTACCGATCGCTCGAAGGTCGCACCATCCGTTCTCGAGTCGTTCCTGACGCTGTGTGATGCCAATACCGAACTGATTGAAGCCTATCTGCGAACTTGTGAGCGCCGACGGTTGGAAGTTGGTCAGGCAGAAACTCAGGCGTCCCGACTCGATATCCAGGTGGATCGGCTCAAGAAAGTTGATGATTTGCTGAAGCGGTTATTCGAGAGTAAAGCTCGGGCGGAGACTGAGTTCAAAACCGCTAACCTCAATATGGCGCAATTGATAGGGCAGAAAACCGTCCTACTCAATGATGCGGTTGATAACAGGCACTTCAACCAGTTGCTTAAGGATCTGGAGACCGAATATCGAACGCTTTACAGCGATCTGCTGGACTACAAGCTACAGCTCGAAAAAAACCGCATCACAGGGATCGAAGCCAAGGCTGCCGAGTACTACCGGGCAATTAATAACCATGACGACGACCATGAGCAGATTCAGGCACTGAGCTTCCATAAGCTTGCTGATGGCTACCGGATCAAGATGACAAACATGGATGGATCCTTAGTTGATGCATTCTCAATGCTTAGCGAAGGGCATCTGCGGACACTGGGTCTATCAATCTTGTTGGCAATGGCCGAGAAAAAAAATTTTCCGCTAATCGTGTTTGACGATGTCGTCAATGCCATCGACACGGATCACCGATCCAATATCATTGATCTGTTTTTCAACGACGCCTACCTACGCCGCATCCAGATGGTGGTCACCACCCATGACCGTCTGTTTTGGGAGCGTTTCTGCATCATCGCCGACCGGCATCCTCAACGCGACCAGCATTCGAACCATGTGCTCAGCTACACAAATAAGGGCATCGTGGTGATCGATCATGCCGGTGGTTTTCAGAAGAAGGTGCAAGTGGCGTTGTCAGTCTTCGATGTTCGCCAGGCGTTGCTGTACTGCCGTGTCTGGTTTGAGTCAATGGTGCTTGAGTTCTGCATCGAGAAAGGTGTGCAAGTGACCGCGAACTTCAATAAGTCCCAACTCAAAAAGAGCATGTACCTACAAGTCAGCTTGGAACACACGTTTGACTTGATTTTACCGTATATTGACTACGACCTGTCACACTTCAATGTTATCAAGAAAGATCTTGTAAACTGGCGCGGACAAAATCAAGAGCACCATGCGTTTGATGAGGGTAGTTTAAACTTTGTACACTCGAAGACGAGCAGTGAGGTCTTGAGAATTTACGACGCCATTCGCTTTCTGGAATGCCAGCTCTTCGCCGCCGAGAAAAAAGAGTCCAGAGTAAAATACATTGCCGAGGTCAATGAAAAAATTCAGAGAGGTCAGCGAAAACTGCTAGGCCTAGCCGAAGCACCCCAAGAGGCAAAAGACAAACATATTGCGGCCTTGAGAGTTCTGGAAAGGGACGCTGCTGAGGCCTCTCAAGAACTTCAGTTCATTGAACGATACGATGCACGACCTAGGACTTAAAAGAGTTGGTGTAAATTTTTTGTTGAAGCATAAAATCCTTGTGATTAGGGTGATCGCGTCCGCTTGAAATAGACGAATACAATCGTCTTTAATACGGGGATTCGAAATTTGTCGTCGCCATCTTCTAAAGAGATTCCGCGAAATTCGGAGTCTTCACTTGTCCAGAATTAGGAATTTAGGAAGCAAGGAATTCCTATCTCTGCCTTCAAATCGCTCAATGAATACTGTTTCAATCAGGACTTCGGGCGGGGTCATTCAGCTGATTGAGCTCTCCAAGCATACTTGAACGTTCGTACCCATGAATTAGCACCTACGCACAAAGGCACAGCAGCCTACTTCAAAGGCCCTACGTTCTCGTCGTACGCGGCTCGTCATAAATGCCTACCTTCGAAAGAGCTAGCGACCAAACCGAAGCTGGCTATAGAAAATGCGTGAGCCGATATTTTTTTCAAAACGCGTAAAGAGGCAATCAAGCTTACTACCCCTCTTTCGAGGAAACTTCCCTAAATAGCTATGCAAGAACTCATAATCCGCCGGAGTTGCACAACCGAAATGTATCATTGGAATAATTTCTTCTGCTTTAGGAAACGCTATATGGTGCGCCATGCAAATAGCCCGCAGTTGCAAAATTTCCTTTTCTTGGACCCCACCAAGAACGTAGGCCGCAAGCATCTGGCTGCCAAATCTTGCTCGCACATCACTTAGTTCAGCGCCATAAAGAACTGCGTCCTCAAATGTAACAATTTGACTGTATTTTTTTGCAGGTTTGCGGCCAAAAAGTAGACGTGCTACACCGGCTTCATGATTGTAGGTCGGCGCCAGGAGGAAGAGATCATATAGATTGTCAAATAACTTACATGTACGTTTATTCTGACGCTTACGCCAAAGTTGGACGCGATGAATTAAATTTCTGCGCAGTCTCTGAAAACTCATGCTCTGCCAAGGATCGAGGGCTATATTAGGCTGGACACTTTGTACGTAAGCATCCCAACTCTTTCGGAACGTCGCATTTGTCCGCAGACTTGATAGATCTACTCCATGGAAAGGGCATAGTACAGCATCTCTTGCGCACCAACTTCTACGCCATCCTGGCATTTGGCCCTTTGCAACGTCCTCACGCAAACAAATAGAGCAGAAATGCGTTCTTCGGCCAGGATTGACAAGAGCTATATTTTTTGATCTAAAAAAACATTTGGTCAGCTGTGTATTTAACGTTAAGGAAATAGTATTCTCTTTAAAGTAGTTAGTCGAGAAATCAAAGTCTAGATCTTCATCAACGACATTAACTCCGCCCCATGCTGCCCTTGGTCGTGCCAAGAGCAGTTCGCGCTCTCTCACAACTATTCGATGTTTCAAAGATATTCGATAGAACCATGATGTTAACGTTTCATCATAAAAGGGTGAAGGTAGGCCACATAATAAACTCATTAGTAAGACCAAGGCTTTTCTGCTGCAGCCTTCAAACATTCTACATCTATGCGTTCCTTGCCATTCTTGAGTGCGTAACATCCGGCGCTGCGTATCAGGTCTATGACTTTATCCATGCGGCCGTGAGTACTTTGCAAAATAACCCTTACTATATTTTTCTCGTAGAGCTTGGAGGGTTCCCTTAGCGGTAGCTTCTCTTCAATAGAAAGTAGAAACGATCTAAATTCTTCAGTTTCTCTCCAGTCATTTAGCAAAACCTCAGTGAAACGTCGTTTAGTTTCAGGCTTTGCGCCTAGTACAGTAGTAGCGCCTAAAGTACCAAATCCAAATAAACACAAAGCGTATTTTTCACCGATCAACGTTTTGAGAATCGATCCGTTAATTCGCTGCTCGTCTTTCTTCACTAACAGCAATTCATGTATTTCATCGATAACCAACCCCCAGATTTGCCTTAGCTTCAAAATGTCTGCAAGTTCATGCGAAACCCACCGCCCTTCCTTTGGTCTGGAGGATCTATCAGCTGGTATTTCTAACGCCCTACACAATTCGGAGTGAAAGGTCTTTCTGATATGAGGATTTTCTGGATCGAGCGCCATATCCAGAAACAAAAGGCCATCACTTTTCTCAACCCTCTTCGATATTTGACGTATGATTGCCGTCTTACCTACCCCCCCTACCCCTGCAACCATAAGTGCAGGGGCCGTAATACGTCTCGGTACGCGAGAAATATTATTCATTATTTTGAATACTTCCTCACTTGGAGAATAGTCAACCCAAACATCTTTATTTATTAATGAAATTCTATCTTGGACAGAAAGCTCTCGTAAATCTTGAGGGTAATCACTCATACTTTATCACTCACACCAAATTTTTTGGGGGGCTGTGAATAATCCGGAACATTTTTTTGTTCGGCGGTTTTCTTACTTGGGTAAAATTCTTTTTCGTACTCTTCTTGTGCTGCAACCTGCCTTCTCGCTCTTTTTGTTTCCTTGACGCTTCTAATCTCGATCGCCTCAGCCTCTCGAAAGGCAGCCGGCCCTTCTGGCGTTGTGAAGGCACCTGGTGTTTTATGACCGCTGTGGAACGCAGCCGCACGGTACTCTTCGTAGGTGTAATCAGGGTTGCTCATATCAGCGAATGGGATAGGTACATACCCAGATGGAAATTTCACCCATATTTGCTTCATTGAAAAAGGATCGTACTTTATTGTGGCCTTTCCTGTTCCCACCAGCGGCGAAAGCACATTATCCCAATAAAACATATTCTTGAACTCTATCCCTTTAGCTTGCACAGCTCTTTCTTTAGAAGGCATAAAGTTCAATCTAAATTGTTGAGGATCCGTCGTGAATGGAGGATAAGGAGTTATACCAGCCGGATCGAAATATTGCGTCCATGCTTCTGCAGGCGACTTATTAATCTCAGAATGAACGGTATTGTGATAGTCGTACACTTGCAAGGCAAACCATCGGCAAAAGTCGGAGAATGTCATAGTAGGAACCGCGGAAGAATTCAGATTTTTACGCGCCACGGTATTTGACATTGTTGTTCCTGACAAAAGATGCAATCTTCCCATAAATGTGCCAATAACTCTTTCTACATGTCCCCCGTAATGCTTTCTTCCTGGAGGGCGATGCTTGTATGCGATCTGGGCCTTATCTAAATCCAATAGAAATCTACTACTCCTAAATTCTTTAGCGTTATCCATCCCGAGTAACTGGGGTACCCCATAAAACGGATAGCTGAATTTATCTAAATCCAGCCTTCCCAGAAAGTCCCATTTTGGAAGTACGGCATGAGTTAAGGCTGAGGCAACAGATACCGAGTTAGGAACGTGCAGACTCAAATAATAGCCTAAAACTACGCGGGTATACCTATCGAGCACAAATGTTACCCATGGCCTGCCAATCGGGTGAATTCGATCGTTCGCTAAAAGCACAATATCAGCTAATGTATGATCCATTTGAACAGCTTCTAATGGATAAGTCAGAACCTGCGATCCTGGTTTTGCATGATGTTTTTGTCTGGCGGCTTCTTTCCCTTTACGTAAAGATGTGACTTGTGGTGCAGATAATGTTGAAAAAATTCGTTGTCTCACGGTTGGCTTCGATGGCGTCTTGAATCCTTCCTCTTTACACACCACCTCAACTCTTTTCCATATCGTTGAAAACGGTACGGCTTCTTTATTTTTGTATACTTCTATAGCTTCGCTGATGATCTTTTCTATTTGCGGGCTAAGTCGCACTTCACCCTTTTTAACTCCTCGGCTTCTCCTTGTTATCGCAATCGGTCCTCTAGCAGCGTCGAAGTCTCTTAGAATCTTATAGATATGGTTCACGCTGACACCGACTTCCACCGCCGCTTGCTTATGAGAAATCTCTCCATTTTTAAGCCGAATGAGAATTTGATGCCGGCGTTTGGCTTCATTGAACTCATCATCTGATACTTCGAAGCCACGCTTAGTCGACCAAGCAATACTATGCTGATCCGCCTCCATTAAAAACTCGATTTCCTTAACTTCTACTGGCACAATTTCACCGGTCGATGAAACTCGCACCATGACATGTTCCGAGTCAATGATAGAAGATATAACCGCGCCTTTTCCGCGCGCTATTACTTGAAGACCTTTTTTTAGCTCAATAAACATGAATAGGGCCCATTGGTTTCCTATCACCTATATAGCTCACCACAGATCATGTTTTTTGACACGGGTTTGGAACGGAGGCGGCTGCCAAGATAACCATCTGAATCGCAATGCTTTTTTTATTATAAAATGTTGTATTTAAAAATCAGAGTCGTGTATCCGTTACACGCTTAGATAAAACTGTTTTGGGATATACGCGAAAGTTAAAAAAGATAAACCCCTCTGGAATCTTGGTGATTTCATCCTTTTTAGATTACAATACCGTCTAGGTTATTGATTTTGCTGCCAATGATTAATAATCCTTAATGATTTACCGCCACAGCAATTATTCGCACTACCCCCAAGCCACTCAACTAAACCGAATATCCAACGACCGCAAATACGTTTGCAGCCCCGCATCCTGAATCGGGATCAGGAATGCCTCCGTGTCTGCCTCATTGAAGTGCGCATGCCAGTACCCTGGCGGGGTCACGAACGCCAGGCCAGGTGACCAGTCCACTCGCACCGGGTTGCGGATCTGGCCATCCGCATCCAGTTCAGTGCCCACCAGCGAGTAACACCCCACAGGGCAATCGATAATGAAATCCAACGCAATCGACTGATGCCGATGGGGCTTTTGCACCGACCCTGCTGGCAGAATTCCATACATTGCCCACAGAACATGAGTCACTGTGCGGGTCTGTGGAAAGTTGCGATTACCCAACAGGATACTGATGCGGCTACGGTCCTGCGCATGCGGGTCATCGGCCGCTTCACGCAGTTTCGCGTTCGCCACGTCTGCGGGATAGAGCGTCGGCGCAAAGCGATCACTGCTGCGCGTCACGCCCAGGTAGCGCAACAGCGGCTCATCGTGCACATAGTAAAACCGAGCATCCTGCGTTGCACTCAGACGTGCCTCGTGCAGGCCAGGCAGCGCGATAAAGCAGCCTTTGGACCATTCAATGGCATGCTCGCCCTGAACGACGCGGCCCTCCCCCGCAATTACATAGAGCACTTGAGACGTCGCGTTGGGCTGCAAGGTGAGGGTATCGCCGGCGTTGAGCCGAATGAAGTTCGCGCACAGCCCAGGGCCAGTCGCCGGGCCTTCGCAGCCCAGGGCTTCGCTGAGGTCCAGTGGCACCACCCTGGAGGGGCCGCTGTCATACAGCGAAGCCGGGAAGCTCTGATAGGGAATCCGGGTGATCAAGTTCGCGCTGATCGGATTGGCCGCTTTGCTGTATTCGAAATACTCGGCGTCGATTGGGTCGGTACGGGTCCTGCCCGGCGTGGATTCGCTGTTCATTCGGGTCACCTCACTCTTATGCTCAGGAGATTTTCTCAGCGTAGACGCTTAATGCAGCCTAACCCGCTGGAGCGGTGAAGCGTCGAGAGATAACGCGAGCCACCCACCACAGCATCACTGCCGGGATCGAAAGCAACAGGCAATACACAATGCCAACTGCCAATAGCGGCCCGGTTTCAGATGTGATCATCACACACGGAATCTGCCCGAACATTACGATGGGGCCCGCCAGCCATCCGCGTTTCTGAAACAGCAGACCCAGCGTCAGTGTGAGCGCCAGGACGCCGGATATAGAACAGCAAAATAACAGTGCGCGTCCCACGGCTCATTCACTCCGGCCAACCGTGACGCCGTCAGCCAAAAGCCCACACTGATGACGCACGTTACTATCGTCGCCAGCCACATACTTTTCGACGTTCCAGCTGAATGCACACATCTCACCTTCGCGCACTCCAAACAACACAACTTCGAAGCGTTCGAAGGCGAGCTTCAGGAAAAACCCCTCAAGGTTTCTCCCCCCAACTCAGCGGCGCAGCAGACGATCCAGCACCAGCAGCGCTACCGCACCAATTGCCAGGGCTGCAACCGGCTTCTCTTTAACGAATGTAGACACACTGTCAAGCGCATCGCCATAGGTCTGGGTCAACTGACCAGCCGCCTGGCGTCCAGCCCCTTCAGCTTGCAGCTTCGAATCACCAAACAGTTTCCCGACAGCGCTCTGTGCCTTGCCTGCGGCCTTTTCTACAACACCTTCTACTTGTTCACTTTTCATAATCACAAAACCTTTGCGTGTAGTGAGCAACCCGGCGTCAATCCGGGTTGGCGATTAGCTGCACAGCGTTAGGGCGGATGGCGCGGTGATTAGTTCAAGTTGAAGTGCCGCATTTAGCCAAGCCCCGGGAACTAGATTTTTCCAGTCTTCTCAAACCTGCGTGCATGTATCGTTCACGGCTCTCCCGTCTCAACTTGAACAGGCGCGCAGGACGGTACTCACGCTACACTTTCTGCGTGTTGAGCAGTCGGGCGACAGTGACGGGCCAATTTGTACAGTTCCCCAGGAGCAGCGCTTATGATTCCTCGTATCATCATCGCCGACGATCACCCTGCCATCCTGCACGGTTGCCAGGTTGTACTGTTGAATGACAGCAGTTTTGCCAAAATCCAGGCAACCGCCACCAGCGTTCCGGAACTCTTCACCGCGCTGGAAAACCATGAATGCGACGTGCTGATCGTCGACTATTCGATGCCCGGCGCCGACATGGATGGCCTGCACATGCTGGGTTTGCTCAACAGACGTTACCCGAACCTGCCGGTGCTGGTGCTGACGGGTGAAGAGAACCTCGGCATTCTGAGGCTGATTCTGGAGGCGAAAGTGCGTGGCATCATTCAAAAAAACAGCGACATTCTCTGCCTGCCAAAAGCCGTGCGCACCGTGCTGCGTCGGGGCATCTATTTGAATGAAGCCTTGAAAAAGGCGCTGGCTGAATCGCCCCGCAGCCCGGCAGGAGAAGCGCAGCTGAGCCCCAGGGAGCTGGAAATCGTGCGGCTGCTGGCGTCGGGCAAGTCGCCCGAGGACATTGCAGAGACCCTGCATCGCAGCGTCAAGACGGTCAGCTGGGGCAAGAACTCGGCCAAGCGCAAGTTGGGTATACAGTCCGACGCGCAGCTGTATCAGTATTACGCCTCACTGAGCAAATCCACCGTCGAGCACTCCGGGTGATAAACGCCCTGCGCAGGCTATTGTGGCTGACATTGTTGGTGTCGAGCCTGTGCACGGCGTCAACACAAGCCCCGGCGGCGTTGGGCAACCCTGTGGTAGTGGTCGGCCTGCCGGTGCAGACCACCCCTCCCCTCGGCTACTGGGTCGGCGACAGCCCGGCCGGGTTCAGTATCGACTACCTGCGTTACCTGGCCGACCAATTGAATCTGAAACTGGAGTTTCGCCAGTTCGCCACTTTTGAACAAGCCACCACCGCACTGTGCGAAGGACGCATCGACATCGTGCCGGACTTGCAGACCAACGCCGAGCGGCAACGCTGCATGGACTTTTCCAGTCCCTACCTGCTCTCCCCCCTGGTGTTGGTTGTACGGCACGGCAGCGCGGCGATCACACCTGCCGACTTGTCGTCACATTCATTCGTCGCCGAGCAGGGCTATACCACTGCTCAATGGCTGAGCCAACGCCTGCCGCCCTCTCAACTGCGAATCTACGCGGACACCAAGGCTGCCCTGGACGCCTTGCAGCATGGCGAAGGTGACGCCTACCTGGGCGAGCCGTACCAGCTCGAAGCGCTGTTCAGCAGCGGACACTACAAGTCCCTTGAGGTCAGGCAGCAGGATATTTACGACAACGCCGGCCTGCACTTCGGTATCAGTTCACTGCGGCCCGACGTGCGCGACGCCCTTGCCGCAGCCATGGCCCGTACCCCGTCCGACTTTCTCAACGACCTGCAGTTGCGCTGGCTGGACAAGCATTCGATCAATCAACGCATGCAGCCCTCCTCCCACCTGACCACCGCGCAGCGCCAATGGGTGGATGACTTGCCGATGCTGCGCGTGAGTTATGAAACCACCTTTCGTCCCATGTCGTTCCTCGACGAACACGGTCGCCCCAATGGCCTGAGCTACAGCTACCTGAAATACCTGGTGAATGCGCTGCGGCTCAAAGTGGTTGAAATACCCGCGCCAAGCGGCACGGCTGCGCCTTCTGACGAGATTGACCTGCGTATTCCGGTGGACGCGTCCACCGAGCACTTGCCCGGCTGGCGCTACACGCAGCCCTTCGTGAAGATTCCCAACGTGCTGGTGACACGCCTCGGAGAACCCGCGAAAACCGCCATCGAAGAGCTCAATGGCGCGACGCTGGTCGTGCCGGACAATCCGAAGTTCGCGCAACGCCTCCAGCAACGGGTGCCCGACAGCTTGCTGCTGCGGGTAACCGACCCGGCAGATGGCTTTGAGCTGGTGCGCACCGGCAAGGCCGATGGTTACGTGGGCAACCTGATAACCGTGGACCGCTTACTGGAGAAAGGCTGGTCGGACAGCCTCAAGATTGCCGCAGCCACCGATCTGCCGCTGGAGTTGTCTATCGCGGTGACCGAGCGTCACGCGCAATTGGCGGCCCTGCTGGATCAACTGATCCAGAGCATTCCGATAGAACAGCGCGACCTGTTTGCCCAACAGTGGCTGCGCAATACCTATGAAATCGGCGTCTCCCCACAACGCCTCTGGCGTATCGTCGGCAGCATAGGGTCCGCAGCCCTGCTGATCATTGGCGTATTGCTCTACGCACACCTGTCGCTCAAAACCCGCCAGCGCGCCCTGAGGGAAACGCAACAGCGGCTGTCCGCGCAATTGCGCTTCAGCCGCGAACTGCTTGAATCGTATCCGTACCCGGTGGCAATCAAGGACCGTCAGCGCCGATACCTGATGCTCAATAAAGCCTATGAGCGAACCTTCAACGTCGAAGCGGCCCAGGTGCTGGGGCGCTCCGTTGACGAAATCAGCTACTACCCTGCGCAGGTACGCCAGCGGATCTCGAAAATGGTCGACCGGGCGCTGCGCGACGATGAACGCCAACAAGGCGAGCATATCCTGGTGGGCGAAGATGGCAGCGACCAGCACTGGCTGTACATCGTCACCCCCTATCGGCTTGACGGCGCCGAACCCCAGGGCGTGCTCACCACGTTTATCGACGTCACCAGCATTCGCGCCGCCGAACAGCTGGCTGAACAGGCGGCCGAGGCCAAGGCGGCGTTTCTGGCCACCATGAGCCATGAAATTCGCACGCCGATGAATGGCATTCTCGGCCTGCTCGAATTGATGAGCGACTTGCACCTGCCCACCGATGCGCAGGAAATGCTGACAATGGTCAACGAATCGACCCGCTCGCTCCTGCAGGTACTTGACGACACCCTGGATTTTTCACGCATCGACTCCGGCATGCTCGTCGTGTCGCCCGAGCCTACCGACCTGCGTCAATTGCTCGACGGCGTGCTGCGCCTGATCGGTCATCAGGCGCACGGCAAAGGCCTCGGGCTGCACAGCCTGATTGATCATCGCATCGCCGGGCTGCTGGAAGTCGACGGCAGCCGCCTGCGCCAGGTGCTGCTCAACCTGCTCAGCAACGCCACCAAGTTCACCCAAAGCGGTCATGTGCGCCTGGAACTGAGCGTCAAGCACGATGATGGCGAGCAGCACCTGGAATTCCTGGTTGCGGACACCGGCATCGGCATCAGTCAGGCGCAGCAGGAGCGTCTGTTTCAACCCTTCATGCAGGCGGACAGCTCCATTACCCGCCGCTACGGAGGCTCGGGCCTGGGCCTGATGATTTCGCGTCGACTCGTGCAACTGATGGGCGGTGAACTCTACCTGCACAGCTGCCTCAATGAAGGCACGCGCATCACTTTCACCCTCAGCCTGCCCGTCGTCGCCGCGCTTGAAAAACCTTTCGCGTCCCACTCGGTAAAGCTCGCGTCCGATCTTGCGCCCTGTCAGGAAGCCCTGGCGCAGCACCTGCTGGCGCTGGGGTTTCAGTTCACGTCGGAGCAGCCGGACCTGCTGATCACCACCGACGAGGCATCCGCCGGCAATCCCGGGACGCTGCTGATTACCACCGAAGACTTACCTGCCGGCTATGCGGTCGGCCCCTCGTCCACCCGGCTGAGCGTTAACCCGCTGACCTGGGGCGGTTTGCAGGCCGCGCTTGAGCAACTGCTGCTGGGGCGCAACAGCAGCCGCCGAATTCCGTTGCCCCGTTCCAGTTACCCCAAGGGCCATAAAGTGCTGATCGTGGAGGATCACCCCACCAATCGACTGCTGCTGAAAAGGCAGATGGAGCACCTGCAATGCGCCTTCGACCTGGTGGAAAACGGCCTGCAGGCGCTCGAGCGTCTGCAAACGCAGCAGTACACGCTGATCCTCACTGATTGCTATATGCCGGAACTCGACGGCTACGCCATGACCCGCCAGGTACGCGACTCACAGCTCGAGGCCGCGACAATCCCCATCATCGGCATGACGGCGAGCATCCACCCGCAGGAACAGCAGCGTGCCCGAGCGGCCGGCATGGACGAACTCATCCTCAAGCCCATCGTCCTCAGTGCGTTGATTACCTTGTTCGAGCGTTACCTGTGCGCGCCGCCTGAAGACTCGGCAGTCACCAGCATGGGCGATCTGAAGGCCGTGATGTGGGACAGTTTTTGCGCAGAGAGTCGCAAGGACCTGCTGGCCATAGAGGCCGCACTGATCAGTGACGATGCCGAAACCCTCGGCCATCTGCTGCACAAACTCGCCGGAGCGTTGCAACTGGTCGACCTGACCGAACTGTCCCGTCAGGCGCAGCATTTGCACCGTGAAGCACTGCACCACTCGGTGGTGCACGCGGCGGTACGCGACTTCGTTTACCAACTTCGCGCCGCCGGTGTTTGACGGTTCGCACATCATCCCCGTGTGCACGCCCAGCTGTCCTCGTTAACAGCAGAACTGGAATATTCCAGGTAACTAGCACTTTTTGCACTCCTATAATTTCGCTGCTCTTGAATGGTGTCGATTTCATTATCGACGTTGCCATCTCGACGCGTCTTTTAATTATTCATAGGAGTATGACTTTGAAACGTTTCAAACTGGGTACGACATTATCCGTTGCCGGCTTCGCTGCCCTCGCCCCTTTTATCGCCCATGCCGCCAGCGAGATTAACGTTAAAGGTATTATCACGCCGGCCGCGTGCACGGTTAATGTCCCAACTGGCAATGATCTGGACTGGGGCGAGATCACTTGGGACTCACTTAGCAAAACCGATTTCACCACACTCCCCGCAAAAACAGCGAGGATCGATATTAACTGCCCGGAAGGCACAACCACGAAAACCGCCATGTGGATCGTCGATGCGGACCCTACCAGCGCCATGATCGGCAAGAATAGCGCCGGGCGCACCGACCACGCCGATTCAGGCCGTATCTTCGGTATCGGCTTTGACCCGGTGACCAAGAAGCAGATCGGCAACTTTGTGCTGAAACCGGTCAGCACCATCGTCGACGGCGCAACCAACACCACCAGCTTTGGTTATAACCGCGACGCGGCCAACCATATGTCTACGCCCAGCAGTCGAGCGTTGATGTCCAGTTGGGCTTATTACACCAAAGAAGAGTGGAGCCCTCTGGACACCGCTGGCAATCCGGCCAGTGGCAATGCGTTCACCTGGAACTTTGAGGTTGAACCGCAAATAAACATCGCCAGCCAAATCAGCGCGACCACGCAAGTTCCATGGAACGGCACGGCACAAGTGAACGTTCGTTACTACTAATTTATTGTGGGTTCGCAAATGTCCTGCCTGACGGTGGGACATTTTTATTGCCATGAAACTTGTCCACTCCTTACTGCTGATCTTTTTCATCTCGATGAACGCTCACGCGCAACTCAAATTTGACAGCAAGTTGCTCGGCATCAATGGCATCAGTGACCAGCAAGTTGAGGACGCCCTTCACGACACGGAACTTTATGCTGGCGATAACGCGGTCCATCTCTACGTCAATGATCGCTTCATTGCCAAGACCGTGGTTTATCGCGCGCCCGGAGGACAAGCGGGCTATACCGCCCATGACCTTGAACGGTTCGGTCTGAAGAAAGAAGCCTGGGGTCAGCGCATTCAAAATGGCGCTGCGACCTACGTGCTGCTGACTGATCGGATCAAGCCCAATTTCAGCCGCAGCGACCGCAGCCTGAAGCTCACGGTACCGCGCGCGCTGCTGGAAAACCCCGATTTCATTCAACACCAAAAGGGCGGAACCGGCGCCTTCGTCAACTACAACACCTACTATTCGTCGTACGACTCCAGCGGTTCGAGTAATGACTCACTGAGCGCAAATTATCAAGTCGGCGCCAACGCAGACAACGCGTTGCTGCGCGCCAACGGCACCTTCAGCAGCTTTACGTCCAGAACCCAGCGCTACAGCAATAACAACGTCCAGTCGTTTTATCTGGATCGCGATTTCGACATTGGCCGCGTCAAAGCCGGTCGCCTGAACTCGCCCGACGGCGGCTTCGGCGTGGGGTATGTGGATGGCGTGGTCTACAACACCAAGGGTGCGCCATCAGGCATTGGCAGCGTGGCCTTCACCTACGACAGCGATGCGCCGGCGGTGATCGAGTTCTACCAGCGAGACCAACTGGTCTACACCCTGAACGTCAACCGCGGCCACAACAACCTGGCCGCAATACCGGTGACATCACTGACGTCGGACGTGGTGGTGGTGATCAAACGCGATGGCCAGGTGATCGATACCCGCCAGATTTCCCGTGCTCGCATCAGCCGTGCGACCACGCAAAGCAGTGGACTGTATGCATTTGCGGGGCGCTCGAACACGGATGCGCGCGCCGTGACAGCCGGTGCGGGTTATTCAAAGCGCTACAGCGATGCCGTGAACCCCACCGTCGCGGTCGTCGCCCAACAACATTATCAGGGCGTCTCCGTTAACAACACCCTCAATAAAGGCGGTCTGCAGATAACCACGTACGGCCTGTTATCGAGGAATGAGCACAATAAACTCGGCGCCAACTTTAACGCCACGCTGAGTTACGGCGGCACCGACCTTACGTACCAGGCAATCAGCCGCAATTTCTCCTATGTCGGCCAGGTTCTTTATGATTACCAAGCCGATATAAAAAGTACCCTGAGTATCGCGCACAGTTTTGTCGTGGGTGACAATAATGCGTTCAGCATTTCGCTCGACCGGAACGACTTCTACAACCGCGCCAGTTATTCGACGTGGTCGGTAGGCTATTCCACAAACATCAAAAAAGCCTCACTCAGCCTGAGTGCCGGGTCTACCCTGCAAGCGCCCGGTGATACCCAGCGTGACAAAATGACGTTGAATGCCAGACTGTCGATTCCATTTGAAGTGGGCGGCCGCCGTGTTGACTACCGATCGCAATACAACGCTTACAGCAATAGCCAGCGCCTGGATAACTACCTGACCACCCGGGTCAACAGTGATTACAGCGTGACCGCTGGCCATGTGCAGCGCACTGCCAATCGCAGCGAATCCACAGAAAACTATATAAGCAACGACTTCAATACACCGTACACGCATGCCGGCCTGACGGTTTCCAAGTCCGAAAGCGACAGCCGCAGCGCAACGTCAAACAACCTGAGCCTTTCGGGTTCAATCGCCGCCAATCACAAGGGCGTGGTGTTTACTCCTGAACAACTCAAAGACACCTATGCCATTGTCGACACTCACCTCAAGGGTTTCGTCAAGGTCAGCAGCCAGCGCAGCTCAGCCAGGACCAACTATAACGGCAAAGTGGTGCTGGCCAATATCTCCGATAACAAGCCTGACTTTGTCAAAGTCAATCCCAAGGGGTTGGACGATGACGTGTACTTCCAAAACAACCAGATGGACTTTATCAGCGACCGTGGCGCGGTGTCCTATTTCGACTTCGAGCCCACCACTAATAAGAACGTGTTGATGCGCTGGACAAACAAGCCACAAGCGCTCAGTTCTCGCACGGTGTTTTATGACCAGGACGGCAACTTGATCGCCAACTTTATCGACCAGAACGTGCTGCTGGTTAAACAGGACAATATTAAACAACTGCAAACGTCAGGCATGTTCGATGCGTCCGACAGCACCTTGATGTGCAAACTTCCCACTCAACTGGAGATCTCCAATGAACAAATTATCGATACAACCTTTGACTGCTCTCGGCAAAAAATGCCTGTGGCTGGCCTGCCTGACAGCCATGCCCCTGCTGGCTGAAGCCCAGGTGCAACCCAGCGCCTCTGCGGTGCTGATTGAAAAAGGACAGAAAGAGGCCACCATCGACCTTAAAAACAACAGTGACGAAGCCGTGCTGCTCTACAGCAAAGTGAGCAAACTGCCGGATGACGACCTCGACGGTGGCGTGTTGTACACCGTGCCGCAAACCGTGGTGGTCGCGCCCGGTAAAAACCAGACCGTGCGCGTGATCTTCCGTAGCAACAAGCCCCTCGACAGGGAACACATCGCACGGGTGCTGTTTTCAGGATTGCCCCCACAGCAGCAAGCCGCAGGCAAGGTGAAATTCGTCATCGGGCAGGATCTGCCCGTGATCATTGGCGTCGATCCCAACGTGTCCGAGGTCGACACCTGGAAGCAAATCAGCTTTAAGCAAACACAGGGGAAACTCTGTATGAGCAACCCGTCACGCAAGGTATTTCGTTTTGATCCGACTATGTCGAGCGCGCCGACCAAGGCCGACATTACCTTCAACAAGGCTTACGTGTTACCGGGCGAAACGCTCTGCCAAGCGCTGACATCACCGCTGGCCGCTAACGCCTCGTTGAAATTCAACAGCGTGTCCAGCTTCAACTTCATGCTGCAAACCCATGTCATCCAGTTATCCGACCAGGCGTCGAAGCCTTGATGATCAAACCGAACGCGCTGCCTCAAACAGGATCTGCGCCACAAAATCAATCTCCTGCTCGGTGATGATCAGCGGCGGTAGAAAACGCACGGTGGCGCCATGACGTCCGCCCAGTTCCACGATCAACCCGTGCCTGAGGCACGCCTGCTGGAACGCCTTGGCGCGTACCGCGTCGACCGGCGGATGCCCTTGTACGTCCGCGAGCCCATGGGGGTCGACGATTTCCATGCCCAGCATCAGGCCGCGTCCGCGCACATCCCCGATCCAGGGGAATTCGCCCTGCAGCGCCTGTAGCTGTTTGCGCAGGTGCGCGCCCACGGTTTCGGCGTGGGCCACCAGGTGATTGTCGCGAATAAAACGCAAGGTCGCGGTGCCGGCCGCCATGGCCATCTGGTTGCCACGGAAGGTGCCGGCATGGGCGCCGGGCTGCCATACATCCAGTGAATCGTTGTAGACCATCACCGACAGCGGCAAGCCGCCACCGATGGCCTTGGACAACGTGATCACGTCCGGAGTGATGCCCGACTGCTCGAAGCCGAACATGCGTCCGCTGCGCCCGATGCCGCACTGGATTTCGTCGACGATCAACGGAATGCCGTGGGCGGCGGTCAGGCGTCGCAGTTCCTGCAGCCAGCGGTCCGGCGCGGCGATCACCCCGCCCTCCCCCTGGATCGGTTCAAGGATCATCGCACCCGGCAGGGTCACGCCGCTTTCCGGGTCGTTGAGCAGGTGCTCCAGGTAACGCAGGTTGAGAGTGACGCCCTGCTCGCCGGCGACGCCGAACGGACAGCGGTAATCATGGGGGAACGGCAGGCGCTGCACCCCCGGCATCAGGGCGCCGAGGGCATTTTTGGGTGACAGGTTGCCGCTGATGGCCAGCGTCCCCAGCGTCATGCCGTGGTAGGCGCCCTCGAACGCGAGCACCGAATGCCGCCCGGTGGCGGTGCGGGTCAGTTTGAGCGCGGCTTCCACCGCGTCCGCCCCGCTGGGGCCGCAAAACTGGATGCGCGCATTGCGCGCGAAATCCGCCGGCAGGCAGCCGAAGATTTCCTGCACGAAGGCGTCCTTGACCGGTGTCATCAGGTCCAGGGTGTGCATCGGCACGCCGGCGGTCATCAATTGCGTGATCGCTTCAATGATCACCGGGTGGTTGTGGCCCAGCGCCAGGGTACCGGCGCCGGCCAGGCAATCGACAAACACCTGGCCGCGACTGTCCTGTACGTAGATGCCGTGGGCCCGTTCAAGTACCAACGGAATGCGCCGTGGGTAGCTGCGCGCATTCGATTCCTGCTGTTGCTGGCGCTCGAGCATCGGCGTCAGGTCCAGGCAATAGGGCTGGGACAATCCGGTGTGCGACAGGCGTAGCTGTGCTGCCCCGCCCGTCGTGGCATTCGAAACGGCGTTCATGAAGTCCTCCAGGGACGCTGGATGTGGAAGCAGAATGCGCCAGGCAAAACCGGACGCCGGGAACCTGGGCCCCCGGCGTCCAGAGGTTTACATGTCGTAACGCAGCACCAGGCCGAACGTGCGTGGCGCGCCCACATCGATGATGTCGCCGATGCGGTTGCTGGTGACGTATTCCTTGCCGAACGCGTTTTTCAGGTAACCGGACACCGCGACGTTCTTGGTGACCTTGTATTCGGTGCTGAAGTTGGTCAGCACGTAGTTGTCACTGCGACGCACCTTGCTCACATTGCCAGCAGCGTCGAACTCGAAGTCAGACGGCGCGGTGCTCTGGTAGGTCAGGTCGGTGTTGAGGGTCAGGCGGTCATTCCAGCGGTAGGTGCCGCCCACCGACATCTTGTATTTGGGCGAGTAGAGGAACGCCTGGCCGCTGCGGTCGGTGCCGTCACCGGTGTTGAATTCCTTGTACTTGGAGTCGGTGACCGCGCCGCCGACATTCAGGGTGAACTGCTCGCCAAAGTCTTTTTCGACGGACACTTCCAGGCCCTTGATGTCGCTGCGACCGGCGTTGTAGACCAGGAAGAAATTACCCGTTGGATCGAGCACGCTGACCTGCTGATCCTTCCAGTCGGTGTAGTACAGGTTGGCACGCGCGCGCAGGCTCTTCTCGAGGAACGAACCGCGGTACGACAGCTCGTAGTTGGTGGTGTATTCCGGATCGTAGGCGCTGTGACCGCCACCGGCCCGCACGTTCACGCCACCGCCTCGGTAGCCCTTCTGCACCATGAAGCCGACGTACTGGTCAGGCATGAACTGATAGTCGACGCCGACTTTGGGCAGGAACGCATTGAAGCTCTTTTTCACCTTGCCGGGGCTTGAGAAGTCGTCCTGCTTGACGTCGGTATCGTTGGTCTCGTAGTCGTAGCGCAGGCCCGTGATCAGGGTCCAGTTCGGCGCAAAATCCCAATCCACTTCACCGAACACCGCAGCGTTCTTGACGTCCACATCGCCCTTGGCGGCGCCGCGCTGCACGTTGTTGAACAGCAAGCGGTCATGGAAGCTATTGGTGGTGTTGCCCAGGTACAGCCCGCCGAAGCTGCGCACCGTGTCGTTCTGGTACGCCAGGCGCAGTTCCTGGCTGAACATGTCGCCGTTCTGCTCGCGCAGGATGACGTTGTTGGCCGTGGCGGTCTGGTCGAAGTCCTTGCGCGCGGTGTAGCCCGAGTGGGTGTAGCTGGTCATGTTGGTCAGCGTCCAGGCGTCGTTGAGGCGCCAGTCGATCTTCGCGCTCACGGTGTCCTGGTTGAGGTTGTCATAGGCCTTGGTGTTGGACGCAATCTTGTAATACTGCACCTTGTCGCCGATACGGGTGATCGAGTTGTCGCCCTGGCGGTGCTCGTTGTGTGCGTAGGTCAGCAGCACATCGGTGTCGTCGTTCGGGGTGATCAACAACTTGCCGCGATAGTTGCTGGTGCGGTGTGGGTTGGCGTCGTCGTTATTGGTGGTGTTGCGGATATAGCCGTCGCCGTCCTGGGTATCGATGGCGATTCGGCCGGCGACCTTGTCGTCGATGATCGAGCCACCGCCGGCCACGGCCACGCCGTGCTCACCGTAGTTGCCGATGTTGGTCTGGGCGGAGAAGGTAGGTTCGAAAGTGGGGTTGCGGGTGGTGATCACCACCGCACCGGCCAGGGAGTTGCGCCCCTGAGTGGTGGACTGCGGGCCGAGGAGCACTTCGACCTGTTCGGTATCCCACAGGCCAACCGGGCTCAGCGTCAGCGCGCGGTTGGGTTGCTGGGCGCCATCGACATACACCGAAATCGCACCGTTCAAGGTTGCCGGGCCCTGGTCATCGAAACCGGACACCGGAACGCCACGAATACCCCAGTTCTCATTACCCGACTGGTTGTACACGCCTGGCGTACGGGCAAACACGTCGATCAGGCTGTGATCGGCCTTGTCGCGCAGTTGCTGCTCCGTCACCACCGCCACACTCGACTGGGTCTTCTCGAGCGAACGGTTCATCTTTTCGCCCGTGACGGTGACTGGAGCGATCTCCAGCGCCGCTGGCTGATCGTCCGCCCATGCAGTATTCATAAGGCAGACGGCTGATGCTACCGCCAACGCCAGTGTATTGATTTTGTGATTCACGCCCCGCTCCCCTACCGCAATTATTTGAGTTTTTATCCGTTGGCAAACACTGTTTTTTTCCCCAGCGGGGCGGAGTCTAAGCCAAAAAAAATATTAAAGGAATACTATTGATAATCCCTCTCATTAACACCTAGTATGCCCTTCGTACTGACATAAACACATTTTGTTAAACGTTTTGTGAAGGCCTCTGCCCGGTTTTCAAGGCCTGCTGTCACGTTGCTGAAAAGCCAAAAGCATAAACAGGATGTGCAAGACAATGACCTCCATCGAACACCCGGACGGACGTTTCAAGCCCATGTTGATCACGGATGATAACCACGGCGCCACCCTGCCCCAGTGCGTGCAGGCCAGCCCCGGCCAATCGATCCATGCGCTCGATCAGTCGGTACGCGACAGCCTCGACGCCAGCTTGCGCACCGTCGGCGGCGTGCTGTTGCGCGGCTTCACGGTCGCCACCCCCATCGACTTCAAACGCTTTGCCGCCAGCTTCGGCGCGCCCCTGGCCAGCTACGAATTCGGCTCGACGCCGCGCAGCAAAGTGTTCGCCGGGGTCTACAGCTCCACCGAATACCCGGCGCACCAGTTCATCCCCTTGCACAACGAGCAGGCCTACACCCGGCCCTGGCCTTCGCGCATCTGGTTCCACTGCATCAAGGCCAGTGACACCGGCGGCGAGACGCCAATCTGCGACAGCCGCCTGATCTACCAGCGCATGCCCGCCGAGATCCGCGAGCTGTTCGCCAGCCGCGAACTGCTCTACGTGCGCAACTACAGCGGCGCCCTCGACCTGCCCTGGCAACAGGTGTTCAACACCGAAGACCGTGCCCAGGTCGAGCGCTACTGCCAGGACCACGGCATCGAGTGGGAGTGGAAAACCGACGGTGACCTGCGCACCCGCCAGCGCTGCCCCGCCGTGCTGCAGCACCCGGAAACCGACGAGTGGGTCTGGTTCAACCAGGCGCACCTGTTTCACGTCTCGGCAATCGAGCCCGCCGTGCGCGCCAGCCTGCTGGCCGCCGTGGGTGAGGAAAACCTGCCGCGTCACGTGTACTTCGGCGACGGCTCGCCCATTGCCGACGCCCTGCTCGACAGCGTGCGCGCCGTGTATGACCAGACCGCCGTGAGCTTCCCCTGGCAGGCTGGCGACATCCTGATGCTCGACAACCGACTGGTCGCCCACGGGCGCAATCCTTATACCGGTGACCGCAAAGTCATCGTGGCCATGGCATGAATCCCACCATGTTTGCATTCAATCATTGGATAGACGTGCTGGAGGCCAACGCCCTGCACTTCCCGCAGCGTGCCGCGTTGCATTTTCTGCCCGACGGCGTCGACGTCGGCGAAACGCTCACCTTCGCCCAACTGCACGAACAGTCCCGATCCCTGGCCGCGGCCCTGCAAGCGCGCTACAACCCGGGCGAGCGTGTGCTGTTGATGCTGCCCAGCAGCCTCGACTATGTCCGCACCTTCTGCGCCTGCCTGTATGCCGGGTTGATCGCCGTGCCATTGTTCCCGCCGCCGTCGCGCAAGCCGCGGCATCTGGACCGCGTGCGCAACGTGGTGATCGATGCACAGCCGGCGCTGATCCTGGCGCCCGTCGAACACTGCGAGGCCCTGCGCGAACTGGTGGACCACCGCATCGACGTACTGACCGTGCACGACCTCGGCACGCCGCCCGCCGGCCAATGGCAACGCCCGTCCATCGACGCCGCCACGGTGGCATTCCTGCAATACACCTCGGGCTCCACCGGCACGCCCAAAGGCGTTGAAGTGCGCCAGCGCAACCTGATCGCCAACGTCGAGCTGATGCGCCAGGCCTACGGTTTCGATGAACACGGCGCCATGGTCAACTGGCTGCCGCTGTATCACGACATGGGCCTGATCGGCGGCGTGCTGGCGCCCCTCTACAGCGGCATGCCGTGTTACCTGATGGCCTCGCAGACCTTCGTCAACGCGCCCTCCACCTGGCTGCAGGCGCTGAGTCGCTACCGCGCCACCGCCAGTTTTGCGCCCAACTTCGCCTACGCCCTGTGCAACCGCGTGGTCAGCGACAGCCTGATCGCCCAGCTCGACCTCAGCGCCTGGCGACACGCTATCAACGGCGCCGAGCCGATCCACCCCGGCACCCTCGACGCCTTTGCCCAGCGCTTCGCCGCCTGCGGTCTCAACCCGTTGGCCATCAGCCCCGGTTACGGCCAGGCCGAAGCCACCCTGTGCGTCAGTGCAACTCCGGCCGACGCGCTGCCGGTGGTGCTGCGCCTGGACAAACAGGTGCTGGAAACCGGTCGTGTGGCCCTGGCCAGCGGTGATGCGCCCGCAGTGGAGTTTGTCGCCTGTGGCTACCCCCAGGCCCATCACGCCATTGCCATCGCCAACCCGCACACCTTCGAGCGCTGCGCCGCCGATCGCATCGGCGAAGTGTGGCTGCAAGGCCCGAGCAACGCCGAGGCCTACTGGCAAAACCCCGAGGCCAGCCGCATCGCCTTCCAGGCGCAGATCGCCGGCGAGCCCGGCCATTACCTGCGCTCCGGCGACCTGGGCTTCATGCATCAGGGCCAGGTAGTGATCTGCGGGCGTCTCAAGGACCTGCTGATTCTCAACGGCCGCAACCTCTACCCCCACGATATCGAGTTTGCGATCACCGACAGCGAGCCCGGCATCCGCACCGGTCGCATCGCTGCCTTCTCGGAAATGGACCCGGTGCTGGGCCGCGAAAAACTGGTGATCGTGGCCGAGCCGCAACGCAAGTTCGTCGACCCGGCCCATCACCCGGCGCTGTTTGCATCGATGCAAAGCGCGGTGCGCGAAGCGGCTGACTGCGGCATCGATCAGATTGTGCTGGTGCAGGCCGGCACCATTCCCATGACCACCAGCGGCAAGATTGCCCGCCAGGGTGCCCGCACCCAACTGGCGGCCGGCACCCTGAGCATCATCGCCCAGAGCGGCGCCACACCCGCCTCGCCCGCAAAGCGCCTTGACGTGGCGCAATTGCGCGAGCAGCCCGACCTTGCCACCTGCCATCAATGGCTGGCGCAGACCCTGCTCGCGCTCAACCCGTACCTCAGCGTGAATACCGAACTCAGCCTGATCGGCCTGGGCCTGGACTCGATCGGCCTGGCCGATTTCGCCGCACGTCTGCAGCGCGACCTTGGCTGGGAACTGGACACACAAAGCCTGTTCGGCGAACAGACCCTCGCGCACTGGGCGCAGGCGCTGCTGATCTACCTCGGCACCGCTGCCCCGCTCGCCAATCCCGCACCCGAGACTGACCTCAACCATAGTCACCAGTCCTTCGCCCAGCGCCGATTATGGTTCCTGCATCAACTCAACCCGCAGGACACCCAGCACAACCTCGTGCTGCACCTGACACTGCACGGCGCGCTGGACACGCAAGCCCTGTCGCAGCGGCTCGACGCGCTGGTCGAGCGTCACAGCGTGCTGCGCACGGTCTATCACGACGGCGTCGACGGCCCGCAGCAGCAGGCAATGCCCGCCAGCCCCGTGCAGTTGCTCGTGCAGGACAACCTGCAGGATTGCCTGGCCCGGGAACACGCAACCGCCATCGACCTGCAACACGGCCCGCTGCTGCGCGCGCACCTGATCAGCCAGGGCGACAGGCATGACCTGCTGCTGACCCTGCACCACATCGCCTTCGACGGCCGTTCCGCGCAATTGCTGCTCGCCGAACTGGCGGCGCACACCTCGCCTGATCGCCCTTTGCAATACCTCGACTTCGCCCGCTGGGAAGCGGCGCACTGGACGCCCTCGCGCATCGCCGCGCAGCAGGACTTCTGGCGCGCACACCTGGCCGACGTCCCGCAAACCCTGGCATTGGGTGGCAGCGGCGCGTCGCCGGGGCAGCACCGCCTCGACTTCAGCCTGCCTCAATCGCGCTGCGATGCGCTGTCCGCTCTCGCCCGTGAACAGGGCATGACCCTGTTCATGCTGCTGCTGGCCTGCTACCAGCTGGTGCTCAAGCAATTGGGAGGCCAGCCGCGCTTTTTGCTCGGCACCGACGTCAGCGGTCGTCCGCTGGCGGCGCATAACGAGGTGATCGGCTTCTTCGTCAACCAACTCACCCTGCGCTGCGAGGTAGAGGGCGAGTCAAGCCTCGGCGAGTTTTTCCAACAGGTGCGCGAGCAGGCGCAGCAAGCCTACGCCCATCAGGACCTGCCGTTCGACCTGGTGGTCGCCGCGCTGGCCCCCGCACGACGTCCGGGCCACGCGCCGCTGTTCCAGGTCAAGCTGAACTATCAACCGTCACGTTCAGCGCCGACGCTGATTGCCGGCGCGCACCTGCACACGCTCGATGTGGCCCAGGCACCGGGGGATTTCCACCTGGTGCTGGACCTGGTACATGCCGGCCATGGCATCGACGCCACGCTGAAATATCGTGGCGAGCACTTCGATCAGGCCCGTGCCTTGCGCCTGCAACACCTGTGGACGCGTCTGCTGGACGAGGCCGGCGACTGGTTGAGCGAGTCGCTGCCCGCACTGGCGGCGCGCCTCGACACCTGGGACCAGGCCTTCCAGCGCGAAAGCCAGCACACCCAGGTCAGCGCCGGGCGCAGCCAGTTGCTGCAGACCAAACGACGCTCACTGACCCTTTGACAGAGGTGGATGCCTGTATGCCAGACGTACCCCCAACGCCGCGCACCCTCGGCGGTGTACGCCGCAAAGCGATGAACGTCGCCCCACGGCAACTGGTCAGCGAACGCCTGCTCAGCGCCGACCACGCCCTGCCGCTGGTGATCGAACCGGCCGTCGAGGGCGTTGACCTCGCCGCGTGGGCCGCCAGTGAGCGCGACGCCCTGGAACAGAAACTGCTGCAACACGGCGCCTTGCTGTTTCGTGGTTTCGGCGTCACCTCGGTGGAACAGTTCGACCAGGTCATCGCCGCGCTGTCCCCCGGCGCCCTGGAGTACATGTTCCGCGCCTCGCCGCGCACCCGGGTGGGCGGCAACATCTACACCTCGACCGACTACCCGGCCGACCAGATGATCTTCCCGCACAACGAGCACTCCTATTCGCCACGGTTTCCGCTGCGGCTGTTCTTCTACTGCCAGTTGCCTTCCGAGACCGGCGGCGAAACCCCGATTGGCTCCACCCGCACGGTCAAGTCACGCATCAGCAGCGAGATCCAGGCGCGCTTTCGCGAAAAAGGCGTGCTCTATGTGCGCAACTACGGCGACGGCTTCGGCCTGCCGTGGCAGAGCGTGTTCCAGTCCAGCGAGCGCAGCGACGTCGAAGCCTACTGCGCCAGCGTCGGCATCGAGGTCGAGTGGAAGGCAAACAACCGATTGCGCACTCGCCAACGCGGTCCGGCCGTGGTGCGCCACCCGCGTACCGGCGAAGAGGTCTGGTTCAACCACGCGACGTTCTTTCATATCAGCACCCTGCCGGCGGCGATCCGCGATTCGCTGCAAGGCAACTTCAACGACCTCGACCTGCCCACCAACACCTTTTACGGCGATGGCACGCCCATCGAGCCCCAGGTGCTGCAAGCGCTGCGCGCCGCCTACCTCGATTCGCTGGTGCGCTTCAGCTGGCAACAGGGCGACGTACTGTTTATCGACAACATGCTCGCGGTCCACGGCCGCGAACCCTTTACCGGCAAGCGCGCAATCATGACCGGCATGGCCGAGGCCCTGCTGTCCAGCGACGTCGCCGTGTGAGCGCTCTCCACCCTATTTTGCAGTTGAGTTGAACATGAACGGACTTCAAGGCTTTCGCATCTCGCCGCAACAGGCTTCCCTTTACCCACACCTCAACGGCGGCAGCCGGCACCCGTTCGGTTGCCAACTGCAATGGGCCGTGACCCAGCCGGTCGACGCCGACACCCTCACACAGCGCCTGCAAGCGCTGGCGGGCGGCAGCGAGATCCTGCGCACCCAACTGACGCCGGTGCCCGGCTTGCGCCACCCGGTGCAGGTGATCCATGACGCGTGCGCGTTGCGCGTCAACGGGGCGCAGCAGATTCCGTCGCTCCCGCAGGACTGGACACAGCCACTGACGGTCACCCTCGTGCAACGGCCCGACGGCCAGGTGCTGCACCTGGCCGCCGCCAGCAGTCACCTGGACCTCGCCAGCCTCACACTGCTGGCGACAGCCCTGCTGCAAGACACCCCGCCGGACCTGGCCGACAGCTTGCAATACGCCGATTACGCCGAATGGCGCTGGAGCCTGGTCGAAGACGCACCGCAGCATCCCGGCGCGCTGTTCTGGAACCCTGCGGCCGAGCACGAACGGCACGCCTTGCAACTGTCACTGGAAACACCCGGTGACGGTGGATTTGCCCCCGCACATCTGGACATCAGCCTGCCCAATCACCCGGCCTTCACCGCCCACCTGATGCTGACCGCCTGGGCCGTGCTGCTTGGGCGCCTGTCCGGGCAACAGCAAGTGCCCATTACTCTGATTCACCCCAGCCGTGGACCGGAACTCGACAGCGCCGTGGGCCTGTTCGAGCAGAGCCTGCCCCTGCGCATCGACCTGCAGGCGCAGGCCACCCTGCAGGAACAGAGCGCCCACATCGGCACCCTGGTAGAGCACGCCGCCGGCTGGCAGGACTATTACACCGGCGACCTCAGCGGCGGTTATGCCTTCGCCTGGCGCGCCAGTGACCCGCGCGAACGCGAGGCCAGCGCGGTGATGAGCCCGGCCAAGGCGTGCCTGCAGGTCCATCAGGGCGGCGACCGGCTCCGCGCGCAGTTGGTCTACGACTGCAATCAGCTCAGCACTGAGGCGGCCGCCTGCCTGGCCGAGCAATGGGCGCAACTGCTGCAGGCCGCGCTGGCCAACCCGCAGCAGCCCTGGGCGCAACTGCCCATCAGCGGCCCGCAGCAAGCGGCGATCATCGCCGCACCGACACAGCCGCCGGTGATCGAAGCGGTGACGCTGGTGGAGCTGATCGCTCGCCAGGTGCAGCGCCAGCCCGATGCCGTCGCCCTCAGCGATCAACAGGGCGACCTGACCTACGCGCAACTGGACGCCAGCGCCACACAACTGGCGCACCAACTGGCGCACGCCGGGATCGCCGCCAACGTGCCAGTGGGCATTCTGTTCCCGCGCGGCAACGCCGCCATCGTCGCCATGCTCGCCGTAATGAAGGCCGGGGGCGCCTACGTGCCGGTCGACCCCACTTACCCGCAGGACCGTCGCGCCTACATGCTCGCCGACAGCGCCATCGCGCACATCATCGTCAGCCCCGAGCTGGCCGACAGCGTTCCGGCCGGCCTGCAACGCTTTGTGCTGGCCGATCTGCACGCTGCCAGCGCCCTGCCGCCATTGCCCCTGCCCCACAGCGACGACCTTGCGTACCTGATTTATACCTCCGGTTCCACCGGCGCACCCAAAGCCGTGGAAATCAGCCACGGCGCCCTGAGCCATTCCACCCAGGTGCGCATGGCCGCGTATGAGGCGCCCGTGAGCGCCTACCTGCTGCTATCGTCATTTGCCTTCGACAGCTCGGTGGCCGGGATTTTCTGGACCCTGGCCCAGGGCGGTCGCCTGGTCTTGCCGGCGCCCGGCGAAGAATTGGACATGGCGCGCCTGGCGCAACTGATCGCGCAGCACCGGGTCAGCCATGGCCTGTCGCTGCCGTCGCTGTACCAGGCGCTGCTGGATCAGTTGGGCGGCGCCGACAGCCTGCGCTGCTGGATCGTTGCCGGTGAGGCGTGCCCGCCGTCGCTGATTGCCCAGCACCGCAACGCCCTGCCCGAGGCCTTGCTGGTCAACGAATACGGCCCCACCGAAGCCACCGTGTGGGCCACTTACGACGTGCTCGACAGCGACCGCGCCCTGACCATCGGCCGCCCGATTGCCGGCATGGACCTGCGCGTCCTCAATGAACACGAGGTCGCCAGCGGCATCGGTGAGCCGGGCGAGATCATTCTTGCCGGCCCGACCCTGGCCCGGGGTTACCGCCACAAACCCGAAGAAACCGCCAAAGCCTTCGTCACCCTCGCCGATGGCACCCGCGCCTACCGCACCGGCGACCTCGCCTGCTGGCTGGCCGACGGGCGCCTGGCGTTCCTCGGGCGCAAAGACCATCAGGTCAAGTTGCGCGGCTACCGCATCGAACTCGGCGAGATCGAGCGCCAACTGTGCAGCCACAGCGACGTGCGTGAAGCGGCAGTGATCGTGCAGGACCAGCCCGCCGGCAAGCGCCTGCTCGCCTACGTGCTCGCCGCCCACGGCTATGCGCCGGATTCCGAAGCGCTCAAGCGCTACCTCGGCGAGCGCTTGCCGTCGTACATGGTGCCCACCCGCGTAATCACCCTCGGCGCCTTCCCGCGCACGCCCAACGGCAAGCTCGACCTCCAGCAGTTGCCCGACCCGGATCAACTTGACCAGAGCAGCCATGTGGCCCCGCGCACGCCGATGGAAACCACGCTGCACGCCATCGTCGCCAAGGTCCTGAAACTGCCCCGTGTCAGCGTCACCGAGAGCTTCTTCGCCATCGGCGGCGACTCGATTCTCAGCCTGCAAGTGGTGGCCCAGGCTCACGAACAAGGTATCGCGCTGTCGGCCAAGCACGTGTTCGAGCACCAGAGCATCGCCGCCATGGCCAGCGTCGCCCAGCCGCTGGACGCAAGCCCGGCGCAGGCGCAAAGCGCCGAGTTCAGCGCCTCCGGCATGTCGGATGACGAACTCAACGCGCTGATGGCCGAGCTCAACGACGCCGACCTGTAACCGCCGTCGCCCCTATTTCTGCAGGACGTTTTGAATGACCACCGACAACACCACGCGCAATCCGATCGAAGATGTCTACCCGCTGTCACCGCTGCAACAAGGGATGCTGTTCCACTCCCTGCTGCACGAGGACTCCGGGGTGTACCTGATGCAGGATCGCTACCGAATCGGTGGGGCCATTGACGAGACCGCGTTTCTTGAAGCATGGCGCCAGGTGGTGGCGCTGCACCCGTCGCTGCGCGCCAGCTTCCAGTGGAAAACCCAGAAGCAGCCGGTGCAGGTGATCCACCGCGAGGTCAAGGTGCCCCTTGATACCCTCGACCTGCGCGGGCTGGCGCCCCACGAGCAGCAGGCGCGCATTCGTGTGCTGCTGGAGGATGAGCAGAAAGTCGGTTTCAACCTGTCCAAGCCGCCGCTGATTCGTTTTCGTCTGGTGCGCCTGGCCGATGAGGCCTATGAATTCATCCGCAGTTTCCACCATATCCTGATGGACGCCTGGTGCATTTCCCTGGTGACCGTGGACTTTCTCAAGGTCTACGAGGCGCTGTGCAACCAGCGCACGCCGCAGATCAGCGCCCCCCGGCCGTTTCGCGACTACATCCAATGGCTGCAACGCCAGGACGCGGGCAAGGCCGAGCAGTTCTGGCGCGGCCAGTTGCACGGGCTCAACGCGCCGACGCCGCTCACCGTGGACAACGGCGTGGCGCGCGACCGCTATACCGATGCAGTGCTGGTGGACGATCAACTGATCCACCTGGACGCGCAGCACACCCAGGCGCTGGCCAGTTTCTGCCGCAGCCGCCGCATCACCCCCAACACCTTTTTCCAGGGCGTGTGGTCGCTGCTGCTGGCGCGCTACAGCGGGCAACGCGACGTGGTGTTCGGCGTCACCGTGGCTGGGCGTCCCGCCGAGCTCACCGGCGTCGCCGAAATGATCGGCCTGTTCATCAACACCCTGCCCTTGCGCGTCAGCGTCGATCCCGAGGCACGGCTGGGCGACTGGCTGGGGGACTTGCAGGCACTCAACGTGCAGATGCGCGACTTCGAGCACACGCCGCTCACCGATATCCAGGGCTGGAGCGACTTCCCCCGTGGCGAAACCCTGTTCGACAGCATCCTGGTGTTCGAGAACGCCCCCATCGATGAGCAGATTCTCGACGGCGGCTTTCAGTTCAGCCTCGACGGCATGGACCACAGCGTGCACACCCACTACGGCTTGACCGTGGTGATCCTGCCCGGCGAGCAACTGGGCATCCGCGTGTCGTACGACCGCGAGCGCTTTACCGCCGAGACGGTGCAGCGCCTGCTCGGCCACCTGGCCAGCCTGGTGCGCGGCATGCTCGCCGCGCCAGAGGCAGCGCTGGGCAGTTTCGAGCTGCTGGCCGCCGATGAACGCGAGCAATTGCTGGGCGACTGGGCGCTCAACCGCCACGACTTTGCGCTGGATAAAAGCTACGCCGAACTGTTTGCCGCCCAGGTCGCCGAACGCGGCGATCAGGTGGCCGCGATCTGCGACGGCCAGTCCCTGACCTACGCCGAACTGGACCGGCGCGCCACGCGCCTGGCCCACGCCCTGCGTGCGGCCGGCGCCGCCGAAGACCGCTTGGTGGCGCTGCTCGCCCCACGTGGCCTGGCGCTGTTGACCGCAATGATCGCGGTGTTCAAGGCCGGCGCGGCGATGCTGCCGCTGGAGGTCAACCACCCGCCGGAGCGCCTGCGCGAAATCCTCAGCCTGTCCCGCGCACCTTTGCTGGTCGCCAGTGAAGACTGCAGCGGCCTGCTCGATCAGCTGCTCAGCGGCCTCGATCACGCGCCCCGGGCGCTGTTCGCCGAAGCGGCCTGGAACATCCCCAACGATGCACCGCTGGCACTCGCCGGCGCCCCGCACAGCTTGGCCTACGTGCTGTTCACCTCGGGCTCGACCGGTACGCCCAAAGGCGTGATGATCGAACAGCGCAGCATGCTCAATAACATCTTCGGCAAAGTCCCGGCCCTGGGCCTGAACGCCGCTGACCGCATTCCACAGACCGCGTCGGTGGCCTTCGATATCAGCGTGTGGCAGTTCCTCGCCGCCCCGGTACTCGGCGCCACCGTGCACATCCTGCCGGACGAGGTCGCCCACGACCCGCAACGCCTGCTGCAGGTGCTCGCCAGCGAGCGCCTGAATGTGCTGGAAATCGTCCCGAGCCTGATGCGCACCCTGCTTGCGCTGTGCCCGTGCGACTTGCAACTGCCCGACCTGCGCTGGGTGCTGCCCACCGGCGAAGCGCTGCCGCCGACCGTGGCCCGCGACTGGTTTGCGCGGTTCCCCGCTATCGCGCTGATGAACGCCTACGGCCCCGCCGAATGCGCCGACGACGTGGCGTTCCAGCCGATCACCGAAGCGCCGCACGCCAGCGTCAGCCACATGCCCATCGGCAAGCCCACCGCCAATAACCGCCTGTACGTGCTCGATGAAGCACTGCGCCCGGTGCCCGTTGGCGTGGCCGGGGAAATCTGCGTCGGCGGCGTCGGCGTGGGTCGCGGCTACCTGCACGACCCGCAGCGCAGCGCCGAAGCCTTCATCGAGCATGCGCAGATCGACGGTCGCCTGTACCGCACTGGCGACCTTGGCCGCTGGCGTGCCGACGGGGTGATCGAATACCTCGGTCGCCGCGACCAGCAGGTCAAGCTGCGCGGGCACCGCATCGAACTGACCGAAATCGAACACCGTCTGGCCCAGCACCCGAACGTGCGCGAAGCGGCCGTGCTGCTGCGTGAAAACAGCGTGGGCGAAGCCTGGCTGGTGGCCTACTGGTCGGCCCATGACGAAAGCCTGGGCAACCATGGCTTGAGCGAACACCTGCGCGCGCAGTTGCCGCCGTACATGGTGCCGGCCGCCTTTGAATGCCTCGACCGCCTGCCGCTGAACAACAACGGCAAGGTCGACCGCAAGGCCCTCGCCGCGCTGCAACTGACCTGGCAGGCAGACGCCAGCGAAAGCCTCGCGCCGCGTAACGAACACGAAGCCGCCATTGCCGCCATCTGGGCCGAAGTGCTGGGCCGCGACAGCGTGGGTGTGGAAGACAATTTCTTCACCCTCGGCGGCCATTCACTGCTGGCGACGCAGATCGTCGCGCGCCTGCGCAGCACGTTCAAACTCGAGCTGCCGCTGCGGGTGCTGTTCGAACAGCCCACCGTCGCGCTGCTGGCGGTGGCCATCGCCGAGCGTGAGGCGCAGGCCGCAGCACCGCAAGCCGTCGCGGCCGATTCGCTACAGGCCAGGCCACGCCCGGCCCTGCTGCCGTTGTCGTTCTCCCAGCAACGCCTGTGGTTTATCGAGCAACTGACGCCCGGCACCACGCTGTTCAATATCCCGTTTGCCCTGCGCCTCAGCGGGCAACTCGACGTGGCAGCCCTGCACGCGAGCCTGAATGACCTGCTGGCGCGCCATGAAATCCTGCGCACCGGCATTCGCAGCGTGGACGGCGTGCCGAGCCAGCACATCAGCGCGGCGCTGAACATCGAGCTGCCGTTCGAAGACCTGTCGAACCTGGCCGCCACCGCCCGTGAAGGTGCGCAATTCAACGCCCTGCAAGCCACCTTCGAACACCCCTTCGACCTGACGGCGCCGCCGCTGCTGCGCGCGCGCCTGCTCAAAGTGGCGCCGGACGAACACGTGCTGGGCATTGCCCTGCATCACCTGGTGTCCGACGCCTGGTCGGCCACCATCGCCCTGCGTGAGCTGGCGCAAGGGTACGAAGCCCGCCGCCACGGCGCCGCCGCGCAATTGCCGGCCCTGCCCCTGCAATACGCCGACTTCGCCCTGTGGCAGCGTGATCACCTGCAAGGCGCTGAACTTGCGCGCCAACTCGACTACTGGACGCGCACCCTTGACCGCCGCGACCAGGACGCCAGCCCCCTGCTGGCCTTGCCCACCGACCATCCACGGCCGTCGGTGCAGAGCTACCGCGCGGGGCTGGTGCAACGCGAACTCAGCGCCGCCCTCAGCGGCCGCGTGCAGGCACTCGCCAGTCGCCTGGGCACCACGCCGTTCAGCGTCCTGTTCGCAGGCTTTGCGGTATTGATGCACCGCTTGAGCGGCGACGCCACCGTACTGATCGGCACCCCGGTTACCCACCGTGAACAGCCGGGCACCGAAGGCCTGCTGGGGATCCTGCTGAACAACTTGGCGATCCGCGCCGACTTCAGCGCCCAGGCCGATTTCAACGCGGTGGTTGTCCAAGTCGCCACGCGTTTGCGCGAAGGCCTGCAACACCAGGACCTGCCGTTCGAACAACTGGTGGACAGCCTGCAACTGCCGCGCAGCCTCAGCCATGCGCCGTTGTATCAGGTGATGGTTGCGCAGCAATTGGGCATGGAGGCGCGCCTGCAGTTTCCGGGGCTGGCCTTCGAAGCGCTCGACACGCCGCTCAAGCACTCCGAATGCGACCTCGACCTGCATGTGCTGTGCCCGGCGGATGCGCCGATTCAGCTCGAGCTGATGTTCGCCCTCGACCTCTTCACCCAGGACAGCGCACGGCAAACCCTGGCGCGCCTGGAACACCTGCTGGAACAGCTGCTCGCCGCGCCGCAACGCGCGGTCGCCACCCTGCCCTTGCTGATGCCCGCCGAGTGGCAGCGCACGGTGGTGGAGTGGAACCGTACCGAAATGGACGTGCCGCAGCACCTGACCTTCGCCCAGCTGTTCGAGCAGCAGGCCGAGCGCACGCCTGAGCGTGACGCGCTGTGCTTTGAAGGCCAACGCCTGAGCTACGCCGAACTGAACCGCCGCGCCAACCAGGTCGCCCATTACCTGCGCGGGCAAGGCGTGGGCGCCAACCGCCCGGTGGCGCTGTGTGTGGAGCGTTCGCTGGAATTGCTGATCGGCCTGCTGGGCATTCTCAAGGCGGGTGGCGCCTATGTGCCGCTGGACCCGAGCTACCCGGCCGAGCGCCTGGCCTACATGCTCGACGACGCGCAACCGTGGTTGTTCGTCGGCCAGCAGGGCCTGCTCGAGCAGCTGGGCAGCCACCTGCCACGCCTGCATCTGGACGCCGACGCCGCACTGCTCGCCAGCCAACCCGAGAGCAACCCCGCCGCGCTGGCAGGTCCCGATGACCTGGCCTATATCATGTACACCTCCGGCTCCACCGGTAAGCCCAAGGGCACGCTGGTCACCAACGCGTCGGTGGTCAACCTGGCCTGGGCGCGCATTCACGGTCTGTACCGGCGCTACACCGACCAGCCGATGCGCACCAGCTTCAACTACTCGTTCGCCTTCGACAGCTCGGTGGCCGAACTGATCCTGCTGCTCGACGGCCACAGCCTGTACCTGACCCCGGAAGACGTGCGCTACGACCCGGCCGCCCTGGCGCAATTCTTCAAGGACACACGCCTGGACGCCTTCGAATGCACCCCGGCGCAGCTCAAGAGCCTGCTCGAAACGGACGGTGTGCGCCGTGGCGAGACCTACCTGCCGCGTTTCGTGCTGTTTGGCGGCGATGCGGTGGACGCGCAGCTCTGGCAACGTCTGCCGTCCATCGCCGGCAGCCGCTTCTTCAACACCTACGGCCCCACCGAGTGCACCGTGGACGCGACTGGCTGCGCAGTGGATGACTTCCCGCAGCGGCCGATCATTGGCCGGCCGATTGCCAACGTGCGCACCTACGTGCTCGACGCGTTCCTCAACCCGCTGCCGGTGGGTGTGCCCGGCGAGCTGCATATCGGCGGTGCCGGCGTGACCCGCGGCTACCTCAACCGCGCCGAGCAGACCGCCAAGGTATTCATCGACGATCCTTTCTCGCCGCTGCCAGAGGCACGCATGTACAAGTCCGGCGACCTGGTGCGCTGGCTGCCCGGTGGCCAGCTCGAATACCTGGGCCGCATGGACCATCAAGTGAAAATCCGTGGTTTCCGCGTGGAGCTGGGCGAAATCGAAGCCCTGCTCGGCGCGCAACCCGGCGTACGCCAGGCGGTGGTGCTGGCCCGTGAAGACGTGCCCGGCGACAAGCGCCTGGTGGCCTACGTCAGTTGCGCCCAGCCCGACCTCAGCGCGTGGCGCCACGCCCTGGGCGCCGCCCTGCCCGACTACATGGTGCCGTCGGCCTTTGTGGTGCTGGACTCGTTGCCCCTGACCGATAACGGCAAACTCAACCGCAAGGCCTTGCCCGCGCCGCACACCCAGGCCGAGCCGGACGCCACGGACCCGCCGCGCACCGACGCCGAATGCCAGCTCGCCGCCCTGTGGGCCGAGCTGCTGAAGCTGCCGTTGAGCGCAATCGGGCGTGACAGCCAGTTCTTTTACCTGGGTGGCCATTCGCTGTTGGCGGCCGTGCTGTTTGCGCGCCTGCGTCAGCAATTTGCCACGGTGCCACCGCTGCGGGCGGTGTTCGAGCATCCCACCTTGCAGGCGCTGGCGGCGTTGCTCGCGCAGCCGCTGCAAACACCCCGCGACACCTTCGTGCCCGCCCCGCGCCCTGCGCGCCTGCCGTTGTCGTTCGAACAACAGCGCCTGTGGTTCCTCGAGCAACTGAGCGGCGCCAGTGAGTACAACGTGGTCAGCGCCGTGCAGTTCGACGGCGAACTGCACGTACCGGCGCTGCAAGCGGCGCTGAACCACGTGATTCAACGCCACGAAATCCTGCGCAGCCGCATCGTGCGTGAGCCGGCCGGTGAACTGGCGCTGGTGATCGAACCCCACGTCGAGCTGACGCTGGCCACGACGCACTGGGACGCCGTCACCGACACGCACTGGCAGCAACTGAACGAAGACGCGATCCAGGCCGCCACCGCGCAGCGTTTTGACCTGGCCCGTGAAGCACCGATTCGCGCGCGCCTGCTCAAACGCAACAGGCAGGCGTTGCTGGTGCTGACTCTGCACCACTGCGTGAGCGACGATGCCTCCACGCAGAACCTGCTCGACGAACTGGCCCGCTGCTACAAAGGCGAGCAGCACAGCCTGCCGGCGCTGGCCCTGCAATACCCGGATTACGCGCTGTGGCAGCGCGAAGCGGCGCAGCAGGCGCGGTTCGACAGTCAGTTGGCCTACTGGCGAACGCAACTGGAGGACGGCAGCTACCAGCTGGAACTGCCCACCGACCAGCCACGCCCGCACCTGCTCGACCCGCGTGCCGGCTCGGTGCAGCTGCAATTGCCCGCCGAGCTGACCTCACGCTTGCGCCAGTTTGCCCAGCAGCGCGGCGCAACCCTGTACATGCTGCTGCTCAGCGCCGCACAACTGTTGCTGGGACGCTACGCCAACCAGCGCGATGTGCGCGTCGGCAGCCCGGTGGCGCAGCGGCCATTGGCCGAGTTGCAGCCGCTGATCGGTTGCTTCGTCAACACCCTGGTGATGCGCGCCGACCTGGCACCGGGGCTGGACTTCGCCGGCTTGCTCGACCAGGTGCGCAACACCGTGCTCGACGCCCAGCAGCATCAGGACGTGCCGTTCGATCAACTGGTCGAACACCTCGCGCCCGAACGCAGCCTCGGCCAGACGCCGTTGTTCCAGGTGCTGTTCGTCATGCAGAACGGCACTGCCGACGCCAGCCAGTGGCCGCACTTGCAGGTGCGTGAACGGGCAGTGACGGCCGCCGCCACCAAGTTCGACCTGAACTGGGAAGTGCACGACGGTGAAGTGCTGTCGGTGTTGCTGGAATACCGCAGCGCGCTGTTCAGCCAGGCCACTGCTCAACGCTGGTTGACGCAATGGCAGGCACTGCTGCAAAGCATGCTCGACGCACCGCAGATGCTGATCGCCGACTGGTCGCCGCTGACCGACGCCGAGCGCCTGCAACAGCAGGCGTGGAACGCCACCCAACGGCATTACCCCGGCCCGACCGACCTGCGCACGGCCCTGAGCCAACAGGCGGCACTCACGCCGAATGCGCCTGCGTTGATCTTCGAAGACCAGCGCCTGAGCTACGCCGAGCTGGACCAGCGCGCCCAACACGTCGCCCGTGCCCTGCGCGCGGCCGGCATTGGCCGCGAATCGATTGTGCCGGTGTGCATGGAGCGCTCGGCGGAGATGGTGGTGGCCTTGCTCGGCATTGTGCATGCCGGCGCCGCCTGGCTGCCGCTCGATCCCGAGTTGCCGGCCGCGCGTCTGGCATTCCTGATCGAGGATGCAGATGCTCTGGTCACGTTGACCCAGCCCCAGTGGCTGTCGCACCTGCCCGCAGGCCATAGCGCATGGACGCTGGACGCACTGCCCGACGCGGGCAACGTCGAACCGCTGAAGATGCAGGCCAATGACCTCGCCTACGTGCTGTACACCTCCGGCTCCACCGGCCAGCCAAAAGGCGTGATGAACGAACACGGCGCGCTGATGAACCGCCTGCACTGGATGCAGGATGCCTATCCGATTGGGCCTGACGATCGCGTGCTGCAAAAGACGCCGTACAGCTTCGACGTGTCGGTGTGGGAATTCTTCTGGCCGCTGATCACTGGCGCCACGCTGGTGGTGGCGCGTCCCGATGGCCATCGTGACCCGGCCTACCTCAGCCAACTGATCCAGCAGGAACAGGTCACCACCCTGCACTTCGTGCCGTCGATGCTGCGCGCGTTTGCCGAAGAACCGAGCCTGGCCGCCTGCCGCAGCCTGCGTCAGGTATTCGCCAGCGGCGAGGCGCTGCCAGCGGATCTGGTGCAGTGCTTCATGAGCCGCCACCCGGCGGCGCTGGTCAACCTGTATGGCCCGACCGAAGCGGCGATTGACGTGTCGGTGTGGCGTTGCTCGGTCGACGACCCTGTGGTGCCGATCGGCAAGCCCATCGCCAACCTGCAGTTGCATATTCTGGATGACCAGCAGCAGCCGTTGCCCATCGGTACGGCCGGCGAACTGTATATCGGTGGCGTCGGCGTTGCGCGCGGCTACCTGAAACGCGACGACCTCACCGCCGAACGCTTCCTCACGGTGAACGGCGAACGCCTGTACCGCACCGGTGACCGTTGCCGCTTCCTGCCTGACGGCAATATCGACTACCTCGGCCGCCTCGACCATCAGGTCAAGCTGCGCGGCCAGCGCATCGAACTCGGCGAAATCGACGCTGCCCTGCTGGCACGGCCGCAGGTGCGCGAAGCCGCTACTTTGCTGCTCGACCAACGTCTGGTGAGTTTCTGGAGCGGTGACGCCAGCGAAGCCGAACTGCGCGCGGCGCTCGCCCGCGAACTGCCGTCCCACCTGCTGCCGAGCCTGCTGGTGCAGCTCGATCACCTGCCGCTCACTCCCAACGGCAAGCTCGACCGCAAGGCGCTCGCCGCCATCCGCCTGCCCGACGCAAGTCGCGAGCAGCCGCACCGTGCGCCGCGCAACGCCAACGAAACGCTGCTGTGCGAGGTGTTCAGCGAAGTACTGCAATGCCCGCAGGTGGGCATCGACGACCACTTCTTCCAGCTTGGCGGTCATTCCCTGCTGGCCACGCAACTGGTCGCCCGGGTGCGGGAACGCCTGGGGGTGACCTTGCCGTTGGCACGGGTATTTGCCCAGCCGACCGTCGCGGCCCTGGCCGCGCAGCTGGACGACGCCTTGCCGGGTGAACAGATCACGCCGCAGCCACGTCCGGCTGCCCTGCCGCTGGGCCTGGCGCAACAGCGGTTCTGGATGCTCAGCCGACTGGTGCCACAATCGCGCGAATACCACATGCCGTTCGCGCTGACCTTGACCGGTGCGCTGAACCTGCCGGCCTTGCGCGCCGCCTTTGATCAGCTCAGCGAGCGCCATCTGGTGCTGCGCAGCCGCATTAGGGAAGTCGCAGGCCAGGCGCAGTTGCTGATCGATGCGCAAGGCCCGGCGCTGCAGGTGACATCGGTTGCCGAGCGCGACTGGGACAGCGCGTGCAACCGCGCGCAGACCGAGTTGATGGCCCCCTTCGACCTGGCAAACGCCGCCCCCTGGCGCGCGCATTTAATGCACCGCCAGGGCCGCGACGAGCACCTGCTGCTGGTGTGCCTGCACCACAGCGCCACCGATGGCTGGGCCATGCGCCTGCTGATCGACGAACTGGCCCAGGCGTACCGCGCCGGGCTGCACGGGCAGGCGCCCGACTGGACGCCACTGCCCATCGACTACGTCGACTTCGCCCTGTGGCAACAGCACCCGCACACCCAGGCCCGGCGCGCGGCCAGCCTGACGTACTGGAAAAACCACCTGGGCGAGGACGACTACCGCCTCGAATTGCCGCTGGACCAGCCACGCGCCGCTGAAGCGGATCGGCGTGCCGGTCAACTGAATCTCAGCCTGGGCCGCGAACGTTCGGCGGCGATTCGCCACTTCGCGCGGCAGCGCGGCACCACGCCGTACGTGGTGCTCGCCAGCGCCTTGAGCGCCCTGCTGGCCCGCTACAGCGGCCAGCGCGATATTCGCCTGGGCACTCCGGCGGACCAGCGCGACCAACCGCAAACCCAGACCCTGCTGGCCTGCCTGGTCAATACCCTGGTAATCCGCAGCGACGTCGACCAACAGGCCCCGGCCGCAACCCTGCTGGCTGCGATAGAAGCCGATCTGCGCGCGGCCCAGGCCCATGCCGACCTGCCGTTCGCCAGCCTGGTCAGCGCCGTGACCCAGCGCCGCGACCTCAACCGCACGCCGCTGTTCCAGGTGCTGTTCTCCCTCAATCACGGCCATATGGACAGCCGCCAATGGCCGCGGCTGGCCCTTGAAGAACGCACCCTGCCGGCCATCGACGCCAAGTTCGAACAAAGCTGGGAAGTGCACGACGACGGCAGCGACATGACCCTGGCGCTGGAATACCAGGCCGCGCTGTTCAACCCCGCCACGATGCAACGCTGGAGCGCACAATGGTGTGCGCTGCTCGATGCACTGCTGGCAACGCCGGAGCGCGCGTTGGTCGAGCTGTTCCCGCAGCAGCAGGATCAGGCGCAGCTGGCGCAATGGAACGCCACCGAGCGGCATTACCCTGGCCCGACCGACCTGCACACGGCCCTGAGCCAACAAGCCGCACTCACGCCGAATGCGCCTGCGTTGATCTTCGAAGGCCAGCGCCTGAGCTACGCCGAGCTGGACCAGCGCGCCCAACACGTCGCCCGCGCTCTGCGCACCGCCGGCATTGGTCGCGAGTCAATTGTGCCAGTGTGCATGGAGCGCTCGGTGGAGATGGTGGTGGCCTTGCTCGGCATCGTGCATGCCGGTGCTGCCTGGCTGCCGCTCGATCCGGAACTGCCGGCCGCGCGCCTGGCGTTTTTGATTGACGATGCGGATGCCCGGGTCACCCTGACCCAGCCTCAGTGGCTGTCGCACCTGCCCGCAAACCATACCGCCTGGACGCTGGACTCACTGCCCGCGGCTGACAACGTCGAACCGCTGAACGTGCAGGCCAACGACCTCGCCTATGTGCTCTACACCTCGGGTTCCACCGGCCAGCCCAAAGGCGTGATGAACGAACACGGCGCGCTGATGAACCGCCTGCACTGGATGCAGGATGCCTTTGCGATTGGGCCTGACGACCGCGTGCTGCAAAAGACGCCGTACAGCTTCGACGTATCGGTGTGGGAATTCTTCTGGCCGCTGATCACCGGCGCCACGCTGGTGGTGGCGCGTCCCGATGGGCACCGTGATCCGGCTTACCTGAGCCAGTTGATCCAGCAGGAGCAGGTCACCACCCTGCATTTCGTACCGTCGATGCTGCGCGCGTTTGTCGAAGAACCGAGCCTGGCCGCCTGCCGCAGCCTGCGTCAGGTGTTCGCCAGTGGCGAGGCGCTGCCGGCGGATCTGGTGCAGCGTTTCATGAGTCGCCACCCGGCGGCGCTGGTCAACCTGTATGGCCCGACCGAAGCGGCGATTGACGTGTCGGTGTGGCGTTGCTCGGTGGACGACCTTGTCGTGCCGATCGGCAAGCCCATCGCCAACCTGCGCCTGCATATTCTGGATGAGCAGCAGCAGCCGTTGCCGATTGGCAGCATCGGCGAGCTGTATATCGGTGGCGTCGGCGTTGCGCGCGGCTACCTGAAGCGTGACGACCTTACCGCCGAACGCTTCCTCACGGTAAACGGCGAACGCCTGTACCGCACCGGCGACCGCTGCCGCTTCCTGCCTGACGGTAATATCGACTACCTCGGCCGCCTCGACCACCAGGTCAAGCTGCGCGGCCAACGCATCGAACTGGGCGAAATCGATGCCGCGCTGCTCGGTCAGCCGGGCGTCAGCGGCGCCTGCACGCTGGTGGTCGACAATCGCCTGGTGGCGTTCTACAGCGGCGCTGCAGCCGAGACGGCGCTGGGCGCCGCACTCAGCGGTCAACTGCCGGCTTATATGGTGCCTGTCGTGTGGGTGCAACTGCCAAGCCTGCCGCTGACCACCAATGGCAAGCTCGACCGCAAAGCGCTGGCGGCGCTGCCTCTGCCGCAGCACCAACAGGCGTCGGTCGCACCACGCAATGCCCTGGAAGGCCTGGTGTGCCAACTGTTCAGCGACTTGCTCGGCGACAGCCTCACCGGCGGCCGCGCGGTCGGCACCGCGGACAGCTTCTTTGCCTTGGGCGGTGACTCGATCCTCGGCCTCAAGCTGATTTCGCAGTTGCGCGACCACGGTTATGCCCTCACGCCCAAGGACCTGTTCCGCGCCCAGACCCCGGCGGGTCTGGCGCAGCTGATCACGCCGCTGCTGGCCGTGGCCGAGCAAGGCGAAGTCCGCGGTGCGATGCCGTTGATGCCGCTGCATCAATGGTTCTTCGACCAGCAGCAAGCGCAGCCTGCCTACTGGAACCAATCGGTGCTGGCCGACAGCGCGCGTCCACTGCAAGCGGCGCTGGTGCAGAAGACACTCGATCATCTGGTCGCCCATCACGACGCCCTGCGCCTGCGCTTCAATGCCGCGCACGGCCAGTGGCAGGCGGAGATTGCAGCGGTCGAACCGGCGCGACTGACCCTGGCAAGCCAGGCGCAGCAATTACACGAAGTCGCGGGCAGTCTGGACCTGCAACACGGCCCGCTGTTCGCCGCCGCGCTGCTGCAAGGCACGCCACAGCGCCTGTACCTGGTGGCCCATCACCTGGTGATCGACGCCGTGTCGTGGGGGCCGTTGCTGGAAGATTTCCAGCAGGTGTATGCCGCGCTGGAAAGCGGCGCGCCCGTGGTGCTGCCGGCGAAAACCACGTCCTATCGGCAATGGGCCGAGCAGTTGCATGGGCGGGCCGCCAGTGCCGCCGTCGAGCAGCCTTACTGGGCGCGCCAGCTCGCCGTCACGCCGATGCCGCAGGCCACGGTGGCCGAGCGCCAGACCCTCTCGGCGCGCTGGGATGCCACGCGCACCCAGCAATGGCTGACCGAGTCCCACGCCGCCTACCGCACCCAGCCGGAAGAACTGCTGATCGCCGCCCTGGTCGCGACCCTCGCCGAAGCCGAGCAGCGCCAGGACATCGTCGTCGATCTGGAGCGCCATGGTCGCGATGCGGGCTTCGAAGGGCTCGACGTGAGCCGCACCGTTGGCTGGTTCACCACCCTGTTCCCGTTGCGGGTGAATGCCCGAGGCACGCCCGGCGACTGGGTGCGCCAGGCCAAGGAAGCGTTGCGCGCGGTGCCTGGACAGGGCCTGGGATACGGCTTGCTGCGCCTGCGCGGTGCGCTGCCGGCCGGCAACGGTGACGTGCTGTTCAACTACCTGGGCCACGAGCAAGCGCCAGCCGGCTGGTTGCGCGCCAGCACCTTGGCGGCGCCGGCGGAGGTTGCGCCTGCCAACCGTGTGAGCCATGCCCGTGAAGTGGTGGCGTGGCTGGAGGACGGCGTGTTGCAGCTGCATTGGCACAGCATCAGCGCCGAGGCCGACCGCGACCTGCCCGCGCGCCTGCTGACGCACCTGCAAGCGCTGCTCGAACATTGCCTCGATCCCCAGGCGGGCGCGCTGATGCCGTCCGACTTTCCGTTGGCCAAGGCACTGAATCAGAAGTCCCTCGACACGTTGCTGGGCAAGCTCAAGAGCAAACCGAATTCCTGAGAACGGCGCGCCGTTCTCTCCAAGCATTTGAAATGGATCGCACAACCATGAACAACATCGAAGACATCTACTCCCTGTCGCCGACCCAGCACGGTTTGCTGTTTCACAGCGTGGTCGAGCCCGATTCACGGGTGTACTACCAGCAACTGAGCCTGGACATGCATGGCCCGCTGCAACTGCCGGCGTTTCGCGCCGCCTGGCAGGCCCTGATGCAACGCCACGCGGTATTGCGCAGCGCGTTTCTGTGGGAAGACCTCGACGATGCCTACCAAGTGGTGCAGTCCGAGCTGAACCTGCCGTTGAGCGAACTCGACTGGCAGGGCCGCAGCGACAGCCACACCGCCCTGCCGCAACTGGCCCTTGAACAACGCGCCGAACCGCTGGAGCTGAACGACGCGCCGCTGATGCGCCTGGCCCTGGTACGCCTCGAACCGCAGCGCTGGCACCTGATCTGGACCTTCCATCACATCATCATGGACGGCTGGAGCGTGGGCATCGCGATCCAGGAATGGCTGGCGCTCTACTACGAACACGCCCACGGCCGCCCGGCCAATCTGCCGCCGACCCGCGCCTACCGCGACTACATCGCCTGGCTGGCCGAGCAGGACATGGCCGCCACCGAAAGCTTCTGGCGCGGGCAGTTGCAGGATGTCAGCGAACCGACCCCGCTGCCCGACTTCGGCCTGCGTCTGGCCCCGCCTGCCGACGCGCCGTGCGCCGAACGCGAACACCGCCTGAGCATCGAGGAAACCGAGCAACTGGCGCAGTTCGCCCGCCGCCATCACCTCACCCTCAACACCTTGATCCAGGGCGCCTGGGCGCTGCTGCTGGGCCAGCACGCCGGGCGCGATGACGTGATCTACGGCGTCACTGTGGCCGGTCGCCCGGAAAACCTGACCGCCATCGACAGCACCGTCGGCCTGTTCATCAACACCCTGCCCCTGCGCGTGCAATGGTCCGAAGGCCCGGCGCTGGTGGACTGGCTGCAACAGTTGCAGCAAGCCAACAGCGACCTGCGCCACCACGCCTATCTGCCGCTGGGCAAGCTCAAGTCGATGAGCCGCATCGCCGCCGAGCAGGCGCTGTTCGACTCGATCCTGGTGTTCGAGAACTTCCCGGTCACCGACGCGCTCAACCAGGACGCCGGTGGCCTGAGCTTCGCCGATCCGAACCGCGAGCACGCAAGCGATGGCCTGACCCTGACCCAGGGGCGCAACCATTTCCCGTTGTCGCTGATCGTGGTGCCGGGCGAGCAACTGCATTACCTGTTCAGCTACAACCGCAGCCGTTTCAGCGACGAGGAAATCGCCCTGCTGTCGGCGCAATTGCGCACGGTGCTGCTGGCCATGGCCGCGCAGCCGCAGTGCCGGGTTGCGGATCTCGACTGGCTGGGTACGCAGGAGCGCGAGCAACTGCAAGCCCTCGGCCGTGGTGCGGCGCTTGCGGTGCCCGACCTGTGCCTGCATCAGCGCGTTGAACAGCAGGCCGCCGCCGCACCGCAGCAACCGGCGCTGCGCGACCGCGACAGTGTGCTGAGCTACGGCGAACTCGATCAGCGCGCCAATCGCCTTAGCCAGCATCTGTGCGCCCAGGGCATCGGCCGTCACAGCCTGGTGGCGCTGGCGCTGGAGCGCAGCGCCGATTTTGTGATCGCCCTGCTCGCCACCCTCAAGGCCGGCGCCGCCTACCTGCCGCTGGACCTCAAACAACCCGCCGGACGCCTGGCCGACGTGCTGCAGGACAGCCGCGCCGCGCTGTTGATCGGCGCCACGGCAACGCCCCTGCTGACCCGCCTGGGTGAGCACACGCCGCTGCTGTGCCTGGACGCACAGGCCGAAGCGATTGCCGCCCAGCCCGCCAGCGCGCCAGTGGTTTCCCACCGCCTGGATGACGCGGCCTACGTGATCTACACCTCCGGTTCCACCGGCACGCCCAAGGGCGTGGTGGTCGAACACCGCGCCATCGTCGACTACCTGAGCGCGGTGCACAGCGTGCTGCAGCCGCCCGCCGCCGCGCGTTATGGCCTGCTGTCGAGCATTGCCGCCGACCTCGGCCACACCCAGCTGTTCGGCGCGCTGTGCAGCGGCGCCAGCCTGTTGCTGGTGGATGACGAGAGCGCTTTCAGCCCGCTGGCCCTGGCGCAGCTGTTCAGCGAATTCCCGGTGGACGTGCTGAAAATCACCCCCAGCCACCTCAGCGGGCTGTTGCAGGCACTGCCGGATGCGCGGTTGCTGCCCACGGCCCTGCTGGTGTTTGGCGGCGACGCCCTGAGCCCGACGCTGCTGGCCCAGGTCAACGCGCTGGCGCCCGGCCTGCGGGTGTTCAACCACTATGGGCCGAGCGAGGCGACGGTGGGGGCGATTGCCACCGAACTCACGGCGGGCCAGCCACGCATTGCCCTCGGCCGGCCGCTGCCGAACCGCCAACTGCGCGTAGTCGACGCCCAGGGGCGCGACGTGGCCACCGGCATCAGCGGCGAACTGCTGATCAGCGGCGCCCTCGCCCGTGGTTACCTGCACCGCGACGACCTGACCGCCGAACGCTTCCACCTGGATGCCCGTCAACAGCGCTGGTACCGCACGGGCGACCGCGTGCGCTGGCTGATTGACGGACAACTGGCGTTCCTCGGCCGCGTCGACAGTCAGGTGAAGATTCGCGGCAATCGCCTGGAATTGGGCGAAGTCGAGGCGCAGATTCGCCGCCTGTCGCCGCTGATCGAACAGGTGGTGGTGCGCGCGCTCGAGCTGGAAGGCAGCCTGCGTCTGGTCGCCTATCTGGTGGCCAGCCAGTCACTGTCGGCGCTCAAGCTGCGCAACGACCTGAGCAGCCGCGTGCCGGACTACATGGTGCCGGCGCACTTCATCACCCTCGATGAACTGCCCCTGACCCGCAACGGCAAGGTCGATGTGCAACGCCTGCCACTGCCCCACGCCACCCGCGACGACAACGCCGATTATGTGGCGCCGCGCAACGACGTCGAACGCCTGCTGGCGGCGATCTGGCAGGACGTGCTCAAGCGCGAACAGGTTGGGGTCAACGACAACTTCTTCGCCATCGGCGGCGATTCGATTCTGAACCTGCAGATCATCGCGCGAGCCAACCAGCAAGGCCTCAAGCTCACCCCACGGCAACTGTTCGAGAACCGCACCGTCGCCGACATCGCCCGTGTGCTCGGCGCCGATGCCAGCCACACCGTGGCGCAGCAGCAAGCCGACGGCTATGCGCTCCCCCTCGGCGCCGGCCAGCGCGCGCGTCTGGAACAAGGCCCGCTGACGGCCACCTGGCGCTGCGTGGCCCTGGCGCAGCCGCTGGACCGTGCCTTGCTCGGCCAGGCCCTGGGCGCCTTGCAGCAGCATCATCAGGCCCTGCGCCTGGGGTTCGACGCGGGCTGGCAGCAGCGCGTATTGGCAGCGCCCAAGGCGGCCGCGATCAGCAGCGGCGAATACCTGCCGCACTCATTACAGGCCCTGGCCCAGGCCGCAGTCGACGAACTGGACCTGCACGCCGGGCAAAGCCTGCACGCCAGCCTGCTGGGCGACGCGCACCTGCTGCTGGCCGCGCATCCGCTGTGCGTGGACGACGCCTCGTGGCCGTTGTTGCTCACCGACCTCAATCTGGCGCTGAGCCAGTTGCGCCTGCAACGGCCGGTGCGGCTGTCCTATCACGGCGGCAACTTCACCCCCTGGGCGCGCCATCAGCAAGACCACGCCCACAGCGATGCCCTCGATGACGCCTGGGAACACTGGCTGCAATTTGCCGGGATGGACACGCTGCAACTGCCCGCCAGCCAGCAACCGAGCCAGGTGATCGAACACAGCCTGAGCAGCCAGACCTCCGGCGCCTTGAAACGCCTGGCCGAGGTGCTGCACCTGGACTGGAACAGCCTGCTGGCCACCGCCGTGGCCGAACAGTGCGGCAACGGCCTGCTGGCGCTGGAGCTGTACGCTGCGCGTCCGGCCATTGAGCGCCTGCCGGTGCAGTCGCCCATCGCCCTCGCCGATCTTGAGCCGCAACGCATCATCGGTGCGCTGGACCTGCCGGTGCCGGTGTTCCTGCACACCGACGCCGTCACCGCGCTGCAACGCCTGCACGCCGTGGCCGCGCAACTGCGTGCCTACCCGCAACACGGCGCCGACTATGGCGTGCTGCGCTACCTGTCGGACAACACCTACCTGCAGGAACCGCTGCGCGATCTGCCCACGGCGGATATCGCGATTCACTGGCGCGGCGACCTCGACAGCCACCGCGAAGCCCACGGCGCGCTGGCGCAGGTCACCGCCGCCGACCTGCCGCCGACCACGGCCCATGCCCTGCGCGTCGAAGCCCACTGGCAGGACGGCCAACTGCACCTGCGCTGCGAAGGCCGCTTGGCCGCCGACTGGACCGCGCCACTCGCCGAGCGCCTGGCAAGCCTTGCTGCACTTGCGGCCGCGCCTGAGCTGCGTCCCCACAGCGACGCCTTCCCGCTGTGCCACCGGCAAGCCGCAACCCTCGCCGCCGAGCCGCTGGACTGGTCGAACCTCGAAGACGTCTACCCGTTGTCGTCGATGCAACAGGGCATGCTGCTGCACACCCTGCTGCAGCCCCACAGCGGCATCTACCTGATGCAGCAGCGCTACAGCTGGGACGGCGTGCTGCAACGCGCGGCCATGGAAACGGCCTGGCAGGTCTTCCTCGACCGCCACCCGATGATGCGCACCGCGTTCCGGTGGCAGGACGACCACGAGCCGTTGCAGTGCGTGTACCGCCACACCGCGCCGGCGTTCGACTGGCAGGACCTGCGGCACCTGGATGATGCGCAGCAACGCCTGGCCATGGACCAGGCGCTGGAGGCCCAGCGCGTGCAGGGTTTCGACATGGCCGTGGCGCCGTTGACGCACCTGCGCGTGTTCCAGCTCGATGAGCGCCGATTCGCCGTGGTGCGCAGCTTCCACCATATCCTCACCGATGCCTGGTGCTTCGGCCTGTTGATGGAGGACCTGCTGGCGATCTATCAGGCGGTTGTGCATCAGGAACCGCTGGCGCGCCCGCGCTTTCGCTCGTTCCGCGGCTACATGAGCTGGCTGGAACGCCAGGACATGGCCGCCGCGCATGCATTCTGGCAAGCGGACCTGGCCGGTTTCAGCGAGCCCACGCCGTTGCACCTGGACAGCGCCCTGGCCCGCGCGGAACAAGCACCGGAAGCGGTCGGCGACCTCGACCAGACCCTGAGCATCAGCCAGACCCAACGGTTGCAGCAGCTGTGCCAGCACTACCAGTTGACGCCCAACACCTGGATCCAGGGCGCCTGGGCCTTGCTGTTGTCGCGCTACAGCGGCAATCGCGACGTGCTGTTCGGCGTCACCGTGGCCGGTCGCCCCACCGAGCTTGCCGGCGTCGAGGAAATGGTCGGGCTGTTCATCAACAGCCTGCCGCTGCGCCTCGACGTCGACCCCGAAGCGCCGGTCGCCGGCTGGCTGCAGGCGCTGCTGTCGCACAATGCGCGGCTGCGTGAACACGAAAGTGCCTCGCTGGTGGACATCCAGCGCAGCAGCGGCGTGCCGCGCGGGCAGCAGCTGTTCGACAGCCTGGTGGTGTTCGAAAACGCGCCGCTGGACATCAGCAGCGTGCAGCTGGACGCCTTCAGCATCGACATCTATGAAGACCGCGTGCACACCAACTTCCCGATGACCGTGGTGCTGTACCCCGGCGACCGCCTGGGCATTCGCCTGTCCTATGACAGCCAGCGGTTCAGCGCCGACAGCGTGCAGCGCATGCTCGGGCACCTGGTGCAGTTGTTGTCGAGCATGCTCGAGGCCCCCGAGGCAACGCTGGGCAGCCTGCACATGCTGGCGCCCGCCGAGCGTCAGCAACTGCAGGTGGAGTGGAACCGCAGCGCGGTCGACTTCCCGCTGACCGAGGGTTACGCCGCCTTGTTCGCCGAGCAGGTGTGCCGCCGGCCGCAGCAGATCGCCGCCGTGCACGGGCAGGAGTCCCTGACCTACGCCGAACTGGACCGCCGCGCCAACGCCGTCGCCCATGCCCTGCACAGCGCCGGTGCCGGCCCGGAAACCCTGGTCGCGCTGTTTGCCGAGCGCGGCCTGAGCTTGCTGACCCTGATGCTCGGCACGCTCAAGGCCGGTGCCGCGTTCCAGGCGCTGGACATCCAGCAGCCGGCCGCGCGCCTGGCCGAGCTGCTGAACCTGGGCGAAGCGCCGCTGTTGCTGGTGTGCGACAGCGCCAGCGGCGTGCTGGAGGGCGTGCTGCCGCAGTTGCTCAAGCAGCCGACCTGCCTGGTTGCGCAAACGCTGTGGCAAGGCGAGGCCCGGCCCGCGGTGACTTACGCGCACAACCCCGACCAGTTGGCCTATGTGATTTTCACCTCGGGTTCCACCGGTACGCCCAAAGGCGTGATGGTGGAACAGCGCGGCATGCTCAATAACATCTTCGGCAAGGTGCCGGCCCTGGGCCTGGGCGAACACGACCGCATCGCCCAGACCGCCTCCGCCGCGTTCGATATTTGCGTGTGGCAGTTCCTCGCCGCGCCGCTGGTGGGCGCCACCGTGCATATCCTGCCGGACGCCCAGGCCCATGACCCGCAGGCCTTGCTCGATGCGGTGCAAGCGCAGCAGCTGACCCTGCTGGAAACCGTGCCCGCGCTGATTCGCGGCCTGTTGCAGGAAGCCCGCGACGAGCACCGCCTGCCCAGCTTGCGCTGGCTGCTGCCGACCGGCGAGGCACTGCCGCCGGCGTTGGCCCGGGACTGGTTTGCGCGCTTCCCGACGATCCCGTTGATGAACGCCTACGGCCCTGCCGAGTGTTCGGATGACGTGGCGTTTTACCCGATCACCCAGGCACCGGACGCCGACTGCCTGCACATGCCGATTGGCCGACCGACCGCGAACAACCAGGTGTTTGTGCTCGACAGCGCGCTGCGCAGCGTGCCCATCGGCGTGCCGGGCGAACTGTGCATCGGTGGCGTCGGCGTCGGCCGTGGCTACCTGCGCGACCCGCAACGCACCCGCGAAGCCTTCGTTGACCATCCGTTCGAGCCGGGCGCGCGCCTCTACCGCAGCGGCGATATCGGCCGCCTGCGCGCCGATGGCGTGCTCGAATACCTGGGCCGGCGCGATCAGCAGGTGAAGATTCGTGGCCATCGCATCGAACTGGGCGAGATCGAAAACCGCCTGATGCAGCACCCGGCCGTGCAGAGCGCAGCAGTGCTGGCCCTGCCGGATGCCCGTGGTGCGCTGCAACTGGTGGCGTTCCATGTGCTCGACAGCGCCGTTGATGGCGATGCGCAGTCGGTCCTGAGCGCTCATTTGGCCACGCAACTGGCCAACTACATGGTGCCGGCGCGCTGGGTGGAACTGGCGCAGCTTCCGCTGAATGCCAACGGCAAGGTCGACCGTCGGGCTCTCGCCGCGCTGGATCTGCCACAGGCCGCAGCCGCCGATGGCGTGTCGATTGCCCCGCGCACGCCGACCGAAAAAGTGCTGGCCGAGCTGTGGCAGGCCATTCTCGGCGTGCCCAGTGTCAGCGTGCACGATGACTTCTTTGCCATTGGCGGCCACTCGCTGCTGGCCACGCAGATGCTCTCGCGCATTCGCCGCCGCTTGAACGTCAGCCTGCCGCTGCGCGTGCTGTTCGAAGGCGGCACCCTTGAGCACCTGGCGCAGGTGGTGGATCAACAGGCCCAGGTGGCCGACGAGGACGAGATCGTGCCGGTGCCGCGCGACCGGCCGCTGGCGCTGTCCTACGCCCAGCAACGGCTGTGGTTCCTCGACCGTTTCGAGGGGCCGAACGCGGCCTACAACATGTCCAGCGTGGTGCGCCTGCGTGGCGCACTGGATATCGCCGCCTTGCAACAGGCGTTGCAGCGGGTGCTGGAACGGCATGAATCGCTGCGCACCCGCTTTGACTTGCACGGCGACCAGCCGTGCCAGGTGATCCATCCGGCGCCGACGCTCGACCTCACGCCGTTCACGGTGCAGCCGCAAGCCCTGCAGGCAATGATCGATCAACACTCGGCGCAGCCGTTTGATCTGCAGCAGGCGCCGATGCTGCGCGCGCATTTGCTGCACCTGGGCGCGGATGACCATGTGCTGCAACTGGTGCTGCACCATATCGCCACGGACGCCTGGTCCATGGGCATCCTGATGCAGGAATTGATCACCGGTTACCAGGCCTACGCCAGCGGCACCACGCCGGTGTTTACCGCGTTGCCGATCCAGTACGCCGATTACGCCCAGTGGCAGCGCAGTGAAGCGCAACAGCGCCAATTGGCGCGTGCCATCGACTATTGGCGGCGCCAGCTCGACGGCGCGCCGATGCTGATCCCGTTGCCGCTGGATGCGCCGCGTCCGGCCCAGCCGGATTATCAAGGCGCGCTGTTGACCCAGCATTTCACCCCGGCCCAGACCCAGGTGCTCAAGGCGTATGCCCAGGCCCACAAGGCGACGCTGTTTATGCTGTTGCTCAATGCCTTCAACAGCCTGTTGCAGCGGGCCACGGGCGCCAATGACTTTATCGTCGGCACGGACCTGGCCAACCGCGAGCAGGCGGCGCTGGAAAACCTGATCGGCTTCTTCGTCAACGTGCTGCCGATCCGCGCACGGCTGGATGCCGGCGATACCTTCGACAGCCGCCTGCAACGCCTGCGCGAGGATTGCCTGGCCGCGTTCCAGCACCAGCAGGTGCCGTTCGACAAGCTGGTGGAGGCGCTGCAACCGCCGCGCACTCCGGGCGTCAACCCGCTGGTGCAGGTGCTGTTCGTGATGCAGAACACCCCGCAGGGAACGGCCAGCCTGGCGGACCTGGCGGTGGAACACCTGGCGCCGCAGCAGCAGACCAGCAAGTTCGACCTGGCCGTGTTTGTCGAGGAAGACGACAGCGGCCTGCAGGTGCGCTGGGTGTATCGCACCAGCGTGTTGCAGGCGCACACCGTTGAACGCCTGGAGCAAGGCTTTGCGCAACTGCTCGACAGCCTGACGTTGCAGGACTGGACGTGGCGCCTGCACGCGGACGCCCCGGCGGCCATCGATGAGACCCAAGCGCGCAGCGAGCGCAAGCAGTCGAAGATGAGCAAACTGAAGAACACCCGCGCCACCGCCGTCAGCCCGCTGGCCCACGAACAGGTGCGCACCCGCACCCTGGGCGAGGCGCAACCGCTGCCGCTGGTGATCGAACCGTTGCTGGCAGACCTTGACCCGGTGCACTGGGCGGTGCAGGCGCGCGAGTGGATCAATGCGCAGTTGCGCACCCACGGCGGCCTGCTGTTTCGCGGGTTCAACCTGCCGAATGCCGCCGCTTTCGAGCAGTTCGCCCAGGCCATCGAGCCGGACCTGTACGGCACCTACGGCGACCTGCCGAAGAATAAATCCGGCAAGAATATCTACCACTCCACACCGTACCCGGAACAGCACATGATCCTGTTCCACAACGAGAGCTCGCACATGGCGCAATGGCCGCGCAAGCAGTGGTTCTTCTGCGAGATCCCGGCGCCACGGGGCGGTTGCACGCCGATCGTCGACTGCCGCCAGGTGCTGGCGCAGTTGCCGCCGGACATCGTCGAGCGCTTCAAGGCCCTGGGCCTTTTGTATGTGCGGCACTTCACCGACAAGCTGGACGTGCGCTGGCAGGACTTCTTCAAGACCGAGCAGCGCGAAGAGGTCGAGCGTCAGTGCCGCCAAGCGGGCATGCAGTGGGAGTGGCTGGGTGCGGACAACCTGAAGATCGCCCAGCAATGCCCGGCGATTGTGGCGCACCCGGACACCGGCGAAGCGTCGTTTTTCAACCAGGTGCAGTTGCACCACAGCGCGTGCCTGGAGCCGGAGGTACGCAGCAACCTGATCAACCTGTTCGGCGCCGGCAACCTGCCGCGCAACGTGTATTACGGCGATGGCAGCGTGATCGAAGACGCGGTAATGGACGTGATCGGCGCCGCGTACGAGGCCTGTGCGGTGCGCTTTGCCTGGCACAAGGGCGACATGGTGATGCTCGACAATATGCTGGTGGCCCATGCCCGCGACCCGTTTGAAGGCGAGCGCAAAATCTGCGTGGCCATGGGGCAGATGATGAACCGCGAACAACTGGGGGAACAGCCATGAGCAACCACGAGGCAGCGTTCGCCCTGTCGCCACAGCAACGCAGCCAATGGCTGGCGAATGCGCCGCCGGCCCGCCTGGTGCTGGAGGTGCGTGGCGCCACCGCGCTGGCACAATTGCGTGAACGGCTGGCGGCGCTGGCGCAGGTGCATGACGCATTGCGCCTGCACACTCGGCCCGAGCCGGGGATGCAGGTGCCGTTGCAACGCGTCGCCGTCGCAAGCGTGGTCAGCATCGACGTGCAGGCGCTGGACGCCGAGGCGCAACGGGTGACCTTGCAACTGCCCGCGCTGGCGGCCGACCGTGGCACGCTGCTGCGCCTGGCGCAGGCGCTGGGTTCGGCGCAGGCACAGGATTTGGCGCAGCCGCTGCTGGCTGACGCCGAGGCGATGACCTACACCCAATACAGCGCCTGGATTCACGACCTGCAGGCGGATGACGACGCGGCGCAGGGACGCCAGTACTGGGCCGATCTGGCCCTGGGCCAACAGGCCGGCACCGAGCTGCTGTACCGCGAAGTGCGCAGCGACAAGGCCGACACGCCGCTGACCACCTGCGTGATGCTCGACCCCGCGTTGAGCGCTGCGTTGCACGCCCAGGCCGCCCCCGCCGAACACCTGCTGATGGCCGCCTGGGGCGTGCTGTTGCAGCGGTTGAGCGCCACTGACAGCCCGGCTCTCACCCTTAACTGGGTGCATGACTGCCGTGACGACTACGAAGAACTGGCCGACTGCTGGGGATTGTTCGCCAAGGCCCTGCCGCTGCCGTGGCAGCCGGCGCTGGAGCGTCCGTTCGGCGAGGCCCTGGCGGCGCTGCAAAGACGTTGTGAGGACGTTGGCGAATGGCAGGAATACTCGCCGGCCGACATCTCGGCACCTTATGGTTTCCAGTGGAGCCCGGCGCTGGATGCGCCCGCCAGCCCGTTCAAGGTGCTGGAAGTGTGTGCAATCCCGGCCGGCATGGAGCTGCTGCTGATCGCCGAAGATCAGCGCCTGACGCTCTGCCATCAGGCCAACCGTTACAGCACCCGGGCCGCTGCAACCCTGCTGGAACAACTGCAATCGCTGCTGCTGGACGCCCTCGCCCACCCCGCCACCCCGCTGGGCGAACTATCGCTGGCGGCGCCGGGCTTTGCGGCGACACTCGCGGCACGCCAGCAGCGCGTCACGCCGCCATTCGCCAGCGTGCCGGCGCGCTTCAACGCCTGCGCCGCAGGCTTTGCCGAACACCTGGCCCTGCGCGATCCGCACCAGCACCTGAGCTACGCCGAGCTGCACGCGCGCAGCAACCAGTTGGCGCATTACCTGCGCGGCCAGGGCATCGGCCGTGAGGACCGCGTGGCGCTGTACCTGGACCGTTCGGCGCCGATGGTGCTGGCGATGCTCGCCGTGCTCAAGAGCGGCGCGGCCTTTGTGCCGCTGGACGTGCACCAGCCCGCGCAACGCTCCCTGGCGATCCTGCAACAGGCGCAGCCGCGCTTTGTGCTGACCGGGGCCGCCGGCAGCGCGCCGCTGCTGGCGTCGATGGGCAGCCTCGACCTGCGCGACACCGCCGTGTGGCAACAGGCGCCCATGACCGACCTGGGCGACGACGTGCTGCCCACGGATGCGGCCTATGTGCTGTTCACCTCGGGCAGCACCGGCGTGCCCAAGGGCGTGATCGTCGAGCACGCGCAACTGGCCAGTTATGTCTCCAGCGTGGCCGCGCGCCTGCAGCTGCAAGCCGGCGAACGCAGCGCCGTGGTCACCTCCCTGGCCGCCGACCTGGGTTACACCCTGCTGTTTCCCGCCTTGCTCAGCGGCGGCGAACTGCACCTGCTGGACAAGACCACCGCGATGGACGCCCAGGCCTGGGCCGCCTGGCAGGCGCAGTACCCGGTCGACCATCTGAAAATCGTGCCGTCGCTGCTCGATGCCTGGCTGATGCACGCACAAAGCGCCGCCGTGCTGCCGCGCAGGCAACTGATCCTCGGCGGCGAGAGCTGTTCGCGGCGCCTGCTGCAGTCGATCCGCCAGTTCGCGCCGACGCTGACGCTGTTCAACCACTACGGGCCGACGGAAGCCACCGTCGGCGTGGCCATGCACAGGCTGGACCCGGCCTGTGACTACCGCCGCCTGCCGCTGGATGATCGGCTCGACGGCATGCGTTTGTATCTGCTGGATGAACAGCAGCAACTCGCGGCGCCGGGGCAGCACGCCGAACTGTATATCGCCGGGCCGCACCTGGCGCGCGGCTATCTCGACGCGCCCCACACCGCCGAGCGCTTTATCGAACGCGACGGCGAGCGGCTGTACCGCACCGGCGACCGTGCGCGCTATCGCCACGACGCCAGCCTGGAAATCACCGGCCGTAGCGACCGCCAGGTCAAAGTGCGCGGGTTTCGCATCGAGCTTGACGAGATCCAGGCGCAGCTTGCCGGCCTGCCGGGCGTGGCCCAGGCGGCGGTGGAGTGCCTGCCCAAGGGTGAACTGGGCCCGCAACTGTTTGCCTTCGTGACCCTGGCGCCGGGGCACTCGGTGAGCGTGGCGCAATTGCATGGCCAGGCCCAGGACCGCCTGCCGGACTACATGCTGCCGAGCCTGCGCATCGTCGAGGCGTTGCCGCTGATGGGCAACGGCAAGCTCGACCGCAAGACCCTGCAGCAATGGGCCGATCAGGTGCAGGGCGGCGTCGGCGGTGCATTGCCGCGCACGCCGCTGGAGGCGCTGCTGGCCGAGACCTGGGCGCAGGTGCTGGGCCTGGAGCGGGTGGGCATCGAAGATGATTTCTTTGCCCTGGGCGGGCATTCGTTGGCGGCGGTGAGCCTGGCCAGCCGCCTGCAAACGGTGCTGGCGGCGCCGGTTACGGTGAACGCGGTGTTCAATGCACCGAGCGTGGCAGCGTTTGCCGCGCTGGTGCAGGCCGAGTTCAAGCTGTCGCCACTGGTGCGCCTGTCGGCACCGGGCGCGGGGGCGAATCTGTTCTGTTTTCACCCGTCCACCGGGCATGTGCAGGATTACCGCGCGCTGCTGCCCCATCTGCCGCACTGGCAACTGTGGGGGTTGCAAAAACTGGGTGACGACGACACGGTGGACGGCGGCGATATCGAAGGGCTCGCGGCGCGCTACATCGAGCACATGCGTGCTCAGCAGCCGCACGGGCCCTATCACTTGCTGGGCTTTTCCCTCGGCGGGCTGCTGGCGATCACCGCTGCAGCGCAGCTGGAGCGGTGCGGCGAACAGGTGGCGTTTCTCGGCATCCTCGACTCGCAGTACGCGCGCAGCGCCGATGAAGACAGCATCGAGACCCTGCTGGCCGACGCCACGCAGGCGCTCACGGCAAACAGCCAGGCGCTACTGCGCGGCTTACCGGCGCAGGCGCTGGCCGAGTTGACCGCGCAACTGGCTGCCCTGCCCACCGCGCAGCGCCTGCCCGCCCTCGCGCAATGGGCGCAGCAGCAAGGTCTCCAGCTCGACGGCGACAGCTGGGAACACCTGCACACGCGGCTTGGCCATCAGCAACAGACCCGCCAGTTGCTCGCCAGCTTCCAGCCGCCACGGCTGCACTGCCCGGTGCAGGTGTGGTGGGCGGACGCCACGCTGGGCGCGGCGGATTTTGCCGACCCGCAGTGGCAACAGTTGAGCAGCGGCGCGTACACCCGTGAAGTGGTGCAGGCGCAGCACTTGAACATCCTTGCGCAACCCTCGGTGCATCAACAGCTGGCGGCCGGCCTTGCGGCCCTGGCGACAGACGGAGCAGTTTGAATGGATTTGCTGATACTCATGGCCAAGCGCTCGTGGCGCGCCCTGCTGGTGGCAACGCTGACCGGGCTGGCCTGCGGCCTCGCGGCGGCCGGGTTGATCGCGATGATCAACCACAGCCTCACGGTGTTCGACCAGTTGCGCCCGATGGATGGCCTGTACTTCGGCGCGCTGGTGCTGCTGGTGGCGGTGTCACGGATCATTTCCGACATCAGCCTGCTGCGCCTGGGCCAGGCGACGGTCAACGATATGCGCCTGCACCTGAGCGCCAAACTGATCGACACGCCCTACGCGCAATTGCAGCGCCTGGGCAAACACCGGCTGCTGGCGGTGCTGACCGACGACACGCAAACCATCAGCCAGGCGGTGGAGTTGGTGCCGGTGCTGCTGGTCAACGGCGGGATCATCCTCGCCTGCCTCGGTTACCTGGGCTGGTTGAGCCTGCCGTTGCTGGGCCTCACGGTGTTGCTGATCGTGCTCGGCAGCCTGAGTTTCAACTGGCCGCAGCGCAAGGCGCTGACCTCGATCTCCCGCGCGCGCGAACTCAAGGACCAGTTGTTCGAGCACTATCGCCTGCTCACCGATGGCAGCAAGGAGCTGCAGCTGAACCATCCGCGTCGCCAGCACTTTTTCAGCCGTCTGCTGCTGCCGACCAGCCAGCAGTACCGGCGCGACTTCGTGCGTGGGATGAGCATTTACGCAGTGGTGCTCAACTGGGGCAACGCGGTGTTCTACCTGCTGATCGGCGTGGTGCTGTTCGTGGCGCCGCGCTTTATCGACCTGAGCGTGAGCCTGGTGACGGGCTATATCCTCGCGATTCTGTACATGATCACGCCGCTCTCGGAACTGATGCACGCGGTGCCGACCCTGGGCCGCGCCAGCGTTGCGCTGAACAAGATCCGCGCGCTCGAGGGCCAGATGCACAGCGTCGAGGAAAGCCTGGAAACCTTCGCGCCAACGCGCGTGCGCAGCCTGGTGTGCCGTGACGTCACCCACACCTACTACCGCGAGCGCGAGGACGGGCATTTCACCCTGGGGCCGATCAGCGTCACCTTGAAGGCCGGCGAAGTGGTGTTCATCGCCGGCGGCAATGGCAGCGGCAAGACCACCCTGGCGCTGCTGTTGACCGGCCTGTATCGCCCGGAGAGCGGTGAGGTGATGCTGGACGAGCAAGTGTCTTCAAGCGCTGACAACCACCATTTCCGCCAGCACTTCTCGGCGATTTTCACCGACTTCTGCCTGTTCGAAAACCTGTTCGACGGAGACAACCCGAAGCTGGTGCAGCAGGCGCAGGATTACCTGGTGCACCTGCAACTGGATCACAAAGTGCAGATCGAACAGGGCCGCCTGACCACGCTGGCGCTGTCCACCGGGCAACGCAAACGCCTGGCGTTGCTCAGTGCCTATCTGGATGACCGACCGTGCTACCTGTTCGATGAGTGGGCGGCGGATCAGGACCCGGTGTTCAAGCACTTTTTCTACACGCGGATCCTGGCCGACCTGCGTGGACGGGGCAAGCTGGTGATCGTGATTTCCCATGACGACGCGTATTTCGGCCTCGCCGACCACCTGCTGCGCATCGAACACGGGCGCCTGAGTGAGGCGCCGCTGGCAGCCGGCGTGGCGCTGGAAGCTCAGTCATAGAGCGAGTGCAGGTAACTGACCTGCTCGGCCAGTGGCAAACGGTGCAGTTTGGGGCAGGATTCGCACAGCACCAGCGGCTCGCCTTCCACCAGCGGGTGCAGTTGATAGTGCAGGCAGCAATGCCGACGCAGCGGCAGCTGCGGGCAAATCTCGGGGGCGGGCGACGGCACCTGGCGTTGCAGGCCGCGCAATTTCAGGCGGCCGTGGTTGACGCTGACCGGTTCCAGCCAGCGGTGCGCTTCGGCAAAGCCTGGGCGGGACAGGTCCGGGTCGAGCCGGGCGAAGGCGCCGTCCCAGATCGCGACAAAATTGCCCCACAGGATCTTCGGCGCCAGGCCCCCGGCCAGCGCCAGGGTGGCGAACAGGGGTGCGAGGTGCTCGTGCACCCAGCGCGAAAAGTAGTCGGCCCGCTCGGCGGCGGCAAGGGCTGGCAAGCGCCTGGCAAAGTGCAACGCCAGCGGCTGACCGGCGTCCAGGCGCAACACGCTGTCGTCGCTCCAGAAGTCGATGGCCTGCTCGCGGGTGAGCACGCAGGCCAGGGTGGCCGGCACCACGATGCTCATGTAGTTCATCGACCACTGCGACACCACCGCCGCGTTGTTGACGCCGGGGTAACGCAGGGCGAACTCGGCCAGCACCGGCTGCAGCAGCGCCGGCTCGGAGACGCGGCTCAGCGCGAGAAAAGGCTGGTCATTCGCGTCAAGCTGGATGACCCGCTGAATCGGCGGCCACGCCTGCTTGAGCCATTCTGGAAATTCGATACCGATGCTCCTGTGGCTTTCCCTTATGAATGCAAGCGATTAGCATTGGCGGATCCTATCCTCCCTCCCCTGCAAACTCAACGTCGCCAACGACCGGACATCTTCAGCCCCCATGCATACACTTCGCAATTTCTGGCGCCTGGCACGACCGTTCTGGACCTCGGAACAGAAATACCCGGCCCTGCGGTTGCTGCTGGGCACGGTGCTGATGAACCTGTGCCTGGTGGGCGTCAATATCCTCAACAACTTCTGGAACCTGCATTTTTATAACGCGCTGCAGGCCAAGGACTACCCGGGTTTCATGCTCGGTACGGGGCAGTTCATCCTGCTGCAGGTGGCCCTCGCCGTGTTCACCGTGGGGGCGTTTCACTTCCAGCAGAAGCTGACCATCGTCTGGCGGCGCTGGGCCACGCGCAACACGCTCGACCAGTGGCTGGGCAGCCAGCGCTACCAGAAGCTGAAAATGAGCGAAACCGAGGTCGACAACCCCGACCAGCGCATCGCCGAAGACATCGACCTGTTCATCATCAAGTCGCTCAAGCTCAGCCTGGGGCTGCTGACGGCCGTGGTGTCACTGTTTTCGTTCCTCAATATCCTCTGGCAGGCCTCCGACCTGATCCGCATTCCCCTGGGCGATAGCGGCCTGGTGATTCCCGGCCTGTTGGTGTGGGTGGCGCTGGTGTATGCGCTGGCGGGCACCGGCTTCGCTTTCTGGCTCGGTCGCGCCCTGCCTCACCTGAACTTCATGCAGCAGCGGCGCGAGGCCGATTTTCGATTTTCGTTGATGCGCCTGCGGGAGAACGCCGACTCGGTGGCCCAATACCGTGGCGAAGCGGTGGAAAACCAGCGCTTCAATCTGCGCCTGGAAGCCGCCCTGAAGAATTTCTGGGTGCTGGTGAAAAAGCAGAAGCTGATCATGGGCTACTCGACGTTCTACCTGCGCAGCGCCACGGTGATTCCGATGTTGATCATGGCGCCGCAGTTCTTTGCCGGGGTCTTTACCCTTGGCCGTCTGACGCAGATCAGCGCCGCCTTTGGCGAAGTGCATGCGGCCGTGGCTTACCTGGTGGGCGTGTTCCCGGAGCTGGCCGAATGGAAGTCGGTGATCGACCGGCTGCACGGGTTCCAGAAGCGTCTGGATAACGTCAAGGTCGATTCCGCCGTCGTGCTGACGCAACAGCGCGACGGCTTGCAGGTGCGCAACCTGGACATCTGGCTGCCGGACGGCCGCCGTCTGTTCAGCGGCTTCAACCTTGCGCTCAAGCCCGGCGACAGCTTGCTGATCCGCGCGCCGTCCGGTTATGGCAAGTCCACCCTGATTCGCGCCCTCACCGGGCTCTGGCACCATGCCTCGGGGTCGGTCGCCTATGACCGTGAGGGCGCCCTCACCCTCTCGCAAAAGAACTACCTGCCCCTGGGCAGCCTGCGCGAAACCCTCTGGTACCCCAACCCCGCACCGGCCGAGCAGGACGCGGTGGTACAGCGGTTCCTCGACCAGCTCGACCTGGCGCACCTGGGCACGCAACTGGCCGAGGAGCGCGACTGGGCGCAGACCCTGAGCATCGGCGAGCAACAGCGCTGCGCCTTTGTGCGTGCGCTGCTGGCGCGGCCGGCGGTGCTGTTTCTCGACGAGAGCAGCGCGGCGATGGACGCGGCCAACGAAGCGCGTTGCTACCAGTTGCTCAAGGCAACGCTGCCGCAGACGATCTTCATCAGCGTTGGCCACAATGCCGCGCTGGAGCGGTTTCATGGGCAGGTGCTGGAGCTGCGCGACGAGGTGGAATGGGTGCGCCGCGCGGTGAGGCAGCCGGTCTAGGCGCCCTCACTGGCACACGCTGATCAGCCCATCCAGCCCACGGCGGTCTTCGGAATCACCTCCGACTCGTCCAGTTTCGAGGCAAACATGCTCACCGCCTGCACCGCGTCGCTGGTGCTGGTGCGGATCTGCAGGATCACCGAACCGGCCTGGTCGGCCAGGCTGACGCCACGTTGCGCGCCTTCCTGAGTGGAATTCATGCTGGAGACCGCATCGCGGGTTTCCGAAAGGATCATGCCGATCATTTCGGCAATCTCGGCGGTGGAGCGGCTGGTGCGCCCGGCCAGTTGCCGGACCTCATCGGCCACCACTGCGAACCCACGGCCCTGGTCCCCCGCCCGCGCGGCCTCGATGGCGGCGTTGAGCGCCAGCAGGTTGGTCTGGTCGGCGATCCCGCGAATGGTGTTGACGATGGCGGTGATCTGCTCGGAACGCTCGCCCAACTGCCCCACCAGCTTGGCGGAAGCGCCGATGTTTTCGGCGATGCGGCGCATTTCCGTGGCGGTGTCGTGAATCACCTGGGTGCCGTGCTCGGCGAAGCGCTCGGTTTCGGACGAGATGTGATAGGCCCGGGAGGCGCCGCGTGAATCTTCCTCGAACTTCTCCACCCGCTCGGTGATGTCGCTGGCGAACTTGACGATCTTGATCAGTTTGCCGTCGCTGTCGAACACCGGGTTGTAGCTGGCCTCCAGCCACACCACGCGGCCATGCTTGCCCAGGCGCTTGAATTGGCCGGTGAAGAACTCGCCGTTGTTCAACCGGCGCCAGAAGTCGGTGTATTCGTTGCTGTTGATCAGCGCCGGCTCGCAGAACAGGCGGTGATGCTTGCCCTTGAGTTCTGCCAGTGAATAGCCCATCACGTTGAGAAAGTTGGGGTTGGCGTCCAGTACTTGGCCGCCGAGGTCGAACTCGATCACGGCCATCGCGCGGTCCAGCGCCACCAGTTTGCTGCGGGTGGCGGCCTCCTGCTCAACGTTGGCGGTGACGTCCAGGGCGTACTTGACCACCTTGAGCACCTGGCCACGCTCATCCAGCACCGGGTTGTAGCTGGCCTCCAGCCAGATCACCTTGCCGTTTGCGTCCACCCGTTTGAAGGTGCCCGACACAAACTTGCCGGCCCTGAGGTCCTGCCAGAACGTGGCGTAGGCCGGGCTGCCCGTGAGCGCCGGCAGGCAAAAATCGCGGTGGGTCTTGCTGGCCAACTGCGCGGCGCTGTAGCCCAGGGTCCGCAGAAAGTTTTCGTTGGCGCGCAGCACCTTGCCGTTGAGATCGAATTCGACCACGGCCATGGAGCGCTCGAGCGCAGCAATCAGTCCTTTGTACTCGGTGACTTCGGCCGTCCTGGCCGCCAGTTCTGTCTTGAGTGATTTGTTGAACATGACGTGCCCTCAGCGCGCGGATAAACAGTTGTATCAATGCCGCTATCGGCCGCGAAATACGCGACTTTAAGCGGCTGGCCTGTTTATTTATTGACGTCAAAATAAGCGCCCGGAACGGCTGCCCGGGTTTGCCCCGGCGGGGCTTTTCAGGGACCATGGCGCCTCTGTTTTTTTGCCAACAAGAGGCGCCCATGGCCAATCACGACCTGTCCTTCACCCCTGATCCCGACGCCGACTCGATTTCCTCGGACGTTATCGGCTTCAACGGCATCCTGGTGTCCACCCAGATCCCGACCCGCGTCGACGGCAGCCTGGAACTGGGCGACATCACCCTGCAAAGCGAATGCACCCTGCAAGCGCTGAAAGTGGCGCTGGAGAAGGCCGGCAGTTCGATGGACCGGGTGATGCACCTGACCATCTACCTCACCGACATGGCCGACCGCGCCGCTTTCAACGCGGTGTACACGCGCTTTTTCGCCAAGCCATGGCCGGTGCGTGCGGCAGTCGGCGTGGCTGAACTGGCCGTCAAAGGCATGCGCGTGGAAGTCACCGCCATGGCCGCCATGGCCTGACAGCCCTGCGGTAGATGCCGGTCAGGCATTTCACGGCTACAATGCGCGCCTCAACCGTGACAAGCCTGACTAAAAAAACTATGTCCTTGCCCAAGCATCACCTTGAATTGCTCAGCCCGGCCCGCGATGTCGCCATCGCGCGCGAGGCCATCCTGCATGGCGCCGACGCCATCTACATCGGCGGGCCAAGCTTCGGCGCCCGCCATAACGCCTGTAACGAGGTGAGCGATATCGCTCAATTGGTGGAATTCGCCCATCGTTACCACGCGCGCGTCTTCACCACGATCAACACCATCCTGCATGACAACGAACTGGAGCCCGCGCGCACGCTGATCCATCAGCTCTACGACGCCGGCGTCGACGCGTTGATCGTGCAGGACCTGGGCGTGATGGAGCTGGATATCCCGCCCATCGAGCTGCACGCCAGCACCCAGACCGATATCCGCACCCTGGCCCGCGCCAAATTTCTCGATCAGGCCGGTTTCTCGCAGCTGGTGCTGGCCCGCGAGCTGAACCTGCAGGAAATCCGCGCGATTGCCGACGAGACCGATGCGGCCGTCGAGTTTTTCATCCACGGCGCCCTGTGCGTGGCGTTCTCCGGGCAGTGCAATATCTCCCACGCGCAGAACGGCCGCAGCGCCAACCGTGGCGATTGCTCCCAGGCCTGCCGCCTGCCGTACACCTTGAAGGATGATCAGGGCCGCGTCGTGGCCTTTGAAAAGCACCTGCTGTCGATGAAGGACAACAACCAGAGCGCCAACATCCGCGCCCTGGTCGAAGCCGGCGTGCGCTCGTTCAAGATCGAAGGCCGCTACAAGGACATGGGCTATGTGAAGAACATCACTGCCTATTACCGCCAGCGTCTGGACGATGTGCTCGAAGACCGCACCGATCTGGCGCGCGCGTCCAGCGGGCGTACCGTGCATTTCTTCCTGCCCGATCCGGAAAAGACCTTTCACCGGGGCAGCACCGATTACTTTGTCAGCGACCGCAAGATCGACATCGGCGCCTTCGACACCCCGACCTTCACCGGCCTGCCGGTGGGCACCGTGGAAAAGGCCGGCAAGCGCGACTTGCAGGTGGTGACCCATGAACCGCTGTCCAACGGCGACGGGCTCAATGTGCTGGTCAAGCGTGAAGTGGTGGGCTTTCGCGCCAACATCGCCGAGCCCAAGGGCGAGTTCGAGGAAGACGGGCAGAAGCGCTACCGCTACCGCGTCGAGCCGAACGAGATGCCCGCCGGCCTGCATCAGCTGCGCCCGCACCATCCGCTGAACCGCAACCTGGACCACAACTGGCAACAGGCCCTGCTCAAGACCTCGGCCGAACGCCGTATCGGCCTGGCCTGGGTCGCCCGTCTGCGCGAAGAACAGCTTGAAGTCACTGCCACCAGCGAAGAAGGCATCCGCGCCAGCATCACCCTGCCCGGCCCGTTTGGCGTGGCCAACAAGCCGGAACAGGCGCTGGACACCCTGCGTGACCTGCTCGGCCAGCTCGGTACCACCGAGTACCACGCCACCGATATCGCGCTGGATGCACCGCAGGCGTTCTTCATCCCCAACTCGCAACTCAAGGCCTTACGCCGTGAAGTGATCGAAGCCCTCACCGCTGCCCGTGTTGCCGCGCACCCTCGTGGCGGGCGCAAGGCCGAGACCACACCGCCGCCGGTGTACCCGGAAGCGCATCTGTCGTTCCTGGCCAACGTCTACAACCAGAAGGCCCGCGACTTCTACCACCGTCACGGCGTGAAGCTGATCGACGCCGCCTTCGAAGCCCACGAAGAAACCGGCGAAGTGCCGGTGATGATCACCAAGCACTGCCTGCGTTTCTCGTTCAACCTGTGCCCCAAACAGGCCAAGGGCGTGACGGGTGTGAAAACCAAAGTGGCGCCGATGCAGTTGATACACGGTGATGAAGTGCTGACGTTGAAGTTCGACTGCAAGCCCTGCGAAATGCACGTCGTGGGCAAGATCAAGGGGCATATCCTGGGGTTGCCGCAACCGGGCAGCGTGGTGGAGCATTTCAATCCGGAAAACATCATCTTCCAAGGCACGCACTAACACCTCTGTAGGAGCGAGCTCGCTCGCGAAAAACGCAAAAACACCGCGTTTAACCAGAACGCCAGCGTTACCGTTGGCGTTCTTCGCGAGCAAGCTCGCTCCGACCTGGGTTGAGTGGCCACCACCAGCCTCGCTGCAACCCGGCAGCCGCCAGCAGAATCGCCGCCACCCCCAGCCACTGCAGCCAGCCCAGGCGGTGACCAAAGGCAATCCAGTCCACAAAAATCGCCGCAATCGGGTAGATAAACGACAACGCCCCGGTGATGGCGGTCGGCAATTTCTGGATCGCCCCGTACAACAGCACATACATCAAGCCGGTGTGCACCACGCCTAGGGTGATCAACGCAGCCCAGGCAGTGTTTGCCACGGGCAAGTTGTTCCACGATACCAGCGGCGCCAGCAACACTGCGCCGGTGGTCACCTGGATCAATGCCATCAAATGCGGCGGCACGGCCTTCAAACGCTTGATGATCAGTGCCGCAATCGCATACAGAAACGCGGCGCCCAGCGCCAGTGCGATACCGGCCAGGTAATCCCCGCCGCCCTGCTGTTCGCCATGGGCGGTAACAATCGCCAGCATCCCCAGGAACGCCACGCTCAACCACGCCAGCTTCTGCACGGTGATCTTCTCGCCGAGAAACGCCGCCGCCAGCATCACCAGCATGAACGGCTGCACGTTGTACACCGCCGTGCTGATGGCGATGGACGCACGCGAGTAGGATTCGAACAGCAGCAGCCAGTTGTCGACAATGGCCACGCCGCTGAGCACCGCCAGGCCAAGCTTGGCCCAACTGAGCAGATCCAGGCGCAGGTAGCCAAGCAGCGCACACACCAGCAGCAGCGTCAGCGCACCGATCACGCAGCGCCAGAACACTACTTCGATTACCGACACACCAGACACCAGCACAAACCAGCCAATGGTGCCCGAAATCAGCATGGCGGCGACCATTTCCCATGACCCGCGACGGATGGATGCGTCCATGTTTGCAGCTCCTCAAGTGAGACTCAATTATGGCAAGCTGGCGCGCAGCCGCTCCAGCGACTAAAAAAGGCCAGACGGCGGAATTACCTGTTCTTATTAGGTGAACAGCATGATTGACACTATCGACCAGCAACTGATCGCCGCCTTGATGGACGACTCGCGCCTGTCCCTCAAGGCCCTGGCCGGCATCACCGGGCTGTCGTCCCCCAGTGTCGGCGAACGCCTGCGTCGCCTCGAGGAGCGCGGTGTCTTGACCCATTACACAGTCGATATCGACGCCCGGCACTTCGGCTACCTGCTGCAAGCCATCGTGCGCATTCGCCCCTTGCCTGGCAAATTGCAGGAGGTGGAGCGCCAGATCCAGGCGATCCCGGAATTCACCGAATGCGACAAGGTCACCGGCGACGATTGCTTCATCGCCCGCCTGCATGTGCGCACCATGGAACAGCTGGACACCCTGCTTGATCGGCTCAACACCTATGCCGAAACCAACACGGCCATCGTCAAGAAAACCCCGGTAAAACGGCGCTTGCCGCCGCTGGCCGGTTAATAATTGGTCTCACGCATTCACGTGCGCCCCCCGACGACCGCTCAACAACGTCTTGGTGTTCACAGATCAGCTCTAACCCATCAGCGCCTAATCAAACGTTTTAGTGAAACTATTACCTGCCAAATTAAAACGGCAAACCCCACATAAAAGATAAGGCTGACAAACTCCATTCCTGGATGTAAAAATTGTTTAAACGGAATTACACCGGCGGCAACATCATTCAAAAAGTCAGATATGTTTTCTATCGCCCCATTGGCACTTGGGTAGAGACTATACAGATAGTTTTCTTTTTGTTTTACCGTCAACTAATGAAACAGCAAAGCAAGAGCCGCGATCCAGATCAAAGGCCTTACATAGCTTTGCCCAAAATTTGACGCCCACTGATTACTTAGGTATACCCACTTATCCAGCCTGGACCCTCGACCCTCTGAAAGTTCTTTCTGTCTTCTTTTCATTTCCAGTGCAAAAAAGTAATTGGCCTCAATGTGAGCGCCATGGCTGTCAAGCGCATGCTTTATTATCCTGAACGTTTCCCTTGGCGTTCCATCATAACTCACCTTGGCGCGGTGGAAATTTGGCTGCTCTATAGTGTTTATTTTTTCAAGGTCCAACCCAGTATGAAAAGTCGCACCGCGAAAACTTGCAAACTGCATAAAAGTCACATAGGTAAAGTTTGCTGAAGCTGCTGCAGTCGGGTTACGGCCCGCGCTAAGCTCCACGCTCTTAGGGCTGCCAAATTGACACTCCTCGAAGCCAGCAAATGTATCAAATACGCTTTTACGCAAGGTAAAATCAACTACACTGGTCTTATAAAAATCCGAAACCTTCTCAAAATTGCAGTTTACTATCACCACCTTCCTTATAGAGTTTTCTTTGAGTTCAAATTTGCCCTTGAACACGCATGAACGGAGAAGCATGTGTTGGGTTTTTTGGCGATTAACATAAAAGCCGCTATGAAATATGCAATTTTTGGCTCGCAGATTTGATAACACAGACAAGTCCTGACTATCACCGTCTAAAAAATAGCCCCTTAACTCAGCATTCTCCAAGGTCACTCTCCCCTTGAAGTTACAGTTTGCAAAGAGCGGATGACTTATGACCAAACGTTCTTTTTTTTCATGACTACCACAGCGCACCTCGTCTAAAAACCTACACTTCTGGTATAAGCAATCACCATAGGCTTTATCTTTTCTCAAGTGCATATCTAAAACTTCATACTTGGCGGAAAACTGACAATCAAAAAAAGAAACTTTGGGACTTTTCAAAAGTATATTTCGCACGCCGAATGAACATTGGGTAAACTGAAGGCGACCAAAGCATTCAAAAATATCAAACAGCCGTGCACCGTCAATACCGCCTGGAAACCGAATATTATGGACGTGAAGTTCACTGGCGTTAAATTTTTTGAAAATGGCTAGCGCCCCCTTCATACGTCCTTTCTTATCAAGAGTAATGGTGCCTCTGTGCAGTTTGAAAGAGTCTTCAATAAAAGTGAGCAGTGCTTGCTTAAACGCTGGATACTGTGAAAATGACTCTGTTTTCTTAGTCGCCAGAATATGACCCGAGTGCAGATGATTCATAATGCAAACTCAAAAACCCGAGTGTATACATTCTGTCTCCATATGAACACCCGATGTCATATTACCTCTTGAAATGGTTTGACACGCACCTCATCCCATAGGCAAGAAGCTACGGAATAACCATCATGGAGGCCAAATGACCAGTCAGTGCAATGACGAGATAAGTATTCTCGTCAACACTGGCCGATTTTTATGCGTGTTCCACCGTTTGGGACGCCAGGTTTAAAGCGCATGTACGTGATTACCGGTAGGCGGTGCCCTTGCGCGTAACCTACTTGACGCGAAACAACCCGTACGCGGGCTGGTTCGCGATGCCAACAAGGCGGGTTATTGGGCAGAATTGGGTTGCCAGGTCACACTGGCTCATATGGGAGGTGCCCAGTCGTTGACCGAGGCGTTCAAGGGCGCGATGGGTGTGTTTATCCTGCTGCCGTCGGGAGCCGGGCTTTCCTGCTGCGCGCACAAGGCGCCCGACATGCGTTACCGCGTATGCGCATGATTGATAAGCTCAATGAAGGCTGGATCTGCTGGGAGCAGGCGGAGGTGCTGAAGATGGAAACCCGACGCTAAAGGTGCTACGGGAGTTGGTGGAACAGCACCCACCGATGTGAAAGTGCCGAACGCTCAAGAATGACAGCGTGGTTTGTAAGATGGCTTGGCCTCAGCCAAGCCGAGATACAACGCAACTGACTTATGAGGATTCAGCATCGGAGCGGCGTACCGGAATCCAATTGATTTCATCAAAGTCAGGGATCAAGAAAGGCGCATCGGCCTTCATGCATACATATCTACGCATTAATGTCATTCCCCCTTTCGTATCAATCTCTATTTCTCCACTTTCAGGGTCAAAAAAGACATGCGTTATGCCTTTGCCTTGTAGGATTTCTGAATCTAGCTTGTTCGTTGCGAAAGGGTTGTGAAAGACAAAAAGTCCATCGCCGAGCGTTTCATCAGGAGAACTTCCGCTGTACCGGGAGATGTCAAGCGTACCATAATAGTTCTCCTTGGTGACCCTTATGTATTTTTCAAGTGGACTATGACTCTCGCACAAACTGGACAGCTTACCAAGGGTTAACATGCAAGAATAAATCACTGCTGAAACATGCGAATTTTCCCTCCCGGAAAACAAACCCAGCGTCAACGGCGAGCCATTTGATTTAATAAACGACTCGAGATACTTATACTCCTTACCATAAGTATCCTCACCTAGAATCAATAAATTCTGCGTATCCTCTGGATCATAGTAGGCATTGTACAGTAGTGCGAGCATCGGTAAGTAGTAGGACTGCCCGTAGTTAACCTGACCAAAATCTCCGACGGCCACGACAAACGAGTTATTTGTTACCTGCGCCTTGTACTTTTCCTTGAAAACACCTAACTTGTAAGATATGGCATTAGATATTCTCACAATGGATTCATCCATTATTTCCGGATACTCGTTTACGCCATATATTTCCTCTGTAGTTCGCTCCTCTTCTGTTCTTGCCCCGTTGGCAATATTTGCAACCACGGCCTCAACAAAAAACGTGCTACTCCCTCTCTTTAGATGAAAGTCAGGTGATACTGCGCCCGGCAGTATTGCGATGTTCTCTTCGAGAAAAAGCTCGTTAAGATAAATCTCCCAAAATACCGTGTGGAAGGTAGTCTGAAATTCATTTATTGTTTTTTTCAAGCCGTCCTTGACCAAGAACTTTTTTATCCATGAGGATAATATAGTCCTCTCTGCCGTATAGGGAACATCCAGAAGAAATTTGAATTTTTCACTCAGCCGTTCATCATCGACATTAATGTCAAACCAATCCATTTTTTTAATCACTCGTTCTCCTTGTACTATCGGCCCGACAACCTGAGAGAGGTGATCATCATTTTGCAGTTCTGCGACTGAACTTCCCTGTTTTCCACGCCCAGTCTTTCCCCGCGAAAATAAAGTACTTCCCTGCAACGGTGTGACGCTTAAAGATTTTTTTCAGCTCTGACTCGACAAATTCAATAACTTTCGTGCGATCTTTGAATTTATCTTCAAACTCTACAACATAAATATTTGAAGGCAATTTAAGAGTTTTTTTCTTCTTCCCGGAAACGACCTTTGAGTATTCAAGGTCGTCTAGATCCCTAGAAATCTTCTTATAAACATTTGTTCCATTGGGTGACGTACCTACAGCCTTCAAATCAAAGGTGACCGTTATAAAATATCCCATGACTTTCCCTAATCCAAATGCCAACACATCGAGAATGATAGCCATGAGATATCATTGTATCAAGCCTATAAAAACCATTCAGGCAGATAATTTTTTGGCAGCGGCCAAGAGCCCCCGAAACTGTCGATAACGGATTTGCAGGAGTGAACGTTGAGCCACATCGGGAAAGTATCGTGTTTTTACAGGCATTCCCACCTGCAACAACTCTGCGTTCTGCCCTTTCGCCATAAACCCCAGTTTCGCCGCGCCAATACACGCGCTCAGTTCACTGCCGTGTAAGGTGTAGATCTCCCGTTCTAGAATATTGGCCAATAACTGCGCCCAGTATTCACTACGCGCCCCGCCGCCTACCAACGCAAATGCGCTGGCATCCGCACCACTCGACTGCACTGCATGCAACGCGTCCAGCAGGCCGAAACCGACCCCTTCCATCACCGCATACCCCAGCATCGCCGGTGTGCAGTCATGGCCCAGGCCCATGAAACCGCCACGCAGCAACGGGTCGTTGTGGGGCGTACGTTCACCCGCCAGGTAAGGCAAAAACAGCGGGGTGCTCAGCGGCACGCTCTCGGTGATAGGCAACTGCGCCTGCACCAGGTCCAACAGTGTTTGCTCATCCGCGGTACCGGTCAGGCGTGTCACCCAGCGCAGGCAGCTGGCACCGGCAAGCATCGCGCCCATGGTGTACCAGCGGTTGGGTAAAGCGTGGCAGAAGCTGTGCACGGCACTGGCCGGGTTGCCGGCGGCGTGGTCGGTGATGGCGACGATGGCCGCGCTGGTGCCCAAGGTAATAAAGCCGTCACCGGCATTGACCGCACCGATGCCAACCGCCGCCACCGGGTTATCGCCGCCGCCCCCGGCAATCACCACGCTGGGCGGCAGGCCCAACCCCCTGGCATTCAGTACACCACTGGCTGCGCCGCCTTCCACTAGCCGGGGCATGTGTGCCAGCGTCAGACCAGTGGCGTGAAGCATCGGCGCAAACCATTGGCGTTGCGCGACGTCCAGCCACAGCGTGCCTGCCGCATCCGACATATCGCTGATGCGCTCGCCTGTCAGGCGCAGGCGCAGGTAATCCTTGGGTGACAGCACGCAATCAATCGCCTGGAACACCTCGGGTTCGTGCCGTTGCAGCCACAGCAGTTTGGGCGCGGTAAGCCCGGCCATCGGCAGGCTGCCGGTGATGTCGGCAAAGCCAGCGCCCAGTTGCTCGGCCTCGGCCACCGCGCGGGAGTCGTCCCACAGGATCGCCGGGTACAACACGCGGTTATCGTCCCCCAGCAATACCGCACCGTGCATCTGCCCCGACAGGCCGATACAGGCCACGCGGCCGAAGGCCTCATGGGTGCGCAAGCTGCCCAGCGCCTGCAAGCAGGCCTGCCACCAGTCTTGCGGAGACTGCTCGGACCAGCCGCTATGACGGCGCGACACGCTCAAGCGCACGCCTGTTTGAGCCAGCACGTTGCCCAATGCATCCATGAGGATGGCTTTGAGTTCCGATGTACCCAGGTCAATACCGAGAGAAACAGGACTGCTCATACGCACGTGATTCCAATCAATGACAGCCACATGAATTGCGCACCTGCAGGCTCGGCGTCAGGCGTACGCTTTGCGTCGGCGCGCCAGGCGTGGCCATGCGTTGCAGCAACAGGTTGACCGCGCGCGTGCCCAGCGCCTGCACCGGCTGGGCGATCAACGTCAGGCGCGGCACGAAAAAATCCGCCCAGTCAAAATCATCGAACCCCACCAGCGCCATCTGCGTCGGCACTTGCAGCCCGGCGTCACGCAGGGCATGCATGGCGCCCAGGGTCATCAGGTTATTGCCGGCCATGATGGCCGTGGGCGGTGAATCCAGGGCCAACAGTTGCACGGTCGCCAGTCGCGCCGGCTCGGTGTTCGAGCCGCCGTTGACCAGCAGTTGCGGATCGAACGGCAACCCCGCCGCCTGTAACGCCGCCTTGTAGCCTTCGACACGTTCATCGGTGGTGCTGAAGCCCGGACGCCCGGCGATGAAGCCGATGCGACGATGGCCGTGTTCGATCAGATGGGCAATCAGCCCTTGGGTGGCCTGGGTGTTCTCCACGCCGATCTGGTCAAACTGCCCGCTCATCATGCGGTCCACCAGCACCGCCGGAATCCGGTTGGCGTGCAGGTATTCCAAGGCCATCGAGCCGTTCGACGGCGCCAGCACAATGCCGTCGACCCGCCGATGGTGCAGCGCCGTGATCACCCGCAGCTCCTGCTCCGGGTCATCGTGGGTGTCGACGAACAGCATCATGAAGCCATGCTTGGCGCACTCAGTTTCAATCGCGTGCACCGTTTCGCTGAAGTAATGGTTGGACAGCGCCGAAATCGCCACGCCGATGGTGCTGGTGCTCGACCGCGCGAGCGAGCGCGCCAGGGTGTTGGGGATGTACCCCAACGCCTGGATTGCCTGCTGCACCGCCAGCACCGTGGCCGGGCTGACCTTGCGGGTGCCGTTGAGCACATGGGACACCGTCGAGGTCGACACGCCCGCCCTGCTTGCGACGTCATCCATGGTGACCACGGCGCGGTTCCCCTCAACCAATCAACGTTTGCTCGACCAGCCGCTGTAGCTGCCGACATTGTCACGGGTGATCAGCTTGGGCGTGAGCTGGGTGACCGCTTCGGCCGGGGCCTTGTCGTTGAGCAGGTCATTGCCCACGTTCACAGCGGTTTGCGCCATGGCCCACGGGTCCTGGCTGGCGGACGCCTGGATCTGGGTGTCGGTTTTCAGGGCGTTCTCGATATCCGGCGCGCCGTCCACCGAGGTGATGATGATGCCGCTGCGCTTGAGCTGTTTGGCCGCCAGGTCACTGCCGATGGCTTGCGGGTCATTGATCGCGAACAGGCCGTCGATTTTCGGGAAGCGCGTGAGGTAGCCCTGCATCACGTTCAACCCGCCTTCACGCGAGCCCTTGCCGTCCTGGTCGTCGGACAGCACTTTCATGTCCGGCGCGCCGGCCAGCGCGGCTTTGCAGCCTTTGACGCGGTCGGTCACGGCGGTGACCTGCGGGCCGTTCTGGATGATCACGTTGCCCTTGCCGCCAAGCTTGTCCACCAGGAACTGGCAGGCTAGCCTGCCGGCTTCGACGTTGTCGGTCTGTACCGTGGCGTTCACGCCCTTGGCGTCCACGTCCACCGCCACCACGACGATCCCGGCGTCACGCGCTTTCTTGATCGCCGAGGCCATGGCGGACGGGTCGACGGCGTTGATCAGGATCAGGTCGACCTTGGACGAAATGAAATTGTCGATCTGCGAAAACTGCTTGCTCAGGTCATAGTCAGCCGACACCGAGGTGACCTTGACGTTGGGGTTGAGCTCCTTGGCCCGCGCGGTGGCGCCATCGGCCAGGGTCACGAAATACGGGTTGCCCAGCGAGCCCATGCTGATGCCGAGTGCTTTGAGCTCACGGGCTTCGACGGCTTGGGACATCAGGGCAGCCAGGGCCATTACGGGAAACAGGCGTTTGAGGTTCATGCGGGTCTCTCTTGTGATTGTTGTGTGAGGAAACTCAGGTGCGCGCACCGGATTGGCGATAACGGTCCAGCGCGACCGCGCCGATGATCACGATGCCCTTGATGATGTACTGCCAGATGTCCGAGACGCCCAGCAATACCAAACCGTTGGTCAACACAGCGATGATCAGCGCGCCGATCAGGGTGCCGCCGATGGTGCCGACGCCGCCGGTAAAACTGGTGCCGCCGAGGATCACCGCGGCAATCGCGTCCAGTTCATAGGATTGCCCCAGTTGCAGGCCGTTGGCGGCAAACAGGCGCGAGGCGCTCATCACCGCGCCGAGGCCGGCCAGCGCGCCGGACATGGCGTAGACGAACAGCAGCACCTTCCACACCTTGATCCCCGACAGCCGCGCCGCTTCCGGGTTGCCGCCCACCGAATAGATCTGCACGCCCATCACCGTACGGCGCAGGATGAACCACGACAGCGCGACCACCGCGACGGCGATCACCACCAGCCAGGGCACGCCGAGGATCGAATCGTTGCCAATAAAGGCGAACGGCAGGTCGGGGTTGAACACCGTCTTGTCATCTGCCAGCAGGCGCGCCAGGCCACGCATGGCGGTGAGCGCGCCGAGGGTGACGATAAACGGCGGCAGGCGCATGAAGGCGATCAACCCACCGTTGACCAGGCCCAGCAACAGGCCAAAGCCTACGCCTGCAGCGATACCAAACATGCCGAACTGCGGCGACATCGAGGCCTGCAACGCCACCACGGCGGACGCTGCGAGGATCGCGCCCACCGACAGGTCAATGCCCGCCGTGAGGATCACAAAGGTCATGCCCGCCGCCAGCACCACGTTGACCGAAGCCTGCTGGGTGACGATCGAGAGGTTCTGCAGGGTCAGAAAATTTTCGCTGGCCAGGGCAAAGCCCACCAGCAGCAGGACCAGCACCGGCAACATGCCGACGGTGCGCATCAGCTCGCGAACCCGTTCTGCCTTGCCTGTCGTTGTCGCTCCATTCACTTCAGCCATGCGCCACCACCTGATCGCCACCGGTGGCGAGGTCAATAATACGTTCCTGGGAGATGGCGTGGCCGGAGGCCCCGCCGACTTCGGCCACCAACTGGCCTTCGCGCATGATCAGCACGCGGTCGCAGGTGCCGATGATTTCCGGCAGTTCGCTGGAAATGACCACGATGCCAACGCCGGCCTGGGCCAGTTGATTGATGATGCGGTAGATCTCGGACTTGGAGCCGATATCGACGCCACGGGTGGGCTCGTCGAGGATCAGCACATGGGGCTTGACTTCCAGCAGCCGTGCCAGCAGCACCTTTTGCTGGTTGCCGCCGGACAGCGAGCCCACGCTGACCTTGCACGACGCCACGCGAATCGACAGCGACTTGATCGCGTCATTCGAGCGTTGCGCGGCGTGCGTACGGTCGAGCACGCCGCCGGCGTGGGCATCCGGCACGCAGGCGCACACGTTGATGTTGTCGGCCACGCTCATGTCGAGGAACAGGCCCTGGGCCTTGCGGTCCTCGGTGAGGTAGACCACGCCTGCGCGAATCGCATCGGCCGGGTTGCGCAGTTGGGTGACGGTTTTGCCCACCACTTCCAGGGTGCCGCTGGTGCGCGGGTCGGCGGCAAAGATCAACCGCGCCAGCTCGGTGCGCCCTGCCCCCACCAGCCCGGCGATGCCCAGCACTTCACCGGCGTGCAGGTCGAAACTGCAATGGCGCACACGCTTGCCATCGGCCATGTCACTCACGCGCATCACCACGTTGCCGGGGTTGTAGGCGGCGTGTTCCTTCTTGTAAAAGCCGGACAAATCGCGGCCCACCATCATCTTCACCAGCACCTCGGCCGACAGCGCATCGCGGGTCAGCTCGCCGATGTACTGGCCGTCACGCAGCACCGAAACGCGGTCCGACAGCTCGTAGATCTCGGCCATGCGATGGCTGATATAGATGATCGCCAGGCCCTGGCTGCGCAGTTGCTTGATCAACGCAAACAGGCGGTCGGTCTCGCGGGACGATAACGGCGTGGTCGGCTCGTCCATCACCAGGATCCTGGCGTGGGCATGCAGCGCACGGGCGATCTCCACCAACTGGCGCTCGGCAATCGACAGGCTGCTGACCGGCGTGGCTGGCGTGAACTCGGCACCCAGACGCTGCAGCACTTCGACGCAGCCGGCCTGCATGCCCTTGCGGTCGATGGTCCAGCCCCGGCGCAGTTCACGGCCCAGGTAAATGTTCTCGGCCACGCTCAGGTTCGGGCACAGGCTCAGTTCCTGGTAGATCACGGCAATGCCGAGGGCTTTGGCGGTCGCGGGGGTAAAGGTGGGAACGGGCTGGCCGTCGATGCGGATTTCGCCGCCGGGATCGGCCTGGTAAGCGCCGGAAAGGATCTTCATCAAGGTGGATTTGCCGGCACCATTCTCCCCCATCAAGGCGTGGATTTCGCCGGGGAAGACCTTCAGGCCGACACTGTTGAGCACGCGCAAACCGTTGAAGGTTTTGCTGATGCCCTGCATCTCAAGCAAGGGTTCAAGGCTCATTGATGAGCTCCTGGATTTATTATTTTTGTAATCGAGTGAGGCCGACTGTAGTCAGATACATTTGCTTACGCAAGCGCTTGCGTGTGCATTTTGTCGGGGGGTTAAACGATTCACCAACGAGGTTTGGCTTGTTTTTGATCTGTTGAATGCAGTGCTGGCTGCTGGATCTGCATTCGGTCGATCTCGGCTGTTTGGATGGCTGCGGTTGTCAGACCTCTATACACTGCCGGGCTACGCAAGGCGGGCCCTGGAACGATTCCAGCCTGGATACCACAGGACGAAAATAGCGAAATGATCGCACAGAAAAAAAGTCAGTATATTTCCATTCAAATGGTGCGCGGCATCGCCGCCCTACTCGTTGTTTTGTTTCACTCTCATATCGCAATAGACATGATGCCGGACGGGTACAAAGTTGATATACCCTTCGTCTATACCCGTGGGCATTGGGCGATTTATCTATTCTTTGTAGTCAGCGGTTTTATTATTACGCACGTCACGTCGGGAGAGAAATTCAAGCTCTTTCCTTTTCTAGGCAAGCGCATCATCAGGATCTATCCGATATGGTGGCTTTCCTTTGTTTTCGCATTAATTGGCGTGTATATATTCAACGTCTCTTTTTCATACGGAACTCCATTTAATACAACGTCCTATATCAACTCGCTACTGTTATTACCCAGCACGATAAAGCCTATAAATTCAGTAGGTTGGACGCTGATATTCGAAATTTTATTCTACTTCGTCTCAGCCTTGGTGCTGATTCGCTACAGCCACAGAATGTTGATGCTCACCCTTCTGCTGCTGTTCGGTATCGGCGCTGTCCTGTATTCCATTTCTCCAAGTCATCCCTGGCTCGTCAGCGCACTGGGGCACCACTTGTTTTCGCCGTTTCAACTGCTATTTGCGACAGGGATCGCGCTCTACCTGTATCAACGACAGTTGGCATGGATTCATCCAGCGGCAGGTTTCACTCTTTCCATTGCCACGGTTGCAGGAATCATCAATGCGCCATCAGCGGCATTGGGCTCGGGTGAGTTGTACTTTATTGTTGTCGGGGTCGCGCTGGCATCCAGTCTCCTGATAGTTGCTTTATTGAATACTGAACAGCGCGGCTGGTTGCACAGCACAAACAAAGCCATTGCAATCCCGGTGTCCATGCTGAACAGCGCGGGTAACTGCTCATTCAGCCTCTACCTGTTCCACTGGGGGATTTTCACCATAGTGGGTTCTAAAGCCACCCAAGCCTATCTGCAGCTGCCGGCCTGGACCGCAGAATTGTGGCGATTTGGCTGGATCGCTATTTCCATTGCGGTAGCAATGTTCATGTACCGATTCTTCGAAGCGCCGATTTCCCGCCATGGTGGCCGGATTATCCGCCGCCTCAGCGCCCCCTCGGGTCCAAGCCTTCCTGCCGATTCAAGGGAATGGACGACCCAGCACAAGGTGGCACTTGTGATCGAGATCCTGAGTCAGAAGATAACGGTCAAACAGGCTTGTGAAACATTCAACCTGGAACTCAAACAAGTTGAGCAGTGGCTGGGCGCCGCTCAAAAAGGTATGGAGGGGGCTTTTCAGTCGATCCCGCTGGATTCGCAAGCTCGCGGATAGGTGGACCAAATCTTTGGCGGCGCACTCTAACCAGGCGCCGCTTTTTAGCTCCACGCGCAAGGCGCAGGGGTTTCGGGTCAATTTCCAGCCAATAAAAAACCCCGTAGACGTTAATCTACGGGGTTTTCAAGAGTGGAGGCCGAGGTCGGAATCGAACCGGCGTAGGCGGATTTGCAATCCGCTGCATAACCATTTTGCTACTCGGCCTCAAACGATGAATATCTTTACCACCGACATTCACCGCATAAAAACTTGAGTGGGCTATAAGGGCCTGCCTCTACTCGAACAACTATAACTCACTATAACCTATTGAATACATTGAGGTTTTTAACGCCTCGTTGCGTTCGATGGGCGCCATTATGTACCGATTTACCCATGCCTGCAACCCCTTGATTTGGAAAATATTTCGCACCGCATCAAGGGGTTGCGCGCCTGCCCTACTCCTTTATGTGCTGGGTCTGGTAGTGCGGGTCGGCGTGGATCTGGGCGTCGGTGAACGGCAGTGGGCGCAGCTTTTTCTCGGCGAATGCCTGGGTCTGGTCGTTTGAATATTTCGAGTCGGGGTTGCTCGATTCGGAGAACGCGAGCACGCCGAGTGCCTGCGGGCCTTTGTCGTCGAAGGTGACGATTTGCAGGTAGCTGGTGCCGCTGACGACTTCGCGCTTGCCGTCGGCGCGGGGTACGGTTTGCATGGCGTTGTAGATGCCGAGTTCCTGCGGGCCGCCGTGCATCGGGGTTTGGCCGGAGACCTGGACGTCGCCCCAACGGCTCACGCCGAGTTTGCCGACGGCTGCGGTCGAGGCCAGCATGGCTTCGCGCAGGGCGTTGGCCACCGGCGCGCGGTCGATGGCGAGGCCGCGCGGGGTGGTGAGGGGGTTGGCGGGGTCGAAGGCGACGCGCCAGGCGTCGGGGGTTTGCTGCAGGTGTTCCATCAGGTTGATGAAGTGCAGCAGGCCCACGCCGCTGTCGAGGTTGGCGCGTTGGTCCCAGGCCTTGAGGCTGCTGCACAGCGGTTGCAGTGCGTCGGCGTCGCCGACCAGCTGTTTGGCGCAGAACGCCAGCAGGTCGGGCATGACCTGGCCGGCCAGGTACACCTCGTTGTCCATCACCAGGCCTTGCAGGTCGGTGACGCTGATCGGTTGTTTGTCCAGGGCATGCAGGCGCTGGAGGGCGAAGCGCGCACGTGGGCCGAGGCCGATGGAGTCCTGACTGATCACCGGGGAGAAGCCGCTCAATGGCGCCTTGGGGTTGACCATCCACGCGGAATCATTGGAATGCTGCACGTAGTCGGTGCGTTGCAACTGTGGCAACTGCTCTGCCGGGAGAATGCCCGCCTGCGCCGCGCGCGGGTCGATGTCCCAGGCGCAGGCGCTGTGGGCGCCGTCGAGTACGATCATTTGCAGGCCGGCGCGGGGGTCGCTGCATTGCGCCAGTTTGGCGGCGCTGACGTTGGGCACCACCGACAGATTCATGTACAGGCTCTGGCCCTGGTCATCGGCGGCGACCGTGTTCACCCACGGAATGCCTTGCAGGTTGTGCACCGAGGTTTGCAGGGATTTGAGGCTGTCGGCGCGGTTCATCGCGTACCACTGTTGCAGCACGCGGTCGTTATCCAGGTTGGCGTCGCGCAGGCTGAAGGCGTACCTGGCGTCCCAATCGAGTTTGCCGGGCCACTGCACCACCGGGCCGAACGGCGAGCTGTAAACGGTGTGGCTCACCGCCTTGAGGCTGCCGTCCGGCTGCTTGACCTGCACGGTGACCGACGTTTTCTTCAGGGCCACGGATTTGCCGTCCAACAGGTAGCGCGTAGCGTCCTTGGGGTCGAGCGTCAGCCGGTACAGGGTGAAATGTTTGGACGTGTCCACCGTGTGCGTCCACGCCACGTGCTGGTTGAAACCTATATTCACCACCGGCAGGCCCGGCAGTGCGGCGCCCATTACGTCCAACTGGCCGGGGATGGTCAGGTGCATCTCATAGAAACGCATGCCGCCCACCCACGGAAAATGCGGGTTGGCCAGCAGCATGCCACGGCCGTTGAATGAGCGATCACGGCCCACGGCGACGGCATTACTGCCGCGGTCCAGACTGAAACGCTGCTGATTGGCCGCTGCCGTTGCAAACGCCTTGGCGTCGGGCTGTACGGATGCGGTGGCCTGGGGTGGCGTCGCACCCACCAGCGCTTCGGCGAATTGACCAACGCCGCCTTCCACCAGCAGCCTGCGGGTCAACTTCACCAGGTCGTCGGCTACCAGCGGGCGCACCCAGGCACCCTGGCATTGCGCCGGCGCGCCCTGCTCTTGCAGATAACGGTTATAGCCGGCCACGTAGCCTTCAATACGCTGTCTGATCTCCGGGCTCTGGGCTTTCCAGAACGCCGCGACGGTCTCCGGCGTGTTCAGCCAGGTGAAGAACACATCGCTGGCGAGGTTGTTGCGCTCTTCCAGGGTCGTCTGATCGGGACCGAAGAACCTTGCGCGCTGACCATTGACCGTGACCACTTCATTGGCCAGCAGGCACAGATTGTCCTGGGCGTAGGCGTAACCGATACCGAAGCCCAGGCCGCGCTCGTCAGTGGCGCGTATGTGCGGCACGCCGTAGGTGGTGCGGCGGATATCGGCCGACGCCTGCGTCACCTGCTCCCGTGCCGATGCGGTCAGGCTCACCCCCAGCAACAGCCCCGCCATGCACACCCTGGACAACCCGTTGGTAATAATCACGCAGACTCCACAGTCAAATTGAACACCCTCACCGGGGGTAACCACCCCACCGTAAGAACGCAAAAGACCGTGCACAATTTAGCCGCCGGAGCGCTTTATTCCGTGTGTTTGCCTTGTGACAAAACCGATACCGACAAAATTTCTACATTCGCCACTTCATGATTTTGCTCGCTCGTTCGTCTTATTACCTAAGAGCGCCATCATTTTCCTGATCAGGCTCTGATAAGGAGTTTTTGCATGTACAACCCGCCAGTGACCACGGATGGACATTCATCGGCCACCGATGCCAAGTTCGGCAGCGGCACCCAAGCGTTCGGCAAGACACCCGAACAGCAAGGCAACCAGCGTATTCGCCATTTGCTCAAATGTTTTGGCCTGCGTACCAGCCTGATTCGGCTGAAGGTCATCGACGCCCTGCTCACCGCCGCCGACAACCAGCGCACCCTGGGCGTGCGCGGGGTGCACGGCCACCTGCTGGAGCTGGGCATCCCGCTGTCGTTTCTCAGCGTGCGCGAGGTGCTCAAGCGCCTGTGCAGCGAGGGCGTGATCACCCTCAATGCCGACAAGAGCTACAGCCTCCACGAAGAGGCCGCCAAAGTGCTCGAAGGCCGCGCCTGACTCCACTCAGAAGTTGGGCTTGACCTTGCGACGCATGATGCCGTTGATCACCACCACGACCACCGCGATGGCAATGGCGAGGTACTGAAAGGTTTTTTCGCTGATCACGCCCGTGTTCTGCAGGTAGGACAGGCCGAACATCGAGCCCAGTACCACCAGGGAGATCAGAATCGAGTACTTCAAGCGTTGCTTTTGGGTCATGACAGGTTCCTGAAACGTTAAGAATGTTGCACCGGGGCCTGATATTACAGGCGCTGAAAAACTTTGGCTTGTCTGACTGACACGCTGAGGGGCTATGGGGCGTACGAATTTTCTTGCACCATCGTACCTAAAGCTCCTACAGCCCAAGCCGATACCCCTACGAAGCTCCAAAAAAGCCGCGTCAACAATAAACGCTTCGTAAGGACGACCCCATGCCCCCACTGCGCTCCATCCAAGCCCGCTATACCCTGTTTCTGCTGCTGTTCGTTCTGGTGTTGATCGTGTTGACGGTGGTCGGTATCGGCCAGTTGGTCGCACCCACGTTGCGCCATACCGAAGAACAGGTGGTGCTCAACCGTGTCGCGCAAGTGGCCGAACGTATCCAGGGCGAACTGAACAAGGTCCAGGCCCAGCAACGCAGCATTACCCAGACCATTCCGCTGCTCGACAGCGATGCCATCGACAAGGTTCTGCCCGGCCTGGTGGACCAGTACGGCGAGCTGAAGGTGTTTGGCGGCGGCATCTGGCCGTTGCCCAACCAGCGCGCGCCGGGGCGCAACAAATTCAGTACGTTCTGGCACCGCGATGCGTCGGGCAAGCTGGCGGTCAATACCTTCTGGAACAGCGACCCTGCACCCAACTATTACGATCAAAGCTGGTACAAGGGCGGCCTCGCCTCCCCGCCCGGCCAATGCGCCTGGGCCGCTGCCTACAAGGACGACGCCAGCCAGGAGCCGCGTACCAACTGCGCCATGGCGATCCAGCGTGATGGCGCCGCCTATGGCGTGTCCACCATCGACGTGACCCTGGGGTTCTTCAACGACCTGGTGGCCGCCAAGGAAAAAGACATCGGCGGGCAGATGCTGATCGTCGAAGGCGACGGCAAGATCATCAGCAACAGCACCCGTTTCAGCAGCCCGGTGGTGTTGAAGAACATCAGCGAACTGACCGGCACCTCGGCGTTTGCCACCCAGGTCAGCAAGGCCCTGAGCCAACGAGAGCAAGGCCTGCAGCGCAGCGAGTTCGACAACGGCGGCGTGGCCAGCACCTTCTATATGCGCCCGATCGAGGGCACACCGTGGTTCCTCGCGACCGCCCTGCCCACCTCGCTGATCACCGCACAACGCGATGACGTGCTCGGCAGCCTGGCCCTGCTGCAAATCCCCATGGTGTTGCTGCTGGTGCTGCTGGCCGCCTACGCGATCCGCCAACTGGTGCAGCGCATGAAGTCGCTGACGTCCAACATCGACGCGCTGTCCGCTGGCGATGCCGATCTCACGCGGCGCATCACCATCCGCGCCGAAGACGAAATGGGCGCCATCGGCCACTCGGTGAACCGTTTTATCGTCTACCTGCAAAACATGATCGGCGAAGTGACCCAGGCCACCGGCGCCATGTCGTCGGGCCTTGAGCAATTGCAGCGGACCTCGGCCCACACCAACCAGATCCTGGTGCGCCATGCCAGCGAGACCGACCAGACGGTCACCGCCATCACCGAAATGAGCTCCACCGCCGACACCGTCGCGCAAAACGCCGCCGAAACCGCGGCCTTCACCCAACGCGCCAACGAGCATGCCGACCGTTCCCGCGTGGTCGTGGGCGAAGCATCCACCAGCGTCAGCGCCTTGATCGGCGAAGTGTCCAGCGCCACCCACAGCGTGGAAAACATGCGCCAGGACGCGGCGCGCATCACCGAAACCCTCGGCGTGATCGGCGCCATCGCCGGCCAGACCAACCTGCTCGCGCTCAACGCGGCCATTGAAGCGGCGCGCGCGGGCGAGCAAGGTCGTGGCTTTGCGGTGGTGGCCGACGAAGTCCGGGCACTGGCCGCACGCACCCAGGCCAGCACCTCGCAGATCAATGAAATGCTCGCGCGCTTGACCAGCGGCGTGAGCTCGTCGGTGGCGGCGATGGAAAATACCCAGGCCAGCTGCCAGTCGGCGGCGGACGCCACGGCGCGGGTGAATACCGGGCTGGATGAGATGGCCGGTTCGGTGGCGCACATCAACAACCTCAGCACCCAGATCGCCACGGCCGCCGAGCAGCAGAGCGCAGTGACCGAGGAGATTAACCGCAGCATGGTGCAGATCCGACAGATGGTCGAAGAGCTGGTAGAGAGCGGCCATGCCACCGAAACCAATACCCAGAGCCTGATGGAGGCCAATGGCCGAGTGATCAGCCTGATGGGGCGTTTCAAGGTGCAGTAATAAATTTATGAAACACTCCCGTGCACAGCGCGGGAGTGGGACTATTCTGACAGCTCAAGGATTTCGCCACACAGGAGGTGTGCCATGCGCACTGCCGATTGCTCGGTCCGTCTGGAGCGGATCAGTCAGGAACGCTTTCTCCAGGCCCCTATCGACGCCGTCTACGACTATGTGACCCAGCCGGATCACTGGCACGAATGGCACCCTACCTCCCTCAGCGCTGACACCGGCACCCGTGGTTCCCTCGCCGCCGGCGCACGCTTTGGCGAAATGATCGACCTGCTCGGCGTGCGTGTGCCCCTGAGCTACCGCGTGCAAATCGCCCAGCCCCCTGGCGAGTTCAAGGCCGCATTCACCTCGGTAGCGGTCGACGGCTCCATCCACTACTTCCTGCAACCCTATCGCGACGGCACGCTGTTCAAGCGTGTGCTCACCTACGAAACCGAGTTGCAACTGGCCACCTTGCATGCGCGCATGGTCGAGCTGTCGGCGCTTGCGCTGGACCGGCTCAAGCAACGGCTGGAGAATGCCTGACCCCTCCACGGTGAAACCCACGATGAATCCTCGCACTTGATCGGCTACCTCGGCCTGTTCCTCGCGGCCTTTGGCGCCGCCACGCTGTTGCCGCTGCAATCGGAAGCCGTGCTGGTCGGGCTGCTGCTGAGCGGTGACTACGCACTGGGGTGGCTGCTGGTTATCGCCACCCTGGGCAATGTGCTGGGTTCAGTGGTCAATTGGCTGCTCGGCCGTTGGGTGGACCATTTCAAGGACCGGCGCTGGTTTCCGGTCAACGCCAGGCAGTTGGAAAAAGCACGTAACAGTTATCAGCGCTGGGGGCACTGGACGCTGTTGCTCAGTTGGGTGCCGATCATCGGCGACCCACTGACCCTCGTCGCCGGCGTCATGCGCGAACCGCTGTGGCGATTCCTGCTGCTGGTCACCCTCGCCAAAAGCCTGCGGTATGGTGTACTCGCTGCCGTGACGCTGCACTGGGTATTAATTCCTGCTTAATCCGCTGTAAACAGCATCCGGACACCCTTTTCTGGAGTATTGCTCATGCCTCTGATCCGCGACATGTTCATCACCGGCCTGCTCGCCACTGGCGCCGCCTCAGCCTTTGCCGCCACCTACGGGCCTGAACTGCAAGGTTTTCAGTACCCCTATCCGCTCAAGCACTTCAAGTTCGAATCCCAGGGCACGTCCCTGCAGATGGGCTATATGGACGTGCCGGCCAACGGCACGCCCAATGGCCGCAGCGTGGTGCTGATGCACGGCAAGAATTTCTGCGGCGCCACCTGGGAAGGCTCGATCAAAGCCTTGAGCGATGCCGGCTACCGGGTGATCGCCCCGGACCAGATCGGCTTTTGCACCTCCAGCAAGCCCGAGCACTATCAATACAGCTTTCAGCAATTAGCCACCAATACCCACCAACTGCTGGAACAGCTCGGCGTGAAAAAGGCCACGATCATCGGCCACTCCACCGGCGGCATGCTTGCCACCCGTTACGCACTGATGTACCCGGCACAGACCGAACAGCTGGCGATGGTCAACCCGATTGGCCTGGAAGACTGGAAAGCGCTGGGCGTGCCCTCTATCAGCGTTGACCAGTGGTACGCGCGTGAGCTGAAAGTCAGTGCCGAGGGGATTCGCAACTACCAGCTCAACACCTATTACGTCGGGCGCTGGAAGCCGGAGTACGAGCGTTGGGTGGACATGTACGCAGGCTTGAGCAACGGCCCGGGGCACACGCTAGTGGCATGGAACTCGGCGTTGATTTACGACATGATCCTCACCCAGCCGGTGTATTACGAATTCAAAAACCTGAAGATGCCCACCCTGTTGCTGATCGGCACGGCCGATAACACCGCCATCGGCAAGGACGTGGCCCCGCCCGAGGTCAAGGCCAAGCTTGGCGATTACACCGTGCTGGGCAAGCAAGTGGCCAAGCTGATTCCCAAGGCGACACTGGTGGAATTCCCGGGCCTGGGCCATGCGCCGCAGATGGAAGAACCGGCTCGGTTTCACAAGGCGCTGTTGCAGGGGTTGAACAGCCTTTAATCCAACTTTTTTCGAGGCACTCGTGAATGTCGGTACAGATCGCAGTCATTGATGATTGGCAGGACGTGGCCAGTGGCGTGGTGGATTGGTCGGCGCTGGCGCAGGTCGGGCAGGTGCACTTCCTGCATGACTACCCGGCGGACACGGCGGTGATGATCGAACGGTTGAAGGCCTTCGACGTGATTTGCCTGATGCGCGAACGCACGACCTTCGACCAGGCGCTGCTGCAAGGCCTGCCCAACCTCAAACTGCTGGTGACCGGCGGCATGCGCAATGCCGCCATCGACATTCCCGCCGCCAAGGCGCTGGGCATCCCGGTGTGCGGCACCGACAGCTATAAACATGCGGCGCCGGAGCTGACGTGGGCGCTGATCATGGCCTCGACGCGCAACCTGCTTGCCGAAGCCGCTTCGCTGCGGGCCGGTCACTGGCAGGTCGGCCTGGGCGGCGACCTGCACGGCAAGACCCTGGGCATTCTCGGCCTGGGCAGCATTGGCCAGAAAGTCGCCAGGTTTGCCCAGGTATTCGGCATGCGCGTGATCGCCTGGAGCGAAAACCTCACGCCCGAGCGCGCTGCCGAAGTCGGCGTGACCTGGGTGAGCAAGCGCCAGCTGTTCGAGCAGGCCGATATCCTCACCGTGCACCTGGTGCTGAGTGCCCGCAGCCGCGGGCTGGTGGACGCCGAGGCGCTGGGCTGGATGAAACCGACGGCCAGGCTGGTGAACACCGCGCGCGGGCCGATTGTGGATGAGCAGGCGCTGGTCGAAGCCCTGAGCGCCGGGCGACTGGCCGGGGCGGCGCTGGATGTGTATGGCGAGGAACCGTTGCCGGTCGATCACCCCTTCCGGCGCTTGCCCAATGTGCTGGCGACGCCCCATGTTGGGTATGTCAGCGAGCAGAATTACCGGCAGTTCTACCAGCAGATGATCGAAAACATCCTGGCCTGGGCTGAAGGTGCGCCCTTTCGCGTGCTGGCATAACCGTCCGCCGCACCATTGCAGGGCAGCTCTGGCTTGATTCGGAATGAACAGGCCACTGTGGCGAGCAGGCTTGCCCTGCGCTGGGCTGCGTAGCAGCCCCTTCTGCAAATGTGTGATCGCTGAGGGAGCGCTGCGCACTCCAACGCAGGGCAAGCCTGCTCGCCACAACAGCGTGTTCCACAACAGCCTGCATCTAGCAACCACAACGCCCATTTTGCACAGCGTCAGCCCTACCGGCCGTCGGCTTATATCCGTCCGCTAGCCTGTTACAAGTCTTTTGTCCTACAAAATCTTCCCAAAATCCCTACGGTGTCTGGGTTATGTCCTAGACTGATGACCCATGGGTCCGTTTCAAAATAAAAACCCCGCAAAAAATCGAAACTTTCAAACTCTGCCGTAGGTCAAGTTTCAGGTAGGGCGTGTTCAGCGGTTCCCGCCAGATGCCGTCCATCCAATCTTTTCGACATAACCGTGCAGCTGGCATACGCCTTGCCAGTTTGTATAGCGCTTGTGCGCCTGGCCGCAGGAAGCGGCCAATTCGAGCTAGTGGCAGCGGGCTATTAGCCGACCAACATCAAGGGGAGTGCATTATGATCAGTGCCGCAGTTGTAACTCAGGGAGAGCGTTTTAGTCAGCCGGTAGGGGGGCCTACGTCATTGGCCGACCTGCCCGGCACTGTGCGGCCGATCGTGAGTCAAAATCCAAATCGCAAGAAAGTGCTGTTTGTCACCTCCGAGTTTGCCGACCTGGTGAAAACCGGCGGCCTGGGCGACGTCTCCGCCGCCCTGCCCCGCGCCATGGCGCATCTGCATGATGTGCGCGTGTTGATCCCCGGTTACCCGCAGGTGATGGAAAGCGACAACCCCATCCACATCGTCGGCGAGCTGGGTGGCCATGCCGCGCTGCCGCCGTGCAAGATCGGGCGCATGGACCTCAAGGATGGCCTGGTCATCTATGTACTGATCTGCCCCGAACTGTACGAACGTGAAGGCACTCCCTACGGCGCCAACAACGGCCGCGACTGGCCGGACAACCATATTCGCTTCGCCCGCCTGGGTCTGGCCGCCGCTGACATGGCCGCCAACCTCGCGCAGATTCACTGGTGCCCGGACCTGGTGCACGCCCATGACTGGCCTGCCGGCCTGGCTCCGGCCTATATGCACTGGCGCGGGTCGCGCACCCCGACCCTGTTCACTATCCATAACCTGGCCTATCAAGGCGTGGTCAGCCTGGCCTCGACGCCGGAGCTGGGCATTCCGCCCCACGCCCTGCAACAGGAAGGCATGGAGTTCTACGGCAAGATGTCGTTCCTCAAGGCCGGCATGGCGTATTCCAGCCATATCACCACCGTGAGCGCCACTTACGCCGAAGAAATCACCACCCCTGAATTCGGCTGCGGCCTCGATGGCTTTTTGGCCAGCAAGACCCAGCAAGGCTTGCTCAGCGGCATTCCCAACGGGATCGAAGACAGCTGGGAAACCTCCACCGACTCGCACCTGACCCACAACTTCAACATCGGCGACTGGGAAGGCAAGGCGGTCAACGCCAGACAAGTGCGCGACCTGTTCGGCCTGAGCGAATCCACCGGCCCGCTGTTTGCGGTGGTCTCGCGTCTGGTGTTCCAGAAAGGCCTGGACCTCACCGAGGCCGTTGCCAGCTTTATTGTCGAGCAAGGTGGCCAGATTGCGATCATCGGTCGCGGCGAGCCGGAAGAAGAAAACGCCATGCGCGAACTGGCATTGCGTTTCCCGGGCCAGATCGGTGTGCGCATCGGCTTCAACGAAACCGACGCGCGCCGCATGTTCGCCGGCAGCGATTTCCTGCTCATGCCGTCGCGCTACGAGCCGTGCGGCCTGAGCCAGATGTACGCCCAGCGTTTCGGTTCGCTGCCGGTAGCGCGCAACACCGGCGGCCTGGCCGACACCATTGAAAACGGTGTGACCGGCTTTCTGTTCAATGAATCGACCGTCGACAGCTACAAGGAAGCCCTGAGCCGCGCGTTCAAGGTATTCGCTTTCCCGGACCTGCTTAACGCCATGCGTTGCCGGGCCATGACACGACCTTTCAACTGGAGCCAGGCGGTGGAACCCTACGCCGAACTCTATGAGCAACTGGTGGCTAAAGCACTGGGGAAATCCGCTAAATAATCAAAGGGAGGTTTTTGTAGATGCCGTTACGGACTCTGGAAACCTGGCCCCACGGCGCAATCATGCTGGACGCGCAACACACGCGTTTTGCCCTGTGGGCGCCAGACGCGTTTTATGTCAGCGTTGAATTGGAACACGGTAAATCCATCGCCATGCTGCCCCAGGCAGATGGCTGGTTCGAGACAGAAGTGGCGTGCCCTGCGGGGACACGCTATCGCTTCAACATCGATGGGGAAATGGAAGTGCCCGACCCCGCTTCAAGGGCACAGGCCGACGATGTACACGGCTGGAGCCTGGTGGTCGACCCGCTCGCCTATGAGTGGCGACACAGCCAGTGGCAGGGCCGCCCCTGGCACGAAGCGGTGATCTACGAGCTGCACGTGGGCGCACTGGGCGGCTACGCTGCGGTTGAGCAACACCTGCCGCGTCTGGCCGAGCTGGGTGTCACGGCCATCGAACTGATGCCTCTGGCGCAGTTTCCCGGCGAGCGCAATTGGGGCTACGACGGGGTCCTGCCCTACGCGCCGCAATCCTCCTACGGTTCCCCCGAACAGCTCAAGCACCTGATCGACACGGCCCACGAACACGGCTTGGCCGTGATCCTCGATGTGGTCTACAACCACTTCGGGCCGGACGGCAATTACCTGGGCCAATACGCCGCAGGCTTCTTCCAGGAAGAGGTGCACACCCCCTGGGGCGCCGGCATCGACTTCAATCGCCGCGAGGTGCGGGACTTCTTCCTCGATAACGCGCTGATGTGGTTGCTGGAGTACCGTTTCGACGGCCTGCGCCTGGATGCGGTGCACGCCATCGACAACCCGGACTTCCTGCAGGAACTGGCGCACCGCGTGCGTCAGCAGGTGGACACCGGCCGTCACGTGTGGCTGATGCTGGAAAACGAGCTGAATCAGGCCAGCCTGTTGCGGCAGGATTTCGATGCGCAGTGGAATGACGATTTCCACAACGTGCTGCACGTGTTGCTCACCGGCGAAACCGACGCCTACTACAGCGACTTTGCGCAGGACCCGACCGCCAAACTCGCGCGCTGCCTGGGTGAAGGCTTTATCTACCAGGGCCACACCACGCGCCACGGCCATGCCCGTGGCGAGCCCAGCGCTGATCTGCCACCTACCGCGTTCGTCGCGTTTTTGCAGAACCATGACCAGATCGGCAACCGCGCCCTCGGCGAGCGCCTGCACCAGCTCTGCTCGCCGCAGGCGCTCAACGCCGCCACGGCCCTGCTGTTGCTGTCGCCGATGATTCCGCTGCTGTTCATGGGCGACGAAGTCAACGCCAGCGAGCCGTTCCTGTTCTTCACCGATCACCATGGCGACCTGGCCGAAGCCGTGCGCGAAGGCCGGCGCAACGAATTTGCCGACTTCGCCGCCTTCCACGACCCCGAGCGGCGCGAACGCATTCCCGACCCGAATGCGCTGTCGACCTTCACCCGGTCGACCCCCCGCTTTGCCGACAACGAACAGGCCGAGCTGTATCGCCACCTGCTGCGCCTGCGCCACCGGCACATCGTGCCGCACCTGCCCGGCGCCGTCGCCCTGGGCGCGCAGGTGCTGGCCGACGCCGCCGTCAGTGCGCGCTGGCGGCTGGGCGATGGCAGCACCTTGCAGATCGACCTTAACCTGGGCACCACGACGCTGGCCTGCGCCGCGTCAGGCCCGGTTATCTTTCAAACGCCGGCCAGCCAGGATGCGCAACTGCCGCCCTGCAGCGCGCGCGTCACCTTATCCCCTGTTGGAGAGCACCCTTGAGCGAAGCGAACCTGGAAATCCTCGCCAGCCGCGCGGGCCTGGCCGTCGATTGGATCGACGCAAACGGCCGCCCGCAACGCGTCAGCGCCGATGCCCTGCGTGCCGTGTTGAAAGGCCTCGGTCACCCGGCCGACAACGATGCCGAGATCGACGCCAGCCTGCATGAACTGGAACAGGCACAAAACGACAAACACCTGCCGCCCCTGCTGACCGTTGAAAGCGGCGACGGCCTCGACCTGGCGCACTTCTTCGCGCCCGACACGCCCTGCCGCGTGAACCTGGAACAGGGTGACGCCCTGGAACTGCGCCTGGACGGCAACGCTGTGCTGCCGGGGGTGATCGCTCTTGGGTATCACCAGGTGCATATCGCCGATCAGCAGTTCACCCTCGCCGTGGCGCCCCGCCATTGCTACAGCGTGGCCGAAGCAGTCGACACCCACCCTGCCCGCGCCTGGGGCCTCAGTGCCCAGTTGTATTCGCTGCGGCGCCTCGGCGATGGCGGTTTCGGCGACACCCTGGCCCTGGAAAACCTGGTGCGCGCCGCCGCCGAACGCGGCGCCGATGCGTTGGCGATCAGCCCGATGCACGCGATGTTCAGCGCCAACACAGGCAGCTACAGCCCCTACTCGCCGTCCAGCCGCTTGTTTCTCAACAGCCTTTACGCATCGCCCGCCAGCATCCTTGGCGAACGGGAAGTGCGTAACGCGATTGAGGCCCTGGATCTGGACGAAGAACTGCACCGGCTCGAACAGGAAACCCTGATCGACTGGCCGGCCGCCGCCAAGGCCAAACAACGCCTGCTGCGCGCCCTGTATGAAGATTTTCGCCATGGCCATCACCCGCAGCACGCCGACTTCCTGAGCTTTCGCCAGGCCGGTGGCGAAGCCCTGGAAAACCATTGCCGCTTTGAAGCCGTACAAGCGACGCGCGCCGCTGCCGGCGAAGACCTCGACTGGCGCCATTGGCCAGAGGACTGGCGCACGCCGCAGAGCCCGGCACTGGCGCAATTTGCCGAAGACAACCGCGATGAAATTGGCTTTTACGCCTTCAGCCAATGGTTGATCGCGCGCTGCCTGGCGCGTGCGCAACAAGCCGCACGTGGCAGCGGCATGGGCGTCGGCCTGATCGCCGACCTGGCCGTGGGCGCCGACGGCGGCGGCAGCCAGGCCTGGAGCCGCCAGGATGAACTGCTCGCCGACCTCACCGTGGGCGCGCCGCCGGATATTCTCAACCGTGCCGGCCAGGGCTGGGGCATCTCCGCGTTTTCCCCCGAAGGCCTCAAGCGCAACGGCTTTCGTGCGTTCATCGAGATGCTGCGTGCCAACTTCGCCCACGCCGGCGGCCTGCGCATCGACCATGTGATGGGCCTGCAGCGCCTGTGGGTGATCCCCATGGACGCCTCGCCGCGCGAAGGCGCTTACCTGTATTTCCCGGTGGACGACATGCTGCGCCTGCTGGCGCTGGAATCGCACCGCCACCAGGCCATCGTATTGGGCGAAGACCTCGGCACGGTGCCCGACGGCCTGCGGGAAAAACTCAGCAGCCGCTCCATCCTTGGCATGCGCGTGCTGTTGTTCGAACAGAACCATGAGGGCCGGTTCACGCCGATTCTCGACTGGCCGGACAACGCCCTGGCGACCACCAGCACCCACGACCTGCCCACCCTCAACGGTTGGTGGCACAGCCGCGATATCGACTGGAACGTTCAGCTCGGCCTGATCGACGCGCCCACCGTGGAGCAATGGAGCGAGCATCGCTTGCGTGAACGCCAGGCGCTGCGCCAGGCCTTGGGCCAGGACCCGCAGAACTTCGTCGACGAGATCCGCAACGAGACCGACCACATGATCGACGCCAGCGTGCGCTACCTGGGGCACACCCGTGCGCCGCTGGTGTTGCTGCCTCTGGAGGATGCGTTGGCCATCGAAGAACAACCCAACCTGCCCGGCACCACCGATACCCATCCCAATTGGCGCCGCCGCCTGCCGGGCGAGGCCGCTAGCCTGCTCGACAACGCCGGCGCCGCGCGTCGCCTCGAGCTGCTGGCCGTCGCGCGCAACCAAGCCTATGAGCGTGACCGATGAAAGCACTGCCCCTGCGCGCGACCCAGCGCCTGCAATTCCATAAAGGTTTTACCCTCGATGACGCGGTGCCGCTGGTGCCGTACTTCGCCCGATTGGGCATCAGCCACCTGTACGCCTCGCCGCTGCTGAGCGCGCGCGCCGGTTCCATGCACGGCTACGATGTGGTCGACCCCACCAGCGTCAACCCGGAACTGGGTGGCGAAGCGGCCCTGCGCCGGCTGGTCGCGGCGCTGCGCGAGCACGACATGGGGCTGATCCTCGATATCGTCTCCAACCACATGGCCGTTGGCGGTGCCGATAACCCCTGGTGGCTCGACCTGCTGGAATGGGGGCGCCTGAGCCCCTACAGCGAATTTTTCGACATCCAGTGGCACTCGCCGGACCCGCTGCTCAAGGGCCAGCTGCTGATGCCGTTTCTGGGCAGCGACTACGGCGAAGCCCTGCAGACCGGCACCCTGAAGTTGCTGTTTGACGCCGCGCACGGTGCGTTCTACGTCGAGCATTACGAGCACCGCTTCCCGATCTGCCCGCGCGACTACGCGATGATCCTGGGCAATGACGAGCCACTCAAACCGCTCGCCGAGCGTTTCAGCGCCCTCGCCCATCAGGACGACGCCTACGCCGAAGCCGCCTGGCTCAAACAGGCCCTGGCCGAGCGGGCCACCGAGGTGCTGCCGGCCATCGAGCAGCGTCTGGCCGCGTTCGACAGCCGTCAACCGGACGGCTTCAAGCGCCTGCACCAACTGCTCGAACAACAGGCCTACCGCCTGGCCAGCTGGCGCACGGCGGCGGACGATATCAACTGGCGGCGTTTCTTCGACGTCAACGAGCTGGGCGGCCTGCGGGTGGAACGCACGGCCGTGTTCGAAGCCACCCATGGCAAGATTTTCGAGCTGATCAGCGCAGGGCTGGTGGACGGCCTGCGCATCGACCACATTGACGGCCTGGCCGATCCGCGCGGTTACTGCCGCAAGCTGCGTCGCCGCGTGGACTCACTGGCGCCGGACCGGCACTTGCCGATCTTTGTCGAGAAGATCCTCGGCGACGGCGAAACCCTGCGCGAAGACTGGCAAGTGGACGGCACTACCGGCTACGAGTTCATGAACCAGCTGTCGCTGCTGCAACACGACCCGCAAGGCTTTGCACCGCTGGCCGAGCTGTGGACGCGTCACAGCGAGCGGCCTTCGGCATTTATCGAGGAAGCCCGGCTGGCGCGCCAGCAGATCCTCAATGGCTCGCTGGGCGGCGACTTCGAAAGCGTGGCCCAGGCGCTGTTGCAGGTGGCCCGCGATGACGTAATGACCCGCGACCTGACCCTGGGCGCCATTCGCCGGGCCTTGCAGGAACTGATCGTGCATTTCCCGGTGTACCGCACCTACATCAGTGCCCGAGGCCGCAGCGCCGCCGACGACAAGATCTTCCAGCAGGCCATGGACGGTGCGCGCAGCACCTTGAACGAAAGCGACTGGCCGGTGCTCGAACATCTCGAGCAGTGGCTCGGCGGCCAGCCGTGGCGCAATCGCCCGGTGGGCCGTGAACGCAAGATCCTCAAGCATGCCTGCGTGCGCTTCCAGCAATTGACCTCGCCGGCCGCTGCCAAGGCCGTGGAAGACACCGCGTTCTATCGCTCGGTGGTGCTGCTGTCGCGTAACGATGTGGGCTTCAGCACCGAGCAGTTCAGCGCGCCAGTGGAGGCATTTCACGCAGTCAACCAACAGCGCCTGCAGGCGTTCCCGGAGAACCTGCTGGCCACCGCCACCCACGACCACAAGCGTGGCGAAGATACTCGCGCGCGCCTGGCGGTGCTCAGCGAGTGCGCGCCATGGTATGTCGAGCAAGTAGAGCACTGGCGCACCCTCGCCGCGCCCTTGCGCAGCGATGCCGACATACCCAGCGCTGGCGATGAGCTGATTCTGTACCAGGTGCTGCTGGGCAGTTGGCCGCTGGACATGGGCGCGGACTTTAGCGACTACCAGCAACGCCTGTGGCAATGGCAGCAGAAGGCCCTGCGCGAAGCCAAGTTGCAGAGCAGCTGGAGCGCGCCCAACGAAGCTTACGAACAAGGCGTGGAAGCATTCCTCTCGCGCCTGTTGCTCAGCGACGAAGGCCGCGTACTGCGCGATGCCATCGGCAGCGCCGCTCAGGCCATCGCACCGGCCGGCGCCTTGAATGGTCTGGCGCAAACCTTGCTTCGCGTCACCGTACCGGGTGTGCCGGACCTGTACCAGGGCGCCGAGTTCTGGGATTTCAGTCTGGTGGACCCGGACAACCGTCGCCCGGTGAATTTCAGCGCACGGCAAGAGGCGCTGGATACACCGCCGGATCCTGGTGAGCTGCTGTTCAACTGGCGTGACGGACGGATCAAGCAAGCGTTGATCGCTCAGGTGCTGGCCTTGCGCGAGGCCCATCCCGAGGTATTCCGCAGCGGCAGCTACACGCCGCTGGAAGTGGTCGGGCAACACGCCGCCCACGTAGTTGCATTCTGCCGCGAGCACGCCGGGACACAGGTGCTGGTGGTGGTGCCACGCTGGCCGCAGCGCCTGCTTGAAAACGGTGTGCATCCCACCATCACTGCGCAGGTTTGGGGCGATACACGGGTGAAATTACCGTTCAACGCGCCAACGCAAAACTGGAAGGGACTTTTTCATACAGGCGCAGTCACACCAGACAAGGAGCTGTTGATCAGCACTGCCCTGGGGGATTTCCCGGTCAATGTCTTTATCAATCCTGATATTCAAGAAAGCTGAACATTTTCTGTGAGGAGCGTGTGATGAGTAATGAAGACAAACGCATTCGCGAATTGGCGCATCAGATCTGGGAATCCGAAGGCAAGCCCCACGGTGACGACGCACGGCATTGGGAAATGGCGCGCAAGCTGGCTGAAGCCGAGGCGCTGACGCCGAGCAAGGGCAAGCCTGCGGACAAACCCAAAACCGGCCCGAAGGCCGTGCCCAAGGCGGGGCCTAAAGCGGCGCCCAAGCCCAAGCCGGCACCACCTGCCGACAGCAAATCGGCTGCCCCGGCTGCGAAAAAGCCGCCAGCGCCGAAAAAACCAAAGCCTTGACCTCCACACCGCTTGTCGACACCGTCGGCAAGGGGTGCTTTTACCTTCCAGACAGTCAGCTGAATTTTCGTCAGTACGGCCGCGTTCGGCCTGAAAAAGACCATTGCAGGAGCAACATCATGAGCAAGCCCGACAAAAACCCTCCGACGCCGAGCCATGAGCCGTCGAGGATCCGTGAAGGTTTGCCCTTCCCGCTTGGCGCCACCTGGGATGGCCTGGGCGTCAACTTTGCGCTGTTCTCGGCCAACGCCACCAAAGTGGAGCTGTGCCTGTTCGATGACAGCGGCGAAGTGGAACTTGAGCGTATCGAGCTGCCTGAATACACCGACGAGATTTTCCACGGCTACCTGCCCGACGCCCATCCAGGGCTGATCTACGGCTATCGCGTGTACGGTGCTTACGACCCGGCCAACGGCCACCGCTTCAACCACAACAAACTGCTGATCGACCCCTACGCCAAGCAACTCGTGGGTGAATTGAAGTGGTCCGAGGCGCTGTTCGGCTACACCATCGGCCATCCGGACGACGACCTCAGCTTTGACGAACGCGACAGCGCGCCGTTCGTGCCCAAGTGCAAGGTCATCGACCCGGCGCACACCTGGGGCAACGACCAGCCGGTGCGGGTGCCGTGGGACCGTACGATCATTTATGAAACCCACCTGCGCGGCATCAGCATGCGTCACCCCTCGGTCGAGGAATCGGTACGCGGCACCTGCGCCGGCTTGATGGAAGACGATGTGCTCAAGCACATTCGCCAGTTGGGCGTCTCGTCGGTGGAGCTGTTGCCCGTGCATGCCTTCGTCAATGACCAGCACCTGCTGGAAAAAGGCATGACCAACTACTGGGGCTACAACAGCATCGCGTTCTTCGCCCCCGACCCGCGCTACCTGGCCAGCGGCAAGATCGCCGAGTTCAAGGAGATGGTTGCGCACCTGCATGAGCAGAAGCTCGAAGTGATCCTCGACGTGGTCTACAACCACACGGCCGAGGGCAACGAGCGCGGCCCTACCCTGTCGATGCGCGGTATCGACAACGCCTCCTACTACCGTCTGATGCCCGACGACAAGCGCTACTACATCAACGATTCGGGCACCGGCAACACGCTCGACCTGAGCCACCCTTGCGTGTTGCAGATGGTCACCGACTCGCTGCGTTACTGGGCCACCGAGATGCACGTCGATGGTTTCCGCTTCGACCTGGCCACCATTCTTGGCCGCTACCGCGACGGTTTCGACGAGCGCCACAGTTTCCTCGTGGCCTGCCGTCAGGACCCGATACTGCGCCAGTTGAAAATGATCGCCGAACCCTGGGACTGCGGCCCCGGCGGCTATCAGGTGGGCAACTTCCCGCCGGGCTGGGTGGAATGGAACGACCGCTTCCGCGACACCGTGCGTGCCTTCTGGAAGGGCGACGACGCGCAACTGGCCGACTTTGCCGGGCGCATGACCGCCTCGGGCGAGATGTTCAACCACCGGGGTCGCCGTCCGTACAGCTCGGTGAACTTCATCACCGCCCATGACGGATTCACCCTGCACGACCTGGTGTCGTACAACGACAAGCACAACGAAGCCAACGACGAGAACAATCAGGACGGCAGCAACAACAACCTGTCCTGGAACCATGGCGTCGAAGGCCCGACCGAAGACCCGGAAATCAACGCACTGCGCCTGCGCCAGATGCGCAACTTCTTCGCCACCCTGTTGCTGGCCCAAGGCACGCCGATGATCGTGGCCGGTGATGAATTCGCCCGCACCCAGCACGGCAACAACAATGCCTATTGCCAGGACAGCGAAATCGGCTGGGTCAATTGGGACCTGGACGAAGACGGCAAGGCCCTGCTCAAGTTCGTCAAGCGTCTGATCAAGCTGCGCCTGGCCTATCCGATCCTGCGTCGCGGGCGTTTCCTGGTGGGCGACTACAACGAAGACATCGGCGTGAAGGACGTCACCTGGCTCGCGCCGGATGGCAACGAAATGAGCACCGAGCAATGGGAGGACGCCCACGGTCGTTGCCTGGGCATGCTGATGGATGGCCGCGCCCAGGAAACCGGGATTCGCCGTGCCGGCGCCGATGCGACGTTGCTGCTGGTGGTGAACGCCCACCACGACCTGGTCAATTTCCGCCTGCCCCACGTGCCCGAAGGTCAGTTCTGGACCTGCATGCTCGACACCAACGAACCGGCGGTGCGCGGCCAGGAACGCTTCGACTTTGAACACGAGTACGCCGTAACCGGTCGTTCGCTGCTATTGTTCGAACTTCAGCGAGACGACGAGGTGTGAGATGGCTTTGCACGGATTCCTTCGCGGCTACCGGGGCTATGCGGACACGCAGGCCCTGGGTGACGCCGTGAAGGCTCTTCAGGAAGAAGGACTCGATCAACTCCCGCTGCCCGGCAGCGGGCAGACCCTGGAACGGTTCAGCCGCCTGGCGCAGGTGGCCGGGCACGACCTGCGCCTGTGCAAGTTGTTCGAGGGCCATACCGACGCCTTGGCGATCATTGCCGAGCTACGCTGCCCGCTGCCGCCACTGGGCAGCACCTGGGGCATGTGGGCCGCCGAACCGCCCAATGCGAAAGTAAGGGTGCGCAAGGCGGGCCAGCGCCTGCTGCTGGAGGGGCGCAAGGCTTGGTGCTCGGGCGCGGCGGTGGTCAGCCATGGCTTGCTCACCGCCTGGGATGAGGATGATCGCCAGCAACTGGTGGCGGTGGAAATGCACCAGCCAGGCGTCACGGTGACGGATCAAGGCTGGAACGCGGTGGGCATGGCGGCCACTGGCAGTGTCGAGGTGGTCTTCAATGAGGCCTGGGGCATTGCCATCGGCCAACCCGGGGATTATCTGGCGCGGCCGGGCTTCTGGCACGGCGGCGTCGGTATTGCCGCATGCTGGTACGGTGGCGCGCAACGCCTGGCCGAAGTGCTGCGCGAGCACTGCGGCAAACGCTCGGAACCCCATGCTCTGGCCCATCTGGGTGCAGTCGACAGTGCGCTGAACAGCGCGGCCTGTGTGCTGCGCGCCAGTGCCTGGCAGATCGACCAGGAGCCTCTGGCTGACGCGCGCCTGCTGGCGCAGCAAACCCGCGCCAGCATCGAAAACATGACCGAACAGGTGATCCACCATGTCGGACGTGCCGTCGGCGCCGGGCCGTATTGCAAGGATCCGCATTTTGCCCAGTTGATGGCGGACCTGCCGGTGTACGTGCGCCAAAGCCATGCCGAACGTGACCTCGCCTCGTTGGGCGAACTGGTGGCGGGCGAGCCGTCCGGGAGTTGGCAGTTATGAAACCCAACCCGATTGTCGGCCAGGGCACACCCTTGCACCAATGGCAGAATTCACCCCACATGGCCGGATTGCCGCAGATAAGCGTCGAACAACTGGTGCCCGAGGGCCATCGCGCCGTGATCATCGCGCCGCACCCGGACGATGAAGTGCTCGGTACGGGCGGCCTGCTGCAAGGCCTGGCGGCGCTGGGCCGGGCGATTCAGCTGATTTCGGTAACGGACGGCAGCGCCAGTCATCCGGGGTCGCAGCGCTGGCCGGTGGAGCGCTTGAGCGTGGTGCGCCCGCAGGAGTCGGCCCAGGCCCTGCATCGCCTGGGTGTGCCCTTGCACAGTCTTAAATGGCTGCGCGCAGGTTTCGCCGACAGCAAGGTCGCTGCCGGCGAAGCGCAATTGGTGGCGTTCATCCAGCGCCACCTCAAGCCTGATGATGTGGTGTTCGCCACCTGGCGCGAAGACGGGCATTGCGACCATGAAGCGGTTGGTCGCGCCAGCGCCAAGGCCGCCCAGGCCGTAGGCGCAACGCTGTATGAACTGCCGGTGTGGACCTGGCACTGGGCGACACCCGAGGACAGCCAGGTGCCATGGCACCGCGCGCGCAAGATCCCGTTGAGCCCTGAAGCGGTGGCTCGCAAGCGCCACGCGATCCATGCGTTTGCCAGCCAATTGGAGGGTGACCCGCAGATCGGTCTGCCGCCAGTCCTGGCGCCCTATGTGGTCGAACGGTTGCTGCAACCGTTTGAAGTGGTGTTTGTATGAGTGTCGCAACGCCCTACTTCGACCAATTATTCGACGGTAACGATGACCCCTGGGCGTTTCGCCAACGCTGGTACGAGCAACGCAAACGCGCGCTGACCCTGGCCGTACTGCCGCGTCCGCACTACGCCTCGATCTTCGAACCCGGCTGCGCCAACGGCGAGCTGAGCGCCGCACTGGCGCCGCGCTGTGACCGGTTATTGTGCTGCGACACCGCCTCGGCGGCGGTGGCCCTGGCAAAAAAGCGCCTGCAGGACTTCCCCCATGTGCAGGTGCAGCAAAGCCGCCTGCCGCAGGAATGGCCCGAGGGCCAGTTCGAACTGATTGTATTGAGCGAATGGTGTTACTACCTGGATGCCGATGACCTTTCCCGCCTGATCGACCGTGCCCTCGGATCGCTCAGCGCCAACGGGCAACTGCTCGCCTGTCACTGGCGCCCGGCCATCGACGGCTGCCCGCAGACCGCCGAACAGGTGCATGCCCTGCTCGACCAGCGCCTGGCGATGCCACGCGTGCTGATGCACCACGAAGCGGATTTCATCCTCGACCTGTGGAGCCGTGACGGCACCTCGGTGGCCACTCACGAAGGCCTGCGATGATAGCAACGCCTCAAAAATCGTCGTTGTGCCATGTGACAACGGCGGATCCTTGTCTATGCTGACAACGCCTGACTGGGATTCCCGGGCTGGAATGCCAGGCATTCGTCGCAACGGAGTCTGCGGCGGTTACCCAAGTGTCGTACCGCATGCGGTGGCGACCGAGTTCAATCGACAAGGATGTGTCACCCATGAATCCTGCTTCCCTGCGTGACGGCCGCCGCGGTCCTGCGCAAGTCTGGAACAGCGCGCCGCAATTGGCGCAGATCCCCACTATTCACCCCAACTCATTGGTACCGCCAGGTGCGCGCGTGGTAGTGGTTGCGCCGCACCCGGGCGATGAAGTGCTGGCCTGTGGTGGTCTATTGCAGCGCCTGAGCGTGCTCGAACACCCGCTGCAATTGATCTCGATCACCGACGGCAGTGCCAGCCATCCGGGTTCGCGGGTGTGGCCGGCCAGCCGGTTGAGCGTGGTGCGGCCCCAGGAAAGCGTGGAAGCGTTACGCCGTCTGGGCATGCCGCTGCACAGCCTTAAATGGATTCGCGGCGGTTTTCGTGACGGCGGCCTGGCCGGCGATGAACACGCGGTAAGTCAATTTATCGCGCGTTACCTGCAACCCGGCGACGTGGCCTTCACCACCTGGCGCCACGACGGCACGCCCGATCACGAGGCCGTTGGGCGTGCCTGCGCGACGGCCTGCAACCTGGTGGGCGCCCATCTGTACGAATTGCCGGTGTGGGCGTGGCACAGTCCGGTGCGCGAAGGCTCGACGATTCCCTGGCTGCGCGCGCGCAAGGTGCGCCTGGATAGCTGGTGCGTCGCGCGCAAGCTGCACGCCGCCCACGCCTTCGCCAGCCAGCTGGCCGGCGATCCCGCCATCGGCCTGCCGCCGATGCTCGCCCATGATCTGCTCGAGCGGATGCGCGAACCGTTCGAGATTGTGTTCGTCTAGCGTCCTGATTGACGGCGAGGTGCGTGCCCTCGCCCGAATGTCGTTCAGTTATGCGGATGCAGTGCTTGAAGCGACGAAGGTCAAATGAGCGAACGTTCGACTTGCACGCGAAGGCGGTTTTTTGGTGTGTATATCCGTTGATGCGGTGACGGCGACTTAGGGTTCCGCCCTTACGGCGGGTCACTTTTGGAAAAGAGCCCCAAAAGTAACCAAAAGGGCTCTTGCCCCACCACTCGGCACCTCGCTAAGGCTCGGTGTGCCCGCACTCCGGCTTGAATCCGTGGGCCGCCGCAATGGGCCATCCCTGGCCCAGTGCGGCTAACCCGGCGTCCTGCCGGGTTACCCACGGATTCAAGCCTGCGTGCGGCCAGCGTGGTTGACGGGGCGCCTAAGATCAAGATCAAGAGCGCGGCGGCCTGAGAGCCGACCGAAATGGTCTGCCGAACGCTGTACAAAATGTGGGAGGGGGCTTGCTCCCGATGGCGTCGGCCCAGCAGACATTGATGTTGACTGACTCTCCGCTTTCGCGGGCAAATCGCACCGCCGCTCCCACGGGGAAGCCGCACTAAACTAAACGACATTGGCCCTCATCCCAGACGATTTACACATCGCCCTTCATGTGAAAAATTCGTTAACCAATTCTCTGCAAACGCTTTTTTGCCCGGACACCTTCTGTCACACTGATGCGAATAATTATCAACCGTCTTATTATTCGCCAGGGAAGGCGCATCGGGGAGAGCTTGTTCCATGTCTGTGCAACAACAAGGCAACACCATTTTTGCACCGAGTTTGATGGCGTTGGCCATTTGTCTCGCCAGTTCACACGCGGCCTTTGCCGCCGAGGTCGAGCCCTCCTCCGGCCCTATCGAACTGGGCGCCACACAAGTTTCCGGCGAGGGGCAATTGGGCGAAACCACCGAGGGCACGCAGTCCTACACCACGGGCGCGATGAAAACCGCGACCAAGCTGCCCCTGACCCTGCGTGAAACCCCACAGGCCGTCACCGTTGTCACCCGTCAGCGCATGGACGACCAGGCGATGACCAGCATCAATGATGTGGTCGCCGCCACCCCGGGGTTATTCCTCAACTTCTCCAACGGCCCTGGCCGGCAGTCGTACACCGCGCGCGGTTTCGACATCGATAACCTGATGTACGACGGCATTCCAAGTGGCTACAACGGCGTCAACGTGGGTGCCCAACCGAACCTGGCGATGTTCGACCGCGTCGAGGTGGTGCGTGGCGCTACGGGCCTGGTCACCGGCGCGGGTAACCCCTCGGCCGCCATCAACCTGATCCGCAAGCGGCCGCTGGACGAGCAGAAAGTCACCCTCACCGGCGCGGCCGGCACCTGGGACAACTACCGTGGCGAGCTGGATGCCTCCAGCCCGCTGAATGACAGCGGCACCTGGCGTGGCCGGGTGGTCACCTCCTACCGCGATGCCAACAGCTTTATCGACAATGTCGGGGATTACCACGGGCTGTTCTATGCGGTCACCGAAGCCGACCTCAGTGAAAACACCCGCCTGACCCTGGGTTTCTCGAACCAGAAGGACAAGACCAACTACTTCTGGGGCTCGTCGATGGTAGGCCAGGATGGTCACCACTTGAACCTGTCGCGCTCCTACAACCCCGGTACACGTTGGGAGAACAAGGACCAGGAAATCAACACGGTCTTTGCCGAATTGCGTCAGCAACTGGCCAACGACTGGAAACTGCAGGTCAACGCCAACTACGCCGAGCAGAACGCCCTGTTTTCCGGTTCCTACCAGTCGCGCTGGGTCAACAACACCCTGGCCCGCACCGTGTACCAGTCGGCAGCGGATGAAAACCAGGCGGGCCTCGACGCCTTTGTCAGCGGCCCCTTCCAGGCGCTCGGGCGCACCCATGAACTGGTGGTGGGCGCCAGCCGTCGCGTCTACGACCTGACCACTCACAGCTACTCGCCATACGACATGAACTGGCCACTCACAGCGGGCAAGCCGGAGTTCGCCCACACCGCCAACGGTCGTGAAGTCACCACCCAAGACGGTGTCTACGTGACCACCCGCCTGAGCCTGGCCGACCCATTGAAGCTGATCCTCGGCGCCCGTCTGGACTGGTACGACTACGACAACCACGATGGCGACGGCGACTACAAGGTCACCCGCAACGTCACCCGCTACTCCGGCCTGATCTACGACCTGGACGATCATCATTCGGTGTACGCCAGCTACAGCGATATCTTCACCCCACAGACGGCCAAGGACACCTCCGGCACCCCGGTCAGGCCCATCGTCGGCAAGAACTACGAGGTGGGCATCAAGGGCGAATACCTGGGTGGCGCGCTGAATGCCAGCGTCGCGCTGTTCCGCGTCGATCAGCAGAACCGCGCCGTCGACGTGGTGGTGCCGAACTGCCCGCAGGCCTCTTGCGCTGAGGCCTCGGGCGAGATTCGCAGCCAGGGTATCGACTTTGAACTGCAAGGCGCCCTTACCGAACACTGGCAAGTGGGCGGTGGCTACACCTACGCGCGCACCCACGTGATCAAGGACCCGTCCAATCCGCAGAGCGTGAACAAGCAGTTCGACACCGACACCCCGGAACACCTGTTCAAGCTCACCACGCGCTATAACTTCCAGGGCCCGCTGGAAAAACTCCGCGTGGGCGGCAACATCTCCTGGCAGAGCCGCATGTACAACGACCTGACCGTCGCGGATGGCAGCCGCTACCGGCTCAAACAGGGCGCTTATGCCGTCACCGACCTGATGGCCGGCTACCAGGTCAATCAGCATCTGGACCTGCAGCTCAACGCCAACAACATCTTCGACCGCACGTACTACGAGACCATCGCCAACTCCGTGGACTATGGCGGCGATTCCTACGGCGCACCGCGCAACATGATGCTGACCGCCAAGTACAGCTTCTGACCCTCCTGCGGCTGCCCGCCCGGGCAGCCGTTCCTGGCTTAAAGTCCCGTGCGGGCTTGCCGATAACAGCCTGAAGCGCAAAAAAACAACGATCCGCTTCACTCAGCACGCGGCCGTCGTGGCACGCCCCATGCTTTGTTCCTGGCCAAACCACAAGGAGTAAACGTGAATGCCCGTCCCCAGCCCCTTTTTGGAGCACTACCGCAAGGCCGACCGCATCATGCTGGCGCTTATCTGGCTGATGTTCCTGTTTTCCCTGGGCCTGGCGTTCTGGCATGACACCCTGATACAGGCGCTGTTGGTCGGTGGCGGCACTGCTTTGGTGCTCACCGTGCTGTACCGCGCCATCGGTGGCAGCCGGTTGATGCGTTGCGCACTGGGCGCCGGCCTTATGGTAATGGCCGCGCTGCATATCAACCAGGCTCAGGGCGTGATCGAATCCCACTTCGGGATCTTCGCGCTGCTGGCAGTGCTGACCTTTTACCGTGACTGGCTGCCGATCCTGGTGGCCGCCGCGACCATCGCCGTGCATCACGTGGTGTTCCACGCCTTGCAGCATCAGGGCTTCCCGGTGTTCGTGATGGAGCATCACGGCGGCTGGACGATGGTCTTCGTGCACGCGTTCTACGTGGTCATGGAAACGATCGCACTGCTCTATCTGGCGGTGCACAGCCAGGCCGAAGCAGTCGAAAGCCAGGAAATGCTCGACAAGATGCTCGCAGTGACCTCGCAGTTCACCGCCGAAAGCGCGCACACCGAAGGCAAGGTGCATGTGTCCCTGGCCAAACGGTTCGACCACTTCCTGCAACAGCTCACCCTCCTGATCGACGGCGTCGCCCGCGACTCCCATGGCCTGGGGCAACTCGGCCAGGAACTGGCCAGCGCCAGCGGCACCCTGGAAAAAGGCGCTCGGCATCAACTGGCCGAGATCACCGAGATGACCGGTTCGATGCAGCGCATGGAAGACGCCATGGGCCACATCACGGTGCAGGTCGAACAGGCCGTGGAGCACGCTGGTCAGGCCAGCCGCCAGATCGTGCGCGGTCAGGAGAGCGTCAGCCGCGCCCGCCAGGAAATCAACCAACTGGCCTCGCACATCAACGGCACCGAATCCACCGTCCAATCCCTGGCCGCCCAGGCCGAACAGATCGGCTCGGTGCTCGAGGTGATCAGCAGCATTGCCAACCAGACCAACCTGCTCGCCCTCAACGCCGCCATCGAAGCCGCCCGCGCCGGCGAGCAAGGCCGCGGCTTTGCGGTGGTGGCCGATGAAGTGCGCAGCCTGGCCCAGCGCACCGCCCTCTCCACCCAGGAAATCAAGACCATCATCGAAGGCCTGCAACACGGCAGCCGCCAGGCCGTCGCCGCCATGCACGACAGCCGTGAAGGCGTGGAACGCTGCGTGGAAGACAGCCGGCAGGCCGTCGAGATGCTGCAAGCGGTGGGCCATGACATCGCGCAGATCGACGCGCTCAACGGGCGCATCGTCAGCACCACCCGCGACCAGTCCTCGGCGAACCTTGAAATCGTCGGACGCCTGCAGTCGGTGCAGAGCATCGCGCAAAGCACCGCCGACGACGTGGAAACCCTGGCGCGCAGCAGCGAGCGCCTGCCGCCGATTGCCGTGCGCCTGGACGCGCTGGGGCGCAGGTTTCACCCCTGACAATCAACCTGTGGGAGGGGGCTTGCTCCCGATTGCGGTGGGCCAGCCAGTACATCTTTGGCCGATACACCGCAATCGGAGGCAAGCCCCCTCTCCACATGGGTTACTCTGCGCGCCTCTGCATCGCCTCCCACCAGGATTCACGACATGCGCCTGCCCGATTTCATCCTCGAACACCTCGAGCCGATTCTGCAGGCCTGGGAAGATTTCGCCAGAACCATCAAGACGCCGGGCGCCGAGCTCGACAGCCTGGCGCTGCGCGATCACGCCGAGCAGATGCTGCGGGCCATCGTGTCGGACCTGCGCACCCGCCAGACCCGCCGCGAGCAAACGGCCAAGGCCCAGGGCCATGGCCCGGTGGATGAGCAGGAAACCGCTGCCGAAACCCACGCCATCACGCGGCTGATGGCAGGTTTCACCATTGACCAGATGGTCTCGGAATACCGCGCCCTCAGAACCAGCGTGGTCAGCCAGTGGATGCGCCAGGTCCAGGACGGCACGCCGATCAACGTCGACGACATGACCCGCTTCCACGAGGCCATTGATCAGGCACTCGCCGAATCCATCGCCAGTTACTCGCGTGCGGTCGAGGCCTCGCGCAACGTGTTCCTCGGCATTCTCGGTCACGACCTGCGCACCCCGCTTGGCGCAATCATGCTGGGTGCCGACATTCTCAGGCGTTCGGAAGGCGCCGGCGCCCGCTCGACCAAAGTCGCCAATCAGATCTACACCAGCGTGCGGCGCGCGAGCCAGATTGTCGGCGACCTGCTCGACCTGACCCGCTGCCAGATGGGACCGGGGATTCCGGTCAGAACCGCAGCGGTTGACCTCGCACCGCTCTGCGAGCGTGTGGTTGAAGAAATCCAGGCGTTTCATCCCGAGGCCAGGATCGTGCTCGAAACACCGTCACCGGTCGCCGGGCTGTTCGATGGCGCGAGGATGCAACAGGTCTTCTCGAACATCATCAGCAACGCGGTGCAGCACGGCGACACCGCCCGGCCTATCAAGGTCGAGCTGACGACTCACGAGCACCACGCCGTGTTCTCGGTGCACAACAGCGGTGAGGCGATACCCGAAGACGTGCTGCCGTTCATCTTCAACCCGATGGGCCGCTTCTCCCAGCGCACGGCAATTGATCACGGCCCCACGGAGGGCTTGGGCCTGGGTCTTTTTATTGCGTCGGAAATCGTGGCGTCACATGGTGGAACGATCGAGGTCAGCTCTGACGCGGACCGGGGCACGGTGTTCCAGGTAAAGATAGCGCTGGATAAAGACGCCTCCACCATTGCCTGACGCCGCGTGACAATCAGCGTTTCTTCAACCGCGCCAACACCTCGTCACACGCCTGAGCCCAGGCCTGGGTTGCGCCCTGCTCCCTCAGCACCTCCAGCCCCGCTCGGGTAAAGGTGCCCGGCGTCGCAATCGCTTCGCCCAGCGCTTTCACGCTGGTGTCGGGTTGGTGGCGGGCACTGGCCAGGCAATCCTGCAGATTGCCCATCACCAGTTGCTGTGCCTGCTCCTCGGACAACCCCCTGGCGGTAAACCATTGCTGAAGGTCATGCACAAAGAAATAGAACCAGCCGTTCATGCAAGCCGCGACCGTGGCCAGTTCGAACTCGGGCTCATCGTCCAGCACGACCAATTGCCCGAGCGCGCCGAGTACCGATTGATGGGGCTCGCCACCCGGGCTGATCACCACCGTGGACTGGTTGATCTGCGCCGTATACGACAGCATCGCCCGCACCGGCAGTGCTGAGGGAAAGTGCCCGGCGAGGTCGCCGAGGGTCAAGCCGGCGACCAGCGAGACCAGCGTCTGCCGAGGCTTGAGCTGCACCTGCGTGGCAAGCTGCGCGACCGCATCAGGCCGCACGCCGAGGAACAGCAGGTCCGACCCATCGACGACCGCTTGATTGTCGGCCATCACCTCGCAGGCACAACGATTGGCCAGCGCCTGGGCACGTTCATGGTTGCGCGCAGACAGCAGAATTTGCCCGGTGAAGCCACTGCGGCGCAGGCCGATCACGACTTTCTCGGTGAGCTCGCCGACGCCTAGTATTCCGATGTTCAGCATGTGATTGCTCCGTTTTGTTCGCAGTGCCGTTTTGCTAAAGTTCGCGACTGACAAGCCGACAGTTTTTGTTCCTACTTCACGGATGATTTCAAATGTTCCGATCCGTTTTTTCCGGCGTTGCCTTGCTCGCCGTCGCCGCTGCCTGTAATGCCGCCCAGGCTCAGACCGTCACCACGCCCGAACAGCTCCTGACCGAGTTCTCTCGCTGCGATGCGCATTTCTTCGAGAGCCTGCGCGACGCCCGCCTGCCGGCAGATACCTTGCGCCTGAGTCAGTACGGCTCGGTCAAGGCGCCGACCATCATGAACCCGTTGCAGGAAGGTGGCACCTATCAACGCTTCGAAAAGCCCCTGATCGTCAACGGCGTGCCTATGATCGGCTACTACAACCAGGCACAAACCATGAACGACGTCGGCAACTTTCTGTTCTGGGGTTTCGTAGCCGATGGTCTGCCGCAAGAGGTGGCCGAAAAACTCAAGCCGCTGATTGTCGATAACGCACGCTTTGTCAGTGAGGGCAAAGCCATTGCCCGCGCCGAAATTCGCCGCGTCGGTGACCCCATCGGCCAATGGCGCACCGAAGGCTTGACCGGCCCTGGCGTCGCCACGCCGTTTGGTTTCGTAGACCGCGTGTTCATGGTCGACAAGGGCGACGCGACACCGCCGCTCAAGGGACACACCACTGTGTTCTGCTCGCTGCAAGGCACCGTGACCGCACCGCTTTTGCAGGTCTATCGCCCTGACCTCAACGCTCGGCTGTTTGACTGACAAGGAAGTTTTTCATGACTATTCGCTGGCCCGCACTCATAGCATGCGTCTTCATTCTCACCGGATGTGCCGGAATGCAGAACCCGCAAAAAGCCAACCTTGCGCACTGCGCAACTCAGTTCAAGGCCTACAAAGCCGAGAACTACCCTCTGGTGCTGCAAGAGGGTGATTTGTGCCTGCAGAAAAACACCCTGCCCGCCTCACTGCAAAGTCTGGTTTACGCGTTGCAGGCCGACGCCTACAGCAACCTCAAGCAATTTGCGCAAGCCGTTACAGCCAAGGAAAAATCCCTGCAATTGGCGACCAAGCCTGACCCACGCGCCAACCTGGACTTGAGTGCCATGTATCGCGACGCTGGCAACCCGAAAAAAGCCCTTGAACTGGTGCAGTACAACCTGGACAACGGCCTGGGAGAAGCCGGAAAAGGCTCGGGCTTCCACATGCCGACCTACTATCACCTGGGCCTTGCACTGACAGACCTGGGCCAGTACCGGGAAGCCGCTGAAGCATTCAGCACCGGCCTTCAACGCCAGCCGGACTTTGCCTGGGCTTACTACGCGCGCGGCATCGCGTACGACCATCTGGGAGACAGGGACAGCGCCAAGGCTGACTTCCTGAAGTTCTCGCAGATCGTCAAAAAGAAATACGTGGAGGAGAAGCACAAGGCGAAGCTGGCTGAGTATGGGATATCCGTGCCGTAACAGGAGAGTGGTTATTGGCTGATTGTTGGGTTTTATGAAGGGCTGCAATCGGCCAGAAGCGGGCGTTCAACCCAAGGAAAATAAATCTGTCCCGTTATAACGATTTGAATAATTTAATTACCATGTTTTTATAGGGAATTTTAGATACGCGACTAAACCCTTGCTCATTGCGTCCAGCCTGGCGTGGTCGAAGTTGTCGTGAGTTTCGACCAGATTTTTCAGTTTTGTGAAAAGCTTATCCGCCTTTTCGTCTTTGAACTCACCTAATTGTAATTCGCATAAGCGTGCAAAAGCTTCTGCTCGAAGCCCAAGAGCTACCGCAAAATGATAAGTAGCAAGGCGGCGACGTTCCTTGTCCCAATATTGCAGCGTTTTTACACCCTCTACTTCAGAGTGCTCAAATATTTTGCCAATTCCTATTAAGGCTGACATTTCATCTGAAAAGCTATGAACGGAATCACAGAGTGGTGCATAAAAAGCGTAATAATGATTCTCCCACCCCAAAGCCTTGAATAAACCTTTCCCGCTAGGATATCTAGCGACATCGCTCCATTCTTCATTGAAGTGCGATAACATAGAAGCACCATTTTTCTGCCTCGCTTGGGCCGCAGGGTTCTGAGCATCTTGCGACTCAAGATATGCTGTCCAAGCTTTTCCGTTGCTTTCAATCAGCTGATTGCTGCTACGCAGTAGAGAACGGCCATTATTTCCTTCATCCATACCCACATAGAGCTTATTGGCAGATTGCTCCATTACCACACGCGATAGGGCTTCAAGCGTCGAATATGATTTGTTCTTAAGGCATTCGCAAGCTTGACGGCAAAGCTCATCAATTATGCGTAGGTAGTGTCGTATTATTAATCGCTGAGTGTCGTCTGTTAGAGCGGTCAGAAGCGTATCTTTGTATTTTTTGATCAGCTCATCTAAATCCGAATTGAAATTCAAGATTGTGTAAGTGTCCTTCTTTAAGTCAATCACTGCTGGTCCTTCGTACTTTAAAACAGGATTTACGATCAAGGCATCGATCCGTGTGAAGGCAGAGTGCCACAACACGAAAAAATGCGCTAAAAGAAGCTCAGTTGCTCAATGTATCGGGCAGCTAAGCCGCCGACCGCTTCTGGCGGTTCTCTGCCTGTCACCAACGTCAGCTTTGGGTCGACTTCTGCCCTTCGTGACAGGCAACAATCGGCCATGAGCGGTCACTCGAACACATCACCTGACCAACTGTTTTGTCAGACAAAGCGGCCACCCATGCTCCGCTCTCAACATTGACCTGAACTGAGAAATGATCTCTGAAGATAGTGAGTCGAGTCGAGTCGATGCGTCACTAGTGGCTTCCGCAGAGGTGGGGGGGCCTTGAGGCTGGAGAGCAAAGGCCACCCATAAGTAGACATTCAAATCTAGGAATTACTCAAAGTCGATGAAGAGTGACTAGGGAAGGTCTGAAGTAGTCAGCGATTTTTGATGCCCTCGTTGGTAGAGATTCAAAAAACGCTGGCTGGTCAGAAATCAGACCTTTCCTGTTCTTAACTCATCGTTTCACCCTTGAGCGACGCCTTTTCAAGGCGCTTTTCCCGCATTACAGGCGCACCTCTCCCGCGACCAGCAGTCGTTTTCGCATCATCCACAGGTTCGACAGGGCAAATAGCGTGGCCTGTTGCGCGGTGTTTTTCATCAGGCCGCGAAAGCGCACTTTCGTATAGCCAAACTGACGCTTGATCACTCGGAATGGATGCTCAACCTTCGCCCGCACTTGTGCTTTCGCATATTCGATTGTGCGCCGCAGGCGCCCGATCAAACTCTTTTTCGCGTGTTTTTTATAGCTGCTGGGCCGGGCGGCAATCGACCAGATCATCTTGCGATTCTGATGCTCAGGACGCTTGTCCACGCCGGTGTAACCGGCATCGCCAGATACGTATGATTCCTCGCCATGCAGCAACTGATCGACCTGCGTCACGTCCGCCACATTGGCCGCCGTGCCCACCAGGCTATGCACCAAACCCGACTCGGCATCGACGCCGATATGCGCTTTCATCCCGAAGAAATACATGTTCCCCTTCTTCGTCTGATGCATTTCGGGGTCGCGTTTGCCGTCTTTATTCTTGGTCGAACTCGGCGCATGAATGATCGTCGCATCGACCACCGTACCGTGGCGCAACATCAGGCCACGGTCGCCCAGATAACCGTTGATGACCTGCAAAATCCCGCCGGCCAATTCATGTTTCTCCAACAAGCGCCGGAAGTTGAGGATCGTGGTTTCATCGGGAATCCGATCCAGATGCAGTCCCGAAAACTGGCGCAGGATAGTGGTCTCGTACAGCGCTTCTTCCATCGCCGGATCGCTGTAGCCGAACCAGTTCTGCATCAGATGAACTCGCAACATCGCCATCAACGGATACGCCGGACGACCACCTTCGCCTTTCGGATAATACGGCTCGATCAAGGCAATCAGACCCTTCCAGGGCACGACCTGATCCATCTCGATCAGGAAACGCTCGCGGCGGGTCTGCTTACGTTTGCCGGCGTACTCGGCATCGGCGAAGGACATCTGTTTCATCGGGGCTCAACCGTCGTATTCGGATCAGACGGCTATTTCACCAAATCTGAAAGTCTTTTTCAGAGTTTCCCTAGGAGTCATTCATCACTGCTTTACATTTGATCTAATTCCTCCAGGGAGGTAATAAGGTGTTGTTCACCCTCCCGTTTGTCCCAATCTGACGGGTCAAAATCGTTGGGGTTGAAATCCCATTCATCGTCAGCGTCGGCTGGGTCTATTTCGATGTGACCGTTTTTGACGTCAAACGTGACCTCCTCGTAGATCACTGCCGTGACTTGGTGAACCAGCAAGGTTTCTGCCTTGAGGGCCAATGCTGGAATAGCGGCAGTGAATAAAACAATATTCCGGGCATCGCTGTCATTCTGTCGTTGAGCCGACCTAAAAATCACCCCTTCGATAGGGTTGGGTGGCTGGGTGGCAAAGTATTCTGCAATCACCTGCGTCACGAGGTACTCGTGTTCGTCATCCGGCAAAACCGGCGAACTGATGATCTTGTGCAAAGACTTCAGGAAGTGCTCACGCTGCTTTTGCTCCTGATACGTATCGTCAAAATAGCTAGTCGGGACACTCTCGATGTACGCGGTGTCAAGGCCCGCGAAATCAAAAACTCGCACATCCCGGCTGATCACAAATTCTCCGCTTACAACATTCCCTCCAACGGGTGGTCGAAGCTCCGCAATGCAAGTCGCTCGGTCGAATGCACCATAGAAGAAGGGAACTCCCGCTGGGTTCATCCGCCCAGCCTTTGCGAATTGCCTAGGGGGAGCATTAAGCTCGGCGACAGGGTTTGATATTACCTTTTCCACTGCACTTCTGCTGTCGCACCGACGGGCCCTATAGAATGTACTGCCTGCAGGGATCGTTCTTATTACCGACTCACGGTCTGCGAAGGGCGTGTAAACCCCAAACTCTTCAGCTCCTGCAAAAAGCCAATCCAGAAATGGCTTGGCTTCAGAGCTGAAGAATCTGCGTCCATACATTATTTCCGCCTTGAATCGCTTCCAGCGACGCTCGACGTTAGCCGGGCGATATCGGCGTTCAACGTAGTTGATGTCGGGCGGGAACTCGCTTTCCCCCCCATCAGCAATGTCTCGGTGCGATGGTTGTAGTTCACGTGAGATAGCTGCAACGATTGGTAGACTGTCATCGGACAGGCCCAACACATCGCCGATCCAGAACTGCAACGGGTCACCAAACCGCTCCTCATGACTGACTCGATCATCCTCGCCAAAAATCGGGTAGCTGTCGCCAGGCCGGATCAGCCAACTCAAGACGGATTGCACTTCCGCAGTTAGCCATCCAATGGAACAGCACTTTCGCCGTTTGTTACAGAACGAACATTTCGCGGCATCCCCTTCCGACATGATGCTGCTTTTTAAGATCGCATCCCCAACACATCCCCAACACACCTGCTCTTCCATGGATGCCTCATCCGCCTACATCGTGAACTGTAAAAGCAAGGCTACCTGACTGAGAGCCTGGCGATTGGCGGTGCTCAAATACAATGCACCTGGAACGGGATGTCGATACATGCCTTTGCAAGCTCAGACATGATCATGGAATCCGCCTTCAAGTCTGTGATGATATGCACCGTCGCAAGCGGATACATTTGCTTGGCTAGGCGCACGCCCCGGGTGAAGAGCTCAACACTTTCACTACCGGCAAACAGCCACGCGCCGACCGCATTCATGTCGACCTCTAGGGGGCCAGTTGAGGGTAGGCAGATGACTTTATGGGACGTTAGTAGGTCGCTATGCAATTGCCCAACCTTGTCTCGAAGCGCGGCCAGCCTCGCCTCCATGCTTGATGAACCATCAATGATCAGCACGGGCTGGGGTTGAACTTCAACTTGTGAGAATTCGTTGAGCACGGCCGCTAGCGGTGCAGCTAGGGTATGCCGCGTCTGTGGTCTGAACTCGTCGATTAGCGTGTAATCGTGGGGAAAATCGACGTTGTCGTAATTCACCAGTACCAGTGCGCCGTCTGTGGCGACGGCATCAGCATAGGACGCGGCCACACCATCGAAATAGCGTTTCTTCAGCGTCTTCAACGACTCATCGTCAGGCATCTTATGTTGCTTGCATTCGATGATAGCGGCCACGTCATCTGGCTGAATCACCGTCGATGTACCACGGACAACTACGATATCCGGCTGTACATTTTTGCCGGCGCGACGCAGATAGGACGGCTGGTAGATGATCTGGCCAAATGGGAGGCTCTTGCGTTCGGCGACTACGACCGTTTGCCCCAACTCAAGTAGTGCCGCACCTGTCGGCGAGCGATTGAGCTCGAATCCGCGTCGCGCAAACAGCTGTAGCGTAGTGACCAAGCACCAAAGCTCGTAGATTTGCCAACGATGGCGCCAGAATGGCAAGTCAAGGATGTCTTCGGCCTTGAGATTGGGGGCACATTGATCCAGCAGTGACTGTAGATGTGCAAAGGCATGCATATCCCAGAGCGATAGGTTCTTGATGGCCCATAACGCGGGTACTGCATCAGCCGTCCCCCGGTAGCCGCTTTTTTCCAGCCCCTGGTCGCGCACGCTTTCGCATAGGTCGTAAATCCTTGAAGCGACACTTTTGGGCATCGCACCTTTAGGCTTAGCTGGCAGCTTGGCTGGTCTCTCGTTAGGTCTGTTTTCCTGATAGTTCCTGCAAGCGTCAGCGAAGCCATTGCAGAGATTATTGAAAGCATTGCTTTCTGGTACTTGCTCAAGTAGCTGGCGATAGCGCCTAAAGGCCTCGAAATTGATCGTGACTTGGTCACCCTTAATGTTGAAATTCCAACTGATGTCGAGGGTGTTCTTCGACGTCTTCGTCATGCTGCGTTCGCAGTAATTCCAGATGTCTTGGAACATGACCGAGAGTGGTTCAAGGACCTCTAGCATGGCCATCAGGTACTGTTGGGCGCTGATAGCCTTACTCTCGTCGGAAAGAATAAAGCTCTCATCCGGAATGCTCAGCTTGATCGCCAAAGATTTCAGCAGCGCCTCGTCGCGGGGATTTTTTCCATAGCCTTGCGCCACCGCGAGCTCATTGCTGTACCAGAGCTTCCGATGGATCTGCGCGCACGTTTCTATCATGGGGTCCTTTCCGTGGGAGTTGACTGCAGAGGCCAGCCTAGACTAACAAAGAGCCTTGCACCATCATTTCACATTGAGCATTCCCATGGCTGGTACTGGCCGAAAAGGGCCGCTAGCTAGTGGCCGCTATTGGCCGGCTTCTGTCACTCCTAATTGGTAGAGCTCAGCTAGTTCCGGGCTCATCAGTGCTTGGACGACGAGCGAGCGGCGTTGCGACACTCAAAGGACAAGCATGTCCATTTCCATACTAGGGAAACTAGGCCAGCTGGAACTGCCCACGGAGCTGCAGCGCAAGTCGCGATCGCCATTGCTCCACGACCAGCCCCGCTAAGTCTGCCAGGTTGCTGTCAGTTGAATTCATGATGGCATGGACGGCGGAAAGCAGGTTATCCGCCAAATCTTGTTCGGGGCTCATTCCTAGTGTGCGGATAAGAGTGATTGTGTCTTGCGATTGCCCTGGCGCGCCGCGCCAGTCCTTCGGCCACTCGAAGCGGTGTTTATAAAAATTTGCAGCTCCGTTTGCGATCGCGACGTAGCTCAGGCTTGACCTCGAATCGAGATCTGCCTCCAACGACATCACGGCGTTCTTATTTATCTTCTGTCCGTTTAGCTCGTAGATCCGCTTTACAATCGAAACCGTCTCGGTGATGGCCGCCTGAATAAGTACAAACATGGCCCCGAGCAGTACACCGGCCTCGTCGTATATTAGCTCCGCTGGGTGATCCCAGAATTTTCGCCCCGGATGGCCTATCTCCCGGAGGCGATCAGACCAAGCATCGAGTGCTTGTTTAGTTAACTCCGCGTGCGATCGGATTACGCTGGAGAGGGGAAACTGATCGAGCTCGTCTTCTAGCTCCTGCACCAATCTCAATATCTGCGTTTGCTTGTCCAAGATGTCCTCCTATGCAGATGGGCATCATAACGTCAGCAGAGTCCAATGCGCCTCGCTGGATGCGTACAGGGAGACTGTGTCTGGCCGATTGCTGCCGTTCGCGGCGGGCAGCAACCGGCCCGTCGCTGCCCAGCAAAGCCGAAAGAAGAACCAACCACCAACACCTGCGTCGACTACGCCCGATCTATCCGCCCAGAGTAACAACCCTGCTTGGCATGGTGCACGTGAATGCACCCAACCTCTGGATTGGCAAACATCCGGGTAACGACAGTTTCCATTGCTATTCCATCAACGACGTCGGCGTCGAGCATCATCCCATCATCAGTGAAAGCGCGAAGTGATAGCAGGCGGATTCGCATGGACTCGGGTACCTCATCGACTGCGTCATAAGCCTGTGTGGCCCACTCCCGTATGAAGATCGCGTGTGAGGCGCGGTATGGCGTCTTGGCAGGCTGGCTGACATGGTTGAGTAAAAGCACGCTCTGACCTGGCTGCGCATCCTTCATTTCGATACGGTCAGGAAAGCCTGGGTGGCTGTCAACGATGTAACGATTTATCCCGAGCGATGCGAGATCTTTGTCGGGCAATCCAAACAGTGACTGGAATGGCTCGGGGTAAAGGCCAGTGATACGAAACGCCATGGTCGAACTCCTATGGGGTTGGAGTTCTATCAGGCTGGAATTCGTACCGTACCTGCTATCCGATTCTTGCTGCTTTATTCAAGCTGCCGCGATTCGATGAATTGAAAGCCATGGCGGGGATGATGGTCGAGCGAAACGTTCAACTCGAACCTGTTCATGGTTGAGCTGAATCGCCGTCGCGTACAAGCTCGGCGATCCAGTCAGCGAATGCGCGTACGGCCGGCGAGAGAAAACGCTGATGCGGATAGAGCAAGGTCACGGGCACTGAGGCGGGTTGCCAGTCCGCAAGCACCTCGATCAGCCGGCCTTCCTGCAGATGCTCAGAGACCACGTTCTCGGCAACCTGCACCAGGCCGAATCCTTCAAGACACATCTTTATGTAGAGTCCTGTCTCATTGACAGCCACCGCACCGCTCACCGGGACTGAGATATTTTCGGTGCCGCTGACGAAGCGCATTTTACCCACTCCCCGGTCATGCCCTGAAAAATAATGGATGGCTCGATGGTGGAGCAAGTCCTCCGGTGTTTGCGGAGTACCGTTCGCTCCGAGATAGGCCGCAGACGCACAGGTCACCCAGCGAAACCGGCCGAGTGGGCGCGCAACGAGCGTTGAGTCATTGAGGTGCCCTGTACGAATGACGCAATCGACGCCTTCCAGAACCAGATCAACCTGCTGGTCGTTGACGCCTATCATCAGGTAAACATCGGGATACCGTTTGTAAAAGTCTTGCAGGTTTGGCATGACGATAAAATGTGCAATGCCACCGGGCATATCCACCCGCAAACGACCTTGCGGGCGTTTTGCGTCTTGCGTCAGGCTGGACTCCGTATGCTCGATCAGCTCGAGTATCTCCCGGCATTGCGCCAGGTACCGTGCTCCCTCCGGCGTCAGGCTGACGCGACGTGTTGTTCTGTTAAGCAGACGCACCTGCAGATATTTTTCAAGATTTTTAACGCTGCTGGTCACCGTCGAGGCCGGCAAGGAGAGCGTTTGTGCCGCATGAGTAAAGCTGCCCGCCTCTGCCACACGGACGAAAACCTGCATTGCCTGGATCCGATCCATGTTTTTCCACTAGCCGCAACGGCGCAACGCGCGCGGTCATCATTGTTCGTATTTGCTGAATAATTAAAACAGTTTAACCTCCTTTTTCGGGAGTATCACTTTCCGTACCTTTTTCTCACTGCATTTAAAAGGTGAACTGGAAATGACCGAATATAAGCGCAATATCGTACACGCCTCGGCGTCACAGACCGCCCGCACGGTTATCCGCGGAGCCACTGTTCTAAGCATGGACGGTGGCATAGGTAATCTGGTACGCGGCGATATCCTTATCGAAGGTTGTACCATCAGAGCCATTCAGGAACATATCGAAGCCGGCGACGCCGTTGTTATCGAGGCATCCGGGATGATTGCCATGCCGGGCATGGTCGATACGCATCGTCCCTCCTGGGAGGGACAACTGCGTCGGCTCAACCCAAATGCCGAAACGCTGGAAGACTACTGCAACGCAACGCACTACTCGTTTGCCAAATACTATCGCCCTGCGGACATGTACATCGGCAACCTGCTGACCGCACTGGGCTGTATCGACGCCGGCATCACCACGGTGGTTGATAACTCGCACAATAGCCGCACCGGCGCGCACTCCGACGCAGCCATCGAGGCACTGCTTGACGCAGGTATTCGCTCAATACACGCCAGCGGTGCGCCGGTGTCCGGGGACTGGGACAAAGACCACTGGCCCGGCAACCTGGAGCGCCTGCAGGAAAAGTATTTCAAGAACGGCGACAACTCGCTGGTTTCTCTTGCAGTGATGGCACCGTTGGAACCTGAGCTATGGGCTGAAGCCCGGCGGCTGGGCCTGCCGATCATCACCGAATTTTTTGGGGGAGAAATGGCCGCTGAGCTGGAAGCGTTGCACCGGCAAGGACTGCTGGGCCCGGATAACATCTTTAACCACTGCACCTCACTGCCGGACGCAGGATGGAAAATCCTTCGCGAGGCTGGCGTGCGGGTCAACGTGTGTCCGCGCTCGGATGCCCACTATGGCATCGAGGATGGAATGTTCGCCATGCAGTCGGCCCTGCGTCACGGTATCAGTCCGGGACTGAGCGTGGATAACGAAACATCCTACAGTGGTGACATGTTCATGGAGATGCGGGTGGCGTTTTACCTGCAGCGTGTCATGGGCATGCACCAGCAGCGCTGCTGCGGATCAGACCATCACCCGTTTACATTGCCGGCTCATCGCCTGTTGAAGGCCGCGACTGCCGACGGCGCCGCCTGTGCTGGATTGCAGGACAAAATCGGCAGCCTGTCACGCGGAAAGCAAGCCGACCTGATCCTTATCAATGCACAGGACATAAACCTGTACCCGTCAGGCAACGCATTCGGCACGGTGGTACACGCGGCCGAACGCAGCAATGTAGACACCGTCATGATTGGCGGACGCGTCGTCAAGCGCGACGGTAAGGTACTGGGTGTGGATAGCGAGCAGCTTCGCACGGCGATCGACGAATCCCGTGAGTATCTATTTGCTGCTGCAGGCTATCAGCCTGACGTTTTTGCCGAGACATTTGCGCCGCTTGAATCGGCCCGGTGAAGAGCCAGGAGGAGATTGCGTAGCGGCACTTAAAAACAGTCCAACGGATTGATCAAAGATCTCAACGTGTGATCCTCCCACACCCCTGCAATCTTCAGATAGGCACGCGCATAGCCTTCGCTTTCAAACCCCAGTGATTCTAGAAGACGTTCACTTCGGATATTGCTGGGTAGGTGATTGGCCATGATTCGATGAATCGCCATCTGCTCGAAGCAATAACGGTTAGTGATCTGCAGTGTTTTTCTCATTAAACCCTGGCCTTGCGCAGATACGGCTAATGAAAAACCGAGGTTACAGGCCTGAAAAACGCCCCTCACAATATTCGTGTAGTTACATCGACCGAGAAGCTCTCCGCTCTCGTTATCGAGCAACAGGAAAAACATGGACGCTGCGGCTTCCATGCTTTCCACCTGCTGTTCGACTCTGGCCCTGGCGTTGTCAATGGTGAAATACTGTGCGTCCCTCTGGGGTTCCCAAGGCTGTAGGTGCGCACAGTTCGCTTTTTCGTAACGGCTGATCAACTCGAAATCGTTACGTTCCAATGTTCGAAGGCAGTTACCTTCCACCGAGTAGTTCATAACCTCTCCTGGTTCATTGATAGCCAAGTTTGACTGAGTAGAAGCCAGAAAGGTTAAGTTGCTAACTGCTCACCTCCACGGCTGGCCGATTGCCCGAACGCCCTCACCCACCTTATCCTGATCCCTCTCAGTCTCACGAGCCCGGAGCCGCCATGGACCTCTCCACCCTCGCTCTATTCCTCCCCGCGTGCTTTGCCCTGAACATGGCGCCCGGCCCTAACAACCTGCTTTCCGTGAGCAACTCCAACCGGTACGGCTACCGCATTTCCTGCCTGGCCGGCATCGGGCGCCTGGTGGCCTTCGCCGGCATGATCGCTCTCGCCTCGGCCGGGCTGGCGATAGTGCTGCAGACCTCGGAGTTGTTGTTCTACGGGATAAAGATCCTGGGGGCGGCGTATCTGTTTTACCTGGCGTTCCAGCTGTGGCGCGCGAATCCGCTGGCCGATGCGCAATCGCAGGCCAATAAGGCAGGGTTATGGGCATTGGCGCGTCAGGAGTTTCTGGTAGCGGCGGGCAATCCGAAAGCGATCCTGATCTTCACTGCATTCCTCCCACAATTCGTGGTCCCCGACCAACCTGTCACGCCGCAATTTGCCTTGCTGGGCGCGATGTTCCTGGCCCTGGAATGGATCGCCATCAGCGCCTACGCCTACATGGGCCTGCACATGCGCCGCTGGTTCGCAGCGCCACGGGGCAAGCGGATATTCAATCGGTGCTGCGCCGGGTTGTTGTCGGCGGCGGCAACGGTGTTGTTGATGGCCCGCCGGGCTTGAGCCATCTCGCGCTTCAGCGTGCCCGTTCATGCGCGCCGTGTCAGGGCCGAGGATTCTTGACGTAGCGCATGACGACGAAACAGGCGACTAAAATCAATGGCGCGATGGAGAGCATGCCCATGTAGGTGGAGCCAGACAGATCGTTGATCTTGCCTACCATCACAGGTGCAACGATGCCGCTCAACTGGCCGATGGAGTTGATTGCAGCCGTGCCCGTGGCGATCGCCAATCCCGAAAAGGTTGATTGCGGAATGGTCCAGAAAATCGGAATCGCGATAAAGGTGCCCGCCGTCGCGAGTACGAGAGCGGCCATCATGGCCCATGACGAGTCCGAGAACAGGCAGGCCAGCAGATAGCCCACTGCCGCCGCCATTAGGCACAGAACCAGATAACGCTTGCGCTCACCGGTACGATCGGAGCGCCGTGTCAGCCATATCATGCCGACGCACGCCACGATGTAAGGCAGCGCCGAAAGCATCCCGACCCAGAGCAGATCCTGCACGCCGGAAGATTTGATCAGGTGCGGCATCCAGAAGTTGAGGCCATAGGAAGCGGACTTGATCACGAAGTAGATGAACGCCATGATCGCGACTTCCCGGGTCAGCAACACACGCCACAAGGAGCCCAATACCGGTTTCTGGTTGACCTTGTCATGCGCCAGATTGGCCGCCAGCAGGTCCTTCTCGCTACGGCTTAACCACTTGGCCGATTCGATGTCTCGGTCCAGTTTCCACAGTACCAGCAGGCCGAGTACCACGCAGGGCAGCCCGGACATCAGGAACAGCCAGTGCCAGCCAGCCAGACCGAACACGCCATCCATCGTGCCCAACAGAATGCCCGCTGCCGGCCCTCCGACGGCGCCTGCCAAAGGTACAGCGAGGAACCACAGGCCATTCATTTTCGCCAGGTGCTTCTTGGGAAACCAGCACGCCAGGTAGAACAGGATCGCCGGGCCAAAACCGGCTTCCATGACGCCGATCAAAAAGCGCAGGAAGTACAGGGTGTATTGGGTGTAAGCGAACATCAACGCCGCCGTCGCCAGCCCCCAGGAAACCATGATCCGGCAGATCCAGGCAGGCGCGCCATAGCGCTTGAGCCCCAGGCTGCTGGGGACTTCGAACAGCACGTAGCCGAAGAAAAACATGCTCGCAGCCAGGCCATACGCCGCGTCGCTCAAACCCAACTCTTGCTGCATCTGGGCCTTGGCGAAGCTGATGTTGATTCGGTCAAAATAGGAAAAAAGAAAGCAGATAATGGCCAGCGGCATAATGCGCCAGGCCACACGCCGATAGAGCAGCAGCTCGTTGATCGTTTCTGTGTTGCGCGCGAGCGCGATTTCGCCAGTCATGGCAACCATGATATTTCTCCATTGTTGTAATTATTGGAGAGAAGCAAGGTTCCTCAGGAACCCTGCTCAATGGGTTCAGCTGATTAGAATAAGTTTGGCCTTGTACGTCTGACCTTTAACGACATAGTCGGCGGCGTTTTGCTGCATACCGGCAATTGCTTCAGGTGTCAGTTCGCGCACGACTTTGGCGGGCGAGCCGAGAATCAGGGAGTTGTCCGCGAACACCTTGCCTTCGGTGACAACCGCCCCGGCACCGACCAGGCAGTTCTTGCCGATGACCGCGCCATTGAGCACCACAGCCTGAATCCCGATCAGCGCTCCGTCGCCGATGGTGCAACCATGCAACATGGCCTGGTGGCCGATGGTGACGCCCTCGCCCACCGTCAGCGCAAATCCTGGGTCGGCATGCAGCACAGCCCCCTCCTGCACATTGCTGTGCCGCCCTACTCTGATCGGCTCGTTGTCACCACGCAGTACCGCCTGCGGCCAAACACTGACGCCCTTTTCCAGGATGACATTGCCGATGATGGTGGCGTCCTGCGCGATGAACGTTTCGGCGTGAATGGCAGGAATAAGGGTGTCGTATTGATAAATCGCCATGACAGTTCCCCCTCAAGCCTGAGCATCGGTTTTCAGAACACCGGCGGCACACAGCTCGGCGATGTGTTCATCGCTGTAGCCCAGTTCGCGCATGACGTTGTGGGTATGCTCGCCGACGCGTGGAATTGATCGCCGCGGTTGCAGGCGCTCGCCATCCAGGGACAACGGCAGCAACGGCATGGCGGTGAACGATCCGTCTTCGAGTTCAAGATTTGCCAGGCCGCCGCTATGCAGCAGGTGAGGATCCTCAAACAGTTCCTCGGGTCGCCGAATCGGTGCAAACGGAATGCTGTTGGCCTCGAGTTCCAGGGCCAACGCTTGAGCGTCCATGGTGGCAAACACCTCAGCCAGGTGAGCCAACAGGCGCGGCCGTTGCAGCACGCGATCGTTGTTGGTCGCCAGGGTCTGGTCGTCCAGCAAGGCGCTCTGGCCCAGCAAATGACACAAGGCGCTCCATTGGCCTTCACCGGTGGCAGCGACGAACATCTGTTCGCCACCGGCGAACTCGAACACATCGTAAATGGCCCAGGCGCTGATACGGTTTGGCATCGGGGCAGCCGCCTGGCCGGTCACGGCGTACTGCTGCATATGCTGTGCGGCGAGCAATACGCAGTTTTCGTAAAGCGCGCTCTGCACCTCACGACCGACACCCGTGACATTACGATCATTAAGTGCAGCAAGCACACCAATGGCACCGAACATGCCCCCCATGATGTCATTCACGGAGCTGCCGGCACGCAGAGGTCTGCCTACCGGGCCGGTCATATAGGCCAGGCCTGCCATCATTTGCACCACTTCATCCAGGGCCAGGCGATTGTCGTAAGGGCCGCTGAGAAAGCCTTTGTGCGAGGCGTAGATGATGCGCGGGTTACGCGCTCGAATCGCTGCGTAACCGAAGCCGAGCTCGCTCATGCGACCGGGTTTGAAGTTCTCGATGAAAACGTCAGCGGTATCGATCAAAGCCAGTACCGCATCTCGGCCTTGTGCAGTATTGACGTCGATGGCGATGCACTGTTTGTTGCGGTTGAAGGTGCGAAAAAAACCGGCACCCGCGCCCAGCAGACGGCGTGTACCGTCTCCGCGAATGGGTTCAATCTTGATCACCTCGGCACCGAGGTCACCCAGGATCATTCCGCAGGTCGGACCCATCACCATATGAGAAATTTCAACGACACGAATGCCGTCCAATGGAAGCCTGGACATTATTGTTTTCCTCGATCAGACAGGTTCAGCGGCGACTGGCAGCCGACACGTAATTGAGTGGCAGGCCGGCGCGGGCAATGCAGCCGTAAAGGGTTTCGTGCGGCAAGGCGTCGCGCAGCACCTCGCGGGATGCGATCAATGCAGCCAGGTCAATGCCGGTCTCGTGGCCCATGCTTTGGAGCATGAACACCAGGTCCTCAGTGACGGTATTGCCGGATGCGCCCGGTGCGAACGGACAACCGCCCAACCCGGCCAATGACGAATCGAGCTCGGTGATACCTTGCTGAACGGCGACCAGGCTATTGGCAAGCGCCAGGCCTCGCGTGTCGTGGAAGTGCGCAGCCCTGAGCTTGTCACCCGCGATGGCGCGAATCGCCTGCAAGGTGCACGCGACCTGGCCTGGATTGGCATAGCCCGTGGTGTCTCCCAGGGACACCCGATCGCAACCGGCTTGCAGTACATGCCCGGTTAGCTCGCAAAGATCGCTCAATGGCACATCACCTTGGCGGGTGCACCCAAACGCCACAGACATTCCGGCAATGACCTGAACGTTGTGCAAGCCAAGCTCGGTGCGAAGCAGGCACATCCGCGCCAACTCCTCGACCATCTCCAGCGGCGTACGACGCACATTAGCCAGGCTATGGGCAGCGCTGACGGACACCGGCGCAATAATTCGGTGAGCGCCGGATTCCAGTGCATCACGACAGCCACGCAGGTTAGGCGCCAGCACCGTGACAACCAGATCCGGAAAGCTCAAGGCATGGGCGACGACCTCTTTGGCATCGGCCATCTGCGGTAAAAGTTTGGCGGGCACAAAGGACGCCACCTCCATATAGCGTACGCCGGCGGCATAGGCGGCATCGATCCATTGTCGTTTGGCAGACGTCGACATAATGGCTTGAAGGCTTTGCAAACCATCACGCATGCCGACTTCATTGATTGTTATTGTTGTCATGAAAAAACTCTCACAGGCCGAAGCGTCACTTCAGATTAGAGAGCCATAAATGCAGCAAAAAGACGTTATTTACGCGTTGATCCATCGTCAACCGCGATGGATGCAATCAGGGCTGGGAATGAAGCGGTGCTGCGCGCGAAAGCAGGTGATCCAGCAAACGGCGCGCTGACAGCGAAAGTGCATCCCGATCACGAACACAGATAACGAACTCACCCAACGCCCAGTCATCGGTCAGAGGAATAATGCGCAGGTCAAACAGCGATGCATACCGTGCCACGGCTTCCAGTGGGAATACAGCAAGTCCCAGGCCGAATTGCACCAGGCGGAATGCTGCGTCGAACGACGATACATAGGAACGAAACCGTAACTCATGGCCATCCCTCGTCGCTTCATTACGCATAAAGTTATTCAACGTGGCGAAAGCGGATAACCCCAAGTGATCAAAGGCCAGGGTCTCAGCGAACGCAATACGGGTGCGATTGGCCAGGGAATGGTTCGATCCGACGACGACGGCCAGATGATCACGACGATAAGGCACAAACTCCAGATCGCCCACGGCCATTGATCGTCGACATATGCCTAAATCTGCATTGCCTTCGGCCACTCCGCGCACCACGTCGGGACTGAAGCGCTCCTCGATGTCTGTCTGGATTCCCGGGTGCTCGAGCATGAAGTCACACAGCTCTTCCGGCAGGAACTCCATAATTGACGAAATGTTTGCCAACACCCGTACATGTCCACGGGCGCCTTCAGCGTATTCGCCAAGTTCACTATCGAGCCGTTCCATCGCACGCGTCAGAGACCGCGCGTGCCGAAGTAGCGCCAACCCCGCCGGAGTCGGTTCAACCCCGCGCTTGCTGCGGCTCAGCAGCGGCGTACCAAACCGCGCCTCAAGGTCGGAAATACGTTTACTGACCGCCGACGGCGCAATGAATCCTCGCTCGCTGGCGCGCGCAATCGTGCCCTCTTCACAGACCAGAATGAATAAGTGCAGGGTTAAGTGATCCAGGTGCTGCATTACGTCCTTCCTTCAAGTCGCAATGTGGCGCGAAGATGCTTATTCCCCGCGTTCAATCTACTGAGGTTTTCGCAAATTCTGGATATACGCAAGCGCCGCTTGAATGGCTTCGGGCTTTGCAGGCACTTTGAAGAGGCGCTGGGTGACCTCGCCGCTGCCCCGAGCTGGAGGAATGGCTAGACGTCATTGAGCGAGTTGGTCATAGTATTTTCCGATCAGGCCGACGTCTCGGCCTCTTATCCCAGGCTCTACAGGACAACATGTCCAGCATTGCAATCACCGATCTAATTGTGCCTTGGGACGTCGACAGCATCTCGCGACCGGTAGTGGCCTTGAGTGCTACATGGGTAACAAAGGACTGGGAAAATGCGAGGCATCAGCACCGCAAGGCGCAGCTGATCTACTCCCTACGCGGAATCCTCAACTGTGAAATTGACGACGGTGTCTGGATCGTGCCGCCGCAGTGCGCCATATGGATACCGGGAGACTTGCCGCACGCGGCGCGGGGGGCGGGTGAAACGGAATGCTATTGCCTGTTCGTTGAACCAGACGCCGCACCGGACCTTCCGAAAACCTGTTGCACGATTTCGGTATCGCCCTTGCTACGCGAGTTGCTGCTGAAGGCGGCCGGTTTTCCTGAGTTATACGCACAGGGGGGACGGGAAGACCGGTTGATTGCTGCATTGCTCGATGAGCTGGCGGCGGCACCGGTGGAAGACTTGCATCTGCCCATGCCACGCGATCCCCGATTGCGCCGCCTCGTGGAAATGATGCTGGCCGCCCCCTCGGACAAAACCTCGAAGGCCGACTGGGCAACTCGCATTGGCATGAGCGAGCGGAGTATGAGCCGTCTTTTGCTGCATGAAATTGGGATGAGCTTTGGGCGCTGGCGTCGGCAACTGCATGTGATCCTTGCGCTGCAACGTTTGACCAAGGGTGAAAGCGTGCAAACGGTGGCATTAGAGCTGGGATACGAAAACGCCAGTGGTTTCGTCACCATGTTCCGCAAGGCAGTGGGCAAACCTCCTGCACGATACCTCTCGGATCGCATCAGCGGCGCAGAGCTTGTTTCAGCGCCCAGCATCATACTCCCTAACGAAATCCAACCCTGATGGATCAGGGTCTTCGTTGAAAACCACCTGCACTCCACAACGACATCGCGCTTGGCCTAACTGAATAACAATCTGGCCTGGTTTCGCCATCACTCCCCCCTGTCTCTATTGTTAAATGCAACATCCGAATACAAATGAGTATTGTTGATGTTCGTCATCACACCTGTTGGGAAGTCCCGCTGGCCAATTGAAATGCGCGCAGAGCACGACGGCTATCTTCATCTGGATAGGCTGTACAAGCGCGCAATCAGGAGCGCGCCCCGCACCCTGCTGGGTTCGGCAGTTGCGGCGGCAATTCTTATTAGCGCACAGGGCGCATTCGCCGCCGAGCCAGGGCAAATTCAAACCAATGGGGAGTCTCAAGAAGGGATCGCATTGCCGGCCACCACCGTAACGGGCCACATGGATACCGCGATCACCGAACGTACTGGCTCCTACACCACGGACCAGACGGCGGCGGCGACGCACCTGCCGCTGTCGCTGCGGGAAACACCGCAGTCGGTGACGGTGATCACCCGCCAACGCATGGACGACCAGCAATTGAACTCGGTACAGGGCGTGCTGGAGAACACCACGGGTGTTTCGTCTTACCAGTCCGACAGCGAACGGACGAGTTTCTACTCGCGTGGTTTCTTGATCAACAACGTTCAGTACGACGGTATACCCACCGTCGTCGGCGACATTGTCAACGGGAGCGGCATCGGCTCCCTCGATACCGCGTTCTATGATCGTGTCGAGGTCGTGCGCGGCGCCTCCGGCCTGCTGACCGGCACCGGCAATCCCTCGGCCGCCATCAACCTGGTGCGCAAACGCCCGACCCGCGAATTCTCGGCGTCCGCCTCGCTCGGTGCGGGGAGCTGGGATACCCACCGGGAAATGGCCGATGTATCGACTCCGTTGACCGAGGATGGCCGTATCCGCGCTCGCATGGTCGGAACGTCCCAGGAAGGAAACTCGTACATTGATGGCTACAAGCCGCAGAGGCAGGCGTTCTACGGCATCATCGAGGCAGATCTGACACCCGACACGACGGTGAGCCTGGGCTATGACTACCAGGACATCACACCGAAGGGCTCCACCTGGGGAGGTTTACCGCTATGGTTCAGCGACGGCACGCAGGCGGAATATTCACGCGCCAAGAACTATGCGCAGAACTGGAGCCATTGGGATAACACCCTCAAGACGGCGTTTACCGAGATCGAGCACCGCTTCGACAACGGCTGGAGTGTCCGGGCCGTCGCTAATCAATACCGCACGCAATTCGATGCCGAACTGCTCGGCCTGGTCGGTCGCCCCGATCGCGCCACGGGGCTGGGCTCCTTTCCCAACGGGGCTCTTCCGGTGGCACTGGCGTCCGAAGGTCGCAGCCGTCAAAACACCTTCGACGTGATGGCGAGCGGCCCTTTCGAACTGCTTGGCCGCCAGCATGACTTGGTGGTGGGGGCGACGAGTTCGCGCCGCACCTCCAGCCAGGAAGCTATCGCTCCGTTCTATGCAGGCTTCACGCCGGTCAATGTCTATCAACTGAGCACGGCTTTTCCCCGCCCCAACTTCGATGCCATGGCTTGGATACCGACCCGCACCCTGATCAAACAGAGCGGTGTCTATAGCGCAGCCCGGTTCTCGCTGGCCGATCCTCTGAAACTCATTATCGGCGGCCGCTTCAGCAACTACGAAATCGACGACGCCGTCGGCGGCTCGTCGTTGCACTACAAGAAGAGCAGTGAATTCACCCCGTATGCCGGCTTGATCTACGACATCGACAAGACCTATTCGGCCTACGTGAGCTATACGGGCATATTCAATCCGCAAACCGACTATCGCGACAGCAAGGGCAACGTACTCACGCCGACAAAGGGAAAAACCAAGGAAATCGGCCTCAAGGGCGCTTACATGGACGGGCGTCTGAATGCCTCGGTGGCCTTGTTCGAGACCGCGTTGGACAACGCTGCACAGATGGTCGCAGGAACCCGTACGCCAAGTGGTGCCCAAGCCTATATGGGCTCGGATGGGACGAAGTCGCGCGGGATCGAGTTGGACTTGCAGGGCGAGCTGGCGCGTGGCTGGAACATCTATTCAGGCATCGCCCATTTCACGGCACAGGATGGCGATGGCGTCCGCTTGAATTCGCAAATACCGCGCACCACTGCCCAGCTTTTCAGCACCTACCAGTTGCCCGGAGACTGGAGCAAATTGACGCTAGGTGCAGGCGTCAAATGGCAAAACCGCTTCTACCAGGCACCCAACACCGGTACCAGTTCGTTGGGCGGGGAACAGGGTTCTTATGCCCTGGTATCACTGTTAGGGCGTTACGCCCTCACGAAGCAGATCACCGCGGCAGTCAACGTCAACAACGTGCTCGACAAGAAGTATGCGTTGCAGAAGGGCGATTTTGACACCGTCGGTTATGGCGCACCACGCAACTTGATGGTGACGCTGGACTATAGATATTGATTTCCCGCAGGCGAACGCTTCACCCGTTAGAAATCCCCAGACATACACCACAGCCCATTGATTATCGAGAACGCCCCCATGCCCCTTCAGCCTAACCTGCAACCCACCCAAGCCCTGGCCGTGAGCGACCCAAACAGAGTCGCCTTGTTCTGGCTGACGACAGCCGCTGGCGCCGTACTTTTTGTCACATTCCAGCTATTTTTCTACGTAAACGACTTTGTAAGAGCGCACGGAGCGACGCCGTCGATTACCTTTGAGCCCGACATACTGTGGATGTTTTCCGCATTCTATGGCTCTTGGATCGTAACGGTGCTTCTCGCCCTGATCGGAACGCGTAAGGCTCAGTGGGTTGCCTTGGTCCTCGGCAGTCTGCTTGTCGTCCTGAATACCCTCGGGGGAATCTCCGATGGGTTGCGCGACGGTTGGCACATTACCTTCTCGGCAGTGTTCTTCATTACGTTGCCCGGCGTATTCGCCATTGCGGCCACCTGGCGTTGCATCAAAAGCAAAGGAGTCGGCCATGTCGGTGAATAGTTCTGACTTCCCTTTTGTCTGGATGAGCCTTACGCAAGAACCCGGACACGATCACCAAAAGGACTTCGCCGAATTCGAGGCCAACTTGCAGCGCGGGGAGCCCTTCGTGCTCCTGACTGATACAGCACCTGCCGACGACCATGAGCACTCGCCGGAAGAAAAGAAGCGCACTGCACTTTGGATGAAAAAGCACAAGATTGAATTGCGAAAGTGGGTCCTGGCAATGATTCTGGTCGAATCCAACTCGGCAAAACGTCTTGGTTTCAGAGCATTCGCGGTCGTTTTCGCCAAGTTCTGGGGCTATCCTTTGCTTCTCGCTGCTTCACGTGAGCAGGCAATGGAGATGGCACAAGAACTGCTCGCAAGGGATGTAAAGTCGCCTCACTAATGGCCGCCGCGGGCGTCCGCTCTTCCAGTGAAACTCTGCCGCCGCGCACTGTCGCGGCGAGCAGTTGTCCTCACCCATGACGCGACAGCCAGTAGCTGTCGGCGTGCTTTATCCGCACCGAACTCAATGACCTCATGCGCCAAAAAAATACATCCACCCGACCGCCCGGTTGCGAGTGGCACGATCTCGACCTATGGTCCAAGGCATGTTTTGCATTTGCTGTCCCCCCTTCCGCACTCAGGTGACGACATGCCCACACCCTCCCGCCCCGCCGTGCTCGAGCTGATCGGCAACACGCCGCTGGTTCGCGTCAGCCGTTTCGACACTGGCCCCTGCTCCCTGTTTCTCAAGCTCGAATCACAGAACCCCGGCGGTTCCATCAAGGACCGTATTGGCCTGGCGATGATCGACGCCGCCGAGCGCGATGGTCGTCTGCGCGCTGGCGGCACCATTATCGAGGCCACTGCCGGCAACACCGGCCTGGGTCTGGCGCTGGTCGGCCGGGCCAAGGGCTATCGCGTGGTGCTGGTGGTGCCCGACAAGATGTCCACGGAAAAGGTGCTGCACCTCAAGGCTATGGGCGCCGAGGTGCATATCACTCGCTCCGATGTGGGCAAGGGCCATCCCGAGTATTACCAGGATGTGGCCGCGCGCATGGCCAGGGACATTCCCGGCTCGTTTTTCGCCGACCAGTTCAACAACCCGGCCAATCCGCTGGCCCACGAGACCAGTACCGCGCCGGAAATCTGGGCGCAAACCCAGCATGACCTCGACGCGATTGTGGTGGGCGTGGGTTCGGCGGGTACGCTCACCGGGCTCACGCGGTTTTTCAAGCGCGTGCAGCCGGAGCTGGCGATGGTGCTGGCCGACCCGGTGGGCTCGGTGATGGCCGAGTACAGCCGCAGCGGCCGCATGGAAACGCCCGGCTCGTGGGCGGTGGAAGGCATCGGCGAGGACTTCATCCCGTCGATTGCCGACCTCTCCAGCGTGCGCCACGCCTACTCCATCAGCGATGAAGAGAGCTTCGACCACGCGCGCCAGTTGCTCAAGGCCGAGGGCATTCTCGGCGGCTCGTCCACCGGCACCCTCCTCGCCGCCGCGCTGCGCTACTGCCGCGAACAGACCGAGCCCAAGCGCGTGGTGACCTTTGTGTGCGACACCGGCACGCGCTACCTGTCGAAGGTCTACAACGACCAATGGATGAATGACGCCGGCCTGTTGCAGTACAAACATTACGGCGACCTGCGCGACCTGATCGCCCGTCGTTTCGAGGACGGCCGCGTCATCAGCGTGAGCCCCGACGACACCCTGCTCACCGCCTTCCAGCGCATGCGCCTGGCCGACGTATCGCAACTGCCGGTGCTGGTGGACGGCCAGGAACTGGTGGGTGTGATCGACGAGTCCGACATCCTGCTGGGCCTGCACCATGACGCTGCGGATTTTTCCATGATCGTTGCCAGCGCCATGACCGACACCTTGCGAACCCTCGCCCCCAGCGCCAGCCTGGCCGAATTGCAGGCCGAGCTGGATCGCGGCCTCGTCGCCATCATCGCCGACGCGTCGGGCTTCCATGGCCTGATCACCCGTGTCGACCTGCTCAACCATTTACGGAGGTCCCTTGCATGAGCCAGCCCGATAAAAGCGCGTTCGCCACCCGTGTGATCCACGCCGGGCAAGCGCCTGACCCGAGCACGGGCGCGTTGATGCCGCCGATCTACGCCAACTCCACCTACCTGCAGGACAGCCCCGGTGTGCACAAGGGCTTTGACTACGGCCGCTCCCACAACCCGACGCGCTTTGCCCTGGAGCGCTGCGTAGCGCACCTGGAAGGCGGCACTCAGGCATTCGCCTTCGCTTCCGGGCTGGCCGCGATCTCCACCGTATTGGAATTGCTCGATGCCGGCGCGCATATCGTCTCCGGCAATGACCTGTACGGCGGCACCTTCCGCCTGTTCGACAAGGTGCGCCAACGCAGTGCCGGGCATCGCTTCAGCTATGTCGACTTGAGCGATATGGCGGCGTTTGAAGCGTCGTTGCAGGACGACACGCGCATGGTCTGGGTCGAGAGCCCGAGCAATCCCCTGCTGAGCCTCACCGACCTGCGCGCCGTGGCGCGTATCTGCCGTGCGCGCGGCATCCTTTGCGTGGCCGACAACACCTTCGCCAGCCCATGGATCCAGCGCCCGCTGGAGCTGGGGTTCGATGTGGTGGTGCACTCCACCACCAAATACCTCAACGGCCACTCGGACGTGATTGGTGGCATCGCGATTGTCGGCGACAACCCGGCGCTGGCCGAGCGCCTGGGCTTCCTGCAGAACTCGGTTGGCGCCATCGCCGGGCCGTTCGATGCATTCCTGACCCTGCGCGGCGTGAAGACCCTGGCCCTGCGCATGGAGCGCCATTGCAGCAACGCACTGCAACTGGCGACCTGGCTGGAGCAGCAACCGCAAGTGGCGCGGGTGCACTACCCCGGCCTGACATCCCACCCACAGCACGACCTGGCGCAACAGCAGATGCACGGGTTTGGCGGGATGATTTGCGTGGACTTGAATACCGACCTGGCCGGTGCCAGACGTTTTCTGGAAAACGTCAATCTCTTCGCCCTGGCCGAAAGCCTGGGCGGCGTGGAAAGTCTGATCGAACACCCGGCGATCATGACCCATGCCAGCATCCCGGCGGCCACCCGCGCGCATCTGGGGATTGGCGACGGGCTGGTGCGGTTGTCGGTAGGGGTTGAAGATGTAGAAGACCTGCGCGCCGACCTGGCCCAGGCCCTGGCTCATATCTAAAGACTCGAGGCAGCAACGATCAAATGTGGGAGGGGGCTTGCTCCCGATGGCGGTGAATCAGTCAGCAATCCAGTACTGACCCGCCGCCATCGGGAGCAAGCCCCCTCCCACACGAAATCCGTGTCTCAGGCGGAGGTAACCCCGGCCCGCGCGCTGTGCAGCTTCTTGTAGCTCTCGATCAGACGCAAGTGCCGGTCCAGCCCTTCCAGCTTCATGCTGGTCGGCGTCAGGCCGTAGAAGCGCACGCTGCCGGTGACCGAGCCGATCACCGCGTCCATGCGCTCGTTGCCGAACATACGGCGGAAATTGGCCTCGTAGTCTGCCAGCGCCAGGTCGTCGTCCAGCTCCATCTCCAGCACCGCGTTCAGCGCCTGGTAGAACAAGCCGCGTTCGGCGGTGTTGTCGTTGTACTGCAGGAACATCTCCACGCACTCCTTGGCTTCTTCGTACTGCTTGAGAGCGAGGAAGATCAGCAGCTTCAACTCCAGAATGGTCAACTGGCCCCACGCGGTGTTGTCGTCGAATTCGATGCCGATCAGGGTGGTGATATCGGTGTAGTCGTCCAGTTCGCTTTCGATCAGGCGTTCGACCAGCGCGTGCAGTTGCGCGTCATCCAGGCGGTGCAGGTTGAGAATGTCTTCGCGGAAAAACAGCGCCTTGTTGGTGTTGTCCCAGATCAGGTCGTCCACCGGGTAGATTTCCGAATAGTCGGGCACCAGGATCCGGCAGGCAGTGGCGCCCAGGTGCTCGTACACCGCCATGTACGACTCCTTGCCCATGCTCTCGAGGATGCCGAACAGGGTCGCGGCTTCCTCGGCATTGGAGTCTTCGCCCTGGCCGGAGAAGTCCCACTCGACGAATTGGTAATCCGATTGCGCGCTGAAAAAGCGCCACGACACCACGCCGCTGGAGTCGATGAAGTGCTCGACGAAGTTATTCGGCTCGGTGACCGCCTGGGCTTCAAAGGTCGGCTGCGGCAAATCGTTCAAGCCTTCGAAACTGCGGCCTTGCAGCAGCTCGGTGAGGCTGCGCTCCAGCGCCACCTCCAGGCTGGGGTGCGCGCCAAACGAGGCGAATACACCGCCGGTACGCGGGTTCATCAGGGTCACGCACATCACCGGAAACTCGCCGCCCAGGGACGCATCCTTGACCAGCACCGGGAAGCCTTGGGCCTCCAGGCCTTGAATGCCCGCGAGAATGCCGGGGTACTTGGCCAGCACTTCAGCCGGCACGTCCGGCAAGGCGAATTCGCCTTCGATGATTTCACGTTTCACTGCGCGCTCGAAAATCTCCGACAGGCACTGCACCTGGGCTTCGGCGAGGGTATTGCCCGCGCTCATGCCGTTGCTGAGGTAGAGGTTCTCGATCAGGTTGGACGGGAAATACACCACCTCGCCATCGGACTGGCGCACAAACGGCAGCGCAACGATGCCGCGCGCTTCGTTGCCGGAGTTGGTGTCGAACAGGTGCGAACCGCGCAACTCGCCGTCGCGGTTGTAGACCTTCAGGCAGTACGCATCGAGGATTTCCCCCGGCAGTTCGTCGTTGGGCCCGGGCTGGAACCAGCGCTCATCCGGGTAATGCACGAACGGCGCATTGGCCAGTTCCTCGCCCCAGAACTGATCGTTGTAGAAAAAGTTGCAGTTGAGCCGCTCGATGAATTCGCCCAGGGCCGACGCCAGCGCGCCTTCCTTGGTGGCGCCCTTGCCGTTGGTAAAGCACATCGGCGACTGCGCATCGCGGATATGCAGCGACCACACGTTGGGCACGATATTGCGCCACGAGGCGATCTCGATCTTCATGCCAAGCCCGGCGAGGATGGCGGACATGTTGGCGATGGTCTGCTCCAGCGGCAGGTCCTTGCCTGCGATGCGGGTGCCGGCGCCTGCAGTCGAGCCTGGCATCAGCAGGGCCTGGGCGTCGGCGTCGAGGTTCTCGACTTCCTCGATGACGAACTCGGGACCTGCCTGCACCACTTTCTTTACGGTGCAGCGGTCGATGGAGCGCAGGATGCCCTGGCGGTCCTTGTCGGAGATATCGGCGGGCAACTCGACCTGGATCTTGAAGATCTGGTTGTAACGGTTTTCCGGGTCGACGATGTTGTTCTGCGACAGGCGGATATTTTCCGTGGGGATATTGCGCGTCTGGCAATACAGCTTCACGAAGTACGCCGCGCAGAGTGCCGACGACGCGAGAAAATAATCAAAGGGCCCCGGCGCCGAACCGTCGCCCTTGTAGCGAATCGGCTGGTCGGCAATCACCGTGAAGTCATCGAACTTCGCTTCAAGTCGGAGGTTGTCGAGAAAGTTGACCTTGATTTCCATGGGGGCACACCAGAATAACGGCTGAACAAAAATGGCCGCCATTATGAGGTTTTTCCCCGGAAAGTTTCAGGCTTTTGCCAAAGCCTGCGCGAATGAGCAAAAAATCGAACGGCAAAACCACGGGGCACTCCAAACCCTGTGATGTCACTCAAGCTGATGTCCCATCATCTTTTTTCTGATTGGAGAACAGCCCCATGCGACCTCAAACCTCCTTTATTTTCGACCTCGACGGCACCCTCACCGACAGCGTTTACCAGAACGTAGCCGCCTGGAAAGAAGCCCTCGACGCCGAAGGCATCCCGCTGGCGATGTGGCGCATCCACCGCAGGATCGGCATGAGCGGCGGCCTGATGCTCAAGTCGTTGTCCCGCGAAACCGGGCTCGACATCAGCGAGCCCCAAGCCGAACGCCTGAGCAAACTGCATGCCGAGGCGTATGCGCGACTGCAGGGGCAGATCATCGCGCTGCCGGGCGCCGTCGCGCTGCTCGACCACCTCAGCCAGGCTGGCCTCAACTGGTGCATCGCCACCAGCGGCGGCCTGGACACCGCGAAGATCAACCTCAAGGCGCTGGAACTGAACATTGACGAGGTGAACATCATCACCCGTGACGATGTGAAGTACGGCAAGCCCGACCCGGACCTGTTTCTGGCCGCCGCGCGGCATATGAAGGTGCCGATCGACGAGTGCCTGGTGATCGGCGACGCCGTGTGGGACATGCTCGCCGCGCGGCGTGCCAAGGCCACCGGGATCGGCCTGCTGTCGGGGGGCTATGACATCGGCGAACTGGAACGTGCGGGCGCGCTGCGGGTTTACGAAGACCCGCAGGACCTGCTCGACCACCTCGATGAGGTCGCCTCACGCCCCTGAATGCCGCCCCGCAGTGCCTGGCAAAAAATCGGCCATCAACTTATTCGAGGTGAGGCCGATGACCTGTCTGGCACTCCAGGGAGCAACACCATGCGCAACAACCAGCCCGTAACACAGCGTGAGATTTCCCTCGCGCCGTCGCAGAAACTCATCTCCGCCACCGACACCCAGGGAATGATCACTTACTGCAACGACGCGTTCGTCGATATCAGCGGTTTTGACCGCGCCGACCTGATCGGCGCACCGCAGAATATCGTGCGTCACCCCGATGTCCCGCCGGCGGTGTTTGCGCACATGTGGCGCGCGCTCAAGCAAGGCCAGCCGTGGATGGGCATCGTCAAGAACCGTTCGAAAAACGGCGATCACTATTGGGTCAACGCTTACGTCACGCCGATATACGACGGCAGCCGCGTTGTCGGTTTCGAGTCGGTGCGGGTAAAACCCACCGCCGATGAAATTCGCCGCGCCCAGGCGCTGTACCAGCGGATCAGCCGAGGCAAACCCGGTGTACCGCGCCAGGATGCCTGGCTGCCGACGGCCGTGGCGTGCGTGCCGTACATGGCCACGGGCCTGGCCGGCAGCGTGGCCGGGATGTTTCTCGGCGCTCCGGTGGCGATTGCCGTTGCGCTGGCCGTGGCCGTGCCCGTGGGCGTGCTCTGCGCGCGCTGGCGCCAAGGCAGCACACTGCGCCTGCTGGCGGGTGTGGAACCGTCGACCTCGGATGCGTTGATCGCGCAGATGTACAGCGACGCGCGCGGGCCCCAGGCACGCCTGGAAACCGCGTTCCTCAGCCAGACCGCGCGCCTGAAAACCTGCCTGACGCGCCTGCAGGACAGCGCCGAGCAGCTCAGCGCCCTCGCCGGCCAGTCCGACCAGTTGGCCACTGCCAGCGCCCGGGGCCTGGACCGCCAGCGTGTCGAAACCGAACAGGTATCGGCAGCCGTCAACCAGATGGCCGCCACCACCCAGGAAGTCGCCAGCCACGTACAACGCACCGCCGACGCCACCCAGCAGGCCAATGTGCTCACCGGTCGTGGTCGTGAAGTGGCGCGCGATACCCGTGAAGCCATCGAGCGTTTGTCCGCCGTGGTCGGCGAAACCGGCGCCACCGTGGCGCAGTTGGCCCGCGACAGCGACGAAATCGGCAGCGTGGTCGATGTGATCAAAGGCATTGCCGACCAGACCAACCTGCTGGCCCTCAACGCCGCCATCGAAGCGGCGCGCGCTGGCGAGCAAGGACGCGGCTTTGCCGTGGTGGCCGACGAAGTACGCCAGCTGGCGCAACGCACATCGCAATCCACCACGCAGATCCACGCCCTGATCACCCAGCTTCAGGCCTCGTCCAATAACGCGGTCAGCAGCATGCAGAACGGCCACCGCCAGGCCGAGGAAGGCGTGGCCCGGGTGCTCGAAGCCGACCAGGCGCTGGTCGGCATCAGCGAAGCGGTGGCCAATATCACCAACATGACCACCCAGATCGCCGCCGCCACCGAGGAGCAAAGCGCGGTCGCCGAAGAGATCAGCCGCAACATCACCACCATCGCCGAGCTGGCCGACCAGACCTCATTGCAGGCCCATCAATCCACCGACCTGAGCAAGGAACTGACCAACACCGCAGCCACGCAGTACGCGCTGGTTGAGCGGTTCAATCGCTGAGGCGCGGCTGAGGTAAAGCCCGCTGTGGGAGCCGGTCAGCAAGAACCTCAGGCGAGCGCATCCCCTGTGGCGAGCGGGCTTGCCCTGCGTTGGGCTGCGCAGCAGCCCCAAAACCTGTGTCTGCGGCGTATCTGGCACACCGCACTCGGCCTTGACGGGGGTGCTTAGCACCCCAACGCGGGGCAAGCCCTAATGCCAGTCAGTTAAGCGCAGATTCCCTGTGGCGAGCAGGCTTGTCCTGCGTTGGGCTGCGCAGCAGCCCCAAAACCAGACGCTGAGCCGTATCAGGTACACCGCGTGTCCCTTGATTGGGGGCGCTTCGCACCCCAACGCGGGGCAAGCCCGCTCGCCACAATAAGCTCGCTTGCCATGGAGTAGCCAGTTTGTCAGGCAGATCTTTTAATCCACCACAACTCGAAATTGCTGAGCTATGTTTCGCGACTGACAACCAAGGAATGTGCCATGGACCCGTTAGCCACAAACGCAGCATTGGTGATCATCGACATGCAGCAAGGCATGCACTCGCCAGCACTCGGGCGACGCAACAACCCCGACGCTGAATCAAACATCCAGCACCTGCTAAGCGCATGGCGGCAGTCAGGTCGCCCTATCGTGCATGTACGGCACATCTCCCGCTCACCCACTTCGGTGTTCTGGCCAGGGCAAACTGGCTGCGAGTTCCAGGCCGCATTGCAACCGCTGGCACTTGAGCATGTGCTGGAAAAAAACGTTCCGGATGCATTCACCCACTCGGGGCTTGAGCGCTGGCTGCATACGCGGTCGATCAGGCAATTGGTGATTGTCGGCGTGATCACCAATAACTCCGTCGAAGCCACCGCCCGCTCGGGCGGTAACCTGGGGTTCGACGTGACCGTGGTTTCGGACGCCTGTTACACCTTTGACCAGACCGACTTATCCGGGCGCCTCTGGCCCGCCGAAGACGTGCACGCCCTTTCGCTCAGCAACCTGGCGATGGACTACGCCACAATTGTGGCAACCGGTGAGATTCTGGCCGGAAGTCATGCGGCATTTCGCCAAAACCTCTAATAGATCCGGTAACGCCGCACTGTAGCGAGCGGGCTTGTTGTGGCGAGCGGGCTTGCCCCGCGTTGGGCTGCGCAGCAGCCCCAAAACCAGACTCTGCGCAGTATCAGGTACTCCGCGTTTTCGTTGATTGGGGGCGGCGGTGCGACGATTCGACTTGCCCGCGAAAGCGGTGGGTCAGTCAACGTCAATGTTTGCTGGGCCGACGCCATCGGGAGCAAGCCCCCTCCCACATTTTGTACAGCGTTCGGCAGACCATTTCGGTCGGCTCTCAGGCCGCCGCGCTCTTGATCTTGATCTTAGGCGCCCCGTCAAACACGCTGGCCGAACGCAGGTTTTGGAGCGTGGGTAACCCGGCAGGACGCCGGGTTAGCCGCGCTGGGCCATGGATGGCCCATCGCGGCGGCCCACGCTCCAAAGCCTGCGTTCGGGCACACCGAGCCTGGGCGAGGTACCGAGTGTTGGGGCAAGAGCGTTTTGCTTACTTTTGCGCTTTTCAAAAGTGAGCCGCCGTCAGGGCGGAACCCTAAGTTGCCGTTACCGCACAAACCGATATGTACACCGAAAAGTCGCACCGCTCGTTGCTTCGAGCATCACGGCACTGTTGGCCCAACAACACTGCGCGGACAGCCTGTGCTGAATCAACACAGACAAATCACCTTGGGAGTAACGTCTATCCATTTGATATAAAAGCAGTTATCAGCCTGGCACGGCGCGTGCAAATACCTTCGCACACCCTTCGAAGGATGCCGCCATGCCCCACACACTGCCCCAGGCGCTGCTGCACCAGGCCCGAACCCGTGGCTCGGCGATTGCTTTGCGCCACAAGCGCCTGGGTATCTGGCATGAACGCAGCTGGAGCGAACTGGCCCGGGACGTCGGCCAGCTCGCCGCCGCCCTGCAACAGCGCCAGTTCGGGCGCAACGATGACCTGTTGATCATCAGCCAGGCGCATCCCGAAGCGCTGCTGATGGCACTGGCCGCGCAGTGGTTGGGCGCCAGCGTCACCCTGCTTGACCCCGACCGTGACCACCGCGCATTGCTGAACGGGCTGCGACCGCGCTTCGTGCTCGTGCAGAACCTCGACGCGCTGCAGCAACTGAGCGGGCATGGTGTGATTATGTACCTCGACGGACGAGGCCTGAGCCAGCACCTCAACGCCAACCTGATCGCCTACGCCGACCTGCGCACCGACGCGCCTGCGCCACCCTGCGCACGCCAATCCGATGCGACCGCCTTCGTGTTTCACGCAGGCACCGCGCTGGGCCTGACCCACGCGCAGTTACTGGCCGACGCGCGCGCACTGGTCGAGCGCGAACGGCTCAGCGCAGGCGAAGAGGCCCTGGCCGCGCGGGTATTCGCCGCCAGCGGCCAGGCGCGCTACCTGCTCGCGCCCTGGCTGCACGCAGGCTTTCGTCTGAACTTCCCCGAAGCCCTGGCCACCCGCGACACCGACCGCCGCGAGCTGGGTCCGACGCTGGTGCTGGGCACCCGCGAATCCTACGCGCGCCTGGAGCACTGGGTGCGTGAGCGCCTGCCGCTGCCGGGCACTGTCAGCCATGCGCTGTACCGCTGGGCCCTAAAGCCGAGCGAATCACCCGTGCGCCGTTGGCTGGGCCACTGGCTGGTGCGCCGGCCCTTGCTCGATGTGCTGGGCATGAGCCGACTGCGTGTGCCGTTGCTGGTGGGGCCGGCGCTGAGCCCACACAGCGCGACGTTCTTCGCTGCGCTGGGGATTCACCCAGGTCACTGGCAGGAACCCGCTTCGCGCCTCGAAGCCAGCGACTCCATGCTCTCCCAATCTGCCTGACGAGCCCACCATGCGCCCTTTCACTGATTCGGTATTACTGCGGCTCGATGACATTTCCTTATCATTCAAGGGCGTCAAGGCCATTACCTCGATCAGTTTCGAGGTCAAGACCGGCCACATCTGCGGGCTGATCGGCCCCAACGGCGCCGGTAAAAGCTCGCTGCTCAACGTGATCAACGGCGTTTACACGCCGCAGAGCGGGCGCATTCACTACGCCGGCCAGACGCGCCAGCGCATGCGCGCGCACCAGGCGGCCGAAGGCGGCATTGCACGCACCTTCCAGAACATCGCGCTGTTCAAGGGCATGAGCGTGCTCGACAACGTACTCACCGGTCGCAACCTCAAGCGCCGCAGCAGTTGGATCGAACAGATGCTGCGCCTGGGCCGCGCGCCACGCGAAGACGACGCCCACCGTCTATACGCGGAAAAGATCATCGCCTTTTTGCAGATCCATCCCTGGCGCCATGCGCTGGTGGGCACCCTGCCCTATGGCCTGCAAAAACGCGTCGAGCTGGCCCGCGCTCTGGCCGCCGAACCCACGCTGTTGTTGCTGGATGAACCCATGGCCGGCATGAACGCCCAGGAGAAGGTGCAGATGAGCCAGTTCATTCGCGACATCAACCGCGAATTCGGCACCACCGTGGTGTTGATCGAACACGATATCGGCGTGGTCATGGGCGTGTGCGACCACGTGGTGGTACTCGACTACGGTCGCAAAATCGGCGACGGCACCCCGCAACAAGTGCGCGCCAACCCTGACGTTATCGCGGCCTACCTGGGGAGCTGAGCATGGAGTTTTTCTTCGAAGTGCTGGTCGGCGGCCTGCTGGCGGGCGTGATGTATGCGCTGGTGGCAATCGGTTTTGTGCTGATTTACAAGGCCTCGGGGGTGTTCAACTTCGCCCAGGGCGCCATGGTGCTGTTCGCCGCGCTGACCTTTGTTAGCCTGCTCGAGCGCGGCCTGCCGTTTGCCTGGGCCTTCGTGGCGACGCTGGCGAGCATGGTGGTACTGGCGCTGCTGATCGAAAAAGTGGTGCTGCGCCCACTGGTCAATCGCCCGCCGATCATCCTGTTCATGGCCACCCTGGGCCTGTCCTACCTGATCGAAGGGTTTGCGCAGTTTTTGTGGGGTGCGCAGGTGCATGGCCTCGACCTCGGCATTGCCGACGAACCGCTGGAAATCCGCGGCATGCTGCTGTCGCAATTCGACCTGTTTGCCGCCGGCACCGCCGCCGTGCTGGTGGTGGCGCTGTCGTTGCTGTTCAACAAGACGCGGATCGGCCTGTCGTTGCGCGCGGTGGCGGATGATCCGCTGGCCTCGATGGCGGTGGGTATCCGCCTGCCACGCATCTGGGCGCTGGTGTGGGCGGTGGCCGGTTTTGTCGGGCTGGTGGCCGGGTTGCTGTGGGGCGCGCGCCTGGGGGTGCAGTTCTCGCTGTCGCTGGTGGTGCTCAAGGCCTTGCCGGTGCTGATCATCGGCGGGTTTTCCTCGATCAGTGGGGCGATTGTCGGCGGTTTGATCATCGGTGCCACCGAGAAAGTCGCGGAGATCTACCTCGGCCCGATTATCGGCAGTGGCATTGAGAACTGGGTGCCCTATGTGCTCGCCATGCTGTTTCTGCTGGTGCGCCCGGCAGGGTTGTTCGGCGAACGCGCCATCGAACGGGTCTGATTGCCCTGAGGAAATGCCTGCATGCTGTATCAAGAAGTCGGTCAACTGAATACCTCCTACGCGGCCGAGCGCCGCACGTTCCGCCTGCGCCAGGACCGCGTCGCCTTGTGGCTGCTGTTGGGGTTGGCCTTTGTCGGCGTGCCCTGGCTGGGCAATGACTACTGGTTCAGCGCAATCCTCGTGCCGCTGCTGGTGTTGTCACTCGCCGGCCTTGGCCTGAACCTGCTCACCGGCTACGCCGGGCAGCTGTCGCTGGGCTCGGCGGCGTTCATGGCAGTGGGCGCGTTTGCCGCCTACAACCTGCAATTGCGCGTGCCCGGCTTGCCGCTGCTGGTGAGCTTCGCCCTGGGCGGTGTGATCGCCGCGCTGGTGGCGGTGCTGTTCGGTTTGCCGAGCCTGCGCATCAAAGGCTTTTACCTGCTGGTGGCGACGCTTGCCGCACAGTTCGTGGTGGAGTGGGTGCTCACCCGCTTCAGTTGGTTTACCAATGACAACGCGTCCGGCGTGATCACCTCGCCACCGCTGCTGATGGCCGGGCTGGACTTCAGCTCGCCTCGGGGTCGCTACGTATTGACCCTGGCGGTGGTGGTGGCGCTGTTCTGGCTGGGCAAGAACCTGGTGCGCAGCGAACTGGGCCGCAACTGGATGGCGGTGCGCGACATGGACACCGCCGCCGCCGTCATCGGCATTCGCCTGTACAAGGCCAAGCTGCTGGCGTTCGCCATCAGCGGCTTCTACCTGGGCATCGCCGGCTCACTGTGGGCATTCGCTTATCTGGGCACCGTGGAGCCCCACGGTTTTGACCTGAGCCGCTCGTTCCAGGTGCTGTTCATCATCATTATCGGCGGCCTGGGCAGTGTGCTCGGCAACCTTCTCGGCGCGGCCTTCATCGTGCTGTTCCCGATTCTGCTGGGCAATCTCTTCGCGCTGCTGCCTGCCGGGTTGATGGACGCGGGCCAGCTGGAAAATATCCAGAAGATGCTGTTCGGCGCGCTGATCATCGCCTTCCTGATCAAGGAACCGGAGGGGCTGGCCCGGCTGTGGCAGCGCTTTCGTCAACGGGCCAGGGTGTGGCCGCTGCGTTACTGAATTCAGTTACTGACATTCAATCACTGCTCAAGGAATCGCCTCTATGCCCCACCGCTTATCGCTGCGCCGCCTGGCACTTGGCCTGGCCTTGATGACCGCCGGGTTCACGGCCGCGGCCCAGGCCGCCAACGAACAATACTTTCCTTTGCAAAGCTACCGCGTCGGCCCTTATGCCGCTGGTGGCAGCGGGTTCTTCGGCGGGTTCATCGACTACCTGCAATACGTCAACGCCCAGGGCGGCGTGAACGGCGTCAAGCTGACCTGGAGCGAATGCGAAACCGAGTACGTGGTGGAAAAAGGCGTCGAATGCTACGAGCGCCTCAAGGGCGGGCTCAACGGTGCGCCGGCAGCGGCCACCAACCCGCTGTCAGTGGGCATCGCCTATGCCACGCTGGAGCGCTCAAGCGCCGACAAGCTGCCGCTGATCACCATCAACCACGGCCGCACCGACTCCACCGACGGCAGCGTCTTCCCCTATGTGTTCCCGTTGCAGCTCAACCCGTATTCAGAAGTCTCGGCGATCATCAATTACATCGGCCAGCGTGAAGGCGGCGCCGACAAGCTCAAGGGCAAGAAAATCGCCGTGCTCTATCACGGCTCGCCGTATGGCAAGGAAACCAACGGCGTGCTGGAGACTCTGGCGAAAAATGCCGGCTTCGAACTGACCCTGCTCGAAGTGCCCCACCCGGGCAACGAACAGCAATCGCAATGGCTGAACATCCGCCGCCTCAAGCCGGACTGGGTGATCCTGCGCGGCTGGGGCGTGATGAACCCGGTGGCGCTCAAGTCGGCACAAAAAGTCGGCTACCCGGCCGATCACATCATCGGCAACATCTGGAGCAATTCGGAAGAAGACGTGGTGCCGGCCGGCAGCGCCGCCAAGGGTTTCATCGCCATCACCACTCACCCTTCGGGCACCGACTTTCCCGTGCTGCAAGGCATTCAGCACAGCGTGATCGACCCGGGCAAGGGCAACCTCGCCGACCCCAAGCGCTTTGGCACCGTGTATTACAACCTGGGCGTGGTCAACGGCATTCTCAACGTCGAAGCCGTGCGCCTGGCCCAGGAGAAATACGGCCACCAACCCCTGACCGGCGAGCAGGTGCGCTGGGGCTTCGAGCACCTGAACCTGGACGATGCGCGGTTGCAGGCGCTGGGCGCCAAGGGCCTGGTGCAGCCGCTGAAGCTGTCCTGCGCCGACCATGAAGGCGGCGGCGCGGTGCGTTTCCAGCAATGGGACGGGCAGCGCTGGAACCTGATCAGCGACTGGGTGCAGGCCGACCGCGCGCTGTTGCGCCCCATCATCGAGGCCTCGGCGAAGCAGTACGCCAAGGAAAAAGGCATCACCCCGCGCGACTGCAGCCAGGCGCAATAAACGGGTGAAAAGAGCGCCAGGGAAGGCGCCACTCGGCAGCGACGAGTTGTACACAAAATAACGCTAAAGCTTTACCACCATCAGGCCGAAACAGTCAGTGAAATCAAGTCGCCGTGCCCACCCAGGGCAGACGATTTGGCCGCCCTCCCCGCTGATGGTCGTCTCCATGAAAATAAAGAACAAGCTGGTGCTCGCGTTCGTCTGCGTCGCTTTTATCCCGGTCAGCCTGGTCGCGGTGATCTCCGTCATGAACACGCGCACCGAGGCGGTCGATCAGTTCATCGATGGCAGCACCCGCGAGATTCGTCAGATTGACGGCAATATCCGGCAGTTCTTCGATGGCACGGTGCAGAACGTCGACCAAATGGCCGCCGATCCTGTATACACCTCTGTCGACACACTGAAGAACTACCAGGGCGCCGATGCGGCCAGCCAACCGATGCCGCCCCAGGCCCAGCGCGTGATCGAGCAGTTTGCGCGCTTTGGCACCACTCACCCGGCGGCGGCCATCTTGTCCATTGGCCTTGAGGACGGCACCTACGTTAAATGGCCTGACGATCCGCAACTGGCCAAATACGACCCGCGCGCCCGCCCGTGGTACAAGGCCGCCATGGCCAGCCCCGGCAAGACCGTGCGCACCCCGGCTTACTATTACGATAAAGATGACGTGGCCCTGGTGGGCACTGCGCGCACGTTGCTGGATAACGCCGGCAAGCCCAAGGGCGTGTTCGTGGTGAGTGTGTCGCTGAAGAACCTCACCGAGTTGCTCAAGAGCATCAAGCTGGGAGACAGCGGCTACGTGATGCTGATCGAAGACGGCGTGGTGCTGGTGGACCCGCGCGATGCCGCGCACAACTTCAAGCCGCTCAAGGACCTCGGCGCGCCGTACGCGCAGTTGGCCAACACCCCTCAGGGCTCCACCGAGGTGGTGATCGACGGCGTGCGCTACATGGCCAACATCTGGACCTCGCCTGGTCTGGGCTGGCGTTATGTGGGGCTGATTGAATACAACGAAGTGATGGCAGCCGCGACCCGCATGACTTACATCACGGCCGTGATCGTGGTGGTGCTGGTGCTGATCTTCGGGCTGCTCGCGGCGGCGTTTTCCAAGGTGATCGTCAAGCCGATTGGCCAGGTCAGCAGTGGCTTGCAGTCAATCGCCGAGGGCGAAGGCGACCTGCGCCATGACCTGCACGTGCAGGGCAAGGATGAAACTGCGGAACTGGCCGGCTGGTTCAACAAGTTTCTTGCCGCGATTCGCCATCTGATCCAGCGCATCGGGTCGGCATCGACCAATTTGCAGGACGCCTCACGGGTCAACAGCGAAGTGGCGCACAACATGAACGAAGCGGCCGGGCGCCAGCGCGAGGCTGTGGAGCTGGTATCGACCGCGTTCAATGAAATGGTCGCCACCGCCAACGAGGTGGCGCGTTCCTGCAGCGGCGCGGCCGAGTCGGCCGAAAACGGTCACCGCCGTGTCGCCGAGGGCAAGCAGCAGATCGAAGTGACCACCGACAACGTCAACCGCCTGGGCCGGCGCCTGAGCGAATCGTCCCAGGCCATGGTCGAGCTGGAAGCCGGCAGCCGCAGCATCAACCAGATCCTCGGCACCATCCGCGCGATTGCCGAACAGACCAACCTGCTGGCGCTCAACGCCGCCATCGAAGCCGCCCGGGCCGGTGACCAGGGCCGTGGTTTTGCGGTGGTGGCCGACGAAGTGCGCGCGCTGGCCAAGCGCACGTCCGACTCCACCGGCGAAATCGAGCACCTGCTGGGCTCCCTCGGCAGCAAGACCGAGGAAGTCACGCAGAAGATGAACAGCTGCATGGACTTGTCCCGCGCCAGCGTGTCATCCATCGAAAGCGCGCGCGACAGCTTCGAAGGCATCCAGACCTCGGTCAACGAAATCCGCGACCAGAACCTGCAGATCTCCGCCGCCGCCGAAGAGCAACACAGCGTGGCCGAAGAGATCAACCGGCATATCCAGCAGATCTACGACGAAGCACGGCTGGTGGAAAGCCTGGCCCATTCGGCGCAGGACGACTCGGGGCGGTTGTCGCAACTGTCGGACGAGTTGAATGGGTTGGTGGGACGGTTCAAGTCCTAGGGACTGATTAACCGTTTGTATAGAGCGAACCCTTGTGGCTGCCTGAAACTTCAGGTTTAAAATCAATAAGTTATTTTGTGTTTGATAAGAGCTGCGGTGCGACGATTCGACTTGCCCGCGAAAGCGGTGGGTCTTCAACATCAATGTTTGCTGGGCCGACGCCATCGGGAGCAAGCCCCCTCCCACATTTTTTACAGCGTTCGGGCACACCGAGCCCAGGCGAGGTGCCGAGTGTTGGGGCAAGAGCGTTTTGCTTACTTTTGCGCTTTTCAAAAGTGAGCCGCCGTAAGGGCGGAACCCTAAGCCGCCGTTACCGCACAACCGATATGTACACCGAAAAGTCGCACCGCTCGTTGCTTCGAGCATCACGTTGGCTTAACTGAACGGCATTAGGGCAAGCTCGCTAGCCACAACACGCCCGCTCCGCACTGAGAAGCTGTGTCAGCTGGAGGCCGCTGAGCTTTTTTTGAAATGCTCGTAAAACGCCAGCGCAGCCACATTCTTGTCCTTGGCTTCGAGCATGATGTCGAAACGATCAAAAAACTGCAGCGCGTAATCGTTGGTCCAGCGGTTCCACATTTGCGCGCTGTGGGCGTACAGGTCGCGCTTGGAGACCACCTTCAGCAAGGCATCCATTTCCAGTTTGTGCTCGGCGTCAAAGCCCATTTCCTGCAATACCTCCTGGGGCTGGGAGTAATGCAGGGTCGGGCGCACGCCGCGCCAGCTTTCGATCACGCGGGCAACCCGTGGCGAATCGGGGTCGATGTAGTCGTTTTCGTTGATCCAGCAGTGGTGAATATCCAGCACCACGGGCGCCAGGTCGGCCACTTGCAGGCAGTGATCGAGGCCGTAGGTCTTTTCGTCGTTTTCGAACGTAATGCAGTTGCGCGCCACTTCCGATAAACGCGACCACACCGCGCGCGTGCCCGCCACGCCCAGGCGACCGGCGATGTGCACGTTGCATTTGAGGTCCTGGAAGCGCCGGCCATAGCCCATCATGCGGATCATGTCGGCGTGGTATTCGAATTCGGCCAGGCTGTTTTCCACCACGCCGGGGTTTTCCGAGCCGAGCACGCAGTACTGGCCGGGATGGAATGACAAACGAATGTCAGACGCGCGCGCCAGGTCGCCGATGGCGGCAAAACCTTCGAGCAATTGGCTGGCAATGGCCGGGTCCTGGTAGAAGACGGCGACTTTCGGGTGGCTGTAGAACGGCAGCAGGTCGCTGCTCAAGCGCAGCATGCGCAGGGTCGGCGGCAGGTCGGCGACGTAGGCCAGCAGACGCAGTTGGGCCGCAAGGTTATGGGTGACTACCTCGAACAGCTTGGCGCGGGCGACCTCTGGCGCCACCCCGTCCATCCAGCGCAACGTGGTGGTACGCGGGTTGTACGGGCCTTCGATCAACTTGAGGGCGCTGTTGGACAGCAAGCGTTCTGGGTGCCGGTACTGGCACGCGAAACCGATGCGAGGGTGGGTCATGGAAGGGCCTGGCGTGGGAGTATTGAGCGGGATTGTAAGGTGTTGGGCCGGCGGCTGACCCTGGCGGTTCATAATATTTAGACACGAGATGCGCTGAACTTTCTGACAAATGCTGCGTTCCTTTCCTATGCGCTGCCCCGAACCTGGGGCGTTGTACAACAAGGAGCCGTTCCCCCATGACAACCCTTCCCGCGTATCAGCGCATCACCCCCGGGCCGCTGCATGCGACCTTGCTCGCCGGCACCGTGCCGCTGTTTCTCGGCGCCCTGCTCAGTGACATCGCCTACACCCAGACTTTCCAGATTCAGTGGGCCAACTTTGCCTCCTGGCTGATCGCCGGTGCGCTGGTGTTCTGCGGTTTGGCGCTGTTGTGCGCGCTGGTCAACCTGGTACGCGCCGAGCGCAAGGCCGGGGCACCGCTGCTGTACGTGTTGCTGTTGCTGGCCACCTGGGTCCTGGGCCTGGTCAATGCCTTCCAACACGCCAAGGATGCCTACGCCGCCATGCCCGCCGGCCTGGTGCTGTCGGCCATCGTGCTGCTGCTGACCCTGGCGGCAACCTGGACTGGCCTGCGCGCCGGAGGTAGCAAATGAAAACGTCCCACACCCTCACCTTATTGAGCGCCGCACTGCTGCTGGCTGCCTGCGGTGGCGAAGGCGACAAGACCCAGGCCCGTGGCCCGGATCCCAAGTTGCCGGAACAGCAAAGCAGCCTGCTGCCGAGCATGAAGATTGCCGAGCCGACCCCCTGGGGCGACCGCAAGCCCACGGTGCCCGAAGGCTTCAGTGTGACCGCCATTGCCACCGACCTGGCGATCCCGCGCCAGACCCTGGTGCTGCCCAACGGTGACATTCTGGTGGCCGAAGGTCGCGGTGGCAGCGCCGCCAAGCTCAAGCCCAAGGACGTGATCGCCAGCCTGATCAAGGCCGAGGGCAACACCAAGGTGAAGAGCGGCAACCGCATCACCCTGCTGCGCGATGCGGACGGCGATGGCAAGTACGAACTCAAGACCGTGTTTGCCGACAACCTCAACGCGCCCTACGGCCTGGCCTTCGCCAACGGCAAGCTCTATGTGGCCAATCAGGATGCGCTGGTGAGCTTCGACTATGCCGACGGCCAGACCAAAGCCAGCGGCGCACCGACCAAGGTCACCGACCTGCCGGCGCAGATCAATCATCACTGGACCAAGTCCCTGGCCGTGAGCGAGGACGGGCGCCAGCTCTACGTGGGCATCGGCTCCAACAGCAATGTGACCGAACGCGGCATGGAAGTGGAGATCGACCGCGCGATGGTCTGGCAGATCGACGCCGCCACTGGCGCGCACAAGCCTTACGCCACCGGCCTGCGCAACCCGACCGCGCTGACCATTCAACCGGGGTCCGGGCAATTGTGGACGGTCGTCAACGAACGCGACGAACTGGGCCCGGACCTGGTGCCGGACTACCTGACTTCGGTGCGTGAAGGCGCCTTCTACGGCTGGCCCTACAGCTATTGGGGGCAGAACGTCGACCCACGTGCGCAACCGCAAAACCCGGCCAAGGTGGCCGCTGCGATCAAGCCGGATTACAGCCTCGGCTCCCACGTGGCGGCGCTGGGCGTGGACTTTTCCATCCCGGCCATGGGCGCCAGGTTTGCCGACGGCGTATTCGTGGGCGAACACGGCAGCTGGAACCGTCCCAACCCGGTGGGCTACAAAGTGATCTTCGTGCCGTTCAGCAATGGCAAGCCGGCTGGCGAGCCGATTGATTTCGCCACCGGCTTTCGCGGCGATGACGGCAAGACCCGCGGCCGCCCGGTGGGCGTGACAGTTGACCCCAAAGGCGCGCTGATCATTGCCGATGACCTGGCCAATACCATTTGGCGAGTCACGCGCAACCCGTAACCTGGTCTGATAAACGGCGATCGAAATGTGGGAGGGGGCTTGCTCCCGATGGCAGTGTTTCAGTCAACATCTGCATTGACTGACCCACCGCCATCGGGAGCAAGCCCCCTTCCACACTTGATCGCCGCCGCTTTTAGAGGTCCGTGATTTCCTTGTGGCGCGGCACCAGCGTCTTCATCACGCTCCATGCCACCAGGTACGCCAGGGCGCAGATCGCGAACATGATCATGTAGCCGGTGTGGATGTCGTTGATCGACTTGTAATAGTCGAACACCCAGCCGCCGATCTTGGTCATTACCACACCGCCCAGGCCGCCGGCCATGCCGCCGATGCCGACCACCGAGGCTACGGTCTTCTGCGGGAACATGTCGGACACGGTGGTGAAGATGTTGCACGACCACGCCTGGTGCGCCGACGCGCCCACGCCAATCAGCAATACCGGTATCCAGAAGCTGATGTAGCCCAGCGGCTGCGCCAGCAATACCACCAGCGGAAACAGTGCGATCACCAGCATGGCTTTCATGCGGCCGTCGTAAGGTGCGTCGCCTCGGGCCATGAAGTAGCTGGGGAACCAGCCGCCGCCGATGCTGCCGACCATGGTCATGCTGTACAGCACGGCCAGCGGCATCACGATATCCGCACCTTTCATGCCGTACTGCGCCGACAGGTAGGTGGGCAACCAGAACAGGAAGAACCACCACACGCCGTCGGTCATGAACTTGCCGAAGGCGAAGGCCCAGGTCTGGCGGTAGGTGAGCAATTTGAACCAGGAGACTTTCTTTGCGACGCTGCCGGCAGGCGCCGGGGTGAGCGGCTGTGCGGTCTGGTCACTGCGGATGTAGGCCAGCTCTTCGGCCGACAGGCGTTTTTGTTGGTCCGGCTTTTCATACACGGCGGCCCAGATCGCCACCCACACGAAGCCGAGCATGCCGATCACCATGAAGGCCGCCTCCCAGCCCCACATGCCGGCAATCAGTGGCACGCAGATCGGCGCCAGGATCGCGCCCACGTTGGCGCCCGAGTTGAAGATACCGGTGGCGAACGAGCGCTCCTTTTTCGGAAAGTATTCGGCGGTGGCCTTGATGGCGATCGGGAAGTTACCCGCCTCGCCAATCGCCAGCACCGCACGCGCCAGCATGAAACCGGCAATCGACACCGGGATCACCGCCAGACCGATTGCGCCGCTGACCGCCGCAATCCCCTCACCCATCGGCACCGCGAACGCGTGCAGGATGGCACCGCTGGACCAGATGCCGATGGCGATGACGTAAGCCGCCTTGGTGCCGATCCTGTCGACAAAACGCCCGGCAAACAGCATGGAAATCGCGTAGACAAACTGGAACACCGCCGCGATGTTGGCGTAGTCGGTGTTGCTCCAGCCAAATTGCGTCGACAACTGCGGCGCCAACAGGCTGAGCACCTGGCGGTCGAGGTAGTTGACGGTGGTGGCGAAGAACAGCATCGCACAGATGGTCCAGCGGTAATTGCCGACCGCCTGGCCGACACGATGGGCACTGATGGGCTCGTTCAGATTCATGGCATCACTTTTTTTATTTTTGTTAGGTAGGACATATGTAACGTCATATGTCGTCGTACAACTGTGGCTTTTATATCGGGACGGCTACAGGGTGTCAATCTGAAATATTGCCGATTGGGCAAGGATTTAAAGGGGTATGAAATACGGCAGCCGCAACAGGTTGTAGGATGACAATCTCGCATCACTCGATGGCCTTCTCGCCTGCAGGCAGAAAAGACAAAAAAATATGCAACAAGGTGAATTATTTCGTGTCCGCGTGTATCTGAAGCAGCACAGCGGTGCCACTGCAACGATGGCACTCCCCCTGTTCTGTTTAGAGTGGTCTGCATGAAACTACGTAAGAAAAGCGTCAAACCCATCGGTTTGAAAGACATCACCATTGTCGACGATGCCAAGATGCGCAAGGCGATCACCGCCGCCGCACTGGGTAACGCCATGGAATGGTTCGACTTTGGCGTGTATGGGTTCGTCGCCTATGTGCTCGGCAAGGTGTTCTTCCCGGATGCCTCCCCCAGCGTGCAAATGATCGCAGCCCTGGCCACGTTCTCCGTTCCCTTCCTGATTCGTCCACTGGGTGGCCTGTTCTTCGGCGCACTGGGTGACAAATACGGGCGACAGAAAGTCCTCGCCGCCACCATCGTGATCATGTCCCTGAGCACGTTCGCCATCGGCCTGATTCCCGGTTATGCCTCCATCGGCATCTGGGCACCGATCCTGCTGCTGCTCTGCAAAATGGCCCAGGGCTTCTCGGTGGGCGGTGAATACACCGGCGCGTCGATCTTCGTCGCCGAATATGCTCCTGACCGCAAGCGTGGCTTCCTCGGCAGCTGGCTGGACTTCGGCTCGATTGCCGGTTTCGTGCTGGGCGCGGGCGTGGTGGTGTTGATTTCCACCGTGCTGGGTGAGGCGGACTTCGAAGCCTGGGGCTGGCGTCTGCCGTTCTTCCTGGCCCTGCCCCTGGGCATGATCGGCCTCTACCTGCGCCATGCGCTGGAAGAAACCCCGGCCTTTCAACAGCACGTCGACAAGCTCGAACAGGGCGACCGCGAAGGCCTGACCCATGGCCCCAAAGTGTCGTTCAAGGAGATCGCTACCAAGCACTGGCGCAGTTTGCTGACCTGCATCGGTATCGTCGCGGCCACCAACGTGACGTACTACATGCTGCTCACCTACATGCCCAGCTACCTGTCGCATAACCTGCACTACGCCGAAAACAGCGGCGTGCTGATCATCATCGCAATCATGGTGGGCATGCTGTTCGTGCAGCCGTTCATCGGCTTTGTCAGCGACAAGATCGGCCGCAAGCCCTTCATCATCGCCGGCAGCATCGGCCTGCTGTTGCTGTCGATCCCGGCGTTCATGCTGATCACCAGCGGCAAGACCGGGCTGATTTTCGCCGGCCTGTTGATCCTCGCGGTGGTGCTGAACTTCTTTATCGGCGTGATGGCTTCCACCTTGCCGGCGATGTTCCCCACTCACCTGCGCTACAGCGCCCTGGCCAGTGCGTTCAACGTGTCGGTACTGATCGCGGGTGTTACCCCGACGGCGGTGGCCTGGCTGGTGGAAAGCACCAACAACCTGTTCATGCCCGCGTACTACCTGATGGTGTTCGCGGTAATCGGCCTGATCACCGGTCTGACCATGAAGGAAACCGCCAACAAGCCCCTGCGCGGCGCGGCGCCGGCGGCTTCGGACATGGAAGAAGCCAAGGAACTGTTGCAGGAACATCACGATAATATCGAGCAGAAGATCGAAGATATCGATGCCGAGATCGCCGCACTGGAAGCCAAGCGCAACAATCTGGTACAACAGCATCCACGCATCAACTAGTACCTGCCTGCACGTGGCGGCCTCGGTCGCCACGTCTTTGGAGTGTTCCAAATGGTTCCAAGCGTCATCGCCCCACAATCATTGCTCAGCGCGGACGAGCGCGCTGCCATTGCCGAAATCGAAGCCACCACCAGCATCCTGCAACTGGTCACCCGCCTGACCGGCATGCGCTTTGCCGGGATCGCCAAGTTCACCGACGTCGAGTGGGTGGTCTGTTCGGTCTACGACCCTTCGGGAATGGGCATCAACGCCAACGACGTGCTGGACCTGGAAACCACCCTGTGCAGCGAATTCTGCGTCAACCCCACGACCCTGTTCATCCCGCAAGTGAGCAAGAGCGGCCGTTTCGCGGTACGCCCGGTGGTCAAGCAGTTCGACATTGAAAGCTACGCCGGCGCGCCGATCTTCCTCCCCGATGGCCGTCTCTACGGTGCCCTGTGCGCCCTGGATTCGCGCGCAATGCTGTTTGAAGACCCCAACCTGCCGGAAACCCTGAGCCTGTTCGCACGCTTGATCGGCTGCATCTTCTACGCAAACCTGTCGGTGTCCGAGCAGTAACGGAATGCCTGCAGCACAGGCTTCGAAACAATTAGAAATGAGCTGCCAGCTGAAGTACTGTCAGCCCCTGTTAGCTGCCTTGTATGGAATGCCTGCATGTCGACCGTTACCGCCACACCCTCCGCTGCCGCCCCTGCGCCCCAGATAAGCCCGTTGGTCATGCGCGTGTTGGGCGCCTGCGCCCTCGCCCACCTGATCAACGACCTGATCCAGGCCGTGCTGCCGTCGATCTACCCGATGCTCAAGGCCAACTACGGGCTGAGCTTCACCCAGGTCGGCCTGATCACCCTCACGTTCCAGCTCACCGCCTCGCTGCTGCAACCCTGGATCGGCTACCACACCGACCGTCACCCCAAGCCCTGGCTGCTGCCGGCCGGCATGGTGTGCACCCTGGTCGGTATCCTGATGCTGGCGTTTGTCGGCAGCTTCCCCGCCATCCTGATGGCGGCGGCGCTGGTGGGCGTGGGCTCGTCGACCTTCCACCCGGAAACGTCACGCGTCGCGCGCCTGGCCTCGGGCGGACGCTACGGCCTGGCGCAATCGACCTTCCAGGTGGGCGGCAACACCGGCAGCGCCTTCGGCCCGTTGCTGGCGGCGGCGATCATCATTCCCTACGGCCAGACCCATATCGCCTGGTTCGGCCTGTTTGCCGTGTTCGCCATTCTGGTGCTGTACGGCCTGAGCCGCTGGTACCGCAACCACCTCAACCTGTTCAAGCTCAAGCAAGGCGGCAAAGCCACCCACGGCCTGTCCAAAGGCCGCGTGACCTTTGCCCTGGTGGTGCTGGCGGTGCTGGTGTTTTCCAAATACTTCTACATGACCAGCCTCACCAGCTACTTCACCTTTTACCTCATCGAAAAATTCCAGCTGTCGGTGTCCAGCTCGCAGATGTACCTGTTTCTGTTCCTCGGCGCCGTCGCCGTGGGCACCTTCGCCGGCGGCCCGATTGGCGACCGGATCGGGCGCAAGAAAGTCATCTGGTTCTCGATCCTCGGCGCGGCGCCGTTCACCCTCGCCCTGCCCTACGTCGACCTGTTCTGGACTGCCGTGCTCAGCGTGGTGATCGGTTTCGTGCTCGCCTCGGCCTTTTCGGCCATCGTGGTGTTCGCCCAGGAACTGGTGCCGGGCAATGTGGGGATGATCGCCGGGGTGTTCTTCGGGCTGATGTTTGGTTTCAGCGGGATCGGCGCGGCGTTGCTGGGCTTGCTCGCGGACAATCACGGTATCGAGTACGTGTACAAGATCTGCTCGTTCCTGCCGCTGGTGGGCATCCTGACGATCCTGTTGCCGTCGACCAAAGGCGTTTGATGAACCGGCTATCTGATATCATTAAGCCATCACTCTGAAAGCTCCGAAAAACCTGCGTGTGCGCTTACAATCGCGTTTTTAAACGCACACCCAGGCAACCCCGGCACCAACATGACGCTCGACCCTCCTACGATTCTGGCACTGACCGTTGCCCTGGCAGCCGCTGCCGCCCTTTACCTTGCGATTGAATGGCACAGTGTGCGCGAACCCTCGCTGTTGTTCTGGGCCAGCGGTTTCGCCACCATCGGCGTCGGCTCCACCCTGGCCTTGCTGCGCATCAACGGTTTTTTAATGATCGGCATCTGGCTCGCCAATGGCATGCTGGTGAGCGCGCACGTGCTGTTTCTGCTTGGCGTTGCACGGTTTACTCAGGTAAAGCTTTCGCGGGCCTGGTTGCTGATGCTTGTGGTGTGGTTCGGCATGCTGGCGCTGCCGGCCGACCTGCCATGGTCCAAGGCCATGCTGGGCGTGCAGTCGCTGCTGGTGGCGTTGCCGACGCTACGGGCGAGCTACCTGCTGCGGCCCCACGGCAGCTCGCTGAGCATCGGCGCGGTACAGCTGCGCTACGTGCTGCGGTTTCACGGCGGCTTCTATGTGGTCAAGGCGCTGTCGGTGTTGATACCGGGCGCGCTGATCGACCTGGCTTCGTTCAAGGGCGAGATCATCCAGATTTCCCTGGTGGAAGGCGCCATGGCGATCATGCTGATTGCGCTGTCGATGACCGGCTCCGAGCGCCATCGCCGCGAACAGCAGATCGCCCGGCTCGCCGCCCGTGACCCGCTGACCGCCCTCTACAATCGCCGCGCCCTGGAACTGCGGGCACCGCGTCTGCTGGCCAAGGTGTCGTCCACGCAACCCGGGGCGCTGCTGCTGATCGACATCGACAACTTCAAGCTGGTCAACGACCTCTACGGCCATACCGCCGGCGACCGCCTGCTGATCGACCTCAGCGAACTGATCCGCAGCGCGACGCCCCTGGGCGCGCTGTCGGCCCGCCTGGGCGGCGATGAGTTCGTGATCCTGCTGAGCGACACTTCCACGCAGCAGATCATCGAACTGGGCAGTCACCTGCGCGAACAATTCCAGCAACGCGCCGCGCAAGCCTTCACCACACCCGCGCCCGTCACCTTGAGCATCGGCGCCAACCTGTTCGACCAGCCACCTGCCTCGCTGGCGGCGGTGATCGAACTGGGCGACACCGCGCTTTACGAAACCAAGCGCGGCGGGCGTGACAGCCTGCAACTGGTAGACCGCACCGGCGCGGGCGGCCTGCGCTAGCGTCGTAAGGTGGCACTGTGAAATATCTGTACGTAGACTGCCGCCATACCCCCACGTGAAGGCGGCGAAAAAAATCTGATGCAAGTTACCGAAGTCTCGATTGCCCAATTGCGCGCTGCGCTTGAGTCCGGCCAGACCACTGCCGTTGAACTGGTCAAGGCGTACCTGGCGCGGATCGATGCCTATGACGGCCCGCACACCGCCACCGCGTTGAACGCCGTGGTGGTGCGCAACCCTGATGCGCTCGACGAAGCCAAGGCGTCCGATGCGCGCCGGGCCAGGGGTGAAACACTCGGGCCGCTGGATGGCATTCCCTATACCGCCAAAGACAGTTATCTGGTCAAGGGCCTGACCGCTGCATCCGGCAGCCCGGCGTTTGCCAGGCTGGTCGCCCAGCGTGATGCCTTTACCATTGAACGGCTGCGTGGCGGTGGCGCCATCTGCCTGGGCAAGACCAACATGCCGCCGATGGCCAATGGCGGTATGCAGCGCGGCGTGTATGGCCGTGCCGAGAGCCCGTACAACGCCGATTACCTGACGGCGCCTTTTGCGTCCGGCTCGTCCAACGGTGCCGGCACGGCCACGGCGGCGAGCTTTGCAGCGTTCGGGCTGGCCGAGGAAACCTGGTCGAGCGGACGTGGCCCGGCGTCGAACAATGGCCTGTGCGCCTACACGCCGTCGCGCGGGGTAATTTCGGTGCGCGGCAACTGGCCGCTGACCCCGACCATGGACGTGGTGGTGCCGTTCGCGCGCACCATGGCCGACCTGCTGGAAGTGCTCGACGTGGTGGTGGCCGAAGACCCCGACACCCGTGGCGACCTGTGGCGTCTGCAACCGTGGGTACCGATCCCAAGCGTCAGCGCGGTGCGCCCGGCGTCCTACGCGGCACTCGCTACCGACAGCGCCGCCCTCGCCGGCAAACGCTTTGGCGTGCCGCGCATGTACATCAATGCCGACCCCGAGGCCGGCACCAGTGAAAAACCCGGCATCGGCGGCCCGACCGGGCAGAAGATCAACACCCGCGCATCGGTGATCGACCTGTGGCACGCCGCACGCCAGGCGCTGGAAGCGGCTGGAGCCGAAGTGATCGATGTGGATTTCCCGCTGGTGTCCAACTGCGAAGGCGACCGCCCCGGCGCGCCGACCGTGTTTACCCGTGGCCTGGTATCCGAGGCATTTCTGCACGATGAGTTGTGGGAACTGTCGGCCTGGGCCTTCGATGATTTCCTGCGCGCCAACGGCGATCCGGCGCTCAACCGCCTGGCCGATGTGGACGGCCCGCAGATTTTCCCCCACGACCCCGGCACGCTGCCCAACCGCGAAGACGACCTGGCCGCCGGCATGGACGAATACGTGCGCATGGCCCAGCGCGGCATCACGCCCTGGAACGAAATCGCGACCTTGCCCGATGGCCTGCGCGGTCTGGAACACACGCGCCGGGTAGACCTGGAAGACTGGATGGACGCACGCGGACTCGACGCCGTGCTGTTCCCCACCGTGGCCGACGTGGGCCCGGCGGATGCCGACGTGAACGAAGCGTCCGCCGATCTCGCCTGGAGCAACGGCGTGTGGGTGGCCAACGGCAACCTTGCCATCCGCCACCTGGGCGTGCCCACCGTCACCGTGCCGATGGGCGTGATGGCGGACATCGGCATGCCGGTCGGCCTGACCTTTGCCGGCCGCGCCTACGACGACTCGGCGCTGCTGCGCTTTGCTGCGGCGTATGAAGCCACCGGCAGCAAACGCCTGGTGCCGCCGCGTACCCCGCCGCTGGCGAGTGAATGACAGGCTAAATGCAAATTCGAGGATCGCGAAACGCCCCGTGGCGAGCGGGCTTGCCCCGCGTTGGGGTGCGAAGCAGCCCCAAAACCAGTCCAAGGAGTGCCTGATACAGCGCATTCGTCTTTACTGGGGCTGCTTCGCAGCCCAACGCGGGGCAAGCCCTAATGCCGTTCAGTTAAGGAAAATTTGTGGGCTTATTGTGGCGAGCGGGCTTGCCCCGCGTTGGGGTGCGAAGCGCCCCCAATCAAGCAAAACGCGGTATACCTGATACGGCTCAGCGCCTGGCTTTGGGGCTGCTGCGCAGCCCAACGCAGGACAAGCCTGCTCGCCACAGGGAATCTGCGCTTGACTGAACGGCATTAGGGCAAGCCCGCTCGCCACAAGAGCCCTGTTTACCAGGGTTTAGCTGCTGCGCTTTGCTGCGGCGTATGAAGCCACCGGCAGCCGTCGCCCGGTGCCGCCGCGTACTCCGCCGCTGGCGACTGAATGACAGGCTGAATGCAAATTCGAGGATCGCGAAACGCCCCGTGGCGAGCGGGCTTGCCCCGCGTTGGGGTGCGGAGCAGCCCCAAAACCAGTCCCAGGGAGTGCCTGATACAGCGCATTTGTCTTTACTGGGGCTGCTTCGCAGCCCAACGCGGGGCAAGCCCGCTCGCCACAAGCAAGCCCGCTCGCCACAAGAGCCCTGTTTGCAGAGGTTTAAACGTCGGCTTGCCGGCGTTGCCACTCGTCCACCGCATCCCCCAGTGTCTTGGGCGTGCCGTTGCGGATCCAGGCCATGAACGGCCGATCAAACTTGAACGCCGTACCACACTGCTCAAGCATGAATCGGCGTACGTTCTGAGTGTTCTTGTAGCCTGAGGTGACAGGCGTGGCGCGGGTAAGTCGGTCGCTGTGCCAGTTAAATTCCATTCAGGCTCTCGCAGGCGTCGGGTGATTGGGCATCAGCATAGTCCTTTCAAGATATTTCAAAAATTCACTTTCCTTCGCTTTCGAATCTATTGCATGGTTGTACGACAACTCACCTGGTGAGCGTGCGCCCCCACAACAATAAGGAACCCCCATGCAAAAATTCAAAGTGCTGATCGGTTTTCTGTGCCTGTTCGCCGGCTACGTCGCCGCTACGCCTGCCCCTGCCGAAAAAGAGGTTGCCCAGGCCGTCGATCAACTGACCCAGGCCATGCTGCACCTGGACCTCAAGCAGCTCAACGCGCTGACCTCCGATAACCTCACCTACGGCCACTCCAGCGGCAAGGTGCAGACCAAGGCGCAATTTATCGCCGACCTGGAAAACCACGTCAGCGCGTTCAAGACCCTCGAAATGCAGAACCAGACCATCACCCTGAACGGTGACACCGCCCTGGTGCGCAATCACTTTCACGCCCTGGCAGTGAACAGCGGCGTCGACGTGCCGACCGATATCGACAACTTCCAGGTCTGGCAGAAGCAAAAAGGCAAGTGGCTGTTGATCGGTCGTCAGGCTTACAAGTACTGATTGGGCTCACCACGCTACAGCCTTACGCACCGTCATCAGCGCATCACGCAGCGCCGGCATGGGCACCGAGCCCAGGGCCAGGCGCAATGCGTGAGGCACTTGCGCCGAAACGGCAAACGGTTCGGCGGTGGACACGGACACACCTTTGCCCTGCAGCGTCATTGCCACCTGATCGGCGCGCAGGTTGTCCGCCAGGGGCAGCCACAGGAAATACGACGAGGCGTGGCTTACCGTCACCAGCCCTTTGAACACCTGCGCGGCCACGGCCTGTCGCGCCCGAGCATCCTCGCGCTTTTGCGCTTCCAGTTGCGCCACCGTGCCGTCTTCGAGCCAGGCCACGGCAATCGCACTCATCACCCCGGGTACGTTCCAGGTGGTAGCCATGAGGGTACGCTCCAATCCTCTCACCCAAGCCGCAGGCGCCGCGATGAAACCCACACGCAAACCGGTGGCGACGCTTTTGGACAGCCCGCCCACATACAGCGTGCGCTCCGGGGCCAGGGTCGCCAGCGGCGGCGGCGCTTGTTCAGCCAGAAAGGCGTAGGCCGCATCCTCGATGATCATCAGATTGTGCTGGCGGGCAATCGCCACCAGTCGCTCGCGTTGCGCCATGTCCATCACCCAACCCAGCGGGTTGTGAAGGGTCGGCATGCTGTACACGGCCTTGACCAGGCGCCTCTGACAGAGACCTTGCAAGTAGTCCAGGTCTGGCCCGCTGGTGGTGACCGGCATCGCGACGATGTCCAGATGCAAGGTTTCGGCCAGCACCTTGAAGCCCGAGTACGTCAGGGCATCCACCGCGATCACATCGCCGGGCTTGAGCAACGCCATCAGGCTGACGGCCAACCCATGCTGCGCGCCGCTGACCACCAGCACCTGCTCGGCCGCTACCGACAGGCCCCGGCTCAGCAAGTGGCGCGCTACCGCTGCACGTTCATGCAGGCGCCCGGCATGGGGCTGGTAGCGCAGCAGCGCCTCCAGGTCGCCGGACAGCGCCAACTGGCGTAACGCCGTGCGCAGCAGGTCCGCCTGACCCGGCAGCGACGGATAGTTGAAGTTCAGGTCGAGCAGGTCGCTCGCGACCGGCATCTGCCCACTGCCCTGCCCCGGCGACAGGGCGATCTCACGCACGAAGGTGCCGCGCCCGGTTTCGCCGCTGACCAGGCCCATGGCTTCGAGTTCGCTGTACACGCGGCTCGCCGTGGCCAGCGCCAGACGGTGGTCGGCGGCCAACTGGCGATGGGTGGGCAGACGTGTTCCCGCCGGCATCCGGCCAGAGCGGATAGCCTGAGCAAAGCTGTCGACCAGCGACTTGTAGCGCGCACGGGGCATGAGCGATGTATCCATGACAATTTTTTGATTGTCTCAATGCTGCTGCCTAGGATGGCTACAACGCAACCTTTGCTTTTTTCGGACAGCCACTCATGCAACGCACGTCTCCCAACAACACCCGAGGCTGGATCAACGGTTTTATCGGCGTGGTGATTTTCAGCGGTTCACTGCCGGCCACGCGCGTGGCGGTGATGGAATTCGACCCGGTGTTCCTGACCGTCACCCGCGCCGCGCTCGCCGGCCTGCTAGGGTTGGCCCTGCTGTGGCTGTTCAGGGAAAAACGTCCGGCGCGCACGCAATGGGTACCGCTGGTGATCGTCGCGCTTGGCGTGGTCATCGGCTTTCCATTGCTGACCGCGCTGGCGCTGCAATACGTCACCTCCGCCCACTCCATCGTGTTTATCGGCTTGTTGCCGCTGGCGACGGCAGTGTTTGGCGTGCTGCGTGGCGGTGAGCGTCCGAGGTTAGTGTTCTGGCTGTTTTCGCTGTTGGGCAGCCTGCTGGTGGTGAGCTACGCGTTTGCCCAAGGCTTGAGCGCCGCGCCCTTCGGGGATTTGCTGATGCTGCTGGCGGTGCTGGTGTGCGGCCTGGGCTACGCCGAAGGCGCCCAACTTTCGCGCAGCCTGGGCGGCTGGCAGGTGATCTGCTGGGCACTGGTGCTGTCGCTGCCGGTGGTGGCACCGTTGAGCCTGATTCTGGCACCCGCCACGTTCAGCGGTATCAGCCTGCCGGCCTGGCTGAGTCTGGGCTATGTTGCGCTGTTCAGCATGCTGATCGGCTTTGTGTTCTGGTATCGCGGGCTGGCCCAAGGCGGCATCACGGCGGTCGGCCAGTTGCAACTGCTGCAACCTTTTTTTGGCCTGGCGCTGGCGGCGGGCCTGCTGCACGAGCAGGTCAGCCTGGGCATGTTGCTGGTAACGGTCGCCGTGATCGGCTGCGTGGCCGGGGCGAAAAAGTTTGCGCGTTAACGCAGGCACTACCCGCAGTGGTCTACAGTGCTTGCCATCGCCAATCGAGGAGTGCACCGATGACTCGTCTCACCGCCAAAGACTTTGCCCCCGAACTGCTGGAACTCTACGACGGCTACGCCCATGGCAAGCTCAACCGGCGCGAGTTTCTCGACCGCGCCGCGCTGTTCACCTTCGGCGGCCTGACCGCTTCGGCGCTGCTCGCGGCGCTGAGCCCCAACTATGCGTTGGCCGAGCAGGTGAAATTCACCGACCCGGACATTGTGGCCGACTACATCACCTACCCCTCACCCAAGGGCAACGGCACGGTGCGCGGCTACCTGGTGCGCCCTGCGAAAGCTGCAGGCAAGTTGCCGGCGGTGGTGGTGGTTCACGAAAACCGAGGCCTCAACCCCTACATCGAAGACGTCGCCCGACGTCTGGCCAAGGCCGGTTTTATCGCCCTGGCGCCCGATGGCCTGACCTCCGTGGGCGGCTACCCCGGCAACGATGAAAAAGGCGTGGCGCTGCAACAAACCGTCGATCCGACCAAGCTGATGAACGACTTCTTCGCCGCCATCGAATGGCTGATGCACCACGACAGCAGCACCGGCAAGGTCGGCATCACCGGTTTCTGCTACGGCGGCGGCGTGACCAATGCGGCGGCGGTGGCCTACCCGGAACTGGGCGCCGCCGTGTCGTTCTACGGACGCCAGCCCGAGGCAAGGGATGTGCCGCGCATCAAGGCGCCGCTCATGCTGCATTACGGCGAGCTGGATACGCGGATCAACGAAGGCTGGCCGGCCTATGAACAGGCGCTCAAAGCGGCCGGCACGCACTACGAAGCGTTCATCTACAAGGGCGCCAACCACGGCTTTCACAACGACTCGACGCCACGGTACGACGAAGCGGCGGCGAACCTGGCGTGGGAGCGCACCCTGGGCTGGTTCAATAGATACCTGGCCTGATCAGTGTTCCAGCGCATAACGTCGGCAATGGTCGAGGTAGCCCTGCTCGTGGCTGCCCACCAGTTGCACCACGCTGGTCCATAGCCAGGACGGTGCATCCAGCTGCCGTGAGCGGTTTTCCTGCAACATGGCCATCCAGTCCCTGCGCGTCGCCCGATCCATTTGCCGGGCATGGGCGATGCCAACCACGCGCGCCAGGTAACCGGCGGCGTGCATGGCGTCGATCTCACTCAATTCATCCAACTCCAGCTTCATGTCCTGGGGCAGCAGCTCGCGGATGAAAAAACCATGGTCCAGAAAACGCGTTGCCAGCATGCGCTCACCCAACCCCGGTGACAGCTGACGGGCGCCCTCCACCACGCGCCGGCCGTTGTCCCGTGGCATTTTTGCGCGGGCTGCGCGCGGTGCCGCTGCGCCGACCGCCTCCTTGATGTCGATCAGGCAGTATTCCTGATCGTCCTTGTCGCCAACGCGCAACAGCGCCGCGTAACGCAGCAGGCCGAGCGAGCTGCAACCCTTGACCCAATAGGCCGAGTCCATCAATTCGACCTTGGCGTCCTTGGGCCGTCCCTTGAGCGAGGTCACCAGGTGATGCAGCTCATCGGAGCCGCACAAGGCCTGCAGGGCGCTTTTTTCCGCACGGGACAATGCCCAGAAGTGCTTGCCCAAAGGGATCGTCGGGCGTACGTCATCGATGCGCTCGCGGGCCAGGTGCTTCCAGGTGCGTTCCACCGCGCTGCGCATCCCGGCCTTGACCTGGGACGGCCGTGGCGGCACTTCATCCGGCTTGTCCTTGAAGGCCTGCGCGTAGCCCAGCATCATTTCTTCGAGCATGCGGGCCGTGGTCACCCCGGGCAGGTCCGAGCCCCGCGCGGCAGTGGCCAGGGATAACGCCAGGCGCACCAGGTCATGGGCCGGGTTGCCGATAACGGTCTGGTCGAGATCGCGGATATGCATGTCGATGCGGCCATTGTTGTCGCCGGTCGGCCCCAGGTTGCCCGCGTGGCAATCGCCACAGATCCAGATCGGCGGCCCGCTGGGCAAGCGTCGACCGGGCAGGCTGTGCAGCCACTCGTAGAATTGGACGGTACTGCCGCGTACGTAGGCATGGGCCGAACGGGCCATTTTGAGGTTACGCAGTTGGGTCAGGTGCGGCATGCGGGCGGAAGGACGCGGCGTTTTCATTGACGGACTCGATACGGGTGTAGCGGTAGAGCTGCGCGGGCCGGCAAATGTTTCATTATGTTTCGTAAAAGGTTTTACCCGAGGGCTGGGGTAAACACCCGGTATTTGCGAAACTTGCCCACCCTCTTATCTGCCATGGAAGCGACCCATGCCTCGATTCATCCCCTCTGTCACGGCCCTTGCGCTGCTCATTGGCGCAAGCCACTGCCTGGCCGCCACCGATCTGCGCGCCGTGGTGGACGCCAGCGTCAAGCCGCTGATGCAACAGCAAGCCATCCCCGGTCTGGTCGTTGGGGTGCTGCAGAACGGCAAAGCGCAGTATTTCAGCTACGGCGTAGCGGACAAGCAAAGCGGGCAACCGGTCAGCGAGAACACCCTGTTTGAAGTCGGTTCGGTGAGCAAAACCTTCACCGCCACCCTCGCCGGCTACGCCGTGGCCGCGGGCAAACTTACCCTCGACCAGCCGGCCAGCCACTACCTGCCGGCACTCAAGGGCGGCCGGTTCGATCACATCAGCGTACTCAACCTGGGCACGTACACCGCTGGCGGGCTGCCGCTGCAATTTCCCCAAGAGGCGGATAACAGCCAGCGCATGATCAGCTATTTCCAGCAGTGGCAGCCCGCGTTCGCCCCTGGCACCCAGCGCCTGTATTCCAATCCGAGCCTGGGCCTGTTTGGCTATCTGGCGGCGCAAAGCCTGGGTCAGCCGTTCGATCAATTGATGGAAAAGACCTTGCTCCCAACGCTTGGGCTCTCGCATACCTTCCTGAAAATACCTCGAAATCAGATGAGCCTGTACGCCCAAGGCTATGACAGCAAAGGAAAACCTGTACGGGTTGGCCCGGGAGCTATGGACAGTGAAGCCTATGGCATCAAGACCAGTGCGGCGGACCTGCTGCACTACGTCAACGTCAACATGAACCCCGCTGGCCAGGAAAAACTCGTCCGGCAGGCCATTGCGCTCACCCATACCGGCTACTACACCGTCAATGGCATGACCCAGGGTCTGGGCTGGGAAATGTACCCGTACCCGATCCAACTGAACGCCCTGATTGACGGCAACTCCACACAGATGGCCATCGAGCCGCACAAGGTCGATTGGCTGACACCCGCGCGAGCCCCCCATGCGGACACACTGGTGAACAAGACCGGTTCCACCAATGGCTTCGGTGCGTATGTGGCCTACGTACCAAGCGCGCGCATGGGCGTGGTGATTCTAGCGAATAAAAACTATCCGAACGCCGAACGGGTAAAAGTCGCCCATTCAATCCTGAACGCGCTCAACCCTTGATCACCGGATTGGCGTGGCCGTCGCCTCAGGCCGGCACGCCACTGTGAAAGCGGAACTCGACATCGGCTGACTCGATCAACTCCTGTTCCGCCGCCCTCACCCGTTCGATGACCTGGGCGATGTCAGCGGCGTCGCCGTACTGATACGCCAGTTTCAGATAACCCTGGAAATGCCGCGCCTCGCTTTTCAGCAAACCGAAGTAGAACGTGCCGAGTTCTTCGTCCAGGTGCGGTACCAGGGCTTCGAAACGCTCGCAACTGCGCGCTTCGATAAAGGCGCCGACCACCAGCGTATCCACCAGCTTGACCGGCTCGTGGTTGCGCACCACCTTGCGCAACGCCGAGGCGTAACGGCCGGCCGACAATTGGCGCAGCTCGACCTTGCGCTTCTTGATCAGGCGCATCACCTGTTCGTGGTGCACCAGTTCTTCGCGGGCCAGGCGCGACATCATGTTGATCAGGTCCACATGGCCGTGGTACTTGGCGATCAGGCTGAGGGCGGTACTGGCCGCCTTGAACTCACAGTTCTTGTGGTCGATCAGCAGGGTGTCCTGATCGGCCAGCGCGGCCTGGACCCAGGCATCGGGGGTGCGGCAACCGAGGAATTGGTGGATGTCGGGCAGGTTCATCGGGCTCACGGGCAAAGGATCACAAAAGGGCGCCGATTATACCGAGCGCGCCGCAGACCACCAGCCGCCTACCTTGATGTGCATCAAGATGACGAATACCGGGCAGCGACTATAGTTGTTGCAGTCCACGTTCCTGGAGGTGCCAACCATGCAAGCCATCCGCAGCATCCTGGTGGTTATCGAGCCCGAACAGGCCGACAGCCTGGCGCTCAAGCGCGCCAGGCTGATCGCCGGCGTGACCGACGCGCACCTGCACTTGCTGGTGTGCGACAGGCGGCACGAGCATTCAGCGCTGCTGAGCCAGCTCAAGGCCGGCTTGCGCGAGGACGGCTACAGCGTCACCACCGAACAGGCGTGGAATGACAGCCTGCATGAAACCATCATCGACGTGCAGCAGGCCGAGGGCTGCGGTCTGGTGATCAAGCAGCACATGCCCGACAGCCCACTGAAAAAGGCCCTGCTGACCCCGGCGGACTGGAAACTGCTGCGCTACTGCCCAACGCCGGTGCTGCTGGTGAAAACCTCCACCCCGTGGAGCGGTGGCATGATCCTCGCGGCGATCGATGTGGGCAATACCGACAGCGAGCATCGCGCGCTGCACGATTCGATCATCGACCATGGTTTCGAGATTGCCAGCCTGGCCAAGGCGCAACTGCATGTGATCAGCGCCCATCCATCGCCGATGCTGGCGGCGGCCGATCCGACGTTCCAGCTCAGGGAAACCATCGCAGCGCGTTATCGCGAACAGTGCAAGGCGTTCCAGGCGCAATTCGATGTGGACGACGCGCACCTGCACATCGAGGAAGGCCCGGCCGATGTGTTGATTCCGTTCGCGGCGCACAAATGGCAGGCGGCGGTAACGATCATCGGCACCGTGGCGCGCACCGGAATTTCCGGGGCATTGATTGGTAATACGGCGGAGGTGGTGCTCGATGCGGTGGAGAGCGATGTGCTGGTGCTGAAACCGCAGGCGCTGATGGATCACCTCGAAGCGTTGGCCATCAAATCCTGAGACGATAAAGATCAACTGTGGGCGGCGGCACCCAAACTAAAGCGTCTGTGGCGAGCGGGCTTGCCCCGCGTTGGGGTGCGAAGCGCCCCCAATCAAGGGACACGCGGTGTACCTGATACGGCTCAGCGTCTGGTTTTGGGGCTGCTGCGCAGCCCAACGCAGGACAAGCCTGCTCGCCACAGGGAATCTGCGCTTAACTGAACGGCATTAGGGCAAGCCCGCTCGCCACAGGGAGGTGGTTGCCTGAAATCTCAGATCGTGACGTCATCTGATGAGAGGGCACGACACAAACCAGCGAAACAGTCGGCCATATTAGCCCTTTGTCTAAGCGTGATTGCCCGGCAATCTTGGCCAGGCAACTTACCTTTAGATTTTTTTTGCCGTAGAATCACCCGGCCTTGTAAGGCGCCAATAATCCGCTGGAAGCTGTTTTCAAAGCGTCACGAGCACAGTCGTTCCTTCAGAACGGTGTTGGCGATGGTCAATGACTCGGTAGGTCAAGCCCTCGCCAACCCTCATCAGCCCGTTCTGCAGGCGTAAAACTTTGAAAGCAGCTTCTGTGAGAGATGCCGGCAGCGCTGGCTTTGCGGCCCAAAAAGCCCCCGAGCGCACGCGTGCCGATCATTTCTGGATGAGCGTCCCGTGGGACCACTGATGAGGGTAATAACTGTGCTTGAAGCCTACCGCAAACATATCGAAGAGCGTGCAGCCCTGGGTATTGTTCCCCAGCCGCTTAACGCCGAACAAACCGCAGGCCTGGTCGAGCTGCTGAAAAATCCCCCTGCCGGCGAAGAAGCATTCCTCGTTGACCTGATCACCAACCGCATTCCACCAGGCGTTGACGAAGCTGCCTACGTCAAGGCCGGTTTCCTTTCCGCCCTGGCCAAGGGCGAAGCCACTTCCCCCCTGATCGACAAAAAACGCGCCGTTGAACTGCTTGGCACCATGCAAGGTGGCTACAACATCGTGACGCTGGTCGAGCTGCTGGACGACGCCACGCTGGCGCCTGTCGCGGCCGCCCAGCTCAAGCACACCCTGCTGATGTTCGACGCGTTCCACGACGTGGCTGAAAAAGCCAAAAACGGCAACGAGCATGCCAAAGGCGTGCTGCAGTCGTGGGCTGACGGCGAATGGTTCCGCAACCGCCCTACCCTGGCCGACAAGATCAGCCTGCGCGTGTTCAAGGTCACCGGCGAAACCAACACCGACGACCTGTCGCCGGCGCCGGACGCCTGGTCGCGCCCTGACATCCCGCTGCACGCGCTGGCCATGCTGAAAATGGCCCGCGAAGGCATCGTGCCGGACGAGCAAGGCAAGACCGGCCCGATGAAGCAGATCGAAGAGATGCGCGGCCAGGGCTTCCCGATCGCCTACGTCGGTGACGTGGTCGGTACCGGTTCGTCGCGTAAATCGGCCACCAACTCGGTGCTGTGGTTCTTCGGCGACGACGTGCCCTACGTGCCGAACAAGCGCGCCGGCGGCTTCTGCTTCGGCAGCAAGATCGCGCCGATCTTCTACAACACCATGGAAGATGCGGGTGCTCTGCCGATCGAGTTCGACGTCAGCAACATCAACATGGGCGACGTGATCGACCTGTACCCGCACGCCGGCAAAGTCTGCAAGCACGGTACCGACGAAGTCATCACCACCTTCGAAATGAAGACCCCGGTGCTGTTGGACGAAGTCCGCGCCGGTGGCCGTATCCCGCTGATCATTGGCCGTGGCCTGACCGACAAGGCCCGCGCCGAACTGGGCCTGGGCCCTACCGACCTGTTCAAGCTGCCTGAAGCGCCGGTCGACACCGGCAAGGGTTTCACCCTGGCGCAGAAGATGGTCGGCAAGGCCTGTGGTCTGCCGGAAGGCAAAGGCGTTCGCCCTGGCACCTACTGCGAACCGAAGATGACCACCGTAGGCTCCCAGGACACCACCGGTCCGATGACCCGTGATGAACTGAAAGACCTGGCGTGCCTGGGCTTCTCGACCGATCTGGTGATGCAGTCCTTCTGCCATACCGCGGCCTATCCAAAGCCGATCGACGTGACCACCCACCACACCCTGCCTGACTTCATCATGACCCGTGGCGGTGTATCGCTGCGTCCAGGCGACGGCATCATCCACAGCTGGCTGAACCGCATGCTGCTGCCGGACACCGTCGGCACCGGCGGTGACTCCCACACCCGTTTCCCGATGGGCATCTCGTTCCCGGCCGGTTCCGGTCTGGTCGCGTTCGCCGCAGCCACTGGCGTCATGCCACTGGACATGCCGGAATCGATCCTGGTGCGTTTCAAAGGCAAGATGAAACCTGGCATCACCCTGCGTGACCTGGTTCATGCCATTCCTTACTACGCGATCCAGTCCGGTTTGCTGACCGTAGAGAAGAAAGGCAAGAAAAACGCCTTCTCCGGCCGCATCCTGGAAATCGAAGGCCTGAACGACCTGACGCTGGAGCAGGCGTTCGAGCTCTCCGACGCCTCGGCCGAACGTTCGGCTGCCGGTTGCACCATCAAGCTGTCCAAAGCGTCGGTCACCGAGTACCTGAACTCCAACATCACCCTGCTGCGCTGGATGATCGGTGAAGGCTACGGCGACCCGCGCACCCTGGAACGTCGCGCTCAAGCGATGGAAGCCTGGGTGGCCAACCCGGAGCTGATGGAAGCCGATGCCGACGCCGAATACGCCGAAATCATCGAGATCGACCTGTCGGAAATCAACGAGCCGATCCTCTGCGCCCCGAACGACCCGGACGATGCCCGTCTGTTGTCCAGCGTTGCCGGCGAGAAGATCGACGAAGTGTTCATCGGTTCGTGCATGACCAACATCGGTCACTTCCGCGCGGCCGGTAAGCTGCTGGAGCAGGTCAAGGGTCAGCTGCCAACCCGTCTGTGGCTGTCGCCGCCGACCAAAATGGACGCTCACCAACTGACCGAAGAAGGCTACTACGGCATCTACGGCAAGGCTGGCGCGCGCATGGAAATGCCCGGCTGCTCGCTGTGCATGGGTAACCAGGCACGGGTAGAGCCGAACTCGACGGTGGTTTCCACGTCGACCCGTAACTTCCCGAACCGTCTGGGCGATGGCGCCAACGTCTACCTGGCCTCGGCCGAGCTGGCGGCAGTCGCATCTACCCTGGGTCGCTTGCCGACTGTCGAAGAGTACATGGGCTACGCGGCGAAACTGGACACCATGGCCAGTGACGTCTACCGCTACCTGAACTTCGACCAGATCGCCGAGTTCCGCAAGATCGCAGCAAGCGCCAACATCCCGGTGATTCAAGCCTAAGGGTTGTTGATGTGAAAAACGCCGCGTATCGCAAGGTACGCGGCGTTTTTTTATGCCTGGAATCCAGTATCAGCAACACCACAAAACAAATGTGGGAGGGGGCTTGCTCCCGATAGCAGTGGTTCAGTCACCCTCTTCAGTGACTGATTCACCGCCATCGGGAGCAAGCTCCCTCCCACCTTTCAGAGGTTGAGCAGCCCTGAAAGCTGCGTTAAACCTCAAGCAATAAACGAATACACCAACGCCGTAATCGCCACCAAGCCCACCGCCGTGACAAACATATTGGACGCCTGCCCACGGTACTTGGCCATCGCCGGCACCTTGCGGATGGCATACATGGGCATCAAAAACAGGATCGACGCAATCACCGGCCCGCCCAGGGTTTCGATCATGCCAAGGATGCTCGGGTTAAGCGTCGCGACGATCCAGCACACCACCAGCATGAAAGCAGCAGTCATGCGGTCCAGGGTCTTGGGCGCGGGGCGGCGACCGGTCTTGACGATCAAGCCCTTGAGGCCTTCGCTGGCGCCGATGTAGTGGCCCAGGAACGACTTGGCAATCGCCACGAACGCAATCAGCGGGGCTGCGAAGGCGATGGTCGGGTTGTCGAAGTGGTTGGCCAGGTACGACAGGATCGACAGGTTCTGCGCCTTCGCCTCGGCCAGTTGCGCCGGCGACAGGGTCAGCACACAGCTGAACACGAAGAACAGCACCATCACCACCATCAGCACATGGGCGCGGCACAGGATCTGCGAACTGCGCTCGTCGGCATGGGCGCCGTACTGGCGCTTCTGGTCCACCGCAAAGGCCGAGATGATCGGCGAATGGTTGAACGAGAACACCATCACCGGAATCGCCAGCCACAAGGTATTGAGCAATGCCGATGGCGCCGGCACCACGTGAGCGGTACTGAGGATGCCACCGGTCCAGTGCGGCACCAGGTACACCGCGAGGAACAGCAACGCGACGATAAACGGATACACCATCAGGCTCATGGCCTTGACGATGACCTGCTCACCGCAACGCACCACGGCCAGCAGGCCCAGGATCAGCACGAACGACAGGATCGCCCGTGGCGGCGGCATGATGTGCAGTTGATGCTCCATGAAGCTGCCGACCGTGTTGGTCAGCGCAACGCTGTAGATCAGCAGGATCGGAAAGATCGCAAAGAAGTACAACAGCGTGATCAACGCACCGGCCTTGATGCCGAAGTGTTCTTCGACCACGTCGGTGATATCGGACCCTTCACGCCCGGACAGGACGAAACGGGTCAGGCCACGGTGGGCAAAGAACGTCATCGGGAACGCCAGCACCGCCAGAATCAGCAGCGGCCAGAAACCGCCGAGGCCTGCGTTGATCGGCAGAAACAAAGTGCCGGCGCCAATCGCTGTGCCGAACAGGCCCAGCATCCAGGTGGTGTCCTGGCGGCTCCAGCTTGAGAGGGTTGCAGGTGTCGTTGCATAGCGTTCGTCGACGCTATTGGCCTGATCATTCATCCGGTCGGATCTCCGCATTGACACGGCCGGGACGAGTCAGAAAAACCTGACAGGCAGCGCCCCGACTGTAGAAGGGGCTGGATTGTCCGGGATTCTCTTGAAGAAGCAAAGACTTAGCTGAGGAACGGTGAGCTAGCGGCCAGCCTGTTCGCACCTGCAATGGGATTTTGCGTACAGATGCGCTTTATACTCACCCGCTCAAACCCCTCAGCAAGAGCGTTGCGATGACCACCACTGTCCTGGTCCTGGTTGAGACCATCAACGAATACCTGCACATCATCGAGAGCAATGACTTTCATGTGATCCTTGCGCCGACGCCGGCTGAACGCGCCCAGGCGATCAAGGCCCACGGTGCGCAGATCAAGGCTGTGCTGACCCGTGGCCCGCTCGGTCTGTATGCCGAGGAAATCGCCGCATTGCCGGTGCTGGAAATCATCTGCGTGATCGGCGCCGGTTATGAACACGTGGATCTGCAGGCCGCCAGCAATCGCGGGATCGTGGTGACCAACGGCGCCGGGGTGAATGCGCCGTCGGTGGCGGACCATGCCATGGCGCTGCTGCTGTCACTGGTGCGCGGCATCCCGCAGACCGACGCCGCCGTGCGCCGCAGTGAATGGCCCAAGGTGATGCGCCCTTCCCTGGGCGGCAAGCAACTGGGCATTCTCGGGCTCGGCGCGGTAGGCCTGGAGATCGCCAGGCGCGCGTCTCTGGGGTTCGGCATGCAGATCAGCTACCACAACCGTCAGCCCCGCGATGACGTGGACTACACCTACTGCGCCACGGCGGTGGAACTGGCGCGCACCTCGGACTTCCTGATTCTTGCCACCCCCGGCGGCGCCAGCACCCGTCACTTGATCGACCGCCGCGTTCTGGACGCGCTCGGCCCCAATGGCTACCTGGTCAATATCGGCCGTGGCAGCGTGGTGGTCACTGCCGACCTGATCGCCGCCCTGGAGCAACGCCGAATCGGCGGCGCGGCGCTGGATGTGTTCGATGACGAACCCAAGGTGCCCGACGCGCTGAAGAAACTCGGCAACACCGTGCTCACCTCCCACGTCGCCGGCCTGTCACCGGAAGCGGCCCACGACACCGTGCAGCGCGTGGCCGACAACCTCACGGAATATTTTGCCGGACGCCCGGTACTCACGCCCGTCGCCTTGCCCGCGCCCATTAAATGACCGATCAGGCACGCTGATCATCCTCCAACACGCTAACCTATTAAGCCGCCCCGACCTTGTCGCTGGGCGGCGCTGCGCATTAGATTACCCAATAGTCCAAGGCCTCAAGAATAAGCAGAAGGGATAAGCATGGCGCTGAACGACCAATCGACAACGATTCGCCCAGGCGAAGAACTGGATGCCAGCCTGATCGATCCCTACCTCAAGGCGCATATCCCGGGCCTGAGTGGTGCGGTCACCATCAGCCAATTCCCTGGCGGTGCGTCCAACCTCACGTACCTGCTGGAATACCCGGACCAGGAATTTGTCCTGCGTCGCCCGCCCTTCGGCCACAAGGCCAGGTCGGCCCACGACATGGGCCGCGAGTTCCGCATTCTCAACCAGCTCAGGGACGGCTTCCCCTACTGCCCCAAGGCCTACGTGCACTGCACCGACGAATCGGTGATCGGCGCCGAGTTCTATGTGATGGAACGCGTCAACGGCATCATTCTGCGTTCCGACCTGCCGCCCGAGCTGGGCCTGGACGCCAGCCGAACGCAAGCGCTGTGCAAAAGCTTCATCGACACGTTCGTCGAGCTGCACCGGGTCGACTACAGCGCCTGCGGCCTGGCCGACCTGGGCAAGCCCGAAGGTTACGTGCAGCGCCAGATTCGCGGTTGGAGCGAGCGCTACGAAAAGGCCTTGACCCCCGACGCGCCCCAGTGGGAAGCCGTGCGTGCCTGGCTCAATGACAAGATGCCGGCCGACCACCCTACCTCCAGCATCGTGCACAACGACTACCGCTTCGATAACGTAATCCTCGACCCGCACAACCCGATGCAGATCATCGGCGTGCTGGACTGGGAACTGACCACCCTGGGCGACCCGCTGATGGACCTGGGCAACACCCTCGCCTACTGGATCGAAGCCGCCGACCCTGCGCCGGTGCAACTGATGCGGCGCCAGCCGAGTAATGCACCGGGCATGCTCACCCGACGCCAGTTTGTCGACTACTACGCCGAACGCGCCGGCATCCAGATCGACAATTTTGACTTCTACTACACCTACGGCCTGTTCCGCCTGGCGGGCATCGTGCAGCAGATCTACTACCGCTTCTTCCATGGCCAGACCCAGGACAAACGCTTTGCGCAGTTCATTCACATGAACAAGCTGCTGGAGCAGATGAGCCTGAATGTCATCGGTAAATCCGCGCTCTGATCGTTCACAACAAGGAACCCTCATGTCCAAGACCCAACTGTTCGACCTCGACGGCAAGATCGCTTTTGTCTCCGGTGCCAGCCGTGGCATCGGCGAGGCCATTGCCAGGTTGCTGGCCCAGCAAGGTGCCCATGTGATCGTTTCCAGCCGCAAGCTCGAAGGCTGCCAGCACGTGGCTGATGCGATCATCGCCGACGGCGGCAAAGCCACCGCCGTGGCCTGCCATATCGGTGAAATGGAGCAGATCACCCACGTGTTCGCCGGCATCCGCGAACAGTTCGGCCGCCTGGATATCCTGGTCAACAACGCCGCGACCAACCCGCAGTTCTGCAATGTGCTGGACACCGACCTCGGCGCTTTCCAGAAGACCGTCGACGTGAACATCCGCGGCTACTTCTTCATGTCGGTTGAGGCCGGCAAGCTGATGCGCGACAACGGCGGCGGCAGCATCATCAACGTGGCGTCGATCAATGGCATCTCGCCGGGTGTGTTCCAGGGCATCTACTCGGTGACCAAGGCTGCGGTGATCAACATGACCAAGGTGTTCGCCAAGGAATGCGCCGAGTTCGGCATTCGTTGCAACGCCCTGCTGCCGGGCCTCACTGACACCAAGTTCGCCTCGGCGCTGGTCAAGAACGACGCGATCCTGAAAATGGCCCTGGCGCAGATCCCCCTCAAACGCGTGGCCGACCCGAGCGAGATGGCCGGCGCGGTGCTGTTCCTGGCCAGCGATGCGTCGAGCTACACCACCGGTGTTTCGCTGAATGTGGACGGTGGCTTCCTCTCCTGACCCTGGCCTGAAACCCACACAAAATCCCTGTGGGAGGGAGCAAGCCCCCTCCCACAGTTTTGATTCCGTTCAAGCCACAGACTCAAGGCCGTTTGAACTGGCGCCGCAGCACTTCGACCTGCTGGCGGCAGGCGCATCCTTCCAGGTGATCGTTGACCATCCCCATCGCCTGCATCAACGCATACATCGTGGTCGGCCCCACATAGCTCCAGCCGCGTTTCTTCAAGGCTTTGGACAGGCGCACCGACGCCGGCGATGTCGAGTTCGCGGCCCAGTAGGCCATGTCGACCACCGCCGGGCGCTCGTCAGGGCCAGGCTCGAACGCCCATAGCCAGCGCGCCAGCGAGCCGGTCTCCGCCACCAACTCGCAGGCCCTGCGGGCATTGTTGATGGCGGACACGATTTTCGCGCGATTACGCACAATGCCGGGATCGTGCATCAGCCGCTCGATATCCGCCTTGCCGTATTGCGCCACGCGGCGAAAATCAAAACCGTCGAACGCCGCCCGGAACTGCTCGCGCTTGCGCAGGATCGTGATCCACGCCAGCCCCGCCTGAAACCCCTCCAGACAGATCTTCTCGTACAGGCGGATATCATCCGCCACCGGCACGCCCCATTCATGGTCGTGGTAGCGCAGGTACTCCGGCGCGGCCATACGCCAGGTGCACCCGGTAAGCCCGGTCTCGTCAGTTGTCAGCCCAGCCTGATCCATGCATCACCTCGTATGCCGTGCGCGGATGATAAGCGAAAATTTTTCCACCCTGCCAACCGCTCAAGCATCGCCCTCGCCGACCAACTGGTCAGACCAGGACCTGTCAACCGCCAAATATTTGCTTGTGATTTCAAAAAAATCCGGCCTAGACTGGCCGCGCACTGGACTTACCGGTATGACCACAACAATTAAGCCCTGGAACCACCAGGGCACCGAATAGGGATTTCTCCCATGCTCAGATGGTGCTCGCGTTCGATTTTCCTGCAAGTCGTGATTGGCCTGATGCTCGGCATCGCCTGCGGCCTGGCCCTTCCCGAATTCTCCACGCAACTCAAACCTCTGGGTGACGGTTTCATCAAGCTGATCAAGATGCTGATTGGCCTGATCGTATTCTGCGTGGTGGTCAGCGGCATTTCCGGCGCCGGCGACCTGAAGAAAGTCGGGCGCATCGGTCTCAAGTCGGTGATCTACTTTGAAGTGCTGACCACCGTCGCCCTGGTGATCGGCCTGATCATGGCGTTCAGCACCGGCATCGGCCAGGGCGCCAATATTCACCTGGAGCAGCTCTCCTCCGCCGGCCTCAATGAACTGGCGGACAAGGGCCAGCACCTCAAGGGCACCAGCCAGTTTCTGATGGACCTGATCCCCAACTCGGTGATCGGCGCCTTTGCCGACAACAATGTGCTGCAAGTGCTGCTGTTCTCGGTGCTGTTTGGCAGCGCACTGAACCTGGTGGGCGAAGCGGCCTCGGGCATCTCGCGGCTGATCAACGAACTGAGCCATGTGATTTTCCGCATCATGGGCATGATCGTGCGCCTGGCACCGATTGGCGTGTTCGGTGCCATCGCGTTCACCACCAGCACCTATGGCCTGGATTCGCTGCAACACCTGGGCAGCCTGGTGGGCCTGTTCTACCTGACCTGCTTTGCCTTCGTCGCACTGATTCTCGGCCTGGTGATGCGCCTGTCGGGCCTGCGCATGCTGCCGCTGCTCAAGTACCTGCGCGAGGAGCTGCTGATCGTGATGGGCACCGCCTCCTCCGACGCCGTGCTGCCGCAGGTGATGCGCAAACTCGAGCACCTGGGCATCGGCAGTTCCACCGTGGGCCTGGTGATTCCCACCGGTTATTCGTTCAACCTCGACGGGTTTTCAATCTACCTGACCCTGGCCATCGTGTTTATCGCCAACGCCACCGGCACGCCGCTGTCGATGACCGACCTGATGACCATCCTGCTGGTGTCGCTGATCACCTCCAAGGGTGCCCACGGCATACCCGGTTCCGCGCTGGTGATTCTGGCGGCGACCCTCACCGCCATCCCGGCGATTCCCGTGGTGGGCCTGGTGCTGGTGCTGGCGGTGGACTGGTTCATGGGCATCGGCCGCGCGCTGACCAACCTGATCGGCAACTGCGTCGCCACCGTGGCCATCGCGCGCTGGGAAAAAGACATTGATATCCAACGCGCCAACAAGGTGCTGGACGGCGAGCAGGGTTACGCCTTCCAGACAAAGAAACCGGTGTTGCCCGCGCATCAGGAATTCTGAAAGCGACACAGATTCACTGTGGGAGGGGGCTTGCTCCCGATAACGGTGGGCCAGCTTGCACCTCGGGTGACTGAAACACCGCGATCGGGAGCAAGCCCCCTCCCACACTGGATTTTCACTGGGATAACCACTGTGTTTGCAACTTAAGGAGGCATCGACGTGATCAGCACCTCAACCGTCGTCAATTCAGTCGTGGAAAAACTGCGTGCCGCACTCAAGCGCGGCCAGTGGCGGCGCGGTGAAATGCTGCCCGGTCAGCGTGAACTGGCCGAACAGATGGGCATCAGCCGGCCCAGCCTGCGCGAAGCAGTGATCGTGCTGGAAACCCTCGGCCTGGTGCGATCCATGCCCGGCAAAGGCGTGGTGGTGCTGGAAAACAGCGTCAGCCAGCCACACTCGAACGACGCCGTGGCCGATGCCAGCCTGGAAGATATCCTGCAACTGCGCTACACCCTCGAACCGTTCATTGTCGGCCTGGTGGCGCAATCGATCAGCACCCAGGAGGTCGGCCAACTGCGCCTGACCCTGATGGACATGCGCGAAGCGCTGGATGCCAGTGATGCCGAAGCGGGCATGCACGCCTACATCGGCTTCCATGAAGCGCTGTTCGCCCTCACCGCCAACCCGATCTTCCAGAACGTGGTGCAGCAAACCCGCAACGCTCTCAAACAGAGCGCCCAGGTACTGCGCAACTCGCCCGAGCACCTGGCCGAACGCCTGCGGGAAAACGAAGCCGTGGTACGCGCCATCCGCAACAAGAACAGCGCCCTGGCCAGTGCCGAAATGCGACGGCATATCCTTCAGGAAGGCCTGCGCATGGGCATCGCCCTGACCATTCCGGACGACCATCCGGGCAGCTGATTTTTGGAGACCGGCCATGACCGCCCACGCCCTGCACCGCCACCCGCCCCAGCCGCCACTGCACTTGATTGCCGGTAAAAAGCCCTCGGCAGACGACATTTACGCGCGGCTGTTCGACGCCATCCTTGAACACCGCATTGTCCCGACCAGCCGCTTTACCGAAGAAAGCCTGGCTGAAACCTTCGGCGTGAGCCGCAGCGTGATTCGTCGGGTGCTGACCCGGCTGTCCCATCAGCAGGTGGTCCTCCTGCGCCCCAACCAGCGCGCCCAGGTCGCCGCGCCGGATGCGCAGCAAACCCGGCAGATTCTCGAGGCACGGCGACTGACCGAAGTGACCGTGGTGCAATTGGCCTGCGCCCAGGCCACGCCCCTGCACATACGGCAACTGCGCGAATTGATTGCACGGGAACGTGAGTGCATCGAACGGGATCAACGCGGGCCGGCAATTCGGTTGTCCGGGGAATTCCATATGCAACTGGCGGTGATGGCGGGCAATGGACCGCTGGCGCAGTTCCTCAACGGCCTGGTGCCGTTGACGTCGCTGGTGATTGCCCAATATGCAGCGCAGGCCTGCACGTATTGCGCGTGGCAGGAACATGGGGCGATTGTGGATGCCGTCGAACAGGGTGACTCAAACGTGGCTGTGAGGTTGATGAGCCAATACCTGGATCACCTTGAAAGCAGGCTGCTTAAACGCCACTGACTTTAACTAAATAGGCAAATCACCCACATTGGATGTGTGGTGTTGGACAAAAACTGATCCAACAAAAAGCCCCTGCATCTCACGATGCAGGGGCTTTAGTGTTACTGCCTGATCAAGCCGGCTGCAGCACCGACTGACCACTCAACGCGAGGTCCAGCAATTCACGGTTGGCCACCGCGTACATGGCGTAGTCCGTGCCGACCGCGGCACGAATTTCCACCATCATGGCGCGCCAGCGATCAGCCATGTCCTGGTGCTGCTCAAGCCACAGGGCCACGCGGGCGTCCATCTCCTGCGGCGCGTCGGCCATTTGCAGGACCGAGATGGTGATTGCCCGTTGCTGCCAGTCCACATCGTCGCGGAACGCTTCGCGGGCCTGGGCCTGCCAGTTGTTGGCCACCGGCAGATCGCTGATCTGCTGCAGGTACCACGGCAGGTCCAGAGCGCTGCCCACGGCAAAGTAGGCCTTGGCCACTTCGGCGGCGTCGTGCCCGGTGACGTCGGCAGCTTCGATGATCGGCAGCAAGGTGTACAGGTGGGTGGTGCCTGCCACCATGCGCGCCAACAATTCCGGCACGCCGGCTTCGGTGTAGGCCTGGTAGCGGGTCTGCCAGCCTTCGCGGGTCGGGCCTTCCAGCAGTTCGTCGAGCTTGAGGCCCAACGCCGCCAGATGCGGACCGAAGTGCGCGGTGTCACGGCCAGCGTCCTGCTCGTTGCGACGGCTGCGCAGGAACCAGCGCGTGGCACGACGGCCCAGGCGCATCAGCTCGTCCATCAGTTCCAGTTGCACGTCGGCGGAAACCTGATGGTCCAGCGCCTCGATCTGCCGGAACCAGTGCGGCAGGTGAAAGATGTCACGCACGATCACATACGCACCGGCCACGTTCGCCGGGCTCATGCCGGTCGACTCCTTGAGGCGCTGCACGAAGGTGATGCCCATGTGGTTGACCAGGTCGTTGGCGATCTGGGTGCTGACGATCTCACGCTTGAGACGATGGCGACGCATGGCCTCGGAGAACTTGGCCACCAGGCTCGGCGGGAACGCGGTCTCCATGTCACGGGTCAGGTACTCGTCGTCCGGCACCTGGGACTTGAGCAAGGCTTCCTTGAGGTCGATCTTGCTGTACGAGATCAGCACCGACAGCTCCGGACGGGTGAGGCCCTTGCCATTGGCCGCGCGCTCGGTGAGCTGCTCCTCGGTCGGCAGGTACTCGATGGCGCGGTCCAGCTTGCCACGGCCTTCCAGGTCGCTCATCAGACGCTTGTACTCGGCGGCACGCTCGTAGGCACGGCGGGCGGCCAGGGACAGGGCCTGGGTCTGCTTGTAGTTGTTGCCCAGCACCAGGTGGCCGACTTCGTCGGTCATGCTCGCCAACAGCTGGTTGCGCTGCTTGTCGGTCATGTCACCGGCCTGCACCACTTCGTTGAGCAGGATTTTGATGTTCACTTCGTGGTCGGAGCAGTCGACGCCACCGGCGTTGTCGATGAAGTCGGTGTTGGAGCCGCCGCCATTGAGACCGAATTCCACACGACCCAGCTGGGTCATGCCGAGGTTGCCGCCCTCGCCCACCACCTTGCAGCGCAGCTCGTTGCCGTTGACGCGCAAGGCGTCGTTGGCCTTGTCGCCCACGTCTGCATGGCTTTCGGTGCTGGCCTTGACGTAAGTGCCGATGCCGCCGTTCCACAACAGATCCACGGGAGCCTTGAGCAAGGCATTGAGCAGCTCGGTCGGGGTCAGCTTGTCAGCCTTGATGTCGAAGCGTTCTTTCATCTGCGGCGAGATAGCGATGCTCTTCGCGCTGCGCGAGAAGATACCGCCGCCTTCGGACATGATGCTGGTGTCGTAGTCGGTCCAGGCCGAACGCGGCAGCTCGAACATGCGCTGGCGCTCGACAAAGCTGGTGGCCGGGTTCGGGTTCGGGTCGATGAAGATATGCAAGTGGTTGAAAGCCGCGACCAGTTGCAGCTTGTCGGACATGAGCAAGCCGTTACCGAACACGTCACCGGCCATATCGCCGACGCCCACCACGGTGATGCTGTCTTCCTGCACGTTGATGCCGCGCTCACGGAAGTGACGCTGCACACCCACCCACGCGCCCTTGGCAGTGATGCCCATTTTCTTGTGGTCGTAACCGGCCGAACCACCGGAGGCAAATGCATCGCCCAGCCAGAAGCCGTAGTCGATGGCGATGCCGTTGGCGATGTCGGAGAAGGTCGCCGTGCCTTTGTCAGCCGCCACCACCAGGTACGGGTCATCGTTGTCGTGACGCACGACGTTGGCAGGAGGCACCAGCGCGCCGTCTTTCAGGTTGTCGGTAATGTCCAGCAGCCCGGAGATGAAGATGCGGTAGCAGGCGATGCCCTCGGCCGCGATCTCGTCCCGGCTGCCGCCCAACGGCAGGCGACGCGGCAGGAAGCCGCCCTTGGCGCCCACCGGCACGATCACCGAGTTCTTCACTTGCTGGGCTTTTACCAGGCCGAGCACTTCGGTGCGGAAGTCTTCTTCACGGTCGGACCAGCGCAGGCCGCCACGGGCGACGTTGCCAAAGCGCAGGTGCACGCCTTCAACGCGCGGCGAGTAGACGAAGATTTCAAACTTCGGCACCGGCTTGGGCAGCTCGGGGATCGCGTGCGGGTTGAACTTGAAGCTGAAGTACGACTTGTTCTGGCCGTTGGCATCGGTCTGGTAGAAGTTGGTGCGCAGGGTGGCCTTGATCAGGTCCAGGTAGCGCCGCAGGATGCGGTCTTCGTTGAGCACCTGAACATCGTCCAGGGCGCTGGTGATCGCTTGTTCCAGACGCTGCTGCTTGTCTTCCAGGTCATCGGCGGTGAGCTTGCGCGCCAGGTAGAAGCGGGTCTTGAACAACCGCGTCAGCTCGCGGGCGATGTCAGTGTGGTTGTTCAACGTGCTGGCGATGTAGCCGAGGTCGAAGCCCAGGCGGATCTGCTTGAGGTAACGCGCGTAGGCACGCAGCAACGCCACGTCGCGCCAGGGCAGACCGGCGGTGAGCACCAGACGGTTGAACGCATCGTTCTCGGCGTCGCCATGCACGATGTGCACGAACGCGTCCTGCAGGGTGTCGTTGAGCTGCTGGATATCCAGGTTCACGCCTTCGGCGGCGATGAACGCAAAGTCATGGATCCAGAATTCGCGGCCGTTGGCATGACGCAGGCGGTACGGGAATTCACCCAGCACACGCAGACCGAGGTTTTCCAGGATCGGCAACACGTCGGACAACGCCAACGGAGTGTCGGCATGGTAGAGCTTGCAATGCAGCTCGCGCTGGCCGGAGACCTGGCCCAGCGGCTGATAGAAGCTCATCACCAGCGGGTTGGCTTCGGTGAGGCTGAGCAGGTGCTGCATGTCGACCACGGCCGAATGCGCGGCAAAGCGCTCGCGGTAGCCGGCCGGGAAGCCTTTCGGGAAATCCGCCAGCACGTTGGTGCCGTGGGCTTCGCCGAAGCTCTCGACGACCAGGCTTGCGTAGTCGTCCTGCCAGCTGCGGCAGGCCTGCACCACTTCCTTTTCCAGTTGCAGCGGGTCGATGTCCAGACGGTTCTTCGGGTCAACGCGCAGAATCAGCTGCACACGGGCCAGCACCGACTCGGAGAAGAAGGTCCAGAACTCGCAGTCGGAGGCCTTCAGGCGATCCATCAGCACTTGCTGGATTTTCTGCCGCACTTCGGTGGAGTAGACGTCACGCGGCACATAGGCCAGGCAGTAGCAGAAGCGTCCGTACGGGTCTTTGCGCAGGAACACGCGGATCTTGTTGCGCTCCTGGATCTGCACGATCGACATCACGGTGCTGAACAGCTCGTCGACCGGGGTCTGGAACAGGTCGTCACGGGGCAGCACTTCAACCACCTGGGCCAGTTCCTTGCCCAGGTGAGCCTTGGGCTGGAAGCCGGAGCGGCGTTCGATCTCCGCGACCTTGCGGCGGATATACGGGATGACCCGCACGCTTTCGCCGTACACCGACGAGGTGTACAGGCCCATGAAGCGGTGTTCCTTGAGGACCTTGCCGTCGGCATCGATCTCGCGGATCGACACGTAGTCCGGGTAAGCCGGGCGATGTACGCGGCTTGGGTGCGCCGCCTTGGCGAACGACAGCACGGTCGGCTCGCGCAGGTAGGCCACGGCGTAGTCTTCGATGCGCAGGTCGTCGGCGCTGAGGCCGGCACGCAGCAGCTTGGTCAGACCGAGGAAGGAGCTGGCGTCATATTCGATATGACCGCCGTCCGCCTCGTCACGTACCACGAATTCTTCGTAGCCCAGGAAGGTGAAGTGGTTGCCCACCAGCCATTCGAGGAAATTCTTGATCTCGGCTTTTTCTTCACCGTCAATCGCGTACTGGCTGGCATCGATACCGGCCAGCAGGTCCTGGACCTTGGCTTTCATCGGTTCGAAATCGGCCACCGCCACCCGCACTTCGCCCAGTACCTGCTCCAGCTCTTTGCTCAGCACGCTCAGTTCGGCAGCGTTGGCGCAGCGGTCGATTTCCAGGTACATCAGCGATTCTTGCTCGATGCCCTCGCCCTGGGTGCCCTTGGGCAGGATTTCCAGCAGATCGCCCTTGCTGCCACGACGGGTGCTGAGCACGGTGGTCTGCAGGGTGTGGATGCTGTAGCCACGTCGGTTCAGCTCGGTACGTACCGAGTCCACCAGAAAAGGCAGGTCACGGTGCAGCACTTCAACCGCAGTGTGGGTCGACTGCCAGCCGTGACGTTCGTAATCGGGGTTGTAAACGCGCACTTGCGGTTGCGCAGGATCGAAGCGCTCAAGCAGGCGCCAGGCAGACAGGGTGCAACCGGCCAGGTCAGACAGGCGACGCTGGGTCAGTTCATCCAGGGAAATAATGCCGAAGAATTGCTCAGCGAACAGTGCCACTTGTGGCAGTGCCTGTTCGCTGATGTGCTGCGCCAGTGCCGCTTGCAGTTGATGCTGGAAGTCGGCCTTGCTGGCTGCGGTGAAGAACGCCATCTGTGGTACTCCGCTTGGGCTTGTTATTGATGGAAGCGTCGCGTGTTATCCCCGTGCGGGGAGACCGTCAGCTCTGTTCGTGGGTAACGATGACAAACACCATAAACCAATCAGAGTGACAGGTGGGTGAAGCTGGACAAGACAGTCAGGTCACATACAACTTCCACAGGATGAACCGCAGCCGGGTGACGGTACGACGGGCAGGTCAGACGCCCGGCCAGGGCACATCCGTTGCGCAGCTTAACGAGTGCGGGAAGATAGCTGCTTGCGATCCTGCGACATATTCGGTCATCGGTACGCAGGGTTGGGGTTGCGCCTTGGGCAACCCGGTTTCCTCGGCAGAAAAACCGTCTGTTTTCCAGGCCTGGAGTACCGAAAATGACTGGTATTGCCCGTCAGGTCATGCTTGGGGTCTGACACAGGATGCAGCACAAAATTCGCCGCAATGGCACAATTGCCCGTGCATCACCCTCCCCCCGACAGGATCCCCCATGCTGCAATTTAAAACCGACGCATTGATGACCACCCCGTGCGACGACGAAGAAGACAACATGGCCATGCTCTGCTGCCACGGTAAAAGCGGCGAGATGTTCATGCTGAGCCGTTACCCGGATGAAGACGAAGTGGAGTTGACCTGGGACTACGAGCCGTCGACGCTGGACGGGCTGAAAGTCAGCCTGAGTGACACGACCTTGCTGATTGAGCTGGCCGCTGGCGATGCCGATGCCTTGGGTGGCAAGGACCAACTGGAGATCAGCCACGCCACCGTTGCGGCGGATATGGCCGAAGTCGAAGAGACCTTGCAGAACATTCTCAAGGGCACCGGCACTTTCACCCGGATTTAAGCTGCACCAACGATCAAATGTGGGAGGGGGGCTTGCTCCCGATAGCGGCGGGTCAGTTGATACATCTGTGACTGACACACCACTGTCGGGAGCAAGCCCCCTCCTACATCGGCCGTGTTCCAAAACAAAAATCCTACACGATTTGCCAAAAATACCCGTTACGCCGTTAGTCGCCGCCCCCTTCGATGCATTAAAGTAGACGCCCCCGGCCTTGGCAGTTTGCATAACACCCAGGCTCTTCTTCCCAGGAACCGTCATCGATGGAACATCGTGAAGCGCTGCTTGCGCTGCGAACCTTTCTTTCCACGCAGATTCTCGGCCAGGAAAAACTCATCGAGCGCCTGCTCATTGCGCTGTTGGCCGACGGCCACATGCTGGTGGAAGGCGCGCCGGGCCTGGCCAAGACCAAGGCCATCAAAGAACTGGCCGAAGGCATCGAAGCGCAGTTCCATCGTATCCAGTTCACCCCCGACCTGTTGCCCGCCGACATCACCGGCACCGAGATCTATCGTCCGGAAACCGGCAGCTTCGTGTTCCAGCAAGGCCCGATCTTCCACAATCTGGTGCTGGCCGACGAAATCAACCGGGCGCCGGCCAAGGTGCAGTCGGCCCTCCTCGAAGCCATGGCCGAGCGCCAGGTCAGCGTGGGTCGCAGCACCTACGACCTGTCGCCGCTGTTTCTGGTGATGGCCACGCAAAACCCCATCGAGCAGGAAGGCACCTACCCGCTGCCCGAAGCCCAGCTCGACCGTTTCCTGATGCACGTCAAGATCGGTTTCCCCGACGCCGCGGTGGAGCGGCGCATCCTGCAACAGGCGCGCGGCGAAGCGCTCAACGGTGAAACCAAGCCCGAACGCCGCGTCAGCCAGCAGGCGATCTTCGCCGCGCGCAAGGAAATCCTCGGCCTGTACATGGCCGATGCAGTGGAGGAATACCTGGTGCAACTGGTGATGGCCACGCGCACCCCGGCCAAGTTCGACGCGGAAATGGCCGAATGGATTGCCTACGGCGCCAGCCCCCGGGGCTCGATTGCCCTCGACCGCTGCGCCCGTGCCCACGCCTGGCTCGCCGGTCGCGACTTCGTCAGCCCGGAAGATATCCAGGCGGTACTGTTCGACGTGCTGCGCCACCGCATCATTTTGTCCTTCGAGGCAGAAGCCGCCGGCATCGACCAGGACCGCGTGGTGCAACGCATTCTCGACGTCGTTGCCGTCGCTTGAAGCCGATGAACACCAGCGCCGGGATCCGCGTCACGCTCAGCGAGCTGATCGAGATGCGTCATCGCGTGCGCGAAGTGCAGCTGTTCTCCACGCCCGGCCAGCGCAGCCCGATGATCGGCCTGCACCACTCCAAGCTGCGCGGGCGCGGTGTCGACTTCGATCAGGTGCGCGTATACCAGGCCGGCGACGACGTGCGTACCATCGACTGGCGCGTCACCGCGCGCACCCAGGAACCGCACACCAAGCTGTTCCACGAAGAGCGCGAACGCCCGATCTTCATCATGGTGGAACAAAGCTGCCGGCTGTTTTTCGGTTCGGGGCAGATGTTCAAGTCGGTGCTGGCGGCGCAGGCCGCCAGCCTGATCGGCTGGGCCGCGCTGGGGCATAACGACCGGGTCGGCGGGCTGGTGTTTGGCGACCGCGAGCACTACGAAATCAAACCCCGACGCAGCAAGCAGAGCCTGCTGCAACTGCTCAATCGCCTGGTGCACGTCAACCAGAGCCTGAATACCGACAGCCTTCCGGAAGCCGACGCCCTGGGCATGGCCCTGCGCCGTGGCCGCGAGGTGTTACGCCCGGGCAGCCTGGGCATCGTGATCTGCGACGAGCGCGCCCTCACCGAAGGCGCCGAACAGCAACTGAGCCTGCTGTCGCGCCATTGCGACCTGCTGCTGCTGCCGATTTCCGACCCGCTCGACCACGCCCTGCCCGCGGCCGGGCTGCTCAGGTTCGCGCAACGCGGCGCGCAACTGGAACTGGACACACTCAACTTCGACCTGCGTCAGGCCTACAAGGCCCAGGCCGAAGCGCGCACGGCGCGCTGGGAACGGCTTGCACAGAAACTGCGGGTGCTGCTGATGCCCTTGAGCACCCAGAGCGAAATGGTCGAGCAACTGCGCGAATACCTCAACCCGCAACGCCCGGTCAAAAAACAATGAGCAGCCTCGACCAACTGCAACCGCTGATCACCCCGCCGCCCATTGGCCTGTGGCCGCCCGCGCCGGGCTGGTGGCTGTTGCTGCTGGCAGTGCCGCTGCTCGGCTGGGGCCTGTGGTGGGCTCGCCGCTTCCTGCCCGCCCGCCGTCCGGTAGCCCGCGCCGAACAACCGCTGGACCCGTTGCGCATCGCCGCCCTCGCCGAACTGGCCTTGATGCCCAAGCCATACGACGGCGCCCCCGCCGGTGCCTGGCTGCAACAGCTCAACGGCCTGCTCAAGCGTCTGTGCCGCAACGATTACCCCTACAGCCAGAGCCACACCCTCAACGGCCGCAAATGGCTGGCATTCCTCGATAACCGCTGCCCGGCCGCCGGCCTCACGCGCTGGATGGTGCTGGTAGAAGGCGCCTACAAGCCCGAATGCAAGCTCGACGACAAGGCCATCGCCGGCCTCACCCAGGCCGTCGACACGTGGATTCGCAAACATGTTTGAGTTCGCCTGGCCGTGGATCTTTGCCCTGCTACCTTTGCCCTGGTTGATGCGACTGCTGCTGCCCATCGCCGACAGCGGCGAGCCGGTACTCAAAGTCAGCTACCTCGAGGACCTTGAAGGCCTGGCCCGACGCCGCGCGCGCATCAACCTGCCCGGCTGGCGCCAGCAAGCGCCGTTCGTGGTGCTGTGGCTGTTGCTGCTGACCGCCGCCGCCCGCCCCGAATGGCTCGGCGAACCGCTGCCGATTGCCGCCAGTGGCCGCGACCTGCTGGTGGCGGTGGACGTGTCCGGCTCCATGGACTTCCCCGACATGCACTGGCAGGACGAGGACGTCAGTCGCCTCACCCTGGTCAAGCATTTGCTCGGCGATTTCCTGCAAGGCCGCGAAGGCGATCGCGTCGGGCTGATCCTGTTCGGCAGCCAGGCGTATTTGCAGGCACCGCTGACGTTCGACCGGCGCACCGTGCGCACCTGGCTGGACGAAGCGCGCATCGGCATCGCCGGCAAGAACACCGCCATCGGCGACGCCATCGGCCTGGCCCTCAAGCGTCTGCGCCAACGCCCGGCGCAGAGTCGCGTGCTGATTCTGGTCACCGACGGCGCCAACAATGGCGGCCAGATCGACCCGCTGACCACCGCGCGCCTGGCAGCCGAAGAAGGCGTGAAGATCTACCCCATCGGCATCGGCGCCGACCCCGAGCAGACCGGCTCCCTGGGCATTCTCGGCGTCAACCCGAGCCTGGACCTCGACGAGCCGGCGCTCAAGGCCATCGCCCAGGCCACCGGCGGCCAATATTTCCGCGCCCGGGATGGCCAGGAGCTGCAGCAGGTGAAGGAAACCCTCGACCGCCTTGAACCGGTCGAACAGCAACCCACCCAGGCCCGCCCGGCCCAGGCGTTGTACAGCGGGCCGCTGGCGTTGGCGCTGATCCTGAGCATGCTGCTGGTGATCCAGGAACGCTGGCCCGACAACGCGCTGCAACGGCTGTTGAGCAAACTGCCGAGCCGGGGGATGTTCCTGCCGCAGCGCCCAGAATGGCGCCAGCGCCTCAAACGCCTGCGTTTGCGGAGGCGTCGATGATCGATCTGTGGCCGCATTGGTTCCGTCCCTGGTGGTTGTTGCTGCTGCCGCTGCTCGGCTGGCTGCTGTGGCAGTTGTGGCACCGGCAAAAACGCGCCGGGCGCTGGCAGATGATCCTGCCGCCTGCGTTTCACGCCGTGCTGCTCAGCGGCGGCAACGGGCGCGAGAGCAAATCGCCGTGGGTGTTGCTGGGCCTGGCGTGGCTGCTGGCTTTGCTGGCATTGCTCGGTCCGAGCTGGCAACGCGTGGAACAAACCAGCCAGAAGCCTGCCGACCCGTTGGTGGTGCTGCTGGAGCTGACCCCGCAAATGCTCGCCACCGACAGCCCGCCCAATCGTCTCGAACAGGCGCGGCGCAAGCTGTATGACTTGCTGCAGGCGCGCAGCGATGCGCAAACCGCCATCGTGGTGTACGCCGGCAGCGCCCACACCCTGGTGCCGCTGTCGGACGACCTCGGCACCAGCCGCAACCTGCTCGAAGCGCTGCGCCCCTCGATCATGCCCGAGCCTGGCCATCGCGCCGACCTCGCCGTGGAAAAGGCCCTGGCCCTGCTCAAGCACGGCGGTCTCGGCCAGGGGCGCCTGCTGTTGATCGGCTCGTCGCTGTCCAAACAGGAGCGCCAGGGCATCCGGCTGTTGCTGCAGGGCAACGCGTCACCGGCGCTGTCGATCCTCGGTATCGGCAGCCGCGAAGGCACGCCGGTGACCCAGGAAAGCGGCGAGTTCCTCAAGGACGAACAAGGCGCGATCCTGATCCCGCGGCTCGACAGCCCGACCCTCAAGGCCTTCGCCAACGAGATGGGCGGCCGCTACCGCGCCGCGCGCCTGGACGACAAGGACCTGCGCCAGCTCGGCGTGCTCGACCCACCGCAAACCCTGCTCAGCGACGGACAATGGCTGCACCTCGACACCTGGGCCGACCAGGGTTACTGGCTGCTGCTGCCGCTTTTGCTGCTGGCCGCCTGCGCCGGTCGCCGCGGCTGGCTGTTCTGCCTGCCCCTGCTGCTGCTCGCCGCGCCTCAGCCCAGCTACGCCTTCGAGTTGCAGGACCTGTGGCTGCGCGCCGACCAGCAAGGCCAGCAGTTGCTGCAAAAACAACGGCCCGCCGAAGCTGCCGAGCGTTTTGCCGACCCCCAGTGGCAAGGCGTGGCGCTGTATGAGGCTGGCAACTACGCCGAGGCGATCAAGCGTTTTGCCCAGGGCACTGACGCCAGCGCCCACTACAACCGAGGCAACGCCCTGGCCCGCTCCGGCGAGCTGGAAGCGGCGATCGATGCCTACGACCAGGCCCTGGAAGCACAGCCGGACCTGCAACCGGCGCTGAAAAACAAGGCCCTGGTCGAAGCCCTGATGCAGCAGCAGGCGCCCCCCGAGCCGCCAGAGCCTGCAAAAAACGAAGATGACGAAACCACCCAACCCGGCCAAACTGCGCAACCGGGCGACAGCGGGCAACGTGCCACTGGCGGCGAGCAATCGTCCCAGGGCCAGGGCCAGACCGGTGACACCCAGCCGGGTACGCCGGCCAAGTCCGGCAGCAACGAAGTACCGGGCAGCGAGCTGGGCGATGAGCAAACCACCACCCCGCCGCTGAGCGCCAATGACGCCAGCCTTGACGGCGAACACCGCCAGGCCCTGGAACAATGGCTGCGGCAGATTCCGGACAACCCCGGCGAGCTGCTGCGGCGCAAATTCTGGTACGAACAGCAACAGCATCAGGACAAGACGCGATGAGCCGCCGCACCACCCTTCTGCTTCTGCTCGCGCTGACGGCAGGCCCCGCCCAGGCGGCGAGCCTGGTCGCCAGCGTCGACCGCAGCCGCCTCAACGCCGGGGAAACGGTGGAACTGACGGTGGAATCGAGCGACGTCACCCAGTTCGGCAAGCCCGACCTGTCGCCGCTGGACGCGCAGTTCGAAGTCAGCGGCACACGCCAGATCAACCAGCTCACCACCCTGGGCGGCGACAACCACGCGACCACGCGCTGGATCATCACGTTGTTGCCCAAGGAGAACGGCGAGGTGGTGATCCCGCCGCTGCAGGTGGGCGAATACACGACCCAGCCGATCACCCTGCAAGTGATGGAAACCGCCAGCCAGAACACCAGCGCGGAACTTGCACCCGTGTTTGTGCAGGCCAGCCTCGACCAGAACACCGCGTACGTGCAGGCTCAGGTGCTGTTGACCGTGCGCGTGTACCACTCGGTGTCGCTGTATGACGACAGCAGCCTCACGCCATTGCAGATCCCGGACGCGCGCATCGAGCAACTGGGCGAGTCGCGCACCTACGAGAAAGTCATCAACAGCATCCGCCATGGCGTGATCGAAACGCGCTATGCCCTCTACCCGCAGCGCAGCGGCGCGGTGGAGATTCCCGCGCAGACCTTCAGCGCGACGCTGGTGGAGTCGCGCCCGGCGCAGGAAAACACCCTGCAAGGCACCAAGCCGGGCAGGCTGATCCACGTCAGCTCCGCGCCCATGCTGCTGACGGTCAAGCCCAAACCCGCCCTGTACCCGGCGGATACGCCCTGGTTACCGGCGCGCAGCCTGACCCTCACGGAAAGCTGGAATCCGGAGCCTGAGCATGTGCAGGTCGGCGATTCGCTGACCCGCAGCCTCACGGTCAAGGCCGAAGGGCTGTCCAGCGCGCAACTGCCGACCCTGCCCAGCACCGACATCGCCGGTCTGCGCCGCTACCCGGACCAGCCGGTGCTGGGCAACCAGAACAGCGACCGCGGCCTGGTCGGCAGCCGCGAAGACCGCGAGGCGCTGGTGCCCAACCGGGTCGGCGCGCTGGAGCTGCCGCCGGTGGAAGTGGTGTGGTGGAACACCCACGAAGACCATCTGGAGCGCACCAGCCTGCCGGCGCGCACCCTGCAAGTGGCCAACAACCCGAGCCTGGTGGTGGACACGCCCGCCACCCCGACCATCATCACTGCACCGGACGACAGTCGCCTGTGGCTGTGGCAGTTGAGCACCCTGCTGCTGTCCTGCACCACCCTGCTCGGTTTCGGCCTGTGGTGGCGCGCCCGCTCGCAGCCGGCCGTGTTGCGCGCCGCGCAAACCGGCCCGAGCCCGCGCAGCCTGCTCGACGACCTCAAGCGCGCCACCCAGGCCAACGACCCCCAGGCCACACGCCAGGCGCTGGACGCCTGGGCCCGCCAGCAACCGGAAACCCTCGCCGAAATGGCCGCGCGGTTCGTGCCGTTGTCGGATGCGCTGGATGGGTTGAATGGCGCGCTGTACAGCGAAGGGGGCCACTATTGGCTGGGCGAAGACCTGTGGCGCGCGGTGAAAGCCATTCCGATAGCGGACCGCGAGCAGGACCCAACAACGGACAGCACCAGCTTGCCGCCGCTCTATCCCAAATAACCGACACACCCAAAACTCATGTGGGTGGGTTTGTCTGTGGCGAGCGGGCTTGCCCTAATGCCGTTCAGTTAAGCGCAGATTCCCTGTGGCGAGCAGGCTTGTCCTGCGTTGGGCTGCGCAGCAGCCCCAAAGCCAGGCGCTGAGCCGTATCAGGTACACCGCGTTTTGCTCGATTGGGGGCGCTTCGCACCCCAACGCGGGGCAAGCCCGCTCGCCACAGGGAGGGTGAGATTTCCGGTTCTAAAGCAGCCCGTTATTTTGTGTTTGATAAGAGTGGCTTGCCCCTCCCACCCTTGAACTGTGTCGGTTTCAGGCATAGCCCGCGCTTTTGCAGGTAAACTCCCCTCCTTTCCATCTTCTCCACGGAGTTCGCCTTGCGTCTGTTTCACACCTCCGACTGGCACCTGGGCCAAAACCTGCATGGCCAGGAACGCGACTTCGAACACGCCTGTTTCCTGGCGTGGCTGCTCGGCCAGCTCAAGGCCCACAGCCCTGACGTGCTGCTGATCGCCGGCGATATCTTCGACACGGTCAACCCGCCGCTCAAGGCCCAGGAGCGGCTGTATGACTTCATCATCAGCGCCCACGAACAAAACCCCGCACTGACCATCGTGATGATCGCCGGCAACCATGACTCCGGCTCGCGCATCGAGTTGCCCGCGCCGTTGATGCGCCGTCTGCGCACCCATGCGCTGGGCCGGGTGCTGTGGCTGGATGACGGGCAACTGGATGCCGAGCGCCTGCTGATTCCTTTGCCCAATGCCAAAGGCAAGATTGCCGGCTGGTGCCTGGCGCTGCCCTTCCTGCGCCCGGCGGAAGTCACTGGCGCCCACCTGGGCGACGACTACCTGCGCGGCATCGGCCAGGTGCATGAATGGTTGATCGCTGCCGCGAACGCCAAGCGCAAAAAAGGCCAGGCGCTGATCGCCATCAGCCATGCACACATGGCCGGCGGTTCGGTGTCGGAAGACTCCGAGCGCAGCCTGATCATCGGCAATGCCGAGGCGATGCCGGCCAGCCTGTTCGATAGAAGTGTCGCCTATGTTGCCCTCGGCCATTTGCACAAACCGCAAAAGGTCAACGGCGAAGAGCGCATTCGCTACAGCGGCTCGCCGATTCCACTGTCGTTTTCCGAGATCGGCTACAAACACCAGATTCTCGACGTGATGTTCCAGGGCGAAAGACTGGTCAGCGTCGAACCGATCCTGATTCCGCGCTCGGTCAACCTGCAACGCCTGGAAGCCGCCCCCCTGGCCGATATCCTCAAGGCCCTGGCGGACTTGCCCGACATCGACCTGCTCGCCGAGACCCAGCGCCATCCCTGGCTGGAAGTGCGGGTGCGCCTGGACGAGCCGCAACCGGACCTGCGCCAGCAAATCGAAACCGCCCTGCAAGGCAAGGCCGTGCGCCTGGTGCGCATCGCCGCCGAATACGCCGGCACACGCGGCCAGGACGACGCGGACCAGGCGCGGCTGGTCGAACTCGACCAGCTCACGCCCCAGGAGCTGTTCAGCCGCGCCTGGCAGGACAACTATGGCAGTGAAGTGGATGAACAGACCTTGAAGGACTTCGCCGTGTTGCTCCAGGAAGTGCAGCAGGAAGGTGAGCAGCCATGAAGATCCTCGCCATCCGCCTGAAAAACCTCGCCTCCCTGGCAGGCCCGTTTGAAATCGACTTCACTGCCGAGCCCCTGGCCAGCGCCGGGCTGTTCGCGATTACCGGGCCCACCGGCGCCGGTAAAAGTACCTTGCTCGATGCCCTGTGCCTGGCGCTGTTTGGCGCGGTGCCACGGCTGGGCGACACCGGCCAGGCGAAAATGCCCGACGCCGATACCGATATTTCCATCGGCGACCCGCGCACGCTGATTCGCCGCGGCACGGGCGGCGGCTATGCCGAGGTGGATTTTGTCGGTGTCAACGGCCGTCGCTACCGTGCGCGCTGGGAGGCCAACCGCGCCCGCGACAAGGCCAGCGGCAAGCTGCAAAACAGTCGGCAAAGCCTGCTCGACCTGGACAGTGATCAGGTGCTGGCCAGTCAGAAAACCGAATACAAGACCCAGCTGGAACTCGCCCTGGGCCTGAACTTCGAGCAGTTCACCCGTGCGGTGTTGCTGGCACAAAGCGAGTTCAGCGCCTTCCTCAAGGCCAATGACAACGAGCGCAGCGAACTGCTGGAAAAGCTCACCGATACCGCGCTGTACACCCAGCTTGGCCGCCGCGCCTTCGACAAGACCCGGGACGCCCGCGAGGTGCACAGGCAACTGCAGGACCAGGCCACCGGCATTGTCCCGCTGGCCGCCGAAGCCCGCGCCGAGCTGGACCAGCAACTGAGCGAGGCGCAGCAACAGCTCAAGACCCGGCAGGCCCAGCTCAGGCAGCTGGAGTTGCAGCACACCTGGCTCAAGGAGTTGCGTGAGTGGCAAGAGCGCCATCAACATGCGGCGCAGCAACTGCAGCGCGACGAGCAGGCCTGGGCAGCCCAGGCCCCGCTGCGCCAGGACCTTAATCACCTGGAGCAGTTGGCGCCGCAACGACACCATTTTGCACGCCAGGCCGAACTCAGTACCTTGCTCCCGCCACTGGCGGCGCAGATTCAGCAGTATATTGAACAGCAACACGCGCTGCAGACCCGCCAGCAGCAGGCACAGCTGCAACAAACCAGCGCGCAAAGCGCTGTGGCCCAGGCGGTAAAAAACCAGGCCGACGCTGCGCCGCTGTTGCGCCAGGCCGTCGAAGAGCAAAGCACCCTCGCCCACCTGACCCGCGACCTCGCCAAGCGCACCGAAGAAAAACACCAGCAGCAAAGCGCCTGCCTTGAAGGCCAGGCCCGGCTCAAAGCCATGCAGGACAAACACGCCGACGTCGAACAGCGCCTGCAGCGCCTGGCCGCAGAGCTTGAGCGCAGCGCCAACCTCGCCCCGCTGAGCGACGCCTGGAACGCCTACCGCGACCGTCTGCAACAGTTGATGCTGATCGGCAACCGCCTGAGCAAAGGCCAGGCCGAATTGCCCCAACTGGAGCAGCGCGCCACGGCCACTGCACAGGCGTTCGCCGAGCAGCGCGAAGCGTTGGACCTGCTGTTTCAGGAGGCCGGTGCCGAACCCCACGCGGTAGCGGAACAGGTGCAACTGCTGGCCAGCCTGCTGCAGGACAATCGCAAGCAGCAGCGCGCCTTCGAAGAGCTGACGCGCCTGTGGGACAGCCAGCAACAGTTGGACCAGCAAGCCGCCACCCTCACGCAGAAGCTCGCCGATGCTGCGCAACAACGCGAGCATCTGAACCAGGCCGGCCTGCAAGCCAAGGCCGAACTGGCGGTGGCCGAACAGACCCTCACCGTGACCCGGCAACTGCTGGAGCGCCAACGCCTGGCGCGCAGTGCCAGCGTCGAGGAGTTGCGTGAACAGTTACAGGATGATCAGCCCTGCCCCGTGTGCGGCAGCGCTGAACACCCGTATCACCAGCCCGAAGCGTTGCTGCACAGCCTGGGCCGTCACGATGAAACCGAAGAGGCCACGGCGCAGAAGGTCGTCGACACGCTCAAGGAAAAGCTCACCGAACTGCGCGGTGAAGTCGGTGGCCTGATCGCCCAGCAGAAAGAGTTTTTGCAACAACAGGAACACCTGGCCGCCCAGCACACTGCGCTCAAGCCGAGCCTTGAAGCGCACCCTTTGTCGGCTTCGCTGTTCAATCAGGAAGCGGCCAAACGCAGCGCCTGGCTGGGCCAGCAGCTCAACCAGCTGACTCAGAGCATCGGCCAGGACGAACAGCGCCAGGCCGCACTGCTCAACCTGCAACAGAATGCCGGGCGCCTGCAACAGCAGTTGAACAACGCCCAGCAAGCGAGCCAGCAAGCGCGCCAACTGATGCTCGACCAGCAACGCGAACTGGCCAACGACCGCGAACGCCTTGACGAAGAGCTGCACGCCTTCGCCAACCTGTTGCCCGCCGAAACCCTCGACGGTTTGCGCAGCGATCCAGCGGCAACCTTCATGCTGCTCGACCAGCACGTCAGCCAGCGGCTTGAGCAACTGGGCCACCAACGCGACGAACTGGCCGAACAACAAGCGCGTCAGCAGGCCATCGAAAAAGAGCACACCCATCAGCAACACCGTGAGCAACAGCTCGACGCGCTTAACCAGCAATTCAATGAGCTGGCGACGCAGCAACAGGCCGCTCAGGAAAAACTCGGTACTTTGCTGGGCGACTACACCAGTGCCGAACACTGGCAACAGCAACTGGAACAGGCAGTGGTGCAATCGCGCCAGAGCGAAGCCGAGGCCAGTCAACAGTTGCAGGCTATTCACGACGAACTGATCCAACTGGCGGCCGACCTCAAGGCTCGCCAGGAGCGTCAGTCGGCGCTGCACAGCGAACAACAGGCGCTCGACACGCGCTTGAGCGAGTGGCGCGCACGGCATCCCGAGCTGGATGACACGCACCTCACGCGTTTGCTGGCGTTCGATGATGCCCAACTGAGTGAACTGCGTCAGCAGGTGCAGACCAGCGAAAAAGCCCTCGAGCAAGCCAGGGTGTTGCTGCATGAGCGCGAACAGCGCCTGGCCGAACACCAGGCCCTGCACAACGGCAACCTCGAAGCAGAACAGTTGGACAACAGCCTCGCCGCCCTCAATCAGCACATCGCCGAGGCCGAAAAACAGTGCGCCGAGCTGCGCGCACGTCAATCGGAAGACCAGCGCCGTCAGGAGGCCAACAGCGCACTGGCCGCGCAAATTGCCCGGGCCTATGAAGAGTGGCAGCGCTGGGCACGCCTGAATGCGCTGATCGGCTCGGCCACCGGCGACACCTTCCGCAAGATCGCCCAGGCCTACAACCTCGACCTATTGGTGCACCATGCCAACGTGCAGTTGCGCCAATTGGTGCGCCGCTACCGCCTCAAGCGCGGCGGCAGCATGCTTGGCTTGCTGGTGATGGACACGGAAATGGGCGACGAACTGCGCTCGGTGCATTCGTTGTCCGGCGGCGAGACGTTCCTGGTGTCGCTGGCCCTGGCCCTGGGGCTGGCGTCCATGGCGTCGAGCACCCTGAAGATCGAGTCGCTGTTTATCGACGAAGGCTTCGGCAGCCTGGACCCCGAGTCGCTGCAATTGGCGATGGATGCCCTGGATGGCTTGCAGGCCCAGGGCCGCAAGGTGGCGGTGATCTCCCACGTGCAGGAGATGCACGAGCGCATCCCGGTGCAGATCCAGGTCAAGCGTCAGGGCAACGGCTTGAGTACCCTGGAGGTCCAGTGAGCGAGGCGCTGTTGTATTCGTTCCGGCGTTGTCCTTATGCGATGCGCGCACGTCTGGCCTTGCGTTATTCAGGCGTGGCGGTGTGCATCGTCGAGGTGAGCCTCAAGGCCAAGCCGGCCGACATGCTGGCGCTGTCGCCCAAGGGCACGGTGCCGGTATTGAGCGTGGGCGGCCAAGTGATCGATGAAAGCCTGGCGATCATGCAATGGGCCCTGGCGCAGCACGACCCGGATGACTGGTTGCTGCAGGATGACCCGGCCGCGCTGGCGTTGATCGCCGAGAATGACCAGGGCTTTAAATATCAGTTGGATCGGTACAAGTATGCCGAGCGCTACCCTGAGCATCCGATGGAACATTATCGGGCCGAGGGTGAGGTGTTCCTGCAGAAGCTGGAAAATTTACTGGCGGGGCATAGCTGCTTGTTGGCCGATCATTTGAGCCTGGCAGATGTGGCACTGGCGCCGTTCGTGCGCCAGTTTGCCCATGTGGATCGCGAGTGGTTCGCCAGTACGCCCTATGTCCGATTACAAACCTGGCTGCAGCGCTTTCTGCAATCGCCGCTGTTTGTAGCGGTAATGGCCAAACCCTGAGTTCAACACCATCAAATGTGGGAGCTCAGTTCAAGCTTATCGCAGGGTCTTGTGATCCAGGGCGGCATAGAAGTTGGCGCTTTGTTGCAGGTACTTCTGGGTGTAGGCGCTGGTGCCGGATTTTTTGTCGGTGACTTCCACGCTGGCGGCCGCTGGCAAGGCAACAGTGGCGGAAACAGCAGAAGCGGCGATGATGGAGAAGAGGTTCAAGTTCATGGCGGTAACCCTCGTGTTCGTTTGGTTGAGTGGCCGGGGAAGGCCTTGGGACTCAACGTACGCCCGAGGGTTGAACCTTAGAAATGCTTTGAAACAGTAGCCGCTATTAACAGAATTAATAGACAAGCACAGGCCCCGCGTTGCGGGGCCTGTGGCTTATTGACGCAGCAGAAACTTGAGGTCGCTGGGCGCATCAATAGGCAGTTTCTGCACGGTTTTACCCAGCAGGCCGGTCTTCGGGTCGCGTTCGATCACCACGATTTCATTGCTCTTCTGGTTGGCGATCAGCACGAACTTGCCGCTCGGGTCCAGGCTGAATTCACGCGGGTGGTCGCCCTCGACGGAGCGTTTTTGAATCTGCTTGAGGTGCGCCGTCGCCGGGTCGATGCTGAACACCAGCAGTTGATTGGCCGTACCGCGATTGCTCACGTACAGGAACTTGCCGTCACTTGAGGCATGCAACGCCGCACCGGCCTTGTCGGTCACCGGCTGGCCGGTGGCGTAATCCACCAGTTGGGTCTGGGTGAGCTGGCCGTCCTGATAATCGAAGACCGCAATCTGGGCGCTCATCTCGGTGGTCAGCCAGGCATGCTTGCCGTCGGCGCTGAACAGCAGATGACGCGGACCGCTGCCGGCCGGGAGTTGCACCGACGCCGGCCTGGCCGGGGTCAAGGGCTGTTCGTGGTTGGCCTTGGGGTCGTAACGGTAGACAAACATCTTGTCGGCACCCAAGTCCTGCACGAACACGTAGTTGCCATCGGGCGATGACACCACCGAGTGCACATGGTTGGACGCCTGGCGCTCAGGGTTTACGCCACTGGCGGGGTGCCCGCTCATCTGCACCGGTGCCGACAGCTTGCCACTGGCGTCCAGCGGCAGAATCGCCAGGCTGCCGCCCGGGTCCTCCAGTACCGAGTAGTTGGCAACGAACAGATAGCGCCCGTCAGCCGCAATGCTGGAATGGGTCGGCTCATTGCCCAGGCTCTGCACCTGGTTGATCAGGCTGAGCTGATGGTTCTGCGGGTCGATGCTGTAGCCGCTGACGCGTCCGACCGCATCCTGCTGGCCCGGGCCATTTTCGTTGACCACGTAGAGACGCTTCTGGTCTTTGGAAAGGGTCAGCCAGGACGGATTGGCCGCCTTGGCCGCCAGCACCGGCTTGCCGTTGAACTGGCCGGTACGGCTGTCGAACTGCAGGCGGTAGATTCCTTCGCTGCTGCCAGCGGTGTAGCTGCCCACCAGCAGGTCATGGGTGTCGGCCGGTGCAGCCTGCACCGACATCGCACCGACACTGCCCGCCATCAGCAGCGGCCAGAATTTACGCATCATCATGCTCGTCGTCCTCATCGTTATTGTTGCCGGTGATAGCACTCATGCAGATCAGGCGATGCTCGCCCGAGTCACTGCAGAGGGTCCAGCTTTGCAGGGTGTTATCAAACGTGGCGTTTTCCACCTGCTGAAGGCTGAAGGTCCAGCGCTTTTCTGCGCGGCCGTCCATGGCGGTGATCAGCAGGTGTTCCTTGGACAGCGCAAAGTCGAAGGCGTGCAGCCCGTCAATTTCAAGCATGTCGGCGGTGGCAAGGACGGTGGTGAGGTTGTCGGCAGTCATTACGAGTCGGTCATCGGCAAAGAGAAAGTGCACATGATAGGCGAGTTGGCGCATCAGAGGGTGGCGGTAACCGGCTAACGCCCGCGCGGCATTGCGAGCCGTAACGTAAAGGGATCCCCTTCTCTTTCGTAAAGGAATACCCATGACCGACAACTTGATCAAGCGTGCCGTCCACGCGCAGTTCGGCACACGACCGACGTTGCGCTCGGTGGTCGCGCAGATGCTCGCCGACCACCTTGTGGAAAAATACCCGCCGCTGACGCTGCCCGTTGCCCGATTGCGCCTCGCGCTGCCCCGTGAAGGCGGTGGACGCAGTTTGCAGCCACTGCTTGAGGTCGCGCTTGACTACCTCGCCAGCGGCATTTTCCCTGACCTCACTGCTCGCGACGGGCTCGACGCTTACCTGAGCGACGCCGGCGGCACGCGGCTGGTCTTCGAACAAAACGGCACGCACAGCTACGACCTGGCGGTGGTGGAAGCGATCATCCGCGAACTGCCGTTTATCGTGCAGGTGGGCTTTCAAGACGCGCTGACCGCCTACTGGAACATGCCCAGCGACGCCGCAGGCAGCCGCTGGCAGTGGTTTGCCGGTATTTTGCAGGGCCAACTGCGCGCTGCAGCCATCCGCCAATTGAGCGGCGATGTCTCTGCGTTGCAACGACTCATTCACCTGGCCGACTACCCTGCGCGCGAAACCCGCAGCCAGCGCGCCGGGCCAGAATCTTCGCTGCATGCCTACAGCGTGGAAACCCGCCTGGTTCAAGGCGACATCCAGGTCACGTTGCAATCGAGCGACCTGGTATTGGTCGATGGTAAACAGGCGTGGCTCTGCAGCCTGTCGGGCCGCATCGAAGCCTACCCCAGCCTGGATGCCTTTGGCGAAGCCTGGGGGCGGCGCATTGCAGAACAGTTCACCGCCGACAGCCTCACCTGGCAACTCTATGAACCGGACGGCAATATCTTCGAAGTGCAGGCTGCACTGGTGCTCGATGCCCAGCTCGATGACATTGCGGCCCTGGACCTGACGAGCGCTACCTCGGCTGATCGCCTGCAAGCGCAGTTCGAATCGCTGACCGACCCCGCCGCGCGGCTGGGCGACGTATCCACCGCGCCGAGCCAGACCCTGCTGTCGGTCGAGGCCGCCCTCCCCGACTGGTTGCGGCAGGCCTCGCCCGACCTGCGTTTGGCCTATCGTCGCTGCCTGCTCGAACAAGCCAGCGTCAGGCGGCTGGAAGACGGTAAAACCTGGCTGACGGGTCTGGACGATATCCGTTCCTATGCTCGTCGCCATCTGGACAACCAGCTGTGCCTGGAACGCAATGCCTGGCTGACCAACCAGCGCACCTGTGAAACCGACACCGCCACCTACAGCGCCGACCACCTGGAACTGACCTTTGCCGTACCCTACGGCACGCTCAGCGGGGGCTACCTCGAAACGGTGCGCATGAGCCTGGTGGACCTGGCCCTGAAAAACCTGTCGGGCAAACCGCGCGGTTCCATGACCCTGCGTGACACGACCGGACAAGCCCTTGAAGCGTGGCTGACGCCCGATTACATCGAGCAATTGGTACAACGGGTGGATATCGGTCTGAACTACCCCAACTACGTTCGTCGCCAATTGCTCGGCGACACCGATGAGGCGCAGCAACGCAAACGCCGGTTCATTGCCCAACGTCCGCTTGAACTGACGAGCCAGGCGCTGGAGCACGCCATAAAGAACGAAGCGGGCCTTACCTGGATGGGCGTCAAGTATGTGACCGCCGTGGTCGCTGCCAGCCGCGCCGAGCGCTGCGTGGATAACCGCGACATCGTCATGCGCCCGCTGGCCTTTCAACGCAAGCCCGGAGCCAAGGCGGATGGGGTGCAGCACATGTTCATCATCGAGCCGCGTGATGGCCAGGCCGGCCCACATTTGCTGTACCGCCCCAGCTATCGTGAGTCGCTGTTGCAATTCAGCAGCCGCGAGCAATTGCTTGCGGCCATCGTCAAGCCGGGCGAGCTGCAGGACAGTGTCCTCGCGTGGCTGGGTGACAGCGCCCGTCTTATTTACAGCAACGGCGGATTCAACGAGCCGCATTACGTGCGGATCGGTGGCATTGGTTCGGAGTTCGATCCGCTGCCCGCCGTGCCCGCACCGGCGATACTGGCGTTGAGCGATGATGAGAGCAACGACGAACTCATGCAGTCGCTGACCAATGGCCAGCTCATGGAGTACCTGTTTACCAGCGAGGCGCGCCAACTGCTGGAGCAAGCCGAGCGCGAGTCGACCTCCAATGTCGAAAGCCGCTGGGCACTGATTCTGGAAGGCGCGCAACTGGGCTTTAATACCTTATTGATGCTGGTGCGCGGACCGGCGGCGGTGGTGGGCTGGTTTATGCAACTGGTCCAGAGCCTTGCCCAGGACTTGCCGGCGCTGGTCAGCGACGACCCAATTGCGCGGGAACTGGCATGGATCGATTTGCTGCTCAACACGGCCATGGTGCTGGTGCATCAAGCCTCGGCTCCACCCGCAACGCAGCGGCCGCCTATTGATCAGTCGGCCGTCGCCCGACTGCCACTGCGGCGCACGGCGGGCCCGCCGGCAAAAACACTGCCCGTGATCAAGCGCGGAGCGGTCGGCCTGCCCTCCGAACCACCGGGTGGCGGTCGCACGCGGGTCAACTTCGATCATTCAGTGGCCGGCGACGGCGCATCCGCGCGGCTGCTGGAAAAACTGCTGAACTACAAAGTGGCCTGGCCCGACCCTGTTCCCGCTCCCATCGAAATCGGCGCGCTCAAGGGTCTGTACAAAATCGATAGCGTTTGGCATGCGTCGGTTGGCGGGTTGTTGTTCCGGGTCAAGATCGTTCCAGGGTTCAGTGAGGTATTTATTGTTCACCCCGAAAAACCCGCCCATCCGGGCATCAAGCTAAGAACCGATAGCAAGGGCCACTGGACCCTGGATCGCGGTTTGAAGCTGCTGGGCGGTGGCCCCAAACGTATTGCGCAGTTGCGCGAGGAAAACCAGCGCAAGACTCGTGAAATGGTCGCGCAAATGGAGTCCCTTGGCCTGGAAATCACCCCGCAAATAAATGAGCTCAATGCATCGATGATGCGGATGCAGACGGCCTACGAGAACTTGATCAAACAGGGCAATACGCTCAAAACGGTATGGAAGCTGCTCCAGCACGCCGACGCCGCACAAAAACCCGCGCTGCTGCAAAGGCATCAACTTGAGGTGCAGGGTTACGCCAGGCTGCGCAACCAGTACGAAGCGCTGCTGGAACCGCTGCAAAAACGCTATGACCAGGTGCTGCCGCTGCGTCTGGAGCTGGTTGAAGTGGGTCGGTCTCTGGAAAAGTATGGGGGCGCCGGGGTCCACGTCCGGGACCGGGCCAAAACACTGCACACCCTTTGGGGTGATCAGTTTTCCATTCACACGTACCTGAGGGGCTGGGCCGATACGCTGCGTTTCACCGGCAGTGGAGAGCCGATGTCACACCTGGTTTTGCGCATGCTCCCGGAAAAATGGATAGGAAACCCAACTGCCTATAACGAGCATGTCACCAGAGCGATTGAACTGGCCGACATGTGGCAACGCATGGCAACGCTTTCCGAAGCCATGGAAAACACCCTGGATCAACTTGAAAAAGACTCCGTCGCGGGCCGTGCGATACGGGAATCGCTGCTGGCCGGGATCAAGCATCCCCAGCACTTCTCCTCTGAGAGCCTGAAGCTCAACTCACTGATCCCGTTGTCGTGGATACTGGTGGAACCATTCGAGCCCGGACTGATACGCACGCCACAAGAAGCGCTGTACGTCGAACACCTGGCGTACATGGAGTTGACCAAAGCTGTGCTGTCCCATGTCGAGGTGCGTAGCAGTTCAGGCTATGCCCTGGCAGAACAACGCCAGGTATACGACACGGTACTGGTCATGTACCGGCGCTATGAACATGCCGCACAAGTACTCAAGACGATCAACCCGGGTCGCCTGCATCCTGTGTCGGAACGCCTGTTCAAGCAATTGGACAGTGCTCGTCGGCTGGCCGAAACCGAGCTGGAAACGGTGGTACGCCGACAGGAAGAACTGGACACCCAGCCCCCCACTGCGACCAACCTGCGCCCCAAGGCCTCGACAAAACGGGTATTCAAAACCCGCAAGCACCACTACTACGTCGGAGAACTGCAGCCAGCAGGCGCGACGACCGATACCACACACATTGTCATCACCGACACGATGACAGGCGAAGCCATTGCAAGGTATGACCAACAGGCGGACGGCTGGGCGCAGTCCAGCCAGGACACGCCGCCGGCGCCTGAACCGGCGCCGAAGGCGCAGTCGCTGACCACCCTGAAAAACCAGGGTTTGCAGCTGATCCGGGAACGGCCGGCGCTTGAGCGCGTCATCGCTACCCAGCAGCAGAAACTGCAATCGCCGCTGACCCGACAAGACGTCAACCCGGCGGACTGGGATGCGCTGCTCGGCGGACAAGCGAGCAGGCTTGACGCACTTGCTGACGAGATCGCACGCGAACACCTCGCCAGCCCGACGGCACAGGATTTGATCGATGACTTCAGGGCCAACGCCCGTGACATGACTCGAAAGGCGCAGCGCGTCACCAGCGACGCCTACAAACAACAATGGCCAACCCTGGAAGGTATCGATTACCTGTGGCGCCATAAAGAAATCGATATCAACCTGACCAGCCAGGCAGACCCGCTGCGTCCCACCTTGAGCGGAGACTTCTTTACCGAATACGCGGTGTACGACAAAGCCCGCAAGCCTGCGGTGGTGTTGTGGTACGCGCACTTTCACTACACATCAGCCGAGGCTGCGCCCGCGGCTTATACCCGCGCCCATCTGAAGCTGCCCGAGCAACGCAAATTCACGCAAAAGGATCTGCTCAAGCAGCATGTGCAAGCCAGGCTGCGCGCTCAGCAGGAGGCCGGCGCCGAGCCGCTGGGCAAGATTCTCTATGTGCTGATCGAGCCGCCAACTGACCGGTTGTTCCTGAGCATTGCCCCGTCTACTGCAGGCTGAACACGTAAAGGACTACCCATGACGCTCCCTGAGTCCTCCACTGGCGCACAAGCACTGCGCCAGGCCGTGCAAGCGCAGTTTCGTGCTCGCCCCACGCTGCGCTCAGTCATTGCACAGTTGCTGGATCAACTGATCATTGAAAAAACCGCACCGCTCAATATCCCCGCCGAAGCGGCGTATGTCGCCTTCCCGAATCAGGCAGGCGGTTATGACCTGACCCGGCTGGTGGAGGTGGTGCTCGATTACCTGGCCGGCGGTGATCCGCCGGACTTTTACACCGGCACCGCAGACCGTGTGCCGCACCTGGTGGACATCACCCGGCGCAAGGTCACCTTCGCCCAGGTCGGTGACTCGCACGCTGCGACCGGGCCAGACATGACCATGCTGGCAGGAGTGGTTCGGCAACTGCCCGGGATTATCGCCATCGGCTTTCAGGAGGCGTTGGCCCGCTACTGGAATGGCGCCAGTACCGCCGGCGGCAGCCGCTGGGAATGGTTGGGCGACCGGCTTGCCGAGGCGCTGCGGGTCGCCGCGATCAGCCACGCCGCCGTCGACCCGACGCTGGCTGAAACCCTCACGCAGATGGCCAATCATCCTGATCGCCTGGGCCTTGAGGCGTTCAGCCCGGCGCGCGTGTACGTGCTCGAATCGCGGGTGTCCAGGGGCGCACTGTCCAGCACATTGCTGTCGCCTGATTTGTTGGTGACGCTCGATCAACGGGTGTTGCATTGCCGGTTGTCAGGCGTGATCGCGACTTACCCGTCGATGGACGCATTCGTCCAGGCCTGGCAACGCGAGTTGAGCCTGCAGTTCGAAGCCGACGCTATAAAACTCAAACGCTATGAACCTTCCGGCAATTTTTTCGACACCCAAGCGGCACTGCTGTTGAATCAACAGCTGGAGGATCTGGCCGCTATCCAGTTGCCGGCGCGCACCAGCAAAGCCGAACTCGCCGCGCTGTTCGTGCGCGTCACCGATCCGGCCGCGTGGTTAAGTGGCGCACACAGTGTCGATCCTCAATTCTTGCGGCGTGTGCACGCGGCGCTGCCTGGCTGGTTGAGCAGTGCCAAGCCCGCCGCGCAATTGGCGTACCGCAGGCACAGCCTGGAACTGGCCAGGAACCGCCAGGCCAGCCAGGGCAAATCGTGGTCCGATGGCATCGATAACCTGCGGGTGTACGCGGCGAAACAGCTGCACCGGCAAATGCGGCTGGACCAGCCCCAGGCGCCGGGCTATCAACCCGATGAGCTGGAGCTGACCTTCGCGGTGGCGGTCGGCACTTTGGGCGGCGGTTATATCGAGCGCCAGACGATGAGTCTGACCGACTTGGCATTGAAGAATCTGTCCGGCAAACCCAAGGGCACAATGACCCTTCGGCACACTGGCGGGCAACTGATTCAGGCCTGGACAACACCCGACTATCTGCTGGACCTGATCAGCCGCGTGGACATTGGCAAACACTACCCGCTTTTGCTCAAAGAGCATTTGTTGGTTCCCTCTGCCGAGGCCGTTGAACGCCAGCGGCTGTTTGGCGAAGCGTTGAGGGTGATGCTAGCGTTGACGGCGCTGGAACTGGCGGTCAAGGGCGAGCAAGGTTTTACCCTTGTGGGCTACCAGTTCATCGCGGCCCTGGTACAGCCCGGCGCGGTGCAACAGATCGTGGGTGACGACGCGGTCGTGATACGCCCGCTGGCATTGCGCAGAAAAGACGGCGCCACCCCCGATCAGGTCGACACCATGTTCGTCATCGAACGCACCGACAACCGCAAGGGCCCGCATATTCTGTACAGGCCTTTGTATGAGCAGTCCCTGCGGCAGTTCGCGGATCGTTCAGCAATGCTGGCGGCCATCGCCGCACCCGGCGACCTGCAGGAAAGCGTGTTGGCGTGGCTGCCTGAGCATGCACGACCGATCTATGCGCACGGCGGTTTGCAGGAACCGCACATCGTGCACTTCTCCGCCCTGGACCCGTTTGACGTACCTGAAAGACCCAGGCCCGCGACGCTGGCGGCTGATGCGACCGATGAAGAACTTATCCAGTCGCTGCAAGGCGGCGAGCTGATGCAGCATCTGTTTGGCCGCAACGCCCGGGCGCTGGTGGACCTGGCCGAGCGCGAAGCGGTGTCCAATGCTCAAAGCCGCTGGGCGATTGTGCTGGAGGGCGGCTGGCTGTTGTTCAACATCCTGTTGGGGCTGCCGCTGAGTGCGCCGGTCATGCTGGTGGGCTGGATGGCGTCATTGAGCAGCAGTCTGATGCATGACATTCCCGGCCTTGATAGCACGGACGCCATCACCCGCGAGCAGGCCGTTGTTGATCTTTTACTGAACATCGCCCTGGTGCTGCTGCATGCCGGTACGGCGGTCGACGTTGCGCGAGGGTCCGATCCACCGCGCTACGGGCTGGCGCTGGACCCGATTCGCCGGGCATCGGGTCGACCGCCGGACACCACGCTGGTAATTGATCCAGGCCCGATTGCGCTGCCGTCCGAGCCCCCGGGAAGCGGTCACACCTTGCTGGACTTCGACACGTCAGTGGCGCGGGATGCCTCTGCCGCGCGCCTGCTTGAACAGCTCACCGCCGTGCGCGTCGAATGGCCCAAAGAGCACCTGGCTCCGGTGGATACCGGTGCCTTCAAAGGCTTGTTCAGGATCGCGGGAAAATGGCATGCCACGGTCGCTGGCCGGCTGTTCCAGGTGAAGATCGTGCCGGGCTTCGGCGATGTGTTCGTCGTGCATCCGCTAAAACCGGATCATCCCGGCATCAAATTGCGCACCGACGGCCAAGGGCACTGGACGCTGGATCGTGGCCTGAAACTGACGGGGGGTGGCCCGAAAAAACGGATTGCCGCCTACCGGCAGGCGCTGGAGGACCGAACGGCGCCACTGTTGGCCCGCAAGGCCGATATCGGCAACCAGATGGATCAACTCTGCGCCGTCCACGAGCAAGCGTTCAACAAGGCCCGGCACACCCGCGCCGCGTTTGAGTCAAACCGTGCAGCGCTGATAAACGCGTGGAACACGGTCCAGACGTCTGCGTCCCCGAAGACGCATGACCTGCAACTGCAGCAGTTCTGGCAGGAAAAAACCCGCGCAACCCAGGTCGCTTTTGAAGTGGCGTTACGCCTCATGCAGCGCAACGTGGACGCACTGGTGCCCTTGCAACGGCAGCTGCTCGACAGCTTTAACCAGATTCGCGCGGTGGACGCAGCGCCCCTGTATGAAGAGCAGCAATTAAGCGCGATGAACACGCTGTCGCGGATACATTGTGCCGTGCGCGACCTGTTGCAGGACCATCTCAGGGACGTGGCGATTACCGTTGAAGGTGAGCACGTAGACGCACTTGCCTCACGGTCTCTTGAAGCATTGGCACGTGAACAGAACAGCGTTTACGAGACATTTATCGCGCAAAAGCAACGCGAGCAAGCGCACAGCCAGGCGCTGATCGAATGCACGGAGCGCATAGAAACCCTGTGGGACGAAATGGCCCGACTCTCGCCGGCGGGCAGCGCGCAGAGCGACAAGCTGCACGCGCAAATCACCGTGCCGGAGTTGTTCTACGCCGCCAACTACAGGATCAAGTTACTGAGCACCGAAGTGGAGCTGGCTATCGACCGCAGTGGCCCGGCGCCCGATCACAGCGAGGGGTTTTTCCTCCAGCATCTGAACGGCACGCGCTTTTACTCGGCGCTGATCTCTCATCTACAAATGCGCATCGTGCGCGGCTTTACCCTGCAGGAACAGATTTCAGTCTACGAAAACGTCATCACGCACTACGAAAGTCAGGCCTACGCCATGCGCTCGCTGCACGAGTTGGGGTCGAGCACTGTGCGTCAACCCTATCCGGAGATGTTTCTGGCAAGCCTTGCACAGGCGCGCAGCATCGCCGAGCAAGACCTGGCCACCGCCATTCACACCCTCGAAAAAACCCAGGTACCGCTGCCCAGGGCGCTGCCACTCAAAAACAAGCCTGCCAACAGGCGGGTGTTCAAAACCCGCAACCATGGCACGCTGGTCGGTGATGCCCGCACACAAGCGAGCGACGCGCTTATCGACCTGCATGACCCGCAAACGGGCACCGTCAGCAGCACCTTTCATGCACATCCAGAGGAAGGCAATTACGTCGAAATAGTCCAGGCGGCGCCACCGGCTCGGCCACCGACACGACCGCCTGCAGGGCGCTCGGCAAATGCGGCGATCAAGGCCGGCAACCGCCTCAAACAGGAGCGGGTGAATCGGGAGCGCCTGATTCAGCGTGAAATGCGCCAGTTGGATGACGCGACGTTACGCGATGAGAAGAACCCGCAGGAATGGTTCACACTGCTCGAACAACTGGCCGATGAGCTGGAGTCCATCAGCAACGAGCTTGCGCGCGCAAAGCCGGCCACCGGACCGATCACGGCGGCCATCGAGGGCTTTCGCGCCGAAGCCCTGGACCTGCGCGACACCGGCAAGCGCTACCGAAACAACGCCTACAAGCGCCAGGCGCCGACGTCCGACAAGGTATTTACGCTGTGGCGCGACAATCAGGTGGATATTCAACGGGTCAGCGCCCGCACAGCGACCCAGGCCCAGGACTTTCTCACGGAATATGCGATCCGCGACAAAGCCTCCAACAAGGTGCTGTGGTATGCACACTTTCACTACGCCAGGGGAACCGACGCTGACCTGGCCTACACCGCCGGGCATCTGAAACGCGCGGAGCAGCGTTATCTGGGATTCAAGGCGCAGCTGCAGCAAGCCCGGAACAACCAGGTCGTGGGACGGGTCTGGCGCAGCGACGTCTCGCGGGAGATGGCGAAGAAGCTGTTCTTTTATTCAGCGTGAACGTTGACCGAGGAGGTCCATCGTGAACGGGCACGCTTTGGCAGCCGGGCTCGTTGTGGCCAGGTAGCTCGTCGTGGCGAGCGGGCTTGTTGTGGCGAGCGGGCTTGCCCCGCGTTGGGGTGCGAAGCGCCCCCAATCAAGGACACCGCCATACACCTGACACTGCGCAGCGCATGGTTTTGCGGCTGCTGCGCAGCCCAACGCAGGACAAGCCTGCTCGCCACAGTTAAGCCAGTGTGATGCTCGAAGCAACGAGAGGTGCGACTTTTCGGTGTACCTATCCGTTTCTGCGGTAACGACGACTTAGGGTTCCGCCCTTACGGCGGCTCACTTTTGAAAAGCGCAAAAGTAAGCAAAACGCTCTTGCCCCAACACTCGGCACCTCGCCCAGGCTCGGTGTGCCTAAGATCAAGATCAAAAGCGCGGCGGCCTGAGAGCCGACCGAAATGGTCTGCCGAGCGCTGTAAAAAATGTGGGAGGGGGCTTGCTCCCGATGGCGTCGGCCCAGCAAACATTGATGTTGAAGACCCACCGCTTTCGCGGGCAAGTCGAATCGTCGCACCGCCGCTCCCACAGGGGAGCTGCGCTTAACCGACTGGCATTAGGGCAAGCCCTAATGCCGTTCAGTTAAGCGCAGATTCCCTGTGGCGAGCAGGCTTGTCCTGCGTTGGGCTGCGCAGCAGCCCCAAAGCCAGGCGCTGAGCCGTATCAGGTACACCGCGTTTTGCTCGATGGGGGGCGCTTCGCACCCCAACGCGGGGCAAGCCCGCTCGCCACAATAAGCCCACACATTTTCCTTAACTGAACGGCATTAGGGCAAGCACGCTCGCCACAATAAAGACCTTGATGTTAGCCTCAGTGGGCGAACAACGAGTTGCCCTTCTTGCCCGCCAGCTTCTCGGGCTTGATCAGGAAACGCGCCAGCGCCGGCAACAGCCACAGGGCGCCGAACATGTTCCACAGCAGCATGAAGGTGAGCATCAGCCCCATGTCGGCCTGGAACTTGATCGCCGAGAAAATCCAGGTGCACACGCCAATCGCCAGGCACAGGCCGGTGAACAGCACCGCTTTACCCGTGGACTTGAGCGTCTGGTAGTACGCCTCTTGCAGCGGCAGACCCGCGCGCAGGAAGCTCTCCAGGCGACTGTAGATATAGATGCCGTAGTCCACGCCAATCCCCACGCCCAGCGCCACCACCGGCAGGGTCGCGACCTTGACGCCGATACCCATGAACGCCATCAGCGCGTTGCCCAGCACCGAGGTCAGCACCAGCGGCAGCACGATGCACAGGGTGGCGGCCCAGGAGCGGAAGGTGATCATGCACATGGTCGCCACGCACAGGTACACCAGAATCAGGATGGTCAGTTCCGACTCCTTGATGACCTCGTTGGTGGCGGCTTCAATCCCGGCGTTACCGGCCGCCAGGATGAATTCCAGGCCGTCCTTGTTGTTCTCTTTGGCGAAGTCCTGCACCGCGTGCACCGCGCGGTCGAGGGTCTCGGCCTTGTGGTTGTTGAGGAACACTAGCACCGGCGCCAGCGAGCAATTGTTGTTGTACAGGCCATCAGCGCGGGCGATGGAGTTGTTCAGCACGTCGGGGTTGCGCGACAGGGTTTCCCATTTGAGGTTGCCCTCGTTCATGCCCTTGATCATCTGCTTGGACACGGTCACCAGCGAGATCGCCGATTGCACGCCCTCGGTGTTCTGCATCTTCCACATCAGTTGGTCGATGGGCGCCATGGCTTCGTAGCGCGAACAGCCTTCGGCCTTGGTCTTGACCATCACCACCAGCACATCGGAGCTGGTGGAGTAGTTACTGATGATGAAGTTGTTGTCCTTGTTGTAGCGCGAGTCCGGGCGCAGCTCCGGTGCGCCCTGGTCCAGATCGCCGATCTTGAGGTTCTGGCTGTACCAGAGGCCGCCGCCAAAGGCGACCAGCGCCAGCAGGATCGAGACCGGTGCGACTTTGGCGCTGGCGAACCTGGACAGCAAGCGCCAGAACGGGTGTTCGCGGTTCGCGTCTTTCTTGCTCCTGGCGATGGCGCGCTGGCTGATGCCCGCGTAGGAAATCGCCACCGGCAGCAGGATCAGGTTGGTGAACACGATCACCGCCACGCCGATGGAGGCGCCGATGGCCAGTTCACGGATCACGCCGATGTCGATGATCAGCAGGGTAATAAAGCCCACCGCATCGGCAAGGATCGCGATCATGCCCGGCAGGAACAATTGGCGGAAGGTACGCCGCGCGGCAGTCAGCGCGTTGTCGGCCTCGCTGGACTGCAGGGCGATGCCGTTGATTTTCTGTACGCCGTGGGAAATGCCGATGGCGAAGATCAGGAACGGCACCAGCATCGAATAAGGATCGAGCCCGAAGCCGAAAAAATGCATCAGGCCCAGTTGCCACACCACCGCCACCAGGGTGGTACTCAACACCGCAACGGTGCTGCGCACGCAATGGGTGAACCACAGCAATAGGACCAGGGTGATGACGAACGCAACGCCGAAGAACAGCACCACCATCACCAGCCCGTCGATCAGGTCGCCGACCTTTTTGGCAAAGCCGACGATGTGGATCTTGACGTTGGGGTTCTGCGCTTCGAACTTGTCGCGGATCTTGTCTTCCAGTTCATGGGAAAACTTCTGGTAGTCCAGGGCGAGCAATTTGCCCTGGTCCTGCGGGTCCGGATAAGACTCCAGCAACGGGATATCAACGATGCTCGACTTGAAATCGTTGGCCACCAGACGCCCAACCTGGCCGGATTTGAGCACGTTATTGCGCAGTTGATCGAGGCTGGCTGGCGAGCCGTTGTAGCTCTGCGGAATCACTTCACCGCCGGCGAAGCCTTCTTCGGTCACTTCGGTCCAGCGCACGCTGGGGCTCCAAAGCGACTTGAGGCCCGAGCGGTCGACGCCGGAGATGTAGAACACCTCGTCGTTGATCTGGCGCAGGGTCTCCATGTAGTCCCTGGTGAAGATGTCACCGTCCCTGGCCTCCACCGAGATGCGCACGGTGTTGCCCAGGTTCGCCAGGTCGTTACGGTGTTCCATCATCTTTTCGATGAAGGGGTGCTTGAGCGGGATCATTTTTTCGAAGCTGGTGGACGGGCGAATCAGGGTCGCCTGCCAGAACAGGAAAATGCTCACCAGCAGGCAGATCACGATGACTGCCGGGCGGTTGTTGAAGATCAGGCGTTCAAGGAAGGTCGCTTTATCGTTGTGATGACTGCTCATGCTTTCCCGCCCTTATTATTGTTTTGTCGGTTCGGCGCCGGTCGGCGTGGCAACCCGCACACCGCCCTGCCCGACCAGAATCAGATTGCCGTTGCCCGCCGCCGTGACGGCCGAGAGCGAGATACGGTCCGGGCGATTGAACACGCTGAACGTCAGCCCGTCGTCATGGCTGACGACCACGCTGCCACCATTGCCGACAACCACGATGGAGCCATCCTCCAACAAGGTGGCGCCGGATAAACCAAACTCCAGCGCGCCGCGCGCCGCGTTCAGCTCGACCTGCTCCCAGGTGCTGCCGAAATCGCTGGAGCGGTACAGATTGCCGCGCAGGCCATAGGCCAACAGCGTCTGCGCTTGCGCCGTGCCGATCACGCCGAACAGCGAGCCTTCGTAAGGGCCTTCGAGTTTTTCCCAGGTCTGGCCGTTATCGCTGGAGCGGAACATGCTGCCCTGCTCGCCGACGATGAACAGGCCGGCGCCCTTGATGGCGGCGATCGCGTTGAGGTGGAACTGGTCTTCGTTGTCGAGGCGGTCGCTGACGTCGGTCCAGGTATTGCCGCCGTCGGTGGTTTCGATCAACGCCCCGTAGGCGCCCACCGCCAGGCCGTGGCTGGCATCGTTGAACAAGATGTCGAGCAACGGCGCTTCGCGCTTGAGGTCTTGAAATTGCTGGGTCCAGGTGGCGCCGCCATCGGTGCTGGCGAGGATTTGCGCATCGTGGCCGACCGCCCAACCGTGCTTGTCGTCGATAAAAAACACCGCCGTGAGCAACTGGCGGGTGGGGACGCTGGCCTGGGTCCAGGTGCTGCCCTGATTATCGGAGTAGAGGATGTGCCCGCGATCACCGACTGCCACCAGACGTTTGCCGGCGTGCACCACATCGATCATCAGGCCCTTGACGGCCTTGGGGGACTCAATCGCAGACACCGCTGGCGCGGTGGTATCGCTGGCGGCCTGGACGGCGGTCGACAACGCGACAGCGCCAAGCAGCGAGAGCGCTGTGGCCAGCATCGCAACCCTGCGTGCGGCGCGTGGGCGGCAAACAACCCAAGCCATGACAGGCTCACTCATAGACCTTTCTCCCCATTATTATTTTTTGTCAGGTCGTCTCGTCTTCCCGGGCGCTGAAACCTGCAATCTAGAGCGCCTGAAGCAAGCACGGGCCATCCTAGCGGGCTTTGGAATCGCCTGACAATCGGCGGTACGTTATCTTTTGTTAACTAGTGGCTTTTCGTCAGCGTCTGAATATAGCCGCATTCGCCAGAGTGATTGATTGGGCAGCAATGAATTTTTATTCCATGTATTGAATTAAGAGAATATTTATTCCATTAATAGTGCTCCTGAAAATAAAAATCCAAGGACCACGGCGATGCGCGAACTCGGAATCGGTTTGATCGGCACAGGCTTCATGGGGCGCGCCCACGCGCTGGCATTCAACAATGCCCGGTCAGTGTTCGACCTGCCGGTTCAGCTCAAGCTGGTCGCCCTGGCCGATGCCGACGGTGAACGCGCCGAGCGCTGCGCCAAAGCCTGGGGATTTGGCCAGGCCCAGGGTGATTGGCAAGCGTTGATCAACGACCCCAGGGTTGACGTCGTCGCCATCACCACGCCCAACCACTTGCACTACCCCATGGCCATGGCCGCGATTGCGGCGGGCAAGGCGGTGTATTGCGAAAAGCCCCTGGCCGTCAGCCTGGAACAGGCCGACGCCATGCGCCAGGCTGCCCGTGCCGCAGGCGTGATCACGCGGGTGGGCTACAACTATCAGCACAACCCGATGATCGGGCTGGCGCGGCAGATGATCGCCAATGGCGAGCTGGGCCGGATCATCAGCTTACAGGGCGAGTTCAGCGAAGACTTCATGGCCGATCCGGCCTCGCCTTGGTCGTGGCGCTGCGAGGTGGAACACGCCGGTGGCGCCCTCGCGGACCTGGGCAGTCATTTATTGTCGATGGCGCGCTACCTGGTCGGTGAGGTGGTCAGCGTGTGCGCCGATACCCACACGGTGCACAGCCGACGCCCGGCGGTCAGAGGCAGCGACACGTTCCAGGCCATCGCAGTGGATGATCAGGTGCATGCGCTGCTGCGCTTCGCCAACGGTGCGCGCGGTACGGTCAGCAGCAGTTGGCTCAAGCACGGTTATAAAAACCACCTGAGTTTTGAAATCAGCGGCACCGAAGGCACCCTGGCGTTCGATCAGGAACGCTTGAATGAACTGCGCGTATATCGTGCCGGCCAAATGGGCTTTCAACGGGTGCTGGCCGGTCCCGATCTGCCCGGCTACGCCGCATTCAGCCCGGCGGCGGGACATCAATTGGGCTACAACGAATTGAAGACCCTGGAAGTGCAGGAGTTGATCATGGCGCTGGCGGGCCAGGGCGCAGATGGCAGCGATTTTGACGATGCGTGGGAAGTGGAACGGCTGGCGGCGGCGATTCGTACGGCGGCCCGCGAGGAACGTTGGGTCAGGATCAGCGAGGTGAGCGGCGAGCCGGGAGCTTAAATATCTTTTTACACTTCAGACGCTGAGGACTTTCTGGCATCCTGCGCCTCCCTTTTCTGACCCGAGCCCGCATTTTGTCTGACGCTCAAGCCCCCCGTCCGCGCTATAAATCCGAGCTGATCTACGGCCTCGAAGACCGTCCGCACTTTACCGCGGCGGTGTTTGCCGCGTTGCAGCATGTGCTGGCGAGCTTCGTCGGCATCATCACACCGACCCTGATCGTCGGCGGCGTGCTGGGCCTGGAAAGCGAAGTACCGTACCTGGTGAGCATGGCGCTGTTCGTCTCGGGGCTGGGCACCTTCGTGCAGGCGCGCACCTTCGGCCCCATCGGTTCGGGGCTGTTGTGCCTGCAGGGCACCAGTTTTTCGTTTATCAGCGTGATTCTCAGCGCGGGCTTCTTGGTCAAGGCCCGCGGCGGTGGTACGGATGAAATTCTCTCGACAATCTTTGGCGTGTGCTTTTTCGCAGCGTTTATCGAAGTGGCGCTCAGTCAGTTCATCGGCAAGCTGCGCAAGCTGATCACACCGGTGGTGACGGGCACCATCATTACTCTGATGGGGCTGTCGCTGATCAAGGTGGCGGTCACCGACATGGCCGGCGGCTTTGGCGCCAATGATCTGGGCGCAGCCGGCAATATGGGGCTGGCCGCGCTCGTGCTGCTGACCATCGTGGTGCTCAATCGCTTCAACAATGCGTTTTTGCGCCTGGGCTCGATTGTGATCGGCCTGACCCTTGGCTTCGTCGTCGCCTGGTGGCTGGGCCGTGTCGACATGGCCGCCCTGCCCCAGGTGCCGTTGATCAGCGTGCCGGTGCCGTTCAAATATGGTTTCTCGTTTGACTGGGTGGCGTTTGTCCCGGTGGCGGTGATCTTCCTGATTTCGCCGCTGGAGGCGGCAGGCGATCTGACAGCCAATTCGATGATTTCCCAACAACCGGTCAAGGGCCCGCTGTACATCAAGCGGATCAAATCCGGCCTGCTGGCCGACGGGCTCAACTCAGCCATGGCCGCCACCTTCAACAGCCTGCCGATGGTGACGTTCGCGCAGAACAACGGGGTGATTCAGCTGACCGGCGTGGCCAGCCGTTACGTGGCGTACTTCATCGCCGGCCTGCTGGTGCTGCTGGGGCTGTTCCCGATGATCGGCGCGGTGCTGCAATTGATGCCCAAGCCGGTGCTGGGCGGCGCCACCCTGATCATGTTCGGTACCGTGGCGGTGGCCGGCATCAAGATCCTCGCCGAAGCCGGCCTGCATCGGCGCAATGTGCTGATCGTGGCGATTTCCCTTGGCATGGGCCTGGGCGTTGCCGCCGTGCCCGAAGTGCTGCGCGACCTGCCCAAGACATTGCACGACATCTTCGAATCGCCGATCACCGTGGGCGCGTTCTGTGCAATCCTGCTGAACATCTTCCTGCCCGAAACGTTCATCGCGCTGGAAGACGACGAATTTGATCCGGAGTCATCCACCCTCAAGGTGATGCAGGACCCGGACGTCACGAAATAGGAGCAGGTTCACATGCGCAAGCTCATGGTTCTATCGTTACTGCTGTTGACCTTGAGCGCGTGCGCGCTGTTTCCCCATCGCGATCCGGTCAACATCACCGTGGTGGGCATCGAGCCGCTGCAGAGCCAGGACCTGGAAGTGCGCTTCGCGGTGAAACTGCGGGTGCAGAACCCCAATGAAACGGCGATTGACTACAACGGCGTGGCGCTGGACCTGGAAGTCAACGGGCGGCCGCTGGCGTCAGGGGTGAGTGATCAAGACGGCAACATCCCACGTTTTTCCGAGACCGTTCTGACCGTGCCGGTCAGCGTTTCAGCGTTTTCCGTGTTGCGCCAGACCCTGGGCCTGAGCCAGACCCAACGCCTGAACAACCTGCCATACGTGCTGCGCGGCAAACTGGCGGGTGGGCTGTTCGGCACCCTGCGCTTTGTGGACCGTGGCACGCTGAATCTGCCGAACACGGCGACCTGGTAAAACAAGAGAGTGATCTATCCCCGTGGCGAGCAGGCTTGCCCTGCGTTGGGCTGCGCAGCAGCCCCAAAGCCAGGCGCTGAGCCGTATCAGGTACACCGCGTTTTGCTCGATGGGGGGCGCTTCGCACCCCAACGCGGGGCAAGCCCGCTCGCCACAATAAGCCCACAAGCGCAGATTCCCTGTGGCGAGCAGGCTTTTCCTGCGTTGGGCGGCGCAGCAGCCCCAAAGCCAGGCGCTGAGCCGTATCAGGTACACCGCGTTTTGCTCGATGGGGGGCGCTTCGCACCCCAACGCGGGGCAAGCCCGCTCGCCACAATAAGCCCGCAAGCGCAGATTCCCTGTGGCGAGCAGGCTTGTCCTGCGTTGGGCGGCGCAGCAGCCCCAAAGCCAGGCGCTGAGCCGTATCAGGTACACCGCGTTTTGCTCGATGGGGCGCTTCGCACCCCAACGCGGGGCAAGCCCGCTCGCCACAATAAGCCCACAAGCGCAGATTCCCTGTGGCGAGCAGGCTTGTCCTGCGTTGGGCTGCGCAGCAGCCCCAAAACCAGGCGCTGAGCCGTATCAGGTACACCGCGTTTTGCTTGATTGGGGGCGCTTCGCACCCCAACGCGGGGCAAGCCCGCTCGCCACAATAAGCCCACAAGCGCAGATTCCCCGTGGCGAGCAGGCTTGTCCTGCGTTGGGCTGCGCAGCAGCCCCAAAACCAGGCGCTGAGCCGTATCAGGTACACCGCGTTTTGCTTGATTGGGGGCGCTTCGCACCCCAACGCGGGGCAAGCCCGCTCGCCACAATAAGCCCGCAAGCGCAGATTCCCTGTGGCGAGCAGGCTTGTCCTGCGTTGGGCGGCGCAGCAGCCCCAAAGCCAGGCGCTGAGCCGTATCAGGTACACCGCGTTTTGCTCGATGGGGCGCTTCGCACCCCAACGCGGGGCAAGCCCGCTCGCCACAATAAGCCCACAAGCGCAGATTCCCTGTGGCGAGCAGGCTTGTCCTGCGTTGGGCGGCGCAGCAGCCCCAAAGCCAGGCGCTGAGCCGTATCAGGTACACCGCGTTTTGCTCGATGGGGCGCTTCGCACCCCAACGCGGGGCAAGCCCGCTCGCCACAATAAGCCCACAAGCGCAGATTCCCTGTGGCGAGCAGGCTTGTCCTGCGTTGGGCGGCGCAGCAGCCCCAAAGCCAGGCGCTGAGCCGTATCAGGTACACCGCGTTTTGCTCGATGGGGGGTGCTTCGCACCCCAACGCGGGGCAAGCCCGCTCGCCACAATAAGCCCACAAGCGCAGATTCCCCGTGGCGAGCAGGCTTGTCCTGCGTTGGGCTGCGCAGCAGCCCCAAAACCAGGCGCTGAGCCGTATCAGGTACACCGCGTTTTGCTTGATTGGGGGCGCTTCGCACCCCAACGCGGGGCAAGCCCGCTCGCCACAATAAGCCCGCAAAATTTCCTTAACTGAACGGCATTAGGGCAAGCCCGCTCGCCACAGAGCCATGGTTTGACTCGCCGTTGCCCACGCTGCGCGAGGCCATTGTGGCGTGTTTTATTTAGCCGCAGCCATCAGCTTGTTGACTTCGCTGCGCACCATGCCGGAGAACTCCGGTGGCGACATGCCGTCAAGCTCGGCACGCACCCATTCGGCCCATTTACCCTTGCGCTTGGCGCGCTCACCGAACAGTCGCGCGGCTTCGCCCTTGGCCTTGCCCAGGTTGCTTTGCCACAGGTCATAAAGACGGGACTTTTCATCTTCCAGCTCGGCACGTTCGGCGAGGGTCTTGTTGGCGAGATTGAAGCTCATGTTGAATTACCTGCTGCACAAATAGGTGCCATCTTACACCGTGGGTCGAAATATCCTGATCCGGATTTTGCTCCAAACCGGCTGCAGGCAAAAAAACTGCAACTTTTGCCGACGCCGGACACTCCATTGTTCACTGTCACATTCACCTGCAAGGAGTCACCCAATGGCCCGCAAAACCGCTGCCCAAGCCGTCGAAGAACAAATCAAGGATCAAGCGTTCAGTGAACTGACGGCGCTGATCGAAGAATCCGACAAGCTGCTTAAAAGCAGCGCAGCCCTGGTGGGCGAAGAAGGCGAAACCCTGCGTGAGCAGGTCGCCATCAAACTCAAGCAGGCCCTGGACTCGGTCTCCAGCGTGCGCGAGCGCAGCAAGCCGGTGGTGGATGCCACCGAGACCTACATCGGTGGTCATCCGTGGCAGACCGTGGCGATTTCCGCAGGCTTCGGTCTGGTGGTCGGCCTGTTGCTGGGTCGTCGCAACTGACTGCCGGGGGCTGCGCACGCGCAGCCCCCGTTACTCTCCCGCCAGCTCCCGTAACTGCTGAAGATCCTTCGCGTCAATCTCGATACCCGCCTCCAGCGACTTCGCCCGCGTGCGATGACGCCGATCACCCGGTAACCGCCGCAACCCTGCTGCATGCATTTGCCGCACCAGCTCCTGACTGCGCTCGGCGAAGCTTTGCCCGGCGGTTTTGCTCGGGTCGATCACGATCAGCAATTGCCCGGTCCAGGGCGTGCGTGCGCCCGGGTGATCCGCCCAGTTGAATTCGAAGGAAAAATTACCGCCCGTCAACGCCGCCGCCAGCAGCTCGACCATCATCGACAACGCCGAGCCCTTGTGCCCGCCGAATGGCAACAGCGCGCCGCCTTCAAGCACTGCCCTGGGGTCCTGGGTAGGCTGGCCCAGGCTGTCGACCCCCATGCCCGGCGGCAAGCGCTCGCCGTTGCGTGCGGCGATCTGCACATCGCCGTGGGCGATGGCGCTGGTGGCAAGGTCAAACACAATCGGCGGCCCGTCGGCACGCGGTGCGGCGAACGCGATGGGGTTGGTACCGAACAGCGGCCGGTCGGCGCCATGGGGCACCACGCAGGTCATGCTGTTGACCACACTCAGCGCCACCAGACCTTCCTCGGCGAAGGGCTCGACATCCGGCCACAGTGCGGCGAAGTGATGGGAGTTGTGGATCGCGAGCAAGGCGATGCCGGCGCTGCGGGCCTTGTCCACCAGCAGCGTACGCGCGGCTTCAAGGGCGGGCTGGGCAAACCCGTTGCAGGCGTCTACCCGCACAAAGCCGGAGGCCACATCCGTCACCAGCGGCACCGCATGGCCATTGACCCAGCCGCTGGCCAACGTACTCAGGTAACCGGGGATACGGAAAATGCCATGGCTGTGGGCGCCGTCGCGCTCGGCGCTCGCACAGTTGTGAGCCAGGATGGCCGCCACCTCGGCTGACGTGCCGTGCTTGATGAACAGGGCGTGCAGCAACGCCACCAGGTCGTTGAAACCGATGAGCGCGCAAGGAAGGTCGACGATCGGGGACTGGGCAGACATCTGTAGCTCCGATTTTATAATTGGGAGAAACAACAAGAATCCACATCGTCGATTAAACAACGCGGCCCGTGGCTGCTGTCAATGTCTGCTTCAGATATGTAACACCCTTGGCACTGCGCCTGCCATTACGGTGCGCACTGATGACAGCCCCGCAAATGGAACGCGCGCCATGACCCAGGTGAACCCGCCTTACTTTTTCGATGAGTTTCAACGCCCCGTCAGTCGCAAGACCCCCTCGGAACGCGAGCGTACTCTGGGGTTTTCAGTCAAGGACCTTGATTGGTTGCTGACCCTGTATTACGCCACGGACGCGGCGCGCCAGAACAACGAAGCACGCGACTACCCGATGAACGTGGAACGGCTGCTGGTCAATCTCAGCGACCAGCCCGCACTAGTGCTGGCCGGCGCCTTCATCATGAGCCCAACGCCTGACGACGCTAAAGCCGTGCTCTTCACGCCCTATGGCGGCCTGGAGTTGTTCGACAGCCGTGCCGACCTGCTTGAGGGCGTGGAGGAACGCTTGAAACAGCCCGGCCAGCGTGCAGAGCTGCTGCAGTTTCTGGCCATCGATGAGCGTGACGCCTTGCCGGTCAAGGATCCATTGATCGTGAGCACCGCCGCCGTCCCCGGCGCCGTGATGGCGGACCAGCGCCAGGGCATTCTCGACGCGCAACAGAAAAACGTCGTCGCGATACTGGACCAGTTGCGCAAGCTCCCCACCCTGCGCTGGATGCTCGACACGCTGCTCAACATCATGGCGCGGCGCTACTTTCCCAGCCTTGACCAGAGCGACACGCGGGTGGACTTTCTCGCCAGGGTCGCCACCGATGAGGAACATCGTCTGGGCGCCTCCATGCCCCTGCGCGAGGCACTTCTGCAGTTTTACGGCCGTCAGGGCTGGCCCACGGACCAGACCCGCACGTTCGCCAATCTCGGCCACGACACCCGCCAGCATACCCTGCAGCAACAGGCCAAAGACCAGCAGAACTGGGACAGCCTGGTCGCGCAAACCAGCGGTATTCTCTCGACCTTGCTGCACAGCCTGCTGCAAACCTATTGGAACGAAGACTGTCGGGACGGTCAGTCACGCCTGCAGTTTTTCGCGCGGGTGATCAGTGACAAGTTTCGCGTCGACCTGCTGTTCAAGCACCAGGACCAGATCGTGAGCACTGAAGAAAGCCAGACGCTGCGCGCGATATTTCTCGCAGACCAGGCCGCGCGCAGCACCTATGCAAGCACCCTGAAAATAGAAAAGGTTCAGGTTCATGCGCCCTATCAACATTACGTTGAATTGGCCAGCACCCTGCTGATCAGCAACTCCCACGCGTATTTCTATACCCAATCGCGGGGGTTGCAGGTGCTCAAGAACGTGGAAGAACTCAAGGGCATGCTGCAGGCCATGCTCAAGACGGCCGGGCATGAAGATGAGCTGCTCAATTTTCTGTCGCTGGATGAGCGCAGCGTGTTTATCGACATGGATCAGGTGCAAGTCACCGGCAAACCTGTCGCCGACGATGTCTTCCAGGACATGATCAAGGACATTGCGGCCAAACAGTTCAGCAACCTGGAGCATGCGCTGGGCCTGTATCGGCGCAGCGTCGGCACCATCAACCTGGGCGCCCTGCTCGATACCGCCCTGGACGTTCGCATCATGCTCGACAGCCGGCTGATGGAGCACGACGCTGGCGGACACTGGAGCGTGCACCCAGTCACCAGCGGCAATGGACGACCGAGTACGGTATTGGCGGAAAAGGCCAAGCTGCAGCTCAAACGAATGCGTGCCGTGCATGATGCGCTGGCACTGGAACGCAGCAAGCAGTTGACGCTGCGCGATCTGGCCGCCCATGCACTGGATGCGGAAATGGCCAAAGGGCATATGAACCTGAAGGCCGATGACGTCTACCTCAATACCTATTCCACGCCGGCAGGAGAACGCGAGAGGCGCGTGCCTGAAACCTCAATCGGCATGGTCGCGCACTTTATTGCGCGTCTGGCCGGGCAGGCTGACGCGCTTGGTCAGTCGGCGGTGCGCGGGTTTTACGGCAAGCCTGAAGCGGGCACTGCGTTGAAATTACCCAACGTGACGGTCGCCAGCTTCAATACAGTCATCGACAAGGTGCTGAGCAGCTTCGTCGACAGGGACCTGCGCACACTCCCCCATGTGCTGATCGACAACAACAAGGCACATCCGGCCCAGGGGCTGTTCGATGGCTTGAGCGGCGAAGCGCACCTCAGGCGCCTGTCACGTACCCTTGGCCCCACTCACGTCGCCTTGCTGGGCAGTGTGCTCAACAACGAGAGCATGACCCGGCTGACACGGCATGGCCTGAAAGGGTTTATCCCGGACGCCTACGGCCTGAGCCTGAGCGTCGGAACCCGCACCGATCCACTGACCAGCTGCTTTGTACTGACCGAACGCGGCGGCATCGACACCGAGCATTCCGGTGCGGCCATACTTTGGACGCCAGGGCGTGGCTATGAGGGGTTTGCCTCGGTCAAGACCTTGCGCGATACCCTCGACCGACGTGTACAGGATGAGCGTGAACGCTGGACGTTGGTTGAGCACCTGCCGCCGTCCAGGCGTGTGCCCCACCAGCGTTTCATGCTGGGCCCATTGCAGCGTATCGATGATCACCTGGTCAACAATCGCCAGTCCACCTATAGCCGCTTCGTGCTGGACGAGATCGACCACCTGCTGTCGATGAGGCTGGGAGCACAACGTTTTCAGGACTGTATGGACGCGTTGATCCGCCGCGCGCCGCCATCCAACCTGGACCGAGCAATCAACATCGCCCACGCCCTGATCAACCAGCAGGCGTTACCGGTATGGCTGGGCATGGCGGCGCAGGCAGACCAGCGCCTGCATGCCGAACTGCTCGAACAGTACCGCCTGAGCGCGCCGCAGGAGCGCGACTATCTGCACGGCATCACGCCCCTGCGCGATAAAGTCGGGAGCACGCTGAAAGCCCTGCTTGCAGCGCGCTTTCCCGACCACGCGACAGACCCGGAGCACGTGCTGATCACGCCACGCATCGAGCTGCAGGGCCACACGCAGACCCTGACGGATTTCGCCATGCGCCATCTGCCGCAATTGCGCGCCGACGACATCCGGCCGACATCGCGTGCTGCCACCGGGCTGCCCGCCACGCTGGACGGGAACGCCGTGGTGCAACTGGTGCGGCAGCTGGATTTGAAGAGTATCTACCAGACGTTGCTCGCCACCCACCTCAACGGCAACACCGACGACACCCGCGAGCGCCGCCAACTCTTCTGCCGGCAGTTGCCCTGGCAGTTGCTGCAGTACGCCCACGAACAAAAACTCGATGAACGGCTGTCGGATGCGGCCTGGCACCTGATTCAGCAGGCCTTCGATATGCCCGATGCCGTGGCCCGTGCCGCCGTCAGCGGTGCGAAGGCGCTGGTTCGACCGCTGGAGCTGATCGCCACCGAGGGCGCCTCCGTAGTGGCAGCGCTGGGCTGCTACCTGATCGGTGCCGAGGCAGCCGACCCCCTGGTGCTTTACGCGCCCTACAGCACCCGGCACGTATTGAAAGAGTACAAGGACGAAACCGAACTGCTGCATGAGTTCACATCCCCCGGCGCGTTGCAGGACTGGGTGATCGGCCAGATGCAAACGGCTCATCAGACGACCTATCGCAATCTGTTGCGTCGGCCGAACGCGGACATTCATCTGGGCGCGTCGCCCGTCAGCGGCAATCTGCTGCATCGGTTGTTCGACGACAACCGCGAGATGCTCAACCGGATGCTGACCTGCCAGTTCACGCCATCGGGGCAACGACAGTGGGATGCGGTGAGCAGCCTGCTGAGCGAGGCTATCCCCAGAGGCCTGGCGTTCATGGCGGGCAAGCTCGCCTACCCGCTGGTGGTGTGGCGCAGTTATACGTTGTTCAAGGCCTCAGCCGAAGACCTGCAAGAGCATCGTTGGACAAGTGCACTCAAGACCTTTATCGCCGGCGTGGCCCAACTGGCCGCCCTGCGCGATGAACTGGACGCGCCGTTGCCTGGCTTGCCTGCGGCCAAACAGCCGTCGTCGCTCGAACAATGGCCAGCAGCCTCACCGCCCAAAGCGATGACTCTGGACACCTACAAAGTGACGGCCCCTGCGCGCACGCGTTTGAAGAAGTTTGAAGGCCAGGATGTTTCGCTTGACTCCCTGAACCTGAATGCGCAGACCCACACCTACGGAGAGAAGTACGGAGAGCGCCACTTTGTGCCCGCTGCGGGCAAGGTATACGCCGTGAGCAAAGCCGGTGAGCACTGGCGACTGGGTGCTACCGAGGATCGCGGCCCCTGGATACAACGCAATAGCCAGGGCATATGGGTGCTTGACCTGAACCGACACACCCCCCGCTATGGCAAGGTCCTGTCCCGCCTTGCCGATCGCTACTACCCTCCTACTGCCGAGCAGCATGGCATCAACGTGGAGGCGATTGGCATGCGCGCAATCAGCGCCGTGTCGAGTTGGAAGGCGCGCTGTATCAACGAAGCATTGAATGTCGCCACGTACTACGCCGTGACCTGCAAACGCAACATTCTGCACTTCGCCCCCTCACGTGATCCGTTGAGCCGGTGCGGCTTGTTTTTTGGCGACATGTTCGGCGTCGGTACCCTCAGCCCCGACCAATTGGGGCGGATCGAGCGCCGGATTGACGAAGTGCTCAATGAGCTGATCAACCCCAGCCTGATCACACCCGACTCCATGCGTTTTGTCAGTGGCACCGACCGTTACAACCCTGCGGATGCTTGCGCGTTCATCCTGCCTGGCGAAGCAGAACGCAGGATTTACTTGATGGACCGCTTTTTCGACCCGCTGCTGGACGTCTATCAGAACCGTCTCAACGCGCCGTTCGACATTGCCGCCCATGCACGTGCGGCCACCCTGATCCACGAGATAACCCACATAACCTGCGACACTGAAGACCTGGCCTACCTGGACTCGATGCGACCGTTTCCTGACTTGATCAACGTCAACATCAAAGGCGCCACGCAGCTCAAGACCACGCTGACGGACTTGCGTGAAACCGCGCTGTCGACGCTGACGCCAGCCTCGACGCTGTTCAGGACGTGGGACGAATTCAGCCAGACGTGGGAAGATTTCGGCAAAAGCACTTCGAGTACTTCACTCAAGGACAAGGTGCTGAGTATCACCGGTACAAAAACGTTGCAGGATGCGCGGTCAGTGTTCATGAGTAACGTCGACAAGCGCATCGACACCATCCTGGCCAATGCAGACTCCATTACCTACCTGATCACCCACCTGGGACGCACGTTGGATGCGGGAGCCTGAACAGGCTCCCGGCGGGGTCGATCAGTCTTTCTGATCACGCAGGACGTTGCCCGAAGCGCCGTCGATGCGGGCTTCATACACGACGCCGTCGGACTTGCGTCCCTTGACTTCCCAGTAGCCGTTGTCGTCGGCTTCGGCCGCATAGACTTCGACATAGCCGGCCTTGGTCTTGGCCACTTCGATGGCTTTTTCAATCGGGATCCAGCCGGCGCCCGGCTTGTCGGCCAGCGCAGCGCCTGCGCTCAGCAGGGCGGAGGTTGCACACAGCGCGATGAGGGTTTTCTTCAGCATATTGGTTACTCCATCGTGGGAAACACAGACTCAAGTCCTGAAATTTTTAGGTGCGCGCCAACGAGAATAAGTTCCAATTGATGTGCATTCGCCATGATGCTGTTCTCGCCGTCCGCTCGGGGAGGTTAGAATGTGGGAAATCAGGATGAGTCAATGAGCGAAAATTCCGTTTCAGAAGCAGAATATGACGCCATCACCGACGCCGCGGCGCAGTGGTGCATGCGCCTGCATGCGGCCGACTGCATCGGCGCCGAGCGCCAGGCTTTCCAGCGCTGGCATGACGCTCATCCACTGCACGCCTTTGAATACGCAGCCATGCTGGAGATCTGGGACGTTGCCGAGCACCTGCCCCGCCCTCAAACCCAGCCTGTCGTGGTGCGGTTCAAACCGCGTAGCCGATTGCGCACCTATGCAGTCGCCGCTGCGATTTGCCTGGTAGCCTTGCCGCTGGCAGCGTTCACCGGTTGGGAAGCCGGCTGGCTGCCCAACGCCTATGAACGCTTCGAAACAACCAATGACGCACGCGTAGTCACCCTGGGTGATGGCAGCCAGGTGGAAATGAACCTGGGCACGCAACTGGTCTACGCCAATTACAGGGATCAGCGTCAACTGACGCTGAACAGGGGCGAAGCGTTTTTCAAGGTCAGCCATGACAGCGCTCACCCGTTTATCGTGCGGGCCGGCGACGGCCGGGTGCGTGTGACGGGCACTCAGTTCAACGTGTGGAAATATGAAGACCAGGTACGGGTGATGCTGCTTGAGGGCTCGGTGCAGATTTCCAGCGACACGGTGCACGGCAGCGTGCCGCTGACCCCGGGAATGCAGGCCAGCTACCAGCATGGCGATGCAACACCCAAGCTCCGCGCGATCAACCCCGGCGACTCGGCGCTGGCCTGGCGCCAGGGCAAGCTGGTACTCGATAATCTGGCCCTGGCCGATGCGCTGCCCTTGATCAATCGCTACCTGAGCAAGCCGGTGATGCTGGCCGACACGCCCACCGGGGCGATTCGCATCGGCGGCATCTACAACATCAATGAGGTCAACAACCTCATCCCTTCCCTGCCCAAGGTGCTGCCGGTCTACCTGACCCAGAACCAGGACGGCAATCCCGTACTCAATTCCATTCCGCGTAAAGCCCCCAAGGGCTGAGCCTTTTCGCCAGCCATCGCGGGCCCGCCTGCGCCTGATGTGTCCATTTTTGAAACACTCCCCAGCCTGCAATCGCCCGTATTGAGCGGATTCATGGTTTTGCCCTGGGCAGTGTTTCATCCTTGAGACAGCTCACAGGCGGCACTGGATCTGCGACATCGCCTCAGCGCTGTCTCATCCCTGAAACAGCATGGCCATCACTTTGCCCACAAAAAAATCTAACCTTTTGAATATAAACGTTAAATAAAAAGCGGCACGCCTTCTGCTCTACGTCTGTCAGCGCTGTTTAGGGTCAGCGCTATGACTAAGGACTGCCACCGTGGACACACACAATCCTGGCTCACTGAGCCTCCTGCTGATCGGCTGCGCACTGAGTGCCGTCGTGAGCCTGCCAGTGCTGGCGGCGAATGATGGAGTGATCGTGATCGAGCGTCAGGTGCAACCTTATGCCATTGGCCGTGCACGCGGCACCGACCCCTACCCCATCACCGCCAATGCCAACCCGACCGGGCAAATCCGCGCCGTCACCAACGAACTCAGCGACCACGACATCGCTGGCATCAGCAGCGGTTCCAGCGTTACCCGCAGCGTCATGCCCAATGGCGACCTGAACGGGTTGAACGCCATCGGTGCCGGTAACAGCCTGGGTGCCGCCAGCGCGGCGGGCCAGGGCGGCGGCAGCGCCGGCATCTCGGGAACGGTCAACGGCGCAGTCTCACGCGGTCTCGCACCGCTGAACAACCTCGGCGGCATGATCGGCGGAGCGATGAAATGAATCATCTCTGGATGCTCCTGGCCATGATGAGCTGCTCGGCAGCCATGGCCGACACGACCGGCAACAACGCCAGCATCGATAACTCGGGCAAGCAATACAACGGCGCAGTCTCGATCAACCAGGCCGCCGGTGACCAGCAACAGCTGAGCAACAACCTCGCCATCGCCGTGGGCCATAACGCCCGGGCCACTGTCTCCGTCACACAGAAAATCAGCGGCGCCGCCGCCGACCGCTCCCTGAGTGCCAGCACTGCGATTCAGGGCAACGCTTTCAGCCATGGCAACGGTGCACTGAGCGTCAATCAGTCGGCCGGGGCCCAGAACCAGATGATCAATGCCGTGCGCGTCAGCCTGACCACTGGCCCGCAAAGCATCGACGACAGCGTCATGTCGCAACAGACCGTTGCGCTTGCAACAGACTCGGGATTGACCTCTACCACTGGCAGCCGCCAGGTCGTCACCAGCGACCAGGCCTTCACCGGCAGCCGTGGAGTGGTACAGGTCAACCAGAGCGCCGGGGTGGGGAACCGAGTGGCTAACACCCTGAATGTGCGACTCAACTGATGGAGCTGAGTCGCCTGCCGGACCGTATCAACACTTAAATCACTAATTAGAAGCAAGGAGATACACCATGAAAACCACCACAGCGCTCAAACCACTGGCTTTCGCTCTCGCTGCGCTCATGGCTGTTGCAGCCCAGGCAGGCGGCTACCACGCGCCTACCACTGCTGCCGCGACTACCGTTGACGGCCAGAGCAACAAGGGCAACACCGTACTCAACGACAAAACCGAAAACAACGCGTCGACCACTGACTCCTACAACCACATCAGCGGCGTGGCCAACGGCAACGTGCTGAGCGGTGACAACAACCAGGGCAAGAACGACGTGGCCATCGTTTCCGGCGATGCTGACTTCGTGTTCGCCAGCACCGGCACCGCGCAATCCAACAGCGGCAACCTGGCAATCAACGGCGGCTCGCAAAACAATGCTTCGCTCAACAGCAGCGGCAACAACGCTTCCGGCGTGATTCAGTTGAACGCAGCCACCGGCACCTCCAACCAGGGCAGCAACAGCGTTGCTATCGCCTCCGGCAATGGCGACAGCGGCGCAGCCGTTGTATCCGGCGTGCAGGATGTGTCGGGCAACCTGACCGTGAACCTGAGCAGCGGCCATGGCTGGGGTGCCAAATCGGTGGTCACCAACAACGCCAGCGTGAACAACTCGCTGAACTACAGCTCCGGCGTATCGAACTCCAACGTCCTGTCGGGCAGCAACAACCAGGGTCAGAACAACGTAGCAATCACTCGCTTCTGATGCAGATCGGGCCTTGCCAACAAGGCCCCTTTCATTCCAGTGTCCAACAGGTCACCTGATCATGCGCCGCGTTGTCTTTCTCCTTTTGTTCACACTCACCGGCCCGACCTGGGCGGGGCAAATGGCAGTCGTCATGCCCAACGGTGCGGTGGTGTACAAAAAGGTCGAGAGCATCCGCGAGCGCAAGTTCGCCAACCTGGTGGAACAGAAAACCGATTTCAGCTGCGGCGCCGCCGCGCTGGCGACCATCCTGCGCCAAGCCTATTGGATGGACGTGGATGAAGACCACATCATCAAGGGCATGCTGGTCAACGCCGACCAGGACCTGGTGCGCACCCAGGGCTTCTCGATGCTCGACATGAAGCGCTACCTGGAAAGCATCAACATGCGCGCCAAGGGCTATCGCATCGCCCCCGACGTGTTGATGACCGTAAAGGTGCCGGTCGTGGTCCTGCTGGAAATTCGCGGCTACAAGCATTTTGTGGTGTTGCAGCGTGCCGACAAGGAGTGGGTGTACATCGGCGATCCGGTACTGGGCAACAAGCGCTACGCCAGGGACGACTTCGTCAAGGGCTGGAATGGCATCGTGTTCGCCGTGATCGGTGAAGGCTACGACAAGACCAACGCCCTGCTTACCCCCCGCGTGCCGCTGACCGCCAGGAACCAGTTCAACGCGTTCAGCCCGGTACGTGACAGCGAATTGATGGAATTCGGTTTTATCCAGAGCGACTTCTTCTAGAAGCGCAATAAGGGGCAGGACGCTCCAGGAGCACACGATGAACACTTTCCGTTGGTTGACGGTCATCTGCCTGGCCGCCTCTGCACCGGTGCATGCGTCCTCGGCGTTCAAGCCGATCGAGCTCAAGGATGCGGAGATGGCCGACTTGCGCGGGCGTTACGTGATGCCGGGGCGCATCATCAGCTTTGGCATCGTCATGAGCAGCACCTGGACCAATGCCGCCGGCGCCACCGTGACCGGCAGCGCGGCCATGCAGGTCAACGCGTCCACCGTCACCCCGCAATTTTATGTGCAGGTATCGGGCAACGATGGCACGGGCAGCAGGCAACCTGAAGGCACCGGCACAGCCGTCGGTGGCGCGGGTCTGGGCACCGGCCAGGGCGTGGTGCAAAGCGTTCGCGCGGCCGGGGATGGCAACGCTGCCACCAACGGCGTGGACATCAACGTGAGCAAAAACGGCCTGGCCCCGGCCAACTACGCGCAGTCCGGACAGGCGCTGCTGGCTGGCCAGCCGATTACCGGTGGCACGGCGGCAGGCCAGGTCACGGTGAGCGCCAATAATGGCGGGCTGCAAATGGCCCTCCAGGCCAGCAACAACCAGGGCAATGCCGTGCAGCAGATCGGCGCCGGCAACGTGCTGCAAGGCACCGTCATTCAAGGCAACGGCAACGCGGTCAGCAACCTGACCCAACTCAATGTGGTCATGGGCAACAACGGTTTCAACAACATCACGCAGAACCTCAATCTGGATCAACTCAAGGGCCTTCGCCCCTCCGGTTATTGAACTACGCTGAGCCTCGACACTTACGCATTAAAAGGGACGGCTTATTTCATGCATCGATCTGTATCGTTACGTGCCGTGGTTTGTTTGAGTGCGCTCCTGCCCGCCTCCGTGCTTTATGCCGCACCGGACGCTGATATCGAAACACTGAAGCAAGAACTGCTGGAGCTCAAGCAACGCTATGAAGTGCAGCAAAAAGCACTGGCCGTACTGGAACAACGTGTAAGGCAAGTAGAAGATCAACCCGCAACACCCGCCCCCAAACGCCTGGCCAAATCCCCTGCCGACTTCCAGAAAGGCGGTACCACCGTGGCCGGCCATACGCCAGGCGTAGGCGCGGCGGCGGCCTCCGGCGGCGCGGGCGGCGGCAGTTCCTACGGGCAGAACCTCAAGGACGACTCGGCCCCGGCGCAAAGTGTGAGCAACCTGTACAACGAAGCCAGTGGCTTTTTCGGCAACGGCAGGTTCAGCCTGGAAACCGGCATCACCTACGCGCGCTACGATGCACGCCAGTTGTCCCTCAACGGCTTTCTCGCGCTGGACTCGATCTTCCTCGGCAATATCAACCTGGACCGCATCAAGTCCGACAGCTGGACCCTGGACCTGACCGGGCGCTACAACCTGGACAACCGTTGGCAGTTCGACCTGAACGTGCCGGTGGTGTACCGCGAATCCACCTACCAGTCAGGCGGTGCGGGCGGCAGTTCTACCGCCATGTCGGAAGGCTCGGTAACGCGCGACCCGACCATCGGCGACGTCAATGCCGGCGTCTCGTACAAGTTCCTCGACGAAAGCGCGCACCTGCCCGATGCGGTCGTGTCGGTACGGGTCAAGGCGCCCACCGGGGCAGACCCGTACGGCATCAAGCTGATCCCGAAACCGGGCAACGACAACCTCGCCATTCCCGAGAGCCTGCCCACCGGCAACGGCGTGTGGTCGGTGACGCCGGGCATCTCGCTGGTCAAGACCTTCGACCCGGCGGTGCTGTTCGGTTCGCTGTCCTACACCCACAACTTCGAGGACTCGTTCAGCGACATCAGCCCCAACGTCAATCAGAAGGTGCCCGGCAAGATCCAACTGGGCGACAGCTTCCAGTTCGGCGTGGGCGTGGCATTCGCGCTGAACGAGAAGATGAGCATGTCGTTCTCGGTGTCCGACGTGATACAGCGCAAAAGCAAGGTCAAGCAAAGCGGGCAGGATTGGCAGTCGGTGGTGTCCAGCGATGCCAACGCGGGCTATTTCAACGTGGGCATGACGATTGCGGCGTCGGACAACCTGACCATCGTGCCGAACCTAGCGATCGGCATGACGGACGATGCGCCGGACTTTACGTTCAGCCTGAAGTTTCCGTATTACTTCTGAATGCCCAACGCGTCCTTGGGTGCGGACTTGTTGTGGCGAGCGGGCTGTCGTGGCGAGCGGGCTTGCCCCGCGTTGGGGTGCGCAGCGCCCCCCATCAAGCAAAACGCGGTGTACCTGATACGGCTCAGCGCCTGGTTTTGGGGCTGCTGCGCAGCCCAACGCAGGACAAGCCTGCTCGCCACAGGGAATCTGCGCTTAACTGAACGGCATTAGGGCAAGCCCGCTCGCCACAACAACCCAATCACCCGCGACAAGCCCGCTAGCCTCAAGGTGTGGACGTGGAGTGGGCGCGTCTAGCGGATCTGGTGCTTGTGCAATAACCGGTAGAACGTGGGGCGGGAGACGCCCAGCACGCGGGCCGCGATGCTCAGGTTGTCGCTGTGTCGATTGAGCACGTCGCACAACGCCTGGCGTTCGGCGCGGTGCTTGTAGTCTTCCAGTGTGGCCATGGGTGGCGACACGGCCCGCTTGCCCAGCAAGCCCAGGTCGGTGGCCTCGATCTGGCGCCCTTCGGCCAGTACCAGACCGCGGCGTACGCGGTTGGCCAGTTCACGCACGTTGCCCGGCCAGGGATGCTGCCCCATGGCAACCAGCGCGTCTTCGCTGAAACTGCGCGGGCGGCGGCCGGTTTCCTGGCTGTAGAAGCGTGAAAAGTGGTTGGCCAGCATCGCGACGTCACCGTGCCGCTCGCGCAGGGGCGCGGTGACCACTTGCAGCACATTCAGGCGGTAATACAGGTCTTCGCGAAAGGTGCCCTTGACCACCGCCGCTTCGAGGTCGACGTGGGTCGCCGCCAGTACCCGCACATCCACCGGTATCGGCTGACTGCCGCCGACGCGTTCGACCTGTTTTTCCTGGAGAAAGCGCAGCAGGTTCGCTTGCAGCTCCATCGGCAAGTCGCCGATTTCATCGAGAAACAGGGTGCCGCCATTCGCGGCTTCGATGCGGCCGATCTTGCGCTGATGGGCGCCGGTAAACGCGCCTTTTTCATGGCCGAACAGTTCGGACTGGATCAGGTGTTCGGGGATGGCACCGCAGTTGATCGCCACGAATGGCCTGGCATGGCGCTGGGACTGGCGGTGCAGGGTCTTGGCGACCAGCTCCTTGCCGGTGCCGCTGTCACCACGAATCAGCACCGGTGACTCGGTGGGCGCCAACTTTGACAGCAACTTGCGCAGCTCGCGGATCGCCCTGCTGTCGCCGAGTAATTCGTGTTCGGGCCCGTCCACCGGCGTGTTGCCCTTGCCGCGCAAGCGCGCCATGCCGAACGCACGGCCGAGAATGACCTGCACTCGCGACACATCGAACGGCAGGGTATGGAAGTCGAAAAACCACTCGCAGACAAAATCGCCGACGTTCTGCAGGCGCAGTACGTCCTGGTCGAGCACAGCAATCCATTCGGTGCCGCTGCGGCTGATCAGTTCCTTGACGGCCTCGGGGCGCTCCAGGTGATACGGCTGCAAACGCAACAAACCGATATCACAGGAGCGGTCCCCTACCGTTTCCAGTGCGCAACTGTCCACGTCCCAGCCGGCGGCGCGCAAACCGGGCAGCAGGCCGTGACAATCGTCACAGGGGTCAACCACAAGCAAGCGTCGCGGGACGGGTGTAACAATCATGACTATTCCTTGGCGTCAAAATTGTTAAAGTTATTTATAAACAAGGATTTGGGACGCCTGACTGCCACACTATCAATTTATTGACGAGCACTATGTAACATTTCGCTATAAGTGCGGGCAAAAAGCCACCGTCTTCATCCGCAGATCAAGCCTTGAAAATTAATTGCGTCAGTATGTGACCCGAACCCGGGCATCGTGCATCAGTACAAGTAACCCACCGCACGGTCAGCCCAACCGCCGGTGCTGACTTGAATGGGCATACAGAGAGAAGACCCACATGAACGCCCCGCTCCGCATCAACGAAGCTCTTTTGATCGCAGACCGTGCCTTCCAGCCCTTTCAGTGCGTGGCCTGGCATGATGGCGTTGGCGCCCTCAGCCTGAGCGTCATCGACCGCACCAACACCCGCATCGGCAGCAAGCAGCTGTCGTCAAGCGCTTACACCGACCCGGCGCAATTGGAAGATCTGCTGTTGCAGGCCCGTGCCGAACTCGACGAGCACGGCTACCAGTTGCAGTCCTGGGCAATGCCCAAGTAAGGCATGACCCTGACGGGCGATCACTGCAAACAGTGATCGCCCGTTTAAGCTGGGCCTCTAAGAGCCTGCGCGCGGCGCGAGAATAAAGCGTTCGAACGCCTCCGCCGCGCCATCATCCAGATTGCTGCCGGTGACGACAGTCGCCTGGTGCTTGACGGTTTCTTCCGCCTGGCCCATGGCAATCGACAACCCCGCCACGTGAAACATCGCCGGGTCATTGCCGCCGTCGCCAATGGCGGCGGTCTGCGCAAGCGGCACCCCAAGGTGCGCCGCCAGGGTCTTCAAGGCCTCGCCCTTGTTGGCCAGCATCGCCGTCACATCCAGGTAAACCGGTTGCGAACGTGATACCTGAGCCAGGCCCTCTACCTTGGGATGCAACTGCGCTTCCAGCTCCACCAGCAAGCCGGTGTTGTTGCTGGCCGCGACAATCTTGTCGACCCGATCCAGGTACGGCTCGAAACTCTCCACCACGATTGGGCCATAGCCCAGCCCTGCAGCCTCGCGCGGCTCCATAGGCCCCGGCGGATCACGCCGCAACCAGTCACCGTCGGCGAACACCCAGACTTCCACGTCCGGCTCGGCCGAGAACAGCGCCAAGGCAATCAGCGCCGCCTCCGCCGGCAGGTGGTGGGCAACCAGAATGCTGCCATCGGGGTTGATCAGCGTGCCACCGTTGAAGCCCGCCACCGGCACATCGATGCCGAAGGCCTCGATCAGATGATGCATGGCCTTGGGCGGCCGCCCGCTGGCCAGGCTGAAAAACACCCCGGCCTCGCGCAACGCCCGCACCGCATCGGCAGTGCGCTGGCTGAGGCGGTGGTCCGGATGCAACAAGGTGCCGTCCACGTCACTCAGGATAAAACGGATGGGATGGATCGCCGCGTCACTCATCCGAGGCTGTGCCAGGTGCGACCGTCGCGCGCCAGCAATGCATCGGAGGCGGCCGGGCCGTCCTCGCCCGCCTTGTAGGCCTGGATCCCGTCGTCCTGCTGCCACGCATCAAGAAACGGCTGCACCGCACGCCAGCCGTTTTCGATGTTGTCGGCCCGCTGGAACAAGGTCTGGTCGCCGGTCATGCAATCGTAGATCAGGGTTTCGTACCCGGTCGACGGCTGCATCTCGAAGAAGTCCTTGTAGGCAAAGCCCAGCTGGATGTTGGCCATGTCCAGGGTCGGCCCGGGCTTTTTCGCCAGCAGGTCGAACCACATGCCCTCGTTGGGCTGAATCTGGATTTTCAGGTAGGTGGGCTCGAGTTCGTCCACATCGGTGTCGCGAAACTGCGCGTAGGGCGCAGGCTTGAAGCAGATCACGATTTCGGTGTCACGCACGCTCATGCGCTTGCCGGTACGCAGGTAGAACGGCACGCCCACCCAGCGCCAGTTGTCGATCATCACCTTGAGGGCAACAAACGTCTCGGTGCTGCTGTCAGGTGCCACGTTGGCTTCTTCGCGGTAGCCGGGCAGTGACTTGCCGCCGATTTCGCCGGCGGTGTACTGCCCCCGCACCGAGTTGGCCCGCGCATCTTCCAGCGACCAGGGCCGCACGGCACCGATCACCTTGGCCTTTTCACCCCGCACCGCGTCGGCACCGAAGGCCGCCGGCGGTTCCATGGCGACCATCGCCAGCAACTGGAACAGGTGATTAGGCACCATGTCGCGCAGGGTGCCGGTTTTCTCGAAGAAATTACCCCGGGTTTCCACGCCAACGGTTTCGGCGGCGGTGATCTGCACGTGGTCGATGTAATGGTTGTTCCAGAACGCCTCGAACAGCACGTTGGAGAAACGGCTGATCAGGATGTTCTGCACCGTCTCCTTGCCCAGGTAATGGTCGATGCGATAGATCTGCTTCTCGCTCATCACCTTGAGCAGGCACGCGTTCAGCGCTTCGGCGGTCGCCAGGTCGGAGCCGAACGGCTTCTCGATGACCACGCGGCGGAAGCTCTCGTCGGTTTCCGTCAACAAACCGGCACTGCCCAGGCGCTGCACCACTTCACTGAAGAAGCGCGGCGCGGTGGCCAGGTAGAACACCGCGTTGCCGGTGCCGCTGTCGGCGATCTTCCTGCCGATGTCGGCGTAGGTGCTGTCGTCGAGAAAGTCGCCCTCGACATAGCTGATGCCCTTGGCCAACTGCGCCCACAGCTCGGGGTCGAGGGCATGCTCGGCATTGCCCTTGACCTTGCTCGCGGCTTCGGTGCGAATGAAATCTTCGAGCTTCTTGGCGAAATCGGCATCGCTGATGGCGTTGTGATCGACGCCGACAATCCGCAGGCCATCGCCCAACAAGCCATCACGGCTAAGGTTGTACAGCGCCGGCATCAGCAGGCGCTTGACCAGGTCGCCATGGGCGCCAAACAAAAACAGCGTGGTGGGTGGTGCGGGCTCGGCCTGTGGTTTTTTGCCGTTGGCGGTCATTTTTTGGAAGTCTCCACGTGACCGCCAAAGCCGAAGCGCATGGCAGAGAGCATTTTGTCACCGTAGGTGCTCTGCTGACGCGAGCGGAAGCGTGCGAACAGCGAGGTGGACAGCACCGGGACCGGCACGGCCTGCTCCATGGCGGCTTCGATGGTCCAGCGGCCTTCGCCACTGTCGGCGACGGAACCGGAGTAACCGTCGAGTTTCGGGTCGGTGGCCAGCGCGTCGGCGGTGAGGTCCAGCAACCACGACGACACCACGCTGCCGCGGCGCCAGACTTCGGCGATGTCGGCCACATTGAGGTCAAAGCGCTGGTCCTGGGGCAGATTGTCCGAGTTCTTGGTCTTGAGGATGTCAAAGCCTTCAGCGAACGCCTGCATCATCCCGTACTCGATGCCGTTGTGGATCATTTTGACGAAATGCCCGGCGCCCGCAGGTCCGGCGTGGATGTAGCCGTGCTCGGCACGCGGATCGGCGCTGGCGGAACGGTCCCTGGTTCGCGGGATGCTGCCAACGCCCGGGGCCAGGCTCTTGAAGATCGGGTCGAGGCGCTGCACGGTCTCGACGTCGCCGCCGATCATCATGCAGTAGCCGCGCTCCAGGCCCCAGACGCCGCCGGAGGTGCCGACGTCCACATAGTGCAGGCCCTTTTCCGCCAGGGCCTTGCCGCGGCGTACGTCGTCCTTGTAGTTGGTGTTGCCGCCATCGATGATCACGTCACCGTCTTCCAGCAGCTCGCTCAACGCATTGATGGTGTCTTCGGTCGGGTCGCCTGCCGGCAACATGACCCACACGGCGCGAGGCTTCTGCAGCCCGGCCACCAGGGCTTTCAAGTCGGCGACGCCGGTGGCGCCCTCCTCGCTCAAGCCTTTGACGAATGCTTCGTTACGGTCATAAACAACGGTGGTATGCCCATTGAGCATCAGGCGCCGCGCAATGTTACCGCCCATGCGGCCTAGTCCAATAATCCCCAGTTGCATGTGCTGATGCTCCTAACTGCTAAAAAATGTGTGACATAGTTTATAGCGCAATGAGGCTAATGAGGGTTAGTCCAGAGCGGATAGCGGGAGTTTCATGCTAAAAAAGTTGCCATCGTTTCACCATCACTGCAGCAAAAGTCACACGACCGCCAAAAATAAAAAAGTTCCCTTGATGGAAAAAAGAATTCAGAATTGCTTCCGACTGATGCCGAGAACTCCCATTCGGCGTTCCGGCACCGCGATCTACCGGCTATTTGCGAGGCAAGCAATGAGCACAGCACAGATGTCCCGTCCTCCACAGACGCTTTACGTCAGTATCCGTCGCGATGAATTGCGCCAGTTGAAGGACGAACGCGATCAACTGCAGCAGGAAGTCCTGCGTCTGCGCTCGCACCTGCAAGGCCAGCTCGAACAGACCTCCGGCGCCCGCCCCGCGCTGTGCTGAACCGCTCTGTAAGATAATGCTTACAGAGCGCTGACAAAGTTTTCACACTCTCTCCCCGATACTCCCCGCCCGAAGGGCCACCCCATGCAAGGGCGGCCTCTGTTGGCGCGCGTTCCTGCGCGCCGGCTGAAAATAATTGGGTTGGAGCGTTGGATGGCGATGTTCAAGCGCAGCACTGCGTCTGCAAAAGGCTTTGATTGGGCCGGCTTCGGTTGGCTGTTTCTGTTCTTCTGGTACTTCTCGGGTATTACCCAACTGCTGATCCAGCTGACCGGCACTTCCGGTTTCAGCGGGTTTCGTCAGGCCTTCTTCATGAGTGCGCTGTGGCTGGCGCCGATGCTTTTATTCCCGCGCCGTACACGCTTGCTGGCGGCTTTGATCGGTGTGGTGCTGTGGGCATGTTCCATGGCCAGCCTGGGTTATTTCTTCATTTACCAGCAGGAATTTTCCCAGAGCGTCATCTTCATCATGTTCGAGTCGAACATCTCTGAAGCCGGCGAGTACGCGACCCAATATTTCGCGTGGTGGATCGTGCTGGCGTTTATCGCCCACACCGCCTTCGCCGTGTTCCTGTGGACCCGCCTGCGCCCGGTGTACATGCCGCGCGGGCAGTCGATGCTGGCCGCTGCCGCCATCGTACTGGCCGTGGTCGGTTACCCGCTGGTCAAGCAGATCGCCACCAGCGACACCATGGAACAGGCCATCGACCGTTTCGAAACCCGCATCGAGCCCGCCGTGCCGTGGCAGATGATCGTGGCTTACCGTCGCTACACCGAACAGCTGGACAACATGCAGGGCATGCTCACCAGCGCCAGCCAGATCCCGCCCCTGAAAAACCTCAAGGACAACAACGCCGGTCAGCCGTCGACCCTGGTGCTGGTCATCGGCGAGTCGACCAACCGCCAGCGCATGAGCCTCTACGGCTACCCGCGCAACACCACGCCGGAACTCGACAAGTTGCGTGATCAACTGGCGGTGTTCGACAACGTCATCACCCCGCGCCCCTACACCATCGAGGCGCTGCAACAGGTGCTGACGTTCGCCGACGAAGAGAACCCCGACCTGTACCTCAAGACTCCGTCGATTGTCAGCGTGATGAAACAGGCCGGTTACAAGACCTACTGGATCACCAACCAGCAGACCATGACCAAGCGCAACACCATGCTGACGACCTTTTCCGAACAGGCCGACGAGCAGGTGTACCTCAACAATAATCGCAACCAGAACGCCCGCCAGTACGACGGCGACGTGCTGGCGCCCTTCGCCAAGGCCCTGGCCGACGGCGCCGAGCGCAAGTTCATCGTGGTGCACCTGTTGGGCACACACATGAGCTACCAGTACCGCTACCCGCCCAGCTTCGACAAGTTCACCGACCGCCAGGGCGTGCCGAAGGGCGTCAGCGATGCGCAGTTGCCAACCTACAACAGCTACGACAACGCGGTGCTGTACAACGATTTCGTGGTGTCGAGCCTGATCAAGGACTACGCCAAAAGCGATCCCAACGGCTTTTTGCTGTACCTGTCGGACCACGGCGAAGACGTGTTCGACTCCGTCGGTCACAGCACCCTGGGCCGTAACGAAGCCAAGCCGACCGCGCCGATGTACACCATCCCGTTCATGGCCTACGCGTCGCCCAAATGGCGCGAAAGCCACGACTGGAGTTTTGCCGGCGACCTGCAACGCCCTTACAGCAGCTCGCAGTTGATTCACACCTGGGCCGATCTGGCCGGGTTGAGCTTCGACGAATGGGACCGCAGCCGAAGCCTGGTGAGTGACAGCTTCAAGCCGCGTCCGCTGATGATCGGCAATCCTTACGAGACCAAACAGAAGGGCTTGATCGACTTCAGCCTGATCAAGCCGAAGAAGATCGAACCGAACGAGGTAGTACTCAAGTAGCCCCCCCTGAAACAAGAAGATAATAATCATTCTTGTTTAAGCCTAAAGTTGCACGACTCCTTTCGTCTTTGAGCCAAGGCCTTTTTTATCGAAAAGGCTACAAAGAAAAAAGGAGTCTGCCACCATGCTTTCGCCCTTCACCCGCTCCATCACCCTCACCCTCGGCCTCTTCGGCGGCGTCTTCAGCCCTGAGCTTCTGGCTGAAACCGATCCCGAGCACACGTCTTCCACGGCACTCGAACTGGCCGCCACCAGCGTCACCGCCGAGGGCCTGGATACCAACACCGAACACACCGGGGCCTACACCACCGGCGCCATGAGCACCGCCACACGCCTGAACCTGTCCATCAAGGAGACCCCGCAATCGGTCTCGGTGGTCACCCGCCAGCAAATGGACGACTTCAACCTCAACACCCTGACCGAGGCCTTGCGCCAGACCACCGGCGTCGTGGTGCAGCACAACGACTCGGACAGGGCCTCGTACTCGGCCCGCGGCTACGGCATCAGCAACTTCCAGGTCGACGGGATGCTCAATACCTTCGGCTTCATGAAGTCCGACGCCGACACCATCATTTACGACCGTATCGAAGTGGTACGCGGTGCCACCGGCTTGACCACCGGCGCGGGCGACCCGTCGGCCACGGTCAATATGGTGCGCAAGCGGCCGACCGGCCAATGGCAGGCTAAAACCGGGCTCAGCGCCGGCAGCTATGACAACTACCACAGCTACGTGGACGTGGGCGGCCCGCTGGCGTTTGACGGCAGGCTGCGCGGGCGCGGCGTGCTGGCCTACCGCGACAGTCAATCGTACCGTGACAACTACACGCTTCAGCGCGTGGTGGGCTACGGCATTCTGGAAGGCGACCTGAGTGACGACACCGTGCTTGCGGTGGGCTATGACTATCAGGACAAGCAGGTGCAAGGCACCTCCTGGGGCACCGTGCCTTACTGGAACAGCCAGGGGGGCAAGGCCGGGCTGTCACGCTCCACCAACATGGCCGCGCACTGGAGCTCCTGGCCGCTGACCGACAAAACCCTGTTCACTACCCTCGATCACAAACTGGGCGGGGACTGGCGCCTGAAAGCCGCTTACACCCACCGACAAAGCGATACCGACGGCAAGGTGTATTACGGCGGCACCGGCTTCCCGAATGCGGACCGCAGCGGCATGGGCGCCTGGGCCAGTCGCATGGTCGGCACCTCCAGGATGGACGTGTTCGACTTCAACCTTTCCGGCGCCTATTCGTTACTGGGGCGGCAGCATGAATTGATGATGGGCTACGGCCAATCGCAGCAAAGAGACGCTTCGCCGCATCAGCGCAATGTACTGCCCGACGGCTACCGCACCATCGAAGACTGGAAGCACATGGGCGGCATCGGCAAGTTTGCCGATGTCACCACCGGTCTCAAGGGTGAACACAGCCGCAAGGAGCAGAAAGCGGGCTACCTGGCCACACGCCTGAGCCTGACTGACCGCACGCACGCGGTACTGGGCAGCCGCTATGGCAGTTGGGAAATCGAAAACTCCTGGCCCCAATACGATAATGACGACCAGTGGATCAAGTCCGATAAAAACCACCAGGTCCACAATGATATGTGGACGCCCTACGCCGGCCTGCTTTACGACCTGACCCCGGCCTACACCGTTTACGCGAGCTACACCGACATCTTCAAACCGCAGGACCGACGTGATGCCAGCAGAAAATACCTGGAGCCCGTGGTCGGCAGCAATTATGAGGTGGGCCTCAAGGGCAGCCTGCTCAATGAGCGCTTGAACCTTGCCACCGCCTATTTCTGGAGTACCCAGGACAACGTTGCGGAGCTGGACGACTCAGTGCCGCCGGACCCAAAGACGAGAGAGTCGTTCTACAAATCAGGCGGCAAGGGCAACAAGGTGCGCGGGTTTGAAGTGGAGCTGGCCGGTGAAGTGATGCCCGACTGGAATATCACGGCGGGCTACACCTACACCCACTCCGTGAACGGCAAGGGCCAACGCAACAACGTCGAGCAACCGCTGAACCTGCTGCGGCTGTCGAGTGCATATCGGCTGCCGGGCGCGTGGCGCCAGTTGACGGTGGGCGGCGCCTTCAACTGGCAGAGCGAAACCTATGCCTGGAGCAACAGGCCGACCGGCGAGCGCGACGCCAAGGGCAACCCCATCACCACTCGGGCGAAGATCACTCAACAGGCTTACTCGCTGGTGAACCTGATGTCCCGCTACCAGTTCAACGAACATGTTTCGGCGTCGCTTAACGTCAATAATTTATTCGATAAAAAGTACTATGAGCGCGTCGGCTTTTATAACGGCGTGTACTGGGGCGACCCACGCTCGATCACGTTGGCGATGGACTGGAAACTCTGAGGTCCGCGTCTGCAACGTTAACAAAGTTGTTATCACTGACTGTTGCTTGCGTTAATTTCCACTTAATAAGATCGCCCCACAATCGCCCCATGAGTTCGCCCGTGGAGCGAACGAACAACGATCACTCTTAATGGAAATACTGCCATGAAACTTTCGACCTTGATGCTTGCCAGCCTGATGACCCTGACCTCCGCCGCCGCCTTTGCAGAAGGTGGCTCGGAGCGTTCGAAGCAGTTCTACAATGACTTCACCTTCATGCAGGAAAAGACCCACGGCACTAACGAACAAACTGCTTCCGCTGACGGCAAGACATTAAAAGCCGATACCGACGAACAGCAGCAGCCAAACAGTTAATTTAACGCTTCGTTAATCTGCACCACCCGTTACCACTGCGCGCCTTTGGCAAACGGTTTATTGGGCGCCATTTAATGGCGCCCTTTTTTTGCGGTTATTTATTAAAGCGGTTTATTCCAGAACAGCATGCGGCCATTGGCCGGATCAAATACCGAATCATCGAACCCGAACTTTCGATAGGCCGACTGTGCCACTTCATTGCCTTCCAGCACTTCCAGGGTGATTTTGCAGCAGCCGCGCTGGCGCGCGATTTCCTCGACCTTTTGCAGCATCTTCTGGCTCAACCCCAGGCCGCGAAACGCTTCCATCACCGCCACATCGTGGACGTTGACCAACGGGCGACAGGCAAAGGTGGAAAAGCCTTCAAAACAATTGACCAGACCGGCAGGCTCGCCCCCCACAAACGCCAGCACGCTGAAAGCGTAGGGGCGCTTGGCCAGTTCGGCCGGCAGTTGCTGCACAAGGTCGGCGGGCAGGCTGTGCCCCCCGCCCATGGGGTGTTCGGCGTAATGGTTGAGCACCAGGGCAATCGCCTCGGCGTGCACCGGATTGGTGTAACTGGCTTGCAGCACCAGGATATCAGGGGTGTCCATCAGCGTCCTCGATCATGACAGCAAGGGAATCGGCTCCCTTTGAGGGCACCGATTGTAAGCGCGGAGTCAGCAGCGGATGAAGGCGATTCACTACAAAGGCATGTACGAAAAAGCGAAGCTTACGCAGCGAAAAGTTTGTCACAGACCAAAACGCTGCCATTGCATCTCCTGCAGTCGGCTCAGGGTCCGTCGAAATGGGAACGCCAGATAACCCTCCGTGTACAGGCTTTGCAGCGGCACGCTGGCCTCTATGAACAGCGGCACCTTGCGGTCATAGCACTCATCCACCAAAGCAATGAAGCGACGCACGCTATCATCGTGCACCGACAACTGCGGCAGTTCGCGATCCCCCGCTACCACGCGCGTGGCAGCGTCTTCAGTGCCTCGGGCGATGCGCCCCGGACGCTGTTGTGCACTGAGGTTGGGCACCTCACCCAGCAGAATCGCTTTGAAACGATCGCACAAGAGCATGAAGTCCATCGCGGCCAGGGGTTGCTCGCACAAGTCGGGATAGCGGCACCACAGCACCGTGTCACTGGCCTGCACCGTCATGATCGAACGATGCCCTACGCTGATCGCCCCGCCGCCGAGCGCTGGCCCGTCGCTCAATGTCTCGAACACCGCCGCCAGTGCATCGGCCTGATTGACCCAGTAGCGCTGCACATCCACGCCCGGGTGCAAACGATGATCCTCGCCGCCGTCCACGGCCACCACGTGCATATGCTGCTGGATCGCCGCGATGCCCGGCAGGAAACGCTCGCGGTTGAAGCCACCGGCATACAACTGGTCGGGTGGCTGATTGGAGGTGCACACCACCACCACGCCGTGCTCGAACATCACCTGGAACAGACGGCCGAGAATGATCGCATCGCCAATGTCGTTGACGAACAACTCATCGAAGCACAGCACCCGCACGGCCTGGCTGAGCTCACGGGCCAGCGCCTGCAAGGGATCCTGGATGCCGGTGAGCTGGAACGAGCGCTGATGCACCCAGGCCATGAAGTGATGGAAGTGCTGACGCCGCGCAGGCACCCGCAGGCTTTGGTAAAACTGGTCCATCAGCCAGGTCTTGCCACGGCCCACCGGCCCCCAGAGGTAGACGCCGGTGATCGGTGCACGGCCCTCGTGCAAGGCTTCATGGCAGGCGTGCAGCGCCTCGACCGCCCGGCGCTGGGCGTCGTCGGGGACGAAGCCCTGCTGCGCAATGGCGTGCCGGTAGGCCGCAAGGGGCGATTCGAACGTCATGGATACCTGCCCTGACCACACCACAATCAACTGTGGGAGGGGGCTTGCTCCCGATGGCGCCGGACCGGCCAAAAATCAATTGACTGGTACACCGCTATCGGGAGCAAGCCCCCTCCCACACTCGGAGTTCGCCTGCGCTATATCGATTTACGCCAGGCTCTTGCTGACCACCTCAAACACATCGCTGGACAGCTCACCGCAGCCACGAATGCGCTCCAGCTCGGCCTTCATCAGCGCCTGGCGCGCAGCGTCGTATTTGCGCCAGCGCGTCAGCGGTGCCAACTGGCGCGAGGCGATCTGCGGGTTCAACGTGTTCAACTCGATCACCAGGTCCGCCAGGAAGCGGTAGCCCGAGCCATCGGCGGCATGGAAGTTGACGAGGTTCTGCCCGGCAAACGCACCGATCAAGGCGCGTACCTTGTTCGGGTTCTTGATGGTGAACGCCGGATGCTGCATCAGCGCCTTGACCCGCGCCAGTCCGCCCGGCAGGGTGCTGCCGGCCTGCACGCTGAACCACTGGTCCATGACCAGCGGGTTGTCCTTGAAGTTCTCGGCGAACACCGCCAACGCCTGCGCCTTCTCCGCCTCGAAGGGCGAGTTCACCAGCACCGCGAGCGCGGTCAGGCGCTCGGTCATATTGTCGCTGGTGTCGAACTGATCGAGGGTGGCCGCCAGCACTTGCGGTGTGCCGCTGAGCATCAGGTACGACAGCGCGATGTTCTGCAGCGCGCGACGGGCAAAATGCTCGGCCGCCGCGACATACGGGGTCTGCTTGGACAACTCGCGATTGGCCTGATAACGCAACCACAGGCCTTCGAACAGGTTATCCGCCAGTTGCCTGCGCGCGAACTCGCGGGCGGCGTGGATCGCATCCACATCGGCGACTTCGCTGATTTCCGCCAGGTACGCTTCGCCGGGCAGCGAGAGCATTTCGGCGACCATGGCCTGGTCCAGGCTTTCATCACTCAATACCGAGCGCAGTGCATTGATCAGGCGTTGATCCAGCTTCAGCGCCTGGCCGGCCTGGTGCTGGCCGATCAGTTCCTGCAAGACCTGCACCGACAGTTGCTGGCCGGCATCCCAGCGGTTGAAACCGTCGCTGTCGTGCTGCATGAGGAACATCAGTTGGTCGCGGCTGTACGGGAAGCTCAGTTTCACCGGCGCCGAGAACCCACGCAGCAGCGAAGGCAACGGCTGTTCAGCGATATCGACAAAGGTGAAGGTCTGCTCGGCTTCGGTCACCGAAATCACCCGCGACGTGGCGCCGGCAGTTGCTTCACCCGCCAGGCGCAATGGAATGCCGGCGCCCTTCCCGTCCAGCAGGCCCAGTTCCACCGGAATCACGAACGGCAGTTTTTCGACCTTGTCCGGCGTTGCCGGGCAGCTCTGGCGGAACGTCAGGCTGTAGGTATTGGCGGCCGCATCAAAGGCTTCGCTCACCGCCAGACGGGGCGTACCGGCCTGGCTGTACCAGCGCTTGAACTGGCTGAGGTCGGCGCCGTTGGCGTCTTCCATCGCCTTGATGAAGTCGTCGCAGGTCACCGCCTGGCCATCGTGGCGTTCAAAGTACAGGTCGCTGCCTTTGCGGAAACCGTCGGCACCGAGCAGGGTGTGGATCATGCCGACCACTTCCGAACCCTTTTCGTACACGGTAAGGGTGTAGAAGTTGGAGATCTCGATAAAGCTGTCCGGACGCACCGCGTGGGCCATGGGGCCGGCGTCTTCGGCAAACTGGTGGGTTCGCAGATAGGCCACGTCCTGGATGCGCTTGACCGTGGCCGAGTTCATGTCGGCGGAGAAGCCCGAATCACGGAACACGGTGAAGCCTTCCTTGAGCGACAGCTGAAACCAGTCGCGGCAGGTGACGCGGTTACCCGACCAGTTGTGGAAATATTCGTGGGCGACGATCGCCTCGACGCGCTGGTGCGCGGCGTCGGTGGCGGTTTCGGCGCGGGCCAGCACGGCGCTGGAGTTGAAGATGTTGAGGCCCTTGTTTTCCATGGCGCCCATGTTGAAATCGTTGACCGCAACGATCATGAAGATGTCGAGATCGTACTCACGGCCGTAGGTTTCTTCGTCCCAGCGCATGGATTTTTTCAGGCTGGTCATGGCGTGCTGGCACTTGTCGATATTTTCCGGCTCGACGTAGATGCGCAGCGCCACTTCGCGCGCGGTCATGGTGGTGAAGCTGTCTTCGACGCACCACAGGTCACCGGCCACCAGCGCGAACAGGTAGGCGGGTTTCTTGAACGGGTCTTCCCAGGTCGCCCAGTGCCGGCCGTCTTCGCCAGGGCCGCTGGCAATCGGGTTGCCGTTGGACAGCAGCACCGGGTAACGGTGTTGCTCGGCGATCACCGTGGTGGTGAAGGTGCTCATCACGTCCGGGCGGTCAAGGTAATAGGTGATCTTGCGAAAGCCTTCGGCCTCGCACTGGGTGCAGAACATGCTGCCGGACTTGTACAGGCCTTCCAGCACGGTGTTGGTTTCCGGGTGGATCTTGACCGTGGTGTCGAGGGTGAAGGTCGCACTCGTTGGCTGCACGGTCAGGTGGCTGTCGGTCAACTGGTAGTCAGCGGCGGTCAGCGCCTGATCGGCCAGGTTCACGTTCAACAGTTCCAGCAGTTGCCCATCCAGCACCAGCGGCGGCAGGCCGGCGCCGCGCTCGGGGTTGCGGCGCATCACCAGCTGCGCGTGGACCAGGCTGTGGTCCTCGAACAACTCGAAGGTCAGGTGCGTCTCGTCGATCAGGTAGTCCGGCGCCTGATAGTCCTTCAGGTAAATCATCTTCGGTTGTTCGGTGCGCATGCTGGGAGTCCTTCTACTGATGCACGGCGAGCTGGTAGGCCGTGTATTTACGAATATTGATAACGCCGGTATCGAAGATCAGGTATTGGCCCTTGATCCCCAGCAGCGTGCCTTCGGCAATCGGGTTCTTGTCCAGGTTGAAGCTGACGATCTTGGTCGGGTACTGCTCGACCGGGTAACGAATAGTGAGCGGCTCAACGTCGGCAATGGTTTGGATGGCCTGCAGGCCAAAGCGTTCCTGCAACGTCACCAGACATTCGGCGCAGTTGGCGAACAGCTCATCGCGCACTTGCTTGAGATCAACGGTCTGCGCATCGCCCTTGAGCAGGGCGCGCCAGTTGGTCTTGTCGGCCACCTGGCTGCGAAACAGGTCTTCGACGAAACCCGATTGCTGACGCGTCGCCACGCGCATGATCGGCAGCGCCTGGCTGGCCCCCTGGTCGAGCCAGCGGGTCGGCAACTGGGTCGCGCGGGTGATGCCGACCTTGATCCCCGACGAATTGGCCAGGTACACCACATGGTCGGTCATGCAGAAGGTTTCGCCCCACACCGGATCACGGCAGGTGCCGGCGTCGTAATGACAGCGCTCCGGGCTCATGATGCACAGGTCACACTGGGCCAGTTTGGTCATGCACGGGTAGCAGTAGCCCTGGCTGAAGCTGGTCTTGGTCTTGCGCCCGCAATGGCTGCAATGGATGGCGCCGAGAAACTCCAGGCGGATGTGGGTGCCGATCAGGGGATTGACCGGCACCTCCGTGCTTCCCAGGCGAAACGCGTACTGAACGGTCGGCTCACCGAGTTGCGCCGACATTTTGCTGACTGCACCGCGACCAATTTCAATCAATGGATCGCATCCGACTTGAACAGAATATTGGGCACCGTCTCGGCCTTGGACGCGCATTCCTGCGGGCCCATGTAACCGGTGCGCTGGTCTTCCGGCAGGTTCTGGACCTCCCAGGCGATCATCGCCTGCAGCGACAGTTCGCGCTGCTCGGCGGTGAGCTTGCGGCCATCGGACCATTTGCCGATTTCCACGGCGAGCTTGAGGCTCTCGTAGATATCCGGGGTGATATTTTCGATCATTTCAGCAAAAGAGGACATGGGACTCTTCCTTATCAAATAGACGCTTTGCGGCGGTTGTAGAGACCACCCAGCAAACCGGTGAGGCAACCGATGACCAGCCCGCCCACATGGGCCGCGTTGGCGATTTCGCCGAAGCCGATCATCGAGACCAGCCCCGACAGGCACAGCAGCAGCCATATCAGCATCATCGCCAGCACCCCACGGGGCAGGCGATACGCAGGGTTGGGCGAGAGCAGTTGAAAGATCCAGCAATGCCCGAGCAGGCCATACAGGACGCCGGACAAGCCACCGAACAGGCCGGGGCCGCCGTACGCGTATTGTGCATAGTTGGAAACCAGGCTGAACAACAGGGTCAGGCCCAGCAGGTTGATGCTGCCCTGGCGCGCTTCGATACGCCGACCCAGCTCCCAATACCACATGCCGTTCATGGCCAGGTGCAGGATGCCGAAGTGGATCAGCATCGGCGTGACCAGCCGCCACCACTGCCCCTCGGCCAGCATCTGGGCGAACGGGGTGAACTGGATGTACTCGCCCATGACCCGAAACGGCAGGAAGGTCAGCCAACCGACGGCTTGCAGGTTTTCACCGAGCAGGGTCACCGCGCCCACGATCAGACTCGCCAGCAGCACCAGCGCCGTGACCGGGCTGTGGCGCACTTGCTGCACAAAGCCTGGGCGCGCGGCCGGCGCCTGCTCGGGAATATCCAGTTGCCGGTCGGGGTCGCCGGCGGGAAAGCGCTGATACAGCACGCGCACGTCATCGCTGATGCCCTCGGGCACCCACAATACCTGCTCGCCTGCCTCTTCACTGACGTGATGGGGCACTTGCATGCGTTGCAGCAGCTTGACGAAACCGCCCAGGTCGACGCTCAGGGGCAAGCGCAATACAGCCACGGTACTCATTCAATAACCTCGGGACGCTCAACGTCGACCCATACGAATTTAGCCGGATCCAGTCGGGTTTCCTGGTCCAGACGGTACGCCACCAGCTTGCCGTACAGCACCGCGCTGTAATCCAGGCAGGCCAGGTTCGGGCGGATGGGTGCCGGATTGCCGCTGCGCCAGTAATGGCCGACGAACAGCAAGGGTTCATCGACGCCATAGCGCAGCAGTGAATTTTTTTCGCTCGAGGACAGCGGCGTGCGCGCCACCGGCTCGGGCAGTGCGTCGGGCTGGAAGACCACGTCGCCGTAGGTCTTGGGGTCGTCCTCCCAGAACTTGGTGCGAAAGAACGAGCGGGTCAGGCCGTCGCCGCCGGTCAGCGTCAAGCCGTGGGGCAGGCGCATGTCGGTACCGCGCAGCAGGCGGTCGAAGGCGTTGCAGGCAAAACTGCCGGGCACGGCGGCCGCCTGCAGAAAGGACCGGTCGATGCAGCCGTCGGGGAATCGGGCGCGCAGTGGCTGGATAAAACTTTCGTCCCAGCACGCATGCACCACGCGAAAACGCCCGGCGTCGACGAACAGCGGCATGTCGTAGAACCAGCCAAGGAAATCCTGCCAGTCACCCGGGTGCTGCTCGAACTGGGTCAGGGTTTCGTGGATCAGCCGCGCATGCCGGGGGTTGTGCTCGCGCACGAACTGCTTGCCACTGCCCGGCGGCGCCGCTGTGGTCCAGCCCAGCGCGTTGAACTCATGGTTGCCCATGATGCACAGCGCCTGACCGGCCACTGCCATATCGTGGACGATATGCAGCGCCTCGCGAATGCGCGGGCCACGGTCGATGATATCGCCGAGGAACACTGCCATGCGCGACGGATGGCGCCAGGTGCCGCCCTGCTTGTGGTAACCCAGGCGTTCGAGCAAGTGCTCAAGGGTATGAGCGCAACCGTGCACGTCACCAATCAGGTCGTAGCTACGCGCGGGATCGAGCATCAGTCGCCTCCACCCCCCAAGCGGCTGCCCCAGCCCAGCTTGGTGCGGCACACTTCATAGTAGTTGTGGTCCAGCGGGTGAATCAGGCGCAACTTCTGCGCCTTCTTGCTCACGGTGATGGTGTCACCGGGCGCACAGGTGAAATGGTTCTGCCCGTCGCAGGAGACTTGCGGGTAGATCTGCATGTCTTTGGACACCACGATTTTCAGCTCGCTGTTGCCGTCGACCACAATCGGCCGGCTGGACAACATATGGGGGTACATCGGCACGATCACAATGGCATCGAGCTTGGGATGCATGATCGGGCCACCGGCCGACAGCGCGTAGGCGGTGGAGCCGGTCGGCGTGGCGACGATCAGGCCGTCGGCCTTCTGGCTGCACACGAACTGGCCGTCGATATACAGCTCGAACTCGATCATCCGCGTGGATTTGCCAGGGTGCAGCACCACGTCGTTGAGCGCATCGCCCTGGCCGATGGCCTCGCCGTGGCGGCGCACTTCGGCCTGCAGCAGGAAGCGGTTTTCCACCAGGTAATGGCCGTCGAGCACCTTGGCCACTTCGACTTCCAGCTCATCGGGGCGGATATCGGTCAGAAACCCCAGGCTGCCGCGGTTGATCCCCAGCACTGGCACGTTATGCCGCGCCAGAGCGCGTGCGGCGCCCAGCAGGCTGCCATCGCCGCCGACCACAATCACCATGTCACACACTTCGCCGAGCATCTTGCGCGAGGACGTCTGCAAGCCGTGGCCGGGGAGAATCTCGGCGATGGTGTCTTCGAGGATCACGTGCAGGTGGCGTTCGAGCAGGAATTTTTTCAGCCGGCGGACGGTGTCCAGCACCTGGGTACTGCCCAGGCGACCGATAATGCCGATATTGCGAAATTGCTCCATGGGGCTCCTGCGGGTTCCGGGTGCGGCGAAAAACCACGATTATGGGTGAAAGGCCGCGTCAGGCAAAACCCTTTGTCAGCGCAAAGCCTTGATGACAATGGTTCTCACGCAGCTGCGTCACACTTAAAAGGCTATGCTCGGAGCATGACTGTGTTCCCCGACCTGCACACCTTGCCCCGCCAATTGCGTCACCCCGAGGTGCGCGACCTCGCGTGGGTGATCCTGGCGCCGCCGATGCTGGCGCAGACGCCATGGCCGCAACGCCACCCGCTGGCCGGCAGCGACTGGGTGCAGGCCCCCTGCCGGCTGGAACACTGGCTGCGTCAGTTGGACGAGGACAGCAGCGCCCTGCAGCACTGGCTCAGCCTGGCACGCACGCGGCGCCTGGGCCTGTATTACGAGCGCCTCTGGCAATTCGCCGTGCAGCACGCACCGGGCGTTCAGTTGCTGGCCGCCAACCTGCCGATCCGCCGGGCCGGGCATACGCTGGGCGAGCTGGACATGCTGCTGCGCGACCGCGATGGCGTGCACCACCTGGAACTGGCGATCAAGCTGTACCTCGGGCCGCAAGCCGGTAATGGCCAGGCCACCGAGCAATGGCTGGGCCCGGGCTGCCATGACCGGCTCGACCGTAAGCTGGCGCACCTGGCCGAGCATCAACTGCCGATCTCCGCCCGCCCGGAAAGCCGCGAGGTGCTGGCCGCGCTGGATGTTCAACAGTTCGACGCGCACCTGTGGCTCGGGGGTTACCTGCTGTATCCGTGGCCGGGCCCGGCCGAACCGCCGCTGGGCGCCCATCCGCAGCATTTACGCGGCAGTTGGTTGCATCAGCGTGACTGGCAGGACTTTGTCGCCACGCGCCCGCCGGGCCGCTGGCAACCCCTGCCGCGCCACGCCTGGCTGGCCCCGGCGCATTACCCGGCTGATGAGGTGTGGAGCGAGGCCCAGATGCACACGTGGCTGACAGCGCTGGACCCGATGGCGCCGGCGCAACTGCTGGTGCGGCTGGTGCAGCAGGGCGAAGACTGGGAGGAAGCCGAGCGCCTGTTCCTGGTCGCCGACCTGTGGCCGAATGTGCCGGGCAACCCCTGAGGGTCAAACCGGCTGCGACTTGACCTTCAGGTGCCGGGCGTACCAGGGCCGCCTCGGCACGCGCTTGAACAGCCCTTGCAACCCGTCGTCTTCGGCGCTGAAGGTAATGCGCAGCGCCAGCTTCATGGTTTCCGGGTCCATTTCCATCGACTTGCCCATCTGCAACCCCGGCGTGGTGCTGCAGCCATGGGTATCCGGCCCCAGCCACGGATCGCCCACTTCCACCCAGCGGCCCGGGGCAAACCAGGCCACGCCATTGACTTGCATGCGGCTGACTTCGCCCGGATTGAAACGCGCATGGGCGCGGAACCAGTCTTCGATGCGGTCATCGATCCAGCCGTGAAAATGCCAGAACACGGGGTTCACATGGGATGAAAACGGATCGCCGAGAAAATCGTTTTGCGCCACATACCAGCGCGCCGCGAAGTCCGAAGGGTCGCGGGCGAACGGCACCGGCGCGCCATTGGAGGGGTCGCGCGGCACCGACGCCCAGCGCATGTGCAGCCAGTCGTGCAGGCCCAGCTCCATTTCCGAGCCCAACTGGCCGAGGGTCAACCGCGCCAGATAGCGCGGGTCGCGGTATTGGGATTCCCACACCTGGAAGTTGCTGTGGTAGGTCTCGGCGGCCTTGATATCGCTGACCCACTGGGTGTAGTCGCTGTCGTCCGGCGCCGACCAGGTGGGCGGCAGGGAGAAGCCATCGTGGTTGTCGAAGTAACGCAAAAAGCCCAGGCGATCGCGCTCCAGCGCCGGCTGGGGGGCGGGAAATTGCGGCCATGACGGCAGGTCCTGCATCGAGCGCGCGGTGCCGAGCATGTGGCGGTGCATGAAGAAGAAATCGATGCCCGAGCCGTTGCGGTCCTTGCGCTTGCCACGGGCGTCACGCTCCTGCCCGCGTGGGCCGGGTTGCCAGCCGATGCCGCGCAGGGCGTCGCGCTTTTCTTCGGAGAGCTTGTGCCACTGGTCGCGGGTGGCGTGCCAGAGCTGGTGAAACAGGCGGTGTTCGGGCGCGATCAGCCAAGCCAGCAAGGTCGGGTTGAGGCCGATGCGCTGGCGGGCTTCGGGAAACAGCTGTTTGTGGGCGATGAAGCGGTTGTCGCGCTCGGTCAGTGCCAGGGGGCGGTCGAGATCGAGGATTTGCCCACTGAGGGTGCTGCTGCCGGCGTTGGCGAAATCGGCCCACACCTCGTCGAGGGTCATTTTGAATTCATAGGCGGGCGCGCCACCGGCCGAGTCACGGTCGATCAGCCGCCAGTAGAGCAACGTGCCTTCGCCCGTCAGGTCGCCCAGTACGCGGTAACGCGGTTCGCCCTCGGCACGCAGGTTTTCGGCGGTGTCCAGGTAGCCGCGCAGGCCACGGCCACGCGGCGCGATATCCAGCAGCAGCTCCAGGCCGTGCAGCGGCAGGCCCTTGAGCCCGGCGTCATGGCCTGTCAGGCGCAGGCTCCACACACCGCGCAAGGTATTGGCCAGGTGTTGCCCGGTGGTATCGGCCAACGCCACCGTGGCTTCGCCGGGGGTGATGGGAAATTCTTCTTCCCGCGTCAGCTCGCGATGGGCGTAAAAGGCCGCCGGCACAGCCGCGCCGGTCAGCGCCAGGCCTGCGATGAACCCACGTCGAGAGATCGTCATTGTCTACCTTAGGAAACGGCTTAATCAGAGCTAGAACGTTTGCAGCCCGACGAAATTTACCGCCCCGCCCTGCCCGCCTAAATTTCCTCTGTCATGGCTCGTCCTTCCCAGATAGCAAAGGCCTCAACTGACTGAGATGGCAATGACAAAACCACGTTCGAAAAAGGCGCTGTATCTCGGCTTGCCGCTGGCCCTGGCCCTGGCCATTGGCGCCGGGGCCGGGTTTCTGGTCTGGGATCACTGGTTCAAGGGCAATGCCGGCTACCCGCTGGAGGTGATCAGGCAGGCCAATGAAATGCAGGACCGCCTGTTGTCGTTCGACAGCCACATCACCGTGCCCATGGATTTCGGCACCGCCGGCAATGAGGCCGACAAGGATGGCAGCGGCCAGTTCGACCTGGCCAAGGCGGCACGCGGACGCCTCTCCGGCGCAGCGCTGACGATTTTCGGCTGGCCGGAAATCTGGAACGGCGACAATGCACCGCACAGGCCCACCGACGGCTTTGTCGAAGAAGCCCGCCACGAGCAGGAGGTGCGCTACACGATCATCACCGGCATGGTGCGCGACTTTCCCAACCAGGTCGGCATCGCCTACACCCCGGATGACTTCCGGCGCCTGCATGGCGAAGGCAAATTCGCGATCTTCATCAGCATGCTCAACGCCTACCCGCTGGGAGATGACCTGAACCAGCTGGACCTGTGGGCCGCGCGCGGCATGCGCATGTTCGGCTTCAGCTACATCGGCAACAATTCATGGTCGGACTCGTCGCGCCCGTTGCCGTTCTTCAATGACTCCACCGATGCCCTGGGCGGGCTGTCGCAGATCGGCCAGCAAGCGGTGCAGCGCCTGAACGACCTGGGCGTGATCATCGATGTGTCACAGATGTCGACCCAGGCGCTGGAGCAGGTCGCGCAATTGAGCCGCACGCCGATGGTGGCCTCGCACTCGGCGCCGCGCGCGTCGGTGGACATCCCGCGTAACCTCAGCGACAAAGAGCTGCAACTGATCAAACAAAGCGGCGGTGTGGTGCAGGTGGTGGGCTTCCCCGCCTACCTGCGTCCGCTGAGCCAGCCCACCCAGGACAAACTCAACACCCTGCGCGCGCGCTTCGACCTGCCGCCCCTGCCCAACCTGGCCATGGCGCTGATGCCGGGCGACGCCATCATCGCCGCCTGGCCCGAGCAGAAATTCGGTCAGTACGCCCAGGGGCTGTACGGCATCCTCGAAGAAGAACCCAAGGCCAGCCTCAAGGACTGGGGCGATGCCGTTGATTACACCGTGCGCAAGATCGGTATCGATCACGTGGGCATTGCTTCGGACTTCAACGACGGCGGTGGTATCGAGGGTTGGAACAACGTCGGCGAGGTCCGCAACGTCACCGCCGAGCTGATCCAGCGCGGCTACTCCGAAGCCGATATCGCCAAGCTGTGGGGAGGTAACTTCCTGCGGGTATGGGACCAGGTGCAAAAAGCCGCCAAGCCGTTGGCCAACCGTTAATCAACCACGAAGCAAGCCCATGACCGACCGCCGCACCTTTCTCAAGCAGGCTGGCCTGCTCGCTGCCAGCCTGCCCCTGGGCGCTTCGCTGATGCCGTCGGCGCTGGCCGCCACGGCAAACGATCCCTGGACGGGATTGAAGCAGTTGTTCGACCAGGACCCGAGCTACCTGCATTTCTCCAACTTTCTGGTGACCTCGCACCCCAGGCCGGTGCGTGACGCCATCGAGCGCTATCGCCTGCAGATCGACCGCAACCCCGGCCTGGCGATGGACTGGGACCTGCAGGAAACCTGGAAGCGTGAAGGCCAGGTACGCGACTGGGCCGGCCGCTATTTGAAGGCCACACCGGCACAGATCGCCCTTACCGGCAGCACCTCCGAAGGCCTGGCGATGATCTATGGCGGCATCAAGGTGCGGCCGGACCAGGAAATCCTCACCACCGTCCATGAGCATTACGCCACCCAGAGCGTGCTGGATTTTCGCACGCTCAAGGAAGGCACACAGGTGCGCCGCATCGAGCTGTTCGAGCGCGCCAGTCAGGTGTCGGTGGATGAAGTGCTGGGCAATATCCAGCGCGCCATCCGCCCCAACACCCGCGTGCTGGGCATGACCTGGGTGCAGTCCGGCAGCGGCGTGAAGCTGCCCATCGGCGAAATCGGCACGCTGCTGAACGAGCACAACCGCAACCGCGACGACCAGGACCGGATACTTTACGTGGTCGACGGGGTGCATGGTTTCGGCGTGGAAAACCTCGACTTTCCCGACATGCAATGCGATTTTTTCATCGCCGGCACCCACAAGTGGATGTTCGGCCCGCGCGGCACCGGCGTGGTCTGCGCACGCGACAGCAAGAACAAATACGTCACGCCCATGGTGGCGACCTTCTCCGAAGACACCAATTTCGCCACCCGCATGACCCCCGGCGGTTATCACGCCTTCGAGCATCGCTGGGCGGCGGATGAAGCCTTCAAGCTGCACCTGCAACTGGGCAAGGCGCAGGTGCAGGCGCGTATTCATGAACTCAACACCGAGCTGAAAACCCGCCTGCTCGCCCATCCGCAGATCGAGCTGGTGACACCGCGCAGCGCGGCACTGTCGGCCGGTTTCACCTTCTTCCGGGTCAAGGGCCAGGACAGCGACGCGGTGGCGGCCTATCTGATGAAAAACCGTGTGGTGGTCGATGCGGTGGAGCGTGATGCCGGCCCGGTGGTGCGCACGTCTCCCGGCCTGCTCAACTCCACCGATGAAATCCAGCGTTTCATGCGCCTGCTGAGCCAGCGGGTGTGATGCCCTTTTCCCTTTGAACGAGATGCCCACATGACTCCATTCCAACTCAACCCCCTGACGGCACTGGCGTTGACTGCCGTGTGCGGCGCGCTGTTGCCCAGCCTGGCCTGGGCCGATACGCCGCAACCGGGCAAAGTGTTCAAGGACTGCAAGGACTGCCCGGAAATGGTGGTGCTGCCGGCCGGCACCTTCACCATGGGCACCCCGGACGATGAAGTCGGCCGCGAGCCCGACGAGGGCCCGATGCATGAGGTGACCTTTGCCAAGCCTTTCGCCATGAGCCGCTTTCAGGTGACCGCCGGCGAATGGGACAGCTACCTGCGCCAGAGCGGTGTGAAGATCGCCGACGGCGACACCCGCCCCGGCCGCGAATGCATCGCCAGCAAGCCGCGCTACCCCCAGGGCCCGCGTCAGCCGGCGGTGTGCATGGACATGGACGACATCAGGCAGTACGTGAGCTGGCTGTCGAAAAAAACCGGCCAGCGTTACCACCTGGTCAGCGAGTCGCAACGCGAATACGCCGCCCGCGCCGGCTCCACCGGACCGTTCCCCTTCCCGTTCGACGAAGGCAAGGGCTACAGCATCGCCCGGCACGCCAACACCTATGGCCCGGCGGATGGCTACAGCTATTCGTCGCCGGTGGGCAGCTACCCGCCGAACGCGTTTGGCATGTATGACATGCATGGCAATGTGTATGAGCGGGTTGCCGATTGCGAACATCCCAACTACATCGGCGCGCCCACCGATGGCAGCGCGTGGGTGGAGCCGAACTGTGAGGGGTATCAGATTCGGGGTAATGACTGGGGCGAGGCACCGGTGTTTTCGCGGTCGGGGAATCGGAACAATATTTACCCGCAGACGCGTGGGGATTGGGTTGGGTTCAGGGTTGTGCGGGAGCTTTGATCAGGGTTTGGTTGGGCGCTTTTTTGGGGGGCATATCCGTTTTTTGGTGATGGCTGATATGGGTTCCGCCCTTACGGCGGGTCACTTTTGGAAAAGAGCCCCAAAAGTAACCAAAAGGGCTCTTGCCCCACCACTCGGCACCTCGCTTAGGCTCGGTGTGCCCGCACGCAGACTTGAATCCGTGGGCCGCCGCAATGGGCCATCCATGGCCCAGTGCGGCTAACCCGGCGTCCTGCCGGGTTACCCACGGATTCAAGCCTGCGTGCGGCCAGCGTGGTTGACGGGGCGCTTGAGATCAAGATCAAAAGCCAAAGCAGAGCCAGAGCCAGAGCCAGAGCCAGAGCCAGAGCAGATCAAAGGCAGTGTGATATCCGACAGACAAATGGAGATCAACTGTGGGAGGGGGCTTGCTCCCGATAGCGGTGGGTCAGCTAAAAATAAGCTGACTGACACTCAGCCATCGGGAGCAAGCCCCCTCCCACAGTTTGTACAGCGTACGGCAGACAACCCCGGTCGGCTCTAAGGCCGCCGCGCTCTTGATCTTGATCTGAGGCGCCCCGTCAAACACGCTGGCCGAACGCAGGCTTTGGAGCGTGGGTAACCCGGCAGGACGCCGGGTTAGCCGCGCTGGGCCATGGATGGCCCATCGCGGCGGCCCACGCTCCAAAGCCTGCGTGAGGGCATGCCGAGCCTAGGCGAGGCACCAAGTGTTGGGGCGAGGACCTTTTGGTTACTTTTGGGTCCTTCCAAAAGTGACCCGCCGTAAGGGCGGAACCCATATCAGCCGTTACCCCACCAACGGATATGTACACAAAACCAACCCAACCCTCACTGCCTGGCATGCCGAACCTGCACCTCCGGCATCGCCGAAGAATGATGATTAAGAATCTTCCACTCCCCCTCAACCTGCTCATAAACAAAGGTATACCGCGCCTGCACCTGCCGCTTGCTCCCACCGGCCTTAGTCAACGTAAAGGTATAAACCCCACTGTCCATCGCCACATTGCTGCCCAGTTGGCGGATCTCGCGGTAGTTGATCTGCCCCACCGGCTTGAGCGCCAGGAAGTGATCGAAGTAATCCCTGATCTGATCCGGCGTGGTACGCACCTGATTGGACACGGTCGGCTGCAACACCGCATCCGGCGCGTACAACTTGACCACCGATTTGGCATCGCCGGTCTGCAACGCACTGTTCCAGAGGTCGAACAGCCCGGCAATCTCACGGTCCTTCACATTGACAGGCGCCTGGGCCACGTCCAGGTACACATAAGGGGCCGTGACGGCAGCCTGGGCAAGCGGTGCGCTCAAGGCAAACAACAGGGCGAGGGCGGCGGTTCTGGATTTCATTTGCGATGCTCCGGTGATGTTCGTTGAGCCCACTTTGCCAAGCCGCCCTCCTCCCGCCATCGGCCAACCGGGGGCATTTGCCTATGCCATATGGCAGATAGCGCCCAGGGTGCCCGTCGAGGTCTAATAGCCGCCTCGCGCCCCTGAGCATTCAACATGCACAACACGCCTCACGACCCTGCCAGCGCGCTGGCCATGCGCGCGCACTTCAGGCAGTCGCAAAGCCGCACCGCGCGCCTGCGCCTGCTGGTCGACACCGGGCAGGAACTGGCCCAACTGGCCCCCGCCGCGATGCGCGAACGCGTACTGGCACGGGCCTGCGCGTTTCTGGCGATGGACCACGGGCTGCTGCAGGAATGGGACGCCAGGGGCGTCGCCCACTCCACTGCCCGCCAGGGCAACCCGGCCCACCTCGCCCGTCTGGCGACCCTCGCCGACCGCGGCCGGCGCACGCCGTACTGGCAGGAACTGCCGGGCGAGGCGCTGCCCAGCGTGCTGCATGTGCCGCTGCGCGGCAGCGACGGCGGCACCTTTGGCGTGCTGGTGCTGGGCAACAGCGTGAGCCTGCGCGCGCCGGACCATGAAGACGCCGAATCCCTGCAATTGCTCGCCACCCTGCTGGCCGCGCACCTGGAAAACGACCGCCTGCTGACCACCCTCAAGGCCCGCGACAAACACCTCTCCGAGCTGGTCAACCGGCTGCTGCACGCCCAGGAGGATGAACGCAAACGCGTGGCCTACGACCTGCACGACGGCCTGGCGCAGACCCTCGCCGGCCTGCATCAGCGCCTGCAAGGGTTCGCCGGCCGCTGCCCGCCGTTGCCCGACGCCCTGGCCACCGACCTGCAGGCCATCCTGACCCTGGCCCAGCACTCGGTCGGTGAAGGCCGGCAACTGATCGCCGGCCTGCGCCCCGTAGTGCTCGACGATTTCGGCCTGTTCAAGGCCCTCGACAAGGAAGCCGACCGTCTGCGCGATGCCGGTGTGCGCGTGGTCTGGCAGGCGCACTGCGACACGCGCCTGCCCAGCCAGGTGGAGATCGCCCTGTTCCGCATCGGCCAGGAGGCGATCAACAATGTGCTCAAGCACGCGCAGGCCAGCCAGGTGCAACTGGCCCTGGAGCTGTGTGACGGCGAAGCCGCTCTGCGGGTCGACGACAACGGCCGGGGCTTTGCCGTCGGGCAGCCGCGCGATGACGCGCAGCACCTGGGTCTGGCCACCATGCAGGAGCGTGCCAGCCTGCTCGGCGGGCGCTTCAGTTGCGTCAGTACGGTCGACGGCGGAACCCGATTGCAGGCCAGCGTGCCTGCCCACTTCAATGGAACCTGCCCATGAGCGATGTACTGCGTCTGGTCCTCGCGGACGACCATGAAGTCACCCGCACCGGCTTTGTCGCCCTGCTGGCCGGCCACCCGCAGTTCGAGGTGGTCGGGCAGGCGCGCGATGGTCAGCAGGCCGTGGATCTGTGCGAGCAACTGCTGCCGGACATCGTCATCCTCGATATCCGCATGCCGGTGCTCAACGGCCTCGGTGCGGCGCGCCTGCTGCAACAGCGCCTGCCGGCACTGAAAGTGGTGATGTTCACCATGGACGACAGCCCCGACCACCTGGAAGCGGCGATCAATGCCGGTGCCGTCGGCTACCTGCTCAAGGACGCCAGCCGTGACGAGGTGATCGCCGCCCTGCAGCAAGTGGCCGCCGGCGGCGAAGCGCTCAACAGCCTGGTCAGCACCCGCCTGCTGCGGCGCATGGCCGAGCGCAACGCCGGCGGCGCAGCCCCCACGGAACACCTCACACCCCGGGAGCGCCAGGTGCTGGGCCTGGTCGCCACGGGCATGAGCAACCGCGAAATCGGCGCGCAGCTGGGGATTACCACCGGCACCGCCAAGGCCCATGTCGAGCGGGTGATCGGCAAGCTGGGCGCCGCCGACCGCACCCAGGCGGCGGTGCGCGGCATCGCCCTGGGCCTGGTGACCCAGGCATGAGGCGCTTGCAGGCGCAGCGCTGGGCCGACCTGCCGTTGCGCGGCAAGGCGCTGCTGGTGATTTCGCTGCCACTGGTGGTGCTGCTGCTGTCGCTGGTGCTGATCTACATCACCGAGCGCCAAACGGCCCACGCCGAAGAGGACGTGCGTCGGGTGCTGCGCGTGCAGCGCGATATCCAGGCCGTGCACACCCTGCTGGCCGAAGCGGCGGGCAGCGTGCGCGGTTACCTGTTGACCCGCCGCGAGGACTTCCTGCCCAGCTACCGCACGGCCGGCCCGCAGATCGAATCGGCGCTGCACAGGCTCGACAGCAACGTGCGCGACCCACGGGTGCGCGAAGAGCTCAACGCAATCAAGCCGCTGATCGCGCACAAGGTCGACGGCCTGGAAGCCATGCTCAACGACCGCGAGGCCACAGCGGAGTCGATCAGCGCCATTCTGATCAGCAACAAGCACATCCTCGATGCGTTGCGCCAACACATCAGCACCATGCTCCGGCTGGAAGATTCGTTGCTGGCCGAGCGCAGCAAGGCCGCGGCCGAAACCCGCGAGCGCCTGCTGCTGTCGACCTGGCTGGCGGCGGTCTGCGGCTTGTTCGGCGCCATCGTCGCGGTGCTGTTTCTGTCCAAGGGCATCGTCGCCCGGGTGCAGAACGTGCAACGCAACGCACAGCGCCTGGCGCTGGGTCACCCGCTGCTGCCGCAACCGCCGGAACACGATGAAATCGGCCAGTTGGGCACGCGCCTGGTGGAGGCCGGCCTGCTGCTGTCCGAGCGCGAGCGTGCGCTGCGCGACAACGAAGAGCGCTTGCGGCTGATCATCGACGGGGTCAAGGACTACGGGATCTTCGCCCTCGACACAGCGGGCCACGTCACCAGTTGGAACAACGGCGCCGAGCGCATCAAGGGCTACACCGAACAGGAAATCATCGGCCAGCATTTCTCGCTGTTCTACCTGCCCGAGGAATGCCCGCAGCACCCGGCCATGGCGTTGCGCGAAGCCACGCGCAACGGCGACTACAGCGAAGAAGGCTGGCGCTGCCGCCAGGACGGCACGCACTTCTGGGCCAGCGTGGTGATCACCGCGCAGTACGACAGCACCGGCGCCCTGCGCGGCTTCTCGAAGATCACGCGCGACATCACTGACCGCCGCGCGGCGGAAATCGCCCTGCGCACCGCCCGCGAAGAGGCCGAACGCGCCAGTCGCGCCAAAAGTGAGTTTCTGTCACGCATGAGTCACGAGCTGCGCACCCCGCTCAACTCGATCCTGGGCTTTGCGCAACTGCTGGAGATGGACGCGCCGGCCGCGCACACAGCCAACGTCGGCCACATCCTGCGCGCCGGGCAACACCTGTTGACGCTGATCAATGAAGTGCTGGACATCGCCAAGATCGAAGCCGGGCGCCTGCCGCTGAACCTCGAGCCATTGCCGTTGGCCGGGGTGCTGCAGGAGTGCCTGACGCTGGTGTCGCCGATGGCGGCGGACGCAGGCATCCAGTTGCAGCCACTGCCCGCGCTCGCCCCCGACCTGGGCATCGTCGCCGACCGCCAACGTCTCACCCAGGTGCTGCTCAACCTGCTGTCCAATGCGATCAAGTACAACCTGCGCCCCGGCCAGGTGAGCATCGAGGTGAACCTGCACGGCCAACGCATCGGCGTGTCGGTGTGCGACACCGGCAAGGGCATTGCGGCCGAGCACCTTGGGCAACTGTTCAAGCCGTTCGAGCGCCTGGGCGCCGACCCGACCGTCGAAGGCAGCGGGCTGGGCCTGGCGCTGAGCAAGAGCCTGCTGGAGAAGATGGGCGGCACCCTGCAGGTGCACAGCCAACCCGGCATCGGTTCGCGTTTTACCCTGGAGCTGCCGCTGGTAAGGGTGCAGGAAGCGCAACGTCCCGACGCCGCCATCAGCGACGCCCGGTCGGCCCGCCCTGCGCCCGGCACGCAGGCGATTCACGGCAAGGTGCTGTGTATCGAAGACAACCTTGCGAGCCTGGCGCTGATCGAAACCCTGCTGCAGCGCAGGCCGGGCATCAAGCTGCTGTCGAGCATGCAGGGCCAGCTCGGGCTGGACCTGGCCGCGCAGCATGCGCCCCAACTGATTCTGCTGGACGTATCGCTGCCCGACATCGACGGCCTGCAGGTGCTGCAACGCCTGCGCCGCGCGCGGCTGACCCGCGACACGCCGGTGCTGATGCTCACCGCCGATGCCAGCGACCTCACCCGCACGGCCTTGCAGCACGCCGGCGCGACCGCCGTGCTGAACAAACCGATCAACGTGCCTGCGTTTCTCGCCCACCTCGACCAGTATTTTCCGGAGCCCGCGTGAACCTCGACCTGCGCATTCTGATTATCGACGACCAACGCCCCAACCTTGACCTGGTGGAGCAACTGCTGGCGCGCGAAGGCTTGACCAATGTGCTGAGCAGCACCGAGCCGCTGCGCACCCTGGAGCTGTTCAACAGCTTCGAGCCGGACCTGGTGATTCTCGACCTGCATATGCCGCAGTTCGACGGCTTTGCGGTGCTCGAACAGCTTAACCGGCGCATCCCCCACGGCGAGTACCTGCCGGTCCTGGTACTCACCGCCGACGCCACCCGCGACACGCGCCTGCGCGCCCTGGCCCTCGGCGCGCGGGATTTCATCAGCAAACCGCTGGACGCGCTGGAAACCATGCTGCGGGTATGGAACCTGCTGGAAACCCGCGCGCTCTACAAAACCCTGCGTACCCTGGTGCCGGCCGAGCAGATTGCGTTGTTGCAACGTTGCTGAAGCCGGGCGGCCGGGTCACTCGATAAAGCGCTCCAGCGCGAACGGCGCCAGCGCGGCAGGCAGCGTGCCCTCCACCACCCATTGCGCAATCGCCTCGCCAAACAGCGGGGCGAACTTGAAGCCATGCCCGCACAGCCCTGCGGCGATCAGCAGACCGCCAATGCGCGGGTCCGCGCCAACGATGGGGTTACCGTCCGGCGTGCTGTCGAAGAATGACACGCGGTGCCCGACAGGTTGCGCATCCAGCAGACGCTTGAGGCGTTGCGTGGCGCGGTCGCGGTGGGCCAACACGCTCGCATCGCTCAGGCTGCGCTCGAATGCGTCCGGGTCGATGGGTTGGCTTTCACTGGCGATCAATGAGCCGATGAAGTAGCGGCCCGGCGTGTCAGGGCGCAGGTAGAACCCGGCGTCGCGGTCGCAGTAGCCAGGCATGGGCGGATGCGCGCCGGGCGTCTGAACGATACCGACGGTTTGCCGCGTGGCGTGGATCGGCAGTGGCGCCTGGCAGTCGGCGGCCAGCCGCGCAGCCCAGGGCCCGGCGGCGTTGACCACGCGGGCGCTGGCGATAAAACCGCGATCGGTGTGCACGCCAATCACCCGCCCACCGTCGCAGACGATGCGCTGCACGGCCCGCCCCTCTTCGATGACCGCACCGAGGGCGCGCGCGCCCGCAGCAAAGCTCTGCGCGGTCTGTCGCGGGTCGCAATAGCCGGCGTCGGGCTCGTACACCGCACCGGCCAGCGCGTCGCTGTGCAGGTCGGCAATCAGGTCACGTGCGGCCGCCGGTGAAAGCCATGCCAGGCCGTGCAGGCGCGCCACATTGGCCTGGGTCGCGGCCTGCTCGCGCGGCGCAATGCCGGTGAGAAAACCGGTGCGCCGATAGCCGCAGGCGCCCGGATAGCGTTGCGCCCAATCGCGATACGCCTGCACCCCGCGTGCCGCCAACCGGCTCAGGGCGGGGTCGGCGTAATACTCACGCACGATCCCCGGCGACGCGCCGGACGCGCCGCTGGCGATAGCGCCTTTGTCGAGCAGCCGCACCGACACACCGGCCCGCGCCAGGTGCCAGGCCGCGCTGGTGCCGGTGGTGCCGCCGCCGATGACGATGACGTCGGCGGACTCATGCATGGGCGCGAGCGCCGTCGAGCACCACGCTGGCAGGCAGGCAGGGTGCGAGGCTGGCGGGCGACAACGGTTTGAAACGCGGGCGTGGCGCACGGGTCTCGCGAGGCGTCGAGGCGCTGTACAACCCCTGCAGGCTCGGCAGCCCGTCATGCCCCAGCCGCTGCCACAGGTAGGCGGCCACACGCGGCATGGTCGGTGCCGCCAGGTAGGCCAGGCCCTTGAGCCACAGGTAAGCCTGGGCGCTGTCGGTCACGTCGCGTTCAGGGCACTGCATCCACTGGTGCAATACGTCCCAGGCATCACGCACCGAGACCGCGTCCAGGCGGAACGCGAGGGCCAGGCGTTCGACGGCCGCGTCCAGGCTCACGCGCCCCTCGGGCTCGATAGCCTGCCGCTGCTGATCGAGGTGGGCCAGAGCCAGGTCGATACGGCTGTCGAGTGCGCCCGCGAGTTCCACGTTGACCACCTCGATGAATGCTTCGATGGCGAAGTTGGTTTCGCCGTTTTCCGGGCTTTCGCGGCTGAGGAAATAACGCACGCCGTCGCTGCTGGCCGGGGTGTGGTCGACGATGTCGGCCGCCCACACCACGTGCAGGCGGCTGGTGGAGAATTTCGCGCCTTGCAGGTTGTAGAAGTAGTTGGTGAGCACGTAATCGAACGACCGGTGATCCTGCAGCGCATCCATCACCGCCGCACTGCCGGCCAGCAGCAACACCGCGTTGTCGATACCGAAGCTGACCAGCGTGGTCACAGCACTGCTGCGCAGCATCGCGTGGCCGTGCTCAGGGGTTTGCTCCAGCGCGCGGTCGGCGCAGGTCAGCGCGTATTCCCAGCCGGACTCAAACAGCACCCGTGGGTTGCCGAAGCGGTCCGCGCTCCAGGCCACGCCCCAGTCACCCGGCGCGGTGAGGCGCACACGGCCGTTTTCACGCTGCAAAAAGCGCGCAATCACCTCGATGATCGACGCCGGCGCGCCGCTGGCACTCATGCGGTGCAGCAACTGCTCGGGGTCGGCGACCTTGAGGAACAGGCTCTCGACCTCGACCCATTGCAGCGGGCTGTCACCCATGCGCGGCTGCGGGTTGAGCATGCTTTCCGGGCGGAACAGCGCGCCGCAGGCTTCACAAAAGTAGCCGCCGGCGCCGGCCTGGCAATACGGGCACTGGCCCACCAGCCAGGCGCCGGCCATGTAGCGCCGGGTGCCAGGGCAGTACAGCACGCGCTCGCTCACGTTTTCGGTGACGCCCAGCGCCACCAGCCGCTCCACCGTGCGCTGGGCATTGGCGGCATGCTGGCGAGCATACGGGCCCTGCACCAGGTCGAGGAAGTCATCGACTTGCACGTCGAGGGCGCGCAGGTCATTGGCGATCCGGGCGTGGTAGTCGCGCACCACGGCTTCGGGCGCGCGCTGTTCCTGCAGGCCCTTCCACAACACGTAGGAGTCAAAGCCGTCCACCGCCGACACCACGTCGACGTGGTGACCCTGACTGCGCAGGTAGCGCGCGAGCATGTCCATGCGCAGGTAGGGCCCGGCGATGTGGCCCAGGTGCAGGCGGCCGTTGGGCGTTGGCGGAATCGGCATCAGGAAGAAGGTTTGCGCAGGAGTGGCGGTCATCGGTTCAGTCCATCAAGGCAGCGGAAGGTGTGGCAGCGGCGGTGTCGGGCCAGTGCGCCACGAGCAGGTCAAGGGCTTCGCGGGCAATGCCGGGGGCCAGGCGAAACCCCGCACCGCTGCCGGCACCGGCAAATACCAGGTGTTGCTCGGGGTGGTAGCTGACCTGCGACTCGCCGCTGGGGCTGTAGCTGTCGCAGAACACCCGGCCACCGCGGCAACGCGCCACCAGGTCGGGCAGGTAATGCGCCAGGGTGCGGGTGGCGACCTGCACGTCGTGGGCGTTGATTTCCAGCGCGTGTTTGCGTGGCGCCACGTCCCACTCGTCGCAACGAAAGCTGAACAGCCACTGGTTACGCGCCGGCAACGGCATCAGGTAAGCGTCCGATTGCGGCAGGAACAGCGCCGCGGCATCCGCCGGTGGCCGGCCGTCGATATGCAGGGCCACCACCTTCTTCACGCGCAGGCCATGCTCGGCCGCAATCGCGGCAAAGGGCGACTCGCTGACCCACGGCCCGGTGGCCATCAGGGTGCGTTGCGCCTGCACGCGGGAGCCGTCGCTGAGGCGGATGCCGGTGCGGGTGATGGCCTCTACGCCGACCCCTTCGAGGCAATGCACATTCGCACTGGCCAGGCTGTGGCTGATCAGCAGGCGCGCCACCAGCGGCGGCTCGTAGCTTTCCGCCGTGCCGCCGCTGGACAGGCATTCGTCGGCGCCCAGGTTCAGCGCGGCGCCCAGACGTTCGCCGAGGGCCTGCAGCGACACATCGGCCGGCAGCACGGGCGCCTCGACCACGGCGCGCTGGATATCGGCAGTGAACCCGTGATGGGCCAGCCAGTACACCGGCGCCTGGGTGGTGCGAAGGTCCAGCCGGTCACGCAACGCGCGATACAGCCCGGCGCTCTCCCCGGCCAGGCGCCGCTCACGCTCGGACTTGCCGGTGGCCAGCAGCACGCCCGCCGAATGCGCGGTGGCGCCGTCGCCGACGCGGTAGCGGTCAATCAGCAGGATCCGCCAGTGCGGGTAACGCTGTACGGCGTGGTGCAGGGCCCAGGCGCCGATAATGCCGCCGCCGACAATCACCAGGTCGAAATCAACCTGCCGACTCATGCCCACCACACCGAAAACACCTGGGCCTGGGTGGTGCTGTTATTGCGCACAAAATGCGGGCGCCACGGCTCGAAATACACGCTGCCGCCATTTTTTACCGCGTGCCAGGTGCCGTCGTAATACACCTCCAGATCGGCGCCGCTGATAAACCAGATTTCATTCACCGCGTGTTTGTCTTCTTCGGTACCGCAGCCGGGCTCGATGGTGAAGCGCGAGGACTGGATCGGCGCGTTGGTCAGCCGGCCGGAAAAGTGGTGCAGGTACAGGTGCACGCCTTGCAGCGCAACGGGCTCCTCGGTTTCGCGAATCACCGGGGCGTTGCCGTTGGGGGGAAGTGTGATGGGTTCCATGGCGGGACTCCTGGGTCTAGTGGGCGACGGCGGCGAGGCGATCGAAACGCCCATCGCTGACGTCCTCGAAGGCAGCGCTGGCGCCCCACTGGACGCATGCTTCAGGCTCGTCCAGGTCGTAGAGGGGCTGGCCGCTGACGCTGTTGATGATGTGCGCGCAACGCCAGGGGATCAGGCCCAGGTTCGGGTCGGCGATGCCTTTCTGGCTGCGCGCGGCGTTTTGCACATAGAGCGCCGAACCCTGCGGGCCATCCCATTGCACCGAGTAGTCGGGGTTGAACACGTACTCGCCGTTGCGCCGGGCGATGCGCGGTTCGAGCGCTTCCAGGCACGCCGGCATCTGGTAGGCGTAGCCGGTGCACAGCACGGCGACGTCGGCGTTCAGTTCCTCACGGGCCTGGCTGTGCCCGTGCAGCAGCGCCAGGCTCCAATGCTGCGCGCGGGGCTGCACGGCGGTGAGCTCGCGACCTGGCAGCAGGCGGACCTGACAGGGGTGATGCAGCACATGCTTGAGTTCGTACAGGCGCCGATAGATCGACTGCAACAGCGATTGCGAGATGCCGTCGCTGGCCAGCTTTTGCTCGGCCAGCAGCGGTTGGCGCACGGCCTCGGGCTGCGCGAAGAAATGATCGCTGTACTGCGGGGTGTACAGCTCGTTGGTAAACGGTGACTCGTCCAGCGGCGCGAAATTCCAGCGCCGCGACACCCAGGTCACGCTGGCCGGCAGTGCGCTGGTGTCGGACAGCAGGTGCTGGATGATCTCGGCGCCGGTCTGGCCGCCGCCGATCACCACCACGCGTTTGTCCTTGAGCGAACGCTTGCGGGTCATGTACTGCGAGGCATGAAACAGCGTGTCGCCCAAGTGCGCCTGCGCAAACGCCGGCACCGACGGTTGTTGCCCGGTGCCCAGCACCAGGTTGCGCGCGGGCTGCATCCAGGTATCGCCCTTGAGCATGAACAGGCCGTTTTCGAAGGTCACCGAACGCACGTCGCGGTTGAACTGCAGGTTGGGCAACTGGCTGCACGCCCAGCGGTAGTACTGGTTGAATTCGCGGCGCAGCACTTGATCGAAATTGGCGTTGATGAAGCTCAGCAGTTGCTTTTTCTTCGACAGGTAGGCCAGGAAGGACAGCGGGTTGGAGGGGTCGACCAGGCTGACCAGGTCCTTGAGGTAATGCACCTGCAACCTGGCTTCGGGCACCATCATGCCGGGATGCCACTGGAACTCGCTGCTGCGCTCGAAGAAGGCCGAGCTGATGCCCGCATGGGGCCGGGCGAGTGCCGCCAGGCTCAGGTTGGCCGGACCGATGCCGATTCCCGCCATGTCTACCACTGCGGCTGCAGAGAGCACACTCATGATCACTATCCCTATTGATGATGTTTTCAGATGCAGCAACGCCTCGCGATGATCACGAAGGCGTGCCGGGCGTTGGCTTGATGCCGTTACAAGTGGTGGTGCATCAACTTTCCACGGTCTGCACAAGCGGGGCCTTGAGCATCAGCAGACACAGCAGCATGGCCAGCAGCGACAGGCCGATCGCGACGCCGACCGCGACCTCGATGGCGTCGTCCAGCGGCTGCACCGAGGTGAGCAAGGCGCCGAAGATCGCCACACCAAAGGCCGAGCCGCTTTGCCGGCTGGCGTTCAGGGTGCCGGCGGCGACGCCGGCCTTGGCACGGTCGACCACGCTCATCAATACGGCGGTGGCGGCCGGGGTGATGATCCCCGCGCCGAAACCGACTGCCGGATAGCACAGCGCGATACGCCAGTACGGCGCGTCACCGGCCAGGGCGAACAGGCCGATAAAGCCCAGGGTGTACAAGCCGAAACCTGCCACCAGCACGGCACGTGGGCCGTAGGCACGGGTCAGGCGACCGCAGGTGAAACTGCCGAGGGTGACCATGGCGGTCAGGGGTAAAAAGGCCAGCCCGGTTTCCAAAGGTGACCAGCCGCGATGGGTCTGGAAATACAGGCTCAACAGGAAGAACAGCCCGTAGAACACCAGGGCCGAGGCCATCGACAGGAAAGTCGCGCCGGAAAAGGTCGGATTGCGGAAATACTGCAGCGGCAGCATCGGGTCCTTGTGACGGCTTTCGGTGACCAGGAACACACACCAGGCGATGCACGCGACGAACACGCCCGCATAGACCCATTCGGAATTCCAGCCCAGCCTGGCGCCCTCGATCAACACGGCCACCGAGGAGCCCAGCGCGATAATCGCCGCGATTTGCCCGGTAACGTCCAGGTGTCGGTTGGGCGCCAGTGGCGCAGCGTGCGGGATGCGTGAGGTGAGCCATACGCCGATCAAGGCAATCGGTACGTTGATCAGGAAGATGCTGCGCCAGCCGAACAGTTCGATCAGCACCCCGCCCACCAAAGGCCCGGCGGCCATGGCGATGCCGCCGCAGCCGGCCCACACGCCGATGGCGCTGGCGCGCTGATGGGACTGCGGGTAGGCGCTGTTGATCAGCATCAACGAGCACGGCACCAGCAGCGCTGCGCCCAGCCCCTGCAGCACACGGGCGCCGACCAGCTCCGGCAGGTCGGTGGCCAGGCCGCACAGCGCGGATGCCAGGGCGAACAGGCCAAGGCCCAGGGCGTAGATTTTTTTCGCGCCGAAGCGGTCGCCGAGCAGGCCGCCGGTGAGCAGCAGGCTGGCGAATGTGAGGGTGTAGGCGTTGATCACCCATTGCAGCCCGGTGATGTCCGAACCGAAGGTGGTGGAGATGGACTCCAGCGCCACGTTGACGATCGAGGTGTCGAGGATGACGACCACATAACTGAGGCTGGTGGCGATCAGTACCTGTCGTTGATAGCGCGTGCTGAGTTCCATGGCTGCGTGTGTCCCTGGCGACATAATTGCGGCGTGACTATAAGCAGCTTTGTCCGATAAACGCTTCGAGGCGTGTCGAAGTGTTGGTGTTTGTGTCATCCTCGGCCCTGATATCACCCGGCACAGCGCGGAGTTCAAGGGAATGACCCAACCTAAAATTTCATCCATCGCCTACCTGATCGCCGAACCGGTGCGCGCCGTGATCCTGATCACCCTCGCCGACGGCAGTGCGCTGTCGGCCAGTGCCCTGGCCGATGCGGCCGGCGTGACGCCGCAGACTGCCAGCTCGCACCTGGCCAAATTGCTCGACGGCGGCCTGCTCACCGTTGAAACCAAGGGCCGCAATCGCTTCTATCAGCTGGCTGGTCCCGACGTTTCCCATGTCCTGGAAAGCCTGGCCGCGGTGTCCCCGCAAACCAGTTCGTGGCGCAGCCTGCCCAACCGCGCGGCCCATGACCTGCGCTTCGCACGTTGCTGTTATGACCATTTGGCCGGTCAGGTCGGTGTGGCCGTGACCCAGGGCATGCTGGAGCGCGGCTATATCCTGGAGCGCAACGAGCGCGAATACGTGCTGAGCCTGCGCGGCATCGAATGGCTGCAATCGCTGAACCCGGAAAGCGGCGAACCGTGCTTTCAGGACCACGTGCAGGCCCGGCGTTGCCTGGACTGGACCGAGCGCGAGCACCATATTGCCGGCCCGCTCGGCAGCCATCTGCTGGATACCTTTACCCAACTGGGCTGGCTGCGTCGGCAGGCGGGCACCCGCGCCGTGTTTGTCACCGTGGCCGGCTGGCGTGCGTTCAAGACCCACCTGGGGATTGAGCACCTGCGCCATCTCGAAGCGCCGCTGCGCGTCCTGACCACGGCCTGATCCTCAAGCGGGTTGCGCGCTGAACAGCCCCTCTATGTCCACGATACGCCGCTCCTGCGCCGCCCCGCTCTGCTGCCAGGCCGGGATCGCGTTGATGCGCGCGTACCAGGCCGCCACATGGGGATACTCAAGGAACGGCGCCTGGGTGCGCGGGATATGGCTCAGCGGCGCCGCCAGGTCGATATCGGCCAGGGTCAGGGCGTCGCCGACCATGAATGCACGGGTGCGCAGATGCTCGTCGAGCACCGCCGTGTAGCGATGGATCGCGTGCAGTGCCTCGGCCACCAGGGTAGGGTTTTCGGCATGGCCCTTGAGGCGTTCCATAAAGCGCTGCTCGATCAGCACCGTGGGCCCGCGACGAAAATGTTCGGCGGCCCAGAACATCCACTTGAGGGTTTCGTACTTCGCCTTGCCCTCGGGCAGCAGTGCAGAACCGCTCTGCTCGGCCAGATAGATCATGATGGCCGAGGCCTCGAACAGCACCACATCGCCGTCAACGAAGGTCGGGATGCTGCCGTTGGGGTTAAGGGCCAGGTATTCCGGTGTGCGGTTCTGGCCGCTGAACAGGTCGAGGAAGACGAATTCAACGTCCAGCCCCAGGTAAGCGGCGGTGGTCAGCACCCGCCGGGTGTTGCTTGAGCCTCGGTCGCCATACACTTTCATGCCACTGCCTCACTTGCCTGTTCGTCGCTGAAGGCCGGGTGCTCGCTGAGCATCAGTGCCACCTCGGCAGCCTGGCGCACCGACTGGTACACCGAGTTGACCATCGGCGCCGCCAGGTAGGACGCCACGCCCAGCAGCCAGATGTTGTCCGGCCGGTCGGCACCCGGCAGGCTGACCTGCAATTGCGCAGAGACCGCCGGAGGGATGCAGGGCGCACCAGATGACACCTGCAACTCAAGGCCATCAGGCGTGGCATGGAACTGTTGTTTGTGAAAACCACTGGCACACACCACGGCGTCGACCGCGTGGCTGTTGCCATGGTCATCATGGGCGAGCCAACGGCCCTGCCACTCAAGCCGGGTGGGCACATGCGCGGCCAGTTGCAGGCGGCCTTCGTCGATCCACTGCGACAGGGTGACGGCGGTTTGCAGGGGCACCGCGAACAGATAGCGCCCCACCGCTTCCCAGCAGTTTTGCAGCGCGGCCGTACGCACCGCCGCAGGGGCGGCGCGCAGTTTCAGGTCCGCCAGGTCCATGCAGTGCACCAGCAGGTTTTGCCAATCGGTCGCGCCACAACTGGCCAGGGCGATTTCACCGCGCAGGCGTTGAGCCGCATCGCGACTGCGATCAATCTGTTCGCGCAGCGGACGCCCATTGATGGCCTTGGCCGCCTTTGCGAGCAGGCGCAGCAGATGCCAGTACAGCCTGGGGCTTTCCAGGTCGAGCCGGGCAAATCGCGCCTCATCCAGCGCAACCGCGCTGCGCCGTGGCGTGGCCGTGCGCACGCCGGGCAAGCGTCCGGAGGGTGAAGCCATCAACACGCGATGCCCCGCGCCGCACAGCAGCAGTGCGCTGTCGACAGCAGACAGACGGCTGCCGAGCACCAGCACCCGCGACGGTTTATGCAAGTGCTGCAACCAGGCGCCGGTGGGGTACGGCGTGGTGAAAATACCCGGCGTGCCCACATGCGCTGCGACCTGCGGCGGCACACAGGGCGCCGCGCTGCCGGTGCACACCAGCACCGCCGAGGCGTAAAGCTCGGCGCCATTGTCCAGCTGCAATTGATAGCGACCAGGCGCAACCGGCTTGATGCGCCGCACCGTCGCGCGCACCACCCGATGCTCGATGCCCTGAGCCTCGGCGAGGTCGAGATACTCCGAGTAGCGTTGCTTGAGGTAGCCCGACACCCAGGCCCTGGGCACGAAACCGTCCTCACTGGCGGCAATGCCCTGGGCGTTCAGGTAACGCTGGAAGTCCTGCGGGTCATCGTCGAGCACCGACATCGTCTGCACCGAGGTGTTGCACAACAGCCCCTGCTCGGCAGCGGTAAAGGCGATCGAGTCGGCGAGTCCCTGGGGATCGATCAGGTCGATACGCCGCGCCTTCCCCGTGCGCACCAGCGCAATAAAGGCCGCAACGCCAGTGACCGAGCCGCCGATAATGGCGACCGCACGACTGAAGCTCACAACGCCCGCGCCAGCAAGCGCACGCCGTACCAGCCCCAGTACACACGGTGGTAGGTGATCAGGCCATTTTCGATTTCCATCATTTCCATCAAATCGACCTGCTCGCCCTTGGGCGTCTTGCGTGGGTATTCCCAGGTCAGGTTGCGCCCGTTGATGAAGGCCTTGTCGCTGCGATACCACTCGGCGAGGTCGCTGGGGAACTTGCGTTTGCTGTCTTCCATGAAGCGCTGGATGGTGGCGCGTCCTTCCAGCACGCCGCTGCCGTGATCGGGGTAGATGGCCAGCACCAGCGGCGTTTCGAATACTGCGTTTTCGGCATAGAGCGCGGCGGTGGCGGCCAGGTCGCCGGCACAGACGGTGGAGTGCCAGGATTCGTAGATATCCAGCAGGCCAGGGTCGATGGACGAAGTCATGGCGGTTTCCTTGGGTGGCAGCGCTGGGCTGAGAGAGCCTGTGACTATAGGGAATTGGTGAGGGGGGATGCTTCGGGCTGGGTCGAAGTGTGTTGGGTGGCTGGGTGGCTGGTGGGGTACATATCCGTTGCTGCGGTTATGGCGGGTATGGGTTCCGCCCTTACGGCGGGTCACTTTTGGAAAAGAGCCCCAAAAGTAACCAAAAGGGCTCTTGCCCCAACACTCGGCACCTCGCCTGGGCTCGGTGTGCCCTCACTCCGGCTTTGGAGCGTGGGCCGCCGCGATGGGCCATCCTTGGCCCAGCGCGGCTAACCCGGCGTCCTGCCGGGTTACCCACGCTCCAAAGCCTGCGTTCGGCCAGCGTGTTTGACGGGGCGCCTCAGATCAAGATCAAGAGCGCGGCGGCCTTAGAGCCGACCGAGGTTTTCCTACCTGGCGCTGTTCAAACTGTGGGAGGGGGCTTGCTCCCGATGGCTGAGTGTCAGTCAGCTTATGGGTAGCTGACCCACTGCTATCGGGAGCAAGCCCCCTCCCACAGTTGATCTCCATTTGTCTGTTGGATATCACACTGCTTTTGATCTGCTTTGCTCTGGCTCTGGCTCTGCTTTGGCTTTTGATCTTGATCTCAAGCGCCCCGTCAACCACGCTGGCCGCACGCAGGCTTGAATCCGTGGGTAACCCGGCAGGACGCCGGGTTAGCCGCACTGGGCCATGGATGGCCCATTGCGGCGGCCCACGGATTCAAGCCTGCGTGCGGGCACACCGAGCCTAAGCGAGGTGCCGAGTGGTGGGGCAAGAGCCCTTTTGGTTACTTTTGGGGCTCTTTTCCAAAAGTGACCCGCCGTAAGGGCGGAACCGCCAGTAGCCATCCCCCAATAACGGCTATACACCCAAACGGCTATACACCCAATCACTCCCCCCCAGAAGCAGTAACCCCATCCCACCCCCCACCCAACGCCGCAATCAACTGCACACTCGCCACCAAACGCGTCTGCAGCAACGTCAACACCGTCCGCTCATTACTCAATGCGGTCGCCTGCACCGTCACCACATCCAGATACGCAATCAACCCTGCCTTGTACTGGTTCTGCGTCAACCGCAACGACTCACGCGCGGCGTCCAGCGCTTCGTTGCTGACCACCGCCTCGTCTTCCAGCACCTTGAGCTGCACCATGTAGTTTTCCACTTCACGGAACCCATCCAGCACCGTCTGGCGGTACTTGGCCACGGTCTCGTCGTAGGAGGCCACCGTGCGGTCGACCTCGGCCGAGCGCTGGCCGCCGTCGAACAGGGTCATCGCAAGCTTGGGCCCCACCGACCAGAAGCGGTTCGGCAGGCTGATCCAGTCGGCATAGGTACTGCTGGTATACCCGCCCGCCAGGCTCAGGCTCAAGTCCGGGTAGTAGGCGGCCTTGGCCACGCCGATATTGGCATTGGCGGCGATCACCGAGCGTTCGGCCGATGCGATGTCCGGGCGCCGTTCGAGCAGTTGCGAAGGCAGGCTCAGCGGGATTTGCGGCAACGCGGGAATGTCCTTGCTCACCGCCAGGTTGAAGTTGGCCGGGGCCTCGCCAACCAGCACGGCGATGGCGTTTTCCAGTTGCGCGCGCTGCCAGATCAGGTCAATCAGGCTGGCCTGGGTGGTCTTGAGCTGGGTTTGTGCCTGGGCGACCGCGTCCTTGCCGGAAATGCCGGCGCGGTATTGGTTTTCGGTCATCTGCAGCGAACGCTGATAGGTGTCCAGCGTGGCTTGCAACAAGCGCGTCTGTTCATCCATCACGCGCAATTGCAGGTAGCTCTGCACCAGCTCCGACTGTTGGCTCAGGCGCATCGCCGCGAGATCCGCAGCGCTGGCTTCGGCGCTGGCCTCGTTGGCTTCCAGGCCTCGGCGCAACTTGCCCCACACGTCCGCCTCCCAGCTCACGCCCAACTGCGCGTTAAGGGTGTCGCGGATACCGCTGCTGGAACTGCTCAGGCTCGCGTTGCTGCTGCCGGTGCCCTGGCTTGCGCGGGTCTTGCCGACGCTCAGGTCGACGCTGGGGTAAAACGCGCCACGGGCGCTGCGCACCAGCGACTGGGCCTGACGGAAACGTGCTTCGGCCTGGGCCACGGTCTGGTTGGAGGTGTTCAAACGCGTCACCAGGTCATTCAATTGGCGGTCGCCGTACAGCTCCCACCAGGCGCCACGGGCCAGGGAGTCGCTCGGCGTGGCCTGGCGCCAGCCCTGGGCTTCCTTGAACTGGGCCGGCTCGATCACCTCCGGGCGTTTGTAATCGGGGCCAATGGCACACGCGCTGAGCAACAGGCCGCACAGCAAAAGGCTCGCCACGCGGGACCCACGGAACATGGCGCATTGGGCAAACGTTGAATCGGTCATAGCGCAGAGTCCAGGGCAGCATCGGTACGCACGCCACGCCAGGCGTTGAAACGGTGGCGTGCGCGGTCGAGATAGAGGTAGACCACCGGGGTGGTGTAAAGGGTCAGGACCTGGCTGAACACCAGGCCGCCGATGATGGTCAGGCCCAGCGGATGGCGCATTTCCGCACCGTCGCCGCTGCCCAGCAACAAGGGCAAGGCGCCGAGGATGGCCGCCAGGGTGGTCATCAGAATCGGCCGCAGACGCAGCAGGCAGGCGCTGCGAATCGATTCCAGCGGGCCCAGGCCGTCGTTGCGCTCCAGTTGCAACGCCAGGTCGATCATCAAAATCGCGTTTTTCTTCACCACGCCGATCAGCAGGAACAGCCCGAGCAGGGAGATCAGGCTGAACTCGCCGCCTGTCAGGTAGATGGCGAGCATGGCGCCGACCCCGGCCGACGGCAGCGTCGAAAGAATCGTCAGCGGGTGAATGTAGCTCTCGTACAAAATACCCAGCACCAGGTACACCGCCACCAGCGCGCCGAGGATCATGAACGGCTGGCCTTTCTGCGTGGCGGCAAAGGCGTCGGCGGTGCCGGCCATCTTGGCGATCACGTCCTCGGGCAAGCCGACCTTGGCAATCGCCCGTTCGATCGCGGCCGTGCCCTGCTCCACCGTGACCCCGGGGGCCATGTCGAAGGCAATGTTTTCCGAAGCGAACTGGCCCTCGTGGCTGACCCGGTCATTGGCCAGGCTGTTTTCGTAATGGGCAATGGTCGACAACGGCACCCGTGCGCCATCGGCGGTGATCACCTGCATCTGGTTGAGGGTGATCGGGTCCTGGGCATATTTGGGGTTGACCTCCATCACCACCTGATACTGATTGAGGCTGTCATAGATGGTGGAAATCTGCCGCTGGCTGTAGGCGTTGTTGAGCACCGCCGTGACCATGTCCATGTCGATGCCCAGGCGCTTGGCCTGGTCACGGTCGACAATCAGCGTGACCTGCGCCGCCCCCCGGCCCTCCCGCGCATCGATGGCGGTCAGCTCCGGCAACGTACGAAAGGCGGCGACCACTTTCGGGTACCACAGCCGCAGCGCGGCAAGATCGCCACTTTGCAGGATGTAGGAATATTGCGCGCTGGTCTGGTCACGACCGCCGCCAAACTGCAGGTCCTGGTCGGCCATCAGGAACAGGCGCCCGCCCGGCACCAGCGGCACGTCCTTGCGCAGGCGCTCGATCACCGCCTGGGCAGACACCTTGCGCTCGGCAATCGGCTTGAGGCGTACCAGCATCACCGCGTTGTTGGTGCCGTTGTTGCCGCCGATAAAGCCGGCCACGCTGAGCACCGCCGGGTCCTTGAGCACTGCCTTGCGGAAGGTCTCCATCTTCGGCTGCATCACGCTGAACGACAGGCCGTCGTCACCGCGCACGAAGCCGATCAGCTGGCCGGTGTCCTGCTGAGGCATGAAGGTCTTGGGCACCACCACATACAGCGCGACGTTCACGCCGATGGTCAGCAGCAGGCTGAGCAATGTCAGGCGCCGATGGCGCAGCACCCAGTCCAGGCTGATGGCATAGCCGGCCACCATGCGGTCGTTGACCTTCTGGCTCCAGCGCTGCAGCCCGGTCATGCGGCCCTTGACCTGGGGCTTGAGCCAACGTGCACAGAGCATCGGGGTCAGGGTCAGCGAGACGATCAGCGACACAATGATCGCCGCCGACAGGGTGATCGAGAACTCACGAAACAGGCTGGTGACGATGCCGCCCATGAACAGGATGGAAAGGAACACCGCCACCAGCGACACGTTCATCGACAGCAAAGTAAAGCCCACTTCCTGAGCGCCCAGATACGCTGCCTTCATCGGCGGCACACCGTCGTCGATATGCCGGGAGATGTTCTCCAGCACCACGATGGCATCGTCCACCACCAGGCCGGTGGCGAGGATCAACGCCATCAGCGAAAAATTGTTCAGCGAGAACCCATACAGGTACATCACCGCGAAGGTGCCCACCAGCGACACCGGCACCGCCAGGGTCGGGATCAGCGACGCGCGGAAATTGCCGAGAAACAGGTACACCACCAGGATCACCAGGCCCACCGCGATCAGCAGGGTCATCTCGGCTTCATGCAGGGTGGCGGTGATCACCGGTGAGCGGTCCATGGCCAGGCTGAGCTTGACGCTGGACGGCAACACCGCCTGCAACGCCGGCAACTGCGCCTTGATCTGCCTGACCGTTTCGATGATGTTGGCGCCGGACTGGCGGTTGATCACCAGCAGCACCGCCGAATCGTTGTTGAAGAAGCCACTGTTGTAGCGGTCTTCGACGCCGTCGGTGATCTTCGCCACGTCCGACAGGCGCAGGGCCGCGCCATTCTGGTAGCGAATCAGCAGCGGCTCGTAGTCCTTGGCTTTTTCCAACTGGTCGTTGGCCTGGATCTGCCAGTTGCGCTGGCTGTCTTCCAGCGAGCCCTTGGGCCGGCGCTGGTTGGCATTGGCGATGGTGTTACGCACATCGTCCAGGGCCACGCCGTATTGGTCGAGGGCCTTGGGTTGCAGTTCGATGCGCACCGCCGGCAGCGAACTGCCGCCGATCTGCACTTCGCCCACGCCGGGCACCTGGGACAGGCTTTGCGAGAGGATGGTCGAGGCCAGGTCGTAGAGCTGCCCCTTCTGCAACACGTCCGAGGTCAGCGACAGCACCATGACCGGCGCCTGGGACGGGTTGATCTTCTTGTAGGTGGGCATGCTGCGCATGCCGCTGGGCAGCAGGTTGCGCGACGCGTTGATGGCGGCCTGCACCTCCCTTGCCGCGCCGTTGATATCGCGGTCGGAGTCGAACGCCAAAATCACCCGAGTGGAGCCCTGGCTGGACGAACTGCTCATGGTGGTGATGCCGGCAATCGAGCCGAAGGAACGCTCCAGCGGCGTGGCCACGGTGGACGCCATCACTTCGGGGCTGGCCCCGGGCAGGCTGGCCGACACCACGATCACCGGGAAGTCGATCTGCGGCAAGGGCGACACCGGCAGCAGGTTGAAGCTGACACCGCCCAGCAGCATGATCGCCAGGCTCAGCAGCAGCGTGGCGACCGGCCGGCGAATGAAAGGTCCGGACAGGTTCATGGCTCAACCGGCGCCAGGCGTTGCGGCTCTTTGCGCCAACGCCGTCCCAGACGATCGAAGTACAGGTAGATCACCGGTGTGGTGAACAGCGTCAACACCTGGCTCACCAGCAGGCCGCCGACCATCACCAGGCCCAGGGGCTGGCGCAACTCGGCGCCGGAACCGCTGGCGAGCATCAGCGGCACCGCACCGAACAGCGCGGCCAGGGTGGTCATCAGGATCGGCCGGAAACGCAGCAGCGCCGCCTGATAGATCGCCGTCTGCGGGTCAAGGCCCTGGTTGCGTTCGGCGTCGAGGGCGAAGTCGATCATCATGATCGCGTTCTTCTTCACGATACCGATCAGCAAAATGATGCCGATGATCGCGATCATGCCCAGGTCATTACCGCTGAGCAGCAAGGCGAGCAACGCGCCCACCGCTGCCGAGGGCAGAGTCGAGAGGATGGTGATCGGGTGGATATAGCTCTCGTACAACACGCCAAGCACGATGTACATGGTGACCACCGCCGCCAGGATCAGCAGCAGGGTGCTCGACAGCGAAGCCTCGAACGCCTGGGCCGCGCCCTGGAACTGGGTCTGCACGCCCACCGGCATGCCGATGTCCTTCTGCGTCTGGTTGATCAGTTCCACGCCTTTGCCCAGCGCGACGCCCGGGGCCAGGTTGAACGACATCATCACCGCCGGGAACTGACCGATGTGCGCAATCGCCAACTGCGCCTGGCGCTGTTCCACGCGGGCGAGGCTCGACAGCCGCACCTGGCCGCCATCGGTGGTTTTCACGTGGATCTGGTTCAGCGCCTCCGGGCCGAGGGTTTCGCCCGACTGGGCCTGCAATACCACACGGTACTGGCTGGCCTGGGTGTAGATGGTCGAGATCTGCCGCTGGCCGAAGGCGTCGTACAGCGCATCGGTAATGGTCGACACGCTGACCCCCAGGCGCGAGGCCGCATCGCGGTCGATCACCAGATACACCTGCAGGCCCTTGTCCTGCAGGTCGCTGGCGACGTCGGTCAACTCCGGCAACTGACTGAGGGCCTGCACCAGCTTGCCGCTCCACAGCGCCAGCAGCTCGGCGTCCGGGGACGACATGCTGAACTGGTATTGGGTGCGACTGACGCGGTCTTCGATGGTCAGGTCCTGCACCGGTTGCATGAACAGGCGAATGCCCACCAGCTTGTCGATCTGCGGTTGCAGGCGTGCGATCACCTCGGTCGCGCTCAGGTCACGTGCGGCGTGGGGCTTGAGGTTGATCAGCAAACGGCCACTGTTGAGCGTGGCGTTGTCACCGTCCACGCCGATATAGGACGACAGGCTTTCTACGGAGGGGTCGGCCAGGATGATTTTGGCCAGTTCCTGTTGGCGCTGGCTCATGGCGGCAAACGAAATCGACTGCGGCGCCTCGGAAACACCCTGGATCACCCCGGTGTCCTGCACCGGGAAAAAGCCCTTGGGCACCACCAGGTACAGCACCACGGTGAGGCCCAGGGTCGCGATGGCCACCAGCAGGGTCAGCGGCTGGTGCCTGAGCACCCATTGCAGCATGCGCGCGTAGCCGTTGATCAGCCAATCGATCCAGGCGCCGCTGGCCTTGTAGAAGCGGCTTTGCTCCGCTTCCTCGGGCTCGCGCTTGAGCAAGCGCGCGCACATCATCGGCGTGAGGGTGAGCGAGACCACCAGGGAGATCAGGATTGCCACCGCCAGGGTGATGGCGAACTCGCGAAACAGCCGCCCCACCACATCAGCCATGAACAGCAGCGGAATCAACACGGCGATCAGCGACAGCGTCAGGGAAATCAGGGTGAAGCCGATCTGCCGCGCGCCCTTGAGCGCTGCCGCCATGGGCGTCTCCCCTTCCTCGATATAGCGCGCGATGTTTTCCAGCATCACGATGGCATCGTCCACCACGAAACCGGTGGCGATGGTCAGGGCCATCAGCGTCAGGTTGTTGATGGAGAACCCGGCCAGGTACATCACGCCAAAGGTGCCCACCAGTGAAAGTGGCACGGCGATCGACGGAATAATGGTCGCACTGACCCGGCGCAGGAACAGGAACGTGACCATCACCACCAGGGCAATGGCAATCAGCAATTCGTGCTGCACATCGGTGACCGAGGCGCGAATGGTCTGGGTGCGGTCGGTGAGCACGGCCACATCCAGACCGGCCGGCAGGTTGTCGGTGATGCTCGGCAGCAGCGCCTTGATGCGGTCGACCACCTCGATGACGTTGGCGCCCGGCTGGCGCTGGATATTGAGCAGCACAGCCTGGTTTTCATTGGCCCAGGCGGCAAGGCGTTCGTTTTCGGCGCCGTCGACGATCTGCGCCACATCCTTGAGACGCAACGGCGCGCCATTGTTGTAGGCGAGGATCAGCTCGGCGTATTGCTGGGGCGAGACCAGTTGATCGTTGGCGTCGAGCATCGACACCCGCGTGGGACCGTCGAAGTTACCCTTGGGCTGGTTGACGTTGGACGCGGCGATCAGGGTGCGCACGTCCGACAGGTTCAGGCCGTTGGCTGCCAGGGCCTCGGGGTTGACCTTGATGCGCACGGCCTGACGCTGGCCGCCGGCGATGCTGACCATGCCGACGCCGCTGATCTGCGCGATCTTTTGCGCCATGCGGGTGTCGACCAGGTCATTGAGCTTGGGCAGCAGCATGGTTTTGGAGGTGATTGCCAGGGTCAGCACCGGGGTGTCCGCCGGGTTGACCTTGTTGTACACCGGCGGCGCCGGCAGGTCCTTGGGCAACAGGTTGGTGGCGGCGTTGATGGCGGCCTGCACCTGTTGCTCGGCGACGTCCATGTTGATGTCGAGGTTGAAGCGCAGGGTCAGCACCGAGGCGCCGCCGGAGCTGGTGGACGCCATCTGCGTAAGGCCGGGCATTTGCCCGAACTGGCGCTCAAGCGGCGCGGTGACCGCGCTGGTCATTACGTCGGGGCTGGCGCCGGGGTACAGGGTCATCACCCGGATCGTCGGGTAATCCACCTGGGGCAACGCCGATACCGGCAGCAGCCGGTACGCGATGATGCCGGCCAGGACAATGGCCAGCATGCTCAGCGTGGTGGCGACCGGGCGAAGAATAAACAGCCGCGACAGGTTCATGAACCGACCTTTTGCGCCTTGCCGGCGTTAACGCCGCTCTCGGTTTTGGCCGCAGGTTTGCCTTGCAGGTGTTCGGTCGGGGTGGTGGGCACTTCGGCACTGTCGTTGACCACTTCGATTTCGCTGCCGTCCTTGAGCCGGTCGGTGCCTTCCATGACCACGCGGTCACCAGCCTTCAGGCCCTCTTTGATCACGGTGTTGTCGCCGTCGGTATCGCCGACTACCAGCGGCTGAACCTTGACCTTCCGGTCGCCATCGAGCACGTAGACGAAGGTGCCGTTGTTGCCGAACTGGATCGCGGCGGACGGCGCCAGCACCACGTCACGCAGGGTATCGGCCAGCAGGTGTACGTTGACGAACTGGTTGGGAAACAGTGCCCGATCCTTGTTATCGAAGCGTGCCTTGAATTTCAGGGTGCCGGTGGTGACGTCGATCTGGTTGTCCAGGCTTTGCAGTACGCCGACGGCCTGTTTCTTCGCGTCGCCACGGTCCCAGGCCTCAACCGGCAGTTTGTTGCCGGCGTGGTAACGGGCGAGCACGGTGTCCAGGGTGTTTTCCGGCAGGGTAAAAGCCACGCTGATCGGCTGGGTCTGGGTGATCACGGCCAGGGCGGTCGTGTCGTTGGCGGCGACGAGGTTGCCGACGTCCAGCTGACGCAGGCCAACGCGGCCGGCAATCGGTGCGCGGATTTTGGTGAATTCGAGATTGAGCTTCGCGTCATCCACCGCGCCCTGGTTGGTCTTGACCGTGCCCTGGTATTGCAGGACCAGCGCTTCGGCGGTGTCCAGCGTCTGCTTGGCGATGCTGTCCTGCTTGTACAGGTCGCGATAACGCTGCACGTCAACCTGGGCGTTTTTCAACTGCGCCTGGTTCTGCAGCAGCGTGCCCTGGGCCTGGAGCAAGGCGTTCTGGTAGCTGCGCGGATCTATTTCCGCCAGCAGGTCGCCAGCCTTGACCATCTGCCCCTCTTCAAAGGCGATCTTGACCAGTTCCCCACCGACCCGGCTGCGTACATTGATGGTGTTGAGCGCGGTGACCGTACCCAACGCCTTGTAGTACACCGGGAACTCCCCCAGCACCGCCGGCGCCACACGCACCGGCACCGGCCCGGTGGACCCGCCGAAGCCCGGGCGGGCCATGCCGGTTTTGCCGGTGTGCCCCGCCGCCGCGTCCTTGTGGGCACTACTGCCGGGCCAGAATTTCCAGCACAGGCCGGCGATAACCAGCAGCACAAGCAGGCCGAACAGCCAGCGGCGGGAGTTGCGGGGGGAGGATTGCATGGAGTGATCAACCATTGGGCGCGAGAGCTTCTTCTTTGGGAGGCTGAAAGATAAGCACTGGGGCAGTTTAAGAAAAGCGCCTTTACCGGCTATTTACCTTGGGCTTACAGGTTTCAACCGTTGCAGCTTAGTTCAAATGCTATTTCGCTAAGCCGCTGAAGCTCAAATAAAAACGGCCTGGACGAGGCCAGGCCGCAAGCATGTATCAGGCGTATTACTGCAAAATCGCAGTAATGTACCGAAACAGTTACTTCAAAACAGCCAGGGCGGCTTCGTAGTTTGGCTCCTGGCCAATTTCAGCCACCAGCTCGCTGTGCAGCACTGTGTCGTTTTCGTCCAGCACTACCACGGCGCGGGCGGTCAGGCTGCGCAGTGGGCCGTCGGTGATATCGACACCGTAGTCCTGGGAGAAGGCAGCGCTGCGGAAATCCGACAGGCTTTTCACGTTTTCCAGGCCTTCGGAACCGCAGAAACGCGCCTGGGCGAACGGCAGGTCGGAGGAAATGCACAGCACCACAGTGTTGCTCAGCTCGTTGGCCTGGGCATTGAACTTGCGCACCGAGGTGGCGCAGGTCGGGGTATCGACGCTTGGGAAGATATTCAACACTTTGCGCTTGCCGGCGAAGGAAGCCAGGGTGGCATCCGACAGGTCACCGGCGGTCAGGGTAAAGTCGGGAGCCTGGGAACCGGCCTGTGGCAGTTCGCCTTCAACCTGGACAGGGTTACCTTTGAGAGTGACTTGAGCCATGAACGAAATCCTTATACGGGTTTGATGAAACGAATTCGAGAGGCCGAAGTTAACCACAAAGTACCGCCGCTACCTACCCCGCAGGCAAATTGTCATCACCCCGGGTTGTGGTTTAATTGCACGCTTTTTGCCCGCCCCTTTTCAGGAACCCGCCCTTGATAAATCAGCCCTCCACCAAAGTCCTGGTTATTGGTTACGTCTGGCCGGAACCCCGTTCCTCGGCCGCAGGCGGGCATATGATGCAGATTCTTGAGACGTTTCTCACCCAAGGTTGGGACATTACCTTTAGCAGTCCGGCCGCACTCGGCGAGCATAAGGCCGACTTGTCGACGCTGGGCATCGCCGAATGCGCCATCGAACTCAATAACAGCAGTTTCGATGAGTTTATCCGTGAGCTGGCCCCGGATATCGTGCTGTTCGACCGTTTCATGATGGAAGAGCAATTCGGCTGGCGCGTGGAAAAGTGCTGCCCCGGCGCGCTGCGCGTGCTGGAAACCTCGGACCTGCAAAGCCTGCGCGACGCACGTCACCAGCGTTTCAAGGAGCACGCAAAAGCGCATTCCGACAGTGACGACTTCACTGCTCTGTTCGCCCCTGCGCTGAGGGACGAATTCCAGCGCATGGCTGACACGGACCTCGCCAAACGCGAAATCGCTGCCATTTATCGCTGCGATATCAGCCTGATGATTTCCGACGTGGAAATCCGCCTGCTCACCGAGCAATTCAAGGTGCCAGCCGCCCTGCTCCACTGGTGCCCGCTGATGATGCAGCCGCCCACCGCCGCCTTTGCGCCCTTTGAAGACCGCGCGCATTTTCTCAGCATCGGCAACTTTCGCCACGCCCCCAACTGGGATGCCGTGCTGTGGATGAAGAGCAGCATCTGGCCGCTGATCCGCCAGCAACTGCCGGGCGTCCAATTGCACATCTATGGCGCTTACACACCGCCCAAGGCCACTGCCCTGCACAACCCGGCGCAGGGTTTTCATGTGCTGAACTGGGCCGAAGATGCGCTGCAGGTGATGAGCGCCGCGCGCATCTGCCTGGCGCCGCTACGCTTTGGCGCGGGGATAAAAGGCAAACTGGCCGACGCCATGCTGTGTGGCACACCCAACGTCACCACGCCCATCGGTGCCGAAGCCATGGGCGATGAACAGCCCTGGCCCGGCATGATCGAACACCGAGCCCAGGCGCTCGCCGCCGCCGCCGTCGCCCTTTATCAGGACCGTGAGCGCTGGACCCAGGCCCAGGAACAGGGTCGCCAACTGCTCGCCCGCCGCTATGACCAGCGCATCCACGGCCCGGCGCTGGTGCAATGCCTGGAAAACTGCCGCATCCACCTCGCCAACCACCGCCGCAACAACTTCACCGGCAGCATGCTGCGTCACCATGCCCACAAGAGCACGCAGTACATGTCGCAGTGGATCGAGGCAAAAAACCGCGCCCTATGAGGCCGGCGCTGGCGAGGTGGTGCGTGAGGAGGCATTATCCTGTGCAGCAATCACAATAAAGCGACGGCGCCATGACCCGAGCAACGCGAGTTACCGACCCTTCCTACGAACTGATGGACGATCACAACGGTCTGTCCATCATCTATCGCCAGCACGGTTTCCCCTGCCCGCTGGTGCGCTGGCATTTCCACAAGGAATACGAGCTGCACTTGATCGTTGCCAGCTCGGGCAAGGTGTTTATCGGTGACTACATCGGCAACTTCTACCCGGAAAGCCTGTTTCTCACCGGCCCCAACCTGCCCCACAACTGGATCAGCCAGGTGGAGGAAGACGAAGTGGTGCCCAAGCGCGACATGCTGGTGAACTTCACCGATGAATTATTCGAACACGGCAGCCATGTCTTCGCCGAACTCAAACGCCTGGAACCGTTGCTGGAGCGCGCACAGTACGGCATCGAATTTCGCTGCAAAAAAAACATCGCACTGGCCATGGGCCTGATGCAGCGCATTGAGGAGACCCAGGGCATCGCGCGACTGGGGCACTTCTTCATCCTGATGGAGGCGCTGAGCACGTGTGAGGATTATCAATTGCTCTCGGGCGCCACCACGCCGCAATTGGCCGACGAACACAACATTGACCGCACCAACCGCGCGGTGGATTACATTTTTGCTCACTACGCACGGGAGTTGCCGCTGGAGGAAGTGGCGGACTACCTGGGGATGAAGCCCACCTACTTCTCAAGAGTGTTCAAGCAGGCGACGGGCCGTACCTTTGTCGAATTTGTTAACCGTTTACGCATCAGCAAATCCTGCGAGTTGCTGGCTGACGGAGAGAAGGCGGTGACGGATGTGTGTTTCGAATCGGGGTTCAATAACATTTCCAACTTCAACCGGCGTTTTCAACAGCTCAAGGGCATGACGCCCTCCCACTATAGGCGGTTGGCGGTGCAGCGGTTGACCGAGCAGAACCTCGCCTGACATTGACCGCACCCACCTCCGTGCAGGCACGATCAAAAAATGGCTACATTGCCTGTCACACATGCCTAGTGAACGCCATTAGTCCTGCAGCCACTCAGCAACAACATCACCGCTCTCCTTAGCAGGTGATATTTTTCTGACAGCCGGTTCAAGGATAGGCAATGATCATTAGCGCGCAAAAACTTCCTGCCCTCCACACACAGCACCCTCACCCGGCTGAAAGCGCCCCAAGCGTGCCGCTTGCCGACGCTGCCACGCTCAGCGCGGCGAACATGCGCCCTGCCTCGCGAACGCGCAGAGACCTGCAAGGTTCAACGCCTGCTTCCAACCCGCGCCAAGAGAAAATCAACCAATTCGCCGACGCCCTGGTTGAGCGTGGTGACCGCCAACTGGCCGCCGATATTGCCAATGGCCTGATCCGCGAAAAGCTCGACAAAAACGCATCTGTTGATTCCGAGCAGATAGCAATCCCAAATGACTCCACTTTCCGTCAGCGCTGGAGCGAACTTGCGAACGCACTGCACTCGGAGCCGTTCAAATCGTTTGCGCAGGCCAATGATATTGACCTCAACACCATCATGATCGATAAAACAGGGAGTTTGATTGCGCTCAAAAAGGGCACTTACTATGACATCTACTCACGGACGGATGACGATTGGGCGCGTGCTTCGGTGGACGTTCTGGCGGCAGTAGAAAAACTATCCATTCGGGACCTGATCAACTTCTCTGACAAGGATTTCGTGTCCCTCAGAAACCTGATCGCGTTTTACGATTTGCCTCGATCCACTACCGGTGATGACGTGCTGCCTATCATCGAAAAACTGTTGAAAGGCACCTTCCCAGAGCCGGACAAATCCGACAAGCATTACACGCAGCTTGTTGCCAAGCGCGACCAGCAAAAAAAAGAGGCCCGCCAGGCGATCGCAGACTTACCGCCGCATCAACTGAACCAACGCCTGGCCGAGTTCGCGCCGTTAACGGCAGCAGAAAGAGTAAAATGCGCTGACAAAGAGCTGGCGGTGCTATGCAGTCAGGCATTGATTAAGCTGTTGCCGGAACCGCGTAGCACACACATGGGGCTGTCGGCCTCTGAGATTATCCTCAACGAAATTCCGGAATATTCGACATTTAACCAGGCGCGCGCACACCTTTTAAAAGCGCTGAGCAGCGACGTTTTTACAACCTTTTTAAAAAACAACAACATCACTGCTTCCAGCGTCAGATTCCTTCCAGACAGCGGGGAATTGACAGGCAACGTCGAAGGCAAGGACAAGACCTTCACCTTGAACGATGTTTCGGATTGGCATGATATCTGGGAAAAAATCAAGAACGCCGTCCAACAAATGGCAGGCGGCTCTGGCGCTGCCGTTGAATATCCGGCCGCATCTGCATCATTGGACGAAGTGATGCGGTTTTACAACGAGCCGGTCCCTGAACGACAAGGTTCAACACAACAGCCTGTGGTGAGCGTCCTGCGCCGAATAGCAGAGATGTCCCAAAACAAAGGTTTCAAAGCATTGGTGGACACAACCGCCAACGATGCGGCGTCCCAGGTTGTGCGCAAGCGACAGCAGGCAGTGAGCAATCAACTCTCTGACACGTCCATTAAGCCATCCAGGCTTGAAGCTCTGGCGCAAGCGATTAAATCCAGTGACGCTGACTCAGTGGAAACAGGAGCAGAAAGCGCCGAAAGCGCACTGGCCATCGCCATGTACCGCGCAATGCTCGCAGTGAAGGCCGATCCCACCCAAGCCTCCAACAAAATCATCGATTCGATACCGCACGACAGTCTGTTCGGACAATGGTGGGATTACCTTGGCAAGGCGCTGAACGCACGCGGGTTCATCGAGTGGGCCCGCGAACAGAAAGTGGACTTGGCGTCCCTGCGCTATGCCCCCTCGGACCGGGCGCTGGTCGGCAAGGTCAATGGCATAGACCGGCGTTATACCGCCAATGATTTTGCGGAAAAATACCCTGGGTATTTTGACGTGCTCACGCCAGTGTTGAATGCCGCAGCGCCCTTCGCAACACGTGGAGCAGAAATGAAGCTGCCGGGAACCATCAGCGCCAATGCACCGTTTGAATCGGTGTGCAATTTTTATGGTATCAGCACCCACTACAGCGGCCCGGCCTTCGCACAACAAACGCAGATGATGGGGCGAACACAACAGTTCCCTACGCCTGTTGAAGACACGGATCGAATCGTGAACGATTTGATCCGAAAAAAAACAGCATTGGGGGACAGCAATGATCGATACGCCCTCATTGGTGAGCTTAAACGCCTCAATGCGGAGGACACCTCGACATGGATCAATAGCGATCCTGATTCGTCGCATCAGCCTAAGGGTGCCAGAACTCTTCGGCAGTTTCTTCGAGACAACAAATGGAACGACGTCACGTCGAGTCAGCAGACCGAAAACCTGTTAAAGGCGTTGCAAACGCCCGTCCCTCAATCACCGGCCTTGGGCAACGTCTGGGGGTTTCTCTCCACCGACCTCCCCCTTAGCGTTAAACAGCGCAGCAAGGTGGCGGAGTTTGTGAAAGACAATATCGGCCAGCACGACAGCCTTTGGAGCTATTTAAGCGCCGGTATCACTGGCCTCGACGCCCAACCTGACAAAGCACTGGAACGGATATTGTCCAGTGATAAAGCCGTCGAATTTGCCGCGAAGCTGGAAATCGACATGCAGGGGCGCACGACCACGACCAGCCTGAAGCAGTGGCTGTTGACAGCCCTGGTGCTGGAGCTCGACCCGAAGGCGGGCTCTGCGCGCAATAAGGTTGCAGACTTCCACTTCATGCACGCTGATAACTGGGGACTTCACCCCAACGAAATCAGCCAGCGTTTCGATAAACACTTGATTGACACCGGTAAGGTACCCGCGGCACTGGCCCCGATCGCCTCGCATTTGCTGAAGTCAGGTATGGCGCCACAGTTTGTACGCAAAGACCTGCCGTCAGCGGCGACGCTGGGCTCCTCCGAGTTTGCCATCTACACGATGGGGGTAAATCTGGTCGAGCAGATAGCCCCCGGTGCAGCCACCGGCATGAGTGATGAACAGATCACCCGGTTTATCGGGATTGATCCCATTTCAGCTGATGAGACCCAACAACGCGCCATGGCCGGGATGAATCCGGTGATGGATTGGGCTATCTGCAACGGTCATGTCGTGAAGAGTGACAAGGATGAATACACCCTGGAACAAATGGCAACCGCGCAAAAATCCCTGAATAAACAGACCACTGAAGTGGCTGCCGCCAGCAAGTTTCTGGGTACCGTCAAGGCGCCCAGCAGGCGGGCGATGGCCCTTGAAGCGTTGCGGGCAAAATTTGGTTCCACTATCGATTTCGAGAATACGTACGTACGGGAGAGGGTCGGCAAGATATTTTCCGGCGTTAAAGCGAGCATTGCCGCAGTGTATGAGTCCGGCCGTCTGGGTGATCAGTGGGATCCGGAAAAGCCCGGGGTGGACGTCGAGAACCTGCGCAGGCACGCCTCTGAATTACCGGTCATAAAAGAGCAATTTAATAACGCTATCGAACAGGACTATACGCAGCGCAGGACCCACAGTATTTCGCAACTCAAGGATATGCTCAGCAAACTGCCATTGCCGATTCGCGTTGCCTTGAAGAATGGCGGAATGAACCTGTACGCCGTGGGAAATACCGGCGGTATCGTGCTGGATGTCGATCACTACGGAAAGCAGTACACGCTCGCCGTCTACCCGGGCGCTGGAAAAATAATACAAATCCCGGCGATAGACCGTTCGGTGCTTCACGGCAAAGCCGGCAGCGTAACCATCGACTTGAAGGCCTTCCAAAGTGGCGCAGAGCCAAAACCTGAACTCTCCCCCAACGTCGTCTTGACGCCCCTGCACGTTGTCGACCCCAATGTTTATGAAGGGGGCAGGCGACTTTTGTTTGCAGAGCAGGCGGGCACTACGCCCGCCAACTACGAAAGTATCAGGTTCCAACACGTGGCCGAAGTGCTGGTTGACACGGCCTACCTGAACAAGGCCAATTTCACCAACAAACAACGTGGGTTCAACCCTGTGGACAATGCCGTCGAGCCCAGTGATGTCTTCCTGGGCTTCATGAAAGTAGTACCCGGCGGCTCAAGTATTCTGGACCTTTACAACGGCGATTATAAGAAAGCGGTATACGACCTGGGCGTCGACATCGTCATGTATGCAGCCACGGAAGGTGCAGGCAAACTCTGGTCACTGCTCAAATCGGGTACAGGCTGGGCGGCGGTCAAGGTGTCTGCCAAATTCATTGAGAAGTTCGGCGCCAAAGAAGGTGAAGATCTTGTGATCAGAGACCTTACAGCCAACAGTACCTCACAGACGCTCCTTTCAACCAGTCGACTGCAGCAAAGCCATCTGGCGGAACTGGGCGACGGGAAGTTTGTGCAGCCATCCAACATGGAAGACGGTGTCGTCATAAGCTCCGATACCCCCCCACACACCAAAGTGACGGCAATCTTCCAGGAAGGTAACTGGTACGCCTACGACAGCAAAACAGCACAAGCCTATGGGCCGGCGCTGAAAGGGTTCGTGTCCGACACAACATCACTCGTGCAAAAAGAAACCTTTTCAGACGGCACCTCAGCGCTGGTAGCGCAAAAATCATTGGCCGAAGACGCCTTTACCCTCCCGCGCGTCAATGGCTTTGACCTGATCAACGAGGGCAAGGTCTACCGTTACGATACCCACGCGCCTGGTGTATTGACTGACCTGGAATCGGCCGATCACTTTAAACCGCTCGAAGGTTTCGAGGCGATCTGCCGAGCCCCGACAGGGCTCACTGGCCGATTCAGGCGCGGTGCCAATGACACCTGTTTCTCCAAGATCATCGACAACGTATCCAGTGAGTTGACCCAGGAACTGCAGGCGCTTGAGCACGTGCGGCTGTTCCCCTCGGAACCGAAGCTGTTCAAAAAGGATCAATTCGTCATTTTCGAGCGACGTCGGTTTAAGTTGGTTGAAGGTGAAATGGGCCCCCAACTGATGCCCGTCCTTGATAAAAAACGCATCACCTACAAGGACATTGTCAAAGGCACGATCACGCAGGATCCACAGTTCGGCTTTTACAGTGCGCAACCCAGTGACGCGTTGGCGCGGGAAAGCCGGGTGGTGAAGCTCAACAGCATCAGCACGGCGTGCGATGACAAGCGCGAGTTGCGAGGTATCGTGGTTAAGGACTCGATCACCGGCAGTACCAATCAATACTTGGTGATCGAAGCGGATATCGGCGAGTTTTACGTTGCGACATTAAACAAAGCGCCTGGCGACGAACTGACCTTTATAAAATGCACATCCAGAGAATTACCGTTGGTCATGAGCTATAAGGCTAAGCTCAACATACGCCAAGGCGTTTCCCACGTCCCCATTGATCACGATTTTATTGCCTTGCCGAAACTCGATATGGCGTTTCAAGCGCTGGAGCGTTCTGGCTATACGAGACAGGAAGTCGATGAGCTAAAAGTCTATTGTAAAGAGATGACCCCGGAACAGCAGCGTGAAGTCGTTTATCAACTGCAACGGCACGACGCGATCGGTAAAGCCGACATCGCTCTAAGGCCGATACAAGTGGCCGCATTGGATAAACCTGCTGACTTCGCAACCAGAACGGTGGAACAGCAGAACAAATTCTATGCAGAGCAAGCCAAATCCAATGTCAATCTTGGAATGAAAGCCACAGGGCTGGGACCCGGCAATCAAGTGCGGTCCACGGCGGATAAGGCGCGTGCGCAAGCCGCATTACAGACCCTCAGTTGGATACGTAATACTGCGGAGAGCCACGCGCCAAATCGCGCCAATCTCGTGCTTAAAACCGGGGCTGGCAACTGCGGAGAAATGGCGATTTTGTCCAAGGACATTATTAATAAGAGCGGCGGTAGAGCCTATGAATGGTATGCATCGGACGCTCACGCGTTCACGGTGGTGGGTGGACCCTCAACGCTACCATCAGGGACCGTCGACTTTTCCGAGCAAGCCTGGAACGACGCCTGGATCGTGGACCCATGGACCGATATTGCCTGTCCCGCTCGCGAATACACGCAGAACCTCAAGAAAGTCATGGCCCAGTGGGAAGGTAAAAATATAAAGATATTGGAGGGAGAGGCATTAATCAGCCCGTTGAATAAAAACTGGATGGAAAATCTCATAACGAAACCAAAAAATCCCTTTCCTCACGGGTATAACCGTTCCTGAACACCCTGCACAGGAACAAGCGCGCCGTCACCGTGTGATCGGCGCGCTTTGCCCAAGCCTAACCTGACCTGCCCCCCTCAGCCAAACTGCCAACGAGTGCAAAAAAGTATCAGCGAACGTGCACCCAAGGATTTGTCACAAGCGCATTTCAGGGCTGTAATCAACGCACACTCTTCCTGACTACCTGTAGGAAGACACAACAACAATAACTGTCCTTCTGCAGCCCTCTGGGCGCGGAAATGGAGTGCGCGATGAAGTTCACAGCGAAAGCACTGCTTGTCTCTACCTGCATGACAACCTGCATGACCCTCAGCGCCGTCAGCTTCGGCGCCCAGACCCTGACCATTGCCACCGTCAACAACAGCGACATGATCCGCATGCAAAAGCTCTCGAAAACCTTCGAGGCCGAGCACCCGGAGATCAAGCTGAACTGGGTGGTGCTCGAAGAAAACGTACTGCGCCAACGCCTCACCACTGACATCGCCACCCAGGGCGGGCAGTTCGACGTGCTGACCATCGGCATGTACGAAGCTGCACTGTGGGGCGCCAAGGGCTGGCTGGAGCCGATGAAAGACCTGCCGGCTTCCTACGACCTGGATGATGTATTCCCTTCGGTGCGTGACGGTTTGTCGGTCAAGGGTTCGCTGTACGCCCTGCCGTTCTACGCCGAAAGCTCGATCACCTATTACCGCACCGACCTGTTCAAGGACGCCGGGCTGACCATGCCCGAGCACCCGACCTGGAGCCAGATCGGCGAATACGCGGCCAAACTCACCGACAAGTCCAAGGAGCAGTACGGCCTGTGCCTGCGCGGCAAGGCCGGCTGGGGCGAGAACATGGCGCTGATCACCACCCTGGCCAACGGCTACGGAGCGCGCTGGTTCGATGAGAAGTGGCAGCCCGAGTTCAACGGCCCCGAGTGGAAGGACGCGCTGAACTTCTACGTCGACAACATGAAGAAATCCGGCCCGCCGGGTGCTTCAAGCAACGGTTTCAACGAAAACCTGGCGCTGTTCAACAGCGGCAAGTGCGCGATATGGGTCGATGCCAGCGTGGCCGGCTCGTTCGTCACCGACAAGACCCAGAGCAAAGTGGCTGACCATGTCGGCTTCACCTTCGCCCCCCACGAAAAAACCGACAAGGGCACCTCGTGGCTGTACTCCTGGAGCCTGGCGATTCCCACCAGCTCCAAGGCCAAGGACGCCGCCAAGGTGTTCACCAGTTGGGCAACCTCCAAGGAATATGGCGCACTGGTCGCCAAGACGGACGGCATCGCCAATGTACCGCCAGGCACGCGTGCCTCGACCTACAGCGATGAGTACATGAAGGCCGCACCGTTCGCCAAGGTAACTCTGGAATCGCTGAAAGTCGCCGCCCCGACCAAGCCGACCCTCAAGCCGGTGCCGTATATCGGGATTCAGCTGGTCACCATTCCCGAGTTCCAGGCGATTGGTACGCAAGTGGGCAAGTTCTTCTCCGGTGCCTTGACCGGTCAGCAGACGGTCGACCAGGCACTGGCTGCCGCGCAGACCACCACCGAGCGTGAAATGAAGCGGGCGGGTTATCCCAAATAAACTGGGAATACCACAGTAAATGTGGGAGGGGGCTTGCTCCCGATAGCAGTGGATCAGCCAACTGATTCATCAACTGATACACCGCTATCGGGAACAAGCCCCCTCCCACACTGACCGCACTCCGATTCATGCTCCGCACTGGTCTTGATTGCCATGAATACAACACCCAAAAACCGTCTGGCCAACCCTGGCTGGTTTCTCGTCAGCCCTTCGGTGGCCTTGCTGCTGCTGTGGATGATCGTACCGCTGGGCATGACCCTGTACTTTTCACTGATCCGCTACAACCTGCTCTACCCCGGTGAAAACCAGTTCGTAGGGCTGGAGAACTTCACCTATTTCGTCACCGACTCGGGGTTCCTGCCCGGCGCCACCAACACCCTGTTGCTGGTGGGCAGCGTGCTGTTGATCAGCGTGGTGTTTGGCGTGTTGATCAGTGCCCTGCTCGAGGCCAGTGAGTTCCTCGGCCGTGGCCTGGTGCGGGTGATGCTGATTTCGCCGTTTTTCATCATGCCCACCGTCGGTGCGCTGATCTGGAAAAACCTGATTTTCCACCCCGTGTCGGGGATTCTCGCCGCCGTGTGGAAGTTCTTCGGCGCCGAACCCGTGGACTGGCTGGCGCACTACCCGCTGTTGTCGATCATCATCATTGTGTCGTGGCAATGGCTGCCTTTCGCCATCCTGCTGCTGATGACCGCCATGCAGTCCCTCGACCAGGAGCAAAAGGAAGCCGCGCGCCTGGACGGTGCCGGCGCCATCGCGATCTTCTGGCACCTGACCCTGCCGCACCTGGCCCGCCCGATTGCGGTGGTGGTGATGATCGAAACGATCTTTTTGCTCTCGGTGTTCGCCGAAATCTTCACCACCACCAACGGCGGCCCCGGTTACGCCTCGACCAACCTCGCCTACCTGATCTACAACCAGGCGCTGGTGCAGTTCGACGTGGGCATGGCCTCGGCCGGCGGCTTGATCGCCGTGGTCATCGCCAATATCGCGGCGATCATCCTGGTGCGGATGATCGGCAAAAACCTGACTGACAAGCCTTGAGGGCCGCGCCATGACGCTTCAACAATCCCGCCGCCTGCAAAGCCTGTTGCTTGGCACGCTGGCCTGGGCCATCGCGATCCTGATTTTCTTCCCGATCTTCTGGATGGTGCTGACCAGCTTCAAGACCGAAATCGACGCGTTCGCCACCCCGCCGCAGTTCATTTTCACGCCGACGCTGGAGAACTACCTGCACATCAACGAACGCAGCAACTACTTCGCCTACGCGTGGAACTCGGTACTCATTTCGTTCAGCGCCACCGCCCTGTGCCTGCTGATCTCGGTACCGGCCGCCTACTCCATGGCGTTCTATGAAACCAAACGCACCAAGGGCACGCTGCTGTGGATGCTGTCCACCAAGATGTTGCCGCCGGTGGGCGTGCTGATGCCGATCTACCTGCTGGCCAAGAGCTTTGGCCTGCTGGATACGCGCATCGCGCTGATCATCATCTACACCCTGATCAACCTGCCGATCGTAGTGTGGATGGTGTACACCTACTTCAAGGACATTCCCAAGGACATCCTCGAAGCCGCGCGCCTGGACGGCGCCACCCTGTGGCAGGAAATGGTTCGCGTGCTGCTGCCGATCGCCAAGGGCGGCCTGGCCTCCACGGTGCTGCTGTCGCTGATCCTGTGCTGGAACGAGGCGTTCTGGTCGTTGAACCTGACCTCGTCCAGCGCAGCGCCGCTGACGGCGTTGATCGCCTCCTACTCCAGCCCCGAAGGTTTGTTCTGGGCCAAATTGTCCGCCGTCTCGACCCTCGCCTGTGCGCCCATCCTGATCTTCGGCTGGATCAGCCAGAAGCAGCTGGTGCGTGGCTTGTCCTTCGGCGCCGTCAAATAATAATTGCAAGCGGAGGCCCATCTCATGGCCAACCTGAAAATCAAGAATCTGCAAAAAGGCTTCGAAGGCTTCTCGATCATCAAAGGCATCGACCTGGAAGTGAACGACAAGGAATTCGTGGTGTTCGTCGGCCCTTCGGGCTGCGGCAAGTCCACCCTGCTGCGCTTGATCGCGGGGCTTGAAGAAGTGAGCGAAGGCACCATCGAACTGGACGGGCGCGACATCACCGAAGTGACCCCGGCCAAGCGCGACCTGGCGATGGTGTTCCAGACTTACGCGCTGTACCCGCACATGAGCGTGCGCAAGAACATGTCGTTTGCCCTGGACCTGGCCGGCGTCGACAAGAAGCTGGTGGACAGCAAGGTCAGCGAAGCGGCGCGCATCCTCGAACTCGGCCCGTTGCTTGAGCGCAAGCCCAAGCAACTGTCCGGCGGTCAGCGTCAGCGCGTGGCGATTGGCCGGGCGATTGTGCGCAACCCGAAGATCTTCCTGTTCGACGAACCGCTGTCCAACCTCGATGCCGCGCTGCGCGTGCAGATGCGCCTGGAACTGGCGCGCCTGCACAAGGAGCTGCAGGCGACCATGATCTACGTGACCCACGACCAGGTGGAAGCGATGACCCTGGCCGACAAGGTGGTGGTGTTGAACAGCGGGCGCATCGAGCAGGTCGGCTCGCCGCTGGACCTCTATCACCAGCCGGCCAATCTGTTTGTGGCGGGTTTCCTCGGCACACCGAAAATGGGCTTTCTCAAGGGCAAGGTCACGCGGGTCGAATCGCAGAGCTGTGAAGTGCAACTGGACGCCGGCACCTTGATCAACCTGCCGCTCAGCGGCCCGACCCTCAGCGTCGGCAACGCGGTGACCCTGGGCATTCGCCCGGAACACCTGGAAATCGCCGCAGCGGGCCAGACCACCCTGACCGTCATCGCCGACGTCGGCGAGCGCCTGGGCAGCGACACCTTCTGCCACGTCATCACCTCAACAGGCGAGCCGCTGACAATGCGGATTCGCGGCGACATGGCCAGCCAGTACGGCGAAACCCTGCACCTGCACCTCGACCCGGCGCACTGCCACCTGTTCGACACCGACGGCGTGGCCGTGGCCCGCCCACTGCGCGCTGCCGCCTGATTTCGCGAGTATCTTCTGATGAAACTGAATAAGCAGAACCTCACCCTGTTGGCGCCGCAAGTGAAAATCCCCGCCTACGCCATTGCCAGCACTACGCAGGGCATCGCGCATATCGGCGTAGGCGGTTTCCACCGCGCGCATCAGGCGTATTACACCGATGCGCTGATGAATACCGGCGTTGGCCTGGACTGGAGCATCTGCGGCGTCGGCCTGCGGGCCGAGGACCGCAAGGCCCGCGACGACCTGGCCGGCCAGGATTACCTGTTCACCCTGTATGAACTGGGCGACACCGACGACACCGAAGTGCGCGTGATCGGCTCGATCAGCGACATGCTGCTGGCCGAAGACGGCGCCCAGGCGCTGATCGACAAACTGGCCGACCCCGCCATTCGCATCGTCTCGCTGACCATCACCGAAGGCGGCTACTGCATCGACGACAGCACCGGCGAGTTCATGGCGCACCTGCCGCAGATCCAGCATGACCTGGCCCACCCTGCGGCGCCGACCACCGTGTTCGGTTTTATCTGCGCGGCGCTGAGCCAACGCCGCGCCGCCGGCACCCCGGCGTTTACCGTGATGTCCTGCGATAACCTGCCGCACAACGGCGCCGTCACGCGCAAGGCGTTGCTGGCGTTCGCCGCCCTGCACAATGCCGACCTGCACGACTGGATCAAGGCCAACGTGAGTTTCCCCAACGCCATGGTCGACCGCATCACGCCCATGACCAGCAGCGCGCACCGCCTGCAACTGCACGACGAGCACGGCATCGACGATGCCTGGCCGGTGGTGTGCGAACCCTTTGTGCAGTGGGTGCTGGAAGACAACTTCGTCAACGGCCGCCCGGCCTGGGAAAAAGTCGGGGTGCAGTTCACCGATGACGTCACGCCCTATGAAGAAATGAAGATCGGCCTGCTCAACGGCAGTCACCTGGCGCTGACCTACCTGGGCTTTCTCAAGGGTTACCGGTTTGTGCACGAGACCATGAATGACCCGGTGTTTGTGGCGTACATGCGTGCCTACATGGACCTGGACGTCACGCCAAACCTGGCGCCGGTGCCGGGCATCGACCTGACCGCGTACAAACAGACGCTGGTGGACCGCTTCTCCAACCAGGCGATTGCCGATCAGCTGGAGCGCGTGTGTTCGGATGGCTCGTCGAAGTTTCCCAAGTTCACCGTGCCGACCATCAACCGTTTGATTGCCGATGGCCGTGAGACCGAGCGGGCAGCACTGGTGGTCGCAGCCTGGGCGTTGTACTTGAAGGGCGTGGATGAGAACGGTGTGAGCTACAAAATCCCGGATCCGCGTGCCGAGTTCTGCCAGGCACTGGTCAGTGACGACGCGCTGATCAGCCAGCGACTGCTGGGGGTGGAAGAGATTTTCGGCAAGGCTATTCCCAACTCACCCGCGTTTGTGGCAGCGTTCGAGCGGTGTTATGCAAGTTTGCGCGATCATGGCGTCACTGAAACCCTGCAAAACCTCCTGAAGAAACCGGCTTAAAACTGTGGGAGGGGGCTTGCTCCCTCCCACATTGACCGCATTTCAATCCAATAATAAAACTGCTGAGCACTCCCTCATGACCCAGCAAAACCTGTTCCTCGGCATCGACTGCGGCACCCAGGGCACCAAGGCCATTGTCCTCGACGCGGCCACCGGCAAGGTGCTGGGTCTGGGCGCCGCCGCACATACCCTGATCAGCGGCGCCAATGGTCGCCGCGAACAGCACACCCAGGAATGGCTGGATGCGTTCACCGAAGCCACCCACCGCGCCCTGCAACAGGCCGGCGTGGACGGCCGCGACATCCTTGGCATCGGCGTTTCCGGCCAGCAACACGGCCTGGTGCTGCTCGACGACGAGGGCCAGGTACTGCGCCCGGCCAAGCTGTGGTGCGACACCGAAACCGCACCTGAAAATGACCGATTGCTGCAACACCTGGGCGGCGAACGCGGTTCGCTGGAGCGCCTGGGGGTGGCGATTGCGCCCGGTTACACCCTGTCCAAACTGCTGTGGACCCGCGAACAGCACCCGGATGTGTTCAGCCGCATCGCCCATATCCTGCTGCCCCACGACTACCTGAACCATTGGCTGACCGGGCGTGCCGTGGCGGAATACGGCGATGCGTCGGGCACCGGTTATTTCAACGTGCGCACCCGTGAATGGGATGTTGCGCTGCTCAAACACATCGACCCCAGCGGTCGCCTGGAAGCGGCCCTGCCCGAGCTGATCGAAGCCGACCAGGCCGTGGGCACGATCCTCCCCGCCATCGCCGAACGCCTGGGCATCAACCCCCACGCCATCGTCTCCAGCGGCGGAGGCGATAACATGATGGGCGCCATTGGCACCGGCAATATCGCGCCGGGCGTGATCACCATGAGCCTGGGCTCATCGGGCACTGTCTACGCCTTTTCGGATCAGCCCAACATCAGCCCCCAGGCCTCGGTGGCGACTTTCTGCTCTTCCAGCGGCGGCTGGCTGCCGTTGATCTGCACCATGAACCTGACCAACGCCACCGGAGTGATTCGCGAGCTGTTCGAGCTGGACCTGGCGGCCTTCAACGCCCTCGTCGCGCAGGCTCCGATTGGCGCCGACGGCGTGAGCATGCTGCCGTTTCTCAACGGCGAGCGCGTACCCGCCCTGCCCCATGCCACCGGCAGCCTGCACGGCCTGACCATGACCAACCTGACCCGCGCCAACCTGTGCCGCGCGGTGGTCGAAGGCACCACCTTCGGCCTGCGCTACGGCCTCGACCTACTGCGCGAAACCGGCCTGCAAAGCCAGCGTATCCGCCTTATCGGCGGCGGCTCGAAAAGCCCGGTGTGGCGGCAGATGGTTGCCGATATCATGAACACCGAAGTGATTTGCACCGAACAACCCGAAGCCGCCGCCCTCGGCGCGGCGATCCAGGCGGCGTGGTGCCAGAGCGGCGAATCCCTGGCCAGCCTGTGCGACAAATGCGTCAGCGTCGACCCGGCCAGCCGCACGTTGCCGGTGGCGGCCAATGTCCTTGCCTGTCAGCAGGCTTACGAACGCTATCAACAGCACGTGGCAACCCTTTAAGAGCGAACGACTATGTATCTGGTGTGTGGTGAAGCGCTGTTTGATTTTTTCAGCGAGGAAGAGGTCGGCGGGCAGGCTGCCAAGCTCAATTACCGGGCGATTGCCGGCGGCTCGCCGTTCAACGTGGCGGTCGGCCTGCGCCGTCTGGGCATCGAGGCCGGGCTGTTTGGCGGGCTGTCCACCGACTTTCTGGGACGCCGCCTGTTGCAGGTGCTCAAGGACGAAGGCGTCAGCGAGCGGTTTCTGCTGGAGTTCGCCGCGCCCACCACCCTGTCAATGGTTGCAGTGGGGGCCAATGGCTCACCGCAGTACAACTTCCGCGGCGAGGGTTGCGCCGACCGCCTGCTGGAAATCGACCATCTGCCAAATTTGGGCGATGAAATTCGCGGGCTGCATGTGGGTTCGTTTTCGCTGGTGGTGCAGCCGATTGGCGATACCCTGCTCGAGTTGGTCAAGCGTGAAAGCGGCAAGCGCCTGATCAGCCTCGACCCCAACGTGCGCCTCAACCCGCAGCCGGATATCCAACTGTGGCGCGAGCGCGTGGCGCAACTGGCGCAGCATGCCGACCTGATCAAGGTCAGCGACGAAGACCTGCACCTGCTCTACCCCGACCAATCACCGGAAAGCGTGCTGCAGGACTGGTTGCAGCACCGCTGCCAGTTGGTGTTCCTCACCCGTGGCGGCGACGGCGCCAGTGTGTTCAGCCGCCAGCATGGCACCTGGTCGCAACCGGCGATGAAGATCGTGATGGCCGACACCGTAGGTGCCGGCGACACCTTCCAGGCTGCGTTGATTGCCTGGTTGACCGAGCATCAACTGGACTCGGTGCAAGGCCTGCACCAGCTGACGCGCGAACAGATCGACGCGATGCTGGGCTTTGCGATTCGCGCCTCGGCCTTGACCTGCACCCGGACTGGGCCCGACCTGCCGTACCGTCTGCAGCTGGACTGAGCCTGCCCGGGCAAAAAAAAGAACGGCAACCGCCGTTCTGACAGGGGCTCAGCGTTTAACCGAGCCTGCGGGTCATCGATAAATCGACCCCATACGTTTGACAGGTTCCTGCGTGTGCTTGAGGTCTTCGCGCAACCCGGTGATCAGGTTGCAAATGGCGCGGCTGCTGTCGAGCTTGTCGGCATTGATGCCTTTGACTTCCAGATCCACTCGGTCACGATCACGCTCGTCATACACTTTGATCGTCAGCGACGCGTCTTCGGCTTTAATGCATTCACACCGCTTGGGCAGAAAACTTCCTTCAATAATGCTGCGTAGTTCCAGTTCCGAAAGCATGGCTAACCTCTCCTTTTATGAGACTGCCAACTGATTGTTATGTGTCTGGCGGGCAGGTCCCCGCCGCGCCCTGCCAACCCTGGAAGACGCTTTCACTTAATGAGCGTACTCGGCAAAACTGACGCGCGTTGTAACTTTTCCTCATAAGCTGAGGCGTCGTTTACATAACTGAATCTGGAACTATCGCAGTGCCCTGAATTATCGCCGAACGACTTCGATTAAACGTTTAACCCGGCAAACTCGGTTAAACAGGTTAAACTTGCAGAAATATATAGCAAACTTTTAACCCTGAGGTCGTCCCGCAGACAATGATCAAAACTCCCGCACAACTTGCCGTGATGCGCGAAGCCGGGCGCCTGCTGGCCGAGGTATTTACCCTGCTCGACGGCTTCGTCGCCGCCGGCCGCTCTACCCTGGAACTGGACGCCGCCGTCGAAGCCTTCATCCGTAACGACCTGCAGGCGCGCCCGGCCAGCCTTGGGCAATACGATTATCCCTTCTCCATCAATACATCGATCAACGAGGTGGTATGCCACGGCATGCCCAATGCCAGGGACGTGCTCAAGGACGGCGACATCATCAATATCGACATCACCCTGGAAAAAGGCGGCTTTATTGCCGACTCCAGCAAGATGTACATGATCGGCAACGTGGCGCCCAAGGCACGGCGGCTGGTGGATAAGACCTTCGAGGCGATGTGGGAAGGTATTCGCCAGGTCAAACCCGGCGCACACTTGGGCGATATCGGCCACGCGATCCAGAGCCATGCGCAAGCCAACGGCTACAGTGTGGTGCGTGAATACTGCGGCCACGGCATCGGCCGCGACATGCACGAAGAACCGCAGATCCTGCACGTCGGCCGCCCCGGCACCGGCCTGCAATTGCGTGAAGGCATGGTGTTCACCATCGAGCCGATGCTCAACCAGGGCAGCGCCAAGGTACGCAACCTCAAGGATGGCTGGACGGTCGTGACCCAGGACAACAGCCTGTCGGCACAGTGGGAACACACCGTCGCGGTGACGGCGCAGGGGTTCGAGGTGCTGACCTTGCAGGCCCTGCCCTGACCCCCGCGTTCACCTCAGGCCACCTGTTTGATGCCGGCCTTGGCTTCCAGCTCACGCACCAGGGGCAGCACGCGCTGGCCGAAGTACTCGACCTCTTCCTGAAAGTGCAGGAACCCGGCCAGTATCAGGTCCACACCCACCGCCTTGAGCGCCACGATGCGCTCGGCGATTTGCTGTGGCGTGCCGATCAGGTTGGTCTTGAAGCCGTCGTTGTACTGCACCAGGTCGGCAAAGCTGGACTTGGCCCAGTTGCCCTCGCCTTCCGGTGAGGCCCTGCCCGCCTGTTTGGCCGCATCGCCAAAGGCGTTGACTGCCTCCGGGTCCGCCTTGTCGATGATTTCCGCAAGTACCGCACGGGCTTCTTCTTCGGTGTCGCGGGCAATGATAAAAGCGTTCACACCCACCTTGACCGAATGGTTGTTGGCCGCGGCCTTGGTGCGAATATCGTTGACCTGGGCCTGGATGCCTTCGGGCGTGTTGCCGTTGGTGAAGTACCAGTCCGACACCCGCGCCGCCATGTCCCGCGCGGCCCTTGAGCTGCCGCCCTGGAACACCTCAGGCTGGCCCAGTGGCTTGGGCTTGAGGGTGTAGTTGTCGAAGCGATAGAAGTCGCCTCTGAAAGTGAAATTGTCCTGCGACCAGATGCCTTTGAGCGCACGAATGAATTCTTCCGAGCGGCGATAGCGTTCGTCGTGCTCCAGCCAGTGCTCGCCGATGGCCTGGAACTCGCCCTTGAACCAGCCGCTGACGATATTCACCGCGATGCGGCCGTTGGTGAGCTGGTCGATGGTCGCCAATTGCTTGGCCGCCAGCGCCGGCTGCCAGGGGCCCGGCAGGATCGCGGCAATCACCTTGAGTTTGGTGGTCGCGGCCAGCAGGGCGTGACTGAATGCCACCGATTCGTGCTGGTTATCGGCGCCATAACCCGCCGTGAAGCGGATCTGGGTCAGGCCATATTCGAAGCCGGCGGCTTCGGCCAGTTGCGCCAGTTTGCGGTTGTAGTCGATGCCCCAGTGGGTGCGCTGTTCGATCTTGCTCACCACCAGCCCACCGCTGACGTTGGGCACCCAATAGGCAAATTTCACGGCTTGCTGACTCATCTTGAGGTTCCTCGCACACAGGGATGTATCAAGCCTTGAGCAGCAAGCGTGCCAGGCCTCGGTAAAGGCCCGGCGCACAAGGGTTGCGCCCGTAAAACGGGCACCGGGCATAGCCACCGGACACTGTCACCGATTGCGCCGGTTTGTCGATCCACTGTTGCTGGCGCAACAGTCAATGGCACCTGCCCCCCGTAAACACGGGCTGTCGCACCCGGCACGGAGTGTGCAATCCCCCTCGCACATGATCACTGCCCAGGAGCCGTCCCCCATGACCGAACACCACGTCATCAACCCGTTGTCCATCGGCGTCGACTACCCGACACTGGCCGCCCGTTTCCGGCCGATCTTTGAGCGTATCGCCGAGGGCGCGCTTGAGCGCGAACACACGCGCACCCTGCCCCATGAACCGATCCAGTGGCTCAAGCAGGCCGGTTTCGGTGCGGTGCGCGTACCGGTGGAATATGGCGGCGGCGGCGCTTCGTTGCCGCAGTTGTTTGAACTGCTGATCGAGCTGGCGGCTGCCGACTCCAACGTGCCCCAGGCCCTGCGCGGGCATTTTGCGTTTGCCGAAGACCGCCTGAACGCACCACCGAGCGCCGGGCGCGACCTGTGGTTCAAACGGTTTGTCGACGGCGATATCGTCGGCTGCGCCTGGACCGAAATCGGTACGGTGGCGATTGGCGATGTGGTCACCCAGGTCAGCCCCGACGGCGAACAGTGGACACTCAATGGTGAGAAGTTCTACAGCACCGGCAGTATTTTCTCTGACTGGATCGACGTGTATGCGCGGCGCAGCGATACAGGCGGCGACGTGATCGCCGCCACCCGCACCCGCCAGCCCGGCGTGGTGCAGAGCGATGACTGGGACGGTTTCGGCCAGCGCACCACCGGCAGCGGCACCACGCGGTTTACCGATGCGGTGGTGCAAGCGCAGGACGTGATCGACTTTGCCACGCGCTTCAAATACCAGACCGCGTTCTACCAGTTAGTCCTGTTGGCAACCCTGGCCGGCATCGGCCGAGCGGCGCTCAATGATGTGGCCCGGCAGGTGCGTGACCGCAAACGCATCTATAGCCATGGCAATGCCGCGCATGTCAGCCAGGACGCGCAGGTGCAACAGGTGGTGGGTGAAATCGCCGCGCTCGTGTATGCCGCCGAGGCCAGCGCGCTGAAAGCGGCGGTGCCGGCGCAACGCGCCTACCTGGCACGGTTCGGCGGAGACGATGCCGCAGAGCGTGACGCCAATGTGGCCGCCGAGATTGAATCGGCGACGGCGCAGGTGGTGGTCTCGGAACTGATCCAGCGCGCCACCAGCCAATTGTTCAATGCGCTGGGCGCCTCGGATGTGCGTCAGGGCAAGGCGCTGGACCGGCACTGGCGCAACGCACGCACGGTGTCGTCACACAACCCGGTGATCTACAAGGCGCGGATTATCGGCGATTGGGTGATCAACGGCAGCGAACCGCCGTTCGTGTGGCAGATCGGTAATGGCCCGAAACAAGCCTGAAACCCTACTGGATCGAATGCTGGAAGCTCGACCTGGAACCTCTGTGGCGAGCGCGCTTGTCGCAGCGAGCGGGCCTGTCGTGGCGAGCGGGCTTGCCCCGCGTTGGGGTGCGAAGCGCCCCCATCAAGGAACATGCGGTGTACCTGACACTGCGCAGAGGATGGCTTTGGGGCTGCTGCGCAGCCCAACGCAGGACAAGCCTGCTCGCCACAGGGAATCTGCGCTTAACTGAACGGCATTGGGGCTTGCCCCGCATTGGGGTGCGAAGCGCCCCCAATCAAGCAAAACGCGGTGTACCTGATACGGCTCAGCGCCTGGCTTTGGGGCTGCTGCGCAGCCCAACGCAGGACAAGCCTGCTCGCCACAGGGAATCTGCGCTTAACTGAACGGCATTAGGGCAAGCCTGCTCGCCATTGGAGTGTGGTTGCCTGGGCCTACTCACTCCCACACTTGAAGGGTGTGCTGGTTAGAACGCGAGTTTGTAGCCGACGGCCATCAACATGATCGCCAGGCACGGGCGCAATACGCCGTCCGGGATCCTGCCGGTCATGTGGCTGCCCAGGTAAATGCCCGGCAGCGAGCCCATCAGCAAAAAGCCCAGCAGGTGCCAGTCCATGTTGCCCATGCTCGCATGGCCAAGACCTGCGACCAGCGTCAGGGGCACGGCATGGGCGATTTCGGTGCCGACCAGACGGCGCGTGGCGAGGAACGGATAAAGAATAAACAGCGCCACCGTGCCGAGGGCGCCTGCGCCAATGGACGTGAGCGCGACCATGGTGCCGAGAATCGCGCCGGTGACCACCGTCAGCCCGTTCAGGTTGCGCGGGCTCATGTGGTAATCATCGCCGGCATGGCGCTGGGCGAAGGCCAACAGGCGTTGCTTGAACAGGATCGCCAGGGCCGTGAGCAGCAGCACCACGCCCAGGGCCTGCTTGATCACCGCGTTCATCGCAGTGGGGTCGGTGTGCAGGCTGGCGAGGAACCACAGGGTCAGCAACACCGCCGGCACGCTGCCCAGGGTGAGCCAGCCGGTGATGGTCCAGTCGATGTTTTTGTTCCGGCTGTGCACCAGCACGCCACCGGACTTGGTGATGGCCGCGTATAACAGGTCGGTGCCCACGGCGGTGGCCGGGTTGATGCCGAACCACAACAGGATCGGCGTCATCAGCGAGCCCCCGCCGACGCCGGTCATGCCCACGATAAACCCCACGATCAGGCCGGCAACCACAAAACCAATATTTCCCACATCCATTAACGCTACCTGCGGCCTTATAAATTTCTGGCGGCAGGATAGCGATTTTTCTTATAACCACTTATATCAATGTGATCTGACTTTATGCCTTTTGCGCCAGTCGGCGACACGCGTACGCCTCGGTCCGGTAAGGAAAGGCCACCGTATCGCGACCTTTCAGGGCTGGATGGGTGTCGATCAGCGTGCGCAATTGTGCGCTGACCCTGGCTTTGTCCGGTGCAGGCAACGCAGCGATGAAACTCACGGACAGGAAGCGATCGATGATCACCTCCTGAGGGCTGCCGACATGACGGTAGGGAAAACACGTCATGTCAAGTGAGGAAAAATACTCACCGGTGAAGGCCTCGCGCCAATGCCCGCTGTGAAAGCGCGGTGTATCGCCCTCATACGGCGTGATGATTTCGGTGATCGCCGCCACCCAATCCACCGATTCATCGCGCACATTCCACACCAGCCCCAGGCATCCGTCGGGTTTGAGCACGCGGTGAATCTCCGCCAGCGCAGCCTGGGTGGAGAACCAGTGAAAGGCCTGGGCGCAGACCACCGCATCGGCACTTGCCGTGGCCAGCGGGATGCTTTCGGCGGTGCCGTTGACCAGCCGCACATCCGGCAGCAGCCTGGCTAACTGCGCGCCCATCTGCGCCACCGGCTCCACCGCGATCAACGCAGGTGCCAGGGTGCTGACCAGGCGGGTGAACTTGCCCGTGCCGGCGCCCAGGTCGATCACTGTCGACTGCGCATTGATGCGCAAGGTATCGGCGAGCCAGCCGGTGAGCTGGCGTGGATAGTTCGGCCGGCCCTGTGCGTAGGTCGCGGCCTGAGTCGAGAAACCTTGTTGAGCGGACGTGTGAACACCAGTCATGGCCAATCTCTCTTCGGGTAAAGCGGGGCCACAGTGTGCGCCTCCTCGCTTTTATTTTCTAATGCGTGCATCCAATCGCCGCGCGCCTGGGTAGTAGCTGCAGCAACCCTGCTGTTCTACTCAATGGAGAAACACCATGAACGCAAAAGCCCTGCTCTGCCTGACCGGTTTGCTGGCCACCAGCCCTGCGGCATTCGCCCAGACCAACCTGCCCGACAGCATCAAGGTGCCGGCTGGCCACACAGTGTCGATGGAGACCACCGGCGTCGGCGAAATCACCTACGAATGCCGCGACAAGGCCAGCGCTGCCGGTGAAACAGAATGGACCTTCGTCGGCCCCAAGGCCGTGCTGAATGACCGCAGCGGCAAACCGGTCGGCACCTATTTCGGCCCGCCTGCGACCTGGCAGGCCAAGGATGGCTCGAAAATCACCGGCACGCAGTTGGCCGTGGCGCCGTCGAGCCCCGGCAACCTGCCGTATCAACTGGTCAAGGCCAACCCGGCCGAGGGCAAGGGCGTCATGAGCGGCGTCAGTTACATCCAGCGGGTGGCGCTCAAAGGTGGCGTTGCGCCGAGCAGCACGTGCACCGCTGCCAATAAAGGCCAGCAGGAAGTGGTGAAATACCAGGCGGACTATCTCTTCTGGTCAGCCAGCTGAGTAAATTCAGCTACGCTGCCGGAGGAATATCACCGTTTCCTTCTGCAGGAGCGAGGTTGGTCGTGCCTGCAGAAGGTTTGTGCTGGGGACATCATTTGTTTGATTACGACGCCTGCCTACTGGCTTGTGCCCGTGGCGATCAACAGGCCTTGCGCCGCTTGTATGAGCAGGAAAGCAGCCGCTTGCTCGGCGTGGCGTTGCGCATCGTGCGCGACAAGGCGCTGGCCGAAGATACCGTGCATGACGCGTTTATCAGGATCTGGCACGGCGCTGCAGGTTTTGACCCCGGCAGAGGTTCGGCACGCGGCTGGGTGTACAGCGTGACCCGCCACCAGGCGCTGAACGTGGTGCGCAGGACCGCCCGCGACGTACCACTGAGCGAAGAGCACGAGCCACTGGCAGAACCGGCTGAAACCTTTGAATTCCCCGCACGTTCCGGGCAGATCCACACCTGCCTGGAGCGGCTCGACCCGGCCCGTCGCCGTTGCATCCTGCATGCCTATGTCGACGGCTATTCCCACAGCGAAATCGCGCAGGCACTCGGCACCCCGCTGGGCACCGTCAAAGCGTGGATCAAACGCAGCCTCGCCGCCTTGCGGGAGTGCATGACATGAACACTGAAGAACTGGCTGGCGAATACGTCTTGGGCACTCTGCCTCTGGCGCAGCGCGCCGAGGTCGAACAACGACTCGGGCATGACGCCGACCTGCGCGCGGCGGTGGATGCCTGGGAGCAACGCCTGTTGCCGCTGACGACGCTGGCGGCGCCGGTGGTGCCATCGCAGCACCTGTGGCGACGCATTCAGCAGACGCTCGCCGTGCCCGCCCCGCGCGTGCCGTGGTGGAACCTGCTGGCCGTTTGGCGTGGCCTTGCCGCTGCAGGATTGGCGGCGAGCATGGTGCTGGCAACGCTGTTGCTGGTCCGTGCGCCCCTCGCCGAGCCGAGTTTTGTGGTGGTGCTGGTGGCGCCGCAAAGCCAGGCGCCCGGCTGGGTGATCCAGGCAAGCAGCAATCAGCAGATCCAGTTGATTCCTTTGGGGGTGATGCAAGTGCCCGCCGACAAGGCATTGCAGTTCTGGACCAAGGGCGACGGCTGGCAGGGCCCGGTGTCCCTGGGGCTGGTCAAGCCCGGGCAAACGCTGTCGGTGCCGCTGGACCGGTTGCCGCCGCTTGCGCCAAACCAGTTGTTCGAACTGACCCTGGAAGACCCGCGCGGCTCGCCCACCGGCAAACCGACCGGGCCAATCCAGGCCATCGGCCGCGCGGTCAAGGTGCTGTGATCAACCGACAGTGGGCAACCACACGCGAAAACGCGCGCCGCCCAACGGTGACGCCTCGGCGATCAGGCTGCCGCCCTGGGCTTCCAGGGCGCGCCGGCTGATCGCCAGGCCCAGGCCAAAGCCGCCGGTGGCACGGTCGCGGCTGCGGTCCAGGCGGTAGAACGGCTCGAAGATGCGTTCACGCTGGTCCCGGGGAATGCCGATGCCATCGTCATCCACGCAGATTTCACAGCCCTCGGCGTCCACCCTGACGCTCACCTGGATACGCGCGTCGCAGTAACGCGTGGCGTTGCGCAGCAGGTTCTGCAGCGCCCGCGCGGTGAGGCGCGGGTCGAGGCTGAAGCGCTCCACTGCGCAGTCGAGCGATACGTCGATCACAATCGCGGGGTTTGCCAGCTCATCGTCGATGCTGCCCAGCACGCTGTCGATAAACTCGTCGAGCATCACCTCCACGCGCTCCGGCAATTGCGCCGGAGTCTGCAGGCGGCTGTAGGACAGCAGTTCCAGCACCAACTCGTCCAGCTCACGAATATGCGCGACCAGCCCCTGCAGGCGCTCGCGCCCGGCCTGGGGCATGTCTTCGGACAATGCCAGCGCCAGGCCGAAATCCAGCCGGGTCAAGGGCGTGCGCAACTCGTGGGAGACGGCGTTGAGCAAGTCGCGCTGCTGGTTGAGCAGCCGTTCGATGTCACCGGCCATGGTGTCGAACACCGCAGCCAGACCGCCGATGTTGGAACTGGGCGGGATGTGCGTGCGTTCAGACAGGTTGCCCATGCCCAACTGCGCAGCGGTGTTTTTCAGGCGCTCCAGGTCACGCCAGTGCGGACGCAGCCACACCAGCAGGCAGGCCAGCAGCGCACCGCCCACCAGCACATTCATCGACCAGTACAGCAGGTTGATGTCCAGCGGGTCGTCGGGGATGGTCAGCTTGACCACGAACTGGTCGTTGATCGGTGAACTGATTTCCCCCATCCAGCCCCATTCGCCCAGGCGGACCACCGGTTTGCCCTGCTCCAGCAGCTTCTCTTCGGCCGGCGTGAAGCTGGCGTCCTTACGCAGCAATAGATGCACTTTCTGCGGGGCAAAGTCGCGGTCCAATTGTTCGGTCACCTGCGACCAGCGCTCCACCGGTGCACGCAGGTACTGTTTGACGATCAGCTTTTGCTGGCCGCGCGACTGCTCGATGTTGTAATCCAGGTAGCGATGCTCGAACAACTGCACCGTCAGTTTGGGAATCAGATAGATCGCCGCACTGTAGGTGACGATGGTGATGAGGTAGAGGCGCAGCAGGACACGAAACATGGCTCAGCATTCCCACTCGGAGCGGCTGAACAGGTAGCCCTTGCCCCACACAGTCTTGATCTTGCGGGCTTCGCCGGCATGATCGTCGAACTTGCGGCGCAGCTTGGAGATGGCCACGTCCACCGAACGGTCGGTGCCGTTGAATTCGATGCCGCGCAGGCGCTGCAGGATCTGGTCGCGGCTGAGCACTTCGCCGGCATGGCGCGCCAGCACCACCAGCAGGTTGTATTCACCGCTGGACAACTCCACCGGCTGCTCGCGCCAGGTGACGGTGCGCTCCGACAGGTCGATGCACAGGTTGCCCATGATGATCTGGTCGTTGGCCGCCTGCGGTTCGGATAAACTGCTGCGCCGTAACAGGGTGCGCACCCGCGCCAGCAACACGCGCGGCTCGCAGGGTTTGGTCACGTAGTCGTCGGCGCCCATCTCCAGGCCCAGCACCTGGTCGTGGCTGTCGTCGCGGGCGGTGAGCATCAGGATCGGCAGGCCCGCAGAGTCGGCGCGCAGCAGGCGGCACACCTGCAGGCCGTCGAGGCCGGGCAGCATCAGGTCGAGAATCACCAGGTCCGGCGGGTTCAGGCGCGCCCGTTCACGCACCTGATCGCCACGGCTGAGCACACTGACTTGATAGCCGTTGCGTTCCAGATAGCTGGCAATCAGCTCGGAGAGCGCGGCGTCGTCTTCCACCAGCAGAATGTTCGGCATCAAGATGTTTCCAAATAGTACGGCTTTGCAGGATTGTGCAAGGATATACGCCCTCGGCCCACAGTGGGCTGCACCTTACATTTCTTCACACACCACCTACACAGCTTTACAGCACCACGGCGCCGGTGACCTTAGGATGCGCCAGTCAATATTGGGATAAGAGCATGTCGAAGAATCTGTTTGCGCCATTCTGCCTGTTGGCACTCACACTGGCGCTGAGCGCCTGTGAAAAGTCCACGGCCAAGGCGCCGCAAATGCCCCTGGCCAAAGTGCGCATCGAAACCCTGCAGGCCAAGCCACTGTCCATCACCAACGAACTGAGCGGGCGCATCGCCGCGCCGCGCATTGCCGAGGTGCGCGCCCGGGTGGCCGGTGTGGTGCTGCAGCGTGTGTTCAAGGAAGGCCATGACGTGAAACAGGGCGATGTGCTGTTTCGCATCGACCCGGCACCGTTCAAGGCCGACCTCGACAGCGCCCAGGCCAACCTGAGCAAGGCTGAGGCCAACGCCTTCCAGGCGCGCTTGCAAGCGCAGCGCTATAGCCAACTGGTGGAAGGCAACGCGATCAGCGGCCAGGACTACGACAATGCCCGCGCCGCCGTGCGCCAGACCAGCGCCGAGGTTGCCGCGCAGAAAGCCGCCGTCGACCGCGCCCGCCTGAACCTGGGCTATGCCACCGTCACCGCACCGATTTCCGGACGCATCGGCCGTGCGCTGGTCACCGAAGGTGCGCTGGTCGGCCAGAACGAAGCCACGCCGCTGGCGACCATCCAGCAACTGGACCCGATTCACGCCGACCTCACCCAGTCCACCCGCGAGCTCAACGACCTGCGCCGCGCCTTCCGCGCCGGCAGCCTCAAGCAGGTCGGCCAGGACCAGGCCAGGGCCACCTTGATTCTGGACGACGGCAGCCTGTACCCGCTGCCGGGCAAATTGCTGTTCGCCGAGATCAGCGTCGACCCCGGCACCGGGCAAATCATCCTGCGCAGCGAGTTCCCCAACCCGGACCTCGACCTGCTGCCCGGCAGCTTTGTGCGGGTGCGCCTAGAACAGGCCGTCGACCGGCAAGGCATCAGCGTGCCGCAACGCGCCATCACCCGCGACAGCGCCGGTATCCCGATGGTGCTGCTGCTGGACGCCGAGCAGAAAGTCAGCCAGCAGCCGGTGGAACTGGGCTCGGTAATCGGTGATCGCTGGATCGTCAGCAGCGGCCTCAAGCCGGGCGACCGTATCGTCGTCGAAGGCCTGCAACACGCGCGTCCCGGTGACACCGTTGAAGTCGACGCCAGCCCGCTCGTGAAGGAATAACCCGCCATGCCGCAGTTCTTTATCGACCGCCCGGTGTTCGCCTGGGTGGTGGCCCTGTTTATCCTGCTGGCCGGTGCGCTGGCCATCCCGCAGTTGCCGGTGGCGCAGTACCCTGACGTCGCGCCGCCGAAAGTCGAAATCTACGCGGTGTACCCGGGCGCCTCGGCCCAGACCCTGGACCAGAGCGTGGTCAGCCTGATCGAGCAGGAGCTCAACGGCACCGACCACCTGCTGTATTTCGAATCCCAGAGCAGCCTGGGCTCGGCCACCATTACCGCCACCTTTCAGCCGGGCACCAACCCTGAGATGGCCCAGGTGGATGTGCAAAACCGCCTCAAAGCGGTAGAGCCGCGCCTGCCCCAGGCCGTTACCCAGCAAGGCCTGCAGGTGCAGAAAGTCTCCGCCGGCTTCCTGCTGCTGGTGACCCTGACCTCCAATGACGGCAAGCTCGATGACACCGCGCTCAGCGATTACCTGGCGCGCAACGTGATGAACGAGCTCAAGCGCCTGGACGGCGTGGGCAAGGCGCAGCTGTATGGTTCGGAACGGGCGATGCGCATCTGGATCGACCCGCAGAAACTGATCGGCTTCAACCTCACGCCGGCCGACGTCAACGCCGCGATTGCCGCGCAGAACGCCCAGGTTGCCCCCGGCAGCATCGGCGACCTGCCGGGCACCAACACCCAGGAAATCACCGCAGCGATTCTGGTCAAGGGCCAGCTGTCGACGCCGCAGGAATTCGCCGACATCGTGCTCAAGGCCAACCCGGACGGTTCCACCGTACGTGTCGGCGATGTGGCGCGGGTGGAAGTCGGCAGCCAGGAATACCAGTTCTCCACGCGCCTGAACGGCAAGCCGTCCACCGCCGTGAGTGTGCAACTGTCGCCGGGCGCCAACTCGTTGAACACCGCGACCCTGGTGCGCGCCAAGATGGACGAGCTGTCGCGCTATTTCCCGGCCAATGTGGAATACAAGATCCCGTACGACACCTCGCCGTTCGTCAAGGTCTCGATCACCAAAGTGGTCTACACCCTGCTCGAAGCCATGGCGCTGGTGTTTGCGGTGATGTTTCTGTTCCTGCAGAACGTGCGCTACACGCTGATCCCCACCCTGGTGGTACCGATTGCCTTGATGGGCACCTTCGCCACCATGCTGGTACTGGGCTTCTCGATCAACGTGCTGACCATGTTCGGCATGGTGCTGGCGATTGGCATCCTGGTGGACGATGCGATTGTGGTGGTGGAGAACGTCGAGCGCATCATGGTCAGCGAAGGCCTGTCGCCCAAGGACGCGACGAAAAAAGCCATGGGCCAGATCACCGGCGCCATCATCGGCATCACCCTGGTGCTGGTGGCGGTGTTCCTGCCGATGGCCTTCATGAAAGGCTCGGTGGGGGTGATCTACCAGCAGTTCTCGCTGTCAATGGCCACCTCGATCCTGTTCTCGGCGTTCCTGGCGCTGACCTTGACCCCGGCCCTCTGCGCCACCTTGCTCAAGCCGATCGCCAAGGGCGAGCACCATGCCAAGGGCGGTTTCTTCGGCTGGTTCAACAAACGTTTTGAACAACTCACCGACCGCTACGAAGGCTGGGTGACCTATGCGCTCAAGCGCAGCGGGCGTTACCTGCTGATTTATCTGGTGTTGCTGGTGGGCCTGGGCTGGATGTTCACGCGCCTGCCCTCCTCGTTCCTGCCGGTGGAGGACCAGGGCTACACCATCACCGACATCCAACTGCCGCCGGGCGCAAGCAAGAACCGCACGGTGCAGGTGGCCGAGCAGATCGAGGCACACAACGCCACCGAGACCGGCGTGGGCGATACCACCATGATCATGGGCTTCAGTTTCTCCGGCTCAGGGCAAAACGCAGCGTTGGCGTTTACCACGCTCAAGGATTGGTCGGACCGCGGCGCCGATGCCTCCGCAGCATCAATTGCCAACCGCGCCAACGCGGCTTTTGGCGGCCTCAAGGACGCGATTGCCTTCGCAGTGCTGCCGCCGCCGGTTGACGGCCTGGGCACCTCCAGCGGTTTCGAGTTTCGTCTGCAAGACCGTGGCGGCGTCGGCCACGCAGCGTTGATGGCGGCGCGGACCGACCTGCTCAATGCGGCGGCAAAAAGCCCGATCCTGGCCAACGTGCGTGAAAGCGCCCTGGCCGAGGCACCGCAGGTGCAGCTCGAAGTGGACCGCAAGCAGGCCAATGCGCTGGGGGTATCGTTTGCCGATGTGGGCAATGTGTTGTCCTCGGCGATCGGTTCGGCCTATGTCAACGACTTCCCCAACCAGGGCCGCATGCAGCGGGTGGTGGTGCAGGCCGAAGGCGATCAGCGCAGCCAGGTGGCGGACTTGATGAAAATCAACGTGCGCAACAAGGACGGCAAGATGGTGCCGTTGTCGGCGTTTGTCGAAGCCCGGTGGACCCAGGGCCCGGCGCAGTTGACCCGCTACAACGGTTACCCCGCTATCGCGATCACCGGCGAAGCCGCGCCGGGGCACAGCACCGGCGAGGCGATGGCGGAAATCCAGCGCCTGGTCAGCCAGTTGCCCGCCGGTCTGGGCCAGGAATGGACCGGACTGTCGTTGCAGGAGCGCTTGTCCGGCTCCCAGGCGCCGATCCTGCTGGGCCTGTCGCTGCTGATCGTGTTCCTGTGCCTGGCGGCCTTGTATGAAAGCTGGTCGATTCCGACATCGGTACTGCTGGTGGTGCCGCTGGGCGTGCTCGGCGCAGTGCTGGCGGTGACCTTGCGCGGCATGCCCAACGATGTGTTCTTCAAGGTTGGCCTGATCACCATCATCGGCCTGTCGGCGAAGAACGCGATTCTGATCATCGAATTCGCCAAGGACCTGTATGACCAGGGCGAAGACCTGATCAGCGCGACGCTCAAGGCCGCGCGGCTGAGGTTGCGGCCGATCATCATGACTTCGCTGGCGTTCATCCTCGGCGTGGTGCCGCTGGCAATCGCCACCGGCGCCAGTTCGGCGAGCCAGCAGGCGATTGGCACGGGTGTGATCGGCGGGATGATCACGGCGACACTGGCGGTGGTGTTTGTGCCGGTGTTTTTTGTGGTGGTGATGAAGCTGGTACGCAAGCGGCATACGCCCGACTGATCGACACCCCGGTGTTCGCTGTCGAGTTCATGATCAAGTGCAACCGAATAGGCTATGGTGCTCTCAACTACCCTGTTGTGAGCACCCATGGCCTTCCTTGCCCGCACCCACCCTCGCCTTTCCTGCGCCGCCGTCCTCGGCGTTGCCGTCGGCATCCTGGCTCCGGCCGATACGCTGATCGGCAAAATCCTGATCGGCTGGAACGCCGGCGTCTGGACCTATCTGCTGCTGATGCTGTGGCTGACCAGCCGCTCGCGCGCCGACGACGTAAAACGCATCGCCGAGATCGAAGACGAGAACGCCGGGCTGGTGCTGTTCGTGGTGTGCATCGCCGCGATTGCCAGCCTGGCGACCATCACCCTGAATCTGGTGGGCATCAAGGACCTGGACAGCACCGCGCGCCTGCTGCACTACGGTTTTACCGGGATGACGGTGATCGGTTCGTGGCTACTGATCGGGGTGATCTTCAGCGTGCATTACGCCCGCCTCTTTTACACCTGGGAGGGCGACGAGCCCGCGCTGCGCTTTGCCGAAGGGTTGCGTACGCCCAATTACTGGGACTTTCTGTATTTCTCGTTCACCATCGGCGTGGCGGTGCAGACCTCGGATGTGGGCGTGGCCACGCGCAGCCTGCGCAAGGTGGTGCTGGGGCAATCGCTGATCGGCTTTCTGTTCAATACGGCGATTCTGGGTTTTTCGATCAATATTGCTGCAGGGTTGTTCGGTTAAAACGCAAAAAGGGGAAGCCTGAGCTTCCCCTTTTCGCATGCGTGAGTCCCTTAGAACGCGTACTGCACGCCTACCGTGGCGCCCCACGGCTGATCGTAGGCCTTGCCTTTCATGTGCGTGGCTTCAGCATGCACGCTCAGGCTTGGCGACAACGACACCGCCATGCCGCCCGCGACCTCGTAACTGCCGCCCGACAGGTTGTTTTTAAAGGCCTGGTCGTTGATATAGACCTTGTTGTCCGGGCTAAAATCACGTGCCACCGCCGCACGCAGGTACGGCTGCAGGACGCCGCCGCTGTCGAGCTGGATATTTTTACCGGCGGTCATGCCCACCTTGCCGATGGCCGACGTGGCACGATCGCTCTTCGCCTTCAGACCGTTGTCCATGGTGTAGTTGGAACCGCCAACAGCGGCGACGGACAACTGCGCGAAGGGTTCAAGATACAAACCGTCGTCATCGAGCTTGATGTTCTTGCCGACTTCAACCGAAGCACTTACCGCGTCCTGCGAGTATTTGCCTTTGGCGCGCTGACCGTCACTCATGTTGACCTGGCTCTGGCCGTTCAGTCGGTTGACCTTGGCCGTCAGGTCCACATACACCCCGCTCTCGTCATCACGAAAAATACCGTAGAGACCGGCGTAGTAGCTGTTGACCATACCGCTGCTGCCGCGACTCAGGCCCAGGTTGGAGTTGCTGTAACCACCCATCACACCCAGTGTCCACAGCTCATCCATCGCCCAGTCTGCACCCAGGCTCAGGCCTGCCTGATTCTGGGAGTAGCCGACGCCGTTGCTGTTGGCCGCTACGTCAATCTTGTTACCGTAACCGCGCATCCACAGGCCCTGGCTTTTGCCTTCACCGAAGCGGACTTCACCCATGCGTGTGCGCAGGATGCTTTCCTCGCCACGCAGTACGACCGGTGCCGCGTTGGCAAGCGCCAATACGGCCTTGGCGCTGGTACTGGTGCCCCGCTTCTCGGTGTCCAGGAACCAGTCGGTGCCTTCCTGCTTGAGCCCGTATTCGAACGCACCGACGTCGACGGTATCGCCTACCAGGCCGAACCTGGCACCACCACTTTCGGTGTGCACGACCTTGATTGCGTTGCCGGTAGCCAATTCCGAGCCACTGGCGCCCACCAGCAGTTGGTGATTACCTTCGGCGTTGCCGTTGACATTCAACAGGTCGGTATCGCCGGTGTTGAAGTTGGTGTGCATCTTGAAGGTGCCGTTACCGGTCAGGCTGTTGGTGTTCAACTGGACGTATTGCGCGGGGTCGCCAAACACTACATTACCGCCCCCCATTTTCAGCGCGTTGACCTGGCTGTCACCCACCAGCACCCACTGGGCATTGCTGTTGACATCCAGTTGCTTGACGTTGAACAACTGGCCGGTCAGCGACGCGTTGTTATTGAGTTGCACAGTGCCCGTACTGCCCGCGCCAATGCGCACATCACCGAACAGGCTGCTGTTGTCGACGTTCATGTTCGCGGTGGAGTTATTGGCTACCTGAAGCAGGTCGCCATTGCCGCTGAGCAGGTTCGAACCGTTAAGCACTTGAATATCGGCATGGGTGCCATTGCCAACGGGCGGGTTCACCAGGATGGCCGCGCCGGTCTTGCCCTGGACCACGGAATTATCGAGGATCAACGAGTTGGTGCGGGTCAGTGTGGCGTCGGTGCGCATGTTGACGCCATTGACGCCGCCGATGATACGGCTGTTGTTGCGCGCCGCAGCGTCGGCGTTGAGCAGCACCAAACCGACACCCGTCGCGGCCGTGGCTTCGACACGCGCATTATCCAGGTTCACCACGCCGTAGCCGGCAGACGAAATACCACGGGTCGAGCCGGTGACGCTGCTGTCTTTCACCGTGGCCCTTGAACCGTCTACTCCCCCTGTCGTCCGGGTGACGGACACACCCCAACCGGTAGAGTTTGTAACCGTACTGTTATTGGTCACCAGCAGGCTGCTGTTGCCGGTAACCAGAATGGCCTGGTTTATCATGGAACGGGCAGTCACTTGTGAGCCATCGATGACCACAGTCGACTGCTGCCTTGCATCAATATCCAACGTCCTGCTACCTGCCTCTGCCGTCAGGCCTGCACCGCTCATCACAATCTGATTGGTGATGGCGCCGTGGGCAATCAAGCTTGAGGCTGGGTTCAGCGAATAATCATCAACACGCGTCGTGCTCGATATCGAGGTATTTGGGAGTGTAACTATGGTTCGCGCGTGAGCATTGGGCGCTGCCAAAAGCAATAACGCAATGGCTGGGGCCGTCAACGCAACGCTCAGGGGGGTGGGTTTGAAGTTAAAGACTGCCGACATATAGTGAACCTCTAGTTCCTGCACGAAACGATAGGGCGGGTTCTAAACCATTTGAGACCCAGCCAATCAAGCGGCGCCATGATTGATCAGTGCAAGCCCGAAATCTGTAGGACATTTCCGAACAATTCAATTGAATACGCAGCGAGATGCGTAGGCGCAATTGCAGCGGTACCGTTGCACAATAAATAATAATAAATGGGGAAAACACCAAAGAGGGTGACGCCCCTCTTTGGCATTTACGCTTGAACTTCAATTACGTGGGCACTGCCCCCCCGGCACAGTAGTTGGCGCTACTGGTGGCAGGCCTGAACCCTCGAACACGATAAGTTGCGGGAAGCGAGGACACTGTCGAGCCAAGGTACAGCGTGCTGGTAGTGACCGTTGCAGAACCAGTGGTCAACAACGACCTATTGGCGTTAATTGGATTAAACAGAAGCGTAGAGTTTGCAGGGAACGTCACATCGAAACCATTACGGGCCGCCACATCATCCGGCACCGAGAAAGTTCGAACTTCAGTAACCACCGCAGCCCCCGAACCGGTGTTGTTTTGATAACCGGCGAACGTCACACTGACGAACTGCCCTGCCGTCAAATATTCCGAACCGGGAATATGCACGACGAGGTTGCCACTGTTAATGGGTCGCAGGCTGTCGCAGTTGAGCGTTCCGGTGTTGTTAAGCACCCTCGGTGCGCTCATTTGCAGAATCACGGAGTCTACCCTGACCAGTGTAGGGGGCGACGTCTGCGGGTTTGCACTGGCAAGCGAGGTGAGGGTGTAAGACGCCGGCTGGGTAGGACCGCCCAACGTCCTGATATCGGCGAAGGGAATCTGGAATTCGATGGCCCCAGACGGAGGAATGGCCGTGACGGTCTGCGGATACAGCCGACCACCGTAATTCAACGTCACCGTGAAAGGCAACGAATCCTGGGGGAGCACCGCCGCCGTCCACAATGGCACCAGCGCTCTGGCAGGCAGATTCACGTCGGCCGCCTCCAGGTGATTGGGTGGCCCGAATGTACCACCGGCACGTATCGCCTGAACCACGACTGGCGGCAGGTTGGTGTTGACGTCCCCTGGCGGCGTGGGGTCAGGCCCCACCACCGACAGGTCCAGATCGAATGGAGTGCTTAACGGCGCGGCCGGATAGATGCTGGTCCCGCGTCTTACCTGGTAGGATGCCGTCACCGGCACCCGGCTCTTGCCCGCCGCTCGAGGCCCGTACAGCGTATCCATGTTGGCGGGCGTGAATGTAACCGGAATCGCAAAGGGCGTGTTGCCCACCGGTACGGTTATGGGAATTGACCCAAACGACGAGGAGAGCGTGACGACCAGTTGGTCTGTCGGACGCACAACGTTCAGGTAGGACGGAATCATCACCCTGACACCGTTCGCATCAGCCACGTCTTTGATGTTAATTAAACCGTCACCCGGGGCGGCGAGTTCGACCTGCGGTGTCAGGAAGTCTGAAGGTGCGGGAGCCTCAACCAAGTCTTCAAGGTCAAGACTGTAGGATATTTCAGAGGGATTGCCGGCAACGTCGGATATGACGTAGCGAACTGTGTAATTCCCTTTCTTTTCAGCCTCAACCACCCACAGCGGCAGTGGGATAGACGGTGGCAAGGCCGGATCCAGGCGATATTTCGTGTCGGTGCCTGGGGCAGGCGTGAACACGTAGGGTCTGTCCGAAGAGCCAAAAAACATTTCAACGGTATCGTCCGGAGACAGCCCGTCCAGCGCGCTGTATGGAATCGGAAGGTTTACCGTCTGGTTTGGCTGGCTGGCGATAAACGCGCGATCCAGCGGTCCGGTCATACCCGCAGGCAGCTGTGGTGCGGGAGGCTTGACGCGGGGGCCGTCGTAAGGAGTCGTCTCGTCAACGACCAGGAGTTGCGCGACCGAATAGTTATCCACTCCCGAGTCCGCGACGAACACCCTGTACCTGATCAAATACAAGCCGGGGGCACGATAGGACTGTGGTATCGGCAACGGCACAGGGTCAGGCTGATTGCTCAGAGAACGTTGAAATCTGCTGCTGTTGCTAGCGAAATAGGCATCTTCAGCAGTTGAGTCCAGGCCGCTCAGATCAAGATAGGGAGCAATCTCTAAGGTGACGATATCGGGCTGGAGCGAGTCGGTACTGGCACCGATCCACAGGGGAATATTGTAGTTAGTCTGTTGCTTCTTTGAGCCCGTGCGTGAAAGCAAGCCGGTATAACCGGGTACCTGATCTTCAAGCGCTGCGATGTCAAATCGCTGAGGCGTGTAATCGTTAGGAAATTTGGGTACAAAGTTGTCAATGATTTCTCTGTTTGTAGATTCCATTATCTTGCTCCGGACAGTAAGCCACTGAACATCAGGACACGCCTCGTTAATTGAATGAACCTGATGGGTTCATCAACCACGAATTTTTTAAAGCCTGCAAACAACGCCACAACAACTCACCTGATTACGGAAGGCGAAAACAACTTCGTTCAACCGCACACAACTCCGCGAGGCGTGCAGTAACAACCGGTGGAGTAAGTCAAATCAACTCGCACCCACCCGGGCGCGGACGCGCCCACTTTCACTCCGTCACGCCATACCTCATAACTGCCGGTAGCGGATTTGAAATTACGCAAGGGGTACAACGCCGTGTCGTAGGCGTCCACGACGATCGTTGTTCCTGCGGCAGCGTATTCAGGTTCCCAACGCAATGACCGCTCGAATACAACATTCGAATTCTGGGTGCTCCAGTTATTCTCGTTAAACCCTTGCCACTTGAACCTTATCGTGTCGCCCACCCGCAGGCCGGTGTGCGCGGCGATAAACCAGCGCACCCCATTGGCCAACATCGACCACGCCACCCCATTCACCGGTTGGGTTTGCGAGCGACAGGTCAAATAACCATTGGTTAACGTGTGTTGCACCACCGGTGCAGGCAACGGTACGAACCTGACATTCACCGTGGTCACCGGGGAACGTTGCTCGTTAACACCGTTGCTGGTGATGTAATGCACCGCGTGAGCGGTCACGGTGGTGCTATCGAGCACGGCAGCCGGCACATCGGAAAAATTCACCCAGCTACCGGCTACATCGCCCGCCCTTACCGAATAAGTGGCCACCGGACCGTCGCCATTCCAGAACAGCTGCAGTGTGTCCCCTGGTCGCGGCGTATCAAACAGACGCACGCGCACACGAATGGGGTAGCCCCTGTCGTCGTTGACCAGCAGATTGGTGCCGGTGCGCCCCACCACTTCCACCGGCGCCAGCGTCGGGTTGAGCAACGCGGGCGCATTGGCGTGATCCTGCCCGGCAATCGTCAGGTTGACATTGACCGCGAGGGGCGCTGACGGTGTCGGCGAAAGATTGAGGCCGATCACCTCGTAACGCACTTGCACAGTTTCTGCCGCCAACGCAGGTTTGGGTCCTCTTAGAACGGGCCACGGAATTTCAACCTCGAAAGGCATCCGGGACACCCCTTGCGCGTTCGTTGGCCGAGCATCCCAGTACACGATCACTTGATGCCCGGCGGCTGCCGACCATCCGGGATAGTCGATACGAACGAACACGCCCGCACGCGCGTCATCACGCTTGATCAACCGATCGTCATAGGCAGGAGGACGAATGCTTGGCGCCGGCAAGCCAATCCCCATCACAAAAGGCAGGCCCGCACTCATCTCGCTGAAATTGCCGGCCTCGTCGAAAATTCGAAAGAACGCATAAGCCTGGCCATTATTCAGATCTCGAAAAGCATCAGCATTCAGCGTGGCCGTGCGCGGGACAGTGCCGAAATTCACTGGCGAGCCTCCGTCTGCCTGCGCCACCGGAGGGGTGCTCGAATTGGATAAATAGATCTCGACACGATCCCCGGGCGCCTCGATGTTATAAGCCGGAAGCTTGAAGACCGTGGGTTGATGGTCGAGCACATATTGCTCATCAAGCACCGGCACGGGAGGCACCTGAAACTCCAGCCTGTCGGTTGGGCGCAGCAGTGTCGGGCGCTCCAGGTCAATGGTGATCGTCACTTTGGGATCGCTGGACGTCTGCCCGCTGGCGTTGCGAACGCTGTAATAAAGGTGAGCGACCCGAGTGCGGCTGCGCAGGTTGAGCAGGCTGATTTCACGTTCGTAAAACGCGGGCATGTCCGGCGGTGGCGCGCCCACGTAAAACCGGTCGAGAAGCCTGACGCCATCATCGCTCTCCCACCAGACCTCGCAGGTATGCATGGGATCATCCACCGCGTCCGGGATGGGTTGCCAGGCGGGGATTTGCAGCTTCAGCGGAGCCAGCAACAAGTTTTGCGCAACCACGCCTCTGCCGTCTGCGGTATTGACGCCCGGTACCGTTAGCGGGTCCAGGCCAGTTGAGGTGACGGCGATCCTCGCGGTCAGCCCGGAACGACGCGAATAGGGCTTTACGATAATGGTCATGTTCCAGGCCTCGGGATTAGTTTCGCCACCGCATGTCAGGGGAAGAGCACTTCCTGGCTGCTGTAGGAAAAATTAAACGCTGAAAGCCCGTACCCGGATACTGTCATAACTAACAGGTGGCCCCATCCATTCGTCGGTTTTTTCCAGCTCGGCGCAGCGAGCATTTCCAAATAGTCCTTGACGGAACCCGGCAGCCTGGCATTTTATGAAACCGGTTTCATCGTTCGCATGCCCACGCGGGAACCGCACACTCCAATAAGAAAGGCCGCTATCGTGACTTCCTTTTCCTCCGCCCAGCGCAGCCGCGTGACCATGCTTGACGTGGCCCAGCGCGCAGGCGTCTCCAAAGCCAGCGTGTCACGCTTTATCGGCGACGACCGCGCCCTGCTCTCCGATGCCATTGCCCTGCGCATCGAACAGGCCATCAGCGAACTCGGCTACCGCCCCAACCAGATGGCACGTGGATTGAAGCGTGGCCGCACGCGCCTGATCGGCATGCTGGTGGCCGATATCCGCAACCCCTATTCGATTGCCGTGATGCATGGCGTCGAGACTGCCTGCCGCCAGCATGGCTACAGCCTGGTGGTGTGCAACACCGACCGTTGCGACGAGCAGGAGCGTCAGCACCTCGCCGCGCTGCGCTCGTACAACATCGAAGGGTTGATCGTGAATACCCTCGGCCATCACCTTGATCAATTGCTGGAACTGCAACAGGAAATGCCGTTGGTGCTGGTTGACCGCAAGGTTGAGCCGCTGCATAGCGACCTGGTAGGGCTGGATAACGCCGCAGCCGTGCGCATCGCCGTCGAGCATCTGCAACAGCAGGGTTATCTCAATGTGTTGCTGGTGAGCGAAGCCGCCGACGGCACCAGTTCCCGCTTGGAACGCCAGACCAGTTTCAAGGCCGAAATCGCCGCCCGCCCTGGTTTGACCGGCGCGGTATTGGAGCTGGATAGTGCGCTGGAAAAGCACTTGCACACCTTTCTTGCCAACCCTGGCCCCAAGGCGCTGTTCTGCGCCAACGGCATTGCCGCGCTGGCCTGTACGCGCGCGCTCAAGGCCCTGGGTTGCACGTTGTTTGAGGAAGTCGGCCTGATCGCTCTGGATGACCTGGACTGGTATCCGCTGGTGGGCAACGGCATTACTGCCCTCGCCCAGCCGACCGAAGCGATTGGCGCCAGCGCCTTCGATTGCCTGCTCAAACGCCTGCGCGGTGATGACGCGCCGACGCGCACGCTGGATTTTTTGCCGCAACTGATTATCCGAGGCTCCACCCAATTACCTGTGGGAGCTGGCTTGCCTGCGATGACGGTTTATCAGACGAAGCAGTAGTCGACTGACCCACCGCTACCGCAGGCAAGCCAGCTCCCACATTTGTTTGCGTATAAAAATGAAACCGGTTTCAGAGGTACACAACAATGCATAACTACCCCGTTTCCATCAGCCTTTCCAGCTACGGCGCCGACCTGGTTCGCCAGCAGGGCCAATTGAGTTTCGTCCAGTTGCTGGCGTCTGCCGGCGCGCAACGCATCGAGTGGCGCGAAGAATTGCTGACCACCGAGCAACCCGCCCAGCTGGCCCAGGCCGCTGCCAGTCATGGCCTCGAAGCGGTATTTTCTTCACCGCTGGAGCTGTGGGTGGCCGGCCGCGCCCAGCCGAATGCGGAACTCGCCGCCACCCTGGACCGTGCCCAGGCCTTTGGCGCGCGCTGGCTGAAAGTCTCCCTCGGCTACTTCACCGACACCAACGACCTGCAAAGCCTGCACGCCCTGCTCAACCGGCACGCGGTGCAGTTGCTGGTGGAAAACGACCAGACCCTGCATGGCGGGCGGATCGAACCGATGCAGCGTTTTTTCAGCGAGGTCGAGCGCCTTGGCCTGCCAGTGAAGATGACCTTCGATATCGGCAACTGGCACTGGCAGGACCAGTCGTCCCTCACGGCCGCGCGCCTGCTGGGCAGGCACGTCGATTACCTGCATTGCAAGGCCGTGGCCCGGCGTGCGGACGGCAAGCTGGTCGCACTGCCGCCCAGTGTCACCGACCTGCACCTGTGGGAACAATTACTCAAACACATGAACCAAGGTATTACCCGGGCGGTGGAGTTTCCGTTGCAGGGCGATGACCTGGTCGAGGTCACTGCCCGCCAGGTCGCCGCCCTCGCCTGCCTTGGCCAACCTCGCGCGGAGAGTGCCCATGCCTGAGATCGATATCCTTTCGTTCGGCGAAACCATGGCGATGCTGGTCGCCGAGCAAACCGGTGATCTGGCTCAGGTCATGCAATTTCACAAACGCATTGCCGGGGCCGACAGCAACGTCGCCATCGGTTTGGCGCGCCTGGGTTTCAAGGTCGCCTGGCTGAGCCGGGTGGGCAACGACTCCCTCGGCCGCTTTGTGGTCGACACCTTGCAAAACGAAGGGCTGGACTGCCGGCATGTGGCGGTCGACCCGCTGCACCCTACGGGCTTTCAGTTCAAGTCCCGCGAAGAGACGGGCAACGATCCTCAGGTGGAGTATTTCCGCAAGGGCTCGGCGGCCAGCCATTTGTCCGTCGACTCGCTGAACCCGGCGCTGCTGCAGGCGCGGCATCTGCATGCCACCGGGATTGTGCCGGCGTTGTCCGACGCTACGCGCGCGCTGTCCTTCGAGTTGATGACGCAGATGCGCAAGGCCGGACGCAGTGTGTCGTTCGACCCCAACCTGCGCCCGGCATTGTGGGCCAGTCAGCAACAGATGATCCGCGAAATCAACGCCCTTGCCGCCCTCGCCCACTGGGTACTGCCGGGCCTGAACGAAGGGCGTCTGCTCACCGGGCTGGATGACCCGGCCGATATCGCCGCGTTCTACCTGGACCAGGGCGCCGAAGCCGTGGCCATCAAGCTCGGCGCGGACGGCGCCTATTTCCGCACCCAGATGGACCAGGGATTTATCGCCGCCGTGCCGGTGGACAAAGTGGTCGACACCGTCGGTGCCGGCGACGGCTTCGCGGTCGGCATGATCAGCGCCCTGCTGGAAAACATGAGCTTCCCCGAAGCGGTGCAGCGCGGCAACTGGATCGGCAGCCGCGCCGTGCAAAGTCGCGGCGACATGGAGGGCCTGCCGACCCGTGCTGAATTGACCACCCGATCCGTCGCATAACCCATTCCCTGTTGCCACAACTACAACAAGCTCAGGAGCAACCTTATGGAAACCGTGAAACTCGCCACCCGCCGCTGGTGGTACATCATGCCCATCGTGTTCATCACCTACAGCCTGGCCTACCTGGACCGCGCCAACTACGGCTTCGCCGCCGCCTCCGGTATGGCCGAAGACCTGATGATCACGCCGGGCATGTCATCACTGCTCGGTGCGCTGTTTTTCCTTGGCTATTTCTTCTTCCAGGTGCCGGGGGCGATCTACGCGCAGAAACGCAGCGTCAAAAAACTGATTTTCGTCAGCCTGATCCTCTGGGGCGGCCTCGCCACCCTCACCGGCGTGGTGTCCAACGCCTACATGCTGATCGTGATTCGCTTCATGCTCGGCGTGGTCGAAGCCGCAGTGATGCCGGCGATGCTGGTGTACCTGTGCTATTGGTTCACCCGTGCCGAACGTTCGCGGGCCAACACCTTCCTGATCCTCGGCAACCCGGTGACCATGCTGTGGATGTCGGTGGTATCCGGCTACCTGGTGCAGCATTTCAGCTGGCGCTGGATGTTCATCATCGAAGGCCTGCCGGCGGTGCTGTGGGCGTTTATCTGGTGGAAACTCGCCGACGAGCGCCCCAAGGACGCCAAATGGCTCAGCGACAGCGAAAAACACAGCCTGGAAAGCGCCCTCGCCGCCGAACAGGTGGGCATCAAGGCCGTAAAAAACTACGCCGAAGCGTTTCGCTCGCCCAAGGTAATCATTCTCGCGCTGCAGTTTTTCTGCTGGAGCATCGGCGTATACGGCTTTGTGTTGTGGTTGCCGTCGATCCTCAAGAAAGGCCTGCAGATGGACATGGTCGAGGCCGGCTGGCTGTCGGCGCTGCCGTACCTGGCGGCGGTGATCGCCATGCTCGTGGTGTCGTGGGGCTCGGACAAACTGCAAAAGCGCAAACGCTTCGTGTGGCCGCCGCTGCTGATTGCCTCCATCGCCTTCTATGCGTCCTACGCGCTGGGCGCCGAACATTTCTGGTGGTCCTACACCCTGCTGGTGATTGCCGGGGCCTGTATGTATGCGCCCTATGGGCCGTTTTTTGCCATCGTGCCGGAAATTCTCCCGGCCAACGTCGCCGGCGGCGCCATGGCACTGATCAACAGCATGGGCGCCCTCGGCTCGTTCGGCGGCTCGTACCTGGTGGGCTACCTCAACAGCAGCACCGGTTCGCCGGGCACTTCCTACCTGCTGATGAGCGGTGCGTTGATGCTGTCAGTTGTGCTGACCATTTTCCTCAAGCCCGGCGCCAGCGACCGCGCGTCCTCACCTACTCTGGAGCTGAAGGTAAAGACCTCATGAAAAAATCCGTCGTGCTGTACAAAAAACTTTCCGCGCCGCTGATGGCGCGCCTGCACGAACACGCAGACGTGACCCTGATCGATGCCCTTGACGAAGCCGGCCTGGCCAAACTGCGCGACGCCCTGCCCGGCGCCCACGGCCTGCTCGGCGCGAGCCTGCGCCTGGACGCCGAACTGCTCGACCTGGCGCCCAAACTCGAGGCCGTGGCCAGCGTCTCGGTGGGCGTCGATAACTACGACATCGACTACCTCACCCGACGCCGCATCCTGCTCAGCAATACCCCGGACGTACTCACCGAAACCACCGCCGACACCGGTTTTGCGCTGATCCTGGCCACCGCCCGCCGGGTGGTGGAACTGGCCGACATGGTGCGCGCCGGTCAATGGCACAAAAACATCGGCCCCGCGCATTTTGGCAGCGACGTGCACGGCAAGACCCTGGGCATCGTCGGCATGGGGCGCATCGGCGAAGCCCTGGCCCAACGCGGGCATTTCGGCTTTGGCATGCCGGTGATCTACCACAGTCATTCGCCAAAACCTGCGGTGGACGCGCGTTTTGCTGCGCAGTACCGCAGCCTGGACGACCTGCTGCAACAGGCTGACTTTGTGTGCCTCACGTTGCCGCTGACAGCGCAGACGGAAAAGCTGATCGGCGCACGCGAGTTTGCGCTGATGGGGCCGGAGACGATCTTTATCAATATCTCGCGGGGCAAGGTGGTGGACGAGGCGGCGCTGGTGGATGCGTTGCAACAGCGCACGATTCGTGCGGCGGGGCTGGATGTGTTTGAGCGTGAGCCGCTGGAGCATGCTTCGCCGTTGCTGCGGTTGAATAATGTGGTGGCGACGCCGCATATTGGTTCGGCGACTCATGAAACGCGGGAGGCAATGGCCAGGTGTGCGGTTGATAATCTGCTGGCGGCGTTGGGCGGGGAGCGGCCTTTGAATTTGGTGAATCCGGGGGCTTATGTGGGTTGAGCCCTTTTTTTGGGGTTTTATGGGGGACATATTCGTTATTTGGGTAATGGCTGATATGGGTTCCGCCCTTACGGCGGGTCACTTTGGAAAAGCCCCAAAGTAACCAAAGGGCTCTTGCCCCACCACTCGGCACCTCGCTCAGGCTCGGTGTGCCCGCACGCAGGCTTGAATCCGTGGGCCGCCGCGATGGGCCATCCCTGGCCCAGCGCGGCTAACCCGGCGTCCTGCCGGGTTAGCCACGGATTCAAGCCTGCGTGCGGCCAGCGTGGTTGACGGGGCGCCTGAGATCAAGATCAAGATCAAAAGCCAAAGCAGATCAAAAGCCAGAGCAGAGCAGTGTGATATCCATTCAGACAAATGGAGATCCAAATGTGGGAGGGGGCTTGCTCCCGATAGCAGTGGGTCAGCTACCCATAAGCTGACTGACCCACCCTCATCGGGAGCAAGCTGGCTGGGCCGGCATTCCGGGCTCTTTTCCAAAAGTGACCCGCCGTAAGGGCGGAACCATAATCAGCCGTTACCCAAATAACAGATATGTACCCCGTAAAACCCAGCCAAAAAGCTCACCGCAAAGCCCTGCGCAACACCTTCCCCACCGTAGTCTTGGGCAACTCCGTACTCCGAAACTCCACATACCTGGGCACCTTGTACCCCGTCAAATACTCCCGACAATGTGCCAGAATCTGCGCCTGGCTCAAGCTGGGATCCTTGCGCACCACAATAATCTTCACCCTCTCCCCGGTCACCCCATCCTCCACCCCGATGGCCGCCACTTCAGCCACGCCGGGATGCATCGCCACCACGTCTTCGATCTCGTTGGGGTACACATTGAAACCCGAGACCAGAATCATGTCCTTCTTGCGATCCACCAGACGGATATACCCGCGCTCATCCATCACCCCGATATCGCCGGTCGACAACCACCCCTGCGCGTCCAATACCTCCGCCGTTTCTTTGGGCCGCTTCCAGTAACCCTGCATCACCTGCGGGCCGCGCACTTGCAGTTCGCCCTGCTCGCCAATTTCGGCAATCTCGCCGTCTGCCCGCACGAACCGCACCCAGGTCGACGGCAGCGGCACGCCGATGCTGCCGGTGAATTCCATCTCGCGCATGCGCGAAATATCGATGGGGCTGATGCTCACCACCGGCGAGCATTCGGTGAGACCGTAGCCCTCGATGATCGGCAGCCCGGTGACGTCCTTCCAGCGCTTGGCCACCGCGGTGTGGGTGGCCATGCCGCCAGCGATCACCAGGCGCAGGGCGGAAAAATCCCGCGCGCAGAAGTCCTTGTTCTCCAGCAATCCGTTGAACAGCGTGTTCACCCCGGCGATCCCGTTGAAGCGTTCCTTGCGCAGGATCATCTGCACACGCTTCACGTCCCGTGGGTTGGCGATCAGGATATTGCGCCCGCCCAGGCACATGAACATCAGGCAGTTCACCGTCAGGGAAAAGATGTGGTACAGCGGTAGCAGCGTCACGTTGCTCTGCTGTTGCGCCGGGTCCAACTGGTCGCCGACCCAGGCCTTGGCCTGCAACAGGTTGGCGATGATATTGCGGTGGCTGAGCATTACACCCTTGGCGTCGCCCGTGGTGCCGCCGGTGTATTGCAGAAAGGCCAGGTCATCGCGTTGCATCGGCACCGGCAGGTGATTGAGCGCCCGCCCCTGTTTCAGCACCTGGTTGAAACGCACCGAACCACTCAGGTTGAACACCGGCACCTGCTGCTGCACACGGCGCAGGATGAAGTTCATCGCCGCGCCCTTGAAGGTGCCGAGCAGATCACCGATGGCTGCCACCACCACGCGTTTGACACTGCTGCCCTGCATGACTTTTTCCAGGGTGTGGGCGAAGTTTTCGAAGATCACCACGGTCTCGGCGCCGCTGTCCTTGAGCAGGTGCCTGAGCTCATGGGAGGTGTACAACGGGTTGACGTTGACCACCACCGCACCGGCCAGGATCGTGCCCAGCAGGCAGATCGGATATTGCAAACAATTGGGCATCATCAGCGCCACGCGGTCGCCCTTCTTCACGCCCTGGCCCTGCAGCCAGGCGGCAAACGCAATGCCCTGAGCCTGCCAGTCGGCGTACGTCATCTCGGTGCCGATGCTGACGTACGCCACGCGGTCGCGAAACTTCTCCAGGTGTTCGAGGAACACTTCGCGCAACGATGGGTAGGCCTCGATATCGGCCTCAATGTCTGCCGGAACCCCGGGCAGGTATGCGTTCAACCAGATGCGTTCGGTCTGTTCCAGGCTGATAGCGTTCATGGCAGTTTCCCTGTTGTTGTTATGGGTGGCGCTATTTTTCGACGATGGCGGTGATGCCCAGGCCGCCCGCTGCGCAGATCGAGATCAGGCCGCGCCCGCCGCCGCGTTCATGGATGGCCTTGGCCAGCGCGGCGAGTTGCCGGCCTCCGGTGGCGGCAAAGGGGTGACCGCAGCCCAGCGAGCCGCCGTTGACGTTCATCTTCGCGCGGTCGATGGCGCCCAACGGCGCCTCCAGGCCCAGTCGTTCGCGGCAATAGTCGGGGTCTTCCCAGGCTTTGAGCGTGCACAGCACCTGGGCGGCGAATGCTTCGTGGATCTCGAAGAAATCGAAATCGGCAAAGCCCAGCCCTTCACGCTTGAGCATGCGCGGTACGGCGTAGGCCGGGGCCATCAGCAGGCCTTCGCTGCCGTCGACGAAATTCACCGCCGCCGTCTCGCCGGTGCGCAGGTAAGCCAGCACCGGCCAGCCATGGGCGGCGGCCCAGGCTTCGCTGGCCAGCAGCACCACCGAGGCGCCATCGGTGAGCGGCGTGGCGTTGCCGGCGGTGAGGGTGCCGTGCTCGCGGTCATAGGCCGGCGCCAGGCCGGCGAGTTTTTCCAGGCTGGTATCGGCGCGCAGGTTGTTGTCGCGGGTCAGGCCGCGATGGGGACTGATCAGGTCATCGAAAAAGCCACGCGTGTAGGCGGCATCGAGACGCTGATGGCTGGTGAGGGTCAATTCGTCCTGGGCCAGGCGCTTGATCTGCCAGCGCCTGGCCATTTCTTCGCAATGCTCACCCATGGACAGGCCGGTGCGCGGCTCGCCATTGCGCGGCAGCAGTGGCTTGAACAGCATCGCCGGGCGCGCCTTGAGCAGCGCCTTGAGCTTATCGCCCAGGCCTTTGCCGCGATTGGCCGCCAGCAATACGTGGCGCAGGGATTCATTGATGCCGATGGGCGCATCGGACGTGGTGTCGGCGCCACCGGCAATGCCCACCTCGATCTGGCCGAGGGCGATTTTGTTCGCCACCAGCAACGCCGCTTCAAGCCCCGTGCCGCAGGCCTGCTGTACATCGTAGGCGGGCGTTTGAGGGGACAGCGTGGTCGACAGCAACGACTCGCGCGCCAGGTTGAAGTCTCGCGAATGTTTGATCACCGCGCCTGCGGCAAACTCGCCCAAGCGCTGGCCGTGCAGGTTGTAGCGATCCACCAGGCCTTGCAGCGCAGCCACCAGCAAATCCTGATTACTCTCGAAGGCATACACCGTGTTGGAACGGGCGAACGGGATGCGGTTGCCGCCGATGATCGCTACGCGGCGGGTCGGCGCCGGGTTGAAGCTGTAGTCACTCATGCCAGGTTCTCTTTCCAGATAAACAGCCCGCGCATGTGCGGCTTGTCGCCCGCGACGTTGCGCACTTCGAATGCCCGGCGCGGGCCGCTCAGCGGATGGCTCCACAGCGCGACCTGGCCGGGCAGGAAGATCGGCAATTTGAAGTCGCAATGGGCCTCGGCTGCGGCCAGGCCGCCCGGAGGTTGCCCGGCGGCCAGCGCCCGGCCCAGGGTCCACATGCCGTGGGCGATGGCGCGGCGAAAACCAAAGATTTTTGCGCCGATCAGCGAGGTATGAATCGGATTGAAGTCCCCCGACACCCTGGCGAAGCGACGTCCCAGGTCGGCGGGCAACACCCAGCGCTGGGTGCGCAACAGGCCTTCTTCCGGCAAGGGCAGCGCGTCGTCCCACAGCTCGCCGACGGGATTTTCCACCTCGCGGCGCAAGTAAAGGCTGTCGCTTTCCCACACCAGAGCGCCTGCGCCGTAAGCGCGAGTGGCGATGCTCAGCGCCTGACCCTTGGGGTGGGCCACCCAGCGTTCGCAATACACCTCCAGGCGCAGGGCCTGGCCTTCGTGCAAACGCTGATGCTGACGAATGCGGTTGGCCAGGTGCACCATGCCGCTGGCCGGATACGGAAAACTCGGCCGGGTCAGCAACATCAGGTGCAAGGGAAACGCCAGCACGTGGGGATAGGACAGCGGCACGCCCTGCTCGCGCCGGAAACCACAGGCACGGCCATAGGCGGCGATACCGGCAGGCGACAGCTCCACGGCCGAACGCACCAGGCGCTGAGTGGGCAACGGCGGTGCACCGTCGAGCGCGGGCTTGCGCAAGGCGCGCACCCCGTCCAGCAGCAGCCGGCTGCGCGACGGTGGCGGGTCGATGATCTGCGTCACGTAGTCCATGGCTCAGGCTCCCAACAGGCTTTGGCCGCACACCCGCACCACCTGGCCATTGACCCCGCCCGAGGCCGGATGGGCCAGCCAGGCGATGGTCTCGGCCACGTCGATGGGCTGACCGCCCTGGGACAGCGAATTCATGCGCCGCCCCGCTTCGCGGATCATCAGCGGAATTTTCGCGGTCATCCGGGTTTCGATAAACCCGGGCGCCACCGCATTCACCGTCACTTGCTGCGCCGCCGCCTGGGGTGCCAGCGCGTTCACCAAGCCGATCACACCGGCCTTGGAGGTGGCGTAATTGCTCTGCCCCAGGTTGCCGGCGATGCCGGAAATCGACGACACGCAGACGATGCGCCCGCCCGGGTTCAGGCCCTGCTGGTCGAGCAACGCCTGGCTCAATTGCAACGGCGCTTGCAGGTTGACCGCCAGCACACTGCGCCAGGCGTCTTCGCTCATTTTGGCGATGGTCTTGTCGCGGGTGATCCCGGCGTTGTGCACCACCACATCAAAGGCGCCGTGCTGGCTGATGTGGTCGTGCAACAGGGCGGCGGCATCCGCGGCGGTGATGTCCAGCGCCAGGGCCGCGCCGCCCACGCTGCTCGCCGCCTGTTGCAAGGCATCCCGGGCCTGGGGCACATCCACGCACACCACATGGGCGCCGTCCCGGGCCAGTACCTGGGCGATGGCCAGGCCGATGCCCCGGCTGGCGCCGGTCACCAACGCACGGCGACCGGCGAAGGGCGCGTCCCAGTCGACCGCGACCTGGCCGTCCACCGGTTTCTCCAGGCGCACCACTTGCCCCGAGACATACGCGGAGCGGCGCGACAGGAAAAAGCGCAGGCTGCTGTCGAGCGCGTCTTCGGCGCCCGGCGCCACGTAGAGCAACTGCACGGTAATGGCCCGACGCAGCTCCTTCGCCAGCGAGCGCACCAGGCCCTCGAGGGCGCGTTGTGCGATGGACTGCGGCGGCGCCTGGCAGTGTTCCGGCGCGGTGCCGAGCACCACCACCCGTGACTGCGGGCCAAGGCGCCGGGCATTGGCGTGGAAGAAAGTGTAGAGCGTGTCGAGCTGCTGCACGTCGACCACGCCGGTGGCATCGAACACCGCGCCCTGCACCTTCACTGTGGACGGCGCCTTCAGCGTCGCCGGGATGGCAGCGACGGTGTCGGTGGCCGTGAAAAGGCGCTGCACAGGCTCAACCAGACGCCCGGCCCCGGCGACGATCACCGGATTGACCAACGCGGCCTGACCGCTGCGATGGCGCTGCAGAGGCACGGGTTGCGGCAGGCCGGCGGCCTGGGCCACGCGTCGCCCCCAGGGGGAATTGACGAACGAAAGGTAGCGGTCACTCATAAATACATTCCTTGCACACTATTCGAAAACGCCACAGGCCTGTGTGGCGAGCAGGCTTGTCCTGCGTTGGGCTGCGCAGCAGCCCCAAAGCTAGGCGCTGAGCCGTATCAGGTACACCGCGTTTTGCTCGATGGGGGGCGCTTCGCACCCCAACGCGGGGCAAGCCCGCTCGCCACAGAGGCTCCGGCCTGATGTTGCAGCGCGCCCTAATGCCGTTCAGCTAAGCGCAGATTCCCTGTGGCGAGCAGGCTTGTCCTGCGTTGGGCTGCGCAGCAGCCCCAAAGCCAGGCGCTGAGCCGTATCAGGTACACCGCGTTTTGCTCGATGGGGGGCGCTTCGCACCCCAACGCGGGGCAAGCCCGCTCGCCACAATAAGCCCACACATTTTCCTTGACTGAACGGCATTAGGGCTTGCCCCGCGTTGGGCTGTGAAGCAGCCCCCGTAAGACGAATGCGTGGTATCAGGCACTCCGCGTGGGCTGGTTTTGGGGCTGCTTCGCACCCCAACGCGGGGTAAGCCCGCTCGCCACTTTGGCCGGTTCCAGCGCTTGCTTGCGCTGCTGCAGTGCCTCCAGCAAACCGAAGTCCTGCGCGAAGTCGTCCACCTGGATGGCGTGGTCGGCGTATTCCACATAGCGCCCGAGCAGGCTGTCTTCGTCGTCGCTGATGAGGTCCAGCGCCCGCGCCTTGACGCGCCAGGCGGTAAAGGCCGTGGCAGAAATCGGCATCGGTTCGAGCAGGCCCTGTTTGATCGCAGGCTTGAGCCGCGCTTCGATCAACTCCAGTTGAGGCAGCAACCGGAAGCCCAATTCGCCATAAGCCAGCTTGTCGATTTCCGGCCGGGGAATATAGGAATCAGCGAGCAAACGGTCGCGGGTTTCGCAGGGCGTCTGCACCAGGTCGGCGACCTCGGCCAGCAGGCGATCGGACGGTTTGCGCTGGGGAATGCCCAACGGAAAACTCAAGCCACGCAGCACCGCCGCCGCCGCTTTGGACGGGTAGTTATCGAGCACTTCGGCCAACGCTTCGTGGGCCCGCAGCAATGCATCACGGGCCGACCAGTGCACCAACGGCAGGTCCGCCTGGGGCCGGCCGTCGTCTTCAAAGCGCTTGAGCACGCAGGACAGGATGTACAACTGCGACAGCACATCGCCCAGGCGCCCGGTGATGCTTTCCTTGCGCTTGAGGGCACCGCCGAGTACGCCCATGGACACGTCCGACACCAGCGCCAGCACCACCGACAGACGATTGGCCTGGCGGTAGTAGCACGCCAGCGCTGGTTCGGTGTGGGCCGGAGCGGCAATCAGGCGGCCGCCGGTCAGACCATGCACCGCCGCGCGCACGGTGTTGGCCAGCACAAAGCTGATATGGCCGAACATCGCGCTGTCGAACGCTTCCAGCGCCTTGCGCCGGTCCGGGTTGCGCGCCGCTTCCATCTCGCGAAACACATAGGGATGGCAACGAATCAGGCCCTGGCCATAGATGATCAGGCAGCGGGTCATGATGTTCGCGCCTTCCACCGTGATGGCGATGGGGCTTTGCTGGTAGGCACGGGCCAGGAAGTTGTTGGGCCCCATGCAGATGCCCTTGCCCGCGACGATGTCCATGCCGTCGTTGACGATCATCCGCGCACGTTCGGTGACGTGGTACTTGGCGATGGCCGAAATCACCGAAGGCTTCTCCCCGGCATCCAGCGACGCCACCGACACCTTGCGCACCGCATCGCAGGCATACAGATGCCCGGCCATGCGCGCCAGCGGTGCCTGCACCCCTTCGAACTTGCCGATGGGCAGGCCGAACTGCTTGCGCATTGCCGCGTACGCGGTGGTGCCGCGCACCGCAACCTTGCCCAGGCCGACGTTGGCCGATGGCAGCGAAATCGCGCGCCCCGCCGCCAGGCATTCCATCAACATGCGCCAGCCATTGCCGACCTGTTCACGGCCACCGATCACCCACTCCAGCGGAATGAACACATCCTTGCCGGTGGTGGGGCCGTTCTGGAATACCGCGTTCAATGGCCAGTGGCGACGGCCGCTGTTCACCCCGGGGTGCGAGGTGGGGATCAATGCGCAGGTGATGCCCAGCGCACCCGGCGCGCCGAGCAGGCCCTGGGGGTCTTCGGCGCGAAACGCCAGGCCGAGCACCGTGGCAATCGGCCCTAACGTGATGTAGCGCTTGTCCCAGGTGACTTTGAAGCCAAGGACTTCCTGGCCCTCGTGCAGGCCTTTGCAGACGATGCCGAGGTCGGGAATCGCACCGGCATCGGAGCCGGCATACGGGCTGGTCAGCGCGAAACACGGGATGTCTTCGCCCCGCGCCAGGCGCGGCAAGTAGTAGTTGCGCTGGGCATCGGTGCCGTAATGCAACAGCAGTTCGGCGGGGCCCAGGGAATTAGGCACCATCACCGAAATCGCCGCTGCCGAGCAGCGGGTCGACAGCTTCATCACCACCTGCGAATGGGCGTAGTGGGAGAAGCCTTTGCCGCCGTACTGCCGGGGAATGATCATGCCGAGGAACCCGGCGTCCTTGGTGTACTGCCAGGCTTGCGGGGACATGTCCTGCCAGACCTGGGTGGTTTCCCAGTCGTTGGCGATGTCGCACAGGGTTTCGACTTCGTTGTCGAGAAAGGCCTGCTCTTCGGCACTCAGGCTGGCCGGCGCGGCTTTCAAGAGGCGCTGCCAGTCGGGCTTGCCGCTGAACAGTTCGGCGTCCCACCACACGGTGCCGGACTCGATGGCCGCACGCTCGGTGTCGGACATCGCCGGCATGATCGTGCGAAACAGCGCCAGCGCCTTGCCGGTCAACAGCGCACGGCGCAGCGGTTTGATCGCCAGCAGCAGCGCGGGCACTACCACCAGCAGCGCCGCAAGGGTGATGCCCACACCCGCCACCACGCTGAACAGGTAACCCATCGCCAGCCATACCAGGCCAGTGCCGAGCCACAGCGCGGCGGCGGCTTGTCGATACGCCAGGACAATCGCGGCGGCGAAACCCACCAATAACCAGATAACCATGGGACACCTCTCTCGATTTCAGGACGGAGCAAATTCAAATTAAACTTTGAAATTTTTATTTAATGCTTGAGCCAAAAAAAGCAGCCGACCCGGTCAGCCGCCTGTTACTTGATTGCATCGCCATGGGTCGCCTGCGCGACCCATGGCGACAGGTCAGAACGCGTAGGTCGCCGACAGGCTGACCACCTCGCCCTTCGCATCGGCCTTGCCGTCCAGCGTCGCCCCACCGAGACGATCCTGGTTTTGTGTCCTGAGCTTGGCTTTCTCGACGAATTGCCGCGAGTAGGCACCGTCGATGCTCAAACCGGGAATGGCGCGAATGTTGTAGCCGAAGCCCAGGGACGCGAAAATCCGATCCCCGTCCGGGATACGCGGGTCACGCGTGGAGTTGCGCGTAGGCGTCTGGTCGGTGGCCACGCCGGCGCGGAAGGTGAAGTCATCGGTAAATTTGTAGTCACCGCCCAACGACACCATCCACGTGTCCTTGTAGTTATAGGGAATCGACACGATTTGCTGGCCGTCGGACTTCAACGTCAGCGCCTTGAACGACGACCACTGGGTCCAGGTGACGCTGGCGCCCAAGGTCAGGCGGTCATTGAACTGGTGGACCCAGTCAACGGAGGCGTTGGCGGGCACGTCCAGTTGCGCCGAGGCATTGGCGCCGTTGGCGTTGAGGTTCAGCCCTGGATAAGCCAGCGACGGCAGGCCGCTTTCGATCAACGTCCTGTTGGTCTCGTCGGCGTAGATGTTGTATTTGCCCTCCAGCTTGTTCTTGATTTTTGCGTGGTAGTTCAGGCCCAGGGTGTCGACATCGGTCGGTTTCCAGACCACCCCGGCAAACCAGCCCACGGAGGTGTTATCCACCTTCACGCGCATCAGCGCGGAGCCTACGCCTGAGGGGAACGGCAGACCGATGTTCGGCGACAGCGCCGCGGCCGAATACAGGTCAAGGTTCTGGCTCACAAAGCCCTTGGTGTGCTGCACGATGGCGCCACCGCCCAGCGAAAACTGATCGTTGACCTTGAACGATAACGAGCCGGTGACACCGACCGTTTCAATGTGGGTATCGACGGCAAAGTCGCGGCCGATCCAGTCCTGGTCCCACGTGGTGCGCGCACCCATCGGCACCACCTGGCTCAAGCCGAAGGCAAAGCGATCGTTGATCGGCATTACCATGAAGCCGGTTGGCAACCATGCGGTGAAGCCGCCCTGACCACCGTCGCCGGTCCGAGGCGTGGAACTGAAATCCGTGGGGTCGACGCTGGCCGGTGCATTGCCGGCATAATCCTTGGCCGTGCCCTTGTACTTGATGTTGATACGCGCGTAATCAACGGTGAACTGCGAGATGTTGTGATCGATAAAGGCCATGGCCGCCGGGTTGTTATAGGCCGCCGAAGGATCGTTCTGGAACAGCGAGCCGCCACCGAAGGCACGCCCCCATCCGGGAGCGCCGAAGGTCGGCGTGCCAAAACCGCCGGCTTGCGTCTGACCCGTTACACCGATAAGGCCGCCGAGGACTGCCAGGCTCAACAACGTGCGGGCCTGCCGTTTCTTATTATTCATGCTCCACTCCTTATTTTTATCCTCCAGGATCGGCTGTCCCGACCTGGCCTGCCGCAACAAGTGCCTCTTGCGAGGCACTTGCGTGTTTCAACGTGTGATCATCACGTCAAGCGCTCCGGGCCCTCAGGGCGTCACGGTAAACGCAGGGTTCGGCACGGCGGTCAGTGCAGTGATCTTGCAGCTGCCCACGGTCTGGGCGCTTGGGACGCTCAAGGTGTTGGTGGAGTTGCTCCAGTTGACATTGATGGTCACCGGCGAGCTCGAGCAGTTGTTGAGGATCTTGAAGTTCACCCCGGAAACCGTCCCGGTGAACGCATCCGGGCCCCCGCTGGCGACGCTCAGCGTCCAGGGCAGGCCTTGCAGCACCGGCACGCTGCACAGGGAGTTGGAACCACTGACCGAAGCGCCGGTGATGGCAGCGCTCGCACCATTGCCTGCGACGGTACCGGTGAAGGTGATGTTGCAGGTGACGGGCAGGTTCAGCGAGGCAGGCGACGTCACAGTGATGGAGCCTGCCGTCGAGAAGCCGGCGCCGGCCGGCGCGATAGTTGCCGCATTAGCCATCGACGCCGCGCCAAAGCACAGGGCAAACGACGTTGCACAAACGAGGGTTTTCAAGCTTTTCATTGTTTTTCCTCACATGTTGTGGCGAATCATTTCGCCAGGGGTAATGGCCATGAACGAGAGGTCACGGTGAAACTGCAGAACTTCCCTTTCCAGCCAAATTTCAATGCATTTACCGCTGTAACAAATCCGCGTACTCAGTCGACCACTTTGAAAGTGGGCGGCATCTTGATCGACACCGACTTGATCCTGCAGTCCTCGCCAATCGGCACATCGCGGGCCTCCAGCTTGCCGGTGGCGTTATCCCAGGTGCCATCGGCAGTCGACGGGCCGCACTTGCCGCCCAGGCCGAAGGCATGCACGTCGACGCTGATCCTGGACATGGAGCCGCTTTGCGTGTCCCGGGCGATCAGCACCCAGGGCAGATTGATGGCCTCGACGCGGCTGCACTTGAGGCCGCCGTCGAACTCGACCTTGTCGACATTCACCGAGGAGCCATCGGCCGCGACCTTGCCGGCGACCTTGATGGTGCAGTCGGCGCTGATCAGCTTGCCCTTGGAAAAACTGATCGGGCCCTGCGCCGTAAAGGCACCGCCGGCGGGCTCGATGCGCGCGGCCTGGGCCTGGTGGTAGACGATCAGGCCCAACGCGGCCAGAACGATAGAAGAGATGAACCTGGCAGGTGTTTGCATGGTGGACGTCCTTCCCTTGAAATTATTGTTGTTCGGGTCATACAACGTTATTGCAGCTTCAATGGGGCGCAGCGCCGCGACCGTACTGGTGCAGATACTTCGCGCGCTGTGACGGTTGAAGATTGGTCAGTGAGAGATCGCCGGCGTAATGATTGAGCACGCGTTGGTCCATACGGCGGCGCCAGAGGTACGGCACATACGCCCAGACGATCATGCTGGCGTAGCCGTAGGGAAGTTGCGGCGACTCATCAAAGTGACGCAACGACTGGTAGCTGCGGGTGGGGTTGGCGTGATGGTCCGAATGCCGTTGCAGCTGGAACAGAAAGATATTGGTGACGATGCGATTGCTGTTCCACGAATGGCGCGGCGAGCAACGTTCATAACGGCCATTGGGCAACTTCTGGCGTTTGAGGCCGTAGTGCTCGACGTAGTTGACCACTTCCAGCAACGAGAAGCCGTACACGCCCTGAATGATCAGAAACGGAATCACTGCGGCGCCCAGCCAGGCAATCATCGCGCCCCACAACACCACGCTGTACATCCACGCGCTCAACACGGCGTTTTTCCAGTGCCAGGCCGGCAGGCCGAGTTTGCGCAGGCGTTCACGCTCCAGATTCCACGCCGAACGGGCGCTGAACCACACCGAGCGCGGCAGGAATGCCCAGAAACTTTCGCCCAGCCGGGAGCTGGCAGGGTCTTCCGGGGTGGCAACCCGCACGTGATGGCCACGGTTGTGTTCGGTGTAAAAGTGCCCGTAGAAGGTCGGCGCCAGGGTCACCTTGGCCAGGAACACCTCCAGCGGACGAGGCTTGTGGCCCAGCTCATGGGCGGTATTGATGGCAATGCCGGTGGCCGCGCCAGTGGACATCGCCATGCCCAGGTAGGTGAACCAGCCAACCGCGCCGTGCAACTCGGTGCGCGCGGTCATAAAGGCGGCGGCTTTTGCCAACCCACTGGCGGGATCCAGCGTGGCGGTGGCGCGCAGCAGGCCGCCGTTGATGATCCAGTCGATGCCGCCGGCCGCCAGCCAACCGGTGACCACCACCGAAGCGATCACGAACAGCACGCCGATATAGACGATCCAGCGGTAGTAGCTTTGGCTTTCGAGGTGGCTGACGGCGGACTCGGGCGGGTTGCTGACGTCCTCGCCGAGCAGACCGTCGATCAGGGGAATCAGGCCGAAGATCACCAGCACGCCCACCCACCACAACGATTGAACGCCGGTGGCGATGGCCAGGGCGCCAGAGAGCAAGGGCGTGGCCAGCGGCATGATGCCCAGCCACCACAGGTGGCGCTTGCCGTCGGTCCACACGCCTGGTGCTGCCAGGGTCTGATTCATGGCAGCCTCCGCGCACGCTGGGCGGCAGGCGGGTTGATGGAGCGCTGACTGCCTGCTGCAGTCAGCCATGCGATAAAAGGCGTTTTTTTCATTATTTTATTCGCTCTTAGGCATTTCAAAAACTGTTTCAAATTACACATTGAAATAATTTTTTTAAATAAATAGCGCGGAATCGTTAGCTCGTCAACTATTTCTTCAACCCTTTTTTGCGTGACCGGGCAGTCTGTTTTTCAGCTGTTCGGTCAGGTCTGCAGCGCGGGCGTTGACGCCGTGAAATCGCGCGTCGAATCGCCACGCTACGGATGCACCAGGGCAAGTGGCGCAGGCGCAATCGCGGCGTTTTCTCCCGTTCGGGCACGTCTGGCGACCTGCTCCACCAACGCCGCCACCCGTTCGGTAGCCGTAATCGGCAGCATGTGCCCACAGCCCTCCACCACCTGCAGCTTGAGCCCGGGCACCTTGCTGGCCAGGGCCTGGCCGTGTTTGCGCAAGTCGAGCACCTTGTCCCGCGAGCCATAGATCAGCCCGATCGGCAAGGTCAGTTGCGGATAGCGCGCCACCATGTGCGGCAGGTCATCGTTGACCTGGTTGATCTCGGTGGAGGCTGCGTAGAAATTGTCAGGACGCATGCCCAGCAAACCGCCGCCTCGGGTGGCAAAATCGGCCGGGGCGGCATCCGGCGCGAACACGCCCTTGACCACCGAACGTTGGGTCAACAGGCCGATGGGCAAGGTCAGCGTGCGCGCGACCCAGCGGCGCAGCCACGCCGGGCGCACGGCCAGGGACAGGAATACCGGCGGCAACAGGCGCTGGGGATGAGTCAGCGGCGCCACCAGAATCAAGCCGGACACCGTCTCGGGATGATCAAGCGCCAGCGCCAGGGCAATCGCGCCGCCCAGGGAATGGCCCAGCACCAGCGGTTTATGCAGGCCCAGGGTATTTATAAGGTCGCTGATCTGCCGCGCCTGGGCCGGCAGGTCCGCCGCCGTGCCTTTGCCACGGGTGGAATAGCCGGAGCCCGGGCGGTCGACGCTGATCACGCGAAAGTGTGCACTCAAGCGGCCAGACAAGGCATAGGTGAGGTTGCGACTGCTGCCCATCAGGCCGTGAATCATCACCAGCGGGGGGCCGCTGCCCTCCTCGACATAATGAAAGCGCTCGCCCTTGACCTCCACCACCCGCCCGTTGCGCGGCACGGCCGCTTCTATGCGCCGCGTCATCCACGCACTCAAGCCCCACAACACCGCGCTTGCACCGACAAACACCGCTGCAGCCACACCCCATTCGACAGCCATCGCTTCGTCCTCCGCTTCCCTGGAGCTGGCGACCCGACCGGTATTGATCGAGGCCTCAGCCATCGTCCCTGCCCTGCTTGCGGGCCTCACTCATAGCGTGCGCGTCCGTCGGACAAGGCGCACATACCAAACAAGGTCCTGGCGTGGGCGAATTTTTCAGGTAGATTATTTAAAATCTTTTTTAAAATATGTAATTCAAATTTCCTTTGCAATGGTGTTTCATCCAAAAAACAGGAGCGCACCCGATGCCCATGAGGGACTGCCCATGAATACCCAGCGTGAATCAATCGACATTGCCATCATCGGCTCAGGCTTCGCCGGCCTGTGCATGGCCATCCAGCTCAAGCAGGCTGGCTTCAACGACTTTTTTGTTGCCGAGCAGGCGCAGACCCTCGGCGGCACCTGGCGCGACAATCACTACCCCGGCTGCGCCTGCGATGTGCAGTCCCACGTGTACTCGTTTTCGTTTGCGCCCAACCCGCACTGGTCGCGGCAATTTGCGCCGCAGGCCGAGATCCGCGCCTACCTCGAGCAATGCGCGCAGCGCTTTGAACTGGCGCCCTACCTGCGGTTTGGCACGGGCCTGCAACGCGCGGTGTTCGATGAACACCAGCAGCGCTGGCAACTGAGCTTCAGCGATGGCCGCCAGGTGAGCGCGCGGGTGCTGGTGTCGGGCATGGGCGGCTTGTCGCGCCCGGCGCTGCCGGACATTCCGGGTCTGGAGAGTTTCAAGGGCAAGCGCTTCCACTCCCAGCAGTGGGACCACGACTATTCCTTGAAGGGCAAGCGTGTCGCAGTGATCGGCACCGGGGCCAGTGCCATCCAGTTCGTGCCGCAGATTGCACCGCAGGTGGCGCACTTGGACCTGTTCCAGCGCACCCCGCCGTGGATCATGCCCAAGCCCGACCGACCGATTTCCGCCGGCGAACGCTGGCTGTTCAAACACCTGCCCTTCACCCAGCGGCTGGTCCGCAGCGCCTTTTACTGGACGCTCGAAGGCCGCGTGGTGGGCTTTGCCCTGCATCCCCGGCTGATGACAATGGTGCAGAAAATCGCCCTGCGTCATTTGCGCAGGCAGGTCGCCCGCCCATCGCTGCGCAAGACCCTCACGCCGGATTACACCCTCGGCTGCAAGCGTGTGCTGATCTCCAACGACTACTACCCGGCGCTGTCGCGCAGCAATGTCGAGGTGGTGACCGACCCGGTGCTGCGCATCGAAGCCGACGGCGTCGTCACCGCCGACGGCATCAAGCACCCGGTCGACTGCCTGATCTTCGGCACCGGTTTCCAGGCCAGCGATCCCCTGCCCCGCGACTGCATCATCGGGCGCCACGGCGTTGACCTGATGGACACCTGGCACGACGGCGCACATGCCTATAAAGGCACCACGGTGCCGGGCTATCCAAACCTGTTCCTGATTGTCGGGCCCAACACCGGGCTGGGGCACAACTCGATGATTCTGATGATCGAGGCCCAGGTCGCCTACATCCTCGATGCGTTGCGACAGATGCAGCGCAAACGCATCGCCACGGTGGACGTCAAGCCTGCCGTCGAACAGGCCTGGAACAGCCAATTGCAGGACAAACTCCAGCGCACCATCTGGAACACCGGCGGCTGCCAGAGCTGGTACCTCGACCCGCGCACCGGCAAGAACACCACGTTATGGCCGGGCTCCACCTGGCGTTTCAGGCAGCTCACCCGGCACTTTGCGCTCAAGGACTATGGGGTCGACCTGGCCCCCGTCCCGGCGCCCACGCGCGCAACGCCTGCGCCCCATTCCACTGCAGAAGGCAGCCTGTCATGAAGTCATTCGACGGCCGCGTGGCGGCCATTACCGGCGCGGCGTCCGGCATGGGCCGCGCATTGGCCCTGGCGCTGGCGCGCGAAGGTTGTCACCTGGCGCTGGCGGACGTGAACCGCCAGGGCCTGGAGCACACCGAAGCGTTGATTCGGTCTTCGACCCTGTCGCCAGTGCGGGTCACCACCCAGGTGCTGGATGTGGCCGACCGCCAGGCCGTGGACGACTGGGCCGCGCGCTGCGTGGCAGAGCATGGCGCGGTCAACCTGGTGTTCAACAACGCCGGCGTGGCGCTGTCGAGCACCGTCGAGGGCGTGAGCTACAGCGACCTGGAATGGATCATCGGGATCAACTTCTGGGGTGTGGTGCACGGCACCAAGGCGTTCCTGCCGCACCTCAAGGCCAGCGGCAACGGCCATGTCATCAACACCTCCAGCGTGTTCGGCCTGTTTGCCCAGCCCGGCATGAGCGGCTACAACGCCAGTAAATTTGCCGTGCGCGGCTTTACCGAGGCGCTGCGCCAGGAGCTGGATCTGCAACGCTGCGGCGTGTCCGCCACCTGCGTGCACCCCGGCGGCATTCGCACCGACATCTGCCGCAGCAGCCGCATCGACGCGAACATGACCGGCTTTCTGATCCACAGCGAGCAACAGGCCCGCGCCGACTTCGAAAAACTCTTCATCACCGACGCCGACCAGGCCGCCAGGGTGATCCTGCAAGGCGTGCGCAAAAACAAGCGCCGGGTGCTGATCGGCCGCGACGCGTATTTCCTCGACCTGCTCGCCCGTTGCCTGCCGGCCGCCTACCAGGCGCTGGTGGTGTTCGCCAGCAAACGCATGGCGCCCAAGCCGCGCAGGCCTGTGTTCGAACCCAACGACGAACCCCGTCTCTGAAAAAGGAGCACGCACCATGTTGCCTATCCGTCGCGATATCCGTTTTGCCTTGCCTGCCGAGCGCATCAAGAACTGGCATGAACAAGGCCCGTTCGTCACGCATTTCTTCAATGCGCTGTCGCTGCTGTTTCCCCAGGGCGAGCTGTTCTTCATGGACAGCGTGCGCCACTACCGCTCGCGCATCGATGATCCTGCGCTGAAAAAGGAAATCCAGGGGTTTATCGGCCAGGAAGCCATGCACAGCCGTGAGCACGTGGCCTACAACAACCTGCTGGAGGACGCGGGATTGCCGGCGCATAAACTGGACAGCCGCCTCAAGGTGATTCTCGATCTGCAGAAAAAACACCTGCCGCCGTCCTTCAACCTGGCGGTGACCATAGCCCTTGAGCACTACACCGCGATGCTTGCGGAAATCCTCCTCAGCGACCCCTCGCGCTTCGGCGATTCACTCAAGGGCTACCAGCAGATGTGGTACTGGCACGCCCTTGAAGAAACCGAGCACAAGGCCGTGGCGTTCGATGTCTGGAACCGCGTCATCAAGCCCGGCCCCAAGCGTTACCTGCTGCGCACCGGCACCATGCTGTTCACGACCCTGTTCTTCTGGCTGGTGGTGCTGGATTTCCATGTACGCCTGCTGTTTGCCGACCGCAAGGCCGGCGGTCATTTGAAGGGGTTCTGGCGCATGTGCAAATTTTTGTACGGCCCCAAAGGCGTCTTCCCGCGGATGCTGGTGCCGTGGCTGCATTATTTCAAACCCGGTTTTCACCCCTGGGACCATGACAACCGCGCCCGCCTGGCGGGCATCGATGGGCTGGTCGAAGAGATCGAACAGACCCGCACTACCTATGAGTCGGCCAGCCTTTAAACCCATCAAACAGCGCGTTGACTATTCCTGTGGCGAGCGGGCGCGCCACAGGACCGTGGCGCGCTCGTCTGCCCGATCGAAAACCCCGTGGAACTTTGCCAACAAATAACCACCTGAATCCAGTACGCTCACCCTTTTTACATCAAGGAGTTATCTCAAATGGCCAAAGCCACCGCCCGCCACATCCTCGTTTCCACTGAAGAAAAGTGCAACGAACTGAAATCCCAAATCGAAGGCGGCGCCGATTTCGCAGAAATCGCCAAAGCCAACTCCAGCTGCCCATCCAGCCGTCAGGGCGGCGACCTGGGTTCGTTCGGTCCGGGCCAGATGGTCAAGGAATTCGACAGCGTGGTGTTCAGCGCCCCGGTCAACACCGTGCAAGGCCCGGTGAAAACCCAGTTCGGCTATCACCTGCTGGAAGTCACCAGCCGCCAGGACTGATCCTGCCGCGCTGATGCCCCAACAACGGCCCGCCTTCTGGCGGGCCGTTGTGCATGGGGTGACGGGCGACCCGTAAGCCGCTAACGTACAGCCCTCATTCTTCACCCGGCGCTCAAGGCTGACCATGCGATTGGCGTTTCCCCCACTCCTTAGCTCCATCCTGGCGCTGCTGCTGGCCAGCACGGCCGTGACCGCAGCTCCGCAGACCTACCTGACGGTCTACGGCGAGCCGGCCAAATACGCCGCCGGTTTCAGCCACTTCGACTACGCCAATCCCGATGCGCCCAAGGGCGGCACGCTGCGCCGTTCGGCGCTGGAGATCGGCCGTTTCGACCATGTGCTGCCCTATATCGACAAAGGCATCGGCGTGTCCCAGGTCGACGGCTGGCTCTACTCCCCGCTGGCCCAACGCTCGCTGGATGAGCCCTACACGGTCTACGGCCTGGTGGCGGAAAAGATGGAACGCGCCGACGATGGCCTGTCATTGCGTTTTTACCTCAACCCCAAGGCACGGTTTGCCGACGGCACACCGATTACCGCCGAAGACGTGCGCTACAGCTACGACCTGCTGATGACCCAGGGCAGCCTGCGTTTTCGCACGCTGTTCGCCGATGTCAAACAGGTGGTGGTCGAAGGCGAGCGCCAGGTGCGCTTCGACTTTTCCAGCAACGAGAACCGCACTCTGCCCCTGGACCTGGCCACCCTGCCGGTATTGCCCGAGCACTGGTGGAAAACCCGCGACTTCGCCAACGGCGGCGGTTATGAAGCGCCCCTGGGCAGCGGCCCGTACAAGGTCAGCAAGATCGATTCGGGCAGCACCATCACCTTTACCCGCGACCCCGATTGGTGGGGCAAGGACCTGCCGGTCAGCCGTGGCCTGTACAACTTCGATCACCTGAGCCTGGAATACTTTGGCGACACCGAGGTGGCGCGCCAGGTGCTGCGCGGCGGCGCCTACGATTTCAACCGTGAGTTCTCCGCCACCGGTTATTCCATCGGCTACAACGGCCCGGCGCTGGACGACGGCCGTCTGCAACGCGCGCACCTGGCCAGGGAGATGCCGCAACCGGCCCAGGGCTACGTGTTCAACGTGCAGAATCCGCTGTTCAAGGACCGCCGCGTGCGCAAAGCTTTGGCGATGCTGTGGGACTTCGAGTGGGCCAACCGGCAGATGATGCACAACCTCTACATTCGCCAGCAGAGCTTCTTCTCCAACAGCCCGTTGGCCGCCACCCAGTTGCCCACCCAGGAAGAGCTGGCGATTCTCGAACCGCTGCGCGGCCAGGTGCCCGACGAGGTGTTCACCCAGGTGTTCAAGGCGCCGGTCACCGACGGCAGCGGCGTGATCCGCGATAAACAGCTGCAGGCCCTGGCCCTGCTGGAGGAAGCCGGCTGGAAACCCGAGGGCGACACGCTGGTGAACGCCCAGGGCGAACCGCTGGAATTCACTTTCCTCAACACGCAGACCGGCATGGAACGTCTGCTGCTGCCCTACAAACGCAACCTGGCGCAGATCGGCATCACCCTGAACATTCGCCGTATCGACTCCTCGCAGTACGTCAACCGCGTGATGGCGCGGGACTACGACATGATCGTCACAGGCTTTCCAGTCACCCCCTCGCCCGGGATGGAGCTGTACAACTTCTTTGGCTCGGCGGCCGCCCATGACCCCGGCGCCAACAACTACATGGTGCTCAAGGACCCGGCCGTCGACAGCCTGATCAAAGGCCTGGTCAAGGCAAACACCCAGGCGCAGATGCTCACCTACGCCCACGCTCTGGACCGGGTGCTGCAATGGAACTACCTGTGGATTCCCAATTACTACCCGCCGGGCACCTCCGCCGCGTGGTGGAACCGCTTCGGTCGCCCGGCCATCGAGGCCAAAAATGACGAAGCCCTGGAAACCTGGTGGGAAATCAGCCCCACACCGCTGACCCATGAACAAATGAACGCCGCACTGAAAAAACGCGCAGGTGCCCGCTGATGTTTGCCTATATCGTGCGGCGCCTGCTGCTGATCATCCCGACCCTGGTGATCATCCTGCTGGTGAATTTCGTCATCGTGCAGGCCGCGCCCGGCGGGCCGGTGGAACAGGCTATCGCCCACCTGCAGGGGATCGGCGGCGGCGGCGTGGGGGCCGGCGCGGGCGAAAGCATCAGCGCCTCGCGCGCCAGCCGAGGCCTGGACCCCAAGCTGATCAAGGACATCGAAAAGCAGTACGGCTTCGACAAACCGGCCCCGGAGCGTCTGTGGCTGATGCTCAGCAACTACGCCCAACTGGATTTCGGCAACAGCTTCTTTCGCGGCAAAACCGTGATCGAGCTGATCCTGGAAAAAATGCCGGTGACGATCTCCCTCGGCCTGTGGGCCACCTTGATCACCTACCTGGTGTCGATCCCCCTGGGCATCCGCAAGGCAGTGCGCCATGGCAGCAGCTTCGATGTGTGGAGCAGCACCGCCATTGTGATCGGCTACGCGATGCCGGCGTTTCTGTTCGCGATGTTCCTGATCGTGGTGTTCGCCGGCGGGACCTCGCTGAACTGGTTCCCGGTGCGCGGCCTGGTCTCGGACAACTTCGACGAACTGAGTACCGTGGGCAAGGTTGCCGACTACTTCTGGCACCTGGTGCTGCCGGTCACCGCGCTGGTGATCGGCGGGTTCGCCACGCTGACCATCCTCACCAAAAACTCGTTTCTCAATGAAATCACCCGCCAATACGTAGTGACGGCCCGCGCCAAGGGCCTGAGCGAACGCCGCGTGCTTTACGGCCACGTGTTTCGCAACGCGATGCTGCTGGTGATTTCGGGCATTCCCCAGGCGTTCATCAGCGTGTTCTTCGCCGGCTCGCTGCTGATCGAGGTGATTTTTTCCCTCGACGGGCTGGGCCGCATGAGCTACGAAGCGGCAGTGTCGCGGGACTACCCGGTGGTGTTCGGCTCGTTGTTCATCTTCACGCTGTTCGGCCTGCTGATAAAACTCATCGGTGACCTCTGCTACACCCTGGTGGACCCGCGTATCGACTTCGCCGCGAGGAACGCCTGATGCTCAATCTGTCTCCCGTGGCACGCCGCCGTTTCGAGCGCTTCAAGAAAAACCGCCGGGGCTGGTGGTCGCTGTGGCTGTTTATCGGCCTGTTCATGCTCACCCTCGGCGGCGAGCTGATCGCCAACGACAAACCGCTGGTGCTGAGCTTCAAGAACGAGCTGTATTTTCCGGTGTTCAAGCGCTACACCGAGCAACAGTTCGGCGGGCAGTTGCCGTTCCAGGCCGACTACCGCAGTGACTACGTGCAAACCCTGATCAAGCAGGACGGCGGCTGGATGCTGTTTCCGCCGATTCCGTTCAGCGACGACACGCCCAACTACGAACTGACCCGCCCTGCCCCCAGCCCGCCCTCGGCGGTGAACTGGCTGGGCACCGATGACCAGTCCCGCGATGTGCTGGCGCGGGTGATCTTCGGTGCGCGCGTATCGATCCTGTTTGCGTTGGCCCTCACGGCCATCAGCGGCGCCATCGGCATTGCCGCCGGGGCCTTGCAGGGTTACTACGGCGGCTGGGTGGACCTGCTCGGGCAGCGCATCCTTGAAGTGTGGTCGGGGCTGCCGGTGTTGTACCTGCTGATTATCCTGTCGGGGTTCGTGGAGCCCAATTTCTGGTGGCTGCTGGGGATCATGGCGCTGTTTTCCTGGCTGGCCCTGGTGGACGTGGTGCGCGCCGAGTTCCTGCGCGGGCGCAACCTGGAGTACGTCAAGGCCGCGCGCGCCCTGGGCCTGGGCGACGGCAAGATCATTGGCCGGCATATCCTGCCCAATGCAATGACCGCCACCCTGAGCTACCTGCCGTTTATCCTCACCGGTGCGATTTCCACCTTGAGCGCCCTGGATTTCCTCGGCTTCGGCATGCCCGCTGGGAGTGCCTCGCTGGGCGAGCTGATCGCCCAGGGCAAGCAGAACCTGCAAGCGCCGTGGCTGGGCCTGACGGCGTTTTTTACCCTGGCGCTGATCCTGTCGCTGCTGGTGTTTATCGGCGAGGCCCTGCGGGATGCCTTCGACCCCCGCTCATGAGTGACTGCCTATGAACCTCATCGAAATCCGCGACCTGTGCGTCGCGTTCAGCGGCCAGACCGTGGTGCGCAACCTCAGCCTGGACGTGCGCGAGGGCGAATGCCTGGCGCTGGTGGGCGAGTCGGGCTCGGGCAAGTCGGTGACCGCCCACTCGATCCTGCAACTGCTGCCCGAAGCCGGCACCCACACCACAGGCTCGGTGAAATACCGTGACCAGCAATTGGTCGGCGCAGCGCCCGCCACCTTGCAGAAACTGCGCGGCAATCGCATTGCGATGATCTTTCAGGAGCCGATGACCTCGCTCAACCCGCTGCACAGCATCGAAAAGCAGATCGGCGAAACCCTGCTGCTGCACAAAGGCCTGGGCGGCAAGGCGGCGCAGGCGCGCATCCTCGAACTGCTCGAACTGGTGGGCATTCAAAACCCCCGGGAGCGCCTCAAGGCCTATCCGCACCAACTGTCCGGCGGCCAGCGCCAGCGGGTGATGATCGCCATGGCGCTGGCCTGCGAGCCGCAACTGCTGATCGCCGACGAACCCACCACCGCGCTGGACGTGACCGTGCAGCGCAAGATCCTGCTGCTGCTCAAGTCGCTGCAGCAACGTCTGGGCATGTCGCTGCTGCTGATCAGCCACGACCTCAACCTGGTGCGCAGCATTGCCCAGCGCGTGTGCGTGATGCGGGCCGGCGAGAGTGTCGAACAGGCCGCGTGCGAAACCCTGTTCACCGCGCCGCAGCACCCTTACAGCCGGTTGCTGCTCGACGCCGAGCCCTCGGGCGAAGCGTTGTGCAGCGACACCCGCGAAACGGTGTTGCAGGTGGACGACCTGAGCGTGAAATTTGCGCTGGGCGGCGGGCTGTTTCGCCGCAAGACGTATCTGCAGGCGGTGGACGGCATCAGCCTCAGCGTGCAACGCGGCAAGACCCTGGGGATTGTCGGCGAATCGGGCTCGGGCAAATCCACCCTGGGCCAGGCGATCCTGCGCCTGCTCGACTCTACCGGCAGCATTCGCTTCCAGGACGCAGCCCTCGACCCCCTCAGCCATCAGCAGATGCGCCCGTGGCGCAAACAGATGCAGGTGGTGTTTCAGGATCCTTACGGCAGCCTCAGCCCGCGCATGTCGGTGCAGCAGATCATCGGCGAAGGGCTGGAAGTGCATGCACCGTGCAGCCTGGCCGAACGCGATGCGCAGGTGATCCAGGTGCTCAGGGACGTGGGCCTGGACCCGGCCAGCCGGCATCGCTACCCCCACGAATTCTCCGGCGGCCAGCGCCAGCGCATCGCCATCGCCCGCGCGCTGGTGCTCAAGCCGGCGCTGATGCTGCTGGACGAACCCACCTCGGCGCTGGACCGCACGGTGCAAAAACAGGTGGTGACGCTGCTGCGCGAACTTCAAGAAAAATATGGCCTGACGTATCTGTTTATCAGCCATGATCTGGCGGTGGTACGCGCCATGGCCCACGACATGATCGTGGTCAAGGACGGCAAGGTGGTGGAACGCGGGCCGAGCCATCAGGTGTTCGACGCGCCGCAGCACCCCTACACCCGGGAACTCCTGGCCGCCGCGCACATTGCACGGTAAGAAATACAGGAAACCCATCACTTGTGGCGAGCGGGCTTGTCCCGCGTTGGGGTGCGAAGCGCCCCCAATCCAGCAAAACGCGGTGTACCTGATACGACTCAGCGCCTGGTTTTGGGGCTGCTGCGCAGCCCAACGCAGGACAAGCCTGCTCGCCACAGGGAATCTGCGCTTAACTGAACGGCATCGGGGCTTAACCGCTCGCCACAACGCAATTGTGTGAGGTGTTTATGACGAATTTGCATGGCAGGACCGCCCTGGTCACCGGTTCCACCAGCGGCATCGGCCTGGGGATCGCGCTGAGCCTGGCCGAGGCCGGTGCCGACCTGATCCTCAACGGCTTCGGCGACGCCGACGCAGTGATCGCCCAGGTGCAGGCGTTCGGCGGCAAGGTCGGCCATCACCCGGCCGACGTCAGCGACCCGGCGCAGCTCGCCGACCTGTTCGCCTACGCCGAGCGCGAATTCGGCGGCGTGGATATCCTCGTCAACAATGCCGGCATCCAGCACGTAGCGGCGGTGGAAGACTTCCCGGTGGAGCGCTGGGATTCGATCATTGCGATCAACCTGTCCTCGGTGTTCCACACCACGCGCCTGGGCCTGCCGGGCATGAAGGCCAAGGGCTGGGGGCGCATCATCAACATTGCCTCGGTGCACGGTCAGGTCGGTTCGGTGGGCAAGGCGGCGTATGTGGCGGCCAAGCACGGCGTGATCGGCCTGACCAAGGTGGTGGGCCTGGAGACGGCTGCCAGCAACGTCACCTGCAATGCGATCTGCCCCGGCTGGGTGTTGACCCCGCTGGTGCAGAAGCAGATCGATGATCGCATCGCCAAGGGCGTCGACCCGCAGCAGGCGCAGCATGATTTGCTCGCCGAAAAACAGCCGTCGCTTGAGTTCGTCACACCGCCGCAACTGGGTGAGCTGGTGTTGTTCCTCTGCAGCGACGCCGGCAGTCAGGTACGCGGCGCCGCCTGGAACATCGACGGCGGCTGGCTGGCGCAATAGTGCAAGGCTTTACCCCTGAAGATGAAAGGTTTCAGCTCATCGGAGGGTTTTAGAGAAAAACCCCCAGGGCATGCTATTTTTCGAGGGTAGTCACCCGGCCGTTTCCCACGGGATAATGGGTGTTGTCATTTTTTCAAAGCGTCAGGCTCAGGGCTTTTTTCATGAATGGAACATCCACCGGTAGCGAAGCCGGCGCATTGATTGCGCGGCTGGACTGGGCACGAAGCCCCCTCGGTGAGGCCAATGACTGGCCGCAAAGCCTGCGTACCGCAGTGGATATCGTCGTGCATTCGCCGATGCCGATGCTGCTGCTGTGGGGCCACGACCTTATCCAGTTGTATAACGATGGTTTTGCCCAACTGGCCGGCAACAAGCACCCGGACGCACTGGGGCAGCCGGCGCATCACACCTGGCCGGAACTGCAGGACTTCACCGCCCCCATCTACGATGCCGTACTCGGCGGCCAGGTGCGCACCTTCAGCGAGCAGCGCTTTGTGCTGCAACGCGAGGGGCGCGACGCCGAGATCTGGCTCGACCTCACCTACAGCCCGGTGCGCGATGAAAGCCGCCAGGTCGCTGGTATCCTGGTCACCGCCATCGAGACCAACGAGCGCCGCCGCAAGGCCATCGAGCTGCAGCAACGCTCCGAAGACAGCCTCAAGGCCCAGCACAATACCGAGCAACGCCTGCAACTGGCACTGGCGGCGACCGACGCGGTGGGCACCTGGGACTGGGATATCGGCGAAGACCGCTTTATCGCCGACGCGCATTTCGCCTTCCTCCACGGCGTCGACCCCGATCAGGCCAGCCTGTTGCCGATCAGCGACTACCTGTTGGGCGTGCACCCCGAAGACCGTGGCATGGTCACGCGCAGCATCAAGCATTGCATCACCTTCGGCACCGAATACGCCGAGGAATACCGCCTGATGCAGGCCGACGGCGAAGTGCGCTGGGTATTCGCCCGCGGTCGTTGCTACAAGGACCCCCAGGGGCGGCCGGCGCGCTTCCTCGGCGCCGCGCTGGACCTCACCGAACGCAAGCACACCGAACAGGCCCTGCGCCAAAGCCAGACCGAGCTGCAACTGATCATCAACGCGATGCCGGTGCTGATCGGCTATGTCGACCATGAACAGCGGTTTCGCCTGAACAACAGCGCCTACCTCGAGTGGTACGGCATGACGCCCCAGGAGCTGTACGGCAAGACCATCCGCGAAGTGCTCGGCGACGAGGTGTATGCCGGCCGCCAGGACAAGATCGCCGCTGCCCTGCGCGGCAAGGCCTGCAGCTTCATGACCCTCACGCCGCATCGCGACGGGCGCCCGCGCCATGCGCTGATGAAGTACCTGCCGCGCTTCAGCAACGACGGTTCGGTAAACGGTTTTTATATCTTTGTGATCGACGAGACCGAACGCAAGCTCACCGAAGAAGCCCTGCGCCACCTCAACGAGAACCTCGAAGAACGCGTGGCCCAGCGCACCCAGGCGCTGGCCGAGGCCAACCAGCGCCTGCAGAACGAGATGTACGAACGCGAGCGCGCCGAAGACGCGCTGCGCCACGCGCAAAAAATGGAAGCGGTGGGCCAGCTCACCGGCGGCATCGCCCATGACTTCAACAACATGCTCACCGGCATCATCGGCAGCCTCGACCTGATGCAGCGCTACATCGCCGGCGGGCGCAGCGAAGAGATCGGCCGCTTTGCCGACGCCGCCGTGTCCTCCGCCCATCGTGCGGCCGCCCTCACCCACCGGCTGCTGGCGTTCTCGCGGCGCCAGTCGCTCGACCGCCAGCCCACCGACCCCAATCAACTGGTGGCGTCGCTGGAGGATCTGTTCCAGCGCACCAAGGGCGCGCACATCTCGCTCAAGGTGCAACTGGGCCAGGACATCTGGCCGGTCAACACCGACGCCAGCCAGCTGGAAAACGCCCTGCTCAACCTGGTGATCAACGCCCGCGATGCGATGCCCGATGGCGGCGAACTGCTGATCGAAACCGCCAACAGTTACCTGGACGGCACCGATATCACCACCCTCGAACCGGTCAAGGCCGGCGACTACGTGATGCTGGGCGTGAGCGACAACGGCAGCGGCATGGCGCCGAAAATTCTCGCCAAAGCGTTCGATCCGTTCTTCACCACCAAGCCCATCGGCCAGGGCACCGGCCTGGGCTTGTCGATGATCTACGGGTTCGCCCAGCAGTCCGGCGGCCACGTCACCATCCAGAGCGAACCGGGCCAGGGCACCTGCGTGCGCCTGTACCTGCCGCGCCTGCACGGCACCGCACTGGAAAGCAGTTTGCCGACGCACTTGAGCGAAGCGCCGGTGGCCCTGGCCGGTGAAGCGGTGGTGGTGGTCGAGGACGACGCGGCGGTGCGCATGCTGGTGGTCAATGTGCTCGACGAACTCGGCTACACCGCACACCAGGCCGCGGATGCCCGCGCGGCGCTGCCGTTGCTGGAGTCGGATTTGCGCGTCGACCTGCTGGTGACCGACGTCGGCCTGCCGGGCATGAACGGCCGGCAACTGGCAGAAATCGCACGCCAGCATCGTCCCGGTCTGCGCGTGTTGTTCATGACCGGTTACGCCGAGAAAGCCGCCGAGCGCCAGGGCTTCCTCGAGGACGGCATGGACATGGTGGCCAAGCCGTTTTCGATTGATCTGCTGGCCACCAAAATCCGCAGCATGATCGGCGTGACCGAATGAGTTCAGGCATAATCGCGCGCCGTCGCCCACCTGGTAGAACACGATGAAAGCCCAAGCCCGTCATATCCTGGTGAAAACCAGCGAAGAAGCCGAACAACTCAAGCAGCGCATCGCCAAGGGCGAAGCCTTCGATGTGCTGGCCAGGAAGTATTCCACCTGCCCATCGGGCAAGCGCGGCGGTGATTTGGGTGAAGTGCGACCGGGGCAGATGGTGGGGGCGATTGATGCGGTGATCTTCAAGAAGCCCGTGAAGGTGGTTCACGGGCCGATCAAGAGCAAGTTCGGGTATCACCTGGTGCAGGTGTTTTACCGGGATTGAGGGGTTGGCCTTGCACCGCTATCGTGGGCAAGCCCTAATGCCGTTCAGTTAAGCCAATGTGATGCTCGAAGCTACGAGCGGTGCGACTTTTCGGTGTACATATCGGTTTGTTCGGTAACGGCGACTTAGGGTTCCGCCCTGACGGCGGGTCACTTTTGGAAAAGAGCCCCAAAAGTAACCAAAAGGGCTCTTGCCCCAACACTCGGCACCTCGCCCAGGCTCGGTGTGCCCGAACGCAGGCTTTGGAGCGTGGGCCGCCGCGATGGGCCATCCTTGGCCCAGCGCGGCTAACCCGGCGTCCTGCCGGGTTACCCACGCTCCAAAACCTGCGTTCGGCCAGCGTGTTTGACGGGGCGCTCCAGATCAAAAGCAAAAGCGCGGCGGCCTGAGAGCCGACCGGAATGGGGAATGTGAACGCGATTAAATGTGGGAGGGGGCTTGCTCCCGATCCGCCCCGGGCGGCCATTCACCCCCGAGGTATCAGCGCCCCCGGCACCTGAATCACTCGACTCGCCAACCGATGCCCCGCCAGTGCAGCCTCCTGCGGCGAACCGCCCTTGAGCCGGGCGGCCAGGTATGCCGCGCTGAACGAATCTCCCGCCGCTGTCGTATCCACCACCGTTTCGACCTTCAATGCCGGCACGGCAACGCGTGCGCCGTCGCAGCGAATCCGGCACTCATCCGCGCCGCGCTTGAGCACCACCTCGGTGATCGCCGGGTACGCCGCGAACACCTGCTCGCTGTCGGCATAACCGAACAACGCTTGTTCGTCGTCTTCGGTGAGCAAGGCGATGTCCACCTCGGCCATGACCTTGCGATACGCCACCCGCGCTGCCTCGATATCGGCCCACAGGCGTGGCCGGTAATTGTTGTCGAACACCACCTTGCCGCCGCGCCTGCGGGTTTCGGCCAGCGCCAGCAACAAACGCCCGCGGCCGATTTCACCCAATACCGCCAGGGTGATACCGCTGAAATACACCAGGTCATAGCCCGGCAACGCCGCCAGGATCGGCTCGGCCGCAGGCGTGGTGAAACAGTCGCGCACCGCTGCTTCGTTGCGCCAGTAGAGAAATTTACGCTCGCCATTGGCGTCGGTCTGGATGCAATACAAACCCGGCAGACGCCCCGGCAGGCGTTGGACCATGCTCAGCCCCAGGCCCTCGTCGGTCCACTGCCGGCACATGGCATCGCTGAAACTGTCATCGCCCAGGGCGGTGACGTAGTCGACGGTGCCGACTGCGCCCAGCTCGCGGCGCAGGTACACCGCCGTGTTCAGGGTATCGCCGCCGAAGCTCTGGTGCAGGCTGCCGTCGGCGCGGTGTTGCAGTTCGATCATGCATTCGCCGATCAGGGCGATGCGCGGTTGGGTGGTCATGGCGATGCTCTCCGGTGTGGCGGATGGCCTCATCGCAGGCAAGCCAGCGATGAAGGCAACGCGGTCTAAAAACAGGTACGCAGGGACTCGATCACGCGCAACTCGTCATCCACCAGGCAGCCCACCTGCCACTTGTCAAAGGTCAGGCAAGGGTGTGACGTGCCGAACGAAATGATGTCGCCAATACGCAGTTCAACCTGCGGCGCCACCGTCATGAACGCATGCTGGTCCATCACCGCAGTGACCTGGCACGCACTCACGTCATCGCCCTCGGCCGGCACGATGCCAGCCCTGTAGCGTTTGAGCGGCACCGGCAGACCGGCGTCAAAGGCCACGTCGCGCTTGCCCAGGGCAATCACCGCAAAGCCGGGTTCGGGCAGCGACTGCACGTGGGCCCAGACTTCCATGGCCGGGCGCAGCCCTTCGTCGAGGTCACTGCGCCGGTCGAGCACGCAGCATTGCGCGTCCTTGTAGATACCGTGGTCGTGGGCCACGTAGCTGCCCGGGCGCAATACGCTGAGGAAACGGCCGGCGGCGTTCTGCTGTTCGAAGGACGCGGCGATCAGGTCGTACCACGCCGAGCCCGAGGCGGTGACGATGGGCTTGGCGAGGTCGAATGCGCCGTTGTCCTGCAGGTCCACCGCCAGGCGCACCAGGCTCGCGGCGAAGTCGCGGATGCCGCTGATGGCGTGCTCGCCGTGGATCACCCCTTCGTAGCCTTCGATACCGGTGAGGGCCAGGGCCGACTGGGCTTTGATCGCCGCCGCCAGGTCGCGCACCTGCTGCTCGCTGCGGCAACCGCAGCGGCCGCCGACCACGCCGTATTCGATCATCACGTTCAGGCGCAGGCCGCGCGCGGCGAAGAACAGGCCCAAGTCGGCGACGTTGTCCGGGTGGTCGACCATGCAATGGAAGTCGAACTGCGGGTCCTCCAGCAACTCGGCGATCAGCGCCATGTTCGGCGCGCCCACCAGTTGGTTGGCCATCAACACCCGGCGCACGCCACCGGCGTAGGCGGCGCGGGTCTGCACCGCGTTGGCGAGGGTGATGCCCCAGGCGCCAGCGGCAAGCTGACGCTGAAACAGCGCCGGCATCATGCTGGTCTTGCCGTGGGGCGCGAGTTCGGCGCCGCTGCTGCGGACAAAATTCTGCATCCAGCGAATGTTGTGTTCCAGGGCGTCGCGGTGCAGGACCAGGGCCGGCAGGCTGACGTCGCGGACCAGATGGGCACCGACGGCGGCGGCGCCTTTTTCAACGGCGTTGAGGGCGGACATGCAAAACTCCTATTCGTTGATGCGCCGGGCCAACTGGTTGGCGCTGTCGATCAACACCCGGCGGTAATCGTTGTAATGGGTAATTGCGTCGGCCCGTGGCGCGACGATGCACAGGGTGGCAATGCTTACCCCCTGGGCGTCCCGTACCGGGGCGGCGAAGCAGTGGGTGAAGGTGTCGGCCACGCTGTCGAAGGAAAAGAAGCCGTCGAGGGTGGCCTGGCGGATCTGCGCCAGGAAGGTGTCCAGCGCCAGGCGCTGGCCGTCCGGCAGGATGAAGTCGTCGGGGTCGATCAGGTCGATGATCTGCTGGTCGCTCAGGTGCCCGAGCAACAGGCGCCCGGAGGCAGTCCACGGGATCGGCGCGTTTTCGCCGATGTCCGAGGAAATACGGAAATGCCGCTCGCCCTCGCGCATCAGCGCCACCGTGTATTTGCGCCCGTTGAGCAGGCACATCTGCGCGGTTTCGTGGGTCTGGCTGACGATTTCCTGCAAGGCGTGGTCGGCCTCGCGGGTCAGGTCGAAATGGCGCAGGTGCGCCTGGCCGAGAAAATACAGCTGGCGGCCCAGATAGACGTGGCCGTCCTTGCCCACGGTCTCCAGAATGCGCCGCTCCAGCAGCGAGGCGACCAGTTCGTAGACCGTGGATTTGGGGCTGCCGATGCCGCTGGCAATATCATTCGGACGCAGGGGCTGGCCGACCTCCTTGAGAAAATCGAGGATATCGAATGCCCGGTCCAGGCCCTTGGCGCGGCGTTTGATGGGGTCTTCGGTCATGGCAGTTCAGCCCTTTTTCCTGTAGGCCACACAATCGATCTCCACCTTGCAATCCACCATCATGCTGGCCTGCACACAGGCCCGCGCCGGGGCGTGTTCCGGGGTGAAGTATTCGCCGAAGACCTTGTTGAAACTCCAGAAATCGCGCGGGTCTTCCAGCCAGACGCCGACGCGTACCACGTCTTTCAATTCGTAGCCGGCCTCTTCGAGGATCGCCACCACATTGCGCAGGGTCTGCCGGGTTTGCTCGATGATGCCGCCGGTGATGATTTCGCCGTCCACCGCAGGCACCTGGCCTGACACATAAAGCCAACCATCGGCTTCCACCGCGCGGGCAAAAGGACGAGGCTGACCACCTCCGGCGGTGCTGCCGGCTCCGTAACGAGTAATGCTCATAAAAACAGGCTCCTGATTAAAAACGAATGTTCTTCAAAAATTCTGCCAGGCGCGGCGATTGCGGACGCTCGAACACCTCTTTCGCGCTGCCCTGCTCTTCAATGCGGCCCTGGTTCATAAACACGATTTTGTCCGAGACTTCATAGGCAAAGCGCATCTCGTGGGTGACCAGCAACATGGTCATGCCCTCCTCGGCCAGGCCCTTGATCACACTGAGCACTTCGCCGACCAGCTCCGGGTCGAGGGCCGAGGTGACTTCGTCGAACAGCATCAGGCTGGGGTTCATCGCAATGGCCCGGGCGATCGCCACACGTTGCTGCTGACCGCCGGACAACTGGCCGGGAAAGTGATTGCGCCGTTCCAGCAGCCCCACGCGGTCCAGCCATTTTTCGGCCAGTGCCACCGCTTCGTCCCTGGGCATCTTCTTGACTTTCAACAGGCCCAACGTGACGTTCTGCAACGCCGTCAGATGGGGGAACAGGTTGAACTGCTGGAACGCCATGCCGGTCATCGCGCGGTGCCGGGCGATCATACGCTCCGGGTGGCGCACGCGCTTGCCGCTGCTTTCGCTGTAGCCGATGGACTCACCCTCCAGGGTGATCTGCCCGCCCTGGAACTCTTCGAGCAGGTTGACGCAGCGCAACAGCGTGGTCTTGCCCGAGCCGCTCGAGCCGATCAGCGTTACCACGTTGCCGCGCTGCAGGCTCAGGTCGACGCCCTTGAGCACTTCGAGCTCGCCGTAGTGTTTGTGCAGGCCGCGAATGTCCAGCAGCGGCTGGGTTGTTTGAGGCTGGTTCATGGCAAGGCCACCCGTTTTTCAATGTAGCGCCCGAATAATTCAATGGCGTAGTTGATGACAAAGAACAAAAAGCCCGCGAACAGGTAGAACTCCAGGGTCATGAAGGTGCGTGCGATCACCTGCTGGGTGCTGAGCAGCAGCTCGGCCACGCCGATCACCGAGAGCAACGTCGAGGCTTTGACGATTTCCGTGGACGAATTGACCCAGGTCGGCAGGATCTGGCGCAGCGCCTGGGGCAACAGCACGTAGCCCAGGGACTGGTAGAACGTCAGCCCAATCGCCCGGCCCGCTTCGAGTTGCCCACGGGGGATGGCCTGCAGGGCGCCGCGCACGATTTCCGCCACATGGGAACCGCAGAACAGCGTGAGCCCGACCGCACCGGCCTGGAACGCGCTGATCTGCCAGCCGAGCGCCGGCAGCATGTAGAAACATGCCAGCACCAGCACGAACACCGGCGTGCCACGGATCAGGTCGACATACAGGCGAAACGGCGCGCGCATCCAGAACCTGCCGTAGGTGAGGATCAAGCCGGCGACAATGCCGATCAGGGTGCCGAAAAGTATCGCCAGGGCCGACACGTAGACGCTGGCCTGGAACCCGGCCCAAAGCGTGTCACGGGCGATCCACAGTTCCTGCAGCCAACTGGGGGATTGATACATGGAGGCCGCTCCTAACGACGGATCGCCAAGCGCTGTTCCAGGTAGCGGAGCAGCATGGCGATGAGGTAACAGGCAGCCACGTAGAGCGCCGTCGTGACCAGCCAGGTTTCGATCACCCGGTAGCTTTCGACATTGATCTTACGGGCGTAATAAGTCAGCTCGGGCACCGCGATGGCGGCGGCCAGTGACGTGTCCTTGAACAGCGAGATAAAGTTGTTCGACAGCGCCGGCAGCACGTTGCGCAGCATGACCGGCACGCTGATGTACGCGCGAATCCGCCACTCGCCCAGGCCGATGGCCAGGCCGGCTTCGCGCAGGCCCTTGGGGATATTCAACAGGCCGGCGCGGAACACTTCGGTGAGGTAGGCACCGGCGTACAGCGACAGGGTTATGATGAACGAGGGGATCTTGTCCAGGCGGATACCCAGGCTCGGCAAGGCGAAGTAGATCAACAGGATCAGCACCAGGATCGGCGTATTGCGCACCACTGTGACGTACACCGAGGCGAGGATGCGCAAGGCACGGTGCCGGGACAGCATGGCGAAGGCCATCAACAGGCCAATCACGCAACCGATGGCGATCGAGATCAACGCCAGTGTCAGGCCCAGGCCGAGCCCCGCCAGCAAGGTGTCGAAGTCGCGCCACACGGCGGCAAAGTTCAACTGATAGTTCATGGTTGGCAGCACCTGCTCGGGGCGTCGTCGGCGACGCCCCAGGGTTTACGATTTACTTGAACTCAACCGGGAAGCCGATCGCGGGTTCCGGCAGGTCCACGCCAAACCACTGCTTGAACGAGGCCTTGTAGGTGGGGAACTCCACGCCGGTCATGGCTTCATGCAGGGCGGTATTGACGAAGTTCAGCCAGTCCTGATCGCCACGCTTGACCGCGCACGCATAGGTCTGCGGGCTCCAGGCGTAGGTCGGGCTGCGGTAGCGGCCGGGGTTCTGCACCATCAGGTACTTGACCGAAGACTGGTCGGTAGCGGCGGCATCGGCGCGCCCGGAGTTCACGGCCTGGTACATCAGGTCGACGCTGTCGTACTGATCGACCCTGGCCTTGGGCAGTGCCTGGTGCACCAGTTCTTCGGCGTACACGTTCTGCAGCACGGCCACGGTGACGCTGTCGCCTGCGGCCTGCAGGTCTTCGATCTCTTTATATTTGCTGTTGTTGGGCAGCAGCAGGCCCACGCCTTCGCGGTAGTACGGCAGGGTGAACGCCACCTGTTGCGCACGGCTGGCGGTGACGGTGATGAACTGGCACGTCATGTCGACCTTGTCGGTCAGCAGGTTGGGAATGCGCGCGTCAGACGACTGCACCACGAACTCGACCTTGCTCGGATCATTGAACAGCCCCTTGGCGACGATGCGGCCGATATCGATATCGAACCCCTGCAACTTGCCATCCGCGCCCTGGAAGTGCCACGGCGCATTGGTGCTGCCGGTGCCCACGATCAGATGCCCGCGCTTGAGCACGGCATCGAGCTTGCTGTCCGCCGCCTGCACCAGGCCGGCAAGGGACGCCGAGGCGGCGAAAAGAAAAACACACGCGTTGAACACGAAAGGTCGGTGATGCATGGCGAGCACTCCAGGGGCTGTATATTCCGCTATACCGGAACTTGGTATGTAACAACGGAATAGACAGCAGAAAGTGTGCCACTGCCGCTGACAGAACACCATGGCAGGAATAAACCTGTTGATAATCAAGTGGATGAATAGCGCGGCGAAATGCAGCAGTGCGTCGGCATTTCCTATTGCAGTGCTACCCAGGGCCTCATACAGGCGTGACAGCGCCACGCCAGTGCGTCACGCCCTGTTACCGGGCGCAGCGCCCTCTGGAAAAATCCCGGCGCTGGACTAGCCTTTGGCACACCTCTGACGACAAGGAATGCGCCCGATGAAGCTTCGTCTCACCCTGCTGCTGCTCACCCTGCTGGCAGCCAACAGCGCCTGGGCCAGCAACGACCGCCGCGAATGCAAGGAAGAACTGCAGAAACTCAAGGAGGCGTTCAACGTCGACTACACCAGCCAGAACCACCATGGCTACCGCGAGGCGAAGGCGTCCCGCGACAATGAGGAATACCGCAAATGCGCCGGCCAGGCGCGCAAGGCGCGCGAACGCATAGAGCGTGACCGCGATGCTTGATACCTGTGAAGGTTGACAGTAGACGCTGAGGATCGGCCGCTTTAGCGTACCGGTGGCGGCTGTTCAGGCCGGGTGCGCAAGGAGGATCGTCATGGGCGCTGCAAATAGGGTCATCAATGACCTCAAGGAATACGAGAGCATCCTCAAGGAACACGAGCGGGTAATCGTTCTGTTTACTTCACCCTACTGCCAGGCGTGCCTGGGAGTCGGCCCGCGCTTTGAACGCATCGCGGCAAAATACGCCCACAGCATCAAGAGTCTGCTGTTGGACACCACGCAGACACCGAAGATCGAAGGCGTGGACGGCACCCCGACCCTGGTGGTGTATAAAAATGCCCAGGAGGTGGAGAACCTCAAGGGCATCGGTGACCCGCAGGACCAGGAAGCATTTCTGGAGGACGTGTTTAAAGACTACGTGCCGACGGCACCAGCACCACCTGTGTGACCCGCCGCTCCTCCACCGCCGCCACCGTCAGGCGCCAGCCCTCATGCTCCAGGCTATCGCCCAGTACCGGCAGGCGGTCCAGCAGGCTCATCACCAGCCCGGCCAGCGTCTGATAGTCCTCGGTCGCCGCCGCCTTGAAACCGGTGCGCTGACGCACCTGGTTCAGGTTCAACGCACCATTGGCGCGAAAGCCCGCGCCCTCCTCGACGATATCCGGCCCTTCGATCTCGCTGGCGTCCGGTAATTCGCCGGCGATGGACTCGAGGATGTCGGTCATGCTCAGCACCCCCATGAAGTCGCCGAATTCGTTGATCACGAAGGCGATGTGGGTGGATTCCTGGCGCATCTGTTCCAGGGCATTGAGGATCGAGAAACTGTCCAGCAGGTTGATCGCCCGGCGCGCGAGGTGTTCCAGGTTAGGCGCGTTGCCGGCCAGGTACTCCTTGAGCAGTTCCTTTTTGTGCACAAAGCCCAGCGGTTCATCCACCGCGCCGTTGCGGATCAGCGGCAGACGCGAGTAGGACGAGTGCATGAGTGTTCGACGAATCGTCTCGGCATCGTCCGCCAGATCGATGCAGTCGACCTTGGCCCGTGGCGTCATCAGGGTGCGGATCGGCCGTTCGGCCAGTTGCAGCACGCCGCTGATCATTACCCGTTCACGTCGGTCGAACAGTGGGCCCTGGGCGGCATCCGCCTCGCCCAGCAGGTCGGCGACGTCGTCATCCACCTCTTCCACCGCCAGGCGGCGGCCGCCCAGCAGGCGCATCACCGCATGGGCGGTGCGCTCACGCACCGGCAACACGCCCTGCGCCGACTTCTTGCGGCGCGCCCGCGCGATCTGGTTGAAGATCTCGATCAGGATCGAGAAACCAATCGCGGCGTACAGGTAGCCCTTGGGAATATGGAAGCCCAGGCCTTCGGCGGTCAGCGCGAAGCCGATCATCATCAAAAAGCCCAGGCACAGCATGATCACCGTCGGGTGTGCGTTGACGAAGCGGGTCAGCGGTTTGCTGGCCACGATCATCAGGCCGATGGAAACAATCACCGCGATCATCATCACCGCCAGTTCATCGACCATGCCCACGGCGGTAATCACCGCGTCGAGGGAGAACACCGCGTCGAGCACCACGATCTGCGCCACGATCGGCCAGAACATCGCATACGCCACATTGCCGCTGCGCTGGGCCACATGGCCTTCAAGGCGCTCGTGCAACTCCATGGTGGCCTTGAACAGCAGGAATACACCGCCAAACAGCATGATCAGGTCACGGCCGGAGAAGCTCTTGTCGAACACCTCGAACAACGGCTGAGTGAGAGTGACCAGCCAGGAAATACTCGCCAGCAGGCCCAGGCGCATCAGCAGCGCCAGGGACAGGCCGATCAACCGCGCACGGTCGCGCTGCTCAGGGGGCAGTTTGTCCGCCAGGATCGCGATAAACACCAGGTTGTCGATGCCCAGCACCAGTTCCAGCACAATCAGGGTCGCCAGGCCAAGCCAGGCCGTTGGGTCCGCTAACCATTCCATTTGTATAAGTCTCTGTGTTCAGTTTTCAGGAGACCGGGCACGGCAGTGCGCGATCAGTGGACCGGGACAGGGTTGGCAGTCGGAATACGGGGTGCTTGAGCGGGAACAGCGACGGTGCGTGTCTTGGGGAAAGACGACTGGGAGGGTCCAAGAGGGTGTTCATGCAAGTCCTGCGATGGGAAAAGGACTTGAATCCTACAGCTGAAATATAAATTTCCCACAACGCAAAACTATTACAAGATCTGTAAAGGCGCTGTGGCAACGGTGCCCGCAGTGGCGAGCGCCTCTATGGCGAGCGTGCTTGCCCTAATGCCGTTCAGTTAAGCGCAGATTCCCTGTGGGAGTGGTGGTGCGACGATTCGACTTGCCCGCGAAAGCGGTGGGTCTTCAACATCAATGTTTTCTGGGCCGACGCCATCGGGAGCAAGCCCCCTCCCACATTTTGTACAGCGTTCGGCAGACCATTCCGGTCGGCTCTCAGGCCGCCACGCTTTTGCTTTTGCTTTTGCTTTTGCTTTTGATCTGGAAGCGCCCCGTCAAACACGCTGGCCGAACGCAGGTTTTGGAGCGTGGGTAACCCGGCAGGACGCCGGGTTAGCCGCGCTGGGCCAAGGATGGCCCATCGCGGCGGCCCACGCTCCAAAGCCTGCGTTCGGGCACACCGAGCCTGGGCGAGGTGCCGAGTGTTGGGGCAAGAGCGTTTTGCTTACTTTTGCGCTTTTCAAAAGTGAGCCGCCGTCAGGGCGGAACCCTAAGCCGCCGTTACCGCACAAACCGATAGGTACACCGAAAAGTCGCACCGCTCGTTGCTTCGAGCATCACGTTGGCTTAACTGAACGGCATTAGGGCTTGCCCCGCGTTAGGCTGCGAAGCAGCCCCAGTAAAGCACCCCCGCAGGGTAAGACAGATCCGATTGGCAGGTTTTGGGGCCACTTCGCGCCCCAACGCGGGGCAAGCCCGCTCGCCACAACAAATCCACTCCCCACAACAAATCCATTCCCCACTACAAATCCATTCGCCATCATTCGCCACAACGAGCCCGGCAGCCAAAACCGCTGAAATCAATCCAGGTCCGCAGCCTCATGCCGCTCCGCCAGTTGCTCGGAAACCTCGCCGAACACCCGGTTGACCCGACGCCCGCGCTTGACCGCCGGCCGTGAGTCGATCGCCTTGGCCCAGCGCATCACGTGGGTGTACTCATGCACCGAAAGAAACTCTGCGGCGTCATACAGGCGGCCCAACACCAACCCACCGTACCAGGGCCAGATCGCAATATCGGCAATGCTGTATTTATCCCCGGCAATGTATTCACTCTCGGCCAGGCGCTTGTCCAGCACATCCAACTGACGCTTGGCTTCCATGGCAAAGCGATTGATCGGGTACTCCATCTTGCTCGGCGCATAGGCATAGAAATGCCCGAAACCACCGCCCAGGTACGGCGCACTGCCCATCTGCCAGAACAGCCACGACAGGCACTCCGCCCGCGCTGCCGGCTCCGTCGGTAATAACGCAGCGAACTTCTCCGCCAGGTACTGCAGGATCGCGCCGGATTCAAACACGCGAATCGGCGTGGCGCCGCTGTGGTCCATCAGCGCGGGAATCTTGGAGTTCGGGTTCACCGCCACAAACCCGCTGCCGAACTGATCGCCGTCGCCGATCTTGATCAGCCACGCGTCGTATTCGGCACCGGTATGCCCCAGCGCCAGGAGTTCTTCCAGCAGGATCGTGACCTTCTGCCCATTGGGCGTGGCCAGGGAGTACAGCTGCAACGGATGCTTGCCCACCGGCAGCGCCTTGTCATGGGTGGCACCGGCGATGGGCCGGTTGATGCTGGCGAAGGTGCCGCCACTTTCAGCGTCCCAGGTCCAGACTTTCGGCGGCTGGTAGTCAGTCATGCTCGGTTCTCCCGTGGGTTGCAACAGTAGGTTGGAAACATTTCGATACTGCCAGCCGGGCGACGTTCCATCCAGCGCCAATCGGTGTGCCTACACCCAGCCGCCGTCGACAATGAAGTTCTGCGCCGAACACATCGCCGCCGCGTCCGACGCGAGGAACAACGCCATATTGGCAATATGCTCCGGCAACACGCTGCCCGGCAGGCACTGGCTGCGCGCGATCAAGTCCCTGGCGGCATCGTCCACCCACATCGCCAGTTGCTTCTCGGTCATCACCCAGCCCGGCACCAGCGTGTTCACGCGGATATGGCTGGGCCCCAGCTCACGCGCCAGGGCACGGGTCATGCCGTGGGCCGCCGCCTTGCTGGCGGCATAAACGGGGTAGCCGGCCGAGGCCATCATCCAGCCGACGGAGCCCAGGTTGATGATCGAACCGCCGCCCGCCTCTTTCATGCCCGGTACCACCGCCTTGGCGGCAAAGAATGCATGCTTGAGGTTGACCGCGATCAGCCGGTCGAACGTCTCCGAGTCGACTTCCTCCAGGGTGTGGCGCACGTCATTGGCAGCATTGTTCACCAGCACCGTGATCGGCCCCAGCGAATGCTCGAACCGGCCGATAGCCGCGCGATAGCCAATCTCGTCGGTGATGTCGCAGCACACGAACTCGACGGTGTGCCCCTGCGAACTCAACAGCGCCGCCAGGCGTTCGCCCTGGCTTTGCGCGCGGTCCACAAACGCCACCTTGGCGCCCTGCGCGGCAAAGGCTCGCACCATGAACTCACCAATGCCCGAAGCACCGCCGGACACCAGCACGGTTTTGCCCTTGAGGTCGGGATACACAGCCTGCGGAATACTCATATAACGGTTGCCTCGATCAATTAGTCTTATTTTATTTTACGAAATCGGCGTTAAAGGCTATAAATTCGCTGTCACACTGACAAAATATCGCTATTAGTAGAACTATTCCACTCAAAACAACAAAAGGAAGTTCGACCATGAAGCACCCTCGATACCTGCTCTCCGGCCTCGCCCTGTCCATGCTGGTTGCCAGTGGCGGCGCCCAGGCAGCCGGCCTGAGCAGCGAGCACAAGCCGTTCGGCAAGACCCATGACGGCACGCCCGTCGAACAGTACATTCTGCGCAACAGCCACGGCATGCAAGCCACGGTCATCACCTACGGCGGCGTGTTGCAGTCGTTGAAGGTGCCGGACAAGCACGGCAAGGTCGAGGACGTGGTGCTCGGGTTTGATGACGTGCAAGGCTACCAGGCCGGCACCGCGTTCTTTGGCGCGACCATCGGGCGTTTCGGCAACCGCCTGGCCGGCGGCGCCTTTGAACTCGACGGCAAGCGCTTCCAGGTGCCGCTCAACGACGGCCCCAACTCGCTGCATGGCGGCGCCCAGGGCTTCGACAAGCATGTGTGGAAAGCGGCGCAGGTCAAGGACAAGGACTCGGTGGGCGTCACCCTCACCTACCTGTCCAAGGATGGCGAAATGGGCTTCCCCGGCAACCTGAAGACCGAAGTCACCTACCGCCTCAATGACAAAAACGAACTGCACATCGACTACAAGGCAACCACCGACAAACCCACGGTGCTCAACCTCACCAACCACAGCTACTTCAACCTGGCCGGCGCGGGCAATGGCGACATCCTCAAGCAGGTTGCCACCCTGCACGCCAGCCACTACACGCCGGTGAATGCCACGCTGATTCCGACCGGCGAACTGGCACCGGTGGCGGGCACGCCGATGGACTTCCTCAAACCCACGCCTATCGGCCAGCACATCAAGGACGATCACCCGCAGCTCAAGTTCGCCGAGCCCAAGCAAGGCGGGTTCGACTTCAACTGGGCGCTGGATACCAAGGGCGACGTCAGGCAACTGGCTGCCGAGGTGCATGACCCCGAGTCGGGCCGCCGTCTGCAGCTCTACACCAGCGAGCCGGGAGTGCAGTTCTACACCAGCAACTTCCTCGATGGTTCAGTGAAGGGCAAGGCCGGCAAGACGTACCTGCACTGGAGCGGGTTTACCCTGGAGACCCAGCATTTTCCGGATGCGCCCAACCAGCCCAACTTTGCCTCGACCCGCTTGAACCCGGGGCAGACCTACACCCAGAACACAATCTTCAAATTCTCCGCCGATTGAAATTGTGGGAGGGGGCTTGCTCCCGATGGCGGTGGGTCAGCGACTGATGTGTTGACTGATTCACCGCTATCGGGAGCAAGCCCCCTCCCACATTGGTTCCTCGTAAGGCTTGAGGTCAGCGTTGCTTCATGCGGTCGATGACCACCGCCAGCAACAGGATCGAGCCGCGGATCACGTATTGATAAAACGTGTCGATGTTCTTCAGGTTCATCGCGTTTTCAATGATCGCCAGAATCAGCACGCCGGCAATCACGTGGCGGATCATGCCGATGCCGCCGCTCAGCGACACCCCGCCCAGCACGCAGGCGGAAATGACCGTCAGCTCGAAACCCTGGCCGATCATCGGCTGGCCCGAGGTCATGCGCGAGGCGAGGATGACGCCGGCCAGGGCGCCGATCAGGCCGTGCACGGCGAAGATGATGATCTTGGTGCGGTCAACGTTGACCCCCGCCAGCAGCGCCGCTTCCGGGTTGCCGCCGATGGCCATGGTGTTGCGCCCGTAGGTGGTGTAGTTGAGCAGCCAGCCGAAGAACACGAAGCACACGATGGTGATCAGGATCGGCACCGGCACGCCCAGCAACTGGCCGTTGCCGAAGATGAAGAACTGATCCTGGGACACGCCCACCGCCTTGCCGTCGGCAAAGATATAGGCCAGGCCGCGCACAATCTGCATGGTCGCCAGCGTGGTGATCAACGCATTGACCCGCAGCTTGGCGATCACGATGCCGTTGATCAGCCCCACCAGCAGGCCCATCCCCAGGGCGGCGCCGATGCCCAGCATCACGCTGTCGGTGTCGCGCATCACAATGGCCGCGACCACGCCGGCGCAGGCGATCACCGAGCCCACCGATAAATCGAAGTGCCCCGACGCCAGGCAGAACAGCATGGTGCAGGCGGCGATGCCCACCGTGGAAATCGCCAGGCCCAGGCCGCGCATGTTCAGCGGCGAGAGGAAGTTGTCGATGAGCAAGGCGCACAGCACGAAGATGCTCACCGCCGCCAGCAGCATCGCCCAGTTATCCAGCAGCGCGCGCAGGTCCAGGGGTTTGCGCGCTTTGGGCAGCGCGTTGTCTTGGGTCGTCATAGTCGTCTCTCAGTGGGCCGGGCCGCGCGGCAAGGCCAGCTGCAGCAAGTTGGATTCAGTGGCGTGTTCACGCCGTTGTTCGCCGCGCAGGGCGCCTTCGCACAGCACCAGGATGCGGTCGGAAATCCCCATCACTTCCATCAGGTCACTGGACACCACGATCACCGCAATGCCGCTGGCGGCCAGGTTATGGATGATCTGGTAGATCTCCGACTTGGCGCCGATGTCGATGCCCCGGGTCGGCTCATCGAGCAGCAGCACCTTCATCGGCATCGACAGCCAGCGGCCGAGAATGGCCTTCTGCTGATTGCCGCCGGACAGGTACATGATTTTCTGCTCGGCGTTGGGCGTCTTCACCTTCATCGCCTGGATCTGCTGGCCGGCGTTGCTCTTCTCCCACTTCTCGCGCAGCAGCCAGCCAAACGCGGCATGGGCGCCACGGGCGCTGATGTTGATGTTTTCCGCCACGCTGGACAGCGGAATGATGCCTTCCTTCTTGCGGTCTTCCGGGCACAGCAGCACGCCGGCGTCGATGGCATCGCGCGGTGAGCGCAGGTGCAGGGTTTCGCCGCACAGCTCCAGCTGCCCTGCGGTGCTGCGCTCCAGCCCGGAGAGCAGCCGAAACAGCTCGGTGCGCCCTGCCCCCACCAGCCCGAACAGCCCGAGAATCTCGCCCTTGCGCACCGCAAAGCTGACCGGCTCACGCAAGCCTGGCCCAAGCAGCCCATCGACCTTGAGCGCCACCTCACCGTGCTCGCGCGGACGGTAGTCGTAGATGTCCTGGATATCGCGCCCGACCATGCAGGTCACCAGCTGGTCGTGGGTCAGCGCGCTCATGTCCTCGAACGTGCGCACGTAGCGCCCGTCCTTGAACACCGTGACCGCGTCGCAGATGCGGAACACCTCTTCCATGCGATGCGACACGTAGAGCACCACTTTGCCCTCATCGCGCAGGCGCGCGATGATCGCCATCAGCCGGTCGATTTCCCGCGCCGAGAGGCTGCTGGTGGGTTCATCGAAGGCGATCACATGGGCGCCACGGGACAGCGCCTTGGCGATTTCCACCAGTTGGCGCTGGCCCAGGGACAGGCGACCGAGCTTTTCATCCGGGTCGATTTCATCGGCCAGGCCCTTGAGGCAGGCCAGCGCCTGCTTGCGCAGCAGGCCGCCGTTGACCACGCCCAAGCGCGACGGCATATGCCCGAGGAACAGGTTCTCCGCCACGCTCATTTCCGGCACCAGGTGCAGTTCCTGGTGAATCACCGCCACGCCGCTGGCAATGCTGTCAGCGGCGCATTTGAACGCCATGGTCTGCGCGCCGATCTGCACCGAGCCACTGCTGGGAATGTAGGCGCCGCCAAGAATTTTCAGCAGCGTCGACTTGCCCGCGCCGTTCTCGCCCATCAGCGCATGCACCTGGCCCGGCTGGGCGGTAAAGCAGATGCCGTCCAGCGCCTTGACCCCGGGAAAGGTTTTGCCGATACCCTCAAAACGCAGGGCGGCCGCACTCATTTCCACAGCCCGATTTTGGTCAGTTCTTCCTTGAAGTTTTCCCGGGTGATCAGCGTCACTTCGTCCATCGCCGTGTATTTCGGCGGTTCGGTGCCCTTGGTGACCCACTCGTACATCATCAGCGCCGTGTTGTAGCCCTCGATGTGCGGGCTGGGCAGCATCGAGCCGAAGAAACCGCTGTTGGCCTTCTTCAATTCGCCGATGGCGTCGGTGCCGTTGATGCCGATGCCGATCACGTTGGCCGCCGCAAACCCGGCGCTTTCCGTGGCGCGCACGCCGCCGAGCACGGTGTTGTCGTTCATGCCGCCGATGATCAGGTTTTTCGCGCCGCTGGGCAGCTTGACCAGCGCCGAGTTGGTGGCGTCCATGCTGCCCGGAACGTCGAGGGTTTTCAGCGCGGCAGTGAGGATATGGTCCTTGGGAATGCCGGCTTCTTCGAGGGATTTGATCGAACCGTCGGTGCGTTTTTTACCGGTGTCGAGCTCGTTGAAGGTGTTGATCACCGCGTAGGTGTCCTTCCAGTCCCAGCCACGTTTTTTCGCTTCGGCAGCCATCGCGGCGCCCTGCTTCTGGCCCACTTCGAACGCGGCCATCCCCAGGTACGGCACGTCTTCCATGAACGCGCCCTTGGCGTCGACGAAACGGTCGTCCACGGCAATCACCTTGAGGCCGTTGGCCTTGGCCTTGGCGACGATGGCCGGGCCGAGGGACACGTCCGGCGGGCAGATCACAAAGCCCTTGGCGCCGTTGGCGGCCAGGCTGTCGATGGCCGAGAGGGTTTTCTCGCCATCGGGCACGGCGATCTTGATCACGGTGAAACCGTGTTCCTTGCCGGCTTTTTCGGCGAACGCCCATTCGGTCTGGAACCAGGGCTCTTCGGCCTGTTTGACCAGGAAGCCGATTTTTACTTCTTCAGCAGCCAGCAGCAGGCCGCTCAGGCTCATGGCCGACACCGCGACAGCGGCGCAGCACAGGGAACGCAAACCACGACGACGATTCATAGGGTGACTCCTTGTTGTTGTTTTTGAATGTTCGTTTTTAAGGTTTATCCGGCAAAGCGGTGACAGGGCTTGCCTGGCACGTCGACCTCCATGGCCAGCACCGCCCCATCCAGCGGATGGCCCAAGGGGCTGGCGGCACTGGTGATGTACAACGTGGTGAGATCCGGCCCGCCGAACACGCAACTGGTGGGACGACTGACGGGCAGTTCGACGATACGGTCGACCTCCCCGGCAGGCGTCAGGCGCAGCAGACAACTGCCGTCCCAACGCGCGTTCCAGATATAGCCGTCGGCGTCCATGGCCGAGCCGTCGGGCCCGCCGCGCGCGTGCGGGCCGAACCACAGCTGCGCCGGCTCAAGCTGACCGTCCGCCTGGATGCCATGCCGATACAGCGTGGCGTCCAGGCTGTCGCCAAAATGCACCTGACGGCCGTCGTCGCTCCACAGCAAGGTGTTGGGAATGCCCAGCCCGCTCAGCAGCGGCGTGACCGTCGCATCGGCATCGATGCGAAACAGCCCGCCGGAACGCCGGGTGATGGGCAGGTCCTCACCCTGCTCGCCGATGTTGTTCTGCATGGTGCCCAGCCACAGCCGGCCCTGGGCATCGCAGCGCGCTTCATTGCCACGGTTGCCCGCCTGCGGGTCGGCCACGCACAGCAGGGTCAGCGCCTCGGTGACCAGGTCCAGGCGATACACGCCACTGCTCAAGGTCACCAGCGCGTCGCCGCTTTCGCACGGGATAAACGCCGAGACGTGCTCGGGCAATTGCCACACCTGCAGTTGCCCGCCCATCAGGCGCAGGGCCTGTTTGCCGGCGATATTCACCCAGTACAGCGCCTGGGTGGGCGCGTCCCAGAATGGCCCCTCGCCCAACTGCGCACGGTGCGGGGTAACGGCGATAAACGACATGACGCCTCCTGATCCGGGTTGTTTACAGCGCCTCGCGCGACGGCGTGCCGTCCACCAGCCGCTGGATACGCAGCGGGTTGGCATTCTTCAGCGCCTCGGGCAGCAGGCTGTCAGGGTAGTTCTGGAAACACACCGGGCGCAGGAAGCGGTCGATGGCCAGGGTGCCGACCGAGGTGCCACGGGCATCGGACGTCGCCGGGTACGGGCCACCGTGCACCATCGAATCGCACACCTCCACGCCGGTCGGATAGCCGTTGAGCAGGATGCGCCCGACTTTCTGTTCCAGCAGGGGGGTGAGCTCGGCGAACTGTTGCAGGTCGGCCGGCTCGCCGATCACCGTCGCCGTCAGTTGACCGTGCAGGCCGTGCAGGGCGGCGCTGAGTTGTGCCTGGTCGGCCACTTCGACGAACACCGTGGTGGGACCGAACACTTCTTCCTGCAGGACTTCATCGCCGTCGATCAGCAACTGCGCATCGGCCTTGAACAACTGCGGTTGGGCTTGATTGCCGGCCTGCGCGGTGCCTGCCAGATGCTGGATGCCCGGGTGTGCGAAAAGTTTTTCCAGGCCCTTGCCGTAGCTGCCCAGGGTGCCGGCATTGAGCATGGTTTGCGCCGGTTGTTCACCGATCAACTGCGCCACCTGCCGAGTGAATGCGGTAAAGGCCGGCGACGCAATGCCGATCACCAGGCCCGGGTTGGTGCAGAACTGGCCGCACCCCTGCACCACCGAGGCGGTCAGGTCGCGGGCGACGGTTTCGGCGCGGGCTGCGAGGGCCTGGGGCAGCACGATCACCGGGTTGATGCTCGACATCTCGGCAAACACCGGGATCGGTTGCGCACGCGCCGCCGCCATGTCGCACAGTGCGCGGCCACCCTTGAGCGAACCGGTAAAGCCCACGGCCTGGATCGCCGGGTGCTTGACCAGGGCTTCGCCGACGCCACCGCCGAAGATCATATTGAACACACCGGCCGGCATCTCGGTGGCCTCGGCCGCACGGATGATCGCGTTGGCCACCTGCTCGGCCGTGGCCATGTGGCCGCTGTGGGCCTTGAACACCACCGGGCAACCGGCCGCCAGCGCTGCGGCGGTGTCGCCGCCGGCGGTGGAGAATGCCAGTGGGAAGTTGCTTGCCCCGAACACCGCGACCGGGCCGAGGCCGATGCGGTATTGGCGCAGGTCCGGACGCGGCATGGGCTGGCGGTCCGGCAGTGCCTTGTCGATACGCGCACCGTAGAAATCACCTCGGCGCAGCACGGTGGCGAACAGGCGCATCTGGCCGCTGGTACGCCCGCGCTCGCCCTTGATACGCGCGGCCGGCAGTGCGGTTTCGCGGCATACCAGTTCAATGAAGTTGTCGCTCAACCCGTCCAGCTCGTCGGCGATGGCATCGAGAAACTGCGCACGGCGCGCGGCGCTCAAGGCACGGTAAGCCGGGTAAGCCTGGGCGGCGGCCAGGGCGGCGGCGTCGACCTCTTCGGGGGTGGCCTGGTAGAAATCCTGGGGCAAGGCCTCGCCGGTGGTCGCGTCGACGCTGTGCAGCTTGACGCTGCCGTTGGCGCTGCGCTGGCCGCCGATGTAATTGTGGCCGAGGAACTGGGTCATGGTGAGGTCTCCTTTAAAGGGTGATGACGTTGCCGGGTTCGAATGCCGCGGCACTGCTGCCGACACGGTTGACCAGCGGCGCGCCGAATTCGGCCTGGCTGATCTCGAACACATCGCCGGCCTGGGTACGTATACCGTCGGCGAATGACAGCGTGGCGGTGCCGAAGAAATGAATGTGCACGTCGCCGGGTTTGAGGAACTGGCGGTACTTGAAGTGGTGGTATTCGAGGTTTTCCAGGCTGTGGCACATATTGGCCTCACCGCTGAGGAATTCGTTCCGCCAGATTTCTTCGCCGTCGCGCAGGATGCGGCTGGTGCCGGCCAGGTGCTGGGGCAGCTCGCCCACGCGCAACTCCGGGCCGTAGCTGCAACTGCGCAGTTTGGAATGGGCCAGGTAGAGGTAGTTCTTGCGCTCCATGATGTGGTCGGAGAACTCGTTGCCCACCGCAAACCCCAGGCGATACGGCTTGCTGTCGGGGCCGATGACGTACAGGCCGCCGATCTCCGGTTCTTCACCGGCGTCTTCGGCGAACGGCGGCACCGGGAAGGCCTCGCCCGGGCGCACCACGGTGCTGCCGTCGCCCTTGTAGAACCACTCTGGCTGCACGCCCGCCTGACCGGCTGCGGGTTTGCCGCCCTCCACGCCCCATTTGAAGATGCGCATGGTGTCGGTCATCGCGCCTTCGTCGCCGGCCTGCTGGTGCATCTTGTCGCGCGCCGAGGCGCTGCCCAGGTGGGTCAGACCGGTGCCGCTGATCAGCATATGCGCCGGGTCCGGGTGGTCCAGCGGCGGCAGGATCTTCAGGTCGGCGAGCAGCGCCGGGTAATCATGGCGGTCGCCCAGGCCCAGGCGCTCGACGTGCTGCGCCAGGCCCACGCCTGCGTCGATGGCCGCCAGGGCCAATTCGCGCACGCTGTGGGCGCCCTGCACTTCACGCAACGTGTCGCCATCGACAACACCGACGCGACGCTCACCGTTGCGCAATTCGAACTGGACTAAACGCATATCTGTTCTCCTGAGTTAAGTACGTGTGGCGCCACGGGCGCTGGCGGCGAACTGGTCGACAGGCAGTACATGCCGGCGCTCGAGCAGACGATAGACCACCAGGGTCAGCACCAGCCCGAACAGCATCACCGCAGACAAAAAATACAGGCCCGACGCCAGATTACCGGTGTATTCCTTCAGCGCGCCGATCACGAACGGGCCGATGTAGCCACCGAGGTTGCCCACCGAGTTGATCAGCGCAATGCCCGCCGCCGCACTGGCGCCGGCAAAGAACCGCCCCGGCAAGGTCCAGAAGACTGCCGTGCAGGAAAACATCGCGAATGCCGCCAGGCACAGCGCGGCCATCTGCAGCACCGGCGCATTCAGCCAGGCGCTGAAGAACAGGCCGATGGCGCCCAGCACATAAAGCACAGCGAGGTGGCCGTAGCGATCATTCAAACGGTCGGAACTGCGCGGAATCAGCAGCAGGCCGATGATGCCGAACAGATAGGGCACGGCGGAGATGAAACCGGTGGTGAGGTCGCTGCCGCCGAACTGCTTGATCAGGGTCGGCAGCCACAGGCCCAGGCCGTAGATGCTCAAGGTCACCGGCAGATAGAACAGCGCCAGCAGCAACACGCGCGTGTCCTTGAGGGCGTGCAGCGGGTTGCCGTGACGGGTCTGGCCGTAGGCTTGCAGGTCTTTGTGCAGTTCGCCGCTGAGCCAGGCTTTTTCGTCCTCGCTCATCCACTTGACCTGGTGCGGGCCATCCGGCAGGTAGCGCAGCACCGGCCAGGTGAGCAGGATCGCCGGGGTGCCGATCACGATGAACAGCCATTGCCAGCCGTGCAGGCCGAGAATGCCGTCCATGCCGAGCAGGCCGCCGGACACGGGGCCGGTGATCATCATCGCAATGGGCTGGGACAGGATGAACAGCCCGAGGATCTTGCCGCGATGGCGCACCGGGAACCACTGGGTGATGTAGTAAAGCACCCCGGGAAAGAAACCCGCCTCCGCCGCGCCGAGCAGAAAGCGCATCACATAGAAGCTGTGCGGGCCTTGCACGAAGGCCATGCCGATGGTGATGACGCCCCAGGTGATCATGATCCGCGCGAACCAGCGCCGCGCGCCGAAGCGGTCGAGCATCAGGTTGCTGGGAATCTCGAACAGGAAGTAGCCAATGAAGAACAGCCCGGCGCCCAGGCCGTAGGCCGCGTCGCCGATACCCACGTCGGCGCCCATGTGCAGCTTGGCAAAGCCCACGGCGGAACGGTCCACGTAGGCAATCAGGTACAGCAGGATCAGGAAGGGAATCAGTTTCAGCGTAATGCGCCGAACAAGCCGCAGTTCCTGGCTCATGGGGGTCGATCTCCGATTGTTGTTCTTATAGAAGCTCGGGGACGCCTCTGACGAAAAAACGCCAGGGTCATACCTCAATTGAAGCTGACTATATAGTAGGACTATTTACAAAACAACACTTCCAAAGCTGCGAATTTGCGCTTATGTTTAGCCGCAGATAGAACATATAGTCATACAATAAGAGAATCGATCATGTCTGATAAAACGCCCGGCCTACGCTCCGCCCAGTGGTTTGGTACTGCCGACAAAAACGGCTTCATGTACCGAAGCTGGATGAAGAATCAGGGCATTGCCGACCATCAGTTCCATGGCAAGCCGATCATCGGTATCTGCAATACCTGGTCGGAGCTGACCCCGTGCAACGCGCATTTCCGCCAGATTGCCGAGCATGTCAAACGCGGCGTGATCGAGGCCGGTGGTTTCCCGGTGGAGTTTCCGGTGTTCTCCAATGGCGAATCCAACCTGCGCCCCACCGCCATGCTCACGCGCAACCTGGCGAGCATGGACGTGGAAGAAGCGATTCGCGGCAACCCGATTGACGGCGTGGTGCTGCTGACCGGTTGCGACAAGACCACCCCGGCGCTGTTGATGGGCGCCGCCAGTTGTGACGTGCCGGCCATCGTGGTCACCGGCGGGCCGATGCTCAACGGCAAGCACAAGGGTCAGGACATCGGCTCGGGCACCGTGGTGTGGCAGCTCAGTGAACAGGTCAAGGCCGGCACCATTACCCTGGATGATTTCCTCGCGGCCGAAGCCGGCATGTCGCGCTCGGCGGGCACCTGCAACACCATGGGCACCGCCTCGACCATGGCTTGCATGGCCGAGGCGCTGGGCACTTCACTGCCGCACAACGCGGCGATTCCGGCGGTGGATGCGCGACGTTATGTGCTGGCGCACATGTCCGGCATGCGCGCGGTGGAGATGGTGCGCGAAGACTTGCGGCTGTCGAAGATCCTTACCAAGGAAGCGTTTGAAAACGCAATTCGCGTGAACGCGGCCATCGGCGGTTCGACCAACGCGGTGATTCACTTGAAGGCCATTGCCGGGCGCATCGGTGTGGAGCTTGACCTCGACGACTGGACCCGCATCGGTCGGGGCATGCCGACCATCGTCGACCTGCAGCCGTCGGGGCGCTTCCTGATGGAAGAGTTCTACTACGCCGGCGGCCTGCCGGCGGTGCTGCGCCGGCTGGGTGAAGCCAATCTGATCCCGCACCCGAACGCGCTCACCGTCAACGGCAAGTCCCTGGGCGAAAACACCAAGGACTCGCCGATCTACGGCCAGGACGAAGTGATCCGTACCCTCGACAACCCGATCCGCGCCGACGGCGGCATTTGCGTGCTGCGGGGTAACCTGGCGCCGCTGGGTGCGGTGCTCAAGCCCTCGGCGGCGAGTGCCGAGTTGATGCAGCATCGCGGCCGCGCGGTGGTGTTCGAGAACTTCGACATGTACAAGGCGCGCATCAACGACCCGGACCTGGACGTGGATGCCAATTCGATTCTGGTCATGAAGAACTGCGGGCCCAAGGGTTATCCGGGCATGGCGGAAGTGGGCAACATGGGCCTGCCGGCCAAGCTGCTGGCCCAGGGCGTGACGGACATGGTGCGTATTTCCGACGCACGCATGAGCGGCACCGCGTACGGCACGGTGGTGTTGCACGTGGCCCCTGAAGCCGCTGCGGGCGGGCCGCTGGCCACGGTGCAGGAAGGTGACTGGATCGAACTGGACTGCGCCAATGGCCGCCTGCACCTGGACATCTCCGACGCCGAGCTGGCAGCGCGCATGGCTGACCTCAAGCCTGTGCAGAACCTGATCGTCGGCGGCTATCGCCAGCTGTACATCGACCATGTATTGCAGGCGGACCAGGGCTGCGACTTCGACTTTCTGGTGGGTTGCCGCGGCGCGGAAGTCCCACGGCATTCCCATTAATCGGGATGCTATGATGCGCCGAATCTAAGCCAGAGCCTGCCTGTCGTTATGGATCACCAGCCGCCCAAGCCGCGCAAAAGTATGCATGCCCAGATCGTTCAGGACTTGGGCATGCACATCGTTTCCGGTCGCTTCAAGCCCGAAGAGCGGCTGCCCATGGAAGCCACGCTGTGCGAGGAATACAAGGTCAGCCGTTCGGTCCTGCGTGAGGCCACCCGGGTGCTGAGCGCCAAGGGTCTGGTGTATTCCAAGCCCCGGGTGGGCGCGGTGGTGCGACCCCGGCTGAAGTGGCACCTGCTCGACCCGGACGTGCTGTCCTGGTTGATGCAGTCCACGCCCCACAGTGAGTTTTTCAACACACTGGCTGGCGTGCGGCGCATCCTCGAACCGGAAATCGCCGCGATGGCCGCGACCACTGCCACCGACGAAGACATCGCCGGCATCGAGCAGGCCTACCAGGGCATGGAAACCGCGAAAACCCACGAGCAGCTGTTGCAGGCCGACCTGGACTTTCACCGCGCCATCGCCGACGCCACGCGCAACGACCTGCTCGCCTACATGTGCAACATGCTGTCGCTGCCGTTGCGCGAATCGATCAACATCACCAACCGCCGCCCGGATATCCAGGGCCTGAGCCTGCCCCGGCACAAGGCGATCCTCACCGCAATCCAGAACCGCGACGCCCTGGGCGCACGGCACGCCTCGCTGGTGCAGCTGGATGACACCCGTGTGGCGCTGGATACGGTGATGAACGTGTTGACGCCGCTTTAGACTGGCTCCCGGCCCTGTGGGAACAGGGTTGTGGCGAGCGGGCTTGCCCCGCGTTGGGGTGCGAAGCAGCCCCAAGACCACACTGTGCAGTATCAGGTACACCGCGTTTTCCCTGATTGGGGGCGCTTCGCACCCCAACGCGGGGCAAGCCCGCTCGCCACAGTAAGCCCGCTCGCCACAGCAAGCCTACTTGCCAGCCCGTTCGTCATAGGGATAGCTCAGGGTCAGAGGGTGTAGGAAATCCCCACCTGCACGGTGCGCGGTTCACCCGGATACGCATAGAAGTTCAGGAACGAGCCTTCTTCATACTCCTTGTTGAACAGGTTCTTCACGTCCAGGTTCAGCCTGACCTTTTCGTTGACCTTGTAGTAACCAAGCAGGTCGACCACGGTGTAGGAGCCCATGGTGAACGTCGAGTTGCTGGTCTGCCCGGCGCGCTCGGCGACGTATTTGCCGCCTGCGCCCAGCCCCAGCCCCTTGAGCGTGCCGTCCTGGAACTCATACACGTTGAGCAGGCTGAAGCTGTTGCGCGGGATGTTGGCCAGGCGCGTGCCGGTGCGCACCGTGGTGTCCTTGGTAACGGCGGCATCCACGTAGGCATAGCCGCCGATCACCCGCCATTCCGGCGTCAGGTTGCCGGCCACGTTGAGGTCGAACCCGCGACTGCGCACCTGGCCCGTCGCAACGTTGAAGGCTGAGTCGAGCGGGTCGGTGCCCTGCACGTTTTTCTTCTCGATCTGGTAGATCGCCGCGTCAACGCTCAACTGCTCCAGCGCCTCCCACTTGAGCCCCATCTCATAGGACTTGCCCTGCTCCGGATCGAACCCGCCACCCAGGCGGCTGGCTCCGGTGTTGGGTTTGAACGAACGCGCGGCATCGGCGTACAGGGCTACGGTGTCGGTCAGGTCATACAGGATGCCGACCCGTGGGGTGACGGCGTTGTCGGCCGCGTCCCAGGGTTTCACGCCCGGCACATAGGACGTGTACTGATGCTCGAAACGCTCGAAGCGCGCACCGGCCAACACACGCAGGCGTTCGGTCAACGCCACCTGGTCCTGGACGAAGACGGCGTAGGTCTTGAGGTTTTCCTTGTCGTGGGTGGGGGTGCGGGTCAGCGCTGGACGCGGCTGGCCGTAGACCGGATTGAAGATGTCGATGGGGAACGTACCCGTCGCCGCGCTGGAACGCTGGATGATCGACTTGTAGTCGTAGTCTTCGTACTCGACACCGGTCAGCAGCGTGTGCTCGAAACCGCCGGTGGAGAAGTGCCCGGTCAGGTTGAGCTGGTAATCCTGGTCGGTCCATTCCAGCTTGCGGTAGTTGAAGTTGCGCTGCAGGGTGCGGCCGTCGGCGCCCAGGCTGGCGGCGTTGTTTGCCTCGACGCCGTCGCCCTTCATGGTGCCGTCCAGCCACTGGACACCGCCGCCGAGGGTCCAGTTGTCGTTGAGCATGTGCTCGAAACGCAGCTGGGCCATGTTGTTGTCGTTGTGCAGGTCACCGGCGTACTTTTCGCCCCAGAAGGTGTCGCGCGACGGCGTGCTGCGCTGGTTGGCGAAGCGCGTCAGGCCACGATCCAGCGGATGGTTGTTGCGGATGAAGTCGCCTTCGAAGATCACCTTGGTCGCGTCGTTGGCCTGCCAGGTCAGCACCGGGGCCACACCGTAGCGTTCGGTGGATACGTGGTCGCGGAAGGTATCGCCGCCCTCGCCCACCACGTTCAGGCGATAGGCCAGGCGGCCTTCTTCATCCAGCGGGCCGGACGCATCGAGGGTGCCGCGCTTCATGCCCTGGTCATCGAGCTGGCTGCCAAGGGTGACGGTGCGCTCGGCCAAGGGTTGCTTGGAGACCACGTTGAAAGTGCCGCCGGGATCGCCGCGGCCGTAGAGCATGGTCGCCGGCCCACGCAGTACTTCCAGGCGTTCGATGGTGTTGGCGTCCGGCATGGCCGGGTAGCCACGGTTGATCGGGAAACCGTTGCGGTAGAACTCGGCAGTGGTAAAGCCGCGCACGGTGAAGCTGGTGAGGCCCTGACCGCCAAAGTTGTTCGCCCGACCCACACCGCCGGCATAGTCAAGGGCTTCCTGCAGGCGCGTGGCGCCGATGTCTTCGACCACATCCTTGGGCACCACGCTGATGGACTGCGGGGTTTCATGAATCGAGGTGTCGGTACGCGTCGCACTGGCCGAGCGGGTGGCGCGGTAGCCCTTGACCGGCCCCTGCGCGGTTTCGTAGTCGGCCGCGCCGGTCACGTTGGTGGCTTGCAGCTCGATACTGGCCTTGTCGGCGGGAGCATCTTCTGCCCAGGTGAACGGAGAAAACGCCTGAAGCACACAGATGGAAATCAGGGTACGACGCATGGATAACGGACCTAGTAAAGAGCCAGATGGGACGGCATCCCTGCCAATTTCGAGGCGCATGGTATATCAATGCATTCTCGTTTGACATGCATTCTCATTTGTTATTTTTCTTGTGTCCACTTTGTATCAAAGGTTCTACCAAACAAAATCCACGCAAAAAAAAGCCACTCGATCGAGTGGCTCATGCAGCGGTACAGCTCGCCTTAGCGATAGCGCTCCAGCCAATGCGCGTAAGGCGCGGGCAAGGTCCACGAGGCTTTTTCCACACCCAGTTCCTTGGCGGCAAAATACGCCCAGTGCGGGTCGGCCAGGTGCGCGCGGCCTACCGAGACGAGGTCCAGCTGGCCATTTTGCAACGCAGCTTCAGCCAGGTCCGGCGTGCCGAAGCCCCAGGCCGAGGTCACTGGAATACCGGCTTCGCGGCGTACGCGCTCGGCCACCGGCCCAAGGAACGCCGGGCCCCATGGGATGTTGGTGTCAGGAATGGTGAAACCTACGCTGACGCTGAGCAAATCCAGGCCACCGGCCTTGAAGCGGCGGGCCAGCTCGATGGATTCGGTGAGGGTCTGCTCGTCGCGGCCGTCGTATTCGATCACGCCGAAACGCGCGGTCAGCGGCAGGTTCTCCGGCCAGACTTCACGCACGGCGGCCAGGGTTTCGAGAAGGAAACGGCTGCGGTTGTCGAAGCTGCCGCCGTAGGCGTCGGTACGCTGGTTGGAATGCTCGGAGAAGAAGCTCTGGCCCAGATAGCCATGGGCGAAGTGCAGCTCGATCCACTCAAAGCCGGCGTCACGGGCGCGGCGCGCGGCGTCGACGAAGTCCTGCTTGACGCGGGCAATGTCGTCCAGGGTCATGGCGCGCGGAACGTTGGGCAGGTTGGCACCGAAGGCAATCGCCGAAGGCGCAATGGTTTCCCAGCTACGCGGGTCGGAGGGTGGCATGTGGTCATCGCCTTCCCACGGGCGGTTGGCACTGGCCTTGCGGCCGGCGTGGGCGATCTGGATGCCCGGCACGGCACCGGCGGCCTTGATCGCCTTGACCATCGGCACGAAAGCCTGGGCGTGGGCATCGCTCCAGATACCGGCGCAGCCTGGCGTGATGCGCCCTTCCGGTGACACTGCGGTGGCCTCGACCACCAGCAACCCGGCGCCGCCACGGGCCATGCTGGCCAGGTGCACGAGGTGCCAATCATTAACCATGCCGTCATCGGCGCTGTATTGGCACATTGGAGGGATCGCAATGCGATTGCGCAGTGTCACATCCTTGAGCGTGAACGGTTCGAACAGTGCAGTCATCGGGAAACTCCAGAAGTGAAGTGGGTAATTCGATAGTTCGATGGTAATCGAACTATGGTATTCGGCGCTACCCCCCTGTTATCATCCGCCGCCATGCGAGCCTTCAAACACCCAGCCCTGCAAGACCTCACACTCGAGCGCCTGCTGTATGCCCTGAGTGATCCCGTGCGCCTGGATATCGTGCGCTGCCTGGCCGGCGTGCCGGAGGCCTCCTGCGGCGAACTGGACGGTGGGCGCCCCAAGTCGAGCATGTCCCACCATTTCCGCGTGCTGCGTGACGCCGGGCTGGTGCACACCCGCAGCGTCGGCACCACTCACATGAACTCGCTGCGCCGCGAGGAACTGGAGACGCGCTTTCCCGGGCTGCTGGCGAGCATCCTGGCCCAGGGCTGATTCAGACCCTGGTGGTGACGCGAGTGTCCGCGTCACCGCACTGCTCCCGCACCGGCGCGCCGTCCAGATAGACACAGTCCTTGCCGTTGCGCTTGGCCATATACAGGTTGCGGTCGGCATTCTTGAGCACCGTCGACATGTCCGCTCCCGCCGCGAAGCCGGTCATGCCCGCGCTGCAGGTGTAATGATGGGGCGGCGCAACACTGCAGCGAATGTTGTGCAGCAGGCGCAACGCAAACGCACTGGCCACTGAAGGGTCGTCCCCCACCAGCAATACGCCGAATTCCTCACCGCCGATGCGGCCGAAACTGTGACTGCCGGGTGTGGCCTTGAGGCAATCGGCCATCGCGCACAAAATCCGGTCGCCGACATCGTGGCCGAACTGGTCGTTCTTGAGCTTGAAACTGTCAATGTCCAGCATCAGGAAATAGCCGCTCTGCCCCGCAGCAATCAACTTGGCAAAACTCTCCATGAGTGCGCGCCGGTTGAGAATGGAGGTGAGGTAGTCCGTCTGCGCCAACACACGAAACTCGCTTTCCACCAGCAGCACGGAACGCAGGTTCTTCAGGTAGGAAAAACTCAGGATGAACCCGATCGACACCGACGCCGCGCAGAAGATGAACAGATAAACCTGCGCGCCCTCGTAGAACGACTCGGAGAGGATCGGCCACATCACCGCCCACACCAGCGCCGCGCAGAGCAAAAAGTCCTGTACCGAGATAAACAGCAGCGCGCTGCTGACCACCAGGGTCACCGCCAGCGGCAAGGCAAACACGCGCAGCTCCAGGTTGGCGCCGATCACATGGAAGAAACCGACGCACAGCAACACCATGTACACCACACCCAGCACACGCCAGACGAAAAAGTTGGTGGCCACACGGTGGTAGCCGCACACCAGCAGCAGCCCCAGCGTGACCAGCCCTTCCGCAATGCCGGCTGTCTTCAGCGGCCCGGCCAGCAACACGCCCAGCCAGGCGATGATGCCGATCAGTTCGGCTTGAGTCACCGCCGGAGACAACAGACGTTGCATGCGCGGCCTGAGTTTCACGTTATTCGGCATCCCTTGACTCTCCGTGCGCTGGCGGTCTATGTGCGGCTGACATGACTCAGTTTAAGACTGTGCAAGCAAGTGGCAAATGAATACGCCATGAATCTTCGGACCAGGTTTATAAAGGACGGCAGTACTTCCAATTGGGTTTTCGAATGCACCTTGAAATACCCCCGATCAGCGCCTTCCTGCACGAGGCGAATAACATGGGTCTTGGACACGGACAGTTGTTCGGCGATAGACAAATAGGAGGACACGCGGAAACTTGCCCCCGAATTATCCGGTGCACAGGCATCGTTATAAATCGCCAGCATCAACATATGCCCGGCATCGCGCTTGACCAGCCAATAACAGTCAGGCAACAACAGATCAATCGACAGGTCATTGCCGAGCAGGGTCGCATAACCCTTGAAATAACGGGACAGATAGGCGTGATCGTCCAACTGCTCCACGCCCGCAAAAATGTCCTGCCCGGCGCACATCATCTGCGTCGGTTCCACCACCGACCTGAGCAGTAACCTGACCTCCTGACAGGCCTGGGGCGACGGGCCGAATACCCGCAGGCGGCTGTCATCCGGGTGCCCCGCCACCTTCATGAACCCCAATGCGCGAAACAGCAGGAATATCGACTCAAGACTGTTCCGGGAAGAAAAACCGCGCGCCACACAAAACTCTTTGACCTCGGACAGTAACGGCACCGGTTTGGAAAAATAGGTGCCGAGCAACGTAAACGACACCATCAAACGGTTGAACTTCAAAGCCGTCTTATAAAAAAATGCTCTTTTTGCATAGGTCTCCAGCAACATCTTGTAATGAATACGCATGCAAGCGTCAAACTCCACATGCTGCTCAAACGCTTGCACCGACTCTTCCATCGCCAACTTCAACGAACTGCCACACATGAGAAAAAGCCCTGATCAAACAACTTGGATGCACTGATCTCAATTGCAGTACCGATAATGGCGTTTTGCCTTGAGCGCAATCTATAGTGATTAAACAAGCGGACCGCGTCGTTACCAAAATTGTTCCGAAACAACCTAAGTGGCTTAACCGATTCAGTCCCGCGCCGAACCTTCCCCGCACGCTGGCGTCCGAGCTAGAGCATAGTCGCTCACCGCCCCGCCGCGAGGTCCTCATTTGAAAGCCGCCATCCTCAAAAAATACCGCCTGATCATCAAGACCATGGGCTACGTGGGCTGGTCCCTGTTCTGGCTGCTGTTGTGGGATATCGCCGTGACGGTGGACTTCATGCTGTTCCTCAACGCCAAGGTCAACCTGCCGCTGATGCCGCTCACGCTGCTGGGTTCGGCGTTGATCGTGCTGATCAGCTTTCGCAACAGCAGCGCTTACAACCGCTGGTGGGAAGCGCGCACGCTGTGGGGGGCGATGGTCAACAATTCGCGCAGTTTCGCGCGCCAGGTGCTGACCCTGCTTGACGACCCCGGCAGTGACGTGAACCCGATCAAGTCCACCTTGCTGCGCCGGCATGTGGCCTACGTGAACTGCCTGGCCGCTCACCTGCGGGGCAAGCCATGCCCGGATGAGGTCCGTGCGTTTATTCCCGCCGAAGAATTCGCGCGCAATGGCGCCACCAACAACTTTGCCAATGACATTCTCACCGGCTCCGCAGCGATACTGTCGCGCGAATACAAGGCCGGGCACCTGGACAGCATTCGCCTGGCGCGGATCGAATCGACGATGGTCGATCTGTCCAACGCCCAGGGCGGCATGGAGCGCATCGCCAATACGCCACTGCCCTACCCCTATGTGTACTTTCCCCGGTTGTTCATCTCGCTGTTCTGCCTGATCGTGCCGGTGGGCCTGGTGGAATCCCTGGGTTGGTTCACACCGCTGGCGTCCACCGTGGTGGGCTTCATGCTGCTGGCCATCGAGCGCATCGGCACCGACCTGCAAAGCCCGTTCCGCTCCAGCGAACACCAGATCCAGATGGAAGCCATCTGCGAAACCATCGAGAAAAACCTGCAATCGATGCGCCGTGACACCCTCGCCGACTCCACCCCCGGCTGATCCACCACTCTCCTCAAGTGAATGCCCCCTCGGTCGATAAACCGGGGGTACGCATGGCAATCTCCCCTCAAAACAAACCATGCGACATTCAGCGCTAGCGTTTCCCCTTGCCAAAACTATAAATATCCGCGGGTGAAGTCATGAATATCAAGCAGAAGCTGACCTGGGCGTTCGCGGCTATCGCGTGCGTGCCGGTGATCCTCGTCGCGGTGTTGGTCGTGCTCAATGTGCGCGAGGGGGCCAAGGCCAATTTCCTCGACAGCAGCGGCCGCGAAATCCGTCAGATCGACAATGGCATGAAGCAGTTTTTCGACGGCATCAGTCAGAACGTCGACTACCTGGCCAAGGACCCACGCATGGTCGCGGCCAAGGATCTCAAGAGCTACGTGGGCGCCGACGCGGCGAAAATCCCGCTGACCCCGACCAATCAGGAACTGCTGGCGATTTTCGACCAGTTCGCCAAAAGCCATGCCAGCACCGCCTACCTGTCTCTGGGCTTGAGCGACGGCGGCTACGCCAGTTGGCCGGATGACCCCAAGATCAGCAACTACGACCCGCGCCTGCGCCCCTGGTACCAGGCCGCCGTCGCCGCGCCAGGCACCACCGTGCGCACGGGCGCCTATTACTGGGCGGCCGACGATGTGACGCTGATCGGCACCGTGCACACCGTCGCCGATGCCGCCGGCAAGATCGTCGGCGTGGTTGGCCTGGATGTGTCGCTCAAGCAGCTCACCGAACTGGTGCGCAACATCAAGCTGGGCGACAGCGGCTACCTGATGCTGGTGGAAGCCAATGGCAACGTGCTGGTCGACCCAAGCGATGCCAAGCACAACTTCAAGCCCCTGGCCGAGCTGGGCCCCAACTACGCGCAGCTGTCCAAGCGCGGCGACGGCGTGACTCAGGTCGAGATCGACGGCGTGCCCTACATGGCCAACGTGGTCAGCTCCAAAGACCTGGGCTGGCGCTTTATCGGCCTGATCAAACGTGACGAGGTGATGGCCGACGCCACCCGTCTCACCTTGTTGATCGCCGCCATTGCTGCCGCCCTCGCGATTGTCTTCGCCATCGTCGGCGCCAGTTTCGCCCGGGTGATCGTGCGCCCGATTCGCGGCGTGGCCGACGGCCTGCAGGAAATTGCCGAAGGTGAAGGCGACCTCACGCGCCAGCTCAAGGTGCAGGGCAAGGACGAAACCGCCATTCTCGCCGGCTGGTTCAACCAGTTCCTGGGCATGATCGCGCAGTTGGTGCAGCGCATCGGCAACGCGTCCGCCGACCTGCAAACCGCCGCCGCCGACACCAGCGATGTGGCCAACAACCTGAACCAGGCCGCCGGTCGCCAGCGTGAAGCGGTGGAACTGGTGAGCACCGCGTTCAACGAAATGGTGGCCACCGCCAACGAAGTCGCACGCTCCTGCAGCGCCGCCGCCGCGAGCGCCGACCAGGGCTACCGCGACGTGCACACCGGCGAGCAGCATATCGGCGAAGCCACCGGCAGCGTGCTCAAGCTCAGCGAAGACCTGCAGAAGTCGACCCATACCATGCAGTTGCTGGAGCAGGACAGCCACAACATCAACACCATCCTTGACACCATCCGCTCGATTGCCGAACAGACCAACCTGCTGGCGCTCAACGCCGCCATCGAAGCCGCGCGCGCCGGTGACCAGGGCCGTGGCTTTGCGGTGGTCGCCGACGAAGTCCGCGCCCTCGCGCGCCGCACGGCCGACTCCACCGGCGAAATCGACAGCCTGCTCGGCAACCTCGCCCGCCGCACCCAGGAAGTGACCCAGCAGATGCAGGGCAGCCTGCAGGTGTCACACACCAGCGTGGAGCGCATCCAGCAGGCCCGCGACAGCTTCGACAAGATCCGTGGCTCGGTGGATTCGATCCGCGACCAGAACACCCAGATCGCCACCGCCGCCGAGGAACAGCACCAGGTGGCCGAGGAGATCAACCGCCATATCGCGCAGATCCATGCCGATGCGCAGTTGGTCGAAGGCTTCGCGCATTCGGCGCAGACCGGTTCGGGGCGCTTGACGGATATTTCCGCGCAGCTCAAGGGGCTGGTGGGGCGCTTCAAGTTCTAGCCAGCCAGGGCGGCGGCAAGCGTTTTAGCGCCGCCCTTTCTCGGCCCTTTTATGCAGCAACCCACTGCACACCTGGTAGGCCCCCAACAACACCCCCGCCACCAACAGGGTCCATTGCACGTTCAGGGCTGCCGCCAGCAGGCCGGCCAGCAAACCGCCAATCGCTTCAAAGCCGAAACGCATGGCGATATAAAACGCAATGACCCTGCCCCGCAGCGCTTCCGGCGCGGCGCCTTGCAGGGTCATATTGCTGCTGACATTGCTCACCGTGATGCCGAACCCCAGCCCGGCGAGTGCCGCCAGGGTGAACCCCAGCGGCGGGTTGGCCGCCATCGCGCACAGCGACACCGCACGCACCACGGTGCCCAGCACAATGATGCGGCTCAGCCGCGAGGCGCTGCCGGCAAAGGCCAGGAAAATCGTCGCACCGCCGCTCCCACAGGGGAGCTGCGCTTAACTGACTGGCATTGGGGCTTGCCACAGTGATGGCCTCACCCCCCCCCTCTCAATTGACTGTGGCAGTCTCGGTAACAGTCTATTGCGAGACTGTAATGTACTAACCGGTTACTTATGTTGCTAAAATCCGGTCTTTGCCCTCTCTCAATCGAGTCCTTTCGACATGAAACGAGCACCGCGCGCCGCTGGCGTCTCTAGATTCTTCCTGCTGGGCCTGGGCGTGATCATCGCCCTGCTCGGCCTTGCGCTTGCCGTCGGCGGCGCCAAACTGGTCAGCCTGGGTGGCTCCTGGTACTTCCTGATCGGCGGCGTGGCCATGGCGATTGCCGGGCTGTTGATCGCCAAACGCAAAGCGGCGGGCGCGTGGCTGTTCGGCGCGTTCCTCGTCGGCACGGCGATCTGGGCGGTGGCGGACGTGGGCCTGGTGTTCTGGCCACTGTTCTCGCGGCTGTTCATGTTTGCAGCCATTGGCCTGGTGGTGGCGCTGGTGTACCCGCTGCTGGTCGGCCGGCCTGCGCGTGGCGCGTATGGCGTGGCGGCTGTGCTGGCGGTGGGCGTGGCTGTGGCGGCGGGCAATATGTTTGTCGCCCATCCGAGCGTTGCCCCTACCGGCGCCGGTCCTGGCGTCACGCCGGTGACTGCAGCCGATGCGCAGAAAGACTGGGCCCACTACGGCAACACCGAAGGCGGCAGCCGCTTCGCCGCGCTGGACCAGATCAACCGTGACAGCGTCGACAAGCTCAAAGTGGCCTGGACCTACCGCACCGGTGACGTGGCCATCAGCGACGGCAACGGCGCCGAAGACCAGCTCACGCCGCTGCAGATCGGCAACAAGGTGTTCATCTGCACGCCGCACAACAACCTGATCGCACTGGATGCCGACACCGGCAAGGAATTGTGGAAGAACGAGGTCAACGCCCAGTCGGCGGTGTGGCAGCGTTGCCGTGGCATGGCGTATTTCGACGCCACCGCGCCGCTCAAGCAGCCCACCCAACCGGGCAGCTCGCCGGTCATCGCCGCCAGCGTACCCGCCGGTGCGCAGTGCCAGCGCCGTCTGCTGACCAACACCATCGACGCACGCCTGATCGCCGTGGACGCCGACACCGGCCAGTTCTGCGAAGACTTCGGCACCCATGGCCAGGTCGACCTCAAGGCGGGCCTGGGCAATGTGCCGGACAGCTACTACCAACTGTCCTCGGCGCCGTTGATCGCTGGCACCACCGTGGTGGTGGGCGGCCGCGTGGCGGACAACGTGCAGACCGACATGCCGGGCGGCGTGATCCGTGGTTTTGATGTGATCAGCGGCCAGATGCGCTGGGCCTTCGACCCGGGCAACCCCGAAGACAAGCAGGCGCCGGCTGCTGGCAGCACCTACGTGCGCAGCACGCCCAACAGCTGGGCGCCGATGTCCTACGACCCGCTGATGAACACGGTTTTCCTGCCCATGGGCAGCTCGTCCACCGACATCTACGGCGTGGAGCGCACTGCGCTCAATCACAAGTACGGCGCCTCGGTGCTGGCGCTGGACGCCTCCACCGGCGCGGAAAAATGGGTGTACCAGACCGTCCATAACGACCTGTGGGACTTCGACCTGCCAATGCAGCCGAGCCTGATCGACTTCACCCCACCGGGCAGCGACAAAGCCGTGCCGGCAGTCGTGATCGGCACCAAGGCCGGGCAGATCTACGTGCTTGACCGCGCCACCGGCAAACCGCTCACCGATGTGCAGGAAGTGCCGGTCAAGGCCGCCAACATTCCCAACGAGCCCTACGCGAAAACCCAGCCTAAATCCGTCGGCATGCCGCAGATCGGCGCGCAAACCCTCAGCGAATCGGACATGTGGGGCGCCACGCCGTACGACCAGTTGCTGTGCCGCATCGACTTCAAGGGCATGCGCTACGACGGCCTCTACACCGCACCAGGCACCGACAAATCCCTGAGCTTCCCGGGTTCGCTCGGCGGCATGAACTGGGGCAGTCTCTCCACCGACCCGGTGCACGGCTTTATCTTCGTCAACGACATGCGCCTGGGCCTGTGGATCCAGATGGTGCCGTCGCAGAACAAGGCGCTGGCCGCCTCCGGTGGTGAAGCACTGAACACCGGCATGGGCGCCGTGCCGCTCAAGGGCACGCCGTATGCGGTGAACAAGAACCGCTTCCTGTCGGTGGCCGGCATTCCGTGCCAGGCGCCGCCGTTCGGCACCCTCACCGCGATTGACATGAAGACGCAAAAAATCGCCTGGCAAGTGCCGGTCGGCACGGTGGAAGACACCGGCCCTCTGGGCATCCGCATGCACCTGCCGATCAAGATCGGCCTGCCCACCCTGGGCGGCACCCTGTCGACCCAGGGCGGCCTGATCTTCATCGCCGGCACCCAGGACTTCTACCTGCGCGCCTTCAACAGCGGCAACGGTGACGAAGTGTGGAAAGCCCGCCTGCCCGTGGGCAGCCAGGGCGGCCCGATGACCTACGTCTCGCCCAAAACCGGCAAGCAGTACATCGTGGTCACCGCCGGTGGCGCTCGCCAGTCCACCGACCGTGGCGACTACGTGATCGCCTACGCCCTGCCATAACCCTGCGCGCGCGGTGCCCCACGTGGCACCGCGCCTTCTGTATGGAAGTCCCCCCATGACTGCATTTTTTTCCGACCCCCGACTCGGCGGCCTGCTGCTGGGCCTGACATTTGCCACCGCGCTGCCCGCATACGCCGACAACACCACCCTCACCGGCGACTGGGGCGGCCTGCGCCGTGAACTGGAAGCGCAAGGTATCCGCTTCACCGGCGACTACAGCGGCGAGACCGCCTACAACGCCAAGGGCGGCACGCACCGTTCGGCGCGCTACTCGCAAAACCTCAAGCTCGGCGTGCAGTTCGATCTCGGCAAGCTCTACGGTCTGAGCAACAACGACCGTATTCAACTGACCGTCAATGACCGCCGTGGCAACAGCGCCTCCGAGGACCTGGTGGGCAACCGCCTGCCGATCCAGGAAAACTACGGCGGCCTCTACACCCGGCTCACCGAATTGAGTTACGAACGCACGCTGTTCACCCAGGCGCTGAACGTCAAGCTCGGCTACATGGCCATGGGCAACGACCTCGGCGGCCTGGACAGCGGCATCCTGTGCAACTTCATGAACGCCGGACTCTGCGGCCACCCGCTGAACATGTCCGGCGGCAGTGGCTGGACCAACTACCCGAATGCGCGTCTGGGCGTGCGGCTCAAATACGACTTTTCCGCGGCCTGGCAACTGCGGGTGGCGGCGTTCAACGTCGACCCGGACAGCAACGGCAACGCCAGCCGCGCCTGGCACCTGGGGCCCAAACGCACCACCGGCACCGTCGTGCCGGTCGAGCTGGTGTACAAACACGCAGGCGCCCTGCCCGGCGAATACAAGCTCGGTTACTACCACGACAGCTCCGAGGTGAAACGCATCGGCAGCGACCGGCAGGTCAGCGGCCGCAGCGGTCACTACCTGTTGATGGATCAGGCGGTGTGGGCCAGCGACGTGAGCAAGGGCCGCAGCCTGCATGTGTTCGGTCAGTACTCGGCGGCCAGCGAAGCGGCCTCGCCGTTCAGCAAGTGGTACGGCACCGGTGTGGTGCTGTACCAGCCGTTCACCGGCAGGCCGCGCGATACCCTCGCCCTCGGTTACGGGCGCGCCGTGCCAAACCCGCGCAGTCGGGTCGGTGCCGGCTTTGACGGACTGGACAGCGCCGAACAACTGATCGAACTCAGCTACGGCTACCAGGCCACGCCGTGGCTGAGCCTGCGCCCGGATGTGCAATACATCATCGAGCCAGGCGCGTTTACCGGCGAACACATCGACAATGCCCTGCTGCTGGGGCTGCAGGTCAAGGCGGTGTTCTAGCCAGCAACAGCTCGGCGTTTTTTCAGGTAAAAAAATTCAAACTATCGCGCCCTGTGTCGTTCACAACCCTACGTTCAATGTGAAACAGGAGGCGACATGCAGTATCGACAACTGGGCCATTCGGGCTTGCTGGTATCCGAAATCGTCCTGGGCACCGTGCCCTTCGGCGGGCGCGCCGAGTTCGAAAAATGCGGCGCGGTGGATGTGCCCCAGGCCAGGCGCATGTTTGATATCGCGTTCGAAGCGGGCGTGAACATGGTCGACACCGCCGACCTGTATTCCCACGGCCTGGCCGAGGAAGTGGTCGGCAAGGCCCTGGGCGACAAGCGCCACGACATCCTGCTGGCCACCAAGGGCCGCAGCCCCGTGGACGACAACCCGAACAACTCCGGCTCCTCGCGCTACCACCTGATTCGCGCCTGCGAAGCCAGCCTCAAGCGCCTGGGCACCGACCACATCGACTTGTATCAACTGCACAACTGGGACGGCCTGACGCCGATCGAGGAAACCCTCGAAGCCCTGCGCCTGCTGGTGGGTTCGGGCAAGATCCGCTACTTCGGCACCAGCAACTTCACCGCCTGGCAAATGATGAAAGCCCTGGGCAAGGCCGAGTTGCATGGCATGCTCAAGCCCATCACCCAGCAGATCTACTACACCCCGGAATCCCGCGAGGCCGAGTACGAACTGCTGCCGCTGGCGCTGGACCAGAACATCGGCACCCTGGTGTGGGGCCCGATGGGCGAAGGCCTGCTGACCGGTTCGACCCGACGCGGGCAAAAGCCGCCGGCCAACACCCGCCAGGGCAGCGACTGGCCGGAACCCTACGTGCATGACCAGGAACGCGCGCTGGACATCATCGAGACCCTCGCCGCCGTCGGTGACGAGCACGGCGTATCGGTGGCACGCACCTGCCTGGCCTGGCTCAAGGACCGTCCGGGGATCACCTCGCTGATCATCGGCGCCCGCACCGAGGAGCACCTGCGCGACAACCTGGCCGCCACCGAGCTGAAACTCACCGAGGAACAGTCATCGCGCATCGAGGCCGTCACGCGGCGCCAGCCGTTGTATCCGTACTGGCACCGCTTCACCGCCGGGATCGATCGCTTTGACCCGGCCGAGCAGCCGTTCCTGGCGGAGCATCGCAAGACCATGGACGCGCGCAAGGACAAGTAGCGCTTTCGAAGCCTATCAATCCCGCCAGGCGCCGCCACACCTGTCGTGGCAAGCCCGCTTGTTGTGGCAAGCGGGCTTGTCGTGGCGAGCGGGCTTGTCGTGGCGAGCGGGCTTGCCCCGCGTTGGGGTGCGAAGCAGCCCCAAAAACCAGGCACTGTGCAGTGTCAGGTGTACCGCATGCTCGTTGAATGGGGCTGCTTCGCACCCCAACGCGGGGCAAGCCCGCTCGCCACAACCGTGTGACGGTCTGGATAGCGGCCCCCAACAGTGCGGTTACCTGAAATAGCTGCCCTCAGCCCTTGGGCGATAACCCCACCGCGCACGCCACCACCGCCGCATCGCCCTTGAACGGTGTGCGCGGCAAAGCAGCAGGTGGGCTCGGCCGTGTGTCAACCGCGCGCAAGGTTGGCCGCTCGACAAGCGGCAGGCTGTGCGTCGGGTCGACAATCTCCATGCAACAGCGCAGCGAGTTGAAGTCCGGCGATTGCGACAGGGCGAGGTGAAGGGTCTGGCTCACCGACACCGACATCATCGAGGGCTGTGCGCATTGCCCGTCGTAGATCAGCGTGTGGCGGATCAAGGGGTTGTCGTGGCAGTACTTCAACAGGTTGATCTGCCGCGAATGCACCAGCGCGGTATTGATGATCAACAGGTCGAACGCCACACCGCCCGCGCGCGTCAACGCCTGCAGCTCATCGAACGAACTCAGCGGGGCGATACGGTGATAGCCCAGCTGGTTGAGCATTTTCTCGATCTTGATCCGAGGCAGCAGCTCGGCATCGGCAATCACAAGGCGTAAGGCTTTATTGGGCATAGGGTAAACCTGACAGTTGGGCATCAACGTCGATCATTCAACGCCGACCACGTTAACCGTCACGGGTCAGACCTGACTTTAAGGCGATTCTGAAACGGCACAGCGCGGGCGCGCCCAAGGCAAGTGCTTTTAAGAATCGCCTCAAAGCCATCGCGCCGACCTCTCCCTACCATGGCCTGCGTTCCCCTACGCTTCCATGGATGTTCCCGTGCTCATGTTCCTACTCAGAATGCTGCTTCTGGCCAGTGCGCTGCTGGCCCTCGCGCCACCGCCCGCCCATGCGGCGCTGAAAATCGAAGGCACGCGCCTGATCTATTTCGGCCAGGACAGGGACGCCAGCATCAGTGTGGTCAACCAGGCCAACCGTGAAATGGTGGTGCAAACCTGGATCACCGGCGACGCTCCCGACGACCGCACGGTGCTGTTCGCCGCGACCGAACCTTTGGTAAAGCTGGGCGCCGGCGAGCATCACAAGCTGCGCATTCTGTACGCCGGCGAAGGCCTGCCCAGCGACCGTGAATCGCTGCTGTGGCTCAACATCATGGAAATCCCTCGGAAACCGGAAAGACCCAACGCCGTGCAGTTCGCGATTCGCCAGCGGCTCAAGCTGCTCTATCGGCCGCCCACGCTCAAGGGGGGTTCAGCCGAGGCGCTGCCACAGTTGATATGGCGCAGTGACGGCGGGCAAAGCGTTACGGTGAGCAACCCCAGCGCGTTTCACCTGTCGCTGGTGGACGTGCACACCGACACCCAGGTGCTCAGCGACTACCTGCTGCTCAAACCCCGCGAGAGCAAAACCCTGGCCGCACCGAGCCCCTTGTCCGCAGGCGCCACCCTGCACTTCACCAACATCAACGATATCGGCTTGCAGACCCGCCACAGCGCGGCGCTCAAGTAACCAACACGAGGCCCCCATGTCCCTTATCAAACGCTGCCTGCCGCTGCTGCTGTGGGCCTGCGCCGTATTGCCTGCCACCAGCCATGCGCTGGCGTGCCGCGAGGACGGCACCGACTCGATCATCACCCAGGAAGCGCTGGGCACCGCGCTGGCGGTGGCCGCCGACGCGCCCAACGGCACCATTATCTGGGAGTCCGGGCCACGTTCCACCAACGTGATCTGCAAGGACGATTACCGCGTTGGCCGCGAGCTGGTGTATTTCTACGTCAACCCGGCAAACGTGAGCATCGGTAAGGGGATTCGCGTGGGCATCCGTTATAACAACCAGCCGATCACCCAAAGCAGCGGCAAGGTCAGCACCGGGTTCTATTCCGACCGTGGCTGCACGTCCAATTGCATCGGCTGGGACAAGGCGCGCTTCACCCTCAACTTCAGCGTGTTCATCGAAAAATACGACCCCACGCCCCCCAGCGGCCAGGCGAGCACCCTCACGTCCTATCGCGTGTTTCAACTGGACGGCGTGCGCGGGCTCAACTCTCGGCCCAACAGCAACTTCAACTACGTGGTCACCGGCATGAACGACATCCGCTTCGTGCCCTGCACCCCCGACCTGACCATCACCCCCAGCGTGGTCACCTTCCCCACGCCCTCGCGCCAGGCGGCCATCGGCGAAGTCGCCAGCAGCGCCAACTTCAGCCTGAACCTGCGCAAGGGTTGCGACACCCCCTACACCGTCAGCGCGCGCTTCGCCAGCACGGCGGGCGGCGGCAGCGTGATCAACGGCCTGCTGGTGCCGGACAACAACCGTTCGGTGGGCATCTCGCTGTCACGCGCCGAGAGCCAGCAGCCGCTGGCGTTCAATACCTGGTTCACCCTGCAGCAGTTGATGGGCCTGGGCCAGAGCCACGATGAATTTCGCGCCGATCTGAAATGGCGCTCCCTGCCGATTCCCGGCCCGTTCGAGGGCGCCGTGGTGGTGGATATGTACTACAAGTAGCCGGCTTTTAAGGATCGTCTTATGCCCCCGGCGCACACGCCTGCTTACAGTGCGCCGATGCGATTGAAAAGTTACCTGCTGCAGATCAACCCCGTCCTTTCCCGACCCGAAGCCGCCAGGCGGCTGTTGCGAATCTTCGCGGCCGTGCTGCTGATCGGCATCCTCAGCGGGGTCTACACCTTCCTGCTGTCCACCTTCAACAACGATATTTCGCAACGGCGCGGCTACATGAGCAGCGCCATCGCCCAAGCCCACACCTTTTTCACCAACCGCCAGGCCCTGCTCGAAAGCCTCAGCCTGTCGGCGGTACGCAAGCGCTCGCCGATCTACCCCGCCTCCGCAGAAGAACAACACCTGCAACTGGGTGACACGCCGGGCAGCCAGTGGAGCCTCTGGCTGACCACGCGCATGCGCGATTACCTCAAGGCCAGACAAGTCAACCTGCTCTACGTGAGCGCCAGCCCCGTGCCGCAGGTCACACGGCTGTATGACGCCACCGCACAGGTGCTGCCGATTTCCAGGTGCATGCTCAATCGCCTCAAAGCGCTGCAACACAGCGACCCGGCCACGCTCAAGGAACTGTGGCTCAGCGACAAGACCGAGCAACACGCGCACCTCTACATCTTCATTCGCCTCGACGACCGCGACCCCGCCTCCGGCTGGCTGGGCCTGGAAATGGAAAGCCGCGGAGTGTCCCAGGCCCTGGGCGATCACAGCGCCGGTGAGTTCATGATGCTCAACTCCCAGGGCATGCTGGTGTTCAGCAACCGCGCCGATGCGCAGCTGCGCCAGCAACCTCTCAAACCGCGGGAAGACAGCTTCTTCGGTTTCGTCGGCAACGGCTGGCTGCCCGACCACCTGGTGATTCGCAAACACCTGAAGTCCTCGGACTGGCAACTGATGTACTCCATCGACCTGCGCGCAGTGGTCACCGGGCTGTGGAAACAATTGCTCGGCTCGCTGGTGTTCTGCCTGTGCAGCCTGGCGCTGATCTGGCTGGTGATGCGCCGCGTCGACCAGCGCTTCATCATTCCCTCGATCCATCGCATACAGGCGTTGATCGAAAGCGAAGCGTTCGGCCGCGACGTGATCCAGACCGCCCCCGTCGCCCTCTGTGTGCTGCGCCGCACCGATGGCCAGGTGGTGCTGGAAAACACCCTGGCCCAGCAATGGCTGGGCGACGGCCCCGAGCGCGAGGCCCTGCGCGCCGGCTGGATCGAGCAGGCATTCGACGCGCAGGCAAGCGAGCACTGCGATTACTTTGAAACCGTCGACGGTCGCCACCTGTACCTGAGCAGCGCCCCCACCCGCTATCGCGGCGAAGATGTGCTGTTTTGCGCCTTCAGCGACATCAGCACGCGCAAGCAGGTCGAGGCGGCGCTCGAAGACGCGCGGCAGTCGGCAGATGCGGCGAATGCAGCCAAGACCCTGTTCCTGGCAACCATGAGCCATGAAATCCGCACGCCGCTGTACGGCGTGCTCGGCACCCTCGAACTGCTGGCGCGCACGCACCTGGACGCACAGCAGAGAGACTACCTGCAAGCCATCGAAGGCTCGTCCTCGACCCTGTTGCAGCTGATCTGCGACGTGCTGGATGTTTCGAAAATCGAAGCCGGGCAACTGGCCCTGGAGTTGAGCGAGTTCTCGCCGCTGGAGGTGGTTCACGACATCATCCAGGGCTATGCCGCAGCGGCTCAGGGCAAAGGCCTGCAACTGTATGCGTGCCTGGACCCCCAACTGCCCGAGCGGCTGATCGGCGACGTGACGCGCCTGCGCCAGATTCTCAACAACCTGCTCAGCAACGCGGTGAAGTTCACCGACTACGGCCGCGTAGTGCTGCGGGTCAAGGTGCTGGGCCGCGACGGCGAACGCTCCAGCCTGTTGTGGCAGGTGTCGGACACCGGCAAAGGCATCGCCCAGGAAGACCAGCCGCGGATCTTCGAGCCGTTCTACCAGAGTGAAGGCAACACCAACGTGGTTGCCGGCACCGGCCTGGGCCTGCCGATCTGCCAGCGCCTCACCGAGTTGATGAACGGCAACCTCCGCATGGTCAGCGAGCTGGGCCTGGGCAGCAGCTTCAGCCTGATCCTGCCGCTGGAAGAAGCGCCCACCGACCCCATGCCCCCCCTGCTGGCCGAAACCGTCTACGTGGTCTCGCCGATCCCGGAATTGGCGCACGCCATCAGCGGCTGGTTGCGCCGCTGGGGCGCACGGGCCCAGGCCGGCCTGCCGACACTGGCGGACAATCACCTGCTGCTGCAAGTGCACCCCGGCAGTGTCGATCCCTCGCTGGTGCCCGACTGGCCGGGCCCGGTGATCCACGTGAGCGCCAGCGCGTGCACGGCGCTGGAGGTCGACGCCGGCGGCTGGCACGTCAACCTCAATCACCTCAGCGCGATTCACCAGGCCGTCAGCCAGGCACAGGGCCTGTGGGTGGCCCGCACCGATGCACAGACGCGCCCGCGCGACCTGAGCCAACTCAACCTGCACCTGCTGGTGGCCGAAGACAACGTCATCAATCAACTGATCTTGCGCGACCAACTCGAGGAGCTCGGCTGTACCGTGGAGCTGGCCGCCGACGGCCGCGAAGCCTTGCAGTTGTACGCCGCCGGCCACTTCGATGTGGTGCTGACCGACGTGAACATGCCCCACCTCAACGGCTACGCACTGGCACGCGAACTGCGTCGCCAGGGCTGCCCGCTGCCGATCATCGGGGCCACCGCCAACGCCATGCGCGGCGAGGCCGACCTGTGCCTGGCCGCAGGCATGAACCATTGCCTGGTCAAACCCTTTGCGTTGCGGGCTCTCTTCAACTCCCTGGCGCCTTATGCACGGATCACCCATGAAGCCCATTAGTATTCTGATTGTCGAGGATCACCCCCTGCAGCACATCTACCTGCAGCACCTGCTCGGTGAGTTGGGGGATTTCAGGCTCGAAGCGGCCCTGGACGGCAAGCAAGCGCTGGAGCGCCTGCGCCAGAGGGATTTCGACCTGGTGCTGACCGACCTGCTGATGCCCGGCATGGACGGCGTGCAATTTATCCAGTGCCTGGCCGGCCTGCGCTGCAAACCGGCGCTGGCGATCATGAGCGCGGCGTCGCGGCGCATGCTGATGGCCGCAAGCCTGGTGGCGAAGAACCTCGATGTGGAGGTGATCGGACTGATCTCCAAACCGGTCGCCATCGACGCCCTGCGCAGCCTGGTGGACCAATTGCACAACCAGGTGCGCAAGCCCTGCCCGGCGCTGGCCGAGCACCTGGACATCGACCGTCACGCGCTGCTGCAGGCCATGAGCAGCGGCCAGTTGCAGGCGTGGTTCCAGCCGAAAAAATCCCTGGCCAACGGGCGCATCGTCGCCGCCGAAGCGCTGGTGCGCTGGATGCACCCCGAGCAAGGCGTGATGCTGCCGGCCGCGTTTCTGCCGGCGATCAAAGCGTTCGAACTGGAAGAACGCCTGCTGTGGCTGATGCTCAAGCAGGCGATCCAGGCCCAGGAGCGCTGGCGCCAGCGCGGCTACGAAATTCCGGTGTCGATCAACCTGCCCACGCACCTGCTCAACAGCCACGACCTGGCCGACCGCCTGCTGGAATTCGTGCTGCACCACGACGGCATCCCAGGGCTGATCTGCTTCGAATTGATGGAATGCTCGGTGCCCCAGGACATCAGTAATTTCTACGCCGGAGCCTGTCGCCTGCGCATCAAGGGCTTTGGCCTGTCGCAGGATGATTTCGGCAAGGGTTACAGCTCGTACCTCAACCTGGTGTCCACGCCCTTTACAGAATTGAAGATCGACCAGGCGCTGGTCCAGGGCAGCCACGACAACGAAGGCATCGCCCAGGCCCTGGCAAGCATCATTGCCCTGGGCCGCAAGCTCGGCCTGACGGTGGTCGCCGAAGGCGTGGAAACGCCCCAGCAACTGGCCTTGCTGCGCAAGATCGACTGCAACCAGGTGCAGGGTTTCCTGATCTCCCACGCCGTGTCTTCAGAGCAATTTCAGCAACTACTGAACAATGATGGCCCTGCGACATCTCACTAGCAGACGGCCCCGGATTATTTGCCCTTTTATAAGGAGTAAGCTCCATCCAGTGCCGATTTCTCCTGCGCCTGCGGAAACCCTTGATGAAGCACAACAACGCGGTCCTCGAAGCCTTCACCCGTAGCTCCCTGCGCCTGAACAAGGGCCTGATGGTACTGATCGGCATTGCGTTGCTGCTGGTGCTCACCAATTACTGGTCGCTGCAACGGGCCATCGAAACCCGCTACGGCGCCACGCGCTTTCACTTTGCGCGGCTGATGGAAAACCTGCAGGAGCAGGAGTCCTACCTGCGCAGCCTCACCCATCCCGGCATCCAGGCCGAGCTGCTGCGCGCCACCCATGTGCAGGTCAGCCTCAAAAGCCGCATGGTCGACACCCGGCGCACCTTGTACGAAGGGCAGAAGTATTCGTTTTCAGTGCCGTTCGGCGTCAAGTTCGACGAACAGGAAGTCGGCGCCGCCGCCAGACCGCAGATCTTCGCCCTCGGCGCGCACCTGACCAGCTACTACAGCGCCTTCTGGTCGTCGTCGCCGTACGAGGCGCCGCAAACCTTCCTCCTCGATCGGCATACCCGCTACACCATCACGGTTCCATCGGTGGGCTACCAGCGTCGCGAAAACACCGAAGACACCGGCAATCTGGTCGCACAGGTCAACGCAGTCCAGCAAGCCCTGGAGCAGACGCCGCAGCCGCTGGAACCCAACCGCGTGTACTGGCAAGCGGGCCCGGCGCCCGATGATCTGCTGGCCTACATCGGCCTGCCGCTCGACAGCCCGGAGCAGTCGGTGGTCGGCACCTTGCTCGACCTGTCCCGGGTCGACGACGTGCAACGGGTGCTCGAACACTCCGCGTTTGACCGTCTTACCCTGTTTGCGCCGGACGGCAGCCGGCTGGTCGGGCCAGCGACCCAGGCGCCGCTCGGCGATGGCGTGCATTTCACCGCCGACGGTTTTGAATTCAAGATCACCCAGCCCGGCGAGCAACCCTGGAGCGCGGTGTATGGCCTGAACTACTCGCACTTCTTCCACTCGGCGCTGTGGCCGTTGAGCACCCTGGCGCTGTTCCTTGTCGGCCTGGTCACACTGGGCTGGGGCGGCAGCCGCTGGTATCGGCGCCAGGTGATCAACCCGGCGCGCCTGGCACATGAGCGCATTGCCGAGAGCGTGGCGTTCAGCCGCGTGATCATCGACACCGCGCCCACCGGCCTGTGCGTGGTACGGCGCAGCGATGGAAAGGTACTCATCGAAAACCAGCGCGCCCAGCAATGGCCAGGCACTGCACGCCTGGTGGCCGCCATGGCCGGCACCCATGACGGTGCCGACAGCGGCGAAATCCACCTGGAGATCGAAGGCCGGCACCTGCAGATCGGCTTCGTGTCGACCCGCTATCAGGCCGAGGACGTGCGCCTGTATGCGTTCAACGACATCACCCGGCACATCGACGATGCCCAGGCGCTGGAAGATGCACGCCGCGCCGCCGATGCCGCCAACGAGGCGAAGACGCTGTTCCTGGCGACCATGAGCCATGAGATCCGCACGCCGCTGTACGGCGTGCTCGGCACCCTGGAGCTGCTCGGCCTGACCGACCTTGACGCGCACCAGCAAACCTACCTGCAGACCATCCAGCGCTCATCGGCCACCCTGTTCCAGTTGATCAGCGACGTGCTTGACGTGTCGAAGATCGAGTCCGGGCAAATGGCGATCGAAGCCGTGGAGTTCTGCCCGCTGGACATGCTCGAAGACACCTTGCACACCTACGCGGCCTTCGCCCGCCGCAAGGGTTTGCAGCTCTACAGCTGCATTGACGCACAGTTGCCGGACGCCGTACTGGGCGACCCCATGCGCATCCGCCAGATTCTGAATAACCTGGTGAGCAACGCGATCAAGTTCACCGACATCGGGCGCGTGGTGATTCGCGCCAGGGTCACGGCGCGCGACAGCGACCATGTCGAGCTGGAATGGCAGGTCACCGACTCCGGCGCCGGCATTGCAGAGGCTCAGCAGGCCAAGTTGTTCGACCTGTTCTACCAGGCGCCGGCCACCGCCAGCGAAGGCGGCGCGGGCCTGGGCCTGCCGATTTGCCGGTGGCTGGCGCAGATGATGGACGGCGAGATCCGGGTGGTCAGCGAGCCGGGGCTGGGCAGCAGCTTTACCTTGAAAATACGCCTGCCGCTGTGCGGCGGCGCGCTGACCCAGCCGCCGCTGATCGAGCCCAGCGCCACAGCGGTGTATGTGCAGGCGCCGGTGCGCGAGCTGGCCCAATCGGTGACCGACTGGCTCAATCGCCTGGGCATCGCCGCCCACCTTGCCGCCCCCGGTCAGGAACCTGACCCGCGCCATGGGGTGCTGGTCGACCTGCTGCCGGACACGCCCGCGCGGCCCTGGCCCGGCCAGCGCGTGCAGTGCGTGCCGGGCGCCCATAGCCCGCCGTTGCATACCGCCCAGGGCTGGGTGGTCGACCTGCACGACCTGCGCGCCCTCGCCACCACGGTGTCGCTGGCACAGCACGGCAAGCACGAGCAACCGCCAGCCGCCCGCCGGCAAAGCGCCGGGCAATTGGGGCTGCGCATCCTGGTGGCCGAGGACAACCCGGTCAACCAGGCGATCATCAAGGAACAACTGGCGGCGCTCGGCTGCTCGGCGACCCTGGCCGACAACGGCGAGCAGGCGCTGCAACTGTGGCAACCGCAGGCCTTTGACCTGGTGCTGACCGACGTGAACATGCCGCTGATGAATGGCTATGAGTTGGCCAAAACCCTGCGCGAGCACGACCCGCACCTGCCGATCATCGGCGTCACCGCCAACGCGATGCGCGAGGAAGGCGTGCGCTGCCTGGCGGTAGGCATGAACGCCTGGATCGTCAAACCGCTGAGCCTGCAAACCCTGCGCGCCCAGTTGATCAAGCTGTGCCAGGTCAAGCCGCCGCCGGAAGTGCCCATCGCCGCCTTCGTCGACCGCGTGCAGCTGTCGGACGCAATGCGTGCGCTGTTCATCAGCAGCATGCGCCAGGACCTGCAACGCATCGGCGCGGCACTGGCGCAGCGCGATGTGCGCAGCCTGGGTCAATTACTGCATGCGGCCGCCGGCGCCCTCGGTGCCGTGCAGGCGCTCGACCTCGCCCAGGCCTGCATCGAACTGGAAACCGCACTGGACCATGGACTGCTCGACCCCGTACTGGAAGACCAGATAAACGCTGTAATGCAACGACTGTCGGCCGTGCTGGAAACACTCCAGCCCGGGCACGCTCCCCCCTCTGAACCGGCATGACGGACGGTCCTTATGAAAACATTCAACGTGGTTATCGCGGACGATCACCCGATCGTGCTGCTGGGCGTACGCGAATTGGTGGAGCGCGACACGCGCTTTCAAGTGGTCGGCGAGGCAGTGTGCTCGGCCGGTTTGATCGAGCTGTTGCAGCGCCAGGGCGCGGACATCGTGATTACCGACTACAACATGCCGGGTGACTCGCCCTACGGCGACGGCCTCAAGCTGGTGGAATACCTGAAACGGCACTTTCCACAGGTGCAGGTGCTGATCCTGACGATGATTTCCAACCACTTGATCCTTACCCGCCTGCAGGAGCTGGGCGTGGTCGGCATCATCCAGAAAAGCCAGCTGCACACCGAGATTGAACTGGCACTCCAGGCGATTGCGCAGCGCAGCCCGTACCGCAGCCTGGAACCGCCCAGGACCTCGGTGATCGAGACAATCACGGCCATCGACGAACGCTTCACCAGCCTGTCGCCCAAAGAGTTCGAAATTCTGCGCCTGTTTGTATCCGGCCTGAGCGTGAGCGATATTGCCCGTCATCAGAATCGAAGTTCCAAAACCATCAGCGCGCAAAAAATATCGGCCATGCGCAAACTTGAAGTAAGCAGCGATCAGGACCTTCTCGCTTATTGCCTGGCGCGCAATATTTTCAACTAAGCCCGCACTGGCAAGCCATTCTCGCCAATGGCTTGGCCCCTCTCCCGCTGCGCTTTCAGCGGTCCGCAAAGCAACTTTCGCGGCTTATAAGAATCGTCTTATTTTCCCCAGCCCTCGAACTTTCTATTCTTTCCCGGCAGTTCAACAACCGCATTTTCTCCAACTAACACTGACGGACATCATCATGAAGAAGTTCTCCCTGGCTGTTCTTGCCTCGGCCATGCTGTGCACCAGCGGCGCAGCCTTCGCCGAAGGCGAAACACCAAAGCCAATCCTGGGCGGCAGCGGCAAAATCACCTTCACCGGCGTGATCAACAATGATGCGTGTTCGGTCGACGGTGCCAACTCCGACCGTACCATTTCGGTGGACATGGGCAACGTCTCGATCAAGGACATGGGCACTGCAGAAAACCCGACCGCAGGCCGTGTGACTGCCAAGGACTTCAAGCTGAACGTCAACTGCAACCAGGGCACCAAGGTCGCGATGATCTTTGACGCCAACAACGGCGGTTCGGGCCTGGTCACCGGCAAGAACGTGCTGGCCCTGACCCCGGGCTCGGCCACCGCACAAAACGTCGGTATTGCCCTGCTCGACAGCAAAGGCAGCCTGATCAACCTCAGCTCGCCAACCACCGCACGCATCGAAAGCAGCATGCACAGCGCCAGCGGTACCGGCGGCGATGCCACCCTGAGCTTCGCAGCCGCCTACGTCACCACCGGCGCCGCCGGTGCATCCACCGCCGGTCGCGGTGATGCCACCCTGCCGTTCATCCTGCAATACGAATAACCCGCGCGCGACGTGCGAGGCCCTGCGGCCTCGCCATTGTTCAAGCCTTTTTGATACCACCGGATAACCCTCATGCTGCCTCGTTCTTTCGCTGCATGCCTGGGGCTGCTGGGCATGCTTATGGCTAGCCACGCCGCCGCCAGCATTTCCCTGAATGCCACCCGCATCGTGTTCGATGGCGACCACAAGGAAGCCAATATCACCGTGCGCAACGGCAATCAGGATGTGTTGATTCAGTCCTGGGTCGACAACAATGATGCCGGCGCCAGCCGTGCGCCTTTCGCCGTCACCCCGCCGCTGGCGCGGGTGTTTGCCAAGGAGCAGCAGCTGTTGCGCATTCTCTATGAAGGCGCCGGCATGCCCACGGACCGTGAGTCGGTGGTGTGGCTCAACGTGCAGGAAATCCCCAGGGCCAGCGAAACCGAAAACACCTTGCAGTTGGCCATCCGCCAACGCATCAAGATCTTCTACCGGCCTGCGGGCCTGCCAGGCAGCGCGCTGCAGGCACCGGCGCAACTTGAGTGGCGCCTGGTCAAACAGGGTGTGCAGGTGACGAACCCGACGCTGTACCACGTGTCCATGGCCGATCTTAAAGTGCAGACGCAACTGGCCAGCGACTCCACCATGATTGCGCCCGGCGAGGTCCGCACCTTCCCGCTCGGCGCGCCCCTCCACCCTGGCCCGGTGCTGTTGTCGTTCTCCAGCATCAATGACTACGGCGCGCAGAATCACTACAGCGCAGCGCTGTCGGGTAACGCTTCGACCTCGGTGTCCGCGACCGAATCACGCCGCAACCCCTAAGCCGTTTCTCTCACCCACAGGCTCACTTCACGTGCGTAGCTGCGTGCGTGCGCGCCTGTCTGCCAATCCGGGATGCCACAGGTCTTCGCATGTCTTTTCTTTCCAGCAACAGCCCCGCGCGTGGCGCACTGAAATTGAAGACGCTGTGGCTGGCGATGGTCGCCTGCGTGCCCGCCCCGGCGCTGGCCGATGACGCTGCGCAAGGCTTCAACACGACCTTCCTGCAAGGCGCGCAGTCGCAGGTGGACCTGCAACAACTGCTCGCCGCCGACAGCGTGTTGCCGGGCAACTACCGCGTCGATCTGTACAGCAACGAGGTGCTGGTAGGCCGGCGCGATATCGACTTCAAGCGCAACCGGCACACCGAGCGGGTCGAAGCCTGCCTGAACCTGGAGCTGCTCAAGCAACTGGGTGTCGACCTGGCCCGCCTTGAGGCCGAAGGCAAACTCGACCCGCAACACCCGCAGGACTGCTATGCCCTGGCCGACCTGATCGACGCCGCCAGCGTGCGCTACGACAGCAGTCGCCTGCGCCTGTTGGCGAGCATCCCGCAAGTGGCGATGCAGCGCGGCTTGCGCGGCTATGTCGACCCGCAGCTATGGGATGCAGGCGTGCCCGCCGCCTTTATCAATTATCAGCTCAACAGCAGCCGCACCGCCGGCGACTACGCCACGCGCACCACCACTAACCTTGGCCTGCGCAACGGTATCAACCTGGGGGGCTGGCGCCTGCGCAACGAGTCCAATCTGAGCAGCGGCACGGGGCGCTCGAACACCTTCACCAGCAACCGCACCTACGCGCAGCACGACGTCACGGCGATCAAGGGCCAGTTCAGCGCCGGTGAAATCTTCTCCGACACCGACCTGTTCGACAGCGTGCGCTATCGCGGGGTCAAGCTGGCCTCCGACGACGGCATGCGCGCCGACAGCGAGCGCGGCTATGCGCCGGTCATACGCGGCGTGGCGCAGACCAACGCCACCGTGGAAATCCGCCAGAACGACTACATCCTCTATACCGCCAACGTCGCGCCGGGGCCGTTCGAGATCAACGACATCTACCCCAGTGGTTCCAACGGCGACCTGCAGATCACCGTGATCGAAGCCGACGGCAGCCGCCGCGTGACCACCCAGGCGTTTTCCAGCCTGCCGATCATGGTGCGCGAGGGCCAGCTCAAGTACAGCGTCTCGGCGGGCACCTTCAGCAGCAATGCCGATGGGCTGGCGTCGCCGCGCTTTCTCAGTGGCACCCTGGCGTACGGCCTGACCAGCAACCTGAGCGGCATCCTCGGCCTACAGGCCAGCGAGGACTACAGCGCGCTGTCGCTCGGCGCCGGCCGCAATACCGCCTTCGGCGCCTTCTCCCTGGACGCCACGCACTCCTCGAGCAAGGCACACGGGCAAACCACCCAGGGCAGCAGCGTGCGGGCGCTGTACGCCAAGACCTTCACCGGCACTGACACCAACTTCACCCTGGCCGCCTACCGCTACTCCACCGAGGGCTACCGCACCCTCACCGACCATGTGCAGGACAACAGCGATGACCTGCGCTTGCGTGGCGGCCACTCGAAGACCCGCACCGACCTGACCCTCAACCAGAGCATCGGCCGCAACCGCGAACTGGGCAGCCTGTACGTGACGGCCAGCGACCAGCGCTACTGGAACCGCGGCGGCTCGCGCAACTTTACCGCCGGCTACAGCAACAACTGGGGCGACCTGAACTACAACCTCAACGTGACGCGTACCGAGCAGATCGTGACCTGGGGCGAGTCAGGCAGCGACACTCAACTCAACCTGTCGATCTCCTTTCCGCTGGGCGGCCAGGCCCGCGCGCCACGGGCGTTCGTGACCAGCAGCCGACAGCATGGCAACACCACCACCCAGGCGGGCATCAATGGCTATGTCGCCGACGCCAGCGACACCTCCTATTCGGTGCAGGCGGGCCATAGCGACACCAGCGGTGACTCCGGCTCGGTGACGCTCAACAGCCGCACGTCCATGGGCGACGTCGGCTTCGGCTTCAACCAGGGCCAGGGTTACACCTCGCAGAACCTCAACGTGGCAGGCTCGGTGGTGGCTCACGCGGGTGGAATCAACCTGGGGCAGACCCTCAGCGAAACCTTCGCCCTGGCCGAGGTGCCGGGCATTTCAGGGGCGAAAATCAGCAGCTACAGCGGCGTGGAGACCGGATACAACGGCTACGCGGTCATCCCCACGGCGCAACCCTACCGGGTCAACTGGATCAGCCTGGACACTCGCGACCTGGGCGCCAACGTCGAAGTCACCAACGCCACCCAGCAACGGGTGCCGCGCCGGGGCGCCATCGTGGTGGCGCGCTACAGCGGCACCACCGGCCGGCGGGTGTTGTTCGAGTTGTTTGATGCGCAGCACCAGCCGCTGTCATTCGGCGCCTCGCTGGAGGATGCGGCGGGCAAGCAATTGGCGATTGCCGACCCCAATGGCAACGCGCTGGCGTTGGTGGAGCAGGACCAGGGCAGCTTGGTGATCAAGTGGGGCGAACACCGCTGCACGGCAGACTATGCGCTGCCGGCGCAGAACAAGGCATTGAATTATGAGCGCCAGGCGTTGGTGTGCACGCCGTGATGCACGGCAAGCACGGCTGTGGGATCGGCTGAAGGCGATACGGGAGAAGGTGGGAGTACCTGACCGTTCGGCCAGTGCCCGACGCGTCGCGAGTTTGGCAAAATAGCGCTTCACCCTGCCACTGTGTGCAGCCACACAAGGACACGACGATGAACAGCATGGACTCCATTCTTCGACAGTTTTCGGCCGAAGGTGCCACCCATCTCTACTCCAGCCCGCCCTCGGTATTGACCCCCGCCGACCTCTACCGGGCCAAGGATGACGCCCTTTATCGGGAGATGATCGCCGGCAGCAATATCTACCTGATCACTGCGCGCCGACGGGTGCTGATCAATCCTTACGATCTGCAGTTGCAGGGCCGCACCGTGCACGGCAGTTTTTTCCTGGTGATGGACGAGACCGGCGAGCAGCCGATCCCCTTCAGCTACGAGATCCCGCCGATCACGCCGGGGGATCGCGACGCCATCGAGCAGGTGCAGGTCGCCCCCAACGGCACCCATCTGCTGATCACCACCGCCACACGCCAGGTCATCACCGCCGCCCATATCGTGGTCGCCAACGCCAGCAGTGCGCTGCACACCGAGCAACGGGACATGAACGTGCTGTATGTCGGCCAGGGCCTGGGCAAGGTCAACGCGCTGACCGCCGTCGACCGTTTGCTCAACCACACCACCCTGCAACGCATCCTGGCCGAAGCCTCGACCCACACCCCGGAGCTGGAAATTTCGCTGCTGCTGTATCGCTTCGAACACGGGCGCACCGTGATCAGCAATGGCGGCGACCTCAACCTTGATCCCCAGGCCTGCGAGCAAGAGGATCACGCGCACTTCGAACGGCTGCGCGCGGTGCGCCTCAATCGCGACGAGGTGGTCACCCTGGCGGAAGCGGCGCTGATCAACCACTTCAAGCCGCAGTACAACACGCTGCTCAAGTCGACCAACTTTGCCGCCCAGACCCACAAGAAGATCAAGCCGCTTAAAAAGCTGCTGGCCAAGGGCATTACCGGTTTGACCGTGGAGATCTGCAGCGCAAACATCAACGCGCGCCTCTTCACCCGCGATGCATTGCCGCTGGAGCCGAGCGAGCTGATGCCCGCCCATGTCCTGGAGGGGCAGGCGTTTGATAATGAGGAGGATAAACGGGCGTGGTTCGAGCAAGTGCGGGAAATGGCGCATACCCATCTGGCGCAGTTCCCGCTGACCACACCGCAAGAGCGCGAGACGTTCATGCACGGCATGGTGTGGCTGGGGCAGACGCAGCGGGAGCGGATCTGGCCGATGCAGGGCAAGGCTGAATAGCGCGCTGCGTTCGGGCAGTATTCCCATGTGGCGCTTGGGAATACTCTTTCGCGCGGTCATGAAGTTCTTGTCGGGGAATTCCTGGAGTTTTGGGGTGGGGGGGGGTGGGGGGGGTACTTATCCGTTGTTTGGGTGATGGCTGATATGGGTTCCGCCCTTACGGCGGGTCACTTTTGGAAAAGAGCCCCAAAAGTAACCAAAAGGGCTCTTGCCCCACCACTCGGCACCTCGCTTAGGCTCGGTGTGCCCGCACTCCGGCTTGAATCCGTGGGCCGCCGCAATGGGCCATCCCTGGCCCAGTGCGGCTAACCCGGCGTCCTGCCGGGTTACCCACGGATTCAAGCCTGCGTGCGGCCAGCGTGGTTGACGGGGCGCCTCAGATCACGATCAAAAGCCAAAGCAAAGCAAAGCAAAGCAGATCAAAAGCAGACGGTGTTGTATCTGATGCATGGAGATCACATGTGGGAGGGGGCTTGCTCCCGATAGCGGTGGGTCAGCTAACAATAAGCTGACTGACACTCAGCCATCGGGAGCAAGCCCCCTCCCACAGTTTGTACAGCGTTCGGCAGACAACCCCGGTCGGCTCCGGGGCCACCGCGCTTTTGCTTTTGATCTGGGGCGCTCTTACTCCCCGGTCATACGCTCCAGGCTATTGCTCAAATGCAGCAACATGGCCGCACGCGCCGCATCCGGATCCTGGCGGCGGATAGCCTTGAGAATCGCCTCGTGTTCCAGATTGGCCAATTGCCCCAGTTGCACCAGGTCCGCATCACCCCGCTCCTGAGCGTTGATGCGCGAACGCGGAATCACCGAATGGCCCAAGTGCTGAATCACGTCGGTGAAGTAGCTATTTCCCGTGGCCTGGGCGATCAACTGATGAAAGCGCACATCGGGTTCGACGCTGCTGTCGTGGCTGCCCAGCGAATCCTGATAGTCATCCAGGGCCTGGCGCATCTGCTGCAACTGCGCGTCGGTGCGGCGCAGCGCTGCCAGGGCGGCGGCCTGGGTTTCCAGGCCCATGCGCAGTTCGAGGATGCCGCGCACACTCACAGCGGTGTCGTGGGTCAGGTGCAGGCCCTGGCGCGAGTCGCGCGCCAGCACAAACGTGCCGACGCCATGCCGGGTTTCCACCAGCCCGGCCGCCTGCAATTTCGACAGCGCCTCGCGCACCACCGTGCGACTGACACCGTACTCGCCAACAATGGCGGACTCGGACGGCAGCTTCTCGCCGGGCGCCATCTGCCCCAGCAGAATTTGCTGGGTCAGGTCGCTGACGATGTCATGGGCCAGGCCCTGGGAGCGCTTGCGTGGGAGGTCGGTGAGCATGGGCGGGTCCATCGAAAAGACCGCGCAATACTAGCACCCTGCTTGAGCAGCAACTTGTATGACAACAAACAAATTTTCCCCGAAATGCACCCGTCTTTTGTGGGAGCTGGCTTGCCTGCGATGCAGACGCTGCGGTGCGTCAGGTACAGCAATGTGAAGCTATCGCAGGCAAGCCAGCGTCCGCCGGGGTCATCACAGGTCTGGAGATAGGGGTTGCCACTTTAAAAATCTCAGTTGTATGATGTCTGGCAAGTTGTCAGACATGTCCGACGACCCTGAACCCAACCCGCACAACAATAATCAGTGGGAGTTCTACCTCGTGACCCCTTCCAGCCCCGCCACAGCTGCGCCTGCCCACGACCCCGTGCTGGCCCGCGCGATCAAGAAAGTGAAGCGCCATGTGCTGCCACTTTTCGTGATCATGTTCATCGTCAATTACATCGACCGCGTCAATATCGGCTTCGTGCGCACCCACATGGAACATGACCTGGGCATCGGCGCCGCGGCCTACGGCCTGGGTGCCGGTCTGTTCTTCATCGGCTACGCGCTGTTCGAAGTGCCCTCCAACCTGCTGCTGCAAAAGGTCGGCGCGCGTATCTGGCTGACCCGCATCATGTTCACCTGGGGCATCACCGCCACCTTGATGGCCTTCATCCAGAACGAAACCCACTTCTACATCCTGCGCTTTCTGCTGGGGGTGGCCGAGGCCGGGTTCTTTCCGGGGGTGATCTATTACTTCACGCGCTGGCTGCCCGGCGTGGAGCGCGGCAAGGCGATTGCGATCTTTCTCAGCGGCTCGGCGCTGGCCTCGCTGATCTCCGGCCCGCTGTCCGGCGTGCTGTTGCAAATCACAGGCCTGGGCCTGCACGGCTGGCAATGGATGTACATCATCGAGGGCATGGCGTCGGTGCTGCTGTGCTTTTTCGTGTGGTTCTGGCTCGATTCCAAACCCCACGATGCCAAATGGCTCAGCCGTGAGGAACAGGACGCGCTGGTGGGCGAGATCGACCGCGAGCAACGCGAGCGCGATGCCGCCAACACGGTCAAGCCAACCCTGGGCACCTTGCTCAAGGACCGTCAGATCATGCTGTTCTGCGCCTTGTATTTCTGCATCCAGCTGACCATCTACGCCGCCACCTTCTGGCTGCCGAGCATCATCAAAAAGATGGGCGACCTGAGCGACATCCAGGTGGGCTTCTACAACTCGATTCCGTGGTTGATTTCGATCATCGCGATGTACTCGTTTGCGGCGTTGGCCGGCAAGTACAAGCACCAGCAGGCCTGGGTGGCCACGGCGCTGTTGATTGCCGCCGCGGGGATGTTCTTTTCCACCACCGGCGGGCCGATCTTCGCCTTCATCGCCATCTGCTTTGCGGCCATCGGTTTCAAGTCGGCGTCGTCGCTGTTCTGGCCGATTCCCCAGGGCTACCTGGATGCGCGCATCGCAGCGGCGGTGATTGCGCTGATCAACTCCATTGGCAACCTCGGAGGGTTTGTCGCGCCGACCACCTTCGGCTTTCTGGAGCAGACCACCGGGTCGATCCAGGGCGGCCTGTACGGGCTGGCCGGGACGTCGATCCTCGCGGCCATCCTGGTGTTTTTCGCCAAGACCCGCCCCGGCGCCCACACCGCCAGCGTGCTGCACCCTGCCCCCGCCCTGAGCAAATAAGGAACGCTTCTTCATGAACACAGAACATCAGCACCACGCCAGCAACGCCCCGATGGTCACCAGCCTGCAAGTGATTCCGGTGGCCGGCCACGACAGCATGCTGCTCAACCTCAGCGGCGCCCACGGGCCGTTCTTTACGCGCAATATCGTGATCCTGCAGGACAGCGCCGGGCATATCGGCGTCGGTGAAGTGCCCGGCGGCGAGCGTATCCGCGAGACCCTGGAAGACGCGCGCAGCCTGGTGATCGGCAAACCCATCGGCCAATACCAGAGCGTCCTCAATGACATGCGCCGCACCTTTGCCACCCGCGACAGCGGCGGACGCGGCCTGCAGACGTTCGACCTGCGCATCACCATCCACGCTGTAACCGCCATGGAAGCCGCGCTGCTCGACCTGCTCGGCCAGTTCCTCGACGTGCCGGTGGCCGCCTTGCTCGGTGAAGGCCAGCAGCGCGACGCAGTGAAGATGCTCGGCTACCTGTTCTACATCGGCGACCGCAGCCGCACCGACCTCGCCTACCGCAGCGAAGCCGACGCCGACGACTGGTTCCGCCTGCGTCACGAGCAGGCCATGACCCCGGACGCCATCGTGCGTCTGGCCGAAGCCGCCAAGGCCAAATACGGTTTCAACGACTTCAAGCTCAAAGGCGGGGTCCTGCGCGGCGCAGAGGAAATCGAAGCGGTGACCGCACTGGCCGAACGCTTCCCCGACGCGCGCATCACCCTGGACCCGAATGGCGCCTGGTCACTCAAGGAAGCCATCGCCCTGTGCCGCGATCAGCACCACGTGCTGGCCTACGCCGAAGACCCGTGCGGCGCGGAAAACGGCTATTCAGGTCGCGAAGTCATGGCTGAATTCCGTCGCGCCACCGGCCTGCCGACCGCGACCAATATGATCGCCACCGACTGGCGCGAAATGGGCCATGCCATCCAGCTGCAATCGGTGGACATTCCCCTGGCCGACCCGCACTTCTGGACCATGCAGGGCTCGGTGCGCGTGGCGCAGATGTGCCACGAGTGGGGCCTCACCTGGGGCTCGCACTCCAACAACCACTTTGATATTTCCCTGGCGATGTTCACCCAGGTGGCGGCGGCGGCGCCGGGCGACATTACCGCAATCGACACCCACTGGATCTGGCAGGACGGCCAGCGCCTGACCAAGGCGCCGTTGCAGATTGTCGACGGCCACATCCGAGTACCGGCCAAGCCGGGCCTGGGAGTGGAGATCGACATGGACGCCGTGGCGCATGCCCACGAACTCTACCAAGGCATGGGCCTGGGCGCGCGCAATGACAGCGTCGCCATGCAGTTCCTGATTCCCGGCTGGAGCTTCGACAACAAGCGCCCGTGCCTGGTGCGCTGAACCCTCGTTATCAAGGCCTACGGGGCCTGGGTGACAATGTCCCCAAGCCCCAGCACCCGGCCGTCTTCGGACACGATCTCGACCTTGCGCAGCGGCTTGAGCAGACGCGCATCCAGCACCTGCGTACCGACGTCTTCGGGCTCGGTATGCGCCTCTCCCCACTGGGCCAACGTGACCAGCACCGGCATCAGCGCGCGGCCCTTGTCCGTGAGTTGATAGTCGCTGCGCGCGCCGACTTCGCGGGTTTCCAGCAGGCCTTGCTCGACCATGTCCTTAAGGCGCGTGGCGAGAATATTTTTCGCCACGCCCAGGTGCTTCTGGAAATCACCGAAGCGCGTGACGCCGGCGAATGCATCGCGAATGATCAGCAGCGTCCACCAGTCGCCCACCACATCGAGCGCGCGCGCCACCGGGCAGCCGTTCCCTTCCAGGCATTTGCGTTTCATCGTATCCCTGCGCCTGCGTGAAAAATAAGGTTGCATTATAGGACCCAAACGCACAGGATAAAAATGGTTTCATCATTAAACCCAACTGGCGCGTGGAGCATCTCATGGATATTCGTGGAAAAGTGGTACTGGTGACCGGTGCCAATCGTGGCCTGGGCAAGGCGTTCGTCACTGCGCTGCTGGCCGCAGGCGCGGCCAAGGTGTACGCCGGCGCGCGGGATCCGGGCAGTGTCGAGATTCCCGGCAGCACGCCGATTGCGCTGGACATTACCGACCCGGCCAGCGTGCAGCGCGCCGCCGAGCAATGCGGCGACGTCAGTGTGCTGATCAATAACGCGGGCTTCTTGAAGTACGGTTCGTTGCTCGCTGAAGACAGCGTCGAAAACCTGCAACAGCACTTTGAAGTAAACACCCTCGGCACCCTGCGCATGAGCCGCGCGTTTGCGCCGATCCTGGCCAGGCAAGGCGGCGGCGCCCTGATCAATATCCTCTCGGTCCTGAGCTGGCTGAGCCCGCCCGGCTCCGGCGGCTACAGCACTTCCAAGTCCGCCCAGTGGGGCCTCACCAACGGCCTGCGTGGCGAACTGCGTGGGCAGAACACGCTGGTCATCGGCGTGCACCCGGCCTACATCGACACCGACATGGTGGCCGATGTGCAGGCGCCGAAAAGCACGCCGGCCGAGGTGGTCGCGGTCACCCTGCAAGCCCTGAGTGAAGACCGCCAGGAAGCGCTGATCAGTGACACGGCGCAGGGGGTAAAAGCCTCGCTGTCCACTGCCAGCCCGGTCTATCTGACGTTCTGACGCAACGCGGCGGCGCTGTCGGATCGCGACAGCGCCGTTACAGGCCGCGCGTGCGCAACCACTGCAAAAAGCCCTTCTTCACCGGCACCACCGGCGCGTCCTCGGTCAACACCTGTGCGGCATGCAGACGAAAATCCAGCAGCGCCTTCATGGCTTCGCCGATGTCGTGACGCGCATCCAGGCACGGTTTGAGGTATTCGTTTTCGATGCGGTACAGGGTGCAAAACGTCTTCGCGGTAAAGTCCGCCAGCGCCGCCTGATCGGACAGAATGCCCGCCTCGCCGATCACCTCCCCCGGCCCCATGCGTCCGGCTTCGAAGGTGTGCCCGGCCTTGGTGAGCATCACCGACACAACGCCGGACTCGACGATAAACAAATGATCGCTGACCTCGCCTGCCGGCAGGATCATCTCGCCGGCACGGTAGGTGTGCAGGGTCATGTTCTGGCTGAAGGTTTCTTTCTCTTCCTGGCGCAGCGTAGAGAAAATCGACGAGCGCTCCAGCAACGCGCGCGCGCCGGACATCTCGGCCGGCGCGCTGCTCTCGGTCGACGAGAGCAGGCCCACGCCCGCCGCCTGCAAATGCCGGAACGCCAGGTCGTAAAGCTGGTTGCGCACTTCGCGCTTGAGGGTCATGGCCGGCACGAAACCACTGATTTCATACTCCACGCCGCCGCTGGCGGACGCCTTGAACGCCACGCTCGGCGCGGGTTTGGCCAGCAACGGTCGACAGCCCTGCATGGCGCGCTCTAGCGCATCGATCACGGTTTGCGGACGGGCATGGGGGCTGACCTGCAGGCTGACCGTCAGGCCGAACATGTCCGCCGGGCGCGAGAAGTTGATGATCTTGGCCTTGGCCGCCAGCGAGTTGGGAATCACCGCCAGGCTGCCCTGAGAAGTCTGCAACCGTGTGGCGCGCCAGTCGATATCGGTGACACGGCCTTCGGTGCCGTCGATGGAGATCCAGTCATCCAGTTGATAGGGTTTGGTGGTGTTGAGCACGATCCCGGAAAACACATCGCTCAAGGTGCTTTGCAAGGCCAGGCCGACAATGATCGCCACCGCGCCGGAGGTGGCCAGCACGCCCTTGACCGGCAGGTCGAGCACATAGGCCATGGCGGCGATGATCGCGATCAGGAAAATCACCGCGCCCATCAAGTCCTGCAACAACCGCCCGGTGTGCCCGACCCGCTGCATCATCAACGCGCCGAGCAGCACCGTGAGCGTGCGCGCCGCGAACAGCCACCAGCCGATCTGCAAAGCGGTGGCGGCCATATGCAGCGCGGTGTCGTCGGCATAGGGCGCCACCAGCATCGGGTTCATGCCATCGTTGAACAGCACCGCGCTGAACACCGCAAAAATCACCAACCGCGCCGCCAGCTTCCAGTTGGCCAGGTTGGCGGAAATCAGCCGCCACACGGCGATGTCGATCAGGATCAATACCAGTGCGCACAGCATCGGGTGATCGGCGATAAATGAGGGCATCCAGGCGACTCCAGTGGCAATGACGGGAAGATCGCATGAAATCAAGATGGCGGGTATAGCGCAGCACAAAATGTAGAAGGCTGCGCCAAACCTGTGGCGAGCGGGCTTGCCCTAATGCCGTTCAGTTAAGCGCAGATTCCCTGTGGCGAGCAGGCTTGTCCTGCGTTGGGCTGCGAAGCAGCCCCAAAACCAGGCTCTGCGCAGTGCCAGGTAGACTGCGTTTTCCTTGATTGGGGGCTGCTTCGCAGCCCAACGCGGGGCAAGCCCGCTCGCCACGACAAGCCCGCTCACCAGAGGGAGGTGGTTGCCTTCTATGTGGCTGGGCCACCTCCCACAGAGTCAGGCATGCATCTGACCGAATTTGCCGGCCTGGAAATCGGCAAACGCCTGATGAATCTCCTGCTCGGTGTTCATCACGAACGGTCCGTGCCCGACGATAGGCTCGTCGATCGGCTCGCCGCTGAGCAGCAGCACCATGGCGTCGTCGTCCGACGCCAGTGAAAGCTGCTGGCCGTCACGCTCGAACAGCGCCAGTTGCCCTTGGCGCGCCACCTCTTCGCCATTGATCTGCACCGTCCCGCGCAGGATCACCAGCGCGGTATTGCGCCCGGCATGCAGGTCCAGGGTGACGGCCTTGCCGGCATTCAGGCGCAGGTCCCACACGTCAATGGGCGTGAACGTGCGCGCCGGGCCTTGGGTGCCGGCGAACTCTCCGGCGATCAGGCGCAGCTTGCCGGCGTCGTTGGCCAGTGGCAGCACAGGAATGTCACCGTCGACGATGGTCTGGTAACCGGCATCGGCCATTTTGTCCTTGGCCGGCAGGTTGACCCACAGTTGCACCATCTCCAGCGCCCCGCCGCTGCGGGCGAAGGCATCGGAGTGGAATTCCTCGTGGAGAATGCCCTTGGCCGCCGTCATCCACTGCACGTCGCCGGGGCCGATTTTGCCACCGGCGCCAGTGGAGTCGCGGTGTTCGACCTCGCCGTCGTACACGATGGTCACGGTTTCAAAGCCGCGATGAGGGTGCTGGCCGACGCCGCGCCGCTGCTCGGTCGGCGTGAAATCGGCCGGGCCGGCATGGTCCAGCAGCAGGAACGGGCTGATGTGCTTGCCCAGGTTGTCGTAGGAAAACAGCGTGCGCACCGGGAAGCCGTCACCGACCCAGTGGCCACGAGGGCTGGTGTAAAGACCGATAAGCTTTTTCATGATGTACCTCCAAAGTGCATACACCTTAAAACCGATAGCAATTGTGCGCTAGACGGTAAAAACAGCGTTGATCGTTCCATGTATGGAACGATACATCAGTGCGCGCTGTTGCGGAGCATCGTATGGGAGACAAGCTCTACTGAAACATCCCACAGCGCCGCCGGATAACCTCTACTCCCCTCCTACTCCGACCTCTGCAAAGTCCTTCGCCTGATCACACAGTGCGAGGGATTGCAGATGGAGTTGCTGGCTAAGGCCCCCGGTTGCGGGGCTGCTTCATGATTCCGGTCATTGCCAAGCTGGTGCTGACGCCAATGGATGCCAAGGCACCGGACGTCGAAAGCGTTTTTCGTGACTTTCGCGATTGCCTGAACACCTTCGACGCATGGGCCGAGAGCTTCTGGAGCGGCTCGGCGCTGGAGCTTGAACAGATCTTCAAGGTCGGCGAAGACATCACGCTGAGTGCACCGCTGTCTTCGCGCACGCCAAGCGCTGTTGTCGCGACCTGCCCCCGCCCAGGGTTCGCTGACCCTGGTGCATCTGTTCGAAAGCACTCGCTTCGTGCCCATCGGCGATACGCCGGTGATGGTGCAGGCCATCGCCCCGGATGGCAGCGCTCTGGGCGCCCCGCTCCATCGCACGATAGATGCCAGCGGCAGGCTTGAAATCCCGGAATGCACCCGCGGCCAGCCGTATCAAATTACCTTCTACCCCAATGTTTCCAAAGACCACATCAAGGCGCTGTATGCGTCTTATCAGTCGCTGACCGCCGGGCTGGAAACTCGCCTGCGCGAGGAATGGAAAGACACCTTCCAAGCGCAGTGGACTGAGTTCGCCAAAGTCCCACCCTTAAAGCGCAGCGCCCTGCAGGGCGCCGCCTTCGCGGGCGGTTTGGCCAAAGCCCTCTACAACCTGTGGGACAACATCACGCAGCTGTACGACCTGATCGCCAACCTCAAGGCCAACAGCGAGCAGTTATTGCGCTATGTCTCCCAAAGCGAGCTGGATGAGCTGCTCACACTGGGCAAGGACGCCATCGCCCATGGCCTGCTGGTGCTCAGTGATGAGCCGCTGCTGTTTATCTACCTGTCGGCGATGACCAGCTGGATTCGCCTGCTGCCGCCACCGCTGATGGTTGAGCTGGTGGGCGAAATCACCGGCGAGGTGCTGATCAATCTGTTGCTGATCTGGGCCACGCGGGGCATGGGCGTGAAGATTCGCCTGGGCGTGCAGGTGGTGGGTCATATCAAGTCCGGGCGGGTACGCCGCTGGCTGGAGATGCTCGCCGAGCAGTTGGCGCAGCCGGGGTTGGCGCGGCATGTTGAGGCGGCCAAGCCGTTGCTGCTGGGGAGCGCGGCCACGCCGATCAAGACGGTGGCGTCGCTGAAAATTGGCGAGGAACTGGTGCCGAACGCCGTGCCGGCGGTGCGCAGCAAGCAGCAGCGCACCGCACTCGTGCGCGAATCGCCTGTGGATGATGTGCCGGTTTCGGCGAAGAACCCGGCGGGGGATGCGGCTGCGCCTGCGGACAAGACCGTCACCCACGGCTGCCCGGTGTCGATGGTCACCGGCGAGGAATTGCTCACCCTCACCGACGGCACCTTGGACGGAATTCTGCCGTTTGAGTGGACGCGGGTGTATCGCACCAGTGCGGTGGAAATCGATGTTGGGCTGGGGTTTGGCTGGAGCCATGCCCTGGCGCAGCGGCTGGTGGTTGCGGGCGATTCGGTGGTGTGGACCGACCATGAAAATCGCTCGACCACCCTGCCCTTGCCGACCGCTTCGCGCCCGGCGATCACCAACAGCCTGGCCGAAGCGGCGATCTTCCTGGGCGATTTACCGGATGAACTGGTGCTGGCCCAGGCGTCGCGGCTTTATCACTTTCGTGATGGCGTGCTGGTGTCGATCAGCGATGCGTATGACAACCGGCTGCGCATTTCCCGCGACGTGCTGGGGCGCATTGAACGGCTGGACAACGGCGCCGGGCGCTCGCTGTGGTTGCGTTATGCGCAGGGCCGGATTGGCGCGGTGGACTATCAGGTGCATCGCGCCAAGGGGCGTGAGCCTTACGAGTGGGTGACTGAACAGACGGTTGTGTCCTACGCCTACGACGACACAGGCCGACTGGTGTCGGCGACCAATGCTGTAGGTGAATGCGAGGTTTATCGGTACGACGAGCAGCACGTGATTCTGGAGCGTGGGCTGGCCGGTGGGGCGAGTTTCTTCTGGGCGTGGGAACGTTCCGGCAAGGCGGCGCGCTGTGTACGGCATTGGGCCAGTTTTACGCAGATGGACACGCGCTATGTGTGGGGTGATGACGGGCGCGTCACCGTGCATAACGCCGATGGCAGTCAGGAAGTGTATGTGCATGACCCGCGGGCGCGGCTGGTGCAGCGGGTTGATCCGGACGGCGCTCAACACTTCAAATCCTACGATGAAAAAGGCCGGCTGACGGTTGAGCAGGACCCGCTGGGCGCGGTGACGGCGTATCAGTACGACGACGCTGGGCGCTTGGTGGCGCTGTTTCCGGGGGACGATGAGCCGACGTCCTACGAGCATGACAATGGCTTCGTACGGGTGGTGCGCCGAGGCGAGGCGGTTTGGAAGTACGAGCGTAATGAACAAGGCGACGTAACGCGTAAGACCGATCCTGACGGCCATGTAACCGACTACAGCTACAACAAACACGGGCAACTGATTGGCGTCTGGTATCCCGATCACAGTTGCCAGCGGCTGGTGTGGAATGAGCGCGGGCAACTGCTTGAGGAACAGTTGCCCAATGGCGGGATCAAGCGCTATCGCTATGACGACCTGGGACGGGAGGTTGCCCGCGAGGATGAGCATGGGGCGCTGAGCCAATACCAATGGGACAGCGTCGGTCGATTGACTCGCCTGATATTGCCGGGCGGTGCATGCAGGGAATACAGCTACAACGCCTACGGAAAAATCACCGCCGAACGCGATGAACTGGGCCACGTCACTCGCTACGAGTATGCCGACGGGCTGCACCTGATCAGTCGACGGTTCAATGCCGATGGCTCGCAGGTCCAGTACCGCTACGACAATACTCGGTTGCTGCTGACCGAGATCGAAAACGAGGTGGGCGAGACCTACCGGCTCGCTTATCACCCCAACGGGTTGATCCAGCAGGAAATCGGCTTTGACGGCCAGCGTACCGCCTACGTTTATGACCTCAACGGCAATCTGCAGGAAAAGACTGAATACGGCGACGATGGCAGTCAGTTGGTTACCCGCTACGCGCGTGACCACGCCGGACGCCTTGTCAGAAAAACCCTGCCCGATGGCGCCCTTGTTGACTATGCCTACGACCGCCAGGGCAATCTCCTCAGCGTCGTAGACGGTCACTGGGCGCTGGCCTACGAATACGATCGACAAAACCGCCTGACCGCCGAGCATCAAGGCTGGGGCACCTTGCGTTATGGCTATGACGCCTGCGGACAACTGCAACGCCTGCGCCTGCCGGACAACAACCGCGTCACGTTTAACCACGATAAAGGTGGCCACCTCGCGACGGTTCAGCTCAACGGTGAAGTGCTCACTTCGCATCTATTCAAAACCGGTCAGGAGCAGCAACGACAGCAAGGCGAATTAATCAGCCATTACCATTACGACGACCAAAACCGCCTGCACGCCCACGCCATCACGCAACGGGAAAACCGCCACTACCGCCGCCAATACGACTACGACAAATCCGGCAACCTCGCCCGCATCGTCGACACCCGCAAAGGCGAACACCGCTACGCCTACGACCCGCTCCACCGCCTGACCCGCGCCAATCATTCGCAGGACCTGCAGGAACGCTTCGGCCACAACCCGGCCGGCAACCTGCTGATGCACGACCGCCCCGGCCCGGACATCGTCGCCGGCAATCGCCTGATGATCCAGGGCGACCGGCATTACGACTACGACGCCTTCGGCAACCTGATCCGCGAACGCCGTGGCAAAGCTCACGCACTGGTCACCGAATACCGCTACGACTGCCAGCATCGTTTAACCAGCCTCACCCAACCCAGCGGACAAACCGCCCACTACCGCTACGACCCCTTTGGCCGCCGCATCAGCAAAACCGTTGACGGCGTAACGACGGAGTTCTTCTGGCAAGGCGACAAACTGATCGCCGAACACCACGCCGACCGCCACCGCAGCTACCTCTACGAACCCGACAGCTTCCGGCCGTTGGCCCTGCTGGAAGGCTTCGGTCCCAACGCCACCAAACCCTACCACTACCAACTCGACCACCTCGGCACCCCACAGGAACTCACCGCCGCAGACGGCGAAATCGTCTGGTCCGCCCACTACCGCGCCTACGGCCAGATCAGCCGCCTCGACGTCGGAAAAGTCGACAACCCGCTGCGCTTTCAAGGTCAATACTTCGACGAAGAAAGCGGCCTGCACTACAACCGTCATCGCTACTACAATCCGGATGTTGGGCGCTATCTGACGCCGGACCCGGTGAAGCTGGCGGGTGGGATCAATGCGTACCGATATGTGCCCAATCCTACGGGGTGGGTGGATCCGTTAGGCTTGAGTTCATGTCCCGGTGACGGTGGATGTAAACCCACCGCAGGGCTCGAAAACCCAATTGGAAAGGCCAAGGTAAACGAGCGACTGCCAACGCTGCCCATGCCGGTAGGAAAAGAGCGACGTGCGCGCATTGACGAGCTAACGGAGGAAAATGCAAAACGGCGCGTGATGGAAATTGAAAAAAAATATGATATGCATACAGTGGCTAAACACGGAAAAGAAATACCCAGCACCGCCATGCAAATGCGTTCAATAGATGGAACAAATCCCGCAAATGGAAAAAAAGGGAAAGTAAACTCCAGTTCTCAATTCAAAAGCTGGAAGGTGCATCTACACGCGCTTAATAAAGCCATCTATAAAATGCAGGGAGCCAATCCCCGCTATACAGAGCATGACGCTTCTGGCAACCCTGTGATCAAAATGGAAATAACAAACTCCGGACACGGTTACAAGCCCAACAAAAAAGACAAAAACAATCCAAAATATATGGAGAATATGAATAACGCTGAGGTCAGATTTGACAAAAATGATATAACTCGACCATTTACCGCGTTCCCATATTGAGATAATCATGTTGAAGTCACCTTTCAGAGACTCACCGTTCACACCAAAAATCTCCTACATTCTAGCCGCTCTATCTATTTACGACCTTGAAGAAACTAAAGGCGAGGCGCTTTGGGCATATGATCCTAACAGCAGTAAAGACCGGGAAATCATAATAAAAAATTATATCCTCGATGACCTTATGTATTTATCTTACAGGCATCGATTTATTCTGATATCGATGCTTAAAGATTCGCTGGATAGTCCGAATTTTGATTTTGCGAAAGAGTTCGAGAGTGACTATGATGAGCACATCACAATAGCTTGGGATGAAACAGAGATAGCCGACCCTAGAGGTTTTTTCGCCGACATCTACCGCTTAGCCCATGAGGTATGGAAGGATGACCTTCATAAAGCCAGCCTCGAAGATCAATCTACATGGTAGAACCAACACAACTTTTCCTGACACAACTAAGACCCTGTAGCGAGCTCGCAACAGCAACTGACTTTACACAGAGTAGTCTCACAAAAAAGGCTCACTCAACACCGAGTGAGCCCCCCCCCCCACTCACCGCTTCGAAAGTTCCATAATCATCCGACTCAACAAATACACCCGCGGCACCACACTCTCCACCTCCGCATATTCCTCCGGTGTATGAATATTGCCCCCCACAATCCCGAATCCATCCAGCGTTGGCGTACCCACTCCGGCCGACAAACTGGCATCCGCTGCACCGCCGCTGCCTTCGATGGTCAACTGCTTGCCCAACTCCCCATAAATGCCCTGGGCAATTGCCACCAACTTGTCGGACTCTGCTGTCTGCGGCATTGGCGGCAAGCCGCGTTTGAGCGTGGTGGTCACTTCGGTTTCCGGGATCAGCTTGTTGGCGGATACGCGCACCAGGTCCTTTTCGATCCGATCAAACTCTTCCGGCAATGCTGCGCGTACGTCAGCCTTGGCGGTGGCGTGGTCGGGGATGACGTTGGTGCGGTCGCCGGCGTTGATCACGGTGAAATTGATGGTGGTTTTCTTGTCTTCGTCGCCGAGTTTGCCCAGTTGCAGGATCTGGTGCGCAGCTTCCATGGCGGCGTTGCGTCCCAGTTCCGGGGCGACGCCGGCGTGGGCGGCTTTGCCTTTGACGTCGACCACGGCGGTGGCGCTGCCTTTGCGCCACACCACCAGGCCGTCGGCCGGGCGACCGGGTTCCAGGTTGAGGGTGACGTCGTGGTCCTTGGCGGTTTTGCGGATCAGGTCGGACGCGATATCGGAGCCGGTTTCTTCGCTGGCGTCGAGCAGGAACGTGATTTTTGCGTAGTCCTTGAAGCCCTGGTCTTTGAGGACTTTGAGCGCGTAGATACCGGCGACGATACCGCCCTTGTCATCCATCACGCCGGGGCCATAGGCGCGTCCGTCCTTGATGTGAAACGGGCGCTCGGCGGCCGAGCCTTCCTTGAATACAGTGTCCATATGCGCCATCAGCAGGATGTTGGCCTTGCCGCTGCCCTTGAGCGTGGCGATCACATGGCTGCTGTTGGCGGCGGCATCCGGGACGCGTTCGATGCTGAAGCCGAGTTGCTTGAGCTCATCGACCGCGATGTCGCTGACTTGTGTCAGGCCTGGCCCGTAGCCGGAGCCCGAATCGATGTTCACCAGGCGCTCCAGCAGTTTCAGCGCCTGGCCTTTGTATTGCTCGGCACCCGCCTGAATCTGTTTATGGGGTTCGGCGCTGTAGGCCGGGACTGCGAAGGACAAGGCCAGCGTGACGGCCAGAAGGGTGCGCGGGAAGGTGAAAAGCATAAACCGATCCTTGTTAAGTGCTGGTAGGAAAAGTCACACCCTACCCCACTAAACGGACCGCAACCAACTGCCTTGTACACAACTGACGCGGTTGCGCCCGCCGCTTTTGGCCTCGTACAGCGCGAGGTCGGCATCGTTGAGCCACCGGGTGCAATCGGCATGCTCCGCTTGATACGGCGCCAGGCCGATGCTCAAGCTGGCGCGCAAGGTCGGGTCCTGGTCATAGACCAGCGCGTTGAAGCGATCACGCAGGGTATCCATCACGTCGGTGGCACGATTGAGCGGCATGCCCGGCATGATGATGCAGAACTCATCACCCCCGTAACGCCCGGCCAGATCGGTGATACGCAAGTTCTGGCGCAACACTTTGCCCAACTGGCGCAGGACGATATCACCGGTGACGTGGCCGTAGGTGTCGTTGATGAGTTTGAAATGGTCGATGTCAATCAGCGCAATCACCGCGCCCTGCTGCTCCCGGCGACAGCGTTGGAACTCGATCTCCAGATGATCCTTCCACGCGCCATGGTTGAGCAAGCCGGACAGGCTGTCGGTACGGCTCAAGGCCAGCAGTTCGCGCTTATGCCGGGCCAGGGTCCGGGCCTGTCGATAGCAGATCCAGCCCAGTGCCAGCGGGTACAGCATCAGGATTGGCAGGCAGCCATACAGCTGGGCCTGGGTGGTCACGGCGACAAACGCCGGGGCGAACACCAGCAGCGCTGCACAAACGCCCAAGCCCTGCGCGATCCACCCTGCGCACATGAAGCGCGGGCCACCAATGGCGACGTTGTTCATCGTCATCATCGACAGTGTGGTGACGCTGGGCAGCGGATTGAAGTGCATGGCACCGACCCAGAACCCGCCGCAGAAGGAATCGAACAGTAAATTGCGCCGCTCGCTGCGCAGGGTGTGCACCGCCCGCAATGACAATTGAAACGCCACATGGGGCCAGACAAACGCGTTCACCAGCATCCACGCCCACACCCACGGCGATGGATCGAGGGGGTACATGCCAAACAACACGCACACAAAGCCGAGCGTCAGCCCCAGCGCGCGGGATTTATACAAACGGGTAGCGAGCGGAACTTCGTTTCCTCCTGGGGCAGCCATGGTCGCGTGTGATCCTGGATGAATGCCTGGAGTCTATCAGGGTAACGGCCATTAGCCACTAACGCTTATCGGCCGGTCGCTCATGCGCACCGAAGATCGAACGGGAGCCTCTGTGGCGAGCAGGCTTGTCCTAATGCCGTTCAGTTAAGCGCAGATTCCCTGTGGCGAGCAGGCTTGTCCTGCGTTGGGCTGCGCAGCAGCCCCAAAGCCAGGCGCTGAGCCGTATCAGGTACACCGCGTTTTGCTTGATTGGGGGCGCTTCGCACCCCAACGCGGGGCAAGCCCGCTCGCCACAACAAGCCCGCTCGCCACGACAGGCCCGCTGCCACAGGGATAAAGGGTCCATCTCCCCTGTCAGCAGCCACTCGCCAAACGCTCGCGCAAAAACTCAACCAGCGTCTGCACCGGCCTGGAGCTTTGCCGATGCTGCGGGTACACCGCCGACAACGCCAGGGCCTCGGGTGCGAAATCGTCCAGCACCGTCACCAGACGGCCGTCCTTCAACGCTTCACCGACGATGAACGTCGGCAAATAGGTGATGCCCAGACCTGCGATGGCCGTATCACGCAGCAGGTCGCCGTTGTTCACACGCATGCGCCCGCTGACATTCAGCGCCTGCACCTTGCCTTTGAACCGCCATTGCACCTGGCGACCGTGGCCGTAGGGCAGGCAGTCGTGTTCGGCGAGGTCGTCAGGTTTTTGCGGCGTGCCGCGCAGGGCCAGGTAGTCGGGGCTGGCGCAATACACGCGGGGGATGCTGGCGATGCGGCGGGCGATCAGGGTGGAATCTTCCAGGGTGCCGATACGCAGCACCAGGTCGTAGCCTTCGCCGATCAGGTCGACGGGGCGATCGCTCAAGTCGACCTCCACCGCGACGTGCGGGTAGCGCTGTAAAAACAACGGCAACAGGCAGCCCAGGTGCGCCATGGCAAACGACAACGGCGCACTCAGGCGCAGGGTGCCGCGCGGTTCGCTGTTCTGGCCAGCGATGCCCTGCTCCATTTGCTCGACATCGCTGAGCAGGCGCAGGGCGGATTCGTAATAGCGCTGGCCCAGTGGCGTCACATCCAGGCGCCGCGTGGAGCGGTTGAGCAGACGCACGCCGAGGCGGTCTTCGAGCTGGATCAGCCGACGGCTGACAAATTGCTTGGACAGGCCCAGTTGCTCGGCAGCGGCGGTGAAGCTGCCGGACTCCATCACCTGACAGAACAGGCGCATGTCTTCGAAGGGGTTCATTGTCACTTCTCGGTAGACAGTTGGCAGGTTTATAGCGGTTAACCAGGCACACCACAAAACACATTGTGGGAAGGGGCTGGCCCCCTCCCACAGGCAGCATCGGCCTGTTCTAAACGGATTACTTGGCAGTAAACGCCGAGTAGCTGTTCATCAGGTTGCGGTAGTTGGGGATGCGCGGCGACAACAGGTTGGCCAGGCCTTCCATGTCGTTGCGCCAGTCAACCTGCAGTTCGCAGGCCACGGAGAACCAGTTCACCAGCTGTGCACCGGCGGCGGTCATGCGGGCCCAGGCCGCTTGTTGCACGGTTTCGTTGAAGGTGCCGGAAGCGTCGGTGACCACAAACACTTCGAAGCCTTCAGCGAGGGCACACAGCGTCGGGAAAGCTACGCACACATCCGTGACCACACCCGCGATGATGATCTGCTTGCGCCCGGTGGCTTTCACGGCCTTGACGAAATCCTCGTTGTCCCACGCATTGATCTGGCCTGGACGCGCGATGTACGGCGCGTCCGGGAACAGTTCCTTGAGCTCCGGCACCAGCGGGCCGTTGGGACCGCCTTCGAAGCTGGTGGTGAGGATGGTCGGCAGGTTGAAAAACCTGGCGACGTCGGCCAGGGCCAGCACGTTGTTCTTGAATTCGTTGGGCGAAAAATCCTGTACCAGGGAGATCAGGCCAGTCTGGTGATCCACCAGCAGTACCACGGCATCATCTTTGTTCAAGCGCTTGTAGGTCATGGGTCAACTCCTTCAGGGGGGGTTTAAAAGGCAAAGCACGAGCAGCCAAACGCACCCCAGAACCCCTGGAAGTCGCTGACCGGCACGCTGGAAAGGCGCGCTGTTTCATGGCGGTGGGCATGCACGCCACAGGGGCCGCTGCACTGGTGAACCTGAGCCTGCATCGGTGCACCGGGGCGCCAATGGCCGGGTACCTTGACCACCGGCGACCAGTCCGGCAGCACCGGCACGCGTGGTGGCGCGAAATCCTCGAAGTCGCCGGCGCCGTACACCACCTTGCCGCCAACCACGGTGAGCACCGACTCGATCCACTTGATGGCTTCTTCGTCGACACTGAAAAAGTCCGCCGACAACGCAGCGACGTCCGCCAACTGGCCGACCTTGATCTGGCCCTTCTTGCCCTGCTCCGACGAAAACCAGGCGCTGCCATGGGTGAACAGCTCAAGCGCGGTGAGGCGCGGCAGGCCTTCGGCGTGCAGCGCCAGGCCGCCCACGGTGCGGCCGCTGACCATCCAGTACAGCGAGGTCCACGGGTTGTAGCTCGACACCCGCGTGGCATCGGTGCCCGCCCCCACCGGCACGCCTTCGGCGAGCATGCGCTGGATCGGCGGCGTGGCTTCGGCGGCCTTGGCGCCGTAGCGTTCAACGAAGTACTCGCCCTGAAAGGCCATGCGGTCCTGAATCGCGATGCCACCGCCGAGGGCGCGCACGCGCTCGATGTTGTGCGGGGTGATGGTTTCGGCGTGGTCGAAGAACCACGGCAAGCCATTGAACGGGATATCGCGGTTGACCTTCTCGAACACGTCGAGCATGCGCGAGATGGATTCGTCATAGGTGGCGTGCAGGCGGAACGGCCAGCGCTGCTCGACCAGATGACGCACCACCGGCTCCAACTCCTGCTCCATGGTCAGCGGCAGGTCGGGGCGTGGCTCGAGGAAGTCTTCGAAGTCAGCCGCCGAGAACACCAGCATTTCGCCGGCGCCGTTGTGGCGCAGGTAATCATCGCCCTGGTGCAGCGTGACGCTGCCGGTCCAGTGTTTGAAGTCGCTGAGCTCTTCCTTGGGCTTCTGGGTGAACAGGTTGTAGGCGATGCGCACCGTCAGTTGCTCGTCCCTGGCCAGTTGCTCGATCACCGCGTAGTCGTCGGGGTAGTTCTGGAAACCGCCGCCGGCGTCGATGGCACTGGTGAGGCCCAGGCGATTGAGTTCGCGCATGAACTGGCGGGTGGAGTTGACCTGGTACGCCAGGGGCAGCTTCGGGCCTTTGGCCAGGGTCGCATACAAAATCATCGCGTTGGGCCGCGCCACCAGCATGCCGGTGGGGTTGCCGTGGCTGTCGCGCACGATCTCGCCGCCCGGCGGGTTCGGCGTGTCTTTGCTGTAGCCGGCCACGCGCAGGGCCGCGCAGTTGAGCAAGGCGCGGTCGTACAGGTGCAGCACGAACACCGGCGTGTCCGGCGCGGCCTGGTTCAACTCGTCCAGGGTCGGCATGCGTTTTTCGGCGAACTGGAATTCGTTCCAGCCACCGACCACGCGCACCCACTGCGGGGTGGGCGTGCGGTCGGCCTGGTCCTTGAGCATGCGCAGGGCATCGGCCAGGGACGGCACGCCTTCCCAGCGCAGCTCGAGGTTGTAGTTGAGCCCGCCGCGAATCAGGTGCAGGTGGGAGTCGTTGAGGCCCGGGATCACCGTGCGGCCCTTGAGGTCGATGACCTGGGTGCCGCTGCCGCGCAGAGCCATGGCCTCGCCGTCGGTGCCCACCGCGACAAAGCGGCCCTGGTGGATGGCGACGGCGGTGGCGCGCGGGTTTTCACGGTCGACAGTGTGGAACTGGCCATTGAACAGGATCAGGTCGGCGTTCATAGGGTTTCCTTTACGGAGGCTTCGAGCCAGGGCGCGAACAGCCGGGTGGCCGCCGGCATCAACAGGTACACCACCAACAGCACGATGGTCAGGGTGACCAGAAAGGTGGAGACCACGTAATTGGAGAGGAACGGGTGCAGGCGCAGGATCGGCCCCCAGATAAAGGGCAGGATCAAGGTCTGCGGCAGGATCACGCACAGGCTCACCACCGCCTGCTTCCAGCGCGGCGGCTTGGCCGCGCTGTCGGCAAGGGGGGTGAACCAGAATTCGTTGGCGCCGCCGACTTCGGTGTGGTCGCCATCGGCGAGCATCGGCGCGGCTTCGTCGATCAGCAGCTTGCGCTGCGCGGAGTCGAGCCACACTTCAAGGTCGTGGGTGGAGCGATAGCGCAATACGCAGGTGAACAGCGCCTGGCCGTTCTGCGTGACGCGCACCACGTCGACGCCGAGGTGGCCGGGGCGCTCGCCGGCGATGTGCACGATGCGCCGCAGCCAGGCTTCGTAGTCGGCCTCGCGACCGCGCTTGATCAGGTGTTTGACGACCAGGGTGACGACTTCGTCGGGGCCGGTGCCGGATGTTGCGTCCATGGTGTTGAGTCCCCCATGCAGCGTTGAGCAATGGGGGAATTCTGCCGGTATTGGCGGCGCGGGAATTGGATGTATGTGCTGTAAAAAGCGCTCAATTCATCCAGTTGCCACCGTCGACATTATAGGTCTGGGCCACCACGTAATCGGCGTCCGTGGACGCCAGGAACACCGCCATGCCGGTCAGGTCATCCGCCGTGCCCATCCGGCCGTACGGCACCTCGGCAGCGACCCGGCGTTTTTTCTCGCCCGGTGCCAGGCCTTCATGCCTGGCGAACAGGGCGTCGACGCCGTCCCAGTGCTCGCCGTCGACCACCCCCGGCGCGATGGCGTTGACGTTGATGCCCTGCCTGATCAGGTTGAGCCCGGCCGATTGAGTGAGGCTGATCACCGCGGCCTTGGTGGCGCAGTACACCGCCACCAACGGCTCGCCGCGCCGCCCGGCCTGGCTGGCCATATTGATGATCTTGCCGCCATGGCCCTGGCGGATCATCTGCCGGGCCGCGGCCTGCAAGGTGAACAGCGTGCCGGCGACGTTGATCGAAAACAACCGGTCGAAGCTGGCGCGGGTGATATCGACGATGGGCGCCAGGTCAAACAGCGCGGCGTTGTTGATCAGAATGTCGAGCTTGCCGGCGTGGGCCACTACCGCGTCGATGGCCGCATCGATGGAAGCCTGCTCGGTCACGTCCATCGCCACAGCGTAGGCGTGCGGGCCCAGTTCGGCGGCCGTGGCGCGGGCCTGCTGCAGGTTGATATCGGCGATGGCAACCGTTGCGCCTTCGGCAATATAGGCCTGGGCAAAGGCCCGGCCGATGCCCCGCGCCGATCCGGTGATCAGCGCGCTCTTGCCTTGGAGTCGTTTCATGGGGTCAGTGTCCGTCAACAGTCGTTGCGAGAGCCATGGCGGTGTGCGCCTGCTGTTTTTGTTGTGGAGCAACGATTACAGCAGCTTGGCCTGACCCTCACAAACGCCTGGCGCATGCGCGACCGGTACTTTTTTAACCGGCGCGCCAGGCGCAAAAAAGTACCGGTTGCACGCGATAACAGAGGTAGCGCAGGCAGGCTCCGGGCGAGTATTTTGGCGTGACCCAACGCACAAGAGGCAGCCACATGCCCGTTGACCGCGCCACCCTGTTTGAACATCGCCCCGCCGAGCTGGAAGTGATCCTGCCCGAGCCGGAGCATTGTTTCCGCTGGTTCGAACACGACTATCCCTTCGAGCTGGCACGCTGGAACCACCATCCCGAGTTCGAGATCCACCTGATCCGTCAAGGCAGCGGCAAGCTGGTGGCGGGCGACTACATCGGCGCCTTCAGTGCCGGGCACGTGGCCCTGATCGGCCCCGACCTGCCCCACGACTGGATTGGCGAGCTGGCGCCCGGCGACTGCCTGCGCGGCCGCGACGTGGTGCTGCAATTCGACGGCGCCGCCCTGCTGGCCCTGCGCAACACGCTGCCGGAACTGGGCGACTTGCAGCCCCTGTTCGATAGGGCCCGGCGCGGCCTGCAATTCAGCGGCGCCACCGCCGTGCAGGCGGCGGCCTTGATGGAAGACATCGGCCATGCCCACGGCCTGCAACGCCTGATCCTGTTCCTGCAGTTGCTCGACACCCTGAAAAGCGCCCCGGCACCGCAGGTGAAAGCGCTGGCGAGCGCCTGCTACGCGCCAACCCTGGACGCCCGTAGCGCCGAACGCATCAACACGGCGTTCGATTACCTGATGCGTGAGTTGACCGGCGACCTGCGCGTGTCGGTCATTGCCCAACAGCTGCAGATGAGTGAGCCGGGATTTTCGCGCTTCTTCAAGCGCAACACCGGCCACGGTTTTATCGACCTGATGCGCAAGTTCCGCGTGCAGCGTGCCTGCCGCCTGCTGCTGCAAAGCGATCGGTCGGTGGCCGATATCTGTTTTGAAGTGGGCTACGCCAACCTGTCCAACTTCAATCGGCACTTCCGTATCGAGATGCAGCAGACACCGAGCGAATACCGGCGTGGCAGTGCGGTTCATCTGTTTGATCCCGGCGAAAAATGACACCCAGTCATTTCTGATCAACAGGTCGACTAATTTCGCTTTTTTCCATGCCATTCAGTCCATTGGGCAAAGTTGGTACGGCCCGTGCAAACGTTTGCGCTACGAACCTGCCAGGCGGGTTCATGTCGGCCTGAATAATCGGGTCCCCACCGCGTACGAATAGGGATTTTCAATGCACCTGAACTCAAGGCCCCGGGCCTGCTTTGGTGTTTCCATGGTCCTGGCCGCCGTTACGGGAGTACTCAGTGCACCCATTTTGGCGCAGGAAAAGCCCACCGATGACTCGGCACAGGGCGAAACCCTGAGCCCTGAAGCCAGCCCTGCGACGAAAAAGGGCGTTTATCTTTCTGAATGGTTCAACCAGGACCTGACCTTGATCGGCAGCAAGGACATCAGCTTCGGCCCCCGGCCGCAGGATGATGTGTATCTGGAATACGAGTACTTCGGCCGCAAGGGCCCGTTCGAGCTGTACGGCTATGTCGATGTGCCGAAGATCCTCACCATCGGCAACAGCAACGACAAAGGCGTGTGGGACCACGGTTCGCCGGTGTTCATGGAGCACGAACCGCGTATCTCCATCGACTACCTGGCCGGCCGCAGCCTGGCCATCGGCCCGTTCAAGGAATGGTACGTGGCGTTCGACTGGATCTACGACCACGGCAGCCACAAGGAAAACCGCGCCAACACCCTTTACAGCGGCCTGGGCACCGATATCGACACGCACTCGCGGGTCAACCTCTCGGCCAACTTCTACGGCCGGTACCAGTGGGAAAACTACGGCGCCAGCAATGAATACTCGTGGGACGGCTACCGTGCACAGATGAAGTACATCGTGCCCATCGGCAAGTTCGACAACGGCGCCTCGCTGACCTACATCGGCTTTACCAATTACGACTTCGGCTCGGACCTGCACAAGGACAACCCGGCGCGCACCGCCAACTCACTGGTGGCGACTAACGTGTTGCTGTACTCGTTCACGCACCTGCGCTTCACCCTGGTCGGCCGTTACTTTCACAACGGCGGCAACTGGGAAGATGGCAGCGAGTTGAATTTCGGCGAAGGCAACTTTCGCGCACGCTCGGACGGCTGGGGTTACTACGCCGGCGTGGGCTATCAATTCTGATCAAGGAGTTTTGGATGAAAGCGTTTACCCGTCTGTCGATTGCCATGAGCCTCGCGCTGCTGCCCTCTGTGGTGCTGGCGCAGACCGCACCGATCAAACCCAAGGTGATGCTGATCACCATGTTCGCCCCCGAGGCGCAAACCTGGATAGACCGCCTGGCGCTCAAGCAGGAAGTCCGTGTGCCCGGCCTGTCCGCCGAATACCCGGTGATTCGCTGCAACACCCAGGACGTGTGCCTGTTGGTGACCGGCATGGGCCAGACCAACGCCGCAGCGTCGACGCTGGCACTGGCGCTGTCGCCCAAGTTCGACCTGCGCCAGAGTTACTTCCTGATCGCCGGGATCGCCGGCATCAGCCCCAAACACGGCACCCTCGGCACGGCGGCCTGGGCCCATTATCTGGTGGAGTTCGGCACCCAGTGGGAGCTGGACTCGCGGGATGCGCACAAGGACTGGCCAACGGGTTATATCGGCATCAACACAAAAGGCCCCAACGAAAAACCGCCGCTGGACTACAAGACCGAAGTGTTCGAGCTGAACCCCAAGTTGCAGGCCAAGGCCTTTGCGCTGTCGCACAAGGTCACGCTTTCCGAAAGCAAGGAATCGGCGGCCTGGCGCCAGCACTACCCCGCCGCTCCCGCCAACCAGCCGCCGCAGGTGACCCGTTGCGACACCCTGGCGGGCAATACCTGGTTTTCCGGCACGCGCCTGAGTGAGCGCGCCGAGGTGTGGACCAAACTGCTCACCGACAACAAAGGCGAGTACTGCACCACCCAGCAGGAGGACAACTCCACCTACGAAGCCTTGCTGCGCGCCAGCCGTGAAGGCCTGGTGGACATCCAGCGCCTGGCCGTGGTGCGCGCGGGGTCCGACTTCGACCGCCCTTATCCGGGCTACAGCGAGGTGGACAACCTGCTCAAATACGCCGACCAGGGCGGCTTCGTGCCGGCGCTGGAGAACCTCTATCGCACCGGTAACTCGCTGGTGCAGGCGATCCTCAGCAACTGGTCGGCCTGGGAAAAAGGCGTGCCCGAGGTCGAGTAACCTACACACCTTTCCAGACCCGCCGAATGCTTCTGTGGCGAGCGGGCTTGCCCCGCGTTGGGGTGCGAAGCGCCCCCAATTAAGGCGCATACGGTGTGCCTGACACTGCTCAGAGCCTGGTTTTGGGGCTGCTGCGCCCCCCAACGCGGGGCAAGCCCGCTCGCCACAAAGCGCTATCTATTAGGATTAGTGAATTTTTAACCTCCATGGCGATCACTTGTTTACATCACAGGCCTGGCAATAGCGCCACTCGGGACGTGCGCCCAGGCTTGATCAAGGAGAAAAATCATGGACTCAACAGCACAGGTCAACGGCAAAGCGCAGATCGACTACACCCAGGACACCTTGTTCGGGCCACTGGCCAAACACGCGGAATGCCAGGTGAGCGTGCGGCACGAACCCGACGGCCTGGTGCTCAAGGTGCTTCAACCCCTGCCCGACGACCTGCACCATGCGCAGACGGTGGTGTTCGCACTGGAAGGCAAGCGCACCAGCGCCGTGGTCAAGGACCGCAAGCGCCTGTCCGACCACAGCCTGCGTCTGGAGCTGGAGACCCAATAGCCAAGCCGGATGCAATCACACAGATGGGCGGGGGGGCTTGCTCCCGATGGCGGTGGGTCAGCTACACATAAGCTGACTGACCCACCGCTATCGGGAGCAAGCCCCCTCGCACATTTTTTAATATCGCCAGCCAGGAAAACGTCGGTCAACTCTAAGACCGTCGCCTCCCAAAGCCCGTAAGCGTTCAGCTATGGGCCGACTTGGCACACTCACAATTGGCCTGCGCAGCACACGGCTCACCATGCGCATGATGCTGAGCACAGCCCTCACAGCAATAGCCCTTACCGTCTTTCATTACCGCATCAACACCCAACACGCACTTGCAGTGTGGGCAGGCACAGGTTTGATCTGGCATGGTCAGACTCCTTCTTCATGGTCGTCATGGCGCGGCGAACACCGCCACCTTAAGCAGTGACTGTGGCCCGCCGCGGATGGTTCAAACCATCACTCGCTGCGCGTATTACTGCGGTACATGAACACCAGCGCCAGCGCCAGGCAGACCATCGCCACGATGCGGCTGCCCGACAATTCAATGGCCGGATTCCCCAGCCAGCCGAAATTGTCGATCAGCATGCCCATCGCCAATTGCCCGGTGATCACCGCCACCGTGGCGACGGCCGTGCCGACCACCGGCACCGCGCCGACCATCACGATCATGTACACCACGCCGAACAGCGCGCCGGTGAGTTGCCATTTCGGCACGTCCAACAGGCTCACGGCGTGCGCCGGTTCGAAGAAGAAAATCAGCAGCGCCGTCACCAGTGCGCCGATGCCGAAGGTCACCAGGCTGCTGCGCAGCACGCCGACCGTCTGCCCCAGGCGCCCGTTGATCGCCGCCTGCACGCTCAATACCGCACCTGCGGCAACCACGACCACCAGTAATAAAATCAGATTCATCGCCTCAACCCCGCGCAATCAAAACAAGTGCCACCACAATCAACGCCAGGGCAATCCAGCGCTCACTATTGACCCGCTTGCGGGCCGTGCCGAACCAGCCGAAATGGTCGATCAACACGCTCTTGCCCACCTGACCCGAGAGGATCGCGATCATGGTCATGGCAATCCCGATGTGGGGCGTGGCCAGGGTCAGCACCACCACATAGATCGGCCCCAGGAAACCGCCGATCAACTGCCAGCGCGGCAGCTCGCTCAGCGCCGGGCCCTTTCGCGCACCGCTGAAGAACAGCAGCAGAAACAGCAGCGCCGAACCCACTCCGAAAATACTCAAGGTCGCCCACAGATGCCCGACCTGCTCACCCAGCGGGCCGAGCAAACCGGCTTCCATCGACAGCCCCATGCCCGCCAGAATCACCAGCGGCAACAGCAGCAACTTCAAAATGTTTCGTTTTGGCCTGGCCTGCGCCACGCCCTCGACAGAACTTGCCTGCATACATCACCTGCGCTTCAACAAAAAAATGGATGGCGCGCATTATCCAGTGGCTGCCCTGTGCGATAAATGGGAGCATGCGGACAACACCTTTGCGCAATACGCACAACAAGGAGACCTGATGCAGGGTTTGAATGAACTGAGTTTCAAGGCGCTGCGCCTGTTCGTCGCCGTGCTGGACCATGGCAGTTTTTCCGAAGTGGCCCGCCGCGAAGGCCTTGCGCCCTCCTCCATTTCCCGGCAGGTCCAGTTGATGGAGCAGGCCCTCGGCCAGCAACTGCTCTATCGGCACACCCGCGCGGTGAGCCCGACCGAAGCCGGACGCCTGCTCGGGCGGCATGCGCGGGTGATGCTGGAGCAACTGGAAGCCGCTGGCCAGGCCCTGCAGGAACAGGAAAGCGAGCCCAGCGGCCTGGTGCGCATCAATGCCCCGATGGTGTTCGGCCAGCGTCACCTGTCGCCGTGGCTCGGCGAGCTGTGCCGGCGTTACCCCAAGCTGCAACTGGACATCCAGCAAACCGACACCTTCGTCGATCCATTGCAGGATGGCACCGACCTGCTGTTTCGCATCGGCGTACTCAACGACTCCGGCATGCAGGCACGCATCTTCGCGCCCCAGCGCTTCCGTCTCGCTGCCAGCCCCGCTTATCTGGCGCAGCACGGCACGCCCAGCCACCCCGATGAACTGCTCAACCACCACTGCCTGGCCTACAAGGGCGTCACCGGCCAGCAACGCTGGTTCTTCCGCCGCGCCCAGGGCGAATGGACGCCCTACAGCGTCAAAGGCCCGATCACCGGCAACCACGCCGACACCCTCACCCACGCCGCAGAACAGGGCCTGGGATTCGTGGTATTTCCATCATGGCTGATCGGCGAAAGCCTGCGCGCCGGCACCTTGCAGGCGGTGCTGAGCGACTACGAAGTGGCCACCACCCTCGAACCGCAACAGATCGCCGCGCTATGGCCGGGCAGCCGACGGTTGTCGCTGAAGGTGCGTACGGTGATCGATTACTTTGCGGCGTGTTTTGGGACAGTGCCGTATTGGGATCGGTGAGCGTTCAGGCGACGCGGGCGTTATGCGTGAGGAAATTTCCTAGTAGGAAAAGTAGTCCGGGTCCGATTTTACGGGCCACTATTTATGACACCCGTCTTCAAGAGGCAGACTCCAGCAACGTCCTTCTTCGGAGAATTGCCATGAATGTCCTGTACTACAAAAAAATACGATCTGGCCGGTCTGACAGCTGTCTACCCGTCTTTGATAGCTCAGCTGGTTTTGACTATATTTGGCCAAAACATGGAGAGAACTCTATGGTTACCGTACCGCTGGGCGAAGCAAAGAATAATCTGTCAAAACTGGTTGATGAGGCCGCCGCTGGCAACATCATCACCATCGCCAAGCATGGCCGCGCAATGGCCCAACTCGTCCCGATGACCAAGCCCAACGGCAAGAGGGTTGGTGCAATGAAGGGGAAACTCGTCATCCCGGACGACTTTGACGCTCCCCTACCGGACGATCTGCTGGATTCGTTTCAGGGCAAGGCGTTATGAGGGTACTGTTGGACACTCACATCCTCCTTTGGGCACTCAGTGTGCGATCCCAAACTGTCCAGCAAAGCACGAAAGCTCATCGAAAATGCAGCCGACGTTTACATCAGCGCGGCGACATTCTGGGAGATGGCAATCAAGGTAAGCCTGGGAAAGCTCCATGTCGATCTGGACGAAATTCGTGGGTACTGTCTGGAGAGCGGTGTCGTCGAATTAGCCATCACCTCCGAGCATGCCATCGCGGTAAAGGATCTGGAGCATCATCACAAAGACCCTTTTGATCGACTTATCGTTGCAACCGCCATCAGCGAACCGATGAGACTATTGACCACCGATCCGCAGGTTGCTCAGTACACATCGCTGGCGATCCTCGTCTAGATCACCTCCGACACTCGGATACTCAGATCAAAACAACCATTGCCCAATCAACCACGCATTCGCCCCGCTGATCACTGCAAACAGGAACCACGCCAGCAAGCGCGTGGGCAGGCGATTGACGAACGGGCCCATCAGTTGCTTGTCACCCGTCATGCGAATCAACGGGTACAGCGCAAACGGCAACTGCAGGCTAAGCACCACCTGGCTGAGAATCAGCAGCTTGCCGATGGCATCGTCCCCCATCAGCCACACCCCGAGGAATGCAGGGATCAGCGCCAGGCCGCGGGTGATCAGGCGTCGTTGCCAGCACGGAATACGCAGGTTGAGGTAACCCTCCATGATCACTTGCCCGGCGATGGTGCCGGTGAAGGTGGAGCTTTGCCCGGAGGCCAGCAATGCGATGCCAAACAGGATGCTGGCAAACGCGCCACCCACCAACGGGTCAAGCAGATGGTAAGCGTCCTGGATTTCCACGACGTCGGTGTGGCCGGTCTTGTGGAAGGCGGCCGCGGCGAGTACTAGGATCGCGGCATTGACCAGCAGCGCCAGCGCCAGGGAGCCAATGGTGTCGATGCGTGCCAGCTTGACCGCGTCCTGCTTGCTGGCCAGGTCCTTGCCGATCATCCGGGTCTGCACGATCGAGCTGTGCAGGTAGAGGTTATGCGGCATGACCGTGGCGCCAAGGATACCGATGGCCAGGTACAACGGCGCCGCATCGCTGATGGCCGAGAGCGACGGGGTGAATCCGCTCAACACATCCGGCCAGTAGGGTTTGATCAGCACCAGCTCAATAAAGAAACACACGCCGATGGTGGCAACCAGCGCCAGCATGATCGCTTCCAGGCGACGAAAGCCACGGTTCTGCAGGGCCAGGATCAGCAAGGTATCGAAGGCGGTGATGACGATACCGGTGGTCAGCGACACCCCCAGCAGCAGGTGAAATGCCAACGCGCAGCCGAGCACTTCGGCGAGGTCGGTGGCAATGATGGAGATTTCGGCCAAGGCCCATTGGGTGCGGGCCGAACGCTTGCTGTAGCGTTCACGGCACAGCTGCGCCAGGTCCTTGCCGGTGGCGATGCCGAGCCGCGAGCACAGGCACTGCACCGCCATCCCGGCGAGGCTGGCCAGCAACACCACAAACAGCAGGCTGTAGCCATAACGCGAACCGGCTTCGATGGCCGTGGCCCAGTTGCCCGGGTCCATATAGCCGATGGAGATGAGCAGGCCGGGGCCTGCAAACATCAGCGCGCGCTTGAAAAACGACGCCTTGGGGTCAACGGCAACGGAGCCGGCCACTTCCGGCGGGCAAAAGGGGGCGGTAGCGATTTTTGGCAGGCTGAATTTCACGCGCGATTCCAGGTAAACACACAAGACAGGCACGCAGCTTAGCAGTCAGACACAACCGTGCGCATCACCGTGTCCCGAGGCAGATCGAACGCTTCGACCACCTGCACCACCAGGTCCAGCTCCTGGTTCAAGGCTTCGCGCTCCATGCGCTGGCGAATCACCCCGACCACCAACACCGCGAGGGTGGTGATGGAATACGCAGGGCCTGAGAACGCCCGTACGCCACTCACCAGCAACATCGCCGCCGCAAGCGCCTGGCCGACCACCGGAATCGCCGAGGCAGCGCCGCGTCTCAGCATGAATCCGGTCAGCCCCGCCAGCGCAGTGCCGCTCAAGGCAGTGGTGGCCGAGCGGCCGACAGCGAAGCGATTGAACAGGCCCTGCTCCTTTTGCGCCGCGGCCCGCAGTTCGGCGTCGAACCGTTGACGGTCGGCCTGGCTGAGTTTGTCCTTATACTGCTCGATCAGTTTCTCGGCGACCTGCGCTTCAAGGTCGGCAAGCGCCACACTGGCGATCGGCTCGGCGAATTTGATCCCCAGCCGCCCCGCCACGTCCTGGGCGATCTGGCGATAACTCACGCCATGCCCGCGGGCAATGTTCATGAGGCTGTCGCCGCCCATGCGCTGCAGTTCGATGGCCAGCTTGCGGGGTTCGCGCACCGAGGCGTCAATCGAGGCGCTGCGCTTTTGCGCCATCAGCTCGGCCAAAAACTTCAACTCGTCCGGCCGTGCCTGCACCAGCACAGGGAACAGGTCGACATCCTCCTCGGCAAACCGCACCTCGCTGCTGCGCGGGTCAAAGCGGATCATGCCGCGCCGCTCCTGCAACAGGTCGGTGTACTGCACCACCGTCTTCAGCTGGGGCCAATACGCCGCATGGTCGAAGCTGGCCAGATGCACATTGGTCACCTTGGCCTTGAGCGCAGGCGTGACGGGGATGGCATAACGGCCGATACAGCGCTCGGTGTCGGGCTTTATCGCCAATGCCCAGTCCTTGCTGGAGTGGCAATTGATGACACGCCCCGTCAACGGCGCCGCCACCTGCTCCCAGGGGCTCGATGTACAGATGGCGCCGCCCATCAGCAGCACATTGTTCAGCGGCAGCTCGCGCGCGGTTTCAGGGCTGGCGAGCAGGCTTTTGACGAGAATGCGCGCGCCCAGGGAATGGCCGATCAGGTTGATGCGGCGCACCGTCAGTGACTCGCCATGCAGGTAATTGGCCAGCTCCGGCAGCAAGCTTTTGGCCACCTCATCCACCCGCGTCTCGACGCTTTTGTAGTGGTCGAGAAAATACGCAATCGCCTTGCCCAGCCCCACGGTTGCCGCGCCCAGGCCGCCACCGCCGAGCATCGAGGCGATCACGTCCTTGAACGGTGCAAACAGGTTTTCCAGAAAATGCCCGGCCGGCCAGAACAGCATCAGGTTGGTCGAGCCTTCGATACCTGCCAGCTGTTGCTTGAAGTTACCCAGCTGTTGCTGGTTGAAGAATGCCGAGTAACCGTGGACATAGAGATTGAGCACATCGCCCTGAGGCTCGCCACACAATACGAACGTGGGCTTGCGGGTGCGGTGCATTTCATCCCACTGGTGCTGCATGGGGCGGTGACTCCTGGCGACGATGGAAGGCGATGGTAACAAAGGGCAGCCAGGGGCAATGTGAAAAAAGCATGGCGCTCGCGGCCTTCAGCAAGCGAAGTTGTCGATCTTCACCTGCCCGTCGGGAAACGTCGCGATGATTTCCAGCTCCCCCCCCATGGCGCGTATGTAGTCACGCAAGGTACTGATATACATGTCAGTGCGGCGTTCCATTTTAGAGACCGCAGCCTGGTTGATCTTCAACGCCTTGGCCAGGCTCTCCTGGCTCAACTGCTGGGCTTTACGCAGCTCATGCAGCGGCATTTCTCTCACATGCTGCGCGAATATCTGCTCGGCCTCAGCCCGCGATTCGGGTGACATGCGAGCTTGAAGTTCAGCGAATTTTCTAGCCATGGTTACGGCCCTCTCTACGCAATGTTTCCAAATGAACGTCATACAACTTATCTGCCACGGGGACGTGCTCTTCGTACCATCGATGTCGCGATGTTTTATCGCCACCTATCAGCAGCAATGCGCAACGGCGGGGATCGAATGCATACAGCACCCGATAAGGGCGACCGGCGTGCTGCACCCTTAGCTCTCGCAGGTTACCGTGTCGAGATCCCTTGACATCGCTGCTGTGGGGAAAGCGCAGACCTGGTCCAAACAGCCCCAGCAGATCAACGCTGGCAGATACCGAGGATTGCTCTCCTGCATCCAGATCAGCCCACCAGTCTCCGAATTCGTCCGTGTATTCTATGTCCCAACTCATGCAAATATGCCACCCATGGAATATAAACTCAATGGCATAACCCTAGACCGTAAGACTTTCCTCGCCAGTGGCAAATTATTTGTACGTACTACAAGTCTTGGCCGATGCGCACGCGCGGCAAAAATACAATTCTCAGTCGGCAAAAAGCGCTCTAATAGCGCCCTGTTGACTGGCTTTGAAGATTCTGGAGTTCGCAATGCCCCATGAAGGCAACCTGTTACAAGCAGCCGTGGTGTTTCTGCTCGCCGCCGTGCTCACCGTGCCGTTGGCCAAGCGCCTGCAACTGGGCGCGGTGCTCGGCTATCTGTTCGCCGGGGTGATCATTGGGCCGTCGGTACTGGGCCTGGTGCGTAACCCGCAGAGCGTGGCGCAGTTCTCCGAGCTGGGCGTGGTGCTGCTGCTGTTCATCATCGGCCTGGAGCTGTCGCCCAAGCGTTTATGGGTGATGCGCAAGGCGGTGTTCGGCGTCGGCCTGGCGCAGGTGCTGCTTACCGGCCTGGTGATGGGCGCGGTGGCGCTGTGGCTGTTCGGTCAGGCGTGGAACAGCGCGATTGTGCTGGGCCTGGGCCTGGCGCTGTCGTCCACGGCGTTCGGCCTGCAAAGCCTGGCCGAGCGCAAGGAACTCAACCAGCCCCACGGGCGCATGGCCTTTGCGATCCTGCTGTTTCAGGACATCGCCGCCATCCCGCTGATCGCCATGGTGCCGTTGCTGGCCGGCGGCAGCCACCCCACCACCGAGTCCGAAGGCCTGCAGCACGGCTTGCAGGTGCTGGGCAGTATCGCCGTGGTGATCATCGGCGGGCGTTACCTGTTGCGCCCGGTGTTTCGCATCGTGGCCAAAACCGGCCTGCGCGAAGTGTCCACCGCCACCGCGTTGCTGGTGGTGATCGGCACGGCCTGGTTGATGGAACTGGTCGGCGTGTCCATGGCTCTGGGCGCCTTCCTCGCCGGCCTGCTGCTGGCAGACTCCGAGTACCGTCACGAACTGGAGTCGCAGATCGAACCGTTCAAGGGCCTGCTGCTCGGGCTGTTCTTTATCAGTGTGGGCATGGGCGCCAACCTCAGCCTGCTGCTCAGTTCGCCGCTGGTGGTCATCGGCCTGACCCTGCTGTTGATCGGCCTCAAGCTGCCGATCCTGTATGCCGTGGGCCGCATGGCCGGTGACCTCAATCGCGAAAGCGCCCTGCGCCTGGGCGTGGTGCTGGCGGCCGGCGGTGAGTTTGCCTTCGTGGTGTTCAAGATCGGCCGTGACCAGGGCCTGTTCGAACCGCAGTTGTACGACATTCTGGTGCTGACCATCACCCTGTCCATGGCCATCACGCCGCTGTTGCTGCTGATCTGCCCGAAGCTGTTCAAGCGCAAGACCAGGCCGGTGGAAGTGCCCGAGGAATACCGCGCCATCGAAGGCGATGCGCCACGCGTGGTGATCGCCGGCATGGGCCGCATGGGGCAGATCGTCGCGCGAATCCTGCGCGCGCAGAACATTTCGTTCATCGCCCTCGACACCTCGGTGGAAACCATCGAGTTGACCCGCAGCTTCGGCGGGATGCCGGTGTTCTACGGCGATCCGCAGCGTCCGGAAATCCTGCACGCGGCCAAGGTCGACCAGGCGGAATTTTTTGTGATCGCCATGGACGACCCCGAAATCAACATCAAAACCGCCGAACTGGTGCGCAACCTCTACCCGCACATGAAGATCATCGCCCGCGCACGTAACCGCCAGCACGTGCACCGCCTGGTGGACCTCGACGCCTCGCCGATTCGCGAGACCTTCTACTCCAGCCTCGAAATGAGCCGCCGTACCCTGGTTGGCCTGGGGTTGAGCCAGGCACAGGCCGATGCGCGCATCAGCCGCTTCAGGAACCACGACCTGCAAGTGCTCGCCGCCCAGCATGCGGTATACGACGACGCGGCCAAGGTCATGCAGACCGCCCAGGAAGCCCGCACCGAACTGGCGCGGCTGTTTGAGATGGATCGGCTTGAGGAAGAGTCCGACAAGGTGTGAGGCCGGGGGAGGAACGATCTTGCAAATTTTCTGACAGAATAAGGCGCAATTTCGTTTTATCACCGGAGTGCTTCATGGCCACTTTCACCAAGACCGCCGTCCTGCTTGCCCTCGCACTGACCGCCGGCAGCGTGTTCGCTGCCGCCAAGCCAAGCACACAGACCATCTCCACCCTGGGCGGCAAGTTCACCTTCAGCCTGCCCAAGGCCTACGTCGCCGATACCCTGCCGGCCGGCAAGGCCGAGGATGGCACCGGCGACACCCAGGGCACCCTGTACGCCAATCAGAGCACGAAAAGTGTGGTGATCGTCGCCGAAACCGTGCGCAAGGACGGGGTAAAGATCGAGGACAACGACCCCAAGTTCCTTGACGGCGCCGTCGCCGGTTTCATCAAGGACCAGAGCGCCGCCCTGCCCGACTTCAAGAAACAGAGCGAGAAAAAGCTCAACTTCAAGGGCCTGGGCATGCGTCAGGTCGACAGCACCGCCACCCAGGGCGGCGGCAAGACCTTGAACTCCACGTTCCTCGGCGGCTCGGGCAACCAGTTGCTGGTGATCCAGGCCATTTCGCGGGCCGATGATGTGAAGGGGCACGCCGAACTGGTGAAACAGATCACCGGCAAATAACCCACTTCCCACAACCAACACAAAACCCCTTGTGGGAGGGGGCTTGCCCCAATGCCGTTCAGTTAAGTGCAGCTCCCCTGTGGGAGCGGCGGTGCGACGATTCGGCTTGCCCGCGAAAGCGGTGGGTCTTCAACATCAATGTTTGCTGGGCCGACGCCATCGGGAGCAAGCCCCCTCCCACATTTTGTACAGCGTTCGCAAACCATTCCGGTCGGCTCTCAGGCCGCCGCGCTTTTGATCTTGATCTTAGGCGCCCCGTCAAACACGCTGGCCGAACGCAGGCTTTGGAGCGTGGGTAACCCGGCAGGACGCCGGGTTAGCCGCGCTGGGCCAAGGATGGCCCATCGCGGCGGCCCACGCTCCAAAGCCTGCGTTCGGGCACACCGAGCCTGGGCGAGGTGCCGAGTGTTGGGGCAAGAGCGTTTTGCTTACTTTTGCGCTTTTCAAAAGTGAGCCGCCGTAAGGGCGGAACCCTAAGTCGCCGTTACCGCAGAAACGGATATGTACACCGAAAAGTCGCACCGCTCGTTGCTTCGAGCATCACGCTGGCTTAACTGAGCGGCATTAGGGCTTGCCCCCCTCACACATTGCAACCGTGCTCACTTCAGATTCGATTCAAGCCAGGCCTTCAGGTCCTGCACCTCCGCTTCGCTGATCGTGTGGTTCATGCCTTCATAGGTATGAAATTGCGGCTTCAACCCCAACCTCACCAGCACCTCGTTCGCCCGCGTCGCCGACGCATACGGCAGCGCCTGATCCAATGTGCCATGGCCAATAAAGATCGCCAGCCTGCCCAGCGCGTCATCGGGCTTGAGCTCAGCCTTGAGTACCGGCAGCACGCTGCCGCTCAGCGCCGCGATGCCCCGCAGCAGCTCAGGCTTACGCAAGCCCACCTCGTAGGACATGATCGCGCCCTGGCTGAACCCCACCAGGAACACGCGATCACTCTGGGTGTGGTACTTGACCGTGGCCTTGCGCACAAAGTCTTCAATCAGCGCGGCGCTGCGCTGCAGGTCGGCGGTCTCGCCGTTGTAGTCACGCTCGCCGGTGGTCTTGGTGAACCAGCGATAGCCATGGGGGTCGACCGGCGTTGGCGCGCGGGCCGACAGGTAGGTCCAGGTCGAGGGCAACGCGTCCTTGATCCCGAACAGATCCTCCTCGTCGCTGCCGAACCCGTGCAGGAAGATCACCAACGGCTGGTTGCGCGCATCGCCCTGGGTCTGTTCCAGGTAGGACAACGGCAAATCGGTGTGCAGGTTCGAGTCGGCGTGGGCGGCAGCGGCCACCAGGGTCAGTGCCAGGGCAAACAGTTTGAGCATGGGAGGTCACCTCAGGGTTTGCGCAATAGATAAGTGTCCATGATCCAGCCATTTTCCAGGCGCGCGGCCTTGCGCACCCGTTCGATTTCTTCAGCCACTTCACTGACCTTGCCGCTGATCAGGATTTCATCCGGCGTGCCCAGGTAGGCCCCCCAATAAATATCAAAGCCCTGCTCAGCCACGCTGCGGTAGGAGTCTTCGGCATCGAGCATCACCACCAGCGTATCCGCATCACTGGCCTGCCCTGCCGCCAAACGCCGGCCGGTGGTAATTTCGACGGACTTGCCGATGCGGTTCAACGCTACTTTATGTTGCGCGGCCAGGGCCTGCACGCTGGTGATGCCGGGGATCACTTCGAACTCGAATTCGCACTGCCCTGCGGCCAGAATCGCCTGCAGGATACGAAGGGTGCTGTCGTACAGCGCCGGGTCGCCCCAGGCCAGGAACGCACCGACCTCGCCGTCGGCCATGTGCTCATTGATCAGGCGTTCAAAAGTGGCTTGCTTGTCGCGGTTAAGCACCTGCACCGCCGTGGTGTAGTCGATCTCACCGCGCACGCGCTCGGGGCAATCGGCCTCGACGAAGCGGTAGCCGGGTTCGGTGATGTAGGTTTCGCAGATCTCGCGGCGCAGGTCGATCAGCTTGTCCTTGCTCTGGCCCTTGTCCATCAGGAAGAACACGTCGGTGCGGTTCAGCGCCTTCACCGCCTGCATCGTGATGTAGTCAGGGTTGCCGGCGCCAATGCCGATGATCAGGATGCGTTTCATGGGGTGCTCTCAGTGCGGGGCGTGGATGTTGCCATGTTCGGACGGCCAGGGGTGAGTGTCCAGGCGCAGACGCCACACGCCGGTAAAGCGCAGCTCGATGCAGGACAGTGGCGCGACGTCGATCCGGTAGACCATCTCGACCGGCATCTGCAGCACCTGCAGCATCGCCGCGCGGATCACGAACGGATGGGTCACGGCCAGCACATGGCCGGGTTGGGTTTGCAGCTGCTTGAGCCACTGCGCGATCCGCTCGCACAACGCATCCACCGATTCGCCACCATGGGGCGCACCGGCGCTGTCGGCGAGCCAGGCCCTCACCGCGTGAGTGTCGAGCTGGTCAATCGCCTGGCCTTTCCAGCGGCCCATGTCGAGGTCACGCAGAGCGGTTTCCAGCGTGGCCTCGTTACCGAACAGGCTCGCGGTCTGACGGGTTCGCAGCTCGGGGCCGCACACCAGTTGCGGGGGTTTGCTGAAGCGACCGGCCAGGGATAACGCGTCACTCTGCCAATCCATTACCACCGAGTCGTCATCGGCAAATCGCGCGTATTTCTGCGCGGGAGTGGCGGCGTGGCAGACAAGGGTCAACCGGGTGGGTTGCATCGCGGGTTCACTCTGGGTTGGCATGCAGTCCGCCCTGAAACGGCGAAGTTGTATTCATATGTTACAACAAACCTGGAAAAGGCCGCTGGACGCTGGGCCAACAGCCCGCAGCGTGCGGCCTTGAGCCGTTTTTTTCAAATTGGATCCCCTTCCTGTGGCGAGGCTGTACTAGCATAGGTGCTGGCGGGATGGACTATCACTGTGGGTTATTCGTATTGGCACCTGAACCCCGTCGCTGCAAGGCCGAATACCCGCACCTGACACTCATGGACGATTGGATGAACGCTCAGCTGTTTCCTCATATAGGCAAAGTCATTGCCAGCACCGGGAGCCGACATTTCCCGCGCATGCTGCACGACCTGATCCTCACCCAACTGGCGGTGGACGCTACCCATATCACCCAATTGCGAGTGAGCCCCGAGGGGCATACGCGGCGCAAAATCAGCCCGGTCTACACCGATTCGATGGCAACGCTGGGCGAGGAACAGCCCGCAGCGCAACTGCACCTGACTCGGCGCAAGGATGACGTGCGCTACATCCTCTCGGTCTACCGTTCGCACCAGTCCGAAAGCTTTTCGCCGCAGGAACGCAACATGCTGCAGGAGTTTTCCACGCTGTTGCTGCCCATGGTGGAAAAACACATCACGGCGATCCAGCCTGGCAACGACAGCGAGCCGGTGGCGGCAAAACATCAGGGCATCGAAACCCTGCGCAAGCGCATCGAGGAGCGCCTGGTGCAATCGCGGCTGACCCTGTCCACCCGCGAGCTGGAAGTGTGCGTCGGCCTGCTGGCCGGGAAAACCGCGCCAGAGCTGGCCGAACAACTGGCGTTGAAGGTCAACACCATCGAAAGCTACCTCAAGCGCGCGTCGATCAAACTGGGTATCAGCGGGCGGCATTCGCTGTTGCGGTGGATGTATGCCACCGAGAACAACAGCGGTCTTTAAGCCAGCATCCAGCAAATTGTGGGAGGGGGCTCGCTCCCGATTGCAGCGTGTCAGCCACTGCATGTGCGACTGAAACACCGCGATCGGGAGCAAGCCCCCTTCCACCTTTGTCAATCTCTGGCCAACGCCTCAATCGGATCCAGCCGCGCCGCATTCCTTGCCGGCACAAACCCGAACACAATGCCGATCAGCGTGGAACAGGCAAACGCGGTGACCACCGAGCCCACCGAAAACACCATCTCCCACTCTTTCACAAACAGCGAAAACAGGTAGCCGATGGCGTAGGACAGCGAGATCCCGATGATCCCGCCGATCAGACACACCATCACCGCCTCCACCAGAAACTGCTGGCGAATATCCGACTGCCGCGCGCCCACCGCCATACGAATGCCGATCTCGCGGGTCCGCTCGGTGACCGACACCAGCATGATATTCATCACACCGATACCACCCACCAGCAACGAAATCACCGCGATCAGCGACAGCAGCAAGGCCAGGGAGCGGCTGGTGTTCTGCACGGTCTGCATGATGCTGTCGAGGTTATTGGTGAAGAAATCCTTGGTGCCGTGGCGTTGCAGCATCAGCTTATTGACGTTGTCCTCCACCACCTTGCTCGGCTGGCCGTCCTTGATGCGCACGGTGATGCTGTCCAGATGACGCTGACCCAGCACGCGCCCCGCCGCCGTCTCGTAAGGCACCCACACGTTCAGCGACTTGCTGGCGGCGAACATGTTTTTATTCTCGGCCGTCACCCCGATCACCGTGCACGGCAGGTTGCCCACCAGAATCACCTGGCCGAGCGGGTCGACATGCGCGCCAAACAGGCGCTGGCGGGTGTTGTGGTCGATCACTACCACCTGGGCCTGGCGCCGCGCATCGTTTTCGCTGAAGGCAATACCGGCTTCGAGCTTCAGGCCCTTGACCTTGAAGTAGCGCTCGCTCACCCCGTTGACCTGCGCATCCAGGTCGATATTGCCAAAGCGCAGCAGCAGGTTGCGGCCCACCACCGGCGTGGCGCTGTCGACGTAATACAGCTGGTTCAACGCGTCCACATCCGAGGGCATCAGCGTCTCGATGGCCGAAGCGCGGCTGTCGCCGAAACTGGTGCCGGAAAAGATATCGATGGTATTGCTGCCGATGGCCTGAATGTCCTTGAGCACGTAGCGCTTGGCCCCTTCGCCGATGGCCGAGATCGACACCACCGAGGTGATGCCGATGACGATGCCGAGCATGGTCAGCAGGGTGCGCATGCGGTGCGACACCAGCGCGACCCAGGCCATGTTGAACGCCTCCTTGAACAACCCCAGGCTCGCCACCAGCCGCCGCGCACCACTGCGTCGTGACTCGATGGTCGTTTCGCCGGGCAGCTCGAGGCCGACACTGGCATTGGCCTTGTCGCTGACGATCTCGCCATCGCACACCTCGACGATGCGCTGGGCATTGGCCGCCACCTTGGGGTCGTGGGTGACAATGATCACCGTATGCCCAGCCGCGTGCAGCTCGGCGAGGATGCGCATCACCTCCTTGCCGCTGTGGGTGTCCAGCGCCCCGGTGGGCTCGTCGGCAAGGATCACTTCGCCGCCGTTCATCAAGGCCCGGGCGATACTCACCCGTTGCTGCTGACCGCCGGACAACTGACTGGGCCGGTGGCGGGTGTGCCCGGCCAGGCCCAGCCGCGTCAGCAGTTCGCGGGCGCGGCTGTGGCGCTGAGTCTCGGGGGTGCCGGCGTAGATCGCCGGCATTTCCACGTTGTGCAACGCGCTCAGGTGCGCCAGCAAATGGTAGCGCTGGAAGATAAACCCGAAGTAATCGCGGCGCAGCTCCGCCAGTTGCTCATCGCCCAGGGAGCGGGTCTCGATGCCGTTGATTTTGTAGCTGCCAGCGGTGGCGTAATCCAGGCCGCCGAGGATGTTCATCAAGGTGGACTTGCCCGAGCCGGACGCGCCGATGATCGCGACCATCTCCCCCGCCTGGATGGTCAGGTCGATGCCCTTGAGCGCAATGAATTCACGCTCGCCGGCCATGAAACTGCGGGTGATGCCCTTGAGCTCCAACAGTGGCTGGGTCATGGCTCAGTTCCCCGCCACGGCAGGCGTGGCGTCGCCGATCACCACTTTGTCGCCCTCGACCAGGCCGTCGAGGATCTGCACCTTGACGTTGTTGTTGATGCCGGTCTTCACGTTGCGCGCCAGCGCCTTGCCCTTGGCATCCAGCACCCGCAGCGCATAGCTGCCATCGTTGTTGCGCGCGCCCAGCGCCGCCACCGGCACCATCAGCGCCCCCTGGGCGGTGTCGAGCACGATGCGCACCTGGGCGGTCATGGCGATGCGCAGGCGATGGTCGGGGTTGGGCACGTCGAACAGCGCGTTATAGAACACCGCCGTGTTCTGCTTGGGCGTACCGGCGCTCTGGGTCTCAAGGAAGTTCTGCGGCGCCGGCTCCGTGCCGCGCAGTTTGGCGTAGTAGCGCTTGTCGGCCTCGCCGAGAATGGTGAAATACACCTGCTGGCCGGGGCTGATATGAATCACATCCGCCTCGGACACCTGGGCCTTGACGGTCATGGTGTCCAGGTCCGCCAACTTGAGCAGCACCGGCGCCAGCTGGTTGGCGATCACCGTCTGGCCTTCCTGGGTGACGATGCCCACCACATCGCCGTCGATCGGCGCATTGATGCGGGTGTAGGTCAGGTTGACCTTGGCGGTGTCGATCTGGATATGCGCGCTCTTGATCTGCGCATCCAGCGACAGCAGGTTGGCCTGCTGCACCTGGTAGGTTGACTCGGCGTCTTCGAAGTCCTGACGGGACACTGACTCGTCGATCTGCAGGCCCTTGTAGCGCTCGTACACCGACTTGGCCTGCTTGAGCTGCGCCGCCGTGGCGCGGCGCTGGGCCTGGAGGTTTTCTTCGTCGACCTGGGCCTTGCGCAGGGTGTTCTGCAGGATCAGGGGGTCGATTTCGGCGAGCCACTGGCCCTTTTTTACCTTGTCGCCGACTTTGACCTTGAGTGATTTCAACTGGCCGGAGACCTGGGCGCCGACGTCGACTTGTTTGATGCCTTCGAGCAGGCCGGTGGCCAGGACGGCGTTTTCGATATCGCCGCGTTCGGCGGTGGCCGTCAGGTATTGGGGGGTGTCGGCGGGGGCCTGTAGGGTGTAAATGATCAGGCCGATGGCGATGGCCAACAGGGTGAATAAGCCGATTTTGCGGAATTTAGACGTTTGCATAAATGCCCATAAAAGATGATGAGGTTTTTGGGGGTATATCCGTTGCTGCGGTTACGGCTGCTTAGGGTTCCGCCCTTACGGCGGGCCACTTTGGAAAAGCCGGAATGCCGGCCCAGCCCAAAGTAACCAAAGGGCTCTTGCCCCAACACTCGGCACCTCGCCCGGGCTCGGTGTGCCCGAGATCAGAAGTAAGATCAAAGGCCAAAGCGAAAGCCAACGCAGAGCCAAGCAGATTGATACTCTCCTGAAAGATGGCGATCCAAAGGTGGGAGGGGGCTTGCTCCCGATGGCAGTGTGTCAGCTACCAATAAGCTGACTGACCCACCCTCATCGGGAGCAAGCCCCCTCCCACGTTTTGAGCGGCATACACCCGTCACGACACCACCTCCCCAACCACCAACGACTCAAGCCACCACTTGGCCAACCCAGAAACATTGGGCGCCTTGAGCAACGTGAAGTGATTCCCCCCGCCATACCAAACCTCAAAGCCATCCCCCTGGCCACGCCACCCCTCAATCATCGCCCCCTGCTCCCGCAGATTGCCCACCGCATCCAGCGCAGGATCCTGCGCCAACACCAACCTCACCACCCCGCCATACCGCCGCCCAGGCCGATACACCGTGCGCAACGCCGCCGCATACGTACGCGCCGGCCCCACCATCGCCTCCACCGCCGCCCGCGCGGGCAGCAATCCGACCGCCACCATCCCGGCATGCAACGCGAGCCGCTGCGCCACCTCATCGCGCCCGGCAAATTCCACCGGATCAATCCCCAGCGGCCGGCCGGCCGACAACTGCATCGCCTCGATCAACCGCAACAACGCCGCCGTCGACGTATACGGCCGTCCCACCACGCCATTGCCGCCCGGCGCTTCACTGTCGATCACCGTCAACGACGCCACCTCGCGCCCGGCCGCCTGCAAGCGCAGCGCCATCTCCAGCGCCACCCAGCCGCCGAACGAATGCCCGAGCAGATGCACCGGCCCGTGCGGGCATTCCTGTTCCAGCGCCGTGAGGTAACACTGCGCCGCCGCCTCGACCTGGCTGTGAGGCACCGCCTCGCCGTCCAGCCCGCGCGGCTGCAGGCCGAACAGCGGCCAGTCACGCCCGAGCGCTTCGCCCAAGCCGACGAACCCGGTGACGCTGTCGCCCGCCCCCGGTACGCAGAACACCGGCGCAAACCCCGGCCGCCCGCTTTGGATACGCAGCAGCGGCTGATGGGCCGCCTGCGTCACCGGTAACGAGGCTGCCAGGGCAGCCGACATCGCAGCCCCCAGCTCGCGGATATGCGGCGCCTTCATCATGCTCTGGTGCGTGCCAGGCACTTCGATCTGGCGCAGTTGCCCCGGCGCCAGCGCGTCGCTCCAGCCCAGCGAATCACTGCGCCGCGACAGCTCGGTGAGCCGCTCCTGCGCGCTGAACAAATGCACCGCCACCGGCAGCGGGAACAGGCTGTAATGGGCCAGCGCGTGGCCGTGGCCGACCTCGCGTTCGATGAAGCTGATCAAGTCGGCGTCTTCGGCCGCCGCCATTTGCGGGTGCAGCAAACCTTCATCGCGACAACATTGCAGCAAGCCAGCAAGGTCCAGCTGTTGAGTGTCTGCTTCCAGTTGCGCCAGTCTTGCCACTTCATCAACACCTCCTTGTACGGTCCAATGTGCAGTGCACTGCAGTAGCAGATGCCGCTTGAGCGCCTGCGGTCCTTCCCAGCGCGCCTTGCCCTGGTCGGTCATGCGCGGCACGAAGCTGTCGATCAAGCCGAGGAACGCCACCGGCTCATCCAGCCCCAGCAACTGCATCGCCACTTCATAAGCGAGCACGCCGCCAAACGACCAGCCCGCGACCCGGTAAGGTCCGTGCGGCTGAATCTCGCGGATCAGGCCGACCATGCGCGCCGCCAGGCCTTCCATGGTGTTCAGGTGCGACTCGCCCAGCGCCAGGCCCGGCAAGCCGTAGATCGGGTAGTCACCGGCCAGATGCTGGCCCAGCGCCGGGAAATACACGTCCATGCCGCTGAACTCGTGCACCAGAAACAACGGCGGCTGCGTGCCGCTGCTGCGCACGGTGATCACCGTGGTGTCGCGCACCGTCTGCGCATTGCGCTGGCGCAGCATCGATGCCACGTTCGCCACGCTGGCGTGCTCGAACAGTTCGGCCAGGCTCACCGCAAGCCCTGCGTCCTCCATCAGGCTGACCAGACGGATCGCGAGCAATGAATGCCCGCCCAGTTCGAAGAAACTGTCATCGCGCCCCACCTGCTCCAGCTTGAGTACCTCGGCCCACAGGTGCGCCAGGGTCTGCTCCAGAGCATCGCGCGGTGCTTCGAACACGGCCCCGGCCAGGGCCTGCACAGCGGGAACCGGTAAGGCCTTGCGGTCGATCTTGCCGTTGCCGGTCAGCGGCAGCCGCGCCAGTGGCAGGTAGGCCGACGGCACCATGTAGTCCGGCAGTTGCGCCTGCAGATGGGCGCGCAGGCTGTCGCTGCCGACGGGTTCGCCCGCCCAGGTGAAATAGGCCACCAACCGCTTGTCACCCGGCACGTCTTCACGGGCCAGCACCACCACGTCCTGCAGTGCGGCGTGGGTCGCCAGGCGCGCTTCGATCTCGCCCAACTCGATGCGGAAGCCGCGAATCTTCACCTGATCGTCGTTGCGCCCGATGCACTCCAGCAGCCCGTCCGCCGTCCAGCGGCCCAGATCCCCGGTGCGGTACATTAGTGACCCGACATTGAACGGGTTTTGCACGAACTGTTCGGCGCTCAATTGCGCACGGTTCAGATAGCCCAGGGCCACGCCGTCGCCGCCAATGCAGATTTCTCCGCTCACGCCCACCGGTACCGGCTGCAACTGCGCATCCAGCACATAGACCCGGGTATTGGAAATCGGCCGGCCAATCGGCACGCTGTCGGCGTCCTCGGCCAGTGCGCGCACTTCATAAGTGGTCGCGTAGGTGGTGGTTTCCGTCGGCCCGTAGCAATGCACCAGGCGCAGCGCCGGTGCCCGCGCCAACAGGCTGCGGAACGCCGCCGGGTCGGCACGCTCGCCGCCGCACAACAGAATGCGCAACCCCGCCAGCGCATCGGGTATCAACTGCACGTACTGGTTGAACAAGGCCGTGGTGACGAACAGCACCGTCGCCCCCTCCAGCGCCGCGCCAAAGGCGGCCGGGTCGAGCAAGGTGGCGTGATCGATGACCTGCACCTGCCCGCCGTTGAGCAGCGGCCCCCACACATCCATGGTGCTGGCGTCGAACGCCGGGTTGGAGGCGAACGCCACGCGGTCACCGGCGTTGAAGTCGGCGTAGCCATTGTTGATGACCAGCCGGGTGATGCCACGGTGGGGCACCAGCACGCCCTTCGGCGTACCGGTGGAGCCCGAGGTGTACATCACGTAGGCCACACTGTCCGACGCCTGCGACAGGTCGGGGTTGTGCGCCGGTTGCGGATCGAACACCTCGGTGTCGAGGTCCAGGCGCGCAACCGTGTAGTCGACGGCGATGTCGCTGCGGGTCAGCAGCCGCACCGCGCCGCTGTCCTGCACCATGAAACCCTGGCGTTCGGCGGGCGCGTTGATGTCCAGCGGCACATAGGCGGCGGCACATTTCAATACGGCCAACTGGCCGACAATCAAGTCAATGCCGCGCGGCAGCAGGATCGCCACGCTGTCGCCGGCACACACGCCCAGGCCAAGCAGGTAATGGGCCAGACGGTTGGCGCGGGTGTTCAGCTCGCCGTAGCTCAAGCGCTGCTCGCCGTGCACCACCGCCAACGCACCGGGACGCGCCTGCGCCTGGGCCTCGAACAGACGTTGCACCGTGTGCGCACGGGGGAATTCCCGGTCCGTGGCATTGAATGTCTCGATCACTTGCCGGCGCTCGACGGCTGGCAGGATCGACACCGCACTGATGGCGCTGTCGACGTTATGCTCCAATGCCTCCACCAGGTGCTCCAGCGCCGTCTGCAGGTAATCGCACAAACGCTGCGCGCCCTGCCCTGCGGCCGTCAGGCTGAAACCGTCGCCCAGGTCGTCGACGCTCATCGACAGGCCGTAGCTGGAACGTTCCTCGGCCTCGAGCAGATGAATACCCTGCCACGCCATGGCGGCCTCGGCGCTCATCGCTGCCGCCGCCCCGGCACTGTGGCGATAGTTGAACAGCACGTTGAACAACGGCGTGTTCGCCGGCACGCTGCTGCAGCGTTGGGCCAGGGCCAGCGACGCGTGCTCATGACGGAGCAGGCGCGACAGGCGCGCATGGGTGTCGCGCAGCGCACTGCGCACCGAGTGTTCACCGAGGTCGACGCGCAGCGGCAAGGTGTTGATGAACACCCCCATCGCGCGCTCGGCGCCTTCGCCACCCTGCAGGCGGCCCAGCATCACGCTGCCGAACACCACGGTGTCGCGACCGGCCACCTTGCCCATCACCTGCGCCCAGCCCAGGTGCATCAGGCTGGCGGCACTCACACCCGCGCGGCGGGCCTGGGCACGCAGGCGCTGGCTCAGCGCGCTGTCGAGCAGGCGTTGCGCTTTTTCATCCGCGCCCGGCACACAGAGCAGGGTCGGCTCGTCGACCTGACCCAGCATGTCGCAAAAGAACGCTTCGTGCTCCTGCTCGGTCATGCCCAGCCGGGTCTGCGCCACGTAGTTGCGATAAGGCACCGCCGTTCCCAGTGCTGCGCCCTCGCCGCTCAGCAACGCCTGCATATCGTGCTTGAGGATTTCCAGGGTGACGTGGTCCATCACCAGGTGGTGAAACAGCAGGGTCGCGACCACGCCTTGTGCCTGCTCGGTGTAGACCAGGCGCATCACCGGCGCCTGAGTCAGGTCCAGGCGCTGCGGCAACGGCCCGCTTTCAACGCGCAGCGCGGCGCTACGCCACACCACTTGCACCGGTTCCTCAAGGCCTTCCCAGTGGAACGACGAGCGCAGGATGTCATGGCGCTGGATCACCGCCTGCAACGCCTCGGCAAAGGCCTGCAGCCGCACAACGTTGTCGAACGCAAATTGCGCCTGCAACACATACACATCACCCTGCTGCACTGCGCGGTGGTGATAGAGAATCCCCGCTTGCAGGGGCGCCAGCGGGTAGATGTCCTGCACATTCGCTGCACCGCCGGGGATGGCCGCAACCACCCGGTCGATGGCCGGCTGGTCCAGCGTCACCAGGGTCAGCATGTCCGGGGTGATCGCGCGGCAATCGGCGGCGATGCCGTTGGCCGGCACGGCCACTTCGCGACTGCCGCCCAGGGTTGCCGCCAGCGCTGCCAGCGTCGGCTGGCTGAACAACACGTTCACATCCGCCGACAAGCCAAGGTGCCGCAGGCGCCCCATCAGGCTGACGGCCATCAGCGAATGCCCACCCAGTTCGAAGAAGTTGTCGTGACGCCCTACGCGCTCCACCTCCAGCAGCTCGGCCCACAGGCTGGCCAGGGCGATTTCGGTATCCCCCTCGGGCGCCTCATAGTCGCGCGCCATCACCGATTCGGCGCCCGGCGCCGGCAGGGCCTTGCGGTCGAGCTTGCCGTTGGGACTCAGCGGCAGCGCGTCCAGGTGCACAAACGCGGCCGGTACCATGAACGCCGGCAGGTGCTGCGCCAGATGATTGCGCAGCACATCGATGTCGCTCTGCTCGCCGGTGTAGTAAGCAATCAGGCGCTGTTCGCGGGCCAGCACCACGGCTTCGTTGACTGCCGGATGTTCGGTCAGCCGCGCCTGGATTTCCCCCAGTTCGATACGCAGGCCGTGGATCTTCACCTGGTCATCATTGCGCCCCAGGTATTCGAGGGTGCCGTCGGCCAGGTAACGACCGACATCGCCGGTGCGGTACAGGCGCCCACCGGTAAATGGATCGTCGAGGAAGCGCTCGGCGCAAAGCTCGGGCCGGTTCAGGTAACCGCGCGCCACCTGCACGCCGCCGATGTACAGCTCGCCGACCACGCCGAGGGGCACCGGCTGCATCTGCGCATCCAGCACATACATGCGGGTATTGGCGATCGGTTTGCCGATCGGTGTGTTATCCGGCATCTCGGCGCGTATGCAGCGCCATGCCGTCACATCCACCGCCGCTTCGGTGGGGCCGTACAGGTTGTACAGGCCGATCCCCGGCAGTTGCTGCTTGAAGCGTCGCACCAGGCTGCCTGGCAACGCTTCACCGCTGCACATCACCTGCCGCAGCCCCGCCGCCTGGCTGACATCGCCGTGGGCGAGGAACACATCGAGCATCGACGGCACAAAGTGCAAGGTGGTGATCGCTTCGGCTTCGATGACCTCGCACAGATAGGCCGGATCCTTGTGCCCGCCCGGACGCGCCATCACCAGGCGTGCGCCGGTAAACAGCGGCCAGAAGAATTCCCACACCGACACGTCAAAGCTGAACGGGGTTTTCTGCAGCACCGCGTCGGCGGCCGTCAGGGCATATTCGTCCTGCATCCACAGCAGACGGTTGACCACCCCACTGTGGTCGTTGATCACGCCCTTGGGCTGGCCGGTGGAGCCGGAGGTGTAGATCACATAGGCACTGGCCGCGGCCACGTTCGGGTTAGCGACCGGCAGGTGCTGCCAGCACGGCACATCCAGCTCGACCACCGGGACTTCGCCGAGCAAACCACGGGTGGCGACCTGGGCCAGCACCACCTGTGGTGCGCTGTCCTGCAGCATGTAGGCAATACGTTCCCGGGGATACGCCGGGTCCAGCGGCACGTAGGCAGCACCGGCCTTGAGCACTGCGTACAGGGCGATGACCATGTCCAGGCCGCGCTCGGCGCACACCGCCACTCGCGCATCCGGTTGCACCCCCAGCGCCAGCAGGTGATGGGCCAACTGGTTGGCCCGGGCATTGAGTTCGGCGTAGGTCAGTTGCTGGGTGCCGGCCTTGACCGCCAGCGCATGAGGCGTGCGCTCGACCTGTGCTTCGAACAGGCCGTGCACGGTCTGCTGGAGGTTGTAGTCGACGCTGGTCGCGTTGAATTCGAACAGCAACTGCTGGCGCTCGCGCGCGCTTACCAAAGGCACGTGTTCGAGCACTGCCTGGTCGTCATCGACCATCGCCTGCAGCACGCGGGTGAGGTAACCGACGTAACGCTGCGCCGTCGCCTCGTCGAACAACGCCACCGCGTATTCCAGCGTGCCGAGAATGCTGCCGCCGACTTCGCCCAGGCTCAGGGCCAGATCGAACTTGGCAAAGTGACTCTCCTCGACAATCGCTTCCAGCGTCAGGTCGCCCAGACGCAGGGCCGGCGCGCTGCTGTCCTGCCAGGTGAGCAGCGCCTGGAAGATCGGGCTGTGAGAGAGGCTGCGCGGCGGCCGCACGATTTCCACGACTTTTTCGAACGGCAGGTCCTGGTGCGACTGGGCGGCCAGGGTCACCGCCCTGACCCGCGCCAGCAGCGCCTCGGTGCTCGGCTCACCGCTGGTGTCGATGCGCACCGCCAGGGTGTTGACGAACAGGCCGATCAGCCCTTCCACTTCGCTGCGCGTGCGGTTGGCCACCGGCGAACCGATCACCAGATCCTGCTGGCCGGACAGCCGCGCCAGCAAGGAGGCCCAGGCACTCATCACGGTCATGTACAACGTCACGCCGTGACGCTGACTCAAGGCCTTGAGCCCGGCGCTCAGGTGATCGTCCAGGCGCACTTCGACGGTATTGCCGGCATAGTTCTGCTGCGCCGGGCGCGGGCGGTCGGTGGGCAGCGTCAGCAACGGCGGCGCACCGGCCAGGGCCTGCTGCCAATAAGTGCTTTGACGGTGCAGCACTTCACCGCTCAACCACAGGCGTTGCCACACGGCAAAGTCGGCGTACTGGATCGCCAGCGGCGGCAGCGGGTCGGGCTGACCGTGGCTGAACGCCTGGTACAGCGCCATCAGCTCACGGGTCAACACGCCCATGGACCAGCCATCGGAGACAATGTGGTGCAGGGTCAGCAGCAGCACATGATGATCGTCGGCCAGTATCACCAGGCGCCCACGCAGCAGCGGGCCGCGCTCCAGGTCGAACGGCGCCGAGGCCTCACCGTGGATCAACGCGTCCAGCGCCTGCTGCGGCTGCGGATGGCGACGCAGGTCCTGCACCTGCAGCGGCAGCACATCTTCCGGCGCTGCGATCAGCACCTGGGCGTCGTCACCGTGCTGGGCGAAGCGACTGCGCAGGGTTTCGTGCCGCGCGACGATGCGCGCGAGGGCACGTTGCAGCGCCTGCACATGCAACTGACCACGCAAGCGCAGGCCAATCGGAATGTTGTAGGCGGTGTTGGCGCCTTCCAGCAGCGCCAGGAACCACAGGCGCTGCTGAGCGAACGACAGCGGCACCTCGTTATCACGGTTGGCCGGGAGAATGTCCGGCAACACACTGCGCCCCGCCAGGGCCAGCACCTGAGCAACCGCCGCCAGTTCGGCATTGGCAAACAGGTCGGCCAGCAGCAGCTCGACCCCCAGGCGCTGACGCACCTGGGACACCATGCGCATGGCCAGCAGTGAGTGCCCGCCCAGCTCGAAAAAGTGATCGCGACGCCCCACCTGCGCCACCTGCAGCACCTCGGCCCAGATCTGCGCGAGCACGCTTTCAATCTCACCCTGCGGCGCCTCGTAGTCGCGGATGAACAGCGCAGCCAGGTCCGGCGCGGGCAGAGCCTTGCGGTCCAGCTTGCCGTTAGCGGTCAGCGGCAGCGCATCAAGGCGCACGTAAGCGGCCGGAACCATGTAGTCCGGCAGGTGCGCGACGAGGTGGCCGCGAATCTCGCCGGCGGTCAGGCTGCCGGCCGACGGATGCTCGGTGAAATACGCCACCAGCCGCTCGTCACACACCAGCACCACGGCTTCCTGAATGCCCGGCAGTTGGTTGAGCCGGGTCTCGATTTCGCCGAGTTCGATACGCACGCCACGAATTTTCACCTGGTCGTCGTTGCGGCCCAGGTATTCAAGGGTGCCATCGGGCAACCAGCGCGCCAGGTCGCCGGTACGGTACATGCGCCCGTGGTTGAAGGGGTCGCGCAGGAAGCGCTCGGCGGTCAGGTCCGGGCGGTTCAGGTAGCCACGCGCCACGCCGGTGCCGCCCACGTACAACTCACCGGCCACGCCCAGAGGCACCGGGCGTTGCTGTTCGTCCAGCAAATACACCTGGGCATTGGCCACCGGCTTGCCGATATGCAGCGGCCGACCGACTTCGAGCAGGCCGGAGGTGGCAACCACCGTGGCTTCGGTAGGGCCGTAGTTATTGACTAGCGCAAAGGACTGCGCATGGCTGAACTGGCGCAGGCGGTCGCCGCCGATCAGCAGGGTGCGCAGGGTCGGGTGTTCGATGTGCTGGCTGAAGGCGTATTCGGCCACCGGCGTGGGCAGAAAGCACACGTCCAAGGGTTGCGCGCACCACCAGGCCAGCAACGCGTCGATGTCTTCGGCGCCGTCGTGGGCCGGCGGCAGGTGCAAGGTAGCGCCCACGCACAGCGCCGGCCAGACTTCCCAGGCCATCGCATCAAAGCCGAAGCCGGCAACGCTGGCGGTGTGGCACCCGGCGCGCAGGTCGAATGCGCGGCAATGCCAGTCCACCAGGTTGACCACGCTGTGGTGTTCCACCATCACGCCTTTGGGCAGGCCGGTGGAGCCGGAGGTGTAGATCACGTAAGCCAGGTTCGACGGCGCGACTGCGACCGTCGGATGCGCAGGCTGATCCCAGGCACTGCCATCGAGTTCGATCACCGGCACGTCCACGGCGGGCAGGCGCTCGAGCAACGCATGTTGGGTGAGCACCGCCACCGGCGCGCAATCGCTGAGCAGGTAAGCCAGGCGCTCGGCCGGGTGCGACGGGTCGACCGGCACATAACAGGCGCCGGCCTTGAGAATCGCCAGCAGCCCGACCAGGGTGTCGAGGCCGCGCCGGGCAACGATGGCCACGCGGTCGTCGGGCTGTACGCCCAGGCCCAGCAAGTGATGAGCCAGGCCATTGGCCTGGCGGTCGAGTTCGGCGTAGGTCAGCTGCCGCTCACCCGCCTGCGCCGCAATCGCGTGGGGCGTGCGCGCCGCCTGGGCAACGAACCGGCCGTGCAGGGTCTGCTCGTCGCGAGCCGGCATCGCCGTCGCGTTGAACTCCACCAGCACCTGCTGATGCTCGTGCTCATCCAGCAGCGGCACTTGGGCCAGCACCGCCTGATCGTCCGCGACCATCGCCTGCAGCACGCGGGTGAAGTAACCGACGTAGCGGCGCACTGTCGATTCATCAAACAGCGCCACGGCGTATTGCAACGCGCCACTGATGCGGCCCTGCCCTTCGCACAGGTCCAGGGTCAGTTCGAACTTGGCAAACAGGTTCTGTTGGGCAACGTTTTCCAGGGTCAGGTCCCCCAGCGCCAGTGCCGGCGCGCTGCTGTCCTGCCACGCCAGCAAGGTCTGGAACACCGGCGTATGGGCCAGGCTGCGCACCGGCCGGGCGATCTCCACCACCTGTTCGAACGGCAGGTCCTGATGGGCCTGGGCCGCCAGGCTCTGCGCCTTGACCCGCGCCAGCAGCGCCTCGGTGCTCGGCTCGCCGGACGTGTCGATGCGCACCGCCAGGGTGTTGACGAACAGGCCGATCAGCCCCTCAACTTCACTGCGCGTGCGGTTGGCCACCGGCGAACCGATCACCAGGTCGTGCTGACCGGACAAGCGCGCCAGCAGCGCCGCCCAGGCACCCATCAACGTCATGTACAGCGTGACGCCATGGCGCTGACTCAAGGCCTTGAGCCCGGCGGTCAAGCGTTCGTCAAGGCGCACCTCGACGCTGCCGCCAGTGTAGTCCTGCTGCGCCGGACGCGCGCGGTCAGTGGGCAAGGTGAGCAAGGCCGGCGCACCGGCCAGGGCCTGCTGCCAATAATCGCTCTGACGCTGCAGCACCTCGCCGCTCAACCACAGGCGTTGCCACACGGCAAAGTCGGCGTACTGGATCGCCAGCGGCGGCAGCGGGTCGGGTTGACCGTGGCTGAACGCCTGGTACAGCGCCATCAGCTCGCGGGTGAGCACACCCATGGACCAACCATCGGAGACAATGTGGTGCAGGGTCAGCAGCAGCACATGATGATCGTCGGCCAGTACCACCAGACGCCCGCGCAGCAGCGGGCCGTGTTCCAGGTCGAACGGCGCCGAGGCGTCCTGGTGAATCAGGGCCTGCAGGGCGTGTTGCGGTTCGGCGTGATGGCGCAGGTCCTGCACGTGCAGCAGCGCACCCTCCTCCACCGGCACGGTCAGCACCAGGGTATCGTCGCCGTACTGGACAAACCGGCTGCGCAGGGTGTGATGGCGCACCACAATCCGCGCCAGCGCCTGTTGCAAGGCATCTGCCTGCAACGGCCCGCGCATGCCCAGGGCGATGGGAATGTTGTAGGCACTGTTGCCGCCGTCCATGCGCGCCAAAAACCACAGGCGCTGCTGGGCGAACGACAGCGGCACGTCGCTGTTGCCGCTGATCGGCAGAATATCCGGCAAGGTGCTGCGCCCGGCCTCGGCCAGCACCTGAGCAACCGCCGCCAGTTCGGCATTGGCAAACAGATCGGCCAGCAGCAGCTCGACGCCCAGGCGCTGGCGAATCTGCGAGACCATGCGCATCGCCAGCAACGAATGCCCGCCCAATTCAAAGAAATGATCGCGTCGGCCCACGCGTTCCACCTGCAAGACATCGGCCCAGATCTGCGCCAGCAGCGTCTCGATGTCGCCCTCGGGGGCCTCGTAGTCACGGCTGAACACGGCGGCGCTGTCCGGGGCCGGCAGGGCCTTGCGGTCGAGTTTGCCGTTGGCGGTCAGCGGCAGCGCGTCGAGTTTCATGTAGGCGACCGGCACCATGTAGTCCGGCAAATGCGCCACCAGGTGCGCTCGGAGGGTGCCGACATCCTGGGGTTCGAGTTGCGGGTTCTCGGTAAAATACGCCACCAGCCGCTCTTCACGCACCAGCACCACCGCTTCCTGAATACCCGGCAACTGGTTGATCCGGGTTTCGATTTCGCCGAGTTCGATGCGCATGCCGCGAATCTTCACCTGGTCGTCGTTGCGGCCCAGGTACTCGATATTACCGTCGGGCAACCAGCGCGCCAGGTCGCCGGTGCGGTACATGCGGCCCTGGCTGAACGGGTCCTGCAGGAAGCGTTCGGCGGTCATTTCGGGCCGGTTGAGGTAACCGCGCGCCACGCCGCTGCCGCCCACATACAATTCACCGGCCACACCCAACGGCACCGGGCGCTGTTGTGCGTCGAGCAGGTAGACCCGCGCATTGGCGATGGGTTTGCCGATGTGCAAGGCGCGGCCCGCCTCGACCTTGCCGGAGGTGGCGACCACCGTGGCTTCGGTGGGCCCGTAGTTGTTGATCACCTCGAAGGTTTGCCCACGGTTGAACGCGCGCAGGCGGTCGCCGCCGATCAGCAGGGTGCGCAGGGTCGGGTGTTCGATCTGCTGGCTGAACGCGTACTCGGCCACCGGCGTGGGCAAAAAGCACACGTCCAGAGGTTGCGCGCACCACCAGCCCAGCAACGCGTCGATGTCTTCGGCGCCGTCACTGGCCGGCGGCAGGTGCAGGGTCGCGCCCACGCACAGCGCCGGCCAGACTTCCCAGGCCATCGCGTCAAAGCCGAAACCGGCGACGCTGGCGGTGTGGCGTCCGGCGCATAGGTCGAAGGCGCGGCAATGCCAGTCCACCAGGTTGGCCACGGTGTGGTGCTCGACCATCACGCCCTTGGGCAGGCCGGTGGAGCCGGAGGTGTAGATCACATACGCAAGGTTCGACGGCACAACCGCGACCTGCGGATTGCTTGCCGAGTGATGCTGCCAGGTGTAGCGGTCCAGATTGATCACCGGCACGTCCAGCGCGGGCAGGCGCTCGAGCAACGCATGCTGAGTGAGTACCGCCACCGGTGCGCTGTCGCTGAGCAGGTAGGCCAGGCGTTCGGCCGGGTGCGAGGGGTCGACGGGCACGTAGCAGGCGCCGGACTTGAGGATCGCCAGCAAGCCGGCCAGGGTGTCCAGACCGCGGCGGGCGACGATGGCGACGCGGTCATCCGGTTTCACGCCCAGCGCCACCAGGTGATGGGCCAGCAGGTTGGCCTGCTGGTTCAACTCGGCATAGGTCAACTGGCGGCCTTGATGCACGGCGGCGATCGCATCCGGCGTCAGCGCAGCCTGGATCTCGATGCGCCCATGCAGGGTGGTGCCCTGGGGGAAATCGGCGGCGGTCGCGTTGAGTGTTTCCAGCAACAGGTGCTGCTCGGCGGCGGGCACCACCGGCAGTTGATCGAGCGCGGTGTGCGGTGCCTGTTCCAGGGCCGTCACCAGGTTTTCCAGGGCGGTTTGCAGATAGGCGCAGACGCGTTGCGGGTCAACCTGGGTGCTGGCCAGCAAGCTCAGGCCGAAGCCGTCGCCCAGGTCATCGACGCTAAGGGTCAGCGGGTAATTGGTGCGTTCCTCGGCGCGCAGTGCCGAGATGCCCTGCCAGGCCGCAACCGCTTCGGCACTCGCCGCCGGGGCACTGTGGCGATAGTTGAGCAACGCGCTGAACAATGGCGTGGGCGCGGTCACGCCGCTGCAACGCTGGGCCAGGGCCAGCGCTGCATGCTCATGGCGCATCAAGGTGGTCAGCCGCGCGTGGGTGGCCTTGACCCCGGCGCGTACCGCCTGACCGTCGACGTCGACGCGAAACGGCAGGGTATTGATGAAAATACCCAAGGCGCGGTCCGTGGCATGGCTGCCCTGCATACGCCCCATCAGCACGGTGCCGAACACCAACTGTTGCTTGCCGGCCAGTACGCCCAACACCTGGCCCCAGCCCATGTGAAACAGGCTCGCGGCGCTCACCCCCAACAACCGCGCCTGCGTGCGCAGGCGCTGGCACAACTCGGCCGCCAGCGGCAGGCTGACCTCGGCAATGCCGCGCGCATCGCCCTGCACATCCTGCAGGCCAAATGGCAGCGTCGGCTCACTGATGTCGCCAAGCATCTGCCGGAAGAAGCTTTCGTGTTCCTGCTCGCTGATGCCCAGACGGGCCTGTGCCACATAGTTGCGAAACGGCACGGCCTGGCCCAGCACCGCGCCCTGCCCCAACAGGCATGCCTGCATTTCGTGGCACACCACGTCAAGGGCGCTGTGATCCAGGGCCATGTGATGGAACAGCAAGGTAGCAACGAGGCGCTGGTTGGCCAGGTCCTCGGCGTATACCAGGCGCAGCAGCGGAGCCTGCGTCACATCCAGCCGGTAGTGACGAGCGTCGAAGCGCGCGTGCAGTTGCGCGGCGATATCGCCGTCGGCCGGGTCCAGCTCAAGGGCCTGCACCGGCAGGCGCGCCTGGCGCCACACCACCTGCGACGGCTGTTGCAGACCGTCCCACACCACGCCGGTGCGCAGAATATCGTGCCGGTCCATGACACTTTGCAGCGCCTGGGCAAACGCGTCGAAACGCTCAAGGCTGTCGAAGGCGAACTGCGACTGCATCACATAGGGGTCGCCCTGTTCGGCGCTGACGTGATGAAACAGAATGCCTTCCTGCAGCGGCGCCAGCGGGTAAATGTCCTGGATATTCGCCACGCCGCCGTCGACGCTGGCGACAATGCGCTCGATCTCTTCCTGGCTCAGGGTGGACAGGGTCAGCATGTCCGGGGTGATGCGCGTTGCGCCAGCGGGGATGCCATTGACCGGCACCTGCACCTCACCGGCCTTGGTCGCCGTGTAATCGCCGGCCTTGATCAGCTCGATCAGCGCCGGTTTGTGCTCGCGCAGCGCGGCGAGTATCGCCGGCTCGCTCAATGCCTGTTTGTTGCCTTGCACCGACAACTGTTCGCCCTTGAGGGCCAGTTGGATGTCCTTGGTTTTCAGCGTCGCCAGCAGTTGATTGAGGCTCATAGGACGATCTCCATTCGTTCGGTTATAGCGGCGTAGCCGGCCAGGGTTGGCTGTTCGAACAGCGCCCGCACATCGGCTTCCATGCCTTCCTGGCGCAAGCGCCCGATCAAGCTCACGGCGAGCAGCGAATGCCCGCCCAGTTCAAAGAAATTGTCATGCCGCCCTACCCGCTCCACCTTGAGCAGCTCGGCCCACAGCGCGGCCATCAGGGTTTCGGTGTCGCCTTCGGGCGTTGCGTACTCACGCACACTCAGCGCCTGCAGGCCGGGTTCGGGCAGCGCCTTGCGGTCAAGCTTGCCGTTGGGGCTCAGGGGCAAGGCGTCCAGGTGCACGAACAGCGCGGGCACCATGAAGTCCGGCAGGTGCTGCAGCAGGTGCGCACGCAGGCTGTCGATCTCGGCCGGTGCGCCGGTGTAATAGGCGACCAGGCGTTCGTCACGGGCCATCACCACTGCATCCTTGACCGCCGGATGCTCGATCAGGCGCGCCTGGATCTCGCCCAGCTCGATGCGCAGGCCACGGATCTTCACCTGGTCATCGTTGCGCCCCAGATACTCGATATTACCGTCGGGCAAGTGGCGGCCGATGTCGCCGGTGCGGTACATACGGCCGCCGTTGAACGGGTCATCGAGGAAGCGTTCGGCGCTGAGGTCCGCGCGGTTGAGATAACCGCGCGCCACCTGCACCCCGCCAATGAACAGCTCACCCACCACCCCCAGGGGCACGGGCTGCAACTGCGTATCCAGCACGTACATGCGGGTATTGGCGATGGGTTTGCCGATGGGCGTGTTGTCCGGTACGTCCGCACGCGCACAATTCCACGCGGTGACGTCCACCGCCGCCTCGGTCGGGCCATACAGGTTGTACAGGCCGATGTCCGGTAACTGCTGCTTGAAGCGTCGCACCAGGCTGCCCGGCAATGCCTCGCCGCTGCACATCACCTGCCGCAGCCCCGCAGCCTGGCTGACATCGCCGTGGGCGAGGAACACATCGAGCATCGACGGCACAAAGTGCAGCGTGGTGATGCGCTCGGCCTGGATCACCTCGCACAGGTACGCCGGCTCCTTGTGCCCGCCCGGACGCGCCATCACCAGGCGTGCGCCGGTAAACAGCGGCCAGAAGAACTCCCACACCGACACGTCGAAGCTGAACGGGGTTTTCTGCAGCACCGCATCGTCGGCGTTGAGGCCATAGGCGTCTTGCATCCACAGCAGGCGGTTGACCACGCCGGCATGCTCGTTGATCACGCCCTTGGGCTGGCCGGTGGAGCCGGACGTGTAGATCACGTAGGCCTGGTGCCGTGCGGTCAGCGCCGGCACTTCGGGGTTGGTGGCGCGCTGGTGCTGCCAAGTGTCGTGGTCGAGGTCGATCACCGGCACATTCCCCAGCAGTGCACGCGTTGCGGATTGGGCCAGCACCACCACCGGCGCGCTGTCGTGCAGCATGTAGGCGATGCGCTCCCGGGGATAGGCCGGGTCGAGCGGCACATAACCGCCGCCGGCCTTGAGGATCGCGAACAGGCCCACCACCATGTCCAGGCCACGCTCCACGCAAATGCCCACCCGCGTATCCGGCTGCACGCCGAGGTCACGCAGGTGATGGGCCAAACGGTTGGCGCGCTCGTTGAGTTGCTGGTAGGTCAGCTGTTGATGATCAGCCTTCACCGCCACCGCGTGCGGCGTACGCACCACTTGCGCTTCGAACAGGCCGTGCAGGGTCTGGTCAAGGTTGTAAGCCACCTCGGTGGCGTTGAAGCCCTGCAGCACTTGCCGGCGCTCCTGCTCGCCGAGGATCGACAGGCGATTGATCGGCTGCTGCGGTGCCTGCTCCAGCGCTTCGACCAGGCGGGCCAAAGCCGTCTGCATGTAGCCGCACACCCGTTGCGCGTCCAGGCGGGCCAGAGCAGTGACATCGTAACCGTCGCCCAGGTCGTCCACATTCAGGCTCAGCGGGTAGTTGGTGCGCCCGTCGTTGGCCAGGGTCTGCATGCCTTGCCAAGCCTGCTGTGCTCCAGCCGAGCGCGTGGCCATGCCGCGATGGCGGTAGTTGAGCATTGAACTGAACAGCGGCGCCGGGGCCGCCACGCCGCTGCAACGCTGGGCCAGCGCCAGGGAGGCATGCTCATGCCCAAGCAATGCGCTGAGTCGATCATGGGTGGCGCGCACCGCCGTCTTGACGCCCTGAGCGTCGATATCCAGACGCAACGGCAAGGTATTGATAAACACCCCCAACGCACGGTCGGCGCCTTCGCCACCTTGCAGGCGGCCCACCAGCACGGTGCCAAATACCACGTTGTGGCGACCGGATGTCGCGGCCAGCACTTGGGCCCAGGCCAAATGAAACAGGCTCGCGGTGCTCACCCCCAGTAAACGTGCCTGGGCACGCAGGCCGCGATTCAATTGGGCGTCCAGACGCAGGCTGTATTCTTCGATTTGATGGCCGTCGCCGCGCACGTCCTGCCAACCGAACGGCAGCGTCGGCTCGTCAATGTCGCCGAGCATGTCGCGGAAAAATGCTTCGTGCTCCTGCTCGCTGACGCCCAACAGCGCCTGGGCCACATAGTTGCGATACGGCATCGGCGCTGCCGTGGGCGCGCCGTGGCCGAGCAGATGGCCCTGCATTTCGCGCAGCACCACGTCGAATGCGGTGTGGTCCAGGGCGATATGGTGATAGAGCAACACCACCGCTACGCGCCCGTTGGCCGGATCCTGGGCATAGTTCACGCGGATCAGCGGCGCCTGGCTGATGTCCAGACGAAAGCGCCGCGCATCGAAGCGTTCATGCAGCCCTGCCAGTACGTCGCCTTGCAGGTGCAGTTCCATCATGCTCAATCGGGCTTCGCGCCACACCACTTGCAGGGGTTGCGCCAGGCCTTCCCACACCACGCCGGTACGCAAGATATCGTGACGGTCGATCACCTGTTGCAACGCCGCTGCAAAGGCGTCCAGACGCTCGAGGCTGTCGAAGGCCAGGTGCGATTGCAGCAGGTACGGGTCGCCTTGCCCGGCGCTGATGTGGTGGTAAAGGATGCCCTCCTGCAACGGCGCCAGCGGGTAAATATCCTGCACATTGGCGGCGCCACCCGGTACCTGCGCGACCACCTGATCGATCGTCGATTGGTCAAGGCTGACCAGCGCCAGCATGTCCGGCGTGATGCGTTGGCAATCGGCCGCAATACGGTTGGCCGGCACCTGCACTTCGCGCCCGCTGCCCACGGCAGCGGCCAGCGCAGCCAGGGTCGGCTGGCTGAACAACACGCGCACATCGGCGCTCAGGCCGACCTGACGCATGCGCTCGATCAGGCTCACGGCCAGCAACGAATGCCCGCCCAGCTCGAAGAAGTGGTCATGGCGACCGACTTGCTCCACCTGCAACACCTCGGCCCAGATGCGCGCCAGGGTGGTTTCGACGTCACCCTGCGGGGCTTCGTACGCGCGGCTGAGCAAGGCGGATTGATCCGGCTCCGGCAGCGCCTTGCGGTCCAGCTTGCCGTTGGCAGTCAGCGGCAACGCATCCAGGCGCATATAGGCGACCGGCACCAGCGCCTCGGGCAACTGCGCCTGCAGGTGCGCGCGCAGGCTCTCGATATCCAGCGCGCGCTGCTCGGTGAACCAGGCCAGCAGGCGGCCTTCGCGCACCAGCACCACCGCTTCGCGAATGCCATCCAGTGCCGCCAGGCGGCTTTCGATTTCTCCGAGTTCCACGCGCATGCCGCGCACTTTCACCTGATCGTCGTTGCGGCCCAGGTATTCCAGGTTGCCGTCGGGCAGCCAGCGCACCAGGTCGCCGGTGCGGTACATACGGCCCTCGTTGAACGGGTCTTGCAGGAAGCGTTCGGCGGTCAGGTCCGGGCGGTTCAGGTAACCGCGCGCCACGCCGCTGCCGCCCACGTACAACTCACCGGCCACGCCCACCGGCACCGGGCGCAGTTGGGCATCCAGCACGTAGCTGGTGGCGTTGGCCACGGGCCGGCCGATGTGCAGGACCTGCCCGGCGCGCATGCGGCCGGAGGTCGCGACCACCGTGGCTTCGGTGGGGCCGTAGTTGTTGATCACCGCAAAGCGCTGCTCGTGGGTGAACTGGCGCAGGCGATCACCGCCGATCAGCAGCGTGCGCAAGGTCGGGTGCTGCAGCGGCTGCCCGAACGCGTATTCGGCCACTGGCGTGGGCAGAAAGCTCACGTCCAGCGGTTGCGCCAGCCACCAGGCCAGCAGTTCGTCGATGTTTTCATTGCCCACGTAAGCGGGCGGCAGGTGCAGGGTCGCGCCCACGCACAGCGCCGGCCAGACTTCCCAGGCCATCGCATCGAAGCCGAAGCCGGCTACGCTGCTGGTATGTCCTGAAGCTTTCAAGCCGAAGGCCGCGCAGTGCCAATGCAGCAGATTCTCGACACTGCGGTGTTCCACCATCACACCCTTGGGCTGGCCGGTGGAGCCGGAGGTGTAGATGACGTAGGCCAGGTGCGCCGGGGTCAGGTTGGCGAGCTGCGGATTATCAACCGCCTGCTGCTGCCAGCGTGGGTCGTGCAGGTCGATACTGCTGACCTCGCCCAACAGCTCGCGAGTATTGGATTCGGCCAGCACCGCCACCGGCGCGCTGTCCTGCAGCAGGTAGGCGATACGTTCGGCCGGGTACGCCGGGTCGATGGGCACGTAGCCGGCGCCGGCCTTGAGAATACCGAGCAGGCCTACCAGCATCTGCGGGCCGCGCCGGCAGCAGATCGCCACGCGGTCGTCCGGTTGCACGCCCAGTGTCAGCAGGTGATGGGCCAGTTGGTTGGCGCGTTGATTGAGTTGCTGATAGGTCAGTGATTCGCCGTCCTGCTGCACGGCAACCGCGTGGGGTTGGCGCTCGGCCTGGACTTCGAAGGCGCCATGCAGGGTCTGGCCGCGCGGGAAATCCCGGGCGGTGGCATTGAAGTCACGCAGCAGGGTGTCGCGCTCGGCCGGCGGCAGAATGTGCAACTGGTTGAGCGCGGTTCTCGGGCTGTTTTCCAGGGCGCCGACCAGTTGCTCCACGGCGTTGTGCATGTAGCCACACAGCCGCTGCGCGCCGATCTGCGGCACGGCCAGCACGCTCAGGCCAAAGCCTGCACCCAGGTCATCGACGCTCAACACCAGCGGGTAGTTGCTGCGTTCTTCGCCGCCGAGCAGTTGCACACCCTCCCAGATACCCTGGCCATCGCGGGCCATTTCGCCGGGGGTGCTGTGACGGTAATTGAGCAAGGCGCTGAACAGCGGCGTTGAGTTCGCCACGCCACTGCAACGCTGGGCCAGCGCCAGCGACGCGTGTTCATGGCCCAGCAACGCGCTCAAGCGTGTGTGGGTGGCCTTGACCGCCACCGCCGCACTGGCGGCCACATCGACGCGCAATGGCAGGGTGTTGATGAACATGCCCAGCGCGCGGTCGGCGCCGTCGCCGGCCTGCATGCGGCCCATCAATACCGTGCCGAACACCACGTCGTCGCGCCCGGATACCAGCCCCAGTACCTGCGCCCACGCCAGGTGCATCAGGCTGGCGGCACTCACGCCCAGCTGCCGCGACTGCTCACGCACGCGCTGAGCCAGCGCGGTGTCGAGAGGCAACTCGGCCTCTTCGATAGCGCGCCCGTCGCCCTGCACGTCCTGCACGCCAAACGGCAGCGTCGGTTCATCAATGTCGGCGAGCATTTCGCGGAAGAACTGCTCATGCTCGGCGGTGCTCACCCCCAGGCGCGCCTGGGCCACGTAGTTGCGAAACGGCGCAGGCTCGGGCAAGGCATCGGCCTGGTCGAACAGGAACGCGCGCATTTCCTGGCTCACCACCTCCATGGCGGTGTGGTCCAGCGCCAGGTGATGGAACAGCAGGATCGCCGCCACGCGGTTATTGGCCGGATCCTCGGCGTAGACCATGCGCAACAGCGGCGCCTGGGTAATGTCCAGGCGGTAATGCCGCGCATCGAAACGGCCGTGCAACTGCTCGATGATGTCGCCATCCGCCGGGTCCAGGCCAATGGCTTGCACCACCAACTGCGCCTTGCGCCATACCACTTGCACCGGGCTGTCGAGACCTTCCCAGACCACCCCGGTGCGCAGAATATCGTGGCGCGCGACCACGTGTTGCAGCGCGCCCATGAAGCTGTGCAAACGCTCAAGACTGTCGAACGCCATGCGCGATTGCAGCAGGTACGGATCGCCCTGCTCGGCGCTGATGTGGTGGTAGAGGATGCCTTCCTGCAACGGCGCCAGCGGGTAGATGTCCTGCACATTGGCCGCGCCACCGGGCACGGTCGCGACGATGCGCTCGATGGCCGCCGGGTCGAGCTGCACCAGGCTCAACATGGATGGGGTGATGTGCGTGCAGCCCGCCGCGATGCCATTGGCCGGCACCACAACCTCCCGCCCGCTGCCCACGGCGGCAGCCAGCGCGGCCAGGGTCGGCTGGCTGAACAGCACGCGCACATCGGCGCTGAGGCCGACCTGGCGCATGCGCTCGATCAGGCTCACGGCCAGCAACGAATGCCCGCCCAGCTCGAAGAAGTGATCATGGCGCCCGACCTGCGCCACCTGCAAGACCTCGGCCCAGATGCGCGCCAGGGTGGTTTCGACGTCACCCTGGGGAGCTTCGTACACGTGGCTGAGCATGGCGGATTGATCCGGCTCGGGCAGCGCCTTACGGTCCAGCTTGCCGTTGGCGGTCAGCGGCATGACGTCGAGTTTCACGTAGGCCACCGGCACCAGCACCTCGGGCAACTGCTGTTGCAGTTGCGCGCGCAGGGTACCGATGGCAAGGGGGCGATGTTCGGTAAACCACGCCACCAGACGCCCTTCGCGCACCAGCACCACCGCTTCGCCGACGTCGTCCAGGGCCGCCAGGCGGCTTTCGATCTCGCCCAGTTCCACGCGCACACCGCGCACTTTGACCTGGTCATCGTTGCGGCCCAGGTAGTCGAGATTGCCATCGGGCAGCCAGCGCACCAGGTCGCCGGTGCGGTACATGCGGCCTTCGTTGAACGGGTCTTGCAGGAAGCGTTCGGCGGTCATCTCCGGCCGGTTCAGGTAACCCCGCGCCACACCGCTGCCGCCCACATACAGCTCGCCCACCACGCCCAGCGGCATCGGGCGCAAGTGCGCGTCGAGCACGTACACGCAGGCATTCGCGATGGGCCGACCGATATGCAGCGGCTGCCCCACCTGCATGCGCCCGGAGGTGGCGACCACCGTCGCTTCGGTGGGACCGTAGTTGTTGATCACCGCAAAGCGCTGCGCCTGGCTGAACTGGCGCAGGCGATCACCGCCGATCAGCAGCGTGCGCAGGCTCGGGTGTTGCAGTTGCCGGCTGAACGCGTATTCGGCCACCGGCGTGGGCAGAAAGCTCACATCCAAAGGTTGCGCCAGCCACCAGGCCAGCAGTTCGTCGATGTTTTCATTGCCCACATGAGCGGGTGGCAGGTGCAGGGTCGCGCCCACGCACAGCGCCGGCCAGACTTCCCAGGCCATCGCGTCAAAGCCGAAGCCGGCCAGGCTGCTGGTGTGCCCGGAAGCGTTCAGGTCGAACGCGTCGCAGTGCCAGTGCACGAGGTTTTCCACGCTGTGGTGTTCCACCATCACGCCCTTGGGCTGGCCGGTGGAGCCGGAGGTGTAGATGACGTAGGCCAGGTGCGCCGGGGTCAGGTTGGGCAGTTGTGGATTGCTGACGGGATGCTGCTGCCAGCGCGGGTCATGCAGGTCGACGCTGTTGACTTCGCCCAACAGCTCGCGAGTACTGGATTCGGCCAGCACCGCCACCGGCGCGCTGTCCTGCAGCAGGTAGGCGATGCGTTCGGCCGGGTACGCCGGGTCAACGGGCACGTAGCCGGCGCCCGCCTTGAGAATACCGAGCAGGCCCACCAGCATCTGCGGGCCTCGACGGCAGCAGATCGCCACGCGGTCATCCGGTTGCACGCCCAGTGTCAGCAGGTGATGAGCCAGTTGGTTGGCGCGTTGATTGAGTTGCTGATAGGTCAGTGATTCGCCGTCCTGCTGCACGGCAACCGCGTGGGGTTGGCGCTCGGCCTGGACTTCGAAGGCGCCATGCAGGGTCTGGCCGCGCGGGAAATCCCGGGCGGTGGCATTGAACTCACGCAGCAGCGTGTCGCATTCGCCCGGCGGCAGAATCGACACCGCCTGCAACGCCGTGGTCGGCGCCTGTTGCAGCGCGATCAGCAGGTTGCGCAATGCGGTCAGCATGTAGTCGCCCACACGCTGCACGTTGACCTCGGCGACGCCCTGCACCGCCAGCGCGAAGCCCGTGCCCAGGTCATCGACACTCAGCACCAGCGGGTAGTTGCTGCGCTCTTCGGAACTGAGGATATCGATGCCAAAGCCCGCGAACGGACTGGCGCCTGGCGCCTCGTCCGGTGCGCTGTGGCGGTAGTTGAGCAAGGTGCTGAACAACGGCAGCGAAGCCGGCACACCGCTGCAACGCTGGGCCAGGGACAGTGAAGCGTGCTCATGGCCGAGCAATTGCGCCAGGCGTGCGTGGGTGGCGCGCACACCGGCCTGCACGCCAACGGTGCCGAGGCTCACCCGCAGCGGCAAGGTGTTGATGAACATGCCCAGCGCGCGGTCGGCGCCCTCGCCGCCCTGCATGCGCCCCAGCAACACAGTGCCGAACACCACGTCCTGCTGGCCGGACACCTGGCCCAATACCTGCGCCCAGGCCAGGTGCATCAGGCTGGCCGGGCTCACGCCCAGCTGTCGTGCCTGTTCGCGCAGGCCCAGGCTCAGCGCCGGCTCCAGCGGCAAATGAACCTCGTTGATGCCGCTGCCGTCGCCGTTCACATCCTGCAGCCCGAAGGCCAACGTCGGCTCGTCGATATCGCCGAGCATCTCGCTGAAAAACGTTTCGTGCTGGGCCTGGCTGACCCCCAGGCGCGCCTGGGCCACGTAGTTGCGGTACTGCACCGCGTCGGGCAGCTGTGCGCTGCGACCGCACAGGCTGGCGCTCATTTCTTCCACCAGCACTTGCAGCGCGGTGTGGTCGAGCAGGATGTGGTGCAACAGCAGGATGCCGACGAAGCCACCCCGCTCCTCGGCGTAGGCCAGGCGCATCAGCGAAGCGCGGGACAGGTCGAGGCGATAGTGACGTGGGTCGAAGCGCTGTTGCAGTTGCGCCAGTCCATCGCCGCCCTGATGCTCAATGCGCTCCACCGCCAGCCGCGCCTGGCGCAGGACCACCTGCACCGGCTCATCCAGGCCTTCCCAGAGGATCGCGGTGCGCAGAATGTCATTGCGCTCGATCACGCTGTGCAGCGCGTCAACGAAGGCGTCCAGCGCTGCCTGGTGTTCGAAGCGCAACTGCACCTGCAACACGTAGGGATCGCCCTCGGTGGTTGCCAGGTGATGGTAGAGAATGCCGGCCTGCAACGGCGCCAGCGCATAGATGTCCTGCACATTGGCCACGGGCACGCTGTGCAGGATGTGGTCGATGGCCGCCTGGTCGAGGTCGATCAGCGGCAGCATGTCCGGGGTGATGCGCTCGCTGCCGGCGCTGATCAGGTTGGCCGGCACCTGCACTTCGTGCTGCCCGCCCACCGCCGCGGCCAATGCCGCCAGCGTAGGCTGACCGAACAGCACGCGCACATCGGCGCTGAGGTCGACCTGGCGCATGCGCTCGATCAGCTTGACCGCCAGCAAAGAATGCCCGCCCAGCTCGAAGAAGTTGTCGTCGCGGCCCACCCGGTCGAGCTTGAGCAGCTCCTGCCAGATGCCCGCGAGGGTGCTTTCCACTGCGCCCTGAGGGGCCGCGTAGCCGCGCCGGGCCACGGCATCGGCGTCGGGCGCGGGCAAGGCCTTGCGGTCGAGCTTGCCGTTGGTGGTCAGCGGGAACTGGTCGAGCAGCACGAAGGCGGCCGGCACCATGTGTTCGGCCAGGCTCAGTTGCAGGTGGTCGCGCAGTGCAGCGATATCGGGCGTGCCGTCGGCAATCACGTAGGCCACCAGGCGTTTGTCGCCCGGCTCGTCTTCGCGCACGACAACCACCGCGTCACGCACGCCCGGCGCGGTGGCCAGGCGCGCCTGGATTTCGCCCAGTTCGATGCGGAAGCCGCGGATCTTCACCTGGTCATCGTTGCGCCCCAGGTACTCGACGCTGCCATCGGCCAGCAGGCGGCCGAGGTCGCCGGTGCGGTACATGCGCAGGCCGGTGGCCGGGTCGGCCAGGAAGCGTTCGGCGTTCAGTTCATCGCGGTTCAGGTAGCCGCGCGCAACGCCGGCGCCGCCCACGTACAGCTCGCCGACCACGCCCATGGGCAGCGGCTGGCGCTGGGCGTCCAGCACGTAGAGTTGCAGGTCGGGAATGCGCACGCCAATCGGACTGACGCCCACCAGACGCGCGTCCGCCGCCTCGAGGGCGCGGTAGGTCACGTGCACGGTGGTTTCGGTGATGCCATACATGTTCACCAACTGCGTGCCGGCGTTGATCGCGCGGGCATACCAGGGTTTGAGCATGCCCGGCTCCAGTGCTTCGCCGCCGAAAATCACCTGGCGCAGGGAGTGCGCTTCGCTGCTGTGGCCCTGGGCCGCAATCAATTGGCGGAACGCGCTCGGCGTTTGGTTGAGGATGCTCACGCCGGCTTCGCAGAGCAGCGCATAGCACGCATCCGGCGAACGGCTGACCAGTTGCGGCACAATCAGCAACTGGCCGCCGTGCATCAACGCGCCCCAGATTTCCCACACGGAAAAGTCGAACGCGAACGAGTGGAACAGCGCCCACACATCGGTGTGATTGAAACCGAACCAGTGCTCGGTGGCACTGAACAAGCGCGCGACCTGGCGATGCTCGATCATCACGCCCTTGGGCAGGCCGGTGGAACCCGAGGTGTAGATCACATAGGCGAGGTTGGCCGGGCTGAGCGGCACGCGCGGGTTGACGATGGACTCACCGCGCAGGTCGTTCAAGTCGATCTGTGCCAGGTCGCCCACCCGATGGCGGGTATTGGCCTGCACCAGCACGGCCAGCGGTGCGCTGTCGGCCAGGGTGTAGGCGATGCGTTCCTGCGGGTAGGCCGGGTCGATCGGCACATAGCCGGCGCCGGCCTTGAGGATGCCGAGCAGGCCGATGATCATTTCGGCGCCGCGCTCTACGCAGATCGCCACGCGGTCGTCTGCACGGATGCCCTGGGCCAGCAGGCGGTGGGCGACCTGGTTGGCGCGTTCGTTGAGCTGGCGGTAGGTCACGCGCTGCTGGTCGTAGCGCAATGCGATGGCGTCGGGATGAGCGGCGGCGTGGGCTTCGACCTGCTGGTGGATCAACGCAGTGTCGGCATAAGACGTGGGGCTGTGGTTGAGCGTGTGCAGCAGGTGCTGGCGTTCGGGGTCAGGCAGGATGTTCAGGCCGCAGAGCGGCATGTCCGGTCGCTCGTGCAGCGCGTCGGCCAGGCTGTGCAGGGCGACATGCAGGTAGTCGGCCACGCGCTGCGCGCCGATGGACGCGTCGACCATCACCGTCAGCGCAAAGTCTTCGCCCAGGTCGTCGACGTTGACCGTCAGCGGGTAGTTGGTGCGCTCTTCGGCGCCAAGCACCTGGATGCCTTCGGCGATGTCGATCACCTGGGCCATGTCCGTCGCCGCGCTGTGGCGGTAATTGAGCATCGCGCTGAACAACGGCGTGGGCGCCATCACGCCGCTGCAACGTTGGGCCAGGGCCAGGGACGCGTGCTCATGGTCGAGCAAGGCGGTCAGGCGCGCATGGGTCGCCTTGACCTCGGCGCGCACGCCCTGCCCGCCCACATCCACGCGCAACGGCAGGGTGTTGATGAACATGCCCAGCGCACGTTCACCGCCTTCACCGGCGCCCATGCGCCCCAGCATCACGGTGCCGAACACCACCGCATCGCGACCGGACACTACGCCCAGCACACGGGCAAAGGCCACGTGCATCAGGCTTGCCGCGCTCACCCCCAGTGGGCGTGCCAGGCTGCGCAGGCGGCGGCTGAGGTCGCTGTCGACGGGGATGCGCGCCTCGTCGATGCCCTGGCCGTCGCCCTGCACATCCTGCAGGCCGAACGGCAGCGTTGGCTCATCGATATCCGCCAGCATCGTGCGAAAGAACGCTTCATGGGCCTGCTCGCTGACGCCATGGCGCACCTGGGCGATGTAGCTGCGAAACGCCACCGGCTCACTCGCCAGTGCCTGCTGGCCGGCCAGGTACAACTGGACTTCATGACGCACCACGTCGAGGGCGGTGTGATCGAGAATGGTGTGGTGGAACAGCAGCATCGCCACCACACGCTGGTTGGCCGGGTCGTTGGCGAACACCAGGCGCAGCAGCGGCGCCTGACCCAGGTCCATGCGATAGCTGCGCGGGTCGTGGCGCGCGCCGAGTTGCGCGAAGACGTCACCACCGGTGAAGCGGGCTTCTTCGCAGGCCAGGGTTGCCTTGCGCCACACCACTTGCAGCGGCTCGTCGAGACGCTCCCACACCAGCGAGGTGCGCAGGATGTCGTGGCGGTCGATCACCCATTGCAGCGCCTGGGCGAAAGCGTCCAGGCGGGTGCGGCTGTCGAACACGAATTGCGCGTGCAGCACGTAGGGGTCGCCCTGCTGCGCCGAGAGGTGGTGGTAGAGCATGCCTTCCTGCAGTGGCGCCAGCGGGTAGATGTCCTGCACGTTCGCTGCGCCGCCGGGGATGGCCGCGACGATGCGGTCGATGGCGTCCTGGTCGAGGCTGACCAGCGCCAGCATGTCCGGGGTAATGCGGTAGGCGGGACTGAGCCAGTCGCCGCCATGCTCGGCCACCAGTTCGAGAAGCTGAGGTTTGTGGGCAATGAGTTGATCCCATAGCGCGTCATCCAGGGCCTCGTCGTCACCGAGGATGATCAGGTCGCCTTCTTCCAGTTGCAGACGGATCGCGTGGGTGGAAATCGCTGTCAATAATTCGCTGAACTGCATGGGGGTAACCTGCCTGATAAGTCACGGGGGAGAAGAAAGTCCGTTTTCAGCTGCCGTTTGAATCGGGCGTGCTGGGCGCCTTGAAATAGCGGGCGCAGCCGGGGACCTGAAGAGGCTTCCGGCAGGCTTGGAAAATTAAGGGATTTGGCAGGCGGGAGGTGACATGGGAAGCGGGGACAAGCGGAATGGGAAAAGGTTTCACTTGAGGCTTATTGTGGAGAGCGAGCTTGCCCTGATGCCAGTCAGTTAAGCGCAGAGTCCCTGTGGCGAGCAGGCTTGTCCTGCGTTGGGCTGCGCAGCAGCCCCAAAATCAGGCGCTGAGCCGTATCAGGTACACCGCGTTTTGCTGGATTGGGGGCGCTTCGCACCCCAACGCGGGGCAAGCCCTAATGCCGTTCAGTTAAGCCAACGTGATGCTCGAAGCAACGAGACGTGCGACTTTTCGGTGTACATATCGGTTTGTGCGGTAACGGCGACTTAGGGTTCCGCCCTGACGGCGGGTCACTTTTGGAAAAGAGCCCGGAATGCCGGCCCAGCCAAAAGTAACCAAAAGGGCTCTTGCCCCAACACTCGGCACCTCGCCCGGGCTCGGTGTGCCCGAACGCAGGCTTTGGAGCGTGGGCCGCCGCGATGGGCCATCCCTGGCCCAGCGCGGCTAACCCGGCGTCCTGCCGGGTTACCCACGCTCCAAAGCCTGCGTTCGGCCAGCGTGTTTGACGGGGCGCCTAAGATCAAGATCAAGAGCGCGGCGGCCTGAGAGCCGACCGAAATGGTCTGCCGAACGCTGTACAAAATGTGGGAGGGGGCTTGCTCCCGATGGCGTCGGCCCAGCAAACATTGATGTTGAAGACCCACCGCTTTCGCGGGCAAGTCGAATCGTCGCACCGCCGCTCCCACAGGGGAGCTGCGCTTAACTGAACGGCATTAGGGCAAGCCCTGATGCCAGTCAGTTAAGCGAACGCTATGCTCATAGCGACGCAGATCAAATGTGGGAGCGGGCTTGCCCGCGAAGGCGTTGGCCAAGCAAACATTGACGCTGGCTGACCCACCGCTTTCGCGGGCAAGCCCGCTCCCACATGTTGTACCTCGTTCGGCAGACCATTTCGGTCGGCTCTCGGGCCGCCGCGCTTTTGCTTTTGATCTGGAAGCGCCCCGTCAAACACGCTGGCCGAGCGCAGGCTTGAATCCGTGGGTAACCCGGCAGGACGCCGGGTTAGCCGAACTGGGCCAGGGATGGCCCATTGCGGCGGCCCACGGATTCAAGCCTGCGTTCGGGCACACCGAGCATTAGCGAGGTGCCGAGTGTTGGGGCGAAGGCTTTTTGGTTACTTTTGTGCCCTTACAAAAGTGACCCGCTGTAAGAGCGGAACCTTAAGTCGCCGTTACCGCAGAAACGGATATGTACACCGAAAAATCGCCTTCGTGGGCAAGCCCGCTCCCACAGGGGGACCTGCGCTTAACTGACTGGCATTAGGGCAAGCCCCGCACCCACAGGACCCGCTCGCCACAGATTGAAACGGCTTACACAGGATGCTCTGCAGCGCTACCTGGCGTCGATATGCTGATAGTCCAGGTTCAATCCGTCTGCCAGCTGTTGCGCCCTTCCCAGCCGGATCGGACCGCGTTCGATATCCACCAGCAAGCCCGGACAGTCGAGTTGGGGCAGTTGATCGATGGCCTTGAGTCGGCCATCCGTGATGATCAACAGGCGTTGCTGCTCAGTGGGATGACGTTTGCGCCGCACCTGCAGCCACTGCGCGGCCTCGCTCAATGCCGCGAGCAAGGGCGTGCCGCCGCCGGCGCCCAGTTGCGCAAGCCAGTCGGCCAGGCCCTTGGCAGCTTTCAGGCCTTGTACCTGCCACTGCGGCGATGGCCCGCTGGCGGTCAGCAAGGCCATGCGCGCCCGTTGCCGGTAAGCGTCATCGAACAGCTGCGCGAGCAGGCCCTTGGCATCGGTCAGTGCGCTGTGCCGTCGGGTGGAGGCCGAGGCGTCGACGATGAGCAGCCACAGCTCATGGGTCGCTCGATTGCGCTGCTGGAAGCGTAAATCCTCACGCGAATGCGGGCGACCGCCGAGCAGGGTGCCCGACCAGTTGATCGTGCCCTGCTCGGCGTCGCGCGCCTTGCCGTGCCTGCCGCTGGTGACTCTGCCCGCTCGGGGCCGTGCATCCGCCCCCGGGTCAGGTCGAGGGCGGATGCCTAGGGCTTTTTTGGCCAGGCGGGCACTTCGCGGCGCGCGCCGGTGGGCAGTGCCGGTGCGGGCAGGTCGCCCCACTGGCCCTGGCCCGGCGAGGTGTCCGACGGCTGCGCAGACTGGCCTTGAGCGGGCGGGCTCGGCGGTGGGGATTGCTGCTGGCGGCGATGACGCAAGGCAAACTCGGCCACGGCCTGGATGTCTTCCTCGGCGATGGCATCGGCGCCGCGCCAGGCTGCATGGGCACGGGCGCCGCGCAACCAGACCAGGTCGGCGCGCAGGCCGTCGACACCGGCGGCGAAACAGCGCTCGGTGATCTGCGCCAGCGCCTCGTCATCCAGGGCAATACGCTCCAGCCGCTCACGCGCCTGGGTGCAACGCGCGCGCAAGGCGACCTGGGGCTCGGCCCATTGCGCGCAGAAGGCAGCGGGGTCGCTGTCGAAATCCAGGCGGCGGCGGATGATCTGCCCACGCTCGGCCGGCAAGGTGTAGCCGCTCAACGCCACGTTGAACCCGAAGCGGTCGAGCAGCTGCGGGCGCAACTCCCCCTCCTCCGGGTTCATGGTGCCGATCAGCACGAAGCGGGCCGCATGCCGGTGGGAGATGCCATCGCGCTCGATCAGGTTGGTGCCGCTGGCGGCAACGTCCAGCAGCAGGTCGACCAGGTGGTCGGGCAGCAGGTTGACTTCATCCACATACAGCACACCGCCATCGGCCTTGGCCAACACACCGGCGGAAAACTGCGCGCGGCCTTCGCCCAGCGCCGCGTCGAGGTCGAGGGTGCCGACCAGCCGCTCTTCGGTGGCGCCCAGGGGCAAGGTGACGAACTGCCCGCTGGCGAGCAGGTCCGCCAGGCCACGGGCCAGGGTGGACTTGGCCATGCCGCGCGGACCTTCGATCAGCACACCGCCGATCTTCGGGTCGATGGCGGCCAGGCACAGCGCCAGTTTCAGGTCGCCGGCACCGACGACGGCGGACAGCGGGAAATGTGGAATATCGGTCATGCCGGTTCTCTTTAAATTCTGCTACTTATTGTGGCGAGCGGGCTTGCCCCGCGTTCAGTTAAGCGCAGATTCCCTGTGGCGAGCAGGCTTGTCCTGCGTTGGGCTGCGCAGCAGCCCCAAAGCCAGGCGCTGAGCCGTATCAGGTACACCGCGTTTTGCTCGATGGGGGGCGCTGCGCACCCCAACGCGGGGCAAGCCCGCTCGCCACAGTGTTGGTACGCTCACTCATCAGCTGTCTTCTTCTATATCGAGCAACAGGTTTTCCAGCGCTTCACGGTAGGCGCCCGGTGCTTGCCACTGGCCGCGTTGCTGGGCTTCGAGCATGCGTTCGGTCATGTCACGCAACGCCGCCGGGTTGTGCTGCTGCACGAAGGCGCGGGTGTCCGGGTCGAGCAGGTAGGCGTCGGCGAGCAAGGCGTATTGGTGATCGTCGATCAGCTCGGTGGTGGCGTCGAAGGCGAACAGGTTGTCCACGGTGGCGGCCATCTCGAACGCGCCTTTGTAGCCATGGCGCTTCACGCCGTCGATCCACTTGGGGTTGGCCGCACGGGAGCGAATCACCCGGTTGAGTTCTTCCTTCAGCGTGCGGATTTTCGGCAGGTCCGGCTGGCTGTGGTCGCCATGGTAGCTGGCGGCCTTGTCGCCGCTGAGGGTTTCCACGGCGGCGAGCATGCCGCCCTGGAACTGGTAGTAGTCGTTGGAATCGAGCAGGTCGTGCTCGCGATTGTCCTGGTTCTGCACCACCGCCTGCACCTGGCTCAGGCGCCGCGCGAAAGGCTCGCGGGCCTCGGTGCCTTCATCGGCACCGCCGTAGGCGTAGCCGCCCCAATTAAGGTAGACCTCGGCCAGGTCCTCGCGGCTCTGCCACAGGCGCCCGTCAATCGCGCCCTGCACACCGGCACCGTAGGCGCCCGGTTTGGCGCCGAAGATGCGCCAGCCCGCCTGTTTCGCCGCCGCGTCTTCGTCCAGGCCGGCCATGCGCAGAGCCTCGCGCTCACTGCGCACATTGGCCGCCAGCGGGTTCATGTCGTCCGGCTCATCGAGCGCCGCCACCGCCTGCACCGCCGCATCGAACAGGCGGATCAGGTTGGCGAAGGCGTCGCGGAAAAACCCGGACACACGCAGCGTCACGTCCACGCGCGGGCGGTCGAGCAGGCTGATCGGCAGGATCTCGAAGTCGTCCACGCGCTGGCTGCCGGTGGCCCACACCGGGCGCACGCCCATCAGTGCCATGGCCTGGGCGATGTCATCGCCGCCGGTGCGCATGGTGGCGGTGCCCCACACCGACAGGCCGAGCTGGCGCAGGTGGTCGCCGTGGTCCTGCAAGTGCCGCTCGAGGATCAGGTTGGCCGACTGGAAACCGATGCGCCAGGCGGTGGTGGTCGGCAGGTTGCGTACGTCCACGCTGAAAAAGTTACGCCCGGTGGGCAGAACGTCGAGGCGCCCACGGCTCGGCGCGCCGCTGGGGCCCGCCGGGACGAAGCGGCCACTCAAGGCATCCAGCAAACCGCGCATTTCCGCCGGGCCGCAGGCATCCAGGCGCGGCGCGACGATGATGCGCAAATGCTCGATCACCGCTTTCACGTCCTCCCAGCCCGGCGCCTCAAGCTGCTCCAGCGGGCCTTCGAGCGCCTGCTCGATCAAGCGCGCCGCGTACAGTTCCAGACGTTCGCGGGTGTCACCGGCGGTGCGCCAACGCTGTGGATCGATGCGCTGCAATACGTCGGGGCGCGGGCCGCTCCACGGCTCGGCCAACGCGCAGTCCAGCGGGTCGAAGCCCAGCGCGAATGCCTTGGCCAACACGCGCAGCAGACTCGATTGCGCGCCGCGACCGTCGTCACGCGGAATGCGCAGCAACGCCAGCAACGTGTCGATGCGCAGGCGGCCTTGGGGCGACTCACCAAAGATATGCAGGCCGTCGCGGATCTGCGACTCCTTGAGATCGCACAGGTAGGTGTCAAGGCGCGGCAGCCACACGGACGCCTCGGCGTCGCTGTCCAGCGCCAGCTCCTGGTCGATCCGGGTTTCGCGCACCAGCGCGAGGATGTCCTTTTGCAGCGCCAGCGCGCGCCGCGGGTCGAGCAACTGCGCTTCGTAATATTCGTCCGCCAGCAGCTCGAGGTTGCGCAGCGGGCCGTAGGTTTCGGCGCGGGTCAGCGGCGGCATCAGGTGGTCGATGATCACCGCCTGAGTACGCCGCTTGGCCTGGGCGCCCTCCCCCGGATCGTTGACGATGAACGGATAGATATTCGGCAACGGGCCGAGCAATGCGTCCGGCCAGCAGTTCTCCGACAGGCCCACGCCCTTGCCCGGCAGCCATTCGAGGTTGCCGTGCTTGCCAACGTGAATCACACCGTGAGCGCCGTAGGTGTGGCGCAGCCAGAAGTAAAACGCCAGGTAGCCATGGGGCGGCACCAGGTCGGGGTCGTGGTACACGGCGCTGGCGTCCACCTGATAACCCCGCGCCGGCTGGATGCCGACGAAGGTCAAGCCCAGGCGCAACCCGGCGATCATCAGGCGGCCATCGCGGCACATCGGATCATTCTGCGGCGCGCCCCAGCGCTCGAGCACCGCCTGTTGATTGGCGGCGGGCAGGCGCGCAAACATCGCCGCGTAGTCGTCCAGGCCCAGGCTCTGGTGGCAGGGCCGCAGGTCGAGGCTGTCGAGGTCGTTGGTGACGCCGCCGAGCAGCTCGTGGATCAGCGCCGTGCCGCTTTCCGGCAACGCGTCCGGCAGCGGATAACCTTCGGCCTGCAAGGCACGCAGGATATTCAGCGCGGCGGCCGGAGTATCCAGGCCCACGCCGTTGCCGATGCGGCCGTCGCGGGTCGGGTAGTTGGCGAGGATCAGCGCGATGCGCTTGTCGCCATTGGGCACCCGCGCCAGTTCGACCCAGCGTCGCGCCAGCTCGGCGACGAAGTCCATGCGCTCGGGCGCGGCGCGGTAGCACACCACGTCCGACTGGCTGCGCTCGCTGCGCCAGGCCAGGTCCTTGAAGCTGATGGGCCGGCTGATGATGCGCCCGTCCAGCTCCGGCAAGGCGATGTGCATCGCCAGATCGCGCGGGCCGAGACCCTGTGCGCTGGCTTCCCAGCCGGGCTGGTTGTCTTGCGCGCAGATCGCCTGGATCACCGGGATATTGCGGCGAAACGGGCGCAGATGCGGAGCTTCGGGGCTGGACTGGGCAAACCCGGTGGTGTTGAGGATCACCGCCGCCTGTACCTCGTCGAGCAGGTCCTCGACCACCGTGAGGCAGCCGGGCTCTTTGAGGCTGGCCACCGCCATCGGCAGCGGGTTGAGGCCCGCCGCCTGCAAGCGTTGACAGAACACGTCGATAAAACCGGTGTTGGCCGCCTGCAAATGCGAGCGGTAGAACAGTACCGCTGCGACCGGCAGATCAGCGCGCCACGCCGCCTGCCAGTCCTGCAGTGTGGCATTGGCGTTATGCGGGTGATAAATGGCAGTCCGCGGCAGGGTCTGCGGCTCGGCCCACGCATAGTCGCGGCCCAGATAGCCCGAGGCCAGACAGCGATAGAAATTCAGCGCATTGCCCAAACCGCCCTGGCGCAGGAAGTGCCATAGACGGTCGCGCTCCTGCGCCCCGACGGTGCTCAGGCTGCCCAGCTCCGGGTCCGGGCGGTCGCACCCCGGCACCAGAATCAGCTGCACGCCGCGCTCGGCCAATGCCACCAGACGCTCGACGCCATAGCGCCAATAGCCGATGCCGCCATGCAGCGAGATCAGGATCACCTTGGCGTGGCGCAGCACCTGGTCCACGTAGAGGTCGACCGAGGCATGGTTCTGCACCTGCATCGGGTTGGCCAGGCGCAGGCTGGGATAGTCGTCGGGCAACTGCCGGGCCGCTTCGGCCAGCAGCGCCAGGCTCGAGTCACCGCTGCACAGAATCACCAGTTCAGCGGGGGTCTGGCCAAGGTCGGCAATATTGTCGTCCGAGACGAAACCACCGGGCTGGGTCCTGAGCAGGTGCATGGCTTAAACGCTGAGCGCGGCGCGCAGTTGCGCTTCGAGGCCAGCGGCGTCCAGCTCCTGGCCGATCAGCACCAGGCGCGTGATGCGCGCTTCGTCGGCACCCCAGGCGCGGTCGAAGTGCTTGTCAAAGCGGGTGCCTACGCCCTGGATCAACAGGCGCATCGGTTTGTTGGGAATGGCGGCAAAACCCTTGATACGCAGGATGCCGTGCTGCACTACCAGTTGGGCGAGCGCATCGAGCAGCAGGGCTTCGTCGGCTTGCGGCAGGTCGATGGAGATGGAGTCGAAGGCGTCGTGATCGTGGTCGTCTTCACCTTCGTGGTGCGCATCGTGATGGCTGTGGCGCGCGTCGATGTGTTCTTCGGAGCCGGCGCCAAGGCCGATCAGTACGTCCAACGGCACACGGCCGCTGCTGGCTTCGATGACCTTGACCGCCGGCGGCAGCTCTTCGGCGACTTCCAGACGCACGCGGGCCAGGTCTTCGGGGCTGATCAGGTCGGCCTTGTTGAGGATCACCAGGTCTGCGCTGGCCAGTTGGTCGGCGAACAGTTCGTGCAGCGGCGATTCGTGGTCCAGGTTCGGGTCGAGCTTGCGCTGGGCGTCGACCTGGTCCGGGAAGGCGGCAAAGGTGCCGGCGGCCACGGCCGGGCTGTCGACCACGGTGATCACCGCATCCACGGTGCAGGCGCTGCGGATTTCCGGCCACTGGAAGGCCTGCACCAAGGGTTTTGGCAGGGCCAGGCCCGAGGTTTCAATAAGGATATGGTCAAGGTCGCCGCGACGGGCCACCAGTTCGCGCATCACCGGGAAGAACTCTTCCTGCACGGTGCAGCACAGGCAGCCGTTGGCCAGTTCATACACGCGGCCGTTGGCTTCTTCCTCGGTGCAACCGATGGAGCACTGCTTGAGGATTTCACCGTCGATGCCCAGCTCGCCGAACTCGTTGACGATCACCGCGATGCGGCGGCCCTGGGCGTTGTCCAGCATATGGCGCAACAGGGTGGTCTTGCCCGAGCCGAGGAAGCCGGTGACGATGGTGACGGGAAGTTTGGCCAGTGTTTTCATCGGATGCCCTTTGGGGCGGGCATACGGGACGATAGGCCCTGCGACAGCGCGCAGCAGCGGATTTCGTCACCGGATCACCCCGCCCGGTTGAATTGGAAAATCGGTTGCGAGGCAGGTCTCCTGGCTTGGGGCTTGCGGGTCATGCGACCGGCGCCGACTGCGCCTTCCCGCCGGATCGGCAGTGGCGTGGCAGTCAGCAGAACCCTTCACAGTTGCGGGGGCAGCCGCGGCTTGAACCGCGTTCCCTTCTTAGCTTCGACCTGGGCCGAAGAACCTCGAAGGCGCAAGGCTACGCAGTGCATGGCAAGCGGTCAATGTCGGAAACCCGGGACCCGGACGCCGCTCTACACATAGCGGTGTTTGATGGGCACATTCGTCACGATGTCGGCGAGCGCTATGCGCCCCTCGCCTTCAAGGTAGAAATCAATTTCGCCGTTGCCTGTCAGATCAAGCACCAGCCACGACTCGTTATTTTGCGGATTGTAGCCCAGCCCCGCCTCCCCGGGTCGGCCGGAAAGCCGGTTGACGAAGGTGAGGTCGTGGAGGCCATGCTTGCGCAGCAATCCAGAAATATCGATTTTGTCCTGACCGGTGACGAAGTCCGTCAACACGTCAGGGCTGCGTAACGTCGAATCGGTGGCGGTGTCGTACACGAAGGTATCGCGGCCTGCGCCGCCGTACAGACGATCGACACCGCCACCGCCTTTGAGCCGGTTGTCGGCGGCGTTGCCGATCAACACATCATTGCCGGAACCGCCGATGGCGTTCTCCACGGTAACGTCCCTGGCGATGGAGACATTCCCCGTCTTCCCACCAACATTGGAGAAGGTTTCAGCGTTCAGGTTGATCACCTGGTTCTGGTAATAGCGAGAGAAATCCAGCGTATCGTTACCACCGCCGTCCCAGACGCAAAAGACGGCGCCGTCCCACGGGGACACCAGTGAAAGATCGTCTCGCCGGGTATTGGAATTGAAGCCGTAGGTGGTATCCGTGTTACGGGTCGTGTAATTGGCGCCGTAGACCTTTTGGGCCCAGGCAATGTCGGTCATCAACGGTGCCGAGGCGTACTCGCCCTTGTGATCATGACCTGTATCGCTCGCTTCGAAATAGCTCATGACCGAGTAGGCCCGGCTGTCCTCGGCGAAAATGGCATGCGTGCCGTACTTGATCGGGCCCTTTAACGCTTCATAGTTTCCGGGGTGGGCAGCGCCCAGCCAATGGCCGATTTCGTGGGTTAGCGTTTGGCGTCCAAAGCCATTTACGGTGGGCGCGTGATTGAACGAGTGTCTGGAGTTGAGGCGCACTCGCCCAGAATTGCCGGAACGCATGGCATCGGCGACACTTGGCCTCGCGCTATTGACGAAACGTAACAGGGCGTCGGGCGTAACGGCGTCTTCCTCGAACTCGATATTCGCTACATCTGCCCAGGACCGCATTGAAAGACGGGCCTGCGATTGCTGGGTTTGATTAAACCGAGTTTCCTCTGGTGCAACTTCACGAAACGTATAACCCACCCGCACTACTTTATCGTTATTACGGTCCTGCAATCGGCGCTGCCTTCGATCTATTTGGCTGGCGGCTTGACCGGTGGACCAGGACGGCTTGCTGGAGACCGCATGATAGTGCGGGTTGCGAGCATCCTGTGCCTTGTAGTGCGGGCCGGCGGCTTCAACGTGCGAATTCATAATATCTTGACTGACAATCGGAGGATTTAAACTGGCGCGCGATATAACAGACATAAAAAGGCCTTATCAACTTAATGGATAACATCAACTTCAGCGCGCCTACCTTCCGATATCCACTCACGGAAAAAAAGTGCATCAGACCCGCAAAATAATAGGAGATATTACTTGGTAAAAATGCCATTACGCCTTTTACGCCGCGATTCTTAATCAGAATCGGCTTCAATTGACGCCCCGGTCATGCTCGTGTTTTCCTGTACATCTTGTTTCGGGTGCCCTTCACAGGGTGAAACGGGAAACCGGTGAGTCATGGCCTGCAATGCCAGGGTATGACGAGTCCGGTGCTGCCCCCGCAACGGTAAGCGAGTGAAGCGTCAGATCCACTGTGCCAGCCGGCATGGGAAGGTGATGCTTTTTGACCCAGCGTCCCTCGCAAGCCCGGAGACCGGCCCGAAAAATCAGATAACAAACCCGCGGTGGGCGGGCGCTGTTCGAACCTCGCGTGCCCGGCTCGCGGGGTTTTCATGCGCTCGTTTCGCCCAGACACTTGATAGGGACGCGCCATGTCGATCATCAGCAGCACCTCACCCGCCGCCAGCCACACCGCCACCCTGAGCCAACGCCTCACTGCCGCCATCGGCGCGTCGGTTCTCGGCGCCTGCCTGGTGTATTTTGCCGGGTTCTCGCATATCGAGGCGGTGCACAACGCGGCCCACGATACCCGCCACAGCGCCGCGTTCCCGTGCCACTGAGGCCTGCCGACATGATCAAGCGTATTGCGCAAACCGCCGGCTTTACCGGCCTGCTGGCCGCCCTGCTGCTGACGCTGCTGCAAAGCTTCTGGGTCGCCCCGTTGATTCTGCAGGCCGAAACCTTCGAGAAGGCGCCGGCTGCAACCGAGGTGGCGCATGAGCACACTGCCCATAGCCACGACGCCGAAGCCTGGGAGCCGGAGGATGGCTGGCAGCGCGTGCTGTCCACCACCGGCGGCAATTTGGTGGTGGCAGTGGGTTTCGCGCTGATGCTGGCGGGTCTCTATACCCTGCGCGCCCCAACCCGCACGGCCCAGGGTTTGCTATGGGGCCTGGCCGGTTACGCGACTTTTGTGCTGGCGCCCACCCTGGGCCTGCCGCCCGAATTGCCGGGCACTGCCGCCGCCGACCTGGCACTGCGCCAAACCTGGTGGATCGGCACCGCCGCCTCCACGGCCGCCGGTATTGCGCTGATTGTGTTTGGCCGCAACTGGCTGCTTAAGGTCCTCGGCGTGGCGATCCTCGCGGTGCCCCATGTGATCGGCGCGCCGCAGCCCGAAGTGCATGCAATGCTGGCCCCGGAGGCCCTCGAAGCGCAGTTCAAGATCGCGTCGCAATTGACCAACATCGCATTCTGGCTGGCCCTGGGCCTGATCAGCGCCTGGCTGTTCCGACGCAACCGCGACGGTCAATACCCGGCATGATTCTGGCGGTGGGCCTGGGTTGTCAGCGCGGTTGTGATGTTGACACCCTGCTGGCTCTGCTTGACGGCGCCCTTGCCGAGGCGGGAATCGAGCGCCAGCGTGTCACCGCGCTGGCCAGCATCGATCGCAAACAGGATGAGCCGGGGCTGATCGCCCTGGCCCAGCGGCTGCAATTGCCATTGCAGTGTTTCAGCGCTGCGCAACTGGAGGTTTATGAGGACCGCCTGAGCCACAAGTCAGCCGTCGCCTTTGCCCACACCGGTTGCCATGGTATTGCTGAAAGTGCCGCACTCGCCCTGGCAGAACAGCTGTCGGGCGCCCCTGCCCGCCTGTTGATCCGCCGCAAAAACAACGCCAAGGCTACCTTTGCGTTGGCCTGCGCCGACTGAAACCTCGATAATCACCCTGATCGATCATGAGCATTTTTCATGCTCGCCCCCTTCCACAGGAACTCCCATGACCGTTTACTTTATCGGCGCAGGCCCCGGCGACCCGGAATTGATCACCGTCAAAGGCCAGCGGCTGATCCGCAGCTGTCCGGTGATCATCTACGCCGGTTCGCTGGTGCCGGCGGCGGTACTGGAGGGCCATCAGGCGCATCAGGTGGTCAACAGCGCTGAACTGCATCTGGAACAGATCATCGCGTTGATCAAGGTCGCCCACGCCAGCGGCCAGGATGTGGCCCGCGTGCACTCCGGCGATCCGAGCCTGTACGGGGCGATTGGCGAACAGATCCGTCATTTGCGCGAGCTGGGCATTCCGTTCCAGATCATCCCGGGCGTCACGGCGATAGCCGCCTGCGCCGCGCTGCTGGAAACCGAACTGACCCTGCCGGATATCGCCCAGAGCGTGATCCTGACCCGCTACGCCGACAAAACCCGCATGCCCGATGGCGAAGACTTCGACAGCCTGGCGCGCCATGGCACCACAATGGCGATTCATCTGGGGGTCAATCACCTGGAGAAGATCGTTGCCCAACTGCTGCCGCACTATGGCGCCGACTGCCCGATCGCCGTGGTGCACCGGGCAACGTGGCCGGATCAGGACTGGGCAGTGGGCACGCTCAGTGATATTGCTGAAAAAGTCGCGGCCAAGGGCTTTCGGCGTACGGCGTTGATCGTGGTGGGCAGGGTGCTGGCCAGTGACAGCTTTGGTGATTCATCGCTGTATCGCGCGGGTCATGCTCACCTCTACCGCCCTTGAAGGAACGCGGGCAAAACGGTGGGAGGCGAGCAAGTCCCCTCCCACATTTGATCTGATTAGTTGGATAGCTGGTGTAAGCTTCTGAATTCAAGGAAAAAAACGGCGCTCACGGGCGCCGTTTTTTGTTCGCAGTGAACGCCTTACTCAGTAGTAGGCGTTTTCTTTCTGCGTGTGGTCGGTCACATCGCGAACGCCCTTGAGCTCCGGAATGCGCTCAAGCAAGGTGCGCTCGATGCCTTCGCGCAGGGTCACGTCTGCCTGGCCGCAACCTTGGCAGCCGCCGCCGAACTTGAGGACGGCGATACCGTCATCTACCACGTCGATCAGGCTGACCTGACCGCCGTGGCTGGCCAGCCCCGGGTTGATCTCGGTTTGCAGGTAGTAGTTGATACGCTCGTTGACCGGGCTGTCGGCGTTGACATTCGGCACCTTCGCGTTGGGTGCCTTGATCGTCAACTGGCCGCCCATGCGGTCGGTGGCGTAGTCGACCACGGCATCGTCCAGGAAGGCTTCGCTGAAGGCGTCGATGTAGGCGGTGAAGCTTTTGAGCCCCAGCGCGGTGTCTTCAGGTTTCTCTTCGCCAGGCTTGCAGTAGGCAATGCACGTCTCGGCGTACTGGGTGCCGGGCTGGGTGATGAAGACGCGGATGCCGATACCCGGGGTGTTCTGCTTGGACAGCAGGTCAGCCAGATAATCGTGGGCGGCGTCGGTAATGGTTATGGCAGTCATGGAAACTCCTCACAGGCTTGCTGGCAGTTTACGCCAAAATAATACGCAGGTACAAAGTCCTAGTATTTTTGTCGGAAAAGCATTGATCGGTGCGCCACGTCGGGCTTTCTTTCAAAGCGATAGATAGGCACCGCCGCCCAGAGGGAGCGCCTCGCCACACTTGCCTCCTTTGAGAGGCGATCATGATGAACCCGTCCCCCGCTGGGATCGAAGCCAGCCAGTCCATCTATCTCAAGCAGTTGCTGGAACAACAAAGGGCCTTGGAGCAATTGCTGAACCAACAGCCCGAGGCCGCCAGATCCCTCAGCGCACTACTCCTGGCGAAAATCCAGTCGGGATTCCCCGGATTGCCGTTGCCTATTGCACTGAAAGCTGTGAGTTATGACGAAGATATCCAACTGTGCATCCGCCCTGGGACGCACACCCTGGTGTCAACGGACACACCGGCTCGCCCATTGTCTGCGCTATTCACTGACACGCCCTGGGGCGGCGAAAACCATAACGCGCCCAACCGGCGCTACCGCTACCACGCCACGTCCACCTATCAGCTCCAGCCTGGACACCGCGTCAGTGCCACAAGTGGTGGCACCCCGGCATTCGAAACCTTTCTGGACACGTTGATCCGCCAGCCGGACCAGTGTTTTCAACAGTTACTGGATGAGTATTGGCGGGGCCCGTTCGCACCAGGCGAATCGACAACCCGGCGTCAATGGCTTGCCAGCCAGTTGGGCAAAACCCTGCAGGCCGAAGCGGCGCTGCGCGTAGAGGACGGCACGCTCGACACCGCCTGCAAAATCCTCATCGGCCAGCTCGTCGAGCGGCCCTGCAGCCAGGCTCGCGCGGGCCTGCCGCCAGACCAACGCCCCGCAGCCTTCGCCGTGAGGCTCAAGGGCCGCGCCAACAAACCCGATATCGCGCTGGTGGAGGTGTTTGTAATTGCCGGCAAAACCCCGGCGGCCAACGTCTCGGCAAGCACCGATATCGGCGCTGTTGTGCTGTTCACCCCTCACCAGGGCATTGAGACGCATGCCTCGCTGCAAGCCCTCGACCAGTCGCTGCGCATGCAGATGGCACAGGGTACGGCCCGCGAACAGCTGCTGAGCCTAGCCTGTTGGCAAGACCAGGCACGCGCACGCCGGTACCTGAAAAGTGCCCCCGCCTTCGTTTACACCGCCATCGACGAGCATCTGTTCCAACATCGCGTGGAGCGGCTGCTCAGATTGCAGAAAGCCGATATCGAATATGCTTGGCAGCAGGCACGCCAACAGGGTTCGAATGGTCAGCAGGTGTATGAACAATTCAATCGCCTGGCGCATCTCGGCACTTTCCTGGATCTGCGCGAACTGATGGTTGCGCGCAGTCGGCGCTACCTCGAAGCCGCCTTGCCAGCGTGGTATCAGGCGGCAAGCAAGACACACAAACAGGCGCTCAAACAGCGAGCCCATGCCGAACTGGAGGCCAATAAACGCCTGGCCGGCCAATTTCGCACCGCGGCGATCCCCACTCTGCACGCGTTCGCCAGCAGTCAACTCACGCAGCAATTGCAACGCGATTATCCCGACTGGGACACGGTCCCGGATAAGGTTCAGGTCCACATCAGCACCTCCTTCAACCCCGCCAGCATGGGGGGCGGCGCGGGCGTGGACCACGTGCCCCCGACCGATGACCCGGCCACACGGCCCAGCAGTGCGGCGGTCTTGACACTGACCCAACTGGCACTGAAGAACAACACGCCGTGGGATGTCAGCGTGTACCAGTTGCTCATCGGTAAACGCACTTCGATGTCAGCCGAGGGCAAGGCGACGTCCGGCAGGCCTATAACCCTGGATGACGCCTACCTCAAATCGCTGATTAAAAAGCTCGACGTGGGCGCAGGTTACGACCGGTTGTTGCAGTTACGCCTGCTCGATCAGGGCCTGCCCCTGCGCCAGGCCTGGAGCGGCGCTTATCTCGCCAGCCTGAAAACCCAGGCACTGACCGCCAGGCTGCTCAGCGGCAGCTTCCTGAAAGACCGCGAGAACAGGGGCTATAAATGGGTCAACGCGATTATCGAGACCTTTTTGCTCAACGCCTATACCACTGTCAGTGGGCACAAGGTCGTGGCAAGCGCGCTGATTATCGCCAACTCCCCGGCAACGGCCAACGGCTACTCACTCAATGACAGCCTCATAATCAGCGTGGAAAATCGCCGCTCCGTGCCCAACGTGATCCTTTTCACTCCCTCGTGCCCCGCCGAGCACGATATTCAGGAATTTACCGACAGTGCCGCGATGCAGCAGTTTCTCCAATTGCAGTGGGACACCTCCAGCGAATGGCGCGACTACGTCCTCCAACACTTGACAGAACTCGGCAAGGCACGCGTCACGGAGCGCAAGAACCGCATCTACAACCCGTTCGATAACCTTTACTTCGAGACGATCAACGCACCGGTCTGCGATGCACTGTACGAGCAGCAGGTCTGGACCCTGCGACACAACGCCGACGTTGCGTCGACCAGCAACGCTGAAGTCGAACGCGAATCGCTGTGGAACAAGGTCACCTTCGGCATCGATTTGGCAATCGACCTGATCGGCTTTTTACCCATCACCAGCGCTTTCAATGCGGTACGCAATATCACGCGGACCCTCATGCTGCTCAAACAGATGGGGCGCTCCAAGTCTGCCGCGCGCGCGCTGTGGTCCATCACCGGCGCCCGCAGCCGCCCACTCCTGGCCCCCCAATTTGATGCCGTCCCCGCGCTTCGACCGACGCCGGATCTTTCCGGGCTGGACGTGGCGGTCGACCCGCTGACCCTTGAGCGAATCCGCGGCAACCTCTACCAGAGCGCGACGTCGGTTCAGCAATATGTGCGGGTCAACGGCAAGCACTACCTGACCGACATTGCTCAGGGGCAACGCTTTCTCCACCCCGAAGGTGCAGCCGGAAAAAACCTGCGCTATCCACTGACACTGGATGCCTCCCTCAAGCATTGGCAGGTCGAACCGAAGCCCCGATTGCCTGGCGGCATGGTTCCTGTCGAAAGATCGGCGCTGCAAACCACTTATCGGGACTATGAATTATCACCCGCCGACCTCGCCGCGCTACCGAGTGTCAATCAGGCGAGGCCAGGATCTTTCAACCTGGAAAAGCTGCCACCGGTGATCCCTGTTACCGATAATTGCGCAGCGATATTTCATGTGTTTGGCATTCAGGCAAGATTGCGTCGCCATGCCAGAAGTTATTACCGGGCGTTCGTTGCGCCTTCAAGGTCGATCGCCCTGCCGCCCCCGCGTCTGTCGACCGATGATTTGTTAAATCAGTTGTTCAGCCAACGTAGAGGCTTGATTTTCGGTGAACACCATTCGTTCCCGCTCACACGGCAGTATTTGACCAGACACGCAGTCAGCCTGAGCCGCGCGGGGGTCGCAGCGTTCTACATGGAGGTGTTCAATACAGATATGCATCAGGCTGCACTGAGGCTGTACAACGCTTCACCCAACAATCAATTGCCTCAATTACTGAGAAGCAGGATTGAACGCATGGGCGAACCAGCGGCCGGACAATCGCCATTCGACTACGTTCGATTGGTCGAAGCGGTACACGCCCAGGGCATTCCGATCCATGCGCTGGATACCACTGCCAGCTACCTCTATAGAGCAGGTGATCTCGAACTGCCACACCCGCTGACCCTCGCCGAGTACCTTGATCGCGTGACCATGTTCAACTTCTTTGCCTACAAGAGAATCAATTTCGATCAATCATCCATTGGACCGCATCGCTGGGTAGCCCTCGTCGGGGTCGGTCATTGCAACACCATGCAGGACATTCCCGGGCTGGCCGAGTTGACCGACGCAATCGGCATCCGAATGACCACACGTGTTGCCACCCAGCCGATGACACGGGTGACCCATGATCCTGGCAGGTTGATCGATTACCGCGCGCCCTCCGGACGGTTTCTTTACAGATGTGATTTGCAGGTTTGCCTGCACAGCACCGTAAACGATCATGAACTGGCCCTTCGCCTACACAGCCCGTTCACTTTCACCACCGTCATGGCGCCCACCAACCAGGCTCTGTTGCTTTACATCAACGCACAGCACGCGGCGGTGGAAGTTGCGGTACTCGCCGACGGCTCCCAGGCGTATGTCAATCATGCGCCGTTCGGCGCGGTCAGCCATCGACGCTTCGCCGACCTTGATGCATTGACCGAAGCCTTGATCGATGAACTGGGAATGATCGAGGTTTGAGACTTGGACCGTTTGTCCCTAGAGGTCACGTTGCCGAACACATCGAAACTCACCGCCAACTGGTCATAGATGCGCTCCAACAACGGGTAGTCGAACAGCCACATCGTCTGCGGCACTTCGCCGATAGGCCTTTGGTCACCGAGGCGCTGTCGAAGTGGCGCCAGATGCTCGGCAGCGCATTGTCATTGCCTGCCCACAGCGTCGTTCTGCGCCGATTCAACGCGTGCAATTGAAGTGAGGGCAATGCTACTGGGACAGGAGGCTCGCCAACATGAGCAACATTCATGCAAAACCCTCTCATGCTCCAAATGCGCACAAGTTTGCTATGATTCACGCCCTCCGTAATGCCTGACCCAGAGTAGTCCCATGTCCGATCGTAGCGCTCGCCTGCAAGCCCTTCACCAAGCCCTCAAGGACCGTATCCTGATCCTTGACGGCGGCATGGGCACGATGATCCAGAGCTACAAGCTCGAAGAACAGGATTATCGCGGCAAGCGCTTCGCTGACTGGCCAAGCGACGTCAAGGGTAACAACGACCTGCTGGTGATCACCCGTCCGGACGTCATCGGCGGCATCGAAAAAGCCTACCTGGACGCCGGCGCCGACATTCTGGAAACCAACACCTTCAACGCCACGCGCATCTCCATGGCCGACTACGGCATGGAAGCACTGGCCTATGAGCTGAACGTGGAAGGCGCACGCCTGGCGCGCCAGGTGGCCGACGCCAAGACCCTCGAAAACCCGGCCAAGCCGCGCTTCGTCGCTGGCGTGCTCGGGCCTACCAGTCGCACCTGCTCACTGTCGCCGGACGTGAACAACCCCGGCTATCGCAACGTAACCTTCGATGAGTTGGTGGAAAACTACACCGAGGCCACCAAGGGCCTGATCGAAGGCGGCGCCGACCTGATCCTGATCGAGACCATCTTCGACACCCTCAACGCCAAGGCTGCGATCTTCGCCGTGCAGGGTGTGTTCGAAGAACTGGATGTCGAACTGCCGATCATGATTTCCGGCACCATCACCGACGCCTCCGGCCGCACCCTCTCGGGCCAGACCACCGAAGCGTTCTGGAACTCCGTGGCCCACGCCAAACCGATTTCCGTGGGCCTGAACTGCGCCCTCGGCGCCAGCGACCTGCGCCCTTACCTGGAAGAGCTGTCGAACAAGGCCAACACCCATGTGTCTGCGCACCCCAATGCCGGCCTGCCCAACGAATTCGGCGAGTACGATGAACTGCCATCGGAAACGGCCAAGGTCATCGAAGAGTTCGCCCAAAGTGGCTTCCTCAATATCGTCGGCGGCTGCTGCGGCACCACGCCCGGCCACATTGAAGCCATCGCCAACGCGGTGGCCGGCTATGCGCCGCGTGCGATCCCGGACATTGCCAAAGCCTGCCGACTGTCGGGGCTGGAGCCGTTCACCATTGATCGCAGCTCGCTGTTCGTCAACGTCGGCGAGCGCACCAACATCACCGGTTCCGCGCGCTTTGCCCGGCTGATCCGTGAAGACAACTACACCGAAGCCCTGGAAGTTGCCCTGCAGCAGGTGGAAGCCGGCGCGCAGGTGATCGACATCAACATGGACGAGGGCATGCTCGATTCGAAGAAGGCCATGGTGACCTTCCTCAATCTGATTGCCGGCGAGCCGGACATCTCCCGCGTGCCGATCATGATCGACTCCTCCAAGTGGGAAGTGATCGAAGCCGGCCTCAAGTGCATCCAGGGCAAGGGCATCGTCAACTCCATCAGCATGAAGGAAGGCGTGGAGCAGTTCATTCATCACGCCAAACTGTGCAAGCGCTATGGCGCCGCCGTGGTGGTGATGGCCTTCGACGAAGCCGGCCAGGCCGACACCGAAGCGCGCAAGAAGGAAATCTGCAAACGCTCCTACGACATTCTGGTGAATGAAGTCGGCTTCCCGCCGGAAGACATCATCTTCGACCCGAACATCTTCGCGGTCGCCACCGGTATCGAAGAGCACAACAACTATGCCGTCGACTTCATCAACGCCTGTGCCTATATCCGCGACGAGCTGCCGTATGCGCTGACCTCCGGCGGCGTGTCCAACGTGTCGTTCTCGTTCCGCGGCAACAACCCGGTGCGTGAGGCGATCCACTCGGTGTTCCTGCTGTATGCGATCCGCAACGGCCTGACCATGGGCATCGTCAACGCCGGCCAACTGGAGATTTACGACCAGATTCCCGCCGAGCTGCGCGACGCGGTGGAAGACGTGGTGCTCAACCGCACCCCGGAAGGTACCGACGCCCTGCTGGCCATCGCCGATAAATACAAGGGCGACGGCAGCGTAAAAGAGGCCGAGACCGAAGAATGGCGTGGCTGGCCGGTGAACAAGCGCCTGGAGCACGCGCTGGTCAAGGGCATCACCACCCACATCGTTGAAGACACCGAAGAATCCCGGCAGTCGTTCGCGCGCCCGATCGAAGTGATCGAAGGCCCGCTGATGTCGGGCATGAACATCGTTGGCGACCTGTTTGGCGCCGGCAAGATGTTCCTGCCCCAGGTGGTGAAATCCGCCCGTGTGATGAAACAGGCCGTGGCGCACTTAATTCCGTTCATCGAGCTGGAAAAAGGCGACAAGCCGGAAGCCAAGGGCAAGATCCTGATGGCCACGGTCAAGGGCGACGTGCATGACATCGGCAAGAACATTGTCGGCGTGGTGCTCGGTTGCAATGGCTATGACATCGTGGACCTGGGTGTCATGGTGCCTGCGGAGAAAATCCTGCAGGTGGCCAAGGAACAGAAATGCGACATCATCGGCCTCTCCGGCCTGATCACGCCGTCCCTGGATGAAATGGTGCACGTGGCCCGCGAGATGCAGCGCCAGGACTTCCACCTGCCCTTGATGATCGGCGGCGCGACCACCTCCAAGGCGCACACGGCGGTGAAAATCGAGCCCAAGTACAGCAACGACGCGGTGATCTACGTCACCGATGCCTCACGCGCCGTGGGTGTGGCCACGCAGTTGCTGTCCAAGGAACTGAAGGCCGGTTTTGTCGAAAAAACCCGCCTGGAATACATCGACGTACGCGAGCGCACCGCCAACCGCAGCGCGCGCACCGAGCGCCTGAGCTACCCCGCCGCCATCGCCAAGAAGCCGCAGTTCGACTGGAGCAGCTACACGCCGGTCAAACCGACGTTTACCGGCGCCAGGGTGCTGGACACTATCGATCTCAGGGTGCTGGCCGAATACATCGACTGGACGCCGTTCTTTATCTCCTGGGACCTGGCCGGCAAGTTCCCGCGAATCCTTGAAGACGAAGTGGTCGGTGAAGCCGCCACTGCGCTGTACGCCGATGCCCAGGAAATGCTCAACAAGCTCATCGACGAAAAACTCATCAGTGCCCGCGCGGTGTTCGGTTTCTGGCCGACCAACCAGGTACAGGACGATGACCTGGAAGTCTACGGCGACGATGGCCAGCCGATTGCCCGGCTGCACCACCTGCGCCAGCAGATCATCAAGACCGACGGCAAGCCGAACTTCTCGCTGGCCGACTTTGTGGCGCCCAAGGCCAGCGGTGTAACCGACTATATTGGCGGCTTCATCACCACCGCCGGCATCGGCGCCGAGGAAGTGGCCAAGGCCTACCAGGACGCGGGCGACGACTACAATTCGATCATGGTCAAGGCCCTGGCCGACCGCCTGGCCGAGGCCTGCGCCGAGTGGCTGCACCAGCAGGTGCGTAAAGAGCATTGGGGTTATGCCCAGGACGAAGCGCTGGACAACGAAGCGTTGATCAAGGAGCAGTACAGCGGCATCCGCCCTGCCCCGGGCTACCCGGCGTGCCCGGACCACACCGAGAAAGCCCAGTTGTTCCAGTTGCTGGACCCCGAAGCACGCGAAATGCATGCCGGGCGCAGCGGCGTGTTCCTCACCGAGCACTACGCGATGTTCCCGGCGGCGGCGGTCAGCGGCTGGTACTTTGCCCACCCGCAGGCCCAGTACTTTGCCGTGGGCAAGGTCGACAAGGATCAGGTAAACAGCTACACCGCACGCAAGGGCCAGGATCTGGCCGTGACCGAGCGCTGGCTGGCGCCGAACCTGGGCTATGACAACTAGGATTGTCAGGCCAGTCGTGCTGCTCGCGACCCGCGTTTAGCGCAGCAGCAGTTGCAGGCTGAACGGGTAACGGTAGGACGCGGGCTTGCCCACCGCCGACAATGCGCGAAAGTCCACTGCGGTCGGCGGCCCCAGTAAATGCCGGGCCTGGTTGGCATCGATCAATTGGAACAAGGCTGCCTGGCGATCGCGGCCGCCGTGGGCGTCGAGGTCTACGCCCTTGGCGTGATCATTGATCAACACCATGGCCCAGCCTCCCAGCGTGAAATGCCCGGCCACCAGGGTGGTCAGCCGTCCGTCCAGCCGCGCCTGCAGAATTTCCGGCGAGCTGTTAACGGCACTGAAGAGCACATCCTTGCCCGGCATTCGCCCGCTCGCTTGCACGGCCTGCATCGCGCCCAGCGCCATCTCATCGTTGGCAGCCCACACCAACGCCGTCTGCGGGTTGCGTTTGAACAACTGCGTGGCCTGCTCAAAGGCCCGCTGGCGGTTCCATTCGCCATAGACCAGTTGGCGCAGACGCACTTCGGGATGCTCGGCCAGGGCGCGGTGCAGGCCGCGCTCGCGCAACTGCGCAGCCGGGGTGGTCTTGCTGCCGGAAAATGCCAGCAGGTCGATGGACGCCCCGGGCGCCAGCGGGCCGTACTGGCGCAACAGATCGATGAGCATCAGGTAGCCGGCCTGCTCGTCATCGGCCACCAGGCTGGCAATCCAGTCGGGATGCTGGTGGGTGCCCAGCAGTTGAGCCTGATCGGCCGTCAGCGCGTTGTTCACGATCAGCAACTTGACCCCGCTGCCCTCGGCCATGCGCAGGATCTGCGGGGCGATGTACTGCTCATTCACCAATACCAGGTAATCCGGCCGCGCACTGCCCAGCAGCGCTTCACGGGCCTGGGCCAAGGTAGTGTCGGAAACGCGCTCGGAATAGCGCACGCGCAAATCCAGGCCGAGGTCAGTGGCGGCAGCCTGCATGAATTGCGCGTAGTTGACCCAGAAGGCTTCCGTCGACATACCCGGATTGAGAAACACCACGGACGACGCCTGGACCATCGCCGCGCATGTCGAGCCGAGCAGCCATACACACGCAATCAGAACTTTCAACATGGTTGTCCAAGCCTTGAATATTGACCGCCATCATAGTGGCAATACGACAGGCAATCGAGACACCAGCGAAAAGGTCGTTATGGATGCCCAACCCAGAAAAGCGCTGTGCCCACCACCAGCACAACCAGGAACAGAATGGCCCAGGCATCCACGGTAATGCCGGGTTTACGGACTTTTGTAGAATTGCTCATCGCATCGCCTCTTGTCGGTTTTATAGGTGATTGCATCAAGACTCGAGCACAGTAAAGTTCATGCTTGCCCATATGACAAATGTGGGTATCGCGATAACGGTTCGCATTAGTCATTTTGGTTATTTGCATATACTCAAACATCACTTTTGCGCATAAACGCAACCTGTTATCGTGCGCCGGCTCCGTTGGGAGTGCGCGGCCGTGCGCGCAGATTTGCCGAGAACAGGACCTATATGTACGTATACGACGAATACGATCAGCGCATCATCGAGGACCGCGTCAAGCAGTTCCGTGATCAGACCCGACGCTATCTGGCAGGCGAACTGAGCGAAGAAGAGTTCCGCCCTCTGCGCCTGCAAAATGGCCTTTACGTTCAGCGCTTTGCGCCGATGCTGCGGGTGGCTGTGCCCTACGGCCAACTGACCTCGCGCCAGACGCGCATGATGGCCAAGATTGCCCGCGACTTCGACAAGGGCTACGCCCACATCAGCACGCGCCAGAACGTACAGTTCAACTGGCCGGCGCTGGAAGACGTGCCGGACATCCTTGCCGAGCTGGCCACCGTGCAGATGCACGCCATTCAGACCAGCGGCAACTGCCTGCGCAACGTCACCACCGACCAGTTTGCCGGTGTGGCCGCCGATGAGCTGATCGACCCGCGCCCCTGGTGCGAGATCGTGCGTCAGTGGACAACGTTCCACCCCGAATTCGCCTACCTGCCGCGCAAGTTCAAGATCGCCATCAACGGCTCGACCTCGGACCGCGCCGCCATCGAGGTGCACGATATCGGCCTGGAGCCGGTGCACAACGCCGCAGGCGAGCTGGGTTTCCGCGTACTGGTGGGTGGCGGCCTGGGCCGTACCCCGGTGGTCGGTGCCTTTATCAATGAGTTTCTGCCGTGGCAGGACCTGCTCAGCTACCTCGACGCGATCCTGCGGGTTTACAACCGCTACGGCCGCCGTGACAACAAGTACAAGGCCCGGATCAAGATCCTGGTCAAGGCGCTGACCCCTGAAGTGTTCGCGCAGAAAGTCGATGCCGAGATGGAACACCTGCGCGGCGGCCAGACCACCCTGACCGAAGCCGAAGTGCATCGCGTGGCCAGGCACTTCGTCGACCCGGATTACAAAACCCTGAGCAATCAGGACGCCGAGCTGGCGGCGCTCGATCAGCAGCACCCGGGTTTCGCCCGCTGGCGCACCCGCAATACCCTGGCGCACAAACAGCCGGGCTACGTGGCCGTGACCCTGTCGCTCAAACCCACCGGCGTTGCGCCGGGCGATATCACTGACAAGCAGCTGGACGCCGTCGCCGACCTGGCCGAGCGTTACAGCTTCGGCCAACTGCGCACCTCCCACGAGCAGAACATCATTCTCGCGGACGTCGAACAGAGCCAGTTGTTCGCCCTGTGGGGCGAGCTGCGCGAAGGCGGTTTCGCCACGCCGAACATCGGCCTGCTGACCGACATCATCTGCTGCCCGGGTGGCGACTTCTGCTCCCTGGCGAACGCCAAGTCGATCCCGATTGCCGAATCGATCCAGCGTCGTTTCGATGACCTGGACTACCTGTTCGACATCGGCGAGCTGGACCTGAACATCTCCGGCTGCATGAACGCCTGTGGTCACCACCACGTCGGCCATATCGGCATCCTGGGCGTGGACAAGAAAGGCGAAGAATTCTACCAAGTGTCCCTGGGCGGCAGCGCCAGCCGCGATGCGAGCCTGGGCAAGATCCTCGGCCCGTCCTTCGCCCAGGAAGCCATGCCCGAAGTGATCGGCAAGCTGATCGATGTGTACGTCGAACAGCGCACCGAAGATGAGCGTTTCATCGACACCTATCAGCGCATCGGCATTGACCTGTTCAAGGAGCGCGTCTATGCAGCGAATCATTAAGAACAACGAAGTCCTCGACGAAACCTGGCACCTGCTGCCCAAGGACGCGAGCTTCGATGGCATCTCCAACTGCGACGACCTGATCGTGCCGCTGGCGCTGTGGCGCGAACACGGCCACGCCCTCAAGGCCCGCGACGGCGGCCTGGGTGTGTGGCTGGACGCCGACGAGGAAGCCGAAGAGATCGGTGCCGACGTGGAACACTTCCAGGTCATCGCCCTGAACTTCCCGGCCTTCACCGACGGGCGCAACTACTCCAACGCGCGCCTGCTGCGTGACCGCTACGGTTACAAGGGCGAACTGCGCGCGATTGGCGACGTACTGCGCGACCAACTGTTCTACCTGCGCCGCTGCGGGTTCGATGCCTTCGCCCTGCGCGCCGACAAGGACCCGTACGAAGCGCTGGAAAGCCTGAAGGACTTTTCGGTGACGTACCAGGCCGCGACCGACGAACCGCTGCCGCTGTTTCGGCGACGCTGAGTTCACGAAACGCCGCAGGACCTAATGTGGGAGGGGGCTTGCTCCCGATAGCGGTGGGTCAGTCAACATCTGCGTGACTGACCCACCGCTATCGGGAGCAAGCCCCCTCCCACATTGGCACTGTGCACATTCAGGACTGTTTTATCGACGCCAGCACCCGCTCCTGCCCCATCGAACACGGCACGCCTTCCGGCTGCGCCCGCACCGCCTCGATCACCCCCAGCAACTGTGCCTTACTGTGCTCAAGCTGCGCCTGCATCACCTCGATCTGCGCTACCTTGCGTTCCAAACCCTCAATCAGTTCGTCTCGTTTGTACTCGCCCGGTGCGGGCATCAACGCCTTGAGTTCCTGCAAAGTAAATCCAGCCTGCTGCGCGCTTTGGATCAATTGCAGAGTCTGCAGCGCATCCGGCCCGTAGCGTCTGTACCCATTGGCTTGACGCCCCACCTGGCTGATCAGGCCTTCAGCCTCATAAAAACGGATGCGTGAAGCCGCCAGTCCGCTCTGTTTTGCCAGCTCACCTATGTTCATCAAAACGCCTGCTTGACATTAAAGTTAACTTTAAGCTTAGCCTGAGGCCTCCCCTGCTCAGGAGTCAACCCATGTCACCTTTCGAACCCTTGCAACTGCCTAACGGCCAAGTTATCGCGAACCGTATCGCCAAAGCTGCTATGGAAGAGAACATGGCCGATGCTCGGCAAGCACCTTCCCGCCAGCTGAAACAACTGTACAAAGCCTGGGCCGATGGTGAGCCTGGCCTGCTGTTGACCGGCAACGTGATGATCGACCGCCATGCCATGACCGGTCCCGGCGGCGTCGCCCTGGAAGACGAGCAGCATTTGGACAGCTTTCGTGAATGGGCGGATGTGGCCCGCGCCAAAGGCACGCACTTCTGGGTACAGCTCAGCCACCCCGGTCGGCAGACCATGGCCAACCTTGGCCAGCAGGCTTTGGCACCTTCTGCCATCGCGCTGGACCTGGGCAGTTTTTCCAGGTTGTTTGCCACGCCCAGGGCCATGACGGAAGAGGATATCCAGGACGTGATCAAACGCTTCGCCACCAGCGCACGCCTGGCCGAAAAAGCCGGCTTTACCGGGGTGCAGATCCACGGCGCCCACGGTTATCTGCTCAGCCAGTTTCTCTCGCCCTTGAGCAACCACCGCACCGATCGCTGGGGTGGCTCGTTGGAGAACCGCGCGCGCCTGTTGCTGGAAGTGGTGCATGCGGTGCGCGCGGCGGTCAGTCCGTCATTCTGCGTGGCGGTCAAACTTAACTCGGCCGACTTCCAGCGTGGCGGGTTTGATGACGCCGATGCGCGTGCGGTGGTTGAGATGCTCAACCCCCTGCCCATCGATCTGCTCGAATTGTCCGGCGGCAGCTACGAAGCCCCGGCCATGCAAGGCGAGGCGCGCGACGGGCGCACCCTGGCGCGTGAGGCGTACTTCCTCGAATTTGCCAGGGAGCTGGCAATCATCGCGAAAATGCCGCTGATGGTCACCGGTGGGATTCGCCGTTTGCCGGTGGTGCAGCAAGTACTGGACAGCGGCATTGCCATGGCTGGCATCGCCACCGCCTTGACTCTGGAGCCGCAGTTGCTCAAGCACTGGCGCGAAGGCCGCGATCTAAACCCACAGCTACAGCCCATCAGTTGGAAGCGCAAGCCTCTGGCCGCCCTCGCTACTCTCGCCGTAATGCGCGACCAGATGCGCCGCCTGAGCCTTGGCCGCCTACCCAATGCCAAGATGGCACCGTGGCTGGCATTGCTGCGCGATCAATGGTTTATCGCCCAGCGTGCTCGACAATACCGCGCAGCCATGAAGCAATCTTCACGTTAAAAACGGAGCATTCGCCGTGATCGAACTGTCCCCTATTGATCAGAAATTTTTTACCTCACTGACGATTGGAGTTCTTCATGGCGAAAATCAACCTGGCCCAGCAATTGGCGACCACCCTTGAACAGGCGGGCATCAAGCGCATCTGGGGCCTGACCGGCGACAGCCTCAACGGCCTCACCGACGCCCTGCGCACCATGGACAGCATCGAGTGGATGCACGTGCGCCACGAAGAAGTCGCCGCGTTCGCCGCCGGTGCCGAAGCCGCCGCCACGGGTGAACTGACGGTGTGCGCCGGCAGTTGCGGACCGGGCAACCTGCACTTGATCAACGGCCTGTTCGACTGCCATCGCAACCATGTGCCGGTGCTGGCAATCGCTGCGCAGATTCCGTCGTCGGAGATCGGCCTTAACTATTTTCAGGAAACCCATCCTCAGGAGCTGTTCAAGGAGTGCAGCCATTTTATCGAGCTGGTCAGCAACCCCGAACAGATGCCCCAGGTGCTGCACCGCGCCATGCGTTCGGCGATCCTCAACCGTGGCGTGGCGGTGGTGGTCATTCCGGGGGATGTGTCGCTGCTGGAGGTAGACGCCAAGCTCAAGCCGTGGCCGGCCCTGCATGCGCCGCGTAGCGTGCCGGCCGAGCCAGACCTGCAGCGTCTTACCGAGATGCTGCAGAGCAGCCAGAAAGTCACGCTGCTGTGCGGCAGCGGCTGTGCAGGCGCCCATGACCAGGTGGTGGCGCTGGCCGACGCGCTGGGCGCGCCGGTGGTGCATGCCCTGCGCGGCAAGGAGCATGTGGAGTGGGACAACCCGTTCGATGTGGGCATGACCGGTCTGATCGGCTTCAGTTCCGGCTACCACGCGATGCTCGATTGCGACACGCTGATCATGCTCGGCACCGACTTTCCGTACCGCCAGTTCTACCCGACCGACGCGAAGATCATCCAGGTCGACCGCGACCCGCAGGCCCTGGGCCGTCGTGCCACGCTGGACCTGGGAATCGCCGCCGACGTCGGCGAGACCATCGCCGCGCTGCTGCCACGCCTGACGCGCAAATCCGATCGCAGCTTCCTCGACACCTCCCTGAAGCATTACCACAAAGCGCGCCAGGGCCTGGATGACCTCGCACAGCCGTCAAAAGCCGACCGGCCGATCCACCCGCAATACGTTGCGCGCCTGCTCAGCGAACTGGCCGACGACGATGCAATCTTCACCGCCGACGTCGGCTCACCCACCGTGTGGGCTGCGCGTTACCTGAAGATGAACGGCAAACGCCGCCTGATCGGTTCGTTCAACCACGGCTCCATGGCCAATGCCATGCCTCAGGCGATTGGCGCACAGGCGGCGTTCCCTGGCCGGCAGGTGATTTCGATGTCCGGCGACGGTGGTTTTGCCATGCTGATGGGGGATTTCATCTCGTTGGCGCAACTGAACCTGCCGGTGAAAGTCATCGTGTTCGATAACTCATCCCTGGGTTTTGTCGCCATGGAGATGAAAGCGGCCGGCTATCTGGACACGGGCACTGAGCTGAAGAATCCGGATTTCGCCGCCATGTCCAACGCCATGGGCATCCTCGGGATTCGCGTGGAGCAGTCCGAAGACCTGGAGCCGGCCCTGCGCCGCGCCCTGGCCCACGATGGCCCGGTGCTGGTGGACGTGGTCACCGCCACTCAGGAACTGGTGATGCCACCGACCATCAAGCTGGAACAGGCCAAGGGATTCAGCCTGTACATGCTCAAGGCAGTGATGAGTGGGCGTGGGGATGAGGTGATTGAACTGGCACGGACCAACTTGCTGCGCTGATCCTGAGCTGACTACATCGTCCAGGGTGGGAGCAGGCTTGCTCTCACCCTGGATATCAGTGGTCGCTCAACCGTTGTGTTTTTCTACCCACTGGCCAAAGGCATCGATAAATGCCTGCAGGAACGGCCGAGTCTTTTCCGACACGTTCCCCGACTCATCAAACACATTCCCGGCCCCACCGAGGTAGGCTTCCGGCTGCTGCATGCACCACACGTCCAGAAACACCAGGGACTGGCGCAGATGGTGGTTGGCGCCAAAGCCGCCGATGGCGCCTGGCGACACGCTGATGATCGCACCGGGCTTGGCGCTGAAGGCGCTTTTGCCATACGGGCGGGAGCCCACGTCAATCGCGTTTTTCAACGGGGCCGGCACTGAACGGTTGTATTCGGGGGTCACGAACAGCACCGCGTCGGATGAACCCACCTGACTACGGAAAGTGCTGTAGGCTGCCGGCGGTGATGCACCGTCAATGTCCTCGTTGTAGAGCGGCAGATCGCCAATTTCGACAATGTTCAACCTGAGGTTGGCAGGGGCCAGTTCGGCCAGTGCCAGCGCGACTTTGCGGTTGATCGATTGTTTTCTCAAGCTGCCAACCAGGACGGCAATCGTGTAGACCTTGCTCATTGAGGTTTCCCGACGTCTGACTAAAGGAGCCTGTAGTTATAAAGTCTTCGGGGCGTGTTCACCAGAAGCTTTTTGCGATTCACGCCGGGTTTGCCTCGCAGACTCTTGTGTAGGAAGCGGCTGAACTCGTCAGCGAATAGTATTTTTTTCCCATAGGTAAACTACCCGGCTTCTTGACGGTCTACACCACCGCAAATCGAGTGTTTATCTCCAGAGGTTCTAAGCAGATGGCAGCAGTACTTGTCGGACAGTTTCATGCCAGAGACGCGGAAGGCCGCGTGTATTCCGTGCATGAGTTCCAGGAATCCAACCCGGCGCAAGGCGACCTGGCTGGCTCGGCGCCCACCACTACCTACAAGCTGGCCATTGGCGACCGTGTAGAGAAACTGGAAGGCGATGAATTCAGACTGATTCAATCGGGCACGGTTATCGTCCGCGAATCAAAGACCACCCTCGCCTCATAAGATCTCGCCTCATCTACCCGCTCAGTCCTGGCCATTGACGGCGTTGACTGGGCCGGGGTCGATCAGGGACGACGCATCTCCGTCAGCTCTATGCCCTCCTCTCCCTTGATCTGCTTGAGCGTCACCATCAGGCTGCCCCGCTCCCCCTCGACCGCAAACAATGAACGCAGGTAACCCGGCGAATCGGCCACCGGATAGGCCTCGACCTGCCTGACCAGCGTGATCCCCAGAATCGCGCCCACCTGCTCGTCCACCTGTTGCTGGGCGCGGATATAGCGTTCCAGCACCGAGTGCTCCGGGATGATTTCGTCTTGATTGTGCAGGAGATAAGCAGCCGCACACCCCACGGTCACCAGGACCAGGAGCTGCTTGACCGTTACCCCGCGAAACAGCGAGGGCATGCGCATTTGAGACCAGACCTGTTTTTGTTGTAAGTACCGGCGTGCCGGCAGTGGTCGTTGATGATCAGACGGCGTCATTCTAGTGAGATCGTGGCCCAACGCCATATGCATGGCCGACGCCAACTGTCTTTTTTGCGCACAATGGCCTGCGCCATTGAATACCCACGGCGCTGCACATAGACTCCGGCCATGCGTTTACGTCATATCGAAGTCATTCAAGCCATCCTGCAGACCGGGCACCTCGGCACGGCCGCCGAGTGGCTGCAACTCCCCGTGGGCGATGTACAAGCCTCGCTCAAGGATGCCGAGCAACAACTGGGCTTCATGCTGTTTGCCAGCGTGCGCGGGCGCCTGCAGGCGACGCGCGAGACCCTCGAATTACAGGCGCACATTGCCCACCTGTACGAAGCGCTGGAGCCGGTGCAACGCCTGGCCAGCCGCTTGAAACATCACCATGCGCCCACCCTGCATGCCCTCTGCACCCCGCCCCTGGCCAATCAACTGCTACCGCAAAGCATTGCCGCATTGCGTCGCCGCTTTCAGGACACGCCGTGCAGCCTGTCGAGCCAGCCGACGCGCGAGATCGTACGGAGCCTGTTGCTTCACGAAGCGCAGGTGGGGCTGAGCCTGCATGATCCGGAACATCCGCAGATCCGGAGTACCCAAGTAGCCCAGGGCAAACTGCAAGTACTCGCCCCCCGAGGCTGGCTCAAGCCACGGCAAAAGTACATCGCACTGCAGGACCTGGCCGGGCAGTCGCTGATCGGGCTTGAAGGGCACGACCCCTTGAGTCGTCTGCTGGACGCCAAACTGCAAGCCCTGCGCCCGCTGCCGGTGGTGCAGACGCGGGTGCAGACTTACCAGATGATGCGCAGCATGGTGGAGGCCGGCGAAGGCCTGGCGATTGTCGACCCGTTCACGGCAGCCGGCGCGCAGGAGGCCGGACTGGATGCCTGCCCGCTGTCGCCGCCCATCCCGGTGGTCCTTTACGCATTGATGTCGAAGAACGTCGAACCCACGCCCGCGCTGAACGCGCTGCTGGAGATCGTTGCGCACAAGGCCGAGGCTCTGCTGGCGGGCACTTCGCCCCATACGCCTGTCGCGTAACAGGCTCTCCAGGCCCCAGCGCTGGATCGGTTCATGACTGCGCTTTCAGCACCGTCTCGGACTTGAATAACCGATACCAGAAAATCGCCACTTCGCGGGTTTGCGGGTCGATGCCGCGATAGCGCAGGTGGTCGATACCCCCCATCACATAGCCGCAGCGCTCATACAACCGGCACGCGCCGAGGTTGTTGTTCTGGGTTTCGAGCATCATGCCCGGCAGGTTTTTCTTGCGGCTCCAGAACTGCGCCACATCCAGCAACGCCTTGGCCACGCCGTGACGCCGTGCCGGCAGGATCACCGCCAGTTCGTCGACATGGGCAAACCCGTTCCAATTGGTGCTGACCACGATATGCCCCACCGGGCAATCATCCAGGTAGGCCATAAAGATCGCACTGTCGGGCGCATCGCGAAAACTGGCGAACTCCTCGGGGTCGATGCCATAACACTTGCGGTACGGCAGGATACGCTCCACCTGCCATTGATCAACGCGCTTGCCCATCTCCGGCACGCCATAGGCACTGACCTCAAAGCTGAAATCGTTGCCCCACACATAGGCATCAAAGCCTGCATCGGCGACCCGCACACTGAGCCCTGGATACTTCGGGTTCATGACAGCTTGCATAACGTTCCTCAACCCTTGATGCCATCTACGGTGTAACAACGACCACTGCCGTCATCCTCATGTTGAACCCATGCAGATCGGCATCCATCGACACCGCCTCCACTTCGCAGCGCGCAACGTTTGGCCAGGGCGCGGCGAAACACAAACACTTCCTGCCACAAGGGTAGAAGCCGGAAGCGGATGTGGCGAATGAAGATTTCACGGTTCAAGGCGATCAACCGTGGGAGGAGACCTATTCCCTCCCACACGGTCGATCGCATTTGAATCCGAGTCATTGTTGAGTCAGTTGAGTCCACAGCGCCGGCGCACCCGCAGACTTGGCAATCGCCTCCAGCCGCGCCACATGCTCGGCCAAATCCTGCTCACTGGCGCGGATGATCGGTGTGGGTGTGCGATCGGCCGGCAGGCGGCGGATTTCCGAAGGGCGGTTGCCCGAGCCTTCCGCCGAACCGCTGCCGTCGGACGCGTTACCGGCCAGGGAGAGGCTGGTCTGCCCGCCGGTCATGGTCAGGTAGACGTCGGCGAGAATCTCGGAGTCGAGCAAGGCGCCGTGCAGTTCACGGTTGGAGTTGTCGACGCCATAACGCTTGCACAACGCATCGAGGCTGTTGCGCTGGCCCGGGTGACGCTCACGGGCCATCATCAGGGTATCGAGGATCGAACAGTGCCGGGAAATATCCGCACGGTCCGTCTGCCCCATCAGGGCGAACTCGTTATTGATAAAGCCGATGTCGAACGCCGCGTTGTGGATGATCAACTGCGCGCCATTGATGAACTCGAAGAACTCGTCGGCCACCTCGGCGAAACGCGGCTTGCCCTTGAGGAATTCGTCGGTGATGCCGTGGACGCCTATCGCGCCTTCGTCACTTTCCCGGTCCGGTTGCAGGTACACGTGGAAGTGCCGCCCGGTGAGGCGACGACCCATCAGTTCGACACAGCCGATTTCGATGATCCGGTGGCCGTCGGTCACCGGCATGCCGGTGGTTTCGGTATCGAGTACAACAGATCGGATGGCCATCAGGGTTCAGCTCTCAACGGTGTGGTGGAGTGTGTAGAAGGCGCGATGTTAACACGGCAGCCGGCCTCAGCTCTGCTTGTAGCCGCGCACCTCATCCACGCCACGGTTGGCCAGTTGGTCAGCGCGCTCATTGCCTGGATGGCCGATATGCCCGCGCACCCATTTCCAGGTGATGTTGTGGCGATTGCATTGCTCGTCGAGCAGTTGCCACAGGTCGGCGTTCTTGACCGGCTCCTTGGCCGCCGTCTTCCAGCCGCGCTTCTTCCAGTTGACCATCCACTCGTTGATGCCCTTCATCACGTATTGCGAGTCGGTCACCAGCAGCACGTCGCAGCGCCGCTTGAGTTCCTCGAGGCCGCGAATCGCGCCCATCAGCTCCATGCGGTTGTTGGTGGTGTTGGCTTCGCCGCCCCACAGTTCCTTCTCCACGCCCTTGCACACCAGCAATGCGCCCCAGCCGCCAGGGCCAGGGTTGCCCTTGCAGGCGCCATCGGTGAAAAGTTCTACGGTATCGGTCATCGTTTGCTCGGTCTTGAATCAATAAAGAGGGGGTTTACGGTTCGCTTTGCTTGCGATTGACCTTGGCCATCGGCATCGGCACCAGCTTGCCCATGGGCTGGCGGGCCACCTGACGCACCGGACGCAGGCCGACCACGATCTTGCGCGCCACCAATAGATAGAAGCCGCCACCGGCCAATTGCCAGGTCCCCGCGCGACGTTCCCAGCCGGCCAGACGGCCCTGCCACCGGGTCGAGGCAAGCGGCGGACGATAGCACCCGAAGCGGCGTTTCTCCAGCGCGAAGCCCAGCAGGTTCAGCCAGTCACCCACCCGTGAAGGCGCGATGCAGCGTGCCTGGCGCAGGCCGTCCTGGGCGAACACATGGCGCAGGCCCCAGGTGCTCCAGGGGTTGATGCCGATAATCAGCAAATGGCCACCGGGGCGCACGCTGCTCGCCGCTTCACGCAACAGGCCGTGGGGCGACAGGCAGAAATCCAGGCCATGCTGCAACACCACCACATCAGCGGCGTGCTCGCTCAACGGCCAGGCCTGTTCCTCGCAGACAATCTCCACACCGGGCAACGGGGCCCCCAGGCGCACATTGCGCTGCACCTGCGGCGCGGCGGGCGGGGTCTGGGCCGATGGGCCGTAATGCACCAGGTAGCCGCCAAAGAACCGGCCCAGCTCGTCTTCGAGCATGCGCCGCTCCTCCTCCAGCAAAAATTGCCCGATGGGCCCGGACAGCCATTCGCGGGCTGCGCCGATCAGCGCGAGCCACTCAGGATCGGCCTGGGCGAACGCTTTATCAGTCATTGCATTCTCCTACTCGCCTGGACGTTCTAAGATGCACCAATGTGTTCAGCTTGGCGAATCGAAGAATGATACAGATCAGTGCCCTGCCCGCCTTCACCGATAACTACATCTGGTTATTACAGGACCCGCATACCCGCCGCTGCGCCGCTGTCGACCCCGGCGATGCCGCGCCGGTGCTGGCCTGGCTTGGGCAGAACCCGCAGTGGACCCTCAGCGACATCCTCGTTACCCACCATCACCACGACCATGTGGGCGGTGTTGCGCAGCTCAAGGACGTGACCGGCGCCAAGGTCTACGGCCCGGCCAGCGAGAACATCCCGGCGCGGGACGTGGCGCTGCACGACAACGACCGCATCAGCGTGCTGGGCTGGGACTTTGACGTTTACAGCGTACCCGGCCACACCCTCGGCCATATCGCGTTTTATCACCAGGGCGTGCTGCTGTGCGGCGACACCCTGTTCGCCGCCGGTTGTGGCCGTCTGTTCGAGGGCACGCCGCAGCAGATGTACGCCTCGTTGCAGCGTCTGGCCGACCTGCCCGACGACACGCAGGTGTATTGCACCCACGAATACACACAAAGCAACCTGAAATTTGCCCAGGCGGTGGAACCGCACAACGCCGATATCGCCGAACGGGTGGAAAACGTCCGCCAATTGCGGGCTCGCGGCGAGATGACGCTGCCCTCGAACCTGGCTCTGGAAAAGCGCACCAACCCCTTCCTGCGCACCTCTGAAACATCCGTTAAACAAAAAGCGGACGAACGGGATGGTCGTGACAACCGGGCTGGGGCCGAGGTGTTTGCCAGCTTGAGGGCATGGAAAGATACGTTCTAAGCCTACGTATTCTGATACGTAATTTCTGAATGGTTGACCGGAACCAAAGCGCTTTCTAGAATCGCCCGACATTTTTGCCCGGAACTTACTTCCAGCCAATGTCGTCATCTATTCGTAAATCCATCTCTTCAGACGCATTGACCCGCCTGGCTCAAGCCGTGGCGGTGGCCGTTTCCGCAACTCTGGCGGGCTGCCAATCCACACAATATGCTGCACAATCCACCGTGCAACCCAAACCGAATCTTGCTGCCAAGATCAAGCAAAAACCCATCTGGCTTTCAGAGAAGCCCAGCCCCGAAGTGCCCCAGGATGTCTGGGAACGCATGCGTCGGGGCTTTCAATTACAGGACAGCGCAGGCGTAAACCCGCGCATCGAGCAACAGCGCCTGTGGTTCGCCAGCAATCCATCCTTTCTGGAAAACGCCGGCGAACGCGGCAGTCTCTACATTCATTACATCGTCGAACGCCTCGAAGAGCGCAACATGCCGCTGGAACTGGCGCTGCTGCCAGTGATTGAAAGCGCCTACAACCCGATGGCCTATTCGCGCAGCGATGCGGTCGGCCTGTGGCAGTTCATTCCCTCCACCGGGCGTTACTTCAATCTGCGCCAGACCCGCGCCTACGATGGCCGCCGTGATATCACCGCATCCACCACCGCCGCCCTGGATTACCTGACGCGCCTGCATGACATGTTCAACGGCGACTGGCTGCTGGCCCTGGCGGCCTACAACGCCGGTGAAGGCACGGTAAGCCGCGCCATCGAGCGTAACGAAAAGCTCGGCCTGCCCACTGACTACTGGAACCTGCCCCTGCCCCAGGAAACCCGCGACTACGTGCCCAAGTTCCTGGCGCTGTCCCAAGTGGTGCTGGCGCCTGAAGCCTATGGCGTCAACCTCAGTCCGATTGCCAACACGCCCTACTTCGAAGTGGTTGAGGTCAAGCAGAGCATGGACCTGTCGCGGGTCGCCGCGCTGGCGGAAATCGACGAGGACGAACTGTTCCAGCTCAACCCGGCCCTCAAGCAACGCACCACCCTCGACGGCCCCCAGCATCTGCTCGTCCCCAGTTCCAAGGCGCACCTGCTGACCAGCACGCTGTCGACGATGAAACCCGAAGAACTGCTGGCCATGCGCCCGAAAAAGCAGGTACTCGACGAAGTCGAGACCGCACGCGTGGCCGGGCGTACCCGCAACTACAAGGTGCGCAGCGGCGACAACCTCACGCTGATCGCCAAGGCCAACAAGGTCGACGTGCATGACCTGCAGCGCTGGAACAAGCTCAATGGCCAGGCGCTCAAGGTTGGCCAGACCCTGGTGATGCAGGACACACGCCGCGCCGTGGCCAGTGCCAAAAAACCGGTGCAGTACAAGGTCAAGAAAGGCGACTCGCTGTCTATCGTCGCCAAACGCTTCAACGTCGAGATGCAACATCTCAAACGCTGGAACCCGCGCACGGGTCAGGCGCTGAAGCCGGGGCAGATGCTGGTGGTTTCGGCACCGCGCTGAATCCTCGGCAACACTGAAAATCCAATGTGGGAGGGGGGTTGCTCCCGATAGCAGTGATTCAGCCAGCGCATGTACTGGCTGACACACCGCCATCGGGAGCAAGCCCCCTCCCACATTGGTTCTCCATCATCTAAACCGGCTTTTTCCAACCGGAACAAGCTGTTACTGTACCGACCATAAAGCCCAAGCCGCCTGGATCGGATCTCTGACTTGAAGCGTCCCCTCCTTCTACTAATAAGTCTGGCCTTGAGCTTTGGTGCGCACGCGACGATAACCGAGAGCCACGGTTACACGCAGTTCGGCACGCTCAAGTACCCGGCCAAATTTACCCATTTCGATTGGGTGAATCCTGCAGCGCCGAAAGGCGGTACCCTGCGGGTGATGGCGTTTGGCACCTTCGATACCCTCAACCCCTACACCTTCAAGGGCTCAAGCCCGGTTTCCACGCCCAACTTCCTGCAATACGGCGTTAACGAGTTGAACGAGCCGCTGATGGTCGGCACCGGCCAGTACGCGCCGTCCGGCGACGAGCCTGCGTCCAGCTACGGCCTGATTGCGCAGTCGGTGGAATACAGCGAGGACCGCAGCTGGGTGGTGTTCAACCTGCGCCCGCAAGCGCGTTTTCACGATGGCAAGCCGATCACCGCCTACGACGTCGCGTTTTCCTATCGCACCCTGCTCACCGAAGGCCATCCGCAATACCGCACCAACCTGCAGGAAGTAGCGCGGGTGGACATTCTCAACCGCCATCGCATCCGCTTCGTGTTCAAGCGCGCGGGCAACCCGTTGCTGATCCTGCGCCTGGGCGAACTGCCGGTGCTGCCCCAGCATTACTGGAAGCACCGCGACTTCAAGGCCACTACCTTCGAGCCGCCCCTGGGCAGCGGCCCTTACCGCATCAGCAAGGTCACCCCGGGCCGGCAACTGGTGTTCGAGCGGGTCAAGGACTACTGGGGTAAGGACCTGCCGGTCAACCGGGGCTTTTACAACTACAACAAGGTCGAAGTGGAGTTCTACCGCGACAGCGATGTGGCGTTCGAGGCATTCAAGGCCGGTGAGTTCGACATTTATATCGAGCACCAGGCCAAGAACTGGGCCAATGGTTACAACTTTCCGGCGGTCAACCGTGGCGAGGTGATCAAGGCGCAGATCGCCCACCAGATCCCCACCCAGAGCCAGGGCCTGTTCATGAACACCCGACGGCCCACCTTCAGCCAGACCAAGGTGCGCGAAGCGCTCGGGCTGATGTTCGATTTCGAGTGGACCAACCGCGCCCTGTTCAGCAATGCCTATAAGCGCGCCCTCAGCTATTACCCCAACAGCGAGTTCGCCGCCACTGGCATACCGGTCGGCCATGAATGGCTGATGCTCTCGCCTTACCGCGACCAGTTGCCGCCCAACCTGTTAACCCAAGCCTTCAGCCTGCCGCAGACCGACGGGCGCGGCATCCCTCGCGAAACTCTGCGTCGTGCCCTCGGCCTGCTCGGCGAGGCCGGCTGGAAACTGTCGGGCCAACGCCTGTTGAACAAGGACGGACAACCGCTGCGCTTCGAGATCCTGCTGGTCAATCCGAACCTGGAGCGCATCCTGCAGCCCTATGTCGAGAACCTGATCAGCATCGGCATCGATGCCCGCCTGCGCACCGTCGACCGCGCACAATACAAGCAGCGCCTGGATCAGTTCGACTTCGACATGATCCTGATCACCCTCAACCAGACCCTCAGCCCAGGCCTGGAACAGTGGCAGTACTTCCACTCCAGCCAGGCCGCGATCAAGGGCAGCAAGAATTTCGCCGGCATTGCCAACCCGGTGGTCGATCACCTGCTGGACCAACTGCTCGCGGCCCAGACCCGCGAAGAGCAACTGGCCGCCGGCCGCGCCCTGGACCGGGTGCTGCTGTGGCAGCACTACAGCATTCCCAACTGGTACCTCAACTATCATCGCCTGGCCTACCGCAACCGGTTCGCCTTTGTCACCACGCCGCCCTACAGCCTGGGCCTGAGCGCGTGGTGGCTGAAAGCTTCGGAGAAAGCCCAATGATGTCTTTGCGCAACGTCCTGCTGGGCAGCCTGTTGCTGTGCAGCGCCGCCCAGGCCGCGCCGCAGCATGCGCTGACCCTGTACAACGAGCCACCCAAGTACCCAGCCGACTTCAAGCACACCGATTACGTCAATCCGGACGCGCCCAAGGGCGGCACGTTCCGCGAGTCGAGCCTGACCGGCTTCGACAGCTTCAACCCGTTCATCAGCAAAGGCGTGCCCGCCGACAATATCGGCCTGATCTACGACACCCTGGCTACCCAGAGTCTGGATGAGCCCTTCACCGAATACGGCCTGGTGGCCGGCAAGATCGAAAAGGCCCCGGACAACAGCTGGGTGCGCTTCTACCTGCGCCCCGAGGCGCGCTTCCACGATGGCCACCCCATTCGCGCCGACGACGTGGTCTTCAGCTTCCAGACCCTGATCAAGGACGGCACCCCGCTCTATCGCACCTACTATGCCGATGTCGACGAAGTGATCGCCGAAGACCCGTTGCGCGTGCTGTTCAAGTTCAAGCGCACCAACAACCGCGAGCTGCCGCTGATCCTCGGCCAACTGCCGGTGCTGCCCAAGCACTGGTGGGCCAACCGCGACTTCAACAAGGGCAACCTCGAGTTCCCCCTCGGCAGCGGCCCTTATCAAGTGGCCGAAGTGAAGGCCGGGCGTTCCGTGCGCTATGAACGGGTCAAGGACTACTGGGGCAAGGACCTGCCGATCAACAAGGGCCTGTACAACTTCGACAACCGCATCACCGACTATTACCGTGATGCCACCGTGGCCCTCGAAGCGCTCAAGGCCGGGCAGTTCGATTACTGGTCCGAGTTCAGCGCCAAGAACTGGGCGAATGCCTACAACGTTCCGGCAGTCACCCAGGGTCGGCTGATCAAGGAAGAAATCCCCAACGGCAACCCCACCGGCATGCAGGGTTTTGTGTTCAATATCCGCAAGCCGATGTTCCAGGACGTGCGCGTGCGCAAGGCCATCAGCCTGTTGCTGGACTTCGAGTGGAGCAACAAACAGCTGTTCAACGGCGCCTATACCCGCACCCGCAGCTATTTTGAAAACTCCGACATGGCCGCCACCGGCCTGCCCGGCCCAGATGAACTGAACATTCTCGAACCGCTGCGCGACAAAATCCCGCCCGAGGTATTCACCCAGGCCTTCGAGCCGTCCAGAACCGACGGCAGCGGCATGATCCGCGCGCAGCAGCGCGAGGCCTACCAATTGCTGCAGCAGGCCGGCTGGAAGATCGTTGACGACAAGATGGTCGACACCACCGGCACACCGGTGACCATCGAGTTCCTGCTGGCCCAGACCGAGTTCGAACGCATCCTGCTGCCGTTCAAGCGCAACCTGGCGGACCTGGGCATCAACCTGGTGATTCGCCGGGTCGACGTGTCCCAGTTCGTCACCCGCCTGCGCTCGCGGGACTTCGACATGGTGGTGGGCAGCTTCCCGCAATCCTCGTCGCCGGGTAACGAACAACGCGAGTTCTGGAAGTCCACCAGCGCCGAAAAGCCCGGCAGCCGCAACTACATCGGCCTCAAGGACCCGGCCATCGACCAACTGGTGGAGGAACTGATCGATTCGGACTCGCGCACCAGCCTGATCGCCCACGCCAAGGCCCTGGACCGCGTGCTGCAATTTGGCTACTACGTGATTCCCAACTGGCACATCAAGACCTTCCGCGTGGCCTACTGGAACAACCTCGGCCATCCGAAAGTGTCCCCGCTGTACGACGTCGGCACCGCCACCTGGTGGGCCAAACCCAATGTGCCGCCGGTAACCGCCGCAGGCACCCAAGCTGACGCCGATCCGGCGAAGGGAGGCGATTGAATGCTGGCCTATATCGTTCGCCGCCTGTTGCTGATCATCCCCACCCTGTTCGGGATCCTGCTGATCAATTTCGTCATCATTCAGGCCGCCCCCGGTGGCCCGGTGGAACAGATGATCGCCAAGCTCGAAGGCTTTGAAGGCGCCACCAGCCGCATCGCCGGCGGCGGTGCCGAGGTGGCCGTGGCCGGCTCCAGCTACCGTGGCGCGCAGGGCCTGGACCCCGCGCTGATTCAGGAAATCGAGAAAATGTACGGCTTCGATAAATCGGCGCCGGAACGCTTGTGGATCATGGTCAAGAACTACGCCCGGCTGGATTTTGGCGACAGCTTCTTTCGTGACGCCAAGGTCATCGACCTGATCAGGGAAAAGATGCCGGTGTCCATCTCCCTTGGGTTATGGAGCACGCTGATCATGTACCTGGTGTCGATTCCCCTGGGGATCGCCAAGGCCACGCGGCACGGCAGCCATTTCGACGTGTGGACCAGCTCGGCAATCATCGTCGGCTACGCGATCCCGGCGTTCCTGTTCGCCATCCTGCTGATCGTAGTGTTTGCCGGCGGCAGTTACCTGGACTGGTTCCCCCTGCGCGGGCTCACCTCCAACAACTTTGACGAGCTGAGCGTGAGCGGCAAGATCCTCGATTACTTCTGGCACCTGGCGCTGCCCGTCACGGCGTTGGTGATCGGCAACTTCGCGACCATGACCCTGCTGACCAAGAACAGCTTTCTCGACGAGATCAACAAGCAATACGTGGTCACCGCCAAGGCCAAGGGCTTGACCAACCACCGCGTGCTCTACGGTCACGTGTTCCGCAACGCCATGCTGCTGGTGATCGCCGGATTCCCCTCGGCGTTCATCGGCATCTTCTTTACCGGTTCGCTGCTGGTTGAAGTGATCTTCTCCCTCGACGGCCTGGGCCTGATGAGTTTTGAAGCCGCGATCAACCGCGATTACCCGGTGGTGTTCGGCACGCTGTTCATCTTCACCCTGCTGGGGCTGGTGGTGAAACTCATCGGCGACCTCACCTACACCCTGGTCGATCCGCGTATCGACTTCGCCAGCCGGGAGCATTGAGATGAATCTGTCCCCCCTCAATCGCCGCCGGTTCGAGCGGTTCAAGGCGAACAAGCGTGGCTGGTGGTCGCTGTGGCTGTTCCTGATCCTGTTCGGCCTGAGCCTGGGCGCCGAGCTGATCGCCAACGACAAGCCACTGGCCGTGCACTACGACGGCGACTGGTATTTCCCGGCGCTCAAGCGCTACCCGGAGACCACCTTCGGCGGCGAATTCCCGCTGGAAGCCAACTACAAAAGCCCGTACATCCGCGAACTGCTCAAGGCCAAGGACGCCTGGACCCTGTGGGCGCCGATTCCGTTCAGCTACCAGAGCATCAACTACGACCTTAAGGTGCCAGCTCCCGCGCCACCGTCCAGCGTCAACCTGCTGGGCACCGATGACCAGGGTCGCGATGTGCTGGCGCGAGTGATCTACGGGTTTCGTGTGTCGGTATTGTTTGCGCTGACGTTGACCGTGCTCAGCTCGATCATCGGCGTAATCGCCGGCGCCTTGCAGGGCTTCTACGGCGGCTGGGTGGATCTGGCCGGGCAGCGCTTTCTGGAAATCTGGTCCGGTTTGCCGGTGCTTTATCTGCTGATCATCCTGGCCAGTTTTGTGCAGCCCAACTTCTGGTGGCTGCTGGGAATCATGTTGCTGTTCTCGTGGATGAGCCTGGTGGACGTGGTGCGCGCCGAGTTCCTGCGCGGGCGCAACCTTGAATACGTGCGCGCAGCCCGGGCACTGGGCATGCAGAACGGCGCGATCATGTTCCGCCACATTCTGCCCAATGCCATGGTCTCCACCATGACCTTCATGCCCTTCATCCTCACCGGCGCCATCGGCACCCTCACCGCCCTGGACTTCCTCGGTTTCGGCCTGCCGGCCGGCTCTCCGTCGCTGGGCGAACTGGTGGCCCAGGGCAAATCCAACCTGCAGGCGCCGTGGCTGGGCATCAGTGCCTTTGCCGTGCTGGCGATCATGCTGAGTTTGCTGGTGTTTATCGGCGAGTCCGCTCGCGATGCCTTCGACCCGAGGAAATGAGATGAATCAGGACAATCTGATCGAAGTCCGCGACCTCTCCGTCGAGTTCGTCACGGGCGAGCACCACCACCGGGTGGTCAACAACCTCAGCTTCGACATCAAGCGCGGCGAAACTCTCGCCCTCGTAGGCGAAAGCGGGTCCGGCAAATCGGTGACCGCGCATTCGATTCTGCGCCTGCTGCCCTACCCGCTGGCGCGGCATCCGAGCGGCACTATCCGCTATGCCGGGCAAGACCTGCTGACGCTCAAGGAAAAGACCCTGCGGCATATTCGCGGCAACCGCATCGCGATGATCTTCCAGGAGCCGATGACCTCCTTGAACCCGCTGCACAGCATCGAAAAACAGATCAACGAAGTACTCGGCCTGCACAAGGGCCTCACCGGCAAGGTGGCCACCCGACGCACCCTGGAACTGCTCGAACTGGTGGGCATTCCCGAGCCACACAAGCGCCTCAAGGCCCTGCCCCACGAACTGTCCGGTGGCCAGCGCCAGCGCGTGATGATCGCCATGGCCCTGGCCAACGAGCCGGAACTGTTGATCGCCGACGAGCCGACCACCGCCCTCGACGTCACCGTGCAACTGAAAATTCTCGAACTGCTCAAGGAACTGCAGGCGCGGCTGGGCATGTCGCTGCTGTTGATCAGCCACGACTTGAACCTGGTGCGGCGCATTGCCCATCGGGTGTGTGTGATGCAACAGGGTTGCATCGTCGAACAGGCCGACTGCGAGACCTTGTTCCAGTCGCCGCAGCACCCTTACACCCAGGAACTGCTGGCGGCGGAACCCAGCGGAGGGCCGGCCACCAATGAAGTTGGGCCACCCTTACTGGAAGTCGACGACCTGAAAGTCTGGTTCCCGATCAAGAAGGGCTTTTTGCGCAACACCGTCGATTACGTCAAAGCGGTGGACGGCATCAACTTCAGCCTGCCCCAGGGCCAGACCCTGGGCATCGTCGGTGAGAGCGGCTCGGGCAAATCCACCCTGGGCCTGGCGATCCTGCGGTTGATCGCGAGCAAGGGCGGCATTCGATTCGAAGGCCAGCAGTTGGATCAGCTCACTCAGCAACAGGTGCGGCCGTTGCGTCGGGAGATGCAGGTGGTGTTCCAGGACCCGTTCGGCAGTTTGAGCCCGCGGATGTGCGTCAGTGAAATCGTCGGTGAAGGCCTGCGCATTCACAGGATGGGCACGGCGGCCGAACAGGAAGCGGCGATTATTGCAGCGCTCAAGGAAGTAGGCCTGGACCCGGCGTCGCGGCACCGGTACCCCCACGAGTTTTCCGGAGGGCAACGCCAGCGTATTGCGATTGCACGGGCGCTGGTGCTCAAGCCCAGGCTGATTTTGCTCGACGAACCGACTTCAGCGCTGGATCGCACGGTGCAGCGCCAGGTGGTGGAGTTGTTGCGTGGGTTGCAGGCCAAGTACAACCTGACCTACTTGTTCATCAGCCATGATTTGGCGGTGGTCAAGGCGTTGAGTCATCAGTTGATGGTGGTAAAACAGGGGCAAGTGGTGGAACAGGGCGATGCGGCGACGATCTTTGCCAATCCCCAGCATGGGTATACGCGTCAATTACTGGAGGCTGCTTTTCTGGTGCCTGCTGCGGGGGCGTAACTTCGGTATTCGTCACTAAATAAATGAACTTTCTGCTCTGGATCAATCCCTAAACCTGCCTAATCGTTATCATCGGTGACGCTTTCAGGCGCGGTGGCTCTCCTCCACCCTCGCCTGAGAGGAAGTCATGCACCGCAGAGGTAAGCCCGGGATGCAACACAAACTGTCGAACAACCTGCAACCATTGCTGTTCAAGGCCTTGCTGTGGCTGGGCGGGGTCGCCCTGCTGTTCCTGATCAAGGACGTAGTCGAGATATTTTCAGACGAGCCGGTCGCCGGAACCTGGGTGGACCTGACGCTGGTACTGACGGCCTACCTGATGTTCTTTCTGTTGCAGCCGATCAGTTCCAGAATCGACCGTCGTCTGCGCAAACGCGCACGGCGCAACCTGCAGACCGACCTCTGAGATCTTGCAAAGGAGCACGCCCTTGTCCCAACCCGGCGATAACCATCAACTGGCTCTGGATCGCTTCCTGAGCGATCACCCGGCACTTGCAACCGAGCTGGACACCCTGAACCCGCTCGCCGCCCGGGCCAAGGGTGAAACCCTGGCCGAATACCGCGCCGAGCGCCTGAACGAAGCTTTTGAAGCCGAAGCCGAGCGTCAGGGCCTGTTCGCCTGGGAGTTGACACTCAAGCTCACCGCCGAATCGCCCGAAACCTTCGCCGCCCAACGCCTCGAAGTGCACAGGGAAGTGGCACAAATGGCCGGCCTGAGCTGGTCGGAATATTGCGAGCTGTATGACGTGGCCGAGTAGCCCCGAGCTACACGAACCAGCGCCATGATCGACCAGCCACTGCCTCGCGCATTTCCGCAACCGTGATCGTTCGTTGCTGCGGATCCGTCGCCAACGCCGCGCGCAAGGCCGACCAGCAATGGCGCGGTAACTGGCGGGGTCGTTTGAGCACATGAGTGGGGTGGCGTTCACCCGGACGCCGCCTTTGCGCCATTGCGTACAACACGCACGCTACGCCATACACATCCGCCGACGCTGAAAGCTCTCCCCCGCCCAGCAGCTCCGGCGCGGCATAAGCGGGCGTCCAGGCGCTGATGCGATGGCGGTCCAGACCTGGCAGCCCGGTCACTGCCTGCGACTGGCCCAGGCCAAAATCGAACAGGCGTATCCCCGTCTCCCCCACCATGACATTGCCCGGCTTCACGTCGCCATGCAGCACGCCCCGCCCATGGGCGTAGGCCAATGCGTCCAGCAGTTGCGATGCCATTGGCTGCCACTCATGCCAGCCGAGGCCCTCAGGACGTTCCAGCATGAGCCGGTCCAGGGTCATGCCGTGCATCAACTCCATGGTGAAAAACGCCAATTGGCGGGAGGTGTCGACGTCGAACCCGAATAGGCGAACCACTCCAGGGTGCGACAGGCCGCGTGTCAGGGAGAACTCGCTGTACAACAGCACATGGCCATCGGGGCACTCGGAAAAACATTCGCCGAGCACTTTCAAGGCGACGCTGGAGCAAGGCTCGCCAAACTGCTCATGCAACAGGTCGCGGGCACGGTAGACCACGCCCATGCCTCCGATGCCCAGCACGCGTTCGAGCCGATAGCGACCGGCGAGCAGGTCGCCGGTGCACAGGAGCGTTGTCATCGCTGGATCACCACGGCCGTGAGGTCGTCTCGCGCCGCGCCGCACAATACCGACTCAAACACCCGATCCAGCATCTGTTGCGGTGTGTCCAGGCTCAACGCCTGGCCCAGCTCGCCATGATCGAGTGCCTGGTAGACACCGTCGCTGCACAGCAGAAATACATCGCCAGGACGTGTACCGAGTTCCAGCACCTCAAGATGCAAGCGCTCGCGCGCGCCAACCGCCCGGGTCAGCGCCCTGGCATCCGGCTGGGCACCGGCCTGCTGCGCGCTCATCCGGTGCTCTTCCATCAGTTGCCGCATCCGCGAATGATCCCGGGACAGCAGGTAAAGCCTGCGCCCACGCCACAGATAGCAGCGGCTGTCCCCCGCCCAGACACACGCCGCGCGATCGCCTTCCAGCAGCAGTGCTACAACGGTGCTGCCGATAATGTCATGCGGGCCCTGGGCCGTATGCCGCAGCTTCCGGTTGACCTCTTGCAGGCAACACCGGACAGCGCCCACGCGCTGATCAAGGTCGCCGTGGCCAGCCATTGACGCCAGGCTGCTCACCACCCACTGGCTGGCCACGTCCCCGGCGCGATGCCCACCCATGCCATCCGCCACCGCCCAACACCCCCGCTCGGGGCAGTCGAGCAACGCGTCTTCATTGCGTGAGCGATCCTTGCCGCATAGCGTATGACCGGCACTGCGCCAGCGCGCAGGCGCCTGGCTCACAATTGCTCCGGCAACCGGAAGGTGCGCCAGTCCGCCATCTGGAACGGGCTGGGCGTCCGCTGACTGGTCAGCAGGTAATTGGCGCGCAAGCCTGCGAGGTCGGACTTGAGCACTTGCGCATCCCGACCGCTGGCGGGCTCGCTGTGCAGCAAGTCAAACAGCCTGAACAGCGACCAGGCTCCGCTATTTTTTTCAATACCCAGCGGCCGCTCGGCGCCCCGTTCCAGCACCAGGCTGCTGCGGCCATTGTCACCCTCGACAGGCCACTGGAACGCCATGGGTACGATGGGCCCATGGCGGTATTCCAGCTGTTGATCGCCCAGGCGCAGGATGGCGCGATTGACCGCCTGATCCAGGCTGTAGGGCGCCAGGCTGAAGCGCACCGACAACTCGCCCTGCTCGCTGAAAAATCCGCGCCGGATAAGCTGCACCTTGCTCAGTTGATCCAGCAGCGCGCGCGACACAGGCAAACTGCGACCGTCGATGCCCCGCAGGCGATGCCGACTGCCATCGGCGCTGATAAAAGGTCGCAGGTAAGTCTCCTGAAACCTTGCCAGCACGCCCTGAGGGCCGAAAAATTCCTGAAAGTCACTGAGGGCGACATCGCCGCCCGCGGTGGCATTGAACGGATACCGCTGGCGAATGGCTTTGCTGTAAACGCTGTACACCTCGCTCTGGTAACGCTGGTTCACATGCACGTAGGCCTCCTCCAGCAGGCGCTGCCAGGTGTCATCCGCAATCGCGCCGACCCACGCAGACAGCGGCAGCGGCAACCGGGCGGCGCCGTCGCGCAAATTGCCGAGCAGATCCTGCTGGCCATCCATGCGCCGCTTGACCCTGTGAAAGGCCGCCTGCTCCGGCGAACTTTCCCGAGTCAGCGTCGCCAGTTGCAGCTGCAACTGATCGGACAGTTGCAGCACATGGCTCACTGCCGTGCCAGGGTTGTGCTGCTCATCCAGCAACTGGTGCAAGGGCTCAAAACGTCGCTGCAACGCGCGTCGAGCGGTATCCGCCTGGGTATGCCCCAGCAATGGGCTGGCCAATATGGCGCCTGCCGCTTCGACCTTTGCGCCGAGCTCCCCGGCCTGACGCGCAACGTCGCCCAGGCGCTCGTTCGTGGGTAACAACCGGGTATTTTCCCTGACCTGCTGCAACACCTGCACCAGTGGCGACTGGGCTGAAGTGAGACCGGCCAGTTGCTCGGCAGCTCTTTTGAGGCTGTCGGTTTCCTGCAGCCGGATGCGCCCCAGTGCATCGCTCCAGGCCTCGGCGTACTCGCTGAAGTAGCGTTGTTCCAGTTCGAGCATCAGCCGGCGCAAGTCCATCGCGCTGAGGTCACTCGCCTCACCGAGCACCCAGTTATCCTGGGCGATGGCATTCACCAGGCGCGCACCCTGCGCCTCGAAATACAGCCAGTATTTTTTGCTGTAGAACCCCGGTATTGGCTGATCACTCGCAGCGAACAGGCTGCCCTCGGCAAGCCGCAAAGGCTCCAGGTTACGTGCCTGCTCTCGCAGCATCCGATAAACCACATCGGCCAGGGACTCACCGCGCAAGGTCTGGCGTGCCTGCGCCACCAGGTCATCGTCAAGCGGCGCCACGAAGGTTTGCCCCAGCAAACGCGCCAGGTGCAGGTTCAAGCGCGTTTGCGCCGAGCTGTCGGTGGCGTGGCGTGCAGACCACAGCGCGGCCATATGCTGCGTCAGCCAAGGATTGTCACGACGTTCCGGCAGCGCCAGCATCAGGTAGGCGCGCAGGTTGTCCAGCAGACGTTCACGGTCACCGAGATTGTTGCGCACCTGCTCTTCAAGCAACGCAGCCACGCGCGGCAACAATTGTTGCTGCAGGGATTGTGCGTAGGCATCCATCAACGTCGGGCGGCTCGCCGCGCCCTGATACAGTCCCGCGCGCTCCAGCCAACCGACCTCCCGCGATGCTGGAAAAACTCCGGTTGCCGCCAGGCGCGCATCCAACAGCGGCAATGCCTCCAGCGTATCGTCCGTCACCGGCAGCTCCACGGCCAGTGCCACCAACCGCGTCAGACGCTGCTGATTGAGCGCATAACTGTTTGCCCACAACCACCCCGCCGCACCGATAACAAGCGACGCGGCCAGCGCCCCTGCCCACTGGCGCCGGCGAATGCGCTGTTGCTCCTGGCCGTGGAGCGCAGCCAGGCCTGCCTCGGCGAAAATCACCCGGTTGAACAGGCCCTGGATAAAACGGGCACGCGGCTCGGCAGCACTGGTCAGGTAAAAGCCGCGCAAGCCGTTGATGCGCTGGTAGCGATGCGCTGAAAAACCCGATTCGATAAACACGCACAGGCGCTCGCCCAGTTGCGCCGCGTGCTGTGCAAAATCCAGCATCGGCCCACGATGCTGCAGGTTACGCTGCTGGTGCAGACGCGGGATCAGCTCACCACTCAAGCGCTGTAACAAGGCTTCGAACGCCTGGCGCACCTGGGCTATTTCGACTCCCCCCGCGTCTGCAACCAGGCACTCCCCCAGTACCGCTTCGGCAGCATCACCCTGGGTTGAATCGAAGTATTCGGCAAAACCCGTCAATCGGTCGGCCTGGGTCAGGACCAGGTAGACAGGCACGTCCACATGCAGGCTTCGCTGAATGTCCTGCAGCCGTGTATGCACATGCCGCGCGTGATGGTCCAGATCGTGATCGTTCAGGCCCAGCAGCGTTTCCACCGACAGAGTCACCACGACGCCATTGAGCGGACGCGCACGCCGGCGTGTCCTCAGCAGTCGCAGCAGCATCGACCAGCCCGCCGCGTCCACCGCCTGATCGGCCTGGGTCAGGTAGCGGCCGGCGGTGTCGATCAGGACCGCGTCATCGGCAAAATACCAATCACAATAAGGTGTCTGCCCGGTCGATGTGGGTTCGAGCCGGTCGAGCGGAAATTGCAGGCCACTGGCGGCCAGCAGGCGTGTCTTGCCACTCTGCGTCGCACCAATCAACAGGTACCAGGGCAAATCGTCACGCCAGCGCTGGCTGCGCTCGCCGTATCGGCCAGAGGTTTTCAGGGTGTGCAGCGCTTCCTTGAAGCGACCTCGCACGTGGTTCTGCTCGCTTTCAATGCGCTGGTATTGCGTCTGGTCGGCCTGGTGCTCAGGCGTTCGAAGGCGCGCTGCACGCCGCGCGCCGGCCACAACCATGGCCAGCCCCCACAGCAGAAACAACACGCTGATGGTCAACAGGCGAGCAGTCGACGACGCCCAGAACCGGTAATCGTCCACCGCCAGCAAAGGCCCTACGAACCAGACCAGCAGCGCGCTTGAAAGCACCAGCAGCAGGCTCCACACCCACATCTGAGCCAGCACGGCGCCCGCGTTCCTTACGAATGCGTTCATTCATTGCTCCATCGTTACAGGGGCGTCCGAGTCAGGTCCGGCGCCGAAAATTGAAAGGGTTGCAGGACCTTCGTACGCTCGGTGGCCAACACCCAGGCAAAACCCGAGTACATCGCCAACAGGCAGAGCAGGCACACTGCCGCCGCCCAGGGTGCAGAGATCAGCAACAGCCTTTTGCGGCGTACCGGCTCGATTGCCGACGGCAACGCCAGCACGGCAGGCGGGTCTCCCCTCACCTGCCGGATCTGTCGATACAGCCCGTCGCGTACCGCTTCGAGCTGCACCACGCCGCGTTCCATGACCCGGTATTTGCCCTCGAAACCCAGCGACAGGCACAGGTACAGCAGTTCAAGCAGCGCGAGGTGCTTGAGCGGGTCGCGGGACACTCGCTCCAGCAACTGAAAGACCTTTTCGCCACCGAAGGTCTCGTTATGAAAGCGACTGAGCAGGCTCATCTTCGACCAGTCGCCGGCGGTCCCCCATGAGGTGGTCACCACGGCTTCATCCAGCACGCTGCAGATCACATAGCGCGCCGACATGACTGCGGCGTGATCCGCGCCTTCATGCAGGGCGCGTGTCTCGAACTGCGTGACCCCCGCCGACAGCCGCTCATTGAGGCTATGCAAACTCTCGCGGCCGACGCTGGCACTGAGCCGATGCGGCTGCGACAGCAGCTCCCAGGCAGCGGATACCAGGGGATTGAGCCCGGCATTGAACATCTGCAGACCCTGCGCCTGTGCGGCGTAGATCATGCGGTCTTCCAGCTGTTCGAAACGCGGCGGCAACGCGAAATCCGTCAGCGGCCCCTGCACCGGTCCCGGACCGTCGCGGTCGAGCAGAACGGTTTTCTCGTCCTGAGGGTAGTCACTGTCCCTGTTCATGATGTTCAGTTCCTGATGGCCCAGAAGTTGAGTTCGAGCGCGCTAAATTCGCCGCCCACATGGAAGGCAAAACCACCTGACTGCTCCAGTTGCGTGATATCGCGGGCGCTGAGTTCGAGCATGAAATAGGTTTTGCCGGCATGAAACGGCAGTTGGCGCGGCGCCACCGGCAGCGGCTTGACCTTGATACCGGCCAGGTGCAGGTTGACCAGCTCGCGTATACGCTCCACCGGTCCGACCTTGAGATGCGCCGGCAAACGCTGGCGCAGCTCCTCCGACTCACAGTGGGCGCTGGCCGCGAGAACGAAGGTCGCGCTGCCCAGCAACTTGAGGTCGCCCACGGGGCAGACCAGCACGCCGTACTGACGCGGTTGCAGCACCAGTTCCATGGCATGCTGCTCCAGCACCATGGACAGCGCGCTTCGCAGCCCTTCCATCAAGCCGCGAAAACTGGCGCCCTGGTCGTTGTGCCGATAACGCACGTCCCACTGCGCCCGCCGGGTGTCATGGGCAAAGGTCGACAATTCGCCGAGGATGCCCAGTAACTCTCGGTACAACGCTTGCGGACGAACCTGGGCCTGGCTCAGGTAATGGCGCAGCACCAGCTCGCCCCGATTGATCAACTGCAGCATCAGAAAGTCCGCAATGTGCGTACCCGAAGCCGCACCATTGCCCTGAACCCGCCCGGCAATGGCGTCCCCGCGACACGCCAGCAGACTGATCACTTCCTTGAGGCACGCGCCCATATAACCCGCGCCCTGGAGATAGATGAAGGTCGGCACGAAGTCCGCATCCAGGCTCACACCGTCGTCCTGCGTGGCGTCCAGGACTTGAGCGACCTGCAGCGTCACGAACGTCTGGTTACTGTGCTGTTCGCCCAGCAACAGGCGCAGATTCGGATGTCCGCAGCTGATCTGGCAGCGTGAGTCGACCCCGGCATTCGAATCACCGACCTCTGTGGTACAGGTGACATAGCGGGCCACCACCTCGGCCTGCTCCGGTTGACGGGCCTCGATCTGGTTACCGATCGCCAACGGTAATGCCAGGTAAATACCCTGTCTGCCGACGTTGGCCGGCACCTGCAGCATCAGCGGTTCCATGGCGCCGCTCAGCTCGAACAGGCTGCCATCGGGCAGTACGCCACTGGCCTGGGTCACGACAAACTTGCCGAGCTTGAGGTACTGCACATCCACTTCGAGGCTGAGAAACCCCCAGGCATCACTGCCCAGCAAGCGGGTGCGATTGAGTTGCTGGTTGTAGTAGCGGTCCTGGTGTTGCAGGTGCTGGGGCCGCAACAACATGCCTTCCTGCCAGATAACGTTATGAACCTGCATATCAGTTCTCCAACGCATCGGCGGGCAGGTTGGCAAGACGTATGCCGTCCTCGTCCAGCACCAGATCGGCACGGGTCAGTCGGCCCGGGGTCACCGGCACTACCAGCCGCCATTGCACGTGAGGCAAGTCGCGATAGGCTGCGAGCACACCCACATAGCGACTGTGCGGCCCGACGCTGAGCTTGAGTGCCAGGCGATCGCCGGGGCGCATTTCAAGTTCTTCTGCGCTCACCCAGTCCTTGGGCAGCGTCTGCTCGGCACGCCCATACAGGCTGAAGAAGTCCGCGTTTTCGAACGCTGCGGGGTGGCGCAGCTCAATCAGTTGCATGACCACCGGAGAGGGACGACCGTGCAGGTCAGGATTGACCCGTTCGCTGGCCGCCACTGTCAGGTCGAGTTTGGTCAGGGTCGAAAAGGGCGACAATGCGCTGCACCCGGCCAGCAAGCCGAGCAGCACCAGCATTGATACAAAGGTGACTCTGTGCATGAAGATCATCCCGGGCAAGCCGCATGAATGGTGGAAATCAGGCGAACCTGCTCGTCGTAGGCCTTGGCAAAGTCATTGCCCAACAGGCCCTCGTTTAACGGCTCTTCCTCGAGCAGGCGCTGATAGTGGCGTTGGTAGGCGCGCCAGTGCGCACCGTCGGCGTTGAACCTGGGCGCTTTTGCCTGGCGCTCGAAGCACAACATCAGGTGGCTTGGCGCGAACACGCGGTACCCATTGCGCAGCGCGGTACGACACGCCGTCAGCAGGGCAACCTGATGGGATTGCAGGTCCCGGTGGGCTTGGACCATGGCGGTCTCGGCCGGCAATTGCCCCCACTCGTTCATGCCCAGCAAAGCCGCCAATGCGGCTTCACTGTCGGAACAATGGCGCAGGGGGTTGGCGCTCTGTAAGCGGGATTCTGGAGGTGTCAGGTTCGACTCTTTTTTCAGCTCGTCGCAGGTGCGCAGACTCTGCTGCAAGCCCTCGACACCCTGCTTGAGCAAACTGGCAACCTTGATCGCCAACGCTTCGCGCCGTGGGGTGTCGACGCCATTGAGGTCAAGCCCGAGTGCCGCCGAAAACTGCCCCCAGAACGACGCATGCAAAGCCGGCGTCTTTTCACGGTATTCGCGCGCAGGCGCATCGGGAACAGGCTCGGCCCGGCGCGGCAGACTCATATAGTCCCTTTCCGGCGCCTGCTGATAAACCCGTTGTGAGGGTTCGTCGTTGGTTGCGACGGTTTCATCCGGTGACGACTGAGCCCGATCCATCGCCCGGAGAGGATCCAGCCCGAGAAAAGCATCATCGGGAATCGGCTCACTGGCTGCCATCTGCAGTCCGCCATGCCGGGCCGGTGATGTGTCCAGCCGCGCCCTTATGGCCAGTGCACCCAACTGGAATATGTCGCCATCTTCGACCAGGCGCGCCTGCCCTTTGCACAGCCGCTCGCCGCTGCCCGCCACGCAGATTCCATTGCTGCTGATGTCGGTCAGAAAATACTGACCTTCGCGAAAACTCACCAACCCATGGTGGCTGGACAGCAGCCGACTCGGGTCGGGAATGACCCAGTCGCAACCGGCGCCACGCCCAATAACGCCGCCGGCCTCGGTGAACCGTTTGGGGGCCGTGGATGCGGAGTCTGCGCCTGCGCTTTCATACACTTCAAACACCAGTTGCATGGTCATACCTCCTTTTGCAGGCTACGCGTGCCGGCCTGCGGATCGCCCAGCGGACGGTAATCAGCATCGTCAAACACGTAGTTGGCGTTGCAGCCGCTCAGCAAAAACAGCGCAAGCACCAGGGCCTGCCACGGACAGTCAAGCATCAGGTATCTCCCGGAAAGTGACGCGGGGCGGCCCGGATAGACGGGGCGCCGGTGATAAGAAGAAATAGTCAGCATTCGCCCCTGGCCTCGCCGCAGGGAATATTCAAACGCGCAAGGCGGTAGAGCAGCGTGCGCCGCGCCACCCCCAACTCACGCGCGGTGCGGGTGCGATTGCCGCGATTTCTGTGCAGGCAATCGATCAGCACCGTGCGCTCAACGCGTTCCATACGCTGGCGCAACGTGGTGTCCACGACAGTGACCGGGCTGGGGGCCAACGCGAGGTGCACCGGCAGGATCACGTCTTCGTCACACATCAGCACGGCACGCTCCACCAGGCATTTGAGTTCGCGCACATTGCCGGGGAAGTCGTGATTCGTCAGTTGGTCGAGGGCCTCACTGGACCAGCCGACGGGCCCTCGTCCAAGTGCCACACAGGCCTTGTCCGCGAAATGCCGGGCGAGCTGCAGCATGTCGCCGTCTCGATCACGCAGCGCCGGCAGCTCGATCGGAAATTGTGCCAACCGGTAATACAGATCCTCACGAAAACTGCCATCGGCGACCATTGCCGCGAGGTCGCGGTGCGTCGCGGCAATGATTCGCACGTCGACCCTGTGCGAGGCATTCGCCCCCAAGGGCCGAATCTCGCCTTCCTGCAACACACGCAGCAACTTGGCCTGTAACGACAGCGGCATATCGCCGATTTCATCCAACAGCAACGTGCCACCGTCGGCCGCGTCGAATAGCCCCGCGTAGTCACGCAGCGCTCCGGTGAACGCACCTTTGCGATAACCGAACAGTTCGCTCTCCAGCAGCCCCTCTGGAAACGCCGCGCAGTTCTGCACCACAAAGGCCTTGTTACTCCTCTGGCCTGCGGCGTGGATGGCGCGCGCCACGACTTCCTTGCCGGTACCGGTTTCGCCGCGCAACAACACCGTATAGGGCGTGCGCAAAACCTTGCTGATCAGACGGCAAGTCGCTTCCATCGCCGTACTGCTGCCAATCAGGCCAAACACGCGCGCCAGCGAAGCGCCAGACTTCAACTCGGTGAGCTCAGGCGCGGCACGCGACGCTCTGGCCAGTTGCCCCAGGGCAAAGCTGCCCAATTGCGCCAACGACGCCACATAGCCTTGCAACGCAAGCGGACGCTGGCTGGCACACAGCAGCACTGCACTGACGGCGTCGCCTCGGCAACACAACGGGATAGCGCAAAGAGAGCGCCAGGGTGTCGTCGCCTCAGGCAAAAAACCGCAGTCATACACACACTGGCTCACGTCATCCAGGGCGACGGCTTGCCCCTGGGTCAGGACGTACTGCAACAGCTGCTCATCCTGCGCTCCCTGGCCCAGAGCCGGATCGCTCGATGACCGACCTCCGTGCAAATGCTGGGCAATCAGCTCAAGCCTGCCGGTGGCTTTATCAAGCCGGTACAGTTGGCCAAGCTCGCACTGACTCAGTTGTGCCACACCCGCCACGCAAAGGTCGGCCAGGGTGTTTTCATCAGCCCCCCGGCCCAGCCGGCAGAACCAGCCCATCAAGGTTTCTGCGTATGCCAGGGGCTGCGGCAGTCGGCTAAACATTTCGTCGGTCATTGGCTGAACTCACACGCCGGTCGACCGGTACTGTCCAGCGACGCATGGACCAGCGAGAGAGACTCTCCTACGGCCGTTGCCGCGAGCAGGCGGTCCACGATCTGTGGCAGCAGGCCGGTCTCGATCCATTGGTCGATGTAACGTGCGCCGCTGTCACCATGGGCACAGCGTTGGGCCATGTGCGCAAGCAGTTGCGGCGTATAGGTGAAGGCCAGCTTGCGCCGGACCAGCCGGTGCCCGAGACGAACGAGCTTGAGCCTGACCACCTCACCCAACACCTCGGCGGTAATCGGGTAATAGGGCACCACACGCATCCGCGCCAGCAATGCGGGTTTGAAGCAGGCGCGCAACGACGGAAGAAGCGCCTCGTGCAAAACCTCGAGCTCGGGGCGCCGACCGTGGGCACACAAGGCACTGATGCAATCGCTGCCGAGGTTGGAGGTCATCAGGATCAGAGTGTTGCGAAAATCGATCTCACGACCTTCGCCATCATTGGCCAAGCCCTTGTCAAACACCTGGTAGAACAGGTTCAGCACTTGCGGGTCAGCCTTCTCCACTTCATCAAGCACCACCACCGAATACGGACGCTGACGCACCGCTTCGGTGAGGACGCCGCCTTCGCCGTAACCGACATAACCGGGCGGCGCGCCGATCAACCGGGACAGTGAGTGTTGCTCCTGGTATTCCGACATATTAAGGAAGGTGACAAACCGCCGTCCGCCGTACAGCAGGTCCGCCAGCGCCAGTGCCGTTTCGGTCTTGCCCACGCCGCTCGGTCCGACCAGCAGAAACACACCCACTGGCGCGTCAGGCTCGTTCAGCCCGGCCGCCGTGGCGCGCATGCAGCGGTCAAGCGCCTGCACCGCGTGATCCTGGCCGAGGATCCGTGCGCCCAGCGCATCGGCAAAACCCAGCACCTTGTCGCTGTGTTCAAGCACCAACTGCTCGGTGGGAATGCCGGTCCATGCGCTGATGACCTGAGCCACCAGGCGTGGGCAAACCTCAGGCTGTTCGGGTGATTGTTCGCGCTGTTCAAGCCAGGTCTGCTCCAACGCCTGGTGCTCGCGTTCGACAGCCTCGAGCCGCGATTCCAGCGCTTGCAGCACGGACCCATCGACACGCAAGCCGGCATCAGCGTCGCGGCGCAGCGCATGGTGTTGCTGCCGGCCTTCGGCCAGTTCGGCACTCACACGCTGCAACGCCTCGGGGGGCACGGCCAGATGTGTACGCGCCCTTGCGCACGCGGTGTCCAACACATCCACCGCTTTATCCGGTAGCTGGCGCCCTGCCAGGTAACGCGCGCTCATGTGTGCCGCCGCGACGACGGCATCGTCGCGTACGTAGACACCGTGGCTGGCCTCGTAGACCGGGACCAGCCCGCGCAGGATGGCGACAGCTTGCTCGACACCGGGTTCGCCCACCCGTACCGGTTGAAAGCGTCGCGCCAGCGCCGGGTCTTTCTCGATATGCTTTTTGTATTCCGACCAGGTGGTGGCGGCGATGGTACGCAGCTCGCCACGGGCCAGCGCGGGCTTGAGCAGGTTCGCCGCGTCGGACGCCCCGCCCTGCCCGCCCGTGCCCACCAGGGTATGGGCCTCATCGATAAACAGGATCACTCGTTGGGGCGACGCATTGACCTCGTCGATCACGCCCTTGAGGCGGCGCTCGAACTCGCCCTTGATCCCCGCCCCCGCTTGCAGCAGGCCCAGATCCAACGTGAGTACACGCACCTGCTGGAGCGACGGCGGCACCCGCGATGCGACGACTTGCAGAGCAAAGCCCTCGACAATCGCGGTTTTACCCACCCCGGCCTCCCCGATCAGAATCGGGTTGTTCTTGCGCCGGCGGGTGAGGATGTCGACCAGCTGTCGAATTTCGGCATCGCGACACAGCACCGGGTCAATCAGACCTTCGCGCGCCTGATGCGTGAGGTCATGGGTGAAGCGTTGCAACAACGAGTCCGCCGCCGGACTATTTGCGTGCGGCTGCTGACTCAGCAGAAAGTCGCGCACGCGGTCGGCATCCAGGCGGCTCAGCACCTTCTGGCAGGCGCTGCCTGCGTGTTCCAGAGGATGACGCAGCAGCGCCAGCAACAAGGCGCCCTGATCGACCTCCGGCTGCCCCAGTTCCACCTGTGCCACCCTCCGTCCCTGTTGCAACCAGTGCACCAGCGTCGCAGCGAAAACCGGGTTGCAGGTTGCACAGTGTTCGCTCTTTGGATAAAGCGTCGACTCGAGCTCCGACACTTGTACACCCGCGTCTGCCAGGGCCCGCGCCAGCAGACCGTCGACGTGCTCCAGCAGCACCAGCAGCAGGTCCTCTACCAGCACCTCGCGGCCACCGCGTGCGACACAGCGCTCAGCCGATCGCTCAAGGTCGTATCGGGTCTGCGCGGCCAGGGTGCGGATAAGTTGTTGCAGATCTACATTCATCATAATCATCGATCCCTAATCAGAGTGGCCGGCGAGCGTCACCGCTCCATCAGCACGTTCGTGGGCCAGCCAACTGGTCCAGCCAAGGCGACAGACATTGCGCTCGCCGAGGTGCAGCGCACGCATTTCGCCCTCGGCCAGCACCAGGCGCAGGTCATACTCCAGGGGCGCGCGTGCGGTTAACTGCACCAATGAACACAAGGGCCGAAACGCCTCACCGGAGGGCAAAAATTCGTGAAAGCGCTGCCAGCTCAGCCCCAGCATGTGCACCTTGAACTTGCCGCAGCGATCCGCTATTTGCTGCCCCAGCACCAGATCGTGGCCGAGCGCGTGGTGGCTAACGCCCAACTGGTTGCGCTGCTGCGGGTCGATGCAGACACGGCGCGCCACCCACTGCTCGATGAACACTCGGCTGTGCTTGAAGTAATGGCGCAACACCGTCTCGATCATCGACGCCGAATGTGCCCGCAGCCCCAATAAGCCCAGGTAAGGCAGCAGACGCCTGCAATCCAGATGTGCCGCTGCGCGAACTTCCCGACTGCCCAGGCCGATCAGGGCGAACATCTGTGCCGAAAACCCATCGCTGGCACCGGTTCGGAAACGCGCTCGATAACGGTACTTGCGCCAGATCTGCAACATCAGCCGCTGCAGTCGATGGTGAAAGACGTTCAGGAAGTCTCGCGTGATGTTGGCCCCCATGGGTTCTGCACACGCCTGCTCGCCATAGAACGCCGGCAGCGGTGAACCTGCGCCAAACAGCCCCAATACATTGAGGCGCAGCCGCGCGCGTAACTGGCCCTGCTCCACAAAGAACTCCACTTGGTCTATGTCGTGTCCGGGAAAGCCGAGACTGGGATTGGCCTGGAATTCCAGCTGGTCATACAACGCGTCCTCGTCCAGCAACGGATGAGCCTCACGCAGGCGCTCAACCACCAGGAGCACCGCCTGGAACAGCGAATACTCGCGAATACAGCGCGACAGTTCGCTTAAAGCAGGGGCTGTTGGCCCAACCGGGGTGGCCATAGGTACACATCTCCTTGTGTGCTGATAACGCGCAGTTCGTGGTACGAATTCAGGTTGGCGTAAAGCGCAAAAAACTCGTTGAGTACCGAGGCAAAGACAAAAACATCGCCTTGACCGAGGAAACCCCGGGGATCGATCGTCAGGTCCACGCGCAACCCGCGAAACGGCAGGCCCTGGTGCAGGCGGTCCACCGCTTTGTGACTGATGGCCTGCAATGCGCCGAGCCTCTTCAGGCTGATCTGCTGCGCTTGCCGACCGTGATAACGCGGCAGGTCGTAGGTTTCCAGAACCACTTTCAAGGCGTTGATATCGGTCAGCGACAGATAATTGAGCGAGAGGTTACTGATCAGCCGCCACAGGAAATCCTGGTCCAGGGGGGGCGCGAAACTTGCGGTAGGCACCGTGATATTGCCAAACGTCAGGAATTCCGGAGTGTGCTCGCCGGGTTGGTTGATCTCGCCGATGGCCAGTTGCTGTGGAAGGTTCTGATTGGTGCAGGTCAGCTCGATCGACAGTGTTTCCTGCTCACTCCTGTGGCCGTTACCGAATGCCATCCAGGTGTCGATCCCGGCATGCTGTACAGATGGACGCTGACGGATGCTGAAACTGGGCGCCGCAACTGATGCCCCGGCATCGGCGTCATGTTCGAAGGACTCGAACGGCACAAACGCCCGATGGCCTAGCCCGCCTGGGCGCCAGCCCGTCACGCAGTCCACGCAAAACACGCCTGCATGGCCCCGGGTGTATTCGCCAGGCACCAGCAGGTATTCGTCCTGCTTGCCATCCAGGCGGATCGGCACCGCATCATGGCTGAACAGGTTGACGATGGGTGTGCAATGCAGCTTTACGTTATCCAGCCCCGGGCGCTGCGGCTCATGCCCCTGGGTGCGCAGTTCGAAGCGCATCACCATGCTGCGCACCTGTTTGAGCTGTGCGTGGGGAACCCCGTGCAAGGCGTCCAGGCCCGCAACATCGACGAACAGGTATTTGTCGGGAAAGGCAAAGTACTCCTGCAGATGGCGATAGCCACTGAAGGTATTCGGCGGATAAGGAATCAATGCCTGGTCTTCGCTGAACCCGACCGGCTGTACCTGGCTGGCAGCCAGCCGTAGCGACAGCGGTCGTCCGTCAGGACCGTCAACGGGGCATGCATTCTCGTCCAGCAGCAACAGCTCAATGCCTTCAAGATGACGCAGCAGGCTCAAATAGAGTCCCTGGCTGACATAACGATCGCCTGCCAGGTGCAAACGCAGAGGCTCAAACGCCAACTCGGTGAAATTGCCCGGTGCACTCATGTCCAGGTGCAGATCCAGCAAGGCGCGCTCACCCTGGAATGCGTAGTCCACACGACTGAGTTGCAGCGGCATCACCTGGGTGAGGTAGCAGGTGCGAAAACGGCAGCGCTCGCCATTGATCGCCACGCTTTCCACTGCGGTATCCCGCTCTACCCGGATGGCCGGCCCCGCACGTTTGAGCGGGTCGAACTGCAGAATGCTGAACGAGGGCAACGGCCGCATGTAGTTGGGCCACAGCAATTGCATCAGCGAGTGGGTCAGCTCCGGTAACTCGTCATCGAGCTTTTGTCGCAAGCGCCCAGTGAGAAACGCGAAACCTTCCAGTAAACGCTCGACATCCGGGTCCTGCCCGCCTGCGGCCAGGAAAGGTGCCAACGCCGGATTGCGCTCCGAGAAACGTCGCCCAAGCTGGCGCAAGGCGCTGAGCTCACTCTGGTAATAGCGATTAAGGGCCATCCGGCGTGACCTCCACCTGCCCGCCGCCACCCAGGCGCGCGCTGAAAGCCACGGCTCGCGTCTCACCCTCAATCGTCAGCATCGCCGCGATGGAAAATGCCAGGACCAGAGGATCGCGATCACGCGGCAGTGCCCTGACCCGCACATTCGTCAGGCGTGGTTCGTAGGCCTGAATAAAGCGCTCGATCGAGAGGCGCGACTGGCTCAAGGACTCATGCAGGCTCTGGCGCATGTCATTGAGATCCGGCAGGCCGTAATCGCTCGCGGTCTGGGCACTGCCGGCGCGCGTGCTGAGCATTTTCCCCAAGTGGGCGGCCACCGAGGCCATGCCGCCCGATTGGGCGGATGCGGGGCCTTCAAGGCGTTCGAAAAGGCTGTGGTGACAGGTTATCCCTGGGTGCCTGCTCATTCTTTGTCGAGCTTGCCGACCAGGGACAGGGTGAAGTCCGCCCCCATGTACTTGAAGTGAGGTCGCACACTCAGGCTGACGCGATACTAGCCTGGCTCACCGTCAACATCGCTGACGACGATGCGTGCCGCACGCAGGGGACGACGACCACGCACTTCGGCACTGGGGTTTTCCTGGTCGGCGACGTACTGACGAATCCATTTATTGAGTTCAAGCTCAAGGTCGGTGCGCTCCTTCCACGACCCCAGTTGCTCGCGCTGCAGCACTTTCAGGTAATGGGCCAGTCGGTTGACCACCATCATGTACGGTAACTGGGTGCCCAGCCGGTAATTCAACTCCGCTTCCCGGCCCTCGACACTGGTGCCGAAATACTTGGGCTTCTGCACCGAACTTGCGGAGAAAAAGGCGGCGTTGTCACTGCCCTTACGCATGGTCAACGCGATGAAACCCTCTTGGGCCAGTTCATATTCGCGTCGATCGGAGACCAGCACCTCGGTGGGGATCTTCGTTTCGATTTCACCCATGCTGTGAAAGTGATGCAAAGGCAGGTCTTCCACCGCCCCGCCGCTTTGCGGACCGATGATATTGGGGCACCAGCGAAACCTGGCGAAGCTGTCAGTCAAGCGCGTGGCGAATGCGTAAGCCGTATTCCCCCACAGATAGTGTTCGTGGCTGTTGACCACGTTTTCCTGATAGGCAAAGGTCTTGACCGGAGATTCGAGCGGATCGTAAGGCGTGCGCAGCAAAAAACGCGGTACGGTCAGGCCAATGTAGCGCGCGTCTTCGCTCTGGCGGAAGCTCTGCCATTTGGCAAATTGCGGGCCTTCGAAATGGTCCTTCAGATCCTTCAGGTCAGGCAGACCGGTAAAGCTTTCCAGGCCAAAAAAGGCCGGCCCGGCCGCTGCGATAAAAGGCGCGTGAGCCACACAGGCGACATTGGAGACGTACTGCATGAGCTTTACGTCGGGCGCACTGGGTGAAAGGAAATAATTGGCGATGATGGCTCCCACGGGCTGGCCACCGAACTGGCCGTACTCGGCACTGTAGATGTGCTTGTAGAGCCCGGACTGGCTGACCTCCGGCGAGTCTTCGAAGTCATCGAGCAAGTCCTCGCGGGACACATTCAGCAATTCGATCTTGATGTTTTCACGGAAATTGGTGCGTTCGATCAGCAACTGCAAACCTCGCCACGCAGCTTCCAGTGCCTGGAACTGCGGGTGATGGAGGATTTCGTCCATCTGCTGGCTGAGCTTGCTGTCGATCTCGGCGATCATTCGGTCCACCAGGCGTTTCTTGACCGGTTCTGCGCTGTTATGCGGCTTGACCAATTCTTCGATAAACGCCGAGACGCCGCGCTTGGCGATGCCATAGGCCTCGTCATCCGCCGTCAGCAGGGTCTGCGCAATGATGTTGTCGAGGATGCTCGACTCGTCCGCCCTGGGGGCGGCCAATGAGGTGGCTTGAGTGTTCATGGATCAGTGTCCCTTTACTGAAAAATCATACGGAAGGCCGGTCCAGCCCCAATTCGGCGAGTACACGCGTGCGCGACTCGTCGTCGGCCAGGGCCTGTTCGATAGCCTTGCGAAAGCTCGGCGTGTTACCCAACGGGCCCTTCAATGCCATCAGCGCTTCACGCAGCGCCATCAGCTTTTTCAGTTCGGGAATCTGCTCGACCAGGCTCGCCGGATTGAAGTCCTGCATTGAATTGATGTGCACCTGAATACCCAGCTCCTCCACTTCGGCGTCGTCCTGAAGACGATTGGGTACGCTGAGCGTCAAGCTCAGTGCCTGCTTGGCCAGCACCTCATCCAGGTTGTTCCTGTCGATCCCGACAGGCTTGCGGTCTTCGAGCTTGCGCAGGTCCTCGCGTTGGGTGAAGTCTCCCAGCACCAGCAGTTTCAACGGCAGTTCGACTTCTTCCTGCGCGCCACCAACGGCGGGTTTGAAGGTGATATTGATGCGTTCCTTCGGTGCTACCGAACCCTCTTTGGGCATGGTTTTCTTCTCCTTTTTTGCGTGCGGCTCTGCAGCCTATTCAAGTACCGCTTCAAGATCGAAGTGGCACAACCTGCGATGGGTTTGTTCCTTGCGCTCACGCACGGCCTGGTCTTGCGGCAGCAGCTCACAGCAGCGAAACAGCAGCTGTGCCACTTGCAGCGCCAGGTCAGGCTCCCAGCGCTCAAGCCCTGCGTGCTGCAGGTGATCATCCAGTTGTTCGAGCTGGATCTTCGCCAACTCGTGCTTGCCTGCCAGCACACATAGACGGGCCTGGGCCAGGCGCCAATGGAAACGGTCGCGCTCGCTTCGCTCGGCGTGCAGGCTTTGCGTGAACTCGCCGACGACAGCCTTGAGCCCGTCCTTGCGCAGCCTGGGCAGCCCTTCCCGCAATGCCGTCTCCCACGGTGCGGCGTCGATGTTTTTCGCCTGCGCCAGGGGTTGGTTTGTTTGCAGATGGCGGGCCACATGGAGCGCAATCCAGTCACGGGTGCTGGCATCGGCAAACGGCACTCCGTCGTAAAAGCGATACTCAGGCAGGTCCGGCAGCCGCTGCAGCAACAGCGCAAAACTCACTTCCAGCTCGGCCTTCGCCAGGTTGGCGTGCAGTGCGTCAAGGCACTCCCACTGCATGCGCAGTCCGTCAAACCAGAACATTGCGCTGCTCAGGCTCGCATCGAATTCAAGTATCAGATCGGCGTAATGCCCCTGGGCAAGACGCTCCTGGCACCGCTTGAGCTTGTCGCCTGCAGGGCCACGCAAGGTCGTGGTTCTCTGGCTGTCTGCGTCCGGATAACCGGTCAGTGAGAGCCAGGCCAGTGTTCGACTCAGGCGCAAGGCGCGCAGGTCTGCAGCGCCCTGGCCCAACCACCACTTGCACAGGGGGCGGGCCTGGTCCTGCAAGGTACGCAGGCGTTTCGCCGCGTCCCTTTCGTTTTCGATTGCGGGCTCGGGCTTGAGCAATTGAGCCGCCACCTGTTTGACCTGGGTCATCCCATGCGGCAATGCTGCTGGAGCGGGATTGCCTTGCGCGGCATGTTCAAGGCGCTCCGACAATTGCCTGCGAATCGGCAGCAGCAATGGAGCATCATTACCCAGACGCTGACGCCAGCACTCATCGAGGCGCGACAGGTGTTCGTGGAGCAGATGAAACACCTGCTGCTGGCCTGCAACCGACAGGCTTTGGTCGAACACCGGTTCAAGGCGCAATACCAGCCAGCCAAAAGCCGCACTGCGGGTGCGCAGCTTGAGCGGGTAGACAACCGCCCAATGTTGCTCGCAGAGATGCAACAGGAGGCCGAGTCCGGCCAACAGGCCGGCAAACGATTCACGCTGGTAAAGCGCCCAGACCAGCCATACCGCGACACGCAGATCCCTGGAATGCTCGCGCAACATGCACTCGCTGGTTTCAACGACTTTTTGCCAATCCGGCTGGCGTTCACCGTGTATCGATTGCATTTTCGCCAGCTCGTTTTCCAGGGCCTCATATTCGCTGGAAAAGCGCATTTCATTGCCGGCGAAACTTGCATGCGAGCAAGGTTGCCGCGCCAACTCAAGATAATAATCACACAGCGTTTTCAAATAATCCATTTTGCTCCACGCACAACTACTCACCTCATAAAACACACTGAACACGCAATAAAGCATTAAAACGCTATTGAGGCAGCGATGAGAAGCCTCTTTAAGAGTTGCAAACACTAGCCACGATAAAGAGATTCATCAAGCGAAAAAAATAAACTTGAGACTTATCCTACAACACCCGCAAAACAAGGCCTGCGCAGAAAATTGCGCAACTTTTTTTGAAAAAAAACTCAAATATGGTTTATCCAGCCCACTGCCGCCCGCCCGATGAAACGGCAACTAATTGCGCACTCATGCGCAAACAACCTCAATAAACTTACACACTTATTCACAGCAACTTATTAAAAGACACTCGCCGACTAACCCTGCCCCCATATTTCATTAGGCCTTGCACTTTCCGGCACGTTTTTTGTTAAGGAGACAGGGCCATCCGGTTTCAATATGGGATGGACTCCCTATCAAGCAGACAAGGAAACCCGTCATGCCAACACCCGCGTATCTCTCCATCACTGGCGTCAAGCAAGGTTTGATTACGGCAGGTACTTTTACTCAGGACTCGGTAGGCAATATTTACCAGGAAGGGCACGAGGACCAGATTCTCGTCCAGGCGTTTGCGCACCAGGTCATCATCCCGCGCGATCCGCAATCCGGTCAGCCAACAGGGCAACGGGTGCATAAACCATTGATGATCAGCAAGGTGTTCGACAAGTCATCGCCCCTGCTTTTCAGCGCACTCACCAGTGGCGAGGAGGTGAAATGCCGGCTGGAGTGGCTGCGCACTTCATCGGCCGGCACCCAGGAGCATTACTTCACCATCGAACTCGAGGGCGCGACCATCGTCGATATCCAATCGCGCATGCCCAACTGCCAGGACCCGGACAACGCGCACTTCACGCATCTGGAAGACGTGTATTTCACGTATCGCAAGATTGTCTGGACCCACGAAGTGTCGGGCACCTCCGGCTCGGACGATTGGCGTAGCCCGGTGTCCAGCTGACGTAATGTGATGTGTAAACGACGCCCAGGGACGGGCGCCGTTTCTATCGAGATGGGTTGTTACTGAGGGCTAGACCATCGCCAGCGGATGCTTGCGCTTGGGCGCGCCGAATACCCGATCGATCGCGTCCAGATCATGTTCATCCAGCACCAGGTTCGCAGCACGGGCATTGAGTCGCACATGCTCCGGCGTAACGGCCTTGGGGATGGCGATCACGCCGTCCTGACGCAGTACCCACGCCAGGGAGACCTGGGCAGGCGTTGCCTCGTGACGCTGGGCGATCTGTTTGAGCGTCGGGCTGGACAGCAATTTGCCGCCCTGGGCGATGGGGCAGTAAGCCATCAGCGGCAAATGATGTTGTTGCCACCAGGGCAGCAGGTCGAACTCGATCCCCCGCTCCTCGATGTTGTAGAGCACCTGATTGGTGGCGCAGGCCGGTGAGGCGAGTTCCTGCAAGTCGGCTACGTCAAAATTGGAAACACCCCAACGGCCGATCTTGCCGGCTTCGCGCAAACGCTCGAATGCCTCGACCGTTTCTTCAAGAGGATACTGGCCGCGCCAGTGCAACAGGTACAGGTCGATATAGTCGGTGCCCAAGCGTTGCAAACTGGCTTCGCAGGCACGAGGGATGCCCGTTCGGCTGGCATTGTGCGGGTAGACCTTGCTCACGAGGAACACCTGGTCACGCTTGCCGCGTATGGCTTCGCCGACGACGGACTCGGCGCCCCCTTCACCGTACATTTCGGCGGTATCGATCAGGGTCATGCCCTCGTCGATCCCCAGTTGCAATGCCGCCACTTCAGCACGGTGCTGGTCGGGGTCTTCCCCCATGCGCCAGGTGCCCTGGCCGATGACGGGGACCGGTACGCCGGCCAGATCAATGGTACGCATGACAACCTCCTGATGAGTTCGCAAGTAAACAGTGGGGCATTGACCGGACAAAAGGGTTCAATCGAAGTATGGTTGCCCTCTGCCAAGTCGCCAGGAAGAACCTGCAATGCTGTTTGTCGTGATGCTCGGGGGCAAGCACCCGCGGGCGAGGATCGAAGTCCATGATGTGGTATTCGCCGTGGCGGATACCCTGCAAGCCACTTACCCGCAATTGCGTGAAAACTGGTTCGGCAGCGCCAAGGGCGTACACATCGACGCCTGGATGGCGGTGGATGGTGTCGATGGCTGGAAGGTCGAGCTCAGCCCGCTGGCCCCGCAAGCCGGAGCGCCGCGCCTGTATTTCATCAACCTTGGCGGGTACGACACCCACAGTTTCGGCGAGGCCCATCACTACCTGCTGGTCGTCGCGCGCAACAAGCAGGAGGCAAAGACGCTGGGCAAACGCCAGATGCTGCGCGGCTGGTCCCAGGCGCATACCGATGCCGTGATGGATGTGGATGACTGCCTGCCCATCGACCTGGTGGACGGTCGCTATGTGCATCTGGTGCAGGGCGCGCACGCGCCCATCGTGCAACGCAATGATTACCTCGTATTGTCCTGAGTGCTCGTGTCACCAACTGCCCGACGCACCGCCGCCGCCACTGGATCCGCCGCCGCCGGACGAGCTGCCGCTGGAGCGCGAGCTGCCGGAGCTTGAACTGGAGCGGCTGCTCGAGCCCGAGCCTGAACTGGAGACGCTCTGCACGAACAGGATAAACGCCGCAATCGTCGCCACCGGTATCGCCACCCACCAGCCTTGAGCACCGTGCCCCAACAGCAGGCCCGCCGCGGTATAAATCGCGACAACCGCCAGTACGCGCACGAGGAAGAAACGCGGGCTGCTTTTCCATGATGCCTTGATCAGGAAGAACAACCCCACGTACAGACCCAGCACCACGGCCGCGCCCAACGGCCACAGCAGCCAGTGAACAAGACTGAGTTCGACAAACCGAGCCGCTGCCAGCACGCCGACGATATACGCCAGTGCAGCCATCACGCAGTAAAAGACTGCGCGCGCCAGCCACAACGCGCCAAACGTGGCACCGCCGATCAGCATCGTCAGCGGTAATACCAGCAGGAATATCGGCCACTCACGTCCACCGATGTACACCGTCAGCAGCAGGGTCACTCCAGCCGTGGCAATCAAGGCACGGCGCCAGTGCAACATGCCTGCGGCCATCAACACACCACCGATGCCGCCGGCGATCAGTGCCAGCAGTATCGCCATGGCCTGGGGACTGACGCCCGGAACGGCGACTGCCGGCAAGTCGCCGCCCTCAACCAGCACAACGAGGTCGTTCACACCCTGGCTGACGCCACCGGCAAAATCGCCTTGGCGAAACGCCGGGGTGATGTGTTCCTCGATGATCCGGCGGGCAAGCAAATCGGTGACTGTGCCTTCCAGCCCGTACCCGACTTCGATACGCACCTTGCGGTCGTCCTTGGCCACCACCAGCAGGATGCCGTCGTTGACGTCCTTGCGGCCCAGTTGCCAGGCGCGAAACAGTTGATTGGCGTAATCCTCGATGCTGGCTCCGCCGGTTCCGGGCACCAGCAACACGGCAATCTGCGAACCTTTGCGCTGTTCGAGGTCGGCTAGCCGGCTTTTCAGACGGGCGGTGGTGTCGGCGTCGAGGGTGTTGGTGAGGTCGATCACCCGCTGATCGAGGGCCACGCCAAGCGGCGAAACATCAGCCTGGGCGGCAGTAAACACGCCGAAGCACATCAGTGCCAGCAGACTCAAGACGGACAGCCGTACCCACCGCATCATGTTTTGTTACCTGAAGTTTCGTCCTGAATGGCGCTGACTGTAACCTATCGGCGCTATAACGCGTGACCCAAAGGCGTTGACTATCTAAACTGCGCCTCACATAGCAATACGCCATAATTTTGAGACCTCCATGGACCTACGCCACCGCAACAATGTGAATGTGATGGGCGACGGCATGGCGACCCTGGTGTTCTCCCATGGCTTCGGCTGCAACCAGGCGATGTGGAACTATTTGGCGCCGCATTTTACCGAGCGTTTCCGCGTAGTGATGTATGACTTGGTGGGTGCAGGCCTGTCGGACCTTGTCGCCTTCGACAAGACCAAGTACAGCACGCTGGACGGTTATGCTCGTGACTTGAATGAAATCATTGACGCCTATGCCCGGGGCCCGGTGATTCTGGTGGGCCACTCGGTCAGCGCGATGATCGGCGTCCTCGCCGACCGCCTGCAGCCCGGGCGCATCGCGGCCCATGTGATGATTGGCCCATCGCCCCGCTACATCGACGACGCAGGCTACATCGGCGGTTTCAAGCGCAGCGACATCGATGACCTGCTTGACACACTCGACAGCAATTACCTCGGCTGGTCCAGTGCCATGGCCCCGGTGATCATGGGTGCGCCCGGGCAACCGGAACTCGGCGAAGCGCTGACCGAGAGCTTCTGCCGCACCGAACCGGACATTGCCAGGCAATTCGCACGCGTGACCTTCATGGCGGACAACCGTGAAGATGTGACCGGCCTGGCCGCCCCGGTGTTGATCCTGCAATCGAGCGACGACCTGATTGCCCCGGTCGTGGTGGGTGAATACCTGCATCGCGTAGTCCCCAACAGCACTTATTGCCTGATCGACAACGTAGGCCATTGTCCGCACATGAGCGCGCCAGTGGCGTGCGCGGCGGCGATGCACAGCTTCCTGGCGCCGTGGGCAGCCGCCCATGCCCATTGACCTGTTCGACAGCGCCGCCTGTGCGCTGGCCGTGACTGCCGAAGACGGCACGATTCTGCAGGTCAATGCACGCTTCACCGACTGGTTGGGGTTCAGTGCCCAGGAGCTGTGTGGCCGGCGCTTCCAGGACCTGCTGACCATGGGCGGGCGAATTTTCCATCAAACGCACCTGGCGCCGATGCTGCGCATGCACGGCAGCGTCACCGAGGTGAAGCTCGACACCGTGCACCGCGACGGGCAGAAAGTGACGGTGCTGCTCAATGGCAATCGTCGCCAACTCGGCGACGCCGTGGTGTACGACCTGGCGCTGTTCGGTACCACTGACCGTGACAAGTACGAACGCGAGCTGTTGAACGCGCGCAAGCTGGCCGAAGCCCTGTTGCAGGAAAAAACCGCCACTGAAATCGCCCTGCATCAGGCGCAGGCGGAACTCAAGCAAGCCTATGCCATCTCGCAGCGGCGCGCGATGTTCGCCGAACAGATGGTGGCGATTGTCAGCCACGATTTGAAAAACCCGCTCACGGCCATTCGCATGGCTTCGGATTTTCTCAGCCGTGGTGAGTGCACGCCAAAGGAGCGCCAACTGCTGGGGCATATCGACCAGTCATCCGAGCGCGCCCAGCGCATGATCGCCGACTTGCTTGACTTCACCCAGGCCAGGGTTGGTCAGGGCATCATTATCCGCGCCGCGCCGCTGGACTTTCACACAGTCATTCACCATGCCGTCGAGGAACTGCGTGTCGCCTTCCCCAAGGCGACACTGGTGCACCATATCGAGGGCTTTGGCAGCGCGAGCCTGGATGCCGACCGCGTACAACAGATTATCGGCAACCTGGTGGCCAACAGCGTGGCGTATGGCGACCTGCAGCGCGAAATCCGCATCACCTCGCGAATCGGTAATAACGTCTGTGAAGTCGCCGTACACAACCATGGCACCGCGATTCCCGAGGGGCTGCTCGCCAATCTGTTCGAACCCATGACCCGTGGCACCGATCAAGGCAGCCAGGTGCGCAGCGTGGGCCTTGGCCTGTATATCGTGCGCGAACTGGCCAAGGTGCATGGCGGTGATGTGGCGGTAAGTTCATCGGCAGAGGCCGGCACAACCTTCACCGTGAAATTGCCTGCCACCCATTAATCCGTTGCGGATCCTGAACTCAACGCCAGCGCCAGGACACTCCGGTATAGATGCCCCGCCCATCCGCCGGGGTCGAACGCGCGACGTCCAGCCCCTTGTCGTCATACCCCGGCGTGACCGTATTGGCATAGCGGCGGTGGGTGAGATTGCGCAGATCGACCCACGCCTGCCAGTCCTGCTTCGGCGCGTCGTAGCCAAAGGTCGCGCCCAGCAAGGTATAGGCGGCCGCGTAATAGGAATTGGCATAGTCCACCGCCACCCGCGAAGAGTGCTCGGTGTTGAGGCTGGTGTAGAAGCCGCTCGGGTGACTGTAGCGAACTTGCGCCTGGTAATAATGCCTGGGGATGCCCGGCAGCGTGTTGCTGCCAAAGCGGTCATCGTCACGGTAGTGGAAGTCGCTGAAGGTGTAGGCCTGGCGCAGATCGAGCCGGCCCTCGCGGCCGCCGTCCCACAGCGGGCTGAGCAGGCTCAGTTCCACGCCCTGATGCACCGTGGGGCTGGCGTTGGCCTCGGCAATCACGGCGTTGCTGGTGGCGGTCTGGGCCTGGGTTTCCACGGCCAGCAGTTCGTGGCGCACTTCGGAGCGGTACAGCGCCAGGTCCCAGGCACCAAGCCACGCTTCACCCCGTCCGCCGACTTCCAGGGTGGTGGCGGTCTGGTTTCTCAGGCTCACGCCTTCACGCGCCAGCCCTTTGGCCGGGCCGCTGGTGAAGTATTTGTTGGAACCCCAGATCATCGACCACGCATGCGGCGGCTCGACCGAGCGACTGAGGTTGCCGTATACCTGCAATTGCGGATTGAAGTCATAACGCAGGCCAATGCGCGGTGCGTAATCCCAGTCATGCTGACTGAGCGGCGCCTGACCTTGCGGGTAGGTAACCTGGGTTTCGCGGCGCGTATAAATGGCCGCCAGGCCGGTGGTCAGCCACAGGTCCGGCAACAGTTCCAGGTCATTACCAATATGCAGCACGGTGTCGGACCCGAGGTAGGAATAATCGCGGGTCTTGGTGCCTGGCGCGTAGCTGGCGGTATTTGCGGCCGGCGTACGTACATATTCCGACGCGCCATTGTTGGGCATCGCCTGGGTGGTGCGCAGGCCGAGGGTGGTTTTGCTGTCATGGCCGAACAGGCTGTCCTGCCGGATGTAGTTCAGGGTGCCGCTGATATCGGTGTAGGCGACTTTCAGGCGGTTGGTGCCTTCGCGCAGGTCCATGGGGTAATCGTGATAGGCCAGGCCGACCTCGACCTTTGAGTTTTCATCCAATTGCAGGGTGGTTTTGTTGGCGATCCAGGTGGAGCCTGGTTGCAGGCGCTTGGAATCGCGGGCGGCGTTGAGGCTGTTGGCGGCACGCGGATCATGGCTGATCTGGTAACGCGTGAGCTTGCCGGGGGTGTCGTTGGCGGTTTCGCGGTAACGAAAATAGAAGCGGGTTTCCAGGTCCGGGTTGAAGCGATAGCCGAAGTTGGCGGCAATACCCTTGCCGCTACCGGCGCTCTGCTGCTGATAGCCGTCGGACGCGGCGTCGGTGAGGCTGATGTAGTAGTCGGCGTCGCCCAGCACCTGGCCGGAACTGATTTCACGCTGGGCATAACCGCGACTGCCCGCCTCATAGCGCAGTTGCAAAGTCGGCGCGTCATAGCCGGTACGGGTGATGTAGTTGACCGCCCCCCCCAACGCCAGCGCACCGCGATCAAAGCCGTTGGCGCCGCGCAGCACCTCAACGCGGCTGTGCCACAGTGGGTCCTTGAGTTCATAGGGCGTGCCGCCGGGCCCGGTGAGCGGCAAACCGTCGAGCATCTCGAACAGGCCGGACGCATGGGACCCAGGGCTGCGGTTCAGGCCCGAGCCACGGATGGACAGCTTCACCCCTTCATTATTCGCAGCCTTGGCATACACCCCGGCCTGATACTTGAACACATCCTCATTGGTGCTGACGCGCCCCTGTTGCACGCTGTCCAGGTCGATGTAGTTAGTGGCGCCAGGCACGCTCTTGAGCTGCGCCTGAGCCATTTCACCGGCACTGGCGGGCGCCGTGCTGACTTCGACCGGTGCCAGTTGCAGGGTTTCGGCGTGCACCGTCAGGCTGAGGGTCAGGGCGGCAAACAGGAGCGGGGATTGGCGCAACAGCATGGGGCAGGTCCTTGGCATTCGGAAGCGTAAGAAGCCTGGCGGCTTCGACGGGTCACTCCTTACAAACGAATCATCAGCTTGCGGCAACAGCCTCCAGTGCCTGCATGAAGTCATCGGCCTCCGACCCCGGGGGAAACCTGAAACCATACATTTCATCTGTGGCCAGAATCGCGTCCAGGGTGTTGCGCAACTGTGCTTCGGTCGGCGAGTCCTGCAGCAGTTTCTGCGCCGGCAGCAGCAGCCCCGCCGCGACGCCCTGGACGCTTGCGGTGTCGATCACCGCAAACAGGATGAAGCGCAAACGAATGTCGCGATCCGTGAGCCAAACCGTTTTTCGCTTACCCAAGGTAGGCCTCGACTTTTAGGAAAAGTCCGAGGCTATTGCCGCTGGAGGGGTGTTTCAAGCGGCCTGTTGCAAGATAGGCCAGTTCCTACATGGGAAAGCGAAACGCCGCACTCCCCGGCCCTGGGTATCACTGCACCGGCAGAAAATTCATCAACAACAGGCTTTGCGCATAATTGAGACCAATGCGGCGGTAGCGCTCGTCGAGGATCTGGGTGAGCAGGTCCAGGCGCGCGACGATCTTGCCGAATTCCACGGCGAAACTGAGGTTGCTGCCCTCCTCCGAGATCTCGTTGGAAAACAGCAGCAACACGCCATTGGCGTCCTGGCGCTGGCCGAGCAGCCAGGTGGCCTTTTCAATATTGCGCGCGGCGTTGCTGACGAATTGCGGGTTGATCGAATCGGTCACGTAAAACTGGGTGCGCCCGCCATGGGCGGTGACCAGCATGCTGCCGATGGCGTAGATGAATGCGCCGACGCGGTCGCCGCGAAACTCCGGGCTCAGCGAGTAACTCAAGGCTGCCAGGTCGCGACGCTCGCCAAGTGCCGGCAACGGCTGACGGTTTTCAATGGCCTGGCGGATTGTCCGCGCGGCGGTCACGGCATCCGGGTAGCCCGACTGACGCCACTGGCTCGGGTTGCGCAGGTAGAGCTTGTTCATCAACAGATACAGGCTTTGCAGGTTATCGCGCATGCCCAACGTTGCCATGCGGTCCACGCTGGTCTGGAAGAACTCATCAGGTTTGCCTTCGCTGAACTGCCGGGCCATATCGCGGCCCTGCTGCTGGCTGCACGCCGTGGCACAGAGCGCCAGAATCGCTGCGAACAGCAGCGGCCAGCGTTTGATTAAACAGGTTGAAAGGTGGTTCATCCGCATCCGGTCGGGTCCTGCTGCCTGCGCGCGGAATGCGCGCGCTCGTGACAGGGATAGATCAGAAGAATGAAAAAAAGTGCAGCCCTGCCCGGCAGATCAGTAAAGGACTACACCCCTGCACTAGCGCATTCCTGTTGAATACTTGCCTGATCCTACGGAGTTGCCGCCGATTGGATAGATAGCCCTGGCCCGGTGGTCTAGAGTGCAAACATGGGCGACCTGCGTCGCACCTCTTATAAGAACTCAGCTACACCGACCGATGATCAGCAGGTGAACCCGCCATGGAATTACGCATCAACCAAAAAGCCTATCAAGTCGAGGCCGACGCCGACACGCCCCTGTTGTGGGTGATCCGCGATGACCTGGGCATGACCGGCACCAAGTACGGCTGCGGCCTGGCCCAGTGCGGCGCCTGCTCGGTGCTGGTGGACGGCAACGTGGTACGCGCCTGCGTTACACCGGTGGCCGCCGTGGCGGGCCGCGAAATCACCACCATCGAGGCCATCGAAGCCGATGACGTGGGTAAGCGCGTGGTCGCCGCCTGGGTCGAGCATCAGGTGGCGCAATGCGGTTATTGCCAGTCCGGGCAGGTGATGGCGGCCACCGCGCTGCTCAAGCACACCCCCGCGCCCACCACGGCGCAGATCGACGCGGCCATGGTCAACCTGTGCCGTTGCGGCACGTACAACGCGATCCACACCGCCATGGATGACCTGGCCAAGCAGGAGCGTGCCTGATGAATACGCATCTGCCCCTGCCTGAATTGCCCCTGGGTGATCCGGTCAACCTGTCGCGCCGACGCTTTCTGGCCAGCACCGCCGTGGGCGCGCTGGTGATCGGCTTCGGCCTGCCGATGGGCTCGGCCCGGGTGCAGGCTGCCACGGCCAACGCCGCAGAGCGCGGCACCCAGGTGCCGGCGTTTCTGGAAATTCGCCCGGACGGCAGCGTGCGTCTGCTCAGCCCCTTCATGGAAGGTGGCCAGGGCACCCACACCGCCATGGCGCAGATCGTCGGCGAAGAGCTGGACGCCGATCCCGCCACTTTCGTGGTCGAGGCCGCTCCACCGGGCGAAGCCTACGTGGTGATGGAAAACGGCATGCGCATTACCGGCGGCAGCATGTCGGTGCGCATGAGCTACCCGACCATGCGCCGCCTGGGCGCCCTCGCGCGCGCCATGCTGCTGCAGGCCGGCGCCGAACAGCTCGGCGTGCCGCTCGCCGAACTCACCACCCAGCCCGGCCGCGTGGTGCACGCAGCGTCCGGCCGTTCGCTGGGCTACGGCGAATTGGCCGGGCGTGCCCTGGACATGCCGGTGCCCGACCCGGCCAGCATCACCCTGCGCGACCCGAGCCAGTTCCGCTGGATCGGCAAACCGGTGAAACGCCTGGACGCCTACGACAAATCCACTGGCAAGGCGCTGTATACCATCGACCTGAAAGTCGACGACATGCTCCATGCCGCCGTGCAGCACGCGCCCCGCCTGGGCATGACCGTCGGCAGCCTGCGCAATCAGGCGCAGGTCGAAGCGATGAAAGGCGTGCATTCGGTGCACACCCTGCCCGGCGCCGTGGCGGTGGTGGCCGAACGCTGGTGGCACGCCAAACGCGCCGTCGAAGCGATTCAGGTGGATTGGCTGGAAGCGGCCGCCGATTCGAAGCTGCGCGCAATGCCTGCCGACTTTTCCAGCGACAAACACCGCGAATTCCTCGCCGCCCAGCAAGGTCCGACCCGCGACGACGAGAACGAAGGCGACGTGGCCGGCGCGCTGAAAAACGCCAAAACCCGGGTCGAGGCCACCTACCACAACCAATACCTCAACCATGCCCAACTGGAGCCGCCGTCGGCGCTGGCGCGCTTCAACCCCGATGGCTCACTCGAGGTGTGGCTGCCCAACCAGGCACCGGACATGTTCCGCGCCGACATCGCCAAGCGCACCGGCCTTGATCCTGCGAACATCACCCTGCACTCGCCGCTGCTGGGCGGATTTTTCGGTCGGCACTTCCTCTATGAGTCGGCCAATCCCTACCCGCAGGCCATCGCGCTGGCCAAGGCCGTGGGCCGCCCGGTCAAACTGATCTGGAGCCGCGAGGAAGAGTTTTTGCGTGACGTGTTGCGCCCGCTGGCGGTGGTCAAGTTCCGCGCTGCGCTGGATGACAAAGGTTTGCCGGTCGCCATCGAAGCAGTCAGCGCCACCGAAGGCCCGACCGAAGCCCTCGCCGGCAAACAGGGTGACAAGATTGACCCTGCGGCCCTTGAAGGGTTGTCGGGCAAAAGCTACGCAATCGCCAACAAACGCACCGCGCAGATCTACGTCAAAGGCCCGGCCATGCTCGGGTACTGGCGTTCGGTGGGCAATTCGCTCAACGATTTTTTCTATGAAGCGTTCCTCGATGAACTGGCGGACAAGGGCGGTCACGACCCCTATGAGTTGCGCTTGCACCTGCTGCGCGACAACCCGCGACTGACTACCTTGCTCAAGGCTGCAGGCGAGTTGTCCGGCGGCTGGAAACGGGGCCCTTACACCGCCGAAGACGGCAGCCGTCGTGCCCGTGGCGTGGCGATGGCGTCGCCGTTCGGCTCCCATGCGGCGGTGGTCGCCGAAGTGTCGATCGAGCACGGCCAGGTCAAGGTGCATCACATCTGGGAAGCGATCGACCCCGGCAGCATCGTCAACCCTGCCATCGTGCAGGCGCAGGTGGCCGGCGCTGTGGCGTTGGGTCTGTCGCAAACCCTGATCGAGGAAGCGGTGTACGTGGACGGCAAGCCACGCGCACGCAACTACGACCTGTACCCGATCCTGCCGCCCTCGCGCATGGCGCAGGTGCACGTGAAGATCGTCGAGAGTGGCGAAAAAATGGGCGGTATCGGCGAACCCCCGCTGCCCGCAGTGGCGCCGGCCGTGGCTAACGCGGTGGCGCAGTTGACCGGCCAGCGCATCCGCAGCTTGCCATTGAGCCGATACACCTTCAGCTAAGGACAGGGAACGCCCATGAACACCCGACGATTCGCCCGAACCGCAGGCTGGCTTGCCCTGCCCTGCCTGATCGCTGCCGGCCTGCTGGCCTGGTATGTCACCCGTGAGCCTGCCTCGCCGTTCGAGCAGGAACAGGCCACAACCTTCGACCCCGCGCTGGTCAGCCGTGGCGAGTATGTCGCGCGCCTCGGCGACTGCGTGGCCTGCCACAGCCTCGCCGGCAAGGCGCCCTTTGCCGGCGGCCTGGAAATGGCCACGCCGCTGGGGGCGATCCACGCCACCAATATCACCCCGGATCGAGACGTCGGCATCGGCGCCTACAGCCTGGCCGACTTCGACCGCGCGGTACGCCAAGGCGTGGCGCCGGGCGGCCGCCGACTCTACCCGGCCATGCCCTACCCGTCTTATGTGAAGCTCAGCGACGATGACGTGCGCGCGCTGTATGCGTTCTTCATGAAAGGCGTGCAACCGGCCAGCGAGCCCAATATTCCCGGCGCCATCCCCTGGCCGCTGAATATGCGCTGGCCCATCGCCCTGTGGAACGGCGTGTTCGCCCCCACGGCCACCTACGCCGCCAAACCCGGCCAGGATGCGCTGTGGAACCGTGGCGCCTATATCGTCCAGGGCCCTGGTCATTGCGGCAGTTGCCATACGCCGCGCGGTTTGGCCTTCAACGAAAAAGCCCTGGATGAGACCGGCACGCCGTTCCTCGCCGGTGCGCTGCTCGATGGCTGGTACGCGCCGAGCCTGCGCCAGGACCACAACACCGGCCTGGGCCGCTGGAGCGAGCCGCAGATCGTGCAATTCCTCAAGACCGGGCGCAACCAGCACGCGGTGGTGTACGGCTCGATGACCGAGGCCTTCAACAACTCCACGCAGTTCATGACCGACGACGACCTGGCCGCCATCGCCCGCTACCTCAAGGCACTGCCCGGCGATCCGCAGCGCGACGGTGCGCCCTGGCAGTACCAGGCCGCCGCCACCGACGCACGCCCCGGCGCCCATCTGTACGCGACACGCTGCGCCTCCTGCCACGGCCCGGACGGCAAGGGCCAGCCCGACTGGATGCCACCCCTGGCCGGCGCCACCTCGGCGCTGGCCAAGGAAGCCGCCTCGGCCATCAACATCACCCTCAACGGCTCCCAACGCATCGTCGCCGCTGGCGTACCAGATGCCTACCGCATGCCGGCGTTCCGCGAGCAACTGTCCGACCAGGAAATCGCCCAGGTGCTGACCTACATGCGCAGCACCTGGGGCAACACTGGCGGCGCAGTCGACGCCAAGGACGTCAACAAACTGCGCGGCCACACCGACCCGGCCAGCAGTAGCCCGATCATTTTGCATATGCGCTAAGAGCGGGGCAGCCTGAGAGCCGACCGGGATGGTCTGCCGAGCGCTGTACAACAAGGGGGCTTGCTCCCGATGAGGGTGGGTCAGCTTATGTGTAGCTGACCCACTGCCATCGGGAGCACGCCCCCTCCCACATTTTGATCTCCATTGGTCTGATGGATATCACACTGCTTTTGATCTGCTTTGGCTTGGCTTTTGATCGTGGGCGCCCCGTCAACCACGCTGGCCGAACGCAGGCTTGAATCCGTGGGCCGCCGTAAGGGCGGAATCCATAGCAGCCATCCTCGCAGCAACGGATATTCCCCCATCAAATGCCTCCAAATCCGTAACATTTTTGGCAATATCCCCCTCTCCATCATTTCTCCACAAACCCTCCCACAAAAGCGCATGGTAATTACGCACAATCCCCCCAGCCCCACGGCAACCACAACACCGAGCCCGCCATGAATGACCTGCCCAACAGCCCCCGGGAAACCCAGGCGCTGGTACTGATCGCCGAAGACGAACCCGAAATCGCCGACATCCTCATCGCCTACCTCAAGCGCGCCGGGTTTCGCACCGCCCATGCGCTGGACGGCCGGCGCGCGCTGGAGCTGCATCAGACGCTCAAGCCGGACCTGCTGCTGCTCGATGTGCTCATGCCCCATGTGGACGGCTGGAAGGTGCTCGCCGAAGTACGCCATCGCGGCAATACGCCGGTGATCATGCTGACCGCGCAGGACCAGGACCTGGACAAGCTGATGGGCCTGCGCATCGGCGCCGACGACTACATCGTCAAACCGTTCAATCCGGCCGAAGTGGTGGCGCGCACCCAGGCCGTGCTGCGCCGCACCACCGACTATCAATACGTGTCGGCCAGCAGCGTGCTGCGCGTGGATGCGTTCGAGATCGATATCGAAAGCCACGAAGTCACGGTGCGCAGAGCGGGTGAGGCATTAACGCTGCTGCTCACCGCCACCGAATTCAAGTTGCTCGCGCAACTGGCCAAAGCGCCCAAGCGCGTGTTCAGCCGCGCCGAGCTCCTGGCGCTGTGCTCGCCGGAAAGCGACAGCCTGGAACGCACGGTGGACAGCCACATCAGCAAGTTGCGCCGCAAGATCGAAGACCTCGGCCTGCAAGGCGTGCCCGAAAGTATCCGGGGCGTGGGTTACCGGTTTGGGAGTGTGACGTGAAAATCCTCAACGGTTTGAGCCGCCAGATCATTGTGTCGATGTCGGCCGTGGTGCTGTGCGTCATCGCCCTCGCCGTGATCGGCTCCTACGTGTTCTATTCGCTGTTGTGGGCCTATTGGCCGCTGTCCGAAGAAGACGTGGACACGTGGATGCCGTCCAATATCGAATGGGCCTGGATGGGGCTGATCACCCTGGTGGGCCTGGCCGTGGGCGCGGTGGTGGCGTTGAAGTTGTCGCGCCGGATTCTGATGCCCTTGAACTCGGTCGCCGAGAACCTGCGCAAACTGGCCGACGGTGACCTGGAAGCGCAAGCCGTGGCGGGTGAACACCCCATCGGCGAGGCGGCGATTCTGGTGGATGACTTCAACAGCATGGCTCAGCGCCTTAAACGCATGGCCCAGGAGCAGGCGTTCTGGAACGCGGCGATTGCCCACGAACTGCGTACGCCCCTGACCATCCTGCGCGGACGCCTGCAAGGCCTGGCCGAAGGCGTGTTCGAACCGGACAACGCGCAGTTCTACAGCCTGCTGGGTCAGGTCGAAGGGCTGACGCGGCTGATCGAAGACCTGCGGGTGGTCGGGCTGGCCGACAGCGGCTACCTGGAACTGCACCTGCAGAACGCCGACCTCGCTGCCGGGATCGAGGACGATGTGCGGCTGTTCGAACCGAGCCTCACGGCCGCCGGGTTTGTGCTGCACCTGGACCTGCAACGCCGTTTGATGCGCTGCGATCCCGGGCGGATCCGCCAGGCCTTGCTCGCCCTGCTGGACAATATCCGCCGCCACGCCACGCCGGGTAACGTCAACATCCACCTGAGCACGCGCGACGCGATCCATTATCTGCGGGTGCGCGATGACGGCCCCGGCATCGACGCCGAATTTGCCGTGCACCTGTTCGAAGCTTTCCAGCGCGGCGAAAACTCGCGCTCCCGGGCCCAGGGCGGCAGCGGCCTGGGCCTGGCGGTGGTGCGCGCGATTGCCCTCGCCCACGGCGGTGCGGTGAGCTGCCGACGCATGGAAAACGGCGGCACTCTGTTCGAATTCAGCTGGCCCATTTGATCAATCGGATACCGCGATGCGCGTCTTTGCCTGGCTGTTCAGCTCTACCCCCGACTACCGGGACTTCGCTTTACTGGATAACCAGGGCGTGTGTATCGCATTCAAACGCTGTACCGCCCAGCCTGCCAACGGGGACTGGGTCGCCGTCCATGAGATCAACCTGAGCTGGCTGGGCAGACCGTTGCCCGGCAGAGCCCGAACCGTTTAACAACCTTCATCCTGTACGCAGTGGCCTACTCTTATGTCGAACACGTATCTGTCCAAGCTTGAAGACTCACTGAGACTGCACACCACCCGGTTGAAAAAGTGGCAGCGGCTGTGGGTGCCCTTGCAGCAGCGCGCACCAAAATGGGTCCTGGGACTGTGGATTCTGGGGGTGTTCTTCTCCTTGATCACCGAGTTCTATGCGCACTGGATGGTGACCGCGCCGTTGATCCTTGCGTTGATCGTCGCCGAAATCGTGATTGACGAGCGGCAAATGACGCTGGCGTTGCAGGCCGATAAACTGCGCGACCTGCTCAGGACCGCCAGGCATCGCTATGCCTGCCCTTGAGGGTTATGTGCCTGGCGCATGGCCCATTCTTAAACGTCATAACGCTGATTTCATCTGCGTGGTAGGCTCGCTGGTTTATAAACAGGCATTGATCGTGCATTAGACGATGGCCAGAACCAGGAAAGATCATGCCAAAAATTTCCCACTCAGCGCTTCGCTGCAATTTTCGTGAGTTGCTTGCCGCCCCCCAGTGCGTCGAAACAGCTTCTGTATTCGACCCGATGTCCGCACGCATTGCGGCCGACCTGGGTTTCGAGGTCGGCATCCTGGGCGGCTCGGTCGCCTCGTTGCAGGTGCTGGCGGCGCCCGATTTCGCGCTGATTACCCTCAGCGAGTTCGTCGAACAGGCCACGCGCATCGGTCGCGTCGCCCAACTGCCCTTTATCGCCGATGCCGATCACGGTTACGGCAATGCCCTGAACGTGATGCGCACCGTCGAAGAACTCGAACGCGCCGGCGTGGCCGCACTGACCATCGAAGACACCCTGCTGCCCGCGCAATTCGGGCGCAAATCCACCGATCTGATTTCCATCGACGAAGGCATCGGCAAGGTCAGGGCAGCCCTCGAGGCTCGGGTCGATCCCGCGCTGTCGATCATCGCGCGCACCAACGCCGGCGTGCTGCCCACCGAGGACGTGATCAAGCGCACCAGGGCCTACGAAAAGGCCGGTGCCGACGGCATCTGCATGGTCGGCGTCAAGGACTTCGAGCACCTGGAGCAGATCGCCGAGAACCTCAGCGTGCCGCTGATGCTGGTGACCTACGCCAACCCCAAGCTCAACGACGCAGCACGCCTGGCCAGCCTCGGTGTGCGCGTGGTGGTGGCCGGCCATGGCGCCTACTTTGCGGCCATCAAGGCCACCTACGACAGCCTGCGCGCGCAGCGCCAACTGACCCACCGCACCTCCAACCTCAGCGCCACCGAACTCACGCACACCTACACGTTGCCGGCCAGCTACATGGCGTGGGCCGAAGAGTTCATGGACGTCAAAGAGTAAGGCTGACGGCATGCTCCAGCACCACTTGCAACGGGTGGCGCAGGTGCTTGCCGGCTTGACGCTTGACCTGACTGCGGCAGGAATACCCGGTGGCCAGCGCCTCACCGGGCCGGTCCAGCTTGCCCGCCCATGACTGCTCGAAAATGGTCTTCGACGTGTGCTGATTGCGGGCCTCATGCCCGTAAGTGCCGGACATCCCGCAGCAGCCACTCGCCTCGCTGACCAGCGTGAGCCCCAATCGGGCAAACACGGCTTGCCACTGCGCGGTACTTGCCGGGGCGTTGGTCTTTTCGGTGCAGTGCGCCAGCAGCCGGAAGGTCTGCGAGCGGTGGGTCGCGCGCTCCGGCAGCGCGTCGACCAGCCATTCCTGAGGCAGCAGCACCGTCGGGCATTCGCCAATCCCCGGCACCTTGCGGTACTCCTGGCGATACACCAGCGTCATCGCCGGATCCAGCCCCACCAGCGGCACGCCGCAGTCGGCCAGCGCCTTGAGTTGCGTGGCATTGCGAATCGCCGCTTTCGCGAAGGCGCCGAGGAAGCCCTGCACATGCAAGGGTTTGCCATTGGCGCTATAGGGCGCCAGAAACACCCGATAGCCCAACTGATGAGCCAGTTGGATAAAGTGCGCCAGCAACGGTGTTTCGAAGTAACGGGTGAATGCATCCTGCACCAGCACCACGCTGCGCTCGCGTTGCGCAGGCGTCAGCTCGCGCAGGGTCGGCACGCTGGCAACCTTGACCTTGCACGCGTTGAGCGTGGCCTGCAGGTCGTGGCGGTGGATCAGCGGGCTGTCGAGCATGCCGACATGGCGCGCCAGCAGGCGACTCATCCAACCGGCGCCCATGACCGCGTTGTAAAGGCCCGGCGCGTAAGCCAGGTAGGGAATGCTGAACTCCAGCGAGCCGATCAGGTAGTCGCGCAACGGACGTTGATAGCGACCGTGATACAGCTCCAGGAACCGCGAGCGAAACTCCGGCACATTGACCTTGATCGGGCACTGGCCCGCGCAGGATTTACACGCCAGGCAGCCCGCCATGGCGTCATACACCTCATGGGAAAAGTCCGCCTTACCGCGCGAGCGCGCCAGGTTGTTGCGCAGCCTCGTCGGTAACCCGCCCAACCAGGCCAGTCGGCCACGGGCCACGGCCAGTACGTCGATATTGGCTGCGCCCTGCAGACGCAACCACTCGCGGATCAGCGACGCCCTGCCCTTGGGCGAATGCTGGCGTTCGCGGGTGGCCTTCCACGAGGGGCACATGGCGTCATCGGGGTCGTAGTTGTAGCAGGCGCCGTTGCCGTTGCAATGCATGGCGGTGCCGAAGCTCTGCCACACGCGTTCGTCGATGTGCCGATCGAGGTCGCCGCGCAGCGTCACTTCGTCAACCTTGAGCAACCCCTGGGCGGCATCTGGCGGCGTGCAGATCTTGCCAGGGTTGAGCTGGTTGTGCGGGTCAAAGGCGCCCTTGAGCGCTTGCAACGCCGGGTACAGTTCGCCGAAGAATGCAGGCACGTATTCGGAGCGCAAACCCTTGCCGTGCTCGCCCCACAGCAGCCCGCCGTAACGCTGGGTCAGGGCGGCCACGGCGTCGGAGATTGGTTTGACCAGGGCGGCCTGGGCCGGGTCTTTCATGTCCAGCGCCGGCCGTACGTGCAGCACGCCGGCGTCGACATGGCCGAACATGCCATAGGCCAGGCCATAGCTGTCGAGCAAGGCGCGAAACTCGGTGATGTAATCGGCCAGACGCTCCGGCGGCACGGCAGTGTCTTCGACAAAGGGCTGCGGGCGAATCTCACCGTCGACATTACCCAGTAGCCCCACCGAGCGTTTGCGCATGGCGTAGACGCGGGTCACCGCTTCGGCGCCTTCGGCCAGGGTGTGGCCCAGCCGTTCGAGGGTGGCGTCGCTCTGCAAGTGCGCGACAAAGGCCGCCACCCGTGCGTTGACCTGCGCCACATCGTCGCCGCTGAATTCCACCAGGTTGATGCCCAGCGTCGGGCGCACGGCCTCGGTGGGGAAATACTCGGCGACGCTGTGCCAGACAATGTCCTTCATAGCCAGCTGCAGCACCCTGGAATCCACGGTCTCGATGGACAGCGGCGCGTGCGCAAGCAAGGCGTTGGCGTCGCGCAGCGCGTCCATGAAGCTGGCGTAGCGCACATTGACCAACACCGAATAGCGCGGAATCGGCAGCACATTGAGCCGGGCCTCGACCACGTAGCCGAGCGAGCCTTCGGCGCCGCACAGCACACTGTTGAGGTTGAAACGCCCCTGCTCGTCACGCAGGTGCGCCAGGTCGTAACCGGTGAGGCAGCGATTGAGCGTGGGGAACACCAAGGCGATCAGTTCGGCCTGAGTATCATGGATCTGCCGCGCGGTACGGTACACCTCACCGATACGCCCGCCCTGCGCGCACGCCGCGTCAAGCTCGCTGTCGGACAGCGGCCGGCTATGCAGGTGCTCGCCGCCGAGCAACACACTGTGCAGTTCAAGGACATGGTCGCGGGTCTTGCCGTAGGTGCAACTGCCCTGGCCGCTGGCGTCGGTGTTGATCATGCCGCCCACGGTGGCGCGGTTGGAGGTCGACAGCTCCGGGGCGAAGAACAGCCCGTGGGGCTTGAGCGCGGCATTGAGCTGGTCCTTGACCACGCCTGCCTGCACCCGCACCCAGCGCTCGGCCACGTTGATCTCAAGAATCGCGTTCATGTGGCGCGACAGGTCGACCACGATGCCATCGGTCAGCGACTGGCCGTTGGTGCCAGTGCCACCGCCGCGCGGGGTCAGTTTGATCTGGCGAAAGCGCGGTTCGGCCATCAGGGTGGCGATGCGCGCAATATCGTCGGCGTCCAGGGGAAATACGGCCGCTTGGGGCAGGCGCTGATAGATCGAGTTATCGGTGGCCAACACGGTGCGGGTGGCGTAGTCGGCACTGAGCTGGCCGCGAAAGCCGCTGGCCTGCAAGACCTGCAGAAACTCCGGGTAATGCGGCGCAGGTGCAGCGGTAGGCAACGGGGCGATCATCGCGGGCAGGTCTCTGGTCACGGAAAGTCGAAATACTTGTCGCCTGGGCATTAATAGGTCAGCCTCAGGTCGTTGGTTTGGTCCATGATCCTGCAGGTTACGACGCACTACAAACGCATAATCCTGCCGCTATCGATGACTTTTACGAATGAATTACCGTCACCTCACCCCTTCGATGTCGCTGCTGCTGGCGTTTGAAGCCGCTGCGCGGCACGAAAGCTACACCCGCGCGGCCGTGGAGCTGTCCCTGACCCAGAGCGCCGTGAGCCGACAGGTTCAGGCACTGGAGCAGCAACTGGGCCTGACGCTGTTTCGCCGCGAAGGCCGGCACGTCCAGTTGACCGACGTGGGCAGGCTGTATCAGCGCGAGATGAGCCATGCGCTCGGCCTGATCCGCAGCGCCACGTTGCAGGCCCTGGCCTACCAATCGGGCAGCGGCACCCTGCGCCTGGCCACCTTGCCGACCTTTGGCTCAAAGTGGCTGTTGCCGCGCCTGCATGATTTTTACAAAAGCCACCCCGGCATGCTGGTGCACATCCATTCGCGGATCGACGCCATCGACTTCGAAACCAGCGGCATCGATGCCGCCATCGTCGTGGGCAGTGCCGATCTGCCAGGGCTGATCAGCCATCGGCTGCACATGGAAGAACTGCTGGTGATCATGTCGCCCGAAGCCGCCCTGGCCCATAAAGACTGGCAAGCGCAGCACCTGGCGCAGCAGATGCTGTTGAATGTGGCAAACAATGCCAGCGTCTGGGGCGAGTGGTTCAGCCATCACGGCCTGCCCCATCGCCTGATGCGCCTGGGGCCGAGCTTTGAGCTGACATCGCACCTGATCCAGGCCGTGCGCGCAGGCATCGGCATCGGCCTGGTGCCGCGTATCCTGGTGAGCGACGAACTGGCCAAGGGCGAATTGATCAGCCTGGGGCAGCCCTTCGCCAGTCAGCGCAGTTATTACCTGGTTTATCCGCCGCGCAATGAAAGGCTGCCTTCGTTGATTGCGTTTCGCACCTGGCTGTTGGAGCAACTGTGAGTGAGGCCGCAGCCCTTCAGGCATTTTTAAGCCAGCCCTGCAACTCCATGTGTCGTTAGCGGCTCCCGCCGATAATGTCGAAACGCGCTATGAACTGCGCAGCTCGGGGTTAATTGCCCGCGTGGATGAAACCACCAGGAGTGAAGTTAAGTGGCAGTCTGTAACGACCACTCCTTAAGTCGTCATCCCCCCGCAGTGGCACCGCCTCGACCCCCAAATACTCGACCCTCTGGGAGTGACTCAAACCACGCTCAATTTCGCCTGCTGGAGGAGGTATCAAGTTCGGTAAAACGGGAACTGATGTGATCCGCAAGCTCCCATTCTCGTAACCAATAATATAGTTGCCGAACGTTAGTGGCCCCAGCGGTGCAATAGAATAAGTTCCCGCTGCAACAGCGTTTTGGGCGGAGCCTGCATAGCGCAGGGGCAGACCAGCGAGTTCGTTTGCATCTTCGCCTGCCACGAATCCGGCATAACGGACGCCGTTACCTCCCGAATAGGGGCGACCGCTCCAAGGCACAACCTGGTCGTTCGCCGTTATCTTCAAGGTAGCCGGAAGTATTGAAGCGACGATGCTGCCATTACTCGGAGCGACAAATTGATAGTTGCCCGCATCGGCTCCGGTCAGGCTGCCGAAGACGCTGACGGCTTTGCCTTGACCGACGTTCTTATCGGCAAAAAGGCCGTTGGTGGTAACGCTCAAGTCATCACCCGCCACGACTGTGTTGCTGTCGAGACCGCCATGCACAGTGGCGATAGTCGTGCCGTCGTAGACCTTGTTGTCGGCGGTGAAGGCACCGCCAATCGTCCTTGGGGTGATGGCCGCGACAACATTACTCGGGGCAGTAAATTGATAGTTGCCTGCATCGGCTCCGGTCAGACTGCCGAGGACGCTGACGGCTTTGCCTTGACCGACGTTTTTATCGGCAAAAAGGCCGTTGGTGGTGACGCTCAAGTCATCACCCGCCACGACTGTGTTGCTGTCGAGACCGCCATGCACTGTGGCAGTGGTGGTGCCGTCGTAGACCTTGTTGTCGGCGGTGAAGGCACCGCCAATCGTCCTTGGGGTGATGGCCGCGACAACACTACTCGGGGCAGTAAATTGATAGTTGCCTGCATCGGCTCCGGTCAGGCTGCCGAAGACGCTGACGGCTTTGCCTTGACCGACGTTCTTGTCGGCAAAAAGGCCGTTGGTGGTGACGCTCAAGTCATCACCCGCCACGACTGTGTTGCTGTCGAGACCGCCATGCACTGTGGCAGTGGTGGTGCCGTCGTAGACCTTGTTGTCGGCGGTGAAGGCACCGCCAATCGTCCTTGGGGTGATGGCCGCGACAACATTACTCGGAGCGATAAATTGATAGTTGCCCGCATCGGCTCCGGTCAGGCTGCCGAAGACGCTGACGGCTTTGCCTTGACCGACGTTCTTATCGGCAAAAAGGCCGTTGGTGGTAACGCTCAAGTCATCACCCGCCACGACTGTGTTGCTGTCGAGACCGCCATGCACAGTGGCGCTAGTCGTGCCGTCGTAGACCTTGTTGTCAGCGGTGAAGGCACCGCCAATCGTCCTTGGCGTGATGGCCGCGACAACGCTGCCGTTACTCGGAGCGATAAATTGATAGTTGCCCGCATCGGCTCCGGTCAGACTGCCGAAGACGCTGACGGCTTTGCCTTGACCGACGTTTTTATCGGCAAAAAGGCCGTTGGTGGTGACGCTCAAGTCATCACCCGCCACGACTGTGTTGCTGTCGAGACCGCCATGCACTGTGGCAGTGGTGGTGCCGTCGTAGACCTTGTTGTCGGCGGTGAAGGCACCGCCAATCGTCCTTGGGGTGATGGCCGCGACAACATTACTCGGGGCAGTAAATTGATAGTTGCCCGCATCGGCTCCGGTCAGGCTGCCGAAGACGCTGACCGCTTTGCCTTGGCCGACGTTCTTGTCGGCAAAAAGACCGCTGGTGGTGACGCTCAAGTCATCACCCGCCACGACTGTGTTGCTGTCGAGACCGCCATGCACAGTGGCGCTAGTCGTGCCGTCGTAGACCTTGTTGTCGGCGGTGAATGCACCGCCAATCGTCCTTGGCGTGATGGCCGCGACAACATTACTCGGGGCAGTAAATTGATAGTTGCCCGCATCGGCTCCGGTCAGGCTGCCGAAGACGCTGACCGCCTTGCCTTGGCCGACGTTCTTGTCGGCAAAAAGACCGCTGGTGGTGACGTTCAAGTCATCACCCGCCACGACTGTGTTGCTGTCGAGACCGCCATGTACAGTGGCGCTAGTCGTGCCGTCGTAGACCTTGTTGTCGGCGGTGAATGCACCGCCAATCGTCCTTGGCGTGATGGCCGCGACAACATTACTCGGGGCAGTAAATTGATAGTTGTCTGCATCGGCTCCGGTCAGGCTGCCGAAGACGCTGACGGCTTTGCCTTGACCGACGTTCTTATCGGCAAAAAGGCCGTTGGTGGTAACGCTCAAGTCATCACCCGCCACGACTGTGTTGCTGTCGAGACCGCCATGCACTGTGGCAGTGGTGGTGCCGTCGTAGACCTTGTTGTCGGCGGTGAAGGCACCGCCAATCGTCCTTGGCGTGATGGCCGCGACAACATTACTCGGGGCAGTAAATTGATAGTTGCCCGCATCGGCTCCGGTCAGACTGCCGAAGACGCTGACGGCTTTGCCTTGACCGACGTTTTTGTCGGCAAAAAGACCGCTGGTGGTGACGTTCAAGTCATCACCCGCCACGACAGTGTTGCTGTCGAGACCGCCATGCACAGTGGCGCTAGTCGTGCCGTCGTAGACCTTATCGTCAGCGGTGAATGCACCGCCAATCGCGCGTTGGGAGATGGTGTATGTCCCCTGGACGTAACTGATGTCGTAGCCGAGCTGATCGGAGTAGAGGCCACTCATGCTCAGGGCGTAGGCGCCGGCATTACGGGCAGAGGTGCTAGCATAGATCGGCGTGCCCAGGACCTGGGCACTGCTAGCTGATAGCGTAAAGCCATTTCCACTTACCGTTGCAGTGCTCCCGTCGTAGACCCGGCCATTATCGTTCACCGTTGCATTCACTGGTTTGAGAAAGCTGCGCAGCAACGGCGTCGTCTGCCCCTCGTATAGGCGCCAAGCCCTCCCGGTCCCGCCCGTAGCATCGATGTCCCAGTTCTGGAAAGTGCTGAGCGTGGTCAGCTCGCTCCGGCTCTTACCGATGCCAAAGCTGTTGTAATTGCTCGCATTATTAATGCCCGCACCTGAGCTATCGGTGGTCGCGTAGAAGGAGTCGGTGATGGCATTGCCACTGTGCTGCCCGAGCAAACCGCCAACGAAGGTCCGATTACCCCGTAAGGCTGTTGCGCTGCCCAAGGCGTAACTTTGCTGCACTGTACCGATATTGCTTGCGACCAACCCGCCGGCATAGTTCGAATCGATACCGTCACTGGCGGACGCAGATCCCACGGCGTAACTTTGATAGAGGGTTCCCTGGACATTGGTACCGACTAAACCTCCCGCGAATGCAGACGTTTTGCCCTCGGACGCGATGACTGACGCCGTGGAGTAGCTGCCGCTGATAGTGCCCCCTTGCGCGGTACCGTTCACCGTTGTGGAGGTGTTATTGCCTACCAATCCTCCAGCGATATTTTGATCCGCGTTGGCGTCGCCAGTTGTAACGGAACCCGTGGAATAACTGCTGTCGATACTCCCCAAATTGCGCGCGGCGAGGCTACCAGCAAAATTATCATTGCCACCGGAAGCCGAGAAAAAACCGTCAGTAAGGCCCAAGTGGGTAACATGAGCCCCGCTTCCTAAAGTGCCAAACAGCCCGGCCTCAGCGTTGGTGCTTTGCGAGGAGGCATGGACCGAGACCTGAAGCTTATCGATCAGGTGACCGCCACCGTCCAAAGAGCCTGTGAAAGGTCGATCGAAGTTGCCGATAGGCACAAATCCACTGCAAGAGGAATCACAGTTCCAGTTCTGGGTACCTACAGCCTGGATATCATTGGCCAGTTTGAAGTGGCTGCTCAGGAACCCTTGCATCCCCTGCACACCATAAACGTCGGTGAGCAGGTAAGGGTTGCTTGAACTTCCATCCCCCCCGTTCGCGCGCAGGAAGGAGCCGCCATTCAAGCGAAAGTCATGGGCCTGAAATGTAGGTGGGTTTGCACTGTTTTGAGTCCAGGTTCCCCCCAGGAAGTTAAAGGTTCCCACATCAATCGCGGCGTTGACGTTAACGTTGCGCGCTATGCTCAGTGTCAGGCCGCCATTGACGGCGCTGATGGGCGCATTGATATTCAGGTCGCGCAACGTAAGCAGGCTCAGGGTAGTCGCGGCATTCCAGCTGATTGGCGCCTGGATATTCAGATCTCCAGGCTCGCTGCCTTGAGCGTCAGTTTGCAGAAGAATATTGGTGCTGGCCAGATTGGAGACGAGAGTGTCTGCACCAATGCCGCTGGTGGTTTGAGCTTGGCCACCCGCCGATACGGTGAAATCGGTGGGGTCGACAAGCCACTTGCCGGTCCGTCCCTTGGGCGCCTGAGTAGTGACTCGAGTCGCCGGTGCTATCTGTACCTGTGCACCACTCGTTTCGACGAAACCGCCGTTGCCACCGTTGATGGCGCTGGCATCCAGAGTGCCGGCCACCTCGGCACGCCCACCGTGCTCCAGATCGGCCAATAGCAGAATCTTGCCCTCGTGTTCCGCCACCGTGTGAGCCTGCAGCGTGCCAGTATTGCTCACCACTGCCGAGGCGAGCGCGTTGGCGCCCTGAGCATTGAGTACGATCTGCCCACCATCAGCGTAGATTGCACCGCCGTTACGGATGCTGGACTGCAACTCAGACGCACTGACGGCAATCTGCAGATGGCCGTCGGCACCCGCCGCGAAGCTGACTTCCTGACCGCCCGCGAGCACAACGTTGCCGTTATCGGCCGATATACTGCCGATGTTGCCGACGGTTCGCCCCAGCAGTGCTACGGTGCCATTTCTGGCGCTGATGTGACCTTGGTTGACAACCTCGCCCTTGCTCTGGTCTGTGAGCACGAATCGGTCCCGCCCGGCCAGGAAGTCCTCGTTGGCAATATCCAGCGTCGAGGCGACCAGACCTCCCGTGTTCACTTGGGCGCTGGGGCCGAAGAGTACGCCTGCGCCGTTGACCAGATACACCCTGCCATTAGCGGAAAGGCTGCCCTGAATCAGCGATTGACCACCGCCGCCCGTGACGCGATTAAGGGCTGTCGCATTCGCGCCTGGCTGGTTGAAGCGCACACTTGCGTTCTGACCTATGTCGAAGGATTGCCAGTCAAGGATGGCACGGTCGGAATGCTGCTCGACAACCAGCTGATTGCCCTGCTGATGAAGTGATGCCTGGCCGCCGACGACCTTCCCGCCCGTTGGTAGTGCGCCGGGCTCAAGCGCCACGCCAGGTGTGGACACCATCAACAGGCTTACCACCATCGCCAGGTGCACTGAATGAAACGCTGGTTTTCGATAGGGGACGTTAACCCTGAAAGTCCACCTCAACCACGCCGCAGGTTCGCAGTTCAGTGCACGTGACGCCGCAGGCCAGGGAGTTGCAAGGGGGGCTTGTCGTTTCATGGTTATGTCCCGCGCAAAAGTCTGAGCAGTTGTAAGTCAATGAACTTAGAAGCTTTGACTGGCGGTGAGCCAGACACGCGGTCCGGTCGAGCCACCATCCTGGTCTTGATCGCTGCGGGTACCACCGGGATTGTTGCCCAGCGGCACCGCGAATATCCCATTGATGGCGAAACCACGCGCATGGGTCCAGGCAAGACCGACGCCGCTGGCATAAAGGGGATAGGTGTTACGGCCGCTACCTGCAGTATCCCAGCCTCGCCAGGGAGTCTGATGTTGGCGTGTGACACCCGCATCAAAGAAGGCATAACCATCCAGGTTCGCAATACCCAGCATGGGTAGCAGGCTATGCAGTTCCAGTTGCATCAGGGCACCACTGTCGCCACTGCCCTCGTTGACCGGATACCCCCTCACGCCGTAGGGGCCACCCAGGCTGAACTGTTGCGACGAGGCAAGGTTATTGAAAGCGAGCTGACTGGCGAAGCGCCCTCTCAGATAGAGCGCCGGAGCCAGTACCTGATCGCGGCGAAGTTCGACCCCAAGCGCAGCGAAGCCGCCTTCAACGCCCGCGCTTTGGGCGTCCTGATCACGGTCCGCGGCAATCCGCAGCGCGGCGCGCCCGCCCTCCAGTGAGAGTCTTGCGGCGGTGACACCGCCACCGCCCCAACCATCCCTGGCGTCGCCGCGCAGTTCGAGCGTCGCCAGTTGAATATCTCGCCGGCGCAGGGTGACATCAAAGGCATCGTCTTCCAGACGCGCATGGCTGACGTCCAGCCCCACCGTGATATTGCGTTCTGTGCTGCGCAACAATGGATAGCTCAGGCCCGCATACAGGGTGCGACTCTGGCCGCGTGCGTCCAAATCGGCAAACTCTTTACCCAGTTGGTAATGCAATTGACCATAGCCGACGCTGGCGCGCAGGCCGTCATAACCCACAGGCGCGCTGTAGGAAACGCTCTCATAATCGAGTCGCTCACTAAGAATCCCACTGATCTGCAATTGATCACCGAAGCCACTGGGATTGTCGAGCCTGACGGTGCCGAAGCCCTGCCCTCGCCCGGTGAAACGGTTGCCAAAGTTGTTGGCGCCGACAAGCCCCGCGAATAAAGGCGTGTCGCTGATCTGCAACGCCAGATCACTGGTGCCCGGCGCCTGACCTGGGCGCAGCGTACCTTCAGCCCGAACTCCAGGTAGATCGTTGGCCAGCAATAGCCCGCGCTCAAGTTGTGACAGAGAGTACGGTTCATCAGCATTGAGATCTCGGCCGGCTAGAGTGGATACGAAATCTCTGCGGACACGACCTGTACCGGGTGCAACTTGCAGACGTCCAAAACGCCCTTCAACGATGTTGATGCGCAGCGTACCGTCGCTGACATCCTGCGTAGGCAATTGCACTCTTACAAACCATCCGCGCTCGCGGTAGTAACCTACCAGTTGTTGTGCGGCAGTCTGCACTTCACCCAACGTCAAAGGACGATTAAGGTAAGGGTCGAGTTGAGATGCAAGCTCGTTAACCGGTATCAGTTTGGCGCCGACAATATCGACACGCCGAATAACAACCTTGGGCCCGCGGTGATCAGCGCCTGAAATGGGCGCCGGTGCGGCTGGCGACGGTGCAACGACCGGCCTCTGCAGGTTCTGGTCTATCTGGCGCTGAAGCTGGCCCGCGTCCGGCGCAACCTGGGCTTGAGCCGCTGAAGCACAGAAAAAAGCGGCGCCTATGACCAGACGTGTTATTGGACGTTCACCACATGAGCACGTCGTTCGCATTGTTAATGTCCGGTTGAAAACACGTAACACACGAGCATTTAATCTAGATTATTTTCATATTTTATCCAGGCAGCTTTTATGAATTTTTCATTAGCGGTCGTTTTGGCTCCTGGCAATTGGAATGTAGCTCGCTCCTTTGTCCAACACGTGCTTGTCCAACACGTGCTGACGAACAACGTCAGAAATCACGCAAGCAAAAAAGGCATCAACATGAACAGTCCGACAATCAATCCTGGCGCCTCGCAAACCAAGCTGGCTGACATGATCAATCAAACTTTTACTAATAAGAAGAGAGTGTTCGGCCTGAAACCTGAGCAACTCTTCCACTGTCATTGCGGAATCAAAAACCGATAACTCAATAAAGTCACACGCAACAGACTGCCGCCCATCATGCACTTCAGGCGGCCCGCCATTGGCTCAACTACCACTCACTTCCCCCCCTCCACCTTCCCTTCCTGCATCTGCACCGACGACTTGCTTCCATCGGTATTGCCTTTGGTGGTGTTGTCGGCATTGTCAAAGCACCCGTGCAGCAGGAACACGCTGCACAGGCTCAGGCACATCGAGAGTCTTTTCATGATCATCTCCAGGCGAATTCAAACACGGGCCGTCAGCCCTTGTTTTATCTGGCCCGGACACACCTGTGCCTGTTCAACAAATAGTCTGCCTGGCTGACAGGCGGTCAAGGCACCGTCGGCAAAAAATCTGAATCATTCACCCAGGCGGCCCTCTGTGTTTTAACTGGAATAAAGAACGAGGACGCTGGCTTGAGCGATGTGGATTGGGTGCAATGGCCTGCCATGGCCGTCACCATAATGGCGGCATGGCTGATCGGGTCGCAGCGCCCGGCAAGGCGGATGGCAGGATTTTTCTGTTTTATCTTGAGCAATATTCTGTGGGTCATCTGGGGCGTGCATGCCCATGCGTACGCGCTGATCGTGCTGCAGATATGCCTGTGCCTGATGAACCTGCGCGGCTTCAGAAAGAACGTGCAAAATCGCTGATCAAGATCATCCGCATTGCGCTGCGCGCGCACGTTCTTTGTGAAGCCCCGCGCGGGCTTGCACAAAAAGCCTGCTCGCCAAAGAGGCCGGGGGTCGCCTCCAGACGGCGTTTAGTCAGTTCATCTGGAACAGTTGGCGTTGCTGGAGGAATTCCCGGGATACATTTTCGATGGATTCACGGCCCACTTCGATACGCGCATTAAGCGCGGCAATGGTGGCGTCATCCAGCGTGGAAGACAGTGCGTTGAGCAACTGCCCGACCTTCGGGTTGGCCTTCAGAACCTCGGTGCGGATGACGGGGGTGAGTGCGTAACTGGGAAAAAATCCCTTGTCGTCCTTCAGCGCAACAAACCCGAACGCGGACATGCGTCCATCAGTCGACATCACCAGCGCCACGTTCGTCTGGCTGTCACGCAGGGCCTGGTAAGTCAGGCCGCCGTCCATTCGGATCACGTTTTTACGCCCGAACTCGAACCCATAGGTTTGTTGCAGCGGTCGCAGCCCGTCAGAGCGCGAAAAAAATTCGGCATTGGAGGCAAATGTGTAGAGCTTGCCGTCGCCGATATTCCTGGCCAGGTCGCTGATCGAGGCAATGCCGTCCTTGTCCGCCTGCTCCTTGCGCATGGCCAGTGCGTAGGTGTTGTTGGCGCCGGATGGATTCAACCAGGTGATGCCCTTCTGCGCGTCCAGGGCGCTGACCTTGTTGTAGGCTGCTTCGGCATCCAGCTTTTCATTGACCTTATTGTGAACGATCAACGCAGTGCCGGTGTATTCCCAGTACACGTCGACCTGGCCGTTTTCCTGCGCCGCGCGCAGGATCGAGGAGCCCAGGTCCGGGCGTTTATCCACCCGATAGCCATTGGCGCGCAGCAACTGAGTGGTAAGTTCGGCCACCAGTTGCTGCTCGGTAAATTTCTTGCCGCCGACGACGAGGGTGCTGTTGGCGGAGGCACCGCCCACCAGACACAACGTAAACATCAGACTGACCAACGCTCGATACATCATCCTGCACCTCGTTTCAGTGTTGTGTGTCGACAGATTTCAAACGCGTCCGGCCAAACGCAATCCACGGGAAACGCTGAGGTTCTGGATCAGGCCGCACGCAAGGTCGATCACGATGGCCAGCAATGCGGTGGACACGGCACCGGCCAGCATCATGTCGAAATCGTTCAGGTCGATACCGGTAAAGATCAATTCGCCCAGCCCGCCCCCGCCGACCAGGAAGGCCAGCGGCGCCGTGCCGACGTTGATGGCCAGGGCCGTACGGATACCGGCGAAGATCACGTTCATCGCATTCGGTATCTCGACTTTCCACAGCACTTGCGTCGGCGTCATGCCCATGGCCTCGGCCGCTTCGATCACGTGCCGGGGCACCGCGCGCAAACCTTCGCAGGTGTTTACCGCCACGGGCAGCAAGGTTGCCACCCACAAGGCGAAGATGGCCGCGCTACTGCCCACGCCGACAAAGCTCATGGCCAGCGCCAGCAGGGCGAGCTTGGGAATGGCCTGTCCCACATTGAGAAGCTGCATGCACGCCATGGCATGGCGCTGGCTCGCCGTGCGGCTCATCCATACGCCAAGGGGCAGCGCCACCAGCAAGGCCAGTGCCGCGCTGATGGCGACGATTTGCAGGTGCTGAACGCTCAGGTAGCTGATATCGCCCCAATAGAGCTCAAGCCCGGCGCTCAATCGGCTGATGAACTCAGGCATCGTCAGTGCACCCCATGCGTCGTGTGGTCCGCCAGCCGCGCCAGGATATCGGCCTGGTGCACGTAGCCGACAAAACGTCCGTCACTGTCATTGCACAGCGCCCAGTCCTGACCGCACCCCAGCAATTGCGAAAACACCTGACGCAGGTCATCCCCAGGCTTGACCACCAGTTGCGCGGAGGAAGAACCGCCCTGCCGAGGCGGCACCTGGCTGGCCACATCCACCGAGCGCATCAGGCGCAGGCGCTTCATGATGCGGTCACCGCCCATGAAGCTGGCGACGAACTCGCTGACAGGCCGGGCCAGTAGATCGTCCGGGGTGCCGAACTGTTCGATCCTGCCGTCATGGAATAACGCGACACAATCGGCCATCTTCATGGCCTCGTCGATATCGTGGCTGACAAACAGCACGGTCTTGCCGACCTGGCGCTGGATGCGCATGAACTCGTCCTGGATCACTTCGCGATTGATCGGGTCGATGGCGCCGAACGGCTCGTCCATCAACATCACCGGCGGGTCGGCCGCCAGGGCACGGGCCACACCAACCCGCTGCTGCTGGCCGCCCGAAAGTTCACAGGGGTAGCGCTTGAGAAACGTCGCCGGGTCCAGTGCCACTACTTCCAGCAGCTCAGCGGCGCGCCTGCGGCTTTTGCTCTTGTCCCACCCGAGCAGATTAGGCACCACGCAGATGTTGTCCTCGACGGTCATGTTGGGGAACAGACCGACCTGTTGAATCACATAGCCGATGGAGCGTTTGAGGGTGACGCTGTCCAGTTCGGCGGTATCGCGCCCGGCAATCCTGATGGTGCCGGAGGTAGGCGCAATCAGCCGGTTGATCATCTTCAGGGTGGTGGTTTTGCCGCAGCCCGACGGGCCTAGCAGGATGCAGATCTGCCCCTCGGCGACGCTCAACGAGACGTCTTCTACCGCAGTGATGGCGCCAAAGGTCTTGTTCAAGTGTTCGATCTGGATCATGTCGTAGCCTCTTTCAGTCGACCGGCTATCAGCGTGCTGGTGTTCAGGCCGCGGGGTGTCAGCAGCCGCTGCAGGGCGTACAGCGCATAGTCGGCCGCGATGGCGATCACGCTGATGACCAGGGCACCGGCCAGCAATTGTCGCGTATCGGTTTGCGTGATACCGCGAATGATCAGACTGCCCAGGCCGCCGGCGCCGATGTAGGCAGCGATGGCTGCGATGCCGATATTGATCACCGTGGCCATCCTGACGCCCGCCATGATCAGCGGCACCGCCAGCGGCAGTTCGACCTTGCGCAGGCGCTGCCAGGCGGACATGCCCATGCCGATGGCCGCTTCGCGCAAGGCCGGGTCGATGTTGGAAATCGCAGTGCTGGTATTGCGGATGATCGGCAGCTGCGAATACAGAAACAGCGCAATGACCGCCGGTACGACACCGATTCCGTAGCCCACCAGGGACAGCACGGGGATCATCAGCCCGAACAATGCGGCCGAAGGAATGGTCATCAGCACGGCGGCGAAGGCCAGCACCCAGCGACGCAAGCCGGCGTGCTGGGAGATCGCGATGCCGACGGGCACACCGGTGAGGATCGCCAGACCGACGGCAAGCGCGACGATGAACAGGTGCTGCCCCAGCAGAAAGCTGATCAGGCCGTGATTGTCCAGAATGAAGCGCAAGGTTTCCATGGTTGCAGGGCCTTCTTCAGGTCATTGTTGTTGTGATTGGCACAGCGCCGAAAGGCGCGCTGAACCTGCCACGAACCTTACCCCGTCAGCGCACGGTACCTGCGCTGTATCCCCGACGAGCTATATCAAAAAATCGACGTTTCCGAGTGCGCCAGCGCCCGTATGACGAGGTGGCAAAAGATTAGCGCTGCCGGGTCATGCCCTGATATCAGGAATGGGTTTCATCAAATTTCCGCCGTTCCTCGCCGGGCGTGCAGCCCCATGTGCGCCGGTAGACATCGCCCAGGTGCGAGGCTGAAACGAAGCCGCAACAGTGGGCGATATGGGCGATAGGCTGGGCGCTCTCACGCAGCAGGCGGCGCGCTTCGTTAAGCCGCAGTTCCAGGTAGAATTTTTTCGGGGTCTTGCCGAAGTGCTGTTGCCACAGGCGCTCCAACTGACGATGGGACAGGTTGCAGCGCTCGGCGATCACCTCGATGCCAACCAGGTGCTCCAGGTTGTTTTCCATCGCGGCAATCGCCGCCGTGAGCCGCCGGTCGTGAACCCCGAAACGCCACTGGATCGACATGCGCTGGTGTTCTTCGGGCGCCCTGATTCGGGCATGCAAAAATTGTTCGGCGACGCCTGCCGCCAGCGGGTTGCCGAAATCCAGCGCTATCTGCGCCAGCATCAGGTCGATGGCCGCCGTGCCACCGGCGCAGGTCCAGCGATTGTCATGGTTGACGTAGAGGTCGCGGGTCACTTCGATGAGGGGAAATTCCTCGGCAAACTGGCCGATGCATTCCCAGTGCAGGGTGCAGCGTTTTCCATCGAGCAAACCGGCGCGGGCAAGAATGAAAGTGCCCGTGCTCAAGGCGCCTACCGTTATGCCCCGGGCCGCCGCGCGTTGCAGATAGCGCAGCATCTTCGGCGGTTTCTGTGTCTCGATATCCAGGCTGGCCAGCACGAACACGCGGTCCAGCGCGGGGGCGTGTTCGATCGCCACCGTCTGCAGTTCCAGGCCACTGCTGGAGCACACCGGCCCACCGGTTTCACTCAGCAGCGTCCACTCATACAACCGTGTGCCGCGAAGCCGATTCGCCGCCCGCAGCGGCTCGCTGGCGCCGGCAAGCGCCATCATCGAGAACTGGGGAAGCATGAGCAAACCAATGTGCCTGGGAGTCGTCATCGCCGAATTCTCGTGTGGGCGCCCACCTGGGGAAACGTGTTTAAACCAGACCCGTGGCGAGCCCTAATGCCGCTCAGTTAAGCGCAGATTCCCTGTGGCGAGCAGGCTTGTCCTGCGTTGGGTTGCGCAGCAGCCCCAAAGCCAGGCGCTGAGCCGTATCAGGTACACCGCGTTTTGCTTGATTGGGGGCGCTGCGCACCCCAACGCGGGGCAAGCCCGCTCGCCACAATAAGCCCACAAAATTTCCTTAACTGAACGGCATTAGGGCAAGCCCGCTCACCACATTTGCAGACCCTGAGGATTGACGGCCTATTCAGCCGCGCGTACGAATCGCCTCATCGATGCTGTGGATCATGCTCTGGAACAGCGGATTGTCCGCCTGATTCTGCTGGCCGTGCTGCATCTGCGCGATTAGCAGCACGCCCGCGCCGGCATCACCGGGATAGTGTCGATACAGCCGCTCGGATTCGGACGGCCTGTGCAGGGTATTGTCGGCGCCGTGGATAATCAATGCAGGCGCAAAGCCTGCTGCGCCTTCGATACCGCGCTCCGGGTCATAGGCGACACAGGCTTTGTAGGACTTTGCCGTCACGTGGCTGCAACCCGGCCAGCGATCAGCACCGCCCGCCTCGGTATAGCTGCCCAACTGCTGGTCCACGTAGGCCTGGGTTTCGGGGTCCAGCGGATAAAAGCCCAGGCGGGTTGATTGGGTACCGATATCGAACGGCGGAATCGGTGCGTCATCCGGCAACTGCTGGATCGCCGCATCGGCCGCTTGACTGTCGGTGCGCAAGGCTTGCAGTTGACGGGTGCCGGTGTAGTTCATCGGCACCCAGAAGCGGATCTGCTCGTCCCCGGCTGCCGCGAGTTCAGCCACGGCGCCAAGGCTTGCCACCGCGCCCAGCGCCCAGGACGCCACCACCGGCATTTCACCGAAGGTCTCACGTACCCAGGCAACGGCGCCGAGGACTTCGTCACGCTGGTCTTCGAGTATCACCCGGGTGATTTCCATGCCCTCGGCCTTGAGCGTGTTGCGTACGTATTTATTGGAAAAAAAGCCCGCCACGTCATAGGTCATCACGCGGTAACCCCGCGCCGCCAGCGCACGCCCGAACAACTGGCCGTACATGCTGACGCCGCCGGTGAAGCCCGAGTTGAAGACCACCGGTGGCAATGAGGTGGACGAAGCCGAATCGGGCTCGAACACCCAGCCCTTGAGGTTTAACGTTGCATCGCCATAGTGGACGGCGAAGGTCATTTCCTTGCTACGGATGCTGTTCATTACTGGGTATCCCCGGACGGTGAAAAGGAGTGGCTCAGCAAGTGCCTCGCAGCAACTGACTGACCGGCAGGCGGGTCGCCTCACCTACGTGCCGCGCAACGGCGTCGACAAACTCAAAGGCACTGGCCACGTCAAGACCGTGGGCATAGGGCACACCGTTTTCGTCGACTCCCACGTGCGGCGCATCGCTGGCTTGCAGCAGCAGCTTGTCGGCACCGACGGTGCGCACAATCTGCGTGACGAATTGGGCAGCCGTCTGCGGGTTGGTCGAGGTTCGATAACCCGGCCCCTTGAACCACACCGTACCGCGCCGTCGCGCTTCAGTGAGCAGCGCAAGATAGGCAGGCTCCATCGCGCCACGTTCGCCGTGGCAACTGCCCAGGTGATCGATGATGACCCGCACGACTTGCGGCACCTGACGTAACACGCACAGAGTGGTCGCGGCTTCCTTTGCATAAATATGCACGTGCTGGTGCGGCAGCAACCGAGCGTAGAACGCCAACCAGTGCGCGGTGCAAAAGCGTGTCCCATGAATGCTTTCAGGCGGCGCATCGTGCAGCACGATACGCGCGCCAATAACCTGCGGATGAGCGAGGCGCGCGTGGGTTGCGTAGACCGGGTGCGCCTTGATCGTGCCGACCAGCCTTACACCGCCATACCGCCGGGGGTCGGCAGCCTTAAGCGCCTTCAGCTCATCGAATGAGGCGAACACGTTGTGCGAGTCCGGCAGGATGCTCAGGTGAACATTGTTGATGACGGCGGGGAGCGTGCCGGCATCGATCAGCCGGTCCAGGTACGCCGTCAGCGGATGCGGTGCCGGCAAGCTGTAGGGCAACGAGCCTGACACGCGCTGAAGATCGGCTGACGAGTAGAAGTGAACGTGATTATCGAATCGACTGACGATGCTTGGGAGCGGCGGCTGCATGATGATCGTTCCTGCAAAGGTGCAGGAACAATAATCGTGGGAGGTGCCTGGCCGCTCCCGGCAATTCGACGGGGCTTATCAGATTCTCGCCATGCAAGGCATGCCTACCCGCGTCACCCGTCCACTTTGTCGGCGTAGGACTCAAAGAACCCGTCAGCCCTATCTTCCGTGTGATATTGATTTGCGGGTTTTGCGTCGATACGAAATAAAGACAAGTGCAAAATCGCTGATCAAGATCATCCGGCATTGCGCTGCGCGCGCAGGTTCTTTGTGAAGCCCCGCGCGTTCATGCCCAGCAGAACGCATTCGAGCACGATCAAGCCGTAGGCATTGGTATGCCAGCCCCAAGCCACCCACAGCGTGTTGCTGAGGATGAAGCCCCAGAACGCGAGCATGCGTCGGCGCGGGCGTTGCGAACCGATGAACCAGGCCGAAAGCACGGTCACGGCCATGGCGGGCCATTGCACCCAGTCAACCAGATCCACTTCTACTCCACCCCGAGCGCAGCGCTCGCTCCCGGACACGCGTCGACGCCAAGGCCGGGCACCAGCGTGGCCAGGTATTCGCCAAACCCTCCGCGACACTTGTAGTCGCGACGTGCGCTGGTGATCACCGGGTTGGTGGCGGTCCAGACGATGCGTGCACCGGTCCGTTCAAGATCTGCCACCAGGCGCACATCCTCGTGGGCAGCCAGGTGCTGAAAGCCGCCGGCCGTCAGATAGGCCTCGGCGCTCAGGCCGATGTTGGCGCCGTGGATATGGCGATGGTTTTCGATGAACTGGTACAGCGCCATGTACCGCGAGCGCACGGCTTCGTCGTGTTCACTCCAGCCATCCACGTCGACGGTGCCGCACACCGCGTCGGCCCCAAAGCCGATCTGGCGTGCCAGCCAGTCCGGCGGCACCACCGTGTCGGCATCCGTAAAGGCCAGCCAGCGCGCGCCGCGCTTCAAGAGCTGCTCGGCGCCTGTGGCCCTGGCCTTGCCGACATTGCGAAAGCACACGTCCAGGCGCTCTACCTGCTTTGCCGACACCTGCGCGGGCGTGCCATCCGAGCAGTCGTCCAGCACCACCAGAATCTCCAGCGTCTGACCCTTGAGGGCCGGATGCTCGGTGGCGCGCAACACGGAGTCGAGGCATTCGCCGATATAGTGCTCTTCGTTATGGGCAGGTATCACGATCCCTATCATTTACATTCCCTCCGACGTGTCCTGAGCAATCGACACTGTGCGTGAGCAGAAGGTTTAAAGAGTTTTGAACGTGCGGGTGCGCAGTCTTGCCAGGTCGTACATGGATGCCAACAGGATGCACACTACGATATTTGCATTGAACGATCGCCCGCGCCGCGGGCTCTACCGCTTGGCAAGATTGCCCCTATCACCTGAGGTAACTCCGCATGTCTTACGACTATCAAGGTCCTGCCAGCGTTATCACCGCGTCGCGCCACCTGGGCACCGAGGCCGTTGAACGCCTGAATGAGTCGGTTGATATCCAGATGACCGGCAGTGGTAAACCGACCATCGTGCGCCTGAGTTTCCAAACGCCGCTGCAGTGGCCGGGTCACCCCAACCATGTGACCGTCAACCTGCCTGATGGCACCACCGTGGGTGGTGTGATCGTCGAGATTGAACGGCCAAATGACGGGCCAGGCTTTGTCACCTTCACCGTGGACGATTGACGTCTCAGTTATTTTGAATCTTCTGTGAGGTCAATCATCTGTTACTCATGAGCATAGGGAGGTCTCATGAAACGCAACGATTTATTCACTATTTACTACCAGCTGCACGGTGACCCCAAGTCCTTCATCGTGCGGGCATCGCAGATGAACAATGCCGAAGCCTGGCATTGGGCAAGCTGCGATGCAGGGGTGGCTGTGATACCCAGGTTTGGTCAGCAGAACCTCAAGCGTGTCTCCCGCCCCACGGCCGAGAAATACGGCATCACTGATGTGCAGTGGAGCAGCGCTACCGAGATTAATTGGGCACAGAGCGTTACATCATGAACAGTCAGACACTCAATCGCAGCACCAGCCCCAGCCATACCTGGGATGACGAGATCGCGCAGAACACCGCCCTGTTCTTCGAAGCCGACCGACTGGACGCCCTGGCGTACCAGTTGATCGAGTCCTACAGCGGCGATCCGCTCACCTGGGCACGTTTTACCGAAGCGAAAAAACTCGCTGATACCCAGCGCACAGCGGCGTATCGCGAGTGGATGCGCATTCAGCGCGCAATGCGCACGTAGCGCGAAGCTTGCACCAAACAGGGACCTTGACCGGTTCCGGCCGATGCCTGGGAGTGCCTGATGCTCATCTACCCCAAGAGTCACTTCCAGCCCTACCCCCACGCCAGTGGCGGATGGGGTTCTGCCCAATCGGTAATGCGCATCCTGTGGCGCGAACAGGCGCTGGGTAAAGCGCCGGCGGCATTGCTCAAACAGAACAAGCCGGACGGCTTCGCCTGCGTGAGTTGCGCCTGGGCAAAACCCGGCCGTCCCCATGCGCTGGAGTTTTGCGAGAACGGCGCCAAGGCCACCGCCTGGGAACTCACCTCACTCAAGACCGACCCGGCCTTCTTTGCCGAGCATAGCCTCAGCGAGCTGCGCGAATGGTCGGACTATGCGCTGGAGCAACAGGGTCGCCTGACCCACCCCATGCGCTACGACCCCGTCACGGACCGCTACCGCGAAACCTCCTGGGCAGAGGCCTACCGCGACATCGGCGCGCAGCTCAAGGCCATGGACCCGGACAGCGTGGTGTTTTATGCCTCGGGGCGCGCGTCGCTGGAAACCTCGTTCATGTACCAGCTGTTCGCCCGTGCCTACGGCAGCAACAACCTGCCCGACAGCTCCAACATGTGCCACGAAAGCACCTCGGTGGGGTTGCAGGAGAGCATCGGGGTGCCGGTGGGCACCGTGACCCTCGACGATTTCGAGCACACCGACTGCCTGTTCTTCTTTGGCCAGAACGTCGGCAGCAACAGCCCGCGCATGCTGCACCCACTGCAGGATGCACGCCGGCGCGACGTGCCGATCATCACCTTCAACCCCTTGCGCGAGCGCGGCCTGGAGCGCTTCGTCAACCCGCAGTCGCCCAGAGAAATGCTCACGCCCGAGTCGACCCTGATCAGCACCCAATACCACCAGGTCGCCATTGGTGGCGACACGGCGGCCATCACCGGCATCGCCAAGGCGTTGCTGGCCATGGATGACCAGGCCACCGAGCACGGCACGCCGGCGGTGTTGGACTATGACTTCATCGCCAGCCACACCGAAGGCTTCGAGGCGTTCACCACCTACGTACGCGGCTGCGACTGGGCGCAACTGGAACGCCAGAGCGGGCTGACCCGTGGCGCGCTGGAAGCCGCCGCCACCGTGTATGCGCGCAGCCAGCGCGTGATGCTGGTGTATGGCATGGGCATCACCCAGCACCGACACGGCGTGACGAACGTGCAGATGCTGGTCAACCTGCTGCTGCTGCGCGGCAATATCGGCAAGCCGGGCGCGGGCATCTGCCCGGTGCGCGGCCATTCCAACGTGCAGGGCCAGCGCACCGTGGGCATTACCGAAGACCCGAAGAAAGTCCCGGTGGACCTGATCGAACAGCACTTCGGTTTCAGCGTGCCGCCGCACAAGGGCCTGTGCACGGTGGATGCCTGCGAAGGCATTCTCGACGGCCGTGTGCGCGGCTTCATCGGCCTGGGCGGCAACTTCCTGCGGGCGATTCCCGACACCTCGCGCATGGAACCGGCCTGGCAAAATCTGCAGTTGAACGTGCAAGTGGCGACCAAGCTCAACCGCACTCACCTGCTGCCCGCGCGCGCCATGTGGCTGCTGCCTTGCCTGGGACGCATCGAAATCGATCGCCAGAACGGCGTGCCGCAGCTGTATACCACCGAGGACAGCACCGGCTGCATCCACAGCTGGCGCGGCAATGCCGAACCGGTCGGGCCGCAGGTGCGCGCCGAAACCAGCATCGTCGCCGGGCTGGCCATGGCCACCCTCGCCAACGGCTGCACCATCGACTGGCAAGCCTGGAACGACGACTACGCCAGGATCCGGACCGCCATCGCCACGGTCTATCCGAAGATTTTCCACGACATGGAAACCCGCATGGCCGAGCCCGGCGGCTTCCATCGCCCGATTGCCGCCGCGCAAAGACAGTGGGAGACGCCCAGCGGCAAGGCGCAATTCGTCACCCCCGTGACCCTCGCCGAAGACGATGACGTCAACCTCGCCGAACCTGACCGCGATGTGCTGCAACTGATGACGCTGCGCAGCAACGATCAGTTCAACACCACCATCTATGGGTTCGACGACCGTTTTCGCGGGGTAAGCGGCACCCGTGAGGTCATTTTCCTGCATGCCAACGACATCGTGCGCCTGGGGTTCGCGGCCGGCCAGCAGGTCATGCTGACCACAGCCATCGAGCCTGCGGTAAAGCGCCAGGTGGGGCCGTTCGAGATCATCGCCTACGACATTCCCGAAGGCTGTGCCGCCGCGTATTACCCTGAATGCAACCCGCTGCTGCCGCTGTGGCACCACGCCGAACGCAGCAAGGTGCCGGCCGCCAAATCGGTGCCGGTGCGGCTCAGCGCGAAAAGGGTAAACGGCCACTGAAGGTGGCCGCAAGGCGCTTGCCTGCTGCACGCAGGCAAGCGGGGGTTTATCGCTTAGCTCAAGACCACATCGCGCATTGGCGGGATATAGCCGTAGTCATAGGCTTCGCGCACAAACGAGCGGTCGCCGTGCAGCTCGATTCTGACGGTGGGCGCCTCGGTGCCGCCGATGCGGAAGTCGCCATCCTGAGTGGGGACGCTGTCGATGAATGACGTCACCAGGCCGTTGGGCATCACGCAATGCGAGTAGGTCTGGAAAGGCTGCGCGGGTGGATTACCGAGCACCAGCCCGGAGGCGTTCATCGGGCGGTACGGGCCGAACAGGTGTTCGCTGACAAAGCCGTACACGCCATCCGGGCCGGTAACGCCGTCGGCATAGGTGAACTTGTGGCTGATGGTGAACAGGTAGTATTTGTTGTCCTGGAATACGTAATGCGGGCGTTCGGTCTGGTCGTTGACGCCGACTGCCGTCACCAGAGGCGGCAGTATTTCCCACTCTTCGCCCGTCAGGTCCTTGGCCACGGCGATGCCGATACAGCCCACCTGAAAACGCGCGCCGCCGACTTCTTCATGCCCCGGCGGGACCAGGCCCATTTCATCAGGGCCGACCGTATGAGTGCCGCGCTCGCCGGCTACATTGCCTTCGAACACCATATATAACTTGCCATCCTGCGGATCGATAAACGGGCTCGGGTCCCGAAAGTTCCACGTCGCGTTTTGTGCTTCGGTTTGATAATAAGTGCCGTCTGCCGCAAATAAAAACTTCACCTTATTGAAATTGACAAGTTGCACGCCTTCTTCACTTGTCACGATCTGGCCTTTTACTTTGGCAATGGTCGCGCCCGGCGTAACACAGGTGTAATACAGGTCAATATCACCGTTGTTATTTAACAGAATAGGCGTGCCTGCCCATTCCCGGGTGGTGGGCGACACACCTTCGGCCATGACACGGCCGCCGAAAATCCAGTCCTTGCCGGTGCGTGAATACCAGTAGCAGATGCGCGCGTGGCCATGGCGATCCTCCCAGTCGCGCTTGATGTCATAGCGCCCGTTGGCATCGATAAACTGCGGGTCGTGGGGGCGGCGGTCGGCGGTGAGCGTGAAGATCACCGACCAGCCATCGACGGAAACCACCGCGCCGTCGAGGTCGCGCAGGGGCATGGTGTCCCAGATAAAGACAGTGTCACTCATGACGGGGAAGTCAGGCCGTACTAACGGTTGCGTGGTAGTCGGGTCATTTTCATTGACTTTCAGCGCATCAGCCCGGGTCCAGCGTGTGGGTGTGTGATTCGCAGGTTTCATGTTGATGTCCTTTTACTGACGCTCAAGTGACAAGCGGTATTTGAATTCAAGGCGCACGATGACTTCGAATGATTAATGGCATTCAGTCCAACAGCGCTAATAGTGCGAAACAAGGTTTAACATAGAACTTGCAACAGGCATTATGAAAAATTATTTAAGGAGTCAAAGGCCACTATCTACAACATGGCAAGTTGATGGCCTTGAGCAACTACTTACAACTAGATCAATCAAGATTGCTATATAACCAACCCGGCCGCTACAGCAAAAATTCCGCCCTGATCAGGGTGCCGCCGCCCTCGCGATTGCTGGCGGTGATCGACCCGCCATGGGCCTGGCAGATCGCGCGGGCGATGGACAGGCCCAGCCCGCTGCCGCCGGAGTAACGGGCACGGGAGCGCTCCGCACGCCAGAAGCGATCGAACACGCTGTCCAGGTGCTCGGCTTCGATGCCCGGCCCTCGATCCGCGATCTCGATCACGATGCGCGCCTGGACCTGCTGCGCGGTGATGGTCAACGCGCCGCCACCGGCCGCGTAGCGCAGCAGGTTGTCGATGAGGATGTTGAGCACCTGGCCCAGGCGATCGCGATCGGCATTGATCGACAACGTGCGGGCAATGCTGACGTGGGTCTTGATGGCGGCCTCGTCCAGTTGCGGCTGGAACCACGCCAGGCGTTCGCTCACCAGCGCTGCCAGGGAGAACTCGCCGCGCTCCAGCACCAGCCGCCCTGCCCTGGCCATCGACAACAGGTGCAGGTCATCCACCAGTTTGCGCAGTTGGTCGAGCTGGCGCTTGACCATGCTCAGTTGCACGGCATCGCTGGGGAACACCTCATCGAGCATGCCCTGCACCCGGCCCATGGCTGCGTTCAACGGGGTGCGCAACTCGTGGGCGATCACCGCGCTGGACTCGCGCACATCGCGCTCGTAGCGCTGCAACTGGGTCGTCATGCTGTTGAAGTCGCCGATCAAGCGGCGCAGTTCGTCCGGTGTGTGCGGCTGGATCGGCAGGCGTGTGAGGAAATCCCCCCCGGCGACCCGTCGCGCGCCCTGGGCAATCGCCGAGAACTGGCTGGACAAGGGCCGCGAAAACCACAGGCCAAAGAAAATAATGATCGGAATGGCGACCAGCACCAGGCCGGCGAGGATCAGCCAGTCGCGATTGGCGATGTCCGGCTGGAAGAACTCCACCGGGTAATACTCGGCCACCAACTGACGCAGGCGCACCTCGTTGAGTTGCGGCTCGGCGCGCAGTTGCAGCAACTCCTCGCGCGCTTCGGGCGGCAGGTGCTGGAGGAAATACCAGTCCGACACCCAGAAGTTGATCCACATGCACAGCGCAATCACCACCACCGCGCCAATCGCCAGCAGGCTCATGCGCATGCCCACCCAGCGCCACAGGGGTTTGTCGTTGACGCGAGACGTCTCAGTCATGGCGATTACCGGAACCGATAGCCAATGGAGCGTACCGTCACCAGCACGCCGGCGATGCCATGGGTTTCCAGTTTGCGCCGCAGGTTATGCACGTGGGCATCGACCACGCGGGCCAGCGCTTCGCTGTCGGGCAGGCAGATTTCCAGCAATTCGTCGCGGGTGAAGGCCTTGGACGGGGTCTTGAGCAGGGTCGCCAGCAACTTGAATTCGGTGGGCGTAAGGTCCAGCCACTGCGGCGGCGCGTCACGCTGTTCAATCGCGGCGGTGAAGGCGTCGAGGTCCACCCGCAGGTTCTGGTGCCGCAGCACCTGCTCCACTGGCTGGCTGGCGCCGGTGCGCCGCAGCACCGCATGCACCCGCGCCACCACCTCGCGCGGGCTGTAGGGCTTGACCACATAGTCGTCGGCGCCATAGCGCAGGGCACCGAGTTTTTCCGGCTCGTCGCCCATGGCCGTGACCATGATCACCGGTGTGTCGCTGCTGCGGCGCACGGCGGACAACACGTCGGTGCCACTCAGGTGCGGCAGCATCACGTCGAGCAATATCAGGTCTGGTTGCCAGCTTTTGTGCAGGTCAAGCGCGCGCCGGCCATCCTCGGCCAGGGCCACCTCGAAGCCGTCGCGGCGCAGGTAGGCTTCGAGGATATTGGCGCTGTCGGCGTCGTCTTCGACAATGAGGATACGTTTTCCTGACACAAAGAAGCCTCTTGATGAAACCTTGATAATTCACGAACGGTTTATTGAAAGTCCGCTGTCAGTATCGCCCTACCCCGACTTTCGCGAACCGATGCTATGCCGACCACCGCACCGCTGTCCAAGCCTATCAAGCTGCCTGAACGCCTCTGTGCGGTTTTGCTGCTGAACGGCGCGCTGACTGCTTGTGCACTGGCGCCTGCCTACCAGACGCCAGCGCTGCCAGTGCCGGGCAGTTGGACCGACGCACCGGTAACCGCCCTGGCACCCACCACGCAAAACCCCGTGGAGCCGCTGTCCGGCGAAGAAACACAACTGCTGACCGGGCTGGATAGCTCGGCGCAGTTGCCCCATTTGGTTGAGCAGGCGCTGGCCTACAACCGCGACCTGCGCCTGGCGATATTGCGCGTCGAACAGGCCCGCGCCGAGTACGGCCTATCTCGTGCCGAGCGCCTGCCCACCGTCGGCCTGGGGCTGCAACGCAACCGCCAGCACCTGCACGACCAGGCCGCCGACGAGCGCTACGGGCAGGACATCGCGGTGGCGTCCGTGGGCATTGCGGATTTCGAACTGGATTTTTTCGGCCGGGTCCGCAGCCTGTCCGACGCGGCCCGGCATGACTACCTGGCCACACGCTACGGCGCCCTTGCCGCGCGCAAGGCGTTGATCGTCGAGGTGGCGCGCCTGTATTTGCAGGAGCGCTTGCAGGCCGGCATCCAGCTCGATACCCAGACCCTCCTCGAGCACCAGAACCAGTTGCTGCACCTGATCGACGGCCAGCAACAGGCAGGCCTGGTGGCCCAGGACACACTCGACACGCAACGCCTGCAGGTGCGCCGCGCCGCGCTGCAAGCGCAGGACGCGCGTGCCGAGCATGAGCGCGCCGTGCAGGCGCTGTCGTGGGTCAGCGACTATCAGGTGGCCCCTTCAACGGCGGCCACCCTCGGCCCCTCGGTGGACCTGAGCACCCCGCCATGGCTGGTCGACCTGCCCTCGCAACGGCTGCTGCAGCGCTTCGATGTGCGCCAGTGCGAAGAGGCACTGCGCGCCGCCAATGCCAACATCGGTGCCGCCCGTGCGGCGTTCTTCCCGTCGATCACCTTGAGCACCGGCGCCGGCATCGCCAGCCCGCACCTGAGCAGCCTGTTCGCCTCCGGCAGCGGTGCCTGGCTGTTCACGCCGCAACTGAACCTGCCGCTGTTCGACGGCGGGCGCAATCAGGCCAACCTTGACCTGGCCCACGTGCGCCAACAAGCGGCCGTCGCCCAGTACGAAAAGACCGTGCAGGACGCCTTCCGCGACATCGCCGACCTGCTGAGCCAGCGCCGGCAAGCCCTGGCCGATGCCGCCACGCAGGTCGAGGTGGCGGCCTTGACGGCAGCGCAGGTCAGACGTGTCGAGCAGCAGATTGCCGTCGGTGCGGCAGCGCAAATGGAGCAGCCGGTCGCCGCGATTCGACTCGCCGAGTCCACCCTCCAGCTGCGCAACGCCGCCTACCCCGTGTTGTTCAATCGCCTGGCGCTGTATCGCGCGCTGTCGGGCGCACCGTTGGCCTCCTTTGCAGACAGGGTTTCACCATGAACGTGAGCACCTCCGCGCTTCGCCTCTGGGCCCATTGCCTGCTGCTTGGCCTGACCTGCCTGATGGTGGCAGCCTGTTCGCGCGAGGAGCCGCTGCCGGAGCCGGCCGTGAGGTCGGTGAAAGTCACCCGCGTGCACGCCGCCGATGCCGAGGGCCTGCCGTTGACCGGCGTGGTGCGCCAGCGCCAACGTGCCGAACTGGCCTTTGAGGGCGCGGGACGCCTGGTCGCGTTGAACGTCGACGTGGGCGATACCGTAAAGCAGGGCCAGGTCCTTGCGAGCCTGGACAGCGCAGTGGTGCAACTGCGCCTGAAGCAGGCGCAGGCCAGCCTGTTTGCCAGCGTCGCGCAGACCGGCGAACGCAAGCGCAACCGGCTGCGCCAGCAACAGTTGTTTGCCCAGGGCAACGTCGCCGCCAGCGCCGTGGAGCAAGCCGAAACGGCCTGGCAAGCGGCCGTCGCGCAACAGGCCGCGGATGAAACGGCGCTGAATCTGCTGCGCCGCGATCAGCGCCAGGGCCAGCTTGTTGCGCCGTTCAACGGGCGCATCGTGGCGCGCACGGCGCAGCTGTACAGCGAGCTGTCGCCGGGTCAGGTGGTGATGGAGCTGGAGGCCGCCGATGCTGCGCAGGTCATCGTACCGATCCCGGTGGAACAGGCCATCGGCCTCAAACCGGGGGATCGCGCGGTCGCCACCGACCCGAGCGCGCCCGGCTCAAGCCTGCCGCTGGTGCTGGAGGGCCTGTCGATGCGCGCGCAGAACGGCGTGCTGCAAAACGCGCGCTTTCGCCTGCTCGCCAACGACCTTGCGCTGCCCAGCGGCGTGAACCTCACGGTGAATCTGGTGAGTGGCGCGCCGCTGCCGCTGTCCATTCCGACCCAGGCGCTGCGCATCGGCGCCGACCCCAGGCAGGTGCAGGTATTCGTGTATGACCCGGCCCAGGGCAAGGTCACGCTGCGCGACATCCGCATCGGCCTGATCGACCAGGGCCGCGTCGCCATCGACGCGGGCCTGGCGGACGGCGAACAGGTGGTGACCACCGGCGTTGCGTTTCTCGATGACGGCCAGCCCGTCAACCTGCTGCCATCTTCCAGCCGCTTGAGCGTCACCCAATGAGCAACCTGACCCTGCATGCCTTGAATGCCAGCCGTCTGACGTTATTCAGCGCGCTGCTGATGCTGCTGGCGGGCGTGGCCACCTTCCTCGGTTTCCCGACCCAGGAAGAACCGTCGGTCACCCTCCGCGATGCACTGGTGAGCATCCAGTTCCCGGGGCTGCCCAGCGAGCGCGTGGAAGAACTGCTGGCGCGGCCCACCGAAGAAAAACTGCGCGAGTTGCCGCAGATCAAGACCATCGCCACCACCCTCCACCCCGGCAGCGTGATCATCCAGGTGACCGCCCGCGACGACATCAAGGACCTCGGCGTGCTGTGGCAACAGGTGCGCAACAAGGCGACCGAGGCTGGCGCGGGCTTTCCGCCCGGCACCCAGGGGCCGTTTGTGGATGACAATTTCGGTCGGGTCGCCGTGGCCTCCATTGCCGTCACCGCGCCCGGTTACAGCATGAGCGAGATGCGCGGGCCGCTCAAACGCCTGCGCGATCAGTTGGGCGGCTTGCCCGGCATCGGCCAGGTGACGTTACACGGCGTGCAGGAGCAGCAACTGTCCATCGACTTCAACCCGCAGCGCCTGGCGGGGCTGGGCCTGTCGCCACAGCAGCTGTTCCAGCAGTTGCAGCAACAGAACGTGCTGGCGCCCGGCGGCATCGCCGAGATCGGCGGGCAGAGCACCACCCTCACGGTCAGCGGCGAACTGCTCGGCGTGGAGCAACTGCGCCAGTTGCCGATCCAGTTGCCGGGCGCCGCCGGCGGCGCGCAGTCGGTCGCGCTCGGCGCCATCGCACAGGTGTCGGTGATGGCCGCCGACCCGCCGCAGACTGCCGCGATCTATCAGGGTGAAGACGCGGTGGTGCTGGCCGTGTCCATGGCCGACGGGCAGAACATCCAGCAGTTCGGCGCCGCGCTGCGCAGCCGTCTGGCGCAGCTGGAAGCGCAATTGCCGCTGGGGTTCGCCACCCATATGGTGACGTTCCAGGCGGATGTGGTCGATCAGCAGATGAGCAAGATGAAGCACGTGATGATCGAGACGGTGGTCATCGTGATGGCGGTGGTGATGCTGTTTCTCGGCTGGCGCACCGGACTGGTGGTGGGCGCCATCGTGCCGTTGACCATTCTCGGCACCTTGATTGCCATGCGCATGCTCGGCGTCGAACTGCAGACCGTGTCGATTGCGGCGATCATCCTCGCCCTCGGTTTGCTGGTGGACAACGGCATCGTGATCGCCGAGGACATCGAGCGCCGCCTGCATGCCGGCGAGGCACGGCGCCAGGCCTGCGTGGAGGCCGGACGGACCCTGGCGATTCCGTTGCTGACCTCGTCGCTGGTGATCGTGCTGGCGTTCTCGCCGTTCTTTCTGGGCCAGACCAGCACCAACGAATACCTGCGCTCACTGGCCATCGTGCTGGCGCTGACGCTGCTCGGCTCATGGCTGCTGAGCATCACGGTGACGCCGCTGCTGTGCCTGTATTTCACCAGGGCCGCGCCCAACGAGGCGGCGGACGAGGGTTACGACAGCGGCTTTTACCGTGGCTATCGCACCGTGATCAGCCGCGTGTTGCAGCACAAGCTGCTGTTCCTGGCGGCGATGCTGGTGCTGCTGGCCGCCGCCGTGTTCGAGCTGATGCGCGTGCCCTATGACTTTTTGCCGCAGTCGGACCGTTTGCAGTTCCAGGTGCCGATCACCCTGGAGCCGGGCAGCGGTTCGCGCAAGACCCTGCAAAGCGTGCGCGAGATCAGCGTGTGGCTGAGCAAGGAGCCGGCGGTGGTCGACAGCATCGGCTACGTCGGCGACGGCGGGCCGCGCATCGTGCTGGGCCTCAACCCGCCGCTGCCGGCGCCGGAGACCGCGTACTTCACCGTCAGCGTCAAGGCCGGCAGCGACCTCGACGCGGTGATCGCCAACGTGCGCCGCTACCTGCTCAAGCAACACCCGGAACTGCGCGCCGAGCCCAAACGGTTTTCCCTGGGCACCACCGAGGCCGGCGTGGCGATCTATCGCGTCATCGGCCCGGATGAAAACGTATTGCGCGCCCTCGCTGCGCAGATCGAAGCCGCCCTGCTGCACGTGCCGGGCACCCTGGATGTGCGCGACGACTGGAGCACGCGGCTCACGCGCTATACCGTTGAGGTCGATCAGCCCGGCGCGCGGCGCGCCGGCGTGGACACCCAGGCCATCGCCCAGGCCCTGCAACTGCATTTTGGCGGCCTCCAGGTTTCGTCCCTGCAGGACGGTGAAACCCGCGTGCCGCTGGTGGTGCGCGAGCCGGCGCCGGTGAGCGGCGCCGCGCCTGACCTGCGCGGCATTCTGGTGTATCCGGCCGATGGCTCGACGCCCGTGCCGTTGACGGCGATTGCACAGATTCGTGCGTCCAGCGAGCCGTCGACCCTGGTGCGCCGCAATGGGGAGCGGGCAATCACCGTGGTCGGGCACACCCCGGGATTGACCGCCACCTCCATCGTCGAACGGCTCGCGCCGCACGTGGCCGCCCTGCGCCTGCCGCCCGGCTACCGGATTGAGCTGGGCGGCGAGATCGAAGATTCGGCGGAGGCCAACCAGGCGCTCCTGCAATACCTGCCCCACGCGCTGGTGGCCATGCTGTTGCTGTTCGTCTGGCAATTCAATTCGCTGCGCAAGGTGCTGATCGTGGTATCGGCCATCCCGTTCGTGTTGATCGGCGTGGCGGCCGCGCTGCTGATCACCGGCTACCCGTTCGGCTTCATGGCCACGTTCGGTCTGCTGTCACTGGCGGGGATTATCGTCAACAACGCGGTGCTGCTGCTCGAACGCATCGAAGCGGAACTGCAGGACGGCCTGGCGGTGCACGACGCGGTGGTGAATGCCGCCGTCAAACGCCTGCGCCCCATCGTCATGACCAAACTGACCTGCATCATCGGGCTGGTCCCGCTGATGCTGTTTGCCGGGCCGCTATGGGAAGGCATGGCGATCACCCTGATGGGCGGCCTGGCGCTTGGCACCCTGGTCACGCTGGGACTGATCCCGGTGCTTTACGTCATGCTGTTCACGCAGCGCAGGATTCCACACACAGAGGCGACAACACGATGAACGTTCTGCTCAAGGCAACGCGCGGTATCCAGCAATTATCCAAAGGGGCCGTGCTGCTTGGCGCGTTGTCGGTGAGTCTCGGCGCCCTCGCCTCCACCACACACACTGGGGCCTTCGTGCACCCGGGCCTGTTGCAGACCCAGCAGGACTTCACGCGCATCCGCGAAAAAATCGTCAACCGTAACCATCCCTGGCTGGAGGGCTGGCAGAAGCTGATCGACAACAGGCACGCGTCACTGACCTGGCAAGCCAACCCGGTGCCGGTGGTTTACCGTACCTCCGGCGGCCCCAACAACTACAACAAACTGTTCAACGACGCCGCGGCAGCCTATGCCCTGGCCCTGCGCTGGCAGATCTCCGGCGATGCGGCCTATGCCGACAAGGCCGTGAGTATCCTCGACCAGTGGGCCTCCACCCTCACCGGCATCGAGGGCGAAAACGGCAGGTCCCTGGCGGCAGGCTTGTACGGTTACCAACTGGCCAATGCCGGGGAAATCCTGCGCGGCTACCCGAAATGGAAGGCTGAGGACTTTCATCGATTTCAAAGCATGATGCTCAGCGTGTTCTACCCCATCAACCATGACTTCCTGGTCCATCAGGACGGCATGCTGCCGGATCACCACTGGGCCAACTGGGACCTGGCGAACATGAACTCGATCCTGGCCATCGGCGTGTTGACCGACCGCCGCGATCTTTATAACGAAGCCATCGACTACTTCAAGCACGGGGCCGGCAACGGCGCCATCGAACACGCCGTGTGGAAGCTCTACCCCGAGGGCCTGGGCCAGGTCCAGGAAAGCGGCCGCGACCAGGCCCACACGATGCTCGACATCGCCCTGCTCGGCAGCTTCTGCCAGATGGCCTGGAGCCAGGGCGACGATCTGTTCGGCTACCAGAACAACCGCGTGCTGCAAGGCGCCGAGTATGTGGCCAAGTACAACCTGAACCATGAAGTGCCGTTCACCCCATTTATCAACAGCGCGTTCAAGCAGAAGGTGATCTCGCCCGACAAGCGTGGCGATATCCGCCCGATCTGGGAGTTGCTCTACAACCACTACGTGGTACTCAAGGGCCTCAACGCGCCCTATGTGAAAGCCTTCGCGCAAAAGGTCCAGCCCGAAGGCGGCGGCGGCGACTACGGCCCCGACAGCGGCGGCTACGATCAGTTGGGGTATGGGACCTTGCTGTATTCGCTGGGGGAGTATGGTTTGAGCAAGGCTGAACTGGTGCCGTGAGGCAGGCGTTGTGGCAATCGGGCTTGGTATAGGGAGCAGGTTTGCGTGGCAAGCGGGCTCGTTGTAGGAGCAGTTTTTTCTTGGCCAGCGGGCTTGTTGTGGCAAGCCCTAATGCCGTTCAGTGAAGCGCAGATTCCCTGTGGCGAGCAGGCTTGTCCTGCGTTGGGCTGCGCAGCAGCCCCAAAGCCAGGCGCTGAGCCGTATCAGGTACACCGCGTTTTGCTCGATGGGGGGCGCTTCGCACCCCAACGCGGGGCAAGCCCGCTCGCCACAATAAGCTCTTTAGCCACAGCGCCGGTTTGCCCGCAACTGAACAGCAGCTGAAGCACATCGCAATCAGCTTCAAACCATTTGATAAAGCCGTCCGGGTATTTGGATGATGGCCGGCCTGCGGTAGGCCACTCAGGAACATGCCGATCGTGGCGAGCGGGCTTGCCCTAATGCCGTTCAGTTAAGCGCAGATTCCCTGTGGCGAGCAGGCTTGTCCTGCGTTGGGCTGCGCAGCAGCCCCAAAGCCAGACGCTGAGCCGTATCAGGTACACCGCGTTTTGCTCGATGGGGGGCGCTTCGCACCCCAACGCGGGGCAAGCCCGCTCGCCACAACAAGCTCTTTAGCCACAGCGCCGGTTTGCCCGCAACTGAACAGCAGTTGAAGAACATCGCAATCAGCTTCAAACCATTTGATAAATCCGTCCGGATATTTGGATGATGGCCGGCCTGCGGTAGGCCACTCAGGAACATGCCGATCGTGGCGAGCGGGCTTGCCGTAATGCCGTTCAGTTAAGCGCAGATTCCCTGTGGCGAGCAGGCTTGTCCTGCGTTGGGCTGCGCAGCAGCCCCAAAGCCAGACGCTGAGCCGTATCAGGTACACCGCGTTTTGCTCGATGGGGGGCGCTTCGCACCCCAACGCGGGGCAAGCCCGCTCGCCACAACAAGCTCTTTAGCCACAGCGCCGGTTTGCCCGCAACTGAACAGCAGCTGAAGCACATCGCAATCAGCTTCAAACCATTTGATAAATCCGTCCGGGTATTTGGATGATGGCCGGCCTGCGGTAGGCCACTCAGGAACATGCCGATCGTGGCGAGCGGGCTTGCCCTAATGCCGTTCAGTTAAGCGCAGATTCCCTGTGGCGAGCAGGCTTGTCCTGCGTTGGGCTGCGCAGCAGCCCCAAAGCCAGGCGCTGAGCCGTATCAGGTACACCGCGTTTTGCTCGATGGGGGCGCTTCGCACCCCAACGCGGGGCAAGCCCGCTCGCCACAACAAGCTCTTTAGCCACAGCGCCGGTTTGCCCGCAACTGAACGGCAGCTGAAGCACATCGCAATCGGTTTCAAACCATTTGATAAATCCGTCCGGATATTTGGATGATGGCCGGCCTGCGGTAGGCCACTCAGGAACATGCCGATGATGCGTCGAAATTCTTTTGTGCTCTGCCTGTGTTTGCTGGCGGCGCCGCTGTGCCACGCCGCTGCGGCGCCTGAAGGCTTTGCCCGAGGGGTCAGCGGCGGCGGCCAGGCTGCCGCCGTGCACCCCGCCACCCTGGAGGAGTTGAAAAACGCTCTGTGCGACCGCTTCGATGCGCGCGGCAACTGCATCGACACCACGCCGCGCGTGATCGCTCTGGACCATACGTTCGATTTTCGCGGCTCCGTAGTAACCGACGGCAGCGCCCGGGTGACCGAGGCCGGTTGCATGGCCAACGCTTGCCCCAAGGGCGGTGGCCAGTGGGCCATCGACGGCGCCAACCATTTTTGCCAGTCCAAGCCGCCGGCCACGGTGAGCTATGACAAGGCCGGCCTGCAGCGCTTGAAGGTCGGTTCGAACAAGACGTTGCTGGGCGTGGGCGCCCATGCCGGGATTCAGGGCATCGGCTTGTTGATCGGCGGCGGCGCGCGCAATGTCATCGTGCGTAACCTCACGCTCTCGGACATTAACCCCCGCGTGGTCTGGGGCGGCGATGCGCTGACGCTGGACGACGCCGACGGCGTGTGGATCGACCACAACACCTTCGCGCGGATCGGCCGGCAGATGATCGTGAGCGGCTGGGGCAGCGCCACCCATGTGACGATTTCCAACAATGAATTCGACGGCCGCACGCCCTATTCGGCGACCTGTGACGGTCACCACTACTGGGTCTGGCTGTTTCTCGGTCATCACGACACCCTGACGCTGGTGGGCAACTACGTGCACGACACCTCGGGACGTGCGCCTCACGCCGGCGGAATGGGCGATGCCGAGGTGCGTGCGCAACTGGTCAACAATGTGTTCGCCCACCTGACTTACCAGGGCGCGATCATGTCGCGCACCGCCAGCGCCCATCTGCTGGTGGAAGGCAATGTCTTCGACGACGTGTCCCACCCGCTGTTCAACGATACCCGCCAGCCCGGCACCGCCTTCGCCCTCTTCGCCCCGGCCGCCGATAACGCGTGCCGGGCAGCCATCGGCAGGCCCTGTGTGCCGAACCAGCAGCATCAGAGTGGCGACGATTATCGCCCGCAGGACGCGGCGGCACTGGAGGCGTTCAGCCAATACCGCCAGTACCTCGTCGCACCGCAGCCGCCCGACAGGATGCGCCTGCAGGTGCCCCGCGATGCCGGTGCGGGCCATATGAACCTGGAGAAAAGCTGATGCGACGTCTCATGCTGATCATGCTGTGCACCCTGACAGCCCAGGCCCACGCCGCCGGTTTCGGCTTTACCCGCAGTGACTCGCACATCGTGGTCGACACCGGCGCCAACCTGGTCTTCAGTGTGGACACGCACAATGGCGACCTGGTCTCGATGCGCTATCGCGGCAACGAACTGCAGACCACCGAACCCAAGGCTTCGCAGATTGCTTCGGGCCTTGGCAGCGCACAGGTGGAGGCGCGCACCGTGGGCGATGTGATTGTGATCAGCGCGCGGTCAGGTGAGCTGATCCACTACTACCTCGCCAACAAAGGCCGCGCGGCGATCTACATGGCGACCTACGCGCCGACCCTGCTGCCGGTGGGCGAGCTGCGCTTTGTGGCGCGGCTGGATGTCAGCAAGCTGCCCAAGGCCCAGCGTGGCACCGACTCCAATGTCGGCACGGCCATCGAAGGCAAGGACGTGTTTTTGCTGGCCGACGGGCGCACCAGTTCCAAGTTCTATTCGGCGCAACCGATGATCGATGACCCCCTGCACGGCGTCAAAGGCCCGGGGGTGGCGGTGTACATGCTGATGGGCAACCGCGAGCTGAGCGCGGGCGGCCCGTTCTTCAAGGACATCGCCACGCAGAAAACCCCGGTCACCCACGAGCTGTACAACTATATGTTCTCCAACCACACCCAGACCGAGCCCTATCGCGGCGGCCTGCACGGCGTCTATGGGTTGCTGTTCACCGACGGTGACGCGCCAGGCGCAGCGTTGACCGACCTTGGGTTCGTCGACGACCGCCTGGGACTTGCCGGCTTTGTCGGCAGCGCAGAACGCGGTGCCCTCGCCGGCCAGGTTGGCGGCGTGGCCCATGGCCTGCCGGCAGTGGTGGGCTTGAGCAATGCCAACGCCCAATACTGGGCGCGGGCCGACGGCAACGGGCGGTTCCAGTTGACGGCGATGCGGCCGGGGCATTACCGCATGACGCTGTATCAGGGTGAACGTGAGGTGGCGCAGAGCTGGGTGGATATCAGCGCAGGCGCTACCAGCCAGGCGAGCTTGCAGGCACACCCGCCAGCGGGTCATGTGAAATGGCAGATCGGCACACCCGATGGCACGCCGGCCGGGTTTCTCAATGCGCGTCTGCTGCCCTGCGCCCATCCCAGTGATGCGCGCATGACCCCTTGGGCGCCCGTCACCTACAGCGTTGGCACCAGCAAGCCCGACGCCTTCCCCGCCGCGCAATGGCGCGACGTCAACAGCCCTACGCGCATCCAATTCGTCCTGGCTGCCAATGAGCTGCGCGCTTACCGCCTGCGCCTGTTCATCTCGCTGGCCCAGGCTGGCGGAAGGCCGACGGTGAGCGTGAATCAGCAGTGGACAGCGCCGCTGCCGCAGGCCTCCAACCAGCCGGACAGCCGTGGCATCACCCGTGGGACGTATCGAGGCAACAACACGGTGTTCGACGTCAATGTGCCGGCCACGGCCTTGCATGCAGGGGTAAATTCACTGGAGATTGGCGTGGCTTCGGGTAAAACGGGCCAGGGTTTTCTGAGCCCGGGCTTTGTGTTCGACAGTGTGCAGTGGGTGCAGGACTGATGCCTCGCGAACCCTGAAACAATTAGACATCTAATTGTTATTGACTCAATACAGAGCCAAAAAAATCAACACTATATTTCGAACAAACTTAAAGTTGCGAACAAGAGTGTCGATATTAATTCCACGGGTGAAAGCGCCCACACCTGAGGAGTTACCATGTTTTTGCGAAAACTAAATCTCGCACCGCGATCGGCTGTTTGTTTCGGTTTTTTCTGCCTGATCATTATTGCGATGGGGTTGCTGGCACTCAGGCAAGCCGGGCTGCTTAGAACAGCAGAGAAGTATGTCGAAACCAACGTGTTGCCCAGCGTACAACTGTTGGGCCAACTGGACCGGGAGTTTGTCACCATCCGAGGCAACAACGCCCGGGTGCGCAACCCGATCGAGCCCCAGGAGCGCCGGACCAAGGCGGTCAGCGATATCCAGCAATCGCGGCAGTTGATCGATCAATATGCGCAGTCCTTGAAAAACCTCATCGTCACGCCGCAAGGCCAGGAAGCGTTTGCACGTTTACGCGAAGTACAAGCCGACTATTTCAAGACTCAGGACAATTACCTTGCGTTAGTTAGCGCACAGCAATTGGAAGGCGCAGTCGCCATATCAAACGGGCCAATGAAAGTAGCGGCGGATAATGTCGAAACTGCATTAAAAGCGCTTATCAGCGTTAACCAGGACAAAGCAAAAAAAGCCGGACAGGAGGCCGATGACGTTTATGCGCAAACACTGATGATCGTCGGCGTGTTCCTGCTCCTGTCGATAACCGCCTCTTTACTGTTGGCCTGGCTTTACACCCGCAGCCTTACAGTGCCGATCAATCAATCCCTGCTGATGGCCCAGCGCATTGCCGCCAATGACTTGAGCCAGCGCATCGAGGTGGACGGCTCCGACGAAGCGGCGCAACTGTCAAAAGCCATCGCCACCATGCAGTCCAATCTGCGTGATGCACTGGCGCTGATCGGCGACTCCTCCACGCAACTGGCGGCCACCGCCGAAGAAATGCACGCCGTGACCGAGGGCGCGTCGCGCACCATCCAGCGGCAGAACCACGAAATTGAAATGGCGGCCACCGCCGTGACCGAAATGACCGCCGCCGTGGAGGAAGTCGCAGGCAATGCGGCCACCACCTCCGATCTGACCGCGCAATCCAGCTCGGCCGCCATCGCCGGGCGCAATCAGGTGAACGACACGGTCGCGGCCATCAACATGATGGTCGCCAACGTGCAGTCCACCTCCGGTGAAGTGCAAGTGCTGGCGACCATGGCCAATGACATCAGCAAGGTGCTGGACGTGATCCGGGCGATTGCCGAGCAAACCAACTTGCTGGCGTTGAACGCCGCCATTGAAGCCGCGCGCGCCGGTGAAGCCGGTCGTGGCTTCGCGGTGGTGGCCGATGAAGTAAGAGCCCTGGCCCATCGCACGCAGAAATCCACCCAGGAAATCGAGCAGATGGTCAGCTCGATCCAGACGGGCACGGGCAATGCGGTGTCGTCGATGAACCAGACCAGCGCTCAAGCCAGCAAGACCCTGGACATGGCCAACGGCGCCGGCAAAGTGCTGGGCGACATCACCGACTCCCTGAGTCAGATCAACGAGCGCAACCTGATGATTGCCACCGCCGCCGAGGAACAGGCCCAGGTCGCGCGCGAAGTGGATCGCAACCTGGTGAGCATCCGCGACTTGTCCAGCGAGGCCTCCGAAGGCTCGAACCAGACGGCGATTGCCACAGCCGAGCTGACCAAGCTGGCGACCGACCTCAATCAGCTGACCCGCCAGTTCAAGCTTTAGGCCGGGTCGCCAGCCGGTTGCAGCCGTACAACAGCATGCCCAACAGCAGCAGTGCGCCGCCCCGCAACCAGGTGTCGAGGCTCTGCTGGCTGAGCAGGAGCAGGCACGACACAATCGCCAGCACCGGCACCCAGGTGGGCACGCGAAAATGGTCGACGTCGAGGGTGTCACGGCGCAGTACCAGCACCGCCAGGTTGGTGCTCAGAAACACAAAGAGCAGCAACAGCACCACCGTCTGCGCCAAGGCCGCCAGGGTGCCGGTCAACGTCAATGCAATGGCCACCAGGCTGCTGGCGATGATTGCCACCCAGGGCGTACGCCGCTTGGGCAGCACCCGCGACAACGGCTCGGGCAGCAGGCCCAGGCGGGCCATGCCGTAGGTCAGGCGGCTGGCCATGATCATGGTCAGCAGCGCGCCGTTGGCCACCGCCACCAGGGCAATGAACGCAAACAGCCTGGGCGGGATGTTCAAGCCTGAGGCGCGCACCACTTCCAGTAACGGCGCCGAGGTCGCCATCAGCCTGTCCATTGGCAGCACGGTGGACGCGGCGACACCTACCGCCATGTAAACAACGCCCGCCGTCACCAGCGCGCCGAACAGCGCACGCGGGTACACCTTGCGCACGTCACGGATTTCTTCGGCGAGGTTGGCCGATGTCTCGAAGCCGACAAACGAGTAGAACGCCAGCAACGCCGCGCCGAGCACGGCGAGCATCGGGTTGATGCCGGGCTTGAATTCGAACGCGCGGCCCAGGTTGGCGTCGCCCATCTGGAAACACCAGGCCGCCGCGACCACCACCAGTAACAGCCCGGACAGTTCAATCGCCGTCATGAGCATGTTGGCGCCCAGCGACTCCTTGATCCCGCGCGCATTCAGCAGCGCAATCACCAGCAGAAAGATCGGCGCAGCCAGAGGGGGCGAGATATCGATGAACGCTGCCAGGTAGTCGCCGGCAAACGCCAGCGAAAGCCCGGCGGCGCTGGTCACCGCTGCGGCGAGCATGCTGAAGCCGACCAGAAAGGAAATCAGTGGCGACTTGAAGGCCTTTTCGGCGAACACCGACGCGGCGCCCGCGTGCGGGTATTTGGTCACCAGCTCCGCGTAGGAGCCGGCAGTGAGCATGGCGAAGAACAGTGCCACCAGCAGCGGCACCCAGATCGCCCCGCCCACCTCGCCGGCAATGGTGCCGGCCAGCGCATAGACGCCGGCGCCGAGCACGTCACCGAGGATGAACAGAAACAGCATCGGGCCGCTAATGGCCCGGCGCAGGGACGGTTTGGCGCTACTGGGGGATTGGGTCATGGGCGGCTCTGGCGGCAGGTGATGAAGGCATCCTTGGTGGAGGACTGTTGCACAGTTGAAGTTCCATCAGGATGGCGAAGCTGCGGGCAAATGAGGCTCGCCCGTGCATTTCGTCGCCTCACCTCGCGCACCGTCCACATCGCAACTACTGTATAAATGAACAGTAAAAAAACACCTCACTTAAGGACAAGTATCATGACCGACGATCTGAAGCAGTCAGGCTCCAGCACCACTTCGCAGACCACTGTCTCACTGGAACAGGCCAAGGCCGGCAGGGTGCTGGAGTTCACCTGGGCCCCCAATACCAACACCACCACCACCATCCTCTCGGCAGACTGTGTCGACTATCGGGTCGACACCTCCCAGGGCAGCCCGACGGGCGACAGCCACTCCATTGCGCGGCTTACCTACGTGCAGGGCAAGGGCGGCGGCCAGATCGGCACGCTGTACCTCGAAGAACTGCGCACGGGCGTACGCACCAACACCCAGATCGGGCTGATGGTCGGTCGCAAATGGGTGTTTGACTCCGATGCCGACACCACCGGCAGCATCGGCACTTATGTGGTCGAGCAATTTGATGACATGCGCGCCAGCGTCAATTACGTGGGCGCTTTCGCCCGCGTCTTTGCCGACCCCAGGATGGTGACCTACCACGCCGGTGGCCACGTGCACACCAACACCTCGATCACCGGCAGTCGCCCCCTGACCATGGCCGATTCAGGCAAATCGATTCTGGTCATCAGCAACACCGACGTCACCCTGACGATAGGTGAGGAAGTCACCGAAGGGTTCAAGGTGACGCTGATCCAGGCCGCCGCCGGCAAGATCAACCTCGCTGCTGCGGGCGACCATACGCTGTACAGCAACGCCGGCAGCCGCATGAACACGCTCAATCCACTGGACGAGCTGGAAATCAGCTCCTTTCCCGCAGGCCCGGTGTTTCTGGCCTTTCGGGTCAGGCCTGCTGCTTAGCGGTCGGGGGCGCTGGCAAGGAGGGCAACAGGCGCTGATCTTCGCGCAGCAGACAACGGCCCACATAAGCGCCGTTGTGCTGCTTGCGATCAGAGCCTGACCCAATTCAGATCCACCGCCCCCTGAATACCGTCAACCTGTCCCTTGCTGCTGTGCTGCCACCATCGCCAACTCTTGCCCTGCTTGTTCCATGTTTGCGGAACTGTAGGTTCGGTGACGTTCCAGTTGGCGATCCACAGCGGGCATTCGCTAAAGTCATATGTGTGCCAGGCCACGCGGTTGTTCCAGATGTTGGGCGAGGCATAAATATGCGGATAGGCCCCCTCCAGCAGCGAAACCCGAACAAGCGTCACCAACTGGAACAGGGCGTCCGCCATCTGATCCGCAGTGGCGCTTTCGTTGCGATGGGTCTCGACATCAATGGCCAAAATGTCCTGCCCGAGCTTGAAGTCCACCTCGGCAAGGCGCGCCTTGATATTGGCCAGTTGCTCACACGGCGTGCTGCTCAACGCACGGAAATAGTGGTAAACCCCGGCCTTCAAGCCGTTCGCCTTCATCCCCTGGAAGTTCTCGACAAATGTGGGATCGGTGTAGTCACCGCCCTCGGTCATCTTCGCTATCGCATGGGTGATGCCGGCGCCCGCCACGCGCGCCCAGTCGATGTTGCCCTGCCAGCGCGACACGTCGATACCGCATGCATTTTCCCGACTGTTCGATTCTTCACAACTCATCTCTGCTCTCCTGCAATGGGTGATCGTCGCATTTTTCCATCGGCGATCAGCTCACATGCACTATCGGAGTAGCACTTTCTGGGGGTGCGCGTAGTGGACTTGCATAGTCACGCCTACTCAAGGATGCACCGGCGTCTCCCCTGTTCAGCTCCCAGTATTGATGCCTGCCTCGCCATCAAGCTCTACCGACTTGACTCCGGGTATGCCACGCAACCTCTGTTCAAGTTGGTCGGGATTATCTGACTTCGGCGTCTTGACGGCAAAGCCGCCAAGATTGTCATAAGTAAACAGGATCTTTGCGCCGGCTTTATTGATTTCACGCTGGATCAGCGTGCGCTTGAGGTGGGTATTACAATCACACAAGACGATGAACGTGGACGGGACGTGTGACGAAGGCGTCTTTATTTCCGTCGCTCCAGCGTTGAGCGACGAGACGGACAACACGCCTGCAATCAATAATAAAAGCCGATACTTCATAGCCGTAGCACTCCATTTTAAATACGCACGTTATAGACAGCGGTGTGACACAGACGACCCCGGAAACTTTCTATTCGACCCAACTGGGCGCGCGAAAATGGCCATCCGTTTCGTCGACCCCTTCCGACAAGATACTTAATGCAGCGTCAACGGCGGCCTCTTTGACAAAGAGTGAACAGTCGACCAGCCTGTGCGTGAAATCACCCAGCACCCACAGGCCTGGCTTTACTTCAGCGACTTTCGTATAGGTACCGAGCGCGTCCAGCAGCCTTTCACTTGCATTGATTACAACAATATCGGCATGACCACGCACAGGTTTCGCGTCAGCCCTCGAGTCGTCCATAAGACTGCATAGCGCTGCCATCTGCGCAGCACTCATGGCGCTCTCGAAGACGTGTTTAATATGGTGCTCGAAGTGATGATCCATTGAGGAACTCCTGTTTTTTTACCACTGTTACCAGGCTGACACCCTGTTGGTTTTTTTGGCAGACATGCAGGGAACGTTGTCATACAGACTTTCCGGCCCCTCGGAAAAAGCCAGGCGTGTCGCGATCTATAGTTTGAACCGCATGACCCTCTGATTAAGCTCAACCGCCAGGCGCGAAAGCTCATGGCTCGCCGAGTTGGTCTGATGGGCACCTGCTGATGTTTGCAGTGACAAATCACGGATGTTAACCAGGTTGCGGTCAACCTCTCGCGACACCTGGGCCTGCTCTTCGGCGGCGCTGGCAATCACCAGGTTTCGCTCGCAGATTTCGCCAACGCTGCGGGTAATTTCCTCCAGTGCTTGCCCCGCACTGCGGGCCACACCCAGTGTGGCCTGGGCTCGAACACTGCTGTTTTGCATTGACGCGACCGCCTGGCTGCTGCCCTGCTGTATGCCGCTGACCATCACCTCGATTTCCTGAGTGGACTGTTGCGTGCGATGAGCCAGCGCCCGCACTTCGTCGGCAACGACGGCAAAACCTCGGCCCGCCTCACCGGCTCGAGCAGCCTCGATGGCCGCGTTGAGGGCCAGCAGGTTGGTTTGCTCGGCAATGGCGCGAATCACATCCAGCACCTTGCCAATGTCGCGCGTCTGACCTGCCAGGCTGCCCACTTGCTCGGCAGTGACCTCGACATCGGTGGTCATCTGCTCAATGGCATTGACCGTGTCCTGGACGCGCTGACGGCCTTGCATCGCCGCCGCACTCGACTGTTGCGAGGCGGTCGACGTACTCACAGCATTGCTGGCCACTTCTTCAACGGCGGCGGTCATCTGATTGACGGCTGCCGCCGCCTGCTCGATCTGGTTGTTCTGCTGCTCGAGCGTACTTGAGCCTTCCTCGGTGACGGCGTTGAGCTCTTCGGCGGCCAACGCCAATTGGGTCGCCGAGCCGGAGATATGCTGCAAGGTATCGCGCAGGTTGGTCTGCATGGCTGTCAAAGCCTGTTGCAGGCGAGTCACCTCGTCACGGCCCTGAATGTGCACAGTCTGGGTCAGATCACCTCGGGCTACGTCTTCGGCTGTTCGTAGGGCGTCATTGAGGGGACGAATAATGCTTCGCGTCAGGATAACGGCCAGTAACGCGGTCAGAACGGCCGTCAATATCAGTACTGCGATGATGACGTTACGTGCCGTCAGGTAGTTGCTGGAAGACGCCATCACTGCAGCTTCTGAATCCTTGCGGTTATCCTCCAGCAGCCAGTCAACCAGTGGCGCCATTTGGCTTGAGTACTTCTTGAGATCCCCTTTGATCAAAGCCCGGATCTCATCTTCACGGTTGGCCAGCGATGCCTTGCGCAGTTCATCCTGCGCCTTCACATAATGACCAAGCGCTTCCTTGAACTGGCCAAACCTGGCCGTTTCTTCATCGCCATTGAGCAGCGGCTCGTAGTCATTGACTATTCGGTCTGCTTTTTTAGTCAACTCTTCGATGCGCGCATCAGACTTTTCAATATCCGCCTGGCCTGCGCTACGGTTGACCAATACCGCATAAGACATGGTGCGAAGGCGCGCTGTCGTATCCGCCAATTCTCCCAGAAGGCGAGTGGGCGCCAGCCCGCCTTTAACGATGGACTGGGTCGTGTGATACAGGTCAGCCATCTTGCCCAGGCTCATTACACCGAGGAACAGTACAAACAAGGCCATGAAGGCGAAAAAGAGTGAGGCACGCGGCGCGATACCAAGATTACGAAGCGTCATGATGGGTCGACTCAATAGGATACAGGCCAATAGCGAATCAGCGGGAGTCGGTTGCGAGAGCCGTTATAAGCCTTGAGCTCTAACGACCTCCCCCGCTGCTGCATGCAACTTCTCCTCCCGTTGGCCTTACATGAAGTTATAGGTGTAATCGAAAATAAGGCGGGTTTGATCGGTATTGGATCCCCCCGAGCCGTCGCCTCGATACGCACCGTGTCGCAGCGTCGCGCTCAGGTTTTTCAGCGGTCCTTCCTGCACGGTGTAGGCAACACGCATGTCGCGTTCCCACTCAGAATGATCACTGCCGTTTTTCACGTCCCTGATGTCATCACCGTGCAAGTAGGCGACGCTCATTTTCAAACCGGAAATGCCCATGGAAGCGAAGTTGAAGCTGTATTGGCCGAATGTCGTATTTTCCCCTGCACGGGCGAACTGATTGATCATGCTGTTGGTGAACAGATAGAAATCCGACCCGCCCTGGCCCTCGTTACGCCCACGGCTGTCGGCGATGCTTCCATTATTGACCCACACAAACCCGCCATCATCACTCACGCGCTGATGACCGACCATGATGGAGTGACCGCCGAGGGCATAAGTAAACATGGCACTCCATGTCTTGTTGGAAACCTCACCTGCCTCTTTTGCGTAACCACCATTGTTGTTGAAGCGATAACCCACCTGGCCATTCTTGCCATCGGAGTTGCTGTCGAAGTAACGCAGGTCGGTTTTCAGGGTTTGATCATTGCCAATCGGCACCAGATAAACCAGGCCGAGGAAGGTTTGATTGTAAAAATCCTTCAGTTGAGAGTGATAGGCTTGAGCGGTCAAGTTCCTGGTAATTTTCCAGTCGGCTCCCGCGAACTGGAAACTGTTGGAGTCCTTTGTTGCGCCGGATACAGACAGCCCGGAACTATTGCTGGAGGCGCGGCCAACAGCGTCCGTGATCTTGCCGACGTTCAGCGTTACATCATTGAGTACTTTGGAAGTTAACATACCGCCCTGGAAAGTCTGCGGCAGCACACGACTTTCGCTGGCATTGAGAATCGGCAGTTCAGGACTTAGTGCATTGCCCACCTTCAGCGTTGTATCGGCGAGTTTGACCTTCACGTTGGCGCCCGCGCGACTCCAGGTCTGTTCAGCAGAGCCATCCGAATCGCTTGGCGAAAACGTGTTTTTATCCGGATGATGCCCCCTGCCCCCATCCAGATGAATCCCCGTGAGCACTTGCGCATCCAGGCCCAGGCCAATCGTGCCTTGGGTATAGCCCGACGCATAATTGAAGAGCAGCCCCTGGGCGGCTTCCTTCTGATCCGCACCACCGGCGCGGTTGTCGTTATTGAAATACAGGGTGCGCGAGCTGATGCTTGCCTTGGATCCAGAGATAAAGTCGCCTGCGCCTGCTGCTTCGCCGGCATATACGCTGAACGACGATACGTTGGCGAGCGCAATGGCCACCGCCAGAGTTTGCTTGTTCATACTGCCCCCAAATAGTGTGCCAACGAACGTGGCTTATTAACACCGCAGCGATAAGCGGCGCTTTTTTATAGTTGAATGGGTCCGCGGGCCAGCCCATCAATGATGATCACTGACGGGCACCCTTGAGATTAATGAAAACGCTGGAACTTTCTGACCTGTTGACTAACAGTATCCAAACGCGGAGCGTCTTATTGGCGCGCTAACTCATGGAGCGCTATCAAAAGACTCTTTGAGTCCACGCTGGTTATTTAGCGCCTGTTATAACCGGACAGGTCTTGGGTGTCGGTTGATCAAACAACACAGCCATCCCGCAGTTGGAGGTAAACATTTTCAAATTATCGTGGCCGACGCCTGGCACCATGACCACCTTCTGTTTCAAGTGCGCCGGGTGCCGCTTTTTCATGTAATCGAAATAAGCGCGTCCTCGCGCGAGCCGATAAGGCCCTTGCGACATACCCGCGCATGACCGATCGATGAAGTGTTTGTAGGGGTCTGTGTCTGCCTCACCGAGCAGGTACACGACATTGCGCGCGGCATAGTCGGACTCCAGCGTTTTCACATTCTGCGATGACACATACTCGGGGCCGTCCTTGAGTTGATATTTCCATTTGGTCGCTTCCGGGCACGCACCGCCTGCCAGAGCCTGGCTGTCGGGGCGTTCGTCACTGAAGTACAAATAGCTGGATGGATTGGCAACCACGTAGCGAAGATCGATATGGGCACGCGTCAATATCGGATCGGCGCGCCCCACTACGGCATAACGTTGCAGGATCTGCGCGCCGGCCGAGTGCCCCATCAACACCACGCTGGACAGCGCCGGGTACAGACGTTTATCGGCAAAATGCTCGAGCAGCGCGTCAAGCGCCGCGAAGGAACTGAGGGGCACAGGCCCGACCGCCGCCTCTCCACCTTTCCAGCCCTCCTGCGTCCACGCCAGACTCCGGGCAGGCAGCGAAAAGGCTTTCACATCCGGAGCCGTCAGAAATTGCGGGGCAACCATCATTGCCCCTTTGCCCAGCGATCCAGCGCCCGCGAGGATCTGTTGACCCGTTGCGAAATAGGTGTCGGCGTTTCTGAGCGTGCCATGTATGACGATAAACACTTTCGTGACGTCCGGCGCTACCGCGTTGATATCGCCACTGGCAAACACCGGAATCACGCCTTCGCCGCTCGGGCCACGGACCAGCAGTTGCTGATTGCCTACTTTTTTAACCGGTTCATCCAGTACGGCGTCGGCGTTGGCAACCACCGCTTTTGGCGGTAACTGCTGACATCCGTACAGTGCGATGGACAAGGGGACACACAGCAGAACACCTTTGGCGTTCTTCAACGTTTTTATTATTTTCATCATTGCGCTCCAGGTTGAAGGGGTCTTCATCACAACATCAACATTCGTCAAAACGCTCAGGTCGTTGCCTCTTGAACGTGCAACCGATCCTCTGCGGCGTAGATCGCCGTATGCAGCCCGCCCTCGGCATCGCGCCAGGCGCGGTACATGCCGGGTGTATTGAACACCAGCGCGGTGTCACCGTTGGGGGCCACGGCAACCACGCCGCCGTTGCCGCCCACCGCTTTCAGCTCACCCAGCACCACCTGGTCGCACGCCTTGCGCAGTCTGGCGCCGGCGTATCGCATGCGTGCGGCGATGTCGTGGGCGACGGCACATCGAATGAAAAACTCGCCATGCCCGGTGGCGGAAATAGCCGCGCTGCGGTTGTCGGCCCAGGTGCCGGCACCAATCAGCGGCGTATCACCGATGCGTCCGTAACGCTTGTTGGTAATGCCGCCGGTGGATGTCGCTGCGGCCACCTGGCCGCTGCGATCCAACGCCACCGCCCCCACCGTGCCGAACTTTTTCTCGATACCGCCGGGTTCCAGGCTGAGCGTTTGCGGGCTCAGGCGCTGGGCTTGCCATTGCCTGCGGCGCAGTTCGGTGTCGAACCATGCATTGTCGACCTGCTCCAGCGCCTGGGCGGCAACGAACTGGTCGGCACCGACGCCAGACAACAGCACGTGGTCGCTGTGTTCGAGCACCGCACGCGCAGCCTTGATGGGGTTGCGCGCAAAATGGATCCCGGCCACGGCGCCCGCTTCACGGTGGTCGCCGCTCATGATCGCGGCGTCCATTTCATGATCGCCCTTGTCCGTGAATACGGCGCCTCTGCCTGCGTTGAACCAGGGACACTCCTCAAGTTCCACCACGCTGGCCTGGGCGGCGTCGAGCGCGCTGCCGCCCCCCTCCAGGATGCTCAGTCCGGCCTTGAGCGCGCTCAGCAGACTGGCGTGCACGGCGTTCTCGTCTTCGGCGCTCAAAACGCCCGCTTGCAGGACGCCGGCCCCGCCGTGCAACGCGATTGCGATAGGAGATGTCATGCCGGCTGCGCCCCATGGTTCAGAATCTGGTTGAGGAAGCGTTGCGTGCGTGGCGACTGCGGCGAATGGAAAAACTCGGAAGGCGGCGCCTGCTCAATGATTTCTCCACCATCCATGAACACCACACGGTCGGCCACCTTGCGAGCGAAACCCATTTCGTGGGTCACACAGATCATGGTCATGCCGTCTTCGGCCAGGCCGGTCATCACCTCAAGCACTTCGGCGATCATTTCCGGGTCCAGTGCGGAGGTCGGCTCATCGAACAACATGATCCGTGGCTGCATGCACAGTGCGCGCGCGATGGCGATGCGTTGCTGCTGGCCGCCGGAGAGCTGCGAGGGATACTTGTTGGCGTGATCACGCATCATCACCTTGTCCAGCAACTGCAAGGCGCGCTCGATGGCTTCGGCCACCGGCACACCCAGGTTGGCCGTTTGAGGAAGGGTGCAATTCTTCAGCACCGTAAGGTGCGGGAACAGATTGAAGCTCTGGAAACACATACCCACCTGGCGACGCAACTGCTCCAGATGCTTGCCGTCAAGTGCGTGGCCCAGGACTTCGATCGTGCCCTGCTGGTGCTGCTCGAGCTGGTTGATGCAACGAATGAGCGTCGACTTGCCGGAGCCCGAAGGCCCGCAGATCACCAGCTTTTCACCCGGCGCCACCGACAGTGAAATATCGCGCAGCACGTGGGTCTGTCCGTACCACTTGTTGAGGTTTTCGATACGCACGACAGGGCCGACATCGGTGTGATTGGCAATGTTCATGAGCGGTCATGCTCCAGGTTATTTTCGAGATGGCGGGCATAGCGCGACAACGCGAAGCAAATAATGAAGAAGTACAGGGCAAGGAAGATGTAGATCTCGTGGTCATGCCCCGCCCATTCAGCGGACGCGGCCGTGCTGCTGGCGATGCCGACGATGTCCAGCACGCCGACAACCATCACCAGCGTGGTTTCCTTGAACAGGCCGATAAACTGGGTCAACAGTGGAGGAATGGTCTGCCGGAGCACCTGCGGCAGGATGATGTGCCCCATGGTTTTCCAGTAACCGAAGCCCAGCGCCTGCGCCGCCTCGTATTGCCCCTTGGGCAAGCTCTGCAAGCCGCCGCGCACGGTTTCGGCCATGTAGGCCGCGGTGAACAGGATCAGCACCACCTGCACCCGCAGCAGAATGTCGAACGCCACACCCGGCGGCAGGAACAACTGGATCATCAGCGACGCCATGAACAACAGGCTGATCACCGGTACCGAGCGCACCAGCTCGATGTACAGCACGCAGAGAAGGCGGATGACCGGCTTCTTCGAGCGCCGCCCCAGCGCCAGCAGAATGCCCAGCGGCAGCGCGAAAATCATGCCGATGGTGCCCAGCATCACGGTCACGGTCATGCCGGCAAACTGCGTTGACGAAACGCCTGGCAGGCCTGCGCCGCCCTTGAGCAGCCACCACATCAGCAGCGGCAACATCACCAGGTACGCCAGTAAGGCGCGGCGGTCCAGACGCTTGAAAAACAACAGGACAAACGCACCGACCGCCAGCAGGAATGCCAGGTTGACTCTCCAGCGCTGAGCTTCCGGGTAGAAACCGTAAACGAAGAGATTCCAGCGCTCGATGACCGGTAACCAGCAGGCGGCGTTAGGGTTGCAGGCGTCGCGGGTGCTGCCGACGAACGTCGCGTCCAGCACCAGCCAGTTGAGCGCCTTGGGGATGCACACTGCCAGCAAAGCTAGCACCAGCAGGGTCAGCAACGAGTGGCCGACACTGGGGAACATCGACTGGCGCACCCAGCGCCAGACGCGCACCGAGAGGGTCGACTGCGGTGGCAAACGCACCGGGACGATATGAGTCAATTCGTTCATGCTCAGTGCCCCCGCTTGCCGATGCGATAGTTGTAAACGTTCATCGCCAGAGAAATCACCAGGCAGATCACGCAATAGGTCGCCATCACCAGCACAATGCATTCGATAGCCTGCCCCGTCTGGTTCAACGTGGTGCCGCCAGTCGACGACACCAGTTCCATGAACCCAACCACAACGCCAAGCGATGAGTTCTTGACGATGTTCATGTAGGTGTTGGTTATTTGCGGGACCATGGCGTAAAGCGCTTGCGGTGCAATCAGCTGACGCATGGCGGTGCCTCGCACAAAGCCCAGCGCCTTCGCTGCTTCGTACTGGCCTCGGTGCACCGCCTGGATGGCGGCACGCACCGTTTCAGCGATGTAACTGGCGCTGTAGAAAGAAAGCGCCAGCCACAGCGCCAGCAACTCCGGCACCAGGGTGGCACCGCCGTGAAACCCGAAGCCCTGGCGGGTCGGCACGTCCCAGTGCAACGCAGTACCGCTGGCCGCGTACACCAGCAGCGGCAGCAATAACGCGCACGCCAGCACCCAGGGCCAGCGGCGTGGCGTAAAACCACGCCAGCGGGCACGGGCATCACGGCACTTGAAGGCGACGATGGCGGACAGTGCGCCCACGCCCATTAACACCAGGCCCCAGCCGACGGCTGCGCCCTGCTGCGGCCACGGCACCTGCAGGCCCGCGTTGCTCAGGAAAAACACGTCTGCCAGCGAGAAAGCCTGGCGGACGCTGGGCAGTGCGAGCATCAATCCGTACCACCAGATCAGATGCACCACCAACGGGACGTTGCGCAGAAACTCGATACTCATCCCGCACAGGCGATTGACCAGCCAGTTTTCCGAAACCCGGCCAACGCCCAGCAGCACACCGATCAGCGTTGCCAGCACGATACTGATGACTGACACCAGCAAGGTATTGAGCAGGCCAACGAGATACGCCCGCCCGTAGCTGTCGGAGGGCGTGTAGTCGATCAGCTGGAAACTGATGTCGTAGCCTGCCCGGTCCGTCAGAAAGCCGAAACCGGACGCAATGTTCAGGGCTTTGAGGTTGAGGCTTGCGTTGTGTGCCAGGCCATAAAACACCAGCACCACCAGCAGCAGCACGAGCCCCTGCTGCAGCGCACTCAGCAGGCGTGCACGGTTAAAACGTTGGGTCAGCATGACGACATCCCGTTTCGTTGATTGAAGTTGGCCACTCAGCGGATCGGCGGCGCATACAACAACCCGCCGTCTTTCCAGAGGCGGTTCATTTCACGGGGGAAGTTCAAACCGGTTTGTGGACCGAGGTTACGGTCATAAATCTGCGCGTAGTTGCCGACCTGTTTGATCGCCCGGTACGCCCAATCGCTGTCCAGGCTGAACGCCTTGCCGACGTTGCCATCGGTGCCCAACAAACGCGCGACATCGGCTGACGCGGTTTTGTCCGCGTGCAGTTTATCGACGTTGTCGGAGTCCACGCCCAGCTCTTCGGCCGTGATCAACGCATAGGCGGTCCAGGTCACGATGTTGCGCCACACGGCATCGCCCTGCGCGACGTAGGCCCCCAGCGGTTCCTTGGAAATGACCTCAGTCAGCAGCGGGTAATCGTCAGGTTTGTTGAACAACGCGCGGCGCGCCGCCAGGCCGGACATGTCGTTGGTGATGGCATTGCACCGGCCCTTCTGGAAGGCGGCGAACAGTTCAGGGCTCTTCTCAATGACCACCGTGCGGAAGGTCAGGCCGCGCTTGCCGAAATAGTCTGCAAGGTTCTGCTCAGAGGTGGTGCCTGGCGACAGGCAAAAGGTCGCGCCTGCCAGGTCGGTGAGCTTGGCGATCTTGTCCTCGGCGTGCGTCATGAAGCCTTGCCCGTCATAGAACCAGATCGCCGTAAAGTCGACGCCCAGGCTCGCCACGCGGTCCGCCGTCCATGAAGTGGAACGCGACAGCACGTCAATTTCGCCAGAAGCCAGCGCGGTGAAACGGTTTTTGCCGGTGGTGGCAATGAACTCCACCTTGTTCGCATCGCCCAGCACTGCAGCCGCGATGCCTCGGCAAAGGTCAGCATCCATGCCGGTCCATCGGCCCTGGTTATCGATGATCGAAAACCCCGGCTTGTCGCTGGCGACGCCACAACGCAGGCTACCGTGCGCTTTTACGTTTTCCAGCACACCTGCCTGTGCCGTGCAGGCGCCGAACAGGATCAACGCCAGCGAGCACGTCTTGAGCAACGCGTTCAGACCATTCACTTTATGCATAACATTGCCCCAGAGCGGTAGTTGTTCTTATGATCGACGATGCACCCAAAGGGTCTTTGCAGGCTTGGGTTCGTCAATACAATAACCAGCCATCGAAAGGTAACGTTAGCGCCGATTGATTCACTTTCCCGTTCAGCCTATCGACTAATGGAATAACTATGGATATTGAGTGGTATGAGGATTTCCTCGCATTGGCAGACACGGGAAAATTTACCGCCGCTGCGAGCATGCGTGGCTCATCGCAATCCGCCTTGAGTCGACGCATCCAATTGCTGGAAACGCGCCTGGGCGCCGTCCTGATCGACCGCAGCAAGAACCCCATCCGCTTGACGGTCGCCGGCCAGGCCTTGCTGCCGAACGCCCTGGAACTGGTACGTCTGGCGCGCGACTGTGAGCAGAGCGTGAAGATCCTCGACTGCCCGTTGAGCTTCGCATCGCTGCACACCCTGGCCTGCAATTTCTTTCCAGACTGGATCAGTCACGCAATGCCGCCAGGCGAACAGGTGTTTACCCGCATCGACACCAGCTACCGCAGCACAGATGATTACTACATGGCACTGCTGTCCGGCCGCTGCGACTTCATCCTGTTTTATCGGGAAGCTGAATCGCAGGCTTACGCCCAGCGTGAGGAGTTCGAAACACTGTCGCTGGGCCACGACGAGCTTTACTGGGTTGCAACGCCACAACTGGCTGAGCATTGCACTCAGTCAGATGGCCCGATCCCGTGGCTGACCTATTCGCGCAGCGCCCAATTGCACGAACTCTCGCGCACCCAGGTCAGTCGCCACCCTCAACCCGAACGCCTGCAACGGGTATTCGAAGCGACGGTGTCCGAGGCGCTCAAATCCATGGTCGCCAACGGCCACGGTGTCGCTTGCATGCCCCACACCATGGTCGCAGGGATGATTGAACAGGGCGAGCTGGTCAGGCTGTACCCGCAAATGGAGCCTGATCATCTCGAAGTCATACTGGTGCGCTGGCTGGGTAACCGTAACACGCAGGCGCAAGCGTTATGGGCGCGTCTGGCGGGTGCTTGATTGCGGATAAGGGCTTCGTTGGCCATTAAAAGCTTGGCGATAAAGGCGATTGCGTCCGCTTAAAATACGTGGACATCATCGCCCTTAATGCTGGAATTCGGTAGGTGACTTGACCGGACGGATACGCATCAGCAACGAGTGTGAATGGTTGAACTCAGATGGGTCTCGATGAAGGAGGTCAGCAGGGAGGGCGGTACGTGAAAATGCAGAGCCCAAGTCTGGGCGACTTCAATCTGAGGGTCAGTATTTCTGCACTTAAGCGCAAAAAATGCGCGACTCTAAAACCGATTCCCTCTTTAGCGTATCCACCAATGACCTTCTCTGCAATTCGCAGAGGAATGTCGATTGAGAAGAGGTCACGTTGCCGCGTTAACGCATAACGCCTTTAACAGTTATGCGCGGATTACATTCAGCCCTCGACTTTTCAAAAGCTGGCAATCGAGCGCGATGTAAGAACTTTCGGCTTTTCGTACTCCGGGAAAACGCTACTGATTGCCACGGGCGCAGACTGCGATCTCGGAGACATGCTGCCGTGCGCCCTCAGCGTCCGCTTTAACCGAAAGTAGCCTGTCAACATGTGTACAGACATCAGGCAAAAAAAAAGCCACTCATCTGAGTGGCTTTTTTTTTGAATCTTGGAGCGGGAAACGAGACTCGCATCTGGTGTCCGACCCATTGAAATCTAAGGGGTTTCTTTTCTTGCCGAAGCAGGAAAAGACTCAATTCTGGACTTGTTTTTGGGGTGTTTCAAGAGCGAAAAAAGGGGTAATTCTAAGCAAGGCTATTGGATTCTACCCAAAGCCAATGGACGAACGATCATCAAGCTGGCAGTGTCATTTTCACAGGATCAACAGACTAGTAATTCCATCCGGAAAAGACGGACCAACAGCCGCCTCCCAACTCTTACCACTCGACGTCCGAGGTCGTTGCAGCGCTAGAGTTCATCCAGCCTTACCAGTCAGACTTGGTACCGGTATTCGGGAGCTCCTGCGGTAAAGCAGGACTCTTGAATGTGTGCCGCTCTATGAGACCCACCTCAGTGCCACTGATCCTAATCCTAGGAAGCCTCAAAAGTGTTGCTCGCTCTCCCACCGAGGAACCAACAATTGCTAAATATGCATATCGATTTTGTTGGGCGAACGCGCAAGGACGGGATTTGCGTGATGGGGCGGCCGCTACCTTGTCCATCGTTAATGGAACCGGTTCGAGGGCGCAGCAAGCCCATTACAAATCTCGAGGCCAGGGTTAGCTTCTGGTGTCGACCATCGATTTGTGCGTATACTTCGAAAAGTTATCATTCGCTTTTCTTGGACAGATTTGAAGCTAGGAAGGCAATTGGATTTTTCAGCGAAGTCGACACGGTAGTCAGTCATAATGCCTTTATTGAAGCCTCCTTTTCTCTCTCTGCTTTGGCGACACAAATTCTCCGGTCTATGTGTTGTTTTGGTGGTCTTGGCCATCGTCGGCAGCGCACTGTGGAGACAGACGCAAGCCGCTCCTCCCGCACCGTCCTCAGTCGTGGTGACGCGCGCAAATATCGAGACCACTGTCACGGCGCTTGGAAACCTCCAGCCCAAGCGTTACGTTGATGTCGGGGCTCAAGTTTCCGGGCAGATTCTGCATCTGCATGCGCAACCAGGTGACCTGATTGCCAAGGGTAAGCTTCTGGTTGAAATTGATCCAAGCGTACAAAAGGCTGCGGTGGATGCCGGCCGAGCATCCCTCAGAGCGCTAAAGGCCCAATTAGTTGACCAGTCCGCCCAACACAAACTTGCCACCCAGCGATACGCCCGCCTGCACTCTCTGGTCATTGACGGCGCTACCAGCCTCGATGACCTGCAAAGCGCCCAAGCCACACTGACCTCCACGGGTGCGCGTATAGAGCAACTCAAGGCTCAAATCGCCCAGACCCTGGCGACCTTGAACGCAGACGAGGCGAGGTTGGGCTATACACGAATCTATGCGCCGATCACGGGAACCGTTGTATCCGTCGATGCGCGTGAAGGACAGACGCTGAATGCGACCTATCAAACTCCCGACATTTTACGCATAGCCGACCTGACAACGATGACGGTGTGGACCGAAGTCTCGGAAGCGGATGTCGGCAAGGTAAAGCCTGGAATGCGCGCCTATTTCACGACCCTCGGCGACGACCAAAGGCGATGGGATGGCAAGGTGCGTCAAGTTCTGCCCGCCCCGCCCACCCAGACGAGCATCGGCGCCGGAAAGAGCCCGGCATCCGGCAACAGTAAAGTTGTCGTCTACACGGCTTTGTTCGATGTCGACAACGCGGATTCGGCACTCATGCCACAGATGACTGCCCAAGTCGCCTTCATTCAAGAACAGGCTCAAGACACCCTTGCAGCCCCCTTCTCCGCACTGACTCCGGTCGGCGCCAGTCAAGATGTGTTCACTGCTCGAGTCAAACATGACGACGGCACTACAGAAGTTCGTCAAGTGCGCATTGGTGCTCGCAATCGTTATACAGCGCAGATTCTCGAGGGCCTGAAGCTGGATGACGTGTTACTGCAAAACGATGACAACGTTGCGAATCCAAAAGGATGAAGGCGCACTGCACAGCAACCTTCAATGGCGATACCGCTCTTATAGAGCTGCGTAATATCCACAAGACCTATAAGGCTCCGCCCAATGCCCAAGGGGACTTCTCTGCAAGCTCAGACGTCTTGCGAGGCATCAATCTCAAGCTACACGCGGGGGAATTCGTTGCCATCGTAGGCGCTTCAGGGTCGGGCAAGTCGACCCTGATGAATATCATCGGCCTGCTCGACAACCCAAGTTCAGGCACCTATCTCTTTAACGGCAAAGACATGGCTGACCTGGATGCCGACGCTAAGGCATCACTGCGCAGCAGTGCTTTTGGCTTTGTTTTCCAAGGCTATCATCTCCTTTCAACCGAAACAGCCAGGGAGAATGTAGAGGTTCCGGGGCTATACACCGGGCAGCCACCCGACGAACGCCGCGCACGCGCTGAAGAGTTGCTGGGAAGGTTGGGTATGGGGGACCGCCTTGAACACAAGCCTCATCAGTTGTCTGGTGGCCAACAGCAACGCGTCGCAATTGCCCGGGCCTTGATGAACGGGGGGCAAATCATTCTTGCCGACGAGCCCACGGGGGCACTCGATAGCACAAGTGGCGCCGAAGTCATCGCCATGCTTCACGAATTGTCGGCTGCTGGGCACAGCATAATTCTGGTCACTCACGATCGGCACATTGCCGCTCAGGCTCATCGCATCATTGAGATCAGCGACGGAGAAATCGTTGGCGACAACGCCACGCTGGCGTGCCCTGAAAAATCCTCTGCCGAACAACCATCGCCAAAAAGGCGTACGGCATACCAGACTCGACGCACTCGCGTGCCACTGATCGAACTGGCCAGGACTGCCTGGCGATCAATGCACCTGAACCGCATAAGAACCGGACTGACGTTGCTGGGCATCATCATCGGCGTTGCATCAGTGATAATCATGCTTGCTATCGGAAGCGGATCACAACGGCAAGTCATGGCCCAATTTGACACTCTGGGTGTCAAAACCATGTTTGTGTTTCCAAAAAACGACAGCACGCGATCACAGAGCGCCCCACTCACCCTTGAAGATGCAAAAACGATTCGCACCCTGCCGAACGTACAAGCTGTAGCCCCCTACAGCCAGCATAGCGTGGTAGCTCGTCGCGGAAGTGTCGACCAGGAAACCTATGGCGGCGGCGCTACCATTGACTGCCCTGCGGTGCTCAACTGGAGCGCATCCGAGGGCTCGATGTTCAGTGCTCAGGACTACGCAGGCACGGAAAAGATAGCGATCATCGGCCAGACTGTAAAAAATGCGCTATTCGCCGACGGCTCCTCCCCCATAGGCCAAACGATCTTGATTGATAAGGTGCCATTTCTGGTCGTGGGGGTGTTTTCCGCCAAGGGACCAAGCGGGGGTGTCGATCAGGACAACCGGGTAACGGTTCCTTACAGAGCTGCGGCCGCGCGTCTATTTGGTCATCCATACCCTTCCTATATCGCAGTGCAGGTTATCGACATCAATAAGACCAGCGAAACCATCGAAGCTATCAAGGCCGTGCTGACGAGAGAGCGGCGAACGGATGATATCCAAGTGTGGAACCCGATCGAAACGGTTCAGGCACAAGAGACCTCATCACAATCGATGACTCGAATGCTGGGCCTCGTTGCCGCCGTGTCGCTGATCGTTGGCGGAATTGGGGTTATGAACGTGATGCTGATGAACATCCGGGAACGCATTCGAGAGATCGGTATGCGAATGGCCACGGGAGCGCGCCAACGTGATATCCAATTTCAATTTTTGATCGAAGCAATCATGGTAACGACCATCGGAGGCATCACGGGTGTGGTAATAGGCGTACTGGCGGTCAATACGCTGGATATGATCGCGATACCTGTTGACATATCCATGATCGCTTGCGCAGGTGCACTGGCCTGCTCTGTATTAACCGGTCTGATATTTGGCTTCATGCCTGCACGCAAGGCAGCCCTGCTCAATCCCGCCCAAGCGTTGGTCATGAACTAGGAACAGCATGATATGCAATGCTGCACCCCCTGGTTGCGCCTTGAGTTTCACGCCTTATAAATCCAAGGCGCATTTTCGCGCAAGCGTGGCAACGCGGCGTTGCTGCAAGCGCAAAACTGGCTCGGCGGCTGTTCACGGTTGAGGCTTGCCTGATTCGTGCGCTATGCTGGCTGCAGCTTATTGACGTTGAATTCGCTAGGTTCCCAACAGGCGCGCCAATTATTTTTGAGTAGAGAAATGGACTTGTCTTATCTCCCTTGCCACATCGCCAAGGTATGGAACAGCAGCACCAGCCGCGACCTCTTTGAGTTGAATCGAGCTGATATCGAGGAAGAGTTCAAGCGTGCCGGACTTATTCTTTTTCGTGGGTTTGAAGTTACCCCGCAGTCCTTTGAGCGCTTCGCCTCTCAGTTTTCCAGTCAGATCATTATCAGCCCTGGAGAAGCAAAATCAGGAACTGCCGTGGGCAGTGGTGTCCAGTTGATCGCTCGGGACGGCGCTGAACAAGATCTTCATCAGGAAAACGGAGCGCTTGCTTCGCGCCCAGAGCTACTCTGGTTTTATTGCGCCACTCCAGCAGACGGTGAAGGAGAAACAACCTACGCGGATGGCATCGCGGTGTGGCAAGCGCTCTCAGAGAATACCCGCAAGCTGTTCCTGTCCAAGCGAGTTAAGTATTCAGACAGCTTGCCCCGTGAAGCATGGCTGACGCCGGATGGGTTTCTCGACGCCCGCATGCATGTAGGCCAGTTGAGGCTAAAAGGCTCGATTGTTCGTTTTGACGATCAAGACACGTTGATCAGGGAATATATAGCGCCCGCTGCCACGCAGCCAAAATGGAGTGAACAAACGGCATTCGTCAATAGTTTATGCGGCCCCTATGATCACGTCGTGACCTTAGAAGACGGCTCCCCAATCCCCAGTGATGTCATTGAGGAAATACATGCCGTGCATACAGCCTTAATACGCGCGGTCACTTGGCAGTCAGGCGACATCCTGCTGATTGATAACACCCGGTATGTGCACGGTCGGCGTGCATTTCAAGACGTTAAAAGAACACATTACACTTTTATGTCATTGGCGAACTTCTAAGGCATTCAGATGCGCACATACGATGCACTTACCAGTAGCCCCGTGGCATTCGCAAAAACGACATGCAATCTGTGTGATTCGGACATTCCCGTCACGGCTGATCGATACCATTGCCTGGACTGCCATCAAGACTTTTGCAATGCATGTAAAGCCTCGCAGCACGCCCACGTTCAGGGTCACCCCGCTTTCCACCTTTGCGTTGTATACCCTGGCTTGAAAACGCCCGATGATAGCCAACGCAAAGATATCATCTCAGCGTGGCGGGAAGACCTGGAACGCAATCAACGCTTTGGCGCAGCCGCCACTTTTTTCTCTGATTACGCACTCGCTATTCTCGACGCAAAGACTGAACGTCTTGGCCTCATGGGCGAAACTGCGATCTACGCTGAACTGGCGCTGAATCGGATCATTGAACTTAGAAGTATGGGCCGTTTTGTGGACTTCTTTGCACGAAGAACCTTGGCAGGCACGGTACTGGGCGGCGGCATGCAGGTTTTTTCGCAGGGTGTCAGCGACGCGAATCGATGGAAAGGCATCCCATTGCTTAAGGGTGTCTACGATTTCGCGCTGTACCCTTTGATGCTGAACAAGATAAAACCGGCAACAATATTTGAATTCGGGAGTGAGGCCGGTGGTAGCGCATGCTGGCTCGCTGATCTAACCGCTTCTTTCGACATCGATTGCCACGTTTACTCTGTGGACCTGACTCCGCCCAGCCTTAAACATGAACGCATTACATTCATACAGGGGGATTCGCGGTCACCCGAGATAGCATTCCCTGCCGAACTGTTACTTCAAGCCCCCCATCCCTGGTTGATCGTTGAGGATTCCCACGTCAACATCCAGGGTATTCTGGAGTACTTTTCCAAGTTCATGCAGCCAGGCGATTATTTTATTATAGAAGATGAAAACGCAGAGTCGGATATTGGCAAGCATCTCTTAATGCATCCTGGGCAGTACTGGGTGGATACATTTTTCACTGATTATTTCGGATACAACGCAACTTGCAGCTCTGATCAGATTCTTGCCTTCAAGCCCACTATCGACGGCATTGATGAGAAGACCCCTTAGTAGTCGCGCTTCTTTTTAAACCCTGTGTCGTAGGTAGCCCATGGAAAAAAACGATACTCACCCGTCGAGTCTATTTCAGTCAGCCATATCTGGCGACACGCACGCTCTTGCTATTCGCAGAGATCGGGTAGCGCAGGCTTCAAGGTCGTTGGCAGCGTTGAAAGCGGTACAACGGATAAGCTCAGACTCGGTCAATTTTCATGAAACCGCACTGCAGGGCCTTCCTTTGATCATTGAAGGTGTCGTCGGTGACTGGTCTATCAATTCATATAAACGTGATGACCTGCGCCATAGTTTCGGTGCGTTGAAAGTTTTCCCTAGAATGGGCGACTACGTTATGCCACTGCCCACGGAAGGCGTGACGAGTAATGAAATGACTTTGCTCGATTACTTGGACTTGATCGAGCAGGCGGGTCCAACGCCCCCCCCTTACATCGGCGATCACTCGCTGCCAATCAGTTCCATGTGTGATTGGCCGCCGTATTTTGAAAACTGGCATACGCCCCGGGTATGGCTAGGCCCCTCTGGAACCGTTACCCGTCTGCACTGTGATTTCGAAGATAATTTATTTGCCCAGATCTGGGGGCGTAAGCGTTTTTTACTCTATCCACACTCTGCAAGACCTAACCTCTATATTGAGGAGGTTCATTCAACTTTGTTTATCTCCTCGTTCGATCCCGAGTACCCGAATTACGACCTCTACCCCTTGGCTCGGTCAGAGGAGGCCGTAGAGTGCATTTTAGAGCCTGGCGACTTGCTGTATCTACCTGCAGGCTGGTTTCATCATGTCAAGGCATTGGACTTTTCTTTATCAGTCAACCGCTGGACCCCGGACGAACCGATAATAATAACGGCCAGTAATTGATCTCGCCCGCCAGGATCTACACTTACACACCTGACAGACACTCACAGCAGGATAGGATCATTCTGCCAACAACCAGAGCATCCATGATCTGCCCTATGGATGCCCCGGCTATCCCTATGTTTACACGACGTCCAAAGCGATTTTCGTCACAACGTACTCCCCTACGTCCCGAACGGCAGGCTCCTGCACTATGCTGTCGTGCAAACAGTCCAGAATGACATTCTGGATCGGATCCGTTACATAGTGGCGCCACTGTTCACTTTGCGTTTCTCCGTATCGCGTACTGCGTCGCGCACTGAAGTAGGTAATCTTTCCAGAGTACTTACGCTCGATCGGCTCCTGCCCCAACAACGTATTATTAATACTTGTCTTGACCACTCTTTTGAATACTTCGACATCCAGCATGCCTAAAGGACTGTTCTGCGAATGCAAGTAGGCATGAAAAGCGCTCAGACTCTCAGTGACAGCCCCCTCACTACACACAGGTGAATCAAGTTCAGAGAGTATTGCCTCGAACACCAACTTTTCGGTGATCGTTTTATTATTCAGCCCTTTTACAGGCACCCGAGCGTCGAGCAAAATCACCTCGCCGACTTCATGCCCTAACTCAGATAACGTACACGCGACCTCAAAGGCAATCCTACCGCCGAAAGACCAGCCGATCAGATGATAAGGACCTGCTGGCTGAACGTTCAGTATGCAGTCTACATACTCTTGAATCATTTCCTTAAGCGTTGCCGCAGGCGCTTCGTCATGCTCTATACCGCGCGCTTGGAGCCCGTACAAAGATACACCCGGTAGATGCCTGATAAGCTGAGAATAGGGCCAGCAGAGTCCACGCCCAGGGTGCATGCAGAACATCGTGGGTGAACCCGTTTGGGTGCGTAGAGGCAGCAACATTGAAAGCGAGGATGCTTGCGGCCCTTTCAATTGCTCCGCCAGTTGCGCCACGGTGGGCGCTTCAAACAGGCTGCGGATCGCCAAGTCCACACCCAGCTCTTCGCGCACAGCGTTGACCAGGCGCATGGCCAACAACGAGTGCCCGCCCAGCTCGAAGAAACTGTCGTCGATGCCCACGCTGTCGACCCCCAGCACCTCGGCAAACAAACGGCACAGCCTTGCTTCCTGCTCGTTGCGCGGAGCACGGCTCTCTTGCTTGCGCTCCGACGGTTCCGGCAGCGCGCGCAGGTCCAGCTTGTCATTGGCGGTACGCGGCAGTGACTCGAGCACGATCAAGGCACTCGGCACCATGTACGCCGGCAGGCGTTGCAGCAGATAGTGGCGCAAGACGTCGACTTCTACAGATTGGCCTTCATGCAACACCACATACCCAACCAGGCGCGAAGCCTCGCGCAGCACTACCGCTGCTTGTGCAACCGCAGCATGCCCCACTAATGTCGCCTCGATCTCCCCGGGCTCCATACGCACGCCGTTGATTTTCATCTGCTGGTCGGCACGACCGCGATACAGCAAGCATCCGTCGTCACGCCACTGCCCCAAATCCCCGGTGCGATACATGCGGCTACCCGCCGGACCATGGGGGTTGGGGATAAAGCTTTGCGCCGTCAAACCACCCTGCCCCAGATAGCCCCGCGCCAAGCCCATGCCGGCCAGGTAAATCTCACCGGCCACGCCTGCCGGCACCGGCTCAAGCCGCTCATCCAGAACATATACCTGGTAGTTGGCAGATGGCATACCAATCGGCAGGTAATTCAACGTGTCCAACTCGTCCCATACCACCCGGTACCCAGTGGCATCACAGGTTGCCTCGGTTGGCCCATACAGGTTGGTGATACGCTCGGCCCCCAGGGCCTGGCGGATATCCCGACACAGTTGCGTCGATACGGCTTCGCCGCCCAAAAGGACATGCCGCACCTGCGGTTTTTCGTCGCCACTCTGCAATGCATGAGCCAAGTAAGAGGGAACGCCACTCAAAATGTTGATGCCCTTAGCCCGCACGTACGCCCATAACAAACCTGGGTCGTCACGGACGCTGTCATCGATCACCACCACACAGGCCCCCCTGATCATGGGAGCACTCATCTGTGCGATTAACGCATCAAAGGACGGACCACTGAGCAGGCTCATGCGATCGCCAGCGACTATATCCAGCTCACGCCCCAGGCCCTCGATCTTGTTGGTAATGGCCGCGTAGGTCACCATCACGCCTTTAGGTTGCCCGGTCGAACCCGATGTGTGCACCACATACGCCAGTTGCTCGCCTTGGCGCTGACACAGGGGATCCTGCACGCCATGGCCTTCCAGCCAGTCAGCGGCAAACGCGCCGTCCAGCGGCTGCCAAGGCAGCAAGGCCGGCAGGTGCTCCAGGGCCGACGCCAGGCACAGCCCTCGGCGCGGGCGCACATCCTGAAGGATGGCGCTCAAGCGCTCCACAGGGTGGTTGAGGTCCAGGGGCAGATAAGCCGCACCGGTCTTGAGCACGGCCCAAATCCCCACCACCAGTTCCACCGAGCGGGGCATGGCCAAGGCCACCACGTCCTGTGCACCGATGCCTTCGGCCAGCAAGGCATGGGCCACGGCATTGGCGCGGGCATTAAGCTCGGCATAGCTGAGTTGAAGCTCGCCATGACAAAGCGCCTGAGCCGTCGGCGTGCGTGCCACCTGGGCCTCGAACAACTGCACCAGATCCCCGGCAGGTGCAGGGTGTGCGGTGTCGTTCCAACCCTGCAAGACTTGCCGGCGCTCCTCTGGATGCAAAATATCCAGCTCGCCCAGCGGCGCCTCGGGTGACTGGGTTGCCGCCTCCAGAAAGATCACCAGGCGCTCGGCCAAGGCCTCGGCCGTGGCCGGGTCGAATAGATCCGAACGGTACTCCAGGGCACCGTGCATGCCGTTCAAATTCGCTTCCTCGCTGAACATCAGCGACAGGTCGAACTTGACCTTGTTGGCACTCACCCCCAACGGGCTCACCGTCAAGCCCGGAAACGCCAACTGCTCAAGCCGCGGGCCTTGACTGGCCTCCAGGGTCATCGACACCTGGAACAAGGCGTGGTGCGCCAACGAACGCACAGGGTTGAGGGCCTCGACCAAGCGCTCAAAAGGGAAGTCCTGGTTCGAATAGGCTTCCAGATCGCTGGATCGCACCCGGTCGATCAAGGTCAGGAAATCCGGATTGCCACGGGTATCGGTACGCAACACCAGGGTGTTAACGAAGAAGCCCACCAACGGGTCCAGACTTTCGTCCACCCGACCAGCAATCGGGCTGCCAATCGGGATATCGTGCCCCGCACCCAGGCGGCTCAACAAGCCTGCAAAAGCAGCCTGCAACACCATGAACAACGTCGCTCGCCGCGCGTTGGCCAACGCTTGCAGGCGCTGGTGCAATGCCCTCGAGACCTGGAACCTCGCCACCCCGCCATCGGGGCTGGCCACCGCAGGACGTGGCCGGTCTGTCGGCAGCGCAATCTGCACCGGCAGGTCTTGCAGGGCGTGGCGCCAATAGGCCAGCTGATGAGCAAGCGCACTCTGCTCATCATCGAGCTCGCCCAGCCAGCGACGCTGCCAGACACTGTAGTCCGCGTACTGGATAGACAGGACTGGCCACCCTGGGGCAGCCCCAGTGCAACGGGCCTGATAGGCTTGGCCCAGGTCATTGAGCAAAGGCCACTGTGAAGCGCCATCGGTGACAATGTGGTGCAGCACCAGCAGCAAGACCTGCTCATCGGGCGCCAGACGCAACAGCCGGGCTCGCCATGGCGGCGAACAGTCCAGTGCAAAAGGCCGCTCGACCTCGGTAAGCAGTACGCTTTCCAACTCGGCAGCATCGATATCGGACTCGGCAAAATCCACCTGCGCCTGGGGCGCAATCACCTGCCAGGGCTCACCGGCCTGCACGTGGAAACAAGTGCGTAGACTTTCATGCCGTATCGCCAGGTCAGCCAGCGCTGCCTGCAACGCTTGCGAATTCAAATCACCGTGCAAGCGTAAGGCAATCGGTACGGTGTAGGTTGACGCATCGCCCTCCAACTGGGCCAGGAACCACAGCCGCTGCTGAGCAAACGACAACGGCAGCAACGCCGGGCGTGGCAAGGCGATCAAGGGGGGACGTGTTGCGTCGAGGCCTATGAGTTCACCCACCAATTGCGCCACCGTGGGCGCTTCAAACAGGCTGCGGATCGCCAGATCCACACCCAGCTCTTCGCGCACAGCGTTGACCAGGCGCATGGCCAACAACGAGTGCCCGCCCAGCTCGAAGAAACTGTCGTCGATGCCCACGCTGTCGACCCCCAGCACCTCGGCAAACAAACGGCACAGCCTTGCTTCCTGCTCGTTGCGCGGAGCACGGCTCTCTTGCTTGCGCTCCGACGGTTCCGGCAGCGCGCGCAGGTCCAGCTTGTCATTGGCGGTACGCGGCAGTGACTCGAGCACGATCAAGGCACTCGGCACCATGTACGCCGGCAGGCGTTGCAGCAGGTAGTGGCGCAAGACGTCGACTTCTACAGATTGGCCTTCATGCAACACCACATACCCAACCAGGCGCGAAGCCTCGCGCAGCACTACCGCTGCTTGTGCAACCGCAGCATGCCCCACTAATGTCGCCTCGATCTCCCCGGGCTCCATACGCACGCCGTTGATTTTCATCTGCTGGTCGGCACGACCGCGATACAGCAAGCATCCGTCGTCACGCCACTGCCCCAAATCCCCGGTGCGATACATGCGGCTACCCGCCGGACCATGGGGGTTGGGGATAAAGCTTTGCGCCGTCAAACCACCCTGCCCCAGATAGCCCCGCGCCAAGCCCATGCCGGCCAGGTAAATCTCACCGGCCACGCCTGCCGGCACCGGCTCAAGCCGCTCATCCAGAACATATACCTGGTAGTTGGCAGATGGCATACCAATCGGCAGGTAATTCAACGTGTCCAACTCGTCCCACACCACGCGATACCCAGTGGCGTCAACTGTCGCCTCGGTCGGCCCATACAAGTTGGTGATGCGCTCAGCCTTCAGCGCTTGCTGGGTATTGCGGCATAGCTCTGCCGAGAGTGCTTCGCCTCCAAGTATGACGTGTCGTACCTGCGACTTGGCGGAACCGCTCTGCAGTGCGTGCGCCAGATAGGACGGTACACAATATAAAACACTGACATTCTGGGCTCGCAGGTACTCCCAGAAACGCTGCAGATGATCCCTCACCTCATCATCGATCACTACCAAGCAAGCGCCCATGATCAGGGGCATACTCACTTGCTCGATCAGTGCATCGAAGGACGGGCCGCTGAGCAAGCTCACACGGTCGTTTTCTGCTATTCCCAGGTCACGGGCTCGAGTATCGATTTTGTTGGCAATGGCCGCGTAGGTCACCATCACGCCTTTAGGTTGCCCGGTCGAACCCGATGTGTGCACCACATACGCCAGTTGCTCGCCTTGGCGCTGACACAGGGGATCCTCCACGCCATGGCCTTCCAGCCAGTCAGCGGCAAACGCGCCGTCCAGCGGCTGCCAAGGCAGCAAGGCCGGCAGGTGCTCCAGGGCCGACGCCAGGCACAGCCCTCGGCGCGGGCGCACATCCTGAAGGATGGCGCTCAAGCGCTCCACAGGGTGGTTGAGGTCCAGGGGCAGATAAGCCGCACCGGTCTTGAGCACGGCCCAAATCCCCACCACCAGTTCCACCGAGCGGGGCATGGCCAAGGCCACCACGTCCTGTGCACCGATGCCTTCGGCCAGCAAGGCATGGGCCACGGCATTGGCGCGGGCATTAAGCTCGGCATAGCTGAGTTGAAGCTCGCCATGACAAAGCGCCTGAGCCGTCGGCGTGCGTGCCACCTGGGCCTCGAACAACTGCACCAGATCCCCGGCAGGTGCAGGGTGTGCGGTGTCGTTCCAACCCTGCAAGACTTGCCGGCGCTCCTCTGGATGCAAAATATCCAGCTCGCCCAGCGGCGCCTCGGGTGACTGGGTTGCCGCCTCCAGAAAGATCACCAGGCGCTCGGCCAAGGCCTCGGCCGTGGCCGGGTCGAATAGATCCGAACGGTACTCCAGGGCACCGTGCATGCCGTTCAAATTCGCTTCCTCGCTGAACATCAGCGACAGGTCGAACTTGACCTTGTTGGCACTCACCCCCAACGGGCTCACCGTCAAGCCCGGAAACGCCAACTGCTCAAGCCGCGGGCCTTGACTGGCCTCCAGGGTCATCGACACCTGGAACAAGGCGTGGTGCGCCAACGAACGCACAGGGTTGAGGGCCTCGACCAAGCGCTCAAAAGGGAAGTCCTGGTTCGAATAGGCTTCCAGATCGCTGGATCGCACCCGGTCGATCAAGGTCAGGAAATCCGGATTGCCACGGGTATCGGTACGCAACACCAGGGTGTTAACGAAGAAGCCCACCAACGGGTCCAGACTTTCGTCCACCCGACCAGCAATCGGGCTGCCAATCGGGATATCGTGCCCCGCACCCAGGCGGCTCAACAAGCCTGCAAAAGCAGCCTGCAACACCATGAACAACGTCGCTCGCCGCGCGTTGGCCAACGCTTGCAGGCGCTGGTGCAATGCCCTCGAGACCTGGAACCTCGCCACCCCGCCATCGGGGCTGGCCACCGCAGGACGTGGCCGGTCTGTCGGCAGCGCAATCTGCACCGGCAGGTCTTGCAGGGCGTGGCGCCAATAGGCCAGCTGATGAGCAAGCGCACTCTGCTCATCATCGAGCTCGCCCAGCCAGCGACGCTGCCAGACACTGTAGTCCGCGTACTGGATAGACAGGACTGGCCACCCTGGGGCAGCCCCAGTGCAACGGGCCTGATAGGCTTGGCCCAGGTCATTGAGCAAAGGCCACTGTGAAGCGCCATCGGTGACAATGTGGTGCAGCACCAGCAGCAAGACCTGCTCATCGGGCGCCAGACGCAACAGCCGGGCTCGCCATGGCGGCGAACAGTCCAGTGCAAAAGGCCGCTCGACCTCGGTAAGCAGTACGCTTTCCAACTCGGCAGCATCGATATCGGACTCGGCAAAATCCACCTGCGCCTGGGGCGCAATCACCTGCCAGGGCTCACCGGCCTGCACGTGGAAACAAGTGCGTAGACTTTCATGCCGTATCGCCAGGTCAGCCAGCGCTGCCTGCAACGCTTGCGAATTCAAATCACCGTGCAAGCGTAAGGCAATCGGTACGGTGTAGGTCGACGCATCGCCCTCCAACTGGGCCAGGAACCACAGCCGCTGCTGAGCAAACGACAACGGCAGCAACGCCGGGCGTGGCAAGGCGATCAAGGGGGGACGTGGCGCGTCGAGGCCTATGAGTTCACCCACCAATTGCGCCACCGTGGGCGCTTCAAACAGGCTGCGGATCGCCAAGTCCACACCCAGCTCTTCGCGCACAGCGTTGACCAGGCGCATGGCCAACAACGAGTGCCCGCCCAGCTCGAAGAAACTGTCGTCGATGCCCACGCTGTCGACCCCCAGCACCTCGGCAAACAAACGGCACAGCCTTGCTTCCTGCTCGTTGCGCGGAGCACGGCTCTCTTGCTTGCGCTCCGACGGTTCCGGCAGCGCGCGCAGGTCCAGCTTGTCATTGGCGGTACGCGGCAGTGACTCGAGCACGATCAAGGCACTCGGCACCATGTACGCCGGCAGGCGTTGCAGCAGATAGTGGCGCAAGACGTCGACTTCTACAGATTGGCCTTCATGCAACACCACATACCCAACCAGGCGCGAAGCCTCGCGCAGCACTACCGCTGCTTGTGCAACCGCAGCATGCCCCACTAATGTCGCCTCGATCTCCCCGGGCTCCATACGCACGCCGTTGATTTTCATCTGCTGGTCGGCACGACCGCGATACAGCAAGCATCCGTCGTCACGCCACTGCCCCAAATCCCCGGTGCGATACATGCGGCTACCCGCCGGACCATGGGGGTTGGGGATAAAGCTTTGCGCCGTCAAACCACCCTGCCCCAGATAGCCCCGCGCCAAGCCCATGCCGGCCAGGTAAATCTCACCGGCCACGCCTGCCGGCACCGGCTCAAGCCGCTCATCCAGAACATATACCTGGTAGTTGGCAGACGGCATGCCAATCGGCAGGTAATTCAACGTGTCCAACTCGTCCCATACCACCCGGTACCCAGTGGCATCACAGGTTGCCTCGGTTGGCCCATACAGGTTGGTGATACGCTCGGCCCCCAGGGCCTGGCGGATATCCCGACACAGTTGCGTCGATACGGCTTCGCCGCCCAAAAGGACATGCCGCACCTGCGGTTTTTCGTCGCCACTCTGCAATGCATGAGCCAAGTAAGAGGGAACGCCACTCAAAATGTTGATGCCCTTAGCCCGCACGTACGCCCATAACAAACCTGGGTCGTCACGGACGCTGTCATCGATCACCACCACACAGGCCCCCCTGATCATGGGAGCACTCATCTGTGCGATTAACGCATCAAAGGACGGACCACTGAGCAGGCTCATGCGATCGCCAGCGACTATATCCAGCTCACGCCCCAGGCCCTCGATCTTGTTGGTAATGGCCGTGTGGGTCACCATCACGCCTTTAGGTTGCCCGGTCGAACCCGATGTGTGCACCACATACGCCAGTTGCTCGCCTTGGCGCTGACACAGCGGATCCTGCACGCCATGGCCTTCCAACCAGTCAGCGGCAAACGCGCCGTCCAGCGGCTGCCAAGGCAGCAAGGCCGGCAGGTGCTCCAGGGCCGACGCCAGGCACAGCCCTCGGCGCGGGCGCACATCCTGAAGGATGGCGCTCAAGCGCTCCACAGGGTGGTTGAGGTCCAGGGGCAGATAAGCCGCACCGGTCTTGAGCACGGCCCAAATCCCCACCACCAGTTCCACCGAGCGGGGCATGGCCAAGGCCACCACGTCCTGTGCACCGATGCCTTCGGCCAGCAAGGCATGGGCCACGGCATTGGCGCGGGCATTAAGCTCGGCATAGCTGAGTTGAAGCTCGCCATGACAGAGCGCCTGAGCCGTCGGCGTGCGTGCCACCTGGGCCTCGAACAACTGCACCAGATCCCCGGCAGGTGCAGGGTGTGCGGTGTCGTTCCAACCCTGCAAGACTTGCCGGCGCTCCTCAGAGCGCAGGATGTCGAGGCTGTCGATCATCACTGGCCGGCCCTGTTCCATCGCACTGGCCAAGCCATGCATTGCCTGGAGCATGTACTCACATATCCGCTTCGCTGGAATTGGCGCCGCAACATGTGCAATCAACTCCATCGCGTCACTCTGGTCTTCGACAGTCAAGCAGAAGGGATAAGTCGCCCCCACCTGCCCGCCCAACCACTGCATACCCATAGGGAGCGAATCACTGAGCGCGCTCGACTGAGTGCTACGCCGGTAGTTGAGCAATGCACTGAACAACGGCGCAGGTGCGCAGATGCGGCTACAGCGCTGAGCCAGCGCCAACGGTGCGTGTTCGTGACGCAGCAGCGCCGTCAGACCGGCATGGGTATTGAGCACAGCATTGTCGACCGACAGGTCCTTTAACCCCAAGTAAAGAGGCAACGTGTTGATCAATAGCCCCATGGCCTGCTCGGCAAACTCCAGGGAAGACGCACGACCTAGCAGCACGGTGCCAAACACCACGTGCCGGCAAGCGCTGGTACGAGCGACTACCAGCCCCCAGGCAAGGTGGCACAGGCTGCCCAGGTTAACGCCGAGACGCCGGGCATGAGCGTCCAATTGCTGTAGAAGCGCCGAAGGCACTAGCTGACGGTGCTCCTGAGTATGAGCAGGGTCCACGTGCGCGACCCCGAACGGCAAACTCGGTTCACGTACTTGGGACAGATGCTCACGGAAAAATCGTTCATATCTTCCGGGGTTAGGCTCCAGGAAGGTTTGCGCCACAAAATCACGGAACCGTCGGACTGGCGGTAACGTGGAATCTTTGTCCGCCAGTAGGGAAACGACCTCATCATTGAGCATGTGCAGCGTCAAATGGTCTCCAACCAGATGATGCAGGCGCAGATGGAGCAACCATCTATTCGCCTGAGGATCTGCTGCAACGCTCGCACGCAACAGACCCGCTTCGCCGATATCAATGCTATGCAGGTGCGGATCGTAACGTTTACGAAGCTGGTCAAGCACAGGCCCGTGCCGCTCATCGAGCTGCGGATAAACGATTCGCAGAGGTGCTTGGCGCCAAACGACCTGAACCGGCGTGGAGAGGTCACGCCAAAAAAAAGAGGTGCGCAAGATATCGTGACGGGCGATAACCTGCTCGACACCCTCAAGGTAGCGATCAAGCAATGAGCGGTCTGTAAATGCAATCTCGTAGGCCATCAGGTACGGATCACCCTGCTGCGCCAACAAATGATGGAACAGGATGCCGTCCTGCATGGGCGACAGCGCGTAAATATCTTGAATATTTGCGACGCCGCCTGGAACACGCTGCACCAGCAGGTCGATGTCGGCCTGGGTCAGAGAAGCCAAAGGCAGCATCTGTGCCGTGATCGAGGTGGTGTCAGGCGTGATCGTATTCGGGGGTACGACCGTCTGGCATGCCTCCCGCAAAGCGACGGCCATGTCCGCCAATCGCGGAAGGGCGAAGATCGAATGGACGTCCAGCGCGAAGCCATACTTTCGCAGCCTGGCAACCATCGATACCGCCAGTAGGGAATGGCCGCCAAGCTCAAAGAAATGATCATTGCGACCGACCTTCTCAAGGCCCAACACACTCTGCCAGACCTCCACCAGCACATGCTCCTGCTCCGAGCGCGGGGCCTGCTCTTGTGCCGTGGCGTGTACAACACGTTCGGGAACAGGCAACGCCTTGCGGTCGACTTTCCCGTTTACGGTCAAGGGTAAGGTCTTCAGGAACACCAACACACTGGGCAACATATGCTCGGGCAACACTGCCCGCAGATACGCACGCAGCACGGGGACCAATTCGTCCTGCGCCTCGCCTTGGGGCACCACATAAGCGACAAGCTGTTGGTTCCCGGCCGCATCAGGGCGTGCGTCCACAACGGACTGGCTGACCTGCTCATGCAGCACCAGTTTCGACTCGATTTCGCCAAGTTCAATACGCGTGCCGCGCACCTTCACTTGAAAATCGCTGCGCCCCGAGTACTCAAGGCTGCCGTCGGCTCGCCAACGCCCCAGATCACCTGTTCGATACAATCGCGCCCCTGGCTCGGTGCCAAATGGATCAGGCACAAATCGCTGGGCCGTCAGAGAAGGACGGTTCAGGTAACCACGACTGACGCCGGCTCCGCCGATGTAGATTTCCCCTACGCCCCCGACAGGCAACAACTCGCCAGCAGCGCCGAGCACGTAGACCTGAGTATTATCGACAGGCTTGCCAATCGTGACATCGCTTGCGCCAATGCCCTCAAAACAGTGACTCGTCGACCATATGGTGGTCTCGGTCGGGCCATACAAATTCCAGAATGATCCTGCGTAAGCATGCAGTTTGTGCCGAAGCCCCGCAGGCAAAGGCTCGCCCCCCGACAGCACGCGTATCTTGCGTGAAGGCCAGCCTTGCTCTGCCAACATTCGCCAAGTCGAAGGCGTCGCTTGCATCAAGGTAACTGCATGGGCATCTATAGCGCTCGCCAACAGTTGAGGGTCAGACGCAACCCGTCTCGATGCGAGCACGACACAGGCACCGTGAACCAATGGCAAGAAAAGCTCGAGCGCGGCGATATCAAAGGACAGCGTGGTCACCGATAAAAACGCGTCAGTACCATCTATTGGGATACGCCGCTGCATCGCCTGAAGAAGGTTGACCACATTGCGATGCTCCACCATCACACCTTTCGGCACGCCGGTGGAACCGGACGTATAGATGACGTAGGCGAGGTCATTGCCTGCGACCGTTGGCAACTCCCGGGACGACGGCAGCGGCACATCGGGCCCGAACAATGAGCGCGACTCAAGCACTCGGCAATGGAGCGGCAGGTCAAGCCCCTCTACATTCCGCCTGTCGCTTAGCACAATGCCCGCGCAGCAGTCCGCGAGCATGAATGTCAGCCGTTCGGCAGGATGGCTAGGGTCCAGCGGTACATAGGCCGCCCCTGCACGAAGTATTCCGAACAACGCAACGAAGATATCCAGGCCGCGATCGAGCAACACCGCCACGCAATGGCCAGCGCCTACGCCTTGCTCAATGAGCGCTCCCGCCAACTGGCGGGAGCGTGTTTCAAGTTCTTGATAGGTCAGCGAATGATCTTCATAGATTGCCGCGCAGGCGTCAGGCGTGATTTGCGCTTGTCGTTCGAACTGACGGTGCAAAAGTGCAGGCTCAACCTCCTGGCTTTGCGTGTCATTCCATTGACACAGCATCTGCTGCATATCATCGGGCGAGAGCATCCGCAACGTATGGATCGGCGCGAGCGGACGCTCACAAATGTCCTGCAGCAGTGCCTGAAAGTGCCGTATGTAACGGGCAATAGTCACTTCGTCGAACAGATCAGAGTTATATTCCATGCCACCCAACAGGTGGCCCTCGTGACCGTCCTCCATGAAGGTGCAGGTGAGGTCAAATTTACTGACATGGACAGGAACATCCAGGGGTTCAACGCGCAACCCTGGTATTTCAATCCCGCCGCGCGGGGCATTCTGCATTACCATCATGACTTGAAACAAAGGTGTGTGGCTCAAACTTCTCGTCAGTTTGAGCTCGCTGACCACTTGCTCGAAGGGCACATCCTGATTGGCGTAGGCTTGCAAGGCCGAAGCCTTCACCTGCTCAAGTAACTGGTTGAAACCGGATAAGGGCTGGACCTGCGCGCGCAATACCAGAGTGTTCACAAAAAAGCCGATCAATGGTTCCAGCTCAAGCCGGCTACGACCTGCGGTGGGGACCCCTATGCACAGGTCCCTTTGCCCGCTGTAGCGGTGCAACAGCACGCAGAATGCTGCCTGCAACACCATGAAAAGCGTTGCACCCTGTGCCTGGCCAAGCGCTTTGAGCCGTGTGACTGTGCGCCTGTCCAAGCGCAAGCCTAAACTCGCCCCACGGTAGGTCTGGACCGCAGGCCGAGGTCGATCCGCAGGCAAGTCCAACACCTCAGGAGCCCCCGCAAGCTGCCCCCGCCAGTACGCCAACTGCTCCCCTCGTAATCCACCCTGGGCCCGTTGACGCTGCCAGACCGCATAGTCGAGATACTGCAGAGCCAACGCGGGAGGCTCGGACTCCACTCCGGTCAACCCCTTGGTGTAAAAGTCCACTACTTCCTGAATCAATACCGTCATCGACCAATCGTCGGCGACGATGTGATGCAAATTTATTAATAAAACATGCTCGGTCGACGTCAAACGCACCAAGCTTATGCGCAGCAATGAGCCTTGAGTCAGGTCGAAGGGCTTGACTGCCTCTTCCTGCATGAGCGCATCGATACGGTCCCGCTGTTCTGCAGGGCTTGATGGCCCCAGGTCCAGAAAAGCGATCGGGCACACTGAAGTCGGCTGCACGCACTGCCTGGGCTCTCCGTCCACTTCAATAAAAACAGTGCGCAACACATCGTGACGCGCGAGTAACGCGTCGATTGCAGCCTGCAGCAGATCAATATCAATCGCCCCCCCGCGCAGGCGAACGGCTGTCGAAATCGTGTAGCGTGCGCTTCCCGGTTCGTAGCGATCGAGAAACCATAACCGCTGTTGGCCAAAGGACAGCAGCGACGGCAGCGCGCGCTGTTCAGCAGGCAGCGGTAGCAGTGCGCCGGTGTTGCGCAGGCGTTCGACAATCGCGGGTTTGTTATCGGCAATCAGCTGCTTGAAGGCGGCGGTCAAGACCCCTTTCGGCGCCTTGACACTGAGTTGACCCTGGGCACCCACGCTAAGTCGAATACCGGAGCGATCCAATGTCTGCAGAATTTCGATCAAGGGATCTTGCGGAATAGACGAAACGTCAGCTTGCACAGTGAAAAACTCCAATCCATGAGTAATACGCAGATAGCCCAGCGGGCGAATCGCGCGTCCATTCCTTTGGGGATAACCTTGGGGCTGGTCGCGCATAAGCAATCCAAAACGCCGAGCCCAGGCAGGCTTAATCATCGAAATCGTAACACAATGAATCTCGGGAGCGGTACGCTCTCTAGGGCTTGGCCCGTTATCCTGCGTTGGGATTTGAATTCTGCGTCCCCAGCCTGCAATTGGACTTGCGTCGCACGAAACAGGCGTGGGCAGAGGGGAATTGAAAACTTGAACACAGTAGCGTTCGGTTACGCATTGCCCTAAGATCCTCCGGATCTGAGCACTGTATTTCATACGCCAGACATCACACCTTGCGATGTGCTTGCCAAGTCCACTGGCTGTTTATGTGGGTCCCGACAGGATGTTTTGAATCGGCAGGTTTGCAACACCCCGCAAAAAACCATGAGTTCAAAAGCGGTGCTTGTGCAATGGCTTTAATCGTTACAGCACCTTCTTGCGCAGTCTTCGTCGTACCGCCAGCGGTAAGTCTGCCCAGGCCGTTGGTGCTCATGGAATGATCGAACGTTTGAAAGGACTCTCTGCGTGATTAAAAGGTTTCCGTTACTGTCCCGCCTTTGCTTACTAATTATTATCCCGGCAGTAACAGCACTCGCGCTGATATACCACTCCATGCTTTCTTCGTTGCCCTCGCCGCGGACCACGCTGGCATGGCCCGGCAATGACCCTGGCAACGTCACCATTTTACGCGACGAGCACGGCGTCCCCCATATCCAGGGTGATTCCGACCTGGCGGTCTTTTACGCAATGGGGTACGCCCAGGCACAGGATCGTCTCTGGCAATTGACGCTGCAGCAGCGAATCGCCCAGGGGCGCCTGAGTGAAGTTTTCGGGCGAGGCCTGATCAAGCAGGACGCGTGGTTTCGAACACTGGGTTTATACCGCACTGCAACCAAGGATCTGCTGGCCCTGAGTGATTCCGCGCGTGCATCGCTGCAAGCCTATTCAGATGGTGTAAATGCCTGGGTCGCCGGACATCCCACGCTGCCCCCCGAGTTTATTGCGCTCGGGATACAGCCGCTGCCCTGGACGCCGGTAGATTCACTTGCCTGGATCAAAGTATTTGCGTTGAACCTGTCAGGCAACCTGGATGACGAAATGCAGCGTTATATAGCCAGCGCTTATTTCACTAAAGAACAGATCGCCTTTTTGTACAAAGGCCATGACGCTGAAAGAGCTGACATTTCAGAAGCGCAGAAAAGTGCCAGGATGCAGGCATTGGCCGCAGTCCTGGAGGGGCAGCGGCTCGTAAAGGCAGACCTCAACCTCGGTGGGAAATGGCTTGGAAGCAACGCTTGGGTTGCTTCAGGGCGACTATCAAGAGAAGGCCGCGCAACGCTGGCAAATGATCCCCACTTGGGTCTTAGCATCCCGTCGTGGTGGTACCCGGCCACGCTCGAAGGCAAGCACCTGAGAAGCACCGGCATGAGCCTGGTCGGTCTTCCGGCCGTTGTGCTGGGCCTGAATGACGACATTGCCTGGGGCGCCACCAGCATGACGGCTGATGTCCAGGATCTGTATTTTGAAACGCTCGATGCCGGCAGGCCGGGACATTATCTATACAACGGGAAATGGGAACCGTTGGAGGTGAGGTCGGAAGAGATAAAAGTAAAGGCAGATTTCCCGTCGTTCCTGCGCACCGAACTCAAGCCGGTGCAGTTGCAAATCAGAAGTACCCTTCACGGACCAATCGTCACCGATACCGAGCCTGCGCTGGATGCCACCGGTGCATTGCGCTGGGTCGCACTGGAAGTCACAGATACCACATACGAAGCCCTGCTGAATTTGAATTACGCCAGGAACTGGCAGGAGTTCAAATCGGCATTAGCATTGTTCGTGTCCCCGGCCCTCAACTTTCTATACGCGGATGTTCAGGGCAATATCGGATACATGGGCGCCGGTCGGATCCCAATACGCAAGCAAAGGCAAGGTGCCCTCCCTGTTCCAGGCATGAATGACCAGTACGCATGGCAGGGCTACATTCCTTTCGACAAAATGCCCCAGCGATACAATCCGCCGGAAGGTTACCTGGTGTCGGCCAATGACGACATCACCGGACCCGATTACCCATACTTCATTTCCGATAGCTGGGCACCTCCTGGCCGCGCCCAACGCATTCGCCAACTGCTGGCGCAAAGCATCGAGCGAACGGGCGAGGTTGACTTCAACGCTCATCAGCAGATACAGCATGACGTGCTCAGCCTTCCCGCTACGCGAATGATGGGCGCCCTCGGCTTGCTCGCGGGGCGCACACCACGTCAGGAACAAGCCCTGGAGCGCTTGCAACATTGGGATGGCAGCATGTCAATGGACAGTGTTCCCGCAACGATTTTCAATGTGTGGATGCGCCATCTGGTCGACCAGGTCTTCGCCGCCAAAGCAGCAGTGCCATTTAATCAGCGAGGGCATATCGCCAATATTGAAGCCATGTTCGCCAACACCACAACCGATCAGCTCTACGCCGCCCTGACTGAAGCTGACAGTCCCTGGTGCAGGCCAGGAGAAAAACCAATGCCTTGCGCCACAGCCCTTTACGCAGCGCTGGATAAAACTCTGGATGAACTGGAAAAGCTCAAGGGCACCGACATGCAGGCATGGCGCTGGGGCGACGTTCAGTCGGCTTTCTACGAACATAACCCGTTCAGTTTTATCAAGCCGTTCAATACGTTTTTTGAGCGTAAAGTCGGTACGCCCGGCTCGACCGATACCGTCAATGTCGCTTATTCGAGGTTCAGCCATTCAGAGGGTTACTTGAAGCACACCGGAGCGGGTTTTCGCCAGATCATACAGATGGGGCAAGGTACAAACGTTTATTCATATATGAATTCCACTGGGCAATCCGGCAACGTCATGAGCGCTCACTACGCAGACATGCTTATACCTTTTGAGCAAGGCCAGTACTATCGCATGACGCTGAAGTCGACGGGTATTGAAAAGGACTCTTCAGGAAGCACTCCACACCATGATGCTCATCAGTGAATTTGGGCGCAAAGCGCCTAACCGTCTATTTATTGCCCTGATCCTGGGCTGCCTGGCGGGCGTGTGTTATGCGTGCCTGATCCCAATCGTATTGAGCAGCCTGAGCGGCGAGAGTGATGGCATCGACCTGGCAGAGGCTGCGCGTTACACGGTCCTGTCGATAGAAATTGCCGACCACAGAATCGCAGCCGTATTCCTGGCGCTCTGCGTATTCATAGTATTTGCGCGGACGACATCGCGTGCCATATTGACGCGAATCTCTTCGGAAATGACCCTGGACCTACGCACCCACTTGTATGAGCGCATAACAGGCGCAAACTTAAGTAACTTGGAATCCGTCGGCTCATCCAGGCTGTTGGCGGCAATGACCGAGGACATTCGACGTGTGGTCGTGGGCGGGCAACTGTTACCCGACTTGCTAATGAGCAGCGTGACACTCCTGGGCATGCTGTCATTCCTGGCCTTTCTGAACACGGCGGCGTTCGTGTTCGTTGTTCAGGCAATCTGCATTGGCGTCCTGACCCATCAATTGCCGGTATTCTTTGGCAATCGCAGCTTCACCGCGTCACGACAAATATTCGGCAAGCTGCAAACGGCAATGACAGGCCTGATTTTCGGCGCGAAAGAACTAAAGTTGGATGCGCAGGGCCGTAAGCATTATATGGAAAACGTTGTTCTTGCTCACGAACGAGCGTTACTCAAGGCAGACAAGACCACGTACACCATTCTGGTTGCAGCGAACTCATACGGGGACCTGTTGAGCTTCTTCCTGATTGGGGTGGTGTCATTCGTATTCGTCAATTATCACACTGTCAGTAATACGCAACTGGTCGGGATTGTTATGGCCTTGCTCTATGTGGCAGGGCCGGTCTCAATGATCATCGATGTGATTTTTCCGATCACCATGGGTAAAACCGCCTTGCGAAATATAGAAAAATTATTCATCGAGCTGTCCGAGGACAGCTCGGCGAAGACATTTGCGCCTGCGGGTCACTGGGAGTGCATGCACCTGTCCGACCTCGTCTTTCAGCACGCAACCAACACCCACGCAGACGCCTATAAGGTCGGTCCGATTTCCCTGGACATCCGCCGTGGGGAGTTGACGTTCATCGTCGGCGGGAACGGTTCGGGCAAGACGACGTTGTGCAAAATGATCTCTCTGCATTACATGCCTTTGCAGGGAACCATCAGTTTCGATGGACGCGCGGTGAATGATGCATCGCGTGAAGGGTTTCGCCAGGAAATCGCAGCGATCTATTCTGACTATCACCTGTTCGACCAATTATTGTGCCCACTGACAGACCAGGTTCAAGACCAGGCGCAAGAGCTCCTTGTTGATTTAGGACTGGAGGGAAAGGTCACGATTGAAAACGGCGTCTTCTCGACATTGGCGTTGTCAGACGGCCAACGCAAGCGCCTGGCTCTTCTAGTAGCCTTGCTTCAAGATCGTGGGTTGTACATTTTCGATGAATGGGCTGCCGATCAGGACCCAGGATTCAAGCAGGTTTTCTATCGCAGGGTGCTGCCGAAACTGCGCGAACGAGGCAAGGCGGTTGTGGTCATCAGTCACGATGACCGCTATTTCGATGTCGCTGACCAAGTCGTTACCATGGAATACGGTTCATTGCTCAGCCTGCATCGGTGCGACGCATTGGTGAGCGAGCCCCTACCCGATAACGCGTAATCGGGAGATGAACATTTTTCGCCACGGCCACTGAGACGCCATCCAGAGGAATTTTGTTGAATATGGAAGTACATGATCTGATCGGTGTCGGCTTCGGTCCTTCAAACCTGGCCCTGGCCATTGCACTGCAGGAGCACGGCTCGCGAGGCGAGCCTGTGCGCATGCTATTCCTGGAGCGGGAACCGAGATTTGCCTGGCATGAGCACATGATGTTGGCCGATACACGGATGCAAGTTGCCTTTCTCAAAGACCTGGTCTCGTTGCGCAACCCCAGGAGCCATTTCAGCTTCGTTAACTATCTGCATGAACAGAATCGTCTTCAGGACTTCATCAACCTGAAAACCTTCTACCCCAGCCGTCACGAGTTTGGCGATTACCTTGCCTGGGCTGCGGGCCATTTCAGTGACTGCGTCGAGTACGGGAATGAGGTACTCGAAGTTACGCCTCACCTGGGACAAGAAGGTGTCCACCTGTTGAAGGTCCATACCCGCGAGAGGCAGGGCCAGGACCACTATCACCTGACGCGCCATCTCGTCATAGGCATTGGCGGCAGCTCGCGCATCCCTGATCAATTCGTGCAGCTCAGACACGACAAGCGGATATTCCACTCAAGTGGCTATCTCAAAAGCATACCCGAGCACATGCACGCCCAGCGTGTCGCAGTCATAGGCGCCGGGCAAAGTGCAGCCGAGATATTCATGGACCTGCCAAATCAATCGGCAAATGTGCAGGTCGACCTGATCATGCGCAACAGCGCCCTGAGAGTCGCTGACGATAGCCCTTTCGTGAACGAGATCTTCAACGCCGACCTGATCGATCAACTCTACGACAGCCCTGAGCAGAATGCTGCTTACATCAAGGACTTCTGGCATACCAATTACGCAGCGGCCGATTTGGCCCTGGTGGAGAACATCTATCAAGTGATCTATCAGCAGAAAGTCAGAGGCCTGAACGGCCATCGCATCCTGAACAATCAAGAAATCACGGCGGTCCAATCGTGCGCCGAGGGCGTCAGTATCACCCTGAAGGACCGGTGTAGAGATGCATGCACCACCCACACTTATGACGCGGTGATATTGGCCACCGGCTATCGGCGAGACCATCATCTGGCCTTGCTCAAACCACTGGCCAGCTATCTGGGCGACTTCCGCGTGGACAGGCAGTACCGCTTGCACACCACGCCCGATTTCCGCCCCTCAATCTTTCTTCAAGGCGCCTGCGAGAGCTCGCACGGCCTGAGCGACACGCTATTGTCAGTACTTGCCACTCGAAGCGCGCAAATCACCGCTGCGCTCACCGCTTCACTGAGCGCCTGTGAACAAGGGCAGCTCAGGTGATCTGCCACGCCACCGTATCAATCGAGTGGGGCTTTCGTCCGGTTATATCCGCACGCAATACACTCGCTTTCGCCAACTCGGCGGCCGAAAATCGCAGAGGCACCTTGACACGCTGAACCCAGGGGGCGGCGCAAGTGCCCATGCGCTTCCAGCTCAAATACACGAAGCGCTCCTGCGGTTTCCCATGGACAAAAGCCCCGGCATAGTCGACGACCCCACTGCCCTTGTCGCGTAGTTGAATTTCACAGGAGAATTCATGGCTCCCATTTTTAGCCTGCACGCCAGCATGAACCGCCTGCTCCTTGTCTTGCAGGCCGACGAGCGCAGACTCTCCAATTTCCGGTAACGTCTTGCACACCAGGACAAGCTTCAAGCTGCTTGGCAAATCGCTCATTTTAACCTCTTATCCGAATAAAACGGCAGCTTTTCATGACTGCCCTGCTTGCGTATTCAATACCGTAGGCGGTGACAGGATCAAGCCGCCTCGCTGCTCCACTCACTGATCAGTCAAATCTCAAAACTCTCGAACTCAACAAGCCGTGCGCTGTCGATGCGAGCCGCAAACGCATGCAGCACCGACACCTCAAAAACATCAGCCATCGGTAGCTCCAGTTCAAATTCTTCGCGTATTCGCGCTGTCAGTTGACCGACCAGCAGCGAGTGCCCTCCAAGCTCGAAAAAGTCATCGTGTCGACTCACCTCTGCCACACCGAGCAAGTCTGACCACGTATGGGCCAACCAGACCTCAGTCGTGCCTTGCGCAGGCTCGTAAAGGCGCCGCGCATAATCATCCGAATGCACAGGTGGCAACTTTGCAACATCCACCTTGCCGTTCACTGTGAGCGAAAAATTCTCGATCTGAACGTAGGCGACGGGCACCATATAGCCTGGCAGATACGCCGTAAGGTACTCACGAAGTGCGACCGGTGATACTGGCAGCTGATCACTGTGCCGGGCACGACAATAAGCGACGAGTCGTACGCCGCCCTTTTCTTCCGTGCGCGCTATGACGTGGGACTGCGCAATAGCAGGATGCATGGCCAACCGCGACGCTATGTCCCCTAGTTCGATACGGAAACCGCGTATTTTCACCTGCTCGTCGGCACGCCCTGCAAACTCCAGCTCGCCATCGGCACGCAAGCGTCCCAGGTCGCCGCTGCGATACATTCGAGCACCCGGTAGTGGGGAAAACGGATCAGGGACAAAGCGTTGTGCTGTTAAGGAGGGCAGGCGATGATAGCCACGGGCAACTCCTTGGCCAGCAATCCAGATTTCACCCAGAGTCCACTCCCCGACCGCTTGTAGCTGATCGTCAAGAACATACACTTCGCGCCCAGCAATCCCACGGCCAACCGAGCGCTCCGCCCCCGGCCGGGTGTCATCCACGGTTAAACGGCGCCAGGTCGTATGGATAGCCCCCTCTGTTATGCCATACATGTCGGTAAACCGTGTTTCACCGCCGGGATTCGAATCGAACCAACCAGCCAGCATTGTCGGGTCCAGTTGCTCACCCCCAAATATCACCTGGCGCAGTCGGTGGGCACCAGGAGCCCGCAGGTGTTCGTCGAGCACCTGGCTGAAGGCTCCCGGCGTCTGACTGAGTACGGTCACACCTTCCCGGCAAAGCAAGCGATAGAACTCATCAGGCGCGCGGGTAACGGCAGCCGGCACCATCAACAGCCTGGCACCGGCATGTAGCGCACCAAACAATTCCCAAACGGAGAAATCGAATGCGATCGAATGGAAAAGGCTCCAGACATCCGACCCATCCGTTCCCAGGGTTTTGGCCAACGACTCAAGCAAGGTGCTGACTTGCGCATGCTCTACGGTCACGCCTTTGGGACGCCCTGTGGAGCCCGATGTGTAAATGACATAGGCCGTGCACTGTGGCGTCAGCTCGACCTCCGAATTGCACAGTCCTTGGGACGACAGGCTGCTCCAAAGGGCATGATCCTGATGGAAGTCCACAATCGTCACGTCTGTGAGCGGGCCCAGCGCTTCCTTGCCGACCTGATCACACAGCACCAGGACCGGTTGGCTATCGTCAATGATCTCCTGCAAACGCCCCCGAGCCGATGCGGGCTCCAGCGGCACATAACCACCACCGGCCTTGAGTATCGCGATAATGGCAACCACCAGTTCGATGCTGCGGCCCATCGCAACCGCAACATGCGCGCCTGGCCCTACGCCCAGCGAGAGCAAGTGACGCGCGAGCCGATTTGCGCTGTCATCCAGCTCACGATAACAAAGACTACGCCACTGATCGGTGATCGCGATAGCATCCGGCGTTTCCAGTGCCCAGTGGGCAACCGCATCATGCAAGTAGCCCGACATGTGCTTTGGCGCAGTCGATGCAACAGCGAGTGCGCTATCGCGCAGGGGCGAAGCAGGCGTAGCACCACAGATATCCTGTTCTTCGCTCATGTCGATCAACACACTCTTGAGCCCCTGCAAAACCCCCGCGATGTAGGACTGATCGAACAAGGCTGTCGCATACACGAGCGTGCCTGCTATCACATCGGTACGTTCCTCCATCATCAATGCCAAATCGCAGTGGGTGGTCAGGATCTGCGGGTGGACCTCAATAATCTGCAGGCCATCAAGCAGCACACTGCCTGACGGGGTGTTCTGCCAGACGAGCATTGCTTGGAACAGTGGGTTGTAGGCTCGGCTACGAACGGGGCTCATGGTTTCGACAACTTGCTCAAACGGCACATGCTGGCGGTCCTGCGACTCGATGACCAGGCCCTTTATCCTCGCCAGCAATACAGCCACGCTCGGCTTGTCGCCGAGATCGACATGCAGTGCCAAGGTGTTGACGAAACAACCAATCAGGCTTTCCAATTCAAGGGTTGGCCGGTTCGCGACAGGCGATCCGATAACGACAGATGACTGGCTCGCCAACCTGGCAAGCAGCACCGCATAGGCGCCCAGCAAGATCATATATAGGGTTGCACCATGACGGGCAGCCAGGTCGCGCAGCGCACTGGTCAGGTCCTGGTCGAGCGTGAAGGCCAGGCCCGCACCTGCCGGATCCTGCACGGCAGGACGCGGGCGACGGGTGGGCAGCGTCAAGCAGGCGGGAGCACCGGCCAGCTGCTTTCGCCAATAACGCAGATCGTCATCGAGTGCGACGACGGTCTCGCGCTGCCATACGGCGTAGTCGGCATATTGCAAATGCATCGGCGCCAGCGGGTAGGCAGCGCCCTGGGCGAAGTGCCCGTACAAGCCAGACAGTTCATTGGCAATCAGGCTCATTGACCAACCGTCGCAGATAATGTGATGCATTGACACGACCAGCACATGTTCGTCGTCAGTTACTTGCAGCAAAGTAGCGCGTATCAAGGGACCTTGCGCAAGATCGAAAGGCCGCTGGGCGGCACGCGCGAATAGCCCGGCCAGGCAGCACTCCGCCTCTTCGCCTGCACACAGAACCTGGGTATGCCACTCAAGGTTTGAATCGACAGGAACGACAACAGCATGTGGCATGCCATGGCTTTCCGGGAACACAGTGCGAAGCACTTCATGACGCTCGATCACGCCCTCGAACGCAGCTTTCAGTGCGTCCTTGTCCAACGCACCCGTGATCCGCAGCCCGCCCGACAAGTGATAGGCCAGGCTTTGCATAGGGTCGATGCGGGACAGGAACCACATACGCTCCTGAGCGAACGACATGCGTGCCGGGCCTGTACGCCGGCCAATTGCTGCGAACGGCCTGCGTGTCGTCCGTTCCAGTACCTGCGCGAACGCCTTCAGCTCCGGATAGGCAAATACATCGCGCACGCTCACCAAAGCCTGGGTCGCGGCACGGATCCTGGATATCACGCGAATAGCCAGAAGCGAATGCCCGCCCAGCGCAAAAAAATCGTCGTGGATATCTATGACATCGCGCGCGAGGAGCTCAGACCATACGCCGGCCACCAGTGCCTGCATCGGCGTCAAGGGAGTGTGGGTCTCACGCTCAGCGCGCTTGAGCGTCGAAGGCGAAGGCAATGCCGACAGGTCGACCTTGCCATGGGTATTGACCGGCCATTGCACCAAGGGAACAAATATGGACGGCACCATGTAGAGGGGAATCAAACCACTCAGCCTGGCTCGCAAGACGTCGCTGCCAGGCGAGACGCCATCATCGCAAATAACGTAAGCGATCAACCGTTCCTTGTCACAGACAACCTTGGCATCGAGTACGCCGTTGACCGACCGCAACGCCGACTCAACCTCCGCGGGCTCAATACGGTAGCCGCGCAATTTAATTTGCGTATCGCTCCTGCCGATGTACTCGATCGCGCCGGTACGCGTTTGCCGTCCAAGATCACCCGTACGGTAGAGGCGCGAACCTGGCGGGCCAAATGGATCAGGTACGAAACGTGCCGCGGTCAACGCAGGTCGATCAAAATAGCCTCGAGCCACACCCAAGCCACCGACGCAAATCTCTGCCACTACCCCGACAGGCGCTAACCTTGCCTGGTTATCTACAATGCACACACGGCTGTCGCCCAGTGCCTTGCCAAGCGGCAGCGGCCCTTGCGCCCGCGCCTGCTCACCGGTCAATTCGCCGACAATGGAGTTCACCGTTGCTTCGGTCAAACCATACGTATCGCAAAGCCGAATGCCATTTGTTGCGGGGTTTCTGAACCAACTGCGCAATGCCTCATGCTGGAGCTTTTCGCCTCCGGCCAGGACCATTCGCAACGGCGGCTTTGGCAGACAGTCGAGATCACCGGCATCCAGTTGCTGCGCCCATAGATGCCAGAAGGCTGTCGGCAGGTCGGCTACGGTGACGCGATGGCGAGCCAGGTACCCAACGAAGGCGGCATCCGGTGCGATCGGCCCGTCAGGTCGCACCACGATCCCAGCGCCAATGCTCAGGGCGGGAAAGATCTCAGCGATCGAATTGTCAAAGGATGGCGAGGCAAAATGCAGGACTCGATCCGTTTCATCCAGCCCGCACCACTGTACCTGAGCACGCATGAATGCAACGACACTGCGGTGCTCGACAGCCACGCCTTTGGGCTCACCGGTCGAACCTGAAGTGAACATCACATACGCAGTCTGTGTCGGTGAATGGAAACGCGCAGGCGACCATGCCTCTTCGTGCGCACAGCACTGGCACTGCTCGAGTTCGCGCACATCAAAGTAAGAAAGCCCTTGCTCCAAAGCCAAAGCACCGGCCTGCGCCCCACCGATGACCAGCGCCGGCCTGGCCAGCCCAAGCAACAGCCTGAGGCGTGCCTGCGGGTAGCCCGGGTCAAGCGGAACATAAGCACCACCGGCTTTCATCACAGCCAGCATCGCGATGACCATTTCCACGCTGCGCGACATGCACAGCGCAATTCTATCCTCCCGCTTCATGCCTGAATTATGTAAATGCCTGGCCAGCCGGTTCGCGCGGCGATCCAGTTGCGCGTAATCAAGACTGCCAGCAGCGCTGATAAGACACGGAGCACGCGGCGTGCGAGCGGCTTGAGCCTCGAACAGCCAGTGCACGCAGGCCTCGGGCATAGCCGGCCTGTCGGCGCGGTCTGGCGCCGGTTTCATACACAGACGGATCAACTCTTGCGTCGGCATCACATCAAGATCACCGGCGCGGCACCCAGGTGTCTGCTCATGCGCGTCTGCCAGGCGCTCCAGAGCCCGCTCGCAGCAGCGAGTGATCATGCTCGGATCAAGATGGGCCAGGGTCTGCACGGTCAACGCCAGCGCGTGCCCCGAATCATCTACCGAAAGTACCAGCGGGAAGCTGGTACGTTCGCTGCCGGGAGCAGGCTGTGAATTCTGTACCGATAGCGGTTCTTGCTGCCCAGGCAGATAGCGATAGTCCAGCAGTGCACCGGTCAGCGCGCCCCCCCCTTCAATCGCGCTGCAACGGCGCGCGAGCGATAACGATGCGTGTTCATGCTCAATCATTTTGCCGAGTAAAGACTGCGAAACGTTCAAGCATTCGGTGATGCTTCGTCCTTGCAACTTCAGGCGAAATGGCAGTGTATTGATGAGCATGCCTAACATTTGCGAAGTCCGGGGCGCTTCGGTCATGCGCCCCGACAGTACGGTACCGAACACCACGTCATCGCGCCCACTCAAGCGCGCAAGCACTAACGCCCATGCACAGTGAAGCAGCGCTGGCATGCCCAAGCCTCGTCGGCTCGCCTGCTCACGCAGCCGCTGGACGAGCGAAGCGTCAAGCGTTAACCGCGCTTCACCCAACGATGCTCGCAGATCAAGGGCTTCGAGCAAGCCAAACGGGGTGGTGGGGGTGCGCAAGTCCCCCAGCAATTCACGGAAGAATGACTCGTCACGTTGCGTCCCCAGCTTCCACACTCTGAGCGCATAGTCAGGGAACTGGGGAGGTGTCGGTAGCCCATGCCCCCCAGTGCGCAGGATCACGCTTAGCTCGTCCTGCATCACGCGTAACGACGTGCGGTCACCAATCAAATGATGCGACATGACCAACAATGACCAGCCTGCTGTAGATGAGCGAGCGACCAACCCGTTCATCAGGGGCGCGCGGCCTATGTCAATCCGGTGGCAAGGCAAGCCCGCCTGCGCCGCCAGCCACTGATCATCGGCACCTGCATCCGGAGCCTCGATTTCCTGCAAAGGGAACTCGACGTGGCGCAGCACCACTTGCACCGGCATGGCGAGACCATCCCACTGCATCGCCGACCTTAGTATCGCGTGACGCGAAATAACCTTGCGCAAGGCCGAGACAAAACAGTCAAGCTCATCACGCGATGCAAAGTGAATGGTCTGGTGAAGGACATAAGGGTCGGCATCGCCGGACAGCATATGATGGTAGAGCAAACCTTCCTGCAAGGGCGTCAGCGGGTAGATGCCTTCAAGATTATCCTCACCACCCGGCACTCGCGAGACAATCAGCTCGCGATCACGGGCGTCGCAGATGAAGGTGTCTTCTGCGCACGCTTGCGCGGGCTCAATCAAATCTCGCTCAACCAATCGGCGGCGCAACGCCTCGCGCTGTTGCGCAGTCAGAGACTTATAATTGGCGAAAAGGTCATCGCGCATCGATTCTTCCTTGAATATTTTGTTGATTGTCACGCTGCCTGTGAAGCGCTGAAAGACGTAGCCCACAGCACGATCGATGCATCGCGACCAATTGGTAGAGTGGCATAAACTCCACTAAGATGTCTTCCTAAACGGCGCCCTCAGCTGTCCCGCCGGGCCCTATCCACCTATTCCGGCCATGTTAACTATGCCTGTCACCAAGTGCTTGCAGCCGCCACGACCGATTGACGTGATTACCCGCCCCGACCTTCAAACCTTCGACAGCCTTTACGTCAAACTTGCCAGGCCCGTACTGATACGCGGCCTCACCGATGGCTGGCCTGCGCGTCGAAAATGGACCCACGATTTTTTCGCGAGACACTTCGGTGAAGTACTGGTGAGTGTGTGCCGCAGCAACGGCCGCGACCCACAGCAAATGCGCCTGGACGACTACCTGCAGTATCTGGATGCCTCCCTCGACCGCGACCCCCTCTACCTGTCGAACTGGGTTTTCGAACGCACTTGCCCGCAATTGCTCGACGACTACACCAACCCCTCACTCTTCGAACGTCTCGAATCCAGACTGCCCGAACACCTGCGCCCGCAATGGCGCTGGATGTTCATCGGGCCCGCCGGTTCCGGCACACACCTGCATGTCGACGTGCTCGACACCAGCGCCTGGAATGCGGTGATCACCGGTCGCAAGCGCTGGCGCTTCTACGCCCCCGAGCAACAGCCGCTGCTGTATCAGGGAAAGGTGGATTGCTTTTCTCCCGACCTCGAAGCCTACCCACTGTTCGCTGACGCGCATGCGATCGAGTGTGTGCAGCAGCCAGGCGACCTGGTCTTCACTCCTAGCGGCTGGTGGCACCAAGTAATCAATGAGCGCGCCGGGATCTCCGTTACCGAGAACTTCATCAACCGCGCCAACCTTGAACGGGTCAAGCGGGCGGCGCAGAGAGCGAACCTGCCGTATCTCGACGAAGCTGTCGCCGCGATCGGCTGAAGCACAGCCGTCGCGGCTCGTTCGCTCGAATCACTTGATCTGTTGCGCAACCTCCAGCAGATCCAGGGACGCAGCGCCTGGCCAAATGTCACACAGGCGCGCCACTCGGCTCAGCAACGCCTGCGCCAACGGTTGTGGACAGGCCTGGGACTGAAAGCGCAACGTCAGACGCGCCCGCGCACCCTGCTCACAGACCAGTATCAGCGGGTAGCCTTCGTTGATGTGGAACCGCGTGTCCTCGACACGCAGTCCTGTACGTGCGCTGAACAGTTGATCGGTCGTGGCATGGTTCTCATGTACATAGATAGCATCGAACAGCGCCAGCTCGGCTGGCCAACCGATACCGCGCTTGATATCGGGAAGCGATGCGTGTTCATGGGATTGCAGGTCCGCGATGCAGCGCTGCGTGGCTCGCATCCATTGCTTCAATGTACGGCCCCGATTGAGGGTTGCTCTCAACGGCAAGGTACTGATCAGATTGCCGACCGTATTGGCATAGCATGCGCGCTCGCCATGGCGCCCCGAGGTGACAAGGCCAACCAATAAGTCACGTCGTTCAAACGTTACGGCAAGGGCCAAGGCAAACCATGCCGAAAAAGCGCTTGCCATCGTGACCTGTGCATCAGCCAAGGCCGCAGTCAGGCGTTGCAGTTGCGCCTGAGACAGCTCGAACGAAACCTCGACGGGCACGGCGTCGTCCCCCCTAGTCTCGAGCAGCGCCACGGGCTCGGCATGCGCAAGGTACTCAGACCAAAAGCGTGGTTCATAACGGCGCACTGACTCGGTGGCAAGCAGCAAATCACGATAAGAGTGGTCCTCATCAACCTGCAGGTCCGGTTGAGGGCCAAGGCGGCAATACAGGTCGGCCAGCTCCGCCATCATCAGTTCCTGGGAACGCCCGTCGGCCACAAGGTGGTGTTGCGTCCAAACCCACAGGTGCCGGTCGGCAGACAGTCTGACCAACCGAATGCGCAGTAAAGGTGGAGTGGCCAGATCAAATGGCCGCTCGCGCTCGTTTCGCACCAGTGTTTGCAATTGCTCCGCCTGTGCGGCAACAACAGGCGAGTCGTACTGGTAGTCAAGCGCAACCTCGTCGTGGAGCCGTTGACAATGCCGTGCGCGAAGATCCTCTGCAAATGCCGTCCGCAAGGCTGGGTGACGGCGTATCAGTAAACGCAGTGCCGACTCAAAGCGCGCAGGATCAAGCGCCCCCACAAGCACGCAACTGAACTGCGACACATAGAGTGAGGCGTGCGGTGCCGCGAGGCAGTGATACAACATACCTTCCTGGGCAGCCGTAGAAGGATAGATGCCATCCTGGATGTTTCGGGTCGAGGTCAATGGCCCTGCCGGCGGGCGTTCGCCCTCGGTTCCCGTGGCCAGGTGCTTGGCCAAGGCTCGGACCGTTGGATAGTTGATGATGTCCTGCATGGCGATAGACAGCCCTGCCCGCTTTGCCCGCGCCGAGATACGAATACTCTTGAGGGAGTCGCCACCCAGCGCAAAATAGTTGTCATCGGACTGTACTGGACGGGCAAACGATTCACACCAGATATCCAGCAGCATGGCCTCCAGCCCGGACAACACATCGGTGGACGATGCTGTCGCCTCACCTCGCAGTTCCCCGAGCAGTTCGCTGAGAAATTGTTCCTTGTCGCAATTGCTAGGCATATTGATCGTCCAGTGTAACGTTCAGAGAGGAGCTGACAGGCAAAGGCGGACCGGGAAAGACGATCTCGGCCAATGCCTCGTCAATCGAGTCACACCTTGCCAGCGAATGCAGGGTTCTCACGATAACCGCTCGCAAGCGCTCGACATGAGTGACATCGACACGGCGGGCGTCATAGTCAAACAGGATACGCAAGCCTTCACCGCCGTGATCACGATTGAAGTGAATCGTCAGCGGCACGTAAGTCTGGTCGGATGCGTAGTGGCTGGCGACATGCAAAGGCATGTGCAGCAGGCCACGATAGACATGGAAGTGGGTGTACACAAATAACGTATCGAACAACGTCCGACCGCCGTTCATCGCGACCAGTTGGGCATAGGGAAAGCGCCGGTAAGGCAGGTAGCTGCGCTCTGTTTCGAAACAGGTTTCCATCAGCTGCCGCCAAGTGCTGCCCTGAAGGTTGATCGCGATGGGAAGCAGATTATTGAACACGCCCACGCAACGTTCGCCGCCACTCAGTTCCGGCCTTCCATTGAACTCCATGCCACTGCACTGCTCGGGCACGCCCGTGACGCTAGAGAGCGCAGAAAAATGCACTGCCATCAACAGGTTCTTCAATGGCACGCCGGCGGCTTGCCCGATGGTTTCCAGACGCTCCACCCACTGCGGCTCCACCTGCCAGGTCAACCGGCTGTGCACCGCACTGGGAGCGGTCGGTGGCAAGTCCGCTTGATTGAACTTGCTGTTGGCCAGCAACTGGCTCCAGAAATGACGCTGGGTGCTGCTGGTCAAGGCTTGTTGCTCCAACGCGACAAATTCGGCGTAGGACAGCCTGCGCTGTTGATCAACCAGTGGTTGCTGTAGTGCACGATAAGCAGAATAAGCTTGCAAGAGCTCGGTGAGCACCGTCGCAACACACCAGCCGTCGAGGGCAGCGTCAGCAAAGGTCAGCTGGAAGCGCTCGCTATCCAGCAAATGCACCGAGCAACGGAAATGGGGCGCCGCCTCCCAGGCAAAGGCGCGCTTCTTCTCTGCGCTGATCCAGGCATCCAGCCGCGCCTGCCGTTGCTCAGCGGGCAGCGTCGTCAGATCCTCAACCACCAGAGGCAACTCGACGCAGCGGCGAACGATCTGAATCGGTTCGTCGAAGCGTTCGATATCAATACAGGTACGCAAAAAGCCATGTTCGGCGGTCACATTCTTGAGCGCACTGTGCATCGCGCGCTCATCCCATGGCGTAACAAGCTCCAGCGTCGTGACAAAGACCTCGTAGTGATCATCATTGAAATACTTGAACAGAATGCCGCGCTGCAAGTAACTGAGCGGGTAAGCATCTTCCACATCATCCGTTGCCAAAATGGCACGGTCACGCTCACTGAGCAGGGAAAACGGCGCGATGGTTTCGCTTGGCGACACACACCAGGACGTATTCTCGATCTGCGCGTGCATCGCACCAAAGCTACTGTGCCGGAACAGGGTCTGTACCGACAGCGCGATACCCGCGGCACGTAACCGACCAATAAAATGCAGTGCCAGAATCGAATCACCACCGCAGGCGAAGAAATCATCTTCATCGAGGGGTGGTGCCCCCCCAAGAACTCTCTGCCATTGGCCGGCAAGCTGACTGCGCAGGTCGTGCGCTTCATCGACCGGCAATAGGCCGTTCTCACGCACCAGCAAGCTGCGCAATTGCGCACTATCCGCCTTGCCGCTCGCCAACAGCGGCCAGTGCGTCAGCAATCGCCATTCACGGGGAACCATGAACTCTGGAAGCCAGGCCCGCACGTGAGCTTCCACGTCACGCGGGGTCAAGTCGGTGTGCTCTTCAACCTGCAGGAAAGCGCAAAGACGTTCGGCTCCAGCCACTTCATCGAGCAAAACCACCGCATTGCGCACCCCGGCAAGGGAGGAAATCGCTTGCTCAATTTCGGCCAGTTCGATGCGGTATCCCGCGACCTTCACCTGCCCATCCTGGCGGCCAAGATAGTGAATATTGCCGCTGGCATCAAAACGCACCCGGTCGCCGGTACGGTAGCAACGTGACAGACTGCCCAGAGGTGATGGCGTGAATTGCGTAGCGCTCAGCATGGCTTTGCCGACATAGCCGATTGCCACTTGCGGACCACCGACGACGAGCTCGCCCTCCGCCCCCGGGAGCACCGCCAGCCCGTGCCCATCGACAATCGAGACCTCACAATTGGGCGCCGGCCGGCCAATGGAGATACTCGCCTGGTGTGCATGCACTTGGGCATAGGTCACATCAATACCCGCCTCGGTGGGCCCGTAAAAATTGTACAGCCGTACCTGCGGCGCGGCGTCAAAGAAAGCCCGGGCCTGGGCTTCCAGCAATCTTTCACCACTGCACACGACCTGACGCAATCCCGCAAGTGCCTGACATACACCCTCAATACCCAGCCAATGCCCCAACACGCTGGGAACAAAATGCGCCACGGTCACGCCATGCTGCGCAATAGCTGCTGCCACGGATTCAGGAAAGCGCTCGTGTGCCGGCTGGATACACACGGCCTTGGCCCCCAGGGCCAACGGCGCCAGAATTTCCCAGAGCGACACATCAAAGGTCCAGATAGTCTTCTGCACAAAAACGTCTGCGCGCGAAAGCGCGAGCCGGTCGATCATCCAGTCGAGTCGATTATCAAGGGCTCGATGACTGATCAGTACACCCTTTGGCTGCCCCGTACTGCCCGAGGTATAGAGCAGATAGGCGGCCGCATCGCCAGGCAGGGCCTGGTAGGGCAAAGCGTCCAGCGCCTGCATAGCGTCCATGCCCTGCTCGGCGTCGATCATCGGCAGGGCAATCTCCAACGGCAGGCTCCCCGCTTGGGCAATGACTGCCACGGCACCGCTGTCGCGCAGCATGTAATCACGCCTGGACGCGGGCATTGTCGGATCGATGGGTAGATAAACGCCGCCAGCAAGCATTACCCCCAGACAGGCCGCTACTCCCGACGGGCTGCGCGGCAACATGACTGCTACCACCGGCTGATGACCGTCAAGCCCATGGGCCAGGGCCAGCACTTGCCTGGCATACTGCGACGCAGTCTCGAGCAGGCGAGCGTAACTCCAGGTCTCATCGTCACCCGCCGAAATCAGGGCAGTCGCCTGCGGATGAGCCAAGGCATTGTCGACAATTCGCACCAGGGTGGAGGGCGCAATGGTGCCTGGTTCAACACCCCACTGATGCAAACGCTGACTGACCGCTGGCGGCAGCCTTGTCGCCTCTGACAGCGATACGGTGGTGTCTTTGGCAATGACCTCCAATGCGAAACGAAACTGCTCGAGCCAGGACGACGCAAGCAGAGGTTCCAGTGCATCACAGCGATAGTCGACGCACAGCTGCAATTGATCTTTGTCACCCAACAATTGCATCTGCACCGGGTAATGCGTGTAAGCAGGCGTCAATGGGTAAGGCGAGAGTTCAAGATCGCCGAGGCGGATGTGCGCGTGCTCCCGTTCAAACGCAACATCGACGCCACCAGGCCCCGCATCGAGGCCGGCCATTTCGAAGTAGGCGAACACGACATCGAAACAGGTGCCGGGCGTGCTTGCGCTAGCGGCAAGGTCCGTACCGAGTTGCGTCAAGGGCATGGCTTCGTGGGCCAAGGCACTGGAGAGCCTGTCTCGAACAGCAACCAGCGCATCGTTGATCGGAGCGGCTAAATCGACCTGTGCATCCACCGGCACAAGATTGGCGAACATGCCTACCGTTTCCTGATATCGCCCGGCGCGGTTGAGCAACGCGACGCCGTAGCGCACTCGCCGGCGACGCGTGAGCACCGCCAGACTGGCCTCCAGTGCCAGCTGCAGCACGCAGCCCACCGTGGTCCCGGCGCTGGCCGCCCTGGCCTGAATGGCTTTCACCAGGTCGGCAGGCAATTCGCTGCGCTCCCGGCGGGACTCGTACCGCTCAAGGCCGTGGGACAGCAGCGGCAAACGAGGGTCACCGGCTGGGTCCAATGTACCTTGCCAGAACGCCACATCCTTGCGTACCTGTTCTGAGGCCAGGTATGACTGGTGATCGAGGCAGTATTGCCCGTAGGCCACCGCGCCGGGTAACTGCGCCAGCGGTTCGTTGCGCGCGGCGGCCTGGTAACACGCCAGGAGATCACGCCATACCAGCAGGAACGACCAGAAATCAGCTACCGCATGATGCACTTGGAGCAACAGGTACGACACGTTGTCGCTGCTGCGCAGCAGAACGACCCGGTAAAGGCGCGCCGCATCGGCCTCAAGGCCACGTGCCGCCCAAGCGTGCAGCCTGGCGCGGGCGCCGTCATCACCGTCCAGTTCTTCCAGTACCACTGGTTGGGTAGCTTCGCAGTCGACCACATAATCCAGCCCGGCCGCGCCAGAAAGCAGCTGGCTGCATAATGCTGCGTGCTTGAGCTCCAGCATGACCAATGCGCGCTGTAATACTTCAAGCTCGATCCCACCCGTAATCCGCACGGCGCGTTGCAGCGTATAAATCGGTGCCCCGGCCAATGTCTGGGCGAACACCAACGCACGTTGGTAATGAGTCGCCGGAAAACTGTTTCTGCCATAGGGAGCAGGCAGGGCGTCGGCCCGAGTTGCAGGTACGCGAATGTCTTCAAGCAGATCGCCCACACGGGCAGATGCATACATTCTGGCGCGGTTAAGCGCACAGCCAAAGCGGCGCTCCAGTTCGAACTGGATCCGCACGATGGTCAGCGAGTCTGCGCCCAACTCAACCAGCGTTCGCTCAACTTCAACCTGTTGCACCGATAGGCCGAGCAATCGAGCGATGATTTCCAGTGCAGGCCCAGACGTCTCTTGACCCTCCACGACAGCACCGACATCGGCTGCCAGCCGCGCATCACGGACACACAACGTCCCGAGCAACCGCCCGGCTTCAAACAACTCGCGTACGCGCTCACGCTGCAGCTTGCCGCTGCTGGTACGTGGTAGTGGACGCGTGGTGAACAGCACGGCGGACACGGTAATCGGGAATAGGGCTTCGACCTTTGCCGCGCACGCCTCACCGAGTGCAGCGAACTCATCGACATTGATGGCCGACGCACGTACCTGGTAGACGAGGGTAAGGCTCTGACCGCCGTCCCGGCTGAATGCGCCCGCACAGTTGGGCGCGAAACGGGCGTCGAGCTGCGTCATGGCGAACTCGATGTCGGTAAAGAAATACTTGCGTCCTGCCACTGCAATCGCGCTGCCGACCCGACCCAGCACATGCAAACCGGAGCGTCCCATGTAGCCCAGGTCACCGGTGGCAAGGTAACTGCGGGAAGGATCCTGAGGCAGGACGTGCGCGAACGCTTGCCGCTCGATGTGTCCGTTGTGCACATAACCGTCGGCCAGGCTCGACGCTGACACCCAGATCTCGCCAACCTGACCCGCCGCACATTCGCTGCGATTCGCCGCATTGACGATTTTAATCACCGGGCCACCCTCCTCGGGTAGCCCACAACTGGCAAGTGCACCCAGGCTCTCAATTGACTCGCGCTCGACAGGCTTGTGCACCAGTCCTGGGGCGTCATGCGCCAACCCGCGCCGCGCAGTGACCAGCAAAGTCGCTTCCGCCATGCCATAGGCGGGGCACAGAGCCTGGGGATGGAAACCGTGACGGGAGAACCGCTCGGCGAAGGCCGCCAACGTGGCATGGCGTACAGCCTCTGCCCCGCACACCGCGCTGGACCAGCTCGAAAGGTCGATGCCTTGCAGCTCCTCTGGCGCAATATGCAGGCATAACTCATAAGCAAAGTTAGGCGCGCTGCTGACTGTGCCACCAAACTGATCGATTGCACGCAACCAGCGCGAAGGTCGCTGCATAAAGGTTGCAGGCAACATGTGCACGCTTGTCGCACCAAGGTGATAGGGCAGCAGCAACTTGCTGACCAACCCCATGTCGTGATGCAGCGGCAGCCAGTTGACGAACCTTGATTGTTCGCTGAAACCGAAAGTACGGACCAGCAATTCGAATTGCGTGTGCAGCGCCGTACGGCTCACCACCGACCCCTTGGGCTCCTGGGTGGAGCCAGAGGTGTACTGAACGAACGCGACAGGTGAATCAACCCGCGTAACTACCGGATACCCGCTCTCAAAACGGTCGCCGATGCCCACCACCTTGATGGCGGTCTGCTCGCGCAACGTCTCGATTGCCGTATGCTCCTGGCGCATCGCATCGGTAAGCAGCAACGTGGCGCGTGAGTCACGTGCAATGGTGGCCAACTGACCGCCCACACTGTAACGGTTTAGGTTCGACGAAAGCCCGACCGGCACGGCACCGACGTATTGGCAAGCCAGAAAAGAGATTGCGAAACGCAGCGGATCGCGCAGCGTGATCAGCACGTGCTGCCCCTCGCGCAGGTCGCAGGCATGATAAAGAAACGCCGCGGCGTCGCGGACCGCATCGTCCAGTTCGTCGTAGCTGCACGATGTGGCGATGGTCTCGCCGTCGCGCAGGTAATGGAACATGTTCCTGCGAGCGGTTGCGGTTCGATCAAGCAGCGTGGTCATGCTCGAGCCCTTTCCAGAGAGTCATGCGACAACGCGCACTTGCGGCCAGGACCGACACTGTCATCGGATAAAAGCCCGTGCCCTGCGTCGAACCACGACGCCGGAAAAAAGACACTGTTCTGCTTCCCGGTGAGAAGGAACTTGATGTTCGACTGCATTGCATTCTCGCTTGGCTGTTCAGTTCCATTGAGCTGCGCCCTCTCGTGATTCCGAGAGCGACGCAATCAATCCTTGATGTTCAACACCACTAGTCGTTCGACGATACGCTCGGCATCGCGTGCGATATGACCCACGCTTTGTGCATCCGGAAAAGTGCCGATCAACAGCGGCCCCATCGCAAACAGGCGACCGGCGCCCGCCTCCAAGGACGCTCGTGCCGGCAACATCTCGCAGGTGCGCGCATTCACGCGCACTCCACCCAATTCGACCGATCTGCCCGCGTCATGGGCATACACCCCGCACGCCAAGCCGCTATCGTACAACTGCCGTAGCAAAGGCGAGGCGCTATGGGCAAGCCGCGTGTCAGACCCGGCGGCCGCTACGACAAAATCAAACTCACCGACGTGCCTGCTCCTCCCGCTTTCATCCGCCAGACTGAGGCTATGCACACGGCGTTCGTTGCTGTAATCGAGCTGATAGCCCGCAGGCGCAGCCAGGGTGCAAAGTACTCCGCGGTCAAACAGAGCGTCCAGGCGCAGCGCATTTTCACGCGCCATCGGCATAGCGGCCCGGTAGTAACGCGAACGTATCGACAGGAAGCGGAGTTTGTCCCGATCAGTGAAGTCAGCGAAGGCTTCGCTCAACAGCGGCAACCCACCGAAAAGCGCGGTTTGCCATGCAATCACAGCGCCTCCGGCTGTTTCCTGAAGATCCCGCTTCAAGCGTTCTGCGGATTCGCCGGCACAGAGCCGGCGTAACTCTGCTTCCAGCGAGGTCTCTGGCACTGCCTCTGTGCCGCCCTCAAAAGCGACCTGCAGAATCATCCGCTCGATCTCATCCAGGCCAAACCTGTTGCCAGCGCATCGTTGCAGAACCGTATCAGACAGCACACGCCGGCTGAGCGTATCAACATCCAGCGCGGGCGGCGGCGCGCCCCACACCTTGGGTAACTCACCGCTGCCAGAGAGCACGCTCATGCGCAATCGGGCCGGGTCCGTACCGAAATTCGCATCCAGACCGGCCACCACGTCAACGGCCGTCAGATAGCTGCCCAACACCAAGACATCGGCCCTCCCCGTCGCCACACGCGCCTGAACACGCTCGCACAGCGCACGGAACGGCCACGGGCGCAGGTGCGCCTGGCCGACGAAACGTTGTTCGGCAAAGGCGCTATGCCCGATTGCCAGAACCACATGCCGGGCCTGGTACAGGGCGCCTTTGTCACTGCGCAGGGTCCAGCCCTGGCCGGCGCGCTCAACCGAGCTGATAAGGGTTGCGCTCCTGCTTGTGACGCTAACCCCCAGGCTGACGAGAAAGGCGACGATCTGCTCGAACCGCTTCAGTTCGCCCCGACCGACCTCCGCCCTCCGCGAAGGTGTGGCAAGACTCGACACGTGAACGTCACTGACATTGTCCGGGCACCAGGCCAGTCCGGTGCCCCATCCGTGTCCCTGCTCATAGATCCCGATAGTCAACGTGGAAGGGAGTCGTCCCGCCACGACCGCATGGGCTATGCCCAACAGCAGATACTTGGCTGACTGGCCTCCTCCGACGATAGCCAGGCTTTCGAACATATCCATTCAGCTATCAGGCTTCAATTGCATATCGATATGAGCTGCCAGAGCGGCAATACTCGGCGCATCGATCACACTGCCAAGAGACAGGCTGATGCCAAATTTCTCGCGCAGGGCCACAATCAGGCGACTGAATGAAAGTGAATGACCACCATTCATGAAGAAGTTGTCATGTACACCTACCTGCTCGACGTCCAGCACCGAGCACCAGCATTGTGCCACGCCAACCTCTGTCGGGGTCCTGGGCGCCACGTATGTGGACTCCAGTTGCGCCTGTGCGATTGCCGCCAGCGCGCGGCGGTCGACCTTGCCATGCGCATCCAGCGCCAAGGTGTCGAGAACAATGATCCTGGCCGGGCACATGCTCATGGGCAAGCGCAGCCGCAATGCAGCGTTCAAGGCGTCGACACTGAAATGGTTGGCCGACACCGGGACGACACAGGCCACCAGGCTCACCGCAGGCTCGCGCAGTTGTATCAGTGTGGCGTCCCTCACAGATCGCTCGGCTTTGATAGCCGCGAGGACTTCAGCGCTGTCGATACGCACACCATTGATCTTCAACTGATCGTCCCGACGCGCGACAAACTCGATGTTACCATTCGGCAGGCGGCGTGACAGATCGCCTGTCACATACATCCGCGCACCCGGCCGATGGCTGAACGGGTCCGGCACAAACGCATGGGCGGTAGCGCCTGGAGCCCCCACCAGGCCCCTGGCCAGACCCGCTCCGCCAATACACAACATGCCGCAGCTACCCAGAGGCACCGGCCGAAGTGCGCGATCAACAACGTAGAAGACGTACCCATCCAAGGGCTCGCCGATCGGCACTGTACGGGGATACGCGTCTCGGGCGGCACGAAACAGGCTGGCATTGATACAGGTCTCGGCAGGGCCGTAAGCATTGACCAATGTCCCGCCTCGCTCCACCACCGCCGCAACCAGCGACCCATCCAGCGGTTCTCCCCCGACAAGCACATGCGCCGGTTTAGCCAACGCGTCGGCGCCGCCCACCCGCAGGCAGCGCGCGAGCAGGCTTGGCGTCATCTGCACGATGCTGATCGGGCGTTGCTCGAGCGCAGCGATAATCGCCCGCTCCGAAGAAGCTTGCAGGGGGCCCATCACGAGCAGCCGCGCACCGGCACAAAATGCGAGCATCCACTCCCATAGCGAAGCATCGAAGGTCGCGGTGGTACGTCCCAACACAATCGCACCGGGTTCGAGGGGTAACTGCCGAGTCAATGCGGCCAACTGGTTGGCCAGCGCACGGTGCGAGACAGCAACGGCACGCGGCTCCCCGCTGGTGCCGGAGGTAAAGATAACGTAGGCCAGCAGGTCGGGATGCAGTGGCGGGCGCAGCTGCGACGGTGCGCACGCTGTCATGGGCATGCCATGCGTGCGCAGGCCTCCATCGGGGTCGACGATCACCCGGACCCCCGTGCGCTCGATAATCTGCTGCATACGTGCTTGCGGCAGGTTTTCACCCAGCGCGACAAAGTGTGCCCCCAGGCGCCATACCGCCAGTGCGGCGACCAGATAGCGCAGCGGATCAGACACCGTTAACCCAACACATTGCTCAATGCCAACACCGCATTGCTCCAGCGTGCGCACCTGTTCTTCGACAAGCAACCCCAGCTCACGGTAAGTCCATGAGCGTGCTCCATACTCAATGGCAATGGTTTGGGCATGCTGATCGATGACCTCATTGATACGTTCAGGCACCGACTGCGGCGCGGTCTCGTCACTACCGCCAACCTGCATAACGCTGGATTGCTCCGCGAGTGCATCAGGGGCTTTCAATTGCCCGACCGACGCCATCACATCGTCGCTCGCCCGCATCAACGTTCTGTGCAATTGGCCGAGTAAGAAATCCAGCGTGGCTTGCGAATAGCACGCCGCATCGGCACAAAGCGCAAGCGCCGGCTGCGGCCCCCGCACGAAAATTGCTTCGAGGCAACTCGACGGGGCGAACGAAGGGTGCAGATGCTCACGGCAGCTTGTGTCCTGGCCATCGAAATGTTGCAGGGTGCGCGTGGAAAACCGCGCGCCGAGACGGTCGGCATCGATCGAGAGATGCTGCTCGAAGAAACACTCCTTCCACTCCCCGCCCTCCTCCAACTGTTTATCGACATGCTTGGCCAGGCTGGCAAAAGGGCTGCTATCTGCGACGTTGAACGTCATCGGCAATTCAAAACCCAGCCGCCCGAGCAGGTCGCCGAATCCCTCGTCAGCACTATCTGCAACCACCACGACCAGGTCCTTGGTTTCCTCTGGGAGAAGGCGCTCCAGCACGACCAGCCAACTACTCAGCACCAACGCATCAATGGATACCCGCAGTCGTGCGGCAATCGACTCCAGGCGCTGTGCAAAGATCGGTTCCAGGCTTAGCGTGCTGAAAGAGGCTCTCCAGGGTGCGACTGTCTCCAGGCGCTCGCCGATGCGCAGGTCACACAGCGGACGAAAAGATAATGCCATCCGTGTCCAAAACTGTTTGCCGAACTGCGCCTCCGGGCTGGCCATCAGTTCGCGTTGCCACTGTACATAATCCAGATAGCTGGACTGCTCATCCGCCCCTTTCACCACACCCTGGGCGCATTCAAGCACCCGGTGCACAAAACGGGACAAGCCGTCAGCATCAAATACCCAAGGACGCGCAACCGCTATCAGCCACGCCGCGCCGTTGATCGATACCTGCGTCAACGCACAGGGACAGTCACCCTGGCGCAGCACTTGCACTATGCGCTCACACGCGCGATCGAGGCTGGATGCCTGGGCCATGTCGACGGGGCAGCGTTGCTCCATGCCCGGTAACGGAATATTGGCCTCAAGTAGCAGATCGCCAGCCCACTGACGCAGTTTCTCAACGGGAATTTCATTTGATAGAGAGAACGTGCTGCAGATGACTTCTGCACGGCCTTCGCTGAAGGAACCACGGCCATAGGCCTGAAGTTGCGGCAACGAAAGAGAAGAAAGGCTCATGGATGTTCTTCCTGAACAAGTAACGAATTATGCAGTTGTGCCCATTCAACGCGGTCAAGTTGAGCAAAATAAAGGGTTCTCACTCCTTCGTATGGAGTGCGGCCATGAGCTACGCAAAGGTTATCGACCAAGAGCACATCACCAGCCTGCCATTCAACTGACAGTGTATTGGCCTCATAAGCCTGCCCGATCGCCGCGAGCGTGTCGAGCGCAATAGGCGTTCCATCGGCATGACAGGTGTCATTGACCAGCAGGTCCGCACCGGCATCCGTAAGCAGCGCTTGCCGAGCGTGTTCCGGCAGATTCGAATGGTGAAAGAAATACAGGTGGTTGATCCAACTGGCCTTGCCGGTGCGGGGATGGATACCCACACATGGCCGCGTCTGTGTGGTCGTCAGCACGTCATTGCTTTTCCATTCGAGTGAGATTCCATCACTCAAAGCCATCGCTTCGACGCTCGCCCGGTCATTCACGCCAAACGCTTGCCTCCAGGACATGCCGAAGTTCGGATGGTAGGTACGCATCAGACGATAGCCGTGGCCGGCGAATGAGGCCTTGACGGGTTCGGGTAGCGCCCGCCATACCGCTCGGCCATCAGCAAGCAAGGTCGCTCCCCCGGTATGAGAAGGTTGACCGCAATAAAACAGCAACTTTGCCGGCATCGTTTTCTGATAGGAGCATTCGTTGTGAAAGGCGATGGGGTATCGCCCCGGGTATTCGGTCGCGGTATACACGTTGCCAGCGATGTGACTGCGTGGAGAGGTCTCCTCTCGACTTTCACAGGCGCCGTGGCCGACCCACTGGCCCAGCAGTTCGAGTTCGCGTGCGCCCCCCACTTCGAAGCCGCGAAACAACAGGGCACCACGCTCATCGAGCAGGGCATTGATGTGTGCACAATGACGTCGGAAAACCTCTGCCAACCGGGTCCCTGACTTAACCGGAGTGAACGTCGACATGAACGGTCTCTCGTCACCAACGTGCAGCACAAGATCCTTCCAGGTGTCCGCCGTCGCGGCCGTAGCGGCCCCGGCAGTCCGCGAGAAACGCTTCTTCCATTCATGCATTGTCGTTTTCCCCGTTTACATGCGATGGACGATGCCGTTTCAACCTGGCAAAAGCACTCCGACGCCCGTCATTGTCCTGCTGCTGACGAGCCTGGACTGCGGCAATAAACTGGCTGCAGGAGGTATTGGACGAGACGACAGCGAGCCCTGCAAGCTGCAAGTATGACGATTGGAAGTCACTGGCCAGCGCCTCGGTATGAGGCAAGGCGCGATAGGCCACACTCATTCGCAGGCTCGAATGTATTTCGCTCAGGTAGCAGACAAAAGGAACATCGTGCTCCTGTTCATTGTGAACATGGTTCGCCACGACCGAACACCCCGGCAGAGAAAAGGTGGCATGGGCATTGTTATGGAAGCCGAACAGGTAACCGAAACACGACACCCCTGCCGCAGTACCCTGCGCCTCGATCTCATGATGCGCCAGCCACTTGTGCGCCAAAGCACCACGCAGGGTTCTTCCGACTTGCGCAACCATCGACTCGAACGATGACTGGGGCTCGACTCCCTGAACGATGGGTACGCGGTTGACAAACAGCCCGACGGTGCGTTCGAACTCTGCCTCATCGCGCATCGAAGCATCCACGCCGATGCATTCGGCACCTGGCGCATTATTGGCTTCCAACAGCAAGCGAAATAGCGCAAACATCGTCGAATATAACGATTCGCCACAGCGCTGTGACAGTGCCCGCAACTCGACCAGAAGTGACGCTTGCAGCACAAAGTCGAACGAGCGCATGGGGTGTTCTGCCAAGGTGACAGGTTCCAGCGCCTGGCCAGGACGATCAGCCGCAGCCGCAAATCGTGCCGCGCGACTGAGTTCATCTCGCCACCACTTGCGCAATGACCCACGCCCATCACGGGCGATGGCCGCTTGTTCATAAGCCGCGAACGCCGGATAGCCCAGGGTGCCGGTTTCCTGTACCAGACGCTTGCCAGTATGCAGGGCAAGGTAGTCGCGGCAAAACTCATCAACAATGATTGCGAAAGAGGTCCCGTCACTGGCGATGTGGTGTCTTCGCAGCGTCAACAACACATGCTCTTTGCCCAGCATCAATAGCTCCACGTCAAGCAATGGCCCCGCAGCCAGGTCGAAGGTGCGCCTCGCCTGATTGGCCGCGACACGCCGCAGCAAGACCGATGGGTCATCCACCAAGTGCGCAGGTCCCCGCTCTACCACTGCTTCGAAATGCCGCACGGAATGAACCACCTGCCGGACCGATGGGTAGCCCTCCTCGATGAATCCCGTGCGCAAGGCGACATGGCGCTCGACCAGTGCATTGAGCACTTCTGTGACGATGGCGTGGTCCAGGCGGCCCTTGATCAGCACACAGCTGGTGAGTCCGAACCGCGTGGTATCGGGCCGAGCCCGCTCCACGGCCCAGATTTCCTCCTGGGCGCTGGAAAGCGGGACGGCGATAGAACCAGTGGCTCCGTCCATCCGTACGCCGAGCAACTGACGCAGGTCACTTTTATGTCGAACCAGTCCTTCGAGCAAATCACTGCCCAGGCGCTCTCCGCGGCCCTTGACCTGCAGCCCGTCCTGCTGGGGCAGGATGCGTCCGCCCTGCCGATACAACTCGACGAGCAGTGAGAACGCCGGGGATTCAGAGCCCAATGCTGACCTCCGAGGCCGAGGATTTCTCGGCAAGTTTCCTATCGATGTACGCCACGAACCCACCAAAAGTCAGGGTATCGAGCAGCGTCGAAAGTGATAGGTCGACCCCGTAGGCCTGCTTCACAAGCGCGGCCAGACGCAGTGCCAGGAGCGAATCCCCGCCCGCTGTGTAAAAGTTGTCCTCCATGCTTTGAACACAAACGCCTAGCAGCTCTTCCCAGATCTGCGCCAGAACACGGGGGGTGCCTTGTACCGCGAAAGACGGCACCTGCGTTTGACGCGGCGACTGCACGGCAGCGCTTAATTGCAATGTGTCCAGATAGCGCCCGTAATCGGCATGCGTCGCGCGTTTCTGGTAATCCATGAGTGTTTGCAGATCCTGGGCACACACGACAATTTCATCGTGCTCCGATGCCAGGGCCCTGAGCAACAGATCGACACCTTGGCGTGCCGACAGGCTTTGCAGCCAATGGGAATCGCCCCAGGTATCGGACTCGCTGTCGCGCCTGTCGGTGTTCAACGCGTAGCGTGCCTGGAATTCGAGTTGTGCGTAGGCCCACATGCCGTCAGCCTGCCAATCGGTCCAGTTGATACACATAAACCGGCATGCAGCATCGCCGCCTTCACGCGCATGAGCATTCAAGTAACCGTTACCGATTACGTAGCCGGCTTCGCCGAATTTTGCTTTGTGCAGGACTGTACCGATGGACGAGAAGTTGACATGAAAGCGCGGGGCGAGGCCGGCAAAAGCCTCGGTCACGTGAGACACACCGTGGGTCTTGGTGCGTACCGATTGCTCGAGCGCCGCGAACGAACGATTCCTCAATACGCCCTGACGATCGACCTCCCCTGCCAGGTAGAGCACACCGTCAACGTTGCCATGGCGTTCACCAATGCTCCGGGCAGCAGCGAACACTGCGTCGCGCTCATTGGCATCGGCGTGTTCGAGTTGCAGGGACATCGCCCGGCCTTGGATCGTGGCGAGCTGTTGGCGAATAAGCGCCTGCTTTTCGTTGTCCTCGGTAGCGGGAAGGTCGAGCCAGTTGGCGCGATGGACGATGACCAGATGCAGCTCGAAGCGACTGACCAATGCCTGGGCGATTGACAGGCCGAGGCCGCCCAGGCCGCCCACAAGGACGACCACGGCTCCATTCAGGTCGGGCTCGGTGCCAGGAAGGTCAACGCGTTCATGGTAGGGCTGCCAGAGATGACGACCACGAATGGCTAGCGTATCGCCATCATGCGCGGCCGTACAGGCGGCGACAAACTGCTGCGGCAATCTGCCCTGCAGCGGAAGCTCGACATGGCGCAGATGAAACTGCGGATACTCCAGCTCAATCATTCGCATCATGTCTTGGGCCAGGCTTGCCTGTGCCTGCACGCGCTCGTCACCGGCGACTCTGTAAAGGCCGCGGGAGATGAGCAACCACTCGACAGCGGCCTCGCCTTGGAGTTGATCAAGGGCCTTGGCTGCCCAGTGTAGTGTACCCAGCGAAGTGACTAGTGCATCGCCCTGCTCGCAACCCAGCACCGGCGCATCCCAGGCATATACCACCCGGTCGATCTTGCCGTGGCGGTGCAGGCACGCCTGGATCGCGGCCCGCACATCCGCTTCGGCGCCCGGCACAGCGGCCCGATCATCAGGATACACCGGGTCAAGGCCTGCACGTACGATGCCCATGACCGTTACAGCATTCTCGCCGGCCAGGCTGTCGATTCCCGCACGAAGCATCGCATCATCGACAAATGCAAGCACCACCTCACCCGCGCGCCAAGGCTGAGGGCACAGGCCTGTGACGCGGCGCCAAGCTGGCACATAAGTGTGCTCCGTGCTCCGCGACTTCGGCGTGGCAAACCAGAGCAGCGATTCGGCCTTCTCGTCGAGTCGCCCGACCAGGGCATGTTCACTGCATGCCGACGCCAGCAGATGCCGGTAAGCTTCGATCGACAATAACGGGCCGTGCACCCGCTGATCTTCGTAGCGCCACCATTCTGGAAGCATGCCCCAGATCAACTGAGTCGACAGCCGCGGATCAACCGTGTCGATCTGGCACATTACGCCCTGTTCGTTAATGACGTCGCCAAGGTTATCCAAGGCAACGTGCAAATCTGCGGCTACATGGAGAACGTTAAACCCGATCAGCGCATCGAAATGGCCGATGGGCAATCCTTGGGTGGCCGGGCGGCGATCAATATCGAAGCGCGCGAAATGCAGATGGCTGGAGGTCGACGTAACGGTGCCTTCCAGCCGCTCGCGCGCCTTGGCGACAAGCCGCTCATCGGCATCGGTTACCCAATACTCCATGATGTGTTCGCTGCCTGTGGCGACGAGCAGGTGCTCAGTCAGGGCAATATGTCCGCAACCGATCTCAAGTACGCGCAACGGCCGATCCAGCTGGGCTGCGAACTGGCGCAGAAAACTGTCGATCTGGTTGAACTGATCAGCGAGCACCGCACTGCGCTGCGCATCACAGGCAATAGCGGCTGCGATCGCGTCATGGCCTTGGTTGGCCAATACTTCCAGAACGGGGCGTCCCTGGCAGACAATCGATTCGCGCTGACGCGCCAATTCGGCGAGCAACTTCACCAATGGCGTGTAGACAGGCCAGCGCTCACAGATGCTGGCAGCCAGTTGCGAAGAATGTGGCAAGTCCGTCAGGCCTGTTGGCCTCAGAGCCGTTTGTTCGGGCGTGAACAAACTGCGCGATAGCAGCACGTCGATGAGGTATTCGCCAAAACGTGCGTATGCGGGCGCCAGCCCGAACTGCTCAAGCACTTGGACACGCTCTAACGGTTGACGAGCACTCAAGTCAATGGCGCGGTCGGCGAGAAAATCTCGCACCAGGGCAATACAGTAGTCTTCCAACGCCGCGTGCACGGTCCGGTCCTGCTCCCGTGAAGGCGCCTCAGGGACTGCCATCAATGCCCTGCGCCACACCGGTACGCTAAGCGCTGCCCGCGCCTCCATTCGACACAGCGTGCGGCGATAAGGGTAAGCCGGCAAATGCAAACGAAGTGCTGTTACTGGGAACCGGTCACGCAGGTCCACCGGTTCATTGGCGAGCCAGGCGCTGATCATGGAGTCCGCCTCATCGATCGCAAGGCTCGCTGCAAGGCCTTGCTCGAGTTGTGCCAGCAGCTCGTCGAGGTCTCGACAGAGGAACGCCACGCGGCAGGCATAAGGTTTTCTGCCAACACACAGCGTGTAGGCCAGGTCCGTCAGGTCAGGACTTTCGGCGAGGACGTACGCATGCAGGGCACTGATCACATCCTCCAGCACATCCGTGCGATGCGCACTGAGCAGGATAGGTACGGGCTGGTTCCCCTGGCTCTGCAGCCGCATACGCTGCGGCGCGGGTTCAAGCACGACGAATACATTCGTGCCACCCATGCCGAGCGAGTTGACGCCGACATAGCCGGTGCCGGCCCCCTCAAACAATGATCCGCCTTGCGACTCGACGCGAAAGGGCGAGGTCTGCCAAGGCACCAGTGGATGGCCCTGAGTGAAGCCTATCTGCGGCGGTCGCTTACGCTCTGACACGCATAAGGCAGCCTTGATCACACTGGCGACGCCGCTGGCACTGTCAAGGTGACCGATATTGGCCTTGACGGAGCCCAGCGCACAGTATGCGCCATCACCGCCTGACGGTCCGAAGGCCCGATGCAGCGCATCAAGCTCAATGGGATCTCCCAGCGCGGTGCCGGTGGCATGGGCCTCTATGTAAGCAAAGTCTTTCGGATCGGCCTGGGCCGTGGCCAGCGCCAGACGGATCGTTTCGACCTGGCCTTCAACGGAAGGCGCTGCATAGCCAACCTTCCGCCGGCCATCGTTGCCACAGGCACTGCCGGCGATAGCGCAATAGATGGAATGGTTATCGCGCACGGCTTCGTCAAGGCGCCTGAGCACAACCACACCCACCCCGCTTCCACCGATGGTTCCCGTGGCATCAGCCGAAAACGGCCGGCAGTGACCGTCCTGGGAATACACACCGCCCTCTCGGTAAACGTGTCCCTGGCGTTGTGGAAAGATAATGGATGAACCGCCGACAAGCGCTACATCGCACTGGTAGGTAGCCAGCGCAAGGCATGCGAAATGGAGCGCCGCGGCCGAGCTGGAGCAGCCGCTGCCGACACTGACGGCTGCCCCGGTCAGCCCCAGGCGAAACGCGATGGTTGTGGCGATATGGTCCTTGTCATTACCCAACAAAGCCCCCAGGCCGTCCATGTTTTCTTCGAGCACGTGCTCCAGCAGGTAGGTGCTCATACTCGCGGAAAAGAACACGCCTACCTTGCCCTCATGGGGCGCCATGCCGCCACACCCCGCATCCTCGAGTGCTTCGTGAGCGCATTGCAGCGCAATGCGCAGCTGCGGATCGAGCCTGCGGGCTTCCCCCGGGGTGTAACCGAACAGCTCATGGTCAAATTCATCCACGCCCGGCATGACGGCCTCGGCCCCAACGAACGCGTCGCGGTCCATGTCACCTGGAGCGAAACGGCTGCGGGCACGCTCAATTGCCTCGAAGCGCTCTACCGACTCAACGCCATCCAGCAGGTTCGACCAGTAGCGGTGCACATCCTCGGCACCGGGAAAGCGGCACGACAGGCCAACTATTGCGGCCTTGCCCAGCCACTGCTCATCTTCAAACTGATTTATCGTTTCCATACTTAACCTTGTGGCGACGCAGGGCCGTCTTGTAATTTTTCACGCTGGAGGAAGGCATATCGTGCCGGATGGAACGAGAAGACTGATCGAGTCGACCCGCGAGTTGCTCCACGGTCGTGTAGTTGAACAGGTCGACCACACTCAGCGGCTCGGCACTGTTACCCGGCAGCCGATCAAAAAGCGCCAGCAGCAGCAACGAATTACCACCGGCTTCAAAAAAGTTGGTGCGGATATCGAAACGGGTATGTCCCAGGACCTCTGCCCATAACCCCATCAACAGGGTTTGAGTCGCGCCTGCAGGCTGCAGTCCGGTCAATGGTTGGGCGGCGAGATGCGCAAGCCTGGCACGCAATGCCGTCACATCGAGTTTTCCGGCAGGCGTTCTTTGGAGGGCAGGGCTCAACACGAAACGCTGCGGCGTCATCGCACGCGGCAAGCGCTCATAGCAGTGCCGGCGCAGGTCATGCTCCTGCACTGACGCGATGTCCGCTTCGACGAAAGCAACCAGTTGAGCATCGTCTTGCCCCATGCAGACGCATGCTGCGGTAACGAGAGGATGGTCGAGCAGCACCCGTTCGACTTCCTCCGGTTCCAACCTTACGCCCATATTTTTGAGCTGACGGTCCCGACGCCCGACGTAGTGCAATATCCCGTGTCCATCGACGAATACCAGGTCGCCGGTCAGGTACATCCGGCCTGCTGCGTGCGCAGTGAAAGGATCAGGTACAAAACGCGCCGCCGTCAGGGCCGGCATGCCCAGGTATTCCCGAGCGATGTGCCCGCCGATGGCCAACTCGCCCAGTGCGCCATTGGGCAACAGCGTCCAGTCATCACGCAACACGTAACAGGCCAGGCCATCGCGAGGCACGCCGATGGGTACAGGCCCGCCCGCCGCAATCTTGTGGATACTTGTGTAGACCACCGCCTCCGTAGGCCCGTACAGGTTCCAGACTTGAGCATGCGGCACTTGGGCTGCCAGTAGTGTGGCCAACGCCGGCGAGAAGGCCTCACCGGCGACAAACAGATGCGTCGCAGCCTTCAAGGAAATACCCGCGGCAAGGGCAGATCTCAGTACCGACGGCACGGCGGCTATTGCGCCCGTTGCCGATGCACGCAACCGCTCCAGGTAGGTCTGCCCCGCGTCGATATGCAACGGGCAACCCGTCACCAGTGGAGCAAACACTTCGAATAGCGAGACATCGAACGATGCATGTGTGAGGACGTTGAACGCCGCGAGCTCATTGAACGCGAAGGCTGCGCTCGCCCATTCGACAAACCGGGAAAAAGCGCGATGAGACACGCTCACGCCCTTAGGCTCACCGCTGGAGCCAGACGTATACATGACATAGGCGAGCGAATCGACATGCAGCGTCGGGCAGTGCTCGAGTGGTGCAGGATCGACGCCGTCCCACGCCAGCTCATCAGGCAGCATGACCGGCACGCCAACGGCACATTCAATTCCCGGCCTTGCGAGTGCCGGATCACACACGATGAGCAGATCGATGCCATCGCGCTGACAGATCATCACGACACGCTGCTCAGGCATGTCCGCGTCAAACGGCACCACACACGCGCCCGCACGCATCACCCCAAGCAGGGTGGCAATCATCCGCGCCGAAAGACGGCCCCATACCGCCACACAGGCTCCACGGTTTACGACACTCGCAGGCAGGCCAACGCTGATGTGGTTGACCAACCCCGCCAACTGCCTGTAACTGAAGTACTGGGCACCGGTTACGGCAGCAGCATCGGGGTTGCGCAACACGGTCTCGTCAAACCACTGCAGCACATTGCCCTCGCGTGCTGCCAAGGCCACAGGCATTTGCGCCTGGCGGCGAACTGTGGCCGCTTCGACTAATCGCTCGCAAATCGAAGTGTCTTGCGCACATAGCGGGAGCAAGGAGGCATACTCATCCAGCATCTGCCGCGCAATTGCTGCTTCCAATGAAGCGGGCCGATATTCAAAAGCCAGTTGCAAGACGCCCTCACTGCGCGCCGCACAGGCCAGCAAATTAGTCTTGGCCTCTCGATTGCGCAGGCTCATGGAGACGCCTTGCACGTTTCCCAACGACAGATTCATGGCCGGGCCGGCCATTACAAACAATGTCCCCGGCAACTCAGTACGCACGCCGCCCTTGCGCGCCGAGTGTTCGGCCAAGATATGCTCCATCGGTGGGTATTCAGGGGAGAACGCGTCATTAACCTGGCGGGTAATGCTTGCACACAGGCTGGAGAATGTGCGATCAGGCCCGACCGTGCTGGATATGATCGCCAACTGCTGGACAGGTCCCACGACATTCATGAAGCGCTCGTCCAAGCGTGCAGTCACTGGCGTCACAAGCCCGGTGTTGCGCGAACGGGAGTAACGCGCTTGTAGCATCACGAAAGCGGACAACAGGAAAACGAACTCGGAAACCTTCATTGCACGCGCCGCATTGGCGACAGCCGTACTCGCGGCAGGCGTCAGGTCCAGCCTCGCAAGTGCCGTACGGTTGTCGCCGGCTTGCGAATGCGGACGCGACGGCGTACTCGTCTCGCCTGTGGCCAGCTCGAGCCGCTCTACGCATTTATCCAGCAGCGGTGACCGCTCGCGCGTTTGCAGGTGTTCCCACTGGACGTAATCCCGATAAGCAACCGGCGCCGGCAACGCCTCGGCACCTGCGCTATAAAGCACAACGAATTCCTGCAGCAGTTGAGCGCTGGACCACTCATCACAGATCAGGTGATGAAGGACCCACAACAGGTAGCAGCTGCCATCGCGTGCCGTCACCAAGCGGACGCGGAACATCGCAGAGCGTGCCACATCCAACGGCCTGGCCGACTCCTCCTCAATCCAGCTGCGGATCGCGACGGACAGGTCTTGACCCGGCAGGCAGATGACGGACAGCGCGGCAAAGTCCACCTCTGCCTGCGCCGAAACCACACTCACCAGATACTTGCCGAAACGCACGAAGCCCTGCCTCAGAACTTCGTGGCGCTTGACCAGAGTGCTCACGCATTCAAGCACCCGGCCCGCCTCCAGCGCACCGTCCATGCGCCAGGCGAGCGGCACCAGATAGTTGTCGCCCTCCCCACCCATAGCGTGCGCAGCATAGATGCGCTGCTGCGCACGGGAGGGCGGCGCGAGCCGGTCCCCCTGAGCAAGACGTTCGACAAGGGCACCGCGGACCTGAGCTGCGCGGGCCTTGAGTTCATCACTCAACGCCCCGACAGGGCCGGCATAACGCAACCGCCCTCCCTCACTCCACAGCTCAAGCCCCGCAGCAACCAGATCTCCGGCAACCTCAGTGGCGTTACAGTACGCCACTTTCAAGTTCTTCCTTAGGCTTGTCGTCGGCGCGCGAAGCTGCATGCGACTCCAGTGCCAGGGCGAGGCCTGCAATGGTGTCCATTGAAGCGAGCAGCGTACGAACCGGAATGTCGACGTCGAGCGTGCTGCGTACCTTTGCGGCAACACGCAGGGCCGCCAGCGACTCGCCCCCCAATGCCATGAAGTCGTCGTAAATACCGACGCGTTCGACATTGAGCGCGGCTTGCCAGATATCCGCCAGCATCGCCTGCAGGGGCGATTGCGGCGCGGCAGATACAGCACCGGCTGCAGCCTCCATCGCCGAGTGTTCAAGCGAAGCCAGATCGACCTTGCCAGTGCTCGAGACCGGTACCGCGTCAACGAATACGAACTGTGCGGGCAGCATGTACTTGGGCAGGTTCTGCTTGCAGAACGCCTTGAGTTGATCGACCGACAGTTCCTCTGCGCTATTGCGGCGAACCACATACGCGACCAGCTGCTTGATGCCATTCACCGGTTTGACCACCACGACAGCCCGGTGCAGTTGAGGGTGAGTGGCTAGCACGTGCTCGATTTCCCCGGGCTCAACCCGGAAACCCTGGACCTTCACCAACCGGTCACGCCGCGTCAGAAATTCCACGTTGCCTTCAAGATCGATGCGAACCAGGTCGCCGGTACGGTACATCCTGGCCCCTGGCACTTGGCTGAACGGGTCAGGCAGGTACACCGCTGCTGTCTGTGCCGGTGCGCCCAGATAGCCTTGGGCGACACCGGCGCCGCCGATGTATAGCTCACCCGGAACCCCTACCGCCAGCGGATGCATGCGCCCATCGAGCACGTAGAGCTGCGCTCCGGCAATAGCGCGACCGATGGGCATCGTCGACATGTCGCGATAGGACTGGCCACGCCACACGCTCGCCCAGACAGTCGCCTCGGTAGGTCCGTACTCATTGAACACGGTAACCCCCGCAATGGCTGCGGCACGCGCATAGGTGTCGCACGACAGGGCTTCACCGGCCGAGATGATCTGGCGCAGCTTCAGCGTGACGAAATCGTCCGCGGCCAACAGCGTGTCAAGCAACGAAGGCGTGCACAGCGTCATGGTTACGTTTGTCGTGCGCAGGAACCGGACCAGCTCCACCAGGTCAAGCAGGGTATCCTCATCCGGGATGACCAGTGTCGACCCGCCCACCAGAGCGCCGAAGATGACGCCAACCGCACTGTCGAACGCCGGGGAAGACAGCAGCGCACAACGGTCATCGTGCCCCAGCCCGTAATAGGCCACTCGCTCGCGTGTAGAGCTGTCGAGGTTAGCGTGAGACACCACCGTCGCTTTAGGTGTACCGGTGGAACCGGACGTGAAGATCACGTAGGCGGCGCTATGGCCTGATACAGCTACGTCCACCACTGCGTCGCCGCCGGCGACCGCCGCATCCGAATAGCGCACAAAGCGAATATCGCCTTCAATGCCCGGCACAATCTGCGTATGGACCGCGTCGTCACAGACCACTGTCCCACCGGTTTGTGCAATAGCAGCCGACAGGCGCGCTACCGGTTGCTCGGTGTTAAGCGGCACATAGGCGGCGCCAGCCTTGAGGATCGCCAGCATGGCAACGATTGCAGGAATGCCTCGGGACATCAGCAACCCAACCATGTCTCCTGGGCGCACTTGCTCTTCAAGTACAAGCCGGGCGGCGAAGCGCGTGGCCATGGCATCCAACTCAGCAAAGCTGATGTTCGACTGTCCACTGACGATTGCCACTTGCTCGGGCGAACGTCGCGCATGCTCCCTGATCCGCTTCACGACGGATTCAAATGCCGGCTGTTTGAGCGCCGGTGCAGCGTTGTTCGAGGCCAGTACGCAATCCAGCTGTTGCTGAGGCAGGAAGGACTGCGCATGGTAGTTGGCCGTTGGATCAGCCACCATCGCCGACAACACGGCCAGATAGAAGTCGCCAGCGACGTCCATCACCGCTTTGTCATAACGCAACTTATCGTACTCGAGGCGTACGCGCAGGTCCTTGTCGAAAGGCGTCAGAAACGCATTGACACAGAAGGGGAATGTTGACTCCGCATAGACCTTGAGGCCCAGCATCTTGAGGTTCGGCCACTGCTCCAACGCATCGGTAACGTGGTAATGGTTGAAGAAGAACAGCGTCTCCGACAGCGGCTCGCTGCCGTGCTGGCGCTTGACCTCCGCCATAGGGTAACGCCGATGAGCCAATACCTCATGCTCACTGTTCAGGGTATCGAGGATCAAATCGCTCCAACTGCCTCCGGGCAGGCTCATGCGGAACGCCAGGCTGTTGACGAAAAGGCCGATCACCGCATGACTGTCGCGGTTCTCGGGCCGCCCATTGGATACGGTATAAGACATTACATCGTCTACCCCGCCGAGCAGGCTCATTACTTTCATGTGCGCGGCCAGCAGTACGGACTTGAGCGGCACGGCCAGTTGATTGGCCAGGCGCTTGAGGTCATTGGACAACTCGACGCTGATGGGCACCTCGAACTTGATAATCTCGCGCTGGCCCAGGTCCGCACGTGGCGCCACGAAGCTTGGCAGACGCATGACCGAGACGTCACGCATCCTCTCGTTCCAGAATTCCCGGTAGCTGTCATCGCTGACTGCTTGCTGTTCGAGCAAGATCGAATCGCGGAACGTAGAACGAAGCTCAGGCAGTTCAAATGCCTCCCCGTTGACCCGAGCCATATAGCGATTGACCAGCTCGGTCACCATCAAGGCATCACTCCAGCCGTCGATGATTTCGTGGTGGAAACTGTAGCTGAGCTGGCAACTGCCCTCCGAGAAATGGTGCAACATGAAACGGATTAGCGGGTACTGTTCGATTTCGAAGCCGCGCTTTTTTTCATCTTCAAGCCAAGCATCCACATAATCCTGGTGTGTCTGCGGATCAACGTCCCTGAGATCCAGGTACCCAAACTCCGGCTCGCTGGCTTTGTGGACCAGTTGGAGGGGCCGGCTGAAGTGAGTCAGGTCGAACGAGGTGCGCAGCAGCGGATGACGCGCAACCAATTCCTCGACAGCGGTGCGCATTGCCGCGACATCCACGGGCATTTCTACGTGATACGAGCAGATAGCATGGTAAACCGCTGACTTTGCGGCGAACTCGCGGTGGTAGATCATGCCTTCCTGCAGGAGATTGAGCGGATAGGCATCCTCCACATCGTCCGGCACCACCGCCCTGTCCTTTTCCGACACCAGGTAGAACGGTTCGGACATCGGCACGTCGATCGGCGTCGCCGCCTCGCGCACGGCCTTGGCCAGTGCACGGACCGTCGGGTTCAGGTGCAATGTCGCGATAGAGAAGCGCACACCACGCTGGTAAGCCATCGAGGTCACTTCGATACTGCGCAGCGAATCGCCACCCAACGCGAAATAATTGTCATCCAGAGCGATGCCTTCGTGTTGCAGCACACGCTGCCAGACGGCGATAAGCGTTTCTTCGACACTATCGATATGGCCATCGGCTGCTGCCGGCGCCTGCACCACCTCAAGCTCGGCCAGCGCACGACGGTCGATCTTGTCGTGGGCCGTCACGGGCAAAGCGGGCAAGGCAACTATGCGCGAAGGTCGCATGTACTCAGGCAGCACGTTGGCCAAGTGCCGAGCAACCGCCACCTCGACGTCCGCGGCCTGGGTCTCGACAAAGAGCGTCAGGGTCGAACTGGAGCCAGCGTGCGTTACCACTGCCGCTGCATGACGGACTTGGCCGACCTCCAGAGCCAGGGTCTCGATCTCGGCCAGTTCAATCCGATAGCCGTTGAGTTTGACCTGCATGTCAGTACGCCCGAAGTATACGAACGTACCGTCCTCACGCTGTGCGCCAAGATCGCCCGTCTTGTAGCACAGGCCGTCGGCCCAATGGACGGACTTGAGTTTTTGCGCGGATAGCTGCGGGTTGCCCAGGTAGCCGGCCATGACACCTGTACCGGCGATCAGAATCTCTCCGCGGGCCCCGACAGCTGCCAACTCGCCCTGTTCGTCAACCACATAGAGGGTCATCCCATCGATCGGCGTACCGATCGCCATGGTTTCGCCATTAGCCGAGGCTGCACCGGTCCATTGTTGAACACAGCATCCGACTGTTGCCTCCGTCGGGCCGTATTCGTTGTAGAGACGGCCATTAGGGAACAACCGCTCAAGGGCGACGCAATCGCGTACGAACAACTCTTCTCCGCCGATCACAAACACGTGCGCGACCGTGCTCAAGCGGCCCTGTGCATCGAACCAGTCAACGATGGCACGTACGTGCGTCGGCGTTACCTTTACAACAAAGGGTTCACGGCTATCCGCCAGGCGATTTAACAGCGACTCCAACGCCGACTCGTTTGGCAGGATATCGACACAGCCGCCAGATGCGAGCGGCACAAGGAAGCTGGTGATCGACAAATCGAAAGTCGCCGCCGTATGCCAGAACGCCTGATAGGTGCCGTCGGTTGCATAAGTCTTGGCGGCCCAGGACAGATAGTTGGCCAGGCCGCGACCAGTGATCTGCACACCATTAGGCTCCCCAGTGGTACCGGAGGTATGCAGCACGTAGGCGATCTCATCGCCGGAGCCATAACCATTGGCCGGTGCCGGCGCCCCCTGTCCGTCTTCACATAACTCCTGCAGTGACAGAGCAGGCCAGTCGATCCCCGGTAACGTGGTCCGCCCGGAGGTGATGACCAGCGCCGGCGCACAGCGGGCAAGCATGCGCTGCAGACGCACAAGAGGCGATGCAGGGTCGACTGGCACATAGGCCGCTCCCACCCTCAGGACCGCCAGGGTTGCCACCACAAAGTCGATGCTGCGCGGCATAAAAAGCACAACATGACTGCCGGGGCTTACGCCTTTTGCTATCAGCCCGCCACTGGCGATGCACACACGCTCATCCAGCTCACGGTAGGAAATAACGCGCGCATCCTCGCGCAACGCGACCGCATCGGGTACACGCCTTACTTGCTCATCGAACATAGAGAGGGCCGAGAGAGTAGGTGCTTGGTGATGATCCATAATCATTTTCTTCGTTCCGTTCGTAAGTTGGTTTGGGCGGGGCCGGCTCGCCTCCTCGCCGCTGCGAGACCGGGTTTAAGCAAGCATTTTTACATAGTGTTTGCGCAGTCCCGTGTAGGCATCACGGCCATGCGCAGTCACCAGGTTGTCGATGAGCAATACATCGCCTGGCTGCAGCAGAACTCGATAAAGCGCCTGTTCATAAGCGCCTTTGAGCAGTGAATAAGTGGCGGGTTCTATCGCGCAACCATCGCCATAGAGGGTCTGAAACGGATAGATATCCTGGCCGAACAGATGGGCGAAAGCGCTGCGCGTCGCCTGCGGCAGCGACATCGCGTTGAAAAACACGCCATGGTTGAACCACGCTGACTGGTTGGTCTGCGGATGAGTTGTGGACCAGCTCGATGTACGCTGCACGACAAGCTGGTCGCCCTCGTGGTACCACTGATAACCGCGCTCCTGGAGCACGCTGGCCAACTGTTCTTCGTCGCGAACGCCAAACGCCTGCTGCCAGGAATAACCGATGCCGTCGATGAAACGACGCTTGTACAGCAAGCCTCGGCGGTCGCAGTCTGCGCTCAGTTCCTGCGGTATGCCCGCGTACACGCGGCGGGTGTCGGCGAGAATCATTGCTCCCCCTTGAGGTGCGGGGCGCTCGCAGTGAAATGCAAGGAATTGAGGCCAGCAAGAGGCGTAGGCGTTTTCGTTGTGCAGGAAAATCGGTTCACGGGCGGGATACTCCGTCGCGGTATACACGTGTTCCCCCACTTGTGTGCGTGGCGTGCTGCGCTCTTCATATTCCAGGGACACACCGGTGAAAGCGGTCATCGCATCGGCGAACTGTTCGGCCCCCTCAACCGCAAAGCCACGAAAGAGCACCGCCCCTTCATACCTGGCCCACTCACTCAGCTCGGCACTCCCGTTACCTAATACATCGCGTAGAAGCATGTTCGGCAAAGTGGCCCGCACCAGCAGCGTCGAGGCTGTATCGTCAAGTCTCTCAAGCAAGACACCCAACGGCAGCATGGATTGGCAAGCGCTCAACCTGGCATTTGAATCAGCAACCGACATCTTGCCGACCTCGCGCATCCTTGGTGATAAGAAGGCGCTCCGAAGCGTCTAGCTCGACCTTCTGCGCCCCTAGCTCATTCATATAGCGACGCAGCTTGGCGCCCAGGAACGCGTCTGGAAGCAGCCGCGGCTCACCACTTTGTTCTTCAAGATGAATTCCCGACAGGTGAGCCTCGCGGAGCAATTCAGCCACCCTCCCCTGAATCCCGGCGCCGGCGCCCGTGACCGATGAAGGTGGGGCCTGCGGATGAAGAAAGTCGACAATCAGCACAATCCTGTCCTCATCACTGAGGTTCCACACTTCGTGCTCGAACGAATCGTCGAACACAATGCATTTACCTGCCTGCCAGCGCACTGATTCCGAGCCCACCCGCATGACCGCATCGGATGGCGTCTTGATGCCCATGTGCAGGCGCAATCGACCGTTGGTTTCACCACAGTGCGCAACAATGTGAGTGCCCGGGACTATCCGGGACAACATGACCACGCCAGCGCCCAGTATTTCTGGGGCCAGTGCATTGAGGACAGCAAAGGTCGCGGGCAGATGACGTGCGGCACGCTCCGAGCGTACACCCGCCTCAAAGAAGACCAACTCCTGCCACTGTCCGCCGGTTTCCACCAGTGGTTCTTCAACGTCTGAAAAATCCTGGTAGCCGATCTTCACAGCCGCAAGCACTTCGTCGACGATGACCTGACCATGGGTTTCAAGGTGGCGAGCCAGCTCGAAATCTTCGGCACGATAGAGTGCTGGGCCGGCAATGCTCTTGATATAACGGTTGGGGCGTTGCAACGCGCTGGGAAAGTAGCCTAACTCCGCCATTACCTGGGCCAGTCGTCGTGCCGCTGTCCAATCGGCACAGGCAGCCATCTGCCCGATCAGTTCGTTAGCGCGAGCACGCAAGCGTTCTTGTGTACCGTCTATATTCATCCCTTGCTCCAATGCTGCCTCTCGATGCGCACCCTGCGGGCCACTTCCGTTTGCTGTGTTCACCAGCCTCCAGCGGTGGCGAACCTTTTTACGACGTCCAGTGTCTGGGCCGCACTTTCACGGTGAAAGAAGTGACCTCCGGCCACTTCATGCACATACAAACGCCCACGCGTGTGCTCTCGCCAACGCATCGCTCCTTCCCGGTCATGGTCTTCATCGAAGCTGCCGAACAGTGCAACGACGGGACAATCCAACGGCACTTGCACCACGGCAGGGGTATAACGATTGAACAACGTGAAGTCCGCGGCGATCACCGGCATGAAGTGTTGAATGAAGTCCTGGTCCTGCATGACAGCATCATTCACTCCACCCAAACGGCGGACCGCGTCCATCAGGCCGGCCTCTTCATTAAAGCGCGTCTTCTCCTTGCATACAGCCGATGGCGCGTAGGCGCCGCCGGCGAACAGGATTCTTGGCCCAGGCAAACCCGCTCGCTGCAGTCCGCTGGCAACTTCGTAGGCCAATAACCCACCCAAGCTATGCCCATAAAAAATGAACGGCGTATCATCCCAACCGGCCAGCACCGCTATGATCTCGTCGACCAAGGGTTGCCAGGCGGTGACAGGCGCCTGGTTTATGCGCTGCTCGCGCCCGGGCAATTGGACCCCGTAGATACCCACCCATGAGGGCAAGTGATTGCTCCAGGCGTGGTAGATCGATGCGCCCGCCCCAGCGTGAGGAAAGCACACCAGGCGCACCCGCTCATCACCACCACGCGCAAGAGACCGTATACAGTCAGCAGCCGACATTCAGTGACCCTCCAGACAGCGGCAACGTGTGAGGCGAATCTGCCGTGGCACACAAGAGCGGATAACGCGTACCCAGCGCAAGACGTCCGTCCTTGCTATGGACCCCGCCTGAATCAGGCCCTTCACGGCTGTCGAAGACGATATCCGTACAGGCCCGGTAGAATGAAGCCTCAGACAGGCCGGCTGCGCTGAGCGTATCGCTTTGTCTTTGCCAGGCATTGCGCAGCAACGCGACAACGTCGCTTTCATAGCCAGGCTCATTAACCACAGACACGCCGGTGAAACCGGCTTCATGCAACCAGCTCACCAACCTGTCAGGTTCTACCCAGAAGCGCGCCTCGCTGCCCGTCGCATCGGCACACAGTCCGGCAATCCGGTTGCGAAGCGAGCACGCCATTGTGTCGCCCGTCTCATATTGCAACGCGAACACGCCGTCCGCAGCCAAATGTCGGCGGGCATTAGCCAGCATCGCTTGCTGCACGGGCGCACTGTTGTAATGCAACACCAGCCGCATCAGGACAATATCTGCAGGCTTACCTGAGTAGCCGGCAATTTCACCCACTACCGCATCGACCCCGCGAGCAAGCGCACGGGCCACAAAGCCAGGGTTCGCATCGACAACCAAGGCATCGCATTCAATGCCACGCCTTGCCAACGCATTTATACACCGATCGAGCAGCAACCCTTGTCCACCGCCGAAGTCGATGACGCGCAACCGCTCACGCTCTGCGGGTAGGTTCGGCAGCACAGCCGCCTGCACAAACTGGTCAGCATCGAGCACTGAACCAAAAAACGGATGGCAGGTTTCCAGATCGACCCGACCAGCGATGTCATCCGACGTGCCTGGTATCGCAAAGGCCATGCTCAGCTCGCATTCTCTTGCATCCAGCGACGCAGGCTTTGCGGACGCATGTCGGTCCAGACCTCACCGATGTAATCGAGACACTCCTGTCGCGTGCCCGTCTTTCCCTCTGCACGCCAGCCGTTCGGCAAATCGCGCTCCTGTGGCCAGATTGAATACTGCTCCTCGTCGTTCAGTACGACACAAAAGTTAACCTGCTCATCATTGTCGAACATCGAAATCTCCTTCCTGTAGATATTCATGGTGTTGTTTAACTGCTATGGCAGGCACGCGTCGATGACGCTCCTGCCCTCCTGCCCCTCATACAAACGGCACAGTGGAATCTGTCGAAGCCATAAGCATTGCGTGAACTTCCTTAATCGTTCCCACCCAACGGCTATTGCTGCGCACCAGCCGAGTCATCCCGTTCACGGTTGGCTCGGCAAGTACATCGTGCAATCGTAGCTCGATGAAGTAGAGGTCATACAGGCGCCCCAGAATGCCAAGGGCATCGATCGACGTGCCGCCAATGCGGAAGAAATTCGATTCGCCCGAGACCTGTGAAACGCGTAATACATCACACCAGATCGCGCGAACGGCGGCTTCGACCAGATCCGCCGGCTCGTCCGGTTCCGGCACGCTCAAACCATCATTCAAGGCTTCGACTGCGCGCGGCTCCGCCGTGTCGATGACGACAGACACAGGCGCGCAGCCGACCCGGGCAGCCGCGTACTCACTCAGCAACATCGACGCAAGCTCGCGCTCGCCACGCAGATCGCCCTGCATGATGCTCTGCTGACGCACGTCGAGCGGCCCGGCAAGCACCGCGCAGCGAACCCTGGAACCCTGCAGAGCGGCCAGGCCGTTCGGGTTGAAGCCCAGCATGCACATGCCCAGGTTACGCTGCGGCGCATGGGTCATAAGACGCTGGCTGAACGCACCGATCGCCAGTCGAGCAGCGCGTTTTACTGCTGCGTCGTCCGAAGGGCAATCCACATACAATTCGATCAGCAGCTCTGTGCCGCTGTGCACAAACCCGTCAAGTAAAGGGTGCGGACCACACAACTGCTGCTCGGTAAACCGGCTGCCGGCCTCATAGGCAAAGACTTGCAAGTCCGCTCCCTGACGACGGTACACACAAGCGCGAACCGCAAGAGATGGCAGCTGTGGGCGCGGCTGCGAATCACGGCCAGCGCACAGTTCGAACGCTGCCAATGGGGTCATGCCCGGGACAGCAGGTAATACATCAAGCGCGCCTCCGCGCATGCACAAACCACGCTCACGAGCGGCTTGATCGATAACGGCGCTCATCGTGCCCGCCTCGAGCTCGGCGAACGCCATCGCCTTGTCTGCGTAGTGCGTCGCGATACGCTCGATGTCTGCTGCCAACACTAGATAGACGCCGTCATTGGGTATTGAACGGCCAATCACATCCTTTCCGCAGTCTTTCAAGCTACGCGCCACCGGGTCGAGCCTGTACCAACCTGCCGACAGTCCGTAACCGTCAGGCACACCCAGGTAGGCATGCACGGCGTAGCAACTGCCGGCTGAGGGATAGGGAAACTTGGGCAATGGCATCGAAGGTACGTCCAGCGCCGCCAGACTGCCGATCCATGCCAGTACATCAGCCAGATCGATTGGCCGCGTATGCAGGGGCGTGCCGCACGGCATGTGCGCCGCTTCGAACCAATGCTCAAGGAAAACCGGCTCTAATGCCGCGCCCCAAAAAGCTCGATAGCTACGACGGGCGAGTATTGCCGATCGTGAAGACGCGTCCGGATCAGGGACCAACCAGTCACCGTTCACATCCTTGGCACCCACCATCCGCTGGCGCATATGCTCAAGGCGATCAAACCAGGAAAGCGAACTTGCGAGTGCATCTGCTGAACTTCTAGCCCATCGCTCCAGCACAGGCACGGCCAGACGCACAGCCGCCGCAGGCGCAATGCCGCGGTCGGCGGTCTGCTTCCACGCCTCGATGACATGAGGGTGCGCATCGAGATGCGCCACAACGGCATCAACAGGGTCCTGTACCGCCCGTACCCGCGCCAAATGATCACTGCAAGCGCTCAACAGTTGCGCCGGCGCCTCCAACTGTGGCGCGCCCCAAGCATTCGGATCATCGCCCAACCGCTCGAGTGCAGCCACGTAGAGTGCGAAAAGCGCTTGTATCAGTTGCGCATCAAACACATCGTCGCGGATATCCCAGGCGAGGAGCAGGTTTCCATGCTCCTGGTAGACCTGGTGGTCAAGCCAGACCTGAGGCGTCTGTGTGAGGGCATGCACTACCTCGCCCTGGACATCATCGAGCGCCAAAGAGGCGCCGCTGTTGACGGGAAGCACCAGTGCACTGGTGAACACAACGGGAGCGAGCGCGACTCTGCCGCGATGCCTGGACAAATCCTGCAGGACTTGCACGCCGCTGTACTGGCTATTGTCCAGGTCCGACAAGATCTGCCGGCACAATGCCCCAATCGCCTTGTTCAACGGCTCGCTGTCGTTGCATCGGTATTCGAGCAGAAAGGTCGATGCAAAGTCGCCAACGATATCGTTGATGTCAGGATGAATCGGCGGCCGGTTGAAGTGGGTGACGTTGATGACAAAGGATGCATTGGCACTGGCCAGACGCAGGACCCGACCAAAGACTGTCAGCAGCATCGATGAAGGCGTGGCGCCGCATTCGAGCGAGCGCATTTTCAAACGCGTCCACCGCTCCTGATCAATCACTTGGGTATAACGGGTAAACCTCGCCGCTGTCGATTCGTCTGCGGCGTGGTTGATTGGCAGCGCAGGCGGTGACGGCAATGTTTCAAGCCGCTCCTGCCAGTAATTACGCATACGCGAGTAGTGCGGTGAATGACGGAAGGTGGCCATGTAGTTGACGTAGTCACGGAACGCGAAATTCAGAGCTGGCAACGAACCTGCATCCTCCCGATAGAAGGCAAGCAGGTCCCGGGCAATGAGGTTGGTGCTCCATGCATCCGCAATGATGATGTCAAGGCTGATATGCACGCGTACCACGTTGTCTGCATGCCGACTGGCTGCAATAGAAAACAATGGCCATTGGGTGGGGTCATAGGCGGCCAGCGAGAGTCGGCGGCGAGTGGCGGCCAATTGCTGCGTTTGCTGCTCGGCGGGCTGGCTGCGAACGTCATCCACCGCAATGACGTAGCGCGGTACCCGCTCAAGCACTCGTTGTTCGCCCCCGTCCCTGAACACGCAACGCAGCATGCCATGCCGCTCGACGATAGAGTTCACCGCCCCTTCGAAGCGATCGAGATCCAACCCACGATAATCGATCTCGATATAGGAGTGGGCGGCAACGGCGCCCAAGGTCATGTCGTCGCGTCGCCCGACATGATATGAACGCTGGATGTCCGTCAACGGAAACGGCAGGAACTGTTGCGCCGAATCAGCGGCAACGGCCATAGGCAGCGGAGCGACTGTCCCGCCTCTGGCGTCCCGGCAGCTTTCCACATACTCGGCAAGTGCTTGCAAATTCGGATAATCGTAGATCGCCCGTGCTGTCAGGTCCAGGCTGAAGATCGAATTGAGCTTGGCGACGAAGCGGGTGGCGACGAGGGAGTCCCCGCCATTCGTGAAGAAGTTGTCTTGTTTCTGCGGATGCATCACCCCCAGCATGACCTGCCAAAGCTCAGCGACTACCGGTTCGACAATCACATCACTCGACCCGCGGTCCCGCAAGGTACCAGCCTCGCAGACCACCTCATCACGCAGCGCAGCGCGGTCGACTTTTCCATTGGCGCCCATCGGCAAGGCAGCCAGGATTTGCAGCGCAGTCGGTACCATATAGCCGGGTAAATGGGCTTTGACATGGTCCAGTAACAACCGACGGATTTGCGCTCCGCTCATTTCGTCGCTGCCAGGCGCAAGCACCACATGAGCATTCAATTGGCGGCCACCCGTCACGGTCGATACGGCATTTTTTACTAACGGATGCGCCTGCAGCACGCTTTCAACTTCGCCAAGTTCGATCCGCAAGCCATTGAGTTTAATTTGCCCATCGCGTCGGCCTATAAAACGGATATCGCCGTCAGGTAGATAACAGCCCATGTCGCCCGTGCGGTATAGACGCTCCCCCGTTCGAGGATGATCAATGAACTGCGCAGCTGTCTTCTGGGGTGACTCCCAGTAGCCGCGAGCCAACCCTGCCCCACCAATATAGATTTCACCTGTCGCCCAGACAGGGCAAGGCTGGAGCAGATCGTCAAGTACATACATTCGCTGGCCCGGCAACGCTCGGCCATAAGGAATACTGATCCAATTCGGATCGATCGATTCGACGGGGAAATAGATGGACCAGATCGATGCTTCGGTAGCTCCACCCAGTGAAATCAACTTCGCGCCAGGCGCAACCTGCTTCAGGCGTTCGTACACCGTCAACGGTAACCAGTCACCGCTGAGCATGGCCAGACGCAGACTGGCCAAGGCCTCTGCACGGCCCGCACTGGCGTCGACCATCAATTCCATGAGCGCCGGCACAGAGTTCCACACTGACACGTGATGCTTTCGAATGATTTCGGGCCAGCGCCAAGGGCGCGCAGTCTCCTCCGATGTCAGCATCACGCAGGCGCCTCCGGTAAAGAGCGGCCCCCAGATATCGAACACGGAGAGGTCGAAGCATAGGGAAGATACACAGAGGATACGATCGCGCGCAGTCAAATCGAACAGCTGGTTGATCGAGTCAATCGTGTTGACTACCGCACCGTGTTCGATCACCACGCCCTTGGGCGTTCCGGTGGTTCCCGACGTAAACATTATATAGGCGACGTCATCCGGCCGGGCACCGACCGGCTGCACGCATGGCGCATGTGCGAATGCCGAGTCGTCGAGCACCAGCGCCGGGCAGCAGGTCGCATCGTCAACGTCCGAATGGCTGTGGACCAGCAGCACCGCAAGCTTCGCCGCAGACATGACCGCATCACGTCGCGCCGGGGGCCAGGTCGGATCAATCGGCACATATGCGCAGCCGCCCAGGGAGACGGCGAGCATAGCGACGACGGCTTCCCAGCCCTTATCCAACAGCAGGCCTACACGTTCACCAGGATGTATGCCACGAGCCTCAAGCCCCCCCAGCAGCCGTAGGGCGAGGTCAAGCAACTGCGCGTAGGTGAGCTCGCGACCAGCCGCGATGAGCGCGACCTGATCCGGATGGGTGCGTGCGGTCTTGAGTACTTGCTCAGGCAATGTACCGTTCGCAATCGGGTTGTCTTCAAGCCTGCAGTCACAGGCTGGCATCGACGTGGTACGAAGACTGACCGTCCAAGAATCATCTCGGGTCGCCAGCGCCGTCAGCAGGCACTGGTAGTGGGCAAACATCGCCTCGACCACTGCGGGCTGGAACATGTCGTCGATGGCATCCCAGTTAACGACCAACCCGCCATCCGCCTCCTCGATCTGGCAGTCTATCCACACATTTGACGTTTGCGTGACACTGTCTATCAGTCGCCCGGACAGCAGACTCGACTGATGAGCATCCGCCTCTGGCAGACCCAGCGCACTGGTGAATACGACGGGCATCGCAATTCGTTCGCCGCCGTTGCGCCGAGTCAGTTCACGTTGAACTTGCACACCACAAAACGTCCGGTTCTCTAGAACTTCGCGCAATTGCAATTGCATTCGAATAAAAGTATCGGCAGCGACTTCATCACCTGTGGGCTCGCAGTTGAAGACCAACGAAGAGGTGAAGTCGCCCACCAGCTTGTCGATGTCCGCATGCAGAAGTTGGCGATCGAACAGCGTCAGGATGAGCGAGAAAGCCTCATTGCCGCTCCAGGTTTCAAGGGTGGATGCGTAGGCACCCAGCAACACGCTGGTGACCGAAACGCCGGCCGCTGCCGCTTTGACCTGCAGGGCCTGCCATTGGTCTCGCGACATGCGCATCCCGCGACGCTTGAAGCGCAACAGTCCTTCATCAGCCGGTCGGTTCCGCGCGATTGGCAACTGCGGTGTCTTGCCCAACTGATCTATGCGCGCAAGCCAGTAAGCTTTGGCCCGATCAAACTCGGCCCCTTGACGGGCGGACTGGGTCGCGAGCACGTAGTCACGAAATGAGATCGCAACCTGCGGCAGCACGACGTCTTCTTGACGGTAGATCAACTCCAGTTCACGCATCAGCAGGCGCGCACTGAAGAGGTCAATGAAGAGCATATCGAACGCGAAAAAAAGCCGGTAACGATTACCGCCGAGCCAGCCTGCCGCAACACGGAACGAGGGCCATCGCCCTGGTTCAAAGCGCAACCTGGAGAACGAGTCCCGCCGGTGCTCTAGCTCAGTTGCCAGCGCTTGCCCGGCCAGCCGAGACAGGTCCCACGTCTCGATTGAGTAGTGGGGAACTTCAGCCAGGATACGCTGGGCATCCTCGCCAACGAGAACAGCACGCAACATATCATGGCGACGAATAGCACGATTGAGTGCCTGCGTGAATGCAGGCAACGACAAGGTGTCATAGTCCATGGAGAACGCACAGATCGTAGACATCTGCGCCTTATCGTTCACGTCATGCCCGATCCGATAAGCCTGTTGCATGAGCAGCAGCGGGAAAGGCTCATGGCGCGATTGCACATCGGCGCTCAAAGGAGTCCGGGTGACAATCCGCCCGCTCTCAACCTGCTTGCTGATCTGCAAGACAGTGCCACGAACGGTAGGTGCTGCAAAAAAATCAGCGAGGCGCACTGAGCAGCCGAACTGCAAGTTCAACGTATCCACCAAGCGGATCGCCATGAGGGAATGACCACCGACCTGCTCGAAATGATCGTCAATCGATACGGCGGTATCGCCCAGGACCTGGATCCAAACACCCAAGACTTCGCGTTCCAGTACTGTAAGGCTGGCGTGACCAAGGGTTTTATCTTCAACCGGTAGCGCCAGCGCATGAAGTGCTTTGCCATCGCGCAGTAATTTGCCCGAGTCGGTACGCGCAATCGCACTCACTAACACCCAGCGGCCAGGGATAGCATGCGCCGGCAACAAGCTACGTGCATGCTCGAGCAGCTGGGATTTGGACAGCTTAGCGTGCGCTGAGTAAAAGGCCGTCAACCGCCTGCCATCTTGCTCATCCACTATGACTGCAATGTCGCGCACTCCCGGACAGGTGCCAATGGCCTCCTCTATCTCGAGTAGGCTGGTGCGCATTCCGCGCACCTTCACCTGCATATCGGAACGCCCGAGGTAGTGACAACCCCCCGACTCATCGACGCGGCCCAAGTCGCCGGTGCGAAACATGCGACCATCCTGAAGCGCCGGCCAATATCGATCTGCGGTCAGCTCAGGCGCGTTATGGTAACCGCCACCCACTGGCACCCCCCAGATGACAATCTCGCCTGCAACCCCGCGAGGGACCACATTACCGCGGGCATCTATGATGGCAAGGGCTGTATTGGCGATCGGCCGACCGATTAGGGGTTCCGCTTCGTCGACGAGGTGACAGGTGGCATCTGCCGTCACTTCAGTAGAACCGTAGATATTGAGCAGCGGCACACTTGGAAATACATCTCGAAACGCCTGCGAGACGGAGCGAGACAGCGACTCGCCGCTGCAGTGAACCCTTTTCAAGACAGGTTGCAGCCCAGGCTCATGGGTATCGAGAAGCGACTCAAGATACGTCGGCACCACTGTCAAGTGCGTGATGCGCTCGCGAACAAGCAACGCCCAGAACTGCCGAGGATCACGAACGGCATCGTCAGGCGCCACTACTGCACAGGCACCACCGAGGATCGGCGCAAGCATTTCAATGATCGAATCGACAAACATTGGCGGGCTACGCAGTACGACCCTATCACCCGGCTCATACGGGTAGTTGCTCCATTGCCAATGAAGTCGATTGAGTACGGATTCCACCAACCCATAGGCACCTTTGGGCTGACCAGTGCTGCCAGAGGTGTAAATAAGGTAGGCAGGCGCCGCGCGCGCCTGCCGTTGAGCCGTTGGCACCGCACGAGGCTCGCCTGGTTCGGCCAGGTGTATGTCGAAAGCTGCACAATCAGAACTCAATGTGCGCAGCCGTTCAAGGCCCTGTGCATCCGTAATGATCAATGCAGGAGCACAGTCCGCGATTTGTAATTCTAAACGGGCATCGGGAGACGACGGCGGCAACGGCACATAGCAGTGCCCCTCACTCAAGATCGCAAGTAGCGATACTACCAGATCTATAGAGCGGTCCAGATGCACGCCAACCCTCAAGCTATGCGCTTTCAGTGATCGCAGCTTGGCAGCGACCCCCTCGACACGCTCTTGTAACTGGCCGAAGGAAACCACCGTGCTTCCTGAACGTATGGCGTCCTCATCAACACAGCGTCGGGCGGTTGACTCGAATAACTGGGCAACCGTTTGCTGGGGCCACTGCCTCCTCTCACCCTCAATGACACTGCTTTGCGAAAGCAAGCCAGCGTTGCACATGACGCTATCCACAGGTTGCCCAGGGGCGCTTATCAGTTGCTCGCACAAATGGATAAATCGCGTGCCCAGACTCTTCACTGTCGCTTCATCATAAAGCGTCGAGTCGTACTCTAGAGAGAGCGAAAATGCATTCGACTGCTCGGCAACCATAACGGTTAAATCAAACTTGGCCGGCGCTTCAGGTAATGTCAGCGGGGTAAACTCGACGCTGTCAATCCTGGAGACTGCCGCACCGTTCTGGTAGACGAAAACTACAGAGGCATCCAGCAGTTGACCTTTTTTGGCAGCCTCCATGCGCAACTGGTCAAAGGGATAATCACGATGCGCAAAAGCATCTTGCCAGGCGGACGATACCTGCTGCAGGTAAGATAAGAACGGTAAGCCTGGGTCGGCATGCGGCTTTACCAATACATGATCAACGAAACAACCGATGACATCGAACCAGCGTGCATCATCGCGATAACCGACAGTTACCGGAAGGCACCAACTGCCCGAGCCCGCCTCTCCTTGCTTCAGCAATAAACCAAGTACCGCGAGAAACACGGTAAATGGCGACACTCCCGCAGAGGAACACAGCGCCCTTAATTCAAGGCTACTGTGCTGCGCGAGCGCGAAAAACTGCTTGCGCCCCCCTCCGGACTCAACCATGGCCCGTGAACGATCACAAGGTAACGCAGCACAATGCTGCCCCTCGATGAAGCGATGCCAATACGTGCGAGAAGCCTCAAACACGCTGGGGTTAGCCTCCAATTCAATACGCCGGGCATGCGCGTACTCAAAGAATTGCAATTTGCTTGATGCCTGTGCTGCACTTCCTAAATAGCGGGAAACGAGCTCAGAGACCAACACCCCCTGGGACCAACCATCCGAGACGATATGATGCACCGTCAACACGAGCACACTTTCGTTTGCACTGAGTGCGAAATACGCACAGCGGAGCAAAGGCCCCCGCCTCAAATCGAATGGTTTGCTTACATGCTTTTTGATCGCTGCGTAAAGCCTGCGCCAACGCTCCGGAGCAGGAAACATTGACAGATCTTCGACCAACAGAGGGACAGGTACATAAGCACCAGCAAACTGCCAAAGCATACCGTCGCGCTCAACAAAACACGCCCGCAATGAGTCATTAGTCTCAATAACGCTGTTAACAGCCGCTAAAAGCCTATCTTCCTCGAGAACGCCATTGATGTGAACGGCAATAGGTGAATTGTAGACAGCCTCGTCGGGAGCGCGCTGCTCTTTAAGCCAAATAGATTCCTGCAAGTGTGAAACGCGAAAACTTTCTTCCTTGGCAGCCGACCGTAGATTACTGGGTCCAGACTTGAACATATCAATTCCATTACAGTCGTTTCAACACGGGCTTGCAGGAACACTACCCAACACAGGCACAGGGGGCCGCGCAGATATCCAGCAATCTTTTAACACCCATCACTCACCCAGCGACACCCCCGCCCCCTCAACGGGAGAGAAGACGATATCGCTGACATGAAAATCAGTCGTGGTCATGGTGCTCGTCTTCTAAAGATTGGCCGAACTTTAGGAGATTGCCATCCAGATCCAAAACGTACAATTCCAGGGTTCCCCAGCCAGTGTGCACAACGTCCCGTATTTCTGGTAACGCCGCTTTCAAATTAGCGTGAACCTCGCGTATGTCCTCTACTCGAATATAGCAAGACGTACTCTCCGCAATGCGTTTGTCATCGCACTTCCAAAAGTGCAGTTCTATCTCGCCCCACGCCGCCATTCCATAAGAAAACTCGTCAACTTGATGCGCTTTGAATCCCAAAGATCTGTAAAAATCCAGCGTACGCCCAATATCTGTCGACGCCAGGATAGGGATAGCCTTGGGCAAACGCTCTTTGTGATCAGTCATAACTTTCTCCACAGTAACCATCTACCAAACCCGCTACCAACTATCAATCGGATTTGATTCACTTGATGAGGCAATACCATATACCGGCTATACACCTTAGACAATGCAGGCCCCACACAGAAGCACACAGATGAATGCGATATTCTAAAGGGATCGTTAGAACCGGGGGGGCAGGCCTGCCACTTATTAGCCATTAGCGAAAGTAGCATTCCGCATGAAGCCAAAAGTCTTGGAGGCAGTGCCGAACCGAGCGTCGGAGACGCCTAGGATGGGGACGACTTTCACTTTTTCTGTCATATACGATCCTTGTACGGTGTAGGCAGAAACGCAATAGTACCTGCCCTCCGTGAAAAATCAACATACGAATTCAAATTGGACTATTGACACGCCGTGTGATTCGCAAAGCTGCTGGACGACTGCAACTCGCTCTCAAATACACCAACGCCGGCCAGACACGAGGCTTAACTTTCCTGACAGCACGAATAAGGGAAGGCGGAATGCCCCGCCAGCAGAAATAACACTCGTCAGACCCCGAACCCACTACAGAACTGACCACGACGGCATAACGACATCACGGACCTCGAACAAAAAATATTGACACAGCAGCCAATACCATGCCTTGACAAGACTTGAATTACCTGATGCGTCAATCAGGAGTGCCGCACAGGTGATTCCGGGTAAAAAAAGCTTTCCGGCCGACAGTCATCAAAGCGGCCCGCTTGTGCGGAAAGTCGAAATATTTATTCAGTACAAATTCATGACGCCTAAGCAGCGAAATAACCTTCGAATTATCCGCGCGCGGCTCGACAACAATACGATCTGTTCTTATATCATCGAGAAACAAATAATGAACAATCGAAGACATCAAGCAATCGGTTCTTCGGCGCCCCAAGAACTGTTTCTCTCCTACCAAGACATGAAAACCACGATCATAGTCTTGCGCCTCACAAAAGGGAGCTATTCGATCCTCTTTTGCCCAATAAGCTTCAATGTATGCAAAAGGTTCGCCTGAAAAGCAGGCAACCATTGAATATATATGAGGGTCACTCTCAATCCGACTCAAATACTCAAAATGATCATCAAGAGTTCCACCCTCCTGCCAGTATGGCAACACTCGCGGATCATTCTGCCATTTATTAAACATCACGAGATCACTTTCAATTTCCAGACGTCGAAATGTTAAAATATCCTGCAATGCCGGATCGAAGCGACGATAGCACTCTCCACGGGGCTTCGGGAGCCTGACAGGAGCGCCCCCCTTATCTCTCTCCACATCTATAGCAGGCTGGAGTATTCGCCTGGGCGACAACCATGGACTGGCGACTTGTAAAAAATCAGCACTTGAGAACACATAACGCTGCCACCCCTCACCGAGCGCAACACATTCCGACACCGCGACAGAAAGATCAACTGGAAGAGAATCAACTTCAACGAAAAAAAATTTCGCCTCAGGCCGAATTATAATTAAGGCATAGAATAAAGACCACAACGCCTCATCTCGTAACGACAACTCGACTGTTTTAACTGAAGCTCCACACACCTCATCTACCGTATTTATCCTGGCGATCAGCATCGGGCTCTCACCATACGACAGCTCAACTACTTCCTCCTCCATTTTTATAATCAGCTGGTTCCCATTTCGTAGCGGAACAGTAAATAATTTCGCATCCATGACGCCTCACCCTCACACTTACCAGATAGATAAAAACTTTGTTTAGACTAACTAACTAGGCAACATCATTACATAACACGAAAATGAAGGCCAGCCCCGGCAAGCGACCAGTTCAAAAGTCATCTATCACGATCTGCATGCAGTATGGGCTAGCACGCTCGGTTCGGCGCTACGGATCAACCTGTCGACTCAGTTCGTCAGATACAACTCCCAAGATATGCGCGAGGCCGTTGCAGCCAGAGAGGGTATAGTCCTTGGCACGAGGTTTGGCGTGTCGGCAGAAGACCGATTGGCAGAACTGCAGAAGGCCGTTCCAGTGGAGATCGAGCACCTACGCCGTGACTGGAGGACCGCGAAGAGCGCGCGATCATTCGCGCTGCCGAACGACGCCAACGCGACCGACGCGTCCAGGAAAACGCAGAAACCCTGCTTGACGCTTTGCAAGCCAACCCCGAAAGCGTCGATCAGGCCTTGCTGGAGTCCCTCTCCCGATTGGCCAGCGGTGCCAGTCGTGAAGATGCCGAACGTCTGCTGGCCGAGGGTTTCGGCCACTTGAGCAAGGCAAACGAGGAGCCAACCCTGAGCGATACCCAACGCGCCCTCGCGCAGCAACTCAAGCTCGACGAACCCGAGCTTTCCCTGCGCGAATGGATTGCGGCCCGGGAGCCGGATGCAACGCGCGACGTACGGTTGCTACGCATTGACCGCCACATCGTGGAGCTGCAACTGCTGCAAGGCGCTAAGCGTGCCGCGCCGTTCCTCCTGGCGCTGGAACGCGCTGAAACGGAAGCCGATGCCAAGCGGCGCAACCTGCTGCTCGACAGCCTAGTACTCGACCTCGCCGCTGCCACCCGAAACTTCCAGAGACAGCGCGAGTGTCTCGAACAAATGCAGGATCTGGCCAGCGAAGTCAAAACCTACACAGGCATCGAACACACGACCTTGCTCGGTCATATTGGCACTTGTACAACCGACACCGAGCTCTCGGTAATGACCGGACTTATCGAGCAGTGTAAAACGCTTATCGCTTCCCACTTACAGGATCAGGCCGCCCTAGCCCGCCGCGAAGCCGTGCTCGGCGGCTTGGCCAGCCTCGGCTACGAAGTGCGCGAAGGCATGGCGACTGCCTGGGCAGAAACCGGCAAGGTCGTGCTGCGCAAGGCCGCTACTCCCGGCTACGGAGTGGAAGTGGGTGGCAAAGCCGACAATGGTCGTCTGCAGGTTCGCGCCATAGCACTCAGCAGCGATCGCGACAAGGCGCGGGATCGCGACATTGAGACCATCTGGTGCGGCGAATTCCAGCGGCTGCAGGCCTTATTAAAAGACAAGGGTAGCGAGTTACTGATCGAGCGTGCGCTTTCGGTAGGTGAGGTTCCACTTAAAGAAACGAATATTTCCGAGCCGGGCGTAGAAACAATTACTGCTCAGCAAAAGACACTTCATAAATGAACCGCTAACTACAGGCGCCTTGACCTCAATCGAACTCCAGCCCTTGAGGGGTGTACTTCTCGGAAACCGAACGTCCAAGACAGGGTCCGTTATTGGCCCAGAGTGTGTAAAACGCCTTCGCAAACCCTTGCTATGATTTCTGAGGTTTTCATCGCAGGGATCGCCCATGAAGCGCTTTATTCAAGGTGAACATCGAGGTCAAGGAACCTTCCTTCCGGAGAGCCTCGACGATTACGTCACGGAGGCCAATCCGGTACGCGTAGTCGACGTCTTTGTCGACGAACTCGACCTGGTCAAACTGGGTTTTGAAAGTGCTATTCCAGCCGATACTGGCCGGCCTGCTTACCACCCTGCGATCCTGCTGAAGATCTACATCTAGGCTATCTCAACCGCATCCAGTCAAGCCGACGTTTGGAGCGAGAAGCCCAGCGCAACGTCGAACTGATGTGGCTGACCGGGCGTTTGATGCCGGATTTCAAGACCATCGCCAACTTCCGGAAACACAACAGCAAGGCCAGCCACGCTTTGCCTACAGTGGCTTGACGAGTTTTCGCAGTTGTTCTTTCGAAAGCCGCCGGGTTCTCGCACGCGATCATCTACGGTTTGACTACGGCGCTGGCCTGTAAGCCAAGTCTCGCGGCCGCTCGCTCAGAGGCTTGTCTCGCCTGAGCGTCCATCCACACCCGGGCTTTACGCTCTTCGATCATTCGGTCCGGCCCGACCTCATCAGGTGTACCTGAATGAAAAGGTGGCTCAGGTGAATATTCGATAATGAGCTGCACATGTTTCGCAGCATCTTCTCCGCAGAGTTGTGCGGCCAGCGTCAGGCCAAAATCCAGACCCGCGGTGACGCCTCCCCCGGTCAAACGATTTCGGTCGTGCACGACACGGCCCGTTTCATGAACAGCGCCCATGAGTGGTAACAGGTCAGCAACGCCCCAGTGCGCTGTCGCCCGATAACCGTTCAATAGCCCTGCCGCTGCAAGTACCAGCCCTCCGGTGCAGACGCCGGTTACGTATTTGGCTGAAGCACCTCGATCCGCGAGGAAGCTCAACGTCTGCTGATCCTCCATTGCAACCAGAGACCCCATCAGGCCGCCAGGTACAAACAACACATCCAAATCCTTAGGGCATTTCTCAAAGGTGATGTCCGGCGTGACGCTGATACCAACATCCGTTGAAACGGGCTCTAGCGTTTTCGCGACAAGATAAATGTCACACCCGAGTATTCGGAGGATGGTCTGCGGCCCGACCAGGTCCAGTAAGGCCATGCGTGGATGAACCAGCATTGCAATCTTGCGTCCAGCCCCTGGAGCCTGGGTACGTGGCATTGGCATACCCGCGTCCATTTCTTTGGCGCTAGCCTTTTCCCCAAGCAGCAGCCCACCCGCCAGTACCATGGAGAGGGATAGGAAGTCGCGTCTTCCCGGGTAGTCGGCGTCTATGTCAGTCATCTTGGATATTCCTCTACAGCATCAGGGCTGAAATGATTAGAAAGAAAAAGTGCTTGAGACCAGAACAGTCCGTGGCGCGCCACGTGACACGCCTGCAACCTGCCCTGCGGATGCAGATGCCCAATAATCCTTGTTCAACACGTTCTCCACTGCCAAACGCAGCAGCACAGGCTTGTCCATCAGCCCTTTGAGGGCGTAGCGAGCCCCCAGGTCGTAGCGGGTCCAGGCATCAATGGACTGGGTGTTGGCAGAATCGATGTATTGCTCACCGGTACGGATCGCTCGCGGGGGGTTCACTCAAGATCGCTGGCTGACCTTCAATCAAGCCAAAAAAGCCGGCGGGCACATCCGTAAGGGTGAGCACAGCACTCTGGCAGTGCTCTACAAACCGATGGAGCGCGAGGAACAGACCGAATCAGGCCAACCCGTACTCGATGAAAACGGTCAGCCCAAGGTCGCTCACTTCGGCATTCTCAGGACACATTTTCTGTTCAACATCGAGCAAACGGAAGGGCTCGAAACGCTCAACGAAACTTTAATCGAGACGGAACCGAGCGATCCCTTCTTCCCCAACGCTGCTGCAGAAAGTTTGTTGCGAAGTTCGGGCGCAAATATCATTCATCGATTTGCCGACGAAGCCTTTTACCACCCAATCAGGGATCTCATCCAACTGCCGACAAAAGCGCAATTTCACGATCAGGGTGGGTACTACGCCACCGCGCTTCACGAGCTGACGCACTGGACCGGGCACCACTCTCGGTTGCAGCGTGAAGGCGTGACCACACCTTGCCCATTCGGCTCGCCAGGTTATGCATTTGAAGAGTTGATCGCCGAAATGGGGGCCGCTTTTTTATGTGCCTACGCCGGTATACGGGGAGAGCTTCGGCACGAGGGCTATATCGACTCCTGGCTCGGCCTGCTCAAGGCTGACAACCGCGCGATTTTCCGCGCCAGTGGCCAGGCCCGATGCGCTTCGGAGTATGTGCTCAACCTGGAGCAGCAACGGAAGCAGACGGTAATGGATGACTCGCGATGCATGAACGATGGCGCTTGATCGTCACCTCACCGCTGCAAACGCTTCATAGGGTCCAACACGAGTTGGACCCTTTTTCTATGCCCAGAAAAATCCCCACACTGCGGAGCTCTGACGCAAAGAACATGAGGTAACCCCGTAACCGCAGTACGCCGTTACGTATCCAGATTCTCCGCCAGGTAATCCACCAGATCGAGCGGACTCCGGCTGTCGATCACCTTGTAGATAAGGTCACGTTTGCTGCGCGGTAGCTTCTTGACCACGCTCTTCGCCGAGGCCCTGACGGCTTCGTCTGTTCCATGGATACGTGCCGCGAGCAGCAGCACGAGCGTGGCGTCAGTGAGATTCATGACAAAACCCAATAAAATTCGCACCGCAGTGTACCGACACTTTCCTTTTTCGTACCAGCATGCACATCCAATAAAACGGCACCAGGACAAATCGATATTCCGATTGCCGCACAAAGGGAAACGCGTCAAAAGGACCGGTAAGGGTTGGAAGGGAATGGGGGTCAAGGGTAAGAGCCCTATCCGAAAAGGCTAAAAGGCTACTGATCCGCCATCTCCCGGGAGGCCGCGATGCTCAGGCTGTTTCGCCACAAAAGGCAAAAACCTCCTCCGCCACCCACCGTCAACGTCGCCGAAGGCTACCTGCCCATCGAATCGCCCCAGAGCTTGTTAGCAGCCGAGCACCGCCGCCAGTTGCTCGATCGCATCTGGCAGTACACCGCCCTCTCCCATCAGCAGTTCAGGCAGCTCTATTTAAATCCGATCCATCGCTACGCCGAGCTGGTCCAACAACTCCCGGCCAGCGAGACACACCACCACGCTTATCTTGGCGGCATGCTCGACCATGGGTTGGAGCTGGTCGCTTGCAGTTTGAAACTGCGTCAGTCGTATCTGCTTCCCACCGGTGCCGCGCCCGAAGACCAAGCTGCACAGACAGATGCCTGGTCCGCCGGCATCGCTTATGGAGCCCTGCTGCATGACATCGGCAAAATCGCCGTGGACCTGCTGGTCGAACGCCAGGATGGCCGTGTCTGGCATCCTTGGCAGGGATCCCTGGATCAGCCGTATCGTTTTCGCTACCTCAAGGGTCGCGACTACCACCTGCACGGCGCGGCCGCAGGCTTGATCTATACCCAGATTCTTGACTGCCCGATCCTCGATTGGCTCAGTGGGTTCCCATCGCTCTGGGCCAACCTGCTGTATGTCCTGGCGGGCCAGTACGAACGTGCCGGCGTGCTCGGTGAGTTGGTGATGCAGGCCGACCGCGTTTCTACTGCGCAGAACATCGGTGGTAACCCGAACAAGGCGCTGCAAGCACCGATTCATTCGCTGCAACATCACTTGATCGGCGGACTGCGTCATCTAGTTCTGAACGAGCTGAAACTCAACCAGCCAGGTGCCGCGGGATGGCTGACCCAGGACGCACTCTGGCTCGTCAGCAAGACGGTCACAGACAAGCTCCGGGCCTATCTGCTGTCGCAATCGATTGAAGGGATTCCCTCGTCCAATCTCGCGGTGTTTGACGAGCTGCAATCGCATGGATTGGTTGAGTCCACGCCGGAAGGCAAAGCCATCTGGACCGCGCTTGTGGCACAGGGAAATTGGCAGCAGAGTTTCACCTTTCTGCGCCTTCAACCCGCACTGATTTGGGGAAACGAAGACCGGCCCAAAATTTTCAGCGGAACAGTGACCATGGTAGTCGATGACCACCCGACTGACGCTCCGGTATCACCACCAGTGCCCAAGGCAGGCGGAACAGGATCACATCAAAACCAATCGCTGGAAGATTCACTAGCGATGGATGCCGATTACCTCGGAACGTTGCTGAATATGTTCGAATTGGCAGAGCCCGAGACTCCTGAATCACCACCCGAAAGAGCTCTTGAAATCCGAAGCTCCCCTTCGGACAACCCCGGTCGGGCATTCCTGAAATGGGTCAAGGAAGGCATCCAGAGCCACAAGCTGATCATCAACGACAGCAAGGCTAAAATCCACACGGTGAGCGGCAGCGTGCTATTGGTCACACCAGGTCTCTTCCAACGCTATGTGCAGGAGTTTCCTGGTATCTCACAGGATTTCGATCAAGAGATTGAAGAATGGCGTTGGGTGCAGAAGCAGTTCGAAAAACTGAAGGTCCACAGGAAACGAGACGATGGCTTGAACATCTGGATCTGTCATGTCGAAGGTCCTCGGAAGAAAGCAAATCTTAAAGGTTATTTGCTCGAGACCCCGGCGTTGTTGTTCAATATTGTGCCGGCCGATAATCCTTTTCTTAAAATCGTAAATGCTTAGATTTCCATAGAAATCTATTGGATCCTACGACATTCTGCACCGCGAGTATTAGGACTGCCGAACTCATGGCCGGCCACAATACTGTGACGCCGTTGCAGTTTGAGAGACCGCATACTACAGCCTACACCGACGCGGTGAAATTATGACAGCGTGCCCCGGTTTGACACAGGGTCGGCCAGGGGGGGGCTCCGTCTCTCTTCGCCCCCTTTCTATCTCATCCCTGAACCCGCAGATGATCACTAGTAAGGATGTTTGTCCACGCAGTCCTGAAGTCTCGCAACGCCTGGTTCGATGCTGGCTTCCCACGGAAAATCATTGGTGAGCTAGGCTCGTGCCAAGCTCACAGCCAAAAGCGCGCATTCGCACCGAAGGAATTGTCAAACACAAATGACTTTGTATTTGATGACGGTATGGCTACAGAAGAGCTCACCTTTAGCGATCCATTGAGTCTCCTGTTTTGCTCTCACCATCAACCGAGCTGGGTGGAAAAAACAAGTCTCAGATGGATAGGCGTTCTTCTGGCAGAGATTCATACCGAATCACACCTCGTGCCCATAGATCGCCTTTGCGAGCGGCCCTCCGGATGGATGAAGGCGAGATCACGAGCCACTTCCCAATTTTCGGCTTAACCAAAGGCCTCCCCATTCGGGCGTGACAGGCCGCAAGGAACGGCTCCATCTTTTCGATGATATGCGGTGCGAGCTGGGCTACCTCCGACGATGCATAGCTGGCTTCGGGTGCATAGGTCAGTCCTTTCGGAAAAGCGTACGCTGTATCCCAAAATACTGCCGGCATTTCGCACGCTAAGAAACCTGCACCCGCAGGTAGGTAGTACGTACCCAAGTCGATAATCGAGCCATCGAGTTCCACCCAATAATGAGAATGCTCGCCGGACTCAGATGCATACCCGTGAACGAAGCCCCTTCGCTGATCCTGCGAAACCACAAAGGCTGAAAATCTACCCCCCAGCACCTCAGGGCTATGTCCCAGCGACTGCAAGAGACTGTGCACACCAAAAGATGCATACAAACATCGTTTGTAGTAGTCATCGGGAAACTGGGCCTTCAGGCATCTATCTACTACACAGAGAACGCGCTCAACAACCGTAGCATCGACCAAAGCAAGCTCCTTCTCAGATTTGGTGCTCGAAGATAAATATAGTGGCCATTACATGACATAACATGACTAAAATCCACCCCGGCACCTGACGGATCGCCTTGCGCTGGAACGCCGAATTACCACGCCCAGCGCAACATGCGACGTCAGGGCCATCTATATACCTCTCTCAGCGGTAGCAGGCGACTGATGAGACTCTCTGCAGGTAAGCTATATGGATGAGCAGGTTGCGCTGAAGTTGATCGCCGAGAAGGCCTATGACGTCGGGTACTCCGCCAAACTTCACTTCTCCACCTACGACATTGTGGAGAAAGCTCCAGGCTGGATCGGCCTGATCTCCCTGGTGATTGGCGTGCTAGCGCTCTACATCGATTTCTTGGCGGCAAAACACATCTCGGCGCTCATTACGGTGATCGGCATCTGCAGCCTCTACATCACCTATTACGGCGATACCAAAGAGCAGTATTTCCAGGCTGGGAACAAGCTGACGCAGTTGCTGGATCAGCTGAAGAGCATGTCTGCCCGGTGCAAATCCAATCACCAGTTCACCTCCGCCGATCAAGCCGAACTGGATCAAATCACCACCGATTTCCGCTCAGCCTGTCAGAGAAAGCACATCCTGTTCTCAGGCTGGCTTGCTCACAAGAAATTCTTCTGGGATCAACAGGTCGACTGGATCGCTGAGCACCGTGAGTTTTCGTTTTTCAGGGACAAGATCCCGTTTTCCGTTTACGCGCTAATTGTGGTGGTTCTGATCGCTTATGCCGGCGGGTCATGGCTTGCCGCGCATCCAGATCTTCTGCTCTCCCTAAAGGACGCTTGCACCCATGAGTAAAGAGCTTTTTGAGCAATTTCGAAGAAACCTGGCCGTCAAGAACGCCGACGAGATCTCCAAAAGCTACCGGCAGATCACCGAGAAACTGAACGGAAAATACTACGACAGTGCCTCAGACATCCTCCACTGCCGCCAGGTCGGCTCGTACGGTCGCCATACCGCCGTCCACGGCGTAAGCGATCTGGACATGGCGTTCGTGCTGCCATGGTCGGTCTACGATCGCTTCCAGCGTTACGAAAATAACAAACAGTCGGCGTTACTCGGAGAGATACGCCTAGCCCTGAAGGAGCGCTTTCCTAATCATGAGGTCAGGGCTCAGCAGCAGGTAGTGTCGATCAACTTCACGGATTACGTGGTCGAGGTGCTACCTGCGTTCGAGCATGAGGATGATAGCTACACTTATCCGGATGCGAATGACGGGGGCAACTGGGAAACCTGCAACCCGGTCGCTGAAATCGATGAGATTAACGCGCTGAACCAGGCCAAAAACCATAACCTCAAGCGCCTATGCAAAATGGTGCGGGCCTGGAAGAACGACCACGGCGTGCCGCTTAAAGGGATGATGATCGACACTCTCTGCTACCAGTTCCTCAAGAACACCGCAGACTACGACGCCAACTCCTATTCCGCCTACGGCGAAATGACTCGGGATTTCTTCGCATACCTGGTGGATATCGACGAGGACAAGGAGCAATGGCGTGCGCCTGGAAGCAGCTCGATCGTCACGAAGTCAGGTAACTTCCACCCCAAAGCCAAGAAGGCCCTGAGGCGTTTACAGGAGGCTCTGGACGATGCTGAGGTTGCCCATGAGCGGTGGAGCACTGTCTTTGGCGAACATTTCCCAGAGTATGTCGAGCAGGAAAAGAAGCAGGCGATAGCGGAAAATCGCGTCAAAAATGGCGAACAGTTCATTGGCCGAAAATTCAGCCTCGACATCCAGTACACCCTTCGTATCGATTGCTCGGTCAAAAATGAGGGTGACCGACTTCGCAACCTCATGTCACGCGTTATGACCTACCGGATCCCGAAACAGCGTGAGCTGACATTTTGGGTAGCCGAGATCGATGTGCCGCCACCTTATAAAATCTACTGGAAGGTGAAGAATCTCGGCCCGGCGGCCATCGAGCGGAACATGATTCGCGGGGAAATCCGTATCGACAGCGGCCACCATCAAATCACCGAGCACTCAACCTTCCAAGGCGACCATTACGTGGAATGCTATGCGGTGAAAGACAACGTGTGCGTTGCCCGCAGCCGAATCATCGTGCCGATATGAGTACTGTCGAAGTGTTTCAGGAGACAGTCCGCACTTACGCAACTTTTTGTGACGAAACTACAAAGCACTGGTAAAAAACAATGCCATACGCTATCGGCGAGGGAGGCAGCTTTGAAGCAATATGCAGCGAATAGCGTCGACGAGTTAAACCAGCTCCTTGGGACCTTCGGTGAGGATATTTTGTTTCGTGGCCAGATCTCCCATTACGGTGAGGTGGGAGCCCCCTCCATAGGAACGTCCTTCGACAGGAAGGGGTGCATACCGAGCGAAATGCTCAAGTGGTGTCGCTACTCCCAAGGCGTGTTGGATGCCTACATCGCCCAGCACCGATCAGACTTTGCCTACCAGCAGGCCCTCCTTCAGCACTACGGGTGGCGTTCGTTTTACGTCGATTGCACTTCAAGTGCAGCCGTAGCTGCATGGTTCGCCAGCCACAAATACAGTGAAGCAACCACGCTGGAGCTGTGCGAGGACTGTGACGAGGTGGCGGTGATGGTCAGAAAGCGCATGGCCCGCTATGCACCTGTGATCGGCACTGGTCATCTGTATGTGCTCAGTAAGCAGGCCGCCAATCATGTAGGCCTAGTCAACTTGGCTACGTTGACGGTTGAGGGCTACAGGCCGCGCACCGTGGCTCAGTCAGCTTGGCTTCTTGGCCCTCTGCACAATCCGATTCCACAGAATTGCTATCTCGCACAAATCACTGTCCCGAGCGACGTTCTGCAGGCGTATGCCGCTGCCCGTGGCTTAACCGACACGAACACGCTCTTCCCCTCTCCCGCAGACGATCCGATCTTAAGATCACTGCTGGGCTTGCCGTGGGAGGAGATCAAGTTTGAAGCAAGCCTCAAAAATCTGCCTGCGTTCAAGCGAGCACTGGAGCTTCCGGAGTACCATCCAAGCTTAGTGAAAATCGCAGGTGCGCAAACGGCGTTCTATCGTGGTGCAAGGATTCTGGATACCCAGGATTCGATTGATGGTAACCCTCACAGTGGAATCTTCGTCGAAATCCCGGACATGGTGCTCTATGGCTCAGCCGACCCGAGCAAGCCCCTTCGCTTCCCTGAAATCGAGAAGCTAATCAACGAGAATGGCACGGTAGCATTCGAAGCAGACACGTTGATCAAGCATCCAACCCTAGATCACCTGACGCTCTACCAGAAGGGCGTCGGCGTCATACCTCGCGGGCCCGACCTATTTGAGGTTTGTGAACTCACCGTCAACCACCCAGGGCTCCGACTGAGCGGCGCCGGCTTCATCACGGGCTGGACATATCGGAGGCAGGCAAGCGGAGTGTGGACACGGGAAGCGCAGACCACAGATTGCTCATGCGGCAATCCCATCGTCCATGCACAGCACATCAGCGCACTGCACATCGCCGAAGAGTTCCTGAGAGATCCCAAAGGCTTCAATTGACGAAGCTCGTGCACTCAGCCGTGCCGATCACTAAGGAGCACGGACGGCTAGCCTCGACCAATGTCGGGATGAATCTCGACTCATCGCTGTACCCGACTCACTACGCTATCCTGATCAAACTCGCAGGCGCTTCCAAAATCTTCAATCAGATGGGTTTGAGGTTCATCTTGGCTTCAAAAATCAGCAGATCGCTTTCCTCGTTGGTGATCATCATGTTGACTAGGCGAGGGCTCACTTCGATCTCGCCGCCGAGCGTCGCACGCACAGTTTCGGGATACCGTTCGAGCATCAGATCCGCCAGGCCATGGCTGTAACCATCGCGGATGAGCTTGATCTTGGTGTCATCCGCAGTGCCGTATTTGATGAGTTTGTAGAACCCTGGATCCAGGGCGCCTACCCCATTCAGCACCTCGACGAACTTGAAGATCTTGTTGTCGAAGAAATCGTCCTCGTCCTTGAGACGGACGATTGCCAGGTTAATACGCTCGCCGTCATCCTTCTGGGAGATCCTTACCCAGTTCTCGTACTTGCTGTCGCGATATTTGGTATCACCCCATTTACCCACGAACACGTGATCGCTATGGCTAGTCTCGACCAGCTTTTTCCAGTACGCGAGCGTCTGTCGGATCGTCTGCTTGACGCTGAGTTTCTTCAGCTTCCAATCCAGGATCATGGCGTAGAAATTCCGGGCAGGCTCTTGCTTGAGACGCACCAGGTCGCTGTACTCTCGGCTGTTGTCGAAGTGATCGACGAACGATTTGGAGATCGCAAGCATCAGCCGGTCAACGGTGTTGATGACGCCGTTCGCCTCGATGCCTCGCCTGATCTTCCGTTCAATAGCCTCCTCCTCTGAGAACACGTCAATTTCACTGACACTGTTCGCGATTAGGAGCTTGCCCACCTGAGTGGTAACGTACCGACACTCTCGATCTTTAACCACGCCAGGATGCAGATTCTCAAGACGAGCCACGGCGTCGTCGTAGAGAAACGACACCTTCCCATCGATGATCTTGGTGGCTTCAAGCAGAACGTTGCTGACAGTGTCCTTGACCACCTTTGAAACGTTGACGGATTTATCGTAGAAAGTCTCAAGCGCTGCATTGTCGCGGGTGTAGCCATTTACGCCCAACAGGTAGATGCTGGACTCCAGCTTTCTCAACGCAGCCTTAGCTCCAGGCGCGAAGACCTCACTGAACCGGTTGACGCGTCCGACCAGGTTCTTGAATTGAGATGGCGTCAGCTTTTGCTTCCCTTTGAAAAAATCAAAGACGAAGAGTCGTTCGATCGGCAGGTTCACCCCTTCCAGAAGCGTGGAGTTGCAGACCAAAAACCTCATCTGCTTGGAGCTGCTGAACAGGTTCTCCAAGTAAAGACGGATGGTGTCAGGGATCGAACCATGGTGGTACATAACCCCTTTGCGCAGGCAGCCGATCAGTTTGTAGCGTCGGTCAAAAAGCTCTTCTAGCTCGGCACAGGCGGTCTGGATCAGCGGACAATCTACGAGCGGCAGCACGGCTGCCAGTTCAACCGCAAATGACTCAATGCTTTTTTTCCTGTTGCCGTAAACGATGTTTTTGGACAGTGCTTCGCCTTTGATGAGCTCGAAGCAGTTGGCATACCTCCGATCGAATTCCATCCAGTCATTCAGGAAATGGTCGTAGAGCTTGAGCTTCGTCTGGCCCCTCCCTGCCCTAAAATCCTTAATGTAGAAGCGCTCAGACTTGATGTACTCGTCGATCTTGAATCCGCTCGGGATCATGTCCAAGAAGCGCACACGGACATTGAGTTCATCGCATAGGAAGGGAGTCAGGAACTTGAATGATGTTTCCGGATTACGAGCCCCCAGGATGCACAGCATGGCAGCCAGTAATTCACTTCTGCGGTCGCTCTGCAGCAGGTTGTGGGCCTCGTCGACGAAGACCATATCGAAGCTCAGCCCGGCGTTCTCGTTCAAGAGCCTGTTGAGCCGCTCCTGGGTCAGGACAAATGCCCTGTTCTTCCGCTCAACCGAATACATCTCGGGGTGGGTCACCACCTTGCCCAGCCCCTCAATGTCCGCGTAGATCAACCGTTTTTTCGTCTGGGCCAGCAGAGCCTTAGAAGGCACGAGGATCAGGATCCGCTGCCCTGGATTTTCCCTCACCGATTGGATGATGAGCTCAGATTTACCGTAACTGGTCGGAGCAACCACGACTGACGACTTACGGTACTCCGACTGAACAAATGTCCGCAGGGCATCCTGTTGCTCAGTCAGCACGATGCCTTGATCACGGAAGGTATCGATGTAGCTGCCCACGATGTTTCGGATGAACGACTCGCTGCGGTGATCATCCTCGGAAAAGTAGCTGCTGATTACTGCTGAGACAGGGTGCAGACCACTGTTGAGTGCAACATCGTACAGCGCCTGGTACTGACCCGAAGCGTTACCGTAAAACAGGATAATGCGGTAGCCGAGACGCCGAATTTCGAGGGTCTTGTGGTTAAGGAGCAGCACGGCGATCGCCAAAAGTTTCACAATCTCTGTGTTACCCAGTTCGTCTCCCTTGAGGAGTTGGAAATACAGATCCTTGAACTTGGTGTTGCCCAGTTTCCTGATAGTCAGCTCTTCCATGCTACTGCTCCGCCTCCTGCCTCAAAAACTCTTCCAGCTTTTCCATGGTGCCTTTGTGGAGGGACAGCACCCACACCGTTTTGAACACAGCTTCAGCTACCAGCTTGGTGGTGAAATTTGACACGGTATTTTCGGCGATAGCCTGGGACACTTCGCTGAACAGGGCAGAGACCAGAAACACATTGTTGTCCGAAGCACTCGCCCCGTCTTCTTCAGCCAAATCACCTTCCATCTCCAAGATCTCAATAACCGAGTCCCGGTAATTAGCTTTGTTGTGGATCGCATTTTTCGCGGCATTGATCGCGTTAAGCCAGTGATTGAGCTCCGGCTCAGCCAAACGCCTCTTGAGGTCATCCCGAGCCAAACGCAATTGCGCACTTGTGGCCGAGCAAGAAGTCTTGTCCGCCCCTCTGCCGCCCGACTTGACCTCGGTGATCCAGACGTTGTTGGTTGAGGTCTCGTATAGGAGGAGATCGAAGCCCTTCCGGATACTCTTCTCTTCCATATTGAAGAACGGGGAGACCACATCGAAGTTGGGGAAGAGCTTCAGAATGATGACGTGAGACAGGAGCTCACCCAGCATACCAATCCGGGTTTCCCAAGTTTTCTTGGAATAGCGCTCGTTCCAGAAGTGCTTAATCGTCGCAGAGTATTTGTAGATCGCCCTGTCCTTGCTGGCCTGATCAGCACCATGGCAGATACGGGTGAGGTTTTCCCTCAGCGCGAGCTTAAGCTCATCAGAAAAATTCTCGACACAACACAGCGCATACTGGTCTACCTGCTTGAAGCTCACGCCATCCATAACACTTCCTACAAACACTAAACCGCAGAATCCTCTTGCGGTTGCTGCGCGCGATCAATGATCCCGCCCTGAATAAGGGTAGGCACCAGCTGAGCAGCCGTGCGCGCGAGTGAGATCTAGTCAGGGATGACCGATAGCGGCACTGTGCCAGCGTTACCGCAAGTTAGCGTGATTGACGGGACCGGTAAACAAGATCGGAGACTATTTTTGGTGCAAATCGTCGGAGTTTGCGTAACAGCTGTATAAATATCCAATTGTTCGTAGGTCAATCAGCGTCGGACTGAAAGATACGCAGCATTGTAGACAGCCCCATCCAACGCCGCTGGTCATTCCCGACTGAGAGGTAGGCAGCGTGAGCCACTCCCCCGCACTTATGAACTACTGAAAGCCATCTGAATCCATCTGGCTCTGTCGGAAATCGCCACTCGCGAACCTGATGCACTGGGGCAAAATTGGGGGCACATTTGAATTTTTTCCGCCTGAAAATACCTTCCTAGAGCCAAGTCAAAATGTTTTTCGGATATAACGACCTTGACTGTATTTACAGGCTTGGGATTCATCAAGCTTTCCGACGGGCTCAGCATCAACCTCAATCACGTAAGGACGGCATCCATAGCTCTAGCAATTAGGTTAATGCGTGTGATCGCGGCCCGAGCTTCCATCACCAGGAAGTTGATAGCCCCCATCGAAAAGAACCTCCGCCGTGGGAAGCATGTGCTATCCGATGACTCTACCGGAGTCTGAGCGACTGTCCGGATCACCTCACCAGCAATAGAAAGCTCCGCGCTCCCTACAGCCGTAACCCGAAGCTTGCCTTGCGGAATGTCCAGATAGGCAACCCACTGATGAATGTCTTCGCATCTTCAGACTCTCGAACGCCATCTGAGACGGCATACCGAGATCCACGATATCCGTGGGAGTAAATGTGGGAGTAATTTTCAGATATGAAAAAGCCGAACTGATTAGAGTTCGGCTAAGTCATTGAATTAAATGGTCGGGACGGAGTGATTCGAACACTCGACCCCTAGCACCCCATACATGGGGTAGCTGGATATTCCAAGTTTGTCCGCCAGCCGTGCCTGCCGAACGAATAAAAACCCGGCACGAGGCCGGGTGGTTACCCGCCATCCCCAAGACGCAGCCCCCAAATGAGAGGGATGGAGAGCTGACAAGAGAGGGCGGGAGCGAGATGATGCCAAAGGGTGTCTTCCTGCGCAATAGAAGTCTCTTGCCGAACATCTCCGCCGCACCTCAGGCCACGCGTGAAGTTCACGCATTTACGGCAGCCCGAGCTAGATGGACCCAAGCAAGCAGCGACATCCATTATCACAGCAAAAAGACAGCACCTCAGCTTGAACCCAGCGCACTGCAAACGATTTGTGCGGTCACATCGAAATTCTCCGTAGTAAGCACATCGATTGGCGCGCGACCTTTTAATCGCTCATGAGGCTTACAAAGGGCGCCATAAAGCCTCCATGCATCGACATCCGGAAACCGCGCTAACGCAGCAAGTACCAACTTGTGCCGCAGTGGATCAAGCTGCCAATCGGGAATACGCTGACCGCGATTCCCCAGACTCAGGGATAGCAGGCGCCGAGCCTTGATATCTCGGTTGATCTGATCTCTGGATTTGCCTGCCAGTTTGGCGAAGACAAACAGTGCCAAATTACTCGAAGCTTCATAGGTAGCTAGCATCTCGGCGCGCTGGCGTTGTATTTCAGATACTTGGGGGTCGCGCAGCTGTTCAGTCTGCGTAGGAGCAGGTAGGACTGGTGAATACTGAGCCGCGTTAAGGAGCGGTTCGTTGCTGACGGAAACTTTGGAGGCTGGAACCGTCGTCGCTGGGAAACCACTGCTGTACAGAACAGCGTTTGCGTTCGCGCTTTCCAACGAAGGTAATGAAGCTGCACCTTCTAAACGAATAGTCAGCGGAGAGCTTGCCGCTTTTAGTTGGCCCTGCCCCCAAAGATCCAGACGATTCGCCCAGTCCTGCATCATCGTCCGGCGCTGCTCCACGTACTCCGCGTGGTTGTAAGCCGCACTCACCTTATCCGGATCAGCATGAGAAAGCTGAGCATCCACCCAAACCTTCGGGTATCCGATCTCGTTCAACGCCGTCGAGATCGTCGCCCTCATGCCATGACCGGTGAGTTGATCGGCGTACCCCATCCGGCGTAACGCGCCATTCAGAGTATTCTCGCTAATGCGTTTGCTTAGATCGCTTCGATGCGCAAACAAGTAGCGTTGCGCAGGGACTACCTGGTCCAGCAAGTGACGCACGATCTCCAGCGCCTGAACCGACAGCGGCACGATATAAGGCGGTATATTTTGGGCCTGCTTACCTGGCTTTCGCATCGCTAACTGGAGCTGCTTCACCACCTCCGCCGGTATGACCCACAAACGCTTCTCCAGATCGAACTGGTCGGGTGTCGCCAAGCGCAACTCGCCCGTGCGGACACCGGTCAGCAACAACAACCGAAGGCCAAGCCGAGTTTGGTCGGCACCGCCGTAGTTTCGAAGCGCGGCCATCAACCCCGGGAGCTCGTCCATGCGGAGAAACGGATTGTGCGTCACGGGAGGTTTGGGAAGTGCGACCACATCGAGGTCTGAAGCTGGGTTGTGTTCCAGCCCCTCGATTTTCACCAGCGCATAGCGGAACAATTGGTTGAACCAGGTCCGGCATTTTTCGGCTGTTGTTAAGGCCTTGCGCTGTTCGATCCTGCTCAGTAAATCCAGCAGATCGTGACGATTGATATCGTAGATGGACCGTTCGCCCAGGGTGGGCAGAACGTCTTTATTGAAGATTCTCAAGATCTGCGAGAGCGTGCTCTGGCGTCCTTCCTTCAGGCTCAGCCTGCGGAACTCTACCCACTGATTGAACACGGCCTCGAAGGTATGCTCCGCCGCAAAACGAACAGCACGACGCTGTTGCTTACGGTACTCATAGGGATTGATGCCTTGGGCGACCAAGGCGCGCGCCTCGTCACGCCGGGCACGGGCTTTTCCTTAAGGCTGATTTGCGGATAACTACCAAGAGACATGCGTTTCTGCACGCCCGCCCAGTAATATCTGAAACGCCAGATTTTCCCGCCGCGTGCGGTCACGTTGAGCGCAAGCCCATCCGTGTCGCCTATCGTATAGTCATTGCCGGTGATTCGGGCTTGCCGAACGGTCGTATCCGAGAGTGCCATAGCGAGCTCCTGAACAGAGTCAGGGCCAGATGCTCGTCTCGCTATCCAAGCTGCTCCAGCAAAAAACCGATTCAGTGCACATCCAAATTCAAGATTCTCATTCGGGACTTAAATCGGGACTTAAAAGCACTGGATGGAGCTGGATTTCAGTGGTTCCCGCTGGAACGAAAAAAGGGCCTAAAGGCCCTAATTTCAATCACTTACAGAATTCAGTGGAACTCTGTAGCGCAATATTTGGAGCGGGAAACGAGACTCGAACTCGCGACCCCGACCTTGGCAAGGTCGTGCTCTACCAACTGAGCTATTCCCGCTTGGTGACGCGCATTCTATAGAATCCTCGGCGCTCGTCAACACCTTGATTCAAAAAAGTTTTATTTCTTTTCGACGGTAGTGCGCAGATGCGGCCAGGCAGCGCGCAGGTATTGGAGCATGGACCACAGGGTCAGGCCGGCGGCGATCAACAACAAGGCGTAGCCTGTCAGCACCCAGAAGGAGAAGTCCGACGGGTTGGCCAGCAGAATGACCAGCGCAAGCATTTGCGCGGCGGTTTTCCACTTGCCCATGTTGGAAACGGCAACGTGGGCGCGGGCGCCGATTTCGGCCATCCACTCGCGCAGGGCCGAGACCACGATCTCGCGGCCAATGATGACCGCGGCCGGCAGCGTCAGCCACAGATTGCCGTGTTCCTGCACCAGCAATACCAGGGCAACGGCCACCATGAGCTTGTCGGCCACGGGGTCGAGGAACGCGCCGAACGGCGTGCTCTGCTCCAGTCGGCGGGCCAGGTAGCCGTCGAGCCAATCGGTGGCGGCGGCGAAAGCGAACACGGAACTTGACGCCGCATAGCTCCATTCGTAGGGCAAATAGAACAACAGAATGAAAATCGGGATAAGCAGGACGCGTAGAACGGTGATCAGATTAGGGATATTCATCGGCACAACTGGCTACGAGGTGGAAAGGCATTCTATTCGCTGTGCAGGTTTGCATAAATCAGCTCAGCGAGCTTTTTACTGATACCGGGTGCTTTGGCTATTTCGTCAATGCTGGCACGGGACAGCTCCTGCAAGCCACCAAAATGTTTAAGCAGGTCACGTCGGCGCGTCGGCCCTACCCCTGCCACCCCTTCCAGGGTTGAGGTTCGTCGGGTTTTACCACGACGGGCGCGGTGGCCGGTGATGGCGAATCGGTGGGCTTCGTCGCGGATCTGTTGAATCAGGTGCAGCGCAGGTGAATCGCCCTTCAAGGTGAACTCATGGGCGGCATCATTCAAGTACAAGGTCTCGAAACCGGCCTTGCGCGTCGTCCCCTTGGCCACGCCGAGCAGGATCAGGTCCGGCACTGCCAGTTCATTGAGCACGTCGCGGGCCATCGACAGCTGGCCCTTGCCGCCGTCCACCAAGAGGATATCGGGCAGCTTGCCCTCACCTTCCTTCAGTTTGCTGAAGCGGCGCATGAGGGCCTGGTGCATGGCCGCGTAGTCATCGCCGGCCGTCACGCCTTCAATGTTGTAGCGCCGGTAATCGGACTTGATCGGTCCTTCCGGCCCGAACACCACACAGGAGGCCACGGTGGCTTCGCCGCTGGAGTGGCTGATGTCGTAGCATTCCAGGCGCTGTGGTGGCTCCTCGAGTTTGAGGACTTCGGCCAGCGCGTCAAACCGTGCGGCAACGTGCTGCCGATTGGCAAGGCGCGCGCTGAGGGCCTGTTCGGCGTTGGTCACGGCCAATTGCTGCCAACGCGCACGGGTGCCGCGTACGCGGTGGCTGATGTCCAGCTCGCGGCCGCGCAGCTCGTGAATCGCTTCGATGAGCGTGGGGAAGTCTTCGTGTACCACGTTGACGATCAGCTCCGAGGGCAGATCGCGCTCCGGGCTGCTCACGTAGTACTGACCGAGGAACGCAGCCATGACTTCGGCCACTTCTTCGTCGATACCGGTTTGCGGGAAGAAGTTCTTGCTGCCCAGCACCCGGCCACCGCGAACGTTGATCAGGTGCACGCAGGCACCGCCGGGGTTGACGAATGCGGCGATCACATCGACGTCGCCGGTGCCACCCTCCATGCTTTGCTGATCCTGCACGCGACGCAACAGCGAGATCTGGTCGCGCAGTTCGGCGGCCTTCTCGAAATCCAGGGTACTGGCCGCCTGCTCCATGGCGCCGGAGAGCTCATCGGTGAGGGCATTGCTGCGCCCTTCGAGAAACATCACCGAATGGCGCACATCCTCGGCGTACTCCGCAGGCTCGACCAGGCCGACACAAGGCGCCTTGCACCGCTTGATCTGGTACTGCAGGCACGGTCGCGTACGGTTCTTGTAGAAACTGTCTTCGCACTGGCGCACAAAAAAGGTCTTTTGCAACAGGCTCAAGCTTTCACGAATCGCGCCAGCGCTGGGATAGGGTCCGAAGTACTTGCCCTTCTGCTTCTTGGCCCCACGGTGAATACTCAGGCGCGGAAAGGCGCCATCGGATAAAAAGACGTAGGGGTAGGATTTATCGTCACGCAGCAGGATGTTGTAGGGCGGCCGCCATTCCTTGATCAACGTCTGCTCAAGCAGCAGCGCTTCGGTTTCGTTGGCGGTAATGGTGGTTTCGACCTGGGCGATACGCGCCACCAGGGCGGCGGTCTTGGTCGCCAGACCGGTCTTGCGAAAGTAGCTCGCCAGACGGTTCTTCAGGTTCTTGGCTTTACCGACATACAGCAGGCGCGCCTCGCTGTCGAACATGCGGTACACGCCGGGGCGGCCACTGCAGGTCGAGAGGAAGGCACTTGGATCGAACGGCGTGGTCATGTCAGGCGCTGGCGTCCACCATGCCGTGACGCACCGCAAGCAGGGTCAATTCAACATCACTGCTGATGGCGAGCTTCTCGAAAATGCGATAACGGTAGGTGTTGACGGTCTTGGGTGAGAGGCACAGCTTGTCCGAAATCGTCTGCACCTTCTGGCAGCCGACGATCATGAGGGCAATCTGGATTTCCCGCTCCGACAGCGCATCGAACGGCGAATCACTGGTGGGCTGGAAAGACTTGATGGCCAACTGCTGGGCGATCTGCGGACTGATATACCGCTGGCCGGCAAATACCAGGCGAATGGCCTGTACCATTTCTGCCAGGCCTGCGCCCTTGGTCAGGTAACCGGCGGCACCGGCCTGCAACAGACGAGTTGGAAACGGGTCTTCCTCGCACACGGTGACCACCACGACCTTGATGTCCGGATGGCTGCGCAACAGTTTGGTCGTTGCCCCAAGCCCGCCGATTCCGGGCATCTTGACGTCCATCAACACCACATCGGGTTTCAACTCCCGGGCCTTGATCAGGGATTCTTCTCCTGATTCGGCCTGGCCGACTACTTGCAGGCCGTCGATGTCAGCCAGCATTCGTGTAATGCCTGTACGAACGAGATCATGGTCATCGACTACTAGCACCCTAATCAAGCAGACACCTCGCGAAATGGTCTTTATACATTGCCGAACACCTTAGCAAAAAACCAAGGCACAGACCTAGTTGCACGTGTCATATATGATTTTTTGGCGCCGCGCGCCTGTTCGTCGGATGACGAACGGCGCTTTTTCCTGGGTAAACCGTCAGGAATCCTGAAGCGGCTGCCTGGATTTGCCGTTCGCCGTAACTCTGCCGTTCACCTTAAGGGAGTGCTCAGCCAGGGTCGACGTCAGACGGCGGATCGCATCCTGGTCCTCCTTGAACATCGTGCGGTAATCACCCAGCACTTTTTCTTCGATCTGGCTCAGATGCGCCAGTTGAATCGGCGTAGCGTTGCCCGTCAGCACGTAAAGCACGTCCACGCCTTTCTCCGCCACACGAGACAGGTAGTCGGCTTTAGGCGCCCGACCGCCACTTTCATATTTACCTTGTGCGTTGGCCTCCACGCCGCCAATCTCACCAAAAACTTTTTGCGACATGCCAAGCCGCTCTCTTTCTTGCCTTAAACGTGAACTGATTCCACTCATTTGGATGCATGATCCTATTTGACCCCCCCCAAGAGATGACACACTCACCGCTTGGTTAAACAAACTTGAACGGTTTTGAACTATGCCCGGAATTCGGACCGCTGCACAAGCCAAGGCCTGGCTGGAACACCAGTGAAAGTCTGTGCAAGCGTTCGTCCGTGAACAGGGTGTAGATCCGGCAACCACCTATCAAGTGCTCGCTGGGCGCAAAAAGGGGCGGCGTGGGGAGGCCCATAAGGTAGCGGTCCTTTTGGGCATGAAAGAAGGGATCATCCTTGCTGAGGCTGAGAGCCAGAACGAAGATCAGGAATTCGGTTCCTGAAGGCAGTATGCGCTTATTAGGATTTGACGCATGGTCAGCTTGCGCGGCAAATCTGCTCCATTCGCCAGAAACAATTCTCTTCACCGACGATGCTGAAGCCCATGCGCTGATAGAGCCTGCGCGCCGGGTTGGTCTTGAACACGGTCAACCGCAACAGGCCTGGCGCCTGCGCTTTTAACGCCATCTGTTGCAGCACCCAGCTTCCCGCACCCAGACCACGACAGCCCTCGATCATATGCAGCTCGCGGATATAGAGCGCCCGGCTGTCGCGACTCAGGCTGATAAAACCCAGGACATCGGCGTCGCGGCAAATCAACCAGTTTTCCCGATCTGCCCAGGCCATGTCGAAGCCTCTGTCAGACCACAGCAAGCCGTACTGCTGGTAGTAATTGTTCATGGCTTCGTGGGTGAGCGTGCGGGCAAAAGCCAAGTCCTGCTGCGTGGCTGCGCGAAAGTGAAAGGCCATTTACAGCGCCACCACCCGGCCAGCCCACTGATCGCCATCGCAATGGGCAATCACCAGCGCATCACCGATGCCAGGCGCAGCTGCCAGCAAACGGCCATCCGCCGCCCAGACTGCGCTGCGCCCGGCACAGGCCCAGCCACCCGAAGGTCCGCCATGGTTGGCCATCAACACCAGCAGTTTGTGTTCAACGGCATAGCCCTGCAGCAGCGCACTGTCCCCCGCGTACCCTCCTTCGCTGATCAGTACACCGGCGGCATATATATTGGCACCTGACTGCGCCGCAGCTAGAGGATGACTGGCGCGGGAAAAGTCTGCACATACCGCCAGTGCGATTCGGTCGCTCCCCCATTCCAGAGCGGCACCACCTTGCCCTGCAACGAAGGCCACGTCTTCGCCGGGGTGCAAGTGCTGCTTGGTGTAGAGCGCCAGGCCGCCGTCCGCGCCCAGCACCAGCGCGCCAATCAGCACGCCTGCCTGCGGCGTCAATCGAATCGGCATGCCCACCACCGCCGTTATCTGAAGTTCGCGCGCCATTTCGCGCAGCGGTAACAGCAGCGCGTCCTCCGGAGCGATTGCCAGTTCAGCCGCCAACGAAGGCTCATACCCGGTCAACGACAGCTCGGGAAATATCAGCAATTGCACGCCTTGTTCAGCCGCCTCGCGCATGAGCGCCACATGCCGTTGGATATTCGCCGGCACATCGCCAGCAATGGAAATGGATTGCGCAGCAGCAAGGGTCAGGGCAGTCATGGTCGCATCCGATCAATCATCAACAGGCGACCAGCATATCGGCACTCACCCCATAGCGGTAAGTACCTGCGGGCAATAGAAATTACTGATTGAATCTGCCAGGGCGCCTCTAGTAAGCTCGGCACCATCATTTCGGAGAGCGACCATGCTGCAACTCACTCACCCTCAGGTTTGCCCGGCTGCCAGCGTCCAGCGCTCGGTTGCGGCTGCCCGCGTGAGCGGTTTGAGCGCGCTGGTCAGCTTTTATTTTGGGTATTGGTTCAGCCACTGGCGCGCCTGATACCTGAAATCGGCGCCCACTGTTCAAGGGGTCGCCTACCAGAGAAATCTAACCCCCGGTCGGCTCCCCGATCGGGGGTTTTGTTTTTTCAGCCCTTAACAACTTTGCACGTACACACAAGGAATCAAGCCATGAACTACGCCACCTATTACCGTTACGACACGTGCACTGCATGGCGATTTAGCCAGCTCCGCTCGGGACAGCCTGCCGCCTCCGATCGGTCACCCGCTGGTGGCAAATCCACACCCGTAGCCAACCCGGCCAATTGTCGAACACCCCAGTAGGCCAAGTGCGCGGGAATAGCCCGCCGCTTGCCCAGGAAGCCCTGAATATGAACTCCTCCGTCGCCGCCCTGCCCCTCCACGCCTTGACCTGCGCCAATGAAGCCCTGACCCGGCGCCTGCCCAGCGCGCTTGAACTCAAGCACCAGTTGCCCCTCAGTCCGTTCCTCAATGAACAGATCCACGCCCATCGCCAAGCCGTGCGCGCCATTCTCAATGGCGAAGACTCACGCTTGCTGGTGATTGTCGGCCCGTGTTCGATCCACGATCCGGCATCGGCCATGGAATACGCCCGCAACCTGAAGAAGCTGGCACTGGACGTCAGTGACCAGATGCTGCTGGTGATCCGCGCCTACGTCGAGAAACCCCGCACCACCATCGGCTGGAAAGGCCTGGCCTACGATCCGCACTTGGACGGCAGCGACGATATGGCCGCCGGCCTCACGCTGTCGCGCGAGCTGATGCGCGAAATGCTGCGCCTGGGCCTGCCGGTCGCGACCGAGCTGCTGCAGCCCATGGCAGCCGGCTACTTCGATGACCTGCTCAGTTGGGTCGCAATTGGCGCACGCACCACCGAATCGCAGATCCATCGCGAAATGGCCAGCGGCCTGGGCATGCCCGTGGGCTTCAAGAACGGCACCGACGGCGGCGTCGCCATTGCCTGTGACGCGATGCGCTCGGCCGCCCACCCCCATCGCCACTTCGGTGTCGACAGCCAGGGCCACCCGGCGATCATCCAGACCCCGGGCAACCCCGATACCCATCTGGTGCTGCGCGGCGGTCACCGCGGGCCGAATTACGATGCGCAGAATGTAGAACAGGTAAAGCGAGACCTCGCCAACGCCAAGGTGGCCGCACGCGTCATGGTCGATTGCAGCCATGCCAACAGCGGCAAGGACCCGCTACGTCAGCCGGCCGTGTTCAACGAGGTGCTGGAGCAACGCTTGCAGGGCGACACGTCGCTGATCGGCATGATGCTCGAAAGCCACCTGTTCGAAGGCTGCCAGCCGTTGAGCGCGTCGATGAAATACGGCGTCTCGGTAACCGACGGCTGCCTGGGCTGGACCGCCACCGAGCAATTGCTGCGCAGTGCGGCCGAACGCTTGCGCGCCCCCCGCACACTCGCCTGACCGCTAAAGATCAAAGTCTGGGAGGGGGCTTGCTTCCTCCCACCGTTGATCGAGTCGCACCGCTATTCGTGCCACTCGGTCAACAGTCCTTTGCGGATTCAGCGGTTTTTCCAACGGAACGACGCGTGGATACTCGACTCCATTGTTCACACCCGTTCAGGAGCATCCGATGTCCATCCCAACGCAAAAAGTCCCCGCCTTCGGTCTTGGCACCTTCCGTTTGAAGGGCCAGGTGGTGATCGACTCCGTCAGCACCGGCCTGGAACTGGGCTACCGCGCCATCGACACGGCGCAGATCTACGAGAACGAAGCCGAGGTTGGTCAGGCGATTGCCGACAGTGGCGTGCCACGTGACGAGCTGTTCATCACCAGCAAAATATGGGTATCCAATTTCGCCCAGGACCAGTTGATTCCCAGCCTGCAGGAGAGCCTGCGCAAGCTCAAAACCGATTACCTGGACCTGACGCTGATTCACTGGCCGTCACCGGAAAACCAGGTACCCGTCGCCGAGTTCATGGGCCAGTTACTGGAAGCCAAGCGCCTGGGCCTGACGCGTCAGATCGGCATCTCCAACTTCACGGTCGACCTGATGAAACAGGCGATTGCCGCCGTAGGCGCGGAGAATATCGCCACCAACCAAATCGAGCTGCACCCCTACCTGCAAAACCGCAAGGTGGTGGAATTCGCCCACGCCAACGATATCCAGATTACCTCGTACATGACCCTGGCCTATGGCGAAGTGCTCAACGACCCGGTACTCAAGCAAATCGCCGAACGCCACCAAGCCACTGCGGCGCAAGTGGCGCTGGCCTGGGCCATGCAACTGGGCCACGCGGTGATTCCGTCGTCGACCAAACGCGCCAACCTTGCGAGCAACCTGAAAGCCCTGCAACTGACCTTGAGCGCCGACGACATGACGCAAATTGCCAGCCTGGAACGTGGCCATCGGTTGACCAGCCCCAAGAGCATCGCACCGCAGTGGGATTGAACTCAGGCAGCCGGCTTGCGGGACAACTCCCGCAGCCACGGTAAAACCCGCAGCCCCCGCGAAGCCCCAGGGGGATCGATGATGTCCATGAAGTGCTTGAGGTTGACCGTGTCCGGAACGCCGGGCAAACGTACCGGCAACGTCGACATTGCGCCGGCGGGTGCGGCGAGGTTCAGATGGTCGTACACCAACACATGACGGGCCTGGGGCTGGGGCCCGGTCGCCTGGGCCGCCAGTCCCGCATTGATGATCAATACATCGAAGGGCTCGGCCGGAATGCCCGTCAGGATCTGGACTTCTTCGAAGGTTTGCACCGGCAGAATGCGGTGATATCCCAGCTGATTGAGCATTCTCTCGATGTGCAGTCGTTGCAGGTGCTGTTCATCGGCAATCAGGATGGTCAGTGCTTTGTTCGGCATGTCGGGTACCTGCGCAGGCGGAGCTCGTCAGTGAGCGCGGCCCATTTTCCAGACATATCCCGCAGACAAAATCAGGCTTGTTCCCCCTTCGCGTAGGAGTTGTCCCAAACTTACCGAATGGCCATAAATCACAGTCAAGGCTGGTTGCAATAAACATTTAAGCCGTGATGCACATCGTCAATCGCCACGCCTACCGCCTCTACCGCCGCAACCAGTGCGTTGCGCTCCTGGCGCAGGCAGGCCGCCTCCAGCGTGTCGCAACACGCGATCAGTACGTGGGCCCTGACCATGTGCGCGCCACCTTTGACGCGGTGAGCCAGATCATGCAACGCGTGAAAGTCGAGCTCACTGTGCAGCTTCGAAAGCAGCGCGCGGTCAGCCTGCAGGCTGTCGAGCAACGGCGCCAGCAGCTCAAGCAGCGCGGCGCGATCATCGCCAGTCAGCGAGACCAGAGCGCCCAAGTCAACTACAGCGGCCTGGCCCGCAGCTGACGCTTGATCGGTGAGCGCGGCCAACGCCGAGCGCAAGTCTTCGAGGCCCGCCGGTTTGAACAGGCAACCGTCCATGCCGGCCTCGCGACAGCGTTCGGTTTCTTCAGGTTGCGCATTGGCGGTAAAACCCAGCAGCAGGCATGGCACCCGGCCGTGCTCGCGTTCATACGCGCGAATATCACGGGCCAATGCGTAGCCATTCTTGAGCGGCATGTTGCAATCGGTGATGACCACATCCGCAGGTGCAGTTTTCCATAGCTCGAACCCCTGATTGCCCTCATCCGCAGTCCTGATTCGATGCCCCAGAAAGCTCAATTGACGGGCCAGCAGCACGCGGTTGGCCGGATAGTCATCCACCACCAGGATGTCCAATGCCTTAACCGGTTGCACCCGCGCGACCGGCGCCGGATGCTCGGTGGGTAACCGCGCGGTGCGGGCCAGCGTCACGACCACATCCACCCGCGTGCCCTTGCCCAGTACGCTGCTCAGGTGCAGTTTGCCCCCCATCATTTCACACAGGTTGCGGCTGATCACCAGCCCCAGCCCGGACCCGCTGCGCGCCGATTGCTCACTGTTGCTGCCCTGGATAAACGGGTTGAACAGGCGCTGCTGGTCTTGCGCACTGATGCCGATTCCGGCGTCTTCGACCCACAACTTGAACTCCAGTTGGTCAGCATCGCTGGTCGGCGAAACGCATCCTCCCAACCGCACCTGGCCCCGCGACGTAAATTTGATCGCATTGCTCAGCAAGTTGGACATCACCTGCTTGAACCGCAACGGATCAACCAGCACCGGGCAATCCATCAACGGATCCAGTTCCACCTGCAGCGCCAGGCCCTTGGACCGCGCGAGCCCTTCGAACACTCGCGCCACCGACAGCAGCAGTTCATGCAGATTGGCCGGCTCCTGGGCCAGCGAAAGGTGGCCGGACTCGATCCTGGCGATGTCCAGGATATCGCCGATCAACTCCAGCATGCCGCGTGACGCCACCGACGCCACCTGCAGGGCATCGCGGTCGGGGCGGCCCTGCTCGGCGTTCGCCAGGGCCAGCTCGATCATGCCGATCACCGCGTTCATGGGCGTGCGAATCTCGTGACTCATGGTCGCCAGGAACGTGGTCTTCGCGCGGTTGGCGGCGTCCGCATCTTCCTTGGCCTCCTGCAACTGACCGAGCAACCGTTGCCGTTCGCTCACATCCACCCAACCGGCAATCATGCCCACCACGTTCTCATCGCCATCGCGGTACGGCAGCATCCATTGGTAAATGGTCAGCACCTTGTTACCCGGCACCTTGAGGATTCTGTCGTGAATCTGCGGCACGCCGCTGGTCATCAGGCGCATGTAATCCTCATGGAACAGCTGCGCCTGGGGCGGGTTGCCGGTGTCGGTTTCGACCACGGTCTTGCCTATCACCTCTTCGAGCCTGAAGCCGAACACGTCGAGGTACGCGTTGTTGCAGGCCATCAACCGTCCCTGGCGGTCACGCACGTAAATCGGGTGCGGCGTACCGTCGATCAACACGCTCATGAAGCGCATTTGATCGCTCAAGGCGCGCTCGGCCTGCACCCGCTTGCGGATGAGGCTGCGCAGATAAATGGCCCAGCCCAGGGTGATCACCAACAGCAGCGCAGCCAGGCCGAACCCTTGCAGGATGATGTTGCGATGACGCAGCCAGTAACTGTCCTCGATGATGACCTCATTGCGCCAATGGCCGATGATTTCATCCATTTCCTGCGGCGTGATGCTCAGCAGTGCCTTGTCGAGGATCGAAAACAGTTCCAACTGGCTGCGGTTGACCCCGAAGGCGATACGCACGGGGTCCGAGCCGATCGTGCTGGTAACGCGCAGGCGGTCGCGGTAAGACCGAGCGATCATAAAGCGCGCACTGAGCAGCGAGTTGACCGCGCCCTCTGCGCCGCCATTGGCCACCAGCGCCAGCGCCTGTTCCGGGTTCTCGACGTCCACGAAACGGATACCGGGAAAGTTCTGCGCAATCGTATCGTGCAGGCCACTGCCGCCGATCAGCGCCAGGCGCTTACCCACCATGTCCTCCAGCGTAAGCGGGCTGCGCTCTTCGCCACGGGTCACCAGCACCAGCGGGTTGGTCAGATAGGGCCGGGTGAAACGAACCTTTTCGGCGCCCTCGACACTGGGCGTCACCACCGCCAGCATGTCCGCTCCGCCCGCGCTCACCTGATCGATCTGCCGCGGGATCGAGCGGCCCGGCACGGTATCGAATTTCAGGCCGGTGCGCAGGCTGATACGGGACAGCAACTCGGCGCTCAGCCCTTCGAATTGCCCCTGGTCATCGATCAGAGACAGCGGCATGAACTTGTCGGGCACCGCAATCTTGACCCGTGGATGTTTCTCCAGCCAACGCTGTTCACTGGCACTCAATTGCAAGCGCTCGGCGCCGACAATCCCCAGGTTGCCGCCACTCCAGCGGCGCAGAATCTCCATTTGCTCGCTGGCCGGCACCACCGTCAGCGCAGCGTTGATAATTGCCAGCAACTGCTTGTTGTCACGCGTCAGGGCGAACGCAAACGGGCTGACTTCCAGGGTGGAAAAGTCCACCATGCGCACATTATTCAGATGGTTACGGTTGATCAGGTAATTGGTGCTGATGGCATCGCCCAGATACACATCGGCGCGACCGAACGCCACCGCGCCGATCGCCTCGAACGTCGAGGAAAACAGCTCCAAACGCGCATCGGGGTAAAAACCGCGCACCATTTCGGGTGGCAAGTAGTGATAAAGCATCGCCACGCGTTTGCCCGCAAGGTCGCTGGTCAGCGCCTGGCTGTCACCCGTGCGAGTGACCAGGGTCGGCTGGTCGTTGGCGTAGGCGCGCGACATCACCAGTTGCGGGTCTGCGGCTTCATAGCCATTGGCGGAACCGATGAAGTCCACGGCGCCCTGCTTGAGGGCTTCGATCACTTCATCGCGGGTCTCGTAGGATCGGACCTCGATGGTGACATTCAAGGCCTGGCTGATCAGCGCCGCAAAATCAGCGGTGATGCCCTGGAACTCACCATTGTTGTTCGTCAGGTCAAAGGGCGCGTAATCGGGGGCGGAAATCCCCATCAGCAACGTGCGCCGCTCACGCAGCCAGCGCCAGTCGGACTCCTTCAATACCGGGGACGGACCATGAAAACTGGAATGCGCCAATAAACGCAGGGAGGATGGCTCGTCGAGAGCGGCCGCCACCATCGGCAGCCAGGCCAGTAACAGGGCCATGATGAAGGGGCGAATCCTGACGAACCTCATGTGCGGTCAGATCAAGTGGTTGCGCTGGGCAAATTTTGCGATGTGCACCACCGAGGACATACGCAACTTCTCCTTGAGGCGTGTCTTGTAGGTGCTGATCGTTTTATGGCTGAGCAGCATCTGCTCGGCAATCTGGTTGTTGCCCAGCCCCAGTGCGAGCATGCGCAGGACTTCCAACTCGCGATCAGACAGCGACTCCACCAGTTGCAGCTCGGTGGATTGCAAGTCGTCACGCCGTACCGAACTGCTCGGCAAGCTGGGAAAGCAGCTGTAATTGGACATCACCGCCTTGATCGCCTTCTGCAGCTCGTCCAGTTCACCGGTCTTGGCGACAAACCCCATGGCGCCGGCGCGCATGCAGCGGGCAGAGAAAAACTCCGCAAGGGACGCGGTCAGCACCAGCATCTTGCACGGCAAGCCCAGTGTCTTGACCCGACTGATCACCTCCAGCCCACCCAGCTTCGGAATGGACAGGTCAAGAATCATCAAATCCGGGCGACCTTCCCGAGCCTTCTGTACCGCGTCCGCGCCATTACCCGCCTCATCGATCTCGGTGAAACCCTCCTGTTTGAGCAGGAACCGGACGGTTTGACGGATAAACGGGTGATCATCGACGATTAACGCTTTACTCATAACACTCCCCTGAGACGCCAGTACATTCACACATCACACGAAACGCAGGTACCTGTGAGAAATGACAGTTCCGACCGGCGGCACTGCGCTCGCTCAACACCGGGTCAGCCTGTTCCCCTCGATTGAAAGCATTTTCGGATAGGCACAGCCGAATTTTTGCCGCCGGATAGCAGCGAGAGCGCAACCTTAGCAACGTAATAACGCCTGAACCGAAGGGATATTCCTGACCAGGCGTAGGACTTATCCTCACAACGCCTGAAGATCCGGCAACGTGGACGCGCCTTGCGCGCGCCCCGTCAGTCGGTGGTACTCGGACTCCAGAACGCCTGCACCACCAGGGTCGAACCGGAAATACGCGCCACCAGCGCGTCCAGCTCGTCGCCATCCACCGATGTGGCGGCCAGGGTGGCCTCGATCTCCACTTCCTCGCTGCCGAACGGCCGCACATCAATGTCACTGGCCGGGTAATTGCAGCGCGCCAGCTCGGCTTCCAGCAACACCATCACCGCCTGTTGCTGGCTGCGCCGCGCGATGACATAGAGGATGTTGGTCACCTCGGCCGATACCACGTCCAGCGGTTGGCGGTTGATGTTATTGACGATCGGCCGCAGCAAGGTATTGGCGGCCAGCACGAATAGAGTTCCCAACAACGCTTCCAGAATCAGGTCGGCACCGGCACAGGCGCCTACCGCAGCCGAGCCCCACAACGTGGCCGCCGTGTTGAGCCCGCGCACATTGCCTTCTTCGCGCATGATCACGCCGGCCCCGAGAAAGCCGATGCCCGAGACCACATAGGCAACTACCCGCACTGCGCCTTCCGCACCGCCAAGACGGCTGGCCATGTCGACGAAGATCGCCGCACCCACCGCCACCAGCACGTTGGTACGCAGGCCCGCCGTGCGCTGACGGTATTGGCGCTCGAAGCCGATCAGGCCACCGAAGATAAACGCGGCCGTGAGGCTGATCAGGGTATCGATCAACGAATCGAGGTTAATGTTATGGATTGCCTGCATAAAAAATTTCCCTGTCTGCAGCCATTGATTAAAACGACCCTGCCCCTGTGAGAGCTGGCTTCCACAGGGGCAGGCAATGTTGCCAATAAAGTCTTACTGCCAGCCAAATTTACGGATGTAGTAGCCCTTCACCGCCTGGGTCAGCGCCATGTACGCCAGCAGAATCACCGGCAGGAACACGAAGTACAGCGATGGCAGCGCCTGCAGCTTGAAGTAATGCGCCAGCGGCCCCATCGGCAGGAAAATCCCCACGGCCATGATCACTCCGGTCATCACCATCAACGGCATCGCCGCACGGCTTTGCAGGAACGGAATTTTCGGGGTGCGGATCATGTGCACGATCAACGTCTGGGTCAGCAGCCCCACCACAAACCAGCCGGACTGGAACAGGGTCTGGTGGTCCGGGGTGTTGGCATCGAACACGTACCACATGAGGGCAAACGTGGTGATGTCGAAGATCGAACTGATCGGCCCGAAGAACAGCATGAAGCGCCCCACGTCCCCCGGCTGCCAGCGTTGCGGCTTGGCGAGCATCTCCTCGTCAACGTTATCGAACGGAATCGCGATCTGCGAAATGTCATACAGCAGGTTCTGCACCAGCAGGTGCATCGGCAGCATCGGCAGGAACGGAATAAACGCACTGGCCACCAGCACCGAAAACACGTTGCCGAAGTTGGAACTGGCGGTCATCTTGATGTACTTGAGCATGTTGGCGAAGGTACGACGTCCTTCGAGCACGCCCTCCTCGAGGATCATCAGGCTCTTTTCCAGCAGAATGATGTCGGCCGCTTCCTTGGCAATATCCACCGCGCTGTCCACCGAAATCCCGATATCGGCGGTACGCAGCGCCGGCGCATCATTGATGCCGTCGCCCATGAACCCGACCACGTGCCCGTTGGCCTTGAGCAGGCGCACGATGCGCTCCTTGTGGCTGGGTGTGAGCCTGGCGAACACATTGGTGGTTTCCACCGCCTTGGCCAGCTCGGCGTCGCTCATGTCTTCAATGTCATTGCCCATCAGCAAGCCTTGCTGTTCCAGGCCTACTTCGCGGCAGATCTTGGCAGTGACCAGTTCGTTGTCGCCGGTGAGTACTTTGACCGCAACACCATGCGCCTTGAGCGCCTTGAGCGCCGGCGCGGTGCTTTCCTTGGGGGGATCGAGGAACGCGACATAGCCGATCAGGGTCAGGTTGTTTTCATCCGCCAGGCTGTAGGTATCGCGACCCGGCGCCATAGGTTGTGCGGCCACCGCCACCACGCGCAGGCCTTCTTCGTTGAACGCTGCAGTGACCTGGCGAATACGCGCCAGCAACTCGTCGGTCAGCGCCTCGTTGACGTCACCGTGACGCACACTGGTGCACACCGACAGGATTTCTTCCACAGCGCCCTTGCAGATCAACAGGTGCGGCAAGCCTTGCTCGGCGACCACCACCGACATGCGTCGGCGATTGAAGTCGAACGGAATTTCATCGACCTTGTGGAAGGCCGTGCCCACGTTCAACTCGCGGTGTACGTCCACGTGCTCCAGCACCGCCACGTCCAGCAGGTTTTTCAGCCCGGTCTGGTAGTAGCTGTTGAGGTAGGCCATTTCCAGTACGTCGTCGGAGTCCTCGCCCCACACGTCGACATGGCGTGCCAGGAAAATCTTGTCCTGGGTCAGCGTGCCGGTCTTGTCGGTGCACAGCACGTCCATGGCGCCGAAGTTCTGGATCGCGTCCAGGCGCTTGACAATGACCTTCTTGCGCGACAGAAACACCGCCCCCTTGGCCAGGGTGGAGGTGACGATCATCGGCAGCATTTCCGGGGTCAGGCCCACGGCAATCGACAGCGCAAACAACAGCGCTTCGGTCCAGTCGCCCTTGGTGAAACCATTGATGAACAGCACTGCCGGCGCCATCACGAACATGAAGCGGATCAGCAGCCAGCTGACCTTGTTCACGCCATGCTGGAACGACGTAGTGGCGCGGTCGGTGGCCGTCACGCGTTGGGCCAGCGCGCCGAAATAGGTGCTGTTGCCGGTCGCCAGGATCACTGCGGTGGCGGCGCCGGACACCACGTTGGTGCCCATGAACAGAATGTTTTCCAGGTCCAGCGGGTTGCGCGTGGCGGCGTCCTGCTGCTGCACGAATTTCTCCACCGGCATCGACTCACCGGTCATCGCCGCCTGGCTGACGAACAGGTCCTTGGCCGTGAGCACGCGGCAGTCCGCCGGGATCATGTCGCCGGCCGACAACACAATCAGGTCGCCCGGCACCAGTTGCTTGATCGGCAACTCAATGCGCTTGGCGGCATCGCGGCGCAGCACGGTCGCGGTATTGCTCACCATCGCTTTCAGCGCATCGGCAGCCTTGTTCGACTTGGCCTCCTGCCAGAAGCGCAGCAGGGTCGAGAGCACCACCATGGAGAAAATCACCGTGGCGGCTTTCATGTCCTCGGTCAGCCACGAGATCACTGCCAGCAAGGTCAGCAGCAGGTTGAACGGGTTCTTGTAGCAGTGCCACAGGTGCACCCACCATGGCAGCGGCTGCTCATGCTCGACTTCATTGAGGCCGTATTGCACGCGCAGGGCATCGGCGTCTTGGGTGCTCAGGCCCTCGGCATGGCTGCCCAGCGTGCCGAGCAATTGCCCGGCATTACTGTTGGCGGCGGCCACCAGGGTTTGCGCCAACGTCGGCGGCACTTCACGGCTGACGCTGGCGTCGGTCACGGTTTCGAGCATCGCCAGGCGGCGAAAATGCCGGGCGATATGGCGGGTCCGCAGAAAGCCTGCGAAGAACTCTTTGAGCAGCGTGAGTTTCATGGTGTTACTCCTGCGCGAGGTAAAAACCCGTCGTGCAGGTACTGCCCTCTGCACCGCGCCCGTTTCACAGGCACAGACAGATTTGGCCCGCCTGCCGTAACAGGCAGGCGCGTCCGTAGCCTCCCGAGGTTAATCGGGTGGCTGGTCAGCGTCGATGAGAGAGGATCGAGGCAGGGCCAGGACTGGCCGCTACCGGGATGCCGCTTCTCGCTTTTTTGGCGAGACAACGGCATCGAAAAGAATGCGCGTTACCTTGCCAAGTACGTGCCGGTTACCGAGACCGGCCGACAACTGTCGCTCGAACAAGTACCCACTGAGGGTCTCCGCTATTGATGAAAACGCGCGAAGCTTACGCCCCGGTGCCGGCAGAGTAAACCGTAGGAAAGTGTCGAAATGGTGAATACGAAAATTCTTCAGGGTGGGTTCAGGAACCAATTTTCAAGCCCCTTGATCAATGAAAGCCCCCGCTAATTCCCCGACCTGGCGCTGTGGCGAGCGGGCTTGCCCCGCGTTGGGGGGCGAAGTGCCCCCCGATTAAGGAGAACGCGGTGTACCTGATACTACTCAGGGCCTGGTTTTGGGGCTGCTGCGCAGCCCAACGCAGGACAAGCCTGCTCGCCACCGGGAGTCCGCGCTTAACTGAACAGCATTGGCAACACCTACGCGAGAACACGATATTCCCTATCCAACAATCACTCCAGGCTTATTCCCGTCTATCCGCACCAGCGCTCACCCTGTAAGCAGTGACTCAACACTGAACAGGGAATATCAGGATGACCATCGGCTCCAATTTCAACTACCCAGCAGACATCGCCTCTCAGGCCCATCGGGAAAAACGCTGCGCAGACAATAAGTGGCGAGCAACCTTCCATGGCCCGCCGGATTTATGCTTTGACTATCGCGCCTTGGTAGAACAGGAAAACGGTGTCGCTCACGCAACGGATACCCACCATAAAATCTGCATCATCGGTGCAGGCATCACCGGCCTGACAACCGCACGCGAATTGCATAGATGCGGCTTTAAAAATATCACGCTGCTTGAAAAGTCCCAGCGCATCGGCGGCAGACACCTTACCGCTTTTGGGAAAAACAACACGCGTACGTATGGCCGTCCCCCTTTTGAAATGGGGGCAATGAGAATGCCATTCTTCAACAAATCAGGTGAACACCCTAAAGAGGGCCGCTCGCTCATGGCCTATTACGCTGACGCATTCGAATTAGTGCATTCAGACTTCCCAAATCCGGGCAGCCCTGCCGTTCGATCAACGGGTATATACCTCAGGGAAGGCAGCGTAGAAGGAAGTGACGAGCCGACCATGCTTATATGGAAGAACGCTGATGGAAAAACGCCGCCCCCCGGAGCAGCCTTGAGCACGGTTTTCGAAAAATGGAAAATGTTTGCTGAACGCATGACGCTAAACGTATCCGAACATTATGCTGCTGAAAGCTGGAATGACATGTGGACGGCCATTGTCAAAAAATACGAAGGTATTTCATTTCGGGACTTGGTGAAAATGCCAGCCATCGACACATGGCGGCAAGATGACCCCGGCAATTTTGGCGGGATGGGCATGAACGCTCAGGAGTCGGCAATTTTTTATGCCATAGGTATTGGTGATGGCAGTTGGGGAGCGTTTTACGACGTCTGTTCGCTTTATCCACTTCGCACCGCAATATTCGGTTTCAGCAGTCATTTACAGTTGATCCATGGCCGCGTGAATGAAGACGGCAGCCCGAAAGATTCACCTTATCTGAATGCCCTGGAGACCGTCGATTCAAGAGGCCTGCCGTTCAGCAAACCCTGTTACATCGGCCTTGGATCTTTGGCAGAATCACTGCTATTCATAAAGCCTGACGAGACCCGGCAATCGCTATACGAACATTTGCTTGGACATCGGCACGGATTACTGACCAGCAGCGCGGTAACAAAACTAAAAAAATTGAACAGCGGAAAAATACGGGTTTACTACGATTGGAACAGCGCCGATCCAGAGAGGGCAAAAAAAGAGTTTATCGACGCTGACTCCGTCGTCATGACCCTACCCTCCTGGCTAATAGAAACGCAGATATCACTCGAAAACTTCGATCAGAAAATGCTTCCCTTCGAAATAATATCGGCCTACAAAACGGCCCACTGGGAAACCAGCTGCAAGGTGTATGCGCCGTTAAAAAAATCGTTTATTTCGCATAATATAACTATCCCGCAAACCATCGTAACGGACAGCCTGATACACGACGTATACACTTACCGCTATAACAACAACCACACCTACGACTGCATTCTGCTCAGCTACACCTGGGAAGACGACGCCACGAAACTATTAGTTTTCACCGATGAATAGTTGGTTGAAAAGTGCATAGACGAGCTGGATAGAATACTTCTGAAATCGACCAATATACACCAAAATATTTCGCCTTATATAGCGCGTGAACAGGCCGTCGTTCAGCGCTGGATGAATGACAAACACTCACTCGGTTGCGCGAAGCTTTATCGTGCGGGCACTTACTACGATGCGGTGAGCCTGATGAAGTACAACAGAGATTACTCATACGCGTCAGGGCTCTACTTGTGTGGCGAGTCGTTTTCGGTTGACGCTGGCTGGACGGAACCGTGCTTCAGGGGAGCAATAGATACCGTGATCAACATCTGCGAGAAGACCCAGGCATCCTTCAATGGCGGCTTTACCCTGAGTGATTATCCAGAGTATCGGGTTGAGCGTTAAATAAAGAGAAACAGGCCACGGCTCAACAGGAACCGTCTGACTTTTATATAAACATATTTTCGCCTCTTATAAACGCCCAACCATTCCGGTTGTATAAAAATAAGAGGCCACACCCATGACCGAAGCTGCAAGCCCCGCCCGCGTAGCCGTGATACAGCTTGACCCGCAGGTCGGCACCGTCAACCGCGCCAACAACCTGCGTCAGACACTGACCTTGGCCACCGACGCCGCGAACGGTGGTGCCAACCTGATCGTGCTGCCAGAGCTGTCCAATTGTGGCTATTACTTCACCAGTCGCCAGGACGCTTTCGATCACGCCGAGGCAGTCCCGGAGGGAGCCAGTGTCAGGGCCTGGATGGATTTTGCCAGCCGACATCAGGTGTATCTGGTCGCCGGGTTGAGCGAAATAGACGGTACGCAGTTGTTCAATACTGCAGTGCTGCTTGGCCCGGATGGGTTCATCGGTAAATACCGCAAAGCCCATTTATGGAACAGGGAAAAGCTGTGGTTCACCCCCGGGGACACGGGTTTTCCCGTGTTTGAAACGCCCATCGGGCGCATCGGTTTGCTGATCTGCTGGGACATCTGGTTTCCGGAAGTGCCGCGAATTCTCAGCCAGCAAGGCGCCGATATCATTTGCAGCCTGAACAACTGGGTGTGGACCCCGCCGCCGCTGTTCGATGAGGCGGGCAAATGCATGGCGTCCTACCTCACGATGACGGCCGCCCATGTCAATAACGTATTTATCGCGGCCGCCAGTCGCATCGGTGAAGAACGCGACGCCCGTTACCTTGGCTGCTCGCTGATTGCCGGCACCAATGGCTGGCCCATCGGCGCCGTGGCCTCGGCCAATCGCCAGGAGATACTGTTTGCCGACATCGACATCACCAGCGCCCGCAGCGCGCCGATCTGGAACAGCCTCAATGACCTGCAGCGCGACCGACGCTGCGATCTCTACGATCAGATGCTCGGGTATGCGCAACACCCTGCCCTTCCACGCTGATCGGAGGGCACAGCATGGAGATGTTATCAACCAAGTCCAAGGCGGCTCGCTCAAGGGCCGACACAGTAGCGCTCAGCCTGTTTCTCATCAGTGCATTGCTGGTGCTGTGGATTGCCATCCGCTACGGCGGCTCCTGGCCAGGCTACAGCGACATGACGCAAAGCCTTCCCCATCCCGTTGCCTGGCTCCGCTGGGTACTGGGAGACATCAGTGAAGTCGCTTTCTACAAGCATGAACTGGCCTCCCTTGGCCTGCTGGCCGGTGCGTACCTGGCCTGGTGGGCGAGTACGCGCAATAAGGCCTGGCAAGGCTTTTCGATTTGCTACGGCAGCGGAGTATGGCCCTGGCTGGTGACCAGTTCACTGCTCGGGCTGCTGCTGAGCAATATGCTCTGGGGCTGGAGCGTCACTGCGCAGACGTGGCAACCGACATTCGCAGCGTTTGTTTCATTACCGGCCGCCATGGTGCTGATGTTCGGCGGCGGCTGGAAAGTGACGATCAATGGGGCGGTACTGGGCGCATTACTGGTAACGCCGATGTGCCTGTTGATCGTGAACTTCGTGTGCGTGCCGCTGGGCCTGCCCGTGGTGATCGGCAACGTGTCAGGCATGGCGCTGGGCAGCGTGGTGGCGTTTGTACTCTGCCGTCACGTGCCCTCGTTGGTACGCTCGGACCACCCCGCGCCCACCCGGCCAGCCCCAGTCAAACCGCCCACCTACGGCGTAGTGTGGAGCGCGCGCAGGGTGTTGGCGGACTTTTCCGAAGCGCCGTTTTTCGGTAATGAGTGGGCCAGCCTCGGGCTGATTGCAGGCGTGTTGCTGGCCTATGCGCTGAACCCCGCCAGCCCGGCCTACGGCTCGGGCCTGGTCTTGCCACTGCTTGGCGCACAAGCCCTGACTTCGGCGTTGGGTGTGCTGATCTGGAGGCAACAATGGATCAAGCGCGGCTGGTTCCCCACGTATGTGCCGCTGGTATCGGTAGTGCCTGCCGCCGTATTGACCCTTGGCGGCAGCTGGATGGTCGTGGGCTCAAGCGCACTGCTGGGTGCGCTGATCGCACCGCCATTGGCCTGTGCGATTGCGGCGCGATTGCCGGCACATTTTCATCCGTATATTGGCAATGTGATTTCAATGGCACTGAGTACGCTCCTGGTGGTGCCGCTGGTGGGCTGGTTAAACGAGATGTAGACAACCCCACCGAATACACCAGCAATCCGAGACCTCTGTGGCGAGCGGGCTTGCCCCTAATGCCAGTCAGTTAAGCCAGCGTGATGCTCGAAGCAACGAGCGGTGCGACTTTTCGGTGTACATATCGGTTTGTGCGGTAACGGCGACTTAGGGTTCCGCCCTTACAGCGGGTCACTTTTGGAAAAGAGCCCCAAAAGTAACCAAAAGGGCTCTTGCCCCAACACTCGGCACCTCGCCCAAGCTCGGTGTGCCCGAACGCAGGCTTTGGAGCGTGGGCCGCCGCGATGGGCCATCCTTGGCCCAGCGCGGCTAACCCGGCGTCCTGCCGGGTTACCCACGCTCCAAAACCTGCGTTCGGCCAGCGTGTTTGACGGGGCGCTCCAGATCAAAAGCAAAAGCGCGGCGGCCTGAGAGCCGACCGGAATGGTCTGCCGAACGCTGTACAAAATGTGGGAGGGGGCTTGCTCCCGATGGCGTCGGCCCAGCAAACATTGATGTTGACTGACCCACCGCTTTCGCGGGCAAGTCGAATCGTCGCACCACCGCTCCCACAGGGGAGCTGCGCTTAACTGACTGATATTAGGGCTTGCCCCGCTCGCCACAGCCACAACCAACTGACCTCAATCCTCGCGCGTCAACACTTCCAGCAACTCAATCTCAAAGCGCAGGTTGCTGTTGGGCTTGATGTGCGCGCCCATCGACCGCTCGCCATACGCCAGGTGCGCGGGCACGAACAAGGTGCGTACGCCGCCCACTTGCATGCCCATCAGGCCCTGGTCCCAGCCCTTGATCACACGCCCGGTGCCGATCACGCACTGGAACGGCTTGCCCCGCTCCCAGGACGAATCGAACACCGTGCCGTCTTCCAGGGTGCCGGTGTATTGGGTGGTGATCAGCGCGCCCTTGACCACGGCTTTGCCAGTGCCCGGCCGCGTATCGGTGATCTGCAATTGGTCGTTGTTCATGGAGCCCTCATTGACGAATACGTGCGGCAAGTGCAGCAGCACCTGCGTGGGAACGATCAAGCGATCAACCTACAACCACCGCCAGAACCTGCTCCACCATCCCCGCCCCAGATCATCCTTGCACCCGGCATACTGGCGCGCATACATCTGCGAACGCGCCTGCACCTTGCCCGCCACCGGGAGCAGCCAGGGCTTGCCGGCGTAGGTGCGCTGGCGGTAGCCGCCCCAGCCTTCGTGGTAGTTCAGGTATTGGCCGTACGCGTCGTATTTGTAGACGCCGTTGATGGTGTAGGTCTTGTCCATGTACCAGCCGACGAAGTCGATGGCATCGTCGAAGTCTTCACGATCGGCGCCGCTGCGGCCGGTGCTTTTGCGGTAGTCGTTCCACACTTCATCCTTGGCCTGGGCGTAGCCGGATGCGGTAGAGACGCGGCCCCAGGGGATGATCCACAGCAGGTATTTACGCGGGGTCTTGGCGTCGTGGCGGAAACCCGACTCCTGATACATGATGGCGAACGGTACTTCGATTGGCACGCCCCAGCGCTTTTGCGTGACCTTGGCGGCGTCGTACCAGTCGTCCTTTTCGCGGAAGATGGCACACAGGTCATTGGGACTGCGCGGCGGCGAGGTGCCGCACGCGGCCAGTAGGGAAGTGAGGACCAACAGTCCGACAGCTTTGCCTGCGCTCAAGGGGCACCTTTGCGTGATATGCGAAAGGCGCCCATTTTACGCACTCATTGACGTCGATGCCGACTGCTCATCGCGTCTCCAGCGCCTGCGCCACAACCGTGGCGCAAGCACTGGGTTGAATCAGGCCAATGGCACGCGACGGCTGGTCAGTGCGAAACGGCCTACGAAGAAGCTCAAGGCAGCGCCCAGCAACAGCATCGCCAAGGTGCTCCAGGCAGCGCGCGACAGTTGCTTGGCGGCCACTTCACCGGCTTCGCGGGCTTTCTGCTCGGCTTGCTGCTTGAGTTCTTCAACCTTCTGCATGGCTTGCTGATAAGCCTGGGCATAGTTGTCGACGATCTGGGTAGCTTCTGCCTTGCTCTTGCCAGTACGCGCAGCAACGATATTGACCAGTGCTTCCTTATCGGCAGCGTTCAGCGCCGGTTCGCCCGAAGCCTTGACGCGTTCGAACCACTGCTTCAACTCATCGCCGGCCTGGGCAGGATTGTTCGCAGCATCGGTTGCCGACTGCTTGCCATCAGCAGCGGCCTGATCGGTTTTCTGCTCGACGTTGGACGGGTCCAACTCAGGCTTGCCGGTCTGCTTGAGCAAGGTGTCGAGTTGACCCTGCAGGCTGTTCCAGTCCAGCTGGATGCCCCGCTCGTTCAATTGCTGCTTGATGCTGTCACCGATGCCCGGTGCGGCGGCGGCGATACCGCTACCGGCAGCCGACAGGCCTTTGCCCACTACATTGCCGGCAGTGCCGACCACGCTTGAGGCCAGGCCGGCCAGCAGCCAGGTGGTGAACAGGGTGGTCAGGGTCCAGGTCAGCACGCCGTGCAGACCGCCGCGATCCGGCGCAGTACGCCCGGCCACGAATGCACCGACGGCGATCGCCACCAGCGTCGAAACGAACAGCCAGATCCCGGCACCGGTGCCGAAACCACTCAGCGGGTTACCCGCTTCCATCGGGTTGACGGCGCTGGCGCCGATTGCAGTGCCGAGCACGCTCAAGACCAGATAGGTCACCAGTGCAATTGCACTACCGGCCAATACCGAGCTCCAGGACACGCGAAACAACGAACGGTTGGTTTCATAGACAGTGGTCATACAAGAGGTCCTTCACAAGTTATAGAAGCAAGGCAAAGTGCCTTGATCTTGTGAGTGTGGCGAAACGACATACGTTCAGTCTTGGCCCATCTGCACTATCCAGACTGGTGCATTCGCACCTGAACGGGATCATTTTTTCTGCACGTTCACGAACCTCCCCTGTCTTAGTTTCATGCACTTAAAGATCGGAGAGCCCATGACACAGGACGTTCTTGCCAAAGAAACCAACCGCCGCCAATTGCAGCAGATCATCTCGGGCTTATCCGATGGCGTGATCCTGGCCGAGGTCGACCAGACCATCCTCTGGGCCAACGAAGCCGCGCTGGCCATGCACGGCGTCGGCGATGTGATGGGCCTCGGTAGCGACGGCCGGCAATACGCCGAACGCTTTGCTCTGCGCTATCGAAACAATCACCCGGTGCAGGCGGACAACTACCCCCTCGCCCGAGCCGCCGCCGGCGATGAATTCAGCGATGTGGTGGTCGAAGTCACGTCCACCGCCGACCCGGACAAAACCTGGGTGCACCGCCTGCGCAGCCTGGTGATCGCCGATGCCAAGGGTGAGCCGGAATTGCTGGTGCTGATCCTCAGCGACGCCACCGAGTGGGCCAGCGCCGAGCAGCGCTTCGAAAAAACCTTCAACGCCAACCCGGCGCCCGCCGTGATCTGCCGCCTGAGTGATCTGCGCTACATCAAGGTCAACCAGGGGTTTTTGGAAATGACCGGCTACAACCGCGACCAGGTCATCGGCAAGTCCGTGTATGAACTGGACGTGCTGGAGCAGGCCGAGCGCAAGGACCTGGCCATCCAGCGCCTGGGGGAAGGCGCGACCATCCCGCAAATGCAGGCCGAACTCAAACTGCCCGAAGGCGGCAGCAAACTGGTGATCGTCGCCGGGCAGCCGCTGGACATGAACGAGGAAGACTGCATGCTGTTTTCCTTCATGGACCTGGAGCCACGGCGCAAGGCGGAAATCGCCCTGCGCCAGAGCGAGGAGCGCTTTGCCAAATCCTTCCGCCTCACGCCCGTGCCGACGCTGGTGTGCAATGCCGCCAACCGCCAGGTGGTAGACGTCAACGAAGCGTTCATGAACATCACCGGCTATATCAGCCAGGAGCTGATCGGCAAGGCCATCGAAGACATCGACTTTATCGACAGCGCTTCAGCCGGCGCGCAGTTGTTCGCGACCCTGGAAAAGGTCGGCAACCTCGACGGGCAAGAGTTGAAAGTGCGCAAAAAAGGCAATGAAGTGATCGACTGCGTGGTGTCCGCCGACACCGTGAGCATCGAAAACGTGCCCTGCTACCTGCTGGTGTTGATGAACATCACCGAACGCAAACGCTCGGAGCTGGAACTGGTGGCAGCCATCGAAGAAGTGATGCAGGACGCCTCGTGGTTCAGCCAGACCCTGATCGAGAAGCTGGCCAACGCCAAAAGCGTCAACAGCCCCAACCTGCCGAACGTGACCTTCACCGACCTGACCGCACGCGAACGCGATGTACTGGGGCTGATCTGCGAAGGCCTGGCCGACAAGGAAATCGCATCGCGCCTGAAGCTGGCGCCCAATACCGTGCGTAATCATGTGGCCACGGTGTATTCCAAACTGGGGGTGCACAGCCGCAGCGCAGCGATCGTCTGGGCCCGTGAACGCGGACTGTTTGCCGGAGAACTGCGCCTGAAAAACAAGCCTTAGACATGCAAATGCACTAGTGCCTCTAGTGCGAATTCGCCTTCTGGCGCGGGGGAGCGATCAATAACCTTGAAGGGACCGCATTGAATGCCCTGAAGGAAAATGCATGCTCACCGTCTCTCAATTGCGCAATTGCATCGAGGAAGGCCTGTTGCCGTTAACCTGTGAGTTCACCCTGTGCCGGGATGCGTCACTGACCCTCAAGGTCTACGACGCCGAGACCGGCCGGGTGGACCTGGTCGTCACCGGAATTACCACCAACCGGCTGCACACCCCGGAGGAAGTGACCAGAATGGTCGAAGAGCTGCGCTACGAACTGCAAAGCAACACCGTAGGCAAGCTCACGCTGGATGATTGGCCGTCAATCACGCCCCGATAAAACAGCACACCTTCTCCCGACGATAAACTCCCCCCATCTGTAGGAAGGTAACGCGACCCTTGCGGCCGGTTACCTTGATGCAGGACGCTGCGCGATTATTTCTTCGCCGGGGTGATCTCAAGAATGGTGCCGTTGGTGGTCTTGAGCAGTACATACTTGTCGGCCGCCTTAGCCCACTGGTTGTTTTCACCTGGGTCCTTGAGGCCATGTTTTTTCCAGTCTTTTACCGCCGATTCCTCGCGCATCAGGATATCCGGCGCGCGGTCGCCCTCTTTCAAGTCACGGGCATTGATGTTGGAAGGCTGCACGGTTTCCTGGGGGGTATCACCGGCCTGGGCCACAAAGCTGGCGGTGGACAGGCTTGCAGCAACGAGAACGCAGGCAGCTAGGGATCTGGACTTCATGGGTGCTCCTTCAATTAATGACGCGTACCCAGATTCCGACCGCAGCCGCGTGGAATCATTCAGGCCATGTTTTTGTGTCAAGCGGGCTTGCCCAGATGCCGCTCAATAAAACGCAAATTCCCTGTGGCGAGCCGGCTTGTTGTGGCGAGCAGGCTTGCCCTGCGTTGGGCTGCGCAGCAGCCCCAAAACCAGTCTCCGCGCAGTATCAGGTACACCGCGTTTTGCTCGATTGGCGGCGCTTCGCACCCCAACGCGGGGCAAGCCCGCTCGCCACGGTTCGGCATCGATCCTTGGCACGGGTTGCCCGCATGAAATTTATCCTGTAATTTTTCATGAAATTTATCGACATTAATTTCATGACCCAACAAGAAGAACTCGCTACCCTCGCCGCCCTGATCCACGATCTGCGCAAGCACAAGAAACTCACACTCGCTCAGCTGGCGCAAAAGATCGAGCGATCCGTAGGGTTTCTGTCCCAGGTGGAACGCGGCCTGTCGCGCCCGACCGTGGCGGACCTTACCGCCATCAGCCATGCCCTCGACGTGCCCACCACCTATTTCTACAGCCTGCCCAAGCCCAAGGCGGTGGACTGGGTCACGCGTCCCAACGAGCGGCGCACGGTGTATTACGCCAATGGCATTACCGACATCCTCGTCTCGCCGAGCATGAACGGCGCCTTCTCCATGCTCGACAGCCTGCTGGCGCCCGGCGCCAACAGTGGTGAACAGAGCATGAGCGACCGCGCCGAGCAGGCCGGCTTCGTGCTCGAAGGCGAGTTGACGCTGTGGGTGGAGGGCGAGGCCGACAGCGTCACCCTCGGCCCGGGCGACAGTTTCCACCTGGCCAGTTTCGCCCACTGTCGCTACGCCAACCTTACCGATGTGCCTGCCCGCGTGCTGTGGGTGTACAACTAGGAGCAACCCCTGTGAAAACCCCATCCTGCACGTTGCTGGCCGAAGTCCGCGCGTTTCGCCAGAAGTACCCCGATGTGCGCTATGTCGACTTGATCGCTCTGGACATTCCCGGGCATTTCTACGGCAAGCGGTACCCGGTGGAGATGCTCGAAAAAGTCGCCGCCGGCAGCCCCTTGAAGCTGCCCCAGAACGCCGTGCTGCTGGGGGTTCAGGGCGGGCTGTTCAAGATCGGCGATTACTGTTTCAACGACGGCGACCCGGACGCCAATCGCCGCCTGGTGCCGGGCACGCTCAAGCCGGTGAGCTGGGAGTCACAGCCCCTGGGGCAGATGCTGATCACCTCCGACGGCACCGACGCGCCCATCGAGTTCGAACCCCGCGAAGTGCTGGCCAGAGTGTTGCAGCGCTTGCAGAACAAGGGTATTCACCCGGTGGTGGCGTTCGAGCTGGAGTTTTACCTGTTCGATAAAAAGCTCGCCAACGGCCTGCCGCAATTCCCCCGCGACCCGCTGAGCGATGACACCGACGACCAGCCCAACCTGCACATCGAGCGGCTGTCGCGGTTCAGCGCCGTGCTCGACGACATGGCGCAAACCGCCAGGGACCAGGGCATCGACAGCACCGTAATCACTGCCGAGATCGGCCCCGGCCAGTTCGAGATCAATTTCGGCCACTCGGACGACGCCCTGCGCGCCGCCGACTGGGCCGCCCTGTTCTGCCGCAGTACACGCGGCGTGGCGCTCAAGCATGGCTACCGCGCCAGCTTCATGGCCAAGCCCTACCTGCAATTTCCCGGCAGCGGCATGCACGTGCACGTCAGCCTGTACGACGGCGCAGGCAACAACCTGCTGGCCGCGCACCAGCAGCAAGCGCTGCGCCACGCGGTGGCCGGCTGCCTGCAACTGCTGCCCCATTGCATGCCGATCTTCGCCCCCAACCACAACGCCTTGCGCCGCCTGGGCGGCACAGTCAACGCCGCCACCCGCGCCAGCTGGGGCTTCGAAGACCGCGACGCGTGCGTGCGCATCCCCGAGTCCGACCCGCGCAACCTGCGTATCGAACACCGCCTGGCCAGCGCCGACGCCAACCCCTACCTGGTGCTGGCGGCAATCCTGGCCGGACTCGAACACGGGCTTGAAACCCGACAAGAACCCATCGCCCCGCTGAACGACGATCGCAGCAGCGGCACTGGCTTCCCCGTGGAAATGCTCGACGCCGTCCGCGCCATGCAGCCTCACACGGTGGTGCGCGACACGCTGGGCGCAGAGTTCGTTGACGTGTATTGCGAGAACAAGCGCCAGGATCACCTGGCGTTTCAGCAGGAGATTAATGCGCGGGAATATCGCTGGTTTCTCTGAACCTGGCGTTGTTCTTCAGGGACGAAAATCACCTTTTCAGGCGATTACAGGCTTGTGGCGAGCGGGCTTGCCCTAATGCCGTTCAGTTAAGCGCAGACTCCCTGTGGCGAGCAGGCTTGTCCTGCGTTGGGCTGCGCAGCAGCCCCAAAACCAGACGCTGAGCCGTATCAGGTACACCGCGTTTTGCTGGATTGGGGGCGCTTCGCACCCCAACGCGGGGCAAGCCCGCTCGCCACAACAAGAAGCCTGCTTACCACAGAGGCTGCAACTGGCTGCACGACAGCGCCAAGCTTCCCACCTTTTTACCCGGTTTCGTCAGGTAGGCGCGCCGAGCAACAACCCTTGCTCGCGGGCGCACAACTCCACCACGTAATCCCACAACACCCGCAGCCGCACCGATTTATGCAGTTCCCGGCGCGAGCTGATCCAGTAGCTGCGCTGAATGCCTTCCTCCGGTAGCAGCGCGATCAGGTCCGGGTCGCCGGCGGCCATGAAGCATGGCAGTACGGCGATGCCCAAGCCGGAGCGCGCCGCTTGATGCTGGGCTATGACGCTGGTGCTGTGGAATACCACTTTGGGGGTGCGGCAGAAGCTGCTGAGGAATTTGAGCTCCTGGCTGAACAGCAGGTCGTCGACGTAATCGATCCAGGCATGGGCCGCAAGATCTTCGCGCTTTTCAATCGGCGGGTGGCGGTCCAGGTAGGCACGGCTGGCGTAGAGCGCCAGGCGGTAGTCGGTGAGTTTGCGGGTGACCAGTTGGTCGACGCTGGGACGCTCCAGGTGGATGCTGATTTCCGCCTCGCGGTTGAGGATGCTGACGAAGCGCGGCACCGCCACCAGCTCCACTTCCAGACCGGGATAACGCTCGAACAGGCCGCCCATGCGCCCGGCCAGGAACATCACGCCCAACCCTTCCGCCACGCCCAGGCGAATCTTGCCCAGGGGCGCGGCGGAGTGGGTGAGTTCGTCTTCGGCCAGTAACGCAAGGTTTTCCATGGCTTCAGCGTGCTTGAGCAGCGCTTCGCCGGAGGGCGTCAGTTCGTAGCCCTGGGCATGCTGCACAAACAATGCGGTGCCGAGGCTCTTTTCAATCGCTTCAATATGCCGGGCCACCGTGGCATGTGTGGTTTTCAGGCGCTGCGCGGCGGTGAGCAGGCGGCCGCTGCGCTGCAACTCGAGAAAAAACCGCAGGTCATTCCAGTCGAACATGTCGCCTCCATTGCGTGGCCTCGGGCAGCGCTGTTTAAAAACGCACAGCAGCTGGGCAAAAACTAACATTTTTAAGACGAAAACTAACAACTAGGATGGAACCAATAAGAAAAACAAGCGAGACCCCAGATGCCTCTTGCAACTGCGCAATACGATTACGTGGTGGTCGGTGCCGGCCCCGCAGGCTGCCTGCTGGCCAATCGACTGTCCGCCAACCCCGCCCACCGCGTCCTGCTGCTGGAAGCCGGTGGCCGCGACAACTACCCCTGGATTCACATTCCCGTCGGCTACCTGTTCTGCATCGGTAACCCGCGCACCGACTGGTGCTTCAAGACCGAAGCACAGGCAGGCCTGCAAGGCCGTGCGCTGAGTTATCCACGGGGCAAGGTGCTGGGCGGCTGCTCGTCGATCAACGGCATGATCTACATGCGCGGCCAGGCCCTGGACTACGACGGCTGGGCGGCCGCCGGCAATCCCGGCTGGGCCTGGAAGGACGTACTGCCGCTGTTCAAGCACAGCGAAAACCATTTTGCCGGTGGCTCGGAGTTCCACAATGACGGCGGCGAATGGCGCGTTGAGCAGCAGCGCTTGCACTGGCCGATCCTCGATGCCTTTCGCGATGCGGCGGCGCAAAGTGGCATCGCCTCGGTCAGTGATTTCAACCAGGGTGACAATGAAGGCTGCGGATATTTCCAGGTCAACCAGAAAGCCGGGGTGCGCTGGAACGCGGCCAAGGCGTTTCTCAAACCCGTCCGCCAGCGACCCAACCTCACCGTGTTGACCGACGTGGAAGTCGACCGCGTGGTACTCGAAAACGGCCGTGCGTCAGCGGTGGTCGGCCGTCAACATGGCCAGCAGATAACCTGGAAAGCGCACAAGGAAATCGTGTTGTGCGCAGGTGCCGTGGGCTCGCCGGGCATCCTGCAGCGTTCGGGCATTGGCCCCTCCAGCGTGCTCAAGCCGTTGGGCATCGAGGTGCTGCATGAATTGCCGGGCGTCGGCGGCAATCTGCAGGACCACCTGCAACTGCGGCTGATCTACAAACTGGAAAACGCCCGCACCCTCAACCAGATCGCCGGCACCGTGTGGGGCAAGATGGGCATGGGCCTTCAATACCTGTATGACCGCAGCGGCCCGCTGTCGATGGCGCCCAGCCAGCTCGGCGCATTTGCCCGCTCGGGGCCCGAACAGACCTCGGCCAACCTTGAATACCACGTGCAGCCGCTGTCCCTGGAGCGTTTCGGTGAGCCTTTGCACGGGTTTCCGGCGTTTACCGCGTCGGTCTGCGACCTGCGCCCGCAGAGCCGCGGGCGTATCGATATTCGCTCGGCCAACCCGGCAGATGCGCCGCTGATCCAGCCCAATTACCTGAGCCATCCCGAAGACCTGCGCGTGGCCGCCGACGCCATTCGCCTGACCCGACGCATCGTCGCCGCACCGGCGCTGAGCCAGTTCAAACCGGTGGAATACCTGCCGGGCGAAGCGTTGCAGACCGAAGAACAACTGCACGAAGCCGCCGCCCGTATCGGCACGACGATCTTCCACCCGGTGGGCACCTGCCGCATGGGCAGCGACAAAGACGCCGTGGTCGACGCGCAACTGCGAGTACACGGCGTACCGGGGCTGCGCATTGCCGACGCCTCAATCATGCCGCGCATCACCTCCGGCAACACCTGCTCACCCACGCTGATGATTGCCGAGAAGGCTGCGCAGCTGATCCTTTCACCGCCCACAAGGAGCCTCGCCCCGGAGAAAGAACGGGTTCATGCAATCTGAACAGCGGCGTCACCTTTGACGCCGACAGTGGAACAACAATAAATAATCACTGTGAGGACTACCCGATGTCAGAACATGCTCAACCGCTCGGCGCCGCACTGCCTGCCAGCGCCGGTAACGACTCCAGAAAAGTCATCTTCGCCTCCTCCCTCGGCACAGTGTTCGAGTGGTATGACTTTTTCCTATACGGCGCCCTGGCGGCCGTGATCAGCAAGCAGTTCTTTGCCGGGGTCAACGACACCACGGCGTTTATCTTTGCCTTGATGGCCTTCGCGGCGGGATTTGTAGTGCGCCCGTTCGGCGCGCTGGTGTTCGGCCGCCTGGGCGACATGATCGGGCGCAAATACACGTTTCTGGTCACCATCATTTTGATGGGCGTGGCCACGTTCTGCGTCGGGCTGTTGCCGACCTACGCCAGCATCGGCATCGCGGCGCCGATCATCCTGATCGTGCTGCGCATGCTGCAAGGCCTGGCACTGGGCGGCGAATACGGCGGCGCTGCGACCTACGTGGCCGAGCACGCACCCGCAGGCAAACGCGGCCTGCACACCAGTTGGATCCAGTCCACCGCCACCCTCGGCCTGCTGCTGTCGCTGCTGGTGGTGCTGGCCTGCCGTTACTTCACGGGCGATCAATTCGAAGTGTGGGGCTGGCGCATACCGTTCCTGTTCTCCATCGTGCTGCTGGGCATTTCTACCTGGATCCGCATGAGCCTGCATGAGTCGCCGGCCTTTCTGAAGATGAAAGAGGAAGGCAAGGCCAGCAAGGCGCCGATCCGCGATTCCTTCGGCAAATGGGAAAACCTCAAGGTGGTGCTGATCGCCCTGTTCAGCATCAACGGCGGGCAAGCGGTGACCTTCTACGCGGCGCAGTTCTATGTGCTGTTCTTCCTGACCCAGTTCCTGAAAATGGACCCGGCCCTGGCCAACATGCTGCTGATCATCAGCGTGGTGATCGGTGCGCCGTTCTTTATCTTCTTTGGCTGGCTGTCGGACAAGGTCGGGCGCAAGCCGGTGCTGATGCTCGGCCTGCTGCTGGCAACCGTGCTGTACTTCCCGATCTTCAAGAGCCTGGCGCACTACACCAACCCGGCCATGGACCAGGCCAGCCGACAGGCGCCGATCACCGTACTGGCCGACCCCGCCACCTGCACGTTTCAGTTCGACCCGGTGGGCAAGGCGCGGTTTGACAGCCCCTGCGACAAGGTCAAGACCTTCCTGGTCAAACAGGGCCTGCCTTACACCAGCGCTGCCGCACCGGCCGGCAGCCCGGTGCAGGTGAGCGTGGGTGACGTGCGCATCGATGGCTTCGACGAAGCCGCCCTGCGCGGCGCGGTGACCCTGGCCGGCTACCCGAGTTCGGCGGATGCGGCCCAGGTGAACAAGGTGATGGTGGTGGTGCTGATCGTCGCACTCATCCTGATCGCGGCCATGTGCTACGGCCCGCTGGCGGCACTGATGGTGGAGCTGTTCCCGACGCGCATCCGCTACACCTCGATGTCCCTGCCCTATCACATTGGTAACGGCTGGTTCGGCGGGTTCCTGCCGACGGTGTCGTTTGCGTTGGTGGTGTACACCGGGGATATTTTCTACGGGTTGTGGTATCCGGTGGTAGTGACGGGTGTGAGCCTGATCGTAGGGCTGTTCTGCCTCAAGGAAACGCGCCACGTCGACATCGATAACAACTGATTGATCGGTGGAAATCCCTGTGGGAGCAAGCCTCTCCCACAGGGTTTTGCAATGAATACACAAATAGCTGTACATCCATACAGATAATGGTTGCTCAATTGCCTTCGACTAAGCATCCTGCAAGGCATCAACCCAAGCTGATGTGATGACCATGCGGCTGTACCTCTGTGAAAAACCTTCCCAGGCCAAGGATATCGCGGCCGTGCTCGGCGCCAGTCGCCGCGGCGACGGTTGCTGGCTGGGCAATGGGGTCACCGTCACCTGGTGCATCGGCCATCTGCTGGAAACAGCTCCGCCCGACGCCTACGACGCCAAATACAAGCGCTGGGTACTGGCCGACCTGCCGATCGTCCCGGAAAAATGGAAAATGCAGGTCAAACCCAGGACCGCCAGCCAGTTCAAGGCAGTCAAGCGCCTGCTGGGGGAAGCCCAGGAACTGATCATTGCCACTGACGCGGACCGTGAGGGCGAGATGATCGCGCGTGAGCTGGTGGAGCATTGCCGTTATCGCGGGCCGATCCAGCGGCTGTGGCTGTCGGCGCTGGACGACGCCTCCATCCGCAAGGCCCTTGCCGCGCTCAAGCCCGGCGCCGAAACCTTCAGCCTGTACCACTCGGCCCTGGGTCGCTCGCGCGCCGACTGGCTGATCGGTATGAACATGAGCCGCCTGTTTACCTTGCTGGGTCGTCAATCCGGTTATCAGGGCGTGTTGCCGGTCGGTCGCGTACAAACCCCGACCCTGCGCCTGGTGGTGGACCGCGACCGCAGCATCGCCGATTTCGTCCCGGTGGCGTACTGGGCCATCGATGTCGACCTGCGCCACGACGCCATCACCTTCACTGCTCAGTGGCGTGCCGCAGAGGATGCCTGTGACGACCAGGGCCGCTGCCTCAACCCGCAAATCGCCCGTGACGCCGCCCAAGCGATGACCCAGGCCGCCAGCGCCCGGCTGGTGAAGCTGCGCACCGAGCGCATGCGTGAGGTGGCGCCCCTGCCCTTCGACCTGGGCACCCTGCAGGAAATCTGCTCGAAGAAGCTCGGCCTCGGCGCCCAGGAAACCCTGGATATCGCTCAATCCCTCTACGAGACGCACAAGGTCATCACCTACCCGCGCAGCGACTGCGGCTACCTGCCCTTGAGCCAGCACAGCGACGCGCCGAAGATTCTCGCGGCGCTGGGCCGCGCGGATGCCGCGGTGAACGAGCTGATGCCCCATATCGACCCCCAGCGCCGCTCGCGGGCCTGGAACGACAGCAAGGTCAGCGCCCACCATGGCATCATTCCCACCGGGGCCGGCAAGGATGTCGGGCAACTCGCCGGCAAGCAGCGAGCGGTGTATACGCTGATTCGTGCGCGTTACCTGGCGCAGTTCCTGCCCAACCATGAATACGATCGTACCCAGGCCGATTTCGACTGCGCCGGCCAGGCGTTGCGCGCGGTGGGCAAGGTAGTGATCGAGCCGGGCTGGAAGCGCGCACTGCCCGAAGCACTGGCCCCCGCCAAAGGCCGCGAAACCCCTGCGCCCCAGGCGTTGCCGATGCTGGCGCAAGGTCGGGACTACGCGGTGGCCAGGGTCAACCTCAAGGACCTGTGGACCCAACCGCCCAAGCCGTTCACCGAAGGCGACCTGATCAAGGCGATGAAGAACGTCGCCAAGCTGGTGCAGGACCCGCTGCTCAAGCAAAAACTCAAGGACACCACCGGCATCGGCACCGAAGCCACCCGCGCCGGCATAATCCAGGGCCTGCTGGACCGCGGTTACCTGGTGAAGAATGGCAAGGCGCTGTCGGCCACGCCGGCGGCGTTCAGCCTGATCGACGCGGTGCCCCGGGCCATTGCCGACCCCGGCACTACCGCCATCTGGGAGCAGGCGCTGGACATGGTGCAAAGCGGCGAAATGAGCCTTGAGGAATTCGTCGCCAAACAAGCGGCCTGGATGAGCAAGCAGGTGGCCCGGTGCAATGGCATGCGCATGACCATCACCGGCCCGGCCAGCCCGGCAGGCCGGGGTGCCACGCCCTGGAAAAACAAACGCAAGAGCGCCCCGCGCAAGGCGGCAACCAGCGCCAAGCGCGCGAAAAAGCCGACCAAAGCAGGTTAAAACACGAAAAAATCCGGTAAATGACGTTTTTCGACGGGTTTAACGCCGCTTTGGACCTTGCCCGGTTGTGGGCCGTCTAGGATTCTGTAGGACCCTGACTCACCAACAACAATACCGGAGTGGCCGCCATGAAAACCGTTGCACAACTGCTCAAAGCCAAGGACCAGAAGCATCACGACGTGCATACCATTCAATGGGACCACACCGTGTTTGAAGCGCTGGTGCGCATGTCGGAAAAAAACGTCGGCGCCTTGCCGGTCGTCAAGGACGGTGCGGTGGTAGGGATCATCAGCGAACGTGACTACGCGCGCAAACTCATCCTCAAGGGCCTGTCGTCGGTGACCACGCGGGTCGATCAGGTCATGAGTTCGCCGGTCATTACCGTTGAGCCCCATAAAAGTGTCGAGGAGTGCATGAACATCATGACCGACAGTCATCTGCGCCACTTGCCGGTGGTAGAAGATGGCAAGCTGCTGGGCTTGCTGTCCATTGGCGACTTGGTCAAGGAAGCCATTGCCGAACAGACGGACCTGATCAGGCAACTGGAGCAATACATTCGCGGCGAATAGGGGAACCCATGCTCGACACGCTGGAACATCTTGCCGATCAACTCGACACCCTGCACCGGGCGATGAGCGAACGGCGCTTTCTGGTCCTGACCGGTGCGGGGATCAGCACCTCCTCGGGCATCCCCGACTACCGCGACAGCGAAGGCGTGCGCCGTGGCAAGGCGCCGATGATGTACCAAGAATTTCTCGCCACACCCCAAGCGCGCCGTCGCTACTGGGCGCGGGCGATGCTGGGCTGGCCGAAGGTGCGCATCGCGCAGCCCAACGCGGCCCATCTGGCACTGGCGACCCTGCAACACCGCCAGCGCATCAGCGGGCTGATCACGCAAAATGTCGACACCCTGCATGATCAGGCCGGCAGCCAGGATGTGATCGAGCTGCATGGCAGCCTGCATCGGGTGCTGTGCCTGGATTGCCAGCAGCGCAGCCCGCGCGATGGAATCCAGCGGCAGATGGAGATCGACAATCCCTACCTCGCCCGGGTACATGCCGTGCAATTACCGGACGGCGACACCTTGCTAGACCCCACATTCGAAGAACGCTTCCAGGTGCCCCGATGCCCACGCTGCCATGGCGAGCGGCTCAAGCCCGACGTGGTGTTTTTTGGCGAGAATGTGGCACCGGCTACAGGCGCCAGGGCCATGACGGCGGTGGAGCAAGCCGATGGGCTGTTGGTGGTGGGGTCGTCCTTGATGGCCTATTCGGCGTTTCGTCTGTGCAAAGCGATGGTTGAACAGGACAAGCCGGTGATCGCCATCAATTTAGGCAAGACCCGTGGCGATGAGCTGTTGCAGGTGAAGATTGAAGCGTCCTGTGAGCATTTGCTGCCCTTGCTTGCCGAGCGATTGAGCTAGCAAAAAACACTGCCCATCAAAAATGCCTTGTGGCGAGCGGGCTTGCCCTAATGCCGTTCAGTTAAGCGCAGACTCCCTGTGGCGAGCAGGCTTGTCCTGCGTTGGGCTGCGCAGCAGCCCCAAAGCCAGGCGCTGAGCCGTATCAGGTACACCGCATTTTGCTCGATTGGGGGCGCTTCGCACCCCAACGCGGGGCAAGCCCGCTCGCCACAAAGTCGGCTTGCCACAGAGGCGACCCACCGCTCCGAAAATGACGCCCAGGTCACGTTTTTACGCATTCTCCCGTCATCAAAGCATTTTATGTAGTGAGCAAAAATAATCACTACATAATCGTTGACGCGGCGTTTTTGTCCTAGCATGATCTAGACGTCTCCCGCATCGGGAGCGTTGGTAACAGGTGTTTTGAAGACGCTCGTCTGACCGCCGAGCTGTTTTTTCCGGATGTGCACTGCCCACAAGGCAGATTGATGAAGCTGACCTGCCCCGCAAGGGTTGGGTACAGGCGCTCAAATGCTGCCTGTCTTCGTTATGAATGCATTGCGTAGCAGTTCATCAGCAAGACTACATGCATCAGTTTCAAGACCCTGCCCGTATTTGGCAGACCGTCACTGACGCCCGGTTTTTTGAGCCGGAGACAACTAATTTTAACGGAATTAACGGATAGATCACCAACTGGTCAAGGGGCTTACACATGAATCTGAATAACCAACCCACTATCGATGAATTGGCTGAGATGTTCGCCGCGCAGAAAGACACACTCGACGACCATATCCTGTGGGTGGAAAAATCGGGCGAAGTGAAAATTGACTGCCTGGCGCCCCACTCCGAAGAAGCCGATTTCGACCGCAGCCACCGAGAGCTGGCGGCGCGCCTGAAGATGTACCGTCGCGGCCAGGGTTATGTCGGCAAGAAAGCAGCCGCCGATCGCAACTTTATCGAGCAGGTATTCGACACAATCAACAATGCCTGGGCCTCTTTCAAAGACAGCTCGCAAGTTAAAGTGATTGATCGCTACTACTAGCCAAGTGCAACTTCAGGGAGCAGGTTTGCCTGCTCCCTGAAGTGACCGTGCCGTCACTCAGAACCTTGGAAACCTTCCCTTCTGCGCCTCATCCCGAAAGATATCAAACAACACTTGCGCCGCCGCCGACAGCTCATGCCCCGGTTTGGTCAATACGCCAATCGGCCGTTCGATCACCGGACCGGTCAAGGTAATGCACCGCGCGCCCGCCTCCTCCATCTGCCCTCTGCATAACGCCGGCACGGCGCTCACGCCCAGGCCACTGGCAACCATCTTGCCCACCGTCGCCAGTTGATGGCTTTCCAGCGCCACCGGCAGCTTCATGTGCAACGCACCGAGGTGCTCCTCCAGCATCACCCGCACCGTGGAGGGTCGCTGCAAGGTAATGAATGGGTATTCGAGCAAGGTTTGCCAGTTGATTGCCGTGTGCCGCGCCAAGGGTGAGTCGCCCGGCACTACGGCAATGAAGCGGTCCAGATACAGGGGCGTAAACGCCAATGTCGAACCTTCACCCGGCTCGAACGCCACGCCCAGCTCCACCTGGCGGTCGCGGACCATTTCCAGCACCTGCTCATTGATCAGGTCATGCACGGTCACGTTCACCTGAGGGTAACGCGCGCGGAAGAGGGTCAGGATCGGCGGCAGCAGGTTGCCGGCAAACGATGGCATCGCCGCCACGGTCACCCGCCCGCGCTGCAAGGTAAAACGCTGACGCAGTTCGTCTTCGGCATTGTCCCAGTCAGCAATCAACCGGCGCGCCAGCGGCAGGAGGGATTCGCCCTCCGGGGTGAGCGCCACATTGCGCGTGGTGCGGCTGAACAGACGACCGCCCAGGCCTTCCTCCAGCCCTTTGATGGTCAGGCTGAGTGCCGACTGGGACAGGTGCAGGCGCTCACACGCGGCGGCGAAACTCAGGCTTTGCGCCACGGCCAGGAAGGCACGCAGCTGTTTGACGGTCATGACTGCTCCGGGCGGCGGCTCGACTATGCTGTTTTCTAAATCAATCAACCTTAAAAAACAACTTAACAAATCAATGCGGCGGCGCAACACTCGGCTCATTGGCTGGCCCACACATAATAAAAGAGGTGCATATGGCAGGTTTCGATAAACGCGTGGCGTCCTACGAGGAAGCCCTGGCAGGCCTGGAAGACGGCATGACCGTCCTCGCCGGTGGTTTTGGCCTGTGCGGCATTCCGGAAAACCTCATCAACGAGATCAAGCGCAGGGGCACGCGCGACCTGACCGTGGTCTCCAACAACTGCGGTGTCGACGGTTTCGGCCTCGGCGTGCTGCTCGAAGAAAAACAGATCAGCAAAGTGATCGCGTCCTACGTGGGTGAGAACGCCATGTTCGAGAAGCAACTGCTCAGTGGCGAAATCGAAGTGGTGCTGACCCCGCAAGGCACCCTCGCGGAAAAAATGCGCGCAGGCGGCGCCGGCATTCCGGCGTTCTTCACCGCCACCGGCGTTGGCACCCCGGTGGCCGAAGGCAAGGAAACCCGTGAATTCAACGGCCGCCCCTACCTGATGGAAGAATCCATCACCGGCGACTTCGCCATCGTCAAAGGCTGGAAAGCCGACCACTTCGGCAATGTCATCTACCGCCACACCGCCCAGAACTTCAACCCGCTGGCCGCCACCGCCGGCAAGATCACCGTGGTGGAAGTCGAGGAAATCGTCGAACCGGGCGAGCTGGATCCGGCGCAGATCCACACCCCTGGCATCTACGTCGACCGGATCATCTGCGGCACCTTCGAAAAGCGCATCGAACAGCGCACCGTCCGCACATAATCTGCCTCAGGCCCTGACAATAAGGACTCAAGAAATGGCGCTTACCCGCGAACAAATGGCTCAACGCGTCGCCCGCGAAATGCAGGACGGTTTCTACGTGAACCTCGGCATCGGCATTCCAACCCTGGTGGCCAACTACATCCCCGACGGCATGGAAGTGATGCTGCAATCGGAAAACGGCCTGCTGGGCATGGGCCCGTTTCCTACTGAAGAGACGCTTGATGCCGACATGATCAACGCCGGCAAACAGACGGTGACCGCGCGTATCGGCGCCTCGATCTTCTCCTCCGCCGAGTCCTTCGCGATGATTCGCGGCGGCCACGTCGACCTTACGGTGCTCGGCGCGTTTGAAGTCGACGTGCAGGGCAACATCGCCTCGTGGATGATCCCCGGCAAGATGGTCAAGGGCATGGGCGGCGCCATGGACCTGGTGGCCGGTGCGGAAAACATCATCGTGATCATGACCCACGCGTCCAAGGACGGTGAGTCGAAATTGCTCAGCCAATGCAGCCTGCCGCTGACCGGCGCCCACTGCATCAAGCGTGTGCTCACCGACCTGGCTTACCTGGAAATCGGCAATGGCGCGTTTATCCTCAAGGAACGCGCACCAGGCGTCAGCGTTGAAGAAATTGTGAGCAAGACCGCCGGTAAACTCATCGTCCCGGACACTGTTCCGGAAATGCATTTCCAGTGAGGACCGATGCCATGCAAGACGTCGTGATTGTTGCTGCCACCCGCACCGCCGTGGGCAGCTTCCAGGGTTCGCTGGCGACTATTCCGGCACCGGAACTCGGCGCCGCCGTGATCCGCCGCCTGCTGGAGCAGACCGGCCTGGACCCGGCCCAGGTAGATGAAGTAATCCTCGGTCAGGTGCTCACCGCAGGCTCGGGTCAGAACCCGGCACGCCAGGCCTCGATCCTCGCCGGTTTACCCCACGCCGTACCCGCCCTGACCCTGAACAAGGTCTGCGGTTCGGGCCTCAAGGCCCTGCACCTCGGCACGCAGGCGATTCGCTGCGGCGATGCCGAGGTGATCATCGCCGGCGGCATGGAAAACATGAGCCTGGCCCCCTATGTGTTGCCGGCCGCGCGCACCGGTTTGCGCATGGGCCACGCCAAAATGGTCGACAGCATGATCACCGATGGCCTGTGGGATGCGTTCAACGACTACCACATGGGCATCACCGCCGAGAACCTGGTGGACAAGTACGGCATCAGCCGTGAAGCGCAGGATGCCTTCGCCGCCGCGTCCCAGCAAAAAGCCGCTGCGGCCATTGAAGCCGGGCGATTTGTCGATGAGATTACGCCGGTCCTGATTCCCCAGCGCAAGGGCGACCCCGTAGCCTTTACCGTGGATGAGCAACCACGCGCCGGCACCACGGCCGAGTCCCTGGGTAAACTCAAGCCCGCGTTCAAGAAAGACGGCAGCGTCACGGCCGGCAACGCTTCCAGCCTCAACGACGGCGCTGCGGCGGTGTTGCTGATGAGCGCGGACAAAGCCAAGACACTCGGGCTGCCGGTGCTGGCGCGTATCGCTGGCTACGCCAATGCCGGCGTCGACCCGGCCATCATGGGCATTGGCCCGGTGTCGGCGACCCGCCGCTGCCTGGACAAGGCCGGTTGGACACTCGCCGACCTGGACCTGATCGAAGCCAACGAAGCCTTCGCCGCGCAAGCCCTGGCGGTGGGCAAGGAACTGGAGTGGGACGCCGACAAGGTCAACGTCAACGGAGGCGCCATCGCCATCGGCCACCCGATCGGCGCTTCAGGCTGCCGCGTGCTGGTGACCCTGCTGCATGAAATGATCAAGCGCGACGCCAAAAAAGGCCTGGCCACCCTGTGCATCGGCGGCGGTCAGGGCGTAGCCCTGGCCCTCGAACGCAGCTGATTTCACAGACCAATACAGTCCAACTGTGGGAGGGGCTTGCTCCCGATGGCGGTGGTTCAGTCAGCACACTCGTGACTGCATCACCGCTATCGGGAGCAAGCCCCCTCCCACATGGTGCTCTTCATCATGACTGGAAAGGCTCAGCGCTTACGGCAGCGGCCTGCCGGCAGCCTTGTCGGCCAGGGCGAACACGCGCTTGTAGAGGGTCGTGTCTTCGAAATCCAATTGCTCGCCCTGTTCCAACTGGCTGCGAAAGAGGCCTGGGTCTCCTGTGCATCGGCGGCGGTCAGGCCGGGGCCCTGGCCCTCGAACGCAGCTGATTTCACAGACCAATACAGTCCAACTGTGGGAGGGGGCTTGCTCCCGATGGCGGTGGTTCAGTCAGCACACTCGTGACTGCATCACCGCTATCGGGAGCAAGCCCCCTCCCACATGGTGCTCTTCATCATGACTGGAAAGGCTCAGCGCTTACGGCAGCGGCCTGCCGGCAGCCTTGTCGGCCAGGGCGAACACGCGCTTGTAGAGGGTCGTGTCTTCGAAATCCAATTGCTCGCCCTGTTCCAACTGGCTGCGAAAGAGGCCTGGGTCTCCTGTGCATCGGCGGCGGTCAGGCCGGGGCCCTGGCCCTCGAACGCAGCTGATTTCACAGACCAATACAGTCCAACTGTGGGAGGGGGCTTGCTCCCGATGGCGGTGGTTCAGTCAGCACACTCGTGACTGCATCACCGCTATCGGGAGCAAGCCCCCTCCCACATGGTGCTCTTCATCACAGTCGGAGAGGCTCAGCGTTTCATGCAGCGCTGATAACGCTCATCCACCCGTTTGGCAAACCACGCCGTGGTGAGGTTTCGGGTGATCTTCGGGCTCTTGAGCACAATGCCCGGCAACACGGCACGCGGCAGCGGCTTGCCGGCCGCCTTATCGGCCAGGGCGAACACGCGCTTGTAGAGGGTCGTGTCTTCGAAATCCAATTGCTCGCCCTGTTCCAGCTGGCTGCGGATGCTGGGGTTGCGCATGTCCAGTTTCGCGCCCAGCGAGCGCACCGCCAGCTCGGTGGTGCCGGGTAGTACCGAACCGTAGCGAATCAAGTCCCCATCCAACGCCAACTCACTGCCGGAAACGCGGCTGACTGCCGCCTGGAACGCGGCATTGCGGCTTGCGTACCACCCCGCATTGAAGTCGGCAAAGCGATAAAGCGGTTGTTCATAATTGACCGGGTAGCCCAGCAAGTGAGCGATGCCGAAGTACATGCCGCCACGGCGGGTGAACACTTCGCGGCGAATCGTGCCGTCCACCGTGTAGGGATAATCGCGCGCCTGCTTCTGCGCAAACTCGATGCTGACCTGCATCGGGCCTGCGGTGTGCACCGGGTTGAAGCCGCCGAACAGCGTATTGCCCAGAGGCACCATACTGATGAAATCGTCGAAGATACCGCTGAGGTCCTTCTCGGTGCGCGCGGCATTCAGGCGCTCGGCGTAGGTCTTGCCGCCGGGAGAACGCACCTGCAAGGCGCTGCGGACCACAAACGCTGGCACATGCACCTTGCCGGCACGGCGCAGGATTTCATCCTGGGCGATCTTGCCCATATTCGGCACGGGCGGGTCGACCTGGTAGGTGGATTCCTGTTCGGTCACCGCCAGCACGGCGCAGATATTTTCGGTGCTGGGATAGATGTGCTGGGTATCGAACGCGGTGTAAATGTCCTGGGCCCAACCGTTGCGGTCGGCGACTTTGGCGGGCAGCAGGCGCACGATCTGCGCCTTCACGTCGGCCTCGCTGCGTTCCGGCTGCTGCGGGCCGCGTGACGTTGAGCAGCCGGCCAGCACCAGCAAAGTCGTGAGGCTGAGGATCAAGCGTGTTGAGTACATGGAGCTTCCTTGGATAACGACGGGCCAGGCAGTGCGGATATCGACAGGCAAGTCTAACGCGGGTTCGCCACTCTACCCTGCGCCATTTGAAAGGGGACACATCCCGCTGAAATCTCCCACATGAGCCTCGGATAACCTCTACTCCCCTCCTCCAGACACCTCGGCAAAGTCCGTCGCCTGATCACACAGTGCGAAGGATTGCAGATGGATTTGTTCGTTAAGGCCCTGGTTGCCGGGGCTGTCTCATGATCAACCCTACCAGCCAGGCCATTGGCTTTCTGGTGCTGGCCGCCATGGACTCGAAGACGCGGGACGTCGAAGCCGTTCTCGGCGATTTCCGGCGTTGCCTCAATTCCTACGATCTATGGGCGCAAAGCTATTTCAGCTTTTCCGCGCTCGATATCGAGCAGGTGTTCAAGGTCGGCGACGAGGTGGTGGTCGCGCCGATCAACCGTTCACTCTTTCCCAGCAGCACCGTCGCCGCCTGCCCTGCTGATGGCACGCTGACTCTGGTGCATATGTTCGAGAGTTCACGCTTTGTGCCCATTGGCAATACGCCGGTGGTGCTGCAGCGAATTGACCCGAACGGCGGGCCGCTGGGCGAGCCCATCCATCACACCATCGGGCCCGGCGGCATTCTTGAGGTCAAGGAATGTGATCGCAACCAGCGTTACCGCATCAGCTTTTACCCCAACGTTTCCCAGGAGCACTTCAAGGCGCTGTACGCCTCCTATCAATCGGTGATCGCCCCCCTCGAAAGTTGGCTGCGCAATGAATGGCACGACACATTCGAACCCTTGTGGAAGGGCTATTCCGAGGCGAATTTTCTCAAGCGCTATCGCTCGTTGCATCGAGCCTATGCCCAGGGCTTCGGCGAAGCGCTGTATTCATTGTGGGACAGCATCAAGCAGCTGTTGGAGTGGCTTTCAGCCCCGCTGGCAAATGCTGAAAAGCTGCTGCATTACCTCTCACAGGCAGAACTTGACCAGTTACTGGCGTTGAGTGCCGAGACCCTCGCCAAGGGGCTGCTGGTGCTCAGCGATGAACCCTTGTTGTTCGTGTACCTGGCGGCGCTGGTCAGTTGGATGCGCCTGCTACCGCCGCCCTACATGAACGAAATGCTGGGAGAGCTCGGCGCCGAAGTACTGATCAATTTGTTGCTGGCGATGGCAACGGCCGGGATGGGCATGGCGGTGCGCATCAGTACGAAAGTGCTCGGCCGCATCAAGTCTCACCGTACACGCCAGTGGTTGCAGCAGATAGCCAGTCAGTTTGGCAAGGCGAACCTGGACGAGCATACCGATGCGCTGAAGCCGGTGTTGTTAGCCAGTGCGGCCACGCCGATCAAGACGGTGGCGCCGCTGAAAGTTGGCGAGGAACTGGTGCCGAACGCCGTGCCGGCAGTGCGCAGCAAGCAGCAGCGCACCGCACTCGTGCACGAATCGCCCGTGGATGACGTGCCGGTTTCGGCGAAAAACCCGGCGGGGGATGCGTCTGCTTCTTCCGATAAAACTGTGACCAACGGCTGCCCGGTGTCGATGGTCACCGGCGAGGAATTGCTCACCCTCACCGACGGCACGCTGGACGGGATTTTACCGTTTGAGTGGACGCGGGTGTATCGCACCAGTGCGGTGGAAATCGACGTTGGGCTGGGGTTTGGCTGGAGTCACGCCCTGGCGCAGCGGCTGGTCGTGTCCGGCGATTCGGTGGTGTGGACCGACCATGAAAATCGCTCGACCACCCTGCCCTTGCCGACCGCTTCGCGCCCGGCGATCACCAACAGCCTGGCCGAAGCGGCGATCTTCCTGGGCGATTTGCCGGATGAACTGGTGCTGGCCCAGGCGTCGCGGTTTTACCACTTTCGTGATGGCGTGCTGGTGTCGATCAGCGATGCGTATGACAACCGGCTGCGCATTTCCCGTGATGTGCTGGGGCGCATTGAACGGCTGGACAACGGCGCCGGGCGCTCGCTGTGGTTGCGTTATGCGCAGGGCCGGATTGGCGCGGTGGACTATCAGGTGCATCGCGCCAAGGGGCGTGAGCCTTACGAGTGGGTCACTGAGCAGACGGTTGTGTCCTACGCCTACGACGACACAGGCCGACTGGTGTCGGCGACCAATGCCGTAGGTGAATGCGAGGTTTATCGGTACGACGAGCAGCACGTGATTCTGGAACGTGGGCTGGCCGGTGGGGCGAGTTTCTTCTGGGCGTGGGAACGTTCCGGCAAGGCGGCGCGCTGTGTACGGCACTGGGCCAGTTTTGCGCAGATGGACACGCGCTATGTGTGGGGTGATGACGGACGCGTCACCGTGCATAACGCCGATGGCAGTCAGGAAGTGTATGTGCATGACCCGCGGGCGCGGCTGGTGCAGCGGGTTGATCCGGACGGCGCTCAACACTTCAAATCCTACGATGAAAAAGGCCGGCTGACGGTTGAGCAGGACCCACTCGGCGCGGTGACGGCGTATCAGTATGACGACGCTGGGCGCTTGGTGGCGCTGTTTCCGGGGGACGATGAGCCGGCGTCCTACGAGCATGACAACGGGTTCGTACGGGTGGTGCGCCGGGGTGAGGCGGTTTGGAAGTACGAGCGCAACGAGCAAGGCGACGTAACGCGTAAGACTGATCCAGACGGCCATATAACCGACTACAGCTACAACAAACACGGGCAACTGATTGGCGTCTGGTATCCCGATCACAGTTGCCAACGGCTGGTGTGGAATGAGCGCGGGCAACTGCTTGAGGAACAGTTGCCCAATGGCGGGATCAAGCGCTATCGCTATGACGACCTGGGACGGGAGGTTGCCCGCGAGGATGAGCATGGGGCGCTGAGCCAATACCAATGGGACAGCGTCGGTCGATTGATTCGGCTGATATTGCCGGACGGTGCATGCAGGGAATACAGCTACAACGCCTACGGAAAAATCACCGCCGAACGCGATGAACTGGGGCATATCACCCGCTACGAGTATGCCGACGGGCTGCACCTGATCAGTCGACGGCTCAATGCCGATGGCACACAGGTCCAGTACCGCTACGACAATGCTCGGTTGCTGCTGACCGAGATTGAAAACGAGGTCGGCGAGACCTACCGGCTTGCCTACCATCCCAACGGGTTGATCGAGCAGGAAATCGGCTTTGATGGCCAGCGTACCGCCTACGTTTATGACCTCAACGGCAATCTGCAGGAAAAGACCGAACATGGCGACGATGGCGGTCAGCTCATCACGCGTTATGAGCGAGATCCTGCCGGACGCCTTGTCAGAAAAACCCTGCCGGACGGCGCCGTTGTTGACTATGCCTACGACCGCCAGGGCAATCTCCTCAGCGTCGTAGACGGTCACTGGGCGCTGGCCTACGAATACGATCGACAAAACCGCCTGACCGCCGAGCATCAAGGCTGGGGCACCTTGCGTTATGGCTATGACGCCTGCGGACAACTGCAACGCCTGCGCCTGCCGGACAACAACCGCGTCACGTTTAACCACGATAAAGGTGGCCACCTTGCGACGGTTCAGCTCAACGGTGAAGTGCTCACTTCGCATCTATTCAAAACCGGTCAGGAGCAGCAACGACAGCAAGGCGAATTAATCAGCCATTACCACTACGACGACCAACACCGCCTGCACGCCCACGCCATCACGCAACAGGAAAACCGCCACTACCGCCGCCAATACGACTACGACAAATCCGGCAACCTCAGTCGTATCCTCGACACCCGCAAAGGCGAACACCGCTACGCCTACGACCCGCTCCACCGCCTGATCCGCGCCGATCATTCGCAGGACCTGCAGGAACGCTTCGGCCACAACCCGGCCGGCAACCTGCTGATGCACGACCGCCCCGGCCCGGACATCGTCGCCGGCAATCGCCTGATGATCCAGGGCGACCGGCATTACGACTACGACGCCTTCGGCAACCTGATCCGCGAACGCCGAGGCAAAGGCCACGCACTGGTCACCGAATACCGCTACGACTGCCAACATCGTTTAACCAGCCTCACCCAACCCAGCGGCCAAACCGCCCACTACCGCTACGACCCCTTTGGCCGCCGCATCAGCAAAACCGTTGACGGCGTAACGACGGAGTTCTTCTGGCAAGGCGACAAACTGATCGCCGAACACCACGCCGACCGCCACCGCAGCTACCTCTACGAACCCGACAGCTTCCGGCCATTGGCCTTACTGGAAGGCTTCGGCCCCAACGCCACCCAGCCCTACCACTACCAACTCGACCACCTCGGCACGCCACAGGAACTCACCGCCGCAGACGGCGAAATCGTCTGGTCCGCCCACTACCGCGCCTACGGCCAGATCAGCCGCCTCGACGTCGGAAAAGTCGACAACCCGCTGCGCTTTCAAGGTCAATACTTCGACGAAGAAAGCGGCCTGCACTACAACCGTCATCGCTACTACAATCCGGATGTTGGGCGCTATCTGACGCCGGACCCGGTGAAGCTGGCGGGCGGGATCAATGCGTACCAGTATGTGCCCAATCCTACGGGTTGGGTGGATCCGCTAGGTTTGAACACGTGCCCTGAAAACAACGGCTGCAAACCTTCACTAAGCATTAATGATCCCGCTGAACAAGCATCTATAAAGAAAATAGAACCTGCAACGCCCACTCCGCAGGAAAGCGAAGACTATCTTTTCCGTGGAGATAAAGCATCACCTGACGAGGTATTCAAAAATGGGTTTAAGAGCAAAGGAGACAGTGAGGACCTATACTTGCACGCGGTAGATAGTGATGACCCTGCGAGCAACTTCATAAGCACTTCACCTTCGCGGACGGTAGGAATCATGTTCGCCACAAGTTACGGCACTAAAAAAGGTTATCTATACACGCTCAAAAGCATTGAGGGTCACGATATAAATTTAGAGCTAGGAAAGCAAACACCTTATCCAAAAGAAAAAGAATTTGCCATCCATCATGTAATAAACTCAGAGGACATTCTGGGTGCTACACCGGTAAAGGCTGATGGAAGCTATATAGGCTACTCAATTCCAAACCCAAATAGGAAATAACATGAAAACACAAAAAATACAGGTGATCGTCAACAACCAAAAAGCAGAGGTGACAGTAAAATATGACTCTGGAAAACTTATGATGACGTTTTCGGAAGCTGAAAACTTTCAGAAAACTTATGAAGGAAATGACATGTATGTTTGCCTGGCTAAAATTCGAGCGGAATTTCCCCATATTACCTTTCTATGCAAAGGCGCGAAGATAAATGTAAGACCCTCAAGAATGGCCTCTCAAATGAGCGCAGGACTAGTTGCTTACGAAATGAACTTAGGCAAACAAGCGACCAATGAAGATATCGTCCGCATCTTTGATTACGAGGAGGAAAACCTAACAAACGACCCAAAAGAACAGATCGACTTCTTTAAAAAATGGCTGGCATCATTAGGCGCACAAGATTATGAAAAATTTAACTGAGCATGATCTCGAAATATCAAAGAGCACTGCACCTGTGGCGAGCAACTCACCTCGCCACAGACCTACGAACCAAAATCAAATCCCCGCCAACGCCAACTCCATCGCAAAATACGTAAAAATCAAATCCGCGCCCGCTCTCTTAATCGACCCCAACGTCTCCCGCACCACGCGATCTTCGTCAATCGCGCCAGCCTGGGCGCCAAACTTGATCATCGCGTACTCACCACTTACCTGATACGCCGCCACCGGCAAGCGCGAGGCTTCGCGGATGTCGCGGATGATGTCGAGGTAGGCGCCTGCTGGCTTGACCATCAATGCGTCCGCGCCTTCCTGTTCATCCAGCAGCGATTCACGGACGGCTTCGCGGCGGTTCATCGGGTTCATCTGGTAGCTTTTACGGTCGCCCTTGAGGGCGCTGCCGCCGGCTTCGCGGAAGGGGCCGTAGAGGGCCGAGGCGAATTTGGTGGAGTAGGCCATGATCGGGATGTGGGTGAAGCCGGCGTCATCCAGGGCGCGACGGATGGCCTGGACCTGACCGTCCATCGCGGCTGACGGGGCGATCACATCGGCACCGGCGCGGGCGGCGGCCACGGCTTGTTTGCCGAGGTTGACCAGGGTCGCATCATTGTCGACATGGGCGCCGTGCATCACGCCGCAGTGGCCGTGATCGGTGTATTCGCAGAAGCACGTGTCGGACATCACGATCATTTCCGGCACGGCGTCCTTGATGATCGACGACATGCGCGAGACCAGGCCGCGTTCCTGCCAGGTGTCGCTGCCGTTGGCGTCCAGGTGGTGGGACACGCCGAAGGTCATTACCGACTTGATGCCGGCGCGGGCGTAGCGCTCGATTTCACCGGCAAGCTTCTTCTCGGGGATGCGCTGCACGCCCGGCATGCTGGTGATCGGCACGAAGTCGTCGATTTCCTCCTCGACGAAGATCGGCAGCACCAGGTCATTGAGGGTGAATTCGTTTTCCTGGAACAAGCCGCGCAACTGCGGTGAGCGGCGCAGGCGGCGGGGACGGGACTGGGGGAACTGGCTGGTCATGGAACTCCTGAAAAACGGCGGAAACAGTTGGGCAAAAGCTTATGCCCCTTGATTGCACGGCACAAACGCCGAAGGCCCAATAGTCTGTTGCATGGCCTGTAACAATTGCCTTGCGCTAGAGCTGCAAACGCCCGTCGATACACACCGCAACGGCGCCACCGACCCAGATCTCATCGCCCTGGCGTTCGATGTGGATGCGCCCTGCCCTGCCCATCGCCGTGCCCTGGCTGACCACGTAATGTTCAGGCGCCAGGCCCTCACTGAGCAACCATTGTGCGACACCCGCGTTCAGGCTGCCGGTGGCCGGATCTTCCGGAGCGCCGTCGCCCGCGACAAAGGCGCGGACCTCAAACTGAGTGTCGCCCACGTCGCTCGGCGCAATCACGCCGACCGCCAGGCCAAGCAGTTGCGCGTAATCGGGCTGCAGGTCCAGCACGCTCTGTCGGTCGGCCAACATCACGGCCAGCCAACCGGCGCCATTGTCGACCCACTGGCTGCGCAGGATGGCACCGGGCGCCAGGCCCAACCCCAGGCGAACGCGCTCCAGCAATGAAGCCTCCACCTCGCCGGACCGCAACAACGGCGGCGCAATAAACGCCAGTTCGTCGCCCTGGCGCCGGATACGCACCAGGCCGATTTCGCACTCCTGAATGATCTCTTCGCCCTTCGGCACACCGCCGGCCTGCAGCCACGCGTGACAGCTGCCCAGGGTCGGGTGCCCGGCGAACAGCAGTTCCCGCAGGGTGGTGAAGATGCGCACGCGGTAGTCAGCCTTTGGATCGCGTGGCGTCAGCAAAAACGTGGTTTCGCTGAGGTTGGTCCACTTGGCGAAATCGGCCATCTGCTGGTCGGTCAGGCTGTCAGCGCCCAGCACCACCGCCAGCGGGTTGCCTTTGAGCGGCACGCTGCTGAACACATCCAGTTGCTTGAAATCAAAAGTCGGCATGGGTCAGCTCGGTATGCTCAGGCCACGGATCACTGCCGGCCGGGCGACGAAGCAATCCAGCGCGCGCAGTACATTGGGGAAGTCGGCGATGCCCACCACGTCGCCGGATTCATAGAAGCCGATGAGGTTGCGAATCCAGGGGAAGGTTGCGATGTCGGCGATGCTGTAGTCGTCGCCCATGATCCAGGTACGGCCCAGCAGGCGTTTTTCCAGCACCTCGAGCAGGCGCCGTGATTCGGCGGCGTAGCGATCGCGGGGGCGTTTGTCTTCGTAAGCCTTGCCGGCGAACTTGTTGAAGAATCCGAGCTGGCCGAACATCGGGCCGATGCCGCCCATCTGGAACATCAGCCATTGCAGGGTTTCGTAACGGGTGGCCGGGTCTTCGGAGAGCAACCGGCTGGTTTTTTCCGCCAGGTAGATGAGGATCGCGCCGGACTCGAACAACGCCAGCGGCTGGCCGCTGGGGCCATTGGGGTCGATGATGGCGGGAATCTTGTTGTTGGGATTGAGCGACAGGAACTCGGGGGAGAGCTGGTCCTGAGTGTCGAAACTGACCTTGTGCGCCTCATAGGGCAGCCCCAGCTCCTCCAGCATGATCGAGACTTTGACACCGTTGGGCGTGGGCAACGAATACAGCTGCAGGCGTTCGGGGTGCTGGGCGGGCCATTTGGCTTTGATCGGGAAGGCAGCGAGTGGATTCATCGGGAAACCCCTGGGCGGAAACTCACCATCATAGTCATCTGCCCACCTTCGTGCATGCGTCATCATTGCGCAACAATGGTGCGCTAATCTGCCGCGAGCGCGAACCAAAGTGCCCCGATGCACTCTTAAGTGCGCCCTCTTGGGTGAATGGAGGCACCTTGCTATATCGACAAGGAACACCGCAGCACGCGCCAAGCGCCACTGTGGCCGGGCCTGTCGGCCTTAACCTGACGCACGAAGACTCGAACCTATCATGAAGATCAAGCCTCTGCGCCTAGTGCAACGTTTCAAACGCTATTCATACATTATGTTACCGATGCTGCTGGTCAGCGGCGCCATGGTTGCCGTCCTTGACGCCCGTGAAAGCCGCGCGCAGCCGGTGGACGGCGTGCAAACCCTGGTATTTTTGCGCCACGGCGAAAAACCGGCCGGCGGCCTCGGTCAGCTCAATTGCCAGGGCCTTAACCGTGCGATGAACCTGGCCACGGTGCTGCCGGAAAAATTCGGCAAGGCCAATTACGTGTTTGCAGCCAACCCGACGCGCAATATCGAGGAAGGCGAGAAGGATAATTCCTACAGCTACATTCGTCCGCTGATGACCATCAGCCCCAGCGCGATCAAGCTCGGCCTGCCGGTCAACATCAAGTTCTCGGCCAACGACACCAGCGCCCTGGCCGACGAGTTGGTGGAAGACAAGTACCACAACGCGACCATCTATACCGCCTGGTCTCACGGCTATCTGCCGGAACTGATCAACAAGGTGGCCAGCGAAGCGGTGGGCGAGAAGCACACCATCACCGAAGACTGGTCCGGCAGCGATTACGACACCCTCTACGTGCTCACGCTGACCTGGCACAACGGCAAGGCGTCGTTGTTGAGTCGCAACTATAAGCAGGGCCTGAACGACGGCGAGCAAAGCTGCCCGGAAGCGACACAGGTGAGTGCAGATATCTGAAGGTTGAGCGGCAGGGGCGTATGATGCTGCGCTATCGACTCCTCTGCGGATTATCAGCATGTCCAACCTCATCTCCACCCAGCCCAACCGGGGCTGGTCTTTCTGGTGGAAGCCGGCGCTGTTCCTATTGGTGGCCTGTGTCGGCCTCTACTATGTGAAGTGGTCGCCCTACTACTTCAAGGCGTTTGTCGCGGCCGACAACCACAGCATCGGCGCCTCGATTCTCAATGACCAGCAAAGCTCGCCCCTGGCGGCCGCGCTGGCCTACGCCCAAGTGTATTTCCTGGCGATCTGGAAAGCCGCCGTACTGGCGGTGATTCTTGGCTCATTGCTGCAAGTGCTGATCCCCCGTGACTGGCTGCTGCGCCTATTCGGCCGTGCCGGGCTTGGCTCGACCCTGCGCGGTGGGTTGTTCGCCCTGCCGGGGATGATGTGCAGTTGCTGCGCCGCGCCTGTGGCGGCGGGTATGCGCCGTCAGCAGGTATCGGTGGGCGCGGCGCTGGCGTTCTGGATCGCCAACCCGGTGTTGAACCCGGCCACTCTGGTGTTCATGGGCTTCGTGCTGGGCTGGGGCTTTACCGCGTTGCGGCTGGTGGCAGGGATTGTGCTGGTGGTGGGCGTGTCCCTCGTGGCGCAGCGTATCGCACGCCCCGAGCAGGTGCCGGAGGCCGCGCTGGAAGCTGTGGCCGATGTGAGCACGGTGGACGCGCAACCGTTTCTCGGCCGCTGGCTGCGTACCCTCTGGCAGCTGTTCTGGAGCACCATCCCGGTGTACATCCTGGCGGTGCTGGTCCTGGGCGCGGCACGGGTGTGGCTGTTCCCCCACGTGGACGGCGCAATGGCCAACAGCCTGGTGTGGCTGGTGCCGCTGGCGATTGTCGGCACGCTGTTCGTGATTCCTACGGCGGCGGAGATTCCTATCGTACAAACCATGATGGCCCTTGGCATGGGCACCGGCCCGGCGGTGGCGCTGCTGATGACCCTCCCCAGCGTGAGCCTGCCGTCGCTGTTGATGCTGCGCAAGGATTTCGATGCGCGGGTGCTGGTGACGGTGGCCGGATTGACCATGCTGATCGGGGTGGTCTGTGGCTTGATCGGGGCGGTGATTCTCTAGAATTCGGATGAGGCTGATGGCCCTTTCGCGAGCAAGCCCGCTCCCACGTTTTGGATGTAGTTACAGATCAAAAGGTGGGAGCGGGCTTGCTCGCGAAGAGGCCCGTCAGACCAACCCTTTAACCGTGCCGTATACCACGCTCGCGCAAATACTCCACGACAGCCCCCTGCTCCCCCGCAAACTCGATCCGTGCACCTTTGCTCTCGCGCTGGAAGGCGTACATCGGGTCGTAGTATTCACGCAACAACCCCTCAATCCACACCCGGTGCAAATGCACCTCGCCACTGCGCGCCTGCTCCGCCAGAGCGTCCTGCAGAATCGCCTGCAACCGCTGGAAGCGTTCGCCGCCCAGGCGCTTGTGGATATTGGCCAGGCTCTGGGTCAGGCGTTCGGCAAACAGCGCCTGGCCCTGCTCGCCAAACACTGTAATGAACTCGGCACATAGGTCCACCACATAGTCGCGCAGGATCCGTTCCACGCGCCCTTCCACGCTGTCTTCCAGCCACACCATCGCAAAGCGCTGCATGCCTTTGTGCAACGGCAGCGGCAACGCACAACTGCCGATCATGCGGCTCTCGTCCTCGACCACGAACTGCTCGACGCCGGCGGCGCGTTTTTTCAGCAGGTCCACCGCCAGGCGATTCTCGAAGTCGATGTTGGACGGTTGCGCCGTGGCGCGCTTGCCGAAGCTGGAGCCGCGATGGTTGGCGTGGCCTTCCAGGTCAAGGGCGTTGTGCAACTGGCCGAGCACTTCGGTCTTGCCGGTGCCGGTCATGCCGCCGAGCAGCACGAAATCACACTGGGCAGTCGCTTGCTCGATGGCGTCCACCAGGAACGTACGCATGGCCTTGTAGCCACCGCCGACGCGGGGGTATTCGATGCCGGCTTCGGTCTTCAGCCATTGCTGCACGATCTGCGAGCGCAGCCCGCCGCGAAAGCAGTACAGGTAGCCATGGGGATGGGCCTGGGCGAAGTGCGCCCATTGCTCGATACGCTGAGCCTTGATCGCCCCGGACACCAACTGGTGGCCCAGGACGATTGCGGCTTGCTGGCCCTGCTGCTTGTAGCAGGTGCCGACCCGCTGGCGCTCGTGGTCGGTCATCAGCGGCAGGTTGATCACCCCCGGGAACGCGCCCTTGATGAATTCAACCGGCGCGCGGGTGTCCATCATCGGCCGGTCGTTGAGGAAAATGTCGCGGTAATCGGTGATGTCGGCCGCCATCAAATCACCTCGACCGCGTTGGTCTGTCGCTCGAGCAATTCGCCGATTGGCGTAAGGTTCAGGCCCAGCTCCGCCGCCACGGCGTGAAACTCGGCGTCGCCTTCAGGCGTGACGGCGATCAGCAGGCCACCGCTGGTTTGCGGGTCGCACAATACGCGCTTGTGCAGCTCCTGCACGCGCCCGAGCTTTTTCGCGTAGCTGTCGAAATTACGCAAGGTACCGCCGGGCACGCAGCCCTGGTCGAGGTAGTATTCCACCCCTGGCAGGCGTGGCACCTTTTCGTATTCGATGCGCGCCGTAAGGCCACTGCCGTCGGCCATTTCCACCAGATGGCCCAACAGACCAAAACCGGTGACGTCGGTCATGGCGGTCACCCCGGCCAACTTGCCAAAGCGGCTGCCCGGTTTGTTGAGGGTGCACATCCAGTCTCGGGCCAGGCCGATATCCGACTCGCGCAGCTTGCCCTTCTTTTCCGCCGTGGTGAGGATGCCGATGCCCAGGGGCTTGGTCAGGTACAGCCGACAACCGGCGGTGGCGGTGTCGTTGCGCTTCATGTGGCGCTTGTGCACCAGGCCCGTAACGGCCAGGCCGAAGATCGGCTCGGGCGCGTCGATCGAGTGCCCGCCCGCCAATGGAATGCCGGCTTCGTCGCACACCGAACGGCCGCCACGGATGACTTCGCGAGCCACCTCCGGCGCCAGCACATTGACCGGCCAGCCAAGGATCGCGATGGCCATCAGTGGGTCGCCGCCCATGGCGTAGATGTCGCTGATGGCATTGGTGGCGGCGATGCGGCCGAAGTCGAAGGGGTCATCGACAATCGGCATGAAAAAGTCAGTGGTGGAGACCACGCCACGCTCGTCGTCGATGGCGTACACCGCCGCATCGTCGCGCGAGGCGTTGCCCACCCACAGCTTGGGGTCGAGGTTTTGCGCGCCGCTGCCGGCAAGGATCACTTCCAGCACCTGGGGCGAAATCTTGCAGCCACATCCCGCGCCATGGCTGTACTGGGTAAGGCGAATCGGCTCGTTCATGGGAAACCTCAAGCTATCAAGTGGGACGATTCTAGCAGACAGCAAAAGGCCGGCTTGCGCTTGTGAGCGCAGCCGGCCTGTTTGTTTCAGCGCTTACTGACGGGCAGCAAGCAAACGCTTGTGGCGGTTACGCCGGGCGATGTTCAGGCATTCGATCACCGCCGAGAAGGCCATGGCCGCATACACGTAGCCTTTGGGCACATGGGCACCGAAGCCTTCGGCGATCAGCGTCATGCCGATCATGATCAAAAAGCCCAGGGCCAGCATCACCACGGTCGGGTTGTCGTTGATGAACCTGGCCAACGGTTCGGCCGCCACCAGCATCACGATCACCGAGGTCACCACGGCAATGATCATGATCGGCAAGTGTTCGGTCATGCCCACGGCGGTGATGATGCTGTCGATGGAGAACACCAGGTCCAGTAGCAGGATCTGGCCGATGGCCGCGGCAAAACCGATGGTAACGGCGTTGCCGGTGCTGGTCTTTTCCTCTGGCTCCGGGTCCATGCTGTGATGGATCTCGGTGGTCGCCTTCCACACCAGAAACAGGCCACCGGCGATCAGGATCATGTCTTTCCACGAAAACGCCTGGCCGAAGATCTCGAACACCGGGGCCGTCAGTTGCACGATGAACGCGATGGTGCTCAACAGGCCCAGACGCAGGATCAGCGCCATGCTGATACCGATGCGCCGCGCCTTCGCCCGATGTTTCTCCGGCAGTTTGTTGGTGAGGATCGAGATGAAGATCAGGTTGTCGATGCCCAGCACGATTTCCATGACGATCAGGGTCGCCAGGGCGATCCAGGCGGTGGGGCTGGCGGCCAGTTGTAAAAGGTAGTCCATAGGTCAGTCCTGAGGTTGTGCCGGGAAGTTAGGTGTCTTGGGTATTGGAGTCTGACTCGTTTTTTTCCTGATCATCCTTTTTTTGCGGGCTGATCAGGCCTTGTGTCGCTTCGCTCAACGCCTGTTCGGCGGCCTTGTGGGTGTCATCGATGGCCTGCTTGGCCGATTCGGTGGCTTTGCCCAACACCTGCTGTGCACTTTTTTCGACCTGATCACACCCGCTGATCATCACCAATGAAAGCGCAAGCAAGGACGCCGCGCCCAGGGAATTGAGTTTCATGATGCATTCCTCGTTAGAACCAATGGGTCCAGAGAGTGGCCCCGTGATAGCGAGGCATTCTATGCAGGCGGACAGTTCAGTAAAATTCGTATTTTTCTCACGTATACTTCGATTTTCACGAAGTGTAGGTCGCCATGCTCAATTACCGACAACTGCACTACTTCTGGGTGGTGGCCAAGACAGGCAGCATCGTGCGCGCCTGCGAGCAACTGAACCTCACGCCGCAGACCATCAGCGGGCAGATCAGCCTGCTCGAACATACCTATGGCATCGCATTGTTTCAGCGGGTAGGACGCCAGCTGGAACTCACCGAGGCCGGGCGCAAGGCCCTGCCCTACGCCGAACAGATGTTCCAGACCGGCAATGAACTGGAGGCGATGTTGCGTGCGCAACCGGATGAACAGCAGATCCTGTTCCGGGTCGGGGTGGCGGATGTGGTGCCCAAGTCCATTGTTTACCGGCTGATCGCGCCCACCATGGAGTTGAGCGAGCCGCTGCGCATCACCTGCCGCGAAGACAAGCTCGAACGGTTATTGGCAGACCTGGCGATCCAGCGCCTGGACCTGGTGATCTCTGACAGCCCGATGCCGACGCACCTCGACATCAAGGGCTACAGCCAGAAACTGGGCGAATGCGGCATCAGTTTTTTCGCCACCCAGGCCTTGGCCGACCGGCATCCCGGCGCTTTCCCACACTGCTTGCAGGGCGCGCCATTGTTGATTCCGGGCGCGGAGACGGTGGTGCGCAGCCGTTTGCAGCGCTGGTTTGCCGAGCAGCAGATCCAGCCGAAGATCATCGGCGAGTTCGACGACAGCGCTTTGATGCAGGCCTTCGGCCAATCCGGCAGCGGCATATTCATCGCCCCCAGCGTGATTGCCGACGAGGTGGTGCGCCAGTACGGCGTGGCTTTAATTGGCCAGACCGATGCGGTGACCGAGTCGTTCTACGCCATCTCGGTGGAGCGCAAGGTCAAGCACCCCGGCATCGTGGCGATTACCGAAGGCGCACGACGCGAGTTGTTTACCGCCCTGCCCTGACCGCCAACGCAGACACAAAAAAACCGGAGTGGCTCATTGAAGATCCACCCCGGTTTTTTTGTAAATGGCTGCTTAGAACGCGCCCATGTAATCACGCTTGCCCACTTCCACACCGTTATGACGCAGCAGTGCATAGGCCGTAGTGACATGGAAGAAAAACTGCGGCAGGCCGTAGGTCAACAGGTAGGACTGGCCAGTGAAGCGCTTCTCTTTCGGTGTGCCTGGGCGGGTGACGATCTCGATGCCTTCCTTGCCGTCGATCTGCTCGGGCTTGAGGGTGTCGATGAAGGCCAGCACCTTGGCGATCAGCGCTTGCAGGTCGGCGAAGGTGACTTCGTTGTCCTCGTACTTGGGCACGTCGATCTCGGCCAGGCGTGCCGAGACACCCTTGGCGAAGTCGACGGCGATCTGCACCTGGCGCACCAGTGCGAACATGTCCGGGAACAGGCGCGCCTGCAGCAGCGCGTTCGGCTCGATGTTTTTGGCGGTGGCGTGGGCTTCGGCTTTGTTCAGCACATCGCTCAGGGCGCTGAGCATTTGCTTGAAGACCGGGATTGAGGCGGCGTACAGGGAAATAGTCATGACAGTCTCACGGTTATGGCAGGGTTTGAACCAGCGTCGATTATAGGCATGCCAGCCGCTTGTCTTTTATTTTTTCCGGCATAGGCTAGTGCTCTCACTGCATAGGGAAAGCGCGATGACCGCCGAGCACGACACCGACACCCCTGAGCCGCGCCTGAACAGCACGGAAATCCGCATCCTGGGCTGCCTGATCGAAAAACAGGCGACCAACCCGGAAACCTACCCCCTGACCCTCAACGCGCTGGCGCTGGCCTGCAACCAGAAGACCAGCCGCGAGCCGGTGATGAACCTGAGCCCGGGTCAGGTCGGCCAAAGCCTGCGCGTACTCGAAGGTCAGGGCTTTACCCGGCTGGTGATGGGCAGCCGCGCCGACCGCTGGGAACACCGTGTGGAAAAAGCCCTGGAACTGGTGCCGGCCCAGGTGATTCTTATCGGCCTGCTGTTTCTGCGCGGGCCACAGACGGTCAACGAGTTGCTGACCCGCAGCGGGCGCATGCATGACTTTGAAGACGCCGAGCAGGTGATGCACCAGCTCGAACGCCTGATTGCGCGAGGCCTGGCGCTGTTGGTACCGCGCCAGGCGGGGCAGCGCGAAGACCGCTACACCCATGCGCTGGGCGACCCGGCGGATATCGAAGTGATCATCGCGGCGCGCGGAAGTCCGGTGGAACGTGGGGCGCAGGGCGTCCCGGTCGAGCGCATTGAAGAACTGGAAGCGCGCATTGCCGCCCTTGAAGAGCGCCTGGCACAGTTGGAACGGGCGTAACGCGGTGACCTAGGTGAGAGGGGGCTTGCTCCCGATGGCGAAGTGTCAGTCACTGAATTTGTTGCTGACCCACCGCCATCGGGAGCAAGCCCCCTCCCACATTTGGATCGGCACAGGGCTTCAACCCCGGGCGAAGGCGACTGCCGCCTCGAATTGCTCATTCGTCGGCCGTACGCCGGTGTAAAGCACAAACTGCTCCAGTGCCTGAATCGCGATCACCTCCAGCCCGGTAATCACTCGTTTGCCTTTGGCCCTGCCTCGCAGGATGAACGGCGTTTCGGCAGGAATCGCCACCACATCGAACACCGTGTCCGCGCTATCCACCGCATCGGCGTCAAACGCCAACTGATCCGCTTCCGATCCGCCGGTCATGCCGATCGGGGTCACGTTGATCAGCATCTGCGGGCGCAGTTCGCCCAGGTGCGCCTGCCATTCATAGCCCAGGTTCTGCGCCAGCGCCCGGCCCGCCGCTTCGTTGCGCGCCACGATCACGCCGTTGGCATAGCCGCCATCGCGCAGTGCACTGGCCACAGCTTTGGCCATGCCGCCGCTGCCGCGCAGGGCAAACGTGGAATCCTTGGGCACCATATGTTTTTTCAGCAGTTGTTCGATGGCGATATAGTCGGTGTTGTACGCCTTGAGATGGCCATCGGTGTTGACGATGGTGTTCAGGGAATCAATGGCTTGAACCGACTCGTCAAGTTCGTCCACCAAGGCAATGGCAGCCTCCTTGAACGGCATGGACACCCCGCAACCGCGTACACCCAGCGCCCGGATGCCGCCGATCGCGCCGCGCAGATCGCGGCTGCTGAAGGCCTTATAGTAGAAATTCAGGCCCAACTGCTCGTACAGATGGTTATGGAAACGCAGGCCAAAATTTCCGGGACGCGCCGACAGTGACATGCACAGCTGGGTGTCCTTGTTGGGGTGCATCTGCATGGTAGCTCCTTGAAAGTAAGCAAATCGGTACAGACCTTACACAACCTTTACCTGGCGGCTGTGCTGTTTTTCAGAAATACGTTGTCTTAAAAGTATCCCCGCGACATTACTTGAGTCTATTGATTGCAGACCACAAGCGCAGGGGCTAACCGAGGAATGACCATGATGCGTAAACTCCCCAGGATCGCCTTGCTTATCGGCGCACTCGCAATGGCCGGCCAAGCCTCCGCCCACGGTGGTGGATGGGGTGGCCCTGCCGTCTTGGGTGCACTGGTGGGCGCCGCCGTAGTGGGCTCCGTGGTGGCCAACCAGCCCCGTGAGGTCTATGTGCAACAGCAACCGGTGTATGTGCAACCGCAGCCGGTCTATGCGGCGCCGCCACCGGTCTACTACGCCCCGCCGCCGCCGGTGTATGTGCAGCGCGAGGTCTATTATCGCCCGGCGCCGGTCTATTACGGCCCACCGCGCGGCTATTACGGACCTGCCCACTACTACGGTCCTCCCCATGGCTACTACGGCCGCGGCTGGTAAGCGTCATCACCTTGTATGAACAGGCCCCGCCCACACGCGGGGCCTTTTTTTGCGCGCAATTCATGGGGGCTACGTCCGACTCAGCCGCGTGGGGGTCGTTTTGAGGACAGCGACCAACGCGTAATCCCACATCATTGATGTCAAAGTCTGCTTGCTTGACCGGGGCCGGCGCTGGCATGTTGGAGCCACTCACACGCTCATCACCGCGCCTGTCCACCCAATAACAACAAAGGACGACTGACCATGCCCACGCAAAACCCACACCGCACCGCAGGCCTGTGCACATCCAGCAAGGTCTACAACGCATTGACCGAACTCAAGCACCTGGAAGGCCACCGCAACGCGAAGTTCCTGGCGTTGCTGGCGGAAAATCTGGTGCGCAAAGGCGTGCTCAGTGAAGCGGAAGTGGTGCACATGCTTGATCAGGTGGTGGAGTAACGCCTGGCGTTGATGACGACTATCGAGACAGATGATTTTTCCCGTGCCTTCATGCCGCTTAAGGTAGCCCCATCATCACGTTTGGAGGTCTGTATGCCCACCACCGTTCACATCATGTCCGTCGTCGGCACCGCCGTTCCCGCTTCCCTGCGCAACAGGGGTCTGCTGGCCTGCTGGTACCTGGTAAGCAATGGCGAGCCCATCAGTGGCCCGCTCCTGTCACTGTCTGACGCAAAACAGCAGCTGCAACAAACGTCGCTTCGCGCTTAAGGCAACGGCAACTTGACCCGCGGCTTGGTCTCCACAAACAGCGCCCAGCTGGACATGAACAGCGCTGCCACCAGCGGACCGATCACGAAGCCGTTGAGGCCAAACACCGACAGACCGCCCAGGGTCGAGATCAGGATCAGGTAGTCCGGCATCTTGGTGTCCTTGCCGACCAGAATCGGGCGCAACACGTTGTCGACCAGGCCGATCACGAACACGCCGAACAGCCCCAGCACCACACCCTGCCAGATCGCCCCGCTGAGCAGGAAGTAAACCGCCACTGGCGCCCAGACAATCCCCGCGCCGACCGCCGGCAACAAAGATAGAAACGCCATCAGCACGGCCCAGAGCAGCGCGCTGGGAATGTCGAGAAACCAGAAAATCAAGCCGCCCAGCGCGCCCTGAGTCACCGCCACCAATACGTTGCCCTTGACCGTCGCCCGCACCACCCGGTTGAACTTCAATTGCAGGCGACGCTTCTGCGGCTCGGCCAGCGGCACCGCGGTACGCACCTTGCGCACCAGCTCCGGGCCATCGCGCAGCAGGAAAAACAGCAGATACAGCATGATGAAAAAGCTCACCAGGAAATCAAACGTACCCTGGCCAAAGCTGAACGCCTGTGACGCAAAAAACTGGCTGCCCTGCATCGCGCCCTTGACGATCTTTTCGCGCAGCCCCTCCAGATTGCCCATGCCAAACCGGTCCAGCAGGTGCTGGAAGTAAGGCGGCAGGAAGTTCTTGAACTGCTCGATATAACCGGCCACATCCAGCTTGCCGCTTTCGATGTTCTTGTACAGCGTGGCGCCCTCCTGCACGAGCAGGGCGCTGGTGATGATCACCGGCAGGATCGCGATCACCAGACACGCCGTCAACGTGGTCAGGGACGTGAGGTTGCGGTTCCAGCCGAATTTCGTCTGCACGCGGCGCTGCATGGGCGCAAAGATGATGCCGAGGATCACTGCCCAGAACACCGCGCCGTAGAACGGCAGCAATATCCAGATGAACGCCACGGTCACCAGGACCAGCATCAGCAGCAGGGTTTTGAATTGAAGGTTGGTCGCGTTCATGTCCGGTCCGTGTGAAAAAAGCGGGGTGCATCCTGCTGCTTAGTCCGCAGCGAATCCTGCGAGTGCCATCTTTGTTGCACTGAGCGTAGCCGCCGTACATCGGTCGATGGCGGCGTTCGCCTCAGAGGGTCATCGCGGCGATCCAGCCGAAGGCCAGCAACGGGATGTTGTAGTGCAGAAAGGTCGGCACCACGGTGTCCCAGATATGGTGATGCTGGCCGTCGATGTTCAGGCCGGAGGTCGGGCCGAGGGTGGAGTCGGAGGCAGGCGAACCGGCGTCGCCCAGCGCGCCGGCCGTGCCGACGATGCACACGATGGCCAGCGGACTGAAGCCCAGTTGCACGCACAGCGGCACGAAGATCGCTGCGAGAATCGGCACCGTGGAAAACGACGAGCCAATGCCCATGGTCACCAGCAGGCCCACCAGCAGCATCAACAACGCCCCCACCCCACGGCTGTGGCCGATGAAGGCCGCCGAGGTTTCCACCAGCGAGCGCACGTCACCGGTGGCCTTGAGCACTTCGGCAAAGCCCGACGAGGCGATCATGATGAAGCCGATCATCGCCATCATTTTCATGCCTTCGGTGAACAGATCATCGGTTTCGCGCCAGCGCACGATGCCCGATACCGAGAAAATCAGGAACCCGGCCAAAGCGCCGATGATCATCGAATCCAGCCACAACTGAATGATGAACGCCGAGGCAATCGCCAGGCCGGCCACCAGCAGGGTCAGCGGGTTGTATTGCACGGCCACCTGCTCGACACGCTCGATTTTCTCGAGGTCATACACGCGCTTTTTGCGGTAGCTGACAAACACGGCCACCAGCAGGCCGACCACCATGCCCAGTGCCGGCAGGCCCATGGCGTGGGTGACGTTGACCTGGCTTACGTCCACCCCGCTCTTGGCCACGTTGGCCAGCAGGATCTGGTTGAGAAAGATATTGCCGAAGCCCACTGGCAAGAACATGTACGGCGTGATCAGGCCGAAAGTCATCACGCAGGCGATCAGGCGGCGGTCCAGTTGCAGCTTGGTCAGCACATACAGCAACGGAGGCACCAGCAACGGGATGAACGCGATATGGATCGGCAGGATGTTCTGCGAGGCAATCGCCACCACCCACAGCAGTCCGATCAACAGCCATTTGACGTGGCTGCCACCAGTGGCTTCCTGGCGATCGACCAGCATCAGCGCTTTGTCCGCCAGCGCATGGGCCAAGCCGGATTTGGCAATCGCCACCGCGAAAGCACCGAGCAATGCGTAGGACAGGGCCACGGTCGCACCGCCGCCCAAGCCGCCGTTGAACGCCTGAAGCGTGGCCTCGATGCCCAGGCCACCGGTCAAGCCGCCCACCAGCGCGCCAATAATGATGGCGATGACCACATGCACGCGGGACAGGCTGAGCACCAGCATGGTGCCGACCGCGGCGATGACTGCGTTAATCATGGTTACCTCAAGCAGAAACATAAAAAGACAGGCATGCCCGCGCGCGCAGCCAATGAATAGGGCGACCGGCGAACAGGTTTCAAGGAGGTCTTGTTAGAGGGCGCGCACTTTGCAGCAGGCAGGGCCGCATGTCAAAAAACGGCGCCGTTTTCAGGTTCGATGGATCAGTTGAATAAAGAATCTTTCGCCGCAGCCGACACAGTAGTTCTCTGTGCCTTCAGGTTAAGGATGCTTTTTGATGTCCCTTAGACAACTGTCCATTCAATGGAAAATCACCCTGCTCGCCGGTTTGTGCCTGCTGGGCATCGTCACCCTGCTCGTGGGCCTGTCGCTGTATCGCATGGAACACAGTTCGGCACAGGTCAAGGCGGCCAGCATGCAAATGCTGGATGAGGCGGCGCAGGCTCGCATCGAGGCACAGGGTGAGGGACAGGCACTGAACATTCGCCGGCAGTTCATGGACGCCTACCAGTACGGCCACGGTTTTTCCCGTCAGGTACTGTTCCTGCGCGAACAGGCCGAAAAACGTTTTCTCGACGCCTTCGACACGCGCGAAGACCTGACCCGGCAGGTCAAGGCCGCATTGCAGGCCAACCCCGATCTGCTCGGCCTGTCCCTGGTGTTCGAAAGCAATGCACTGGACGGCAAGGATGAGCTGTTCGCCAATCAGGCCGAACTGGGCAGCAATGAAAAGGGACGTTTCGCGCTGTACTGGTCGCAACCGACACCGGGCAAGATCACCTCCATGGCGCTGCCGGAAAGCGACATGGCCGATGTTTCCGTCGGTCCCAGTGGCGAGAAGGCCAACGCCTGGTTCACGTGCCCGCGCACCACCCTCAAACCTTGCGTGATCGAACCGTATTTTTATGTGATCGACGGGCAAAACGTGCTGATGACCAGCATCGTGTTTCCGCTGATGGTCGATGGCAAGGTCGTCGCTTCACTGTCGGTGGACATCAACCTCAACAGCCTGCAGGCGGTGAGCCAGCAGGCCAGCCAGAAACTGTATGACGGCCAGACCCAGGTCAGTATCCTCAGCCCCACCGGTGTGCTCGCCGGCTACAGCCCGGATGCGAGCAAGCTCAGCCAACGCCTGGACCAGGTCGACCGCACCAGCGGCGCGCAACTGATCAGCGCACTCGCCGGAAGCACCCAGGTACGCAGCCTGCGCGCCGATCATCAATTGAAAGTGCTTGCGCCGTTCACCCCCATTCCAGACGGCAAACCCTGGGGCGTGTTGCTGGATGTGCCGGAAAAAGTCCTGATGGGCCCGGCCGAAGCGCTGAAGGCGCAACTGGATGCCGACAACGCCCGCGGCACCTGGCTGGAGTTAAGCCTGGGCCTGCTGGCCGCCGTGCTCGGCCTGATCCTGGTGTGGCTGATGGCCCGCAGCGTGACACGGCCGATCCTCGGTGTGGCGCGCATGCTGGAAGATATCGCCAGCGGCGAAGGCGACCTGACCCGCCGCCTGGCCTACGCCAAACAGGATGAGCTGGGGCAACTGGCCGGCTGGTTCAACCGTTTCCTCGACAAGCTGCAACCGATTATTGCCGAGGTCAAACGCTCGGTGCAGGACGCCCGCGGCACCGCTGACCAATCCGCCGCGATTGCCACTCAGACCAGCGCCGGCATGGAACAGCAGTATCGCCAGGTCGATCAGGTGGCCACCGCCTCCCATGAGATGAGCGCCACCGCGCAGGACGTGGCCCGCAGTGCCGCTCAGGCCGCTCAGGCCGCACGCGATGCCGACCAGGCGACCCGCGAAGGCCTGACGGTGATCGACCGCACCACGCGTAATATCGGTGAGCTTGCCGCTGATATGAGCACCGCTATGGCTCAGGTCGAAGGCCTGGCCGTCAACAGCGAGAAAATCGGCTCGGTGCTGGAAGTGATTCGCGCCATTGCCGAGCAGACCAACCTGCTGGCGCTAAATGCTGCCATTGAGGCCGCCCGCGCCGGTGAGGCCGGTCGCGGCTTTGCGGTGGTGGCCGACGAAGTGCGCAACCTGGCGCGGCGCACTCAGGAGTCGGTGGAAGAAACCCGGCGGGTGATCGAGCAGTTGCAAGGCGGCACTGAAACCGTGGTGGGCGCCATGGGCAACAGCTATCGCCAGGCCCAGGGCAGCGTCGAACAGGTCGGCCAGGCGGTGACCGCACTGCGTCAGATTGGCGAGGCGGTCACGGTGATCAGCGACATGAACCTGCAGATCGCCAGCGCCGCAGAAGAACAAAGCGCGGTGGCCGAGGAGATCAACAGCAACGTGGCGACGATCCGGGATGTCACCGAATCCTTGTCGGAGCAGGCCAATGAGTCGGCGCGGGTGAGCCAGGCATTGAACAGCCTGGCCAATCAGCAACAGGGGTTGATGGATCAGTTCAGGGTGTAAGCCTCAGGAGGCAACGGCACCAGCAGCCTCCGTGGCGAGCGGGCTTGCCCTAATGCCGTTCAGTTAAGCGCAGATTCCCTGTGGCGAGCAGGCTTGTCCTGCGTTGGGCTGCGCAGCAGCCCCAAAGCCAGGCGCTGAGCCGTATCAGGTACACCGCGTTTTGCTCGATTGGGGGCGCTTCGCACCCCAACGCGGGGCAAGCCCGCTCGCCACAACAAGCCTGCTCACCACTGGGATGTGGCTGCCTGAAATAGCGCGTACGCAGTCATTACTTCAGCTTGAGCGCTTCCCCCGCACCTTGGTTTTTGGCAACTCAGGAATGGCGTTTGGGTAGCTCGATCAGTACCTTCAGGCCACCCAATTCGGATTCCTGCAACTGCAACACCCCTCCCCACACCTCGGCGATGTCACGCACGATGCCCAGGCCCAGGCCGTGGCCGTCGATCTGTTCGTCCAGGCGGGTACCACGGCTCAGCACTTGCTGCCGCTGGGCCTCGGGAATACCCGGGCCGTCATCTTCCACGGCCAGCAGGTAACTCTTTTCGGTTTCGCTGATCGTCAGCCGTACGTCGGCATCCGCCCATTTGCAGGCGTTGTCCAGCAGGTTGCCGAGCAGCTCCAGCAAATCTTCGCGGTCCCACGGCAGTTGCAGTCCGGGAGCAACCTGGTAGCTCAGGCCCAGGTGTTCGCCGTGGATCATGTTCAAGGTGGCGAGCAGGCCCGGCAGCTCCTGTTCACAGTCAAACAATGCACCCGGCAGGGTTTCGCCGGCCAGGCGCGCGCGGTTGAGCTCACGGTTAAGGCGTTGTTGCACCTGCTCAAGCTGATCACGCAGCAGTTTGCTTAACTGCGGGTGCTCCCTGAGCGCCTCGCTCGACGCCGCACTCAGCATCACGGCCAACGGCGTTTTCAGCGCGTGGCCAAGGTTGCCCAAAGCATTGCGTGAACGCTTGAGGCTGTCTTCGGTGTGGGCCAGCAGGTGGTTGATCTGCGCCACCAACGGCTCCAGCTCCAGCGGCACCTGGGTGTCCAGTTGCGAGCGCTGGCCTTGTTGCAGTTGGGCGATCTGGTTACGCGCGGTTTCCAGCGGGCGCAAGGCTCGGCGCACAGTGACCCGTTGCAGCACCAGCACCAACAACAAGGCCGCCAGCCCCATCACCAGACCGATCTGACGCATCAGCCGAAAGCTTTCGCGCACCGGCGTGTAGTCCTGGGCCACGCTGATGGAAATCGACTGGCCAAAGCGTTTGTAATCCGAACGCAATACCAGCAGTTGCTGGCCTTCCGGCCCCAACTGCAGGTTACCCTTCAGACCGGTCTCGGGCAGCCTGGGCAGTTCCTGGTCCCACAGTGAACGGGAACGCCAGTGTGTTTCGGCAAAATCGATACGGAAATAATGCCCCGAAAAAGGCCGCTGATAGGCCGGCGACAGGCGTTGCTCATCCAGCTGCACGCCGCCCGGCCCGCGCACCAGCGCCACCAGCAGGTTCTCGCTGTCGTTACGCAGACCGGCTTCCAGGTAGCGCTGCAATCCGGCCTCGAACAACCATAGGCTGGTTTGCGCCAGCACCACGCCGACGATCACCATCACGCTGATCAACCCCAGGCTCAGGCGCCGCTGGATCGACCTCATACAGGGCTGGCGCCAAACCGGTAACCCTGGCCGCGCCGGGTTTCGATCACACTGCGACCCAACTTGCGACGCAGGTGATTGACGTGCACTTCCAGCACATTGGAGTCGCGCTCCGTCTCACCGTCATACAGGTGCTCGGCCAGATGGCTTTTCGACAGGATCTGTTCGGGGTGCAGCATGAAATAGCGCAGCAGGCGAAATTCCGCGGCAGTCAGCTGGATTTCCTCACCGTCGCGCAGCACGCACTGGCGGCCTTCATCCAGATGCAGACCGGCCGCTTGCAAGGTCGGCTGGTTCGCGTGCCCATGGGAGCGACGCAACAGCGCCTGGATGCGCAGGTGCAGTTCTTCAGGGTGAAAGGGCTTGCTCAGGTAATCGTCGGCGCCGGCCTTGAGCCCTTCGATGCGTTCAGCCCAGGAGTCGCGGGCGGTCAGAATCAGCACGGGCGTGGCCAATGCCGCTGCGCGCCACTGCACCAGTACGTCGAGCCCGGGCAGGCCCGGCAGGCCAAGGTCGAGGATGATCAGGTCATAGGGTTCGCTGCGGCCCTGATACACGGCGTCGCGCCCATCGGCCAGCCAGTCGACCGCGTAACCCTGACGCTGCAGGCCAGCCAGCAGTTCATCGGCCAGCGGTACGTTGTCTTCCACCAGTAGCAGGCGCATCAGTCTTCCTTATCTTTGATCAGCACACCGGTGGTGGCGTCGAGTTTGATTTCGCGCACCACGCCGTCAGTCGTCACCAGTTCGACTTCATAAGCATACTCGCCGTGCTTTTTCTCAAGCTCCGCTTCCAACAGTCTGGACCCGGGATGCCGCGCCATCGCCTGCTGCAGCAGTTGCTCCAGCGGCAGGATCACTCCCTGCTGGCGCAGCGCCAGCGCTTCGTCCTGGTTGAGGTCGCGGGCGGCCAGGCTTGAGCAGAAGGCCAGGAGCACCAGCACTGCCAGACTCGCGACGCGTCGATATACCGTCATTACGTATCCTGATGATTCTTGAGAACGTGCCCGGAGAGCGCGTCCAGTTCAACGTCCCATTCGACGCCATGGGCATCCTCGATCTCGACCTCATAGATGTACCGGCCATAGTGCTCGTCCAGGTCGGTGTCCAACAGGGTCGAACCCGGATGCAAAGCCAGCGCCGTGGCTTCAAGCTGATCGAAGGCGACAATGGTAACAGCGCCGGGCACATTCGGTGGTTTGTCGGGGTTCACTGCCCACGCCTGCACCGCAAACGCAGCGATGATACCGGCGGCGACCAGCGCTGTGGGGCGCTTCATGATGAGTCTCCGTTTCAGGATGTATTTCCTACATCTGCGACGGTACGCGCTGCAACTTAACTCAAACTGAATTGCCACCATGGCAATTTTCCATAAGAAAAATCTCAACGTCACTCTGTTTATTCCGGATACACGCGTTATGGTTGGCGTTTTTCGCGAGCGAACTCGCTCCTTCAGTTTGAGACGTGTATGGCCGCTATTCATGTCAAGTTTTCCGCCCTGACCCTCAAGGCGGGTAAACGCGCATTCACCCGTATCCGTGAGCAAGGCCTTGGGCCTGCCGAGGTCGGCATCCTGCCGGGCGCAGCTGGCGGCCCCAAGGCTTTGGGAATCCAGGGTCTGGACCTGGCGCTGTTTGGCGACTGGCTGCGCCGTACACCGCGTGAGCGCGCACTGATCGGCGCGTCCATCGGTTCCTGGCGGTTTGCCAGCGCGTGCCTGCCCGACCCGGTGCAAGGCCTGCTTGATCTCGGGCGTCTGTATAACGAACAACGGTTTGCCAAAGGCGTGACCATTTCCGAGGTCACCCGCAGTTGCCAGCGCATGCTCGACGATCTACTGGCCGGCCGCGATGCACAGGTGCTGGACAATCCCGACTATCGGCTGAACATCATGGTGGTCAAAAGCCACGGCCTGCTCGCCGATGACCACCGCGGACGGCTGGGTCTGGGCCTGTCGTCGGTGATTGCCGACAACCTGCGCGCTCGCGCACGGCTGTCGCGGCATTTCGAGCGGCTGATCATCCACGACCCGCGCCAGGCGCCGCCGGTGCACCCCTTGAAGGATTTCCCGTCGCGCTTCATTGCGCTGGGTGTGGGCAACCTGCGCCAGGCGCTGCTCGCCTCCGGCTCGATCCCCATGGTGATGCAAGGCGTGCGCGACCTGCCCGGCGCAGGCGCAGGCACCTACCGCGACGGCGGCCTGCTGGATTACCACCTCGACCTGCCCTACAGCGGTGATGACATCGTGCTGTACCCGCACTTTACCGACCGGGTCATTCCAGGCTGGTTCGACAAGGGCCTGCCATGGCGCCGCAGCAGTCAACAGGGTTTGCAGGATGTGTTGCTACTGGCGCCCTCAAAGGACTACCTCGCTCGCCTGCCCCACGGCAAACTGCCTGACCGCAGCGATTTCAAGCGCTTCATGGGCGATGACGCCAGTCGCCACAAATACTGGCAAACCGCGATGAGCGAGAGCCAGCGGCTGGGGGATGAGTTTCTGCAATTGGCGGATAACGGCAGGCTGGGCGAGCGGCTGCTGGCCCTCTAAAACGGCAGGAGCGAGGGACGGTGTGCGCAGTGCGGGATCAAGCTGTTAAACTCGCCGCCTGCCAGATACCTGACCGAGCCGAAAATACCGTGGAAATCTTCAAAGAGTTTACGTTCGAATCCGCCCATCGCCTGCCCCATGTACCGGAAGGCCACAAGTGCGGGCGCCTGCATGGGCATTCGTTCAAAGTGGCGATCCATCTCAGCGGCGACCTGGATCCCCATACCGGCTGGATTCGCGACTTTTCGGAGATCAAGGCAATTTTCAAGCCGCTCTACGAACGCCTCGACCACAACTACCTCAACGACATCCCCGGCCTGGAAAACCCGACCAGCGAAGTGCTGGCCAAGTGGATCTGGACCGAACTCAAACCTCTGCTGCCGGAACTCAGCGCGATCCGCATCCATGAGACCTGCACCAGCGGTTGCATCTATCGCGGCGAGTGAGCGGTTGATGAATGGAAAGCCACCTGCGGGTGGCTTTTTTGTGCACGGTCACATACCAGTCATTTTTCGACGGAGCCCGCAACAATGATACGCCCCGCTACCGCCCACGATGTCACTGCCATTGAATTCATTGTCCAGGCCGCCTACGCGCCGTACATAGAGCGCATCGGTCGTAAACCCGGCCCGATGCTGGAGGACTATCACCAACGGGTTGCCTGCGGCGGGGTGCATGTGCTGGACGATGGCGGGCGGGTTCAGGGTTTTATCATCCTGGCCTTTGCCAGTAATGCGCTCTTGCTGGATAACCTCGCCGTCGACCCGAATGCCCAGGGCCTCGGGTTCGGGCGGCAGTTGATGGACTTTGCCGAGCAACAGGCTGTTCAGTCGGGCGCTACGAGCATCGTCCTCTACACCAATGAAGCCATGACCGAGAATATCGCGCTCTACACTCGCAGAGGCTATGTAAAAACCCATCATTGCGTCGAGAACGGCCTGCGCAGGGTGTATATGAGCAAACAACTCTGACTCAGCTAACGATCCAATGTGTCTCACTGCTGCACCGCTTTCGCGCTGGGTGAGCACCGGTCTTTCAGATGGCTAAAAGTACGGTGCAGTGATTATTGACCGCCTGCCGGTTTGGCACGCGCGGTGCAACACACCTGCGTCAACCATCAGGGAGCAAGGCACATGACGCAGCACGAACCGGGCAACGATTACCCTCTCAGCGAGGTCCCGCTGCATGCGCGCAAGGGCTTGGCGTCCACCGCGATGGTGCTGTTGGGGTTCACCTTTTTTACCGCGACCATGTTTGCCGGCGGCAAACTGGGTGTGGCGTTCAGCTTCGTCGATATGCTCGGTGTCGTGGCGTTGGGTAACCTGCTGTTGGGCATCTACGCTGCAGGACTGGGATACATCGCGTTCAAAAGCGGCTTGAACTCCGTGCTGATGGGCCGCTTCTGTTTCGGCGAGGTGGGCAGCAAGCTCAGCGACCTGATTCTCGGTTTTACCCAGATCGGCTGGTATGCCTGGGGTACCGCCACGGCAGCCGTGGTACTGGGCAAATATTTCGCATTGAGCCAGGGCAGCATGCTGGGTTTGATGGTGCTGTTTGGGCTGGTGTTCTGCGCGACGGCATACGTGGGGTATCGCGGCCTTGAGATCCTGTCGTATATCGCGGTGCCGGCGATGGGCATTCTGCTGTGCCTGTCGATGTGGGTGGCAACGGTACAGGTCGGCGGGCTGGATGGCCTGCTGGCGGTGGTGCCGACGGGTGAGTTGAACCTGTCCACGGCGATCACCCTGGTGTTTGGTACCTTTGTCAGCGGGGCGACCCAGGCCACCAACTGGACGCGATTTTCCCGCTCGGCCAGAGTCGCGGTGCTGGCCAGTCTGATCGGATTCTTTGTCGGCAATGGCTTGATGGTGTTGATCGGCGCTTATGGCGCCATCGTCTATCAGCAACCTGACGTGGTTGAAGTGTTGCTGCTGCAAGGCTTTGCCATGGCGGCGATGGCCATGTTGCTGCTCAACATCTGGAGCACTCAGGACAACACCATTTACAACTTCGCCGTGGCCGGTTGCAACCTGTTACGCACTCGCCGCCGCAAGACCGTGACCCTGGCCGGCGCAGTGATCGGCACCTTGCTGGCCTTGCTGGGCATGTATGACATGCTGGTCCCGTACCTGATTCTGCTGGGCACCGTGATCCCCCCGATAGGAGGAGTGATCATGGCAGACTTCTTCTACCGCTATCGTGGCCGTTACCCGCGCCTGGCCGTCGCCCGCCTGCCCGCCTTCAACTGGCCGGGACTGGCGGCATATGCCGTCGGCACCGTGCTGGCGTTCAGCTCGCCCTGGGTGGCGCCACTGGTGGGGATAGTCGCCGCGTCCCTGACCTACATGCTGCTCACCGCCGTACTGCACGTACGCGAACCATTGGCTGACGCGCAGGCATGAGCCTTACCCTTGCCGATGGTAATCTGTCGGCCGCCTGATTGTTTTTAGCCAAGAGGAACGTGCCCATGCACATCATCAATGCCCGCCTGCGCAACCGTGAAGGCCTGCATGATCTGCACCTGGAAAATGGCCGGATTGCCAGCATCACGGCACAGACCGCTGTGCCTGGGTTAACAGCCCACGACCTGGACGCCGCCGGCAATCTGGTGATACCGCCCTTTGTCGAACCGCATATCCATCTCGATGCCACCCTCACGGCCGGCGAACCACGCTGGAACATGAGCGGTACGTTGTTCGAAGGCATCGAGTGCTGGGGCGAACGCAAGGCCACCATCACCGAGGAAGACACCCGCACGCGTGCCCGCAAGACCATCCAGGCCCTGGCCGCCCACGGTATCCAGCATGTGCGCACCCACGTCGATGTCACCGACCCGGACCTCACCGCGCTCAAGGCCATGCTGCAGGTGCGCGAGGAAAGCGCGCACCTGATCGACCTGCAAATCGTCGCCTTTCCCCAGGAAGGCATCGAGTCCTACCGCAACGGCCGTGAGCTGATGGAAGAAGCCATTCGCCTGGGGGCCGATGTGGTCGGCGGTATTCCGCACTTCGAGTACACCCGTGACCAGGGCGTAAGCTCGGTGAAATTTCTGATGGACCTGGCCGAGCGCACCGGCTGCCTGGTGGACGTGCATTGCGACGAAACCGACGACCCCCACTCGCGCTTCCTCGAAGTGCTTGCCGAAGAAGCGCGCAGCCGCGACATGGGTGCCCGTGTCACCGCCAGCCACACCACGGCCATGGGCTCCTACGACAATGCCTACTGCGCCAAACTGTTCCGCCTGCTGGGGCATTCGGGCATCAGCTTCGTGTCCTGCCCCACCGAAAGCATTCACCTGCAAGGGCGCTTCGACAGTTTCCCGAAACGCCGTGGCGTTACGCGCGTCAACGAACTGCTGGAGGCCGGCATGAACGTGTGCTTCGGCCAGGACTCCATCGTCGATCCGTGGTACCCGCTGGGCAACGGCAACATCCTGCGCGTATTGGAAGCGGGCTTGCACATCTGCCATATGCTCGGCTACCGCAACCTGCAAAGCGCCCTCGATCTGGTCACCGACAACAGCGCCAAGGCCATGGCCCTGGGTGACCGGTACGGCCTGGCGCCCGGGCGGCCGGCCAACCTGCTGATTCTCTCGGCAGACAGCGACTATGAGGTAATTCGCAGCCAGGGCCTGCCGCTGTACTCGATCCGCAATGGCAAGGTGCTAATGAAACGCCAGCCCGCGCAGGTGGAATTTTTGCACGCTGCGGGCTAGACGATCGAGTCGATATCCAGCGTATGCGCCCTCCCTCGATCATCGAGGGTGGGCGGCGGAATGCTGGCAACCTGGCACAATGCGCGGTTCTCGCGATGGCTGAACCAACGTTTAAGGCAGGGTTGCAGATGCGGCGCGTCGGCATGACTGCCATAGACGTCGCGGGCATCAAGGCGGCGCCAGCGCAAGCTCTGCAGGCGCTCGCGGCTGGTGCGCAAGCGGTCGATTTCGGCACTCAAGGCCTGGCTGAGTGGGTGCGCGTGACTGCGCTGGTTAGTCGGCCGACGACGATCAAGTTCGCGGTTCCTGTTGCGCAGTTGCTGGCCCATATGCTCAAGCGCTCGGTCGATCCATTCGAACTCCCTCGGCGTGACCAACGTACCCTGGCTTTCCAGGGTCTGCTGCCAACGACGCAAGGTGGCCCAGGCGGCCGGTATGTAACTGGCAGTCATGAAATGCTGGCTGGCCTGAAATAGCTGTTTCAGCAGGTTGTCACGCGCGGGCATGTCACCGTACAGCTGCAGCGCGCGATTGCAGGCCGCTTCCTGGATGGACTCACAACCGGGTTTCCACAACACCGAAGACTGCGTGCCATCCGGCAGCTTGATCGGCATGAAATGCTGCTGTTCGCCATGATGCTGATAGGGGTCGCCACCCACGCGCACCAGCCCGGCGGCGAACAACAAGCCGCCGGGGCCGGGGGCACTGAACAATGCGACAGCACCGGGAATCCACAGCTTGGCAGTGGTGTTCATCCATGTGGCCGGGACACTGGGCACTGGGTCGTTGTGGTTGACGATGCGATGGTGCACCAAGCTGGACGCGCCGGCGACGAACTCGGAGTCGGCTGCGCGGGGGGCGCCGTAAGTGTAGAGGAGTGGGTTGTAATCTCGGTCAGGGACGCGACGCAGCCCTTCAGCCAATAGCAAGGCAATTGCGCCGCCAAGACTGTGACCGCAGATGACAATGCGCTGGTCTTTGTGAAATCGGAATAGATAGTCCAGTACATGGTTATGCATGGCTTGAAATGCTTGGTAAAACCCTTGGTGAGCTTTCCCAACCCCTTCGACAAAGGACACTTGATGAGCATCTGCATCGCGCAAAGCATCCGCCCCACTGGCCGTGCCACGCACTGCGACAAGCACTACCTCATCGTGATGACAGATAAAAGCCTGAGTGTCGGTGCCGAATTCAGCATCGTTGAAAAAGTGAAGTCGCTGCGGACTTTCACCAGCGGAGTGATTCCGCTCATACAGTTTCGGATCAAAAGGCAAGATCTCAAAACGCTTGGAGTAAGCCACGTTTTCGTACAGTGGATAAAACCGCTGCACTTGCGCTGGGTCGAACTTCCAGGCTTCTCGGTAGCAGGACAAATGCTCTACGAACATATTTCCGATACTAGGGTTGAGCGGGAAGCTGACCGTTTCTTCTGAACCGGATGTAGGGTCTTGGCCGAACTCGCAATAGCTTAACGTCGCCATTAGAGCTAACTGGTAAAGGTTCAACGCGCAAAATTGATCACCCGTGGAAATGACAGGCCGCAGCGCTCGCAGAGGCCGAACCTCCAACACCGTGAATTTTTTTGGAAACAGCACCAACCCGTCGAGGAACAATTCTGGAGGGCCAAAGCCCAGCTCTGCCATCATTTTGAGCGCATGCCGCATCGGACGATTAGTGCGCGCCGATATTGGCGGCAAGTGAGCACGGTGCCGTACCAGATCACTGACTTCGACCTGATAAAAATGATCCGCTTTTTTTTGCGCAGGGTTACGCTCGATAAGGGGATCGTCTTGATCAAGAAACAGTGTCTGCTCTGCCCGCACTTGAAGCTCAGTGATAGGCAGTGCGTAATCGGCTCGCGTCCCAAGCCACTGATAGGGCATTAAGTTACCCGAATAAGAATCCTCCAGCATCAGGACGACAGGGCCACAGAAAAAACCCTCAACCCTGGCAAAGCCGTCCCCATTCAAACGACCTTTATATTGCCTGCCAGCACTGTCATTGATGGTGTAGGCCAACCCACCATAACGTTGTCCACTTCCCGCTGTATCAACCAGGCAGAAGGTCAACCAATCTCCGCTTAATGCACAAGCGGGCATCTGACTACTGAAGAATTGCTGCTTCCATGCATCCTGTCCCATGAATGTTCTCCTTAGTTAATAACAAGTCGGATAAATACTGCAAAAGCGTCCATCAGGCATTTTGAACGTCTTGAAGTCAGTGACATTGCCGCGACAAAAGCCGAACACGTCATCCTGGCTTTCCCCCATACACCGCCTCCAGCCGCCTGGGACGCTTACCCAGTTATCACCATCAGCGGGTGATTCTTCCTCGCTGAGTGCCCATGTCATCCTCAACGTCCGGCCAGCTAATCCGTCGCGAGTTACATATCCACCTGGCCGCTCAGTTGTGATTTGACCGCCGTCATCCAATGATCTGCAACGCAGCCCCTTGATCAAGGCATGCGCATAACCAACCGTTCGAAATACCCACTGGCATTGCCCATGAAGCTCCTGTACTCCCGACTCAGGCATCGGAGATGTCCAGGCCTCACCGTTATCGCGAAAATAAATGATCGCGTAATCTCGTCCAATATCCGACCAGCGCGTTCCCCATCTGGCATTGAGTGCGAAAACAAGCTCGCGCACTACCAAGGCACAACCGTCCACGCTCTCCGTCAGCGGCACATCGAAACTCACTCTATTAGCTACCGGCTTGCTGGCGGCCTTGAATATTTTCAACTCAGGCCGTTTACCCATTCTTTTGGGCAGCTTGCAGGTTTCACCGGGTGCAGGTGTATAGGTGGCGTCCCCTAGAGCAGCAAATCCGGCCGGCAAATCCAACTCCAACGTAAAGCGCTCCGCCGCCCTCCCCGCACCCCCATAAAGCCCCGCCATCACAAAAACAAATAACGTCGCTCCCACCCACCTATTCATCCTCGCACCCCGCCCTGCGCCACTGCCCAGCGACCCGTTGAAAATGCTCTCCCGGCGCCTCGCCGGTTCTCGGTTGCCAATGAACAATGCTGCCTCGCGTCGCTTCCTCCAGCCTGCGCACCACCAGGAATTCCAGTTGCTCCACCCCACTCCACTGCCAGGCACGTGCCTGTTCCAGTACTTGCGTCAACCAGATTCGGGGGTCCTGAAATTCAAACAGCGCAGCAAGGTTTTCGCTGTGTTCGGCCAACAGGTAGCGCAGGATATTGCCGTGCAGGATCGCTTCGGACTGTGGGTTTGGGACGGTCAGCCATGGGGCCGGATCAGGCACCGGGTAGTCTCCGGGGGCAGGGTTCTCGGCTTGTTGCCAGGCGCCTTCATGCCAGTAGCACACGCTGATCATAGGGCCGAGAAAGGTCGGCCAGTGTGCTTTCGGTAAATGGGCCAGGGCACGGGCGAAGGTGCGACTGTCGTGGAAACGGTAGAGCGCCTGACTACCAGCCGCCCCCATGATCAACCGCTCGCGCCAGTGTCGCGCCAGGCTGGTCAGGTCTTCATCGGGCAGGCTCCCCAGCCAACCCCAATGGCCCTCGGGATGTTGCAGCAGCTCAACCAGAGCGGGTTCATTCAGATGCTCCAACAGCAGGATCACGGGACCTGAGTCTGCCAGCTGCGCTGCAACGGTCTCGCTGTACAGGCTGCGGTAGTAAGGCGGCTCACGCACGGCCAGCAGTGGCTGACGCGCACGGTTGCTTCCCTCGAGTATCAGACACAGACGCCGTCCCGCCTGTTGTTGCCGGACCATCCATTCGCTGGGCAGGTTCTCCATCATGCAGCCCTCCCGAGCCTGTCGCACAGGCCTTCGCGGCAGCGTTCACAGAGTGGGCAAAAATCCGCGTCCAGTTTTCGAGCCAAACGCATGATGGCGCCCTGTGCCGTGGAGATACTCGCAGCCGCCGCCGGCATGGCGCTGATCGAGCGCGTGAGGGACGGCGCGCCGCCCGGGATGATTGGCCGGCTGCTGAAGATACCGCCGGCCTGGATCACCAGGTGTTCGCCTCCGGCCTTCAGACTCAGTTGCGCCCCCGCATCAATCACCAGGCTGGCACCGGCCTTGAGGTGCAGTTGCTGCCCGGCCTCGATCACCAGGGTCTGGCCGACACGGGTCAGGCTGTCGCCCTGTACATCGAGGTGATCGTGCGCCTCGAGCACCACCTTGCGATCACCCACGACATGGCAATGATCCTCGCTTTCCAGGCGCACCGAATTCACTCCGCGAATGACTTCACGCCGCTCGCCGGCCACCTCAAGGCGACTGTCATGCCCGACCTGTTGTTCCAGGTCACGCTGGGCGCGCAGGAAGATGAGTTCCTCGCCGCGCCGGTCTTCGAGGTGCAACTCGTTGGCGCCATCGCCGCCGGGTGAGCTGCAACTGCGCAACACGCTGCGCGTCTTGTGTTGTGGCAACGGGTAGCTGGGCAGGTGTGATGCATTGGGCAGGCAGCCGTTGACAAGCGGCCGGTCCGGATCGCCTTCCAGGAACGTCACCAGCACTTCCATTCCCACCCGTGGAATCATCATCGCGCCGAAGCCATCACCTGCCCATCCCGACGCCACCCTCACCCAGCAACTGCTCTTGTCGTCGGTCTTGTCCAGGCGATCCCAATGAAAGCGGACCTTCACCCGGCCATAGGCATCGCAATGCACATCCTCCCCGGCAGGCCCGGTCACTGTCGCGGTCTGGCTGCCGTTGATGGTTGGCCTGGGGTGTTTGAGGGGCGGTCGGTGTACGGCGCGCCAGGGTGTCGCGGTGAAGCGGTTGCGATAACCACGGAACTTGCCAGCCTCGACGACTGCTTCCTCCAGCACCTGCGGTTGATAACCTTCATGGCGCACCGACGTAAGCAGCCACAAGTCATTGCAGTCCGGGTCCGGGTGGTCCTGTAACGGCAGGAAGTGACCGCTGCGCAGCGCAGGTTGATCACTCCTGCCCAGCACCCGATGCCGATCGCTTTGATGGCGCTCCAGGCCCCGTCGCGCCAATTGCACACCCCGTGCATGGCCGGTAAAGCCTGCGGGGTACCGATAGTCCTGATGGGGTAGCGCGCCGGTATCCCCGGCGGTGTCCTGCAGGGACAGCGAAGGGTGCTCGAAATCATGATCACGGCGCACGGTTTGCTGGCTGCGTGTCGCCAGCCGCCGGTCGAAACGCTGGACCACCGGAGCGCCCTGATGCATCGGGTCGGCTGAGGCGCTGTAACGCTGCGCGGGCAGGCGCTGAAACACCGTCTGGTCATCGCCGAATACCAGTAGATGATTGTCCGCAGTGTGGCGAAAGTGGAAATGGATGCCCTCCTCCTCGCACAGCCGCTGGATGAAATGCAGGTCGGTTTCTGCGTATTGCACGCAGAACTCGCGCGGCGGATACACCACCGGGCCAAGCTCAAAGGCATAGGCGTCGGCGAGGATGCCGTGGTGTTCGAGCACCGCCGCAATGATCTGCGGCACACTGCGCAGCTGGAAAATCCTCTGGTCGCGGCGGTGGGCCAGGCACGCCAGCCGCGGTGCCAGGGTGAGGCGGTAGCGCGTGAGCCGTGCACCCGGGTCATCGCGACCGACGCTGTAGACCTGCCCATGCAGGCCTTCATCGACTTCGCCCAGGCACAGGAAGACTGGTTGATGAAGCAAGGCCTCCAGGTCAATAGAGGCGTTTTCGCTGACTAACTGAACCTGAATAAAGTATGGCTGATCAATGGCCTCAGTGCCCTTGAATGCCAATACCTGAAAGTCTGTATCCAGCCCTGGAAAGATTAATTTACACCGTGAAGAAACAAACGCATCAGCCATCTTGGGTAACCGCCAATCAACTTCCTGATTGAAATGCTTTTCCTCGTCAGTCCCCGCTGGGTGGCGAAAAAAAGTGCCTGAACGCCCTGAAGCTTAGCGATTCCAGAGGAAATTCGGCCTTTCAAAAATAAAAAAGAAGTTTCGTACGACGAGGATGGAAGTGTCTTTTACAAGATAATAAAAAAGACCAACAGACTGATTGCTATCAATAAGAAATTTCGTACGTTAGTTCGTAGGCAGATAACTAACATGCTGTAGTCACATGCCAAGCAAGTGTCGATTTATCACAAAAAACCGATCCTGTGGGAGGTGCACTGATAAGAGTAATCCCTGCGGGAAATCCGGGGTTCAGCCTTTCCCCCGGGGACTACACCCCTTCAAGACCACCTCCCATAGGCTCGATAGCCTTTCTGTGGTCAGTAACGTGCTGAGCGTTCCCGCATTTGTAAAATAATATTCGCGACCGGCGCTTTTAGCCCCGAATGGCGACGCAAGCACGCTCGCTCGGGACGGCCTGATGTGCAAGGATGTCGCGCAGGACATCGTTAGTTGAACGTCAAACCAAGGACTCTGCATGACTGCCATCCCCACCCCAGCGCCCGTGGTTCCCGGCCGGCTGGAACAAATGTCGACACGCATCGCCTTTTTTATCGCCGGCTTCGGCATCGCGGCCTGGGCCCCTCTGGTGCCCTATGCCAAGGCGCGCGCGAACCTCAACGAAGGCACGCTGGGCCTGCTGCTGTTATGCCTGGGCGTGGGGTCGATCCTCGCCATGCCAATGGCGGGCGTGCTCGCATCACGCTATGGCTGCCGCCGCGTACTGACGGCGGGTACGATCATGATCTGCCTGGCCTTGCCGATGCTGGCCACGGTCAGTTCTATACCGCTACTGATTGCCGGGTTATTCCTGTTCGGCGCGGGCCTCGGCGCGGTGGACTCTACGGTCAACCTGCAAGCGGTGATCGTTGAGCGCGCCAGTGGCAAGACCATGATGTCAGGCTTCCATGGGTTGTTCAGCCTGGGAGGCATCGTCGGCGCGGCGGGTGTCGCGGGCCTGCTGGGGCTCGGCTGCTCGCCATTGCAGGCGACGCTGGTGGTGATCGTGATCATGGTCCTGGCGCTGCTCAAGGCCGGGCCGCATCTGTTGCCTTACGGCAGTGAAAGCTCCGGACCTGCGTTTGCCATTCCCCATGGCGTGGTGCTGTTTATCGGCTGTCTGTGTTTTATCGTGTTCCTGGCCGAAGGCGCGGTACTGGATTGGAGCGCAGTGTTCCTCAGTGCCGAACGCGGCCTGGATGAAGCCTATGCGGGCCTGGGCTACGCAGCCTTTGCCTTGACCATGACCGCCGGACGCCTGACCGGTGATGTGATCGTGCGTCGTCTGGGCGCAACGCGTGTGATCGTGGTCGGCGGCGCGCTGGCGGCGGCCGGCATATTCCTCGCGACACTCTCCCCTGCCTGGGAAATGGCATTGCTCGGTTATGCGCTGGTGGGCGCCGGCTGTTCAAACATCGTCCCGGTGCTCTATACCGCAGTCGGCAAGCAGACCGTAATGCCGGAACACATTGCCGTGCCGGCCATCACCACGCTGGGCTATGCAGGGATTCTGGCGGGCCCTGCCGTGATCGGGTTCATTGCTCACGGCAGCAGTCTGGCCACCGCCTTCATGCTGATCGGGATTCTGCTGGCAGGGGTAGCGGTCAGCGGGAAAATACTGCGGGCATGATCACGTGCGACGGGAAAACAGGTTCCGTAAGCTGGCGAGCAGTGAACTCGACAAACCGGATTCAGACTTCTCCGTGAGCGCTCTCGAACCTTTATGAAAGTCCTCGGTAGTAGGCGCCTTGAAGCTGAATTTAGGCGTGGACGTGAGGTTGAGGCCCTGCGTCAGAGACTTGTCCTGTTTTTTGGCCTCACATGCAGCAGTCAGGGGTACTACGGTGTACTGGGCGTGACGAGATTCAACGGATGTCGAGTTCATGATCCAGACCTGATCCAGTAGTTGAAGACACCCATCGGCACACTCCTACCGATGGGGTGTCTTATTCGTGGCAAACCGCCGCAAATGGTTCCCTCCTGACCGCTCCAAACGTTTGTAAAGGGGCTCCGCCAACTGCCATCAACGCGCCTTGCGCTCTGCGTCCTGCTCAAGCCAATGATCAAGGCTCGTATTGCTGAGATAGCCCTGCGGACACATCGGACCAAACAGCAGCGCGGCGTTGGTGCGCTCCAGAGAGGGCATCAATTCCGGTCGAGTGAACAGATTTTTCGCCATGTACACGCAGCGCTCGCTGTATTTGGGTCTGGGCATGCCTGTGAACGGATCGACTACAGGCACTGCGTGCCGATCGACCTCGTAAGGGTCCAGCATCACCTCCTTGAGCGCCGCGATTGCCACATACTGGCGAGCGCCAAAGAAAAACTTTCGATCCTTCGCCGGCTCGCGCAATTGCTCGAACAATTCCTTAAGAGCCAGCACCACCTCGTGATTGCCCTTGCCATGAAACGGATCCTGGCTGAATACCTGCGGTGAACTGCTGCCCTGGATCGCCGTAGCGGCGATCTTGAGGCTGTCGCGAGTGATGTCGCCATCGCGGGTCAAGATCGCATCGGTCAGTCGCGGGCGCTTGAGGATTTCCCCCACTGTCGGGCTCAGGCGGCTGCGCTCGTCGCAATCGTCATGGGGCTCTGCCGCGAACTGGTGCAGTGATGACAGGGTCAGGCGGCCCTCCTTCAGGAAGGGGCACAACAGGTAATAGTCTTTTTCCAGTGCCGAGGCCAACTGGCTGTCCGTCGTTGCGCAGCCGATGGGAGAAGTCCGCGCCCGCACATTGGGGAGATTCTGCAAACCTCGGTGATGCAGCACGGATAATGATCCGCGCAACCGTGAAGACTGACGAGGCGTTTCGGCCGTTAAAGGCGTCCGGCTTTCACCCCAGGCCTCGGGGGGCGATGCCGGTGTTGCCACGGCTGACCGCATAGCCGTTGTATCCAGCGCTGAAGGCCGTGCGTAAGGTAATGCGCCCTCGATACTCATGAGCTATCTCCAACTTTTTCAAATATAGGCCTGCCTGGTGAGCATCAACTTGATGAGCCCGGTCATCGAGTAAACTCAGGTCAGGCAAACACCTGATATGTGGCTGGATGAGAGGGACAGTTCCGAACGTTCGAAAAACACCAATGACAGCATGTAAAAAACGTTGCGCCCTGGCGGGCAGCCAACCCGTTACCCAGGCGCCACGTACGGTGGGTGGCGCCGGGGCAACAGTCAGCGAGACAAGTGGTAGAGCGCTGACAGCATGAGAGTGTCGCCGCCGGACCCGAGTTGAAAGGCATTGATGTTTTCCAACAACTGAGAACGCTTGAGGATTTCACGGGCCATCTGAATCAGGTCATCCTGATGACCTTTACCCATCAGAGGTTCGGCAGCCCACCTTGCCAGATCGCTGATACGGAGGTCCTGCGCACCCGGCGATTTCAATTCGTTGAAGTGCTGGAATATCGATCCGACCAGCTCTTTATCGCCTTTGTACTTGAAGTAAGTATCGCCCCGGCTGACGGCGGCCAGGTCTTGCAACCTGATCAGGCCATCCTGCGCACCCGTGAATTTATCCTGATCGAGACCTCTCATGAGCGCCGGGCGCTTGAGCATTTCTCTGGCCAGAAGGATGTTCTGGTTCATGACCGGATCGCTGGTCCAGGCTTTTTTCGCCATCGTTCGAATACTGTCGAAGCTGACATAACTCGGCTTCTTCGGGTCTCTGAAGGCGTCGAAATTATTGAACAGCATTTGCGCCAGCTGTTCGTTATTCTGCGTCGACAAGCCCGCAAGCAGGGGTGGCCGGGCGAACCCTAACAGGCTCATCAAGTTACTGACCATTGCCAGCAAACCCCACATCGAAGGCGCAGGGCGCTGAGGCTCGGCGGGCTGATGCTGAATGTGCGCTGTCGTTTGCGCTTGACCGAAAACCGGTCCGGCCTGATTTTGATGGAAGTGAAAGCTCACATTGGCCATTTTCTGCCCATTGACGGACGGCGCAGCAGGCGAAGAGCGTTTGGCCGCTTCCTCAGGCCTGGCGTTAGCCTGGGAGTGGCTATGGAAGGATGAAGTGGATACGGATGGATCAGTCGTCGATACCGACATGGGTTTCTCCAGTGAACGGGGGCGGTCTGCAGCCGAGAGATCCGACCTGCGGTCGAAACGCATCAACTGACCTCCTGTGTGGCGCATCGGTCGGAATCGGTTCCTGGCGGGCAATCATGCATGGCCCTGAACTTCCAGCGCCGCCCGCCAGTCAGCACAAGGGACTCTCAACAATCAGTGGGTGGGCCGATGCAGATCACATTGCAGCAACAAGTAGCGCTGGTCACCGGTGCCAGCTCCGGCATCGGCGCAGGCGCCGCCAAGGCCCTGGCCGAAGCGGGCGCTGCCGTAGTGCTCAATTACAATTCCCAGGCGGCACCGGCCGAAGCCCTGGCCGCGCAGATCAATGCCGGCGGCGGCCGCGCCATTGCCATCGGCGGCGATGTGTCAAAAGAGGCTGACGTGGAGCGTCTGTTTGCCCAGACCCTCGACGCATTCGGTCACCTGGATATTCTGGTCGCCAACTCCGGCCTGCAAAAAGACGCCAAGCTGGTCGATATGACCCTCGACGACTGGAACACCGTGATCGGCGTCAACCTCACCGGCCAGTTCCTTTGCGCCCGTGCAGCGGTGCGCATTTTCAATCGCCAGGGTGTGCGCGAAGGTGTTTCCCGCGCGGCCGGCAAGATCATCCACATGAGTTCGGTGCACCAGCTGATTCCCTGGGCCGGCCATGTGAATTACGCAGCGTCCAAAGGCGGTGTGGAGATGTTGATGCGCACCCTGGCCCAGGAGGTCAGCGAGCAACGCATTCGCATCAATGGCATCGCGCCGGGGGCGATTCGCACGGCGATCAACCGCGCAGCCACCGAAGGCGCGGCAGAAAAAGAGCTGCTCAAGCTGATCCCCTACGGCCGCGTTGGCGACGTGGAAGACGTGGCCAACGCGGTGGTATGGCTGGCCAGTGACGCATCTGATTATGTGGTCGGCAGCACCCTTTTCATTGACGGCGGCATGAGCCTTTATCCGGAGTTTCGTGGCAATGGTTGATTTCAGGAACGAACCCCAGAGCGCGATCGATGCCCACGGCATCATTGGCGACATGCGCAGCGCAGCATTGGTGAACGACAAGGGCAGCATCGACTTTTTCTGCTGGCCGGAATTCGACAGCCCGTCGATCTTCTGCGCGTTGCTCGACACCCCTGACGCCGGCACTTTCCAGCTCACCCCCGACCTGCCCGACGCCCGTCGCGAGCAGATCTACCTGCCCGACACCAATGTGCTGCAAACCCGTTGGTTGAGTGACGAAGCCGTGGTAGAGATCACCGATCTGCTCACCGTCAGTGAGGATGTCGATGACCTGCCGCTGTTGATTCGTCGCGTACGCGTGGTCAGCGGCAAGGCGACCATTCACCTGCGCTGCGCCGTGCGCCATGACTATGCGCGGGCCACCACCCGCGCCGAGATGGCCAATGCAGGCGTGGTGTTCAGCGCCGCCGACCAGCCTGGCCTGCGCCTGAGCGGCAGCCATGCGCTGACCCTCGAAGACGATGCCGCCGTCGCCAGCTTCAGTCTGGCCCAGGGCGAAGGCGCCGAATTCGTGCTCGGCGGTGAGGATGATCCGCGCGTCACCAACGCATGCACCGACCTCTATCTGGAACGCACCTTGAAGTTCTGGCGCGGCTGGATCAGCCAATCCAATTACCGTGGGCGCTGGCGCGAAATGGTCAACCGCTCGGCCCTGGCACTGAAACTGCTGACCTCGCGCAAACACGGCGCAATCATTGCCGCCGCCACCTTCGGCCTGCCTGAAACTGCCGGCGGCGAGCGCAACTGGGATTATCGCTACACCTGGATCCGCGACGCTTCTTTCACTGTCTACGCGTTCATGCGCCTGGGATTTATTGAAGAAGCCAACAGCTACATGCGCTGGCTCAAAGGCCGGGTCAGCGACTGCTGCGGCCAGTCGATCAAGATCAACATCCTCTACGGTATCGACGGTCGCCAGCAGTTGCCGGAAGCCACTCTCGACCACTTCAGCGGTCATGGCGGCGCTACGCCGGTGCGCATCGGCAACGAGGCGTTCGATCAGGTTCAGCTGGATATCTACGGCGAGCTGATGGACGCGGTTTACCTGGTGAACAAATACGGTGAAGCCATCTCCCATGAGGGCTGGAAACACACGGTGGACGTGGCGAACCAGGTCTGCGAAATCTGGAATACCAAGGATGTGGGCATCTGGGAGATGCGCGGCGAACAGCATCACTTCCTGCATTCGCGGCTGATGTGCTGGGTGGCCCTGGACCGCGCAATCCGCCTGGCCTCCAAACGTTCGCTGCCGGCCCCGTTCGCCCGCTGGGACCAGACGCGCCAGGCGATCTATGCCGACATCTGGGAAAACTTCTGGAACGAGGAGCGCGGCCATTTCGTGCAGCACATCGGCAGCACCGCCCTCGATGGCTCAATGCTGCTGATGCCGCTGGTACGCTTCGTCGCCGCCACCGACCCGCGCTGGCTATCGACCCTGGCCGCGATCCAGAAAAGCCTGGTACGCGACGGCATGGTCTACCGCTACCGCAACGACGACAGCCAGATCGACGGCCTGCAGGGCACCGAAGGCGCTTTCGCGGCCTGCTCGTTCTGGTACGTCGAATGCCTGGCCCGCGCCGGCCAGGTGGAAAAGGCACATCTGGAATTCGAGCAACTGCTGCGCTACGCCAACCCGCTGGGCCTGTACGCCGAGGAATTCGACACCCAGGCACGGCACCTGGGCAACACGCCTCAGGCGTTGAGCCATCTGGCGCTGATCAGCGCGGCGACGTTTCTGGACAGGAAGTTGAGTGGGGAGAAGACGGTGTGGCAGCCGTGACCATAGGGTGTCACTTTTGACGCATCGATAGGAGCCAACGATGAACTGCCCTGCCCCGCTGCTTTACGTGCGTACCTCCATGCTGGACATGGCCTATGAGGCCCATGGTCCGGCCGACGGTGAACCGGTGATTCTGTTGCACGGTTTCCCCTATGACCCGCGCAGCTATGATGGGATTGCGCCGGCCCTGGGCGAGCAGGGCTATCGCGTGCTGGTGCCCTACCTGCGCGGCTACGGGCCGACGCGGTTCATCAACACACAGGTGATGCGCTCGGGGCAGCAAGCCGCGCTGGCCAGGGACTTGCTGGACTTCATGGATGCACTGTCGATTGCGCAAGCCACGCTGGCCGGTTACGACTGGGGCGGGCGCGCTGCCTGTATTGTCGCGGCGCTGTGGCCGGAGCGGGTGCGCGGGCTGGTCACCGGCGATGGCTATAACATTCAGGACATCGCCCACTCGCACGAGCCTCAGGCGCCCGCGACGGAGCATCGTTTGTGGTACCAGTACTATTTTCATACCCCACGCGGCGTGGCGGGCTTGACGGCCAATCGCCGCGAACTCTGCCAATTGCTGTGGACGCTTTGGTCGCCGTCCTGGGCAGAAGGACCGAGCCAGTATGCGCAGACCGCGCCTTCATTCGATAACCCCGATTTTGTCGCGGTGGTGATTCACTCCTATCGCCATCGATTCATGTACGCGCCGGGTGATCCTGCGCTGGAATCCATTGAACAGGCGCTGGTGCAACAGCCACCGATTTCAGTGCCGAGTATTTCGTTGTGCGGGGCCGACGACGGCGTCGGGCCTGCGCCGGAAGAAGATGAAGACCTCGCGCATTTCAGCGGGTTTTATCGACGCCAGGTATTGCCTGGCGTGGGCCACAATATTCCTCAGGAAGCACCGCGAGCGACCCTGGCGGCGTTGCTGGAATTGCTGCACCGATAAAAGCACCCTCCCCGCCGGATAAGGCTTGTGATGCAGGCAATGCGGTCTGGCAGGCACACCGCAGCGATCGCATCGCAGCCTCGCTGAAGCTCGACAGTTTCCAGAGGGGTTGGCGCTCGCCACAGGAGCTACTTGTTGGGTAGGGCCGTTTCCATTGGCACCGTGGCTACGCCGGTGAAAAACGCTCCCGGTATGCCTGAGGTGTCACCGACACTGCGCGCAGGAAGCTGCGGCGCAGGGTTTCTTCGCAACCAAACCCGCACTGCACGGCGATGCGCTTGATCGACGCTGCGCTGTCTGCCAGTTGCCGGCGGGCGGTTTCGACGCGGATCAGGTCGACGGCGCGAGCGGGAGTCTGGCCGGTTTCGGCGCGGTAGTGGCGCACGAAGCTGCGCTCGCTCATGCCGGCCTGTGCAGCCAGGGTGGCGATGCTCAGATCCAGCGTCAGGTTTTCCGCGATCCAGGCGTGCAATTCGGCGAAGCGGCTGCCGCCGTTCTGCAACGACAGCGTGACGCTGAATTGCGACTGCCCGCCCGGGCGCTTGAGGAACACCACCAGGTGCCGCGCCACTTCCAGGGCCACGGCGCGGCCAAGATCTTCTTCGACAAGCGCCAGGCACAGGTCGATACCGGCGGTGACACCGGCCGACGTCCACACCGCACCCTGCTGGATGAAGATCGGGTTGGGCTCCACCGTCAAGGCGGGAAACTTGCGCGCCAGTTCCTCGCAACGTGTCCAGTGGGTGGCGACGCGACAACCGTCGAGCAGGCCACTGGCTGCCAGCAGAAAAGCACCGGTGCACACCGAGGCCATGCGCCGGGTGTGCCGGGCTTTTGCGCGCACCCATTGCACCAGCGCCGGGTCTTCGGCTGCACCGTAGACGCCCCAGCCGCCAGCGATCACCAGGGTGTCGCACGGCGTGTCGACTGCCGGCAACGGCTCGGCCAGCAGCGCCAGGCCCGCAGACGTCATGACCGGTTCGGCCTGGGCCGCGATCACCGAGACGCGGTACGGCAACGGCTGGCCACGCTGGCGGGCCAGGTCGTTGGCCGATGCGAACACCTGCAACGGCCCGGTCACATCGAGCACCTGGGCGTTATCAAAAGCGAGTACGTGAATGATTCTGGGCATGATTGGCGCGATTTGTGGGCTCAATGGCGTATACGCCAGAGCCTAGGCCTCTACAGTGCAAGCGTCTACTTCTTCTCAACGGAGTTTCATTCATGACCTTGCAGATCGGCTTCCTGCTGTTCCCCGGCATTCAGCAACTGGACCTCACTGGCCCTTACGACGTGCTGGGCTCGCTGCCGGAGGTGAAATTACATTTGGTATGGAAGGACCTCGCACCGGTCACCTCCAGCACCGGCCTGGTGTTCACGCCGACCATGACCTATACCGACTGCCCCAACCTGGATGTGCTCTGCGTACCCGGCGGTGCCGGCGTCGGTGCGTTGATGGAAGATGCCGACACCCTCGATTTCCTCAAGGCCCAGTCGCTCACTGCACGCTACGTGACCTCGGTGTGCACCGGCTCGCTGGTACTCGGTGCGGCGGGTTTGCTGCGCGGTCGCAAGGCCACCACTCATTGGGCCTACCACGACATGCTCGCCCCGCTCGGCGCAATCCCGGTGCAGGAACGCGTGGTGCGCGACGGCAACCTGTTCACCGGCGGCGGCATTACGGCAGGGATCGACTTTGCGCTGGTGCTGGCGGCGGAGCTGTACAGCGAAGCGGCGGCGCAGTTGGTGCAGTTGCAGATCGAATACGCCCCCGCGCCACCGTTCGACGCCGGACGTCCGGACACTGCGCCACAGCATGTGTTGGACGAAGCCCACAAGCGCACCGCCGAGTCGCGCAGGGTGCGAGGTGAAATTACCGCACGCGCGGCCGCGCGATTAGGCTGACGACGCAGTATCTCTGTGGGAGCGGGCTTGCTCGCGAAGGGGGGTGTGTCATTCGCTGAATCCGGCACTGACATACCGCCTTCGCGAGCAAGCCCGCTCCCACATTTTGAATAAGTGATGACGTCCCCCTTTCGGTAGCAGGCATTCCCATTAAAAACGGTCGCTATCGGTCCTTCGATTAACTTTTTTTCATTTATTTTTGAAGTTAAAAAGACAACTTCCAATCCCACTAAAACCCCGCAGCCACGGCACTTAGTCGTAACTTCCCTCTCCTCTCTGTCCCCCTTTCCCACCGCGTTTTGAAAAACCTTCGCTGTTAAGCAGGAAAATTTTCAAATTTGTTCCTACACTCAAAAACACACCCCTCTTACCACCTGCACGGACAAGGAATGTCAATAAAATGCCTCATAACACACTGATTAACATCTTTAAAACGTTGTATCCGCACCACCGTCAATTCGTTGACTAAGCAACCATGAGGAACACTTCCTTTAGCCACTGCTCCGCAAGATCCCTTCAAATGGATGTGTCGCATTTGGATTGATTAGTTGCGATTTCACCAGCGTAGCCGAGTTTAATGCACTACTAACGCATACCGGTTAAAGCGCATGGAGTGCAATGAGGGATGTTTTATGCGAGAAAAGTCATCAGTCGATAGCTTGTTTTTAACGCGTGCCGGTTTTGTTGAGTTCTTTGTTGTTTTTGTCAAATTTATTCATGGTCTAAGTGCGATATTACCCCCGCTGGTACTGGTTTTTTTCATCGATCCGATGAACCCAGAGATGCGTTCGCACTTCCTCGGCCTGCTCGTATTTTTTGCGTTTCTGACCATCATTTTGTTCCAGGCGTTGGGCATTTATTCGGAGGAATTGTTCAGCAACCGTCTGCGCCTGAAAACCAAGATCAAGGCCTGGTCAGCCGCCTTCTGCATCCTGCTGTTCATGTATCAGATATTGCAGTTTTTTCCACAATTGACGCCACGTAACCTGTTGACCTGGTACTTCGCCAGCCTTGGGCTGTTTTGTCTCGAACGTTTGTTGATGCTGCGCCTTTACAGCAGTTTGATGCGCAAGGGTAAGTACCTGCAGCGCACGGTGATCCTTGGGTTTACCGACACCGCCGTGCACGTTGCCGACCACCTGCAACGCAACGGCGATATCCGCTCCGGTCTGATCGGTTTTATCGATGATCGCACCGAGCGCATCCCCAAGGAGTTAAGCAATCTGCCATTGCTGGGTAACACCCGCGACCTGGAAAAGCTGATCCGCGCCGAGCAGGTCAACCAGGTGATGATCTGTCTGCCCTGGGCTGCGGAGCAGCGCATCCATGGGCTGGTCAATCGTCTACGGCAGTTGTCGGTGAACGTGATGCTGGTGCCGGACATGGCCGCGCTGCGCTACGGCCATAGCAAGATCACCGACGTGGGCGGCATCCTGATGTTCAACACCTCGCAATTGCCATTGCGTGGCTGGTCGCCGGTGATCAAGCGCCTTGAAGATTGTTTGCTGGCGAGCCTGGCGCTGGTGGCGCTGTCGCCGCTGATGATCATCACGGCCATTGCGATCAAGCTCGATTCCAGGGGCCCGGTGCTGTTTCGCCAGAACCGCTTTGGCTATAACGACAATGAAATACGCGTGTTCAAGTTTCGCTCTATGTACACCGACCAGAGCGATTTCACCGCGCAACAACAAACCACCCGGCACGACCCGCGCATCACCCGCGTCGGGCGCATCATCCGCAAGACCAGCATCGACGAGCTGCCGCAGCTGTTCAATGTGCTGCTGGGCAACATGTCGATGGTCGGCCCGCGCCCGCACGCCACTGCTACCAAGGCCGCCGGCGTGCCCTTCGAAGTGGCGGTGAGCGAGTACAGCTCCAGGCACCGGGTCAAACCGGGCATCACCGGCTGGGCGCAGATCAACGGTTACCGGGGTGAAACCGACACCCTGTTCAAGATCCAGAAACGTGTCGAGTACGACCTGGAATACATCTCCAAGTGGTCGGTGTGGTTTGACTTGTACATCGTCTTCATGACGGTTCCCGCCGTTCTATCCACCAAGGAAGTCTATTGATGAATACCCTCAACGGATTAATTCCCTGCATTATTTCCGGTGGGTCGGGCACGCGGCTGTGGCCGGTGTCACGCCAGAACATGCCCAAGCCGTTCATGCGCATGCGCGATGGCCAGAGCCTGTTGCAGAAGACCTTCCAACGCGCCGCACGCCTGCCCGGTGTGGAGAGCGTGCTGACGGTGACCAACCGCGAGATGCTGTTTCGTACACTCGATGACTACCGGTTGGTCAACCCGTCCCGCCTGCCCCTGGACCTGCTGCTGGAGCCGTTCGGGCGCAACACGGCTGCGGCCATCGCCGTGGCGGCGCTGCATGTGCAGGAACATTTTGGCGATGACGCACAACTGTTGGTGATGCCCGCCGACCATTTGATCCACAACGAGACTGCGTTCGCCGCCGCCGTGACCCAGGCCCGTGATCTGGCCGAGGCAGGCTTTCTGGTGACCTTCGGCATCCAGCCCGACCACCCGGAAACCGGCTTTGGCTATATCGAGAAAGGTGAGGCGCTGAGTACCGGCAACCGCGTGCAGCGCTTTGTCGAGAAACCGGACCTGGCCACCGCACAAGCCTACCTCGACGGCGGCAAGCACCTGTGGAACGCCGGGATGTTCTGCTTCAAGGCCAAAACCCTGGTGGACGAACTGACCACTTACGCGCCCGAGGTATTGCAGGCGGCCCGCGCGGCCTTGGAGCACAGCCAGCACCTGCAGAACAAAACCTCGCGCCAGCGTGAGCTGGATGCAGAGGCCTTCGGCAGCGCGCCGGACGTTTCCATCGACGTGGCGCTGATGGAGAAATCCACGCAAGTGGCCGTGGTGCCCTGCGATATCGGCTGGAGCGACATCGGCTCGTGGGAAGCCCTGCGCCAGCTCACGCCGAGCGATGCCCATGGCAACCAGATCAACGGCGAAGCGATTTTGCATGATGTGCACAACTGCTACATCGACTCGCCCAAGCGCGTGCTCGGTGCCGTGGGCGTGCGCGATCTGATCATTGTCGACACCCCCGATGCCCTGCTGATTGCCGACGCCCACCGCAGCCAGGATGTGCGCTATATCGTCGCCGAACTCAAGCGCCAGAACCATCCGGCCTACAGCCTGCACCGCACCGTCACCCGGCCCTGGGGCACCTACACCGTGCTGGAGGAAAGCAGCCGGTTCAAGATCAAGCGCATCGTGGTCAAACCGCAGGCGTCGTTGTCGTTGCAGATGCACCATCACCGCAGCGAACACTGGGTGGTGGTCAGCGGCGCTGCGCAGATCACCAATGGCGAGCGCGAGTTTCTGATCAACGCCAATGAGTCCACCTATATTCCCGCCGGGCACAAGCATCGCTTGACCAACCCCGGCATCATCGACCTGGTGATGATCGAGGTGCAGAGCGGCGAGTACCTGGGCGAGGACGATATCGTGCGCTTTGACGATATCTACGGGCGCGCGCCTGCCGACGTGAAGAAGTGACATGCGCACCTCGCTGATCATCCCGACCCGCAACGCCGCCGGCCACCTGGCGCGGCTGTTGCCTGCGCTGCAGATGCAAACCAGGCAACCGGACGAGATGCTGGTGGTGGACAGTGCCTCCAGCGACGACACGGTGGCCCGCTTTCGCGAGTTCGGCGCCCAGGTCGAGGTGATCGACGCCCGCGATTTCAACCACGGCGGCACGCGGCGCTGGGCCAGCGAACAGGTGAGCGGCGATGCGCTGATCGTGATGACCCAGGACGCGATTCCTGCCGACCCCGAGACGTTCGCCAACCTGCTCGATGAACTGCAGCAGGACCTGCTCAACGGCGTGGCCTACGGGCGCCAATTGCCGCATCCGGACGCCGGCGTGCTCGGCGCGCAGTCGCGGCATTTCAACTACCCGGCCCAGAGCCGCAGCAAAAGCCTGGCCGACGCCCCGCAACTGGGGATCAAGACCTGCTTCAGTTCCGATTCGTTTTCGGTGTACCGGCGCAGCGCACTGCAAGCCGTGGGTGGCTTCCCCGCCGATGTGATCGGCAGCGAAGACGCCTACGTGGCCGCGCGGATGCTGCTCGACGGCTACAAGGTGCGCTACGCCGCCTCGGCGCGGGTGTACCACTCCCACGATTACCGTGTCATGGATGAATTTCACCGCTACTTCGACATTGGCGTGTTTTACGGTCGCGAACCGTGGATCCGCCAGGCCTTTGGCGATGCCGGCGGTGAAGGTAAACGCTACGTGCTGGCGGAGCTGGCGGCACTGCGCAAGGCCGGTGCACTGCACCGCGTCCCCGAAGTGCTGGTGCGCAGTGCCTTCAAGTTGCTCGGCTATCGCCTGGGCCATCTGGAGCGCCGCCTCCCCGTCGCGCTCAAGCGCCGTATCAGCATGTTCCCCGGCTATTGGAAGTGAGCATCATGAACTACAGGAAGTCACCTATGATGAAACGAATCTTGCTTGTTGTAGCGTTGCTCGCCCTGGCCGGGTGCAACACGCCGGCCCGCATTGTCGCGCCGGATGACCAGGCGGTGGAGGAAGGCAAGCGTGCCCTCGACCAGTTGGCCCAATTGCCACCGGCGGTGGAACGCATCCGCGTCGGCGACCAGTTGCGTATCGTGCGCGATGCCGGGGAGATGCCGACATTGTCGGCGTTCAACGTCAGCACCATCTACGAGCTGACGCTGTACACGGTGCAAACCGACGGCAAGATCAACTACCCGTTCCTGGGGCCACTGCAGGTCGCCGGGCGCCAGCCCTCGGAGCTGGCGGCCGAGTTGAGCAACAAACTGGCACCGGTGTACCGCGAACCGCGGGTGACGGTGAATATCAACCAGGCACCGAGCAACTCGGTGATCGTCGGCGGCGCGGTGAATAACCCGACGTCGGTGCAGATCGGTATCGCCAACACGCTGGAGCAGGCGATTGTCGGCGCCGGCGGCGTGAACCCGGCGGGCAACGCAAGCATGGTTGCGTTGCTGCGCGAAGATGCCGAGGGCACCTACCGCGCCTACTTTCTGGACTTCAGCCAATACCTCAAGACCGGCCCCGTCGGCCGCAAACCGGTGCGACTGCAACGCGGCGACGTGGTGTTCGTGCCCAAATCCAACGTAGGCGAGCGTATCCAGGGAGTGGACACCTACTTGAACCAGCTGATTCCGTTCACCAAGTCCATCGGGGTTGGCTACAACTATTCCCGAACCAGCGGCGGCACCAACTAAAGGAGCGACATCCCATGATCGAGATCCGTTCTTTTCGTGATCTTCTGCGCCTGTTTTTCATCTTCCGCCACGAGTTCAAGCTGGCGGCCATCGCTGCGCTGGTCATTATCCTGCTGGGGGCGTTCCTGCTGCCGGCCAAGTACGAATCCACCGCGCGCCTGCTGGTGAAACCGGGGCGTGATTCGACGCTGCCCATCGAGATCAGCAACCGTCAGGCGCTGGTGATGCCCAGCACCCAGCGCGACCCGATTGTCGACGAAGAGCGCCTGCTGACCGGGCGCCCGATTGTGCGCGCGGTTGCCGAGCGTTACCTGGAAGTGCTGGCCAACCAGCCGCCGCCGGAAGGCGTCTGGAAGCTGGGCAAATACCATGTCAAAAATGCGACCGGGGCGATCTCCGATGGCGTGCGCGTGGTGCTGGAATCCCTGGGTGTCATTGAAAAAACCACCCCGGTCGAACGCTTGGCCGCAGGGCTGGAACAAAGCTTCGAAGTCAGCCACGCCGCCGGCTCCACGGTGATGGACATCAGCTTCAAGTGGGGCGACCCGCAGATCGCCCAGGCCGTGGTCAAAAGCTGGGTCGAGATCTACATCAACGAACGCACCCAGGCGCTGGGGCGCAAAAGCCTCTACGCGTTCTATGAGGGCCAGGTGTCCAACAGCGCCACCGAGATCAAGAGCTACAAGGAGCAGATTCTCACGCACCTGAACGAAATCGGCGCGGCCAGCATCACCGATCGCCTGGAAGATCTGTCCGAGCGCATCAACGTGCTGCGCGGCGAAACCTTCAACACCACCCGCCTGATCGCGTCCTCCGACAGCGCCATCGAGAGCACCCGCACCCAGCTCAAGAGCCAGCCCAAGGAAGTGACCACGGTGCGCCAGATTGCGCTGAATCCGCAGCAACAGGATCTGCGCCGCCTGCTCAACCAGAAGCTGCTGGAACGCGCCGACATGATGCGCACCTACACCGATAACGCGCCGCCGGTCAAAGCCCTGGATGCGTCGATCCGTGCCATGCAGGTGCAGGTGGCAGCTGAAAGCAACACCGTGCAAAGCTCGGAAAACCGCGCGCCGAACACCCTGGAAATCCACCTGCAACGGGTGCTGCTGGACGAGTCCAGCAACAACCTGGCGCTGCGCACCCAACTGGTTCAGCAGCAGAAACAACTGGTCAACCTGGAAGCCCAGCGCAAGCAGGCGCTGGAGATCGAACCGGAGTTGACGCGCCTGTCCCGCGAGCTGAGCGCCACCGAGCGCAACTACGCGCTGTATGTGGACAACCTGGAAAAATCGCGCATCGACCGTGAACTGGACAACAGCCAGATCAGCAACATCGCGGTGATCGAAGAAGCCACCCTGAACCCGGGGCGCATCTTCCCGAAAACCCTGGTGATGCTGACGCTGGCGATCCCGTTCGCCATCGTCGTCGGCCTGCTGGTGGTGTACCTGTGCTACCTGCTCGATCAGCGCATCCATGACGGCGGTCTGGTGGAACGCAAGTTCGGCCTGCCACTGTGGACCACCCTGCCGGAGCTGGACACCAGCACCGCGCAGAGCACCAACGCGTTCAATGCCAGCATCTATCGACTCTACGGTTTGCTTGAGCCTGAACGAATAACCGAACAAGGCATGACCCTCGGCCTGACCTCGGCGCGCCACGGCGAAGGGGTAAGTTTTGTGGTGGGGCAACTACGGCAACTACTTCAGGAAAATGGCATCAAGGTCCGCGTCGGAGGTGCGCGGACGGCCTCGCCGGGAGAAGTGGTGCTGCTCGATGCCTCAGCGCTTTTGGATAACCGCGACGCCTTTGTCAGCCTCAGGCGGGCCGATCTGATTGCGTTGGTGGTGGAGGCCCAGAAAAGCACGGTACCGGTGGTGGAACATGCGCTATCGATCCTCAATACGGCCTTCGGCAAGGTGGACGGCATCATTATCAACCGACGAAGGTTCGAGGTACCGGCCAAAGTGCTCAAGACCATTGCCAAGTACCGGGGGGTGTTCTGATGCGCATTGCCCTGCTGGCTCCCTTGCCACCCGAGAAAAACGGCATCGCCGATTACGCGAACCATTTCAAGCTGGCGCTGGAACAGTTGGGTGTGACGGTGCTGACACCGTTGAGCGGCGTCGAGGGATCGAGTGCGGCGATCAAGCGGGCCATCGGCACGTTCGACTGGCACAGCGTGGACCTGGTCCACGGCGAGCTGGGCGGCGGACGACTGGGGGAATTTCTGGCCCTGCGCGAGCTGCACAAGGCCTACCCTGCCCTGCCGCTGACCGCCACCGTGCACGACCCGGAGCGTATGGTGTGGCGCCGCGAACGCCTGCCGTTTCCCCTGCAACTGATGGAGCGATTGCCCAGCCCGTTGCCGCAGGCGGCGGTGGTGTTGGCCGACCCGCTGACGTTGCGCGAAGAGCGCCAGGTCGCCGCCGGTTTGACCCGGTTGATCACCCTGACGCGCCTGGGAGCCGAATGCCTGAGCCAGCGCATGCGCCTGGCGGCCGGCAAAGTCGCGGTGATCAACCACGCCAACCTGGCGATCGCACCGACGCCGTTGCCATCGCTGGACACGCTGCGCCTGCTGTATTTCGGGTTTATCTACCGAGGCAAAGGCATCGAGGACCTGTTGCAGGCCCTGGCCGACGTGTTCAGGCAAGCGCCCGAGTTGCGTGGCCGCGTACGGCTGACATTGGCCGGTGGCACGGCTGCGGAAATGGCGTTCGGCGCGGGGGGCAATTACCTCGACCAGTTGCACAGCCAGATCGCCGACCTCGACCTGGCCGACGCCATCGACTGGCGGCTGAACCTGCCGGCGGATGAGATTGCCGCGACGATCCAGGCCCATCATGTGATGGTGCTGCCCTACCGCGAGTCGAAAAAACTCGGCCTGCTGGGGCGCCAGCGTGGCACCAGCGGTGCGTTGTCATGGGCGGCGGCGTGCGGGCGTGGGGCGATCACTTCGGATGCGCGGGCGTTCGCCGAAGAAGTCGCCAGCGGCAATGGCGCGATCTATCCTCAGGGCGATGTGGCCGCCCTGAGTGCGCAACTGCTGCGTCTGGCCCTTACACCGACGCTGGCGCGGGACTGGGCCGAGCGCGCCGGGGAAATCGGGCGCGAACGTTTGTGGCCGTTGACCGCGCAGCAGTTCAGGCAACTTTTCAAGCAGGCAATTGTGGGAGGTCCCCATGGTGCGTAAGGGCACGTACTTTTTGACGCTTGTGCTGGTCGCGGCGCTGGGCCTGGGCGCTGTGCTCTGGGGGCGCCAGGCCGACGCCGAGAGCCATGTGCTCAAGGGCAGCAAGGTGCTGGTGTGGAAGGACTTTCTGGGCGTTAACGCGCAGTTCCTGTGGTTCAGCCCCGAGCGCTACCAGAAGCAGATCGACCGTCTCAAGGCGCTGGGCCTGGAGTGGGTGCGCCTGGATCTGCATTGGGATCAACTGGAGCCGGTGCAGGGCCAATACCAGGTCGCAACCCTCGACCAATTGGTGAAGAAGCTGCAGGACAACCAGCTCAAGTCGGTGTTCTACCTGGTCGGTTCTGCGCCCTTTGCCACCACCGCGCCGGTGGGCGCGCCTTATCAGGACCAATACCCGCCAAAAGACCCGCACGTGTTTGCCAACCGCATGGCGCTGCTGGCCGAGCGTTACCCCAGCGTGGACGCCTGGCAGGTGTGGAACGAGCCGAACCTGCTCGGCTTCTGGCGCCCGGTGGCCGACCCGGCGGGTTACGCCACACTGCTGACCACCACCGCCGCCGCGCTGCGCGCCATGCGCCCGGACAAACCGGTGGTGGCCGCCGGCATGGCGTTCTTCAGTGAGATGCCCAACGGCCAGACCATGTTCGACGCCCTGGGCGCGTTGGGTATCGCCAGCCTCAACACGGTGATTGCCTACCACCCCTACACCCAACTGCCCGAGGGCAACGACCCGGCCAACCTGGACTTCATCGCCAAAACCACCGCGCTCAACCAGGCCTTGCGCGCAGGCGGCGTGCAAACGCTGTGGACCACCGAGTGGGGCTGGTCCACCTACACCGGCCCCAAGGACGCCCAGGACATCATCTCGCTGCAAGGCCAGGCCGATTACGTGGTGCGGCGCTTGGCGCTGATGAGCGCGCTGGATTACGACCGCACGTTCCTGTTCACCTTGAGCGACCTCGACCAGCGCGCCAGCGTGCGCGACCAGTCCTACGGCCTGCTTGATATCGACGCCAACCCCAAACCTGTCTACACCGCCTTGAAGTACTTTCTCGACGTAAGCGGGCCGAGCCTCACCCCCGGCGACCCACCCAGCGCCGACCAATTGCCCGACGGCCTGTTCAGTATCGGCTGGACCCGCGCCGATGGGCGCAAGTTGTGGTTTTTCTGGGCGGCCCAAGGCGGCAACGCGCATTTGCCGGGCCTTGCCAGCGCGACGCTGTACGACCCGCTGCGCGGCACGCAAACCCCGGTCAGCGGCACCGGCGGCTTGACCGTGCCGGTCAAATCGAACCTGCAAATTCTGCTATGGGATTGAAGCCAGCCATGCGCATTTTATGGATCCTGCCCTACTCGCCCTGGCCGGCCACCAGCGGCGGCAAGACGCGCCAGTTCCACCTGCTGCGCAGCCTCGCGGCGCGCGGGCACCGGATCACCCTGTTGCTGCATGACAAGCACCCGGTGTCGCTCGCCGACCGTCAGGTGCTGGAGACCTTTCTCGACCACCTGATCGTGCTGCCGCGCCGTCCACTGCGCAGCCTGAAGACCCTGGTGGCCGGGCTGTTTGCGCCCTACCCGCTGCTGGCCAGCGTGAATGGCCTGTCCGCGCCCTTGCAGGCGCGCTTCAACCAACTGCTCAACGAGCACTGGGACGTGGTGCAGATCGAGCACACCTACAGCTTCCAACCTTACGAAGACGCACTGGCGCGCACCGCCCAGCCTTTCGTGCTGACCGAACACAACGTCGAATCGGCCCTCGGCGCCGCCACTTACGATCGCCTGCCGAACTGGGCGCTGCCGTTTATTCGCTACGACCAGTGGCGCTACGGCCGCTGGGAACACCGGGTGATGCGCCAGGCGACGCAGGTGGTGGCGGTCACCGACAGCGATGCGCAAACGTTGGCAAAGATCGCCGGCAAGCCGGTGCCGGTGGTGGTCAACGGGGTGGACTGCGACCACTTCGCCGGCGCCCGCCCGGACCCGACCAGCCGCCGCGTGCTGTTTTTGGGCAACTACGAATACGCGCCGAATGTGGACGCCATCGAGTGGGCGCTGGATGAGATCCTGCCCAAGGTCTGGGAGCGCTGCCCGCAGGCGCGCATGAGTGTGTGTGGCTTCGGCATGCCCGACAGTTGGCGCACGCGCTGGCCGGATCCGCGTATCGAGTGGCAGGGGTTCGTGCCCGATCTGCTGAGCCTGCAATCGAGCTGCTCGGTGTTTCTGGCGCCGTTGCGCCACGGGGGCGGCTCCAAGCTCAAGGTGCTCGAAGCGCTGGCGGCCGGCCTGCCGCTGGCGAGCACCGAACAGGGCGTGTCCGGCCTGGACCTGGTGGAAGGCCTGGACTACCTCGGCGCCCAGAGCGCCACCGGCCTGGCCGACGCCGTGGTGCGCCTGCTGCAGTTTCCCGACGCCGCCACGCCCATGGGCGAAGCCGGCCGCGCCTACGTGCGCCGCGCCCATGACTGGAGTGTCGCCGCCAGCCAGCTGGAGCGCGTGTACGCCAGCCTTTCGCCGCTCACCGAAAAGGAACCCGCATGCGTGTAGGCCTTGATTACCGCACCGTCGGCACCTCGCCGCAATCGGGCATCAGCCGCCAGGTGTATGCGCTGGAAAGCGCCTTGCACACCTTGCCGGGCGTTGCGCTCGAGCGCTTTACCGTGGCGCCGCTGGGGGACGAAACGCGGCTGCAGGCGCACTGCCCGGCCTGGGGCTGCGCGAAAACCGCGATGCACCAGCCGCACAATCGCCTGCGCTTCGAAGCCGGTTTTTTGCCACGGGCGTTGCGCGAGCAGCATATCGATTTGTACATCAGCACCTTCAACATGGGCCTGCCGTTGCCACCCAAACCCAAGGGATTGCGCACGGTGGTGCTGCTGCATGACCTGTTCCAGATCACTCTGGACAATTACCACGCCAACCGCCTGAAGGCGTTGATCTACAAGACCAGCGATCGCCTGTCGATTGCCTACGCGGTGCACAGCGCCGACCGCGTGTGGACGCCGTCGCAGTACAGCGCCGATGAAACCGTGCGCCTGTTTCCCAAAGCGGCGGGCAAGGTTCGCGTACTGCCCAACCAGGTGGACAGCTTTGTCGAACTGGCGGCGGACCTCACTGCGCGGCAAATGCCCGAGCGCTATTGGCTGCTGGTGGGCACTCGCGAATTGCGAAAGAACGTGCCGTTTCTGGTGCAGGCCTGGCAGGAGGCCCGTCGGCTGTCCCCTGCCGTGCCGGAACTGGTGCTGGTGGGCAGCCTCGATCATCTGCCGCAAGCCCAGCGTAGCGTGGCGGGGATTCGCGCCTTGAGCGGCGTGTCGGATGCCGAGCTGCACGCGCTGTACCGCCGCGCCGCGCGCCTGTGGCAGCCGTCGTATGCCGAAGGCTTCGGTTTGCCGGTGATCGAGGCGCTGAGCGTCGGCACGCCGGTGGCCGTGGCCAGCGGTACGTCGCTGGATGAAATCACCCCACCCTCGGCGCCGCGTTTTTCGCCCACCGACGGGCCGGCGCTGGTGCAACTGATGGTGAACCTGGGCGAGCAGCCTGACGAAGAGTCGCCCGAGCAACGCCGCCAGTGGGCGCAGCGCTTCAACCATCAGGCCTATCGCCTGCGCCTGGTGCAACTGATCGAGGAATTGCAATGAGAGACTCCCTGGGCGCCCCTGTCGCGATCCTCTTCGGCCTGCTGTTCGGCGTAATGGCACTGGCGCTGTCACCGGCCAAGGCGTTGCTTGGCGTGGTTGGGCTGGCGGCGGCGGTGACTATCCTGCGCTTTCCGCTGTGGGGCTTGTTGCTGTTCGCCATGCTCGCGACGTTTATGCCGTATTCCACTATCAACCTGGGGATTCGCAGCACGGTCAGCGAGGCGATCCTCGCGCTGACCTGGGGCGCGGTGCTGTGGCAGACGTTTCTCTCGCGCCTGCCGGCGGCGCCCAGCCTGTGGCGCCGGCCCACCGACCAGATGCTGCTGTGGCTGATGCTGTTCAGCGTGTTCCCGTTCATTGTCGGCCAGGTGATCGTCGTCAATGTCGAAACCAGCGGCGTGGCCAACTGGCTGCGCTGGTTGCTGAGCCTGTCGGCGGTGTTTCTGTGCGCCAAACTGCTGGTGGAACCCAAACAGCGCGAGTCGCTGGTGGTCGCCCTGCTGCTGGGCACGCTGGCAATGCTGGTGATGTCGATTGCGGTGTTCGTGCGCACGCGTTCCGGGGCGGGCATTGCGCCGATCCTGGCGCTGCTCAATTACGGCAACTTCGACATGCTCAAATTCGGCCTGGAAGCGATGTCTTCGCGCATGGGCTCGCCGTGGATGCACCCGAACGCCATCGGCGGGATCATGGCGCTGCTGCTGCCCCTGGCGTTCTGCTTCGGCATGACCGAGCGCGGCTGGAAACGCGCACTGGGTCTGGGCGTGGCGTGCCTCGGCGCGGCGGCGCTGCTGCTGGCCAGCAGCCGTGGTGCGATGGTCAGCCTGGCGCTGGTGCTGATGTGGATGGCCACGCGCCGCGTGCCGTACACCGGGCGCCTGCTGATGATCGGCGCGGCGCTGACCGTGGCGCTGGTGCTGGCGTATCCACCATTGCAGGAGCGGCTGGCGACGATATTTTCGTCGGACAACGCCAGTACCGAAATCCGTTTCGACGAGTACCGCATGTTTCCCCAGGCGGTGGCGGCCTATCCGTTCGGCATCGGCTTCAAGGTCGACCCGCCGGTACCGGGCACGCCGTTTCTGGGGATCTCCAACCTGTGGCTGAATTTCATCTACAAGACCGGCATTGTCGGCATGCTGCTGTTCGTCGCCGTGACCGTGCGCTGGTGGCGCGAGGCGCGCCCGGAACGCGGCCCGATTCGCCTGACCAAGGACAATGCGCTGTGGCTCGGCAGCACTGCCGGGATCCTCGCGGCGCTGGTCAGCGGGTTGTTCGACCACTACTTCAGTTTTGCGGTGGTAATGGTCGCGCTGTTCTGGCTGATGGTGGGGCTCAATGTGCTGGAAGCACGCCGCCTGTTTGCGGCGCGCGTGCCGCAGGTCAAGCGCGTGGCCCATCGCAAACCGCTAACTGATGGCGCACGTCCCTGATGCTTGGCTCCGCCGCCTGGCTGACGCTGGCGACCCTGTTGGGTCTGTGCCTGGGGTTTGCGCGTGAATGGCTGCTGGTGGCGGCCTGGGGCGCGGGCGAGCGCAGTGACGCCTTCCTGATTGCGCTGTTTTTGCCCGAGGCGCTGCGCATGTCGTTGGCCGGCGGTGTGCTGAGTGCCGCGGCGTTGCCACTGTATCTGCAGCGCAAGGATGCCGACCGCCTGGGCTGGCTGACCGTGCTGTTCCCGGCCCTGATGGCGATTGCGTTGGTCACCAGCCTGCTGCTGACGCTGTTGGCGCCGTGGCTGGTGCAACTGCTGGGGCCGGGGTTGGCGGACAGCGCCACGGCACTCGCCGCCGGCAATCTGCAGGTGGTCGCCTGGTGCGTGCCGGGCCTGATGCTGCACGCACTGTTCAGCATTCCGTTGCAGGCCGGTGAGCGGTTTGTGTTGGCGGGGCTGGGCTCGTTACTGTTCAACCTGCCGCCGGTGACCTACCTTGCCCTGGCCGGAACCGCGACCGCGCCGCACACGCTGGCCCTGGCGTGCCTGGCCGGCAGCCTGCTGATGCCGCTGGCGCTGTTGCCGTCGATCTGGCGCCAGGGTTGGCGACCGTGGCGCTGGCAGTGGTCGCCGGCGCCGTTGCGGGAGCTGGGCCAGCGCATCGGCCCCTTGTTGCTGAGCAACGGTGCGAGCCAGGGCCTGGCGTTGATCGAACGGCTGGTGGCGTCGCTGCTGGGCGAAGGCGCGGTGACCTGGGTGAACCTCGCGCGCAAGCTGATGAACCTGCCGCTGATTGCGCTGATGAGCCTCAATCAGGTGCTGCTGGGCATGATGAGCCGCCGCCAGGGCGATGCGCGCCTGGCCCTGCTCAAACGCGGTCTGGACACCGCGAGCATGCTGACCCTGCCCGCCGGGGTCGGCCTGGTGGCGGCGGCACCGAGCCTGGTGGCGCTGCTGTTGCCCAGGCAGTCGGCGGACTCGCCGTTACCGCTGCTGCTGGCATGGTTCGCAGTGCCACTGGTGTTCGGCGCGTGGAACGCACTGCTGGCGCGTTATGCCTATGCGGCCGGTGACACACGCCAGCCCCTGCGCTGCGAACTGCTCGGCAGCCTGGTCAATGTGCTGCTGCTGGGCGCCCTGCCCTTCATGTTCGGCCTGGCCGGTATTCCCTTGGCCGCGCTGGCCGGGGTGATCTGCACGGCGTTGTTGTTGATGCAGCGTCAGGCGCTGCTTGGCGCCCTGCCCTGGGCCAGGCACTGGCTGCTGAGCGCAGCACTGATGCTGCTGGCGGGGTTGCTGCTGTTTCGAATTGACGGCGTGTGGCTGCAACTGGGGCTCAGCACCCTGGCCGGGGCCTTGGTGTTGCTGGGCATGGGGCTGTGGCTCAAGCCGTGGCGCAAGGCATGAATGATCGATCGGGAAGACGCCCATGAAACATCGTTGGATTCAAATGGATATCGCCAAAGGCATCGGCATCCTGGTGATCGTGTTCGCTCACAGCTGGTTCGTGGCGAACTCACGGGACCTGATGTACCCGATACTGGCGTCGTTCGTCATACCGCTGTTCTTCTTTTTATCCGGGGTATTTTTCAAGCCGGAACAGCCGTTTGTGGAGATGGCCGTGCGCAAGGCCGATGGCCTGCTCAAGCCGTTTTTTTTCACCCTGCTGCTGTATGTCAGCCTGCGTGCGCTGCTGCGCGACCAACCCTTGCTGCCGGACATTGGCGGCGTGTTCTATGCCTCGGTGGACACCATTCCGTGGCAGGCCATGTGGTTTCTGCCGCACATGTGGGTGGCGATCCTGTTCAGTTGGGTGATGCTGCGCCTGATCCTGCGGCTGAAGCTTGCGCCGTGGGCCAGTGCCCTGCTGCTTGCCGTGCAATTGCTGCTCGGGATCTGGATGTTGCCGCTGTTCTGGCAATGGCCAGTGACGCTCGGCGAGCACACCTGGGTACTGCCGGGGCTGCCGTTCAGCCTGGATATCACGCTGATCAGCAGCGCCTGCTTCATCGCCGGCTACCTGCTGCGCGACTGGCTGCGCACGCACCCTGGCAGTTGGCTGACGCTGTTGATCGCGGTGGTGGTGTTCGCCGTGTTGTTCGACTTGACCTGGGACACCATGGACCTGGCGCAACGGCGTTATGACCACTGGTTGTGGACCAGCCTGCTGGCGGTGATTGGCATGTACGCGTGCTGGGCGTTGGCGAAGGTGTTGACGGTCTCGGCGCTGGTGACGCGGGCGATGACCTACATCGGTCAGTCAACGCTGATCCTGCTGATTTTTCACGGGGAGATTCAGCACAAGACCTTCGACCTGATGCAACGCCTGGGGCTGCATCCGTTCCTGGCGGCGGGTGTGGGTTTGGTGGTGGCGGTGGTGGGGCCACTGCTGATCGGGGAGGTGATCAAGCGAGTGGCGGTTCTGCGGTTTTTCTACTTTCCGTTTCCGGTGGCGAAGCAACGCTGAGGCGGCTGTGGGAGCGGGCAAGCCCGCTCCCACAAGGGAGGGCGGGTTAGTCGTCGAGTTGTTGAGGGGCTTTGGCGCCGGGCTTGCCGGGTTTGCCCTTGGCGGGGGCAGGTTCGGCTGGCGCAGCTTCTGCGGCGGCGGCGGCCTCTTTCTCGGCCATGGGCATCTGGTCGATGGTGCTGAAGAACTCCTTGAGGTCGAGGGTATCCGGAGGCACGGTCTTCTCGAGCTTCTTCTCGCCGTCCTTGCCGATCAGGATCACCTTGGTGCCGCTGCCGGCGCCCAGCTTGAGGGCACGGATCAGCGCATTGGTTTCAGGCGGCGTGAGCTTTTTGTTGTCCTTGGCCTCCTTGGCGAACTTTTCCCCTTCGGCGCCGATACTGCCGAACTTGACGGTGTAGAACACCATGTTGCGCTCTTCGAACGACTGCTTGTTGGCAGGCTCGTCCAGCTGCTTCTGCAGCGTGGACAATGTGGCGTTACCGGAATCGAGCTCCACCACCACCAGCGGACGGGCCTTGCCCATGTCCTGCTTGAGCGGGTTGATATCATCCGCGGCCAACAGCGGCCCCGTAAAAGCCATCAAGGTAGCCAGGGTCAGCGACCGGATGAGCATGCGCACCTCCTTTGAATTGCGTGCAGGTTCTTGAGTTTCATGTGTGCGACCGTCAATTTCAAGGATGATTCCTACGCCGGGTTCTGAAAGCGTAGGTCAGGACGTGCGCCGCGCAAGGGATCAGGCCGGTTGGGCAGTGATTGTTTCTTCTGATTGCACGAACCTCACAGGCCATTCCAGTGTGGCCAATGCCGGGCGAATACCGGGGCCACGATCGGGTCGGCATCCACCTGCGCCAGGGTGTGGGCAAAGCCCGGGGCCAATGCGCTCAACGCTTCCCGCGCGCCGTCCCAGCGCGACACCGCCGCCGCCATGATGCCCAAAGCGTTCGGCGCATGGTTGGGCGCGAACAACTGTTCGGCAAACTGATCGGCAAACACCACCCAGGCCTGGTGCAGGTAGCGTCGCGTGCCGGTGACCAGTTGCGCCTGCAGCGCCTGATCGACGTCGCCCAGCCAGCGTTGCGGGTAGTCGATGATGCCAATGGCCGAATAGCAATTGGCAGCGATGTACAGCAGGCCACGCAGAATTTGCCCGCGATTGCCAGCCAGCAAGCCGGCGTCGGGAAACTCCAGGCCGAGGTGGATCAGGATGGCCGCGCTTTCGGTGAGGACCTGCCCATCGGGTGTGACCAGGGTAGGGATCTGTTTGAGCGGATTGATTCGCGCAAGCGCTTCACTGCCCTCGCCCTCATGCCAGGAACTGGCGTCCACGCGGTGCCACGGCACGGCGCAACGTTGCAGGGCAATCTCGATCATGCACGAGCCGGATTCGTCGGTGCCGTAGAGCGTATACATGGTGCTGCCTCCTTCAAAACAGCCCCATCTGTCCGCCGACCAGGGTGCTGAAATCGTCATCCACGAACGGCAGGATCGCCTCCGCCACCGGCTGCAATTGTCGCGTCACGTAGTGATCGTAGTCGATCGGCGCCTGCCGCACTTCCAGCGGCTCCGGGCCGTTGACGCTGATCACGTAGCTGATCCAGCCGCCACGCTGGTACTGGCGCGGGCGGCCCAGGCGGTCGTTGTAGTCATCAGCCAGGCGCGCGGCGCGTACATGGGGCGGCACGTTGCGCTCGTAGTCGTCCAGGCGCCGGCGCAGACGTTTGCGATAGATCAGCAGTTCATCGAACTCGCCGCTCACGGTGCGGCGCACGTAGTCGCGAATGTAATCCTGATGGGGCTGGCGGTGGAAGATGCGCTGGTAAAGCTCCTGCTGGAACCGCCGGGCCAGGGGCGACCAGTCGCTGCGCACGGTCTCGAGGCCCTTGTAGACCATCTCTTCGCTGCCGTCGGCGCGCACCACCAGTCCGGCGTAGCGTTTCTTGCTGCCCTCCTCCGCGCCACGGATGGTCGGCATCAGAAAGCGCGTGAAGTGGGTCTCGAACTGCAGCTCCAGTGCACTGTGCAGGCCGAACGCCGTCTGCAGGTGCGCGCGCCACCACTCGTTGACGTGGGCGACCAGCGCCTGGCCGATGCGGCTGGCGTCCTCCTGGGCGTGGGCGCTGCCGAGCCAGACGAAGGTAGAGTCGGTGTCGCCGTAGATCACTTCATAGCCCTGGGCTTCAACCAGCTTGCGGGTCTGGCGCATGATTTCATGGCCCCGCAGGGTAATCGACGAGGCCAGGCGCGTGTCGAAGAACCGGCAACCGCTGGAACCGAGGACGCCGTAGAAGGCGTTCATGATAATTTTCAGGGCCTGGGACAGCGGCGCGTTGCGCTCACGCTTGGCCACCTCGCGGCCTTCGGAAACCCGCGCGACGATAGCGGGCAGGCAGTGCCGGGTGCGGGAAAAACGCGCGCCGCGAAAACCTTCCACCGAGTCGCTGTCGTCGGGGTGCTTAAGACCTTCGATCAGGCCCACCGGGTCGATCAGGAAGCTGCGGATGATCGACGGGTAGAGGCTTTTGTAGTCCAGCACCAGCACCGATTCATACAGGCCCGGACGCGAGTCCATGACAAAGCCGCCGGGGCTGGCCTGGGGTGGTTTGTCGCCCAGGTTCGGCGCAACGAAGCCCTGACGGTGCATCAGCGGCAGGTACAGGTGGGTAAAGGCGGCGACGGAACCACCGTTGCGGTCGGCCGGCAACCCGGTGACGCTGGCCCGCTCCAGCAGGAACTTGAGCAGCTCGGTCCTGGCGAAGATCCGCGTGACCAGCTCGCAGTCCTTGAGGTTGTAGCGCGCCAGGGCGGGCTTGTCCTCGGCGAACATGCGGTTGATTTCGTCCATGCGCTGATACGGCGTGGAAATATCCTTGCCTTCGCCGAGCAGGGTTTGCGCGACGTTTTCCAGGCTGAAGGACTCAAAACTCCAGGTGGCCGAGCGCAGGGCTTCGATGCCGTCGATGATCAGGCGCCCGGCGGCGGCGGCGAAGTAATGATTGCGGCTGCCATGTTCGCGCCACGCCATCGGCTCGTCGCCACGGCCAAGCATCAGCGGCACGTTGAGGCGCTGGGCATGTTCGTGGAGCACGCGCAGGTCGAACTGCACCACATTCCAGCCGATGATCGCATCGGGGTCATGGGTGGCGAGCCAGAGGTTGAGGGCCTCGATCAGTTGAGCACGGGTGTCGCAGTAGTCGAGCTTGAAGTCCACCGCGCAGGCGTTGTTCGGCGGGCCGAGCATGTACACCTGACGCTCGCCGCAACCTTGCAGGCCAATGCAATAGAGATCGCCCTGGGCGGTGGTTTCAATGTCCAGGGACACCAGCTTGAGCGGCGGGCGGTAGTCGGGGGCGGGTTTCATCTGCGCGTCGAGCAAGGTGCCGTCGGCATCGGGGGTGCCACCGAACCACACCGGGGCGGTGATGAAGCGCTCCATCATGTAGCGCTCGGGCGGGCGCACGTCGCCCTCGTAGACGTCAACGCCGGCGGTGCGCAGGCGCTTTTCCAGGTCCATTGCCTGGCGGTGCTGGCGCGTATACAGGCCCAGGACGGGGCGGTGATGGAAATCGCACAACTGCAACGGCCGCAGCTGGATGTCGCGCTCGTCCTTGAGCAGCCAGTCGAGCGGTTTGCGATGGGCTTCGGGGATGAACATCACCGAGGTCTGTACGGGCAGGCGGACAAACCTGGGCCCCTGGTCGGTGGCCAGCCAGAAGCTGACCTGCGTGCCCTCCGGGGTGTCGCGCCAATGCCGGGTCAGGACGAAACCCTGCTGTAAATCCACCGTGCCGCACCTCAAACATTGCGTTCAGGGGGTGATTCTACCCGGCATCCGGCCGGACGCGGCAGGTTAACGCTCGCGCGGAGCCTAATCTGACAAATTTGTTGCAAAACGCTAATAACAATTACTATCATTTGCACCGGAGTCGTATCCGCGCAGTGAGGACGCGCAACGCTGTTGCCCTTTTCCTCACATTGACGGTTCTCCGTCAGGATCGACCATGCCCACCTGTAACCGACTCGCCGTGCCGTTTCTCCCTACCCTGCTCGCCCTTTGCTGCTCCCTGAGCCTTACCGCACAGGCTGCTACCGCGGCCGATCCGACTACGCGCCAGGACGGCAACACACTGGAATTGGGCGCCACCAACATCAGCGCCGACGCACCCGCGCCGAACGCGCTGCCACCGGCGTACAGCGGCGGACAGGTGGCACGCGGTGGCCAATTGGGTGTGCTGGGCAATCAGGACATCATGGATGTGCCGTTCAGCATGGCGTCCTATACCGAGAAGTTGATCCGCGACCAGCAGGCCGAAACGGTGGCCGATGTGCTGCTCAACGACTCGTCCGTGCGTCAGGCCTCGGGGTATGCAAACCAGGCGCAGGTCTTTGTGATTCGCGGCCTGCCACTTAATGGTGACGACATTTCCTTCAACGGCCTGTACGGCATTCTGCCACGTCAGATCATGTCCACCGACGCGCTGGAGCGCGTGGAAGTGTTCAAGGGCCCCAATGCCTTTATCAACGGCGTCACGCCGGGCGGCTCGGGCATTGGCGGCGGCGTGAACCTGCAACCCAAACGCGCCGATGATGTGCCGCTGCGCCGCTTCAGCACCGATATCAGCAGTGATGGCCGGGTGGGCGAGCATCTGGATGTGGGCCAGCGGTTTGGCGAGGGCAATCGGTTTGGCGCGCGGGTGAATATTTCCCAGCGCGAAGGCGATACCGGCATTGATGACGAGAACCAGCGGGCCAAGCTGTTCGCCGTCGGCCTGGATTATCGTGGCGATGCCCTGCGTTTATCGGGTGATTTCGTTTACCAGAAACAGCGCGTCAACGGCGGCCGTAACTCGGTGTTCCTGGGCACCGGCGTCACCCACATCCCGAGTGCACCCTCGGCCGATACCAACTACGCGCCAAGCTGGAACGCGACCAACATCGAGGACACGCTGGGCATGCTGCGCGGCGAATACGACCTCAACGACACCTGGACCGCCTACCTTGCCGCCGGCGCCAAACATACCAATGAAAGCGGGCGCTATTCGTCGGTGACCCTGACCGATAACTTCGGCACGGCCAAGGTGACCGGTTCGCGCATCGCCCATCAGGAAGACAACACCAGCCTGATGACCGGTCTCAATGGCAAGTTCCAGACCGGTGCGGTCAGCCACCAACTGAACCTCGGCCTGACAGGCACCTGGACGCAGGCGCGCAATGCCTACGAGTTCGACTTTACGCCCAATGCCAGCAACCTCTACCACCCTTCCAGCGACATTGCACAACCGCTGCGCGGCACGGTGAACGGCGGTGACCTGGGTGACCCCGGCATCACCGCCAAGACGTTCGTGCGCAGTGCGGCCATCTCTGACACCTTTGGTTTCCTGGATGACCGTCTGCTGTTCACCGCAGGGCTGCGCCATCAGGAAATGGTCATGCAGAACTATGCGTATGGCTCCGGCCCGCGCAGCTCCAACTACACGGCGTCAATCAACACGCCGGTTTACGGGATCGTGTTCAAACCCTGGGAGCATGTGTCGTTTTATGCCAACCATATCGAAGGCTTGACCCAGGGGCCGACGGCTCCCGTGTCATCCGGTGGCCTGACGGTGACCAATAGTGCACAAGCCTACGCGCCCGCCCGCTCGAAACAGACTGAAGCGGGGGTAAAACTGGACATGGGCACCTACGGCGCAACGCTGGGTGTGTACCGTATCGAGCAGCCGAGTGATGGTTACTCGATCCAGACTGGCGCGACCACCGCCGCCTATGTGCGCGAAGGCCAGCAAATCAACCAGGGGGTGGAGCTGAATGTCTTCGGTGAGCCTGTGAGTGGTTTGCGTTTGCTCGGTGGCGTAACGGTAATGAAGACCGAGCTCAAGGACACGCTCAATGGCGCCAACGACGGCAATCGCGCAATCGGTGTGCCTTCGTTCCAGCTCAATGCGGGGGTGGATTGGGATGTGCCGGGCCTGCAGGGCGCAACCCTCAGCGGTCGCATGCTGCGCACTGGCGGCCAGTATGCCGATGCGGCCAACAACCTGAGTCTGCCGGCCTGGAATCGCTTCGACCTGGGTGCGCGCTATACCTTCAAGGTGGATCAGCGCGATGTGACGCTTGGCGCCAATGTGGAGAATGTCGCCAATGAGAAATACTGGGAGTCGGCGTTGGGGGGTTACCTGAGTCAGGGTGAACCGCGTGTTGCCAAGTTGTCGGCGACGATCGATTTTTAATCGCCATCGAAACCGGGCATCGCTATCGATGCCCGCTTGAGTCACGCCTGGCGAGCGGCGCCCAGGTAGCTTTCGATATTGCCCATCTGGTCGTCCCAGCCACGGGAGTTCATCTTGAACGCCTTCTGACGACGGGCTTCAGGCACCTTGTCGAAACCGGATTCGACCACCCGCAGCAGGATGCCTGGTGCACGGTCCTCGATGGTAAATTCGACCAGCGTCGGGGTTTCGTTGTCGTAGTCGACGCCCTCCAGCACCGCGAAGGGATGCCAATGGAAAGAGAACAGGGTTTGCGGCAGGATGCGTTCGATTCTGGCTTTCCAGACCACGTGTTCGTAGCCCGGATAAGTGATCGGCGCTTCGACGGTCTCCCCTTCGACAAAGCGCTTGCCCTTGAGGGCAACGCCGAACCAGGCGCCAAATTGCTCGGCATCGGTGAGTGCTTCCCACACCTTTTTACGTGAAGCGTTGAGCAGAATTTTCCGCTCGATGCGATCCAATACGTGCATAAGTCACCTCCTCCATTGACCTTAGGTGACATCGACAGATGCGCAACCCGGGTTGCGCGCGATGATGCCCCCGTCCTTGACCAAGCCAATGGTTATGACTGACCCGTTGCAGGGAAGTTGCTTTTGTAATCTGCGCGCTAACGGCTTGATCTAGACGCGCGGGTCACCTGGCGCCTTGCTCGGCGTCGCGTACTGCGGCTTCAGGTGGCCTTCCTGGTCGAGCAGCCAGGCGTCCATGATCTGCCTGACCACAGGGCCGGCCACGCGTCCGCCGGCTTCGCCGTTTTCAATCATCACCGAGATCACGATTTTAGGGTGCTCGGCCGGCGCGAAGCCGACGAACAAGGCGTTGTCACGATGGCGCTCCAGGGTCTTGTCGCGGTTGTAACGCTCGCCCTGCTTGATCGCCACCACCTGCGCCGTACCACTCTTGCCGGCGATGCGGTATTGCGCACCCTGTGCCGCAGCCCGAGCGATGCCGCGCGGGTCGTGCATCACCAGTTGCATGCCGTGATTGACCTGCTCCCAGTCACGCGGATCCTTGAGAACGACATTGGGCATCGGGTTTTCGTCCACCGGCGGCACACCATTGATGGTCTTGGCCAGATGCGGCCGATTCCACACGCCCTTGTTGGCGATCAAGGCCGTGGCCTGGGCCAACTGCAACGGCGTGACCTGCATATAGCCCTGGCCGATACCGAGGATCACCGTTTCGCCGGGGAACCAGGGTTGACGTCTGGTCGCGCGCTTCCAGGCCTGAGATGGCATGAGGCCTGCGGACTCTTCGAACATGTCCAGCGAGACTTTCTGGCCGAGGCCGAATTCGGCCAGGTAGTCGTGCAGGCGGTCGATGCCCAGCTTGTGGGCGAGGTCGTAGAAGTAGGTGTCGTTGGAGCGCATGATCGCCGCATCCATGTCCACCCAGCCGTCGCCACTGTGGTTCCAGTTGCGGTATTTGTGATCGAAATCCGGCAGTTGATAGTAGCCCGGGTCGAACACACGGGTTTGCGGGGTGACGACGCCACTGTCCAGGCCCGCGATGGCCACTTCCGGCTTGATGGTTGAGCCTGGGGCGTACAAGCCTCTGAGGACGCGGTTGAACAGCGGTCGGTCAATGGAGTCGTGCAGTGCGGCGTACTCCTTGAAACTGATACCGGTGACGAACAGGTTCGGATCGAAACTGGGTTTGCTGACCATGGCCAGCACTTCGCCGGTTTGCGGATCGAGAGCGACCACCGAGCCACGACGGTCGCCCAGGGCCTCTTCGGCGGCTTCCTGAAGGTGAACGTCGAGGCTCAGGACAATATTTTTACCGGGGATCGGATCAGTGTGCTTCAGCACTCGTAATACACGGCCCTGGGCATTGGTCTCGACTTCTTCATAGCCGACATGACCATGCAACTCGGATTCGTAGAAGCGTTCAATACCGGTTTTACCGATGGACTGGGTGCCACGGTACTCCACCGAATCCAGGGCCTTGGATTCTTTCTCGTTGATACGACCAACGTAGCCGATGGAGTGTGCGAAATGCGCACCGAGCGGGTAATGCCGAACGAACTGCGGTTCGACATCCACTCCGGGCAGGCGGAATTCGTTAACCGCAAACAGAGCAATCTGTTCTTCCGTCAGCTCGTAAAACAATGTGACAGGAACGAAAGGATGACGTGCCTGCTTCAATGCCTTGTCGAATACCGCACGGTCTTCGGCAGGCAAGTGCAGCAGGCTGACGATGGCGTCCAGCTCCCCCTTGAGATCAGTGGCGCGCTCCCGGGTGATGGTGAGGTTGTAACTGGGACGGTTGTCAGCCAGCACCACGCCGTTACGGTCATAAATAAGGCCGCGGGTTGGGGTGATGGGCAGAACATGGACACGGTTGTTTTCAGAGATCGTGGAGTGGTAATCGAACTGCACCACCTGCAGGAAATACAAGCGGCCCACCAGGGCACAGGTGATGCCAATCACCAGCAGGGCGCAGGCCAGCAGGCGCTTGTTGACCAAGCTATTTTCTTTTTCGTGATCTTTGATCGGTATGGGTCCTGGCATTTCTACAGCATCTCGTTGAAGAAGGTCGACGCCGCATCCTGCGGAAAGAGATCAATCCTTGTGAAAAGGTGGTGCACCATACCAAAAATGCAGAAACACTTTGCATCGATTTCCCGAACGGCAGGTCGGTGATGGCGTCGGACGTCGATCAAAACGGTGCACGTTTAGTGAATACTTTTCCAACGCCCAAAACAAAACCCCATCTGCTTTCGCAAATGGGGTTTCGGAATTTAATCTTGACGATGACCTACTCTCACATGGGGAAACCCCACACTACCATCGGCGATGCATCGTTTCACTACTGAGTTCGGGATGGGATCAGGTGGTTCCAATGCTCTATGGTCGTCAAGAAATTCGGGTACTGAGTCGTGGCCAGATGGCCTCGCTTCAGCAAATTGGGTATGTGACAGCTGTCGGTGTTTTGTGAGCGTCGAACTTTCGGTTCATCTCGTCTTCACACACCGCAATCTGATGCTTCTACTTGTTTCCAAGTCAGGAGTAGTCAAATTGCTTGGGTGTTATATGGTCAAGCCTCACGGGCAATTAGTATTGGTTAGCTCAACGCCTCACAGCGCTTACACACCCAACCTATCAACGTCGTAGTCTTCGACGGCCCTTCAGGGAACTCAAGGTTCCAGTGAGATCTCATCTTGAGGCTAGTTTCCCGCTTAGATGCTTTCAGCGGTTATCTATTCCGAACATAGCTACCCGGCAATGCCACTGGCGTGACAACCGGAACACCAGAGGTTCGTCCACTCCGGTCCTCTCGTACTAGGAGCAGCCCCTCTCAAATCTCAAACGTCCACGGCAGATAGGGACCGAACTGTCTCACGACGTTCTAAACCCAGCTCGCGTACCACTTTAAATGGCGAACAGCCATACCCTTGGGACCGGCTTCAGCCCCAGGATGTGATGAGCCGACATCGAGGTGCCAAACACCGCCGTCGATATGAACTCTTGGGCGGTATCAGCCTGTTATCCCCGGAGTACCTTTTATCCGTTGAGCGATGGCCCTTCCATACAGAACCACCGGATCACTAAGACCTACTTTCGTACCTGCTCGACGTGTCTGTCTCGCAGTCAAGCGCGCTTTTGCCTTTATACTCTACGACCGATTTCCGACCGGTCTGAGCGCACCTTCGTACTCCTCCGTTACTCTTTAGGAGGAGACCGCCCCAGTCAAACTACCCACCATACACTGTCCTCGATCCGGATAACGGACCTGAGTTAGAACCTCAAAGTTGCCAGGGTGGTATTTCAAGGTTGGCTCCACGCAGACTGGCGTCCACGCTTCAAAGCCTCCCACCTATCCTACACAAGCAAATTCAAAGTCCAGTGCAAAGCTATAGTAAAGGTTCACGGGGTCTTTCCGTCTAGCCGCGGATACACTGCATCTTCACAGCGATTTCAATTTCACTGAGTCTCGGGTGGAGACAGCGCCGCCATCGTTACGCCATTCGTGCAGGTCGGAACTTACCCGACAAGGAATTTCGCTACCTTAGGACCGTTATAGTTACGGCCGCCGTTTACCGGGGCTTCGATCAAGAGCTTCGCGTTAGCTAACCCCATCAATTAACCTTCCGGCACCGGGCAGGCGTCACACCCTATACGTCCACTTTCGTGTTTGCAGAGTGCTGTGTTTTTAATAAACAGTCGCAGCGGCCTGGTATCTTCGACCGGCATGAGCTTACGGAGCAAGTCCTTCACCCTCACCGGCGCACCTTCTCCCGAAGTTACGGTGCCATTTTGCCTAGTTCCTTCACCCGAGTTCTCTCAAGCGCCTTGGTATTCTCTACCCAACCACCTGTGTCGGTTTGGGGTACGGTTCCTGGTTACCTGAAGCTTAGAAGCTTTTCTTGGAAGCATGGCATCAACCACTTCGTGTTCTAAAAGAACACTCGTCATCAGCTCTCGGCCTTAAGATCCCGGATTTACCTAAGATCTCAGCCTACCACCTTAAACTTGGACAACCAACGCCAAGCTGGCCTAGCCTTCTCCGTCCCTCCATCGCAATAACCAGAAGTACAGGAATATTAACCTGTTTTCCATCGACTACGCTTTTCAGCCTCGCCTTAGGGACCGACTAACCCTGCGTCGATTAACGTTGCGCAGGAAACCTTGGTCTTTCGGCGTGGGTGTTTTTCACACCCATTGTCGTTACTCATGTCAGCATTCGCACTTCTGATACCTCCAGCAAGCTTCTCAACTCACCTTCACAGGCTTACAGAACGCTCCTCTACCGCATCACTTACGTGATACCCGTAGCTTCGGTGTATGGTTTGAGCCCCGTTACATCTTCCGCGCAGGCCGACTCGACTAGTGAGCTATTACGCTTTCTTTAAAGGGTGGCTGCTTCTAAGCCAACCTCCTAGCTGTCTAAGCCTTCCCACATCGTTTCCCACTTAACCATAACTTTGGGACCTTAGCTGACGGTCTGGGTTGTTTCCCTTTTCACGACGGACGTTAGCACCCGCCGTGTGTCTCCCATGCTCGGCACTTGTAGGTATTCGGAGTTTGCATCGGTTTGGTAAGTCGGGATGACCCCCTAGCCGAAACAGTGCTCTACCCCCTACAGTGATACATGAGGCGCTACCTAAATAGCTTTCGAGGAGAACCAGCTATCTCCGAGCTTGATTAGCCTTTCACTCCGATCCACAGGTCATCCGCTAACTTTTCAACGGTAGTCGGTTCGGTCCTCCAGTTAGTGTTACCCAACCTTCAACCTGCCCATGGATAGATCGCCCGGTTTCGGGTCTATTCCCAGCGACTAGACGCCCTATTAAGACTCGCTTTCGCTACGCCTCCCCTATTCGGTTAAGCTCGCCACTGAAAATAAGTCGCTGACCCATTATACAAAAGGTACGCAGTCACCCAACAAAGTGGGCTCCCACTGCTTGTACGCATACGGTTTCAGGATCTATTTCACTCCCCTCTCCGGGGTTCTTTTCGCCTTTCCCTCACGGTACTAGTTCACTATCGGTCAGTCAGTAGTATTTAGCCTTGGAGGATGGTCCCCCCATATTCAGACAAAGTTTCTCGTGCTCCGTCCTACTCGATTTCATGACTAAGAGATTTTCGCGTACAGGGCTATCACCCACTATGGCCGCACTTTCCAGAGCGTTCCGCTAATCTCAAAGCCACTTAAGGGCTAGTCCCCGTTCGCTCGCCACTACTAAGGGAATCTCGGTTGATTTCTTTTCCTCAGGGTACTTAGATGTTTCAGTTCCCCTGGTTCGCCTCTTACGCCTATGTATTCAGCGTAAGATAACCATCTTATGATGGCTGGGTTCCCCCATTCAGACATCTCCGGATCAAAGTCTGTTTGCCAACTCCCCGAAGCTTTTCGCAGGCTACCACGTCTTTCATCGCCTCTGACTGCCAAGGCATCCACCGTATGCGCTTCTTCACTTGACCATATAACCCCAAGCAATCTGGTTATACTGTGAAGACAACATTCGCCGAAAATTCGAATTTCTCAGTTAAGAGAACTCACAAATTTTACCTTAGCCTGATCCGTTACCAGTGAAAGTAACGTTCAGTCTATCTTTCTATCACATACCCAAATTTTTAAAGAACGATCTAATCAAAGACTAGAAATCAATATTCACTTCAGAATATTCATTTCTAAACTCTAACAGCAGAAGCAGTTAATGGTGGAGCCAAACGGGATCGAACCGTTGACCTCCTGCGTGCAAGGCAGGCGCTCTCCCAGCTGAGCTATGGCCCCGTATTTCTACAGGCGTTTCCCACACAAAATTGGTGGGTCTGGGCAGATTCGAACTGCCGACCTCACCCTTATCAGGGGTGCGCTCTAACCAACTGAGCTACAGACCCAATTTCGAGCGCGTAACTGATTAGCTAAGAGCTATCAGCTTGGAGCTTAAAGCTGCTTCTATCGTCTTCTTCAATGAATCAAGCAATTCGTGTGGGAACTTATGGAGCAGCTGATGTCGTCGATTAAGGAGGTGATCCAGCCGCAGGTTCCCCTACGGCTACCTTGTTACGACTTCACCCCAGTCATGAATCACACCGTGGTAACCGTCCTCCCGAAGGTTAGACTAGCTACTTCTGGTGCAACCCACTCCCATGGTGTGACGGGCGGTGTGTACAAGGCCCGGGAACGTATTCACCGCGACATTCTGATTCGCGATTACTAGCGATTCCGACTTCACGCAGTCGAGTTGCAGACTGCGATCCGGACTACGATCGGTTTTGTGGGATTAGCTCCACCTCGCGGCTTGGCAACCCTCTGTACCGACCATTGTAGCACGTGTGTAGCCCAGGCCGTAAGGGCCATGATGACTTGACGTCATCCCCACCTTCCTCCGGTTTGTCACCGGCAGTCTCCTTAGAGTGCCCACCATTATGTGCTGGTAACTAAGGACAAGGGTTGCGCTCGTTACGGGACTTAACCCAACATCTCACGACACGAGCTGACGACAGCCATGCAGCACCTGTCTCAATGTTCCCGAAGGCACCAATCTATCTCTAGAAAGTTCATTGGATGTCAAGGCCTGGTAAGGTTCTTCGCGTTGCTTCGAATTAAACCACATGCTCCACCGCTTGTGCGGGCCCCCGTCAATTCATTTGAGTTTTAACCTTGCGGCCGTACTCCCCAGGCGGTCAACTTAATGCGTTAGCTGCGCCACTAAAAGCTCAAGGCTTCCAACGGCTAGTTGACATCGTTTACGGCGTGGACTACCAGGGTATCTAATCCTGTTTGCTCCCCACGCTTTCGCACCTCAGTGTCAGTATTAGTCCAGGTGGTCGCCTTCGCCACTGGTGTTCCTTCCTATATCTACGCATTTCACCGCTACACAGGAAATTCCACCACCCTCTACCATACTCTAGTCAGTCAGTTTTGAATGCAGTTCCCAGGTTGAGCCCGGGGATTTCACATCCAACTTAACAAACCACCTACGCGCGCTTTACGCCCAGTAATTCCGATTAACGCTTGCACCCTCTGTATTACCGCGGCTGCTGGCACAGAGTTAGCCGGTGCTTATTCTGTCGGTAACGTCAAAACAATCACGTATTAGGTAACTGCCCTTCCTCCCAACTTAAAGTGCTTTACAATCCGAAGACCTTCTTCACACACGCGGCATGGCTGGATCAGGCTTTCGCCCATTGTCCAATATTCCCCACTGCTGCCTCCCGTAGGAGTCTGGACCGTGTCTCAGTTCCAGTGTGACTGATCATCCTCTCAGACCAGTTACGGATCGTCGCCTTGGTGAGCCATTACCCCACCAACTAGCTAATCCGACCTAGGCTCATCTGATAGCGCAAGGCCCGAAGGTCCCCTGCTTTCTCCCGTAGGACGTATGCGGTATTAGCGTCCGTTTCCGAACGTTATCCCCCACTACCAGGCAGATTCCTAGGCATTACTCACCCGTCCGCCGCTCTCAAGAGAAGCAAGCTTCTCTCTACCGCTCGACTTGCATGTGTTAGGCCTGCCGCCAGCGTTCAATCTGAGCCATGATCAAACTCTTCAGTTCAAACATCTTTGGGTTTTTAAGAAACCCTAAACTTGGCTCAGCAATCGTTGGTTATTCTTTGATTTCTCGCGGAGTAACTTGTGATGCTGATAATCTTGTTGACTATCAGTCTGACTCCACAAGCACCCACACGAATTGCTTGATTCAGTTGTTAAAGAGCGATTGGTTAAGATCTTTCGTCTCAACCGAGGCGCGCATTCTACAGCAGCCTCATTTGCTGTCAAGTGATTATTTTCAGAAGCTTTCGAAGAATTCTTCAACAACTTCAACCACTTGCGCTTCAGATCTCTCGTTAGCGGGAGGCGAATTCTACAGCATTACACGCTGCTGTCAACACCTCTTTTCCTCCGCTTTCGACCGAGAAGATCGAAACGTTAATAGCGCCAAACAACACCACACTATCAACTTCTTCTGGACTTCGATGAACTGAAGCAACTCGCTGTCGAATCTTGCATAACTGCTTGTTTACCAAGGAGTTTTCCGTTTCGACTGCGCCGGAAGTGGGGCGAATTATAGACATCCAGAATCTGCCGTCAACCCTTAATTTTGATTTTCTATCAATCCATACCAATTTGAGCAGGCCACTCTTTATAGGCATAGGCACGTTGCGTTGAGCAATATATTGCTCATCAAGCCACACTTGAGCATCATAGCGTCCTCTGCCGTTAATAACCCTGGACAAACTTCCTTAATGATCACCGCACCCCGCAGCCTGGCATCGACGCTGTTCCCGGTAGGCCTCCTGTTAATAGCCATGGCCTCGATCCAAACCGGTGCCTCGCTGGCCAAAAGCATGTTCCCGGTCGTTGGCGCACAAGGCACCACCACTTTGCGCCTGATTTTCGCCAGCATTATCATGCTGCTCATATTACGTCCGTGGCGCGCCACGTTCACGGCGAGATCGCTGCGCACCGTGTTCATCTACGGGATAGCGCTGGGCGGCATGAACTTCCTCTTCTATATGTCGCTGCGCACCGTCCCCCTGGGTATTGCGGTAGCCCTTGAGTTCACCGGCCCTCTCGCTGTGGCGATCTACGCCTCGCGCAGGGCAATAGATTTTCTATGGATCGCGCTAGCGATTATCGGCCTGCTCCTGCTCATACCAACCGGCGAAGCCAGCAATAGCATTGACCTGACAGGTGCTGCCTACGCGCTGAGCGCAGGCGCGTGCTGGGCGCTCTACATACTGTTCGGGCAAAAGGCCGGTAATGACAATGGCGTCCAGACCGCAGCGCTGGGTGTAATGATCGCTGCCCTGTTCGTCGCACCGATCGGTATCGTACACGCCGGCAGCGCACTGTTGACGCCAGCCTTGATACCCGTCGCCATCGCCGTAGCTATTCTCTCAACCGCCCTGCCCTACACCCTCGAGATGGTCGCGCTCACCCGTCTTCCTGCCCGCACATTCGGCACACTGATGAGCATCGAACCCGCATTCGGCGCGCTGTCGGGTTTGCTCTTTCTGCATGAACACCTCTCCTTCGCGCAATGGATGGCCATCACCTGCATCATCCTGGCGTCCACAGGCGCAACCCTGACGATGCGTAACCAAGCCAAACCGCTGGTGCCTGTCGACTGATCATCTTTCAACACCGGGGATGGTATTTACTGCTCTTTTAGGCCATGTTTAGGGCGTAAACGGATAGCATTCATGGAGAGTTTCGACAAGGACAGCGCGGACGCACAATCGAGAGCGAACACAGCCTGCTTCAAGCAGTTTTGCCAAGCGGCTATTAAGGATGCGAATGAAGCGAATTTTGATACTGTTAGTGATCGTGGCCGTTTCAGGCTGTGCCGCGACCACCAAGACAGAAGTTAAGCGGGGCAAAAAAGGGCTGCATATCAACTGTTCCGGCCTGTCCTCCTCCTGGGACCAGTGCTACACCAGTGCGGCCAACGCATGCGGCGCCAAGGGCTACCGGGTGATCGCCAAGTCCGGCGAAAACTCCGAAGAACCCGGGGACTATCCGTTCGGCCTCAACCCTGCCGGTTACACCAGTCGCAGCATGATCGTCATCTGCAAGTAATCGCCTGAGCAGTCCGCCCATGACTGCTTCTGTATAGCCTAGCCCACTCGACCATCGCCGCAACGGCGCCCTTACCCGGGCGCCCCAACCGCAACCTCTCAAATAGCCAAGGTACGCACCAGCAACCACTCCAGCGCGGCGCCATTGAGCAATGGGCTCAAACGTTCACGCACCTCGGCATGGTAAGCATTGAGCCATGCGCGCTCGTCAACCGTCAGCAACGACGCCTCCAGACAACGCGTATCAATCGGACACAGGGTCAGGGTTTCAAACCTGAGGAACTCACCGAACTCGGTTTTACCCGCCTCACGGTTCAACACCAGGTTCTCGATGCGCACCCCCCAGCGGCCCGGACGATACGTGCCAGGTTCAATGGACGTAATCATCCCCGGTTGCATCGCCGTCTGTGGCGCGGCGGCGGCCTGATAGGCAATCACCTGAGGACCTTCGTGCACATTGAGGAAATAACCTACACCGTGACCAGTGCCGTGACCGTAATCAACACCTTCAGCCCAGATCGGCGCGCGTGCGATGGCGTCCAGCAACGGCGACAGAATGCCCTTGGGAAAATGCGCCTGTGACAAGGCAACCACGCCCTTGAGCACCCGCGTGCAGTCGCGCTTCTGCTCTTCACTCGGCGTACCGATAGGCACCATCCGCGTGATATCCGTGGTGCCCCCCAGGTATTGGCCGCCCGAGTCGATCAGCAGCAAGCCATCACCCTCGATCAACGCATGCTCTTCTTCAGTCGCGTGGTAGTGCGGCATCGCGCCATTGGCGTTGAACGCGGCAATGGTGTTGAAACTCAGCGACACATAACCCGGGCGACGCGCACGCGCAGCGGTCAGGTGCTCATCAATCGTCAACTCGGTAATACGCTCACGCCCCAGAGCGCTGTCCAGCCAGGCGAAAAATTCGCACAAGGCCGCACCATCCTGCTCCATCGCCTGACGGATATGTTCCGCGTCGGCCAGACTCTTGCGGGATTTGGCAAGCGTGGTCGGGTTGAGGCCTTCCACCAACTTGACGTCAGCATCGAGGTTTTCCAGCAAACCCGCCGTCACCCGTGCCGGATCAATCTGCAAGCTCGCACCTGACGGCACTGCACGCAGCGCATCGTCCACCTCACTGTAATCACGCAGGGTCACGCCATCCTGCTCGAGCACGGCACGCAGCTCGGCATCGACCTTGCTCAGGGCCACAAACAAGGTGGCCTGTTGCTGGCTGATCAAGGCAAAGGACACAAACACCGGGTTGAACGACACGTCGCCGCCGCGCAGGTTGAACAACCAGGCAATGTCATCCAGGGTCGCGATGAAATGCCAATCGGCACCCTTTTCTGCCAGGCTGGCGCGCAGAGCGGCAAGCTTCTCGCCACGGCTGACGGTCGCCTGCGGCGGCAGATGCTGGTAAATCGGCTGATTCGGCAGCGGCGGTCGGTCCTGCCAGGCTTCACTGAGCACATCGATATCGGTGCGCAAGCGCGCGCCCCGCTCGGCCAGCCTGCCGCCCAGGGTACGCGCCGAGGCCACGGCCATTACTGCGCCATCCACTGCCACCACACCGCCTTCGGGAGTCTGTTCGGCCAGCCATTCCAGTGGGCCGGGTTGACCCGGTTGCAGCTTGACCAGCTCGATGCCGCTGCCCTTGAGCTCCTTGGTCGCCTGTTCCCAGTAGCGACTGTCTGCCCATACGCCGGCAAAATCCGCAGTGACGATCAGCGTTCCCACCGAGCCATGAAACCCCGACAACCATTGGCGGCCCTGCCAGTAACCCGGCAGGTATTCGGACAAGTGCGGGTCGGCCGAGGGCACCAGCAGAGCATGAATGCCCTCGCGGCTCATCAGTTCACGGGTAACTGCCAGGCGCCGGGGCACCGTGCCATGGGTCAAAGGCTGCGTACTCATTGTGTCTCCTGCTAACCACTCATCATTATTATGTGTGCGAATCAAAACTCAGACAGCCCAGAATGCCGGTGCACTGGCGACTGCTGCCTTGATCAGTTGCACGGCTTCATCGATATCCTGCTCGGTGGTAAACCGACCGAGGCTCAAGCGAATGGTACGACCGGCAGCACGCGCATCATGCCCCAACGCTAGAAGAACGTGGGACGGCGCGTTGCTTGCCGAGTTGCACGCCGACGTCGCTGAAAACGCAATGCCCGCACTCAGTGCAGCGGAATTGAATTCGCCTTCACTGAACGTGAGGCTCAACGTGTGGGGAATACGTTGCGTGGGGCTGCCATTGAGGCGCACGCCGGCAATTGACTGCAGTTGATCCAGCAAGCGCTGACGCAAGGCCGCGATCTGTGCCTTCTCTTCAGCAAAAGACTGCGCCGCCAGGGCGAATGCCGTGCCCATGCCGGCAATCTGGTGCGTGGGCAAAGTGCCGGAACGCAGACCACCCTCGTGACCACCACCGTGAATCTGCGCCAGCACCTTCTGCTGCGCACGGGGCCCGACATACAACGCGCCGATCCCCTTGGGACCGTAAAGCTTGTGAGCGGAAAATGACATCAGATCCACTGGCCACTGGGCCAGGTCGATAGCCACCTTGCCCGCACCCTGCGCCGCATCCACATGAAACAACGCGCCGTGCGCTCGCACGCGCGCACCGATGGCCGGGATGTCGTTGAGGGTACCCAGCTCGTTGTTCACCAGCATCAGCGAGACCAGAAAAGTGTCTTCGCGCAAAGCTTCGCTGACCGCATCGGCACTGATCAGGCCATCGGCGTCCGGCACCAGGTAGGTCACCGCCACGCCGGTGTCCTGCAGTTGCCGAGCGGTATCCAGCGTGGCCTTGTGCTCGATCTGGCTGGTGATGACATGCCCACCCGGCACTCCACGCGCCTGGGCCACACCCTTGATCGCAAGGTTGCTGGACTCAGTGGCGCCGGAGGTCCAGACGATCTGCTCGGGCCGGGCACCCACCAATTCGGCCACCTGGCCACGTGCCTGCTCAACCGTATGCCGGGCCGCCTGGCCAAACGCATGGGAACTGGACGCGGGGTTGCCGAAGTTGGCATTCAAGCCCAGGCACTCGACCATCACCTGGATCACGCGCTCATCCACCGGTGTGGTGGCGGCGTAGTCGAAATACAACGGACGTTTATTCATGACGTTAAAAACTCGCAGAGCGTATTACCGAGAGCAACATCCCGGGGCATTGACCAGAACAGAGTTCGTCAGGTTTAACCGATCAAGTGCCATTGAAGAAGGGCCACTGTGTGTAAATGTGCGTAGGAACGGTCTTGAAAATCAGCTTAACAGGCTGAAGTGATCCCATGGCAAACAAAAAGCCCGAGATTCCTCCCTGGAAACCTCGGGCTTTTTGCCACCGGCTGCACGCTCAACTGGGACGACCCAACAACTTGACGCTGCGCTCTGCATTCATTTCGCCCTGGCGATCAAAACCGATCGGCTTGGGCGACTGCCGGGTCAGTGCGGCGCGCTGCTGCTGATAATCATCAAACGACAAACTGCGACGGCTCAACGCTTCCAGCGCCAACTGGCGGGTTTCTTCAGCAGTATAGGGACGCAATTGCGGCGCCGGATGTGTCGCACATCCGGCCAGCACAGAGGTAACGAGCAGTAGCAAAACGGCGAGTGAACGGTTCATGGCAATGGCCCTGGAAGTCGGTTATGAGTCAATGAACACAGGCTACTCCCGACCCCTCCAGGTGAAAAATCACCGCCCGTGATAGTCGCTATCAACCGTTTCGTCCGCTTCGACAGAAAAACACTCATATTCAATTATGTTCTATAAATAGAGAAATACGTTCATTTACGGAATAAACATAACCTTTTATAACTAATGCCGCCTTTAAAAGCGCATGCGCCATCTCCCTGCTGAATATCGCTCAAGGATCTGTCATGGATGTTTTCTGGTTTCTGCCAACACATGGCGACGGTCATTACCTGGGCACTACCCAGGGTGCTCGCCCGGTCACGCTCAATTACCTGAAGCAGGTCGCCCAGGCGGCCGACAGCCTGGGTTACTACGGCGTGTTGATTCCTACCGGTCGCTCGTGCGAAGACTCCTGGGTCATCGCCTCGGCGCTGGTACCGCTGACGGAACGCCTGCGTTATCTGGTAGCGATTCGCCCTGGCATCATCTCGCCCACTGTCTCGGCACGCATGGCTGCCACTCTGGATCGCCTGTCCAACGGTCGCTTGCTGATCAACGTGGTCACCGGCGGCGATCCGGATGAAAACCGTGGTGACGGCAGCTTTCTCGACCACGCCGAACGCTACGAAGTCTCTGACGAGTTTCTCAGAATCTGGCGCCGCGTCTTGCAGGGCGAATCGGTCAATTTCGAAGGCAAACACCTGCGCGTGCAAAACGCCAAGGCGCTCTACCCACCGGTGCAAAAGCCCTATCCACCGCTGTACTTCGGTGGCTCCTCCGACGCCGCCCACGACCTCGCCGCCGAACAGGTTGACGTGTACCTCACCTGGGGCGAGCCGCCGGCCGCTGTCGCAGAAAAACTCGCTGACGTTCGCGAGCGCGCCGCGCGCCATGGCCGAACGGTGAAGTTCGGCATCCGCCTGCATGTGATCGTGCGCGAAACCGCAGAAGAGGCCTGGAAAGCCGCCGACAAACTGATCGAACACATCAGCGACGAGACCATTGCCGCCGCGCAAAAATCCTTCTCGCGCTTCGACTCCGAAGGCCAACGCCGCATGGCCGCCTTGCACGATGGGCGTCGCGACAACCTGGAAATCGCGCCCAACCTGTGGGCTGGCGTCGGCCTGGTACGTGGCGGCGCCGGCACCGCACTGGTGGGCAACCCCCAGCAGGTGGCCGAACGCATCAAGGCATACGCCGACCTCGGGATCGAGAGCTTTATTTTCTCCGGCTATCCGCACCTGGAAGAGGCCTATCGGTTCGCCGAGCTGGTCTTTCCCCTGCTGCCGGAACCGTACGCCAGCCTGGCCGGCCGCGGCGTTACCAACCTGACGGGACCGTTTGGCGAAATGATTGCCAACGATGTACTGCCCGCCAAGACCTGAGATCTTCGCCAAACAAAAAGAGTGAGCAAACCATGCAGCTTTTGACCCTACCGCCCTCGCCCGCCCTCGCCACCTCGATCCGCGCCACGGCCCAGGTGTTCGAAGATCCCAAATCCCAAGCGCTGCTCGACCATATTCAGCAAGTGGCGCCCAGCGAAGCCAGCGTGTTGATCATCGGCGAGACCGGCACCGGTAAAGAGCTGGTGGCGCGCCATATCCACAACCTCAGCGCGCGACGCAACCGGCCATTTGTGGCGGTCAACTGCGGCGCGTTTTCCGAATCGCTGGTGGAAGCCGAACTGTTCGGCCATGAAAAAGGCGCGTTTACCGGCGCCCTTGGCGCCAAGGCTGGCTGGTTCGAAGAGGCGGATGGCGGCACGCTGTTCCTGGATGAGATCGGCGATTTGCCGATGGCGATCCAGGTCAAGTTATTACGCGTATTGCAGGAGCGCGAAGTGGTGCGCCTGGGATCGCGCAAGAGCATCCCGATCGATGTGCGCGTGCTCGCGGCCACCAACGTGCAACTGGAAAAAGCCATCAACGCCGGGCACTTTCGCGAGGACCTTTATTATCGACTCGACGTGGTCAGCCTGGAGCTCAGCCCGTTGCGCGAGCGCCCCGGCGATATCATGCCGCTGGTGCGGCACTTTATCGAAGCCTACAGCCGGCGCCTGGGCTACGGCTCGATCAGCATCAGCCGTGAGGCCGAGCAGAAACTCAAGAGCTACAGCTGGCCGGGCAACATCCGTGAGCTGGAAAACGTCATCCATCACACCCTGCTGATCTGCCGTAACCGCGTGATCGAACGCGAAGACCTGCGCCTGTCGAACCTGCGCATCGAACGCCAGGACGACAGTCAGCACATCGACAACAGTGCCGAAGCCCTGCTGGCCCGCGCCTTTCAAAAGTTGTTCGAAGAGCAGGCCGGCGCCCTGCATGAAAAAGTCGAAGACGCGCTGCTGCGCGCTGCCTACCGCTTCAGCCATTACAACCAGGTGCACACCGCCAGTCTGCTGGGCCTGAGCCGTAATGTGACGCGCACGCGCTTGATCAAGATCGGCGAATTGGCGGTGAACAAACGGCGGCCCGGCGAAAACATGCAGGGCGAACGAGTACTGCACCTGTCCGTTTAGGCGGCGGTGCAACGCGTCGCCCCTCTCCCCCCCCGATAAATATAGGACGAACTCATGTGGGCGCGGGCTTGCCCGCTCCCACAAGGGCATCCGCGTGACCGCCTGAAACATTTTCTTTCATTTGCGCCTTGGGGATTTCTTATCCTCATCCGTCTTAACTTAGATACAGCCTGTCGCGTCAGCAAAAGCTACGACCGGCCTTTCCCGGGCCTGCATCGCCCTCCCCCATCAAGACCCGCATTGACATGTCGAAGAAGTCACGCTCAAAACTCTGGTTTCTAGTACACAGCTGGCTGGCATTGCCCATCTGGTTCTTTGTGCTGATCGTTTGCGTCACCGGCACCCTGGCAGTGGTCAGCCAGGAAATCGTGTGGCTGGCCAACCCGGACATCCGTGCGAGCAAACCGTCGGATGATGCCCAACCGCTGAGCTTCGACCAGGTGATCGCTGCCATCGGGCGCGACGAGCCCAAGGCGATCGTGCGATCGATCATCCGCCCCGATGAATCGCACTTTGCCCTGACCGTCGGCCTCAGCTACCCCGACGGCCGCACAGTGGAGGCCTACGCCAACCCATACACCGGAACGATCCAGGGCATCAGCCCGTCGTTCAACTTCCAGCAATTCACCCGCGCTCTGCACGGCTGGTGGCTGGTGCCGTTCACCCATGGCTACAGCTGGGGCTGGTACCTGGTGTCGCTGCTCGGTCTGCCGCTGCTGGCGTCCCTGATCACCGGGCTGGTGGTGTACAAGCGCTTCTGGAAAGGCTTCCTGCGCCCGACCCTGCGCATCCGCCATGGCGCGCGCATTTTCTGGGGCGACTTTCACCGCCTCAGCGGGATCTGGTCGATCTGGTTCATCGCAGTGATCTCCATCACCGGCACCTGGTTCCTGATCCAGGCGATCCTGGGCGACAACCAGATATCCATCTCCAGCGAGCCCATCGTGCCGGTGATAGCCCGCGACAAGGTGCCGTTGTCGGCCCCCGGCGTGCCGGTGCCCATGATTGCGCTGGACGAGGCGATCAAAATCGCCACCCAGCGCATTCCCGGGCTGGATGCCACCTTCGCCTTCCTGCCGCTCAATGCCTATAGCCACCTGCAGATCGGCGGCCGGGGCTGGTACCCGCTGATGTTCCAGACCGCGCAACTGAACCCCTATAACGGCGAAATCGCCGTGTCGCACCTATTGTCCGACCGCAGCACGCTGGAGTTCGTCACCGAATCCATGCGTCCGCTGCACACCGGTGATTTTGGCGGGCTGTGGATCAAATTGATCTGGGCCTTCTTCGGCCTCGTACTGAGCATGATGGTGTTGAGCGGCCTGTTGATCTGGACCAAGCGCACGGCGCTGGCCACGCTCAACGCCCTCAAGCGCGAAGCCAAAGGGCAGCGGGCGCAGATTGCAAAACCGATCGATTCCTCGCAGGTCCACTCATGAGCAAGGTCGCTGCCGTAACGCCCTCGCCACTGCGCGCCTTTTGGCTCAAATGGCGCTTCCACATCAATGTCCTGCTGCTGCTGATCCCACTGGGTTTCATGCCCAAGTACTTTGCCGACGCCGCGCTGTTTCGCGGCGACACCGGCCTGGGCGAACGGGTGGCCGGCCAGGTGCAGGTCGGGCCCTGGAGCCTGACACTCGCCGAATTTCGCAACGAGGGCCCAAGCCCGGACCCGGCCGGCCCGATGAAGTTCTTCAACGCCGCCCTGTGCGACAACTGCGCCGAACAGGTCAAGGCCACCTACCTGCGTATCGGCAAACCCCGCAGCCTGCGCGCCGCCGGGGTGATCTTCTTCGGTACGCCGTACCGCATGGGTGCCGCCCTGCCCGTGCCGGAACGCACGCCGGCCGACGCTGAACTGTGGGTCACCATGGAAGGCTGGGACGGCACGATGCACCAGGGTTCCATCCCGCTGAGCCAGGCCTCGCCTGCCACCATCGCCTGGCTGAACAAGCAAGGAGTCAAACCATGAACATGATGCATCCGGCCCGCGTCGCCGCAGCGCTGCTGCTGTGCGCCGGCTTCAGTAACCCGGCGCTGGCTCACAACCCGATGTGCGAATGCAAGGAAATCCCCGGCGAGCAGATCCAGTGCAAAGGCGGATTTTCCGACGGCAGCGGCGCACCCGGCGTGACCCTGGACGTGATCGGCTACGACGAGACCATCCTGGTGCCGGGCAAGCTCGGCGAGGATTCGACCCTGACCTTCAAGAAGCCTTCGGCCGAGTTCTATGTGCTGTTCGACGCGGGCCCCGGCCATGTGGTGGAAATCGACCAAGCGGATATCCAGCCGCAATGAGTACCACACAGGTTGTACGCCCCGCGGGGGCCGGCCACGAAACCCTCTACGTGCTGCTGCTGTGCCTGATCATTCTGGCGGTGGCGGGCAGCGTGGTGGCGGTGCATGGTGAATCCCGCGAAGTGGCCGCCGTGCCCAGCCATCAGTGGGATGCCCGCCGCGACCTCAGCGCCGCCGAGCAAGGCATCTACGCCGACCTGCGGGTGACCCTGGATGAAATCCATCTGCTGCAACAGGAGCAAAGCGCGCTGCCGACGCCTGAGCAACTGGCCGAAGAAGGGTTCGCGCCATTTGCCCAGGACGCAAGTTCGGTCAGCCGTGGCGACCATCGCTGGCAGTTGCTGGCGCCGGCGGCCTACCTGGGCCTGAGCCAGGCACCGACCACCAGCGGTTCACTGCTGATGCGCGTGCAGGGCAGCGAGCCGGATATCTGGCTCAACCGCAACGCCAACCTCGCCGCACCCTCCGACCTTACTGACCAGGCGCTGATCGCCGCCGGCTGGCGGCAGGTGGTTGCGCAATTCGATGCCGGCGTCACCCGCCAGCACCGTCACTGAACGAGAAGACCGAGTGCTTATGTCCATTTCATCTCCCCTGTTGCGACTGTTACTGGTTGGCCTGCTCAGTCTGCTGCTGGCGCCCCTCGCCAACGCCGAGGCGGCCAAACGCCTGCGCATCGGCATCACCCTGCACCCTTATTACAGCTACGTGGCGAACATTGTCGGCGACAAAGCCGACGTGGTGCCGTTGATCCCGGCCGGCTTCAACCCCCACGCCTACGAACCGCGTGCCGAAGACATCAAACGCATCGGCACCCTCGACGTGATCGTGCTCAACGGCGTCGGCCATGACGACTTCGCCGACCGCATGATCGCCACCAGCGAGCGCCCGGATATTCCCGTGATCGAGGCCAACGCCAACGTGCCACTGCTGGCTGCCACCGGCAACGCCGCGCGCGGTGCGGGCAAGGTGGTCAACCCGCACACCTTCCTATCGATCAGCGCGTCGATTGCCCAGGTCAACAACATCGCCCGCGAGCTGGGCAAGCTCGACCCGGACAACGCCAGGACCTACACACAGAACGCCCGCGCCTACGGCAAACGCCTGCGCCAGATGCGCGCCGACGCCCTGGCCAAGCTCACCCGCGCACCCAACCCGGATTTGCGCGTGGCCACTGTGCACGCAGCCTACGACTACCTGCTGCGCGAGTTCGGCCTGGAAGTCACCGCCGTGGTCGAACCGGCCCATGGCATCGAGCCGAGCCCCAGCCAGTTGAAGAAGACCATCGATGAGCTGCGTGCACTGGACGTGAAGGTGATCTTCTCCGAGATGGATTTCCCATCCACCTATGTCGACACCATCCAGCGTGAGTCGGGCGTCAAACTGTACCCGCTGTCGCATATTTCCTACGGCGACTACAGCGCCGAAAAGTATGAAGTGGAAATGACCGGCAACCTCAACACGGTGGTGCGCGCGATTCAGGAGTCGGGGGCATGACGGCGGCCGAACAGCTCAACGTTGCCAGCGTCGGCCCGACCATCGATTTCGACAAGGTATGCCTTACCCTGGGCCGCACGCTGATTCTGGACAGCGTGAGTTTCCAGGTGCAGCCAGGCAGCATCCATGCACTGGTGGGCCCCAACGGCGGCGGCAAAAGCTCGCTGATCAAGACCCTGCTGGGGCAGACGCCGCACCAGGGCCGTTTGAGCCTGGCGTGGCCGCACAGCCCCGGCACCATCGGCTACGTGCCACAGGCGCTGGAATTCGACCGCGGCCTGCCGATGACGGTGGACGATTTCATGGCCGCCATGTGCCAGCGCCGCCCTGCGTTTCTCGGCCTGTCCCGACATTACGCGGCGGCGATCGGCGAGGCGCTGGAGCGCGTCGGCATGCAGGATAAACGCAAGCGGCGCATGGGCGCGCTGTCTGGCGGTGAACGCCAACGCGTGCTGCTGGCCCAGGGCCTGATTCCGGCCCCGCACTTGCTGGTGCTGGACGAACCGATGGCGGCCCTCGATGAGGCGGGCATCCAGGTGTTCGAGCGCCTGCTGCACGACTGGCGCCTGGCCGGCATCACCGTGCTGTGGATCGAGCACGACCTGGAGGCCGTTGGCCGTCTGGCGGATCGCGTCACCGGCCTGAACCGCCGCGTGCTGTTCGACGCCGCCCCGAAAGAGGCGCTCACCCCGGATCGCCTGCTGACGCTGTTTTCCACCCATCCTCGGAGCCCGGCGCAATGAGTTATGAAGCGTTTCGCCTGATGGTTCAGGGCTGGGCCTCGTCCGGCTACCTGCCGGAAGCACTGGCCTACGGTTTTGTGGTCAACGCCCTGCTTGCCGGCCTGCTGATCGGCCCGGTGCTGGGCGGCCTCGGCACCCTGGTGGTGGTCAAGCGCTTTGCGTTTTTCTCCGAGGCAGTCGGTCACGCCGCGCTGACCGGCGTGGCCGTGGGCATCCTGCTCGGCGAGCCCTACACCGGGCCCTATGGCAGCCTGTTCGGCTACTGCCTGCTGTTCGGCATCCTGCTCAACTACCTGCGCAACCGCACCGGCCTGGCGCCGGATACCTTGATCGGCGTCTTTCTCTCGGTGTCCCTGGCACTGGGTGCGAGCCTGCTGCTGATCCTGGCCGGCAAGATCAACGTGCACATTCTCGAGAACGTGCTGTTCGGCTCGGTGCTGACGGTCAACGGCAATGACCTGCTGGTGCTGGCGATTGTCGGTGCGCTGGTGATGGCGCTGGCATTGCCGCTGTACAACCGCATCATGCTCGCCAGCTTCAACCCGCAGCTGGCGGCAGTGCGCGGGGTGGCGGTGAAGACCCTGGACTACCTGTTCGTGATCCTGGTGACGCTGATCACCGTGGCGGCGGTCAAGGTGATCGGCGCCATTCTGGTGGGTGCGCTGCTGGTGATCCCGGCGGCGGCGGCGCGTTTGTTGAGCCAGTCGCTCAAAGGGTTCTTCTGGATCTCGGTGCTGATCGCCACCGTCAGCACCCTGTGCGGCATCCTGCTGCCGATCATCTTCGACCTGCCTGTTCCGTCCGGCGCCGCGATCATTCTGGTGGCCGGTATCGCTTTCGCCGTGGCCGCCATCGCGCGCGGCACCGTGCCCAGCCTCAAAGGGAATCTTGGATAAATGCGCCCTGTATGTCGCCCAATGGCTCTGGCCATCGCTTGCTTGCTCAGTACACCGGCGCTGGCCGTGGTGGATGGCTTCCACACCAAGGATTTCGTCGCCAATCACGGGCTCGGCCATGCCGCACTGATCAAGGCCAAATCCGTCAAGCCGGTCAAGGTGCTGGCTTCACTGCCCATCACCTACGGCCTGGCCGAGGTGCTGCTCGACGGCACCGATGTGCAACTGGAGCGCGCCGCGCCGGCCAACCTGCCCGGCTCGCGGCAGGTGTCCTACTTCACCGGGCGCGGCGCCCAGGCGCTGGGCACCCTTGCCCAGGACGCCGACGCGGCCATCGGGCTGCGCTCACTGTGGCCGGACGACCCGCTTTACCCGGTGGCGCGCCGCAGCAACATCCGGATTGTCGAGGTCGATGCCGGGCGACCGGTGGACGGTAGCTTGCCGGGCATCGCCCTGCAGCCGGCTGCCGCCGATGGGCTGAACAGCCAGCCCTGGCAGTCCAGCAACAATATGGGACGCATGGCCGATGTGATGGCCGCCGACCTCAGCCGTCTGGCACCCGGCGCCAAGGCGAAGATCGACGCCAATCTGGCCGCACTCAAACACCGCCTGCTCCAGCTCAGCGCCGACAGCGAGGCACGGCTGGCCAAGGCGGACAACTTGAGCGTGGTGAGCCTGAGCGATCACTTCGCTTATCTGGTCAGCAGCCTGAACCTGGAAGCATTACGCACAGACGCCCGCCCCGACGCCCAGTGGACGCCCGAGGATTTGCAAAAACTCAGCGCTGAGCTGAAGGAAAACGATGTGGCGGTGGTGCTGCATCATCGCCAGCCGAGTGAGCCGGTGAAGGCTGCCATCACCGAAGGCGGCGCGAAGTTGCTGGTGCTGAACGTCGACGGTGCCGATCCGGTGGGAGAACTGGAAACCAATGTTGCTCAGGTGATCAAGACCCTCTCCACCGACTGACACCTAACCTGCGGGAGGGGCTTGCTCCCTCCCACACGTTGTCTCTCACACCACATCAACCCCCACATGAATCGCATCATGCCGCCAGAACTCCAGGTCGCAGTCGATCAACCGTTGGTGCTGGTCATAATTGACCCGGGCAATGCGCAAGCCCGGGCTGCCCGCCGACACGCGCAACGCAGCGGCGGCCTCCACCGGCAGTGACGTCGGCACAATCTCAAAGCGCACGCGACCGTAATGCAGGTCGTAAATGCGCGCATACAACTCGGTCATCGACTGATTCAGGTCGCACTCGAGAATCCCCGGAAAGTACTGCGGGTTCAGGTAGTGCTCCACGTACAGCACCAGCCGGCCATCGATCCGCCGGCTGCGGCAGATCTGGATCACGCTGGACAACGCCGGCAGTTGCAACCACGCACACACCGCCGCCGACGCCGGTTGCAGGCGCGCAGAAATCACTTCGGTGGAGGCTACCCGGCCCTGGTCGGCCACCATGGCGTGAAAGTGGCTGCGCTGTATCAGGTTGTAGGCCAGTCGTGGCGGCGAGACAAACCAGCCACGGCGCTCCTCGCGGTAAATCTGCCCTTGAGCCTCCAACTGCAACAAGGCTTCGCGCACCGTAATACGTGTGGTGCCGAACAGCTCGCTGAGCTTGCGCTCGGCCGGCAGCTTGCTCGCCGGCGCCAGCAGGCCGTGGTTGATCTGCTCCTGCAGCGCCAGGCCAATGGAAGTTACCGCCTTGATTGCCTCATCCCGCATCAACGTTACCTATCTGGACTAGACCAGCACCATTGGGGGGCACAAAACCCCGCATAACCGCTCCTGTTTCTTGCCGTATCAGCCTAGGCAGTGCAGATGACCGACAGATGACAGCCGCTGCACGGCCCGCCAGCAAACCTTGCAATACATCGGCCAAGTCCCGGGCCTGCGGGCATTTGAGCATGGTCTACGCTCAGTCAGCGCCAGACGACATTGGCGTTTCAAAAACGACATCGACACGAAACTGTCATCCATCGCGTCTAGATTGGCTCAGGTATTGCTCTGACCTAGACCAACAACACCGCCCGCTACAACGCCGCGTTGAATACGCCCAAAGGAGCTTCGGATGAAACAGCTTTTCCTGGCATCACTGTTAGGCTCGACCATTGCCCTGTGCACCACCGCCATGGCCGCTGATACCGATTTGAAAACCCTTGAAGCGGCCGCCAGGAGTGAAGGCGCCGTCAACAGCCTCGGCATGCCCGACGATTGGGCCAACTGGGGAGGCATCTGGGCGGACATGACCCGGCTCTACGGCCTCAAGCACATGGACACCGACATGAGCTCGGCCCAGGAAATTGCCAAGTTCAAAGCCGAAAAAGACAACGCCAGCGGGGATATCGGCGACGTGGGCGCAGCCTTCGGCCCACTCGCGGTCAAGCAAGGCGTGACGCAGCCGTACAAACCGTCCAACTGGGCTTCGGTGCCGGATTGGGCGAAAGACAAGGACGGTCACTGGGCCCTGGCCTACACCGGCACCATCGCGTTTGTGGTCAACAAGAAACTGCTGCACGGCTCCGAAGTGCCGACCAGTTGGTCAGACCTGCAAACCGGCAAGTACAAGGTGTCGGTGGGTGACGTAAGCACTGCGGCCCAGGCGTCCAACGCGGTACTCGCCGCTGCCATCGCCAACAAGGGCGATGAAAAGAACATCGCGCCCGGCCTGCTGTTCTTCACCAAGATTGCCCAGCAAGGTCGCCTGTCGCTGTCCAACCCGACCATTGCCACCATGGAAAAGGGCGAAGTCGAGGTGGGCATCCTCTGGGACTTCAACGGCCTGAGCTACAAAGCCAAGATGGCCAACCCGGATGACTACGTGGTGCTGATCCCATCGGACGGTTCGGTGAAATCTGGCTACACCACCATCATCAACAAATACGCCAAGCACCCCAACGCCGCCAAGCTGACCCGCGAATACGTGTTCAGCGATGCCGGCCAGCTCGCCCTGGCCAAGGGCAATGCGCGTCCGATCCGTGCCGAAACCGACCTGAAACTGCCGGCCGATATCGCCAAAAACCTGATCCCCGCCGAGCAGTACACCAAGGCCAACCCGCAGCCGATCAAGGACGCGGATGCCTGGGAAGCGACCTCCAAGAAGCTGCCACAGCTGTGGAACGAGCAGGTCATCGTAGAGATGAAGTAAGCCCGCAATCGGTGTCTGTGGGAGGGGGCTTGCTCCCGATAGCAGCAGGTCAGTCAATGAATCTGTTGAATGACACACTGCTATCGGGAGCAAGCCCCCTCCCACACTGAGTCCGGTCCTACAGCCAGTATCGAGTCAACCCCTATGTTGCGGAGCGCCAGCCCCCATGAAGCACACTGTCATCCTTGTCGTGCTCGACGGCCTGAACGTCGAGGTTGCGAGGCACGCCATGGGACACTTGCAGGCCTATGTCGGCGCAGGACGCGCAGCCCTCTACACCGTGGAATGTGAACTGCCCGCCCTGTCCCGCCCGCTGTATGAATGCATCCTCACCGGTGTGCCGCCGATCCAGAGCGGCATCGTGCACAACCAGGTCGCGCGCCTGTCCAACCAGCGCAGCATTTTCCACTACGCCACCGATGCCGGCCTGACCACGGCGGCGGCGGCCTATCACTGGATCAGCGAGCTGTATAACCGCACGCCCTTCCTCGCCGCCCGCGACCGCCACACAGACGACGCGACATTGGCGATCCAGCACGGGCATTTCTACTGGAATGACCATTACCCCGACTCCCATCTGTTTGCCGACGCCGAGAGCCTGCGGCTCAAACACGCACCGGACTTTCTGCTGATACACCCGATGAACATCGACGACGCCGGCCACAAGCACGGCCTCGACACCGCGCAATACCGCAATAGCGCGCGCTCGGCCGACATCATCCTGGCCGACTACCTGCAAGGCTGGCTCGACGCGGGCTATCAGGTGCTGGTCACCGCCGATCACGGCATGAACAATGACCGCTCCCACAACGGCCTGCTGCCGGAAGAACGTGAAGTGCCGCTGTTTGTCCTCGGCGACGCCTTCAGCCTCAACCCTGACGCTGCGCCAACACAGACCGAGCTGTGCGGCACGGTCTGCGAACTGCTCGGCGTGCCCCACGACAAACCTGTCTGCCGGGAGCTGCTCGCGTGAACTCACTGACCCGCGGCAAATGGCTGGCCCTGCTCTGCCTGTTGCCCTTCGCCCTGTTCTTCATGGTGTTCGAAATCGCCCCGCTGGTGTGGGTGCTGATCAACAGCGTGCAAACCGAAGAAGCCGGATGGAGCCTGGAAAATTTCACCCGTATCTTCAGCTCGAAGTTCTATCTGCAGGCCATCCAGCTCAGCCTGGAAATCAGCTTCTACTCCAGCGTGTTCGGCATCCTCATCGCCACCCTTGGCAGCTACTCGTTGCGCCGGGTGGACTCGCCGCTGCGCAACTTCGTCACCGCCTTCACCAACATGACCAGCAACTTCGCCGGCGTGCCCCTGGCCTTCGCGTTCATCATCCTGCTCGGTTTCAACGGCAGCATCACCATCATGCTCAAGCAGGCCGGGATCATTCAGGACTTCAACCTCTATTCCAAAACCGGCCTGATCATCCTCTACACCTACTTCCAGATTCCGTTGGGCGTGCTGCTGCTGTACCCAGCCTTCGATGCATTGCGCGAAGACTGGCGTGAATCGGCCGCGCTGCTGGGGGCCAATGGCTGGCAGTTCTGGCGGCATATCGGCCTGCCGGTGCTCACGCCTGCGCTGCTGGGCACGTTCGTGATCCTGCTGGCCAACGCCCTCGGTGCGTACGCCACGGTCTACGCGCTGACCACCGGCAACTTCAACGTGCTGCCGATCCGCATCGCAGGCCTGGTCTCCGGTGATGTTTCGCTCGACCCGAACATGGCCAGTGCCCTGGCCGTGGTGCTGGTGGCGCTGATGACCGTGGTCACGGCGGTCCATCAACTGCTGCTCAAGAGGAGCTACCATGTCTCGCGCTGACGCCGGCCCGGCCTCCCTCTACCACCGCGCAGTGGTGTACCTGCTGTTTGCGATCCTGGTGCTGCCGCTGATCGGCACCTTTGTCTACTCCATTGCCAGCAGTTGGTCGGCAACCATCCTGCCCGCCGGCTTTACTGTGAAATGGTACGTGCAACTGTGGAGTGACCCGCGCTTTCTGATGGCCTTCGGGCAATCGCTGCTGGTGTGCGTCGGCGCGCTGGCGCTGTCGGTGGTGCTGATTCTGCCGCTGCTGTTTGTGGTGCACTACCACTTCCCAAGGCTCGATGCGCTGATGAACATTCTGATCCTGCTGCCCTTCGCGGTGCCGCCGGTGGTGTCGTCGGTGGGGCTGTTGCAGCTGTATGGTTCCGGGCCGCTGGCGATGGTGGGCACACCGTGGATTCTGATCGGCTGCTACTTCACCGTGGCGCTGCCATTCATGTACCGCGCGATCACCAACAACCTGCAGGCCATCAACCTGCGCGACCTGATGGACGCCTCGCAACTGCTCGGTGCCAGCACCTGGCAGGCGGCGATCCTGGTGGTGCTGCCCAACCTGCGCAAGGGCCTGATGGTGGCGCTGCTGCTGTCGTTCTCGTTCCTGTTTGGCGAGTTCGTGTTCGCCAATATCCTCGTGGGCACTCAATACGAGACCCTGCAGGTGTACCTGAACAACATGCGCAACAGCAGCGGCCACTTCACCAGCGCCATCGTCATTTCCTACTTTTTCTTTGTGCTGGTGCTGACCTGGGCCGCCAATATCTTGAACAAGGACAAAAGCCAATGAGCTTCGTCAGCGTCCAACATCTGCAAAAAGGTTATTCCGGTACGCCAGTGTTCAGCGACATCAGCTGCGAGATCGCCAAGGGTGAATTCGTCACCCTGCTCGGCCCGTCCGGCTGCGGCAAGTCCACGCTGCTGCGCTGCATCGCCGGCCTGACCTCGGTGGACAGTGGGAAAATCCTGCTGGATGGCCAGGACATTGTCCCGCTGAGCCCGCAGAAACGTCACATCGGCATGGTGTTCCAGAGCTACGCGCTGTTCCCCAACATGACCGTGGAACAGAACGTCGCCTTCGGCCTGCGCATGCAGAAGGTCAACACCGACGACAGTCACCGGCGCGTGCAGGATGTGCTGCAACTGGTGGAGCTGCGCGAGTTCGCCGGGCGCTACCCGCACCAGCTGTCCGGCGGGCAGTGCCAGCGCGTCGCGCTGGCCCGCTCCCTGGTCACCCGCCCGCGCCTGTTGCTGCTGGACGAGCCGCTGTCGGCGCTGGATGCGCGGATTCGCAAGCACCTGCGCGAACAGATCCGCCAGATCCAGCGCGAGCTCGGGCTGACCACGATTTTTGTGACCCACGACCAGGAGGAAGCGCTGACCATGTCCGACCGCATCTTCCTGATGAACCAGGGCAAAATCGTGCAGAGCGGCGACGCCGAGACCCTCTACACCGCGCCGGTGGATGCCTTTGCCGCCGGCTTCATCGGCAACTACAACCTGCTCGACGCCGGCAAAGCCAGCCAGCTGTTGCAGCGGCCGATCCACGGGCGCATCGCGATCCGCCCCGAGGCCATCGAACTGAGCCGCAACGGCGAACTCGACGCGCTGGTGCGCAGCCACAGCCTGCTGGGCAACGTGATCCGTTACCGCATCGAAGCCCGAGGCGTGGAACTGGTGGTGGACGTGCTCAACCGCTCGGCGCAAGACCTCTACCCGGACGGCCAGCGCCTGGCACTTTCCATCGACCCAGCCGCACTGTGTGAAGTAGCCTGACCGGCACTGACTGACGAAAGAGAGAGCATCACGGATGGCATTGGTAATTTTTGATCTGGACGACACCCTGATCCACGGTGACTGCGCCACCCTGTGGAGCGAGCAGATGGGCCGCCTGGGCTGGGTCGACCCCGAGTCGTTCATGCGCCGCAACACCGAGCTGATGGACGCCTACAGCCGAGGCGAGTTACGCATGGAAGACTTCATGGACTTCAGCCTGGAGCCGATGATCGGGCGCACGCCGGCAGAAATCGAACACCTGGTCGACCCCTGGGTCGAGGACGTGATCGAGCCGTTGATCTACAGCGACGCGACCAAAACCATCGCCCGCCACCGTGCGAACGGCGACCGCATCCTGGTGATATCCGCATCGGGCACGCACCTGGTCACGCCGATTGCGGCGCGTATCGGCATTGATGAAGTGCTGGGGATTGACCTGGACGTGAGCCATGGCGTGTACAGCGGTCAGACCGTGGGGGTGCTGACCTATCGCGAAGGCAAGATCACGCGTTTGCTGGAGTGGCTCGAACAGACAGGTGAAACGCTGGAGGGCGCGTACTTCTACTCGGACTCGCGCAATGACCTGCCGCTGCTGCTGAAGGTCGATCACCCGCAGGTGGTGAACCCTGATCCGGTATTGCGTGCCCACGCCGAACAGGCCGGCTGGCCGATCCATCACTGGGTCTGACATTGATCAACGGTGGGAGGGGCTTGCTCCCGATTGCGGTGTATCAGATGAAAAAGTCTTCACTGACATACCGCAATCGGGAGCAAGCCCCCTCCCACAGTGACGGCATTTCAATCCGGTAACAGGGCGGGCGTTAGTCGATCGGGCCTACACAGGGCGTAGGAGCGAGTTGTTCCAGGCCACCACATCACCGTCAACGCCTTGCAATGCTCTCACAGTGCCTCCATAGTGAGTCCGGACTGAGCCCGTAGCAGTAGCGCCGGGCTTTTTGCATTATGCGACCGGACCATATGGAACCGGCTCCCTCAAAGACGGCCTAATATGCGTTATCAATTGCCCCCGCGTCGAATCAGCATGAAGCATCTGTTCCCCAGCACCGCCCTCGCTCTTTTCATTGGTCTCGGCTTCGCGTCGATGTCGACCAATACGTTCGCAGCCAACAGCTGGGACAACCTTCAGCCTGATCGCGATGAGGTAATTGCCAGCCTTAACGTCGTCGAGTTGCTCAAGCGTCATCACTACAGCAAGCCGCCGCTGGACGACGCACGCTCGGTGATCATCTACGACAGCTACCTCAAGCTGCTGGACCCGTCGCGCAGCTACTTCCTGGCCAGCGATATCGCTGAGTTCGACAAATGGAAGACGCAGTTCGACGACTTCCTCAAGAGCGGCGACCTGCAGCCCGGCTTCACCATCTACAAGCGCTATCTGGACCGCGTCAAAGCGCGTCTGGACTTCGCCCTCGGTGAGTTGAACAAAGGCGTCGACAAGCTCGACTTCACCCAGAAGGAAACCCTTCTGGTGGACCGCAAGGACGCCCCCTGGCTGACCAGCACCGCCGCCCTCGACGACCTGTGGCGCAAACGCGTCAAGGACGAAGTGCTGCGCCTGAAGATCGCCGGCAAAGAGCCCAAGGCCATTCAAGAGCTGCTGACCAAGCGCTACAAGAATCAGCTGGCACGTCTGGACCAGACCCGTGCCGAAGATATCTTCCAGGCTTACATCAACACCTTCGCAATGTCCTACGACCCGCACACCAATTATCTGTCGCCGGATAACGCGGAAAATTTCGATATCAACATGAGTCTGTCGCTGGAAGGCATCGGTGCCGTCCTGCAGAGCGACAACGACCAGGTCAAGATCGTGCGCCTGGTGCCGGCAGGTCCGGCAGACAAGACCAAGCAGGTCGCTCCGGCGGACAAGATCATCGGCGTAGCCCAGGCTGACAAAGAGATGGTCGACGTGGTGGGCTGGCGCCTGGACGAAGTGGTCAAGCTGATCCGCGGCCCCAAAGGCAGCGTAGTGCGCCTGGAAGTGATTCCGCACACCAACGCACCGAACGACCAGACCAGCAAGATCGTGTCCATCACCCGCGAAGCGGTGAAGCTCGAAGACCAGGCCGTGCAGAAGAAAGTCCTCAACCTCAAGCAGGATGGCAAGGACTACAAACTGGGCGTGATTGAAATCCCGGCCTTCTACCTCGACTTCAAGGCGTTCCGTGCCGGTGACCCGGACTACAAGTCCACCACCCGTGACGTGAAGAAAATCCTCACCGAACTGCAGAAAGAAAAAGTCGACGGCGTGGTCATCGACCTGCGCAACAACGGCGGCGGTTCCCTGCAGGAAGCCACCGAGCTGACCAGCCTGTTCATCGACAAGGGCCCGACCGTGCTGGTGCGCAATGCCGACGGCCGTGTCGACGTACTCGAAGACGAGAACCCGGGCGCCTTCTACAAAGGCCCTATGGCGTTGCTGGTCAACCGCCTTTCGGCCTCGGCCTCGGAGATTTTCGCTGGCGCCATGCAGGACTACCACCGTGCGTTGATCGTCGGCGGCCAGACCTTCGGCAAGGGCACCGTGCAGACCATCCAGCCGCTCAACCATGGCGAGCTGAAGCTGACCCTGGCCAAGTTCTACCGGGTTTCCGGGCAGAGCACCCAGCATCAGGGCGTACTGCCGGACATCGATTTCCCGTCGATCATCGACACCAAGGAAATCGGCGAAAGCGCCCTGCCCGAAGCCATGCCGTGGGACACCATCCGTCCTGCGATCAAGCCGGCGTCGGACCCGTTCAAACCGTTCCTGGCGCAGTTGAAGGCTGACCACGACACCCGCTCCGCCAAGGATGCCGAGTTCGTGTTCATCCGCGACAAGCTGGCCCTGGCCAAGAAGCTGATGGAAGAGAAAACCGTCAGCCTCAACGAAGTGGACCGTCGCAAGCAGCACGCCGACATCGAGAGCCAGCAACTGGCCCTGGAAAACGTGCGCCGCAAGGCCAAGGGCGAAGACCCACTCAAGGAACTGAAGAAAGAAGACGAAGACGCGTTGCCGACCGAGGCAGAAAAAACCAAGCCGGAAGACGACGCTTACCTGGCCGAGACCGGCCGGATCCTGCTGGACTACCTGAAAATCAGCAAACAGGTGGCCAAGCAGTAAAGGATGGAGATTTAAGGTGATCGCTCCTCGGAGTGTCATCATATAGACATCATTCTGTCGTGAAATGAAGGACTGCATGCTCACCGCATGCGGTCCTTTTTTTTGACCGAGATCGCCATGACCATGATCGAACAGCTGAATGCACTGGGCGCTATCCTGGCTCAAGGCAGTTTGCACAGCTTGTTCCAACCGATTGTCTGCCTCTCCGAACGACGCATCCTCGGCTATGAAGCCTTGAGCCGTGGCCCGTCCAACAGCACGCTGCACTCCCCCGTCGCCCTGTTCGCCGTGGCCGGCCAGGCCGGGCGCCTCAGCGAACTGGAAATGGCCTGCCGCACGAGTGCCTGTCGGCGCTTCAGCGAGCAGAAGTTGCCGGGCAAGCTGTTCCTGAATATCTCACCGCACTCGCTGATGGAGACGGCCCACCAGCCTGGGCGCACCCTGCAACTGCTGCGCGAATTCGGTATCCCGCCGAGCCAGGTGGTGATCGAACTCACCGAGCAGACGCCCACCGACGATTTCGACCTGCTGCAGAAGGCGCTGCATCATTATCGCGCCATGGGCTTTGCCATCGCGCTCGACGACCTCGGCGCGGGCTATTCCAGCCTGCGCCTGTGGTCGGAACTGCGCCCGGACTACGTGAAGATCGACCGGCACTTTATCGACGGCATTCACCAGGATGCGCTCAAGCGCGAGTTTGTCGGCTCGATTTTGCAGATCGCCAGGGCGTCCCGTGCCCAGGTGATTGCAGAGGGCATTGAACTGCCGGAAGAATTGGCGGTGCTGACGGAAATGGGCGTCGACCTGGTCCAGGGCTACTTGCTCTGCAGGCCGCAGGAACATCCGCCGCAGGAAGCGCGCCTGATGCTGCCCAAGCCGGACAACGCCAACGTCGCCCTCAATGAAGAGGCCGGCGACCTCAGCGCATTGCTCAACGAGCAGCCGGCCGTGCATCAGGACACCGCGACCGCAAAGGTGCTCGAGGCCTTTCGCCGCCAGGCCAACCTCAATTCCCTGGCCGTGCTCAATGGGCTGGGTCAACCGATTGGCATCGTGCACCGGCATTCGCTGTCGGACGCGCTGCTCAAGCCGTTTGCCACCGATCTGTTCGCGCGCAAGCCGATCAGCCGGCTGATGAGCGCAGACTTTCTGGCGGTGGAACTGAGCCAGTCCTTGCAGCAGGTCAGCCGCTTACTCACCAGCCGCGCGCGGCAACGCATCGAAGAAGACTTCATCATCACCCTGAACGGCGACTACCTGGGCCTGGGTCGAGTGATCGATGTGCTCAAGCTGATCACCGAGTTGAAAATCCAGCAGGCGCGCCATGCCAACCCGCTGACCCTGCTACCCGGCAATGTGCCGATCCAGCAATGCCTGACGCGGTTGCTGCATCAGCAGCGTGAGTCGGTGATCTGCTACGTGGATATCGACAGCTTCAAGCCATTCAACGATATCTACGGTTATGGACGCGGGGATGAAGTGTTGCTGTGCCTGGCGCAATGCCTCAACGATCGGGTCGACCCCAGCCGTGATTTTGTCGGGCATATCGGCGGTGATGATTTTTTGCTGGTGCTGGGCCCGCAGGACTGGCGCAAGCGGCTCAATCAACTGCTGGATGACTTCCACACCCAATGCCGGCGCTTTTACCGCGCCGAACACCTTGATGCGGGCTGCTTCGTGGCCCTCAACCGCCAGGGCGTGCGGCAGGAGTTTGCGCTGTTGTCGCTGTCCATCGGCGTGGTGCACTTATACCCACAGGCCTGTGCGCAACTGGACGCAAGCCGGTTGGCGGAACTGGCGTCCCAGGCCAAGCACCACGCCAAGGACGTGGCGGGCTACAGCATCCATGTGATCAACAGCATGGACGCGCTGGCGCAAACGCCTCAGGCCTCGGCGGATTCCGGGTATTGATACTCGAACACACGCACCACTTCCGACGCATGCCAGGAGGCAGCCGCCACGCCATCGGAGGGCCCGCTGAAACGCCCGAGACGCTCGGCGCACTCGAAGAACCCGGTGCGCGGCAGACGGCTGGCGCCCTGGCTGATCACCAGGGAACTGCGCAATGGCTGATCGGCCTTGGCGTCGAGAGCGGCCAGATGCTCCAGGGCGGCGGCCAGGGTCTGCATGGCCGGCGAAGGAAATTGCAGACGCTCGAGCAGCGCGCGGTAGGTCAGCAGGTGACGCTGGCGGCGCGCCTGGTCGAGTTCGTTGAGTAGCCCGTCCCAGTGTTGACGGCTAATACGCAGGCTCACGATTCATCTCTCCAGCCGGCAACGCCCAATTCCCAGGCAAGACTGCGGCGGATTGCGGCATCGGGCTGGCGCTCGCCACTTTCGATCAAACCAAGGTATGACGGGCTGATGCCCACGGTGCGCGCCAGGGTTTCAATGGCCAGGCCCTTGGCTTCGCGCAGACCGCGCAGGTCGGCAAGCGCGCGCTGGTCCTCTGCGGGAGCGGCCTGGGGATTGGACGACACCGGCGCTGGCGTGGGTCGCTGCGAACCGGCGGCGGCTAACAGCGCCTGGTACTGATCCCAAGGCAAGACCGCATATTCGGGCTCGCCATTGCGTGAAATTATCTGAATATCCATGACTGCCCCGTAGGATAAAAACACTTACCAGGTAAGCACTTTCCTTAAGTACCTTCCCGGGGAGTGTAATCCTAACTGCCGTAAAGGTCGCCGGGGGATCACCGCCTCAGGCGTTTTTTTGCCGCTGCTCGCTGGCCAGCAGCGCAGCGGTCGCCGGAAGCCGCTCAACCACCGCGAGCTTTTCCGGACGCTGGGCGTCACGCCACGCGCGAAAGGCGCTCAGTTCGCCATCCAGGGTCTTCATGACCCACGCCAGCACGGCAATGTCATCGAACATGCCGAACATCGGGATAAAGTCCGGGATCGCATCAATCGGGCTGAGGAAGTACATCAGCCCCGCCACCACCGAGATCAACGCCTTGGGGCTGATTGCGCGGTACTCGCCGCGCCAGTATGCCAGGCACAGACCCTGCAGCAGTTTCAGGTCATCCTTGAGCTTGCCTAGGCGATTGCCCTGGCTTGAGCCTTTGGCGGCGACGGCAAACAACAACGTGGGCAGACGGCCACGGCCCAGCAGCCGCGCGGCGATGGGCAGGAAACGGGTGAAGTTGAAGGGTGGTCTCATGTGTCACTCCAGTTCCATGCGAATGAAAGGTTATCCACACAAATTGTGGATAACCTTGTGAACAGAGCCTTTTTTTTCGGCTCAAAGCCACGCCCCGCAAGGCTCGCAGTCAGATCGGGCGTTTTTTGCGCACATAAAAAACCCCAAGATTTCATTGACTTGGTGGTGATGTGCGGTTACCCCTGCTCGGGTCTTACGTGTGACTGTGCGCCAGAGCCCGGGTTCGATCAGATTTACAGCCGCATCATTTTCCAATCGGCAGAAACGACAACGCCCCGTCGAAACGGGGCGTTGTCTGTTCAGACGCCGATTACTTCTTGGCGGCAGGTGCAGCAGGTGCGGCAGGCGCTTCAGCCTTGGCCGGGTCTTTGATACCCAGCAGCTCCAGGTCGAATACCAGCACCGAGTTGGCCGGGATAGCCGGGCTCGGGCTCTGGGCGCCGTAGGCCAGGTCGGACGGAATGTACAACTCGACCTTCTCGCCAACGTGCATCAATTGCAGGCCTTCGACCCAACCCGGAATCACGCCGCTGACCGGCAGGTCAATCGGGCTGCCGCGATCCACGGAGCTGTCAAAGGTGGTGCCGTTGGTGAGCTTGCCGGTGTAGTGCACAGTCACCACGTCGGTCGGCTTGGGCTGAGGGCCATCGGCCTTCTTCACGATCTTGTACTGCAGACCGGAAGCGGTGGTCACCACGCCGTCTTTCTTGGCGTTTTCTTCGAGGAATTTCTTGCCGGCGGTTGCCGACTCTTCGCTCATCTTGGTCATGCGTTCTTCAGCGCGCTTTTGCAGAGCGGCAAACGCTTCAACCAGTTCGTCGTCTTTGAGCTTCTGTTCTTTCTTGCCGACGGCATCTTCGATGCCCTGGGCTACGGCTTTGGAATCCAGGTCATCCATGCCTTCCTGGGCGAGACTCTTGCCCATGTTCAGGCCGATGCCGTAGGAAGCTTTCTGCGCCGGGGTTTTCAGCTCTACGCTGGTCTGCGAATCACAACCCGCAAGTACCAGGCCAACCAGGGCCACCGCCGCCGCCAACCGATGCTGTTTCATGCTATTTCCTTGTTCATGCGCCAATAGGGCATTTGAATAAAGTCGCGAGCTTATCAGCCGGCCACGACCAATGGCTACCGGCATGTGAGCGGGAATCGCCTGATAAGTTCACGTGTTTAAAAGCATTTTCATTCATGATGCGGGCCCGCGACGGATCGCGGAGCGCCCTGACGCACATTCATGGCCACTTGCCGCACCTGTGGCGTAGTGGCATAACAGCGCTACCGTTCGACAAGACCGAGACAAGGATAGCCCTCTTGCGCATTTTCTCCCGTGCCTTACTTCTGCTTCTTATCGCCCTGGGCCTGCTCCTGGGCGTGGTGCTCTACTACATCGTCAACCCCAGGCTGCCCAATTACGTGCCCGTGGAGCAGGTGCGCTACCAGGACCAATGGAGCGCCACCGACCGCCAGACCTACTACTTCACGCCCCAGGGCACCCAGGTCAAGGGCCTGCATTACGACTGGTTCACCGCTCTCGAACTGCCGTTCTCCGAACAGCGCTTTGCCGCACCCGAGTACCTGGCGCGCTTCGGCTTCCTCGTGGACCCCAAACAAGTGCCCACCGCGCAGAACCCCGGCAACCTGCCAGTCGGTTTCGCCCGGCATAAAAACGCTGACAGCAACGTTGAATACCTGGACATCACCTGCGCCGCCTGCCACACCGGCGAGCTGCATTTCAAAGGCCAGGCCCTGCGCATCGACGGCGGCTCGGCGCAACACGTGCTGCCCTCCAGCGTACCCACCCTGCGCGGCGGCAGTTTCGGCCAGGCCCTGGTGGCAAGCCTTGCGGCCACCTATTACAACCCATGGAAATTCGAACGCTTCGCCCGTCAGGTGCTGGGGGATCGTTATGAAGCCGAACACCGCCAACTGCGCGAGGCCTTCAAACAGTCCCTCAACCGGTTTATCACGGTCGCCTGGAACGACACCCATCGCGGCCTCTACCCCACCCAGGAAGGCCCCGGCCGTACCGATGCGTTCGGCCGCATCGCCAATGCCAGCTTTGGCGATGCGATTTCCCCGGACAACTACCGCATCGCCAATGCGCCCGTGGACTACCCGCAGCTGTGGGACATCTGGACCTTCGACTGGGTGCAATGGAACGGCTCGGCCCAACAACCCATGGCGCGCAATATCGGCGAAGCCCTGGGCGTGGGCGCGACCCTGGACTTTTTCGACAGCGCCGGCCAGCCGCTGCAGGGCCAGGCCCGTTACCCGTCCAGCGTACGCGTGCGCGACCTGCACCTGATCGAAGAAACCCTGCAACGCCTCAAGCCGCCCACCTGGCCGCAAGACCTGTTCGGCGCCATCGACAAACCGCTCGCCGCCCAGGGCCGCGCGCTCTTTGCCGAAAACTGCGCCGCCTGCCACGTGCCCACCGTCACCCAGGAACCGGGCCGGGCGGTGCAGCACCTGCAAATGCTCACCGTCGACTACATCGGCACCGATCCCACCGCCGCCACTAACATCGCCGACCAGCGCTACGACCTCAGCGCGCTGCAATGGGACAGCGCAGAACTGGCCGCACTCAATGTGCAACTGCACCCCAGGCAAAGCGAACCGCTGGACCTGAAAAGCATGTCCGTGGCCAAGGGTCTGGCCTACGTCACCGCCTACGTCGAAGACCACGCCTACCGTGCCGCCGGCGTCACCCCGGCCGAGCGCCCGAACCTGGACGGTTTCGATCAACCCATCGGCGTGCGCGAACTGCGTGCCTACAAGGCGCGGCCACTGGCCGGTGTGTGGGCCACCCCGCCGTTCCTGCACAACGGCTCGGTGCCCACGCTCTACCAACTGCTCTCGCCCCAGGACGAGCGCAGCGTCACCTTCTATAAAGGCACCTTCGCCTATGACCCGCGCCATCTCGGGTTTGAAACCGGCGCATTCAAGAATGCCTTCCTGTTCGATACCAACATCACCGGCAACCACAACAGCGGCCACGAATTTCGTGACGGCAAGCGTGGCGACGGCGTTATCGGCCGTGGCCTGCTGCCGCAGGAACGCTGGGCGCTGCTGGAATACCTGAAAGTGCTGGGCGGCCCGCTGGAGCAACAACTGCCATGATTATCCGATCGCAATACAACCAACGCTCACTGCTCGCCCGCCTCTGGCTGCGCCTGGGCGCCTTGCTCGGCAAAACCCTGCTGTGGCTGGTGGGGCTGGGACTGCTGGGCTGGCTGGCGGCAACCGCCTGGTACGCCTGGCAGCACAGCGGCCCGGTGTCACCGAACGAGCAGATTCCGCCCGGCGAGGCGGCGATGACCCAGGGCATCATCCAGACCGCCGTGCGCATCGTCGACCAGCACCGCGAAGGCACGCGCTACCTGCGCGACGCCCATGCCAAGGCCCACGGCTGCGTGAAGGCCGAAGTCAGCGTGCTGGCCGACCTTGACCCAGCCTTGCGCCAGGGCGTATTTGCCGAACCCGGCAAAACCTGGCAAGCGACGATCCGCCTGTCCAACGGCAACGCCTACCCGCAGTTCGACAGCATCCGCGACGCGCGAGGCATGGCCCTCAAGTTGTTGGACGTTCCGGGCAAGCAGTTGATGGCCGATCAGCAGGCGCGCACGGAGCAGGACTTCGTGATGTTCAGCCATCCGAACTTCTTCGTCAGTGACGTGGCCGAATACGCGCAGAATATCGGCGCCCAGGCGGACGGCAAGAAAATCCAGGCATTCTTCCCCAGCCTCGACCCGCGCAGTTGGCAGGTGCGCCACCTGTTCATCGCCCTGGCGACCCTGGCCCCCGCGCCGGCCAGCCCCACGCAGACCACCTATTTCTCTGTTTCACCGTATAAATTCGGCGCGGCCAACGCCAAATTCCGCGTGGCGCCCGACCCGCACAGTTGCCCGCAATACGCGCTGCCCAAGCAGAACGAGGACCTGCCGAACTTCCTGCGCAGCGCCCTCAACCAGCAGTTGTCCACCGACCGTGTGGCGGCCTGCTTCGTGCTGCAAATCCAGCGGCAGAGCCCGCAGAAGTTCATGCCGATCGAGGACACCAGCATCGAGTGGAAGGAAAGCGACGCGCCCTACGAGACCGTGGCCAACGTGCGGATTCCCGCGCAGGATTTCGACACCCCGGCGTTGAATCTGGCGTGCGACAACCAGTCGTTCAACCCCTGGTTCGGCGTGGAAGCACACCGCCCCATCGGCGGCATCAACCGGCTGCGCAAAGCCGTGTACGAAGCCGTGAGCGATTACCGCCACAGCCGCAACACTTCACCCTAAGGCATGGCAAGGTCAAGTTGCAGGCGCAAAGGCACCAGTCACAGGTGATCGCGCCTTTCCACGCGCGGCCGCTTTTGAGCATCGACTGGTTGGCACGGTCGCGCACCAGTTGCATCCAGCCGGCCCGCAACGTGATCAGTTCGCCGTCAAAGCGCCCCGGGGTCAATTGGCAATTTCCATTCCCCCTGGAGCGCCCGCAGGCACGCTGTGCCGAAATCGGCTAGTGCCTCCGCAAAAAAATGAGCGCTTTAAAGTTTTTACCCCGTAAAGTATTTTCACAGCACTGCCGGGGCCGACTGCCCCGCTCTTTACCCGACAAGGATCTTGCGTGAGCGGACTGCGTGAACGGCAACGGCTCGAACGCCGCCAAGCCATCAGTACAGCGGCGATCGAACTGTTCGAACGCCAGGGTTACCAGAACACCACCATCGAACAGATCGCCAACCAGGCGGGCGTTTCGGCGCCCACGGTGTTCAAATACTTCGGCAACAAGCAGGAAATCATCCTGGAAATCCTGCACGAGGCCGACCGCCGCGCCCTGCACGACACACGGCGCCTGATGCCGGCCATGGACGACCCGGTGGACGCGCTCTGCTACCTGGAAAAACTGCTCACCAACTATGCGCTCGAGGTCATGCACCCCAACCTGTGGCGCGAGCTGCTGCCGTTGATCCTGTTCGGCGGCGAAAGCGAATTGCCCGCCGGCTACCGCACCATGAACGATGCGTTGCGTGGGCAAATCAGCGGCCTGCTGCGCGAGCTGCAACAGGCCGGCAAGCTGCGCGATGACCTGGACGTCGACCTCGCGGCGTTCCTGCTCAACGACTACGCGCACCTGCAGCTGTTGCGCCTGGTCAGCCAGACCCCGCCAGACATCGAATCCCACTCCAGTCAGGTGCGCCGCATCACTGCCCTGCTGTTCCAGGGCATGCGCACCTGAAGTCGCGTCAGCCAGTGCAGCCGACCGTTGCGCTGTTCAGCGGTTGGTCTTGATGGTGGTCCATACGCGGGTGCGGACACGCTCGATCGCCGCCGGCATCGGTTGCAGGGGGAACAGGGTTTTGCGCGCCGCATCGGGAATGTACATGTTCGGGTCGTTGCGAATCTCGGCATTGACCATTTCCGTCGAGTCCTTGTTGGGGTTCGGGTAACCGATTCGGTTGCTGATCAGAGCGATCACTTCCGGACGCAGGATATAGTTGATAAACGCGTAGGCCTCTGCCGCATGCGGCGCATTTTTCGGCACCGTCATCACGTCCGACCACATCGGCGCGCCCTCCACGGGCAACGCCATCGCCACCTTGACGCCCTTGCCTGCCGCGTCCGCCAGTCGCTTGGCCAGGGCCACACCGCCGGACCAGCCCACCGCCACACAGACATCATCGTTGGCCAGGTCCATGCCGTATCGCGAGGAGTTGAAGTAGGTGACATAGGGGCGGATCTTGAGCATCAACTGCTGCGCCTGGGTGTAGTCCTCACGCTTCTGGCTGTTGGGATCCAGACCCAGATAGTGCAAGGCGATGGGCAGAATCTCATTGCCGGCGTCGAGGAAGCCGACGCCGCAGCCGGTCATTTTTTTCAGGTTCTCTTCCTTGAAGATCATGTCCCAGGTGTTCATCTGCACATCCGCGCCGAAGATTTTCTGAATCTTGTCGACGTTGTAACCAATCAGCGTGGTGCCCCACAGGTAAGGCACGGCGTAGCGATTGCCGGGGTCACCCACCGCCTCCAGAGAGGTCATGAATTGCGGGTCGAGGTGTTTCCAGTTGGGCAACTGGCTGCGGTCCAGCGGCTGGATGGCGCCAGCGGTGATCAGATTGCTGATGTAGGAGCTGCCGGGAAATACCACGTCGTAGCCGGAGTTGCCGGTCAGCAATTTGGCTTGCAGCGTCTCGACACTGTCGAACACATCGTAGATCGGGTGAATGCCGGTCTCTTGTTCGAAGTTCTTGAGGATTTCAGGCGGCAGGTACTCGATCCAGTTATAGATGCGCACCGTGCGCTCCCCGGCCAGGCACCAGCCGCTGCACAGCCAGGCGATGGCGACGCCCAGCACGGTATTACGCAAAGACTTGTTCATGCACACACTCCTGCGCGGCCGCAATGGCTCGCGGCGCTCAATAACGGTAGGTGAAGTAGAGTTCCAGGGCACTGAATTTCTGGTCATCGCCGAACACTTGCCTGGCCGCCGCCAGCGGTTTGACCCAGTTGTAGGAGAGTGAGGTGTAGAAGGACGGCGTGGGGGTCCAGTCGAGAAACACCACGCTTTCATCGGCAAAGCGCCGGTCGTTGACCGCCGCGCCCATGTAGTTCTTCTCGTCGAGCCAGAACTGATAGTGGATCGCGCCCAGGGTAAGGGTCTGGCTCAGGTGCGTCTTGAGCGAGAACTGCTGGACGTTTTCATTGCTGTTGAACAACAGGTAGTTGCCGACCACATCGCCCACCAGCCAGGTGCCCCAGTCGATGAAGCCCTTGCTCAACGGGTCCCAGGCCTTCTGCCGGTTGTCGCCCAGGTTGTCGTCCCCGGAAAAGCTTGCGTAGCGATAGCCGAGGATCGGCGTCAGCGGCAGGTCGCCAAAGGCGTAGTCGGCCTGGGCGTACCAGGCGTTGGCCGCGTAGTCGACGCCCTCGCCGCTGCCGCGTTCCACCGCGTATTCGGCGTTCAGGGTCAGCGGCGCGATGCCCGGCACCCTGGCATTCAGCGCGCGCAGGTTGTACACCTGCATGCCGTCGCGGCGCCGTGGCCAGGTGCTGCCCCGTGGGCCGAGGGCGTTGACCTTGAGCGCCATCGCGCCGAGGGTCACCTGGTCATCGAGGTTGTAGTCGAGGTTGACCCCGGTCATGCGAAAGTCGCCCAGGTCATCGTCGGTGCGCAGGCTGAACACCTGGCTCTTCAGCGCGCCATGGTCCCAGGCGAGGATCGCCGAGTCCTTGAACGCGGTGCGCGGGCTGAGCCAATAGGCGCCGTCCTTGAACTGGTCGAGGTTGCCATCCATCACGATGAAACCGGTGCCGACCTTGTAGTTCTGGCGCCCGGCAGTGAAGGTCCACTCGCCGACCCGCACCCCGGCGAACAGCTCTTCGGTGGCCACCCGGCCATCGGAGCTGCGGCTAAAGCCGCCGGCGTCGCCATCGCCGAAGGTGGTGGCGGCCACCACCGACGCGCCGCCGAGCAGGCTGACGTCGGGGTTCAGCGCGTAGTTGAAGGTGATACCGGGCTTGACGTAGAACTCCTGCCAGCCAATCGAACTGCCGTCATTGCGTCCGTTGCGCTGGTCGACCCGGCCGCTGCCGAAGTTGACGTTGCGCGTGGTGATGCTGGCGCCGCCGGCGGTGAGGTTGACCTCGCCCTTGAGGTCGCCGTCCTCGAAGGTATAGCCCGCAAGGGCGACCTGGGCGCTCAGGGGCAGACTCACCGCCACCAGCGCGCGGGTAAAACGCGTCGTGAAATACATCGTGAAGCTCCTGTGTCGTTATTGTTGTACAGGGCAGTTGCAGGCGGCGCAGTACGCCGCCAACACCTGGGCAAGCCAGGTGGAATCCAGACGCTGGATCGTTATTGTTGAAAGGGTCTCAGCGCGTCAGGTGCGCCGCGATGGCGCGCAGCATGCGCACGCTGTCGGCATCGACCGGGCCGACCGCCTCGGGCAGCGATGACTGCTTGACGATCACCACACGGGACGGTTTGTCGATGAACAGGTATTGGCCATGGATGCCGCCCGCCATCAGCGCCTGACTGTGGTCATTGAACACGTACCACTGGCTGCGGTAGGACGCGCCGGGGGCCCACTCGGCGAACTCCGGATTGGCCGCGTAGATCGCCGGGTCCGCGCCCCTGGCGATGCGCGCGATGGCCTCGCTTGGCAGCAACTGGTCGCCGTTGTGGCGGCCGTCATTGGCCAGCAATCGGCCGAAACGCGCCATGTCGCGCAGGGTCGCGCTGAAGCCGGCGCCGGCTACGCTGCGGCCCCAGGGATCGGCCATGAAGTAGCCGTCGCGCTCGCAACCCAGTTGGCTCCAGACCCTTTGCAACAGCTGCGCGCAGGGCACGCCCGAGGCACGCTCCATGACCCAGGCCAGCGCCTCGGTGGCAGCGGTCACGTAGTGGAAGAACCCGCCATGCTCGCCGCGTTTGCGCAGCGACGGCAGGTATTGGTAGAGGGATTCAAACTCGCGAAACTGGCTCGGCGCCGGGTTGAAGCCGCAGGCGTAGCCGTATTGCGAACTCTCGGACGTCGGGTCGTCGTACACCTCGCGGTAGTCGATGCCCACGGCCATGTCGAACAGCTGGCGCACCGTCGCATCCCCGAAGGCGCTGCACGCAAGCTCCGGCACGTAGCTGCCGACCAGCCGCGTCGGGTCGAGTACGGTCTCGCTGACCAGTTGTTCGCCGAGCACGCCGATCAGCGACTTGGTCACCGAAAACATGATGTGCCGATCGTCCGGCCGCTGGCCGTTGAAGTAACGCTCGAACAGCACCTGATCGCCCTGCAGCACCAGCAGGCCGTCGGTGTGACTGGCCTTGAGGTGGTCGAGCACGCTGATGCTCAGGCCGCAGACGCTGTCAAAGTGCAGCGCGTCCAGCGCCTGGGGCGCTTCGATCAGCGGCGCGCACGGGCCACGCCCGGCCTGCACATCGATCGAGGGACGCAAGCGCGCCAGGTGACGAAACCCCCAGCGGTTGAACGGCGGGCGCATCCAGTTATCCCAGGTCACGCGCTGCTCCGGCGCGGCGGGAAACCCCTGCATCAGGCGCGGTGCGGGTGGCTCGGTCGGTGAAGATTCATTGGCCTCGACATACAGTCTGACGAGTAAAGGGACGGCGTTCTGGCTCATCTCTGTGATCCTGGAAATGACTCTGCGTGAGAGCAGATGCAGGAAAATAATTACGCTTATTAATTATTTTAGTCAATAAAATATTTAACAGATATTTCATAAAAGCTGGACTTTTATGGATCCAATAAGACGTAAAAAATTGGCCGATAATCGCCCGTATTTTCCATGAAACCTGAAAATACAGAATTGACCGGAAAACCTACCGCGCCTCTAATGGATCCATTAAATAAAAACAACGACCAGCCTGGAGAACCGTCATGTACCCAAAAAACACTTGGTATGTCGCCTGCACCCCCGATGAACTGGTACACAAACCCCTCGGCCGGCAAATCTGCGGGGAAAAGCTGGTGTTTTATCGAGACCAGACGAATCAGGTCAGAGCCCTTGAAGACTTCTGTCCCCACCGTGGTGCGCCGCTCTCTCTGGGCTATGTCGAAAACGGAAACCTGGTGTGCGGCTATCACGGCCTGGTGATGGGCGGCGATGGCAGGACCGTGGAAATGCCCGGCCAGCGGGTACGCGGGTTTCCGTGCAACAAGGCGTTCGCCGCCGTTGAGCGTCACGGCTTTATCTGGGTGTGGCCTGGCGATCAGGAGCAGGCCGACCCCGCGCTGATTCCGCACCTGGAATGGGCCGACAGCGACCAATGGGCTTACGGCGGCGGGCTGTTCGACATCCAGTGCGACTACCGCCTGATGATCGACAACCTGATGGACCTGACCCACGAAACCTACGTGCACGCCTCCAGCATCGGCCAGAAAGAGATCGACGAAGCGCCGCCCGTGACCACCGTGGAAGGCGATGAGGTGGTGACCGCCCGGCACATGCAGAACATCATGGCGCCGCCCTTCTGGCGCATGGCGCTGCGCGGCAACCAGCTGGCCGACGATGTGCCCGTGGACCGCTGGCAGATCTGCCGCTTCACCCCGCCCAGCCACGTGATGATCGAAGTCGGCGTGGCCCACGCCGGCAAGGGTGGCTACCACGCCGCGCCGGAACACAAGGCGGCGAGCATCGTGGTGGATTTCATCACCCCGCAGACCGACACCTCGATCTGGTATTTCTGGGGCATGGCGCGCAATTTCCAGCCCCACGACGAGGCGCTGACCGCCAGTATCCGCGAAGGCCAGGGCAAGATTTTCAGCGAAGACCTGGAGATGCTCGAACGCCAGCAACAGAACCTGCTGGCACACCCCACGCGCAACCTGCTCAAGCTGAATATCGATGCCGGAGGCGTGCAGTCACGCAAGATTCTCGAACGCCTGATCGCCAGGGAACGCGCCGGAGAACCGACATGATCGAGGTGGTGGTGACGTCCCGCAACGACGAGGCGCTGGACATTTGCAGCTATGAGCTGACCCGCGTCGACGGCACGCCGCTGCCGGCGTTCAGCGCCGGGTCCCACATCGACGTGCACTTGCCAGGCGGCCTGGTGCGTCAGTATTCGCTGTGCAATCCCCCTCGGGAGCGCCACCGTTACCAGATCGGCGTGCTCAAGGACCCCGCCACGCGCGGCGGCTCGCGCGGCCTGCACGAGCAGGTGCAGGTCGGCACGCACCTGAGCATCAGCGAACCGCGCAACCTGTTCCCCCTCGCTTTACAGGCGCGACGCAGCCTGCTGTTTGCCGGCGGCATCGGCATCACCCCGATCCTGTGCATGGCCGAGCAACTGGCCGAGGCCGGCGCCGACTTCGAGCTGCATTACTGCGCCCGCGCCAGTGAGCGCGCGGCGTTTGTGCAGCGACTCAAGGCGTCGGCATTTGCCGAGCGGGTATTCCTGCATTTTGACGCACAACCGCACACCGCCCTCAACGCTGCCGAGGTGCTCGCCACCCCGGCCGATGATGTGCATCTGTACGTGTGCGGGCCCGGCGGCTTCATGCAGCATGTGCTCGACAGCGCACGCGCCCAGGGCTGGCAGGAGGACTGCCTGCACCGCGAGTATTTCTCGGCGCCGGCTGTGGACGGAGGTCTTGACGGCGCGTTTGCGGTGCAGGTCGCCAGCAGCGGTGAGGTGTTCGACATACCGGCCGACAAGAGCGTGGTGCAGGTCCTGCAAAGCCACGGCATCGAGATTGCCGTGTCCTGCGAACAAGGGATTTGTGGCACCTGTCTGACCCGCGTGCTTGAGGGCATTCCCGAGCACCGGGACCTGTTTCTCACCGAGCAGGAGCAGGCGTTGAACGATCAGTTCACGCCGTGCTGCTCGCGCGCGAAAACCGCGCTGCTGGTGCTGGATATCTGACCCGCCTCAGGCCGACGGCACAATGACCTTGATCCGCTCGCGGGCGGTGGCGGCGCTGAAGATCTCGGCATAGCGCAAGGTCGCGTTGGCATGCTCGCGCATGATCGCCTCGGCCCGCGCGCCCTGGCGATTGACCAGCGCATCGAACACCGAGTGATGCTGCAGGTGGGCGTAGTTGAAACGGCGGTACTCGCGCGCCATGTCCTCGCGGTCGATGGCCAGCGCGGTGACGGAAGCGAACGGCAGATGATCGTTGCGTGCCAGCGCGTCGGTGATTGCCGGGTTGTGGCTGCCGGCGACGATGACCTGATGAAAACGCATGTTCAGGTCGTGATAGACCTCCAGGTCGTCCTCGGTGACATAGCCCTTCTCGAACAGTTGATCGCCCTCCACCAGGCAGCGCTCCAGCGCGCGCCGCGCCTCATCGGACAGCCCATGCTCGGCGGCCTGACGCGCCGCCAGCCCCTCAAGCACGCCACGCACTTCGACGGCGCCGGCGATATCGCTGGGGCTGACCGAACGCACCTGATACCCGCGCCCGCCAAAGGGCACCAGCAGCCCTTCCTGTTCGAGGGTGCGAAAGGCCATGCGCACCGGCATGCGCGACACGCCGAAGCGCTGCGCGGTGGGCACTTCCAGCAGCCGTTCGCCCGCCGCCAGCTCTCCGCTGGCAATCATCTTGCGCAGTGCAACCAGCACCAATTGACCGGGCTTGCTCATCCAGGCAGCTTCCAGAAAAACACGGGCTGCCATAGTACCGCAGCGCGCGTCAGGCGCGCAGGACTGTGGGGTCTTCACCGCGATACAGCGCCTCGACCCGCGCCGCGCGCCATTGCAGCACCGCACGCTGGTTGATCGAGCCCTTGTCGGTGATCTCCCCTCGGTCGATGGACGCCGGCTCGTCGAGCAAGGCAATCCACTCCACGCGGCTGGCGTTGCCGGTCGCCTCGCGATTGAGCCGCTGCAGCCAGTCGCCGAACCACTGGCGCACCGCCGCGCTGGCCAGCACTTGGGCGTCGCTGGCGTCGGCGTGCAAGCCTGCCAGCCGCCGGCACTCGTAGAGCCTGGGGAAGACCAGCGCGCCGAGGCACTCGCGGTCCGGCGCGGTGATCACCAGGTCCTGCACATAGGGTGAGCCTTCGAGCACCGCGCGATTGCGCAACGGCCCGACGCTGACAAACACCCCGGAAGACAGCTTGAAGTCCTCGGCGATTCGCCCGTCGAACATCAACCCCAACTGCGGCTGCTGCGCATCGGCGAGCTTGATCGCGTCCCCCGAACAGTAAAAACCTCGCTCGTCGAACACCTCGGCGGTCTGCTCCGGCGCGCGCCAGTAGCCCGGCATGATGTGCGGCCCGCGAAAGCGCCCTTCCAGCTTGCCGTCCACCGGCACCAGGCATACTTCGCAGCCCGGCGCGGGCAAACCGATGTAGCCGGCCATGGACAACGGCCCGGTGGTGAAGGTGCAGGACGGCGCGGCTTCGGTCATGCCCAGCCCGGCCATCATGCGGATGCGCTCACCGCAGTGTTGTTCGGCCACGCGGTCGAGGCGATCCCAGATACTTTGCGACAGGCCGGCAGCGGCAAAGAAGAACAGTTTCATGCGCGCAAAAAACCGCTCGCGCAATTCGCCGTCCTGCTCCAGGGCATTGACCAGTTCTTCCCAGCCCTTGGGCACGGTGAGGTAGGCCGTGGGCGACACCTCCTTGAGGTTGCGCAGGGTCTGGGCGAAACCCTGGGCCGTGGGCTTGCCGTCATCGAGATAAAAGGTGCCGCCGTTGTAGAGCACGATGCCGACGTTGTGGCTGCCGCCAAAGGTGTGGTTCCACGGCAGCCAGTCCACCAGCACCGGCGGCTCCTCGCCGAACACCGGAAAGGTCTGCAACAGCATTTGCTGGTTGGCGCAGAGCATGCGCTGGGTGGTGACCACCGCCTTGGGCAGCTTGGTGGAGCCGGAGGTGAACAGGAACTTGGCGATGCTGTCCGGCCCCGTGGCCTCGAACGCCGCCTCGGCCGCCTGCCCGCCCGGGGTTTGCAGCAGGCTGGCGAACGCCGTGCAGGGACGCCCCGGCACCTCGCCGCGCACCGTGATCAGCGGCGTCGTGGCCGGCAATACCGCCTCGATCGCGCGCTGGTAGGCGGCGGCATCGCTGACGAACACCAGCCCCGGTTGCAGCAGGTCGCACACGTGCCGCAGCTTGGCGAAATCCTGGGACAACAACGCGTACGCCGGCGACACCGGGCTGTAGGGAATGCCGGCATACATCGCGCCGAGCGCCATCTGCAGGTGCTCGATGTCGTTGCCCGAAAGCAACGCCAGCGGCTTCTGCGCCGACAGCCCGTAACCGAGCAGGCTCTGGGCAATCGCGCGCACGCTGTCGAGCATTTCCCTGTAGCTGACGTGGCGCCAGTCACCGCCGGCCTGGCGCGCCGCGATAAACGTCTGCGCGGGGCGCACCTGCGCCCAGTGCACCAGCCGGTCAAGCAGGCGCGGCGGCAGCGGCGCCAGGGGTTCGAGGGAGCGCATGTGCAGCACGCCGTGTTCTTCAGTGATCGCCACCGGCGCTTGGCCGATGGACACGTCGCGGTAGCGCGGTGCGGGCTGGGGTTGCGATCTGAATTCGGAACTCACGGGGGATGTCCTCTGCCTTTTTTTGGGATGTACAGGGCCACCGCAACGCGGCGGCGCCGGCTCAGATCGGGTAATGCCGTGGGCCGTTCTGCAACGTCACCCAGCGCAACTGGGTGAAGTGCTCGATGGCGGCCTTGCCGCCAAAACTGCCGTAGCCACTGGACTTGACGCCACCGAAAGGCATCTGCGCCTCGTCGTGCACGGTGGGGCCGTTGATATGGCAGATGCCCGATTCCACCCGCTGCGCGAGCGCCAGCGCACGCCCGGTGTCACGGCTGAAGATCGCCGCCGACAGCCCGAACTCGGAGTCGTTGGCCAGGCGCAGCAGCGCCTCGTCACCGTCACCGCGCAGCAGCACTGCCACCGGGCCGAACGACTCTTCGCGGTACAGGCGCATCGCGTCGGTGACCCCATCGATCAGGGTCGGCTGCAAAATGCTGCCCTGCAGTTGCCCACCTGCCACCAGCCGCGCGCCCTTGGCCAGGGCATCGTCGATCATCGCCTTGATGCGCGTGCCGGCGCTGGCATCCACCAGCGAGCCGAGCACCGAATCCGCCGCGGCGGGGTCGCCGGCCGGCAAGGTCGCAAGTTTGGCGGCCAGCTGGGTCACGAAACGGTCGGCGACGCTGGCGTCGACAATGAGGCGCTCAGTCGACATGCAGATCTGCCCCTGATTGAAATACGCGCCAAAGGCCGCCGCCGCCACGGCGGCGTCGAGGTCGGCGTCATCGAGCACCAGCAGCGGCGCCTTGCCGCCCAGCTCCAGCAGCGCCGGCTTGAGGTGCCGCGCCGACAGTTCGCCGACGATTCGCCCCACATGGGTCGAGCCGGTGAAATTAACCCGGCGCACGGCGGGGTTGGCGATCAACCGCTCGACAATCGCGGCGGCATCGGCGGGGGCGTTGCTGATCACATTGACCACGCCATCGCCCAGCCCGGCGTCCTGCAGCACTTGGCCGATCAGGCGGTGCACCGCCGGGCTCAACTCGGAAGCCTTGAGCACCACGGTATTGCCGCAGGCCAGCGGCATGGCGATGGCCCGCGTGGCGAGGATCACCGGCGCATTCCACGGTGCAATGCCCAGCACCACGCCGCAGGGCTGACGCAAGGCCATGGCGAAACTGCCGGGCACATCGGAGGGAATCACATCGCCGGTGATCTGGGTGGTCATCGACGCCGCTTCGCGCAGCATGTTGGCGGCCAGGCGCACGTTGAACGCGTACCAGTTGGCCATGGCGCCGGTTTCGCCAGCGGCGGCGATGAATTCGGCGCTGCGCGCCTGCAACTGTTCGGCGGCGTTGAGCAGGCGGGTGCGACGCTCGTTGGGCGCCAGCGCCGCCCACGCGGGGAACGCGGCCTGGGCGGCGGCGACAGCCGCGTCGGCATCTTCCAGGGTGGCGGCGGCGACCCGCGACACGACGTCGCCGGTCACCGGGTTACAGCGTTCGAAGGTTCGGCCGTCGCTGGCAGGACGCGACTGGCCGCCGATCAACAGGGGCACATCCAGCATGCTGATTCCTCTTTTTGTCTTTATCGGGAATACGTTCAAGCAGGTTTGCGAGGGGCGGCCGGTGGCCGCTGCGCTCAGCGCTTATAGGTCTGCAGGCCAGGCTTGATGCTCTTGTCGTCGAGGAACTGTTTCATGCCCTGCTCGCGGCCGCCTTCGGTATCGAGCAAACGCGACTGATCGAGCTTGGCATAGAGGTAATCCTCGTTCTGCTCCCAGGTCAGTTCGCGGCACCGCTTGAAGCCATGCTTGGCCGCACGCAGCACCACCGGGTTTTTCTCCAGCAGGTTGCGCGCCAGTTCGAGGGTAACTTCCCGCAGTTGCGCCAGCGGCACGCTCTCGTTGACCAGGCCCATTTCGGCGGCTTTCTGCCCGCCGAACGTCTTGCCGGTCATGATGTAGTACAGCGACTGGCGATGGCCCACGGTGTCGGCCATGGCCTTGCTCACCAGGTTGCCCGGCGGGATGCCCCAGTTGATTTCCGAGAGACCGAAGGTGGCTTCGTCGGCGCAGATCGCCAGGTCGCAAGCCACCAGCGGGCTGAAGCCACCGCCGAAGCACCAGCCGTTGACCATGGCAATGGTGGGCTTGGCGTACATGCGCAGCAGTTTCCATTGCCATTGCGAGGCTTCGCGGCGGATTTTTTCCTGGAGGATTTCCGGGCCGGCATCCACCTCGCGAAAATATTCCTTGAGGTCCATGCCGGCGGTCCACGCCTCGCCGGCACCGGTCAGCACCAGCACACCGGCGTCTGGATCCTGCTCCAGGGTTTCCAGCACATCGATCATTTCCCGGTTGAGGGTGGGGCTCATCGCATTGCGTTTTTCCGGACGATTGAGGATGACCCAGGCGATGCCTTGCTCGATCTCAACCTTGACAGTGCTCCAACGACCTTCGTAATTGCTCATGGCGGTACGCTCTTGTTCTGGGAGTGAAGATGCTTCGAAACTAAACCGCAAATATAGTTATGTCAATTAACTATTAATCCGAATATTGCCTGATTTTCCGGCTTTGTATAACGCCGGCATAGCCACGGCGCGCCAACCCCGGCAAACTGCATAGCCTTCATAACCACCCTTCCGAGGATTGCATCGCAATGGCCAAGCCCTCCCCCATCGCCGACATGCCGCCGCCGCTGGATTCGGCGCTGGACGACCTGATCGGCTACGCCATCCGCCGCGCCCAGCTCAAGCTGTTCCAGAACCTGATCGGCCGGCTCGCCGAACACGACCTGCGTCCCGCGCAGTTCTCGGCCCTGGCGATCATCGAACAGAACCCCGGCCTGATGCAGACCGACCTGGCCCGCGCGCTGGCCATCGAACCGCCGCAAGTGGTGCCGCTGCTGAACAAGCTCGAAAGCCGCGCCCTCGCCGTGCGCCTGCGCTGCAAGCCGGACAAGCGCTCCTACGGAATCTTCCTCAGCAAGAGCGGCGAAACCCTGCTCAAGACGCTCAAGGACATCGCCGCCCAGAGCGACCTGGACGCCACCGCCGCGCTGGACAGCGAGGAACGCGCCACCCTGCTGCGCCTGCTGAAGAAGGTGTATCAGGACTGAGTGCCTAGAACTTGTGCAGCCAGTTGAGCACCAGCTTGTTGCCCTGGGTGCGGTTCTCGGCCTGCTGCTCGAAGTAGGCGTTCACCGACAGCACATTCTCCTTGCTGAACCCATAGACCAGCCCCGGGCCGATGGCCCAGACCTTTTCCCGCCGCCCGCTGACGGCATGGCCGTCCACCTCGGTGTCGGTGATCTGTTTGAGCCAGTAGCCGTTGAGGCCCACGCTCAGTTGCTCGCTCACGGCATATTGCAGGGTCAGGTTGGCATGCAGCGCCTGGCCGGCCTGGGTGTTGGAGACGTCGCCGAAGCCTGCCTGCGGCTCGTCGTTTTTGCCGTTCCACAGGTACATGAAACGCCCGCTGGCCGACCACGCGGGGCTGAACCAGTAGGTCGCCGCGTAGTACGGGTTGAATGACCAGAAGTTGCTGCCCGGGTTGATCGAGCGCGTGCGGTCATAGGCGCCCACCGGTATCGACACATCGGCCTCCACGCGCTGGGTCAGCCAGGGGCTGCCATCGGCCCGGCTCAGGGTCGGCAGTTGCACAAACGCGCCGAGCGTCAGGTCGCCAAAGCCTGCGCGCGAACTCAGCGCCGCGTTGTTCAAGCCATCGTCGACCTCGGCGTGGGCCAGGGAGGTGTTGATCAGGGTGAAGCCGGGCATCGCGCCGTTGGCCAGGGGCTTACCGACGTAGATGATCTGCGTGGTCGGCGCCACCACTTCCACGTCCTGTCGCGGCAGCGCCAGTTTGTTGCCGTTGGCGTCATTGAAGCGACTGGCACGGCTGTAAGTCAGGTATTCCTCCAGGTACCAGCCGGGGCCCGCCGGGGCCGGGGAGCCGTCGTAGAAACTGGTGGTGCCCAGGTTGAGCCCGGGCAAGTCATAGGCATGGACCGCCGCCGACACGGCGATCAACGTCACGGCCGCAGCCGCCCGCAAGATAGGCTTGAGCATCTTGTATGTCCTGTATTTTTGTTGTTGTTCAAGACCCCCGGTGCAGGGTTCCACACCGGGGTTGGCTGCGCTTATACGTAGGTGGCTGCCAGCCCGCCATCCACCGGCAGGTTGACCCCATTGACCCAGCGCGAAGCATCCGAACAGAGGAAGGCGATCACCGCCGCCACCTCATCGGCCAGGGCTGGACGGGTCATGCGCTGGTTGTCGCGGGCCACGCGCTCCGGGCCGAGCATGCTGACGAAATCGCCAAGGATCGGCGTAAACACCGGCCCCGGCGCCACGCAGTTGATGCGCACCCCAAGATCGCGAAACCAGCCTTGGGCCTGCTGGTAACTCCAGACAATCAGCGCTTCCTTGAAATACTGATAACAGGTGGCCTGTTCCACCGGATTGGCCGCCAGCCACTGCTGCCCGGCGGCAAAGCTGTCGGTGGCGGCCAGCGACGTGTGCTGCTCCAGGCGCTGCGGCCATTGCGCGCCAAGGATCGAGGCGACATTGACCACACTGGCACCCGCCGGCATACGCGGCAGCAGCGCCTGGGTGAGGTGGCGCACCCCCAGGTAATTGACCTGCGCCACCGTGTGCGCCGGCGCCGTGCCGGGCACGCCGGCAATGTTGCACAGCGCGTCGACCCGCGCCGGCAAGCGCGCCACCAGCGCGTCGATGCTCGCCGCATCGCCGAGGTCGGCATGCAGGAAGCCATCCAGGGTCAGGTGCGGCTCCGCGCGATCGACACCGATCACCGTCGCGCCCTGGAACCGCGCCAGCCGCGCCACTTCGGCGCCAATGCCGGAGGCGACGCCGGTGACAATCAAGGTTTTGTTATGCAGGTTCATGTTCAGCCCTCTTGTTTTTGTATAGGCGTGCGTGTTTCAACCCCCCGAGCCGGGCTCAGAAGGGATAGGTCGGTGGTGTGTTTTTTACCGTGACCCACTGCCACTGGGTGTACTCGTCCCAGTCGGCCGGCCCGCCGACGTTGCCACCATTGCCGGAGGCGCCGCGCCCGCCGAACGGGTTGATGCATTCGTCGGCCACGGTCTGGTCGTTGATGTGCAGCAGGCCACAGTCAAGCCGCTCGCCAATGGCCATGGCGCGGCCAACCGACGGTGAGATGATGGCGGCGCTGAGCCCGTACTCGCTGCGGTTGGCCAATTCGATGGCCTGCTCGTCCGTGGCAAAACTGACCACCGTGGCCACCGGTCCGAAGACCTCCTCCTCGAAGGCGCGCATGCCGGGACGCACGCCACTGAGCACGGTGGGCTGATAGAACAACCGGTCGTACTCGCCCCCCGCCTCCAGCCGCGCGCCGGCCTGCAGGCTGTCGCTGACGATGGCGTGCACGCGCTGCAATTGCCGCTCATTGATCAACGGCCCCAGCGCCGCCTCGCCCCGGGCGGCATTGCCCACGCTCAGCGCGCGGGCCTTTTCCACCAGTTTGCGCGTGAGGCTGGCGGCGATGGATTCATGGGCCAGAATCAACCCTGTCGCCATGCAGATCTGCCCCTGGTGCAGCCACGCGCCCCAGGCCGCGTTGCTCGCGGCCAGGTCCAGGTCGGCGTCTTCGAGAATGATCAGCGCGTTCTTGCCGCCCAGTTCCAGCGCGACTTTTTTCAGGTGCCGTCCGGCCACCTCGGCGACCTTGCGCCCCGCCGCCGTGGAACCGGTGAAGGCGATCATGCGCACATTGGCGTCGCGGCACAGTGCTTCACCCGCCGGCGCCGACCCTGGCAGCACGTGCAGCAACCCTTTGGGCAGGCCCGCCTCTTCGAACAGCCGCGCGATAAGAAAACCGCCACTGACCGGGGTTTGCGGGTCGGGCTTGAGCACCACCGCATTGCCGGCGGCCAGGGCCGGCGCCACCGAGCGCATCGACAGCACCAGGGGGAAATTGAACGGTGAAATCACCCCCACCACGCCATGGGGCTGGCGCCGCGCATAGGACAACCGCCCGGCCTCGCTGGGCAGTACCAGCCCGTGGGGTTGGGACAACAGGCCCGCCGCCTGATGCAACAGCACAATCGCCTCGCGCACTTCGTGTTCGCCCTTGTACAGCGCGCCGCCGGTTTCGCGGGCGACATACAGCGCCAGTTCGGCGAACGAGCGCAGTGCCACATCCGCCGCCTTGCGAAACACCTCGGCGCGTTGCCGTGGGCCCAGCGCGGCCCAGGCCGGCTGGGCCAGCGCCGCGCTGCGACAGGCAACGGCAACCTCGGCCGGGCTGGCCATGGCGCATTGCATCAGGGTTTCGCCGGTGGCCGGCTCGATCACCGGGAGCACAGCTTCAGACGCTTTGCTCCAGTCGCCGTCGAACAGGCATTCGGACTCGATGGCCCGCTGTAACAGGGGGATGGTTTCAGACACTGACATGGTGACTCCCGGTTCTTGTAATTGTCATCGTCTGCACAGAGGCAAACGCCGCCTCAAGCCTTGAGCAAAGGCTGTGCCGTTTAAAGGCCAAGGCGCTGACATAACGCCTCGAAGGCTCTGCGTCGGGGCTTGCCGTTCACGGCTCAGGCACACGCACAGGAACGTCAGCAAAAACCGCCTCGCTGCCACTTGTTCAATTGATAAGGTTATGTTTAATAACTATCTCGGCGGTTACTCATATCGATCACACGCTTTGCAGGGGCATAACAACAACGCCGTTCAGTTGAGCGCAGATTCCCTGTGGCGAGCAGGCTTGTCCTGCGTTGGGCTGCGCAGCAGCCCCAAAACCAGGCGCTGAGCCGTATCAGGTACACCGCGTTTTGCTCGATTGGGGGCGCTTCGCACCCCAACGCGGGGCAAGCCCGCTCGCCACAATAAGCCCACACATTTTCCTTAACTGAACGGCATCAGGGCATAACAATGACTCATCCCTTCAGCGCACACCCCAACGTCCAGGCGACCACCACGCCTTATCACCCGCGCGGCGACAGCCGCCAGCTCAGCGACAGCAGCTCGCCCACCCCGGCGGAGCTTGCCGACTGCCTGTTCTTTTCGCCCGAAGACGGGCGCATCTGGCTCAACGACCAGCGCATGGTGCTGCTGCACGGTTCGTCATTCGGCGCGCTGCGCGCAAAGATCATCGAGCGCCTGGGGCTGGAACAGGCGCGCGGACTGTTCACCCGCACCGGCTTTGCCTCCGGTGCACGGGACGCGCGCCTGATCCGCGAGCGCTGGCCCCAGGCCGATGCTGCCGCCGTGTTTCGCGCCGGCACCCACCTGCACACGCTGGAAGGCATGACCAAGGTCGAGCCCGTGCATTTCAAGTTCGACGCCGACTCCGGTTTCTATGAAGGCGAATTTCTCTGGCACCACTCGTGCGAGGCCGATGAGCATGTGAATGCCTACGGCATCGGCCAGGACCCGGTGTGCTGGACCGAAACCGGCTACGCCATGGGCTTCGTCAGCGGGCTGTTCGGGCAGATGGTGATTTTTCGTGAAGTCGAATGCCGCGGCATGGGCCACGGCAGTTGCCGCGTGGTGGGCAAGACGGCCGCGCAATGGGGTGACGTCGAGCAAGACCTGCGCTACCTGAATGTGTCGCAGATGCCTGGCACCCCGCCGCTCGCGTCCACGCCCGACAGCCTGCCCGGCAGTAACGCGCGTGACACGTTGATCGGCGCCAGCGCCACCTTCAACGCCGCCACGCAAGCCCTGGCGCGCGTCGCATCGACCCCGGCGACGGTGCTGATCAGCGGCGAATCCGGGGTGGGCAAGGAGATGTTCGCCCGCCAGTTGCACCAGCTCAGCCCACGCCGTGACGGCGCGTTCGTGGCGCTCAATTGCGCGGCCATCCCGGACAACCTGATCGAGTCCGAACTGTTTGGCGTCGAGCGCGGTGCCTATACCGGCGCCACCCATGCGCGCCCCGGCCGCTTCGAGCGCGCCCAGGGCGGCACGCTGTTCCTGGATGAAATCACCAGCCTCAGCCTGGCCGGGCAAAGCAAGCTGCTGCGCGCCCTGCAGGAGCGGGAAATCGAACGGGTCGGCGGCGTGCGCGCCATCCAGGTGGATGTGCGGGTGGTGGCCGCCACCAATATCGATCTGCGCAAGGCTGTCGCCGACGGCACGTTTCGCGAAGACCTGTTCTACCGGCTCAACGTCTACCCCATCGCGCTGCCGCCCCTGCGCGAACGCCGTGATGACATTCCGTTGCTGATCAACGCATTCCTCACGCGCTTCTGCCAGGACTACGGGCGCACGCCCGCCGGCCTGACCATGCGCGCGCTCAAGGTGCTGCTGCGCTACGACTTCGCCGGCAATGTGCGCGAACTGCAAAACCTGATCGAACGCGGCCTGATCGCCAGCGACGAAGGTCAGGCCATCGACCTGGTGCACCTGTTTCGCAACGAACCCATGCCGGCGGACCCGTACAGCCTTGACGGGCAAGGCAGCCTGTCCAATGCCACTGCGGTGGTGCGCCCTGCCCTGCTCGACACCCTAGGCCAACTGGACCAGGGGTTTTCCATCGACGGCCTGGAAGCCCGCCTGATCAACGAAGCGCTGCAACGCAACGCCGGCAACCTGGCCGCCGCCGCCAGGCTGGTGGGGCTGAGCCGCGCGCAATTTGCCTACCGGCTGAAGAAACACCAGCGGCAACCGGCTGAGGCACCGGAGCCGTCGATTGAGGAGAAATCTTGAACGACGGGGACGCCAGCTGGATCACAACCTTCTTGAACACAGTCTTGAAGGAAGCCAGTGATGATCCAGCTAAACAGCTACACCACCGTGAAACGTCGCGAGCGCGTCCCCCACGACATCTTCGCCACCTACTGGCGCGACGCACACGGGCCGCTGTGCGCGCGCTTGCCCGGGCTCGGTTTGTACATTCAGCATCACTTCGACCGTAACCAGGACGCGCACCTGTGGCCGCTGGCCGACGGCATCAGCGAGATCGAACACTACGAGCTGGACGGTGGGGTCGAGATTGGCTTCGCCAACGCTGATGACCAGAAGCGGTTCCAGGAGGCCGCCTCACTGCTGTTTTCCGACGAACAAAACATGTTCGAGGAAACCCTCGCCTATGACCTGCCGCACGGCTCGCAAAAGCGCGTCAATCGCTTGCATGACAGCACCTTCAACGGCACGGACAGCGTCGACCGCCTCCATGTGCATTGCAGCCCGCGCGGCAGCCTCGCCGAACTGCACGACTACCTCAGCCATGAGCTGGCCGACGTGCTCGGCAGCGCCGATGACGTGCTGAAACTCACGCTGCACCTGACGTCGCGCTTCAACAATGACGGCATGCATCCGCCGGCGCCGAATGTCGCGCACCATGCCAGCCCTGCGCGGGAAGAACTGGCCATCATGGAAATCGCCTTCGCCAGCCCGCTGACGCGCCGCGCGTTCTTTGCCAGCGAGACGTTCCAGCGCACCCTGGCAGGTCAGGCCCGACACATCGCCCAGCTCAAGGCCTTTGCGGTGTCCGGCCTCTACACCTACGTCAACGACAAAACGCTGACCACCGCCGGACTGCGCGGCAGCAGGACCGCGCAGTTGATCGAGTACCTGGGCGCCAACAATCAGCTCAACCCCGAGGTCGAGCAGTTGTTCCGGCGCGGTTGAACCCGAGCGTGGTCATTTTGCCGGCCGCAGCAACTGCATCTGCTGGCGGTAATCATCGGTCACCTGCCGTGCCTGGCTGCTGCTGGTGATGACCCGCGGCGTGATCAGCACGATCAACTCGGTGCGGTCCTTGGATTTACTGGTGTTACCGAACAGCCAGCGCAATCCGGGGATCCTGCCCAGATACGGCACAGCGCTGACGCTCTCGGCGTTGTCCTGCTTGATCAGGCCGCCGAGCAACACGGTCTGCCCGCTTTGCACGGCCACTTGGGTGGACACCGAACGCGTGGAAATACGCGGGTTGTTTTGCGGGTCGTTGTTGGACGGCTGGTCCTGGGCATCGCTGACTTGCTGCTGAATGTCCATGTACACCAGGCCCCCCGGATTGATGCGCGGCACCACGTCGAGGATCACCCCGGTCTGTACGTATTCGACACTGCTCAAGGTGGTGTCGGAGGCGCCGGTGTTGACCGTGGTCTGGCTGATGGGAATGTTGTCGCCCACCTGGATCTGCGCCGGCTGGTTGTTCATCACCACCAGCGACGGCGCCGACAGCACTTGGGTGCGGCCGTTGGTTTCCAGCGCGTGCAGGGCCACTTGCAGGTTGGTGCTGACGAACGAATAGAACAACGAATCGGCGCCCAGGCCGGCACCGCCGGCGCCCAATGCGCCCTGGCTGCCGGCCGCATTGGCCACCGTGTTGCTGGTGGAATTGCCCGCCAGGCGACCCAGGTACCATTGCACGCCGAGGTCCAGTTCGCCGGTGAGCTTGACCTCCAGAATGCGCGTTTCGATCTGCACCTGCAGCGGCGGATTGTCGAGGCGCTTGATCGCCGATTCGATCTCCTTCCACTGCACCGGGCGCGTGCGCACCAGCAACTGGTTACTGCTTTTTTGCGCGGTGATGCGCGTGCCGGCGTCGAGGCTTTTGGCCGGTGCGCCTTCTCCTTCGCCGGCGCCCTGCTCGGCGCTCTCGCTGCCCTGCTCAGCCTCAGCGTCGGGTTCCTGCTCCTCTTGCTCGGCAGAGGCAGGCGGGTTATTGCCCATGCCATTGCCGTTGCCATTGAGGCCGCCGGGCATGCTGCCGGAGGTGCTGTTGGTGCCGGGCGATGACAAGGTCGCGGTGCGCAGACCGGGGGCGACTTTCGCCGGCGCATCGTCCTTGATCGCGCCACTGCCGTAGATCTGCCGCAGGTATTTGGCGAGGTCAGTGGCCTTCATGTTGCGCACGTCGTAGACGTACATCTGCGGCTCGTTGCCGCCGCCTTCGTCGATGGTGTGTATCCAGTCGCCGACCTCGCTGAGGTACTGCGGCTGGGACGAGATCGCGACCACCGAATTGGTCCGCTCGATGGGCAAAAAGCGCACCATGCCCGCCAGGGGCATGCCGCTGTCGGGGCCGAACATCTTTTGCAGCTCGGGCATCAGCTCGGCCACGGACGCGCGTTGCAGGCCGAACACGCCCACCGACATGCCCTTGAGCCAGTCCACATCGAAGGTGTCGATGGTGTCCTGGTAGTTGGCCAATTCCTCGGGTGTGCCGGCCAGGCTGAGCACGTTGCGCGCCGGGTCCACCAGCAAAAATGCATTTTCCCGGGCGAACGGCTTGAGCAGTTTCTGCATCTCGGTGGCCGAGATGTAGCGCAACGGAAACAGCCGCGCCGACAGGCCGCTGGACGGTTGCGACACGCGCATCTGCGGCACCAGCTTGCCCGCCACCGCCTGGCTGGCCGGCAGGATCACGTAGCGGTTGCCCTGCTTGATCATGGCGTTGTCGGTCCACGACAACAGGGTTTCGAGAATCGACAGCGCCTGCTGCTTGTTCACCGGTTTGGAGGTGGAAAAGCTGACGTTGCCTTTCACACCCTGGGCAATGCTGTAGCTCTCGTGCAGCAGGTCGCCCATCACGCTGTTGATGACCGCCTCGATGGGCTGGTCGGCGAAGTTGAACACGATGTCGCCGCCGGCCTCCTCTTTGCCGGCACGGCTCGCGGCCGGCTGACGCACAAACTGCTGGTTGCCGCGAATCAACTGGCGCTGCGGCGGCGTGCTTGCCTGGGGCTGGCTGCTGCCGGGCGACGCCTGTTCACTGGCCGGGTCCACGGCCGGGCGCTGCGAACCAGTGCCCTGCAGCGCCTCATGCAGCAGGGACTCGTCAGGCGCTGGGTGCTTGGGGAACGACCCGCAGCCGCCAAGGGCAACGGCGGTGGCCAGGCAAAACACGGTGGTGCGCAAGGCGCCGGGGTAGGTATCGATCAAGGGGATGACTCGTGAGGAAGGGTAATCGGAGGTGTGCTGGACGGCGGCGGCAAACGCAGGGCCCGCAGGCTCAGGGTTTGCGTGCGGCCATCAAGCACGAAACGGGCAGTACGGGCGTCGAGGTGTTCCAACACCCAGCCATTGGGCAGGGTCTGGCCCTGGCGGACTTTCAGCGCGGGGCCGTCGGCACGCTTGAGCAGCGCCACGCGCAGGTCGCCGTCGAGCACGATGCCGGTCAGCGTCAGGCTCGACAGGCTGGAGGTCTCGGCCTGGCCGACGGCGCGGTCGGGGCTGCGGTCGGGGCTGAACAGCGGCGCCTGCCAGGTGCCGGCCAGGCTGTCGAGGGTCGCGCTCGGCGCCACCAGCACCGTGGCCGCGGCGTTGGCCCGCGCATCCGGCGCGGGCGGCGGCAACCACTGCGGCGCATCGCCGAGGTTGCTGAGAATGCCGACCATCAAAACACCCAGCAGCCCGGCCACGCCGAGCAGGCCCCACTCCAGGGGACGCAATGGATTGATCATCGGCGCACCTGCACGGCAGCGGCCGGTTGCAGGTAGCCGCGCACCAGCAGGTGCACCACCAGTTTGCCGGCGGCGCCGCTGGCGGGGGCATTGGGGCCACGGCGAATGCTCATTTCATCGACGAACAGAAACGGGCGCTGATATTCCAGTTCATGCAGGATCGCCGTCAGCGGTTCAATCGCGCAATCGAGGGTCAGGCTGACTTTGACCTGGCGATACGGCTCGGCCTCATCCTGCTCCGGGGTGATGGGCATGCGCTGGGTCAGGCTGCAGCCGCCGCCGAGGCTGGCGCGGCTGTTGATCAGGTCGGCGAGGCGTTGCATCAGGTCCGCCGCCACGGCGCTGGGATCGTCCCCCGGCAGCAGGCTGGTGCTGCTCGCCGGGTCCTGGCGCGCCTGCTCCAGTTGTTCGCGCAGGCTGTCGCGCTGGCGCAACACGCCGGCGTAACGCTGCTGCTGCTCGCGCAGTTGTTCGGCCTGCTCGCCCATGGCGCGCAACGGCCCGGCGAACCAGCTGTCGATCAACAGCCAGTACGCGGCGCCGAGCACCAGCGCGAGGGCGATCAAGGCCGCGCCACGGCGTTCACGGGGTGTCAGTGGACGGCGCATCGGCAGCCTCCTGGTGCAGGTGGGCGCGCAAGGAAAACTGATCCTTGCCGGTTTGCGCATCGGGCTGGATCACCCCTTCGAACTGAGCATTTTCCAGGCTGCGACAGGCCTTGATGCGGGTGATCAAGGCACTGGCCTTGGCGCTTTGCCCGGAGAACGAAACGTCGGCGCCGTCGTTGACTTCCAACTGGTCGATCCAGGTGTCGGACGGCAGGCACGCGGTCAGTTCATTGAGCAGCGCCGCCAGCGGCGGTTGCGCCATTTTGCGGCGGATCAGGTACTGCGCGGCGCCACGGGTATTGAGCAATTGCTGACGCAGCGCCTGCACCTGAGCCACCTCGGCTTTTTGCTCGCGCACACGCTGATGCATGGCGTCGAGCACACGCTGGCGGTCGTTGAGCCACAGCAGCATCGCCGCCATCAGCAGAGCGCCGCACAGCCACGGCAGGCTGCGCTGCAAACCCTTGCCGGCAGGGCGCTGGCGTGGACGCAGCGGCGCCGGCAGCAGATCGATGCCCATCGACTGCCCCGCGCCATCGTCCACGTCCACCGCATGGGGACGCAGGCCGAGGGCGGCACACTCTTCGAGAATCCGGTCCAGGCGCTCGCGCAGGATCGCCACCAGCGTCACCTCAACATGGGTCGCTGTGCGGCGCTCCTGGCGCGCGACGAAGTACACCTGCGTGGCGTCGAACGGCGTAAAGCGGTCAAGCTCATAGCCGACCACCGTCGACAGGTTGCGCGCGGCGGCCAGCGGCAATTGCAGGGTCTGGCGCAGCACCGCGTCGCGGCCCAGCAGCAGTACCTGGCGCGCGTCGCCCGCGAGGGTTTGCACCGGCGCGGTCAGCGGCCAGCGGTAAACCTGCTCGGCGGCATCCTGCACCAGCAGCCATGCCGGCACGCAGCCGCGCAGCTCCTTGAGCCACAGCCGCCAGCCCTGTTGCAGGACGCTGCCGTGCCAGCGGCGTGTGACCGGTTCGGTCAGCCCCTGCAGGCGGGCGGCCAGATGTTCATTCATTCTTGCCAACGTAGGACTCGATAAGGTTGTGCGCTGCCTTGCGCGGGACTCAATAAAACCGTGACTTGCAACTGCGCGTGATAACCGCCGGGGCGTTGTGCGCGGCTGTCGATCACCAGCACATCACCGGCGTTGGCGCCCACCGCGCTTTGACGCGGCAGGTTCAGGGCACGGCGCATCAACGGGCTGGCGAACGCCGGGTCGGGCCGGTCCAGCCCGCTCCACAGGCTGATCTCCGGCACCATTTCGCTGTACAGGGCGCGACTCATGCCCGGCAACTGGCGCAGTTCTTCCACCACGCGAAACGGCGCATGGCCCTGGTTGCGCCGCACCTCCAGGGCTCTGGCCAACTGGTCGGCCTGGGCCTGGGTGGCACCGCAGGCCAGGGCCAGGCGCGCAAAATCGCCCACGTCGGCACTGTTGAGGTACAGCTTGCCGAGGTCGCTGCGAACGCTGACGCGCAATTGCGCATCATCGAACGTCAGCGGGACCTCACGGCCATCGGCCACCCATTGCTTGCGCTGCGTCGGGTCAGCCAGGGCCTGCAGGGTCAATGTCACACCCGCCTCGGCGGCCAGCAGCGCCTGGGTGTGCTGGCGATGCCAGGCGGCCTGGCGGGTCTGCAGTTGTACCCAGCCGGCCAGCCCGCCCAGCAGCAGGCTGAGCAAGGCCAGCACCCACAGCACCAATAACAGCGCGACACCGCGTTGCTGCTTGATCATTCCGGCGCCCCGCCCGACAGGTTCAGCCGTAGCGCAACCACCTGGGTGACCCACGGCACCGGCCCGTTTACCCGTGCGTCGATGCGCACCGCATAGGGCAGGCGCTTGCTCCACGGCCACTCGTTGATCCAGCCGGTGGCCTGGCCCTTGGGCGACACGCCGCGATAGCTGAACTGCAAGTCCTCGACACCTTTGAGCAGCACCTGCGGTTCGCCGCGCGAGGCCGGCACGCTGACCTGCGCCGCCGACTCGAACCGCGCGAACGCCACCTGCAAATCACGCGCGGCCTCGGGGCCGCTCAGTTGCAGGGTAAAGCGCTGGATGCCGCCGCCCAGCACACCGGGCAAGGTCGCGACAAACTGCATGCGCTGCGCGGTGCCGCTGAAAAAACCGTCGGCCTGGCTGTCGTCCTCGGTCACGTCCAGCGGCAGCGCCTCGCTGATGGCGGTGCGCAAAAACTGCTGGGCGGCGCGCATTTCATCCAGGCTGACCGTGTAGCGCTGGGCCTTGAGCACCGCGCGATTGGCGCCGAGCAAGGCACCGCCGACCAGGGTCAGCAACACGCCGAGCAGGCTGAGCACGATCATGATTTCAAGCAGGGTGAAGCCCTGCTGCCGCCGCGTCACAAACCGGCCCCGGCGGCACGCAGTTTCAAGGTGCTGAAGTGCGCCTGACGCGCGCCCTCGCTGACGGTCAAGTCGAGGCGAAACAGGTGAGGCTGGCCCATGCGGGTCGGCTGCTGGGCGATGTTCAGTTGCCAATGGATGCCATCGAACTCGCCTTGGCGCACCTCGTTGGCCAACGGGCCCATGGTTTCCTGGTCCAGCAGGCTCTGCGCCGCGAGGGTCAGGCGATCACTGCGATTGACCTGCAACAACGAGCGCGCGCTCTGGCCGAAAGCGACCAGCAACACCGTGCTGCAGATGGCCATGAGCGTCAGCGCGGCGAGCATTTCCAGCAGGGTAAAACCGCGCTGGCGCTTCATGGCAAGGCCCTGGATTCTACGCTGCCGGTCAGCCAGCCAACGTCGATGCGCCAGCGCCGAGTGCCGTTGGCCAACAGCAGGTTGCCGCCGGTGGAACTGCCATCCGGGTAGAACTCCACAGTGGAACCTGCCTGTTCGGCGGTGTGCAAGGTGACCTGCAGATCGGCCGGCCAATATTTTGTTGGCCGGCCCGGCGCGGCAAAGCTCAGCCTGCGCAAGTCGAACACGGTGTGTTGCGCCGTGCCGCTGACAATCGCCCGCGCCCGCGTGCTGCGCAGCGCTTCGACCATCTGCCCGACCACCTGGCGTTCTTTTGCCGCGCGCAGGCCTTGTTGCAGGCCAAACCCCACCAGGCCGGCCGCGATGCTGATCAGCACGATCACCACCAGCATTTCGAGCAAGGTAAAGCCGCGTTGGAGGTTGGGCATGGGCGCAGGTTTATTCCCAGTTGCCCAGGTCGGCGCTGTAGCCTTCGCCGCCGGGCTGGCCGTCCTGGCCGTAGAAAATCAGGTCGAACGCGCCGTGCTCGCCGGGGAAGCGATAGCCGAAGGCATGGCCGAACGGGTCCTTGAGGTCCGACTGCTTGGCGTACGGGCCGGCCCAACCGGCGGTGTTGCCCGGCTTTTCGACCAGTTGCTGCAGGGACTTGGGCGGCGAGCCGACGTCCAGTCCGTAGCTTTCGATCTTCATGCCCAGGCTGGCCAGTTGCGCCTTGCCGGCGCCGTACTTGCCCTTGTCGACGTTGCCGCCGACCTGGCGCACCACGATGGTGGCGACGATGCCCAGCAGCACGATCACGGCGAGCATTTCCAGCAGGGTAAAACCGCCCTGGCGGCGGGCAGGCTTGAATCGGGTGTGACGCATGGGTTGCTTCCTCAAGGGTTCATATATTGCTGGTCAGGCTCATCAGCGGCAGCATGATCGCCAGCATGATCACCGCCACCAGCACCGCCATGACCACGGTCAGGGACGGCACCAGAGCGGCCAGCAGGCGGTCGATGCCGCGTTTGGCTTCCACGTCGAACACGTCGGCGACCTTGAGCAGCATGCTGTCGAGTTCGCCGGCCTGTTCGCCGACTTCAATCATTTGCAGGGCCAGGTCGGGCAGCAGCGGTTGCGCGCCAAAGGCGCTGGCCAGAGTGCCGCCGCCCTTGACCGAATCGGCGGCGTCGGCGACCTGGGCCTGCAGCGCGCGGTTGGTGCAGACCTGCCGCGCGATGACCAGCGCTTGCAGCAGCGCCACGCCATTGCTGAGCAAGGTGCCAAGGGTGCGCGTCAAGCGGGCCGCCTCGACGCGTTGCAACAGCGGGCCGATCACACGGATGCCGAGCAGGCGCCGGTCGTAACGCTCACGCCGCTGCGGGTCGCGCAGGCGCGCGGCCAGTGTCCAGCAGGCGACGATCAGGCCGGCCAGCACGGCCAGCCCATACGCACCCAGAAACTGCCCGAGACCGAGGATCACTTCGGTGATCAACGGGATCGGCACGCCCAGGTCTTTGAAGATCGGCACGAATTGCGGCACCACGTACGCCAGCAGAAGGGCCAGCGAACCGAGCACGCCGACCACCAGAAACGCGGGGTAGATCAGCGCGTTGATCACTTCGCCTCTCAACAGCTGGCTGCGCTCCAGGTAATCACTGAGCTGACGCAAGGTATTTTCCAGGGCGCCACCGGCCTCGCCGGCGCGCACCATGCTCAGGTACAACGGCGAGAACTGGCTGCCCTCCTCCTCCAGCGCTTTGGATAATGGCTGGCCGGCCTTGACGTGTTCGCGAATGCGCTCGATCAGCGCGCGGGTCTGCGGCTGACCAGGCTGTTTGAGCAGGATGCCCAGGGAACGTTCCAGGGGTTGCCCGGCGCCGAGCAGGGTTGCCAGTTGCTGGGTGAAACTGACCAGCGCCGCGCCGTTCAACTGACCACGGCCGAAGGCCTTGCGCAGGCCCTGGGCACCGGCCACATCGATGTGCAACAACAGCAGGCCGCGCTTGTGCAGCGCGGCAACGGCGGCGTCCTGGTCCCTGGCTTCCAGGGTGCCGTTTTGCGGCTGGCCCTGGCTGTCGAGGGCGCGGTATTTGAACAGGCTCACGCGCCGTCTCCACGGGTGACGCGCAGCACTTCTTCCAGCGAGGTGACACCCGCCACGGCCTGGCGCAGGCCCTCTTCATGCAAGGTGCGCAGGCCGCCACGGCGGGCGGCCTGCTCGAGGGTGGCGGCATCGGCCTGACGCATCAGCAGGCTGCGCAGTTCGTCGTTCATCACCAGCAATTCGGTGATTGCGCTGCGCCCGTGATAGCCGCCGCCCGGCGCGTCGGCGCGGGGGCGGTAAAGCAGGATCGGGCGTTGTTCGGTAAAGCGGTCCAGGCCGTGTTCGGCGATCAATTCCGGCGGCGCTTCGAAGGCTTCACGCGTCGCCGGGTCGAGACGGCGCACCAGGCGCTGGGCGAGGATGCCGTTGACCGTCGAGGCGATCAGGTAGCTTTCGACGCCCATGTCCAACAGGCGCGTGATACTCGCCGCCGCACTGTTGGTGTGCAGGGTCGAGAGCACCAGGTGGCCGGTCAGCGAAGACTGGATGGCGATGCGGCAGGTTTCGAGGTCGCGGATTTCACCGATCATGATCACGTCCGGGTCCTGACGCACGATGGAGCGCAGCGCGCCGGCAAAGTCGAGGCCGATGGCCGGTTTGACCTGGATCTGGTTGATGCCTTCGAGCTGGTATTCCACCGGGTCTTCTACGGTGATGATCTTGCGCTCGGCGGTGTTGAGCCGCGACAGCGCGGTGTACAGCGTGGTGGTCTTGCCCGAGCCGGTGGGGCCGGTGACCAGCAGGATGCCGTGGGGACGCTCCAGCACTTCAAGGAAGGTTTCCAGTCGCTGGCCGTCGAAGCCCAGGCTCTGGAAATCGAACTGCACGGTCTGGCGGTCGAGCAGGCGCATCACCACCGATTCGCCAAAACTGGTGGGCACGGTGGACACCCGCAAGTCGAGTTCCTTGCCCTGGATGCGCAGCATGATGCGGCCATCCTGGGGCAGGCGCCGCTCGGCGATGTCCAGCCGCGCCATGATCTTTACCCGCGAGATCACCGCCGCCGACGAGCTGGACGGCGGCGCTTCGGCTTCGTGCAGCACGCCATCGATGCGGTAGCGCACCTTGAGCTGGTTTTCGAAAGGTTCGATATGGATGTCGGAGGCGCGATGTTCCACCGCGCGCTGCAGGATCAGGTTGACCAGGCGAATCACCGGCGCTTCGGAGGCCATGTCCTTGAGGTGTTCGATGTCTTCCAGCGTGCCGCCCTGCTCATCGAGGTTTTCGATCAGGGTGCCCATGGCCGAGCGGCCCTGGCCGTAGTACCGCTCGATCAGCGTTTCGACCTCATTGCGCGGGCCCACCGCCAGCCAAACCGGTACGCCGCAGGCATAGGCCATGGCCTGGAACGGATAAGCCTGCGCGGGGTTGGCGGCCAGCACGCGCACACCACCCTGGCTCCAGCCCACGGGCACCACCTGGTAATGGCGCATGAAACGCTCGGTCAGGGCCGGCAGTGGGTCGAGCAACGGCGGCGCCGCATCGGCCAGCACCAGCGGTGCGCCGAGCAGGTCGGCCCAGGCGCGGGCCAGCTCTAGTTCCGAGACCAGCCCGAGGCGGGTGAGCAGGCCGAGCAATTCGGTGTCGTCGGATTCCTGGGACAGGCGCCGGGCGCGCTCCAGGTCAACGGTTTTCAACCCGGCCTGCTGCATCAGCCACGCGCATACCTGGTCGGTATCCGGAATGTGCATCTGGCAGGCATTGAGGGGCGTTGACGGGCTGGGCATGGGCGACTGTCTGAGAGGAGTAGTTTGCAGGAGCCAGAAGCTCGCTCCTGCAAAGGGTTGCGCTTAGTTGGACGTTTTCGGCGTGCCCGAACTGTTCTGCGGGCGGCCGCCCTTGGTGGTTTCGGCCTTCTGTTTTTTGGCTGCCTTGGCGTCGTGGGCCTGGGTCAGCACGGTGGAATCGGTGGCGCCGGACTTGGCGTCGGCATCGGTGGACTCAGCAGCCATGGCCGCGCCACTCAGTGCAACGCCCAGCACAACACCAGCACTCAACAGGGAAATCTTCATCAACTTTCTCCAGATCAACAACAGCGATTAGCTCGAGTGGCGCCTTGAACTCGCTCAAGACCCTACACCAAAGCCGTGTATATGACAGCCTGTTTAGGGCATGGCCTTTTAGAACTACTGGACAGAGCCATTAGTTCGCCACCCCGGCAGACATTTTCTTAAACCAATCGACTTGTAGGTTTAGTTAAAGTTCAAAATCGTAAAAGAATATTTCTAATTTTACGCAAAAATTAGCTTTTGTTTGACTTACAAGCGCAAGAATTGTCTTAATTACGGGGTTTTTGCGATTCAAAATGCCACATCGTGATATCGCATAGACACCACTCATACTAATAACTCATACAATTATTACACTAATAAAACAGTGAAACTTGCCAAGTAATTGCAATTAGCCATCGGCTAAAAATTGCGTTAATGGCCAACTATTGCCTGTGAAAAAGTGACGAGCGTGTGCGCTGGAACACACTTGCTGCAGCGCCATGTTCAATAAACAGTGACTGGAGAGACCCATGAGTAAACGCAAGATGATCGGTGCGCAGTCGGCTTTTGCCCTGCTGGCACTGGCGGTATCCCAGGTGCACGCGGCGACCAGCCCGGCGCTGGATGAAGGCCGCGTGAGCCGCGCGGAAAAGGCCGCGGATAAAACCCTGGCCAAAATGACCATGGAAGAAAAACTCGCCTACATCGGCGGCACCGGTGGCTGGGACGTCAAGCCGTTGAGCCAGTACGGCATCCCGCAGATTCACGGCGCCGATGGCGGCGTGGGCGTGCGTTACACCAGCGAGGGCAATGCCCAGGGCGTGGTATACCCGTCCGGCCCGAACCTGGCAGCCAGCTGGAACCCGCGCCGCGCCATCGACGTGGGTCGCGCCCTGGGCTACGACACCGCCAGCGGTGGTTACCAGTTCGTCACCGGCCCCGGCATGAACCTGTACCGCATGCCCTACAGCGGCCGTGCGTTCGAGTACCTGTCCGGTGAAGACCCGTTCCTCGGCGCCAGCCTCGGCCCGGCACTGATCAACGGCATCCAGTCACGCGGGGTGTGGGCCAACGCCAAGCACTACGCGGCCAATGACCAGGAAAGCAACCGCTTCCACCTCAACGAAACCATCAGCGAGCGCGTGCTGCGCGAGATGACCCTGCCGCCTTTCGAGTCCGCCTCGAAGAACAGCAAGGTGGCGATGATGATGTGTGCGTTCCAGAAGGTGAACGGCGAATTCGCCTGCGAAAACTCGCACCTGATCCACGACATCCTGAAAACCGAATGGGGCTATCCGGGCTTCGTCCAGAGCGACTACAACGCCGTGGTCAACGGCCTGCCTGCCGCACAGGCCGGCACCGACCTGGACATGATGGGCTACCAGATGAACAGCACGGTGCTCAAGCCGTTCCTGGACAGCGGCGAGCTCAGCAGCGCAACCATCGATGACAAGGTGCGCCGCATCCTCAAGCAGATCTACCTGTACAAATTCGACAGCAAGGCGCCGTTGACCAGCCACAACATGAACAGCGCCACCAGCAACCGCGTGGCGCTGAACGCCGCGCGCGAAGGTATCGTGCTGCTGAAGAACCAGAACAACCTGCTGCCGCTGGACGCGAAAAAGGTCAAGACCATCGCCGTGGTGGGCAACCTCGCCAAGTACGCACCGCCGACCGGTTTCGGCAGCGCGAACGTGATGGCGGCCAACTACGTCAGCGAACTGAGCGGCCTGCAGCAACTGGCACCGGGTGCCAAGGTCGAGTTCATCGACGGTCTGTCCCTGGACCCGACCGCCTCGAACTGGACCCATCTGGACGGCAACGGCAACAGCGTCAAAGGCGTGAAGACCGAGTTCTTCAGCAACACCAACTGGTCCGGCGACCCGGCGGCCAGCCGCACCGATCAGCACGTTGACCTGGACTGGTCGACCGACAGCCTGCCGGTGAACGGCGATACGGCGGCCACGTCGATCCGCTACAGCGGCCAGATCACACCGACCGTCAGCGGCGAACAGGTGTTCAAGATTCGCGCCGACGGTGCGGTACGCCTCTACGTCAACGGCAAGAAGGTGCTCGACAACGGCGACGGCAAGCCGCTGCCGAACAACAGCATCCCGCCGACCATCCCCGTGTTCGCCAAGGTCAACCTGGAAGCCGGCAAGCCGGTGGACATCAAGCTCGAGTACTCGCGCCGCAACGGCTACCTCTCGACCATGGGCGGCCTGGTGGGCGTGCAGATGAGCTGGGCGTCGCTGGTTGCGCCGCAGGACCTGGCCAAGTACGACGCCGTGCTGGTAGCCGCCGGCAACAGCAGTGAATACGAAGGTGAAGGCTTCGACCACAGCTTCGACCTGCCGGAGTTCCAGGGTCAGTTGATCCAGAGCATCGCCAAGGTCAACCCGAACACCGTGGTGACCCTGCACGGCGGCACCGGGCTGAAAATGAGCGACTGGATCGACCAGGTGCCGGCCGCGCTGCATGCGTTCTACCCTGGCCAGAACGGCGGCCAGGCCCTGGCGGAAATCCTGCTGGGCAAGGTCAATCCGTCGGCCAAGCTGCCGATCAGTATTGAACGCAACATCGAAGACAACCCGATCTACGCGACCTTCCCCAAGTTCGACAACCAGGAAACCCTGGCCGAGATGAGCTACAAGGATGACCTGTTCGTCGGCTATCGCGGTTACGAGAAAAAAGGCATCAAGCCGCTCTACCCGTTCGGCTACGGCCTGTCGTACACCACCTTCGGCTACAGCAACATCAGCGTGACCCCTGGGGTCGCGGTGGCCGGCGCACCGATCAAGGTGTCGTTCGACCTGGCCAACACCGGCAAGGTCGCCGGTGCCGAGGTGGCCGAGCTGTATGTGGGGCAGAACAATCCCAAGGTTGAACGCGCACCCAAAGAGCTCAAGGGCTACAAGAAAGTGTTCCTCAAGCCGGGCGAAAGCAAGCGCGTGACCATCGAGCTGAACGACCGCTCGCTGGCCTACTTTGACGAGGCCAGCAAGCAGTGGGTGGTGGATGCCGACAGCTTCAACCTGTCGGTGGGTGGATCGTCCCAGGACATCCGCCTGAACGCCAAACTGGTCAACTCGTTCCGCCAGGAACTGTCGACCACCAGCAGCAACCCGTTGCCGCGTTCGGCGCTCAATTCAACGCTGCGTGAAGCGCCAAAGGTGAAGACCGGTGGCGTGCTCAAGCAGAACGAAAATACCGACAGCGACACCAGCGAAGGTGATGGCTACGACATGTCCGATGACAGCAGCCAGGGCAGCGCAGCCGGCAATTGATCGGCTGATTCAGGGATAGATCACGGTTCAGGGACGAACCTGATGGCTGCATCGACCCGCGCGATGTAAGTATCAAACCGCGCCACCAGGTCCACCTGCCCGGGAAAGCGCAGCCATTGGATCTGCAGGCCGTCCATCATGGCCAGGATCTCTTCGGTGAGCCCGGCAAGGTCCACATCCCCACGCACCTCCCCCATCGCTACCAGATCGGCAAACTGCCCGTGCAGTCGCTGCTGAATGCCCGCATAACGCTCCTGGAACCAGGTCCAGGCGGGTTGAGTGTCGAGCAGATTTTCCGCATTCAAAATCGTGAAGGCCCGCACCACGCCCGGCGCACTGGCATTGGAGCGGTTGATCGCGCGCAGGCTGCCAAGCAATCCAGACAGCGATTTCTCCGCCCGCACCTCGTCGGCAATCCGTTGATTCACCTCGTCGCGGCGCTGCAGTACGCCCATCAATAATGAAATCTTGCTGGGAAAATGATGCAGCAGGCCGGCCACCGAGATGCCGGCAATCGCCGCCACCCGGGCCACGGATGCACCGCTGTAGCCTTCCAGGGAAAACACCTGCAAGGCAGCGTCGAGCAGCTCTTCGCGGCGTTTTTCACCTTTGGGCGCGCGGCGGGTCTTGGGGGCAGGTTTGATCATGGGGACGTCCTTGTGGGCAGACGTGCACCGTATCCAAATTGCTGGCGGGTCGCAAATAAAGCGCGGGGGGCTTTTCAGCAGGCGAGAAACGCCGGGGCAGCGATCATGAATGCCTGCACGGGTGGAGTCGGTTAACACCGCCGCGTTACGTTCGATGCAGCAGGGTATTGGGCGCAACCCCAAAGGCCTTTCGAAACGCATGACTGAAGTGCGAGAAATCGGAAAAGCCGAAGTCCAGCGCCGCCTGGGAAACGCTGCGCACCTGGCCGCGCTCAATCGCTTCGCGACTGGCATTCAGGCGTTCTTTCCAGATCTCTGCGACCGGCGTTTTCTGATAGCGAGCGAAGGCGCGGGTGACGGTTCTGGTCGACACGTGGTGGGCCTGGGCAATGACTTCAATCGAAAGATCCGGCTCGGTCAGGTGCCGCTGGATGTACTGCATGATGCGGCCGTAGAGATCCAGTTCCTCGTGAGTCGTCTTGAGGTCCTGGAGCTCAAGGCTGATAACGAGCAGATCGAGCATGGCACTTGAGTAACGGGTGGAGATATTCGCATCCTGCAACGAAGCCGACGTATTTGACGCCTGTCGCAGCATTTCACGCAATGGGATGACGCCGGGGCGCCGGTCATCAAGGACCATGGCCGTGTAGTCGGCGATGCGTGGCAGGCGCTCGGTGAGCAGCGCTCGCGGGATTCGGACCAGGTGGTTTTCGGTACCACCAAAGCTGAATCGGAATGCCTGATTTGCGTCATAAAGAAACAAATTGCCAGGCGACAGGGTTGTTTTGCGCCCGCCCTGCTCAAGTTGGCCATAGCCGTTTCGAGAGAAACCCAGCCATATATCTTCAGCCGGACCGCTGCGCAAATGCCCGGCGGAGCGCTCCCAATAATGCAGGGGTGAGGACAACGAACAGATATCCAGAGCGCCCATGGGATTGACTGCGAGCGCACCGTCAAAACTGCTCTGGGACATGGGCTGGCTATCGGCCGCCAGGCAATGGCGGCACACCACTTCTTTCCAATAATCGAAGCGACGAGGTGCCGAAACGGCAAGGGTCGAATACTGAGTGGTTGAGTTCATGGCACGTCCCTCGGTACCGGTGCAGTAAGCGTTCGATAAGTTGTCATTGGTTTTTGAACGCAGGCAATCAAGCAATTAACAGGCCAGGCGAAATCACCTGGCCCCGCAGAGCGTCAAGCGCGTCACTCCTCTGCAAGTCACCGCCACGCGGCAGGGTGGGTGAAAAGCAAACCCTCCCCATTTGGACGCAAAGGTCTTCAGGCGTTGGCCGTGCGCGCACCAAAACCGTTCGTGGCGAGCCGTCAATGCCGTGTTGTCCTTGCCAGCCAAACAGTTGTCCTGACGAACAAAGCGGCCTATCGCCAGCCAGCCTAATTTCTGCCTCACAGCCGCTCATACCCCCGCTGATGAGGCACACCATGCATCCACACTCTGCGCAACGATTGTCTGACTCATCCTGGCTTCTGCACCAGCGCGACCTCGTGCCGGAAGAGTCGACCTGCTGGTGGATCGAATGGGGCGTCATGCAGCTGCTGCATCGCCGGCAGGTCACCGAGCGCGGACAACCGCGGGACCGCCAAGCCTGAACCGTATGCCTGAACGATAATAACCAGGAGCTCAACATGGAATCTGCAATCGACAAACATCTCAAATGTCCGCGCACCCTGTCTCGCCGCGTGCCCGAGGAGTACCAGCCGCCGTTTCCGATGTGGGTGGCACGCGCTGACGAGCAGTTGCAACAAGTGGTGATGGCTTACCTGGGTGTGCAATATCGAGGCGAGGCGCAACGCGAGGCTGCATTGCAGGCCATGCGGCATATCGTGAACAGCTTCAGCCTGCCCGATGGCCCGCAGACCCACGATTTGACCCACCACACCGACAGCAGCGGCTTCGATAATCTGATTGTCGTGGGTTACTGGAAAGACCCGGCCGCCCACTGCCGCTGGCTGCGTTCAGCCGAGGTGAATGGCTGGTGGGCGGCGCCGGAGCGTCTCGGTGAGGGCCTGGGTTACTTCCGTGAGATCACCGCACCACGTGCCGAGCAGTTCGAAACCCTGTATGCCTTCCAGGAAAACCTTCCGGGTGTCGGCGCGGTCATGGACGCCACCAGTGGGGAAATCGAAGAGCATGGTTATTGGGGCTCGATGCGCGATCGTTTTCCGATCTCTCAAACGGACTGGATGAAGCCGTCCGATGAACTGCGCATCGTCGCAGGCGACCCTGTCAAAGGCGGGCGCGTCGTGGTGCTGGGCCATGACAACATTGCGCTGATTCGTTCGGGCCAGGACTGGGAGGATGCCGAGGCGGATGAACGTTCACTGTACCTCGATGAAATCCTGCCGACGCTACAGGACGGCATGGACTTCCTGCGCGACAACGGCCAACCCCTTGGCTGCTACAGCAATCGGTTCGTGCGCAATATCGATATGGACGGCAATTTCCTCGACGTCAGCTACAACATCGGCCATTGGCGCTCACTCGAAAAACTCGAACGCTGGGCCGAATCCCACCCCACCCACCTGCGCATTTTCGTGACGTTTTTCCGCGTGGCCGCCGGTTTGAAAAAGTTGCGCCTGTACCACGAAGTGTCGGTGTCGGACGCCAAAAGCCAGGTGTTCGAGTACATCAACTGCCACCCGTGTACCGGCATGCTGCGCGACGCGCAAGCGGCGTCAGCCTAAGCCCCAGCGGCGTTACAGCCCACCCGGACTTCAGCTCGCTTGCCGCCTTTTTCAGGCGGCACGGCCCCCCTTTGCAAGGAATACGCGATGAACAACAAGATCCGTCTGCTGACACTCACCACCGTATTGCCCACGCTGCAGGCGCACGCCGTCGAGGTGGCCCCCGGCGATTACGAGCAATACCCCGTCGGCGCGACCATCGGTGCGATTTACTACCAGCACTCCACCACGAACTCGGCCTATACCAACGGCCATAAGGCCAGCTCGGACTTCAACCTGAACTCGGACGTTGGCATCCTGCGTCTGCTGCATGTTTACGCGTTGAGCGACACGCTCACCATCGACCCGCAATTCCTGTTGCCGTTCGGCCACGTGTCCACCGGCGGCGATGCCTCGGCGCTGGGCAGCACGCGCGGCATCGGCGACCTGATCCTGACGGCGCCGCTCAAGTGGCGGCTCAACGACGCCCGCGACACCCTCAGCATCGCGCCCTATGTGTATGTGCCCACCGGCACTTACGACAAGGACGACGCGCTGAACATCGGTGAGAACCGCTGGAAGTTCGAATTGCAGAGCGCCTACGTCAAGCACTTCACTGAACACTGGGCGATGGACCTGGTAGGCGGCGCGACCTGGTATGGCGATAACACCGATTTCGGTGCCAATGGCGACCGCCTCAAGCAGGACGTGTCCTACGCGGCGCAGGTGATGGGGCGCTACATGCCTGACGCCACGACCGCGTTCGGCTTAGGCTTTGGGCGTACCTGGGCCGGCGAGACCCATATCGAACACGTCAACCAGGACAACGAAATGGGCACGACCAACTTTCGCGTGACGGCCACCAAATTCTTTACCGCCCAGGACCAGATCCAACTGCAGTTGGGCAAGGACCTTTCGGTGGAGAACGGCCCCAGGGAAAACTTTCGGATGAACCTGCGTTACGCGCGCGTGTTTTGAGACAGACAGAGAGCTGTCCGTTTCAACCAAGCCGCTGTCTTTTTCAGCCAAGCCCGAGTGGGTCGGCCGGGATTATCCTGGCTTCCAGGCCCACTGATTTTTTTTGCCGAGCACGCCGTGCTCACAGGCCTTTACGATAAGGAAAGCCTCACTATGGCAATCGTTCGCCCCACCCTGGAGCAGCTACTGGATATCGCCGGTAACCTGCACATGCAGCTCGACCACGCACAGGCCAGCGAATACCTGGCCCTGATGCAACCGAGTTTCGACGCCTACGACCTGATCGATTCGCTGCCTGACTGCATCCCGCCGATACGCTACGAGCGCACGCCGGGCTATCGCCCCTCGGCGGCGCACAACCCGCTCAATGCCTGGTATGTACGCACCGAAGTCAACGGTGCCCGCACCGGCAAGCTGGCGGGCAAAACGGTCGTCCTCAAGGACAATATCTCGCTGGCCGGCGTGCCCATGATGAATGGTGCCAAGCCGCTGGAGGGCTTCGTGCCGTCGTTCGACGCCACGGTCGTCACCCGCTTACTGGATGCGGGGGCAACCATCATTGGCAAAGCGACGTGCGAGCATTATTGCGTGTCCGGTGGCAGTCATACCTCCGACCCCGCGCCGGTGCATAACCCCTACCGCCAGGGCTTTTCGTCGGGCGGCTCGTCGTCCGGCAGCGCGGCGCTGGTTGCCACGGGCGAAGCCAATCTGGCGGTCGGCGGCGATCAGGGCGGGTCCATCCGGATTCCGTCGGCATTCTGCGGCACCTACGGGATGAAGCCGACCCATGGCCTGGTGCCTTACACCGGCATCATGGCCATCGAAGCGACGATCGACCATGCTGGCCCCATCACCGCCACGGTGCGCGACAACGCGTTGATGCTGGAGGTCATGGCCGGCGCGGATGGGCTCGATCCACGCCAGGCCGCGCCCCGGGTCGACAGCTACAGCGACTATCTGCAGCGCGGGGTGCAAGGGCTGCGGATCGGCATTCTGCAGGAAGGCTTCGCACTGGCGAACCAGGACCCGCGCGTCACCGCCTCGGTACGCAACGCCATCGCCCAACTTGCGCGGCTGGGCGCAGAGGTCGAAGAGGTGTCGGTGCCCGAACACGCCATCGCCGGTTCGCTGTGGCTGCCCATCGGCTGTGAAGGCCTGACCATGCAGATGATGCACGGCAATGGGGCCGGCTTTAACTGGCAAGGTCTGTATGACGTCGCGTTGCTCGACAAACAGGCGCAATGGCGCGAGCAGGCCGATACGTTGTCGGCGTCCCTGAAGATGTGCATGTTCATCGGCCAATATGGCCTGGATCGCTACAACGGGCGTTTCTATGCCAAGGCGCAAAACCTGCGGCGCATGGCGCGGGCCGGTTATGACGCGGCACTGGCGCGCTATGACCTGCTGGTATTGCCGACCGTGCCTATCGTTGCCCAGCCCCATCCGCACGCCGATTGCTCAATCACCGAATACGTGGCCCGCGCGCTGGAAATGATCGGCAATGCCTCAGCCCAGGACATCACCGGCCATCCGGCCATGTCGATTCCCTGCGGCCTGGTGGACGGCCTGCCGGTCGGGATGATGCTGGTGGGCAAGCATTACGCCGAAGGCACGATCTACCAGGCAGCCGCCGCCTTCGAGGCGTCCGTCGACTGGAAAACCCTGTAATCGATTCGCCCCCGTGAAGCGCAAAAACAATAAAGCCATCAGTCGCTGCTTCGAAGCTCAATGATGAGGAGTCCAACGATGAAAACCCATGACCACACCACTTCGACCCCAGGCGAGCGAGCACAGGCGTTACTTCAGGTGCTCAAGCAAAAGGAGCTGATTCCCGACGGTTACATAGAACAGATGACACAGCTGATGGCACACGAATGGAGCCCGGAGAACGGCGCACGGGTGGTGGCCAAGGCGTGGGTGGACCCGGCGTTTCGCGAGCTGCTGCTACGCGACGGCACCGCCGCCTGCGCGCAGTTCGGCTACACCGGCCCACAGGGCGAATACATCGTCGCCCTTGAAGACACCCCGACACTGAAAAACGTCATCGTCTGCAGCCTGTGTTCCTGCACCAATTGGCCCGTCCTCGGCCTGCCGCCGGAGTGGTACAAGGGCTTCGAATTCCGTGCCCGACTGGTCCGTGAAGGCCGCACTGTCCTGCGCGAACTGGGCACCGAGCTGCCCCATGAAGTCACCGTCAAGGTGTGGGACACCAGCGCCGAAACCCGCTACCTGGTATTGCCGGTAAGGCCCCAGGGCAGCGAGGCCATGGATGAAGAGGCGCTGCAAAAACTGATCACCAAGGATGTGCTGATCGGTGTCGCGCTGCCCCACGTAGCGTAGCCGAGACGCGTTGTTCCGTTAACTTTTCAGAGGTATGCACAATGGATGGCTTTCATGATCTTGGCGGTTTCCAGGGCTTTGGCAAAATCCCCCACACCATCAACAGCCTGAGCTACACACCGGTGTTCAAACAGGACTGGGAGCACCTGGCCTACAGCTTGATGTTCATCGGCGTCGATCACTTGAAGAAGTTCAGCGTGGACGAAGTGCGTCACGCCGTCGAACGCCTGGACGTGCGTCAACACGTGGGCACCCAATACTACGAACGCTATGTCATTGCCACCGCCACCCTGCTGGTCGAAACCGGCGTGATCACCCAGGCGGAGCTCGATCAGGCGCTGGGCTCGCACTTCAAGCTGGCCAACCCCGCCCATGCCAAAGGTCGCGCGGCGCTGACCGGGCGGCCGCCGTTCGACGTGGGCGACCGTGTGGTGGTGCGCGACGAGTACGTGGCAGGGCATGTGCGCATGCCGGCTTACGTGCGTGGCAAAGAGGGTGTGGTGCTGCACCGCACATCGGCGAAGTGGCCGTTCCCCGACGCAATTGGCCATGGCGATACGAGCGCGGCGCATCAGCCCACCTACCACGTCGAGTTCCGCGTGAAAGACCTGTGGGGGGACGCGGCGGATGATGGGTTCGTGGTGGTCGACCTTTTCGAAGGCTACCTGGACAAGGCCAGCCCTGCACAAGCGGTGAACGCATGATGACCGGCGCCCAGTCGGGCCGACTACCGGTGACGGTACTTTCGGGCTTCCTCGGCGCCGGAAAAACCACCCTGCTCAACCATATTCTGCGCAATCGCGAAGGCCTGAGAGTGGCGGTAATCGTCAACGACATGAGCGACGTCAATATCGATGCCCAGGAAGTGCAGCGCGACGTATCGCTGCAGCGTGGCAGCGATGAACTGATCGAGATGAGCAATGGCTGTATCTGCTGCACGCTGCGCGCCGATTTGCTTGAGCAGATCAGCGCCCTGGCACGCCAGCAGCGTTTCGATTACCTGCTGATTGAATCCACCGGGATTTCCGAGCCGATGCCGGTCGCGGAGACCTTCGCCTTCCTCGACACAGAAGGCTTCAGCCTCAGCGAACTGGCGCGGCTCGACACCCTGGTGACGGTAGTCGACGGTAGCCAGTTTCAAGCACTGCTGGAATCGAGCGACAGCGTTGCGCAAGACAATACCGAGGGCGCGCCTGCACGCCCGCTGGCAGACCTGCTGATCGAACAGGTGGAATACGCCAACGTCATTCTCGTCAACAAACTGGACCTGATCGGTGAGCAGGATTACCTGGCATTGCGCTCGATCCTCGCCAGCCTCAACCCGTCCGCACGCATCCTGCCGATGGCCCACGGTCGGGTGGCGTTGGCCGCCCTCCTCGGCACCCATCTGTTCGATTTGCCCAGCCTGGCGGCATCGCCGGGATGGATGAAGAAAATGGACGCTGTCGACGCAGCGGCTTCCGAGGCGGATACCTATGGCGTGACGTCCTGGGTGTACCGCGAGCGCGCGCCTTTTCATCCGCAGCGCTTGCTCGACTTTCTCCAGCGGCCCTGGTGCAACGGTCGCTTGCTGCGCAGCAAGGGCTATTTCTGGCTGGCCAGCCGTCACCTGGAAACCGGCCTGCTGGTGCAAAGCGCCAGGCAGTTCCAGTGGGACTATGTCGGCCGTTGGTGGCACTTCGTCGAACCGGCGCAATGGCCGCGAGACGAATACCGCCTGCAGAGCCTCATGACCAAGTGGGACAGCATTGTCGGCGACTGCCGGCAGGAGTTGGTCTTCATTGGCCAGGGCATGGACACGGACAGGTTGCAGCGCGAACTCGACAACTGCCTGCTGAGCGTCGAAGAAATCGCCGCCGGCCCACCGGTCTGGCAGGCACTGCCGGGGGCGGCCGCATTTGATGCCGCTGCCATGTCCGCAGTCGCCCCGGCGGTGGATCCCATTCAAGGAGGTGCTGCATGATTTTTTTCAACCGGACCAGCCGCTGGGTATTGGCGCCGCTCGCCGACAGACTCGACCAGCCGGACCAGGCGAGCACACCTTTATCGTCGAGCAACCCGCTGTTGCGACGCATCCTGGCAGGCGTCGAGCACCTGCTGCAGGAACGGCGCGCCCTGCAGGAGCAGGCGCGCACGCTGACGCTGGATGTCGCCGAATTGAGCACAGGCCTTGCCGCGCGCGAAAAGCTGTTGCAGCAACTGGAAAACCGCCTGGCGCTGATCACCCAAGGGGCTGATGCCTTGTTTTGGGAGCTTGAGCTGGACGGGAACACACTTGCACCGACCTGTACGGTGCGCTGGAGCGGATGCTGCTCGCCCGAGCACCCATCGATTGACTCATTGGCGCGGTGGATTGAACAGCTGCATCCGGCTGACCGGCAACGCTTTCCGGCAGCCCTGGAGCGGCACCTGGCCGATCGCAGCGGGCGTACAGGTTTTGCCTTGGACGTGCGCATGGCGCCCGCTCCGGGAAACGACTATCGCTGGCGCAGGCTGCGCGGTCATTCGCGCCGCGATGCGCAAGGCGTGGCGGTCGCCGTGGGCGGAAGCCTGCAGGACATTCACGAACAGTACACCCGGCACGCGGAACTCGAACTGACGGCTGCGCGTTTCGAGATCTCCCGCGAAATGCTGCATGACGGGCTGTGGGATATCGAGGTGGTGGCCGGCGATCCGGCGAACCCGAACAATGTCATCTGGTGGTCTTCGCAAATGCGCCGGCTGCTGGGCTGCTCCACGGTCGAGGAGTTTCCCAACACCCTGGAAAGCTGGACCTCGCGCCTGCATCCCGAGGATAGCGCACGGGCCATCGCGGCATTTGTGGCGCATGTCGAGGACCGCAGCGGCAAAACCCCGTTCGATGTGGACTATCGGCTCAAGCACCAAAACGGCACCTACCGCTGGTTTCGCGGGCGTGGCCAGACGCGCCGCGCAGCGGATGGCTCACCGCAACGGGTGGTGGGCGCCATCACCGACATCCACGCCAGGCATGAAGAAAGTGCGATGCGCGAGGCTCAGGAGCAACAGCACCGGGTCATGCAAGAAACCCTCAGCAAGCTGACGCACATTGTCGCCACCATCCAGGGCATTGCCAGCCAGACCAACCTGCTGGCGCTCAACGCCGCCATCGAAGCAGCGCGGGCAGGTGACGCCGGGCGCGGGTTTGCGGTGGTCGCCGATGAGGTGCGCAAGCTGGCCACCCGCACCAGCCAGGCCACCCAGCAAGCCGCCGACATGATCGAGAGCTGAACCGCTGAAACCGCCTGCCAGGCCAATGTGTTTGCAGACCCTCTTCCAACAATAAAAACCAGGTGTCGTTATGCGTGATTATGAATCCGTCGTTACCTCTTTCGATTATCTGCAGCTCGCCGCTCGGGAGCTGCAGGGTGAGCTCACTGCCATGAATGCCTGTATCGAATGCTGCGACCGGCACGCCGAGGGCGATGCAGTGGCGCTGTATTGCGAAGCGCAGGATGGCCGCGCCGCGCGCTATACGTTTCGCGAGCTGCAAGCCCACGCGGCAGGCTTCGGCAACTTTCTGCGCGAGCAAGGGGTCAAGCCCGGGGACCGCGTGGCCGGCCTGATGCCACGCACGGTTGAACTGTTGATTGCTGTGTTAGGGACCTGGCGCATCGGCGCTGTTTACCAGCCGCTGTTTACCGCCTTCGGCCCCAAGGCGATCGAACAGCGGCTGGGCTGCTCCGGCGCCCGCTGGATCGTGACCGACACGCACAACCGCGCCAAGCTGGACGACATTGCTGACTGCCCCAACATCGTCGTGGCCGGTGATGTCTCGATCAACGCGGGTGACCACGACTTCTGGGGCATTGTTGGCCGCCAGCCTGAGGATTGCGCCCCCGTAATGCTGGACGCCAGTGCACCCTTCCTGCTGATGTGCACATCGGGTACCACAGGGCCGGCCAAACCGCTGGAGGTACCGTTGAGCGCCATCCTTGCCTTCAAGGGTTACATGCGTGATGCGATTGATCTGCGTGAGGGAGACCGATTCTGGAACCTTGCCGACCCCGGCTGGGCCTATGGCCTGTATTACGCCGTGACCGGCCCGCTGGCGCTTGGACACGCCACGTTGTTCTATGACGGCCCGTTCACGGTGCAAAGTACCCAACACGTCATTGCCAGGTACGCCATCAACAACCTGGCAGGCTCGCCGACGGCCTATCGCCTGCTGATCGCGGCGGGGGCCGAGTTCGCCGACGCCGTGCGTGGCCAACTGCGGGTGGTGAGCAGCGCCGGCGAGCCGCTCAACCCGCAGGTCATCCGCTGGTTTGCCGAAGAACTCGGGGTGGTCATTCACGATCACTATGGCCAGACCGAAATCGGCATGGTGCTGTGCAATCACCACGCGCTGCGCCATCCGATACGCGAGGGCTCGGCCGGTTATGCGGTGCCCGGTTACCGTATTGTCGTGCTGGATAAAACTCATCGGGAACTGCCGACCGGCCAGCCTGGGACACTGGCGGTCGATCGCGAGCGCTCGCCCCTGTGCTGGTTCGGCGGGTACCTGGGTATGCCGACCAAAGCCTTTGTCGGCCGTTATTACTTGAGCGGCGATATCGTCGAGCTCAATGACGACGGCAGCATCAGCTTCGTCGGGCGTACCGATGACGTGATCACCACGTCCGGCTACCGCGTCGGGCCTTTCGATGTGGAAAGCGCACTGATCGAACACCCGGCGGTGGTCGAAACCGCCGTGATCGGCAAACCCGACCCGCAACGCACCGAGCTGATCAAGGCGTTTGTGGTGCTGAGCAGCCAGTATCCGCCCAGCGCCGAGTTGGCTGAAGAACTGCGCCTGCATGTGCGACAGCGCCTGGCCGCACATGCTTACCCACGGGAAATCGAGTTCGTCGAGCACCTGCCCAAGACCCCCAGTGGCAAGTTGCAGCGGTTCATTCTGCGCAATCAGGAAATTGCCAGACAGCAGGTGCTCGACACATGACACAGGAAATCGCAAAAGGCTATGCCAGCGGTGTACGTGAAAACCGTGGCTGGAGAGGAAGTCCAGTGGACTTCAGAAACGAAAAAAGCGGCACAAGGCCGCTATTTCCGTGGCTTCCAGGCGCTCTGTTGGCCTTAGTGGAAGCGAATATGGCGCAGCGGACGGGACTCGAACCCGCGACCCCCGGCGTGACAGGCCGGTATTCTAACCGACTGAACTACCGCTGCGCGTAACACATGAAGCGAATGGTGGGTGATGACGGGATCGAACCGCCGACCCTCTGCTTGTAAGGCAGATGCTCTCCCAGCTGAGCTAATCACCCTTCGTTTCGGTGTGGGCGCATCATACACCAAAAAATCGTAATGTCTTGATTTAAATGCACTTTATTTAAAAAAAGATTCATTCACGACTGTTTGCCATATTTCGGACAATAAAAAGCCCGCGATTAAGCGGGCTTTCCGTGGCGACCTGGCGTTCAGCATTCCAGGTAACCGAATATGGCGCAGCGGACGGGACTCGAACCCGCGACCCCCGGCGTGACAGGCCGGTATTCTAACCGACTGAACTACCGCTGCGCGTAACACGTGAAGCGAATGGTGGGTGATGACGGGATCGAACCGCCGACCCTCTGCTTGTAAGGCAGATGCTCTCCCAGCTGAGCTAATCACCCTTCGTTTCGGTGTGGCGCGCATTCTACGGAGCGACCCTGGGTCTGGCAAGCACTTTCTTGAATCTTTTTTTTCAGCGCTTCCAATGGCTTACGCAGGGTTGGCCTGCGGCCATATCAAGAGAATAATGCCCTCCTTTGTATAGAGGAGAGACTCACCCCATGTGGTTCAAGAACCTGCTTATCTATCGCCTGACCCAAGATCTGCCTGTTGATGCCGAGGCGTTGGAAGCGGCCATGGCCACCAAACTGGCGCGCCCGTGTGCAAGCCAGGAGCTGACCACTTACGGTTTCGTCGCCCCTTTCGGTAAAGGTGAGGACGCGCCTCTGGTTCACGTCAGCGGCGACTTCCTGCTGATCGCTGCGCGCAAGGAAGAACGTATCCTGCCGGGCAGCGTGGTACGTGATGCGGTCAAGGAGAAAGTTGAAGAGATCGAGGCCGAGCAGATGCGCAAGGTCTACAAGAAGGAACGCGATCAGATCAAGGATGAAATCATCCAAGCGTTCCTGCCCCGGGCCTTCATTCGTCGCTCGTCGACCTTCGCCGCCATCGCGCCGAAACAGGGCCTGATCCTGGTCAACTCGGCCAGCCCGAAACGCGCCGAAGACCTGCTGTCGACCCTGCGCGAAGTGATCGGCACCCTGCCGGTACGCCCGCTCACGGTGAAAACCGCACCGACCGCGATCATGACCGACTGGGTCACCACCCAGAAGCCGGCCGACGATTTCTCCGTGCTCGACGAATGCGAACTGCGCGACACCCACGAAGACGGCGGCATCGTGCGCTGCAAGCGCCAGGACCTGACCAGCGAAGAGATCCAGCTGCACCTGACCACCGGCAAGGTGGTGACCCAGTTGTCGCTGGCCTGGCAGGACAAGCTGTCGTTCATGCTCGACGACAAGATGACCGTCAAGCGCCTGAAGTTCGAAGACCTGCTGCAGGACCAGGCCGAACAGGACGGCGGCGACGAAGCCCTGGGTCAACTGGACGCCAGCTTTACCCTGATGATGCTGACGTTCGGTGATTTCCTGCCGGCGCTGATCGAAGCGTTGGGCGGCGAAGAGAGCCCACAGGGCATCTAAAGCCATGTGAAGATCAAAATGTGGGAGCGGGCTTGCTCGCGAAGGCGGTGAGCCAGTCAATATATTGGCTGACTGATCCACCGCTTTCGCGAGCAAGCCCGCTCCCACCTTTGATGTGTGTTGACACTTCAAGAATCCAATAACAAGGACATCCCCATGCGCGCACTCGCCGCACTGAGCCGCTTCGTCGGCAATACCTTCGCTTACTGGGTGTTGATCTTCGCGGTGCTCGCCTTCGTCGAACCCGGCTGGTTCATCGGCCTGAAAAGCGCCATCGTCCCGCTGCTGGGCCTGGTGATGTTCGGCATGGGGCTGACCCTCAAACTCGAAGACTTCGCCGAGGTCGCTCGCCACCCGTGGCGCGTCGCCCTGGGCGTGGTCGCGCATTTTGTAATCATGCCGGGCGTAGCCTGGTTGCTGTGCCGGGCCTTCAACCTGCCAGCGGAAATTGCCGTCGGCGTGATCCTGGTCGGCTGCTGCCCGAGCGGCACCTCGTCCAACGTGATGACCTGGCTGGCCCGGGGCGACCTGGCGTTGTCGGTGGCGATTGCCGCCGTCACCACCCTCCTCGCCCCGCTGCTCACGCCGGCGCTGATCTGGCTGCTGGCCTCGGCCTGGCTGCCGGTGTCGTTCATGGAGCTGTTCTGGTCGATCCTGCAGGTGGTGCTGCTGCCGATCATACTCGGCGTGCTGGCGCAACGCGTGCTCGGCGCGCGGGTGCGCCATGCGGTGGACGTGCTGCCGCTGGTGTCGGTGATCAGTATCGTGATCATCGTCGCCGCAGTGGTGGCTGCCAGCCAGGCGAAGATCGCCGAGTCGGGCCTGCTGATCATGGCCGTGGTGATACTGCACAACAGTTTCGGCTACCTGCTGGGCTACTTTACCGCGCGCGTGTTCAAGCTGCCGTTGGCGCAACGCAAATCGCTGGCACTGGAAGTGGGCATGCAGAATTCCGGGCTGGGCGCGGCATTGGCCAGCGCGCACTTCTCGCCACTGGCGGCGGTACCGAGCGCGTTGTTCAGCGTCTGGCACAATATTTCCGGGGCGTTGCTGTCGACCTACTTCCGCCGCATGAGCGAGAAAGAAGACCGTCGTCTGCTGGAGGACGCGCCGCAAACTTGATCGCTCGATCAATCTTCGGCACTCTACCGAGCTTCGCGGGGACGACCTCGCGACGCTGTCAAAGCGCCGAATCCGGGGACGACCCCGCCTGAGAAAGCGAGGTCATCATGTCCTGGATCATCCTGTTTTTTGCCGGCCTGTTTGAAGTCGGCTGGGCCGTCGGTTTGAAGTACACCGACGGTTTCAGCAAACCACTGCCCACTGCCCTGACGATTGCCGCCATGGCCATCAGCCTTGGCTTGCTGGGCCTGGCCATGAAGGAACTGCCGCTGGGCACTGCCTACGCCATCTGGACCGGAGTGGGTGCGGTGGGCACGGTGATTGCCGGGATTATCCTGTTTGGGGAGTCCATGGCGCTGTTTCGGCTGGCGAGTGTGGCATTGATTATCTGCGGGCTCATTGGCCTCAAGATCTCCACCTAAGCCACTGCCGCTATCGGGAGCAAGCCCCCTCCCACACGTGGAATGCATTTCAAATGTGGGAGCTGGCTGGCCTGCGATGAGGCCCTCACTGCCGACACAAAACTACCTGATACTCCCGCGCAACCCACCCACCACCGCCTGCAAGTGCGCAGGCGTTGCCGACTCGACCGATACCGGCTCGCCCGCCACCAGCACCACCCGCGACCAGATGCGATGAAAGAACCCCTTGTGCGGATCACGGCTGAAAAAGCTGCCCCACAACCCCTGCAACGCCATCGGAATCACCGGCACCGGCGTCTCCTCGAGAATGCGCGTCAGCCCACCGCGAAACTCATTCATCGCGCCGTCAGCGGTCAACTTGCCCTCGGGGAAGATGCACACCAGTTCGCCCTCCTGCAGATACCGCGCAATGCGCGTGAAGGCCTGTTCATAGATCTGGATATCTTCATGCCGCCCGGCAATCGGGATAGCGCCCGCGGTGCGGAAGATGAAGTTCAGCACCGGCAGGCGGTAGATCTTGTAATACATCACGAACCGGATCGGCCGACGCACCGCGCCGCCGATCAACAGCGCGTCGACAAACGACACATGGTTGCACACCAGCAAGGCGGCGCCTTCGTCCGGGATCTGTTCGAGGTTGCGATGCTCCACGCGGTACATGGAATGGCTGAGCAGCCAGATCATGAAACGCATGGTGAACTCGGGGACGATCCTGAAGATGTAGGTGTTGACCGCGATATTGAGCAGCGACACCACCAGGAACAATTCGGGGATCGACAGCTTGGCCACGCTCAGCAGCAGGATCGACACGATGGCCGACACCACCATGAACAACGCGTTGAGAATGTTGTTGGCGGCAATCACCCGCGCACGTTCGTTTTCGGCAGTGCGCGACTGGATCAGCGCATACAGCGGCACGATGTAGAAACCGCCGAACACGCCCAGGCCGAGAATATCGAACAGCACCCACCACGCCTGGCCGTAGCCGAGCACCGCCAGCCAGTCGTTGGGCTGGACGTTCTGCGGGAAGCCGCCGGAATGCCACCACAGCAGCAGGCCGAACACCGTCAGGCCGAACGAACCGAACGGCACCAGGCCGATCTCCACCTTACGCCCGGAGAGTTTTTCGCAGAGCATCGAGCCCAGCGCGATGCCCACCGAGAACACCGTGAGGATCAGCGTCACCACGGTTTCGTCGCCGTACAGCCACTCCTTGGCGTAGGCCGGGATCTGCGTGAGGTAGATTGCCCCGACAAACCAGAACCATGAGTTACCGACGATCGAGCGCGACACCGCCGGCGTCTGCCCAAGCCCCATGCGCAAGGTGGCCCACGACTGGGTGAAAATGTTCCAGTCCAGGCGCAACTGCGGGGTGGACGCCGCCGCCCGTGGAATGCTGCGGCTGGCCAGATAGCCCAGCACCGCCACGCCAACAATCGCGGTGGCCACCAACGGTGCGTAATGGGCGGATGACATCATGATGCCCGCACCAATGGTGCCGGCGAGGATGGCGAGGAAGGTGCCCATCTCCACCAGACCGTTGCCGCCCACCAGTTCATCGTCGTGCAGGGCCTGGGGCATGATCGAATACTTCACCGGGCCGAACAGCGCCGAGTGCGTGCCCATGGCGAACAGCGCCAGCAGCATCAATTCAAGGTGGTTGATCAGAAAGCCAGTGGCGCCCACGGTCATGATCACGATTTCGCCGATCTTGATCGCGCGGATCAACGCATCTTTGTTGAATTTCTCGCCAAACTGCCCGGCCAGTGCCGAGAACAGGAAGAACGGCAGGATAAACAGCAAGGCGCAGAGGTTGACCCAGATCGAGCGATCACCGTCGAGGGTCAGCTTGTAGAGAATCGCCAGGATCAGCGATTGCTTGAAGATGTTGTCGTTGAATGCGCCCAGCAACTGGGTGATGAAAAACGGCAGGAAACGCCGGGTGCGCAGCAAGGTGAATTGCGAGGGGTGGCTCATCGTCCGTGTTCCTGCGTGGCCTGTTATCGAGTCAGGCCACGACTTTACCTAACTCTGCCTACTTATTCGCTAACCCTGCAATGCAAGGTGAAACAAAAAGCTCACCTTTATAGGCGCCCTGCACGGTACGCCTGGCCACAATCAGCCACATCAGCGCCAACGCCACCACCAGTGCGCTGCCAAATACGCTGAAGAACCCCAAGTGCAGCAGATTCGCCAACTTCAACGTTGCCAGCGCATACACCCCCAATGGAAAGGTAAAGCCCCACCAGCCGAGGTTGAACGGAATACCGGCGCGCAGGTAACGCAGGGTGATCAACACGGCAATCAGCATCCACCACAAACCGAAGCCCCACAGCGTGATGCCCGCGACCAGGCCCAGGCCGTTGGCCATCTCGCCGACTCCGGGCAAGCCGTTGGCAGCAAAAATCGCTGGCGCGTCGCCACCCAGCAGCAACATGCCCAGGGCGCCGGTGCCGATGGGTCCAAGCGCCAGCCAGCTCGAGGCGGCCATGTTCGCGTGTGGCAATTTGTGCAGGGCCATGCGCAGCATCAGGATGGTCAGGATGCTGAACGCCACCGGCAGGGAAAACGCCCACAATACATAGCTGGTCACCAGCATCACCCACTGCGAATGCGCATCCGCCAGGTGCGGCGCCAGCAGCCCACCGCTCGCCGCCGCGACTTCAGCAGCGACCACCGGCAACAGCCAGACGGCGGTCATCTGGTCGATGCTGTGTTCCTGGCGGGTGAACATCATGAATGGGATCAATACGCCGCAGGCCAGGGCCATCGCCACATCGAGCCACCAGATGACTTCGGCCACCGCGATCACATCGCCGCCCCAGCGCGACAGGCCGAACACCAGCAGGCCGTTGAGAATGGTCGCCAGGCCCATGGGGATCGTGCCGAAGAACATCGACACCGTGGAGTGCCCGAAAATGCGCCGCGCCTCGTTGAAAAACATCACCCAGCGCGCGGCATACAACACGCTGAACAGGATGAACAGGCCGCAGGTGAACAGCCATAACCCTTCACCCAGCGTGCGCAGCGCGGGCAGGTTGACCGGCAATTGGGCCAGGGCCAGCGCGAGCACGCCGGTGCCCATGGTGGCGGCGAACCAGTTGGGGGTGAACTGGCGAATCACTTCCCGGGGTCGGGTCAGGTGGCTGAACGGCTTGTAGCTGATGGTATTCGGGCAGGTCATGCTGGCGATCCTCTTCCTCGTATGAGGTGGAGGCCATCATAGAAGCTGAGCGAATATCTATATAACGGGTAATATCTCTAACTGTTATCTATTTTACCAATATGCACCGACTGCCGGCTCTGCCACATCAGCGCAGCCAGGGCACCCAACGCCAGCAGGATCAGCACCGCGCCATAACCGTCGGTGGTCGCGATCAAGCCAAAACGTCGAATCAGGTTGCCCGCCAATAACGACGGCAAACAGAACGCCAGGTAACTCAGCACATAAAATGCCGACATCAAGCCCGCCCGCTCATGGGGCAAGGCCAGCGGTACCACACTGCGCAAGGCGCCCAGAAAGCCTGCGCCAAAGCCGCTGCCGGCGATCAGGGTGGCGATGAAAAACAGCGGCAGGCTGGCGCTATGCACCGCCGTAAGGATCAGGGCCACGCCGATGGCCAGCAATCCGGCGCCGAGGCGCAGCACCTTGTCCGCGGGTCGATTGCGCAGGGTGAGGATCATCAGCGCGCCACTCAAGGTCAGCACCGCCACCAGGCCGCCACCGATCAGGTTGGACGTCGAGCCGGTGGCCGCCCGCACCAGCGACGGCGCCAGGGAGAGGTAGAACCCGCCCATCGCCCACACCGCCACATCCACCGGCAACGACAGCCACAACGCCCGGCGTGCCTGAGGCGGCACATGCAGGGTCGGACGCAACGAGGCCAATGCACCCGGGATACGGCTCACGCTTTCCGGCAGACGCCACACATACACGGCCTGCAATACCATCAGCAGCAACAATGTGCAGTAGATCAACTGGGTCGGCAGCGGCGCGAACTCCACCAGCAAACTGCTGCCCATCGCCCCACACGCCATGCCCAGCAACGGCGCCACACTGTTGACCAACGGGCCCTGCTGGCGGTCGCTGTCGAGCAGCGCCGCGCCCAACACCGCGGTGGCCATGCCGGTGGCAAACCCTTGCAGGGTGCGCGCAGCAATCAGCCAGGCCACACTGCCTTCATTGATAAACAGCAACATCGCCAGCATATTCAGGACCAGCGCGGCAAAAATCACCGGCTTGCGTCCGAGGTAGTCCGACAACGAACCCACGGTCAGCAACGCTGCCAGCAGGCTCATGGCGTACACCCCGAAGATCAGTGTGAGCATGCCCGCCGAAAAATGCAGACCTTCCTGATAGAGGTGATACAGCGGCGTCGGCGCACTGGAAGCGGCCAGGAACGTCAGCAAGGTGATCGCGAGGAACACCAGACTGGGACGATGAGAGGTGGGACTGGACATAGGCACGCTCCGCTAAAGCTAATATTTTGCTTTTGCGGAGTGTGCTACCGGCTGGCTCTTAAAGCAAATTCTTTGTGTTAAGGTCGCAACCATGGCGATAAAAGAAGGCCTCCGCCCGGGGGGCCGTAGTGCCCGGGTACAAGAATCCGTTCATTCGGCGGCGCGTGAACTGCTGGAAACCCATGAGCGTTCCAGTGTTACGGTGCCGATGATCGCCGCACGTGCAGGTGTCACGCCCTCGACCATCTACCGGCGTTGGGGTGACCTTGGTGTGTTGCTCGCGGATGTGGCCCTGGCCCGCATGCGCCCGGACAGTGAGCCGGCCAACACCGGCAGCCTGCGCGGCGATGTGCAGGCCTGGGCCGAGCAGTATCTGGATGAGATGAGCTCCGAGCCAGGGCGCAACATGATGCGCGACCTGCAATGCAGCGTGACCCCGGGCTGCTGCGTGAGCATCCTCAGCGGGCAGCTTCAAGTGATTGTCGATCGCTATCCCGACAGCAACCCACCGAGCGTGGCCCACTTGATCAATCTGATCGCGGCGCCGACGGTATTTCGAATTCTGTTTTCAACGGCGCCGCTCACCGTGCAAGAGCTGCACGCCCTGATCGAGCTGGCATTGAAAAAGTAGAGGCCCTACCCAAATCCAAATGTGGGAGGGGGCTTGCCCCTTCCCACATTTTTGGCCTGGTTAAGGTCAGCAGTTATGTACGCATCCCGCGCCCGCTCACCAGCAACCGTGCACAGCCGAAGTACAAGACAATAGTGGCAACGATCATGAAGGTGATCGCCACGCTGATCCTGATATCCGACACACCCAGAATGCCGTAGCGGAAAGCATTGACCATATGCAACACCGGGTTGGCCAGCGACACGGTCTGCCAGAATGGCGGCAGCAGGGTAATGGAGTAGAACACCCCGCCCAGGTAGGTCAGCGGCGTGAGCACGAAGGTCGGGATGATGGAGATATCATCGAAATTGCGTGCAAACACCGCGTTGATAAACCCCAGCAGCGAAAAGATCGTCGCCGTCAGCACCACCACCAGAATGGTGACGCCCAGATGGTGCACCTGCAGGTGAGTGAAGAACAGCGACAGCAGGGTCACGATCACGCCGACCATCAAGCCGCGCAGAACGCCGCCTGCGGTGTAGCCGATCAGGATGGTGTGCGGCGAAACCGGCGACACCATCAGCTCTTCGATGGAGCGCTGGAATTTGCTGCCGAAGAAGCTGGAGACCACGTTGCCGTAGGAGTTGGTGATCACCGACATCATGATCAGGCCCGGCACGATGTACTCCATGTAGGTGAAACCACCCATGTCACCGATCTGCCGACCGATCAGGTTACCGAAGATCACGAAGTACAGGACCATGGTGATCGCCGGCGGCAGCAGCGTCTGCGGCCAGATCCGGGTGAAGCGCTTCACTTCGCGATAGACGATGGTTTGCAGCGCGACGAGGTTGGGTTGCAGTTCGGAGCTCATACCGCCACCTTCGCCAGATTTTTCTCCACCAGGGACACGAACAACTCCTCAAGGCGATTGGTTTTATTACGCAGGCTCAGCACTTCGATGTTCTGGGTCGCCAACTGCGTGAACAGCGCGGTGATGCCCATGGCCTTGTCCACCTGGACTTCCAGGGTGCGACTGTCCACCAGGCGGCTCGGGTAGCCCAGCAACTGCGGCGGCGCCGACAACGGGTTTTTCAGGTCGAGCAGGAACGTTTCCACGTGCAGTTGGCCCAGCAGATTACGCATGCTGGTGTTCTCGACGATGGTGCCGTGGTCGATGATGCCGATGTTGCGGCACAGTTGCTCGGCCTCTTCCAGATAGTGAGTGGTGAGGATGATGGTGATGCCCTTCTCGTTCAACTCGGTGAGGAAGGTCCACATGGAGCGGCGCAGTTCGATGTCAACGCCGGCAGTGGGCTCGTCGAGGATCAGCAGGCGCGGCTCATGCACGAGTGCGCGGGCGATCATCAGACGGCGTTTCATGCCGCCGGACAGCGAGCGCGACGGCACGTCACGCTTGTCCCAAAGGCCCAGTTGGGTCAGGTACTGCTCGGCGCGCTCCTTGGCGACTTTCGACGGGATGCCGTAGTAACCGGCCTGGGTCACAACGATGTCGAAGGTTTTTTCGAACTGGTTGAAGTTGAATTCCTGGGGCACCACGCCAATGGAGCGCTTGAGCGCCGCCGGGGATTTGTCCAGGTCGTGACCGAAGATGTTCACCGTGCCGCTGGTCTTGTTGACCAGGGTGGAGAGAATACCGATGGTGGTGGATTTGCCGGCACCGTTGGGGCCGAGCAAGGCGAAGAAATCACCTTCGGCAACGTCCAGATCGATACCACTCAAGGCCTGGAAACCGTTGCCGTAGGTTTTGGTTAGCTGCCGGATGGACAGAGCGGAACTCATATCGGAATACGCACCAAAAGAAGGGAATGGAAAGGGTAGATGAAGGCGCACCGCAGGTAGTTCAACCGGGGTGCATGGCGGGCATGGTGAGTGCCCGCGTCACACAAGTACAGTCAAGCGCATTAATAGTGGGTATTAAGTCAACGCAGTCATCACTGCCTTGCGGAAGGCCGGGCGCTGTTGCAGGCGCTGGTACCAGGCCTCCAGGTGCGGCATGGCGGGGCGCTCGATGGGCATTTCGAACCAGGCGTAGATGAAGCAGCCGAGGGGAATATCGCCCATGCCGAACGCGTTGCCGGACAGATAAGGTTGCCCGGCGAGCGCTTGCTCAACGGTGTGGAGCGCATCGATACAGGCCTCGCGCCCGGCATTGATGCTGTCCGGATTTCGTTTTTCCGGCGCAGTGCGCACGATGCCCCAGAACACCGCTTTGAACGGATCGGCCAAGGTCGAGGTGGTCCAGTCCATCCATTTTTCCGCGTTGGCGCGGGCTTGCAGGTCAGCCGGGTAAAATTCCGACGCGTGTTTGGCGCAGAGATAGCGCACGATGGTGTTGGATTCCCACAGCACAAAGTCGCCGTCTTCGATCATCGGCACCCGGCCGTTGGGGTTCAATGCCCGGTATTGCGGCGTGTCGACGACCCCGAATGCCCCGCCCGCATCAATCGCCTCGTAGTCCAGGCCGAGTTCCTCGGCGCACCACAGTGCTTTCCTGACGTTTGACGAATTTTTACGACCCCAGATCTTCAGCATGACCGCTCCCTGATTGGGTGAATGGACAACATGTTGTAATAGAAACCGCAGCATACGACGCCTGGGTCGCAAAACGGTACTGCATGACTGCCAGGTCAGATAAATCCGCACGAGTTCCGCTACGTTTTCATACGAACTCCCCCCGCACCGGACGGTCACTACCCAGTAAGCGACTGGAACTGTCTTGAACACGTGGTAACACCTTGATCACCGCGCTTGCTCGCATGCCGACTAAGCTCCCTGGTGGTTCGCCCCTGGTTTCACGGAGGATTGAATATGCTGTTGTTGTGGATACTGGTGCTGGTGGTCGGCATTGCCTACCTGGCACACCGCCGCGTCGCCCCGCTGCCCGCCCTGGGCGTGGTTGCCGTTTACCTGCTGGCGATGGGCGCCTGGAGCCACGCACCGGGTTGGCTGCTGCTGATCTTCTGGGTGTTGATCGCTCTGGTGGCCGCGCCCCTGCTGCTGCCCGACCTGCGCCGGCAATACTTCACGAAGCCGCTGTTCAGCTGGTTCCAGAAAGTTTTGCCGCCGATGTCCGAAACCGAGCGTGACGCCATCGACGCAGGCACGGTGTGGTGGGACGGCGAACTGTTCAGCGGCCGCCCCGACTGGGACAAGTTGCTGGCCTACCCCAAGGTAAAACTGACCGAAGAAGAACAGGCGTTTATCGACGGCCCCACCGAAGAACTCTGCGCCATGGTCAGCGACTGGGAAATCGGCCAGGCCATGGACCTGCCGCCCGCCGCCTGGGAGCACATCAAGACCCACGGTTTCTTCGCGCTGATCATTCCCAAGGAGTACGGCGGCAAGGGCTTTTCCGCCTACGCCCACTCCCAGGTGGCGATGAAACTCGCCACCCGCAGCGGCGACCTCGCGTCCACGGTGATGGTGCCCAACTCCCTGGGCCCGGCCGAACTGCTGCTGCACTACGGCACTGACGAACAACGCAACCACTACCTGCCGCGCCTGGCGCGCGGCGATGACATCCCGTGCTTCGCCCTCACCGGCCCGCTGGCCGGCTCCGATGCGGGCGCCATGCCCGACACCGGGGTGATCTGCAAAGGTGAATGGGAGGGCAAGGAGACCCTCGGCCTGCGCCTGAACTGGGAGAAACGCTACATTACCCTCGGCCCGGTGGCGACCCTGCTGGGCCTGGCCTTCAAGGCCCATGACCCGGATCACCTGCTGGGCGAGGAAGAAGACCTCGGCATCAGCCTCGCGCTGATTCCCACCGACACCCCGGGCGTGGAGATCGGCCGTCGCCACCTGCCGCTGGGGGCCGCGTTCATGAACGGGCCCAACTCGGGCAAGGACGTGTTCATTCCCCTGGAATACCTCATCGGTGGTCAGGAGATGCTCGGCAAGGGCTGGATGATGCTGATGAACTGCCTGTCGGTGGGCCGCTCGATCTCATTGCCGGCCGTCGGCACCGGTGCCGCCAAGTTCACCAGTCTGGTCACTGGCCAGTACGCCCAGGTGCGCGAACAGTTCAATGTACCGCTGTCGGCATTCGAAGGTATTCAGGAGTCCCTGGCACGTATCGGCGGTAACGCCTGGCTGATGGACAGCGCGCGGATGCTCACCGCCAACGCCGTCGACCTGGGGGAAAAGCCCTCGGTGCTGTCGGCGATCCTCAAGTACCACCTGACCGAACGTGGCCGCGAGTGCATCACCCACGCCATGGACGTGCACGGCGGCAAGGGCATCATCATGGGCCCGAACAACTACCTGGGCCGCAGCTGGCAGGGCGCGCCGATTTTCATCACGGTGGAAGGCGCCAACATCCTCTCGCGCAACCTGATGATCTTCGGCCAGGGCGCGATTCGCTGCCACCCGTTCGTGCTCAAGGAAATGGCGCTGGCCGGGCGTGAAGATCGTGACCAGGCCCTCAAGGAGTTCGACGGCCTGCTGATGCAGCACATCGGTTTTGCCGTCAGCAACGCCGCCAGCACCCTGGTGCTGAACCTGGGCCTTGGCCACTTCGAGAAAGCCCCGGGCAACCGCCTGAGCCAGGGTTATTTCCGCGCCTTGAACCGGCAGGCTGCGGCCTTCGCATTGCTTGCCGACTTGAGCATGATGCTGCTCGGTGGCGAGCTCAAACGCCGCGAACGCCTGTCGGCGCGCCTGGGCGATGTGCTGAGCCATATGTACCTGGCCTCGGCGGCGCTCAAGCGTTACCACGACCTGGATTCACCGGATCACCTGGAGCCCTTGTTTGCCTGGGCCATGGAAGAAAGCCTCGGCGAGTCGGAGCGTGCGCTGGATGAACTGCTGAGCAACTTCCCGAACAAGGTGCTGGGCTGCCTGTTGCGAGTGATCGTGTTCCCGTTCGGACGGCGCCACACCGGGCCATCCGATGCACTGGATGCCGAAGTGGCAGCAGTGATTGGCCGCGCCAAGGGCGACCCGACGCTTGAAGAGCTTCTGGCAGGCTGCTACCGCCCGCAATCGGCGCAGGATCCAGTCGGCGCCCTGCAGCATGCCTACGACCTGCTCGGCGCCAGCCATCCGCTGCAAAAGAAGCTGCACAGCGCGTTGAAAAGTGGCCAGGTCAAACCGACTGCCGGCGAACACGCCATCGACGCCGCCCTGCAAGCGGGCGTGCTGCAACCGGCCGAAGCGCAGACCCTGCGTGACGCCGAAGCGGCGCGACGCAAGGTGATCGACGTGGATGATTTCAGCAAGGAAGAGCTGACCCAGGCTGAAGGCAAGGTCCGCTGATACCCGCGGTCATATAATTACGGGCGCTTGAGCTATATACTCTCGCGCCCGTTTTTGCTTTAGAGGACTTATCGCGTGTCCAACGTCGTTGCCGATCATCTCGTCTTGCTCGACCACCTGCGCAGCATCCTGGTTGCCGTTGGCGAAGCCGAACAAGTGCCCGAGGAAAGCCACACCCTGTTTCTGGAGCGCTTCGACGAACTGCGCGCCCTGCTGCCGATCGACCCGATCGAAAGCCAGTACCTGGGCCAGGACCTCATGAGCCAGGTCATCCTGCGCTACCCGCAAATCGCCCACCTCGTGCCACGCGACCTGCTGTGGTTCTTCGGCGGCGACTGTCTGCACTTCATGCCCGACGAAGAACTGGACCTGTACCAGGCGCTGGAAGAACGCCGTCATGAAGCCGAGCTGAATGATGAACCGTTCGACTGGAACCAGGAAAAGCAGCTGCTGGCCATGCCGGACGACCAGAGCAAGCACTGATTGTCGCAAGCTTGATAAACCCGATGCGGGAGCAAAAACCTCCCGCACTTTTGAGCGCACGCTGCGCCTGAGTGATGGTAATGTGTGGAAATGTTTCTGACAGATCGGTCAGAAACGTCTCCAGTACCTGCAAAGGAATGCGACTCTCCATGCACTTTCCACTCAAGCAACTGGCAGTAGCGACCCTCCTGGCCGCCAGCCTGTCGAGCGTCACCCCCTCCGCTTTTGCCAACATCACTCCCGAGCAAAGTGCCGCGATCCTGAAAAATTTCAGCGAAACGCCGGCCACTGATTTCCGCAGTTTCCTCGCTGCTCTGCATAAAGATGACCTGGGCAAGACTATTGACACAGGTCCGGCGATCAACGCGTTTCTCGACAACAAAACCCTCACCGCCGACCAACAAAACGAAATCCACCGCCTGCTCGGCATTTACACCCGTGCGAAATACGGCAAGGCCGCTCTCGAAACCCTGCGCGAGCTGGTAGAGATTCCAACCTTCAACGTCGACGGTCTGCCGCAGTACAAAAACCCCGAATTTCTCAAGATCGCCGACAGGATCCAGACGCTGGCCAAGTCGTTCAACCTCACCTTCCGCAACGTTGACAACCGGGTGTACGAGATCTCCCTGGAAGGCAGTGGCGATGAGCTGGTGGGCATCCATGCCCACGCCGATGTGGTCCCGGTGACGCCGGAGAATTGGGTGCTCAAGGACGGCACCCGGCTTGACCCGTTCAAGGTCACGCTGATCGGTGACCGCCTGTACGGTCGTGGTACCGAGGATGACAAGAACGGCATCGTGGTGGCGATGTACGCGATGAAAGTGATCAAGGAAGAAAAACTGCCGCTGGCGCGCACCTTCAAGTTGCTGGTGGACACCACTGAAGAAACCGCCGGAGATGCCATCCCCTACTACTTCGCGCGTAACCCGGTGCCGCAATACAACCTGGCACTGGACGGCGGCTACCCGGTGGTGATTGCCGAGAAAGGCTCGGGCACCGTCATGGCCACGTTCCCGGTGCGCAAGGGCGAAGGCAGCGGCGCAGAAATCATCTCCATGACCGGCGGCAAGGCCACCAACCAGATTCCGTCAGCGTCGGTGGCCACGCTGATCAGCGATAAACCTGCAGAACTGGCCGCCGCCCTGCAGCAGGCCGGCACTGAATACGCCGAGCGCAACGGCGGTGATTTCCAGGTAAGCGCCAAGGTCGACGGCAAGGACGTCAAGCTCACCGTCACGGGCCTGTCTGCCCATTCCTCGGCGCCGCAATCCGGGGTCAATCCGGTGGCGCGCATGCTGGAGTTGATCCACAGCGTCGACGGCAAGATCGCGCTCAAGCACAACCACATCACCGACGCCGCGCGGTACGCAGCCGACAACTGGGGCCTGGATTACCTGGGTGGCAAGCTGGGGGTGGGCTTTTCCGATGCGTTCATGGGGCCGCTGACCACCTCGCTGACCTTCGTCAGCCAGGACGACAAGGCTTTCAAGCTGGCGGTGAATCTGCGCGCGCCGAAAGGCAAATCACCGGAAGCGCTCAAGGCGCAGATCGAGCAGAAGTTGAACGCCTGGAACGCGCATGCCAAGGTCAACGTGAGTTTCACCTGCTCGCTCAACACGCCGATGTACCGCAACCCCGAAGGTGAATGGGTGAAGGCCCTGCTGGCGGTGTCCACCGAAAACCTCGGCATGGCGCACACGTTCGGCACCTCTGCCGGCGCCACGTCCGTGCACGATCTGCCCAATGGTGTGCAATTTGGTCTGGCGCGCCCGGAAACCAAGTACACCGGGCACACCGACGGCGAATTCAAGACCGTCGAGCAGTTCCTGCTGGACCTGCAGATCGTGACTGAAATGATGGGCCGCATAGGTCAGTTGCCAAAGCTCTGACAAATAAAAACGCCGATCAATCCTGATCGGCGTTTTTGTCAGCGACGTAGTGTGCCCCCCTCACCCGCCCGCGCCCAGGAACGGCAGCGCCAGATACAGCTTGATCACCACCGCGTTGGTGATGTCGATGAAAAACGCGCCCACCATCGGCACTACCAGAAAGGCGATCTGCGAGGGCCCGAAGCGTTGAGTCACGGCCTGCATATTGGCAATCGCAGTGGGCGTGGCGCCCAGGCCGAACCCGCAGTGCCCCGCCGCCAATACCGCCGCATCGTAATTGCTGCCCATCACGCGGAAGGTCACGAATATCGCGAACAGCGCCATCAACAGCGCCTGAGCCGCCAGCAGAATCACAATCGGCAAGGCCAGGGCAGCCAGGTCCCACAGCTTGAGCGACATCAAGGCAATCGCCAGGAACAACGACAGGCTGACATTGCCCAGCAGCGACACCTCACGTTCGAACACCTGGTGCCAACCCAGCGCCGACAGGCCGTTGCGCAACACCACGCCCACGAACAGCACACAGACGAAGGTTGGCAACTCGAACGCCGTGCCCTGGATCAACCCGCTGAGGAAAGTACCCATCTGCAGGCTTATCGCCAACAGCGCCAGGGTCTCGATAAACGAGGACGAGGTAATCATGCGTTCGCGATGGGGTTGTTCAAAGCCCTTGGGCAGGCGCGGCAACGCCTGCTCGACGCCAGGCACCTGCACCCGCTTGATCAGCAGCCTCGCCACCGGCCCACCGATCAAGCCGCCCAGTACCAGGCCAAAGGTCGCCGACGCCATTGCCAGCTCGGAGGCCGAGGCCACGCCGTACTTGTCGCTGAACACCGCGCTCCAGGCCGCACCTGTGCCGTGTCCACCGGACAGGGTGATGGAGCCGGCCAGCAAACCCATCAGTGGGTCGAGCCCGAGCACCTTGGCCAGCGCGATGCCCATGGCATTTTGCAGCACCAGCAGGCCCGTCACCACCAATAGGAAAATGCCGAGTATGCGCCCACCGGTCTTCAGGCTGGCGAAGTCCGCATTCAGGCCAATGGTGGCGAAAAACGCCAGCATCAAAGGCGCTTGCAGCGATGCATCGAAGCGAACTTCAACACCCGCCATTAAACGCAACACCACAAATAGCGCGGCCACCAGTAACCCGCCGGCCACCGGCTCGGGAATGCTGTAGGTGCGTAAAAAACCGATGCGAGCCACCAGCCAGCGCCCCAGCAATAGCACCAGGGAGGCAGCGACCAAAGTCGAATAAAAGTCGAGCTGAAACATCCGGGCAGTTCTCTGAAGTGAACGGGGAGAATGGGGCGGTCAGAGTAGACACACAGCCCCCCGGGCACAGCTACCCGAAGCGAAGTACAGAACGTTCTTACGCACTTCACAAAAAACCCTACACGCAGGGTAAGTTTTTCGCTTTCCAGCCCACCCAAGCAGAGGTTGATATGCATGGGATCAAAAAACGCACAAACAAAAACGCCGATCATCTCTGATCGGCGTTTTCGTTGAATATGGAGCGGGAAACGAGACTCGAACTCGCGACCCCGACCTTGGCAAGGTCGTGCTCTACCAACTGAGCTATTCCCGCAAATGGCGTCCCCTAGGGGACTCGAACCCCTGTTACCGCCGTGAAAGGGCGGTGTCCTAGGCCACTAGACGAAGGGGACACGCTACTGAAACACATGGTGTGTATTTCAGTGCCCAGAGACCGCATCCGAAGACGTGGTCCTGGTTTCACTCAGTGCCGCCCGAGAGCAACACTGCTTAAAAACTGGAGCGGGAAACGAGACTCGAACTCGCGACCCCGACCTTGGCAAGGTCGTGCTCTACCAACTGAGCTATTCCCGCATATGGCGTCCCCTAGGGGACTCGAACCCCTGTTACCGCCGTGAAAGGGCGGTGTCCTAGGCCACTAGACGAAGGGGACACACGTACAACATTCACTCCCTACCGCGTTTCGCTGTGTGCTTTACGCTGTAAGTGGCGCGCATTCTATGGATGGATTGAAAGGTCGTCAACCCCCAAGGATAAATTTATTTAAATCAATGACTTCCCCCGTGTTTACGCGCCTGCACGGGCGTTGCGCCGCCCTGCAACCCGGCGCCTATATTCTGGCGCCCGACAAGGCGCTATAGTTCGCTCCAACAGATGATGGCAATGTGCGCCCATTCATCGAGCGCTATACCTATATAGAAGAAGGTACCTGGGCAACCGGTCGAACAGTCCTATCCGCCGGACGGCCCAGTCACTACACTCCACAGCAAACCCCTATTAAGAGGTCACGCCGGTGACACCACTCATGATCACCCTGCTGGTAGTAGTCGGGATCGTAATATTGATCGCCATTGGCTACATGAACCACGTGGTGGAAAACAACAAGCTGGAAAAGAAACGCACTGAGATCGAACTCAACGACCGGTTGCGTCGCTGCGGCGAAATCACCGAGACCTTCCCCGGCCAGTTGATGACCCCGGCGCTCAAGCTGTTGCTCACCCGCCTGGAGCTCAACGTCAACCAGCGCCTGCTCAACCTCAACAGGTCCAGCGCGGCACTCAAGGCGCGGATCAGCGAACTCGATGCACTGATCGCCCAGGGCGAATCAATCCCGGTCGCCAACCCGCCCGCGCCGATCCAGACCGAAGCCAAGGCCAAGGACGTGCGCTTCCTCCTCGAAGCCTTGCACGGCCAAGTCACCCGCGCAGCTCAGGATGGGTTCCTGCCGGCCAACGAAGCCAAGCACTGGATCCGCGAAATTCGTCACCTCCTGGTGCTGCTGCATATCGAGTTCTTCAACAACCTCGGCCAGCACGCATTGCTGCAAGGCCAACCCGGCCAGGCACGCCTGGCCTTCGAGCGCGGCGTGCAATACCTGCGCAAACAACCGGAACCGGCGCTCTACAGCACCCAACTGAAAATGCTCGAATCCCAACTGGCCCGCGCCAACTCCACCGTCCTGACCAACAGCCAGCCCGCCGAAGACGAAGTCAACGAACTGACCGAAGGCCTGAAAGTCGACGACGCCGATGCAGCGTGGAAGAAGAAGGCAATCTACGACTGATCCGCTATTGCTCTTGATCTCAGGCGCCCCGTCAACCACGCTGGCCGAACGCAGGCTTGAATCCGTGGCTAAGCGAGGTGCCGAGAGGTGGGGCAAGAGCCTATGGCTACTTTTGCCTGGGCCGGCATTCCGGCGCTTTCCAAAAGTGACCTGCCGTAAGGGCGGAACCAATCTCCGCCGTTACCGCAGCAACGGAGATATACACAATAGGCCGCCATCGGCAGCAAGCCCCCTCTCACATTCGACCGGGCCCCACAAAATCTCCCCGTAAAAGCCCGCGCAGTGCCATCACTTTGCACCTATCCCCCCGCCCCCGACTAGCGTAAAAAAGTCCCCTAACTCCCGCCAGCCCGAGGCCCCCACATGCCTGTCGCCATAATTGATGGACAACCCCTCCACTACCTCGACCAGGGTGCCGGCCCAGTCGTCCTGCTGGGCTCAAGCTACCTCTGGGACTACACCATGTGGGCACCCCAGATCGAAGCCCTGTCGCAGCAATATCGCGTCATCGTCCCCGAACTATGGGGCCACGGCGAATCAGGCACGCTGCCCCCGCAAACCCAGTCCCTCGACGACCTGGCTCGCCAGACCCTGGCCCTGCTGGACCAGCTGGAAATCTCCCAGGTCAACCTCGTCGGCCTGTCGGTCGGCGGCATGTGGGGCGCACGCCTCGCATTGCGGGCCCCGGAGCGCATCAATAGCGTGGTGCTGATGGACACCTACCTCGGTGCCGAACCGGAAGCCACCCGCCAGTACTATTTCTCATTGTTCAAGATGATCGAAGACGCCGGCGCCATTCCCGAGCCATTGCTGGATGTGGTCGCGCCGATCTTCTTTCGTGCCGATATCGACCGCGAATCCGCGCTCTACCAGGGTTTTCGCAGCGCCTTGCAGGCTTTCCCCAGAGAGCGCCTGGTACACAGCATCGTGCCCCTGGGCCGCCTGATCTTCAGCCGTGAAGACATCCTGCAACAGCTGCCGCGCCTGGATGCCGATACCACGCTGGTGATGTGCGGCGAGCAAGACAAACCGCGCCCACCGGCCGAGTCCGCCGAAATGGCCGAGCTGATCGGCTGCGCCCTGACGCTGATCCCCGATGCCGGGCATATTTCGAGTCGGGAGAACCCGGATTTCGTCAATGAAGCGCTGCTGACGTTCCTCGCCAACCACGCCTGACTGCCCTCCCTCTTTAATCGCCGTGTTGCGCGGCGATCAAAGGCGGAAGTGCCCTACCATGCCCTTGAGTTCGGCCCCCAACTGCGCCAGCTGGATGCTCGACGCAGCGTTGCCCTGCATGCTCAATGCCGACTGATCGGCACTCGCCCGGATGCTGGTGACGCTGCGGTTGATCTCTTCGGCCACCGAGCTTTGCTCCTCGGCGGCAGCGGCAATCTGCTGGTTCATCTGCTGGATCAAGGACACGGCCGTCGCGATACTGCCCAGGGCACTTTCGGTTTCCAGCGCGTCACTCACCGCCAGCTTCACCAGTTCGCCACTCTGCTGGATCTGCTGCACCGACGACTGCGCCGCATTGCGCAAGGTACTCACCAGCCGCTCGATTTCTTCCGTCGATTGCTGGGTCCGTTTGGCCAACGCTCGCACCTCGTCGGCCACCACCGCAAAACCCCGCCCCTGCTCACCGGCGCGGGCGGCTTCGATGGCTGCGTTCAGGGCCAGCAGGTTGGTCTGCTCGGCCACGCTCTTGATCACGCTCAGAACCGTGCCGATGTGCTGGATCTCGGCACTGAGGCTTTCGATACTGGCGCTGGCACTGGTGCTGGAGGTGGCGAGCAATTCGATGCGCTGCAGACTCAGGCGTACCACCTGCTGGCCGCTGTCGACCTTCTCATCCGCGGTCTGCGCGGCTTGCGCAGCCTCTTCGGCATTGCGCGCCACGTCATGCACGGTGGCGGTCATCTGGTTCATCGCCGTGGCGACCTGCTCGGTTTCTTCCTTCTGGCTGCTGACTTCGATGTTGGTCTGTTCGGTAACGCTGGACAACGACTGCGCCGAACTGGCCAATTGCTCGATGCCGGCTTGTAGCCCGCTGACCATCTGGCTCAGGCCATTACCCATCTGCTGCATCGCCTGCATCAACTGGCCGATTTCATCGCGGCGGCTGACCTCCATGCGGCCAGTCAGGTCGCCGGCCGCAATCTGTCTGGCCACTGCGATCACGCTGCGCAGCGGCGCGACGATCAAACGGGTAATCAGCCACGCTGCCATCAGCCCCACCAGCAATGCCAGCGCAGACGAGCCGATGATCAGCAGCGTGCTTTTGACCAACTGCGCCTGCATCGACTGGTCTTCGGCGTCATACGCCTGGTTGACCCGGCTGACCACCTGATCGGCGCGCTCATGCAATTGTTTGTAGACCCCTTTTTCCTGGGCCAGCAGGTCGGTGTATTCACCGAGCTTTTCGCTGAACGCGGCGATATGCCCGGAGACCTCATTGAGTACAGTCTGATAGCCGGCGTCCTTGACCGACGTTTTCAACTGCTCGACCTGGGCCAGCGCCTGCTCGGCCTGTTCGATCTTGCCCTGCTCGGCGTCCTCGGCATCCGCGCGGCGGCTCTGGTCCAAACGCAGCCGGGCTTCGTTCATCGCCTGCAGCATCAAGCGCGATACCTGACTGATCTGCCCCGCCTGCTGAATCAGCTCGGCGCCTTCGCGGCCCTGACTCTCCTTGAGGCCTTCGGCGCCATCGTCCGCCAGGCCCGACTGCAACACGTCGAGGTTGTTGGCCACGCTGGACACCGACCAAGTGGCCATTTCCAGCGCCAGGTCCTTGGTCTGGGTCAGTTCGACAAACTCGTCGAATGCCTTGCGGTAGGCGCCAAGGGCCTGCTCGACATCGGTCATCACCGGCCCATTGGCCGCCGACTGCACCTTGAGACTGGCCGCCAGCGCGGCCAGTGCATCGACGCGTTCATGCAGGGCATCCACCGCTTTGGGGTCGGCGTGCAGCGCGTAGTCCTGCTCGATCAAACGCACCTTGAGCAAGCCGTCGTTGAGTGACGACATACGCTTGAGCCCATCGAAACGCTGGCCAACGGTGTGCAGGGACCACACGCCAATCGCAGCCACCAGCGCCGTCAGCAGCAATACCAGCGCAAAACCCAAGCCCAGCTTCTTCGCCATACCGAGGTTGGCGAAACGTCGTTGCACGCCCGAAATCATTGCACTTGCCCCTCCAGCAATGGCGGATGCCACACGCCCGGTTTATCAGCAGCGAGATTGGCAACCACAGGGCCCTGAACACAAGTCATTGACGCCACAATAATGGCAAAAAGCTACGTACTGGTCGTTTTCAGAATGGTCGAGGTCGATCTGGCCGGCCCCATCGCGCGGAATAACGCCAGCGCGCGCTGATCACCCGCATGGGCCACATTGATGCGCAGCCAATCGCTGGGCTCACCCGCCGGATTGAACAGCGCGCCTGGCGTCAACAGCACACCCAACTGCCGGGCGCAGGCCTGCACCCGCGAGGGGTCGCCCAACCCTGGCCGTGCCCATAGAAACATGCCGCCAGCGGGCACGGTGAACACTTGCCATTCCTCGTCTTCCAGCACTTGCAGGGTGGCGGCCATCTGCGCGTTCAAGCGCTTGCGCAAGCGTTGCGCCCACTTTCGGTAAGTGCCGTTGGCCAGCAACGTCGTCACGACGGCTTCGGCGAAACGCGAGGTGCCGATGCCCGTCAGCGTCTTGAGGTGAGCCAGTTGCGCAATGAGCGAGGCGCCCGCGCTCAGATAGCCCACGCGCAAGGCGCTGCTCAGGGTCTTGGAAAAGCTCGATACATAGATGACGCGATCAGCATGGGGCAGTGCCGCCAGCCGTGTGCAACTGGCATGTTGCAGGTCACCGTAGACGTCCTCCTCGATAATCAGGAAGTCGTTGCGGCGCGCAAGTGCCAGCAAGCGCTCGGCCACATCGCGGCTCAGGCTGGACCCGGTGGGGTTGTGATAGAGGCTGCTGGTGAACAGGCACTTGGGCCGATGACGTTGCAGCAGCGCTTCCAGCGCAGGAATATCCGGGCCGGAACAGGTGCGGGGTACCTCCAGCCGCGTGACGCCGTGAAACGCCAATTGACGGTAAAGGTTGCCATAGCCCGGCGTCTCGACCACCACCGCATCCCCGGCCTTGAGCAGCGTGCGGATGAGCAGGTCCTGGGCATGGCTGGCACCGTGGGTGGTGAGAATGCACTCCAGGTTGCTGCTCACCTGAATCTGGTTCAGGCGCTTGAGCAATTGCTCACGCAACGCCGGCAACCCCAGGGGCGTGCTGTAGTTGAACAGGCCGGCGGTATCGGTACGGCTGACTTCGCGGATCGCATAACTGAGGTCATCACTTTCGCGCCAGTCGTCCGGCAACCAGCCGCAGCCCAGTTTCAGTTCCCCCAGAGGACTGTCGGTGAAGGCCCCCCACTCGCGTTCCGCACCTTCATGCCACGCAGGTTCGTAAAATACCGGCGGCGGCGCCACCACAAACCCGGAGCCTTTGCTGGAGGCCAGCAGCCCCTGAGCCACCAGCCGCTCAAGCGCCTCGACCACGTTGGACTGGCTGAGCAGGTTGTCGAGGGCCAATTGCCGAATGGAGGGCAGACGCGTGCCGGGGCTGACTCCATTACTGCGGATCCACTCGGCCACCGCGCTGACGATTTGCTGCACCACCGGTACAAGGGCTTGTCGATCGATCCCTAAATCCATGAGCCACTCACTTGAACTGTCAGTTATTCAACCCGAGCAGTTAAGCACAGAAGCCTCTTCAGGCCCTTTTTGAATTCTTATTAAAGTATTGATTTTATTGAATTATTTACCTGATGACACACATTCGAAGCGGCGTTCGTCCGTTCTGGAAACGCCCCACAACCACCCCCGGCGTTTTCGAATGGCCGGCGGGATCACGTCCTAGATCGCCGTCGCGCCACCGTCCACCGCCAAGGCCTGCCCCGTGGTAAAGGCCGCGCCATCACTGCACAGGTACAACACGGCGCTGGCAATTTCCTCGACCTTGCCGATGCGCCCCACCGGGTGCATGGCTGCGGCAAACTCGGCTTTGCGTGGGTCGGCTTCCCACGCACGGCGGAACATGTCGGTGTCGATCACCGCCGGGCACACCGCGTTGACGCGGATTTTCTTTTTCGCGTACTCAATCGCCGCCGACTTCGTCAGGCCGATCACCGCATGCTTGGAGGCCGCATAAATGCTCATCTTCGGCGCCGCGCCCAGCCCGGCCACCGACGCGGTGTTGACGATCGCCCCGCCGCCCTGGGCCAGCAGCAGCGGCAACTGGTGCTTCATGCACAGCCACACGCCCTTGACGTTGACCCCCATGATGGCATCGAACTCGTCCAGGCTACCGTCCGCCAGCTTGCCCTTCTCGATTTCGATGCCGGCATTATTGAACGCGTAATCCAGCCGGCCATAGGCGGCGATGGTGTGCGCCATCAACTGCTGCACATCCTCTTCGAGGGTAACGTTGCAGCGCACAAACACCGCTTCACCACCGGCCTGACGAATCAGCGTGACCGTACCCTCGCCGCCCGCCACATCCAGATCAGCGACCACCACCTGCAAACCCTCGGCGGCAAACGCCAGCGCGGTGGCGCGGCCGATACCGGCGGCGGCGCCGGTCACCAGGGCGACCTGGCCGGAAAATGTCATGCTCATGGCAAAGATCCTGTGGGAGAGATAACTGTAGGGCGAGTCTAGCCAAGGCCAGACCTGGCGCGTCAGCACTATCAAAAGCCCGGTTGTGGCGGCATGGATCGCAGTGATAAGTGCACCGGCAGCACTATCATTCCGGCCTATCGGCGAGCATTCGCACGTCGGGCAAACACTTGCATTCACGCCACCGCAGGTCTATCACTCGGGGTTCATTTCTCAAGAGTCCCTGCCATGACTGACCAGACCAACCGCCAGTTCCTGCTCGCCAAACGCCCGGTCGGCGCGGCCACGCGTGACACCTTCACCTATCAGGAAGTCCCGGTGGGGACGCCTGGCGACGGTCAGGTGCTGGTACACAACGAATACCTGTCCCTGGACCCGGCGATGCGTGGCTGGATGAACGAGGGCAAGTCCTACATTCCGCCGGTCGGCCTTGGTGAAGTGATGCGCGCGTTGGGCGTGGGCAAGGTGATTGCCTCGAACAACCCGACATTTGCCGTCGGCGATTACGTGAACGGCGCGCTGGGTGTGCAGGACTACTTCGTCGGCGAGCCACGTGGCTTCTATAAGGTCGATCCGACCCTGGCACCATTGCCGCGATACCTGTCGGCCCTGGGCATGACCGGCATGACCGCTTACTTCGCGCTGCTGGACACCGGCGCGCCGAAGGCCGGCGAAACCGTGGTGATCTCGGGCGCCGCCGGCGCAGTAGGCAGCATTGCCGGGCAGATCGCCAAGCTCAAGGGCTGCCGTGTGATCGGCATCGCCGGTGGCGCCGACAAGTGCAGGTTCCTGGTGGATGAGCTGGGTTTCGACGCGGCCATCGATTACAAAAGCGAAGACGTGCCCGCCGCCCTCAAGCGCGAGTGCCCCAAAGGCGTGGACGTGTATTTCGATAACGTCGGCGGCGATATTCTCGATGCCGTCCTCAGCCGTCTGGCGCTGAAAGCGCGGGTGGTGATTTGCGGCGCCATCAGCCAGTACAACAACAAGGAAGCGGTGAAAGGCCCGGCCAACTACCTGTCATTGCTGGTCAATCGCGCGCGCATGGAAGGCTTCGTGGTGATGGACCATGCCGCCAACTTCGCCGCCGCCGGGCAGGAAATGGCCGGTTGGATGGCTCAGGGCAAGCTCAAGAGCAAGGAGGATATCGTCGAGGGGCTGGAGACATTCCCCGAGACGTTGATGAAGCTGTTCAATGGCGAGAACTTCGGCAAGCTGGTGCTCAAGGTCAGCTGAGGCACTCTCTCTGAGACCTGAGTACACCTGTGGGAGGGGGCTTGCGCCCGATAGCGGTGGATCAGTCGATGCCTGTGTCGACTGTCACACTGCAATCGGGAGCAAGCCCCCTCCCACATTTTTTCTGTGCTTGCCTTGAGTATCAGGCGATTTCAGCGACGACCGCTGCCAGCGCCTTGGCCGGATCGGCGGCCTGGCTGATCGGACGGCCGATTACCAGGTAGTCCGAGCCCGCGTCCAGGGCCTGGCGCGGGGTGAGGATGCGCCGCTGGTCGTCTTGCGCGCTGCCCGCCGGACGAATCCCTGGCGTCACCAATTGCAGTGACGGGTGCGCCGTCTTCAGCGCCTGGGCTTCCAGGGCCGAACAGACCAAACCGTCGAGCCCGGCTTTTTGCGCCAGGGCCGCCAGGCGCAACACTTGCTCCTGGGGCTCGATATCCAGGCCGATGCCGGCCAGGTCTTCACGCTCCATGCTGGTGAGGACGGTCACGCCGATCAACAGCGGTTTGGCGCCGCTGCGCTGTTCCAGCACTTCACGGCAGGCGCTCATCATGCGCAGACCGCCGGAGCAGTGCACATTGACCATCCACACGCCCATCTCGGCCGCCGCCTTGACCGCCATGGCGGTGGTGTTGGGAATGTCGTGGAATTTAAGGTCGAGGAACACCTCGAAACCCTTGTCGCGCAGGGTACCGACGATGTCTGCCGCACAACTGGTGAACAGCTCCTTGCCGACCTTGACCCGGCAAAGCCTGGGGTCCAACTGGTCGGCCAGCTGCAGTGCGGCTTCACGGGTAGGGTAATCCAGGGCGACGATGATAGGCGTCTGGCAGACGGACATTGGCATGGGCTCTCAGGCAAGTCGAAATCGGCGCGGATTGTAGCGCAAGCGGCGCCGTTGCGGGATCCGGTGATCGGTAAATACCGACGGTACTGGCTGTTCTGCATTTGTGTCGGCGCCGATACATTCACGACATGCCCTCAACACGCCCCGGCGCTAGCCTCGCGCCCACGACCGAGCGTCCAGCACTTCCAGCCATGGGGCTGGGCGCCTATGCTGAGCGTATCCACCAGGCAGATGACCGCACTATGCAGACCCCCTCCGCCATAAACGACGCGCCCAAAGACGCGGTAATTGCCGACGACAAGCGCTGGAATACCCGTGCCCTGATTGTCGATGATGATGTGCCGATCCGCGAACTGCTGATCGATTACCTGGCGCGCTTCAATATTCTCGCCACCGGCGTCAATGACGGCGCCGCGATGCGCGTGGCCATGCAGGCCGGCACCTTCGATGTGGTGGTGCTCGACCTGATGCTGCCGGGCGAGGACGGCCTGTCGCTGTGCCGCTGGCTGCGCGCCGAGTCGGACATCCCGATCCTGATGCTGACCGCACGCTGCGAGCCCACCGACCGCATCATCGGCCTGGAACTGGGCGCCGACGATTACATGTCCAAGCCGTTCGAGCCCCGTGAGCTGGTGGCACGCATCCAGACCATCCTGCGCCGGGTGCGCGATGACCGCACCGAGCAGCGCGCGAATATCCGCTTCGACAACTGGCGCCTCAACAGCGTCCTGCGCCAGTTGGTGGCCGACGACGGCCTGGTGGTGCCGCTGTCCAATGCCGAGTTCCGCCTGCTGTGGGTGTTCATCGAGCGTCCGCGTCGCGTACTCAGTCGCGAGCAATTGCTGGACGCTGCGCGCGGTCGCTCCATCGAAGCCTTCGACCGCAGCATCGACCTGCTGGTGTCGCGCCTGCGCCAGAAACTGGGCGACGATCCAAAAGCGCCGCAGTTGATCAAGACCGTGCGCGGTGAAGGCTACCTGTTCGACGCACGGGATATCGGCTGATGCGCAACGCCTTCAACACGCTGTTCGGGCGGCTGTTCGGGGTGCTGCTGGTGGCCATTGTGCTGGCCCACGGGCTGACGATTTTCTGGTTTCACCACTATGGCCCGCCCCCGCCGCCCACCGGCGACCTGTATGTGCAGATGGCCGATGGCAGTTTCACGCCCGTGCACCAGAAGCGCCAACGCCCGTGGTTTGGCGGCCCGGTCGTGCCGCTGACGTTTCAGGTCATCACGTTGATCATCGCCGCATGGTACGGCGCCAAACTGCTGAGCCGGCCGATCCAGCGCCTGAGCGAAGCGGCCGAGCGCCTGAGCCTGGACCTCGACAGCCCGCCGCTCAACGAGTCCGGCCCCCGCGAGGCACGACAGGCGGCCTCGACCTTCAACCTCATGCAACGGCGCATTCGCGAGCAGGTTAGCCAGCGCGCGCGCATGCTCGGCGCCGTGTCCCATGACCTGCGCACGCCACTGTCGCGCCTAAAGTTGCGCCTGGAACAGATCGAAGACACCCGCCTGCAAGGCCAGATGCGCCAGGACCTGGACGACATGATCGGCATGCTCGACGCCACCCTGAGTTACCTGCACGAACAGCGCACCAGCGAAACCCGGCACTGGCTCGATGTGCAGGCGCTGGTGGAGTCACTGAGCGAAAACGCCCAGGACCAGGGGTGCGACGTGCAATATGCGGGTTCATGCACGCCGCTGCAGGTGCAGCCGATGGCCCTGCGTTCGGGCCTCAACAACCTGATCGACAACGCGCTGCGCTACGCCGGCGGCGCACGCGTGGAACTGACGGACAGCCGCGAGGCCCTGATGATTCGTGTCATCGACCACGGCCCGGGGATCGCGGCGGATCAGCGCGAGGCCGTGTTCGAGCCATTCTTTCGCCTGGAAGGCTCGCGCAACCGCAACTCTGGCGGCGTCGGCCTGGGCATGACGATTGCCAGGGAAGCCGTCGAACGCCTCGGCGGCCGCCTGAGCCTGGAGGAAACCCCAGGGGGTGGTTTGACGGCGGTGATGTGGCTGCCTCGGGCTTGAATCCTGGTAGGAAGGTGGCGCAGCAAACGGGAGCCTCTGCGGCAGGCCGCTCTGTTGTGGCGAGCGGGCTTGCCCTAATGCCAGTCAGTTAAGCGCAGCTCCCCTGTGCGAGCGGCGGTGCGACGATTCGACTTGCCCGCGAAAGCGGTGTGTCTTCAACATCAATGTTTGCTGGGCCGACGCCATCGGGAGCAAGCCCCCTCCCACATTTTGTACAGCGTTCGCAAACCATTCCGGTCGGCTCTCAGGCCGCCGCGCTTTTGATCTTGATCTTAGGCACACCGAGCCTGGGCGAGGTGCCGAGTGTTGGGGCAAGAGCGTTTTGCTTACTTTTGCGCTTTTCAAAAGTGAGCCGCCGTAAGGGCGGAACCCTAAGTCGCCGTTACCGCACAAACCGATATATACACCGAAAAGTCGCACCGCTCATTGCTTCGAGCATCACACTGGCTTAACTGAACGGCATTAGGGCTAGCCCCGCGTTGGGGTGCGCAGCGCCCCCCATCAAGGTAAACGCGCTGTACCTGACACTGCGCAGAGCATGGTTTTGGGGCTGCTGCGCACCCCAGCGCGGGGCAAGCCCGCTCGCCACAACAAGCCCGCTCACGGCGCCCCCCCCCCACAGTGTAATTTGCAGACTTATGTTTCCCGCCGCTCCTGGGCCTGGCTCGCGCTCCAGTCCATCAGCAGGCTGTACGCCACTGCCAGCAAGGTAGGGCCGATGAACAGGCCGATAAAGCCAAAGGCGATGAGGCCGCCGAACACGCCAAGCAGCACGATCACCAACGGCAGGTTGCCGCCGCGGCTGATCAGGTAGGGTTTGAGCACGTTATCCACGCCGCTGATGATGAACGTGCCCCAGATGCCGAGGAATATCGCGTGGCTGTAGTCGCCTTTCCACGCCAGCCATGCCGTAGCCGGGATCCACACCAACGGCGGGCCCATGGGAATCAGGCTGAGCAGGAAGGTGACGATGCCCAGTACCAGCGCGCCGGGCACGCCGGCGATCAGGAAGCCGATCAGCGCCAGCAGCGCCTGGGCGGCGGCCGTGCCGATCACGCCATTGACCACCCGTTGCACGGTGCCGGCCACCAGTTCGATGTAGTAGCCGGCCCGCTCTCCGATCAGGCGTTCCAGCAGGCGGTGGGCGAACATCGCCAGGCGTGGGCCGTCGCGGTAGAAAAAGAACACGAAGACCAGGCTCAAGGTCAGTTCGAGAATGCCGCCGCCTATTTGCGCACTGCGCGCCAGCAGCCAGTTGCCCACCTGGCCAAGGTACGGCTTGATGCTGATCATCAGCGCGGCCCCCTGCTCGTCGATGCTGTCCCACATGCCCACCAGCCGCTCGCCCACCAGCGGGATAGAACCCAGCCAGGTGGGCGCTTCGGGCAGGCCATCGACCTGGATATCCTTGATCAATACCGTGGCATCGCGCACATGGTCGGCCAGGTTGAAGCCCAGCCACACCAGCGGCAGCGCCACCAACAGCATCCAGCCCAGGGTCAGGATGCCGGCGGCCAGCGACTCGCGCCCGCCCAGCGCACGGGTCAGCAGACGCATCAGCGGCCAACTGGCAAAAGCCAGCACCGCGCCCCAGAACAGCGCCGACCAGAACGGCGCCATCACCCAGAAGCTGGCACCAAACAGCACCAGCAGCAGGATTTGCACCAGCAGGCGATCATTATTGGGCATGGAAAATCTCGAAAGGAAGGTCTCAGGAACATAGCTTAGGCGAACGGCACGGGTCCGTTCGCCCGGGGACGCTCAGCGTATCAGATGCAGGTGCAAGCCTTTAGTGTCACCGCTGCCGGTTTCCAGGCGGGCTGCGCGTACGCCGCTGCCAACCAGCGCCTGGCGCCAGGCCTCGGCCGAAGCGCCGCTCAAGCTGATGCGCAAGTTGGTGTCGAGGTTAAGTGCTCGGGAAATCAGCGTCAGCCAGGTGGCATCCGGCTCGGCGGCCAGCGCGGGAAAGTCCAGTTCGCCGGTGCTTTTCAACTCACGCAGCAGTGTTGCGGAGGTGGGCAGCAGCGTACCCAGCGGCGTGGCGGAATCGAGTTGCTCGACGTGGAGATAGGCGCGGCGATTGCCTCGCGTGATGCCATACAGCGCCACCAGGGAATTGTCCTGCGGGGCTGCCAGGCGCAACAGCAGGTATTCCTGCTGACCGTCGGCGCCCACCAGCTTGGCGTTGCCGAACACTTCATTGGCCCACAGGCTGCTCTCGCCGCAGTCACGGGCCTGGCACCAGAACAGCAATTGCGCGCCGTTGGCCTGCAACGCTTCGCGCGTGGCGGTAAACGCGGCGCTCGATGTGTGTTCGGCGGGCAGTTCATAGGTGATGGCCGTGGCTTGTCCACGGGCGGTGGCCTGGCCCTCGGAACGCAATTGGCCGCTGATCCTGCGGATCGCGCCCATGGGGTAGATGCGCTCTTTCTCTTCAGCCGGGCGGTAATCGACGATCTGCGCGTCGACCTGACGGGCGACGGCAGGCAGATCCTGACTGCCCGGTACATCGGCGGCGAATACCAGCGGGCTGAACATACCCAGCCCCAGAACACGGAAACATCGTTTACCCAGGCTCATCGGATCGGTGAGCCTGGGCCAGTGCAAGCAGGCGTTATGTTTGGATTGTTCATGGTTGACTCCCTTTCAATCCGCCCAGCCTCGGCAGTTGACCGCACCAAGTCAAGGCGCGGAGAAGAACCGATTGAAACAGTCTGCAACAAGAACCGCGCCGGGCTCATCATTCAGGTGTAAATGATGGCCGCCCGGCAGCGTGGTCGCCGAGAAAGGCAGCTGGGAAAGCAATTCGGGATGTTTCGCCAGCATGCCCTCTGCCGCCACGATCAACTGCGCAGGGCAAGCCACGCGACGTACGAACGCCATCGCCTGCTCGTCGGTCAGGCGCATCGGCGAAGCCAGGGTCAGGCGGCTGTCGGTGCGCCAGGTGTAACCGCCAGGCACCGGCATCAGGCCCCGCTGGGCCAGCAATTCGGCGGCTTCGCGGCTGACGGCCACCAGGCCTTTCATGCGCGCCTCAACCGCACGGTCCAGGGTGGTGTAGACCGGTTTGCGCTTGTCCTGCAGGCTCAGTTGCGCCTGCAACGCCATGCCCAGGCGCTCGGCGGCATGCTCGCCGCTGGCGGTTGGCGGGATCACGCCGTCGATCAAGCCCAGGTGCGTGACCCGTTCCGGCAAAGCCCCGGCCAGGGCGGTGGACACGACGGCGCCGAGGGAGTGGCCAAGTAATGCAAAACGTTTCCAGCCCAGTTGTTCGGCCACCTGCAGCACATCGAACACGTAATCCCACAAGGCATAACCGGCGCCCGTCGGGCGATGCGCCGAGTGACCATGGCCGGCCATATCAATGGCGACGATGCGCAAGCCGGTGAGTTTCGGCGCCAGACGCGCAAAGCTGTTGGCGTTGTCCAGCCAGCCATGCAGGGCGATCACCGGCAAGCCGTCCTCGGGGCCGAACAGATGGGCGGCCAATTCGATATGCGGCAGGCTCAGACGTACTTCTTCGACGGGCGTGCTCATGCGCAACTGCGCTCACGGTTTTCCCAGCGGGCGAACAGGGTTTTGATCAAGGCAGCGGTGTCCTGTGGGTGTTCGAGGGGGAACATATGGCCACCAGGCACGGTGAGCGTTTCGCCCATGGGCAGGCGGTCGACGCCGCTGGCATGGTGACGCATCACCACCCGGCTCTGGCGGCCACGCACCATCGCCAACGGCACCCGCAATTGACGCACCTGTCCCGGGCTGGTGTGGGGCACGCCGCGGTAGATGCTGATTTCGGTGGCCGGGTCGAAGCGCAGCCGCAGGCGATCGCCCACCGGGTACAGGCCATGCTGCAGATAAGCCTCGAAGCAGTCCGGGTCGAACCCGCGAAACAGCGTCTTGGTTGCAAAATAACTGCGCGCAGCAGCCAGGTCGGTAAATTCTTCGCGGCGACCCAGAGTGCGCCCGGCTGGCGTGAGACGGTCGATAAAGCCAAAACGCTTGGCCGCGCGGATCACCCAGCGGTCGGCACGCGTGAGTACCGGCGAGTCGAGCATCACCACCCCGCGATACAGCTGCGGGCAGCGCATGGCCGCATGCAGATGCAGCACGCCACCCAGTGAATGGCCCACGCCCCACACCGGTTGGGGTTGCTGCTCAACATGATGGATCAACTCATCCACCAGATTCTGCCAGTTGTCATCCACCGGGAACCTGGGATCGTGACCGTGCTGGGGCAAGTGAGCCACTTCGTATTCCGGCGCCAGGCCGGCAAACAACTTGCCATAGGTGGCCGACGGGAAACCATTGGCGTGGGCAAAAAACACGTGCTGCGACATACCGAACCCTCTGCACAGACAGTGGAGCGATTGTCCCCATGCCTGGCGTGTACGGCAATGACCGTAACTGCCAGGAATGATGGCACTCACGCCACGCCTATCGCGCCGGCGGGTTCTCGCCCAGGGGCACGACGGCCATGGTCAGACGCGATACGCAACTGGCCTTGCCCTCGTCGCTGGTCAGGCGAATGTCCCATACCTGGGTGGTGCGTCCGATATGAATCGCCGTGGCGACCGCCGTCACCCGCCCGCTGCGCACACCGCGCAGGTGGTTGGCGTTGACCTCCAGGCCCACGCAATAGAACTTGCTGGCATCGATGCACAGGTAGGCGGCCATGGAGCCGACGCTTTCGGCCAGCACCACCGACGCGCCGCCGTGCAGCAGGCCGTAGGGCTGATGGGTGCGGTGGTCGACCACCATGCTTGCAGTCAGGGAGTGCTCATCGAAGCTTTCGAAGCGGATGTCCAGCAGTTCACCGATGGTGTTTTTCTGCAGGGTATTGAGGTGTTCGATGTTCGGTTGGGTGCGCCACAGGCTCATTGGGAGTGTCCTTTCTGTTGTTGTTATCAGGATGACCTACGGATTTTTCACGCTGACCAGACTCATCAGCCCCGCCAGCGGAAAATCGCCTTCCAGTTCCGCGAGGCTCGCGGTGTGCATCGGCTGCGACTGACGCAGATGGCCGTGCTGCAAAAAGCTGATCAGGCTGCCCACCAGAGGCTGATGGCTGACCAGCAGCACATTGTCATCGGTGTCGAGGTGTTCCAGCACCTGGGGCGGATTAGCGTCCGGCGTCAACCACGGCACTGTGCGGATATCGGCCTGAAAACCGAGGGCCTCGCGCACCAGCTGCGCGGTTTGCTGCGCCCGTACGTAAGGGCTGGCAATGATGGCGCTGATGGGCTGGCCGATCAGGTGCGCAGCACTGCGCAACACTTCGCCACGGCCGTGCTCGGTGAGGTTACGCTCGGCGTCGCTGCGCGCGTGGGCTTGGGCCTCGCCGTGGCGCAGAATCCACAGCTTCACAGCTTTGGCTCCTCATCGCGCACCGGGTGCGGCGCCGGTGGCACACTGTGGGCGGCCTCGCCTTCGGGTGCACGCGGGGTCGGCCAATCGGCGAAGGGCCAGGGCTTGTGCTCGGTATGGAAGCTGCCGAAGCGGCCGATCTGCGCCAGGAACTGGCTGAGGCTGTCGCCGAAGTTCATCAGGCCCAGGTTCGGCGCGCCGTAGACCAGACGGTATACCAGCTGCACCACCACCAGCGCGCCGAGCAGAAACTGCGCGACCTGCCACACCAGGGCGAACACCAGCATCCAAAGGATGCGCAGCACAATGGACTCATACTTGGGGGCTGCTTTGGGATCGTTCATGACGCGTTCCTCAGTTGAAACCACTGGTGGAAATAAAGTCGACATCGGTTTTCGGCTCGGCGCGCATCAGCAGCTCAATCACCTGCTCCAGGGTGCGACCCTCGAACAGAATCGCATGCAAGCCAGCCACCAGCGGCATATAGACGCCCACTTCCTGAGCCTTGGCCTTGAGCACCTTGAGGGTGTTGACCCCTTCGGCCACCTCACCCAGGCGCGTCACCGCGTCGTCCAGGCTCAGGCCCTGGCCCAGCGCGAAGCCGACCTGATAGTTGCGGCTTTTGGGCGAGGAGCAGGTGACGATCAGGTCGCCCACGCCCGCCAGGCCCAGGAAGGTCATGGGATTGGCGCCCTGATTGACCGCAAAGCGGGTCATTTCCGCCAGGGCGCGGGTGATCAGCATGCTCTTGGTGTTTTCGCCCATGCCCAGGGCCACGGCCATGCCGGCGATGATGGCGTAGACGTTTTTCAGCGCCCCGCCCAGCTCGACGCCAAACCGATCGCCGCTGGCGTACACGCGAAACGTACGGCCATGCAGCACGGCCTGGACGCGTTCGCACAAGTGCTCGTCCTCACTGGCGACCACCGTGGCGGTCAGCGCGTGCTCGGCCACTTCCCGCGCCAGGTTCGGCCCGGACAGCACGCCGATGCGTGCCTGTGGAGCGATCTCCTGGAGGATTTCGCTCATCAGTTTGAAGGTCTGCGCCTCGATGCCCTTGGTCAGGCTGACCAGCAGCTTGCCGGCCAGGCGTTCGGCGTGGGGGGCCAGCACCGAGCGCAGGGCGCTGGAGGGCAGCGCGACAAAACACAGGTCGCAGGCCTCCAGGGTCGCCAGCAGGTCGGTGACGGGCTCGACCGCCTCATGAATTTTGATGCCTTTAAGGTAACGGGGATTTTCCCGGTGCACGCGAATGGCCTCGGCCTGCTCGGGATCTCGCATCCACTGGCGCACCGCGTGGCCATTCTCGGCCAGCAGGTTAGCCACGGCGGTACCAAAACTTCCGCCTCCCAGGACCGCGATAGGGCGCTGTTCAGTCATATGCAATCCGTTAATCCATACCAGTGGCAATGGCCGCATTATACGGAGCGGCTCAATTGCAGCCAGCCCCCGCGTCAATTCGTACGCCTGTCGGAAAATGCCACAATTGGATGAACGAATTGCAATTTCAACGACTGGCATAAGGCCTCACCTCAGTTACCATGGGCGGCTATCCGCAATGATCAAGGCCGTGCCGTGTATCCGGGCCCTCCTCCCCGCTCATCCCTGTTGTTGATGCTGTTGTGCAGCGCTGCTGCATGCGCCGATGACCTGTTCCTCGACATCCAGCCGTTGCCGCAGGTGCTCACCGCCACACGTCTTAAACAATCGGCCGCCGCCGTGCCCGGCAGCATGACGGTGATCGACAGCGAATTGATCAAGGCCAGCGGCGCACGGGATATCGCCGAGCTGCTGCGGCTGGTGCCGGGCATGATGGTCGGCTACACCACCGGCAATCAGGCCGCCGTGAATTATCACGGCACCAGCGCCAGCGATGCGCGGCGCATGCAGGTGCTGATCGACGGCCGTTCGGTGTACCGCGCGGGCCTCGCCACCGTCGACTGGAGCGATATTCCGGTGGTCATGGAAGATATCGAGCGCATCGAAGTGTTCCGTGGCCCCAACACCGTCAGCTATGGCGCCAATGCGCTGATGGCGGTGGTCAACATCCTCACGCGCTCACCGGCCAACAGCCGGGGCACACGGGTGAAGGTGCAGCGCGGCGAACGGGGGATCAACGATGTCTACGCCAGCCAGGGCCTGGGCTGGGAAACCGGCGATTTGCGCGTGTCGATGTCCGGCCAGCAGGATGATGGCTTCGACAGCGACGCCACAGGCGCCGACCGCCGCGACAGTCGCCGCCTGAGCCGCTTCAGCCTGGCCGTGAGCCAGACGCTGAATGCGCAACAGAGCCTCGACTGGCAGTTGAACGCCAAGGAGGGCACCAACCAGCGTCCTTATACCTACACACCGGTGTTCGCCGGGATTACCGAAGGCGGCAATAACTCCGACGTCAATGCCAGGGACTACGCCGGCTCACTGCGCTGGAACATCGATTTCAACCCCGACCACAGTCTGTATATCCAGGGCTCGGCCCAGCAGTGGGAGCGCCGCCAGGTCTGGAAGGCCTGCGATGCGAAAGTCTCGTTCAGCCCGGAGCTGACCCGCCTGTGGCAACTCAATCCCAATTACGCCGAACTGCTGGCGCGGCACATGGACACCTACAGCCAGGGCAGCGCACCGCCGGGCAGCACCGCCGAACAGGCGCTGGGCAACCAGGTGCTGGACCAATGGCGCAATGGTGCCAGCCAGAACGTGTGCGGCGACATCGACCAGAGCACCCGCGAAAGCCGCTACGATCTGGAGATTCAGGACACCCTCAGCCTGTCCGACAGCCTGCGCCTGGTCAGCGGTATGAATTATCGCTATGACCGTGCCGATTCCGACACCTACTTCAACGGCACTCTCGACGACGTCACCTGGCGCCTGTTCGGCCAACTCGAATGGCGTGCCAGCGAACACTGGCTGCTGCAGGGCGGCGCCATGTATGAAGACACGCGCCTGAGCGGTCACTCACTGACGCCCCGAGTGGCGCTGAACTACCTGATCAACCCGCGCCACGGCCTGCGCGCGGTGTACTCCGAGGCCATCCGCTCGCCGGACATGTTCGAGAACAACGTCAACTGGAGCTACCGCGTCAACCATCTCAGCTCGCCGGCCTATGGGCAGAACGCCGGGCAATATTTTGTGGTGACACGGGGGCCGGGCAACCTCGATAAAGAGCTGATGAAATCGCGGGAACTGGGCTATAACGGCTTCTTTGCCGACCTCGGGTTGAACCTGGACGTGAAGCTGTTCTATGACGAAATCACTGACATGATCAGCTCGCCGCTACGCAACAACCAATACATTGCGAGCAATGGCAACAGCTCGCGTTTTGTCGGCGCCGAGTCGCAATTTGACTGGCGACTGAGTAACGCCGACCGTCTGCGGTTCACCTACGCCTACGTCGACGCCAGCGCGAGCAACCCGCTGGACAAGGCTCAGACCGCGCGCAACAGCGGCTCCGCCGGCTGGCTGCGCGAGTGGGGTCGCGGCTGGTCCAGCGCGCTGTTCTATTACGGTGACGATGCGCTCAACCAATATCGCTTCGAACGGGTCGACCTGCGGGTGGCCAAGCGCATTGCCGTGGGCAACGCCAACGTGGAGCTGGCGGGCATGCTGCAACAACGCCTCGACCATCAGCCGACCACCTGGGCCGACAATATTTATGACCATCGTCATGTCCTTTACTTCAGCGCGGAGCTGGAGTTCTGACATGGCCAATCAGTCACGGACGACCTACTTCTCTTTCGCCAGGCTTTGGCAGCGGGCCCTGCTGCTGATCGGCCTGCTGCTGACCGCGCCGGCGTGGAGTGCCAACATCCTGCTGACCGCCGCCGAAGACAGCGTCGGCGTGCAGGACTTCGCCCAGGCACTGGCCCGGCAGCGTCCCGCAGACCAGGTCACCTTCACCCCGCTCAAGGACCTGCCGGCGCCGCACCAACTGCCTGCCGACACGCGCCTGATCCTGCTCGACCTGCCCGGCCTCGACTGGCGCCTGCAGGATGCCGAAGGTCCGCCGACCCTGGTGCTGCGCATTAGCCGCCTGCAAGCGCGCCAGCGCCTGGGCACCCGCCTGCCGGCGCACATCAGCCTGCTGTGGAGCGACCCGCCGCTGGACCGTCAGTTACGCCTGATCACCGGCATTCTGCCGCAGGCCCGGCGCATCGGCGTGCTCTACGGCAGCGACAGTGAGTTCCTGCTGCGCGAGCTGAGCCAATACGCCGCGCCCCTGGGTCTGCAAATCGTGCCTCAACTGTGGAATAACATTAACGACAGTCGCCCGCTGCAAAGCCTGTTCAGGACCAGCGACGTATTGCTCGGCCTCGACGACCCGCAACTGTACAACCCGAAGACCGCAAAGAACCTGCTGCTGAGCAGCTACGCCCAGCAACTGCCGCTGGTGGGGCCCAATGCCGGCTTCGTCAAGGCCGGCAGCCTGGCCAGCACCTACAGCGACCAGACCGACTGGCTGGGCGTGCTCGACCGTTTGCTTGACCGCCCGCCGGCCAGTTGGCCGCGCACGTTGTACCCGCACCATTTCAAAGTCGTGGGCAACCCGCAGGTCGCGCGCTCACTGGGCATCGAACAGGTCGATGAAAGCAACGTCGCCGCGCGGCTCGCCGAAGGAGAAAAACGCCCATGACCTTGCGTCGTCGTTGGGACATCAACACCCGTACCCAGCTCATCACCCTGGGCCCGGCGCTGTTGCTGACGCTGCTGTTGATCAGCTTCTTTACCTTTGTGCGCATCCAGGACCTGCGCCAGGAACTGGACCATACCGGCCAACTGATTGCCAACCAACTGGCGCCCGCCACCGAGTACGGCGTCATTTCCGGCAACAACGATGTGCTCGACAGCCTGCTGCGCGCCACGCTGGCCACGCCCCACGTGCGCTTTCTGGAGATTCAGGACGCCGCCGAAAATATTCTGGTGTACGTCGAGCAACCGTCGGAAAAGCACGACCGCTCGTTGTCGGTGAAAGTGTTCCAGGCGCCGATCCGCCTGCAGCATATCCAGCTGGGCAGCGATTTTTTCCAGGACAACCTCAACGAATCCAAGGCGCCGCGCGCCGATTATCTGGGGCGCGTGATCGTCGGCATGTCCAACGATGCCTTCAGTCAGCGTCAGCAGGAGATTCTCTTCAAGGCCGGCATCCTGGCGCTGTTCGCCCTGCTGTTTACCTTCCTGCTGGCGCGGCGCCTGGCGGCCAGCCTGTCGCAGCCGATAAGCGCAATGGGCCATGCGGTGAAGGCCATCCAGCAAGGCGACTACAAGACCCCGCTGCCAATCGTGGATGATTCGGAACTGGGCGACCTGTCACGCCACATCAACAATCTGGCCGCTGGCCTGCAACAGGCCAGCCGCGAACAGCAGCAGGCCATGGCGCAGTTGATTCAGACCCGCGAGGAAGCCGAGCGGGCCAACAATGCCAAGTCGGATTTTTTGGCGATGATGAGCCACGAGCTGCGCACGCCGATGAACGGGGTGCTGGGCATGCTGCAATTGCTGGAAACCACCGAGATGACCGAGGAGCAGACCGAATACGCCGCGCTGGCCTCCGAGTCCACCGAGCATCTGCTGAAGGTCATCAACGACATCCTCGATTTCTCGCGCATCGAGCGCGCGGCGCTGGAGCTGGAGCATATTGCGTTCAACCTCGCCGACCTGGTCAACAGCAGCGCCCATGCCTTCCGGCACAGCGCCCAGCAGCGCGGGCTGACGCTCAACCTGCCGATGCCGCCGGGCCTGGATACGCTGCGAGTCAAGGGCGACCCCACGCGTATCCGCCAGATTCTGGTGAACCTGATCGGCAATGCACTCAAGTTCACCGAGCAGGGCAGCGTGAGTGTCGAGCCCCACTGGCAGCCTCTCGACCATGAGTTGGTGTGGTTCACCTGCAGCGTGCGCGACAGCGGCATCGGTATTGGCGCCGAACACTTGGAGTCGATGTTCGACGCATTCCAGCAGGCTGACAGCTCGATTTCCAGACGTTACGGCGGCACCGGCCTGGGCCTGCCCATCGCGCGCACGCTGGCCGAACGCATGGGCGGCACCCTGCGTGCGCAAAGCGAAGAAGGCCATGGTTCGGTGTTTACCCTGGAAATCCCCCTGGCCATCGACCAGCACAGCCTGCCGACGATTGCCCAGGATGCCCAAAGCAAGCACGGCGCCGGTGATGGCCGCCATGTGTTGCTGGTGGAGGACAACCCCGTCAACCGCACGGTGGTGGAAGCCATGTTGCGCAGCCTCGGCTTTGAAGTCAGCCTGGCCACCGACGGCGCCGAGGCAATAAGTAGTGCAGAAAGCCTGATATTCACCGCGATCCTGATGGATTGCCGGTTACCGGTGATCGACGGCTACGAGGCTACCCGGCAGATTCGCCAACTGCCGGGCTGCGCCGATCTGCCGATCATTGCGCTCACCGCCAACGCGTTGCAGGGCGACCGTGAAGCGTGCCTCGCGGCCGGAATGAACGATTACCTGGCCAAGCCGTTCAAACGTACGGATTTGCAGCAGATCCTGCAGCGCTGGGTGCAATAGCGCCGCGCCATCAGGCATCTGCGACTGGCGTGAAACACGAAAGTGCGGCAGTCTTAGGCACCCAAACGGGCTGATAAACAGGCCCGGTTTAAAATTTCAGTGAACAAGTGTACATTGAGTACCTTGACGCTGTGACTTTCACTACAACGCAATAGTCTACGTGTAGGCTGCCGGCATGAGGCATGAACGCTTCATTCGGTTCGGGAAGATTTGCCCTGCCCCGCCGCATGGGATTATTGAGGAGCTCGCATGACCAAACAAAACGCCTTTACTCGGGAAGACCTGCTGCGCTGCAGTCGCGGTGAGCTGTTCGGCCCAGGTAACGCGCAACTGCCCGCCCCGAACATGCTGATGGTGGATCGCATCACCCATATCAGCGAAGAGGGTGGCAAGTACGGCAAAGGTGAATTGGTCGCCGAGCTGGATATCACTCCGGACCTGTGGTTCTTCGCCTGCCATTTCGAAGGCGACCCGGTAATGCCAGGCTGCCTGGGCCTCGACGCCATGTGGCAACTGGTCGGCTTCTACCTGGGCTGGCAAGGCCTGCCGGGTCGCGGCCGTGCGCTGGGTTCCGGCGAAGTGAAGTTCTTCGGCCAGGTCCTGCCGACCGCCAAGAAAGTCACCTACAACATTCAAATCAAGCGCGTCCTCAAGGGCAAGCTGAACCTGGCCATTGCCGATGGTTCGGTGACTGTCGACGGTCGCGAGATTTATACTGCCGAAGGCCTTCGGGTCGGCGTATTCACTTCCACTGACAACTTTTAAGGGTTATCCGCATGCGCCGCGTCGTTATCACTGGTCTGGGCATCGTTTCTTGCCTGGGCAATGACAAAGAGACCGTCACCGCTAACCTGCGTGCAAGTCGCCCTGGCATCCGCTTCAACCCGGAATATGCCGAAATGGGTTTGCGTAGCCAGGTTTCCGGCTCCATCGACCTGCCCCTCGAAGAGCTGATCGATCGCAAGATCTATCGCTTCGTCGGCCACGCTGCCGCCTACGCCTACCTGGCCATGAAAGACGCGATCGTCGACTCCGGCCTCAGCGAAGACCAGGTATCGAACGTACGCACCGGCCTGATCGCCGGTTCCGGCGGCGCATCCACCCTCAACCAGATGGAAGCGCTGGACATCCTGCGCGAGAAAGGCGTGAAGCGCGTCGGCCCGTACCGTGTCACACGGACCATGGGCAGCACCGTGTCGGCCTGCCTGGCCACGCCGTTCGCCATCAAGGGCGTCAACTACTCGATCTCCTCGGCCTGCGCCACCAGCGCCCACTGCATCGGTACTGCCGTTGAGCAGATCCAGCTGGGCAAGCAGGACATCGTCTTCGCCGGCGGCGGTGAAGAAGAGCATTGGAGCCAGTCGTTCCTGTTCGACGCCATGGGCGCCCTCTCCACCCAGTACAACGAAACCCCGGAAAAGGCCTCCCGCGCCTACGACGCCAAGCGTGACGGTTTCGTCATCGCCGGCGGTGGCGGCATGGTCGTGGTCGAAGAGCTGGAACACGCTCTGGCCCGTGGTGCGAAGATCTACGCGGAAATCGTCGGCTACGGCGCCACTTCCGACGGCTACGACATGGTTGCGCCAAGCGGCGAAGGCGCCATCCGTTGCATGCAGATGGCCATGTCCACCGTTGACACGCCGATCGACTACCTGAACACCCACGGCACCTCCACTCCGGTCGGCGACGCCAAGGAAATGGAAGGCGTGCGTGCGGTATTCGGCGACAAGGCACCGGCCATCAGCTCTACCAAGAGCCTGTCGGGTCACTCCCTGGGCGCCGCCGGCGTTCACGAAGCGATCTACTGCCTGCTGATGATGGAAGGCAACTTCATGGCCGGTTCGGCCAACATCGACGAGATCGATCCGGTTGTGGCAGATATGCCGATCCTGACCAAGACCGTTGAGAACGCCACCATCAATACCGTGATGAGCAACAGCTTCGGTTTTGGCGGCACCAACGCGACGCTGGTGCTCAAGCGCTGGCAGGGCAAGTAAGGCCTGCAGCTTGACCCCACAAAAAAGCCCCGACTGGTTCGGGGCTTTTTTGTGGGTGATGTCCCGCCCTGAATAAGGTTTACACCTTCTGACCTTTCTTCAGGAGGACTCAATGGATACGGGAAAAAGGCGCAGCCAACGCGATTACACGCTAGCTTTTAAATTGTCGGTCGTAGACCAAGTCGAAAAAGGCGAGTTGAGTTATAAAGAGGCTCAACGGCGCTTTGGCATTCAGGGCCGGTCCACGGTACTGGTTTGGCTACGCAAGCATGGCCGACAGGACTGGAGCCAAGGCGCCTCAATCCGAACGCCGCGGAGCAGGCCGATGACCGACCCCAACCTCCCGCTGACACCCGAGCAGCGGATTAAAGAGCTTGAAGAACAGTTGGCGCTGAGCAATCAAAAGGCCCAGTTCTTTGAAGCTGTCGTGAACGTCTTGAAAAATGATTACGGTGTGTCCATCGTAAAAAAGCGACCCGGCAAGTCCTCTCGCAAGGGCAAATCCAAGACCTGAGCATTACCAGGGCTTGCCTGTTCATGGGAATTTCGCGCCAAGCGTATTACAAACGTAACCGAGCCGTTGATGCGAGAGCTCACCAAGACCAGCAAGTAGTGGACTTTGTTCTGGAAAAGCGGCGTCGCCAGCCGAGGTTAGGCACGCGCAAGCTGCATTATCTGATGAGCACTGAGGCTGAAGTGCAGGTAATTGTTGGTCGAGACCGTCTTTTTTCCATCTTGCGCGAAGCGCGAGAGCTGGTTCCTCGAAAGCGTGCTTATCATAAAACTACGCATAGCCATCATCGGTTCCGCCGCCATCCCAACCTGCTCAAAGCAGGCCCGGAACAAGTTGTCGCTGGCAGGCCCGAGCAGGTTTGGGTTGCAGATATTACCTATCTGCCCACGCGGGAAAGTGTCGTTTACGTCAGCCTGATAACAGACGCGTACTCACGCAAGATCGTGGGTCATCATGTACATGACAGCCTGCATACGGAGTCGGTGGTCAAAGCATTGCAGAAAGCTGTTAGCCAGCGAAAATCCAAGCAATCGCTGATCCATCACTCGGATCGCGGGGCCCAATACTGCTCCGACCTGTACCAGCAAATGCACGCCAAGCATGGGATCAAGTGCTCAATGACGGACGGCTACGATTGCTATCAGAACGCGATGGCAGAGCGGGTAAACGGGATTTTGAAAACTGAGTTTTTGCTGCACCGGCCCAAAGATTTGGCGGATGCCGTAAAAATGGTGGATGAGTCGGTGCTGATCTACAACGGGGAGCGGCCGCACTTATCCCTGAAATACAAAACGCCCGATGCGGTGCATCAGGCGTTTTGAGACTGAAACAGGTGTAAACCTATTTCAGGACTAGACATGATGATCACCAGATAACAAAAATCAAATATGGCAGGGGCCTTGCTCCCTCCCACATTGGATACTGCGCTCAGCGAGAGGTCTTGGGCAGCACGGCCAGGAAATTGTCCCGCGCAACCTTGCGGGCCACGTCCTCGGGCAGCGCATCGAGGAAGGGATCAAAGCGGCGCATTTCCTTACCCAGCTTGTTGAAGCGCCCGACTACGTCGGAGCCGAGCATGAAGCGCTCCGGGAAGCGCTCCACCAGCTTTACCCACTCGGGCCTGGGCGTGCCCGCCTCGTCCAGCAGATAAGGCGTGAGCATGCTCCAGGAGAGGTCGATGTAGAGGTTGGGGTAGGCCTCCAGCATGCGCGTCAAGGTGGGCAGCAAAAAATCCATTTGCACCTGATGACGGTGGATCTCCATGCTGGTGCCGGCATGCGCCCAGATAAACCGCGTGTGCGGGTGATTGCGCAGCGGCTCCTCGACCTCCGCCAGGTACAACGGGTTACGTTCGCGCTTTGACGTAATGTTGGAATGCAGCATCACCGGCAAATCGTTTTCGGCCGCCAGGTGGTAGATGCGCGTCATGGCTTCGTTGTTGGCACGCGGGGTGTCCCCCGCCGTCAGGGCTGTCAGGTCGTCATGGCGGGTGAACACTTCACCGATGCCCTGCCACAGGCCCGGGTTGAGGTCGAGCATGCGCTGGATATGCGCATCGGAATTCTTGTCATTGGGGTTGAAGCCGGACAGGAAAGGATGAAAGCGCAGGCGCTGCTCAGGCGTGAGTTTATTGACCGCCGCCGCGACGATCACGTCGGTGGCGCTGTACCAGTAGGCATCGGCATCGTCACCGGCGTAATAGCGCGGACGCTTGGGCTCGTCTTCATGCCATTTTTTCGCCACGGGAATGCCGGAAATCATCACATGCTCGATGCGATTGTCCGCCATGGCCTTGAGCAGCTTGTCCATGCCGGCGGTTTCCTGAAAGAAATCCACGTAATGCAGGTGGGCGTCGCTGTAGGCATAGTCGCGGGCCTGTGCGGCAAGGCTGGCGGCGGTGAGCACCAGGGCGAGGCTCAGGCGAGTCCAGGGCACGGGGCGATCTCCATCGAGGTGAGTCAGGGGGAATAGGGTTGCCTGTCAGATAGCTATCGGGAGCAAGCCCCCTCCCACATTTTGATCGTGTTCACCGATCCGACTGTGGGAGGGAGCCTGCTCCCGCTGAGGCCCGGACAGACGCCGAAGCATCAGCCCCTGAACACTTCATCCAGCAGGTTATGCATGGACTGAAACGCGCGCGCGGAGGTCTTCGCGTCGTACATCATCTTGCCCGGCACGTTCGCGTGCGGGTCGGTGAAGGAATGCACCGCGCCGCCGTAGCTCAGCAGTTGCCAATCCACGCCGGCCGCGTTCATTTCATCCTCGAACGCCGGCAGTTGCTCCTTGGGCACCAACGGGTCAGAGGCGCCGTGCAGCACCAGCACCGAGCCCTTGATGTGCTTCGCATCCGCAGGGTTTGGCGTGTCGAGGGTGCCATGGAACGACACGGCGGCTTTCAATGGCGCGCCGGTACGCGCCAGCTCCAGGGAGCAGCAGCCGCCGAAACAGAAACCAAAGGTCGCGAGCTTCGAGGTATCCACTGCCGCTTCGGTCTGGCCTTGCAGTTGCTCGAACGCCACCTGCATGCGTTTGTTGAGCAACGGGCGGTCGTTCTTCAACGGCATCATCGCTGCGCCAGCTTCATCGCCGTTCGATGGACGCACGGTTTGTCCGTACAGGTCGGCAATCAGCACCACGTAGCCCTTGGCGGCGACGCTCCTGGCGATCTCTTCGGCGCCCGCACTCACGCCCATCCAGTTCGGCGCCATCAACAGGCCCGGCAGTGGCCCCTTGTGGCTGGCGTCGAACGCCAGGCGGCTTTCATAAGACTGGCCATCAATCTGATAGACCACGGAACGCACGGTGACTTGGCTCATCATTTACTCCAGTTGAGGTGCACTAAAATGAAAAAACCCGCCGAAGCGGGTTTTTCCTGCAGCGGTGTTAAACCGACAGTTCAACCAACAGCTTGTTCAGTCGACGCACGTAGGCGGCCGGATCTTTCAGGCTGTCGCCAGCGGCCAGCGCCGCCTGGTCGAAGAGGATGTGCGACAGGTCGCCAAACCGCTCTTCGCTCTGCTCGCCATCGAGTTTCTCGATCAGCGGGTGCGCCGGGTTGAATTCGAAAATCGGCTTGGAATCAGGAACCTTCTGGCCGCTGGCTTCGAGGATCTGGCGCATCTGCATGCCCAGGTCCTGCTCGCCGATGGCCAGGATCGCCGGCGAGTCGGTCAGGCGGTGGGAAACCCGCACTTCGCTGACGGCCTCGCCCAGGGACGCCTTGATCCGCTCAACCAGACCCTCTTTGGACTTGGCGACCTCTTCGGCTTCCTTCTTCTCTTCTTCGGAGTCGAGGTTACCCAGGTCCAGATCACCACGGGCCACGTCGACGAACGACTTGCCGTCGAACTCGGTGAGGTAGCTCATCAGCCACTCATCGATACGGTCGGTCAGCAGCAGCACTTCGATGCCCTTCTTGCGGAAGACTTCCAGGTGCGGACTGTTCTTGACCTGAGCGTAGGTTTCGCCGGTCAGGTAGTAGATCTTGTCCTGACCTTCCTTGGCGCGCGCCAGGTAGTCGGCCAGCGACACAACCTGCTCGCCGTCTTCGCCCTGAGTGGAAGCAAAGCGCAGCAGGCCGGCAATCTTCTCTTTGTTGGCGAAGTCTTCGGCCGGGCCTTCTTTCATGACCTGACCGAAGTTTTTCCAGAAGCCCTTGTATTGCTCAGGCTCGTTCTTCGCCAGTTTCTCCAGCATGTCGAGGACACGCTTGGTCAGCGCCGACTTCATGGAGTCGATGATCGGGTCTTTCTGCAGGATTTCCCGCGACACGTTCAGCGACAGGTCATTGGAGTCGACCACGCCCTTGATGAAGCGCAGGTACAACGGCAGGAAAGATTCCGCCTGGTCCATCACGAACACGCGCTGCACGTAGAGCTTCAGGCCCTTGGGGGCTTCGCGCTGGTACAGGTCGAACGGAGCGCGGGCCGGTACGTACAGCAGCGAGCTGTATTCGAGCTTGCCTTCAACCTTGTTGTGGCTCCAGCTCAGCGGGTTCTCGTAGTCGTGACCGATGTGCTTGTAGAACTCCTGGTATTCCTCGTCCTTGATCTCGGTACGCGGACGGGTCCACAGGGCACTGGCGCGGTTGACGGTTTCCCATTCCTCGGCAGGCTTCTCTTCGCCTTCGGCCGCGGCCTGTTCCTTGGGCAACTCGATCGGCAATGCGATGTGATCGGAGTATTTCTTGATGATGTTGCGCAGGCGCCAGCCATCGGCGAATTCGTCTTCACCGGACTTGAGGTGCAGCACGATGCGGGTACCACGGTCGGCCTTGTCGATCGTGGCGATTTCAAACTCGCCCTCGCCTTTGGAGGCCCAGTGCACGCCTTCGCTGGCCGGGAGACCGGCACGGCGGCTGAACACTTCAACCTTGTCGGCGACGATGAAGGCCGAGTAGAAGCCCACACCGAACTGGCCGATCAGGTGCGAATCCTTCTTCTGATCGCCCGACAGGTTCTTCATGAAATCGGCGGTGCCGGATTTGGCGATGGTCCCCAGGTGGGTAATCGCATCGTCACGGCTCATGCCGATACCGTTGTCTTCGAGGGTGACGGTCTTCGCGTCCTTGTCGTAGCTCACGCGGATTTTCAGCTCCGCGCCACCTTCCAGCAACTCAGGCTTGGACAGGGCTTCGAAGCGTAATTTGTCGACAGCGTCAGAGGCGTTCGAGATCAATTCGCGAAGGAAAATTTCCTTGTTGGAATACAGCGAATGGATCATGAGGTGCAGCAGTTGCTTCACCTCGGTCTGGAAGCCCAGGGTTTCCTTTTGAGTTTCCACACTCATGGTCATCAAACTCCAATTGGATGGCAATGGCCGCGCCCGAAAGGGTTGGCGGCGGGTTGTCATCAAAGTTGGGGGCTAACGGGAGGATTTCAAGGGGCGCAAGGCGCCTCGATCTTGAAATGCGCACGGGCCGTGGCAATCGGTTCTGCCGCCGTGCTTTGCCAGGCGGTGACCGAAACGTTGGCCACCCGCCGGCCCTGACGCCATACCTGACAGGTGGCGTAGGTGTCGCGAAACTGCCCGGCGCGCAGGTAATCCAGGGAAAAATCGATGATTTTCGGCAGACCCGGCGCGCCGGTAGACACCAGCAAATGCAGCGCCGCCGACAGCTCCATGAAGCCGGCAATCACCCCGCCATGCAGCGCCGGCAATATAGGGTTACCAATGTTGTCCTTGTTGGCCGGCAACCGGAACAGCAATTCATCACCTTGGCGGGTGCATTCGATGCCGATCAGTTTGGCGTAAGGGATCAGTTCGAGCAGCGCCGCGTAATCGCCGCGCACGTGGGCCTGTTCGAGGCGGGTCTGGAAGCGGTGCATCATGCCTGCTCTCCGTCGAGGGTGGCGCTCAGGCCCTGTGCGCCCTTGAGCAGCTTGCCCATGCGCATGAACGTGCCCACCACATGGGCGATGGGTTGCTGCGGATCGTCCTGGTAGGCGAAGCCGCGGGTGAAGATCACGTCGGCGGTGACCCGATAGCACTGGGCAAACCCATAGACCGGCTGGTGCGGTGCGGCCGGGTGCATATAGTCGATGCGCAGGTCGAGGGTCGGGCACACCTCGAATTCGGGCAGTACGCACAGGGTGGCGATGCCGCAGGTGGTGTCCATCAGGGAGGTGAGCGCGCCACCGTGGATGATCCCGGTCTCGGGATCGCCCACGATAGCTGGCCCATAGGGCAGCCGCAGCGTCATGCCCGTGTCGTTGGCGTCATGCACGGTAATGCCGAGTATCTGGCAATGGCGCAATGCGTAAACAAAGCGTGTCGCACGCTCCAGCAGTGAATTTCCGGTCATTGGTCTAGACTCTTGTTTTCAGTAATCCGCGGAACAGGCAGTGCGGGTTTAAGTTCCTTGGCAGCCTTTGTTTATATATCTGCGCAATAAAAGGAACTAATGCTGAATCCTCAGGCTCGAAAGGCCAGAAGATATCTTCAATAAGGAGAAACACCCCATGCGCAAGACTTTAGCTGTTTCCATGATGTTGGCTGCTGCCCTTGGCCTCGCTGCCTGCGACAAGAAATCCGAAGACAAAGCACAAGATGCCGCTTCGCACTCTGAGCAAGCTCAGAAAGATATGGCGAAGGCTCAGGATAAAGTGAACGACGCTGCAAAAGAAAACGCCGAAGCTGCCAAAGCTCAGGCCGAATCGAACGCAGCCGCTGCAAAAGAAGCCACGCCTTCGACCGGTTCCTGATACCGCGGTCTGATGTAGCCTGGTTGTAAAAGAGAGCCCGCTTCAATAGCGGGCTTTTCTTTGTCCGGCGTTTTTAAAATTCGACGTGCCCCACACTAGACTGCGTCCTTGAGCGCCTCCGGCGGCGTGTCCGTCTGCGTATACACCATCACTTGCAGCACATCGGAATGAAACTCGCGGCGATACAACACCACCACTACCCCGGCACTCATCAACATGAACAGCCAGGGGCTGACAAACCACGCCAGCATGGTCATGCCAAAGTAATAAGCGCGCAGGCCGAAGTTGAACTGGTTGGCGGCCATGGAGATAACCCGCGCCGCCCGTAGCGCAAATGCCTTGCGCTCCTGTTCGGACACCTGGCGCTCACCAATCATCGGCGCCGACCCCACCAGCACCGCTGCGAAGTTGTACTGGCGCATGCACCAGCTGAACGTAAAAAACGCGTAGACGAACACCAGCGCCAGGCACAGCAGCTTGATTTCCGACATGCCCTGGGACGCCTGCTGCACCATGGGAATGTCCGCCAGCAGCGACACGGCGCGCTCCGAGGCGCCCAGCACGGTGAGGATGCCGGCGAGGATGATCAAGGTGCTGGAGGCGAAGAACGAGGCGTTGCGCTCCAGATTGCCGATCACGCTGGCGTCGGCAATGCGGTTGTCGCGCAGCAGCATGCGGCGCATCCAGTCTTCGCGATACAGATGCAGCACACTGGCCAGGCATGCGGTATCGCGTGCTTTCCAGAGGGCATAACGGGTGTACCCGCCCCAGCACAGCACGAACCAGAGGGCGGCGAGCATATGGACTTGGTTGGTTTCGATGAACGACATAGGGGTCCTGATAAACAAGAAAATATGGGCAACACAGTCAAAATGTGGGCGCGAGCAAGCCCGCTCCCACACTGAGCGCGTTGCAACTCTAGAACCTTGTCCATAAGCAGGCAAAAAAATGCCCCATATCGATTGATACGGGGCATTTCTGTGCAACCGTGTCGCCGTGTCAGGCGATCGCTTCGCTGCGCTTGCCAAGCATGCGATCCACCACCACCGCCACGACCAGCGTCATCACCGACGGCACCAGCCACGCCAACCCCTGCTCGCTCAATGGCAGGTGCGTCAGCTGCGCGGGCATCCAATCGGCAAGGCCGGCCCCCTTGAGCGCGTCGATGCCGCCAAAAATGAACGACACCAGCATCACCGGGCCGACGATACGGCCCTGCTCCTGCCAGAAGTCTTTGCAGAAGCTCAGCGCCACCAGCACGATGCACGGCGGGTAGATGGCGGTGAGTACCGGAATGGAGAACGCAATCAGCTTGGTCAGGCCCAGGTTGGACACGAACAGCGAGAACAGCGCCAGGATCACCACCAGTGTCTTATAGGACAGCGGCAGGACTTTGCTGAAGTATTCGGCGCACGCGCAGGTCAGGCCCACGGCCGTCACCAGGCACGCCAGGGAGATCAGCACAGCCAAAAAGCCGCTGCCCAGCGAGCCGAAAGTGCTTTGCACATAGGCATGCAGCACGGCCGCGCCATTGCTGGCGCCCGCCGCCACGGCATGGCTGCCCGAGCCCAGGCGGAACAGGCTGATGTACACCAGCGCCAGGCCGACACCGGCTATCAGCCCGGCGATGATCGCGTAGCGGGTAATCAGCTTGGGCGATTCGACGCCGCGGGAGCGGATCGCGTTGACGATGACGATACCAAACACCAGTGCACCCAGGGTGTCCATGGTCAGGTAGCCGTTGATAAAGCCCTGGGAGAACGGTGCGGCGACATATTCCGGGGTGGCGACGCCCACTTCACCGGCTGGCAAGGCAAACGCGGCAATGCCGAGGATCGCCAGCGCGATGATCTTCAATGGCGCAAGGAAACGGCCGACGGTATCCAGCAGACGCCCTGGATACAAAGACACGAAGAACACCACAAGGAAATACACAGAGCTGTAGAGGAACAGCGCCAGTGGGCTTTCGCCGGTCAGCGGCGCCAGGCCGACTTCAAACGACACGGTCGCAGTACGCGGAGTGGCGAACAGCGGGCCTACCGCCAGGTACGCCGCTGCCGCGAGCAGGCCGCCGGCGATCTTGCCGATGGGACTGCTCAATGCGTCCATGCCGCCGCCGACCTTGGCCAGGGCAATCACGGTGACCACCGGCAAACCCACTGCGGTGATGAGGAACCCCAGCGCCGCCATCCAGACGTGAGGCCCGGACTGCAAACCAACGATAGGCGGGAAGATGATGTTGCCGGCGCCCACGAACAGCGCAAACGTCATGAAGCCCAGCGCCAGGATATCCTGGCTTTTCAACACTTTCATTTGAGGAAATACCACACTACTGAATCGGAATTTAGAGAGGGCTTCCCTGTGGATGAGGGAAAGGCTGCCGGCCCTGATGGGGGCCGACCTGTCCAGCGCGCGGCTTCCTTTTGGGAGGCGGGCGCATAAAGAGGCCGTCAGGGTACAGAAATAGGCTGACAAACGCACTGTTGCGGGGCGCACTGTCCGATAAGCGACATTTTAATGTCGCGTTTTCACACTTAATTTGGCGATACCGGTCCAGGTGGGAGGGGGCTTGCTCCCGATAGCGGTGTGTCAGTCACTGTATCTGTCACTGGCACACCGCTATCGGGAGCAAGCCCCCTCCCACCCTGGATCGAGTACATTTCGATAAATGGGTCTTTCCAGAACGCACAAAGGCCACCCGAAGGTGGCCTTTGTGTGGTGAAGCGTCAGTTAAGCGCGAGGCTTACTTGACAGCCCAACCGGTCAGCTCGGCCAGGGCCTTGCCGATATCTGCCAGCGAACGCACGGTTTTAACGCCTGCGTCCTGCAGTGCAGCGAATTTCTCGTCTGCAGTGCCTTTGCCGCCGGAGATGATTGCGCCCGCATGGCCCATGCGCTTGCCCGCAGGGGCAGTCACACCAGCGATGTAGGAAACAACCGGCTTGGTCACGTGGGCCTTGATGTAGGCCGCCGCTTCTTCTTCAGCCGAACCGCCGATCTCACCGATCATCACGATCGCTTCGGTCTTCGGGTCTTCCTGGAACAGCTTCAGGATGTCGATGAAGTTCGAACCCGGGATCGGGTCACCGCCGATGCCGACGCAAGTCGACTGACCGAAACCGGCGTCAGTGGTCTGCTTCACAGCTTCGTAGGTCAGGGTGCCGGAACGGGAAACGATACCGACTTTACCTGGCAAGTGAATGTGACCTGGCATGATGCCGATCTTGCATTCGCCTGGGGTGATCACACCTGGGCAGTTAGGGCCGATCAGGACTACGCCCAGCTCGTCGCACTTAACCTTGGCGTCCAGCATGTCCAGGGTAGGAATGCCTTCGGTGATGCAGACGATCAGCTTGATGCCGCCGAATGCCGCTTCCAGGATGGAGTCCTTGCAGAAAGGCGCAGGAACGTAGATCACGCTGGCGGTAGCGCCAGTTTTTTCTACAGCGTCTTTCACGGTGTTGAACACTGGCAGGCCCAGGTGCTCGGTGCCGCCTTTGCCTGGCGTTACGCCGCCAACCATCTTGGTGCCGTATTCGATGGCTTGCTGGGTGTGGAAGCTACCTTGCGAACCGGTAATACCCTGGCAGATAACTTTGGTGTCTTTATTGATCAGGACGCTCATTACTTGCCCTCCGCAGCTTTGACAACTTGTTGAGCAGCGTCGGTCAGGCTGGTAGCCGCGATGATGTTCAAACCGCTTTCTGCCAGTACTTTGGCGCCCAGTTCAGCGTTGTTACCTTCAAGGCGCACAACAACCGGGATTTTAACGCCGACTTCTTTCACTGCGCCGATGATGCCTTCGGCAATCATGTCGCAACGAACGATGCCGCCGAAGATGTTGACCAATACTGCGGCGACGTTGGAGTCGGACAGGATGATCTTGAACGCTTCGGTTACGCGTTCTTTGGTGGCACCGCCGCCTACGTCGAGGAAGTTGGCTGGTTTGCCGCCATGCAGGTTGACGATGTCCATGGTACCCATGGCCAGACCGGCACCGTTGACCATGCAACCGATGTTACCTTCCAGGGCTACGTAGTTCAGTTCGAACTTGGCAGCGTGCGCTTCGCGCGGATCGTCCTGCGACGGATCGTGGAAAGTCTTCAGCTTTGGCTGACGGTACATGGCGTTGGCGTCGATGTTGATCTTCGCGTCCAGGCAGTGCAGATCGCCGTCAGCCTTGATCACCAGCGGGTTCACTTCCAGCAGGGCCAGATCGTGATCCTGGAACAGTTTGGCCAGACCTACGAAGATCTTGGCGAACTGGGCAACTTGCTTGCCTTCCAGGCCCAGCTGGAAAGCCAGCTCGCGACCCTGGAACGGCTGAGCGCCAACCAGTGGATCGATGGTGGCTTTCAGAATTTTTTCTGGGGTTTCGTGAGCGATTTTTTCGATGTCCACGCCACCTTCGGTGGAAGCCATGAACACGATGCGACGGCTCGAACGGTCAACGACAGCGCCCAGGTACAGCTCTTTAGCGATATCAGTGCACGATTCAACCAGGATCTTGGTGACTGGCTGGCCATTGGCATCAGTCTGGTAAGTCACCAGACGCTTGCCCAGCCACTGCTGTGCGAAGGCCTTGGCGTCTTCTTTGCTGCGAACCAGCTTGACGCCGCCCGCTTTACCGCGACCACCAGCGTGGACCTGGGCTTTGACCACCCATTCAGTGCCGCCGATCTTGTCGCAAGCTTCTGCTGCTGCTTCCGGGGTGTCTACTGCGTAGCCCTTGGATACTGGCAGGCCGTATTCAGCGAACAGCTGCTTACCCTGATACTCGTGAAGATTCATGCTTTTTACCGTCTTCGTTAGGTACTGCGCATTCGGCGCTGCGCTCATTATGAGTGCCGCGCCACCTGTGACTGCTGCTTGCGCAACCTGCGGGGCTCATGGCCCGTAAAGCTGCACAAGGCTGCGTCCAGCGGATATTCCGCGGTGAGCCTTGCGCGCAAGACTCACGACGGGCAACTCCGCCGTGGTTTCTTATTATCTCGCTTAGCGCTTCTTGCGGTTGGCGATGTGGATGGCGCCGCCATTCACCGCCAACGCTGCTTCGTGCAACGCTTCGGACAGGGTCGGATGGGAGAAGACCATCATGCCCAGGTCTTCGGCACTGGTGCCGAATTCCATACCGATTGCGCCTTGCTGAACCAGTTCTGCAGCGCTCGGGCCAATCACGTGGACGCCCAATACGCGGTCAGTCTTGGCATCAGCGATGACTTTGACAAAACCACCGGTGTCGTTGGCTGCCATGGCACGGCCAGAAGCGGCAAACGGGAAGGTGCCGACGTTAACTTCTACGCCTTCAGCTTTCAACTGCTGTTCGTTCTTGCCGACCCATGCAATTTCCGGGTGGGTGTAGATAACCGATGGCACCAGGTCGTAGTTCATCTGGGTTTTGTGACCCTTGATGCGCTCGACAACCATGATGCCTTCTTCGGACGCCTTGTGCGCCAGCATCATGCCGCGTACCACGTCGCCGATGGCGTAAACGCCAGGCACGGTGGTGGCGCAATGATCGTCAACGTGGATGAAACCACGCTCATCGATGTTCACGCCGCTGTCGGAAGCCAGCAGGTCGGTGGTTACCGGACGACGGCCTACGGCCACGATCAGCTTGTCGAAGGTGATGGTCTGCTCGCCGTCTTTATCGGTGTAGGTCACCACGACTTCTTCGCCGTTGACCTTGGAACCGGTCACGCGGGCGCCCAGCTTGATGTCCAGACCCTGTTTGGTCAGGGTCTTGTAGGCTTCCTTGGAAACGGCGGTGTCGGCAGCCAGCAGGAATGTGTCCAGGGCTTCCAGCACGGTGACTTCGGAACCCAGACGGGACCAGACCGAACCCAGTTCCAGGCCGATAACGCCGGCGCCGATCACGCCCAGACGCTTTGGCACAGCCTGGAATTCCAGGGCGCCGGTCGAATCAACGATCACGTTCTGGTCGACGGGAGCCGGTGGAATGTCAATTGGACGCGAGCCAGGGGCCAGGATCACGTTCTCGGCTTCGATGACTTCGACCGAACCGTCCGGCTTGGTGATTTCAACCTTCTTGCCGGCCAGCAATTTGCCGTGACCTTGCAAGGAAGTGACGCCGTTGGCCTTGAACAGGGTGGCAACGCCGGAGGTCAGGCCTTTGACGATGTTGGCCTTGCGGCCGATCATCGCCGGCACGTCCATGGTAACGCCGGCATGGTTGATGCCGTGGATCGCGAAACCGTCCTGGGCTTCGTGGAATTTCCAGGAGCTGTCCAGCAGCGCCTTGGAAGGAATGCAACCGACGTTCAGGCAGGTACCGCCCAATGCCAGTTTGTCTTCCTTGTCGGTGTATTTTTCGATGCAAGCAGTCGAGAGGCCCAATTGTGCGGCCTTGATGGCGGCAACATAGCCGCCAGGACCTGCACCAATCACTACGACGTCAAATTTCTGTGTCATGAAAATAGATCCTCTATTAGCTTCAAGCGTCAAGCTTCAAGCTGCAAGCCAAACTGCATTTACTTGCAACTTGCAGCTCGCAACTTGAAGCTGCTCCAATCAGATATCCAGGAGCAAGCGAGCCGGGTCTTCCAGCAGGTTCTTGATGGTCACCAGGAAAGTCACGGCTTCTTTACCATCGATCAGGCGGTGATCGTACGACAGCGCCAGGTACATCATCGGGCGGATCACAACCTGGCCGTTGATGGCCATCGGACGCTGGAGGATGTTGTGCATGCCCAGGATCGCGGCTTGCGGCGGGTTGACGATCGGCGTCGACATCATGGAACCGAAGGTACCACCGTTGGTGATGGTGAAGGTACCACCGGTCATCTCGTCGATGGTCAGCTTGCCGTCACGGGCTTTCTTGCCGAAGCCGGCGATGCCGCCTTCGATTTCAGCCAGGCTCATCAGTTCGGCGTTACGCAGTACCGGCACCACCAGGCCGCGGTCGCTGGACACGGCAACGCCGACGTCTGCATAGCCGTGGTAAACGATATCGGTGCCGTCGATGGAAGCGTTGACTGCCGGGTAGCGCTTCAGCGCCTCGGTGGCCGCTTTCACGAAGAACGACATGAAGCCCAGGCGCACGCCGTTGTGGCTCTTCTCGAACAGGTCCTTGTACTTCGAACGCAGGGCCATGACTTCGGTCATGTCGACTTCGTTGAAGGTGGTCAGCATCGCCATGTTCGACTGTGCTTCAACCAAGCGCTTGGCCACGGTGGCACGCACACGGGTCATCGGCACGCGCTTCTCGGTGCGGTCGCCGGCGGCGAACACTGGCGCAGCGGCGGCCGGAGCGGCAGCCTTGGCCGGTGCTGCAGCAGGTGCGTTTTTCTTGGCTTCAACAGCGGCAACCACGTCTTCCTTGGTCACACGGCCATCTTTACCGGTGCCCTTGACGGACGCCAGGTTGATGCCGTTTTCTTCGGCCAATTGACGCGCAGCCGGGGCTGCGATTGGATCTTCGCCAGCGGCAGCCGGTGCGGCAGCAGCAGGTGCAGCAGCCGGTGCAGCAGCGGCAGCAGGCGCCGGAGCGGCAGCGCCGCCCTCTTCGATCGAACCCAGTACCTGGTTCGAGAGAACGGTATCGCCCTCTTGCGCAACGATGGCGCCCAGTACGCCGTCGGCTTCGGCCAACACTTCCAGTACGACCTTGTCAGTCTCGATGTCGACGATCAGGTCGTCACGCTTGACGGCCTCGCCTGGTTTCTTGTGCCAGGTGGCAACGGTGCCATCGGCAACCGATTCCGGGAATGACGGGGCTTTGATTTCGATAGCCATTATCTGTGGGTCCTTAAAATTCGGTTTCAGTCAGCGCGAAGGCGTTAAACAGTGAAAGCATCTTGCAGCAGTTTTTCCTGCTGCTCGGCGTGCATCGACGCATAACCACACGCAGGTGCAGCAGAAGCATCACGACCGGCATACTCCAGGTTCAGCGCCCGGTTGTGGTTGCCGATACTGCGACGCAAATGATGCTGGCTGCTGTACCAGGCGCCCTGGTTCATCGGTTCTTCCTGACACCACACCACATTCGTGAGCTGGGTGTAAGGCGCGATGATCTCCATGAGGTCATCTTCCGGGAACGGGTAAAGCTGCTCGATACGCACGATGGCGATGTCTTCGCGGCCTTCGGCACGGCGTTTTTCCAGCAGGTCGTAGTAGACCTTGCCACTGCACAGGATCAGGCGTGTCACCTTGGCCGGATCGAGTGTGTCGATTTCTGGAATAACGGTCTGGAACGAACCTTCGGCCAGGTCTTCCAGGGTCGAAATGGCCAGCTTGTGGCGCAACAGCGATTTCGGCGTCAGCACGATCAACGGCTTGCGCAGCGGACGGATCACCTGGCGACGCAGCAAGTGGTAGATCTGCGCCGGGGTCGTCGGCACGCATACCTGAATGTTGTGCTCGGCGCACAGTTGCAGGTAACGCTCCAGACGGGCCGAAGAGTGCTCCGGACCCTGGCCTTCATAACCGTGCGGCAGCAGCATGGTCAGACCGCACAGGCGGCCCCACTTGTGCTCGCCGCTGGTGATGAACTGGTCGATCACCACCTGGGCACCGTTGGCGAAGTCGCCGAACTGGGCTTCCCAGATCACCAGCGCCTGCGGCGTGGTGGTGGAGTAACCGTATTCGAACGCCAGCACGGCTTCTTCCGACAGGAACGAGTCGTACAGGTCGAAACGCGGCTGACCTTCGTACAGGTTCTGCAGCGGAACGTAGGTGCCCGCGTCTTTCTGGTTGTGCAACACAGCATGACGGTGCGAGAACGTACCACGGCCAATGTCCTGGCCGGTCATGCGGATTGGGTGACCTTCGAACGCCAGGGTCGCGTACGCCATGGTTTCAGCGTAACCCCAGTTGATCGGCAGGCCGCCGACTTGCATCTTCTGACGGTCTTCGTAGATCTTCGACACTTGGCGCTGTACGACGAAGCCATCCGGAATTTCCAGCAGCTTGGCCGACAGTTCCTGCAGGGTCTTGAGGTCGAACGAAGTGTCGTGACGCGCCGTCCAGGTGTGACCCAGGTATGGACGCCAGTCGACGAACAGCTCTTTGTTCGGTTCCTTGACCAGGCTTTTCACCACGTGCAGGCCGTTGTCCAGCGCGTTGCGGTATTCGTCGATCTTCGCCTGCACACGGGCTTCGTCAACGATGCCTGCCTTGGTCAGGCTTTCGGCATACAGTTCACGGGTGGTGCGCTGCTTGGTGATCTGCTGGTACATCAACGGCTGGGTGCCGCTTGGCTCATCCGCTTCGTTGTGACCGCGACGGCGGTAGCACACGAGGTCGATCACCACGTCACGCTTGAACTGCATGCGGTAGTCGACGGCCAGTTGGGTCACGAACAGCACGGCTTCCGGATCATCGCCATTTACATGGAGAATCGGCGCCTGAATCATCTTGGCAACGTCGGTGGCGTACTCGGTAGAGCGCGCGTCCAGCGGGTTGCTGATGGTGAAACCTACCTGGTTGTTGATGACGATGTGTACGGTGCCGCCCGTCTTGAAGCCACGGGTCTGCGACATCTGGAAGGTTTCCAGGACCACGCCTTGACCGGCGAATGCCGCGTCACCGTGGATGGAAATAGGCAGCACTTTCTCACCGGTGGCGTCGTTGCGACGGTCCTGGCGAGCACGCACCGAACCCTCGACCACTGGAGAAACGATTTCCAGGTGGGAGGGGTTGAACGCCATGGCCAGGTGAACTTCACCGCCCGAGGTCATGACGTTGGACGAGAAGCCCTGGTGGTATTTGACGTCACCGGAACCCAGCTCGACCTTTTTCTTGCCTTCGAACTCGTCGAACAGCTCGCGCGGGTTCTTGCCGAAGGTGTTGACCAACACGTTCAGGCGACCACGGTGAGCCATGCCGATCACGACTTCCTTGGTGCCGTAGGAACCGGAACGCTGGATCAGTTCGTCGAGCATCGGAATCAGGCTTTCGCCGCCTTCCAGGCCGAAACGCTTGGTGCCCGGGTATTTGGTGCCCAGGTATTTTTCCAGACCTTCAGCAGCGGTCACGCGTTCGAGCAGGTGGCTGCGTACATCGGCGGACAGCACCGGACGGCCACGCACGCCTTCGAGGCGATGCTGGAACCAGTGGCGTTGCTCGGAATCGGTGATGTGCGTGAATTCAGCGCCGATGGTGCGGCAATATGTCTGCTGCAACGCTTCGTGAATTTCGCGTAGGCTCGCTTCCTCTTTGCCGATGAACAGGTCGCCGGCACGGAAGGTCGTATCAAGATCGGCATTGGTCAAGCCGTAATGATTGATCGACAGGTCAGCCGGTGCAGGACGCTTCCAGAGCCCCAGCGGGTCAAGCTGGGCCGCCTGGTGGCCACGCATCCGGTAAGCCTGGATCAGTCGCAGTACTTCAACTTGCTTCTTCTCGTGCTCACTGCTCACGCTGCCGGCGGAAACCGGTTGGGCGCGGCGCTGGTTCTTGGCCAGCAGCACGAACTGATCGCGAATTGTTGCGTGCGATACATCGGTGGCAGCGTTGCCGTCTGAAGACAACGTCTGAAATTTGGTGCGCCATTCTTCTGGCACAGCGTTAGGGTCGTGCAGGTAGAGCTCATAAAGCTCTTCCACATAGGCAGCGTTACCACCTGAAAGATAGCCGCTGTTCCACATGCGCTGCATCACGCTTTCTTGCATGCTTGGTCACCCTCGATTTGGGGACACCACCGGCGAAAACACCGAGTTTGCTTGCAAAAGGCCAAGTGCAGCGACCAAAACAAGCCACTTAGGATCACGCTGATAGTTCGGGTACCAACCCGAATGCCCCTGCTTGTCTCATTTCTTCAAAATAAGAGCTGCGGCTTTGTAAGTCGCTGCTCAAGTTAAAACTACGGCGCCGGTTGAAGCCTGCGCCGCAGCATTTACGGGCACAACGGTCCTGCCTTGTTACAACGCCGGTTACACGCCGCTTTGCAGCAGCATGTTGCGGATGTGACCAATGGCCTTAGTCGGGTTCAGGCCTTTGGGACATACGTTGACGCAGTTCATGATCCCGCGGCAGCGGAAGACGCTGAACGGGTCATCCAGCGAAGCCAGACGCTCGGATGTCTTGGTGTCACGGCTGTCTGCCAGGAAGCGATACGCTTGCAGCAGAGCGGCTGGACCCAGGAACTTGTCCGGGTTCCACCAGAAGGACGGGCACGAGGTCGAGCAGCAGGCGCACAGGATGCACTCGTACAGACCGTCGAGCTTTTCACGCTCTTCAGGGGACTGCAGACGCTCGATGGCCGGAGCCGGCGTGTCGTTCTGCAGGAACGGCTTAACTTTCTCGTATTGCTTGTAGAAGATGCTCATATCGACAACCAGGTCACGGATAACCGGCAAACCTGGCAGTGGACGAACGATCAGCTTGTTGCCTTTAACCACGGCCGACAGTGGCGTGATGCACGCCAGACCGTTTTTGCCGTTGATGTTCATGCCATCGGAACCGCAGACACCTTCACGGCAAGAGCGACGATACGAGAAACCCTCGTCCTGCTCTTTGATCAGGGCCAGCACGTCCAGCACCATCAGGTCCTTACCACCGGTATCGACCTGGAATTCCTGCATGAACGGCGCAGCGTCCTGATCAGGGTTGTAGCGGTAAACACTGACTTTCAACATGGCAGCCACCCTTAGTAAGTCCGAATTTTCGGTTCAAACGTCGGAACAGTCTTCGGCGAGAAGTTCACGGCACGCTTGGTTACGCGCTTGTCACCCGGGAAGTACAGGGTGTGGCACAACCAGTTTTCGTCGTCACGGTCTTCAAAGTCTTCACGGGCATGAGCACCACGGGATTCTTTACGAACCTCGGCGGCGATCGCCGTCGCTTCAGCCACTTCCAACAGGTTTTGCAGCTCAAGGGCTTCGATACGAGCAGTGTTGAATGCCTGGCTCTTGTCGTTGATCTTGACGTTGCCGATGCGCTGGCGCAGATCCGCCAACTGGGCGATGCCCTTCTGCATGTATTCGCCGGTACGGAACACACCGAAGTAGTTCTGCATGCAGCTTTGCAGCTCGCGACGCAGGGTAGCGACGTCTTCGCCATCGGTGCGCTCGTTCAGCGCGTTCAGGCGCGACAGGGCCGCTTCGATGTTGGCGTCGGTGGCGTCATCGTATTCGATGCCGTCGGTCAACGCTTTTTCCAGGTGCAGGCCGGCCGCACGGCCGAATACCACCAGGTCGAGCAGCGAGTTGCCGCCCAGACGGTTGGCACCGTGTACCGATACGCAAGCCACTTCGCCTACCGCGAACAGGCCGTGGATGATTTCGTCCACGCCGTCGGCGTTCTGGGTGATCGCCTGGCCATGAATGTTGGTCGGCACGCCGCCCATCATATAGTGGCAGGTTGGAACGACCGGCACCGGCGCAACCACCGGGTCAACGTGTGCGAAGGTCTTGGACAATTCGCAGATACCTGGCAGACGGCTGTGCAGCACTTCTTCGCCCAGGTGATCGAGCTTGAGCAGTACGTGGTCGCCGTTCGGGCCACAGCCGTTGCCGGCGATGATCTCTTTAACCATCGAACGGGCCACAACGTCACGACCGGCAAGGTCCTTGGCGTTGGGAGCATAACGCTCCATGAAACGCTCGCCGTGCTTGTTGATCAGGTAACCACCTTCACCACGGCAACCTTCGGTTACCAGTACACCGGCGCCGGCGATGCCGGTCGGGTGGAACTGCCACATTTCGATGTCTTGCACTGGCACGCCGGCACGCAGCGCCATGCCAACGCCGTCACCGGTGTTGATCAGGGCATTGGTGGTGGATGCGTAGATACGGCCTGCACCGCCCGTCGCCAGCACGGTAGCCTTGGCGCGGATGTAGGTGGTTTCACCGGTTTCGATACAGATGGCGATCACGCCGACGAACTCGCCCTTGCCGTTCTTCACCAGATCGACAGCGTAGTACTCGTTCAGGAACGTGGTGCCGGCTTTCAGGTTGCCCTGATAAAGCGTGTGCAGCAGCGCGTGACCGGTACGGTCGGATGCGGCGCAGGTACGGGCAGCCTGCCCGCCTTTACCGTAATCCTTCGACTGGCCGCCGAATGGACGCTGGTAGATACGACCTTGCTCGGTACGGGAGAACGGCAGACCCATGTGGTCCAGCTCGAACACCGCAGCCGGGCCTTCCTGACACATGTATTCGATAGCGTCCTGGTCACCGATGTAGTCGGAACCCTTGACGGTATCGTACATGTGCCAGCGCCAGTCATCGTTCGGGTCGGCGGAAGCGATGGCGCAGGTGATGCCACCCTGGGCCGATACGGTGTGGGAACGGGTCGGGAACACCTTGGTGATCACGGCAGTCTTGTGACCGCCCTGGGCCAGCTGCAGCGCAGCGCGCATGCCGGCACCGCCGCCACCAATAATGATGGCATCAAAGGAAATAGTTGGAATGTTAGCCATGAATCAGATACCCCAAAGAATCTGCACACCCCAGACGAAGTAAGCGAACATCGCGATGCCGCAGACTGCCTGAAAGAGAAAACGGACTGCGGTCGCGGACTTGCCCAGCGCCATCGGCGTCAGGTAGTCGGTCGCGATGGTCCACATGCCGACCCAGGCGTGAGCGCCCAGGGCCACAAGGGCCAGCAGACTGAAGATTCGCATCGCATTGTGGGCGAACAGGCCGTGCCATTGCTCATAGCCGATGCCCGGGTGTGCGACGAGGTATCCGATCAGAAAAATGAAATAAGCCGCGAGAACGACCGCAGACACACGCTGTGCCATCCAGTCATAGAGGCCTGAACGGGACAGATTCGTTACGCTGGTTACCATATCCAAACTCCTGCCAGAACGATCAGCACCACGGAAATGGCGATGATGATTTTCGAGCCCAGGCGGCCGCCTTCCAGCGTCTCACCGATGCCTGCATCCATGATCAAGTGGCGCACGCCGGCTACCAGGTGATAAAGCAGAGCGGACAGGAGGCCCCATGCTACGAACTTGGCCAGCGGGCTGGTCAAGTATGCCTTCACCTCGGCGTAACCTTCCGCGGACTCCAGGGATTTGCTCAATGCGTAAAGCATGATGCCCAGGCCGAGGAACAGGATGATGCCGGAAACACGGTGCAGGAACGACGTAACGCCGGTGATGGGGAGTTTGATGGTCCTTAGGTCTAGGTTTACAGGTCGTTGGCTATTCACGGCTTTTTTTCACACTGAAGAGCCCCTAACAATCAGGGCAAAGTTGTTGGGGAGTGCGACTGGTCAGGTAAGCACCACCCAGGGAGTGCGACCCCCAATGAAAGCAAGCCCAAAAGCCCTTGGCGGTCGGTGGCCGAGTATAGACAGTTAGGCTACTAATGACAACGCGCGCTCCTCACCCTAATAGCGGATTGCGCTGGCGGTATAAAAGGCGTAAACGGCAGTCAATTTCGACGAAAAAGTATGGTTAAAGCCTTCTGGAGCAAGACTTTAGGCAAATTGACTTCTGAATTTATCTCACTATAGTGGTGCGGGCCCTGCGTGGGGGGCTGTCTGATGATTTGAAGCATAAATAGGAGGCCACATGGCTGACAAAAAAGCGCAGTTGATCATCGAGGGCGCAGCCCCCGTCGAGCTGCCCATTTTAACCGGCACCGTTGGTCCCGATGTTATCGACGTACGGGGCCTGACGGCCACGGGCCGTTTCACTTTCGACCCAGGCTTCATGTCGACCGCTTCCTGCGAGTCGAAGATCACCTATATCGATGGCGACAATGGCATTCTGCTGCACCGGGGCTACCCGATCGAGCAACTCGCTGAACAGTCGGACTACCTGGAAACCTGCTACCTGCTGCTAAATGGCGAACTGCCAACAGCCGAGCAGAAAGCCCAGTTCGTCAGCACCGTGAAGAACCACACCATGGTTCATGAGCAATTGAAGACCTTCTTCAACGGCTTCCGTCGCGACGCCCACCCGATGGCCGTCATGTGCGGCGTGGTCGGCGCCCTCTCGGCCTTCTATCACGACTCTTTGGACATCAATAACCCGCAGCATCGCGAAATTTCCGCGATCCGCCTGGTTGCCAAGATGCCGACCCTGGCCGCGATGGTCTACAAGTACTCCATGGGCCAACCCATGATGTACCCGCGCAACGACCTGACGTATGCAGAAAACTTCCTGCACATGATGTTCAACACCCCGTGCGAGATCAAACCGATCAGCCCGGTGCTCGCCAAGGCCATGGACCGGATCTTCATCCTCCACGCCGACCACGAGCAGAACGCCTCGACGTCCACCGTGCGCCTGGCAGGCTCCTCGGGTGCCAACCCGTTTGCCTGTATCGCCGCCGGTATCGCCGCACTCTGGGGCCCTGCCCACGGCGGTGCGAACGAAGCCGTGCTGACCATGCTCGATGAAATCGGCGATGTGTCCAACATCGACAAATTCATCGCCAAGGCCAAGGACAAGAACGATCCGTTCAAGTTGATGGGCTTCGGTCACCGGGTCTACAAGAACCGCGACCCGCGCGCCACCGTGATGAAGCAGACCTGCGACGAAGTACTGAAAGAGCTTGGCATCAAGAACGATCCGCAACTCGAACTGGCCATGCGCCTGGAAGAGATCGCCCTGACCGACCCGTACTTCATCGAACGCTCGCTGTACCCGAACGTCGACTTCTACTCGGGGATCATCCTCAAGGCCATCGGCATTCCAACCAGCATGTTCACCGTGATCTTCGCCCTGGCGCGGACCGTGGGCTGGATCTCCCACTGGAAGGAAATGCTCTCCAGCCCGTACAAGATTGGCCGCCCGCGCCAGCTGTACACCGGCTACGAGTCGCGTGACATTACCAAGCTGGAAGATCGGCACTAAATCCCAGCCAGAAAAAACGGCCTCTTGATGAGGCCGTTTTTTTTGGCTGGGATTTAGTGAGCTGCAAGCTTCCAGCTATAAGCCGCAAGCAAAAAAAATACCCCTGCATCTTTACAGGGGTATCTCTCTACACAGCACTGCTTCTAACTTGCAGCTTGTAGCTTGCCACGTGCAACTGCATCAATGATTCACCGCCCCACTCGCCCCCAGGCCAGTCTGCGAACGCACAAACTGCGGGAAGTACAGCGCACGCTCTTTCTCTGCCGCCGCCGACTTGTCGGTGATGGAGAAGAACCAGATCCCCACGAACGCGATGATCATCGAGAACAACGCCGGGTACTCGTACGGGAAGATGGCTTTTTCATGATGCAGGATCGACACCCAGATGGTCGGGCCCAGCACCATCAGGCCCACCGCACTGATCAAGCCCAGCCAGCCACCGATCATGGCGCCACGGGTGGTGAGGTTTTTCCAGTACATGGAAAGCAGCAGCACCGGGAAGTTACAGCTGGCAGCAATCGAGAACGCCAGGCCCACCATGAACGCGATGTTCTGGCTTTCGAACAGGATACCCAGGCCAATCGCCAATACACCCAGGGCCACGGTGGTGATCTTCGACACGCGAATCTCATCCTTTTCGTTGGCCTTGCCCTTCTTGATCACGCTGGCATACAGGTCATGGGACACCGCCGACGCACCGGCCAGGGTCAAGCCGGCCACCACCGCGAGGATGGTGGCAAACGCCACGGCCGAGATGAAGCCCAGGAAGATACTGCCGCCCACCGCGTTGGCCAGGTGCACCGCCGCCATGTTGTTGCCGCCCAGCAGAGCGCCAGCCGCATCCTTGAACGCCGGGTTGGTGCTGACCAGCAGGATTGCGCCAAAACCGATGATGAAGGTGAGGATGTAGAAGTAGCCGATGAAGCCGGTTGCGTACAACACGCTCTTGCGCGCTTCCTTGGCGTCACTCACGGTGAAGAAGCGCATCAGGATGTGCGGCAGGCCGGCGGTACCGAACATCAGTGCCAGGCCCAGGGAGAATGCCGAAATCGGGTCTTTCACCAGGCCGCCAGGGCTCATGATCGCTTCACCTTTGGGGTGAACCTTGATCGCCTCGGCAAACAGCATGTTGAAGTCGAAGTTGACGTGCTTCATCACCATCAGCGCCATGAACGAAGCACCGGACAGCAACAGCACCGCCTTGATGATCTGCACCCAGGTGGTCGCCAGCATGCCGCCGAACAGCACATACATGCACATCAGGATGCCGACCAGGATCACCGCTACGTGGTAGTCCAGACCGAACAGCAACTGGATCAGCTTGCCCGCGCCCACCATCTGCGCGATCAGGTAGAACGCCACCACCACCAGCGAACCACAGGCCGACAGGCTGCGGATCTGGGTTTGCCCGAGGCGATAGGACGCCACGTCGGCAAAGGTGTATTTGCCCAGGTTACGCAGGCGCTCGGCGATCAGGAACAGAATGATCGGCCAGCCCACCAGGAAGCCGATCGAATAGATCAGGCCGTCGTAGCCGGAGGTGAACACCAGGGCGGAAATCCCCAGGAAGGACGCCGCCGACATGTAGTCGCCGGCGATCGCCAGGCCGTTCTGAAAACCGGTGATCTTGCCGCCGGCCGCGTAGTAGTCGGCCGCCGACTTGTTGCGCTTGGACGCCCAGTAGGTGATGCACAGGGTGGCACCGACGAACGCGACAAACATCACGATGGCGGAGACGTTGAGGGGTTGCTTGTGCACTTCGCCGGTCAATGCGTCAGCCGCCCAAAGGGCGGGAGCAAACAGCGAAGCGCCGAAGAGTGCCAGTAGACGCCGGATCATTGCGCAGCCTCCTTGAGAATCGCATTGTTCAGGTCATCAAACTCGCCATTGGCCCGGCGCACGTAAATGCCGGTCAGGATGAAGGCGGACACAATCAACCCGACGCCCAGGGGAATGCCCCAGGTAATCGACGAACCGGGGCTGATCTTGGCCCCCAGCACTTGTGGCCCGTAGGCGATCAACAGGATGAAAGCGGAGTAGAGCCCGAGCATGATCGCCGAGAGAATCCAGGCGAACCTTTCCCTTTTTCTCACCAGCTCCTTGAAGCGCGGGCTGTTTTGAATCGAGAGGTAAATGCTGTCGTTCATTATTTTTATCCTCGCAGCACAGCTTTTTTATTATTGGAACATGGCCACTGTATGCGGCTCTGGAACAGGTTCCAGACGACCTTAGTAGTAGAGGGAGTGTAGCGAGGGATTGGGAGGGTGCAGAAACATTTGCGGGGCACGAAAATAATGTGGGAGGGGGCGTGTTCCCGATTGCGGTGGGTCAGCCAAAACATCGGTGGCCGACATGTCGCAATCGGGAGCAAGCCCCCTCCCACAAGGGGTTGCATCAAGGCCGGGGGTTATTTAGCGGTCCATTCAGCGACGCGGTCCGGGTGCTTGGCGACCCAGTCCTTGGCCGCAGCATCTGGCTTGGCGCCTTCCTGGATCGCGAGCATGACCTCGCCGATTTCATCCTTGGAGGCCCACTGGAATTTCTTCAGGAAGGCTGCGACTTCCGGCGCTTTCTTCTCCAGGCCCTTGCTGCCGATGCTGTTGACGGTTTCAGCAGCCCCATAAATCCCTTTTGGATCTTCCAGGAAACGCAGTTTCCACTTGGCGAACATCCAGTGTGGCACCCAACCGGTGACCGCAATGGACTCCTGCTTGTCTTCGGCACGGGTCAGTTCGGCGATCATTGCTGCGCCGGAGCTGGCCTGCAGCTTGTAGTCCAGGCCGTAGGCCTTGATCGCTTCGTCGGTCTTGAGCATCACGCCTGAACCGGCGTCGATGCCGACGATCTTGTTCTTGAAGGTGGTGTCGGTCTTGAGGTCTTCGATGGACTTGGCCTTGACGTACTCCGGCACGATCAGGCCGATCTTCGCATCCTTGAAGTTGGGGCCGTAGTCGACCACCTTGTCCTTGTTCTTGGTCCAGTATTCACCGTGGGTCACCGGCAGCCAGGCGGAGAGCATGGCATCGAGCTTGCCGGTGGCGACGCCCTGCCACATGATCCCGGTGGCGACCGCTTGCAGTTTTACGTCGTAGCCGAGCTTCTGCTTGATCACCTCAGCCGCCACGTGAGTGGTGGCAACGCTGTCGGACCAGCCGTCCACGTAGCCGATACTCAGGGTCTTGCTGTCGGCACTGGCAAGTGTGGAGCCCATCGCAACTACCAGAGTGGCAGCTGCGCCCAAGAGTCGTCGCATCTTCATAGTACTTCCCCGAAAGTGCTGCGCCCGGCGGATGCCGAGCGACGTCAACCTGTTGTTATAGGGTGCACCGCGCCCCCATCACGCGCGTCGATCACGGTGGTACGCCATCAGTGGAGTGCTGACGTTTTGATCATCAACCTGAGCGGGCATTCGACCTGCTCTGTCAGCGACCTTGGGTAAGCAAGAAACGACATCACATAGCCAGTAGGACGCTTTGTAGGGTTTAACGCCAATATCCCGCTCGAACTTTGCATGTCAAAAGTATGCAGCCCCACTGGGACGGGACAAATCCGGGTAAGATGCGCGCCTTTGCTCCCCCAGAAAAGCCGACCATGCCCGCCACTGCCCGCTTCCCTGCCCTGCCCTATTGCCTTGCCTTGCTCCTCGGCCTGCTGGCCCTCGTTGGTTACTGGTACGGCCTGGGCCGTTCCGTGGTGCTGCCGGACGTCGCCAGCGCCAGCCACAAGCTGCAATGCGCGTCCTACACGCCGTTCGACAAGGACCAATCGCCTTACGACCAACCGTTCACGCTGCGCCCCGAGCGCGTGGACGCCGACCTCGCCCTGCTGGCCACGCGCTTTGAGTGCATCCGCACTTATTCGATGTACGGCCTTGAGGCCATACCGGCGCTGGCACGCAAGCACGGGCTGAAGCTGATGATTGGCGCCTGGGTCAGCAGTGACCCGATCGCCACCAGAAAAGAAGTCGAGTTGCTGATCGCCGCCGCCAACGCCAACCCAGACGTAGTGACGTCAGTGATCGTCGGCAACGAAGCGCTGCTGCGCAAGGAAGTCACCGCCACGCAACTGGTGAAGCTGATCCACACCGTCAAAAGCCAGATCAAACAGCCAGTGACCTATGCCGATGTGTGGGAATTCTGGCTGCAGCACCCGGAAATCGCTCCGGCCGTGGATTTCCTCACCATTCACCTGCTGCCGTACTGGGAAGATGACCCATCCGGCATCGACCAGGCCCTCAAGCATGTGGGCGATGTGCGCCAGACCTTCGGTCACAACTTCCCCGACAAGGACATACTGATCGGCGAAACCGGCTGGCCCAGCCAGGGCCGCCAGCGCGAGACTGCCGTGCCGAGTCGGGTCAACCAGGCGAAGTTCATGCGCGGCTTCGTCGCCATGGCCGAAGCCAATGGCTGGCACTACAACCTGATCGAAGCCTTTGACCAGCCGTGGAAACGTCTCAATGAAGGTGCCGTGGGCGGCTATTGGGGGCTGTTCGATGCCGATCGCCAGGAAAAGGGCATCCTCGCCGGACCGGTGAGCAATGTGCCGTACTGGCGAGTGTGGCTGGGCGTCGGAGGCGTCATTTTGTTAGCTGCGTTGGTACTGGGCGGCCGCGTACGCAGCACGCGCAACGCACTTGCGCTGCCACTGCTGGGCGCCGTCGCCGCATGCTCAATCGGCACCTGGGCTGAGCTGGCCCGCGTCACGGCACGCTCTACCGATGAATGGGCCTGGGCCGCCGTGCTGGTGGTGTTGAACCTGCTGGTGCTGACTCACGCGGCCCTCGCCCTGAGTGCCCGCGAGGGTTGGCGTGAGCGGGCGTTCGCCTGGATGGAGCGACGTGGAGGCTGGCTGGTGGCAATGGCCGGGTTCGCCGGCGCGGTGATGATGCTCGCCATGGTGTTCGACCCGCGCTATCGCAGCTTTCCCAGCGCGGCACTGGTGCTGCCGGCTTTGGTGTACCTGGTGCGCCCGGTGGGCGGGCCACGTCGGGAGATGCTGCTGCTGGCCCTGATCATCGGTGTCGGCATTGCGCCGCAATTGTACCGAGAGGGTTTGCTGAACCAGCAGGCTTGGGGTTGGGCGGTGGTCAGCCTGCTGATGGTTGTGGCGTTGTGGCGGTGCCTGAGGGTGCGCAAGGTCTGAAACCGCTATCGCAGGCACGCCAGCTCCCACATTTTAACCGCGTTCACAGCGAGCAATATGTGAACCCAATCAAATGTGGGAGCGGGCTTGCCCGCGATGAGGCCTGTCAGGCACCGCGCGGCGTCCTGACCAACCGCAACCCCGCAATCACCAGCGCAAACACTGCAAAACTGGCGTTGTACAACACCAGCGCGGGCACCCCGAACAGCAAGGCCAACAGCGCCAACCCCAGCCCCGTGCGTCCCGGCACGAAGAACGCCAGTACCGCCGGCACCAATGTCAGCCAGCCAAGCACCTGGAAGTGAATCATCAACCCAAGGTTCGAACGCACCTGGCATTCCCAGCGACTGGCCTCGTCGGCGCAGAGGCCGACCCACTGCGCATCTTCCATAAAACCATAGCGTGCGCCATAACTGGCAGCCAGCCATAACGGCAGGGCAATCAGTAGCAAAATCAACGGGAAGCGGCGGGACATGGGGCACTCCGATAGGCGAAAACGGCGCTCAGCTTAATCCCCCGCCGGCCGTTGGCAAGGGACATACACACAATTAGTGTTCACCAATGCGTGGCAAAGTGTATCTTCTGCCTGCTATAGCCCAATTCTGATGTAATTTTCCGACATTTTGGTGCCGAGTGATGGCACTTCGGCGATTACGTGGTGGTCATAGCCTGCGAACTTCATTCAGTACCTTTTCCTCTTAGGGATCCAGTCATGCTCCGTTCCTTGCGCTGCGCTGCCTTGCTGGGCAGCCTATTTTTGAGTGCGTCAGCACTGGCCGTCGATATCGACCAGGCCAGCTATGGCTACCCTTTGACCAACCCGTTCGAAGCGACCATCGCGACCACCCCGCCTGATCTTCGGCCCACCCTGCCGAGCGACGACGAGATCAACCAGTCCGACCACACCCTGAACATGCGCCCCGAGCGCGAGTTCAGCCTGCCGGACAACTTCTGGGCGGTGAAGAAACTCACCTATCGCATCGCCAAGCAGGACCACGCCGCGCCGCTGATCTTCCTGATCGCCGGCACCGGCGCGCGGTTCGACAGCAGCATCAACGAATACCTGAAAAAACTGTATTACCAGGCCGGCTACCACGTGGTGCAACTCTCGTCGCCCACCAGCTTCGACTTCATCAGCGCCGCCTCGCGCTTCGCCACCCCGGGCATCACCCAGGAAGACGCCGAAGACATGTACCGCGTGATGCAGGCCGTGCGTGCGCAGAATGCCTCGCTGCCAGTGACCGACTTCTACCTCACCGGTTACAGCCTGGGTGCGCTGGATGCGGCATTCGTCAGCAAGCTCGACGAGACCCGCCGCAGCTTCAACTTCAAGAAAGTGCTGCTGCTCAACCCGCCGGTCAACCTCTATACCTCGATCACCAACCTCGACAAGCTGGTGCAGACCGAGGTCAAGGGCATCAACAACACCACCACCTTCTATGAGCTGGTGCTGAACAAGCTCACCCGTTACTTCCAGCAAAAGGGCTACATCGACCTCAACGACGCCCTGCTCTACGACTTCCAGCAATCCAAGCAGCACCTGACCAACGAACAGATGGCCATGCTGATCGGCACCTCGTTCCGTTTCTCGGCCGCCGACATTGCCTTTACCTCGGACCTGATCAACCGCCGTGGCCTGATCATTCCACCCAAATATCCGATCACCGAAGGCACCAGCCTCACGCCGTTCCTCAAGCGCGCGCTGCAATGCGACTTCGATTGCTACCTCACCGAGCAAGTCATTCCGATGTGGCGTGCGCGCTCCGATGGCGGCAGCCTGCTGCAACTGGTCGATCAGGTCAGCCTGTACGCGCTGAAGGACTACCTGCATGACAGCCCGAAAATCGCGGTGATGCACAATGCCGATGACGTGATCCTCGGCCCTGGCGACCTGGGTTTCCTGCGTAAAACCTTCGGTGATCGCTTGACCGTCTACCCGCTGGGCGGCCACTGCGGCAACCTTAATTACCGCGTCAACGCCGACGCCATGCTGGAGTTCTTCCGTGGCTAAATATCTTCTGCTGCTTGCCGCCCTGATGTGCGCAGGCGTGGCCAATGCCGACAACAGCAAGGCCCATGAGCCAGTCAAGGTCGACGCCGATGGCTTCAAGGAACCGCTGACCAAGCTCAAGTTCAACCCGGGCCTGGACCAGCGCGAGTTCGAGCGTTCGTCGCTCACCGCCCTCAACGTGTACGACCCGCTGGAATCGTGGAACCGCCGCGTGTACCACTTTAATTACCGCTTCGACCAATGGGTGTTCCTGCCGGTGGTCGACGGTTATCGCTACGTCACGCCCAGTTTCCTGCGCACCGGCGTGAGCAACTTCTTCAACAACCTGGGCGATGTGCCCAACCTGCTCAACAGCCTGCTGCAGCTCAAGGGCCACCGCTCGCTGGAAACCACCGGGCGTCTGCTGGTCAACACCACCATCGGCATCGCCGGCCTATGGGACCCGGCCACCTCCATGGGCCTGCCGCGCCAGAGCGAAGACTTCGGCCAGACCCTGGGTTTCTACGGCGTGCCCGGCGGCGCGTACCTGGTGCTGCCGATCTTCGGTCCGTCGAACCTGCGTGACACTACCGGGCTACTGGTGGACTACACCGCCGAAAACCAGATCAACTTCCTGAACGTGGCCGAAGTCAGCTCCAACCATCCGGAAATCTGGGCGTTGCGAGCAGTAGACCGGCGTTATCAGACCAGCTTCCGCTACGGTCAGATGAACTCGCCGTTCGAGTATGAGAAGGTGCGGTATATCTACACCGAATCGCGCAAGTTGCAGATTGCCGAGTAAACCGCGTCGATAAAAAAAGGCCATTCAACCGAATGGCCTTTTTTTGCCTTTTAAACAGACAAGTACCCAATTAAATATTCCGCCACGACCACCCTTGAGCAGCCTTTCAAAGTGAACGCGATGCAGACTCAGGCGCCACCCTTGGGGGGCACATTGTTGAGGCTCGCGGATGGCCGGTGCTACCATGCGCAACCGCCTGTCCTGGCAAGGAAATCTCTGGTTTATGAGCACCATTCGCGAGCGCAATAAAGAAAAGATCCTGCGGGCGGCGAGCGAGGAGTTTGCCGACAAGGGCTTCGCCGCAACCAAAACCAGCGACATCGCCGCCAAGGCCGGGCTGCCCAAGCCCAACGTCTACTACTACTTCAAGTCCAAGGACAACCTCTACCGCGAGGTGCTCGAGAGCATCATCGAGCCGATATTGGCCGCCTCCACGCCGTTCAATCCCCAAGGCGACCCCAAGGAGGTATTGAGCAACTACATCCGCTCGAAAATCCGCATCTCCCGCGACCTGCCCTTCGCCTCCAAAGTATTCGCCAGCGAAATCATGCACGGCGCGCCGCACCTGAGCGGGGAGCAAGTCGAACAACTGAATGCCCAGGCCAGGCACAATATCGACTGCATCCAGAGCTGGGTGGATCGCGGGTTGATCGCAGCGATCGATCCCCATCACCTGATGTTCAGCATCTGGGCGGCCACCCAGACCTATGCGGATTTCGACTGGCAGATTTCAGCCGTGACCGGCAAGGCCAGGCTGGATGAGGCCGACTATGAGGCGGCGGCGCAGACGATTATCCGGTTGGTGTTGAAGGGATGTGAGCCGGACTGATAGATCCGGGCGAGGCCATCGCAGGCAAGCCAGCTCTTATCAAACACAAAATAACGTATTGATTTTAAACCTTAAGTTCCAGGCAGCCACATTCCTGTGGCGAGCGGGCTTGCCCTAATGCCGTTCAGTTAAGCGCAGATTCCCTGTGGCGAGCAGGCTTGTCCTGCGTTGGGCTGCGCAGCAGCCCCAAAGCCAGGCGCTGAGCCGTATCAGGTACACCGCGTTTTGCTCGATTGGGGACGCTTCGCACCCCAACGCGGGGCAAGCCCGCTCGCCACAATACGCCCACACATTTTCCTTAACTGAACGGCATTAGGGCGAGCCCGCTCGCCACAGAGGCCCCAGTTTGCTGCGCGACAGCGCTACGTCGAAGAGGTAGTGGGGACTCCCACAGGATTACACCGCCCAATGTGGGGGCTGGCTTGCCTGCGATGGGGCCCTGAAGATAATCCAGTCAATCTGGCACCCCCGCGTCCGCCAGCAACCCCAGCCCCTCAATCGCCGTAATCGCGCACCGCTCATCAATATCCGACGTATCCCCGCTGATCCCGATCGCCCCCAGCACCACGCCCGCTCCATCCCGAATCAACACCCCGCCCGGTGCCGGCACCACGCTGCCGCGTCCCAGGCTGTTCAATGCGGCGATAAACGCCGGGCGCTGCTGTGCGTCCAACGCCAGCAGGCGTGAGCCCTTGCCCATTGCAATAGCCCCCCAGGCCTTGCCGGTGGCGATCTGCGGGCGCAGCAGGCTGGCGCCGTCTTCACGTTGAAGGGTGATCAGGTGGCCGCCGCTGTCGAGTACCGCGATGGTCAGCGGTGCGGCGGACATCGCACGGCCGGCGGCGATGGCGTGGCAGGTCAATTGAGTAGCGAGTTTCAAGCTTAACGCGCTCATGGTGCCGTCCTTTTTCTTGTTATCAGGATGCGCTCAAGGCCTGTTTGATCAAGCCGCGAATAAAAACAGAATACATTTACTATTATTTTTGTATACAAAAAACTCCAACAAAGCCTCTAAACACCGCACATAAAACGTCGAAAGACGTAAAAGCCTGCTCATAAAATGCATTGACCTGCACAGCCCGCCGTGAATAAACTCCGACAAAACGCAATTTGTATACAATTATAAAAATACGAGGCGACAAAAAAATGAGCAGAATGAGAGCAATCGAAGCCGCCGTACTGGTGATGCGTAGCGAGGGCGTGAACACCGCCTTCGGTATCCCGGGCGCCGCGATCAACCCGCTGTATTCGGCCTTGCAGAAAATTGGCGGCATCGATCACATCCTTGCTCGCCATGTTGAAGGCGCCTCGCACATGGCCGAGGGCTATACCCGCACCAAGGCCGGCAATATCGGCGTGTGTATCGGCACTTCGGGTCCGGCGGGCACCGACATGGTCACCGGCCTCTACAGCGCGTCAGCCGACTCCATCCCTATCCTGTGCATCACCGGCCAGGCGCCCCGTGCCCGCCTGCACAAGGAAGACTTCCAGGCCGTCGACATCACCAGCATCGTCAAGCCGCTGACCAAGTGGGCGACCACCGTGCTGGAGCCGGGCCAGGTGCCCTACGCGTTCCAGAAGGCCTTTTATGAAATGCGCTCCGGCCGCCCCGGCCCGGTATTGATCGACCTGCCGTTCGATGTGCAGATGGCCGAGATCGAATTCGACATCGACGCCTACCAGCCGCTGCCCCTGGCCAAGCCGCTGGCCACCCGCCTTCAGGTGGAAAAGGCCCTGGCTCTGCTCGATGCGGCCGAACGCCCGTTACTGGTGAGCGGCGGCGGCGTGATCAATGCCGACGCCAGCGACTTGCTGGTGGCGTTCGCCGAACTGACCGGCATCCCGGTGATTCCGACCCTGATGGGCTGGGGCACCCTCCCGGATGATCACCCGCAGATGGTGGGCATGGTCGGCCTGCAAACCTCGCACCGGTATGGCAACGCGACCCTGCTCAAGTCAGACCTGGTGCTGGGCATCGGCAACCGCTGGGCCAACCGCCATACCGGCTCGGTGGAGGTGTACACCGAGGGGCGCACGTTCATCCATGTCGACATCGAACCGATGCAGATCGGCCGCGTATTCACCCCGGACCTGGGTATTGTTTCCGACGCCGGCGCCGCACTGACGATGTTCATCGAGGTGGCCCGCGAATGGAAAGCCGCCGGCAAACTCAAGGACCGCAGCGCCTGGTTGCATGACTGCCAGCAACGCAAGGCCACCCTGCAGCGCAAGACCCACTTCGATAACGTGCCGGTCAAGCCGCAGCGGGTGTACGAAGAGATGAACCAGGTGTTCGGCAAAGACACCTGCTACGTCAGCACCATCGGCCTGTCGCAGATTGCCGGCGCGCAATTCCTGCACGTTTATAAACCCCGCCACTGGATCAACTGCGGCCAGGCCGGCCCCCTGGGCTGGACCATTCCGGCGGCCCTCGGCGTGGTCAAAGCTGACCCGAGCCGCAGGGTGGTGGCGCTGTCGGGCGACTATGATTTCCAGTTCATGATCGAAGAACTCGCGGTGGGCGCACAGTTCAAGCTGCCGTATATCCATGTGGTGGTGAACAATTCCTACCTGGGCTTGATACGCCAGGCCCAGCGCGGCTTTGACATGGATTATTGCGTGCAGCTGTCTTTCGACAACCTCAACGCGCCGGAGCTGAACGGCTATGGCGTCGACCATGTGGCCGTCGCCGAAGGCCTGGGCTGCAAGGCGCTGCGGGTGTTCGAGCCGGGCCAGATCCAGCCGGCGCTGCGCAAGGCGCAGGAAATGATCGAAGAATTCAAGGTACCGGTGATCGTTGAGATTATTCTGGAGCGCGTGACCAATATTTCCATGGGCACCGAGATCAACGCCGTCAATGAATTCGAAGACCTGGCGCTGGTCGGCAACGATGCGCCGACTGCCATTGCCCTGCTCGATTAAGGAGAACCCTATGCCGCGCTTTGCCGCCAACCTGTCCATGCTGTTTACCGAACAGGATTTCCTCGCCCGTTTCAAGGCGGCCGCCGACGCCGGTTTCACCGGCGTCGAATACCTGTTCCCGTACGAGTTCGGCTCCACCGAAATCAAGACGCAGCTCGAGGCCAACGGCCTCACGCAGGTGCTGTTCAATCTGCCGGCCGGTGACTGGGCCAAGGGTGAGCGCGGCATCGCGTGCCACCCTGACCGGGTCGAGGAGTTCCGCGCCGGGGTCACGCTCGCCATCGCCTACGCCCAGGTGCTGGGCAATACCCAGGTCAACTGCCTGGCGGGCATTCGCCCCGAAGGGGTGGACGATAAAACCGTGGAGCAGACTTTTGTCGCCAACCTCAAGTACGCCGCCGAACACCTTCAGGCGGCGGGCATCCGGCTGGTGATGGAAATGATCAACACCCGCGATATCCCGGGGTTCTACCTCAACAACAGCGCGCAAGCCCTGGCGACCCGCGAGCAGGTGGGCAGTGACAATCTGTTCCTGCAATACGACATCTACCACATGCAAATCATGGAGGGCGACCTGGCCCGAACCATGGCCACTCACCTGGAGGTGATCAACCACATCCAACTGGCCGACAACCCAGGGCGCAACGAGCCGGGCACCGGCGAGATCAACTACCGCTTCCTGTTCGAACATCTGGACCGCATCGGGTACCAGGGTTGGGTCGGCTGTGAATACAAGCCGTCGACCACCACCGAAGCTGGTTTGGGTTGGCTCAAAACTCACAACGCGATCTAACAAACACAACACAGAACCAAATGTGGGAGGGGGCAAGCCCCCTCCCACATGGGACCTGCTGTGTAATAAAAAGAGGATTTTTTCATGGCTAACATCGGTTTTATCGGCACCGGCATCATGGGCCTGCCCATGGCTGCGAACCTGCAAAAGGCTGGTCATCAATTGTTTCTCTGCGAACACCACAGCAAGGCGCCGGCTGAACTGATCAGCGCCGGCGCCGTGGCCCTGGCCACCCCGCAGCAGGTGGCGCGGGAGGCCGAGTTCATCATCGTGATGGTGCCCGACACGCCGCAGGTCGAGGACGTGCTGTTCGGTGCCAACGGCGTGGCCACCGGGCTGTCGCCAGACAAGGTGGTAATCGACATGAGTTCGATCTCCCCCACCGCCACCAAAGCCTTTGCGGCGAAGATCAATGAGACCGGCGCGCACTACCTCGACGCACCGGTGTCCGGCGGTGAAGTCGGCGCCAGGGCCGGCAGCCTGAGCATCATGGTCGGTGGTCAGCCGCAGACCTTTGAGCGCGCCCTGCCGCTGCTGCAGAGCCTGGGCAAGAACATCACGCTGGTCGGCGGCAATGGCGATGGCCAGACGGCCAAGGTGGCCAACCAGATCATCGTGGCGCTGAACATCCAGGCGGTGGCCGAAGCATTGCTGTTCGCGGCAAAAAACGGCGCCGACCCGGCCAGGGTGCGCGAAGCGCTGATGGGTGGCTTTGCCGCCTCCCGAATCCTCGAAGTGCACGGTGAACGCATGATCAACGGCACCTTCGACCCGGGCTTTCGTATCAACCTGCACCAGAAGGATTTGAACCTGGCGCTGGCCGGGGCAAAGGAGCTGGGGATCAACCTGCCCAATACCGCCGCCACCCAGCAGGTGTTCAGTACCTGCAAGGCACTCGGCGGTGGCAACTGGGACCATTCGGCACTGATCAAGGGCCTCGAGCACATGGCGAACTTCTCGATTCGCGAAGGATAAATGCAGTCCCTGTGGGAGGGGCTTGTTCGCGATGGGTCCACCACGGTCGCTCTGACTCACCCAAAACCCGCCGCCGCATGGACAGCCCCTTCGAATCCCCATAGGCTTGCCCGACCTTCGATTCGGGCGTTCTTTATGCACAGCAATAACGATTGGCGTCAGCGGCTCTACGTCATGGTTTTCCAGAGCGACACCGTGGCCGGGCGGCGCTTTGACGGCATCCTGCTGCTGATCATTCTCGCCAGCCTGGTGATCGTGATGCTCGACAGCATCGACCAGGTCCACCAGAACTACGCCAATGTGCTGGCCTATATCGAGTGGGGCTTCACGCTGATCTTCGCCGTCGAGTACTGCCTGCGCCTGTATTGCTCGCCCAAGCCGTTGCGTTATGCCTTCAGTTTTTATGGGCTGGTGGACCTGCTGGCCATCGTGCCCGGCATCCTCGCGCTGTATTACAGCGACGCGCAGTACCTGTTGATCATCCGCATCATCCGCATGCTGCGGATTTTCCGCGTACTCAAGCTCAGCCCCTACCTCAAGCAGGCCAACTACCTGATGGCGGCGCTGCGCGGCAGCAAGCAGAAGATCGTGGTGTTCCTGGTCAGCGTGTGCACCCTGGTGACCGTGTTCGGCACCCTGATGTACGTGATCGAAGGCCCGGAACACGGCTTTACCAGCATTCCCAAGGGCATCTACTGGGCGATCGTGACGCTGACCACCGTGGGCTTTGGCGATATCGTGCCCAGGACCCCGCTGGGCCAGGTGATTTCGTCACTGGTGATGATCACCGGTTACTCGATCATCGCCGTGCCCACCGGGATTTTCACCGCTGAACTGGCCAGCGCGATGCGCGGTGAACAGCTGCAAACCGACTGCCCGGTGTGCAAGAAAGACAGCCATGAGCCCAACGCAGCGTTCTGTTCGCGCTGTGGCAGCAATCTTTTCAAGAAAGTGGAATAAGCAAAGTTCTTTTTAATCTTTAAGGCGCTATGCGGGTGCCGCTATAGTCGCTGGCAAAGTGCCTCCCCTCTTCTCGAACAACAAGGAATGAGCAGTGAAAAAACTCGTTAGCGCCTCTCTGCTGGCCGCCGGCCTTGCCCTCGCGGGCGCCGTGCAGGCAGCCCCCGTCACACTGCTCAACGTCTCCTACGACGTGATGCGCGATTTCTACAAGGACTACAACGCAGCCTTCCAGAAGCACTGGGACAGCGAGCACCCGAACGACAAGCTGACCCTGCAGATGTCCTTCGGCGGCTCCAGCAAACAGGCGCGCTCGGTCATCGATGGGCTGCCGGCCGACGTGATCACCATGAACATGGCCACCGACATCAATGCCCTGGTCGATAACGGCAAACTGGTGCCGGACAACTGGGTCACGCGCCTGCCGAACAACAGCGCGCCGTTCACCTCGGCCACCGTGTTCATCGTGCGCAAGGGCAACCCGAAAGCCCTGAAAGACTGGCCGGACCTGTTGAAAGACGGTGTGCAAGTGATCGTGCCCAACCCCAAGACGTCCGGTAACGGCCGCTACACCTACCTGTCGGCCTGGGGCTATGTACTCAAGAACGGTGGTGACGAAGACAAGGCCAAGGCGTTTGTCGGCAAGCTGTTCAAACAGGCGCCAGTGCTGGACACCGGTGGCCGCGCCGCGACCACCACGTTCATGACCAACCAGATCGGCGACGTGCTGGTGACCTTCGAGAACGAAGCGGAAATGATCGCCCGTGAATTCGGCCGCGATCAGTTCGAAGTGATCTACCCAAGCGTCTCCGCCGAGGCCGAGCCGCCAGTGTCGGTGGTCGACAAGGTCGTCGACAAGAAAGGCACCCGCGCAGCCGCCGAAGACTACCTGAAGTACCTGTGGTCGCCCGAAGGCCAGGAAATTGCCGCCAACAACTACCTGCGCCCACGTGACCCGGCAGTGCTGGCCAAGTACACCGACCGTTTCCCGAAAGTCGACTTCCTGTCGGTGGAGAAGACCTTTGGCGACTGGCGCACCGTGCAGAAGACCCACTTCAATGATGGCGGCGTGTTTGACCAGATCTACTCCGGTCAATAATCAAACGCGGTCATAACTGTGGGAGCTGGCTTGCCTGCTCCCACATTGGTTTTGCATTCGCCAATTACATCGGCGGTGTCACGCCATCCTTCCCGGCAGAGATCGCCTGGGCAGTGACTTTCCCGCCCGCCCCCTGCGACGCGAACAACACCACCTTCACGCCCGGCTTGAGCAACGTGCGATCCCCAGGCTCCAGGTTGACGATCGGCACATCATCCGGCACCACGATCTTCTGCTCGCCGCCCTTGTATCTGACGGTCAACGTGCGCCCGTTGCTGACCACCAGGTCGCCGACGGTGCCATTGGTCATGCTGCTGCCTTCCTTTAAATCGAACGCGCGATGCCCTTCACCCGTGCCGGCCATGGCCGGGGGGAATACGTGGACTTCAAGGGCGGTCAGGGTGCCGTCGGCATTGGGCATGGCAGCCGAGCCGATGTAGCTGCCCGGCTTGATCTGATCAATTTTGGTCAGGGTCACAGCGCGTACCTGGGTGGCCGGGGTGAGGTGCACGACGACGTCTTCGCCGCTGTTGACCTTGACGTGCATGGCATCCCCGTCCATCGCAGTGATGGCGCCGCGGACGCCAACGCGCGGGGCCTCGGCCGCGTGCGCCAGGCCCACCGCCATGGCAGCGGCGAGGGTTGAGGCCAAAATCATCTTGTTCAACGTGATCTTCATCGCAGTGGATTTCCTGTTTCGGCAGTTGTGACTGAATGTATCATTGCCCGACATAAGTAATATCACGCCGAACAGCCTACTCGTCCCAGGGCGTTGTCTCTACTCTCGCTCGCCATCCTCCCTTGCTTTATGAGAACACCATGAACGCTACGTCCCACGCTACAAGCAGCATGACCCGAGGCATGGTGATGCTGTTTGCGTTTTGCTGCGGCGCCATTGTGGCCAACATCTACTACGCACAACCGATCATCGAACTGATCGCGCCGGACATCGGCCTGACGCCCGCGATGGCGAGCCTGATCGTGTCGCTGACGCAGATCGGCTATGCCCTGGGCCTGTTTTTTCTGGTGCCGTTGGGTGACCTGCTGGAAAACCGCAAGCTGATGATCACCACCACCGTGGTCGCCATCGCCAGCCTGCTGGGCGCGGCATTTACCGAGCAGCCGAACCTGTTCCTGCTGGTGTCGCTGCTGATCGGCTTCAGTTCGGTGTCGGTGCAGATCCTGATCCCGCTGGCCGCGCACCTCGCGCCCGCCGAATCGCGTGGCCGGGTGGTGGGCAGCATCATGGGCGGCTTGCTACTCGGCATTTTGCTCGCACGGCCGGTGTCCAGCCTGGTGGCCGACCACTTCGGCTGGCGCGCGATGTTCATGGCGGCCGCCGCGTTGATGGCGTTTATCAGCGTGGTGCTGATGCTGACCATTCCCAAGCGTCAACCCGACCACAGCGCCAGCTACGGCCAATTACTGCGCTCCCTGGGCACCCTGCTGCGTGAACAACCGCTACTGCGCCAGCGCGCGTTTTACCAGGGCTGCCTGTTCGCCACCTTCAGCCTGTTCTGGACCGCCGCTCCGCTGGAGCTGGTGCGCAGCCACGGTCTGAGCCAGACACAGATCGCACTCTTCGCCCTGGTGGGCGCCATCGGCGCCATCGCCGCGCCCATTGCCGGCCGTCTGGCCGACGCGGGCCACACCCATCGCGCCTCGCTGCTGGCCATGCTGTTTGCCGCGTTGAGCTTCCTGCCGGCCCTGGTGCATCCGTTGTACAGCGTCATCGGCCTGGCCGTGACCGGCGTGGTGCTGGATTTCTGCGTGCAGATGAACATGGTGCTCGGCCAGCGCGCCATCTACGCCCTCGACGCCAATAGTCGCAGCCGCCTGAATGCGTTGTACATGACCAGCATCTTCATCGGCGGCGCCTTCGGCTCGGCGATTGCCAGCAGCGTGTATGAACACGGCGGCTGGCTGGGCGTCATGCTGGTGGGCAGCGCATTCCCGTTGCTGGCGTTGCTGCGCTTTTTGAGTGCATCACGGCACGCGGCGGTCGCTACCGCCTAGGAACGCACCAACTTCTCCAAGGCCGCGTCCGCCAGAAATGACGAGCGGCTTTTGACCTTGTGCTCGCGCACATAGCGGTCGATACGCTGGATGACATAACCGGGCAAGGTCACATTGACCTTCTCGGTCCGGCCCAGATAGGGCGAAATGTCCAGCTCCAGCATCCCCCAGCCCATGCCGGCGTACGCTTCGTCGGCGTGGTGATTGGCCACCGACGTCGGCATTGGAATCACCCCACCCTCTGCGGCAATCTCCTGCAGCATGATGTGCGCGACTTCCACCGCTGCGTTGTACGCCTCTTCAAAACTGTCTCCGGCGGTAACAGCGCCGGGAATGTCTGGGATCTGGATGCCGGTGGCGGTGAAGTCATCGCCCCATTCGATACAGATTGGGTATTGCATGCATGCTCTCCTTAAAACTGAAACAGACCGGCGCGTTTTCTGATGCTGCTGACGGTGCCAAGCGGCAGATCCTTTTTGGGATGGGGCACCGGGATCGTGTACGGGTTATAGCGGTGGGTAAAAATATGATGGCTGCCCGTGACGCGATCCAGCACCCAACCTGCTTCCTGCAGTTCCTTGATCAACACCCTGCTTTGCACCTCGGCCTCCTTGGCTTGGCTCGATTAAAAATAACCCTAGAGTTATCTTTACTCAAGCACAACATTCACTTGGGTGACTGCCGGTTATGTGACGGGATATTGGGATAGCGAAGGACGATGCAGATCCAGTGCGGGAGGGGGCTTGCTCGGTCAGTCAATTCATCAGGCGACGGTTCCACCGCCATCGGGAGCAAGCCCCCTCCCACGCTGGATTTTCAGCAGGACTGACAAGAGATGTTCGACGGTATCTTCCAGAGCGCCGGAATTGTCGAGTACGTACAACCCGGCGTCATTGCCGGCGATCATCTGCGCCGTGAACCGCGCATTGCGCGCCAGCCGTTCCTCAATATCGGCCAACGACTCACGCCCCCGCGCGATCAGGCGCTGGCGCAACAGGGTGTGATCCACCGTCAGCAACAGCACCCCCATGCCCGGGTAGCGCTCGCGGGTTTGCGCCAGATGCGCACGGGAGCCGTTGACCAGCACGTCCTCCCCCGCCGCCAGCCAATCGTCGATCTCGCGCGGGATGCCGTAGGACAACCCATTGGCCTGCCAACTGAGGGCAAATGCGCCCTGCGCCTGCAGCGCGGCAAACTGCTCCGGGGTCACACCCTGCGCCGCCTCGCCCACCGCCTCCGCCGAACGCGTGATGACGCGGCGCACGATGCGACAACCGCGCTCGGCCAGGCGTGAGCGTGCGGCGTCCAACAGGCTGTCCTTGCCCGAACCCGACGGCCCGATGAGATAGATCAACCTGCCGGCCATCAATACACCCTGTTTGCTTGTTTTCCAGACATGGGAGCTACCTTACCGGAGCGCGGACCGCCATACACCCATTGGCAGGCGGAGTCGGGAATACCTCGGTTTGATGGCCGAATAGAATTTCCTGTGGGAACTGGCTTGCGGGATGGAAAAAGCGACCCGAAGGTCGCCTTTTGTCATTGTGCGTACTGCTTGCTCAAGCCCGGCGGCACGCCCTGCACGTCGGTTTCTTCCCATGGCCCGTTCGGGCTGATGGAGCGGCTCCAGCCGTTGCTCCAGCGGTAGTAGGTGCGCTGGCGGTAGAAGGTGTCGGGCTGCTCTTCCAGCACATACACCTGCATCTTGCCGTCCCAGTGGCTGGCGGCGCCAGGTGGCGGGGCGAAGGTTGGGGATTTGCTCGGCACAGGCTTGGGCTGTGGCGTGACCGGGCCGGAAGGTTGAGTGCTCGGCTGCGTCGACGGGCCCGTTGGCGGGATGGTCGGGCCGGTGGGCACCGGAGGTGGGCGGTGGACCGCGCAGGCACTCAAGCCGAGTACGAGGCTGAGCAGGGTGATGCGTGCAATGGCGGTCATGGGCGTTTCCTCGAAGTTACGGGTCCGGACTGTCGATGGTCAGCGGCTGCAACGCAGTGGTGCTGCTGGCCAGGGGTTGGCTGCGGCCGATCCACTCGCCGGCGGTTGGAATACCTGCCCGGGATATGCGCGCAACCAGTTGGACTTCAGGGAAGTTGGACAGTTTCAACGACGCCATCATCGCGTCGGCATCCCCCAGTTCAACGGTGATCGGCAGCTCGGCGACGGTCACACGCTTGACCGCCAGCGGCGCGGGCGGGCCCTTTACCGCGCGGGCGAAGATGAACACGCTGTCGGTGGGCAGGACGTTGGCTTTTACCTCGGCGGACAGGTCCACGCGCACCGTCATCACCGACTTTTGCGCCACCACGCCGCCGCCCTCCTTGAGTTTCTGCGCCGCGCGGTCGATGCCACCCTGCAGTGCGGCGCGGGAGTTGTCTTCGGCCGGCAACTGCGCCAACAGGCGGTTCCAGTAGTCGATGGCTGCCTGATAGCGCTGGCCCTCGAACGCGGCGATGCCAAGCAGGCCGAGGCTGGTGACTTCCTTCGGGTCCAGCTTCAACGCTTCGTCCGTGAGTGCCTGAATCCTGGGCGACCATTGTTTGTTGTCGGCAAAATACTGCGCCTGCGCCCACTGCCCGAGCAGTTCCGGCCGGCGCCCGGCGAGGGCCACGGTGCGTTCGAACACCCGGGCGGCATCGGCAGAACGGCCCTGACCCATATAGGCGCGGCCAAGGAAATACAGGCCTTCGGCCGAGTCGGGCTGGGCCGCAGCGGCGCGCTCCAGGCGGTGGGTCATGTCTTCCATGGACACCGGCGGCCGCGAGAATTCGCGGGTCAGTTCAACCTTGTCGCTGGCGCCGTAGTGCAAGTACAGCGCAACGCCCAGCACCGGGACCAGAAACGCCGCCAACAATGGCAGCGGTTTGCCCAGGCGCGACTCGCGGGGCGGCTGCACGCCTTCGGTGTCGGCCAATAATTCGCGCGCAGCTTCGGCACGGCCGGTCTCCAATTGCGCAGCGTTAAGTACGCCTTCCTGCTGCTGCACTTGCAGCTCGGCGAGGCGCTCCTGATACAGCGCGACGTTCAGGGCGGTGCGATCCTCTTCACGCTGGGCACGCCGGTCGCGCAACACGGGAATCAACAGAAAACTCAGGGCGGTCAACAGCAGCAAGCCGGCGGCGAGCCAGAAATCAATCATCGGTCTTGGCATCCAGCAAGTGGTCGAGACGTTTGCGCTCCTCAGGGGACAGCGCGTCGGATCCATCGGTCGGTGCAGCACGCCGACGACGCACGATCACCGCCATGACGACCAGCCCCGTCAGCAACAACCCGGCAGGCCCGAACCAGAGCAGCGCGGTTTTGGCGTTGAGGGCCGGTTTGTAGCGCACGAAATCACCGTAGCGGTCGACCATGAAGTCGATAATCTGCTGGTCGTCCTTGCCCTCCCCCAGCATGCGGAAGATCTCTTTGCGCAGGTCGGCGGCGATGGGCGCGTTGGAGTCGGCGATGTCCTGGTTCTGGCACTTGGGGCAGCGCAGTTCTTTGGTCAGTTCGCGAAACCGCGTGCGCTCGGCGTCACTGGCAAATTCATAGGTATCGATGGCAGCGTGGGCCACACCGGCCAATCCCAGGACCAGCACGGCAGCGGCAAGCAGGCGCTTCATGGCTTGGCCTCATCGACCAGTGCCTGGTACTTGGCGGCCAGTTGCTCGCGCCACACCGCCTCGTCAATCACGCCGACGTACTTGTCGCGGATCACGCCCCTGGCATCGATGAAGAAGGTTTCCGGAGCGCCGTACACGCCAAGGTTCAACCCGAGGTTGCCGTCGTCATCGCGAATATTCAGTTGATAAGGGTTGTGAAACTCGGCCAACCATTTCAGCGCGGCGGCGTTGTCGTCCTTGTAATCGATGCCGTAGATCACCACGCCCTGCTCGGCCAGCTTGTTCAACACCGGGTGCTCGACGCGGCAGGAGATGCACCAGGTGCCCCACACGTTGACCAGCGCCGGCTTGCCCAGCAGGTCGGCGCGGGTCAGGGTTTTATCGCCCTGCACGCTGGCCAACGAGAAGTCGGGAAACGGCTTGCCGATCATGGCCGACGGCAACTCGGCGGGGTTCAGGTACAGCCCGCGATAGAGAAACACCGCCACCAGCAGAAACAGCACCAGTGGCACCAGCATCAACCCTCGCTTCATACCGCAGCTCCTTGCAGGCCGAGGGCTTCGCGCACCCGGGTTTTGACTTTGATGCGATAACGCCGGTCAAGCGCCGCCAGCAAACCGCCTGCGCCGGTGAGCAGGCCGCCGAACCAGATCCAGCGCACGAACGGTTTGACGTGCACGCGCACCGCCCAGGCGCCCTCGCCCAACGGTTCGCCCAGGGCCACATACAGGTCTCGGGTAAAACCGGCGTCGATGCCGGCTTCGGTCATCATCGAACTCTGCACCGTGTACAGGCGTTTTTCCGGGTGCAGCACGGCCACTTCCTTGCCGCTGCGGATGACGCGCACGGTGCCTCTGTCGGAGGTGAAGTTCGGCCCCTCGAAGTGCCTGGCGCCTTCGAAAATGAACTGGTAACCGGCCAGGTCCATCGATTCGCCCGGCGCCAGGCGCAGGTCGCGCTCGGCGCTGTTCTGGCTGGACAGCACTACGCCCAGCGCGCACACCGCAATGCCCAGGTGCGCAATCTGCATGCCCCAGTAACTGCGAGTGAGGCCCGGCAGGCCTTTGATCAAGCCTTTGTGGCGCGTCTTGTCGACGAGGTCACGCACACCGGCGAGCAATACCCAGCCCGCCAGCAGGAAGGTGGCGAGCACCGCCCAATTGAAGTCGCCATAGGCAATGCCTGCGATCACCGCCAGGGCCACGCTGCCCAGCAGCACCGGCAACAGCATGCCGGCCAGCCACTTCAGCGGGGTGTCTTTCCAGCGCACCAGCATGCCGATTGCCATCACCACCATCAGCAGGCCCATCAATGGAATGAACAACGCGTTGAAATACGGCGGGCCAACTGACAGCTTGGCGCCGCTCAGGGCATCCAGCACCAGCGGATACAGGGTGCCGAGCAGGATCATCGAGGCGGCCACCACCAGCACCAGGTTATTGCCCAGCAGCAGGGTTTCCCGCGACCACAGGTTGAAGCCCACCTGGCTCTTGACCACCGGTGCGCGCAGGGCGAACAGGGTCAGAGAGCCGCCGACCACGAACAGCAGGAAGATCAGGATGAACACGCCCCGCGCTGGGTCGGACGCGAACGCGTGCACCGACGTCAGCACCCCCGAACGCACGAGGAACGTGCCGAGCAGGCTGAGGGAAAACGCGGCGATTGCCAGCAACACCGTCCAGCTTTTGAACACGCCGCGCTTTTCCGTGACCGCCAGCGAGTGAATCAGCGCAGTGCCCACCAGCCAAGGCATAAACGAGGCGTTTTCCACGGGGTCCCAGAACCACCAGCCGCCCCAGCCGAGTTCGTAGTAGGCCCACCACGAACCCAGCGTAATGCCGATGCCGAGGAAGGCCCAGGCGACGATGGTCCATGGCCGCGACCAGCGTGCCCAGGCCGCATCGAGGCGTCCGCCGAGCAAGGCAGCGATGGCGAAGGCGAAGGCCACGGAGAACCCGACGTAGCCCATGTAGAGCATCGGCGGGTGCACGATCAGGCCGATGTCCTGCAGCAACGGATTAAGGTCGCGCCCGTCCATCGGGATCTGCGGCAGGATGCGGCTGAACGGGTTGGAGGTCATGATCAGGAACAGCAGGAAACCGATGCTGATCATGCCCATCACCGCCAGCACGCGGGCCAGCATCACCTGCGGCAATTGGCGCGAGAACACCGACACGGCGAAGGTCCAGCCGCCGAGGATCAAGGCCCACAGCAACAGCGAGCCTTCGTGGGCACCCCACACGGCGCTGAACTTGTAGTACCAGGGCAAGGCGCTGTTGGAGTTGTTGGCGACGTAGGCGACGGAAAAGTCGTCGGTCATGAAGGCGTAGGTCAGGCAACCGAACGCGAACAGCAGGAAGGCAAACTGGCCCCAGGCGGCCGGCTGCGCCAGGCTCATCCACAGCCGGTCGCCGCGCCAGGCGCCGAGCAACGGCACCACGGCCTGCACGACGGCGAAGCACAGGGCGAGGATCATCGCCAACTGGCCAAGCTCCGGAATAAACAATGCGGACGTCATGGCTTAACCTCCCTGGCCGGGGTTGGCGCGGATTGGCCGCTGTCTTTAAGGGCTTTGGTCACCTCGGGCGGCATGTATTTCTCGTCGTGCTTGGCCAGCACTTCATCGGCCACCACCACGCCCCTGGCGTCGAGCTTGCCCAAGGCAACGATGCCCTGGCCTTCACGGAACAGGTCCGGGAGGATACCGCGATAGGTGATGGTCACGGCCTTGTTGAAGTCGGTGACCACGAAGGTCACGTCCAGGGAGTCGCCGGAACGTTTCAACGAGCCCTTTTCCACCATGCCGCCGGCGCGGATCCGCGTGTCCAGAGGCGCTTCGCCGTTGGCGATCTGGGTCGGCGTATAGAAGAGGTTGATGTTCTGCTGCAGCGCACTCAATGCCAGACCCACGGCAATGCCGACGCCGGCCATGATGGCGAGGATGATCAACAGGCGCTTTCTACGCAGCGGATTCACTTTTCGGTCTCCCGGCGCAAACGACGCGCCTCTTGTTGCAGGTAACGCTTGCGGGCCAGGATCGGCGCGCCGACGTTGAGGGCCAGCACCGCCAGGCAGATGCCGTAGGCCGTCCACACATACAGGCCGTGGTGGCCCATCGCGAGAAAATCACTGAACGAGGCAAAGCTCACGGGCGTACTCCCAGGCAGCGCTGTATTTCGGCCTTGGCCCAACTGGCGCGGGCCTCACGCTTGAGCACTTCAAGGCGCATGCGCAGCAGCAACACGGCGCCGAAGAAGCAGTAGAAGCCCAGCACCATCAGCAGCAGTGGCGCCCACATTTCCACGGGCATTGCCGGTTTTTCGGTGAGGGTGAAGGTGGCGCCCTGGTGCAGGGTGTTCCACCACTCAACCGAGTATTTGATGATCGGGATGTTGATCACGCCGACAATGGCCAGCACCGCGCAGGCCTTGGCCGCGCTGTCACGGTTGCTGATCGCGTTGCCCAGGGCAATCAGGCCGAAATACAGGAACAGCAGGATCAGCATCGAGGTCAGGCGCGCATCCCACACCCACCACGAACCCCAGGTGGGTTTGCCCCAGATCGCACCCGTCACCAATGCCACGCCGGTCATCCACGCACCGATGGGCGCAGCGCATTGCAGGGCCACGTCGGCCAGCTTCATCTTCCACACCAGGCCGACGATGCCGCACACCGCCAGCATCACGTAGCAGGACTGCGCCAGCATGGCGGCGGGTACGTGGATATAGATGATGCGAAAACTGTTGCCTTGCTGATAGTCCGGCGGTGCGAAGGCCAGACCCCAGACCAGGCCGATGCCGATCAGCAGGAGTGCGGCGATGCTCAACGCCGGCAGCAGCTTGCCGCTGATGCCGTAAAACCATTTGGGCGAGCCGAGCTTGTGAAACCAGGTCCAGTTCATTGCTGTTTCTCACGGTTGCGTCTTGCCGTGGCAAAACGCTTAGGGTCTTTACTGGCCGAGCCAGACCTCATTATTCGCCAACGCTGATTTTCAGGCCGGCCGCTATGGCAAAGGGTGTCAGGGTTACCGCCAGGGCGGTCAGGCTGCCCAGCCACAACAGGTAACCGCTGGCCGGCAGCCCCATGAGCGCGGCCTGCAACGCGCCGCTGCCGAGGATCAACACCGGGATATACAACGGCAGAATCAACAGGGCCAGCAGCAGGCCGCCGCGCTTCAAACCGACGGTCAACGCAGCGCCCACCGCCCCCAGCAGGCTGAGCACCGGCGTGCCGAGCAACAAAGACAGTAACAATACCGGCAGACACTCGACGGGCAAGCCCAGCATCATCGCCAGAAGCGGCGCAAGCAACACCAGCGCCAGGCCGGAAAACACCCAGTGTGCCAGCACCTTGGCCAATACCAGAAGCGGCAACGGGTGCGGCGAAAGGACCCACTGCTCCAGGGAGCCGTCTTCGAAATCACTGCGAAACAGCCCGTCCAGCGACAGCAGCACGGATAACAGCGCGGCCACCCACACCAGTCCCGGGGACAAGGTTTGCAATAGCCCGGTCTCGGGGCCGACTGCCAACGGGAACAGCGCAATGACGATGGCGAAGAATACCAGGGGGTTGGCCAACTCGGCCGGGCGACGGCACAACAGCCGCGCCTCGCGGGCGACCAGCAGGGCGAACACACTCATGCCGGCCACCGGCTCAGGTCCAGCTCGCGGTAACCGGCGGGCGTGTGCGCGAGGGTGTGGTGCGTGGTGAGCACTACGCTGCCGCCCTGCTCACAGTGCCTGGCCAGGTGCTTTTCGAGTTGGGCGACGCCTTGTGTGTCCAGGGCGGTGAACGGCTCGTCGAGGATCCACAACGGCGGGCCGGGCAGATACAGACGCGCCAGCGCCACGCGACGTTGCTGGCCGGCGGACAGGGTGTGGCACGGCACGTCTTCAAAGCCCTTGAGGCCGACAGCGGCCAGGGCCTGCCAGATCGCGTCGCGACTGGCCGGGCGATGCAGGGCGCAGAGCCAGCCGAGGTTTTCTTCAGCGCTGAGCACATCCTTGATCCCGGCGGCGTGGCCGATCCAGATCAGGTTGCGTGCAAGCTCGCGGCGTTGCTCGTCCAGCGGTTTGCCGTTGAGCCGCACCACGCCTGCAGTCGGCTGCATCAACCCCGCGAGCAGGCGCAGCAGACTGGTCTTGCCGCTGCCGTTGGGGCCGCTGACCTGCACCATGTCGCCCGCCGCGATCCGCAATTCGAGGTGTTCGAACAGCAGGCGCAGGTCGCGTTCACAGGCAAGCGCTATGGCTTCAAGAAGAGGGCTGGTCAAAAGATCGTGGGCCTTTACGGTTCAAGTCGGCGGTGCGGCGGCCGTTATAGAGAGCAGCACAATAACGGCTTTGGCGACTGATTTAGAGAGCGGGATCAAATGGTTGTGAGGTTTTTAGCGCTCTCTGTGCGCACGGGCGGCATTATACATGCGATGTCCTACGCTAAAGAGGGCAATTTCCCCAGAGATGGCGCGCACGATGACCGGTGAAATCAACCTTCCCACGCTTGCTCCCGTCCCGGCGGCAGGGCCCAGCGCTGCGCCCGCGGTGGGCCAGTTGCTGAAACTGCTGGAGCCACAGGTCGGGCTGATCGACGCGGGAAAAACCGCGAATGCCGAAGTCATCGCGCTCAAACAAGGCGGTGAGGCGTTTCAGTTGCTGCTCAAGCTGACGCTCGACGGCGGCCGCCAGACGCTGGTGCAGGCCAGCAGCCCGCAACCGCTGCCGTTGGGCAGTAACGTCGCAGTCAGCCAGACGCAGGCAGGCAACCTGACGTTGAGTCTGCAGCAGGCCATGAGCGCCAATGTCGCCGCCCTGACCAGTCTCGACACCGAGCAGTTGCCGGTCGGCACGCTGTTGCAGGCCAAGGTGCTGACCACCCAGGTGCTGCCCCAGGGCACTGCGCAACCGGCGGTCTACCGCTCGCTGGTCACGGTGCTCAATAATGCCTTGGCTGGCGCCACCCTGACCGTAGAGAGCCCGCAGCCGTTGCGGGTGGGCAGCTTGCTCAGCGCCGTGGTGCAGAATGCGCAAACGCTGAATTTTGTGCCGCTGAGCGGGCTTCAGGACCAACTGGCCGTCACCCAGCAGCTCGCGACCCAGCAAAGTCGTCAGGGCTCGCTGGATGCGGTGTTCACCGCCCTGCAGAACCTGCCCCGTGGCGACAGCGTCTCAGCCGATCTGCGCGCAGCGGCCGACCGCTTGTTGGCGGCATTGCCGGATCTGGCCCAGGTGAGCAATCCCAAGGTGCTGGCGCAAGTGATCCAGAACAGCGGCGCTTTTCTTGAAGCCAGATTACTGGTCGGGCAAAACCCGCAGATTCCGCCGCTGGATATGAAAGGCGCGCTGCTGCGCCTGGTCGCCGACCTGCTGCCCGTCCTGCCCGCGTCCACCCACCTGGGCGCCATTCTTGCCGCCAACACACTGGCCCAGGCCATGCCGAATTTCGTGCGCAGCCCGCTCGGTACGCTCGGACAGGTCGGCGCGCGCCAGGCGCCCGCCGGCTTCCCGTTGCCCGAGCGGCTGATGGCGAAACTGGAAGGCGAAGGCGATCTGGAAAACCTGCTACGCCTGGCGGCCGGAGCGATTTCCCGGCTACAGAGCCATCAACTGTCGAGCCTGGAACAAACCGGCCTCACCGCCGATGGCCGCCTGCAAAGCACCTGGCAAATGGAAATCCCCATGCGCAACCTGCAGGACATCGTGCCGTTGCAGGTCAAGTTCCAGCGCGAAGAGCCCGCGCCGGACAAGGATGAGCCCGAACGCAAGGCCAGCAAGGACGCCAGGCAGATGCTCTGGCGCGTCGAGCTGGCGTTCGACATGGAGCCGCTGGGGCCGTTGCAGGTCCAGGCGCAGTTGAGCCAGGGCAAACTGTCCAGCCAGTTGTGGGCGACACGGCCGTTTACGGCCAGCCTGATCGAAAGCCATCTGGGCACGTTGCGCGAACGCCTGGTGACATCCGGCATCAACGTCGGCGACCTCGATTGCCATTTGGGCACACCGCCACGCGGCCCCAAAACCGGACTGGAACAACGCTGGGTGGATGAAACCGCATGAATGACGCCCACTCACCCCGCCAGGCGATTGCCCTCAAGTACGACGGCCAGCAGGCACCGACCCTCACCGCCAAGGGCGACGACGCCCTGGCCGAAGCCATTCTCAAGCTGGCCCGGGAAAACGAGGTGCCCATTTATGAGAATGCCGAGCTGGTGAAGCTGCTGGCGCGCATGGAACTGGGCGACAGTATTCCCGAAGAGTTGTACCGCACCATCGCGGAGATCATCGCGTTTGCGTGGACGCTGAAAGGTAAATTCCCGGTGGGCTACGACCCGGATGCAGGGCCGGTGGAGCGCGACGTTACCGAACGCGGCGACGATTACTGAAGCACCCATAACTCAATGTGGGAGGCTCAGCCAAATCTTCGACTTAGCACGTTTGCGCAGCAAACTGGCGCCTCTGTGGCGGGCGCGTTCTCTGTGGCGAGCGGGCTTGCCCTAATGCCGTTCAGTTAAGCGCAGATTCCCTGTGGCGAGCAGGCTTGTCCTGCGTTGGGTTGCGCAGCAGCCCCAAAGCCAGGCGCTGAGCCGTATCAGGTACACCGCGTTTTGCTCGATTGGGGGGCGCTTCGCACCCCAACGCGGGGCAAGCCCGCTCGCCACAATAAGCCCACAAATTTTCCTTAACTGAACGGCATTAGGGCTTGCCCCGCGTTGGGCTGCGAAGCAGCCCCCAATAAGCAGTACGCGTTATACCTGACACTGCTCAGCGCATGGTTTTGGGGCTGCTGCGCAGCCCAACGCGGGGCAAGCCCGCTCGCCACAGAGATTGGGTCACTTGAAATTTCAGGCTTTAAAATCAACAGGTTATTTTTTATTTGATACAAGCGAGGGCTTACCCTCGCCCACAGTGGGATCGGTGGTCAGTTCAAGACTTCGCTCAAAGGGATGAAGCTGACGCGGTCTCCGAGAGCCAGCGTGGTGCCTTCCAGCACTTCCACAAAACCCTCGGCCCACGCCGCACTGCGCAGCACGCCGGAGCTCTGGTTGCGGTAGATGATCGCCTGGCCCTGCTCGATGCGCCCGCGCAGGTATTCGCGGCGGTTGCCGGGCTTGGGCCAGACGAATCCCGCCGGTACGTTGAAACGCAGCGGCTCGACGTCAGGCACGCCCTGGCGGCGCAACAGGTAAGGCCGGGCCAGCAGCGCGAAGGTCACCAGGGTCGACGCTGGATTGCCGGGCAGGCCGATCACCGGCACGCCACGAAAATGTCCGAACGTCAGCGGCTTGCCGGGTTTGATCGCAAGCTTCCACAGGGCCAGTTCGCCCTCTTCACGCAGAGCGATGCCAAGGAAGTCCGCTTCGCCTACGGAAACACCGCCGGTGGACAGGATCAGGTCGACGTTGCCAAGGCCTGCCAGGCGCGTACGGGTCTGTTCAAGATCATCCGGGAGGATGCCGGCGTCGATCACTTCACAGCCCATGCGCGTCAGCCAACTGCACAATACGCGGCGATTGCTGTTGTAGATCTGGCCTGGGCCCAGGGGCAGCCCGGGTTCGATCAACTCATCACCGGTCGACAACACGGCCACGCGCACGCGGCGCACCACGTCCAGGCGATCAAGCCCAAGCGACGCAGCCAGCCCCAGCTCTATGGGGCCCAGGCGCGTGCCGGCGGTGAGGACCTTCTCGCCGACGGTGGTTTCCTGGCCCTGGGGGCGGATGTTCTGCTGCGCCTGCAACGGCTCGCTGAAACTCACGCGCTCATCGGCGTGAACCACCGCGTTTTCCTGCATTTCCACGCAGTCGGCGCCCTCCGGCAGCGGCGCACCGGTGAAGATCCGTGCACAAGTGCCTGCCGCCAGCGGCGTCGGCGCCTGGCCGGCGAAGATGCGCTGGCTCACCGCCAATGGCTCGCCATTCCAGTCCGCCAGACGCAGCGCGTAGCCGTCCATGGCGCTGTTGGGCCAGGGTGGCAGGTCGAGGGTGGACACCAAATCCTGCGCCAGCACACGGCCATCGCCGTCAGCCAGCATCAGCACTTCACGCTCGCTAATGCGCGCTGCGTCAGCCATGTCCAGCAAGCGTTGCAGGGCTTCTTCCACCGGCATCAGGGCGCCGGTCTTGCCGGGCTTACCCACGTGATTCACAGGGCTCGGCCTGCTTCAAATGGGGCACGAAGTTGCAGGGCCGATGGCGGTTATCCAGTTGCTCGGCGAGGATGCCGTCCCAGCCGGTGCGCACCGCGTTGGTGGAACCCGGCAGGCAGCACACCAGCGTGCCATTGGCCAGGCCGGCGAGGGCGCGGGACTGCACGGTGGAGGTGCCGATATCGGCCACGGAAATCTGGCGGAACAGTTCGCCAAAGCCATCGACCTGCTTGTCGAGCAGGCAGCTTACGGCTTCGGGGGTGCTGTCGCGGCCGGTGAAGCCGGTGCCGCCGGTGATCAATACCACTTGCACCACGTCTTCGGCGATCCAGTGGGCCACCTGGGCGCGAATCTTGTAGAGGTCGTCCTTGAGCAATACGCGTTCGGCCAGACGGTGGCCGGCGGCGGTGAGACGGTCAACGAAGACCTGGCCCGAGGTGTCGGTGTCCAGGGTGCGGGTGTCGCTGACAGTCAGTACGGCAATATTCAGGGGTACGAAAGGCGCATCAGCCTTGGCTTTCATGGCTCGGTCCGGTTGTCGAAGGAACAGCCCGGTGTTATATCACAGGCCCCTGTTGAGCTGCCGCTGCGGAGCCGCCATGTCTGTTGATTCTTCCCCACTGCCCTGCTCGGTCCTGCTGCTGGCCGGAGGCCGCGGCCAGCGCATGGGCGGTCAGGACAAGGGCCTGCTGGACTGGCGCGGCCAGCCCCTGATCGCCCACCTGCAGCGCCTGACGCGACCGCTCACCGATGACCTGATCATCTCGTGCAACCGTAACCATGAACGGTACGCGCCGTATGCCGATCAACTGGTGAGCGACGACGATGCGGATTTTTCCGGGCCTTTGGCAGGCATTCGTGTGGGACTGGCCGCCGCACGTCATGCGCATTTGCTGATACTCCCGTGCGACGTACCGCAGATCGATGCGCGATTGCTTGCCGACCTTCGTGAGACGGCGCAACGCAATCCTCGGCTGCCGGTCATGGTGCGCCATGGCGAATACTGGGAACCCTTGATCTGCATTATTCCCACGGCGCTCGGAGCCGAAGTGCAACGGGCCTGGGACGCCGGTGAGCGCAGCCCACGCAGAATCTTCCTGCAATGCGGTGCAATCGGCCTGCAGTGCCCGACTGATGACCCGCGCCTGGCCAACCTGAATACGCCGAACCTGTTGCTTCAAAGGTCCGGCGTGTCAGAATGAGCCTCGCACAAGGAACTTGCAGGCGTCTTACACGTCTCAAGGTCAGCCATTAAGAAGCAGTATTCTCTCGGAGACAAACTCATGACTCAACGGACCATCGCCGCTCTCATGCTTGCACTGGGCCTTGCCACCCTCGCCGGTTGCGCCTCGCCGACAGTGATCACCCTGAATGACGGTCGCGAAATCCAGGCCGTCGATACCCCGTCGTTCGACAAGTCGTCGGGCTTCTACGAGTTCGAACAACTGGACGGCAAGCGCACCCGCCTGAATAAAGACCAGGTTCGTACCGTTAAAGAGCTGTAAGCCCACGGCTTGCACACAAGGCCCGCCTCGCGCGGGCCTTTTTGTTTGTGCGGGTTACCAGTCGAGGGTAATACCGCTGCGAAAACTGCGTTGCTGTCCGGTGACCGGGTCGATAAACCGCACGCCCTGGGCCAGCAGTTTGAGGGGGTTGGCATAGTCGTCTTCGGCATCCTTGATCACGTCCGGATAGAACGGATCGTTGCAGATACTCGCGCCGAGCGCCGTCATGTGCACGCGCAACTGGTGCTTCTTGCCGGTGACGGGAAACAGGCCGTAGCGCCACAATCCGGCGTTTTTTTCGCGCACTTCAACCGCCGTTTCGGTATTGCTGACGCCAGGTCCTTCCTGCATGCGAAAGAACGGCTGGCCCTCCACCAGGCGACTTTTGTGCACCAGGGGAAAGACGAGGTCGGGTAAGGCCGGGGCAATGGCTTCGTAGAATTTGTCGATGCGCCGCGTGGGAAACAGTTGCTGATAGGCCGAGCGGCTGCGGGGGTTGGCAGAAAACAGCACCAGCCCGGCGGTGTGTCGGTCAATCCGATGCAGGGGCACCAGCGAAGGGTTGTCCAGGCGATGAATCAGACGGCGTAACAGGGTCTGTTCGACGTACTCACCGGCAGGCGTCACCGGCAAAAAATGCGGTTTGTCGGCCACCACCAGATGTTCGTCGGCGTAGAGGATGGTTTCCTGCACCGGGATCACTTTCTCGTTGGGCACTTCACGAAAGTAATGGATGCACAAGCCCTCTCTGTAGGGCAGTTGCGTGTCGATCGCCTTGCCGTCGCTGTCCAGCACCCTGCCACGGGCGATACGGTCCAGCCATTGCTCACGACTGATCGCCGGAAAATGCGCACACAGGCATTCGAGCACCGTAGGCCAACGGCCAGGAGGCAAATACAAGGTACTGGCTTGGTGCCGGGAAGCGGAAAAACCGGAAGTGGACATGCGTGAGACCTTGGCTGAAACAGGCCGGCATTATCCCGCATGGAGCGGGATTGAGCCTAGGGCAGATCTCAGGCCTTGGCCAACTGCGTGCGCAGAATCGGCGAGGCACTGGCGGCTTCGGTGAACTCCTTGAGCCAGCGCAACACGTCTACCGCTTCCCAGCGGCCAGGATCATAGAGCGCGTACAACAAGCCCTGGTAACCCACCACATCCAACTGTTTGTGATAACCGGCACGCTGAAACAATGCCTCGATTTCCGCAAAGCAGGTGTTGAAGTGCACTTTGTTGAACGGCGTCTTGCCTTCCGTGACCAGGCCGTCCAGGCGCAGCTCGCTTACCGCATCGCGCACAATGTCGACGGACATGCGATTGACGCTGCTTTTCAGTTGTTCAACATTCACCACGGGCGTTCCCTCAATTCAATCGCTGTACAAACATACAGTAAAGTAATATTCGGAAATCCGCCATGGCCTGTATGTCAGCCGAGGAAGGCAATCACCTGGGCAGTGTCGAACGGCCAGTCGAGTTCGGCCCCCGTGTCCACCCGGCGAAGTACCGGAATCCTTAGGCCGTAGAGGTCGGTAAGGTCCTTGGGAGCGGTGATATCCACCCGTTCGACCCACAACCCGTGTTCGACCAACGGCATGATTTCGGCCTCGGCTATCTCACAAAGATGGCAACTCAGGGTGCCGAACAGCTGGCATTCAGGCAGCATGATGTGGGGACCTGATCAAAAAACAGGCACTCATTCTAAGCGTTTCAGGTGCACGGCACAGCCTTGCAAGGCTCACGGCCCCACCGCCCGCATTCAGCGCAACCGCGAGGCCCGCGCACCAAGGTGCGGCAAAAGCGTCGGCACACAATTACACTGAACCTTCGGCACCGCCCGCGACTCGAAACCACACGTACCGATCAGCCCATCACGGAGATAACCATGGCCAGAAAAACAGCACAGACCGCCCAAGAGATACTCATGGCGGATTTTCAAACCCTGGTAAGCGATACCGAAAAGCTGCTGGACGACACCGCCATCCTCGCCGGCGACCAGGCTGACGAGCTGCGCAGCAAGATCCACGAGAGCCTGCTCAAGGCTCGCGAAACCCTGCAAACCACCGAAGATTCCCTGCGCGAGCGCGGGCAGGCGGCCGTCACCGCGACTGAAGATTACGTGCAGGCCAACCCCTGGCAGTCTGTCGGCATCGCTGCCGGCGTAGGCTTTTTGATCGGTCTGCTGGCTACAAGGCGCTAAATCATGGCTATCGGCGAAAGCGGCTCGTCCACGGGCCAAGGTTCGACTTCACGACGTCTGGGCGCAGCCGTACTGGGCTTGCTGCACAGTCACGTCGAGTTGTTTGGCATCGAATTGCAGGAACAGAAAGCCCGTACCGTCAGCCTGCTGCTGTTCGCCGGCCTGGCGCTGGTGTTTGCGCTGCTATTACTGGTGGGGCTGTCGACCCTGGTGATGATCCTGGTGTGGGACACCGGTTATCGTCTGACCGGCATTATCTGCCTGTGTGTGTTCTACAGCCTGGCTGCAGCCTTCTGCGGGGTGCGTTTGAAAGCGGCGGTGTTCGACGAATCCACGCCGTTCCACGCCACCCTCGAAGAGCTGGCCAATGATCGGGAGCGCCTGTTGCCATGAGCCGCAATGAAGTTGTGAACACCGACTCCCGCCGTGACATGCGCAAGGCGTTGATTCGCCTGCGCATGGAAATGCACCGCCAGGAGATTCGCCACGAGTCCCAGCAATTGATGGCGCCCCTGCACAAAATGCGCGACATGCGTCATAACTGGCAGGACAGCCTGGGCGTCAAGCACGCGCCACTGTGGGGTATGGCAGCGGTGACCCTGATGGGATTCTTCACCGGCAAGGGTGCCAAAAGCGGCAGCATCAGCAGCGTGACACGCTTGGTGCGGCTGGGCGCCGGCTTGATCCCGCTGATCAAACTGGCGATGGCAGGCGCTTCACGCAAACGCTAAGCGTTGCTGGCTGCAATCTTGCAAGTATCGTCAAAGATAGAAACGGCCCGGCCCTCGATATCGAGGGTCGGGTCTTTTTTTGCCCACGTGCTAAGGAGGCCCCGTGATCGACGGGCAACCGCTCGCCTGTTTCCAACCGTTTATCGATACCGCAACCGGGCGCATTGCCGGCGTCGAAGCCTTGGGTCGCCTGCGCCAGGCTGACGGGAGCCTGCAATCGGTAGGCCCGCTGTTCGCCGACCCACGCACGCCGGGAGCGGCGTTGCGTCGCCTGGACCGGCGGATCCGCGATAACGCCCTGAGCCGCCTGCATGAAGCGCCGCAGGACTGGTTCCTGAGCCTGAATATCTCGCCTCGCTGGATCAATCGCCTGCGCCCGGGCCAGGCACTGCCGAGCCTGAAGCAGCTGCAGACCCACGGTGTCGACCCACGACGCATTGTGTTCGAGATCACCGAGCTGGGCGGCAATATCCAGCGCCTGGCCGATGTAGTGGTGCGTTATCGCGAGGCCGGTGCGCGTATCGCCATTGATGACTTTGGCGCCGGCTATTCCCAGCTCGACCGGGTGCTGGCGCTGCAGCCGGACATCCTCAAGCTGGACATGCGGCTGTTCCAGGCGGCGGCCGAAGGCGGGCCGAGCAGCGATGTCGTGCGGGCACTGGCGCAGATGGCGGAAAAGACCGGCTGCTGGATCATCGCCGAAGGCGTGGAAACCGAAGCCCAACTGAGCTTCGCCCTGGAATGTGGCTCGCGCTATGTGCAGGGCTACCTGTTTGCCCAGGCACAGTTGGACTGGTTTGCCACCGATACCTTCGTGCCGCGCTTTGCCCACCTGCGCAACGCGTACGTGCAGCAGAAGCTGGCAGAACGCGGGCGCGTCATGCACCTGCGCGAGCAATTGACGCAGCTGATGAGCATCCTGCAGGGCTGGGCCCAGGGCCAGGCGCCGCTGAACCAATTACCGCCGCTGACGGATTTCCCCTGGCTGTTGCGGTTCTACCAGTGCGACCGCCACGGCACCCAGCTCACACCCAATATCGAATGGCGCGAGTCTGCTTGGCACAGCGACAGCCACTACCTGGGCCACAACTGGTCATGGCGCCCGTACTTCTATCACTTGCTGGCCGAAGGCTGGGAAGAGCGGCGCCTGATCCTGTCCTCGACCTACCGCGACGCCACCACCAACCAGTACTGCCTCACGGCCGGACAATTCTTCGACAACGGTCAGCGTTTGCTGTTAATCGACATCGATGCAGCCGGTCTGTAGATTTTTGCTTGCCCCGCCAGGGCGGAACCGGGAAGCTGGGCGGGTCATTCACCGCACGGAGAGTAACCGCCTTGGATTGGCCTACCCTGCTGACCCGCGAACGTCTTGGAAAACCCCTGCACAGCCCCGAAGAACTAGGCCGCAGCCCGTTTCACAAAGACCATGACCGCATCATTTTCTCCGGCGCATTCCGCCGCCTGGGCCGCAAGACCCAGGTGCATCCGGTGTCGAGTAACGACCACATCCACACGCGCCTGACCCACTCCCTGGAAGTCAGTTGCGTCGGCCGCTCCCTGGGCATGCGCGTGGGCGAAACCCTGCGCAGCGCCCTGCCCGACTGGTGCGACCCGAGCGACCTGGGCATGGTGGTGCAATCGGCCTGCCTGGCCCACGACATCGGCAACCCGCCATTCGGTCATTCGGGCGAAGACGCCATCCGCCACTGGTTTCAGCAGGCCGCCGGGCGTGGCTGGCTGGACGACATGAGCGGCGCCGAGCGCAACGACTTCCTCAATTTCGAAGGCAATGCCCAGGGCTTTCGCGTACTCACCCAGCTGGAATACCACCAGTTCGACGGTGGCACTCGCCTGACCTACGCCACCCTGGGCACCTACCTGAAATACCCCTGGACCGCACGCCACGCCGATGCCCTGGGCTACAAGAAGCACAAGTTCGGCTGCTATCAGAGCGAGCTGCCGATCCTCGAACAGATCGCCCACAAGCTCGGCCTGCCGCAACTTGAGGAACAACGCTGGGCTCGCCATCCGCTGGTTTACCTGATGGAAGCCGCAGACGACATCTGCTATGCCTTGATCGACCTGGAAGACGGCCTGGAAATGGAGCTGCTGCAATACGCCGAGGTCGAGTCATTGCTGCTCGACCTGGTGGGCGACGACCTGCCGCAGACCTACCGGCAGCTGGGCGCCGAGGATTCGCGGCGGCGCAAGCTGGCAATCCTGCGCGGCAAGGCCATCGAGCACCTCACCAACGCAGCCGCGCGCGCCTTCGTTGAACAGCAGGACGCCTTGTTGGCCGGCACCCTGCCGGGCGATCTGGTGGAGCACATGCACGGCCCGGCCAAGCGCTGCGTACTGGATGCCAAGGACATGGCGCGCAAGAAAATATTCCAGGACAAGCGCAAGACCCTGCATGAAATCGGCGCCTACACCACGCTGGAAATCCTGCTGAACGCTTTTTGCGGTGCCGCCCTTGAGCAGCATGGCGGCCGTACGCCGTCGTTCAAGAACCGGCGCATCCTCGACCTGCTGGGCAACAGTGCGCCGGACCCGGCCTGGCCGCTGCACGCCTCGTTCCTGCGAATGATCGACTTTATCGCCGGCATGACCGACAGCTACGCCACGCAAATGGCACGGGAGATGACTGGGCGTTCGAGCCCGAAGTGAGCATGGGATCACGCCGCCTGTTATCTGAGCAGAAATTGCCTACGACGCTAACAGAGCGGCCTGATCGAATTCGCGCAGTTATCCAAAGAATAATCGCGCACGCTTCTGGCCGACTCAGCGAGTCATTCCCAAGCCCCCCTATCGCCGCTTGACTGCCCCGTGTGCCTTCCATGCCCGCTCGCACCGTTAGAATCCTGTTGGTGGAGGATCATCCCTTTCAACTCCTGGCCACCCAATGCCTGCTCAAAAGCTTCGGCTTCGAGCAACTGACCCTCGCAGAAAACGCTGAACAAGCCATCCATTCGATGTGCACCGCCACAGCCCCTTTCGATCTTATGCTCTGCGACCAGTGCCTGCCTGACCTGCCGGGGCTGGAGCTGGTGGAAATTGCCAGCCGCCAGCATTTCATCACCGGTGCCATTCTACTGAGCGGATTGCCGGCGATGGAGCTCTCCAACCTGACCCTGCAAGCCTTGCAACGCGGCCTGCCCATTCTTGGTTATTTACCGAAACCATTAAACAAAGACGAACTTTCAATGTTAATGGCGCCACTATTTCAACGCTGACTGTAGGATTTTAAACATCAGGCTGCGAAAAAAATTACTTGAAAAGCAACGTGAACTGCCTCGTGCCACCGGTTATTACTTTTCATCAAAATTTGCTTACACCAGATACCACAAAGCCTTAACGCTGCGTAGGTTGCCACCTTTTTTCATGTAGGAATTTTCCTGTTTTATACCTGTCTCCCCAAGGCTCATGCTCACCCCTCATCTTCTGAGCTAATGTGCCCGCTTTATTTGCACTTGCATGGAATGTGATTATGAACACCGTTTTTATCATTGATGACCATCCCGTTATCAGGCTGGCGATTCGAATGTTGCTGGAACATGAAGGTTATAAAGTCGTTGGTGAAACGGATAATGGCTGCGACGCCATACAGATGGTGCGCGAATGCATGCCCGACCTGATCATTCTGGATATCAGCATTCCGAAACTGGATGGCCTGGAAGTGCTCTGCCGTTTCAACGCCATGAACACGTCGATGAAGACTCTGATCCTCACCGCCCAATGCCCGACGCTGTTCGCCACGCGCTGTATGCGCTCGGGCGCCGACGGCTACGTGTGCAAAGAGGGTGACCTGAGTGAGCTGCTGAGTGCCATCCGCGCCGTACTGTCCGGCTACAACTATTTTCCCAGCCAGGCATTGAATGCCGGCAGCGCGGACGGCAACGACGCGGAGGAACTTGAATTATTTAAAATGGTAAATGACAGGGAACTGATGGTCTTGCAACTTTTTGCCCAGGGCCGTACTAACAAGGAAATAGCAAAAGGCATGTTTTTGAGTAATAAAACCGTGAGCACTTATAAAAAACGCCTTATGCAAAAACTGAAAGCCAAGTCCTTGGTAGAACTTATCGAGATGGCAAAACGAAACGCGCTAGTGTGAGAAAGCGGATGCCCAGCCGTATAAAGGACTATTTGGTTATATTAATTGCCGGCGTGTGCTTCAGCACGACCGCGCCCGCCGATCATCAAACCGGCCCGGAACACTTCACCTTACTGAGCCGTGCGGGTGCCGTTCAACTGGAGTCTCGACTGGACAGGACACAGCGCCAATGGTTGCAGAACAAACGCGAACTGGTGCTGGGGACTGCTGCGCCCGACTACCCGCCCTTCGACCTCACCTCCAGCGGTCGCGACTACGAGGGGTTGACCGCCGACTACGCAGGGCTGCTGGCCGATGCCCTGAACCTGCCCATCACAGTATTGCGCTATCCCACACGTGAGGCAGCAATCCGCGCCCTTGAATCGGGCGACATAGACCTGCTGGGCTCCGCCAATGGCTTCGAGGCCGCCAACGCGAACCTCGTGTTGTCGGAGCCGTACGCGGTGGATCAACCCGTGCTGGTGACCCGCGAGGGAGAAACCCGCAGCCTGAACGATAACCTGGCCGGGCTGCGCTTGAGCCTGGTGTATCACTACCTGCCGCTGGACGAAGTGGAAAAGCTGTACCCGCAAGCGCACATCAGCACCTATCCCTCGTACCAGAACGCCTTGAATGCAGTGGCGTTCGACCAGGCCGACGTGTTTCTGGGCGATACCATCTCCACCCATTACATGATCAATAAGGGCTACCTGAAGAATGTGCGCATGGCCAATTTCGGCAAACATGAAGCCTATGGTTTCAGCTTTGCGTTACGCCAGGACCAACGCATCCTGCTGTCCCTTGTCGATTCGGTACTGGCCGCGGTGCCGATCAACGAACGAGACAGTATCGCCAAGCGCTGGAGTGCCGGCAGCGATATCCTGCTGACGGACAAGAAGCTGCACCTGACGCCGCGCGAAGAGCGTTGGCTGCAGGAACATCCGGTGGTCAGCGTGCTGGTCAATGAAACCTTTGCGCCGCTGACCTTTTTTGACGCAGACGGCAAATTCCGTGGCGTCACCGCCGACTTGCTGGAACTGATTCAGCTGCGTACCGGCCTGCGCTTCGAGATTCGGCGCACACGTGAAGTCAGCACGATGATCGAAGAGGTCAGCACCGGAAAAGCCGACATCATCGGTGCAATTATTCCCAGCGATGAGCGGGAGAACCAACTGAACTTCAGCCGTCCCTATCTGGAAAACTCCTACGTGCTGTTGACACGCAAGGAGCCCAAAGCCCCACTGAACCTGGAACAGATGGCGGGCAAACGCCTGGCGATCACCCAAGGCAACCCGCTGGTCAACATGCTCGCCCAGGACTTCCCGCTGATTCAACAGGTGGAGGCCGGCGATACCTTCAAGGCCTCCGAACTGCTGGCACAGGGACAGGTGGACGGCGCAGTGAATTCGCTGGTGATCGCCAATTACCTGCTGTCTTCCCAGGTGTTCCAGGACAAGCTGCAGATCAGCACCAGCATTGGCACCCTTCCGGCCACCTTTGCCCTGGCCACGTCGCGCGAAGCCACCGAGCTGAGTTCGATCCTCGATAAAGCATTGCTCAGCATTGCCCCGGATGAACTGGGCATCATCAACAGCCGCTGGCGGGGATACTCCACAGCCTCCGACAGCTACTGGCGCAACTACCACCGTCTGATCACGCAAATCATCATCGGCGCCGGGCTGTTACTGCTCACGTCCCTGACCTGGAACGCCTACATGCGCCGCCAGATCACCCAGCGAAAACGCGCTGAGCGGGCGCTCAACGATCAGTTCGAATTCATGCGCGCACTGGTCAATGAAACCCCGCATCCGATCTATGTACGGGATCGCAGTGGTTTGCTGCAGACCTGCAACGACAGTTACCTGCAGGCGTTTGGCGTCCAGCGTGAAGACGTGATCGGCAAAAACGTGACCCAGATGAACATGGCCATCGAGGCGGAAGCTGCGCAGTACCACGCCGACTACCAGCGGGTCGTGGCGCAGGGCAACCCGCTGATTCTGGATCGCACCCTGCATATCCAGGGCAAAAAGCTGACGATCTATCACTGGATTCTTCCCTATCGCGACTCGGTCGGGGAGGTCCAGGGCATCATCGGTGGCTGGATCGATATCAGTGATCGCCGCCAATTGTTCGACGAGCTGCGCGCGGCCAAGGAGCGCGCCGACGAAGCCAATCGAGCAAAAAGTACCTTCCTTGCGACCATGAGTCATGAAATCCGCACGCCGATGAACGCGGTGATCGGCATGCTCGAACTGACGCTCAAGCGCGCCGACCAGGGCCATCTTGATCGTCCGGCCATCGAGGTGGCCTACAACTCGGCCAAGGACTTGCTGGAGTTGATCGGCGATATCCTTGACATCGCGCGTATCGAATCCGGACGTTTGAGCCTGGCACCGGAGCGCGTGAATCTGCGAGAAGTGATTGAGTCGGTGGTGCGCGTATTCGATGGACTGGCGCGGCAGAAAACCCTCAGCCTGCTGCTGGAGTTCAAGCCGGAGCAGGACGCTACCGAAGTGCTGATCGACCCGCTGCGCTTCAAACAGGTGCTGTCGAACCTGGTAAGCAATGCCATCAAGTTCACCGAACACGGGCAGGTAAAGATCAAGGTGGACGTGCAACCCACCGACCAGCCCCAGCAGGTGGAAATGAAGCTGGTGGTCGAGGACACCGGTATCGGCATCAGCCGTGACGACCAGATGCGCCTGTTCGAACCTTTCGCCCAGGCCGACAATTCCGGGCAACTGGCCAGGAGCGGTGCAGGTCTGGGGCTGGTGATATGCCGCAGCCTGTGCGCCATGATGGGCGGGCAACTGAGCCTGAGCAGTGTGCCGATGGTCGGCACCCAGGTGCATGTCCATTTGAAAATGCCGAGCCTGCAGCCGGTCGAGCGCGTGGACGAGCCAAAGCCGGCCGACCCCGCCCCTGCTGCGGTGCTCAACGTGCTGGTGGTGGATGACCACCCTGCCAACCGCTTGCTGATGTGCCAGCAACTGGGCTATCTGGGGCATCAGTTCACCGCTGCCCAACACGGTGCGGCCGGCTTCCAGGCGTGGCGTCAGGAACGCTTCGACCTGGTCATCGCCGACTGCAACATGCCCATCATGAACGGCTATGAGTTGAGCCGCTCGATCCGCGAATATGAACAGCGCGAGCAACTCCCCCCCTGTGTGGTGCTGGGCTTTACCGCCAATGCCCAGCCGGAGGAAAAACTGCGCTGCAAGGAGGCCGGCATGGACGATTGCCTGTTCAAGCCGATCAGCCTCACGGTGCTGGAGCGACAACTGGCGCAGGTCGAGCGACAATCCTGCGGCACGCCGCCGGCCTTCGCCAGCCTCGACCACTTGACGGGAGGTGACGCCCAATTGAGCCGCCGCCTGATGGAAGAGTTATTGAGCAGCAGTCGTGATGACCGTCAGGAGTTGATGGCCCTCACCGCGCAGCGCGCGAGCCTCCAGGCGTTCATCGAGCAGGCGCACAAGATCAAGGGCGCTGCACGCATCGTCCAGGCCGGCACTCTGGCCGCGCAGTGCGAGACCGTGGAACAGGCCTGTGCCCGGGAAGATGACTGGCCTGCAATCGAAGCGGCCATCAAAATCCTGGAAAAAGGCATGCTTGAGCTGGAGAGGACGCTGCTCATACAACTCAACAGCCTGAAGGCGCCAGGCTGATCAGCAATCCGTCAAACGTAGAAAAATCGCCGCCAGTTGTTCGATACCCGCCTGGTCCTGCTCGGTGAAGCGGGCCAGCGACGGGCTGTCGAGGTCGAGTACGCCAATCAACTGGCCATTCTTGACCAGCGGCACCACGAGTTCACTGTTCGAGGCGCTGTCGCAGGCAATATGGCCGGCAAACGCATGCACATCCTCCACCCGCTGGGTTTGTCGCGATGCCGCCGCCGCACCGCATACACCGCGGCCAAACGGAATACGCACACAGGCAATCTGGCCCTGGAACGGACCCAGCACCAGCTCTTCATTACGATTGAGGTAGAAACCGGCCCAGTTGAGGTCGTCCAACTGGTTGTACAGAAACGCGGAAAACTGTGCGCTGTTGGCGGTGAAATCACGCTCATCCGCCAGCAGCGACTCCAACTGCGCGCATAACATGGCGTAGCCGTCCAGGCCGGTGCCTGCGTGTTGCAAATCGATCATGGTTGACGCTCCAGCAATTTGAGACCCACCCAGTAGCGGGCGAATTGATACGCGCAACGGCCGTTGCGGTTACCCCGTCCGGTGGCCCAGCGTACGGCGAGAATGTCGAGGGCTTCATCGCGCTGCCACTGCAACCCGGACGTGCTTGCCAGCTCGCCGATCCAGTGTTCGACCACATCGAGGAAGTGCTCCTGGGTAAACGGATAGAACGACAGCCACAAGCCAAATCGGTCGGACAGGGCAATCTTGTCTTCAACCGCTTCGCTGGGGTGCAGCTCGCCGTCCACGCGTTTCCAGTTGTCATTGTCGCTCTGGTTTTCCGGGACCAGGTGACGGCGGTTCGAGGTGGCATACAGCAGCACGTTGTCAGGCGCCTGCTCGAGCGAGCCGTCGAGCACGCTCTTGAGGATGCGGTAGTCGCCCTCACCGGCTTCAAACGACAGGTCGTCGCAGAAGAGGATGAAACGCTGCGGCAGCTTGAGCAATTGCTCGACCACGCGCGGCAGATCGGCCAGGTGGTCGCGCTCGATCTCGATCAGGCGCAAGCCGGCCTTGGCGTGCTCGGCCAGCAGGGCACGCACCATGGAAGATTTACCGGTGCCCCGCGAGCCCCACAGCAACGCATGGTTGGCAGGCAGGCCGTTAATAAACTGCTGAGTGTTGCGCGCCAGTTGCTCGCGCTGTTTGTCGACGCCGATCAGGTCGGACAGGCGCATGTCGAGGCTGACCTCCAGCGGCAGCAGGAAGCCGCTGCGGCCTTCGCGCTGCCAACGGGCGGCCAGGCACTGATGCCAGTCGATGGCTTGGCGGGGCGCGGGTAACAAGGGTTCCAGCCGCGCGAGTACCGCGTCGGCACGCTCAAGAAAAGCGTTCAATCGAGAGTCCACGTCTATTCCTCTGGCAAGTTCCTGCAAAAGATGGCGTATTGGCAGCCGTGCTGCTGGCCGCAGCAGGCTGCACCTGTAAAAATAAACGATTCGTGCCGGGCAAGCCTTGGCTTGCGGATGTTCAGCTATGCTTGCCGGCGAAAGGAAACGTGAAGTGGTTCAACACTCGATGGATATCAGGTTCGCCCACCGCTTGTCTTATAAACAAGCCAAACTGACTGTGCTGGTAGGTTTCATCCTGGGAACCTTGCTCAGCCTTGGGCAAATTGGCATTGATTATGCCAGCGAAGACGCATCCATCAACCGTGAAATTCGCTCGCTGATCGAAATCAGCCATAACCCGGCGTCACGCATCGCCTACAACATCGACGCTGAACTGGCCAAGGAGTTGACGCTGGGCCTGCTGCACTCCCCCGCCATCATCCGCGCGCAACTGGTCGACAACAACGGCGTGATACTCGCGGACGTCAATCGGCCGCGCAGCGAAAGCACCTATCGTCCCATCAGCGATTTCCTGTTTGGCGCCAATCGCCAATTCGAAGACCGTCTGTTCCTCAGCCACATGCCCGACGAGTCACTCGGCGTGCTGTACCTGGACGTTGACACTTATGCCTTCGGCAGCCGCTTCCTGCGCCGCGCCGAAATCACTCTGCTCAACGGGTTCGTGCGCAGCCTCTTGCTGACCGGGATCCTGCTGGGCCTGTTCTACGTGATGCTGACGCAGCCACTGGTGCGCATCATCCGCGAATTGAGCGACCGCAAGCAGGCGCGTCTGGACTGCCCGCCAGGGCATGAGCAGGATGAGATCGGCGTGCTGGTCAACGTGGCCAACCAGCAATTTGACAACATGCAAACCGAAATCCAGCAGCGCCGCCACGCCGAGGATCGCCTCACCGAATACCTGGGGCAGCTGGAAGATATCGTTTCGGCGCGCACTCTGGAGCTCAAGGCCAGCAACCAGCGCCTGAGCCAATCCAACGATGAGCTGGAGGCGGCGAAGATGAACGCCCTGGGCATGGCACAGGCGCGGGCAGCGTTCCTGGCCAACATGAGCCACGAAATTCGTACGCCGCTCAATGGCTTGCTCGGCATGATCGCGTTGTCGCTGGACAGCCCGCTGAACGCCGAACAGCGCCAGCAATTGTCCATCGCCCACGACTCCGGCAAGGTGCTGGTGGACTTGCTCAACGATATTCTCGACCTCTCCAAGTTCGACGCGGGCCAGTTGGAACTGGAGCGCATCCCGTTCGACCTGGGTTCAATGGTGGAAGACACCGCTAACCTGCTGTCGCAGAATGCGGCGCCGAGCGTCGAGCTGACCTGCCTGATCGATCCGAAATTTCCGGCACAGGTGCTCGGTGACCCGACGCGGGTACGGCAGATCGTCAGCAACCTGCTCTCCAACGCCTTGAAGTTCACGCGCTTCGGCCGCGTGGATGTGCGGCTCAGCGCCCAGGGCGATCAGGTAAAAATCGAGGTCTGCGACACCGGCATCGGTATCGCCCAGGACGCGCAGGTAAAGATCTTCCAGCCGTTCACCCAGGCCGGCGCCGGCATCACCCGCCAGTTTGGCGGCACCGGGCTGGGCCTGGCGCTGACCCACAACCTGTGTGAAGCCATGCACGGAAGGTTGAGCATCAGTTCCGAGGTGGGCTTTGGCAGCCAGTTCTGCGCCGAACTGCCGTTGCCCACCCATTCACCCGCCAGCCGACAGGCGCCGCTCAAAGGTGAAGTGCTGGTGATCACCCATACCGGCAGCGGCCTGACGGAGCTGCTCACTTCGCTGCTGCCGCACTGGGGGCTGACCACGCGCTGTTTGACGATGGATGACGACATGACCGGGCAAACGCCCGACCTGCTGATCACCGACTGCCCGGAATGCCTGTTCCGCATCCGCCCGGGCATTACCGCGCCCATTCTCGTGGTCACCGCCTACGGCAATTTCATGCCCGGCGAAGAGGTCGCCGCGTTCGCGCCCTTGCAGCAACAGGCGCGCCCTTTGAGCCGCAATGCCTTGTACCAGATCCTGCAACGCAACCTGCGCAGCGACACGCAGTTGGCGCTCGATACCGTGCAGCGGGAAGCCGCGCCGCTGGCGCACCGGGCGCGCATCCTGCTGGTGGAGGACAACCCGGTCAATCAATTGGTGGCCAAAGGCATGCTCGCCAAGCTGGGTTGTGAAGTGATCGTGGCGGCCCATGGCGGCGAGGCGCTCAAGTTTCTTGAGGAACAGCGCTTTGACATGGTGTTGATGGACTGCAACATGCCGGTGATGGACGGCTACGAAGCCAGCCGCCAGATCCGCCGCAGTGGCCGCTGGCCGGATCTGCCGATTGTCGCGTTGACGGCCAATGCGCTGTCCGAAGAACGCGAGCGCTGCCGAGCGGCGGGGATGGATGACTACCTGGCCAAACCATTCCGCCGCGAGGAACTCAATGCGCTGCTGGACCTGTGGGTTCCCGAGGCGGCAGCGCGTTGAGTTGCGCAAGGCACATGCGCGTCGCATCGCTCATTTGAGCAGCGCTTCAATCTCCCGGGTCAGGTCCTGTGGCTTGGTGGTTGGACCAAACCGCTTGACCTGCCGGCCATCGCGGCCGATCAGGAACTTGGTGAAATTCCACTTGATGCCTTTGGAGCCCAACAGGCCGGGCGCCTGTTTTTTCAGCTGAACGAATAAGGGGTGGGCATCACTGCCGTTGACATCGACTTTCTTGAACAACGGGAAGCTGACGCCGAAGTTCAGCTCGCAGAACTCTGAAATCGCGCCTTCATCGCCCGGTTCCTGCTTGCCGAACTGATTACACGGAAACCCCAGCACCACCAGGCCCTGGTCCTTGTACTGCTGCCAGAGTTGTTCAAGGCCCTTGTACTGCGGGGTGAAGCCGCATTTGCTGGCGGTGTTGACCACCAGGATGGCCTTGCCGGCAAAATCGGCCAGGGTCTTCTGCTCACCCTTGATGGTGGTGCACGGGATGCTAAGCAGCGGGTCGGCCATGGCAAAGTCTCGATCAGTGGAAGGGTTTGAAAAATAGCGGGCAACTCAATCGTGCGCAATTTACATCGATGGCGCTGATGGAGCGCAATCAGCATGCGGGAGTGAGCAAGGCCCCTCCCGCATTGGACTTCAGCGCGGCACGAAGTCCAGGCACACCGAGTTGATGCAGTAACGCAGGCCGGTCGGCGGCGGGCCGTCCGGGAACACATGGCCCAGGTGCGCATCGCATTTGGCACAGGTGACTTCGGTACGGATCATGCCGTGGCTGACGTCGCGAACCTCGATCATCGCGCTGTCGGCAATCGGCGCGTAGAAGCTGGGCCAGCCGCAACCGGAGTCGAATTTGGTGGTGGAGTCGAACAACGCTTCATTGCAGCAGATGCAGTGATAGACGCCATCGGCTTTGGTGTCGTTGTACTTGCCGGTGAACGGACGCTCGGTGCCCTTGAGACGGCATACGTTGTATTGCTCCGGATCAAGCATCGCTTTCCATTCATCAACGGTTTTCTGCAACTTATCCATCGGTACACCTCGGTCACTGAAAAACCCTGATCTGTGTCTTTTCCATGGATCAGGCGGCACGTATGATTGCGCCTCTTCAAAACGCCAGTCTGGCACCCGCGCCACCGCCATTCAAACGTATTTACAGGTGCGGACCGCGCAGGATTCACAGTACGGTAGTGTCTTCGCCGTCTGGATCGTTCATTTTCAGGATCACATCGCCATGCAGGTCAGCAAATCGAACAAGCTCGCCAACGTCTGCTACGACATTCGCGGCCCCGTGCTCAAGCACGCCAAACGCCTGGAAGAGGAAGGCCATCGCATCCTCAAGCTGAACATCGGCAACCCGGCCCCCTTTGGTTTCGAAGCGCCGGAAGAAATCCTCCAGGACGTGATCCGCAACCTGCCGACAGCCCAGGGCTACAGTGACTCCAAAGGCCTGTTCAGCGCGCGCAAGGCGGTGATGCAGTACTACCAGCAGAAGCAGGTAGAAGGTGTCGGCATCGAGGACATTTACCTGGGCAACGGGGTGTCCGAGCTGATCGTGATGTCCATGCAGGCCCTGCTCAACAACGGCGACGAAGTGCTTGTACCCGCGCCGGATTATCCGCTGTGGACCGCCGCTGTGACCCTCGCCGGCGGCCACCCGGTGCACTATCTGTGCGATGAAGGCGCCGACTGGTTCCCGGACCTGGCCGATATCAAAGCCAAGATCACTCCCAATACCAAAGCCCTGGTGATCATCAACCCGAACAACCCCACCGGTGCCGTGTACTCCAGGGAAGTGTTGCTGGGCATGCTCGAACTGGCACGCCAGCACAACCTGGTGGTGTTCTCCGACGAGATCTACGACAAGATCCTCTACGACGACGCCGTGCACATTTGCACCGGCTCCCTGGCCCCGGACCTGTTGTGCCTGACGTTCAACGGCCTGTCCAAGTCCTATCGAGTGGCGGGTTTCCGCTCCGGCTGGATCGCGATTTCCGGGCCCAAGCACAATGCCCAGAGCTACATCGAAGGCATCGACATACTGGCCAACATGCGCCTGTGCGCCAACGTGCCAAGCCAGCACGCGATCCAGACCGCCCTCGGCGGCTACCAGAGCATCAACGATCTGGTATTGCCCCAGGGCCGCCTGCTGGAACAGCGCAACCGTACCTGGGAGCTGCTCAACGACATTCCCGGCGTGAGCTGCGTCAAACCCATGGGTGCGCTGTATGCCTTCCCGCGTATCGACCCGAAGGTGTGCCCGATCCTCAACGACGAAAAGTTCGTGCTCGACCTGCTGCTGTCGGAAAAGCTGCTGGTAGTCCAGGGCACCGCGTTCAACTGGCCGTGGCCGGATCACTTCCGTGTGGTGACCCTGCCGCGTGTGGATGACCTGGAAATGGCCATTGGCCGTATCGGCAACTTCCTCAAGTCTTATCGCCAGTAACGAAAATGACACTGTACGGCCAGCTTTTGGTCGTACAGCGATTATCTGGCAACACTTCTCTGGCCGGCCCTGGGTCTGACCCATCCCTTGAACTCTCGGCAACCGCCAGGCCCCGTAAACACTAGGCCGCAAGGCGATTGAAAGCGCGTGCCGAGCGGTTTGTCAGGTAGGAAAATCCCTTCAAGGGTTTACATAAAAGGTGTAGGACACAGTTTGAAATAGTCGCCCGGTTGAATCACCCCAGGCTGCACCTTATATACCCCGCAGTACGCGACATATTAAGCATGAGGAGAACTCTACAACCATGATGCGCATCCTGCTGTTTCTGGCCACTAACCTGGCGGTCGTGCTGATTGCCAGCATCACCCTGAGCCTTTTTGGCTTCAACGGGTTCATGGCGGCCAACGGGGTTGACCTGAACCTCAATCAGCTGCTGGTTTTCTGTGCGGTCTTTGGTTTTGCCGGCTCGCTGTTTTCGCTGTTCATCTCCAAGTGGATGGCGAAAATGAGCACCAGTACCCAGGTGATCACCCAGCCCCGTACCCGACATGAGCAATGGTTGCTGCAGACCGTCGAGCAATTGTCCCGCGAGGCCGGCATCAAGATGCCCGAAGTCGGGATCTTCCCGGCCTATGAAGCGAACGCCTTCGCCACCGGCTGGAACAAGAACGATGCGCTCGTTGCGGTCAGCCAGGGCATGCTGGAACGCTTTTCCTACGATGAAGTGAAGGCGGTACTGGCCCACGAGATCGGCCATGTAGCCAACGGCGACATGGTTACCCTGGCGCTGGTACAGGGCGTAGTAAACACCTTTGTGATGTTCTTCGCGCGGATCATCGGCAATTTTGTCGACAAGGTGATCTTCAAGAACGAAGAGGGTCGCGGCATCGCCTACTTCGTGGCGACCATTTTCGCCGAGCTGGTGCTGGGTTTCCTGGCCAGTGCGATCACCATGTGGTTCTCGCGCAAACGCGAATTCCGTGCAGACGAAGCCGGTGCGCGTCTGGCCGGTACCGGGGCGATGATTGCAGCCTTGCAGCACCTGCGCTCCGAACAGGGCCTGCCGGTGCATATGCCGGACAGCCTGACCGCCTTCGGTATCAACGGCGGCATCAAACAGGGCATGGCGCGCTTGTTCATGAGCCATCCACCGCTGGAAGAGCGAATCGACGCACTGCGCCGTCGCGGCTGACGGTCAGGCAGTGACACTGAAAAGGGGCGACTTGATCGCTCCTTTTTTGTGGGTGCTTGAAACGCCATCGCGGGTAAGCCCTAATGTCAGTCAGTTAAGCGCAGATCCCCTGTGGGAGCGCCGGCGCGACAATTCGACTTACCCGCGAAGGCGTTGGCATGAACAGCGCAGACCTCAGCGCCGGTCCAGCCGATAGGCGCGCTCCTCCAGTCGCGTGACGCCGTCCTGCACGAACTTCCAGCTCTCGCCCAAGATGTCCTGCTCTTGCAGCACATCCACGCTCCAGCCCTCACACAACAACGTGCGCACTTCGTCATCATTCACCGCAAAGGGCGGGCCGGCCTTTTGCACCTGGTCATAGTCGAGCGTGACCAACAGGCCTTTTGTGCCGGCCCCCAGCAGCGCAGTGAGATGCCCGGCATACTGCGCACGCATCAACGGCGGCAAGGCGATCAGCGCCGCGCGGTCATACAGCGCACTGCAATCACCCAGCGCCTGCGCATCCAGGACGAAGAAATCACCGCACCACAGCTCGATCAGTCCCGTCTGATAAACCTTGAAGGCGCCCTTCTCAACGACCTGTGGCGTCAGGCCCTGCTCACTGAAGAACGCCTGAACCGCCTGCTCCGACAGCTCCACGCCCATCACGCGATACCCCTGCGCGGCCAGCCAGATCAAATCCAGGCTTTTACCGCATAACGGCACCAGCACTTTTGCAGCCTCGGCCACGCCCAGCCTCGGCCAGTGGCGTTGCAGGTACGGGTTGACCTCGGGCAGGTGAAAGCCGATCTGATTGCGCGCCCAACGCGCTTGCCAAAATTCAGGCTGCATAAATCCCCCGGGAAATTCGATCAAAAAGCGCTAAAACTTATATTGGATTTAGATCAATGACCTGACTGAAGATGGCAGCATCTTAACCCTCAGGACCCTACGCATGTTGCCCAGCCTGTTCATCTCCCACGGTTCGCCCATGCTCGCCCTGCAACCGGGCGCCAGCGGCCCTGCTCTGCAGCGGCTGGCGGCAGAGCTGCCCAAGCCTGAGGCGATCGTGGTGGTGTCGGCGCACTGGGAAAGCGCCGGGCTGCTGGTCAGCGGCAGTGCGGCGCCGCAAACCTGGCACGACTTCGGCGGCTTCCCTCGCGAATTGTTCGCGGTGCAATACCCGGCGCCGGGCGATCCGCAGTTGGCGAGCGCCATTGTCGAGCGGCTTCACGCAGACGGCCTGGAGGCGCAGATCGACGAGCGTCGCCCATTCGATCACGGCACCTGGGTGCCGCTGTCGTTGATGTATCCGGCGGCGGATATCCCGGTGGTGCAAGTCTCGCTGCCCAGCCGCATGGGCCCGGCCCTGCAAACCCGTGTCGGGCGTGCGCTGGCCAGCCTGCGCGAGCAAGGTGTGCTGTTGATCGGTTCCGGCAGCATCACCCATAACCTGGGTGAACTGGACTGGCGCGCCGGACCGGACAGCATCGAGCCGTGGGCCAGGGAGTTTCGTGACTGGATGGTGGAGACCCTCGCCGCCGATGACGAGGCAATACTGCACGACTATCGCCGCCTGGCGCCGCATGCGCTGCGCAGCCATCCCAGCGATGAACATTTGCTACCGCTGTATTTCGCTCGCGGTGCGGGTGGCCCTTTCAGCATCGAGCACCAGGGCTTCACCCTGGGTGCGCTTGGAATGGACATCTACCGCTTCGGTTGACGCCGGGTTTGCTCAGCCTTGCAGGTATTGGCCCCTGTACCGCCATCGGGAGCACGCCCCCCTCCCACAGTTGACCGGGGACTGATCCAAAAAAATATCAGGCAAAAAAAATCCCCGAACCAGTCGGGGATTTTTTATGGGCGATCAATCAGCCAGCGGCAGATCAATCTTCGCGGTAGCGACGCAGCTTCAGCTGCTTACCGGCAACGCGCGTGTCTTTCAACTTGGTCAGCAGTTTTTCCAGGCCGTCTTCCGGCAGCTCTACCAGAGAGAAGCTGTCACGCACCTGGATGCGACCGATGGCTTCACGTGCCAGGCCACCCTCGTTGAGGATAGCGCCCAGCAGGTTCTTGGCAGCGATACCGTCACGCGCGCCCAGCGCGGTACGGCAACGAGCGCGGCCTTCAGCCAATGGAACCGGAGCACGACGCTCACGATCACCACGGTCCGGACGGTCGCCGGTACGCTCTGGACGATCACCGCGCGGGGCGTTGTTCGGCACCAGTGGGCGTTCTTTCTCGATGGCTGCCAGGGTCAGGGCTTGACCGTTGGTAGCCTTGCGCAGCAAAGCTGCAGCCAGGGCACGTGGGGTGCAGCCGATATCGGCAGTCAGGCGGTCGAGCAGTTCGCCGTGGGTCGATTCAGCGTCAGCCACCAATGGCGACAGGCTGTTGGTGAGTTTCTTGATGCGCGCATCGAGAACAGCCTGAGCATCCGGCAGGCGGACTTCGGCAACTTTCTGACCGGTTACACGCTCGATCACCTGCAGCATGCGGCGCTCACGCGGAGTCACCAGCAGCAATGCACGGCCTTCGCGACCGGCACGGCCAGTACGGCCGATACGGTGAACGTAGGACTCGGGATCGTAAGGCATGTCAACGTTGAACACGTGGGTGATACGTGGAACGTCGAGGCCACGAGCAGCAACGTCGGTTGCCACAACGATGTCCAGACGGCCATCCTTGAGGGAATCGATCACGCGCTCGCGTTGGTTCTGGGCGATGTCACCGTTCAGCGCAGCGGCTTTGTAGCCTTTGGCTTCCAGGGCACTGGCCAGGTCCAGGGTCGCTTGCTTGGTGCGCACGAACATGATCAGGGCGTCGAAGTCTTCGACTTCCAGCAGGCTCAATACAGCCGAGGTCTTCTGGTCAGCGTGAACCAACAGGTGAGCCTGTTCGATCGCGGTAACGGTCTGGGTCTTGGTCTGGATTTTCACGTGTTGCGGATCGCGCAGGTGGCGTTCGGCAATGGCACGGATAGACTGCGGCAGGGTGGCCGAGAACAGTACGGTCTGACGGGTCGCAGGCAGTGCCTTGAAGATGACTTCCAGGTCATCCATAAAGCCCAGCTTCAACATTTCGTCAGCTTCGTCCAGCACCAGGTGGTTCACGGTGGACAGGACTTTCTCGTCGCGACGCAGGTGGTCGCAGAGACGGCCCGGGGTGGCGACAACGATCTGTGCGCCGTTACGGATGGCTTTCAGTTGTGGGCCCATGGGCGCGCCGCCGTAAACGGCCACAACGGTAACGCCTGGCATTTGCTTGGCGTAGGTTTCGAAAGCGGTTGCTACTTGCAGCGCCAACTCACGGGTTGGCGCCAGGATCAGGGCTTGCGGTTCGCGCTTGGCAGGATCGATGCAGTGCAGGATAGGCAGGGCGAACGCGGCGGTTTTACCGGTACCGGTTTGCGCCTGGCCAATCATGTCCTGGCCGGCCATGATGATCGGGATCGATTGCTGCTGAATCGCCGAAGGTTCTTCGTAGCCGGTCGCGATGACGGCAGCGAGAATGTTCGGGTTAAGATTAAAAGCGGCGAAGCCGCCGGTTTCCTGGGTCATGGGTCTGCCTCTAAGTGCATCCGCAAAGACCCATGCTCCAAAGCTGCGCATGCCGTGTTGAGACTCAAGAGTCGCCCTGGCTGCTTTGTCGGCGGGGATTTGCGAAAACGAATGAATGAAAAAGATTCGTCAAGGAAGAGTCCGCTGTGCGGACGTGCAGCCGAAGCTGGCTTCGGGGAATTGCGCTACCTGAACGCGGCCCGGTTAAAGGCCGGCGCGCACTATACCGGAAATACCTGAAAAAGGGAGCTTTTTTTCGCGCAACGCACCGATGTACCGCGCTGCGTCACAGGTTTTGCAGATACCCGCAGCAGGGTCTGTTTTGCAAACGCCCGGCCCTGCTGGGCATAACGCTTAAACGATTCACCGATTGGATCGCACCTTCGGTCCGAAACCTTAACTCCCGCGCCCGAGGGCACACCCGATGAATCAAGCCAGCAGTAGCCGCGTCAGCCGTGAACTCCGGGGTCATGTCCTGCTGTTGGGCCTGGACCGGGTGGCCAAGCGCAACGCCTTTGACCTCGATTTGCTCAATGACCTGAGCCTGGCGTATGGCGAATTTGATCGAAACGACGACGCGCGGGTGGCCGTGGTATTCGCCCATGGCGACCATTTTACCGCCGGGCTGGACCTGGCCAATGTCAGCGGCGTGATGGCCGGCGGCTGGCAACCGCCGCCGGGGGGCTGCGATCCCTGGGGCGTGTTTGCCGGACCAAGGGTCAGCAAGCCGGTGATTATCGCGGCCCAAGGTTATTGCCTGACCCTCGGCATCGAGCTGATGCTGGCGGCGGACATCAACCTTTGCGCCAGCAATACCCGCTTTGCGCAAATGGAAGTGCAGCGCGGGATCTTTCCGTTCGGTGGCGCGACGCTGCGTTTTCACCAGCTCGCGGGCTGGGGCAATGCCATGCGCTGGCTGCTCACCGGCGACGAGTTCGACGCCCATGAAGCCCTGCGCCTGGGGCTGGTGCAGGAGGTGATGGCCAGCGAAGACCTGTTGCCGCGCGCCATCGAACTGGCCAGCCGCATCGCCCGCCAGGCGCCACTTGGGGTTCAGGCCACGCTGACCTCGGCGCGTCTGGCCCGCATGGAAGGCGAAACCGTGGCGGCCGCCGCCTTGCCCGCGGTGGTGGATCAATTGCTTAACAGTGAGGATGCCAGGGAAGGCGTGCGGGCGATGATCGAGAAGCGGCCGGGGGTGTTCAAGGGGATTTGATGGCGGCACTGAGGGCCTCATCGGGGGCATGCCCTAATGCCGTTCAGTTAAGGAAAATGTGTGGGCTTATTGTGGCGAGCGGGCTTGCCCCGCGTTGGGGTGCGAAGCGCCCCCAATCGAGCAAAACGCGGTGTACCTGATACGGCTCAGCGCCTGGTTTTGGGGCTGCTGCGCAGCCCAACGCAGGACAAGCCTGCTCGCCACAGGGAATCTGCGCTTAACTGAACGGCATTAGGGCAAGCCCCCGATGAGGCTCTGATAGTCACCTAAGTCGCCGGCCGAATCGCCTTGATCAACGGCTGCAACGAATACCCCAATCGCGGCGCCAAGGCCTCGGCACGCGCCGAGAGCGCCTCCAGCTCCAGTTCCTGATCCAGCTCCGAAGGCACCAGCAAGATCACATTGCCCTCCTTCACCGGCAGCTCCCAGTAATGCCGGTGATACAGCCCGCGCAACAGCGCTGCCCCCAACGGTTTGCCATCGTCGGTGGCCCATTGGTTGATCACCAGCCAACCGCCCGGGTTGAGCTTTTTCTGGCAGTTTTCCAGAAACGTCCACGCCAGGTGCCCGACGCCGGGGCCGACATCGGTGTAGAGGTCGACGAAAATCAAGTCAGCCGGCTCAGCGCTTTCCAGCAACTGCAAGGCATCGCCGATGCGGATATACAGGCGTGGATCATCGTCCAGCCCCAGGTACTCGATGGCGAGGCGCGGCACATCGGGGCGCAGCTCGATGGCTTCGACGTCTTCCAGCGGCAGGAACTTGAGGCATGCCTGGGTCAGGGTGCCGGCGCCCAGGCCGAGAAACAGCGCGCTGTCCGGCTGCTCATGGCACAACGCGCCAACCAGCATGGCGCGGGTGTAGTCGTACTCCAGCCAGCTCGGGTCGGCGGTGAACACGCAGCTTTGCTCGATGGCGTCGCCAAACTCGAGAAAGCGGTAATCGGCCACTTCCAGCACACGGATCATGCCGAAGTCATCATGGACCTCGGCCAGCAGGCGCTCGACACGCTCCTCGGTCATCACTACTCCTAAAGGGTTTACCGCACGGCAAAGGCGCGATTGTCGGCCAACCGGCGGCAACAGGTCACGCACTAATTGCTGATAACATTGGCGCCCGACCGTCAATCAGCCAATCGAGTTCATGATGAGCCAACCCTGGAGCCCCGACAGCTGGCGCGCCCTGCCGATCCAGCAACAACCCCGGTACCCGGACGCTGCGCACTTGCTGCAAGTGGAGCAGAACCTCGCCAGCTACCCCCCACTGGTGTTTGCCGGGGAAGCCCGCGAGTTGCGCCGTCAGTTTGCCGAAGTCACCGAGGGCCGCGCGTTCCTGCTGCAAGGCGGCGACTGCGCCGAGAGCTTTGCCGAGTTCTCCGCTGCCAAAATCCGCGACACCTTCAAGGTACTCTTGCAGATGGCGATCGTGATGACCTTCGCCGCCGGCTGCCCGGTGGTGAAAGTCGGGCGCATGGCCGGCCAGTTCGCCAAGCCGCGCTCGTCCAACGATGAAACCATCGACGGCATCACCCTGCCCGCCTACCGCGGCGATATCGTCAACGGCATCGGCTTCGATGAAAAAAGCCGCGTGCCCGACCCGGACCGTCTGCTGCAGTCCTATCACCAGTCCACCGCCACCCTCAACCTGCTGCGCGCCTTTGCCCAGGGCGGTTTCGCCGACCTGCACCAGGTGCACAAGTGGAATTTGGACTTCATCGCCAACTCCGCCCTGGCTGAAAAATACAGCCAGTTGGCCGACCGCATCGACGAAACCCTGGCGTTCATGCGCGCCTGTGGCATGGACAGCTCGCCGCAGTTGCGCGAAACCAGCTTCTTCACCGCCCACGAAGCGCTGCTGCTCAATTACGAGCAAGCCTTCGTACGCCGCGACAGCCTGACCAACGATTACTACGACTGCTCGGCCCACATGCTGTGGATCGGCGACCGCACCCGTCAGCTCGACGGCGCCCACGTCGAGTTCCTGCGCGGGGTGAACAATCCGATTGGCGTCAAGGTCGGCCCGAGCATGAACCCTGACGACCTGATCCGCCTGATCGACATTCTCAACCCGGACAACGATCCCGGCCGCCTCAACCTGATCGCGCGCATGGGCGCAGGCAAGGTCGGCGACCACCTGCCCCACCTGATCCGCGCCGTGCAGCGTGAAGGCAAGCAGGTGCTGTGGAGTTCGGACCCGATGCATGGCAACACCATCAAGGCCAGCAGCGGCTACAAGACCCGCGACTTTGCGCAGATCCTCGGCGAAGTGAAGGAATTCTTCCAGGTGCACCAGGCCGAGGGCAGCTATGCCGGCGGGATTCATATCGAGATGACCGGGCAGAACGTCACCGAGTGCATCGGCGGCGCACGGCCGATTACCGAAGACGGTTTGTCGGACCGCTACCACACCCACTGCGACCCTCGGATGAATGCCGATCAGTCGCTTGAGCTGGCGTTCCTGATTGCCGAAACACTGAAGCAGGTCAAGCGCTAAGGCCGTAGCTGGAAATGCCTGCTGACGGACTGCCGGTGGCGAGCGGGCTTGCCCCGCGTTGGGGTGCGAAGCGCCCCCAAACGAGCAAAACGCGGTGTACCTGATACGGCTCAGCGCCTGGTTTTGGGGCTGCTGCGCAGCCCAACGCAGGACAAGCCTGCTCGCCACAGGGAATCTGCGCTTAACTGAACGGCATTAGGGCTTGCCACAGTCAAGCACAAGCAAGCCCTCCAACCACAACCCAAGTTACTTTCGCAAAGGGTCATCCCAAAAATGCCGTTGGCTTTCCTGCTCCACGTCAGCGCGGCTGAGCCCAATGTCCTTGAGCGCGTCGTCGTTCAGGGTCGCCAGTAACCGGCGCTCCCGGTACACCGTGTGCCAACGCACAATGCCCTGAAACAGCCCGGCCAAAGGCCGCTTCGCGATCAGCACAAAACCTTTTTGACCTTTCATCTTCTCGCCCTCCTGTGGGGATGACGAAAGTGTGTGCCTGGCTCTATGATCAATCCAACGAATGTTTCTTATGCAATACATCTCGGAGATTGATCAATTGTCCGACTACCCGAGCATCGACACTGACGTGCTGCGCACCTTCGTCGCCATCGCCGACCAGGGCGGCTTTACCCGCGCCGCCGAACGGGTGAATCGCACCCAGTCGGCGGTGAGCATGCAGATGAAACGCCTTGAAGAGGATGTGCTGCAACGCAAGCTGTTCGAACGTGACGGTCGACAGGTACGCCTGACGCCCGAGGGCCAGGTGCTGCTGGGCTATGCGCGGCGCATCCTGAAACTGCACAGCGAGGTGTTCAATACCCTGCGCGAGCCGCATATGGTGGGGCTGGTACGCATCGGCACGCCGGATGACTACGTGATGCGCTACCTGCCGGGGATTCTCACGCGGTTTTCCAAGGCTTATCCGCTGATCCAGATCGAGATGCACTGCGAGGCCTCGAACGTGCTGATGCAGCGCCGCGACCTGGCCTTGACGGTGATCAGCCGCCAGCCCGGCGACGATGTCGGTGAACTGCTGCGCACTGAACGAATGGTGTGGGCCGCCGCCGCGTGCTTTTGCGTGGACGAACACGATACCCTGCCCCTGGCGGTGTCCGGCGTTGAGTGCTTCGGCACCCAGTGGAGCCAGGCCGCGCTGGACAGCGTCGGGCTCGATTACCGGCTGGCGTATCACAGCTCCAATGTGGCGGCGATCCAGGCCGTGGTCAGCGCCGGCCTGGCGGTGATGGTCAGCCTGGAAAGCCTGGTGACCGAAGACCTGCGCATACTCGGCAGCGAAGACGGCTTTCCGCCGCTGCCGTCGATGAACCTGCGGCTGCTGCGCAACCCGGCGATGGCCTCGCCCATCACCGAGTGCCTGGCGCAATACATCCTCGAAGGCTTCAGACTTTAAAGGTCAGCATCACCGCACACACCACCAGAAATCCGCAGAACAGCCCGCGCAGCACGCGCTCCGGCAGCGCATGGGCGACCTTCACACCCCAGCTGATACTCAGCAGGCCGCCGACTGCCAGTGGCACGCCGATCATCCAGTCCACCTCGTGGTGCCACGCGTAGGTGACCAGGGTGACGCCGGTGCTCGGCAACGCCAAGGCCAGGGACAGACCTTGGGCGACCACCTGGGTGGTGCCGAACAGGCTGGTCAGCACCGGCGTCGCAACCACCGCGCCCCCCACGCCGAACAAACCGCCCATGGAACCTGAAGCAGCGCCCAACACACCGAGCCACGGCCAGGAATAACGCATGTGCGCAGTCGGCGGCGCATTGCGCGTGAACATGCGCAGCAGGTTGTAGGCCGAAAGCGTCAGCAGGAAAACGATAAAACCGATGCGCATCGCGCCTGCGTCCAGCCCCACCGCCCAGATCGAACCGAGCCAGGCAAAACTGAAACCCATCACGCCCAGCGGCAAGGCATGCCGCAATTCAATGCGATTACGTTGGTGGTAGCGCCACAGGGCCAGCATTACATTCGGCACCACCATCACCAGCGCCGTGCCCTGGGCGAGTTGCTGGTCCAGGCCGAACAACACGCCGAGCACCGGGATGGCAATCAGCCCGCCGCCGATCCCGAACAAGCCGCCCACCGTGCCGAGGGCTGCGCCCAATACCAGGTATATCGCTAAATCCAACACCGCTCGTTACTCCACAATCTCAAGCCTTGCATGCTACGCAGTCGGCTCTGGCGTGGAAACGCACAGCAACGCACAATGGCTATGCCAATCTTGCATAAGCCTTCGCCCATGAACCCGAACACCCTGACCGATCAACTGGGCCTCTTTCTCGACGTACTGGAAACCGGCAGCTTTTCTGCCGCCGCACGGCGCCATCCGCTGACGCCTTCGGCAGTGGCTCGGCGCATCGACAGCCTGGAAAGCTCGGTGGGCAGCCGCTTGTTTCAGCGCAGCACCCATGCGGTGGTGCCCACCCCCGCGGGCCTGGCTTTTGCCGAACGAGCGCGCAGGATTGTCACCGAGTTGCAATTGGCACGGGCCGAGGCGGTGTCCCTGAGCCATGCGCCGGAAGGCCTGATTCGCGTAGACGCGCCGGCAGCCTTCGGCCGACGCCACTTGGCGCCAGTAATCGCTGACTTTTTGAACGTGTACCCTGGGCTGGACGTGCACCTGCATTTGATCGACAGTTTTGTTGATATGCAGGGCGCGCACCTGGGTAAGGTCGACCTGGTGCTGCGTGCCGGGCATATCGTCGATACCCGGCTGATCGCTACGCCCCTGGCGAGCATCGTGCGTATCGCTTGCGCCAGCCCGGCGTACCTGAAAAGCCGCGGCACGCCCACCCACCCTCGCGAGCTGAGCGAGCATGACGGCCTGGACTGGGACGGCCTGGCACCGATGTTCGCTTGGCGCTTCGAACTGGACGGGCGCCGCGCCACCTGTCGCCCGCAGCGCATCCGCATGAGCGCCAACAATGCCGAAGCACTGTTGTCCGGCGCGCTCGCCGGGCTGGGGATCGCCCACCTGCCGACCTGGCTGGCCAGTGAGTACCTGGTGCGCGGCGAGCTCTTGCCGCTGTTCTGCGAAGGCGGCCTGCCTAGCCCGGAAACCACCGGGATTTACGCGCTGCGTCTGGAGCAACAGCCCAATGCGCGCAGTCGATTGTTGCTGGAATACCTGAAATCCCGATTCAGCCCGGTCCCTCCCTGGGATCTGGCCCTACAAAGTGGCTTGGTCTGACCGACTGGACAGAATTATCTGGCGCATTAAAGGTTTGCCCGCTAGATTCCAGGCCAGATACGCTTTTTTCGAGGCACCGCCATGAGCAAAAATCCTGACCCTTGCGAATCCCTGCTGCTGGATAACCAGCTGTGTTTCGCCCTGCACTCCACCTCGCTGCTGATGACCAAGGTCTACAAGCCTCTGCTGCAAGCCCTCGGCCTGACGTACCCGCAGTACCTGGCGATGATGGTGCTGTGGGAAGAGGATGGTTTGACCGTCGGCGAAATCAGCAGCCGCCTGTTGACCGACCCGGGCTCCCTCACCCCGCTGCTCAAGCGCCTGGAAGCCGAAGGCCTGCTTAGCCGCACGCGCAGCCGTGAAGACGAGCGCGTGGTGGTGGTGGAATTGACTGCCGCCGGCCGCGCCTTGCAGGAAAAAGCCATGGGCATTCCGCAGTGCATCCTCGGCGCCAGCGGCCTCGAGCTTGAGCAATTGCGCCAGTTGCAGGCTGACTTGGTTGCTCTGCGCAGTCATCTGCAGAACGCAATCTAAAGGCACCAAAGCACCAAAAATGTGGGAGCGGGCTTGCTGGCGAAGGCGCAGTGTCAGTCACTGAATTTATTCACTGATACACCGTTTTCGCGAGCAAGCCCGCTCCCACATTGGGTTCTGCGGCGCGTCATTATTCAAAACCTAAAACATTTTTTGTAAATTTATCTTGCGCTCTAAAAATTAGCGCTATACATTCACCTCACCAACTAATTAGCGCGCAAACATTTAGCGCATAACATCCAGAGGACGACACCATGCAAACTCTCTATACCGCAGTAGCCACCGCCACCGGCGGCCGTGATGGTCGTGCTGTTTCCAGCGACAACATCCTCGACGTAAAACTCTCCACGCCCAAGGAATTGGGCGGCGCCGGTGGCCAGGCCACCAACCCTGAACAATTGTTCGCTGCCGGCTATTCGGCCTGCTTTATCGGTGCACTGAAATTCGTCGCCAGCCAGACCAAACGCAAAATCCCGGATGACGCTTCGATCACTGCCCACGTCGGCATCGGCCAGATCCCTGGCGGTTTCGGCCTGGACATCGACCTGCACATCAGCCTGCCGGGCCTGGCCCAGGACGATGCGCAAAGCCTGGTCGACGCGGCTCACCAAGTCTGCCCGTACTCCAACGCCACCCGTGGCAACGTCGATGTGCGCCTGCACGTAACCGTCTAAATGACCTCGGCCGCCCCTGGAGAAAGAAATGAACACAATTGGTAAAGCGCTCACCGGCACCCTGCTCGCCCTGTCCATCACCAACGCCTTTGCGGCGACCGGTGAGGTCGAACACAACACCCAGGCCTTTCTGGATGTGTTGAACGCAGGCACCGGTAAACCGATGGAACAACTGACGCCGAAGGACGCCCGCGCTGTACTGACCGGCGCCCAGGCCGGTGTGAAGCTGACCCTGCCCAAGGCGGATGTGAGCCAGAAGACCATCCAGGTCGATGGCCAGCCGCTGGACCTGACCATCGTGCGGCCAGCCGGGGTCAAGGGTACATTGCCGGTGTTCATGTTTTTCCACGGCGGCGGCTGGGTGCTGGGGGATTACCCGACCCATGAACGCCTGGTGCGGGATTTGGTGGTGGGTTCGGGGGCTGTCGCGGTGTTTGTCAATTACACGCCTTCGCCGGAAGCGCATTACCCGGTGGCGATCAACCAGGCCTACGGCGCAACGAAGTGGGTCGCCGAACACGGCAAAGAGATCAACGTCGACGGCAAGCGCCTGGCGGTTGCGGGCAACAGTGTCGGCGGCAACATGGCGGCGGTGGTCAGCCTGATGGCCAAGGACAAGGGCACGCCGGCGATCAAGTTCCAGCTGTTGCTGTGGCCAGTGACCGACGCCAACTTTGACACCGGTTCCTACAACCAGTATGCCGAAGGGCATTTCCTCACCCGCAACATGATGAAGTGGTTCTGGGACAACTACACCACCGACGCCAACCAGCGCGCCGAGGTCTATGCCTCGCCACTGCGGGCCACGACTGATCAGCTCAAAGGGCTGCCACCCGCGCTGATCCAGACCGCCGGTGCGGACGTGCTGCGTGATGAAGGCGAAGCCTATGCACGCAAGTTGGACCAGGCCGGTGTACCGGTCACCGCCGTGCGCTACAACGGCATGATCCACGACTACGGCCTGCTTAACGTGGTCAGCCAGGTGCCGGCGGTACGTTCGGCCTTGCTGCAAGCGTCGGACGAACTCAAGCAACACCTCAAGTAAGCCCGGCGAAGTAAAGATGACGCCCATGAAAAAGCCCGACTCAAGGTCGGGCTTTTTTTCGTATCGGCAGGGCCAGAATTACTTCTTGGCGCGACCTTTGTACGAACCACCTTCACGGGTGTCGATCTCGATCAGGTCGTCGATTTCGATGAAATCGGCCACTTGCAGCTCGGTACCGTTAGCCAGTTTGGCAGGCTTCATCACCTTGCCGGAAGTGTCGCCGCGAGCGGAACCTTCGGTGTAGGCAACTTTACGCACGATGGTGGTCGGCAGCTCTACGGAAACCAGGCGCTCTTCGAAGAAGATCGCTTCGCAGACGTCTTCCATGCCTTCTTCGATGAACGGCAGAACGGCTTCGATATCTTCAGCGTTCAGCTCGTACATGGTGTAGTCGGTGGTGTCCATGAACGTGTAGGTGTCGCCGCTGATGAAGGACAGGGTCGCTTCCTTGCGGTCGAGGATCACGTCGTCCAGTTTGTCATCGGCGCTGTAGACGATCTCGGTCTTGTAGCCGGTCAGCAGGTTCTTCAGCTTGGTCTTCATGATTGCGCTGTTACGACCAGACTTGGTGAACTCAGCTTTCTGAACCAACCAAGGGTCGTTTTCGAGCTTGATGACGGTACCGGGTTTCAGCTCTTTACCAGTTTTCATTGCGTATATCCGAAATTTGGATGGGATTTACAAAAATCAAGGTGGCGTATCATATCCAACTTTCATAAAACTGTACCAGCGCCGTCGCAAGATCGGCCTGCAAGCCTTGTTCCAGACACCAGGATTCAGCGTGTCGACTGACTTCAGGCCAGTGTTCCAGCAGTTTTTTCCACGCCTGGGCCATATCGCCCCCGGCGTTCCAGACTTGCCACATCTCGATCAGCGCAGTCCTTGCGGCCGGTGACAACGCGGCGGTGTAGAGCGCCAGGAAGGCATCGAGCTTGTCGAGGTGAATGTCTTCATCCTGGCGGTAGATGTGCCACAACAACGGGCGCCCGGCCCATTGGGCACGCACGAACGAGTCTTCGCCGCGCACCGCATTGAAGTCGCAGCACCACAGCAGTCGGTCGTAGTGCGCCTGGGGCACGAACGGCAGCACTTGCACGGTCAGCGCGCCGCGCTGATGCACAGCCCCCGCCGCCAGCCCCTGCACGCCGAGCCAGCGCTGCACGTCGCCGAGGATGCGCCCTTCAGGCACCAACAGATGGGTGGCACGCCCGTCCGTCGACAACACGTCGAGCCAAGCGGCCAGCCCGGCGTTTTCGTAGGCGAACAGCGAGATCAGTTGCGCATCGGTGGCGGGAAATACGCCCATATCCTGCAGGAAAGTTTCCCGTGCCACGGCATCCCGCTGAAACGCCTGACGCTGGTCCAGCAATCCAGCCTCACGCAACAGGCCCCCGGTGCCCGGACGAAAGCCCGGGAAAAAGAAATACTTCTGCACGCCCTTGAACTTCACCGATGGCAGCCGATGACACCCCACCACCCAGTCTTCGGCGCTCAGGTAATCCAGGTTCATCCACAACGGCGTGCGTGCGCAGGCAGCCATGGCTTCCATATAGTCCGGTGGCAACTGGCAGGCGAACGCGGCAATCACCACATCGGCTGCCGACGTTGCCGGCCACTCGGCCGGCCAGTGGCGCACGTCAACGCCCGCTTGCCATTGCTGACTCAACTGCACATCGATCTCGGGGCACATGCGCTCGAACGCGCGCAAGTCGTCGACCCACAGGCGCACATCACACGCGTGTTCGGCCACCAATTGCCGGGCCAGGCGCCAGGTCACGCCGATGTCGCCGTAGTTGTCGACGACACTGCAAAATATATCCCAGCGGGCTTTCATTCCGGGCTCCAACGCTCAAAGGCTCGATTGTCCGCATAAATGCCCGGATGCAGAAGGCTTGATCGCGATTATTCTGCACAGTGGCTGTGCGACAATCGCCGCTACGCCGTCAATGCCCGCCGGGAGGCCACCATGACTGATCGTCCGTTGTCGCTGCTCAAGCTCTGCATCGCCATCGCCCTGGGCATGTGGCTGGGGTTCATCGCCATTGCGCTGACCACCTGGCTGGCGTCCCGCTACCTCTTCCCGCAGAGCCTCGCGCCTGTGGCCGAGGCGGTCCAACAGTTGGGCAAACCGGCGGCCGCTGCGCCGGAGCCGCCCAACCGCATGTTCGAGCAGTACCAGCAGAACCTGCAGAGACAGGAACAGCAACAGACCCTGGAGCAGGCGCGCAGCAACCCGCGCAACCTGTCCAACCCCAAATGCCAGTTCTGGCTGCAACAGGACCAGAATGCACCGACTGAAAAGACCCGCGCCAATGTGCTGCAACTCTGCGACTGATCACCATGAATAAACACGCTGTGCTCCAGCTGATTCTGGACAAGCTCGCCGTCGACCTGGACATCGCCCAGCGCGCCGCGCAGACCGCTTACGAAACCGCAACCCACGAAGAAAATATCGCCGAGAACAAGTACGACACCCTGGGCCTGGAGGCGTCCTACCTGGCGGCCGGGCAGGCCCGGCGGGTCGAGGAAATCAAACAATCGCTGGCGCTGTGCCAGAACCTGCCACTGCGAGCCTACGATGATCGACGTGGGGTGGAGGTCGGCGCGCTGCTGGGCCTGGAAGACGAAAACGGACGCCAGCAATGGCTGTTCCTCGCACCGGATGCGGCGGGCCTGAAGGTGGATGTGGTCGGGCAACCGGTGACCGTCATCACCCCGCGCTCGCCCTTGGGCAAAAGCCTGCTGGGCAAGTTCGAAGGGGATGAGGTGGAGATTCTGGTGGCAGGCGCCCGGCAACACTTTACGGTTACCGAGGCCAGATAAACGCTTTAATGAACGGGCAATTCAACGCCGGCGAACAACTCTTCCAGTTCCTGCTTGTTGTGGCACTGAATGGCCTTGGCCATGACCTCGCGGGTCAGGTGCGGCGCAAACTTCTCGATGAAGTCGCACATGAAACCGCGCAGGAAGGTGCCACGGCGGAAACCGATCTTGGTCACGCTGGACTCGAACAACTCGCTGGCATCAAGCACCACAAGGTCTTTGTCGAGCTGGGTGTCGACCGCCATTTTTGCCACGATCCCCACGCCCAGGCCAAGGCGCACGTAAGTTTTGATCACGTCGGCATCGGCGGCGGTGAAGACCACTTTCGGCGTCAGGCCGCGATGGCTGAACGCCTCGTCGAGCTTGGAGCGGCCGGTGAAGCCGAACACGTAAGTCACGATCGGGTATTCGGCCAGGGCCTCAAGGGTCAATTTCGGCAGCTTGGCCAATGGATGGCCCTGAGGCACTACCACGCAGCGGTTCCAGCGGTAGCACGGCATCATCACCAGGTCGCCGAACAGTTCCAGCGCCTCAGTGGCAATCGCGAAATCAACGGTCCCGTCAGCGGCCATCTCGGCGATCTGCATCGGCGAGCCCTGGTGCATGTGCAGCGCGACGTCCGGGTACTGCTTGATGAAGTCGCGGATCACCGGCGGCAAGGCATAGCGTGCCTGGGTATGGGTGGTGGCGATGGAAAGCGTGCCCTTCTTCTCGTTGGAGAACTCCTGGGCGATCTGCTTGATGCTTTCGACTTTGCGCAGGATCTCGCCGGCAGTGGTGATAATGCGCTCACCGGCGGGAGTGACGCGGGTCAGGTGCTTGCCACTGCGTGCGAACACTTCCACGCCCAGCTCGTCTTCGAGCAGGCGGATCTGCTTGCTGATACCCGGTTGCGAGGTGTAAAGGCTTTGAGCGGTAGCGGAAACGTTGAGGTCGTGGTGCGCCACTTCCCAGATGTAGCGCAGTTGTTGGAGCTTCATATGTGTCCCTCAAAGCAGATAGACGCCACGGGTATCAGCGACGGTATATAACTATATTAAAGGTCAGAAAGATAAATCTAGAACTTTTTATGTATTCCAGCGATCATATTTCTTCACTGCGTCGACGCCGCAGCGACGGCACCATGTAAACGGGAACCGTCGACAGCTGCAATACCCGCGTGGCGGTGCGACCCAAAGGCGTCGCCGCCGTCGTTGCATGGCTGTGACTGCCGAGGATAAGCAGGTCGACGGACAGTTTGCGCAACTGGTCGAGTATCACGTCGCAAGGATCGCCCTGGATCACCTTTACCGAGCGGATCACCTTCAGGTCCTGTTCCCCATCCCCCAACTCCTCGCGAAAACTGTCCTGCACGCGCTGTTCGATGGTCGCTATCACAGTGGTCAGCCCCTGGTTCTGCCATTCACTTAAAGCCTGCTCGTCAAGGTAGCTTTGCAGCACCGACTCGGCGAACAGCCCGATGGGCTCGACCACATGAATCACATACAAGTCAGCCTTGAACGTGCGCGCCAGTGCCAACGCATGTTGCATCACGTAAGGCGCATACAGGCCGAGGTCCGTGGCGTACAGCATCGAACGAATCATAGAACCCCCTGGGCTGCCAGGATGGCGAAGATTGACTCAGCTTAGCAGCGCCGCACAGAGTTCGGCCGACTCACACCTTGACCTCGTTGCTGATGCCGTGGGGCACGTGCCCGGTGGCCACCACCTCCCTGGCCTTCTCGCAATGACCGGCCTGGTCATCGAAAAACACATCGGCGGCAAACGCTTCGAGAAACGCGGCTTTTTCCAGGCCGCCGAGGAACAGCGACTCGTCCAGGCGGATGTCCCATTCACGCAGGGTGCGAATCACCCGCTCATGGGACGGCGCCGAACGCGCGGTGACCAGCGCAGTGCGGATCGGACAGGCTTCGTCAGGAAACTCGCGTTGCAATAAATTGAGTGCCGCCAGAAAGCCCTTGAACGGCCCGCCATGCAACGGCTGGCGCGCCGACTCGCGCTCATTGGCCTGGAACGCCGCCAACCCACCGCTCTGGTAAACCCGCTCGGACTCATCGGAAAACAGCACCGCGTCGCCGTCGAACGCGATGCGCAGCTCCTCGCTCATGGCCCGACGCGGGCCGCCGGACAGGATCGTCGCCGCAGCGAACCCGGCATCGAGGGCACTGCGCACATCTTCAGCATGGGTGGAAAGAAACAGATGGCAACCAAAGGCGGCCAGATAAGGATAGGGGCTACGCCCGCCTGCGAAAGCGGCGCGGGAAATATCCAGACCGTAATGCTGGATCGAGTTGAACACGCGCAGGCCGGTGTCGGCGCTGTTGCGCGACACCAGCACCACTTCAACCCGAGCCCGGCCCAGGCGGGCATTGAGGCTGAGCAACTTGTTCACCAGCGGGAAGGCATCGCCGGGTTCGAGGATTTCCTCCTCGTGCTCGATCTGGTACTTACGGTACGGCTCGACCCCTTCGGCGAGGTAGACCTTGTGGCTCTCGCTCAGGTCGAACAGTGCCCGCGATGAAATCGCCAGCACCAGTTTGTCGCCCAATCCCTTCGCCATCTGCTCTCCCCCCCCAATCAGCGGTTATGCCGATCAATAAAACTCAAGGCCTGGTACAGCGCCTGCATGCGCGGCAGCTCGCAGCCGGCTGCCTTGGCGGCCGCCAGTGGCCGGGCGTAGATCGCCGCCAGTTCCAGCGGGCGCTTGTGCAGGTGGTCGTGATACATGCTGGGCAGGTAATCGTCCATGGTTTCGGTCATGGCGAACATCTGCCCGGCATAGCTGGCCGGGATATCGTGGCCGCAGGCATGCGCGCCCTTGATCACTTCGACCATCAGGGCCTGGATCAACTCGCGGCTGGACTCATCCGCCATCAGCGCCGTGGTCCCCGTGCCCAGCAACACCGAAAGACCATTGAACGGCACGTTCCACACCAGCTTGTGCCAACGCGCCAGGTGCACACTGGCCATGGCCTGGGACTCGATGCCTGCCTGATGGAACAGCGCCGCGCCCTCTTCCACGATCATTTGCTGAAGGGCCTCGTCGTTGGCGGCCGTACCGCTGTGATAGCCCAGATTGACCCGGCCCAATGCCTGATGCTCGATCACCCCGGGCGCGGAGCGGTACACGCCGATATAACACAGGCCGCCGAGCAGATGCAGTGAGGCCGGCAAATGTTCGCGCAGGCTGTCTTCCACATCCAGGCCGTTTTGCAGCAGCACCACCTTGGCACCCGGCGCGGCCACCTGGGCCAGCGTGGGCGCCAGTTCGACATTGCCGGTGGACTTGGTGCCCACCAGCAGCCAGTCGCACTGCGGCATGTCGGCGGCATTGGCGTAGGCCTGCACCGGATGCAGTTTCAATGCTCCATGGATGCTGCTGTTGACGTGCAGGCCACGGTCTCTGACGGCGGCGTATTCACTGCGCAACAGGAAGTGCACGTCGAATCCGGCGCGGGCCAGCATCAGGCCATAAAAACCGCCGATGGCACCGGTGCCGATAATGCCTATACGTGGCGACTGTGCTGTCATGGCAAATCCTCCGGAGTGCGACTGAGCGCTGTCGTGATGGCTTCGCTGATGTCGACGGGCGCAAGACGTGTATGAATCTGCCCAAGGAACTGACCCTCGCACACCACGAACAGCGCGGGCAAATGAAAGATCTGGTAGCGCTCGACCGCGCCGCCATTGTGCCCGGCATCGACCCAGCACAACCGCGCCACCGGCAGATTCCAGCCTGGCAACTGCTGGCGCGCCCAGCGACAACTGGAGCAGCCGTCGCCAGTGAATATCAGCAGCGATGCCCCCGGCAGCGCCAGCAATTGACGATCAATATCAAAATCGGACAGCTGCAACTCTTCCACGCGATCTCCTGTGGGGGGCCTCAAGCAGGCCATACACTAGCAGGCCGGCCCGCGCGGCGCACAATTGCCCATTGTCGCGCAGCCCGGTTACGCGCTAAGGTTCCTCCCCCCTTGCATCCAAATCATGCTGTGCTCCGCCGCACGGGGATGGCTGGCGGCCGGCACCCGTGACCCTGACGAGTAACACGATGGCTGATTTACCGATCAACGACCTGAACGTCGAATCCAACGAGACCCTGATCACGCCCGATCAGCTCAAGCGCGAAATCCCCCTGAGCGACGCTGCCCTGCAGACCGTCACCAAGGGTCGCGAAGTCATCCGTGACATTCTCGACGGCACCGACCACCGCCTCTTCGTGGTGATCGGCCCCTGCTCGATCCACGACCTCAAGGCTGCCCACGAATACGCCGAGCGTCTCAAGGTACTGGCGGCGGAAGTGTCCGACACCCTGTACCTGGTCATGCGCGTGTATTTCGAGAAGCCGCGTACCACCGTCGGCTGGAAAGGCTTGATCAACGACCCGTACCTGGACGACTCGTTCAAGATCCAGGACGGCTTGCACATCGGTCGCAAGTTGCTGCTGGACCTGGCCGAAATGGGCCTGCCGACCGCGACCGAAGCGCTCGACCCGATCTCCCCGCAGTACCTGCAGGACCTGATCAGCTGGTCGGCCATTGGCGCGCGTACCACCGAATCCCAGACCCACCGGGAAATGGCGTCCGGCCTGTCCTCGGCCGTGGGCTTCAAGAACGGCACCGACGGCGGTCTGACCGTGGCGATCAACGCGCTGCAGTCGGTGTCCAGCCCGCACCGTTTCCTGGGCATCAACCAGGAAGGTGGCGTGTCCATCGTCACCACCAAGGGCAATGCCTACGGCCATGTGGTGCTGCGCGGCGGCAACGGCAAGCCCAACTATGATTCGGTCAGCGTTGCCCTGTGCGAGCAGGCGCTGAACAAGGCCAGCATCAAGCCGAACATCATGGTCGATTGCAGCCACGCCAACTCCAACAAGGACCCGGCCCTGCAACCATTGGTGATGGAGAACGTCGCCAACCAGATCCTCGAAGGCAATCAGTCGATCATCGGCCTGATGGTCGAAAGCCATCTGAACTGGGGTTGCCAGGCGATTCCAAAAGACCTCGCCGACCTGCAATACGGCGTGTCGATCACCGACGCCTGCATCGACTGGTCTGCCACCGAGACCACTCTGCGCAGCATGCATGCCAAGCTCAAGGATGTATTGCCCAAGCGCAAACGCACCTGAAGCTGAACTGCGCACACAAAAACGCCGGGGTTTACCCGGCGTTTTTTATGGCGGCTCGCTCAGAGCTTGGCGGCATGGCGCTGGTGACGCTCCATGTAGCGCTCCACATAGGAGCAAGACGGAATGACTGTATAGCCGGACTCTTCGGCGAACTTCAACGCCTCTTCGGTCAACGCCGCGGCGATGCCACGACCGCGCAGCGCGTTGGGCACGAAGGTGCGATAGATATCCAGGGTCTGCTTCCCGAGGTCCATGTAGGTCAGGTAGGCACGATGACCGTCCACATTGGTCTCGAACTGATGACCAGCCTGGTCATGGTGGATGGACAACGCCTCGCTCATCACTACTCCTCGCGGGTCTTTGATTCTGACCCCTACCTTACCGATGTTTTTCCGGCGAAGAAACATCTACGCCACCCCGTGCCGGTTTCGACAACGAGAAAACCTCTGGAGCTCACACCCTGCACGTGGAAATAGTAGGCACCAAACCTGCCATTGCTCAAGGTGCACTCGTCATTCCCTGCCATGGGCGGATATAGACTGGGCTTCGATACCTGTGACCGAAAGCCTGAACAACGCCGGCAGTTGAACCTTAAGACGAACTGCCGCTCTTAAAGTCACCTCTAGAGGCGTGAAAGATGCAGCCGGCGGTAAAGGCACACGGCACGAAAGTACCGAGCTGGATATATAAAATTTCATCTACATACACGGTTTGAAGCATGCGGGCCGGCCCTTTCAGGCTGGATCCAATGTTAGGCAGACTGTAAGGCAGCGGACGTTTGTTATACGAACCGCCACATGACCAGCCAGCACAGATTCCGCGCAAGAATTTTTTCTGCTTCTTGCGCAACGTCAGTTTACTTACTACAAGTAATGGGTAGTATGTACGCCGGCTATTAGCTCACTCTGAGACAATAGTCATTTAATAGAAAGTCCTTGAAGGGGAACACGATGAACAACGTTCTGAAATTCTCTGCTCTGGCTCTGGCCGCAGTTCTGGCTACCGGTTGCAGCAGCGTCTCCAAAGAAACCGAAGCTCGTCTGACTGCAACTGAAGACGCAGCAGCTCGCTCCCAGGCTCGTGCAGACGAAGCCTACCGTAAAGCTGATGAAGCGCTGGCTGCTGCTCAAAAAGCACAACAGACTGCTGACGAAGCTAACGAGCGCGCTCTGCGCATGCTTGAAAAAGCAAGCCGCAAGTAATAATCCTTCGGGGTTGTTATCAAGCCGATCCCTGTTTGGATCGGCTTTTTTATTGCCCGGATTTCCTGTGTAAGGTTCCGGACTTGCACCGGTCCCCTCCCACAGGTTTTTTTATTGCTGCAGATCGATCGGCGTACTCGACGCCATCGGCGCCCCACCCGGTACACCGATTTCAGTCGGCAGGCCATCCTCTGCGGCAACCACGTCACGCACCTGATCCCAGTTCACCCGCAACGTGTTGGCCAGGTCTTCGCGCTTGAGCAGGGCATTGATCACCGCCGTGTGCTTGTCGACCACCGATGGCGTGCCGTCGTCGTTCAGCGGCGTATGCGCCTCGAGATAGACCTTGCCGCCGCTGCTGCCGAACTTGTAGGCATCATTGATGATGCGCACTGAAGTGCCCACCGGCACCATGTCCGCCATTTCCAGCACATTGTTATTGAACATGCGGAAGCAACCGTGGCTGGTGCGGGTGCCGATGCCGAACTTCATGTTGGACCCGTGGATCAGGTAACCCGGTGTGCCGAGGGTGAACTTGAACGGCCCCAAAGGGTTGTCCGGCCCCGCAGGCACCACGTTGGGCAACGGATCACCGTTGGCGGCGTGCTCGGCCTTGATCGACGCGGGCGGCGTCCAGGTCGGGTTCGGCGTCTTGGCGATGATGCTGGTGTGAGCAATCGGTGAGCCCCAGCCTTCACGTCCAATCCCCAGCGGGAAGGTGTAGACCACGTTCTGGCCCTTGGGGAAATAGTAGAGACGGTACTCAGCCAGGTTGATCACAATGCCTTCGCGCGGGCCCGGCGGCAGGATGAAGCGGGTCGGCAGCACGATTTCGGTGCCCGCTCCCGGCAACCACGCATCCACCCCCGGGTTGGCGGCGACCATCTCCGAGTAACCCAGGTCGTAGGTGGTGCCCAGGTCGGCGAAGGTGTCTTCATACTTGGCCTTGATCACCTGGACCTGGCCGACAATGTCTTCGCCCGACGGCGGCAAGGGCAACTGCAACGCCGCTGCGGAACCGGCCACGCAGAGGGCAGCAAGAGACAGGCAGCAGGTGACGACGGAGAGGCGCGACAACATCCGGAAAATCCTTCGCAGAACGACGGGGAGGTAAAGTTCGATTGTATACGTGAAGCGGGCGCCTAGCTGCAAGCCTGTGGCAGCGCCTACAACTCAAAACGCAGCTCGGGCCAGATCGGCGGCGTGCCGCGCTTCTGCGATTCGAGGATCGCCCGGCACAAGGGGCACAGGCGCTGGTCCTGGAAAACCATCCGATCCACCGCCGACCAGCGCGGCTGGGCAGGCAGCAGCGTGCCGCACAGCGTGCGATCGATCGAGCCGCCCAGTTCCAGTTGACGCGCCACCAGATGCACCCGCACTTCCTGGCAGGCAAACAGGTCCAACTGCTCGTCCGGCTCGATCAGTTGGTAATTAAACAGGGACCAGGCAGGACGCGACATCGGGGGCTCCAGATCGGGGGGGCGCCACCTTAGCCGAAAGCCTGCCGGTAGAAAAGCGTCAAAGCAGCGGTTTTAGCGTCGGCCAGACATTTTCCAGCAACTTGCCCTGGGCGCCGACCGCCGGGTGCAGTTGGTCCGCCTGCATCAGCTCGGGATGCCCGCCCACGCCTTCAAGGAAAAACGGCACCAGCGGGATGTCTTTTTCCTTGGCCAGCGTGCCATAGACTTCGGCAAACGCCGTGGTGTATCGCGGGCCGTAATTGGGCGGCAACTGCATGCCCAGCAGCAGCACTTTCGCACCGCCTGCCCTGGACTGGTCAATCATCGACGCAAGATTTTGTTTCAATTGCGCTGGCGGCTGCCCGCGCAGGCCATCGTTGCCACCAAGCTCGATCACCACCACGTCCGGCTTATGCTCTGCAAGCGCCGCCGGCAGCCGCGCCAGGCCTCCGGCACTGGTGTCGCCACTGATCGAGGCGTTGACCACTTTATCGTCGAAACCCTCCTGCTTGAGCCGCTGCTCGAGCAGGGCCACCCACCCTTTGCGGGTATCCAGCCCGAAACCGGCACTGATACTATCGCCAACGATCAGGACTGTACCCGCCGCTGCGTTCTGGGCCATGCACATCAAGGCCAAGCCAGCACTCAAAAACCACATTCGCATCGGATTCTCCATGGGCGCAAGCATTCTCACCGCGCGGAACCTCAGCAAAGTGGTTCCCAGCGCGGAAGGTGATCTGACTATCCTGCACGAACTGAGCCTGGAACTGAACAAGGGCGATAGCCTGGCTATCGTCGGCAGCTCCGGTTCCGGCAAATCCACCCTGCTCGGTCTGCTGGCCGGCCTCGACCTGCCCAGCAGTGGCGAAGTCACCCTCGCCGGGCAAGCCCTGAGCACACTCGACGAAGACCAGCGCGCGCGCATCCGCGCCGAGCACGTGGGCTTCGTATTCCAGTCATTCCAATTGCTCGACAGCCTCAATGCGCTGGAAAACGTCATGCTGCCGCTGGAGCTGGACGGCCGCAAGGACGCCCGCGAGCGCGCCAGGCATTTGCTCGAGCGGGTCGGCCTGGGCCAGCGACTGACTCACTCGCCGCGCCAGTTGTCCGGTGGCGAGCAGCAACGCGTGGCGATTGCCCGCGCATTCGCCGCCGAACCGGACGTGCTGTTTGCCGACGAGCCCACCGGCAACCTCGACAGCCACACCGGCGAGCGCATCAGCGACCTGCTGTTCGAACTCAATAAAGAGAGCGGCACGACCCTGGTGCTGGTCACCCATGACGAACGCCTGGCGCACCGTTGCCGGCGCCTGATCCGCCTTGAAGCCGGCCTGATGGTCGCGCCCCTGGAGCCTTGATGGCACGTTTGCCGCTGTTGCGTCTGTTCAGCCTTGCCATGCGTCAATTACTGCGCGATGCCCGCGCCGGTGAATTGCGCGTGTTGTTCTTCGCCCTGCTGGTGGCCGTGGCGGCGAGTACCGCCATCGGCTACTTCGGCGCACGCCTGAATGGCGCGATGCTGCTGCGTGCCACCGAGTTCCTCGGCGCCGATCTGGTGCTCGAGGGCAGCTCACCCGCCCGCGAGGAGCAAATCCGTTCCGGCACCGAGCTGGGCCTGGATCACGCGCGAATCGTGGAGTTCTCCAGCGTCATCGCCACCGACAACGGTATCCAGCTCTCCAGCATCAAGGCGGTCAACGAGCAGTACCCGTTGCGCGGCCAACTCAAAAGCGCTGCGGTGCCCTTCGGTGATGAAACCTCCGGCGGCGAACCGAAGCCCGGTGAAGCCTGGGTGGAGGCGCGGCTGCTGACCGCGCTGGACCTGAAAGTAGGCGACAGCATCGACGTGGGCATGAAAACCCTGCGCCTGAGCCGCATCCTGACCTACGAGCCGGACCGCGCCGGCAATTTCTACAGCCTCACGCCGCGAGTCATGATCAACCTGGCCGATCTGGACGCCACGGGCGTGGTGCAGCCCGGCAGCCGCGTGAGCTACCGCGAACTGTGGCGCGCACCGCAAGGCAGCACAGCGCTGCAAACCTACCGCGACCTGATCAAGCCGGGCCTTGCGGCCAACCAGCGCCTGCAGGATTCACGGGACGGTAACCAGCAGATCGGCGGCGCCCTGGGCAAGGCCGAGCGCTACCTGAACATGGCCAGCCTGGTCGCGGTACTGCTGGCAGGCGTGGCGGTGGCGCTGTCGGCCAACCGCTTTGCCAGTCGCCGTTTCGATGCCAGCGCGCTGCTGCGCTGTCTCGGGCTGTCACGTCGCGAAGCGATGTTGCTGTTCAGCCTGCAACTGAGCGTACTGGGCCTATTGGCCAGCCTGACCGGCGCCTTGCTGGGCTGGTTGGCGCAGTTTGGCCTGTTCTACTTCCTGCACGACCTGCTGCCGGCCGATGTGCCGCCCGGCGGGCTGCTGCCGGCCGTAGCCGGTATCGGCACCGGGCTGGTCGCCCTCGCCGGCTTCGCCCTGCCTCCCCTGGCGGCGCTGGGCCGCGTGCCACCGCTGCGGGTATTGCGGCGCGACCTGCTGCCGATTCCTTCCAGCACCTGGATGGTGTACGGCGCCGCCCTGTTTGCCCTTGGCCTGATCATGTGGCGCCTGAGCCTGGACCTGGTACTCACCTTCGCCCTGCTCGGAGGCGGTGTCGTCGCTGCGCTGATCCTCGGCGGTCTGCTCCTGCTGTTACTGCAAAGCCTGCGTCGCCTGCTGGCCCGCGCCTCCCTGCCCTGGCGCCTGGGCCTGGGCCAATTGTTGCGCCACCCGCTGGCGGCGGCGGGCCAGTCGCTGGCGTTCGGGTTGATCCTGCTGTCCATGGGTTTGATCGCCCTGTTGCGCGGCGAACTGCTCGACACCTGGCAAAACCAGTTGCCCAAGGACGCGCCCAATTATTTTGCGTTGAACATTCTGCCCGCCGACAAGGACGCCTTCAGCGCCCGCCTCATGGAGGTGCAGGCGCACTCGGCGCCACTGTATCCGGTGGTGCCCGGCCGCTTGATCAGCATCAATGGCGAGGCAGTGCAGGATATTGTCAGCAAGGATTCCAGTGGCGACCGCGCCGTGCAGCGTGACCTTAGTCTGACCTGGGCTGCCGACCTCCCGCCGGGCAATGCCCTGACGGCAGGCGCCTGGTGGTCGTCGCAACCCACGGATGAAGTGCCGGGGGTATCGGTGGAAGCCAAAGTCGCTGAAAGCCTGAAGCTCAAGCTCGATGACCATCTGGTGTTTACCATTGCCGGGGAAAACCGTGAAGCGCGGGTTACCAGCCTGCGCACCATCAACTGGGATAATTTCCAGCCCAACTTCTTCATGATTTTCCAGCCTGGCACGCTGAAGGACCTGCCTGCTACCTACCTGACCAGCTTCTACCTGGCGCCCGGCCACGACCAGCAGGTCGTCGACCTGTCGCGGGCCTTCCCGGCCGTCTCTATCCTGCAGGTCGAAGCCCTGCTGGAACAGCTGCGCAGCATCCTCGCCCAGGTCACCCTGGCCGTCGAATACGTATTGCTGTTTGTGTTGGCGGCGGGAATGGCCGTGCTGTTTTCCGGCTTGCAGGCCACCCTCGATGAGCGGATTCGCCAGGGGGCGTTGCTGCGTGCGCTGGGAGCGGAACGCAGGTTGCTGGTGAAGGCGCGGCGCATCGAGTTCGGTTTGCTGGGGGCGGTCAGCGGGGTGCTGGCAGCGTTGGGCACCGAACTGGTTACCTGGGCGCTGTATCGCTACGCTTTTGACCTGGCCTGGCAACCGCACCCATGGTTGTTGCTGCTGCCGGTGATTGGCGCGGTTCTGATCGGCGGCGCCGGCGTATTCGGTACCCGCCGGGCGCTGAACGCCAGCCCGTTGACGGTATTGCGCGAAGGCTGAAACTCAATGGTCCGCCGTCAGGACAGACGGCGGGCCATGCATGCCTACTTCACGTATTCAATAGCGGTAATCCACCAGCAGACTTCGCCGCCCGGGGTTTGCACTATAGCCTCGTCATCGACTTGCTTGCGCAACAATGCACGGGCCATGGGGGAGTCGATGGAGATATAGTCCATCCGCTCATAAATCTCGTCATAGCCCACGATACGAAAGCGCTTGGTCTCGCCCTGCTCGTTCTCGATATCGACCCACGCGCCGAAAAATACCCGCCCTTCCTGTTCAGGCATGTACTCGACCACGCGCATGTCTTCCAGACGTTTGCGCAAATAGCGCACGCGTCGGTCAATCTCACGCAGCAGCTTCTTGTTGTACTGGTAATCCGCGTTCTCGCTGCGATCCCCCAAGGAAGCAGCCCAGGTCACCTTGCGCGTGGTGTCCGGGCGCTTTTCCCGCCAGAGGTAATCCAGCTCTTTCTTCAGCGCTTCGTGGCCTTCTTTGGTAATCAGCTTGGTGCTCAAACCCTTGCATCCCCAGGCAATGTCCAATGGTGCCGATATGCCCCAGCTTCATGCCCTGGCATCGACCGGCAAGGGCAGATGATAAATGAACCGTGGAAAACACGTGAGGGAACATCCTGACCCCGGGCTAGCTCTCCAGTGACCGGTCCAGCTCAAGGAGCACATCCTGCAGGTGCTGTCGCATGTCCGACACCTGTGCTGTCGCCTGCGAGAGTCGTCCGGCCTTCTGGTCGACCTGCAGATTTCGCTGGTGCAATTGCGTTTCGCGCTGCTCCAGGTCAAGGCTTTTTTCATCATGGGCGGCCTGCGCCTGCTGCAATCGAGCTTCCCATTGCTCAAGCATCTGTTCTCGTTCGACAACTGCAAGCTGCTTTTGCGCCAGCTCCTGAGCGACCTTGGCCAGATTGGTCAGCGTATTGTCCACCTCAACCAGCGTGGCATGTTCCGTCTGTGCCGCAGGGTGGCGCGATGCCGACTCATCTGGCTCAAATTGAGTGACCGCTGTGGGCTCAACCCGGGTCGGAACTTTCGCCACTGCGAGTGGAGCCTGCAACGACGCGTTAACAGCCGGCTCGCTCACCTGCTCTGCTGCTTGCCTTGACGGCTTGGCGATTCTGGGAGGCGAGACCATTTGCGACGAGAAGCGAATGGACGGCACGATCAACGTAGCACTTTCGATCGCCGGCAACACGGGTGCAGAGATGCCCAAGGTAATGACCTTCATCACCAGAGCCTTCTTGATGATCATCGAGTGATGATCCTCGGGCCTGGCGGGAGGCAACTTGCAACCTTTCATATCAATGAAATGATACGGGACCGCAGCCTCGGCAGAGCCCGTCCTGCTAGAGGAAGCCGCTGCCGCCATCAGAATTTGTTTGAACGCCTGCATAGCCACTTGCAGGTCTTCACTGGACTCGACGCCACTCAGAAAGTGACGATCGGCTTTTTTACGTAAAGCTGCGATATAGACTCTGGAATTACCGGGTTCCACTTCCTCATCCAGGCTATAGACCAGAAAGTTGGATTGGATCTGCGCCACGGCAAATCCACACAGGAGCGCACCGTTGACCGGAGCTCCCTGATCGCCATGTTCAAGAACAAGCGTACGTAACAGCATCATGATAATCAGGCCTCACTGAAAAAGAGCAAACCTTATATAAATAAAACACCAGACAGACATCCGGCCATTGACAAGCCAACGTCAATTTATTGTTTCAGTTAGCCAGGCAGCCGAGCGTAGGACTTATCTTATTGATCCACCCCTACGTTCCCAAGCATCAGGTTTAAACGTACCCTTTTTCAGGCGCTGAACGATGCCTGCACGGCATTACCTACATTAGGTTCTGTAAAAATACTCGGTAAGAAAATGCTCGAGATAGACGGTATTACAAAGTACTTGGGCAAAAGAAAACTTATCCATAATCTCTCGTTTTCCGCTCAACGCCAGGAATGCATTGGCCTGTTCGGGAGCAGCGGTGCGGGAAAGACGACACTGTTGAATTTGATCGCCGGCTTATCGAATCTGTCGGGCGGACGAATCAGCGTTGCAGGTTTCAATACTCAAACCCACCCGTATCAAGCTCAGGAAGCCCTCGGCTATCAACTCCAGGGTGGCCTCAATCATCACCGTATGTCAGTCAAAAGCGTCCTCAACTTCATTGCTGCCCTTCGAGGGTTCAGCGGCTCCGAAAAGCGCGAGCGGATAAATAATACCGCCACGCGCCTGGAATTATTCCCGGTGATGGACGCTCCCCTGGCCGTGCTGTCCACGCAATGGAAGCGCAAGGTCGCAATCGCCCAGGCCATCCTGCACACACCTCGCCTTTTGCTGCTGGACGAGCCGACTGAGGGCATGTCACCAGACCAACTGCTCCCATTCAAAATGCTCATCAAATCCTTGAGCGACGAGATGACCATCATCATTGCCTCTCGCCGCTGCGACGAACTGTCCACCCTCTGCGCGCGCGCGCTGGTTATGGCAGACGGCCAACTAGTGGCTGACACGCCGCTGCCCGAGTTGCAGCGCAACTCCCGGCATCACCATGCGGTAACCCTGGCTGCGCAAGCACCGCTGGATTTACTGGCGCTCGCCGTTTTACCCGGTGTTGCGGGCATCGAAGAGGACCTCCATGCGCCCGGTACGGTGACCGTTCTCGCCCTGCCGGGGCAAACCATTTATCCCCATATCAACGCCCTCATTGTCAGCCGCGGCTGGAATATAACCTCGCTAAGCCTGGAGCAGGGTCGCCTGAATGATGTCATTCACAACCTTAGTCAGGAGGTGCGTCCTTGAAACGGCTTCCGGTTATTTTTACGCATCAGCTCACCCGGTATGCGTGCTCGCCCAGCACTTACCTGAGTGCAGCGGTTTTTTTGGTGCTGTGCGCGGGACTGGGGTTGCAGTTGGGTCAGTGGCTTGAGCGGGACAGCAGCGACTTGCAGGCTTTTTTCCAGTTTCATCCCTGGCTGTACCTGCTGCTGATTCCAGCGTTATCGATCCAGCTATGGTCGGATGAGCACGACGTGGGCTTTCGCACGCTGATAAAAACCCTGCCCATTACCCCATTCGAGTGTGTGTTCGGCAAATTCCTGGCCGCCTGGTTCGTCTGCGCGATTGTTCTGATGCTGATGCTGCCCATCGTGCTCATCGCCAATCACCTGGGCGAGGCGGACAACAGCGTAATCCGCTCACAATTTCTGTCGAGCTGGTTACTGGCCGGGAGTTATTTATCCGCAGCGTGTTTCATCTGTACGTTGATCCGCCAACAGGTCGTTATTTTCCTGTTAACCATAGGCTTACTGCTCACTGTCAGCGGACTGTATTCGGTCATTGAGGCGCTTGACCATCAAATGCCGATTTGGGTCATTGACAGTTTAATCTCCCTAGATCCGCTCTCACGCTTTGACACTATTGATAATGGGAAACTGACACTGAGTGACAGTTTATTCTTCATTAGCATGATCCTTGCCTTTCTATCGGCATCTACGGTCACGCTCAATTATAAAAGCCGTTGAGAAGCGAAATACCGTATGCGATCCGCTCTTCTTCCGGGTATGACGCTAATCGTCATATCATTGCTGTTCCTGGCATTTAACCTGGTGTGGATCAAACACATCCCCGACATCCGCTGGGACGCCTCTCAACAAAAAGTCCACACCTTATCGCTACCCGCACGGCAGTTACTCGCCACACTGGAAAGCCCGCTCGACCTGTATTATTTCAACTCAAGAAATGACCCGAGAAGAAGCCAGGTGTTAAACCGTTATGGCGAACGTGTGGAGGACCTGCTCAAGCAGTACGAAAAGGCGGCGAAAGGCATGCTCAACCTGCACATCATTGACCCGGCGCCCTATTCGGAAGACGCCTACAAAGCCGCGCTGTACGGCCTTGACGACCAACACGGTTTTCTCGGCCTCATAGGCGCCCGCGCAGGCATCGGCACTCAGCGTATCAGTGCATTCAACCCTGATCATGAAGCATTGCTTGAATATGAAATCGGCCATTTGATCCACACATTGACGCGTTCCGAGCCGCCGACCGTTGGTGTGCTGTCAGGGTTTAAACTTCAAACCGCTGCCGGACAGTTGCTGGAGCAGATGCACAAGCATTTCAAGCTGGTGGAGTTGTCGCCGACTACCGGCCAGATTCCCTCCTCCATCGAGACGATGATGGTGGTGCACCCCCGTTTGCTGCCCGAGCGCGCGCTCTACGCGATTGAACAATTTGTCCTGCGGGGCGGCAAGCTGATGATTTTTGTCGATCCGTTGAGCGAGACGACACCGAGCCCGGCACCGGCAGATTCCGCACTGGACGGAATCCTTGCGGCCTGGGGCCTCCAGATGCCGAGCGAGCAGATGCTGATCGATAACGTGTCTGCCTCGTCCACCTTGTCAGGCCCGGGAACAACCACGGTACAACAGGCCGCCCGCTTGAACGTGCTCCGCCAGGGCATGAACACCCATGACATAAGCAGCTGGAATCTCAGCTCAGTGACGGTGTCGAGCAGCGGCGCACTGTCCCTTATCCGCAAAAGCCATACGACGTTGACACCGCTGCTGCAGAGCTCCAGGCGCTCAATAATGCTGGATACCAGGCGCTTCGCTGCAACGCTTGCGCTGGAATTACTCAATGACACGAATGCCCCCATGCAGTCCCATGTGATCGCTGCCCGCATCGAAGGGCCCGCCTACTCGGCATTCCCCGACGGCATCAAGGGCCTGCCCGCGGGCCTGCAGGACGCGACGCGGATCCAGGTCACAGTGATCGCGGACACCGATATGCTTACAGATACCGTCGTCAGCTCAACCGGCAACAGCAACGTGCGGTTTGTCTTGAATACGCTGGACAACCTGGCTGCACCCGCTGCACTTGCGAACATTCGCCCCCGCGCAATGAACAGCCCGACGCCACATCTGCTGGAGCAAATGCGTGAGGTCGCCGCACAAAGCTATTCCCGGAATGCCGGCGAACTCGAGCGAAGGTTCGCGCGCACGGAGCAGGCATGGCAACAGCTGAGTCCGCGCAACACGGGTGTTGTCACCCAAGCGGTGGACACCAGTGTCCAACTGCAGGCACTCAATAAAGAACGCCTGCGCCTGCCCATTGAAATGCACGCTTTGAAAGTCGAGGCCTACGCGAAGGTCCTGCGATTGAAGCGAGAGTTGGTATTGCTCATGGTCCTGGCGATACCGTTGCCGCTATGCCTGATTGCCTGGGCACTCGCGCTGCACCAGCGCCGACGCCGTTCAGCGCACGCGGCCGCCGCTTACTGATCAGTCAACGACGCGCAATCAACCCTTGCCGGGCAATACGCGTCAATTGGCGAATCACTTCAGGGGCGTCGTCGGCACTGGGTGCCTGGATAACCGCCAGGTCAAAGCTGTTGTTCGCAAAACGCGAGAGGGGATCGCCGTCTTCCACAAACTGGATAAGGAACGCCGAAGGCCGCCCCGTGCGACGCGGCCAGCCGTCCAGGTAACGAAGGAGTGTTGGCTGATGCTTGCCGCCGAGGAGAATTTTCGGATTGCGCTGGGTCAGGTCCGCAGTAATGGGAGCCAGATGTATCAGGGGGCGTAGTGCATTCATCGTGTCGTGTCTCTGCCTCAAAAGTCTGCGGGCAGGTGAGAGGCAACACCGAACCAGCGCTTTAGCGGTATTTCGAACCCTGCCTGCTGACGAGCGCAAAGTTCTGTCGGACTGCATTCAGTCCCGTGGCGCCCCGCAATTAGCTGTTTAAATCGGCGCATGAGCAGCATCCTAGAGAAGCCGGTAGGGCAGTGTCAAGAATCCCGAGCAACGAAAAAGCCCGCACGTGGCGGGCCTTTTGAAAGGGCTAAAGCAGGCCTCAGCGGATGATGGCGCGGTCAGCGGACAGCCTGCCCGCTCCTTCCAGCAACACCGCCAACGCGCCGCCAAGCAAGGCCAGGGCAAACTCATAACCGTTGTTGGCCATGAACAGGCCGTTATGGATGTGCACCGAGAAAATCGCCACCAGCGTCAGCACGCTCAGGCCCAAGGCTGCAGGACGTGCCAGCAGGCCGATGATCAGCGCCAGGCCGCCAAAAAACTCGGTGCCGCCCGACAGGAGGGCCATCAGCGTGCCGGGTGCCAGGCCGACGCTTTCCATGAACTGCGCGGTACCCGCCAGGCCACCGCCGCCAAACCAGCCGAAGAGTTTCTGCGAACCATGCGCCGCGAAGATGACGCCGACAAAGATGCGCAGAATCGTCAGGCCGTAGCCGGCGCGAGTGGACAGAATGCGTGTGATCAATGGGCTCATGGGTGTGAATCCTTTTGTGGGTAGAAGAGGGTTGGCCGCTATATTAATCAGATTAACCAATGATAAAAGCCGAAAAAATGCTTTATCAACATCTATAAAATCGATTATTTACGCGAGGCGACTTTCGGCGTCCGCGGCTCCAGCGACTCTCTCTCCCGATCGAACGCCAGGTAATACTTGTTGACGCTATTCACATAGCTCACGCCGCCCATCCCCACTTGCTCCATGGCAATGCGTTCAACCTGAAAAAACCACTGGTTGGGGTTCAATCCACGGCGTTTCGCCTCGGTGCGCATGCCCTGCACCCGCTCCGGGCCCATGTTGTAGGCCGCCAGCACAAAGGCCATGCGCTCACGCTCGTTGAGCTTGGGGCTGGAGAAGAATTTGCGGCGGATCATCGCCAGGTAACGCGCGCCCGCCTGCACATTGCTATCGAGCGTCTCGATATTATTCACGCCCACCCGCTGCGCAGCCGACGGTGTGATCTGCATCAGGCCGGTGGGGCCGCCGCTGTTGCGCGCGCCCGGATCCAGCGCCGACTCCTTGAACGCCAGCGCGGCAAGGTTCAACCAGTCCATGCCTTGCTCGCGCGCATGCTTTTGCAGGACCGGACGCAGTTTCTCCAGCCGTTGGCGGTCGGCACGCGCCAGTGGATTACGCACCTGGTAGAGCCGACGATAGATGCGCTGGAACGCCACGTCCTGGTCGGCCGGGGTTCGGTAGGTCTTGAGAAAGCGGTCAATGCTGGCGCGCAGCATGGATGCATCCTGACGGACGAACCAGTACTCGTCACCGGGCTCACTGATCACCACCTGCCTGTCGAAACGCAACCGGGGCAGGATCTTCGACCAGCGTTCGGCAATCGGTTTTTCCACGATGGTCAGGTGGAAGATCCCGGCCTGAACCATCTCCAGTACATCCTCCACGGCCAGGCTCGGATCGACCCATTCCACCTTGATCGGCGCCTGCTTGTGCAGGGCCAGCTTCTGGTTGACCTGGCTGATCGCGTCCGCTGCCGCGCTGCCGGTGGTGAGCGTCAAGGTGCGGCCGGACAACTGCTCAAGCCGGGTAAAGCGTCGTTCGCCCTTGACCCCGACCAGCCACAACGGCACATCACTGGCAATCGGGTCGCTGGTACTGATCTTGTGTGCGGCCTTCATGTCCAGCAGTTCGCCGGGCGCCACCAGATCGCCTTCGCCACGGGCCAGCGCGCCGAGCAGTTGGTCCTTGGCCTTGGGAATGATCTTGAGGTTGATTTCCTGGCCATCACGGGCGTGGCCATTGAGGTATTGCTCGAAGGCGCGCAGGCGATGATATTCGACGCCAATGGCCTGCCCCTGTACCTCGCCGGAGCTGTTACGACTCTGATTGACCAGCACGCGCAGGGTGCGACTGGAACGAATTTGCGCGAGGTCTCGCACCTTGCCGGGCTTGACCACTTCCACCGGCCCGTCCAGACGCGCCACCGCCGCCAGGGGCAGCAGCAGCGTGAGACACATCACAAGCATTGCCGAGGGTCGGATCATCCGCTCTCCGGAAAGAATACTGGCCAGCGCCCGTGCGAAAAACGCGGCGCTGGAGGTCAGAAACAGAGCGCTTTATGCGCAGGCTTTGCACGCAATGGCGGCAGCATGAAAGGCGCCCGGCCTATCACAATGTCGCGAGTGACGTTCAAAGACAGCTATAACCTGTTGTAGTTCTTAGATTTTCTTATAAATCTACAGCTCTGATATGCTTTCCGGCCGAAGGCGGAGATAGCACCATGCAACTCATTGATATCGGCGTCAACCTGACCAACCCCAGTTTCGACGGGAAGCATCAGGCCGTTCTCGAGCGTGCCTACGCCGCAGGCGTGCAGCAACTGGTGCTGACGGGCACCAGCGTCGACGGCAGCGAACAGGCGCTGGACCTGTGCGAGAAACTCGACGAAAGCGGACAATGCCTGTTCAGCACCGCTGGCCTGCACCCTCACTCCGCCAACGACTGGAACGGCGACAGCGCCCAGCGTTTGCGCGGGTTGCTCGGCCAACCACGCGTGCGCGCCGTGGGAGAATGCGGGCTCGACTTCAACCGGGACTTCTCCCCTCGCCCACAGCAGGAAAAAGTTCTCGAGGAACACCTGGCCCTGGCCATAGAGCTGAAACTGCCAGTGTTCCTGCACGAGCGCGACGCCAACGTACGCCTGCTGGAGATTCTCAAGGATTACCGTGATCACCTGACTGCTGCCGTGGTGCATTGTTTCACCGGCGAACAGGCAGCGCTGTTCAGCTACCTGGACCTCGACTTGCACATTGGCATCACCGGCTGGATCTGCGACGAACGCCGTGGGACGCACCTGCATCCGCTGGTCAGGGAAATTCCCCGTGGACGTCTGATGCTGGAAAGCGACGCGCCCTACCTGCTGCCGCGCAGCCTGCGCCCCAAGCCAAAAAACGGGCGCAATGAACCGGCCTATCTGCCAGAGGTGCTGCGCGAAGTCGCCCTACACCGCAACGAAAGCGCCGAAGACCTGGCCCGACACAGCACCGCCTGCGCCCGCGCCTTTTTCGGATTACCTGTCGTGGCGTGATACGGCGCATTGACCCATATCAACAAAGACGTTCCTGAGTAGCGGCACAATAATGGCACCTTGCCAATGCTGTTTCCGCTATCAGAGAAAACCTTCCATGGGTGCCTGGCTTAGCAATATCTCGCTGAAATACAAATTCTGGGCGGTCAACGCGGTCGCCTTCATCACCACCCTGCTGCTGGTGCTGTATGCCGTGCAGTTGGAGCAACAGGCGCGCAGCCAAGCGTCCCAGGCTTCGGCGCAGGCGCAAGGACGCTTGCTCAGCGCCTGGCCTGCCGATAAGCCGCTGCCTTCCGGCGAGTCATGGCTGACGTTTACCGACGATCAAATCCCACAGGATCTGTCAGCCTTGAAAGGCGCCAGCGGCTGGGTCGAACTGAAACACGAACCGTTGTTCGGCGAAAATCCGCTGACAGGCGCTGAAGTGATCAACCGCGCCAATGGCCAACACATAGCCATTTTGGCGTATGCACCCAGCCTGAGTCAGGTGCTGGGCGAACGCTTCACCCGCTACGCGGCGGCCGTGGCGATTCTGATGCTGGCCATGCTCGGCGCCTCGCAACTGTTGATCCGCTTCCTGCTCAGCCAGCTCAACACCCTCAAGGACATCATGTTGCACGTGGAGAAAACCGGCGACCTGTCGGCCCGTGTGCCGCTGGCGTGCAAGGACGAAGTCGGGCAGATGGCCAGTGCCTTTAACGCCATGCAGGCGGGCTATCAACGGGTGGTGAACACCGTCGCGCAGACTGCTCGGCAACTGGACGAAGGCGCCGCGCAACTGGCCAGCAGCATGAATGAAGTGCAGCATGGCATGCTCGGTCAGCAAAGCGAAACCGACCAGGCCGCCACCGCGATCAATGAAATGACGGCCACCGTTCACCATATCGCCCAGCACGCCGGCGCCACTCGCGACCTCTCGCAGACTGCCGACACCCTGGCCGGCAGCGGCCAGGCCGTGGTCACCCGCGTGCAGCATTCGATTGCAGGGCTGTCCACCGGCGTACAACAGACCGCCGAAATGATCCAGAAACTTGCCGAAGACAGTCACAAGATCAACAGCGTGGTCGGCGTCATTCACAGCATCGCCGAACAAACCAACCTGCTGGCGCTGAATGCCGCCATCGAAGCCGCCCGCGCCGGAGAAATGGGCCGTGGCTTTGCCGTGGTCGCCGACGAAGTGCGCAACCTGGCCAAACGCGTGCAAAGCTCCACGGACGAAATCACCCGCATGGTATCAGCCCTGCAAGCCGGCACCCGCGACGCGGTGGACTTCATGCAGGAAAGCTCGTTCAAGGCCGACGACTGCGTACAGCAAGCCCAGGAAGCCGGTGCCGCACTGGCCGACATCACCCGCGCCGTGGCGCAGATGCGCGAGAGCAACACCCAGATCGCCGTCGCCGCCGAGCAGCAAAGCCACGTCGCCGAAGAAATGAACCGTGCAGTGGTGAGCATTCGCGATGTGACCGAAAACACCGTACGGCAGACGGTGGGTTCGGCCACGACCAGCAGTGAGCTGGCGACGCTGGCGGGAGAGCTGAGCATGGCGATTGGGCAACTGAAGCTGTAGGGCTGTTCACCCCGTAATCCGGTTCCTACAACCGGGCCTCAGTTACCTTGAAGCTTTGGCGAAATTTCCTAGCTACCCCCGCGAATAAGGCCGACTTCTTTTATCTTCCAACCTCTGCAAAGTCCTTCGCCTGATCACACAGTGCGAGGGATTGCAGATGGAGTTGCTGGCTAAGGCCCCCGATTGCGGGGCTGCTTCATGATTCCGGTCATTGCCAAGCTGGTGCTGACGCCAATGGATGCCAAGGCACCGGACGTCGAAAGCGTTTTTCGTGATTTTCGCGATTGCCTGAACACCTTCGACGCATGGGCCGAGAGCTTCTGGAGCGGCTCGGCGCTGGCGCTTGAACAGATCTTCAAGGTCGGCGACGACATCACGCTGAGTGCACCGCTGTCTTCGCGCACGCCAAGCGCTGTTGTCGCGACCTGCCCCGCCCAGGGTTCGCTGACCCTGGTGCATCTGTTCGAAAGCACTCGCTTCGTGCCCATCGGCGATACGCCGGTGAGGGTGCAGGCCATCGCCCCGGATGGCAGCGCTGTGGGCGCCCCGCTCCATCGCACGATAGATGCCAGCGGCAGGCTTGAAATCCCGGAATGCACCCGCGGCCAGCCGTATCAAATTACCTTCTACCCCAATGTTTCCAAAGACCACATCAAGGCGCTGTATGCCTCTTATCAGTCGCTGACCGCCGGGCTGGAAACTCGCCTGCGCGAGGAATGGAAAGACACCTTCCAAGCGCAGTGGACTGAGTTCGCCAAAGTCCCACCCTTAAAGCGCAGCGCCCTGCAGGGCGCCGCCTTCGCGGGCGGTTTGGCCAAAGCCCTCTACAACCTGTGGGACAACATCACGCAGCTGTACGACCTGATCGCCAACCTCAAGGCCAACAGCGAGCAGTTATTGCGCTATGTCTCCCAAAGCGAGCTGGATGAGCTGCTCACACTGGGCAAGGACGCCATCGCCCACGGCCTGCTGGTGCTCAGTGATGAGCCGCTGCTGTTTATCTACCTGTCGGCGATGACCAGCTGGATCCGCCTGCTGCCGCCACCGCAGATGGTTGAGCTGGTGGGCGAAATCACCGGCGAGGTGCTGATCAATCTGTTGCTGATCTGGGCCACGCGGGGCATGGGCGTGAAGATTCGCCTGGGCGTGCAGGTGGTGGGTCATATCAAGTCCGGGCGGGTACGCCGCTGGCTGGAGATGCTCGCCGAGCAGTTGGCGCAGCCGGGGTTGGCGCGGCATGTTGAGGCGGCCAAGCCGTTGCTGCTGGGGAGCGCGGCCACGCCGATCAAGACGGTGGCGCCGCTGAAGGTGGGCGAGGAGCTGGTGCCGAACGCCGTGCCGGCAGTGCGCAGCAAGCAGCAGCGCACCGCACTCGTGCACGAATCGCCCGTGGATGACGTGCCGGTTTCGGCGAAAAACCCGGCGGGGGATGCGTCTGCTTCTTCCGATAAAACCGTGACCAACGGCTGCCCGGTGTCGATGGTCACCGGCGAGGAATTGCTCACCCTCACCGACGGCACGCTGGACGGGATTTTGCCGTTTGAGTGGACGCGCGTTTATCGCACCAGTGCCGTGGAAATCGACGTTGGGCTGGGGTTTGGCTGGAGTCACGCCCTGGCGCAGCGGCTGGTGGTGTCCGGCGATTCGGTGGTGTGGACCGACCATGAGAATCGTTCGACCGAGTTTCCGCTGCCGACCGCTTCGCGACCGGCGATCACCAACAGCCTGGCCGAAGCAGCGATCTTCCTGGGCGATTTACCGGATGAACTGGTGCTGGCCCAGGCGTCGCGGTTTTATCACTTTCGTGATGGCGTGCTGGTGTCGATCAGCGATGCGTATGACAACCGGCTGCGCATTTCCCGCGATGTGCTGGGGCGCATTGAACGGCTGGACAACGGCGCCGGGCGCTCGCTGTGGTTGCGTTATGCGCAGGGCCGGATTGGCGCGGTGGACTATCAGGTGCATCGCGCCAAGGGGCGTGAGCCTTACGAGTGGGTCACTGAGCAGACGGTTGTGTCCTACGCCTACGACGACACAGGCCGACTGGTGTCGGCGACCAATGCCGTAGGTGAATGCGAGACTTATCGGTACGACGAACAGCACGTGATTCTGGAGCGTGGGCTGGCCGGTGGGGCGAGTTTCTTCTGGGCGTGGGAACGTTCCGGCAAGGCGGCGCGCTGTGTACGGCACTGGGCCAGTTTTACGCAAATGGATACGCGCTATGTGTGGGGTGATGACGGACGCGTCACCGTGCATAACGCCGATGGCAGTCAGGAAGTGTATGTGCATGACCCGCGGGCGCGGCTGGTGCAACGGGTTGATCCGGATGGCGCTCAACACTTCAAATCCTACGATGAAAAAGGCCGGCTGACGGTTGAGCAGGACCCGCTGGGCGCGGTGACGGCGTACCAGTACGACGACGCTGGGCGCTTGGTGGCGCTGTTTCCGGGGGACGATGAGCCGACGTCCTACGAGCATGACAACGGGTTCGTACGGGTGGTGCGCCGGGGTGAGGCGGTTTGGAAGTACGAGCGCAACGAGCAAGGCGACATAACGCGTAAGACTGATCCAGACGGCCATGTCACCGACTACAGCTACAACAAACACGGGCAACTGATTGGCGTCTGGTATCCCGATCACAGTTGCCAACGGCTGGTGTGGAATGAGCGCGGGCAACTGCTTGAGGAACAGTTGCCCAATGGCGGGATCAAGCGCTATCGCTATGACGACCTGGGACGGGAGGTTGCCCGCGAGGATGAGCATGGGGCGCTGACCCAATGCCAATGGGACAGCGTCGGTCGGTTGGTTCGTCTGGTATTGCCGGGCGGTGCGTGTCGCGAATACAGCTACAACGCCTACGGAAAAATCACCGCCGAACGCGATGAACTGGGGAACGTCACCCGCTACGAGTATGCCGACGGGCTGCACCTGATCAGTCGACGGCTCAATGCCGACGGCACGCAGGTCCAGTACCGCTACGACAATACTCGGTTGCTGCTGACCGAGATTGAAAACGAGGTGGGCGAGACCTACCGGCTTGCCTACCATCCCAACGGCCTGATCGAGCAGGAAATCGGCTTTGACGGCCAGCGCACCGCTTACGTTTATGACCTCAACGGCAATCTGCAGGAAAAGACTGAACATGGCGACGATGGCAGTCAGTTGGTTACCCGCTACGCGCGCGACCACGCCGGACGTCTTGTCAGAAAAACCCTGCCCGATGGCGCCCTTGTTGACTATGCCTACGACCGCCAGGGCAATCTCCTCAGCGTCGTAGACGGTCACTGGGCGCTGGCCTACGAATACGATCGACAAAACCGCCTGACCGCCGAGCATCAAGGCTGGGGCACCTTGCGTTATGGCTATGACGCCTGCGGTCAACTGCAGCGCCTGCGCCTGCCGGATAACAACCGCATTACGTTTAACCACGATAAAGGCGGCCACCTCGGCACCGTCGAACTCAACGGCACGCTGCTGACGTCCCACTTGTTCAGTCACGGCCGCGAACGCCAGCGCCAGCAAGGCGACCTACTCAGCCACTACCACTACGACGACCAGAACCGCCTGCACGCCCACGCCATCACTCAACAGGAAAACCGCCACTACCGCCGCCAATACGACTACGACAAATCCGGCAACCTCGCCCGCATTCTCGATACGCGCAAAGGCGAACACCGCTACGCCTACGACCCGCTCCACCGTCTGACCCGCGCCGATCACTCGCAGGACTTACAGGAACGCTTCGGCCACAACCCAGCCGGCAACCTGCTGATGCACGACCGCCCCGGCCCGGACATCGTCGCCGGCAATCGCCTGATGATCCAGGGCGACCGGCATTACGACTACGACGCCTTCGGCAACCTGATCCGCGAACGCCGAGGCAAAGGCCACGCACTGGTCACCGAATACCGCTACGACTGTCAGCATCGGCTGATCGCCGTCAAAAAACCCAACGGCCAAACCGCCCACTACCGCTACGACCCCTTTGGCCGCCGCATCAGCAAAACCGTCGATGACAAAACCACCGAGTTCTTCTGGCAAGGCGACAAACTGATCGCCGAACACCACGCCGACCGCCACCGCAGCTACCTCTACGAACCCGACAGCTTCCGGCCTTTAGCCCTGCTGGAAGGCTTCGGTCCCAGCGCCACCCAGCCCTACCACTACCAACTCGACCACCTCGGCACCCCACAGGAACTCACCGCCGCAGACGGCGAAATCGTCTGGTCCGCGCACTACCGCGCCTACGGCCACATCAGCCGCCTCGACGTCGGAAAAGTCGACAACCCGCTGCGCTTTCAAGGTCAATACTTCGACGAAGAAAGCGGCCTGCACTACAACCGTCATCGCTACTACAATCCGGATGTTGGGCGCTATCTGACGCCGGACCCGGTGAAGCTGGCGGGCGGGATCAATGCGTACCAGTATGTGCCCAATCCTACGGGTTGGGTCGATCCACTGGGGCTGAACACTTGTCCTAGTGAAGACGACTGTAAGCCAAAGCTAGACGCTAATGATCCAATTAAGGCAGTGCGAGTTGATGAAGGTGATACCGAGTTACCAAAAACAGGAGGCGCACAGCGAGCAGCTCGATATTCTGCGAACTGGCAAACAGCGGATCTAAACGAAAATGTAATCAAATTCGCCGGTTCCGACTCAATAGTAACCACTACGAGCAAAGGCAAAAAGATATACAAAAACCCTGAAAGTGGTATTGAAGTAGTTGAGGACTTGAATGGAGCCTACTTTAGGATCTACGATCCGTCATTATCAGGTTCGAGGCGCTACCTGAGTTTGGCGGGGACAGTACCAAACAACAAAATCTCCCCTTCAGGAAAGCAAATGGGCAGGACACAAGCTGAGTACAATGAGGTCACACACTTTAAAAAAGGAAGAGAGCAGTGAAATTAATTTGCACCCCACTTTCTAAAAAAGCGATGTCTCTACTAGACGTTGATGCCTGCCCATCAACCCTGTTGGAACGTTTACTCCTTACAAACTCTGACTATCTGCAATTGGAAAAATCGGGATTATTCAACATTATCAACACATCTCTTAAAAAAAACATTGACGATTATGAAGATGAATATATTGTCGCTCACAAGGAGCTCGAACAAATGCTTGAAATACTAAAAAAGCATTCTTTACCCGAAAACCCTAAACTCCTGGAAAAACTAATCAGCATTAATGAATCAGCACTAGATAAGGAAACGGGAGTTTTTTTCTACTTCTAAGGAAACTCTGAAAAAGACTTCCTAATTTGGCAAAATCTTCGGACACCAGTCGCCGAGCTTTTCGATGATGAAACAGATGACCTTCGCCAACGCCGAATACGCCGGCAAGCACAAGCAGCCCCGTAAGGAATTGTTCCTGATCGAGATGAATCAGGTGGTGCCCTGGAAGGGTTTGATTGCCCTGAATGAGCCCTATTATCCAAAAGGCGAAGGTGGCCGTACGGCCTACCCACTGATGGCGATGCTGCGTGCTCATCTGATGCAGAACTGGTTCGGCTACAGCGATCCGGCGATGGAAGAAGCGCTGTATGAGACGACCATCCTGCGTCAGTTTTCAGGCCTGAGCCTGGAGCGTATTCCAGACGAAACCACCCTTCTCAACTTCCGTCGTCTGCAGGAAAAGCACGAGTTGGCGATCGGGATTCTCAGCGTAATTAATGGTTATCTGGGCGACCGTGGCTTGTCGTTGCGTCAAGGCACTATCGTCGATGCCACGCTGATTCATGAGCCCAGTTCGACCAAGAACAAAGATGGCAAACGCGACCCTGAGATGCATCAAACCAAGGAAGGTAACCAGTACTATTTCGGCGCCAAAGCTCACATCGGCGCCGACGACGAGTCAGGCCTGGTGCACAGCGTCGTGGTCACAGCGGCCAATATGGCAGACGTCACGCAGGTTGCCAAACTGCTGCACGGCGAGGAAAACGTAGTCTGCGCTGACGCAGGTTACACCGGGGTCGAGAAGCGCGAAGAACACGCTGGGCGCAAGGTCATTTGGCAGATTGCCGCTCGCCGCAGCACTTACAAAAAGCACGGAAAACGCAGTGTTTTGTACAAGTCGATCCGCAAAATCGAGAAGGCCAAGGCCTAGGTTCGCGCTAAGGTCGAGCACCCGTTTTGGGTGGTCCTCATACAGTAGAACCTAGACCACCCAGTGCAGCCATTCACTTTTTAAGTCACAGGGATCAGTTAAACGCTATCTACCGTGCACAGCTCATCTTCAAGCAGACAAATTTATCGGTATCTAAAAGACCAATGGACATGGGTAAAATTATTGGCGAAGGTTATAAAAAAGAAAACTACACATACGGAAAAACAAGAAACTCAAGAGTCTTTTTAAATGAAGATGGACAGCCTATCACTGCCTATGGTGACTTCGAATGAAATTTAAACCAGATTTACAAATCATCAAAGGTCTTCTATTCACTTATTGCATAGAAAACTCACGAGACTCTGAAAGAGAGGCGTTGATTTTTTCAAAAAACGTGAACAACGAACAAGAACTTATAAGCTTATTTGAAAGCCTTACAAAACCAGAGTTCATGAGATACAAGCCTGATGAAAGGCGCTGGCATATCGACACACTTCAATATTTTCTAGAAAAGGGAGATGACTTTGAGTCTGTATTTTATCTATTTGACACATACTTCGAAGACGAAATCTTAAACAAAAGGAAGTTTATGCTAACTTTACTCAACTGCCTAATCACTTATGATGCAGAAGCTACCGCAACAAAAACAGGCTCACTCAACACCGAATGAGCCCCCACTCACTGCTTCGAAAGCGCCATAATCATCCGATTCAAAAAATACCCCCGCGGCACCATGCTCTCCACCTCGGCATATTCCTCCGGCGTATGAATATTACCCACCCACAATCCCGAATCCATCCCCGCGAATAAGGCCGACTTCTTTTATCTTCCAACCTCTGCAAAGTCCTTCGCCTGATCACACAGTGCGAGGGATTGCAGATGGAGTTGCTGGCTAATGCCCAAGTTGCTGGGCTATTCAAGGGTAAAAATGAAATATTGGAACGAACTGGACAACACTATTTTTATGACCAAGAAAATGAAATTCTGGAATGATTTCGAAAGAAGTATTTTTTTTAATCGAGTATTCTCTACGTCGATCCCGATAGGAAAAATAACCCTTTTTTCCTTCAACATAGACAACAACAGACCCCACATAAACATGGAGTTTGACATATCTGAAATACCGGACAGACCGCCTGAAAAATGGATTAGAGAAGGCTTTAACACTTGCCGAATAGGCCTTAGCTGTGGCGGGATTACTGACCTCATCATAAAAAACTTACCCACATTGGATACGCTTAACATGTCAGTACACAAGCACGAAAACTTCTTTTCCGTAAGCGCGGAATCTACAGGATCATTAATTGAATTTAGAACTAAATATCCTGCTCTTAGCGGGCCATCCGTATACATGAATGATCCAGACTCAGCTTGCTATTGAACAAGGTTATCCATTCTGAGTGACCGATGGCAACCTCACGTTCCTGGTACACATGAACGACCATGACTGCGTCATTTGGGCCTGAAGACAGTTTACTCATGTCGTCTATGACCCCCATAGCCAACCCCAATTCGCCGCGCCCGCCCTGCCCCACCTAAACTCTGCCCATGTTGTTTAAACGGACAGAGGATTTACCATCATGGGCAAACGTCATCCTGATTTCCCCGCCTGGCAATGGCGCAACGACCCGCAAAACCAGCAACATGCCACTCACCAGGCGCTGCAGTTGATCGCTGTGCCGCTGTTTATCACCGGCTTTCTGCTGATCGCTTCGGGTGTGTTCAGCACCAGCCTGGCCAGTGTTGCCGTGGGTGTGGTCGGGATTCTGGCAGGTATGGGGTTGCAGCGTCGCTGAGGGTCAGGCGAACACGGTCACTGTCTGGCGGCTGATGGCGATCAGTGCGCCGTTCGGGCTCCAAAAGGCGGCGGCGGTGTGGCCGTAGCCGTCGCGGGCATGTTCGATGGTGACGTGGTACTGGCACCAGTCGAGGGTGGTGAGGTCCTGCAGGGGTTGAATGAACTCGATGGTCCAGGTGAGTGAACTGCCCGGTGCCGGTTTGCTCAGGTGCGGCAGCAAGGCCGGCGGCCAGGCGTCGACCAGTGCGAGGATATGCGCTTCGGTCAGGGGCTCCTCTTTCACGTCGCCACGCAAACGAATCCAGCCGCCCATGGTGCGGGATTTCTGACCGCTGAACGGCAGGCCGCCCACGGTCCAGCGCATCGACATGTGCCGCATGAACTCGGGGGTGACGCCCTTGATGTAGGGTAAGTCCTCGACTTCATCCCAATGTTTGAACACCGGTGCCGGTTCGCTGGCCACGTCAATTTCCGATACGCGGGAAGCGCCGAAACTGGCCTGCACCAAGGTCGCGACGTCGCCGTTCTGCACCACGCGACCGAGCAATTGGCTGACGGCCTTGCCTTCGCGCAACACTTCAACCTGATAGCTGGCCGACACATCCGGTGCCACCGGCCCCACAAAAGTGATCGCCAGGGAGCGCAACGGGCGTCCGGCCGGCACCTGGGCAATCATCGCTTCATACAGCAGCGCGGCAACCAGGCCGCCGAAGCTGGCGCGGCCCTGACCCCACTCGGCGGGGATGGTGACATCCAGCGGGTTGCGACGAACTGCGTCGATTAAATCACTAAAGCGCATGGCAGCCTCATATCAGGAAAATCGATCGACGCATCTTAACTATCACGCCTTTAAGGTACAGCGCCTGTTACTGCCAAAAACCGGACCTGCAGACGCGGGCGAAACGCGGTTCAGAAACAATCGGCGCGCAGTTTATCCAGCACACGATCAGCCTGCGCCTCGGCCTTTGTCATGGTGGTATGCCAGACCGGCACGCAGGGAAGCAGGTCAACCTGCTGTTCGGCCTGGGCCAGCCACTGCCAGCAATCATGCCAATCACCCAGGGCGCCCTGGGCTTTTTTCAGACGCGATAAGGCATTCGCCGGTAGCTTGTCCAACTCGGGGTAAGCCTCGGCCGCATAACGCACGCGCTTGATCAACAGCCGCAGGCGGTGGCGATCGTGGCTCGGATCGTTCAGCGCATCGCCCAGCTTGCGCCACTGCCTGGCCAGGCGCTTCTCGATAAGCGAACGCAGGCCCTTGAGCAATTTCTGACGCTGGGCGGCACGAATAAACCGTGGGAATGCATCGAGAATCTGCAGCAGGTGCGCGAGCTCCTGGCTCTGCGCCACCTGACGATAGGCGTCCGGCTGTAGACGCAGCCGACGCTCTGCAGCCGCTTGATACCCTTGCTGATGCAAATACGCCGCCAGCACCTCGCGGTCGCGTAACGGCGTGGTCAAGCGGCCCACCGTGCCGGCCGCCAGTTCAAGCTGCTCGACACCCGGCAATTCACGCAACGGGCGCAACAGACTGCGCAGGCGGCGCACGGTAGTGCGCAGATCGTGCAGGGCTTCATCGTCGGTGACGGCGGCAAGGCGAGCCTGGCAGCTCAGCAACCCTACTTCCAGGCCTATGACCTGGGCGACTAACTGATCAACCAACGCTGGCATCCTGTCCTCCCTTTTCGATGAAAACCCTGTTTAACCGATCAACGTCCGGCGCGCGACTCACGAATATAGAACCGCGCTTTTTCGGCTTTATTGGAGCAGCCCTCGAACGCTTCGAATTGCTGCTGGGTCTTGGCGCCCGTCAACAGCGACAAAGCCTTGGAGTAACTGACAGTGCCGGCAAAACCTTCGGCCTTGGCCAGGTCCAGCTCTTTCCAGGCGGCATCCAATTGCGACCCGCAGCTGTCGCGGTAAGCGGTTTTACCAGCGCAACCGGCCAGGGCCAACAGGATCACGGGCACACACATCCAGGCTTTCATCAATGACACCTCAAAATAAGAAAAACAGTCGTACGCTGTAGACGGTGCCTACGAAGAAAAGTGCCTTGTAGGACGGCCTGTAACGTGAAGCGCTGATTGCCAAAGCATACCCTAGCCCCGTCGCTATTCTGGAGAACTATTGTGAAGCAGCCGCGACGATTGAAGCGGCCCCCTCAATGGGTGCATTGTGGGCACCTGTTTTGTGTAGGACAGGGACTATGAAGAAACGTGTTGCCTTGGTGTTGGGGTCCGGCGGGGCCCGGGGTTACGCCCATATCGGTGTGATCGAGGAAATCGAACGACGCGACTATGACATCGCCTGTATCGCCGGTTGTTCCATGGGCGCGGTAGTGGGCGGGATCTACGCCGCCGGCAAGCTGAACGACTATCGCAACTGGATCGAAAGCCTCGACTACCTCGATGTGCTGCGCCTGGTGGACGTGAGCTTTCGCCTGGGGGCGATTCGTGGCGAGAAAGTGTTCGGGCAGATTCGCAAGATCGTCGGCGAGATCAATATCGAAGACCTGCGCATCCCCTACACCGCCGTCGCCACCGACCTGACCAACCAGCAGGAAATCTGGTTCCAGGAAGGCTGCCTGCACCAGGCCATGCGCGCCTCGGCGGCAATCCCCAGCCTGTTTACCCCGGTGATGCAGGGCAACCGCATGCTGGTGGACGGCGGCCTGCTCAACCCGTTGCCGATCGTGCCGGTGGTGTCGAGCCATTGCGACCTGATCATCGCGGTCAACCTCAACGCCACCAACCAGAAGCACTACCATTTGCCGGTGATCCAGCGCCCGCCGGCGTTCAAGAGCCGCTTCAACAGCCTGGCCAAATCACTCGGTTCGCACCTGCCGTTTCGCCGCAAGCAGGCCGAACAGTTGATGAAACTCGAGCAGGAAGCCCTGCAGGCCCATGCGGCGGAAATCAACCCGTGGCTGGAGTCGGCCGAGCCCGAATCCCAGCAGCCCGCCGCCGCGCCGGAAAAACCCGGCGCACCGAAGTCGGCCACCGGCTCGTTCATTATCGATAACGTCGGGCCGGCGTCGCTGCTGGACTTGATCAACCAGAGTTTCGAGGTAATGCAAACATCGCTGGCGCAGTACAAGATCGCCGGGTACCCGCCGGATGTGCTGATCAACGTGCCCAAGCGGGTGTGTCGTTTTTTCGAGTTTTACAAGGCGCCGGAGTTGATCGCGCTGGGGCGGGAGATTGCCAGCGATACGTTGGATCGGTATGAGAGTGAACAGGGTTGAGAGTGGCGGCTTGCCCGCGAAGAGGCCAGCCCAGACACAACGGCACTCAGCTGCTTAGCAACCGATACCCCACCCCCGGCTCCGTCAGGATAAATCGCGGCTGGGTCGGGTCATCCGCCAGCTTCTGCCGCAGGTGCCCCACCACGATACGCAGATAGTGGCTGTCCTCGGTATGGGTCGGGCCCCAGATGTCCTTGAGCAGTTGCTGCTGGGTGATCACCCGCCCCGGATGGCGCGCCAGTTGCGCCAGCACCGCGTACTCCTTGCGAGTCAACGCTACTTCGGCGCCGTCGAGCAATACCCGGCGATAGGCCAGGTCCACGGTGAGCGGGCCGAAGCGCAACGCGGCCTCCTGAGCCTCGCCCGCCGGCGCCTGACGCAACAACGCGCGGATACGGGCAAGGAATTCCTGGATGCCGAACGGTTTGGTCACATAGTCGTTGGCGCCACCGTCCAGGGCTTCGACTTTCTGCCCTTCACTGGCGCGGACCGACAGCACCAGCACCGGCACCGTGGACCATTCGCGAAACTCGCGCAGCACCTGTTGGCCGTCCATGTCCGGCAGGCCGAGGTCGAGCACCAGCAAGTCCGGCTTGTTCAGCGCCGCCTGGGCCAGGCCCTCGGTGCCGGTGCCGGCCTCAATCACTTTGTAGCCCTGGGAAGCCAGGCTGATGCGCAGAAACTTGCGGATCTGCGGCTCGTCATCAATGACCAAAATCGTCGCGGTCTGGCTCATGGTGTCCAATCATAAATCGTCGAGAACACAGGGTATCTCACGCCTCACGCTCCAGGCCAGGCTGGGCCGGCAGAGGCAGAAACAAGGTGATGCAGGTACCGCGTCCGTCGATGCCATCGGCCACGCGGATATGCCCGCCGTGCGCGCCAACCATACCCTGACAGATCGCCAGACCGAGGCCCGTGCCCTGCCCGCCCCGATCACCGCGGGCGGCGGTATAGAACATGTCGAAAATCTTCGCGCGTTCATCTTCGGGAATCCCCGGCCCCTCATCGGCCACGGCGAAAAACAGCTGGTCGTCCGCGACGCCGGCGCTCAACTGCAAGCGGCCTTGAACCGGTGAAAAGCGCGCGGCGTTTTCCAGCACGTTGACCAGCGCCTGTTCGATCAGCGCCGCGTGCACATACAGCAACGGCAGCTCCGCTGGCACATCGGTGGTCACCTGCAACGGCGCCAGCACCGCGCGCAGACGGCCAAGGGCGCTGCCGACGATATCGCCGGGCGCCACCCAGTCGCGCGCCAGCTTGAGTGCGCCGTGCCCCAGTCGGGTCATGTCGAGCAGGTTCTGGATATAGCGGTCCAGGCGCTCGGCTTCATCGCGGGTGCCTTCCAGCAGTTCGCGGCGGTCGTCCAGGGGAATCGCTTCGCCGAGCGCCAGCAGGCTGTCGATGCTGCCGCGCATGGAGGTCAACGGCGTGCGCAAGTCGTGGGACACCGAGGCGAGCAAGGCGCTGCGCAGTTGTTCGGTTTCGCCATGCAACCGCGCGGATTCGAGCTCCTGCGCCAACTGCGCGCGTGCCAGGGCCTGCGCCAGCGGTTGGCTCAAGGCCGTGAGCAGACGTCGACGCTGGCCGCTCAGCTCAAGGCCCGGCTTGGCGCTCACGCCGAGCAAGCCCAACGGACCTTCTTCGCCCGACAACGGCCACCACCACCAGCGCCCAAACGGCAAGGTGCCAGTGCCTCGCCCTGCCGGCTGGTCATGCTGCCAGGACCAGTCGGCGGCGGCGCGCTCGGCTTCGGTGAGCGTCAGCGGGCCGCCGGTTTCGACCGTCCAGCCGCCCTGCCCGTCGCGGTTGACCAGGCACAGATCGAGGTCGCTCCAACCCTGCAGGTGCAGGGTCGCCGCGCTGATCACCGCCTGGCGATCGGTGGCGGCGGTCAGCTTGCGGGACAGGTCCAGCAGTTCGCTGGTTTCTTCCTGGGTATCGCGCAGCGCCTGCAATTGCTGGCGCTGCCGCGCGGCCAGGTTGCCGGTGAGCGCGGCCATCAACAGGAAGAACAACAGCGTCAGCACGTCTTCTTCACGCTGGATGGCGAAAGAGAAATTCGGCGGAATAAACAGAAAGTCGTAAGCCATGAAGGAGAGCGCGGCACACACCAGCGACGGCCCAAGGCTGCTGCGCACCGCCACCAGCAACACCGCGGCAAGAAACACCAGCGAGATGTTCGGCAACGGCATCACGCTGGACACCCCCCAGGCCACGGCGGCCGCCACCAAAGTGGCCACCACTGCCAGGGCGTAATCGAACCAGCGCAGCCCCATCACCTGCGGCAAGCGCGGCGGCGCGGGCAACTCGTCGCTGTCGAGCACGTTGATTTCCAGCCCCCGCGCCTGGCGCAACAGGCGTGCGGCCAGCCCACCCCCCAGCAGCCGGCGGCGCCAGCGCATCCGCGACTGCCCCACCAGCAGCAGGCTGGCTCGACGTTCGGCGGCGTGCTGGATCAACGTCCTGGCCACCTCGCCGGCGCGCAACAACACCACCTCGCCGCCCAGGCGCTCGGCCAGTTGCTGCGCGTTTTGCAGACGCAGGCGCGACTGCTCATCGCGCGCCCGGCCGTTATCGATATGCACCAGGCTCCACGGCAAATGCCGGCGCTGGGCCACGCGACTGGCATGGCGCACCAGACGTTCGGCCTGCGCGTCGCCGTCCACGCCCACCAGCAAGCGGCCACGCACCGCCGGTGCGGCCTGGCCGAGTTGGCGATAGCCCTGGGCCAGGTCATCGTCGACATGGGCGGCGGCGGTTTGCATCGCCAACTCGCGCAGGGCCATCAGGTTGGTCTGGGTAAAAAACGCATCGATGGCGGCGCGGGCCTGTTCCGGCACATAGACCTTGCCGTCGCGCAGGCGCTCGAGCAATTCACGGGACGGCAGGTCGATCAGCAGCAGTTCGTCGGCTTCCTGCAGCACCCAGTCCGGCAGGGTTTCACGCACCTGCACGCCGGTGATACCGCGCACTTGATCATTAAGGCTTTCCAGGTGCTGGACGTTGACTGTGGTGAACACGTCGATACCGGCCGCGAGCAACTCCTGAATATCCTGCCAGCGTTTTTCATGACGGCTGCCGGGCGCATTGCTGTGGGCCAGTTCATCCACCAGCACCAACGCGGGCCGGGCCGCGAGCAAGCCGTCGAGGTCCATTTCTTCGAGCATCACGCCGCGGTATTCGCTGCGCAGCAACGGTTGCTGCGGCAGGCCGCCGAGCAAGGCTTCGGTCTCGGCGCGGCCATGGGTTTCGACCACCCCGGCGATCAGTCGCACGCCCTGGCGCAGTTGGGTATGGGCGGCCTGGAGCATGGCGTAGGTCTTGCCCACACCGGGCGCGGCGCCGAGGAAAACTTTCAGTCGGCCACGGCCATCCCGGGGCAGATCGGCTAACAGGGCGTCGGCGCGGCCGGAGTCGCTCATGCTTCAGGGTTCCTTCAGGTGTTTATGGAGGGGCTTTTACGGCCTTATCGCGGGAAGCCCTAATGCCGTTCAGTTAAGCGCAGATTCCCTGTGGCGAGCAGGCTTGTCCTGCGTTGGGCTGCGCAGCAGCCCCAAAGCCAGGCGCTGAGCCGTATCAGGTACACCGCGTTTTGCTCGATTGGGGGCGCTTCGCCCCCCAACGCGGGGCAAGCCCGCTCGCCACAATAAGCCCACACATTTTCCTTAACTGAACGGCATTAGGGCTTGCCCGCGATCACGGCGGCGCTGCCTACAACTTCTCCAGGGCCATGTTCAGGGCCAGGACGTTCACCACCGGCGGGCCCACCAACGGGCTTTCGATGTGTTCATCCAGCAAGCGTTGCAGGGTCGCCACCGGCACATTTCGCGCCGCGGCCACCCGCGCCAGTTGATAGGCAATCGCCGGCGGTGGCAAGTGCGGATCCAGGCCGCTGCCGGAGGTGGTCAGCGAGGCCAGCGGCACCGGGCCCTGGCCTGGCACCTGCTGCTTGGTCGCGTCGTCGAACACGCGCGTCGCCAGCGCCGGGTTGCTTGGGCCCAGGTTACTGGCGCTGCTGGATACCGTGGCGAAAGCCCCGGCCGAAGGCCGTGGGTGGAACCAGCCATCGCCGGTAAAGTCCTGGGCGATCAGGCTGGAGCCGCGCACCTTGCCGCTGGCATCGCGCACCAGACTGCCGTTGGCCTGGGCGGGGAACGCCACCTGGGCCACACCGGTGACCACCAGCGGATAGGCGACGCCGGTGATCAGGGTCATCAGCACCAACAGGCTCAAAGCCGGGCGGATCATGTTAGTCATGGTCAAATCCTCATTAAGTCGGGAAGGCGAGCGTTACACCAGGTGCAACGCCGTCAGCAGCATGTCGATCGCCTTGATGCCCACGAACGGCACCAGCAGGCCGCCCAGGCCGTAGATCAGCAGGTTACGCCGCAGCAACGCCGCAGCACTCGCCGCCTGCACGCGCACACCGCGCAGGGCCAGGGGAATCAGCACTACAATGATCAGCGCGTTGAACACAATCGCCGAAAGGATCGCGCTCTGCGGGCTCTGCAGGTGCATCACGTTGAGCACGCCCAACTGCGGGTAGATCGCGGCGAACAGCGCGGGCAGGATGGCGAAGTACTTGGCCACGTCGTTGGCGATGGAGAACGTCGTCAGCGCGCCTCGGGTCACCAGCAATTCCTTGCCGATCTGCACCACGTCCAGCAGCTTGGTGGGATCGCTGTCGAGGTCGACCATGTTGGCCGCTTCACGGGCGGCCTGGGTGCCATCGTTCATCGCCATGCCGACGTCTGCCTGGGCCAGCGCCGGAGCGTCGTTGGCGCCGTCGCCGCACATGGCAACCAGGCGCCCGTCATTTTGCTCGAGGCGGATGCGCGCGAGTTTTTTCTCCGGGGTGGCCTCGGCCAGCACGTCGTCCACGCCGGCTTCGGCGGCAATCGCGGCGGCCGTCAGCGGGTTGTCGCCGGTGACCATCACAGTGCGGATGCCCAGCTTGCGCAGCTCGGCGAAGCGCTCGCGGATACCGGGTTTGACCACATCTTTGAGGTGGATCGCGCCGAGCAGTTTGCCGTCGGCACACACCAGCAACGGCGTGCCACCGCTCTGGGCGATCTTGTCGATTTCCCGCGAGAGCGCCGGTAACAGGTCACTGCGTTGCAAACCGATAAACGCCAGCAACGAATCCACCGCGCCTTTGCGAAATACGCGGCCCTGGTAGTCGACACCGGACAGGCGGGTTTCGGCACTGAACGGCACGGCGGTCAATTCATCCAGCGACGGTTCGGCCTGGGGGTGCAAGGCGCGCAGGTATTCGACGATGGATTTGCCCTCCGCCGTGTCATCCGCCAGGGACGCGAACAAGGCACCTTCGGCTACCTCGCGGCCACTGACGCCTGGCGCGGCGACCACCGCCGAGCACCGGCGGTTGCCGAACGTGATGGTGCCGGTCTTGTCCAGCAACAGCACATGCACGTCCCCCGCCGCTTCCACGGCGCGGCCGGACTTGGCGATCACATTGAGGCGCACCAGACGGTCCATGCCGGCGATACCGATGGCCGACAACAAACCGCCAATGGTGGTAGGAATCAGCGTCACCAGCAGTGCGACGAGGAACACCAGGGGCAAGCTGCCATTGGCAAAGTGGGCAAACGGCTGCAGGGTGACCACGACCATCAGGAAGATCAGGGTCAGCCCGATCAGCAGGATGTCCAGCGCCACCTCGTTAGGGGTTTTCTGGCGCTTGGCACCCTCCACCAGGGCGATCATGCGGTCCAGGGTGGATTCGCCGGGGTTGGCGGTGATGCGCACCAGCAGCCAGTCGGACACCAGCCGCGTATTGCCGGTGACGGCCGAACGGTCGCCGCCGGATTCGCGGATGACCGGGGCGGATTCGCCAGTGATCGCGGCTTCGTTGACTGCGGCGATCCCTTCGATGACTTCACCGTCGCCGGGGATCATTTCGCCGACGACCACGCGCACCACGTCGCCCTTGCGCAGGCTCGCAGCGGGTACCATCTTGAAGGTGCCATCGGCCTCTTTGCGCCGTGCGCCAAGGCCTTCACTGCCGGCCTTGAGGCTGTCGGCGCGGGCCTTGCCACGCCCTTCAGCCAGCGCTTCGGCGAAGTTGGCGAACAGCACGGTGAACCACAGCCACAGCGCAATCTGCGCGGCGACAAAGGTAGGCACAGCGGTGTCGGGCACGAAGCACAGCACGGTGGTGAGGATGGCCGTCAATTCGACCACCAGCATCACCGGCGAGCGTTGCAGTTGCCGTGGGTCGAGCTTGACGAAGGCCTGGACCAGCGCCGGGCGCCATAGCGCGGAGATTGCGGTTTTGGCGGGTTCCTGGGGTTTGACCGGGGCCGCGTTGTTTGCAGGCATATTCATTTTCATATCCCTCAGAAGCCCATGCTCAGGTGTTCAGCGATAGGGCCCAATGCCAGCGTCGGCAGGAACGTCAGGCCGCCCACCAGCAGAATGGTCACGGTCAACAGGGTCACGAACAGCGGGCCGTGGGTGGGAAAGCTGTTCTGGCCAATCGGCGCGGTCTTCTTCATCGCCAGGCTGCCGGCCAGGGCCAGTACCGGGAGGATGTAGCCGAAGCGGCCGATCAACATGCCCAGGCTCAGCATCAGGTTATGGAATGGCGTGTTGCCACTGAAGCCGCCGAACGCCGAGCCGTTGTTGGCACTGGCCGAGGTGTAGGCGTAGAGCAACTGGCTGAAACCATGGGGTCCGGGGTTGCTGATTGCACCGGCCGGGCCTGGCAGGCTGGCGGCGATGGCGCCCAGCACGAGTACGCCAACCGGCATCACCAGCAGGGTCACCACGAGCAGTTGCACTTCCTTGGCCTGGAGTTTCTTGCCCAGGTATTCAGGCGTGCGGCCGATCATCAGGCCTGCGAGGAAGACTGCGATCAACACGTTGAGCAGCATGCCGTACATACCGGCGCCGACGCCGCCGAAGATCACTTCGCCGACCATCATGTTGACCAGCGCCACCATGCCGCTCAACGGATTGAGGCTGTCCTGCATACCGTTGACCGAACCGTTGGACGCCGCCGTAGTCGTCACCGACCAGAGCACGGTGCCGGTGGTGCCGAAGCGCGCTTCCTTGCCTTCCAGCGGTGCGGTCTGCTCCACGGCGGGGTTGTTCAAGGTGGGGTTGGGCTGGTATTCGGCCCACAGCGAGGTCGCGCCACCGATCAGGAACAGCGCGAGCATGCAGCCGAGGATCGCGCGGCTCTGGCGCAGGTCCTTGACGTAGTGGCCGAAGGTGAACACCAGCGCCACCGGAATCAGGATGATCGCCGCCAGCTCGAACAGATTGGCCCAGGCGGTCGGGTCCTCGAACGGGTGCGCCGAGTTGACGCCGAAGAAACCGCCGCCGTTGGTGCCCAGTTGCTTGATCGCAATCTGGCTGGCCGCAGGACCGAGCGGAATCACTTGATCCACGCCTTGCATTGTCACGGCATCGACGTAGTGGGCGAAGGTTTGCGGCACGCCCTGCCACACCAGGAACAGCGCCAGCACCAGGCACAACGGCAGTAGGCCGTAGAGGGTGGCGCGGGTCATGTCGACCCAGAAGTTACCCAATGTCGCGGTTGATTTGCGACCGATCCCACGGCAAAGAGCGACGAGGACTGCCAGCCCCGTGGCCGCACTGACGAAGTTCTGCACGGTCAGGCCGGCCATCTGGCTGAGGTAGCTCAGGGACGCCTCACCGCTGTAGGACTGCCAGTTGGTGTTGGTCATGAAACTGACCGCCGTGTTGAAGGCCAGCGTCCACTCCTGACCCGGCAGTTTCTGCGGATTGAGCGGCAGGTAGTCCTGAAACAGCAGGATCGCGAACAACAGCAGGAAACCCGCGAGGTTGAACGCGAGCAAGGCCAGCGTGTATTTCTGCCAGCTCTGTTCCTGTTGGTCATCCACGCCGGACAGGCGATAGCAGGCTCTTTCCACCGGCCCCAGCACAGGGGTCAGCCAGGTGCGCTGGTCTTCCATCACCTTGTAGTAGAAACGCCCGAGCAAGGGTGCCGGTACCAACACCACGGCAAAGAAGGCAATGATCAGCCAATAGTCATAACTGTGCATGCCCAACTCCTAGTTCCGATCCGCGCGTAACAGCGCAACCAGCAGATAAATGAACAGCGCCACGGCCAATAGCAGTGACACCCCGTCCAGAACGCTCATGGAAGTCTCTCCGTTGTGCGGCGAGTGCCGCGTGTGGGGCAATTGTCCGCAGGAGTGGTGTAAAGGAACGAGAGCGAGGGCGTGGGCGGGGCGTAAAGACGGCGTAAAGAGTGGGTTTATGCGGGGTTTACACCGCAGGCTTGCATTGCTTGAACGGGCCTCATCGCGGGCAAGCCCGACTCTCCCAGGGGATCGCATCTGACCTGCAGGAATGCGGTCAACTGTGGGAGCGGGCTTGCCCGCGAAAGCGTCAGCCCCATCAGCGCCGCACTTATCTGGTGCTGCTCAAACAGGATTTAACGCCAAAACCATTCCCCACACGACAGTTGCCCCCCTTTACGACACGGTTCTCCTGACTGGCATGCACGCTGCAACACCTTGAATCATTCCAAACCGTTCAAGGAGCGCAGCACAATGAACACACACCTCAAACCCACCTTGGGCACCCTGCATTTATGGGGTATTGCCGTCGGGCTGGTGATTTCCGGGGAGTACTTCGGCTGGAGCTACGGCTGGGGCGTGGCCGGCACCCTCGGGTTCCTGGTGACGTCATTGATGGTCGCCGCGATGTACACCTGCTTCATCTTCAGTTTCACCGAGTTGACGACTGCGATTCCTCACGCTGGAGGCCCCTTTGCCTACAGCCGCCGCGCCTTTGGTGAAAAAGGTGGTTTGATCGCCGGCCTCGCGACCCTGATCGAATTCGTGTTCGCGCCGCCCGCCATCGCCCTGGCCATCGGCGCCTACCTGAATGTGCAGTTCCCGGCCCTGGACCCGAAACACGCGGCCGTCGGTGCCTACATCGTGTTCATGGGCCTGAACATCCTTGGCGTGAAACTCGCCGCCACCTTCGAACTGGTGGTGTGCGTACTCGCCGTCGCCGAGCTGCTGGTGTTCATGGGCGTGGTCGCCCCCGCGTTCAGCTTCAGCAACTTCGCCCTCAATGGCTGGGCGGGGTCCGATACGTTTGGCGCACCGGCGATTGCCGGGATGTTTGCGGCGATCCCCTTCGCCATCTGGTTCTTCCTCGCCATCGAGGGCGCAGCCATGGCAGCCGAGGAAGCGAAAGACCCCAAGCGCACCATTCCAAAGGCCTACATCAGTGGCATCCTCACCCTGGTGATTCTGGCCATGGGCGTGATGTTCTTCGCCGGCGGCGTGGGTGACTGGCGCACCCTGGCGAACATCAACGACCCGCTGCCCCAAGCCATGAAAACCGTAGTGGGCGACCACTCCGGCTGGCTGCACATGCTGGTGTGGATCGGCCTGTTCGGCCTGGTGGCAAGCTTCCACGGCATCATCCTCGGCTACTCGCGGCAGTTCTTCGCCCTGGCGCGCGCCGGTTACCTGCCCTCCTTCCTCGCCAAACTGTCGCGTTTTCAGACACCGCACCGCGCAATCATCGCCGGCGGCGTTGTCGGCATCGCGGCCATCTACAGTGATGGCCTGATCAACCTCGGCGGCATGACCCTGACCGCCGCGATGATCACCATGGCTGTGTTCGGCGCCATCGTCATGTACATCATGAGCATGCTCAGCCTGTTCAAACTGCGCAAGACCGAACCGCTGCTGGAGCGCACCTTCCGCGCGCCGGGCTATCCACTGGTGCCCGGCATCGCACTGGTGCTGGCCGTGGTATGCCTGGTCGCGATGGCCTGGTTCAACACGTTGATCGGGCTTATCTTCCTCGGCTTCATGGCCGTCGGCTTTGTGTACTTCCAATTGACCGCACAAGACCGCGCCGATGCGCCGGCGGACGCAATGCTGACCGGCCTATAAGACGTGGGAGGCAGAACGGGCCTACACTGAACTACTCAGAAAGCCCGTCACTCAAAGCAGTTATTACCGTGGGAAAATTCTCCCACGGCGATCTGCCTCAAGGAGAGCGTTATGCCGTGGTATGCGTGGTTGATTATGGTAGTAGCGATCGGGTCGATCGTCGGTGGCCTCATGATGCTGCGTGACAGCGCCAACAAGGTGGAACTCACCGACGAACAACGCAAGCGCGTGGCCCAGCGCAATGCGCAAGCGGATGCCAAGGACGCGCAGGACCGCTGAACCGGGTTTACTCCCACTCCGCCCCGGCAATATGCAAACCGTGCTGACCTTTATAGGCAGCACGTTCCGGCTGGCTCCAGCCGCTCAGCAGCTCATCCTCCAGCCTGTAGATCTCGACACCCAACGGACGACACACCGTCAGCGGGTCCTGCGCCTGCGGGCCCCACATCGGCAACGACAAATCTCCACCCGGGCACGTCGATAGCGCGCACAACAGGTCAATCTCGGCGAAAAACTCAAGGTAGTCGCCCTTCTGCGCCGGGCAGGCTTTCATGAAATAGAGGTCATCGTGATTAAGCCCGGTGCACTGGAAAATATTCAGCACGTCGTGCACGTCGAATTCTGTCAGGCCGTGGGGCAATATTGCACGGGTCAGGTTCGAGTGGCAGTGATGATGGAAATCCTCGCCGGTCAGCATGCGGTTCACATAGGGATCGCAACGCGTGCCGAGCAGATCGTGCAGGCGGCCACCGTGTTCATCGATACCGTAGCCGGCCAGGCTGTCGTCGGTGATGGTGACCAGAGGCCTTAGAAAGGGCAGGTTCGACCATAGCCGGTCGTGGGTGCTGACGTGGGCGCCCTGCAATTGACGGGTGCGTGCCGCCCACAGGCGCTCGCGCGGGTCGTGGGCGTTCCAGACGTTGAAGTCGCCTACTTGCGGGCCTACCGGAGTGGTGACACGGAAGACGTGACCGGCGGGGACGTTCCATGCGCGTCCTGTGCGGATTGGGACTTCGAAGTGGTTGATCAGGGTGCGCAGGTCGGCACGATTGCGGATTCGTTCGTAGAAGGCGATGTCGACCTGCAGCGCGGAGCCTTTGCTGACCTGGTAAGCGGGTGGGTAGTTTTTGTACATGATGGACGCCTCGACTTGGGAATTTTCTGCATAAGAGATAATCACCATTCATGCCAGCGCTGTGCGCAGTATCAGGACTGAAGGGTTTTAAAGTGAGATCGGCAACCGCTTTTGTATGGGTATTTACCATACCCCGTGACATAATCGACCTTTTTCAAGCTATGGCTAGGGTTGCCAATCCAAAGCCACTTTGTGTCGAGTTACGCAGATGCACGGTGAACCAGAGAGCCCCCTTTCGATGAGAGACGCTGAAACCGAACGGACCTGACTCTTTGCAACTACACAGGTGGCCTGCTGCCTACGGTGGCCCTGTCGCGGCAGTAAAGGGGTCGACGTTAGTAACGGAAGTGACATGTATGGGTATGAAATTGAATTTATTTGCCTAACTATCATGGCTCGTCAGTGCGGGTAAACAGCATAAATTATGAGGCATGGAGGGTGAAATGGAATTGATCAGATGGCTGGATTTTGAGCGACTGGGCGATAACCGAGGGGAGCTGATTGCCATTGAAGTTGGCGTCGACAAGATCATCCCTTTTGAAATAAAGCGTGTTTATTACATCTACGCTACAGCCCCCGGCATCAGCAGGGGTTTTCATGCCCATCGAAATTTAAAGCAAATTGCGATCTGCGTATCCGGCACCTGCAAGATGGTGTTGGACAACGGAACTGTTCGCGAAGAAACCATTATGCACAGCGCTACACGCGGGCTGGTTATCGAGAGTATGGTATGGCGGGAAATGCATGACTTCAGCCCTGACTGCGTATTGCTGGTGCTGGCAAGTGAACATTATGAAGAATCCGACTATATAAGATCTTATGAGACTTTTCTTGAGGAGCAAGCATGTCTAAAAAGCTGATAATCGTTGGGGCGGGTGAGTTCGCCATGATTGCTTATGAGTACTTTACACATGACTCTGATTTTCAGGTCTGCGCTTTTTCCGTCGAGAAGGAATACCTCGAAAATACCACGCTGTACGATCTCCCCATTGTAGCGCTGGAATCAATCGAAACCACATATCCGCCCGCCGACTATGAAGTCTTCGTCGCGATACCGGCCTCACAACTCAATCGACTGAGAACCCGTCTCTATGAGATGGTCAAGTCCAAAGGTTATACGTGCGCCAGCTACATCAGTTCGCGTGCGTTCGTGTGGCGCAATGCTGAAATCGGTGAAAACTGCTTTATCTTCGAGAACAATACAGTTCAACCTTTCGTATCGATTGGGAACAACGTGATTCTCTGGAGCGGCAATCATATAGGGCATCGTTCACGTATCAATGACAACTGCTTTCTCTCTTCACATGTCGTGGTGTCAGGCTATTGCGATATCGGCGAGTCCTGCTTCCTCGGTGTCAATTCGACACTGAATGATCGCATCAGCATCCCCAAAGACTGCGTGATTGCCTCCGGCACCCTGGTTAATAAAAACCTGCCGGAGCCAGAGCGAATTTATTATGGCTCGCCCGCGCAGATGCTGCCGAAAAAAAGCAGTCTTAAAGTTAAATTGTAGGGTATTGACATGCTTTGGAAAAAGATAGGCCAGATCTTCGATGCTCGAACCCAGCTTCCTGATTGGGCAGAGAACTCAGCGCTTACACCAACACCTTTTTTATTGAACCCGGACGTCATCAGAATTTATGCCGGGTTTCGAGACAAGGCCGGCGTCAGCCGCATAGGTTATGTAGATGTGTCATCACATGACCCACGCAAGGTGCTGGGTGTTAGCAAAGAGCCAGTATTGACTGAGGGTGGCCCCGGATGTTTCGACGATAACGGCGTCATCATGGGCGATGTGGTGCGCGATGGCGACACCATCAGAATGTACTACGTTGGTTTCCAGATCGTCCAAAAAGCGAAGTTCCTTGCCTTCACTGGCCTGGCGACCAGCCAGGACGGACTTCGGTTCGACCGGGTTTCTGAAGCGCCTGTACTTGATCGCGTACACCAAGGTCGCACGATCCGCGCAATACATACTGCGATCTACGACGAAGGGCGTTGGAAGGTTTGGTATGCATTGGGAGATGGCTGGTGTGATATAAACGGCGTTCAATACCCTCGTTATAACATCTGGTACACAGAGTCGCCTGACGGTATCTCCTTTCCAGGGCCCCATCATCTTTGCATCGACAATGAAGGTGATGAATATAGAATAGGCAGGCCCTCCGTTTACAAGATAAACGGTCGCTATATGATGTTCTATACAAAAGGCGGAATTACCGGCAAGGATTATTTCCCAGGCGTTGCCTACTCCGAAGACGGCATCAACTGGACGCGCAAGGATGACGAATTAGGCATGTCACTTTCAGAGCACGCAGGATTTGACGACCAGCACCTGTGCTATCCGCGCCTGTGTGTCACGGCGGATAAAGTCTATGCTTTTTACAATGGCAACAATATGGGCGTTGAAGGTATTGGCCTGATGGAGTTGGTTCAATGGTGATTTGCGAGCTTTATCAGCAAGACGCCGAGAGCCAATGGAATGAGTTCGTCAGAACCAGCAAGACACCGCTGTTTATCTTCGAACGCCCCTTCATGGATTACCACGCCGATCGCTTTAATGACTTCTCTCTGCTGTTCAAAGAAGAAGATCAACTCCTTGCCGTGTTGCCCGCCAACATTGTGGACAATGTTGTGTATTCACATGGAGGTTTGACGTTCGGCGGCTTGATACTTTCGCACAAGGTCAAAGCAGAGAAGGTTCTTGAGATACTGCAGACGCTCAAAGTCTTCCTGAAAGAAAAGACTGTCAGCCGCCTTGAATACAAGTCAATTCCTTACATATTCGCCACTCACCCGGCTCAAGAAGACTTGTATGCGCTGAATATCGTTGGCGCCACCTTATTCCGGCGAGATATATCCAGCGTCATTGATATGGAGCGAGAGCCCAAGTTTTCAAAAGGCCGAAAATGGTTGATTGCAAGAGCGAAGAAGAACGGTCTGTGCGTAGAGGAGTCCACGGACTGGTCGGCCTATCACGCACTGCTTTCCAGCGTGCTATCGAAGCACAGTGCCACACCTACTCACTCGATCGATGAAATGGCTCTGCTCCACGAGCGCTTTCCTGAAAACATCCGTCTGAGGGTCGTGCGCAAGGATGGAGAGTTGATATGTGGTGTGCTGCTATTTGCTTATGAGCAGGTCTTGCATACTCAATACATCGCGGCAAACGAAGTCGGCAGGGAATCGGGGGCACTCGATCTGACCCTGGCAAGCTGCATTGATGAAGCCAAGCGCTCGGACAAAGCGTATTTCAGCTTCGGCATCTCGACTGAGCGTGGCGGGCTTTACTTGAACACCGGGCTGATCGCACAAAAAGAGAGCTTCAGCGCCCGGGCTATCGTGCATGATTTTTACAGGCTGGAATTGAATGATTAAGTTTTTGGATTTGAAGCAAGTCAACGATCAATACCAGGCAGAAATTCTGGCCGCCGCCGAGCGCGTGATAAAGTCCGGCTGGTATATCAAGGGCGAAGAACTCGAACAGTTTGAACAGGCATTTGCAGCGTACTGTGGTACCCAGTACTGCATCGGTGTGGGCAATGGCCTGGACGCGCTCACCCTTTCCCTGCGCGCCTGGAAAGAGCAAGGCCGGGTTAACGATGGCGATGAAGTCATCGTCCCAGCCAATACCTACATTGCTAGCATTCTGGCCATCATTGAAAGTGGGTTGACACCCGTTCTAGTGGAGCCATGCCTCGACACCTACAATATCGATCACCGACAAATTCAAAACAGGATCAGTGAAAAAACCAAGGTCTTGTTACCTGTCCATCTTTACGGTCAATTGGCCGAAATGGACAAAATCAATGACATCGCCAAGGCTCATAGTCTGCTGGTTCTGGAAGATGCCGCGCAGGCACACGGCGCAGAGGCTTTCGGAAGGAAGGCAGGAGCCTTCGGAGATGCTGCAGGCTTCAGTTTCTACCCCGGGAAAAACCTGGGTGCGCTGGGCGACGGCGGCGGGATCACTACCAATGATGCTGAGTTTGCCGACATTGTTCGATCCTTGGGCAACTACGGCAGCGAGGCGAAATATCAACATCGTTATGCGGGGATCAATAGCCGACTGGACGAACTGCAGGCGGCGATACTCTCTGTCAAGCTCAAGCACCTCGATAACGAAAACGCCCGCCGGCGAGCGATTGCAGCGAACTACGTTGCTAACATCGATAATCGATTGATCACGCTGCCGAACCTGGCTGATGGCAAAAGCCAGGCCTGGCACTTGTTCGTCATCCGATGTGACGACCGCAACGGGTTCATGTCCCATCTTTCCGATAACGGTGTGCAAGCACAAATCCATTACCCCACCGCTCCGCACAAACAAGTGGCGTTGCGCGGTATGACGACTGAAAGCTTCCCGATCACCGAGAACATCCACGACACAGTGGTGAGTCTGCCGTTGAATCCCACAATCAGTGATGATGAAGTTTCGCACGTCATCGAAGTGTGCAACGCCTACGTATCGTCATGAAGCTGATAAAAACAAGCCTGTTGAGTGGTATAGCGTCGCTGGTAAAAATATTTACGCTGCTCGGCATAAATAAGGTGCTCGCGATCTATACCGGTCCTTCGGGCTACGCACTCATAGGCCAGCTTCAAAATGCGGTACAGATTTTCTCGACATTCGCGAGCGGCGCGGTCAGCACCGGCGTTACCAAATACACCGCGGAGTATGGAGAGGATGCTTTAAAGCAGGAGAAGGTCTGGCGCACGGCTTTCAGCATCGCGTTATCGGGCAGTCTCATCAGTGCGATATTCATTATTGTGTTTGATAAAGAGCTCGCAGAGTTTTTTCTCGGGGACAGGGCCTACAGCAACCTTTTCATTGTGTTCGCCATCGGGTTGTTGCCGATGGTAGTGAACACGTTGCTCCTGGCCATACTCAACGGCAAGAAGGAGATCAAGGGCTATGTGATCGCAAATATTCTGGGCAGCCTGTTTTCGTTGCTCTTTACTGCGGTCCTGGCTTATTGCTTCGACTTTCTTGGGGCACTCATTGCTCTGGTGTCTTATCAGTCAATCGCCTGTTTGTTCACATTGGGCGTTTGCTTGAAAACCAGTTGGTTCAGGCTCGGTATATTTGCCTTCGAGTTTGATCGCAGTGCGCTGAGGAAACTCACCGGTTTTACATTTATGGCGCTGTGCTCTGCCATATGCGTTCCGCTGAGCTCCCTGTTTATCAGGACCTATCTGAATGACTCCTTGAGCGCCGAAGCCGCTGGCTATTGGGAGGCGATGACTCGGCTAAGCGGTGCATACATGATGGTGGTCACAATGACACTGAGCGTGTATTACCTGCCCAAGCTGTCGGAACTGACTTCGGCCAGCCAGATCAAACACGAAGTGATGTCCGGCTATAAAATAATTCTGCCTGCGGCCGCGCTGCTGTCGCTGGGCGTTTTTGTTTTTCGCGACCTTATTATCTGGATATTGTTTACCAAGGAGTTCGCACCCATGCGCCCGTTGTTTACGTGGCAACTGGTTGGCGACACCATGAAAATAGGCAGCTGGATTTTATCCTACTTGATGGTTAGCCGGGCGATGATCAAAGAGTTCATCATCTCTGAAATCATTTTCTCCATAACACTATGCCTACTGGTCGTGGCATTCTCCAACGCCTACGGTCTGATCGGGGCGACAATGGGCTACTGCGTAAACTACATGGCCTACTGGGTATTTTTGTATTTCTTCGTATGGCGGAAAATTAATTGAGCCTTAAGTCAAGCGTGATGCTGCCCTTATCTGAACAACCACTCGTCAGCGTTGTGGTCATCGTTTACAACCAATCGAACTATATCAAAGAGTGCATTCAATCAATCTTATCGCAAGATTACACAAATATTGAAATTATCATCAGTGATGACGCTTCCAAAGATGGTACCGACGCGCTCCTCCAGGAGATGCATGCCGCCAACCCTGAAAAAATAATACTTAACCTTGCTTCCGCTAACCAGGGGATAACAGGTAATTGCAATGCGGGCTTGCGTCTTGCAAAAGGCAAATATGTCGCCATGTTTGCGGGCGATGATTTGATGCTGCCTGGACGAATTAGCCAACAGGTCGAGTTCCTGGAGCAACATCCTGAGTTCTCCATCTGCGGGTCCTATGTGCAGGTTATTGACGGACAGGGACGTGCGGTAAAAATACAGAAAGACAAATTCAATAAACACAACCCTGTTTACAGGCTCGATGAGTTGATCGCCTCCAATAACTCCCTGGTGCCCGTGCCGGGCTTTATGGTGAGGGCTGATCGAATTCCAGCCTCTGGCTACGACTATCGCTTGCCTAAAGCATCAGACAGCCTGTTCTACTACCATATCGCCAGCAAAGGCGATATCTACATATTAAAAACACCGCTGACGCAATACCGCGTGCATCAGAGCCATGCGTCAAATATGGGCTACCTGGATGACAGCCTGGTTTCACTGGCACTGTGCGAGTTTTATTTCCCCGAACTGTACAGTGCTATAAAAAAAGGCAAAAGCAACCTGTACTATTCATACGCCCGGCACCTGCACAAGGTAAAGAAGGATTATAGCGGCGCATTGAAATATATTACTCGATCGCTTCTGGGCGACTTGAGCTTCAAAAAGTTGCTGGCATTGGCGCTGATTATATGTCGGGTTGATCGATGATTGAAATTTCAGAAACGCGTCTCACGCTGCAAAAAAAAACCTATCTCTGGGCGATGGCAACCTGGATCGTCATTGCATTGAACCCTTTCTATATCTGGGGGTATACACCTCAATTTCAGGCCCTGATCGCAGGTGTGTGCCTGGTGCTTTTTTTCCTCAAGAAAGATATTGCGCTACGTGAATACTTTTCTGGCCTGCTTTTCTCCGTAATGGTTTTCCTGTTTTACTATTTTTACGGCGCCAGTATTCTAGGCTGCTTATATTTCATGGCCGGCTATTTTGTTTTTTATTGCATACCCTCAAACGAAATCTTGAATATTTTTCGTAAATCAAAACGGCTGATCGCCATTCTTCTGCTTCCCGGTATATGCATCTGGTTTTTGCATCATCTGACCGGTGACAATAAATTATTCTTACTGGGCCCTCTGCCTGAGTACAAAATTCCCGATCAACTCAAAGCCCAAAATGGCGTAGGCTATTTTGTTTACCCTATGACCGTGGTTTTGGACTATATGCTGGACAATCCATTTTATCGGTTTTTTGGTTTTTTCGATGAGCCTGGTGCGCTGGGTACCTTCGCTGCCCTGCTGCTGGCGGCAGACAGGTTCAACCTGAGGTCACGCAGCAACTTCATCATATTCATTTCCGGAATTCTAAGTTTGTCCATGGCGTTTTTCATATTAAGCCTGGCTTACTTCGCCATCGAAGCGGTGCGCGGTAACAAACGTAACATAGTGCTATTAAGCGTTATGGTGGCACTCGTCATTCTGTCTGCACAAAATGATTATTTGAAGACCGTGATGTATGACCGCTTCGCCTATAAGTCGGAGGGGCTCGCAGGAGACAATCGCAATACCGATGGCTTCAACAAGCTATTTTCTGAGTGGGAATCGTCCGATGCGCGCTCACTCATGTTTGGCAGCGAGAAGGAAGACGACAGCGGCTCCGCCAGCTTCAAAAAAATCATCTTTCACTCGGGCATTCTAGGCACAGCATTCTTCGTACTGACGCTGTTGGGCTTTGCGCTGAGGCATAGAGTGCTCTTGAACTTCAATGGCATGGCTTTTTCGCTGCTATTGATATTGTCGATTGTTCAGAGACCCCTGGTTATCGCACCTGCGTTCCTGCTTCTGATTGCGGCTGCGGGCTGTAGGGAAATGTCACTTAAGAAAGCTCCACTATAGTCGGGAACAGGCCGGTCGATGACCGGCCTGTTTGATTGGGTTATTTGATCTCCAATCTGTCGCGGTTTTTCTCCATTAGCGCTTTGCCTATTCCCTTCACCTCAAGCAGTTCATCTACAGCTGTGAAAGGCCCATTGCTTTCTCGATAAGCCACAATCGCTTTGGCTTTGGCTGCACCAATACCAAACAGGTTGAGTCGCAACGTTTGCGCGTCGGCAGTGTTGAGATTGACCTTGGCATTTTGCGCAGCGATTTCTACCTGAGCGGAGACCGGGATTGGTGAAGCAACGTTGAGGGAGGGTGCAGGAGCAGCTGTTGCTGCAAGTGAGAAATTTGTAAGCAGGGTAAAGACGAGAGCGGAAATGTAGGCGTTTTGCATTGGTGACACTCCATGACATCTAAAAAGAGAAAGCAGCTTTCCGAAGCTGCTTTTTCAAATTAGAAGATCTTTGGAGAACGTCAAAAATGGCTGAGTAACAAGGTGTTTTCTCAGGGTTCCAAGCGGCGTTGCTGATAGATCCAATCGACAATTTCGCCGTCCGGGGAATAGCCGCTCACGGTGTCCCTCAGGAGCTGACGCACGCGCGTGTAATCGTGCTGTTCAACGGCGGCAAGCAGTTGCGTCAGCATATCCTTGAGCAGATCCCAGGAGAGGTGATCTTCGTTGGCACTCATGATCATCGGGTGCTGGGTGGCAACGACGTTGTCACCAATCAGTAACTCCTCGTAAAGCTTTTCACCAGGACGCAATCCCGTGAATTCAATCGCGATGTCACCGAGGGGATTTTTTTCGGACCGAACGCTAAGACCGGAGAGATGAATCATCTTTTCCGCCAGTTCGGTAATCTTTACCGGCTCCCCCATGTCAAGTACGAACACATCTCCGCCAAGCCCCATGGAGCCAGCCTGGATCACCAGTTGGGCGGCCTCGGGAATAGTCATGAAATAGCGCGTGATCTTCGGGTGAGTGACCGTCAGCGGCCCGCCGGATTTGATCTGCTTGTGGAACAACGGAATCACCGATCCCGACGACCCTAGAACATTACCAAAGCGAACCATGGTGAACCGGGTCTTGTTGACGCGCGATACATTGGCACTGTCACCAAACAACACCGGCGCCAGTTCACGACTGAGGGCCTGCAGTGTCAGTTCGGCGAGGCGTTTGGTGCTGCCCATCACGTTAGTTGGGCGAACCGCCTTATCGGTTGAAATCAGTACGAAGTTCAACACGCCGGCCTGCAGAGCAGCCTGGGCAGTGTTCAAGGTACCGATCACATTATTAAGCACACCTTCGGCAATATTGTGCTCGACCATCGGTACGTGCTTGTAGGCGGCTGCGTGGTAAACCGTGTCCACGCTCCAGGTTTTCATGATGTCGAGCAACTTCGCCTCATTGCGTATTGACCCGAGTATGGGCAATACACGAACCGGCAACGATTCACGAACGATCCGTTGTTCGAGCTCCGACAAAATGCTGTAGAGGTTGAACTCACTATGCTCGAACAACAACAAGGTGGTGGGCTGCAGTGACAGGATCTGTCGGCAGAGTTCGGAACCGATCGAACCACCCGCCCCTGTGACCAGCACGGACTGCCCCTTGATGCAGTGTTCCAGAAGCTCCTCCTGGGCCGGCACGGCGTCGCGCCCCAGCAGGTCGGCAATATCCACTTCCTGAATGTCGTCTACCTTTACACGGCCGCTTGCGAGGTCCATGAAGCCGGGGACGCTGCGTACATGCAGTGGGAAACCTTCAAGGAAGCCGAGAATTTCGCGGCGCCTGCCACGATTGGAAGACGGAATTGCCAGCAGGATTTCCTGCGCGCCCGTCGCGTCGATCATGCGTTGAATGTGCCGGGGTTTATACACTTGCAGCCCGGAGATGACACGATCAGAGATGCTGTCATCGTCGTCGATAAAAGCGACAGGACGCATGACTCGGCCCATGCGCAACGCAGCCACCAATTGGTTGCCCGCCGCGCCTGCACCGTAGATCGCGACCCGCGGCAAGCCGTCGTCACGGCTGGTGAACGGCACGTGCTGAGCCGCAGCGAACCAGTCGCCCAGAAAGTACTGCCGCATGGCCAGACGCAATCCGCCAACCATGATCAAGCTAAGCCACCAATAATTGAAGATGATGGAACGTGGCACCACGTTCTGGTGATTGCTGTACCAGTAAACCACTACACCTAGAATCAAAGATGAAAGACTGACGGCCTTGATGATCGCAATCAGGGCGTCGTTGCCAAAGTACCGCATGACAGCACGGTACATGCCAAAACGCACGAACAGTGGAATAGCGACAACCGGAGCGCAGAGGAACAACCATTGGTGAAGGGCCACCGGGTTGATCATGTCATCCACCCCTAGGCGCACGACAAACGCCATCCACAGGGCGAGCCAGACCAGGAGGATATCTGTGATGACCTGCAGGATGCGTTTGCGCCTGCGAGGAAGCGCCAGCAGGTAAGATCGAATTTTACTCATAACCCTTTAAACACCTCTAACGCTCCTGACCTGCTCTGCATGACCGGCATTGAACACTTGAATGGCCTTATTGTTCTGTACGCGAATTACGCCGAAGGTGAGACGGTTTTTTCCAACTCACCCGCACGGTATTTGATAGCCAGCAGCACCAGCGGTATATAGGCGATAAGCAAACCCGCCAAACCATTGAGACCCAATAAAGCCACAGAAAGTGCGATAGGTATCAACCATAATAAATTAATCGCGAGCACCGCCAGGGTGACAGGCAAATGTCGGCCAACCTGACGTGAGGCGAATTGATAGGCATGACTGCGATGAGCTTCATAAACCTTGTCGCCGCGCAGCAGGCGCCTGATAAGCGTGAAGGTGGCGTCTACAACGAATACGCCAAGCAGTATCAACCACACCCATAAAAATGCCATATCCTGCCACGCTGCCTGCAGCGAAAATATGCCCAGGATGATGCCGAGAAAGCCACTGCCGGCATCGCCCATGAAAATACGCGCCGGCGGAAAGTTCCAGTAAAGAAAGCCCAGGACTGCCATGCTCAACAATAATGGAGCCCAGATGAGCGCCTGATTCCCCGTCGCTGCATAGATCAGGCAGGCGCCCAGGCAGACGCACAACGCTTCGATACTGGCGAGCCCATCAATGCCGTCCATGAAGTTGTAGAGGTTGAGCAACCACACTAGGTAAAACGCAGCGAGTATGTGACCCAACCACCCGAGGTCAACGACCATGCCAGGCAAGCTGATGGGAGGGAGTCCGCCCAGCCAGAAAAGTGCCCAGATGGACGCGCCAAAATGGCCAAGTAGACGCCATCTTGCTGCGACATGCCCGTGATCATCGAGAAACCCAAGGATCGCAATGGCAGCGCCCGCCCCCATCAAAGCCCATGTAACCGAGCGTGAAATCTCGTCTCCCAGATACAGGATCGGCAGTGCGATCAGGAAGCTCAACACGATCGCCACACCGCCCCCGCGGGGGGTGGGAATGGAGTGGGAGCTACGGGCATTGGGTATATCGATCATGCTGTTTGCCAACGCATAGCGTCGCAGGATCCAGGTAAGCAGAAGTGCAAGGGCCGCCACAACGGGCGCAAGCCACAATAAGTGAATCATCCACAGCTCCAATTGGCGGTCCGGGGAACGGACCCTCCTTCTAAATCAAACTTCCTTGAAACTTGCCGCCGTCTTTTTCAGTGCTTCGGAAACAGACATGGGCGGCACCCACCCCAGCAGATCCCGTGCCTTTGTAATATCGACTTGTAAAGACCCGCACAGCCGCTGGCCGATAGACTTGCGACCAATCAATGCCGCCCCCCACTCCAGCAGCATGGCTGGCACCGGCAGCAGTCGTGCCGGCTTACCCAGCGCCGCCCCCATGCGCCTGAGCAACTGGGTGGTCGAGAGGTCTTCACCGTCACTGGCCAGAAACGTCTGGCCAGCCGCAGCCGGATGGGTCATGCAAGTTACGATAAGGTCCACCAGGTTATCCAGTGCGACCAGGCTGCGCTGGTTGCCAATGGCGCCCAGAGGCAGCACGACACCTTTGTTCAGCCAACTCATCATGCTGCGAAAATTGGCCTTGACCCCTGGACCATAAACGAGCACCGGACGAATTATGACGACTTCCATGCCCGTGTTCTGCGCCAGTAACCGAAGTTGCTGCTCGGCTTCCATCTTGGAAACGCCATAAGGATCACCTGGAGCCGGGACGTCATCTGCGGTGTAAGGCTGCCCTGGACGCGTGCCCTCGCCGTTGACCTTTATCGAACTGATGAACACAAAGCGTTTCACACCCGCTTGCGCAGCTTGTTCAGCCAGCTTCAAGGTGCCCACCACGTTGACCTTGCGATATTCGGTCAGCGGATCGCTGGAAGCATCGGACATTACGTGAACGCGTGCAGCGCAGTGCACCAGAACGTCAACACCGCAAAGAGGAAGCGGTTCGCCAGCCAGATAATCCGGGCCGGCTCTCACCGGGGAGACCGTTGCCGGCAGTGCAACACCATCGCGACGAATCAGAGCCATCACCGTGCAACCTGCCATCGAGGACAGCCGTTCGACCACTGCCGAACCTACGAAGCCGCTGGCACCCGTGACGAAGTATGTGTGTTGATGATTCAAGCCGTGTGCTCCAACTGACGATAGACCTCAAGATGTTGTTCCACGATTTTTTCGATCGCAAACGCCTGTACCGCCAGTTCTCGACCCGCAGCGCCCATCTGACGCCGCAGCGCCGGATCTTCAATGAGCAGTTGCAGTTGATCGGCCAACGCGTGTGCATCCCGTACCGGCACCAGCAGCCCGGTGACGCCGGGGTCAATTGCGTCACGACAGCCGGGAACATCGGTGGTAACCACAGCTCGACCACAGGCGGCAGCTTCAACCAGCACCTTCGGCAGCCCTTCACGGTAGGAGGGCAAGGTTACGATATTGGCGTCTGAAAACAGTTGCGCAATATCGTCGCGATATCCCAGCAACTCGACAATACCCTCCTGGCGCCACGCATCCAGTTCAGCCCTGGTGACTGTGGCAGGGTTACCAGGGTCGACATCGCCAATCAATTGAAAGCGGGCTTGTACCCCGCGCTTGGCCAATATCCTGGCAGCCTCAACATACTCCACCACGCCTTTATCGCGCAAAAGCCGCGCAGCGAGACAGACTACAGGTAGCCCCTGAGGTTCTGGAACGTGCGCATAAAGTGCCAGATCGACACCCGAGCCACGAATCATCACAACCTTGGCCTCGGTAAGCCCGCCCATCGCCAGCAACAGGTCTCGGTCGTCAGGGTTTTGAAAGATCGAGCGCAGATTACGCTTACCCAACGCCAGGCGATAAAAAGCACTGACCAGACGCCGAACCAGCGCAGCCTTGGTGCCCTTGGAAAGAAACACGAAACCCAACCCGGAGATGGCCGTGACGACGCCTTTAACGGGAGCGAAGCGCGCAGCAACGCCGCCATAAAGGACCGGCTTGATGGTCACCAGGTGAAGCACATCTGGCTTCAAGCGCCATAACAACTTCCAGATGGTGAACATCAGCCCCAGCTCCGCCAACGGATTGCGGCCACTGCGCGATAGCGGCAGAGGATGAAACTCAAAACCCTGTGCCGTGATTGCAGCAACCGCAGCACCTGGCATGCAGGCGACATGAACCTTATAGCCAGCCGCCTGCGCACCTTTGGCAACAGCCAGACGATGGGACAGAAAAAATCCCGGATCATTGACTATAAACAACAACGTTTTAATCATCACTGCTCATCCAACCACGCCTGGAACATAAGGATGGTCCACAGGTGAGACTGCCAATTACCTCGCCCCTGAAGATGCTCGCTCCACATTTTCCTGATGGGCTCAGGCCGAAAGTAGCCATCCCGGACCAGGCGAGCTTCATCAAGGAGGGATTCGGCCCATTCGCGCAAAGAACCGCGCAACCACTCACCCAGCGGGATACCAAACCCTTGCTTGGGACGCTCGATCAGCTCTTTCGGGACGTGGCGATAAAGGACCTGACGCAACAGCCATTTCCCCTGACCATTACGGATTTTCAGATCAAGCGGCATACGCCACGCCAATTCGACCACTCGGTGGTCGAGCATGGGAACACGCCCTTCTATGCTCGCCGCCATGGAGGCCCGATCCAGCTTGACCATGATGTCATCCGACATATAGGTCTGAGCATCCATCGCCATCATCCAATGCTCGAAAGAATCGGTCTTCGGCCAGCGGGATGCGTCGGTAAACATTGTCGCAGGCTCTTCACCGCCGATGACAACGCTGGCCGGATCGCTCCAATGGCTGTTCAGTTGAAGGTAGAATTCATGCCCGTCCGCCAGCTTCAACACGTTGGCCAGTTTGTGCGCCTTGTCCCCAGGCCCGCTCACATGAAACCTGCTGGGAAGCAGCGGCTTTGCCAGGTTGAAAAGACTGTCCCACGTGGTGGGAGATACCGATCGTAAAAGGCTCGCGCTGGCCTGTCGCGCGAACGACGGCACATGCTGCATCTTCGACCATATCTTTTTTGCGCTCAGGTACCGGTTGTAGCCACCGAACAATTCGTCACCGCCGTCCCCACTGAGTACAACCTTCAATTGTTGGCTGGCCAGTTGACTGACAAGGAAGGTGGGAATCTGCGAGCTATCGCTGAAAGGTTCGCAATACATGGAAGACAGGCGCGGTATTACCGCTGCAGCGTCCTGAGGACGTACATACAGCTCAGTGTGCTGGGTGCCCAGGTGCCTGGACACAGCCTTGGCATGTACCGCCTCGTCGAACCCTCCCTCATCGAAGCCGATGGTGAACGTGCGTACCGGCTGGGTGCTCTGTGTTTGCATAAGGGCCACAACCGCGCTGCTGTCCACGCCCCCGCTCAGGAAAGCGCCCACCGGTACATCGGCCAGCATTTGCTGACCAATGCTCGACCGCAATTGAGCCTCGAGCAGATCAGTCGCCGCCTCGGGGCTGCCGGTGAACGGATCAGCAAGCCCCTTGGCCACCGCATCATTAAAGCGCCAGTAAGGCTGAGCAATGGCAGCTTTCGCAGCTGAGAGATCAGTAAGAGGCAGGACAACATAATGACCGCTCTGAAGCTTGGCGATGCCCTTGTAAATGCTGTAAGGGGCCGGAATGCAATTGTGACGAAGCAGCAGCGTCAACGCATTGCGGTCAATTTCCGCGCGAAACGCCGGAAACGCCTTGATGGCTTTGAGCTCCGAGCCGAAGAGCAAGATGTCATCCTGCCAGCCATAATAAAGCGGCTTCTCGCCCATACGATCACGGCCCAGCGTCAGGACCTGCTCTTGCCGATCCCACAGCGCGAACGCAAACATGCCCACCGACGCACTCAAAGTCTTTTCAACGCCCCAGCTTGCAAGCCCGGCCAGAAGCACTTCGGTGTCCGAATGGCCTTTCAGGCCCGTCGAGATAAGACCATCGTCGTGCAACGCTTGCCGCAGTTCGGCATGGTTATAGATCTCGCCGTTGAAGACGATGACAAATCGTCCGCAACTGGAATGCATCGGTTGATGGCCAGCTTCAGAAAGGTCAACAATTGCAAGACGCCGATGCCCCAAAGCGATTCCCACATTCCCGTCGATCCACACACCGGAGTCGTCCGGGCCTCGATGGGTGAGCGACGTGTTCATCAACCGAACAACAGCCTCGAGTTCGCCGTTACGCGAGCTGAAAATACCGCTCAAACCACACATTTACTGGGCACCCTGATTCGAAAGAAAGCGATGATATAGGTCTTTGTATTGATACTCGGTACATTTCATTGTGAAATTTTCGGCGATGCGCTTATAAACGCTCTGCCCCATCGCGGCACGCTCTGACGCTGTTGCAGAAAGTACCGAGACGAATGCTTCGGATAGCCGCCGAGCATTCTGTGCAGGCACTACCGGACCCAATCCACCCAACAGGAATGCTGCATCGCCCACATCGGTGGTGACGCAAGGCAATGCCATACTCATGGCTTCGCCAAGAACGTTGGGGAAGCCTTCGGTGAATGAATGCAGGCAAAAAATATCCATGGCTTTGAAACAGGCAGCAACGTCCTTACGCTCACCGAGCAGGACAAACCGATCTGCGTGACCGGTGGAAGCAATATCGGCCATCAGCGCTGCATTATTCTGATCAACATCGCGCCCTACCATCAGAAACCTGACGTTCGCAAACTGACCAGCAACCATGCCTGCGGCTTTTACAAAGTTGGCGTGGTCCTTGACCGCGTTGAAACGGCCGAGACTGCCGATCACAAGCTCATCACGCCCAATGCCATGAGCTTCTCGAATGGCGTCACGCTCCGAGGGTGTGGCTACCAGTCGCGCAAGATCAAAGCCATTAGGTATGACCGTCATTCGATCCGGCGCATAGCCGACTTCAACATGGGTTTTTCGCGATGCTTGTGCAGCGCAGACAATCACGTCAGGGATGGATCTGGAGAGCCACGCACACAGTTTTCGAATGATAATCGTGGCCTTGCCCCCGCCGCTGCTTACATCCGTAGTCCTGACGCCCCATATGACACCTCTCACTCCGACCAGACGCGCTGCTATGCCTCCAACGAGATCAGAGTGGTACATCCAGGTTTGCACGATATCGGGCTTCTGCCGACGAAGATCACTGACCAACTTGATAGTAACGCCCAGCAAGTCCCACTTGCCGCGCATATGCAGGGTTTCGACGGCAATGCCGCTGGCTCGAAGCCGCACCCCCACTTCACCCAGGTCGGTCAGGGAGATCACGCGATGCTCATCCTCACCACGCGCCTTGAATGATTCACACAGGCGCAGCAGCATCAACTCCGCACCGCCAATATGCAGACCAACGATGATATGGGCTACTTTCAACGTCCCTGCTCCTCCAGCCAAGCTTGAAACATCAATACACCCCACAGCTTGCTCGAATGGTCGGCCCGGCCGCTCAGATGTTGCTCCCACACCCTTCGGATCACCGATGGGTGAAAAAATCCTTCTTGCTGTAGACGTTTTTCATTCAGCAACACTTCCGACCACTCTCTGAGAGGCCCGCGCAACCAGGCCGCAATCGGAATGGAAAAACCTTTTTTTGGTCGTTCTATCAACGCGCGTGGAACGTGGCGGTATAGAACCTCTTTCAACGCCCATTTACCAACCCCTCCACGAATTTTCATATCCAGAGGTATACGCCATGCCAACTCGACAACACGATGATCGAGCAACGGAACGCGTGTCTCCAGACTGTTAGCCATGGCAGCGCGATCCACCTTTACAAGGATATCGTCGACCATGTAGGTCTGAGCATCCATTGCCATCATCCACTCTTCAAAGCCCGTCACAGCCGGCCATTTGGCTGGCGTGTTGAGCAATGTCGGGCCTTCATTTCCACTGATTACCGCGTTCGAGGGGGTCTTCCAATGGCTGACAAGCTGGCAATAGAAGTCCTCGCGATTACGACAATCAAGAATATCAACCAGTTTTTCAGCCCTGCCTTTAAGCGGTAACTGCTTCAACGAACTCGCCGCCACGTGGCGCAGCCCGCTTGGTACTTTGCTGACCTTGCTCCATATGCGCGGCGCAAACTGGTAAGGGTTATACCCGCCAAACAGTTCATCACCTGCATCACCGCTCAACGTAACGGTGACATGCTCACGCGCCATTTGGCTGACAAGGAAGGTAGGTATTTGCGAACTGTCGGCAAACGGTTCGCAATAGATGCGCGGCAAGTCTGGAATGATATTCAGCGCATCCTTGGCTTGAATATAAATTTCACTGTGTTCGGTATGCAGGTGGCGAGAAACTGCGAGCGCATGCTCCGCTTCGTTAAAACCATCTTCGCTGAAACCTATCGTGAAGGTTTTCACCGGGCGCGAGCTTTGCTTCTGCATGAGTGACACGATCAAGCTGCTATCGACGCCGCCGCTCAAGAACGCGCCCAATGGGACATCGGCGAGCATTTGCATGCCAATACTCTGATCAAGCTGGGTCTCGAGCGTGTCCACTACAGTCTTGCTATCGGCTTGCAGTGGATTGCCGAGACCGGCCTTTACAGCAGCATTGAAAGACCAGAATGGAATCAAATCGACGGACGCTCGCTTTTGCCCAAGCGAGATCGCGACGTAATGTCCAGGCGCGAGTTTTTCAATACCCTGATAAATACTGTACGGCGCCGGAACATAATTGTGCCTCAGGTACAGTGCCAGAGCATCGCGATCGATATTGGCCGAAAAGGCCGGGTGTACCTTAAGCGCCTTGAGTTCCGATCCAAATAACAGAACATCGTTATGCCAGCCCCAATACAGCGGTTTCTCTCCCAATCGATCGCGGGCCAGTATCAACTGGCGCTCCTGCGTGTCCCATAACGCAATGGCAAACATTCCTACCGTCGCCTGCAGGGTTTTCTCCACGCCCCATCGCTCGAAGCAGGCCAGTAAGGTTTCCGTATCCGAGTGCCCACGCCAGGTTTCGCCGTACTCGGTGGTGAGGAGGCTGCGCAACGAAAGGTGGTTATAAATCTCGCCATTGAACGCCATGACGTAGCGTCCGCTGGAAGAATGCATGGGCTGATGGCCCGCGGCTGAAAGATCGACAATTGCAAGCCGACGGTGCGACAGGCCTATTCCAAGTGATGCGTCCGACCATGTTCCGGCATCATCGGGGCCGCGGCTGTAAATCGCGTTACCCATCGCCGCCAGGATGTCATTTGCGCCATCACCCAGAGGGGCTGATGCGAAGAAACCAGAAAACCCACACATGCCTCAATTCCCCTGAACGTATTTAATCGCGATCCTAGCTTACGAGATATCCCAAGCAGTCTCAGGATGTCACCAGCATCGTATGCCGTGAACAACTAAAGCAGGGGACGACCTATTGTTAACAAAATAAAAAACCTTTGAAATTTTATTAGAAATAAATGGGCGTACAGCACTCATCGACGCTGACTTCTTCGGTGAGCCGCCCGCAGGGACAATAAAACAAAAGGCTCGAGCGCCCCTAGATTGGGCGCCTGAGACACTCCGAAAATAAGGCAAGCAACCATTACTTCAGAAAAGTCGAATACCAGCCCATTGCTTTCGTAATACCCTGCTGAATATCAAACTTCGGCTCATAGCCCAACAGCGTTTTTATCTTTCCGATATCAGCCTGAGAATGCCGAACATCGCCTGCACGAAAATCACGATACACGGGCGATTTTTCATAACTTATCCCGTGCTGCGACAACGACTGGCGTAGCGCAGAAAACAGCATATTAAGGTCGGTACGCCCGCTGACCGCGACGTTATAAACTTGATTTCGCGCTGCGGACTCAGTCACGGTAGCGGCCAGCAGATTGGCTTGAACTGTGTTCTCGATAAAGCAGAAATCCCTGCTGGTTTCGCCGTCTCCATTAATAAAAACCTCTTGATTCTTAATCATGGAAGCGGCCCATTTAGGGATCACCGCAGCATAGGCACCCTCCGGATCCTGACGCTTACCAAACACGTTAAAGTAACGCAGACCGATGGTTTCAAAACCATAACACCTAGCGAATACTTCCGCGTAGAGCTCGTTGACATACTTGGTAACTGCGTACGGGGAGAGAGGTTTGCCAATAACGTCTTCCACTTTCGGCAAACCCGGGTGATCTCCGTAAGTAGAACTACTGGCAGCGTAAGTGAAACTTTTTACTTGCGCATCCCTGGCCGCCACCAACATGTTAAGGAACCCATCAATATTGGTAGCATTCGTAGCGATTGGATCATTGAGGGATCGTGGTACCGACCCAAGCGCCGCCTGGTGCAATACGTAATCCACCCCTCCACATGCGCGCTGACAGTCATCCAATACCTTGATGTCACCTTCGATGAAGCTAAAACGAGCCCACTGCTGCGCAGTGACCGTACCTTTAACCTCATCGAGATTGCGCTGATGGCCCGTCGCAAAGTTGTCAAGGCCGACAACAACTTGATTCAGGCCAAGCAAAGTCTCCAATAAATTGGAGCCAATAAATCCAGCCACTCCAGTGATCAACCACGTTTTAGGTGAAGCCTTGAGTGTTTCCAGGAGCGTTTCATAGCGGGACATAAATTGGCTCTTCGTTTATTGAAAAATAGAACGCATAAATAAAATTACAAACGAATATCAGACTCTTCACGGCTCAGCAGGTATTTCAGATCGTAGAGAACATGCTCAGCCTTACCAAACTTGCGAATTTTTTCAGCGCCCAGAGCCTTGAATTCATTATGCGCAACGGCCAGCACAATACCGTCATAGACATCAGTGCCCGGTTCGGCAATAGGCGTTATGCCATATTCATGGTTGGCCTCTTCAGGGCTGACCCATGGATCATAAATATCCACTGCAATGTTGTACTCTTTCAACTCATTGACAATATCCACGATTCGCGTGTTACGCAGGTCCGGGCAGTTTTCCTTGAACGCCAGGCCCATAATCAATACACGAGCGCCATCGACATGAATACGGCGCTTAACCATCGTTTTTACCAACTGGGAGACCACATACGCGCCCATTCCGTCATTGAGACGGCGTCCCGCAAGAATGATTTCGGGGTGATAGCCGATGGATTGAGCCTTGTGAGTCAGGTAGTAGGGGTCGACGCCGATGCAGTGCCCGCCCACCAAGCCTGGCCGGAATGGCAGGAAATTCCATTTCGTGCCCGCAGCCTGGAGCACTGACTCCGTATCAATACCCATTTTATTGAAAATAATGGCCAGCTCATTGATCAGAGCGATGTTTAAGTCACGCTGGGTGTTTTCAATAACTTTCGCCGCTTCGGCAACTTTAATGCTGCTTGCCTTGTGCGTGCCCGCAATGATGATCTGGTTGTAAAGAGCATCCACCAGATCGGCGATCTCAGGTGTGGATCCGGAAGTCACCTTCTTGATGGTAGTGACACGATGCTCCTTGTCTCCCGGATTAATACGCTCAGGGCTGTATCCGGCAAAGAAATCGACGTTGAATTTTAATCCGGAAAATTTCTCAAGGACGGGCACACAGTCTTCTTCAGTTGCGCCGGGATAGACGGTCGACTCATAAATAACCAGGTCGCCTTTCTTCAGCACCTTACCGATACTTTCTGATGCCTTGATCAGTGGCGTAAGGTCTGGTTGGTTGTACTCATCAATCGGCGTAGGCACTGTCACCACAAACGTATTGCAGCTGGACAATTCGTCCAGATTAAAACTGAAGCTGAGCTTACCGGCCTGCTTCAACTCCTCATCGCTCACTTCCAGCGTGGAGTCGTGCCCGGCTCTCAAGGCCTGGATACGCGGCTGGTTGATGTCAAACCCAACCACCGTCCGATGCTTGCCAAACTCCACCGCGAGGGGCAGGCCAACATATCCAAGACCTATAATGGCGAGCTTAATATCTTCCAGTTTTTGCATAATTAAAGCCTAATAATAAAATAAAATTTCACTGAACCATCTTCAGCGCTGAATACTTCAACATCCCCGTGAATCAAGACCTCTGACAGCAGGTCCCCCGCAAGCTGAGCTCGCCCACCGGCAAGAAATCTCCAGCTGCTTGCTGGCGCTTTCTGCGCGCCAACTGATTGATCGCTCAAGCCAATATCACTTTGCCATGCCTGTACCCGGATGGTTTAGCCGAGCTTAACCGTTCAAAAGTCAACACCTGCAAAAACAGCGTAAACCCGCTACACCCTTGAGCGAGGACGTTTGGTAAGCATAATACTACGAGATGCTTCACCAAATAAGCGCCAGCAGAACATAAACCGCACCACATGTATCTGCCAAAGCCAGATATGCTACCGGCACCATGAATGCGTGAGCGTTTTGGCTTCAGGTCAGCAAATCAACACCTGAAGCCAGCGCGCCTGGTAACCTCATATCAGCCTACCGCTCACTTTTTTCTACCTCTGCGTGTACAGGCGGTGAGTGAGATGACCTACCAACTGCGGCGCTACGCTTAATTAACAGCAGCGAACGCGCCAGGGCGATCAAAACACCGAGGACCCCGCCCATAATAAGACCAGACAGCAGAATAAGAGCCTTTTTTGGTTTAATCGGCTTAATCGGCTCGAGCGCCAGCTTATCTATGACGACCAATTTCAACTGCGCCATATCAAGATTCAGACTACGGAGCCGGGCCTGCTCCCCCCGAAGAGGCGCGACATTACTCAAAAACAAATCTTCGTTTTTACGATTGTTCAGCAATTCAATCTCGCGATTAGACTGCAGCAATTGAAGGTCCTTGGCGATTTGCGCGATACGGACATCGGTAAAGTCATCACTCTTACGCTGTAGCAGAGCGCTACGCTCTGCCTCCAGCGCCTCGACCCCCATGAAGTACAGAGGGAGTTGCTGATTATTGATTTCGGTACGAATGACGCTGGATGACCGATTATTGCTTTTATCACCTAATGACGAAAGCGTAGATGGTTTTTGTATTCCAAGTGATTTAGCAATTGCAATGGATTCACCCAACAGCGCCAGTCGATCGCTACGAGCGGCCTTTAGCTGAGCGCGCAGTGCCTTGAGCTCATCTTGCAATTGAGCACGACGAAGCACATCTTTCTCGGCCAACTTTGCAATCCTGGCCTCTTTATCCATTTCGTAACTTGAGCGAGCCGCGCTCAACTTTCCTTCAATTTCCGTTAATCGATTTTTAACAATCACACTCAAGTCAGCAGCAATCTGCTGCCGCTGCGCATTAATTGCGTATTCGACAAACCCATTGAGAATAGACACCCCATCTATCCCCTTGGGGTAGGTCATTTCAAGCTTAATATAGTTGCTTAATTCGTCCGATTTCTTGGAATCCGGAACTTCAAGATTTATTGAATTTTTGTTGAACTCCTCAAAACTCTGCTCCAATGTTCTCCCTGGGCGCGAGAAAGCCTTGAACAGATTTTGATGCGAGCGAAAGAAACCAAGACGAATATCGTAAGACTCAAGCGCCTCCCCCACTTTAATCAACGCCTGCGCCGGTGGAAGCGTATAAACTTCAGACCGATTCAAAGCGTCCAGTTCGTTAATTGCGGCAGGGCGCAGGACGCTGGTCACTTGATATTCTGGCGTAACTAAAAAGGCGTAAACAGCCGACAGAGCGCCGGCAAGCACGACGACGGCAAAAATTAGAACCTTATTTTGCCAGAGCCCATGAAAAAGCATTTCAAGGCCGAATTTTTCCGCAGGGGGTACCGGAATGACGCGAAGACTACTACTCACAACAAAAACCTGCCTTCAAGAAGAAACTGCGGGCTCGTTATGCAGACAAATTGTGTGTTTGTTCTAATTGGATGACCGCCTGAACCGAGCGTCTCTGCCAAATTCCGAGCGCACAAACTGCCTGTTATCGAGAACAGATTTCATTTTGCCATCTCTCTGGTTTATTACAAGACTTGACATGTCTGTAGGCCTTTACCTACAACGCCAAAAAAACCAATATCAGTCATGCTGGGCGACAACGAGGCGGAAGGAGAATTTCGGATCTGACAGATCACAGCCAATGATTTAACGAAACCCCAAGCCTCTAGGCACTCCCAAGTAGAAAAGCGCCTGGGGACCTGGACTTACCCGTAAACGATATTTTCTGACAGGCGGTCATGACCCTTTACTCAGTCTAATCCAAACAAGCGAGAGCAGACTTCAGCTTCGCCCGCCTGCCATAGACCTGCGATGACGACGCCCTACCAAAACACCCAGCAACGGCCCTATCACCATCCCAACAATCAACGCCACCACAACAAACACCGAAACAGGCAGCTCCCTAGTAGCCTGCCCCATAAACGAAAGCGATACGCCCTGCTGATTTTCCAATACAAACGCCAGGACTATCAAAGCAACGATCAGTACCGCGAATACCGCAACAACGCGCTTAACCCCACGCATAACCTTCTCCTACCTCAAAAACACTCAGACGCCTTCTTCCTCTTCTTCGTTCACCCGGTCACGCAACTCTTTGCCCGGTTTGAAGTGAGGGACGAATTTACCGTCGAGGCTGACGGATTGGCCTGTTTTTGGATTGCGGCCAACGCGGGGCGCGCGGTAGTGCAGGGAGAAACTGCCGAAGCCACGGATCTCGATGCGATCGCCGGTGGCCAGACACTGGGACATTTGCTCAAGCATAGTCTTGATAGCCAGCTCAACATCCTTGGATGAGAGCAGCCCTTGATGGGTGACAATTCGTTCGATCAACTCCGACTTCGTCATATTTTTCCCTTCTTTTTCAAGCAGCTAGGAAAAGCGCTCCGAAGGTTTTAGCATGACTTGATGAATTTGAACAGCCCACGCAATACTTATGTGCAGGTTAATAGCGCTGCCTGATGGGCACCGCCGTGGGTCATTTACAGATGACCAACATCGTTCGAGTGACTGCGCCGGCAGGATTCCAACCAAACAAGTAATCGCCCTCTTCATCCTTCGCGTCGCTGGACCGCGTGATCACCTTATAGCCCTGCATCTTGCATTCGCGAGCAGCGCGCTTCTCACACTTCTCCCAATTACCGCCAAGGCCCGAGCAGTCGATCTCTACCCCACTCACACCGCGCTTGACGTGCGTTTTTGCGCTGGTGACGGAACAGCCTGACAGCATCACCAATACGAGCACCAAAATAAGCCTGTTCATTCAAACCCTTATTGAAACAAAACGCCGAGAGCGCTTTTACAATGACTATAGTCAGTTCTGACACCGACCTGTAGACCAGAGCTCTACAAGGATGATTCAACGAATTTCAGGCACAAAAAAGGGCGACCGAAGTCGCCCTTTTTCTATGGTCTGACAGAACTTAGTTCTGTTTTTCCATTTGTGCACGCAACAGGTCGCCCAGAGTGGTAGGACCAGCAGCGATGCTATCCGAAGGCTTGTCTTTCAAGCTTTGGATGGCTTCTTTCTCTTCAGCATCGTCTTTCGACTTGATGGAGAGCTGGATTACACGGCTCTTGCGGTCAACGCTGATGATCTTGGCTTCTACTTCCTGGCCTTCTTTCAGAACGTTGCGCGCGTCTTCAACGCGGTCACGGCTGATTTCGGAGGCTTTCAGAGTCGCTTCGATATCGTCGGCCAACGTGATGATGGCGCCTTTAGCGTCAACTTCTTTCACGATGCCTTTAACGATTGCGCCTTTGTCGTTGTCCTGAACGAATTCAGAGAACGGATCGCTTTCCAGTTGCTTGATACCCAGGGAGATGCGCTCGCGCTCTGGGTCAACCGACAGGATAACGGTGTCCAGCTCGTCGCCCTTCTTGAAACGACGAACAGCTTCTTCGCCGACTTCGTTCCAGGAGATGTCGGACAGGTGAACCAGGCCGTCGATGCCGCCGTCCAGACCAATGAAGATACCGAAATCGGTGATCGACTTGATGGTGCCGGAGATCTTATCGCCCTTGTTGAACTGGCCGGAGAAATCTTCCCATGGGTTGGATTTGCACTGCTTGATACCCAGGGAGATACGACGACGCTCTTCGTCGATGTCCAGAACCATAACTTCCACTTCGTCGCCGACTTGTACGACTTTCGAAGGGTGGATGTTCTTGTTGGTCCAGTCCATTTCGGAAACGTGTACCAGGCCTTCCACGCCTTCTTCCAGCTCAGCGAAGCAGCCGTAGTCGGTCAGGTTGGTTACACGCGCGGTCACGCGGGTGCTTTCCGGGTAACGCGCTTTGATAGCAACCCATGGATCTTCACCCAGTTGCTTCAGGCCCAGGGAAACACGGTTGCGTTCGCGATCGTATTTCAGAACCTTGACATCGATCTCGTCGCCAACGTTGACGATTTCGGAAGGATGCTTGATACGCTTCCAGGCCATGTCGGTAATGTGCAGCAGGCCATCGACGCCACCCAGATCGACGAATGCGCCGTAATCGGTGAGGTTCTTGACGATACCTTTGACTTGTTGGCCTTCCTGCAGGGATTCCAGCAGAGCTTCACGCTCGGCGGAGTTCTCTGCTTCCAGGACGCTACGACGGGAAACGACAACGTTGTTGCGCTTCTGGTCGAGCTTGATGACCTTGAATTCGAGTTCCTTGCCTTCCAGGTGCGTGGTGTCGCGCACTGGACGAACGTCGACCAAAGAACCTGGCAGGAACGCACGGATGCCGTTAACGTCGACAGTGAAGCCGCCTTTAACCTTACCGTTGATAACGCCCTTGACCACTTCTTCAGCTGCGAAGGCTGCTTCGAGAACAATCCAGCATTCAGCGCGCTTGGCTTTTTCACGGGACAGCTTGGTTTCACCGAAACCGTCTTCAACCGAGTCCAGAGCAACGTGAACTTCGTCACCGACGTTGATGTTCAGCTCGCCAGCATCGTTGTAGAACTGTTCCAGCGGGATCAGAGCTTCAGACTTCAGACCAGCGTGAACGGTTACCCAGCGAGCTTGGTAATCGATATCAACGATAACACCGGTGATGATGGAGCCTGCCTGAAGGTTCAGGGTTTTTAGGCTTTCTTCAAAGAGTTCCGCAAAGCTTTCGCTCATTTTAATTCCTGTTGATAAGGGCGAAGAATACGCCCATCTCCACACCCCAGACGGTATGGGTCAGTTTCATTTAGAAGAAGCACCGCAGGACTTTGACTGGTCCCCTGCAGCCTTCTTGGTCACCCGGCGATATCGCGAATGGCGATCTCACTCATGATGCGTTCCAGCACCTGCTCGATGGACAGCTCCGTGGAATCCAGCTGTATGGCGTCAGCCGCCGGCTTGAGCGGGGCTACCGCACGCTGGGTATCACGCTCATCGCGTGCACGGATCTCATCTAGCAGACTCGACAGACTAACACCATCGACTTTGCCCTTCAACTGCAAGTAACGGCGGCGCGCACGCTCCTCGGCACTGGCGGTCAGGAAAATCTTCAGCGGCGCCTCAGGAAACACCACGGTGCCCATGTCGCGGCCATCCGCTACCAGGCCTGGCGGCTCCTGGAATGCACGCTGACGCTGCAGCAACGCATCACGCACCGCCGGCAGCGCGGCGACCTGGGACGCCCATGAGCCAACCTGCTCGTTACGCAGGTCATCGGTCACATCATCACCTTCAAGGATGATGCGCTGCGGATGCCCTTCGGTCGCGCCGACGAACTGCACGTCAAGATGTGCCGCCAGCAGTTTCAGGGATTCTTCGTTGGTAAGGTCGACGCCATGGTTGCGTGCGGCAAACGCCAGCAGGCGATACAGCGCGCCGGAGTCCAGCAGGCACCAGCCCAGGCGCTTGGCCAGGATGCCGGCGATAGTGCCTTTGCCCGAGCCGCTTGGCCCGTCGATGGTAATCACCGGTGCTTTGATATTCACAATTGAGCCTCTTGGGCAACACGCATGCCGACGTGGGCACACAGGGTAAGAAAATTCGGAAAAGACGTCGCTACATTGGCACAGTCATGGATACGAATCGGCGCCGCCGCTCGCAGGCCAGCCACGCTGAAGGCCATGGCAATCCGGTGGTCTGCATGGGCCTGCACCTCGCCGCCGCTTAACGGGCCGCCGTCGATGATAATCCCATCGGCGGTAGGTTCACACTTCACCCCGAGCATCAGCAGACCATCGGCCATAACCTGAATGCGGTCGGATTCCTTCACGCGCAGCTCCTGAGCACCGCGCAGCACCGTTCTACCTTCAGCGCAGGCTGCCGCGACAAACAACACCGGAAACTCATCAATCGCCAACGGAACCAGCGCCTCGGGAATTTCGATCCCCTTCAATGCAGCCGAACGCACGCGCAGATCCGCGACAGGCTCACCGCCCACCTCACGCTGGTTTTCCAGGCTGATATCAGCGCCCATCAATCGCAGGATATCAATCACGCCGGTGCGCGTCGGGTTAATGCCGACATGCTCCAGCAGCAGCTCGGCCTCGTCGGCAAGCGAAGCTGCCACCAGGAAAAACGCCGCCGAGGAGATATCCCCGGGCACATCTATAGGCGCTGCGCTGAGCACATGGCCCGACTCCACCGAAGCGGTCGCGCCCTCCACCACCACCGGGCAACCAAACCCGCGCAACAGGCGCTCGGTATGATCACGGGTCGGCGCAGGCTCGGTCACAGCGGTCTTGCCTTCGGCGTACAACCCCGCCAGCAGCAGACTGGATTTGACCTGGGCACTGGCCATCGGCAACGTGTAATTCAACCCTTTCAACGACTGACCACCACGAATGCTCAACGGCGGACGCCCTTCAGGCCCCGTCTCGATCACCGCGCCCATTTCCCGCAGCGGCTGGACCACACGATTCATCGGGCGCCGGGACAGCGAGGCGTCGCCGGTCAATACGCTGTCAAAGCGCTGCGCCGCGAGCAACCCGGCGAGCAGGCGCATCGAGGTGCCGGAGTTGCCGAGGTAGATCGGCCCCGGTGGCGCCTTCAGCCCCTGCAGACCGACGCCATGGATCGTTACGCGCCCATGGTGCGGACCTTCGATCACGACGCCCATGTCACGAAACGCCTGCAAGGTCGCCAGGGCATCCTCGCCCTCCAGGAAACCTTCCACTTCGGTGACCCCCTCGGCCAACGAGCCCAGCATGATCGAGCGATGGGAGATCGACTTGTCGCCCGGCACACGGATGCGCCCACTCAAGCGACCACCCGGGCTGGCCACGAAGACCACCTCATCAGCGCTCACAGCGGTTTCCATATAGGCCCGGCGCGCCAGGATCTTGCTGAAGTGCTCACGCGCCACCCGCGCACGCGTGAACACGCCCAGTAACTGATGACCATCTCCGGCATCGACCGCGTCGCGCAAGGCGTCGAGGTCGCTGCGGAAGGTATCCAGGGTGCGCAACACCGCTTCGCGATTGGCGAGAAAGATGTCGTGCCACATCACCGGGTCGCTGCCGGCAATCCGCGTGAAATCACGGAAGCCGCCAGCGGCGTAGCGGAAGATCTCCAGGTTTTCGTTGCGTTTGGCCAGCGAATCCACCAGACCAAACGCCAGCAGATGCGGCAGGTGGCTGGTCGCCGCCAGCACTTCGTCGTGACGCTCGACCTGCATATGCTCGACATCCGCCCCCAGTTCGCGCCACAGACGATCAACCACGGCCAGCGCCGCCGGATCGGTTTGCACCAGCGGCGTCAGAATCACTTTGTGCCGACGAAACAACTGCGCATTCGAGGCTTCCACCCCGCTCTGCTCGGAGCCGGCAATCGGGTGGCCCGGCACAAAACGCGCCGGCATGCCGCCAAACGCCTGTTGCGCCGCGCGCACCACATTGCCTTTGGCACTGCCGACGTCGGTGAGAATCGCCTGGCCCAGGTCCATGCCGGCCAATACCCCAAGCAGCTTTTCCATCGCGAGGATCGGCACCGCCAGCTGGATCACATCCGCGCCCTGGCAAGCCAGGGCCAGGTCCGCTTCACAGCGGTCGACCACGCCCAGCTCAACCGCCAGCGTGCGCGATTGCGGGTCCAGGTCCACACCGACCACTTCGCCACACAGCCCGCTTTCACGCAGGCCTTTGGCGAAGGAGCCACCGATCAACCCCAGGCCGACCACCACCAGGCGACCGATCATAGGCACAGCAGGTTGCAATGCAGTGACATCAACCACGAGCGAGAACCTTGGCCAGTGCCTCAAGGAAGCGGCTGTTCTCGGCCGGCAGGCCTATGGTGATACGCAGGTGGTTCGGCATGCCGTAGTTGGCCACCGGGCGCACGATCACGCCTTCGCGCAGCAGGCCCTGGAATACCGGGGCGGCCACCTGGCCGAGGTCGACGCAGATGAAATTGCCCTTGGACGGAATCCAGCCCAGGCCCAATTCACGGAAACCTTGCTGCAGTTGCAGCATGCCGCGTTCATTGATGCGACGGCCTTCCTCCAGGTACTCGGTGTCCTTAACCGCCGCGCAGGCTGCCGCGAGGGCGAGGCTGTTGACGTTGAAGGGCTGGCGCACGCGGTTCAGCACATCCGCAACCACCGCCGTCGACAGGCCGTAGCCAACGCGCAACGACGCCAGGCCATAGGCCTTGGAGAAGGTGCGCGACACCAGCAGGTTCGGGTAGGTCGCCAGGAAGTCGAGGCCGTTTGGCAACTCGCCGCCTTCAGCGTACTCGATATAGGCTTCGTCGAGCACCACCAGCACGTGCTCGGGCACGTCTTGCAGGAAGTCGTTCAACGCTTGGGCATCAAACCAGGTGCCGGTGGGGTTGTTCGGGTTGGCGATAAACACCACGCGTGTCTGCGCGTCGATGGCCGCCAGCATCGCCGGCAGGTCATGGCCCCAGTCCCTGGCCGGAATTATCCGCGCATCGGCGCCAACGGCCTGGGTCACGATGGGGTAGACCGCAAACGCATGCTCGCTGAACACCGCATTCAGGCCGGGCGCCAGGTAGGCACGACCGACCAGCTCAAGAATGTCGTTGGAGCCGTTGCCCAGGGTCACCTGGTTAAGTTCCACAGCGCAGTTTTGCGCCAGCAGCGACTTCAGCGCAAAGCCGTTGCCATCCGGATAACGGGTCAACTCGGCCAGCTCTTCACGAATCGCCGCCAGCACCTTGGGGCTCGGGCCCAGCGGGTTTTCGTTACTCGCCAGCTTGACGATCTTCGAAGGGTCCAGGTTCAACTCACGCGCCAGTTCGTCCACAGGCTTGCCCGGCACGTACGGCGAGAGTTGTTGCACGCCCGGCTGCGCCAGGGCGAGGAAGTTGCCACTCATGTCAAAGCCTCACAAAACCGCTTTCGGGTAAGAGCCGAGCACCTTGAGTGCTACCGCTTCCTGACTGATCTTCTCGAGCACGCCCTTGACCAGCGGGTCGCGGTGATGGCCGATGAAGTCGATAAAGAACACATAGGTCCATTTACCGCTGCGCGAAGGACGCGTCTCGATGCGCGTCAGGTCAATCCCGTTGTCGTGGAACGGCACCAGCAGTTCATGCAGGGCGCCTGGCTTGTTGCTCATGGACACGATGATCGAAGTCTTGTCGTCGCCGGTCGGCGGCACTTCCTGACTGCCGATCATCAGGAACCGCGTGGAGTTGTCCGGACGGTCCTCGATCTTTTCGGCCAGGCGCGTCAGCCCGTAAAGGCCCGCAGCCATGTCACCGGCGATCGCCGCCGAATTCCACTCACCCTTGACCCGCTTGGCGGCCTCGGCGTTGCTCGACACTGCCACGCGCTCGACATTCGGGTAATGGGCATCCAGCCACTTGCGGCACTGGGCCAGGGACTGAGCGTGAGAGTAGATACGGCTGATGCTGTCGGTCTTGGTGTTTTCGCCCACCAGCAGGTGATGGTGAATGCGCAGCTCGACTTCGCCGCAGATCACCATGTCGTGCTCGAGGAAGCTGTCGAGGGTGTGATTGACCGCGCCTTCAGTGGAGTTTTCCACCGGCACCACGCCAAAATTCACCGCACCGGCCGCCACTTCACGGAACACTTCATCGATGGCCGCCATCGGCTTGCTGATCACGGCGTGGCCGAAATGCTTCATGGCCGCCGCCTGGGTGAACGTGCCTTCAGGGCCGAGGTAAGCCACTTTCAGCGGCTGCTCGAGGGCCAGGCACGAGGACATGATTTCGCGGAACAACCGCGCCATCTCTTCGTTGCCCAATGGGCCCCTGTTGCGCTCCATCACACGCTTGAGCACCGCCGCTTCACGCTCGGGCCGATAGAACACCGGCACCTCGCCTTCGGCCAGTTCAGCCATCTTCACCCGCGCCACTTCCTGGGCGCAGCGCGCACGCTCACTGATCAGTTCCAGGACTTTCTCGTCCAGGCTATCGATGCGGACCCGCAGGGCCTTGAGTTCTTGCTCAGACATTAGCCGTGTTCCTTTTCGAACTCTGCCATGTAGGCAACCAGCGCGTTGATCGCGTGGATGTCCACAGCGTTGTAGATGGAGGCGCGCATGCCACCCACCGAGCGGTGGCCCTTGAGATTCAGCAGGCCGCGCGCGTCGGCACCGGCCAGGAATGGTTTGTCCAGGCGGTCGTCAGCCAGGCGGAACGGTACGTTCATCCACGAGCGGTTGCCGAGGTTGATCGGGTTGCTGTAGAGGCCGCTGGCGTCGATGAAGTCGTACAGGACGCGCTTCTTCTCTTCGTTGAGCTTGCCCATGGCAGCGACACCGCCCTGCTCTTTCAGCCACTCGAACACCAGGCCCGAGAGGTACCAGGCGAATGCCGGCGGGGTGTTGTACATCGAGCCGTTGTCGGCTGCGACCTTGTAGTTGAGCATCGTCGGGCACACCGCACGGGCGCGGCCCAGCAGGTCTTCACGGATGATGTTGACCAGGATGCCGCTCGGGCCGATGTTCTTCTGTGCACCGGCGTAGATCATGCCGTAGCGCGACACATCGATCGGGCGCGAAAGAATGTCCGAGGACATGTCACACACCAGCGGGACGTCGCCCACTTCAGGCACCCAGTCGAATTGCAGGCCACCGATGGTTTCGTTCGCCACGTAGTGCACGTAGGCCGCATCCTTCGTCAGCTTCCATTCGTTCTGACCGGGAATGGCGAAGTAGTCGTAGGGCTTGGCGGTGCCTGCAACATTGACGTTGCCGTAACGGGAGGCCTCCTCAATCGCCTTCTGCCCCCAGATGCCGGTGTCGATGTAGTCGGCCGTGCCGCCTTCGGGCAGCAGGTTCAGCGGGATCTGGGCGAACTGCTGACTGGCACCGCCTTGCAGGAACAGCACCTTGTAGTTTGAAGGGATGCCCAGCAGGTCGCGCAGGTCCTGCTCGGCCTTGGTGGCGATGGAGACGAACTCATCGCTGCGATGGCTCATTTCCATCACGGAGAGGCCTTTTCCATGCCAGTCGAGGAGTTCACCCTGCGCGCGCTGCAGGACTGCTTCAGGAAGCGCCGCGGGACCGGCACAGAAGTTATAGGCTCTCTTGCTCACATCCAATCTCACTCTGATCTGGTGGGGCTGCAATCATGTTCGGCAACAACCTTTCGCTGGAGCGAACCCTGGTGGGAGCGGGCTTGCCTGCGATACAGGCACTGCGGTGGTTCCAGTGATACCGCGGTGATGCTATCGCAGGCAAGCCAGCTCCCACAGGGATCGGTGCCAGACCAAGGATAGGTATTTCAAAGGGGACACAAACAACAAGGGGGCGAATCTTCATCCGCCCCCTGTGTGTCCGCTTATTCCTGCGGTTCTTCTTCGTCTGCGGCAGCATCGAGGGTGGGCTCGTCGATGTTGTCATCGCCGGTTGCGATCACCTCACCGTCAAATTCTTCGCCTTCCAGCTCTTCACCTTCAATTTCCGAAGGCTCCTGCACACGCTCAAGGCCTACCAGCTTCTCGTCCTTGGCCAGCTTGATCAGGGTGACGCCCTGAGTGTTACGGCCCAGGCTCGAGACTTCGGCCACACGGGTACGCACCAGCGTGCCCTGATCGGAAATCAGCATGATTTCCTCGCCGTCGAGCACCTGCACCGCGCCGACCAGACGGCCGTTGCGGTCGTTGCTGACCATAGCGATCACGCCCTGGCCGCCACGCTTGTACTCGGGGAACTCGCTGATGGCTGTGCGCTTGCCGTAACCACGCGCCGAAGCGGTGAGGATCTGGCTGCCTTCTTCCGGGATCAGCATCGAAATCAGCTTCTGCCCTTCCGGCAGACGCATGCCGCGTACACCACGGGCCGTACGGCCCATGGCACGCACGTCGGATTCCTTGAAGCGCGTGACCTTGCCGCCATCGGAGAACAGCATCACTTCACGCGCGCCATCGGTAATGGCGGCCGAGATCAATACGTCACCTTCATCCAGCTCCAGGGCGATCAGGCCCACGCTGCGCTGACGGCTGAAGGATTCCAGCGGGGTCTTCTTGACGGTGCCTTTGGCAGTCGCCATGAAGATGAAGTGACCTTCGGTGTACTCGTCGACCGGCAGCATGGTGGTGATGTATTCATCACTGTCCAGGGGCAGCAGGTTGACCAGCGGACGACCACGGGCGGCGCGGGACGCCTCGGGGATTTCGTAGGTTTTGAGCCAGTACACCTTGCCCTTGCTGGAGAACAGCAGCAGCGTGGTGTGACTGTTGGCGACCAACAGATGAGCGATGTAGTCCTCATCCTTCACGCCGGTAGCCGATTTGCCTTTACCGCCACGACGCTGGGCCTGGTATGCCGCCAGCGGCTGGGTCTTGGCATAGCCGCCGTGGGAGATGGTCACCACGCGGTCTTCTTCCGGAATCATGTCGCCCAGGGTCAGGTCGAGGCGGGCATCGAGGATTTCGGTGCGGCGCACGTCACCGTATTCGGCGCGGATCACTTCCAGCTCTTCGCGGATCACTTCCATCAAGCGCACGGCGCTGTTGAGGATGCGGATCAGCTCGCCGATCTGGTTGAGAATCTCCTGGTACTCGGCCAGCAGTTTCTCGTGTTCCAGGCCGGTCAGACGGTGCAGACGCAGTTCCAGGATGGCCTGGGCCTGTTCCGGCGACAGGAAGTACTTGCCATCACGCAGACCGTATTGCGGATCCAGGGTCTCCGGACGACAGGAGTCGGCACCGGCGCGCTCAACCATTGCCACAACGGCGCTGGATTCCCACGGCATCTTGATCAGCGCTTCCTTGGCTTCCGACGGCGTCGGCGAAGCCTTGATCAGCGCGATGACCGGGTCGATGTTCGACAGGGCAACCGCCTGGCCTTCCAGGATGTGGCCGCGCTCGCGGGCCTTGCGCAGTTCGAACACGGTACGGCGGGTGACCACTTCGCGACGGTGACGCACGAAGGCTTCCAACAAATCCTTGAGGTTCAGGATGCGTGGGCGGCCGTCGATCAGTGCAACCACGTTGATACCAAACACGCTTTGCAGCTGGGTCTGGGCGTAGAGGTTGTTGAGGATCACCTCAGGCACTTCGCCACGACGCAGCTCGATCACCACGCGCATACCGTCTTTGTCGGACTCGTCGCGCAGCTCGGTGATGCCTTCCAGTTTCTTCTCTTTAACCAGCTCGGCGATCTTCTCGATCAGACGCGCCTTGTTGAGCTGGTACGGCAGTTCGGTGATAACGATCTGCTGGCGGCCACCGACCTTGTCAATGTCTTCGATGATCGAGCGGGCGCGCATGTAAATGCGGCCGCGACCGGTGCGATAGGCTTCGATGATGCCGGCACGACCGTTGATGATCGCGGCGGTCGGGAAGTCCGGACCGGGGATGTATTGCATCAGCTCATCGACGGTCAGCTCGGGGTTGTCGATGAGGGCCAGGCAACCGTCGATGACTTCACCGAGGTTGTGCGGCGGAATGTTGGTGGCCATGCCCACGGCAATACCGCTGGAACCGTTGACCAGCAGGTTGGGAATACGGGTCGGCATGACGGCCGGGATCATTTCGGTGCCGTCGTAGTTCGGCACCCAGTCCACGGTTTCCTTGTGCAGGTCGGCCAGCAACTCGTGCGCCAGCTTGGTCATGCGCACTTCGGTGTATCGCATGGCCGCGGCGTTGTCGCCGTCGACCGAACCGAAGTTGCCCTGGCCGTCTACCAGCAGGTAGCGCAGGGAAAATGGCTGGGCCATCCGAACAATGGTGTCGTACACCGCAGTGTCGCCGTGCGGGTGATACTTACCGATCACGTCACCGACAACACGGGCAGATTTCTTGTACGGCTTGTTCCAGTCGTTACCCAGCTCGCTCATCGCGAACAGCACACGCCGGTGCACGGGCTTCAAGCCATCGCGCGCATCAGGCAGTGCCCGACCCACGATTACGCTCATTGCGTAGTCAAGGTAGGACTGTTTCAGCTCGTCTTCGATATTGACCGGGAGGATTTCTTTGGCCAGTTCGCCCATGAGAAGCCTGATTCCTTTTTCGGGTGAAACCTCGTCACATCCATTCGGGATGAACGAAGCTCGCCGCTGCCGGCAGGGTGCCTGACAACGACTTACGACAAATCAACGAGTTATGACACGGATCTGCACGTTACAGGCAACCCCTTTGGGTGGCCCTGGAAACCGCCGGATGTTATCACAATCGCCGCCACGCACCTATCCCCCTCATGCGCATGGAGGCCAGTAATTTGACCGGTGACAGGCTTGAGGGGGACGAGAGGGGCTCAGAGGTGGGGTGGTGGTGTTTTTTGAGGGTGAATCCGGGAGTTTTATTGACTTTGAGGGCCAATCGGGGGCAAGCCCCCTCCCACACTTGAAGGGTGAACACAGTCAAACATGTGGCAGGGGGGCTTGCCCCCGATAGCAATGACACAGACACCACAGCCTTCAATGCAGTCGTTTGCGGCACATCAGCCTGGCCAGCTTCGCCGTATCCGGCCGCTCCACAACACCTTTTTCAGTGACGATCACATCAATCAGGTCAGCCGGCGTCACGTCGAACGCCGGATTCAACGCCGGCACCTCCAGGCGCTGGCCGCCAATGTCCAGCAACTCCTCGACATCGCGCTCTTCCAGCGCCACCTCCTCGCCGGTGGCCATCATCAAGTCGACCGTCGAACTCGGCGCCACCACCATAAAGCGCACGCCATGGTGCATGGCGCACACGGCCAACTGGTAGGTGCCAATGGTGCTGATCACATCACCATTGGCCGCAATGCAGTCGGCGCCGACGACCACCCAGGTCACACCCTTGGTCTTGAGGATATGTGCGCCGGCAGAGTCGGCATTCACCGTGACCGGGACCCCGTCGCCGGCCAGCTCCCAGGCGGTCAGTCGCGAGCCTTGCAGCCAGGGGCGGGTCTCATTGGCATAAACCTGCTCGACCAGGCCCTCCAAAAAGGCCGCGCGAATCACACCGAGTGCCGTGCCGACGCCGCCCGTCGCCAGGGCGCCAGCGTTGCCATGGGTGAGGATCGCCTGGACATTGCCCTGATGCTTGCGAATCCGCTCCATGCCCAATTGGGCCATGACGACATTGGCTTCGCGGTCGCTCTCATGGATCGTGATCGCTTCGGCTTCCAGCGCCGCCAGGGGGTCGGCGTGCTTCTTGAGGCGGTCCAGGCGGTCGCGCATGCGCTTGAGTGCCCAGAACAGGTTGGCGGCGGTCGGACGGGTATCGGCCAGCAGCGCGTAGTCTTCCTCCCACGCCGCCTGCCAGTCATCGCCTTCGGTGATACGCGCACGGGCGGCCAGCACCAGACCGTAGGCGGCGCTGATGCCGATGGCCGATGCCCCGCGCACCACCCTCGCGCGAATGGCCGTGGCCACTTCCTCCGCTGTCGAGCAGGCCACCCAGCTCTGGCGGGCCGGCAAGGTACGCTGATCGAGCAGGTACAGTGCGCCATCCCGCCACTCGATGGCCTTCACTTTCTCCGCAGCCAACAGTCGGTCGCGCATCCCTAACCCCGCACTCATGAACAAAAGCCGCCGATTATAGCGATCCGCCAGCCAGGACGCTCGGGTATACTTCGCCCTTCTTTTTATAGCTGCCAGGGAAGAAGCCTGCGATGACCGCCACTGCCGCCCCGCTCGACTTATTGCTGCTGCCGACCTGGCTGGTACCTGTCGAACCCGCCGGTGTGGTGCTCAAGGAGCATGCGCTGGGCATTCGCGATGGCTGCATTGCGTTTATCGGGCCACGGGCGGCCGCGTTGAAGCTGGCGGCCAACGAAGTGCGCGAGCTGCCGGGCATGCTGCTCAGTCCCGGCCTGATCAACGCCCACGGGCACGCGGCGATGAGCCTGTTTCGCGGCCTGGCCGACGACCTGCCGCTGATGACCTGGCTGGAAAAACACATCTGGCCCGCCGAGGCCAAGTGGGTCGATGAAGCCTTCGTACGCGACGGCACCGATCTGGCGATCGCCGAGCAGCTCATGGGCGGCATCACCTGCTTTGCCGACATGTACTTCCACCCCAAGGTCGCCAGCGACTGCGTGCACAACAGTGGCATGCGCGCGCAGATCGCGATCCCGATCCTCGACTTCCCGATCCCCGGCGCCAGCAGCGCCGACGAGGCGATCCGCCAGGGCATCGAACTGTTCGGCGACCTCAAGCACCACCCACGCATCAAGATCGCCTTCGGCCCCCACGCCCCCTACACGGTGTGCGACGCCAACCTGGAAAAGGTCCGGGTCATCGCCGAAGAGCTCGACGCCGTCATCCAGATGCACGTGCACGAAACCGCCTTCGAGGTGCAGCAGGCCGTCGAACAGACCGGCGAGCGGCCATTGGCGCGCCTGGGCCGTCTCGGTTTGCTTGGTCCGCGCTTCCAGGCCGTGCACATGACGCAGATCAGCGAGGACGACCTGGCCTTGCTGGTCGAGAGCAACACCAGCCTCATCCATTGCCCCGAATCCAACCTGAAACTGGCCAGCGGCTTTTGCCCGGTGGAGCGCCTGTGGCAGGCCGGGGTCAATGTGGCCATCGGCACCGACGGCGCGGCCAGCAACAATGACCTGGACCTGCTCGGCGAAACCCGCACCGCCGCGCTGCTGGCCAAAGCCGTGGCCGGCTCGGCCACCGCGCTGGACGCCCACCGCGCCTTGCGCATGGCCACCCTCAACGGCGCGCGGGCCATGGGCCTGGAAAGCCAGATCGGCTCACTGGAAGTAGGCAAGGCCGCCGACATGGTCGCCTTCGATCTTTCAGGCCTGGCGCAACAACCGATCTTTGACCCGGTCTCACAACTTATCTATGCCACCGGGCGCGAGTGCGTGAAACACCTGTGGGTCGCCGGCAAGCAGTTGCTCGACAACCGGCAACTGACCCGCATGGATGAACAACAGTTGACCGCCAAGGCCATCGCCTGGGGCCAACGCATCAGCGGGCATAACGAATAACGAAGGGGCTGGGCCGTACCTCCAGCACCGACCAACCGATTATCAGATTCAGAGGATTGACCATGAGCAACGTCGACCACGCCGAAATCGCTAAATTCGAAGCCCTGGCCCATCGCTGGTGGGACCGCGAAAGCGAATTCAAACCCCTGCACGACATCAACCCGCTACGGGTCAACTGGATTGATGAACGCGTCAACCTGGCCGGCAAGAAAGTGCTGGACGTGGGCTGCGGCGGCGGCATTCTCAGTGAAGCCATGGCCCTGCGCGGCGCCACCGTGACCGGCATCGACATGGGCGAAGCGCCGCTGGCCGTGGCCCAGTTGCACCAGCTGGAGTCGGGCGTCAGCGTCGAATACCGCCAGATCACCGCCGAAGCATTGGCCGAAGAGATGCCCGAGCAATTCGACGTGGTCACCTGCCTTGAGATGCTGGAGCACGTGCCGGACCCGTCGTCGGTGATCCGCGCCTGTTTCCGCATGGTCAAGCCCGGCGGCCAGGTGTTCTTCTCCACCATCAACCGCAACCCCAAGGCTTACCTGTTCGCGATCATCGGCGCCGAATACATCATGAAGCTGCTGCCGCGCGGCACCCATGACTTCAAGAAATTCATCCGCCCGAGCGAACTGGGCGCCTGGAGCCGTCAGGCCGGCCTGACCGTCAAGGACATCATCGGCCTGACCTACAACCCGCTGACCAAGCACTACAAGCTGGCCAACGACGTTGACGTCAACTACATGATCCAGACCCTGCGCGAGGAGTGAGCCTGTGAAGCTGCGAGCGGTTCTCTTCGATATGGACGGTACCCTGCTGGACACCGCGCCGGACTTTATCGCCATCTGCCAGGCCATGCGCGCCGACCGCGGCCTGGCGCCGATCAACCCCGAGCATGTGCGTGATGAAATCTCCGGCGGCGCACGGGCGATGGTCGCGGTGACCTTCTCGATGGACCCGGAATCTCCAGGCTTTGAAGACCTGCGCCAGGAATTCCTCGAGCGCTACCTCAAGGGCTGCGCCATCCACAGCACGTTGTTCGACGGCATGGAGCAGCTGCTGCAGGACATCGAGAAGTCCAAACTGATCTGGGGCGTGGTCACCAACAAGCCGCTGCGCTTCGCCGAGCCGATCATGCAGCAACTGGGGCTGGCCGAGCGCTCGGCCTTGCTGATCTGCCCGGACCACGTGAAAAACAGCAAACCGGACCCGGAGCCGCTGATCCTGGCGTGCAAAATGCTCAACCTCGACCCGGCCAGCGTGCTGTTCGTGGGCGATGACCTGCGCGATATCGAATCCGGCCGTGATGCCGGCACGCGTACCGCTGCGGTCACCTACGGCTACATTCACCCGGACGACAACCCGCGTCACTGGGGCGCCGATGTGGTGGTGGACCACCCGCTGGAACTGCGCAAGGTGCTGGATAACGCACTGTGCAGTTGCTGAGCGTTGCAAGGTCTTGTTGCCCCATGAACATCCCCTGTGGGAGGGGGCTTGCTCCCGATCGCAGTGTGTCATTCAACACAGGCGCTGACTGATCCGCCGCCATCGGGAGCAAGCCCCCTCCCACAAGGGATCGTCAGTGTTTTCAACGTCGAGGTTGTTTATGTTTGATTACTCAGCACGCCCGGAACTGCTCAAAGGCCGGGTGATCCTGGTAACCGGTGCCGGTCGCGGGATCGGCGCTGCAGCGGCGAAAACCTATGCGGCCCATGGCGCTACCGTGCTGCTGCTGGGCAAGACCGAAGCCAACCTGGCCGAGGTGTATGACCACATCGAAGCCGCTGGCCAGCCACAACCGGTGGTGATTCCGTTCAACCTGGAGACCGCCCTGCCCCATCAATACGATGAGCTGGCGGTAATGATCGAAAAGGCCTTCGGCCGCCTCGACGGTTTGTTGCACAACGCCTCCATCATCGGCCCGCGCACGCCGCTCGAGCAGTTGTCCGGCGAACACTTCATGCAGGTGATGCAGGTGAACGTCAACGCGATGTTCATGCTGACCCGCGCCCTGCTGCCGCTGCTCAAGCTGTCCCAGGATGCGTCGGTGGTGTTCACCTCCAGCAGCGTTGGACGCAAGGGCCGGGCCTATTGGGGCGCCTATGGGGTGTCGAAGTTCGCCACCGAAGGCTTGATGCAAACCCTGGCCGATGAACTGGAAGACGTGGCGGCGGTACGCGCCAACAGCATCAACCCGGGCGGCACGCGCACCAGCATGCGCGCCCAGGCGTATCCCGGGGAAAACCCGATGGACAGGCCGGCACCGGAAGAGATCATGCCGGTGTACCTGTACCTGATGGGCCCGGACAGTGCCGGGGTAAGTGGGCAGGCATTCGACGCGCAGTAATCCCAGTTTGGGAGGGGGCTTTGTGGCGAGCGGGCTTGCCCCGCGTTGGGCCGCGAAGCGCCCCCAGTAAAGTCACCGCGATCTCAACGAGAGTCCACGGTGGCAGGTTTTGGGGCCGCTTCGCGGCCCAACGCGGGGCAAGCCCGCTCGCCACAGGTACCCTGTCAAATCGGGTTTGCAAGGTCAGTTCTTCACCACCTCTTCGAGGGTGAAGCGGCCCAGAGGATTTTGCAGGAAGTTGCTCACGTTCTTGCGCGAGATATTGATGTACGGGCTGTAATACAGATCGATCCAGTTCACATCCTGTTTAGCCAACTTTTGCAACTCGACATACATCTGCCCGCGCTTGACCGGGTCAGCCTCGATCCGCGCGGCGGCTACCAGTTCCCTGACCTTGTCGCTTTTGTAGCGGGTCATGTAGTTCTGGTTGGTGTCGTGGCCCAGCACGAACGTGGTCTTCTGGTCCGGGTCGAGGATGTCGTTGGTCCAGTACATCACCGAAATATCGTATTCACCGTCCACCAGCATCTGCCAGCTCTGGGTCGGGTCGACCTTCTGCAGGTTGGCGGTGACGCCGACTTTGGCCAACTGGTCCTTGATGATCACCGCAATCTGCTCGTCGGCTTCGTTGCCGGCGTTGACCACGTAGTTGAGCTTCAAGTCCTTGGCACCGGCCGCTTCCAGGAGCTTTTTGGCAGCGGTCGGGTCGTACGGGCGTTGCAGGTTGTCGGCGTAGTGGTACAGCGAACCTTTGGGAATGTAGGAATAGGCCACGGTGCCCTGACCGTAGGTGGCGGCCTTCACCAGCGACTGCTTGTCGATGGCCATGTCCAGCGCTTCACGGACTTGCTGTTTGGCCAGCAGACCGTGGGCGTGGTTGATCAGCAGGTGATCCTCACGGGTGGACGGGTCGGCGTGGATCACTACGTTGCTGTCTTTCTTCAGCTCTTCAACCCGTGAAAACGGGACGAAGATCGCCGTGTCCAGCTCGTTGTTCTGCACCATGCGCATGCGCGTGTTGTCGTCGGTCACCGACACCCATTCCACGCCATCGAGGCTGACGTTTTTGGCCTGCCAGAAGTTCGGGTTCTTTTTCAGGATCACACGGTCGCCCTTGCGCCACTCCTCCACGGTGAACGCGCCGGAGGTCACCGGGTTTTCCGAGTAGGCGTCTTCGCCCATCTCGGTCATGGCTTTTTCCGACAGGATCGACACGGTTGGCGACGCCAGCTGCGAGAGGAAGGCCACGGCGGGGGTCTTCAGGGTGACAATCAGGGTTTTCGCGTCGGCGGCCTTGGCGGTGTTGATCAGGTTGAACGGGTCGGCCCACAGCGAGGCTTTGTTGTCACGGATGCGCAGCAGGCTGAACGCTGCGTCGGCAGCGGTGATTGCCGAGCCGTCGGAGAATTTCGCGTCACGCAGCTTGAAGGTGTAGGTCAGGCCATCCCTGGAAATCTCCCAGCTTTCGGCCAGGCCAGGTTCCATTTTGGTGCCCAGGTTATCCACCCGCACCAGGGTGTCATAAACGTTGGCGAACACCCAGGTGTCGCGGTTCTGTGCACTCTTGATCGGGTCGAACGTGGTGCTGTCCTCGCGGCAGCCGATGGTCAGCACCCCGGCGGCCTGGGCGAGCCCGGCGGTGAGGGACCAGGCGGTCAATGTGGCGGCGGCAAGCAACTTCAAGTGGCGTGATTGCATGTCATAACTCCTTGTCTATGAATGGCAGGGGTGGGTCAAAGCAAAGGTTCTTCAAGCACGCAACTGTACCGATGCTCGTGCAGGAAATGGGTCGGCGGCAACACCACGGAACACATGGCCCGCGCATGCCGGCAACGCGGGTGAAACGCGCAGCCGTCGGGCAGGTTCAGCGGGCTGGGTGGCTCGCCCGGCAGCGGCTCGGCAGGCAACGGCCGATGAGGATCGATCTCCGGGATCGCCTGGATCAGCGCCGCTGTGTACGGATGACGGGGCGCGGTGAACACTGCTTCCACCGGTCCTTCCTCCACGATTTTGCCCAGGTACATCACCGCCACGCGGTCGCACAGACGGCGCACGATGGCGAGGTCGTGGGCGATAAACAGAATCGCCAGGTTCATGCGCTGCTGCAGTTCCAGCAGCAGGTTGATGATCTGGCCCTGGATCGACACATCCAGCGCCGCCACACACTCGTCGGCAATGATCAGGCGCGGCTCCACCGCCAGCGCGCGGGCGATGCCGACGCGCTGGCACTGGCCGCCGCTGAGGGCGCCAGGCTTGCGTGACGCCAGCTCGGGGCGCAGGCCGACCAGATCGAGCAATTCATTCACCCGCGACGGGATCTGCTGCGGCGCGACTTTGCGCTGCACCCGCAACACTTCGGCGAGGGTTTCGCCGATGGTGTGGCGCGGGTTCAACGCCGCGTACGGGTCCTGGAAGATCATCGCGGTTTCATGGCGCAGGCGGGCGATGTCGATGGCGCTGCCGTGGGCCATGTCGATGCCATCGAACAGCACCTGACCACCACTGATGGGGTTGAGGTGCAAAATCGCGCGGCCCAGGGTGCTTTTGCCGCTGCCGGACTCGCCCACCAGACCGAGGGTTTGCCCGGCCTCCAGGTTCAGCGACACCCCGTTCACCGCCCTCACCCACTGCGTGTTCAAGCCGAACAAGCCGGTGCCGGACGCGGCAAACTTCACCTCCAGGTCCTTGATCTGCAGCAGGCTCATGGGTGCTCTCCCAGTGGATAGTGGCACGCCACCCGCGCGCCCTCGGGCAGCACTTCGGTGCATAACGCGCCCACCTGCGGGCAGCGTGGGTTGAAACGGCAACCGGACGGCAGCGCATCCAGCAACGGCGGCTGGCCGGGGATGGTGCGCAGCAAGGCATGACCACTGCTGTGGGCGGGCTGGCAGTCGATCAGGCCGGCGGTGTACGGATGCTGCGGACGGGCCAGCAGCGCGTACTTGCTGCCGTGTTCGCACAGGCGACCGGCATACATCACGGCGATGGAGTCACAGGTCTGCGCCACCACGCCGAGGTCGTGGGTGATCATGATGAGCGACAGGCCGCGCGTGTCACGCAGGTCCAGCAACAGGCGCAGGATCTGCGCCTGTACCGTCACGTCGAGCGCCGTGGTCGGCTCGTCGGCGATCAGCACCTTCGGGTTGCAGCCCAGGGCCACGGCGATCATCGCGCGCTGGCGCATGCCGCCGGAAAACTCATGGGGAAAGTTGTCGACCCGCGCCTGCGGGTCGGGAATGCCCACCTGGCGCAACACCTCGATGGCCTGAAGGCGCGCCTCCTTTTTCGATGCCCCTTGATGCAGGCGGATGCCTTCGGCGATCTGCTCGCCGATACGCATCAACGGGTCGAGGTGACTGCTGGGGTTCTGGAAGATCATGCCCAGTTGTCCACCACGCACCGCGCGCATGCCGGCATCGTCAAGCTGCAACAGGTCCTGGCCGGCCAGCCGCACGGCGCCGCCTTGTACCCGCAGGTTCGGCGACGGCAGCAGGCGCATCAAGCCGCGACAGGCCATAGTCTTGCCCGAGCCGCTCTCGCCCACCAGGCCGAGGATTTCGCCTTCGGCCAGGTCGAAGGACACGCGGTCGACCAGCGTGACATCGCGCCCGGCGTTGTTGGCGATCACGCTGAGGTCGCGCACCTGCAGCAGGCTCATGTGCGGTCTCCCAATACCTGCGCCACGCCGTCGGCCAGCAGGCTGAAGCCCATGGCCAGGGTCACGATGGCCAGCCCTGGAAAGGTGCAGATCCACCAGGCCGTGGTGATGAATGCCTGCCCTTCCGCCACCATGGTGCCCCACTCGGCCGTCGGCGGCTGCACGCCCAGGCCCAGGTAACTCACGGCAGCGCCGTTGAGCAGCACCAGCACCGCATCCGACATGGAAAACACAATCGAGCCAAACATCGCGTTGGGCAGCAAATGCCGGAACAGGATGCGCCCATGACCAAAGCCCAGGCTTCTGGCAGCCAGGGCAAACTCGCTTTCCTTGAGCACCAGAATCTGCGAGCGGATCAGCCGCGCGTATGACACCCAGCCCACCAGCGCCATGGCGATATAAAAACTTTTCAGGCCCGGGCCGAGGATGGCCATGATCGCCAGCATCAACACCAGGAACGGAAACGCCAGGATCACGTCGATCACGCGCATGCAGACGCTGTCGAAGCGCCCGCCGATATAGCCGGACACTGCGCCGACGAAGGTGCCGATCATGAACGGGAAGATCACGCCGACAATGGCCAGTTGCAGGTCAATCCGCGCGCCCCAGATCACCCGGGACAGAATGTCGCGCCCATAGTTGTCGGTGCCGAACGGGTGCGCCAGGCTCGGCGCCAGCAGGCTGAATTCGGTGTTCTGCGCAATCGGGTCATAGGGCGCGACCCAGGGCGCAAACAGCGCCAGAGCCAGCCACACCAGCAATACCAAAAGCCCCCACGCGGCGGTCAGCCGGCCATTGCGAAAGCCCAGCCGCAGGCGCAGGCGCCATGGCGCAATCATCGGGGCGCTGCTCATTGCATCTTCACCCGTGGGTCGAGGGTCACGGTCACTATGTCCGCGATGAAGTTAACCAGCACCGTCGCGCACGCCAGCACCATCGCCACGCCCTGCACCACCATGTAATCGCGGGTAAAAATGCCGCGTACCAGCAACTGGCCGATGCCGGGAATGGCGAACAGGCTTTCGATAACCACCGTGCCACTGATCAACCAGCCGATATTCACCGCCAGCAGGTTGACCGCCGGTACCAGGGAATTGGGCAGCACATGCCGGCGAAACACCGCCGCTTCCGACAGCCCACGGGCCCGGGCGGCGGTGACATGGTCGGCCTGCAACTCCATCAACATGCTCGCCCGCAGGTTGCGCACCAGCACCGCCGAGAGCGCCAGGGCAATGGTCAGGCACGGCAGCACCATGTGGTGCGCCTTGTCCAGCCAGGTACGGCCGTAACCGGACACCGGGAACAGCCCCCATTGCACGCTCAGCACAAGAATCAGCATCAGCCCCAGCCAGAACGCCGGCATGCCCAGGCCCAGCGTGGTGAACACGCGGATCAGGTTGTCCGCCCAGCCACCTTTGCGACGCGCCGCCACCGTGGCCAGCGGCACCGCGATCAGCAGCGCCAGCAGCACGCTGCCGAGCACCAGCACCAGGGTCGGTTCGATGCGGGTCACGATCAGCTTCAGGGCATCGACCTTGTACAGCAGCGACTGGCCGAGGTCGCCCTTGAGCAGGTTTTTCAGGAAGTAGAAATATTGCAGCCACAGCGGCTGATCGAGGCCGAACTGCGCGCGAATCTTCAGCAACGCATCCGGCGTGCTGCGCGAGCCGAGCAAGGCCCGCGCCGGGTCGCCGGGGATCGAGCGCACCAGCACAAAGGTGATCAGGCTGATGCCAAACAGCACCGGCAGCAATTGCAGCGGCCGGGACAGCACGAAACGGTAGCGCGCAAGGTTCATTCGTCAGCCTCGATGACGCGCGAGAAAGTCCAGCAGCACCGGAAAATACGCCTGGGATTCTTCGTAGAACGGCATATGGCTGCTGTTGGGGAACACATGCAATTCGGCGTGCCGGGCCGCCAGTTTCATGCGCAGTGCGCAGGCCGGCGTGAGTTCGTCGTGCTGGCCGGTGGTGATCAGGATCGGCATGCTGAAGGCGGCCATCTCCTCAAGGCGGTTCCAGTCCTTGAGGTTGCCGATATAGAGGAATTCGTTGGGGCCCTGCATGGTTTCGTAAGGCCCCATGTTCCAGTCGCCAAGGGAGCGTTTGACCGGTTCCGGCCACTCGTCCAGGCGGCACACATGGCGATAGTTGAGCAAGGTGATTGCCGCCTGGTATTGCGGGTGGTCGAGGGTGCCCATGGCTTCGTGGCGCTGCATCATCGCCACGGTCTCGCTGCCGAGGGCGCCGCGCAGCCGTTGCAGTTCCTGGGACAGGTGCGGGATATCGCCGACGGTATTTTCCAGGATCAGGCTTTTCAACGCGTGCGGGTAATGAATGGCGTATTCGATGCCGAGCCAGCCGCCCCAGGAATGGCCAAGCAAGTGCACGCGGCCCAGGCCAAGGGTGTGGCGTACGGTTTCGACTTCCTCGACATAACGGCCGATTTCCCACAAGGAGACGTCGGTGGGTCTGGCAGAAGCGCCCGTGCCAAGCTGGTCGAATGCAACCACTCGCAGGTTATGGTCCTTGAGCCAGCCATGGGCGTCGCGCAAGTAGTCACACGGCAGGCCCGGGCCGCCGTTGAGGCACAGCAACACCTCATCGCCTTCGCCAAAGCTGTAGACCACGAGGTTGTGGCCGTCGACTTGCACGTTGTACTGCTGGTCGGGGGCAATTTCACGCCACATGCGTACATTCCTTGTGTGGTATCGGCCTGGCTGGCAGTGGCCGCTGATCAGGCCAACACTACCGAGGATGCCGCGTGTCCATAACCTAGTATTTCTTATAGGTTTGGTCTGGCAGTCCTTCGCCGGGGCGTGGCATTCTACTTGCCGCAAGTCGAGATTCAAATGAATTCGGGAGCAGAACGGATGCTGGCCAAGCTAACTGCCATCAACAATCGTCTGATGCCGGGCAGGAGCCTGGATGAGCAGATGGACAATACGTTTGTTCTTGCCCAGCAGTTGGGTTTCGATGCGCTGGTCTACGACTACACCCCGGTGCCGATCGACCACGACGGCAGCCTGATCACCCCCTCGGTGCTGGAACTGCGCAATACCCCGCCCGACTGGCATGCCTTGTGGTGCAGCGAAGGGTTCTACCAGATCGATCCGGTGCAGCACCTGGCCCTGCGCACGGTGTCGCCGTTCGTGTGGTCCTACGAGGCCAAGGCCGAAACCGCGCTGCAAACCATCATCGACCCCTGCCACGCCCCGGTGTCCTCTTACCTGCACGACCAGCAACTGACCTGCGGCGTCAGCGTGCCTATCCACTTGCCGCGCGGCGGCTTCGCTTCACTGACCGGCCTGCGCACCGGCAGCGCCGGCGCGGTGCTGCAGGATGCCCGGCACACGCTGCCGGACTTCAGCCTGATTACCCACGCCTTGCAGGAAGCGGCCTACCCGCTGTTCAGCAAAGAGCTGCGCACCTACCCGCATGTTCACCTGACCAAACGCGAGCGCGAGTGCCTCAAATGGGCCGCCGAGGGCATGACCGCCGCCGAAATCGCTGCGCAGTTGAGCCGCTCACTGGCGGTGGTCACCTTGCACCTGGCCTCGGCGATGCACAAGCTGGGGGCCAGGAATCGCGTGCAGGCGGTGGTGCGTGCCAGCCATTACCGTTTGCTGGAAGATTGACCGCTCGGCAAAACCTAGCTGTTTTGCTAGTTACCGGAATCGCCCAGGCCAATTATCGTAGCCCTGATCATTTTTTCAGAGCAGGGTACGAAATGGAATTCATCGACAAAATCCGCGAAGGCTACGCGGCCTTCGGCGCCTACCAGACCTGGTACCGCGTCACCGGCGACCTGAGCAACGGGCGTACGCCGCTGGTCATCCTTCATGGCGGCCCCGGTTGCACCCATGATTACGTCGACGCGTTCAAGGACGTTGCCGCCAGCGGCCACGCGGTGATCCACTACGATCAACTGGGCAATGGCCGCTCCACCCACCTGCCCGACAAGCCCCCCTCCTTCTGGACCGTCAGCCTGTTCCTCGATGAGTTGAACAACCTGCTGGACCACCTGCAAATCAGCAATGACTACGCAATCCTCGGGCAATCCTGGGGCGGCATGCTCGGCAGCGAGCACGCCATTGCGCAACCCAAAGGCTTGCGCGCATTCATCCCGGCCAACTCGCCCACCTGCATGCGCACCTGGGTCAGCGAAGCCAACAGGCTGCGCAAACTGTTGCCCGAAGGTGTCGATGAAACCCTGCTCAAGCACGAAGCAGCCGGCACCTACCAGGACCCGGAATACCTCACCGCCTCGCGAATTTTCTATGACCAGCACGTGTGCCGCGTCAACCCGTGGCCCGAAGAAGTGGCGCGCACCTTCGCCCAGGTCGACGCCGACCCGACGGTGTACCACGCCATGAGCGGCCCGACCGAGTTCCACGTGATCGGCAGCTTGAAGGACTGGAACGTGATCGGCCGGCTGTCGGCGATCAACGTGCCGACGCTGGTGATCTCCGGGCGGCACGATGAGGCCACGCCGCTGGTGGTCAAGCCGTTCCTGGATGAGATCGCCGATGTGCGCTGGGCACTGTTTGAAGACTCCAGCCACATGCCCCATGTGGAAGAACGCCAGGCGTGCATGGGCACGGTGGTGAAGTTTCTGGATGAGGTGTGTTCGGTACGGCACGCTGAACTCAAGGCCGGTTGAACAGGTGATGCGAGGGGTGGGGCAATCCCCCTCTCACATTCAGACCTCAGTGATTTCAGGTTTCGCTGTTTTCCCTGGAATGTCGGCCAACAACGGAACCTCCTTCCCCTCGGCATCAAACAGCTTGCCGCCGCGGAAATAATCGCCATCACGCAACGCCGCCACATCGTGAAAACACAGCCTGCGCTCGGTGCCGGCCACGAATACAGACTGCTGGTCCGAGTTGCCGGCGGTGAAGTGATTGAACGCCAGGTTCAGCACAATCGCCATGATCGCCGACGAACTTATCCCTGAATGAAAAATGGTCGCGAACCAGCCGGGGAACTGGTCATAGAAGCTCGGCGCGGCAATCGGAATCATGCCAAAACCGATGGACGTGGCGACGATTATCAGGTTCATGTTGTTGCGGTAATCCACCTTCGACAGCGTGCGAATACCGCTGGCCGCCACAGTGCCAAACAACACGATGCCCGCGCCGCCCAGCACCGACGTGGGCACGGCGGCAATCACCCGGCCCATGAACGGCAGCAGGCCAAGGATCACCAGGAACGCCCCGCCCGTCGCCACCACAAAGCGGCTCTTCACTCCGGTAACGGCCACCAGACCCACGTTCTGGGCGAACGCGCTTTGGGTGAACGAGCCGAAGATCGGCGCGAACAGGCTCGACAGCATGTCGGCACGCAGGCCATTGCCCAGGCGTTTGGAGTCGACCCGGGTGTCGATGATCTCACCCACCGCAAGGATGTCCGCCGAGGTTTCCACCAGCGTCACCATCACCACGATGCACATGGAAAGGATCGCGGCCACCTGAAAGGTGGGCATGCCGAAGTGCAAGGGCACGGGAAAACCAAACATCGGCCCCTGGGTCACGCCGGAAAAATCCGCCATGCCGAGCAGCACCGCGATCACGGTGCCGATGACCATCGCCAGCAGGATCGACAACCGTGAGATGGCCGCGCTGCCGATCTTGCTCAGCAACAGCACCAATACCAGGGTCAGCGCAGCCAGGCCGATATTCGGCACGCTGCCGAAGTCTGCCGCCTGGCTGTTGCCGCCCATGGCCCAGCGCGCGGCCACGGGCATCAGGGTCAGGCCGATGGTGGTGATCACGATGCCGGTCACCAGCGGCGGAAAAAAACGCGTAATCCGCGAGAACACCGGGGTGATCAACAAGCCGATAAGCGACGCAGCCATCACCGCTCCGAGCACCGCCGGCAGCCCCGCCGGGCCGTCGTTGCCGATAATCGCCACCATGGTTGCCACGCCCGCGAACGACACGCCCTGCACCAGTGGCAACTGGCAGCCGAAAAACGGCACACCCAGGGTCTGCAACAGGGTCGCCAAGCCACCGGCAAACAGCGATGCGGCGATCAACAGGCCGACCTCCGCCGGCGCCAAGCCGGCCGCCTGGCCAACGATCAGCGGCACGGCAACGATGCCGCCGTACATGGTCAACACATGCTGCAGGCCGTACGCCAGGTTGGCGGCGACGCCCAGATTCTCATCTTCTGGCCGCTGCGGTGATGCCTTCGGGGTAGTCATGGTGAGAGGGTCTCTGTTTTTGTTGTGAGACCACTGTATGCAATGTAAAGACTATATGTCCATAGAGTTGTATACAATCAACCGGACATGTCACTCGCCAGCATGCTGCACTCAGCGCTCGGCCGCGCCAGCCAATAACCCAACACCGCCAACGGCGCGGTTGCCAGCATCACGCTCACGGTGATCATCAGCGGCTGGTCGAGCAGCGACGACACCAGCAGGCTGCCGAAAAAACACAGGCCCAGCTGCAACGTGTTTTGCAGCGCCGCCGCCTTGCCGGAATTTTCCGCGAACGACATCAGCGCGTTCGCCACCACGATGGGATAGCTCGCACCGTTGACCAGCGCCATGAGGCAAAAGGGAATCAGCAAGGTGGTGAGGGTCGGCACGGTAAAGGTGGCGACCAGGTACAGCGCCACCATGCTGATGCAGTACGCCACCAGCAGCCACGGCAGCAGCGCCTTGCCCTCGAAGCGTTGCAGGGCACTGCGGCAACTGTAGCCACCGATCAGGAAGGCCAGCGTCGGCACCCCATAGCTCAGGCCAATATCGCTGGGGCTGTAGCCCATGCCCCCGAGAATGAACGGCGAAGCGGTGAGCCAGGCAAAGAAGCTCGCGGAGCACGCGGCAAAGATCATCACATTGCCGGTGAACACTCGCGAGCTGAGCAACTGCCCGTAGCCGAGGCGTACCGCCGGTTTGTCTGCAGGGCGTTTCGGCGGGCTGCGCAGGAACAAGGTGGGCAGCAGCAACAACAGCGACACCCCGAGCAATACCGCGAAAATCGCCTGCCAGCCGAAATGGTTCAACACCATCGCCCCCAGCAGCGGCGCCAGGGCGGGCGACAGCGACATCAGCGGCATGATGCTGGCAAACACGCGATGGGCCTTGTCGGCCGGGTAGCGGTCGATCACCAGCGCTTGCCAGCTCACGGCGGCGGCACACACGCCAATGGCCTGGATGAAACGCAAGGCCAGCAACTGCGGCGCGGTCTCGACCCAGAACATCCCGGCACAACCCAGCACGAACAGGCTCAGACCTGTCAGCAGGATCGGCTTGCGCCCCAGGCGGTCCGACAGCGGCCCCCACAGCAGCTGCCCCACGGCAAACCCTGCGAGGAAAACACTCAGACTGGCGCCCACTGCGCCCGCGCCGATCTGCAACTGCTCGCCCATGGCGCCGAACGCCGGCAAGTACATGTCCATGGCGAGATAACCGAGCATGCTCAGCCCCGCCAGATACCCGATAAAACCAAACGAATTTTTCATTGAAGCCTTTTCTACCTTGCCATCAAACTATTTGCTGACTGGCGCCCATTATGAAGCTGACAGATCCTGTGTGAAGCGAGAATAATTGGACATTCCTATCAACTAATTTGAAGGCATCCGCTCATGTGGTCCGAATACTCCCTGGATGTGGTGGACGCCGTGGCGCGTCATGGCAGTTTCAGCGCCGCTGCCCAGGAACTGCACCGCGTGCCGTCTGCCATCAGCTACACCGTGCGGCAGCTCGAAGAATGGCTGGCGGTGCCGCTGTTCATCCGCCGCCACCGGGATGTGGAACTGACCCCCGCCGGCCGTCTGTTTATTGATGAAGCCCGTGGCGTGATGAAAAAAATGCTCGGCACCCGGCGCTTGTGCCAGCAGGTGGCCAATGGCTGGAGCGGTCAGTTGAAGGTAGCGGTGGATTCCATCGTCAAACCGCAGCGCTGTCGGCAGTTGGTGCTGGATTTCTACCGGCAGTTTCCCGACGTGGAGTTATTGCTGGAATACGAGGTGTACAACGGCGTGTGGGACGCCCTCGCCGATGAGCGCACCGACATCGTGATCGGCGCCACCAGTGCGGTGCCGGTGGCCAGCCATTTCACCTTTCGTGACATGGGCCTTATGAACTGGCTGTGCGTGGTCAGCGCCAGGCATCCGTTGGCGGCGGTGGACGGCTTGCTCAGCGACGATCAACTGCGCCCGTTCGCCTCGCTGTGCATGACCGATACCTCCCGCAACCTGCCCAAGCGCGACACCTGGACCCTGGACAATCAACGGCGGCTGGTGGTGCCCAACTGGTCCTCGGCCATCGACTGCCTGCGCGACGGTTTGTGCGTTGGCATGGCACCGGCGCATCAGGTGTTGCCGTGGATCGAGCGTGGCGAGTTGATGGCGCTGCAACTGCACCGGCCCTTCCCCGCCAGCCCGTCGTGCGTGGCCTGGGCGCAGAACAGACTGTCGCCGGCCATGGCGTGGTTGCTGGAGTACCTGGGAGACACCGAGACGCTGAACCAGGAGTGGCTCAATGGCGCTGACCTTTGAGCATCACGCTGTTCCCCTGTGGGAGGGGGATTGCTGCCTCCCACCGTGAGACTGCATTTTTTCAGTTCAGCAGCCGGGTGATGGCACGCACGATCATCTCCACTTCCTTGCCGTCCAAGGTCAACGGAGGCAACAGACGGATGATCTTGCCCCGGGTCACGTTGATCAGCAGCCCATGTTCATGGGCGGCGCGCCGGGCCAGGTCACGATGGGGACTGGCCAGTTCGATACCAATCATCAAGCCTTTGCCGCGAATCGCCACCACCTGCGCGCACTCGTCCAACTCCATGCGCAACCGCGCCAGCAGGTGTTCGCCCTGGCGCGCCGCGTTGTGCAGCAGACCTTGTTCTTCGATGATGTCCAGCACCGTGCAACCCACACGGCACGCCAGCGGGTTGCCACCAAAGGTGCTGCCGTGACTGCCCGGCGTGAACAATTGAGCGACCGAGGCCTTGGCCAGGCAGGCGCCGATGGGCACGCCGTTGCCGAGGCCTTTGGCCAGGGTCATCACGTCCGGCACGATGCCTTCATGCTCAAAGGCAAACCAGGTGCCGGTGCGGCTGATGCCGGTCTGAATCTCGTCGAGCATCATCAGCCAGCCGTGGCGTGTGCAGTGGTCGCGCAGGGTTTTCAGATAGCCCGGCGGCGCCATCAGCACACCGCTTTCGCCCTGGATCGGCTCCAGTAAAACCGCCGCGATACGCGTGCCCCACTGTGCAGTGATCGTGTCCAGGGCGGCCAGGTCGCCAAAGCCGACCTTGATGAAATCTCCCGGCAGACGCTGAAACCCCAGGCGCACCGAAGGCCCGTCACTGGCCGCCATGGTGCCGAGGGTGCGGCCGTGAAAGGCGTTTTCCATCACCACCACCAACGGCTGCTCAATGCCCTTTTTCCAGCCATGCAGGCGGGCAAGCTTGAGTGCCGTCTCGTTGGCCTCGGCGCCCGAGTTGTTGAAAAACGCCCGGTCCAGGCCGGACAACTGCGTCAGCCGCCGGGCCAACCGCTGTTGCCAATCGATGCTGTAGAGGTTGGAAGTGTGCAACAACAGTCCTGCCTGTTCGCTGATGGCGCTCACCAGTTTGGGATGGGAGTGCCCGACGTTGGTCACTGCCACGCCCGCCACCGCGTCCAGGTACTCACGGCCCTGCGGGTCCCAAAGACGCGTGCCAAGGCCACGGGTGAAGCTCAGGGCCAGGGGTTGATAAGTGCTCATCAGGCAGGCGGCGGTCATGGTGGCGGGCTCCAGTGTCTTGTTGGGGTGGCTTGAAGTATCGTTAGCCACCTCAGCTGGATAAACTCCGCTTTCGTGCAATGACTTTAAAGCAGGGCTTGATAATGGATTTATTCCAGGCAATGTCGGTGTACGTGAAGGTGGTCGAAAGCGGCAGCATGACCGCCGCCGCCCAGGCGTGCGGCCTGTCGACCACCATGGTCGGCAACCACCTGCGCGCACTGGAGCAGCGCCTGGGCGTGAGTCTGCTCAAGCGCACCACACGCAAGCAAAGCCTCACGGAATTCGGCGGCCAGTATTACCAGCGCTGCCTGGAAGTGCTGGGGCGGGTGGCCGACTCCGAGCACCTGGCCGAACAGGCGCACAGCGAGATTCCCAAAGGCACCTTGCGCATCACCGCGCCGCCGGCCTTTGGCACCGAGCGCCTCGCGCCGGCGCTGAGTGAGTTCTCCCGCCGCTACCCGCTGATCAAGCTGTATGTGGTGCTCAGCAACGAGCGTATGGACCTGATCGACAGCGGCTTCGATGTCGCCATCCGCCTGGGCGAACTGGAAACCTCCGGCCTGATCGCTCGCCCATTACAGGACTACACCATCACTCTGTGCGCATCACCGGATTACCTGGCACGCCAGGGCACCCCGCAGACACCCGAAGACCTGCGGCAACACGACTGCCTCGCCTTCGCCTACCCCGCCGCTGACGATTGGCGCAACGCCGACAAACTCTGGCGCATGACCGGCGCCGAAGGGGAAATCGAGGTCGAGGTGTCGGGCTCACTGACCCTCAACAGCTCACAAGGCCTGCGTCAGGCGGCCATACACGGCATGGGCATCGTCATGTTGCCCGATGCGCTGGTGCGGCCGGACCTGGAGGCCGGCAAGCTGGTGGCCTTGCTGCCCACCTACCAACTGCCCAGCCGCCCCATGCACCTGGTGTATCGCCAGGACCGCTATCGTTTGCCGAAGCTGCGCGCGTTCGTCGACTTTGTGGTGGAACAGTTCGCGCGCTAAAAGCCCACCCCCAACCCACGCAACTGCGCGGCAGTGCGCTCGGCTGACACATGATGAATGCCCTGCCAGCCCAGAGCGATGGCGGCCTCGACATTGCCGGCCACATCATCGATAAACACCACTTCTCCTGCCTGGATATCCGGCAGATGGGCGCGCACCTGTTCGAGGCTGGCGTGGTAGATCGCGGGATCGGGCTTGATCAGCTTCAACTCGCCGGACACGACGATATCGCGCAGACACTGCAGGAACGGGTAGTTGGCGCGGGCGTAGGGGAAGGTTTCAGCGGACCAGTTGGTAAGCCCGAACAGCGGCATATTGACGGCGTGCAAGGCCTTGAGAATCGCCACGCCTTCGGGCAACGGGCCACGCAGCATTTCCGGCCAGCGGTCGTAGTAGGCGCGGATCAGGGGTTCGTGGCGCGGGTATTGATCAATCAGTGTGCGGGTGGCCTCGGCCAGGGGGCGGCCGGCATCCTGCTCGGTGTTCCAGTCCTGGGTGCAGATGTTGTCCAGGAACCACTGGCGTTCATCGTCGTCGGCAATCAGCTTGCGGTACAGGTGCAGCGGGCTCCAGTCGAACAGGACACCGCCGAAATCGAAAACTACTGCACGAATCGTCATCAGATCCTCCGTTGGCATGGCGTGATAGCCGAAGGATTCTGGCAGAGTTTGTCAGGCGGGAGCTGCGCGTCAGCACGTAGGACGCTTCTGAAAAACACCCAAAGCAACTGTGGGAGGAGGCCTGCTGCCGATGGCTGAGTGTCAGTCAACGTGTGTGGCTGACACCTCGCTATCGGGAGCAAACCCCCTCCCACATTGTTTAAACCGTGTCTCAGGCCTGGATCAAACCATTGATCTTCACGGTCGGGTTCACGTCGGCCTCGTAGTCCACGCCGTCGACCTCAAAACCGAACAAGCGCAGGAACTCAGCCTTGTAGCCGGCGAAATCGCTGATCTCGTTGACGTTGTCGTCGGTCACCTGATTCCACAATGCGGCCACGGCGTCCTGAACCTTCGGTTCCAGCTCGGCCAGGTCGGCGCGCAGACGGCCATCGGCGTCCAGCTTGGGCTCGTTGCCGTACAGGCTGTCCTTGAACAGGCCATAGACCTGCTCGATGCAGCCTTCGTGGGTGCCCTGCTCTTTCATCACCTTGAACAGCAGCGACAGGTACAGCGGCATGATCGGGATCGCCGAGCTGGCCTGGGTGACCACGGCCTTGAGCACCGACACACGGGCATCGCCCTTGAGCGCCGCGAGGTTGTCGCGCAGGGTCAGGACTTTTTTATCCAGGTCTTTCTTGGCTTCGCCGATGGAACCGTTCCAGTAGATGTCCTGGGTCAGCTTCTCGCCGAGGTAGGTGAACGCTGTGGTCTTCGCGCCTTCGGCCAGTACGTCGGCGTCGCGCAGGGCGTCGATCCACAACTGCCAGTCTTCGCCGCCCATGACTTTCACGGTGCCGTCGATTTCTTCCTGGGTGGCCGGTTCAAGCGTGGTGTCGACCACGACGCCCTTGTCGGTGTTGATGCCGCGCAGGGTCACGGCCTTGCCGATCGGTTTGAGGGTGGAGGTGTGCACCACGCCCTGCGGGTCGGTACGGCGCGGCGCGGCCAGGCTGTAGACCACGAGGTCGATCTTGCCCAGGTCTTTCCTGATGGTGTCGATGGTCAGGCGCTTGATCTCGTCGGAGAACGCGTCGCCGTTGATGCTCTTGGCGTACAGGCCTTTCTCGACGGCAAACTTCTCGAACGCCGCGCTGTTGTACCAGCCGGCGGAACTGAGTTTGCCCTCTTCGCCTTCTTTCTCAAAAAACACGCCCAGGGTGTCGGCGCCACAGCCAAACGCAGCACTGATGCGCGCGGCCAGGCCGTAGCCAGTGGAAGCACCGAGTACCAGCACCTTTTTGGGGCCGCCCTCGATGACGCCATGTTGAGTCACGTAGTCGATCTGCTCTTTGACATTCGCTTCACAGCCAACAGGGTGAGCGGTCACACAGATGAAGCCACGAACCCGCGGTTTGATGATCATAAAAATTCTGCCTCTTCCAAGGTGTCGAAGGCCAATGGTGGCCATTCAACTTAATCGTACCGGTCTATGACGCCCAAAAAACCGAAGCGTCACGATAGTCGCAAATCTTCCGTTTACAAAATCCAATCCGCACAGCGGGCCAAGTGCGGCTAGGGTTAGAACTGAGCGCATTCTTCACAATTTCCCACTACTTAAAACGCCCGCGAACGGTAGAACGCCTTTATCATGAACGGATTGTTTCAATATGTTTCAAAACCAACCACTCGCGGCCATGGATCCGGACCTGTCGAATGGCGTCCAGCTGGAGCTGAGTTTGATGAGCAAGTCGGTTTTACGTAAAAGAGCAGTGTCGCTCGCCTGGGTAGCAGGCGTCCTGCTGATCATTGGTCTGTTCCCCCTGACCTCGGCGGTATTCCTTGGGCTGGTACTGGTGTGCGGTGTGTACGACTTCCTGCGCAACGGCCTGTACGACCGCGACACCATCAAGAAATATTTCATCGGAAACGGACGCAACACCTGGGTGCTGGCACCGTTCAACACCCTGCTCGACCTGCTGAGCCGCCGTAATCGCCATGTTTATACGATGCATGATCTGCCGCCGGCCTGGCGCGAGGACCTGCAACAGGTGATCGACGACGCCATGGCCCACAAGGACGAAATCATCGGCTACCTGGATACGCGCATGGCCGAGAAAAAGCGCGGCATGCTGTTTTTCCAGTGGTACGGCCGTCCGATCGAAACCACGTTGGATATTCCGCAACTGCGCAAGAAACTACCGTTCGTGAAGACCATCGGCGTATCGGTGTTCAACGAAAACCGCTCCACCTCGTTTCACTTCGGCCCGCTGCGCATGATGTTTCGCGTGCTCTACAACATGGCGCCGGCACCGCACCACGAAGGCGTGTACATCCAGGTCGGCAAACACAAACACTACTGGCACGACGACCCGCTGTTTATTTTCGATGACACGCTGATGCACGCCTCCTTCAACAAGAACGACGCAAAGCGTTACTGCCTGTTTATCGACATCGTGCGGCCGACAATGCTGCCCTCGGTGCTGAACGCCGTGATTGCCGGTTTTGCCGGCCTGGTCTTTACCCTGCGTCGGGTTTTCTACAAAAACTGGAAGCTGATTCAGTAGGTTCTGCGGCATGATGGGGGTGGACGGTATTTGCGCTCGGCCTTGCGCCTGAGGTAAATATTCGGCTCGCGCGCCGTCAACGGCGCCCACTCTTTCTCAAGCCAACGCATCCCAAAGGATGCGGTGGCTGTGCTTTCAAGGAATCAGAATGCCCCAACGTCACGTCATCAACGCCTCCGTCAGCCCCAAGGGCAGCCTCGAAACCCTCTCCCAACGCGAAGTCCAGCAACTGAGCGCCGCCGGCACCGGCAGCATCTACACCCTGTTTCGCCAGTGCGCCCTGGCCATCCTCAACACCGGCGCGCACATCGACAACGCCAAGACCATCCTCGACGCCTACAAAGATTTTGAAGTGCGTATCCATCAGCAGGACCGCGGCGTACGCCTCGAACTGGTGAACGCGCCGGCAGACGCATTCGTCGACGGCGAAATGATCGCCAGCACCCGTGAGATGCTGTTCAGCGCCCTGCGCGACATCGTCTACACCGAGAACGAACTCGGCAGCCAGCGCATCGACCTGAGCGACTCACAGGGCATCACCGACTACGTATTCCACCTGCTGCGCAACGCCCGTACGCTGCGCCCGGGCGTCGAGCCGAAAATCGTGGTGTGCTGGGGCGGGCACTCGATCAACACCGAAGAATACAAATACACCAAGAAAGTCGGCCACGAACTGGGCCTGCGCAGCCTCGACGTGTGCACCGGCTGCGGCCCCGGCGTGATGAAAGGGCCGATGAAGGGCGCGACCATTTCCCACGCCAAGCAACGCATCACCGGCGGGCGCTACCTGGGTTTGACCGAGCCTGGCATCATCGCCGCCGAGGCACCGAACCCCATCGTCAACGAACTGGTGATCCTGCCGGACATCGAAAAGCGCCTGGAAGCTTTTGTGCGCGTGGGCCACGGCATCATCATCTTCCCGGGCGGGGCAGGCACGGCCGAAGAGTTCCTGTACCTGCTGGGCATTCTGATGCACCCGGACAACCGCGACGTGCCGTTCCCGGTAGTGCTTACCGGGCCCAAACACGCGGCGCCCTATCTGGAACAACTGCATGCGTTCGTCGGCGCCACCCTGGGTGAAGCCGCGCAACAGCATTACCAGATCATCATCGACGATCCAGCCGAAGTGGCGCGCCAGATGACCGCCGGCCTCAAGGCGGTGAAGCAGTTCCGTCGCGAGCGCAACGATGCGTTTCACTTCAACTGGCTGCTCAAGATCGACGAGGGCTTCCAGCGTCCGTTCGATCCCACCCACGAAAACATGGCCAGCCTGCAGTTGAGTCATGCGCTGGCACCCCATGAGTTGGCGGCCAACCTGCGTCGTGCGTTCTCGGGAATCGTGGCGGGCAACGTGAAGGACAAGGGCATTCGCCTGATCGAGGAAAACGGTCCTTACGAAATTAACGGCGACCCGGCGATCATGAAACCACTGGATGAGCTGCTGAAGGCATTCGTGGCCCAGCACCGGATGAAACTGCCGGGCGGCGCAGCGTATGTGCCGTGCTATCGCGTGGTGCAATAAGCCCCGCGCGCGGTGGGTCATAGTTTGTAGCGCTTTAGGGCACGAGCGAGCGTGTGAGGATCCTGCGTTCGGACTAGGGTTTTCCTATTCCAACTCACTTCTGCGAGCAACCTATGGACCAACGGATCTTGTCCTTCAGCACTCCTTACTCTAGGGTAAGGGGCATTATGTTGGAGGTATTAACCATGGCAACCGCCACACTGACGTCGAAGGGGCAAATCACTATTCCTGTCCAGGTCAGGACCGCCCTGGGCCTGGAAACAGGCGACCGGGTGGAGTTCGTCGAGATGGAAGACGGCAAGTTTTCCATGATTGCCGCGAGCAAAACCGTCAAGGATCTCAAGGGGCTGATCAACACGCCTGCCAGGCCCGTATCCATCGAGGACATGAATCAGGCCATCGCGGCCCGGGGAGCAAAAGCGCGATGATCGGCCTGGATACCAATGTGCTGGTGCGCTACGTCACCCAGGACGATGCGGTGCAGTCGGCCAAGGCATCGCACCTGATTGAATCACTGACTGCCGCATCGCCAGGTTTTGTCAGCGTGGTGTCCATCGTGGAATTGGTGTGGGTCCTGCAGTCCTGCTACCAATCGGCCAAGGCCGACGTGGTACTGGTGCTGGAGACCCTGCTGCACACCCGCGAACTGACCGTCGAACACGCCGATATCGTCTGGAAGGCACTGCGCAAGTTCATCGCCAGCAAGGCCGACTTTGCGGACTGCCTGATCGAGCGTTGCGCCCACGCGGCCGGCTGCGAATACACCGCCACATTCGACCTCGACGCCGCCAAAACGACGGGCATGAAGCGACTGGGCTGAGCCGCGGCGTTGCAGCCGACGGCGAGCTTTGGTAAAAAATCGACTGTCCCCTTGATCAAGAGAACACCGAACGTGCGCACGCTTCTGCTCACAGCCGTGACCCTACTGCCTGCCCTCGCCTTGGGCGATGCCATCGTCTGGCCCGACTTGCCGCAGAGCTGCTTCGTCAGCGGCCGCTCAGCCACCAATGAGGACGTGGACAGCGGGTGCGCGGCGTTCCTGATCAATGTGAAGGGCAAGGCCGCAGGTACGCCGATAGCGCTGGATATTCCGCAGTACGCGATGCATATGGACGAAACATCGGGTAAGGAAACACCGGTGATCATTATCCAGGCGGAGGAAAACGGCGACGTTAAGGCGGTGGGATATCGCGAGCTGGGCACCGATCAACTCGGGGCGGCACTGCTGCGAGAGGTTCGGCTCCTGGGTACCCAGAAGCCGATTTAACCAGGCTCAGCGCACCCAGCCACCCACCTGCCAGTGGAAACCATCGCTGTGCTGCACCCAGTGCGGATGCACATAACGATAACCCTCGCGAACCGGCTCCCAATGACCGTGCACCGCGACATACCGCCCGCCCGTCCAGCGCCAGTAACCGCGCGACCATACATAGCCATAACGTGGCGCCGGCTCGACCTCGATCACCTGCACCGGCGGCGGTTGTGGCGCGACCACTTCAACGTAATCACGCTGCATCGGAACGCGCTCATGAACCACGCGCTCCTGTACACATCCAGATGCTGCGACGACCACTGCCGCCAATGCCGCATAACGTAACAACATACAAAACCCTCGGGCGCTTACACCCTGCAATGGTAAAAATCCCCCCTTGCTGCAACCACGCTCCTGCATGGCCCTGGGTATTTTTTAACAGGATGTGTCTGTCAGCTTGCTGAACCTGCACGCCTTACGAGGTGCATGCGACTGTCGGTCGTTTCACGATCGCCACGCCGACAAAACTGACCAACAGCCCTACCCCCTGCCAGCCGCCGCTGCGCTCGGTATCGCTGCCGGTGGACAGTGCCGCCGTCATCAGCGGCTGCAGCGCGGCGATGATGGCCGCAATGCCAGGGGGCAAGCCATTCTGCCTGCATGAGCAGGTCAGGCATTTCAAGGTGTGAACGTCGCCCATAAAAAAGCCCGCTGACCGTCACCGGTTCAGCGGGCTTTTTCTTCAGCGATGCGTGTTGCTGAGCAGCTTACAGCGCCAGGTCGGACGCCGGCTTGCTCGGCTCAGCCGCAGGTTTGGCAGCCTCGGTGGCCTTTGGCGCCGCCATTTGCGGGATCGCAGGCGGTGGCGTCAATTGCAGAACACCGGCGGTGTAGGCCCATTCCTTGGCAACCGCTTCCGGGCTGTCGTTCAGCTTGGTGCCGTAGCTCGGTACGATCTGGTGCAGCTTGGCCTGCCACTCAGGGGTCGCCACCTTGTCCTTGAACACTTTCTGCAGCACGGTCAGCATGATCGGAGCCGCGGTGGACGCGCCTGGCGATGCACCCAGCAGGCCTGCGATGGTGTTATCGGCGGAGCTGACCACTTCGGTACCGAGTTTCAGGACGCCGCCCTGTTCTTCGTCACGCTTGATGATCTGCACGCGCTGACCGGCTTGCCACAGGCGCCAGTCGGACTGCTTGGCGTTCGGGAAGTATTCCTGCAGTGCCTTGAAGCGGTCGTCGTCCGACAGCATCAGTTGGCCGGCAAGGTACTCGACCAGCGGGTATTCACGAATACCGACTTTGGTCATGGGCCAGATGTTGTGAGTGGTGGTGCTGGTCAGCAGGTCCAGGTACGAGCCTTCCTTCAGGAACTTGGTGGAGAAGGTCGCGAATGGGCCAAACAGGATCACGCGCTTGCCGTCCAGCACGCGGGTGTCCAGGTGCGGAACCGACATCGGCGGTGCGCCAACCGAGGCCTTACCGTAGGCCTTGGCCATGTGCTGCTCGGCGATGGCCGGGTTATCGGTCACCAGGAACGAGCCGCCAACCGGGAAGCCTGCGTATTCCTTGGCTTCAGGAATGCCCGACTTCTGCAGCAGGTGCAGTGCACCGCCGCCCGCGCCGATGAACACGAACTTGGCGTCGGTTTCGGTCTTGGTGCCGTCTTTCAGGTTTTTGTAGCTCACACGCCACGAGCCGTCGGCGTTCTTGGTGATGTCCTGCACTTCGCTCGACAGTTTCAGGTCGAACTTCGGCGTGGTTTGCAGGTGGGCTACGAACTGGCGGGTGATCTCGCCGAAGTTCACGTCGGTGCCGATCGGGGTCCAGGTGGCCGCGATTTTCTGGCTCGGGTCACGCCCTTGCATCATCAGCGGAACCCACTTGGCGATCTGCGCCGGGTCTTCGGAGTACTGCATGCCGGCGAACAGCGGGCTCGCTTTCAGGGCTTCGTAGCGTTTTTTCAGGAACTTGATGTTGTCATCGCCCCACACAAAGCTCATGTGCGGTGTGGAGTTGATGAACGAACGCGGGTTCTTCAGCACGCCCTGCTGGACCTGCCAGGACCAGAACTGACGGGAGATCTGGAACGCTTCGTTGATCTCGACCGCTTTCGGGATCTCAACGTTGCCGTTCTTGTCTTCCGGGGTGTAGTTCAGCTCAGCCAGGGCCGAGTGACCGGTACCGGCGTTGTTCCAGCCATTGGAGCTTTCTTCGGCCACGCCATCGAGGCGCTCGACCATCTCCATCGACCAGTCCGGCTGCAGCTCGTTGAGCCACACACCCAGGGTTGCACTCATGATGCCGCCGCCGATCAGCAGCACATCGACTTTCTTTGCCTCTTCCGCGTGAACGGACGTGATCCCCATCGACAAAGCCAGCCCCAGCAGGGCAGTGTTTACTTTTTTAAACATCAGTAGCACCTATGATAAAACGCCATCCGCCCTACCGCCCCTGACTCTGCAGACCGTAGGGTGGGCACACAAGGCCGACGTATCGACCTCACTTTTGTCCCTTCTGCGCTGACTTTTTATCATTATTGGCTTCAGCTACCTGGGCGACAGCCCACCGCCGGGACGTATACGGATGTACGCACCCGGGAAAGACCTGTCCAGAACGGCGCGCAGAATATCATGCCAAACAGCGTTTATGGGTCGTTTGGCCAATTGACAGCATTAAATCGCGGCTTTTATTGCGCAGGTGTCAAGGCTGGCAGGCGCGACCTGAGGTCACAGGCCTGGAACTCTCGGACAAGCGGCTGTTCTAGACACCTTCACCGTCGCGTGCGTAGCATCGACGACTGTCTTTTGTGCACCCATTCAAACAGAGCCATCCATGTCTATCCAGCAAACACCCGGGCACCTGCTGCCCGCGCGCAGTGCCGCCAAAATGGAAGCGGCCATGGCCGTGGGCGCTTTCGCAATCGGCACCGGCGAATTCGCCATCATGGGCCTGATGCCCGACATCGCCCAAAACCTCAACCTGAGCGAACCCCAGGTCGGCCACGCCATCAGCGCCTACGCCCTGGGCGTGATGGTCGGCGCCCCACTGCTGGCGATCCTCGGTGCCAAACTGCTGCGCAAACATATGCTGCTGTTACTGATGGCGCTTTACGCCTTGGGCAACCTCGCCACCGCCTTCACCCCGAGCTTCAGCTCACTGGTGGCCTTCCGCTTCATCAGCGGCCTGCCCCACGGCGCCTACTTCGGCATCGCCGCGGTGGTCGCCTCGAGCATGGTGCCCTCGGATAAACGCGCCGGCGCCGTCGCCCGCGTGATGATGGGCCTGACCCTCGCCATGTTGCTGGGCAACCCCATCGCTACCTTCCTCGGCCAACACTTGGGCTGGCGCTCGGCCTTCGCCCTGGTCAGCGTGATCGCCCTGTGCACCATCGCGCTGGTCTGGCAATTCGTGCCCCACCGCCACGACGAAGAACGCAGCGACCCGCGCAAGGAAATGCGCGCCTTCACCAAACCGCAGGTGTGGATGGCCCTGTCCATCGGCGCGATTGGCTTTGCCGGGATGTTCTGCGTATTCAGCTACCTGGCGCCGACCATGCTGGAAGTGACCAAGGTGTCGCCACAGTGGATTCCGTTTGGCCTCGCGGCGTTTGGTGTCGGCGGGATTATCGGCAACATCGCAGGCGGCAAACTGTTTGATCGCATGCAGTTTCGCGCGGTGGGGCTGATATTGGTGTGGTCGATTGCCGTGCTGCTGTTCTTCCCGTTCGCCGCATCGTCGCTGTCGGGCGTGCTGCTGAGCATGGGCCTGGTCGGCACCATGGTGTCGCTGGCGGCACCGTTGCAGATCCGCCTGATGGACATCGCCCACGAAGCCCCAAGCCTGGCGGCCGCGTCCAACCACGCGGCGTTCAACCTGGCGAACGCGCTGGGGCCGTGGTTTGGGGGAATGGCGATTACAGCGGGATTTGGCTGGACCAGCACTGGCTACATCGGCGCAGCGACCGCACTGCTCGGCCTGGGCCTTTACCTCATCGCCCGACGCATGAAAGGCGGGCACTAACTCGCCAACCTGCGCAGTACCACTGTGGGAGGGGGCTTGCTCCCGATAGCAATGGGTCAGTCACCACAAAACTGGCTGGCCCAGTGCCGCATCAATCATCATGCAACAACCCCGAACCATACTCTCCATAACTGCTACCCAGCCCGCTGCCGCCAAAACTCATTTTGGCGGCTTTACTCGGGCTATGGTCGCCAAACGCCTGGCATCCACCCGAGAAGCATGGGTCGCTGCTGACGTTCGCGCCCGAGGAGCAGGCGCTCAATAGCAATGTGCCGCTGATCAGCAAAAGTTTGACGAGGTTTGAGGTCATTTCCTGGGTTCTCTGCGGGCTGGAGGCGTTGGGCCTCTCTTGCAGAGAATCGTAAACCTCAACACTGCAGAGAATGATGAAATTTTGCCTGGGGACAGGATGCGTCCAGGGCGCCGACCTGGGAAACGCTCACACCCGCTGTAACACGTAGCTGTTCTCAAAACCATGCACGCTTCCCAGCACGTTGAAGTCTCTGAAGAACCCCGTAGCCCTGAGCAGATCGACCGCAGGCCCCACCTCAGGCGAGTGTTTAAAGTCGCGATAATCGTCCAGCACAATAAAACCGCCCGGCACCACGCTCGGCGAATACAGCAGGAAATCCAGCAACACGTTGCGCATGGTGTGACCGCCATCGATATGCAACAGCGCAACCCTGGGCGCCAGATTGTAGAAACGCTCGGCACTGAGTTCCGAGAAGCCGCGAATTACCACCGCATCAGGCAGCATCAACGCTTGATAGTGACTGAACTCCTCAAACTGGTTCGGCAACTCAAACGGGTCAATACCGATGACACGCCGCTCGCCATTGCACACCTCGTTCATCAGCATCAACGACTTGCCCTTCCACACGCCGATTTCCACCACGTCACCCGGCAGCTCGGCCACCAAAAGCGACAGGTAGCCCAGCAGGCGTACGTGATCATGGAACGACAACTCACGACGCTCCATCGCCTGCTCAGGCAGCAGGCTAGCCTGGGCCTGTTCGAAATGCTGGCCGATCAATTCCCACACCTGGGCGATGCTGGCAGTCAACTCCGGGTTGCTGGTGAACTCGTTGAGTTCCTGGATAGTTATCATTGTTTTCTGATCACTCCGAACGGCTAGAGGGACATAGGTTGGCTGCGTCCTGGCGGTCAGGCCGGGAACCGATGATGGGCATCAAGAACGTCGCGGCAATTTCGGCGAGAAATAAGCGCTGACTTTTTAAGACCACATCCTTCAATACTAGCTCGGATCCTACCGACGCGTGATAAGGCGTCGCTCAGCGTCAGAACGCGACCCGGGCGACAGAGGCGCTTTGCGTCCTTGCCCAGCACTGTCGTGAAACGGGCAATATACGCCGCTCCGACAGCCAGCATGCATCCCTGATAAACTGCGCGTCATTCGCCATGATCCAGATCCCTCCAATGCCCCTACAAACCGCCCCACTCTCCCGCTGCTTCTCCGTTGCTCCGATGATGGATTGGACCTACTCAATCTAGAGCGCTGGCAAGACAAGACCTCCAGCCATAACATGAGCTAACCCGTACCATTTTTGTACCACTCTACATAGATCATAGATTTAGGAGCTCGCGTCTGCTGGCTAACCGAGCAATCTACTAAGCCATCAGGGATCGGCTTGTATCAGCTCTGGAGATGTACTGAAAAAACGGGTGACATTGACTGCCGAGGAGAAAACAGGCAAATTGCCATCCATGCAAAGATAGCCTGGCACTGGCAGTCAATAAAATTGAAACTGCACATTAAGGGAACTAGTGTGAAACTATTAGCTGATGACTATTACCTACGGCAAAAACGTATATCCCAGCAACGCAATCGACCAAAAAAAATACAAAAAGGCAAACCAACCAACATCACGCAACAAAATTCAGACGACTCTATTAAAATTGAAGCACCTGCGCATATTGGTTTGCATAACAGGGATATGCACACGCAACTGGCAAAGTTTCTGAGTATTTTAAGAAAAGAATCACTACGCAGAAAACTAATCAAGATAGATTTCAGCAAAACAACGAACGTTTTTAGCGCCGGCATGCTTTTAATGCTTGCCGAAATAGACAGAATTTGTCTCACGCTAGGAGAAAAATGCAAATTAACGTGCAGCTACCCGAAAGATGAAACTGTTGAAAAAGTATTTCAACAAATTGGTTTTTTCAATATTCTGGGAAAACCACATCGCCTGCAAATAGAAGAAGAAGACGTTACCGTTAATAGCTGGCGCTATGCTTCCGGCGTAAGCGTAAATCCACAAGATGCTGATATTTTACTTAAAGCAATTAAAGGTAAGATACCCCAAGGCTACCTCCGCTTAGTTACCGGAGTTAGCGAAGCAATGGATAACGCCGTTCATCACGCGTACATCAGACCTAGAGAAGATAGGATAGGCGGAAGCGGACTAGAGAAAGCCAACGACAAAAGATGGTGGGTTTTCGCGCAAGTCCATGAAGGGAGGCTGGGTGTGATTTTTTGTGATCTCGGCTTGGGCATACCAGTGACCCTCCCCGAAAGGTGGGAGGAATACATTGGAGACATTCTGCGGCTCACCACGCTCTCTCCTGGCAAGCGTGACATGAAAATGATACGCCGCTCGCTCGAGCTAGGGAGAACCAGAACGGATCAAGGACACCGGGGTAAAGGCTTGGCGCGCAACGTGATGAAGGCCGCAGAGGAACTGCGCGGAAAGCTGCAGGTCTACAGCAACAGGGGGGTCGTAGGGGTTGATTTCTCTAGCGGCAGCCCCAGATATACCCAAGGCGGCAACAATCGATCTATACTTGGTACCGTCATACAGTGGTCCGTACCGATCACAGGCGCGCAGGAACTGGAAGATGAACATGGCCCGAATTAGCATATCAAAAGATTTTAGCGAATATCCTGCCGGCAGATATAGGGTCGACGGCAAAAATTCCGGTGAGGTTTTTCGCGACGACTTACTCGTTCCGACATTGGAGAAAAATGATATTGTCGAAATCAATTTCGACGGTTCTATGGGGTACGGCTCATCTTTCCTTGAAGAAGCTTTTGGGGGACTTGTCAGACTTAAGAAATTCAGCAAACAAGTCTTACATCAAAAACTTCGACTGAGCTACAAAGAAGACCCCTTCATCATTGAAGAGGTTTGGCATTATATAGACGAAGCGCGCGCGCAGGCCTAACATGTCAAGCTCATTCATGGACATTGGAGATATTCCAGCTTGGATTGCACTTGCTGTATCAGTCTTCACACTTATCAACCAAAACAGACAGAACACTAAAGCCAATTTAGAGCGAGAAACTTCCAAAGCAGAGTCTGAAGTCAAACTTAGAGACCTTCAAAGAAAACTACGCCTAGAGCAGATGATCAAAGACATAGATGATCTAATGATGCTTACCATTGATTACTGGACTCAGCCAGAAGGTATGGGCGGCACCTCTGCACTAATGATGAAGTCGAAGTCCCAAGACATCTCCTACCGATGTATCGACTACCACCAATTCCTGTGGAGCTCGGCAGCACCCGAATTTGCTGGAATAAGAAGAATAATTACCGGTGGAGATTTTGAAGTCAAATCTCGTCAACCTATCACGACGACCTCCCCCCTCATTCGAGAATCTTCAACCATGGTCTCGAGTTTCAAAACGAAGTTACGTCAAGCTTGCGATGACTTAGACGGCTTCAGATAGCATTCCCTTTGAGGTTTATAAATTCCTTTCCAGCACCATTTCCAAAAACCTAGAGTCTGCCTCTTCTCTCTGGCTATAGCAGTGGCGAGCATTTCACCGCTATGCTTGATTTCTTTGAAATCGAGTCGGGAACCATGGCGAACCAATACTCATTGGCAGATGTGCTGGAACGGTTTTATCAAAATCAGCTGGCCTTGGAGGCGGCACTGATGGAGCTGACTCTCTGGGCTGAGCAGCAAAACGCTTTAGAGCTGGGAACTAATGTCCGGGGGACTCTTCACACGATCGGTGAAAATGCGGGCCACATCAAACAAGGCCTGGCTCGATTAAGAGGGGCAGATCTCAGTTAGCTGGCAGTCATCGGCCAATAGCAACCCTTCACGTCCGTCCGCTTTGGGCTAGAGTGCGTTGAAACTCATTAGCCGGTTCTATTCTGGAGCGTTTTGCCTAGAAGGCCGGAGGAGGTAACTGGTGAGCAAGGAATATTATCGGATCGACCAAGGGCAACTGCCAACCGACTATCCCACTCACAGGCATTTGGGCGAGTTCTGGGAGCAACTGGGTCGTACCGTTGCAACCTACGGCTTTCTGGAGCAGGTATTGGGCCGGGCAATCTTCGCCCTGACTGCCACGCGCAGATATGCTCAGGATGAGCTAGAGCAGGCATACAGCGATTGGCCGGGCCAGCTTGAACGGGCGCTATCAGATCCGCTCGGAGGGCTCATTGATGCGTACGGCAATGCCCTACGCAACTACCATAAACTGCCCGTCAGCAATCTTGATCAATTGGTTGACGACTTACGACAATCTGCCCAGTTGCGCAATGTGCTATGCCATGGCGCTTGGCAGGTACCGGATGCCAACGGTAAGTCTGTGCCATTGTTCGTTGATCGAAAGCAAAGGATCTTCGCCACGAGCATCGATGTTGCCTACCTTCAACAGGTCCGCGCTCAAGTGGCCTGCCTTGCCTGTGAGATTATTAATTCCATCGGGAGCATTGGCTTACAATTCCCTGGATCAGGCGGCCCGGGCGAGAGCATCCTACAGCCTAGTTTAGCGAGCTAAGCTTAAGCCCATGATAAGGATGCGTCAGAGCGATCGCTGCCTACCGCGAACGTCAAATATGGGTCGATTGCTCGTACACTGATACGAAGCCAGCCAGCACCAGCACCAAACGAATCCCAGGTATCTCACTCCGCGAGTGCCTGTCGCACCAATCCCGAAACTATCCACACGCCTCCCCAACACCAAGCATCCCCCACGAATCATCGCAGACAACAACTGCCCCATCCGTACGCGTGTGACTCACACGTGTAGAGGTCTGAAATCCGAATTCTGGGGGGGGGGCAAAAAAAAGAGTAACATAAGTAATCTTGACCGCTTTTCAGACTTAAGTCATTGAAATTAAATAGTTTTATCCTTAAGCCAAAAAGTAATCTTTATGTAATATTGAAGTAATCTGATTACTCTTTATAAATGTAATTCTCTATTTTTATAAAACTCTTTAAAATCAATAGCTTGGCAGAAAATTACCTTTCCCATTACTTCTCTGTTACTCCTTTTTGTAATCTCACAACCCACGGAATACGTGGCCTCCAGACCCTTTCTGTAGGGAGATTACTGAAATTACTCTTTCTGAGACTCCCCCCTCCCCCTCAACATCAGAGCCTCTAGACGCCTTCAACGAAATACCCCCCTCGGTGCAGGGTTCCGCAGGCTTTTGACCCCCCCCACAACACCGAGCAGCCCCCCTGCCGGTGCCGCGTTGAGTTGTCCGCAGGGTCGCAGAAAAAACGACCCATTTAGCCCGCAGGCGAGGTGGGGGGACGACGGCGCGCGCCGTAATGATCAGTAGACTCTGGTTTCGTAGCTCGTCTAGAGCGTGAGTAGTCGGCAAGGCAGAGGGCCTGGTCAGTTAAGAGAGGCAGCGCGTCTTTTATGATTGTGTGAAACCGTGTGACAGGAGAGAATGCCAACAAACAAGGATGTGGCGAGCAGTACTCCCGTGAATCTACGGCGCGTTGCCCATCCTTGGCGTGATCTCGAAGATAGTGAGATCATCCAATGATAAGTAGCCAGTTGGAGTCAGGAATTGCTTAGCCAAGAAGAAAAAATACGCGTTAAATCTATACTTGAACTCTTAAGAGAAGCTACTACCCAACAAGTAGTGAAAGAGTTCCTTAAAGAAAAGGACATCCATTTCAGCTCGGCTAACTGGGAGGATCTAGTTGACTCTAGAATCTTGCCAGCACTAGAAAACAAAAAACTAGCCCTTATTGATCTAGAGTCATTACTTCGCGATGTCGAAGAGCATGGCCGCCAGCACATATTCTTATTTAACTGCAAAACTGCTGACGCAGCTAAAATACTTTCTGAAAGACGCATAGTTCAAATTGCAAAAGAAGAAAACTTCAGCGACCTATTAGAGCAACCAATATACGTAAACATGCCAGACGATCCAAAAATCGTCGACATCCGACTGAATAAAGCCCCGAACGGAGCAGGCATACTTGGGCTCACAATCAAAGTAATTGAGTGCCGAGAAAGCAGCAAACTTGTTGATGATGACTTTGACCCGGATACTGGCAGACGAACTAAGGTATGGGAAGTTACGAAAAAGCGTGCTGCCAGTGTCGCCCACCTCAGCCACGAGGGTCTTCTAGAGATACGCCTAGCATCTAGAGAGAACTCAACCAAGTACCATGAACAAGTTTCTCAACTTATCAGACTTATCAACAAATTTATTCCAATGGATTCTTTTGAGCCAGTCTCACTCAGCAAGTCAAAGGCAACTTTGCACGAAAAGAAAGATGAATTCGAAGGAGTAATACGCTACACCAGTACTACCGCCACCAATGACATGGGCATATCGATGAACTTGTCGGCAGCGAACATGTCAAACAATCTCATGCAAGATGACGGATCCGCAGGCGCAATGTCAGTATTCCTTGCGAAAAAAGGTTATGTGACGGGAAGTAATATTTGGTTTATAATGCCCGATAACGCCGCCCGCGAAATTCACGTTTTATTAAGCGGGGAAGTTAACGAGTTTGCAGTTACGGCAGCCTGCACACCAAGGGATTACTCATATGTTCTCGGAAAAATTCTCTCCCTTAATTAACGCCAATCCTCAAGAGGCTGATGCGCTCAGGAGATTGGCTAATCATTTCGCGGCAATTGAGCGCGAGGAAGGCGAGAAAGTAATGCAGGTAATTATGCAACCGAGCAGACTTTATGACATATCCCAGGCGGGCAGTACTGCACACTTTGCGAAGGTTACTACGATCCTCGTTGAGGCAGGTATTTTTGAGCGTAAGGTTATAGTGCGCTCCCCTGGAGGTCCAGCGATCCACGAATTTGATAATTGGTTCGATTGCCCGCTGGAAGTGTATGACCCAGTCAGGGACGTAACGATGGAAGTAACTGATAGCGACCTAGAAACATTATACCGTGTGGCTAAACATGGAGAAGACTAAAGTTATTGAGTTAGTAAGAGTCCTATGGGAAGGCACTACTACAAACAAAAGAAAAAAAGTGTTTCAGACGGTACACAAGAGTATACCTGAGGAACATCAGACTCTATTCCGAGAGCTTTCTTCACATTATTTCAATGGAACTATCGACCTTAAAGAGTCTCGCGTCATAATCTTAGTTCATGGAATACATACCAACGGCTCTTGGCAGCAAGATGTTCAAGAACAGATGTTTGGCATTCCATGTCTTCGTGTACAGGAGTTAGGCTACGAGCTAGTTACGGGCTTTCACTTCGCACTTTTCTCAAGATCTGGTCCAATAAATAAAATACACAATGAAATTCGCACCATCCAACGTGAAGAACCCTTAGCTAAAATCTCTGTCATCGCCCATAGCTTCGGAACGTATATTATTTCTAAAATCTTAGAAAAAGATCAAAATATTCGCTTTGAAAAAATAATAACATGCGGATCTGTTATTCCGCGAGATTTTAACTGGCAAAAACACGCACCACATACTGACAGCATCAACATCATAAATGATGTTGGAACTAAAGATTTGTGGCCGGTGATAGCCAACTGTTCAACTTTAGGTTATGGCGCTTCTGGCAATCAAGGTTTTAGAACAGCATCCGTTACCGATCGTTACTTTAACTATGGGCATAGTGATTTTTTCGAATCTATAAACGAACACATCCTGAAGTATTGGAGGCCGATATTTGAAGACGATACCGTTCCCAAGTCCAATTCAAAATTACCAAAATCTAGTGTTTTACTACTTTGGTTTTGTCATTCGCGGAAAGGTAAAATCTTACCGTTCGCG